>NZ_BLLB01000002.1 GCF_010723735.1 Mycolicibacterium hippocampi | reverse complement strand
TATGGACCCTCGGATGTCCACGGCCGGATGCGGATCAACCCCGGGGGTGGGGAAGTAGCCGCTGGGCCGGCGGCGCAGCAGGCCGTCGTCGACGAGGTCGCCGGCCACCGCCTCTGCGTTCCACATCCGCACCTCCGAATCCGTCAGCGGCTGCTCGGTGGCAGCGCAGAGGAGCTGGGGCCCAAGGACATAGGGGTTCTCCGGGTCGATCACGACGCGTTCGATGGGCTTGTCGAGCAGGGCCGCGGGGTGGTGTACCAGGTAGGTGTCGAGCGGGTCGTCGCGGGCGATCATCACCACCAGTGCCCCTGGCCGCCGTCCGCCCCTACCGGCCTGCTGCCAGAACGACGCGACAGTGCCGGGAAACCGGCGAGCACCACTGCATCGAGGCCCGCGATGTCCACCCCAGCTCCAGCGCGTTCGTCGTCGCCACACCGCGCAGTTCGCCGTCGGCCAGCGCGCGCTCCAGCCCGCGCCGGTCCTCGGCGAGGTATCCGGCCCGGTAGGAGGCCACTTGATCGGCCACATCCCCGTCTCGGCGAAACGCGCCGGGCCTGAGCGCGGTGAGTTCGGCGCCGGCGAGCGCACGAACGTCAGCATGCGCGCCCTCGGCGACCAGGTCCGCCATCACGCGTGCCGCCTCGGCACCGGCCGACCGACGCACCGGAGCGCCGTTCTCCCCCAACAGATCGTCCATCAGCGCCGGTTCCCACAGCGCGACCGTGCGCCCCCTGGGGCGACCGTCGTCGGTCACCTCCACCACCGTCTGCCCGATCAACTCCGAGGCGGTGATCGCGGGCTGCGCGGTCGTCGCACTGGCGAAGATCACCGTTGGCCCGGAAGAGTCAGTGCCTGTTGCCGGTAGCGGGCGCACAGCCGCAACAGCCGACGCAGCACCATCGCCACGTTGGATCCGAAAACGCCCCGGTAGTAATGACATTCGTCCACCACGAGGTAGTCGAGATTTCGCAGGAACACCGCCCAGCGGGCGTGGTTGCGCAGCATCGACAGGTGGATCATGTCGGGGTTGGAGAAGATCCACGGGACCGTTCCCTGGCGAAGCGCCGCACCTCGGCGGGACTGTCACCGTCATAGGGGGTCGGGGCGACATCGATGAGTCCGGGCACCGCGGAGGTGAGCGCGGCCACCGACCGCAACTGATCGTGCCCTAGCGCCTTGGTCGGCGACAGATACAGCGCCCGGGACCGCGGATTGTCGGTCAGCCGCGTCAGGATGGGCAGCTGGTAGGCCAGCGACTTGCCCGACGCGGTGCCCGTGCTCAGCACGATGGCGGCCGTCGCGCGCGAGTTCGGCCGCCGCCACCTGATGCGACCACGGGGTCACCACACCCCGATCGCGGAAAGCCTGCACCAGGTCCGGATCCGCCCAGTGCGGCCACGGTCGGGTCCGTGCCCGGCGCGGCGGCAGGTCGGCGACGTGGCGCAGCGGGTGCTCGTCGGCCGCCGTGCCGTCGACCGCGCAAGCCAGCAGCTCGCGGCCGAAATCCGACCCCGGATCCGTCACCTCGGCCCCTCCCGGATGTCGCCGAAATCCCCCCGCATGTGAATTGTTCACTACGTGATTCCTCCGTGACTGTCGCAGCAGCCCCGAACGTGATTGACTACTTGCGGTCGCAGCTTCTGTGTTCGTGTATTCACCTCGCAGGATCGTCGTTGCGGCCGCGGTTCCTGCGAGGGTTGTCGGGTCGAGTTCCGAGCACTCCACGAAGGTATGGCGGTCGGAACGGGCTACACCGGAAGTCGGTGGACCGCTCCCGGTAGAAGAGAAAGTACGAGAGATGCCACAGGAACTGTGAAGTGGTTCAACGCGGAGAAGGGCTTCGGCTTCATTGCTCCCGAAGACGGCTCTGCCGATGTGTTCGTCCACTACACGGAGATCCAGGGTAGCGGCTTCCGCACCCTGGAAGAGAATCAGAAGGTCGAGTTCGAGGTCGGTCAGAGCCCCAAGGGGCCGCAGGCCACCGGCGTTCGGGCCGTCTGAGCGAAGCGGACCAACCAAAACCTCCAATCACCCCCGCGTCCTCCGTCACGGAAGACGCGGGGTGCTGTCAGTGAGCCTGCGACCGGGCCCCGGCCCGGCAACACCTCCGGACGCT
Source organism: Mycolicibacterium hippocampi (assembly GCF_010723735.1). Lineage (GTDB taxonomy): Bacteria > Actinomycetota > Actinomycetes > Mycobacteriales > Mycobacteriaceae > Mycobacterium > Mycobacterium hippocampi. The sequence continues at coordinate 5,946,061 of NZ_BLLB01000002.1, read as the reverse complement.
CGGGCTGCCCTAGTGTCACTTCTGTGAGCCAGCTGTCCTTCTTCTCGGCGGAGTCGGTGCCACCGGCCATCGCCGACCTGACGGGATCCTGGCTGCGCCCGGGCAGGTGGTGCTGGTCGGAGGCGGCCCGCAGCGGGGTGCCCGGTTGTCGGTGGTGGTGGACGAGTTGTGGCGGGCGCAAGCGCTGGCCGAGATGATCGTCGAGGCCGGATTGGAGGCGGAGATCGCCCGCACCGATGAGGACACCCCGCTGGTTCGGACGGCGGTGGACAACCGCTTGGTCGAGATCGCCGTGGACTGGACGAGGGGGGCGGTGAAGACGGTGCCACCGCAGTGGCTACCGGGGCCACGGGAGCTGCGGGCGTGGACGCTGGCGGCGGGGACCCCCGATTCGGATCGATATCTGCTCGGTTTGGACCCGCACGCGCCGGAAACGCATTCGCCGCTCGCGTCGGCGATGATGAGGGTGGATTGCGCCGACGCTGATCGGCACCCGCGGGACGCATCCGGCATTGCGGATCAGCGGGCGCCGTCGGCTATCGCGCCTGGTAGAGAATGTAGGGGAACCACCCGACAACGCCGAGGCGTTGTCGCAGTGGCCGCGGACGTAGCCGCCTTCGGGCACGCGGGGGGACAGGGGCCAGTTTGCGTCGGCAGGCCGAGGGTGCGAAATTGTCACTTGCCGCGGCGGTCGCACATGTATGCGATGCTCGCGTGCAAACGGAGAAGTGGAGCTAGTCAAAGGTGGCTGACGAGGACCGCAGCAGCGGGCGCAATGGTGCTGTTCGACGACTTGTCATTGTCGAGTCGCCTACAAAGGCGCGCAAAATAGCCGGCTACCTGGGGTCCAACTACGTCGTCGAGTCGTCCCGCGGGCACATCCGCGACCTGCCCCGGGCCGCCGCCGACGTCCCTGCCAAGTACAAGTCCGAGCCGTGGGCGCGCCTCGGGGTCAACGTCGACGCCGACTTCGAGCCGCTCTACATCGTCAGCCCGGACAAGAAGAGCACCGTCGCCGAGCTGAAGGATCTGCTCAAGAACGTCGACGAGCTCTACCTCGCCACCGACGGTGACCGGGAGGGCGAGGCCATCGCCTGGCACCTCCTGGAAACGCTGAAACCGCGCATCCCGGTCAAGAGGATGGTGTTCCACGAGATCACCGAGCCGGCGATCCGCGCCGCGGCCGAGGATCCCCGGGACCTGGACAACGACCTGGTGGACGCGCAGGAGACCCGGCGCATCCTCGACCGGCTGTACGGCTACGAGGTCAGCCCGGTGCTGTGGAAGAAGGTGGCGCCGAAGCTGTCGGCCGGGCGGGTCCAGTCCGTCGCGACCCGCATCATCGTGCAGCGCGAACGCGAACGGATGGCGTTCCGCAGCGCCGGCTACTGGGACGTCACCGCCGAACTGGACGCCAGCGTTTCCGATGCCGCCGCATCTCCTCCCAGGTTCACCGCCAAGCTCAACACAGTCGACGGCCGGCGGGTGGCCAGTGGCCGCGACTTCGACTCCCTCGGGGCGGTCAAAGCCCGACGAGGTGCTCGTTCTCGACGAGGCGGGTGCCGGCGCGCTGGCCCAGGGGCTGCGCGGCGCGCAGCTGGCCGTGTCGTCGGTCGAACAGAAGCCCTACACCCGGCGGCCCTACGCGCCGTTCATGACCTCGACGCTGCAGCAGGAGGCCGGCCGCAAGCTGCGCTTCTCCTCGGAACGCACCATGAGCATCGCGCAGCGGCTCTACGAAAACGGCTACATCACCTACATGCGTACCGACTCGACGACGCTGTCGCAGTCGGCCATTGATGCCGCCCGCAACCAGGCCAGGCAGCTCTACGGCGAGGAGTACGTGCACCCGTCGCCGCGGCAGTACACCCGCAAGGTCAAGAACGCCCAGGAGGCCCACGAGGCCATCCGCCCTGCCGGCGATGTGTTCCAGACGCCGGGCCAGTTGCACGCTTCGCTCGACACCGACGAGTTCCGGCTCTACGAGCTCATCTGGCAGCGCACCGTCGCCTCGCAGATGGCCGACGCCCGCGGCACCACGCTGTCGCTGCGCATCGCCGGCGCCGCCAGCTCGGGCGAGCAGGTCGTGTTCAATGCCAGCGGCCGCACCATCACGTTCGCGGGCTTCCTGAAGGCCTATGTGGAGAGCCTCGACGATCAGGCCGGCGGTGAGGCCGACGATGCCGAGCAGGCTGCCCAACCTCACCCAGGGCCAGCGGGTCGACGCCAAGGACCTGACCGCCGACGGGCACACCACCAGTCCGCCGGCCCGCTACACCGAGGCCTCGCTGATCAAGACGCTGGAAGACTTCGGCATCGGTCGCCCGTCGACCTACTCGTCGATCATCAAAACCATCCAGGACCGCGGCTACGTGCACAAGAAGGGCAGTGCGCTGGTCCCGTCGTGGGTGGCGTTCGCGGTCATCGGACTGCTCGAGCAGCACTTCGCTCGCCTGGTGGACTACGACTTCACCGCCGCGATGGAAGATGAGCTCGACGAGATCGCATCCGGAAACGAGCGAAGGTCCAACTGGCTCAACAACTTCTACTTCGGTGGTGACCACGGCGTCGAGGGCTCGATCGCCCGCGCGGGTGGTCTCAAGAAGCTCGTCGGTGGCAATCTCGAAGAGATCGACGCCCGGCTGGTCAACTCCATCAAGCTCTTCGACGACGCCGAGGGACGCGCGGTCAACGTCCGAGTCGGGCGCAACGGGCCGTATCTCGAGCGGATGATCGCCGATCCGGACAACCCCGGCGAGCTCAAGCCGCAGCGGGCCAACCTCAAGGACGAGCTGACGCCCGACGAGCTGACCCTGGAGCTGGCCGAAAAGGCTTTCGCCACACCGCAAGAGGGCCGATCGCTGGGCGTCGATCCGGAGACCGGTCACGAGATCGTCGCCAAGGACGGGCGCTACGGCCCGTACGTCACCGAGGTATTGCCCGAACCGCCGGAGGACGACGACGGCTCCGCCGGAACCCCGGCGAAGAAGGGCAAGAAGCCGACCGGACCGAAGCCGCGTACCGGCTCGCTGCTGCGCACGATGGATCTGGAAACAGTGACCCTCGAGGACGCGCTGAAACTGCTGTCGTTGCCGCGGGTGGTCGGTGTCGACCCGGCCACCAACGAGGAGATCACCGCGCAGAACGGCCGATATGGGCCATACCTCAAGCGCGGCACCGACTCTCGTTCGCTGGCGACCGAAGAGCAGATGTTCACCATCACCCTCGACGAGGCGCTCAAGATCTATTCCGAGCCCAAGCGGCGCGGCAGGCAGGGCGTGGCCGCTCCGCCGCTGCGTGAGCTGGGCAACGACTCGGCCAGCGGCAACCCGATGGTGATCAAGGACGGCCGGTTCGGCCCGTATGTGACCGACGGGGAGACCAACGCGAGCCTGCGCAAGGGTGACGACGTGCTGTCGATCACCGACGAACGGGCCTCGGAGCTGCTCGCCGACCGCCGGGCCCGCGGCCCGGTGAAGAAGGCCGCGAAGAAGACCCCGGCCAAGAAGGCGGCCAAGAAAGCGCCCGCCAAAAAAGCGGCCAAAAAAGCCGCGAAGAAGAGCTAGCCGGACTCGTAGTACTAGCGGGAGGCGCTGGCGCCGTCGACCGACACCAGGTGTGCCGGCCGGGCGAGTTGGTCGGCGCGGTGCGGCCGCGCAACTCGACGATCTCGCCGACGTCCCAGCACAGCGCCTCGGAGTCCAGAGCGTCGCTGACCGCGATCGCCGATGCCAGCACGTGGCCCTTCTCGTGTTTCGCCAGCTCGGTCAGCCTCGCGGCTTCGTTGACCGGGTCGCCGATGACGGTGTACTCGAACCGGGCCTGGGCGCCGATGTGGCCGGCGATCGCCCGCCCCGCCGACACCCCGATGCCGAAGTCCGTTTCGCCGAGGACGTCGATGAGCTCGTCGTGCAGCTCGCGGGAGGCGGCCAGCGCCGCGCCTGAGGCGTCGGGATGCTCGATCGGGGCGCCGAAGATGGCCAGCGCCGCGTCGCCCTGGAACTTGTTGACGAAACCACCGTGGCGGTTGACGGTGTCGACGACCACCCGGAAGAAGTCGTTGAGCAGGCTGACGACGTCGGCGGCCGGGCGGGTGGCCGCCAGCTGGGTGGACCCGACCAGGTCGACGAAGAGCACGGCCACGTCGCGTTCCTGGCCGCCGAGTTCGGTGCCCCGTTCCAGCGCGCGGCGCGCGACGTCCTCGCCGACGTACCGGCCGAACAGATCCCGCAGCCGTTGCCGTTCGGCCAGGTCACGCACCATGTCATTGAACCCGGCCTGCAGCAGCCCGAGCTCGCTGGCGTCGTAGATCTGCATGTGGGCGTTGTAGTTGCCGCGTTGTACCTCACCCAGCGCCCAGCGCAGCTGACGCAGCGGGTCGGCGATCGACATCGCCACCAGCACGGTGCTCGACAGCCCGATCACCAGCGCCGCGATCGCCAGCAGAAGGATCGTCGTGGTCAGGCGTTCGGCGGGGGCGGTGAGGATGGCGAACTTGCTGGCCACCAGCGCGAGGACGATCGCCAGCACGGGCACCCCGGTGGACAGCACCCAGGTCAGCACCTGGCGCAGGATGACGCCCGGGGCGTGGAAACTCTCTGGAACCCCACCGCGCAGCGCTGCGACCGCCACCGGCCGCAGGACACGTTCGGACTGCAGGTACCCGATGATCGCGGTCGCCGTGGCGCCCAGGCCGGTGGCGACGGCCACCACAGGCGCGGATTTGCTGGCCACCGGCCAGCTGGCGACGATGAACACCACCGAGCCCAGCAGCCAGTTGGTGGCGCTGATCAGCGAGCGGTAGAACGGCATCTTCAGCGCCCGGATCCGGGCCACCGCGGTGTCAGCCGGGTCGCGGTCACCGAGCAGCATGTCGCGCCGCTGCCAGCGCATCACGGGGATGAGCATCCGCAGCGTCAGGTACGACGCGACGGTGAACGAGACGAACAGGTAGCCGAGGAAGATCGCCAGGTTGTAGGCGGGCAGATCCTGCAGTTGGATGCGGTCCTCGGGCGGCAGACCGAACCGCAGGAACCCGAGGACCAGCAGGGCGCCGATGATGTCGGCCTGCAGCATGCCCAGCGTGAACACCGGCCACGGGGTACGCGCGACCCAACGGACGAATGCGCTGATTCGTCCGATCTCGATCGGTTCGGCGGCCACCCGCTTACCGTATCGGGCGCAGCTGACCGTGACGGGGCGTCTGGGACGGACGTGTCGGTTCGCAGCATTACTGTTATCGGCGATGACAGGTGTTTTTTCGCGTCTTGTGGGCCAAGACGCAGTGGAGTCGGAGCTGATCGCGGCGGCGCGCGCCGCACGCGGTGATTCGGCTCACAGTGCCCCCGATGACGCCCCCGCTGATGCCCCCGGTGACGAGACGGACGCCGCAGCCGGCTCGATGACCCACGCGTGGCTGATCACCGGTCCACCCGGCTCGGGCCGCTCGGTGGCGGCGCTGTGTTTCGCCGCCGCGCTGCAGTGCACCTCCGGTGGCAGGCCCGGGTGCGGGGAGTGCCGGGCGTGCACGACCACGATGGCGGGCACCCACGCCGACGTGCGCCGGATCATCCCGGAAGGGCTGTCCATCGGTGTCGACGCGATGCGCAACATCGTGCAGATCGCCTCGCGGCGCCCGGGCACCGGCCGCTGGCAGATCGTGGTGGTCGAAGACGCCGACCGGCTCACCGAGGGCGCGGCCAACGCACTGCTGAAGGTCGTGGAGGAGCCGCCGCCGTCGACGGTGTTCCTGTTGTGCGCGCCGTCGGTGGACCCCGAGGACATCGCGATCACGCTGCGGTCGCGGTGCCGGCACATCGCCTTGGTCACCCCGCCGGTGGATGCGATCGCCCGGGTGCTGGTGGAGTCCGACGGGCTACCGGAGGCAGACGCCGCGTGGGCCGCATCGGTCAGCGGCGGCCATGTCGGGCGGGCCCGCCGGCTGGCCACCGACGGGCAGGCCCGGGAGCGCCGGCTGCGGGCGCTGAGCCTGGCCAGGACGCGGCCACCCGTCACGGGCGTACGCGGCCGCCGAGGAGCTGGTGGCCACCGCGGAGGCCGAGGCCAAGGCGCTGACCGGGGACCGCAACGAGTCCGAGGCGGAAGAGCTGCGCACGGCGCTGGGCGCCGGAGGCACCGGAAAGGGCACGGCCGGGACCATGCGCGGCGCCACCGGCGCGATCAGGACCTCGAGCGGCGCCAGAAGTCACGTCAGACCCGCGCATCGCGCGATGCGCTCGACCGGGCGCTGATCGACCTCGCCACGTACTTCCGCGACGCCCTGCTGGTGTCGTCGGGGGTGGCGACGGTGGCGCCCTACCATCCCGACATGGCCGAGAAGGTCGCCGCGATGGCCGCCCACGCGCCCCCGGACAAGCTGCTGCGCTGCATCGAGGCGGTGCTGGAATGCCGCGAGGCGCTGGCGGTGAACGTCAAACCGAAGTTCGCGGTCGACGCCATGGTCGGCACCGTCGGGCAGGCGCTGCGCGGCTGACTTGGGAGGCCGGCGGACCCTGCCGTAGACTCAGGCCGCCCGACGGCACGCCGCCTTAGCTCAGTCGGTAGAGCGTCTCACTCGTAATGAGAAGGTCGGGGGTTCGATTCCCCCAGGCGGCTCCACAGGCGCAGGGAGCTCATTCCCCTGCAGCACTTCCGGGCCACCTTGCACGCGGAGTTGGCTGCCGGGAACCCGGCGTAACCGCTGGAGTGGTAGATCACTTCGGCGATCTCGTCTTCGGTCAGCCCGTTGTTGCGGGCGATCTGGACGTGGAACTGCAGTTCATCGGTGGCGCGCAACGCGATCAGGATCCCCAGTGTCACCAGGCTGCGGTCGCGGCGGCTCAGGCCGTCACGGCCCCACAGCCGGCCGAACACGCTCTCGACGCCGATCTCGAGCAACTCGTCGCCGAACCCGCCGTCTCCGATGCTGTCGGCACCGTCGGGCAGGACGCCCGGCAACAACTCACGGAAAACGTGGTAACCCGTCGCACGCATATCGGTCATCGGGACAGCGTCGCATCGCTATCGGGGTGTCACAAAGCCGACCGGCCCCGAGGCCACACACACCGACAGCGCCGCGGTGACCGCCCGCACGGTGATGGCATCACCGGCGCCGGGCAGTCGCACGTACACCCGGTTGAGGCCGGGGCGGACCGGCACCTTGACCTCGTCGCCCTGCGACAGCGACAGCATCATCGATCCGTTGCTGTTGGCCAGATAGTTGATCTCGACGGTCCAGTCGGCCGGCAGCAGCGGCCCGTCCAGCGGCAGCTGCGCCGGAAGTCGGGTTGCACCAGATACCCGCACTGCGGCGCCGGGCCGGGTCGAATGGAGCGCAACTCACGTTCGCCTCGACGAGGCGGCCTTCGGCATCGAGCATGCGTAACTCGGTTGTGGCAGGCGAGAATTCGGGCCGGTCGTCGAGGAGTGCGAACATGTGGCTGGCCAAGTTCTCCGGCCACGCCACCCGTTGCAGCACCAGCGGGTCGACCTCCTGGTCGAGCATCGGCGCGTCCGAGGACGCGTGCGCCTGCGCCAGCGCGGTCCGGGCGTTCTGCAGATAAGACTGTGCGGGGTTGTTGCGCCAACTGGTCAGAAACGTCGCCGTCGAGTACAGCGAGCTGGCCGCGAAGGCCACCGCGAGCACGACCGCCGCGGCTGATCTGACAGCCGAGGCATCAAGCCATCCCGAGCGGGGCCGGTTGGGTGCGCACAGCCCGACGGCGGCCAGCAGCGCAAGCACGACGACGAGGTCGGGCAGGTAACGCAACGTCTGGGCCAACTCCAGCGCGGTGAAACGCGACGACCTCATCAGATAGATCGGCACCTGGCAGGCCACCGCGTACCCGAGGGCCGCCAGCCACACCGGTCCGAGCCGCTGCTTCCGGACCATCGTCACCGCGACCACACCGGCCAGCACCGCCCAGCCCAGGATCATCACCGTCGTCGCCGGGGTGGCCCACGGCGACGCCGGCGCCCACCGCTGCCAGTCCCACGGCCCACCGACCAGACCCGGCACGATGCCGTGGGTGACCGAGCGCCACAACAGATCCCACGTCATCGCCAGATCGAAACTCCAGCGTTGCTGGTCGACCACCAGCAGATAGACCCCGACCCAGGCGGCCGTCAGCGCCAGACACACCGTCCACAGCCGCACCCCCCGGTGCCAGACCTCCCGCACGGTGCCGGTGCCGGTGACGTAGCAGTAGAGCGCGGCCACGGTGAACGCGACGAACGGGATGATCGCCGACTTCTCGAAGAACAGCAGCCCGCCGAAGTACGCCAGCGCGCCGGTGAGCGCATAGCGCCGGCCACCGGTGCGCACCAGCAGGATCGCGTCCGCGCACACCCAGGCCAGCGCGGCCAGCATCGGCAGCGAGTTCAACGCCGCCGCCCACCACGCGAAGCCGGGCACGGCCAGCGGCGTGAACAACGCGAACATCAAGGGCGCCAACAACACCGGGCGCCAGCCCAGGATCACGTGCAATGCCCGCAGCAGCTCAACGACGCGAGCGCCGCCAGGATCAGCAGGCTGATCGCGGGACCCACCCAGTCCAGGGGGGACAGCCGGGTGATGGCACCGGCGACCAGGAAGGCCCCCGGCATGACGTGGCCGTCGTGGTCGTCGAAGAGATACTCCGGAGACAGCAGGCTCTGGGTGCCTGCGCGTCCGACCAGGATCAGGTCGTCCCAGTAGAAGTACCCGCCGAACGCCAGCACGGCCCGAACGACCAGGTGCAGTGCGATCAGCGCGAGCGCGGAGCGGGCGACCCAGGACCTCACGAGCGCGGGTAGGCGTCTCCGGCGCTCTGGCGGGCCTTCCACGCCGAGGCGACCATCTGCTCGAGCGAATGCCGCATCTGCCAACCGAGGTCCCGCGCGGCGAGATCACCGGCCGCCACGATCCGGGCCGGGTCACCCGGCCGACGGGGCAGGATCTGCGGTTCGAAGTCGACGCCGGTGACGGTCCGCACCGCGGTCATGATCTCCCTCACCGACGTGCCCGCGCCGCTGCCCAGGTTGTACACCGGCTCGACCGTCAGCCCGTCGTCGAGTCGTCGGGCCGCCGCCACATGAGCCGCGGCCAGGTCGCAGACGTGGATGTAGTCGCGCACGCAGGTGCCGTCGGGGGTCGGATAGTCGTCGCCGTTGATGCTCGGTGTCGCCCCGCGGTAGAGCATGTCGAACACTTTCGGGAACAGGTTGTGCGGGCTGGCGTCGAACAGCTGCTGCGAACCCGATCCGACGACGTTGAAGTACCGCAGGCTGGTGTGCCGCAGCCCGGTGGCGAGGCCGGCGTCGCGCAGCAGCCACTCACCGATCAGCTTTGTTTCCCCGTAGGGCGATTCGGGGGTTGTCGGGGTGGTCTCGTCGACGATCTCGACATCGGGCGTGCCGAAGGTCGCGGCGCTCGACGAGAACACGATCCGGTCCACCCCTGCGGCTTCCATCGCCTGCAGCAGGTTGACCGTGGTCGTCACGTTCTGCTCGTAGGTGTGTAGTGGACGCTTGACCGACTCGCCCGCGTACTTGTAGCCCGCGATGTGGATGACACCGCGGACCGCGAAGCGCTGCAGGGTGTCCTGGATCAGGTCCCGGTCGAGCAGGGTGCCGCGGACGAAGGTGGCCGACTCCGGGACGAACTGCTCGAATCCGGTGGACAGGTCGTCGATCACCACCACCGGGAGGACTGCCTCGAGCAGGGCGCGGACCACGTGGGAACCGATGTACCCAGCGCCGCCGGTCACCAGCCAGCCCATGTCGTCTCCTCTGCTCTCGGTCGCCGTCCTGCGGGCAGCGTATTCGTCGGCTACCCGGCGGTGTGCAGGCGGGCGAGTGCGGCCAGGTGCACCGCCATCCCCAGCAGCGGCCCGCACAGCAGCGCGATGACGGTGCGCAGTTCGAGTTCCAACGGCAGCAGCAACAGCAGCGTGGAGGCCACCGTGGCACTCAGCCAGCCGACCGCGTATGCCCGGTGCAGCGCGGCGGCCACCGTCGCCGCGCCGGTCAGTGTCAACAGTGCGATCGCTACGGCCGCGGCCGTGAACCAGGCCAGCAGCGCACCGTCGGCGAGGTACTCGTCACCGAAGCCCTCCCGCAGCAGCCACGGCCCGAACGCCGCCGCGAGGGCGATCCCCGCCGCGCCCACCGCACCGACCAGCGCCGCGGGCGCCACCAGCGCTTTGAGCCGGTGGGTGCGCTGGTCGACGAAGTGCGCGATCAGGTTGCCCTGCATCGCGGTCAGCGGCACCAGCAGCGGGGCCCGCGTCAACGTCACCGCGAGGATCACCACGCCGCCCGTGGCACCGAGATCGTCACCCGAGGTGGCCTTCAACAGCACCGGAAAACCCATCACCAGGACCGCGCTGGCACCGGCCGCGGCGATCGAGTGCCCGGTGCCGCGCAGGAAAGTGGCGGTGTCGACCGCAGTGAGCAGCCGGGCGGCCGCCCTGGTCGTCGGCGAGGTGACAAGCAGCAACAGCCACGCGATCGCGCCGGCGACCGTCGCCCACAGATAGCCGCCGAGCCCCCAGCCCACCGCGAAGGTGGCCACCGCCACCGCGACCCGCAGCACGGCGTCGGTGACCATCAGCGCGCCGTACTGCGACCACCGGTTCACCCCGGCGAGCGCGCCGAGCAGCGTGGTGTGCAGACAGAACCCGGCCAGCCCGCCGCACAGCAGCGCGACGCTGAGCGCCCTGTCCTCGACGAAGACGTGCTGTGACCACAGCGGCGAGGTCGCGGCGATCAACAGCGCGGCGGTCACCCCGACACCCGCCCCGACCCGCAACGGGTGGGTGCGCGCGGCCGGTGGATCGGCGGCGGCGGACCGGATCTCCCGGGTGGTCTCCTGAAGCAGGCCGAAGGCCGCCCCGCTGACCAGACCGAACGCCCCCCAGAACACCCCGAAGACGGAGAAGCCTGCGGGCTCGAGATCCCGCGCGGCCAGGTAGAGCACCGCGTACCCGCACAGCGCGGTCAGCGCTGTCGCCGCGCCGACGCGGACCACGCTGCTGCGGGTCACCGCGCCTGAGGGCGCCGCCGCCGCGTCTGTCACACCCACACGTCCAGCGATGGCACCTTCGGTGAGTAGAGCCACGCGGCCCACAGCTCCCGCAGCGAATCCTCGCTGTGGTGGGCCGCCAGGTCGGTGAAATCGTCGGTCACCGCGCTGCTGTGCCGGTAGCGGTCCGTCCAATCCTTGAGCAGCGCAAAGAAGTTGGTGTCGCCGATCTGGCTGCGCAGGGCGTGCAGCGTGAGCGCTCCGCGCTTGTACACCCGGTCGTCGAACATGTCGCGCGGGCCGGGGTCGGCGAGGACCAGGTCCTGCGCCGAGTTGAGCAGTTTCTGGTGGTAGTGGCGGGCGTGCTCGTCTGCGGTGCGCTCTCCGCAGTGCTCGGACCACAGCCACTCCGCGTAGCAGGCGAAACCTTCGTGCAGCCAGATGTGGCGCCAGCGCTGGACGGTGACGGAGTTGCCGAACCACTGGTGCGCCAGCTCGTGTGCGATCAGCCGTTCCGAATTCCGCTGCCCGTCACAGTGGTTGGCGCCGAAGATGGAGATTCCCTGCGCCTCGAGGGGGATCTCGAGGTCGTCGTCGGTCACCACCACGGTGTATCCGCCGGCCAGAGGATAGGGACCGAACAGCTTCACGAACAGCTTCATCATCTGCGACTGACGGCCGAAGTCGGTTTCGAAGTTCGTGCGTAGCCGGTCGGGCAGGACCGAGAAGATCTCGACGCCGTTCTTCGACATCCGCTGCCTGCTGTAGACGCCGATCTGCAGCGTGACCAGATAGGTCGAGGTGGGCTCGGCCTGCTCGTAGACCCAGGTGGTCATGCCGGCACGGGCGCGCCGGGACAGCAGCTTGCCGTTGGAGAGCGCGAAATACGGGCTCTCCGTGCTGATCTGGACCCGGAAGCTGGCCTTGGCGCTGGGGTGGTCGTCACACGGGAACCATGACGCGGCACCGTTGGGCTGGCCCGCGACCAGCACGCCTTCGGTCAGTTCCTCGAAACCGACTTCGCCCCAATGGGACCGGATCGGACGCGGGGTGCCGCCGTAACGCACCGCGACCACCATCGCCGCGCCGGCGGGTAGCCGCTCCGCCAGGGTGACGTGCAATTTGCCTGCCTGGGTGCGGAACTGCGAGGGCCGCCTGCCGTTCACCGTCACCTTGGACACCGCGAGCGCATCCGACAGGTCCAGGGTGAACGTGGCGAGTTCGGCCAGTGTGACGGCGGTGATGGTGGCCGCCCCCGCGAGCCGGTTGATCGCCACCTTGTATTCGAGTTCGAGTTCGTAGCGCGACACCCGGTAGCCGAAGTTGCCGGAGCCGGGAAGGTACGGGTCGATGACCGGTGACCCGTTCTTCTTGGCCACCCGTTTGCGTCCGCTCACGCGGCCGCCGGCTTCTTGGGCTTGGGACTCGACGAGTCACGCTTCTTGCGTGGCGGGTTCCACGAGGCGATCGGGTTGCCCTGCCATCGAGTCGACGGTGGAACCACGTCGCCGCGCATCACCAGCGATGCCGGTCCGACCGTGGCTCCTGACCCGATGCGCGCCGCGGGCAACGCCACGCAGTGCGGTCCCAGCGTCGCGCCCTGCTCGAGCACGACGGTGTCCATCCGCATGATGCGATCGTGGAACAGATGGGTCTGCACCACGCACCCACGGTTGACAGTGCAGCCGTCCTCGAGCGTCACCAGGTCGGCCTCGGGGAGCCAGTAGCTCTCACACCACACCCCCCGTCCGATCTTCGCGCCCAGCGCCCGCAGCCACAGATTCATCACCGGTGTACCCGCTGCCCCACGGGCGAACCACGGCGCCGCCACGGTCTCGACGAATGTGTCCGACACCTCGTTGCGCCACACGAACGACGACCACAGCGGATGTTCGATGGCGGTGATCCGGCCCACCACAATCCATTTGGCAGCCACCGCGATGCCGCCGGCCACCGCCCCGGCGGCCAGCAGGATAACCCCGGTGGCCAGCGCGGCCCAGATCCAGCCGGCGGTCAGCACCACGGCTTGGACGGACAGCAGAACGGCCACCCCGATGGCGAACGTGACCACGACGGGGACGAGCCGGAACGTCTCGACGGTGGCGCGCAGCGCCTTCAGCCGCGCGGACGGATGAAAGGTCCGCAGCACGTCGGCGGCCGTGGGCCGGCGCCGCAGCCGCACCGGCGGGCTGCCCAGCCAGGACGAGCCCGCCTTGGCTTTGTGCGGTGCTGCCGAGAGCACCGCGACCAGCCCGTCGTCGGGGACCCGGCGACCGGGCTGGGTGATGCCTGAGTTCCCCAGGAAGGCGCGCTTGCCGATGGTGGCCCGGGCGACGTGGATCCAACCGCCGCCCAGTTCGTAGGACGCGACCATGGTGTCGTCGGCGAGGAACGCACCGTCTTCGATGACGGTGAACTTGGGGATCAGCAGCGCCGTGGAGATCTCGGTACCGCGGCCGACCTCGGCCCCGAGAAGTCGGAGCCACCAGGGTGTGAGCAGGCTGGCGTAGATCGGGAAGAGGTGGTTGCGGGCGGCATCCATCAGCCGTTCGGTGGCCCACAGCTGCCAGCCCGAGCGGCTGCGCACCGGGTGGTAGCCCTCGTGCAGTCCGACAGCGAGCAACCGCACCCCCAGCACCGTCAGGGCCGCGTAGGTCAGCAGGGCGGCCAGCGTCGCCGGCACGATCCACACCAGCGCCGGCAGCACCGCCGCGCTCACCGACTCGGTCCCGCGCACCCCCCAGCCGAGCACGGCGATCCCCGCGGCCAGTGCGGCCAGCGGCAGCGCGCCCAGCAGCACCGACGTGGCGCCGTACATCGCGACCCACAACGGGGCGCTGGGTGGGCGATGATCCGGCCACGGATGCTTGGCCTTACCGGACTTGACCGCCGGGGAACCCTTCCAGTACTGCCTGTTCTTCACCTTCCCGACGACGCCGGAACCGGGTGCCACGTCGGCGTTCTTGCCGACGACCGCGCCCGGGAGCAACGTGGTCCTGGCACCCACCGACGCGTCGTTGCCGACGGCGACGGGGCCGACATGGAACAGATCGCCGTCGATCCAGTGGCCACTCAGGTCGACCTCGGGTTCGATGGAACACCGGTGACCCAGGGTCAGCATCCCGGTGACCGGCGGCGCCGAGTGCAGGTCCACCCCGTTGCCGACCGAGTTGCCCAGCGCGCGGGCGTAGTAGACCAGCCAGGGCGCCCCGGCCATGTTCTCCGCGCCACTGGCCTCGGCCAGCCGCTCGGCCAGCCACACCCGCAGGTGCACCGACCCGCCGCGACGGTAGGTGCCCGGCGCGAGGTCACCGATCAGGACACGCGCCCCGAACACCGCGATGCCCATCCGGCCCAGCGGGGTGATGAACAGCATGAAACCCGCCAGGATCCACCACCAGTCGACGGGCCTGGCCCACGGCACCAGCGACAGCGCGGCAGCGATGTTGTTCGCCAGCGCCAGCCAGACCACCCACTGCATGCCGGCCAGCGTCGCCAGCGGCACACTCGCGGCTATCTGCACGGCCTGGGTCAGCCGCGAGACCGGCTTCACGTCGCGGGTCACCACGGCGGGCGGCGGATCGAGCTCGTCCAGGTAGCCCGCCAGCGACCCCAGTCGGGGATGGTCATAGAGCTCGGCGACCGTCACCTGCGGGTAGCGCTGCCGCAGCGCGGCGGTCAGCTGTGCCGCCGACAGCGACCCGCCGCCGAGGGCGAAGAAGTCCGCTTCCGGCCCGTCCACCGGCGCAGCCAGCACGTCACGCCACAATGCGGCCAGCCAGCCGAGGGTGCCGCCCAGCTCGGGAGCGGCGTCGTCACCTGCCGAGCCGACCGGCCACGGAAGGGCGTCGCGGTCGACCTTCCCCGACGTACGGGTGGGCAGTTCGGCGACGACGACCAGCCGGGGCACCAACGCGGCGGGTAGCGACCCGGACAGCCGGGCGCGGGCCTCGACGACGTCGAAGGCCTGTTCGGCGACAGGCGCGACGACGAGGTAGCCGACCAGCAGCGGGGTGCCGCTGGCGGTCTTGCGCACCGCCGCGGCAGCACCGCTGACACCGGGCAGGTTCACCAGCGCGGTTTCCACCTCGCCGAGCTCGATACGCCGGCCGCCGACCTTGACCTGGTCGTCGGCGCGTCCCACGAAGTACAGCCCGTCGGATTCCAGCCGGACCAGGTCACCGCTGCGGTAGGCACGGCTCCAGGCGAGGCTCGGCATGGCTGCGTACTTCTCGGCGTCCTTGTCCGGGTCGAGGTAGCGCGCCAGCCCGACACCACCGATGACGAGCTCACCGACCTCGCCGAGTTCCACCGGCGAGCCGTCCTTGCCGACCACCGCCAGATCCCACCCGGGTAGCGGCAGCCCGATACTCACCGGGCTCTTTCCGTCCAACCGCGCCGCGCACGCCACGACCGTCGCCTCGGTGGGCCCGTAGGTGTTCCATACCTCGCGACCGTCCACCGCGAGCCGTTCGGCCAGCTCCGGTGGGCAGGCCTCACCGCCGAAGATCAGCAGCCGCACCGCCTCCAGCGCCTCTGCGGGCCACAGTGAGGCCAGCGTGGGGACGGTGGAGACGACGGTGATGTCCCGAGAGACCAGCCAAGGGCCCAGGTCCATCCCGCTGCGCACCAGCGACCGGGGCGCCGGCACCAGGCACGCGCCGTGCCGCCACGCCAGCCACATCTCCTCACAGGACGCGTCGAACGCCACCGACAGCCCCGCGAGCACCCGGTCTCCAGGGCCGATCGGGTTGTCCTGCAGGAACATCCGTGCCTCGGCGTCGACGAACGCCGCCGCGCTGCGGTGGGTGACGGCGACGCCCTTCGGAGTTCCGGTGGAGCCGGAGGTGAAGATGATCCACGCGTCGTCGCGGCTCAACGGCGCGGCCGCGCGCCAACCTCGTGACGACCCGGGCCCGCGCACCAGGCCCTGCTCGGTGATCACCGCTACGACGCCGGCTTCGGTGAACACCAACTCGGCGCGCTCGGCCGGGTCGTCCGCGTCGACCGGTACGTAGGCCGCTCCGGTCGCCAACGTCGCCAGGATCGCGACGTAGAGCGCGTAGCTGCCCGACGGCATCCGGATGCCGATGCGGTCGCCCCGCCCGATGCCGCGCGCGGCGAGCCACGCGACGCTGTCCTCGACGTCGGTGATCAGCTCGGCGTAGGTGAGCTGAACGGCACCGTCGTCGAGCGCCGTGGCGTCGGGATGGCGGCGCGCGGTGTCGTAGAGGATGTCGATCAGCGTGCGTGGCTCCGGGGCCGATGCCGACAGCACGAATTGAGAAGGGATCTCGGGGGTTGGATCCGCTGCTGTCACGGGTACAAACTACTAAGCGTCCGGAGTCACTTCATGCCCTCGGCACCTGCTCGTTTCGCGTGTCGGGCGATCGACTGGCAGAATCACCGCCTTGGAGGGGAGTATTCCTCAGCCGCAGTGTCGTCATCTCGTCGTCCGCCCTCGGACGACCGGTGCCGCGGGCCCGACACCGACGCTCAGGTCGGTGCGGGTGGAAGAGACCTCCGGCGTTGACTGACGACCGGAGGTTTGATGAACGTTTCTGGACTCGAGTGGGGGATCACCCTCGCTGTGACGATCGGCATTCTGCTGGTCGACGTGCTGATCTTCGGGCGTAGGCCCCACGAGCCGTCACGGCGGGAGACCGGGACCGCGTTGACCTTCTACATCGGCCTGGCGATCGCGTTCGGCCTGTGGACGTGGTTCTACCACGGCAGCCAGTTCGGGCTCGAGTTCTTCGCCGGGTGGCTCACCGAGTACAGCTTGTCGGTGGACAACCTGTTCATCTTCTTGATCATCATGGCCAGCTTCAAGGTGCCGCGGATCTACCAGCAGCAGGCGCTGCTCGTCGGGATCATCCTGGCGCTGATCTTCCGTGGCATCTTCATCGCGCTCGGCGCTCTGGCGATCAACCAGTTCTCCTGGGTGTTCTACCTCTTCGGCGCGTTCCTGGTGTACACCGCGATCAAGCTCGTCCGGGACACCGAGCACGACGACGACGCGGACAACTCCGTGGTCAGGTTCGCCCAGCGGCACCTGAAGTTCACCGACCAGTGGGACGGCCTGAAGCTGTGGGTCAAGGAAAACGGAAGTCGCGTGATGACGCCGATGTTCCTGGTCATCGTCGCGCTGGGCACCACCGACCTGCTGTTCGCGCTGGACTCAATTCCGGCGATCTACGGTCTGACCCGCGAGCCCTACCTGGTGTTCACCGCCAACGTGTTCGCGCTGATGGGCCTGCGGCAGCTGTACTTCCTGCTGGGTGACCTGCTCAAGCGGCTGGTGTACCTGTCGCAGGGGCTGGCGTTCATCCTGGGCTTCATCGGCGTCAAACTGCTGCTGCACGCGCTGCACGAGAACGAACTCCCGTTCATCAACGGCGGCGAGCACGTGCCGGTGCCGGAGATCCCGACGCTGGCCAGCCTCGGCGTGATCATCGTCACGCTGGCGATCACCACCGCGGCCAGCCTGTACAAGACCCGGGTGCACGATGTCCGCAAACAGGGCACCCCGACGAAGGTGGAGCCGGCCGACCTCACCACCGACCCGCAGGAGGATCCCTCACGCTGAGGGACGGCCTTCAGGCTGCGGCGTCCCAGCGCTCGCTGACCCGCCGCAGCCCCTCCGGGGTGAGCCGTCCGAACAGCCGCAGCCGCGCCATCCCGCCGTCGGGATAGATGTCCAGGCGGGCCTCGGTGACCGCCCGGTCGGAGCCGACCAGGAAGCGGTGTCTGGTGTCGGGCTGCAGTTCGGTCTGCGGCAGCAGATCGAACCACTCGCCGTCTCCGTCGCGGCCCCGCAACCGGGCTGAACCCGGGGCGTTGCCGATGAAGTACGAAGTGTCCAGTTCGGCTGCGGTCAGCACACCCTGGCCGGCAAGAAGCACCTGTACCCAGTCGTTCCCGGAGTCGCGCCGCCGGGAGGTCTCCCAGCCCTCGCCCATGGTCCTGGCCGCGCCGGGCAGCAACAGGTTGTTGGGGGAGCTGTAGAACATGTTGGAGCAGCCGGTGATCCGGCCGCCGTTGTCCAGGGCCGCCAGGTCCAGCGGAAGCTCCGTGAAGCGGGGGTCCAGCAGGCCTTCGCCATGCACCCGCAGCCGGGCCACGCCGCCGTCGGGATAGATGCACAGCCGCACATGGGTCCAGCGCTTCGGCGAATCCACCGCGCACGGGTTGCGGGTGTCCCCGTTGACGGGGTGGCGCGCCACGATCGTGGTCCACTCGACCTCGTCGGCCAGTTGCTGCGCGGTCGGATAACCGTCGACGAACGCTGCCTCGACCGAGACCTCCGGCGGATAGTTGCCGGTGAACCACGCCGTGTCCACCACGACCCCGCGGATGATGCCGGGCACCCCGAGGCGGACGATCACCGAATCGTGCGAGTCGGCGGTGGCGGCGCGGCGCCTGCGGGTCTCCCAGCCGTCGTAGACCTGCCCCTTGTGGCCGAAGGTGGCCGGCTGATATTCCGGTGCGCCCGGTTTGATCAGGTTCTCCTTCTCGGCGAACACGTCGTCGTTGGCCCACAGCACCGCTCCACCTGCGGATCGGGCGGCGAGATCGGGAAGGGAGAGAAAGTGGGAGTGTCCGGCGGGTCTTGTCGGTGGAGTGCTCACCGGCAAAGCCTAAGCGAGCAGCGGGTACTCACCAGTTGTCGTAGCCGCCCTCGGGACCGAGCATCCGCTCCAGCCGGGTGCGGTTGATCCGGGCGAGCTCGTTGCGGACCACCTTGCGCTCGGTCTCGTGGTCGTTGTGCAACCGGTCGTGCAGCGTGGCGAGCACGTCCTCGGCGCGGTAGCCGTTGATGAACATCACGAACCCGAAGCCGAAGTGCTGCAGGTAGGTCTTCGACGCCGCTGCCAGCTCGGCCATCATCTCGGGGCGCTCGTCGGTGATGGCGCACTGTTCGGCCTGGGACTTCTCGCTGCCGGGCCGCCGGCCGACGTCCGGGTAGGCCTCCAGGATGGAGTCGATGGACTCCTCGCTCAGCCCGAACAGCAGCGAGTCAGCGCAGCGATACAGCTGGTCATAGGTGTCGAAGGGGCGGGCGCGTGCCAGATCGGCGGCCAGCGGGACGCTGTAGCAGCACTCGTAGACGGCGTGGACTGCGCGACGCAACGGCATTGCGTTGAAGGCGTCCAGCCCGAGTCCCTGATGCAACAGCACTCCGCCATGATCGAAGGCCGAAGGGACAGCGGCGTTACGCCGTGTTACGACCACGCAAATTCCCGGGGTGAGTTGAGTCTCAAGCCGGGGCCGTCAGTGACCTTCGGCCTTGAACCTCTCGATGGAACGGTTCACCTCGGCCTCGGCCTCCTCGCGGCCCACCCAGTCGGCGGCCTTGACGAACTTGCCCGGCTCGAGGTCCTTGTAGTGCACGAAGAAATGTTTGATGGCGTCCAGCTCGAACTCCGACACATCGCCGATGTCGGTGATGTGGTCCCACCGGGGATCGGCGAGCACGCAGAGCACCTTGTCGTCGCCGCCCTTCTCGTCGGTCATCCGGAACATGCCCACAGGGCGCGCCTCGACGATGCAGCCCGGGAACACCGGTTCGGGCAGCAGCACCAGCGCGTCCAGCGGATCCCCGTCCTCACCGAGGGTGTCCTCGATGTAGCCGTAGTCCGTCGGGTAACCCATCGCCGTGAACAGATAGCGGTCCAGCTTCACTTTGCCGCTGTCATGGTCCACCTCATACTTGTTGCGCGACCCCTTCTGGATCTCGACGAGGACGTCGAACTGCACGGTGGGGACTCCTTCAGATCAGGTACGGATCAGGGTCGTCTGCTGACGACGCGGGTTAACAGTAAACGAGCGATACCCTGCACTACAGGGGTGGCTCGGGTAGTCGATCGAGAGCAGGAGAAACATGCGTCCCACTCGGTGGCGGCGGTCCACCCACGTGGTGGTCGGGGTGGCGGTGCTGCTGCTGGTCACTGTGGTGGTGGCGGCCGCCGCGCTGCTGTCCCGGCCGACGTCCGACCAGCAGGCCGTGGAACCCGCACCTGCACCGGCGACCGCTGCTCCGGCGGTGGTTCCCGTCTCCGACTCCGCACACGTACCGACAGCCGACGGCCTCGCTGCCGCCCTGGCGCCGGCGCTGGCCGACCCCGACCTGGGCAGGTTCACCGGCCGCATCACCGACGCATTGACCGGCAGGCAGCTCTGGGAACAGGGTGCCGACGTGCCGATGCAACCGGCGTCGGCGAACAAGCTGCTGACCGCCGCGGCGGCGCTGCTGACCCTGGACCGCGACGACCGGCTGACCACGCGGGTCCTCGCCGGCGACCGGCCCGGGGTGGTGGTGCTGGTCGGCGGTGGGGACCAGACGCTGTCGGCCGCGCCGCGCGGCGAGGAAACCTGGTACCGGGACGCGGCACGTATCGTCGATCTGGCCGACCAGGTGCGCCGCAGCGGCACCGCCGTGACCGCCGTGGAGGTCGACGTCAGCACCTACACCGGTCCGACGATGGCGATCGGCTGGGACCCGCTGGACATCGACGGCGGGGACATCGCGCCGATCGAATCGGTGATGCTCGACGCCGGACGGACGCAGCCGGTGACCGTGGAATCGCGGCGGTCGAAGACTCCCGCGCTGGACGCCGGCCGCGCCCTGGCCGTGGCGTTGCGGGTCGACCCCGCCAGGGTGACGGTGCGGTCCACGCCGGCCCGGGGGACCGAGGTCGCCTCGGTCCAGTCACCGCCGCTCATGCAGCGACTGCGCGACATGGTGAACCAGTCCGACAACGTCATGGCGGAGTCCATCGGGCGCGAGGTCGCCGCCGAGTCGAACCGGCCGCAGAGTTTCGACGGGGCGGCGCGCGCGGTGATCGGCACGCTGGAAGACGCCGGCATCGACACCACCGGCGCGCGCCTGTTCGACTCGAGCGGTCTGTCGGTGGACGACCGGCTGACCGCGAAGACCCTCGACGAGGTGGTCAACGCGGCGGCCGGGGACGCCGAGCCCGCCCTGCGGCCGCTGGTCGACCTGCTGCCGATCGCCGGGGGCAGCGGCACGCTGTCCAACCGCTACCTCGACACCGAGGAGGGCCGGGAGGCCGCGGGGTATCTGCGCGCCAAGACCGGTTCCCTGACCGGGACCAATTCGTTGGCCGGAATCGTCACCGACGAGAGTGGACGGGTGCTGACCTTCGCCCTGCTGTCCAACGAGGCCGGTCCTACCGGCCGCACCGCGCTCGACGCCTTCGCGGCGACGCTGCGCTCCTGCGGATGCCACACATGAGCCCGACCGGCAGGTCCGGCTTCGCCGTCGGACGGGCCGTCGACTGGAACCTGGCCGCCACGCTCGGCGGCAAGCTGGCCCGCCCGGAGCCGGCGGCCACCGACTACACCCGCAGACAGGCGGCCGAGCAGCTCACCGAATCGGCGCGGCTGGCCGAACTCCCGGTGCGCGAGGTGACCGGCCTCATCGAGGGCGGTGAGATCCCGGAGGCCCGAATCGTCGACCGGCCGCAGTGGATTCGTGCCGCGGCGCACTCCATGCGGGCGATGACCGGGGGCAGCGATGATCGCGCTGGGTCCGGTTCGGTCAAGCCCCCGGCAATCACCGGGCGCATCGCCGGCGCCCAGACCGGAGCGGTGCTGGCGTTCGTGTCGTCGGGCATCCTCGGCCAGTTCGATCCCTTCGCGGCGGGCGGTGGCGAGCTGCTGCTGGTGTACCCCAATGTGATCGCCGTCGAGCGCCAGCTCCGGGTGAAGCCGGCGGACTTCCGGATGTGGGTGTGCCTGCACGAGGTCACCCACCGGGTGCAGTTCCGGGCCAATCCCTGGTTGGCCGATCACATGACCGGCGCGCTCACGGTGCTGACCGAGGACGCGGGCGAGGACGTCACCCAAGTCGTCGGCCGGCTGGCCGGCTACCTGCGGGATCGTCGCGACAGCTCGAAAAGCGATGATTCCCAAGCGGACTCGGGCGGTGTCCTGGGGTTGCTCCGAGCGGTGCAGTCCGAGCCGCAACAGAAGGCGCTCGACCAGTTGCTGGTGCTGGGGACGCTGCTGGAAGGGCACGCCGAGCACGTCATGGATGCCGTCGGGCCCGCGGTGGTGCCGACGGTCGCCACGATCAGACGCCGGTTCGACGACCGCAGGCAGCGCAAGCAGCCCCCGCTGCAGCGGCTGATGCGGGCCCTGATGGGCATCGACGCGAAGATGAACCAGTACACCAGGGGAAAGGCCTTCGTCGACGAGGTGGTGTCGACCGTGGGCATGCAGCGGTTCAACACGATCTGGACCGATGCCGAGACCCTGCCGCTACCGAGCGAGATCGGTGAGCCACGGCGATGGATCGACCGGGTGCTGTAGCCGAGCTGCGCACGGTGGTCACCCGGTTCGCCCGTGACCATGCCGCAGGCCTCGACCGATGGTGCGTGGCGCTGTCGGGCGGGGCGGACTCGCTGGCGTTGACCGCTGTGGCGGCCACGGCGGTGCCGACCACCGCGTTGATCGTCGACCACGGCCTGCAGGCCGACTCCTCGGCGGTTGCCGCCACGGCCCGCGATCAGGCCCTCGCACTGGGATGTGTTGACGCCCAGGTGCTTCGGGTGACGGTGGGCACCGAGGGTGGACCCGAGGCCGCGGCCCGGTCCGTCAGGTACCGCGCGCTCGACGATGCCCGCGCCGGTGCCCCGGTGCTGTTGGCGCACACACTCGACGATCAGGCGGAGACGGTGCTGTTGGGGCTGGGCCGGGGGTCGGGAGCCCGGTCGATCGCCGGCATGAGACCCCACGACCCGCCGTGGTGGCGGCCGCTGCTCGGGGTGCGGCGGGAGCGGACCCATCGGGCGTGTGCGGAGCTTGGGCTGGCGCCGTGGCAGGACCCGCACAACGCCGACCGGCGGTTCACCCGGGTGCGGCTGCGCACCGAGGTGCTGCCGGTCCTCGAGGACGCCCTCGGCGGCGGCGTGGCCGAGGCACTGGCACGCACCGCGGCGGCACTGCGGGAGGACACCGACGCGCTCGACGCGATGGCGGCCCGCATTCTCGACACAATCGGCGAAGGCGGCCTCGCGGTCGGTGTGCTCACCCCGCTGCCCGGTGCGGTCCGGCGCAGGGTGATCAGGGGGTGGCTGCTCGCCGGTGGGGCGGTCGGGCTGACCGACACCCAGATCCGTGCCGTCGACGCGTTGGTCACCGCGTGGCGGGGCCAGGGCGGGGTCGCGGTGCCCGGGGCGACACCGCGGACGCGGTTGTTCGCCGGTCGCCGGGACGACATGCTGCTGCTGTACCGAGAACCGGTGTGAGGCGCGGCGTCGGTCCTCCCGGCACCGGATGGCACCGCCGCGGCGCGGCACGGCTACTCTGTGGGCGTGCCTGCGCATACGGCGGAGTTGTACCCCGGGGACATCAAGTCGGTGTTGCTGTCGGAAGAACAAATCCGGACCAAGACAGCTGAACTGGGTGCGCTGATCGGCGCCGACTACCACGATGCCGCCTCCGTGCCTGACGGCCGGGACCTGCTTCTGATCACCGTACTCAAGGGCGCGGTCATGTTCGTCACCGATCTCGCCCGCGCCATCCCGCTGCCCACCCAGCTGGAGTTCATGGCCGTGAGCTCCTACGGGTCGTCCACGTCGTCGTCCGGCGTGGTGCGCATCCTCAAGGATCTCGATCGCGACATCAACGACCGCGACGTGCTGATCGTCGAGGACATCGTGGACTCCGGGCTGACGCTGTCGTGGTTGCTGCGCAACCTGGCGACCAGAGGCCCGCGGTCGCTGCGGGTGTGCACACTGCTGCGCAAGCTGGAGGCGGTCCGCGCCGACGTCGAGATCGAATACGTCGGCTTCGACATCCCGAACGAATTCGTCGTCGGATACGGGCTCGACTACGCCGAGCGCTACCGCGACCTGCCCTACATCGGCACCCTCGACCCCAAGGTGTACGAGGACCGTTGAGGCCGAAGGCCGACAGAAGGCCGACAGAAGGCCGAAGCGCGGCGCAGAATGCTGTGATGACCGACACAGCGCTGCGAATCTGCCCGTTCTGTGAAGCGACCTGCGGCTTGACGCTGACCATCGACGACGGCCGGGTGGTCGGCGCCAGGGGTGACCAGGACGACGTGTTCAGTGCGGGCTACATCTGTCCCAAGGGGGCCAGTTTCGCCGAACTCGACAACGACCCCGACCGGCTGACCGCACCGCTGGTACGGCGCGACGGCGCGCTGACCGAGGCCAGCTGGGACGAGGCGTTCGCTGCCGTCGCCGCGGGCCTCGGCGCAGCGGTCCGCGACCACGGCGGC
This sequence comes from Mycolicibacterium hippocampi, assembly GCF_010723735.1. Lineage (GTDB taxonomy): Bacteria > Actinomycetota > Actinomycetes > Mycobacteriales > Mycobacteriaceae > Mycobacterium > Mycobacterium hippocampi. The sequence goes on along the minus strand of NZ_BLLB01000002.1, from coordinate 5,921,786 downwards.
GCGTCGGTCGGGGTGTACCTCGGCAACCCGAACGCGCACACCGTCGCCGGCGCGCTGTACCCGCCGCTGATCATCCGCGGCCTGGGAACCCATCAGGTCTACTCGGCGAGCACTCTGGACCAGATGCCCAAACACGTTGCGCTGGGGCTGATGTTCGGTAGCCCGGTCGCGTTCACGGTCCCCGACCTCGACCGCACCGACCACCTCGTGATCATCGGGGCGAACCCGTTGGTGTCCAACGGCAGCCTGGCCACCGCCGCCGACTTCGGCGGGAAGCTGCGCAGACTGCGCAAGCGCGGCGGCAAGCTCGTCGTCATCGACCCGGCCCGCACCCGCACCGCCGAGCTCGCCGACCGGCACTTGGCGCCGCGGCCCGGCACCGACGCCGCACTGCTGTTCGCGGTCGTGCACGTGCTCTTCGACGAGGACCTGGTCTCGCTGGGAGCTCTCGCCGACCACGTCGCCGGGTTGGACGAGGTTCGCGACCTCGCCCGCGACTTTCCGCCGGAGACCGTGGCCGTGCACTGCGGTATCGACGCCGACGAGATCCGCACGCTGGCAAGGGAGATCGCCGCCGCCCCCACCGCCGCCGTCTACGGCCGGATGGGCACGTCCACCGTCGAGTTCGGCACCGTGGGCAGCTGGCTGGTCGACGTCGTCAACATCCTGACCGGAAACCTGGATCGACCCGGCGGGGTGATGTTCCCGCTGTCGCCGGTCGCGCCCGCGCCGCGGGGACCGCGAGCGGGCCGCGGCTTCACCACCGGCCGCTGGCACAGCCGGGTCTCCGGGCGGCCCGAGGTGCTCTCCGAACTACCCGTCGCGGTGCTGGCCGAAGAGATCGAGACCGCCGGCGAGGGGCAGATCAAGGCGATGATCACCGTGGCGGGCAATCCCGTGCTGTCCGCTCCGGACGGCGACCGGCTCGACCGCGCGCTGGCCGGTGTCGGCTTCATGGTGAGCATCGACCCGTATCTCAACGAGACCACCCGCCACGCCGACGTCATCCTGCCGCCCCCGCCGCCGTCATGCAGCCCGCACTTCGACTTCGCGCTGAACAACCTCGCGGTGCGCAACAACGCGCGCTACTCACCGCCGGCGCTGCCGTTGCAGGGCCGTCCCGACGAAGCCGAGATCCTGGCCCGGATCGCGTTGGTGCTCTACGGAATCGGAGTCGACGGGGACCCCGCGCTCGTCGACGAACAGGTCATCGCCGCCACCCTGGCCAAGGAGACCGCCGACGCGGGCTCGCCGGTCACGGGCCGCGCGGTCGACGAATTGACCGCGATGCTCGACGACGGCCCGGGCTATGAGCGCCGGCTCGACATGATGCTCCGGCTCGGCGCCTACGGCGACGCATTCGGTGCCCGACCGGACGGTCTGACACTGAAGCGGCTCAAGGCGGCGCCGCACGGCATTGATCTGGGGCCGCTGCAGCCGCGGCTACCGGACCTGCTGCGCACCCCGTCGGGTCTGATCGAGCTGGCACCGCCGCAGCTGATCGGCGACGCCACACGGCTGCGGGACTCACTCGGACAGCGCAGCGAGGGGTACCTGCTGATCGGTCGGCGGCACCTGCGCTCCAACAACAGCTGGATGCACAACCTGCCCGCGCTGGCCGGCGGCACCAACACCTGCACGCTGCGGATGCATCCCGACGACGCCGCCGACCTCGGGGTGTCCGACTCCGCCGTGGTCAAGGGCCCCGGCGGGGAACTGGTGGTGCCCGTCGAGATCACCGACGACATCCGCCGCGGCGTGCTGTCGCTGCCGCACGGCTGGGGTCACGACCGGTCCGGCACCGGGCAGACGCTGGCGGCCCGGCACCCCGGGGTGAACGTCAATCAGCTCAACGACGGATCGGTGCTGGACCCGCTCTCGGGCACCGCGGTGCTCAACGGAATCCCCGTGGTCGTGTCTGCGGCAGGCGCTCCCGCGTGACGCGGTGGGTCAGGTCAACTCCCAGATCACCGTCACGCTGAAGCCGACGGTCTGCTGGCCCGGCTCGAGCGGCACCGCAGCCTCCATCATCCCGCGCGGCGCATCCATCGGCGTCGGCGGCGCGGGCCCGCCCGACTCCGAGATCGAGATGACCTTGCCGAGGGTCAGACCCGACAGCTCCGCGTACTGATCGGCGCGGTCCTCGGCGTCCTCGAACGCCCGGGCCCGGGCATCGCGCACCAGTTGGGAATCGTCCTCGATGGAGTAGCTGATCGAATCGATCCGGGTGGCGTTGCCGCCGGTCTCGACGATCAGGCCGATCGCGTCGGAGGCCAGATCGAGGTCGCGGATCGTCACGTTGATCGAGTTGGTGGCGCGGTAGGCGGCGATGGCGGTGTCGTCGGGGCCGTACTGCGGCTGCAGGTCGGCCTGCGTGGTTGCCAGGTCGTTGCGGTCGATGCCGAGCTCGACGAGGCCCTCGATCACGGCTTGCTGGCGCTCGTTGGTCTGGTTCATCGCGGCGGTCGCGTCCGGCGCCAGGAACTCCATCGACGCGTTCACGGTCAACGTGTCCGGGGAGCCCTGGACCTGCCCGGCGCCGACGACGGTCACCTGACGGGTGTCGGCGTCGGGTGTCAGCGTCGGGCCCGGCTGTGCGTCACACGCTGTCAACGCGACTGCGGCGCCTGCCGCGGCGGCCAAGCCCACGAGCTTGGTTCTGGCTGATTTCGCTGTGGGTGCGATCGGCATGCCTGGCACCCTAACGCGTCTGCTCTGCCAGAAACCGGAGCAGCTCGCGGGTGACTTCATCGGGGCACTCCTCGGTGAGCCAGTGGCCCGCACCGTCGATCATCACCTCGCGGTATGCGCCGGTGACGAGCTCACGGGCACGGTGGCGCGGGGTGTAGGCCAGCGTGGCGTCGGCGGCGCCGCCGAGGAACAGGGCGGGCACCTCGATGGTCGGCGCCGGTGGATCGGCCGTCAGCTCCCAGTTGCGGTCGAAGCAGCGGTACCAGTTGAGCGGGCCGGTGAACCCGTTGCGGGTGAACTGGTCGACGTAGGTGCCGAAGTCCTGCTCGCTGATCCAGTCGGGAAGCCCGCCGGGCTCGGGGATCCGGGCCAGGAAGCCCTCGGGTCCCGGCGCGAGCATCCGCAGCGCCGCGGAGTCGTCGCCGGCGGGCGGGGCGGCGAACAACCGCCGCAGCGTGGTGGCCGGGTCCTCGGCCAGCTCGGCGTCGGCGGGCCCCGGCTCCTGGAAGTACAGGATGTAGAAGAAGTTGTCCCCGAAGATCCGCCGGAACGCCTGGGTCGTCGGCACCTTCGGGCGGGGCACCGGGGGCAGGCTCAGCCCGGCGACCGCGCTGAACCGTTCGGGGTGCAGCAGCGGGGCGGTCCAGGCGACGACGGCGCCGAAGTCGTGGCCGACGAGCACCGCCTGCTCCGCGCCGATGTCGTCCAGCAGCCCGGTCACGTCCGCGCTGAGCTCGACGACGTCGTAGGCGTCGACGGACTCCGGCTTGTCGGAGTCGCCGTAGCCGCGTTGATCGGGGACCAGCACGTGATAGCCCGCCTCGGCCAACGCCCGAGCCTGGTGGCGCCAGGAAAACGCCAGTTCGGGGAAGCCGTGGCAGAGCACGACCACGGGTGCGTCGGGCTCGCCGGCCTCGGTCACCCGCAGTGAGACCCCGTTCGTTTGCACCATCCGCGACCGCACACCCCAAGCCAAGCACGTCACCGGTTATGGGGGCGGGACCCGTCGGGAACTACCAGACGTTGGTCTAGCGGTAGCCTTGACTTTTCCAGCTGCGCGTATTGGAAGGATTTGGCCGGAGGTCCCGCCGACGGCCGTTGGTATCAATGAACCGAAAAACTGTTATCCGCACCCTCACGGTGATCGCCGTGGTGCTGCTGCTCGGGTGGTCCTTCTTCTACTTCAGCGACGACACCCGGGGATACAAGCCTGTCGACACCACGGTGGCGATGGCCCAGATCAACAGCGACAACGTCGACAGCGCGCAGATCGACGACCGCGAACAGCAGGTGCGGCTGGAGCTGAAGAACGGCAACAGCGACACCGAGGACAGCACCCAGATCATCACCAAGTACCCCACCGGTTACGGGGTGACGCTGTTCGAGGCGCTGCAGGCCAAGAACGCCAAGGTGAACACCGTCGTCAACCAGTCCAGCATGCTCGGCACCCTGCTGATCTACATGCTGCCGCTGCTGCTGCTGGTGTTCCTTTTCGTGATGTTCTCCCGGATGCAGTCCGGCGGACGGATGGGCTTCGGCTTCGGGAAGTCGAAGGCCAAGCAGCTGTCCAAGGACATGCCCAAGACCACCTTCGCCGACGTCGCCGGCGTCGACGAGGCGGTCGAAGAGCTCTACGAGATCAAGGACTTCCTGCAGAACCCGACCCGCTACCAGGCTCTCGGCGCCAAGATCCCCAAGGGCGTGCTGCTCTACGGACCGCCCGGCACCGGTAAGACGCTGCTGGCCCGCGCGGTCGCCGGTGAGGCCGGGGTGCCGTTCTTCACCATCTCCGGTTCGGATTTCGTCGAGATGTTCGTCGGCGTCGGTGCTTCCCGGGTGCGCGACATGTTCGAGCAGGCCAAGCAGAACAGCCCGTGCATCATCTTCGTCGACGAGATCGACGCCGTCGGCCGTCAGCGCGGCGCGGGCATGGGTGGCGGACACGACGAACGCGAGCAGACGCTCAACCAGCTGCTCGTCGAGATGGACGGCTTCGGCGAACGTCAGGGTGTCATCCTGATAGCGGCCACGAACCGGCCCGACATCCTCGATCCGGCGCTGCTGCGGCCCGGTCGCTTCGACCGCCAGATCCCGGTCTCCAGCCCCGATCTGGCCGGTCGGCGGGCGGTGCTCAAGGTCCACTCGCAGGGCAAGCCGATCGCGCCCGACGCCGACCTGGACGGGTTGGCCAAGCGCACCGTGGGCATGTCCGGTGCCGATCTGGCCAACGTCATCAACGAGTCGGCGCTGCTGACCGCCCGCGAGAACGGCACCGTGATCACCGGTGCCGCGCTCGAAGAGGCCGTCGACCGGGTTGTCGGTGGACCGCGCCGCAAGGGCCGCATCATCAGCGAGCACGAGAAGAAGATCACCGCCTACCACGAGGGCGGGCATACGTTGGCGGCCTGGGCGATGCCCGACATCGAGCCGATCTACAAGGTGACGATCCTGGCCCGCGGCCGCACCGGCGGTCACGCGATGGCGGTGCCCGAGGACGACAAGGGGTTGATGACCCGCTCGGAGATGATCGCGCGGCTGGTCTTCGCGATGGGCGGACGCGCCGCCGAGGAGTTGGTCTTCCGCGAGCCCACCACCGGGGCGGTGTCCGATATCGAGCAGGCCACCAAGATCGCCCGCGCGATGGTCACCGAGTACGGCATGAGCTCCAAGCTGGGCGCGGTGCGTTACGGCACCGAGCACGGGGATCCGTTCCTCGGTCGCACCATGGGCACCCAGGCCGACTACAGCCACGAGGTCGCCCAGATCATCGACGACGAGGTGCGCAAGCTCATCGAGGCCGCGCACACCGAGGCGTGGGAGATCCTCACCGAGTACCGCGACGTGCTGGACACCCTTGCCGGGCAGCTGCTGGAGAAGGAGACGCTGCACCGCGTGGAACTGCAGGCCATCTTCGGTGACGTGAAGAAGCGGCCCCGCCTGACCATGTTCGACGACTTCGGCGGCCGGGTGCCGTCGGACAAGCCGCCCATCAAGACGCCGGGCGAGCTGGCCATCGAGCGTGGTGAACCGTGGCCCAAGCCCGTTCCGGAGCCCGCGTTCAAGACCGCGATCGCCCAGGCGTCCAAGGCTGCTGCCGAAGCCGCCCACAACAACGGTGCGAACGGTTCGGGGACGAACGGTGCGCCGCCCAACGGGCCGACGCAGCCCGACTACGGCGCACCCGCCGGTTGGCACGCGCCCGGCTGGCCGCCGCCGCCGGGAACCCCGCAGCACGGGGCACCCCAGCAGCAACCCCAGGGCTACTGGTATCCGCCGCCGGCAGGCTGGCAGGGCGCCCCGCCGCCACCGCCGCCCTATCCGGGTTATCCGCCCTACCAACATCATCCGCAGCCCGAACAGTCGGCCCCCGCGCCGGAAGGTGATGCGGCTGCTCCCGGCTCCGAGCAGGGGTCGGGGCACGACGGCGACCGGGACAAGAACCGGGCTGATCCGCCGAACCGCGGTTAGTCACCGGCTGACACCTGAACGGAGACTTCGATGACGCGGTCGCACCACCACAATTCGGCCACGCTCACCCCGCCCGATTTCGACCAGGAGCGCGCGGAACGGGCGGTCCGCGAGCTGTTGATCGCCGTCGGTGAGGACCCCGACCGCCAGGGTCTGGCCGACACACCCGCCCGGGTGGCGCGGGCCTACCGGGAGATGTTCGCCGGGCTGTACACCGATCCGGACACCGTGCTCAACACCACCTTCGACGAGCAACACGACGAGTTGGTGCTGGTCAAGGAGATCCCGATGTACTCCACCTGCGAGCATCATCTGGTGGCGTTCCACGGCGTCGCGCACGTCGGCTACATCCCCGGGGTGGATGGTCGCGTCACGGGCCTGTCGAAGATCGCCCGCCTGGTCGATCTCTATGCCAAGCGGCCCCAGGTGCAGGAACGGTTGACCGCCCAGATCGCCGACGCGCTGATGCGCAAGCTCGACCCGCGGGGCGCGATCGTGGTGGTCGAGGCCGAGCACCTGTGCATGGCGATGCGGGGGGTGCGCAAGCCCGGCGCGATCACGACCACATCCGCCGTGCGCGGACAGTTCAAGCACGACAACGCCTCTCGGGCCGAGGCTCTGGAACTGATCCTCAGAAGGTGAGCTTGGCGAGCCAACGGTCCCCGGAGGGGACGCGCGTGCAGGTGATGGGGGTCGTCAACGTCACCGCTGACTCGTTCTCCGACGGGGGACGGTTCCTCGACCGGGGCCGCGCGGTCGAGCACGGCGTCGACCTGGTCGGCCAGGGTGCGGCGATCATCGACGTCGGTGGCGAGTCGACCCGTCCCGGAGCCACCAGGGTGGATCCCGCGGTCGAGACATCCCGGGTACTTCCTGTTGTCAAAGAGCTTGCCCAGCAGGGGATCACGATCAGTATCGACACCATGCACGCCGGCGTGGCCCGCGCGGCCCTGGAGAACGGCGCCTCGCTGGTCAACGACGTCTCCGGGGGCAGGGCGGACCCGGATATGGCCAGGGTGGTCGCCGAAGCCGGGGTCCCGTGGATCCTCATGCACTGGCGGTCGGTGGGCAGCGACCGACCGCACGAGGTGCCCCGCTACGGCGACGTGGTGGTCGAGGTGCGAGACGAACTCATGGCCGGGGTGGATGCGGCGGTGCGTGCCGGGGTGGACCCGGCCAAGGTGATCATCGATCCCGGCCTCGGATTCGCCAAGACCGCGCAACACAATTGGGCGTTGTTGCACGCGCTGCCGGAGTTCGTCGCCACCGGGATTCCCGTCCTGGTCGGCGCGTCGCGCAAGCGTTTCCTCGGCGCCCTGCTGGCGGGGCCCGACGGTGAGCCCCGGCCGCCGGGCGGACGGGAGACGGCCACCGCGGTGATCTCCGCGCTCGCGGGGTGGCATCGGGTGTGGGGCGTCCGGGTGCACGACGTGCGCGCCTCGGCCGATGCGCTCGCCGTGGTCGAGGCGTGGCGCGGGGGTTCCGATGGCTGATCGAATCGAGTTGCGCGGGTTGAAGGTTCGCGGCAACCACGGTGTCTTCGACCATGAGCGTCGCGACGGCCAGGACTTCGTGGTGGACATCACCGCCTGGATCGATCTCGCGCCCGCCGCCGCCAGCGACGACCTCGCCGACACCGTGGACTACGGCGGGCTGGCACAACGTGCCGCCGACATAGTGGGTGGACCCGCGCGCCAGCTGATCGAGACGGTGGCGGGCGAGATCGCCGACGACGTGATGCGTGACGAGCGGATCCACGCCGTCGAAGTGGTGGTGCACAAGCCCGGCGCGCCGATCCCGCTGGAGTTTCTCGACGTCGCGGTCGTGGCCCGACGTTCCCGCCGCGGGGGCGGGCGGTGACGGCGGTGGTGTTGTCCATCGGCTCCAACGTCGGTGACCGGTTGGGGTGGCTGCAGTCGGTGGTCGACGGCCTCGGCCGAGCCGTGGTGTCGGTGTCGCCGGTGTACGAGACGCAGGCATGGGGCGGCGTCGAGCAGGGCCCGTTCCTCAACGCTGTTGTCCTCGCCGATGACCCGGCAACCGACGCACACGGCTGGCTGCGCCGGGCCCACGAGCTCGAGGACGCGGCACAGCGGGTGCGTGAGCAGCGGTGGGGGCCCAGGACGTTGGACGTCGACCTCGTCACGTGCCGAGACGCCGGCGCGGAGGTGACGGTTGCCGACGAGCAGCTGACGTTGCCCCATCCGTACGCGCATGTGCGGGCGTTCGTGCTGGTCCCGTGGCTGGCGGTGGATCCGGACGCCACGCTTGGTCTGGCGGGTGCGGAGCGCACGGTCGGGGAGCTTCTCGAGGCGGTCGATCCGGCAGAGCGGGCCGGAGTGCGGCGCACCGAACTGACGCTGCACGCCGGAAACGGGCGCTGAGGACTGATGGGGCCCACTCGGCTGCGAGACCTGGTTGCCGCGATCGTGGTGACGGCGGTGGTGAGCTACCTGCTGGTGCGCGTCGTGTACCGGTGGTTCCCGCCGATCACGGCGTGGACCGGGCTGTCGCTGCTGGGTGTCGCGGTCGCCATCGGGGGCTGGGGCTTTTATGTCCGCGCCAGAATCCGTGATGGCGAGGTCGGGGTGGGACTCGGCCGGTTGCATCCGTTGGCGGTGGCGAGATCGGTGTTGATCGCCAAGGCGTCGGCGTGGATGGGCAGCGTCGTGCTGGGGTGGTGGCTGGCCGTGTCGGTCTACCTGCTGCCGCGCCGCAGCGCCCTGCGGGTGGCGGCCGAGGACGCCCCGGGCTCGGTGGTGGCCGCGTTGTGTGCGCTTGCGCTGGTTGTCGCGGCGCTGTGGCTGCAGCATTGCTGCAGGTCTCCCGACGAGCCGCCGGAGAACGCCGACGCGGCACCCGGCTGACCGAATAGCCCAGCGCACCTGCCGAATCGCCGCGGAGGTCGACACGCTAGATGACCTGTGGCGGGTACAGTCGGCCCATGACCGATCCGACCCGTGGCGCGCGCATTCGGCGCGGTGCCCGTCGGCCGGGTTGGATCCTGATGTCGGTGTTGCTGGTGCTCGCCATCGCGGCGAGTTCGGCGCTGGTTTTCACCAACCGGGTGGAGTTGCTCAAGCTCGCGGTCATCCTGTCTCTGTGGGCCGCGGTGGTGGCTGCGTTCGTGTCGGTGATCTACCGCAGGCAGAGCGACAGCGATCAGGCCAAGGTGCGCGACCTCAAGTTGGTCTACGACCTGCAGCTCGACCGCGAGATCTCGGCGCGCCGGGAGTACGAGCTCGCGGTGGAGACGCAGCTGCGTCGCGAGCTGGCCTCGGAGTTGCGCGCGCAGTCGGCCGACGAGGTGTCGGCGCTGCGGGCGGAACTGGCCGCGCTGCGGGCGAACTTGGAGTACCTGTTCGACACCGACCTGTCGCACCGGCACGCGATCGAGACGGATCGCCGAGGTGGTGATTCCCGGGAGCTGGGCGGGTGGACTCCCGGGGCGGACACCGCGGGACGGGTCCGCAGTAGTCGCATCGACACCGAGGACCTCGACGAGGTCTCCGACGCGGAATCGCATGCGCCGGACACCGAGGAGAGCCCGATCATCGACGTTCCCGCCGAACCGCACCCCCCGGAGGGGGAACGGCCATCCGCTGCCGACGAGGCGGGCGGCGCGCACCGCAGATTCTCCGAAGGAGCGCGGGCCGGGACGTATCGAGCAGACGAGACCGCCGGCCGGCAGTGGGAGGCGCCACCCGCCCCGCCGCCGCGGAACGCGCCGCCTTCACCCGAGCCGCAGTTCCCGTGGCTGCCGCCGCCGGCTCGGCCCGCCCCGCCACCACCGCCGCCACCCCCGCAACCAGCTCCACCACCGCCACCACCACCGCCGCGTGCGCCCGCGCCCGCTGCGCCTGCGGCCGCCCAGTGGCAACCGGCTCCTCCCCAGGGGCAGTGGATGCCGGGCGGCGATCGGGCCGCGCCCCCCGGGGGCAACGGCGGTCCGGCCGAGTACGTGGGCAGACGCCGGGCGGACGACGCCCCGGCCGAACCGCCGCGTGGCCGGCACTACGCCGAGGCCACGGAGTCCACGGAGGCCACCGAGGCCACCGCCGCGGCCCCGGAACCGGAGCAGCACGAGGACGACGATTCGGCCGGCGGCGCCCACACCGGCGGCCAGTCGGTCGCGGAGTTGTTGGCGCGCCTGCAGGCGGCGCCGTCGGGAGGCGGCCGGCGTAGGCGCCGGGAGGATTGAGCTAGTCTCGTAGCGACCGTCCGGTACCTGCGCGACGCGGGACCGGAACGAAGCCACCAGAATCTGCGAGGTCGCCTGCGATGCTGCAGCCCCCCGCCGGCGGGAGCGCTCCCCACGACGGACTCCGCCCGGCACGGCTCACCATCGGCGTCATATCCGCCGGCCGGGTGGGCACCGCACTGGGCGCGGCGCTGGAACGTGCCGAACACGTCGTCGTGGGCTGCAACGCGGTGTCGAGCGCGTCGCGGCAACGCGCCCGGCAGTGGCTCCCGGACACCCCGGTGCTTCCGGTCGACGAGGTCGCCGGCCGCGCCGAGTTGCTGCTGCTGGCCGTACCCGACGCGGAACTTCCGGCACTGGTGACGGGGCTGGCCGCCACGGGGGTGGTGCGGCCCAGCACCATCGTCGTCCACACCTCGGGCGCCAATGGGATCACCGTGCTGGCCCCGCTGGCCGAGCAGGGATGTATCGCGCTGGCCATCCACCCGGCGATGACGTTCGCCGGCACACCGGAGGACCTCGACCGGCTGCGCGGCACCTGTTTCGGCATCACCGCCGCCGACGAGATCGGCTATGCCGTCGCGCAGTCGCTGGTGCTCGAGATCGGTGGTGAACCGTTCCGCGTCCGCGAGGATGCCCGGACCCTCTACCACGCTGCGCTGGCGCATTCCAGCAACCATCTCGTCACCGTCGTGCTCGATGCGGTCGAGGCGTTGCGCGCGGCGTTGTCGGGCCAGGAGTTGTTGGGGCAGGAGCCCGTCGGGGACGGGCCGGGCGGAATCGCCGAGCGGATCATCGCTCCGCTGGCGCGGGCGTCGCTGGAGAACGCGCTGCAGCGCGGCCAGGCCGCGCTGACGGGCCCGGTCGCGCGCGGCGATGCAGCCGCGGTCGCCGGCCACCTGCAGGCCCTCGACGAAGTGAGCCCCGACCTGGCGCGGGCTTACCGGACCAATTCCTGGCGCACCGCACAGCGCGCGCACGCACCCGATGCGGTGTTCGAGGTACTGGCGGAAGCAGGGCGATCGTGACCGGACGCAGCACCCCGAAGTTCAGTACGGGCCAGCTCAACATATACGCGCGACCGCGCGAGGTCTCCGACGTGACCCGGGCGTTGCGGGCCACCGGGCGCAGGATCATGCTGGTGCCGACGATGGGCGCCCTGCACGAGGGCCATCTGACGTTGATCCGCGCCGCCAGGCGGGTGCAGGGTGCCGTGGTCGTGGTGTCGATCTTCGTCAACCCCTTGCAGTTCGGCGCCGGCGAGGACCTCGACGCCTACCCGCGCACGCTGGACGACGATCTCGCAGCGCTGCGGGCCGAGGGTGTCGAGATCGTGTTCACCCCGACAGCCGCAGACATGTATCCCGAGGGCAGTCGCACCACCGTGGTGCCGGGACCCCTCGGAGCCGAACTCGAAGGCGCCGCGCGGCCGACACATTTCGCCGGTGTGCTGACCGTCGTGCTGAAACTCTTCAACGCTGTGCACCCTGATCGGGCGTTCTTCGGGGAGAAGGACTATCAGCAGCTGACGTTGATCCGGCAGATGGTCACAGACCTGAACCTGGATGTCGTCGTGGTCGGGGTGCCGATCGTCCGCGAAGCGGACGGGTTGGCGATGTCGTCACGCAACCGCTACCTCGACTCCGTCGAGCGCGAGCAGGCAGGCGCGTTGTCGGCGGCACTGCTCGCGGGGATGTACGGGGCGTCGACGGGGGTGTCCGCCGCGCTGGACGCCGCCGGTGCGGTGCTCGACGAGGTGCCCGCCCTCGATGTCGATTACCTCGAGGTGCGTGACCCGATGTTGGGGCCGGCTCCCGCCGAGGGGCCGGGCCGGATGCTGGTGGCGGCCAGACTGGGGCGGACCCGGCTGCTCGACAACATCGCCATCGACATCGGGGCGGGCACCGGCATCGACGGCCATCCGCAGGTGCCATCTGGCCAGAGCCACGAATTGCCTTGGAGGAACTGATGTTACGTACGATGCTGAAATCGAAGATCCACCGCGCCACCGTGACGCAGGCCGATCTGCACTACGTCGGGTCGGTGACGGTGGACGCAGACCTGATGGATGCCGCCGATCTGCTCGAGGGGGAGCAGGTGACGATCGTCGACATCGACAACGGTGCCCGACTGGTCACCTACGTGATCACCGGCCGGCGCGGCAGCGGCGTGATCGGCATCAACGGCGCTGCAGCTCATCTGATCCACCCGGGCGACCTGGTGATCCTGATCGCCTACGGGACGATGGAGGACGCCGAGGCCAGGTCGTATCAGCCGCGGGTGGTCTTCGTCGACGCCGACAACCGGCAGGTCGACATCGGTGCCGATCCGGCTCATGTGCCGCCGGACGCCTCCGAGTTGATGTCACCGAGGTGATGGCGTGCTCCTCGCGATAGACGTCCGCAACACCCACACCGTGGTCGGTCTGATATCCGGCTCCGGTGAGCACGCCAAGGTGGTCCACCACTGGCGGATCCGCACCGAGGCCGAGGTGACGGCTGACGAACTGGCTCTCACGATCGACGGGCTGATCGGTGAGGACGCCGAAACGCTCACCGGCGCGGCCGGTCTGTCGACCGTGCCGTCGGTGTTGCACGAAGTGCGGTTGATGCTCGAGCAGTACTGGCCGTCGGTGCCCCATGTGCTGATCGAACCCGGGGTGCGCACGGGCATCCCGCTGCTGGTCGACAACCCGAAAGAGGTCGGTGCCGACAGGATCGTCAACTGCCTTGCGGCGTACCACAAATACCAGTCCGCGGCGATCGTCGTGGACTTCGGCGCGTCGATCTGCGTGGACGTGGTGTCGGCGAAGGGCGAGTTCCTGGGCGGCGCGATCGCTCCCGGCGTGCAGGTGTCCTCCGACGCGGCGGCAGCCCGTTCGGCGGCACTTCGGCGCGTCGAGCTGACCCGTCCCCGCTCGGTGGTGGGAAAGAACACCGTCGAGTGCATGCAGGCCGGCGCGGTGTTCGGATTCGCAGGGTTGGTCGACGGTCTGGTGAAACGAGTGCGCGATGACGTGGATGGCTTCGGTGGGGATGATGTGGCGGTCGTGGCGACCGGGCACGGTGCGCCGCTGGTGCTTTCCGACGTGCAGTCTGTCGAGCACTACGACCGGCACCTGACGTTGGACGGGCTGCGGCTGGTTTTCGAACGCAACCGCGACAGTCAGCGGGGAAAGCTGCGCCAGGCGCGCTGACATCCTTTCAGAAGAACGTGCGGATCAGCTCGACCACCCTGTCGTCGCCGTCGACCACCGGGATCAGCCGCCACTTGTCGAACACCGTGCAGGGGTGGGAGATGCCGAATCGCAGCCACGTACCGACCGGCGCGGCGGAGCGGTCGCCACGGCCCAGTCGCAGGAACGCGTGTTGGTCGTTGAGCTTGGTGACCTCGCTGTCGGAGAGTTCGAGCGGGACGGGCATCCCCTGATCGAACGGCACGTCACGGCGGCCCATCGTCAGGATCGCCAGATCGTTTTCGGGCCGCGACACCACCTGAGCCCGCACCTGCAGGGCCGGTCGCAATCCCGGCTGCCCGCCGCGGGTCAGCGGCGAGGTCCGTGCGTACAACCCGTGGTCGTGCGTGAGGTAGCAGCCGCTGCGCAGGATCGTGCGCACCGACGTCGCGCCGGGCCAGCCCGTCAACGCGTCGGCGACATCGTCGAAGTAGGTGCTGCCACCGGCGGTGACGATCGCGCTGTCGGTCTCGAACAGCGCGGCGAGCCGGGTCACCGCCGAACGCAACTCGGCGAGATGATCCGCCACGGCCGTCGTCGCCGCCGGGGCCAGGTCCTGTCCGAGCGCAGCCTCGTATCCGGCCACCCCGACGAGGCGCAGCCGGGGTGAGGCCACCGCGGCCCGGGCGACCTCGTCGACCTCCTCCCGCGACCGGCACCCGGTCCGGCCGCCCGGCAGACCCACTTCCACGCAGACGTCGACGGGCCGCTGCGCACCCGCCAGCGCCGCGCTCATCAGCTCGACGCCACGCACCGAGTCCACCCAGCAGACGAACCCGAACGCGTCGTCACGGTCCAGTTCGGTGGCCAGCCACGCCAGCGCAGCCTCGTCGACCAGCTCGTTGGCCAGCACCAGTTCACGGACCCCGAAGGCGCGGTAGACAGCGGCCTGGCCGATGGTGGCCACCGAGATCGCACAGGCGCCCGCGTCCAGCTGGCGGGCGGCCAGCTGGGGCGACATGTGGGTCTTGCCGTGCGGGGCGAGCTCCACCCCGCGCTCCCGGCACCACGAAGCCATCGTCTCCAGGTTGTGGGCCAGCGCGTCTGCTTCCAGCACACACGCCGGCCCGAAGGCGCCCTCGCGGGACAGCCGCGGCGCGCGCGCGAGGATCTCGGCGGGGGTGTGGCCCCACCACCGGGCCGGAACGCCCTTGTCGCTGAAATCCAGGCGCTCCTCAGCCAGAGCCTGTACCGCCGCACGGTTGATCGGCGCGTTGAGGGGCCCAGCCATCCGTTCATTTAAGCTGGCACGTCGTGACACCCCCCGACGCGCACCCTGATCCCGACCAGACCCGCGACGATGCTCCCGAGCAGTTCCGGATCCGCCAGGCCAAGCGCGAGCGGCTGCTCGCCGAGGGACGTGACCCGTATCCCGTCGAGGTGCCCCGGACGCACAGCCTCGCCGAGGTCCGCCAGGCCTACCCCGACCTACCCACCGACACCGCGACCGGTCAGCAGGTGGGGGTGGCCGGCCGGGTCATCTTCGCCCGCAACTCCGGAAAGCTCTGCTTCGCCACGCTGCAGGAAGGTGACGGAGCCCAGCTCCAGGCCATGATCAGCCTCGATCGGGTCGGCCGGGAGTCGCTCGACGCGTGGAAGGCCGACGTCGACCTCGGTGACATCGTGTTCGTCCAGGGAGAGGTGATCAGCTCCCGCCGCGGTGAACTCTCTGTGCTCGCAGACTCCTGGCAAATCGCCTCCAAGGCGTTGCGGCCGTTGCCGGTCGCGCACAAGGAGCTCAGTGAGGAGGCCCGGGTCCGGCAGCGCTACGTCGATCTGATCGTCCGACCGGAGGCCAGGACCGTCGCCCGGCAGCGGGTGGCGGTGGTGCGTGCGGTGCGCTCGGCGCTGGAGCGCCGAGGATTCCTCGAAGTCGAAACACCGATGCTGCAGACGCTGGCCGGTGGGGCCGCCGCGCGGCCGTTCGTCACGCATTCGAACGCGCTCGATTCCGACCTCTTCCTGCGGATCGCGCCGGAACTTTTTCTGAAGCGGTGCGTGGTCGGTGGATTCGACAGGGTCTTCGAGCTGAATCGGGTCTTCCGAAACGAAGGGGCCGATTCCACTCATTCGCCGGAATTTGCGATGTTGGAGACATATCAGGCTTACGGCACGTACGACGATTCTGCGAAGACGACGCGGGAACTCATTCAGGAAGTTGCCGATGAGGCCATCGGGACGCGTGAGGTTCCATTGCCTGATGGCACCGTCTACGATCTCGACGGCGAATGGCAGACCATTCAAATGTATCCGTCATTGTCCGAAGCGCTCGGAGAAGAGATCACCCCGCAGACCGGGGTGGACAGACTTTGGCAGATTGCCGACGGCTTGGGGGTCGAGATTCCCCGGGATCGCGGTTTCGGGCACGGGAAATTGGTCGAAGAACTCTGGGAATTCGCCGTCGGTGACAAGCTGTGGGCGCCGACGTTCGTGCGTGACTTCCCAGTCGAGACGACGCCTCTGACCCGGGAGCACCGCAGCATCGACGGCGTCACCGAGAAGTGGGATCTCTATGTGCGCCACATCGAACTCGCCACCGGGTATTCCGAACTGATCGACCCTGTTGTGCAGCGCGAGAGGTTCGAGGCACAGGCGCGGGCGGCGGCGGCCGGGGACGACGAGGCAATGCTCCTGGATGAGGATTTCCTCGCCGCACTGGAGTATGCGATGCCGCCCACAACGGGGACCGGAATGGGCATCGACCGTTTGTTGATGGCACTGACCGGTCTGTCGATTAGGGACACAGTTTTGTTCCCTATTGTTCGTCGCCACGGCAACTGAACGGCCACGATTCATATGTTGTTGAATGGGTGGCTCCTTTATGGCACATTGGTGCCGGGGTTTGGTATCGCACCCGAGAAAGTAGTGCGCACGGAAGGGCAGTGGGGAAATGGCCAAGAAGGTCACCGTCACGTTGGTCGACGATTTCGACGGAGAAGGCGCCGCCGACGAGACGGTCGAATTCGGGCTCGACGGTGTGAGCTATGAGATCGACCTCTCCGCCAAGAACGCCGCCAAACTCCGCAGCGACCTGAAGCAGTGGGTGGATGCCGGCCGGCGGGTCGGTGGCCGGCGTCGTGGCCGCTCGGTCGGCACCGGTCGCGGGCGCGCAGCGATCGACCGGGAACAGAGCGCGGCGATCAGGGAGTGGGCCCGCCGCAACGGCCACAATGTCTCCACCCGCGGCAGAATCCCCGCTGACGTCATCGACGCATTCCACGCAGCAACCTAGCCGCCGATTGCCGGGCGGATCCGGCCCGGAGTCGGCGTTCGCTGGTGGCGAACCGGTTGTGACGGCCATCCGGAAACGAATCGGCGGGCCGGTGCGTTACTCCTAGCAGCGCCGGGTACTGGCCAATTGTTGCGTCAGATGTCACTTCCGATGTTTTCTGGAAGGGCCTCCAGGCGGGGCACCCGGGGCCGCCGCCCATTAGAGTGGACGGCAGGCGCACAGCCACCGCAGTTTTGCAAGCGCTGTGGTGCGGTGTACCACCTATGCGATGGAGAGCAGGTAACCACGGATGTTCGAAAGATTCACCGACCGTGCGCGTCGGGTTGTCGTCCTGGCTCAGGAAGAAGCCCGGATGCTCAACCACAACTACATCGGCACCGAGCACATCCTGCTGGGACTCATCCACGAGGGTGAGGGCGTCGCCGCGAAGTCGCTGGAGTCGCTGGGCATCTCCCTGGAAGGGGTGCGCAGCCAGGTCGAGGAGATCATCGGCCAGGGGCAGCAGGCGCCGTCCGGCCACATTCCCTTCACGCCGCGTGCCAAGAAGGTGCTGGAGCTGTCGCTGCGCGAAGCGCTGCAGCTGGGCCACAACTACATCGGCACCGAGCACATCCTGCTCGGCCTCATTCGTGAGGGCGAAGGGGTGGCAGCGCAGGTGCTGGTCAAGCTGGGCGCCGAGCTGACCCGGGTGCGCCAGCAGGTCATCCAGCTGCTGAGCGGCTACCAGGGCAAGGAGACCGCGGAAGCCGGGACCGGCGGCCGTGGCGGCGAGGCGGGCAATCCGTCCACGTCGCTGGTGCTCGACCAGTTCGGGCGCAACCTCACCGCGGCCGCGATGGAGGGCAAGCTCGACCCCGTCATCGGCCGGGAGAAGGAAATCGAGCGGGTCATGCAGGTGCTGAGCCGCCGCACCAAGAACAATCCGGTGCTGATCGGTGAGCCCGGCGTCGGTAAGACCGCCGTCGTCGAGGGTCTGGCGCAGGCCATCGTGCACGGCGAGGTCCCCGAGACGCTCAAGGACAAGCAGCTCTACACGCTCGACCTGGGTTCTCTGGTCGCCGGTAGCCGCTACCGCGGTGATTTCGAGGAGCGCCTGAAGAAGGTGCTCAAGGAGATCAACACCCGCGGCGACATCATCCTGTTCATCGACGAGCTGCACACGCTCGTCGGCGCGGGTGCCGCCGAGGGCGCGATCGACGCCGCCTCGATCCTCAAACCGAAGCTCGCTCGTGGTGAACTTCAAACGATCGGTGCCACCACCCTCGACGAGTACCGCAAGTACATCGAGAAGGACGCCGCCCTGGAACGCCGGTTCCAGCCGGTGCAGGTCGGCGAGCCGACGGTGGAGCACACCATCGAGATCCTCAAGGGGCTGCGCGACCGCTACGAGGCCCATCACCGGGTCTCGATCACCGACGGTGCGATGGTCGCGGCTGCCACGTTGGCGGACCGCTACATCAACGACCGCTTCCTGCCGGACAAGGCCATCGACCTGATCGACGAAGCCGGCGCCCGGATGCGGATCCGCCGGATGACCGCTCCGCCGGACCTGCGCGAGTTCGACGAGAAGATCGCCGACGCGCGCCGGGAGAAGGAGTCGGCGATCGACGCGCAGGACTTCGAGAAGGCGGCCAGTCTGCGGGACCGGGAGAAGACCCTGGTGGCGCAGCGAGCCGAGCGTGAAAAGCAGTGGCGCTCAGGCGATCTCGACGTGGTCGCCGAGGTCGACGACGAGCAGATCGCCGAGGTCCTCGGTAACTGGACCGGTATCCCGGTGTTCAAGCTGACCGAGGAGGAGACCACCCGGCTGCTGCGCATGGAGGACGAGCTGCACAAGCGGATCATCGGTCAGGAGGATGCCGTCAAGGCGGTTTCCAAGGCCATCCGCCGCACTCGTGCCGGGCTGAAGGACCCCAAGCGTCCGTCGGGCTCGTTCATCTTCGCCGGTCCGTCCGGTGTCGGTAAGACCGAGCTGTCCAAGGCGCTGGCGAACTTCCTGTTCGGCGACGACGACGCGCTGATCCAGATCGACATGGGCGAGTTCCACGACCGCTTCACCGCGTCGCGGCTGTTCGGTGCCCCTCCGGGCTACGTCGGCTACGAAGAGGGCGGCCAGCTCACCGAGAAGGTGCGCCGCAAGCCGTTCTCCGTGGTGCTGTTCGACGAGATCGAGAAGGCACACCAGGAGATCTACAACAGCCTCCTGCAGGTCCTCGAGGACGGTCGCCTGACCGACGGTCAGGGCCGCACGGTCGACTTCAAGAACACCGTGCTGATCTTCACGTCGAACCTGGGCACCTCCGACATCTCCAAGGCTGTCGGCCTGGGCTTCACCCAGGGCGGCGGGGAGAACAACTACGAGCGGATGAAGCAGAAGGTCAACGACGAGCTGAAGAAGCACTTCCGTCCGGAGTTCCTGAACCGTATCGACGACATCATCGTCTTCCACCAGCTGACTCAGGAAGAGATCGTCAAGATGGTCGACCTGATGGTGGGCCGGGTGAGCACCCAGCTCAAGGCCAAGGACATGACGATGGAGCTGACGGACAAGGCCAAGTCGCTGCTGGCCAAGCGCGGGTTCGACCCGGTGCTCGGTGCGCGGCCACTGCGCCGGACCATCCAGCGTGAGATCGAGGACCAGCTCTCGGAGAAGATCCTCTTCGAGGAGGTCGGCCCCGGTCAGCTGGTGACCGTCGACGTCGAGAACTGGGACGGCGAGGGCGCAGGCGAGGACGCGGTGTTCACCTTCACCGGCAGTCGCAGGCCTACGGTGAGCGTCGAACCGGACCTGGCTCAGGCCGGCGCCGCCGGTACGCCGAGCGCGGCCGGCACGGACTGACCGAAACGAAGTAGGACGGGCGGTCACCCCAAGGGGGTGGCCGCCCGTCCGGCTTTCTGCGCGATCTCGCGGTGGCGGCGTGATGACGCCGGGCGTGCCTTACGATGCTCCTGTAATCGATGGACAGCGGAATCTGGTGAAAGCCCAGAACGGTCGCGCCACTGTGACAGTCAGACCCGATGTCCATCGCATCTCTCACTGGGACGCGCAATCCCGGAAAGGAACCAAGATGACTTCTCCGGACGTGAGCAGCAGGGCAGGCGCAATCGACCTGTCGGGAACCAAGGCGGCGGCATGGCTGTCGCTGACAGCGTTCCTGGCGTTGGTGGTGCTCTACTTCGTGGGCATGGACCAGGGTGCGACCTCGGTGCTGGGCAACAGCACCTACATCCACGAGTTCGTGCACGACGCACGTCACCTGCTCGGATTCCCCTGCCACTGACACGCGGCAAGGTAGGAGTCGAAGACAAATGGAGAAGCAGATCATCTGGCGCGGCCTGCTGGCCGGCGCCGCGGCCGGCGTGCTCGCCTTCCTGTTCGCCCGCTTGTTCGTCGAGCCGCAGATCGGCCTGGCCATCGGCTACGAAGAAGGCATCGGAGCCGCGCGTGAGGCCATCCAACACGGTGCCGACCACGGCGCCGGCCACGGCCACCCCCACAGCCACGGCGAAGCCGGCGGTGGCATCACCCGTGCCATCCAGATGAACGTCGGCCTGGGCCTGGGCCTACTGGCGTTCAGTGTGGCGATCGGCGCGCTGTTCGCCGTCGTGTTCGCCGTCGCATACGGGCGGGTCGGCAACATCTCGGCCCGGCTGCTGTCGCTGTACGTCGCCGGCGCGATGTTGCTCAGCCTCTACGTCGTTCCGGGGCTGAAGTATCCGGCCAGTCCGCCCGCATTGAGCCAGGACGAAACCATCCAACAACGCACCTTGCTGTACCTGCTGATGGTGGTGCTGTCGGCAGCGCTGTTGGCCGGCGCGGTGTACCTCGGCCGCCGGCTGGCGTCGCGGCTGGGCGGCTGGAACGCGGGCCTGGCAGCGGCGGGCGCCTACGTCGCGTCGATCGCGGTGGTGATGTTGGCGCTGCCGACGGTCGACGAGACCCCAGGCCCGCTGACCGACGACACCGGCGCCATCGTCTACGAGGGATTCCCGGCCGACGTGCTCTACGAGTTCCGGTTGTACTCGCTGGGCACCCAGGTCGTCATGTACGCGACCATCGGGTTGGTCTTCGCCGCGCTGGTGTCGCGGTTGCTGGGCGAGCGCAAACAGACGGTGGCCGTGTGAGCCTGCTCGGCGAGTCTGACGTGTGAGCGAGATCGTCCGGCTGACGTTGCTGTCACACGCCATGACAGACGCGATGGCAGCCGGACGATTTCCCACCGACGAGACCCTGTCGGCTGTGGGTCGGCGGCAGGTCGACCCGGGCACCGAGCTCGGGGCAGTCGACCACTCGTACTGCGCACCGGAGCAGCGCACCCGCCAGACCGCGGAACTGCTCGGTGTCGCGGCCACCATCGAGCCGAAGCTGGCGGATCTCGACTGTGGCCGCTGGCGCGGCGACGTGCTCGGCAGGGTCCAACCGGCCGAGTTGGCGATCTGGCTGACCGAACCTGCCCGGGCGCCGCACGGCGGCGAGTCGGTGGTCGAGCTGATCGAGCGGGTGGCCGGCTGGATGGACTCGCTGGCCGCGGGGCGGGGCCGGATCCTCGCCGTCACTCACCCAGCGGTGATTCGCGCCGCGATCCTCGTCGTGCTGGACGCGCCGCCGAAGTCGTTCTGGCGGATCGACATCGCACCGGTCAGCCGCACCGTGATCCACTTGCGGGGGCACGCGTGGTCACTGCGGTCGAGCCCGTGAGTCAGCCGTTCGGGATCAGCTCGAAGGCCTGCGTGACGATCGACATCAGCCATCCCGCCGCGGTCTGACTGCGGAACTCCGGCCAGTTCGCCTGCAGGCTGACCACCCACGGCTGTCCGGCGTGGTCGACGGCGTACCAGCTGAACGTCAGATCGCCAGGCAGGTTGCCCGCCTTGGCCCCGACGTAAGGCCATTCCTCGCGGTCGAGGTCGATTCCGCGGACCGCGGACAGAATGTCCTTGACCGGCGCCGCCTCGTCCACCGCCGCCGTCTGCAGCGCTGCGTGCAGGCGGCAGATGTCGGCGGCACTGCCGTACCACTCGGCGCCGATGCCCGAGGCCGGGGTGTGGGTGCGGTGCGGATCCGGTTCGTACGGACGGGAGTTGGTCTGCTGGAGCAGTTGCGCGCGGCCCTGCGGCGACGCCTGCTTCCACTGCTCGCGGAGGTCGGGTTCACCCCAGCCGACCGAGAACAGTTCATGCATCGTCGGAAACGGCGTCATGCTCTCGGGGTCGTGGTGCCCGGCGGTGACCAGCGCGCGCTCGATGGCCCCCGGCCCGAGCCGCTCGATCAGCAGATCGGTTGCCATGTTGTCGCTGGCCGAGATCATCTGTTGGGAGGCTTCGCGCACCGTGACCGTCGAGCCGGGCGGCAGGTCGTCGAGCTCGGGGGAGCCGACCGCCTTGGCCTCCTCGGTGATCGTCAGCTCGTCGGTCCAGCCGACGGTGCCTGCCTTGACCGCCTCGGCGACGGCGAGCAGCACATAGAGCTTGAAGATCGAGGCCAGCGGCAGCGACATGTCGGTGTTGGTGCCGGCAACCTTTTCGCAGCGGCCGTCGGTCACCCGCGCGACCTGGTAGGAGTAGCGCGCGTCCGACTTGGTCAGCTCGGCGTCGATGTCGGCCCACTCATCGATCACCGGCGGTTCGAGCGACACCCAGAAGCGGTCGACCATCCCGGCGTCGTCGGTGTGCAGCTCGATGGTCTGGGCCACCCCGTAGGAGGTCAGCACGTCCAGGGTGGCGGACCCCGCTCCGATGTCGACGTTCGTGACGGTGAACGGCCGATCCCACCAGATCGTGTCCAGCGTGACGCCGACGTGCTCGACGGCCTCGGGTGCAGCCAGCGTCCGCACCCCGTTCTCGCCGATCGGCCAGTCACTGTTGAGCATGTCCATGGTCTGCTTCGCGCGCAGCCCCTGGGGGGTGTTTATCTGGATGGGCACGCCGTGCGCGGCGTCGGCAGGCGCCGGACGCGACGCGGCGCATCCGCAGGCCAGGGCGGCGACGAGGACGAGTGCGACCGCCAGTTCGGTCACTCGCCGTCGGCCCCGGACTGCCTCACGCCGTGGCGTCAGTCCCCGCAACGTCGAGTACAACTTCGAACTCCAACAACGATGCACCGGTGGCCACGGGATTGGCGCGCTCACCGGCGTGCGCTTCGATGGCCGGTCCGGTGGCCCATGCCTGGAACGCCTCCTCGGACTCCCACTGGGTCACCACGAAGTAGCGGTCCTCGCCCTTGACCGGGCGCAACAGCTGGAAGCCGAGGAAACCTGGCTGGTTGTCGACGGCGTGGGCGCGGTGCGCGAACCGCTTCTCCAGTTCCGGACCGGCGTCTGGCGGGACCTCGATTGCGTTGATCTTCACCACGGGGTTCTGGCTGGGCATGCGGTCAGGTTACCGCTACCCCTGGGCAAGATGAGCACATGGACTCACCACTGCTGGTCGGCCGCGGCGGCACCGGGGTGCCCCTGGTCCTGGTACACGGGCTGATGGGGCGGGGCACCACGTGGTCGCGTCAGCTGCCCTGGCTGGCGCGGTTGGGCCAGGTCTTCACCTACGACGCGCCATGGCACCGCGGCCGCGGCGTGGACGACGGGTTCCCGATCTCCACCGAGCGGTTCGTGGCCGACCTCGGCGACGCGGTCGCCGATCTCGGCAGGCCGGTGATCCTGATCGGCCATTCGATGGGGGCGCTGCACTCGTGGTGCCTGGCTGCGACGCGGCCCGAGACGGTCGCTGCCGTGGTGGTCGAGGACATGGCACCGGATTTCCGGGGCAGGACGACCGGGCCGTGGGAGCCGTGGCTGCACGCGCTGCCCGCGGAGTTCAGCACCGCGCAGCAGGTCTATGACGAGTTCGGGCCGGTCGCGGGGCAGTACTTCCTGGAGGCGTTCGACCGCACCGAGACGGGCTGGCGCCTGCACGGAGACCCGCACCGGTGGATCGAGATCGCCGCCGAGTGGGGCACCCGCGACTACTGGGAGCAATGGCGTGCAGTGTCGGCCCCGACCCTGCTGATGGAGGCCGGGAACTCGGTCGCCCCGCCGGGCCAGATGGAAGCGATGGCGCAATCGGGGGCTCGGACGACGTATCTGAGGGTGCCCGACGCCGGGCACCTCGTCCACGACGATGCGCCCGGGAAATACCGGGACGCCGTCGAGACGTTTCTATCGACGTTCACCCGTCGCGCCTGAGGTCGGCCACACGGGCTGCTGCTCGAAGCGGGCGCGGATCTCGTGGTGAGTCAGTTTGTGGTGAGCCGAGGAGGAACCGTCGAACAACCGACCGCTCATCGGGGCGGCGATCTGGAACTGGTCGCGGTGCAGTCGCAGGGCGCCGGACCGGCGGGCCGCCCAGACGACTGTTGCGGCAAGGGTGAACGGGGCGAGAAGGACGACGAGAAGGGCGAGGAAGGTCAGTGCGCTACTCATGGCAGTAATGGTCCGCTCAAGCAACATGGTGCCAACAGTGGCAGAAGCGACACAGTTGACTAAGATACTGCCATGGTGTTGAGAAGCGTGTCGGCATTGGCGCTCGACGGCCTCGCGATCTTCGAGTTCGGCGTCATCTGCGAAGTGTTCGGCGTCGACCGGTCGGCCGACGGGGTGCCCAACTTCGAATTCAAGGTCTGCGCGCCGGAGCCGGGGAAGCCACTCCGGACAGCTATAGGCGCGACCATCACCCCCGAACACGGCCTCGACGATCTGGTCGGCGCCGACCTGGTCGCCATTCCGGCGATCGGCGGATCCGGCTACTCGCCCGACGCGCTTGCGGCGGTCCGCAAGGCGTCCGAATCGGGGTCGATCATCCTGACCGTGTGTACGGGCGCGTTCGTCGCCGGTGCGGCCGGCTTGCTGGACGGGCGCCCCTGCACCACCCACTGGATGCACGCTGACGCTCTGGCGGCCATGTACCCGACCGCGCAGGTCGACCGCAACGTGCTGTTCGTCGACGACGGCGACCTGATCACCAGCGCGGGAACGGCGGCGGGCATCGACGCGTGTCTGCACCTGGTGCGTCGCGAACTGGGAAGCGAGGTCACCAACAAGATCGCCCGCCGGATGGTGGTGCCGCCGCAGCGCGACGGCGGCCAGCGTCAGTACATCGACCAACCGATCCCGGTGCGCTGCTCCGAGAGGTTCGCCCCGCATCTGGACTGGATCCTGGCCAACCTGGACAAACCGCACACGGTCGGCACGCTCGCCAAGCGTGCGCACATGTCGGCGCGCACCTTCGCGCGCCGGTTCGTCGAGGAGACAGGCCGCACCCCGATGCAGTGGGTGACTGACCAGCGGGTGCTGTTCGCACGCCGGCTGCTCGAGGAGTCCACGCTGGACATCGACCACATCG
Organism: Mycolicibacterium hippocampi; assembly: GCF_010723735.1. Classification (GTDB taxonomy): domain Bacteria; phylum Actinomycetota; class Actinomycetes; order Mycobacteriales; family Mycobacteriaceae; genus Mycobacterium; species Mycobacterium hippocampi. The sequence continues at coordinate 5,896,625 of NZ_BLLB01000002.1, read as the reverse complement.
CCGAGCAGTCCGGGTTCGGCAACGCGACGCTGCTGCGCCACCATTTCCGGCGCGTCATCGGCGTGACGCCGTCGGACTACCGGCGGCGCTTTGCCTGCGCCGACTCGGACTGCGCGGCCACTGCCTGACCGTCGCCCGGCGGGGCCCTGACGCGCAGTGTTCACAATGTCCACTACGTCCGATTTGACCAGATCAGTGATATTCGTCACGTCCTGCGGCAGGATTCCCTCTAGCTCACACGCGAGTTCAGAGCTTTCCGGAGGGATGGTCGTTGCGAATTCCGAGTACGGCCCGGTGGATTCTCGGCGTGCTGGTTGTGGTCGCGTTGGTGGTTGCGGCGGGAGTCAACGCCAATCGCTCCGGGACGGGGGCCGAGGCCCGGGCGAAGATGACGTTGATCGCACCGGCGGCGGCCGGCGGCGGCTGGGATCTGGTCGCCCGTGAAGCGCAGCAGGCGCTGCGTACGGACGGAATCGTCAACAACGTCCAGGTCGTCAATGTCCCGGGGGCCGGAGGGACGATCGGACTCAGCCAACTCTCCGAACTCACGGGCAACGCGACCACCATGATGGTGACGGGCACGGTGATGCTCGGGGGCATCACGCGCAACGACTCGCCGGTCGCCCTCACCGAGATGACACCGATCGCCCGCCTCGCCGAAGACTTCGAAGTGATTGTGGTGCCGGCGGATTCACCGTTCCAGACGCTGGACGAGATGATCGAGCAATGGCGCGCGGATCCGGGCGCAATGCCGATCGGCGGCGGCTCGGCCGGCGGAATCGACCACATGGTCGCGGCACTGCTCGCCCGGGAGGCGGGCATCGACCCGGGCGCCATCCGCTACGCGGCGTATGCCGGCGGCGGTGAGCTCACCGTCAATCTGCTGTCGACCGCACCGGGCACTCCCAGCGTCGGCATCAGCGGTTACAACGACTTTCGGGATCTGATCACCGACGGACGACTGCGCGCCCTGACAGTGGTCGCGCCGGAGCGGTTGGAGGGTCTGGACATCCCCACCGCGTCGGAGGTCGGCTACCCGGCGGTGGACCTGGTCAACTGGCGCGGGTTCGTGGCCCCGGCCGGACTCGATGCCGACCAGCAGCAGGAGCTCATCGACATCGTCACCGAGATGACCGAAACCGAGACGTGGCAGGGCGCCATAGAACGGAACCGGTGGGATTCGGCCTTCCTGACCGGGCAGGAGTTCGGGCAGTTCATCGAGGAAGAACAGCAGCGAGTGGACGTGATTCTGCAGGATCTGGGACTGATATGACGATCAACGAGGACGAAACCCCCGCACCGCCCGAAGCCCCGGAGTCGCGTACCGGCGGCTTCTGGACAGGCAAGAGCGCCCTGGTGATGCCCGGCCTGTTGGTCGCGCTCGGAGTGTTCTTGATCTACGGAGTCATCGAAATGGAGATCGCCGATGATTCGGAGATCTTCGGGCCCAAGGCATTTCCGATGATCACCGCCGGCTTCTGCTTTCTGATCGCGGCGTTGCTGACCGTGAGCATCCTGCGCAACCCTGAGATTCCGGAGATGGCGACGGACGGGCAAGGCCGCCGATTCGCCGCCAACGGGAGCAACTGGCGGGCCGCCGGTATCACCATCGCGTCGTTTGTGGCTTTCGCGGTGCTGCTGGTCCCGGCCGGCTGGATCCTGGCCGGCGCCATCGTGTTCTGGGGCGTGACGGTGGGCTTGGGTAGTACCAAATACGTCCAGAACCTGCTGATCGGCCTGGCGCTCTCCTCGATCATGCAGCTGATCTTTTCCGGCCTGCTCGGGTTGACCCTGCCGCCAGGCGTCATGGGGCTGTTCTGATGGAGGCGTTGAGTGGCCTGATCGGTGGGTTCGGGGACGTACTGACGCCGACCAACCTGCTCTACGTGCTCATCGGCGCGCTGATCGGCACCGCGGTCGGGGTGTTGCCCGGCCTGGGGTCGGCGATGGCGGTGGCACTTCTGCTGCCTGTCACCTTCACCCTCGATCCGCTGGCAGCGCTGGTGATGTTCGCCGGGATCTATTTCGGTGGGCTGTTCGGCGACGCCATCGCCGGCATCCTGATGAACACCCCAGGCAATTCGACGGCCATCGCCGGATCGATCGAGGGCCATCGCATGGCCAGGCGGGGGCATGGCGCCCAGGCGCTGGCCACCTCGGCGATCGGTGCGTTCATCGGCGGCATGATCGCGACCGTTCTCGTGGTGTTCTTCGCGCCCACCCTGGCCGATCTCGCGACGAGCTTTGGACCCGGCGAGTACTTCGCGCTCGCCATCTTTGCTTTCATCGCGACCGCGGCCGTGGTGTCGGATTCGGCGATCAAGGGCATGGCGGCTCTGCTGATCGGTCTTGTCCTGGCGATGATCGGCACTGACCAGGTCAGCGGGTCGCAGCGGTTCACCTTCGGCAACGTGGCGCTCTTCGACGGGGTGAGCATCGTGGTGATCACGGTGGCGATGCTTGCCGTGGGTGAGGTCATGTACGTGGCCTCACGGTTGGGGCGCCCCGACGACCGCAGTTTCGTACCGTCCACGGGACGGCCCTTCCTGTCCCGAGCCGAATACAAGGAGGCTCTACCGGCGTGGTTGCGTGGCACCGCTTTCGGCGTGCCGTTCGGTGTGATACCCGCCGGTGGTGCCGAAGTGCCGACGTTCCTGGCCTATGGGGCGGAGAAGCGGTTGGACGCCCGGCGCCCGAACCCGATGTTCGGCAAGGGGGCGATCCGCGGGGTGGCGGCCCCCGAAGCCGCAGGCAACGCCACAGCGGGCACAGCAATGGGTGCGTTGCTCGCGCTGGGTCTGCCGACTTCGGCCACCGCAGCGATGTTGTTGGCAGCATTTCAGCAGTACGGGATGCAGCCTGGGCCGCTGCTGTTCACACGGAACGCCGACCTGGTCTGGGCGCTGATGGCGAGCCTGCTGATCGGCATGGTGGTGTTGCTCATCCTGAACCTGCCGTTCGCCCCGCTGTGGGCCAAGCTACTCAATATCCCGCGCGAGTACCTCTACGCCGGCATCGCGATGTTCGCGTGTTTCGGGGTGTACGCGGCGAGTGCATCGATAGTCGACGTGGTGTTCATGCTGGGTCTGGGCCTCATCGGATTCATGATGCGGCGCTATGGAATTCCGTTGGCGCCGGTGCTCATCGCGGTCATCCTCGGCCCGCTGGCCGAGTCGTCCCTGCGCGCCGCGATGAACAACTCGCAGAACAATCCGATGACGTTGATCAGCACGCCGATCACCATCACCCTCTACATCCTGCTGGTCATCGTCATCACGATCAGTGCCGTCAACAAGGTCCGGATTCGCAGAGCCGCTGGAGTCTGACGGCGCCGGTCATCGGTCAGCCGGTCAGTCACCTTCGCCTGCCAGGGCGAACCGGCCGTCTGCCGTCTGCTCCACCAGCCCGTCGACCAGTAGTGAGTCCAGCGCCCGGTCCCGTTGGGCGGTGTCGGTGGTCCACGCCAGGTCCAGTTCCGCCCGGCTGACAGGGAAAGTGTTGTCGCGCAGCACATCCAGCAGCCGACCCCGTACCTGGCGGTCGGTACCCGCATAGCGCTGCGTCCGCCGGGGCGGGCCGGTGCCGGCCGGGAACCCCCGCGACCGCCATGTGCACCGGCTCAGCGGGCACACCCCGCAGCGCGGTGCCCGCGCCGTGCACACCGTCGCTCCGAGTTCCATCAGCGCGACCGAGAACACCGGTGCCTGTGGGCCGTCGGGCAGCAGTGCGGCGACGTCGTCGAGGTCGCGCGCCGACGGTGAGCCGGCGTCCTCGCGGCCGTGCACAGTCCTGGCCACCACCCGCCTGACGTTCGTGTCGACGACGGGGACCCGGTGCCGGTAGGCGAAGCAGGCGACTGCGCGCGCCGTGTAGGCGCCGACGCCGGGCAGCGAGAGCAGCGTGTCGACGTCGTCGGGCACCACGTCGTCGTGCTCGGCGGCGATCACCGTTGCGCATTCGTGCAGTCGTTTGGCGCGCCGCGGGTAGCCGAGCTTGCCCCACGCCCGCAGAACATCGGCCGCACTGGCTCCCGCCGTCGCCGACGGCGTCGGCCAGCGCGCCACCCATGCCAGCCAGATCGGTTCCACCCGCGCCACCGGTGTCTGCTGCAGCATGAACTCGCTGACCAGGATCTGCCATGCCGAGACGCCCGGGCGTCGCCACGGCAGGTCGCGCTGGGCGTGCTCGTACCACGCCAGCAGCTCAACCGAATCGATCATCCACGCCTGCTCGGGCACAATGATGGCCATGCCCAACTCGAATCCGTTGACCGCGTGGAAAGCACTCAAAGAGGGTAACGACCGGTTCGTCGCAGGCAAGGCCGAGCATCCGAGTCAGAGCATCGAGCACCGCGCCAGCCTCGCCGCGGCCCAGAAGCCGACTGCGGTGGTGTTCGGCTGCGCCGACAGCCGGGTGGCCGCCGAGATCATCTTCGACCAGGGCCTGGGCGACATGTTCGTGGTGCGCACCGCCGGCCACGTCGTCGACAGCTCGGTGCTCGGGTCGATCGAGTACGCCGTCACCGTCCTGAACGTCCCCCTGATCGTGGTTCTCGGCCACGACAGCTGCGGCGCTGTCGGGGCGACGCTGTCGGCCCTCGACGACGGACAGGTGCCGGGCGGCTACGTCCGCGACGTGGTGGAGCGGGTCATACCGTCGATCCTTTCGGGCCGCCGCGACGGCCTGACCCGCGTCGACGAGTTCGAGGCCAGGCATGTCACCGAGACCGGCAAGCAGCTGCTCAGCAGGTCGACGGCGATCGCCGAGGCAGTGCAGAGTGGCAACCTGGGCATCGTCGGCCTGACCTACCAACTCGCCGACGGCCAGGTGGTGTTGCGCGACCACATCGGCGATATCGGCGAAGCCTGACGGCGCGCTTTGCGCCCACATCGGCGACACGCCGAGCGACGTCGGACCAGGTGGCGTGACCTGGGCTTACCGTGATGTTGTGCTGGATCTAGAACCGCAGGGCCCGCTGCCCACCCAGATCTACTGGCGACGCAGGGCGCTGGCGCTCGGCATCGCGGTGCTCGTCATCGGCGTGATCGCCGCCGTGGTCGCTGTGGTCGTGATGAACAGCACCAGCTCCGGACAGCCCACCGCAAGCGAATCCGCCGAGTCTGCGGAGGCCGCCGCACCAACCCCGCTGCCGGGGGAGAACCCCGAGGTCAAGACGCCGATCCAGCCGCCGGCTCAGGACGCCCCGCCGCCCACCGCCACCCCGACGGCCGCCGTCGTGCCGCCGCCGATCATGCAGGAGGGGGACGACTGCCCCGACTCCACCCTCGCGGTCAAGGGCATCACCAACGTGCCGCAGTACGTGGTCGGCGATCAGCCGAAGTTCACCATGGTGGTCACCAACATCGGCCTGGTCGCCTGCCAGCGTGACGTCGGCGCCGCCGTGCTGGCCGCATACGTGTACTCGCTGGACAATCAACGCCTCTGGTCGAACCTGGACTGCGCACCGTCCAACGAGACGCTGATCAAGACCTTCCAGCCCGGCGAGCAGGTGACGACCGAGGTGACGTGGACCGGGATGAGTTCAGCCCCGAATTGCCCGCTGCCACGTCAGCCCATCGGGCCGGGGACCTACAACCTGGTCGTCCAGTTGGGCAACCTGCGTTCGGCCCCCGTGCCGTTCGTCCTCGCCGAGTCCGCCACCCAGCCCGGTCAGGGCACGGTGGACGGTGCCCCGCACATGCCGGTGCCGGGTCCGGTCGGCTGATTCTGCGCCGTCAGGCGAGCCGGTCGGCGATCGTCGACTCGGCCAGCGCGGACAGGCCTTCCCGGATGTGGCGGGCCCACATCGAGCCGATCCCGTCGACCGACTGCAGGTCGGCGGCGCTGGCCGCCAGCAGACCCTGCAGTGATCCGAACGAGCGGACCAGTAGGTCGACGTGGGCGAACTGCAGCCTGGAGATGCCGGCCATGGCGCGGTAGCCGCGTGAGCTCATCGCGGAATCCTGGGCTTCGGCGGTCGACGGATAACCGAACACCCGCGCCAGCGTGGTGAAGTCGAGAAGTTCGCCGTCCGACAGGCTGTCGAGCTCTTCGAGGGTGGCGCTGACCTGAGCCGCCGACGGTGGGTCGGGATTGGCGTGGTAATCGCGCACGATCAGCTCGCGGTCGGTGTCGTTGTCCCCGACGAGCTCCTCCAGTTGCAGTTTCAGTTGCCTGCCGTCGGTGCCCAGTTCGACGACGTCGGAGTCGATCTCCAGGCTGATCCGGCGCACCATCTCCAGCCGCTGCACCACGGTCATCACGTCGCGTAGCGTGACGAAGTCCTCGATCTCCGCGGTGGACAGCTGCCTGCTGACCTCGTCGAGGCGGGTCTTGTAGCGCTCCAGGGTGTCGATCGTCTGGTTGGCCCGCGACAGGATGGTGGCCGACTCGGGCACCACGTGGCGCTCACCGGCGACGTAGACGGTCACGATGCTCATCGAGTGGCTCACCGAGATCACCGGATAGCCGGTCTGGATCGCGGTGCGCTCGGCGGAGCGGTGCCGGGTACCGGACTCCTCGGTGGGGATCGACGGATCCGGCACCAGCTGCACGTTGGCGCGCAGGATGCGGCTGCCGTCGCTGGAGAGCACCACCGCGCCGTCCATCTTGGACAGCTCGCGCAGCCGGGTCGGGGCGTACCGGACGTCGAGGGAGAACCCGCCGTCGCAGATGGTCTCGACGCCGTCGTCGTAGCCGATGACTATCAAGGCACCGGTTCGGCCGCGCAGGATGCGCTCCAGGCCGTCGCGCAGAGCTGTTCCCGGCGCCAGCCGGGCGATGGTCTCCCGCAGTGTGGGGCGCGCCAACGGCACCACGGTGCGGGTGGCCCGACCCGTCGACTTCACGGCCATGTCTTCTCCACGGTTGAGTCGTCGGCTCTGCCCCGGACTGACTTCAGCTTGCGTCATTCTTGCTGATCCGTCGCAGCGCCTGCAATGCCGAGGTGATGTTGTCGGCCGACACCACCTGCAGTCCGGCCGGTGCGGAGGTCACCCCGGCGGGGACCACCGCACAGGTGAACCCGAGCCTGGCGGCTTCGGCCAGCCGGCGGTCCATCCCGGTGACCCGTCGCAGATCGCCGGCCAGACCCACCTCACCGATGGCAATCGCGGTCGTCGGCATCGCCAGGTCCATGTACGCCGATGCGATCGCCAGGGCCACTGCGAGGTCGGACGACGAGTCCGTCAGCCGCATCCCGCCGACCGTGGACAGGTAGATGTCGTTCATCCCGACGCGGAGCCCGGCCCGTTTCTCCAGCACCGCGGTGATCATCGCCGCGCGCGAGGAGTCGATACCGCTGACCGCGCGCCGTGGGCTGCCGCTGGCAGGCGAGCCGATCAACGCCTGAACCTCGCCGATCATCGGGCGCTTGCCGTCGAGTGTGACCGTCACCGCGGTGCCCGACACCGCCTTGGGACGTTGGTCGAGGAACAGGCCGGAAGGGTCGGAGACACATTCGATTCCGTTGTCGTGCAGCAGGAAACAACCGACCTCGTCGGCCGCGCCGAACCTGTTCTTGACGCCGCGCACCATCCGCAGCGACGACGAGCGGTCACCTTCGAAGTGCAGCACGACGTCGACGAGGTGCTCCAGCGAGCGAGGCCCGGCAATGGCGCCGTCCTTGGTGACGTGGCCGACGAGCAGGATGGCCACACCGGTCGTCTTCGCCGTCATCGTCAGCGCGGTCGTCACGGCGCGGACCTGGGTGACACCACCGCTGACCCCGTCGACCTCGGCGGTGGACATCGTCTGCACCGAGTCCACCACCACCAGCGAGGGCTGCACCGCGTCGATGTGGCCGAGCGCGGTCTGCAGGTCCGATTCGGCGGCGAGGTAGACCTCGTCGTGGGTGCAGCCCGTGCGTTCGGCCCGCAGCCGGATCTGGCCCGCGGACTCCTCACCGGACAGGTACAGCGCCCGGCGCCCGGTCTGCGCCCAGCGGTGGACGACCTCCAGCAGCAGCGTCGACTTCCCGACGCCCGGATCACCCGCCAGCAGCGTCACCGAGCCGGGCACCAGTCCGCCGCCCAGCACCCGGTCCAGTTCGCTGACACCGGTGGTGAAGTGTCGGGTGGTCCCGGGGTCGATGGAACTGATCGGTACGGCCGGGGAGGTGGGGGTGACCGCACGGGAGGTGGCCGACGCGGTGGCCGCCATCAGGGTGACTTCATCGACCGTGCCCCAGGTGCCGCACTCCGGGCAACGGCCCACCCACTTGGCGGTGAGGTGCCGGCATTCCGAGCAGCGGTACTGCGAACGCGTTTTCGAACTGACCCGGGCCACGCCGTGACGGTAACCGGCGGGACCGACATAACCTCAGCGATTGTCGGCCGTGTCTGCAACCGATCTCTCGGTACGGCCGGGTCTGTCTAGTGGCCGCCGCCCGAATGACTGCCGCCCGATTCACCGGAGTCGCGAAGGGGCGCCTCGCCGGCCGAGATCGGGACGGCGACGGTGGTCTCACCCGCCTTCTCGAATGTGAAGGTGAAGTCGTAGGTCAGGCCGTTGGTGACAGGCTTGGACAGCTCCACGGTGGCCTGGGCGGTGTCGGCGGGCTCGACGCTCTCCAGAGGGCTGGGCTGGCCGTCGGGGGTTCCGACCACCAGAACGCCGTTGACCGGCACGCTGGTGTCGCCCTGCAACGACACGTCGCCGATGTCGGTGGTGATCGACACGAGCTCGTCGCTGACGTCGGGTGAGGTGTTGGCGGCGACGAACACCAGATCGACGTCGGTGCCGGGCTCGATGTAGTCGGTCGTCTGGACGGCGTAGATGTGGATGTTGCGCAGGGCGATGGGCCCGGCGAGTCCGCTGGTGCCGTTGATCGCCGCTTCCTGGGTCGCGGTCTGGGCGACCTGACCGGCACTGCAGCCGCTCAGCGCGGCCGCAGCAGCCAGCGCCGCGACGGCGACCGTCCGCCCGTATGCACGAGTGCGCCGTTTGAAGGGGTTCACTGGGGCCTCCTGCTCGGCCGGCTGGGCGACGTGGCACGCCGGGTCCACGGTGGTTCCGGCGGTTCGACTATGCAGAGTAGTAGGTGACGGATGTACGCGGTAGCGCAGGGGCGATGCGTCTCGCGGACAGCCGATTCCAGGCGTTGCCGGCCGTTGGGTGGCGGGCGCGAACGTCCGGTTCGGTGGCGTCGGCCTTGCACGGATTGCTTGGCCTGTCAACCCCTAGTGTTCCCCAACGATGGCCCCTGACCTGCACCGTTGATCCGCACCCGGTAGCGGCCCGTGTTAACATCGAGGGGTGAAAGGGGCTCGAAACTGATGATTTTTAAGGTCGGAGACACCGTTGTCTATCCACACCACGGTGCTGCGTTGATCGAGGCGATCGAAACCCGGACCATCAAGGGCGAACAGAAGGAATACCTCGTCCTCAAGGTCGCTCAGGGAGATCTCACCGTTCGGGTGCCCGCTGACAATGCCGAGTACGTGGGCGTGCGCGATGTCGTCGGACAAGAAGGCTTGGACAAGGTCTTCCAGGTGCTGCGGGCCCCGCATACCGAAGAGCCCACCAACTGGTCACGTCGCTACAAGGCCAATCTGGAGAAGCTGGCTTCCGGTGACGTGAACAAGGTCGCCGAGGTCGTGCGTGACCTGTGGCGTCGTGACCAGGAGCGCGGACTGTCGGCCGGCGAGAAGCGGATGCTGGCCAAGGCGCGGCAGATCCTGGTCGGCGAGCTGGCGCTGGCCGAGAACACCGATGACGAGAAGGCCGCGACCATTCTCGACGAGGCACTCGCCGCCGCCTCCTGACGGCGCTGATGTCGACCCCGAGAGTCGGGCTCGGCACCGACGTACACCCCATCGAAGCCGGGCGCCCGTGCTGGCTGTTGTGCCTGCTGTTCGACGGTGATGACGGCTGCGCGGGGCATTCGGACGGCGACGTCGCGGCGCATGCATTGTGTGATGCGTTGCTCTCGGCGGCGGGCATGGGTGACATCGGTGAAGTGTTCGGGACGGATCGCCCGGAGTGGCGTGGGGTCAGCGGCGCGGACATGCTCCGGCATGTGCATTCGCTGCTGACGCAGGCCGGCCTGCGGGTGGGTAATGCCGCGGTGCAGGTCATCGGCAATCGCCCGAAGATCGGTCCGCGTCGCGCCGAGGCGCAACAGTTGCTCGCCGAACTCCTCGACGCCCCGGTGTCGGTGTCTGCGACCACCACCGACGGCCTCGGCCTGACCGGGCGGGGCGAGGGCCTGGCGGCGATCGCCACCGCGCTCCTGACAGCCGATGTGGTCGGCGATGACGATCAGGCCTGAACTGGCCGGTAAGCTGGCCCGTCGTGACCGAACGCCCCGCATCTGGCATGCGGCTCTATGACACTTTGTCTGGCGGTGTGCGCGATTTCGCGCCACTGCGGCCCGGCCACGTCTCGATCTACCTGTGCGGCGCCACGGTGCAGGGCCTGCCGCACATCGGCCACGTCCGCAGCGGTGTCGCGTTCGACGTGCTGCGCCGGTGGCTCTCCGCCAAGGGTTTCGACGTCGCGTTCATCCGCAACGTCACCGACATCGACGACAAAATCCTGCACAAGGCCGCCGACGCCGGCCGGCCGTGGTGGGAATGGGCGGCGACCTACGAGCGGGCCTTCACCGCGGCATACGACGCTCTCGGGGTGCTCCCGCCGTCGGCGGAGCCGCGAGCGACCGGGCACATCACCCAGATGGTCGAGTTGATCGAGTCGCTGATCGACCGGGGACACGCCTATACCGGTGACGGGGACGTGTACTTCGACGTCGCGACGCTGCCCGAATACGGCAAGCTCTCCGGGCACAAGCCCGACGACGTCCACCAGGGAGAAGGCGTCGCGACCGGCAAACGCGACCAGCGGGACTTCACGTTGTGGAAGGGTGCCAAACCGGGGGAGCCGTCGTGGCCGACGCCCTGGGGGCGCGGTCGGCCCGGTTGGCACACCGAGTGCGTCGCGATGTGTGAGGCATACCTCGGTCCCGAGTTCGACATCCACGCCGGCGGAATGGATCTGGTGTTCCCGCACCACGAGAACGAGATCGCCCAGGCCGAGGCTGCCGGGAACGGGTTCGCCAACTTCTGGCTGCACAACGGCTGGGTCACCATGGGCGGCGAGAAGATGAGCAAGTCGCTGGGCAACGTGTTGGCCATACCCGCTGTGCTGCAACGGGTTCGGGCTGCCGAGCTGCGCTACTACCTGGGTAGTGCGCATTACCGGTCGATGCTGGAGTTCTCCGAGAACGCGCTGCAGGACGCGGCCAGGGCCTACACCGGCATCGAGGACTTTCTTCATCGGGTGCGCAGTCGAGTGGGTGCGGTGGTGCCGGGCGAGTGGACCCCCAGGTTCGGCGCGGCCCTCGACGACGATCTCGCGGTTCCTGCGGCGATCGCCGAGGTGCACGCGGCCAGAGCCGAGGGCAACCGGGCACTCGACGCAGGTGATCACGAGACGGCGCTGACCCACGCGATGTCGATCCGGGCGATGATGGGGATCCTCGGCGCCGACCCGCTCGACGAACGTTGGGAGTCTCGCGACGAGACGTCGGCCGCTCTCGCGGCGGTGGACGTGCTGGTGCTCGCCGAGGTGCGGCGCCGTGCAGACGCCAGGGCGCGGCGGGACTGGGCGGAGGCCGACGCGATCCGCGATCGGCTCAAGGAAGCAGGCATCGAGGTCACCGACACCGCTGACGGTCCTCAATGGTCACTATTGGACGGGTCGGACAAGTAATGGCGGGCAATTCCCAGCGGCGCGGCGCGGTACGTAAAACCGGCACCAAGAAGGGGCCGACGGTCGGATCGGGGGGTGTCCGGCGTCGTGGCCTGGAAGGCAAGGGCGCGACACCGCCGGCGAGTGCGCGGCCCCACCACCCGGCGGGCAAGCGCGCCGCGCAGGCCGCCCGCAAGCAACAGGGCAAGCAACAGGGCAGGCACAAGAAAACCGACGACACCGAGATCGTCCTCGGTCGGAACCCGGTACTGGAGTGCCTGCGTGCCGGAGCGCCGGCGACCGCGCTGTACGTGGCGCTGGGCACCGACTCCGACGAACGACTCACCGAGGCCGTGCAACTCGCCGCCGACAACGGGATCTCCATCCTCGAGGTGCCGCGCCACGACCTGGACCGCATCGCCGCCAACGGCATGCACCAGGGCCTGGCACTGCAGGTGCCGCCGTATGACTATGCGCACCCCGACGATCTGTTGGCCGAGGCCAAACGTGATGCGGTGCCCCCGCTTCTGGTCGCGTTGGACAACATCTCCGACCCGCGCAACCTCGGTGCGATCATCCGTTCGGTGGCCGCGTTCGGTGGGCACGGCGTGCTGATCCCGCAGCGCAGGTCGGCGTCGGTGACCGCGGTGGCGTGGCGGACCAGTGCCGGTGCCGCCGCGCGGCTGCCGGTGGCGCGGGCGACGAACCTGAACCGCACCCTGAAGCAGTGGGCCGATTCCGGCCTGCAGGTCGTCGGCCTCGACGCCGACGGCGACACCGCGATCGACGAGATCGTCGGCGACGGACCGGTTGTGGTGGTGGTGGGCTCGGAGGGCAAGGGTTTGTCTCGCCTGGTCCGGCAGAACTGCGATGCCGTCGTGTCGATTCCGATGGCCGGGCCGACGGAGTCGCTCAACGCATCGGTCGCGGCAGGGGTGGTGCTCGCCGAGATCGCCCGCCAGCGGCGGGTTTAGCCGACCATCGGGCGACCGGCGCTCAGAAGCGTCGGTGCAGACGAGCGCCGATCTGTGCCCGGGACCGGATACCGAGTTTGCGGTAGATGCGGGTGAGATTGGCCTCGACGGTCTTGAGGCTGATGAACAGTGCCGCAGCGATGTCGCGGTTGTTCATCCCGGACGCGGCCAGTTCCGCGACGCGCTGTTCGGTGGCGGTCAACGCGCCGGGCTGATTCCGGCTCGGCTTGGTACGGCTGAGTTCGGCGTGGGCACGCGCGGCCCACAGCGGTGTGTTCAGCTTCTCGAACGTGTTGAGCGCTTCGGTCAGGGCGGCCGAGGCCGCTTCGCGTCTTCGTTGCCGGCGCTGGAGTTGGCCGAGCACCAGCTGGGTGCGGGCGCGCTCGAACGGCATCGGAAGCCGGTCGTGTTCTTTCAGCGCCTGCGTCGCGGCGCTGATCGCGGCGTTGATGTCGTTGTCGAATGCCAACAGGATGGCGCGGCTGCGGGCGCCGACGGCGAGCATCCACGGGCGGTCGAGGCGGCGGCCATTGCTTTCGAGCCGCTCGATCAGGGTCTGCGCCTCGGCGCGGCGACCCAGCCCGAGGAGGGCCTCGATGGCATCGGGCAAGAACGGTGCGACGTTGATCTCGGTGGCGTCGGGAGCACGCTCCAGTCGAGCCAGCACCGGCGCAACGGCGGCCTCCGCGGCCGGGAAGTCGGCCACCGAGACTTCCAGGAACGCGAGGATCGCCACCGGCCACACGTCGATTGCGTCCGAGCCGAAACGGCGGGTGGCGGCGAGCGCCTCTCTGGCGTCGCGGCGGGCCTCGTCGACGCGGCCGGCGAACGCGGCAAGGGCCGCGCTGGTGGTCAGCGCCACGTACAACGGAAAGTCGCCCCCCAGCTGGGAAGCCCGCTCCACGGCATCGTCGGTGATCGTGGTGGCCTCGGAGACATTGCCCCGCCACAATTCCAACTGCGCGTGATGGAGAGCGAGGTACACGAGGTCGACCTCGCGGCCACCTGCGATACACCGCCTGCGCAGCGTGGCCATCAGTTCGTGGGCGCGGTCCAGCTGTCCGCTCCACAACGCCAGAAGCGCGGTGTTGGTGCTGGGGCGCAACGCCAGGGGCATGGGGGCGCCGGGATCCTCGAGGTCGACGGCTCGCGCGAGTCCGGCCTCGTCGAGGCCCTGTCCGAGGAGGAACCGCTGTACGGTCCGGATCCCCAGCGCCTGCGCGAGCAGCTGCGGGTGAGCGAGCTGCTCGGCGTCGGCCACCGCGTCCTCGAGGGTGCACAGCGCCCCGGCGTGGTCGCCTGCGTTGCCCTGAGCGAACGACAGGTTCACCGAGAGTTGTGCACGTAAGCCCACGTTGTCGCCGGCTTCTGCCACCGCCTGCTCGAGCAGTTCGGCAGCCTCGCCGAAGCTGTCGTCGACCATGCGCACCTCGGCGAGCAATCGCAGCGCCTGGATGCGTGCCTTGCCGGTGGCCGGTTCGTCGAGGACTTCTTCGAGCAGGGTTCGGGCCCTGCGGACGTCCCCGGCGTGCAGGAAGTAGCCGGCCATCCGGATACGACGGGTCGTGGTGCCGCCCCCGAGCCCGACGGACAGTTCGAGTAGCTCTGCCGCTGCCGCGGGGGCTCCGCGCCGGCGTGCCGACTCGGCTGCGGCGTCGAGTGACTCCCACAGCACGGCATCGCCGTGGACGGATCCCAGGGCCAGGTGCCTGGCTGCCAGCTCGGGCTGCTCGACGGCCTCGGCCAGCCGCCGATGAATCGCGCGGCGCCGGCCCGCTGCGGCGCCGGTGTAGACGCCGTGGGCGAACAACGGATGGGCGAAGCGCGGATTCTGTCCCTCTATGGTGATCACGCCGTCGACCTCGGCGTCTTCGAGAAGCGCGGCAGCCTGCGGGATTTCGGCGCCGATGGCGTGAGCGACCAGCGCCACGGTGGGCGTTCCGGCGCAGGCCACCACCAGAAGTGCGTCTTGAACAGCGCTGGGCAGGCTACCGATGCGGGCCCGCACCACCTCGGTCAGTGTCGCTGGAAGCGGCACCTGGCCGGCCGCACCCGCGGTGGGGGCGGCTGAGTCGATTGCCCGTGCCAGCTCCAACGCGTAAAAGGGGTTTCCGCCCGCCGTCTGATGAATTCGGCGCAGCACCGGACGGGTGAACGAGCGGTTGAGGCGTTCGGCGATCAACGCGCCGACCCCGCCGAGGCTCAGCGGACGCACCCGAAGCAGGTCGATCGCGTCGGGGCGTGACATCTGTACACGCGCGCTCGCGGCGACGCCGTCGGGATCGTTGCGCGCGGTGACCAGCACCCCCACGGCTCCGGCGAAGCGGCGGGTGGCGAACGCCACCACGGCCATACTGGAGGGATCCAGCCACTGCAGGTCGTCGATGGCGAGCAACACCGGTGCCGTCGCCGCCATCGTGTCCAGAGCCGACACCAACGCAGCCGACAAGGCGTGCTGGTCGGCGCCGCGGCCGTGCGCCTGGGTGCGGAGCAGCACCGTCTCGACCGCGGCACGTTGCGGTGCGGGCAGTTCGGCAACCACGGCTTGGTCGATACCGCCGAGCAGATCCTCCAGCCCGGCATAGGCCAGGATCGACTCGGATTGCGCACCACGCGCAGAGAGCACCGTGAACCCGGACTCGGCTGCCTGCGACAACGCTGCCAGCCATAGCGTGGTCTTGCCGATCCCGGGTTCACCCTCGATGATCAGACCCGCCGGAGCCAGGGCCGCCGCGGCCAGGAACCCGTCGACCGCACGAGCTTCCACCGGTCGGCGCACCGTGGCCTGGTAGTGCAATGGTGATGCGTGCCCTACCGGGGACGGCGGCGCTGGAGCAAGCGGCCGTTGCGACCGTGACTCCACCTGTGGGAAACCTCCTGGATTGCCAGGTATGCGGTTATTGGACGAGCTTATCAGCTTGCCCGGGATGTGCAGGGGGTTCGCCAGTTAGCTGACAACCGTTTGCCGGGGGCCGGAGCGGACGCGTGTCGGCCGGCCCGCGGCGGTGTCGAATCTGACGCTGGACGTGGCGACCCTCGCTGTGCGCGCACAGCGAGCGGGAAAACGTGAGGGAATTCCCTGATTTGCCGCCGCGTCGGCACGCCTACGGTTTGCACCGTGTGGACTGAGGAATGCGGGTACTACCTGGCGGAATGGTATCGGCCCGAGGTCACCGCACACGACCTCGACGCGTTCGTGGCCAGCTTGACCCGAAGTGCTGTCGCTTGCCGCGCCGATTCAGGCCCGGCGACGACGTTGATGGCGGTACTGGCCGCTCCCGCCGACGAGGTGCTCTACGGGCTGTTCGCCGCGGCGTCGCCGGACTCGGTGATCGCGGCGTGCGCTCACGCCGGCACGCCCGTCGAGCGGCTCACCAGCGGGGTCGGTGCGCGCATCGTGGCAGACGGGTGCGGTGACGGCCGAGCCGGCTGAGTAACGGTCAGATCCCGAACAGCTGTATCCCGGCCCACAGCCCCAGCACGGCGGCGACGAGCACCGCCGGCGTCGTGCACAGGCCTATTCGACTGAACTCGCCGAAACCGACCTCCAGATCGCGCCGCACCACCGACCGCCACAACAGGTTGGCCAGCGAGCCGACATAGGTCAGGTTCGGCCCGATGTTCACCCCGATCAGCACCGCGAGTACTGCCGGGGCGCCGGCCACGGTCACCAGCGGCAGTAGCACCAGCACGGCCGGCAGGTTGTTGACGACGTTGGACAGCACGGCGGCCACCGCGGCGATCGCGAGCAGCGACAGAAGATCGGTGCCATCGGGAATCACCTGGCGCATGGCCGATTCCATCCCGCTGTTCATCACCGCGTCGACCACGACGCCCAGGCACAGCACAAATGCCAGGAACGGCACATCAGCGGCGGCGGCAATCCGCCTGATGGAGGTGCGCCTCCGACGGAGACCGCGGACACCCAGCACCACCGCCCCGGCAAGCGCGGCCCAGGCGGGGGAGAAGCCGGCCAGGGAGGTCAGCGCGAAGCCGGCCAGCGTCAGCCCCAGGACGACGAGGGCGAAGACAGGTACCTCGATCGGCTCGCTGACGGTGTCCCGTCGGGGTTGCACGGCCAGCTCATTGCCGAAAAGCCAACGCAGCAGCACGAACTCCACGGCGATCGCGGCCAGCCAGGGCAACGTCATCACCGCCGCGAAGTGCAGAAAAGTCAGTCCCGCCGCGCTGAACGCCAGCAGGTTGGTCAGATTGGACACGGGTAGCAGCAGCGACGCACTGTTGGCCAGGTGTGCGGTCGCATAGGCGTGCGGTCGCGCCGAGACGCTCAAGGTGCGCGCGGTGGCGAGGACCACCGGGGTCAGCAGCACCACGGTGGCGTCCAGGCTGAGGATCGCAGTGACCGCGGCGGCGATGGCGAAAACCGCTGCCAGAAACCGGTTCTGGCTTCCCGACGTGGTACGGGCCATCACCGCGCCGGCGGCCTGGAAAAGCCCCTCGTCGTCGCACAGCCGTGCCAGTACGAGCACTGCTGCCAGGAAGCCCACCACCGGAAGAAGCCTTCCCACTTCGGCCACCGCGTCGTGCCAGGAGATCACACCGGCACCCAGCACCAACGCGGCTGCGGGAATCGCGACGACGGCCTCGGGCCAGCGGTGTGGCCGCACGAGCGCGAACCCGAGCACGGCGATGAGCGCGGTCAGCGCCAGCGTCAGCTCCACGGATCGGCGCGTCGCCACAACGCGGGCAGGTGCAATTCCACGCCGTCGTCGATGGCCAGCCGGCTCAGGATCCGCATCGACACATCCAGGTCGTCGACGGCATAGGGCAACGCGCGCAACGGTTCGTCGAGGGGCCGAAAGAAGTCGTCCCAGTGGATCAGCACCACCCGGCGTGCTCCGACGGTACGCACGGTCTGCGTCCAGTACTCGGTGAGGTAACTCTGCGGCTGCAGCCCCAACTGGCCGACGCCCAGGTAGGCCACCTCGGCCCGCTGACCGGACAGCGCGCCCGGAAGGAATCCGGCGCTGCCGACGACCAACAGCCGCCGGCCGGTGGGCCGGTGGTTCACCAGCATCGACCACGCCTCCCCGCACCGGTACGCCGACGCCTTCACCGGGGGGACGATCGGGGCGGTGATCCCGCCAGGGAATCGGTCGGGCGGACAGTGGTCACCTTCGATCAGGGTGATGTCGTAGTTCCCGGCGGTGACCGGGCCGCCGGATGTGACGGTGCGGACGTCGTCGAGTCCCCCTCCGTGCCCGATCTGGGCGGCTGAGGCGCCACCGATCAGCCGGGCGCCGGTCAGTCCGGCGACCACGGCGGAATCCATCGCATGGTCGTAGTGGGTGTGCACCGGAACCAACCCGTCGAGCCGGCCCACCCCGAGTTGGGAGAGTCCGGCGTGGATTCGCTCACGTGACGGCGCCAGCTTTCGGGTGGCGACGGTGAGAAGGCCTGGCCGGGAGAAGAACCCGTCGGTCATGAGCGCGGAGCTGCCGTCGTCGATGTGCAGTGTCGTGACACCGCCCCAGGCAACCGTGAGCGGGCTCGCCGGCGACGCGACAGGCACGTCGAAGTGAGCGGAGTAGGAGTCCAGGTCGGGCCGGCCGAACTTCAGGCGCACCACGCCACCCTAGTGGGCGCACCGCCATGTGCTAGCTGAACGGCTCCAGACGCACGCCGTCGGCAGCGAGTCGATCCCGCACCGCACAGGCGATCGCCACGGCTCCCGGGGAGTCACCGTGCACGCAGATGGATTCGACGGAGATCTGGATGGTCGACCCGTCGACCGCGGTCACTCGTCCGGCCGAGACCATCGACATCACCCGCTCGGCGATCTCATCAGGGTCGCTCAAGACCGCATCGCGCTCACGCCGCGAGACCAGTCGGCCGTCCGGTCGGTAGGCGCGGTCGGCGAACGCTTCGGCAACGGTACGCAGACCCACCCGCTGCGCCTCGGCGAAGAGCGCAGACCCGGTCAGCCCCAGGACCGCGAGCCCCGGGTCCACCGCGTGCACCGCCTCGACCACGGCGCGCGCCTGATCACGGTGCTCGACGATCGAGTTGTACAGCGCGCCATGAGGTTTGACGTAGCTCAACTCGGTTCCCGCGACACGGGCAAGGGCCTGCAGCGCGCCGATCTGGTAGATGACGTCGGCGGTCAGGTCATCGGGTGGCACGTCGATGAACCGTCGCCCGAACCCTTCGAGGTCTCGGTAGCTCACCTGGGCGCCGATGCGCACGCCCCGCTCAGCGGCGGCCCGGCAGGTGCGCGCCAAGGTGGCAGCGTCGCCGGCGTGGAAACCGCACGCGATGTTGGCGCTGGTGACCAGGTCGAGCATGGCATCGTCGTCACCGAGGGTCCACACCCCGAAGCTCTCGCCGAGATCGGCATTGAGGTCGACGGATGCGCCGGGCATGTGTCAAGACTAGTGCTTGCGCCTTTCGTCGAGGTCGATGTGGTGATCTGCCGCGATCACCACATCGCCGTCATGGGTCGCCGCAACGATCGTCGTTCCCGCGTCGGCGAGGTTGCGCAGGTGGGCGATCACCAGTGACTTCGCCGAAGTGTCGAGACCGGTGGTCGGCTCGTCGAGCAGCAGGAGCGGTGCCTCTTGGGCGAACGCCTGCGCGAGCAATACCCGCTGCCGCTGGCCACCCGAGAGTTCGCCGAGTGTGCGGCGCCGTACGCCGGTGAGGCCGAGGGCGGTGAGCCAGTGCTCGACGACCGCACGGTCTGTGGCGCTCGGGCGGCGGATCAGCCCGAGCCGGCGCCAGCGCCCCATCATCACCGCCTCCGCGGCCGTGATCGGGAAAGTGTCGGTGACATGGCTGCGCTGCACGGCGAAGGCGGCTTCACCGACGCCGACGTGCACCGTTCCGCTGTCCGGCAGTGAAACTCCGGCGAGCAACGCGAGCAGTGTCGACTTGCCCGCTCCGTTGGAGCCGACGACCGCGGTGATGGCGGCCGGGGTCACAGACAGCGATAACCCACGGAAAACCGGGGACTGCACATAGCTGAAGTCCACGTCGCTCAACTCGATGTGAACTGCCTCGGCCGCGGTAGCGGGGCTGGCTTTGTTGAAAATGATTGTCATTACTGCTATCACTGTACGGCATGACGCCCTGGCTCACCGAACCCTTCGAGGCGGACGTCGTGCTACGCGCACTGGTGGCCGGCGTGATCGCCTCCTGTTTGTGTGCACTGGTCGGATGCTGGGTGCTGTTGCGCCGCAGCGTGTTCCTCAGCGAGGCGATGACGCACGGCATGCTGCCCGGGGTGGCTCTGGCGGCGTTGGCCGGCGTCAGCCTGATGGTCGGCGGCCTGATCGCTGCACTGGTCATGGCGGTGGGCGTCGCCCTCGTGGGCCGCTCATCGAGGCTTTCTTCGGACACCAGCACCGGGCTGCTGCTGGTCGGCATGCTTGCGCTGGGGGTGATCATCGTCTCGCGGTCGCAGAGCTTCGCTGTCGACCTCACCGGATTCCTGTTCGGTGACGTGTTCGCAGTACGGACCATCGATCTGGTCGTGCTCGCCGCGGCGCTGGTCCTGACGATCGGCGCGGTGATGGTCGGGCACCGTGCCTTCGTGGCCGTGACGTTCGATCCGCGAAAGGCCACCACACTGGGTTTGCGTCCACAGTTGGCGATCCCGGCGCTGACAGCGCTGATAGCCGTTGCGATGGTCGCGTCGTTCCACGTGGTGGGGACGCTGTTGGTGCTCGGGCTGCTGATCGCGCCGCCGGCGACGGCGCTGACGTGGGTCCGATCGATCCCGCGCGTCATGCTGCTGTCCGCGCTCATCGGTTCTGCTGCCGTGTACCTGGGACTGGTGATTTCCTGGCACGCAGGTACCGCCGGCGGGGCCACCATCGCGGTGGTCGCCGTGTTGATGTTCTTCCTGTCCGCGCTCCTGTCGCTGATGCGCACCAAAGGGAAGCGGATGTCGATTGCCGCTGCCTCGGCCTGTGTGGTGGCCGGATGCGGCGGCGGTGCGCCGGCCCCGGCCTCTCAGACACCGGCCTCCCAGACAGCAACTGACGACGTAACCGTAGAAGGCGCAGAAGAACTCGATGGGCCCCTGACCAAGCTGGTGCTCGTCGACCCGGCCACCGGGGACACCGAGGTCTATGACGCGGTCGAGGAGTCCGGAACCCGCATCGGCTCCTACGGCCCCGTTGCGTCGATCAGCGGCGACGGTCGCTTTGTATATCTGCAGACCGGCGACGGCACGCGGGTCGTGGATGCCGGCGCGTGGACATTCGACCATGGCGAGCATTACCACTATTTCGCCACCGAGCCCTCATTGGCCGCCACACTCGATGTACCGGTGGCCGCTGCGAGCGCCAGCAATTCACTGGTCGCCATCAGAACCGCAAGCGGCGCCATTGATCTGCTCGACCGGGAAAAGCTCGGTGAGAGGTCCGTGGTCGCGCCAGACGAGCTCACGGTCAGTGCTGATGCGGTCGTTGCGGCGCCCTACGGCAACAGGGTAATCACCGCCAGCGATGCGGGCCGGCTTCGGGTGATCGATGCCGACGGTGCGACGGAACTGGCGGGTGAATGCCCGAAACCTCTGTGGTCGTCGGCTACTCGGCGAGCAGTGGTGATCGGGTGCGATACCGGCGCGGTGCGGGTTGCCGGTGGTGACGGTGATCTCACCGTCACCGCCATGCCGGTTCCACCCGGAGCGCCCGCACTGCGCCCGAACCGGATGGATCACCGTGACCGCTCCGATGTCTTCGCAGGCGTATCCGACGGGGCGGTATGGGTGCTCGACAGCCGCCAGCGGCGGTGGACCGTCATCCCCGTGCCGGATGCTCTGGCGGCCAACACTTCAGGTGATGGCACGGTGCTCGTCCTGCACCGCGACGGGACGCTGGGAGCATTCGACGTCAACACGGCAGCCGAGACCGCACGGGTGGCGTTGTTCGCCGGCAGTGTTCCCGTCGACGGGGCGCAGCCGGTGATCGAGATCGACTCCGACCGTGCCTATGTGAACAATGCGTCGGATCGGGCTGTGTACGAGATCGACTACGCTGACGGACTGCGTATCGCCCGTACGCTGCGCACCGAGGTCTCGCCCGGTCTGATGGTGGAGTCCGGTCGATGATCCGAGGGTCGCTTGTCTGGATCTTCGCGCTGCTGTGCGCAGCCTTGACGGCATGCGGAGGTTCGACCTCCACCGGTGAGATCGTGGTCACCACCAACATCCTCGGAGACGTCGTCCGCAACATCGTGGGGGACACCGCCGACGTGCGGGTGCTGATGAAGCCCAACGCGGACCCGCATTCGTTCGGGGTCTCGGCACAGGACGCGGCGGCGATGAACAGCGCCGGGCTCATCGTGTACAACGGCCTCGGCCTGGAGGAGAACATCATCCGCAACGTCGAAAGCGCCGCGGAGGCCGGGGTGTCGACGCTCGCGGTAGGTGAGCAGATCAATCCGATCGAGTACGCGGAGGGGGAGGGCGCGGGGACGCCCGACCCGCACTTCTGGACCGATCCGCAACGGATGATCACCGCCGTCGACGTCATCGAAGAGACGATGATCGGTGAAGTCGACGGCATCGACAGTGCGGCCGTCTCGCGAAATGCCGAGAAGTACCGAGAGCAGCTTCGTGAACTCGACACCATGATGGCCCGTGACTTTGCCGCCATCGCGCCCCAACGCCGCAAGTTGGTGACCAACCACCACGTTCTCGGCTACCTGGCGCAACGGTTCGATTTCACCGTGATCGGCGCGATCGTTCCCAGCGGCACCACGTTGGCCGCGCCCAGCCCCGCGGATCTGCACTCGCTGGTCGACGCCATAGAGTCCGCGCGGGTGCCGGCCATCTTCGTCGACTCGTCACAGCCGGAGAAGCTGGCGAACGTGCTGGCCCAACAAGCCGGAGTGCACGTCAGGATAGTGCCGCTCTACAGCGAATCGCTCAGTCCACCAGGAACACCGGGCGGCACCTACCTCGACATGATGCGAGCCAACACCGACTCCATCGTCACCGGTCTGCGATAGCCGCAGGCCATCTGCAATCAAGCTCGGAAGGAGCAATCAATGTCCACATCGCGGTGGCTTTACCGCGTCGGAGCCATGTCGTTCACGGTCGCCGCGCTGGTGGCGTGTTCGGGTGAGGCCTCTGAGAGTCCCCAGGGCGCTCCCATCGTCGAGCCTCTGGTCGCAACCTACGATGGCGGTCTCTATGTGCTCAACGGTGGGACCCTCGAGGTGGCACAGGACATTCCGTTGGACGGCTTCCTACGAATCAATCCGGCCGGAGACGGCGACCACGTCCTGGTGACCACAGCCGAGGGCTTCCGTGTTCTCGACGCCACCGCCGGGACATTGACCGACGACATCTTCCCGGCCTCCGACGCCGGGCATGTGGTTGCCCACGGCGAGCACACCGTGTTGTTCGCCGACGGTTCGGGTGAGATCACCGCATTCGATCCACACGCCCTCGCGGACGGCATGCCCGAAACCCAGAACTTCACCACGCCGCAAGCACATCATGGTGTGGCTGTGATCTTGAGTGACGGAACCCTGGTGCACAGCATCGGCGACTCCGAGAACCGCACCGGAGCGGTGGCGACGAGGGGTGACCGGGAGATCGCCCGTAGCGAGGAGTGCCCCGGCATCCACGGCGAATCGGTCGCTGCCGACGAAGTCGTGATCCTGGGGTGCGAGGACGGAGTCCTGGAGTACGCAAGCGGAGAATTCACCAAGATCGCCAGCCCGACTCCCTACGGGCGGATCGGCAACACCCGGGGTCATGAGGACTCACCGGTGGTCCTCGGCGACATGAAGACCGATCCGGACGCTGAACTGGAGCGGCCGCAACAGTTCTCTTTGATCGACACCACCACCGACCAGCTCCAGTTGGTCGCGCTGCCTGCAGGGGTGAGCTACTGGTTCCGGTCGCTCGGTCGTGGGCCGCAGGGGGAGGCACTGATCCTCGGCACTGACGGCAAGCTTTACGTGTTCGACCCGGTGACAGGTGAGACGGTGAGGTCCATCCAGGTGACCGAGCCGTGGTCAGAACCCGACGACTGGCAGCAACCCGGCCCGGCGGTGTTCACCCGCGAGGACGCCGTCTACGTCAGCGACCCGGCTGCCAAGCAGATTCACCTGGTCGACCTGCAGGCAGCCGGAGTGACCACCTCGGCGACGCTCGAGCAGACTCCCAACGAGCTCAGTGGGACCGTCGGACACGATCACTGACAGCCGCCGATCCGGGAGCGATTGTGCGGGATGTACTGGAAACGGTTATCGTTACCGGGTGATCTCCTCGTTGTCCCCGAAACTGCGTCTGCTCACGGCCTCACTCATGCTGGCTGCGCCCTTCGCGCTGTCAGCCTGCGGATCCAGCGAAGAGCCCGCCGAATCGGGTGAGACCACCACAGCGGCGGGCGGCGAGTGCCCGGCAACGCCCGTCGACGTCGTTGTCAGCGTCGATCAGTGGGGCGACATCGTCTCGCAGCTCGGTGGAGCGTGCGCGAACGTGACGACGGTGCTGGCCGGCTCGTCGGTGGATCCTCACGATTACGAGCCAGCACCTTCCGATGCAGCGCTTTTCGACGGAGCCCAACTCGTCGTGATCAACGGCGGCCACTACGACGAGTGGGCGGCCAAGGTGGCCGCCACGTCCGCGCCCGACGCCCCGGTCGTCAATGCCGTCGAGCTCAGCGGTGCACACGAGGGCGAGGCCGGCCACGGCCACGAAGGCGAGGCCGGCCACGATCACGAAGGCGAAGCCAACCCGCACGTTTGGTACAACCCGTCGGCGGTGGCCGAAGTCGCCGAAGCGGTGACCGCGGAACTCGGCCAGCTGGCGCCTGACGCCGAGGCGTACTTCCGGGAGCGTCACACGGCTTTCGAGAACGTGATGACCCCGTACAACGACACCGTCGCAGCCATCAAGGCCGGTTCTGGCGGGAAGAGTTTCGCGGCCACCGAGAGCGTCTTCGACGACATGGGCGCGGCCGTGGGGCTGCAGAACCGGACACCCGAGGGCTATCAGCTGGCGTCCTCGAATGAGGCTGAGCCGGCTCCCGCCGACCTCGACGCGTTCCTGCGACTTCTCGGTGATCGTGGGGTCGACGTGCTGATCTACAACACCCAGACCGAAGGGTCGGTGCCCGAGCAGCTCCGGGCAGCGGCCGAGCAGGCGGGAGTGCCGGTGGTCGAGGTCACCGAGACGGTGCCGCCCAACACCGAGTCCTTCCAGACCTGGCAGGTCGCCCAATTGGACTCCCTCGCAGAGGCGCTCGGTGTCCCTGTATGAGTCCGGGGCCGAACCTGCGCTGACGTTCGACGACGTCACCGTGGTTCGCGGTGGGCGGACGATCTGGTCGGACTCGACGTTGCAGGTCGACGTCGGCCGCTTCGTCGCCGTCATCGGGTCGAACGGCGCCGGTAAGACGACGTTGCTCAATGTGATCCTCGGGCTGGTCCCCGTCGCCAAGGGAACGGTACGGGTCTACGGCGAGCGACCCGGTGTGCTGAACAACGAGATCGGTTACGTTCCACAGCATTACGATGCCAACGCGAGTGAGGCGATACGCGGCAGGGATGCGGTGCTCCTCGGGTTGACGGGGCGGCATTGGGGATTCGCCCGGCCCAGCGCCGCCGATCGCCGGCGGGTCGACGAGGCGTTGGGCTGGGTCGATGCCACCGACCTCGCGGATCGCCGACTCTCGGAACTCTCCGGCGGTCAGCGCCAGCGGATCGCATTGGCCGGCGCGCTGGTCGCGCGCCCGAGGATGCTGATCCTCGACGAGCCGCTGGCGTCACTGGATTTGCGCAATCAGCACGAGATCGTGGTGCTCCTGGGCCGTCTCAAGCGCGAACTGGGGGTGACCGTCCTCGTGGTGGCACACGACCTGAATCCGTTGCTGACGATCCTGGACAGCGCGATCTACCTGTTGGACGGCCACGCTCACCACGCCGCCATCGACCAGGTGGTCGATGGCGAGCTCCTCACCCACATGTACGGCACGCCGATCAAGGTCGCGCATACCCTGCAGGGGGATCTCTACATGCGGAGTGTGTGATGACGCAGACCATCGTGGCGATGGGCTATCAGGACAACTGGGTACAGATTCTGGGCTCGTCCTTCATGCGCAACGCATGGCTGGGCGGCACCATCGTGGCGCTGGCGGCAGGGCTGATGGGCTACTTCATCGTCGTGCGCAACTCGTCGTTCGCCGCGCACGCGCTGGCGCACATCGGTCTGCCGGGGGCCACCGGCGCCGTGCTGCTCGGCTTGCCCGCAGCGGTCGGGCTGGGAGTGTTCTGCGTCGGCGGTGCGCTGGTGATCGGCGCTCTGGGGAAGCGGGCCACCGACCGCGACGTCGCCACCGGTACGGTGCTCGCCTTCGCGACCGGTCTGGGGCTGTTCTTCAATTCGTTGGCCACCCGCAACTCGTCGACCTTGACGAACGTGTTGTTCGGAAATCTTTTGGCGATCACCACCGACCAGTTGTTGGGATTCCTCGGACTATTGGTGGTGTTGGCCGCAAGCATCGCCTTCATCTACCGGCCGTTGTTGTTCACATCGGTCAACAGCCAGGTCGCCGAGGCCAAAGGTGTTCCGGTACGCGGATTGTCGATCGCCTTCATGGTGCTGCTGGGAATCACCATCACGATGGCGGTCCAAGCGGTGGGCACATTGCTGCTGTTCGCCCTCGTCGTCACACCCGCCGCCACGGCGCTGATCGTGACGGCCCGCCCGATTCGTGCGATGGCGGTGTCGGCGGCCATCGGGTTGGTCTCGGTGTGGCTGGGCCTGACCGCGTCGGCGATGTTCAACCTGCCGCCGAGCTTTGTGATCGTGACGATCGCGTGTGGCATCTGGCTCGTGGTCTGGGCGGGCAGCCGGGTGCCGCGCCGGAGGGCGCGGTCCTCTGCACAATCCCGCGTGTCCACTAACGTCAACGTGCATGTCCAGGAGTCCGGCGCCGCGGCGGCGCGCGACCCTGGCCTCCCTGGCCGCTGAGCTCAAGGTCTCGCGCACCACCGTCTCCAATGCCTACAACCGGCCCGATCAGTTGTCGGCCGAGTTGCGCGATCGGGTGTTGTCCACCGCCAAGCGGCTCGGCTATCCGGGGCCGGATCCGGTGGCACGGTCGCTGCGCACCCGCAGGGCCGGCGCAGTGGGGCTGGTGATCACCGAGCCGCTGAACTACTCGTTCAGCGACCCGGCGGCGCTGGATTTTGTTGCGGGCCTGGCCGAATCCTGCGAGGCGGTCGGCCAGGGCCTGCTACTGGTCGCGGTCGGCCCGAACCGTAGCGTCTCCGAGGGCTCGGCGGCGGTGCTGTCCGCCGGGGTCGACGGCTTCGTCGTGTACTCGGCCTCCGACGACGACCCCTATCTGCCCGCGGTGCTGCAGCGACAGCTGCCCGTCGTCGTGGTCGACCAGCCCAAGGACGTCCCCGGCGCCTCCCGGGTGGGCATCGACGACCGCGCCGGGATGCGCGGACTGGCCGAACATGTCATCGAGCTCGGCCACCGCGAGATCGGACTGCTGACGATGCGGTTGGGCCGCGACTGGCCCCACGGCGGGCCGGGTCCGGCGCTGGCCGATCCCGAGCGGGTTCGGACGCCGCATTTCCACGTCCAGAGTGAACGCATCCGGGGCGTCTTCGACGCGATGTCCGCGGCCGGGCTGGATCCGGAGTCGTTGACAGTGGTCGAGAGCTATGAGCACCTGATCACCTCGGGTGGCGCCGGCGCCGAGGTCGCGCTGGAGGCCAACCCGCGGATCACGGCGCTGATCTGTACGGCCGACGTGCTTGCGCTGTCCGCGATGGACCATCTGCGCGCCCGCGGGATCTACGTGCCCGGCCAGATGACGGTGACCGGTTTCGACGGCGTGCCCGACGCACTTCAGCGCGGCCTGACGACGGTCGTGCAGCCCGGCGTCGAAAAGGGGCGCCGTGCAGGCGAGCTGCTGCACAACCCGCCGAGATCGGGGCTGCCCGTGATCGAGGTGCTCGAGACCGAGCTGATCCGCGGTCGGACGTCAGGTCCGCCTGCGTAGCGCCCGCACCACGTCGTCGTGGGTGTGTTGACCGTCCAGCCCGGCGGGTTGGTCGCGCGGCCGCCGTCTTTCGACATCGACGTCCCAGTCGTCGCCGAGCAACTCGACGACGTCGTCGTGGCTGAGATAGTCGGCTGGGTCGAAGCCGTAGGATTTGGCCTTTTCCACATCGACATCGGCGTGGTGCACGACCAGCAGCGTGCCGCCGGGCGCCACGGCCGCCAGCAGCGCCCTCTGGGCGTCGCGTCCCGGTGAATGCCGCAGGGCCGGATAGTGCGCTGTCACCAGGTCGAAACCGGCACCGGGGAGTTCGGCGTCCTCGAGGCGGGCGCACACCCACTCCACATTGACACCGGCTCGCTGACCCCTGGCTCGAGCGCGTTCCAGCGCCACTCGGGACACGTCCAGCGCGGTCACCTCCCAGCCCTGGCCGGCGAGCCAGACGGCGTCGGCGCCTACGCCGCAGCCGATTTCGAGCGCCCGTCCTGTTGCGAGCTCGCGCGCCACGCCCATCAACACGGCACTGGGAACGCCGTCGGGAATCTCTGTCGCGAGTGCGGTGTACCGCTCATCCCATTCGGTCGCAAGCGCGTTCACGGCGTCCGGAGAGTCTGTCATGCAGACAAGCTTGGACCGAACTCGTCAGAACGCCAAGGGAGATTGCTGATCTGACAAACGACGCCGGGTGTCGACCAGGTGCCGCAGCGCCGTCGCGACGTCCTCGGGTGAGCCGATACGGAACCGGGCCAACGTCTCTCCCGGCCCGACCTTCACCCCGACGTCGGCGTCGCGGAGCCGCCGGAACGCCTTCTCATCGGTGACGTCGTCGCCGAAGAACACCACAGCCGTCGCGTCATACTGGTCGCGCAGGATGTCGATCGCCTCGCCTTTGTCGGTGGAGATCACGGCGAACTCCAGCACCGCTTTGCCCGCGGTCGCGTGCGCCTCCCAGCCCTCGGACGCCGCGCGCGCCTCACGCAGTGCAGCGTCGCCGTCGGATTCGGAGGCGTTGCGGACGTGCAGCGCGACGCTGGCCGGCTTCGTCTCGACCGTCACGCCGGGTCTGCCCGACGCGATCGAGGTCAACGCGTCGGTGATCTGCTGCAACAGGTCCTGGTCGATGTCGTGGGAGAACCCCGAGTCGAACTCCGCGCCGTGGCTGCCGACCAGTTGCACCGTCGGCGGCATCGACGACAACGTCCGTAGGTCGCGCAGCGCCCGTCCGGAGATCAGCGCGGCGGCGGTCGCGGGCAGTTCGGCGAGTTCGATGAGGGCCTGGCCGGCGTGCGGGAGCGGCCGGGCGTCAGACGGGTTGTTGACGATCGGCGACAGGGTCCCGTCGAAGTCGGAGGTGACCAGCAGCCGCGCAGCCGACGCCGCTTCGTCGAGGGCGGTCGCCACGTCGGGCGGGAGGTCGCTCACCCGCTAGATCTTAGGCTGGTCGCCGTCTCCGATGAGTAGCCGCACGGCGAGGTCCAGTCGCTTGCTGACGTCGGTGGCCGACGCTCGCCGTGTCAGCCAGGCCAGCAGGTTGGACAGCCACACGTCCGAGATCACCCGGGCGATGTGGTACTGGTCCTCGGTGGGCTCACCGTCGCTCATGGCACGCGCGAACATCGAGTCCATCAGCTTGCCGACGTGGTCGACCTCGCCGGCTGCGGAGGCGTCGGCGAAGACGAATGCCCGCGTCATGGCCTCGGTGAGCAGCGGGTTGCGCTGCATCGCCCGGTTGAGCTTGCCGACCATGATGTTCAGCCGCTGGTAGGCGGTGACGCCCGCGGACAGCGCCGCCCGGTCGGTCTTGGCGTCGATACGCTCGAACTCCCGGCCCAGCGCGGACACCAGCAGATGGACCTTCGACGGGAAGTACCGGTACAGGGTGCCGACGGCGACGTCAGCGCGTTCGGCCACGGCCCGCATCTGGACGGCTTCGTAGCCACCCTTGGACGCGATCGCCAAGGTGGCGTCCAGGATGCGCTTTCGGCGCTCGCGCTGTGCTTCGGATCCCAGCTCGGACTCCGCCAGCACCGCCACGTTCAGCACCTGGCGCGGTCGGGAGTCGGATCCGGCGGCACGGGCAGGCGGCGGCGAGGCGCCGGCTGACAACTCAGACGTCCCAGACATGCGACGAGCGTCTCCTTCGTGATGCGGTCTCGCGGAAAACGATACGCATACCGGCCCCCAACTTCTCACCTCAGTGCCATGTAGACACCGTCCTGCCTGCTGCGATGGCGGTCGACTTGACGGTCGAACGCTGGCACTATTAGAACACGTTCTAGTGGGAAGCACCGTCTTCTCCCCCAAACGCTTAGGAGTCCCGGTGTCGGCTGGATCTTTGAAGAACTCGGCGGCCATCTCCGATGAGCAGTCGGACGCCCGCGAGCTGGTGCGGAGCTGGGCGGCAGGATCGGCCGTCGTGGACGCAGCGCGGGACGTCGAACAAGGCGATCCGGGTGCGTGGCGGGCGCCTTACAGTGCCCTCGCGCAGCTGGGGATCTTCGGGGTGGCGCTGCCGGAGGAGCACGGCGGCGCCGACGGCACCGTCGCGGACCTCTGCGCGATGGTCGACGAGGCGGCCGCGGCCATGGTGCCCGGCCCGGTGGCCACCACTGCGCTGGCCACGTTGGTCCTGGACGGCGCGCACGCCGGTCTGCTCGAGGCCCTGGCCTGTGGTGAGCGCACCGCCGGGGTGGCGTTGACGGCCGAGTTGTCCTACGCCGGCGGGCGGGTCTCGGGAACGGCGCCGCATGTGCTCGGTGCCGGCGAGGACGCTGCCGGCGGGGTGCTGCTGCTGCCTGCGGGTGAGCGCTGGCTGCTCGTCGACGCCGGGGCCGACGGGGTGACGGTGGAGCCGCTGAAAGCCACTGACTTCTCTCGGCCGCTGGCGCGGGTGGTGCTCGACGACGCGGTTGCCGAGGAGCTCGAGGTGTCCGGGCAGCGAGTCGTCGATCTGGCGGCGACGGTGCTGGCAGCCGAGGCGGCGGGTCTGGCACGGTGGCTGCTGGAGACCGCGACCGACTACGCCAAGGTGCGGGAGCAGTTCGGCAAGCCGATCGGAAGCTTTCAGGCGATCAAGCACATGTGCGCGGAGATGCTGCTGCGCTCCGAACAGGCCTCGGTAGCCGCCGCCGACGCGGCGCGCGCTGCCGGTGAAGACGACGGTGCCGGTGAAAACGACGCTGCCGGCGAAAACGACGAGCAACTCTCCATCGCGGCGGCGCTGGCGGCCTCGGTCGGCATCGAGGCCGCCAAGGCCAACGCCAAGGACTGCATCCAGGTACTGGGCGGCATCGGGATCACCTGGGAGCACGATGCGCACCTGTATCTACGGCGCGCCTACGGCATCGCCCAGTTCCTGGGTGGACGGTCGCGCTGGCTCCGGCGGGTCGCGGCGTTGACCCAGCAGGGGGTGCGCCGGGAACTGCACATCGACCTGGCGTCGGTGTCCGACCTGCGGCCCGAGATCGCGTCGGCGGTAGCCGAAGTCGTGGCAGTCACCGAGGAGAAGCGACAGGTCGTGTTGGCCGAGACCGGTCTGCTCGCACCCCACTGGCCGCGACCCTACGGGCGGGCGGCGGGTCCGGCCGAGCAGTTGCTGATCGACCAGGAGCTGGCGGCAGCCGGGATCGTCCGGCCCGACCTGGTGATCGGCTGGTGGGCGGTGCCGACGATTCTCGAACACGGCAGCCCCGAGCAGGTCGAGCAGTTCGTTCCCGCGACGTTGCGCGGAGACCTGCAGTGGTGCCAGCTGTTCAGTGAGCCAGGTGCGGGATCGGATTTGGCGGCGCTGCGGACCAAAGCCGTCCGCGCTGATTCCGGCTGGAAGCTCACCGGCCAGAAGGTGTGGACCTCTGCTGCGCAGACCGCGCACTGGGGCGTCTGCCTGGCCCGCACCAACCCCGATGCTCCCAAGCACAAGGGCATCACCTATTTCCTGGTCGACATGAAGTCGCCGGGCATCGTGATCCGGCCACTGCGTGAGATCACCGGCGACGAGCTGTTCAACGAGGTGTTCTTCGACGACGTTTTCGTGCCCGACGAGATGGTGGTCGGCGAGGTCGACAACGGCTGGCGGTTGGCGCGCACCACGCTGGCCAACGAGCGCGTTGCGATGGCCCAGGGCACCGCGTTGGGGAACCCGATGGAAGAGCTGCTGCGGGTCGTCCGGGAAGATCCAGCGCTCGAAGCCGATGGTGCGCAACAGGATCGGCTCGGTGCGTTGCTCGTCACCGCGCAGATGGGGTCGTTGCTCGACCAGCGCATCGCGCAGCTCGCCGTAGGTGGTGGAGATCCTGGGCCGCAGGCGAGCGCACGCAAGCTCATCGGTGTGCGGTACCGCCAGGCGCTCGCCGAGTTCCGGATGGACCTGGCCGACGGGGCCGGTGCGGTGGAGAACAGCCAGGTGCACGACTTCCTCAACACCCGCTGCCTGACCATCGCAGGCGGCACCGAGCAGATCCTGCTGACGATGGCGGGGGAGCGGTTGCTGGGCCTGCCGCGCTGACGGTGTCTAGTCGAAAGTGGTCTGCGAGCAGGCGTCCGGGGTGGTGAGGTTCACGCCGGCGTACACCACCTGGATGTGTGAGCACACGATGTAGTCCGCGTCGAGCTTCGGCTGGCCGGTCGACCAGTCGGTGGGCCAGGTGTTGCCCTGGAGTCGGTACTTCTCCACCGGTCCGCTACCGAAGTAGATCGTGGTGAACTCGACCGGGCCGATCGACTTGAACATCCGGGTGTTCTCTGCCTGGAAGGCGGTGTCGAGATAGACGCTGCGGTCCATCGATCGCAGCGTGGTGGTCTGACGGGCCCACAGGTCGCTGGGGAATCCGATCGCGCCCGCAGGAGTGCGGAGATTGGCGCTCGCGGTGAAGAAGCACTGGTTCACGGCCCGCACGCAGTCCGCTGTGGTGTGCACTTCGATCGAGGTCGCGGGATCGACGGGGATCGACGCGTCGGCGGTGTCCACCGCGGCGTGTGCCCCGGCCGCGGGCGCGAACAACGCCAGCACGACCGAGGTCGCCGCGGCCATCGAAATCCTGGCGAACGCGGACTTCTGGGCAAATCGTTTCACGTGTGCCTCCCGTGGCGGAATGGTAGTCCGCGGCTCATTCGTCGTAGGTGACTTCAACCGAATCGGAGCGCGGGTGCGCCTGGCAGGCCAGGATCAGGCCCTCGTCGAGATCCTGCTGTTCGAGGACATCGTTGACCTCCATCTCGACGTCGCCGGACTTGGTCAGCACCGCGCATGCGCCACAGTGACCTTCGCGGCAGGAGAACGGCGCGTCCAGTCCCTTGGCGAGCAGCACGTCCAGCAGCTTCGCGCTCCGCGGCCAGGACACCTCGTGGGTGTCTCCGTCGAGCGTCACGGTTGCCGTCGCGGGACCTTCGTCGCTGTCGTCCTCCTCGACCACCACCGCAGCGAACGGGTCGGACTCCAAGGACTTGAACACCTCGATGTGGATGCGCTCGGCCTGGACACCCGCCGACTTCAGCGCCTCCTCGGCTGCGGCCATGAAGGGTCCGGGGCCACAGATGAACGCCTCACGTGCGGTGTACGGGGCGACCAGGCCGGACAGGTCGGTGGCGCTGGGCAGCCCCTGCACCGACTCCAGCCAGTGGACTGCGTTGAGCCGATCCGGGTATTTGGCGGCCAGTTCGCGCAGTGCGGTGGCGAAGATGACGGAATTCTCGTCGCGATTGGCGTAGACCAGCGTCACCTTGCCGCTGCCCTCGGTGAGCGCGGACTTCAGGATCGCCATCATCGGGGTGATGCCGCTGCCGGCGGCGAGCAGCAGGAAATCGGTGTCGAGGTCGTCGGGAACGAAGGTGCCCGACGGTGCCAGCACGTGCATCTTCATGCCCGGTGCAGCGTGGTCGCACAACCAGTTTGACGCATAGCCGTCGGCGGTGCGCTTGACCGTCACGGTCAACGGGTCGCCGCTGAAGGGTGAGCTGCACAGCGAATAGCACCGGGCCACCGAACCCGTTCGGTCGCTGGGCACCCGCAGCGTCAGGAACTGGCCAGGGGCGTAATGGAGTTTGTCGGCCGGAATCCCCGGGTCGTCGGGGACCTTGAACACCAGCGACCGGGCGTCGGCGGTCTCGTCGACGACGTCGGCCACCTCCAGCTCGAGCACGTGGCTGCCGAGCGGCTCATCCGTCACTGCTGTGCCCTCCTCGCTTCGATAACTAGAACAGGTTACAGAAATGCATGTCCGCAGGTCCAGCCGCCACAGCAATGCGCTGCTCGACACAAATCGTAACGTGTTCTAATCTTTCCGTAAGCGATCTGCTCTTCGTGCAAGCGCTCATCGCCAAGCCCTAGCTCCCGGGAGGCAATCCGTGACGTCCATTCAACAGCGTGACGTGCAGGCGGTTCTAGCCGGCATCGACGATCTACTGCCGCTGATCGCCAAGCGTGCCCAGTCCGCCGAAGAGCTGCGCCGCCTCCCCGATGAGACGGTCAACGAACTCGACGAGGTCGGCTTCTTCAAGCTGCTCCAGCCCGAGCAGTGGGGCGGTCTGCAGTGTGACCCCACCGTCTTCTACGAGGCCGTGCGGCGCATCGCCAGCGCGTGCGGTTCCACCGGGTGGGTGTCGTCCATCATCGGTGTGCACAACTGGCACCTGGCCCTGTTCGACCAGCAGGCACAGGACGAGGTGTGGGGCAGTGACCCCACGGTGCGTGTGTCGTCCTCGTACGCGCCGATGGGCGCCGGCACCGTCGTCGACGGCGGCTACCTGGTCAGCGGCGCGTGGCAGTGGTCCTCGGGCTGTGACCACGCGACATGGGCGTTCCTCGGCGGCCCGGTCATCAAGGACGGCAAGCCGGTCGACTTCGGCAGCTTCCTGATCCCCCGCAGTGAGTACCGCATCGACGACGTCTGGCACGTCGTCGGGTTGAAGGGGACCGGCAGCAACACCGTCGTCGTCAAGGACGTGTTCGTGCCGCGGCACCGGTTCCTGTCCTACAAGGCGATGAACGACCGGACCGCCGGCGGCCTGGAGAACAACACCGCACCGGTGTACAAGATGCCTTGGGGGACGATGCATCCCACCACCATCTCGGCCCCCATCATGGGAATGGCATACGGCGCGTACGACGCCCACGTCGAACACCAGGGCAAGCGGGTGCGTGCCGCCTTCGCCGGTGAGAAATCCAAGGACGACCCGTTCGCCAAGGTGCGCATCGCCGAGGCTGCCAGCGACATCGATGCCGGCTGGCGACAGCTGATCGGCAACGTCCGCGAGGAGTACGAACTTCTCAAGGCCGATGAAGAGATTCCGTTCGAGCTGCGTGCCCGAGCCCGGCGCGACCAGGTGCGCGCCACCGCCCGCGCGATCGCGTCGATCGACCTGCTGTTCGAGAGCGCCGGCGCGACCGCGCTGCAGACCGACGCTCCCGTGCAGCGGTTCTGGCGGGATGCGCACGCCGGACGTGTGCATGCGGCGAACGAGCCGGAGCGTGCCTACCTGATCTTCGGCAACAACGAGTTCGGCCTGCCACCGCAGGACACGATGGTTTAGTCGGTCGGCCTGATGACATCCTTCGCAGCAGAAGCCGCTCAACAGCAAGAGATCACCTTCGAGTCGACCTCCCGGTACGCGCAGGTCCGCGATGACATGCGGCTGCACTACCACGAGGCCGGTGTCGGCCACCCCGAGAAGGTGGTGTTGCTGCACGGCGGCGGTCCCGGTGCTTCCAGTTGGTCGAACTTCGGCCGCAACATCGCGGTGCTGGCCCAGCACTTCCACGTGTTGGCCGTCGACCAACCCGGCTACGGTCATTCGGACAAGCACGCCGAACACGAGCAGTACAACCGCTACAGCTCGACGGCGCTGCTGAACCTGTTCGACCATCTGGGCATCGAACGCGCTGCACTGGTGGGCAACTCACTCGGCGGGGGCACCGCGGTGCGATTCGCACTGGACAACCCCAAGCGGGCCGGTCGGCTCGTGCTGATGGGCCCGGGCGGGTTGAGCGTCAACCTCTTCTCACCCGACCCGACCGAAGGCGTGAAGCTGTTGGGCCGGTTCGCGGCGGACCCGACGCGCGAGAACATCGAGAAGTTCCTGCGCATCATGGTTTTCGACCAGAGCCTGATCACTCCCGAGCTGGTCGAGGAGCGGTTCCAGATCGCCAGCACCCCGGAGTCGCTCGCCGCCACCAAGGCGATGGGTAAGTCCTTCGCAGGCGCGGATTTCGAGCTCGGCATGATGTGGCGGGACGTGTACAAGCTCCGACAGCGGGTACTGCTGATCTGGGGACGCGAGGACCGGGTCAACCCGCTCGACGGGGCGCTGGTGGCGCTCAAGCAGATTCCCCGCGTTTCGCTGCATGTGTTCGGGCAGTGCGGGCACTGGGCGCAGCTGGAGAAGTTCGACGAGTTCAACAAGCTGACCATCGATTTCCTCGGGGGCTTGTGATGAGCGCTTGCGCGAAGAACGGAGGCACCAGATGAGCATCCGATCGCTGGGATATCTACGCATCGAGACCACCGACATCGGCGCCTGGCGCGAGTACGGGCTCAAAGTGCTCGGCATGGTCGAAGGTTCCGGCAGCACCGAGGGTGCCCTTTATCTGCGCATGGACGAGTTCCCCGCCCGGCTGGTCATCGTGCCGGGCGAGCACGACCGGCTGCTCGAGTCCGGCTGGGAGACCGCGAACGCGGCCTCCCTGCAGGAGATTCGCAACCGCCTCGAGGTGGAGGGCACGCCCTACAAGGAGGCCACCGCCACCCAGTTGGCCGACCGCCGTGTCGACGAGATGATCGTCTTCGACGATCCGTCGGGCAACACGCTGGAGGTGTTCCACGGTGTCGCGCTGGAACATCGCCGCGTGGTGAGCCCGTACGGCCACAAGTTCGTCACCGAGGAGCAGGGCCTCGGACACGTGGTGCTGACCACCCGCGATGACGCGGACACACTGCACTTCTACAGGGATGTGCTCGGGTTCCATCTGCGTGACTCGATGCGGCTGCCGCCCCAGCTGGTCGGCCGGCCCGCCGACGGCGCTCCCGCCTGGTTGCGGTTCCTGGGCGTCAACCCCCGGCACCACAGTCTGGCCTTTATGCCGGGCGAGACGCCCAGCGGGATCGTGCATCTCATGGTGGAGGTGGGGAACGCCGACGACGTCGGGCTGTGTCTGGACCGGGCGCTACGCCGCAAGGTCAAGATGTCGGCGACGCTGGGCCGGCACGTCAATGACAAGATGTTGTCCTTCTACATGAAGACGCCCGGCGGCTTCGACATCGAGTTCGGTTGTGAGGGACTCGAAGTCGAGGACGACGACAAGTGGGTTGCCCGGGAGAGCACCGCAGTGTCACTGTGGGGCCATGACTTCAGCGTGGGCTTCAAGTAGCAATGACGAGCGCTTGCGCGAGGAATCATCGTCGATGAGTAATCCTCCCATCGACCCGCGCACCTTCCGCAGTGTGCTCGGCCAGTTCTGCACGGGCATCACGGTGATCACCACGGTGCACGAAGGTGTCCCCGTCGGCTTCGCCTGCCAGTCGTTCGCGGCGCTGTCCCTGGATCCGCCGCTGGTGCTGTTCTGCCCGACAAAGGTGTCGCGGTCCTGGCAGGCGATCGAGGCCAGTGGCAATTTCTGCGTCAACATCCTGCACGAGAACCAGAAGGACGTCTCGGCTCGCTTCGGCTCGCGGGAACCGGACAAGTTCGCCGGAATCGACTGGGCACCGTCGAAACTGGGCTCGCCGATCATCGAGGGCTCACTGGCCCACATCGACTGCGCGGTGAACTCGGTGCACGACGGCGGGGACCATTTTGTGGTCTTCGGTGCGGTGCACTCGCTGTCCGACGTCCCGAAGAAGAAGCCGCGGCCGCTGCTCTTCTACCAGGGCGGGTACACCGGCATCGAACCCGAGAAGAACACCCCGGCGGATTGGCGCAACGACCTCGAGGCGTTCCTGACCGCGACGACCGAAGACACCTGGCTATGACGTCGAGTGGACGAACTCGACGATCGCCGAGGCGACGTCACGATGGACGGTCTCGTTGAGGATGTCGTGCCGCCCACCGGCGAACTCGACCAGTTCCAGCGCCTCGATCTGCTCAGCGTAGGCGCGTACCGCACCGATCGGCGCGATCGGGTCGTTGACCCCGTGCACCGCGAGGGTGGGCACCGACAGCGACGGCAGGTCCAGGCCGAAGCGGTCCCACCCCCGGTCCAATTCCCTGGCCAGGGTCGCGCCGTCGGCGTCGACGAACGCCAGGGGATCATTGACCAGCGAGTCCACATAGAACGGATCCGAGGACAGCAGGCCCGGATCGAGTTCGAACGAGGTGTCGGCGTCGAGCAGTTCGGGGATCGGGACCAACGGTGCGCCGGAGATGACGGCGCCCCGATACCGGTCCTTGCGGTCCAGTAGCCGGAACAGCGTCACGATCGCGCCGAACGAATGCCCCTGCGCGAGAAGCGGAATTCCCGGGCGCTGCTGCTCGGCAAGTTCGGTCAGGGTGTCGGCCAGCGCCGAGCTGTCCTCGATGGACGCGAAGTCGCCCCGCTGTCCTGGGCTCAGTCCGTGGCCGAACTGGTCGACGGCCCACAGGTCGATGCCGGCGGCGTTCAGGGCGAATCCGTACCGGTGGTACAAGCCCGTGTGCTCGCCGAACCCGTGCAGGAAGAGGACGGCGGCTCGCGGCTCGGCGGCGGCCCAGTGCCGGTAGTACGCGCGGCCACGGTCGTGTTCGATGAAGGGCATGCCCTGACTGCACCAGGTCAGGTATGCCTGGTGCAAGCCCTGCGGTCGAGACAACATCGAAAGGTGAGAGCACTGGGTACCTATGTGGTCACCGGATCAGCATCCGGAATGGGTCTTCAGGCGGCTCAGCGGCTCCGCGCCGACGGGCACGTGGTGATCGGCGTGGATCTGAGGGACGCCGAGGTGGTGGCCGACCGGGGGCGGACCACTGCCGCAACACGCGTGCTGAAGCTCGCCGAGCGCCTCGACGGCGCGGTGCTGGCGGCGGGTATCGGTCCGACGCCGGGAGTGGACCGCGCCGGCCTGATCTATCAGGTCAACTTCTTCGGGGTGGTCGATCTGCTCAACGCCTGGCGGCCCCGGCTGGCTGTTGCGCGCAGAGCCAAGGTCGTTGTGGTGGCCAGCAACTCGACCACGACCACGCCGGCGGTGCCTCGACGGGCCGTGCGCGCCCTGTTGGCGGGCGACCCGCGCAAAGCCCAGCGTGCCGTCCGTCTTCTCGGCCCGGCCGCACCGGCGATGGCCTACGCCGCGTCCAAGATCGCCGTAGCGCGGTGGGTACGGCGACAGGCCGTCACCTCCGACTGGGCGGGCGAAGGTATCCGACTGAACGCGCTGGCGCCCGGTGCGATCCTCACCCCGCTGTTGGAGAAGCAACTGGCAACTCCGAGGGAGGCAAAGACCGTCAACGCGTTCCCGGTGCCGGTGGGTGGGTTCGGCGACCCGGGCAGCCTGGCCGACTGGATGCTGTTCATGCTGTCCGACGCCGCCGA
The DNA here is from genome assembly GCF_010723735.1 of Mycolicibacterium hippocampi. Classification (GTDB taxonomy): domain Bacteria; phylum Actinomycetota; class Actinomycetes; order Mycobacteriales; family Mycobacteriaceae; genus Mycobacterium; species Mycobacterium hippocampi. The sequence goes on along the minus strand of NZ_BLLB01000002.1, from coordinate 5,857,464 downwards.
CTTCCTCTGCGGGAGTGTGATATTCGTCGACGGCGGCTCCGACGCCTACTTCCGGGCGGACGCCTGGCCGAAGGCGCTCTCAGCCTTCGCCCTGCCCCGTTATCTGTGGCGCTTCGCCACTTTCGGCCGTCGACGGTGACCCGGCCCTACACCGGCCGAGAAGCATGCCACGCTGGTCGTCCATGCGCGCGGTGATCGCGTCGATCACCGCGGCGACCTCGGGCCGCCGCAGCGTCTCGGCACGGGTGACGAGCCAGTAGGTCAGACGGATCGACACCGAATCGGTCAGCACGCGGACCAGGTCATCGTGGCGGTCGGCCATGAAGCACGGCAGCAGGCCGAGGCCGGCGGCGGCCCTGGTGGCTTCGACGTGGACGAACACATTGGTCGACGTCACCGACTCCCGCATCGCCGGTGCAAAACTCGTCGCCAGATCGAGGTCGTCGACCTGAAGCATCGAATCGATGAAGTAGACCAGCGGGTAGCGCTGCAGATCGGCGATGCTCGACGGCGCGCCGTGTTCGTCGAGATAGTCCCGGGAGCCGTACAGGCCCAGGCAGTAGTCGCCGAGTCGTAGTGCCTTGGCACGGTGCACGGTCGGTTCGCCGACCACGACCTCGACGTCCAGTCCCGAGCGCTGTTGGGTGGCGCGCCGGGTGGCGGCGACGATCTCCACCGCCACCTTGGGGTGATTGCGCTGCACCGCGGCGGCCGCGGGAGCGGCGATGTAGGCGGAGAAGCCGTCGGTCGCCGAAATCCGAACCACCCCTTCCAGCGCGCGGCGCCCTCCGGCATCGACGGCCAGCGAACGGACAGCCGACTCGACCACCTCTGCTGCTGCCAGCGCCTCGCGTCCGAGATCGGTGAGCTCCCAGCCGCCACCCACACGGGCCAGCACCCGCCCGCCCATCGCCTGTTCGAGGGCGGCGATGCGGCGACTGATCGTGGTGTGGTTGAGGCCGAGTTCATCGGCCGCCGTCGTGTACCGGCCGGTCCGCCCCACCGCCAGCAGGACCAACAGATCGTCGGGGCTTGGGCGGCGATCCAGTGACGGCATATGTGCATTTTTGCAGATGGCTGGTGCAGTTTTGGTCATTGCAGTGGGGGGTAGCTGCATGAATACTCACACAGATCTGTGGTCGGCGTCACAAAGAAGGGATTCCCATGAGCACACAACATGAGCCGGGGACCGAAGAACCACGGTCGGTGACCGCCGGCCTCAAACGCGTCGTGGTGGCCTCGATGGCGGGGACCGTCGTCGAGTGGTACGAGTTCTTTCTCTACGCCACCGCTGCCACGCTGGTGTTCAACAAGATTTTCTTCGCTCAGGGCACCAGTGAGGCCAACGCGCTGATCGCGGCGCTGCTGACCTATGCCGTCGGGTTCGTCGCGCGACCGCTGGGCGGCATCGTGTTCGGGCACTTCGGCGACAAGTACGGCCGCAAGAAGCTGCTGCAGTTCGCGATTCTGCTCGTCGGCGCCGTGACCTTCCTGATGGGCTGCCTGCCGACCTACGGGCAGATCGGCATCTGGGCACCGATACTGCTCGTCCTGTTGCGGTTCCTCCAGGGTTTCGCGGTGGGCGGCGAATGGGGTGGAGCGGTCCTGCTGGTCGCCGAGCACAGCCCGGACAAGCAACGCGCCTTCTGGGCCAGTTGGCCGCAGGCCGCGGTGCCCGTGGGCAACCTGCTCGCCACCGTGGTGCTGCTGGTGCTCACCGGTGTGCTGTCGGACGAGGCGTTCCTGTCCTGGGGTTGGCGGGTCGCGTTCTGGCTGTCTGCCGTGGTGGTGGTGATCGGCTACTACATCCGCACAAAGGTCACCGATGCGCCGATCTTCCTGGAAGCGCAGGAGGAGGTCGAACGCACAAAAGCCGTGTCCTACGGTGTGTTCGAGGTGCTCAAGCGTTACCCGCGTGGGGTTTTCACCGCTATGGGGCTGCGCTTCGCGGAGAACATCATGTACTACCTGGTCGTCACGTTCTCGATCGTCTACCTGTCGACCCACGTCGGCGCGGACACCGGCGACATCCTGTGGTACCTGTTGGCTGCGCACGCGGTGCACTTCCTGGTGATCCCGCAGGTCGGCAGACTGTCGGATCGGTACGGACGCCGGCCGGTGTACATCGTGGGCGCCATTCTCGCGGGCACCTGGGGGTTCTTCGCGTTCCCGATGATGAACACCGCGAACTACCTGCTGATCATGGCGGCCGTCATCGTCGGTCTGATGATCCATGCGCTGATGTACGCTCCGCAGCCGGCCATCATGGCGGAGATGTTCCCCACCCGGATGCGCTACTCCGGTGTCTCCCTTGGCTATCAGGTGACGTCCATCGTCGCCGGCTCGCTCGCGCCCGCCATCGCGACGTGGCTGCTCGACAGGTTCGACTCATGGCTGCCGATCGCCTTCTACCTCGCCGGTGCCGCGGCGATCACCCTGGTGGCTGCCCTGTTCAACCGGGAGACCAATGGTCTGGACCTGAAGACTCTCGACGAGGCCGACCGCGAGCAACTGGCGAAGGCCGGCGTGCTGTGAGCGAACTCAGCGGGCGCACCGCCTTGGTGACCGGCGGTGCGAGCGGCATCGGTGCGGCGTGCGCGCGCGAGTTGGCGGACCGTGGGGCGTCGGTCACGGTCGCCGACATCGACGACGTCCGAGCCAAGTCCCTGGCGCAGAAGATCGGCGGAACCGCCTGGGCGGTGGATCTTCTTGATATCGAGGCGCTGGAGGGCCTGCAGCTGAGCGTCGACATCCTGGTCAACAACGCCGGTGTGCAGAGCATCAGTGAGATCGCCGAGTTCCCACCGGAGCGGTTCCGGATGATGATGACGTTGATGGTCGAGGCGCCGTTCCTGCTGATCCGGGCGGCATTGCCGCACATGTACCGCAGCGGTTTCGGCCGCGTCATCAACATCTCATCAGTGCACGGTCTTCGCGCGTCGCCGTTCAAGGTCGCCTACGTCACCGCCAAGCACGGCCTCGAGGGGCTGTCGAAGGTGACCGCCCTGGAGGGTGGTCCGCACGGCGTTACGAGCAACTGCATCAACCCCGGCTATGTCCGCACCCCGCTGGTGACCAAGCAGATCGCCGACCAGGCCAAGACGCACGGCATCCCGGAGGACCAGGTGATCGGCGAGATCCTGCTCAAGGAGAGCGCGGTCAAACGTCTCGTCGAGCCCGAGGAGGTCGGCGCCCTGGCGGGTTGGCTGGCATCACCGGCTGCTGGCATGGTTACGGGAGCTTCGTACACGATGGACGGCGGATGGAGTGCGCGTTGACAGCGACGGCAGTGCCGCGGGCGGCGGGTCGCCCATGACGCCCCAGTGGGTTCCCACCGATCAAGATGTCGCCGACGCCCGGGTCACCGACTTCGCCCGGTTCGCCGAGCAGCGCACGGGTTCCGCGTTCCCGGACTACCACGCGCTGTGGCGCTGGTCGGTCGCGGACATCGAAGCCTTCTGGGCGACGTTGTGGGACTACTTCGAGGTCGGTGATCGTGGGGCGACGGTTCTCGGCAGCGATGACATGCCGGGTGCCCGGTGGTTCCCCGACACCCAGCTGAACTACGTCGACCAGATCGTGCGCCACACGCGCACGGACCGGCCCGCGATCATCTACGTGAACGAGGCGGGACCGGACCGCGAGGTGTCGTGGGACGAAATGCTCGGGCGCACCGCCGCATTCGCCGATGCGCTGCGTGCGGCCGGTGTCGGACCCGGCGATCGCGTCGCCGGGTACCTGCCCAACGTCCCCGAAGCGGTGATCGCATTCCTGGCCACCGCCGCCGTCGGCGCGGTCTGGAGCGCCTGCGGACAGGACTACTCGGCGAAGGCCGCCCTCGACCGGCTCGGCCAGCTCGAGCCCAAGGCGTTGGTGACCGCGGACGGATACACGTTCGGCGGCAAGTACCGGGACAAGACCGACGAGGTCGCCGCGCTGCGAGATGGGTTGCCCACTCTGGCCGCGACGTTCACCGTGGACGACCTCGCCGCGCGCAGTGACCGCCCGATCGACACCGTCGCGGTTCCGTTCGAGCACCCGCTGTGGATCCTGTTCTCGTCGGGAACCACCGGACTGCCCAAGGGGATCGTGCACGGTCACGGCGGGGTGGTGCTCGAGCACCTCAAAGCAGTTGCGCTGCAGTCCGACATCGGCGGCGAAGACACCTTCTTCTGGTTCACCAGCCCCAGCTGGATGATGTGGAACTTCCAGATCGCAGGACTGCTCGTCGGCGCCACGATCGTCTGTTATGACGGGAGTCCGTCGGCGGGCCGGCCGGACGCGCTGTGGGAGATCGCGTCCCGGGTCGGCGCGACGGTGCTCGGCACCAGCCCCGGCTACGTCCTGGGCTGCATGAAGGGTGAGGCGCAGCCGAAGAGCACCCACGACCTGTCGGCACTTCGGACGGTGGGGATCACCGGGTCGTCGCTGCCGCCGGCATCGTCTCTGTGGTTGCGAGACAACGTCGGTGACCACGTCCAGGTGGCGTCGATCAGCGGCGGCACCGATGTGGTGTCGGCGTTCATCGGCGGTGTCCGCACGGTGCCGGTCTGGCCCGGTGAGTTGTCCGCGCCGTTCCTCGGCGTCGCGTTGGACGCGTGGGACGAAGGCGGTGAGCCGGTGCGAGGAGAGGTCGGCGAACTCGTCGTCACCAAGCCGATGCCCTCGATGCCGGTCTGCTTCTGGAACGACCCCGACGGACAGCGTTACCGCGCCGCGTATTTCGAGACGTTCCCGGGGGTCTGGCGTCACGGTGACTGGATCACCATCACCGAGCACGACAGCGTCATCGTGCACGGACGCTCGGATTCCACGCTCAACCGGCACGGCATCCGGATGGGCAGCGCCGACATCTATCAGGCCGTCGAAAGCCTGCCGGAGGTGGTCGAAGCACTGGTGATCGGCGCCGAACAGCCCGACGGCGACTACTGGATGCCCTTGTTCGTGGTCCTCGCCGAAGGGGTCGAACTCGGCGATGCATTGCGTGACCGCATCAACGGCACCATCCGGTCCGAGGTGTCCCCGCGCCACGTCCCCGACGAGATCATCGTCGCCCCAGGCGTTCCGCACACCCGCACCGGCAAGAAGCTCGAGGTGCCGATCAAGAAGCTGTTCCAGGGCGGCGACCCGGCCAAGGTCGTCGAGCGCAGCGCCGTCGACGATCCGGACCTGCTCGATTGGTACGTCACGCAGCGTCGAAGGTGACGAGGTCGATGCTGAGTCGGCCTTCGACGAGGCTGAGTCGTCGCCGGCGCGGTGGTCCGGGTAGTGGTGGGGCGGTGGAGTGGTAGACCGCTGCGGTGGGGGTGCGGTATTCGGCGGTGTGGTTTCCGTCGGTGTCGGTGGTGCTGACCTGCCAGCCGGGGGCTTCTTTGGCGTAGTTGCAGGCCGCACAGTCACCGAGCCCGTTGCGCGCGTTGGTCGGGCCGCCGTCGCGGGCTGGGGTGGCGTGGTCGCAGTGCCGGATCGGGGCATCGCAGTACGGGGTCCGGCATGTCTGATCCCGCAACTGCAGAAACCGCGCCAACGCTTTGGGGAAGATCCGCGCCCGCGACTCCATCGCCACCAACTGCCCCGACTTCGGGTGGCGGTAGAGCCGCCGCAACGTGGCCTTCACGTTTTTGTCGGTGGCAGCGTCGCCGGTCAGCGCGCAGGCCAACCCGGCCGGGATCGGTCCGAACCCTTGCAGCCACGCCGGCTCGTCATCGTCGCCGGCCAGGGTGGTGTCGGCCATCACCATGTTCAACGCCACCGGCACCGGCCGGGTGGCAGACCTGCCGGTGATCCGTTCGTAGGCGGTGTCGGCCATCACCTGCCCCCGCGACCGCCCATCACAAGTGGTGTCGGCGTCGCGTTTCAGCGCGGCGTACACCGCCACCCCTTGCGCGACGGGCAGCAGGAACGTCACGTAGGTCATGGTGTCCGGGGCCGGGCGGATCCACACACTGCGGTCGGCGGCGGCTTTCGCCGCCCGCGCCACCACCGCGGCAGCGTCGAGGCGCGCGGCGATCTTCTTCGCCTCGGCCTCCACCCGACCGTTGCCCCAGCCGACCAGACGCGACGCGTCAGCGCACAGCTCGGCATCCAACGCGCGGCGATGCTCGATCGACAGGCAGGCGGATTGTTTGACGATCAGGGTGGCCCGCCACTCCGAAAGCATCCCGGATTCCAGCGCGGCCAGGGTGTGAGGCATCTCGTGCACCAACGCCTGGGCGAACCCCAGATGGCGGTTCCCGCACGCCGGAGCCTCGCGGCGGGCCAACGCCACCTCCGACGCCAACCCCTTCCCACGTTTGCGTGCCGGCACTCCAGCGGCCTGCTCAGCGGCGCGGCGTTTGGCCGCCCACAACGCCGTCACCCGCGCCTGCGCCGCAGCGGCCACGCTTTTCAGCTTCTCGAGCTGCTCGACCTGCGCCCGCAGCTCAGCCTCACCGGCCTCCGCATCCACATCGAACACCCGTTCGAACATGAACCCAGGCTAAACCACCCCACCGACAGGTCCGGTCACCTCATCGTGAGCTCTCGAGCGGCGTGGTACTGCTCGAGCACCCGGGGCGTCGTGGTGGCGTCGTACGTGGTGGTCACGCCGACGGTCCATGGGGGTGGCGACTGCTCGCCGGAGAGGACCCACGCCGCCTGCCGGGCCGCACCGAGGGCGACATACTCGGCCGGCGTCGGCACGTGCACCGCCGTGCCGAACACCGCAGGCGCGATGCGCCGGATGGCCTCGGACCGCGCTCCACCACCGATCAGGATGATGCGTTCGGCAGCGACGCCCTGCTCGGCGATCTTGCCGGTGCAATACGCCATCGAGGCCAGTAGTCCTTCCACGGCGGCACGAGCAATGTTCGCGGAGTTCAGGTTTTGTGTGGTCATGCCGTGCAGGGCGCCGGCGGCCCGGGGCAGGTTCGGCGAGCGTTCCCCGTCGAAGTAGGGGATGAGGACCAGGCCATCGGCCCCGGCGGGTGCCGACAGCGCGAGCCGGTCGAATTCCTCGAAGTCCAGGCTCAGCATCTCGGCCACCGCAGCCAGCACCGGCGCCCCGTTGAGGGTGCACACCAGCGGAAGCTGATGCCCGGTGGCGTCGGCGAAGCCGGCAACGAGGCCCTCCGCGTCGTGCGGCGCCGCCTGGCCGACGGCGCTCACCACCCCCGACGTCCCCAACGAGACCACGCAGTCGCCGGCTGCTGCGCCCAATCCCAGTGCGGCTGCGGCGTTGTCGCCGGCACCGGGGCCGAGCACGGTTCCCCGTGGCGTGGCGCCCGCTGAGTCGCGCGGTCCCAGAACCCGCGGCACCGCGGGAACGCGTCCCCTGAACGCCAGTTCGATCAGATCGGTCTGGTAGCAGTCGGTTTCGGCCGAGTAGTAGCCGGTGCCGCTGGCGTCACTGCGGTCGGTGCGCAGATCGGCGATGTCGGAGGATCCGGTCAGGCGCCAGGTCAGCCAGTCGTGCGGGAGGCACACCGCCGCGGTCTCGTCGGCATGGTCCGGCTCGTGGTCGGCCAGCCACCGCAGCTTCGCCGCGGTTATCGACGCGACCGGCACCACGCCGATGCGCTGCGCCCAGGCCGCGGGACCGCCGAGTTCGCCGATCAACTGTTCGGCAGCCTCGGCCGAACGAGTGTCGTTCCACAGCAACGCGTCTCGGACCACTCGTCCGCGGGAGTCCAGGCACACCATGCCGTGCTGCTGGGCCCCCACCGAGACGGCCGACACGTCGTCCAGCCCGCCTGCCTCGGAGATCGCACGCTGTAGCGCATCCCACCACAGAGCAGGGTCGACCTCGGTGCCGCCGGGATGTGGGGACGACGCCGTCCGCACCACCCGTCCGATGTCGGCATCGCAGACCACCACCTTGCATGACTGCGTCGACGAGTCGATCCCGGCGACCAGGGCCATCTCAATACCTCCCGGGATCGGCGAGCACCGGTGCGAACGCGGACTCGGCGGCACCGATCGCCAACGTGTCGGCACCGAGGGTGGCAGGCACCACCCGCACCAGGTCCCGCGGCGCACCCATACTGTGCCGTGCCAGTTCTTCCCGCAACACTGCCGAGGCGAAAGCGGGGAAGACTCGCAGGAATCCGCCGAGCACGATCAGCCGTGGGTTCAACATGTTGACCGCGTTGCCCAAGGCGATGGCCAACGAGCGCGCCTGACGGTTGAGGACATCACGTTCCGCTCCGTCGGGGTGGCCCGCCCGGGACTGGCCGCCGTCGAGTTCGGCGAGCAGCCGGGCCAGCGGCGCATGGGTGACCTCGGTCTCCAGACATCCGACGCTGCCGCAGTGGCACGGTTCGCCGCCGCCGACATAGGTGTGCCCCAGTTCGCCCGCGTAGCCCGCCACTCCCTCGAGCAACTCACCGGCGACCACGAAGCCGGCTCCTATCCCGCTGGGCCCACCGTTGACGTAGATCAGATGATCGGCGTCGCGGTGATTGCCGAAGAGATGCTCGGCGATGGCTCCGGCGTTGGCATCGTTGGCCGCATACACCGGCAGTTCTGTTGCCGCACTGAGTGCCTGGCCGATCTCGACGTCGTGCCAGTCCAGGTTCGGCGCCAGCTGCACTGTCGATTCGGGGCCGTGTACCAACCCTGGTACCGCGACGCCCACAGCGGTGATCGCCTGTGCGTGTTCGAGGGTGGCGCGGATCCGCTGCACTTCAGCGGCCGCGATGGCGACGGTGTCGGCAGGCGTCGGCACCCGCTCCGTCGGGCAGCGCACCACGTCGAGCACGGCACCGCCCATTGCGACCACTCCCACCGTCACGGCGTCCACCTCGGGGGTGACGGTCACCGCGAGCACGCGTCTGCCCGGACGCACTATCGGACTGGGCCGGCCGACCTGCGATATCGACGGTGCGGGAGACTCCTCGACGAGGCCCCGGGCGGCCAGATCCTCCACCAGATCCTTCGTGGTGGAACGCGACAGCCCGGTGTGCCGGGTCAGCTCGGCCCTGCTGAGAGCCCGGTGGCGATGCACGAGCGTCAGAACGCTGGACAGATTTCGACGCCGAACGTCATCAGTGCTGGTGCCGACTCGTGCCGCCCGACGGTCTTCCGTCCCGTTCAAGTGTCGTGTCCCCTCGTTCTTGGCCTTGACAGTGTCGCAGGCCACATCTTATGTTCGCACAGAGAACAAAATACCGCCGTATCGCCACTTGGCCACGTGCCAGGCGCCGTTTTCGTCCTAGGAGCACCCCTCGATGACCGTCCTGGATTCCCGCGTCCCCGCACCGGAGAGCCTCACTCCCCGTTCGTCCGACAAGTTCTCCTTCGGGCTCTGGACGGTGGGTTGGCCGGGAAACGATCCGTTCGGCGTCGCCACCCGGCCGGCGCTGGACGTCGTCGAAGCCGTGGAACGGCTGGCCGAACTCGGCGCGTACGGTCTGAGTTTTCACGATGACGACCTGTTCGTGTTCGGTAGTTCCGACGCCGAACGACGGAAGATGATCGACCGCTTGAAATCGGCTCTCGGTGCCTCGGGTCTGGCCGTGCCGATGGTGACCACCAACCTGTTCACCCAACCGGTGTTCAAGGACGGCGGATTCACCAGCAACGACCGGGCGGTTCGCCGCTTCGCGCTGCGCAAGGTGCTGCGCAACCTCGATCTCGCGGCCGAGTTGGGTGCCCAGACCTTCGTGATGTGGGGAGGCCGGGAAGGCGGCGAATATGACTCGGCCAAGGATGTCCAGGCGGCACTGGAGCGTTACCGCGAAGCGCTGAACCTGTTGTGCGAATATGTGATCGACCAGGGCACCGGAATCCGGTTCGCGATCGAGCCGAAGCCCAACGAGCCGCGCGGCGACATCCTGCTGCCAACGGTGGGCCACGCGCTGGCGTTCATCGACACCCTGGCCGACCCCGACATGGTCGGCGTCAACCCCGAGACCGGGCACGAGCAGATGGCCGGACTGAACTTCGTGCACGGCATCAGTCAGGCGCTCTACAGCGGCAAGCTGTTCCACATCGACCTCAACGGTCAGCGTGGTATCAAATTCGACCAGGACCTGGTGTTCGGCCACGGTGACCTCGCGAACGCCTTCGCATTGGTCGACCTGCTCGAGCACGGTGGCCCCGGTGGCGGCCCGGCCTACGACGGGCCGCGGCACTTCGACTACAAGCCCAGCCGCACCGAAGACGCCGACGGGGTGTGGGCGTCGGCGGCTGCCAACATGCGGATGTATCTGTTGCTGCGAGCCCGGGCGGCGGCGTTCCGGTCCGACCCGGAGGTCCGCGAGGCCATGGCGCGGGCGAAGGTGGCCGAGCTGGGGGTGCCCACGCTGAACCCGGGCGAGACCTACGCCGAGCTGCTGGCCGACCGGTCGGCGTACGAGGAGTTCGCCGCCGATTCCTACTTCGGGGCCAAGGGTTTCGGTTTCGTGCAGTTGAACCAGCTGGCCCTCGAACACCTGATGGGAGCCCGTTGAACCACTGATGGACGTGACGTGAGTCACGTTATATGTTTCGTCGACTAACAAAACAATCACTCGGAGGCCAGTTCCGTGACACCTACGAAGACCCTGTTCACCGCCGTGCTCACGACAACTGTCGTCGGTCTGTCCCTCGCAGGGTGCAGCAGCGACTCGGGCGGCGGAGGCGCCGCCGGCGACAGCGGCAAGATCGGCGTCATCCTGCCCGACACCAAGTCCTCGGTCCGGTGGGAGTCCAAGGACCGCCCCGCCCTGGAGGCGGCATTCGAGGAAGCCGGCGTCGAGTACACCATTCAGAATGCCGAGGGTTCGGCCGACCAGATGGCGACCATCGCGGACGGCATGATCGCCGACGGCGTCACCGTGCTGGCCATCGTGAACCTGGATTCCGACAGCGGAGCGTCCATACAGCAGAAAGCCGCCGCCCAGGGCGTCAAGACCATCGACTACGACCGGCTCACCCTCGGCGGGTCCGCCGACGTCTACGTGTCGTTCGACAACACGAAAGTCGGTGAGTTGCAAGGTCAGGGCCTCGTCGACTGCCTGGGCGGCAGACCCGCCAACGTCGTCTTCCTCAACGGCTCGCCGACGGACAACAACGCGACTCTGTTCTCCCAGGGCGCGCACTCGGTGGTCGACGCCGACCCCGCCATCACGATCGTCGGCGAACAAGCCGTTCCGGACTGGGACAACGACAAGGCGGTGACGATCTTCGAGCAGCTCTACACCGCCGGCAGCGGACAGGTCGACGGCGTCTATGCCGCCAACGACGGCCTTGCCGGATCGGTCATCTCGATCCTGGAGAAGAACCAGCGCGCCGGGCAGGTGCCGGTCACCGGACAGGACGCCACGGTCGAGGGGTTGCAGAACATCCTCGCCGGGACGCAGTGCATGACGGTGTACAAGTCCGCGACCGAAGAGGCCGGTGCCCTCGCCGACGCGGCGATCGCGCTGGCGGCCGGGAACCAACCCGAGACCAACAGCACCTCGCGTGATGACCAGGGGAACCGGGACGTGCCCTCGGTGCTGCTGACCCCGCAGTCGATCACCAAGGACACCGTCGACATCGTGTTCACCGACGGCGGCCAGTCCAAGGACGAGGTGTGTGCGGGTCAGTTCGAGGCGATGTGCACCGCGGCCGGAGTCTGAGCGACATGACGTCCAGCGCCGAACCTATCCTCGAATTGCGGGGGGTGAACAAGAGTTTCGGGGTCGTGCACGTGCTGCATGACATCAACTTTCAGGTCTATCCCGGCGAGGTCACCGCTCTTGTCGGCGACAACGGTGCGGGCAAGTCCACGCTGGTGAAAGCCATCGCCGGGATCCACCCCATCGATACCGGCACCTACCTGTTCGAGGGTGCCCCGGTGACCGTGCACGGACCCAACGACGTCGCGGCGCTGGGCGTCGAGGTCGTGTACCAGGACCTCGCGTTGTGCGACAACCTCGACATCGTCGAGAACATGTTCCTGGGCCGCGAACTCAAACACCGGGGCATGCTCGACGAGGCCCGCATGGAGACGATGGCGCGGGACGCGTTGAAGTCGCTGTCGGTGCGCACCGTGCAGTCGGTGCGGCAGACGGTGTCGAGTCTGTCCGGCGGTCAGCGGCAGACCGTGGCAATCGCCAAATCTGTGCTGTGGAACTCCAAGGTCGTTCTGCTCGACGAGCCGACGGCAGCGCTCGGCGTCGCCCAGACCCGGCAGGTCATCGACCTGGTGCGTCGGCTGGCCGACAACGGGGTGGGCGTCGTGTTCATCTCCCACAACATGATCGACGTCTTCGAGGTCGCCGACCGGATCTGCGCGCTGTACCTGGGGCGAGTCGCTGCCGACGTCAAGGCCGCGGATGTCACCCACAGCGAGGTGGTCGAACTCATCACCGCCGGGCGGTCCGGGAGGCTCGGGCTGGCACCGGCCGACGCCGCCGAAACGATGTGACGGAAGTGAAGGACGCCCGCATGACGACAGTCAGTTCTCAACCGAGAGGCAGTTCTCAACCCAAGGGCGAACTGGCCGAGTCCGACTTCGCCGGCGATTCCCGCACCGACGAGGGCTTCGGCGAGGCGGTGAGGTCTTACCTGCGTCGGGTCCGCGGTGGCGACATGGGCTCGCTACCAGCCGTTCTCGGGCTCATCGTGTTGTTCGTGGTGTTCGGTCTGGCCAACGACCGGTTCCTGTCGGCGCTGAACCTCGCCAACCTCGTCACGCAGGCCGGGTCGATCTGCGTGCTGGCGATGGGATTGGTCTTCGTGCTGCTGCTCGGTGACATCGACCTGTCGGCGGGCGTGGCAGGTGGCGTGGCGGCGTGTGCGGCCGCCTTGAGCATCGTCAATGGAGGTTGGCCGTGGTGGTCCGCCATGGTTGTGGGCATCGCCGCAGGTGCGCTGATCGGCTTGCTGATCGGTGTACTGCGGGCCAAACTCGGCATCCCGTCCTTTGTCGTGACACTGGCCTTCTTTCTCGGCCTGCAGGGTGTCACCCTCAAGTTGATCGGCGAAGGCGGCTCGGTCCGTGTCGATGACCCGGTCATCCGGGGCATCACCATCAACAACCTCTCGGTGACCGCGGGCTGGGTCATCGCGCTGGCGGTCGTCATCGGGTACGGCGCGCTCGAGGTCTACCGTTACCGCAGCAAGAAAGCACTCGGCCTGGCGCACTCCCCGTTCGGCGTGGTGATGGCCAGAGTCGCCGGCATCTCGGTGGTGACCCTGGGAGTCACCTATGTGCTGAGCATCAATCGCAGCGTCAACCCGAACGTCGAGATCCGTGGCATCCCCTATGTGCTGCCGATGATTCTGGTGTTGCTGATCGCCCTGACCCTGATCCTCAACCGCACCTCCTACGGCCGCCACATCTACGCCGTCGGCGGAAACGCCGAAGCGGCCCGGCGTGCGGGAATCGCCGTCGACCGCATCCGGGTGTCGGTGTTCATCGCGTGCTCGTCGCTGGCGGCGCTGAGTGGGATCATCGCGGCGTCCTACGCAGGCAAGGTGTCTGCGTCCTCCGGTGCCGGCAACACCCTGCTCTACGCGGTCGGCGCGGCCGTCATCGGCGGGACCAGTCTGTTCGGCGGCAAGGGCCGGGCCGTGGATGCGGTGATCGGCGGAGTCGTGGTGGCCACCATCGCCAACGGACTCGGCCTGCTCAATCAGTCGTCGTACATCAACTTCCTGGTCACCGGCGGTGTGCTGCTACTCGCGGCGAGCGTGGATGCTATCTCGCGGCGGCGACGCTCGTCCACCGGACTGGGATGAGCCGGCCACTAAGGCAGCCACGAACCTATCCGCCGCAGTGCCTCCTCGATGTCCGCGGACGAACCGGCGAACGACAGCCGCACGAATGCACCGCCGCGGACGGTGTCGAAGTCGACCCCCGGTGCGATGGCAACGCCCGTCTCGGCCAACAGCTTCGAGCAGAACGCCAGCGAGTCGGTGGTCAGGTGCGAGACGTCGGCGTAGACGTAGAACGCACCGTCGGTCGGGGCGAGCCGGTCGATACCGATCGAGCGCAGACCGTCGAGCAGCAGCGTCCGGTTCGTCGCGTATCCCTCCAGCAGTGAATCGGCCTCGGCGACGGACTCCGCAGTGAACGCCGCGACCGCAGCCTCCTGGGCGAGCGTCGGCGGGCAGATGGTGAAGTTGCCGGTCAGGCAGTCGACGGCCCGCTTCAACTCGTCGGGCACCAGCAGCCAACCCAGCCGCCACCCGGTCATCGCGAAGTACTTCGAGAAGCTGTTCACCACCACGGCTTCCCGCGATGTCTCCCACGCGCAACTGGTCGCAGGCGAACCCTCGTACACCAGACCGTGGTAGACCTCGTCGCTGATCAGGCGCACCCCCGTCGTCTCACACCACGACGCGATCGCAGCGAGCTCCTCTGGTGGGATCACCGTGCCGGTCGGGTTCGCCGGACTCGCCACGACCACCCCAGCGACGGGGGGATCGAGCTCGGCCAACATCTGTGCTGTCGGTTGGAATCGGGTCTCCGGGCCGCACGGCAACTCGACGACCTCGCAGCCGAGCGCAGAGAGTATGTTGCGGTAGCACGGGTAGCCGGGGCTGGCGATCGCCACCCGGTCGCCGACGTCGAAACAGGCCAGAAACGCCAACAGGAACCCGCCGGACGAGCCCGTGGTCACCACGACGTCGCGTGCCTCGATCTCCAGCCCGTACCGGCTCCAGTACGAATCCGCGATCGCTGCACGCAGTTTCGGCTTCCCCATCGCCACCGTGTAGCCGAGCTGGTTGTCCTGCAGCGCCGACACCGCCGCGTCGCGTACCGGCGACGGGGCCCCCGCGCTGGGCTGGCCCGCGGACAGGTTGACCAGGTCGCCATGAGTGCGCTGCCGTTCAGCCGCGGCCAGCCACACATCCATCACATAGAACGGTGGAATACCTGCCCGCAGCGAAAGCGTCACGCCTTCAGGCTAGAACACCTGCGCTTCGAGGCGACGCAGGTGCTCACGAGCAGGCCCCAGAAGCTGTGCGCTGCCGTGGGCGCGTTTGAAGTACAACTGGATGTCGCTTTCCCAGGTGATCGCGATGCCACCATGGAGCTGGATCGCCTCACCGGCCACCGTCGAGAACGCCTCGCTGGCGGCAACGCGGGCGAGCGCGGCCGACGTCGGGTTCGGATCCGCCACGGCCTCGCCGACCACCGCCCGCGCGGACTGCACGGCGACATAGAGGTCGGCCATCCGGTGCTTGAGCGCCTGGAAGCTGCCGATCGGCCGGCCGAACTGGACGCGGTCCTTGGTGTACTGCACGGTCAGGTCGAGACACCGCGATGCCGCCCCGATCTGTTCGGCCGCCAGCAGGATCGCCGCGACGTCCATCAGCCCGGGGTCCGGCCCGATCACGGAGGTTTCGGTGGCGCGCACCCTGGCAAGCCGGCGGGTCGGATCCATCGAGACCGCGGGCTCGGCGGTGAACGCGGTCCAGCGGGTGAGGTTCTCACCATCGGCAGCGACCACGACGTCGGCGACGTCACCGTTGACGACGTATCCCGGGTCGAAGACGACCGCCCCGATCGACGATCCCTCCGCCAGCTTCTCGAGTGCGTCGGCGTCGGGCTCGTCGGCCGACAACAGCGCCAGTTCGGCCAGCGTGGTGCCCCACAGCGGCGTCGGCACCAGCGCCCTGCCCAGCTCCTCGAGCGCTACCGCGGCGTCGGCGAGTTCGCCTCCCGCGCCGCCCGATTCCTCGGGCACCACCAGGGCCGCTACCCCGACCTGCTCACACAGCATCTGCCAGAGCGACTCGTCGTATCCCCGCGGCGAATCCATCGCCGCGCGCACCGACTCCGGTGACGCGTGTTTCTCGACGAGCGCGGCGACGGTGTCGCGCAGCAGTTCCCGTTCTTCTGTCATGCGCGATCCGCCTTCGCTACTCGCTGAACCGTCATGCTGTCAGGGCCTCCAATACTCGGCGTCGGTGCCACGTCGGATCGCCCCAAGCCGGCCGCAATGCCTGGACCCGCACCAACAGCAGCGAGAGATCGTGTTCCTGGGTGAAGCCGATGGCGCCGTGGGTCTGCAACGCCGACCGCGCGGCCAGCAGTGCCGCGTCCGCCGCGGCGGCCTTGGCGGCGCTGACGTCGCGTGCGGTGTCTGCTGAGCCTTCGGCGAGCGCGATCGCCGCCCCATAGACCAGTGGCCGCGCCATCTCGACCGCAATGAGCACGTCGGCGAGCTTGTGCTTGATGGCCTGGTAGGTGCCGATGACGGTGCCGAACTGGCTGCGCTGCTTGGCGTATTCGACCGCGGCGTCCAGCATCGCCTGTGCTGCACCCACCAGTTGTGCCGCGGTCGCCAGGGCGCCGAACTCGAAGGCGCGGGCCACATCGGCGGACTGTGCATCACCGGAGGCGTTGACGTCGAAGAGCTTTCGGCTCATATCGATCGATTCGTGCCGGACGCCGATCGCTGCGTCACGTACCTGCCCGTCCTCGGCGAGCAGGATCAGGCCGGCGGCATCAGCGTCGACTGCACGGGGCACCGTGGGCGGCAGCGCCACCGTCGCGATCAGTTCACCGGAGGCGAGAGCGGCGCTGCGCTCGGCCCACTCATCCCGGCCGGCGAGCAGGATCGGCGCCACCGCGATGGACTCGGCCACCGGGCCGGGGACGCCCCAGCGCCCGACCCGCTCCAGTGCCACCACCAGATCGACCGGGTGGGCCTCGATGCCGTCGTATTTCTCGGGCACTATCAACGCAGTCACGCCGAGGTCGGCCAGTTGCGCCCACACCTTGCGTCCGGGCGCGGTGTCGCCCTCACCCCAGGCGCGCACGGCTGCGGGAAGATCGGCGGCACCCAGCGCGGCGTCGATGCTGGCCGCGAAGTCGCGCTGCTGGTCGTCTATCTCAAAGTTCACGATCGCTACTTTCGGGGCAGGCCCAGCAGGCGCTCGGCGATGATGTTGCGCTGGATCTCGTTGGTACCCGCATAGATCGGGCCTCCCAGCGCGAACAGCAGGCCGTCGGTCACAGAATCGGCGACTTCGCCGTCGGCCCCGCGCAGATCCAGCGCGGTCTGGTGCAGTGCGACGTCCAGGTCGGACCAGAACACCTTGGTCACCGACGATTCCGCACCCAGTTCTCCGCCCGCTGTCAGCCGGGTGACGGTTCCGAAGGTGTGCAGTCGGTAGGCCTGGGCCTTGATCCAGGCATCGGCGACACGGTCGGTGAACGCCGGGTCGGGATTGTCCCGCCACTGCGCCACAAGGCGTTCCGCCGGCGCGAGAAAGCGTGCCGGGCTGCGCAACGACATGCCGCGTTCGTTGCTGGATGTGCTCATGGCCGACTTCCAGCCGTCGTGCACACCACCGATCACGTCCTCGTCGGGAACGAACACGTCGTCGAGGAAGATCTCGCCGAATCCGGTGTCACCACCGAGTTGGGCGATAGGCCGAACGGTGACGCCCTCGGCCTTCAGGTCGAACATGAAGTATGTCAGTCCCTTGTGGCGCTGCGCCTCGGGATCGGACCGGAAGAGGCCGAAGGCGCGTTCCCCGAACACCGCCCGCGAGCTCCAGATCTTCTGGCCGTTGAGGAGCCAGCCCCCGTCGGTCCGAGTGGCAGTCGAGCGCAGTGACGCCAGGTCGCTGCCGGACTCCGGCTCCGACCAGGCCTGAGCCCAGATCTCTTCACCACTTGCCATTTTCGGCAGGATCCGTTTCAGCTGCTCGGGCGTACCGTGGCTGAACAGGGTGGGCGCGAGCATCGACGTGCCGTTGGCGCTGGCACGCCCCGGCGCGCCGGCACGGAAGTACTCCTCCTCGTACACGATCCACTGCAGCAGCGTCGCGTCCCGTCCGCCGTACTCTTCGGGCCAGGTGATCACCGACAGGCCGGCGTCGAAGAGCACCTTGTCCCAGCGGCGGTGCTGCTCGAAACCCTCGGCGGTGTCGTAGGACTTCGTCGGGAACGAATCCTTGTTCGCGGCGAGGAACTCGCGCACCTCCGACTGGAACTGGAGGGTGGCGTCGTCGAAGTTGAGGTCCAACTCAGGCCCTTTCACGAAGTTGCGGCTTGACGACTTTGCCGCCCGGGTTGCGCGGCAGCGCGTCGAGGAACTCGACCGTCCGCGGGGTCTTGAAATTCGCGAGATGTTCCCGGGTGAAGGCGATCACGGTGTCGGCGTCCAGCTCGGCGCCCGGCAACGCGACGACGAACGCCTTGCCCACCTCGCCCAATCGCTCATCGGGCACCCCGATGACGGCGGCCTCGGCGACGCCGTCGAGGCGGGCGAGCACCTGCTCGATCTCGGCGGGTAGACGTTGAACCCGCCACAGATGTACATGTCCTTGAGACGGTCGGTGATCTTCAGGTTGCCCGCCGCGTCCAGCTCGCCGACGTCCCCGGTGTGCAGCCATCCCTCGTCGTCGATCGCGGCAGCGGTGGCCTCGGGATCGTCGAGGTAGCCCAGCATCACGTTGGGCCCGCGCAGCAACACCTCGCCCTGCTCACCGATGCGCAACTCGAAGTCGGCGATCGGCCGACCGGACGTGGTGGCCACGGTGACGGCGTCGTCGTCGGCGCGGCACATGGTGCCGAAGCCGCTGGCTTCGGTCAGCCCGTAGGCGGTGAGCACGATGTCGATGTCGAGTTCTGTCTGCATCCGCTCGATCAGCACGACCGGGATCGTGGCTGCACCGGTGACCGCGAATCGCAGGGAGCCCATGTCGTACCGACTGCGTTCGGGGTGGTCGAGGAGCGCCTGATAGATCGTCGGCGGGCCGGGCAGCACGGTGATCCGGTGCTCGGCCACCGCGCCCATGGCCTGCACCGGGTCGAACGTCAGCTGCGGAAACAGTGTGGCGCCGGCCTGCAGGCAGGCCAGGATGCCCGCCTTGTAGCCGAAGTTGTGGAAGAACGGGTTGATGCACAGGTAGCGGTCGTCGCTGGTGACCTGGCCGCACGCCGCCCACGCTGCGGATGCGTCGAGGGACTGGCGGTGCGCGCACCGCACGCCCTTGCTGCGGCCGGTGGTTCCGGACGTGAACAGGATGTCGGAGACGTCGTCGGGGGCGACGGCCGCGGCGCGGGCGTCGACCGCTGCAAGGTCGGTGCCCGACGCGACGAACTCGTCCCAGGTGCCGTCGGCCTTGTCGATCGGGACACGCACGATGTGGCGCAGTGCGGGCAGCGCGGGACGATCGACGGCGGCAGCCTTGTCGGCACCGAGGAACTCGCCGGAGGCGAACAGCAGCGGCGCGGCGGTGCGGGCCAGGATGTCGGTGGCTTCGCTGGCGGTGTACCGGGTGTTCAGCGGGACCAGCACAGCACCGGCGTAGTGCGTGGCCAGGCATGCGACCACCCAGTGCCAGGTGTTCGGTGACCAGATCGCGACGCGGTCGCCGGGCCCGACCCCGAGGCCGATCATCGCCGCGGCGGCGTGGCGGACCTCGGAACGCAGTTCGGCGTAGGTCAGCATCCGGTCCGCCGTCACCACGGCGGGGTGGTCGGGGAGTTCGCGCGCGATCCGGTCGAGAACGGCCGGAGTGGTTCTCAGCTGTGACATTCCGGGGGCGTCCCTGTCCCTCTCTAACAAAGCAAGTGCTTGGTAGGTTAGCCTACAGGGGTGATAGAGGTCCAGGAGTTCAGGGCTGAGGTACGCGACTGGTTGGCTGACAACCTCGTCGGTGAGTACGCCGCGTTGAAGGGTCTGGGAGGACCTGGCCGCGAGCACGAGGCGTTCGAGGAACGCCGGGCGTGGAACCAGCATCTGGCGGCCGCAGGGCTGACGTGCCTGGGGTGGCCCACCGAGCACGGCGGTCGCGGCCTGTCCGTCGCACACCGTGTGGCGTTTTACGAGGAATACGCCAAGGCCGACGCTCCCGACAAGGTGAACCACCTCGGCGAGGAGTTGGTGGGGCCGACGCTCATCGCCTACGGCACCCCCGAGCAGCAGAAGCGTTTCTTGCCCACGATCCTCGACGTCACCGAGTTGTGGTCACAGGGCTACTCCGAACCGGGCGCCGGCAGCGACCTCGCCAACGTCGCGACGACGGCGACACTCGACGGCGATCGATGGGTCATCAACGGGCAGAAGGTCTGGACCTCGCTGGCGCACTGGGCGCAGTGGTGTTTTGTCATCGCCCGCACCGAGAAGGGCTCCAAGCGGCATGCGGGGTTGTCCTACCTGCTGGTGCCGCTGGACCAACCCGGCGTCGACATCCGGCCGATCATCCAGCTGACCGGTGACTCGGAGTTCAACGAGGTGTTCTTCGACGACGCCCACACCGACGCCGGTTTCGTTGTCGGCGAGCCCGGTGACGGCTGGCGGGTGGCGATGGGGACGCTGACGTTCGAGCGGGGTGTTTCCACGCTGGGGCAGCAGATCCGTTATGCGCGTGAGCATTCCAACCTGGTCGGGTTGGCCAAACGCACCGGCGCAGCCGACGATCCGTTGATCCGGGAACGGCTGAGCCGCTCCTGGGCCGGCTTGAAGGCGATGCGGTCGTACGCGCTGGCGACGATGGACGCCGAGCAGCCGGGGCAAGACTCGGTTTCGAAGTTGTTGTGGGCCAACTGGCATCGCGAACTCGGCGAGATCGCGATGGAGGTGCAGGGCATGGCGGGTCTGACGCTGCAGGACGGTGAGTTCGACGAGTGGCAGCGGCTGTACCTGTTCTCCCGCGCCGACACGATCTACGGTGGCTCCAACGAGATCCAGCGCAAC
Organism: Mycolicibacterium hippocampi; assembly: GCF_010723735.1. GTDB lineage: Bacteria > Actinomycetota > Actinomycetes > Mycobacteriales > Mycobacteriaceae > Mycobacterium > Mycobacterium hippocampi. Next base: position 5,836,849 of record NZ_BLLB01000002.1, on the reverse strand, counting down.
ATCATCGCCGAGCGGGTGCTCGGCTTGCCGCGGGAGGTCAAGGGATGAGCGATCTTTCAGTCGCGCCCAAGGAGATCGACGGACACGGGCTGTTGACCGGCAAGGTGGTCCTGGTGACCGCCGCCGCGGGGACCGGCATCGGTTCGTCGGTGGCCCGGCGGGCGCTTGTCGAAGGAGCCGACGTGGTGGTCTCCGACTATCACGAGCGCAGGCTGGGGGAGAGCCGCGATCAACTGGCCGAACTCGGTCTCGGCCGTGTCGAAGCCGTCGTATGCGATGTGACCTCCACCGCCGCGGTGGATGCGCTGGTCACCGACACGGTGGCCGCGATGGGGCGACTCGATGTGCTGGTCAACAACGCCGGGCTCGGGGGCCAGACACCCGTCGTCGACATGACCGATGACGAATGGGACCGCGTTCTCGACGTCACCCTGACATCGACGATGCGGGCGACGCGTGCGGCCCTGCGGTACTTCCGCGATGCACCGCACGGCGGCGTCATCGTCAACAACGCCAGCGTGCTGGGGTGGCGGGCGCAGCATTCGCAGTCGCACTACGCGGCAGCCAAGGCCGGCGTGATGGCGCTGACACGCTGTAGCGCAATCGAAGCCGTCGAACACGGGGTTCGGATCAACGCTGTGTCGCCCAGCATTGCCCGGCACAAGTTCCTCGAGAAGACGAGCAGCTCCGAGCTACTGGACCAGCTCTCGCAGGGGGAGGCGTTCGGACGTGCCGCCGAGCCGTGGGAGGTCGCAGCCACCATCGCGTTCCTGGCCAGCGATTACTCCAGCTACCTGACCGGCGAAGTGATCTCGGTGTCGAGCCAGCACCCATGAGCGGTGAGCGTCCGGCCGCTGCGCCCAACACCAGACGCGACGAGCTTCTCGGGCTCGCCGCGACGATGTTCGCCGAGCGCGGCCTGCGCGCCACCACCGTGCGGGACATCGCCGACTCGGCGGGAATCCTCAGCGGCAGCCTCTATCACCACTTCTCGTCGAAAGAAGAAATGGTCGACGAGGTGCTGCGCGGCTTCCTGGACTGGCTGTTCGAGCGCTACCAACAGATCGTGGAGACCGAGTCGAATCCGCTCGAGCGGCTCAAGGGACTGTTCATGTCCTCGTTCGAGGCGATCGAGACCCGGCACGCCGAGGTGGTGATCTACCAGGACGAGGCGAAGCGGCTGTCCACCCAGGAGCGGTTCGCCTACGTGGACGAGCGCAACAGAGAACAACGAAAGATGTGGGTCGACGTGCTGAACCAGGGCATCGAGGAGGGCTACTTCCGCCCCGATGTCGATGTCGACCTGGTGTACCGGTTCATCCGTGACACCACCTGGGTTTCGGTCCGCTGGTACCAGCCCGGCGGACCGCTCACCGCGCAGCAGGTGGGTGAGCAATACCTGGCCATCGTGCTCGGTGGCATAACAAGAGAAGGAGTCTGAAATGGCCGAAGCGTATGTGATCGACGTGGTCCGCACTGCGATCGGAAAGCGCAACGGTTCGCTGGCAGGCGTGCATCCCGTCGACCTCGGGGCAGCGGTCTGGCGCGGTCTGTTCGAGCGCGTCGACGTCGACCCGGGTGCGGTCGACGACGTCATCGCCGGCTGTGTCGACGCCATCGGCCCGCAGGCGGGGAACATCGCCCGGTTGTCCTGGCTTGCAGCGGGATTCCCCGAAGAAGTCCCCGGCGTCACCGTCGACCGGCAGTGCGGCTCAAGCCAGCAGGCCATCTCGTTCGGTGCACAGGCCATCATGTCCGGCACCGCCGACCTGATCGTCGCCGGCGGCATGCAGAACATGAGCCAGATCCCGATCAGCTCCGCGATGATCGTCGGAGAGCAGTTCGGGTTCACCTCTCCGACAAACGAATCGAAGAGCTGGCTGCATCGCTACGGCGACCAGGAGATCTCACAGTTCCGTGGGTCTGAGCTGATCGCCGAGAAGTGGGAGCTGTCCCGCGAGGAGATGGAGCAGTACGCGCTCACCAGCCACCAGCGCGCCCAGGCCGCGATCCGGGCCGGGCACTTCGAGAACGAGATCATCCCGGTGGACGGCTTCGCCGTGGACGAAGGTCCCCGCGACACGTCGCTGGAGAAGATGGCCGGACTCAAGACATTGGTCGAGGGCGGCAGGCTGACCGCGGCGATGGCCAGTCAGATCTCCGACGGAGCCAGCGCGGTGCTGCTCGCCTCGGAGGAAGCGGTGAAGACTCACAACCTGAAGCCGCGGGCCCGCATCCACCACATCAGCGCGCGCGGCGCCGACCCGGTGTTCATGCTCACCGGCCCGATCCCCGCTACCCGCTACGCGCTGGACAAGACCGGTCTGTCGATCGAGGACATCGACACCGTCGAGATCAACGAGGCGTTCGCCCCCGTGGTGCAGGCGTGGCTCAAGGAGACCAAGGCCGATCCGGAGAGGGTCAATCCGAACGGTGGCGCGATCGCGCTCGGCCATCCGCTCGGCGCCACCGGCGCGAAGCTGTTCGCCACGATGCTCAACACGCTGGAGCGCACCGGAGGCCGCTACGGTCTGCAGACCATGTGCGAGGGCGGCGGCACGGCGAACGTCACCATCATCGAGCGCCTCTGACTCCCGCGCCGGAACTGTATTCCAGGCGGCGAAATCGCCAAAACCAGCGCCTGGAATACCGTTCCGGCGGGATGAGCGCTCAGTGGTGGTGCAGGATGACGCCGCGGATGTTGCGGCCCGCGCGCATGTCCTCGTAGCCCTCGTTGACCTCGGCGAGCTTGTACTCATGGCTGACGGTCTCGTCGAGCAGCAGCTTGCCTTCGCGGTAGAGCGACAGCAGCCGCGGGATGTCGGCGCGCGGGTTGGCCTCGCCGTAGAGGCTGCCGAGCAGTCGCTTCTGGAACAGCGTGAACATCATCATGCCCAGCGTCGGCTGGTTGTCCGCCATCGTCGAGAGCGCGGTCATCACGACCGCGCCACCCTTGCGGATGATGTTGGCGGCGTCCTCGAGCATCGAGCCCTCCAGCAGGCCGACGGTCAGGATCGCCGAATCGGCCATCACCCCGCGGGTCAGCTCCGCGACCAGGGCGGTGGCTTCGGGCAGCGAGGTGGCGAAGTGCGTGGCCCCGAATCGGAAGGCCAACTCGCGCTTGGCTTCCACCGGTTCGACGACGACGATCTTCTCGGCGCCGGCCAACCTGGCGCCTTGAACGGCGCCGCTGCCGATCCCGCCCAGCCCGATGACGACGACGGTGTCGCCGGGCGACACATCGGCGGTGTTCACCGCCGACCCCCACCCCGTCGTGACGCCGCACCCGAGCAGGCAGGCACGCGTCAACGGAAGGTCGTCGTCGATCTTGACGATGGACGCCTCGGGCACGGTGCCGTACTGCGAGAACGTCCCGACCAGCGCCATCACCCCGATGTCCTGCCCGCGGACGTGCCGCCGGTAGGTGCCGTCGAGCTGGGTGCCGGCCATGATCATCGCGCCGAGATCGCACAGGTTCTGGTGACCTGTCGAGCAGAACCGGCAGCGTCCGCAGGCGGGAAGGAACGACGCGACGACGTGGTCACCCGGAGCCAGGCCGACGACGCCGGGGCCGACTTCCCGGACGATCCCGGCGCCTTCGTGGCCACCGATCAGCGGCAGCGGCGCGGGCAGATCGCCGGTGCGGATGTGCTCGTCGGAGTGGCAGAGGCCGGTGGCCTCCCAGGAGACCAGCACCTCACCGTCCTGCGGTGGGTCGAGGTCGATCTCCTCCACGGTCCAGTCGCCGCCGTACTCCCACAGAATCGCCGCGTTGGTCTTCATGTCAGGAGTGTAGGAATCCGTCCGTGGCGCAGAGACAGTTTCGCTCGGAATGACCGTCAGCCGGTGACCGCGATCAACGCCAAGCCGGCGAAGGCCAGTATCCAGCTGGCGAGGCTGCCGACGAGGAAGTACTCGGTCACGTCGTCGATCCCGACGGCAACCCCGCCCTCGGGCTTGCCGTTGCGGTCACGTTTCGCGCTGATCTCCGGAAACCGGATGATGCTCTTGGCTGCCACCACCGCCGACGCCAGGGTGAGCTGGCCGGCCACCCCGAGGCCGACGATCAGCAGCCGTTCCATAGGTCCCAGCAGGCGGCCGCCCTTGAGTTGATCGGAGGCCTGCGGTTGTCCGACCGGTTTGACCGAGCCCACCGAACCGAGGATCAGCCGTACCACCTGGTTGGCAGTGGCCACCTGTGCCAGCAGCACCCCCAGCACCGTCAGCACGCGGTCGCCCGACACGTTCAGATCAACCCACGAAGCCCAATGCCTGATCGGGCCGTCGACCTCGGACCCCCATCCGGACAACACGATCAGCACCGTGATGGTGCCGCCCAACACCACCAGTGCGGCGCTCTGGTGGCTGCCCGTCCGTTCGGCACGCTCACACGAGACCTGCCAGCCGACGGCTCCGATCGATGCGAAAGCCAACAGCGCAAGGTCGCCGACATGCCACAACCCTGCCAGCATTGCCCACCCGACGAGGGCGACGGCGCCGATCACCGGCGTCAGCCAGCGGACTCCGACGAGTCTTCGGCTGATGTCTCCGATGCCGACGGCGATCAGAAAGACCGCGAGGATGCTCATGTGATCTCGGAAAGATACTGGGAGGCAGCGATGATGAGGTCCAGTCCGTCCCGGCCGGCACGTTGGGAGACCGCCGACGGACTGATCTTCTCCTCGGCGGCGAGTTCTTTCTTGGGACGGCGGGACACGAGACCTTTCAGGATGCGGACGGATCTGTCATCGAGTGATCCAAACATGTGGTCCCGACACATCAGGGCGGCGTTGACGGCGTTTGCGGAGGGACCGGCGTCGGTACTGCTGCGGTAGGTGATGCGCACCAGGGCAAGTCCGGGTTGGCGTTGCGCATCGGCGGTCCACTCGATGGCCTCCCGAGCCGCCCACCATCCGGGTCCGTCCTGAATTCCGGTTGCCTCGTCGAGAACGCTCACCGGCCCCCATCCGACGCCGAACCGGATATCCACGGCGGGGGCGACCGCCAGCCGCACCTCCCATGCCGCTGCGAGCGCCACACCGACGTGCGGGTAGCTGCCCTGGAATTCGTCGCCGACGGTGAGGGCGGGAGCGTCCAGGGCGCCGGCGGCGACGTCGTCGAGTGCGGCGGTCAGGTCGCGATGCAGTGCCCGCCGGTCAGTGACCCGCCGGGAATCGACCACGTCGCCGATCAAGGTGGCGCGCGATGAAGCTGGAGGCTGAACTCTCGCCATATGAAGATAGTAGCTTCACTACGCCATAATGAAGCCCCCTTCTTCATTACGATGCGATGAAGGAGGATGCTTCCCGTAGGTGCGTCACGGCCTCGGCGACGATCGAGTCGATCAACTCGGCGCAGCTCGGCAGGTCGTCGATGATGCCGGCCACCTGACCCGACGCCAGCACCCCGGCCTCGGTGTTGCCCTCGACCAACCCCGCCTTCAGCAGCATCGGCGTGTTGGCCGCCATCACCACCTGCGACCAGGTCAGCTCCTTGCCGCGGCGCATCGCCAGACCGTCGCGGACCAGTGACCGCCAGGTCATCCCGGACATCTTCTTGAACTTCTGGGCGTTGCCCACCGCAGCCGCGAGACCCCGCACCGGGGAGCCGCCTTCGAGCTTCTCCACCAGACCGGTGCGCAGCACCCGGTGCGGCATACCGTCGACCCGGGTGGAGACAACGGTTCCGTCCAGAGCCGCCTGCAGGTAGCGCTCCTTGACCGCGTCGGGGACGGTGGAGTCCGACGTCAGCAGGAACCGTGTTCCCATCGCGACCCCGGCGGCACCGTAGGACAGCGCGGCTGCCAGGCCCCGCCCGTCGAAGAAGCCGCCCGCGGCGATCACCGGCATGCCGGTGTCGGCGACGGCGTCAAGCACCGACGGCAGCAGCAGCGTGGTGGCGATCGGTCCGGTGTGCCCGCCTCCCTCGCCGCCCTGGACGATCACGGCGTCCGCACCCCAACCAGCAACCTTCTTGGCGTGCTTGGCCAGTCCCACCGACGGGATGACCACGACGCCGGCTTCTTTGAGCTTGGCGATGAGTTCCGGCTTGGGGGCCAGGGCGAAGGAGGCGACTTTGACTCCTTCGCTGATCAGGAGATCGACGCGCTGATCGGCGTCGCCGGCGTCGGCACGCATGTTGATTCCGAAGGGCTTGTCGGTGGCGGCTTTTACCTTGCCCACCGCCGTTCTGAGCTCGCCAAGTGTCATGGTCGCCGACGCCAGGATGCCCAGCCCGCCGGCATTCGAGGTCGCGGCCACCAGCCGCGCACCCGCGACCCAGCCCATGCCCGTCTGGACGACGGGGTGTTCGATGCCGACCAGTTCGGTCAGCGGGGTCTTGAGAGAAGTCACTTGACTTCCTTGTCGCGCAGGGACTTCGGGTCGATGGTCTCGCGGAGCAGCCGCTGCTCCTCTTCGGTGGGAAGCCGGGTGGTCTCCGCGGTGTCGAGACCGTGAACCTCGAACGAGGTGTTCTCGGCCACTTGCCCGGCCTCGACGCCGGGATGCAGCGACACCGCCCGCATCTGGTGGTCGGGTCCGTTGAAGTCGAAGACGCCGAGGTTGGTCACCACCCGGTAGACGTTGACGAAGCGGTAGGCAGGATTGACGGGATTGCCGTCGCTGTTGAGAAGGACTTTGTCCCACCCGATTCCGGACACGATGTCCACGGAATCGCCGAACACCCGTTTGGAATGGCTGCCCACCCAGTAGCTGGTGGCGTGGTTGATGGTGTTCCCGGGTGCGCCCCGCACCCCGAACATCTGGCGGGTCGGGTGCTGTAGCGGTCCGAACGCCGACAGGTTCTGGTTGCCGTACCGGTCGATCTGGTTGGCACCCATCACGACGTGGCGGCGGCCCCACGCCAGCGTCTCGAAGACCCGGCCGAACGGCATCCATCCCTCCATCGCGGCAGCCGCCCCGATGGCCGGGGTGTCGGCTATCAGCCGGGCTTCACCGTCGCTGAGCACGATGTCGGGGGAGAAGGTCAGCCGAGCCAGCCGGGCGCCCACCTGGACGATGGTGGTCATCGGGGAGACCATGATCTCGCCGGCGTCGCGGAACAACTCGGCGCACGCGACGGCGCACACCTCGGCACGGGTCACCGACATCACTTGGCCTCCTCTGCCTGGAATCTACGCACCGCTGCCTGGTAGTCGGCCTCGCTTCCGGACAGGTAGGTGCCGACGAACTCGGCCCAGCTGTCTTCGGACGCAGCCGCTTCGGCGTAGTGGCGCTGGAACTTCTCGTCGCGCCGGTAGTCGGGCTCGGCGGTGGTGAAGTGCGCGCCGTTGGGTGCCTCGACCACGGAGTCGACCATCATCCGGTTGATCAGCAGTGCCTGCGGCGGAACAGATTTCACCAGCTCATCGGTGGGTATCACCTTTTCCACCGACAGGTGGCGCTTCTCGGCGGCCATCAGGAACAGGTCGTCGAAGTAGGGGTCGATCCCGGTGTAGGCCGCGTTGCCCCGTTCGTCGCCGAGGTTCATGTGCACAAACGCCGCATCCAGGGTCAGCGCGGGCATCGCGATGAGTTCCTGTTCGTCGTAAGGGGATTTGACTGTCTTGAGCTCGTCACCCCAGAACGCCCGGACGTCACTGCCCAGCCCGGCGCGGATCGGCAGGAACGGAAGCCGCTGTGCCGCCGCCTGCAGACCGCAACGCAGCATGCCTTCGTCCATCTCGCGTGCCTCGATGGTGCCGCTGGTGCGGGCCTTGGCGAACCACGGGTCGTAGAACGGCGGCGAGTCCAGCGACACGAAGCCGTAGTAGACCCGCTTGACCTTGCCCGCCGAGCAGAGCAGTCCCAGGTCGGGTCCGCCGTAGGTGACGACCGTGAGGTCGGTGACGTCGGTGCGGAGCAGCGCACGCACGAACGCCATCGGCTTGCGCCGGGAACCCCAGCCGCCGATGCCGATGGTCATGCCGCTCTCGATCGACGCGACAGCCTCGTCGAGAGTTGTCCTCTTGTCCGACATCTACTTCCCCTCCTTCTTCGAGGTCCCCGCGAACGCGTCGCGGTGCTCATCGGACACCCCGGCGAGGTTGAGTTCGAAGGTGAAGCCCTGCTCCATGCGGTATCGGGCGTTGACCGGTTGGACGTCGATGAAGTTCAACGCCTCCTTCGCGGCGCGGATCACCCGGGTGTCCTTCGAGGCGATGTCACGGGCGACGCGCAGTGCGGCCTCGTCCAGGTCTGCGCGCGGCACCACCTCGTGGACCGAGCCGAAGTGGTGCAGGGTTTGCGCGTCGACGGTGGCCGCGGTGAAGAAAAGCCGACGCATCATGTGCTGGGGGACAAGACGGGACAGGTGGGTGGCTGCGCCCAACGCGCCCCGCTCCACCTCGGGGAGACCGAACTTGGCGTCGTCGGAGGCGACGATCACGTCGGAGTTGCCCACCAGGCCGATGCCGCCGCCGACGCAGAAACCGTTGACGGCGGCCACGACGGGCACCTCACATTCGTAGACCGCCCGGAACGCGTGGAAGCAGCCACGGTTGGCGTCGATGAGCGCGGTGAAGCCGTCGGTGTTCTGCATCTCCTTGATGTCGACACCGGCATTGAATCCACGTCCCTCGGCGCGGAGGATCACCACGTGGGTGCTCGTGTCGCGGCCCGCGGCGGTGATGGCATCGCCGAGTTCGAACCAGCCGCGCGACGGGATCGCATTGACGGGCGGGTAGTCGACGGTGACCGAGACGATGCCCGGCTCCACGGTTTTTGTGCTGATGGTCATGAAGGGCTCCGGTGACTCTCAAGTGGGGTGGTTACCTAAGCAAGCACTTGCTTGGTACGCTAGCACAGTGACTGAGACCGCCGACAGTGACCTACAAGCCGTTCGTCTGGGCCTGGCCGGCCGCGTCGTCCTCGTCACGGGCGGGGTGCGCGGTGTCGGCGCCGGCATCAGCAAGGTGTTCGCCGACCAGGGCGCCACCGTCGTGACCTGTGCCCGCCGCCCGGTGGAAGGTCTGCCGTACGACTTCCATTCCTGCGACATCCGCGACGACGATTCGGTCGCATCGCTGATCGGAGCGGTCATCGCCGATCACGGCCGTCTCGATGTCGTGGTCAACAACGCGGGCGGTTCGCCCTATGTGTTGGCCGCCGATGCCTCGGCGAAGTTCAGCCGTAAGATCATCGAGCTCAACCTGCTTGGCGCGCTGTCGGTTTCGACCCACGCGAACACGGTGATGCAGAACCAGGCTTCCGGCGGGTCCATCGTGAACATCACCAGTGTCAGCGGCAGGCGGGCCACGCCCGGGACCGTGGCCTACGGTGCGGCGAAGGCGGGCATGGAGAACATGACGGCCACGTTGGCGGTGGAGTGGGCGCCGAAGGTGCGGGTGAACTCCGTGGTGGTCGGAATGGTCGAGACCGAACAGTCCGAACTGTTCTACGGCGACGCCGACTCGATTGCCGCGATCTCGAAGAACGTGCCGCTCGGCAGACTGGCAAAGCCAACTGACATCGGTTGGGCAACAGCATTTCTGGCCTCAGAAGCCGCGTCCTACATCAGCGGGGCGTCGCTCGAGGTGCATGGCGGTGGAGAGCCGCCGCACTACTTGTCGACCACTACCGCCGACATCAAATAGTTGAAGGAGACAACTCGTATGGGATTGCTCGACGGCCGCGTGGTCATCGTGACAGGTGCGGGCGGCGGAATCGGCCGGGCGCACGCCCTGGCGTTCGCCGCCGAAGGTGCCCGCGTGGTGGTGAACGACATCGGGGTGGGTCTGGACGGTTCACCCGCCGGTGGCGGCAGCGCCGCACAGGGTGTCGTCGACGAGATCGTCGCTGCCGGTGGCGAAGCCGTCACCAGCGGCGCCAACGTCGCCGACTGGGCCCAGGCCGAGGGCCTCATCCAGACCGCGGTGGACTCGTTCGGCGGGCTCGACGTCCTGGTGAACAACGCAGGCATCGTGCGGGACCGGATGTTCGCCAACACCAGCGAGGAAGAGTTCGACGCGGTCACCGCCGTGCATCTCAAGGGGCACTTCGCCACCATGAAGCACGCCGCCGCGTACTGGCGCGCCAAGTCCAAGGCCGGCGAGAGCGTTGATGCCCGGATCATCAACACCAGTTCCGGAGCCGGGCTGCAAGGCAGTGTGGGGCAGGCGAACTACAGCGCGTCGAAGGCCGGCATCGCCGCGCTGACGCTCGTCGCCTCCGCCGAGATGGCCCGCTACGGCGTGGCCGTCAACGCGATCGCGCCGTCGGCACGCACCCGGATGACCGAGACCGTCTTCGCGGACATGATGGCCACCCAGGACGCCGAATTCGACGCGATGGCCCCGGAGAACATCTCGCCGCTGGTGGTGTGGCTCGGCAGCGTGGAGTCCCGCGATGTCACCGGCAAGGTGTTCGAGGTCGAGGGCGGCAAGATCCGCGTCGCCGAGGGCTGGGCGCACGGTCCGGAGATCGACAAGGGAGCCAAATGGGATCCCGCCGAACTGGGACCGGTTGTGACCGACCTGCTGGCCAAGGCGCGCCCGCCGGTCCCGGTGTACGGGGCCTGAGCTCCCGCTGCAGCGGGCCTACTTCTTGGTGCGACGGCTGCCGCCGTGCCAGTCCTCCTCCTTGCCCACCTCGGCGGGATCGACGCCGAACCCAGGCAGCTGCGGGCGTTCCCGCAGCGACCGCTTGAGCTCGGCGAACCCCGGGAACGAGGCGAGCCCGACGACGTGGTCCCACAAGGCGACGGCGTCGGCTTCACCGGGCAGCCTGCTGATCACGGGGCCGAAGAACGCGGTGCCGTCCGGCGGCCGAAAGTGCAGGATCGGGGTGCCGACGTCGCGTCCGGTCAAGGCGAGCGCCTCCTCGGTCTCGGCCCGGATGAGTTCGTCGAACGACTCGTTGTCCAGTGCATCGGCCAAGTCGGGCGCGAGGCCGACCGAGGTGAGCAGCGGTTCCAGAACCTTGCGGGCGCCCTGGTCGGATGCCGAGAGCGGGTCCACCGCGCGGGTGGTGTCGAAGAGGCGCGTGCCGATCGCCTCGTACAGTGGGCCGACGGCGTCGCGGCCGTGTTCGGCGCGTACCCGGGCGGCCACTCGCAGCAGTCGGAGTCCAGCGGAGTGGCCGGCCTCGTACTCGGGCGGGAAATGTGAGGCATAGTCGATGTGGGCGTTGAGGATTCGCAACGAGATGAACCGCCAGTCCACCTGATAGTCGCGTTGTCCGGCGACCATGCGTACCCACTTGCTGGTCATCCAGGCGAAGGGGCAGACGGGGTCGAAGTAGAAGTGCAGATCCGACGGCGCCGTGGCGGTCACGCCGGCTCGCAGATCACGAGTGGGATCTTGCGCTCGGTCCAGGATTGGTATTCGTCATAGCTCGGATACATCGCAACGAGTTCGGGCCAGTAGTGGTTCCGTTCGTCATCGGTGGCCTCACGCGCGACGAGGTCGAGCGTCTCGTCCTTGATCTGGACCTTCACCTTCGGCTCGGCTTTGAGGTTGAGGTACCACATGGGGTGCTTGTCGCTGCCGCCCTTGGAGGCCGCGAAGACCACCGTGTCCCCGTCTCTGAGGAAGTACAGCGGGCTGGTCCGCGGCTGGCCGGTCTTGCGGCCGGTGGTGATCAGCAACGCGACCGGGATGCCACCGATGGTGGTTCCAAGTCCTTTTCCGTTGCCTCGCCGGTAGAAGAACGTGTTCAGCCGCGATACCCACTTCACGAGGAAGTCGCCGACGGCGGTGTCCATGTACTTGGGGCGGGAGTTGGCCATGGCCGAATCCTAATCCGACGACCCGGCCACCCCACCTGTGCCGAGTGCCCGAACCTCAGACGGGATCGCAGATGATGATCGGGATCTTGCGGTCGGTGTAGGTCCGGTAGTTGGCGAAATCGGGATAGATCGCATCGAGCTTGGGCCAGTACTCGGCCCGTTCGGCGTCGGTGGCGTCGCGGGCGGTCAGCTCCAGGACCTCGTTCTTGATCTGGAACGAGACCCGGGGATTGGCCTGGATGTTCAGGTACCACATCGGGTTGGTGGCGCGGCCGCCCTGTGAGGCGACCAGCACCACACGGCTGCCCTCGCGCAGGAACAACAGGGGGCTCTCACGTGGTTCACCGGTCTTGCGGCCGATGGTGGTCAGGATGCCGACCGGAGGAGGGGCGCTGAAGCGGTTGGAGCCGCCGCGCCACTTGGACCCGAGCCGGCCGCCGGTGGCCTTGAACGCCCACGTGTTGAGCTTCGACATCCATTTGATGCCGACGCCGACCGCTTTCGAGTTGAGTCCTTCGACCTGCTTGGGAGTCAGCGGGCGTGGGGGCCGCGGGGGTGTGGCCATGACGGGATCCTATCGGGTCAGAAACGGGCGGATGTTGGCCCGGATGTGGTGGATCCGCGCCTCACCGGCGGGGTCGTCGGCCGGGATCAGGAACGTCTCGTCGATGTGAGCCCCGACGCGACGCCCGGCCAGTGTCGGCTTGGTCGACAGGTCGAACCGGGCCCGGACCGTGTCGCCATCGACGGTGAACTCCGGGTCGGTGACCGACTGGATCACGCGGTACTGAAGGCCCCGGTTGAGGCTGCGGCGCAGGTGATTCCCCGAGAATCCGGTCTTGAGGCCGACCTCGACGCGGGTGCAACCGGGCGCGAACGGCACCGCGTCGGCGTCATGGCTGGCCAGCGCGCTGATGTAGGCCTGGGCCGCGGCGATGCGGTCGGCTGCCGGAACCGGTGGGGCCTCCACTAGATCCGCTCGATGATGGTGCCGGTGGACAACGCACCGCCGGCGCACATCGTGATCAGCGCCGTGGTCTTGTCGGTGCGCTCCAATTCGTGCAGCGCGGTGGTGATGAGCCGGCTGCCGGTGCTGCCGACGGGGTGTCCCAGCGCGATGGCGCCGCCGTTGACGTTGACGGTGTCCATGTCGGGCTCGTGCACCCTGGCCCACGACAGCACAACCGATGCGAAGGCCTCGTTGATCTCGGTGATGTCGATGTCGCCGATCTTCATCCCGGCCTTCTCCAGCACCTTCGCGGTCGACTGGACGGGCCCGTCGAGGTGGTAGTAGGGCTCGGCGCCGACGAGCGCTTGGCTGACGATGCGCGCCCGGGGAACGAAGCCTTGCGCGCGTGCCACGGACTCGTCCATCCACAGCACCGCGGCCGCACCGTCAGAGATCTGCGACGAGGTGCCCGCTGTGTGAATGGCGCCTTCCATCACGGGGTTCAGGGACGCCAGCCCTTCCAGGGTGGTGTCGCGCAGCCCCTGGTCGCGTGTGACGAAGGCGCGCTCCGAGGTTGGCTGCTTGTTCTCGTCGAGAACCGGCGCTTCGATGGGGCTGATCTCCCGGTCGAACCGGCCTTCGGCCCACGCCTGCTTGGCCTTGCGCTGGGAGTCGAAGCCGAACTGGTCGATGTCCTCGCGGGTGATGCCCCGACGCTTGGCGATCCGCTCGGCGGCGGTGAACTGGTCCGGCAGGTCGATGTCCCACGATTCCGGGCGGATGATGCTTCGATCCGGCCCCGCGTTGGCGCCCAGGCCCACCCGGCTCATCGCCTCGATGCCGCAGGCGATGCCGACGTCGATGGCACCGGCGGCGATCAGGCCGGCGATCAACCCGTTGGCCTGCTGACCGCTGCCGCACTGGCAGTCGACCGTCATCGCGCCGACGTGGTCCGGGAGCCCGCCGACCAGCCAGCTCACTCGGGTGATGTTGTTGGACTGCTCGCCGTACTGTGTGACGCAACCACCGATGACCTGTTCGACGAGGCCGGGATCGATGCCCGACTTCTCGACGAGCGCCCGTTGTGTGGCCCCGAGCAACTCGGTGGCATGTAGGCCCGAGAGCCAACCCTTTCGCTTGCCGATGGGGCTGCGGGTGGCTTCGACGATGACAGGGTTACCCATTCCGTCAGGCTAGAACACGTTTCATAAGCCTGACAAGCTGCGATGCAGCCACACCTTTGATCTGCGGTGGAGGCATGTTTTACTGGCACTAGAACACGTTGCAATTGAGGAGAGCTTTCCTATGCCCGGCCCGAACTCATGTCCGATCTCGCCAGACTTCGATTTCCTCGACGCGACCCTGAATCTCGAGCGTCTCCCCGTCTCTGAACTCGCCGCGCTGCGCGAGTCCGAGCCGATCCACTGGGTCGACGTGCCACAGGGCACCGGTGGCTTCGGGGACAAAGGCTACTGGCTGGTGACCAAGCACGCCGACGTCAAAGAGGTGTCCAAGCGCAACGACATCTTCGGCAGCTCGCCGGACGGCGCCATCCCGACGTGGCCGCAGGGCATGACCCGCGACGCCATCGATCTGCAGAAGGCCGTCCTGCTGAACATGGACGCCCCGCAGCACACCCGGCTGCGCAAGATCATCTCCCGTGGTTTCACCCCGCGGGCAGTCGGGCGGCTCGAGGAGGAGCTGAGGAACCGCGCCCAGAAGATCGCCGAGACCGCCGCGGCCGAGGGCTCCGGCGACTTCGTCGAGCAGGTGTCCTGCGAGCTGCCGCTGCAGGCCATCGCCGGGCTGCTCGGGGTGCCGCAGGAGGATCGGGACAAGCTGTTCCGCTGGTCCAACGAGATGACCGCCGGCGAGGATCCGGAGTACGCCGACGTGGATCCGGCTATGTCGTCGTTCGAGCTCATCACCTACGCGATGAAGATGGCCGAGGAGCGGGCCAAGAACCCCACCGACGACATCGTCACCACGCTGATCGAGGCCGACATCGAGGGCGAGAAGCTCTCCGACGACGAGTTCGGCTTCTTCGTCGTGATGCTCGCGGTTGCCGGCAACGAGACCACCCGCAACTCGATCACCCACGGCATGATCGCCTTCTCCCAGCATCCCGACCAGTGGGAGCTGTACAAGAAGGAACGGCCGGAGACCGCTGCCGACGAGATCGTGCGCTGGGCCACTCCGGTCTCGGCCTTCCAGCGCACCGCACTCGAGGACACCGAGCTGAACGGGGTGAAGATCAAGAAGGGCGAGCGGGTCGTGATGTCCTACCGTTCGGCCAACTTCGACGACGAGGTGTTCGAAGACCCGGAGTCGTTCGACATCCTGCGCAACCCGAATCCTCATGTCGGCTTCGGCGGCACCGGTGCGCACTACTGCATCGGCGCCAATCTCGCGAAGATGACCATCAATCTGATCTTCAACGCCGTCGCCGACAACATGCCGGATCTCAAGCCGATCGGCGAGCCCGAACGGCTGAAGTCGGGGTGGCTCAACGGCATCAAGCACTGGCAGGTGGACTACACCGGCACCGGCTGCCCCGTCTCGCACTGACGCAGTCGACTCATCCAGGATCAAGGAGGATTCGGGTGGATTTCAGTCCCGATGAAGGACAACAGGCTGTCGCTGATGTGGTGACGTCGGTGCTGTCCCGCGACAACAGCTGGGATGCTCTCGTCGCCGGCGGCGTAACTGCTCTCGCGGCACCCGAACGTCTCGGTGGCGACGGTCTCGGCCTCGCGGAGATCGGGACGGCCCTGACAGAGATCGGTCGGCACGGCACCGTCAGCCCGGCACTGGCCACCCTCGGCGCGACGGCCGTGCTGCTCGATCTGGCGTCCGATGCCCAGCAGGACCGTTATCTTGCGGGGGTGGCGAAGGGTTCGGTGCTCGCGTTCGCGCTCAACGAACCCGGCGCGTCGTTGCCTGATCGGCCCGCGGTGTCGCTGGCCGGAAACAAGCTCAACGGCACCAAGGTCGCCGTCGGCTATGCCGGACAAGCGGATTGGATCATCGTCAGCACCGATGGCGGTGTCGTGCTGGTGCCGGGCAAGGCCGACGGGCTGACGGTCACCAAGACCCCGACCTCCAACGGCTCCGACGAATTCGTGGTGTCCTTCGCCGATGTCGCGGTCTCCGGGGACGACGTGCTCGACGGCGCCACACCGCGCCGGGTGAACCACCTGGTGTTGGCCGCGGTCGGCGCCTTCGCCGCCGGGTTGGTGGCCGGAGCGTTGCGGCTGACCGCCGACTACGTCGCCACCCGCGAGCAGTTCGGCCGGCCGTTGTCGACGTTCCAGACCGTGGCCGCCCAGCTCTCCGAGGTCTACATCGCCTCGCGGACCATCTCGTTGCTGGCCACCTCGGTGGTGTGGCTGCTCTCCGAAGGGCGGGCAGACGATCCGGCTGCCGAGGACGACCTGGCCGTTCTCGGGTACTGGCTGGCCTCGGAAGCGGCGCCCGCGATGCGGATCTGTCATCACCTGCACGGCGGAATGGGTATGGACATCACCTACCCGATGGACCGCTTCTACTCCTCGATCAAGGATCTCACCCGATTCCTGGGTGGGCCCTCACACCGCCTCGACCTGGTGGGAGCGTAAATGTACATCGAACTGACGCCCGAGCAACGGCAGCTGCAAGCTGAACTGCGGCAGTACTTCTCGACCCTCATCACGGCCGAGGAGGCCGAGGCGATGGAGTCCAACCGACACAACGAGGCCTACCGTGCGGTGATCAAGCGGATGGGCTCCGACGGGAAACTCGGTGTCGGCTGGCCCAAGGAGTTCGGGGGACTGGGCTTCGGCCCGATCGAGCAGCAGATCTTCGTCAACGAGGCCAACCGGGCAGACGTCCCGTTGCCGCTGGTCACGTTGCAGACGGTGGGCCCGACGCTGCAGGTGTACGGCACCGACGTGCAGAAGAAGAAGTTCCTGCCCGGGATCTTGTCCGGTGACATCCATTTCGCCATCGGTTATTCCGAACCCGACGCGGGAACAGACCTCGCGTCGCTGCGCACCACTGCCGTGCGTCATGGCGACGAATACATCGTCAACGGTCAGAAGATGTGGACCACTGGCGCCCACGACGCCGACTACATCTGGCTCGCCTGCCGCACCGACCCCGAAGCCGCAAAGCACAAGGGCATCTCGATCCTGATCGTCGACACCAAGGACCCCGGGTTCTCGTGGACCCCCATCATCCTGTCCGACGGTGCCCATCACACCAACGCGTCGTACTACCAGGATGTCCGGGTTCCCGCCGACATGCTCGTCGGTGAGGAGAACGGCGGCTGGAAGCTCATCACCACCCAGCTCAACCACGAGCGGGTCGGGCTCGGCCCGGCAGGGCGTGTCGCGGGCATCTACGACCGGGTGCGTGAGTGGGCCTCCAAGCCGGGCTCGGACGGTGTGACCCCGATCGAGCACGCCGACGTGGCGCGGCTGCTGGGGCAGATCAAGGCCATCTGGAGGGTCAACGAGCTGCTCAACTGGCAGGTGGCGGCCTCCGGTGAGACCATCGCGGTCGCCGATGCCGCAGCCACCAAAGTCTTCTCGACCGAACGCATCCAGGATGTCGGCCGGCTGGCGGAGGAGATCGTCGGCAAGTACGGCAACCCGGCGGACCCGGATACCGGTGAGCTGCTCGCCTGGCTGGACACGATCACCAAGCGCAACCTGGTGATCACATTCGGCGGCGGTGTCAACGAGGTGATGCGCGAGATGATCGCTGCGGCAGGGCTGAAGGTCCCGAGGGTTCCCCGATGAGCGCTTGCGCGAAGAGGAGACGGCACCGATGAGCGCTTGCGCGAAGAGGAGACGGCAGCGGTAATGGGCGCAGTCGAGGACATCAAGGCCGCCGCCGAGCGGGTGAAGGCCGAAGGTAAGAGCAAGCCGCGCACCGGTCGGCACCCGGTCAACCAGCCGATGGTCGAGCACTGGCTCGACGCGATGGGCGACAAGAACCCGATCTACGTCGACGACGAGGCGGCCAAGGCAGCCGGTCATCCCGGTGTCGTCGCGCCGCCGGCGATGATCCAGGTGTGGACGATGATGGGGCTCGGCGGTGTCCGCCCCGACGACGACCCGCTGGGCAGGATCCTCGAATTGTTCGACGACGCAGGCTATGTCGGTGTGGTCGCCACCAACTGTGAGCAGACCTACCACAGGTACCTGCGTCCGGGTGAGGAGGTCAGCGTCGCCGCCGAGCTGACCGACGTCATCGGTCCCAAGCGCACCGCGCTGGGCGAGGGCTTCTTCATCACGCAGAAGATCACCTGGCACTGTGGCGATGACGAAGACAATCCAGTGGCCGAGATGATGTGGCGGATCATGAAGTTCCGGCCGGCAGATCAAGATGCGCCCGCCTCGGCAGTGCCCGAGGATCTCGACGCGGCCTCGATGATGCGGCCCGCGTCGTCGAAGGACACCAAGTTCTTCTGGGACGGTGTGGGCGCACACGAACTGCGGATCCAGAAGCGCGGCGACGGCACCCTGCAACACCCGCCGGTGCCGGCTCTGTGGGCCGATAAAGAAGCGCCGACCGACTACGTCGTGGCCAGTGGGAACGGCACGGTGTTCAGCTTCGTCGTGCATCACGCCCCGAAGGTCCCGGGCCGCACGTTGCCGTTTGTCATCGCGCTCGTCGAACTCGAAGAGGGAGTTCGGATGCTCGGCGAGCTACGCAACGCCGACCCGGCAGAAGTGGAGATCGGAATGCCGGTTCGCGCAACATACATCGACTTCCCCGAAGGTGATTCGGGTCCCGCGTGGACGCTCTATGCCTGGGAGCCTGCGAAATGAGCGCCCCGGTGGCCGAGGTCGGGACCAAGCTTCCCGAGCTCAAGCTCTACGGTGACCCGACGTTCATCGTGTCGACGGCGATCGCGACGCGCGACTACCAGGACGTGCATCACGACCGGGACAAGGCGCAGGCCAAGGGGTCCAAGGACATCTTCGTCAACATCCTGACCGACACCGGTCTGGTGCAGCGCTTCATCACCGACTGGGCAGGCCCGACAGCCATCGTCAAGTCGATCGGTCTGCGACTCGGGGTGCCGTGGTACGCCTACGACACCGTGACGTTCACCGGTGAGGTGACCGCCGTCGACGGTGACCTCGTCACGCTGAAGGTGACCGGCAGCAACAGCCTCGGCGACCACGTGATCGCCACCGCCACACTCGTCCTCGGGGGTGCCGCATGACCGACAGTTTGTCCGGCAAGGCGGCGATCGTCGGTATCGGCGCCACCGACTTCTCGAAGAACTCCGGCCGAAGCGAACTGCGGCTTGCCGCCGAGGCGGTGCTCGACGCACTCGACGATGCGGGCCTGAGCCCAGCCGACGTCGACGGCATGGTCACCTTCACCATGGATTCCAACACCGAGGTCGCCGTTGCGCGGGCCACCGGGATCGGGGAGTTGAAGTTCTTCTCCAAGATCCACCACGGCGGCGGCGCAGCCTGCGCGACCATCCAGCAGGCCGCGATCGCGGTGGCGACCGGGGTGGCGGAATGTGTTGTGGCATACCGCGCCTTCAACGAGCGTTCGGGGATGCGCTTCGGCCAGGTGCAGATGCGGCTGGTGGAGAACGCGGACTCCACCGGTGTCGACAATTCGTTCTCCTATCCGCACGGGTTGTCCACGCCCGCAGCGCAGGTCGCGATGATCGCGCAGCGCTATATGCACCTGTCCGGGGCGACGAGCAAGGACTTCGGTGCGGTATCGGTGGCCGACCGCAAGCACGCGGCCAACAACCCGAAGGCCTACTTCTACGGCAAGCCGATCACGATCGAGGATCACCAGAACTCACGGTGGATCGCCGAGCCGCTCCGGCTGCTGGACTGCTGCCAGGAGACCGACGGCGGTGTCGCCCTGGTCGTCACGACGCCCGAGCGGGCCAAGGACCTCAAACATCGGCCCGCCGTTATCGAGGCCGCGTCCCAGGGAGCCAGCCCGGACCAGTACTCGATGGTCAGCTATTACCGGCCGGAGTTGGGGCTGCCCGAGATGGGTCTGGTGGGTAGACAGCTCTGGGCGCAGTCCGGGCTGACACCGGCAGACATTCAGACCGCGATCCTCTACGACCACTTCACCCCGTTCACGCTGATCCAGCTCGAGGAACTCGGTTTCTGTGGGCCGGGGGAGGCCAAGGACTTCATCGCCGACGGAGCCATCGAGATCGGCGGCAGGCTGCCGATCAACACTCACGGCGGCCAGTTGGGTGAGGCCTACATCCACGGCATGAACGGCATCGCCGAAGGGGTGCGCCAACTGCGTGGGACGTCGGTGAACCCGGTGCCCGATGTGGAGCACGTGCTGGTCACCGCGGGAACGGGCGTTCCGACGTCCGGGCTCATTTTGGGGTGAGCCTGCCACGTCCGCGCTGCGGCGCGCACTACCCTTGGCCAGATGAGCTCCCACGAGCCAGGACCCGACGATGACGACACCGGGCCGCTGCACCTCGAGAGCGCACGGGAACAGACTGCGGCCCCGCGGGACCGTCGTTTCGACCAGCCGCTGTCGGTGAATCCGCGGCCGGTGCATCGGGATCGCAGACCCGTCGTACTGATCGCCGCGGCGACGGCCGCAGTCGTTGGTCTCGGCGCCATCGCATGGCTGTTCTGGCCGTCGGCGGACGAGTCGGGCGCGTCGGGATCCGACATCACGACCACCGCCGAGCCGGAGTCCGAATCGCTGGAGGAGGCCGAGGCCCGGCTGATGGGCATGCTGCCGCGCGGTTATCCCGCGGCCGCGTGTGAAGGCGTTGTCCCGCCGAAAGGTGCTCTCGCCCAGGTCCGTTGCAGTCAGAACACCAACCCCGGTGGGCCTCTCAGCGCCACCTACACCCTGGCCGGGGACGAGGAATCACTGCAGGCGATGTTCGATGGCGTGGTCGGTGGGCTGTCGGTGGTGAACTGTCCGGGCAACATCCAGTCGCCGGGTCCGTGGCGGCGCAATGCGACACCGGACAAGGTGGCAGGCATCTTGGTCTGCGGGTTCGAGCAGAGCAAGCCCACCGTTGCGTGGAGCACCGATGCGAACCTGATGGTGAGCGAGGTGCAGTCCGGTCCGCAGGGTCCGAACATGGTGCAGCTGTACACCTGGTGGGCGTCCCACTCCTGACCTCCGCGCCTGCCGGCCGAGGCAGGGGCGGAGGCCAGTGTGTCGGATCGTCAGGCCGGCGGCGCCGGGACCACGACGGTCGTGGTGGGTGCCGCGCCCGCGGGTGCCGGGGTGCCCCCGCTGCCTTCCGGCAGCGGTGTGCCCGAGCTGCCTTCCGGCGCGACCGCCGCGGGCGCCGGAGCCGGATCCGCTTCCGGGGCCGGTGCGGCGCCCTCGGGGAGCGGCGTTCCTGAGCTGCCCTCGGGCAGCGGTGTGCCAGAACTCCCTTCGGGCAGTGGCGTTCCCGCGCTTCCAGTCGGCACCGGCGTGGCCGTGGGCGCCGGTGTCTGCTCCGCGGCGCCGGCCTCCGGGGCCGGTGTGGCCGGAGTCGTCGTCTCGGCGGTGTCCGAGGACTCCGAGGGGGCGGTGTAGGTCTGGGCCGGCATCGAGGATCCGGTAGTTCCAGTGGATCCGGACGCCGGGGCCGGTGGGGGTTCCACCCACACCAACAGATCCCGGCCGCCTGCGTTGTACACGACGCTGTCGGGCCTCTCCCCGGTGACGTCGAAGTAGACCTTCCCCGTTGTCTTCTCGCTCGGTGCGAGCGTCGCCGGGTTGACGCCCTGTGGGGTGGCGACACCGAACAGCACGCGGTAGGTGTCGCCGTTCTCGGCCCGGGCGTTGAAGTTGGACACGATCGGGATCGCCGACCCGGAAACCGCCTCGTCGGTGGCCGTGGCCTCCCACAACGTGCCTGCCGGCTGATACGGGATCGCATCTGTGCTGGGCTTGAGGCCGGTGACGGTCCAGTGCTGGATGACGTCGCCGTCGACGAGTTCGCCCGGCTCACCCAGACTCTGGATCTCGATGTTCTCGGCCGAAGCCGACGGTGCGGCCGCGACGCCGATGGCGGCTGCAGCGGCAGCGGCCGTGGCGACGAACGCCGGCTTGATCTTCACGTGATGCCTCCTGGTGTCGTAGAGCGCAGCGAGGTGTTCCCCCGGCGAGCAAATTATCAAATCGGTGCAGGCGGGCGGTGGGTCGTCCGGCCGGAGCGGCGCTGACGGCACGGATAGCGGTGGAATCGACGAGGGCGCATTGAAGTGCAGATTCGTCGAAAACAGCGGAGTCTGCGATTCGATCGGATCTCACATTGCCAACTCGGTCACTGCGCGCGACTATTCGCTGGATATGCGCTCGGGGCCACTCACGATGCGGTTACCGACGTTTCGGTGACGCGGCACTGGCACCGCGGTGTTTGCAGAGATTTTCGCCGACGTTTCGTACACGTTTTTCCAAATGGATGACATCGCGTCGGTAGAGGCCCTAAATTTTTCACTGCTGATTGCCATCAGCCCGGGTAGTTGCGCGCTACTCGGCAACGACATATTTGGGGGTTCACCAGTGGCTCGACATTCCCGGAAGACATCGCGTTCGGCCAAGATCCGCACCTACCTGAGTGCTGGGGTGACCGCTGGTGTCACCAGCGCGGCAATGGCGGGACTCGGGACGCTGATGCTCACCGCGACCGAATCCCCCGAACAACCGCGTACCACCCAGGTGCAGTTGGTCAACGACGAAGAGGAGTTCGTTCTCTGGGGCATGACGATCGGTGACCGGGCCGCCGCCACCACCGAGGCGTCGACGTTCCGGCCGATGATCGGCGATGGTGGCTGGCTGATCGGCAACGGCCTCGACGCCGCCGCGGATTGCACAGGTGATGCCTGCAACGGCGGCAACGGCGGCATCTTCGGCGGAGACGGTGGCGACGGTGCCAACGGCGGCGACGGCGGCGACGCCGGCGCCTGGTTCGGGTCGGGTGGCAACGGCGCTGACGGCGCGGACGCGGTGTACGAGGACGGCGTGCGGGTGTCCTTTGCGGGCGACGGCGGCAACGGGGGCGACGGCTCACTGTTCGGCTCGGGCGGCAACGGCGGCAACGGCGGCGAGGACATCAACGAACTCGACGTGGCCGACGATCCGGAGACCGAAGACGTCGACGAGTCGAACCAGAACAACGCATTCGGCGGCGACGGCGGCACCGGAGGGCACGGTAGCGGCTGGCTCGGCAACGGTGGCCTCGGAGGCAGTGGCGGCTACGCCTACTCGGAGAACGGATCCGCTGTCGGTGGTAACGGCGGTGGCGGCGGTGGCGCCGGTATCGGTGTCGGCGGTAACGGTGGTGCCGGCGGCGAGGGCGAGGCCTACGCAGACGGTGAGACCGCGTTCGGCGGCGACGGTGGCGACGGCGGTGCCGCTGAGTTCTACGGCGGAGTCGGCGGCAACGGCGGCGAGGGCGGATTCGGCGACGCCTGGGAGGACGCCGACGGCGTCGGTGGCGACGGCGGTGCCGGTGGCGACTCGCAGGTCGGCCAGAGCGGCGACGGCGGTGACGGTGGCGACTCCACCACCGAGTACGGCGATGGGACCGGCGGTGCGGGCGGTGACGGCGGGTCGTCCGCCTCACTCGGCGACGGCGGCGACGGCGGCGACGGCGGCCTGGCCGACGGCTACGACGAGGGCACCGGCGGTGACGGCGGTGCCGGCGGCGGTGGCGGCTTCTTCGGTGGTGACGGCGGCGACGGCGGTGACGGCGGTGACGGACTCTCCGTCGAGCCCGACGGCGCCACAGCGGGCAGCGGCGGCGCAGGCGGTACGGGCGGCGTGCTCGGCAAGCGAGGCGACGACGGGGCCGACGGCACCGCGACGGACAACAGTGCGGACGAAAGCGACAGCGACTCCGACAGCGACTCCGACTAGTCACGGTCGCAGCAACTGACTGACCGGGTACGGGCGCCGAACCGGGCGCCCGTACCCGGTCATTGGTTTTCAGTAGCCAATTTCCTTGTGGAGGACCGGGTTTCGATCGCGAGCATCGGCGGGGCTATGATCGCGTGATGTCTGACACCAAACCCAGCTGGATCGCCCCGGCCGCGCTCGTCCTCGCCGTGATCGCTGTAGCGCTCGCGGTGTGGGGGCTGGTGCGGTCGCCCTCGTCGGGCGGTTCGTCGGTCAGCGCCGAGCCCTCCGCGGAGGCCGAGACCCAGGTCTGCGGCGCGTTCGAACTGGTGCGCAACGCGGTGTCGCTGCAGACCAACGCCAACCTCGGCACCGACCCGGTGGCCACCCAGGCGGTGGCCGCCAACGCCAGACTTGCCACCCTCGGCGGCGGCCAGTTCCTGCTCTCCCGACTCGACGACACGGTACCGGCCGAGCTTGCCGATGAGGTGCGCGCGTTCGCGAACAACCTCGAGTACATCGGAATGGGTCAGCTCGCCGGTGCATCCAGTCAGGATGCGGCCCAGACCAGCCGCCTCAACGACGCCCAGGCCTCCGCCGAGCGGATCGCCGAGCTCTGCGCATAGCCGTCAGGCGGGGACGAACTCGACTCCGGACAGCGCGACGGCGTTGTCGCGCTCCGGGGCGGTCACGACGGCGCTGAATCCCTCGTCGCCCTTCCACACACTCACCCGCAGCGTCTCACCGGGGAACACCACGCCCGCCATCCGTGCGCCGTAGGACTTGAGCCCGGTGACGTCGCCGTCGAGCAGGTTGTCCACCAGCGCCTTGCAGGTCATCCCGTAGGTACACAGCCCGTGCAGGATCGGACGCGGAAAACCTGCTGCGGCAGCAAAATCCGGGTCGGAGTGAAGCGGATTGCGGTCCCCGCACATCCGGTACAGCAGCGCCTGCGACGGTGACGTCGGAACAGACAACTCCAGATCCGGCGCCCGGTCCGGCGTGCTCGATGACGTCGACGGGCCACGGTCTCCGCCGAAGCCACCCTCACCGCGGGCGAAGATGGACCGCTTCTGCGTCCACAGCAGCGCACCCTCAGGGTTCGTCACGGTCGTCTCCGACCAGATCACCGCGGCCTTGCCCTTGTCCCAGATCTCGGTGAACCGGGTGACCGCGGTCCCGGACCCCGTCGCCGGGATGGGGCCGGGCACCGTGACGGCCTCACTGGCGTGCAGCACCTTGCTGAGCTCGATGTCGATACCGGGGAACTTCACCGCGGGCGGCTCGGTCATGTGGAAGCTCTGCGCGACGTTGCCGAAGGTCGGCAGCACCTGCGGGGCGCCGTCCACCAGATAGCGCAGCTCGCGCTTGTCCATCGGGTCGCCGCCGGCGCCCAGGCCGAGGTGATAGAGCTGGACATCGTTGCTGGTCCAGGAGAAATCGACGGCGGGGAGCTCGGCACCGATGGCTTCATCGAGGTTGATGGGCACAGTTCACTCCTTGCCGGCAACGTGAAGGGCCGCGAGATATCCGAACGTCATCGCCGGGCCGATGGTGCCGCCGGGACCGGGGTAGGTGTGGCCCATCACCGGGGCGCTGACGTTGCCCGCCGCGTAGAGACCCTCGATGATCGAACCGTCGTCGCGCAGCGCGCGGCCGTGCACGTCGGTGACGACGCCACCCTTGGTGCCCAGGTCGCCGGGGACCATCTTGGCCGCATAGAACGGCCCGTGGTCGATCTCGCCGAGGTTGGGGTTCGGCTTGTTGGTGGGGTCGCCGTAGTAGCGGTCGTAGGCGCTCTCACCGCGGTGGAAGTCCTCGTCGACTCCTGAGCGGGCGAAGCCGTTGAACCGCTCGACGGTCTCCTTGAAGGCGCCCGCAGGCAGGCCGGTCTTCGCCGCCAGCTCGTCGAGGGTCGGGGCGGAGACGATCACGCCCGACTCCAGCCACTTCTTCGGGATGCGCTGCCCGGGCTGCAGACCGGCGAAGATGTAGCGATCGCGGTAGCGCTGGTCGAACACCAGCCAGGCCGGGATGTTCTCGCCCGGCCCCGGGCCCTGCCCGTGCCGGCCGCCGTACATGTGGTGGCAGGCCTCGACGTAGGGCATCGACTCGTTCATGAACCGCTTGCCCGACATGTTGACGATGATCGATCCGGGCGAGTTTCGCTCGGACAGAGCGAACCATGGCGCGTCGACCAGCGGCACCGTCGGGCCCCACCAGGCGTCCTCCATGACGTCCAGAGCGGCACCGAGCTTCTCGGCGGCCAAGATGCCGTCGCCGGTGTTGGCCTTCGCGCCGACAGTCCACTCGGTGGTGATCGGCGCACGCTGGTACTTCACCCGCATCTGCTCGTTGTGCTCGAACCCGCCGCTGCCCAGGATCACCCCGCGGCGGACGCGGATCAACCGCGGTTCAGCGGATTCGGGCTCGGTGGTGTCGCGTACGTAAACGCCGCGGACCACTCCGTCCTCGACATAGAGGTCCGTCAGCGCGGTGTTCAGCAGCACCGGGACGCCGGCCTTCTGGAGCCCGATGCGCAGCGGGGCGATCAGCGCGCGGCCCATGCCGACCAGGTTCTTGCCGGTGACCTTGCCCCACGTCGCGCGCACGCCGACCTTCAAGCTGCGCAGCACTCCGCGGGGGTGCCGCTTGAGCTGGTTTAGCCGGACGTAATCCTGCTGCAGCACGACCATGTTCATCGGAACCTTGCCGTACGGCGGCTCCAGGCCGGGCAGGTCGGGGCCGAGCTTGTTGGCGTTGAACGGCTTGGGCTCCACCGACCGGCCCGTCGCCTTGCCGCCCGGGCTCTCGGGGTAGTAGTCGGAGTAGTTCGGCACCCAGCAGAGCTTGAGCGGCGAGTGCTTCAGCACGAACGACAGCATCTCCGGACCACGGTCCAGATACGTGTCGATCTTCTCCGCCGGCACGACGTCGCCGATGATCGAGTGCAGATAGGTGCGGGCCGCCTCCGCGGTGTCGCGGACCCCGTCGCGCTCGAGGATCTCGTTGTTCGGGATCCACACTCCGCCACCTGACCGCGCAGTGGAACCGCCATAGTGCGGGGCCTTCTCGAGGACTACTGTTGACAGACCCTGGTGGGCGGCCGTGAGGGCGGCAACCATGCCGGCAGCGCCACTGCCCACCACGACGACGTCGTACTCCTGTCCAGTCATGTAGAACACGTTATAGAATCGCGCGGCTGACCCACAACTGTGCCGGTTGACGAAACGAGGGGACTTCACCTTAATGCTCAGTTCCGAGGTGCGTGAGCAACTTGCCGCTGACCTGGCCAAGGCGGAAGGCAGCCGGGTTCCGATCTCGCCGCTGACCGACGGCAACCCCGACATCGATGTGGTCGACGCCTATGAGATCCAGCTGATCAACATCCGTCAGAGGGTCGCCGACGGTGCCCGGATCATCGGGCACAAGGTCGGGTTGTCGTCGGAGGCGATGCAGAAGATGATGAACGTCGACGAGCCCGACTACGGGCATCTGCTCGACGACATGCAGGTCTTCGAAGATGTTCCAGTGCGCTCCGAGCGTTATCTGTATCCGCGGGTGGAGGTCGAGGTGGGTTTCGTGCTCGCCGACGACCTGCCCGGGGCGGGATGCACCGAGGACGACGTGCTCGCAGCGACGGCGGCGTTCGCTCCCGCCATCGAGTTGATCGACACCCGCATCACCAACTGGCAGATCAAGCTCTGCGACACGATCGCCGACAACGCGTCGTCGGCGGGCTGGGTGCTGGGCGAGGCGAGGGTGTCCCCGAAGGACATAGATATACGAGCTATCGACGCCGTCCTGACCAACAACGGCGAGGTCGTCGCGGAGGGCCGCAGCGATGCGGTGCTGGGAAATCCGGTGACCGCGGTCGCGTGGCTGGCGCGAAAGGTCGAGGCTTTCGGGGTCCGGCTCAAAGCCGGTGACATCGTGCTCCCCGGGTCGTGCACCCGTGCGATAGATGCACCTGCGGGCAGCCATTTTGTCGCCGACTTCAGCGGGTTAGGTTCAGTACAACTGAGTTTCGAATGACTGTGTTTCGAATGACAGGGAGAATCCATGCCTGACAAGGCATCCGTCGCGATCGTGGGATCGGGCAACATCAGTACCGATCTGTTGTACAAGTTGCTGCGCTCGGAGTGGTTGGAGCCGCGGTGGATGATCGGCATCGATCCTGACAGTGAGGGTCTGGCCCGGGCGCGCAAGCTCGGCCTGGAAACCTCCCATGAGGGTGTGGACTGGTTGCTGGCGCGCGAGGAGAAGCCGGACCTGGTGTTCGAGGCCACCAGTGCGTATGTGCACCGGGATGCGGCGCCGCGGTATGCCGAGGCGGGGATCCGGGCGATCGATCTGACCCCGGCGGCGGTGGGGCCGGGGGTGATCCCGCCGGCGAACCTGCGGGAGCATCTCGACGCGCCGAACGTGAACATGGTGACCTGTGGCGGTCAGGCGACCATCCCGATCGTGCATGCGGTGTCGCGGGTGGTCCCGGTGCCCTACGGGGAGATCGTGGCGTCGGTGTCCTCGGCGTCGGCGGGACCGGGGACTCGGGCCAACATCGACGAGTTCACCAAGACCACCAGCGCCGGCGTGCAGCACATCGGTGGGGCGGCGCGCGGCAAGGCGATCATCATCCTGAATCCGGCCGATCCGCCGATGATCATGCGGGACACCATCTTCTGCGCGATCCCCGAGGACGCCGATCGTGACGCGATCGCGCAGTCGATCCGTGATGTGGTCGCCGAGGTGGCGACCTATGTGCCGGGATACCGGCTGCTCAACGACCCGCAGTTCGACGATCCGTCGATGAACTCCGGCGGGCAGGCGGTGGTGACGACGTTCATCGAGGTGGAAGGCGCCGGTGACTATCTGCCGCCGTATGCGGGGAATCTGGACATCATGACCGCGGCGGCGACGAAAGTCGGCGAGGAGATCGCCAAGCAGAGTGCCGGGGCATCGCTGTCCGCGTCGTCAGGAGGGCAAGCATGAGTGGCATCGACACCATCTATTTCGATCCGATGTGGGACATCCGGATGACCGATACGTCGCTGCGCGACGGCAGTCATCACAAACGCCACCAGTTCACCGCCGAGGAGGTGGGCGCGATCGTCGCCGCGCTCGACACCGCCGGGGTGCCGGTCATCGAGGTGACCCACGGTGACGGTCTGGGCGGGTCGAGTTTCAACTACGGGTTTTCCAAGACCCCGGAGCAGGAGCTGATCAAGCTCGCGGCGCAGACGGCCCGCAACGCCAAGATCGCGTTCCTGATGCTGCCCGGGGTGGGTACCAAGGAAGACATCAAAGAGGCGCAGAACAACGGCGGGTCGATCTGCCGGATCGCCACGCACTGCACCGAGGCCGACGTGTCGATCCAGCATTTCGGCCTGGCCCGCGAACTCGGTCTGGAGACCGTCGGGTTCCTGATGATGAGCCACACCATTGCGCCGGACAAGCTCGCCAAGCAGGCGCGGATCATGGCCGATGCCGGGTGCCAGTGTGTGTATGTGGTCGACTCGGCGGGGGCACTGGTGCTCGAGGGTGTCGCCGATCGGGTCTCGGCACTGGTCGCCGAGCTCGGCGACGACGCCCAGGTGGGCTTTCACGGTCACGAGAACCTGGGTCTGGGGGTGGCCAACTCGATCGAGGCCGTCCGCGCCGGGGCCAAGCAGATCGACGGGTCGTGCCGGCGGTTCGGCGCCGGGGCCGGCAACGCGCCGGTCGAGGCGCTGATCGGGGTGTTCGACAAGATCGGGGTGAAGACCGGGATCGATTTCTTCGAGATCGCCGATGCCGCCGAGGAGGTGGTGGCCCCGGCGATGCCGGCCGAGTGCCTGCTGGACCGCAACGCGCTGATCATGGGCTATTCCGGGGTGTACTCCAGCTTCCTCAAACACGCCATCCGCCAGTCCGAGCGGTACGGGGTGCCCGCGCACCAACTCCTGCACCGCGCCGGACAACGCAAACTCATCGGCGGCCAGGAAGACCAACTCATCGACATCGCACTCGAGATCAAACGCGAAATGGACACCCCGGCATAGACATTTTTCAGATCGCTCCACGACAGGGCTGACCAGCGTCGACGCCGCTGGGGCCCGGCCGGTGGAGGCCGCCGGGTGTTTGGCGGTCACGTCGATTGGCTAGGCCCCGGGGAGCGACCGAATGGTCGCGTGCTCGACCGATTGACGAGGAGTGAATTCCATGAACACCTCCGCTACCACCGTGCGCCGCGGTCTGTTCGGCGTGTTCGCCGGCGGATTGCTCGCCTTCGGCTCGGCTGCCATCGTCGCGCCGGTCGCCAACGCCCAGCCGGCTCCAGGACCGGACTGCTCCGCTGCCGGCATCGCGGGCACCGTCAGCACCGCAGCCGCCTCGGAAGGCGCGTATCTGACGGCCAATCCGCAGACCAACGAGACCCTTTCGAACATCGCGTCGCAGGCGCAGCCCGAAGCCCAGGAGGGCTTCCGGACGTTCTTCGCCGAGAACCCCGAGGTCGAGGAGCAGCTGACGGCGATCTATGAGCCGGTCAGCGCGATCAACACCCAGTGCAACGTGGCGGTGGCGCCGACACCGGTGGCACAGGCCGTCTGGACCAGCACCGGCACGGCGACCGGCCCGCAGGCCGCAGAAACACCTGCGCCGGCCGCCGAGACGCCCGAGGCGCCGTCGAACTGACGCAGTTCACCGCGTGGGTAGCCGCCTAGGTAGAAAACACACTTGCCGTGCCCGCGCTCCGGCGCAGGTACGGCAAGTGTGTTCTGTGGCCTCGGCCGGGCCGTCGGGCAGGCTGTCGCACCCGCGGGGCACGATGGGGCCATGGCGACACGAGCTGAGGCCCAGACGATCCTCGAACAGCTGGCAGGCCCGGATGCCCGGCTGCGTGACGACCAGTGGACGGCGATCGAAGCTCTGGTCGTGCAGCGTCGCCGCGCGCTCGTCGTGCAGCGCACCGGCTGGGGCAAATCAGCGGTCTACTTCATCGCCGCCAAGCTGCTGCGCGCCGAGGGGCGCGGGGCCACCGTCATCGTGTCGCCCCTGCTGGCCTTGATGCGCAACCAGGTGGCCGCGGCCGACCGTGCTGGCGTCAAGGCGGCCACCATCAACTCGAGCAACATGGCCGACTGGTCCGAGATCCACGACCGGGTTCGAGGCGGTGATCTCGACGTGCTGCTGGTCAGCCCGGAACGGTTGAACAACCCCGACTTTCGCGATCAGGTGCTACCCGCGCTGGCCCGCGACGCCGGGCTGGTGGTCGTCGACGAGGCGCACTGCGTGTCGGACTGGGGTCACGACTTCCGGCCCGATTACCGACGCATCCGCACGCTGATCGCAGAACTCGGCGCCGACGTCCCGGTCCTTGCGACCACGGCCACCGCGAACGACCGCGTGGTCACCGACGTCGCCACGCAACTGGGCGTCGGTGGCTCCGGCGCGGGCAAGGACACGCTGGTGCTGCGCGGCGGGCTGGACCGCGAGTCACTGCGGTTGTCGGTGGTCGACGCGGGCAGCCCGGCGCAACGCGCCGCCTGGCTTGCCGCACACATCGATTCGTTGCCCGGCTCCGGCATCGTCTACACGCTGACCGTCGCCCAGGCGCACGACATCGCCGCGTTGTTACGGGAGCAGGGACATGAGGTCGCGTCCTACACCGGCTCCACCGAGGCGGCCGAACGTGAGCAACTCGAAGCGGATCTGCTGGCCAACCGGGTCAAGGCGCTCGTCGCCACCTCGGCGCTGGGCATGGGTTTCGACAAACCCGACCTCGGGTTCGTCGTGCACCTCGGCGCGCCTTCGTCGCCGATCGCGTACTACCAACAGGTCGGCCGTGCGGGCCGGTCGACGGCGAGCGCCGAGGTGATCCTGCTCCCCGGCCGCGAGGACCAGGACGTCTGGCGCTACTTCGCCTCTGTGGCGTTCCCGTCGGAAGCCATGGTGCGTAAGGTCATCGGTGAGCTGGACCCGCAGCGGCCGTTGTCGACGCCGGCGCTGGAACCCCTCGTCGACCTCGGGCGGTCCCGACTGGAGATGGTGCTCAAGGTGCTCGACGTCGACGGTGCGGTGCGACGGGTGAAGGGCGGCTGGGTCGGTACCGGTGCAGACTGGGAGTACGACGAACCCCGCTACCGCAATCTGGACGAAGCCCGCAAGCGTGAGCAGCAGGCGATGCTCGACTACCAGCGCACCGCGGAATGCCGGATGGCCTTTCTGCGCCGCCAACTCGACGATCCCGAACTCGGTGCCGATGAGCGGTGCGGCCGCTGTGACAACTGCACGGGTGTCCGGCCGGCGGTCGACGTCGACGCAACCGCGGCCGAGGACACCCGGCAGCGCCTGATGCGCCCGGGGGTCGAACTCAGCCCCCGCAAGCAGTGGCCCTCGGGGCTGGGCAAGCTCGGCGTGGAGCTCAGCGGGCGGATCACCGACGGTCCGGCCCCGGGGCGGGCGATCGGTCGGCTGACCGATCTGGGCTGGGGCGCCCGGCTGCGCAAGCTGCTCGACGATGCCGATGCCGAGGTGTCCGAGGACGTGGTGCAAGCCGCGGTCAAGGTGTTGGCGTCGTGGGAGTGGGCGGCCAGGCCGACAGCGGTGATGGCGTTGGACTCCGACACCCATCCGCTGCTGATCTCGTCACTGGCCCGCAAGCTCGCCGAGCTGGGCCGGCTCACCGACCTCGGCACGCTGCGGTACGCGCCGGATCGCCGGCCGGTGACCGCGGCGAACTCCGCCTACCGGGTCGCGGCACTGCACCGTTCGTGGTCACCCCTCGACGCCGGTGTCGTGGAGGCAGCCGGCGGACCGGTGCTGCTGGTGGACGACATGACCGACACCGGGTGGACGCTCACGATGGCCGCACGCATGGTGCGTGAGGCGGGAGCACCGGCGGTGCTGCCCTTCGCGCTCGCGGCCACCAGCTAGTGGTCCGGTTTCACACCGCCGAACTGGGCGGTGACCTCGTCGGCCGTCGCCATGAGTGAGCGGGCCCGGCGGGCTATCTCGCTGTCGGTCAACGACTCTCCGATGTGCATCGACGCGACCATGACCTGTCGCTGGTGGTGGTCGAACACCGGCGCCGAGATCACGCTGATGTCGGAACGGGTGTTGCGGCGTCCGGTCCTGTCCCGGCCGTCCTCGGTGCGCAGATACACCCGCTCGCCGATGTCGGACACGAGTTCGCCCAACAGGGCCCGCAGTTCGTCCGGCAGCGTGCTCGACATCCCGGCCATCAGCGAGTACAGGCGCCGGCCGCCGGGGGTCTGGCGTTCGACGAGGTGGCCGGCGGCGCGGCACTCGGCGATAACCCGGTCCAGGCGGGCGGTGTCGGTGCGCAGCGGGATCGTGGGTTCCTTCGCCAGCCAGGCGCGGAGTGCCTCGTCGTCCCAGAGCACGAACATCAGGCCGACCGGCGGCGCGAACGGATAGCTCTGGCCCACCTGAACGCCGGTGTCGGCGCCGGGGGGTCCGACCAGTTCGAGCAATGTGATTCGGTCGTCGATGACCGCGGACAGCGCCGCGGTGGTGCCGTACATCGCCGAGAGCCGGCGCAGTTCCGTGCGCGCGGCTGGGTTGACTCGCATGGACTCCTGGGCGGTGTGGCCGAGCGCGATCAGCCTGGGTCCGATCCGGTAGGTCTTGTCGCGGGAATCGCGAATGAGGTAGCGCGCCTCGGTCAGGGTGGTGACGATGCCCAGACACGTCGGCTTGCTCACCCCGAGCCTGCGGGCCAGTTCGGACAAGCCGAACCCATCGTGTGAATGCTCGGCGAGGAAATCGAGGACGGCGACCACCCGGGCCGTCGGCGGGGAGGCGCGACCGGCGCCCGTCGGTGATTCCTCGGCCTCCCGCATGCACCCGCCCGTTGACTCGAATTAGAACGCGTTCTAGTGTCAGGTCGGAAACTCTACCAGTCCGGTCCAATATTGGAACAGCCTGGAAAGTGAGAGGTAGTCACCGTGATGTACTCCCAGCCGTTGGCCGATGCCATCGCCGAAGCCGAACAACTCGTCGCCGCCGCGCCGTTCATCGAATCCGAGGCCGACCTGCTCGAAGGGTTGCAGTACCTCGCGGGATGCATCGCGGCCTGCACCCACGTGGCCTTCGACTACGACCGCGACCACCCTTTCCTGCACAGCGGCACCGGGCCGTTCACCAAGATGGGCTTGGACAACCCCGACACCATGTACTTCGGCACCCGCGTGGCGCCCGGCCACGAATATGTCGTCACCGGCCGGCGGGGCACCACCACCGATGTCAGCTTCCAGCTGCTCGGCGGCGACTACACCGACGACAACGTGCCCGACAGTGAGACGGCGTTCGATGACCGCAAGCTCGACATCGCCGCCGACGGCACCTTCGAATGGCGCTTCACCCCGCCCGGCCCGTCGCAGCTGGTGATCCGCGAGGTGTACAACGACTGGTCCGCCCAGCGCGGCACGTTCGCCATCTCGCGGACCGACACGGCCGGCACGGCGCCGCCACCGCTGACCAGGGAACTGATCGAGAAGCGTTATGCCGTCGCGGGTAAGCAGCTGGTACAGCGTGTGAAGACCTGGCTGCAGTTTCCGCAGTGGTTCTACAACGACAGTCCCGCCAACACGATGGTGGCGCCCCGGCTGACGCCGGGCGGACTGGCGACGCAGTACTCGTCGGCCGGACAGTTCGAGTTGGCCGAGGACCAGGCGCTGATCATCACGCTGCCGGTCACCGACGCCCCCTATCTGGGCTTCCAGCTGGGGAGCCTGTGGTACATCTCCCTGGACTACATCAACCACCAGACCTCGCTGAACGGCACTCAGGCGCAGGCGGATCCGGACGGCAAGATCCGCATCGTGGTGTCGGACAGGAACCCGGGCGTCACGAACTGGGTGGAGACGCTGGGGCACCGCAAGGGATTCCTCCAGTTCCGCTGGCAGCGGGTCTCCCGGGAGCTCACCGAGGCCGACGGCCCGACCGTCGACCTCGTCGACTTCGACGAGGTGACGGGCGCGTTGCCGCACTACGAGAGCAACAAGATCACCGAGGAAGACTGGCGTGCGCGGATCGCACTGCGCCAGAAGCAAATTGGCGAGAGAATGGTGGGTTGACGATGGCTGGTGCCGGAGGACTTCTGGAAGGCAAGGTCGTCGTCATCAGCGGCGTCGGACCCGCGCTGGGCACGACGCTCGCGCGACGATGCGCCGAGGAGGGTGCCGATCTGGTGCTGGCGGCGCGCACCGTCGAGCGGCTCGAGGACGTCGCCGAGCAGATCACCGACCTCGGGCGGCGCGCGTTGTCGGTCGGTACCGACAT
The DNA here is from genome assembly GCF_010723735.1 of Mycolicibacterium hippocampi. Taxonomy (GTDB): domain Bacteria; phylum Actinomycetota; class Actinomycetes; order Mycobacteriales; family Mycobacteriaceae; genus Mycobacterium; species Mycobacterium hippocampi. The sequence continues at coordinate 5,802,033 of NZ_BLLB01000002.1, read as the reverse complement.
CACCGACGAGACGCAGGTGAAAAATCTGGTCGACGAGTCCATGAAGGCCTACGGCAGGGTCGACGTGTTGATCAACAACGCGTTCCGGGTGCCGTCGATGAAGCCGTTGGCCAACACCACGTTCGACCACATGCGCGATGCCATCGAGTTGACGGTGTTCGGGGCCCTGCGGATGATCCAGGGCTTCACCCCGGCGCTGGCGGAGTCGAACGGTTCCGTGGTGAACGTGAACTCGATGGTGGTGCGGCATTCACAGGCGAAGTACGGCGCCTACAAGATGGCGAAATCGGCGTTGTTGGCCATGTCGCAGTCGCTGGCCACCGAGCTCGGGGAGCAGGGCATCCGGGTGAATTCGATTCTGCCCGGCTACATCTGGGGCGGGACCCTGGAGAGCTACTTCAACCACCAGGCCGGCAAGTACGGCACCACCGTCGACGAGATCTACAAGGCCACCGCGGCAGCGTCGGATCTCAAGCGTCTGCCCACCGAGGCTGAGGTCGCGGCGGCCATCCTGTTCATGGCCAGCGATCTGTCCAGCGGGATCACCGGACAGGCACTCGACGTGAACTGCGGGGAGTACAAGGCGTGAGCGGAACCAATGCCCGGACCAACGTGGGTACCGTGGAGGACCTGCACGCCTCGGCCACGAAGGCCTGCGGGCTCGACGACTTCGGCAGCGACGACGACAACTATCGCGAGGCTCTCGGCGTGCTGCTCGAGTCGTTTCAGCGCGACGCCGACCTGACCGAGTTCGGCAGCAAGATGCAGCGGTTCTTCGTCCGCAACGCGCTGGTGGCCCGGCTGGTCTCCGAGGCGGCGTTCAAGCAGTGCCCGGAACACGTCGACGTCCCGATCGAACGGCCGATCTTCGTCACCGGCCTGCCGCGCACCGGCACCACGGCGATCCACCGCCTGCTGGCTGCCGACCCGCGGCATCAAGGTCTGGAGCTGTGGCTAGCGGAGTTCCCGCAACCGCGCCCGCCTCGCGAAACCTGGTCGCAGAACCCGGTTTTCCAGCAGATAGACGCCCAGTTCGCCAAGGCGCACGAGGAGAACCCGGACTACACCGGGCTGCATTTCATGACCGCCGACGAGGTGGAGGAATGCTGGCAGTTGCTGCGCCAGTCGCTGCACTCGGTCTCCTACGAAACGCTGGCGCATGTGCCGACGTACTCGCAGTGGCTGTCCCGGCAGGACTGGACGAAGCCCTATCAGCGTCACCGCAAGAACCTGCAACTGATCGGGCTCAACGACCGCGAGAAGCGCTGGGTGCTGAAGAACCCCAGTCATCTGTTCGCGCTGGACGCACTGCTCGCCACCTATCCCGACGCGTTGGTGGTGCAGTGTCACCGGCCCGCCGAGACGATCATGGCCTCGATGTGTTCGCTGGCCCAGCACACCACTGAGGGGTGGTCGAACACGTTCGTGGGCGACGTGATCGGCGCCGATTCGATGGAGACCTGGTCCCGCGGCCTGCGGCTGTTCAACGCCGAACGGGCCAAACACGATCCGGCGCAGTTCTACGACATGGATTACTTCGCACTGATCAAGGATCCGATCGCCGCGGTGGAGGGGGTCTACGCGCACTTCGGAATCGAGATGACCGACGCCGCCCGCAACGCCATGGCCGCCGCCCACGCCGAGAGCAGGCAGGGGCCGCGTGCGCCGAAGCACACGTACTCGCTGGCGGACTACGGCCTGACCGACGAACAGGTCAAGGAGCGCTTCACCGGACTCTGACGGCGGTGTTGTTCGATTGACGGTGTTCGATAACGTGGCCTCACATGTCTGACTCGCTGTTCGATCTGACCGGCCGCACCGCGGTCGTCACGGGTGCCTCACGGGGCATCGGCCAGGCGCTGGCCGCCGGTCTGCTGCGTGCGGGGGCCGACGTCGTGACTCTCCAGCGGGCCGAACCCGGTCCGGAGTTGCACGCCGTCGCCGCCCAGCACCAGCGACGGCTGTCCCACCAGGGCATCGACCTGGCGTCCGAGGACTCGATCGCCGAAGCGGTCACTGCTGTGCTGGCCGCCGGCCAAGTCGACATCCTGGTCAACAACGCCGGAACCCAGATCCGCCACGATGCCGTCGAGTTTCCGCTCGCGGATTTCGACACCATGCTCGCGGTCAACCTGCGGTCGGTGTTTCAGCTGTGCCAGGGATTCGGAGCGCCGATGGTGCAGCGGGGCGACGGAAAGATCGTCAACCTCGCGTCGCTGTTGAGCTTTCAGGGCGGTTTCCGGGTGCCGGCGTACGCGGCCGCCAAGGGCGCGGTGGCGCAACTGACCAAGGCGCTGTGCAACGAATGGGCAGGCCACGGCGTCAACGTGAACGCCGTCGCGCCCGGCTATGTGAGTACCGACATGAACGAAGCGCTGATCGCGGACCGGGAACGCCACGAGGCGATCTCGGTGCGGATACCCGCCGGCCGGTGGGGGACGCCCGACGACATGGTCGGTGCCGTGCTGTTCCTCGCATCCCGGGCGGCGGACTACGTGCACGGCGCGGTGATTCCCGTCGACGGGGGCTGGCTGGCGCGCTGAGCGCAGCCGGCGTCACCGACGCCGCGCGATCCCGCTCTAGCCGTCGCCGGGAGCCGGGGCGGTGGACACCTCGTCGAGGCACCCCTCGGCGACCGCGTGCTTGATGCTGTCGGCCAGCCGCGGGCACGCTCGGGTCCTCGCCGGGTCACCGCCCGACTCGCGGATCTCGGCAAAATGCGCGCACCGCTGTGACGCCTGCGCGTTCCACTGCACCGCCGTGTGCTGGGGGCCCAGCTTCTTGACCGAGACGGAGACGTGGCAGAAGCGGCAGTCGATCGGCACCAGTCCGGATGTCAGATACCGCTCCCGGTCCCGAGCGGTGCTCTCGCGCACCGCGGCGGCCCGTTCCGGATCAGACGCGAAATCCGGTGCCTTGCGCCAGGATCCGCTGTTGTTGGTGTCACCGCCGGACCCGTGCTCGTGATCGTCGTCATGGCCGCCGTGGAGCAGCAGCATCGACCGGGCCAGCCGATCGACGTCCGGTGGTCGTCGGTCCGTGGTCATGTCATGACACCTGGGGGGAGTGCTCCGCGTCTTGGGTGCCCTCGGACTCCTCGGCCTGCCGCCTGAGGTTCTCCTCGACTTCGACATTCCACTTCTCGTTGGCGGCCGTGGTGTCGACCTCCATCTCGAAGCGGTCGGTCATCTCAGCGGTGACGTCCGCGGCATCCACATAGAACTGCTGGTACCAGCGGCGCATCTGGTAGACCGCGCCGTCTTCCTCGACCAGCAGCGGATTGTCGATGCGGGTCTTGTGCTTCCAGATCTCCACGTCCTGCAGGAATCCCTTGCTGACGCCGTCGGTGAACACCCGCGCCAGCTTGTCGGAGGTCTTCTCGTCGACGCCCTTGGGCTTCTCGACCATCACACCCCACTGCAGCATGAACGAGTCCTGGGTGACCGGGTAGTGGCAGTTGATCAGGATGGACTCCGCTTTGTAGCCGCCGTAGTTGTTGTGCAGCCAGTTGATCATGAACGACGGCCCGAAGTACGAGGCCTCCGAGTCCAGATGCGCCTCGCCGTAGGTGGTCCCCATGTCGGTGATGTCCGGGCGGCCGACGTTGTGCAGGTACTGGCTGGCGATGTGGCCTTCGAACACGTTCTTGAAGTACGTCGGCAACCCGTAGTGGATGTAGAAGAAGTGCGCCATGTCGGTGACGTTGTCGATGATCTCGCGACAGTTGGAACCCTCGATGAGCATCGAGTTCCAGCGCCAGTCGGTCCACTGGTCGTCGGCGAACTCGGCGATCTCGGGGATCCGGACCTCGGGCTGCGGCGGGTTGCCCTCGTGGTCGTGCCAGACGAACAGCAGCCCGCCGCGCACGTCGGTGTGCCAGGCGCGGGTGCGCGCCAGCCGCGGCGTGCGCTTTGCGTATGGCACCAGCTTGCACTTGCCGTCGCCGCCCCAGCGCCAGTCGTGGAACGGGCAGGCCACCTCGTCGCCCTTGAGGGTGCCCTGGGAGAGGTTTCCGCCCATGTGGCGGCAGTAACCGTCCAGGACCTTCAGCTCACCCTGGGAGTCGGCGAAGACGACGAGCATGGTGCCGAAGATCTCGACGCCGTGCGGCTTGCCGTCGCGGTAGTCCGCGACCGGGCCGAGGCAATGCCAACCCCGGGCGTACCTGTCGGGTAGCGCGCCGGTGTCGATCTCGCGGATACCCGCGCTTCCCGCGGATGTGTCAGTACTCACGGTGGGCCTCCCGCTTGTATGGGTCTCGAATTAGAACACGTTACAGTTTTTCTGCTCATCGGCGCAATCCAATGACGGTTTACCTGCGGTAAGTGTTGCGAACACCACTGCACTGGTCAGTGAGTACCCGTTCGGCGGACCCTCGCTGCCCGACTCTGCGACTCATATATAGTGGACAAAGTGTTCAGTAATGAAGGGCGCCGACGGTGACGGCACTGATCTCCCCGCAGCCGGTCGAGACCGGCACCCGTGGCCGGCCCCGGGGATGGCTCACGGTGGCCGCAGCGACCTGCGCGATCGCGTGGGGCGGCAACGAGTTCACGCCGCTGCTGGTGATGTACCGGTCCAACGGCGCTTTCTCGGCCCTGACCGTGGACCTCTTGCTGTTCGCCTACGTGCTCGGCATCGTGCCGGCGCTGCTCATCGGTGGCCCGCTGTCCGACCGCTACGGCCGTCGCCCGCTGATGTTGCCCGCCCCGGTACTGGCGGCGCTCGGTTCGTCGATCCTCGCCGTGGGGGCGGATTCGGCGCTGCTGCTGGCGGTGGGCCGGGTGTTCAGCGGAATCGCGCTCGGACTGGCGATGGCGGTCGGTGGCGCCTGGCTCAAGGAACTGTCCAGTCCGCCGTGGGAAGACGGGAACGCCGGTGCCCGGCGTGCCGCGATGAGCCTGACAGCCGGGTTCGGCCTGGGCGCCGGAGTGGCCGGGACGCTGGCGCAGTGGGCGCCGGCGCCGGCGGTGCTGTCCTATGCGGTCAACATCGTGCTGGCGCTGGCCGCCGCCGCGCTGCTCACCGCCGCCCCCGAAACCCGCTTCCCCCGCCGGAACGGTATTCCAGCAGCGCGTCACTCGAATTTTTCCGCCTGGAATACCGTTCCGGCGCAGGTTCGGCACCGCAGTTTCCTGCTCGTGGTCGTGCCCGTCGCCCCGTGGGTGTTCGGCGCAGGTGCGTCGGCCTACGCCGTGTTGCCCGCACTGATGGCGGACCGCGTAGCGACGGCCCCGATCGCGTTCTCGGCGCTGATGTGCGTGGTCACCCTCGGGGTGGGCTTTGCCGTCCAGCACCTGGGGCGCCGGCTCGGTAGCGGCGGACGACGCGGCGTGGTGACGGCCCTGGTGCTGCTGGTCCTCGGGATGGCGACCGCCGCCTGGGCAGCTGCGGTGCTGACGGTCTGGGCCGCGCTGGCCGCGGCCGCGGTGCTCGGCGCCGGGTACGGGATGGCGCTGCTGGCGGGACTGCAGGAGATCCAGCGCATCGCTGACCCCGACGATCTGGCCGGGCTGACCGCGGTCTTCTACGGGATCAGCTATCTCGGCTTCGCGGTGCCCGCCGCGTTGGCGTTCCTGTCCCAACGATGGGCGGGACTGACCTACCCCGTGATGTTCGGTGTGGGTGCGCTGGCCGCGGCGGCGTGCCTGGTCGTCGTGGCTCTGGGAGCGAAGCGGCGGCCCGCAATAGGCTGAGGGCATGGCGCCTGCTCAACGCCGCGGTCGGCCGCGCAGCGAGGCCGTTCGGGGTGCGGTGCTCGAAGCCGCGGCCGCGCTCGCCCTCGACGGTGGACCCGCTGCGGCGACGGTCGAGGCCATCGCCCGGCGCGCCGAGGTGAGTCGAACCACCATCTACAAGTGGTGGCCCTCGGCGGCGGCCATCGTGCTGGAGGGTCTGCTCGACGCGGTGCGCGATTCGATCACCCGGCCGCCGGGCAGCACGGCGGTGCAGGCGGTGACCCACCACGTCAGCGCGCTCAACTCGATCCTCGCCGACCCTTCCGTCGGTCCGCTGCTGCGCAACGTGATCGCCGCGTCGCCGTCCGACCCCGCCATCGAGCGGGCGCTGCTCGACCAGTGGATCACCCCGCGGCGCGCGGCCGTCGCGGTCACCCTGCGGGAGGCCGTGGACAGCGGCGAGCTGCCCCCCGAGACGAACGTCGAGGTGGCGGTCGACGCCCTGGTGTCACCGCCGTACTACCGGCTGATGTTCGGGATGGCACCGCTGGATGCCGAGGGCGTCGTCGCGCTGGTGCACACGGTGTGGCACGGCTGCAGGACGCCCTGATTGTCACCTCGTGAGGAGTTTTTCGCTCATCTCCCAGAGCCGCCGCGCCGAGTGCGGGTCGATGGCGTGCGGCGCAACCTCCGCCGGGATGTCAAGATCGGGACTGTTCGTCATCGGCCGGTCCTCGGGGTCCACGGGGGAGACGTCGCTGTCCTTCAGGTAAACCCCACCGATATCTGCCAACAGCGGACTGGTCGCGGCGAAAACGATCGTGGCCGCTCCCTGCGCGGCGGTCTTGCGGCCGTGCTCGGGAATGATGATCGGCTGTCCCGCTTCGTCGATCAGCCCCATCGCCCGTAGCGCGTCCTCGCCGACGGAGCCGTTGAGGTTCGTGCCGACCACCACACCCGGGTGCGGGGCGTAGCCGCGGATGCCGTCCTCGGACCACCGACGGTCCAGCTCCACGGCGAACAGGACGTTGGCCGTCTTCGACTGTGCGTACCCGGTCCCTGCGTCGTATCCGGTGACAAAGTGCACGTCATCCCAATGGATGTCGGACAGCCGGTGGGCGCCGGAGGTGACGCTGACCACCCGGGATCCGCCTGCAGCGCGCAGGGCCGGGTACAGATCCACTGCCAGCTGGAAGTGGCCGAGGTGATTCGTCGCGAACTGGGCTTCGTAACCGCGTCCGTCGACCATTCGTTGGGCAGTCGGGGGCAGGCCTGCGCAGTTGACCAGCATGTGCACCGGTCGGCCGGTGTCGAGCCACCTGGTGGCGAAGTCGGTGATCGACGCCGGTTCGAGCAGGTCCAGTCGACCGACCTCGACGCGGTCGAGCCCCGCGACTGCGGCCGCGGCGCGGGCAGGGTTTCGGGCACCGACGAGAACCGAGGCACCGGCTCTGCTCAGGGCGCGGGTGGCCTGCAGGCCGATGCCCGAGTGTCCACCGGTCACCACCGCGTTGAAGCCCTCCAGACTGATGCCGCCGAGGACCTCGTCCGCCGTGGCGGCCGCGGAAAATCCCGATCCCAGTGGATGCTGGTTGTGGTGCAAGGTCTCAGGGGACATGCTTACTCTCCTCGATGTCGAGACGACGGATAACCGGAACGGTGTTCCGCAACGATATGGAACACCGTTCCGCTTAGTCAAGGAACAGGCGGATGGGCGACCGGTCAGCGGCGGGTGACGGCCATGCGCGGCGTCGGGTGCGGGCTGACGCCCAGCGCAACATCGAGGCGGTGGTCGACGCCGCCAAGGCGGTGTTCGCCGAATCCGGTGTTGACGCGCCGGTCCGGGAGATCGCCTCGCGAGCGGGCGTCGGCGTCGGGACCGTTTACCGGCACTTTCCGCAACGCTCCGATCTCGTCGTCGCGGTGTTCCAGAAGGAGATCGATGCATGTGCCGGCGCGGCTGACCGCCTCGGAGTCACCTACGAGCCGGACGAAGCGCTGGCGAGGTGGCTGCGCCGCTACACCACGCTGATCGCCACCAAGCGAGGACTGGCTGCCGCGCTGCACTCCGGTGATTCGGCGTTCGACGCGCTGCCCGGCTACTTCGATCAACGCATGGAACCTGCGCTGAAGTCGCTGCTCGATGCCGCGGCGACGGCAGGCAGGATTCGCGCCGACGTCGCGCCGGGCGATCTCCTGCGTGCAGTGGGCAACCTGTGCCTGCCTGCCGACGCCGAGTCGTCGGGTCACGCCGACCGGATGGTGGACCTGCTTCTCGACGGGCTGCGTTACCGGTCCGGTGGCTAGCTGTCCTGCCAGCCCGAGTGGATATAGGTGTCGGCGAACCGTTTCAGCGAGTCCTTCTTCTTCTCGATCGGGGCGTCGAAGCCCAAACCGTCGAAAACCCACGGGATGACTATGTTGTCGGTGACGCCCGCCTCGGCCAGCTCGCGGTGCCCGTCGACCCCGAACTTGTCGATGCACACCGCCTGGAACTCGAACGGCCGGTCGGCACGGCCGAACTCGGCGCGCAGCGCATTGATCTTCGCGATGGTCTCGGCCAACTGGTCGCCGGTCATCATCGCGCTGGTCCAGCCGTCACCGACGCGCGCGGCGCGTTTGAGTGCGACGTCGGTGTGTCCGCCGACGTAGAACGGGACGGGCGCCCTCGGCGCCGGACTCATCTGCAGGCGGTCGAAGTCGTAGAACTCGCCGTGGAATTCGACCATGCCGCCGCCCAGGACGAGCTTGATCACCTCGATCATCTCGTCGACCCGCTTGCCGCGTTTGGCGTAGGGCACCCCGCACCATTCGAACTCCTCTGGCGCCCAGCCGATACCGACGCCGAATCCGAACCGGTCGCCGGTGAGGTTGGCCACCGAACCGACCTGCCGGGCCAGTAGCAGTGGGTTGCGGGAGCCGAGCTTCATCACGTTCGTGTAGAACCGCAGCGTGGATGTCACCGCTCCCATCGCGCCCGCGGCGATGAGCGGATCCACCCACGGGGTGTCTTCGTTCCACATCCGCGAGCCGTCAGGCGTGTAGGGATAGTCGGCGGCCTGCTTCTCCATGTAGAACAGCGAATCGGGAAGCGCGATCGAGTCGAATCCTACTTCCTCTGCGGTCCTGGCGATCTCGATGAGCTGATCCACCGGCCCCATGGCGACGCTGCAGGTGTACTGCATCCGTGTCACGGCTCGGCTGGCTTGTCAGCGCCGACCACCCACATCGAGTAGTACTGCGCGCCACCGCCGTAGGCGTGGCCGAGGGCCTTGCGGGCGCCTTCGACCTGGTGCGCACCGCCCTTGCCCATCACCTGGATGGCCGCCTCGGCGAATCGGATCATGCCCGACGCGCCGATCGGATTCGACGACAGCACCCCGCCCGACGGGTTGAACGGGATTCGGCCGTCCATCGCGGTCTCCCCGGCCTCGGTGAGCTTCCACCCCTCGCCCTCGGGCGCAAAGCCGAGGCTCTCCAACCACATCGGCTCGTACCAGGAGAACGGGACATAGACCTCTGCGACGTCGATTTCGTCGATGGGGCTGGTGATCCCGGCCGCCTTCCACAGAGCGGCCGCGGCATCGCGACTCGCCTGGGGGTTGACCTGGTCGCGTCCGGAGTACGCGAGCGGTTCGGTACGCAGCGCGGTGGCGTGGATCCACGCCACCGGATGGCCTTCGGCCACACGCGCATCGGCACTGGCCTCGTCACCGATGACCATCGCCGCCGCCCCGTCGGAGGACGGACAGGTCTCGTCGTAGCGGATGGGGTCCCACAGCATCGGGGACTCCATCACCTTCTCCAGCGTGATGTCGGGCTGGTGCAGATGGGCGAGAGGATTCCTGGTCCCGTTGAGCCGGTCCTTCACCGCGACCATCGCCCCGATGTGGGTCGGCGCTCCGGAGCGCCGGATGTATGCGCGGATGTGTGGCGCGAAGTAGCCCCCGGCGCCGGCGCCGACGGGCTTGGTGAACGGCACCGGAATGCTCAGCGCCCACATGGCATTGGACTCGGACTGCTTCTCCCACGCCATCGTCAGCACCCGGCGGTACTTGCCGGACTGGACCAGGCTTGCGGCCACGATCGCGGTCGAGCCGCCGACCGAGCCCGCCGTGTGCACCCGGATCAGCGGCTTGTTCGTCGCCCCGGTCGCGTCGGCCATGAACAATTCGGGCATCATCACGCCCTCGAAGAAGTCCGGTGCCTTGCCCACCACGACGGCGTCGATGTCGGCCATCGTGACCCCCGCGTCGGCCAGTGCGCGGTCGATCGCCTCGCGCACCAGGCCGTTCATCGAGACGTCCTTGCGCTTGGCGACGTACTTCGTCTGACCGGTGCCCAGGACGGCTGCAAGCTTCTTGGTCATTACTTTCCCTCCAGGACCGCGACCAGATTCTGTTGCAGTGCAGGCCCGCTCGTCGCGTGCGCCAGCACCCGCGAGGCGTTGCCCTCGAAGATGTGCCGAGCGGCGAAACCGATGCGCTCCAGTCCTGCCGAGAACATCGGATTGGCGGAAAGTGCACCGCCGGACGGGTTGATCTTCGTCGACCCGCCCAGACCGATCGCCTCTTTGAGGATCAGCTGCTGATGGCTGAACGGGGCGTAGAGTTCGGCGATCTCGATGGATCCGGCGTCCCCGCCGGTCGCTGCGTGCGCCGAGGCCGCGGTCGACGGCGACGTGGTCAGATCCCGCGCACCCAGCACGGGGGTCTCGATGCGGTGTTCGATCCCGGTGATCCACGCGGGCCGCTCCCGCAGCTCGCGGGCACGGTCACCGGAGGCCAGCACGATCGCCGACGCGCCGTCGGTGATCGGGGCGATGTCGTGGCGGCGCAACGGATCTGCGAAGTAGGGACGCTCGAGCAGTTCCTCGACGCTGTTGGCCGGCTCCACCGAGTCGGTCCGCGGTGCGGCCGCCATCGCCTCGAGCGCGACCTGGGCCATCTGCTCGGCGGTCCACTTGCCCGAGTCCAGCCCGAACCGGGCCTGGAGCCCGGCCATGCTGACCGAATCGGGCCACAGCGGGGCGACGGTGTAGGGATCGGTCTGCAGCGCGAGCACCCGACGCAGGATGCCCGCCGAGGACTTGCCGAATCCGTAGACCAGCGCGGTGTCGACCTCACCGGTGAGCAGCTTGATGTAGGCCTCGTACAGCGCCCAGGCCGCGTCCATCTCCACGTGCGACTCGTTGATCGGCGGCACCGCACCGATCGAGTCGATAGCGGAGATGAACGAGAACGCCCGGCCGGCAAGGTAATCGGAGGATCCGGAGCACCAGAACCCGATATCGGTCTGTTTGAGACCGAGCTCGGCGTAGATTTCGGCGAAGCACGGCATCAGCATCTCGACGCCATTGGTGGTCCCGTCGGTGCGCCGGACGTGAGGTGCATGGGCGAAGCCGACTACGGCAACTGAGTTCTCTGAGGTCATTGGGGAGCCGCCTTTACAGGTGCTTCTTGTAGGAGTCGTACTCGGCGTCGGGATCCCCCGTCGGCCGGAAGTACTCGATGTTGTCGATGCCCAGGCCCCACTCCTCGCGCGGCTTCCACACGGCCTTCACCCGCATGCCCATCCGCACTTTGTCGGCCTCGATGTCGGCAACCAGGTGCAGGACCGGGATGTCGGCGCCGTCCAGCAGTACGTAAGCCGCCACGTACGGGGGCTTGATGCGCTGACCGGCGAACGGGATGTTGATGATCGCGAACGTCGTCACCGTGCCCTCGTCGGAGAGCTCGATGAACTCGTCGAGCGACTGGCCGGTCGCCGGATCCGCTTCGCGGGCAGGGAAGTACACCTTGCCGCCAGCCCCTGTCCGGCCCCCTAAGAGCTTGCCGTTCTCCAGCGCCCGCAGGAAGGCGCTCTCGGCGTGTGATGCGGTGTGCTGGATCTCGATGCTGCTCGGCGACACCTGGATGGTCACCGGATCCAGGCCCTCGGCGGGCGGCGGCACCTCCTCGGGCTGATCGCCCAGTCCGAAGTACGCGATGTCGGTGATCGCGCCGATGGTCTCGTCGAGCCAGTGCGCGTGCACCCGGGCGCCGGTGCTGATCGCCTCCGACGACGGAACATCGACGGCGTGCAACATCGGGGTGTCGGCGCCGTCGAGCTTGATCAGCGCCCACGCGAACGGGCGATCCAACGGCTGACCCTCCAGCGGCTCGGACTGCCACGTCCACGACAGCACCGTGCCGACGCTGGCCACCGGCACGACCTCGGTCAGGGCCTCGTAGGTGACGGGGTCATACTCAGCGGGCGGAACGTGCACCCGCCCATCGGACCCCCGGACGCCGAGGATGCGTCGCTCGCGGAGGGCGGTGAAGAACTCACCGAGGAGTGGTCCTACTGAACGGGTGTAGTCGAAGGACAGCTTCAACGGCGCCGAAAGTGGCGGCTCATGGGGATCGATCTGCACCGGGCTGCTTTGGCTGGCGGTCACGGCATCGAGTAGAACAGGTTCTAAGAATGGTTTCAAGGACGGGTCTGAAGGGTCGGGTGGCGAAGCGATGAAACTGGGACTTCAGCTGGGATATTGGGGTGCACAGCCGCCGACCAACCACGCCGAGCTGGTGGCGACCGCCGAGGAGGCCGGGTTCGACACCGTGTTCACCGCCGAGGCGTGGGGGTCGGACGCCTACACGCCGCTGGCGTGGTGGGGGCGCGAGACCACCCGGATGCGGCTGGGCACCTCGGTCATCCAACTGTCGGCGCGCACCCCCACCGCATGCGCGATGGCGGCGTTGACCCTGGACCATCTCTCGGGTGGCAGGCACATCCTGGGTCTGGGGGTGTCCGGGCCACAGGTGGTCGAGGGCTGGTACGGGCAGAAGTTCCCGAAACCGCTGGCCCGCACCCGGGAGTACGTCGACATCCTGCGCCAGGTGTGGGCGCGGGAGGCGCCGGTGCACAGTGACGGTCCGCACTACCCGCTGCCGCTCAGCGGCGAAGGGACCACAGGTCTGGGCAAGAACCTCAAGCCGATCACCCATCCGCTGCGCGCGGACATCCCGGTGATGCTGGGCGCCGAGGGGCCCAAGAACGTCGCGCTGGCCGCCGAGATCTGCGACGGGTGGCTGCCCATCTTCTACTCCCCGCGCATCGCGGGGATGTACAACGAGTGGCTCGACGAGGGGTTCGCCCGTCCCGGCGCCCGGCGGACGCGGGAGACGTTCGAGATCTGCGCGACGGCCCAGGTCGTCGTCACCGACGACCGCGCCGAGATCATGGAGTTGATGAAGCCCCACCTGGCGCTCTACATGGGAGGCATGGGTGCCGAGGACACCAACTTCCACGCCGACGTCTACCGGCGGATGGGCTACGCCGAGGTCGTCGACGACGTCACCAAGCTTTTCCGCAGTGACCGCAAAGACGAAGCGGCCAAGGTGATCCCCGACGAGCTCGTCGACGACTCGGCGATCGTCGGTGACCTCGGCTACGTGCAGGAACAGATCAAGGCGTGGGAGGCCGCGGGGGTCACGATGATGGTGGTCGGCGCACGTTCACCCGAGCAGATCCGCGATCTGGCAGGTCTGGTCCAGAAAGCGTAGACACTTCTTGCAGGTTGTCTAGAACACGTTCTAGATTGAGGGTGTGACCGACCACACTCTGTCCTCGCAGTACACCATCGCCGACACCGTTCTGACGATGCCGGTGCGCGTCCGCACCGCGTATCAGCACACCGCGATGTTCGTCGTGGACGCCGACGCCGCCCAGCGGATGGTCGACTACAGCGGGCTGCGGGTGTGCCGGTTCGGGAAGGGCAACGGCCGGGCGCTGGTGGTGCTGATGCTGATGCGCTACGAGGACACCGACCTCGGTCAGTACTACGAGTACGGCACCAACGTGATGGTGAACCCGCCCGAGACCCCCGACGCCAGCGGGTTGCGGGCGCTGCAGTCCGCGGGCGCGTTCGTCCACCACCTTCCCGTCGACCAGTCGTTCACGCTGGAGGCGGGCCGGACGATCTGGGGCTATCCGAAGGTGATGGCCGACTTCACCGTCCGCAAGGGACGCCGGTTCGGGTTCGACGTGACCATCGACGGACAACGGGCGGTCAGCATGGAGTTCAGCCCGGGCCTGCCCGTGCCGTCGGCGTTCACCTCCGGCAGGCAGGTGCACAACACCTACTCGTCCATGGACGGCGTGATCCGGGAGACGGCCGGGGAGATGCTGCTCAGCGGGGTGCGTTACCGGCCCGGAGGTGTCGAGGTGCGGCTGGGTGACCACCCGTACGCGGCCGAACTCGCCGCGCTGGGATTGCCGAAACGGGCGCTGATGTCCAGTTCGGCTGCCAATGTCGACATGACCTTCGGCAACGCCCGCCTGATCACGCCATAACCAACGACCACCAGGAGCGCCATGACGTCCACCACCCCTGCTGCCGGTACCGGTCTGGCCACCGGCATCGACGTCGATCTCGCCGACGGCCGCTTCTACGCCGACGGCCCGGCGGCACGCGAGGCGTACAAGTGGATGCGGGCCAACCAGCCCGTGTTCCGGGACCGCAACGGTCTGGCCGCGGCCACCAGTCACCAGGCGGTGCTCGACGCCGAACGCAACCCCGAGTTGTTCTCCAGTGCCGGCGGGATCCGCCCGGATCAGCCGGGGATGCCCTACATGATCGACATGGACGATCCGGCTCATCTGCTGCGGCGAAAGCTGGTCAACGCCGGCTTCACCCGCAAGCGGGTGATGGACCGGCTCCCGTCGATCGAGGCGCTGTGCGACACGCTCATCGACGCGGTGTGTGAACGCGGCGAGTGCGACTTCGTCCGCGACATCGCCGCACCGCTGCCGATGGCGGTCATCGGCGACATGCTCGGGGTGCTGCCCGAAGAGCGCGACATGCTGTTGGAGTGGTCTGACGATCTGGTCGGTGGACTGAGCTCACACGTCGACGAGCTGACGGTGCAGAAGCTGATGGACACCTTCGCCGCGTACACCGCCTTCACCATGGACGTCATCGCCAAGCGCCGTGCCGAGCCCACCGACGACCTGTTCTCGGTGCTGGTGAACTCCGAGGTCGAGGGGCAGCGGATGTCCGACGACGAGATCGTCTTCGAGACGCTGCTGATCCTGATCGGTGGTGACGAGACCACCCGCCACACGCTCTCGGGTGGCACCGAGCAGCTGCTGCGACATCGTGATCAGTGGGAGGCGCTGGTGGCCGATCGGGAGAAGCTTCCCGCCGCGATCGAGGAGATGCTGCGCTGGACCTCGCCGGTGAAGAACATGTGCCGGGTGCTCACCGCGGACACCGAGTTCCACGGGACCGAGTTGCACAAGGACGAGAAGATCATGCTGATGTTCGAGTCCGCCAACTTCGACGAGAGCGTGTTCGGCGACCCCGAGAAGTTCCGTATCGATCGAAACCCGAACAACCACCTGGCTTTCGGCTTCGGCACCCATTTCTGCCTGGGCAACCAGTTGGCCCGCCTGGAGCTGTCGAAGATGACGACCCGGGTGCTCGAGCGGTTGCCTGATCTGCGCCTCGCCGAAGGGGCCGAGGTGCCGCTGCGGCCGGCGAACTTCGTCAGTGGTCCCGAAGCGATGCCGGTGGTGTTCACGCCAACGGCGAAGGTGCTGGCCTGACGTCTCGCCGGAACTGTATTCCAGGGGCGTTTTGGGCCGCGGATGCCGCCTGGAATACCGTTCCGGCGCTACTTCATCTGGAAGTTGGGGGCGCGCTTCTCCTTGAACGCCCGCGGACCTTCCTTGGCGTCCTCGGACAGAAACACCGGGATGCCGTTGGCGGTGTCGGGTTTGAACGCCTGCTCCTCGTGCATCCCCTCGGACTCGCGGATGGTCTTGAGGATCGCCTGGACCGCCAGCGGGCCGTTGTTGTTGATCACCTCGGCGATCTCGAGCGCCTTGTCCAGCGCCGTGCCGTCGGGCACCACATAACCGATCAGCCCGTACGCCAGGGCCTCGGCGGCGGTGATGTGACGGCCGGTCAGCAGCAGATCGCAGGCGATGGTGTACGGGATCTGGCGGGGGAGTCGAACGGCGGACCCGCCCATCGGGTACAGGCTCCACTTGGCCTCGGAGATCCCGAATTTGGCGCTTTCACCGGCCACGCGGATGTCGGTGCCCTGCAGGATCTCCGTCCCGCCGGCGATCGCGGGTCCCTCGACAGCGGCGATCAACGGCTTGGTCAACCGCCGGCCCTTGAGCAGACCCTCGATCTTCGACGGGTCGTAGCTGCCGTCCTTGAACGAGTCACCCGGCGGCTTCGCGGTGGCTGCCTTGAGGTCCATGCCCGCGCAGAAGTAGCCGCCGGCGCCGGTCAGGATGCAGGTGCGGATCTCGGGATCGTCGTCGACCCGGTTCCACGCCTCGACCATGATCGAGAGCATCTCGGTGGAGAGCGCGTTGCGCGCCTCGGGCCGGTTCAGGGTCAGGATCAGGGTGTGTCCGCGCTGCTCAATGAGGGCGTCGGGGGCCTTTTCCGATGTCTTGTCGTCACTCACGGACTGGTCCGCCTTCCAGCGTCGATGCCACAGACTTGTCTGGAAATGTAACACGTTCTAGTTTAGAGCTGTGGCTCTGAATATCGCTGACCTCGCCGAGCACGCCATCGACGCTGTGCCTGACCGCATCGCCCTGATCGGAGGTGACGGTGAGCTGACCTACGCCCAGTTGGAGGAAAAGGCCAACCGACTGGCCCACTACCTCATCGACCAGGGGGTGAAGAAGGACGACAAGGTCGGCCTGTACTGCCGTAACCGCATCGAGATCGTGATTGCGATGCTGGGCATCGTCAAGGCGGGCGCCATCCTGGTCAACGTCAACTTCCGCTACGTCGAGGGCGAACTCAAGTACCTGTTCGACAACTCCGACATGGTCGCCCTGGTGCACGAGCGCCGCTACGCCGACCGCGTGGCCAACGTGCTGCCCGAGACTCCGAAGGTCAAGACGATCCTGTCCGTCGAGGACGGATCCGACGATGACTACCAGCGGTACGGGGCCGTGGAGTTCTACTCGGCGCTGGAGCAGAGCTCGCCCGAGCGCGACTTCGGTCCGCGCAGCGCCGACGACATCTACCTGCTCTACACCGGCGGCACCACCGGCTTCCCCAAGGGCGTGATGTGGCGCCACGAGGACATCTACCGGGTGCTTTTCGGCGGCACGGACTTCGCCACCGGCGAGCCGATCGCCGACGAATACGACCTGGCCAAGCAGGCCGCCGCGAACCCGCCGATGGTCCGGTATCCGATCCCGCCGATGATCCACGGCGCCACCCAGTCCGCGACCTGGATGTCGTTGTTCTCCGGCCAGACCGTCGTGCTGGTGCCGGAGTTCGACGCCGACGAGGTGTGGCGCACGATCGCGAAGCACAAGGTGAACCTGCTGTTCTTCACCGGTGACGCGATGGCGCGGCCGCTGCTCGACGCGCTGCTGGCCCATCAGGAAAAGGGGAACGAGTACGACCTGTCGTCGCTGTTCCTGCTCGCCAGCACCGCGGCGCTGTTCTCCACCAGCATCAAGGAGAAGTTCCTCGAGTTGCTGCCGGACCGGATCATCACCGACTCCATCGGGTCCTCGGAGACCGGCTTCGGCGGCACCAGCATCGTCGCCAAGGGGCAGTCGCACACCGGCGGTCCCCGGGTGACGATCGACAAGAACACCGTGGTGCTCGACGACGACGGCAACGAGGTCGTCCCCGGTTCCGGGGTTCGCGGCATCATCGCCAAACGGGGCCACATCCCGGTCGGGTACTTCAAGGACGAGAAAAAGACCGCCGAGACGTTCAAGACGATCAACGGTGTGCGGTACGCGATTCCGGGTGACTACGCCGAGGTTGAAGCCGACGGCACGGTGACGATGCTGGGCCGCGGCTCGGTGTCGATCAACAGCGGCGGCGAGAAGATCTACCCCGAGGAGGTCGAGGCCGCGCTCAAGGGCCATCCCGACGTCTTCGACGCGTTGGTGGTCGGTGTGCCCGACCCGCGCTTCGGTCAGCACGTCGCCGCCGTCGTGCATGCCCGGGAGGGCACCAAGCCGACCCTCGCGGAGCTGGATGCGTTCGTGCGCAAGGAGATCGCCGGCTACAAGGTGCCGCGCAGCCTGTGGTACGTCGACGAGGTCAAGCGTTCGCCCGCGGGCAAGCCGGACTACCGGTGGGCCAAGGACACCACCGAGGAGCGTCCGGCCGACGATGTGCACGCCAAGCACGCAGAGGCGAAATGATGCTGGGGCGAGCGAAGCGACGGGAGAAATGATGCTGGGGCGAGCGAAGCGACGGGAGAAATGATGCTGGGGCGAGCGAAGCGACGGGAGAAATGATGCGTACCGAGCTGTGTGACCGCTTCGGCATCGAATACCCGATCTTCGTCTTCACGCCGTCGGAGAAGGTGGCCGCGGCCGTCACCAAGGCCGGAGGACTCGGCGTCCTGGGGTGTGTCCGGTTCAACGCCGCCGACGAACTCGAGAGCGTCCTGCAGTGGATGGACGCCAACACCGACGGCAAGCCGTACGGCGTCGACATCGTGATGCCGGCCAAGGTGCCGACCGAGGGCACCAGCGTCGACATCAACAAGCTGATCCCGCAGACCCATCGCGAGTTCGTCGACAAGACACTCGCCGACCTGGGTGTACCGCCGCTGCCGGAGGACGACGAGAAGTCCGAAGGTGTTCTGGGGTGGCTGCATTCGGTGGCGCGCAGCCACGTCGAGGTGGCGCTGCGGCATCCGATCAAGCTGATCGCCAACGCACTGGGCTCGCCGCCCAAAGATGTCATCGACCAGGCGCACGCGGCGGGGGTGCCGGTGGCGGCGCTCGCCGGTTCCGCCAAGCACGCGCTGCGGCACGTCGAGAACGGCGTCGACATCGTCGTCGCGCAGGGTCACGAGGCGGGTGGTCACACCGGCGAGATCGGCTCGATGGTGTTGTGGCCCGAGATCGTCGACTCCGTGGACGGTAAGGCGCCCGTGCTGGCGGCGGGCGGCATCGGCACCGGACGACAGGTCGCGGCGGCCCTGGCGCTCGGCGCGCAGGGCGTGTGGATGGGTTCGGCCTTCCTGACCTCGGCCGAATACGACCTCGGGGTCCGGCTGGATTCGGGCCGCTCGGTCGTGCAGGAGGCCATGCTGAACGCGACCTCTGCCGACACCGTGCGCAGGCGCATCTACACGGGCAAGCCGGCACGGCTGCTCAAGAGCCGGTGGACCGACGCCTGGGACGCCGAGGGGGCGCCCGAGCCGCTGCCGATGCCGCTGCAGAACATCCTGGTCAGCGAAGCGCATCAGCGGATGAGCGACTCCACCGATCCGACCGCCGTGGCCATGCCCGTCGGACAGATCGTGGGCCGGATGAACGAGATCCGCCCGGTCGCCGACATCATCGCCGAACTAGTCGCCGGGTTCGAGGAAGCCACGAAACGACTGGACGGCATTCGCGAAGGCTAGCCCGGCAGTAGCTCGAAATCGGCTCGGCTGGAAGCGACTCCGTTGACGCGGATGTCGACGGCGTGTGGGCCCGGGTAGTAGCGCCGAGTGGTGATCGGCCGCAACGAGTGCTCCTTGGTGACGGTGACCCGCTCACCAGGGCCGAGCGTGCGGGTGGTCAGCTTGAACACCTTGGGCGTCTGACCGCCGTTGGCCTTGCGGTGATGCACCGCGTAGTCGATCGCCAGCCGCGCCGGCCGGTCGCCGTCATTGCGGATCGTCGCGGAGAACCTGACGCTTCCACCGAACGGCACCGTCGCCCGGTCCACCACGGGTCCGTCCACCTCGACCGTCACCGCCCCGAAACCGAGTAGCTGCAACGCATCCGGGTGCCCGCGTTTGACCAGAGTACGTAACCCGTGGCGCGCTACAGCGGCGGTGTCGGCATCCGGCGCGGCAAGCCAGCGCCGTGCGGCGCTGACCACGAGGTCGGCGTGGTCGCGGCTGAGATCGTTGAGGTGGTTGGCCACCGAACGTCGCACCGCCGGATCGGGGTCGCGGTACAGCGCATCCAGAATCCACACGGTCGCACCGGGTCTGGCGGTGAGCTGCGGAACCCGGGTCGCCCACGGCAGGTACGGGCGAGTCCCCTCCGACGCCAATCGGCGGACCGCGGCGTCCGGCGAGGTGGTCCAGGCGCTGATGAGCTCCAGCGCCCGGTCGGGGTCATGGCGCAACAGCGCCCGGATCGCGAACTCCGCGCTCAGCCGTCCGGTTAGGTCGGCAAGAAGGCCCATCGCGTCGTCGAACGCCGCAGGACCCCCGTCGGCAACGGCCCGGTCTGCGATCGCGGTGGACACCGGCCAGATCAGCCAGCCGTCGAACGGAGCGGCGCCGTCACGCGCCGACCGAACCACCGCCGCGAGCGTCGCGAAATCGCCCGGGATGTCGGTGAGCAGCGCGTCGCGCAACAGGTCGGCACGCGAGCGCAGCGGAAGCGCCGCCAGGGCGGTGCGTGCGGCCCGCAGAGCAACCAGCGGGTTCTGCGGGGCCGCACCTTCGATGGCGGTGATCAGCGCCGCTGCCGTCCTGTCGTTGATCAACTCTTCGGCCAGCGGCATGTCGCGATGGTAGCCACCGACTCCGACACGGCGGCGTAGGTTGGCTCGGTGTGAACGGTGCCCGAGCCCTGCTTTCCACTCTCGTCGACAGCGGGATCGAGGTGTGCTTCGCCAACCCCGGCACCTCGGAGATGCACTTCGTCGCAGCACTCGACGCGGTGCCGCGGATGCGGGGTGTGCTGACGTTGTTCGAGGGTGTGGCGACGGGCGCCGCCGATGGATACGCCCGGATGGCCGACAAACCGGCGTCGGTGTTACTGCACCTCGGCCCGGGTCTGGGCAACGGCCTGGCCAACCTGCACAACGCACGCCGGGCCCGCACCCCGATGGTCGTCGTCGTCGGCGATCACGCCACCTACCACAAGCGCTACGACGCCCCGCTGGAGTCCGACATCGACGCGCTGGCCGGCACCGTGTCCGGGTGGGTGCGTCGCACGATGAGGACCGATGATGTCGGCGCCGATGCCGCTGACGCCGTGAGCGCCAGTCGCGGCGGGATGGTTTCGACGCTCATCCTGCCCGCCGACGTGTCGTGGACCGCCGGGGCACACGCCGGCGCCGCTGCGCCCGAAACCATCGCGCCCGCCGTGGACCGGGACGGCCTCCGCACCGCGCTGGCAACTCTGCGATCCGGTGCGCCGACGGTCATCCTGATCGGCGGGGACGCGACGCGGACCCCGGGGCTGGCTGCGGCAACCCGCATCGCGCAGGCCACCGGGGCCAGGGTGCTGTGCGAGACGTTCCCCGCCCGGCTGGAACGTGGGGCGGGGGTGCCCGCCGTGGAGAGGCTGGCGTACTTCGCCGAGGCGGCTCAGGAGCAATTGGCCGGTGCGGCACATCTGATCCTGGCCGGGGCGAAGTCTCCGGTGTCATTCTTCGCCTACCCCGGTAAACCCAGCGACCTGGTGCCCGAAGGCTGCGACGTGCACCTGCTGGCCGACGGCGCCGGCGCCGCGGCGGCACTGGAACTGCTCGCCGACGAACTGGCCCCGGGCGCATCCGCTGTCGTGGCGCCCGCAGCGCGGCCCGAACTGCCAACGGGCGATCTCACCGCCTTCACCGCCGCCGCCGTGGTGGCCGCACTTCTTCCCGAGCGGGCGATCATCGTCGACGAATCCAACACCGCCGGAGTCGGAGTCGCCGCCGCGACGGCGGGCGCCCCGGCCCACGATGTGGTGACGCTGACCGGGGGAGCGATCGGCTACGGCATCCCGGCGGCGATCGGCGCCGCGATCGCCGCGCCGGAACGGCCGGTGCTGTCCCTGCAGGCCGACGGTTCGGCGATGTACACCATCGCCGGGCTGTGGACCCAGGCGCGGGAGAATCTCGACGTCACCACGGTGATCTTCAACAACGGCGCCTACGACATTCTGCGGATCGAATTGCAGCGTGTCGGTGCGGTGAGTGCCGAACCGCCGGGTCCCAAGGCGCTGGAGCTGCTCGATCTCGGTAGTCCGGCGATCGATTTCGTCAAGATCGCGCAAGGCATGGGCGTTTCCGCACGGCGGACGACCACTGCCGAGGAGTTAGCGGCCGCGTTGGCCGATGCGTTCCGCGAGCCGGGGCCGCACCTGATCGACGCCGTGGTCGGTTCGCTGGCCGGCTGATCACGTCACGGTGTGATGACGGTTTCGTCGTCGATGATGTTCGTCGCAGCGCCGACCACGTCCATCTGGCTCTCCAGGCCGTCGGCATTGAGTTGCAGCACGTACAACCCGTCTCGCCACGGGATCACCACCGTCTTCTGCGCGACGATCTTCTCCACGCCGTCCTGCACCCAAGTGCCGCCGAGCTGGAATGCCGGGAAACCGCTGAGTGAGCTCTCCCGGCCGTTGGTCAACGGACTCCAACCGGGAAGGTTCGCCAACTCGCCGGGCGCATGGTCGAGAATGGCCTGCGGATCCACATCGCCGGTCAGCTTGGACAGCAACGCGACGATGCTCGGCGTGTACTCCCGCGCTTCGGGCCCGTCGTAGAGGATGGCGCCGTAAGCCCATTCGGGGGTGTCGGATCCTGCCGGCTGCCAGCCCTCCGGAATCGGCAGATCGATACGTGGCGCTCCTGTGTCGTCCGGCTTGATCGGAGTCTCCTGGATCCCGTTGGCCAGGATGTAGTCGACGATCGTCGGGTTCGGCCCCTGCGGGTCCTCGTCGCGCGGAGCGATCCGCTCCGTGGACGGCGCCGCCGTCGCGCTGGTGGACGTCGCCTCCGAGGTGCTGGTCTCCGACGACTCCGACGCGGTGGTGCCGGACCCGGTGGTTGTAGTCGAGCCGCAGCCCGTCGCGGCGAGGGCCAGCGCCGCCGCGATCACGGCGGCCCGGGTGATGACCGAGAGCTTCATGGCTGAACTCCTGTCGGTATCAAAATGTTCAATGAAGGCTAGAACAGAAGCCCGCGGTTGCTCAGTGGGTAGCTGTACTCAATTCCCTGTTTTCACGGCGTGATGGTGATCCCGCGGTCGACGTCACCTGTTGCATCACCGACGAACTCCATCTGGCTCTCCAGGCCGTCAGCGTTGAGCTGCAGCACGTACAGCCCGTCGCCGCCTTCGATCACCGCCGTCTTCTGCCCCACCACCTTGGTCACCCCGTCCTGCTCCCAGGTGCCGCCAAGATGGAACGCGGGAAAGCCGGCGAGCGTGCTGGACCGGCCAGTGCTCATCGGGTCCCAGCCGGGCAGGTTGTTCAGCTCGCCCGCCGCGAGGTCGAGGATTTCCTGCGGGTCGACATTGCCGGTGAGCCGGGACACCACTGCGACGATGCTCGGCGTGTACTCCCGGGCTTCGGGCCCGGTGTAGACGATCGCGCCGTAAGCCCACTCGGGGGTGTCGGGACCGGCGTCGCGCCAGCCGTCCGGAGAGGGCAGGGTAATGACTGGGGCGCCGGGATCGCCCGGGCTGACCGGTGTTTCCTGAATGTTGTTGGCGACGATGTAGTCGGCGATCGTCGGGTTCGGCCCCCGCGGATCCTCCTCGCGCGGAGCGGTCCTGCCCGTCGTTGGCGCCGCCGTTGCGCTGGTGGCTTCCGACGCGGTTGTCTCCGAAGCGGTTGTCTCCGAAGCCGTGGTGCCAGACCCAGCCGTGGTATCCGAACCACAGCCGGTTGCGACGACGGCAAGCGTGGCAGCGATCGCGGCGGCTCGGGCGACGGCCGAGAGCTTCATGGCTGAACTCCTGTCGGTATCAGGTCGTTCAGAAAGCCTAAGTCAGGAGGAGGCTCCTGCTGTGTGGGTAGTTGTACTCAACTTCGGGCACGGGCCGCGAGGTTCTCGGCCACCTCCTGCTGCCACAGATCGTTGGCGTGGGTGGTGTCGACCTCCTGCTCGAAGCGGTCGGTCATGTCGGCGGTGACGTCGGCGACGTCGGTGTAGAACTGCTGGTACCAGCGGCGGTGCTGGTACACCGGCCCGTCTTCCTCAGTGAGCAGTGGATTGTCGATGCGGGTCTTGTTCTTCCAGATCTCCACGTCATCGAGGAAACCTTCGCCGAAGCTGCGGTTCATCGTCGCAGCGAGCTTGGCGGCCTTGTCGGCAGGCAACCCTGGCATCTCCTGGACGGCGACGCCCCACTGCAGCACGAACGAGCTGTGGCTGACCGGATAGTGGCAGTTGATCAGGGCTACCTCGACGGTGAATTCCGGAGCGAGATCGTTGTGTAGCCAGTTGATCATGTAGGCCGGTCCGAAATAGGTCGCCTCCGACCGCAGATGGGTTCCTTCCCAGAGCTTCTCGAAGTTGGGAGTGAAGTCGGGCCGGGGCTTGGACTCCATGAACTGGCTAGCGGTGTGTCCCTCGATGACGTTCTTGAAGTACGTCGGGTAGGCCTTGTGGATGTAGAAGAAGTGCGCCATGTCGACGTTGTTGTCGACGATCTCGCGGCAGTGCGAACCCTCGATCAGGATCGAGCTCCATTGCCACGGCGACCACAGACCCTCGTCGAAGCCTTCGATCGTCGGCGGGGTCAGTTCCGCTGGGGGAGTGGAACCCTCGGGGTCGTGCCAGACCAGCAGCTGACCGTTGACCTCGGTGGTGAGCCAGGCGCGGGTGCGGGCCAGCCGCGGGGTGCGCTTGGCGTACGGCACCAGGGTGCACTTGCCGTCGCCGCCCCAGCGCCAGTCGTGGAACGGGCAGGCGATGTCGTCGCCTTTGATGGTGCCCTGAGCGAGGTTGCCGCCCATGTGCCGGCAGTAGCCGTCCAGGACGTTGAGCGCGCCCTTGGAATCCTCGAACACCACGAGCATGGTGCCGAACGCGGTGATGCCGTGCGGCTTGCCGTCGCGGAAGGACTCCGCCAGGCCCAGGCAGTGCCAGCCCCGGGCGAACCGCGTCATCACTGCGCCGGTGTCGATCTCGCGGATGTTCTCGGTCGCTGCCTCACTCATGGCTGACTCCTTCTTTCATGTCCAGCACAGCCAGGTGGCTGAAGACCATGCTGGTTCCGATCGGATTGCCGCCGCCGGGATAGACGGTGCCGCTGGGTGCTGCCATCGTGTTGCCGGCTGCGTAGAGTCCGGCGATCACATTGTCCGCCGCGTCGAGCACCCGCGCGCCGGTATCGGTGCGCAGACCGCCCTTGGTGCCCAGATCGGACACGCCGAATGCGGCCGCGTGGAACGGCGCACGTTCGATCGGGTAGAGCGGTGGGGCGCCGCCGGAGAACGCGCGGTCGTATGGTTCGTCGCCGCGACCGAAGTCGTCATCGCTGCCGCGCCGCACGAACTCGTTGAACCGCGTCACCGTGTCCACCAGGTTCTGCGGTGGCACGCCGATCTCGGCGGCGAGTTGTTCGAGGGTGTCGGCCGTGCGCCACAAGCCCGCGTCCACGTACCTCGCCGGTTCGACCATCGAGACGTTGGTCGCCTTCACCGGCGGGACGCCGTCCTCGGCGTCGTCGTAGATCATCCAGAGCGGCAGCGTGACTGTGCCTGCGTCCATCGCAGCGAGGATCTCGCGCCCGAGACGGTCGTAGGCCGCCGACTCGTTGACGAACCTGCGTCCGTTGTCGTCGACGAAGATCCCACCGGTGAACCACAGCGCGAACGCCGAGGTGCCGTCGGGATGGGTCAGTCCCGGCGACCACCACGCCTGGTCCATCAAATCGGTGTCTGCCCCAACGGCCATTGCTGCCAGATGGGCCAGGCCACGGTTACCCGAGGGCCCCATGGTGTCTCGTGAGTTCCCGGGAACGCCATAGCGCTGCCGCATGTCATCGTTGTGTTCGAAACCGCCTGCGGCCAACAGCACCCCGCGCCGGGCCCGGATGGCTCGGCGCTGCCCGTCGGTCTCGACGATCGCGCCGACGACGGCGCCGTCGTCGACCACCAGCTCGGTCAGCGCCGTGTTCCGGCGGGCGGAGAAGTGCGGATACTTCTCGGAGGCCGCAAGGAACCGGGCGACGAGCGCGCGCCCGCCGACAAAATAATCCTCCGGTTGCGGCCGGCCCAGCCGATCGGCGTCCAGCGGCCCGCGGACGAGTTCGCGCAGCGCGGGGGCAGCCGCGACTTTGAGAGGTTTGGCCGCGATGTGCCGCATGCCGTCGGCGCGCGCCTTCGGGGCCTTGCCGAAGTAGTCGGGCCAGGGCAGCAGGGTGAACTTCAGCAACTCGTCGGATTCGAGGTACTCGATGAGGGGCGCACCGCTGCGCACGTAGGTCTCCTGCAGTGCCTTCGGGGTGCGGTCCCCGACCACCGCGGTGTAGTACTCCAGCGCGTCGTCGATGCTGTCGTCGGTGCCCGCGCGCAGCAGAACCGGGTTGCAGGGGAACCACATTCCACCCCCGCCCGAGTACGCGGTGGTGCCGCCGAACTTGTCGGTGGCCTCGATCAGGATGACGTCGAGACCCTCTCGCGCGGCGGTGTACGCGCCGGTGACCCCGCCCGCGCCGGACCCGGCGACCAGCACATCGGTGGTCTCGTCCCATTCATTCATGAAGGGATCTTCCTTCCGTGCACGGCGAACTCGGCATCCAGGGCCTGTCGGTCAGCTTCGGTCATCCGGCGGTAGAGTGGACGGCCCCGGCCCGCCCAGCGATACACCGATTCGGCGGTGTGCCAGCGCTGCGCCTGCAGATCCCGCTTGAGCACCTTGTTGGATCCGGTGGCGGGCAAGCTGTCCGACACCCGGATGAAGCGGGGGGTTCCCTTGGCTCCCAGGTCATGCTGGGCGGCCAGGAACGCCGTGAACCCGTCGACGTCGAACGTCTCGGGATCGGCGACCTCGAGGGCAGCCATCACCTGGTCGCCGGTGCGGGGGTCGGGTACGCCGTAGACCCCCGCGGTGATCACGTCCGGACAACGCCGGATGACGCGCTCGATGTTGAGCGCGGAGATGTTCTCGCCGTCCACCCGGATCCAGTCGCCGCGCCGGCCGGCGAAGTACAGGAACCCGGCATCGTCGAGGTACCCGAGATCGCCGGACCAGTACCAGCCGTTGCGGACCCGTTCGGCATCCGCGGCATCGTTGCGGTAGTAACCCTCGAAATCGTGCGCACCGCGCTGGTCGACGATCTCGCCGATGGCCTCGTCGGGGTTGAGTACCTTGCCATGGACATCGAGAACCGCTGCGGGACAACGATCAAGCGAGTCCGGGTCGACGATGACGACCCCGGGGTGCGCCGGCCGGCCGAGCGCGCCGGCGGGTGCGGCGGAGTCGGGGACGGCTACTGCGCCGCCCTCGCTGGAACCGTATCCCTCGAAGAGTTCGGCGGCGAACCGGCGGCGGAACTCGTCCTGGTCCTCCGGTGAGGCCTCGGTGCCGAACCCCCGCGCCAACGTGTTGTCGGCGTCGTCCGCCCGCGGCGGCGTGGCCAACAGGTAGGCCAGTGCCTTTCCGACGTAGGTGAAGAACGTCGCACCGAAGAACCGGATGTCGGGCAGGAATCCGGCGGCGCTGAACTTCGGTGTCAAGCACACGGTCGCGCCGTTGGCCAGTGCCGGCGCCCACAGCGCCATGATCGCGTTGCCGTGGAACAGGGGCATGCAGCAGTAGTCGACGTCACCGCGGTGGTGGCCGTACTTGTCGGTCGCGGCGTAGCCGATCCGGGCCAGCCGGCCCTGGCTGCACTTCACGGCCTTGGACACGCCGGTGGTGCCCGAAGTGAACAGCAACAGCAGCAATGACCGCCCGTCGACGTCCGCCGCGACCGAGGGCGGATTCCGGTGCTGCTCGAGGCGTTGCGGGTACCCGGGATCGTCGACGAGCAGGAACCGGGATGGGGCCAGCCCGTGGTCGAGCTCCCGTAGCCGGTCCATGCCGGGTGCGTCGGTGACGATCACCTGGCAGTCCGCGTGCCGGATGTCGGCGGCCAGCTCGCCGGCGCCGCGGGTGGGATTGAGCCCGACGACGGTCGCGCCCGCCAGTGCGGCCGCCCCGAGCCACAACACGAAGTCGGGGACGTTGTCGAGCAGCACACCGATGTGAAACGGTGCGGCACCGAAGTTCTGCTCGCGCAGCTCGAGAGCCAGGCCGGCACGCGCCGCCGACTCCCAGACCACCTCGTCCCAGCCCCAGTCGCGATCCCGGGTTCTCAGACCCGGGTGTGGGTCGCCGAGTCGGTCGAGCAGCATCGTGGCCACGTCGTCACGGCGGGCGGACGTCACGGCCGTTTGATCC
The DNA here is from genome assembly GCF_010723735.1 of Mycolicibacterium hippocampi. GTDB lineage: Bacteria > Actinomycetota > Actinomycetes > Mycobacteriales > Mycobacteriaceae > Mycobacterium > Mycobacterium hippocampi. The sequence continues at coordinate 5,774,241 of NZ_BLLB01000002.1, read as the reverse complement.
GGTAGACGGGATCCGGGCATTCGGTGCCTTGTGCACTGAGTTGTCTTTTGACGACCTTGAAGGTCTCGGTGCGGGGCAGCGTGGTCCCGATCCGTACGAACGCGGGCCACTGCTTGGGGCCGAGATCGTCCTGCCGGCACAGGAACCGGGTGAACTCGCCGGGATCGAAGTGCACGTCCTCGGGCAACACCAGGGCGGCCATCACCTGGTCGCCCACCGCGGGATCGGGGATCGGGTACACCGCGGCTGCGGTGACGCCGGGGTAGCGCGACAGGATCCGCTCGATCGGTGCGGTGCCGAGGTTCTCGCCGTCGACGCGCATCCAATCGCCCAGCCGCCCCGCGAAGTAGGCGAACCCGCGCTCGTCGCGGTAGGCCAGGTCGCCGCTGTGGTATACCCCGCCGCGCATCCGTTCGGCCTCGGCGGCGGGATCCTTGTAGTAGCCCCGGAACTGGCCGGGTCCTTCGGTGTTCACCAGCTCACCGATGACCCCGGGGGCGCACTCGGCGCCGGTGTCGACGTCGACGATCGTCACCCCCCCGACCAGTGGGCCCAGGGCGCCGTCTGGGGTGTCGGGGGTCCGCGCGATGGACACGCCCCCCTCGCTGGAACCGAAGCCGTCGACCACCTGCACCCGAAAGCGGTGCGCGAACCTCGTCAGATCACTGGGGGCGCCTTCGTTGCCGTAGGCGACCTTCAACGGATTGTCGGAGTCGTCCGGCTGCTCGGGCGTGGCCAGGATGTAGGACAGCGGTTTGCCCACATAGTTGGCGTACGTGGCGCCGAAGCGCCGGACGTCGGGGATGAACCGGGACGCAGAGAACTTGCGGCGCAGCGCGATCGACGCTCCCGCGGCCACCGCGGGAGCCCACCCCGCCATGATCGCGTTCGAATGGAACAGCGGCATCGACAGATAACACGTGTCGGCGGGCCCCAGCCCGAACCGCTGCGCGAGCATGGCTCCGGGGAACGCCACCTTCTCGTGGGTGCACCGCACCGCTTTCGGGTCGCCGCTGGTGCCGGACGTGAAGATCAACATGAATAGATCGTCGGGGTCGGCACGGCGGAACCGGACCGGTGAATCGCTGAAGGAGCTCAGTTCGGCGTCGAACTCCGCTGTGCGGACATCGATCACGGCGGTGTCGCCGTCTCCGGCGCCCGGGTTGTCGGTGAGCACCAGCTGGCAGTCCGCGTGGGCGACGTCGCGTTGCAGGGCCGCGCCGCGTCGGGTCGGGTTCAGCCCCACCGGCACGATCCCGGACAGGGCGGCGGCGGCCAGTACGGTGCAGAAGAACGGGGTGTTGCCCAGCAGCACACCGACGTGTGGCGGCCGGCCGGGATCCAGCCGGGTGCGCAGCGCCCCGGCCAACGCGGCGGCATCCCGGATGTGGTTGCGCCAGCTGACAAACGACACCGATGAATCGCCGTCGCCGTCGACCGAGAACACGCCACGATCGTCGACCTCGGCCAGCGGCCTCAACAGATCCGGGACGGTCGGTGCGAGGGAGGTGGCCACCGGACAGAGGCGGATCAGGCCGGGGTGTCGGCCAGTTCGCGACCGATGGCCAGCAGCGCTCCGGTCGCGCTGCCCACTGCGAACTCGGACTGTTTGGCGGCTAGGAAGTACCGGTGCACCGGATGGTCGGTGTCGATGCCCACACCGCCGTGGACGTGGACCGTCGTGTGGGCCACCCGGTGGCCGGCCTCGGCCGCCCAGAACGCCGCGGAGCGGACATCGATGTCGGCGGGCAGATCCTCGGACAACCGCCACGCCGCCTGGGTCAGCGTCAACCGCAGACCCTTGATGTCGATGTAGCCGTCGGCGAGGCGCGCCGACACCGCCTGGAAGCTGCCGATCGGCCTGTCGAACTGCTCGCGTTCGCGCGCGTACTGCGCGGTGAGTTCGAGCGCACGGTCCACCACGCCCAGCTGGAATGCCGAAAGACCCAGCAGCTGGCGGGTCTGCAGCCAGTCCAGCACGGCGGTCCCGTCGTCACCGACGAGGCGCTGCTCGCCGAGCTCGACGCCGTGCAGCTCGAGGTGCCCGACACTGCCGTGCCCGGTGGTGCTCAGCGCCGTCGCTGTCACGCCCGGATCGTCCGCGGCGACGACGAAGATCTTTGTCCCCGAATTGGTTTCGGCCGGGACCAGGAATGCGTCCGCGACCGGGCCGTACGGCACCAGGGTGCGGGCGCCGGTCAGCTTGTACCCGTCGCCGGCTGGCTGCGCCTGCACCGGGCCGTCACCCATTTCTGCGGACAACGCGACGGTGAGGATCTTGGCACCGTTGACGGCGGGCGCCGCCCATTGCTGCTGCAGCTCCTCGGAACCGAACTTCGCCAGTGCGCCCGCGGCGACCACCACCGATTCCAGGTAGGGCACCGCGGCGAGCTGCCTGCCGAGTGCTTCGAGGACGGCGGTCTGCTCCAGAACACCGAATCCGCCGCCGCCCAACGATTCCGGAGACGCGGCGCTCAGCACGTCGGCGTCGACGAGCTTGGACCACAGATCCCGGTCGAAGCGGTTCTCCGCACCGTCGAGGGCACGTTGGTGTTCGGGCGTGCACACCGACTCGGTGATCGTGCGGACCAGGCCGCCGAGGTCCTCCGCCGCTTCCGGCTTGGAAAAGTCCATGAAATTCTCGCCTCTCTCAGCGGTTTACCCGGGGCAGGCCGAGTGCGACCATGCCGATGATGTCTCGCTGGATCTCGTTGGTGCCGCCGCCGAAGGTCAGGATCAGGCAGGACCGGTGCATCCGTTCGATCCGGCCGCGTAGCAGAGCGCCGGGCGAATCGGTGCGCAGGGTCGCCGCGGTGCCCAGGACCTCCATCAGCAGGCGGTAGGCCTCGGTGGCCAACTCGGTGCCGTACACCTTGGCGGCCGACGCGTCAGCCGGCGACGGCGCGGCATCGCTGGAGGCCAGTTCCCAGTTGATCAGCTTGAGCACCTCGGCCTTGGCGTGCACCCGGGCGAGGTTGAGCTGCACCCACTCCGAGTCGATGTAACGCCTGCCGTGGGCGTCCTTGGTGTTCTGCGCCCACTCGCGGACTCCGTCGAGTGCCGAGAAGATCGGCTGCGCTGACACCAGGGCGACGCGCTCGTGGTTGAGCTGGTTGGTGACCAGCTTCCACCCGGCGTTCTCCTCACCCACCCGGGCCGACGTCGGAACCCGGACGTCCTGGTAGTAGGTGGCGCTGGTGTCGACACCGGACATCGTGTGCACCGGGGTCCAGGAGAAGCCGTCGGCAGTCGTCGGCACGATCAGCATCGAGATGCCGCGGTGCTTCTTGGCTTCCTGGTTGGTGCGCACCGCCAGCCAGACATAGTCGGCGTAGGCGATCAGGCTGGTCCACATCTTCTGGCCGTTGATGACGTAGTCGTCACCGTCGCGCACCGCGGTGGTGCGCAGAGCCGCGAGGTCGGTGCCTGCGCCGGGTTCGGAGTAGCCGATGGAGAAGTGCAACTCGCCCTTGGCGATCCTGGGCAGGAAGAACTTCTTCTGTTCGTCGCTGCCGAAGTGCATGATCGTCGGTGCGACGCTGTTGATGGTCAGGAACGGCACCGGGACGTTGGCGATCGAGGCCTCGTCGTTGAAGATCAGCCCGTCCATCGGTGGCCGGGCCTGCCCGCCGAACTCCTCGGGCCAGGACAGCGTCAGCCAACCGTCCCTGCCCATCTGCGCAACGGTCTCGCGGTAGACGTTGCCGCGCCCCATCTCGCCGTCGTTGGATGCCAGCGCCTCGGCCCGCTCGGGTGTCATGAGCTTGGTGAAATACGCGCGCAGTTCGCGGCGCAGGTCCTCCTGCTCGGGGGTGTAGCCGATTCGCATCGCGCCGTCCTCACTTCTCTGCGAGCCTTGAATTGCAGTGCCATCCCGGGGCCCGGGCATACCTCATGCCTTCTGCGGTTGTAACACGTTCTAGTCTTACGGTCCAGGGTGGTGTCACACTACGGGCAGGAGGTTGTCATGCGAGTGGAAGTGGATCGTGATCGTTGTGAGGGCAATGCGGTGTGCGTGGGCATTGCCCCGGACCTGTTCGACCTCGACGACGAGGACTACGCGGTGGTGAAGGCCGACCCGGTCCCCGCCGGCGAGGAGGCGGTGGCCGAACAGTCCATCGCCGAGTGTCCCCGCGCTGCCCTGATCCGCCACGACTAGAGGTATTCGTACTTTGACTCAATCAGACCCCGCCGCCCAGATCGATCTGGCCGGCAGAACCGCCGTCGTGACCGGTGCCGCCGCCGGGTTGGGCCGCGCCGAGGCGATCGGTCTGGCCCGCGCCGGCGCGGCCGTCGTCGTCAACGACATCGCCGCGGCGCTGGACCAATCCGATGTCCTCGACGAGATCGCCGCAGCGGGCACCAAGGGTGTCGCGGTGGCCGGCGACATCAGCGAACGCAGCACCGCCGACGAGCTGGTCGAGACGGCCGACGGCCTCGGTGGGCTCAACATCGTCGTCAACAACGCCGGGATCACCCGCGACCGGATCCTGTTCAACATGACCGACGAGGAGTGGGACGCGGTCATCGCGGTGCATCTGCGCGGGCACTTCCTGCTGACCCGCAATGCGGCGACCTACTGGCGCTCGAAGGCCAAACAGGGCGGTGACGGGGTCGAAAACGGGCGAGTGTACGGGCGGATCATCAACACTTCCTCGGAGGCCGGTCTCTCGGGTCCGGTCGGCCAGCCCAACTACGGCGCCGCCAAGGCGGGCATCACCGCGCTGACGCTGTCGGCTGCCCGGGCGCTCGGCCGGTTCGGGGTGAGGGCCAATGTCATCGCTCCACGCGCGCGCACCGCGATGACCGCGGGCGTGTTCGGTGATGCTCCCGAGCTGCCGGAGGGGGCCGTGGATCCGCTGTCTCCGGACCACGTCGTGAACCTGGTCCGGTTTCTGGCGTCGCCGGCGGCCGAAGCGGTCAACGGACAGCTCTTCATCGTTTATGGTCCGACGGTGACGCTCGTCGCGGCGCCCACCGCTGAAGCGCAGTTCAGTGCCTCCAGTGACGCATGGGATCCGGCGGACCTGTCCGGCACTTTGCAGAGCTACTTTGCTGACAGGGACCCGGAGCGTAGCTTCTCGGCCGCGATGGGGCTGGGCGATCGAGACTGACAGTCTTGATTGTCAGTGCCGTGCGTCAATTGGAACACGTTCTAGGATGATCTGCGTCACAGTGTGCCTGAACAGCGAAAATGTAAGAGTTTGGACTGTATTTGCCGTTCTTTGACACTCCGAACGTGTTCTAGTTAATATGATCCGGCTCACTAAGAGCACCGCTTAGCCAAGGGGTGGGTGACCGTCGCGACCGGCCATCGTCGGATTCTTCGCCACGGTGTCGTCCTCCCCACCCCGCCCGAGAACGGAGCCGAGGTTGATCGAACAGCTTGCGGCGCCGGCGCGGGCCGTGGGTGGGTTCGTCGAAATGTCCTTGGACACGTTCGTCAAAACCTTCCGCAGACCCTTTCAGTTCCGTGAGTTCCTCGACCAGACGTGGATGATCGCGCGCGTCTCGCTGATCCCCACGCTGCTGGTGGCGATCCCCTTCACCGTGTTGGTGGCCTTCACGCTGAACATCCTGCTGCGCGAGATCGGTGCCGCCGACCTGTCCGGCGCGGGCACCGCGTTCGGAACCGTCACCCAGCTCGGCCCGGTGGTGACCGTGCTGGTGGTGGCGGGCGCGGGCGCCACCGCGATCTGCGCGGACCTCGGTGCCCGCACCATCCGCGAGGAGATCGACGCGATGCGGGTGTTGGGCATCGACCCGATCCAGCGTCTCGTGGTCCCCCGGGTCCTGGCCTCGACGTTCGTGGCGCTGCTGCTCAACGGTCTGGTCTGCCTGATCGGTCTGACCGGGGGCTACGTCTTCTCGGTCTTCCTGCAGGGGGTCAACCCCGGGTCCTTCATCAACGGCCTCACCGTGCTGACGGGGCTGCCCGAGCTGCTGCTCGCCGAGGTCAAGGCGTTGTTGTTCGGCGTGGTCGCCGGGCTGGTCGGCTGCTACCGCGGCCTGACGGTGAAGGGCGGGCCGAAGGGTGTCGGCAATGCCGTCAACGAGACCGTCGTCTACGCATTCATCTGCCTGTTCGTGATCAACGTCATCATGACGGCCATCGGGGTTCGGGTGCTATGAGTTACGACGCCACGCTCCGCTTCCGCCGCGCGCTGCGCGTGGTGCCCAACGCCGTCGATGTCATCGGGGAACAGGCACTGTTCTACGGCGAGTCGGTCCGCTACATCCCCAACGCGCTGACCAAGTACCGCAGGGAGACGATCCGGCTGATCGCCGAGATGTCCATGGGCACCGGCGCGCTCGTGATGATCGGCGGCACCGTGGGGGTGGCCGCCTTCATGACGCTCGCGTCCGGCGGCGTCATCGCCGTGCAGGGATACTCGTCGCTGGGCAACATCGGCATCGAGGCGCTCACCGGCTTCCTCTCGGCCTTCCTGAACGTCCGCATCGTCGCGCCGGTGATCGCCGGTATCGCGCTCGCGGCGACCATCGGCGCCGGGGCCACGGCACAGCTGGGCGCGATGCGCGTCGCCGAGGAGATCGACGCCGTCGAGGCGATGGCGGTGCACGCGGTCTCATACCTGGTGTCCACGCGCATCATCGCGGGTCTGATCGCGATCGTTCCGCTGTACGCGTTGTCGGTGCTGGCGGCGTTCTTCGCCGCCCGATTCACCACGGTGTACATCAACGGCCAGTCAGCCGGCCTCTACGACCACTACTTCAACACGTTCCTGATACCGAGCGACCTGTTGTGGTCGTTCCTGCAGGCGATCGTGATGTCGATCGCGGTGATGCTGGTGCACACCTACTACGGCTACAACGCGTCGGGCGGCCCGGTCGGGGTGGGCATCGCGGTCGGGCAGGCGGTGCGCACCTCGCTGATCGTGGTGGTGACGATCGTGCTGTTCATCTCCCTCGCCGTTTACGGCTCCTCCGGCAACTTCAACCTCTCCGGATAGGTGGCTGGATATGGCCGACGGTGACGCCAAGCGCAGCCACGTCAGGATCGCTGCGGCGATCCTCGCTGTGTGCGTCCTCGCCGCGGTGGTGTTCACCTACCTGTCCTACACCGCGGCGTTCACCCCGACGGACAAGGTGACGGTGCTCTCCCCGCGTGCCGGCCTGGTGATGGAGGACAAGGCCAAGGTCAAGTACCGGGGTGTCCAGGTCGGCCAGGTCGAATCCATCGAGTACACCGGGAACGAGGCGAAGCTGACGCTCGCCATCAGGAGCGGTGAGCTGAACTACATCCCGTCCAACGCGAGCGTGCGGATCGCCGGCACCACGATCTTCGGCGCCAAGGCCGTCGAGTTCCTGGCCCCCGAGGATCCGGATGGCAGGTCCCTTCGCCCGGGTGCCGAGGTGCAGGCGCAGAACGTGCAGCTGGAAGTCAACACGTTGTTCCAGACGCTGACCGACGTGCTCGCCAAGATCGACCCGATCAACCTCAACGCGACGCTGTCCGCTCTCGCCGAGGGCCTGCGCGGCAACGGGGACGACGCGGGTGCCATCCTGTCCGGCCTGAACTACTACCTGGAGCAGCTGAACCCGAAGCTGCCGGCGTTGCAGGAGGATCTCCGGAAGACCGCGCAGGTGGCTGCGATCTACGGTGACGCCGCGCCGGATCTGGTGCGGATCTTCGACAACGCGCCCAGCATCACGCAGACCGTCGTCGACGAGCAGGACAACCTCAACGCGACGCTGTTGGCCGCGACCGGCCTGGCCAACAACGGCACCGCCACGCTGGAACCGGCGGCCGACGATTACATCGCCGCGATCCAGCGGTTGCGGGCACCGCTGAAGGTGGCCGGTGAGTACTCACCGGTGCTCGGTTGTGTCCTGAAGGGCACGGCGGTGGCTGTGGACCGGTTCGCTCCAATCATCGGTGGCATCCGCCCGGGGCTGTTCGTGTCGTCGAGCTTCATCCCCGGCGCGCCGGCCTACACCTACCCGGAGAGCCTGCCGATCGTGAATGCCTCCGGAGGGCCCAATTGCCGCGGTCTGCCGGATGTACCGAGCAAGCAGTTCGGCGGTTCCTGGTACCGGACACCGTTCCTGGTCACCGACAACGCCTACGTTCCCTACCAGCCGAACACCGAGTTGCAGTTCGATGCGCCGTCGACGCTCCAGTTCCTGTTCAACGGGGCGTACGCCGAGAGGGACGAGTGGTGATCAACCGATGAATCCAAAGCGCACCCTGGTCAACGTCTCGGTCTTCACCGTGGTCATGGTGCTCGTGGCGGCGGGCCTGATCGTGGTGTTCGGCGAGTTCCGGTTCGCCCCGGACAAGGGCTATCACGCCACGTTCGCCGATGCGTCGCGGTTGAAGTCCGGTGAGGACGTTCGCATCGCCGGCGTGCCCGTCGGCAGCGTCCAGGACGTCACCCTCAACGAGGACAACACCGTCAACGTGGCGTTCAGCGTCAACGACCAGTACCAGCTCTACACGTCGACCCGGGCCGTGGTCCGCTACGAGAACCTGGTCGGCGACCGGTACATGGAGATCACCGCGGGTCCGGGCGATCTGGTGAAGTTGCCGCCGGGAAGCACCATTCCCGAGGACAAAACCGAGCCCGCTCTCGATCTCGACGCGCTGCTCGGCGGCCTGCGCCCGGTGCTCAAGGGGTTGGACGGAGAAAAGATCAACGAGGTCAGCAACGCCGTCATCGAGCTGCTGCAGGGCCAGGGTGGTGCGCTGGCGAACATGTTGTCGACCACCAGCGCGTTCACCCAGAACCTGGCGGCCCGGGACCAGCTCATCGGTGATGTGATCACCAACCTGAACACCGTGTTGGCCACTGTCGACGAGAAGGGGGCCCAGTTCGACGCCAGCGTGGACCAGTTGCAGCAGCTGCTGACCGGGCTGGCCGAGGGCCGTGACCCGATTGCGGGAGCCATCGGGCCGCTGGCGTCAGCGTCGACCGATCTGACCGACATGCTCGAGCAGTCCCGCCGGCCGATCCAGGGTGTCATCGAGAACGCCCGGCCGCTCGCGCAACGTCTCGACGAGCGCAAGGCCGACGTCAACAAGGTCATCGAGCCGCTGGCCGAGAACTACCTGCGGCTCAACGCATTGGGCGCGTACGGTGCGTTCTTCAACATCTACTACTGCTCGATCCGGATGAAGATCAACGGCCCCGCCGGCAGTGACATCCTGATCCCGTTCGGCGCCCCGCCGGACCCGACCAAGGGGAGGTGTTCGGAGGATGGCTAGGCCAGACGGTGGGAATCCGCTCCGCACAGGCATTTTCGGTATCGTGCTGGTCACCTGCCTGGTGCTGGTGTCCTTCGGCTACAGCGGGTTGCCGTTCATGCCCCAGGGCAAGTCCTACGAGGCGTTCTTCACCGACGCCGGCGGCATCTCGCCGGGCGACGACGTCAACGTCTCGGGGATCACCGTGGGCTCGGTCAGTGATGTCGCGCTGGCCGGAGATGCCGCCAAGGTGACGTTCACGGTGGACCGGGAGGTCCGCGTCGGTGACCAGTCCATGGTGTCGATCAAGACCGACACCGTGCTGGGTCAGAAATCGCTCGCGGTGACACCCCAGGGCGCCGGTTCGGTGACATCGATCCCGCTGGGGCGCACCACGACCCCCTACACCCTCAACACCGCGCTGCAGGACCTCGGCCAGAGCGCCAGCGAGCTGGACAAGCCGCGCTTCGAGCTGGCCATCCAAACGCTGACCGACACGTTGCAGGACGCCACCCCGCACCTGCGCAGTGCGCTCGACGGCGTCACCGACCTGTCGCGAAGCCTCAACCGGCGCGATGCCGCGCTCGAGCAGCTGCTGATGCACGCCAAGCGGGTGTCGGACACCTTGGCGCAGCGCTCCGGGCAGGTCAATCAGTTGATCGTCGACGGTAACCTGTTGTTCGCCGCACTGGATGAGCGCCGTCAGGCACTGAACAACCTCATCGCCGGTATCGACGATGTCTCACAACAGCTCTCGGGTTTCGTCGCCGACAACCGCCGGGAGTTCGGACCCGCCCTGGAGCAACTGAACCTCGTGATGGACAACCTGCTGGAACGTCGTGAGCACATCGGTGAGGCGCTGCGCCGGCTGCCGCCGTATGCGACGACCCTGGGGGAGGTGGTCGGCTCGGGATCGGGCTTCAACATCAACCTCTACGGACTGCCTCCGGTCAGTCTGTCCGAAGTCCTGCTGGACACCTACTTCCAGCCGGGCAAGCTGCCCGACAGCCTCGCCGACTATCTGCGCGGCTTCATCTCCGAGCGACTGATCATCAGGCCGGAGACACCATGACCTCAGCCGACACCGCCTTCGCCCAGAGTCGCTGGTTCAAGGTGGCCCTGGCCGCCACCCTGGTGGTCATCCTCGCCGTCGGCGCCTACCTGGTGTGGCCGTCGCGCACCGGGACCAAGATCGTCGGCTACTTCGAGTCCGCCGTGGGGATCTACGCAGGTGACCAGGTGCGCATCGTCGGCGTCCCGGTGGGCACCATCGACTCGGTCGAGCCGCGCGCCAACGACGTCAAGATCACGATGACGATGGACAGCGACGTGCAGGTGCCCGAGGACGCCAGGGCGCTGATCATTGCGCCGAACCTGGTGGCCGCCAGGTTCATCCAGCTGACACCGGCGTACACCGGCGGTCCGGCGATGGCCGACGGCGCGGAGATCGGTACCGACCGCACCGCGGTCCCCGTCGAGTGGGACGAGGTCAAAGAACAGCTCACCCAGCTCAGCGCTCAGCTCGGCCCGCAGCAGGGGTCGGTCCAGGGGCCGCTGACGGAGTTCGTCAACCAGGCCGCCGACACGTTCGACGGCAACGGCGATTCGTTCCGCCAGGCGGTGCGCGAACTGTCGCAGACGGCAGGGCGATTGGGTGATTCCCGCACGGACCTGTTCGGGACCATCCGCAACCTGCAGGGTCTCGTCGACGCGCTGTCCAACAGCAATGAGCAGATCGTCCAGTTCACCAACCACGTCGCGTCGGTGTCGCAGGTGCTCGCGGACAGCTCAGCCGACCTCGACAACACCCTGGGCACCCTCAACCAGGCGCTCACCGACGTCAGCGGCTTCCTCGGGGAGAACAACGAGGCGCTGATCGGTCAGATCAGCAGGCTCGCCGATTTCACGCAGATCCTCACCGACCACAGCGACGACATCGAGCAGATCCTGCACATCACGCCGAATGGGTTGTCGAACTTCTACAACATCTACAACCCCGCCCAGGGCACCGTCGGTGGTCTGTTGTCGCTGCCGAACTTCGCCAACCCGGTGCAGTTCATCTGCGGCGGCACCTTCGACGTCGGCGCCTCTCCTGACAACTACAAGCGCGCCGAGATCTGCCGTCAGCGAATGGGTCCGGTGTTCAAGCGCATCGCGATGAACTATCCGCCGGTGCTGTTCCACCCGATCAACAGCATCACCGCCTACAAGGGACAGGTCATCTACGACACCCCGGCCACCGAAGCCAAGGCGGAGACCCCGGTGCCCTACCTGCAGTGGCAGAACGCTCCCGGCGTCACCCCGCCGGAGATTCCGCCCGACGCCGACCTGGCTTCGCTGCTGGTTCCCGAGGCGCCCGAGGCTTCCAACTCGCACAACGGCGGCCCGGAAACAGCACCAGCACCGGGAGCGGGCGGATGATACGCAAGGTCGTCACCATCTCATCGCTGTCCGTGCTGCTCGCGGGCTGCCAGTTCGGTGGGCTGAACTCGCTGGACATGCCGGGCACGGCCGGGCACGGGTCCGGGTCCTTCACCATCACGGTGCAACTGCCGGACGTCTCGACGCTGCCCCAGAACTCACCGGTGATGGTCGACGACGTCACCGTCGGCAGCGTGTCGGGCCTCGAGGCCGTGCAGCGTCCGGACGGTACGTTCTTCGCGGCGGCCGAGCTGTCGTTGGACAAGGACGTGAACCTGCCCGCCAACGCCACCGCCAGGGTGGCCCAGACCTCGCTGCTGGGTTCACAGCACGTGGAACTCGCCGAACCCCTCGATGAGGACGGGGTGGGGCGCCTCGGTGAGGGATCGGAGATCCCGCTGGATCGCACCGGTCGCTACCCGACGACCGAGGAAGTTCTCGCCTCCCTCGGTGTTGTGGTCAACAAGGGCAACCTGGGTGCGCTGCAGGACATCACCGAGGAGACCTACAACGCGGTGGCCGGTCGTGAGGGCACCTTCACCGACCTGATCCCGCGGCTGGCCGAGCTGACCAGTTCCCTGGACCGGCAGACCGGTGACATCATCGCCGCGGCCGAGGGGCTCAACCGGTTCGCCGGCATCCTGGCGCGCAGCAAGGACAGTCTGGGTCGCACGCTGGACACCCTGCCCGCGGTGCTGGAGGTGCTCAACCGCAACCGGACGAACATCGTCGACGCGTTCGCCGCACTGCGCGGTTTCGCCACGGTCGGCTCGCGGATCCTGGAGCAGACCAAGGACGACTTCGCCGCCGACTTCAAGGATCTGTTCCCGATCATCAAGTCGCTCAACGACAACGCCGACGTGTTCATCAAGTCTCTGGAGTTTTTGCCCACGTTCCCGTTCCACTACGACTACCTGCGCAACGCGGTGCGCGGCGATTACCTGAACGTGTTCGTGACGTTCGACCTGACGCTGCGGCGGCTCGGTGAGACGGTCTTCACCACGTCGAAGGGCCTCGACCCCAACATGAAGCGGATGCACGAGATCATCACCCCGCCCGACTTCCTCACCGGTGCGGTCGCGAACCTGTCCGGCCAGGCGGCGGACCCGTTCGAGGTGCCGCCGGGAACGGCGACCCAGCACGAGGGGACGCCCTGATGATCGACCGGCTCACCAGGATCCAGCTGATGATCTTCGCTGTCGTGACAGTGCTGACCGTCGGCGCGATCTCGATCTTCTACCTGCGTGTCCCCGAGGCGGTCGGGCTCGGTTCCTACAAGGTGACCGCGAACTTCGTGGCCGGCGGCGGTCTCTACGAGAACGCCAACGTCACCTACCGGGGGGTGACCGTCGGGCGGGTCGAGTCGGTGGGGCTCAGCGACGACGGCGTCGTCGCGCACATGCGGCTGCAGAGCGGCACCCCGGTGCCGGAGAACGTCACCGCGACGGTCAAGAGCGTGTCCGCGATCGGTGAGCAGTACATCGACCTGGTGCCGCCGGAACAACCCTCACAGGCGTTACTGAGCAACGGCGCTGACATCGGCATGGACCGCACCGCGATCGGTCAGGACATCTACGGGCTGCTCCAGCAGGCCGACGCGTTGGTGAGCAGTATCGGCGACAGCCGAATCCGGGACCTGCTGGACGAGACCTTCAAGGCGTTCAACGGATCCGGGCCCGAGCTCGCCCGGCTGATCCAGTCCTCCAGGCTGTTGATCGACGAGGCGAACGCCAACTACGGGCAGACCACCCAGCTCATCGACCAGGTCGGCCCGTTCCTCGAGGCGCAGATCCGCAGCGGTGACGACACCAGGTCGCTTTCCGAGGGCTTGGCCCGGTTCACCACCGAGGTCGCCAACGCTGATCCGCAACTGCGCTCGGTGCTGCAGACCGTTCCCGGTGCGACCGAGGCGGCGAATACGACGTTCGAGGGCATCAGGCCGACGTTCCCGGTGCTGGCCGCCAACCTGGCCAACTTCGGCCGCATCGGCGTGATCTACAACAAGTCGCTGGAGCATTCGCTTGTGGTGTTCCCGGCGCTGATCGCCGCACTCAACACTGTCGCCGGTGGCGTGCCCCCCGACGAGGGCGGCAAGCTGGACTTCAAGGTCGACCTCGGTGATCCACCGCCCTGCTCGGTCGGTTTCATCCCGCCGCCGCAGATCCGCTCACCCGCCGACACCACGCTGCGGGAGCTGCCCACCGACCTGTACTGCAAGGTGGCGCAGAACGATCCGAGCGTGGTGCGCGGCGCCCGCAACTACCCGTGTCAGGAGTTCCCGGGCAAGCGTGCGCCGACGATCCAGCTGTGCCGGGACCCGAAGGGTTACGTCCCGATCGGCACCAACCCCTGGCGCGGGCCGCCGATTCCGTACGGCACGCCGATGGACCAGCGCGAAGACAACCACTACGAGCCGCCGGGACGGAACACCTTCCCGCCCAACAAGTTCCCGTTCATCCCACCGGAGATGGATCCGGATCCGGGGCCGCCGTCGGTTCAGCTGCCCCCGGGTGTCGAGCCAGGTCCGGGGCCGGCTCCGCACGCGCCGTACCCGCTGCCGGTGCCGCCCAACGAGCCCGATCAGCTGCCGCCGCCGTGGCCGTACTTCTCACCGCCGGACCAGGTGGTGCCGCCGTACGGCCGCACCCCACCGGCACCCGCACCGGGACGTGCCCCGGCACCATTTCCGGCGCCGGCGCCGGCGCCCGCGCCCCCGCCGCCCCCTCCGGCGGGAACGGCTCCGCTGCCCGCTGAGGCTGCGATGGCCTCGGGTCCCGCGATGGCCAGCTACGACCAAAACGGGGAGTTCGTCGATCCCGCCGGCGGGACCGGCATCTACGCCCCCGGGACGGACAAGCTGGCGCCTGCGGAGAACTGGGTCGACCTGATGCTGTCGCCCAAACAGGCATAGTGGATGTGGCCCCGCGCCTCAGTCGGGCAGCAATACGTAGGTATAGGAAGTCGCATTGGTAGAAGAAGCACCCCGAAATCCGGGCCGGACGGCGCGGCGCCGCGCTTCGCGAGCCGCGGGACCTGCGGCCGGCAGCGTCGAACCCGGCGCTGCCCCCGTCGCCGTCGGGGGAGTGACGGTCGAGGGACCCACCCCGCCGCAGGTGCGGTCGGTGCTTCCCTCAGGACCGCCGCCGCGGCGGGCCCCCAACCGGACACGGGTCGCCCTGGTGTCGGTGCTCACCCTCGTCGTCCTGGTCGCGGGACTGGCAGGCGGCGTCGCGTGGATGATGGTCGAGCAGCGTGAGGCACAAGCCGAGCAGGCGCGTACCCAACGCTTCGTCGACACCGCTTCCCAGCTGGTCACCAACATGTTCAGCTACACGCAGGACAACATCGACGACAGTGTGAACAGGTTTGTCGACAGCACCAGCGGCCCGCTCCGCGACATGCTCAGCCAGGGCAACAACGTCGAGAACCTCAAGGCGATGTTCCGCGACACCAACGCCAGTTCTGAAACCGTGATCAACGGCGCGGCGCTGGAGGACGTCGACGACATCGCCAACAACGCGGCGGTGCTGGTGTCGGTGCGCGTCACCGTCACCGACATGGAAGGCAACAACAGGCCGTCACAGCCCTACCGCCTGCGGGTGATCGTGCACGAGGACGACAACGGTCACATGACCGGCTACGACCTCAAGTACCCGGACGGGGGAAACTGATGCGGGCGGCTCGGCTGTGGGGCGCGATTGCGGTGATCCTCGCTGTCGGCGTCGTGGGATTGGCCGCGTTCGGTGGCTCGCTCTACTGGAACGGGGTGCAGCTGCACGGTGAGCAGGCTGCGCGGGAAGAGCTCGCTCCGTTGGCCGCCGAACAGATCCCGCAGGTGTTCGGGTACGACTACCAGACCGTCGAACGCAGTCTCAACGAGGTCTACCCGCTGCTCACTCCCGATTACCGGCGGGAGTTCCAGGACCGCGCGACCGAGGACATCATCCCGCAGGCGCGGGACCGTCAGCTCATCAGCCAGGCCAACGTCGTTGGCGTCGGAGTTCTCGACGCCCAGCGGGAGTCCGCGTCGGTGATGGTCTACATGAACCGCACCGTCACCGACAAGGATCGCCAACCGATCTACGACGGCAGCCGGCTGCGTGTCGACTACGAGAAGGTCGACGGCAAGTGGCTGATCAACTACATCACTCCGATTTAGGCGGGGCTCCGGCCAGCGCCTCCAGGAACGACCGTGCCCAGCGGTCGACATCGTGGGCCAGAACCTGTCGGCGCAGGGCCCGCATCCGGCGCCTGCCCTCTTCGGGGGTCTGGTTGAGTGCCGCCTCGATCGAGTCCTTGATGCCCTGCGGGTGGTGGGGGTTGGTCAGGTAGGCCTGGCGCAACTCGGCCGCGGCGCCGGTGAACTCGCTGAGCACCAGGGCGCCGCCGAGGTCGCTGCGGCACGCGACGTACTCCTTGGCCACCAGGTTCATGCCGTCGCGCAACGGGGTGACGAGCATGACGTCGGCGGCGACGAAGAACGCGAGCAGATCCTCGCGCGGAACGGGCCGGTGCAGGTAGTGCAGGACCGGATGGCCCACCTCGCCGTACTCGCCGTTGATGTGCCCGACCTGGCGCTCGATGTCCTCGCGCATCACCTTGTAGCTCTCCACCCGCTCACGGCTGGGGGTGGCGAGCTGGACGAGCACCGTGTCCTCGCGGTTGACCCGGCCCTCTTCGAGGAGTTCGGAGAATGCCTGCAGCCGCACGTCGATGCCCTTGGTGTAATCCAGCCGGTCGACTCCGAGCAGAATCTTGCGCGGGTTGCCCAGCTCGGCACGGATCTCGCGGGCCCGCTGCCGGATCGCCTTGCTGCGGGCCTTCTGGTCGAGGTCTGTGGAGTCGATCGAGATGGGGAAGGCGCCGACTTTGACGGTCCGGAACCCGACGTGCACCTCACCGAAGCGGGCACGGATCCCGACGGATGCGCGTGAGGTGTTCGCACCGGCGAGCCGGCGGGCCAGGATCAGGAAGTTCTGCGCGCCGCCGGGCAGGTGGAAACCGACGAGGTCAGCGCCGAGAAGGCCGTCGACGATCTCCGAACGCCACGGCATCTGCATGAACAGCTCGACCGGGGGGAACGGGATGTGCAGGAAGAAGCCGATGGTGAGGTCGGGGCGCAACATCCGTAGCATCTTCGGGACCAGCTGCAGCTGGTAGTCCTGAATCCACACGGTGGCGCCCTGGGCCGCTGTGCGGGCGGTCGCCTCGGCGAAGCGCCTGTTGACCTCGACGTAGCGGTCCCACCACTGCCGGTGGTAGATCGGTTTGACGATCACATCGTGGTAGAGCGGCCACAGCGTGGCGTTGGAGAAGCCCTCGTAGTACAGCGCGACATCTTCGGCGCTCAGGCGCACCGGGACGAGGGTCAGATCGTCCTGCACGATCGGCTCGTCCTCGGATTCGCCCGGCTCCTGGGGAACGCCGGGCCAGCCGATCCACGCGCCGCGTCGCCGCCGCAGCAGCGGTTCCAGTGCGGTCACCAGGCCGCCGGGACTCTGTTTCCACTCCGTGGTGCCGTCGGGCAGCTGCACCATGTCGATCGGCAGCCGGTTGGCGACCACGACGAAGTCCGCCGACGCGGTAGGCGGAGCAGAGCCGGAGCGTGCCTCAGGGCCGCTCTCGGGACTCATTACGCGTCGGCGAGCTTCGCAGGTCCGATGCCGAGCATCGACAGGAAGATCCGGCATTCGTCGGCGTCGGTCGCGTAGGCGGCGACGACGCGGCGGGCCTGCCGTTCGGTGGTGTCGGCAATCGGTTCGACGTCGCCGAGCTCGGCGGGATCAGATTTTGCAGGCATGCGTCAACTCTAGCCAATTGTCGGCCCCACACCGACCACTCGGCCAGTTGTCCGCACGTCAACCGTAGTGTGCTTGATGTGGCGAACCCTGAACAGGTGACATATGAAACCGTCGACGAGGGCCGCATCGCTCGCATCTGGTTGAACCGGCCCGACGCCCAGAACGCGCAGTCTCGGACGCTGCTGGTGCAGCTGGACGAGGCATTCGGCCGCGCGGAGGCCGACGACGACGTGCGGGTGGTGATCCTGGCCGCGCGGGGCAAGAACTTCTCGGCCGGCCACGACCTGGGCTCGGAGGAGGCGCTGGCCGAACGGGCGCCCGGTCCCGGCCAGCACCCGACCTTCCAGTTCAACGGTGCCACCAGGGCTGCGGTGGCCGAACGCACCTATCTGCAGGAGTGGCACTACTTCTTCGACAACACCCGCCGCTGGCGGGACCTGCGCAAGATCACCATCGCCCAGGTGCAGGGCAACGCGATCTCGGCGGGCCTCATGTTGATCTGGGCCTGCGACCTGATCGTCGCCGCCGACGATGCCAAGTTCAGCGACGTCGTCGGGGTGCGCATGGGGATGCCGGGCGTCGAGTACTACGCCCACCCGTGGGAGTTCGGCCCGCGCAAGGCCAAGGAGCTGCTGCTGACCGGCGACGCGATCGACGCGGAGGAGGCGCATCGGCTGGGGATGGTGTCGAAGGTGTTCCCCCGTGCCGAGTTGGAGGACAAGACCCTCGAGTTCGCCCGCCGTATCGCCGAGCGGCCGACGATGGCGGCGTTGCTGATCAAGGACTCGGTGAACGCGGCCAGTGATGCGATGGGCTTCCCCGAGGCGCTGCGGCACGCCTTCCACATCCATGAGCTCGGGCACGCCCACTGGGCGGCGCACAACGAGAACCGTTATCCGGTCGGGCTTCCGCCCGATGTGCCGGACTGGCGCACGTTGGGGGCGCCGAAGCTGGCCCGCCGCGACGAACCGTGACGTATAACTAGAACCTGTTCTTGTTAGACAGGCTTCCGGTCGGAGGGATTCCCCCATGCTGCTTTCGTTGAAGGATCGAACGTTCCTGGTCACCGGTGGTGGCAGCGGGATCGGCAGGGCGGCGGCGACCGCGATCGTCGCCTCCGGCGGCAACACGATGCTGGCGGGCCGCAATGCCGACAAGCTGGCGGCGGCCGCCAAGGAGATCGAAGCGATCACGGCCCAGGCAGGCGACGGCGGCGGTGAGGTGCGCTACGAACCCGCCGACGTGACCGACGAGGACCAGGCGGCCCGGGTGGTGGAGGCCACCACAGCCTGGCACGGCCGGCTCGACGGTGTCGTGCACAGTGCCGGGGGTTCCGAGACGATCGGGCCGCTGACCCAGATCGACTCCGCGGCCTGGCGCAACACCGTCGACCTGAATGTCAACGGCACCATGTACGTGCTCAAGCACGCCGCCCGCGAGATGGTGCGCGGCGGCGGTGGTTCGTTCGTGGGTATCTCGTCGATCGCGTCGAGCAACACCCACCGGTGGTTCGGTGCCTACGGACCGAGCAAGGCGGCGTTGGACCATCTGATGATGGTGGCGGCCGACGAGCTCGGCGCCTCCTCGGTGCGGGTCAACGGCATCCGGCCCGGCCTCACCCGCACGGACATGGTCGCCCCCATCATGGAATCCCCGGCGGTCAGCGAGGACTACCGCGCCTGCACGCCGTTGCCCAGGGTCGGTGAGGCCGAGGATGTGGCCAACCTGGCGGTCTTCCTGCTCAGCGACGCGGCGAGTTTCATCACCGGCCAGGTCATCAACGTCGACGGCGGCCACGGCTTGCGGCGGGGGCCGGACCTGTCGGGAATGCTCGAACCGCTCTTCGGCGCGGACGGGCTGCGCGGCGTGGTCTGAAACCGCGGGAACCCGACTCTCATGGAGTCGAGTCGGGCACCTCCGCCGCGCGCCGCACCGCGTTGACGATGCCCTGGTAGCCGGTGCATCGGCAGAAGTTGCCCGACAGGCCCTCGCGGATCTCCTGGTCGGTGGGTGTCGGGTTGTCGCGCAGCAGCGCGGTGATGCTGGTGACGAACCCCGGCGTGCAGAAACCGCATTGCAGCCCGTGACACTCGCGCATGGCCGCCTGCACCGCGGAGAGCTCACCGTCGTCGCCGGCGACGCCTTCGACCGTCGTCACCTCCTGCCCCTCGGCCTGGACGGCGAAGACCAGACACGACCGCACCGCCTGGCCGTCGAGCAGCACCGTGCAGGCTCCACACGCGCCGTGTTCACAACCCAGGTGGGTGCCCGTCAGTCCGCACTTCTCGCGGAGGAAGTCGGCGAGGGTCAGTCGCGGCTCGACGGTCCCACTGTGGGGGCGACCGTTGACCGAGAGCTCGACGGGAAGTTCATGCATTGAGGGCCTCCGTGGTTGCTTCGGTCCATGCGCGCGCCACCATCGCGGCGCCGACGCGGGTGCGGTAGGACGCCGTGCCCTGCAGGTCGGCGGGAACATCCTGCAGCGCTGACATGGCCAGCCGGCCCAGCTCCTCGGCGGTGACGTCGGTGACGTGCCTGCCGACGACGGCGTCCTCGGCCGGGGTGCCCCGCTCCGGCCGTGAGCCCAGACCCAGGAGCCCGATTCCGCAGCGGCTCACCGTGTCCCGGTCGTCGAGTTCCACTGCCACCGTCGCACCCGCGATGGCGAAGTCTCCGTGCCGGCGTGCGAACTCCTGCACCGAGAAGCCACAGCGGCCCGACCACACGGGGAAGGCGACGGCGGTCAGGATCTCATCGGCGGCCAGCGAGGTCTCCCAGAGGCCGGTGAAGAACTCCGCCGCCGGGATCTGCCGCCGGCCCCGGGGCGAGACGGCCTCCATGAGCGCGTCCAGGGTCACCGCCACCGCGGCGTACTCGGCTGCGGGATCGGCGTGGGCGATGGCGCCGCCGAGGGTGCCGCGGGTGCGGATCTGGAAGTGCCCGATGTGCGGGGTGGACAGCGTGAGCAGCGGAACCGACTCGGCCACTTCGTCATCCATGCCCACCAGCGCATGCGGAGTGCCCGCGCCGATCCACACCGAGCCGTCGCGCAGCTCGATGTTGCGCAGCTCCTCCACTCGGGAGATGTCGACGAGGTTCTCGAAGTGCGTCAGTCGCATCGCGAGCATCGGCACCAGGCTCTGTCCGCCGGCGAGGATCTTGGCTTCGTCGCCGTGCTCGGCGAGCAGACCGACGGCGTCGGCGACGGTGTCGGGACGGTGATAGGCGAACGGTGCGGCTTTCATGAGTGCGCCTTCACGACAACAGCCGCGCCAGTGCGGCCTGCAGGTCGTCGGCGAGCACGGTGGCCGGGCCCCGGCGCCTGCGGCGGCCGACCAGGAAGCCGAGCGCCCCGGCGGCGGCAGCGGCGACCAGCACCGGTGCGAACCGCTTGGCCATCGGCACGGCCACCACCTTCAGCAGGTCGACCGAGTCGCCGGACTCTGGCACGGCGGCGAGCGGAGTGGTTGTGGCCGAGCCGTTCTCGGCCACTTTCGCAGCGGGCGCAGCGCCGCCGAGTAGTTCGGCCTCGAGGCTTCTGGCAAACTGGGCGATGAGGTTGCCCGACACGTCGGCCAGCACCCCGCGGCCGAATTGTGCTGCCTTGCCCGAGATCGCCAGGTCGGTGGTGATGCCCACGTGGGTCGAGTCGCCCTCGTCCTTCAGCTGCGCGGTGACGGTCGCCGCGGCGGTGCCGTTGCCCCGCGTCTCCTTGCCCTCGGCGCGCAGCACGATCCGCTGGCCCGGGACGTCCTTCTCCTGGTAGGAGGCGATGCCCTTGTAGGACACCGTGATCGGGCCGACTTTGACCTTGACCGCCCCGTGGAACTCGTCGCCGTCGACCGACAACAGGGTGGCGCCGGGCAGGCACGGTGCGACGCGTTCGACGTCGGTGAACACCTCCCAGACCTTCGCCGTGGGCACCGCGACCCGGAATTCGTTGTTGAGCTCCACCTCTAGTGGTCCTTTCCTTCGAGCAACGCGACGATGGCGGCGGGGCTGGCCGGCAGCTGGGTCACCGTCACGCCGAGCGGGGCGAGTGCGTCGTTGATCGCGTTGATGACGGCGGGCGGCGAACCGATGGCCCCGCCTTCGCCCGCGCCCTTGTAGCCGCCCACCCCGGTCCCGGGGATCTCGACATGCCCGAACTCGATGGGCGGCACCTCGGTGGCCGTCGGCAGCAGGTAGTCCACGAACGTCGACGCCACCGGGTTGCCCGCGTCGTCGTAGGCGAGGTGCTCGAGCAGCGCCCCACCGATTCCCTGCGCGGTGCCGCCCGCGACCTGACCCTCGACCACGTTCGGGTTGATCATCGGCCCGACGTCCTCGCTGACGATGTAGCGGGTCAGCGTCACGTGCCCGGTCTCGATGTCCACCTCACAGGTGCACACATGGGTGGCGTTGGCCCAGTGGATCATCGACTGGGAGTTGAACCGCGCCGTGGCCTCCAGGGTGGGGGAGATGCCGCCCAGCTGTGCGGGCTCGTAGTACGAGCGGTAGGCGATGTCGGCGAAGCTGACGGCTTTGTCGGGCTCGTCGCGCACCCGGGCGCTGGAGTCCGCGAGTTCGACCTGTGATTCCTCGACCCCGAGCATTCCTGCTGCGATCGCGATGATCTGGTTGCGCAGCATCGTGCCTGCCTCGTGCACGGCGCCGGCCGTCATGGGCCCGCTGCGGCTGCCCTGGGTGCCCGCGCCGTACGGGGTCACCGCGGTGTCTCCCTGGATGGTCGACACGTCATCGATGTCGGCGCCCAACGCATCCGCGGTGAGCTGCACGACGGTGGTCTCGATGCTGTTGCCGGCCGAACCGCCGTTGACGTAGACATTGATCTTGCCGGTCGGTTCCATCCGCATGGTGGCGCCCTCGGTGGCCAGGTGCCCGGTCGCGGCGCCGGTGGGCTCGATGTAGGCGGAGAAGCCGAGCCCGAGGTAGCGACCCTGTTCCAGCGCCTCGGCCTGCTCCTTGCGGAAGCCCTCGTGATCGAGGATCTTCACGGCCTGTTCGAACGTGTCGGCGGGGGCGCAGTTGTCATACGGCATGCCGTTCGGGTTGAAGAACGGCATCTCGTCACCACGCAGGATGTTGATCCGCCGCAACTCGACGGGATCCATCCCGATCTTGCGTGCGGCGCAGTCGAGAAGCATTTCCCTGGTCAGGGTTTCGTACTGCCAGGGTCCGCGGTAGGCGTGCAGGCCCGGGGTGTTGGAGAACACCGTTTTGTAGTTGAAGCTGGCCTTGGGGACGCGGTAGGGGCCGGGGAAGAACATGCCGATGGCGGCGGTGGTGAGCACCGGATACGGCGTCGGATAGGCGCCGACGTCCTGGATGAAGTCGATGTCGGCGGCCAGGATCCTGCCGTCGGCGTCGAACGCCATCCGCACCGTGCCGTCGACGTGGCGGGACTGCCCGGCCGACATCAGGTTCTCCCGGCGGTCCTCGATCCACTTCAGTGCCGCCGGCATCTTGCGGGCGGCCAGCAGGATGCACATGTCCTCGCGCATCGGCACCACCTTCTGCCCGAACGCGCCGCCGGTGTCGCGCACCACCACGCGTACCCCCTGGGCGGGGATGCCCAGCAGTCGGGCGGCGAACGCCCGGAGTTCGTGCGGCGTCTGCGTCGACGCCCAGATGGTGAGTTCGGCTGTGGTGGCCGTCCACTCGGCGACCATTCCGCGGGTCTCCATCGGCACCGGGACGTACATCTGTTGGTAGATGTGTTCGGAGACCACGTGCGCCGCGTTCGCGAACACCTCTTCGTCGGGTGGGGCGCCGCCCATGCCGCCTGCGACGTTGTCGGGGTAGGCCTCGTGCACGACCGGAACGCCGGTGTCGGCCCCGCCGACCGCTTGTCGGAAGTCGGCGAGTGCGGGCAACGAGGTGTAGTCGACGTCGACCAGGTCGACCGCGTCCTCGGCCAGGTACCGACTGTCGGCGATCACGAGGGCGACCGGGTCGCCGACGAACTTGACCTCACCCTCGGCCAGAGGCGGCCGTGGGGTGTCCGGGATGTCCTTGCCCGCGACGGCGTGCCAGGCCTCCTTGACGTCCGGGTTGAGATCGGCGGCGGTGAACACGGCGTGTACGCCGGGCAGAGCCAGGGCAGCGGAGGCGTCGATGCCGTTGATGGTGGCGCGGGCGAACGGGCTGCGGACGAAGCAGGCGTGCCGCATCGCCGGCCGCTGCACGTCGTCGACAAACGTGCCGTGACCAGTGAGAAGGCGGCTGTCCTCGACCCGGGGAACCCTGGCGCCGGCATAGCGGGTCGTGACGGATGGCACGGTGTCGGTCACGTCGTATCACTCTCCTGAGGGCTTGAAGAGTGACGTTATCGCATCCGAGAGCGACATTTCCACCATTGTTGTCTCACGGTTGTCACGCCTCGTGGTGGATGCGTCCTCCGACCTCCGTCAACGGCCGGCCGCCCCCGCCCCAGCGCCGGGCGATGATCTCCGCGGCGATCGACACCGCGGTCTCCTCGGGCGTCCTGGCGCCGAGATCCAGGCCGATCGGGCTGGCCAGCCGGGCGAGCTCGGTGTCCGTGAGGCCCGCCTCCCGCATCCTGCGCAGCCGGTCCTCATGGGTGCGCCGGGAGCCCATCACGCCGATGTAGCCCACCTCGGGTAAGCGCAGTGCCACCTCGAGTACCGGCACGTCGAACTTGGGATCGTGGGTCAGCACGCAGATCGCGGTGCGCGCGTCGATCGCGCCCAGTTCGGCCTGGGCGGCCAGGTAGCGGTCGGGCCATTCGACGACGACGTCCTCGGCCGCCGGGAAGCGGGCGGCGGTGGCGAACACCGGGCGGGCATCACACACGGTGACCCGGTAGCCCAGGAACGCACCCTGCTGGGCGAGGGCCGCGGCGAAGTCGATGGCGCCGAAGACCAGCATCCGCGGCCGTGGTGCGTGGCTGGCTACGAACACCTCCATGCCCGCGTCCTGACGCTGGCCGTCGGCTCCGTAGGACAGCACGGCCGAGCGGCCGGCGGCGAGCAGGCCTCTGGCGTCGTCGGCGACCGCGTCGTCGGCTCGCGCCGACCCCAGGGATCCCTGAGCCGAAGCCTCGCCGACGAGTAGTCGCAGTCCCAGCCGGCGCGGGTCCGGGTGGGCGATGACGGTCGCGACCGCGATCGCGCGATGGGCGGCGATGTCGTCGGCCACCGACTGCAGCTGCGGAAAGGTGATGCGCGACACCGGTTCGGTGAACACCTCGATGGTGCCACCGCAGGTCAGCCCGACCGAGAAGGCATCGTCGTCGCTGACCCCGTAGCTCTGCAGCTCCGGACGGCCGGTGGCCACGACGTCGTTGGCGACCTCGTAGACGGCGGCCTCGACACATCCGCCGGACACCGACCCCGCCACGCTTCCGTCGGGTGCGACCACCATCGCGGCCCCCGGCGGGCGGGGCGCCGACTTCATGGTGCGCACCACCGTGGCCAGGCCCGCGGTCCCTCCGGCTCGCCAGACCGCCAGCAATTCCTCGAGGACATCGCGCACGAGCGCAGTGTATGCGCGCCTACAGTGCAGTGATGGGTGGTGTTCACCGGATTGCCGCGCTGTGCTGCTCGATCATCGGGTTCGCCGCCGCGAGCAGCACGGTGGCGGCGGCGGAGCCGGTACCGCCGGTGTCCGAGGAGGCGCGTGCGGCCGGGTTCGTCGACGTTCGCAGCGTGATCCCGGATGCGGTGATCGACCTGCGGTACGCGACGGCGGACAACTTCGTCGGCGCGCAGCTGTACCCGGACGGGGCCAGATGCCTGGTGCACGAGTCTCTGGCGCCGGGACTCGTCACCGCTGCGAACCTGTTGCGACAGGGTGGGGAACGGCTCGTCTTCTGGGATTGTTACCGCCCGCACGACGTTCAGCAGGTGATGTTCGACGCGGTGTCCGACCCGGCGTGGGTCGCCCGTCCCGGGCCGTACGCACGCAGCCACGAAGCGGGCCGCTCGGTGGACGTCACGCTGGCAGGCCAGGACGGCCTGGTGGACATGGGCACCGGGTTCGACGACTTCTCCCCCCGCAGTCACGCCAGGGCCACCGACGGGGTCAGCGCCGCAGCACAGGACAATCGGGCCCGGCTGCGGGACGCGATGGCCGCCGGCGGACTGACGGTGTACGCGGGGGAGTGGTGGCACTTCGACGGTCCCGGCGCCGCGGTGGATCGCCAGATCCTCGATGTGCCCGTGGGTTAGGTCAGAGCTTGGTGAGGTCTGTCCGCATCAGCATGATGTTGTACTCCGACCACAGCGACAGGTTCCAGTAGAGGTCCGAACCGGTGCCCACCGTCGACGGTGACCACGGGTGCAGCATCGGCGCGTAGATCCCGCCGTTCTGCTGATCCATCAGCACGGTCGCTTCCGACCATTCGCCCTCAGGGGTGTCGGAGGTGCGCATGACGATGTTGTTGGACTGGTCTCCGTAGAGAACGATGTACTTCTCCAGGTACTCGTTGTACTGGACCGACATCTCGCTGACCGTGTTGCCGGGTTTGGTGGCACCGCAGGCGCCGCCCGACTTGCCGATGATCGCGGAAGCCGACGACGGGTTGCCCTGCACCCACCTGGCGGGGCTGCTGCCGAACCACCCCGACGAGGCCTTCTTGTAGTACTCGTACTCGGACACGTCGAGGATGTCCTTTTCGGCGACCCGTGCGATGTGAGCCGCGCCCTGGCGGCCGTTCGGGGTTCCGTACATGTAGACGTAGCCGTCGTCGCCCTTGACGAAGGCGGACTGCTGAAAGTTCCGATTGCCACTGAAAATGGAGTTGTAGCGCACACTTTCGCGCGCGACGGTGAAATTCTCGCCGTTGTCCGTCGAGTACGCGATGGCCGAGTAGTTCGTGGTCCACCGACCCGAGGAGCCCCAGTTCGACACCGACATGAAGCTGACGTACTGCGTCGCGCCGAACTCGGTGTCGGGCGTGGGCAGCGAGATCCCCGCGGTCGGGATGAGCGTCACCGAGTTGGGCGCCCAGGACGGGCGGTTGATGATGGGCCGCGCCTGGTTCGGCTCGGACAGCGGCGCACCGCCGAACATGTTTCCGTTGAACCATTCTCCGTTGGGGATGGTCATGCCGTCCGACAGGTCGTCGTCGGAGCTGCGGAACAACGTGTTGTAGATCCACCGGCCGCTCATGTTGGCCGAACCGAAGGTGTCGCCGACGGCGATGAGCACCTGGTTCTCGTTGATGTCGGGGGTGCTGGGGTCGTCGGGAATCCCGTTGTCCCACATGACGCCGACGTCGGTTCCGTAAACCTGGTACCGGGCAAGGGTGTTGGCCAGGGTCTTGTCGCTGTAGACGTTCTTGCCCGTCACCCAGCTGACGAAGTTCGTCGACGGGCTGACCTGAGGGTTCAGCCACGGCGAGTACGGTACGAAGACCGCAGCAGAGGTGACGTCGTCGGCCATCAGGGCCAGGCTGGTCGGCGCCACGACGGTGGTCCTGGCCGCGCTGACCGTGCTGCGCGAGACGAAGAGGTTCTCGAGCTCGCGACGGGCGAACGACATCAGCGCCCACAGGAAGGGCGGCTGCGCGGGGCTGTCCGGGGTGGCGTCGGCCTTCTGGCGCGCCCAGTCCAGCATGCTGTTGACGACGTTCACGACCGCGGTCACCAGGTTCGGCTTCGGCGTCTGTTCTGCCATCGTCGGTTCCGAGAGCAGCGCCGCCACCCGGGGGGACACCGTGGTCGGGCTCGCGGCGGCCAGGCTGCTGGCGCTGGCGAACACCGCGACCTTCTCCGGCTCCTGCGGTGCCACCGCGGGATCGGTCGCCGACTTCGTGGGTTCGGTCGCCGACTTCTCTGTTGTCGCGGACTCCTCTGTTGCGGAGGTCTCCTCGGTCGCGGATGTCTCCGCCGGGACGCTCTGCGACCGCTTGGTCTTGGGCGGCGCCGATGAGGTGTCGGCCTCCGGCTCAGCCTCGGCGTCTTCGTCGTCTTCGTCTACGTCGTCGGGCTCGTCGTCTTCGTCTACGGCTTCTGGCTCAGCCTCGGCGTCTTCGTCGTCTTCGTCGTCAGCTTCGTCTTCGTCGACCGCAGGCTGGTCCTCGTCCTCGTCGTCCTCAGCTTCAGCCTCGTCGTCGTCGGACTCGTCGGCGTCCTTGTCAGCTACTTTCGCTGTGTCCCGCTTGCTCGGCGAGTCGCTGTCGGACCCGTCGCTGTCCGAGGTTGCTGAGGTGGCCGACGTCGACGCGGACGAATCGGTTTCACCGGCCCACGCCACCCCCTGGCCTGCAAATACTGCTGAGCCGACGCCCATTGCGACGGCCAGACCGCCGACCCGACCGATATACGCTGCGGCACCCATAAAACCCCTTCGATCCAGCCTTGTCCGACCCCCCGTCGTCGTGGCCATTGAAGCGCATCGGTACCGGAAGTGGCGAGCAAATAGTTAAATCGTCACGGCTTTCGAAACGTTACTGTGACCAAAGGGCTTTCTCGGCTCAGACCTTGGTCAGCAAATCAGTCCGGAGACGCTAGTCGAGGCTTTCCAGCGCCTTCTCATAGAGGGTGACCGCCTCGGCAATTCCGTCGCCCACCCAGGCGTCGACGACGCCCACCTGATCGGCGACGAGCTGGACCCGGTTGAGCCACACCTCGAAGTCCGGATCCCGGCGAAGTGCGTCGATCTGGGCGACCGAGCCCTGGATCAGGATGAAACCACCCAGCTCGATGCTTTGCGGCTTGAGCAGGACCCTGTCGAACCCTTCGATACGTCCCTGGTCCCGGAGGCCGGAGAGATAGCCCTCGGTTTCGATGAGCAGCGCCAAGGCCGCCCGCTCGCGCCCGCTCGTCGGCACTCCCCATGCCACCCACAGTCCTGCTTCGGCCAACGCTCCTCCTCGGTCGGACTGGTCACGGCGCGACCAAGTATGTCGTATTGCCGACGCGCGACCGCACCTGCGCGGTGTTGATGTTCACGTCGCTGTAGTCGAGGTGGTCGATGAACCTGCCGCCGAGCAGTCGCGCCTTCTTCACCATGGTGAGCTTCTCGGCGGGCCAGCCGTCGCCGTTGCACCAGCCGTCGTAGGCGCGGGCGATGTCGAGCACCGTGTATTGGGTGTCATCGGGGGTTCGGCGCAGCGGTTTGCCGTCGAGTCCACGCGTTCCGGTGCCGCCGAACCGGCGACGCGGGTTGCCGAGCAGGATGAATCGCAGCCGGTCGGCCGGCGCAGCGTCCGGTCGTCGCGCGTGCTGCTCGAGCCATTCGGACACGACCTCGGCGCCCTGGCTGTGCGCGACGACATCGATCGGACCGGACGCGTTCGAGAGGGCAGACCGGAGGGCGAGATCCAGGGCCTCGACCCCCGCGGGAATGGACTTCGGCGACGCGGACTGCGGATACTTCACGATCACCCGGTCGGCCTTCGACGCGTAACCGGACATCGCCTTGCCCACGCGGTCGGCGATGCCATAGTTCAGGCCGCCGAGGGTGAGGACGGTGCTCACCATGAACTCACCGCTCGATCCTACCTCTGTGGTGTGTCCTGCCTACCGTCGCCGAATTGAAAACTGTTGCATATGAAGAGGTTCGAGGGGGACGGCCGGCTTCGCCGGTGGGATGTCACGGTCAGAAAGACTGACTGTCGGCGTATCGCTGTCTGCGGTGGTGCCGCCCGTTGCCGCGGTTCCGGCTCTTGTACGTCGGCAGCTGCGAATCGCAGTTCGGGCAGATGAGCCGAAGCGGTGAACCGCAGCCCCGCCACTGTCTCACACGGGTGACGCTACGACGTGCCTCCGACAACCAGCGGTCGTCGGATCGTGGAGCCTCCTATCGGGATTGAACCGATGACATTCCGCTTACAAGGCGAACGCTCTACCACTGAGCTAAGGAGGCTTAAGCGGCCCTAGCTTAACGGCTCGTCCTCGACGTCGATAACCCGCTGCGACGTCACCGGCCGATTGAACGGCCGGCCCCGCGGGCGACGGCCCGGAAACGGAATCCGGTCGGCGATGTTGCTCAGCGGATTGACGACCTGGCTGAGCACGATCACCGCTTCTCGCAGCGCCTCGATGGTCGGCTCGAGCGCCTCGAGCCCCGGCGCGAGGCGGTTCAGTGTGTCCGCGACGGTCGCGAGCTGCTCGAGTGGGCCGTTGCGGGCGGTCAGCGTGTCGACCACCCCGCCCTCGGCGAACAGCCGGTCGGCCACGCCGTCCTCGGCCAGCAACCTGTCGACCAGGCCGTCCTCGGAAAGAAGCTGGTCCACCAGCCCGCCGGGCTCGATGGCGCGCATCAACCCGCCCTCTTCCTCGGTCAGCCGGTCCAGTGCGCCGCCGGGGGCGGTCAGCCGGTCGACCACGCCGCCCGGTCGCAGGAGCCGGTCCAGCGCTCCGTCCGGCGCCAGCGCGCGTCCCAGCGGCTGGTCCTCGTCCATCAGTCGGGCCAACCGGTTCGCCCGCTCCACGGCCTCGTCGATACCGAGCATGTAAGCCAGGGAAGGAGACCCGGGCTTGGCGCCGTCCTTGGGTTCCCCCAACGTGCGGTATGCCACTTCGATGCCGCCCTTGGCCACGCCGATGCCCGCGTCCGCGACGGCCAGGCCGACGCGGACGGGCGCGAAGGCGAGGTCGGTCAGCGCTTTGCCGAGGTTCATCTACTCAGTCTATGGACAGCGCAAGGGCAAACTCACAGGAAGTGCACAGGTAGTCGGCAGCATATTTCCAAGTGAACTGGTGGAGATTGAACCCATGGCCATGCCCGTTGAGCAGAACGTGCCCGAGGCGCGGGTGCTGGTGGTCGACGACGAGGCCAACATCGTCGAATTGCTCTCCGTGAGCCTGAAGTACCAGGGCTTCGAGGTCCACACCGCCTCCAACGGCGCGGCCGCGCTCGACAAGGCACGGGAGGTTCGCCCCGACGCGGTCATTCTCGACGTCATGATGCCCGGCATGGACGGGTTCGGGTTGCTGCGCCGCCTGCGGGCCGATGGCATCGACGCCCCGGCCCTGTTCCTGACCGCACGCGACACCTTGCAGGACAAGATCGCCGGGCTGACGCTGGGTGGCGACGACTACGTGACCAAGCCGTTCAGCCTCGAAGAGGTGGTGGCGCGGCTGCGGGTGATCCTGCGCCGGACCGGCCGCGGTCACGAGGCGCCACGCCCGTCGCGGCTCACATTCGCCGACATCGAACTCGACGAGGACACCCACGAGGTGTGGAAGGCCGGCGAGCCGGTGTCGCTCTCGCCGACCGAGTTCACGCTGTTGCGGTACTTCGTCATCAACGCGGGCACGGTGCTGTCCAAGCCGAAGATCCTCGATCACGTGTGGCGCTACGACTTCGGCGGCGACGTCAACGTCGTCGAGTCGTATGTCTCCTATCTGCGCCGCAAGGTCGACACCGGAGACAAGCGCTTACTGCATACGTTGCGTGGGGTCGGCTACGTCCTGCGCGAGCCGCGGTGAGCGCTCGCCGGACGAGCCGACAATAGAGGCGTGGTAGCTGGCGGCGGGAACACCAGAGGGCGTGGCATTCCTCTGCGGGTAGGGCTGGTGGCTGCCACTCTGGTGCTGGTGGCGTGCGGACTGGTGGCGTCGGGCGTCGCAGTCACGACGATCCTGCAGCACAGCCTGATGAAGAGGGTGGATGACACCCTGCTCGACGCGTCCCGAGGGTGGGCCCAGGTGCCCCGTCGGCTGCCCGTCACCCCGATCGACGATCCCAACCCCGCGCGGCCTCCCTCCGACTTCTTCGTCCGTGGCATCGATCCGGAAGGACACATCTGGATGGAAGTCAACGACCGCGTGGCGGAGCCGGCGCTGCCCGCGGACAACAATGTCGGCCCGCTGCCGGTCACCGTCGGATCTGTTGATCACTCCGACGTGCAGTGGCGTGCGATGACGGTGCGGGGGTTGGGGGGCGAGCTCACCACGGTGGCCATCGACCTGTCCGACGTGAAATCGACGGTGCGGTCGCTGGCCTACCTGCAGGCCGGTATCGGGGTGGCGGTCCTGGTGGTGCTCGCCATCGCCGGCTACGCCGTGGTGCACCGCAGTCTGCGCCCGCTGGCCGAGGTCGAACAGACCGCAGCCGCGATCGCGTCGGGGCAACTGGACCGGCGTGTTCCAGAACGTGACCCACGCACCGAGGTCGGCCGCCTGTCGTTGGCGCTCAACGGGATGCTGACGCAGATCCAGCGGGCGATGGCCTCGTCGGAATCGTCGGCGGCGCAGGCCCGCACCTCCGAGGAACGGATGCGTCGCTTCATCACCGACGCAAGCCACGAACTGCGGACACCGTTGACGACGATCCGCGGCTTCGCCGAGCTGTACCGCCAGGGCGCTGCCCGCGACGTCGAGATGCTGATGAGTCGCATCGAGAGCGAATCGCGGCGGATGGGATTGCTCGTCGAGGATCTGCTGCTGTTGGCCCAACTCGACGCGCAGCGACCCTTGGAACGAAAGCGAGTGGATCTGCTCGCTCTGGCCACCGACGCGGTACACGACGCTCAGTCGATCGCGCCGCAACGCAGGATCCGCGTCGAGGTCTTCGACGGGCCCGGCACCCCGGAGGTGGTGGGTGACGAGGCCAGACTGCGTCAGGTGCTGAGCAACTTGATGGCAAACGCGCTGCAGCACACCCCCGAGGGCACCGGGGTCACCGTGCGGGTGGGAACCGACGAGGACAACACCGTCGTGGAGGTGTGCGACGAGGGGCCGGGGATGGGGCCGGAGGATGCGCAGCGCATCTTCGAGCGGTTCTACCGGGCCGACGCGTCGCGGGCGCGAGCCAGCGGGGGGACCGGGCTGGGGCTGTCGATCGTCGACTCCCTGGTGTATGCCCACGGTGGCAGCGTCAGCGTGACCACAGGGCCGGGCGAAGGGTGCCGGTTCCGGGTGAAGATGCCGCGGTTCGCCGACGCGTCGGCAGCTGTCAGCGCAGCGTCGCCAACGCCGCCTTGATCTTCGTCTGAGCCTCGTCGAGCGACTCCGCTGACGGGTTGCGGTCGACGTTGGCGAAGCCGAAGTCCGCCAGGTCGCGGGCCGGGAAGACGTGCACGTGCAAGTGGGGCACTTCCAGCCCGGCGATGATGACACCGGCGCGCTCAGCGTCGAAGGCCTGACACACCGCCTTGCCGATGAGCTGCGAAACCTCCATGACCCTGCCGAACACGGCGGGTTCGAGGTTCTGCCACTGGTCGATCTCGGCCCGGGGCACGACCAGCGTGTGGCCCTGTGTCATCGGCTCGATCGTCAGGAACGCCACGATGTCGTCGTCCTCGTAGACGAAACGGCCGGGGATCTCCCCGTTGATGATCTTTGTGAAGACGGTCGCCATGCCGCCCACGCTACTCAGAAGGGTGGTGGGTCGTCGCCGTAGTCGGGGGTGTGGTGGGCGGGGTGGAATTGGTAGTCGGGGTAGTGGTGGCCCGGTGGTGGGGTCGGTGTGGTTGATGAGTTTTCCAGTGCGCGTTGGGTGGCGTTGAGTTTTCGTTCGGCGGTGATGCGGGCGGTGCGGGTTTGGGTGCGGGTGCGGCGGCGGGTGGGCATTTTGAGGTGCCGGCCGGGGTTGGTCGGTGGGGGTGGTCCGGGTGGTCGCGGTGGTGGTGGGGTGGTGGTGTTCCAGTGGGGGAACAGCAGTGCGGTGAAGGGTTTGGTGGTGTAGGTCAGGCCCGACGGGGTGGTGATGGCCAGGGTGCCGTCGGGGTGTTGGGTGTCGTGCCAGCCGGTCCAGAAGGTTTTGATCAGGTGGTGTAGCCGGCAGTAGCACTTGCAGTTGGTGGGGTGGGTGGGTCCGGTGGGCCAGGGTCGGGTGTGGTCGATGTCGGCGTGGGTGGCGGGGCGGTCGCAGCCGGGGAAGCGGCAGGTCAGGTCGCGGGTGCGGATGAAGTCGGCCAGTGCGGTCGAGGGTCGGTAGCGGTCTTCGCCGCAGGGGTCGGGGGTGGTGACGAAGCGGATTTTGGCGCCGTGGTGGATCAGGTCGGCCAGCAGTGCCGGGGGCACGATCGCGGCGTTGGAGCCGGGGATCAGCGCCGCCGTGCGGCGCCGCCGCGCCGGTCGACCCGACGTGGGCGGTGTTGACTCGGGCTTCGACTCGGCGGCGGGTTTCGCGACTGTCGGCTCGGGTGACGCAGCCGGCTCGGCGGGCTTGGGCGCTGGCGATTCGGCGGGCTTCGGCGTGGGTGTGGGTGGCGGGTCGTCGGGGCCGTGCAGTGTCGGGTCCAGGCCCCGGTCGCGGGTGTCGTTGAGGGTGTCTGTGTCGGTGAAGACGTGGACGACGAAGTTGCTGGCGCGGCCGTCGTCGGTTTGGGCGGCGCATCCGGGGTTGTCGCAGCGGCAGGCCAGCGTGGTGGCGTGGGCGGCGATCGCGCCGAGGGCATCGGCGCGGCGTTGGGCCAGGGTGCGGGGATCGTCGTCACACACGGTGGCGATCATCGCGGCCAGGCGCTGTTCGAGTAGCGCGGCGTCGGTGCTGGTGAGCCGTCCGTGCACGCTGGTGGTGCCGGTGGCGTCGTCGCGGTCTCCGATGACGAAGTCGCGTCCGCGGACCCCGGTGCGGACCCGGCGCACCGCGTCGGGGTCATGGCGTTCGACCCAGAAGTCGATGGCTTTTTCCAGTTTGTACTGCGACAGCCGGCCCCAGGCCGGGGCGTGCTCGGCGATCTCGGTGTCGATGCGGGCCAGCGCTCCCGGGTCGCACACCAGGTAGGTGCGCCAGGAGATGGTGGCGATCATCGCCGCGCTGATCTGCCCGGCCAGGAACCGGGCCCCGACTTTGGGCAGCCGGTCACGCAGCGTGACCGCCAGCCCGATCTGGCCCAACGCCCGGCCGTGGCTGATCGTCAGGGCACACGACAACCCGGCCGCGGCGGCATCGAGATCATCGACGACCCAGTTCGGATGCTGTTGAGCGGCCCGGGCGCGGCGTTCGATCTCGGCGATCACCGCCAGCTTGCGGGCCTCGGCCGCCGCCGAAGCGCTCGCCCAGCCTGCCGCGGCCCGGGCCAGCGCGGCGTCACTGAGACCGGTGAGCTGATCCGGCCCCACCAACGAACCATCGAACATGTGTTCGATCATGCCAGAACCGACCGACAAGTCCCCGCGCCCTCGATAGCCTGGCCGGATGCTGGGACTGATGCAGGACAGACCGCTGATGATCTCCTCCCTGATCGAGCACGCGGCCGCGTTTCACGCCGACACCGAGATCGTGTCCCGGATCCCCGAAGGGCACATCCGACGCACCACCTGGTCGCAGGTCAGGGATCAGTCCAAGCAGGTGGCCAACGCGCTGGCCGGCCTCGGGATCCAGCAGGGAGACCGGGTCGCGACACTCGCGTGGAACAGCGATCGCCACCTGGCGCTGTACTTCGGCGTGTCGGGCTCCGGGGCGGTCATGCACACCGTCAACCCGCGGCTCTTCCCCGAGCAGATCGTCTACATCATCAACCACGCCGAGGACCGGGTGCTGTTCTTCGATGTGACCTTCGCGCCTCTGGTCGGCCAGCTCGCGCCCCAACTCGAGTCGGTCGACACCTATGTCGTGATGACCGATCGCGCACACATGCCCGATATCCCCGGGATTCCCGCGGATCGCCTGCAGTGCTGGGACGAACTCATCGGCACGCAGTCAACCCACTACGACTGGCCCGAGTTCGACGAGCGCAGCGCGTCATCGCTGTGCTACACCTCGGGCACCACCGGGAACCCGAAAGGTGTTCTGTACTCGCATCGTTCGACGATGCTGCACACGCTGATGATCGCGGCGCGCGACGCCATCGACATCCACAGCGGCTCCAGGATCCTGCTGGTGGTGCCCATGTTCCATGCGAATGCGTGGGGGACTCCCTACACCGCGGCGATGGTCGGCGCGACACTCGTGATGCCCGGACCGCACCTCGACGGCGAATCCGTCTACAGCCTGATGAAGTCCGAGGGCGTCAACCAGAGCCAGGGGGTGCCGACGGTGTGGATGATGCTGTTCTCCTATCTCGACGAGCACCCCGAGATCGACCCGCACGAACTCGGGTTGCGTATCGCGGGCACCGGCGGGGCGGCCCTGCCGCAGTCGATGATCGAGCGGTTCGACCGCGATTTCGGCGCCGAGTCGATGCAGGGCTGGGGGATGACCGAAACCAGTCCGCTGTGCACAATCGGCAGGCTGCTGCCCAAACACGAAGGGCTTTCCGAAGAGGAGCGCACCCGCATCAGGCTGAAACAGGGGCGCGGCGTCTGGGGAGTGGACCTCAAGATCGTCGACGACGACGGCCGCCGACTGCCCTGGGACGGAAAGGCGTTCGGCGAGGTGTGGGTGCGCGGTCCGTGGATCGCCAGTGGCTACTTCAAGGGCGAGGGAGGCGAGAAGCTCGACGGCGAGGGTTTCTTCCCCACTGGCGATGTCGCGACCATCGACCCCGACGGCTACCTGCAACTTGTCGACCGTGCCAAGGACGTCATCAAATCCGGTGGCGAATGGGTGAGTTCGATCGACCTCGAGAACGCCGCGATGGGGCACCCGGCCATCGCCGAAGCCGCCGTCATTGGGGTGCCCCATCCGAAATGGCAGGAGCGGCCGGTGCTCATCGCCGTGCTTCGCAAGGGGCACAACGCCACCCGGGAGGAAATTCTGGAGTACCTGGGTGGCGAGGTCGTCAAGTGGTGGCTGCCCGACGACGTGGTGTTCGTCGACGAACTGCCCCACACCGCCACCGGCAAGGTCGTCAAGCTCAAGCTGCGCGAGCAGTACCGCGACCACACGCTGCCGGGTTAACCGACCTGTGCGGAGATCTCGTCGATCGACCACGGCGGGGAGTCGTGATGGTCACGGTAGGCCACGATCGCGGGGGTCTGTCGGTCGAACTTGCCGATGAACCCGCCTGCGGCGATGAAGATCTGACCGGTCACATCCTTGGCGAGATCACTGACCAGGTAGGCGTATGTCGGCGCGACGTACTCGGGCGGCGCGGCGTCCAGCGCACCCTGCATGCTGACCTCGTCGAGCAGTCCGCGCCGGTTGAGCTCGGCGATGTGGGCCTCGTAGTCGGGCCCGGTGGACAGCCTGGTCTTGGCGCCGGGGCACACCACGTTCGCGCGGACCCCGTGCTCCTTGAGTTCGGCGGCGATCGCCGCCGTCAGGCCGTTGACCGCGCCCTTGCCTGCCGGGTACCCGGTGCCGCCGTAGTCACCGAGGAAAGCGAACGAACTGGTGTTGACGATCGCCCCGGCGCCCCGCTGCACCATCCGCGGGGCTGCCGCGCGGCACATCTGAAATGCGGTGCCCAAGTGGGCCTCGATCAGCTCGTTGAACTGCTCGGTGGTGATGTCGAGAATCGACGAGCCTGCCGGTTCGGCGGTGCCCGCACAGTTGACCAGGATGTCGATGTGGCCGAACCGGCGGACACAGGTATCCACCAGGGCATCGGCCACCGCCGGATCGGCGGGCGAACCCGGATGGGCGACGGCGCCGGGAATGCGTTGCGCCGCTTGGTCGGCTGCCGCCTCATCGCGGCCGTTGACGACGACGCCGGCGCCGAGGGCCGCCAGAAGCTCAGCGACCGCCAGGCCGACACCGCGGGTACCACCGACGACAACCGCGCCGCGGCCTGCCAGCGGCTGGCTAATCCGCCTTCTCCGCGAACGTCATCGCATCCATGTTCCAGAAGCCACGCAGGTTCGTGATCAGCCCCGCGTCGTCGACGCGGTAGGTGAACACTCCCCGGACCGTGGCCACGAAACCGTTGGGGAACGTGGTCTCCAGCACCAGGATGTAGGCGATCTCCGTCGGACTGCTCGACGGGAACGCCTCCTGGCAGGTGATGCGTAACTGGTTCGGTCCGATGTTGGCGTCGAAGAAGTCGGCGACAGCCGCCTTCCCGCGCACTCCGGTGCCGTCGGGGTTGGTGACGGCCTCGCCGATCGGATCCTCGATGACGACGTCCTCGGACATCAGCGCCAGCCAGCCGGCCTTGTCGCCGGACTGCACGCATCGCCACGAACTCTGAGAGGCCGCGACCACCGGCGAGAGCTCGGTGGTCTCGGTTGCGCTGTCGGTCATCCCGCTCTACCTATCGGCGTCGGTGTAGCGGATCACGCCACGGATGTTCTTGCCCTCCAGCATGTCCTTGTAACCCTCGTTAATCTGCTCCAGCTTGTACTGCCGGGTCACCATGTCGTCGAGGTTGAGCCTGCCGGCCTTGTACATCGACAGCAGCTGCGGGATGTCGTAGTGCGGGTTGCCGCCACCGAAGATGGTGCCCTGCAGGTTCTTCTGCATCAGGGTCAGCATCGCCAGGTTCAGCGTGACGCTGGTTTCCATCATGTTGGCCACCGCTGTCACCACACAGGTACCGCCCTTGGCGGTCATGTTGAGATAGTTGTCGATGTCCTCACCCTTGAGCTCACCGGTGGTGATGATGGTCTTGTCGGCCATCTTGCCGTGGGTGACCTCGGCGACACCCATCATCGCCGACGCGAGGTCGGGGTAGACGTGCGTCGCGCCGAACTTGAGTGCCTGATCCCGCTTCCAGTCGACCGGGTCGATGGCGAAGATGTTGCGTGCACCGGCGTTGAGCGCGCCCTGCAGGGCGCCCATGCCGACGCCACCGATCCCGGCGATCGTGACGTCGTCACCGGGGCGGACGTCCGCACTGCGCACCGCCGAGCCATAGCCGGTGGTGACGCCGCAGCCGACCAGGCAGGCCACCTCGAACGGGATGGACGGGTCGATCTTCACGACCGAGCTCTTGTGCACCACCATGTAGGGGCTGAAGGTGCCCAGCAGCGTCATCGGGATGACAGGCTTGCCGTTGGCCGTGACACGGTGGGTCCCGTCGGAGACGGCGGTACCGGTGAGCAGCAACGCGCCCAGGTCACACAGATTGCGCTGGCCGCTCTGGCACGTCGGACACTCACCGCACGACGGGATGAACGACAGCACGACGTGGTCACCCGGGGCGATGTTCTCCACGCCGGGTCCGACTTCGGTGACGATGCCGGCACCCTCGTGTCCACCGAGCACCGGGAAGCCGGCCATCGGGATGTCGCCGGTCACCAGATGATGGTCGGAGTGGCACATGCCCGCCGCTTCCATCTGAATCTTGACCTCGTCCTTGACGGGATCGCCGATCTCGATCTCCTCGATCGACCATGGCTGGTTGAAATCCCAGATCAGAGCGCCTTTGGTCTTCATCTCTCCTGCTTTCGACTAGAGCCTCTAGTTAAAGACTAGAGGCTCTAGTTAGCCATATCACAGCGGCCCCAAGCAACCGCTTGGGTGGGAGCTACCAGATTGGGGTGGGGGCCTCACCGAGCGGGTAGTAGCCGGGCAACTTCTCGCCGGCAAGTGAGCGCTCGATTCGCTTCTGCATGGTGGGGGTGAGGTCCCCGGACTCGATCAGTTTCATGAACGCCTTCTGGACGTGACCGAAGTCGAAGAAGTCCCGCTGCCACTCGATCAGCAACTGGTCGTCGTCCCCAACGGCGGTGAGCCGGAACCAGCTGCCGCCGATGCCGTAGATCTCGTCGCGCGAGCCATCGCTCTTGTTGGCTATCTGCTTCCAGAAGCCGACGATCTCGTTCTGCTTCTCGTCGATCAGCACCTTCTGGTACTCGTAGACCCAGTTCTCCAGGCCCTCCATCTCCAGGCCCAGGGCGACGTCGCGGATCTCGTCGCGACCGATGCACATGACGTCTTCCTTGGGGCCGATGTTCCAGCCGTAGGTTGCGTCCTCGGTGTAGAAGTCGGCCAACGGCTTCCAGTCACCGGCCTTCTCGGCGTCCTGGTTGGCCTTGAGCCAACGGTCGGTCCAGGCTTCGAGTGCTTCTCTTGACGCCATCGTCAGTCCTTGTCCTTGAGGGAAATTGCTTGGGTAGGGCACATCTCAGCTGCCCGCTCGACATCCTCGCGGATCTCGTCGGGCGGTTCCGGGTCGAGGATTTCGACGACCCCGCGCTTGGGCACCCGGAACACATCCGGGGCTTCCAGTTCGCACATCGCGTGGCCCTGGCACAGGTCCTCATCGAGCTCCACGCGGTAACAACCCATCTCGTCAGTCCTTGACTCGCTTGCGGTAGCGGACCTTGGCCGGCTGAGCGAGCTGCACCACCATCTTGGAATGATCGTTGCGGTAGCTCTCCGACGGCTGCGACATCTCGAATGTGTACTCGCGCAGCAGTACCGAGAATACCGCCTTGATCTGCATCTGAGCGAACGCCGCCCCGACGCAGCGGTGCTTGCCCGCTCCGAAGGGAATCCACGTCCACCGGTTGGCCAGGTCCTCCTGTCGGGGCTTCAGGTAGCGGTCGGGGTCGAAGTCGTCCGGTCGGGGGAAGTCCTCGGGAATCCGGTTGGAGACGGCAGGCGAGGCGGCCACCATCTGTCCCTTGTGAATCGGATGGCCCGCCACTTCGAACTCGTCCTGCGCGACGCGCATCAGGATGATGAGCGGCGGATGCAGCCGCAGCGTCTCCTTCAGTGAGTTGTCGAGCTTCGGGATCTGGCGCAGCGCATGGAAACTCACCTCCTGGCCGTCGGCGTAGAGTTCGTCGAGCTCCTGCTGCACCTGGGCGTAGACGTCAGGGTGGCGCAGCAGCTCGATCAACGTCCACGACGACGTTCCCGAGCTGGTGTGGTGACCCGCGAACATCAGCGAGATGAACATGCCGGTGACCTCGTTGGCCGAGAAGCGCGGATTGCCCTCCTCGTCCTTGATCGACACCAGCACGTCGAGCAGGTCGCGATCCTCCTTGCCCTTGGGCGGGTCGGCGATGCGGCCGTTCATGATCTCCTGCACCAGCGCAACGAGTTTGACGCGCGACTCGTCGCGGATGCGGAAGCTCTCGATGTCGAGGTAGGGGTCGACGTAGCACAGCGGGTCGGTGCCGCGTTCCAGTTGGTGGTAGTACTGGGCGAAGCGACTGTCGAGCTGTTCCCGGAACTTCAGCCCGATCAGGCACGCCGTGGACGTGTAGATCGTCAGCTCCGAGAAGAAGTCGAGCAGCTCGATCTCACCCTCGTCCCCCCAGTCGGCGATGATCTTCTTGACTTCGTTCTCGATCGTGGCGGCATGGCCCTTCATCTGCTCGCCGCGCAGCGCAGTGTTGTGCAACATCTCCGCACGACGTTCGGGGTCGGCGTCGAACACCACCCCCTCCCCGAAGATCGGCGTCATGAACGGGTAGGCCTCGGCCTGGTTGAGTTCGCTGTCGCTGGAGCGGAAGAAGAACTCATTGGCCTCTGACCCCGACAGCATCACCACCTGTTTGTCTGCCAGCTGGAACCAGCCGACGTCACCACACTCTTCACGGATCCGGTTCATCAGGCCGATCGGATCGGTCCGGAACTCCTCGAGATGGCCGTGTTCCTCTTCGCCACCGGAGACGCGGGGCACCACTGCTGTCGTCATGACTTCAGGTTCTCCTCGTTCAGGACAAGTTTCTGGCGGTCGGCAGGATCACTCGCCAGAGGGGCTTCGGGCTGCAGTTCCATGTTGGCGATGAACCCACCTCGGGGGGTCTCGGCGACGAAGGTGATGGCCCGCGCGAGGTCGGCGGCCCGCAGGAAGTAGTCGTGGCGGGCCTGACCCCATTTGGCCCAGTCCTCGAGAGCGGGGCCGATCAGGTCGGCGGGCAGGCTCCAACCCATCCCGGTCTTGGTGGGGCCGGGGTGCACGATCGACGCCCGCACCCCGGTGCCCTCCAGCTCCATCTGGAGATTGTTGACCATCGCGACCAGAGCCGCCTTGGCCGCGCCGTAGGCGCCCATGTGCGGGCGCTGCCGCAGCGCCACGTCGGAACCGACGAAGATCAGGTCGCCCCTCTGACGCTCGATCATTCCGGGCAACACCGCACCGGCGACCCGGTTGGCGCCGATCAGATGGATCTGGATCTGCGACTCGAACTGTTCGGTGCTGATGGCCTCGATCTTGCCGAAGTAGGTGTCACCCGCCCCGGCGACCAGTAACTCGATCTCACCGAGCTCGGAGGACACCTGCTCGACGCAGGACTTGACCGAATCCGGATCGGTGACGTCCAGATGGACCGCGATGGCTTCGCCGCCGTCAGCGCGGATCTGCTCGACGAGCTCCTGGCACTTCTCCACCCGGCGCGCGCCCAGCGCGACCGGAAAGCCGTGCGCGGCAAGGTCGACGGCTGTCGCCGCGCCGATACCGGAGGAGGCGCCGGCCACCAGGGCGGGCCGGCGGTCGGGCAGTGGGTCGAAACGGGGCATCTGAGACCTTTCCGGCCGTGCTAGCGGACCTGGACAGTGATCGGAAGATGGGCGAATCCGCGCACGTTGCTGGAATGGACGCGGACGGCGTTGGCCTCGTCGACCTCGTATCCACGGATTCGCTTGAACAACTCGGCAAGTGCCACCCGGGCCTCCATCCGCGCGAGGTGCGCGCCGAGGCAGAAGTGGGCACCGCTGCCGAAACTCATCAGCTTCGAACCGATCTCCCGGCCGATGACGTAGTCATCGGGGTTCTCGAAGACCCGTTCGTCGCGGTGCGCGGAGCCCGGAAGCAGAAGCACCACATCACCCTCGGGAATCGTGGTGTCGTACAGCGTCAGTTCACCGGACACCGTGCGGGCCAGGATCTGACTGGATGTGTCGTAGCGAAGGGTCTCCTCCACCCACAGCGGCACCCGCTCGATGTCCTCGTACACAGACGCCAGCTGATCGGGGTTGCGGTGACCCCAGAAGGCGGCATTGGCAAGGAGTTTGGTGGTGGTCTCGTTTCCGGCGATCACCATCAGGAACATGAAGCCGAGGATCTCGTCGTCGGTGAGCCGGTCTCCGTCGATCTCGGCTTCCAGCAGTGCCGACGTCAGGTCGTCGGTGAGTTGCTTGCGACGTTCGGCGACCATCGCCTGGTAGTACACGATCAGGTTGATGGACGCCTCGACCGCCGCGGCGGGAACGTCGTTGACGCCTTCGTCGCGGTGCATCACCCCGTCCGCCCAGGCCCGCACCTGGTCGCGGTCGGCCTGCGGGACCCCCATCAACTCGGAGATGACGTCCATCGGCAGCTTGCCCGCGAAATCGTTGACGTAGTCCACTGTTCCGGAGCCGCTGCGCGCCTTCTCCAGCATCGTGTCCAGATGTCCGACGGTCAGCTCGGTGACCCTGGGCTCGAGCTCCCTGATGCGTCGCGGCGTGAAGCCCTTGGACACCAGGGTGCGCAGCCGCAGATGGTCGGGATCGTCCATCGCCAGGAAGGACATCGTCTTCGATGCGTGCGGTCCACGCGAGGCCGGGTCGAGCGAGACGCCGTAGGAGTTGGACAGGGTCGTGCTGTTGCGGAAGCCCTGGAGCACGTCGCGGTGCCGCGACAACGCCCAGAAGCCGAGTTCTTCATTGCGATAGAGGGGGGCCTCGTCGCGGAGCCGTTGGTAGTACGGATACGGATCCTCGTGGAAGTCGTAGTCATACGGATCGAGGATGGCGTCGCTCACGGCGCCGCTGTTGGTGGTCATCGGTCCTCCCCGACGATGAGGCCGACCACATAGCTCAAGCGGTCGGCGATCTGGTGATAAGTGAATGCCCCGCTGCCGGCGTTGACCAGCGCACCGAAGAACGTCATCTCCAGCGCGGCCGGCGTGCGCGGGTCGCTGTCCGGGCCGACGGCGGCGCGGATGCGGCGATGGATCTCGACGCCGATCCGTTCCCGTACCGCCCGCACGGCCGGATCGTTGCCCGACAACAGTGCGGTGGTGCATGCCGCGGCGACCTCCGGCTCGTCGGCGAGCGTCAGCGTCATCGCCCGCAGCGTCTTCTCCACACGGCTGGCCCTGCTGTCGTTGACGTCGGTGAAGTACTCGACCTGCTGCATGAGGTCCAGGTAGACCTCG
Organism: Mycolicibacterium hippocampi; assembly: GCF_010723735.1. Taxonomy (GTDB): domain Bacteria; phylum Actinomycetota; class Actinomycetes; order Mycobacteriales; family Mycobacteriaceae; genus Mycobacterium; species Mycobacterium hippocampi. The sequence continues at coordinate 5,731,030 of NZ_BLLB01000002.1, read as the reverse complement.
GCGATCAGGTGGTTCTTCGACGAGAAGTAGGTGTACGCCGTCGCCGGTGCGACCTTGGCCCGTGCCGCGACAGCACGCACGGTCAGATCGGCGTACGACGACTCGCGCAGCATCTCGACGCCGGCGGACAGGACTTTGCGAAAAGTCTCTTCCTGCCGACGGTTCCGAGGTGGTTGGCGCGCCTCATCTGAAAGCGCGGCCGCTGCATCACTGGACACATGTCCAAGTTATCCGACACTGCCACCTGCAGGCAAGCGAAGTTGAAAAACGGCAGTTCAACCGGCTTGTTCTGGCAGCAAGCCCACCCGACCTTGCCTCGCCCGGTGATCTGGGTCTATCGTTCGAAGGAAATCAGTCGGACAGCTGTCCAGGGCGCATAGACAGGAGGTCGGATGCCAATCCTGGCCGATCGCGAGAGCCGGCTGCTCATCGACGGCAAGCTCGTCGCTGGCAGCTCGGGAACGTTTTCCACCGTCAATCCGGCGACCGAGGAGACGCTCGGCGTCGCGGCCGACGCGAGCGTCGAGGACATGAGCACGGCGATCGGAGCCGCCCGGCGAGCCTTCGAAGAGACGGACTGGTCCACCGACACCGCCCTGCGGGTGCGTTGTATCCGTCAACTCCAGGACGCGCTGTCCAAGCATGTCGAGGAGCTTCGGGAACTGACCATGTCCGAGGTGGGCGCGCCGCGGATGCTCACCTCGGCAGCTCAGCTGGAAGGACCGATCGCCGACCTGTCGTTCTCGGCCGACACTGCCGAGAACTACCAGTGGCGAATTGATCTCGGCATCGCGTCGCCGATGGGGATCAAGACGCAACGCACCGTCGCCCGCGAGGCCGTCGGCGTGGTCGGGGCGATCACCCCGTGGAACTTCCCCCACCAGATCAACTTCGCCAAGATCGGACCGGCGCTGGCCGCGGGCAACACCGTCGTCCTGAAGCCGGCGCCGGACACCCCGTGGTGCGCCGCGGTGCTAGGTGAGCTCATCACCGAGCACACCGACATTCCCGCCGGTGTGCTCAACATCGTCACCTCCAGCGACCACGGTGTCGGGGCATTGCTGTCGAAAGACCCTCGGGTGGACATGGTCTCGTTCACCGGCTCGACCGCCACCGGGCGCGCAGTGATGGCCGACGGCGCCGCCACGCTGAAGAAGGTCTTCCTGGAACTGGGCGGCAAGTCGGCGTTTCTGATCCTCGACGACGCCGACCTGGCCGGCGCCTGCTCGATGGCGGCGTTCACCGCGTCGATGCATGCCGGGCAGGGCTGTGCGATCACCACCCGGCTGGTGGTGCCACGGAATCGATACGACGAGGCAGTGGAAGCCGCCGCCGCGACCATGGGCGGACTCAAGCCGGGTGACCCGACGAACCCCGGCACCATCTGCGGGCCGGTGATCTCGGCCAGGCAGCGCGATCGCATCCAGGAGTACCTGGATTCCGCGATCGCCGAGGGTGGCCGATTCGCCTGCGGTGGTGGCCGTCCCGCCGACCGTGACGTCGGCTTCTTCATCGAGCCGACGGTGATCGCCGGACTGGACAACACCGCGAAGGTGGCGCGCGAGGAGATCTTCGGCCCGGTGCTGACGGTCATCGCCCACGACGGCGACGACGACGCGGTCCGGATCGCCAACGACTCCCCTTACGGACTGTCGGGCACCGTCTTCTCGCCCGACCTCGACCGCGCGAACTCGGTAGCGGCGCGGTTGCGGGTGGGCACGGTCAACATCAACGGCGGTGTCTGGTACTCGGCGGACTTGCCGTTCGGCGGTTACAAGCAATCCGGTATCGGCCGGGAGATGGGGCTCGCAGGTTTCGAGGAGTATCTCGAGATCAAAGCGCTTGCCACGGCGGCACAGTAACTTCAGACAACGACGCTAGGAGACATGGGTGGCGCTCTACGGAGACCAGTTCACGGAGAAGGTGGCCATCGTCACCGGAGCCGGCGGTGGCATTGGCCAGGCCTACGCGGAGGCGCTCGCCCGCGAAGGCGCGGCGGTGGTGGTGGCCGACATCAACACCGAGGGGGCCCAGAAGGTCGCCGACGGCATCAAGGGGGAGGGCGGCAACGCGCTCGCCGTGCGGGTCGACGTCTCCGACCCGGATTCAGCCAAGGAAATGGCGGCGCAGACACTTTCGGAGTTCGGCGGCATCGACTACCTGGTCAACAATGCCGCCATCTTCGGCGGGATGAAGCTCGACTTCCTGATCACCGTGGACTGGGACTACTACAAGAAGTTCATGAGCGTGAACCTCGACGGTGCGTTGGTGTGCACCCGCGCGGTGTACCGCAAGATGGCCAAACGTGGCGGCGGGGCGATCGTCAACCAGTCCTCGACCGCGGCATGGCTGTACTCGAACTTCTACGGGCTGGCCAAGGTGGGCATCAACGGCCTCACCCAGCAACTGGCCACCGAACTCGGCGGGCAGAACATCCGGGTCAACGCGATCGCGCCGGGCCCGATCGACACCGAGGCCAACCGCACCACCACTCCCCAGGAGATGGTGGCCGACATCGTGAAGAACATCCCGCTGTCGCGGATGGGCGAACCCGAGGATCTCGTCGGCATGATGCTGTTCCTGCTGTCGGATCAGGCCAAGTGGATCACCGGCCAGATCTTCAATGTCGACGGCGGACAGATCATCCGCTGATGAGCGCTTGCGCGAAGAGGAGACAGCGCTGATGAGCACGGAGTTGAAGCTCGGATACATCGGCCTGGGAAATCAGGGCGCGCCGATGGCGAAGCGGCTCGTCGACTGGCCGGGCGGACTCATCGTGTTCGACGTGCGCACCGAGTCGATGACGCCGCTGGCCGAACTCGGTGCAACGCTGGCCGACAGCGTTGCCGACGTTGCGAAGGCCGACGTCATCAGCGTCACGGTGCTCACCGACGCGCAGGTGCGCGACGTGGTGGCCCAGCTCGCCGACCACGCCGAGCCCGGCACCGTCATCGCGATTCACTCGACGATCGAGCCCGACACGGCTGTCGAACTTGCTGAGCAGCTGCGGCCCAAGGGCATTCACATCGTGGATGCTCCGGTCAGCGGCGGCGCCGGCGCAGCCGAGAAGGGCGAGCTCGCCGTGATGGTCGGTGCCGACGAGGATGCCTACGCCGTGGTCAAGCCGGTGTTCAAGCAGTGGGCGTCGATGGTGGTCCGCGCGGGGGAGCCGGGGGCGGGAACCCGGATGAAGCTGGCCCGCAACATGTTGACCTTCGTCGGGTTCGCCGCCGCGTGCGAGGCGCAGAAGTTGGCCGAGGCGGCCGGTATCGATCTGCAGAAGCTGGGTCGGGTAGTGCGGCACAGCGACGCGCAGAGTGGTGGCCCGGGCGCGATCATGGCCCGCGACGACACCAAGCCGTTGCAGCCCGACCACTTCTTGTACGACATGTTCGTCCACACCCGCGGTCTGGGCGAGAAGGATCTGCGGCTGGCACTGGGTCTGGGTGAGGCAACCGGGGTGCAGTTGCCGCTGGCAGAGATAGCGTTGCGTGACCTGGCCGCCGGACTCGGTGTGCCGCACACGACTTCGACGACGAAGGAGTAGCCACATGGACGAGCTTCGACAAAAGGGCCTCGCCAAGATGAACGAGGTCTACGGCTGGGAGATGCCCGACATCCAGGGCGACCCCTACTTCGACCTCACCGTCGACCACCTCTTCGGCACCATCTGGACCAGACCCGGACTGTCGATGCGCGAAAAGCGCATGATGACCCTGACCTGCGTCACCGCGGTGGGCAACGCGGATCTGGCCGAGATCCAGGTGAACGCGGCGCTGCACAATGGCGAGCTCACCGGAGCTGAGCTCAAGGAGATGGCGGTTTTCCTCACGCACTATCTGGGTTTTCCGCTGGGTTCGAAGCTGGACGGGGTGGTGAGCAAGGTGTTGGCAAAACGCAAGAAGGCAGCCGAGAAGGGCGAGTCCGAAGACAAGAAGGCCAACGTCAATGCGGCGTTGAACATGCACTCGGGAAGCAAGCTCGATGATGACCAAGATCGATGATGAGTAGGTATGCCGCGCTGTCGCGCGAGGAGCTCGCCACGCTGGTGCCCGAGTTGCTGTTGATCGGTCAACTAATCGACCGGTCGGGAATGGCTCACTGCATCAGCGCCTGGGGTCGGGATGAGATGCTTCAGGTGGCCATCGAGGAGTGGGCCGCGTCCAGTCCGCTCTACACCAAGCGGATGCAGAAGGCGCTCAACTACGAGGGCGTCGACATCTTCACCTTGTTCAAAGGACTGCAGCTGGACATCGGCGCCCCACCGCAGTTCATGGATTTCCGCTACACCGTTCATGACCGATGGCACGGTGAGTTCCACCTCGACCACTGTGGCGCACTGCTCGACGTCGAGCCGATGGGCGAGGACTACGTCCAGGGGATGTGCCACGACATCGAGGACCCGACGTTTGATGCCACGGCGCTGGCCACCAATCGCAAAGCCCAGGTGCGCCCGATCCACCGGCCGCCCAGGGTGCCGTCAGACCAGCACCCGCACTGCCGGTGGACGGTGATCATCGACGAGTCCTATCCCGAGGTTCCGTTCATACCGGCGATGGACCTCGTCGCCGCCAGCCACGCACACTCGTGCGAACTCGAGCCCATCGATCCGAACGACGAAGGCATGGCCGACTATTCGGGTGAGTTGCTCGCCGACGTCGACTTCGGCGCGTTCTCGCACTCGGCGCTGGTCCGGATCGCCGACGAGGTGTGTCTGCAGATGCACCTGTTGGTGTTGTCCTTCACGATAGCCGTCGAGAAGCGCGCCAAAGACGATGTGGCGCTGGCGCGTTCCATCCGGACCAAGCAGCTGATCGGCATCGCGGGTGTGGCCGCCGAGCGGATTCACAAGGCACTCAGGCTGTCCAGTGATGTCAAGGGTGCACTGCGCGTTCTGGAGCTGCACCCGTTGCTCAATCCCGCCGCATATGTGTGGGCCGACGTCGCCCCCGACTCGCTGCATGTGCGCCGGTCACCGGCCCACGAGGATGATTCCTGGATCTCGCTGGTCTCGCCCGTGGCCGACCAACCACTTCAGGCTGTCGTCCAGGCGGTCGACCCGCATCTGCGCGCCGAGGTATCAGGCACCGAATCCGACTGGACCGTGCGCGTCGTCGAGACCGACACCGCGGCAAAGGAACTGCCCGAGGTTGCGGTGTGCAAGTTCAGTGGCGGCGCATCGTGGGTGTTCGAGGATCGCAAGTCGTTGCCGCTGACGGTGGTGTGAGCGCGTTGCCCACCCACCTGCGCAGGTAGGAGCGCAGGTCGTCGGCCTGTCTTGGCGGGCGTCCCGGGTCGATGACAAACGACTGGATGATGCGCAGCAGATGCTCGGCCAGCTCGTCGAGATCGGCATCGTGACAACCCGCCGCAGTCCAGTCGACGTCGAGACGTCCCACCATGTCCCGGCCGAATCGCAGCGCGATGTCCGAGGTGACGGATTCGACGTGGGTCGCGCCGCCGGGGACCATCAACAGACCGATGTACTTCTCCCGCGGCAGCCACTCCAATGCGGTGGCAACGGCTTCGGTGACGGCCTCCGCGGGATCGTGGATTCCCGACAGATGCGCGGCCAGCCGGTCCAGGAACCCGTCGACGGCGTGCACCGCCGCGGCGACGAGCAGCGCCTCGGTGCTGGCGAAGTACCGGTAGACCGTCTGCCGGGTGACCCCCACGGTGCGGGCCACATCGGAGATGCTGAAGTCGGCGCCCTTGTTCTCGATCGCTTTCCCCGCCGCGGCGAGGATCCGCGCGACTGCCTCCTCGTCATTGGCAGGCGCTGAACCGGACCAGCCGTGGGTGCGCACGAAGGAACTCTAGGCCACCCGCGGGCCGGACTCAGCGGTAGGCGACCTGCAGGTCTTTGACGCCGTTGATCCAGCCCGACCGCAGCCGTTGCGGCTCGGCGAGCTTGGTGATGTCGGGAATCTGGTCGGCGATCTCGTTGAACATCAGCTTGATCTCCATCCGGGCGAGGTTGGCGCCGATGCAGAAATGGGCGCCGTTCCCGCCGAACGCCAAGTGCGGATTGGGGCTACGCAGGATGTCGAATTCGAAGGGCCGCTCGAAGACGTCCTCGTCGAAGTTCGCGGAGCTGTAGAACAGCCCGACCCGCTGGCCCTCGCTGATCCTCGCACCGCCGATTTCCACATCGGCCAGTGCGGTGCGCTGGAAGCAGTGCACGGGTGTGGCCCAGCGGATGATCTCCTCGACCGCGCTCTCGGGTCGCTCGCGCTTGAACAGCTCCCACTGGTCGGGGTTCTCCAGGAACGCGTTCATGCCGTGGGTCATCGCGTTGCGGGTGGTCTCGTTGCCGGCCACCGCCAGCAGGATCACGAAGAATGCGAACTCGACGTCGCCCAATGGCTCATTGGTCTCGCCGCCTTCTTCCCCCAAGTCCGCCTGGATCAGCCTGGTGACGATGTCGTCGGCGGGGCAGCGGCGGCGCTCCTCGGCCATGTTGTAGGCGTAGCCCATCAGTTCGGCGTTCGCGACGGTCGGGTCGGAGTCGAAGTCGGGATCGTCGGTGTTCATGATGCAGTTGGTCCAGTGGAACAGCTTCTCGCGGTCGCCCTCGGGCACCCCGATGAGGTCGGCGATCGCCAGCAGCGGCAACGGCATCGCAATGTCGTCGACAAAATTGCCGGAGTCTCTCTCCAACGCCGAACGCACGATGCCGCGCGCGGCGACGGCCAACTTCTCCTCCAGGGCGACGATCGCCCTGGGCGTGAACAGCCGCGAGACGATCTTGCGCAACCGGGTGTGCTCGGGCGCGTCGTGGTTGATCAGCAGCGCCTTGGTCAGCTCGAGCTGGTCGGCGGTGACGCCGTCGGGCAAGCGCATCACCGCGCCCTTGCGGTTGGTCGACCACAGCGAGCCGTCCCGCGAGATCGCCTTGATGTCCGCGTGCCGACTGATCACCCAGTAGCCGCCGTCGTCGAAGATCGACTCCTCCTGGGCGTTCCACCACACCGGCGCGGTCTTGCGGAGTTCGGCGAACTCGGTGACCGGAATGCCTTTGAGCAGGACATCCGGGTCGGTGAAGTCATATCCGTCGGGCAGGAACGGGCAACTCTGCAACCCGTCGTTCGTCGTGGTCATGTGGGTTCACTCCTGATGTGACGTGCAGCACTTTCGTTAGACCATACACCGATGCAGCCAACTGTATGGCCGATGGGGTCGGACTTCCCGGCCGATGTGCGATTAGGGTGGGCTGCTGTGCACGTCCTGGTGGTCGGATCCGGAGCCCGTGAACACGCGCTGCTGCTCGCGCTGCGCCGAGACCCGGAGGTCGATGCGCTCACCGTGGCGCCCGGCAACGCGGGCACGGCGGCACTCGCCGACCAGTACGAGCTCGACGTGACCTCCGGTGAGGCGGTCATCGCTCTCGCGCGCCGCATCGGCGCCGACCTGGTGGTCATCGGACCTGAGGTGCCGCTGGTTCTCGGTGTCGCCGACGCGGTGCGCGCAGCCGGTATCGCCTGCTTCGGGCCGACGAGGGACGCCGCCCGCATCGAGGGCTCAAAATCCTTCGCCAAGGACGTGATGACCGCGGCGGGAGTACGCACCGCCGGCAGCGAGATCGTCGACAACCCCGCCCGCCTCGACGCCGCGCTGGACCGGTTCGGCCCTGCGGGCGGTGAGCCGGCATGGGTGGTCAAAGACGACGGCCTGGCGGCCGGTAAGGGTGTGGTGGTCACCGCCGACCGCGACGCCGCCCGCGCGCACGCCGCCAGCCTGCTCGAGGCCGGCCACCCGGTACTGCTCGAGTCGTTCCTCGACGGTCCGGAGGTGTCGCTGTTCTGCGTCGTCGACGGGGAGACGGTGGTTCCGCTGCTTCCGGCGCAGGACTTCAAGCGCGTCGGCGACGGCGACAGCGGACCCAACACCGGTGGCATGGGCGCCTACACCCCGCTGCCGTGGCTGCCAGACGAGATGACCAGCCGCATCGTCGACGAGGTCGTGAAACCCGTTGCCGCCGAACTCGTCAACCGGGGCTGCCCGTTCTCGGGTCTGTTATACGCCGGGCTGGCCATCACCTCGAGCGGTCCGGCCGTTGTTGAATTCAACTGCCGCTTCGGCGATCCCGAGACCCAAGCGGTGCTCGCGCTGCTGGAATCCCCGCTGGGACAGCTGTTGCGGGCGACCGCCACCGGAGAGCTGGCCGGCCAGCCGCCGCTCCAGTGGCGCGATGGCGCGGCCGTGACGGTCGTCGTCGCCGCGGAGAACTACCCGGGTCGCCCCAGGGTGGGTGACGTCATCCACGGTGCCGAGCCGGGCTCCGAGCACGGCGGAAGCGTGCTGCATGCCGGCACCGCCCGCCGCGATGATGGCGCCGTGGTGTCCTCGGGCGGCCGAGTGCTGTCGGTGGTGGGTGTCGGCGCCGACCTGGCTGCCGCGCGCGACGCCGCCTACCGGCGTATCGAGTCGATCCGTCTGCCGGGCAGTCATTTTCGGACCGACATCGGCCTCGCGGCCGCGGAGGGGCGCATCTCCCTCTAGGCGGTGAGCAGCGGCGCCGCCCAGGTGAGTTCACCGGTCAGTTGTGAGGACCAGTACGACGCGTTGTGCCCGCCGGGGGAGAAGCTGCCGGCCGGCGGCGCCGCCAACTGCGCGATGAACTGCTGCGTCGCCGGGTAGAAGGGATCGTCGTAGCCGCAGTCGATTCGCAGCGGGATCCCGTCGAGCGCGCCCGGACCCCACACGCTGTTGGCGGCGTAGTCCTCGGCGCCGTCGAACGCGCCCGGCGCCGCGGCCCCCGCCGATGTCCACAACGCAGGGCTGACCGCGCAGATCGCGGCGGTGCGTCCGGCGCCCAACCGCGAGCCCAGCAGCATCGCGCCGTATCCCCCCATGGACCACCCGAGAAAGCCCACCCGGGAGGTGTCCAGGCCGTGGTCGCCGAGAAGCGGGAGGAACTCGTCGAGCACCATCGCCCCGGAGTCGTCGCCGGACGCGCGGCGGTGCCAGTAGCCGTTGCCCCCGTCGACCGCGGCGAGGGCGAACGGCGCGATGCCGGCCCGGACGGCATCCGCCAGGAACTGCTCGGCGCCCATCGACATCACGGTCTGGGCGCTGGAATCCTTGCCGTGCAGCAGGATCACCGGCCGCAGCGGGGCCGCCTGGCCGGGCGGGCGCGCAATGATCCAGTTGGTGACCGCCCCGCCGCGGGCAGCGGACACGAACGATCCGGCGGCATAGGTCGGAGCCGGGACGGGTGGTGCCTGCGGTACAGGCGGTGCGCCTGCGGCCACTGCGGCGCCCAATGCGTACCCGCCGGCGGCCAGGACGCCAGTGCCCAAGCCGATTTGCAGGAGCGCGCGGCGGCTGATGTCGGACATGGGCGCCATCATGCCATCGCGGTGCCCGGGTAAAGGACGGTGATTAGTCGAAACCCCGATGCCGAAACCTCCTGACTGGCACGATGCTAGAGGTGACGGCAGCAGTCACTCCCAAGGGAGAACGTCGGCGGTATGCGCTGGTCAGCGCAGCTGCCGACCTGCTGTGCGAAGGGGGCTTCGACGCGGTGCGACATCGTGCCGTCGCCCGCCGTGCCGGGCTGCCGCTGGCGTCCACCACCTACTACTTCTCGTCGCTGGAAGACCTGATCGCCAAGGCGGTGGAACATGTCGGTACCCGGGAGTCGGTGGAGTTGCGGGAGCGGGTCGCCACGCTGTCGCGCCGGCGCCGCGGCGCCGAGTCCATCGCCGACATCCTGGTCGACCTACTCGTCGGCGACAGTCCCGAACGGGTTACCGAACAACTGATCTCGCGGTACGAGCGGCTGATCGCCTGCGCCCGCCAGCCCAGCCTGCGTGACATCCAGCGGCGCATCCTCGCCCAGCGCACCAACGCCGTCCTCGAGGTCGTCGAACGGTCCGGCAGATCCGTACGCGCGGAACTGCTCACCGCCCTGGTGTGCGCGGTCGACGGTGCGGTGGTGGCCGCGCTCGTCGGGGACGGGGACGGGCCGCGTGCGACGGCCAGGGCGACCCTGATCGACGTGATCGACATGCTGGCTCCGTTCCATCCCCAGCGTTTGTGATCGACGAAGTTTGCGGTTGACCCTGCACGGCAATTCCGACTGACCCATCATGGATTTTCCAGCGAGCGGTCAGGGGAGGGCGCGATGACGGAGTCCGGCACCGGGGCGAAGGTCGGTGATCAACAACCCGAGTTGAAGCGGGTGATGGGTCCGGGCCTACTGCTGCTCTTCATCGTCGGGGACATCCTGGGGACCGGCGTGTACGCGCTGCTCGGCGACGTCGCCGGCGAGGTCGGCGGAGCGGCGTGGCTGCCCTTCCTGATTGCGTTCGGTGTCGCCACCATCACCGCGTTCAGTTATCTGGAGTTGGTCACCAAATACCCCCAGGCGGCGGGCGCAGCACTTTACGCGCACAAGGCTTTTGGCATCCACTTCGTCACCTTCCTGGTGGCGTTCATCGTGATGTGCTCCGGAATCACCTCGGCCTCAACAGCATCCAGGGCGTTTGCGGCGAACTTCTTCGAGGGTGTGGATTACGATGCGTCGAAAGTGACCGTGGCCGCGCTGGCCCTGCTGTTCATGGCCGGTCTCGCGGCGATCAACTACCGTGGGGTCGGCGAGAGCGTCAAGCTCAACGTCGTCCTCACCATCATCGAGATCACCGGCCTGATCGTGGTGATCATGGTCGGCTTCTGGGCCTTCACCGGTGGCGCCGACGTCGACTTCTCCCGGACGGTCGCCTTCGAAACCGGTGAGGACAAGAGCACGTTCCTGGCAATCACGGCTGCGACGTCGCTGGCGTTCTTCGCGATGGTCGGGTTCGAGGACTCGGTGAACATGGCCGAGGAGACCAAGGATCCCGTCAAGACATTTCCCAAGATCCTGCTGAGTGGTCTGTCGATCGCGGGGCTTGTCTACATCCTGGTCTCCATTGTGGCGGTCGCGTTGGTGCCGGTCGGTGAGCTCAAGGAGAGCGACACCCCGCTCGTGGAGGTCGTCAAGGCGGGCGCCCCCGGTCTGCCGATCGACGACATCCTGCCGTTCATCACGATGTTCGCGGTGTCGAACACCGCGCTGATCAACATGTTGATGGCCAGCCGGCTGATCTACGGCATGGCCCGCCAGCGGGTGCTTCCCCCGGTGCTGGGCTCGGTGCACCCGACCCGTCGTTCGCCGTGGGCGGCGATCATCTTCACCACCTTGATCGCGTTCGGCCTGATCATCTATGTGTCGACGTTCGCCAGCAGTAGTGCGATCTCGGTGCTGGGTGGCACCACGTCGTTGCTGCTGCTGGCGGTGTTCGCGGTGGTGAACGTCGCGGTTCTGGTGCTGCGGCGTGATGTGCAGGAGGCCGGCGGGCACTTCACGACGCCCACCGCGCTGCCGGTCGTCGGGTTCCTGGTGTCACTGTTCTTGGTCAGCCCGCTGTCGGGGCGGCCCCTTCAGCAGTACATCGTGGCGGGCGCGCTGGTCGTGATCGGGGTGGTGCTGTTCTTCATCACCCAGGCGATCAACAAGCAACTGGGAATCCGCGACGGGCACATCACCGATCCGACGCACCTGGGGGCTGGCCCGGATTAGCCAACGTCTCGTTGAGTCGCTGGAACCTGTTCTCCAGCAGAGCAATGCGATCACCGTTGCCGTCCAGCTGCAGGTACTGCGTGCCGAACACCGCCAGCAGCACGTCGTCGAGCCGGCGCACCGCGCCCGCCGGGTAGCGGTAGCCCATCGCGTCGTTGACCGCGGTGGTGTCGACGCGGCTGAGGATCGCATCCACGCCGTCGACGGAGTCGATGCCGAGCTCGAGCAACAGCCCCGCGATCCAGGCATAGTGCTCGGTGCGTGACCATCCGGCGTCGGGGAACCGGTTGCCGAGATAGGTGGCCAACACCGGCGTCGGGATGCGGGGATCACTGGTGGTCTGCGGCGCACGTTCCGACGGCACGGTTGAGCGCAGCCTCTCGCGGATCGCCGAGAACTCACGGTCGGCCAGCTCGAGCAGTCCCGCTGCCAGCGTGAAGCGCCGGTTCAGATCGGGTGCGTCCTCCTCGGGAACCGAGCCCTTGTAGCGGATGTCGTGCTCGAACTCGGCCCACGCGTGCTGAAGGATCGTCCGGACCTGCACCGAGGCCGGTTGTTGTTCACCTTCGACCGCGACGAGCAGGTGCCTGCTGGCATACCCCCAGCGGCCCTCGCTCGCCGTCTCGACCCCCATGTCCCGGTCGTCGAGCAGCCGCATCTCCTCCCCGAGCAGGTTGGCGACCGCGGCGACGTCGTCGCGCAGGTAGGTGATCACCCGCAGTCCGATCTGGTCGGTGATCTCGGAGAGCGGATCGGTGTAGAGCCGACGACCCTCGACGGTGCGGTCCGCCTTCGCGGCGAACGACGCCACCGTCTTGGTGCGCGCCGTGACACTGAGGTAGTTGATGCCGGCGTCGTCGAGCAGGCCCATGACCTCCGACAAATAGCGTGCGGTCGACCGGGTCAGGGTCGGTCGGCGCTCGGCGTAGGTCGCGATCGCGTCGTGAATCGCCCCGGGCGTCGGCTCCGGTGGCGCCGGAACCAGGTCGGACGGCAACGTCGGAGTGATGATGTAGCCGGTCTCACCGTCGCCGTAGACGGTCACGTCCGACGGCCGGCGCGCCGCGTACATGGCCACATACGCGCACATCACCGCGTCCACCGGATCCTCGACCAGACGGAGTTCACTCTTGCGCTCGGCGTTCTCGGCCAGCTCGCGCAGCTTCGCCCAGTCCGCGCTGTCGGCTGTGCGGAGCGGCGGGTCGGTCTGCGCAAGCCCCTCGATGTGCTCCATCAGGCGCAGCAGCTCCGCGCGCAACTGAGCGACACTGCGCCCTGGCTTGGCCTTGTACTTCAGGGTTCTTCCGAGCCGGAACAAGGCCACCGTGGCCGGGTGCGGATACACCTCGATGGCCCGGCGCGCAGCCGTGGAGAAGGGGTCCATGTCGAGATCCAGCGCGCCGGCGATGCGGGCACCGCGGGGGACATCGGCGAACTCCGGCTTGCCCGTGTTGGACGGGTGGGCACCGGCCTGGAAGCGGCCGAAGTCGGCGTTGAGTTCCCGCTCGGCGGGGCGCTGTCCGGTCGGGTTGGTGACGATCAACGGAGCATCGACGGCCACCAGGCAGTCGTCCTGGGTGTAGGGACCCAACGCGGCCCGGATGCTGGTGTCGTCGGTGGCCGAACCGGCATAGACCAGCCGCCCGGCCTCGTCGATCGCGGCGACACCGGTGGGCTTGCGCTGGCCCCAGGCCAGGTCGAGACCGACGAAGAACATGGGGCCACTCTGCCGTATCGGCGCCCCGCGGGCGGCCTGATGGCCGGTCCGCCGCTGGGGCCCGTCGGCCCGATAGGCTGTGTTTTCGTGAGCATCCCGAACGTATTGGCCCAGCGCTACGCCAGCGACGAGATGGTGGCGATCTGGTCCCCGCAGGCCAAGATCGTCACCGAACGGCGGTTGTGGCTGGCGGTGCTGCGCGCTCAGATCGAGCTCGGCGCGGGAAATTCGGACGTTCCCGACGCCGTTCTCGCCGACTACGAGCGGGTGCTCGACGACGTCGACCTGGAGTCGATCGCCGCGCGGGAGCGGGTGTTGCGCCACGACGTGAAGGCGCGCATCGAGGAGTTCAACGCGCTTGCCGGGCACGAACACGTCCACAAGGGCATGACCAGCCGGGACCTCACCGAGAACGTCGAGCAGCTGCAGATCCGGCGGTCACTGCAGCTGGCGCACGCCCACGGTGTCGCGGTGGTGGCCCGGCTCGCCGAACGCGCCGCGCTCTACCGCGACCTGGTGATGGCCGGCCGCAGCCACAACGTGGCCGCCCAGGCCAGCACGCTGGGCAAGCGGTTCGCCTCTGCTGCCCAGGAGATGCTGGTCGCGTTGCAGCGTGTCAGCGAGCTCATCGACCGCTACCCACTGCGGGGCATCAAGGGCCCCATGGGTACCGCGCAGGACATGCTCGACCTGTTCGACGGGGACACCGAGCGGCTCGCCGAGTTGGAAACGCGCGTCGCAACTTTTCTCGGTTTCACCGAGATCCTCACCAGCGTCGGGCAGGTGTACCCGCGTTCGCTGGACCACGACGTGGTGTCCGCCCTGGTGCAGCTCGGTGCGGGACCGTCCTCGCTGGCGCACACCATCCGGTTGATGGCCGGCCACGAACTGGTGACCGAGGGCTTCGCTCCCGGGCAGGTCGGGTCGTCGGCGATGCCGCACAAGATGAACGCCCGCAGCTGTGAACGCGTCAACGGCCTGCAGGTGGTGCTGCGCGGGTACGCGTCCATGGCCGCCGAACTGGCCGGCGCGCAGTGGAACGAGGGCGACGTGTTCTGCTCGGTGGTGCGCCGGGTCGCGCTGCCGGACGCGTTCTTCGCCCTCGACGGTCAGACCGAGACCTTCCTGACGGTGCTCGACGAATTCGGTGCCTACCCGGCGGTGATCCAGCGCGAGCTGGACCGCTACCTGCCGTTCCTGGCCACCACCCGCATCCTGATCGCCGCGGTCCGGGCGGGGGTCGGCAGGGAGACCGCCCACGAGGTGATCAAGGAGCACGCGGTCGCGGTGGCGCTGGCGATGCGCGAGCGCGGTGCCGAGCCCGACCTGCTGGAGCGGTTGGCCGCCGACCCGAGGTTGCCGCTGGACCGGGCGGCGCTCGACGCGGCACTGGCCGACAAGCAGGTCTTCACCGGTGCGGCCGGCGATCAGGTGGACCGCGTGGTCGCGGCGGTCGACGACCTGATCGCGCGCTTTCCCGAAGCCGCCAAGTACACCTCGGATGCGATTCTGTGAGCACCGCTCCGGAGCTGGCCCGGATCGACTTCACCGACCTGGACAACTTCGCCGACGGCTTCCCGCACGACCTGTTCGACCTGCACCGTCGTGTGGCGCCGGTCTACTGGCACGAGCCCACCGAGAACACCCCGGACGGGGAGGGCTTCTGGTCGGTCGCCACCCACGCCGAAACCCTTGCGGTATTCCGTGATCCGCACACCTATTCGTCGGTGACCGGGGGCGCCCGGCCGTTCGGTGGCACGCTCCTGCAAGACCTTTCCATCGCGGGGCAACTGCTCAACATGATGGACGACCCCCGGCACGCCGACGTGCGGAGGTTGGTCAGCTCGGGTCTGACTCCGCGGATGATCCACCGCGTCGAGGACGACCTGCGCTCCCGGGCGCGTCGACTGCTGGATGACGTGACCCCTGGTTCGGCTTTTGATTTCGTCACCGACGTGGCTGCCGAGGTGCCGATGCAGATGATCTGCATCCTGCTGGGAGTGCCTGAATCCGAACGGCATTGGCTGTTCGAGGCGATCGAGCCCAGCTTCGACTTCGGCGGCTCCCGCAAGGCCGCCATCACCCGGCTCTCCGTCGAAGAGGCCGGCTCGCGGATGTACGCGTACGGCCAGGAGCTGATCGCCGCCAAGCGGGCCAAACCCACCGACGACATGCTGTCGGTCGTGGTCAACTCCGACGACCCCGCCCTGTCGGACATCGAGAGCTACCTGTTCTTCAACCTGCTCTTCAGCGCGGGTGCCGAGACCACCCGCAACTCGATCGCCGGCGGGCTGCTCGCACTGGCCGAGCACCCCGGAACGTTCGAGGCGCTGCGCGCCGACCCGGAACTGTTGCCCACCGCCATCGAGGAGATGGTGCGGTGGACGTCGCCGTCACCGTCGAAGCGCCGCACCGCGACGCAGGCCACCACGCTGGCCGGACACCGCATCGAACCCGGGCAGAAGGTCCTCGTGTGGGAAGGGTCGGCCAACCGCGACCCCGCCGCTTTCACGGACCCCGACCGGTTCGACATCGCCCGTAAGCCCAACCCACACTTGGGGTTCGGCCAGGGTGTGCACTACTGCCTCGGCGCCAATTTGGCACGGCTGGAACTGAAGGTGCTGTTCGAGGAGCTGCTCGCGCGGTTCTCCTCGGTGCACATCGCCGAGCCCGTGGAGTGGACGCGAAGCAACCGGCACACCGGCATCCGGCACCTGATGGTCGAACTGGGGGCGTGAGCCGCCTACCCTGGAACCACATGGACGCCGGACAACCCGACCTGAGAGCCTCGGACGCTGACCGTGCCGCGGTGAGCCAGATTCTGGAGCAGGCCGTCGGGCAGGGCATGCTCTCGCTCGACGAGTACACCGAGCGGGTGGACGTCGTGCTCGCCGCTCGGACCCGGCGCGAACTGGACACCGTGATCGCCGACCTGCCTCACGTCCGTCGTCAGCCCCCGCCCGCGCCTCCCGAAGTGCTGCGCAGCTGGATGTCGAGCATCACCCGCAAGGGGCAGTGGACGGTGCCACCGCGGCTGCAGCTGGTCACCAGGATGTGTTCGACGACGCTGGATTTCACGTCGGCAACCTTGCAGAGCCCGGTGGTGCAGATCGAGATCGACGACTACCTGAGCTCCAGCGAACTGATCCTGCCCGACGGCGCGACCGCCGACCTCAACGGCGTGGCCAACGTCGGCTCCTCCACCTCGGTCAAGGTGGGGACCAGCCCGCCGTCAAGCAGGCTGCACGTCGTGGTCACCGGACGGGTCCGGTTGGGCTCGCTGACCGCCCGGCACCCGCTGGGGACCACGCTGAAGCGACTGCTGCGCTGACCCAGCCCACGCCCTCCGCCGGAACGGTATTCCAGCAGCGAAAATACGAGTGGGCGCCTGCTGGAATACCGTTCCGGCGGTGTGTTATTGATGCTTGAGGCCGGCGGCGCGGATGCCCGACGCGCGCAACTCGAGCGCAGCGAGGCCGCGGATCGCGATCGGATCCTGATCTCGCCAGGCGCCCACCGGGTCGGCGCTGACCGCGGCCAGCTTCGCCAGGGGTCGGTTGGCCAGCGCGCGCAGCGCGAGCAGTTGCTCACCCGCGACGGTGGACGCCAGCGTGACGGCGGTCCACTTGCGCCGGAAGAACCGCACTCGCAGGAACAGCCACGGCATCATCAGCGCGAGGATCGGCGGCGCCGCCACCGCCAGAGCGAGCAGCCACGCCAACCACCCGGCCGTCACCCCCAGGCTCTGCCCGGCACCGGCGATCTCCCGGGCCGCATCGCCCGCGGCCGACAGCGGGCGGGCCAGCGAATCACCGATGAGGGGGATGTCGTCGGCGCTGTTTCCCGCCGAGTCGAGATTGCCCGCCACCCCGTTCGCGCCGCTCTCCAGCTGGTAGCCGAAGTCGGCGATGAGCGACACCGCGGAGTGCACCGCCATGCCGACCAGAACCCAGATCGTCGTCCAGATGATCATCACGACGTCGCTGAACAGCTGCCACAGCAGCCGACCGGGCGTTGTGGCGTAGGGGACCCACCGCGATTTCATGGGTTCGATCACAACACACCGCGGCCGTTAGGCTGGCCGAATGCGCCCCGCTCTGTCCGACTACCAGCACCTGGCCAGCGGCAAGGTTCGTGAACTGTACCGGGTCGACGACCACCACCTGCTGTTCGTCGCCTCGGACCGGATCTCGGCCTACGACCACATCCTGGATTCGGAGATACCCGACAAGGGCCGCGTGCTGACAGCCATGAGCGTGTTCTTCTTCGACCATCTGGATTCGCCCAACCATCTCGCCGGCCCGCCTGACGACAAGCGCATCCCCGAGGAGGTGCTGGGCCGGGCGCTGGTGGTGGAGCAACTCGAGATGCTTCCGGTGGAAGCGGTGGCCCGCGGCTATCTGACCGGATCGGGACTGATCGACTACCAGCAGACCGGCGCGGTGTGCGGAATCCCACTGCCGGCCGGGCTGGTGGAGGCCAGCAAGTTCGCCGAGCCGTTGTTCACCCCGGCCAGCAAGGCCGAACTCGGGCAGCACGACGAGAACATCACCTTCGACCGCGTCGTCGAGCTCGTCGGTGCCACGCGCGCCGACGAACTGCGCGAGCGCACCCTGCACACCTACACCCAGGGCGCGGAGCACGCCCTGAGCCACGGCATCATCGTCGCCGACACGAAATTCGAGTTCGGCGTCGATGCGAACGGCGCACTGAAGCTGGCCGACGAGGTGTTCACCCCCGACTCGTCGCGCTATTGGCGCGCCGAGGACCATGTCGAAGGCCAAACACAGAACAGCTTCGACAAGCAGTTCGTCCGAAACTGGCTGACCAGCCCCGAGTCCGGTTGGGACCGGGCAGCCGACAATCCGCCGCCGCCGCTGCCCGCGGACATCGTCGAGGCCACCAGGGCTCGATACATCGAAGCCTACGAACGCATCTCGGGTCTGCGATTCGACGACTGGATCGGCGCGTCCGCGTGAGCGCGGGTCAGGCGCCGGTTGCCAGGCGGGCAGCGCACCGCCGGGAACATCACGGCGACGTGTTCATCGACCCCTACGAGTGGCTGCGGGACAAGTCCAGCCAGGAGGTGATCGACCACCTCGAGGCCGAGAACGCCTACACCGACGGTGTGACCGAGGCGCTCGAGCCGCTGCGCCAGAAGATCTTCGACGAGATCAAGTCCAGGACCAAGGAGACCGACCTCTCGGTGCCCACCCGTCGCGGTGACTGGTGGTACTACGGGCGCAGCTTCCAGGGAAAGCAGTACGGCGTGCAGTGCCGGTGCCCGGTAGTCGATCCCGACGACTGGACACCGCCGCAGTTCGACGAGCACACCGAGATTCCCGGTGAGCAGGTGCTGCTCGACGAGAACGTCGAAGCCGAGGGGCACGATTTCTTCTCCCTGGGCGCGGCGACCGTCAGCATCGACGGCAACATCCTGGCGTACTCGGTCGACGTCAAGGGTGATGAGCGGTACACGCTGCGCTTCAAGGACTTACGGACCGGACGACGCTACGAGGACGAGATCGCCGGGATCGGCGCAGGCGCCACCTGGGCGGCCGACAACCACACCGTCTACTACGTCACCGTGGACGACGCGTGGCGGCCGGACACCGTGTGGCGCCACCGGCTGGGTGCCGGATTGCCGGCCGAACGGGTGTACCACGAGCCCGACGAACGGTTCTGGGTTGCGGTGGGACGCACCCGGAGCAACAAGTACGTGATCATCGCCGCGGGCAGTGCGGTGACCTCCGAGCTGAGATACGGGGACGCCGCCGACCCGCAGGCCGAGTTCACCTCGGTATGGCCGCGGCGGGAGAACGTCGAGTACTCGGTCGACCACGTCGTCGTCGGCGGGCAGGACCGATTCCTCATCCTGCACAACGACGGAGCGGAGAACTTCACGCTCGTCGAGGCACCGGTCAGCGATCCCGCACAGAGCCGGACCCTGATCGAGCATCGCCACGACGTCCGATTGGACTCCGTCGACGCCTTCGGCGGACACCTGGTGGTCAGCTACCGCAAGGATGCGCTGCCGCGAATCCAGCTGTGGCCCATCCACGAAGAAGGATACGGCCAGGCCCAGGACATCACCTTCGATTCCGAACTGATGTCGGCAGGGCTGTCCGCCAACCCGAACTGGATCGCGCCCAAACTCCGCATCGGTGCGACGTCGTTCGTCACGCCGGTGCGAATTTACGACCTGGACCTGGCCACCGGTGAACGCACGCTGCTGCGGGAGCAGCCGGTACTGGGTGACTACCGGCCCGAAGACTACGTCGAGCGGCGGGACTGGGCGGTCGCCCACGACGGTGCGCGGGTACCGATCTCGATCATCCACCGGGCCGGGCTGCAGTATCCGGCGCCGGTACTGCTGTACGGCTACGGCGCCTACGAGTCGTGTGAGGACCCTCGTTTCTCCATCGCGCGACTGTCGCTGCTCGATCGGGGGATGATGTTCGCGATCGCCCACGTGCGCGGTGGCGGCGAGCTCGGCAGACCCTGGTACGAGCACGGAAAGCTGCTGGAAAAGCGCAACACGTTCACCGACTTCATCACCGTGGCAAGCCACCTCGTGGGTACGGAGGTGACCCGTCCGGAGAATCTGGTGGCCTACGGTGGCAGCGCGGGCGGCCTGCTGATGGGGGCGGTGGCCAACCTGGCACCCGACCTCTTCGCCGGCATCCTGGCCGCGGTGCCCTTCGTCGACCCGCTCACGACGATCCTCGACCCGTCGCTGCCGCTGACCGTCACCGAATGGGACGAGTGGGGAAACCCGTTGGAAGATCCCGACGTGTACGACTACATGAAGTCCTACTCGCCGTATGAGAACGTCGAACCCAAGAACTATCCAGCGATCCTGGCGATGACGTCGCTCAACGACACCCGGGTGTATTACGTGGAGCCGGCGAAATGGGTTGCGGCGCTGCGTCACGTCCAGGATGACCCGGAAAAGGATGCCGCCAAGGTGTTGCTCAAGACCGAGATGAACGCCGGCCACGGCGGAATCAGCGGGCGTTACGAGCGGTGGAAGGAAGCTGCGTTCCAGTACGCGTGGCTGTTGGACAGGGCTGGTGTGGGCGCCGACGAAGCCAGCGGTTAAAGTGTCCGGCCGCCGTCAGCGGCCGCCCGGATCTCGGCCGCCTCGTCGAGTCGCGCAACGGCGTCCCGCCAGTCCGGGGGCGAATCGTCGGCGGGTTCCCAGAAGGTGAAAGCGGAGTCGGCCATCCGCGTTCGGTATCTGGCCATCGTCGCGGCGTGCGGTTGACCGGCCACTGCGGCATTCAGTGCGGCGCGATCGCGCCAAGCCGACAATGTGAAGAAGGTCCTTCGCAACGGCCGGGCGACCAGAGAGACTCCGATGACGCCGGGCGACTGCAGCATCTGATCGCGGATCCGCAGTGCCGAGATAAAGAAGCCGGGCACATCTCGCCACCTTTCCAACTCGAAGCGGGAAGCCATCGCCAACGTTCCAGGTGCGCCGCGGTGGGGGCCGGCACCGGCAGGGGTGGTCCAGGGAAGGGTGGGCATTGGAAACCTCCTTCGGTCGGAGCGTCGACGGGCCCGCCGCATCTTGACAGTGACAAGTTAATGGCTAGGTCCGACAACTAGTCAATGTCAAGATGCCGGTACGATGACGGCCATGAGCAGGGATTCCTACCACCACGGCGACCTCAAGGCCGCCATCCTCGGGCAGGCTGCAGCGCTGGTGGCCGAGCGCGGGGCCGATGGAGTCTCGCTGCGGGAGCTGGCACGGGCGGCGGGTGTCTCGCATGCCGCACCCGCACACCACTTCGTGGACCGGCGCGGGCTGTTCACTGCTCTCGCGGAGCAGGGGTGGCGCAAGTTGGCGGCTGTGCTCGCCGAGGCGCGACCCCAGTTCGACGACGCCGCACTGGCATACGTGCGTTTCGCCGTGGACCACCCCGGCCACTACGAGGTGATGTTCGACCGTTCGCTGGTGGACCCCGACAACCCCGAGCTGGTCGCGGCCCAGGATGCCGCGGGTGCAGAGCTCGCCGCCGGCGTGGGCACGCTCAAAGATCCACGTGCCCAACAGGATCCGCAGGCGGCCGCGCTCGCCGCATGGTCGCTGGTGCACGGCTTTGTGATGCTCTGGCTCAACGAGGCGATCGAGACCAGGCAAGATCCGATTGCCGCCGTGCAGCGGGTGGCCCGGATGCTGTTCACGAAATGAGCCACGGGTAGCGTCGAGTGCATGACCGAAACGCCCTTGACCGACATCGCGCTAACCACCCTCGACGGCCGTTCCACCACGTTGGCGGAGTTGGCCGACGGTGCGGCGCTTGTGGTGAACGTCGCCTCCAAATGCGGTCTGACGCCGCAGTACAGCGCGCTCGAATCACTGGCGAAGGAGTACGCCGGCCGGGGCCTGACGGTGATCGGTGTGCCGTGCAACCAGTTCATGGGCCAGGAGCCCGGCACCGCCGAAGAGATCCAGACGTTCTGCTCGACGACCTACGGGGTGACGTTTCCGCTGCTGGCCAAGACCGAGGTCAACGGCCCGGGCAGGCACCCGCTCTACGCCGAACTCACCAAGGTCGCCGACGAGCAGGGTGAGGCCGGCGACGTGCAGTGGAACTTCGAGAAGTTCCTGCTGGCCCCCGGCGCCACCGAGGTCAAGCGGTTCCGTCCCCGCACCGAGCCCGACGCCCCAGAGGTGATCTCGGCGATCGAAGCCGTCTTGCCGCGATAGCCGAAACGACACCTGTGGTCGGAGTGTTCGCAACCATCCCGACATCTGCTGTTGCGACACTGCGGATGTGGCAGGACAACTGATCGTCTCGATCTCCGGTGTCAGCGAGCGCACGCTCGCCGACGTCGCATCATTCAGTGCTCAGCTCGATGACCGGGGAGTGCCTGCGTCTTTCCTGGTGGCACCGCGTCTCAAAGGCGGATACCGGCTCGACAGTGACCCGGCCACCGTCCAGTGGTTGGCCGACAGGCGGGCCGACGGCGACGCCATCGTGCTGCACGGGTTCGACGAGGCCGCCACCAAAGCGCGCAAGGGTGAGTTCGCGACGTTGCCCGCTCACGAGGCGAACCTGCGGCTGATGGCCGCCGACCGTACCCTCGAACACCTCGGCCTACGTACCCGGCTGTTCGCGGCCCCGGGGTGGAACGTCTCCCCGGGCGCGGTGAAGGTACTGCCCCGCAACGGGTTTCGGCTTCTGGCTGGTCTGACCGGCATCACCGACCTGGTCCGCGACCAGACCGTGCGCACCCGGGTGCTCGGGATCGGGGAGGGTTTCCTGGCCGAGCCGTGGTGGTGCCGCACGCTGGTGCTGTCCGCCGAGCGCACCGCGCGCCGCGCCGGTGTCGTGCGTGTCGCGGTCGCGGCGCGCCACCTGCGCCGGCCGGGTCCCCGGCAGGCCATGCTCGACGCCGTCGACCTGGCGCTGATGCACTCCTGCGTCCCCACCGTCTACGAATGGCGCCCTCGACCTGCGCTGTCCGACGCCGCGTAGGGGCCGCTGGCCGTAGATTGGGGCAATGGCTGACGCTGATGTCATCGTCGTGGGTGCCGGGCTGGCAGGCCTGGTGGCCGCATGCGAAGTGGTCGAGCGTGGCCGTCGCGTCCTGATCGTCGACCAGGAGAACGAGGCCAACGTCGGCGGTCAGGCGTTCTGGTCCTTCGGCGGACTCTTCTTCGTGGACAGTCCCGAACAACGCCGCCTCGGAATCCGTGACAGCCACGAGTTGGCGTTGCAGGACTGGCTCGGCACCGCAGGGTTCGACCGGCCCGAGGACCACTGGCCCCGGCAGTGGGCGCACGCCTACGTCGACTTCGCGGCAGGGGAAAAACGCAGCTGGCTACGTGATCGCGGCCTGCAGACCTTCGCCCTGGTCGGCTGGGCCGAACGGGGCGGCTACGACGCCCGGGGGCACGGCAACTCGGTGCCGCGCTTCCACATCACGTGGGGCACGGGTCCGGCGCTGGTCGACATCTTCGCTCGCCGGCTGGCGGGGGTGCGGTTCGCGCACCGGCACCGCGTCGACGAACTCGTCGTCGAAAACGGATCCGTCGTCGGGGTCCGCGGCGCGGTGCTCGAACCCACCAGCGCAGCGCGGGGAGTCGCGTCGTCGCGCGACGTCGTGGGTGATTTCGAGTTCCGGGCGCAGGCCGTCGTGGTCGCGAGCGGCGGCATCGGCGGCAATCACGACCTGGTCCGCAGGAACTGGCCGGCGCGCATGGGACGGGTTCCCGAACAGCTGCTCAGCGGAGTTCCGGCCCATGTGGACGGCCGGATGCTGGAGATCTCCGCGGCGGCGGGCGGGAACCTGATCAACAGCGACCGGATGTGGCACTACACCGAGGGCATCACCAACTACGACCCGATCTGGCCGATGCACGGCATCCGGATCCTGCCCGGACCGTCGTCGCTGTGGCTCGACGCCACCGGCAGGCGCCTGCCCGCGCCGCTGTACCCCGGATTCGACACCCTGGGCACGTTGGAGTACATCGCCAAGACCGGCCACGACTACACGTGGTTCGTGCTCAACTCCCGGATCATCGACAAGGAGTTCGGCCTGTCGGGCCAGGAGCAGAACCCCGACCTGACCGGTCGCAGTGTGCGTGGTGTGCTGGATCGTGCCCGCAACGGTCCCGCGCCGGTCCACGCGTTCGTCGACAAGGGCGTCGACTTCGTCACCGCCTCGTCGTTGCGCGATCTGGTTGCGGCGATGAACGCGGTACCCGACGTCGAGCCGCTGGACTTCGCCGTCGTCGAGGAGGAGGTCACCGCCCGAGATCGGGAGGTGGCCAACCGGTTCACCAAGGACAGCCAGGTCACCGCGATCCGGGCCGCCCGCGGCTACCTGGCCGACCGGATCAGCCGGGTGGTCGCCCCGCATCGGTTGACGGATCCGAAAGCCGGACCGCTGATCGCCGTG
The DNA here is from genome assembly GCF_010723735.1 of Mycolicibacterium hippocampi. Taxonomy (GTDB): domain Bacteria; phylum Actinomycetota; class Actinomycetes; order Mycobacteriales; family Mycobacteriaceae; genus Mycobacterium; species Mycobacterium hippocampi. Next base: position 5,706,833 of record NZ_BLLB01000002.1, on the reverse strand, counting down.
AAGCTGCACATACTGACTCGTAAATCTTTGGGCGGGTTGGAAACCGACCTCGACTCACGTGTGCTGCGCAGTGACGGGGAGGTGCTGCCCGGGCTGTACGCCGCCGGCGAGGCTGCCGGATTCGGCGGGGGTGGGTTGCACGGCTACCGGTCTCTGGAGGGGACATTCCTCGGCGGCTGCGTGTTCTCCGGCCGGGCTGCCGGTCGCGCCGCCGCCCGCGACGTCAGCTGACGGCGAATTCGGCGCGAAACACGACACCTAGGGGGCGTCAGCGCGCCCGATTCACTCAGAACTGGGTGCCGTTCTCGGGTTCGAGGACCTGGAAGTCGGTGTCCGTCATCTCCGACAGGCGGCCGTAGTAGATCGGCCGGGCGACGGGGTCGACGATCCCCTGGTGGATCGGCACCGCGTGGGTCGGCGCGACCGCGCGGAGGTAGTCCACCGCTTCGGAGATCTTCATCCACGGCGCGGCGGCCGGCGTGGCCAGCACGTCGACAGGCTCGTCGGGGACGAACAGCGCGTCGCCGGGATGCATCAGTCGCGCGGGGTGCTCGTCGTCACCGATGAGGTACGAAATGTTGTCGATCACAGGGATTTCCGGATGGATCACCGCGTGTGTGCCACCGACACCCCGCACCGTGAGGTGGCCGATGGACAGTTCGTCGCCGACCTGCACCGGTTGCCACGGCCCGCCCAGCTGGGCGGCGGTCTGCGGGTCCGCGTACAGGGCGGCCTGCGGGTTGGCGTCGATGAGCGCGGGCAGCCGCTCGGTATCGGCGTGATCGGGGTGCTGATGGGTGATCAGGATCGCCGACAGTCCCGTGATGCCCTCGAAGCCGTGGGAGAAGGTGCCCGGATCGAACAGCACCGTGGTCTGCGCGCCCGAGCCGTCACTGAAGTGTGCCTGCAGGCAGGAATGGCCGAAATGTGTGAGCTGCATCCCTCCATTGTGGCGTGCCCGGGACCTGCGGGACAGCGATTGACCCTCGCGCTGCCGCGGCGCCGTCTTCTCCGCAGGTAGAGTGATCGCCGTGGCAAAAGTGGTGGTACACGTCATGCCGAAGAACGAGATCCTCGATCCCCAGGGGCAGGCGATCGTCGGTGCCCTCGGCCGTCTGGGCTTCGACGGCATCTCAGATGTGCGGCAAGGTAAGCGATTCGAACTCGAGGTCGACGACGGTATCGACGATCAGAAGTTGACCGAGATCGCCGAATCGCTGCTGGCCAACACCGTGATCGAGGACTGGACAGTGAGCTGGGAACCGGAGACACACCGATGAGCGCTCGAGTGGGGGTCATCACATTTCCGGGCACCCTCGACGACATCGACGCGTCCCGGGCGGTGCGGCTGGCCGGCGCCGAAGCGGTGAGTCTGTGGCACGCCGACGCCGACCTCAAGGGGGTCGACGCGGTGGTGGTCCCCGGCGGCTTCTCCTACGGCGACTATCTGCGCTGCGGCGCGATCGCGCGGTTCGCCCCGGTGATGGGAGAGGTCGTCACCGCTGCCGAGCGCGGCATGCCCGTGCTGGGGATCTGCAACGGTTTCCAGGTGCTCTGCGAGGCCGGTCTGCTGCCAGGAGCACTGACCCGCAACGCCGGTCTGCACTTCATCTGCCGCGACGTCTGGCTCGAGGTCGCATCCAACACGTCGGCCTGGACGTCGCGCTACGAGCAGGGTGCCGACCTGCTGGTGCCGCTGAAGTCCGGCGAGGGTCGTTACGTCGCGAGCGAGGCGGTGCTCGACGAGCTCGAGGGGGAGGGCCGGGTCGTCTTCCGCTACCGGGAGAATGCCAACGGCTCGATGCGCGACATCGCAGGAATCAGCTCGGCGAACGGCCGCGTCGTGGGCCTGATGCCGCACCCCGAGCACGCCACCGAAGCGCTGACCGGCCCGTCCGACGACGGGCTCGGGCTGTTCCTGTCCGCTCTGGACTCGGTTCTGGTCTCCTGAGCAAAACGTCGCGCTCGCGGGGCAACGGTCAGGCGCTGAGGGCGACCGACGCCTCCGCGGTGTAGCACAGGAACGTCAGCGTCTCCTCCAGGTACAGCGAGACGGTGTCCGCGTCGTGGGACAGGTACCCGATCGACACGTCGGTGCCCAACTGCAAATCGAAATCACCACCGCGGGTGGACAACACGAAGGCGCCGTCGATGGCCGGGGCCCAGATGATGTCGCCGTCGACCAGCCGGTTGAGGTGCTCACGGATCGGATAGCCGTGGGCGGTGGTCTCGCTGACCTTGGTGTACACCTCTGCCGACAACAGCACGCTGTAGGGGCCGTCGACGCCGGCCAGCCGCAGTTCCGATAGCGCCTGGCTGATCACATCGGGGATCTCACGGGGGTCTTCGGGCAGTGCCAGGTTCGGGCAGGAGCTCGACTTGCGGATCCCGCTGATGTGGGCGGCCTCATAACCCTCGAAGATCGCCCGGTCCTCGACGAAGGCAAGCTTCCTGGCGGCCTCCTTGACCGGATCCCAGTCCGAATCCTGAGAACCCCGCTCGACGTCGTCGATGTCGATCCGGTTGACGGTGAACGGCACCCGCAACCGGACCAGCGGACGGGCGTCACGCAGGTGGGCGAGCACCCCGTCGCCGGGGGCGGTGACATCGGTCAGGTGACCGGTGCTCACCGCGGCCGTCACCGGCCCGCCCGGTTCGCTCACGTCGACGACCCGACGGCCGGCGATGTGGCGCTTGAAAGTGCGGGTGGCCTCCAGCTCGATCTCCGACCAGGCGGCCTCGGTGACCGGTGCCAGCTCGCGATACAGGTTGTTCATCGGGGTTGTCCTTTCAGGCTGCCGATCCTCAGGGACCCGTCACGCTCGGCGGAAGTCACCGTCGGGACCACCTCGTCGTCGACGGTCGAATCGGGTAACGGGGGTGGGTCGTTGAGGAAGTCCACGATCGGTGTGAAGAACATCGAGCCGGTGACGGCGGTGGAGAAATCCAGGACGCGGTCTGTGTTCCCCGGCGGGTCGCCGACGAACATGTTCTGCAGCATCCGCTCGGTGACCACCGCGGAGCGCGAATAACCGATGAAGTAGGTACCGAATTCGCCCTTGCCGATCTCGCCGAAGGGCATGTTGTGTCGCACGATCTTCAACTCGTTGCCGTCGTCGTCGGTGATGACGTTCAGTGCCACATGTGAATTCGCAGGTTTGACGTCGTCATCGAGCTCGATGTCGTCGAGCTTGGTGCGTCCGATCACCCGTTCCTGTTCGCCGGTCGTGAGCGCATTCCACGCGTCCATGTCGTGGACGTACTTCTGCACGTGCACGTAGCAGCCGCCGGCGAAATCTGGGTCCTCGGCGCCGATCTGGGTGGCGCTGTCGGCCAGTGGGCCATCGGGGTTCTCGGTACCGTCGACGAATCCCAGCAGGTCGCGGTTGTCGAAGAACCGGAACCCGTGCGTCTCGTCGACGACGGTGATCGCATCCATGGCGGCCACGAGTTTGGTTGCCAACTCGAAACAGACATCCATCGACTCGGCGCGGATGTGGAACAACAGATCCCCGGGGGTCGACGGGGCGTGGTGGCGTCCGCCGGTGAGTTCGACGAACGGATGCAGTTCGGCGGGACGCGGGCCGGAGAACAACCGGTCCCAGGCCTGCGACCCGATCGACGTCACCACCGACAGCCGCTTGGCGGGATCGCGGAACCCGATCGCCCGCACCAGACCGGCGATGTCCCCCAGCGCATCGTGAACGGTCTGCTCGCCACCCTCGTCGATCGTCGCAACCAGAAACAGGGCCGCAGGCGTCAGCGGCGCCAGTACCGCCTGCGGCAGGGGAGTGGGCACGCGTCTGACCCTAGATCAAGATCATCGCCGATGATCGACGATGATGGAGAACATGTCTGCAACTCCGCAGGGCCTGTGCGAGTTCATCGACGCATCGCCCTCGCCGTTCCACGCCTGTGAAACGGCCGCGGCGAGGCTGCGCGCGGCCGGATTCACCGAACTGTCCGAGAGTCAGCCGTGGCCGGCGTCGGGTGATCACTTCGCCGTCCGGGCAGGTTCGCTGATCGCATGGCGGTCCGGCGGGGATACCGGCGCGCCGTTCCGGGTCGTCGGCGCCCACACCGACAGCCCCAACCTGAGGGTCAAACAGCACCCGGACCGGTTCGTCTCGGGCTGGCAGGTGGTGGCGCTGCAACCCTACGGAGGTGCGTGGCTGAACTCCTGGCTGGACCGGGACCTCGGGATCAGCGGACGGCTGTCGGTGCGCAGGGGCGACACGGTGACCCACCAGCTGGTCAAGATCGACGAGCCGATCCTGAGGGTGCCGCAGCTGGCCATCCACCTCGCCGAGGACCGCAAGGCCGTCGAGCTCAACCCGCAGCGGCACGTGAACGCGGTCTGGGGGGCGGGCAGTGGGGCCCGGTCGTTCCCGGCATACGTGGCCGAGCGGGCCGGCGTCGACGTCGAGGATGTGCTCGGCGCCGATCTGATGACCCACGACATCACCCCGTCGCGACTCGTCGGCGCCGAAGGTGACCTGCTCAGCGCGCCGCGGCTGGACAACCAGGCGACGTGCTACGCCGGGCTGGAGGCGCTCCTGGCGGCACCGCCGTCCGGTGTCACCCCGGTGCTGGTGCTCTTCGACCACGAGGAGGTCGGGTCCCAGTCCGGCCACGGTGCGCAGTCCGACCTGCTGTTGACGGTGCTGGAGCGGCTCACGCTGGCTGCCGGCGGCGGGCGGGAGGACTTTCTGCGTCGGCTGCCGGAGTCGATGGTCGCCTCTGGAGACATGGCGCACGCCACCCATCCGAACTATCCGGAGCGGCATGAACCCGGCCACCTCATCGAGGTCAACGCGGGTCCGGTGCTGAAGGTGCAGCCCAACCTGCGGTATGCCACCGACGGCCGCACCGCTGCGGCGTTCGCCCTGGCGTGTGGGCAGGCGGGTGTTGCGCTGCAGCGCTACGAGCACCGTGCGGACCTGCCGTGCGGATCGACGATCGGTCCGATGACGGCGGCGCGTACCGGTATCCCCACCGTGGATGTCGGCGCCGCCCAGTTGGCGATGCACTCGGCGCGCGAAGTGATGGGGTCTTCCGATGTCGCCGCCTACTCTGCGGCACTTGCGGCGTTTTTGTCACCCGCCTGATCTAGGGTCGGCGTATGGCACTTGGCATCGAGATGATCACCATCGATTGTGTCGACCCCGACGGACTCGCCGGCTGGTGGGCCCAGGCCGCCGGTGGCGACGTGAACGCTGTCGCTCCAGGCGAATTCGTCATGGTCACGAGCGAGGGACGGCCGGCGCTGGGCTTCCAGCGGGTGCCGGATCCGACGCCGGGCAAGAACAAGGTGCACCTGGACTTCCACAGCGCCGACAAGGAGGCCGAGGTGGCGCGTCTGGTCGGTCTGGGAGCGCGGGAAACCGGTCGGCACAGCTTCGGGCCCGAGTTCGACTGGGTGGTGCTGGCCGACCCCGAGGGCAACGCGTTCTGCGTCGCCGGAGGCTGACGGGCCGCGCCGTTAGACTGTTTCGGTGACGTCTGGGCTGACCCAAGAGGTAGACACTGTCGAGCGCGCGGCCGCGACGCCTGACCAACCCCAGCCCTTCCGTGAGCTGGGGCTCAAGGACGACGAGTACGAGCGGATCCGCGAGATCCTCGGACGTCGGCCCACCGATGCCGAGCTGGCGATGTACTCGGTGATGTGGAGCGAACACTGCTCCTACAAGTCCTCCAAGGTGCATCTGCGCTACTTCGGTGAGACCACCACCGCCAAGATGCGCGAAGCCATGCTCGCCGGTATCGGTGAGAACGCCGGCGTCGTCGACATCGGCGACGGGTGGGCGGTCACCTTCAAGGTGGAGTCCCACAACCACCCGTCCTACATCGAGCCGTACCAGGGAGCCGCCACCGGCGTCGGCGGCATCGTCCGCGACATCATGGCGATGGGCGCCCGGCCGGTGGCGGTGATGGACCAGCTGCGGTTCGGGGAAGCCGACGCCCCGGACACCCGGCGCGTCCTCGACGGTGTGGTGCGCGGCGTCGGGGGATACGGCAACTCGCTGGGCCTGCCCAACATCGGCGGGGAGACGGTGTTCGACGCCAGCTACGCCGGCAACCCTCTGGTGAACGCGCTGTGCGTCGGCGTGCTGCGCAAAGAGGATCTGCAGCTGGCGTTCGCCTCCGGGGCCGGCAACAAGATCATCCTGTTCGGAGCCCGCACCGGCCTCGACGGCATCGGCGGGGTCTCGGTGCTGGCCTCGGAGACGTTCGGCGGCGACGAGGGCGGGGGCGGCCCGGGCCGCAAGAAGCTGCCGTCTGTCCAGGTCGGTGACCCGTTCACCGAGAAGGTCCTCATCGAGTGTTGCCTGGAGCTGTACGCCGCCGATCTCGTGGTCGGTATCCAGGATCTTGGTGGTGCCGGATTAGCCTGTGCTACTTCGGAACTGGCGGCCGCGGGTGACGGCGGCATGAAGGTGGCGCTGGAGACTGTGCCGCTGCGGGCGGCCAACATGACCCCGGCCGAGATCCTGTCGAGTGAGTCCCAGGAACGGATGTGCGCGGTCGTGACGCCGGAGCACGTCGACGCCTTCATGGCCGTGTGTCGCAAGTGGGACGTCCTGGCCACCGTCATCGGTGAGGTGACCGACGGCGACCGGCTCGAGATCACCTGGCACGGTGAAACCGTCGTCGACGTGCCGCCGCGCACGGTCGCGCACGAGGGCCCGGTCTACGAGAGGCCGGTGCAGCGGCCCGACACACAGGACGCTCTCAACGCCGACACCTCGGCGTCGTTGCCGCGGCCGTCGAGCGGAGACGGGCTGCGCTCGACGCTGCTCGCCATGGTCGGCAGCCCGCACCTGTGCAGTCGCGCGTTCATCACCGAGCAGTACGACCGTTACGTGCGCGGCAACACCGTGCTGGCGGAGAACGCCGATGGTGGTGTGCTGCGCGTCGACGAGGAGACCGGACGCGGCGTCGCGATCTCCACCGACGCGTCGGGGCGCTACACGGCGCTCGACCCGTATGCCGGTGCGCAGCTCGCGCTGGCCGAGGCCTACCGCAACGTCGCCGTCACCGGCGCCACCCCGATTGCAGTGACCAACTGTCTGAACTTCGGTTCCCCCGAGGATCCAGGCGTGATGTGGCAGTTCTCGCAGGCGGTGCGCGGCTTGGCCGACGGCGCTGCCACCCTTGGCATTCCGGTCACCGGAGGCAACGTCAGCTTCTACAACCAGACCGGTACCACCCCGATCCTGCCCACCCCGGTGGTCGGGGTGCTCGGCGTCTTGGACGACGTGAGCCGACGTCTTCCCACCGGATTCGGCAACGAACCCGGTGAGACGCTGATCCTGCTGGGCGACACCCGCGACGAGTTCGACGGCTCGATCTGGGCTCAGGTCACCGCCGACCATCTCGGCGGCGTACCGCCCGTGGTCGACCTGGAACGGGAACGCCTGCTGGCCGATGTGCTCACCGCCGCATCGCGGGACGGTCTGGTCTCCGCCGCCCACGACCTGTCCGAAGGCGGATTGATCCAGTCTGTCGTCGAGGCCGCGCTCACCGGCGAAACCGGTTGCCGCCTGGTACTTCCCGAGTCGAGCGACCCGTTCGTATTCCTGTTCTCCGAGTCCGCCGGGCGGGTGCTGGTCGCGGTGCCCCGCACCGAAGAGAGCAGGTTCACCGCGATGTGTCAGGCCCGCGGGCTGCCGGCCACCCGCATCGGGGTCGTCGACGAAGGACCCGACGGGGGCGAGGCGACCATCGAGGTGCAGGGCCAGTTCACGGTGACCCTGGAGGAGTTGCGGCGCACGTCGGAGGGCGTGCTGCCCGGGTTGTTCGGGTGACGACGCAGGACCACCAGGAACGTCCGTTCTATCTCTGGGCATTTCGGCTGCTGCGCCTGGATTTCACCGGTGCCGCCTTCGGCGCACTGTTCTTCTGTCTGTCGATGACCCCGTCGCTGCTGCCACGCGACTGGCTGTTCCAGGGGCTGATCGGGGGCGTGACCGCGGCGATCGGTTACGGCATCGGGGTGTTCGTGTCGAAGATGATGCGCCGGTTCCTGCTGGCGCGCCGCAGGTGGTGGCCACCGGGCCCAGTCGTCTTGTACACGCTGAAAGCGGTCACCGTCGTGCTGTCGGTCGCGGCGTGTCTGCTCATGGTGATTCCGGCGGCCGCATGGCAGCGTCAGGTCTCGTCGCTGATGGGTATGCAGGGCCCCAGCACCGTGAGCTATCTACGCACCTTTGTGATCGCGGTGGTGGTGGCGGGCGTGTGCGTCGCAGGGTCCCGGGTGCTGCTCGAAGTCATCAAGACCATGGCCCGGGTGCTCATCCGCCGCTGGCGGTTGTCCGACGAGGTGGCGTTGTTCATCGGCACCGCGATCGTCGTGGTGCTGGTGATCACCCTGGTCAACGGTGTGCTGCTGCGAGGTTTTCTCGCCGGCGCCAACCGGGTGTTCCAGCCGCAGAACACCACAACGCGGGAAGGCGTGGTCCAGCCCCAGCAACCCGAAAGATCGGGTAGCCCAGAGTCTTTCGCTTCGTGGGACTCCCTGGGCTACCAGGGCCGCAGCTTCGTCGCGGGCGGACCCGACGCCGACGAACTCGCCCGGATCAACGGGCGGCCGGCCCTTGAACCCATCCGGGCCTACGTCGGGTTGCAGACCGCCGACACCGACGAAGCCCGGATGGCGGTGCTCCTCAGCGAGCTGGAACGGACGGGCGCCTTCGATCGCGAGGTGCTCGCGATAGTCCCGACGACCGGCACCGGGTGGGTCAACCCGATCGCCGCGGGTGCGCTGGAGATGATGTACAACGGCGACACCGCGATCGTCGGGTCGCAGTATTCCTATCTGCCGAGCTGGATCTCGTTCCTCGGCGATCAGCGCAAGTCGATGGAAGCCGGCAGGCTGATGATCGACGCGATTCACGGCCGGTGGGCAGAGCTGCCGCCGGAGCAGCGTCCGCAGCTGCTGCTCTATGGCGAGAGTTTGGGTTCGATGGCCGGACAGGGCGCCTTCGACTGGCTGCCCGACATCTCCCGGATGGGCTTCTCCTCGGTGCTCTGGGTCGGTCCGCCCAACGCCAGCCCGCTGTGGCGGGCGATCACGGCGCGCCGTGATCCGGGCACTCCCGAGGTGGAGCCGCGCTACGACGACGGCAGGACGGTGCGCTTCTCCCAGGGCAACAGTGCCACCGAGATCGCCGGCGACACCGCGGCCCCGTGGGACGGAACCCGGGTGCTGTTCCTGCAGCACGCCTCCGACCCGATCGTCTGGTGGTCGCCGGATCTGCTGTTCAGCCGCCCCGACTGGCTCGCCGAGCCGCCGGGGCGCGACCGGACGGCCTCCATGCGCTGGTACCCCATCATCACGTTTTGGCAGGTCGCCGCCGATCTGACGAATGCGGCGTCGGTCCCGGGCGGTCACGGGCACAACTACGGCGACTTCATCCTCGACGGGTGGGTGGGTGTCGCTCCGCCGCCGGGATGGACGCCGGCGGACACCGAACGGATCCGGTTGGCCTTGGAGCAGGCCGAGTCTTACGACAGCGTGAAATAGTGCGCGACAAGCTCAGGACGGCCGCGCTGGCGGCGGTGCTCATCGGGTGGAGCGTGACGACACCACGAATCCCGTTGCAGTGGAATCCGATTCCGCACGCGGTGTTCGGTACCTCGGTGTCGCTGGCCGGCGGTGCCCCGCACGGTCTGCGACCTCCTGAGCTGTGGGCGGGCCTGCGGTGGGGAGCGGCGGTCGCTGCACCCGTGGCGCTCGCGGTGGCAGCCGGCACGGTCATCCGGCCGGTGCGCGCCGGAATGGCCGAACGCACATTGCCCGCCTCCGCTGGTCACTGGCTGCTGCTGCGCATCCCGGTGGGCACGGTGTGGACCGAGGAGGTGGCCTACCGGGCCGCCTTGGGCACCGTCGCGAAGCGGGCGTTCGGCGCGCCCGGCGGGCGGCTGGTCGCGGCGGCCGTCTTCGGGCTGTCCCATGTAACCGACGCCCGCGCGGCGGGGCAGCCGGTGTCGGGCACGGTGCTGGTGACCGCCGCCGCGGGGTGGGTCTTCGACTGGCTGTATGCGAAGTCGGGCAGCCTGGCAGCGCCGATGCTGGCCCATCTGGCGGTCAACGAGGCGGGAGCTGTGGGGGCGCTCGCCGTGCAGAGGCGCAGGGGTGAGGGCGAGGGGATCAGCCGACGTTTCGGACGTGGGCGACGAGCTGGTGCGGTTCGGTGGTCTGGTCGTCGATCCCGAAGCTGATCACCCGCCGCGGCGTGATGCGGATGATCGCGGTGTCGAGCGGATCGCCGTTGGGTTCGCGTGGGGTTTCGTCGAGCTGTGCCTGTTCGGCGGTGCCGCGGATCTCCAGGCAGCGCACCCGCCACGGATCCCGCGACGGGATGTCGTCGACGACGAAGGCCACCTTGTTGTTTCGCGCGAGATTGCGGAACTTGCGGCTGCGCGACATCTCGTAGCCGGCGATGTCGATGGTGCCGAGCTGCTCGTTGAATGCGAAGCCGACCGGGCTGTTCTGCGGGGTGCCATCGGGTTGGATGGTGGCCAACCTGCCGATGTCGGCCTGCTTCATGAACTCGATCTCGAATGCGGTGAAGGTCATGTCCCCAACCTAGAACCTCAACGAATATTGAGGTCAAGGGTTGATCGTCGGTGCGCCGATCTGCCTGCCCCACACATAGTCGACGAGCATCGGTTCCGGAATTCCGGCGTGGTTGTAGGGCGCCAGGCTGTAGCCGGTGTCCATCACCAGGTAGGGCATCGGCCACAGGTCGCGGGTCACCTTCTGCCAGCAACCCGGCCGGCCCCCCGGGCCACCGCTGGCGTTCACCCGCGGCAGGTTGTCGGGATAGACGAACGGGTTTCCGGCGCCGAGCACCGTCCCGGCGGCCCGAAGCGAGTACCCGTTGTCCCCGAGGGTACGCGCGATCTCCGGGCCCACCTCGGCGTAGTTGCGGATGGTGCAGAAGATCATCCCGCGGTACTCGTCGAGCAGCATCGACGTCGGCACCAGGTCGGCGGCACCGCGCACCAGATACGGCCCCGCACGATCGAATACCTCGGTGTTGTCGTCGGCGAAGCCGAGAGCGGCCAGCAACGCGGCGTCGACGTCGCCGGAGTGCTCGGTGAGCGTGCGCGCTGTCGTGGCCGCGGCATCCAGACCGTCGAGAAGGTCCGGGGACGCATCGGCGTACACGTCGGCCAGCGCCGCCACCCGGTCGATGTCGTAGCGCAACCGTGGCAGCTGCGGGATCAGCTCCTCGAGAATGCGGTTGCCGTCGACCAGGGATTCGCCGAACCGCTCACCCAGGCCGGTCAGCGCTTCCGCCGCGGCACTCAGCGTCTGGTTCAGCTTGACCGGATCCACCTGCTGCGCGATCTCGGTGACGGTCTCGAACAACGTGTTGAACTCCGTCGTGACCGTCGTGACCGCGACCGTGTCATCGGAGGAGATGCGTTGGGCGACAGGGTCGTTGGGTGAACTGAAGGACACGTACTTGTTGCCGAAGACGGTGGTCGCGCGGATCTCGGCCACCACATTTGCCGGAATGAGCCGTACGTAGTCCGGATCGACGTCCAGCATGAGCCTGGCGCCGGTGGCATCGCGTTCTGAGATCCCCTCGATCCGGTCCACCCGGCCGATCTCGACGCCGTTGAAGGTGACCTTGGCGCCCGGTTCCACCACCAGGCCGGCGCGCGGGGATGTCAGCGTCAGCGTGGTCTTTGCGGTGAACTCGCCGCGGAACTGCAGGAACAGCAGCGTGCCTGCGAAGACTGCGATCGCCAGGAAGAGCGCGCCCGCGAGCTTGTACGGCGGGTCGTCGCGGTCGACAGACACTTTTGAGACCATAGAGCGTGGCTGCTCGTCGTAGTGCCGATCCGGCAAAGACCCGGGCCGCGGTGGCGGCGCTGGCCGGCTGGCTCCGCGACGGCGACGTGGCCCCACCCACGCGTGCCGAGCTGGCCGACGCGGTGCGGTTGACCGCCAGGACGCTCGCTGAGAGCGCGCCGGGTGCCAGCGTCGAAGTCAGGGTGCCGCCGTTCGTGGCGGTGCAGTGCATCGCAGGTCCCAGGCACACCCGCGGCAACCCGCCCAACGTGGTCGAGGCCGCCCCGCGCACCTGGCTGCTGCTGGCCGCCGGGCTGCTGTCGGTCGCCGACGCGGCTGCCGCCGGTGGGCTGCAGATGTCGGGCACCAGAGCTGCGGAGATCGCCGAGCTGCTGCCGGTCGTCCGTCTCCCCGACTGAGCGAGGTGCACTCCCTACCCGAAGAAGGGTTCCTCCTGCACCCAGTGGAAGCCGCGGTTGTGGAGCGTGAACTCGTCAAGCGGCAGGCGGTCAAGCGTGATGGTCACCGGACGTTCGTCGAGTGTGCCCTCCAGACGCAACGAATCCGGGCCGTGCCGGTCGATTGTCATCGTCGCCAGCGGCGACGGACTTTCACCAGAGAGGTCCGACAACGTCAGCGTCCCCTCTGACAAGGATGCGGCGACATCAACCAGTTCGCCGTCCATCCGTTGGTACGTCGCGACCTGGGGGACGTCGAAAACAATCTTCTGCCAACGGACCTCATCGCTCAACAGGGGAGGCAGCGCAGCGCCGTCGACGGTGAAATCCGTGACCGACCAGATGCCGTACAGCTCCGGCATTTCCCGCCCGCCGCCGAACTCCCGCCACGACTGCACGTTGTACACAAGGCAGCCGGCCAACACCCAGAGGCCGAGTGCCACCTGGACCCAGGCGGCGATGCGGTCATGTCGCGGGGAGTCGAACAGCAGACGGCGTCGCTCGGCGGCGACTTCCCTACCGAGCAGCGCCCCGGTCAGGCGCCGCGCCTGCGGCGCCAGCAACACCACGCTGATGACCAGCAGGTGTGCCGACAGGATCTTCACCGGCACGCCGTAGGTCATGTTCAGCAGGAAGATCTGCGCGGTCCCGGCCACGCTCAGAACCGTGCCCGCCGTGGCGGTCCGCGGCACGAACAGCAGCAGTCCGGCTAACACCTCGATCGATCCGAGCGCGATCTCGTAAGGGTGCGAAGTTCCCACCTGCAACCACAGCACCGCCATCGGACTCAGGTTGCCGAACGGTTCGAGCAGAGCCGCCAGCGGCGGCGCTGGCATCTGGGTCGGGATGACTTTGGCAAAGCCGTAGAACAACATCTGGCCGCCCAGGCACAGGCGCAGGAATACTGCGAACCACGCCGCGAGTCGTGGATAGGCCGTTCGCCGCCGGTCGAGCACCGACCACACCGCGGTGATGATGACGGCCACCACGAGCAGGCAGAAGACCAGCACCCAGATGGCCGCCTGGTCGCCGCTGCCGGACATCGGGTTCAGTCGCGCGTCGACACCGAACACTGTCCGGCCCACCCAATGGGTCACCGGGTCCAGCGCCGACATCTGCCAGAGCACGGCGTTCTGCGGCAGCCAGAACGAGAGGACTCCGGTGTAGACGAATGTGATCTGGGCGTAGATCAGGCAGAACAACCCGAGATAGGCGACGGCGAACCGGAAGGCGACCCGAGTGACGGGCCGCCATGTCGGCTGCCGTTCTTCCGTGGCCGTCTGCTCCTGGGCCTGGACCCTCTGCACGCGAACTCCTCCGAGAAATGTTCGCGGTGCCATCGCTGTTGAAGATCGGTGTTGAAGTTTATCGACGACACCGCCGGTCGATTCAACCTTCCCCCGGCGTTCACCGTAGACTTGCCGATGTCACCCACCGCCCCTAGGGAGCAGCCATCGTGACCGACGTGCCACCCGAAGACGATCCCAAGGAAGAATGCGGAGTTTTCGGGGTGTGGGCGCCTGGCGAAGAGGTGGCCAAGCTCACGTACTACGGCCTTTACGCGCTGCAACACAGGGGTCAGGAGGCCGCGGGCATCGCCGTGGCGGACGGCTCGCAGGTGCTGGTGTTCAAGGATCTCGGGCTGGTGAGCCAGGTGTTCGACGAGCAGACCCTGGCCGCGATGCCGGGCCACGTCGCCGTCGGCCACTGCCGCTACTCCACCACCGGTTCCACCACCTGGGAGAACGCCCAGCCCGTCTTCCGTAACACCGCCGCGGGCACCGGGGTGGCCCTGGGCCACAACGGAAACCTGGTCAACACCGCCGAGTTGGCCGCACGCGCCCGTGACGAAGGGCTGATGGGCAACCGCGGCGCCGTCACCGCCACCACCGACTCCGACATCCTCGGTGCGCTGCTGGCCCACGGTGCGGCGGACTCCTCGCTCGAGCAGGCTGCTCTGGAACTGCTGCCCACCGTGCGCGGCGCGTTCTGCCTGACCTTCATGGACGAGAACACCCTCTACGCCGCGCGCGACCCCTACGGGGTGCGGCCGCTGTCGCTGGGTCGGCTGGACCGCGGCTGGGTGGTGGCCTCGGAAACCGCCGCGCTGGACATCGTCGGCGCGGCGTTCGTCCGTGACATCGAGCCGGGCGAGCTGCTCGCCATCGACGCGGACGGCGTGCGTTCCACACGCTTCGCAAACCCGACGCCCAAGGGATGTGTCTTCGAGTACGTCTACCTCGCCCGCCCGGACAGCACGCTGGCGGGCCGCTCCGTGCACGGCACCCGGGTGGAGATCGGTCGCCGGCTGGCGGCCGAATCGCCCGTCGAGGCCGACCTGGTGATCGGCGTCCCCGAGTCGGGAACCCCGGCCGCGGTCGGCTACGCGCAGGGCTCAGGCATCCCGTACGGGCAGGGTCTGATGAAGAACGCGTACGTCGGGCGGACCTTCATCCAGCCCTCCCAGACCATTCGGCAGCTCGGCATCCGACTCAAGCTCAACCCGCTCAAGGAAGTCATCCGCGGCAAGCGGCTGATCGTCGTCGACGACTCGATCGTGCGCGGCAACACCCAGCGCGCGCTGATCCGGATGCTGCGCGAGGCCGGAGCCGTCGAGGTGCACGTGCGGATCGCGTCTCCGCCGGTCAAGTGGCCGTGCTTCTACGGCATCGACTTCGCCACGCCCGCCGAGCTCATCGCCAACGCCGCGAGCAACTCGGCGGACGAGGGCGAGATGCTCGACGGCGTCCGACGGGCGATCGGCGCGGACACCCTGAGCTACATCAGCCGCCAGGGCATGATCGCGGCCACCGAGCAGCCGGCGTCGCGGCTGTGTTCGGCGTGCTTCGACGGTGTGTATCCGATCGAGCTGCCCGGGGAGACCGCGCTGGGTAAGAACGTCATCGAGCACATGCTCGAGACCGCGGCCCGCACCGGCATCCCGCTGCAGGTGGACAACGACAACGCCTCGGCGCTGCGGCGGCCCTAGCGGCACCGACCCGCGGGCGTCACTGCGCCGTGGTGGGACTCCAACGCATCAACAGCCGACGGCCGGCCTTGGGGTGGTCTTCGCTCTGCAGCGCCAGCACCACCGAGTCGCGGTAGCCGGTCAGACCGGTTGGCGGCGGCGGAATGACCGCGTCGATGTCGTGTTCGAGGGCCACCGCGTCGCATTCCAGCGACGCGACCAGGGGCCGGGCCAGCCCCAGCGGAATGGGCGTCACCAACCCGACCCACCAACTCGCGATGGCGGGGGTCAGGAACGGGATGGCAACGATGACGCGCCTGCGCAGCCCGGCGACGTCGGCGTAGACCTGCATGGCGTCGCCGTACTCGAGGACGTCGGGTCCGCCGACGTCCCACGTCCGGGACTGCGGTACCGACGCCGTCGCTGCCTCGACCAGGTAGTGCAGGATGTCGTCGATCGCGATGGGCTGGATCTTGTTGTGCACCCATTTCGGGGTCGTCATGACCGGCAGCCGGTCGGTGAGATGGCGGATCATCTCGAACGACGCCGAACCGGAGCCCACCACGATGCCGGCCTGCAGCACCAGGGTTTCGATGCCGGACCCGATGAGAATGTCCCCGACGGCCGCGCGCGACGCCAGATGCGGCGACAGCTCGCCTTCGGGATGCAGACCACTGAGGTAGACCACGCGTTTGACCCCGGCGACCTTTGCGGCCGTGACCACGTTCTGAGCGGCGCGCTTCTCCTCGGCGACGAAGTCTTTCGACGTCCCCATCGAGTGCACCAGGTAGTACACGACGTCGATGTCCTGGAACGCCGCGATCAATGAGTCGGGTTCGGACAGGTCGCCTCGCACCACCTCGGCGCGGTCCCGCCAGGGGGCGTCGGAGAGCTTGTCCGGTGTGCGGGCCATCGCCCGCACCTGATGGCCGTGCTCGATCAGCGCCGGCGCCAACTGACCTCCGATGTAGCCGGTCGCCCCGGTCACCAAGCACCTGATCTGCTCTGCCACTACCGCTCCGTTCGTCGTCACCCGCAACTGCTCTCGATAGTTTTTCGTTGCCGGTGCCGACGTGGAGTGCCCGCTGAGCACATTTGCTAACCGTGACGGGGATCGAGCTGCTCCGGCACAAGGGCATCGCGATGATGAGGATCTGGCCCGTCGGGGCCTGGCTCGGCACCAGAAAAGCCGAGCAACGCGTGGTGACGGCCTTCCGCGCGGCGAAACCGCTCAACGGGTGGCCGGCCCGCAACGTCGGCTGACGGCCGGCACATACCGGTAGCGGTTAGCCACCAAAACGCGGGGTAGCCTTGCTCTCGATGACCGAGCGCGCCGAACAACACGGCATTTCCTATGCGTCGGCAGGGGTGGACATCGAAGCAGGTGACCGCGCCGTCGAACTCTTCAAGCCGCTAGCCAAGAAGGCCACCAGGCCCGAGGTGCGCGGTGGGCTGGGCGGGTTCGCCGGGCTGTTCGCGCTGCGCGGTGACTACCGCGAGCCGCTGCTGGCGTCGTCGACCGACGGGGTGGGCACCAAGCTCGCCGTCGCCCAAGCGATGGACAAGCACGACACGGTCGGCATCGACCTGGTCGCGATGGTGGTCGACGACCTCGTGGTCTGCGGTGCCGAGCCGCTGTTCCTGCAGGACTACATCGCGGTCGGGCGCACCGTCCCCGAACGTGTCGCCGAACTCGTCTCCGGCATCGCCGACGGGTGCGTCCTCGCCGGCTGCGCTCTGCTCGGTGGTGAGACGGCGGAGCATCCCGGGTTGATGGCCCCCGACCACTACGACATCTCCGCGACGGGGGTCGGTGTCGTCGAAGCCGACGACGTTCTGGGCCCCGACCGGGTCAGGCCCGGCGACGTCATCATCGCCATGGCGTCCACCGGGCTGCACTCCAACGGCTACTCGTTGGCCCGCCACGTGCTGCTCGAAATCGACCACATGAACCTGGCGGGGCATGTGGAGGAGTTCGGCCGCACCCTCGGTGAGGAACTGCTGGAGCCGACGCGCATCTACACCAAGGACTGCCTGGCGCTGGCCGCCGAGACCCAGGTGCGGACTTTCTGCCATGTCACCGGTGGCGGGCTGGCCGGAAACCTGGAGCGGGTCATCCCGCACGGTCTGGTTGCCGAGCTCGACCGGGGGACGTGGACGCCCGCGCCGGTGTTCGGCATGATCGCCCAGCGCGGCCGCATCGACCGGGTGGAGATGGAGAAGACGTTCAACATGGGCGTCGGAATGGTCGCCGTCGTCGCGCCGGAGGACACCGATCGCGCGCTGGCCGTGCTCACCGCCCGCCACTTGAACTGCTGGACCCTGGGAACCATCGAAAAGGGGAGCAAGGACTCCGCACGAGCCACGCTCGTGGGCCAGCACCCCAGGTTCTGAGGAGCGCGCGGCTAGCGCCGCCAGTCGTCCTCGTCTACCCAGCCGTCGTCTGCCGGGACGTCGCTGCCGTTGAGGCGGTCGTCGTCCGGCGAACCCGACAGCTCGCGCTGTAGCCGCTCGAAGTCGGTCTGCGGTGAACTGTATTTGAGATCACGTGCAACCTTGGTCTGCTTTGCCTTTGCCCGGCCGCGGCCCATGGGGGAACCCCCTCGCGCAATAACGGAGCGGCCCAATCAACAGGCGGCTCCGATCTGAGTGTGTTTATTGTCCTGCCAACACTTTACCGTGCCCGTCGCCGGGGCGCTGGCAGACCCTGGTCGCCTGTCGTCAACGGGCACCTCCGCGCAGCCGATCGACGGCCAGGCGACCCGCGCCGACGCCGTCGGTTCCGGGCATCGAATCGGGGTCGATGGCAGCCGCTGTCGCGACGTCACCGCCGGTGATGAGCTCGGTGTCCGCAGGCAGGCCACGCTTGACCAGGGCAAGCGCGATGACGCCGTCGTCCACGTGGTCGACGACGGTTCCCAGCCGGCCCACGGTGCGGCCGCCGGCCTGCAGCGGGTCGCCCGGTACCGGCCGGTCACCGTCTCCGTCGAGGTGCAGCAGCACCAGCATCCGGGGCGGTTTGCCCAGGTTGTGGACCCGCGCGACGGTTTCCTGGCCGCGGTAGCACCCCTTGTCCAGGTGCACGGCGGGCCCGATCCAGCCGACCTCGTGGGGGATCGTGCGTTCGTCGGTGTCGACGCCGAGGCGGGGGCGGCGTTCGGCCACCCGGTGGGCTTCGTAGGTCCAGACGCCTGCGGGCCGGACTCCGGCCGCCAGCAGACGGTCGCGCCACCCGGAGACCTGGGAGCGTGGCACCACCACGTCGACCTCGACGCCCGGCCCCCAGAGACGACGCACGAAACCGCCTTCTGGCAGGGCCGTCGCCGTGCCCTCCGCGGGCAGCCCGGTCAGCCCCAGGGCCTCCAGCACCGGCGTGTCGGCCACGCGGGGGCCGAGAAGGGACAACACGGCCAGTTCAGCCGGCTCCACGGTGACGTCGGCCCAGAACACCATCCGGCGCAGGTAGGCAAGCAGCGGCTCCGCGCGCCAGGGTTCGGTGTCGAGGACTGTGAGGCCGTCGAGTTCGGTCTGCAGCCAGTGATCTTCCACACGGCCCTGCCCGTCGAGGCTCAGATTCTGGGTGACCACACCCTCGGGGAGCTCGCTGACGTGCTGGGTGGTGAGGTTGTGCAGCCAGGACTTGCGTTCAGCGCCGGTCAGGGTCAACACGCCCCGGTGGGAGCGGTCTATCAGGACCGCGCCCTCCGCGGCGGCCCGCTGTTCGCCCAGCGGGTCGCCGTAGTGCCAGATGGCGCCGGCGTCGGGTCCGGTGGTGGGAGCCGGCACCGCGGAAGTGGTCGAAGACATAGGTCAACTCTACGGTCAGCGGCCTTGCCGGCGGGGCTACGCTTTCGGCCCATGGCGGTTGTGGTGACTCTCGATGGGCAACTGCACGATCCGCAGGCGCCGTTTCTGCACGCCGACGATCTGGCCGCGGTGCGTGGCGACGGAGTCTTCGAGACCCTGCTGGTCCGCGACGGCCGACCGTGCCTGCTCGAATCCCACCTGGGCAGGCTGGCCCACTCCGCTCAGCTGCTCGACCTGGCTGCCCCGGATCTGCCGCGGTGGCGATCGGCGGTCGCGGTCGCGGTGCAGCGCTGGCTCGCCGACGGCGGCGGCGAAGGCGTGCTGAGGCTGGTGTACAGCCGAGGCCGGGAAAGTGGCATGCAGGCAACAGGCACCGCCTACGCCACGGTGGGTCCGCTGCCTGCGCGAGTGGCCGAGGTCCGGCGGACCGGGCTGGCGGCGCTGACCCTGGATCGGGGGATGTCCGCTCACGGGATCGACACGATGCCGTGGCTGCTCGCGGGCGCCAAGACGCTGTCCTACGCGGTGAACATGGCCGCGCTGCGGCACGCCGAGCGTCACGGCGCCGGTGACGTCGTTTTCGTCAGCACCGACGGCTTCGTCCTCGAGGGGCCGCGCTCCACTGTCGTCATCGCCACCACGGGTTCTGACGGACGCACCTGTCTGTTGACCCCGCCGCCGTGGTATCCGATCCTGCGTGGCACCACCCAGCAGGCGCTGTTCGAGGTCGCGCGCAACAGCGGCTACGACTGTGACTACCAGGCGCTGCGGCCGGCCGATCTGGTTGCCGCCCAGGGAGTCTGGTTGGTGTCGAGTATCACGTTGGCGGCGCGGGTGCACACCCTCGACGGGGTGGCGCTGGCGCCGGCGCCGTTGGCGGACGACATCTCGGCGTTGGTCGACGCCGCGATCGTCTCTGATCGCTGACAGATTAATTCCCTTGTCGCGCTGCCGGATCGCGGGTACCTTCGCCTGTACACAGGGAAGGAGGTGGTCCGAGAAATTGATTGACTCATGGACATGTGAGGTGGCTGCGAGCTAGCAGCGCCGGGAGGCCGTTGACGCACCTGTGCGCGCTGGCGAAATCCCCGCAGTCACCCGGCCCCCGAGCCCCTCGGTCTTGTCCGACCAGGAACAACGGCTCGGGGGCCGCTCCATGTCCTGGGCGTGGTGGTGGCTCGACGGGGGAGCCGGGTGGTCAGCCCGCCGGACCCGGTGCCAGCGACGAGCATTCGGCCATCGCCTGCTCCCAGGCCGCGGGATCCACGCCGGGAGGCGCGTCGGCCGTCGGACCGGGTGGTGCCGGCATTCCATGCTGGCTCAGGCAGTACGCGAGTGAGCCGTGACCCACGCTGGGCGTCACCGAGGTGGAGGTGGAGGTCGGCGCCGTGTCTGGACCGTTTGGTGGGTCCTCCGGCGCAGTGCAGGCCGCCGCGGCGACCCCGGCCGCGGCCAACGCCGCGACGATCACCGGCCGTCGCATCATCCGACGAACCTGGTCAGGCGGGCGGACAGATGGGGCACCAGTCCACCGTCGGCGTCCACCCGCTCTTCCACGTAGGCGAGGTCGCCGCCCTCGACAATGCCGTAGAGCCGCTTGGCTCCGCCCACGAGCAGGCCGGACTTGCTGCGGGCCAGTGCGTCGGTGACCAGCTCCCAGGACGACTGGGTGAGCGGTCGGCCGTAGAACAGTTCGACGTAGCCCGCCGAGTGCGACAACAGCAACTCGATGGCCTGCGACTCGCCCGCGTCGTTCGGGTCGTCGACAAACCGCCAGAAGCCGGTCTCGCGCAGCGCGGGCCGGTCGTACTCGCCGTCGTCGTCGAGCCGCCAGGAACGGGCTTCCCAGTTGAGATAGTCGCCACCGTCGTGGGACACCACGATCTGCTGGCCGAACCGGTAATCACCGTGGGTGTCGCGGCCCTCGCCGTCACCCCGCCAGACCCCGACCAACGGCAGCAGCGCCAGCAGCGCGTCGTTGAGGTTGGCGCCCTTTCGCAGGTTGGCCGTGTCGGCAGGGAGCGGAAGGTCGCCGAACACCGGAATGTTGCGCGCGGCAGTTTCTCTGGCTCGTTCGGCAGCCGCGGCGACTGCATCGTCACCGGAGGTCATGGCGCTCCTCGCGTGGGCAGCGTCACGACTCGTCGGTGACGAGCCGGTAGACCGCGTACAGCGCGAACCAAGTGATCACCACGACAGCCGCAACGAGCAGGATCTCGAAGAACAGGACCACGGCAGGAAGTCTAGCCGCCGGGCGTGCGGGCCTCTCGGCGGCCCACAGCGGCGGTGCGGTCAGCCGATCCTGTCCTCGTACTCCGGGCAGAACGCGCCTGTGGCCGCCCCGATGAAATAACCCGCCTGGTAGTCCGACCAGGCAGTCGCGCTGGTCAGGTCGGCGACCTCCTGTTCGAAGGTGACGCCGGCGGCCCAGTCCTGACACACCGCGTAACCGGTCTCGATGACCTGGGCGGTCTTGTCCGAGGGCCAGGTGATGCCGCCGTCGGAGATCACCGTCAGGAAATCGCCCTCCGGGTCCGCGCCGGCGACCGGCGCGCCTCCGAGAGCAACTGCACCGAAGGCCGCTGCCGCGGCACAGGCGAACATGATCTTCATGGTCGGTCCTAGAGGTAACCGCGGCGGGCCGCGCACCCGCCGCCGCGGCAGACCACGGAGCGGATGGGGTTGACCCGCGCCGAGCGGCGCGGGATCACCACATTTTCGCCGACGTCAGCCGATCTTGCAGCGTTTTGACAGCAACATCAGAGCGTCGTCAGGCGTGTCCTGATTGCCTGACTCCTTCGTCGTCAGGCGACCTTGACGTCGACCTCGTGGATGCCCGCGCCCGACGGTGCCACGCTGGCGTCGCCGTTGCCGGCCGACGACAGGGCGCGCAGCGTCCAGGTGCCGGGGGCGGCAAAGAACCGGAAGTCCCCGGTGGCCGACGCGACGACCTCCGCGGTGAACTCGTCGGAGCTGTCCAGCAGACGCACGAACGCCCCGGCGACACCCTGGCCCGAGCCGTCGACGACACGGCCGGTGATCACCGTCTCCTTCTCGAGGTCAACGCTGGCCGGCAACGTCAGTCCTTGTTTCGGTGCAGAGCACATAATCAACTTCCCAACTCGATCGGGGCTCCCACCAGGGAGCCGTATTCGGTCCAACTGCCGTCGTAGTTCTTGACGTTCTTGTGTCCCAGCAGCTCCTGCAGCACGAACCAGGTGTGCGACGAGCGCTCACCGATGCGGCAGTAGGCGATGGTCTCCTTCTCGCCGTCGAGCCCGGCCTCGGCGTAGAGCTTGGCCAGGTCCTCGTCGGACTTGAAGGTGCCGTCCTCGTTGGCGGCCTTGCTCCACGGCACGCTGATGGCCGTGGGGATGTGGCCGGCGCGCTGGCTCTGCTCCTGCGGCAGGTGCGCCGGGGCCAGGATCTTGCCGGAGAACTCGTCGGGGGAGCGCACGTCCACCAGGTTCTTGGTTCCGATCGCGGCGATGACCTCGTCGCGGAACGCGCGGATGCTGTTGTCGGGGTCCTTGGCCGTGTAGCTCGTCTGATCGCGGTTGACCGCGTCGGTGGACAGCGGGCGTGCGTCGAGTTCCCACTTCTTGCGGCCGCCGTCGAGCAGCTTGACGTCCTGGTGCCCGTACAGCTTGAAGTACCAGTACGCGTACGCGGCGAACCAGTTGTTGTTGCCGCCGTAGAGGATCACCGTGTCGTCGTTGGCGATGCCGCGCTCGGACAGCAACTTGGAGAACTGTGCGGCGTCGACGAAGTCGCGCTTGACCTGATCCTGCAGATCGGTTTTCCAGTCGAGCTTCACCGCCCCCGGGATGTGACCAGTGTCGTAGGCGCTGGTGTCCTCGTCGACCTCGACGAAAACGGTCTTCGGCGCGTCGAGATTGCTCTCGGCCCAGTCGGCTGTGACCAGGACGTCGGAGCGTGCCATGTAGGAGATCCTTTCGGTTGCTTTTCAGGAAGCGGACTGTGCGGTGGTTATCCACGCAGCTTCGGGTGAAGCCGCGCGCCGAGCGGATACAGCTGGGTGATGGTGATGGTGGTCGACATAGTTGTGCTCCTGTTGTTTCGATCGGCTGGACGCGGCAGGACCCGGGGCCCGCTCGCAGAGTGCGGCGCGAAAATAGAGTGCGCGGCTACTCAGCAGCTGCAACAACAACAGCAACAACCCGCGACGCGGCACAGATCGACTGCGCGGCGCTTGGTGAGCAAGAGCTCGAGGCGGGCTGACACGGGAGACAGCTTACCCAATGGAAGGGTGATCAAGCCAACAGTGGTTCCAGGGCCCCCCGCAGGTCAGAAGCGGTCGGCACCCCTGAGGTGCGGTAGCGCTGCCGGCCGTCGGCGTCGAAGACGAATGTCGTCGGCAGCGACAGGACCGAAAGCTTGCGCGCAGCCTCCGGATTGGCGTCGATGTCGAGCTCCAGGTGGGCGACGGCGGGCAGGTCCGCGCAGACCTCGTCGACCACCTTGCGCACGCTCACGCAGGGCGCGCACCACTGCGCCGTGAAGTGCACGACGGTCGGTCCGGTCGTGGACAGTCCCAGGTCGCTGGTGTCCATGTTGGCGATCTGCGCTTCGGCCGCCGCTCCCGCCGCGGCCAGGGTGGTGCGCAACGTCAGCAGCTTGCTGATCACGAACGCCAGGCCGAACACCGCGATCAGGGCGGCGATGACGGCGATCCATGTCCCGCTCATGACAGCCGGAACTCGTCGAGGTCGATGGTCACGTCTTCGGCGATGCCCTCGATGATGACGTCGGAGCCCCGGGCGCCCTCGCTGGTGGGTGCGATCCCGAACGGGAGCTTCTGGCCGGGCAGGCTTGTGGAGAAGGCGGCCAGCACCTCAGGCAGCTGGTCCTCGGGTACCTCCTGATCGGCGGTCCCCGGTCCGGTCAGCACTCCGGTCGCGGTCATCACCAGCGTGGTGGCCTCGGGCCCGGCGATCGACAGATCCACCGCGATGCTCACCTTCTGGTCGAATCCCGCCTTGGTCGGGGTGCCGGTGAAGACCAGCCCGCGGTTGCTCGAGATGCCCGACTCGGTGGTGCCGCCGGTGGAGTCGTTGGTCTCCACGGTGGGGGCCTCGACGAGTAGGTCGGTGACGCCCAGATAGCGGCCGACGTGGGTGGAATCGATGATGATCCGGCTCTCCACCTTGCCCACCCGCAGCGTCGCGTCCGGGGGGATCAGCCACGAGTTGTCGCCCAGATCGATCGAGTGCAGGGTCGCTTCCAGCGATGCTGTGCCGACCACAGCGTGATCAACGCCACTCGCTTTGATCTCCACCTCGTCGTAATGGCCGCGCATCGCCTGCGGTGCGAAGGGGAATCCGAGGATCGCCACTGAGGGGTCCCAGTTCAGGTCGGCGGCACTGCGTACGCTCCTGGCCAGGCGATATTCGGCGAAGATGGCGCCGCCGAAGTCCGCGCCGACGGCGCCGACCAGCACCGCGGTCAGGGTAGCCAAGGCGCCGATCACGAGTTTGCGCACGCCGATATTGTGGCCCACCGAACAACGATGAACGGTTCGGCACCGCTTAACGGCAGGTGGCACGCTATCGTTATGAAACCATCGGTCGAGTAACGGCCGTGTGTCAGGCATGAATCTGGGAAGTCACCGCGCGACAAGGTTGTCCCGGCGAATGATCTCCACTGCTGTTGGAGGGCCAGTTGGATCTACTGCTACTGACGGTTGACCCACATCCCGAGTCGGTGCTGCCCTCGTTGTCGCTGCTGGCTCACAACGTGCGCACGGCGCCTACCGAAGTGTCGTCTCTGCTGGAGGCCGGCACCGCGGACGTGGCAATCGTCGATGCGCGCACCGACCTGGCCGCCGCGCGCGGTCTGTGCCGGCTGCTGGGGACGACGGGATCGTCGGTCCCGGTGGTCGCCGTCGTCAACGAAGGCGGCCTCGTCGCCGTCAATGTGGAATGGGGTCTGGATGAGATCCTTCTGCCCAGCACCGGCCCCGCCGAGATCGACGCCCGGCTGAGGCTGCTCGTAGGGCGCCGTGGCGGGGTGGCCAACCAGGAGAATCTGGGCAAGATCACCCTTGGCGAGCTCGTCATCGACGAAGGCACCTACACCGCGAGACTCCGGGGACGGCCGCTGGATCTGACCTACAAGGAATTCGAGCTGCTGAAGTATCTGGCCCAGCACGCCGGCCGGGTGTTCACCCGGGCTCAACTGCTTCAGGAGGTGTGGGGCTACGACTTCTTCGGCGGCACCCGCACCGTCGACGTGCACGTGCGCCGGTTGCGCGCGAAGCTCGGCACCGAATACGAGTCGCTCATCGGGACCGTGCGCAACGTCGGCTACAAGGCGGTCCGTCCGGCGCGTGGTCGTTCGGCCACGGCGGAACCGGAACTCCCCGAGGATCTGGATGAGCCGGAGGACGCGGAGTACACCGACATTCCGGACGGCGTGCAGACCCCGCTTGCCGATCACCTGCACAGTCAGTGAGCCGGACCGACTGGCGCCCGCAGCTGTCCGCCGCCGATCAACAGGCAGTGCATGAAATCATCGCGGCAGCAACGGAATTTGATGCAGTATCCCCGGTCGGTGAACAGGTCCTGCGCGAGCTGGGCCACGATCGCACACCGCATCTGGTCGCGGTCGACGAAGCGGGCGAACTCACCGGTTATCTGAACCTGGCGCCGGAGATGGCTGAGTTGGTGGTGGCTCCGCGGGCCCGCAGGCAGGGAACCGGGACGGCGCTGATCCGCGCCGCGCTGGATCGGACAAAGGGGCGCGGCCGGTTCTGGGCACACGGCACGCTGACCGCCGCGGAAGCGACGGCGGCCTCGCTCGGATTGACCCCGGTCCGCCGGTTGCTGCAGATGCGGCGCCCGCTGCGTGACGTCCCCGACGCCGGCACCCCCGACGGGGTGCAGGTCCGTTCGTATGCCGGCCCGGCCGACGACGCCGAGCTGCTGCGGGTCAACAACGCGGCCTTCGCGTGGCATCCCGAGCAGGGCGGCTGGACCGACGCCCAGATCGCCGAGCGACGGGGGGAGCCGTGGTTCGACCCCGACGGGCTGTTCCTGGCCTTCGATCACACCGGCGAGCGACTGCTGGGGTTCCACTGGACCAAGGAGCATCTCGACAAGCCCGGTGTCGGCGAGGTCTACGTCGTCGGTGTCGACCCGGCAGCCCAGGGGATGGGTCTGGGGCGAACCCTCACGGTCATCGGAATGGCACACCTGGCGCGGCGGCTCGCCGATGCGGGCGAGCCCACCGTGATGCTCTACGTGGAGTCGGACAACACCGCGGCGGTGCGCACCTACGAACGGCTCGGGTTCACCGTCTACAGCACCGACACCGCCTACGCCCGCCCGGATGCAGGCGCCTAGGTTGCCGTCGCCGCGGTCCGCGACCCCGTGAGCGCCTCGAGGGCGGGGATTCCGACGGGTTCGCTCGCCAACAGCGGCACCACGGCAAACCGAACTGCGTGCTCGGATCTCACCTTGTCGATCTCCGGCAGTTCGGCGACGGCTCGCCGACACAGCAGCGGCGACGTCGGGTGAGCGGCTGCGAGCGAGTTGTTGACCACCCACGCCCACGGGTGGATGTGGGCGCGTTCGAGTTCTTCTTGGAGCCCAACGGCTTCGAGAACCGGTGTGGTTTCGGCCAGCGTGACGATGACGACCTTGGTGCGGTCCGGATCCTGCAACCGCATCAGCGGCGTGGT
Organism: Mycolicibacterium hippocampi; assembly: GCF_010723735.1. Taxonomy (GTDB): domain Bacteria; phylum Actinomycetota; class Actinomycetes; order Mycobacteriales; family Mycobacteriaceae; genus Mycobacterium; species Mycobacterium hippocampi. The sequence continues at coordinate 5,680,089 of NZ_BLLB01000002.1, read as the reverse complement.
GAAGTGGCGACTACCGAGTTGCCGAGCAACCTCGCGATGATAGGAGCCGGTGGCATCGAGCAGTAGCAGGGTGTGTCCCGTCGGCGCGGTGTCGACAACAACAAATTTGTTCCTCGATTCGCCGATCACCCGCGAGAATGCTTGGAAGACAGCGACTTCCTCGGTGCACGGCGAGCGCAGGTCTTCTTCGAGCATCAACCGACCCTGGGCGTCGAGTGCGGCTCCCTTGGTGGCGAGCACATGGTCGCGGTATGCGCGGGTGGCCTCGGCCGGGTCGATGCTCGAAACGTGCAGGTTCTCCATCGAGCCGTGCAGCATGTCGGTGAGGTGTCCGGCGGGGTCGGTGGTGGTCAGGTGCACCGGGTGGCCGCGGTCGGCCAGGGCGACGGCGATGGCAGCTGCGATGGTGGTCTTGCCCACTCCGCCTTTGCCCATGCACAGGATCAGTCCGTTGTGGTTCTTGGCGAGTTCGTCGACCAGGGCCGCCAAAGGGGCGTCCATCACGTCAGGGGCCGGATGCTCGTCACTGCCAGCCGTGCGCGCGTCCGGGGTGAACAGCGACGCGAGCGCCGGAAGTCCGACGATGTTGGTGGCCTTGAGATCGACCTGATCGAGTGGTAGCGCGCGTAGCTCCTCCGGTAGGGCTGCGATGGCTTGTTGTTCGCGCTGGTGGATCGCCGCCGCCAGCGGGTCGCGCTGTCCGGCGGCGGCTGGCAGGACACCGTTGATCACGACGTATTGGTTGGTGAGGCCGATCGTGGTGAGTTCCTGTTGAGTGCGGGCGATTTCGTCGAGTGTCGAGCGCTGGGCACGCGCCACCAACACAAGCCGGGTGCGCTGCGGATCGGCCAACGCCGCGACCGCGCCCGCGTAAAGGTCACGCTGCTTGTCGAGCCCTGAGAGCGGTCCCAGGCACGACGCATCGCCCTTGCCTTTGGCGAGGAAGTCGGTCCAGGATCCGGGCAACTGCAGCAACCGGATCGTGTGCCCTGTCGGCGCGGTGTCGAACAACACATGATCGAACTGGGCCACGAGCCCATCGGAATCGGTGAGTAGCTCGGTGAACTCGTTGAAGGAGGCGATCTCGGTGGTGCACGAGCCGGAGAGCTGTTCGGTGATCGACCTCAGCTCTTCGTCGGGCAGCATGCCGCGCACCGGGCCGATGATGCGTTCCCGGTAGGCCTCGGCCGCCTGGTCGGGGTCGATCTCCAGAGCGGATAATCCTTCGACGGCGGGGATCGCGGTGATGGTGTCACCGATCTCGAGCCCGAAGACCTGGCCGACATTGGACGCGGGATCGGTGCTGACCAACAGAACCCGCTTGTGTTGGCGTGCCAGGTGAATGGCCGTGGCGCACGCGATGGAGGTCTTGCCCACCCCGCCCTTGCCGGTGAAGAACAGGAATCGTGGTGGTGCTTCCAGGAACTTCACGGGTTCTAACAGCACCCGGAGGCGTTGGAATCGTTGCCGCCGCAGCAGCTGTCGCCCTCAGTTGCGGGTCCGCCGGTCTCGAGCAGATTCGTCCCCGTCGCCGACTCGACGCCGGCCCAGGTGGCGAGCTGGTTCCGGTCGGGGTAGCGGCCCGTCATCGCGGTGATGCCGTCGACCAAGGTCAACGGCAGCCCGCTGGAGCCGGCGACCTGAAGGAACGCCCTGACCGTCTCGTTCTCGGCAAAAGAGCTGGGCTCGCTGGCGAGGTTGTAGCGGGTGATGTCGCCGCCGCGGCTGGAGACGAAATCCAGATCCGCCGAGAAGATCACCAACTGCTGGTCCACATCCTCGCCGCAGACGCCGGTCGCACAACACAATGCTGGTTCGAACACTTCGACTTTGCTCATCGGACGGCTTTCTCGGGTTGTTTCGGAGGTGCGGTGCGGAGTTGCTCGGCAAGCCGGCGGACTCGAACAGCGATGTCGTCGCGCACCAGACGCATCCGTTCGATGCCGTCGATGCCGCGCTCACTGGGTTCGTCGGTGTCCCAGTTCTGGAGTTCGGTGCCGGCAACCGGCTCCAGTTGGGCCTCCCGTCCCAGGATCACCACCACGTCCACATATTGAACGACCTTCGGATCCACCGCTTTCGGTGTTTCGCCGCTGATGTCCACCCCGACCTCGATCAGGCTTGCCGCCGACAGCGGGTTGACGGCCGTTCCCGGTTTGGTGCCCGCAGAGTGCACCTCGACCGCGTCGCCGGCGACCTGGCGCATCAGCCCGGCCGCCATCTGGGACTTGCCGGCGTTCTTCGCGCAGACGAACAGCACGGCCGGCTTGTGAGTCACTGCCTCTCCTCGACTGCGGCGGGAGTCTGGTGGGCGAATCGTCCGCGCAGGGCCAGCGAGACGTACACCAGGGCAACCAGGACGGGAACTTCGATGAGTGGACCGACAACCCCGGCCAGTGCCTGTCCGGAGGTGACGCCGTAGGTGGCAATGGCCACAGCGATCGCCAACTCGAAGTTGTTGCCTGCGGCGGTGAACGCCAGTGTGGTGGTGCGCTCGTAGCCCAGGCCGATAGCGGCGCCGAGGAGATATCCGCCGCCCCACATGATCGCGAAGTAGGCCAGCAGCGGCAGCGCGATGCGCGCGACATCCCATGGGTTGGAGATGATCTGGTCGCCCTGCAGCGCAAAGAGGATGACGATGGTGAACAGCAGGCCGTAGAGCGCCCACGGGCCGATCTTGGGAAGGAATCGAGACTCGTACCACTCGCGGCCCTTGGTTTTCTCACCGAACCGGCGGGTCAGATAGCCGGCGAGCAGCGGTATGCCGAGGAAGATGAGGACCGACTTGGCGATCTGCCAGACCGAGGTGTCGATCGTGGTCTGCTCCAGACCGAGCCACCCCGGCAGCACCGAAAGATAGAACCAGCCGAGGACGGCGAACATGAACACCTGGAACACCGAGTTGATCGCGACGAGTACCGCGGCGGCCTCTCGGTCGCCACAGGCGAGATCGTTCCAGATGATGACCATCGCGATACACCGGGCGAGCCCGACGATGATCAGGCCGGTGCGGTACTCCGGCAGGTCCGGAAGCATCAGCCACGCCAGGGCGAACATCAGTGCCGGGCCGAGAATCCAATTCAGCACCAGCGACGCCGCCAGCAGTTTGCGATCCCCGGTGACCGTGTCGAGCCGGTCGTAGCGAACCTTGGCAAGCACCGGGTACATCATGACGAGCAGCCCGATGGCGATGGGCAGGGAAATCCCGTCGAGTTCGACCACGCTCAGTGCGTTACCCAGGCCGGGGATCATCCGGCCGAGTAGCAGACCTGCGACCATGGCGACGCCGATCCACAGCGGCAGCAGTCGATCCAGGGTGGACAGCTTGGCAACGACGGGGTTGTGGGTATCGGTGGGTGCGCTCATCGCGCCGTCTCCTCGGTGCAGATGTCAGATGGCATGGCGGCTCCGCCCTCGGTCTGCAGGACAGCTGAAAGCCTCTGCAGCGCGGAGGGAACGATTCGGTAGTAGACCCACGAGCCTCGTCGCTCGCTGTCCAGGATGCCCGCCGAACGAAGCACCTTGAGGTGATGGGAGATCGTCGGCTGGGACAGGTCGAACGGGCCGGAGATGTCGCAGACGCAGGCTTCCCCACCGGAATGGCTCGCGATCAGGCTCAGCAGCCGCAGTCGCACGGGGTCGCCGATCGCCTTGAACATCTGAGACAGGGAAACGCAGGTGGCTTCGTCGAGCGCAGCCCAGTCAGCCGCAGGCAGCAACTCCACCGGATTCGACATCCATCTATATTGACAGATGTCGAAGCTGGCGGCAACGCGGTCGGTCCGGCTGATCGACAGGTTTGGCGTCAAACTGTGACGATGCTGGACATAGATGGGGGATCGCTCTGATGATTGCCAGGTCGATCGCATTGTTCGTGGTGGCGGCGGTCTTGGAGATCGGCGGCGCCTGGCTGGTCTGGCAGGGGGTACGGGAACACCGGGGCTGGATGTGGATCGGCTTCGGGGTTCTGGCCCTGGGGGCGTACGGCTTTGTCGCGACGCTGCAGCCGGACGCTCACTTCGGCCGGATCCTCGCCGCCTATGGCGGAGTGTTCGTCGCGGGCTCCTTGCTGTGGGGCATGGCGCTTGATGGGTTTCGACCGGACCGGTGGGACGTGGTGGGCGCGGCGATCTGCCTGTTGGGGGTGGCAGTGATCATGTACGTGCCGCGCGCACACTGATCCGCCGTCGGCTCACGCCACTGCCCGCTGCCAGCAACGCCGCGACGGCTGCAAGTGCGCCGAGCACCACGAACATCGCGGCGTAGCCGCCGAGCAGGCCGGCCAGACCGGCACCGATGAAAGGTCCCAGGGCGGTGGTGAGCATGACCGGTGCGGACAGGATGCCGCTGAGATGGCCGTAATGTGTTGGGCCCCAACGCTCAGTGACCGCAGTGGCCTGCAGGAGGGTCATCACACCGCGCGCCATCCCGGCGGCTACGGTCACTGCTACCAGAACCGTCAGTGAGGTGAAAACGCCGATCAACACCGTGGTGACCGCCACCGCCGCCATCACCAGGACGGTTCGCGGCACGACCGCGATCCGTCGGACCATCGTGCGGTATCCGAGCCGACCCAGCACCTGGCCGGCGCCCCCCAGCCCGAGGGCGAGCGCAGCTGCTTCGGTGCTGATACCGCGCTGGTTCATCAGGGGTACCAGGTTGACGATCACGGCGTAGGACGCACACGCCGCTACCGCGTAAGCGACGGTCAGGGCGACGAACGGCCGGCTGCGGGCCGTTGTCGTGGGCGATTCGACCGGATGTAGTGATTCAACCGACGGCCAGCTGCGGCGCAAGCCGAACGCGTGGGCAGGGATGGTCACGATGGCCAGCGCCGCGGCGAGTATGAAATATGTTGTGCGCCAGTCCATGTCCCGGGCGAGCAGCGCGGTCAGTGGGGCGAACACGGTGCTGGCCAGACCCGCCACCAGCGTCAGGACCGTCAGTGCGCCCACCGCTCGATGGCCGTACCAGCGGGTCAACGCGGCAAAAGCCGGTGCGTAGAAGACACCGCTCATCGCCAGCCCTGCAAAAAGCCAGGCCGCCACGAAGCACCAATAGTTCGGTGCCGCCGCGACGCCGCACAGCGCAGCCGCACTCATCACCGAGCCGGTCGTCATGATCACCCGGGGTCCGTGCCGGTCCAGCCGGCGCCCCACTGCGATGCCGGCCAGCGCCGCGGTCACCAGCCCGGCGGAAAACGCCCCCGTGACCGCGGGAGCCGACCAGCCGGTGTCGCTGCTGATATCCGGCGACAGGACGGCGAACGCGTAGTAGAGCACGCCCCAGCTGGTGATCTCGGTGATGCACAATGTGAAAAGCACCGCACGCAACCCGACGCCGTGGGCGGCGGCTGTGCTCTCACTGTGCAGTGACGTCATGTGCCAATCGTGTTGAGCGCCAACGACGGCACCTGGTCTGCAGCGGGGGTGGACCCACAGCTGCCGCCGTGGCTCGACGCTTCAGGCTGATCGCTCAGGCCGGCGCCGGTGCACACGCCGGTCTCGGGCAGCACCAACTGGACCCGCCGGGCGTCGTCGTGATCTCCGGCCAGTTCGGCTGCCACGCTCCGCACCTGCTCGTAGCCGGTCAGCGCCAGGAACGTGGGCGCTCGGCCATAGGACTTCATGCCGACGACGAATAGGCCCGGCTCGTCCGGATGCGCGAGCTCGGCGGCGCCGTGCGGAGGGACGCTGCCGCACGAATGCACATTCGGGTCGATCTCGGGTGCCAGTTTGAGCGGCGCCTGCAGCACCGGGTCGAGTTCGAGACGCAGCTCCGACAGGAACGACAGATCCGGACGGAAGCCGGTCAGCACGACGACGTGGTCAGCCGGCGGCAGCGTCCGACCGTCATCAGCGACGACCGTCACCCGGCCCCCGTCGACGTCGATCCGCTCTGTCCGGAACCCGGTGACCATGGTCACCAGACCGGCGTCCACCTCTACGTGGGCCCGGGCGCCCAACGCGCCCCGTTGCGGTAAGGCGTCGGACTCGCCGCCGCCGAACACATCGCCGGCGGCCCCGCGGCGGAGCACCCAGGTCACCCGGGTGGCGGGATGCTGTCGGGCCACCTCCGCCAACTCGATCGCCGCCGTCATCGCCGAATGGCCACTGCCCACGATCACGACGTGCTCGTCACGCCATGCTGCTGACGTGTCGGGCGTGGGCGGCGCGTAGGTGACCAGCGATGCCGAGGCGGCCTTCTTCTCGCCGAGAGCTGGAAGGCCGTCGGCACCTGCTGGATTCGGCAATGACCAGGTGCCCGAAGCGTCGACCACTGCGTGGGCGGACAGTGTCGCCTCCTGCCCGTTGCGGCCGACCACGTGGACGACAAAGGGCGCACTGTCCCGGTCCTGGCTCAGCACGCGATCGTGCCCGCGACGCGAAACCCCGGTCACCCGAGTGTGATAGCGAATGCGATCACCGAGCGCCTCGGCCAGCGGTCGTAGGTAGCGGCTGATCCACTCTCCACCGGTGGGGTACCCCGACGTCGGCGCGGCCCATCCGGTGGGTGTCAGCAGCCGGGTAGCCGCGGCGTCCACCAGCTCGGGCCACGGGGAGAAGGTACGCACGTGTGACCAGTGGGCGACCGCTGCTCCGGGACCGTTTCCGGCCTCGAGCACCACCGGGGTCAAGCCCCGTTCCAGTAGATGAGCAGCGGCGGCCAGGCCCTGCGGACCGGCGCCGATCACGACAACAGGCAACTCGGACATCTCACTCCTCACATCGATGAACGTCGATGGATACCACCGTGCGCGATCCATCGAAGTTTGTCAATATGTGTGGCATCATGGGCCCATGCCCAGTGCCGCGACACCTGTTGGTCTCGACGATCTCCAGGCCTGCTGCTCGCCGGCGACCGGCGGCGTCCTCGGTGACGCCGCCGCCGAAAAGCTCGCCGGGGTCTTCAAAGCGCTCGCCGACCCGGCCCGGATCAAGCTGCTGTCGCTGATCGCCGCGGGGGAGGATGGCGAGGCCTGCGTGTGCGACCTGACCGCTCCACTGGGCCTGAGTCAGCCGACGGTGTCACATCACATGAAACTGCTGGCCGCGGCCGGGTTGGTCGAGCGCGAGCAACGCGGCAAGTGGGCGTACTACCGCGTCAACGCCGACGCGTTGAATCGAATCGCGGTTGCTGTCGCGCCGCGATGATGGAGCCGAAACGACGTGTGGCCGGCACTTGGCCGGCCACACACCATCAATCAAACTTGGCTCGTCGTCAGCCGAAGCGGCCCGAGATGTAGTCCTCGGTGCGCTTGTCCGACGGATTCGAGAAGATCTTCTCGGTGTCGTCGTACTCGACGAGCTCACCAAAACGTACGCCGTCACTCTCATCCACCGCGGCGGTGAAGAACGCGGTCCGGTCGCTGACACGCGCAGCCTGCTGCATGTTGTGGGTGACGATCAGGATCGTGAAATCCTCGGCGAGCTCACGCATCAGATCTTCGATCTTGCTCGTCGCGATCGGATCGAGGGCCGAACACGGCTCGTCCATCAGGATGACCTCGGGACGGGTGGCGATCGTGCGTGCGATACACAACCGCTGTTGCTGGCCGCCCGACATGGCCAGTGCGCTCTCCTTGAGCTTGTCCTTCACTTCGTCCCAAAGCGCCGCGCCCTTGAGTGCCCCTTCGACGATCTCGTCCATGTCACCCTTCATCCCGTTGACCCGAGGGCCATACGCGATGTTGTCGTAGATCGACTTCGGGAACGGATTGGGCTTCTGGAATACCATGCCGACGCGACGACGCACCTCGATCGGATCGACATTCTTCCCGTACAGGTCGATCCCGTGGTACTTCACCTGGCCTTCCACACGGGCGGAGGGCACCAGGTCGTTCATCCGGTTGAAGCACCGCAGCACTGTGCTCTTGCCGCACCCGGACGGGCCGATGAGGGCGGTGATGTCCCCGTTGGCGATGTCGAGGTTCACGTTGCGAACTGCTTTGTGTGAGCCGTACCAGACGTTCATTTCCCTAACGGTGAACACCATCCCGCCGACGGCAGCGCGTTCCCGCGGGGGCCGCTTGTCCACCTGGAACGTGTTTTTCTCGGCTGTGTCGTCGGAGGTCAGTCGATCGGTCATCTGTCCGCTTCCGGTGGTGGTCGCTGCTGGTCCCTGGTTCATGGTGTCAGAACTTCCGTTCGTAGTGATTGCGCAGCCAGATCGCGAACGAATTCATTGCCAGCAGCACTGCGAGCATCACGATCACGCCGGCTGCGGCCAGGATATGGAATTCCTCCTGCGGGCGGGCGATGTAGTTGTAGATCAGCACCGGCATCGCCGTGTAGCCACCCTCCCAGAAGCTCGGGTTGAACGTGACGAACGTCGTGGCCCCGACCAGGAGCAGCGGCGCGGCTTCGCCGATAGCCCGCGCCACCGCGAGGATGACCCCGGTGAGAATGCCTGGGATCGCGGTGGGGAGAACCTGCTTGCTCACCGTCTGCCACTGGGTGGCACCCAGGCCCAACGAAGCGTCACGTATCGACGAGGGCACTGCCTTGATGGCCTCGCGAGCGGTGATGATCACCGTCGGCAAGACGAGCATTGCCAAGGTGATCGAACCGGCTGCCGCAACGAAGCCCATGCTGATCGGACCGCGCACGATGAACGCCATCCCGAGGATGCCGAAGACGATCGACGGCACGCCGGCCAGGTTCTGGATGTTCAGCTCGATCAGTCTGTTGAACCACTTCGTCTTGTCCGCATACTCCTCGAGGTACACAGCCGCAGCGACGCCGATGGGCACGATGAGCAGGATGACGCCCAAGATGATGTAGATGGTGCCGAGGATCGCCGGCCGGAACCCGGCGGTATCTCGATTGATCGTCGAGGGTGCGTTGAGGAACAGGTTCAGGTCCAGCCGCGGCCATCCCTTGATCGCGGCCCACAGGATCATGCCGAGCAGCATCGTGACCGCGGTCGCGATGGCGAGCAGCATCAGGGCCAGGAACAGCTGATTCTTGACCTTCCCCATGGGCGACTTGCTTTGTAGCGTGCTTTCCACGACGGCTCGCGCCCCAGCGGTGGCCAATCGCGCGCGTTCGGTGCGCACCGCCGGCTTCTCAATAGTCACTAGTCGTAAACCTCCCGGAAGCGGCTGACCATGCGGATCGCGAACATGTTCATTGCCAGTGTCATGACGAACAGCAGCGCACCCACGGCGAAGATCGCCTCGTAGACGATGCTGCCGGTGGAGATGTCGCCGGTGGCGGTGGACCCGATGAACGCGGTCATCGTCTGCACCGACCCGGTGAAGGTGAAGCCGAGCAACGGTGTCTGGCCCGCAACGATCAACACCACCATGGTCTCGCCGATTGCGCGTGAGGTAGCAAGCACGATCGCGGCGATGATGCCGGAGATCGCCCCCGGGAAGATGACTCGCAGCGAGACCTGCATCTTGTTGGCTCCCAGGCCGTACGCACCTTCGCGGAGGCCAGCGGGCACAGATCGCATCGCGTCGTCGGACACCGAGGTGATGAGCGGCACGATCATGATGCCGACCATGATCCCGGCGACGCCGACCGAGAACGCCTGCCACTGCAGGAACGGCATGAGGTCCTCGAGGAACGGTCGCATGAACAGCAAGCCGAACATGCCGATCGCAACGGTCGGAATGCCTTCCAGAACTTCCAGGACCGGCTTGACCACCCTCCGCACCCCCGTCGGGGCGTACTCGGCGAGGTAGATCGCGGCGAGCAGGCCGATCGGAATGCCGATCAGCAAGGCCCAGAACACCACCGTCAGCGTTCCGACGACGATGGGCATCACGCCGAAGGAGGGTGTCGCGAACGCCGGCCGCCACGATGTTTCGGTGAAGAACTCGATGATCGAGACGTGACTGAAGAAGCTGATGGTCGGGAAGAGCAGGGCCAGGACGATCGCCGTGGTGATCGCCACGGACAGCGCCGCGCACAGCGCGAACGCGGCCTTGATCGCCTTCTCCATGTAGCGGGGGCTGGACGCCGCCAGCGACACCTCGTCGAGAGGTGGGCTGGCGGCGTCGTCCGTGATCGTCATGTGAACGTTGCCGTTTCCTCGGTCACTTGGCTTCGAGCTCGGCGATCTTGGCGCGCGCCTCTTCCTTCTGCTCGTCGGTGAGCGGAATGTAGGAGGCCGCCTCGGCCGCCGCGTCGGAGTTGTCGACGTAGAACTCCATGAACGCCAGCACCTCCGGGCGGTTCAGGGACTGGTCCTTCGCGTAGACGAACAGTTCGCGGCCCAGCGGGGTGTAGGTGCCGCCCTGCACGTTCTCCAGGGTCCCGGCAACGCAGCCGCTTCCGTTGTCGATCTCGACGGCTTTGACTGCGTCGCCGACCTCGGTGATGAACGAGTACGGAATGAAGCCGATGCCACCGACCGCGCCCGAGACGCCGGTCACGGCAGCATTGTCGTCCTCACCGATGTCGGTGTAGTTCTCGCGGATCTTGCCCTCTTCACCGTTGATCGCTTCGGTGAAGTAGTCGAACGTTCCCGAGTCGACACCCGGACCGAACGGCTGCATCGGGGTGCCGGCGAACTCCGCGGGGACGTCGAGACCCTCGACGTCGCCCCAGGTGTTGACCGTCGAACCGAGGTCCCAGATCTGGCGGACCTGATCGACCGTCATGCAGGTCGCGGGGTTTTCGGGATTGACGACCACCGACAGGGCGTCGTTGGCCACCGTGATGCTGTCGAATGAGATGCCCGCTGCCTCGCAGTTGGCGGCCTCGTCGTCCTTGATCGGTCGCGACGCGTCGCTGAGGTCTGTTTCGCCGTTGCAGAACTTCTCGAATCCGCCGCCGGTACCCGAGGTGCCGACCGTCACCTGCACACCGTTGTTCTCCTGCTGGAAGAGCTCGGCGATGGTCTCCGACAGTGGCGCAACCGTGCTCGAGCCGTCGACGCGGATGTTGCCCGACAGGGACTCACCGCCGCCTTCACCGCCGCCTGCACTGTCACCGCTCCCGCCGCAGCCCGCGACAAAGATGGAAGCCGTCGCGGCCAGTGCGGCCGCTGGTAGCCAGTTGCGCATTTTTCTCCGATCACTGTTGATGCGGGCGCGCACCTGCGAGCCCGGTCTCGTACTGAGTACTCGCAAAACGTAGGAAAGACACGCATCCATCCGGAACACGGAAGGTGAACGGAAGGTGAACGACGCAGACATATCGTCGTTCGGTCCAACGGGCCTAGCGCGTGACGGGAACCCCGAGCTCGGCGAGAAGGCTCTCTACCCGGCGCTCGATCTCGTCTCGAATGGGTCGAACGCCGTCCACAGACATGTCGGCCGGGTCGTCGAGGACCCACTCCTCATAGCGCCGGCCGGGAATGATCGGGCACGCGTCCCCGCAGCCCATGGTGATGATCACATCGGCCGCCCGGACGATCTCATCGGTCCACGGTTTCGGATACTCGCCGGCGATGTCGATTCCAATCTCTGCCATCGCTTCCACTGCCGCGGGGTTCACCTCGTGGCCCGGCTCCGATCCGCCTGACCAAGCCACCGCCTCCTCGCCGGCGAAGTGTGTGAAGAAACCCATGGCCATCTGCGAACGTCCCGCGTTGTGGGTGCAGAGGAACAACACCACCGGCTTACCGTCGTCATGCTTGCCCTCCACCTTGGCCAGCGCCCGCAGGCGTTGCCGCGCAAATCGTTCTGCCAAGAGCGGCAGATAATTCGGGACGGTGGCCCTACTGGCGAATTGGTCGTAGGACGAGTGCAGGAACCGCTCGAGCGTCTCGACGCCGAACATGGTGCCGAACTCCGACTGTAGCCGACTCGCGGCGGTTCTCAGGCCGAGCTGCTGGTCGATGCTCAGGTCGTGACGAAAGGGCTGGACGGTGTTCTCGGTCATTGATCTGCTCCGTTGCTAGATGGGCCTACCAGGGAAACGAGCCGGTTGATGCGCTCGGTGAGCACCTCGATCGTGTGGTCGAACACCTGTGGCTCAGGTGTGCGGGTCGGGTCGGGAATCGACCAGTGGATGCGGGGCAGGTCCGTGGGCAACTCCTCGTGGGCGTTGTCACATACCGCGACGATGAGGTCGCCTGGTTCCCGGACATCGTCGAGGTGTTGTGGCGCCCTTGCGTGCAGCGACAACCCACGCCGCCGGGCCGCTGCGAGTGCGTCGCGGTGCACCGCGGACGCGGGGTGGGTACCTGCCGAGGTTGCACCCAGGGGGCTGTGGTGTCGGTGCCATACGGCTGCGGCCAACTGGCTGCGCGCTGAGTTCTGGGTACACACGAAGACCACCCGGCGCGCGTTGTGGACCGGAGACGGAAGCAGTGTTTCTAGCGCTTCGTGTGCTATCGACAGATAGGTGCGGCGACGATCGCCCTCCGACCGAGACCGTCGCAACACGCCCGCCGTCTCGAGCACTCCCAGGTGGTGAGCGAGGAGGTTGGAGGGCATCCCCAGCAGGACTCGCAGCTCCGACGGTGTTGCGTCACTCAGCAGCAGACGGTCGACGATGGCGAGCCGGCCGGGATCGGCGAGTGCCGCATGAACGGAGGCCCGCCGATGGGTTTCGGCTGAATAGTCAGCAGACATTGACTCAATGTTTGGTGAGCTATCCTGGGCCGGTCAATGTGCCAGAACAGAATTGGTCTGCTGTTCGCCGGTCATGCTTTTCCGTTCATCTGCTGTTCCACTTGTGGACAGCGAGCTTCGTTCCCTGAGGGTTCAGTTAGCGGGCATTCAATTCACCGTCTGCGGTGGGCAGTTCTCCGGTGACCTGGAAGATCACCCGGCGAGCCACCTCGACCGCATGATCGGCGAAACGCTCGTAATACCGGCCCAGGAGTGTGATGTCCACCGCCGCCGCGACGCCGTGCTTCCACTCCCGGTCCATCAACACGGTGAAAAGGTGACGGTGCAGATCGTCCATCGCGTCGTCTTCTTCGCGGATCCGGGCGGCCTTCTCCGGATCCCGGGTGATCAGCACCTCTTGTGCGCCGTGTCCGAGTTCGACTGCGACCCTGCCCATTTCGGCGAAGTAGCCGTTGACCTCCTCCGGCAGCGCGTGCTGAGGGTGGCGACGACGTGCGATCTTGGCCACGTGCAGCGCCAGCGCCCCCATCCGGTCGACATCGGCGACGATCTGGATCGAACTGACCACGGACCGCAAATCACCGGCCACCGGAGCTTGCAGCGCAAGAAGTATGAACGCGCTCTCTTCCGCGCGCGCGCTCGATTCTGCAATCAGCTCGTGATCGGTGATGACCTGCTCGGCCAGCGCGAGGTCCGCCTGGAGCAGGGACTGGGTGGCACGCTCCATCGCCACCCCCGCCATCCCGCACATCTCGCCGAGTTGGCTGCTGAGGGCATCAAGCTGTTCGTGGTAGGCGCTTCGCATGGCGCAAGCCTACGGGCTGACCTGCCCAATCGTCACGAACCGGCCGGTGAACGAAAGGTGAATGCCACCTGCCCAAACGGCGTTCACTCGCAGGTGGTGTCGGCGGCGTTGGTGACCGACAGGTCCTCGGGGAGTTCTGCGGTCGTGTCGCCGGTGCCCCGGATGACGTGAACCTGGACCGACGATCCGCTGGGGACGGGGGCGTCCACCGACTGGAAATCGCTGCCGAGCACCACCTGGACCACATCGGCCATCCCGGTGACACGCTCGATCGTCGGGTTGGCGAACGACGAGGCGACGGTCGCGGCGGCTTCTTCGTTGCCCGAGGAGAAGAACACCGTCGTCTGCGACAGCGGGCCCGGGTAGTCGTCGGGGGTGGTGACGTTGAAGCCGTGCACCTGCAACGCGTCGGCGGCCGTGGCCGCGAGCCCACTTTCCGCCGTCGCGTTCGAGACCCGCACCGTGACGGCCTCGGGGTCGGTGGCCACAGCGGTCACGAACTCACCCTCGCCGGAGGGGTCCCCGGTGTGCGGGACAGCCTCACCCGACGCCGAGTTGATCAGCGACTCGGGCGTGCCGGGCACCGGTGTGTTGTCGGCGTTGCGCTCCTCGGGCAGCGGATCGTCGTTGATGATCGCGCTGAACAGGGCGCGCATGTCATCGGTGCGGGGCACCTCGTTGCCCCACTCGTCGGCATAACCGACGGTGGGCACGGTGACGAACGTGATGCGGCCCGCGGAGACGCCCTGCACCGACTGGCCGAGGTCGACGAGGTCTTTGGTGTCCAGGTTGTCGACGTAGCTGTCGCCGATGAACATGTTGACGACGTTGTTGAGTTTCGAGAGCGAGAAGAACGTCTCCTTGGAGATCAGCGAACGCAGCAGCGACGACAGGAACAGCTGCTGTCGCTTGATCCGGCCGTAGTCGCCGTTGTTCTCGGTGGTCACCTGGCGCGCGCGAACGTAGTTCAGTGCGGTGTGGCCGTCGACCATCTGGCGGCCGGCGACCGGTAGCACCGTGCCGAGTTCGTAGTCCTCCAACGGCGCTGTGGTGCACACCTCGACCCCGCCGAGGGCGTCGACCATCTTGGAGAATCCGGCGAAATCGACTGCCATGAAACGGTTCACGTGCAGACCCGACATCTTCTGGATCACCTTGACCAGACACTTGGGCCCGCCGACGGCGAAGGCTGAGTTCAGCTTGTACTCGGTGTAGACCGTCTCCATGCCGTACATCGGCGATTCTTCGTCGGTGATGGGGCCGTACTCGCGGGTCTGGGGATCCCACGGCTCGCACTCCATCGGGTCGATCTCGAGGTCCCGCGGGAACGACACGGCCACAACACGTTCCCGGTTGGCGGGGATGTTGACCAGCATGATCGTGTCCGACCGGGAGCCGGCCGCGTCTTCGGTGGTTCCGGCGCCCATCTCGAGGTTTTCACCGAAGCGGCTGTCCACACCGACGATGAGGAAGTTCTCGTCGCCGAACTGCGCATTGGGGTCGACGATGTCGCGGGAGCCCGGGTCCAGTGCCGAGACCCGGTTGAGCGAGTTGTTCTTCGACGACTGCCACTGCCAGGCGCCGCCGGTCAGCACCAGTGCGAGCACCGCGACCAGCGCCGCCGCGACCCGCCCCACGAGCACTGCGCGGTGGTGGTCGGGTTTCGGGAGATCGCGGCGAACCGGAACGCGCGGTCCGGTCAGGTCCGGGAGCTCGGACGTGGGCAGCACCGTGACGGGCAGCACGGTGGTGTCGAAATCGTCCAGCTCGGGATACGGCTCGGCGTCGGGCACCGGTTCCGCGCGGTGCCGCTTCGGCTCCGAGACCGGGGCACCACCGTTGATCTTGGCGATCAGGTCGGCGACGGTGACGGGTTCGGGCGGGGGGCCCTCGTCAAGCCGGCGGGACTCGGTTGCCCGTTCCCACGGCGCGCCGCCTGGCGTCGGCCGTCGCGATCGGGTAAGCCGGTCAGCATCGGTTGTGTCGCCGGTCCTGTCGCCGTCGCCGGGGAGGGGACGGCCAGGAGTGGCGTTACCGCCGTCACTCATGTTCGTACCGGCCTTCCAGCTCCCTACGGCTCCCCACGGCGTTCGGGCGTCGTCGCGCACCGCCGCCCAGGCGAGGACTGCCTGCTATCTGTCTAGAGCACTCACCCCGGCTCCGCCACCGGAGCAGAGTAGTCGGAGTCCCATCGTACTGAGACAACCTGAGAGACAGCTAGTCAAACTAAGGTGTCAGTCCTGTCTCGATCTGTCCAGCTCAGCCACCTGAGTTCATCACATCGGCCCCAGCGGGAACCATGCAGTCGTCGGGGTCGTCGAGCCAGCCTTCGGGCAGTGTCACCGACGCCGGCGAGCCCTGGCGCCCGCGCGGACCGCCCGCCGCGGGCGGAAACGGTACCTCCGGGTCCAGCTGCTCCAGCAGGTCATCGAGCTCTGAAATCGTCTTGACCAGCGCCAATGACCGCCGAAGGTCGGCTCCTGCGGGGAATCCGTGCAGATACCACGCCACGTGCTTGCGGATGTCCCGCATTCCCTTGTCCTCTCCGAAATGTGCAACAAGGAGCTCGCCGTGCCTGCGGATGATCTGCGCGACCTCGCCGAGCGTGGGCGGGGTCGCTGGGGACGTTCCGGTGAATGCCGCCGAGAGCTCGGCGAACAACCACGGCCGTCCCAGGCAGCCGCGGCCGATCACCACACCGTCGCAACCCGTCGCGGCCATCATCGCCAGGGCGTCTCGGGCGTCGAAGATATCACCGTTTCCCAGCACCGGAACATCGGTGACATGGGCCTTCAACGCGGCGATCTGCGTCCAGTCGGCGGTGCCGGAGTAGCGCTGCGCTGCGGTGCGGGCGTGGAGGGCGACCGCCGCCGCTCCCTCCTGGGCCGCGATCGACCCGGCGTCGAGATGGGTGTGATGGTCGTCGTCGATGCCGATCCGGAACTTCACGGTGACCGGAATATCGGTGCCCTCGGTCGCTTTGACGGCGGCGGCGACTATCTGGCCGAACAGCCGCCGCTTGAACGGCAGTGCGGCGCCGCCGCCGCGGCGGGTGACCTTCGGCACGGGGCAGCCGAAGTTCATGTCGATGTGGTCGGCCAGCCCCTCGTCAGCGATCATCTTCGCCGCCGCGTAGGTGTTCTCCGGGTCGACGGTGTAGAGCTGCAGGGACCGTGGCGACTCGTCGGGCGCGAACGTGGTCATGTGCATCGTGACCGGGTGCCGTTCGACCAGGGCGCGGGCGGTCACCATTTCGCAGACGTACAGTCCGCTCACCGTGCCGGCGCGGGCCAGCTCCAGCTCACGGCACAACGTCCGGAAAGCGACGTTGGTCACCCCGGCCATCGGGGCGAGGACGACCGGGCTGCGCAGTGCGATCGGCCCGATCCGCAACGCGGATCGGGCCGGCCGGTGGTCGGTGGTGGCGGTCAACTGCCCGTGGAGGTTCCGACCAGCTGAGCTTTCGCGGCCTTCTTCTCGGCCATCTGAGCCAGCCGCTCCTCGCGACGTTGCTTGGCGATCTCGAACTTGTCGACCGACTCCTGCAGCTCGTCGACGAGGAGGCCGAGGTCGTCGCGCATCCGGGCGCTCTCGCCGTTGAAGTCCTCGCGTTCGAAGATCCGCCACTTCTTGAGCACCGGCATCACGATGTCGTCGAGGTGGATCCGCGGATCGTAGACACCGCCGGAGGCAATGGTGACGGCCCGGCGGCGGAAGTCGGGGATCGTGTAGCCGGGCATCTTGAAGTTCCGCAGCACCTTGTGCAGCGACTTCATCGCCTGGTTGGGGGCGATCTCGAAGCCGGCCTCGGACACGTCACGGTAGAAGATCATGTGCAGGTTCTCGTCGGCTGAGACCCGCTGCAACAACTGGTCGGCGATTGGCTCCTCGCACGCTCTACCGGTGTTGCGGTGCGAGACGCGGGTGGCGAGTTCCTGGAACGTCACGTAGATCACCGAGTCGAACAGGCTGTCGGCGAACAGGTCGGCCTCGATCTGGTCGTTCTGGCCGGGGCTGAAACCGCGGGTCATCTGCTCGATGCGCAGCTGCTCGAGTTCGACGGGATCGACCGCGCGGGTGACCACCAGGTAGTCGCGCAGCGCGATGCCGTGCCGGTTCTCCTCGGCGGTCCAGCGGTTCACCCAGAAACCCCACGGGCCGTCCATGCCGAAGTTCATCGCGATCTCGCGGTGATAGGAGGGCAGGTTGTCCTCGGTGAGCAGGTTCACCAGCATCGCGACGCGGGCGACCTCGGAGAGCTGGGTCTGCTCGGGGTCCCAGTCCTGGCCGCCGAGCGCGTAGTAGTTCTTGCCATCGGACCACGGGATGTAGTCGTGGGGGTTCCAGTCCTTACGCATCCGCATGTGGCGGTTGACGTTCTGCTCGACGACTGGCTCGAGTTCGGTCAACAGCTGCAGGTCGGTCAGGTCTTTCGACACGACACCTCCCAGTTATCTGTACCTGATGGTTGCACTCAATATATCTGTGTAAACGGGTGACATTCAAGCCACCACGCCACGGCTCACACCCAGGTCGGCGGGCTGTTCAGGTCGCAGCTCTGCTGAGCAGTAGCTCAACACAGTGGTCGATGAACTGTTCGCGCGTCGCGGCCAACCTGTCGTCGAGGTAGGCCGTGAACAATGCACTGAGTGCCCCGATCAGGCCGGTGGCAACCATCGCCTGGACGGTGGGATCGGTGATGCGGGTCAGCTTCTGCTGCAGCAGATCGATGAAGTTGGGCATCCACTCCGCGCCCGAACGCGCCAGCACCGGCTCGACTTCCGGCGCGAGCAGCAGCACCCGCCCTCGGGCCGGGTCGTCGACCATCAGCGCGACGAACTGCTCGACGGCGTCACGGGGGCTGTCGGCCTTGAGCAGTGTGGACATCGCGGTGTTGCACACGTCGTCGTAGACCGCACCCACATACTCGTCGCGGTCGGTGAAGCTCTCGTAGAAGTAGCGCTCGGTCAGCCCGGCGGCGCGACATGCCGCGCGCACCGTCAGCCTCGGCCCACCCGGACTGCCCAGTAGGCCGATGCCTGCGGTGATCAGTTCGCCGCGGCGAAGAATCTGGCGGTCCTGTAGTGGAACACCCGACCATCGGCCGCGTCGTTGACCGGACGCCACATCACTCCTAAACTCCACTGACAACGTTCGTAGTCAAAACACTGTGGCGACGTGACACGTTCAGGGAAAGGTCACCAGTGACTCAAGATACGTCCGAGACGTGCCCGGTGACCAGCACATCCGATCCTGCGGCCGCGCCGGTGGCAGCGGGTTGTCCGGTCGCACCGGGAGGTTATGACGCGCCGCCACTTCCCCTCGGCCCGGAATCGCTGACATGGAAGTACTTCGGTCAGTGGACCGGGATGCTGCAGGGACCGTGGGCGGGATCGATGCAGAACATGCATCCGCAACTCGGGGCCGCGGTGCAGCAGCACTCGATCTTCTTCATCGAGCGGATGCCGCGGCTGTTCCGGTCGGTGTACCCGATCGGCGGGGTGGTGTTCGACGGCGACCGCGCGCCGAGCACCGGCGCCGAGGTCCGTGACTATCACATCGGGATCAAGGGCGTCGACGACCAGGGGCGCCGGTACAGCGCGCTGAACCCCGAGGTCTTCTACTGGGCCCACGCGACGTTCTTCAAGTCGACGCTGTTGGCCGCGGAATGGCTCGGCGGCGGCCTGACCGAGGCGCAGAAGCGGCAACTGTTCGACGAGCACGTCGCCTGGTACCGGATGTATGGGATGAGCATGCGGCCGGTACCGAAGACCTGGGAGGACTTCCAGCAGTACTGGGATCACATGTGCCACGACGTCCTGGAGAACAACTGGGCCGCCCGGGCGGTGCTGGACCTGTCGACCATGCCGAAGCATCCATCGCTGGAATGGATGCCCGACTGGCTGTGGCGGCTGAATGTGCAAGGGATGCAGCGGTTCTTCAACTTCACCACCGTCGGGCTGTTCGATCCTGCGGTGCGGGAGCTGATGGGCTACAGCTGGTCTCCCCGCCAGGAGCGGCTGCACCGACTCTTCGGTCAGGCCGTGTATGTGGGCACCAGGCTGCTGCCCAAGCGGATGCTGATGCATCCCCGGAAGCGGTCGGCATGGGACCGTGCGCACGGCCGGTTGCCCGCAGATGCGCCGCTGGTGGAGACTCCTGCGCGCAATCTGCCACCGGTGGAGTACCGGGACAACCCGCATTACTACAGCCCGAAGGTCTGACTCGCCAGGTTTGCGTCTGCGTCACCGTTGAGGCTGCGCTGGCGGCGGGCGCTACTCGCACTTCTCCGCCGTGGCCGCAGTCTTGATGCACGTGTGGGGTCGGTCAGGTTTGCGTCTGCGTCAGATTGGCTAGCTAGAACCCATGCAGGTCATGCAGGCGCCGGAGGTTCTCGGCGGACGCTACGAACTGCGGGGCGTCATCGGCCGCGGCGGAATGGCCGAGGTGCGCGACGCCTGGGACATCAGGCTGAGCCGCCCGGTGGCCGTCAAACTGCTCTATCCGTCGGCGAGCACAGAGCCCGACACCAGGCGCCGGTTCGCCACCGAAGCGCGCGCTGCGGCCCGGCTCAATCACCCGCACGTGGTGGCCGTGCACGACTCCGGCGTCCATCACGGCAGGCACTACATCGTGTTGGAGCGGCTGCCCGGGCAGAGCTTGGCCGATGTGCTGGCCCGCGGCGGTCCGCTGTCGACCCAGCAGGTGCGCGCGATCCTGCGGGACGTGCTGTCGGCCCTCGGCGCCGCTCATGCCCGCGGCGTGCTGCACCGCGACATCAAGCCGGCCAACATCCTGTTCACCCCGTCCGGTGGGGTGAAGATCGCCGATTTCGGCGTCGCGAAGAGTGCTGATACGCCGCACACGCTGACCAATCGGATCTTCGGGACGATGGCCTATCTGCCTGCCGACCGGATCGCCGGACGACCGGCGGTGGCGAGTGACGACCTGTACGCACTCGGCGTCGTCGCCTACGAGGCGCTGACCGCCCGCCGGGCCTTCCCGCAGACGAATCTGTGCGCGCTGGCCGACGCGATCTCAGCAGGGCAGCTGCCGCCGCTGAGGGTCGTGCGCCCAGACGTAGACGCGGCTCTGGTGCTGACCATCGAGCGGTCGATGGCCCGCGATCCGCGATGGCGCTTCGGCACCGCCGAGCAGATGCGGGCCTGCCTGGACACGCCGGCGCAGCAGCCCCGAAGCGCCGGCGGATGGCTCGCCGTGGCGACAATTTTTGCCGTGCTCGCGATCGCCGGTCTACTCGTCGCCATGTAGCGCCGAACAGTCGATCTGACCTGCAGATATACGGTGGCTCTCCGACCGGTACCGGTCGGGTAACGATCGGCGCGCCGTATTCATTTTTCCGCTCCGGTGCTGTACTTTCCGCCGATTCCACGTATGTTGCAGTGCGTGGGCCGGCACTCCCTAGCCAACGAACGACGCCACCCGTCTGTGTTCGTGGCCTCCGTGCTCGCTCCGGCGGCGTTGTTTTTTGTCGTCAAGGGTGACGCCTCTCAGCTTCCCCGGCCTGCCACCACCACCCCCGTCGCCGAGCAGGCCCCAGAGATCGTCGAGGAGCCGGCGGCGCCGTGCTGCGTCGAGATCGTCGCCTCGCCCGTCACGGGGCCGGAGGCAGCCAGAACGATCGTCCAGGCGAGCGCGCCCATCCCGCCGGACTCGGTGGTGACTGCGGCGTCGAGATGGCGGGTCGTCAGCCCCACGCTGCCCGAGGGGATCGCGCCGGAGCGCGGCCTGCAGGTGAGGACGATCCTGACCGCTCGCAGCATCAGCGCGGTGTTCCCGGAGATCAAGCACATCGGCGGGCATCGCCAGGACGCGTTGCAGTGGCATCCCAACGGCTTGGCGATCGACGTGATGATCCCGAACCCCAACTCCGCGGAAGGTATCGCACTCGGTAACGCGATCGTCTCCTACGTGTTCAAGAACGCCGGGCGGTTCGGCATCCAGGACGCGATCTGGCGGGGTGTCTACTACACGCCGGGCGGTGCCCGGCCCGGTGGCTACGGCCACTACGACCACGTCCACATCACCACGACCGGTGGTGGCTATCCGTCCGGCGACGAGCTCTACTTCCGCTGACTGCCCCACGCGTGCAGCACGACTGCCGGATGCGCCGGTTCAACGTCGTCACCACAATGGGATCTCACTGGTAGCCTGATCCCATGGAGGCTGTCATCGATTCCGGAGGCCGTGTCGTCCTGCCCAAGCAGCTGCGTGATGCCTTGGGATTGACGCCCGGTACGACGGTCGACATCTCGGCTTACGGCGGGGGACTGCAGATCGTGCCCGGCGGTCGCACCGCGCGCCTTGAGCGCGATGCGGACGGGCGTCTGGTCGCGCGGGCAGATACGGCGGTCACCGACGAGATGATGTTCGCGCTCATCGACTCGGGGCGACGTTGACCTTCCATGACCATCACAGCAATCGACACCAGTGTCGCGGTGCCGCTCTTGGTCACCTCGCACAGCCAGCACGGCATGGTCGCGGAATGGGCGAAGAGCCGAAAGCTCGGCCTCAGCGGGCATGCGCTGGCTGAGACCTACTCAGTGCTGACCCGCCTGCCCGGCGATGCTCGTGTCGAACCTGCTGACGCGGTCGCGTTGATCGACGAGAACTTCCCTGAACAGCTCCAGTTGGGTGTCCACTCCGCGCGGGCCGCGCATCGTGAATTCGCGCAGCGGGGCATCGCCGGTGGGGCAACCTATGACGGACTTGTCGCGTTGGCGGCCCGTGAGCACGGTGCTGTGCTGGTTACCCGGGATGCTCGTGCCAGGTCCACCTACATCGCACTCGGGGTGAAAACGGAAGTGCTGGCCGAGCGCACCATGCGCTGACGCTGTGCGGTTCTGTCGGCGGTCATGCCTACGCTCACGACGTGGACTACGGCTTGGCCAGTTTTCACAAGTGTGGACGAGATGTGGACACGGTGGCGCCGACGTGGGCCGCTAGCCAAACAGGTTGCGGAGCTGCGAGGCCCTGACTTGGGCTTTCGCGTGGTGCCCCCAGCAGGGCTCGAACCTGCGACCTGCGGATTAAAAGTCCGTAGCTCTACCAACTGAGCTATAGGGGCGTATCGGTGGATGTGAAACCGGCACTGCAAAGGATAGCGGCGGGCTGCTCGTTTGAGGATTTGGGTGTCGGTACCCTAAGCTATCGAAGCTCCCAACGACATGTTGTTGTGAGTACCCCGAAGAGATTCGGCCGGCCCCCTTCGTCTAGCGGCCTAGGACGCCGCCCTTTCAAGGCGGTAGCGCGGGTTCGAATCCCGTAGGGGGTACACGCGGCGACCGTTCCGACGGAAGCTGCACGAGTAAGGCCCTGTGGCGCAGTTGGTTAGCGCGCCGCCCTGTCACGGCGGAGGTCGCGGGTTCGAGTCCCGTCAGGGTCGCCATTACGGCGAGGCGCTTCGTTCGACGAAGTGGTCGGGCCGTCCGGCCAGGTAGCTCAGTTGGTACGAGCGTCCGCCTGAAAAGCGGAAGGTCGCCGGTTCGATCCCGGCCCTGGCCACAATGATCGACTCGGGTATCCGCGCAGCCGCGTTCTGCGTCGCCGCCGCTCTGGCCATGCTGGTCTCACCTGCCGCCGCTCACGGCCAACCCGAGAACCCACTGGTTCCGCTGGTGGACGCCGCTGCGCAACGACTCCAGGTCGCCGAACCGGTGGCCGCATCCAAACTGCTGACCGGCGGGCTCATCGAGGACCCGGCACGCGAACAGCAGGTCCTCGATGCCGTGGCCGCCGACGCGACCGACCGCCAGATCGATCCGGCCTACGTGACGTCGGCCTTCCGCGACCAGATCGACGCCACCGTGGCCATCGAGTACACCCGACTCGCGCGATGGAAGTTCGATCCCGCGTCGGCACCCGTGCAGGCTCCTGATCTGGCGTCCTCACGCGCCACCATCGACGGGCTCAACCGGACGATGGTCACCGAGATGGCAGACGAGTGGACGGTGCTGCACTCGCCGACGTGCCCGGCCGATCTCGACGCGGCGAAAGCGGTGGTGACAGAGACCCGATCGCTGGATCCGCTCTACCGGCAGGCCATCGACTTCGCCACCCGTCACTACTGCCGCTGAGCGTGAAATCATGTCGGTGACATGAAACCCGCGGACACGACCGGCATCGGCGGCGACGCTGGCAGAAACGACTTTCGGCAGCGGCTGCTCGTTGCGCTGGAGGACTCGATCACCGAAGTCGGCTATGCCAAGTCGACGGTGGCCGACATCGTCCGCCGGGCGAGGACCTCGCGGCGCACGTTCTACGAGCACTTCGACAGCAGGGAAGCCTGTTTTGTCGCGTTGCTGTCCGACGCCAACATCGATCAGGTCAGGCAGATCTCGGACGCGGTCGACCCGAGCGCGCCCTGGCAGAAGCAGGTACGACAGGCCATCGAGGCGTGGATCTCCTCGGGGGAGGAGCGATCGGCGCTCATGCTGAGCTGGATCCGCGACGTGCCGGCGTTGGGCGCCGCCGCGCGGGGTCTGCAGCGGGACGCGATGGAGAGCTTCATCGACATGGTCGGCGCCCTGGGGGACACCGACGAATTCCGGGCGGCGGGCGTGGGCCCGATATCGCGCCGACGGATCATCATGCTGCTCGGCGGTCTGCGTGAACTGACCGCGATCACGGTGGAAGAAGGCGGCCGGATGGGCGACGTCACCGACGAGGCCGTCGACGCGTCGATCTCCCTGCTGAGCCCCAACCGCTCCTGATCCCGCAGCGCGGGCGGTACTTTACGGGCATGGTCCGCCCTGCTCAGACTGCGCGCAGCGAGCGCACCCGGGAAGCGCTCAGGCGGGCCGCGGTGGTGAGATTCCTGGCCCAGGGGGTCGAGGACACGTCGGCCGAGCAGATCGCTGCCGACGCCGGGGTCTCGCTGCGCACCTTCTACCGCCACTTCGCGTCCAAGCACGATCTGTTGTTCGCCGACTACGACGCGGGCCTGCACTGGTTCCGCGCTGCACTGGCAGCGCGCTCACCCGACGAGACGATCATCGAGTCGGTGCAGTCGGCGATCATGGCGTCGCCCTACGACGACTGGGCGGTCACCAAGATCGCCTCGATGCGCGCCCAGGAGCTGGACCCAGGCCGGATCGTGCGCCACCTGCGGCAGGTCGAGGCGGATTTCGCCGAGGCCATCGAGGCGCACGTGGCGGGCGCCGACCCACCCGACCCGGGGACCGACGAACGGATGCGGGTCACCGTCACCGCACGGTGCATCGCGGCCGCGGTGTTCGGGGCGATGGAGGTGTGGATGCTCGGCGAGGACCGCTCGCTGCCCGAGTTGGACCGGCTGTGCCGACACGCCCTGCAACTGCTGCGGACCGGCATCGACGACCGGATCTGATCGCCGGAACGGTATTCCAGCAGGCGTCTTCTCGAATTTTCTCGCCTGGAATACCGTTCCGGCTGGGAAAGAGTTTCGTCAATATTGACAAAACCTGAGGCACCGTGTCAGCCTCGGGCGATGACGGACTTCGATGCCATCGTCGTGGGCGCCGGACACAACGGCCTCACCGCCGCTGCCCTGATGCAGCAGGCAGGACTGCGGACCCTGTGCCTGGACGCCAAGCTCTATCCGGGCGGAATGGCCTCCACCGTCGAGCTCTTCGACGGCTTCCGGTTCGAGATCGCCGGCTCGGTACAGGTGCCGACGTCCGCGGTCGTCAGCGCCGCGCTCGGACTGGACGAGTTGCCCACGGTCGACCTCGAGGTGATGTCGGTGCAACTGCGCGGCGTCGGCGACGACCCCGTTATCTACTACACCGACCCGATGAAGCTGCTGACCCACCTCAACGAGGTGCACGGCGCCGAAGCCGTCAACGGTATGGCTGGTCTGATGGCGTGGTGCCAGGCTCCGACGAGGGCGCTGGGCCGGTTCGACGCCGCCCAGCCACCGAAAACCCTGGACGAGATGTATGCCTGTGCGACAAACGAATTCGAACGGCAGGCGATCAACGACATGCTGTTCGGCTCGGTCAGCGACGTGCTCGACCGGTACCTCCCGGACCGGGAGAAGCACGGCGCGTTGCGCGGAATGCTGGCCTTCCTGGCCGTCAACACCACCTACCGGGGTCCCGCCACCCCGGGCAGCGCAGCGGCACTGGCTTTCGGGCTGGCGGTGCCCGACGAGAACGCCACGTTGATCAAGAAGTTCCGTGGCGGAATGGGCGCGGTGACCGAACACCTGCTGCAACTGTTCACCGCCGCGGGCGGTCAGTTACGCCTGCGCAGCAAGGTCGAGGAGATCCTCGTCGGCGACGGCCGCGCCTGCGGCATCCGGCTGGACGACGGGTCGACCGTGAGCGCTGGGGTGGTCGTCTCCGCTGTCGCACCGGATCTCACCGTCAACGGCCTGATCGACCCCACCGCGGTGCCGGCCGACATCCGGGAACGGTTCTCGCACATCGATCATCGGGGAAGCTACCTGCAGATGCACTTCGCGCTCGACGGACCGCCGACGTTCGCCGAGCCCTACGAGGTGCTCAACGACCCCGACTACCAGTCGGCCATCGGGATTTTCAGCACGCCCGAAGAGTTGCAGCGGCAGTGGGAGGATTCGGGGCGCGGGATCGTTCCCGCCGACCCCGCCATCGCACTGCAGATCCCGTCGGCCAACGATCCCGGCCTGGCGCCGCCCGGCAAGCACGCGGCCTCAGCGTTCTCGCTGTGGTTCCCGATCGAGCAGAGCGAATCGAGCTACGGGGATATGAAGGCCGAGATGGGTCGCCGGGTGATCGAGAAGATCACCCGGCTGGCGCCCGACTTCGAGAGCCTGATCACGCGTCACACCACGTTCACCCCGAAACACATGGGCACGATGTTCGGTGCCCCGGGCGGCGACTACTGTCACGGGTTGATTCATCCCGAGCAGATGGGCCCCAACCGTCCCGGGGCGAAAGGATATGTGGACCAACCGATTCCACTCGACGGACTGTACCTGGCCAGCGCAGGATGTCACGGTGGCCCCGGCATCACCTTCATTCCCGGCTACAACGCCGCCCAACAGGTGCTCGCCGACCGCGGCTGACGCCGGGTTGGCGAACATCGCCTCGGGAGTCTCCAGCTACCACAGTGGCTGAGGGGGACACCGTGTTGGTTGGCGAACGCCGGGGGCGGCGTCGGGGCGCGCGAAACTTCTGCAGCTAACAAGACGTGACCCGTCTGAAGCGTTTGCCCACTGCCAAGTCGGCGGGCTTCGGCTCGTGCCGGCGACGAAGACCTCGCCACCGCCGGATGGCAAAGTCCCGTGACGACCGTCACAGCGCTGTGCGGCGGAAAAGTGGCAGTAGGCGCCATGGTGCAGCGAAGTTGAAAGGTTGCTTCCGGGCGTGGTGGAGAGCCTGATCCATCATCGGTCACGCGAAATTTGCCCGACTAGACAAATGGCATACCTAAGGGAACCCAATTAGCTAATTAGTAACGCTTAGTAACGACTTGAACAGGTATTTTATCAAATTCACGATGCGCGTTGCATATTCTCAATTCCGACATCAATGGGCTTACCCGCGAGTAAATTGCGATGTGGCACAAATCACGTTCACGTAAAGGAGAGAAGATGAACCGTGCTGCGAAGTCCTACCTCACCTCGGGAGTCGCACTGGCAGGCGCGAGCGTCATAGCCGTGTCACCGGTGGTGGCTGCACCGCTCGGTCCTCCCGGCGTGAACGCCCAATCTGCCGTCACGGTGTCGACCGCCGACCTGCAACTCGCCACGACGGCGAACCCCATCACTGCCTGGGCCGAGGTCGTCACGTCCGCCTACAGCAACGTGGCCACGCTGGGCGAGGAGGTGCTCTCGGACCCGGCGCCGATACTCCGCCAGTTCATCCTGAATCAGCTCGGCAACGGTGAGGCCGTGGTCTCGGCGGGAGCGGGTGCCATCAACGGTTTCATCGAGTACATCTCCCCGGACAACGCTTTCGGGTTGGGAGCCCAGCTGCAGACCGCCGCCGAGGAGCTGGCCTCGGGCAACATCGCCGGTGCCATCGAAACGGCGACCCAGGCGCTGTTCCTTTCGCCGGTGCTCAACGTGGCCTTTCCTGTACTGGACAGTGGTGTGCTGGAGATCCCGGGCACGATGGCGCAGAACTTTGCAAACGTCGTCCAGACCGTCACCGACCCGGCGACGGTGCTGCCGATCGCCCTCGGAGCGCTCGGGACGGTGCTGGGACCGGTCAACGCGTTCGGCGACAGCCTGCAGGAGACGTTCGATTCGTTGGGTGACGGCGACGTCGGCGCGGCGCTCAACGCGATCATCAACATTCCCGCCGCCCTCACCGGTGCGGTTCTCAATGGTTACACCAATCTGGCCGGAACCGAATTCCCCGGCCTGTTCTCCGAAGACGGACTCGTCCACGCCCTCGTCGTGACCCTGCCAAGGGCGATCGCGGAGGCGATCGCTCCGGAGGAAGAGAGCCCGGAATCGGCGACCACCGGGCCGGCGGACACTCCTCCGGCCATCTTGGCCAGCGCGGACACCGAAGGCGAGCAACCATCTGACACCGAAACCGCAACGGCGAGTGCCGATGGGGATTCACGTGCCGCGGACGCCGTCGACGCCTCGGTGACCGAGGAGACCGGCGATGCGTCCGAGGGTTCTACGGAGGAATCGGCAGCGGAGCAATCTGAGGTCGCCGGCGAGGCCGAAGTCGTGGATGCCGAGGATGTTTCCGGTACGAAGAAGCGTCTGGTCGAGGAGTCCGACGGTGTCGAGGAGGATTCGGCATCCGAGGACGGTCTCGCGGCTGAGGAGACCGACGATGCCGGAGACTCGTCGGCGTTGGAGGACAGCCTCGCCGCTGATGAGGCCGACGCGTCCGACGATGGCTCCGGCGGTGGCGACGCCGCGGGCGACGATGGCGGCAGCGGAGCCACCGGCGACAGCGAACCCGGCAGTGGCAGCTCCGAGTCCGGTAGCTCCGATAGCGATTCCGGCTCGAGCGATTCCGGCTCGAGTGATTCCGGCTCGAGTGATTCCGGTTCGAGCGACTCCGACTAGTCAGAACATCCCACACGGTTCGGTCCCCTCGCCCGCCGAGGGGACCGAACGCTGCATACATGGGCGGGCTTGAAGGACGCGGTCACGACAAACGGTTACCCAGCGCGCGGTGATTGGTTCAGCGGCGGCGCGAGATCCGGGCTACCGTCCGGCAAGCCGTTCCGGACAGCCTGTGGCGTGGTCTATCGTTCGCGCCATGGCAACCAAGGACTCCCGCGAAGTCGTGATCGAAGCAACACCCGAGCAGATCCTCGACGTCATCGCCGATGTCGAAGCGACACCGAGCTGGTCGCCGCAGTACCAGAAGGCGGAGATCTTGGAGAGCTACGACAACGGCAGGCCCAAGCGGGTCAAGATGACCGTGAAGGCTGCGGGCCTGACCGACGAGCAGGTCATCGAATACACCTGGGGCGACAGGGAGGTCACCTGGACGCTTGTCTCAGCCGGCCAGCTCAAGGCCCAGGACGCCGGCTACACGCTGACCCCGGAGGGTGACAAGACCCGGGTGCGGTTCGACATCGCGATCGACCTGTCGGTGCCGATGCCCGGCTTCATCCTCAAGCGCACGATGAAGGGCGGCGTCGAGACTGCCACCGAAGGTCTGCGCAAGCAGGTGCTCAAGGTCATCAAGGGGTGAGCGGAGGGCCCCTCGCCGGGGTCAGGGTCGTCGAACTAGGCGGGATCGGCCCGGGCCCGCACGCCGCGATGATGCTGGCCGATCTGGGTGCCGACGTGGTTCGGGTGCGCCGTCCCGGCGGCCTGCAGATGCCGGCCGAGGACGTCGACCTGATGCATCGCGGTAAGCGGGTGATCGACCTGGACCTGAAGGCGGACCGCCAGGCGTTGCTCGCGCTGGTGGCCAGAGCCGACGTGTTGATCGACGGCTTCCGGCCGGGTACCTGTGAGCGGCTCGGCATCGGGCCGCAGGACTGTGAGGCCGTCAACCCGAGGTTGGTCTTCGCCCGGGTCACCGGGTGGGGCCAGTACGGCCCGCTGGCGATGTCCGCGGGTCACGACATCAACTACCTGTCGCAGACGGGGGTGTTGGCGGCGATCGGCTACCGCGACAGGCCGCCGGTGGCGCCGCTGAACCTGGTCGCCGACTTCGGAGGCGGCTCGATGTTGGCATCGGTGGGCATCGTCGCCGCGCTGTACGAACGCGAGCGATCCGGCAAGGGACAAGTGATCGACGCGGCCATGGTCGACGGGGTCAGCGTGCTGGCTCAGATGGCGTGGACGATGAAGGCGGCCGGCACGCTCAAGGACGAGCGGGAGTCGTTCCTGCTCGACGGGAGCGCACCGTTCTACCGCACCTACGAAACCGCCGACGGCAGGTACATGGCGGTCGGCGCGATCGAACCGCAGTTCTATGCGCGGCTTCTCACCGGCCTCGGTCTGTCGGCCGAATCCCTGCCCGCCCAGATGGATCGCTCAGCCTTCCCCGACATGCAGAAGCTGTTCGCCGAACGGTTCGCCACCAAGACCCGCGACGAGTGGACCGAGATCTTCGCTGGGACCGATGCGTGTGTCACCCCGGTCCTCACTTGGACCGAAGCGGCACACAGCGAACACCTTCGGGCCCGCGAGACCGTCGTCACCCGCAACGGCGTCGACCAGGCCGCGCCGGCACCGCGGTTCTCGCGTACCCCGCCGGACCCGGCGGCCGCACCGCCGCGTGGGGCGACCCCCATCGACCGGATCGGGTGGTGACCGGGGGTTAGCTGCGGAAACCTCTGCGCAAGGCCGATCACCTGACTACGATTTGCCAGTATGGCGGTACGCGCTTCCAGTGAAGTCGTGATCGAGGCACCGCCTGCGGCGATTCTGGATGCCTTGGCCGACATCGACGCGGTGGCCTCGTGGTCGTCGCTGCACAAGGACGCCGAGGTTCTCGACCGCTACCCCGACGGGCGTCCCCATCATGTCCGGGCCACGGTCAAGATCATGGGCATCTCCGACCGGGAGATCCTCGAGTACCACTGGGGCGAGGACTGGGTGGTCTGGGATGCGGCGGAGACGTTCAAGCAACGGGGACAGCACGGCGAGTACAACCTGGTACCGGTCGGCGAGGACAAGACCCGGGTGCGGTTCGACCTGATTCTCGATCTGGCAGCGCCGTACCCGAATTTCCTGGTGAGACGGGCCAGGCAGATGGTTCTCGACGTCGCGCTGGAGAACCTGCGCGAGCGCGTGATGCGGCCTACAGCCCAGTAACACTCATCTGCGCCGCAGCGTCTGCAACCGCCGGATCGCCTCGTCGAGAGTGTCGTCACGTTTACAGAAGGCGAAGCGCACCAAGTGATTCCACTGATCTGCATGTTCGGCGGCGGGATCGCAGAACGCCGACATCGGGATGGCGGCCACCCCCACACGCTCCGGTAGCTCCGCGCAGAACGCGGTGCTGTCGTCGTATCCGAGTGGCCGCGGATCAGCACACACGAAGTACGTCCCGACGCTGTCGTGGACGTCGAAACCGATGTCCGCCAGTGCATCCCCGAGCCTGTCGCGGCGCGACTGCAATGAATCGCGCAGCGCGTCCACCCATGCGTCCTCGGTGGCCAGCGCCTGAGCCACCGCGGGCTGGAACGGGGCGCCACCGACATAGCTGAGGTACTGCTTGGCTGCCCGCACCCCGGCGATGAGTTCGGCCGGCCCGCAGGCCCATCCGATCTTCCAACCGGTGACGTTGAACATCTTGGCCGCGCTGGAGATGGTGATGGTGCGCTCGGCCATTCCCGGGTAGTCGGCCAGTGGGAGATGACGCCTGCCGTCGAAGACGAGGTGCTCGTAGACCTCGTCGGCGATCACCAGCAGGTCGGCGGACACGGCCAGTTCGGCCAGCGCCCGCAACTCGTCGTCGGAGGCGACCATGCCGGTCGGATTGTGGGGTGAGTTGACGATGATCGCCTTGGTCTTCGCGGTCACGGCGGCGCGCAGGCCGTCGATGTCGATGGCGAAACCCCGGCCGGCGGGCCGCATCGGAACCGCGCGGCGGTGACAGCCGGCCATCGCGATCACCGGGGAGTAGGAGTCGTAAAACGGCTCGATCAGCAGGACCTCGGAACCTGGCTCGACGAGTCCCAGCACCGACGCGGCGATCGCCTCGGTGGCGCCGACGGTCACCAGGACGTCGGTGTCCGGGTCGTACTCGGTGCCGTAGCGACGACGGCGCTGATCGGCGATGGCCTGTCGTAGCGCGGGGATGCCCAGGCCGGGCGGGTACTGGTTGACGCCCTCGGCGATCGCGTGCTGCGCGGCCGCGAGCATCGCCGGCGGGCCGTCCTCGTCGGGGAAACCCTGCCCCAGGTTGACGGCTCCGATCCGTGCCGCCAGCGCCGACATCTCGGCGAAGATCGTCACCGCGTAGGGCGCCAGCCTGTGAACCGTCATCAGGTTCGCAGCCTAGCGGTGGCCACTCAGGTCGCGAACAACCCGGCGGTGGCTGCGAACGATTGCACCGCCTCGGCTTGTTTGCAGCCATCGGGCGGTAATCTGACTCCGGAGCCCATCAGCCCGGGCTCCAGGGAGGGTAGGGGAGCTCCGAGCATGCCGCGGCGAGTGACGATCGATGACGTGGCACGCCTGGCCGAGGTCCACAAGGCGACCGTGTCGCGCGCGCTCAACGCCCAGACCCGGGACCAGGTCAACGCCGAGACGCTCAAGCGTGTCAAGCGCGCGGCGCGCCAACTCGGTTACGTACCGAACGCCATGGCGCGCGGACTGCGCACCAGCAGGTCGATGACGATCGGCGTGATCATTCCCGATCTGATGAACCCGATCTTTCCGCCCATCATCCGCGGCATCGAACACGTGTTGCAGGCGCAGGGGTACACCGTGCTCATCGCGAACACCGACTCCCATGACGACGTGGAGATCTCGGTTCTCGAATCGTTGTTACAGCGCAGGGTCGACGGTTTCATCCTCGCGACCGGTCGGCTCGACGATCACACCGTCATCGACGAGGCGACGGCGGCTGATGTGCCTGTCGTGTTGGTGAACCGCGGCGCGGGAATGGGTGGGTTTCCGTTGGTCTCCGGGGACAATGCACACGGAATCGACCTGGCGCTGGCCCATCTGCTCGACCTCGGGCATCGACATATCGTCCATGCAGCTGGTCCTCTGAATTTCTCGACCACTCGCTCACGCGCCGAGGCATTCGAAGTCGCGGCGACCAAGGCGGGTGTCGAGCACGGCACCATCTACGCCTCGGGACTGACCATCGAGGCTGGTTTCGACGTCGCCGATCAGATCCTGGCGGGCCGGGGCAGGTGTCCCACCGCGTTGGTCGCCGGGAACGATCTGGTGGCGCTCGGCCTGATCCGAAGGCTGCGGGCGGAAGGTCTGCGCTGCCCGGAAGACGTGTCGGTGGTCGGGTTCAACGACATGCCCTTCGCGGAGGATTTCTGGCCGCCGTTGACGACGGTGCACATGCCCCTGCGGGAAATCGGAGCGGAGGCCGCCCGGTTGTTGTTGCGCGGCATCGATGCCGGTGAGCAGGAAGGTGTGACGGTGACGCTGCCGGTTTCGCTGTTGGTTCGCGGTTCCACCGCAGCTGTCGGGGGCTGACGGACTCGACGGTCGGCAGGGTGGCGCTACAGGTACGCTGCAGAAAACTGTCACTACAATCGATTGCAGCCGATGGATCAGCTCACGCTCGGGGTCTTCAGCCCCTCGGTACTTCTCGACGTCGCGCGCTCCACCGGTCGGCTGGCGGACGCCGATCTGGAGGTCAGTGACGTCCCGGTGCCGTCGTCGCCCGCCCAGTTCGCGTCCCTGCGGGGCGGCGAGTACGACGCCGTATTCACCAGTCCTGACAATGTGTTGGCCTACCGATTCCTGCCCGCGAACCCGTTGGGCGAGTTGCTCGATGTGGAGATCGTCGCCGGAATCGACCGCGGCCTCGGGTTGTGTCTGGGTGTGCGCCCCGATGTCGCCGCTCCTGCCGACCTGCGCGGCGGACGCCTTGGAGTCGATGTCCCGAATTCCGGCTTTGCCTTCGTCGCCTACGCGCTGCTGGAGGAACTCGGCCTCTCGAAACACGATGTCGAGATCGTCGCACTCGGTTCAACACCTCAGCGGGCCAACGCGTTACACACCGGGGGCTGTGACGTGACGGTCCTCAACGCCGGCAATGAACTCGCCGCCCGCGCGCAAGGATGCTTGCTACTGGCCGACGTCACCTGCCTCGGCCCCTATCTGGGCACAGTCGTGGCCCGCATGCGACAGGCACCAGCAGCCGATGCGGTGGACAGGCTGGTGCAGGCGCTGGCCGACACGGCGGATGCCATCGGTAGCGGTGCACTCGAGCGCGAAGCCGCCGAGGCCGCTACCCGGTTGCTCGGTCTTGCAACGGGACTGGCGGTCGAACACGTCGCGCTACTGCGGGATCCGGCACGGGGGTTGATCCCTGACGGAACGGTGGACCTGGCAGCACTCAGCACGCTCGTGGAGCTTCGTCGCCGGTTCCTGCCTGTTCCCGAGCTCGACGGCCTGACATCGCGGTACGACGATGTGATGCGAGACGGCATTCTGCTCGGCTGACGGATTCATTCGCGCTCCACGTATCTGGCACGGGCGATGCTTGTGGCGATTGCGTACCCCACTGCGACGACGGTGCTCACCGCGAACAGCAAGCCGAAGCGGTGCCCGCCGGCAGCCAGGTTTCCCACCGCTGCGCCGATCGACGCGCCGACGAACAGTGCTATGGAGAAGAAGGACATCCCGATCGCCCGACCGTCAGCGACGGCATCGGTCATCCAGGTCTGCATCGTGGTGTGACCGAGCGCCCACGCCAGACCGAGCAGCGACGCCGCCGCGACCACACCGGCGATCGAGACATCGATGGCGACAGCGGTGTACGCCCCGATGATCGAGAGCCCTGCCAGGACCATCAGCACCCACGACGGCCACCGCCCTAGGATGAGCTTCATGAGTTGGCTCACGAGCACGACGGCGACGCCGAACGTGGCAGTCGCGAGACCTGCGGCCAGGACGCTGACTCCCGTGGCCTGCAGAGCGACTGCGAGGTAGTTGAACACTCCGATCAGCAGAGCGCCCTCGATCACGGTGAAAACGAGAATCATCAGAGCCCAACGGTTCCCGGCCAGCCGCCTGATGGACGGCAGTAGCCGCTCCGTTGTTCCTGATGCAGACTCCGCCAGGCGGGTCAGGCAGACGGTCAACACGACACAGAAGGCTGCGACGACTGCGTAAACCCATCGCCAACCGAACCATTGGGCGACCACTCCTGCGCCCAGGGTTCCCGCGGCCAGGCCCAGTGAGATCGCGGCCGCGAGGTTCGCCGTCGCGACGGCACGCTGCCTGAGCGCGAGGGTGTCCCCGTAGTAGATCAGCACTGTGGTGATGGTCGCGGAGAAGGCCGCGCCCGCGAGCCCCCGCATGACGCTGTACATCAGCGCGTCGGTTGCCAACGCCGACCCGACATTGGCCAGTCCCGCCAGTGCGGTGGACACCACGAGCACCCGGACCCGTCCGTACCGGGCCGCCGATGTGCTCCACACCAACTGCAGAGCGGCGTACGAGACCGCGTAGACGGTGAGCGACTGACCCACCGCGTCGATCGGAGCGCCGAGGTCCTCGGCGATCACCGGCACCAGCGTCGGCATCACCGAACGATCGACCATCGACACAAAAGCGGCAATGACGAGAATCATCGAGCTACTGCAGGTTCGGCGACTTCAACCGAGAGCGGGGAATCAGCCACGGGGTGGCCACACCGGGACCTCGCCCCGGCCGGACCGGAAACGCACCGCCTTGGATCGCACGAACTCATGCAATGTCTCCGGCGCGTTCTCGCGCCCGAATCCGCTGCCCTTGATGCCGCCGAACGGGGATCCCAGAAAGGAACGCCGCATGTAGTTGTTGACGAAGATCATGCCTGCTTCCAGGCGTTGCGCGACCTGCCAGGCCTGCGCCTCATCCCGGGTGATCATGGCCGCAGTCAGTCCGTAGGCAGTGCCGTTGGCGATGTCGACCGCCTCGTTGATGGTCGAGTAGCGCATCACGAGTGCGATGGGTCCGAAGATCTCTTCCTGACCCACCGTCGAATCCGGAGTCACATCGGCGAGCACCGTCGGCGGCACCCAGTAGCCGTCGGCGTACACCGCATCGGTGGGCACCGAACCCTGGGCCACCACCCGCGCGCCCTCCTCGAGTGCGGTCTGTAGATAGCCGAGTACGCGGTCACGTTGTCGGGCATCCACCATCGGGCCGACATCGGTGCGCGGATCGAGACCGTCGCCGACCACCAGGGCGGTCGACGCCGTGGCGAAACGCTGCAAGAACGTGTCGTACACGTCGTCGTGCACCAGGATTCGCGCGGTGGACGTACACGCCTCGCCCTGGTTGTAGAACATCCCCTCGATGGACACCTCCACCGCGAGGTCCAGATCGGCGTCAGGGAACACGATGAGGGCGTTCTTGCCGCCGAGTTCCATGGTTGCGTAGGTGAGGTTCTGCGCCGCGGTTTCCAGCACGCGCCGCCCGGTCGCCGTCGCCCCGGTGAAGCTGATCCTCTCGATCTGGGGGTGTCCGGCCAGCGCGGCACCGGCGTCCAGTCCCGGCACCGCGTTGAGCACCCCGGGCGGCAACACCTCGTTGGCGATCTCGACGAGGCGGAGCACCGTCAGCGGCGCCTGTTCGCCGGGCTTGATCACCACGGTGTTGCCGGTGATCAATGCCGGCGCACCCTTTTTAGCGAAGTGGATGGGTGGCCAGTTGAAGGGCAGGATGCACGCGACGACACCGTAGGGTTCGTAGAGGACGCGGGTTTCGATGGGGCCTTGATCGATGATCTCGCCGGGCAGGCTGTCGCCGAGGCCGGCGAAGAAGTCGAAACAGTTGGAGCTGAAAGAGACGTCGTTGGCCAGCGCGTCGCGCTTGGGTTTGCCGTTTTCGCGGGAGACGAGTTCGCCGAGTTCGTCGGCGTGGGCACGGATCCGCTCGGCCACCTGCTTGAGGTATGCGCCGCGTTGGCGGCCCGACAGCGCCCGCCAGGCCGGCAGGGCCCGGCGGGCCGACTGTACGGCCCGGTCGACCAGTGCCGCGTCGGCGGAGACCACTCTGGCCAGCGGTCGGGCAGTTGATGGCTCGACGACCTCGAAGGTCTCCTGGTCGCCGACGGGGACGAAGCCGCCGTCGACGAATGCTCCCCACTCCTTGCGTTCCAGCGTGCCGGGCGTGCGGACCGCGGTGTCGGTCGTCGTCATGATCACTCCGAGGGTCTGTGGTCGACTTTTTGCAATCGATTGCATTCGACTATAGGCCGCTATCCGAATCCAGTGAATGGAAATGGCCGACAAGTAGTCGCCGGGCGCCAAAATCGCCGCGTCCGTTGAAACAGGTCTCGGTCAGCCGTTGACACTCGCTGCAGACGTGTGTGACGATTCACTGCAATCGATTGCAGGTGAGCTACGCAACAGTTTGGCTCTGGTCGGGCAATCGGTCTGACAGAGAGGTTGGACATGTGCATAACCACTGCTCTTCGCGGGGTCGCGGCAGCCGCCGCGATCGCGCTGGCTGCTACGGGGTGTTCCGCTGATGGAGGTGGTGACAGCGACACCATCCGGGTCGGTGCGTCGCTTCCACTCACCGGTGAGTTCAGTCAGGGCGGCCTCGACACCCAACGCGGGTACGAGACCTGGGTCGAGATGACCAATGAGGCCGGCGGACTGTTGGGCAAGCAGGTCGAGATCATCGTCAAAGACGACGCCACCCAACAGGAGACGGCGGTCAGCAACTACAACAACCTCATCTCCCAAGATGGGGTCGACCTGCTGCTCGGCAGCCAATCTTCGCTGTTGAACATCCCGGCCTCGGCCATCGCCGAGAAGAACAAGATGCTCTTCGTCTGCCCGTCCTGCGGTTCTCCGGACATGTTCAACCGTGGCTTCAAGCACATCTTCTTCTCGCAGCAGGCCATCGCCACCGATCAGGCGAAAGTGTTCGCCGAGTGGATCGCCAACCTGCCGCCCGATCAGCGTCCCAGGACTGCCGCGTACCCATCCCTTGATGATCCGTTCGCCGGGCCGGTCGTCGAAGGCGCCGAGCAGATCCTCTCCGCGGCAGGCATTCAGACCGTATACAAGGATCAGTACCCGGCCACCACCAAGAACTTCGATTCAGTGGTCAACGCAATACGTGATGCCGGAGCTGAAATCGTACTTCAGGGAGCGCAATTCGAAGACGGGGTCAACATGATCCGGTCGATGAACCGCGCGAACTACCAGCCGGCGTTCCTGTATCAGAGCAGCTCGCCCACCTATGGGCAGCAGTACCTGGACGCGGTGGGCGCAGACAATGCCGAGGGTGTGTTCTTCTCGTCGAGCTACAGCACGCTGGCGGATACCACCCAGAACCGGGAATTCGTCGAGCGATTCGAGGCGAAGTTCGGCCAGAGTCCGCCTGAGGATGCCGCCGACGGGTTCGCCGCGGGTCAGGTGCTCGCCGCCGCCATCAATGGAGTCGGATCGTTCGACGATCAGATGGCGCTGGCAGATTGGCTGCGCGGCAACAGCGTTGACACCGTGCTCGGGAACCTGAGCTGGAACGAAGATGGTAGCCCGAAGGGGGACTTCCTCGTCGGCCAGTGGCAGAGCGGCGTGTCGCAGGTCGTGCTACCCACCGACGTCGCCACCTCCGACCAGATCATGCGCTGGCGTGGCGGCGACATCTGATGATCTCGGCACACCGACATCCCTGTTCTGTTTAGGAGCTGAAGTTCCATGACATCCCTTGTCCAAACGCTCATCCTCGGCCTGCTCGTCGGCGCGCTGTATGCGCTGATGGCATCCGGGCTGACCCTGATCTTCGGGGTCATGCGGGTGATCAACCTCGCCCACGGCGCCTTCGCCGTTCTCGCGGCGTTCCTCACCTACACCCTGTGGAAGCAACTAGGGCTGGACCCCCTGCTCTCCATCCCGATCGTCATGGCGGTGATGTTCGGGTTCGGTTGGCTGGTCTACGTCCTGGTGATTCGCCATGTCCGTGGCGCACACGTCACCATGACGGTGCTGGCGACCTTCGGGATCGCGTTGATGCTCGAGGGCATCATGGGCTTCATCTGGGGCAATACCTCGAGCACCGTGGTGGTGTCCTACACCGACGCCTCGCTGACGCTGGGTTCGATCTACGTACCGCAGGCCATGCTGATCGCCGCGGTCATCGCGGTCGCGGTGATGGGCGCGCTCTACCTGTTGCTCAACCACACCTGGGCGGGTCGGGCCATCCGCGCGGCCTCGTCCAATGAGAGTGGCGCGCTGCTGGTGGGGGTGAGCGTCGCGACCATCGCCGCTCTCACCTTCGCCATCGGCGTGGCCACCCTCGGCGCCGGCGGGGCGATGCTCTCCACCATCTACCCGTTCCTGCCCGGAACTCACTACCAGTGGATCGCCCGACTGCTGGCGATCGTCGTACTCGGCGGTCTCGGCAGCCTGCCGGGAGCTGTCCTGGGCGCCCTGGTGATCGGTGTCGGGGAGATGGCCGCCACCGCCTACGTGGGAGCAGCCTGGCCGGTGGCGGTGCCGTTCCTGGTCATCATCGTTGTGCTGATCACCCGGCCGCAGGGCCTGCTC
Organism: Mycolicibacterium hippocampi; assembly: GCF_010723735.1. Classification (GTDB taxonomy): domain Bacteria; phylum Actinomycetota; class Actinomycetes; order Mycobacteriales; family Mycobacteriaceae; genus Mycobacterium; species Mycobacterium hippocampi. Next base: position 5,641,138 of record NZ_BLLB01000002.1, on the reverse strand, counting down.
GGCACCCGACTCAGAGAGGACGCGGTGGCATGAGTACCTCTACGACCACCACAACCCGTCTGCTCGACCCGAAGCTGCACACCTGGGTGACCCGCGGACTGGTCGCTGTCGCGGCTGTCGTCATCCTCCTCTTCCCGTTGTCGCCCAGCATGTCCGCACAGAACATCGTGATCCTGTCGCTGGTGCTCGCCATCGGCGCCAGCGGGCTGAACATCATCACCGGCTTCACCGGCTACCTGTCGTTGAGCCAGGGTGCGTTCATCGGGATCGGCGCCTATGTCGGTGCGATCCTGTCGAATCGATTCACCGACATCGAACCACTGCTGTGGGTCCCGCTCGCCGGCATCATCGCCGCCGGCATCGCGATGCTGCTCGGTCTGGTCACCTACCGCTCGCGCGGCCCGGCGTTCGTCATCATCACGGTGGCGTTCCTGTTCCTCATCCAGTTCGTCGCCATCGAGTGGGTGCCTGTCACCAACGGCTCCGCCGGTCTTACGCTCCCGCTGCCGGATTGGCCTGATTCCTGGGGCAATTGGCCATTCCATCTGTTGCTTTGTGTGCTGCTCGGCCTGTCACTGCTCATGACGTGGTGGATTCGTCGCACCAAGTTCGGCATGGGCCTGATCGCCATCCGCGAGGACGAGGGCAAAGCAGGCACCATCGGTGTCAACGCGCCCGTCTACAAACTGCTCGCGTTCGGAGCCAGCGCATTGTTCGTCGGCATGGCCGGTTCGGTGTACGGGTACTACCTGTCCTTCGTCGACCCGATCGGCATGTTCTCCATCATCACCAGCGCACTGATCGTCCTCTCGGTCATTCTCGGCGGCCGCGGCACGCTGTTCGGCCCGGTGTTGGGCGCATTCATCATTCAGCCGGTCAACATCTATGCCAACCAGGCCTTCGGTGGCGGCAACGCCCGCCTCGTCCTGTTCGGTGGATTGCTGATCCTGCTGGTGATCCTGCTGCCCAAGGGCATTCTGCCGACTCTGGCCGGGCTGATCGAGAAGGCGAGAACCCGAGGCACGGTAGGACTTTCCGGTGCCCGTCTCAATCCGCTGGACCGTCCGTCGGCCACCACCGAGGTCCGCAGACCCGAACCGACCGGCAAAACGCTGCTCGAGGTCCGCGGCCTACACAAGAGCTTCGGGGGCAACCACGCCGTCAACGACTGCAGCTTCACAGTGCCCGAGGGGTCGATCACGGCGTTGATCGGGCCGAACGGATCGGGCAAGACGACGGTGTTCAATCTGATCTCCGGGACCATGGCACCCGACAAGGGCGAAATTCTTTTGAACGGTGAACATCTCGAAGGGCTGACGCCGTGGTCACGCGCTCACCGCGGGGTCGGCCGAACTTTCCAGATCACCCGGTTGTTCCGGGAGATGACGGTGCTCGAGAATGTCGTCTCACCGCTGCGGGACTTCTCGGTGGGCCAACTCGGGCTGGGTGCGGTCAGCGGATCCGAAGCCGCTCGCGCCGAAGAACTGCTCGAGTTCGTCGGCATGGCCGCCTATCGCGACGCTCGGGCAGGAGCACTGTCCTACGGCCAGCAGAAGCTCGTCGAACTCGCGCAGGTGCTGATGCTGGATCCGAAGCTGATCCTGCTCGACGAGCCGGCCGGTGGTATCAACCCGACGTTGATCCAGCGGATGGGTGATCTGATCCGCGAACTGAATGCCAAGGGTACGACGTTTTTGCTGGTCGAACACAACATGCCGTTCGTGGTCGGATTGTGCGACCCCATCCGGGTACTGGCCCGCGGAGCGGTGATCGCACAGGGGACACCGGAGCAGATTCAGAAGGATCCGCTGGTGCTCGACGCCTATCTCGGCGACGACTATCTGCTCGAGGCACCGTCCAAGGGCACGAGCGTCTCAGTGGTGGAAAGGAATCCCGCATGATCCGACTCGAAGGAGTGGTCGCCGGTTATGGCGGCGGCAATGTCCTCCAGGGTGTTGATCTCGAGGTCGCAGCCGGAGAACTCGGCTGCATCGTCGGACCGAACGGTGCCGGAAAGTCCACCGTGCTGCGCGCGGTGAGCGGGATCCTCAAGCCGAGTGCCGGCAGAATCCTGCTCGACGGCAAAGACATCACCGGGATGGCGCCTGACGCGGTGCTGGGCTGCGGTGTCACTCAGGTTCCGCAGAGCAACGGGCTCTTCCCGCCCCTCACCGTCAAAGAGAACATCCTGATGGGTGCGTATGTCATCCGCCGCCAACGCGCACTGGTGAAGCAGCGCTATGACGAGGTGCTCAACATGTTCCCGCTGGTCAAGGACAAGACCGGGATCCGCTGCGGCAACCTCTCGGGCGGGCAGCGGCGCATGGTGGAATTCGCACGGTCCCTCATGCTCGATCCCAAACTGGTCCTGCTCGACGAGCCGTCCCTGGGTCTGGACCCGAAATCGCTCACCGTCATCGACGAAGCCGTGGCGATCATGCGCTCCAGCGGCAAGGCCGTGCTGATGGTGGAGCAGAATGTCCGGTTCGGCCTCCGGATGGCATCCAGCGGCATCGTGATGGAAAGCGGACGGGTATTGCTCACCGGCCCAGCACAGTCCGTGCTCAACAACCCCGAGATCGCTGATCTCTACTTCGGCGGAGCGGTACAGGCACCTGCCGCCTCCGACACCCCGGCCACCCAACCCACGGCCTGAAAAGAATAGGAAAACAACATGTCTGTCGCGAATTTGAAAATCGGCTGGATCGGTGCGGGCCGGATGGGTGCTCAGCTCATCACCCGGCTGTTGGATGCCGGCTACGACGTCACGGTGTACAACCGGACGGCGTCGAAGGTCGCGCATCTGGCGGAGAAGGGTGCGAAAGTGGCTGCCCGGCCGGTGGATCTGGCTGATCGTGATCTGGTGTTCTCGATGGTGTCGTCGTCGAAAGATCTGGAGCAGGTCATGCTCGGCGAGGGCGGTCTGCTCACCGGCGACGCGTCGCCTCGCATCATCGCCGATTCGTCGACGGTGTCGGCGGAGGTCAGTGCACGGATCCGGGAGGCGGCCAACTCGCGTGGATGTGACTTGCTGGCCACTCCGGTCAGTGGGAATCCGAAGGTGATCGCTGCGGGAAAGTTGACGGTGGCGGTGTCGGGTCCGCGTGAGGTGTTCGAGTCGATCGAGCCGGTGCTCAACGTGTTTGGTCGCAGTGTCACGTATGTGGGTGAGGGCGAGGTGGCGCGGTTGGTGAAGATCGCCCACAACCTGATGCTGGGTGTGGTCACTCAGTGTCTGGCCGAGATCACAGTATTGGTGGAGAAGGGCGGGGTCAGCCGTGCTGATTTCCTTGCCTTCCTCAATGACTCGGTGATGGGTTCGGTTTTCACTCAGTACAAGTCGCCGGCGTTTGTGAATCTGGACTTCAGCCCCACGTTCACCATGGAGTTGCTGCAGAAAGACTTCGATCTGGGGCTGGAAGCAGCGTATGCGCTGAAGTCCCCGATGCCGATCGCATCGGCGACCCGGCAGATCGTCGCGCAGGCTGCGGGTGCGGGTGTGGGCATCGAGGAGGATTTTGCGACGTTGCTGCTCGAGGTGGCCCGCGGCGCCGGTCTCGAGCTGAAGCCGGAGAACGTCTCGGTGGACGACGGTCTGACCCCGGTGCTTTCATGACAGCGCTGGTTGCTCCGCCGGTCGTGGTGCGCCCCATCGGCGCCCCAGGCCACATGGGTGTCGACTACGAGGAGCGGGTCGATTTCGCCCGGCTCCGGAATTACCGGATCGGGCGGGCAAAAGCCGCGCTGGCGGCCAGCGAATGCGGGGCCTTCCTGCTGTTCGACTTCTACAACATCCGCTACACCACCCAGACCTGGATCGGGGGTGCACTGGGCGACAAGATGATTCGGTACTGCCTGCTCACCCGCGAGGGTGACCCGATCCTCTGGGACTTCGGCTCCGCGGTACGGCACCACAAGCTGTACTCCCCGTGGCTGCCACAGGAGAACTGGCGGGCGGGTTTCCTCGGGTTCCGCGGTGCCGTGGCCCCGGATGCCGGGCTGATGCGTGATGCGGTCACCGAGATCAAAGGCATTCTCTCCGATGCCGGCCTGGCAGGTTTGCCGGTGGGCATGGACATCGTCGAGCCGCCGTTTCTGTTCGAAATGCAGCGCCAGGGTTTGACCGTGGTGGACGCGCAGCAGAGCATGCTGGACGCGCGAGTGATCAAGTCAGCCGACGAGATCATGCTGCTCAACCAAGCCGCAGCCATGGTCGACGGGGTGTATCAGGACATCGTCGACGTACTCAAACCCGGCGTCCGGGAGAACGAAATCGTCGCACTTGCCAACAAACGGCTCTACGAGATGGGCTCCGATCAGGTCGAGGCCGTCAACGCGATCTCCGGTGAGCGGTGCAATCCTCATCCGCACAACTTCACCGACCGGATCATCCGTCCGGGTGATCAGGCGTTCTTCGACATCATCCACTCCTACAACGGGTATCGAACCTGCTACTACCGGACATTCGGAGTGGGCAGTGCCACGGAGAGCCAGCGCGATGCCTACAAGCAGGCCCGGGAATGGATGGATCGGTCCATCGAGGCGATCCAGCCCGGGGTCGGGTCGGATCAGATAGCCCGGCTGCTGCCGAAGGCCGAGGATTTCGGCTTCGAGAACGAGATGGCCGCTTTCGGCCTGCAATTCGCCCACGGTCTGGGGCTCGGGTTGCATGAGCGGCCTATCATCTCGCGGCTCAACTCACTGGAGAACCCGGTCGAGTTGCAGGCCGGCATGGTGTTCGCCATGGAAACCTACGCGCCCGCCTCCGACGGCATCTCCGCTGCCCGCATCGAGGAAGAGGTCGTCGTCACCGACAACGGCCCCGTGATCCTCACCAAGTTCCCGGCCCAGGAGCTCTTCGTCGCCAACGAGTATTAGGCCTCGCCCGCTGAGAGTGCGGTTTGATACGCAACACGCCGAAGGCGCGTATCAAACCGCACTTTCGCGCTCAGTTCAGGTCTGCAGTGCGGCGGCGACCTCGGGTGCGAGCCCGGCAGTGGAGGCCCTGTCGAGATCTCCGTGTTGGATGCCGAGCGTCTTGAGGAACTTCTGCTGACCCATCGTCAATCCGATGAAGTAGCCGAGCTCGACGATCTCGGGCTCGGTGAAGTGTGCGTGCAGCAGCGTCCAGACGCTGTCGTCAGCCAGGCTGGGATCCCAGGCGATGGCCTCGGCGAGCAGCAGGGCCGCCTTCTCGCGGGGTGAAAAGGCCTCGGAGTCACGGAACTCGATCACGTCGTCGAATTCGCGCTCGGACAGGCCGGCGGCCAGTGCCAGGTGGGAGCGCTGGCCTGCGCAGTAGCCGCAGTCCAGCGACTTGGCGATGAATACCCGGGCGAGCTCCTTGACCGAATGGTCGAGCACACCCTCACGGAACACCGCCTGCCATGACTGGTTGAACGAGCGCAGCACCGCGGGCACATGCGCGCGGATGGCCTGGCTCTCGACGCGCGGTGTGCCGTACGTGCGGGAGTCGGCGATGTAACCGGCGAGTTCGGGGTCGGTGATCGAATCGGGGTCGATGTAGCTGATCCGGGGCATCTGCAGTCCTTCCACCAGGTGGCAATCGATTGCCAACCAGCTTACTCGAACGTGGCTGTACCGCAATGGTCGATCGGAATCCGACTACGCTGGCCGCGTGCCCAAGCCGACGATCCAGGATGTCGCCCGCGCTGCCGGCGTTCATCCGGGCACGGCATCGCGGGCACTCAACCCTGAACTCACGGGCCGGATCACCCCTGAGACCACCCGGCGTGTCAAAGAGGCGGCGACGCGCCTGGGCTACGTGCCCGATCAGCTCGGGCGGAATCTGCGAACCCGCCGCTCCCACACCATCGGGGTGCTGATTCCCGATCTCGGCAATCCTGTGTTTCCACCCATCGTCCGCGGTATCGAGGACGGTCTGCGCGAAGCCGGCTACGAGGCGCTGATCGCCAACACCGACGACAGCCCCGAGCGCGAAGACCATCTGATCAAGGTGCTCACGGCGCGGCACTGCGACGGCTTCATCATCGCCTCCTCGAGACGAGATGACCCTGCCGTAGCAACACTTGTGGAGTCGAAAGCCCCTGTGGTGCTGGTGAACCGGCTGATGGACACCGAGACCGCCTCGGTGGTCAGCGACGACGCCACCGGCATGCGGGCGGCGGTGAGTCATCTCATCGGGCTGGGGCACACCACAATCGCGCACGTCACCGGCCCAGCCACGCTGTCGATGACCCGGGTTCGACGTGCCGCCTTCGAGGAGGCGATGGCCGCCGCGGGGGTCGCCGCCGGTCCGGACCTGATCGAGACCGCCGATCGTTACGCGGTGGACGAAGGTGCTCACGCATTCAACCGTCTCCTGGACCGCCACATACCGACAGCAGTGATCGCCGGCAACGACATGATCGCGATCGGCTGTTACTCGGCACTACGGGGACGGGGGCTCCGTTGTCCTGAGGACGTGTCGGTCGTCGGCTTCAACGACATGCCGCTGTCGGGTTTTCTGGATCCCGCCCTGACGACGGTGGCCATCCCGCAAAACGACATCGGAGCAGCAGCGGCGCAACTGATCCTCGAAGTGATCAATGATGGTCGCCCGGCGCATCGGCTCTTGCCGGTGGCGCTGGTGGTACGGGGCTCTACCGGTCCACCAAATAGGTAGCTCAGGCTTTCCAGACCGTCTTCAGGTTGCAGAATTCGCGGATGCCGGCGGCGGCGAGCTCGCGCCCGTAGCCCGAGTCCTTGACCCCGCCGAACGGCAGCTCGGGGTAGGAAACCGTCATGCCGTTGAGGAACACCGCGCCGGCATCGAGGTTGGCGATGAACCAATCCTGTTCTGCTTCTTCGCTACTCCACACCGACGAGCTCAGCCCGAACGTCGTCTGGTTGGCGACGTGCACGGCCTCCTCGCGGTCTGCCACCTTGTACACCGAGGCCACCGGGCCGAAGGTCTCCTCCATCACGATCCGCATGTCGTCGGACAAGCCGGTCAGAACGGTCGGTTCGTAGAACCACCCGGGCTGGTCCGGAGCGCCGCCGCCGGTGAGGAGTTGCGCACCCTTGGCGACCGCATCGTCGACCAGTTCGGCGACATCAGTGCGACCTGATGCGGTGGCGAGCGGGCCGACTTCGGTCGCTTCGTCCATTGGGTCCCCGACGACAAGAGCCTTCATCTTGTCGACAAAGAGGCCGACGAACTGGTCGTAGACATCGGCGTGGATGATGAATCGCTTTCCGGCGATGCAGGACTGGCCGTTGTTGGAGATCCGTGCCTTCACCGCGGTGGTTGATGCCGCCTCGAGGTCGGCGCTGGGCATGACGATGAAGGGATCCGAACCGCCGAGTTCCAGCACGGCCTTCTTGATCTCCTGGCCCGCAGTCGAGGCCACGGAACGGCCCGCCGGCTCAGAACCGGTGAGCGTGACCGCCTTGACACGTCGGTCCTCGATCACCGCAGCAACTTCAGCGGACCCGATCAACAGGGTGCGGAACGAACCGGAGGGAAAGCCGCCCCTCTCGAAGAGTTCGTCGAGGTACAACGCGGACTGCGGCACGTTCGACGCGTGCTTGAGCAGGCCGGTGTTTCCTGCCATCAACGCCGGTGCAGCGAACCGAATGACCTGCCACAGAGGATAATTCCAAGGCATGACGGCCAGCACGACCCCAAGCGGCTGCCACACCGTGCCCGCGGAGGACGCCGCCACAACGGATGGATCGGCGAGTTCCTCGGCGGCGAGGAATGATTCGGCGTTGTCAGCGTAGAAGCGGATGTTCTTCGCGCACTTGAGTACCTCGCCGCGGGACTGCGCGATGGGCTTGCCCATCTCCAGGGTGATCATCGCGGCGGCGCGGTCCACATCGGCTTCCAGGAGGTCGGCGGTGGCGTGCATCCATTCCGCCCGCTGGGCGTAGCTGGTGCTGCGCAGCGTCTGTGCCGCCTGGTAGGCCTCGGCGATGCGCCGTTCCACCTCGGCGCTGTCGTGCGGTTCGAAGGTCTCGACGGTGTTGCCGGTGGCCGGGTTGATGGTTGCGATTGCCATGTGCGGATCCTGTTCGGTGGTGTGGTTACTCGAAGACTTCTGGGTGATTGGCGAGTTGGCGTCGGGTGCGTCGGATGTGGCCGAGGAGCACCCGCTCGGCCTCGGTGGAATCGCCGTCGCGGATCGCGGCGACCAACATGTGGTGCTCGTCGTGCAGGATGCGATGACTGTCTTCGTTCAGGAGTTGGGTGAATGCGCGGCGATAGTGCTGAGTGGTGTTCCACAGCCGCTCCACGGTCTGTCCCAGGAACGTGGTGTTGGCTCCCGCGTAACTGCCGAGATGGAATTCGCGATCCAGTTCCAGGAACCGCTCGACATCGTGGACTGCCGCCATCTCCTCGGCCAGAGTGGCCAGCCGGTCGACCTGCTCACTGGGCAGGTGCGGCATGCTGTAACGCAGCAACAGCGGTTCGATCCGTTCGCGGACCTGATAGAGCTCCACGCATTCGTCGAGACTTAGACGGGCGATCCATGCGCCGGCGTTGGCCACCGTGGTGACGAGACCGTCGGATTCGAGTATCCGCAACGCTTCTCGCACCGGCACTCGGCTGGCGCCGTACTGGTTTGCGAGCTCCTCCTGCCGTAATCGGGTTCCTGGCGGATACATTCCGCGCAGGATGGCATTACGCAGTTCGTCAGCCACTCGGGCGCCGGTGACGCCGTCGCGCACCTGGGATTGGGTCATCGGGGAGTCAGTCCGCCGGTTGGTTCGGGTTCCACAGCAGTACGTCGGCGTCGGCTTCGTAGGCCTTGCCTTCGGGAAAGCTGACCAGTTCGAATTGCATGCCCCACGGGCTCAGAAAGTACACCCAACGCTGCCCTTCGCTGGCGTTTCGACTGGCTGTCGGCCCGCCGAGCACCTCGACCGCCTCGGACTGCAGATACGCAACCGCGGCGTCGATGTCGTGCACGTAGAAGGCCAGATGGTGTCCGCCGACGTCACTGTTCCGGGGTTGCGGCGCTTGGCCGTCCGCCGGTTCGTAGGAGAAGACCTCGAAGTTCGCCCCCGTGCCGCAGCGGTAGAACCGGAGTTCACGCATCACTGTGCGCGGGTGGACGTTGAGGTGCTCCTTCATCCAGTCGTCGTCGTGGGCGTAGGGCCCGAGTGTGTAGACGTGGGTGCATCCGAGTACGCGGACGAAGAAGTCGTGCGCCTGCTCGAGGTCGGGCACGGTGAAGCCGATGTGGTCGGTGCCGACCAGACCCGGTAGCGGCATGAAACCTCCTCAGTGGATCCAATAACCCTGATAATAGCGGTCCCGACGGGCATTTTCGCAAGAACTATGGCCAAAGTGTATCCAATCGAGGTATGTTCGCGACACAGAGCCAAGAGATCGACCGGCACCCGAGCCGCCCGCCGTCGATGGAAATGAGGGACATGCCACAGCAGAACCGCCTGGAAACGGGCGCTCCCTGGATCGAGTTGTCGACCACCGACGAGGACTGGGAGGCCGCTGACCCGGCGCTTCTCGGCACGATGCTCGCCGAGCTGCACATCATCCGGGTGTTCGAGGAGGTGGTGTTGGAACTGGCCGGCGAAGGTCTGGTTCATGGTCCCGCGCACTCGAGCATCGGGCAGGAAGGTGGCGCGGTTGGATCCATTGTCGGCCTCCGGTCGTCCGATGCGGTCAACGGTTCCCATCGCGGTCACCATCAATTCCTGGCCAAAGCGTTGACCCACGTCTCCGGTGGGGTGATCGACCCGGCCGCGGCGATCACGCCCAAGATCCAGCGCCTGCTTCAGAAGACGCTCGCCGAGATCCTCGGCTTGGCCCAGGGGTTCTGCCGCGGTCGCGGGGGCTCGATGCACCTGCAGTGGTTCGAGGCGGGCGCACTGGGGACCAACGCGATTGTCGGCGGCGGGGTCCCGATGGGAGCCGGAAACGCCTGGGCGCAAAAGCACAGTGGCACAACAGACTTGACGATGAGCTACTTCGGCGACGGATCCAGCCAGATCGGCTCGGTGTTGGAGACCATGAACCTGGCGGCCGCTTGGAAGCTGCCGTTCTGCTTCTTCATAGAGAACAACCTGTACGCGGTGTCGACCCGTGTCGACGAGATCACCGCCGATCCACGGTTGTCGGTCCGTGGGCAGGGTTTCGGGATTCCCAGTTGGCGCGTCGACGGAATGGATCCACTCGCGGTGCACCTGGCGACCCAGCAGGCGGCCGAACAGATGCGCAACGGCGGTGGACCCGCTGTCATCGAGGCGGAGGTCTACCGGTTCTTCCACCAGAACGGGCCTTTCCCGGGCAGTGCCTTCGGCTACCGCGACAAGGACGAAGAAGCGTCATGGCGCGCGCGGGATCCCCTCCGGAAGGTGGCGGATCAGATGATCGCGCTGGGACTCATCAACGAGGCGGCTGTGGCGTCGCTGCGCAAACAGGCGCAGGACGCGATGTCTGAAGCGGTAGCCGAACTCTTGGAATCCGATCCGGAAAAGGCGGGCAAGCGCCGCATCCGGCCCGAACTCTGGCCGGATCCCAGTTTCGTCAACGTCGGTGTCCGCGGCGACGCCAGCGAACTGAACTCGCTGGCCGCGCTGGAGCCGACGACGTTCGAAGGCCCCTGGCGCCCGGTGAAATTCGTTGAAGCCGTCTCCGGGGTGATGGACCGCCGGATGGAAACCGACGATCGGATCGTGATCTTCGGCGAGGACGTTCACCATCTCAACGGTGGCACCAACGGCGCGACCAAGGGGTTGGCCAAGTACGGCGACAACCGGTTGGTCGGCACCCCGATCAGTGAGAACGCCTTCACCGGAATCGGTGGAGGCATGGCGCTCGACGGCCGGTTCCGGCCGGTGGTGGAGTTCATGTACCCCGACTTCATGTGGGTCGCCGCCGATCAGGTGTTCAACCAGATCGGGAAGGCGCGCCACATGTTCGGCGGCGAGAACTCCGTTCCATTCGTGCTCCGCACCAAGGTCGCGATGGGATCCGGATACGGCTCGCAGCATCTGATGGATCCGGCCGGGATCTTCGCCACCAGCCCGGGTTGGAGAATCGTGGCGCCGTCGACGGCCGCCGACTACATAGGTCTGATGAACGCCGCACTGGCACTGCAGGATCCGGTACTCGTGATCGAGCATGTGGACCTCTACGGGATCGCTGATCAGATTCCCGACGGGGATCTCGACTACATCATTCCGCCGGGCCATGCCGCGATCCGGCGGGTCGGCAACGACGTGACCGTGATCAGTTACCTGTCGATGGTGGGCCACTGTGCCGAGGCGATCGAACAGACCGGCATGGACGCCGAACTGATCGACCTGCGTTGGCTGGACCGCGCATCGATCGACTGGGGCACCATCGAGGCCAGCGTGAAGAAGACCAACGCGGTGCTGATCGTGGAACAGGGTGCCCAGGGCAGCTCCTACGGCGGCTGGCTGGCCGATGAGATCCAGCGCCGACTCTTCGACTGGCTCGACCAGCCTGTCGAGCGGGTGTCGGGGGAGGAGGCGTCGCCGAGCATCTCCAGAGTGCTGGAACGTGCGGCGATCGCACGCACCGAGGAAGTGGTTGCCGGGCTGGAGAAGATCCGTATCGGCATGGGCGAGGTGAACTGATGGCCACCGTCGTGCGGATGCCCGAGGTATTGGCCAATGCGACCGAAGCGATCATCCAGACCTGGCTGGTCGAAGTCGGCCAGGAGATCTCGATCGGCGATCCGATCGCCGAAATCGAAACGGACAAAGCGGTTGTCGAGTACGCAGCCGAGGTGGGCGGCGTGCTGTCACGTTTGCTCGCCGACGCCGGCGCCACCGTCCCCATCGGGGAACCCATAGCCTTGGTGTTGGCGCCGGGGGAAACCGCCACCGGCGATGAGTCGGACCCGCTGGCCGGCGCGGCGCCGCAGGATCCGGAATCGGGGGCGCCGGTACTGGAGGCGGCCGAACCCGTTCCCGAAGCGCCGACGGTGACCAACGGTCGACGCCTGTTCGCCACACCGTTGGTGCGCAAGCTGGCCCGGGAGAGGGGCATCGATCTTGATGCGGTGACCGGCACGGGACCGGGCGGACGAATCGTCCGTCGGGATCTGGACCTGCTGCCGGTCCAGAACGCCGAGGCGGCAACACAACCGGTGCGAGCACCTGCATCAACGGCCGAACCTGCAGAAACGAATCATGTCGACATCCCGCTGACCGGTATGCGCAGGGCGATCGCCCGAAGGCTCACCGAGAGCAAGTCCACGGTGCCGCACTTCTACGTCGTTGCCGACTGTCGGGTGGACGCCCTGCTGGACCTGCGGCGCTCGGTCAACGAGGCAGGAACCACCAAGGTATCGGTGAACGACTTCGTGCTGAAGGCGGTGGCCGGTGCCCTGGTGGAAGTGCCCGAGGCGAATGGTATCTGGAACGGCGATTCGATCCGCCGGTTCTCGGCGGCCGATATCGCGGTTGCCATCGCGGTCGACGGCGGCTTGCTGACGCCGGTGATCCGGGGCGTGGAGAGTCTCACTGTGTCGGCGATCGCCACCCAGATCGCCGACCTCGCGGCACGCGCCCGCGCCGGCAGGATTCAACAGCATGAACTCGAAGGCGGCAGTTTTTCGGTCTCCAACCTCGGCATGTACGGGGTGAGCGAGTTCTCGGCCATCTTGAACCCGCCACAGGCGGGAATCCTCGCTGTCGGTGGGGCGACCCAGCGTCCAGTCGTGGTGGACGGCGAACTGGCTGTGGGCACCGTGATGACCGTGACCCTGTCCGCCGATCACCGGGTGATCGACGGTGCCGTGGCCGCGCAGTGGCTGGCAGCATTCGTGCGGAGGGTCGAGAATCCGCTGACGATTCTGATCTGACCAGGTCACGTCCGGCAGGAGTATCTACGTCAGGTCTGCCGGCCTGATTCTCAACTTGGCCGCGATGCGGGCGAGCGCTTGCTGATCGGTGGCGCTGAGCGGGTCGAGCACAAAATCTCGTACGGCCTGCACGTGGATCGGTGCAGCATCGACGACGAGGCGATATCCCACATCGGTGAGCGCGGCGATGGTGTAACGCCCGTCGGTGGGGTCGGGGAAGCGCACCACCCAGCCGCGCTGTTCAAATCGTTTGACCACGTTCGACAACCGCGACAGTGACCCGTTGGTGAGGTACGCCAGCTCGCTCATCCGGATCCGGCGATCCTCGGCCTCTGAAATATGGCTCAACGTCAGGTATTCGAACAAGGTCAGGTCGACCTTGCGCAGCGGCGCCTCGAGCCGGCCGGGCAGCAGCAGGATGAGGGAGATCAGCCCCGTCCAAGCCTCTTTCTCCGTCGCGGTCAGCCACAGCGAATCTTCTGGTGGGGCCGGGTCCCGCTTCTTGGCTCGAGCCATGCCGGCAGCCTATCCCGACACCGTCACTTTACGCGTGAAGTCATTGCGTGTTAGGTTGACTTCACGCATGAAGTAAATACCGAAGGGAATCGGAAATGCCTGAGATCGAATTCTTCATCACTCCGGGCTTTGGTGAGATGGCCCGAGAGAAGCTGCATTACAACCAGGCGCTGCGGATCGGAGACCGGGTGGAGATTTCCGGGCAGGGGGGCTGGGACGACGACGTCCGGTTTCCCGACGTGCTCGACGACGAGATTGTGCGGGCCTTCGACAACGTGGAGCGCGTGTTGGCCGCCGCGGGGGCCACCTGGCGCGATGTGGTGACGGTGGACTCGTACCACGTACCGGTCGAAGACGACGAGATCGGCGATGCGCACACCCGCGTGATGGTCGAGCAGTTCCGCAAGCGGATCGGGGACCGGGCGCCGATTTGGACGCAGATCGGTGTCACAGCGCTGGGCGCGCCGAAGATGCGGGTCGAGATCAAGGTCAGCGCGATCGTCGGGCAGGGCGAGTGAGAGTGGGCCACGAACTCGCCTGAGGGAATGAATCCGCGGTGATGTGCGCTGACTGCAGGCATGACCTTCGCTCTCGGTGAAAACTCCGCCCTGCTGAAGCCTGTCACCTTGGGCGGCGCATCCATGTCGAATCGAATCTTCATGGCACCGTTGACCAGAACCCGCGCCGATCCCGACGCGACTCCCTCCGAGTTGGCAGCTGTTTACTACGCGCAGCGGGCTTCGGCGGGTCTGATCATCAGCGAGGCCACGGCCGTCTGTGAACAGGCCAATGGCGCTTACATGAACACGCCGGGTCTCTACACCGACCGGCATCAGGACAAGTGGGCCGAGATCGCTTCCGCGGTGCATGCAGCCGGCGGCAAGATGTTCGTCCAGCTGTGGCACGTCGGCCGCATGGCGCATCCCGATATCAGCGGCTTCGAAACGGTGGGTCCCTCACCCATCGCTGCCGAACTGACGGCCCACACACCGGCGGGCAAGCAACCCCTGCCGGTGCCGCGAGCGTTGACCGAGAGCGAGATCGGTTCGATCGTCGGGCAGTTCCGCTCGGCTGCGCGCCGGGCCGTCGATGCCGGCATGGACGGCGTCGAGATCCATTCCGCCAACGGATACCTGCTGCACGAGTTCATGTCCGATGTTGTCAACCAGCGCACCGACGGCTACGGCGGCTCGGCCCGCAACCGTGCCCGGTTCACCGCGGAAGTGGTCGAGGCGGTTGCGGCGGAGATCGGACCGGAACGCGTCGGACTGCGCATCTCGCCCGGAAACGGTGCCGGCGACATGCGCGAGGTCGACCAAGTCAGCGCCTACGAGGCACTGCTGTGCCGGATCGCCCCTCTCGGCATCGCGTATCTGCACATGCTGATCGAGCCCTCGCAAGCCGCGTTCGCCGCGTTGCGCACCCAGTGGGAGGGCGCGGTGGTGCTCAACACCCCGCGTGAGGTCGACTCCGACTTCGCCGTGTTGGAACAGCTGGCCGAGTGGGGCGTGATCAGCGCCGCCGCCGTCGGCCGCGGGTTCCTCGCCAATCCGGACCTGATCGAGAGGCTTGTTCTGGGCGCTGAACTCAACGAGCCCGACGTTGCGACGTTCTACGCGCCCGGGCCCGCCGGCTACATCGACTACCCCACACTCGCCGAAGCGGAGCAACTCTCCGCCTGACCCGCGAGCAGACACGAACTCGCACGATTCCGGTCGGGATCGTGCGAGTTCGTGTCTGTTCGGCAGAAGTCGGCGCAGCAAACCCTCCCAACCAACGGGTTGGGTGAAGCTGCTAAGCTGCGGTCCAGAGGACTGTCCTCCCGCGGACCCACAGCATGGGGCCCGCACACCAACGTCAATAGGAGTGGGACACCGATGTCCGAAGAAGCCTTTATCTATGAGGCCATCCGCACCCCCCGCGGCAAGCAGCGGAACGGCTCGTTGAACGAGATCAAGCCCGTCAACCTGGTGGTCGGCCTGATCGAAGAAATGCGGTCGCGCTACCCCGACCTCGACGAGAACATGATCAGCGACCTCATCCTCGGCTGCGTCTCGCCCGTCGGCGACCAGGGCGGCGACATCGCCCGCACCGCCGGTCTGGTGGCCGGACTGCCGGAGACCACCGGCGGATTCCAGCTCAACCGGTTCTGCGCTTCCGGCCTGGAGGCCGTCAACCTGGGTGCGCAGAAGATTCGTTCCGGCTGGGACGACCTGGTGATCGCCGGTGGCGTCGAGTCGATGAGCCGCGTTCCGATGGGTTCCGACGGCGGCGCATGGGCCAGTGACCCCGAAACCAACTACCGCATCGGTTTCGTACCCCAGGGCATCGGCGCCGATCTGATCGCCACCATCGAGGGCTTCTCCCGGGAGGACGTCGACGCCTACGCCGCGCGCTCGCAGGACAGGGCCGCAGCGGCCTGGTCGGGCGGCTACTTCGCCAAGTCCGTCGTGCCGGTGAAGGACCAGAACGGTCTGGTGGTCCTCGACCACGACGAGCACATGCGTCCCGGGACCACCATCGAAAGCCTCGGCAAGCTGAAGACCGCCTTCGACGGTGTCGGGGCGATGGGTGGCTTCGACGACGTGGCGCTGCAGAAGTACCACTACGTCGAAAAGATCAACCACGTCCACACCGGCGGCAACAGCTCGGGCATCGTCGACGGCGCCGCACTCGTGCTGATCGGTTCAGAGAGTGCAGGAAGTGCTCAAAACCTGACTCCGCGCGCCCGGATCGTGGCCACCGCCACCAGCGGCGCCGACCCGGTCATCATGCTCACCGGTCCGACTCCGGCGACCCGCAAGGTGCTCGACCGAGCCGGTCTGACCGTCGACGACATCGATCTGTTCGAGCTCAACGAGGCGTTCGCCTCGGTGGTGCTGAAGTTCCAGAAAGACCTCAACATCCCCGACGAGAAACTCAACGTCAACGGTGGCGCCATCGCGATGGGGCACCCGCTCGGCGCCACCGGCGCCATGATCACCGGAACCATGGTCGACGAGCTCGAGCGCCGCGGCGCCCGACGTGCCCTGATCACGCTGTGCATCGGCGGCGGCATGGGCGTGGCCACCATCATCGAGCGCGTCTAGGAGATATGACCATGGCAGAGAACACCATTCAGTGGGACAAGGATGCCGACGGCATCGTCACCCTGACGCTGGACGACCCCACGGGTTCAGCAAACGTGATGAACGAGCACTACAAGGAATCCATGCACAAGGCTGTAGAGCGCCTTGTCGAGGAGAAGGATTCGATCACCGGCGTGGTGATCGCCAGCGCGAAGAAGACCTTCTTCGCCGGCGGTGACCTCAAGGGCATGATGAACGTCGGTCCGGACAATGCCGCCGAGTCGTTCGCCGAGGTCGAGTTCATCAAGGCCGACCTGCGCAAGCTGGAGACCCTCGGTGTGCCGGTTGTCGCCGCCATCAACGGCGCCGCGCTCGGCGGCGGTCTGGAGATCGCGCTGGCGTGCCACCACCGCATCGCCGCCGACGTCAAGGGCGTGGTCATCGGCCTGCCGGAAGTGACGTTGGGCCTGCTGCCGGGCGGTGGCGGCGTCGCCCGTACCGTCCGGATGTTCGGCATCCAGAAGGCGTTCATGGAGGTGCTCTCGCAGGGCACCCGCTTCAAGCCGGGCAAGGCCAAAGAGATCGGTCTGGTCGACGAATTGGTCGGCAGCGCCGAGGAATTGGTTCCCGCCGCGAAGGCATGGATCAAGGCCAACCCCGAGGCACACACGCAGCCGTGGGATCAGAAGGGTTACAAGATGCCCGGGGGCACGCCCTCGCACCCGGCACTCGCCGCGATCCTGCCCTCGTTTCCTGCGCTGCTCAAGAAGCAGCTCAAGGGTGCGCCGATGCCGGCGCCGCGCGCCATTCTGGACGCGGCGGTCGAAGGTGCGCAGGTAGATTTCGACACTGCCAGCCGCATCGAGAGCCGCTACTTCACCACGCTGGTCACAGGGCAGACCGCCAAGAACATGATCCAGGCGTTCTTCCTGGACTTGCAGACCATCAACGGCGGCGGCTCGCGTCCGGACGGCATCGGCAAGACGCCGATCACCAAGGTCGGTGTGCTGGGTGCGGGCATGATGGGCGCAGGCATCGCCTACGTCTCGGCCAAGGCGGGTTTCGACGTCGTGCTCAAGGACGTCAGCATCGAAGCCGCTGAAAAGGGCAAGAACTACTCGGAGAAGATCGAGGCGAAGGCCCTCGAGCGGGGCAAGACCACCGAGGAGAAATCCAAGGAACTGCTCGCCCGGATCACGCCGACGGCCGATGCCGCCGACCTCAAGGGGGTCGACTTCGTCATCGAGGCTGTCTTCGAGTCGGTTGAGCTGAAGCACAAGGTGTTCCAGGAGATCGAGGACATTGTCGAGCCCAACGCCGTTCTTGGCTCGAACACCTCCACGCTGCCGATCACCGGTCTGGCGACCGGCGTGAAGCGCCAGGAGGACTTCATCGGCATCCATTTCTTCTCGCCGGTCGACAAGATGCCGCTGGTGGAGATCATCAAGGGCGAGAAGACCTCCGACGAGGCGCTGGCTCGGGTGTTCGACTACACGCTGGCCATCGGCAAGACGCCGATCGTGGTGAACGACAGCCGCGGCTTCTTCACCAGCCGGGTCATCGGCACGTTCGTCAACGAGGCGCTGGCGATGCTCGGCGAGGGTGTCGCTCCGGCCAGCATCGAGCAGGCGGGTTCGCAGGCCGGCTACCCGGCACCGCCGCTGCAGCTCTCCGACGAGCTCAACCTCGAGCTTATGCAGAAGATCGCTGCGGCAACCCGTAAGGGCGTCGAGGATGCCGGCGGCACCTACGAGCCGCACCCGGCCGAGGCGGTCGTCAACAAGATGATCGAAATCGGGCGGCCGTCACGGCTCAAGGGTGCCGGGTTCTACGAATATGTCGACGGCAAGCGTGCCGGACTGTGGGAGGGGCTGGGCGAGACGTTCAACTCCGGATCGTCGACACCGCCGCTGCAGGACATGATCGACCGCATGCTGTTCGCCGAAGCGCTCGAGACCCAGAAGTGCCTCGACGAGGGCGTGCTCACGTCGACCGCTGATGCCAACATCGGGTCCATCATGGGGATCGGCTTCCCCCCGTACACCGGTGGTTCGGCGCAGTTCATCGTCGGATATCAGGGTGCGCTGGGCACGGGCAAGGACGCCTTCGTGGCGCGCGCCAAGGAGCTGGCCGCGAAGTACGGCGACCGCTTCACCCCGCCGGAGTCGCTGACCAAGTAATTGTTACCGCATGAGCCCCCGTGACGATTCCGTCGCGGGGGTTCGTGCGTTGGGTGCGTTGCCGCGCAAACTAGGGTCGAAGTGCTCTCTCGCCCACGATCTTGATTCGGCAGGATCATGAAAGGGCGGATCATCGTCAGGGTGGGGAGACGGCCATGCAACTCGGAGCGCGCTCGGCGTGCAGGCTTCATCTGCCCCACCGTGTCGCGCACGTGACGTCGGCTGTGCGCCATGGATAGAACCACGGCGAGTCGATCCGAGGAGCTGCGCCGGCTTCGATTGCTGATCGACCGGTTGCCCGCGCTGATCGGCTACTGGGATCGCGACCAGCACAATGTGGTGGCCAACCAGAGCTACGTCGACTACTTCGGAATGACTCCGGAGGAGATCCGGGGGCGTCACATCCGGGAGGTGCTGGGCGAGGACATCTACGCCCTGAATCTGCCCTATATCCAGGATGCACTCGCCGGCCGCGAGCAGTTGTTCGAGCGAACACTCACCGACCAACGGGGCGCGACGCGCTACACCCAGGCGTCGTATCTGCCCGACGTCGTCGACGGTGTTGTACGCGGTTTCTATGTCCAGGTCACCGACGTCACGGCACGGGTCGAGGCCGAACGTGCTCGCGACGAAGCAGTCCGGATGTACGAGATCAGCATCGCGAATGCGCCGTTCGGCAACGGCGTATTCGATACGAGCGGAACTGCGCTGCAGGTGAATTCGGCGCTGTGTGACCTGCTGGCCTGTTCCGTGGAGGACCTTGTCGGGTCCGACTTTGGCCGGTTCATTCATCCGGAGGATCTGCCGGCGGCCGAGGCCGACCGAATGGCGCTGGTTCGCGATCGTGAGCAGGTTTCCTCGGAAGGACGGTACGTGCGTCTGGACGGGAGGACGATCTGGATGCAACGCAATGCCGTGCTGGTACCGCACGCCCAGGGCGCGGATGATGTGATCGTCGCGCAGTTCCAGGACATCACCGCCCGTAAGCGGGCCGAAGCGGAGCTCGCCAGGATGGCGGTGACAGATCCGCTCACCGGCCTGAACAACCGCCACGCCTTGGAGGAGTGTGTACGGCACCACCGTGACACGGAGCTGGGGGCTTCGGTCGGCATCATCTTCGTCGACCTCGACGGCTTCAAGGAAGTCAACGACGCGCATGGGCACATGGCAGGCGATGCGGTGCTGATCGAAGCAGCGACCCGATTGGCGGCGGTCGTGCCGGCACCCGCCTCGGTGTACCGACTGGGTGGCGACGAATTCGTCGTCGTGGTGCCTTCAGCGGAATCAGAAACCGTCGTTTCTCGGCTCGCCACCCTCCTCGGCGAGGCGATGGACGGGCGCTATGAGGCTGCCGTCGTGCCGGTTACGCTCGCGGCTTCCGTCGGGAGCACCTACGGACCGGCCGCTGAGATCGAGAGGCTCCTGCGGATCGCGGATTCCAACATGTACCAACACAAGGCGCGGCGCCGTAGCGGCGGGGTGCTCAGCACGGAGTCGTGAGGCGTCCGGCGGCCTACCGCTTGACTCGCGCTGCCGAATCCGGTGACGGCGCGATGCCGTGTGCGAGTGCGTGCCCAGCGTCGACGCCGGCGGCGAACTCCCGCACAAGGCGAATGACGGTGCGAGTCAGCAGCTTCCGACGGGGTCGCTTCCAGCGAGTGGGTGCTTTGTGCAACATGTTCCCTATGCTGCCGGGTCGAACCCTGCGGGCACAGTGGCCCTGGTGCCACTCTCCGATAAGATAGTGCCATGCATACCGTTGCGATCCTCGCTTACGACGAGATGTCGGGTTTCGAGTCCGGCCTGGCGGCGGAGATCTTCGGAATGGCCGAGTTGTCCGCGATGTTCTCTGCGGGCATCCCCGCGCCCTGGTATTCGGTGAAGCTCTGCTCCGAGACCCCCGAGATCCGGTTGCTCGGCGGCGCGACGGTACGCACCTCGTACGGACTCGATGACCTCGCCGCCGCCGACACCGTCGTCGTCCCCAGCGTTCGCGATGTCGCGCAAACCACGTCGCCGGAACTGGTGGACGCGATCAAGGCAGCCGACGACCGGCAGGCCCGGCTGGTGTCGATCTGTTCGGGTGCCTTCGCGTTGGCCGCCGCCGGGGTTCTCGACGGCCGGACCGCAACCACCCACTGGATCTACGTGGACCTGCTTCGGCAGCGTTACCCGGGTGTCGACATCGATCCGGCACCGCTGTACGTCGACAACGGGCGGGTGCTCACCAGCGCGGGTTGTGCTGCGGGCCTGGATCTCTGTCTACACATCGTGCGGTCGGACCACGGGGCGCAGGTCGCCAACGATGTCGCGCGCCGCTTGGTGGTCTCACCGCACCGTGCCGGCGGACAGGCCCAGTACATCGAAACCCCGGTTCCCGAGCCTGCGGCTGATGGGCGGATCGCTGCAGGGATGGCCTGGGCGCTCGAGCACCTCGACACAACCATCACACTCGATGACCTCGCCTCCCGATCGGCGATGTCGCGACGCAGCTACCTGCGCCAGTTCGCCAAAGCGACCGGGACAACGCCGATCAAGTGGTTGATCGAGCAGCGGATCCGGGCCAGCCTCGCGCTGCTCGAGTCGTCCTCGTTCTCCGTCGAGCAGATCGCGGCGCGCGTCGGCTTCGACTCGCCGGTGACCTACCGGCATCACTTCGTGCGCCAGATGCACACCACGCCCAGCGATTACCGGAGTTGCTTCACCGGCGAAACCGGATAAGGCTGTTCACCCGGCCATTGGCACGCCACAATGGTTCGGTGCCCGAAAGCTTTACCGGAAGGTTCGCAGCAGGTCTTGCCAGTTACGGCGACCAGCCTTGCATCGAGTTCGAAGGGCGTTGGTACACCGGCGCTGACGTCACCGCCTATGCCGCAGCGATCGCGTCGGCTTTGGACGACGCCGGCGTAGCCGACGACGCTCCCGTCGGCCTGGTGGTCCGCAACCGGCTGCACCACGCCGCCGCGATCATCGGCTTCCTGGCCGCGGGCCGTCCGGTCTCGATGATCTACTCCTTCCAGTCGCCGGAAGCGATCGGTCGGGACATCGAGAAGCTCTCCATGTCGGCCGTCCTGGCCGACCCCGAGGACTGGAGCAGTGAGGTCATCGCAGCCGCCGGTCGCGCGGGCAGCGCAGGCATCGCGATCTCACTTGACGAGCCGGCCGTCGCCTCGGTCGAGGGCTTGGAGCGACTAGACAGGACCCGCCATCACGCCCGGTCCGAACCCGGTGTGGCACTCGAGATCCTGTCAAGTGGAACGACGGGGCCACCGAAAAGGCAGGCGCTCAGAGCTTCTGCCCTGGAACGGACGGTGTTCAGCGTCACCAGCGGTGAAGCGGCGTCACCGGCTGCGCCTCCGGAGTTCGCGTACTGGCAGTTCGGCGGCATCGGGGTGTGCCAGTTGATCGCCGGGGTCTACAACGGCCGCCGGATCGCGATGCTCGAACGCTTCACGGTGGACGGCTGGGTCGAGGCGATCAAGAAGCACCGCATCACCCGTGGCGGTGTGCAGCCTGCGGTGATTCGAATGCTGCTCGACGCCGACGTGCCCAAAGAAGATCTCGCGTCGCTGGAGTGCCTGATCAGCGCATCGGGACCGCTGGACCCGGAGACTCGCGACGAGTTCGAGCATCGCTACGGCATTCCGATCCGGTTGGCCTACGGGGCAACCGAATTCGCCGGGTCGCTGTGTGCGTGGACTCCGGAGATGCTCCGCGATTTCGGTGAGTCCAAGCGCAACAGTGTGGGCCGTGCGCTGCACGACACCGAATTACGTGTAGTCGACCCGGAGACCGGCACCGTGCTGGCTGCCGGTCGGCAGGGGTTGCTGGAGGCCAAGGTGGCTCCGCTGGGCCCGGACTGGATTCGCACCACCGATATCGCCAGCATCGACACCGACGGCTTCGTGACATTGCACGGCAGGGCCGACGGTGCGATCAACCGCGGAGGATTCAAGGTATTGCCGGAAACAGTCCGGAAAGTCCTGATTTCGCACCCCGGTATCCGCGACGCCTGTGTGGTGGGTGTACCCGACGTTCGCCTCGGGCAGGTGCCATTTGCCGCAGTCGAGGTCGCCGCAGGCAACGACCCACCCTCGGCCGACGAACTCGAAGAGCTGGTGCGTCACTCACTGCCGGCGTACAACGTGCCGGTGGCCTTTGCGGTCGTCGACGCATTGCCGCGAAATCCCGCTCTGAAGGTGAGCCTGCCGGACGTCGCTGAGCTCTACCTCGACAGCACTTAGCGTTTGTTGCGGAAGGTGCTACACCGCACCGAGATCGGCCGACAACCAGTGTTCGGGTTGGACGAACACTGCCACGCTGTCGCCGTGCTCACGCCGCGCAAACTCCAGGTAGGGCTCAACCGCCTCTGGCGCGAGGTAGCGCTTGGTCATCTCTACGAGTTGGTCGTCTGTACCCGGTTCGATACGGAGGACGGGACCGTCAACCGCGACGTAGCGCACGGTGGGCTCCACGCGTTCGACCATCAGCGACAGGAAGCCACTGGATTCGATCAACCGGTGTTTGCGCGAACCTTTCCCGGTGATGAACCACGGGGTACCGCCCGGGGCGTATTGGTACCAGATGGGCACGGTGAGTGGGCCCCGATCCGTGCCGGCGTTGACAGAAAGTGCCGCTACATGTGGTTCGGCGAGGAACTGTTCTCGTTCATCCTTCGAAAGTGCCATGAAGGCACGCTACCGACGGAGTGCGACAGATTTCGGGCGTTCGCCCCGGGATCCACAGCCCAGAACTGTGCCAACACCTCTAAAGTCGGACGACATGCGCTTCGGACTCTTCATCCCTCAAGGTTGGCGGCTGGACCTGGTCGGCATCGACCCCGGCGACCAATGGCGGGTGATGTCGGATCTCGCCACCCACGTCGACGAGGGCGGGGTATGGGACTCACTGTGGGTGTACGACCACTTCCATACGGTCCCGATGCCGACGGACGAGGCCACCCACGAGGCGTGGTCGCTGATGGCTGCGTTCGCCGCCACCACGTCGACGGTCAAGTTGGGCCAGATGTGCACGGCGATGAGCTACCGCAACCCTGTCTACCTCGCCAAAGTCGCAGCGACCGTCGACATCATCTCGGGAGGCCGAGTCCAGATGGGGATCGGCGGCGGCTGGTACGAACACGAATGGCGCGCCTATGGATACGGTTTTCCCTCGGCCGGTGTCCGGCTGGCGCGACTCGACGAAGGTGTGCAGATCATGCGGGCCGCTTGGCGTGACGGGATGGTCACGTTCGACGGCAAACACTATCAGGCAGACGGTGCGGTCGTGGCGCCCAAACCGCTACAGGACGGCGGTCTCCCGCTGTGGATCGCCGGCGGCGGCGAGAAGGTCACGCTGCGCATCGCCGCCAAATACGCCCAGTACACGAACTTCACGTCGGAACCGGACGGGTTCGCCCACAAGTCCGAGGTGCTCGCCGCCCATTGCCGGGAGGAGGGTACCGATTTCGGGGCGATCGTCCGCTCGGCGAACGTCAACGTCGTGACCGGCGCCACCGAGTCGGACGTCAAGGACCGGCTCGCTCGGGTGCGATCCCGCATCGGCGGACTCACTGGGGACGCCGCCGCGGACGCCATGCTGAAATCGATGAGCACACCCCAGTCCGGCAGCGGCACCCCGGAGCAACTCGTCGAGGCGCTGCAGAAGCTCCGCGACCTGGGCTGCGAATACGTGATCTGCTACTGCCCCGAGGCGGCCTATGACCGTTCTGGCCTCGAGTTGTTCGAACGCGAGGTCATCCCCGCGTTGGCGTGACGGGTAGCCCCTCGCGGGCGGCCCCCAGCCCATAGAGCGGGCAAACCTGTATACCGACGGGATGTCCTGATCTCAGGCAGTGCCGGGCGGTGGCGCTGGACTTGCGCTTGCCCGTCCACTCGCGGTGCCACCGCGTCCCGGCAAGCAAGTTGACGGATATCGAGCAGGTGAACTACGGCGGTTGCAGCGTGAACGATCCGGGGCGGTCGCGAACTCGGATGCCAGATGGGTTGCCGGTGTTTCGCGGGACTTGGCTCTTGACCGCATGTTCCTGGAGCGGGGCCCGCCCGGTGGGTCCGCGATCGGTCGCCGTAGGACGCATGGCTACTTTTTCGTTCACGCAAATTTGCTATCAGGGAGAGCTTGCCGACGTGTTCCCAGTTCATCGCCTTTGGCGTCTCGAAAAATCATTGCCTTTTTAGTTGCTTCCGAAAATAAATCGGCAAACACAGTGATGAAAATCACTTTGTTGCCCTAGGCTCAAGATTGTGGAGCCGCCGACAAGCGACGCGGCACGCATCAGCAAACCTGCATTGGTGGGCACGGAAAGTCGGGGAGCGGCAATGACGCTGCGTGTGTACTTGGTGGGCAACCTACGCGCAAGGTCCCCGCAACGCCAATTTCTTCTCCTTTTATAGGGGCCTGCGCGAATACAGCCGGTGGGGGATCGCAGGCAGAGCAAACGGAGGATCAGGTATGTGTGCGACCCCGGCTCGTCATCGTGCCCAGTACGGGAAGTCTGCTGACACTGAACGGGAGTTCTGGGCGGCGAGGGGCCTCGTCACCGTCGATGGACGGGGCGGCACCGCCAGACATGCGCGCAGGGCGCCGTCAAAATACGCGCTCCATGTGGGCCGAGTGGGTGCGCTGGCCGTCTCGCTGGGCGTCGGCCTGGCGGTCGCCAACTCATCCGGGGTGGCCTATGCGGACACCGACTCCGAATCGGTGTCCGCAGGAACCAATGCCGACAGTGATGCGCCGGGACCGCGAAAGAAGCGCGACCGTAACGCCGGTGAGTCGAGCGAGACCTCATCAGACAGCGATTCTCAGGCCGACGACGCCTCGGACAGCGATAGCCCGGACGGCGACATCTCCGACGGCGACATCTCGGACGACGACGCGCCCGCGGACGGTGACGAGTCGAGCGAGGAGGATGCCGGGGTTCCCGTTGATGAGGAGGATGTAGACGCTGCCGACCCCGTCGACGTCGCAGAACCCCCGGTCGAGGAGTCTGCGGAAGTTCCCGCAGCCTCTGACGACGTAGCCGCCGCACCGTCGGCGACGGACGACGCCCTGACGACGGGCGCCGAGGAACCTGTCGTGAATCCTGAGGAGTCCGTAGCCGACGATGAAGCCGACATGTCGCTCGACTCCGACCCGGGCACGCTCGTCGATGCTGATGCGGAATCCCAGAGCGACGTAGCCGTGGTTGATGTGATCGCAAGCGAAACTGCGGTCAAAGAGGCGATTGTCGCTGCGCCATCCGAGCAGACCGTCGAATCTGTCGACATCGTCTCAGCGCTCGTGGCTGGTGTGGTGTCGCCGTTCGCAGATCCGGCGACTCCTGCGCAGGCCCCCTGGTTCGACGCGTTGTTGGCGTGGGTGCGCCGTCAGATCACTCACACATTCTTCAACAAGTCTCCGGTTGTCGGTCAGGTGACAACGGAGCAGATCCTCACCGGGCAACTGCTCGTCGACGTTCCGGCTTCCGATCCGAACGGTGACCCGTTGACGTACACCATCGTGCAGCCGGAGCACGGCTTGGTCGTTCGAGATCCGCTCACTGGCAAGTTTGTCTACACGCCGACCTCTGTAGTCACGGGTGAACCATTGCAGGACACCTTCGAGGTTGTCATCAGTGACTCGTCGGAGCACCTCACGGGCATTTGCGGCCTGATTCAAGGCGTCTTTCACGGGATCTTCCGGGCTATCGGACTCGCGCAGCCCGATGAAGTGACCGTCACGATCCCGGTGACGGTCAACCCACTCGTGGAACTGGCGCCGGTGGTGGTTGTCACCCCTGTCGCGGCAGGCACGACCGATTCGGCGATCACAGTTTCGCCGATACTGGTGATCACCGACTTGGATTCCGACGAGTTGAGCTCCGCCACAGTGACTCTCGGTAATCCCGATTCAGGGCCCGTCTTGAGTCATGGGGCGTTGCCCACCGGGGTGACTGCGGCCTATGCCGATGGCGTGTTGACGTTCACCGGCGCGGCGTCGGTGGCGGAGTATCAGCAACTTTTGCAGTCGGTGACGTTGACGTCGCCGGTCACCGCGATTGAAACGGTGTCCTTCCAGGTTGTCGACGACCAGGATCAGCCCAGCATTCCGGTCGGCACCCTGGTGACGGTGGTCGGGTTGCCGGTGGAGGTGCCGCCGTTGGTGGTGGTGTCGCCGGTGGCGGCTGGCACGACGGGTTCGGCGATCACGGTGTCGCCGATTGTGGTGATCACGGATCTGGATTCTGATGACCTCGGTTCGGCGACAGTGACGGTCAGCAATTCGGCGGCCGGTGATGTCCTTAGTTACGGGGCGTTGCCGGCGGATGTGTCGGCGAGTGTGTCGGGTGGGGTGTTGACGTTCACCGGGTCGGCGACTGTCGCGGAATATCGGGCGTTGTTGGAGTCGGTGACGTTGACCTCGGCGGAGGCGGGGTTGAAGTCGGTCAGTTTCGCGGTGGTCGATGCGGACGGGAACGCGTCGACGGTGCCTGCGGCCACGGTGGTGACGGTGGTCGGGTTGCCGGTGGAGGTGCCGCCGTTGGTGGTGGTGTCGCCGGTGGCGGCTGGCACGACGGGTTCGGCGATCACGGTGTCGCCGATTGTGGTGATCACGGATCTGGATTCTGATGACCTCGGTTCGGCGACAGTGACGGTCAGCAATTCGGCGGCCGGTGATGTCCTTAGTTACGGGGCGTTGCCGGCGGATGTGTCGGCGAGTGTGTCGGGTGGGGTGTTGACGTTCACCGGGTCGGCGACTGTCGCGGAATATCGGGCGTTGTTGGAGTCGGTGACGTTGACCTCGGCGGAGGCGGGGTTGAAGTCGGTCAGTTTCGCGGTGGTCGATGCGGACGGGAACGCGTCGACGGTGCCTGCGGCCACGGTGGTGACGGTGGTCGGGTTGCCGGTGGAGGTACCGCCGTTGGTGCTGGTGTCGCCGGTGGCGGCTGGCACGACGGATTCGGCGATCACGGTGTCTCCGATCGTGGTGATCACCGACCTGGATTCCGATGAGTTGAACTCGGCGACGGTGACGTTGGGTGGCGCCACCGATGGTGATGTGTTCGGCTGGGGTTCACTGCCCACCGATGTGTCGGCGGCCGTGGCTAGTGGGGTGTTGACGTTCACCGGGTCGGCGACCGCGGCGGAGTATCAGGCGTTGTTGGAGTCGGTGACGTTGACCTCCAATGATGCTGGGATCAAGACGGTCAGTTTCGCGGTGGTCGACGCCGACGGCAACCCGAGTGTGGTGCCGGCGATCAGTGTGGTGACGGTGGTGGGGGTGCCGGGAGCCTCGCTGGCTCCGGTGGTGGTGGCCACCCCGGTCGCAGCGGGCACGACCGGCTCGGCGATCACGGTGTCTCCGATCGTGGTGATCACCGATCTGGATTCTGATGACCTCGGTTCGGCGACGGTCACTCTCAACGATGCGGGTGTGGGGGATTCGTTCGGCTGGGGAACCCTGCCGACGGATGTGTCGGCGAGTGTGTCGGGTGGGGTGTTGACGTTCACCGGGTCGGCGACAGCGGCGGAGTATCAGCAGCTTTTGCAGTCGGTGACGTTGACCTCGGCTGATGCGGGGATCAAGACGGTCACCTTCGCGGTCGTCGATGCCGACGGCAATGAGTCGCTGGTGCCCGCGGTTTCGGTGGTGACGGTGGTCGGGGTGCCGGGAGCCTCGCTGGCTCCAGTCGTGGTGGCCACCCCGGTCGCGGCCGGCACAACGGATGCAGAGATCACGATCAGCCCGGTGGTCGTGATCACCGACCTGGATTCTGATGACCTCGGTTCGGCCACAGTGACGTTGGGTGGCGCCGCTGGTGGTGACGTTCTTGGTTACGGAACCCTGCCGACCGATGTGACCGCGAGTGTGGTTGGTGGGGTGTTGACGTTCACTGGGGCGGCGACAGCGGCGGAGTATCAGCAGCTTTTGCAGTCGGTGACGTTGACCTCGGCGGATGCGGGGATCAAGACGGTCACCTTCGCGGTCGTCGATGCCGACGGTAATGAATCGCTGGTGCCCGCGGTTTCGGTGGTGACGGTGGTCGGGGTGCCGGGAGCCTCGCTGGCTCCAGTGGTGGTGGCCACGCCGGTGGCGGCGGGCACGACGGATGCAGAGATCACGATCAGCCCGGTGGTGGTGATCACCGATCTCGACTCTGATGACCTCGGTTCGGCGACAGTCACTCTCAACGATGCGGGTGCGGGGGATTCCTTCGGGTGGGGTTCGTTGCCGACCGATGTGTCGGCGATTGTCTCGGGTGGGGTGTTGACGTTCACCGGTGCGGCGACAGCGGCGGAGTATCAGCAGCTTTTGCAGTCGGTGACGTTGACCTCGGCTGAGGCGGGGATCAAGACGGTCAGTTTCGCGGTGGTCGATGCCGACGGTAATGAGTCGTTGGTGCCGGCGATCAGTGCGGTGACGGTGGTCGGGGTGCCGGGAGCCTCGGTGGCTCCGGTGGTGGTGGCCACCCCGGTCGCAGCGGGCACGACCGATTCAGAAATCACCGTGTCTCCGATCGTGGTGATCACCGACCTCGACTCTGATGAGTTGAACTCGGCGACGGTGACGTTGGGTGGCGCCACCGATGGTGATGTGTTCGGCTGGGGTTCGCTGCCGACGGATGTGTCGGCGAGTGTGGTTGGTGGGGTGTTGACGTTCACTGGGGCGGCGACAGCGGCCGAGTATCAGCAGCTTTTGCAGTCGGTGACGTTGACCTCCGCGGAGGCGGGGATCAAGACGGTCACCTTCGCGGTCGTCGATGCCGACGGCAATGAATCGCTGGTGCCCGCGGTTTCGGTGGTGACGGTGGTCGGGGTGCCGGGAGCCTCGGTGGCTCCGGTGGTGGTGGCCACCCCGGTCGCGGCCGGCGCAACGGGTTCGGCGATCACGATCAGTCCGGTGGTGGTGATCACCGATCTCGACTCTGATGACCTCGGTTCGGCGACGGTCACTCTCAACGATGCGGGTGTGGGGGATTCGTTCGGGTGGGGCACCCTGCCGACCGATGTGTCGGCGAGTGTGTCGGGTGGGGTGTTGACGTTCACCGGGGCGGCCACGGCGGCGGAGTATCAGCAGCTTTTGCAGTCGGTGACGTTGACCTCGGCGGATGCGGGGATCAAGACGGTCACCTTCGCGGTGGTCGATGGCGACGGTAATGAGTCGTTGGTTCCGGCGATCAGTGTGGTGACGGTGGTCGGGGTGCCGGGAGCCTCGCTGGCTCCAGTCGTGGTGGCCACCCCGGTCGCGGCCGGCACGACGGGTTCGGCGATCACGATCAGTCCGGTGGTGGTGATCACCGACCTCGACTCTGATGAGTTGAACTCGGCGACGGTGACGTTGGGTGGCGCCACCGATGGTGATGTGTTCGGCTGGGGTTCGCTGCCGACGGATGTGTCGGCGAGTGTGGTTGGTGGGGTGTTGACGTTCACTGGGGCGGCGACAGCGGCGGAGTATCAGGCGTTGTTGGAGTCGGTGACGTTGACCTCCGCGGAGGCGGGGATCAAGACGGTCACGTTTGCCGTCGTCGATGCCGACGGTAACCCGAGTGTGGTTCCGGCGATCAGCGTGGTGACGGTGGTCGGGGTGCCGGGAGCCTCGCTGGCTCCAGTCGTGGTGGCCACCCCGGTCGCGGCCGGCACAACGGATTCGGCGATCACGATCAGCCCGGTGGTGGTGATCACCGACCTGGATTCCGGTGAGTTGAACTCGGCGACAGTCACTCTCAACGATGCGGGTGTGGGAGATTCGTTCGGGTGGGGCACCCTGCCGACGGATGTGTCGGCGAGTGTGGTTGGTGGGGTGTTGACGTTCACCGGTGCGGCGACAGCGGCGGAGTATCAGGCGTTGTTGGAGTCGGTGACGTTGACCTCGGCTGAGGCGGGGATCAAGACGGTCACCTTCGCGGTGGTCGATGGCGACGGTAATGAGTCGCTGGTGCCGGCGATCAGTGTGGTGACGGTGGTCGGGGTGCCGGGAGCCTCGCTGGCTCCGGTGGTGGTGGCCACCCCGGTCGCGGCCGGCACAACGGGTTCGGCGATCACGATCAGTCCGGTGGTGGTGATCACCGACCTCGACTCTGATGAGTTGAACTCGGCGACGGTCACTCTCAACGATGCGGGTGTGGGGGATTCGTTCGGCTGGGGTTCGCTGCCGACCGATGTGTCGGCGAGTGTGTCGGGTGGGGTGTTGACGTTCACCGGGGCGGCCACGGCGGCGGAGTATCAGCAGCTTTTGCAGTCGGTGACGTTGACCTCGGCGGAGGCGGGGATCAAGACGGTCACCTTCGCGGTGGTCGATGGCGACGGTAATGAGTCGTTGGTTCCGGCGATCAGTGTGGTGACGGTGGTGGGGGTGCCGGGAGCCTCGGTGGCTCCGGTGGTGGTGGCCACCCCGGTCGCGGCCGGCACGACGGGTTCGGCGATCACGATCAGCCCGGTGGTGGTGATCACCGACCTGGATTCTGATGACCTCGCTTCGGCGACAGTCACTCTCAACGATGCGGGTGTGGGAGATTCGTTCGGATGGGGCACCCTGCCGACCGATGTGTCGGCGAGTGTGTCGGGTGGGGTGTTGACGTTCACCGGTGCGGCGACAGCGGCGGAGTATCAGCAGCTTTTGCAGTCGGTGACGTTGACGTCCAGTGATGCGGGGATCAAGACGGTCACGTTCGCCGTCGTCGATGCCGACGGTAATGAATCGCTGGTGCCGGCGATCAGTGTGGTGACGGTGGTCGGGGTGCCGGGAGCCTCGCTGGCTCCGGTGGTGGTGGCCACCCCGGTCGCGGCCGGCACGACGGATTCGGCGATCACGATCAGCCCGGTGGTGGTGATCACCGACCTGGATTCTGATGACCTCGGTTCGGCGACGGTCACTCTCAACGATGCGGGTGCGGGGGATTCGTTCGGCTGGGGCACCCTGCCGACCGATGTGTCGGCGAGTGTGGTTGGTGGGGTGTTGACGTTCACCGGTGCGGCGACAGCGGCGGAGTATCAGCAGCTTTTGCAGTCGGTGACGTTGACCTCGGCTGAGGCGGGGATCAAGACGGTCACGTTCGCCGTGGTCGATGCCGACGGTAATGAATCGCTGGTGCCGGCGATCAGTGTGGTGACGGTGGTCGGGGTGCCGGGAGCCTCGCTGGCTCCGGTGGTGGTGGCCACCCCGGTCGCGGCCGGCACGACGGATTCGGAAATCACGGTGTCTCCGGTGGTCGTGATCACCGATCTCGACTCCGATGACCTCGGTTCGGCGACAGTCACTCTCAACGATGCGGGTGCGGGAGATTCGTTCGGCTGGGGTTCACTGCCCACCGATGTGTCGGCGAGTGTGGTTGGTGGGGTGTTGACGTTCACCGGGGCGGCGACAGCGGCCGAGTATCAGCAGCTTTTGCAGTCGGTGACGTTGACCTCGGCGGAGGCGGGGATCAAGACGGTCACCTTCGCGGTCGTCGATGCCGACGGCAATGAATCGCTGGTGCCCGCGGTTTCGGTGGTGACGGTGGTCGGGGTGCCGGGAGCGTCGCTGGCTCCAGTCGTGGTGGCCACCCCGGTCGCGGCCGGCACGACGGATGCAGAGATCACGATCAGCCCGGTGGTCGTGATCACCGATCTCGACTCCGATGACCTCGGTTCGGCGACAGTCACTCTCAACGATGCGGGTGTGGGAGATTCGTTCGGCTGGGGCACCCTGCCGACGGATGTGTCGGCGAGTGTGGTTGGTGGGGTGTTGACGTTCACCGGGGCGGCGACAGCGGCCGAGTATCAGCAGCTTTTGCAGTCGGTGACGTTGACCTCGGCGGATGCGGGGATCAAGACGGTCACCTTCGCGGTCGTCGATGCCGACGGCAATGAATCGCTGGTGCCCGCGGTTTCGGTGGTGACGGTGGTCGGGGTGCCGGGAGCGTCGCTGGCTCCAGTCGTGGTGGCCACGCCGGTGGCGGCGGGCACGACGGATGCAGAGATCACGATCAGCCCGGTGGTCGTGATCACCGATCTCGACTCTGATGACCTCGGTTCGGCGACGGTCACTCTCAACGATGCGGGTGCGGGGGATTCGTTCGGCTGGGGCACCCTGCCGACGGATGTGTCGGCGAGTGTGTCGGGTGGGGTGTTGACGTTCACCGGGACGGCGACAGCGGCGGAGTATCAGCAGCTTCTGCAGTCGGTGACGTTGACCTCGGCGGATGCGGGGATCAAGACGGTCACCTTCGCGGTGGTCGACGCCGACGGCAACCCGAGTGTGGTTCCGGCGATCAGCGTGGTGACGGTGGTCGGGGTGCCGGGAGCCTCGCTGGCTCCAGTCGTGGTGGCCACCCCGGTCGCGGCCGGCACAACGGATTCGGCGATCACGATCAGCCCGGTGGTGGTGATCACCGACCTGGATTCTGATGACCTCGGTTCGGCGACAGTCACTCTCAACGATGCGGGTGCGGGGGATTCGTTCGGCTGGGGTTCGTTGCCCACCGATGTGACCGCGAGTGTGGTTGGTGGGGTGTTGACGTTCACCGGGACGGCAACAGTCGCCGAGTATCAGCAGCTTTTGCAGTCGGTGACGTTGACCTCGGCTGAGGCGGGGATCAAGACGGTCACGTTCGCGGTGGTCGACGCCGACGGCAACCCGAGTGTGGTTCCGGCGATCAGCGTGGTGACGGTGGTGGGGGTGCCGGGAGCCTCGCTGGCTCCAGTCGTGGTGGCCACCCCGGTCGCGGCCGGCACAACGGATTCGGCGATCACGATCAGCCCGGTGGTGGTGATCACCGACCTGGATTCCGGTGAGTTGAACTCGGCGACAGTCACTCTCAACGATGCGGGTGTGGGAGATTCGTTCGGGTGGGGCACCCTGCCGACGGATGTGTCGGCGAGTGTGGTTGGTGGGGTGTTGACGTTCACTGGGGCGGCGACAGCGGCGGAGTATCAGGCGTTGTTGGAGTCGGTGACGTTGACCTCGGCGGAGGCGGGGATCAAGACGGTCACCTTCGCGGTCGTCGATGCCGACGGCAATGAATCGCTGGTGCCCGCGGTTTCGGTGGTGACGGTGGTCGGGGTGCCGGGAGCGTCGCTGGCTCCAGTCGTGGTGGCCACCCCGGTCGCGGCCGGCACGACGGATTCGGAAATCACCGTGTCTCCGGTGGTGGTGATCACCGACCTCGACTCTGATGAGTTGAACTCGGCGACAGTCACTCTCAACGATGCGGGTGTGGGGGATTCGTTCGGCTGGGGCACCCTGCCGACGGATGTGTCGGCGAGTGTGGTTGGTGGGGTGTTGACGTTCACCGGGGCGGCGACAGCGGCGGAGTATCAGCAGCTTTTGCAGTCGGTGACGTTGACCTCGGCGGATGCGGGGATCAAGACGGTCACCTTCGCGGTCGTCGATGCCGACGGTAATGAATCGCTGGTGCCCGCGGTTTCGGTGGTGACGGTGGTCGGGGTGCCGGGAGCCTCGCTGGCTCCGGTGGTGGTGGCCACGCCGGTGGCGGCGGGCACGACGGATGCAGAGATCACGATCAGCCCGGTGGTCGTGATCACCGATCTCGACTCTGATGACCTCGGTTCGGCGACGGTCACTCTCAACGATGCGGGTGCGGGAGATTCCTTCGGGTGGGGAACCCTGCCGACCGATGTGACCGCGAGTGTGGTTGGTGGGGTGTTGACGTTCACCGGGGCGGCGACAGCGGCCGAGTATCAGCAGCTTTTGCAGTCGGTGACGTTGACCTCCGCGGAGGCGGGGATCAAGACGGTCACCTTCGCGGTCGTCGATGCCGACGGCAATGAATCGCTGGTGCCCGCGGTTTCGGTGGTGACGGTGGTCGGGGTGCCGGGAGCCTCGCTGGCTCCGGTGGTGGTGGCCACCCCGGTCGCGGCCGGCGCAACGGGTTCGGCGATCACGATCAGTCCGGTGGTGGTGATCACCGATCTCGACTCTGATGACCTCGGTTCGGCGACAGTCACTCTCAACGATGCGGGTGCGGGAGATTCCTTCGGGTGGGGAACCCTGCCGACCGATGTGACCGCGAGTGTGTCGGGTGGGGTGTTGACGTTCACCGGTGCGGCGACAGCGGCCGAGTATCAGCAGCTTTTGCAGTCGGTGACGTTGACCTCCGCGGAGGCGGGGATCAAGACGGTCACCTTCGCGGTCGTCGATGCCGACGGCAATGAATCGCTGGTGCCCGCGGTTTCGGTGGTGACGGTGGTCGGGGTGCCGGGAGCCTCGGTGGCTCCGGTGGTGGTGGCCACCCCGGTCGCGGCCGGCGCAACGGGTTCGGCGATCACGATCAGTCCGGTGGTGGTGATCACCGATCTCGACTCTGATGACCTCGGTTCGGCGACAGTCACTCTCAACGATGCGGGTGCGGGAGATTCGTTCGGGTGGGGCACCCTGCCGACCGATGTGTCGGCGAGTGTGTCGGGTGGGGTGTTGACGTTCACCGGTGCGGCGACAGCGGCGGAGTATCAGCAGCTTTTGCAGTCGGTGACGTTGACCTCGGCGGATGCGGGGATCAAGACGGTCACCTTCGCGGTGGTCGATGGCGACGGTAATGAGTCGTTGGTGCCGGCGATCAGTGCGGTGACGGTGGTCGGGGTGCCGGGAGCCTCGCTGGCTCCGGTGGTGGTGGCCACTCCGGTCGCGGCCGGCGCAACGGGTTCGGCGATCACGATCAGTCCGGTGGTGGTGATCACCGATCTCGATTCTGATGACCTCGGTTCGGCGACAGTCACTCTCAACGATGCGGGTGCGGGGGATTCGTTCGGCTGGGGTTCGTTGCCCACCGATGTGACGGCCAGTGTGGCTGGTGGGGTGTTGACGTTCACCGGGACGGCAACAGTCGCCGAGTACCAGCAGCTTCTGCAGTCGGTGACGTTGACCTCGACCGACGCAGGAATCAAGACGGTCACCTTCGCCGTGGTCGACGCCGACGGTAACCCCAGTTTGGTGCCTGCGATCAGCACGGTCACTGTCGTCGGATTGCCGGGTGCTACCAGCCCGACCGTGCTGACATCGGTGATCAACGTTTCCTATACCGCCGGGTCTTCAGGTGTCCCGGTTGATTCCGGTCTCATCGTCCTCGATGCGGATTCCACGACGATGACCGGTGCGACGGTGACGATCACCGATCCGGCAGCGGGCGACGTGCTGACCTATGGCTCGCTGCCCGACGGTGTCACCGCTGACTTTGATTCTGGAGTATTGATTTTCGAGGGCAGCGCCTCGGTCAGCGAGTACCAGCAACTTCTGCGGTCGGTGACCTTCTCGACGGACGCATCAGCACTGGCGACGATCAAGACCATCTCGTTCACGATCACCGACGACCAGAACGGCGTCAGTGCACCTGGCGTGGTCGCAGTCACCGTCCTGTCGCTGCCTATCCTCGCGACACCGGTCGTGGTCACCTCGGTAGCCAATGTCGGCTATACGGCCGGTGATTCGGCTATCCCAGTTGATCCCGGGCTGGTGTTGCTGGACGCAGACTCGACGAACATGTCCGGTGCTGTGGTGTCGATCGTGGGCGGCGCCGCGGTCGGCGAAACCCTCGATTTCACACCGCAGGCGGGCATCAACGGCAGTTACAATTCAGGCGTCCTCACGTTCGACGGAGACGCCTCGGTGGCGGCGTACCAACAGGTGTTGCGATCAGTGACGTTCTCGACCAACTCCGATGCACTGGCGACCATCAAGTCCATCTCATTCGTGGTCACCGACGACCAGGACAATGTCAGCGGCACAGGTTTTGTCGCCGTGACGGTCGTGACGTCGCCACTGCAGATCCCGCCACTGGTGACGACCTCGGTGGTCAATGTCTCTTACACCGCAGGCGACGGCGCCATCACCGTGGATCCGGCGGTCGGCGTCCTCGATCTCGATTCGACTGACCTCGACGGCGCGACGGTCAAGATCACCGGCGGGTTCGCCCCGGGAGATACGTTGACTTTCACTGAGCCGGAGGGAATTACCGGTGATTACGACGAAGTCACCGGCACGCTGACCTTCACGGGCACGGAATCGATCGCCAAATACGAGGAGGCTTTGCGGTCGGTCCAGTTGTCGACGAGCGCATCGGCGCTGGCAACCATAAAGACGGTTTCGTTCGCCGTAGTGGACGCCGAGGGGATGTCGAGCCTGCCAGGCACCGTCGCGGTGACTGTGTTGGCCGCACCGGTCAATTTGGCGCCATTGGTGGTGACGACTGTGGTGGGCCCGATCTACACCGCCGGGAACACCGCAGTGACCGTTGATTCGCTTGTCAGTCTGGCCGACCTCGATTCGACCGACATGGCAGGCGCCACGGTGACGATAAACGGCGGTCTCACGACCGGTGATGTCCTGACGTTCACACCGCCGGAGGGCAGCCTGATCACCGGTGATTACGACAGCGTGACCGGCACGCTGACCCTGTCGGGAACCGGAACCCTCGAGCAGTATCAGGAAGCCCTGCGATCGGTCACATACGCATCCAGTGGGGTCTTGCTGGCTTCGGTCAAGGCCATCGCTTTTGCGGTCACTGATTCCGAAGGGGCAACGAGTGTGCCGGGACTGGTCTCGCTGACGGTCGTGGCAAACACGCCGCCGCTACTCACCACCGCGTTGCTTGGCACCTACGTCAACGGGACCGCGCCGCAACTCTTGAGCCCAGGCCTCGCCACGCTCATCGTCGACGAATCGTCGTTCCTGCAGAATGCGGTCGTCACGATCGCAAACCCCGAAAACGACACGTTGTCCTTCACTCCGACCGGGGCGATCACTGGCAACTACAGCGGGGGCGTGCTGACGTTGACCGGACTGGGCACCGTCGCCGAGTACGAAACCGTACTTCGGTCGGTCAGATTCTCCTCGAGCGGACTCTTCCAAACCGGTGTGCGCTCGATAACGTTTGTCACACAAGACCAACAAGGCCTCAACAGCAATGAGACACTACTTTTGTTGACCGTGATCCTCTGATTCAGATCGCGGGCCCCAGAAGGTCGTCGGCGTCCTTGATGACATACCCGTAGCCCTGCTCGGCGAGGAACCGCTGCCGATGCGCGGCGTACTCCGCATCGAGGCTGTCGCGAGAGACCACCGAGTAGAACACCGCGCCGCCGCCGTCGGCCTTGGGTCGCAACAGCCGCCCCAGGCGTTGGGCCTCCTCTTGGCGAGACCCGAACGTTCCCGAGACCTGAACGGCGACACTGGCTTCGGGCAGGTCGATGGAGAAGTTGGCGACCTTCGACACCACCAGGGTTCGGATCTCGCCACGGCGGAAGCCGTCGAAGAGCGCCTCCCGCTCCGCCGTCTTGGTCGACCCCTGGATCACCGGGGCGTCGAGTTCGGCGCCCAGCTCGTCGAGTTGGTCGAGGTAGGCGCCGATCACCAACGTCGGCTCGGCCGGGTGCCGTTGCAGGATCGACTTCACCACAGCGATCTTGGTGTGCGCCGTCGCGCAGAGCTTGTAGCGCTCCTCGGGTTCGGCGGTGGCGTACAGCATCCGTTCGTTGTCGGTCATCGTGACCCGCACCTCGATGCACTCGGCCGGTGCGATCCAACCCTGGGCTTCGATGTCCTTCCACGGGGCGTCGTAGCGCTTCGGCCCGATCAGCGAGAACACGTCGCCTTCGCGGCCGTCCTCGCGGATCAGCGTGGCGGTCAGCCCCAGACGCCTGCGCGACTGCAGATCGGCCGTCATCCGGAACACCGGCGCGGGCAGCAGATGAACCTCGTCGTAGATGATCAGGCCCCAGTCCCGGCTGTCGAACAGTTCCAGGTGCTTGTACTCGCCTTTGGTGCGGCGGGTGATCACCTGATACGTGGCGATGGTCACCGGACGGATCTCCTTGCGCTCGCCGGAGTACTCGCCGATCTCCTCCTCGGTCAGCGAGGTGCGGGCGATCAGTTCACGCTTCCACTGCCGCCCGGCGACGGTGTTGGTGACCAGGATCAGCGTGGTCGCGCCGGCCTTGGCCATCGCGGCCGCACCGACGAGTGTCTTGCCCGCCCCGCACGGCAGCACCACCACACCCGAACCGCCCGCCCAGAACGAGTCCGCCGCCATCTCCTGGTAGTCCCTGAGATGCCAGCCGTCCTGAGCCAGGCTGATCGGGTGCGCCTCACCGTCGACGTAGCCGGCGAGGTCCTCGGCCGGCCAGCCGATCTTCAGTAGCAACTGCTTGATGTGACCGCGCTCGCTGGGATGCACGATGACGGTGTCGTCGTCGATCCGGGCGCCCAGCATCGGCGCGATCTTCTTGTGGCGCATTACCTCCTCGAGCACCGCACGGTCCAGGCTGACCAGGATCAAGCCGTGCACCGGGCTCTTGACCAGCTGCAACCGGCCGTAGCGGGCCATCGTGTCGACGATGTCGACCAGCAGAGGCTGGGGCACCGCATAGCGGGAGAAGCTGACCAGGGCGTCCACCACCTGCTCGGCGTCGTGTCCGGCCGCGCGGGCGTTCCACAACGCCAGCGGGGTGATGCGGTAGGTGTGGATGTGCTCGGGGGCGCGTTCCAGCTCGGCGAACGGGGCGATCGCCGCACGCGCGTCCCCGGCAAGCTCATGGTCGACCTCGAGCAGCACCGTCTTGTCGGACTGCACGATCAGCGGGCCGTCGGTCATGCGCGGTCTCGATAGGAAGTCATCCCACCCATTATCCGGACTCCGCGGACACCACCGAAGTCACGCGGTGAATCGCGAACTCACGGACCCTGCCCGAGGCCGGGTCGTAGGCGGTCAGCTGCCCGCCGCGGACGTTGATCGGCGCTACCACGCGCTGCGTCGCGACGCCTGCGGGGTCGACGTAGCCGATCACCACCGACTCCTGGTGGTGCGCGGCCGACTGCAGCTCCGAGATCGCGACCGCGGGGTCCAGACGCATGCCCGACGGCGTGGCCGCGGCCTTGCGCAACACCGCCACGATCGCGCCGAGCGTCTGATCCGTCGGCGTCAGCCCGTGCCGGTACCCACGGCGACGGCCCGGCGCCGGAACCCGCGAACCGCGGCTGCGCAGATCCACGATCGCCCCCGCCGCATCCTCGGCGGCCGGGGCGAACCCGGCGCCTCGCAGGGCGGTCAGCACCTCGGCGATCGGGGCCTGTGACACCGCCACGGTCGGCGCGAGGGTGCGCAACTCCACCGATTCGGTCGCCGGCGCCGCGACCGCCTGCGCGAGCAGCGCGGCGTCCTCACAGCGCACGAAGGAGGACGCCATGCCCACCCGCAGCTGACCGTGGCGGCGTGCGACGTCGTCGATCATGTACGTCAGTGTCTGCGGGACCGGGGTTTTGGAGTGTTTGGCGAACAGCGCGTGCAGCTCGCCTGCCGTTTTTCCGGTGTCCAGCGCTCGCCGGACGGACCCCTCGGTGATCCGGTACACCATGGCCGCTCCGGCGGACTCCACGGTCGCGACCGCGGCCAGCTGCTCGGCCAGAGAGCGCTCCAGCGGCCCGGGCACGATGACCGTCAGGTCGGCCTGAAGCAGGAAGTGGTCGATCGGCTTGGGCAGCACCTTCGACATGGCGGCGACGACGGCGTCCTCGGACTCTCCGGCGAGCATGCGTCGCATCGGCGTGGACAGTGCGCCGCGGCCGACCGCGCCGACAGCGTGCGCTTCGGCGAGGAGCGCGGCCACCGGTTCGGGTTGCAGCCGTACCGACCACCGGGGACGCCGCCACACCATCGCGCGCGAAGCGCTCTCACCGTCGACCCCCGACCCCGGCGGCAGATCGTCGAGGGTGTCGAGAAGCAGCCGGCGGTCCAGTGGAGCGGCGGTGGAGAACAGTGAATCCGACAGCGCAGCATACGGTTTACCGTCGGGCCCACGGCTACCGATCAGGCTGGGTCGGCCCGGCAGGTCCAGCCATGCCGAGACGACCAGGTGCCATTTGACCGCCGTCGGTGACTCGACGAACCGGTCGGCCGCCACGGTGGGCGCCCAGTAGGGGCCAACGCCGTCGGGCGGATCGGGCTCGGGCATTCCCGTAGCCAGCAGCCCGGCGGCGGCGGCCACCTCCAGCACCAGCCCAAGCCGACGGTCCTCGATGCCGGTGAGCTTGGTCAGGCGCTTGACGTCACGCACCCCGAGACCGCCGCTGCGCAGCTCGGGGACCGGGGTTGCGCTCAGTGTTTCGATGACGATCTCGACCTCGCGCAACAGGTCGAGCGCGGCGCCGGCGGCAACTGCGTCGACATCGCGGGCAGCGGTCGACGACACCGTGGGATCAGGGCGGGTCAGGCTGACGGGCCCCGGGACTTCGCCGCGCAGTACCTGGCCGACCAGCCTGGGCAGGATCACCGTGTCGTCGTCGATCCTGCGCAGCAACCCGGCACTGAGCAGCCGCTGCACCGGACGGTCGGGCGGGGTGCCCGGCATCGCGTCGCGGGTCCGGCCCACCGGAGATCCGTCAAGGAGCTTGTCGAGCAACTCCCGCGCAGCATCATCGATGGATTCGAGCGCCTCGCTGATCTCGGCCGCCGACATCGCAGTGCTCTCCGCGGTGGTCTGTCCGGGGTACCAGGGCAGCCCGGACGCGGCTTCTGCGGCCACCCTCAGCACGTCGTCGCCCCACACCAGCGCCCGCTCCCGCAGATCCTCGACTGCGGTGCTCACCGTGACGCCATCGGCTCGTTCACCGAGCGATGCCGTCAGGTCGGCGATGCTGACGCCAGCGGTATCGGCATGCAGGGTGAGCAGGGCGTCGAGTACTGCCAGCTGCAGGAAGTCGAGATCGTCGGTAGCCGCTTTGACCGACTGACGTGCCGCCGCGCGGGCGGCCAGCGCGGCCATGGTGCCCGGCGGGGGCTGGGTGAGATCGGGGCGCAACCGCAGCAGCCGGATCAGCCGGTCGTCGTCCAGCTCGGCCAACCAGGCGCCCAGTGGCACGCCCGGGCTCTTAGCGCTCATGCTCATCGGTGTCCTCTGCTCTTCGCGCAAGCGCTCATCGCTGACCAGCGTAAAGCAGCGTCCCGGCCTCGCCAGCCAGCAAGCGGCCTGCCACAATGTGGGGGTGGCTGATCAGAAACGGCAGAAGACCAGATATGTCGACCCGGGCTGGCCGACGACCGACCTCGACGATCACGCGGTCAGCGAACTGGCCGCCGATCGCACCGGGGCGCTGTCGCCGTTCGGTGACATCACGTTCCCACTTCCGGCCGACGAACTTCCGTTCGTCCAATCCTCCACGGTCATCAACAAGTAACGGCGGGCTGATCGGTGGGCCCCGTCGATTCGGATGGCCATTCGGATCTCTCGCATCTCGATGAGTCGGGCGCGGCCCATATGGTCGACGTCACGACCAAGGACGTCACCAAACGCGTCGCGGTTGCAGCGGGAACGGTACACACCCGCCCCGACGTGGTCGCGATGATCAGTGCCAACGGGCTCCCCAAGGGTGACGCCCTGGCCACCGCCCGGGTCGCCGGCATCCTGGCCGCCAAGCGCACCAGCGAGCTCATCCCTCTCTGTCACCCGCTGGCGATCACCGGCGTCGACGTCGAGTTCACGATGGGCGACGCCGACGACCCCGGCTCGGTCGGCATCACCGCGACCGTCCGCACCACCGACCGCACCGGTGTCGAGATGGAAGCGTTGACGGCGGTGAGCGTCGCCGCGCTGACGATCTACGACATGATCAAGGCTGTGGACCGGTCCGCGCGGATCGACGATGTCCGGGTGGTCCGCAAAGAGGGCGGTAAGACCGGTCCATGGGTCAGGTGACGGCCGCATGACGCGGTCGGGCGCGGTCGTCATCGCCTCCACCCGGGCATCTGCCGGCGTCTATGAGGACCGATGTGGCCCCGTCATCGCCGATTGGCTCAACGAACGCGGCATCGCCACCCCGCCGCCGGTTGTCGTCGCCGACGGTGGCCCCCTGGAATCAGCGTTGCGGGCGGCGTTGCGTGAGAATCACGATGTGATCGTCACCTCTGGCGGAACCGGTATCTCGCCGACGGACGCCACCCCCGAAGTGACCGCC
The DNA here is from genome assembly GCF_010723735.1 of Mycolicibacterium hippocampi. Classification (GTDB taxonomy): domain Bacteria; phylum Actinomycetota; class Actinomycetes; order Mycobacteriales; family Mycobacteriaceae; genus Mycobacterium; species Mycobacterium hippocampi. The sequence continues at coordinate 5,598,613 of NZ_BLLB01000002.1, read as the reverse complement.
GCGCTTGTGGACTATCAGATTCCCGGTCTGGCCGACGCCATCAGGCGCGCGGGACTTCCGCACGTGCCCACATCTGTGCTGTCCCGGGGTGTCTGCGGTGTCGCCGGTCGGACGCTGATCGTGAACCTTCCCGGATCGACCGGGGGCGTGCGCGACGGCCTCGGCGTGCTCGCGGACGTCCTCGAGCACGCGCTGGACCAACTCCGCGGTAAGGACCACACCGGATGACCGTCGTCGTGCGCGCCTCGCTGACCGAGCACCCCATCGACTCGGCCGAGCACGAAGCCCTGGTGTCGCACCACGCCGCGGGCGCGGTCGTGGTGTTCGCCGGGGTGGTGCGTGATCACGACGGCGGTCGCACGGTGACGCGCCTGGACTACTCGTCGCATCCAACCGCCGAACAGACGCTGACCGACGTTGTCGCCGAGATCGCGGCCGACTGCTCGGGAGTTCGTGCCATCGCCGTCAGCCATCGTGTCGGCATCCTGCACATCGGCGACGCCGCGCTGGTGGTTGCGGTGGCTGCCGACCACCGGCGCGCTGCGTTCGAGACCTGCGCGCGCCTGGTGGACAGCGTGAAAGCGCGGCTACCGGTGTGGAAGCACCAGTACTTCGCCGACGGTACCGACGAGTGGGTGAACTCCGCCTAGGTCAGGCGGGCGGCAACACCGGGGCCGGCGCGGGGACCGGAGGCATCGGAGCAGCCGGGTCGGCGCCCACCGGGAGCGGCGTGTTCGGCGGCGGACCACCCGGGGTGTCCGGCGTCGTCAGCGGACGCTGGGTCAGCGCCAGCAGGGCGTCGCTGCCGGTGATGTCCTGGGTCTGGATCGCGTGCCAGATCTCCTTGAGGTACGTCACGTTCGGGCTCTCGTTGGGGACAAGAGCCGGATCGACCGTGGTGCCGGGCGGGAGATTGTCCGGGCTGACCAGATGCGGGGTGGCATCTGGGAGGGCGAGGTCACCGGTGACTGCCTGGTTGGCGATGTCGTAGGCCGGGGCGGGAACAGCCACGTCCGCCAGCGGCGCCAGCGGGTCGACCGGCGCGGGTGCGGGCGGTGCGGCAACGGCCGCCGGGGCCGCCGGGGCCGGCGGGGGCAGTGCCGGGTCGACAGGCGCGGGCTGCAACGGAACGTCGGTGTGCAGGGACCAACTCTGGGGCTGATCGGCGGGAACCGGGCCGTGTGCGCCGTCCCAGTCCACGACGGTGGCGATGGTGTCGTCGACCGGCGGTGCGGGGAGCAGCGGCGCGTCCATCGGCGCGGGTGCGGGCGGCAACGGCGCGTCCATCGGCGCAGGTGCGGGCGGCAACGGGGCGTCCATCGGCGCGGGTGCGGGCGGCAACGGCGCGTCCATCGGCGCAGGTGCGGGCGGCAGTGGGGCCGGAGGAGGCGGCGGGGCATCCATCGGCATAGGTGCCGGCGGCGGTGCCGCGGGCAGGGGGGCCGACATCGCGTCGAACGGCGCGGGCGGCGGAGGTGGCGGTGCGAACGGATCGATGGGAGGCGGCGGCGGCAACTCGCCGTTCAGCGCCACCGGATCCACAGGCTGCGGCTCGTCGACCACATTGCGCGGCGTGGCGGCGGAGAGCGGCCCGCCGCACGACGGCCATGCACCCTTGCCCTGGGACGCCAGGACTCGCTCAGCGACGGCTATCTGCTCTTCCTTGGTGGCCTGGTGGGCGACCGGCGCGAACTCGGCACCGCCGTGTCCGGACCAGGTGCTCGGCGAAAACTGAAGACCACCGTGGTAGCCGTTGCCGGTGTTGATGGCCCAGTTGCCGCCGGATTCGCAGCTGGCGACGCGGTCCCATTCGCTGTCGGTTGCCGCGCCGGCATGCCCGGCGAGCACGACGCCGCTACCGCCGATGACCGCGCCGGTGAAGGCGATCTTGGCGACGCTGACTGATGACGAAGTGGGCTTGCGATGCCGTCCACTCATAGTGCGTGTGGTCCTCTCTGAAGCGCCCGCGAGGTCAGCTGTCGGGTTCGGGCTGGAGAGGTCGCCCGGCCGGCATCGTCGAAACGAGGACGGCTTCACCCCTAGGAGCCGGAAACGGCCCCAGGTCCCTTGTGTTCGGTGGACCGGTGGGTCCCCCGCCTCCATCCAGGTTGTGTCTCGATGTCCCCGCGGACCAACGGATGGAGCTCGGCGCAATTGGTCACACGGCGGGCCGTCGGGTTTGGGGTCGACGACCTGAGTCAAGACGGTAACCGGTGGCCTTGGCCCCGTCACCTTCTGGCCGCGTCGGCGTTTCTGACCGCGGCAAATACTAAAAAAACTCTAAAAACCCAGGAAACTGCGTTGTTCCTGCAGGTACCACGCGGCGAAACCGTGCCGTAGCCATCCCGTGACCGTTCTGTTATGTGACGCAAATCACGGAATACATCGATAACGGGACTGTCTCAGCCGCCGGCGAAGGGGGGCAGCACGTCGACGGTCTGCGCATCCCCGAGTGCAGATTCCATGTCACGCACCGCGATTCCGTCGCGCAGGAACGAACACCGGGCGAGCACCCGGGACAGCTCCGAGTCCCGAGCTCTGAGCGTGTCGATCAACTCGGCGATCGTCGTTCCGGCGTTCAGCGCGACCGTTTCGGTTTCGGCGCCCGCCGCAGCACGAGCCGCGGCGAAGTACCGCACGGTCACCCGCACTTCTGGGCATGCCTGCATCGACTAGCCGCCGATCGCGCTCATCGGCCGGTCAGGCTGGACGAAGTCGGGGTCGTTGATCCCGTGACCGGCGGCTTTGGCCCACATCGCGGCCCGCCACGCAGCCTCCAGAGCGTCGTCGTCGGCCCCGGAGCGCAGCAGGGCGCGCAGATCGGTCTCCTCAGTGGAGAACAGGCAGTTGCGGACCTGACCGTCGGCGGTGAGCCTGGTCCGGTCACAGGCCGCACAGAACGCCTGCGACACCGATGCGATGATGCCGACCCGTCCGAGCACCCGGTCTCCCGTCTCGGCCGACGAGACCTGCCACAGCTGTGCCGGGGCTGAACCGCGCGGGGCCGGGTCAGGGGTCAACGTGAAGTACCGCTGCAGCGTGCGCCGCACGTCCTCGGCGGTGATGGTGCGCCCTCGCTGCCACGTGTGGCCGGCGTCGAGCGGCATCTGCTCGATGATGCGCAGCTGATAGCCGTGCTCCAGGCAGAAGCGCAGCAGCGCCACCGCATCGTCGAGCCCGGTGACCGGGTCGAGCACCGCGTTGACCTTGACCGGATTCAGCCCTGCGGCCTTGGCGGCCTGCAGTCCGGCCAGTACGTCGCCCAGCCGGTCGCGGCGGGTGATCGCCGCGAAGTGGGCGGCGTCCACGGTGTCCAGTGACACGTTGATGCGGTCGAGTCCGGCGTCCTTGAGTCCTGCGGCGCGGCGCTCGAGCCCGACACCGTTGGTGGTCAACGTGATCTCCGGGCGCGGGTCCAGCGCCGCCGTCCTGGCGATCACATCCTCGAGATGGGGGACCACCAGCGGCTCGCCGCCGGTGAACCGGACGCTGGTGATTCCGAGCCGGGTGACCGCGACGTGGAGCAGTCGGGCGAGTTCTGCGGAACTCAACTTCTGATCACTCGGCAGCCAGTCCAGGCCCTCGGCGGGCATGCAATAGGTGCAGCGCAGATTGCACAGGTCGGTCAGCGAGACGCGGAGGTCGGTCGCGACCCGGCCGAATGTGTCGACCAGCGGACCCTCCGGTGGCGCCGGCGGCCTGGGACGGTGCACCGACGGCACCCCGAGCGAAACCACCGTCACCGCAGGGCTCCGGCGGTGGCGTCGACCGAGTCGACGGGCACGATCTCCTTGCCCAGCGGCATCAGGGACACCGGGATCATCTTGAGGTTGGCCAGAGCCAGCGGGATGCCGATGATCGTGATGGCCATCGCGACCGCACTGATGATGTGGCCGATCGCCAGCCACACCCCGCACAGGATGACCCAGATGACGTTGCCGACCAGGGCGCCGGGGCGGGTGCCGGGCTTGTCGACGATGGTGCGACCGAACGGCCACAGCGCGTACGACGCGATGCGCAGCGCCGCGAACCCGAACGGGATCGTGACGATCAGGATGAAGCAGATCAGGGCAGCCAGCAGGTACCCCAACGCGAGCCACAGGCCGCCGAAGATCAACCAGATGACATTGAGTATCAGTCGCATCTTCTTCCTCCAACGGTGACTGCAGCCTACCGACATCGGGGGATGCTGGCCGGGCCGGCGTCCGAGTAAGATCTTTTCGGACGCGTCCCGGCGCAGGCGGGGCGCGTTAGTTGTGTACCCGACAGGGACAGACATTTATTGGCTTCAAAGAGACAAGCGGGTGAGACCAGTGCCGACCGGCCGGGTGAAGTGGTACGACGCGGAGAAGGGCTTCGGGTTCCTGTCGCAGGAAGACGGCGAGGACGTCTACGTGCGGTCCTCGGCGTTGCCCGCCGGTGTTGAAGGCCTCAAGGCCGGGCAGCGCGTCGAGTTCGGGGTGGCTGCCGGCCGGCGCGGCCCGCAGGCGCTGACGCTGAAGCTGATCGACCCGCCGCCGAGCCTGAGCAAGACACGGCGAGAAGCCTCATCCGTCGAGCACAAGCACACGCCCGACGAGTTGCACGGCATGGTCGAGGACATGATCACGTTGTTGGAGGGTGCGGTGCAGCCGGAGCTGCGCAAAGGCCGCTACCCAGACCGCAAGGTGGCCCGCAGGGTCTCCGAAGTGGTCAAGGCCGTCGCCCGCGAACTCGACGCATGAGGGCCGTGTAGTACCTGACGACGTACCTGATCTCGCTCCCGCTTCTGACGGGACGCACATTGAGTTCGATTCCGACGGGTATGACTGAGGCATGAGCTACGTCGCCGACTCCTCGACCGCCGATGGTGACTTCACCCGCGACACCGACTACATCGACACCCGGATCACCGCCGACGGCCGCGACGGCTACCCCGTCGAACCCGGCCGCTACCGCCTCGTCGTCGCCAGAGCGTGCCCGTGGGCCAACCGCACGATCATCGTGCGACGGCTGTTGGGGCTGGAAGACGCTCTTTCCATCGGTTTCTGCGGCCCCACCCACGATGAGCGGAGCTGGACCTTCGACCTCGACCCCGACGGGCTCGACCCGGTGCTGGGGATCCACTACCTCCGTGACGCCTACAACAAGCGCGTTCCCGACTACCCGAAAGGGGTGACGGTTCCGGCCATCGTCGATGTCCCCACCGGGCAGGTGGTCACCAATGATTATCCGCAGATCACCCTGGACTTCTCGACCGAATGGACCGCTCACCACCGTGACGGCGCGCCACAGCTGTATCCGGAGCCGCTGCGCGACGAGATCAACGAGGTGGCCGAGCGGGTCTACACCGAGATCAACAACGGCGTGTATCGATGCGGGTTCGCCGGGTCGCAGAAGGCCTACGAGAGGGCCTACGACCGGTTGTTCACCGCGCTCGACTGGCTCTCCGATCGGCTGACCGACCAGCGTTATCTGGTGGGGGACACCATCACCGAGGCCGACGTGCGGCTGTTCACCACGCTGGCCCGCTTCGACGCCGTCTACCACGGCCACTTCAAGACCAACCGGAGCAAGCTCGCCGAGATGCCGGTGCTGTGGGCCTATGCGCGAGATCTGTTCCAGACCCCGGGGTTCGGTGACACCACCGACTTCGTCCAGATCAAGCAGCACTACTACATCGTCCACACCGACATCAACCCCACCCGCGTCGTGCCCAAGGGCCCGGACCTGGCGACCTGGCTGACGCCACACGGTCGGGAAGCGTTGGGCGGCAGGCCGTTCGGAGACGGGTCGCCTCCGGGGCCGCCGCGGCAGGACGAGCGCGTCCCTGCCGCTCATTCAGCCGGCTGACCCCAGACGGTCCGCACCGACCACTCGGCATGCGGCACCGGGAACTCGTTGCCCGTCTCGTCGCGGACCAGCGTCGGCAACTGCACGGCGATGCCGGTGAGCCGGCCCCGTCGTGGGTCGACAGTGGGAATCGTCACCGCAAGCCTGCTGTCGGGGCGGAACTCATCGATGACATCGTCGTCCTCGTAGGCGCGCAGCAGCACCCACGGTGCCTGCGCGATCGCCGTCGGCACCGACAGCTGGACCGGGTGGCGGCCCGTCACCGGCAGCTCGCCCTGCTCGGCGGGCACCACGCAGTCGGTGGGGTTGAGGACCTCACAGAACCGGTAGGGACCCACCCGCGTCAGCTCGCCGTGCGAGTACGCGGAGATCTCCGGCAGCTGCGGCTCGTGGTCTCTGGTGAGCTGCCACACCAGCACGCCGGTGCCGGTGGAAGCCACCAGCGCCACCGCCGCGAGCACGGCGACAACACGTTTCACTCGTGCGTCACCGCCGTCGCGTCGCTCCGCCCACCTTCCTGCTCGGCGAGCACCGGCCGGTTGCCGCCGAGGCCGGGGATCAACGATTCGCCGCGATAGCTCACGATCGTCTGGGCGAGACCGAGCATCAGGATGGCGGTGATCGTCGTGAAACCCGCCCACAGCTCGGTGTAGATCAACACCCCGGTTGCGCCGCCGGCGACCCACGCCAGCTGCAACAACGACTCGGACCGGCCGAACGCCGAGGCCCGCGATTCCTCCGGGAGGTCGTCCTGCAGCGACGCGTCCAGCGATGCCTTGGCGATGGCGCTTGCTCCCGACGTGATCAGCGTGGCCGCCGCCGCGACCATCAGATTGCCGGTCAGCGCGGTCGCCAGCGCCACAGCGGTGACCGCGATGGCGCAGCGCACCACCAGCCGTGCGGGGTGGCCGAGCTTGAGGCGCGCGGCGGTGAAGTTGCCGGTGAAGTTGCCGATGGCCGCCGCTGCGCCGATCAGTCCGAGGATGCGCAACTGCTCCCAGCCGCTGGCGTCATGCGCCTTGGCGACGAACGCCGGGTACAGGAACAGGAATCCGACCATCACCTTGACGGTGCAGTTGCCCCACAGCGCGGTGATGATGTTGCGGCCCAGGGGCTGCCGGGCTCGCATCGTCGAGCTGTACGGTTCGGGCCGGCGGCGCAGGTCGTCGGACCCGCCGTGGTAGCTCAGGGTGGTCGGCACCTCACCCTCGGTGACCTCCACCCACTTGGGGATGCGCATCGCCAGCCCGGCGCCGGCGACGGTCACTGCGACGACGATGTACAGCGCGCCGGGCATCGCGAAGAGCTGGAAACCCCATTCCGCGGCCGCAGCGATGCCGCCGCCCACGAGGGTGCCGCCAAGCAGCCCGAACGTGGTCAGCCGGGAGTTCACCCGGACGAGGTCGATCGAAGGAGGCAGCACCCGCGGGGTGACGGCACCGCGAAGCACCGAGAACGACTTCGACAACACCATCATGCCGAGGGCACACGGGTACAGCACCCAGGACGGGAAGCTGCCGGTGGCGCTGTCGAAGTTGGCGATGAGGATCACGGCCAGCACGGTGCGCAGCGCGAACGAGGTGGCCAGCGCGACCCTGCGGCCGTGCTGGAGGCGGTCCAGCGCCGGCCCGATCAGTGGGGCGATGACGGCGAACGGTGCGATCGTGATGAGCAGGTACAGGGCCACCTTGCCCTTGCTCTCCCCCGACGCCGCGGCGAAGAACAACGTGTTGGCGAGCGCCACCGCCATCGCCGCGTCCACCGCGAAGTTCGCGACCACCGGCCAGGTCAGGGCGGTCAGGCCGGATTTGTCCGCGCCGTCGGCGGTGGCGGCGCGGTGTACGAGGCCGTACATCCTCGAGCCCATTTCCCGGCTGCGCTGCGCGGCCGCCCGCGTCACGGTCACCTTCTCACCGGCGCCTGCCCCCAGCCGGCCGGGCGGCGGGTCGAAACGGTCGCGGTGCGACGTGGTGTGGCGGGCGTTCTCGTCCAAAGGCGGTAGCCATCGATTGGCGCTGTGGTTGGTCGGGGGATTGCGGCGCGACGAGCGGTGGCCGGGGGTGTGCAACGGGTCGCTGGGGTAGTTGGCCATCCCCGGGTGTTCCCCCGCAGGTGGGCGCGGTGGGTAGTAGCGTTCACCCGGTTGCCCCTCGGGGCCCCGGTGGTCACGCCGCGCTCCGGTCACGCGTTGATTCTCCCCCATGCGGACGACGGCGGGCGTGTGGGCGGCCGGTGTGGCTAGACCTTGGTCCTGTCGTGCAAGATTGGAGGCGATGGACAGTGTGACGGAACCCGACCAGCAGAACGTGGATACGCCCGAGGCGGCGAATCCGGACCCGTGGTCCGCCGATGCCTCCCCGGGCCTCGAGGCGGTGCTCATGGGTGCGGTCGACGAGGCCCGTGCGGCGATCGTCGAGTTCAGCGGGGAGGACACCGTCGGCGAGTACCTCGGGGCCGGCTTCGAGGATCCGACGGCTGCCACCCACCGCTTCCTGGCCCAGCTACCGGGCTATCAGGGGTGGCAGTGGGCGGTTGTCGTCGCCGCATGTCCGGGAGCCGCGCACGCCACCATCAGCGAGGTGGTGCTGGTGCCGGGCCCGACCGCGTTGCTCGCACCGAAATGGGTGCCCTGGGACGAACGGGTCCGCCCCGGCGATCTGGGTCCCGGTGATCTTCTCGCCCCGGCGACCGACGATCCCCGCCTGGCGCCGGGCTATACGGCGACCGGAGATCCGCAGATCGACGACGTCGCCGTCGAGGTCGGGCTGGGACGTCGGCAGGTGCTGAGCCTGTGGGGTCGCAACGAGGCCGCGCAACGCTGGCACGACGGCGACCACGGGCCCGGGTCGTCGATGGCCAGAGCCACCCGGCGGATGTGTCGCGATTGCGGCTTCTACGTGCCGCTCGGCGGGGCACTGGGTGTGATGTTCGGCGTGTGCGCCAACGAGTTCGCATCCGACGGTCACGTGGTCGACGCCGAGTACGGGTGCGGAGCCCATTCGGACACCCCTGCGCCCGCCGGGACCGGGTCGCCGGTGCACGACCCGTACGACGACGGTGTCCTCGACGTGGTGAAGCCCGCCGACAGTTAGCTCTCCGCGGCGGCCTTGATACGGGCCAACGAAGCGTTCATGCCCTCGACCAGTTCATCTTCGAAGCTGGGCACGCCGCCCATCACGGAGTTGACCAGGAAATTGGACACCGCCGTGGTTCCGTTCTCGGCGTGGCGGGTCTCGATCAGCCGGGTGCCGGCCTCCGTCGGCTCGAGTTCGTAGGTCCAGACGGTGTGGTTCTCGTTGACCCGGAACGCCAGCTTCTGCTCGGGGATCAACTCGGTGATGCGACTCGTCGTCGGCCAGAAGAGCAGGCCGCGCCGGTTGAAGTTCACGGTGCGAGCGCCCTGGCGCAGTCCGCCGATCGGCTTCATCAGGCGGCACTGAGGGCTCCATTGCGGCATCTTGCTCAGATCCGAAACCAGTCCCCACACCTTGGAAACCGGGGCATTGATGTCGATCTGGGCTTGCAAGACAGGTGCTGCCATGGCTTCTCCTAGGTGAGGCCGCTCTGGGCGCCACGAGATCCGCGACGCACGGCGTGACGTTGCCACAGAAATATCGATGTGCCAAAAACGCCGACCCCGAGTCCGGCGACGGTGATGGGCCGCCAGTCGTGCAGCGAGCTCACGGTGAAGGCAAGGACTGCCGCGACCAACCAGCCACAGGTGATCGCCACGATGACAGGCCACGGCGCGAGAAGCGCCGCAGGCAGCGCTGGGGGCTCCGGGGGTCGATGGTTGCTCGTCACTGCGTTCAACGTAGCCGATCGGTGATCGCAGCCCGAGACCAACTGGGTAGTCTCGACGCTGTGAGTGCCGTCGGATCCGTTGTCGATGGTCACCAAAACGCGTGATGGCCAACGTGATCGATGTCGCCGATCCCGGCGACCCTCGGCTCGACGACTTCCGGGACCTCAACAGCGTCGACCGGCGACCGGACCTGCCCACAGGAAAAGGGCTGGTGATCGCCGAGGGTGTGTTGGTGGTGCAGCGCATGCTCGCGTCCCGTTTCACGCCGCGGGCGCTCCTGGGCACCGAGCGGCGGCGAGCTGAACTCGGTGCCGACCTCGACGGTGTGGCCGCACCGTTCTACCGGGTGACGGCCGAGGTGATGGCGGAGGTCGTCGGGTTTCACCTGAACCGGGGTGTGCTCGCCTCGGCGTCGCGCGCGACCGAGCTGACGGTGCCGCATGTACTCGAGGGCGCCCGGACCGTCGCGGTCCTCGAAGGTGTCAACGACCACGAGAACCTCGGCTCTGTTTTTCGCAATGCCGCGGGACTCGGAGTGGATGCGGTGGTCTTCGGCAGCGGTTGCGCCGACCCGCTGTACCGGCGTGCTGTCCGCGTCTCGATGGGACACGCGTTGCTGGTGCCGTTCGCCAGGGCCGAGCGCTGGCCCGCCGACCTCGAATTGTTGCGGGAGACTGGTTTTCGGCTGTTGGCGATGACGCCTGACCCGGGTGCGGAGTCGCTGGCGGAGGCGATGCCGGGGTTGGCCGCGCAGCGGGTGGCGATCATGGTCGGCGCGGAAGGGCCGGGCCTGCAGGAGCGGACGATGCGGTCCAGCGACGTGTGCGTGCGAATCCCGATGTCGCGGGGAACCGACTCGCTCAACGTGGCGACAGCCGCAGCGTTGGCCTTCTACGAGCGGGATAGGCTCGGGAAGTGACCGACTCCACGCCGTGGGCAACAGGTCTGACGGTGGCGGCGTTTGTCGCCGCCGTGATCGGCGCGGCCATCGTCGTGCTCAGCATCGGGCTGGCGCGGGTGCATCCGCTGCTCGCGGTCGGACTGAACCTGGTCGCTGTCGGCGGCCTCGCCCCGACGGTGTGGGGGTGGCGCAAGGTGCCGGTATGGCGTTGGTTTGTGCTCGGTTCAGCTGTCGGCGTCGCGGTTTCCTGGATTGCGCTGCTAGCGCTGGCCGCCGCTGGAACGAACGCCTAGCAAGACGTCCTCCCAGGCCGGGACGGCAGGCCGGCCCTTCTTCGGGCGTGGCGGCTTCGTCGTCGGGGGCGGCTCGGGTGCTTCGGTCGGCGGCGCCAGCGGGGTGTCCGGCTCGTCGAGCGCCAGTTGCGCCACCGGCGCCAGGGGTCGCAGCGGACGGGCGAAGCTCGGGTCGATCAGCTCGCACGCGGCGTCGTCGAAGGCCGTGACGGTGCCGCCGTGCGCCCCCGGGGCGAAGCGGAAGTGCGCCTGCAGGTCGGACCTTCCGGCGGTCCACGACATCTGTACGGTCCACCGGCCGTCCTCGTTGCGCCAGGCGTCCCAGTTCGTGACGTCGGGGTCCAGACCCCGGGCGACGAGTGCGGTGGTCACGGTCTCCAGCAGGGTCAACACCGACGGGCCGTCGGCGAGCACTGGATGGGCCGCGGTGGCCAGTTCGGCGGCGCGGGCGCGCTCCAGCAGAACCGGATGGGCAAATCGCTCGACGCGGGAGATGTCCATCCCGGACGCCGACGCGACCTGCTCGACTGACGCGCCTGAGCGGATTTTTGCCTGAATCTCCTTGGGGCGCAGCACGTTTTTAGCCTCGACCTCGATCGTGGTTTGGTTTGAGCCGACTTGGTCGCCGCGTACCGCGGCTTTGAGGCGCTCGTCGGAGCGCAGCACGAACTTCTCCGTGGAGTCGTCGGTTTCGCAGATGATCCGTCGGCTGTCGACGTCGAGTCCTAGGACCCTGAGTTCCCGCATTACGACCTCCTCCGGGCTGATGCCAAACCCGATACGGACGTGACCCTACTGCGTTATCGGTCCGTAACCGGGGTGACACGCGGCAGCGGCTGAAGCGCAACCAAAGCCGCTCGCCACCTTCTGTCGCGGCTAAAGCCGCTCCACCACAAAGTCGACGCACGCCGTCAACGCGCTGACGTCGTCGGGCTCTACTGCGGGGAACATCCCGACGCGGAGTTGGTTGCGTCCCAGCTTGCGGTACGGCTCGGTGTCGACGATGCCGTTCGCGCGCAGGATCTTGGCGACCGCCGCGGCGTCGACGGAGTCGGAGAAGTCGATGGTGCCCACGACCTGGGAGCGCAGCTTCGGATCGGTGACGAACGGTGTGGCGAACGGTGACGCCTCGGCCCACGAGTACAACCGCCCCGAGGAGTCAGCGGTCCGTTTGGTGGCCCAGTCCAGGCCGCCGTTGCCGAGCAGCCAGTCGATCTGTTCGGCCAGCAGCACCAGCGTGCCGATGGCCGGGGTGTTGTACGTCTGGTTCTTGACGCTGTTGTCGATCGCGATGGGCAGCGACAGGAACTCCGGCACCCAGCGTCCGGAACCGGCGATCGCCTCCACCCGGGCCAGCGCGGCGGGCGACATCAGCGCGATCCACAGACCGCCGTCACCAGCGAAGTTCTTCTGCGGCGCGAAGTAGTAGACATCGGCATCACAGATGTCGACCGGCAGCCCGCCGGCCGCCGAGGTGGCGTCGATGGCGATCAGCGCGTCACCCGAACCGTCGGGGCGCACCACCGGGACCGCGACGCCGGTGGAGGTCTCGTTGTGTGCCCACGCGATCAGGTCGACGGAGGGGTCGGACACCGGTTCGGGTGCGCTGCCCGCGTCCGCCTTGACGACCACCGGATCGCCGACGAACGGGTTCTTCGCCACGGCCGAGGCGAACTTGGCACTGAACTCGCCGTAGGTGAGATGCAGCGAGCGCTTGTCGATCAGACCGAACGCCGCGGCGTCCCAGAAGGCGGTGGATCCGCCGTTGCCGAGGACCACCTCGTAGCCTTCGGGCAGGGAGAACAGCCGGCGCAGCCCGTCCCGCACGCGACCCACCAGATTCTTCACCGGCGCCTGCCGGTGCGAGGTGCCGAACAACTCGCCGGCGGCGGCCAGCGCCTGCAGCTGCTCCGGCCGGACCTTGGACGGTCCGCAGCCGAAGCGTCCGTCTGCGGGCTTGAGCTCGGGCGGGATGATCAGGGAAGCGTCGGCCATGTCGACCAGCCTAAGTTCCGGTGCCCGGTCCGCCGAGCGTGGGTCCTGGGTACGCAAAACGTCCCCGCTCACCCCAGTGACTGTGACTTAGAACACATGTGACGCAGATAACCCCTGGTGGCCACACTGCCGCAAAACGGCCTGTTCAATTCCTGGGACCATGGGTACTGTATTTGGACAGCGAGCGGACGAATGTAAACCTCACGGGAGGCTCAAGATGGCTGTCAAGGAAGCTCGAACGCCGATCATCCGGCGCTGGCGCAAGAACATGGAGATCGGCGACAGCCCGGAGGACCGGGAGTACGTCGACATGCTGACCACCCTGTCCGAGGGGTCGGTGCGACGTAACTTCAATCCGTATACGGACATCGAGTGGGACTCGCCCGAGTTCGCGGTGGTCCCCGATGACACCCGCTGGATCCTGCCCGGAACCGACCCGATCGGACGTCACCCCTGGTACCAATCGCAGCCGGTGGAGCGGCAGATCGAGATCGGGATGTGGCGCCAGGCAAACGTCGCCAAAGTGGGCCTGCACTTCGAGTCGATCCTGATTCGCGGTCTGATGAACTACGCGTTCTGGGTCCCGAACGGCTCCCCGGAGTACCGGTACTGCCTGCACGAATCGGTCGAAGAATGCAACCACACCATGATGTTCCAGGAGATGGTGAACCGCATCGGCGCCGACGTGCCCGGCATGCCGCGGATGCTCAAGTGGCTGTCGCAGTTCATCCCGCTGGCCGCGGGCCCGCTGCCCATCCCGTTCTTCTTCGGGGTGCTGGCCGGCGAGGAGCCCATCGACCACACCCAGAAGAACATCCTGCGGGAAGGCAAGGCGCTGCACCCGATCATGGAGCGCGTGATGGCCATCCACGTCGCCGAAGAGGCCCGGCACATCTCGTTCGCCCACGAGTATCTGCGCAAGCGGGTTCCGCACCTGCCGCGCCGCAAGCGCTTCTGGCTGTCGCTGCACGTGCCGATCATCATGCGGGTGTTGTGCCAGGCGATCGTCAAGCCGCCGAAATCCTTCTGGAAGGAGTTCGACATCCCGCGCTCGGTCAAGCGGGAGCTGTTCTTCCGTTCGCCGGAGTCGCGGCAGTTCCTGCGCGACATGTTCGGCGATGTCCGGATGCTGTGCCACGAGACAGGGTTGATGAACCCGGCCGCGAAGTTGATGTGGCGGGCGTGCAGGATCGACGGCCAGCCCAGCCGCTACCGCAGCGAACCGGCGCGTCAGCACGTGGTGACCGCCGCGTAGGCGGTCCCGGACAGGATCCTCATGCCTCACGTCATCACCCAGTCGTGCTGCAGCGACGGGTCGTGCGTTTACGCGTGCCCGGTCAACTGCATCCACCCGTCACCCGACGAGCCGGGCTTCGCCACCGCGGAGATGCTCTACATCGATCCGGTGGCGTGTGTCGACTGTGGCGCGTGTGTGTCCGCATGCCCCGTCGGCGCGATCGCGCCGGACACCCGGCTGACCGACAAGCAGTTGCCGTTCGTCGAGTTGAACGCGGCGTTCTATCCGCAGCGGGAGACCAAGCTGCCCCCGACGTCCAAGCTGGCTCCGGTGCTGGAGGCGCCGGTGGTGCACCCGCGGCCGGGCGGCCCGCTGCGAGTCGCCGTGGTGGGGTCCGGTCCGGCCGCGATGTATGCCGCCGACGAACTGCTGACCCAGCAGGGCGTGCGGGTCAACGTTTTCGAAAAGCTCCCGACGCCCTACGGCCTGGTGCGTGCGGGTGTGGCCCCCGACCATCAGAGCACCAAGAGGGTGACCCGGCTCTTCGACCGCATCGCCCGTCTTCCCGGGTTCTCCTTCTATCTCAACTGTGAGGTGGGGTCGGACCTGACGCACGACGAACTGCTCGAACATCATCACGCGGTGCTGTACGCGGTCGGCGCACCCGACGACCGTCGTCTCGAGGTGCCGGGGATGGGACTTCCGGGGACATCGACCGCGACCGAGGTCGTCGCCTGGTTCAACGGGCATCCGGAATATGCCGGGCTGCCCGTCGATCTCAGCGGCGAACGCGTCGTCATAGTGGGCAACGGGAACGTGGCGCTGGACGTCGCGCGCATCCTGACGACCGACCCGGATGTCCTGGCGCGCACCGACATCGCCGACCATGCGCTGGAAACCCTGCGCGCTTCCCGGGTGCAGGAGGTGGTGATCGCGGCCCGTCGGGGACCCGCTGCGTCGGCCTTCACCCTGCCCGAGCTCATTGGTCTGACGTCGACATGCGAGGTGGTGCTCGATACCGCCGACCACGATCTGGTGATCCGCGATCTCGCAAGCGAAGCCGACCCGCTGACCCGCAACAAGCTCGAGATCCTGGCCAAGCTGGGCCAGGCGTCCGACCCCGGTGGGGAGCGACCCAGAATCCGGTTGGCCTACGGGCTGACCCCCAGGCGCGTGCTGGGGGAGGGTGCCGCCACCGGGGTGGAGTTCTCGGTGACGGGCACCGACGAGGTGCGCGAACTCGCCGCCGGTCTGGTGTTGACGTCAATCGGGTACCGCGGCAAGCCGATTCGTGGTCTGCCGTTCGACGACGCGGCCGCGGTGGTCCCCAACGACGGCGGCCGGGTGCTCGATCCGCGGACCCGGGAGCCGGTGCCGGGCAGCTATGTCGCGGGGTGGATCAAGCGCGGCCCGACCGGGTTCATCGGGACCAACAAGTCGTGTGCCGCCCAGACGGTGCACAACCTGGTCGCCGACTACAACGTCGGGCTGTTGAGCGAGCCCGTCCACAAGGTCGCCTCGCTCGACCGGTTCGTCCGGGGCAGGCAGCCCGCCGTCATCGACGCCGCCGGGTGGAAGGCGATCGACGACGCCGAGGTCGGCCGCGGCGGTGATCTGCGACCTCGCGTCAAGTTCACCACCGTCGCCGGCATGGTCGAAGCCGCTGCAGCAGCACCGGCGCCGCCGGTGCATCAGCGGCTGCTCGCCGGCCTACGGCGCTGAACCGTCACACCGCCCACGCCTCCAGCACGTTGACGTACTCGGTCGGCTGCACCGACAGATCGCCGACGTACGGGTGTTCCAGCGCGAAGATCAGGTAGAGGACGAAGGCCAGCAGCGCCGCGGTCAGGCCGACCGCAAGCGCGTGGACGACCACGTCGCGGGTGCCGAACAGGAACGTGAACGCCATCACCACACCGCCGCCGCCCACCAGCAGAACCCAGAGCTCGCCGGGCACCGAGGCCCCACTGGCCGAGACCCGTAGCGAGCGGTCGGTGTCCAGGTCGCTCAACCGGCCGATCGAGTGGTCGAAGAAGGCGATCTCGTTGCGCGTCTGCGGTTGCACCGCCAGGTAGGCCTCCCAGACGGCGACGAGTTGTTCAGACCGCAGCTCGACCGGCTCACCCCGGTGCATCCGGGGGAACTCGTCCTCGATCACGTCGCGGGTATAGGCGACCAGGGCCTGCTCGATCGACGTCCGTGATTCGGCGGGCAGGGCGACCGAGTCGCGGAGCAGGTCGGAGATGGCGTTGGCTTCCATCGTGCTCGCGTCCTCGGCGTCGCCGAACTGCTCCCAGACCACCACCACCACAAAGGCCACCAGCACGGCGTACAGCACACCGGTCAGCTGGAACATGGTGCCCGACACCGTGTTCGCGTTCTCGAGCCGGGTGTGTGAGACCAGCTTGCGGAAGACCAGGAGTCCGCCCACGGAGAACCCGACGATCACGACGACCCAGAGCAAGCCCAGTATCGGTGCAGGAATCTGCAGCAGCCAAATCACAAGCTCCACCCTCACAGTCAGTCGACGGGTAATTATCACTGTCCGCACCCGTCCCCGTGAGGTGAACACACCTGCCTGATCTCCGCGGGGTCGTCTTCGGCCGAAGCTGCCCCAACGAGGCCCGGGGGAGGTATGCAGTGGAGGTGAACTCTGCACAGGTCATCGGTCGCGTCGGAAGCCTGGCGGTCGCCCTGGGGGTCGGCGCCGCCGTGTTCACCGGCACCGGGACGGCATGGGCGACCGAGGAATCCGATGGTCCTTCCTCGGCGGCCGGTGCGTCCGTGTCGGAGCCGGCATCACCGACCGACGCCGGCGGTTCCTCGGGCAAGAGGGGCGCTGCCGGCGACGAAGATGACGCAGACCCGGATGCCGAAGACAGCCGAGACACCGACGACACCGCCGACGATGCCGACGATGCCGACGATGCCGACGATGCCGACGATGCCGACGATGCCGACGATGCCGACGATGCCGACGATGCCGACGCCGACGACGCCGAGGCCGAAGACACTGAGGACGACCCCACTCCTGCCGAACCGACCGAGACCGACGAGGCAGCCGAACCCAAGCGGGCGCTGCCCCGTACGGACGATGCTGCCGAGGGAATCGAGGAAACGGGGCCCGCACCGGCCCGCCGCCCGCAGGCCGCCACGGTCACAGCAGAAGCCGTCGCCGAACCCCCAGACATCGCCGGTTCAATCGCGGTGACTCAGGAGGCCGCGTCGGGCGCGCCGACGACGCCGAGCATCGTCACCACCACCACCATCGCGCCACCCGAGGTCCCGTCATGGCGTCCGTGGCCCACCGCATACGACCTGCGAACCGCCGTGACGTATGTGGTCGATCTCGCCAGCAGCTTCGTCGAGGCCCTGCTGCAGCCGTTCGTGTCGAAGCCGGCTGCGCCGTCGGCCGACCCCGCCGAATGGGCACTGCTGGCCTGGATCCGACGCGAGTTCTTCAACCAGAGACCGACTCGGGTCGAAAACCCGCTGCCCTACACCCAGAGCCTGACCCTCGAGGGCGATGTCGTTGTGACTGGCGCAGTCGGGTTCGAAGACCGTGATGGAGACCCACTGAGCTACACGGTGATCGGCAGGCCGCACAACGGTGGCACTGTGCACGTCGACCAGAACGGCGACTTCATCTACCGGCCGATGAACGCGATGGCAGCGGTCGGCGGCACCGACTCGTTCACCGTCGTCGTCAGCGACCAGCGGGCCGGCCTCCAGATCGGCGGACTGCTCGGCCTGCTGAAGTTCGTGCCCATTCTGGGCCCGCTGCTCTACCCCGGCGGAGGGCACCGGGTGGCCCACACCGTCACCGTCACGGTCGATCCCGTGGAGGGCGTCGATCTGTCACTGCCCGACGGCTTCCGCTGGGGGGTGGCGCACTCCGGATTCCAGGCCGAAGGCGGCCCCGGTTCGCCTGTGGACACCAACTCCGACTGGTACCGGTGGGTGCACGATCCACTCAACCAGCTCCTCGGCCTCGTCGACGGGGTGCCCGAAGATGGCCCTGGCGCGTATGTCTCCTACGAGAACGACGCCGACCTGGCGCGCGACGAACTCGGCGTGAACACCTTCCGGATGGGCATCGAGTGGAGCCGTATCTTCCCGAATTCCACTGCAGCTATTGATATCTCGGATGAGGGCGGCGGCGTCAGCCTTGCCGATCTGCAGGCGCTCGACGCGCTGGCGAACCTCGATGAGGTGGGCCACTATCGGGCAGTGTTCGACGCGCTGCGGTTGCGTGGCCTCGACCCGATGGTGACCGTCAACCACTTCACCCTGCCGGTGTGGGTGCACGACCCGATCGTCGCGCGTCCGCTGATCCAGCTGGGGCTGCCCGCACCCGCCGCGGGGTGGCTGTCGTCGAGCACACCCGAGGAGTTCGAGAAGTACGCCGCCTACGTGGCGTGGAAGTTCGGCGACCAGGTCGACAACTGGGTCACCGTCAACGAGCCCTTCCCGCCGGTGCTGACGGAGCTGCTGGCGATCCCGTGGGTGGTGCCGAACTGGCCGCCCGGGGTGATCCGTCCCGACCTCGCGTCGACGTTCGTCGTCAACCAGGCCATCGGCCACGTCGCGGCTTACGACGCGATCCACGCCTGGGACACCGAGCCGGCGAACGTAGGCGGCCCCGCCGCGTTTGTGGGATTCGCCCACAACATGATCCCGGCGCGGCCGGCCAATCCGGTGAGCATTCTCGATGTGCAGGCCGCCGACGCCTGGAACCACTACTACAACCAGTGGTTCCCGAACGCCGTGATCGACGGGTGGGTGGATGTCAACTTCGACGGCATCAAAACCGCAAACGAGGTGTTCGCCGACTTCGTGGGCAAGGTCGATTTCCTCGGCGTGCAGTACTACGGCTCGCAGCCAATGATCGGTTTCGGTGTGGCACCGGTGCCCGGGTTCCCGTTCCTGCGCGGCTTCCCGATCCGCTGCCAGGCTTCGCCGACATGCAGTGACTTCAATCAGCCCACCGACCCGGGCGGATTCCGCGAGGTGCTCGAACTCGCGGCGTCCTACGGAAAACCGTTGTGGATCACCGAGAACGGGATCGCCGACGCCGACGACTCCAAGCGGCCGTCCTACATCGTCAACCACATCTCGGTGGTACAGGATCTAGCCTCGCGCACGGGTGAAAACGGGGTAGACATCCGCGGGTACACGTACTGGTCGTTCGTCGACAACCTCGAATGGTCCGAAGGCTACGACCTGAAGTTCGGCCTGTACGGCTCGGATCCGGAGACTCCCGAACTGGAACGCACCCCGAAACCGGACAGCATCGCCGCGCTGAGTGGGATCACCACCGCGAACGGACTGCCCCTGTGGCTGCTCGGGCAGTACGTCCCGAACGCGGTGACGACCTAACCCTGACTGCCCATCTCGGCGGTCATCTCGGCGAAGTCGACCTCCCGGACGGTCTCGGCCAGCGACCACTGGTGGCCGAACGGGTCGCGGACCACGCCGTAGCGGTCGCCCCAGAACTGGTCCTCGAGGGGATTGACCACGGTGGCACCGGCGTCGAGCGCTCGCTGGAACCGGCCGTCGACGTCCGGGCCGTGCAGGTGCAGTGTCACCGATGAGCCACCCAGCGCGGTCGGGGTGGTCGACTTGCCGTCGTTGAACTCGGGGAAGTCGTCGTTGAGAAACACCATGAAACCGTTGATCCGGAACGCCGCGTGCATCAGCTTGCCCTCCGGACCGGGCAGACGAGTCATCTCTTCGGCGCCGAACGCCTTGGCGTAGAAGTCGAGCGCGGCGGCAGCGTCGTCGACGACGAGGTGCGGCACCAGCATGGGCTGGTTGGCTTCAGGGTTGACGGCCATGGGATCTCCTCACAATCGGGATGGGACGTGGATGGAGACCAGTCGCGCCGCTAAAACTCATCGGAGATCAGACCACCGAGAATCCTGAAGGCAGTCCCGCCCGCCCGGTCAGCGCGAGCAGCACCTCGGGTCCGCGTCCCAGTCGGACGCCGATCTCGGCCGCCAGCGTGGCGGCCGCGGCGAGTACGTCGTCCGGCGGCACGAACTCGATGCCGACGGCGCCGGCGATGTCCATCCCGTGGACGGCCAACTCGAATGTCCGGGTCGGTAGGTAGCTGTTCAGCCGGATGCCCAGACCACCGATCACCTCGATCAGCGGGTCGCCGACGCCGTCCAGGTCAGAACGCACCCGCGCCACCAGCGTGTTGATGGCGGCAACCGGATCCGCGCCGAGGTCGCGTCCGGCCTGACGGCCCCGCTCGACGATGGCTGCGGTCCCCATACCTGCGGCGAGGTCGTGGATCTTCGCGTAGTAGTCGGCCGCATCGAGCACGTCTTCGTGCCCGGCGGCGGTCTGCAGATAGGTGCTCACGGTGACCAGGGACCTGGACGTGTGGCCGACCAGGGAGCGCAGATCCCATTCCCCGAGGCCGGGTCCGTCCCAGCGCCCGACCGGTATGCGCCGTACCAGCGCCGCGAAACTCTCTGCCGCCGAGGCGAACACCACCCGCGGTTCGCGTCCGGTCATGTCAGGCGAGCAGATCCCAACCCTCGACCGACTCGGGTTTGCGCGGTGCCGGCCCGACGTAGACCGCCGACGGCCGCACCAGCTTGCCCAGCCGCTTCTGTTCCAGAATGTGTGCGCACCACCCTGCGGTGCGTCCGCAGGTGAACATCGCGGGCATCATGTTCGGCGGCACCTGCGCGAAGTCGAGGATCACCGCCGCCCAGAACTCGACGTTGGTCTCGATGGCGCGGTCGGGACGGCGCTCCCGCAACTCGGTGAGCGCGGCCTGTTCCAGCGCCGCCGCCACCTCGTACCGCGGCGCCGCGAGTCGTTGGGCGGTGGCACGCAACACCCTGGCCCGCGGGTCCTCGGCCTGGTACACGCGGTGGCCGAAACCCATCAGCTTTTCCTTGCGGTCGAGGATGCCCTTGACCACCGCGCGCGCGTCCCCGGTCTGCTCGGCCTCCTCGATCATCGGGATCACCCGCGCCGGAGCGCCACCGTGCAACGGCCCGCTCATCGCCCCGATCGCCCCGGAGAGTGCGGCAGCCACGTCGGCGCCCGTCGATGCGATGACGCGGGCGGTGAACGTGGACGCGTTCATCCCGTGCTCCGCAGCGCTGACCCAGTAGGCGTCGATGGCCTCGACATGGCGAGGATCCGGCTCACCTTGCCAGCGGGTCATGAATCGCTCTGTG
The DNA here is from genome assembly GCF_010723735.1 of Mycolicibacterium hippocampi. Classification (GTDB taxonomy): domain Bacteria; phylum Actinomycetota; class Actinomycetes; order Mycobacteriales; family Mycobacteriaceae; genus Mycobacterium; species Mycobacterium hippocampi. The sequence goes on along the minus strand of NZ_BLLB01000002.1, from coordinate 5,577,348 downwards.
ACGGTCTGGCATTCGTCGACCGTGCGCTGCGGCACCGCGGGTTGGTAGATCCCGCGCGCCGACTGTGCGACGTAGGACAGTGCCATCACCGAGGCGCGTGCGAGTTGGTCGCGCGCGGTCTGGTCGTCGATGTCCAGCAGCGGCGGGTAGCCCCAGATCGGCGCCAGCATCGCCAGGCCGGCCTGGACGTCGACGCGGACGTCGCCGCTGTGGATCGGCAGTGGGAACGGTTCGGCGGGGGGCAGGCCGTGGCCGAACCGGCCATCGACCAGAAGCCCCCACACGTCACCGAAGGTGACCCGGTTCGCGACCAGATCCTCGATGTCCACTCCGCGGTAGCGCAGGGCGCCGCCGTCTTTGTCCGGTTCGGCGATCTCGGTCTCGAACGCCACCACGCCCGCCAATCCAGGAGCGAAATCTTTCGGCACCGAAGTCATGCGCCGATTCTTGCACCCTGTCTCCTCGGCCGAGCCGACAGTCCGTCCCGGAGCGGTAGCGTTGTCACGTGGGCACTTCTGATCACCTGGCCGGGATGCGGGTGGAGTACGGCTCGGTGGAGAAGGACGGCAGCAGTGATCTCGATGCCGGCTGGCTCGACGCAGGCTGGGTGGCGCTGCTGAGCACCTGGATGTCGGAGGCCGAACAGGCGGGCGTCGCCGAGCCCAACGCGATGGTCGTCGGCACCGTGGACGCCGGGGGACGGCCGGTGACCCGCACGGTGCTGTGCAAGAGCGTGGACGAAACCGGCATCTCCTTCTACACCAACTACGACTCCGACAAGGGCGAGCAGCTGGCCGCCAACCCGTACGCGTCGGCGACGTTCCCGTGGTACCAGCTGGGGCGCCAGGTGCACGTCCGGGGCCCGGTCACGAAGGTGTCCCCGGAGGCGACGGCAGCGTACTGGGCCAACCGGCCGCGCGGCTCGCAGCTCGGCGCTTGGGCGTCGCTGCAGAGCCGGCCGATCGCGTCGCGGGCGGCGCTGCTGCGACAACTGGCAGAGGTGACGGAACGGTTCGCCGACGTCGACGACGTCCCGGTGCCGCCACACTGGGGCGGCTACCTGATCGCCCCCGAGGCAGTCGAGTTCTGGCAGGGCCGGGAGAACCGGGTGCACAACAGGATTCGAGTGTGTGGCGGACGGATCGAACGCCTGCAGCCCTGAACCGTTCCGCTGAGCGGCCGGAAATGTCCGGGGGTGCCACTTTCTCACTCAATTCACATTTAGCGGGGATAGCATCCAGAGGTGGCTGAAGTCAGGGGGGAGCCGGCCCTCGGTCTGCGCGAGCGCAAGAAACGCCGGACTCGCGCCACTTTGATCGACGCAGCCGTCGACCTGTGCGACCGGCAGGGTTTCGACGGCACCACGGTCGACCAGATCGCCGCCATCGCCGACGTGTCCCCGCGCACGTTCACGCGGTACTTCGCCACCAAGGACGCGATCGCCGTGGCGCTGATCGACGAGATCCTCGCGACTGTGGCCGGTGAACTCGCGCGCCAACCGCTCGAAATCGGTCAGTTCGAAGCACTGCGGCGGGCGTACATCGCGATGGCTCACGGCACCAGGCTGGCGCCCGCCGGTGCGCTGACGTCGGATCGGCTGTTGCAGATCATGCGCATCATCGTCACCTCCCCGGCGCTTCGGCACGCCGCAGCCGAGTACCGGGCCAGTGCGGTCGACGCTGTGGTGGCGCAACGACTGGGCACCACCGTCGGCGACCGTCGCGTCAAGCTGATCGCCGCAGTGTGGGCGGCTGTTCTGATGACGGCCCTGACCGAGCTGACCGACGATCTCACCACCGCGGGCAGGGTCGAGATCGACGACATGGTGGCCGTCCTGGATGTCACCTACGCCGAGTTCGCCGGCGAAATCGCCGGGCTTGGACAGGTGGTCTGACCCCCCGTCCGCCCCCCGCGGGCGTGACTGGTGCAATGGGACTACCTTTTGTAGGCAGACTCAGCGATTTCCCGACAGATCCAATAGAAGCAAGAAGGGATCCCAGTGGCCGATAACGCCGAAGCCGGGCAGGAACACGCCACCCTGAAGTACCCAGGTGGCGAGCTCGACCTTGACATCGTCCAAGCCACTGAGGGATCGGATGGCATCGCTCTGGGGTCGTTGCTGGCCAAAAGCGGCTACACGACCTTCGACGGCGGTTTCGTCAACACCGCCTCCACCAAGAGCGCCATCACCTACATCGACGGCGACGCCGGCATCCTGCGGTACCGCGGCTACCCGATCGAGCAGTTGGCGGAGAAATCAACGTTCATCGAGGTCAGCTACCTGTTGATCTTCGGCGAACTGCCGACGGCCGAGCAGTTGGAGAAGTTCACCACCCAGATCCAGCGGCACACGCTGCTGCACGAGGACCTCAAGCGGTTCTTCGACGGCTTCCCGCGCAACGCGCACCCGATGCCGGTGCTGTCCAGTGCCGTCAACGCGCTGAGCGCCTACTACCAGGACTCGCTCGATCCGTTCGATCCCGGCCAGGTGGAGCTGTCCACCATCCGGCTGCTGGCAAAGTTGCCGACGATCGCCGCGTATGCCTACAAGAAGTCCGAGGGGCAGCCGTTTCTCTACCCGGACAACTCGCTGACGCTGGTGGAGAACTTCCTGAGAATGACCTTCGGATTTCCCGCTGAGCCCTACGAGGTCGATCCGGAGATCGTGCGGGCCCTGGACATGCTGTTCATCCTGCACGCCGATCACGAGCAGAACTGCTCGACGTCGACCGTGCGGCTGGTCGGTTCCTCGCAGGCCAACCTGTTCACGTCGATCTCCGGCGGCATCAACGCGCTGTGGGGTCCACTTCACGGCGGCGCCAACCAGGCGGTGCTGGAGATGCTGGCGAAGATCCGCGATGGCGACGACGACGTGGCGACCTTCGTCAAGCGGGTCAAGGACCGCGAGGACAACGTCAAGCTGATGGGCTTCGGCCACCGGGTGTACAAGAACTACGATCCCCGCGCGCGCATCGTCAAGGAGCAGGCCGACAAGATCCTGGCCAAGATCGGCGTCCAGGATCCGCTGCTCGACATCGCCAAGGAGCTCGAGGAGATCGCGCTGACTGACGACTTCTTCGTCGAGCGCAAGCTCTACCCGAACGTGGACTACTACACCGGCGTGATCTACCGGGCGATGGGCTTCCCGACGCGGATGTTCACCGTGCTGTTCGCGCTGGGCCGGCTGCCGGGCTGGATCGCGCACTGGCGGGAGATGCACGGCGAGCCCAACAAGATCGGTCGTCCGCGCCAGATCTACACCGGCTACACCGAGCGCGACTACTCCGACCTCGACACCCGCTGACATTGCCCGGCGAGCGCGCGGGTCTGCACGCCGACGCGCCGCAATCGCCGGCATTTCCCGCACGTTCACCTGCGTCGAACGTCACAACTCTGCCGCTTGCCGACCAGACAGTTGTAGTTTCACAATCGTTGGGTGAATGAAGCCGTCGCGGCCATGACGCCCAGGCGCAAGGCCGTCATCCTGGTTTCCTGCTGCCTGAGCCTGCTCATCGTCTCGATGGACGCGACCATCGTCAACGTCGCGATTCCAGCGATCCGCACCGACCTGTCCGCCTCTCCCGCGCAACTGCAGTGGGTCGTGGACATCTACACGCTGGTGCTGGCATCGCTGCTGATGCTCGCCGGCGCGGCCGGGGATCGCCTCGGCCGCCGACGGGTGTTCCAGACCGGTCTGGCACTGTTTGCGCTCGGCTCGCTGGCATGCAGCCTGGCGCCGTCCATCGACGCGCTCATCGGTGCCCGCTTCCTACAGGGAATCGGCGGGTCGATGCTCAACCCTGTTGCACTGTCCATCATTTCGCAGATCTTCACCGGCCGCGTGGAGCGCGCGCGGGCGCTGGGGGCCTGGGGCGCGGTGGTCGGGATCTCGATGTCGCTCGGCCCGATCGTGGGCGGGCTGCTGATCGAGACGATCGGCTGGCGCTCGGTCTTCTGGATCAACCTGCCCATCTGTGCGGCGGCGATTCTGCTGACCGCGCTGTTCGTGCCGGAATCCAAGTCGGCCACCATGCGCAACATCGACCCGGTCGGACAGGGCCTGGCCGTGATCTTCCTGTTCGGCGTGGTCTTCGCCCTGATCGAAGGACCGGTGCTGGGGTGGACCAGTGCCCGGGTGATCGCCATCGCCGCTGTCGCGGCGGCTGCTTTCGCGGTGTTCCTGCGGTACGAATCGCGGCGTGCCGATCCGTTCCTGGACCTGCGCTTCTTCCGGAGCATCCCGTTCAGCGCGGCGACGATCACCGCGGTCAGTGGCTTCGCCGCGTGGGGCGCGTTCCTGTTCATGATGTCGCTGTACCTGCAGGGCGAACGTGGCTTCTCGGCGATGCACACCGGGCTCATCTACCTGCCGATCGCGCTCGGGGCGTTGTTGTTCTCCCCGCTGTCGGGACGTCTGGTGGGCCGTTACGGTGCCCGGCCGTCGTTGGTGGCGGCGGGGGTGTTGATCTCGGCCGCCGCGGTGATGCTCACCTTCCTGACCGCGACGACGCCGGTGTGGTCGCTGCTGGTGGTCTTCACCGTCTTCGGCATCGGCTTCTCGATGGTCAACGCGCCGATCACCAACGCCGCGGTGAGCGGTATGCCCCTCGATCGTGCCGGCGCGGCCTCGGCGGTGACGTCCACCAGCCGTCAGGTCGGGGTGAGCATCGGTGTGGCACTCTGCGGTTCGGTCGCCGGTCCGGCGCTGGCGATGGACGGCACAGATTTCGCGACGGCGGCGCGACCGCTGTGGTTCATCTGCGCGGCACTGGGTTTGGTGATCCTGTCGCTCGGCCTGTATTCGACGTCGCAGCGTGGCCTGCGCTCGGCGCAGCGGTTGGCGCCGCTGATCGCCGGTCCGGCACAGCCGACGAAGGAGGCCCGTGTCCAGTAGGGAGCTCGCCGACGCGGTGTGGCGGGACCTCGCCGCGTTTGTCCTCGACCACCAGGACGTCTGGAAGCACGCGGTCGTCGAGCGATCGGGGTTGCCGTTCAGCAGGATCCGGATCCTCAAGCGGTTGAGTCGATCCCCGTTGACGGTCAAGGAGCTCGCCGCAGCCGCAACTGTCGACGCGCCGGCGGCCACGGTGGCTGTCAACGACCTCGAGGGCCGTGGGCTTGTGGTGCGCCGGACGGACCCGACGAATCGCCGGTGCAAAGTGGTGTCGCTGACCGCTGCCGGCCACGACATGGTCGGCGTGATCGACGACGTGCACGATCCTGCTCCCGAGGTCCTCGCCGAACTCGACGAGCAGGAGATCGCGACGTTGCGGGCGATCCTCGACAAGCTGACCGGGCGCTAACCCTGCAGCACGGCCATCGCCGCGTTGTGACCACCGATGCCCGACACCCCGCCACCGCGTCGAGATCCCGATCCGCACAACAGGATCCGGTCATGTGCGGTCGCCACTCCCCATCGCTGCGCCGGTGTCTCCAGCGGTTCGTCGTTCTCGGCGAACGGCCACATCAACGCGCCGTGGAAGATGTTGCCGTTGGTCATTCCGAGTGAACGCTCGAGGTCGAACGTCGTCTTGGCCTCGATGCACAACCGTCCTGACGAATCCTCCATCAGCACATCCTGGACGGGTTCGGCGAGCACGGAGTTCAACGATGTCAGCACCGCCGAGGTCAGCGAATCACGGATCCGCTCAGGTGTCCCCGAACTCGCCAGTCCATGCGGGGTGTGCAGCCCGAACACGGTCAGGGTGTGCGCGCCGGCGGCGCGCAATTCATCGGAGAGGATCGTCGGGTCGGCCAGTGAATGGCAGTAGATTTCGCAAGGCAGCGGGTCGGGCACGGATCCACCGGCGGCCCGGCGGTACGCGGTGTCGAGTTGGCTGAACGTCTCGTTGATGTGGAAGGTTCCGCCGAAAGCCTGTTCCGGCGTGACGGTTTCATCACGCAGCCGAGGCAGCCGGCGCAGCATCAGGTTGACCTTGATCTGCGCGCCGGGCGCGAGCGCGGGTTCGGGCGCACCCAGCAGCCGGGCCAGCACGGCCGGTGTCACGTTGGCCAGCACATGGTCGGCGCCGACCCGGTGCTCGGCGTCGCCGTTCCGGTAGCGCACCTCGCCGTCCGGCTCGATCGCGAAGACCTCGGCGCCGGTGACGATGTCTGCGCCGAAGCCGGTGGCCGCGGCCGCCAGCGCCCCGCTGACCGCGCCCATCCCGCCGATCGGCACGTCCCAGTCGCCGCTGCCCCCGCCGATCAGGTGATACAGCAAACACACGTTCTGGCGCAACGATTCGTCGTCGAGAAGGGCGAACGTACCGATCAGCGCATCGGTCGCCATCACCCCGCGCACCAGGTCGTTGTCCACTGCGGCGGTGATCATCTCGCCGATGGGACGGTCGATCAGCGCCCGCCACGCGGCGTCCGCGTCGGCGCCGCCGTCGGCGACGATCGCCCGGTGCATGTCGGCGCGGGTGCGCAGCGGTTCGGTCATCGTCGGCCACAACCGCGCGGTCACGGCGGCGGCGCGGCGGTAGAAGCCGTCGAAACCGGCTTCGTCGGCGGCTGCCCCGATTGCGCCGAAGGTCGACTCCGGTCCGACCAGCAACCCGGTCAGGCCGCCGGTGGCCGGGTCGGGGGTGTAGGACGAGTACCGACGCCGGGACAGTCTGACCCGGACGCCGAGGTCGTCGACGATGCTTCTCGGCAGCAGGCTGACGAGGTAGGAGTAGCGCGACAGGCGCGCGTCGACGCCCTCGAACGCGTGCGCCGACACCGCCGCCCCGCCGACGTGGTCGAGGCGCTCGAGCACCTGGACCCGGCGGCCCGCCCGGGCCAGGTATGCCGCCGCAACCAGCCCGTTGTGTCCGCCGCCGACGATGACGACGTCAGTGTGCGTCACCGCTGCGCCGGTCAGCCGAGGTAGCCCTCGACCTCGCCGGCGGGGCGCACCTGCGCGTTCCCGGGATCGCCGCCGCTGTCGCGCAGCGCGCGGCGCTGACGGAGCAGATCCCAGCACTGGTCGAGCTGCACTTCGATCGACTGCAGCCGACGGTGTTCCTCGGTTTCGTCGATCTGGTGGTGCTGCAGCTTGTCGCGCAGCTCGTTCTCCTGGCTGATCAGCTCGTTGACGCGGTCCAGGATTTCTCTGTCGGATGCCACCAGACCAGTCTGCCGGATGGGCGCGTTCACCCCAAGGAGGACTCGACAGACCGACCGTCGGTCGGTTAGCGTTGCACTCATGCGGGAGGTCAAGAAGCCCGACGTCCGCCGTAGCGAGATCGTCGACACCGCGCTGCGGTTGTTCGCCAGGAAGGGCTACGAGAAGACGACGGTCGAGGCCATCATCGGCGAGCTCGGCGTCGCCAAAGGGTGCTTCTATCACCACTTCCGGTCGAAGGAAGAGCTGTTCGACGCATGCGCGACCGCTGCGGCACAGGCGCTCACCGGCCAGTACGTGGCGATACTGGCGGACACCTCGCTGGCCGCGGGAGCGCGTCTGGTGAGGTTCCTCGACCACACCTACCGGCTCGCCGAGGCGCCCGACGGAATTCTCCGCCAGCCGCAGCCTCCCGCCGTGATTGAGGTCGACCAGAAGGTCTCCACCCTCGTGTCCACCGACCTGCTGCCCGCCATGACGGACCTTGTCGGTGACGGCATGCGCTCCGGCGAATTCGACGCCGTGGACGCCGAGATGACCGCGACCGCGGTACTCGGCGCCCTGACAAATCTGCACAACGTCTACACCGGCCGCGTCGATCTGGACCTGGCGGCTCATCGGCGCGGGGTGATCGCGTTGCTGGTCCGCATCCTGGGCGCCTCACCCGGGCTCGGGGACGGTCGCGATGCCTGAGTCCGTCCAGTTCGTCTCCGGAGCCGCCCGCTGCAGCGGACTGGTCTACCCGTGCAACGCCACCGCCCCGAGCCCCTACGTGATCCTGTGCCCGGGCTTCGGAGGCACTCAGGACACCCCCTCGCTGGTCGCCGCGGCCGAGGAGTTCGCGCGGCACGGTTATCACGCGATGACGTTCGACTACCGCCACTTCGGGCTCAGCGACGGTGAACCACGACAGCTCGTCGACCTCGACGGTCAACTCGATGACATCCGCGCCGCGATCTCGTTCGCGCGGACGCGCCCCGACGCTTCCGGCATCGTGTTGTGGGGCACCTCCCTGGGCGGGGGGCACGTGGTGTCGGTCGCGGCCACCGACCCGCTGGTGACCGCTGTGATCGCGCAGATCCCGTTCAACGGCTTCCCCCGGCGAGTACGCGGGCGGACAATGCGCGCCACGATGCGACTGCTGCTGGCGATGCTCACCGACCGTGTTCGCGGCTGGTTGTCATGCCCGCCGCACTACATCGCCGCTGTGGGTGGGGAAGGTGAACTGGCCGTGATGGCCGGCGAGGAAGCCGAACAGGCCGTCGCGGCGATGGGCAGTCGGACATGGCGCAACGAGGTCGCCCCCAGGGCGCTCTTCGACATGATGCGCTACCGGCCCGGAGATGTGGCACCACAGCTGAAGATGCCGGTGCTGGTCGCAGTCGGCGAGTTCGACCGGGAAACCGAACAAGCCGACGCCGCACTGATCGCAGACCGCGCGCCACACGGAGTGCTGCGGCGTTATCCCCTCGGCCACTTCGACTTCTACCGGCCGCACCACCGAGAACGGGTGCTCGCCGACCAGATCCGATTTCTCGACGAGGTGACAGGGAGGAAGGTGTCGTGACAGGCCGAACCGCCGATGTTCTCATCGCGGGCGCCGGCCCGAGCGGGCTGACGGCGGCGATCGAACTGGCACGCAGGGGAGTGGCGGTGCGGATCGTCGACGCCGCGTCCGGACCCAACACCGAGACGAGGGCGCTGGGCATGCAGGCCCGGACGCTGGAGCTCTACCAGCATGCGGGTCTGGTGGAACGACTGCTGGAGCGCGGTCTTCGGGCCCGGATCTTCAACGTGTTCAGTGAGAACCGCCAGATTCTGCGGGCCGACTTCGCCGGACTGGACAGCCCGTATCCGTTCCTGTTGATGATCCCGCAGAACCACACCCAGAATGTGCTGGCCGACCACCTCGCGGCACTCGGCGTGGCGGTGGAGCGCAATGTCGAGCTGACCGGTCTGCACCAGGACCCCTCCGGCGTGGCGGCCCGGCTGCGACATGCCGACGGATCCGTCGAAGAGGTCACGGCCACATGGCTTGTCGGTGCCGACGGTGCGCACAGCACGGTGCGGCACGAGCTCGGGGTCGGCTTCGTCGGGTCGGCTTTCGAGGAGAACTTCGCCGTCGCCGACCTGCGCATGGACTGGGTACTGCCGCACGACCAGTTCTTCGCGTACCTCAACCGGGGCAGGTTCGTCGCCTACTTCCCGATGCTGCACGGTTGGCACCGGATCGCGGTGGCCCAGCCTGCTGACGCCGTGCCCGACGGCGACGTCACCCGCGACGAGTTGCAGGAGGCCGTCGACGTCTGTGCGCCCTCCGGCGCAACCATCGCAGAGATCCGGCAGGCGGGTCGGTTCCGGATCAATCAGCGTCGCGCACAGACACATTCGAAGGGTCGTGTCTTCCTGGTGGGCGATGCCGCCCACATCCATTCGGTCGTCGGGGCGCAAGGCATGAACACCGGCATCGCCGACGCGATGAATCTCGGGTGGAAACTCGCCGCGGTGGCACAGGGGACGGCGCCGCCCGAGCTGTTGGCCACGTACGCGACCGAACGCGCACCCGTCGCCGCCCGTCTGGTCGAGGGAACCCGAAGGGTGACCCGGATGACGTTGCTGCGCAACCCCGTATCGACGGCGTTCCGGCGCAGGGTGGCCCCGCTGGTGCTGGCCCGCCCGCACGTGCAACAGACCTTGACACGTGCCATATCCCAGATCGATGTCTCGTATCACGACCACAGCGGCGCCGGGCCACGCGGCCGGGTCGCGGTGGGGGACCGGGCGCCCGCGCTTTTCGAGTTCGACCCGACGCGCCACACGCTCGCCTGGTTCGGTCCTGAGCCGCCCGATACCGACAGGGCCACAGAGGGTTTCGTCGATGTAGTAGGCACGGTGGTGGTGGCAGACACCGCGGTGTGGCGACGCTACGGCCTTCCCGACGGAGGGCTGGCACTGATCCGCCCGGACGGCTACCTGGCCTACCTGGACGCGCACCGCGATCCCGCGCTGCTGCGCGCCCAGCTGAACCGGACATTCATCGAGCGTTGAGCTCACAGTAGGGTGACGTGGTGGCTACCAAACCAGAAATCGAGTTCCCCGACGGGCCCGCCCCGACCGAATTGCTGATCGAGGACATCGTTGTCGGCGACGGCATCGAGGCCGTTCCAGGCGCCAATGTCGAGGTGCACTACGTCGGCGTCGAATACGACACGGGCGAGGAATTCGACAGCTCGTGGAACCGGGGCGAGTCGATCGAGTTCCCGCTGCGCGGACTGATCCAGGGGTGGCAGGACGGCATCCCCGGCATGAAAGTCGGTGGGCGACGCAAGCTGACCGTTCCGCCGGCGCAGGCGTACGGACCGGCCGGGGGCGGGCACCGACTCTCCGGTAAGACGCTGATCTTCGTCATCGACCTGCTGGCCACGCGCTAAACCACCGCCGGAACTGCGTTCCAGGCGCCCCGAACGCGGGATTCCGCGCCTGGAATACCGTTCCGGCGAACGGGCGCTAGCGTGGTCCGGGTAGTCGCAGCAGCAGCCGCGCCCCGCCCAACGGGCTGGCCTCCAACGTCGCGGTGCCGCCGTGCAAGTCGGCCTGCTGGGCCACCAGCGCGAGGCCCAGACCCGAGCCCGAGTGCGATGCGGTGGATCCTCGGGAGAACCGGTCGAACACCACCGTGCGTTCCTCGTCGGGCACCCCGACACCGTCGTCGTCGACCGCGATCTCGACCCCTGCCCGCGAGCTGACAGCCGAGAGCTGCACCCGGCCGGCGCCGCCGTGCTTGACGGCGTTGGCGATCGCATTGTCGACCGCAAGCCGCAGGCCGGCGGGCAGGCCGACGATGATCACCGTCGGCGCAGGCACCAGCGACACGTCCAGGTCGGGGAAGACCCGCATCGCGTCGAATGCGGCCCGGTCGAGCAGCTCGGTGATGTCCACCGGCACGTGGTCGTCCTCGGTGGACAACTCGCCCTGCGCGAGTCGTTCCAGCGCTCCCAGCGTCGCCTCGATGCGGGTCTGCGTGCGGATGACGTCGCCGACGACCTCTTTGCGCTGGTCCTCGGCCAGGTCCAGCGTGGCGAGCACCTCGAGGTTGGTCCGCATCGCGGTCAGGGGCGTCCGCAGCTCGTGCGCCGAGACCGACGCGAAGTCGCGCGCCGAGTCCAGCGCGGCCTTGGTGTTGCCCTGCTCCTTCCAGATGCGCTGCAGCATGCCGTTGACGGCGTCGGCGATCTCCACCGCTTCGCTGGCGCCGCGCACCTCGACATCGGGAGCTTCGTCGCCGGCGTCGATCTGGCGAGTCTGCTGTGCCAGCCGTTTGAGCGGCCGCACTGCGAACGCCGCGAGCAGCCAGCCGAGCAGCGTTGCCGCGCCCACCGAGAACACACACAGGATCAGCACTCTGCGGTGCAGGTTGTTGGTGTCGGCGATGGTCGCATCGTAGGTCGCACCGACCGCCACCGACATCGGCTCGGGCAGCCGGATGTCGACCGTGCGCACCCGGTAGCGGACATCACCGACGTAGGTGTCGCCGTAGCCGGGTTCCAGCTGGGGCAGCACCACCTTGGAGTTCGAGGTCACCGGCCCGTCGGGGCGGCGCACCGTGATGATCGCATCCTGGTCGTTGGGTGACGTCGGGATCTCGTCGAGGCCGCGGGGCAGGAACGGGATCGCGAAACCGGCCGCCTCATCGAGTCGGCGGTCCAGGCGTTCCTTGCGGTCGTTGGTGATGCCGATCCACACCACGCTGCCGACGATGACGACGACGATCGCCGCGCCGAGTGCGGTGGCCAGCGCGACGCGGGTGCGCAGCGACGGGGTGCGTCGGAAGACCCGCGACAGCGCGATCACTGTGGTCTGTTCTTCGCGCAAGCGCTCATCACTGCTGTCTGTTCTTCGCGCAAGCGCTCATCACTGCTGTCTGTTCTTCGCGCAAGCGCTCATCACTGCTGCCTGAGGACGAACCCCACGCCGCGGACGGTATGCAGCAGCCGTGGCGCACCGTTGGCCTCGAGTTTCCGCCGCAGATACCCGATGAACACGTCGACGACGTTGGTGTCTGCGGCGAAGTCGTATCCCCACACCAGTTCGAGAAGCTGCGCCCGGGACAGCACGGCGGTTTTGTGCTCGGCGAGCACCGCAAGCAGGTCGAACTCCCGTTTGGTCAGGTCGACGTCGACCCCGTCGACCCGCGCCCGCCTACCGGGGATGTCGACCTCGAGCGGGCCGACCGCGATGGTCTCCGACGAGAACGTCGCGGTCGACCCCCGCCTGCGCAGCAGCGCCTTGACCCGCGCCACCAGTTCGGCCAGCACGAACGGTTTGACCAGGTAGTCGTCGGCGCCGGCCTCCAGCCCCGCCACCCGGTCGTCGACCGACGAACGCGCCGAGAGCACGCACACCGGCACGTCGTTGTCCATCGCGCGCAGCGCGGTCACCACCGAGACACCGTCGAGCACCGGCATGTTGATGTCGAGCACGATCGCGTCGGGCCGGGTCTCGGTCGCGCTGCGGAGCGCTTCCGCGCCGTCGACCGCGGTGAACACCTCGAACCCGGACAGTCGCAGCCCCCGCTCCAGCGAGGCCAGGACGTCGGGATCGTCGTCGACCACGAGAACCCTGGGCGACCCCACACCACTGTCCATGCCCGCAATCTTGCCCGATGCGAGGCCTAGGCTGGGGGAGGCTGCGCCACAGCACGGGATCCGACTTCTGGAGCCGGCCACTCGCACTTGCCTCTGCAAAACCCGGATCTGGTCATCGAATGATCACCGTCGATCGCCCGGGAAGGCTTTGACCTCATCCATCGTTGAGGTTCTACGGTGAAAACATGAGTTTGGAAACGGTTGCCCGGCAATCGCTGTACCGGCAGACCAGGGCGCGTGGCGGAGATCTGCGATCACTGGCCGACCGTCGCCTGCTGGGCCGGATCTGGCGGTTCGCCGCGCGGCATCACCGCAGGCTCGCCGTGTTTCTGGGGTTCAGCGTCCTCGGCGCAGTGCTGACCGTGTTGACACCGCTGCTGGCGGGGCGTGTCGTCGACGAGATCACCGGTGCGGGCAGTTCTGCGGTGGTGGTGGCGCTGGCGGCCGTGATCGCCGCGGTCGCGGTCGGCGAAGCGGTGGTGTCGCTGCTCACGCGCTGGTTGTCGTCGAGGATCGGCGAGGGTCTGATCCTGGACCTGCGTACCGCGGTGTTCGATCACGTTCAGCGGATGCCGGTGGCGTTCTTCACCCGCACCCGCACGGGCGCTCTGGTCAGCCGGCTGGGCAACGACGTGATGGGTGCCCAGCGGGCGTTCTCCGACACGCTGTCCGGGGTGGTGTCCAACCTCGTCACGCTGACGCTGACGCTCGCGGTGATGCTGAGCATCTCGTGGCAGATCACACTGGCCTCGCTCGCGCTGATGCCGCTGTTCCTGATCCCGGCCCGGCGGATCGGCAGCACGATGGCCCGGCTGTCGCGGGAGGCGGCGGCGCACAACGCGACGATGAACACCCAGATGACCGAGCGCTTCTCGGCACCGGGGGCGACGCTGGTGAAGTTGTTCGGCGATGCGACCAGCGAATCCCGGGAGTTCCGGGTGCGAGCCGGCCGGGTGCGCGACATCGGGGTGCGTACCGCGATGCTGCAGGCGACGTTCATGAACTCGCTGACGCTGATGTCGGCACTGGCGCTGGCGTTGGTGTACGGACTGGGCGGGGCGCTGGCCATCGGCGGGCAGCTGCAGGCAGGCGCGATCGTGTCGCTGGCGCTGCTGCTCACCCGGCTGTACGCGCCGCTGACCGCACTGGCCAACGCGCGGGTGGAGGTCGCCACGGCGCTGGTCAGTTTCGAGCGGGTCTTCGAGGTGCTGGATCTGGTGCCGCTGATCCGGGAGCGCCCGGATGCGACCGATGTCCCCGCCGGACCGGTATCGGTGGAATTCGATGACGTCCGCTTCTCCTATCCGGCCGCGGACAAGGTGTCGCTGGCGTCACTGGAAGAGGTGGCCGAACTGGACGATCGCGGCGGCGAGGAGGTACTGCACGGATTGTCGTTCACCGCGCGGCCGGGTGAGATGGTGGCGTTGGTCGGGCCGTCGGGAGCCGGCAAGTCCACGACGGCGGCACTGCTGGCGCGGCTGTACGACGTCGACTCCGGCGCCGTCCGGCTCAACGGTGTCGACGTGCGCGACCTGACGTTCGCGTCGCTGAAGGCCACCGTCGGCATGGTCACCCAGGACGGCCACCTGTTCCACGAGTCGATCCGGTCGAATCTGTTGTTGGCCGCGCCGCAGGCGAGCGACGACCAGTTGTGGGAGGCACTGGAGCGGGCGCGGCTCGCCGACCTCGTCGCCGACATGCCCGACGGGCTGGACACCGTGGTGGGCGAGCGCGGCTACCGGCTCTCCGGTGGGCAGCGGCAGCGGCTGACGATCGCGCGGGTGCTGCTGGCGTCTCCGCAGGTGGTGGTCCTCGACGAGGCGACGGCGTCGCTGGACTCGGAGTCGGAGGCCGCCGTGCAGCAGGCACTGGCCGAGGCGCTGGCAGGCCGGACGTCGATCGTCATCGCCCACCGCCTGTCCACCGTGCGGGCCGCCGACGTCATCCTGGTCGTCGAGGACGGGCGCGTCGTCGAGCGTGGCACCCACGAGCAGCTGCTGTCCCGCGGCGGCCGCTACGCCGAGCTGTACCGCACCCAGTTCGGCACCAACCGCCGGAACTGTGTTCCGGCAGGCGCGCACTCGACCATTCCCTCCCGGAATGCAGTTCCGGCAGAGGGGTTAATCCCTTGCGCGCAATGGGAAGATGTTCTAAGTGAGTGACTCCTTGAACGCGCTTCGGGCGGCGCCCGCAATCGGCCCCCCGGCCAGGCGGGTCAGGCCGAGCTCGGATCTGTGGCGGATGCTGCCGTACCTGATGCCCTACCGGGTGCGGTGGATCGCGATGATCATCACCGCGCTCGCCAGCCTGGGCGCCACCGTGGCCATCCCGCTGATGACCAAAGCGGTCATCGACGGCCCGGTCCGCCACCAGGACCAGCAGGGCCTCTGGGTGGTCGGCGCCGCGGCGATGGCGGTGGGGGTCGCCGAGGCGGTGCTGTGGTTCATCCGACGCTGGCTGGTGTCGCGCGCCACGATGGGCGTGGAGGCCGACATCCGCAAGGACCTCTACGCGCGGTTGCAGATCCTGCCGATGTCGTTCCACGGTCGCTGGCAGTCGGGTCAGCTGCTGTCGCGGATCATGAACGACCTGGGCACGATTCGCCGGTTCATGTCGTTCGGCCTGATCTTCCTGATGCTCAACGTGCTGCAGATCGCGGTCGTCACCTCGATCCTGCTGGCGATGTACTGGCCGCTCGGCGTCGTCGTGCTGGTGTCGATCGTGCCGATCACGCTGACCGTGCTGCACTTCCAGCAGGAGTACACCCGGCTGTCGCGATTGGCCCAGGACCAGGCCGGCCACGTGGCCACGCACGTCGAGGAGTCGGCCCTCGGCCTTCGCGTCGTCAAGTCCTTCGGCCGCGAGGACTACGTCTACCAGCGGTTCGACGACCAACTGACCGACCTCTATGACACGCAGGTGAGCCGGGTGTCGGTGTCGGCGAAGTTCTGGACGCTGCTGGAGATCATCCCGAACCTGACGTTGATCATCGTGCTCGGTTTCGGCGCGTACGCCGCCGGCCATGGGTATGTGACGATGGGCACGCTCGTCGCGTTCATCACGATGATGCTGTCGCTGGTGTGGCCGATCGCTTCGCTGGGCTTTCTGTTGTCGATGACTCAGGAATCCTTCACCGCGGCCAACCGCATCGCCGAAATCTTCGACGCGCCCCGCGAGATCACCGACGGTCCGCGGGACCAGACCCCGAAGGGTGGGCGGCTGGAGCTCATCGATGTCGGTTTCAAGTTTCCCGACAGCGAGGAGTGGGTTCTGCGGCACGTCACCGTCACCGTCGAGCCGGGTGAGACGCTCGCTCTGGTCGGCACCACCGGTGCGGGCAAGTCGGTGCTGATCGGGCTGATCTCACGGCTCTACGACGTCAGCGAGGGCGAGATCCGCATCGACGCCCAGGACATCCGCGAGCTGTCGCTGGATGCGCTGCGGGACGCGGTGGCCACTGCGTTCGAGGATCCGACGCTGTTCTCGATGTCGGTGGCGGAGAACCTGCGGCTGGGCCGACCGGGTGCCACCGACGCCGAGCTGCGCCAGGCGGTCGAGGTGGCCGCGGCGCAGTTCGTCTACGACCTGCCGTTCGGCCTGGACACCCGCATCGGGGAGCAGGGCATGAGCCTGTCCGGCGGTCAGCGTCAACGGCTTTCGCTGGCCCGCGCGATCCTGGCCGACCCGAGGATCCTGGTACTCGACGACACGCTGTCCGCTCTGGACGTCCACACCGAGGCGGTGGTCGAGGAGGCGCTGCGCCGGGTGCTGCACGACGTGACCGGCATCGTGGTGGCACACCGGGCGTCGACGGTGATGCTCGCCGACCGGGTGGCGCTGCTGCAGGACGGCACCATCACCCACGTCGGCACCCACGCCGAGATGCTCGCCGATGTCCCCGAGTACCGGTACCTGCTGGCCGCCGACGACGAGCTCGACGACGGTGCCGAACGTGACTGCGTCTGGGAGGCCGACAAGCCGGTTGCGCGAATCGAAGGCGACGACGACGACGCGCGCTCGCAGCTCGAAGACCGAGTATTGGAGGGCCGGTGACGACCACCCCCGACGAGCGCTCGCGCGAGGAGAAGACGAGCACCGACGAGCGCTCGCGCGAGGAGAAGACGAGCACCGACGAGCGCTCGCGCGAGGAGAAGACGAGCACCGACGAGCGCTCGCGCGAGGAGAAGACGAGCACCGACTGGCGCGGCAAGTTCGACGAGCAGGGCGACCTGCCGATCGACGAGACGGTGCCGCGACGGCGTGAAGCGCGGGCGCTGCTGGGTTCGCTGCTGCGGCCTTACAAGTGGAGCCTGTCGGCACTGGCCGTGGTCGTCGTCGTGGAGAACGTTGCGCGGCTGTCGGTTCCGCTGCTGGTGCAGAAGGGTATCGACGACGGCATCCCGCCGTTGGTCGACGGCGGCCCGGCGAACACCCTGCTGATGATCGTCGGCGCGTTGTGTGCCGTGGTGGTGGTTCAGGCGGTCAGCCGGATGTTCTTCCTGCGCCGTTCCGGACGCATCGGCCAGAAGGTGCTGCGCGAACTGCGCAGGAGGGTCTTCCGTCATTTCGGCCGTCTGGACATCGCGTTTCACGACCGCTACACCTCCGGGCGGGTGGTGAGCCGGTCCACCAATGACGTCGAGGCCATCCAGGACATGCTGGAAACCGGGTTCGACAGCCTGATCACCGCGGTGCTCACGCTGTTCGGCACCGCGGTGCTGCTGGTGGTGCTCGACGCCAAACTCGGGCTGATGTGCCTGGCGGCGTTTCCCGTGCTGGTCGTGCTGGTCTGGTGGTTCCACGATCGCTCGTCGAAGATCTACCGTGAGGTGCGGGAGATCTCAGCGCTGGTCATCGTGCAGTTCGTGGAGACGATGACGGGGATCAAGGCGGTGCAGGCGTACCGGCGCGAGCCGCGCAACCAGGAGATCTTCGAAGACGTCGCCGACCGCTACCGGGTGATCAACGAGAAGACATTTCGGCTGCTGGCCGTGTTCATGCCGGGCGTCAAGCTGGTCGGCAACCTGACCACCGGCGTGGTGCTGCTCTACGGCGGCTACCGGGTGCTGCAGGGCGAGATGACGATCGGCACGTTGACGGCGTTCCTGCTCTACCTGCGGATGTTCTTCGAGCCGATGCAGGAGATCTCGCAGTTCTTCAACACCTTCCAGTCCGCGTCGTCGGCGCTGGAGAAACTCGCCGGCGTGCTCGCCGAGAAGCCGGGCATCAAGGATCCCGAGCATCCTGTCACCCTCGACGAAGTCCGCGGGGAGATCGCCTTCGACAACGTGTATTTCGAGTATGCGCGCGACCGACCGGTGTTGCCCGGTCTGGACCTGGTGGTGCCGGCGGGCCAGACGGTGGCACTGGTCGGCACCACAGGTGCGGGCAAGACGACGATCGCCAAACTGGTCACCCGGTTCTACGACCCGGTGTCGGGATCGGTGACGCTCGACGGGGTGGACCTGCGCCAGATGACGCAGGCCGAACTGCGCCGGCACGCGGTGATGGTGACCCAGGAGAACTTCATGTTCGACGGCACCGTCGCCGACAACATCCGCTTCGGGAGACCGGATGCCACCGACGAAGAGGTCCGGGGCGCGGCCGAGGCGGTGGGCGCGCACAGCTTCATCGATGCCCTGCCCGAGGGCTACGACACCGACGTCGCCAAGCGGGGCGGGCGGCTGTCGGCGGGGCAGCGGCAACTCGTCGCGTTCGCGCGCGCGTTCCTGGCCGATCCGGCGGTGCTGATCCTCGACGAGGCGACGTCGTCACTGGACATCCCGAGCGAGCGAATGGTGCAGCGGGCGCTGGAGACGGTGTTGACCGACCGGACCGCGCTGGTGATCGCGCACCGGTTGTCGACGGTGCAGATCGCCGACCGGGTGCTGGTTCTCGAGCACGGCCGCATCGTGGAGGACGGTTCGCCGGAAGAGCTCACCTCTCGCGAGGGTGGCCACTACGCCGCGCTGCACCAGTCGTGGGTGCAGTCGCTGGCCTGACAGCCCGAAAGCGGTTTCTGGGCGGACCCCGGCGCGTCAGGTGTACCTGTGACGGGTGTTAATGGATGATGCAGAAGTGGTTAGCATCGGCGCGATCGACGAGAGGCCGACGGCTCAGGCCGGCACTGTGGCGGCGGAGCCCGCCGAACAGCCGCCGGCACCGCCCGAATCGGCGCAGGAACAACCAGACCGCCGGCAGAAACAGGCCCGGAAACCGGCGGGCCCGCGGCGGGATTACGCCGCGGACTTCGGTCGGTTCGCGACCACCGTGGGTTCGGCGCTGTCCACGCTGGGCGCAGGCGTGGCCCGCTTCGCTGCAGTCTTCCTCGCGGCCTGCGCACGCGTCCTCACGGCTGGGTGGCGCATCGTCGCAGAGATACCGCCGGCACTTCGATTGCTCGGCGCACTCGCATTGTCGGTGGTGTTGAGCGTCTTCGGATCATTGACGTTCGACAGCGCCCTCGGAACGATGTTCGCCGTCGTGCTGGTCCCCTGCTTCTCGCTCGCGCTCGGCGTCGTTGCGCACAAGTGGTACGCAGGTCTCAGTCGAGAGGGCGGGGCCGATGAGGTCGCCGACCGTGTCGCCCCGCTTTCGGGTCAGCTCGAGCGCTCTGTCGAGTTCGTGGACACCAAGCTGGCGTTCGCCCTCAACTCGTTCGGGACCGAGAGGCACCAGCAGGCTGTGATCGCACTGATCCAGGCCAAGACCGCCACCGAGCTCGCGAGATCGGCAGCGCCGGTGGCCGTTCCGTCCGCCAGGCCGCGGATCAGGGACGGCGGAGCGCCGACGATTTCACGGCATGCGGACGCTGCGGACCCGGACCGTTCATGACCGAGCCGATCACCGGGTCGGTGGCGCTCGTGGAGGATGAGTACACGCTTGTCATCAACAGGGGCGCGCACGCGGGCGTGGCGCCAGGCATGGTCTTCGCGGTGTTCTCGGGGACGGGCCAAATGGTCACCGATCCGGAGTCCGGCCGCGTCCTGGGGAGGCTGGCCGAAGAGACGCTGCGGGTCAAGGTGTTCGACGTCCATGAATTGTTCGCTCGTGCCGAGACTTTCAGCACTGATGTCGGCCGACCAATCGGCAGGCCGATTGCCGATTTTCTCGATTCCGAGCAGAACCAGCTCCTCGACGGCACGACGGCTCCGATCGTCAACGGTGTGGCCGAGCTCGCCCGCCTTGCCGGCGACGCGCTCCCGCAGGACCTGTCGGTTGCCGCGGTCTCGGGCGAGGTCGTCACCGTGAACGTGGGCGACGCCGTCGAACTGGTGCAGCCCTCGCCGTCGGTGCTGTGACGGCTAGCGGAAATCTGCGAAGAATCCGCTGACCTCCTCGACGAACAGCACGGGCTGTTCGAAGGCCGCGAAGTGGCCGCCGCGGGGCATGTCCGTCCACCGGGTGATGTTGTAGTTGGCCTCGCACCAGTGCCGGGGCGCGCGCAGGATCTCCTTGGGGAAGGCCGCAACGCCGGTGGGAAGCGCCACCGGCGCGCCACCGCCGAAGCTGCCGAAGCTCTCCCAGTACAGTCGGGCCGACGAGGCCCCCGCGCCGTTGGCCCAGTACATCATCACGTTGTCGAGCAGTTCGTCCTTGGTGAGGACGTTTTCGGGGTGACCCTCACAGTCCGTCCACGACCAGAACTTCTCCACGATCCAGGCCAGTTGCCCGACCGGAGAATCGACCAGGCCGTACCCCAGCGTCTGCGGCCGGGTCGCCTGCTGCTTCGAATAGCCCGAATCCCACTGTCGGTAGTAGCCGAGCCGCTCGAGGGCCGCGGATTCCTCTGCTGTCGGTTCCCGTAGGTCCTTGGGCGGCCGTCCGAACGGCATGTTGGTGTGGATCGCCACGCAGTGTCGGCCGTTGCGGCCGATCGCGGTGGTCACCGCAGCGCCCCAGTCCCCGCCTTGCGCGCCGTACCGTCGGTATCCGAGGCGTACCATCAGCTCGTCCCACGCCTCGGCGATGCGCTCGACACCCCAGCCGGTGGCAGTCGGCTTGCCGGAGAACCCGTAGCCGGGCAGCGATGGGCAGACGACGTCGAACCCGGCGTCGGTGAGTGGACCGATCACCTTGTGGAACTCGACCACCGATCCCGGCCAGCCGTGGGTGATGATCAGCGGGAAGGCATCGTCGCGTCCGCACCGCTGGTGGATGAAATGGATTGGAAGACCGTCGATCTCGGTGGTGAACTGGTCGAACCGGTTGAGTGCGGCCTCCCGGGCGCGCCAGTCGTACTCGTCGGCCCAGTACTGCGCCAGCTCCCGGGTGTAGGCCAACGGGATGCCCTGGCTCCAGTCGTCGACGCATTCGGCGTCCGGCCACCGGGTGCGTTTCAACCGATCGGCGAGGTCGGCCAGGACGTCATCGGGCACGTCGATTCGGAACGGCTGGATCTGGGCCATGGTCCAGTCAGGATAATCGGTGGCTGTGGGCACCCCGACTCTCGTCCTGATCGCCGTCACGACGCTTGCGGCGTGCATCTCGCTGGGCGGTGCCGTCTACGAGGCGGTTGTCGTCGACCCCTACTGGCCCAAACGGCCGGGCATCGTCCAATCACACAACGGTGGCATCTCGCGGGTGCGGTTCTGGCTGCCGGTACACACCCTGTTCGAGGTGCTGCTTGTCGTGACCCTGATCCTCACCTGGGGCGACGCCACCGTCGGTACCGCACTGCTGGTGGCGTTGCTCAGCCACGCGGCGATGCGGATCTGGTCGGCCTTCGACCTGTTGCCGAAGGCAGCGGCGTTCGAGAGGAAGGATCCGGCCGACGTCGACGAAGCCGCAGCTGTCCGCTGGACCCGCCGCAGCCTGCTGCGGCTGCCGCTGAGCCTGGTCACCTGCGGAGCGATGCTGGCGGCGCTGGCGACCGGGTGAAGCTTCTAGCCGTTGAGACTGCAGCCAGGGCCCCGGCTACTCGCACTTTGTCTACGTGAGCGCAGCCTCAACGTCAGCCGGGCAGGCCGATGCGGCGGTAGCGGTCGAACCGGGCGGCCCGTCGCTGTTCTGTGGGGACCGAGCGCAGCCGATGCAACTCGTCGGCGATGGTGGCCGACAGCCGGTGGGTGAACTCCTCGGGTTCGTCCGCGGCGTCGGGACGCTCGGCCACGATCGCGTCGACGATGCCGTTGCGAAGCAGATCTGCCGATCGGATGCCTTGTGCGGCAGCAAGTTCCGGCGCGTGGTCGAGATCGCGGAACACGATCGCGCTGGCTCCCTCCGGCGGCAGTGGCGCCAGCCAGCCGTGCAGCGCGGCCAACACCCGGTCCGCGGGCACCATCGCCAGGGCGGGGCCGCCGCTGCCCTGCCCGAGCAGCACCGACACCGTCGGGGTGTCCAGCGTGACCAGCTCGGCCAGGCAGCGGGCGATCTCACCGGCCAGCCCACCCTGCTCCGCTTCGGTGGACAGCGCAGGTCCGGCGGTGTCGATGACCAGGACCAGCGGCAGCCTCAAACCGGCGGCCAACGCCATCCCGCGCCGGGCCTCCCGCAGCGCGGCCGGGCCCACCAGGCCACCCACCACCCGCTGCTGGCCCAGCACCACCGCAGGCTGGCCGCCGAATCGCGCGAGCGCCAACACCGTGGTCGCCGCTTCCCCCTGTCCGGTTCCCGACAGCAGCACCCGTTCGGTGGTGCCGTGGCGCAGCAGGTGGCCGACACCCGGCCGGTCGGGGCGGCGTGAGATCTCCACGGACTGCCACGCGGGGATGTCGGGAAGGAGATCGGGTTCGGGCGCCGCTGGTGGTTCCCCGGGTGGGTCGGAGACGACCTTGAGCGTGCGGTCGAGGGTGGATCGCAACACCTCGACGGGGACGACGGCGTCGATGACGCCGTGGCGTTGCAGGTTCTCCGCGGTCTGGACCCCGGACGGGAACGCCTCACCGTAGAGGTGTTCGTAGACCCGTGGCCCCAGGAAACCGATGAGGGCGCCGGGCTCGGCGGCGGTGACGTGCCCGAGCGAGCCCCACGAGGCGAACACCCCGCCGGTGGTGGGGTGCCTTAGATAGACGAGGTAGGGCAGGTGGGCCTGCTTGTGCAGTTCGACGGCGGCGGCGATCTTGACCATCTGCAGGAACGCCACGGTGCCCTCCTGCATGCGGGTGCCGCCGGAACTCGGCGAGGCCAGCAGTGGCAGCTTCTCGGCGGTGGCGCGCATCACCGCCGCGGTGATCCGTTCCGCCGCGGCCACCCCGATGGACCCGGCGAGAAAGTCGAACTCGCAGGCCACCAGCGCCACCCGGCGCCCGAACACTCGGCCCTCACCGGTCACCACCGACTCGTCCATACCGGTCTTGGCGGCCGCGGCAGCCAACTCCCGTCGATACTCCTGACCGGCGCCGATATCCAGCGGTGGGTCGTCCCAGCTGCGGAACGATCCCTCGTCCAGCAACGTGTCGCGCAATCTGAGGGCACCGATCCGGCTCACACAAGCAGGCTATATAGGCTTGCGTCCATGATTGGTGTGACCCGGGACGGCGCCGTGATGACCTTGGAGATGCAGCGCGCCGAGCGTCGCAACGCCTTGAACGTCGAACTCGTCGACGCGCTGCGCGACGCCATCGAGAAGGCCGCCGCCGAAGACGTGCGCGCGATCGTGCTCACCGGGCAGGGCCACGTGTTCAGCTCCGGCGCGGATCTGTCCGACGCTGCGGGGGTGGCCGAGGCGCTGCCCGAGAAGGCCAAGGCGCTCAACATCGCGATCGACCAGGCGCCGGTGCCGGTGATCGGCGCGATCAACGGGCCCGCGATCGGAGCCGGGGTGATCCTGGCGATGATCTGCGATCTGCGCGTGGTCGCACCCGAGGCGTACTTCCAGTTCCCGGTGGCCAGGTACGGTCTGGCGCTGGACAACTGGAGCATCCGTCGGTTGACCTCACTGGTCGGGGCGGGCCGCGCGCGTGGCATGCTGCTGGCCGCCGAGCGGCTCACCGTCGACGTCGCGGTGCAGACCGGCATGGCCAACCGGGTCGGTACCCTCGCCGACGCGCAGGCGTGGGCCGCCGAGATCGCCGGCTTCGCCCCCCTGGCTCTGCAGCACGCGAAACGGGTGCTCAACGACGACGGTGCCTACGAGGATCCGTGGCCGCAGCATCAGGAACTGTTCGACCGGGCCTGGGCGAGCCAGGACGTGATCGAGGCCCAGGTGGCGCGCATCGAGAAGCGTCCGCCCCGGTTCCAGGGAGCCTGACGATGCTGATGGCGGCGCTTCGGTTCGGGTTCGGCACGGCGTCACTGCTGGCCGGCGGGTGGGCGCTGCGGGCGCTGCACGGAACCCCGGAGGCGCTGGGCGCCGGCCCCGCCGAGATCGCTGCGGTGGCGTCCCGATCGCCGCATTTTCGCGACGGGGTGTTCACCAACCTCGAGCCGCCGTCGGGCCTGACGATGAATCGGGAGATGCAGCGCATGCTGCTGCGTGATCTGGCCAACGCCGGATCGCTGGGTAAGCCCCCCGGTCCGGTCCCGTTGGCCGAGGTGCCGCCGGCCGACACCGCGCCGGCGCAGGCTGCCGCCAGCTGGTACGGGCATTCCAGCGTGTTGATCGAGGTCGACGGGTACCGGGTGCTGGCGGATCCGATCTGGAGCCAGCGCTGCTCGCCGTCGCGCGCGGTGGGCCCCCAGCGGATGCACGACGTGCCGCTGCTGCTGGAGGCGCTGCCGGCCGTGGACGCGGTGGTGATCAGCCACGACCACTACGACCACCTCGACATCGACACGATCGTCGCGCTGGCCCGCACCCAGCGCGCACCGTTCATCGTGCCGCTGGGCATCGGCGCTCACCTGCGCAAGTGGGGGATACCCGAGGGCCGGATCGTCGAACTCGACTGGGATGAGAGCCACCGGATCGGCGAGCTGACGTTGGTGTGCACCCCGGCCCGGCATTTCTCCGGGCGAATGCTCGCACGTGACACCACGTTGTGGGCCTCGTGGGTAATCGCCGGGCCGACGCACCGGGCGTTCTTCGGCGGGGACACCGGATACACCAAGAGCTTCACCGAGATCGGGGCCGAGCACGGCCCGTTCGATCTGACGCTGCTGCCGATCGGCGCGTACCACCCTGCGTTCGCCGACATCCACATGAACCCCGAGGACGCGGTACGCGCGCACCGCGATCTGACCGACGTCGACGCCGGCCTGATGGTGCCGATCCACTGGGCGACGTTTCGCCTGGCGCCGCATCCGTGGGCGGAGCCGGCCGAGCGGCTGGTGTCGGCCGCCGACGCCGAACGGGTCCGTATCGTGGTGCCCATACCGGGAGCGCGTGTCGATGCGGAATCAACGTATGACCCGTGGTGGCGGATGTAGACCACCGCGACGCGCTACGGTCTGAACATGACACTCCCGGGTCGGCTGGCTGTGCTGTCGTTGCTGGTCGCTCTGCTCGCCGGCTGCGCCACCGACAATGCAACCGACAGCGCTGAACCCGCAGGGCCGACGAAGTCGGCGGCGCCGCCTGCGGCTCAGTCCCCGGAGTTGCCGCCACCCCTGGTGCCTGCGATGCCACTTCCGGAGAACGCGGTGGCCGACGCCGTGTCGGAGCTCGACGGGATGGTCGAGGACCTGATGGCGAAGTCCGGTGTGCCCGGGATGGCGGTCGCCGTCGTCCACGGTGGAGAAACCGTGTACAGCAAGGGTTTCGGCGTCAAGGATGTGCGCAACGGTGACGCACCGGAGAATCGGGTCGACCCGGACACTGTGTTCCAGTTGGCGTCGCTGTCGAAGCCGTTGGGGGCGACCGTGGTCGCACACCAGGTCGGTGAGGGCGCGATCAGCTGGGACACCCCGATCGTCGACCATCTGCCCTGGTTTGCGCTCTCCGATCCCGCCGTCACCCGGATGGTCACCGTCGGCGACATGTATTCGCACCGGTCCGGGCTGCCCGACCACGCCGGCGACCTGCTGGAGGATCTCGGCTACGACCGGCGCCTGGTGCTGGAGAAGCTGCGCGAGTATCCGCTCGATCCGTTCCGGACCTCCTACGCCTACACCAACTTCGGGTTGACCGCCGGAGCCGAGGCGGTCGCCGTCGCGGCAGGGAGTTCGTGGGAGGAGCTCAGCCAGCAGGTGCTGTACCAACCCCTCGGGATGGGGTCGACCAGTTCGCGATTCGACGAGTACATGTCCCGTACGAACCGCGCAGTCGGACACATCCACATCGACGACGGATACCAACCCGACTTCGTCCGCGACCCACAGGCCGAGGCACCCGCCGGTGGGGTCAGCAGTTCGCTCAACGACATGTCGAAGTGGCTGACGATGATGCTCGGCAACGGTAGCTATCAGGGCGAGCAGATAGTCGACCCCGAAGCGCTGCTGCCCGCACTGACCCCACAGAGCGTCTCGAGTCGGGCAAGCGAACCCGCGATGCGTTCCGGCTTCTACGGGTTCGGGTTCAACGTCAGCGCGACGGCATCGGCCAGGATGGAGATGTCGCACTCCGGAGCATTCGAGTTGGGGGCGGGAACGAACTTCGTGATGTTGCCCGCGGCCGACGTGGCGATCGTGGCGCTCACCAATGCCACACCGTCCGGAGTGCCGGAGACGCTCACCGCCGAGTTCGCCGACCTGGTCCAGTTCGGTGAGATCCGCGAGGACTGGTACGCGCTGTACAAGGGTGCCTTCGAGGAGATGGAGCAACCGGTCGGTTCGCTGGTCGGTCAGCGGCCGCCGGCCGACCCCGCTCCGCCCGCCCCACTCGCCAGCTACGTGGGCCAGTACTCGAACTTCTTCTGGGGCCCGGCCCGGGTGATGGAGAAGAACGGCGGCCTGGAGCTGGCACTCGGGCCGAAGATGGTGGTGCCGTTGAAGCACTGGGACGGTGACGTGTTCACGTTCTCGTTCATCACCGAGAACGCCCCCCCGGGCACGATCTCGAAAGCGACGTTCGACGGTGACTGGCTGGAGTTGGAGTACTACGACCGGGACGGCAAAGGGACCTTCACCCGATGAGTAGCGCCCTCGTCGTCGGCCTGTCCGACGACGAAGTCGCCCAGCGCGTCGCCGAGGGCAAGACCAACGACGTGCCCACCCGGGCGGCGCGCAGCGTCTCGGAGATCGTCCGCGGCAACGTGTTCACGCGCATCAACGCGATCCTCGGTGTGTTGCTGATCATCGTGCTGTCCACCGGCTCGGTGATCAACGGAGCTTTCGGTCTGCTGATCATCGCCAACAGCGCGATCGGCATCATCCAGGAGCTGCGTGCCAAGCAGACCCTGGACAAGCTGGCCATCGTCAGCCAGGCGAAACCGCTGGTGCGCAGGCAAGCCGGTACCCGGGCGATGGCTCCCAGCGACGTGGTACTCGACGATGTGATCGAGCTGGGTCCAGGAGACCAGATCGTGGTGGACGGGGTGGTCCTCGAAGAGGCCAACCTCGAGATCGACGAGTCCCTGCTGACCGGTGAGGCCGACCCGATCGCCAAGGACGCAGGCGACCACGTGATGTCGGGCAGCTTCGTGGTGGCCGGAACCGGCGCCTATCGCGCCACCAAGGTCGGCCGCGAGGCATACGCGGCCAAGCTCGCCGAAGAGGCCTCCAAGTTCACGCTGGTCAAGTCCGAACTGCGCAGCGGCATCAACAAGATCCTGCAGTTCATCACCTACCTGCTGGTCCCCGCCGGCGCGCTGATCATCTACACCCAGCTGTTCACCACCGGTGCAGGCTGGCGGGAATCGGTGCTGCGCATGGTCGGAGCACTGGTGCCGATGGTTCCCGAGGGGCTGGTGCTGATGACCTCGATCGCGTTCGCCGTCGGGGTGATCCGGCTCGGCCGCAGGCAGTGCCTCGTCAACGAGCTTCCGGCGATCGAGGGTCTGGCCCGTGTCGACGTGGTGTGCGCCGACAAGACCGGAACGCTGACCGAGAACGGCATGCGGGTCTGCGATCTGAAGATGCTGGGCGCAGCGGAAGTGGCCGATGTCCTGGCCCAACTCGCCGCCGACGATCCCCGCCCCAACGCCAGCATGACCGCGATCGCCGAGGCGTTCACGGCGCCGCCCGGCTGGGTCGCGACCGCCACCGCACCGTTCAAGTCGGCGACCAAGTGGAGCGGTACGTCCTACGCCGGGCACGGTGACTGGGTGATCGGAGCACCGGATGTGCTTCTGGACCCGGCGTCCCCGGCGGCCGAGGCCGCCGAACAGATCGGTGCGCGCGGACTGCGGGTGTTGCTGCTCGGGTCCAGCGACCTTCCAGTCGACGATCCCGCCGCACCGGGCACGGTCACCCCCGCGGCGCTCGTGGTGCTCGAGCAGCGAATCCGGCCCGACGCCCGGGACACGCTGGATTACTTTGCCTCACAACAGGTGTCGGTCAAGGTGATCTCGGGCGACAACGCGGTGTCGGTGGGGGCGGTGGCAGGTTCACTCGGTCTCGCGGGACAGACCATGGATGCCCGTGAGCTGCCGGAATGTCCCGACGAACTCGCCGACACACTCGAGGAGTGCACGACGTTCGGCCGGGTGCGGCCCGACCAGAAGCGGGCGATGGTGCACGCGCTGCAGTCGCGCGGGCATACGGTCGCGATGACCGGTGACGGTGTCAACGACGTCCTGGCGCTCAAGGACGCCGACATCGGTGTCGCGATGGGTTCGGGGAGCTCGGCGTCTCGGGCGGTGGCGCAGATCGTGCTGCTGGACAACAAGTTCGCCACCCTGCCCTACGTCGTGGGTGAGGGACGCCGGGTCATCGGCAACATCGAGCGCGTCTCGAATCTGTTCCTCACCAAGACCGTCTACTCGGTGTTGCTCGCGGTCCTGGTGGGCTTGGCCGGGTTGTCGGCTGAGTTGTTCGGCTCCGACCCGCTGCCCTTTCCGTTCCAGCCGATCCACGTCACCATCGCGGCCTGGTTCACCATCGGCATCCCGGCGTTTGTGCTGTCGTTGGCGCCGAACAAGGAGCGGGCCCGCCCCGGCTTCGTGCGGCGGGTGATGACCTCGGCGCTGCCGTCGGGGATCGTCGTCGGCGTCGCGACGTTCACCTCGTACCTGTTGGCCTACGAGGGCCGCGCGGCCACCGAGATCGAACAGACCCAGGCGTCCACCGCAGCGCTGATCACGCTGCTGGTTGCGGCGTTGTGGGTGCTGGCCGTGGTGGCCAGGCCCTACGAATGGTGGCGGGTGGCGCTGGTCGCGGCGTCCGCCCTGGCCTACCTCGTCATCTTCAGCATCCCGGCGGCGCGGGAGTTGTTCATCCTGGACACGTCCAACGTCGCGGCCACGTCGACGGCGCTGGGAATCGGCCTGCTCGGGGCACTGGCGGTCGAGGTGATCTGGTGGGTTCAGGGCGCTGCTCTGGGCGAGCGCCGCAAGTTGTGGCGGCAACGCGAACGGTAGGCTTTGCCCATGGGATTTCTCGACAAGGCCAAGGATCTGTTGGGCAAGAACGCCGACAAGGTCGACACCGCGATCGACAAGGCCGGTGACCTCGTCGACAAGAAGACGCAGGGCAAGTACGCCTCGCAGGTGGACAAACTGCAGGACGCCGCAAAGAAGGCCGTCCAGGACAACACCACCCCGTCCGGCCAGGTGCCTCCCGGGCAGGAGTCCGGCCAGCCCCCCACGCCCGAGGCGCCGCCGGGGACGCCCCCGCAGCAGCAGCCCCCGACGGCGCCGCCGTCGTCCTAGGACGGTTCGCCGCGTGGCCAAGTTGTCGGTCTCCGTCGACGTACCGCTGCCGCCGGAGAAGGCGTGGGAGAGCGCCTCGGATCTGTCCCGCTACCAGGAGTGGTTGTCCATCCACCGGGTGTGGCGTTCGAAGCTGCCGGACACCATCGAAAAGGGCACGGTTTTGGACTCGATCGTCGAGGTCAAGGGCATGCCCAATCGCATGCGGTGGACGGTCGTGCACTACCGCCCGCCGGAGGCGATGACGCTCAACGGTGACGGCAAGGGCGGCGTGAAGGTCAAGCTGATCGGCAAGGTCAAGCCCAGCGGCGACGATCTGTCCACGGTGACGTTCGACGTGCATCTGGGCGGGCCGGCACTGTTCGGCCCGATCGGGATGGTCGTCGCCGGCTCGTTGAAGGGTGACATCCGGGAGTCGCTGGAGCGTTTCAAGGCGGTGTTCGCACCCTCGTGAGCAGGGTGGGCTCGCTCTCACCTGCTCACGGGCAGTGTGGCTGACTTCGGTTCGTGCACCTTCGACGGGGGCTCGGCCGAGTACAGGTCGGCGATGTCGACAGCGTACTTCTGTGCGATCCGGCGGCGTTTGAGCTTCATGGTCAGCGTCATCTCGTCGCCACCGGGCTCCCAGAATACCGGTAGCACCGTGAACCGCTCGATCCGCTCCGCGGGAGACAGCTTCGTGTTGCCGCGCTCGACGCCGGTCACGATCCGCTCGATCACCCCGGCGTCGGCGGCCAGCGCCTGCGCCGAGGCGTCGGCGAGGCCGTTGCGGGCCGCGTAGGCGAGGGCGGTTTCCCGGTCGAGCACGATGAGCGCCGTGTTGTAGGGGCGAGCATCGCCGACGGTGGTCATCGCCCCGATCAGATCGCACTCGGCCTTGATCACCTTCTCGATGTGGCACGGCGACATCGTCCTGCCGGCCACATTGGTGATCAGTTCTTCCTTGCGGTCGACGATCCAGACGTTGCCGTCGTGGTCGAGGGCGGCAATGTCCCCGGTGTGCAGCCATCCATCGGCGTCGATGACCGCGGCGGTCCTCTCGGGTTGGCTGCGATAGCCCCGCATCACCAGTGGTCCGCGAACGAGGAACTCGCCATCGGCGGCCACCTTGGTCTGCAGGCCGGGCAGCGGCCGTCCGACGGAACCCAACACCGCATCGCGTGGGTGGCTCGCGGTTGCGATACCGCTGAGTTCGGACATTCCCCAGACCTCGGTCATCGGCAGGCCGAGGCCGACAAAAAAGGCCAATGTCTCCCTGGGGATGGGGGCGTCCCCGGAGATCAACCAATGGGCGCGGTCGAGTCCGATTGCCGCACGGATCCCGCTGAGCACCAGTTTGTCGGCAATCGCGTATCGAATGCGGTCGGCGAGGCCCGGTTGGCGGCTGTCTAGCAGCGCACGGGCGCGGGTGTTCACCGCGCCCAGCGCCCAGGCGCCCAGTGTCTTCTTCACACCGGTCCGTGCCGCGGCCTCGGCTTCGATTCCGGCCCTGAGCTTTTCCCACAGCAGAGGCATCGCGCCCCAGACGGTCGGCCGCACATCCGCCAGCGCGGTGAGAATGTCGGCGGTATCCGGAACGACGGTCACCTGGGCACCGATGACCTCGTGAAGATAGAGGGCGGTCACTCGGTCGACAGTGTGTGCGGTCGGCAGGAACGAGGTGATCCGGTCGCCGTACCGCAGGCCGAGCACCTCGTCGAGGCCGAACACCTCGAACAACAGGTTGGTATGCGTGGCCTCTACCGCCTTGGGTTCGCCGGTGGTGCCGGAGGTGTGGATCAGTGTGGCGACGTCGTCGGGCCGTACCGCCTGCCACGTTGCGTCGAAGTCAAAATCCGCGGTGCCAGAGGAGATGAGATCGTCGACAGAGATCGTGCCGTCGGGGGAACCGTCGATGCAGACGATGACGTCGACCGGCGTGCCGCCCGCTTTGATTCGCTCGACATACCGATGTTCACAGAACACCAATCTGGTTCCGGTGTTTGCGAATATCTGGTCCAGGCGTTCCTCTGTCGAGGTGTTGTACACCGAGAACGACGTAGCGCCGACGTGCTGCGCGCCGACCTCCAGCGGGTAGAACTCGATCCGGTTCGCCATCATCAACGCGACCGTGTCGCCGCGGCCGACACCGAGAGCGGCGAGACCCGCTGCCACCTGTCGCACGCGGGCCGCGTAGTCGCGCCACCGCACGGCCTGGGTGTCGCCGACCGTGCGCAGGGCGACCGCATCTGGCGCGATTCGCGCGGTGCGCTGAAAGGCTTCCGGAAGCGTGGCCGGGCGGTCGGCAGCCGGCATGGAGTTCCTCACTGGATTCTGCGTGGGACGACAGGGCAAGGTTAGTCGCCGGCCGAGCTGCGGTCGACGCGAGTCAGCGGCGAAGTCGCCGCCTCACGAGCTTCGCGAACTCCACGGTGGAACGGCGCACCGACTCGACCTCCAGTGACACCAGCAAGGTGTCCACCATCGCGAACGGCAGCGTGGTGACGACGGCACCGCGGCCGTACTCGATGTGCCACGAGCCGGGATGGATGGTCAGGCCCCTGGCGTGCCCCCTCTGCAGGCAGGTGTGGTCACCCGGTAGCAGCGGTGGGAGCGGCGCGGTGTCGTCGGACTCCAGGTCGTATGAGTCGATCCGGCCGGCGATGAGGAACTTGTGGACGTCGACATGCTTGTAGCGGCCGGAGAAACCCTGGGTCCCGGTCGGAGACCCGAAGATCACGATGTACTCGCGCGGACTGAAGTACAGGAATCGGACCTTGCCGAGGATGCCCCCGGCCTTGCTGCCCACCCAGCGTCCCGGTGCGGTGTCGATGAGGTCGGGGTACTCGTCGTTGAGCAGCGCGACAGCCCTGGTGATGAGCTCGTTGCCCTCCAGCTGGAGACCGGCGACCTGCTTGGCGGCCTCGTGCAGCACGTTCGGATCGAACTTGTAGCTCATCGGTCGAACTCTATGGGGCTCGGCTTTGCGGTCCCGGTAGCCATGGTCACTCCCTGGTGAATATCCTCAGCGGCAGCTCCGGCAGGGTGCAGGTGGCCGACGGCCAGGTGATCTCCGGGATGTATCCGGGTACCAGCTCGAACTCCGGTATCCGCGTGAGCCACTCGCTGACAACGAGTTTCAATTCCATCCGGGCCAGGTGCGATCCCAGACATCTGTGCGGTCCACCGCCGAAACCCCAGTGCTTGTGCAGCCTGCCGTCCAGTACGAAGTCGTCACCGGACTGCGCGTCGCTGCCGTCACGATTGATGGCGCCGAGGCACAGCCGGACCTCCGCACCCGCGGGAAGGTCGACGCCGGCGACCGTCACCGGCCGCGTGGTGACTCGTCCGACGACCGGCGCCGACGGTTCGAGTCTGATCATCTCCTCGACGAAGGCGGCGATGCCGTCCGGATTCTCCCGCAGCGAGGCGCGAAGTTCCGGGCGCCGTGCCAGCTCCAGCATCGTCGCACCGATGGTCGAGGTGACGGTGTCCAGACCGGCGAGGACGAACACAAGTGACAGCCCGACGGCCTCCGCGTCCGACAGCGGGTCGTCTCCGTGCAGCAGCTCCGACAGCATGCCGTCGCGGGGTTGCTCCCGCAGCGCCGAAACGGCCTCGCTCAGATAGCCGTACAGCTCGGCAGCAGGGGTCAGGTCGACGCTGTCCGGGTCCGTGGTGAGGCTGAACGCGATGATCGCGTCCTTCCACGCGATCAGCCGGTCCCGGTCCTCGAGCGGCAGCCCGAACAGCGTGAGGAACACTTGTGACGGGTAGGGCGTCGCGAGGTCCGCCATCACCTCGCAGGCGTCGCGTTCGGCGATCGATGCGATGATGTCGGCGGCTTGAGCCCGAAGCGACGGCAGCGCCGCGTTCAGCGTCTGCGGGCTGAAGTACGAGTGCAGGATCCGCCGATACCGGGTGTGCTCCGGTGGGTCGAACCCCAACGGAACCAACGGCACCGGGCTGATCATGTCGTCGTAGCCGATTCTGGACGAGAAGACCTCTGGATCACGCAGCGCGGCAAGCACATCCTCCCGACGGGTGAGGTAGTACCAGCCGTCCCCGTACAGCACCGGACCCATCCGGCGCAGTGCCGCCCACCCTTCACCGCGGTCGCGCTCCATCGGCAGGTCGCCATAGAGGACATGGGGGAGATCGACCGACGGGTCGGCGGTCATCCGCGCACCAGGCCGCGAGGCCGGACCATGCCGAGGTCGTGGTGGGTGACCCACCCGGGCTCGGCGTCACAGACGTCGGGGATCGCGTTGACGGCACCCATCGCCGTCCAGCTGTAACCCGGGTGTGCCATCGTCCCGTCGGGTTGCCGGACGCCCTGCAGCGTCAGCTCTGTCGGCGGATCTCCGTCGATGACGATCTCGTACCGCGTCGTGCCCCAATCCCATGCCGGCTCCAGCTGTTCGGGTCCCGCGGTCAGGTAGATGGCGTGAAAGACGATCAGCGGCTGTCCGCCTACCCACGCCGTCCACTCGTGCCGTTGCGCGGCGACGGAGCCCTTCGGGATCACACCCTCGTCGTGCGGGATGTCCTCGGTCGCGGTGGCCGCCTCCACCTCGGATGTCACGTCGTCGATGCTGACACCGAGACCGTCGGCGATCATGTACATCGACTGGGCGAAGAACGACGTCCCGAGACCGAGAATGGTCGGCTCGGTGAGGAACTTGTCCTTGTCCTTGCCGAACCCCATCCAATCGATGTGATCCAGTGGCGCATCTTTCAAGACGTCGACGACTTCGTACACATTGATGGAGTCGACCCGGCTCATCACGCGGGCGAGCGTGAGCGGCAGGACGTCGCCCGCATATCCCGGATGAATGCCTCCGCCGTGTAAGGACGTGCCGCCTTCCTCGCATGCCGCGCGTATCGCCTTCCCGGCCTCCTCGAAGTCCGGTGAGGGATGGAAGAATCCGCTCGTGGTGACGACGTTCTTTCCGGACCTCAGCAGCCGGCAGACGGTGTCGACGTCCATGATGATCGGTGTGTAGAACACACAGTCGGCATCGAGCGCGATGATCGACTCGATGTCGTCGGTTGCGGTGACGCCTATCGGCGCGATACCGGCGATCTCGCCGGCGTCCTTGCCCACCTTGTCCTTGCTGTGAACCAGAACGCCGACGAGATCGTAGACGGGGTTGTCGGCGAAGTGGCGGACCCCGACCCGGCCTACGTCGCCGGTCATCCATTGGATCACTCGGTAGGTCTTCATGGGCACCCTCTCAGTTCTTGATGGTCGGCCTGCAACCGACGTTCTTGCCGACATTGCCCGTAGTCCACTGCACGATCCGGTAGGTCACGGTCGCGACTGTTCGCCTGGGCTGAAGACCACTGGAACCGAGCGGAATCCACGAGTCACGGAGTTGCCATGGAACTTCGGCTGCTGTCCTGGCGCGACGGTGAAATCGGGCATCCGGGACAGCACCCGCTCGAGGCCGACCTGGAATTCGAGTCGCGCCAGGTTCGATCCGAGGCAACGGTGCACACCTGCGCCGAAGCCGAGGTGTCGGTTGTCCCGGCGGTCCAGGATGCACCGGTCCGCGTCGGGGAACTCCTGCTCGTCGCGGTTGGCGGCGGCGTAGTTGACGATCACCGACTCGCCGCGGGCGAAGGTGCAACCGCTGAGTTCGACATCTTCGGTGACGGTACGGGGAATCCCATGGATCGATCCGGCGAACCGGATGAACTCTTCGACCGCCCTTGCGACAAGCTCGGGTTCGTCGATCAGCCGGTCCCGTTCGGCTGGGTTGGTGGCGAGGTAGTGGTAGGCGAACGACATTGCACTGGCGGTCGTCTCGAGTCCGGCCTGGACCAGGAGCATCGCGTTGGACACGACGTCGGGAAACGAGAGCTTCTCGCCGTCGATCTCGGCGGACAGCAGGACGTCGATCATGTCGTCTTGCGGCGGCTGCTGGGTGCGTGCGGTCACCGCGTCGTGCAGATGCTGGTACAGCCCGCCCCAGGCGGCCATCCGGGCGTCCTCGGTGGCCCCGTTGAGCGCGGTGTCGGTGAGCTCGACGCACAGCGGGACATCCTCGATCGGCATGCCGAGCAGATACTTGAAGAACACGATGCCGGGTTGTCGCCACGCGACCTCGGCGAGGTCGCCGTTCCCCGACTCGATGAAACCGTCGATGAGGCGGTCGGTTTCGGCGGCGATCTCGGGGCGCAGGGCCTTCATCCGGCCCGGGGAGAAGTACGGGTTGAGGACTTTGCGGAACTTCTGCTGCCGCGGTGGGTCGAGGGTGATCACCAGATCACCGGCGAGCTGCTCGGCCCCCTCCGGCGTCGGATTGCTGGAGAAATGCTCCCAGTCCTGCAGGATCCTCACACACTCCGCATAGCGCACCGCGACCCAGGCTCCCGCCGGTGTTGCGCTGAGGAAGGGGTTGTCGGTGCGGGCGAACGGTGACTGTCGACGCATCACGGAGTACACGTCGTACAGAAAATCGTTGTCGTTGAAGTCCTCGTGGCGCAGATCCCAGTTGGCGGCGTGTGCTGCGAGCGGTTCGGTCATGGACTCGCCGCCCCTTGTTGTGCGGCGGCCTGTCGGGCCTCGCGTTCCTCGTGCAGTCTTACCAACTCTCGGAATCCGATCCGGTTGTACTTCGGCACGGGCTGGATCCCCCATTCGTCCTGTGCGGTGTCCTTGCCCTCGGCGCCTTCCGGCGGGCCGAACGCCGGGTAGGGCACCTGGCACTCCAGCTCGTCGTCGGAGTAGCGGACCTTGAGCAGCTCACTGCAGATCTCGGTGAGGCTCAGTGTCGGGTAGCCGTAGTACACCGCCATGAACGGCAGCGTGAAGGCGCCCTCGATGACCAGCGCGACCAGACATACCAGGACGGCGCGTTTGATCCACTTGTGCATCCGCGCGTAGTAGGGCGTGGTGCCCGGAGGCAGGTCTTCCGCCTTCTCTTCGGTGTCTTCAGATGCGGTGTTCACAGTTGCTCCTCGGTGGATTCAGTCGGAGAAGATTTCGCGATTCACCGTGTGCAGATACGGGATCGCGAGGAACGGGGTGATGTAGAAGATGTCGTAGAGCCACCAACCGATGACCGGGAACACAGTGCCCGCGTAGCGAACGTCGGCGTAGAGCGTCATGTTGAAGACGTACAGACACCAGATCAGTACGCCCATCCAGCAGGTGATGATCATCCACTGGTGACCCCAGCGCTTCATCTGCAGGAATCCGATCGCGGCGGCACAGCGCATCGCGAAGACGGTGAGAATCATGCCGAACACCATGGACTTCTCACCCGGTCCGGCGGCACCGCCCACCCACAGTTCGTTGTAGTGCCAGAAGTAGCCGGCGTCGAACATCGCTCCCCAGCCGACCATCAGGACCCGGTTGATCAGGGTGTGGTTGGCGACCAGGTCCAGAGCCCACCCGAGGCTGTTCAGCATGCCGTCGATCAGCACGAGATAGCCGATGAGCGTGACGATCATCGGGCGCACGGAGTATCCCGCCCGAAGGGCCTGGCGCTGCAGCCATACGCCGCGCATGAAGATGGGAAAGCCGATCAGCCCTGGTGCCCACATCCCCATCAGGCCCGCGCCCACGATCATCCACTTGTCGGCCCGCCGCTGCGCCAGCCGGGACTCCTCGTGGTGTTCCTCGAGGCCGAGCGAGCCTTCGAGTGGAACAGAGGCGGTGACCGCGGCTGCCGACTTCCGTTTCAGCGGAGGGAAGTTCACAGCTCCCACCAGCCGCGGGCGAACGACATGTAGAGCTGAATTCCGAACATCGTCAGCAGATATCCGTAGATGACGACCTGCAGAACGATCAGGGCCTTCTTGCGGTTCTTTTCCTTCTGGTCCACCATGTTGGCGCTTCCCTTCTAGCGGCTGGGATTCGGGCTGTCGGCATCGGCGAGGCTGGCCGCGGCCACCTCTCGCAGACCTTCGGAGATGGCACCGTCACTGGACAGGGGAGCGAGCACGCATGCCTGCGCGGCTTCCAGTTCTGTCGCACCCGCCGCGATCAGAAGTGCGGCGGTGACGAGAACGCGGGTGGATGGTGGTTCGAAGTGGAACGCCTCTTCCGCCGTCCGGATCGCCGTGGCGCACCGGACCAGGCGCTGAGCGGCCGCCGGCCCGATGCCCGATTCGGTGACGATCACCTCGGCTTCGCGCTCGGGTGGCAGATAGCGCATGGGCAGCGTGACGAACCGCTGGCGGAACGACGGCTTGAGCTCCTTGAGCGAGCTGCGGTAGGCGGGGTTGTAGGAGGACACCAGCATGAACGTCTCCGGTGCCTGAACGACTTCGCCTGCGCGATCGAGATAGAGAGTGCGCCGGTGGTCGGTGAGAGAGTGCAGGACGGCCAGCGAGTCATGCCGCGCTTCTACGACTTCGTCGAGGTAGCAGATGGCGCCGGCCTTGACCGCACGCGTGAGCGGTCCGTCGGTCCAGGTGACGTCACCGCCGGTGACGACGAACCGCCCCACCAGATCGGAGCTGGTCAGGTCGTCATGGCAGCTGATGGTGACGACGGGGCGGCCCAGTAGCGTTCCCATGTGCTCGACCAGCCGGGTTTTCCCGCACCCGGTGGGGCCGGTGAGCATCACGGGTAGCCGTTGCCGGTAGGCCTGCTCGAAGAGCTGGACCTCGTTGCCGTTGGCGTAGTAGGTCATGCGCTCACCAGCTCCCTGTGGACGTGGGCGAGAACACGGGGAAGGTCCTCGACCCGGCGGATCCGTTGGGACCGTCGCGGTCCGAACACCTCGGGAAGTGGGTCCACCCGGGTCGGGCCGACGCCGACGTAGTACATGGAGACGCCGGCGTCGTCGGCTTCCGCGACGGCATGGGCGGCGTCGGCCCAGGCGTACCGCCCTTCGTAGCCTTCATCGGAGATGAGTCCGTCGCCGATGACGATCAGCAGGCGTCGTTCGCTCGGCTGAGCGAGAAGGCGGCTCGTCATGTGGCGCAGCGGTGCACCGAGTCGGGTGTACCCGCCGGTGGACAGTCCGAGGCTGCCGGGTGGGACGAACCGGCGATCCGGGAAGTCCTTGAGGCAGGTGACCTCGACGCGGTGGCGGGTGTTCCCGGTGAACGTGAAGATGCCGTGCCGTTCGCGGGCCGACGTCATCGCCCGGGACAGCGCGTCAGCGCAGGCCAATTCGAGTTTGAATACCGAGCCGCCGTGCACCCCGAGCGAGGAGCTGCCGTCGAGAAGCAACGCCGTCGTGACGTCGCGGCTGGCGGGCAGCAGTTCGCGGAAGATGCGTGGCTGCACCGCCTCTCCGGTGGTCACGTCGACGTAGTGACTGACGTACTGGTCGATGTCGATGTCGGATCCGTCCTCCAGCCGGTTCGTCATCGCACGGTGGGTGTTCTTCTCGAACCATCTGCGGATGTCGACGGCGATGGCGCCGGGCGGCCCGGACCTGCCGCTGTGTGCCTTCTCGAGGACGGCGACGTGATCGGGCATGAAGCGCTCGGTCCACGCATTCCATTCCGGGTACGGGATACCGGGGCGGTGGTCCGGGGTGAGGTCGAGATCGTTGTCCTGGGGGCGGCTGGGTGGCGGCAGATTGGGGTTGCGCACCCCGCCGTCACCGCCGGCCGGGACGGAATGCGGTTGCGGAGCCCGCTTCTGGTTCGTCGTCCACGGCAGGCGACCGAAGGAGCGGCGCAGCTTGTCCGACAGTCCTCGGGGCATCGTGTATGCCCGCGGCAGGCTCCCCAAGAGGGGGTCGACGGCGAGCGCTTGTCTGGTGCGGGCCAACGCCACCGCGCGGTTGAGCATCTCTTCGGCGTCCATGTCAGCCGGTGAGATCGGAAGCTCCGGCAAGAGCCGTCGCAGCTCGGTGAGCAGCCCGGGCCAGTTCGCCGCGACCCAGCCGAGTGCGACGCCGGCCTCGACAAGCGCGAGCGCGTTGAGTTCACGACCGGAAAGCTCGTGGAGGCGATAGTCGACGAGCCGGTCCTTTGTCGGCGAACACTGAAGAGCCACTCCGCA
The DNA here is from genome assembly GCF_010723735.1 of Mycolicibacterium hippocampi. Lineage (GTDB taxonomy): Bacteria > Actinomycetota > Actinomycetes > Mycobacteriales > Mycobacteriaceae > Mycobacterium > Mycobacterium hippocampi. The sequence continues at coordinate 5,538,012 of NZ_BLLB01000002.1, read as the reverse complement.
TGTCAGCGTCCGGCGGGTCCACTCGCGGTGTGTCACGGGGTAGGGAACGTGCACGACGTCGAGCATCGAACTCAAGCCGAAGCCGCGGTGCTGCCCGCTGACCAGATGCGCACCGGTGCGGCGCTGTTCGCTCAGCGCAACGGCACTCACGGCGCAGCTGCGCTCGATCGCCATGGCGTGTGTGTCGGAGAGTTCGGACATCTCGGGTCCGGCCTCAGAAGGTGCCGATATTGGAGAACATCCAGTACCAGAACCAGATGATGAGACCGGTTCCGCCCCAGGCGGCCACGTAACGCAGTATCTCCCAGATCCAGCCGCCCACGTCAGCTCTCCTCGTAGCAGGGGTATGTCATCGGACCTCCAGTCCTCGTGCTGTCCTGTGGCTAACGCTGAGTTCTGTCACTGAGTGCAGTCACTATACCTAGTCGGAGAAGATCTCACGGTTGACCGAGTGAAGGTACGGGATCGCCAAGAAGGGTGTGATGTAGAAGATGTCGTAGAGCCACCATCCGACCACGGGCAGCACGACGCCGGCGAACCGGACATCGGCGTACATCGTCATGTTGAACACGTACAGGCACCAGATGACGACTCCCATCCAGCAGGTGATGATCATCCATTGGTGGCCCCATCGCTTCATCTGGAGGAAGCCGATGCCCGCTGCGATCCGCATCGTGAACACGGTGAGGATCATGCCGACTTCCATGGCCTTCTCGCCGGGGCCGGCGGCGCCGCCCAACCAGAGCTCGTTGTAGTGCCAGAAGTAGCCGGCGTCGAACATCGCACCCCAGCCGTTCAACAGGATTCGGGCCAGAATGGTGTGGTTCGCGACCAGGTCCAGCGCCCAGCCCACGGTGTTGATCGCGGCGTCGATGATGACGAGATAGCCGATCAGGGTCACCAGCATCGGGCGCACGGACAGGCCTTGGCGCTGCGCCCTGCGGAGTAGCCAGACGCCTCGCAGGAACAGTGGGAGGCCGAAGATTCCCAGTGCGGCGGTGCCGATCAGCAGACTGCCGGAGATGAGCCACTTGTCGGCCTGGCGCTGCGCCCGTCGCGACGCCTCCATGTGTTCGTCGAGCCCACTCGGTGTAGGTGCCGGTGTGGCTGAACCGCCGGAGCCTCGGCGCCCTCCCAACGTGGGCAGCTTCATGCGAGCTGACTATAGTCAATGAATCTGCAGAGTCAATTGGCTACTCCGCCCGGATGCCCCGCAGTGTCCGCGTCATGTAGTCCTCGAGCATCGCGGCCTGGCCGGGCCACTCGTGCGTGGTGGTCAGAAGTGCGTACAGCCCGAGCAGGAAGAACACCGCGCAGTTCATCGGGTCCACGTCTGAATCCACGGTGCCCAGCGTTCGGGCATGCTCGATCTCGCGGGTGACCGCGACGACCACGGGATGGTGGCCGACCGCCTCGGCCGGTGGTCGTGTCTGTGAGAAGTGCAGGGCAAGAAAGTCTTTGAACAGCAGTGCGCCGAGGCGACGCTCGAGTCCCATCACCAGCCGGACCGACTCGCGCAGGATGGCTGCCAGGTCACGATTCGAGCGGGCGAAGCGGCTGAGTTGTTTGGCGATGCGCTCCTCCTCGCGACGCTCCAACTCCAGCAGCACGTGCTCCTTCGTCGGAAAGTGGAAGAAGAAGGTCCCGTGCGCAACCCCGGCCGCCGACACGATCGCACCGACGTCTGCCGCGGTGATTCCTGATCGCTTGAACTCGGCAATGGCCGCTCCCAGTAGCCGCTCGCGGGTCTGCAGGCGCCGTGTTTGACGCAGGGAGGGCCTGTTCACCAGTGCCATTCGCGAACGATACCCCTGGCGGGGTTGTGGGCACAGAGATTTGATTGACTTAAGTCAGGCGCAGACGTTAGATGGGCAGCACTCGTGGAGAGGATTCGCCCATGGCGTTGGAACAGTTCGATCTGAGTGGCCAGGTCGCCATCGTGACCGGAGCCGGTAAAGGAGTCGGCCAGGGGATTGCCCGGGTCCTCGCCGAGGCAGGCGCCACGGTGGTGGGCACCGCGCGGACCGAGTCCGACATCGTGGGCACCATCGCCGGCATCGAGGAATCCGGCGGGAACGGGTTGGCGCTCGTCGCGGACGCGATGAGTCGGCCGGACAGCGAGCGTGTCGTGAACACCGTGGCCGAGCGGTTCGGCCGGATCGACATGCTGGTGAACAACGTCGGGGGCTCGACCTACGCCCGCTTCCTGGACATCACCGATGAGGACTTCAGGCACACCTTCGACTGGTGTGTGACGTCAGCTTTCATCATGAGTCAGCTCGTCGCGCCACATATGCTCGAGGCTGGGCGGGGGTCGATCGTCAACATCTCTTCGGGGTCGGCCCGCTTCGGCATCCGTGCGTTGACGGCCTACTGCGTGGCCAAGGGCGGGATGGAAGCGCTCACCCGCGCGATGGCGCAGGAACTCGCGCCGAAGATCCGGGTGAACGCCATCGCCCTCGGCTCGTTTGCCACGGAGGGGCTTCAGGGCAGCCTGGACATGATGCCCGGTTCACGGGAGAAGATGGAGGAGACCACGCCGTTGCATCGGCTCGGCGATGTCGAGGACCTCGGACGGCTGTGCGTGTATCTGGCGACGCGGGACTGCTACGCGACGAACGCTATCTTCCATGTGGACGGTGGCATCGACTCGAACAACTCGCCGCTCCCGATCCCCGACTACTGAGCAGGAACGGACACACCAGATGCGCAGAGTAGTTCAGTTCTCCACCGGCAACGTCGGGCGCCACGCGTTGCAGGCGATCATCGGCAGGCCCGACCTGGAACTGGTGGGTGTGCACGCTGCCAGCGAGAACAAGATCGGCCGCGACGCCGCAGAACTCTGCGGTCTCGGTGAGGCGACCGGCGTCGTCGCCACCGATGACCTCGCCGCGTTGATCGCGCTGAAGCCGGACTGTGTCGTCTACACCGCGCTGGGGGAGACGCGGCCGATGGAGGCCATCGAGCAGATGTCGCAGCTGCTGGCCGCCGGCATCAACGTCGTCGGAACGTCGATGGTGTGGCTGGTGACGCCGCACCAGGCCGACGACTGGCTGCGGGTGCCGCTGGAGCAAGCCTGCGCCGCCGGGAACGCCTCGCTGTACGTCAACGGTATCGACCCAGGCTATTCCGGGGACACCGCCGTGCACGCCGCGCTGAGCCTGGTCACCCGTGCCGAGTCGGTCACCGTGCAGGAGATCTTCGATTACGGCAACTATGATGACTACGAATACACCGGTACGGCAATGGGTTTCGGTAGCAGCCCGGATGACGAGTTGCCGATGGCGTTTCAGCCGGGGGTCATCACGTCACTGTTCGGCGGGCTGGTGCACAGTCTGGCCGGCCATCTGGATGTGAAACTCGACGAGGTGCGGCAGCGGTATGAGCCGTGGTTCACCCCAGAGCGCATCGAATGCACGATGACGACGGTCGAGCCCGGTCAGCTCGCCGCGGTGCGGTTCGCGGTCGAGGGGGTGCGCGCCGGTGTTCCCGTCATCACCGTCGAACACATCAACCGCCTCACGTCCGAGGCGGCGCCGCACTGGGAGTTCCCGCCCGAGGGACATCTCGGGGTGCACAAGGTGATCGTGGAAGGCGAACCACGGGTGGAAGTGAGCACGCACCTGTCCCATCCGGTTCTCGACGTCACCGATGCCGGCTGCGTGTCCACGGCGGCCCGGGCGGTCAACGCGATCGACTCGGTGTGCCGCGCCCCGGCCGGCTTGGTCTCGGTGGAGGACATCCGACCGACCGACCTCATTCGCGGCCTGATGTGGTGAGTTGGTCAGCTGGCGACCGAGGTGTCGGCGCGCGTCTGCGGCCTGTTGTCGGTGTGCCACCCGGAACGTCCGGTCCAGACGACGGGGTGGTGACACCGTGCGAGACGATCGAGTCGGAGCAGGGCCGACGACAGGTCGTCAACAAGCGGTAACTCACCATGCGGATCGCAGATGCGCAGAAGGCGCCGCACAGCGCGACTGCCGACGATCACCCAGTCCACATCGCTGCGGGTGCAGTGCACGTTGGTGTAATACAGCGCGGTGAACGCTGCGGTTCCGAAGAACTCGACGGCCCGAAGGTCGAGCACCAGTTGTCTGGAACTTCTGGTGTGGCGCTCGACGTAGCGGCCCAGGGCGCGGCCGTTGACGGCGTCGACCTCGCCGAGGACGGCCACGGAGATCCTGGTCGACGACGGATGCCGGACGGCGAAGGTGGCCGCACCGCATCGTTGCGTTCCGCCCGCTGCAGCCGGGTCCGGACGAAAGATCAAATTGTCAGCGTCTGTGGCCATCGCTCAAATCCCCGGGTTGTGTTGCAGCAATGCTGTTGGGGTACGCCCGACTCGGCGTACGCGGGCTGAGAGCTCAACCGTCATCAAGGATAGTGCGGATCTCGTCGTCTGTCTGCAGCTTGATGAAGTTCCGATTCACGCTGCGGCAGCAGGCACTTCTCGGGAGAGTCAGGTCATGGGCGGCCGAGCCGGGGGTTCTGGTCCGCTCCCGCGCGACGGAATCCGTTGTCAGGTGCGGGCCGATGCGCTGACGGCCTGGGTGATCGGGGTGTCACCGGAGATCACCTCGAAGGTGTGACCGGCGGTTTCCGGGGTGTCGAGCACGGCGAGCAGAACTGACGCCACGTCCTCGCGGGGGATGCTGTCGCGTCCGGTCGCGGCGGCGATCGTCACCTGCCCGGTCCCCGGGTCGTCGGTGAGCATGCCCGGACGCACGATCGTGGCGTCGAGCGCTTCCCGCCCACGGATGTCGTCGTCGGCAGCGCCTTTTGCGCGCAGGTAGGTGACGAAGACCGGATCGCCGATGTCATCGGGTGCCGCCGCGTCGGCTCCCATCGACGAGACCATCACGTAGCGGCGCACCCCGGCCTGCTCGGCGGCGTCGGCCAGCAGAATCGCCGCGTCCCGATCCACCGTTTCCTTGCGCGCCGCACCGCTGCCCGGTCCGGCCCCCGCGGCGAACACCACCGCGTCGGCCCCGTGCAGATGGGTCGCGACGTCGTCGACGGACGCTTCCTCGAGGTCCACCACGATGGCTTTTGCGCCCACGCTCTCCAGGTCCGGAGAATGCGCGGCATTGCGGATGAAGCCGGCCGCAGTGTCGCCGCGTCGGGACAACAACCGTTCCAGGAACATCGCGATCTTGCCGTGCCCTCCGGCGATCACCACGTGCATTTGTCCTACCCTCCTAGGTCGTGAAGACCTGCGAATCGTCGGCGAAGGCCTTGAACTCGAGAGCATTACCCGCGGGGTCGAGGAGAAACATCGTCCACTGCTCGCCGGTTTCACCCGCGAACCGCACGTAGGGCTCGATCACAAAATCGACACCGGCGGTGCGTAGCCGTCGGCTGAGCTCGTGGAATGCCGGGATGGTCAGGATCAGCCCGAAGTGGGGGACCGGAACGTCATGCCCGTCGACGGGGTTGTGCAGAGCAGCCATCCGGTCGGGCGCCAGATGGGTGACCAGTTGGTGTCCGTACAGGTTCCAGTCCACCCAGGTCTCGGCACTGCGTCCCTGGTCGAGACCGAGCACCTCGCCGTAGAAATGCCGGGCGGCGGTCAGGTCGTCGACCGGTACTGCGAGATGAAACCGCGGGATCGCGGAGTCGGGGACGTCCATAGCGCCATGCTACGGACGGATCCGGTCAACCCACTCGGGCGCGCAGCTCCCGCTTGAGGACCTTGCCGTAGCTGTTCTTGGGCAGCTCGTCGACGAACTCGTAGCTTTTGGGCCGCTTGAACCGCGCGATGCGGTCGAGCAGGTGCGCGTCCAGCTCGGCCACGGAGACCTCGCCGACGATGAATGCGACGACAACCTCGCCCCACTCGTCGTCGGGAGCCCCCACCACGCCGGCCTCGACGACGGCGGGGTGCTCGAGCAGTGCCTCCTCGACCTCGCGGGGGTAGATGTTGCTGCCACCGCTGATCACCACGTCCTTGGACCGGTCACGCAGCGTGAGCAACCCGGCGGAGTCGAAGGACCCCATGTCACCGGTGCGCAGCCAACCGTCCTGCAGCGTGGCCGCCGTCGCCTCGGGGTTGTTCCAGTACCCCGACATCACCACGTCACCGCGGCAGACGATCTCGCCGATGACGTCGACCCCGGCAGGCAGGCCGTCCGGCCCGAGCACTGCGACGTCGACGCCGGAGCGTGCGTAGCCGACCGAACCGAGTACCGCATCCTCGGCCCATGCATCACCGGCGATGTGATCGCCGCGGCGCAGACCGGTGATCGTCATCGGCGCCTCGCCCTGCCCGTAGAGCTGGACGAAGATCGGGCCGAACGCAGCCAGCGCCTTCTTGAGGCTGTCGACGTACATCGGCCCGCCGCCGTAGACGATCGTCTGGAGGTTGCGGGGCCTGGCCCGTCCGGTCCGGACCAGCCGTGCGACCATCGTCGGCGCCAGAAAAGCGCTGCAGCCCGGGTGCTGCTCGCACAGGTCGAGGAACTCCTCCGGGTCGTACACCCCTGACGCCGGCACCACCTGCCGGGCGCCGCGCAACACGTAGGGCGGCACGTACAGTCCCGACCCGTGCGACATCGGGGCGCCGTGGATCAGGCTGCAGTTCTGGTCAGGCGCATCGAAGTCGGCCAGGTGTGACACCGTCATCGCCATCAGGTTCCGGTGCGACAGCATCGCCCCCTTGGAGCGACCTGTGGTGCCGCTGGTGTAGAAAAGCCACGCCAGGCTCGTCGGATCGGTGTGCAGCGGCGGCCCCGACATGTCTGCGGCGCAACGATCTTCGTATGCACCGTCCCCGATGGTCTCGATCGGGATGGACGTCTCCGCGGCCAGCTGTGCGCCGATCTTGGGCGAGGCGAAAACTCGGGCGACGCCGGCGTCGTCGATGATCTGCCGCATCTCGCGGGGGTGCAGCTTGGAATTGACCGGGACAAACACGCATTCGGCCGCCCAGATCGCGAACATCAGCTCGATGATCTCGGGCCGGTTCTCGCTGGCCACCGCGAGCCGCGCCCCAGGGCCGAACGCCCGCAGCGACGTCGCCAGCCGCAGTGCCCTCTCCCGCAACGAGGACCAGGTGTGCACCTGGCGCTCGCCGTGATACACCGCCCCACGGCCGCCGTTGCGGGCGGCGGCCTGGTCGAGCAGGGAGAACAGGTTCATGACGAAGACCCACGCGCAACCCAGTCGGCGTTCAGGGCGAAATCCGAGAGGTACTTCGTCGAACTCCAGCCACCGTCGACGACGATGGTCTGGCCGTTGATGAAGCTGCCCCCCTCGGAGCACAGGAACGCCACGGTGGACGCGATGTCCTCGACGCGGCCGAGCCGCTGATGCGGGGTCATCTCGGTGTTGATCTTGCGGAACCGTTCGTCCTCGAGCCGGGTGGCGACCATCGGCGTGAGCGTGACCCCGGGTGCCACTGCGTTGCAACGGATCCCCTGTGCGCCGTACTGGCAGGCGATGTGTATGGTCAACGACGTCAGCCCGCCTTTGGCGGCCGAGTAGGCGCCACCGCGCAGACCGCCGACGACGGCGAACGTCGAGGTCACGTTGATGATCGCCGACCCCGGCTGCATGTGGCCGATGGTGTCGCGCGCCAGCCGGAACGGCGCCCGCAACATCAATCCCAGGAAATGGTCCAGTGATTCGTCGTCGGTCTCGTGCAACGGCTTGGGGCTGCCGACGCCGGCGTTGTTGACGAGGAAGTCGATCCGCCCCCACCTTTCCAGCGCTGCGGTGACGATGCGGCTGGGTGCATCGTCGTCGGTGAGGTCGACGGCCAGCGTGGCGATGCGATCCGGATCGCCCACCGCCTCTTCGAGTTCGGCGAGTCGCCCGGGATCACGGCCGGTGCCCAGCACTGCCATGCCACGCGCGGCAAGTGTTGTCGCACAGCCGAACCCGATGCCGCTGCTGGCGCCGGTGACGATCGCTACCTGCATGTCAGGACTCCTCTGTCAGTTCGGCCTTGATGTGGTGTTTGAGGACCTTGCCCGCGGCGTTCTTCGGCAGGGTGTCGTAGAACACCACACGCTCCGGCGCTTTGAACTTCGCGACACCCCGAGCCAGCAGGAACTCCCGCAACTCGGCGACGTCGGGACCGGGCGGGTGCGAGGCGACGATGGCCGCGCACGCCCGTTCGCCGGTGCGCGGGTCGGGGATCCCGACGATCGCGATCTCGGCGATCTGCGGATGGGTGACCAGGATGTCCTCGACCTCTTTGGGGGAGATGTTCTCGCCGTTGCGGATGATGATGTCCTTGGCACGTCCCGTCACCACCAGATACCCGTCGTCGGTGAAGCGTCCGAGATCTCCGGTGCGGAAGTACCCCGCCTCGTCGAAGGCGGCGCGGGTGTCGTCGGCGTGCAGGTACCCGGTGAGCATCTGCGGACCGCGGGCGCGGATCTCGCGGTCGACGAGGATGACGTCGGCAATTCCCGGCCTGCCGTCGGTGTCGGCGGCGTGGTCGACGTCGTCGAGCGAGCCCACCGTGGTCACCGGAACCTCGGTCGATCCGTACACCCTGGTCACCAGGGCACGCTCGAAATACTCTGCGGCTCGATGGATCAGAGACGGTGGTACCGACGCGCCGCCGCAGATGAACACCTTCAGGTCAGGCAGCCGGGTGCCGGCCCGCTCCGCCGCGGTGAGCAGACCCGACAGGAACGGCGTCGCCCCTGCCATGTGGGTGCACCGGTGCTCGAGCATCAGCGCGACGGCGGCGTCGGAGTCCCACCGCTGCATCAGAACTGCCTGGGTGTTCAACAGCAGCGGGCACTCGAAGGCATAGATCGATCCGCCGATGTGGGCGACCGGGGACGGCACCAGGAACGTGTCACCGGCCTCTATCCGCCAGAACTTCCCGAGTTGGGCGATCAACGCATCCATCGTGTTATGGCTGTGAAGAACACCTTTCGGGCGTCCGGTGGTGCCGGACGTGTAGAGGATCATGCGGGTCGCATCGGGGTCCAGCGAGGGCAGCGGCTCGACGATCGGTGCCGTGAAGAGGTCGGCATACGCGGTGTGGCCGCGGGGGTCGCCGCGCACCACGACGACCTCGGGAGCGGATGGCAGATCAGCGGCCACCCGGGAAAGCATCGCGGCATAGTCGTGACCGCCGAAGGTCTCCGGGATGAAGATGACCCCGCTGTCGGCGTCGGTGAGGATGAAACGCAGTTCGTGGTCGCGCAGCGAGGGCAGTATCGGGTTGACGACCATGCCCGCGAGCGTGGCGCCGAGGTAGATGACGGCGGCCTCATGCCAGTTGGGGACCATGAACGACACCACGCTGCCGACCGGCAGCCGCGTGGTCAGCGCAGCGGCCAGGCTGGTCGCCTGGGAGCTCAGCCCGGCACAGGTCAATGTCAGGTCACCGTCCCGCAGCAGGATCCGGTCCGGAGTCGCGGCCGCCGCGCCGCGCAGCGCATCGGCCAGGGTGGTCACCGAGTTTCCCTGACGCGCCGCATCGTCATCGCGTGCCGGTATCTCGACGCCGGGTGGGTGTTGACCGTTACCTGGGCGATCTCGCCGTCGGACGTGGTGTAGGTGCGTTGCAGTTGCAGGCCGACGCTCCCGGCGTCGGTCTCCAGCCGCCCGGCCATCTCGGCGTCCAGCAGCACTGCCGAGATCTCCTGGTGTACCTCGACGACACTGACCCCGAACATGTCCTCGAGCAGCGGGAAGATGGCCCCGGTGTGCCGGTGCAGCAGCCGGCCCACCGCGGCGAACGTGCGGTTGATGTAGTACTCGGTGCGGCAGACGGGGGCGGTCGCGTCGTCGATGCGCCGGTAGCCGCTCGCGGCAAGCCATTCCGTGCCCGGCGCGAGGCCGGTACGTTCGGCCAGTGCGTCGTCGACGGTGACCATCGCGTTGGTTTCGATCGCGAACCGGGCGCCTTGGGCGAAGGCCAGCAGGTCGTCGATCGACATGACGTCCTGCGCGTACGAGTTGGTGCTCGGGCGGGGGACCACCAGGGTGCCCGCCCGCGGACGGGATGCGACGAGGTTGTCGTCGCGCAGCCGGCGCAGTGCCTCTCGCACGGTGTAGCGGCTGACCGAGAACCGTTCGCACAGCTCGTGTTCGGTGGGCAGCTGAGAACCCACCGGATACACCCCGTCGACGATCTCCTTGCGCAGCGCACGCGCCACCTGCAGGTAGCGGTGATCACCGGCTGTGGCGGTCATACTCGGCGCACCGCCAGCACGCTGCCGTCACCGTCGGCCGAGACGTACAGCGTGCCGTCCGGTCCCGAGGTGACGCCGGCGAACGGTCCCTGCGGGCCGGAGAAAGGCGGCATTCCCTTCAGCGGCTTCGGCTCGACACCCGGTGGGGCGCCGACGGGAATGCCGGTGGCAATGGTGTTGCGGGTCTTGCTGAACAGGTCGAACTCCACGAGTTCCTTGGCGCCGGCGTCGACGATGTAGAGCCGGCCGTCGCGCACGTGCAGACCCTGTGGACGTTGCAGACCGTCCACGACGGTGTCCACCCCGCCCGGGCTGAGCCGAACCACCCGCCCGACGCCGGATTCGGCGACCAACGGCACACCGTCGGGATCCAGCGCGACACCGACCGGGTCCTGCAGGTCTGAGGCCAACGTCGCCAGGGTGCCCGACATGAGGCTGTGCACCTTCCCGGTGCCCAGCTCGGCGAACACGATCGTCCCGTCGGGGGTCACGGCCACGCCGTACAGCTGATCGAAGTCGGTGGCCAGGAAGTCGGTCTCCCCGGCTTCGGGACGGTAGCGGGCGACCTGACCGCCCGATGTCGTCACGACGAACTCGCCCGTGCCGACGGCATCGATTCCGCGGAGGAATCCGGGATAGCCGGGGGAGAACAGCATCCCGACGGTCTGCAGCGAACCCTCCGGTGTGACCGCGTAGAAGTACGTGCCGTCCGCGATGAACAGCCGCCCGTCGGACACGGTCAGGTCCAACGGCCAGTTCAACCCGCCGGGCAACACGGTGGAGGTCTGCCCGCCGGAGTGGATCTCGGTGATCTCGCCGGTGAAGTTCGACGTGAACAGCCGGTCGCCGACGAAGGTCAGGTTGTCCAGACCCGGATTCAACTGTGCCAACACGGTTTTGTCGCCGTTGCGGGGGTCGATGCGCAGCACCTGTCCGCTGGCCACCTGGGTCGAGACGATGAAACCGTCCGCGTCGAACTTCACGGCATCGGGCACGCCGAGGTCGGCGGCGACGCGCTGCGGCTCACTGTGCTCGTCGGGGTCCACTCGCCAGATCTCGTTGGCCGTCATCACCGGGTAGTAGAGCAGCCCGTCGGGGCCGACCTCCATCGCGTTGGGTGACGGCAGATTGTCGACCAGGATTCGTGGGGCGCTCCCGTCGAGTGGGAGCTCCATCAGCCGGCCGCCGTCGCGGCATTCGCCGACGAAAAGCCGACCCCGATGGACGGTGATGCCGTTCGCACAGGGCAGATCGTCGCGTAGCACCCGGGTGCGGCCCGCGCTGTCGCGCGCGCTGACCCGGCCGTCCATCACCTCGGTCGCGAACATGGTGCCGTCGTCGCCGAACGCGACATCGTCGGGGGCGATGATGTCGCCTCCCTTGGCGCTCACGGTCTCGACCGCACCGGTGGCCAGGTCCAGTGCGCTGATCTGGCTGCCCGTCACCTGGGCCACGTAGATGCGCCCGTCGGGCCCGGTGCGCAGGCCGTTGGCGCCGAACAGTCGGCTGGGTGCGGTCACCCGGTCCAGCTGCCATCCCTGCGCAGCAGAAGGGTCCTGCGCGACGTACCTGGCGTTCATGCGTCCGGACGTTAGCAAGGTCCAACTAGTCCAGACAATAGCGAGGTGTCGATGTCCAGATCGGCCTTGACGGTGGCATAACCGCTGCGGAATAGTGTTCTGCAATATGCAGAACAGCCCTATTTGTCCGGACAATTAAGATGAGTCCTGGAGTTTCGATCACGCTGGACGGCCGCATCGTTGTCGTCTCCGGCGCAGGTGGCGGCGGCATCGGGACCACGGTCACGCGCCTGGCCGCCGAGGCGGGTGCCACTGTGGTGGCGGTCAGCCGATCGAAGGAAAACCTCGACGAACACGTGGGCCCCCTGGCGCGCCGGGGCCTGTCGGTGGTCCCGGTAGCGGCCGACGCGTCCACCGACGACGGCATCGCCACCGTGCTGGAGAACGTTCGTCGAACTCCCGGCGACCTCTATGGACTGGTCAACATCGCCGGTGGCGCCGCGCCGGCCACCTGGATGCCGTCGACCCGGGTGACCCGTGACGACTGGCGCTCACTGTTCGCCGCGAACCTCGAGACGGCCTTCTTCATGAGCCAGGCCGTGAGCCGGGAACTGCGTGCCGAAGGCCGCACGGGATCGATCGTGTCGGTGTCGTCGATCAGCGGTATGAACACCGCGCCGTTCCACATCGCCTACGGCACAGCGAAGGCTGCCGTGGTGGCGATGACGCGGACCATGGCGGTCGAGCTGGCGCTGGACGGAATCCGGGTCAACGCCGTCGCACCGGGAGTCACCGAAACGGCCGCGTCGGCGATGTACGTCGACGAGGATCCGGACCGTGACCGCACCGCGATCGCGATGGGACGCCGCGGCACCCCCGAGGAGCAGGCCGGCGCGATCCTGTTCCTGCTGTCCGACCTGTCGAGCTACATCACGGGCCAGACGCTGCTCGTCGACGGCGGGCTGAACCTGAAGTGGACCCACCTGGGGGCGGACAACACGTCGCTGTTTTTGAAGGACGAGACCTTCCGCGCAGCGATCCAGCAGACGGAACAGTGATGTCGGGCCGCTCGAGGAAGCGAGAAATGTGATGACCCATACCGAATCCCACCTCGACACCGCGATCGAGATCGACGCCGACGAGGACGACTCCACAGGCTTGATCGCCGAAGATCTGTCCGAGCCGATGACGATTCCGGTCGAGGCGTACATCTCCGAGACGTACGCCCGCGCCGAACGCGACAGACTGTGGCGAAAGGTCTGGCAGCAGGTCGGCAGGGTCGAGGAGATTTCCGAGGTCGGCAGCTACCTGACCTACGACATCCTCGACGACTCGGTCATCATCGTGCGTACCGGAACCGGGTCTTCTGCCGCAGATTTCGCCGCCCATCACAACGTCTGCATGCACCGGGGCCGCAAGCTCGTCGACACCCCGGACGGTGCCAAGAACGCGGTCGGTCGGGCGCGCAAATCATTCGTGTGCGGGTTCCACGGCTGGACATACGGTCTCGATGGCGCCTGCACCCACATCCGAGAACAGGACGACTGGCAGGGCACGCTGACGCGTGAGAACACCCACCTCGCGCCCGTGCAGGTGGACACCTGGGGTGGATGGCTGTTCGTCAACATGGACCCCGGCTGCGAGCCACTGGTCGACTATCTGTTCCCGGCGTCGAAGATTCTCGACCCGTTCGGTCTGGAGAACATGCGCTACAAGTGGCGCAAGTGGCTGTACTTCGACTGCAACTGGAAAGTCGCGATGGAGGCCTTCAACGAGACCTACCACGTCTTCACCACGCACCCCGAGTTCAACAAGTTCGGCGAGTTCAAGGGCTGGGCCAAAGCGCAGGGCCGGCACAGCAACATCGGCTACGACGCGCCGAAGGGTATGGACGAGACCAAGTCCAAGATCCGTCTCGGCACCGGAGACGACCCGCGCGTCACCACCGCCGAGATGCAGATGTACACCTGGGAGCAGACCAACGCCACCACCACCGAGACGCTGGTGAACGCGGCCAAGCGGCTGGTCGACGAACTGCCCGAGGGCACACCGCCCGACAAGGTGCTGCAGCACTGGCTGGCTTCGGCACGTCGCGACGACGAGGCCCGCGGCGTGATCTGGCCGACGATCCCACCGGACATCCTCGGCCAGAGCGGGACCGCGTGGCAGATCTTCCCGAACTTCCAGATCGGCCAGGGTCTGACCAGCGCGCTGTGCTACTCGGCGCGTCCCGATCCCAGCTATGACCCGAACAAATGCATCTTCGAGGTCGCGGTGTTCGAGCTGTACCCGAAAGGTGAAGAGCCCGAGACGGAATGGCAGTACACGCCGAAGGACTCACCGAACTGGCTGTCGGTGCTGCCTCAGGATTTCTCGAACATGGCCGCGGTGCAGCAGGGCATGAAGTCGGCCGGCTTCCCCGGGACCCGGCCCAACCCGTACCGCGAACGCAGCACCGTCAACCTGCACCACCAGCTGTCGAAGTACATGGGAACCGGACAACCCCGCGAGCTGTAGCGAATCCGGCGCGCTGAAGCACCCTCAGCGTCGCATTGCGCGCCGAATTCGCCCCGAGAAGGAGGAACTGTGGAGACTTGCGGGCCGACTGACACGCCCACCGACATCGACATCCCGGCACTGCGGGAGAAGTACGCGCAGGAGCGCGCCAAGCGGCTACGGCCCGAAGGCGCCTCGCAGTACCTGGAATTGGAAGGGGAGTTCGCCGAGTTCTACGAGGTCGATCCCTACACCACGGTGACGGAGCGCGACCCCGTCGTCGAGAACGCCGAGGTCGTGATTCTCGGCGGGGGATTCGCCGGACTCCTGGCCGGGGCCTATCTGAAGAAGGCCGGCGTGGAGGGAGTCCGCGTGGTCGAGATGGCCGGCGACTTCGGCGGCGTGTGGTACTGGAACCGGTTCCCCGGGATCCAGTGTGACAACGATGCCTACTGCTACATCCCGCTGCTCGAAGAGCTCGATTTCATGCCGTCGAAGAAGTTCGCCGATGGCGCCGAGATCTTCCAGCACTGCCGCAACATCGGCAAGCACTTCGGCCTCTACGACGGCGCGTTGTTCTCCACCCAGGTGCGGGAACTGCGCTGGGACGAGGGCCTCGAGCGGTGGCGGATCAGCACAGACCGAGGCGACGACATCAAAGCCCGGTTCGTGGTCATGGCCCAGGGTTCGTACAACCGTCCGAAGCTGCCCGACATCCCGGGCATCAAGGAGTACCGGGCCGCTGGAGGACACGTCTTCCACTCCGCGCGTTGGGACTACGACTACACCGGCGGAGATGCCGACGGAGGCCTCGACAAGTTGGCGGACAAGCGCGTCGCGCTGGTCGGTACCGGCGCGACGGGCGTGCAGCTGGTGCCGCACCTGGGCAGGGATGCCGAACAGCTCTATGTGTTCCAGCGCACCCCGTCCTCGGTGGACGAGCGCGCGAACACCCCGACCGACGCGGCGTGGGCCGCCGATCTGCAACCGGGATGGCAGGAGGAGCGCAAGCGCAACTTCCACAACTGGTCGCCGTTCGTCGGCGTGGTGTTCGGCGAGCCGGATCTGGTGTGCGACTTCTGGACCGAGCTCGGCCGCAACCTGACGGCGCGCATCGCGGGCACCGAGGATCCGGCGTCGGTGACCATCGAACAGATCATGGCGTTCCGGGAAGAGGAAGACTACAAGATCATGGAGAGGCTGCGCCGTCGCGTGGCAGCCGTGGTCGACGATCCTGCGACGGCCGAGGCGCTCAAGCCCTATTACCGGTTCATGTGCAAGCGGCCGTGTTCGAGCGAGGAATATCTGTCGGCCTTCAACCGGCCCAACGTGACACTGGTCGACGTGTCGGCGTCCAAGGGTGTGGAGCGGTTGACCGAGAACGGGATCGTCGCCGACGGGGTCGAGTACGACGTCGACTGTGTCATCTTCGCCAGCGGGTTCGAGATCTCCACCGAGATCAGCCGCCGGTATGCGATCGACACCATCAAGGGGCGGGACGGGTTGTCGCTCTTCGAGTACTGGCAGGACAGATACAAGACCCTGCACGGGATGACCAGCCGCGGATTTCCGAACATGTTCTTCACCGGGTTCATTCAGGGTGGGGTATCGGCCAATACCACCGCGATGTTCGAGCAGCAGGCCAGACACATCGCCTACATTCTCGCTGAAGCGCAGAGCCGCGAAGCGACCACGGTCGAGCCGAGTGACGAGGGACAGAACTCCTGGGTCGCGACCATCAGAGAACTGGCGATCGACAACTCTGCGTTCGAATTGTCCTGCACGCCGGGCTATTACAACAACGAGGGCCGTGGGGGTGCCGAGGGCAACGGCTCGTTCCTCGGCGACTTCTACTCGCCCGGGTTCTATGCGTTCGATGATCTCCTCGCCGATTGGCGCGCCACCGGCGACCTCGACGGCCTGACCCTGAAGAGTGGGAATGGGTGAGCTGAGGTTCGACGGACGTGTCGCGGTCGTCACCGGCGGCGGGCGGGGGCTGGGCCGCGCCTACGCCCTGATGTTCGCCGAGCGCGGCGCGAAGGTGGTGGTCAACGATCCCGGGGGCGCGCTCGACGGTGAGGGCGGTGATGGAGGCCCCGCGAACGACGTGGTGCGTGAGATCGTCGATGCCGGAGGCGAAGCCGTGGCGAGCACGGATTCAGTCGCAACCCCCGAGGGCGGCCAGGCCATCATCGGCGCCGCTCTCGAGCGCTTCGGCGGCATCGACATCCTGGTGCACAACGCAGGCATCGTGCGCCGGTCGGCCCTGAAAGACATGTCCTACGAGGACTTCGAGACAGTGCTGGACGTGCACCTGCGCGGCGCGTTCCATGTGGTGCGGCCCGCGTTCCCGCAGATGTGCACGGCAGGTCACGGCCGCATCGTGCTGACCTCCTCGATCGGCGGTCTGTACGGCAACCACGACGTCGCCAACTACGCGGTCGCCAAGGCGGGCGTGGTCGGGCTGTCCAACGTGGCGGCAATGGAAGGCGCGGCGCACGGCGTCACGAGCAATGTCATCGTCCCGGCCGCGGTGACGCGGATGGCAGCGGGCATCGACACCTCCGCCTACCCCCCGATGGGCCCCGAACTGGTCGCGCCCGTCGTCGGCTACCTTGCACACGAATCCTGTTCTGCCACCGGGGAGATGTTCGTCGCGCTGGCCGGCCGGGTGGCTACGGCAGTCGTCACCGAATCGCCGGGTGTGTACCGCCCGTCCTGGGAGATCGAGGACGTGGCCGACCACCTCGCCGCGATCCGGGACATGTCCGAGCCCGTGAGGTTCCCGGTGGTGCCCGACGGGCACAACGACCACATCCGGTACAGCTTCGCGATGGCGGCGAGTGCCCATGCCTGAGTCGATGCCGGGACCGCTGGCAGGGGTGCGGGTGATCGACCTGACCGCGATGGTGATGGGCCCGTACTGCACCCAGATCATGGCCGACATGGGTGCCGAGGTGATCAAGGTCGAGCCGCCGCAGGGTGACAACACCCGGTTCATCTCCGTGGGTCCGGTGTCGGGCATGAGTGGGGTGTTCGTCAACGTCAACCGTGGCAAGCGCAGCGTCGTGCTCGACCTGCGGTCCGACGAGGGTCGGGAAGCGTTGCGGGCGCTTGTCGAACGCGCCGACGTGTTCATCCACTCGATGCGGTCCAAGGCGATCACCAAGCTCGGCTTCGGCTATGACGACGTTGCCGCCCTCAACCCGGCGATCGTGTACACCAACTGCTACGGCTACGGCAGGCGCGGTCCCGAGCGGGATCGCCCCGCCTACGACGACACGATCCAAGCCGAATGCGGAATACCCGCGGTACAGGAACAGCTCACCGGCGAAGCCAACTACGTCGGCACCATCATGGCCGACAAGGTGGCAGGCCTGACGGCGCTCTATGCGACCACGATGGCGTTGTTCCATCGCGAGCGCACCGGCGAGGGCCAGGAGGTGGAGGTCGCCATGTTCGAGACCATGGCGTCCTTCATGCTGGTCGAACATGCCAACGGCGCCATGTTCGACCCCCCGCTGGGACCGGCGGTGTATCCGCGGACGGTGGCGCCGAACCGGCGCCCGTACCGCACCGCGGACGGCCACATCGCCGCGCTGATCTACAACGACAAGCACTGGAACGCGTTCATCGCCGCGGTGCAGCCGTCATGGGCGTCCGACCTGTACGCCACGTTGGAGGCGCGCGCCCATCAGATCGACGCCGTCTACGGACTCGTGGCGCAGACACTGGCCGAGCGCACCACCGACGAGTGGCTGGAGCTCTTCCGTGAGCTGGAAATCCCTGCGGCACGGCTGAACACACCGGACGCATTGTTCGACGACCCGCACCTCAACGCCGTCGGCATGTTCGAGACCGTCGATACGCCGCACGGGCCGGTCACGTTCCCCGGTGTGCCGACGTGGTTCTCCCGCACCCCCGGCAGGGTGCGCGGGCCGGCACCGGAGCTCGGCGCCGACACGGCCGCGGTGCTCGACGAGCTCGGTCTGGCCGCTGCGGTGCCGACAACAGACGCAGCGGTCGGGTAAGGGGCACCGTGGACTTCGACATGGGCAAACGAGCCGGTGATCTGCGGCGCGAGCTGCGCCGGCTGGTGAACGAGCAGGTGCCAGAGCACTTTCTCGGTGCGTTCACCGACGACCCTGCCGACCTCGCCACCGCGCAGCAGTTCTGTCGCACGCTGGCCGAGCGCAACCTGCTGTGCCTGGCGTGGCCCGAGGAATTCGGCGGTGGCGCAGCGTCGGTCTGGGAGCAGACCGTGGTGCGGGAGGAGATGTGGGCGCACCACGAGCCGCGCGGCGCCCAGTACATGGGGGTCAACTGGGTAGGGCCGATCATCATGCGGCACGGCACAGCCGAACAGCAGCGGACGCACCTGCCACCCATCGCGGCGGGTGAGGTGATCTGGTGTCAGGGATTCTCCGAGCCCGAGGCGGGTTCGGATCTGGCGTCGCTGCGGACCACTGCCCGGCCCGACGGTGCAGGCGGCTGGTCGGTCAGCGGCCAGAAGATCTGGACGTCCTACGCGACGATGGCGCAGTGGTGTTTCCTGCTCGCCCGCACCTCCCGCGGTGAGAAGAAACAGCAGGGTCTGACCATTTTTCTGGTGCCGATGGACGATCCGGCGATCACGGTGCGGCCCATCCGCACCATGTTGGGTCCGCACCACCTCAATGAGGTGTTCTTCGACGACCTGCGGGTCACCGGCGCGGATGTGCTGGGCACGGTCGATCAGGGCTGGTCGATCGTGCAAGACGTGATGTCGTTCGAGCGCGTCGGCATCGCGCGGTACGCCCGCTGTGAACGTCTGCTCGCGGCCGCGCCCACGGTACTGGGACCGCGCTGGGAAGTACTGCCCGCCGAGCTGCGAGGCCGGTGGATCCGGATGCTGACACACTGTCGCCGCGCCCGGCTGCTGGCTTACCGGGTCGTGACGCTGCAGAGCAGTGGCCGGATCACCCCGGGTGACGCATCCGCTTATCGGATCGCGGTCACCAAACTGGACCAGGACAGCGCCGAGGTGCTGATGGACATCGCCGCCGAGGTCGGCCACGACGATCATCGCGCGCGGTGGTTCCTCGGAGAGGTCGAAGACCACTGGCGCTACTCGCAGGCGTCCACCGTGTCGTCGGGAAGCATCGAGATGCAACGGATCTTGTTGTCCCGCTCGATGTTGGCCGCAGGCGGTGGCCGATGATCCTCGACCTCAGCGACGACGCATCGGAGTACGGCCGCCAGGCTCTGCACGCCTTCGAGTCCGCAGGCGGCGACCTGCTGGTGGTGCAGGCCGAAGCGGATCCCGGCAGTCGGGAATCGCTCGTGGGTCCGGTGCTCGACGAACTCGGTGCATGGGAGCTCGACCCGCGCACCGACGCAGACGGACTGGAGGCCGCAGCAGCGCTGTGCCGCAGCGCCGGGCACTGGGCGTTGCCCTACCCGCTGGCCGAACGGCTGGCAACCCCGCCCGATCTCGACGTCGACGGGCTCATCGCCGTCGGCGGTCCCCGGCCGGCCGCCGCTGTCGAGGGCCTCGACCTACGTTGGGGCACAGTTGATATCGATGGCCGTCGGGCGCTCGTGACCGGCCGGGGGCCCGTCGAACCGGGCTTCGTCACCGAACTCGGCCTGACCCCGCTCGACGACGCCGGTGCCCGGGACATCGCTCTGACGCTCGTGCTGCCGTGCTGGACCCTGCTGGGCATGCTGGACCGCGCGATTGCGCTCACCGTCGCACATGTCAGCCTCCGTAAGCAGTTCGGCCAGTCGCTGTCGTCCTTCCAGGGGGTGCAGTTCCAGCTGACCGACGCCGAAGTCGAACGCAGCGGCGTGGACATCCTCGCCAAGCACGCGCTGTGGAGCATCGCCACCGACCAACGGCACGCCGTCGACGACGCGCTCGCGCTGCGCATGTCGGCGATCGAAGCGGCCGAGGTGGTGTTCCGGGTGTGTCATCAGCTGCACGGCGCGGTCGGCTTCTGCGACGAGACCACGCTGTCGTGGCTGTCGCGCTACAGCCAGCCGCTGCGCCGCCTGCCGTTCGGGCTGTCGGCCACCCGCGACCACCTCACGCGTACCGCTGGACGGCGCGGACTGTCGGGGCTGTACTCATGAGCGAGCTCGACGACTTCCGGGTCGAGGTCCGGGCCTGGTGCACCGAGCACGTCGCCCGCGACTGGCGTGAGTCGCAGTCCGGCGCCGATGAGCAGGAGTTCGTCCGGTTCCAGAAGGCGTGGTTCGCCGAATTGCACAGCGCGGGCTTCGCGGTGCCGCACTGGCCCGCCGAATGGGGAGGCGGCCTCCCGGTGGAGCGACAGGTGGTGCTCTACCAGGAACTGGCCGCCCACGACGCGCCCCGGTTGGTGCTCGCGTTCGTCGGAATCCACCACGCCGCGTCGACGCTGCTGGTTGCCGGGACCGAGGAGCAGCGGCGGCGGCATCTGCCCGCGATCCTCGAAGGCGAGATCTGGGTGCAGGGATTCTCCGAACCCGAGGCCGGGTCGGACCTCGCGTCACTGCGCACCACCGCGCGCCGGGTCGGCGACGAGTTCGTGGTCAACGGGCAGAAGCTCTGGGCCAGCGGAGGAATGCACGCCGACTGGTGCCTGCTGCTGGCCCGCACCGATCCCGAAGCTCCGAAACGACAGGGCATCTCGTATTTCCTGCTGGACATGACGACGCCCGGTGTGGTGGTGCGCCCGATCCGCAACGCGATCGGTGACTCCCACTTCTGCGAGATCTTCCTCGACGACGTCAGGATCCCCGCGGCCAACCTGATCGGAGCCGAGAACGCCGGTTGGCAGGTGGCCCAGGAGACCCTCGGCGCCGAGCGCGGTATGACGATGCTGGAGCTCGCCGAACGCCTCGCCAATGCCGGGTTCCGGCGGCTGCTGCGGTCCGCGCCGGTCGACGATCCGGTCGTGGCCGATCGGCTCGCGGCTTTCGAGACGGAGATCACCGGACTGCGGGGATTGTGCCGACGACTCGTCGAGCACGGCCCCCGAGGGCCGGCGGACGCGTCGATCGTCAAGCTGTACTACAGCGAGCTGCTGCAGCGGCTCACCGACTTCGCCGTCGAGATCACCGGCCCCGAAGCGCACACCGTGTTGACGAAACCGATGTCGAGCGGCTGGGAATCCGGTTCCTGGGTTCTGGATTTCGTCGGCTCCTGGGAATGGACCATCCCCGGCGGCGCCAGCGAGATCCAGCGGAGCATCATCGCCGAACGCGGACTCGGCTTGCCGCGAGAGCCGAGCGTGGTGTGATGGCCGCCAACGAGTTCGCGGAGTTTCACGACGAGCTGCGGTCTGTCGCCGGTGAGTTGCTGGCCAAGGATCGAGAGGTCGGCTGGGCAGTGCTGGTCGACGCCGGCTGGACCGGGCTGGAGGTACCCGAGCAGCTCGGCGGCGCCGGCGCGACCTTCGGCGAGACCGCCGTGATCCTCGATCAGATCGGCAGAGCAGCGGGCACCGCCGGCTACCTGGGCTGCGCGGCGCTCGTCGTCGGACTGCTGAACCAGCTGCAGCACAGCCGGCTACGAGACGAGCTGTTCAGCGCCGTCGCCGACGGCAGCAGCAGGCTGTGCGCGGTGGCAGGTGACTTCGTGATCGACGGCGGTCGGGCGACTGGGCACGCAGAGTTCGTGGCCGACGCTGTCGGCGCGGACCGGCTGTTGCTGATCGGCGGTTCCGGGGTCGCGGTCGTGGCGTCCGCCGCGCTGACTGTGCGGGCACAACCCGTGGCCGACGAGACCCGCCGGCTGGCCACCGTCACCGCCGACGCCGCGGAGATCGACGAGGTGCTGCCATTCGCCGGTGCACCTACGGCGGCCATCCGGGCCTTCCAGGACCGCGCCGCAGTGGCGCTCGCCTGCGACAGTCTGGGCCTGGCCGAGCAGATGCTGACAGCCACGGTCGATTACGTGAAGATGCGCCACCAGTTCGGTCGTCCGATCGGGTCCTTCCAGGCGGTAAAGCACGCATGCGCGGACATGCTCGTCGCCGTCGAGGTGTCGCGCCAGCTCGTCGCGCAAGCGGTGGCTGCCGTCTCCGACAACGCCGACGCGGGGGTGGCGGCCGCGATGGCCAAGTCGTACACGTGCTCGGCGGCCGTCGACGTCGCAGGCAAGGCCATGCAGCTCCACGGCGGCATCGGCTACACGTGGGAGAGCGGGATCCACACCTACCTCAAACGCGCCGCACTGAACCGGTCCTTGCTCGGTTCACCTGCAGCACAACGGAAAATACTCGCGCAGCGATACCGATGAAGGAGCACTGATGGGCGTACCCGTCTACAAACGCATTCTCGACCTGTTCGAGGCCGAGGGGGTCAACACGCTGTTCGGCATCCCCGACCCCAACTTCGTGCACATGTTCACCGAAGCCGAAGCAAGGGGCTGGTCGGTCGTCGCGCCGCACCACGAGCTCAGCGCCGGCTTCATGGCCGAAGCGGCGTCCCGGATGACCGGCAGACCCGGCCTGTGCATCGGCACGCTCGGGCCCGGGGTGGCCAACATCGCCGGGGCCATGATGTGCGCGCTGGTGGAGAACTCACCGGTGATCTTCCTCGGCGGTCAGCGGGCCCGCGTGACCGAACGGCGGGTACGCCGCGGACGCATCCAATTCATCCAGCAGGAAGGGCTTTTCACGCCTTCGGTCAAATACAGCAGCTCGATCGAGTACGCCGACCAGACCGACGAGATCATCCGCGAGGCCATCCGCCGCTCGATGTCCGGCACCCCCGGCCCCAGCTACATCGAGTATCCGTCGCACGTCATCCTCGAGGAGCTCGACGTCCCGGAGCCGTTGCCGCCCAGCTGGTATCGCCTCGTCGACCACGGTGCCGGTGAGAAGGAGGTGGCCGAAGCGGTCAGGCTGATCCGTGAAGCCGAAAGCCCCATCCTGCTCGTCGGCCACGGCGTCCACACCTCACGCACCCAGCAGGAGGTCAAGGAGCTGGCCGACCTGATGGGCTGCCCGGTGATCCAGACCTCCGGCGGCACGTCATACATCCCGGGACTGCAGGACCGGACCTTTCCCTACCTGTTCTCCCCGGCCGCCAACGAGGCGGTCGAGAAGTCCGACCTGTGCGTCGCGCTGGGCACCGAGCTCGGTGAGCCCATGCACTACGGGCGGACCCAGCACTGGGCCGGCAACGACGCGAAGCGCAAGTGGGTTCTGGTCGAGCAGGATCCGACCGCGATCGGCGTGAACCGCCCCGTCGACGTCCCACTGGTCGGCGATCTGCGCGGGGTGGTGCCGCAACTCGTCGAAGCGCTTCGCGACACCCCGCGTGCACCGTCGGCGGACCTCGAGGCGCTCGTCAAAGCCGATGCCGCGGAACTGGCGAGGGTGGCCGAAGAGGCCCCGAGCGGACGCACCCCGGTGCACCCGGCGCGCTACGTGGTCGAGGCGACCAAAGCATTCAAAGAGCTCGAGGACGGCATCATGGTGCGCGACGGCGGCGCCACCGTGATCTTCCAATGGACCTACTCGCAGGCCAAGCCGCGCGACGTCATCTGGAACCAGAACTTCGGACACCTGGGCACGGGACTGCCGTATGCCGTCGGCGCCTCCGTCGCCGAGGGGGGCAAGCGTCCGGTGATGCTGCTGACCAGTGACTCGGCATTCCTGTTCCACATCGCGGAATTGGAGACTGCGGCGCGGCTGAACCTGCCGCTGGTCTGTGTGGTCGGTGTCGACCACCAGTGGGGCCTCGAGGTGGGGGTGTACAAGCGCACCTTCACCCAGCCGTCACCGCAGCCCGGCGTGCACTGGAGCAAGGATGTCCGGATGGACAAGATCGCCGAGGGCTTCGGCTGCCACGGTGAGTACGTCGAGAAGGAAGACGAGATCGGCCCGGCGATAGCCCGTGCGTACGCCAGCGGCAAAGTCGGTGTGGTGCATGTGTGCATCGACCCGACGGCGAACTCCGAGGAGATGCCCAAGTACGACCGTTTCCGGACGTGGTACGCAGAAGGTACCCAGTAGGCGCGAGATCTAGGGAAGAGTGAGAGACATGCGCGAATACCTGAAGTTCTACATCAACGGCCAGTGGGTGGACCCGGTCGAGAAGCGGTCTCTGGACGTCGACGACCCGACCACCGAGCAGGTCTCCGGGCAGATCGCCATCGGCGGCCCCGCCGATGTCGACAAGGCCGTCGAAGCTGCCCGCAAGGCGTTCACCACCTGGTCACAATCCACCCGTGAGGAACGCCTCGAGCTGCTGGGCGCGATCCTGTCCGAGTACCAGAAGCGGGCCTCCGATCTTGCCGACGCGGTCAGCGAGGAGATGGGCGCGCCCGCATCCCTGGCCGCCGGTCCGCAGGTCAACATGGGCCTCGGGCACCTGGCCACGTCGATCGACGTGTTGAAGAACTTCCAGTTCGAGGAGCAGCACGGCAGCACCCTCGTGGTCAAAGAGCCGATCGGTGTCTGCGGGCTGATCACACCGTGGAACTGGCCGATCAACCAGATCGCGTGCAAGGTCTACCCGGCGCTGGCCACCGGCTGCACCATGGTGCTCAAGCCGTCGGAGGTGGCCCCCTACTCGGCGCAGATCTTCACCGAGATCATCGATGCCGCAGGCGTTCCCGCGGGCGTCTTCAACCTGGTATACGGCGACGGCCCCGGTGTCGGGGCGGCGCTGTCGAGCCACCCGGACATCGACATGGTGTCGTTCACCGGTTCCACTCGCGCCGGCATCGACGTGGCCAGGAACGCGGCCCCGACGGTAAAGCGGGTCACCCAGGAACTCGGCGGTAAGAGTCCCAACATCGTGCTCGACGACGACGACTTCGCCAAGAGCGTGGCCGCCGGGACGTCGGTGATGATGATGAACAGCGGCCAGAGCTGCAACGCGCCGTCGCGCATGCTGGTGCCGAAATCCCGGATGGACGAAGCCATCGCGATCGCCGCGGAGACCGCAGGAGCGGTGAAGGTCGGTGACCCCGACGACAAGACCGCGATCGGTCCGGTGGCGTCGAAGGCGCAGTTCGACAAGATCCAGGGACTGCTCCAGAAGGGCATCGACGAGGGGGCGACCGTCGTCGTCGGCGGTGTCGGCCGTCCCGACGGGCTGGACACCGGCTACTACGTGAAGCCGACGGTGTTCGCCAACGTCACCAACAACATGACGATCGCCCGCGAGGAGATCTTTGGCCCGGTGCTGTGCATCCTCGGCTACGACGACCTCGATCAGGCCCTCGAGATCGCCAACGACACGGAATACGGTCTGGCCGGCTACGTCTCGGGAGCAGACCTCGATCAGGCACGGTCGGTGGCCCGCCGGATCCGCGCCGGTTCGGTCGCGATCAACCACGGGTTCGACCTGAACGCGCCGTTCGGCGGGTACAAGCGCAGCGGCAACGGGCGCGAGTGGGGTCACTTCGCGTTCGACGAGTATCTGGAGACCAAGGCGGCGCTGGGCTACTCGCCCCAGTAGCCCCTCAGTAGCCGGTGAACGTACGGTTTATGACGGATTCGCGCCCGAATTCCGTCAAAACCGTACGCTCGGCGACCGCTCGCGCGGGTCAACCCGAGTTCTTCGTCAACGCCTCCGGCTTGTGCACCGCGTCGTTCCCGCTCTTGTCGCTACGCACCCGGTACTGCGGTTCGTCCTCGGACGCCCGAACGGTACGCCCGGCTGCAGTGGTGTCCGACGTGATCTTCTCCTGCACAGTGCCCTCGGCGGTACTGCCATGGCTCTGCCAGGTGACTTTGTCGCCCTTGCGGAAATTATGCTGTTTCATGGAGGGACGGATACCCCGCGGCGACGCCGGAAATCCGTGAGTAAACGCTGACACAGCGGGTAGTCCCGGCGAAATACTTCGCAGGGGTAAGGGTGGCGATGACGATGGACAGCAAGTTCCCGGACGTGGTGGTGACCGGGGTTGCGATGACAACAGCCCTGGGCACCGACGCGGAGACCACGTGGCAGGCTCTGCTCGACGGCCGGAGCGGCATCCGCACGCTCAAGGACTCGTTCGTCGACGAGTTCGACCTACCGGTGCGCATCGGCGGTCATCTGCTGGAGACCTTCGACCATCAGCTGACCCCCGAAGAGGCCGAGCAGTGGTCCTATCTGCAGCACATGGCGGTCGTCCTCGGGCGGCGAGTATGGGAGAACGCCGGCTCACCGGACGTCGACACCCGCAGGCTCGCGGTCTCCATCGGCACCGGAATGGGCGGTATCGAAGAGATCCTGTTCGCCTACGAACATCTGCGTGAGGGGCGGCTCGACCAGGTGTCCCCGACCGCGGTCCAGCAATACGCCCCGAGCGGGCCTGCGGCGGCGGTCGCGCTGGAGCGTCACGCCCGCGCCGGTGCGCTGGCGCCCATCTCCGCCTGTGCGTCCGGGTCGGAAGGAATCGCCCAGGCCTGGCGGCAGATCGTGCTCGGTGAGGCCGACATCGCCATTTGCGGCGGGGTCGAGTCCAGGATCGAGGCGGTCCCGATCGCCGGGTTCGCCAAGATGCGCATCGTGCTGTCGAAGAACAACGACGATCCCGAGGGCGCCTGTCGGCCGTTCGACCGGGACCGGGACGGGTTCGTGTTCGGCGAAGGCGGGGCGCTGCTGGTGATCGAGACCGAGGCGCACGCCAAAGCCCGCGGGGCGAAGATCCTGGGCCGGTTGATGGGGGCCAGCATCACCTCGGACGGATTCCACATGGTGGCTCCGGACCCGGACGGCAGACGGGCCGGCTTCGCGATGAGCAGGGCGATACAGCTCGCCGGCCTGGCGCCGACCGACATCGACCATGTCAACGCCCATGCCACCGGCACCACGGTCGGAGACGTGGCCGAATCGGTGGCGATCAACAATGCGCTCGGCAGTCACGCGCCGGCGGTGTACGCCCCCAAGAGCGCGCTCGGGCACTCGGTCGGGGCGGTGGGCGCGGTCGAAGCGATCCTGACACTGCTGGCTCTGCGCGACGGCATCGTGCCGGCCACCCGCAATCTGAAGAACCTCGACCCGGACATCCACCTCGACGTGGTCGCGGGCAGCCCGCGCCCGGGCAACTATCAGTACGCCGTCACCAACTCGTTCGGCTTCGGCGGCCACAACGTGGCCTTGGTTCTGGGCCGCGCCTGAGCGCAGCAGATCAGGCTTGGAGATCAGGCTTGGAGATCAGGCCTTGGTGAGGGTGAACTGTCCGAGCTCGCTGATGCCGCGCTTGAAGAAGTCGCTGCAGCCGACCAGGTACTTCATGTACCGCTGGTAGACCTCCTCCGACGTGGCGGCGACCGCCTCGTCGTGGTGGGCCTCCAGCGCCTCGGCCCACGTGTCCAGCGTGCGGACGTAGTGCTCGTTGAGAAGCTGCTTCTGCTCCAGTGAGAACCCCGCGTCGGCGGAGAGCCCGATGATGTCGTCGTCACACGGTACCGAGCCGCCGGGGAAGATCTCCTTGGCGATGAACCGCATGAACTTCAGATCGGACATCACGATCGGGATGCCCAGCTCGGGCCAGCGCTTCAACGGGTGCCCCAGGATCGCCTGGATGACGAACCGGCCGCCGCTGGGCAGGAAGCTGTGGCACGCCTTGAAGAACGGCGCGTACCGCTCCTGAGGGAAGGCCTCGATCGCCTCCAGGCTGATGATGCGATCGACGGGCTCGTCGAACTGCTCCCAGCCGCGCAGCAGCACCCGCCGGGTGCGGTCGGTGTCGATCCCGTCGAGAAGCCCCTGGACGAACTTGGCCTGATTCTTGCTCAGCGTCAGGCCGATGACGTTGACGTCGTACTTCTCCACCGCCCGCTGCATCACCGAGCCCCAACCACAGCCGATGTCGAGCAGCGTCATGCCGGGCTGTAGATCCAGCTTGCCGAGGGCGAGATCGATCTTCGCCATCTGCGCCTCGCCGAGCGTCATGTCGTCACGCTCGTAGTACGCGCAACTGTAGGTACGGGACGGGTCCTGGAAAAGACCGAAGAACACGTCGGAGAGGTCGTAGTGCGCCTGGACCTCTTCGAAGTGGGGCTCCATCTTGTTGCCTGCCTCCCGCGGTTCCCCCGTGCTCTCGACCATAGGTCGACCGACCTCCATCCGAACCGTGCGGCCACTTGCTTCGTGCGCTGACAATCAGGCTACGTGTGTGGCCACAAGTTACTACACGGCCGTCAGTTACTTCTTCTCGCAGGTGAACTGGACGACGTCGGTGTAACCCTCACGGAACAGATCGGCACATCCGTCCAGGTATTTCAGGAATCGCTCGTAGATCTCCTCGGACGTGATCGCGATGGCCTCGTCCTTGTTCGCCTCGAGGTTCCTGGCCCAGGTGTCCAGCGTCTTGACGTAGTGCGGCTGCAGGTGCTGCTCCCGGGTCACGGTGTAGCCGGCCTTGACGGCGTGGTCCTTGACCATCGACGCCAGCGGCAGACGGCCGCCGGGGTAGATCTCGTCCATGATGAACTTGATGAACCGCACCCGCGACATGGTCAGCGGCAGCCCCTTGGCCTTGATCTCCTCATCCTCCGGGATGGTGATCGTGTGCAGCATCTGGACTCCGTCGTCGGGCATCCAGTCGTAGGTCTTCTTGAAGTAGTCGTCGTACTTGTTGAAGCCGAAGTGCTCGAACGCGCCGATCGAGACGATCCGGTCGACCTTGCCGTCGAAGTCCTCCCAGGGCTGCAACCGCACTTCCATCTTGCGGTTGCTGTTCGAGTTGGCGAACCAGTGATCCTCGATGTGCCTCTTCTGGTTCTCCGACAGCGTCAGGCCGATGACGTTGACGTCGTACTTCTCCACCGCCCGCATGATGGTGGCGCCCCAGCCGCAGCCGATGTCGAGCAGCGTCATCCCGGGCTCGAGTCCCAGCTTGCCGAGCGAGAGGTCGATCTTGGCCATCTGCGCCTGCTCGAGTGTGTAGTCGTCCTTCTCGAAGTAGGCACAGCTGTAGACCTGGTTGGGGTCCTGCCACAGCTTGAAGAAGTCATTGGAGATGTCGTAGTGGAACTGGACTTCCTTCTTGTCCGACCCGCGGGTCTGCGACGCCGACTTCGACAACCACGCGGACTGTGCGGTGTTCGACTCTCCGCTTGAGCTGTTCGGCATCGACCCATCCTGTCTGCAGAATCCATTGTGACGCGCCCCACGGCACGCTTGCATTTCTACTACCCGTCCAGCCGCTGCTGAAACCGCGGGGTCCGGGCGTGTCCTGTGCCGAGCCTAACGGCAGGACTCTACGGCCTCTGACATGCCCGGAAGGAGCGGGTCACGGCCTGCCGAGTCCCGACATGTAGGCCAAGATTGGGGATATGCCCCGCAGCCCGAAGATCTACGTCAAGGCATGTATCAACGGTGCCCGGACCCCGGATCAGCACCCCGCCCTGCCCGTCACCCCCGAGCAACTCGCAGCCGAGGCCGTCGCCGCACACGCGGCAGGAGCCAAGGCCGTGCACATGCACCCCAAGTCCACCGACGGTGTCGACTCGCTGCTGCCGGAACAGGTGGACGCCGCGGTGGCGGCGGTACGCCACGCCGCGCCGGGTCTGCCGCTGGGCGTGACGACGGGGTTCTGGGCGCTGCCGGACGCGCAGCAGCGACGCAAGGCCGTCGAGAGCTGGACGGTGTTGCCCGACTTCGCGTCGCTGAACTGGCATGAGCCCGGGTCGCCGGAGCTGGCCGAGGTGCTGCTCAGCCGCGGGCTCGGGGTGGAGGTGGGCATCTTCCACGCCGAGGCTGCGCAGTCGTGGGCGGCGTCCGAGATCGCCCCGCACTGCCTGCGGGTGATGATCGAGCTCGGAGCCGACAGTGACGCCGCCACCGCCGACGAACTGCTCGCCATGGTGGCCGAGGCAAGGTCGCCCGCCCCGGTACTGCTGCACGGGCTCGACGAAAGCTGTTGGCCGCTACTGGAACATGCGGGCGTGCGGGGAGTGCAGACCCGCATCGGGATGGAGGACACGCTGTGCCTTCCCGACGGCTCCACCGCCGCCGACAACGCCGCGCTGGTGTCGGCCGCGGTCGACCTGCTCAGTCGTTAGGAGCGCCCAGGGCGAAGTCCGCGAAGTCGAACCCCGGGACCACCACGCAGCTGACCAGGCAGGGCTGGTCGTCGCGGGGACGCGCACGCTGCCAATACCCGGGTGGGACGACGAACTGCGGGCTCTCCCCGGCCACGATGTCCGCACCGAGAAGGTGGGTCTGTGGGGACTGCTGTTCCTCGCCGACCTCCAGCAGCAGCGGTCCGCCGGAGTGATATAGCCACAGTTCGGCGCTACGCACCGTGTGCCATGCCGATTGCTGTCCCGCCATGAGCAGGAACAGGATCGCGGTGCCGGCGTTGCGAGGGCCGGTGTAGTCCGTCGGCAACACCGACTGCGGGACGGTCAGGTCGCTGCGCCAGGTCTCCCGGTACCAACCGCCCTCGGGATGCGGGGAAAGCTCCAGCCGACGCGCCCATTCCGGAAGATCGCTCATCGCCTCACCCTAGTAGGGTGCGGGAATGGCTCGCGTGCGTCCCGGCTGGTTGGTGGCGTTGTGTGCGCTGGTCGTCGCGGTGAGCGCGTGGTTCCCCTGGCTGACGTCCACGGACGACGGCGGTGGACGGGCCAACGCGATCGGCGGGGTCACCGCGGGAGCCATGCCGGTGCCACCTCCCGGGTTCGGGGTCGGACAGTTCATCGTGCTGCTGGCGTCGTCACTGGTCGTCGCCGGGGCGATGTCGGCCCGCGGCATCTCGGCCCGGATGGCTTCGACAGTGGCGCTGGGGATTTCGGTGGTCCTGGTGGTGCTGGCGGTGTGGTTCTACCGGCTCTACGTCTACCCGCCCGTCGCGGCGGGTTACGGGCTTTACGTCGGCGGTGCGGTCGCGCTGCTCGCGGCGCTGCTGTCGGTGTGGACGATGCTGGCGGCGTGGAAGAGCGCGACGGCCGAGCGCGCGCTGTCATGACCGGATTCGTCGAACCGGTGACGCTCGCCGGTGACCGTTGGGTGACGCTGGAACCCCTTGCCCGCGAGCACATTCCCGAGATCGACGCGGCCGCCGCCGATGGTGAACTGGGACAGTTGTGGTTCACGTTCGCGCCGAAGGCGGGCGGTGCCGCAGACTGGGTCGAGGCGCGGCTGTCGGTGCAGCATCCGGACACCGGGCTCACGTTCGTGGTGCGCAGCAGGCAGGACGGCGTCCTGCTCGGGTCCTCGAGCTATCTACACGTCGACGGACCCAATCGGCGCCTCGAGATCGGCAACACGTGGTATTCGGCTGCGTCCCGGCGAACCGGGGTCAACTCCGAGACCAAGCTGCTGATGCTGGGCCACGCCTTCGACGGGTTGGGTTGTGTCGCGGTGGAGTTCCGCACGCACTTCTTCAATGCCACCAGCCGGGCCGGTATCGAGCGATTGGGCGCGAAACTCGACGGAGTGCTGCGCAGTCACCAGATCCTGGCCGACGGATCCCGCCGGGACACCGTCGTCTACTCGATATTGGACATCGAATGGCCTGCGGTGCGAAACAACCTGCAGTTCCGGCTGAACCGGCACTTGTGAGCCGCCGACGCTGCGGGCAGACCGGGATCTGCCCGCAGCCTCGATCGGCCGGCGGTTAGCTCGAATCGACCGTGGACGGCTGAATCGACTTCTGTGCGCCCGAGTGAGAGACGTCGATCTTGCGTGGCTTGGCGCGCTCGGCAACCGGGATGGTCACGGTCAGCACGCCGTTCTCATAGGTCGCCGAGATCGCCGATGTGTCGATGCCGTCGCCGAGCGACAGCTGCCTGCGGTAGGTGCCGAAGAACCGCTCGTTCGCCAGCCACTGCACGGACTCCTCGGAACGGGCGGTTCGATGGGCCGAAACGGTGAGGGTGCCGTTGTCCACGTTCACGTCCACCGACCCGGGGTCGATACCGGGGAGGTCGGCAGTCAGGACGTAGTGGTCGTCGATCTTGCACAGGTCCATCGGCATGAACCGCGGGGTGCGATTTGATC
Source organism: Mycolicibacterium hippocampi (assembly GCF_010723735.1). GTDB lineage: Bacteria > Actinomycetota > Actinomycetes > Mycobacteriales > Mycobacteriaceae > Mycobacterium > Mycobacterium hippocampi. The sequence goes on along the minus strand of NZ_BLLB01000002.1, from coordinate 5,505,911 downwards.
CGGTCTGGTTGGCAAGCAGGCCCCGGGTAACGGCATCGAGGTCGCCGAAGGGATCGAAGCGAAGCACAGCAATCCACCTCCTATGTCACTCACGGCCCGCCACCCTGGCGGGCGACCCAATCACTGTGCACCGCCGAGATTAGCACTCTCGATGCGAGAGTGCCAGCCCAAATTCTGGCTGATTCCGCCGAGCGTTATGACCGGCCGACACTGTCCCGCAACAGCTTCGCCGCCACTACCGCCCTTCCGGCGGGACGACTACCGGACCGGCAGCACCTGCCCACCATGCAGCATTTCACCACATCGATCGCAGACCAGAACCGGCGCGAACCCGCCGCCGCACACCGTATGGATCAGGACCACCGCCGGGCCCTCGGGATCCGGATACCAGCGTTGCGCCCACTGCAGCGCGGTCACCAGAACGGGGAAGAACGCGCGGCCCTTGTCGGTCAACCGGTACCGGTTGCGTGTGCTGCCGAGAATCCCCTCGCCGGTGAACACCGACAGCCGGGCGGCGACCGTGCTGGGTGGAGCGCCGAGCTGAGACTGGAAGTCGGTGAACCTGGACGCCCCGACAAACGCCGCGACCAGCAGTGCGAATGCCCAGCGATCGCCGATCACGCTCATCGTCTGCGGGAAGAGCGCGACAGCGCCCGTGCGGCGGCCGCCCGACCGGCGGCGGTTCGCGGTGGCCGGAACGGACCGTGCCCAGCCGCCGCTCGGTCCCCATTGCGCCACAACGTGTTCCTCACTCGCGACGCCGCTGCACGCGCTGCAGGTGGTCTGCGGCGCGAAGTCGCGGCCGCACATTTCGTGACGCATGCCCGGCAGTTGCTCGGCGTGGTCGACGACCCAGCGGCGCTCCCATTCCCAGATCGAGACCAGCATCGGCCACAGCGATCGACTGCGCGCCGTCACGAGGTACTCCGAACGCGCTGGCTTGGTCTGGTACTCGCGGCGGGTCAGGAGGTCGTCGGTGACCAGTGATTGCAGCCTCGCGGTCAGCACAGAATGCGAGACCGGAAGCGCTGCAGCGAATTCGCCGTAGCGACGGGCGCCCAGCAGCGCACGCTGGATGAGCAGCAGCGTCCATTCGTCGCCGAGCAGCCCGAGCATCCGGGCTACAGCGTTGGGTGGTGGCGCCAACTAGAGGCCGATCGAGGCTGCCGCGCTGTCGGTCTCCCGCCACCGGCGAAGGTCGGCTCCCGCCGCCCACGTCGCATGGGTGCCGCTTGAGACGCGCTCGGGCAGAGCAAGTTTGCATACCGGCCCGTCGCCGACCCGTGCTGCGTCGAAAACCAGACAGTACGATGCGTCGGCGGCCATGTCGGTGGTGAGCGTCACCAGATACCCGTCGTCCTCGCCGGCGGCGACCCCGGAGCGTGGCGCCATCGCCGTCTCGCTGCCGAATACGCCGTCGCCGAACGCGTAGCGTTCCTCGACGCCGGTCTGAAGGTCGTGGCGTACCAACCCGTCGAACAGGAACCAGCCGGGTTTGGCGGTGGCCGCGTAGGTGTAGCGGTAGGCATGCCCGGCGTAGCCGGGGTTGATCATGCCGAACTCGCTGATGCTGTCCGACATCTGCTGCTCACGGACCTCGCCGGTGACGAGGTTGAAGCGCCAGCGGTGCAGCCGTGACTGCATGCGGTCCATGGCGAGGAACCGGAATCGCCGCGCCCACTTGTCGCCCAGGCCGTCATCGGCGGGTTCGGGGTCACTCTGGAAGAACCCGTCGAGCACGATCTCGTCGCCGTCCTCGTAGGCGTTGGGGAAGTGCAGCACATAGGTGGGATCGGCCTCGAACCACCTGATCTGCGTGGTGTCGCCGCGGCGCGGGATGACCGCGAACCGGGACGGGATGTCGGAGTGGAAGCCCGGCAGGTGCACGTTGTGCTCGAGCAGCGCCGGGTCCCAGAACATCGGGAAGTCGTTGAGTATCACGTAGTTGTCGGTGAACGCCATGTCGTGCGGCAGCCGGGGTCCGGGCAACGGGACGTCGACGCGGTGCACCACGTGACCGGTGTCGTCGACCACGCCGTAGCGCAGGTGCGGGGCCTGCTTGCTGTAGCTGAAGTACAGCAGTTCTCCGGTGCGGTCGTCGACCTTCGGATGGGCGGACACGCCCCATGCCGAGGGGAAGGCGCCGTACCAGTCCTCCTTTCCGAGGGCCTTGCCGGTGTACGGGTCGGTGCGGTACAGGTCGCCGCACTGGTAGTGGCTGGTCAGCGCGGTGCCGCGGTGTACGACAACGTCCGTCGACGACGAGTCTTTCATCAGGGTCCGGGCGCCCCAGCCGTAGTCGCGCCGGGCCAGTTCGATCGGTTCACCGATGCCCGGCCACAGCGGCCCGCCTGCGGCGTTCTCCTCGCTGAATGCATCGGTGCGGACGAATCTGTTGCGGTAGAACGCTTTTCCATCCCGGAAGCCGACGATGTGCAGCATCCCGTCACCGTCGAACGGGTGGTAGTGCTTCAGCGCGGGGTGTAGCGGGTTCTCCGTGTTGCGCAGGTACACGCCGTCGAGGTCCGGTGGGATCTGGCCGTCGACAACGGTCAGATCGTCGGCATCCCACTCGGTGGTCTGGGGCCGCCACGGGCCGGTGCGATAGGGGTGGTCGTCCTGTTCGGGCAGGGTGGACAGGAACTTGCCGACAACCTCTGGGTGGGTGCGAATGCTCACTGTGGACTCCCGATGACAAAGCTGACGGTGGTGGCGGTGCTTCCGCCGAAGTTGAGCGTGCCGAACGTCTTTGCGCCCTCGACCTGGTAGTCGCCGGCCCTGTCACTGACCTGTCGGGCGGCGTCCAGCAGCATCCGCACCCCGGAGGCGCCGACGGGATGTCCGCCGCCGATCAGGCCCCCGCTGGGGTTGATGGGCAGTCGGCCGCCGATCTCGATCTCGCCGTTCTCGATGGCTTTCCACGATTCACCGGGGGCGGTGAGTCCGATGTGGTCGATCGCGAGATACTCGCTGGGCGTGAAGCAGTCGTGCACCTCGAACCCGTCGACGTCGTCGAGGGTGACGCTCGCCCGGCCGAAGGCGTCGCGCACTGCGGTACGGACGTGGGGGAGCACGTACGGGTCATCCCGGGAACGGTCGAGCTTCTGTTGCAACCCGAGGCCGACGGTGCGATGACCCCAGCCTTCGATCCGGCCCAGGGGTCGTGCCTGCGGGTGATCACGCAGCCAGTCGTCGCTGACCAGCACGACGCCCGCGCCACCGTCGGTGATCTGGCTGCAGTCGAGGCGGCGCAGCCGACCCTCGACCACCGGGTTTTGGACGTCGTCGTCGGTCAGCGGCGTGGGAACCGCCCAGTTGCGGGTCTGCGCCTTCGGATTGCGCCGGGCGTTGGCGAAGTTGAGCGCCGCGATGGCGCGCAGGTGTGTTTCGTCCAGGCCGTACCGGAGGTCGTACTCGGCGGCGACAGCTTCGAACATGTGCGGCCACATGAACTTGGCGTCCTGGCCTTCATGGCCCGTCCACGCGGCCGCGCCGAGAATCGTCGTCGCGGTGTTGCCGGGCACCGTCTTCTCCAGTTCGATCCCGGCGACGAGCGCGGTGCGGTACGCCCGTGAGCGGAGGTCGGCGATCGCCGCGAGGATAGCGACGCTGCCCGACGCACATGCCGCTTCGTGCCGGGTCGCGGGGGTGTTCCACAGCCCGTCGTTGACGGTGGCGGGCATCGCACCCAGGTGGCCCTGGTGGGCGAACAGTTCACCGAACGCGTTGGCGACGTGGACGACGCCGACGTCGGGAGCGTCAAGACCCGCCGCATCAAGGGTGCCGTCGACCACCTCCGCCGTCAGATCGGAGAAGTCGAGCCCTTCGCGGTCGAAGTTGCGGGCGAAGTCACTCTGGTATCCGCCGAGGATCCAGACCTGCTGCGTGCCCACCTCCGGCACGTTACTACAACTAACGGAGTGACCTGTCGAAACGGGGCGGCCCCGCCGGCTGCAGGTCTGAACCGACGAGACCTGACAGAAAAGACGGTCGACCGTCACCTCTGTCTCACGGCTGCATTGCCCGCACAGCCGCACCGCAAACCCCTTTGGTTGTACGGCGTGCGCCGGATAGGGGAGTCTGGGGGGATGACCGAATCGTCAAATCACGAGCTGGCCAACCGAATGGCCGAGCTCGCTCGGACGGTGGCCACGCCGCGGCGGGTCGATGATGTTCTGTCCGACGTCACCACAGAGGCCAAAAAGCTGATCCCGGGCGTTGATGCGGCAGGCGTGCTGCTCATCGGGAAAGGGGGGAAGTTCGACTCGGTGGGCGTCACATCGGAGCTGCCGCATCAGCTCGATGAGCTGCAGATGAAGTATCACGAGGGTCCGTGTGTGCAGGCGGCGCTCGATGAGCTCATCGTGCGCAGCGACGACTTCCGCTCCGAGGAACGCTGGCCGAGGTACTCGGCTGCTGCCGTCGAGCTCGGGGTTTTCAGTGGCTTGTCGTTCAAGCTCTACACGAGCTCGCAGACCGCGGGTGCCCTGAACCTCTTCGCGTTCGAGCCGAATGTGTTCGACGCCGAGGCCGAGACGATCGGCGCGGTGCTCGCCGCCCACGCCGCCGCGGCGATCATGGCGAGCCGGCAGAGCGAGCAGCTGGAATCGGCGTTGTCGACCAGGGACCGGATCGGGCAGGCCAAGGGCATCATCATGGAGCGCTACGACGTCGACGACGTCGCGGCCTTCGACATGCTGCGCAAGCTGTCGCAGGACAGCAACACCCGCCTGAGCGAGGTCGCTGCCCGGGTGATCGAGACCAGGGGTAAGTGAACCGACCTCAGTCAGAGCCGACGGCCTGGTCGCCGACGACAGCCAGCAGGCGCAGATCTGCCAGCGCCGTGGAGCCGGCAGGTGGGGTGAGGACCACCAACTGCTTGTCGTCCTCGGTGATCAGGACTTCGCAGTCCAGCGTGATGGGGCCGACCTTCGTCTGAAACGTCTTGCGTTGTCTGCGCCGGACGGCGACCTCATGGCGTGCCCACAGCTCGGCGAACTCAGCGCTGTGTTCGAGGAGTGCGTCGACGAGTTCCTGCATGTCGGCATCGTTGCGCCGGCGCGCCCACGCCGCCCGCAGGTCCGCCACCGTGGTCCGGGAGTGCTCGTCGTGCTCGTCGGCGGGAACCTCGTCGCGGGCATGCGGATCGGTGAACCAGTGCCATGCGAGGCTGTCCCGCACCCCGGTCGCGGTCGCTGTCCGGTCGCCCATCAACAGCTTGGCCACATCGTTCTGCGCAAGGATGACGTAGGTGTCCGAGCAGACGAAGGCCGCGGCGTCGCGCATCTGGTCGAGGACGAACAGCAGCGCGGGCCGCACGTGGTGCGAACGTACGGTGCGGTCCGGGGCGGCGTGGCCGGCGAGCCTGTGCAGGTGGGCTGTCTCGTCGTCCGTCAACCGCAGCGCGCGAGCGAGCGCTCGAATCATCTGCGTGGAGGGTTGCGGACTTCGGGACTGCTCGAGCCTGCAGTAATAGTCGACCGACATCGCCGCGAGCTGTGCCACCTCCTCGCGCCTCAGGCCCGCGGTGCGGCGATGACGTACCCCATCCGACAATCCGACTTCGGCGGGAGTCATCGACTCGCGCCGACGGCGCAGGAATTCCGCGAGTGCGTCACGGTCCATTCGGCCATTGTCGCTGATCTGAGGCGGGGAGACAGGGACTCACAGTCCCTGGTTGAACGGAACGTGGCAGGCCCGGCCGCAACGCCGAACACTGGCGCTCATGGAAACGAAGGAACTCGGAACTTTCACCACTTCGGCAGTCGGCCTCGGCTGTATGGGCATGTCTGCGGCGTACGGCGACACGGACCGCGACGAGAGCGTCGCGACGCTGCACGCAGCGCTGGACGCGGGGATCACGCTGCTCGACACAGCCGACTTCTACAGCATGGGACACAACGAAATCCTGCTTGCAGAAGCACTGCGACAGGTATCGCGGGACACCTACCAACTCAGCGTGAAGTTCGGTGCCCAGATCGGCCCGGACGGCTCGTGGTTCGGGTTCGACGCCCGCCCGGCCGCCGTCAAGACCGCCGTGGCGTATTCGCTGCAGCGCCTCGGTACCGACTACATCGACATCTGCCGCCCTGCGCGCCTGGATCCGGCGGTGCCGATCGAGGACACCGTCGGTGCCATCGGGGATCTTGTCGACGCCGGATTCGTACGGCACATCGGACTGTCCGAGGTCGGATCCGACACCATCCGTCGTGCGGCAGCGGTCCGCCCGATCAGCGATCTGCAGATCGAGTACTCCCTGGCGTCACGCGGGGTCGAGCGCGACATTCTGGACACCTGCCGGGAACTCGGTATCGGAGTGACGGCCTACGGGGTGCTCTCGCGTGGGCTGATCAGCGGGCACTGGACAAAAACCAGTGGCGGGCCGGGAGATTCACGCGCCGCGAGCCCTCGGTTCTCGGGAGAGAACCTGGACCGCAACCTGGCGCTGGTCGAGGCGCTTCGTGGGGTCGCCGATGAGCTGGGCATCACGGTGGCACAGGCGGCGATCGCCTGGGTGGCGTCACGCGGACGGGACGTCGTGCCGCTGGTGGGCGCGCGCACCCGGGCGAGGCTGGCCGAGTCACTCGGTGCCGTCGCGGTGGACCTCAGCGCGGCCCAACTCGCCCGGATCGAGGCGGCGGTGCCGGCGGACCAGGTGGCGGGTGAGCGCTACCCCGCAGCGCACATGGCCGCACTGGATTCTGAGCGGTGAACGTCAGCCGAAGCGGCGAGTGCCCCCGGCAGGATTCGAACCTGATTGACTATCGGCGTGACAGTGTGCCGTTGACATGCCATTTCTCGCCTCTGACCTGCGATTAAGGCACTCCAAGCCTTCCGGCAGTTATAGTCGCTGCTGTGCACATTTGGGCACTTATGTTGTGCACAGATTGCGCGCAGAAAGGGGCCAGCAATGGGGTCGCGACGAGGGTTCGGACGCATCCGGCAGGAACGCAGTGGCCGGTTCTCGGCGGGGTACGTCGGGCCGGACGGCCGACTGCACCGCGCACCGCGAACCTACGCGGACAGGTATGGGGCCGAAGGCTGGTTGGCCGATGAGCGCAAGAAAATCGACCTCGGCACGTGGGGTGCCGTGGAGCGCTCTGACGGCGTCACGCTGCGCGCCTACGCCGACCGATGGATCGAACAGCGAGCACTGCGGCCGCGCACCCGTCAGCATTACCGCTCGATGTTGGACCGGCTGATCTTGCCGTCGTTGGGCGACCTCAAGATCGTGACGCTGACCCCGGCTCGCGTTCGCCAATGGCACGCCGACCTCGGCACCGGCCACCCCACCCGCAACGCGCACGCCTACGCCCTGTTGCATGCGGTGTGCGCAACAGCGGTGCAGGACGAAGTGCTCGACGCCAACCCCTGCCGAATCAGATCAGCGATGCAGACTTCCCGCCGCCGCGAGGTCGACATCCTCACCCCCGCTGAACTCGACAAGCTCGCCGCGAAGATGCCCGCCCAACTGCGAGCCAGTGTGTTGCTCGCGGCCTGGTGTGGTCTGCGGTGGGGTGAGACCGCCGAGCTACGCCGCAAAGACGTGTCCAAAGACGGCGGCACCCTGCGCGTGCACCGGGCCGTCACCTATCGGTCGGGTGAGTTCCATATCGGCCCGCCCAAGACGGCGGCCGGTGTCCGCGACGTGGCGGTGCCGCCACACATTCGGCCGATGCTGTTGGCGCACTTGAGAAACCATGTCGCCAAACCGCCCGAGTCGCTGCTGTTCCCCGGCGACGATGGTGGGCATCTGCGAGCTGATCTGTACCGAACCCATTGGGAGAAAGCACGTTCAGCGATAGGTAAGCCCACGCTGCGGGTGCACGACCTGCGGCACGTCGGCGCGGTGCTGGCGGCCCAGAGTGGCGCGACCACTGCCGAATTGATGCATCGTCTCGGCCACACCACGCCGCAGATGGCCTTGCGCTATCAGCACGTGGCGGCCGGTCGCGATGCCGAAGTAGCGGTCGCGATGTCGAAGCTGGCGGCCACGTAAGTTTCGGGATTCCGGAACGAGCAGCCCTGTCTAGCTGGGGGAATGCGCACGCAGCTTCACAAGTAAGACGGCGGATCATTGCTGGTCACGTGTGTGTGAGCGTAGTTTGTCGGTAGCAAGAGTATCGCGGTCCCTTTCGGCCAGGGGTTCGCCACGGAGCGACCTGACACCGCCACCCGCCCATGCGGACAGGCCAATTGGTTCAACCGTGGAGTTTCCCCATGCACAACATCAAACCCCGTCCTGCCATCCCGGCCCGTCTCGGCGTGGTGGACGCCGCCAAGTACGCCAACGTCGCAGAATGCACCATCCGCCGGTGGATTCGTGAAGGTCGTCTCAAAGCAAACCGCATCGGCCCCAAACTCATTCAGATCGACAAAGCGGAGCTTGACAAGATCATCGAGCCTATCGGCGGTGCCGCATCGTGAGCGGGACCGATTGGGAAACACTCAATTTCACCCCGCTAAAAGGTTGGATCAACGTCTTCAAAGATGAAGACAACACGATCAACACGTCTCCTTGCCCCGGTGTCCTCACACAGAGAGGCGCGGATGGGGAGAACCGCGTAATCTTCGCAGCCGCGCCACAACGTCAAGAATCGTTTGAGCTTCTGCCAGTGGACTTTTACGGGGAACGCTATGTGCGTTCCACGACGGTCGATGACTGGGAATGGCAGCGGGTGATGGGGGAGGCCAACGGGTGACTGACACAGAAAAACCCGCCCCCGGCGAGCCAACCGGGGGCGGGGAACAACATCGCGACAGCGACACCCACGATACCAACTGGACGCGCCTTGAGCCTGATATGCGGTTGCTGGCGTGGGAGTCGCTACCCGGCATCGATGTTGCCGACGAGAATGCTGCGGAACGCGCTGCCGCCGAGGGTGTCACGCTCTATATCAAGACCGAACACACCGACCCGGCTGCCATCCCCGGAATGGCTCAACACAACACGGCGGCGTTCAAAGAATGGGGGGACCGGAAACCGAAGACTGCGACCGCGCCCGCCGGGACCACAAGCGGCAGACACCCTTGGGTGACAAAGGCAGTCAGCGACGAACTGGCCATGCTGCGGGACGCGGCAAGAGGTTCCCGCAACGACACCCTCAACCGGGTGGCGCTGCGTCTGGCCCGTCTGCTGCCCGACAACCGGGGATGGTTGCATGACGCCCTGGTCGACGCATGTGACGCCAACGGGTTGATTACTGACGACGGTGTGAAAAGTGTTGAGGCCACGACCCGTTCGGCGTTCGGGAAAGCTGACCGGGATGGCCCCGCCGAAGTGCCGCGCTCAGGGATCAACGCCGAAGAAGTGTCCAATGCATTGGACACTTCGCCCGCCGATGATGTGGTCCGACATTTCTGGTCAGCGCGGCCCGTGCTGGCGCACATTCAAGGTTTCGCCCGGTCCCGGATGGTCGGCCCGTGGGGTGTCCTCGGGGTGGTGCTGGTGCGTGCCGTGTGCGAGCTGCCGCCCGAAGTGCAGTTGCCGTCCACCATTGGGGAACCGGCGTCGCTGAACATGCTGGTGGCGCTGGTCGGCGGGTCCGGTGTCGGCAAAGGTGGCTGCGAACAGGTGGGACGTGCAGCGGTGAGGTTCCGCAACGGTGCCGACGAAATCGACGAGCTGCCTTTAGGTTCCGGTGAGGGTATCGCCAGGTCGCTGACTGTTGGCGACGATGAGCAGCGTCACCCGGTGGTGTTCACTGCATCCGAAATCGACTCTGTGGCAGCATTGTTCACCCGCCGTGGCTCCACACTGGAACCGGAACTGCGAAAGCTCTATTCGGGTGAGACGCTGGGTTTCACCAACGCCCAGAAACACACCCGAACCAAAGTCGCCGCCCACACCTATCGCGCCTGCCTAATCACGGGTGTGCAGCCCACACGCGGGACGTTTCTTCTCAACGGTGCCGACGCGGGCACCCCGCAGCGGTTTCTCTGGCTGCCCGTCGATGACCCCGACGCACCCGATGTCACACCGCAACGGGTCGACCCGTTCATCGTGAACATCCCGGCGATGTTCGGCCCCGGCGCGAACATGACCAGTCCCGACCGTTCCGAGGTCGTGGTGCCCACGTCGATTCAGCAGCAGTTGCGCGCCCACCGGCTCGACGTACTGCGCGGCGCCCCCGGCGTCGACCCGCTCGACGGTCACCGCATGCTGTGCCGACTGAAAGTGGCCACCGGGCTGATGGCCCTCGACAGCCGTCAACAGATCAGCGACGAGGACTGGCAGCTGGCCGGGACAGTGCTCGCGATGTCCGACCACACCCGTGAATCGGTGGCCCGCGCCGGAACCGAGAAGGCGCGGCAAGCCAACCTGGCCCGTGCCCGTGCCGATGTTGAACGCGACGAATACGCCGAAGCCAGCAAACTGAAATCGACTAAAGAGAATCTGTTGCGGCGACTCGAAAAGGCCGAGGGCGAGACGGTGGCCCGAAGTGATTTGCGGCGCGCAATGCGGATGGATCGGCGCGAATACTTCGATGCCGCAATCACTGAACTCACCGATGAGGGTTTGCTTGATGAGGTCAAGTTGCCGAACGGGATCGGCTACCGGGGTGTACAGAAATGATGGGGTGTACGCCAGGGGTGTACGCCCATCGTCGCAGGTCAATGCGGGGTGTACGGGGTGTACGGGGTGTACCACCCCCATACACACCCGCCCTGCGGTTTTGGCGGCCGCCGGTACGGTCGCGGCGTGACCGTCATTGCGGGCCATACGCTGCGCGGCGTTTGCTCAACACCACAACCAGTAAACCCCCTAGTTATACTAACGATTGCCTTATATTGCATAATTTCTGGCCCGCGACATCGTCGGTGCCGGTACACCCCGTACACCCCGTACACCCCTGCCTGGCCAGCAGAAATGCCGGTACACCCCGGCGTACACCCCGTCCACCCCGTACACCCCGACCGCAGCAAACCAACAACAACGGAAGGCACCACCGATGACACAGACCAACGACACCGACCTGGCCCAACGGGCACGCCGAGTGCACGTCGCCTGCCAGACCATCGACGTGGCACTCATGGCCCGCCCCGGTGCGCTCCCACCCGGTGAGAAGCGCGGCTCCATGGGGATGCTCAACACGATGGTTCGCGGCGTGCCCGGTCTGCTGCACGCCGACCCCGACCGCCAGATCGACGCGGCCCTCGGGTTCTTGTCGCTGTGGCAGTCGGTGCTCAGCGACCAGGCCGACCACCTGTGGCCAGACCCCGATGAGAGTGAGGGCCGCTAGATGCCCACGCCCCGCTCAACACGCGGCGTGCCGATCAGCGGTCGTGCACGTCTCGGGGCCATCAACCAACGCGACGCACAACAGGATCGCGCCACCGGCGCGGCCAAAGTCCTGGTCAGCGACGCTAAACGTGGTACGCAGATGGCGTCGGCCGTCGACCTCCACGTCCAAGGTCTCGGCGCAAGCCAACTGCGCAGCGTGATCCACGCTCTGTTTCACGCGCTCGCCGAATCATATTCCAACACAAAGGAGTCCGACCGTGCCTAACCGACCGCCGTATGTGTGCTCGCGGTGCCGACGTGCCGTGCCTTCCGGTCAACGCTGTCCCTGCCGGGCCGGTGACAGACCGTCGCCGTCATCCGGTGTCACCAGCACATGGCGCTACCGCAAGCTGCGCAAGTTCTACCTTGACGGCCACCCCCAATGCGAGCGGTCCGAATGCCCTTATCCGGCAACAGAAGCCGACCACATCAAACCGGTACACCAGTACCCTGACCTCGCGCTCGACCCCGAGAACCTGATGGCGTTGTGCCGTGACCATCACCAGGCCAAGACGAACGCGGACAGGCGACGCACCCGCAAACCCCGCGACGACGGCGACGATGAGTTCACCGTCGCTATGCCACCACGGTGAGGCGAAACATGTTGCAGCCCAACACTTCACGTCTCGCCCGCGATGCCAAACCCGTTGTGCCACAGGCCAACCCACCGGGGGTGGGGTGTCGATCGCGGCTCGAACCCGTCGACACAGCTGCTCCGCATCGTCGTTTATGTGCGCTCAAGTTTTGGGGCCTGCCTTTTCTGGCGGTGCCGCCGAGCGGCAAAACCGCTGGTAGAGACCGGTTTTCGACCGTTTTGACGGCGAGGGTAGCATGGTGAAATCGACTGGTACGGAAGGACTTTCACATGGGTAGAAGGGGTCCGAAGCCCGCGCCGCGTGAGTTGCGCGTTTTGAACGGTCGCGGCGATGGCCGCGACAGTGGTGGCCGCAAAATCCCGGCCGCCCCACCGGTGCCGCGACCGGAAGCGCCGGATAAGCCAGAATCGTTGTCTCCCAAGGCATCCGAGTTGTGGGATGTGATCGTGGAGGATCTGGAAGCCGCTGGCACGCTCAAGATTTCAGATGGTCCCGCAATCGAGATGCTGTGCGAGGAATACGCCACATGGTCCGCGTTGCGCGCCACCATCCGCAAACAGGGCCGGTTCATCACCCGCCCGTCCGGTGTGAAGGTCCGCAACCCGGCAACCGCCGACCAGCGGGAATCGCAGATCGCGTGGCAGCGGTTGGCCACATTCTTGGGTCTGGACGCCGCCGCTGTGGCCCGCCGTTTGGCCGCCGCCGGTGGCAGCACCGACGACGACGACGACACGAACCCGTTTGCGTGGGCCGAATGAGCGCCGGGAGAATCCTGCCAGAGTTCGCCGCGATGGAACGCCGATGGGGTCCGCCGCTGTTTTGGCGGGGTCGCCGGATGAACCTGGTCGGTGCCCGCACCGACGAGGCCGCCGTGCAGGCGTGGGCCGAGTTCGAACGGGACCGGAACGGCGAGTGAGCGCCCCAGAGACGGCCGAACCTGACGATGTGGCCGGTTGCCACCGGCAGTTGAAGTTCGCCCGCGAGGCCCGCCAGGCCGGTGACGCGGCCGCCCGTGCGCGCAGGGTGGCCCGCGATGCCAGCCGCGACGCACACCGCGCCGGTATCCCGGTCGAACAGATCGCCGCGATGCTGCGGGTGGGCACCGGCACCGTGCGCCAATGGCTCGCCTGACGAAATTAGCCACCGCCGTGGCTAGTTTTCTTTGTTCGCCGGGAAGTCCTGCGGCACCGTCCCGGTTGTATCGTGGTAGACGACGCCTCACCTCGCGAAAGCGGCTGCTGACGACAAAGTCACCGGCCGCGATCCCGACCGATTGAGCCGCCGACAGTTGGACCGCCGTGCCCCGAGTGCCCGCCGTACTGGCGGGGGATTACCGGGGTCGCTCAATCGAACGTGTGAGGAACCCCCATGAAATTCTCCAAGCAAGAACTGCGCGCAATGTCGCGTGAACAGGTGGTCGAACACCTGGCAGAAACCGACGTGAAACTGAGCCGTCTCGCCAGCAAGCACAGGCTCAGCGAAGCCGATGAGGAAGCCCTAGACGAACTTCGCGCCGACCATCGCGCATTCGAAGGTCAGTTAGGCCGCATCCGGTTCGAAGAGGCCCGCGCCACCGGTGACCCCGGTTTCGCGACCATCGGTGAGCAGGGCACGCATCGACTCGATGGCTCGCCGGTGCCCGGTTACGAGTCGATCACCCGGCAGGACGAGCCGGTAGACGCGCTCACCGGTCTGCGCTCGCGGGCCATGCGCCAGCTTGACGAGTCGGTCAAGCGCGGCACCCTGGCCGCCCGGTCAGCCGAGACGGTGGAACGGATGCTCGACAACGGCAACGGCATGGAGCGGTCGTGGGTCAGCCGGTACGTCGCCGAAAGCGGTTCCGACGCCTACCGGAACGCGTTCGCCAAGGTGGTGGCGTTCGGCGAAGCGTCGGCCGCGCTGAAATTCACCCCGGCCGAACGGGACGCGATGCAGAAGGTCAGCCAGCTACAGGGTGAACGCGCCCTCAGTTTGACTGATAGCGCCGGAGGTTATCTCGTACCGTTCGAACTCGATGCGGCGGTGAATCTGACTGGCGACGGCAGCGTTTCGCCGATTTTGCAGATCGCCCGTGTGATTCCCACCGTGACCGACGTTCTGCATCTCGTCAATTCCGCTGGGGCCGAGGCACATTGGTACGCAGAAGCAGAGCAAGTGTCCGACGACAGCCCGAGCTTGTCGGAACCGACCGTGGTCAATCATCGCATGTCGGCGTGGGCACCGTTCAGCCGGGAAGTCGGGATGGACGCGCCCACAATGCTTTCCGAGGTGTCCAAGGTTCTGCAAGACGCCGCGCTGCAACTGTTGAATGAAGCGTTGATCAACGGCACCGGTACTGGCCAGCCGCACGGTGTGCTGGACGCGCTGACCGGTACTGCCGCCGACAACGACACCGCCGGTGCGGCGTTCGCCAGCGCCGATGTGTACTCGACTCAGGCAGCCCTTGCCCCGAGGTTCCAGCCGAACGCCTCCTGGATCGCGAACCTGGCTGTGATCAACGCGATCCGGCAGTTTGAGTCAAGCAATGGGGCGAGGTTGTTCAGCGAGGCGTCCGCGAACCCGCCGCAACTGTTGGGGCGCAACCTCTACGAGGCGTCCAACATGTCGGGTGCGATGACGACCGGCGAAGAGGTGCTGATCTACGGCGACTTCACGCAGATGGTGGTGTCCCAAAGAATCGGCAGCACAATCGAATTGATTCCACACATCATGGGTACCAACAACCGGCCCACCTATCAGTCCGGCCTGTTCCTGGTTGGTCGCTGGGGTGCAACGGTTCTCACACCCAACGCATTTGAACTGCTACGAGTGCAGTAGCCCAAAGAACGTGGGGGTCGCTGCAACCCGCAATCTGATTGATGTTGCGGGCCAGCGGCTCTGGTTCCCGGTGTGATGTTGTGGCACGCCGGTTGAGCCGCCGCCGCCCTGGCTGACACCTTTCCAGCCAGATAGGGCAGCGGTCACTTGTGGTCGCTCACCGCCGTGGGGATTCTTCCCATGTGCCCCGGCGGTGAGCGGCCTACCCCATGAATGTCGCCACCCGGCCGGGTCCGGCCCTGAATCTCCGCCCGGCCGGGTGAGCGACCCCAGAAAATGAGGCGCACAGATGAACAGGCAGCAGGCAATAGCGGCCCAGATCGCGGGCCGCCGTGTTGAGCAGTGGGACGAACCGTGTGGGCACTGCGGCCGTCCCAGCACGTACCGGCGGTCAGAGGACCGCTACTACCACCGCGACGGCACACCCAACGAACCATGCTGGGTCGCCATCACCAGCGAGGCGGAGCCGGAACCCGTTGTGAGTCAGTGCGACTCACCTGTTGGGCAGCGCCGCAGAGCTGGGACGCCACGTGCCGACAGGAGGCGCGCCGGGGTGAGCACGTGACACTACCCGGCCGCGTTGCCGCGTGGCATCGGCACGAACGGCCGCATTGCTGGAACTATCAGGATTATGTGCGCGTTCATTGCTGCGGCGGCGGGTTGGCTATGGGGGGTCTTCACCGCCACGTCGACGTGGCTAGTCGATACCGGTCCGGGTCTGCTGACCCAATTGGTGTCGATTGCCACGCTGTTGGCATTGCTCATTGCTTGGCGGCAGCTAAGTCTTGATCGGAATATGATGGGCGGCAGGCTATTTGAATTTAACGCCCAGATGGCGCGCGGTGATCTGGAGCAATCCGAGGCCGAAGGGCATCAATGGGCGGTGTGTGAGGCATCCGTCAAACTCCACGGACCCGGCGTGGTGCACTACGTCGCCCTGCACCTTGAGGTCAACGGTGTGCAGAAACAGCCCTACGCACCTGCACCTGGCCACCGCACCAAGATTGATCCTCTGCGGGTAATGACTGCCGAGAGTCCAGAATTGCGCTGGCGATTTGCCCTCCTCATTCCGCAGATCGGTGAGACCAAATGCGTGCTTTCATGGGTCGAGGCGCTAGGTGAAGGCGTCCGCACGCGTGCGATGCGTAAGAGTCTGACGAGCGCTGACGTCGAGGAATGGCACTGGTACTTCGCTCACCAGTACCGCGCCAAGGCCCGTCTGTGGGCTGTCCGGCATGGCCCCAGATGGTTCCGGAGGCGGTTCGGTGCGGCTCGCCCGCTGGGTGAGTACCGGCGTATCAATACCGACGATCTGCGGCCCGGTGAAGGGCCATTCGAGCTGCCGTGATGTCGAACAAATGTTCGATTAGGCTGGCCTTAGTTGTGCGGATCTTGTGCGGAGATGCATAACCGCTGGTCAGATGGTGCCCCCGGCAGGATTCGAACCTGCGACACCGGCTTTAGGAGAGCCGTGCTCTATCCCCTGAGCTACGGGGGCTGACACCGCTGGCAGCTTACCCGGGTGGCGGCACGGGCCCGCAACGGCGGTGGAGCCGAGTTATGGCAAAAGTGTCAAAACTTGCGGGAGGGCCGGTAGCGTGCCAGCCGTGGAGCTGACACTGCAACGCATCGGCGCCTGGTCGGGCACCGTCATGATCATTCTCTACGGCGCCAGCTTCTCCGGTATCGCCCAGCTCTTCCCGCCACTGTCCCCGGCGGCCCCGGCCGACGAGATCGCCGCGTTCTTCGTCGACCAGAAGCTCTGGATCCGGTTCGGTGTCTCCGGTGCGCTGCTCAGCGCGGCGCTCGCCCTGCCGTTCCTGGCGACGATCGTGCTGCGGATCCGCCGGGCCGAGGGCGGCTGGGGCATGCTGTCGATGACCCAGCTGATGGCCGCGACGGTCTTCGTCCCGGCACTGCTGTTCCCGCAGTTCTTCCTCGGCGTGGCCGCCTACCGTCCCGAAGAGCGGTCGGCCGAGCTCACCCAGGCCCTCAACGACGTCTTCTGGCTGTGGTTCATCGGCATCGTCGGCACCATCATCGTGCAGAACATCACCCTGGCGGTCGCGGCGTTCGTCGACAAGGCCGACCCGCCGACCTTCCCGCGGTGGTACGGCTACCTCAACCTGTGGGTGGCCACGCTGTCGCTGCCGGGCTGTGTGGTGGTGGTGTTCAACGACGGACCGCTGGCCTGGAACGGCGTGTTCGCCTTCTACATCCCGGGCCTGGTTCTGGTGGTGTGGCTGTTCTCCACGACCGCGGTGATGCTGAAGTCGATCAAGGCCGAGCAGGCCCAACTGGCGTGAGCGGCACCGTGACCCCGCCGGTCACCCGGCGGATCCCCGGGGAAAGCGGCACCTGGGTCTTCCTGTTCGGCGACATGGCGGTCTTCGGCGCCTTCTTCGTCACCTTCCTCGTGGAGCGCGCCAAGGCACCCGAGGTGTTCGACGCCGCGCGCGGCACCCTGCACCTCGGTGTCGGGGTGCTCAACACACTGGTCCTGCTCACGAGCTCGCTGTTGGTGGTGCTGGCGCTGAACGCGCTACGGGCCGGCGCCGGATCGATCGCCACCCGCGCTGCGGCCGGGGCGATCGCGTTCGGCCTGGTCTTCATCGCCCTCAAGGTGTTCGAGTACATCTCGTTGGCCACCGCAGGGCACGGCCCCGGGGCCAACGATTTCTACCTGTATTACTTCATCCTCACCGGGCTGCACCTGTTCCATGTCTGCCTGGGCCTGGCCGCCCTGGCCTTTGTGCTCACCCAGACCCGCCGGGCCGAGCTCAGCGCGACCCGCACCGCGCTGGTCGAGGGAGCTGCCTGCTTCTGGCACCTGGTCGATCTGCTGTGGATCTTCCTGTTCGCACTGCTGTACCTGGTGAGCTGATGACTGTCCTCGATCTGCTGAAGAACCGCGCCGGCGCCAGCTGGCTGTTCCTCGTCGCCGCCACGATCCTGTCGTGGCTAGTCGGCGCCGAGCACGGGACCGGCTCGTTGGTGGCCGTCGTCGTACTGGCCATCGCGGCGATCAAGGTGCGACTGGTGGGACTGGACTTTATGGAGCTGCGCCACGCCCCGATCCCGCTGCGGGCCGCGTTCGAGTTCTACTGCGTGGGGATGTGGGCGCTGCTGTCGGGTCTGTACCTCTTCCTCTGACCCGGGCCGCTACTTCAGCAGCGCGATCACCTTCGAGAATGCCTCGGCGTGGCGTGCCTGCACGATGACGTAGCTGATGCCGTAGGTGTCGCGATAACCGCGAATCCGGTCGGCGATCTCCTGCGTCGACCCCGAGAGCACGCCGGGGTGGCGCAGCAGCTCGTCGTCGGACAGGCCGGGCAGGGAGTACCGGGTGATCGTCAGGTCGGGCCGTCCGGAGTCGTCGACCGGCATCGCGGTGACGGCGACGTTCAGCTCCAGGTCGTCGAAGCGCTCGACAGCGGCCGCACGCACGAACGCGATCCGGTCGGCCAGCGGATCCTCGTCGCCGCTCGGAGCCCGGTCTCCGCCGGTGAGCCCGATGATATCGGCGCAGCGCGCGGCGATACGGAGCACCCGGTCGCCGTTTCCGGCGATCATGATCGGCACGTCGGGCAGGTGCTCGGCCAGGTGGGCGGTGGTGTCCTTGAGATGGTCGACGCGCTCGCCCGCACTGGGGAACGGGATCCCCGCGGCGTCGAACTCTTCCTTGACGTAGCCGGTGCCGAGCCCGAGCTCGAACCGGCCGTCGCTGAGCTCGTGCAGCGCGGCCACGTCGCGGGCCAGCAGTGCCGGCCGGTAAAACGCCGAGTTGATGACGAACGTGCCCACCCGCAGCGTCGAGGTCGCCATCGCGATGGCCGTCATGACCGGGAACGGCGCAACACCCCCGAGGTGGTCGGGGACATGCAGGATGTCGAATCCCTGGCCCTCCGCCCGGCGCGCCGTCTCCTCGAGCGTCGTCCGTGAGCCGCCCCGCGTGACGCCCACTCCGAACCGGAAATCCTTGACCACAAAAACGATGGTAGGCGGCACGTTTGAGGCCGGCGGGTGGCGGGCATATGAGCGAGTGACTTCCTCACCCAGATCCGGCCCGTCGTCGAACCATCCGACGGGCCGGATCAGTTTTTGGCCATGACCAACCCACCCACGCTCGGCGTCGAAGAGGAGTTCCTTCTCGTCGACCCCACCTCGGGCGCGCCCGTCGCACGCAACAAGTCGGTGGCCGACCGGGCCGCCGAGCACGGCGTCGAACTGCAGCTCGAGCTGACGAGCTGCCAGGTCGAGACCGCGACCGGCGTCGTCACCGAGATCGACGACCTCCGCGAGCAACTGGTCAGGCTGCGGCGCACCGCGGCCAACGCCGCCGAACGGACCCGGGCGCAGTTGCTCGCGGTCGGGCTGCCGCCGACGCTGCCCCGGGAGTTTCCCGTCACCGACACCCCGCGCTACCGCGACATCGGGGAGATGTTCGGCATGATCGCTCACGAACAGGGCATCTGCGGCGCCCACGTGCACGTCGCAGTGCCCGATCGCGACGCCGCCATCGCTGTCAGCAACCGGCTGCGTCCCTGGTTGCCGCAGCTGCTGGCGCTGACCGCGAACTCGGCGATCTACCGCAACACCGACACCGGTCATGCCAGCTGGCGAAGCGTGCTGTGGGCGCGCTGGCCCAGCGCCGGTCCGCCGCCGCAGTTCGGCTCTGCCGAGGAGTACGACGCCGCAGTGCAGCTGCTGTGCGATACCGGCGTGATGCGCGACGCCGGAATGGTCTACTGGGACGTCCGGCCGTCGGCGAACTTCCCGACGGTGGAGGTGCGGGTCGCCGACGTCCCCGCCACGGTGGCCGAGACGGTGCTTTTCGCCGCGCTGGTCCGCGGTTGCGTGACGACGGCCCTCGACGACGCCCGGCGCGGCGAACACACCCTGTCGTTGGCACCGTTCCTGCTGAAGGCTGCGTACTGGAAGGCCGCCCGCGACGGGCTCGACGGCGACGGTGTCGATCTGCAGAACCGTGCCACCGCGCCCGCGCTCGAGCTTCTCGAGGGTCTTGTAGACAGGGTCCGCCCGGCGCTGGAGGACGCAGGAGACTACGAGCTCGTGACAACCGGGCTGGCACGGATCGCCGAGGTGGGCAATGGTGCGATGCGTCAGCGCCGGGCCTGGGAGCGCCGGCACGACATGGGCGACGTGCTGGCCGCCGCCGCGGCGGCGACGCTGGAAGCGCCCTAGACCAGCGGTAGTTCCGCGAACACCGGGCTCGTGGGTTGAGCAGACCCTCCGGGTGGCTCGACGGTGAACGCCAGCGCCCGCGACGAACCCAGGTCGGGGAGCACCGCGGTGGTCGAGGGCGCCACCGCCTCGGCGTCCATGGTCCCGGCCGAGTGCGGCCCGTCCGCGTCGACCAGCCACATCTGGTAGACGGTGCCGGGCTGCGGCGGCGGCACGTTGTTCATCACCAGCACACCGGAGTCCCGCTCCCGGGAGAACACCACCGTGGCCACCCCTCCGCCGGGGATCTCGCCGGAGATGGTGCGGACATCGGGGGCGGCGAACACCTGATCGGCGGTCGACGGTGCGGGTGCGGGTCGCATCGCAAGCCCGACACCGAGCGCACCGAGGCCGACCACGATGGTCGCTGCCGCGGCAAGGACCGGCTTGGCCCAGCGGCTGGTCTGCCGCTCGGCGGGTCTGATCTGCCGAACGCGGTCGTCGGAGATCTGTTCGAGCAACTGGTCGCGAAGATGAGTGGGAGGCTCGACAGCGGTGGCGGCCGCGATCGCCGCCATCGTTTCCCGAGCGGCCCGCACCTCGGAGACGAATGCCTCCGCGACGTCGGGAGGGGCCTCCCCGAGGCGCCTGTCGATCTCGGCGGTCTCGGCGTCGGTCAGGGCGTGCAACGCGTACGGCGTCGCCATCGACAACAGGTCCATTTCCGGGGGGCCGGCGGACCCAGGAGGGACAGAAGGACCAGGAGGATAGGTCATGCCACGACCCCCAGACATCTGCGCAGGCCACGGATGGCGTCACGCATCCGCGACTTGATGGTCGCCAGGTTCGCCGACAGTCGCTCCGACACCTGGGCGTAGGTGAGCCCGTCGTAGTAGGCGAGCTGGATGCATTCGCGCTGGTGGTCGGTCAGCGATCCCAGACACTCGGTCACCTGACGATGCTCGTCGCCGCGGATGACGGTCTCGGCGACGTGATCTGACACCGGCTCGACGTTGGCGGCGCCGTAGCGGGATTCCCGCGTGCTGGCCGCCTGCTCGGAGCGCACCCGGTCGACCGCCCGCCGGTGGGCCAGGGTCATCAGCCAGGCCAGCGGAGATCCGGCGGACGGGTCGTAGTTCTCGGCGGTCCGCCACACCTGCAGGTAGATGTCCTGGGTGGTTTCCTCGCTGTAGCCGGGGTCCCGCAAAACCCGCGTGACCAGGCCGAACACCCGTGACCGGGTCAAATCGTAGAAGGCCGCGAACGCTTCGGTGTCCCGCCGGGCCACCTGGCGCAGAAGTGCGTCGAGTTCGGCGGTCACGCCCGGTAGCCTAGCTACCAGCGCATTCATAGTCACGTTAATCGGTACTTCGGCGGTGTCGCTGTGAAAAACGAAGTCCGCGAACGGTATTCACCGGATACCCGCCGGCAGGTAATTTGCCCGCGGTGATTCCTCATAGTTGGTCCACCTTTTCCCGCTCCACACTCGGTTGCGGAACCACCGGGACCCGTCGCAGCCACAGCAGTACTGCCTGTACCCGCATGCTCAGCGCGTTCATCAGCGGGGCCATCGGCGCGACGACCTGCATGGCCAGGATCTGGGCGACGCCTGCCGGCTTCCTGGTGCCGCGCAGCGTCGCGACGAACGCGGGATGGTCGTCGCGGTGAAGCGAGATCCGGACGTTGAGCTGGTCGTCCGGCTGTGGTGCCCGAACCAGGTAGTGGCCGTCCATGCCGGTGAACGGCGAGGTGTAGAGCTTTTTGCACACCATCGCCGGCCGGTCGTCCGACGGTGGCAGCAAGTAGGCATGGCGTCCGCCCGAGGTGTTCTGCACCTCGGCGATGACGTAGCGCAGCACCCCTCGCGCGTCATGGCACCAGTACAGACTCAGCGGATTGAACACGTAGCCGAGCACCCGAGGTTGCATCAGCGCGGTCACCCTGCCGCCGCCGAGGTTGATGTCCTTGTCGGCGAGGAACGCCTCTACGCGGTCGCGGAGCGTGTCGTCCTCAGTGCCCCACAAGTGGTCGCGGGCATCGAAGGTGGCGAACGGACGCAGCCAGCGCGGCAGCCGCGGCAAAGCGTCGAGATCGACGAACCAGCTGTAGCTGCGGTGCTCGAAGTAGTGGTGCACCGGTGCCCGACGCAGGTGAGTGATGCGGGTGCGGTACAGCGCGGGGCTCACCGCGCCGGCGTCGATGACCGGGATCGACTGCTTTCCTGCGTACATGGGTTCCACATACGCCTATTCGGAGCGGCGTCACCGACGGATGGGTGTGGCGCCGGCCGATCAGGTGCGGCGTAGCTAATGTCACAAATCGAGACTCCAGGACCGCGCACCCTGCGCCAGACCCTGCACGAGCGCCGAAGTGGCAGGGGGCAGACCGTCGTCGCCGGGCATGGCGCTGCGGGGGCTGATGCCGCGCACCCGCGCCGGCAATTCCAGCTGGGCGCCACCGTTGCGGACCCGGTTGACCGGGTTGTCGGGGTGCAGGCCACGGAGTTCGCGCGGAATCGCGTCGAGGTCGGTGACGACCTGGTAGCCCGGGATGTCGATGTGGTCGGTGAGGTGCCCGGCCAGTTCCCGGTGACGCCCGCCTGCCAGCAGTTGGGTGCTGCGGCCCATCCGGCCGTAGCCGTGCAGCGATACCGCCACGTCGACGTGGTCGAGAAACTCGGCGAGCCGCGGCGACTCGTCGCGGCGGTAGAGCGCAGACGGGAGGTGGTGCGGATAGTGATCGGGATGACGGACCACGTACAGCGATGCGCCTGCGGCATCGGCGGCGCGTTCGGCGATGACGTCGGTCATCTGTTCCAGGCCGCCGCCGTGGATGGCCAGGAATCCGAACCCCGACCGCAACGTGCTGTATTCGGCGACCGCAGGATCGGCAAGCAACGCTGAAAGCGTCTGTGGCGCAGCGGCATCGGAGTGGTCTTTGCGCTGCGGCCAGCCGGCCGGGTCCCAGCGTTCCAGAAAAGCGATCCACCGGTGCGGCAGACTGTGGTGGCGGGCGCCGTCGAGGATGCGTTCCAGGTACCCGGTCCGCGGTGGCCCCGGCTCGACGCGGTGGTCGATGTAGACCCAGGCCGGTGACGGGCCGTTCCCGGTGGCCACGGTGAGCCGGTCGCGGCGGTAGCGCAGCGGTACCCCTTCGGCGCTGTCGAGGGTGGCGAGGTCGCGGTCGGACACCTGCCAGATGACCCCGTGGACCTCGCTGCCGGTGAATGGTTCGACGGTGGCCACACCACGCTCGTTGATCAGCCAGTCGTGGTCGGCGAGTGTCGCGGGCTGCGGGTCGGTCGCATCCGGGCATCGTTGCGCCATCTGCCGCACGCACAGGTTGGACCCGTACGCGAAGTAGATGTGCCGGTCTGCCATTCAGCCCGTCAGTGTCAGATAGATCAGGACCACATTGAGAAGACTAATGACTCCCGCAACCGTCCAGCCGAGGACAGTGGTGACGCGATGGTTGATGTCGCCGCCCATCAGGGAGGCGTTAGCGGTCAGCCGCACCAGCGGAATGAGGGCAAAAGGTATCCCGAAGGACAGCACGACCTGGGACAACACCAGCGCACGGCTCGGGTCGACGCCGACGGCCAGGATCACCAGGGCCGGCAGCAGCGTGACGAGTCGGCGCGTCACCAGCGGCACCGACCGGCGCAGCAACCCCTGCATGATCATCGCGCCGGCGTAGGCGCCCACCGACGAGGACGCGAGACCGGAGGCCAGCAGGCCGATCGCGAACAACAGCGCCACGGTGTATCCCAGCGCATTCTGCACTGCCTGATGTGCGCCTTCGATGGAGTCGGTGTTCTCGATGCCCTGCAGGTTGGTGGCGGCGACCAGCAGCATCGACAGGTTCACCGCGCCGGCGAGCAGCATGGCGATGCCGACATCCCACCGCGTCGCGCGCAGCAGTCGCCGCCTGGCCGGGCCGGGCGGCGCATGACCGTGACGGTCGCGGGCCAGGCCGGAATGCAGGTACACCGCGTGGGGCATCACCGTGGCGCCGAGCATGGCCGCCGCCAGCAGAATGCTCTCGGCGCCGTCGAACCGCGGTATCAACCCGGCCGCGGCCTCGTCGACCGGCGGTGGCGCGGCCACCAGGCTGGTGAGGAAGCCGATCGCGATGATCAGCAGCAGACCGGTGATGACCCGTTCGAAAGTCTGCTGGCCGCGGCGGTCCTTCACCACGAGCAGCAGTAGCGACACCGCCCCGGTGATGACGCCGCCGACCAGCAAGGGCAGGTCGAACAACAGGTACAGCGCGATCGCACCACCCACCACCTCGGCGAGATCCGTTGCCATCGCCACCAACTCGGCCTGGACCCAGTACGCCAGCCGGCTCGGTCGGCCCATCCGCGCCCCGACGGCTTCCGGCAGCGACAGCCCGGTCACCAACCCCAGCTTCGCCGAAAGGTACTGGACGAGCACTGCCATCAGGTTGGCGACGACGATCACCCAGACCAGCAGGAAACCGAACTGTGCACCGGCGCTGACGTTGGCCGCGACGTTGCCGGGGTCGACGTAGGCGATCGCCGCGACGAACGCGGGTCCGAGCAACAGCCAGCCGGGCCGCGTCTGCGGACGGACGTCTCGCGTCACCACACCCCTCTTCTATCCGGACGAGCGAACAGAAAAGTTAGGCTAGACGAAACCTTGGGGACGAGGCAATGCGGCCCACGCGTCGCGCGGGCGGAGATCAGTCTCCGATGCCGCTCAGTCCCCGATACCGAAGGCGCCGACGAGCGGCCAGAATCCGATGCCCTGCCAGCCGCCGTAGTTCCACGGGGGCGGGGTGGTGGTCAGTTGGGTGCTGCCGTTGGTCTCGCAGAACGTCACGGTCGACCCGACGTCAGTGCATTGCGGTGCCGCGGCGGCCGTTGGCGCCGCTCCGATGGCAAGGGCCGCTCCGGCGATCGCCAGCGCAAGAATTCTCATGACCGGCTACTCGCTCCAGTTGTCCGTCCGTCCTCGTCAGAGGATGAACATCCCCATGCCCCACGGGAACATCGACTGGCTCACGTTGGGCGCGAGAACGCTTGGCCGCGAATCGATCTGGGCATTGCCCGGGGACTGGCACACGGTGGTCGAGCCGCCCTGATAACCGCCGCCCTGTCCGGTCTCGGTGCAGTTCGGCTGGGCCAGTGCGACGGGTGCGGCAGCGATCGCCACGGATGCACCGCCTGCGACCAGGAAAGCGGCGAGGGTGCTGAGGCGAGCCTTCATGTCTTCAGATCCTTCCAGCGTGGGTTACCGCTCAGCGTACAGCCCTTTGCCGGTAATGGGAGGCAAGTCGAGCGCCGTCACGATTCCCGCCGGGGCGCTCAACACCGCAGGAATGGCATTGACGACGCGCGCCGCCGTCGCCACCAGACCGGCGTGGTTGTGGTCGCCGTTCGGACTGCTCAGGCACAGGTCGAGAGCGTAGGAGGGTTCGCCGGTGATCTCGATCCGGTAGCTGCCGCCGTGCGCGGCGGGCTGCGGCCACTCGGGGCACAGGTCGTCGCGCAGCCGGGTCACGTGCTCGAGGACCACGGCGACGTCACCGTCCTTCATGCCGCGCACCTCGAACCGCATCGCGGCGGTGGTGCCCTTCTTGATGTGGCCGGAGGCGATGTCGAAGTCCTCGGGCGCGGGCACCCGAACATGGGTCTCGGTCACCTCGTCGAGCTCGATGCCCAGGCCGGCGGCCAGCTGTCGGACCACTGAACCCCACGCCAGGCTCAGCACACCGGGCTGCAGCAGCATCGGGGTGTCGTCGAGGCTGCCGCCGAAGCCCATGACGTCGAACATCACCGTCGCGCTGTCGTAGGTGTCGTAGTTGATGATCTCCATGCAGCGGATCTGCTGGACGCTCTGGCACGTGCCGGCCAATGCCAGCGGCAGCAGGTCGTTGGCGAAGCCGGGATCGATGCCGTTGACGAAGATGCTCGCGTTTCCGGCCTTCGCGGCGTCCTCGATCGGTGTGACCATCTCGTCGGGCAGTACCTGCCACGGGTACTGCAGGAAGACCGCAGCGCTGCCGACGACGTTGACGCCTGCTTCCAGGATGCGCCGGTAGTCCTCGAGCGCTTCGGTCAGCCTGTTGTCGGCCATCGCGGTGTACACCGCGACGGCGGGTTCGGTCGCCAGCACGGCATCGAGATCTGTGGTCGCCAGGATGCCGGTGGAATCCTGCAGTCCGGCAAGCTCGGCGGCGTCCTTGCCGGCCTTCGCCTCGGAGGAGACCCACACTGCGGTCAGCTCGAATCGCGGGTCGGTGATCAGCTGGGTCAGCGCGTGCCTGCCGACGTTTCCGGTGCCGATGGCGGCCACTTTGATGGTCATGTCTCGGTCCTCACAGGTCGGGGATGGGTAACTCGAGGTTCGGGAAGGTGAGGCCGCCGTCGACCTCGAGCGTCTTGCCGGTCAGGTAGCTGCCCGCCGGCGAAGCGAGGTAGACCGCCGCGGCGGCGATGTCGAGCGGGTCGCCGAGTCGGCGCATCGGGGTGGCCTGCTCCATCGGGGTGCGCAGCTCTTCGTTGCGGGCCACGACGTCGAGAGCGGAGGTGAGGATCGATCCGGGTGCGATGGCGTTGACCCTGATGCGTGGGGCGAGGTCGAGCGCCGACAGTCGTGTGTAGTGCGACAGCGCAGCCTTCGCGGTGCCATAGGCGGCAAAACCGCGCCCGGCTACCCGAGCCATCGTCGAGGTGATGTTGATGATGCTGCCGCCACCGGAGTGCTCCAACATCAGCGGGACCGCGGCGGTGGTCAGCGCGTGGGCAGTCGCCACATTGAACGTGAAGGCGTCGCGCATGTCCTTCGTCGACGTGCTCAACAGAGCGTTGGGCATGGTGCCGCCGACGTTGTTGACGACGATGTCTAGTTTCCCGAACGCCTCGATGGCCTGTGCCGCGAGAGCTGCCGTGTCGTCTGGGCGGGCGAGGTCGGCGACGACGATGTGCGCGCGGCGGCCCGCGTTGCCGATCTGCTCGGCGACCTCTTCGAGCTGGGCTTGAGTGCGGGCTGCGATCAGTACGTCTGCGCCGGCCTCGGCGAACGCCAACGCCATGGCGGCGCCGAGGCCCCGGCCGGCGCCGGTCACCACGGCCACCTGATCGTCGAGTCTGAACCTGTCGAGAATCACGCGCGCCACCGTAACAAGAACCTGTTCTAGTTTGTCGCGATTTCGGCGTGATGGCAGTGACGGACGGTTGTCCACAACCAAGATGCAGAAGTGGGCTACTCACTGCTGGTCTGTCGGTTGCCCGCCCGAGTATCAGCGGCATGCGGTTTCCGTTCCTGGGCGCCGAGGCCGTCGCCGACGGCAGGCTGACACGCGGCCAGTTGCGCTGGAACTACCGGGCGGTGCAGCCCGGGGTCTACGTCCCCAAGGGTGCGGCGGCCAGCGTGCTCGTCAATGCACAGGCAGCCTGGTTGTGGTCCGGCCGACGCGGCATCATCGCGGGTAGGGCGGCCGCTTCGCTACTCGGGGCGAACTGGGTCGACGTCGACACACCTATTGAGCTGATCGCCGAACACACCAGGCGCCGACAGGGTGTGATCGTGCGTGAAGAGCGGATCGGCGCCGACGAATATGCGCTCATCGGAGATATGCCGGTGACCACCCCGGCCCGCACCGCGCTCGACCTGGCACGCCATCTTCCGCGCGACCTCGCCGTCGCCCACCTGGACTCGCTGGCGGGCGCCACCGGTGTCACCGCCTTCGAGGCGCTCGAGGTCGCCGACCGATATCGAGGAGCTCGTGGTGTCCGACGCGCGCGGTCGGCGCTGGCGCTGATGGATGCGGGCGCGCAGTCTCCGCGGGAGACCCGGCTGCGGCTGATGCTCATCGACGACGGTCTTCCCGTTCCGGCGACGCAGGTCCGGGTCAGTGACGGTCGCAACGAGTCGTTCCTCGACCTCGGCTACCACGAGCCGCAGGTCGGGCTGGACTACGAGGGAGCCCATCACAGTGCCCAGCGCCGGTGGTACGTCCGCGACATCGGCCGATCGGAGTTCATCGAAAGCCAGGGCTGGATCGACATCAAGGTGGTGGCGGAACACAGCCGGGCCTTCATCCTGCACCGCGTGCGCTCAGCCCTGACCCGGCGGGGCTGGACGATGCCGAGATCTGCATGAAGGTCGCCGGATGTCCGGCCCGGCAGCCATCACGCAGAAGTCGGCAGAGGTGTCAGCCCTTCTTGGCTGCGGTCTTCTTGGCGGGCGACTTCTTGGCCGCGGCCTTCTTCGCCGGCGCCTTCTTGGAAGCCTTCTTGGCGGGGGCCTTTTTGGCGGGCTTGTCGTCGGAGCCCGAGCCCGAGTCGGAGCCGCTCTTGCGCGCCTTCACGCTGGCCTCGAGCTTGGCGAGCAGATCGGAGACGTCTTCGGTCTCGTCGAGCTCCTGGGGCTCCTCCTCGGTGGTGAACGCCTCGCCGCCCTCGAGCTTCGCCTGCACCAACTCGCGCAGGTGCTCCTGATAGTCGTCGTGATAGCGGTCGGGGTTGAAGTCGTCGGTCATCGAGTCGACCACCTGGCTGGCCATCTTCAGCTCGGCCGGTTTGACCTCGACTTCCTTGTCCAGCACCGGGAAGTCGGGATCACGGATCTCGTCCGGCCACAACAGCGTGTGGATCATCATCACGTCGCGCTTGCTGAAGTCCTTGACCCGCAACGCCGCGAGCCGGGTCTTGTTGCGCAGCGCGAAGTTCACGATGGCCACCCGGTCGGTCTCCATCAGCGTCTTCGCAAGCAGCACATACGACTTCGACGACTTGCCGTCGGGCTCCAGGAAGTAACTGCGGTCATACATCATGGGATCGAGGTCGCCCGCCGGGACGAACTCGAGCACGTCGATCTCGCGGCTGCGTTCCTCGGGCAGGGTCGCGATGTCGTCGTCGGTGATGATGACGGTCTGGCCGTCGTCGGAGTCGTAGGCCTTGGCGATGTCGCGGTACTCGACGACCTCGCCGCACACCTCGCAGACCCGCTTGTACCGGATGCGGCCGTTGTCCTTGGCGTGCACCTGGTGGAACTTGATGTCGTGGTCCTCGGTGGCGGTGTAGACCTTGACCGGTACGTTGACCAGGCCGAAGGCGATCGAGCCCTTCCAGATGGAACGCATCAGCCCAGTATGTCCGATGAACCCGCCGCATCCAGTGCGGCGCGGTCGGGTAGATCGGCACCGGCCCGCGCCACGGTCAACGCAGCGGCCCGCGACGCCGCGCGGACGGCGCCCGTCAACTCGTCCAATCCGATGGCCGCCAGACGGGAACGGCGCTCGGCGCCGAGCAGGTCCTGCGACCACAGCGCATCGATGAGCCCGGTCATGAACGCATCACCGGCGCCCACGGTGTCCACCACGTCCACATTTGGTGCTGGTACCCGCACATCACCGGCCGCACACCTGGCGACCGCGCCGTCGCCGCCGAGAGTCACCACGACGACGGACACGCCGAGTGCCAGCCAGGCCGCACCGATCTGCTCGGGTGCGAAGTCCGGATCGATCCAGCGAAGGTCTTCGTCGCTGACCTTGACCACGTCGGCCTTCTCCAGAATCCGGTCGATCCGGTTCCGTGCCGCCTGGGCGTCGGTGATGAGCGCCGGGCGGATGTTGGGGTCGAAGGTGACAGTGGCCGAGGGACGGTAGGTGTCCACCAGAGCTGCGGTCGCCCGGCAGCCGGGCTCCAAGACGGTGGCGATCGATCCGGTGTGCAGCACCAGCGGGGGCGGAACCGGTGGGGTCCCGCTGAGCTGCCAGTCGATGTCGAAGGAGTACGTCGCCGCGCCGGACTCGTCGAGAAAGGCGCGCGCGGTGGCGGTGCGCCCGGCGTCGGTGGAGCCGGAAACCATTCGTACCCCGGCTGTTTCGACGAACTCACGGATCCGTTGGCCGCGCTCGTCGGTGCCGATGTGGGTGAGGAAGTCGACGTCGCGGCCCAGCCGGGCCAGGCCGACCGCGACATTGAGGGGGCTGCCCCCAACGTGTTCGCCGGTGATGTGTCCGCCGCGCTCCACCACATCGATCAGCGCCTCACCGATGACGAGCGCGCGTCGGCCGTTCATCGCTGCCCGTCCCTGCCGACCAGCATTTCGAGGGTGGCGCGGGCGCCGTTGCGGTACAACGAGTCCAGCGTCTCGGTATAGGCCGCGACGAAGCGGGGATGCTCGGCGAGGTCACCGAACAGATCGGTGTTCTCGATGAAGGAAGTGGGGTTCTCGCGCTGGGCCTTGGCCAGTGGGACGAGCGCGTCGGCCCTGTTGTCCTGCACGTCGATCGGCTCGCCCTGTTCGTCGACGCCCTCGGCGTAGCGAGCCCAGCTGGCGACCACCGCCGCCGACAGTCGCACGGGCGCGCCGCTGTCGAGGTTCGCGCGGATCACCGGCACCAGCCACTGCGGGATGCGGTCCGATGACCCGTAACACAGCCGCGCGATGGTGTCGCGCACACCGGGGTTGGCGAAGCGCTCGATCAGCGTGCGTTTGTAGTCGGGCAGGTCGATACCCGGAACCGGCTTCAGTGTCGGCGTCGCCTCCGAATCCATGTACTGGAGCAGGAATTCGGCGAACAACTCGTCGCCGGCGGCGTCGTGCACCAGTCGATAGCCGGCGAGGTAGGCGAAGTAGCACAGCGCCTGGTGCCCGGCGTTGAGCAGGCGTAGCTTCATCAGCTCGTAAGGGGTGACGTCGTCGACGAGTAGCACGCCGACCTCCTCGAGCGTGGGCCGGCCGTCGGAGAACTTGTCCTCGAGCACCCAGGCGGTGAACGGCTCGGCGATCACCGGCCAGCGGTCGTCGACACCGAATTCGCCCGAGATGGTCTCGATCACGTCCGGCGTCGTCACCGGCGTGATGCGGTCGACCATGGCATTCGGAAACCGGGTGTGGTCGCGCATCCACTGCGACAGGCCGGGATGCGCGCTGTCGGCGTAGGCGACGAAAGCCTCCTGCGCCACATGGCCGTTGCCCTCGATGTTGTCGCACGACATGATGGTCGGCGAGCGCACGCCGCGGTCTCGTCGCCGCGCCAATGCCTCGGTCACCAGCCCGAACACGTTGACCTCGGGCAGATTGTCGACGTGGTAGCCGCCCTCGGTGATGGTGAGCGAGATGATGCGGGTGCTCGGCGCGGCCAGCAACTCGATGACGCCCTCGGGGTCGTCGGGGGCGTAGCGGTAGTCGACGATCGATCCGACCACCCGGGCGTCGCGGGTGCCGTCCGGATTCTCCAGAAGCAGCGTGTAGAGCCCCTCTTGGGCTGCCATCACGTCGGCCATTTTGCGGTCGCCCGGCAACACCCCCACGCCGCAGATACCCCACCCGTCCGCGAGCCCACGGTCGAGCAACTGGTCGAGGTACATGGCCTGGTGGGCGCGGTGGAAGCCGCCCACGCCGAAGTGCACGATGCCGATCTCGAGGGCGCCGCGGTCGTAGGTCGGTGTCGGTATGGCCAGCTGCGCAAGGCTGTGGTTGTCGAGGTTCACCGAGTGCGGGGAATGTGTTGTGTGCGTCACATTCACCATGTTAACGTGATGAGCATATTCACACACCCCTGAGCAGATGCTCACAGTGGTGGATCTGGCGTGAGAGGTGAGAATGGCCGTACCTGTGTCCGAACGGGGTGACGACGCTCTGGCGCGTCGTCCGCGCCCGGAGGCCGAGGACCTGCGGCTGGCGCTTCGCGCGGCCACGCTGTATTACCTCGACGGGCTCACGCAGGCCGAGGTCGCCGCCAGGCTGGGGGTCTCCCGGCCGACGGCGGGGCGCCTGGTAGCTCGCGCGAAGGCTCGCGGATTGGTCCGCATCGAGGTGGCGGTGCCGCCAGACCTGCGCGACGACCTGCATGCCGACGAGGAACGTGAGCTCGAGAAGCGGTTCGGGCTCATCGAGGTCGTCGTTACCGGACACGGCGTCGACGTGGGTGCCCCGGGCCGTCCGGCGGCGTTCGCCAGTGTCGGCCGAGCCGCGGCGACGCTGCTGATGCGGCGACTGGAGGCCGACGACGTCCTGGGCTTCACCTGGGGCCCCGAGCAGGTCGCGGTGGCGACGGCGCTGACGCCGGGCGTGGCAACCTGCCGGGCGGTGGTGCAACTCGACGGTGCCGTGTCGAGCGCGGCATACCAGACGGGCGCCGACCGGATCCTGCAGAGATGCGCCGAAACGCTCCGTGCCGAGCCCATCCGGCTGCCCGCGCCGCTGTACGCCGACGCGTCGACGGTCGCCTCCATGCGCAGCGACTCGGTCATCTCCCGCAGCCTCGAGGCCGGGCGTCACGCGGACATGATGTTGTTCGGCGTCGGATCAGTGTCGACGTCGACCACCTTGTTCGAAGGCAGCTTCCTCGACAGTCGCATGCTCGACGAGCTCGTCACGCTGGGGGCCGTCGGCGAGATCGGTGGCCGGTTCTTCGATACCGAGGGACGTCCGGTGGACAGTGAGCTGCAGCACCGCGCGGTGTCGACGCCCCTCGAAGACGTTCGCGCCTGCGCCAAGACCCTGCTGATATCGAGCGGCATCACCAAACACCGCGCCACGCTGGCCGTGCTGCGCGGCGGTCTGGCCAAACTGCTCGTGTGTGACATCGATTGTGCCCGTTGGCTACTGGCCCAGAAGTTGGCGTAGAGGAAAGGGAGTTGCTGTGAAGATTCGAGGCCGAAGTCTCCACCGAATAACGGCGTGCGCGGCTGCGGCGGCGCTGACCTTCACAGCCGGGTGCTCCGGCGCGGGGAGCCTCGGCGCGTCGGACAACGAGGTGACGATCGCCTTGGTGTCGAACTCGCAGATGACCGACGCGCAGGAGCTGTCGACCGAGTTCGAGGCGCAGAACCCCGGCACCAAGCTCAAGTTCGTCACGCTGTCGGAGAACCAGGCCCGCGCCAAGATCACGATGTCGACGGCCATGGGCGGTAGCGAGTTCGACGTGGTGATGATCAGCAACTTCGAGACCCCGCAGTGGGCGCGGGACGGCTGGCTGCGCAACCTGTCGGATTATGCGGAGCAGACGCCGGGCTATGACCAGGACGACTTCATCCCGTCGCTGCGCGAATCCCTGTCATACGAGGGTGACATGTACGCGGTTCCGTTCTACGGGGAGTCGTCGTTCCTGATGTACCGCAAAGATCTCTTCGAGCAGGCCGGCATCGAGGTCGACCAGAGCCCCGGCTACCAGCCACAGTGGCAGGAGGTCGCGGACTGGGCGAGGACGTTGCAGACGCCGCAGCGCGCCGGAATCTGTCTGCGCGGAAAGCCCGGCTGGGGCGAGGTGCTCGCCCCCCTGAACACCGTGATCAACACCTTCGGCGGGCGGTGGTTCGACGAGCAGTGGAACGCCCAGCTCGACAGTCCCGAGGTCAAGCGCGCCGTCAACTTCTACGTCGACCTGCTCGACGACGCCGGTGAACTCGGCGCCTCCTCGACCGGATTCCAGGAGTGCGCAAACCTGTTCGGCCAGGGCCAGACCGCAATGTGGTACGACGCCACGTCGGCGGTGTCGGTGCTGGAGGACCCGCAGTCCTACCCGGACCTGGTCGGCAAGATCGGCTATCTGCCCGCGCCGGTCGCCGAGAAGCCGGATTCCGGCTGGCTCTACACCTGGGCGCTGGGGATTCCGAAGGCTGCCAAGAACCCAGACGGTGCCTGGGACTTCATCTCCTGGATGACCGACAAGGACTACATGCGGCTGGTGGGGGAGGAGCTGGGCTGGGCCCGCGTCCCGCCGGGTAGCCGGACCTCGACCTATACCGAACTGCCCGAATACGAGGCGATCTCGGAGTCCTACGGGCCACTGACGCTGCGCTCGATCGAGAACGCCGACCCGGAACAGCCGACCGTGCAGCCGGTGCCGTACACGGGCGTCCAGTTCGTCGGCATCCCAGAATTCCAGGATCTCGGCACCCGGGTCAGTCAGCAGATCAGCGCCGCGATCGCCGGTCAGAAATCGGTGGACGACGCGCTAGCCCAAGCACAGGAATACGCCGAGGTCGTCGGCCGGACCTACCAGGAGAAGTGATGACCGTTACCGCTGACACCGAACCGGAGGCCGGCGACAAGGACGTGGCAGAGCGGGTTCGCAAGATCCGTGCGGCGCAGAACGTCGGCGTGAGCCGCGCGGAAGGCTGGCGCAGGCGCGGGCCTCTGCTGCCGGCGCTGATCTTCATGATCGTCGTCACGCAGATTCCGTTCCTTTTCACGCTGTACTACTCGACGCAATCGTGGAACCTCGTCCGGCCCGGCTCCCGCGAGTTCGTCGGCTTCAACAATTACCTCGCGGTCGTCCGGGACAGCCAGTTCTGGACGGTGGCCTTCAACACGGTCGTGCTCATCGTGGGCGTGGTGCTGATCTCCGCCACCCTGGGGCTGCTGCTGGCGCTGCTGCTGGACCGCGCATTCCTCGGCCGCGGGATAGTCCGGACCCTGCTCATCACCCCGTTCCTCGTCACACCAGTTGCCGCTGCGCTGATCTGGAAGACGACGATTCTCGACCCGACGAACGGCATCTTGAACTGGGTGCTGTCGCTGGTCGGCATCGGTCCGGTGGACTGGATCGGCCAGTTCCCGCTGGCGATGGTGATGGTCGAACTGATCTGGCAGTGGACACCGTTCATGATGCTGCTGATTCTGGCCGGATTGCAGTCGATGCCCCGCGACATCCTCGAAGCCGGTCGCGTCGACGGCGCGGGAGCATTTCAGGTCTTCCGTGAGCTGACGCTGCCCCATCTTCGGCGCTTCATCGAGCTGGGCGTCGTACTCGGTGCGATCTATCTGGTGAACACCTTCGACGCCATCTACATGATGACCCAGGGCGGGCCCGGCATCGCCAGCGCGAACCTGCCGTTCTACATCTACCAGCGCGCCTTCCTGGGCTTCGATATGGGCCAGGCAGCGGCGATGGGCGTGGTGGTCGTGGTGTTCACCATCGCGATCGCCAGCGTCGCACTGCGGTTGATCTTCAAGTCGTTCTCCGGAAAGGAAGAGGCAGCCTGACATGACCACGCCGCGCACACGGGGAGCACAGGACTCCTCACTCGAGAACGACACACCGACGACGGTGCTATCCCGCGCATCGAAGAAGAAGAGCCGCAAGGTCGACCCGTGGGGCGTAGTGGCCTGGCTGGTGGGTCTCGGCTTCTTCTTCCCGGTGCTGTGGATGGTGCTGACCGCGTTCAAACAGGAAGGCGACGCCGCGACCAACCCGCCGACGATCCTCTTCACCCCGACGCTGGACCAGTTCAAGGAGGTGTTCGCCCAAGGAATCGGGCCAACCGTGCTGAATTCGGTACTGGCGACAGGTATCTCGACCCTCCTGGTGCTACTGCTGGGTGTGCCCGCGGCCTTCGCGCTGTCGCTGCGACCGGTGCGCAAGACCCAGGACGCGCTGTTCTTCTTCATGAGCACCAAGATGCTGCCCATCGTCGCGGTGATCCTGCCGCTGTATGTGATCGTCTCCAATATCGGTCTACTGGACAACATCTGGGCGTTGGTCATCCTCTACACCGCGATGAACCTGCCGATCGCGGTGTGGATGATGCGGTCGTTCTTCCTGGAGGTTCCCGCCGAACTGATCGAGGCAGCGAGTTTGGACGGCGCCAGCCTCTGGCGGTCGGTGCGCGAGGTCATCCTCCCGCTCGTCTCGCCCGGCATCGCCGCCACCGCCCTGATCTGCGTGATCTTTTCCTGGAACGAGTTCTTCTTCGCGGTGAACCTGACCGCGGTGAACGCCCAGACGATGCCGGTCTACCTGGTCGGGTTCATCGCCGGTGAGGGGCAGTACTGGGCCGTTCTCTCGGCGGCCGCAACCATGGCCGCACTGCCGGTGATCCTGTGCGGTTGGTTCGCTCAGAACAAGCTGGTCCGCGGCTTGTCGTTCGGCGCCATCAAGTAGTCCACCCGTCACCCACTCGAGAAAAGAAAGACACGCACGAACATGGCAACGATCAGCTATCAGAACGCCACTTGCATCTACGAAGGTTCGGACAAGCTCGCGGTCGACGGGCTCGACCTCGACATCGCCGACGGTGAGTTCGTCGTCCTGGTCGGGCCCTCGGGTTCGGGCAAGAGCACCGCGCTGCGCATGCTGGCCGGACTCGAGGACATCGACGAGGGCGCCATACTCATCGGCGGCAAGGACATGACCGGCGTGCCGTCCAAGGACCGCGACATCGCGATGGTCTTCCAGAACTACGCCCTCTATCCGAACAAGACCGTCGCGGAGAACATGGGCTTTGCCTTGAAGTTACGCGGGGTGTCGTCGGACGAACGACGCCGCAAGGTCGAGGAGGCGGCGAAGATCCTGGACCTGACCGACTTCCTGGACCGCAAACCGGCCAAGTTGTCGGGCGGTCAACGCCAGCGCGTGGCCATGGGCCGTGCCATCGTGCGTGAGCCCCAGGTGTTCTGTATGGACGAGCCGCTGTCCAACCTGGACGCCAAGTTGCGGGTGCAGACCCGCACCCAGATCGCGGCGCTGCAACAACGACTCGGCACCACCACCGTCTACGTGACGCACGACCAGGTCGAGGCGATGACGATGGGCGATCGGGTGGCGGTCCTTCGGCACGGCAAGCTGCAGCAGTTCGCGTCGCCGAACGAGCTCTACGACCATCCGGCCAACGCGTTCGTCGCCGGCTTCATCGGTTCGCCCGCGATGAACCTGGTGACGCTGCCGATCACGGCCGAGGGCGTGCGGGTGGGCGAGAACTCGACGATCGAGCTGGAGCGGGCACAGCTGACCACCCTGAGCGAAGCCGGCCTGACGGAGGTCACCGTCGGGATACGCCCCGAGCAACTCGAGCTCAGCGACGGCGACGGGGTGCCGGTCGTCGTCGACCTGGTGGAGGACCTCGGGAGCGAGGCCTACGTCTACACCCACGCAGGTGCCGGCTCGGGCGTGGAACTCGTGGCGCGCTGCAATCCGCGTACCGCACCTCGGCTCGCCGACGAGGTCACGCTGCGCCGCCATCCCGACGGCGCGGTACACCTGTTCCACCCGACGACCGGAGAACGGCTCGACTGACCCGGCCACATCTGCGGGGAACGCCGTACAGATCTGTACGAGGACGGGTCTGACGCGGGTATACGTTGGGATCGTGGACGGCTATGACCGGGTGCGGCTGACCAACCCGGACAAGGTGCTGTATCCGGCGACCGGCACCACCAAAGGCCAGGTGTTCGACTACTACGTCGGCGTGGCCGAGGCGATGCTGCCCCACATCGCGGGCCGGGCGGTGACCCGCAAGCGCTGGCCCAACGGGGTGGAACAGGCGTCCTTCTTCGAGAAGCAGCTGGCCTCGTCGGCTCCGGACTGGCTGGACCGCGCCACGATCGTGCACAAGTCCGGAAGCACCACCTACCCGGTGATCGACAGCATCGAGGGGTTGGCCTGGATCGCCCAGCAGGCGGCGCTGGAAGTGCATGTACCGCAGTGGCGTTTCGTGAACGGTCAGATGGGTCCGGCGACGCGAATCGTGTTCGACCTCGACCCCGGCGAGGGCGTCACGATGCGCCAACTCTGCGAGGTGGCCCACGAGGTGCGTGACCTGATCACCGACATCGGCCTGCGGACCTTCCCGCTGACCAGTGGAAGCAAGGGCCTGCATCTCTATGTGCCGCTGCAGGACCCGATCAGCTCGCGGGGGGCGTCGCTGCTCGCGAAGAGGGTGGCTCAGCAGCTCGAGCAGGCGATGCCCACAAAGGTCACCGCGACGATGACCAAGAGCCTTCGTGCGGGCAAGGTGTTTGTGGACTGGAGCCAGAACAACGGCAACAAGACCACGATCGCGCCGTATTCGCTTCGCGGACGCGAACATCCGACGGTCGCCGCACCACGGAGCTGGGACGAGATCTCCGATCCCGACCTGCGTCATCTGACCTTCGACGAGGTGCTCGACCGGTTGGACCGCGACGGCGATCTGCTCGCCGACCTCGATCCGTGGTTGCCGGCCTCCGATCGTCTGACCACCTACCGCGGGATGCGGGACAGCGCCAAGACCCCGGAGCCCGTTCCCGCAACGGCGCCGACCGTCGGCAACAACGACAAGTTCGTCATCCAGGAACACCACGCCAGGCGGCTGCACTACGACTTCCGGCTGGAACGCGATGGCGTGCTGGTCAGTTGGGCCGTGCCGAAGAACCTGCCCGACAGGCCGTCGGTCAACCATCTCGCCGTGCACACCGAGGACCACCCGATGGAGTACCTGACCTTCGCCGGCGAGATCCCCAAGGGCGAGTACGGGGGTGGTCAGGTCCATGTCTGGGACACCGGCACCTACGAGACCGAGAAGTTCAACGACAACGCACCGGACGGCCCGGACAAGGGCGGCGAGGTGATCGTGACACTTCACGGGGAGAAGATCGACGGCCGCTACGCGTTGATCCAGACCGACGGCAAGAACTGGCTGGCCCACCGGATGAAGGAGCAGAAACGGCCGACGGCAGCCGATCTCGCACCCATGCTGGCCACCGAGGGTTCGGTGCAGCGGCTCAAGTCGGCCCAGTGGGCCTTCGAGGGCAAATGGGATGGCTACCGGTTGCTCGTCGATGCCGACCGGGGCCGGCTCACGCTGCGCTCCCGGCGAGGCCGCGACGTAACCGCCGAGTACCCGCAACTGCAGGCGCTGGCGGCCGACCTCGCCGATCACCATGTGATCCTCGACGGTGAAGCGGTGGCGCTCGACGAGTCCGGGGTGCCCAGCTTCGGTGAGATGCAGAACCGGGCGCGCTCCACCCGGGTGGAGTTCTGGGCCTTCGACATCCTTCATCTCGACGGGCGATCGCTGATGCGGGCCAAGTACTCCGACCGCAGGCGGTTGCTCGAGGCGCTCGCCGAGGGCGGCGGTCTGATCGTGCCCGACGCGCTGGACGGTGACGGGCCCGAAGCCCTCGAGTTCGCCCGGGAGAAGCGGTGGGAGGGCGTCATCGCCAAGAAACGCGACTCCGCCTACCAACCGGGCCGACGGTCGTCGTCGTGGATCAAGGACAAGATCTGGAACACCCAGGAGGTGGTGATCGGTGGCTGGCGCGAGGGGACCGGCGGCCGCAGCAGCGGGCTGGGGGCGTTGATGCTCGGCATCCCCGGCCAGGACGGTTTGCAGTTCGTCGGGAGGGTGGGCACCGGCTTCAGTGACAAGGAACTCGCCAATCTGAAGAAGACGCTGGCTCCGCTGCACACCGACGAATCACCTTTTGCTGCAAGGCTTACCGGTCCCGACGCGAAGGGTGTGACCTTCGTCCGGCCGGAGTTGGTGGGGGAGGTGCGCTACAGCGAGCGCACCTCGGACGGCCGATTGCGCCAACCGAGCTGGCGGGGTCTGCGTTCGGACAAGACCCCCGACGAGGTGGTGTGGGAATAGCTTCAGGGCAGTCGACAAGCAAGATGGTGCCCGTCGACGACGCGGCGTTGTCGGTGATCTCGAGGTTCCTACGCCAGCCAGCGTTCGTGGCGTCGCGTCGTGGCCGAACTCGGCCCACGGTGGAGACACGGCACCTACGACGAGCGAGCTCGCGGCAGGTCGAAGCGTCCGATGGACTACTCCTTCGAAGGGTGTCTACGCGATGTCGACGCAGTCGTAGCCGTGACGGGCGTTGATCGCCCTGTGTTGGTCGGGTGGTTCTACGGCGCGGCGCTCGCCGCGCACTGGGCCGACCGCAACCCGGACCGGGACCGAGAGGATCGCTGAGTCTGGGCGAGGTCGACCGCTCTGGCTCCGGCGCATCAATACTGCACCTGATGCAACGTCCTCAGAGGGTGCGCGGTGCTCAGAGGCTCTAGGAAGCTAAGCGAGTTGTTCAGTCGGCATGATCCATAGCTCGCCGATCGAGGCATGGCGGGGTCTGGTGACCATATAGCCGATGCTGTCTGCGATATCGTCGGGCGACAACGCCTCGACGCTTGCGTTGAACGGCTCGATGATCTGCGACCGGATCTCGCTGCTGTTGTGCGAACCGAGTTCGGTGTCCACTCCACCGGGCTCGATGACACCCACTCGGAGGTGACGTCGGGTGACTTCTTGCCGAAGGGATTCGGTGAAGCCGTTCACGCCGAACTTTGTGAGGTTGTACACGCCGTATCCCTCGCTGGCATTGCGGCCCGCGACCGAGCTGACGTTCACGATGTCCGCGACTCCACGCGGTCCGTCCTCCGCGGCCGCCAGCAGGTGCGGCAGTGCAGCATGCGTGGTGTTCAGCAGGCCGTTGACGTTGACGGCGATCATGCGATCCCACTCCCGGGCGTCCGCACCGGCGACAGGTCCCAGCAGCATGAGGCCCGCGTTGTTGACGACGATGTCCAGTCGGCCGAATCGTTCGACTGCCTGTCCGACAGCGGCTTCAGCCTGCGTGCGGTCGCTGATGTCTGCTTCCACGGCCATCGCCGCACCACCGTCGCGTTCAATGTCTGCGGCGAGTGTGACTAGGCGGTCTTTGCGTCGGGCGACAAGCGCGATCGCGGCTCCGTGCTCAGCGAGGTGGCGGGCCGTGGCAGCACCGATACCGCTGCTGGCGCCGGTGACGAGGGCGACCGTTCCGGCCAATTTCGAGGTCATGTATGACGTCCTTTCGTGGTGAGTGCCGGGTCCCGCTACGGCTGATCGGTGGGTCGAATGACGATCTCGTTCACGGCGACGCGACGCGGTTGGGTGACGATGTATGCGATCGCTTCGGCGATGTCCTGCGCGTGCAATTGCTCCACTGCGCCGAACGCCGCTTCAAAATCCGCATCGGAATTAGCCTTCTGGTCGAACAATTCGGTCTGGGTGCGACCGGGCTCGATCACCGAGAAGCGGACGTTGCGCTTGGTGAACTCCTGTCTCCATGCTTCGGTCGCGCCCGTCACGGCGAACTTCGTGGCGTTGTAGATCGCGACCGTCGGGGCCGCGACGCGTCCGGCAACGGACGAAATGTTCACCACGTCAGCCACGGAGCGCGGGCTGTCCCGGGCAGCGACGAGAAGATGCGGCAATGCCGCCTTGGTCACGTACATCAGTCCGCGGAGGTTGATGTCGACCATTCGGTCCCACTCTTCGAGCGGTGACTCCTCGGATGCACCGTTCAGCATGACGCCAGCGGCGTTCACCAAGGTGTCGAGGCGGCCGAGCTCCTCGACAGTCCGGTCGACTGCCCTTTGTGCGTTTCCCGCATCGGTGAGGTCAGCAGACATCACCAATGCCTCGTGTCCTTGAGCCCGCAGCCGCTCGGCTAGTTGTTCGAGCTTGTCGGCCCGCCGCGCCACGAGGGCGACCCTGGCTCCCGCCCCGGCGAGCCTTTCCGCGGCGGCGGTACCGATCCCGCTCGATGCGCCGGTGACCAGAACGACGTTTCCATTCAGCACACGGTCCGTCACGATGCCTCCTATTTGCGGTGCGTTGCGTCTCGAAAATCAGACTACACGTTTGCGAGACGCAACGCACCGTTATTCAGTAGGCTCCGAGTGTGAACAGCGAAGAGCCGCGACGGCGTGGACGGCGGCGAAGCGAAGAGAGCCGATTCGCGATCTTGAATGCTGCATTCGATCTGGTGGCCGAAGATGCCCAGGAGTTCACAATCGAAGGCATCGCGGCGCGGGCCGGAGTGAGCAAGCAGACGATCTACCGGTGGTGGCCGACAAAAGGGGACATCCTCCTCGAGTCGCTTGCGGCGCGAGCGGAGGCGCAGATCTCCACCTCGGATCATGGTTCATACGAGGAGGACCTGCTCCATTTCCTCAATCAGACCTTCAAGCTCCTTCGCCCACAAGGAGTTCGACGGGCGTTGCGAAGCTTGATGGCGGAGGCGCAGCAGAACCCTGACCTGTTATTGCGGTTTCGAGAAGAGTTTCTCGAGCGACGTCGTGCCGCGTTGTTCCAGATCGTCAGTCGCGCTGAAGGACGAGGCGATCTGCCTGCGACCGTCCGCGGTGAGCTCATTGGCGACGTCGTATTCGGGGTGATCTGGTACCGGATGCTCTCGACCGAGCGGCTCCTGGGCATTGCCGACGCGCAAAATCT
The DNA here is from genome assembly GCF_010723735.1 of Mycolicibacterium hippocampi. GTDB lineage: Bacteria > Actinomycetota > Actinomycetes > Mycobacteriales > Mycobacteriaceae > Mycobacterium > Mycobacterium hippocampi. The sequence continues at coordinate 5,464,066 of NZ_BLLB01000002.1, read as the reverse complement.
CGCAGGTCTGCTGGCATCAAACGGATAGGCCGGTTGTTGTTCTCGGTCGCGGTAGGTGCTTATCACCTCAATGAGAACCCTTCTGCTGTCGCCAGTCTCAACATCACTGGACATGATCAACTGCGTCGCGACCAGGCCGCGCACCGTGGTGAGCAGTAGATCACCGAGCGCGGCGCGCTGCGAAGCGTCCAAGCCGTCTTCGATCAGGGTGCCGAGCTTCGTGAAGGACTTGCCGAGCTGCCTGAGGTGTCCCGAGGCGGCGCCGCCGCGGGTGGCGCGCGTGGCGATCAGTTGTCGACAGCCAGGCGGCCCACACATCGCGGCTGGAACCCCGCATGGCCTCTCCGTCCGTCAGGTGGGAGTCCTAGCGAGCATCAGAAGCGCTCGCCTGTTCCATCCAGTCCCATAGTTCCCGTTCGCGATCGGTGTCGTACGACTCGGCGGATGACGCCGTGGCCTGAGTGCGGTGGATGTAGGCGCCGGTGGGAGCTGTTGTCACACCGAGGACCACATCGGCAAGCTTTCGACCGGCGACCGGTGCGGTGTCCACGATGGGTGTGGCCTCCAGGACCGGGACGATCCATTTCATCAGGAACGGGAATGCCCCGCCCGCATCGCGCGCGAGCCCGGTGCCCGTCACCAGACTCGGGTTGTAGGAGACGATATTGATGGCTTCGGGTAGGCGGCGGGCCCATTCGTGTACGAGGTGGATACCGGCCAGCTTGCTCGTCGCATAAGCACGGCGGCCCGCGCGGACGCGGTCGGGTCGGTCGAACGCGCCCGGGTGGGCGAGAATCTCGGGCGTCGACCATCGCGGTGGTGGCAGTGTGCCGGCAGTGTGCCGGAAGTCGCCGAAGTGGGCGTCGCTGACCGTGACGACGATGCGTGTCGGCGCACGGAGGTGCGGGTGCAGTCGTCGAAGGAGCAGGTGTGTCGACAGGACGTTGACGGCGAAGGTCGTCTCGTACCCGTCCACGGTGGTGTGGAGCGCGTCGGCGAGGTGGACGCCACCGTTGCAGACCACGCCCCGCAGAGGGGACAGCTCACCTCCGTCGAGACGGTCTTCCAGCTGTGCTGCGGCAGTCTCGATGCTCGCCTTGCTCGCGAGATCGGTGCTGATCATCGAGACCTCCGGTGAGATCTCGTGCAAACGGTGCAGTGCCTCGGCGCCGGTGTTTTCTCGCGCCAGGAGCACCAGGTGGGTCCCGGGACTGCGGCGCAGGATGTCCTGTGCCGCTCGGAAACCGATTCCCCTTGTGGCGCCGGTCATGACGATGGTCTCGGTGGTTGTGTTCATGTGCTGAATGTGCGGCACCACGGTCGGGTGGGGAAGACCCCGCCGAGCCTGGTATCGGTAGGGCCATGCTCATGGGACTCCGCCGCACGCGGCCGCAGGCACAATGGTGAAGTGACGGCCACGTGACCAACAACGACCGGGCGGACTTCGGGGAGTACCTGCGTCACCGGCGCGCCCAGATGGCGCCGCCGAATCCGCCGGGCGGGGCGCGGGCGTCGCAGCGGCGGGTTCCGGGGCTGCGCCGCCAGGAGCTGTCCGACGTCGCCGGAATCTCGGTCGAGTACTACACCCGGCTCGAGCAGGGCCGGTCGCCACGCCCGTCGCGAGAGATCCTCGGGGCCTTGGCGAGAGCGTTCGAGCTGTCGGACGTCGAACGCGCGCACCTGTTCCGACTCGCCGGTGAGTTGCCCCCTGAACCCGACGCGCCCGGCACCGAGGTACGGCCGGGCCTGCTGCGGTTGATGCGCAGTCTCGGCGACACCACGCCGATCACCGTTCACGACGGGCGCCTGGACCTGTTGGCGCACAACGCCGCTGCGGCGGAGCTCTTCGGCCCGCTTTCGGCGGGGGGAACGTACGGCCGCAACATCGTCTACCAGTGCTTCATGGCTGGACCGCTTCGCGACGTCCTCGGCGAGGACGGGATCGACCAACTCGCCAGCGAGGCAACGGCGCAATTACGGTCGGCGCTGAGTCGGTACCCGGACGATGAGTACCTGCATGCGCTGCTCGGCGAGCTCTCTGCGACCAGCCCGGCATTCCGCGCCCAGTGGGAGCGAGGTGAGGTCGGTGCGCGGCGGTCAGCGGTCAAACGACTACGCCATCCGACCCCGTGGCTGGCTGATTTTCGACAGTGAGGTGCTGCACGATCCCGAGCGCGACCACTGGGTGATGCTCTACACCCCACGAGAGGCGCCCGCGCTCTGCGGCGCCGCCGGTTGATGCGAATACGTCGGGACACTTCGCCCGCCGAAAATTGTCGGTGGTCGAATGTATGTTCGAGTCATGTCGGGTACGGGGATGGTTTTGCAGGAGGCGGTGGCCGCGTTGCGGGCTGCTTTTGATGCGGTGGCCGCCTGCGATATCGACCTGTTGACCCGTGCTGAGCTGATCGACTCGCTCGATGAGTTGGAGACGTTGTGGTGTCAACTGCCGGGGTTGCGGGATCGGTTGTTGGCCCGGTTGCAGGTCGAGGCGACTCCGCAGCAGCTGGGCGCCAAATCCTGGAAGGACGTGTTGGCGATCCGGTGGCGGATCTCCCACGGCGAAGCCCACCGCCGCCTGGGCGAGGCGGCGGTGTTGGCGCCGCGGCGCACGGTGACCGGAGAGCCGCTGCCCGCAGCGCTGCCGGCGACTGCGGCCGCCCGGGCGTTGGGATTGATCAACGCCGAGCATGTCGCGGTGATCCGTCACGCGGTGAACCGGCTGCCGGGGTTCGTCGACGCCGCGACCCGTGGGCAGTTCGAAGTCGATTTGGTGCGGGTCGCGGCCGGGGTGGGACCCAAGGCTCTCAAAGACACCGCCGCGTTGAGGTTGTTTCTGCTCGATCAGGACGGCCCGGTGCCTGATGACGCCGAGCGGGCCCGCAAACGCGGAGTGAGGCTGGGTAAGCAGCGCGGTGATGCGATGACCCCGGTCACCGGGGAGTTGAGCCCCGAGGCCGCGGTGGTGTGGGAGGCGATCTTCGCCAAGTACGCCGCCCCAGGCATGTGCAACCCCGACGACCCTGAACCGTGCACCTCGGGGACGCCGTCGCAAGCTCAGATCGACAATGATCACCGCAGCCTGGCCCAGCGCCAGCACGACGCGCTGGTGGTGGTGGGGCGGATCGCGTTGATGAGCGGGGAACTCGGCACGCTCAACGGGTTACCGGTCGCGGTCATCATCCGCACCACCTTGCAGGATCTGGAATCGCGTGCCGGGGTCGGTGTCAGCGGTGGGGGCACGGTGGTGCCGATCGCCGACGTGATCCGGATGGGTGCGCACGCCAACCATCACCTGGCGGTGTTCGACAAAGCCACCGGCTCGGCGTTGGCGTTGTTCCGGGCGAAACGGGTCGCGTCCCCGGCGCAGCGGATCATGCTGATCGCCCGCGATGGGGGTTGCACCAAACCGGGCTGCACCGTGGGTGCTTACGGCTGCCAGGCCCATCACGCCGCTGCTGACTGGGCTGACGGCGGGAACACCAACGTCGACGAGATGGGTTTGGCGTGCGGGCCTGATAACCGCGCTGTGGACACCGACGGCGGCTGGCGCACCCGGATGAACGAACGCTGCGAGGTCGAATGGATCCCGCCGCCACCCTTGGACACCGGCCAGACCCGGATCAACTACCACCACCTCCCCGAACGACTCCTCAACCCACCAGAAGAGCCCACGCGTGCGGAGACCACCGGAAAGCGGGGCGAGCCCGAAGCGGCCCGCACCACTGAACCCGGCGAGCCCACCGAAGCGACCCGCACCGGCGAACCCGGCGAACCCGGCGGCCCCGCACCACCAGAAAACCAAGCAGCCTGACAGCCGCGTGCTTCACAGAGTGCACCTCCGCGTTCCCAAAGGAGGGGAGGTGCACTCTGCTAAGGGCGTGCATGGAATATGCTGTAGGACAACAGTTTACGCCTACAGCGCGGTCGGGTGATCTCGGCCAGTGCCGATGGCTTGTTGCATGCCGCGCGTCGCCAGTTGATCGGCCAACTCGTTGTCGGCGACTCCAGAATGACCCTTCACCCAGAACCACTCGACTGAGTGCAGCGCGCAGGCGATCTGGAGTCGCTGCCACAGATCCACGTTCTTCACCGGCTGCTTCGCGGCCGTCATCCAGCCGTTGTGTTCCCAGCCGAGCACCCACTTGGTGATGCCGTTGCGCACGTAGGTGCTGTCGGTGTACAGATGCACCACCACCGGTCTGGTGAGCGCCTCGAGCGCCATGATCGGCGCGGTCAACTCCATCCGGTTGTTGCTGGTCTCACCGGATTCGCCGCCGTACATCTCGCGGACGTGCTCACGGTGGCGCAACACCGCGCCCCAGCCGCCCGGGCCGGGGTTGGGCCGGCACCCGCCGTCGGTGTGGATGACCACGACATGGTCGCTCACAAGTCCCCCAGGGCTTGTCCGAGCAGACGCACAGCTTTCGGCCCCACGCCGTGAAGAGCGAGCAGCGCTTCGAGATCCGCCGGCAGATCCGCAAGGGTGCGGTAACCGGCGTCGACAAGCGCGCCGGTTGCGGGCCTGCCGACTCGGACGCCGTCGAAGACGGGGCCGCGGTCCGCGGGTTCGGTCATGCGCCGAGGATAGGCAATCCGGTCGGCTGGCCGGCTCAGCGACGCGCCTCGGCGTCTCGGACGGGCGCCGAGATCACGGCCGTACGTACCGATATCCCGAGTTGGTCATGGCGCAGCGTGCTGATCCGGCGCCCGGGCTGGACCGCGTCCTTGACCGGTGCGGCGCGGTCACCGAAAAACGCGGCTGTGGCGTCGATGTCTGCGACGACGTAGGTGATTCCCCAGAGAGTGGACGGATCCTTGCCGGTGCTGTCCGGCGAACCGACGACCTCGATGATCATCTCGCCGAGCCGGAAGAAGATCTGGCGGATCGGCCGTCCGCCGAGCTCACCGTCGCGTTCCCGTCGCGGCTCCACACCGACGGCTGCCAGCGACTCGACCGTGCGACCCAGATCCGGCGAAAGCAGTACAACATGGTCGATCGCGAGAACGCCGTTGGCGTGCGTGCCCGGTGTGCCCGGAGCCGCGTCTGACCGCGTCGTCGGGACACCGTCGAGGTCATCGATCGAGCGGCCGGGTGGCAGCCCCCGCAACGACCACCCGACGATGCCGGAGCCGCGGTCGCGTCCGACCAGCCTGATGCCTACGCCACCGAGCCGGCAGACCGCGTCGGAACCCACCGCGAACCCCGCCTGCGTCCAGGCCTGCACTGGATCGGCGACCCGGATCTCGTCGAGACTGACGGTCACGGAGGCTCCTCCACGGCTTCGGCCCTTCTGTTGGGACGACCGGATTGTAGGTCGCGAAGCTGGGCGTCAGGCCGGCATAGACGAGACCGAGCGCCTCTCCAGCAGCACCGACACCGTCAGCACCGCGATCCCCGCGAGCGCCAGCAGTGCACCGGCAGCGGCGGGCGCCGTGTAGCCCAGGCCCGCTGCGATCACCAGGCCACCCACCAGGGCGCCGGTGGCGTTGCCGACATTGAGCGCCGAGTGATTCAGCGATGCGGCCAGCGTCTGTGCGTCGTGGGCGACGTCCATCAGCCTGGTCTGCAGGGCCGGGGCGACCGCCGAGCCAGAGGCGCCGATCGCGAAGAGCAACACCAGCGCGGCCCACGGGTTGTGCGACGCGACGCTGAAGGCGGCGAGCGCGGCACCCAGTGAGCCCATCGACAGGTAGAGCGCCCGGATCACCGAGTGGTCGGCCAATCGGCCACCGACCAGGTTCCCGACGACCATCCCGAGGCCGAACACCATAAGCGCCACCGGAACCAACGCGCGCGACAGCCCGGCGACATCGGTCATGGTGGTGGCGATGTAGGTGTACACGGCGAACATGCCACCGAATCCGATCATGCCCACCACCAGCGCCAGCCAGACCTGCACCCGGCGCAGCGCACCGAGTTCGGTCATCGGGCTGGTGGCCGGCATGAATCGCAACTGGAACGGAAGCCAGAACCACAGTGCGGTCAGGGTGACCACGCCGACGCCGACGACCAGGCCGAACGCAGCTCGCCAACCGAGTGTCTGGCCCAGCCACGACGCCATCGGCACACCGAGCACCGTCGCGATCGTCAGTCCGGACATCACATGGGCGACCGCCCTGGCTCGGTTGCGCGGACCCATTAGGTGGGCGGCGACCATCGCGGCGACGCCGAAGAAGGCGCCGTGTGGCAGGCCCGCCAGGAACCGTGCGGCGATGAGCGACTCGTAGGACGGCGCCAGCATGCTGGCCAGGTTCCCGACGGTGAAGACCGCCATCAACCCGAGCAGTAGCCTCCGGCGCGCCATCCGCGCGGTGACCGCGGCGATCAGCGGGGCGCCGACCACCACACCCATCGCGTACGCGGAGATGACATGCCCGGCAGTGGGTTCGGATACGCCCAGGCCGCTGGCGATGTCCGGCAGCAGGCCCATCGCCACGAACTCGGTGGTGCCGATGCCGAACCCACCGAGCGCCAGGGCGACCACCGCGAGCCAGCGCACCACGGGGTCCGGTGCCACCACCGACACCGGGCCGGACGCGCGGTCCAGGGTCGCGGTCACAGTGCTCGAAGGACGTCGACGGTGGGTTTGCCGAGCGTCAGCGTGGTTTCGGCCAGGCGACGGATCCGATCCCAGTCGCGGCGGCGGACGGCGTCTGCCGGCGTGAGCCAGTCCGCGCTGACGCACCCGACGTTGGGCGCCGTCAGGTAGCCCGTCAGCTGCGCAGCGGTGATCCCGCCAGAAGGGCAGAACCGGGCAGCGGGCACGAATGCTGCGAGCGCCCTGAGGTACCGCACGCCGCCGACAGCCGTGGCGGGGTGCAGCACCATGTCGGTGTAGCCGTCCTCGAGCAGCTCCATGGCTTCGGTGGCGGACTTGGCAGCGGGTAGATGTGGCAGTTCGGTCGCACACATCGCCGTCCGCAGCGGTGCGCCTCCGCCCGTGGCGATCAGGAACTCGGCGCCCGCCGAGCAGGCTCGTGCCGGCTGGTCGACGTCGCCGACCCCGCCGGCCCCGACGATGACCTCCGGCGCCTCGGTCGCGATCAGCTCGATGGCCCGCAGTGAGCCGGGCGAGTCGATCGCCACCTGGACAAGCGGCAGTCCCGCCGCGGTGAGTGCCCGGGCGATCGGCACCGCGACGGAGGCGTCAGACGCGTTGCGCACGCTGATCACGGGCATCACCGGGGCGACGTCCAACAGCGATCTCGGCTCCTTCATCAGACCAACGGTAACCGCGGCTAACGTACTTCTCAATCTGACTTAAGTCTTTGAAATGCAGAAGTATGGACCGTTAGGCTCTCGGTATGTCCCTGTTCCGGGCTGCGTCCGCGACTTCTGTGGGGGACCTGTACGCCCTGATCAGGGACAAACGCGACATGACGCGTGCCGAGGCCGGAAAGCTGACCGGCTTGTCGCGGACGGCGGTGTCCGCCAGGGTGAGGGAACTCACCGCCCGTGACCTGGTCATCGAGCGGGAACAGGCGGCGTCCACCGGCGGCCGACCGCCCACGCTGCTGAGCTTCAACGCCGACGCCGGGGTGGTGTTGACCGCGGCCATCGGAGGCAGCCGGGCACGGTTGGCGGTGTGCAATCTGGCTGCCGAGGTGCTGGCCGCCGTCGACATCGACCAGGCGCCGGGGCTGACCTCCGGGGATCTGATGCCGGAGGTGGTCAGACGACTCGATCTGCTGCTGGCCGGCACGGGATACACCGCCCGGCAGGTGTTCGGGGTCGGTCTGAGTCTTCCGGGCACCGTCGACCAGGAGCGGGGCTGCAGCGTGGACTCGCCGGTGCTCGGCGGCTGGGACGGCGCACCGCTGGTGCCGTACTTCCGCGAACTCACCGCGGCGCCGGTGGTGCTGGACAACGACGCCAACGTCATCGCGCTCGCAGAGTGGCGCGCCGGATCCGGCGGCTTCGACGACGTCCTGGTCGTCAAGGCTTCCACCGGACTCGGCGCGGGCATCGTCGCCGGCGGGGCCCTGCAGCGTGGGGCGACCCGAGCGGCCGGCGAGTTCGGTCACAACAAGGCCGCGGCGGCGACGGGACGGGTCTGTCGCTGCGGTGACACCGGTTGCCTGGAGACCGTCGCCGGGGGCTGGGCGTTGGTCGGCACGCTGCGCGAGGAAGGTCGCGACGTCCGGAACCTACGAGACGTCGTCGAGTTGGCACATGGCGGGGACGCGTTGGCGCGGAGGCTGATCCGCGACAGCGGTCGTCATGTCGGTGAGGTGCTCGCCGCGGCGGTGAACCTGCTCAACCCCGCTGCTCTGGTGGTGGCGGGCGATGTGGCGGGGGCTTACGACTTCTTCGTCGCCGGATTGCGGGAAACGTTGTACGGCAACGCGACCACGTTGGCCACCCGGGTGCTGCAGGTCGTCCCGTCGGCCCTCGGCGACCGCGCCGGGGTGATCGGCAGTGCCATGATGGTGCTCGACAAAGTGCTCGGTCCGGAGGCCATCGACGCGCTCGTCACACCGTCGCGATGAATCAGTCCGTGGGCTTCCCAGGGGGCTCGAGCAGCGAAGACACGCCTTCGGTGTCCTGGCGACGCACGGTGTGCAGGCGTTCGGCGTAGCGCAGGTCGTCGCGCCACAACCGGTGGGCTGCGCGCCTCATCAGCGGCGTGATCAGCGGTGCCGCCCGTAACGCACGCGCGAACCCCGGGCGGTCGGACTGCGCGATGACGGCTTCGACAACTGTGCTGCGCGGCAATCCATCCGTGCCGTATCCGTTTGGCGTGGCGTGGGTTTCGACGACACTACCGGTGCCTTCCCCGTCGACGATGCGCATCACCAGCGTGCGTGGTTCGGGGCTGGTGAACTCGGCGATCACCGGAATACCGAGTCGGCCGACCCGGAAGGTCACCGCCACCAGGAAGCGGTCCAGTTCCTCCGGCACGTCACCGCCCTCGGCCGGGGCGCTGAGCACCTCCAGCCTGGTGAACGAGTATGGGTGGAACCAGGCGCCGTGCCAGGGGTCCATCCGATTGGCGATGATGTCGATGGGTTCGCAGGTGCCGGTGAGGCTGGCGACGGCCGCGAGCCGTTGTCCCTCGGGCCGGGCCGGAAGGATCGGGGCCGACGTGGGATCCTCACCGCCGATCCGGTCGAGACGAACCCACGTCAGCACCCCGTCGTCGAAGACCGGCAGCGACGTCCAGTCGGGCCGGGACCGCCCGGTCAGTCTCAGTCCGTGCCACGGGCAGATCAGGGCGCCGTCGTCGATGGTGCCGGTGCACAGGTCGGCTCCCAGGTGCGGGCAGCGCGCCGGGCCGCACCTCAACCGATCGTCGGCGCCGCGCCAGCAGACCAGCTCGGCTCCGGCGACGTTGGCCCCGTAGGGTTTTGCCGAGATGTCGGAGCTCGCGCCGATGACGTACCAGTTGCCGCTGGGTCGGTTCTGGGACCGCGCGAGCGCCGCATCGATCACCGCCGGTGACGCCTGTCGGTAGGTGGGGGTCTGCCTGCTCCACGGGATGCGCGGCAGCACCTCGAACGGCCACGCCTTGCCGAGAGAGGTGGTCAACTTGTTCAGGGGCTTCATCGCAGTGTCCGCCTTTCGACGCGGCCGGCGAGCTTCCGCAGGACTGGTGAGCGTCCGCGCACCGGCACGGTGTACATATCGTGCCCCTTCAAGCCGAAATGGGCGAGCAGCGTGTTGGCGGCCGCCGTGCCCGTGGTGGCGGCACGCTCCATCAGCGCCACCGGCAGGTCGATCCGGATGCCGTCGCCGGCCAGCGCCAGGGTGGGGTGCGGGGTCCGCACCGTCGGCCGGCCGGCGTGATCGCCGGGGGCCAGGCGTGGACAGTCGTTGCGGCACAGCGTCTTCTCGAAGACGACTCGGGCCGACGAGGTCTCCGGGTAGAGAGCGTGCAGCCGGGCGAGCAGCTCGCGGCGCAGCTGCGGGGTGTCCTCGGCGACCGAATAGGCGTGCAGTTCCACCACCGACCCGCCACTGCGCTGGGCCCATTCGATGGCTTCGTGTTCATAGCGGTTCAGCACGCTGATGTTGTCCAGCGGTTCCAGGCCGCCGGTTCCGAGGAAGGCCGGTCGGTCGTCGCGGACCGGGCTGTCCAGCCACAGCCGCATCACGATGAACGGCGCCGCGGTGCCCAACCGGGCGATCCGGGTGCGCCACCCGTCGTCGCCGAGGTCCGGCGAACCCGAGACGATGCTCTGCAGTGCCGCGACGTCGGTGGCCAGCACCACGCCGTCGGCGTCGAGGTCGGTGCCGGCCTGATTTGTCACCACGAACCTGTCGGGCCCCGCGGTGGTGACGCTTCGCACCGGTGTCTCGGTGTGCACCTTCACCCCGAGGTTCCGGAGGTAGTCGGCCAACGGTTCCCACAGCGCGACATCGAAGTCGGCGTCGGCGACGTCGAAGACCAGACCCTCACTGGAGCCGAGGAAGTAGATGTGGAACATGGTGGCCAGTTCGGCGGCGGACAGCGCTTCGGGGCGGGTGAAGAAGCTGCGGGCGAACACCTCGAACGCCAGATGCCGGGCAGCCACCGGAAAGTTGATGTCGTGCAGGAACGATTCCGCGTCGAGGTCGTCTAGCCGGCGGTAGATCTGCGGTACCGACACCGCCGCCAGCGGAGCCGCGGCGCGGGCGTCGAGGCGGACCAGATCGCGTAGCCGGAAGGTTGGGCTTCGCATCGCGAAAGCGAGAGCGTTGAGCGGAGGGGTGCGGGGCAGGCCGCGAAATGTGTCACGTCGGCCGGCGGCGTCGACGAGGGGGTAGTCCTCCAGCGGGCGCAGCATCGACAGCTGCGGGTCGACGCGCCGCAACAGGCTGCGCAGGTTGTAGTACTGGCGGAAGAAGGCGTGGAAGCCGCGGTTCATCGCCACCGGGGTGCCGTCGGGTAGATGCTCCCGCCAGCCGCCCACCCGGCCGCCGAGGTGGTCCTGTTTTTCGAGCAACTCCACGGTCACGCCGCGTTCGGCCAGGGCGGTCGCCGCCGCCAACCCGGCGATGCCGGCCCCGATGACCACCACCGTGGGACGGTGGGGCAGCGCACCCGCGTCATCCAGCCCCGGCGCGGCGGGGTGGCACACCCGGCGGGGATCGCTCACTGCGGCGCCCGGCCGAGGAAGGTGTGCACGATGTTGCGCTGCCACCCGGGGACGGTGAGGCTGTGAACATCGGTGAAGCCGCTGCGCTGCAACCGGTTGCGGAAAGCGTCGGCGCCGTCGAAGTCGTTGACGCTGCGGCGCAGATAGCGGTACAGGCCCGCATCGCCGGAGCGGACCCGGCCGGCCGGGATGATGATCGCCCAGCTGACCACATTCCACACAGCGGTCGCAGCGCGGGAGTCACGGACCGAGTACTCGTGCGCGGCGAACACGCCACCGGGACACAACAGGGAGCGCAAGGAGCGAAGCACGGGGTCGGGGTCGGCGAGATTGCGCACCAGATACGCGGCGAGGATGCCGTCGAACGGGCCGGTGACGCCGGCGTCGGCGAGGTCTTCGGCCCGGCTGTGCACAAAGCGCACCGACGCCGGCCAGGTCTTGGCCTCCGCCTCGGCCAGCATCCCGGCCGAACCGTCCGCGGCGACGATCTCGGCGTAGGGTGCGACGGCCAGCAGCGCAGCGGTGGAAGCACCTGTGCCGCAGCCGATGTCCAGCAGACGCAGGCCACGTCCCTTGTCGGGAAGCTGCATCCGTTCCGCCGACATTCTCAGATGTTCGTGGTACCCGGGATTGGCGCCGACGAGGCCGTCGTAGTCCCGGGCTCCGGCATCGAATGCCTCGGGTACGTTCTGCGGTTCGAGGTTCATGTCACCTTCTGTTCGCTGTTGACACGGTGGTGTTCTGACGACAGCAGGCAACCAGCAGGATCAGATACTGGTACCGGTCGATGGTCGCACCTCCTGCGAGCGCGTCGCCCGGGCACGCCAGGCTCGGACCAGGCCGACGGACGCGACCTGCAGGCGGCGAGCCGTCGAGACGCGGGCCCGCTGGGTGAACACGGCGAAATCCATTTCCTCGATGCGGTCCAGTATCCCCGAGTACAACGTCAGGGCAGTGCTGACGCAGGGCCGCGACCTCGGATGCAGTAGCGCGATACCCCGCTGGGCCTGGGTGTATATCCGTCTGGTGAACGCATGCTGTTCCATCAGCGCGGCTCGCAGCCTGCGGTCGGTACGGCGCTGCTGCTGACACCAGGTCAGCACCTCGCGGTCGACGCCGTGCGCGGCCAGTTCGTCGGCGGGCAGGTAGATCCGCCCGCGCGTCAGATCCTCGTCGATGTCCCGCAGGAAATTGGTCAACTGGAAGGCTTTCCCGAGCGCGGCGGCATACGGTGCCGCCTCTTCGCGCGGGGCGACCGTGCCCAGCACCGGCAGCAGTTGCAGACCGATCACTTCCGCAGATCCGTACATATAGCGGTCCAACGCAGCACGATCGGGATAGTCGGTGACGGTCAGGTCCATCCGCATCGAGGCGAGGAAGTCGTCGAACAACTGCCAGTCCAGCTGGTAGCTGCGGGCGGTGTCCACGACGGCCTCGACGACCGGGTCGTCGTCGGCGGCCTGCCTCTTTTCCACCAACCGGGCGAACAGCGCAGCCGCAAGTGCCTGCAGCTCCTCGGCGCGCTGGGTCGGGCTACGGGAGTCGAATCCGTCGAGAACGTCGTCGGCCCGGCGGGCGAAGCCGTACAACGCGTGCACGGCGGGTCGTTGGGCCGGTGAGAGCAGCCGGGTGGCCAGGAAGAACGTGCGGCCGTGTTCGGCGTTGATGGCGCGGCAGCGCCGGTAGGCGTCCCGCAGCGCCTCGTCGTGCACGCCGGCGGCGTCGAGTTCGGATCCGATCATTGCGGCACCGCCCGCGGTCGCGCCGACGACACGCTTCCGGTGATGCGGTCGGCGGCGAGGCGACCCGACACGATCGCGGTGGGGATGCCGACACCGGGCACTGTGGAGGACCCCGCCAGCACCGCGTTGTCGATGCCGCGCACCGTGTTGCCGGGCCGGAACGGACCGGTCTGGCCGAAGGTGTGCGCCAGCGCGAACGGGGTTCCCGCGGCCATCCCCTGACGAGCCCAGTCCTGTGGCGTGACGACATGCAGGATCTCTGCGTCGTCGCCGACATCGGGGAGCCGGGCGGTCACCGTGTCCAGCATGTGGTTCACGTACTCGTCCCGCCGGGAATCCCAGTCCTGTTGCCCCACAGCGGTGTTGGGTGCAGGGGCGAGGACGTAGAGCAGATCGCGGCCCGTAGGGGCCAGGCTGCGGTCACCGGCGGTGGGCCGGGTGACCAGCAGTGACGGGTCGACCATCGGGCGGCCTTCGTCGATGATCTGGTCGAAGGTCTGCGCCCAGGCCTCGCCGAACACGATGATGTGGTGGGCCTGGTCGGCAGCGGGCTCGACGGCCCGGCAGCCGATGTGGGCCACGACCGCCGACGGGGCCGGGCGCAGCCCGAGCAGCCGCCGGGGGGTGCGGCCGAGCAGTCGGTAGGTGTCCGGCAGTTCCGTGGTGAGGACCACGGCGTCGGCCGAGAACCGCTCGCCGGTGTCGGTGCGCACCGCGTTGATGCGGGTCCCCGAGCGCTCCAGTGCGGTGACGGTCGCGTTGTAGTGGAATTCGACTCCGGCGTCGGCAGCGGCGCCGGCGAGGGCGTCGGGCAGTGCCCGCATGCCTCCTCGGGGGAAGTACACGCCGGACACAGTGTCCATGTAGGCGATGATCGCGTAGGCCGCCAGCGCCTTCTTCGGCGGAACCCCGACGTAGAGCGCCTGAAAGGTGAACACCCGCAGCAGGCGTTCGTCGCTGATGAAGCGGCGCACCATCGGCTCCCAGTGCCGGAACCCGCCGATGGCGGCCAGCCGCGCCAGCGCAGGCGTCACCAGCGACAGCGGCGAGTCGAAGTTCGCCGAGATGAAGCCGTCGAACTCGAGCCGGTAGAGCCGCGTCAACCACTCGCGCAGCCGTAGGTAGCCCTCGGCCTCGCGGGGACCGGCGAAGCGTTCGATCTCGGCCGTCATCGCCCCGGCGTCGCTGTGTACGTCCAGGCTGCTGCCGTCGGCGAAATCGGCGCGGTAGGCCGGTAGCACCGGCTGCAGGTCCAGCCGTGCGGCTGTCGACTCGCCCACCGCGGCGAACGTGTCGTCGATGATGTCGGGCATCGTCAGCACCGTCGGCCCGGTGTCCAGGCGGTATCCCGAGATGTCGGCCCTACCGACGCGGCCACCGGGATGCGCGCCGCGTTCGACGACGGTGACGGCCCGGCCACGGCCTGCCAGGTGCAGTGCCGCCGACAGACCGGCGAGTCCGGCGCCGACGACGACGACACGGTCGGTGGATCCGGGGACGGTGCGCATCAGAGGACCTGCAGGGTGTGTTGGTCGATCCGGTCCACGCTACTCACGGCGATGATCGGCGTCTGCCACCTGGCGATATCGACGGCACGGCATGCGAAACGCCTTCGCGTCGTTGTGCGGCCCTTCACTGTCCCTACCTCGCCCCCGTTCGTGGCGGGTCCAGCGTCGATGTCATCGAAGCCAGGAGATACCCAGTTCTGCCTCGATTATGCCTTCCTGCCGCCGTCGACGGGGATCACACCTTGGCGATGACGTTCTCGGCGAACATCTCCAGGTTGCGGATCTTCGCGTCCAGCGGCTCGGTGTCCTGGCCCATGACGTAGGGGATCCGGAAGCCGACGATCACATCGGTGACGCCCTTGTCCTCCAGACGTTTGATTCCGTCGGCGGTGTAGGCGTCGATGGAGATCACGTGGACCTCGTAGGGATCCTTGCGGTCGTGCTCGGCGCGGAACTGGTTGAGCTTCTTCAGGAGTGCGTCGAGTTCCTCCGGGTCTCCGCCGCCGTGCATCCAGCCGTCGTTGCGGGCGGCGCGTCTGAGTGCGGCATCGGCGTGGCCACCGATGAGAATGGGTACCGGTTTCGACGGAGCGGGCGTCATCTTGGTTTTGGGGATGTCGTAGAACTCGCCGTGATACTCGAAGTACTCACCCGAGGTGAGGCCCCTGATGATGTCGATGCATTCATCCATCCGCTTGCCGCGCTTGGCATATGGCACGTTCATCAGCTCGTAGTCCTCGGGCCACGGGCTGGTGCCGACACCGAGACCGAGCCGGTTGTCGAACAGCGCGGCGAGCGAGCCGGCCTGCTTGGCCACCAGTGCCGGCGGCCGGATGGGCAGCTTGAGCACGAAGTGGTTGAACTTCAGCGTGGTCGTCACGGCGCACAGGGCCGCGGTCAGCACGAAGGACTCGATGAACGCCTTGCCTTCCAGGAACTCGCGGCTGCCGTCCGGGGTGTAGGGGTACTTCGAATCGGACTCGAAGGGGTAGGCGACGCTGTCGGGGATCGTCATCGCGTGGTAGCCGGCGGCTTCAGCGGCCTTGGCCAACGGAATGTAGAACGTCGGATCGGTCATCGCTTCCGCGTAGGTGAAACGCACATCGTCTCCTGCTCGTCGGTGAGCACATATTAGAACGTGTTCTAGTATGTCGGTGCCGAACGGGCCAGGGGAACTTCCTGGCTCAGAGTCGTGGAACATCGACCTCGACGTCTGCCAACGCGAACGGCGGTGCGCCGACACCGACGACCGAGTACGTCGACCACGGCGTGCGCTCGGTCAACCGGGCCGCGGCCGCCTGCTCCCGCACCACCACGGTGACGTCCTGCGGCAATCTCACGTCGAACGTGGCATCCAGGATCGTTCCCTGCCAGTGGTAGCGACCGTCGATCGGATCCACCCTGCCGGCAAGCCGTACCCGGGTGTCGTGACGGTGCTCGTCGACCAGCACCGCGGCGGGTCCGTCGTAGACGGCGTCGTCGTCACCGGTGCCTTCATGCCCGCTGACCTCGAACGCCGACGGGATCCGCCTGCCCACCCGGCGCCAGAAGTGGCGGCGGCGGTGGGTTCGTCCGCTGGAGTGCTGCTGGTAGTACTGCTGGGTGCTCGCCCGCACCTCGATGCGGGTGTTGCCGGTGCGGCTCAGGTAGGCCAGACACTTTGCGATGTAACCCTTCTGGGCGGCGCTGTCGGGGTCGGTGAGCAGAAAGTAGTTCGGAACGCCCCGTACCGCCACACCGAGGTAGGGAAGGCATGAGTGCGGCCGACAGTTCGGCAGTGTGCCGTCGGTCGCGATGATCACCCGGCTGCGGCGGTCGTCGACGGTCCAGGTGTGGGTCGCCTCGTCGAAGACGGCGTTTTCGGTCTCGGGTCGCCGCAGGTACACCACAGTGTCGGTGTCGGTGTCGGTGTCGGAGCCGGGGTCGGTCACAGGAAGCGGCTGCGCTTCCACATCCGCCGGGCGATCGGCCCCATCAACCCGACTTCCTCGAGGAACGCCGCCAGCGGGGCGAAGCCGAGCACCTGCACCCGGTGGCGGTGCGCGCTGGCGCGTGCCGCGCGACGGGCGCCCCGAGGGTCCGGCAGCCCGGCGCGGCGATACTGCACGGGGTTGGTGAACAGCCGCCCGAAGAACAAACCGCCCACGCCGTTGATGTTGGCCACGAACAACTTCGGGAGACGCCGCAGGTGAGGTGCGCGTTTGCGCAGTCCGTCGCGGGCGAACTGGATGTGGCGCGCCTCCTCGGCCACGTGAATCCGCATCAGCCGCTGCACCATCGGTTGTAGCTCGGGATCGTCCATCATCTGGCGCTGCAGCGAGTCGAAGATCTCCTCGCCGATCAGTGCGGCCACCCACAGCATCGAACCCTGGAAGGCGAACGGCAGGGTGTTGATGATGACGCGCTGATAACGCCTGGGGCGCACCGGCTTGGCGCCGATCCGGTCGATCGCCTTGCCGAACATCACCATGTGCCGGGTCTCGTCACCGAGCTCGGTCAGCTCATAGTGCGTGGCGCGGGCCGTCGGGTCCTGGTGCATCATCTTGCGCAGCAGCGCCTGATTGAGGATGTTCTCGAACCAGACCCCGGCCGAGAGGGTGTTGGCCAGCTCCTGGCGGGACAGTTCGATCTGCTGCTCTCTTGTCATGGCGTCCCACAGCGGGGTGCCGTACAGCGACACGGTCTTGGGCGGCAGGAAGAACTTGTCCGGATCCAGCGGCGCGTCCCAGTCGATGTCGACGACCGGGGCATAGGACTTCTTGACCGATCCCTTCAGCAGGCGTTCGGCGAACTCGTCGCGGGTGGGTCCGGCGGACGCCGCCGCGGATGGTCTCACCGGAGCTGTCATCGCGAATGTCCTGTCGTCGATGTGAGGTGACTCGAAACTATGGCCGCGTCCCGCAGGATGTCAATACCTCGGGTACCGCATACCTCTGGTATCGATAATGCGGACCCCGGAATTCGGGGCGGTGGGCGATCATGGTGGTTATGGGATCTTTTCTGCTCCGCGCCGCGCTGACCGGGATCGCGTTGTGGGTCGTCACGCTCCTCGTCCCCGGCATCGGTTTCGTCGGCGGCGACTCGACAGTGGCCAGGGTCGGCGTCATCTTCGTCGTCGCGGTGATCTTCGGCCTGGTCAACGCGGTCATCAAGCCGATCGTCCAGATCATCTCGATCCCGCTCTACATCCTCACGCTCGGCCTCTTCCACGTCGTCATCAACGCGTTCATGCTGTGGATCACATCGTGGATCACCGAACACACCACCCACTGGGGTCTGGCGATCGACGACTTCTGGTGGACCGCGATCTGGGCCGCGATCGTGCTGTCGGTCGTGAGTTGGCTTCTCTCGCTGGTCGTGAAGGCAGACTGAGTGTCATGCCCGAACTGCCGGAGATCGAGGCCCTCGCCGATCATCTGCGTCGGCACGCCGTCGGACTGACAGTGAGTCGCGTCGACGTCGCGGCACTGTCGGTGCTCAAGACGTTCGACCCGCCGGTGTCCGCACTGGCCGGCCACCAGGTGACCGATGCTCACCGGTGGGGCAAGTACCTCGGGCTGCAGGTGGGAGACGTTCATCTGATCACCCATCTGTCCCGGGCAGGCTGGCTGCGGTGGTCGGACAAACTGGCCGCTGCGCCGCTCAAGCCGGGGAAGGGCCCGATTGCGCTGCGGGTGCACTTGACGACTCCGAGCGCCCCGGACCACACGGTGGGCTTCGACCTCACCGAGGCCGGGACGCAGAAGCGCCTTGCGGTGTGGATCGTCACCGATCCGATGGCGGTGCCCCAGATCGCCGCACTCGGCCCCGATGCGCTGTCGCTGAGCCCCGAGGGACTCGCCGAGGTGCTCGCGGGCCAGTCGGGCCGGATCAAGACCGTCATCACCGACCAGAAGGTGATCTCGGGTATCGGGAACGCCTACAGCGACGAGATCCTGCACGTGGCCAAGCTCTCCCCGTTCGCGACCTCCAGCAAGCTGACCGACGCGCAGCTCGCGGCGCTGCACGATGCGATGCTGTCGGTGCTCACCGATGCCGTCACCCGGTCGGTGGGCCAGCAGGCGGCCACGCTGAAAGGGGAGAAGCGTTCCGGACTGCGGGTCCACGCCCGCACCGGGCTACCGTGTCCGGTGTGCGGTGACACCGTGCGGGAGGTGTCGTTCGCCGACAAGTCGTTCCAGTACTGCCCGACCTGTCAGACCGCGGGCAAGATCCTCGCCGACCGGCGGATGTCGCGGCTGCTCAAGTAGCGCCGGAACGGTATTCCAGCAGGGGCTCACTCGGAAAATCGCGCACGGAATACAGTTCCGGCGGGTGGCGGGATTACATCGGACTTGTCTAACTCGGTTATCCTGCCCGGCATGACTCGGCAGAAGATCCTCATCACCGGGGCGAGCTCGGGACTGGGTGCGGGCATGGCCCGCCAGTTCGCCGCCAAGGGCCGCGACCTCGCGCTGTGCGCGCGCCGCGTCGACAACCTCAGCGAACTGCAGGCCGAGCTGACGGCTCGCCACCCCGACATCACGGTGGCCGTCGCCGCATTGGACGTCAATGACCACGAGCAGGTGCCCAAGGTGTTCGCCGAGCTCAGCGACGAACTCGGTGGTATCGACTGCATCATCGTCAACGCGGGCATCGGCAAGGGCTACCCGCTCGGCGGCGGGAAGCCGTGGGCCAACAAAGCCACGATCGAAACCAATCTTGTTGCGGCGCTGGTGCAGATCGAGTCCGCGCTGGAGATGTTCAAGGCGGCGGGCGCAGGGCACCTCGTGCTGGTCGCGTCCGTGCTCGGCAACGTCGGCGTGCCCGGGCACAAGGCCGCCTACTCGGCGAGCAAGGCCGGGGTGATCTCGCTGGGCGAATCGCTGCGCGCCGAGTACCCGTCCGGTCCCATCAAGATCACCGTGCTCGAGCCCGGGTATATCGAGTCGGAGATGACGGCCAAGTCCAACTCGACGATGTTGATGGTCGACAACGAGACCGGCGTCAAGGCGATGGTCGACGCGATCGAGAAGGAGAAAGGCCGCGCTGTGGTGCCCGGGTGGCCGTGGTGGCCGCTGGTGGAGCTGATGAAAGTGATGCCACCGCGGTTCACCAAGCGCTTCGCCTGAGCGTCCTCCGCCGCGTGACACCTTGACGAATTGTTGGGTTTTCCTAACAATGTGTTAGATGAGCCCGGTCAGACGAGGGGAAACTGCTCCGATTCACAATCGGATCGGGGTGCTGCGTGCCGAGCGGCGGATGAGCCGCGCGCAGCTCGCGGAGCTCATCGAGGTCAACCCGCAGACTGTCGGCGCCCTGGAGCGAGGCGACCACTATCCAAGCCTCGACCTCGCGTTCCGCATCTGCGACGTCTTCGACCTGCCCGTCGAAGCCGTGTTCTCACGGGCCCCGTTCACCCCCTTGTCGACGGAGTTCTACCGGAAACCGCAAGGAGGGAATGCCCATGCCTGAAGCGACCCTGATCGATCGGTACCAGACCTACCGCACCCGTCGCTTTCTCAAACACGAACGCACGTACGCCAATTCGCTGCCGGCATGGCGCACCCAGAGGCGGCGGCGCATCCTCGTCACAGCGTTGGCGATCACGTTCGCGTTCATGGCGGTGGTGAGTGTGATGTGCGCCTTCGGAATCAAGTGGGCCCCGCTGCTGTGGCTGCCGGCATGCCTGGTGTTCTTCCCGCTCTGGCTGGTGCTGCAGGTCGTGTCGGGCCGGCAGGGTGACGCGCCCGACGCCGCGCTCGACGAATACGAACTGGCGCAGCGCAACAGCGCCAGATCCATCGGCCTCACCGTGACCCAGAACCTGATGCTGCTGCCGATCTTCTACCTGATCTTCGGCGCGGTGCAGACTGAGGGCACGGACACCGACATGGCCTATGCCGGCGGTCTGATGGTGCTCACCGTGTTGCTCATCGGCGGTTGCCTGCCGGCGATGATCCTCGGGTGGACCCGCCCGGACCCCGACTAGTCACGCTGTCCGGCCGCGTTCCGTGCGATAGCGACGGACCAGGGTGTCAGTCGAGGAGTCGGACTGTTCGGCGGGTGCCTCGGCGGCGGTGATCACCGGCAGCAGTGCCTTGGCCTGGGTCTTGCCCAGCTCGACGCCCCACTGATCGAAGGAGTCGATGCCCCAGATGGCGCCCTCGACGAACACCTGGTGCTCGTAGAGGGCGACCAGCTGGCCGACCGCCGACGGGGTCAGCTTGGTGGCAAGGATCGACGTGCTGGGACGGTTGCCGGGCATCACCTTGTGCGGCACCACATCTGGCGGCGTACCCTCCCCGGCGATCTCGTCGGCGGTTTTGCCGAACGCGAGCACCTGCGTCTGCGCGAAGAAATTGCTCATCAGCAGGTCGTGCATGCTGCCGGTGCCGTCGGCGGTGGGCAGGTCGTCGGTGGGCTCGCTGAACCCGATGAAGTCGGCGGGCACCAGCCGGGTGCCCTGGTGCAGCAGTTGATAGAAGGCGTGCTGGCCGTTGGTTCCCGGTTCGCCCCAGAAGATCTCGCCGGTGTCGGTGGTCACGGGTGTGCCGTCGGCGCGCACCGACTTGCCGTTGGATTCCATCGTGAGCTGCTGCAGGTATGCCGCGAACCGCGACAGATCGTTGGAGTACGGCAGAACTGCGCGGGTCCCGGCGCCGAAGAAGTTGTTGTACCAGAGCCCGATCATGCCGAGCAGCACCGGCGCGTTGGCCTCCAGCGGCGCGGTCCGGAAATGCTCGTCGACGAGATGGAACCCGGCCAGGAACTCGGCGAACCGCTCCCGACCGATCACCGCCATCACCGACAGGCCGATGGCGGAGTCCACCGAGTAGCGGCCGCCGACCCAGTCCCAGAAGCCGAACATGTTGTCGGTGTTGATGCCAAACTCGTCGACCAGCTTGCTGTTGGTCGACACCGCGACGAAGTGCTTGGCCACCGCTGCATCCCCGAGCGCGTCGATCAGCCACCGGCGGGCGGCGGTCGCATTTGTCAACGTCTCCAGCGTCGAGAACGTCTTCGACGCGACAACAAAAAGAGTGGACGCCGGGTCGAGTCCGGCCAGCTTGGCGACCAGATCGGCCGGGTCGACGTTGGAGACGAACCGTGCCGAGATGCCGGCGTCGGCGTAGTGGCGCAACGCCTGGTCCACCATCACCGGGCCCAGATCCGACCCGCCGATACCGATGTTGACCACGGTGGTGATGCGCTCCCCGGTCGCGCCGCGCCACTCGCCGCTGCGCAGCCGGTCGGTGAAGTCGCCCATCCGGTCGAGCACCTCGTGGACGTCGGTGACGATGTCTTGGCCGTCGACCTCGAGTTCGACGCCGCGGGGCAGCCGAAGGGCGGTGTGCAACACTGCCCGGTTCTCCGAGGTGTTGATGTGGGCGCCGGAGAACATCGCGTCACGGCGCTCGGTGAGCCTGGCCGCGCGGGCGAGGTCCAGCAGCAACGTCAGGGTCTGCCGGGTGACCCGGTGCTTGCTGTAGTCGATGTAGAGGTCCCCGACCGTCAACGCCAGTTCCGTACCGCGGGTGGGATCCTGGGCGAACAGCTCGCGCAGATGCTCGGCGCCGATCTCGTCGTGGTGCCGGGCCAACGCCTGCCATGCCGGGGTGGTGGAGATATCGGAAAACTCTGCGGCCATGTGAAGAACCCTAGTGCGGGCAGGCGGACAACGGAGTAGATGATTGGGGTATGGATACTTCCGCACTGCTGGCATCGGTACCGACGGGCGTGTGGATCGGCGGTGAGGAACGCGCCGGCTCGTCGACGTTCGATGTGCTCAACCCCGCTACCGAGGAAGTACTGATCAGCGTCGCCGACGCGACCGCCGAGGACGCCGTCGCCGCGCTCGATGCGGCGTGTGCCGTGCAGGCCGAATGGGCCGCCACCGCACCGCGCGAACGCGGCGAGATACTGCGCGCGGTCTTCGAGACCATCACCGAACGGACCGACGAGATCGCGGCGTTGATGACGCTCGAGATGGGCAAGGTGCTCGCCGAGAGCAAGGGCGAGGTCAAGTACGGATCGGAGTTCTTCCGCTGGTTCGCCGAGGAGGCGGTGCGCATCGGCGGCCGCTACACGCCGGCTCCGGCGGGTACCGGACGGATCATCGTCACCAAGGCGCCGGTCGGCCCGTGTTACGCGATCACGCCGTGGAACTTTCCGCTCGCGATGGGCACCCGCAAGATCGGGCCCGCGCTGGCCGCCGGTTGCACGATGATCGTCAAGCCTGCTCAGGAGACGCCGCTGACCATGCTGCTGCTGGCCAAGCTGATCGACGAGGCCGGCCTGCCCAAGGGTGTGCTGTCGGTACTGCCGACCACCAAACCGCGCGACGTGACCACCGCGCTGATCGACGACGGCCGGATCCGCAAGCTGACCTTCACCGGGTCCACCGGCGTCGGCAAGGCGCTGGCCAAGCAGGCGTCGGATGCGCTGTTGCGGCAGTCCATGGAACTCGGCGGCAACGCGCCGTTCATCGTGTTCGACGACGCCGACGTCGACGCGGCCGTCGACGGGGCGATCCTGGCCAAGATGCGCAACGGCGGCGAGGCCTGCACGGCGGCCAACAGGTTCCACGTGGCCAACGCGGTGCGCGAGGAGTTCACCGAAAAGCTGGTCAAGCGGATGAGCGAATTCACCCTGGGTGACGGCCTCGACCCATCGGCGACCCTGGGCCCGCTGATCAACGCCAAGCAGGTCTCCACGGTCCAGGATCTGGTGTCCGACGCGGTGTCGCGCGGCGCGACCGTCGCCGTCGGCGGTGTCGCCCCTGGTGGGCCCGGCAACTTCTACCCGGCCACCGTCCTCGCCGACGTCCCCGCCGACGCCCGGATCCTCAAGGAGGAGGTGTTCGGGCCGGTGGCACCCATCACCGGGTTCGACACCGACGAGGAGGGCATCGCGGCCGCGAACGACACCGAGTACGGCCTGGCAGCCTATGTGTACACGCAGTCGCTGGACCGGGCGCTGCGCGCCGCCGAAGGCATCGAGGCGGGCATGGTCGGCGTCAACCGCGGTGTCATCTCCGACCCGGCCGCGCCGTTCGGCGGTGTCAAGGAATCCGGCTTCGGCCGCGAGGGGGGCACCGAGGGCATCGAGGAGTACCTCGACACCAAGTACATCGCGCTGACGAACTAGCGCCCGAACTCGACCGCGTCCGGGCCGCGCGCCTTCCGGATCCGGCGCCGCGCAGCCCATAAAATTCCTGGTTCGCAGCTGGCTGCGAATGATCAGGAGGGCGCTGGACCGTGACTGCCGTGACTGCGGCGCCGATCCGTGTGGGCCCACGCCGATATGTCAGCCCGGGCCGGGGGATCGCCGCTCTCGACGGCGTCAGAGCAGTGGCCGTCGCACTGGTCCTGGCCGACCACGGCGGCGTCCCCGGACTGTCCGGCGGTTTCCTCGGCGTCGACGTCTTCTTCGTCCTCAGCGGGTTCCTGATCACCTCGCTGCTGCTCGACGAGATCGGTCGCACCGGACGGATCGGCTTGAAGGACTTCTGGATTCGCCGCGCCCGGCGGCTACTGCCGGCGCTGGTGGTGATGGTGCTCGCCGTCGTGGCGGCGCGGGAGTTGTTTGCCGCCGAGTCGACCGTTTCCCTGCGCGAGCACGCCGTCGCAACCTTCTTCTGGATGTCGAACTGGGTGTTCGTCGCCGAGCAGACCGACTACTTCTCTCAGGGCGCTCCGCCGTCGCCGTTGCAGCACACCTGGTCGCTGGGTGTCGAGGAGCAGTACTACGTGCTGTGGCCGCTGCTGGTGGCCGGCGTGGTCGCCGGCCTGGCCGCGGCGGCCTACCGCCGCGGCGTCCCGCTGACGGTGCGGGCAGTGCGCACAGCGGTCTTCGTCACCGCGGCGGTCGGGGTGGTCGGGTCCGCGGGCGCGACCGTGCTGCTGAGCGCCTCGGCGTCTCAAGCCACGCTCAACCGGGTGTACTTCGGGACCGACACCCGGATGCAGGCCCTGCTCGTCGGTGCCGCGGCGGCGGCGTTGCTGGTGCGCGACTGGCGGGGGCTGGCCGAGGGCGGCGCGGTGTTGCGCTCCCGGTGGGCCAGGTGGCTGGCGCGCCTCGCACCGGTGGTCGGGCTGGTGGTGCTCGGCGGGGCTGCTCACCTCGCCACCGGCAGCGCACAGGAGTTCCGCCACGGTCTGCTGATCGTGGTCGCGGTCGCGGCGGTCCTCGTCGTCGCCTCGGTGGCCCTGGAGCAGGACGGGCCCGTCGCCCGACTGCTGGCGCTGCCGCCGCTGGTGGGGCTGGGCGCGATCTCCTACGGCGTCTACCTGTGGCACTGGCCGCTGTTCCTGGTGATCAACGGCGAGCGGACCGGCACGACGGGCTGGGAACTGTTCGCGCTGCGGTGCGCGGCGACCGTCGCGGTCGCGACCGTGGTGTGGTGGCTGGTCGAACAACCGATCCGCCGGTGGCGACCGCTGACCGTGCCGATGCTGCCGCTGGCCACCGCAACGGCGGCGACCGCCGCGGTGGTGACGATGAGCGTGCTGCCCGTCGGGGTGAAGAGCGCGGAGCCGACGCCCGGGCCGCTGGTGGACAGTGCGGCGCTGATCGCCCCGGAGGTCCCCGTCGAGGTGACCACCCCGGTGCGACCGCGGACCCCCGGAGAGACCAGGGTGGCGGTGTTCGGGGACTCGATCGCGTGGACGTTGATGCGGTACCTGCCGGCGACGCCCGGGCTGCACTTCACCGACTACACCACCATCGGCTGCGGCATCGCCCGCGGTGGACCGTACGAGTACGTCGGCCGGGAACTCGACCAGAAACCCGAGTGCGACGCCTGGCCTGCCAGATGGGCGCAGCGGATCAGCCATGAGCGGCCCGACGTGGTGCTGCTGATCGTCGGGCGCTGGGAGGTCGTCGACCGGATGAACGAGGGCCGGTGGACCCACATCGGCGAACCCGGCTACGACGGGTATCTGCGGGCGGAGCTCAACCGGGCGCTGGACATTCTGGGGTCGACCGGGGCGCGGATCGTCGTGACCACCGAACCGTACAACCGGCGTGCCGAGAAGCCCGACGGCAGCCTCTACCCGGAGGACCAGCCCAGGCGCGTCGAACGCTGGAACACGTTGCTGCGCAGCGTCGTCGCCCAGCGGCCGAACGCCTCGGTGCTGGACCTCAACCGCAAGCTCAGCCCGAACGGGTACTACCAGATCAAGGTCGACGGCATCAGGATGCGCAGCGACGGCGTGCATCCGACACCGGAGGCCGTCGAATGGTTGACGCCGTGGCTGTCCGAGGCGCTCAGACCGCAGTGAAAGCGCGGGCGGGGATCAGTGACCGAGGCGGCCGCGGCCCATGCGCAGCAGCAGCATCGCCAGGTTCTTGCCCTCGACGCCCAGCACGCTGTAGCGCTCGATGACCTTCATCTCGCGGCTGTGCACCAGGCGGGTGCCCCCCGACGCCATCCGCGCCTTGCCGATCAGCTGAGAGACCTCGGTGCGGCGCTTGACGGCCTCGAGGATCGTCGCGTCGAGGCGGTCGATCTCCTGACGCAGCCCGTCGATGTCGGAGGTGGCGGGCGTCTGGGAGGCGCCGGGGTCGGAAGTTTCCATCGTCGTCATGTCTTGGTTCTCCGGTTTCTCGTTGCGTGAAGGGCCTGGTCTCATCCGGTTTCGGGCCTCACACAAGAGACGAGCCCCGGATCCGGAAGCGGACCGCGGGGCTGGAGGAAGCAGCTAGACCACGGGCACCGCTGGCCGGTACCCGTAAAAAAATCGCCACTGCGCAGTTTGCACCCAACGAGTGTGCCACTACCGGACGTGCCAGCGCAAAGGTGTCCCCGGGCAGCGGTAGGTTTGAGCGCATATGACCGCCTTCTCCGCCACCAGCGACGTCGATCAGCAGCACCTGTTGGACGGGCTCAACCCGCAGCAGCGCCAAGCCGTGCTGCACGAGGGTTCCCCGCTCCTCATCGTGGCCGGGGCGGGGTCGGGAAAAACCGCGGTTCTGACCCGTCGGATCGCCTACCTGTTGGCCGCACGCGACGTCGGCGTCGGCCAGGTGCTCGCCATCACCTTCACCAACAAGGCCGCCGCGGAGATGCGCGAACGGATCGTCGGGCTCATCGGCCCCCGAGCCCGCAGCATGTGGGTGTCGACGTTTCACTCGACCTGTGTCCGGATCCTGCGCAACCAGGCCTCGCTGCTACCCGGCCTCAACTCGAACTTCTCCATCTACGACGCCGACGACTCCCGACGCCTGCTGCTGATGATCGGCAAGGACATGGGCCTGGACACCAAGCGGCACTCGCCCCGGTTGCTGGCCAACGGCATCTCCAACCTCAAGAACGAGCTGATCGGTCCGGAGCAGGCGGCCGCCGAGGCATCAGAGGCGGCAGACGACCTGGCGCGCGTCATCGCCGAAGTGTACGGGGAGTACCAGCGCAGGCTGCGCGCTGCCAACGCGCTGGACTTCGACGACCTGATCGGTGAGACAGTCGCTGTGCTGCAGGCCTTTCCGCAGATCGCCCAGTACTACCGCCGGCGGTTCCGGCACATCCTGGTCGACGAATACCAAGACACCAACCACGCCCAGTACATGCTGGTGCGCGAGCTCGTGGGGGTGGCGGCCCCCGACACCGATCAGGTACCGCTTGCCGAACTCTGTGTGGTCGGCGACGCCGATCAGTCGATCTACGCGTTCCGCGGCGCCACGATCCGCAACATCGAGGACTTCGAACGAGACTTCCCGAATGCGACGACGATTCTGCTGGAACAGAACTACCGGTCCACCCAGACCATCCTGAACGCCGCGAACTCGGTGATCGCGCGCAACGCCGGGCGGCGCGAGAAGCGGTTGTGGACCGACGCCGGCGAGGGTGAGCTGATCGTCGGCTTCGTCGCCGACAACGAGCACGACGAAGCGAGGTTCGTCGCCCAGGAGATCGACTCGCTGTCCGACTCCGTGCCAGGTTTCTCCTATAACGACGTGGCGGTCTTCTACCGCACCAACAACTCCTCCCGGGCCATCGAAGAAGTCTTCATCCGTGCCGGTATCCCGTACAAAGTCGTTGGGGGAGTGCGCTTCTACGAGCGCCGGGAGATCCGTGACATCGTCGCCTACCTGCGGGTGCTGGACAACCCCGGTGACGCGGTCAGCATGCGACGCATCCTCAACACCCCGCGCCGCGGCATCGGGGACCGCGCCGAGGCGTGTGTGGCGGTACACGCGGAGAGCACCGGCGCCAACTTCAACGACGCGTTGGTGGCGGCTGCCGAAGGCAGGGTGCCGATGCTCAACACCCGCTCGGAGAAGGCGATCGCCGGGTTCGTCGCGCTACTCGACGAACTGCGGGGCAAGCTCGACGACGAACTCGGCGATCTCGTGGAGGCCGTGCTCGACCGTACCGGCTACCGCGCCGAGCTCGAGGCCTCGAGCGATCCCCAGGATCTGGCACGGTTGGACAACCTCAACGAGTTGGTCAGCGTCGCACACGAATTCAGCATCGACCTGGCCAACGCGAAGGCATTGGCCGAGTCCGAACCGGAAGACGAGGACATTCCCGACACCGGAGTGCTTGCCGCATTCCTGGAACGGGTGTCACTGGTCGCCGACGCCGACGACATTCCCGAACACGGCTCGGGGGTGGTCACCATGATGACGCTGCACACCGCCAAGGGCCTGGAGTTCCCGGTGGTCTTCGTCACCGGTTGGGAAGACGGCATGTTCCCGCACATGCGGGCGCTCGGCGACCCGGGTGAGTTGTCCGAGGAACGCCGGCTGGCCTATGTCGGTATCACCCGCGCCCGGCAGCGTCTCTACCTCAGCCGGGCCAAGGTCCGCTCGTCGTGGGGTCAGCCGATGCTCAACCCGGAATCGCGTTTCCTGCGGGAGATTCCCCAGGAGCTGATCGACTGGCGGCGCACCGAGCAGACATCGACGTTCTCGGCGCCGGTCGGCAACGCGGGGCGGTACGGCACCCCGCGGCCGTCGCCCGCGCGGTCGTCGGCGGGCAAGCGTCCGCTGATCGTGCTGGAGGCCGGTGACCGGGTCACCCACGACAAGTACGGGCTTGGCCGGGTCGAGGAGGTGTCCGGCGCCGGCGAGTCGGCGATGTCGTTGATCGACTTCGGCAGCGCCGGGCGGGTGAAGCTGATGCACAACCATGCACCGATCGCCAAGCTCTAGGGCCGTTTCCGCCCGTCAACCCGCGCGGCCCCAACGGGCGGTGTCGGGCAGCAGTGCCAACCCGATCGACGCCAGCGGCAGCAGAGGCATGGCATAAACCAGCCCGGGTAGTTTGGCGCCCGCGATGAACAGGCTGGTGAAGATCAGCATCGCGACCACCGACCCGACCACGATCAGCAGTCGTCCGACCCGCTGTCGCAGCAGCAGCGCGATCACCCCGCCGATGGTGGCCGCTGCGGAAATCGCTGCCAGGAAGCCGACGGCGATGCAGAACAGCAGGTCCGTCCCCCACCAACCGGTGATCAGGTCGGTGGCGATCACCGCGGTCGCCCACCCGGCCACGATGCTGACGACCGCGGCCGCGATGGCCGGCTTCGGGTCGGCCGCAGGCGTCCGGGACGGGCCCACCGCGACGGGTTTGGCCCGCGGGCTGAGGTCGTCGTGCGCGGTGGGGATCTCGCCGGTCGGATGGCGGCGAATGATGTCCCCCGCAAGCGGGCGGTGCCCCCACGTCGGCGGGTCGGTCGAGGCCGGCTGCGGCTGGGACGAGGTGCTCAGCGGGGCGCGACGGATGATCCGGGTGTCGACGGAGTCGTCGGCGTCCCGCGAGGAGCCTGACGCGCCTGATTCAGCTGGTGTTACGTCGTGGGGTTCGCTGGCCACTCAGCCAACGTAGCCGCCGGGGGTGAGCCCCCGCTTGGACAGCCACCCGACGGGGTCGATCCTGTCGGTGCCGTTGACCATGACCTCGAAGTGCAGGTGCGGTCCGGTCGAGTTGCCCCGGTTGCCCATCGTGGCGATCTGGTCGCCGGCCATGACCCGTTCGCCCATACTGACCGTCCAGGTGTTGATGTGGCCGTAGAGCGTCACCGTGCCGTCGGAGTGCTTGAGCTTGACGTAGGCGCCGTATCCGGCGGTCGGACCGACCGCGATGACCACTCCGTCGGCTGCGGCCAGGATCGGCGTGCCGATCGAGTTGGCGATGTCGATACCACCGTGCAGTACGCCCCAGCGGTAGCCGAAGCCGGACGTCCACACACCGCGCGTCGGCATCGCGAACTGTGGGCGAACCAGTCGGGCCTCGCGTTCGGCACGCTCCTGGGCGAACGCCGCGGCCTTGGTGATCTCCTCGGCGTGAACGGCCGAGTTCGCGGCCGGGGTGACGGTCACGACCTGCATGCCGTCCACCGAACCCGTGATCACGGCGCCGCCGCCCGTCGGGGTCGGATCGGCGGCGAGCACTGTTTCCGCGGGAGCTTTCGGCGTGCCGCTGGTCACGGTGTAGGCGCCCGCCGCGGTGGCTCCGACGGCCATGGCGGCGACCATCAGGCGGCCCTTGACGGGTACCTCCGGCTTGCGGTGCATGCCGCCGGCGCGGCCCCGCATGTCGATGACGTCGGTGGCCGCGGCGCCGTCGCTGACGTCGGTGTGGCTGTCGCGGTAGGCCCTGGTGGGTGCCCGGTTCTCGTCGCGTGGCGTACGGAACTGCGTGGGCACCTCGAGGCGCAACGGGGTCAGGTCGTCGGTGTCGTGAAGATCGTCGAGCTCAGGGGCGCGGATGACGCGCGCCTCACGGTCGAACGCGGCGTGCGGCAGCAGGTCCAGATCGTCGAAGTCGCCGATCTCACCGAACTCGTTGAACGGGATGATGTCGGTGACTTCGGTCGCCTTCGGCGCTGCGACGGCGAGCCGATTGCCGGTTCTCGCGGTGCGCGCATTCGCCGAAAATCCCGCAGGGGGGCGAGGCGAACGATGCTGGGGCAAGCTGAAACGTCCTGTCCTGATGATCGGAGTCGTCGTGATCGGACCGTTACCGAGACCACAGGGACGTTAACCAAATTCCAATCAAAGTGGCAACCCGAGCGCCTATTCCGCCGGAGATTGTGACTTGAATCACGACTCGCCGGCGGTGAGATCCACCACATGAGCGGCAGGCGGTGTCAAAGCTCTGCGCTCGTGTCGATAAAGTTCCCCCGAGCCCGGCGGGACAAACAACTTCGTAGATGTTCGGCGGGCGCGCGAGTCGAGCGACTGCAGACAACAACAACAGACAGAGGTGTTTCGGAGTCCATGGATCTCTTCGAGTACCAGGCGAAGGAACTGTTCGCCAAGCACAACGTCCCCACCACCCCGGGCCGGGTCACCGACTCCGCCGAGGGCGCCAAGGCCATCGCCGAGGAGATCGGCAAGCCGGTCATGGTGAAAGCACAGGTCAAGGTCGGGGGCCGCGGCAAGGCCGGTGGCGTCAAGTACGCCGCGACACCCGATGACGCCTTCACCCACGCCCAGAACATCCTCGGCCTGGACATCAAGGGCCACGTCGTGAAGAAGTTGCTGGTCGCCGAGGCCAGCGACATCGCCGAGGAGTACTACATCTCCTTCCTGCTCGATCGCGCCAACCGCACCTACCTGGCGATGTGCTCGGTGGAGGGCGGCGTGGAGATCGAGGAGGTCGCCGCCACCAAGCCCGACCGGCTGGCCAGGGTGTCCGTCGACGCCGTCAAGGGCGTGGACGAGGCGTTCGCCCGCTCGATCGCCGAGCAGGGCCACCTGCCCGCCGAGGTGCTCGATGCCGCGGCGGTGACCATCGCCAAGCTGTGGGATGTCTTCGTCGGCGAGGACGCGACGCTGGTCGAGGTCAACCCGCTGGTGCGGACCCCCTCCCGTGGTGAAGGCGACCCAGGTCAGATTTTGGCCCTCGACGGCAAGGTGACGCTCGACGCGAACGCCGACTTCCGCCAGCCCGGGCATGCGGAGTTCGAGGACAAGGACGCCACCGATCCGCTGGAGTTGAAGGCCAAGGAGAACGACCTCAACTACGTCAAGCTCGACGGCGCGGTCGGCATCATCGGCAACGGTGCCGGACTGGTCATGTCGACGCTGGACGTGGTGGCCTACGCCGGTGAGAAGCACGGCGGCGTGAAGCCCGCCAACTTCCTCGACATCGGCGGCGGCGCGTCGGCCGAGGTGATGGCCAACGGCCTCGACGTCATTCTCGGCGACAGCCAGGTCAAGAGCGTGTTCGTCAACGTGTTCGGCGGTATCACCGCCTGCGACGCGGTGGCCAACGGCATCGTCAACGCGCTGAAGATCCTCGGCGACGAGGCCAACAAGCCACTGGTCGTGCGCCTCGACGGCAACAACGTCGAAGAAGGCCGCCGCATCCTGGCCGAGGCCAATCATCCGCTGGTCATCCAGGCCGACACCATGGACGCCGGCGCCGACAAGGCCGCCGAGCTGGCGAACAAGTAAGGGACCGAATAAATGTCTATTTTCCTGAACAAGGACAGCAAGGTCATCGTCCAGGGCATCACCGGCGGCGAGGGCACCAAACACACCAAGCTGATGCTCAAGGCCGGCACCCAGATCGTCGGCGGCGTCAACGCACGCAAGGCGGGCACCACCGTCAAGCATGAAGACAAAGACGGCAACGAGGTCGAGCTGCCGGTGTTCGGCAGCGTCGCCGAGGCGATGAAGGAGACCGGCGCCGACACCTCGATCGCCTTCGTACCGCCGGCGTTCTCCAAGGACGCCATCATCGAGGCCATCGACGCCGAGATCCCGCTGCTGGTCGTCATCACCGAGGGCATCCCGGTGCAGGACAGCGCCTATGCGTGGGCCTACAACGTCGAGAAGGGCCAGAAGACCCGGATCATCGGCCCGAACTGTCCGGGCATCATCACCCCCGGTGAGTCGCTGGTCGGCATCACGCCGAACAACATCACCGGCAAAGGCCCGATCGGCCTGGTGTCGAAGTCGGGCACGCTGACCTACCAGATGATGTACGAGCTGCGTGATCTCGGCTTCTCCACCGCCATCGGCATCGGCGGCGACCCGGTCATCGGCACCACCCACATCGACGCCATCGAGGCGTTCGAGAAGGATCCCGAGACCAAGGTCATCGTGATGATCGGTGAGATCGGCGGTGACGCCGAGGAGCGCGCGGCCGATTACATCAAGGCCAATGTCTCCAAGCCGGTCGTCGGATACGTCGCCGGCTTCACCGCCCCGGAGGGTAAGACGATGGGCCACGCGGGCGCCATCGTGTCCGGCTCCTCGGGCACCGCCGCCGCCAAGAAGGAGGCGCTGGAAGCCGCGGGCGTCAAGGTCGGCAAGACGCCGTCGGAGACCGCGAACCTGGCCCGGGAGATCTTGAACTAAGCGCCGCTCGTCGCGTGCTGCTGCCGGTTCGCGAAACTATAACGTGTTCTATTAGCCTTTCGAAGTAATCGAGAGGACAGCAGCATGGCAATTGATCCACGGACGCCGGTGATCGTCGGGGTCGGGCAGTTCACCGAGCGGATGGATGACCCCGGCTACCGGGGCATGTCGGCCGTGGATCTGGCGACGGCAGCGGTGCAAGCCGCGCTGGCCGACACCGGCGTGGACGAAACCCGGCTGGCCGCGGCCGTCGACACCGTTTTCGGGCTGCGGCAGTTCGAGATCTCCGGGCCGATGCCCGCGACGTTGGGCAAGTCGAACAACTACCCGCGATCGGTGATGCAGCGGCTCGGTGGGGACCCGGCTCGGGTGGTCCTGGAACCGGTCGGTGGGCAGAGCCCGCAGAAGCTCGTCATCGAGGCGGGTGACACGATCGTCGCCGGCGAGGCCGACGTCGTCATGATCATGGGCTCGGAGCCGGGATCAACCGCGAAGTACTTCGCGAACCGGGACGACAAACCCGACTTCACCGAACACGTCGACGGCCAACTCGAGGACCGCGGTCACCAGATCTTCAGCTACATCGACGAATACACCGTGCAGCACGGGCTCACCGGTGCCCCGGTCCAGTACGGGCTGCTGGACAACGCGCGCAGATCCCGACTTGGGCTGAGTGTTCAAGCGTACCGGCACCAGATGGCCGAGTTGTTCGCGCCGATGTCGAAAGTTGCTGCCAAGAACCCGTTCTCGTCGTCACCGGTGGAGCGTACGGTCGAGGAGATCGAGACGGTCACCGACGAGAACCGGATGATCTGCGATCCCTACCCCCGGTTGCTCGTCGCACGCGACACCGTCAACCAGGGCGCGGCGGCGGTCATCATGTCGGTCGAGGCGGCGCGCCGTCACGGTGTGCCGGAAGAGAAGTGGGTGTACCTGCACGGGCATTCCAACCTCGTCGAGCAGGCCCTGCTGACGCGGGCCGACCTCGGTGCCGCCCCGGCCTCGGTGCTCGCCGCGCACGAGGCCCTGCGGGTCGCGGGAATCGGCGTCGACGACATCGCCACTTTCGACCTCTACAGCTGTTTCCCGTTCCCCGTGTTCGTGATCTGCGAGGCGCTGGAACTGGCGTCCGACGATCCGCGCGGCCTCACCCTCACCGGCGGCCTTCCGTACTTCGGCGGCCCCGGAAACAGCTACTCGCTGCACGGAATCGCCGAGACAGTCTGTCAGATGCGGGACAAGCCAGGACAATTCGGCTTCGTCGGCGCCAACGGCGGGATCCAGAGCAAGTACTCGGCCGGCATCTACTCGACCGAGCCGGTGCCGTGGCGCACGTCGCGTAGCGCGGAGCTGACGGCACAGGTCGCCGAGCTGCCGAAAGTACCCGTCGTCAAGACGCCGGAAGGTGCCGCGACGATCGAGACCTATTCGGTGCGCTACGACTGGCCGATACGCACCGGCATCATCGTCGGCCGTCTGGATGCCGACGGCTCGCGGTTGATGGCGACCACCGAAGACGCCGACCTGGTGTCGCTGATGGGCGAGGGCGACCCCCTGGGCGCCGAGATCGCCGTCAGGACAACCGAGAACGGCAATCGCGCGGTGCTGCGCTAGAACAGTTCCGTCGACGTCGGGGTGAGCACGAACCCGTGATCACCGACCCGGCATGCGGTCATGCCGCGGTCGTCGACACCACACTCGATGGCCTGGTGCACGATCTTGCGCAACGGCGGAAGTTGCTGGACCCCGCTCGCTGCCAGGGAGGCCGGATCAAGTGGCGGGTACGACGGTTCCACGACCGCCGGCTCATCGGTGGCGACGCGGACCAGCCAGGTGCCAGGACCCAGGTCGGGGCGCGGTCCCTCGCACGACAGCGTCAGCCGGGCAGGATCACCCAGCGAGTTCATCGTGTTGTGACTGCACAACAAGCCGTCCGGGGTGATGAAGTCGAAGCCGATGAACCGCGGGTAGCTCTGACTGTAGGTCCGGGTGTCGACGGGCGGGTAGCCCGACAGATCGGGAAAGTCTGCCGGCGGGGTGGCCGTCGCCTGGGCGCAACCCGCTGCCAGCGCCAGCGCCGACAGGCCCATGGCGAGGTGGGTGCGCCCGATCGAAGACCTCATCATCACCTGGAGTATCGCGCCCCGGGCCGGTGATCGTTACTGCTTCGATCAGCCCAGCCCGTCGAGTTTGGTGGCGAGGCGTTCGACGTAGGTGGCGATGTCGTCGGGGTTGCGGTCGGGGAGGCCGAAGAGGACTTCGGTGACGCCGAGGTTTTTCCAGTGGTGCAGTTTGTCGGGGTCGGGTTTGAAGTCCAGGGCGACGATTTGTGGGGTGCCGTCGCGGTCGGCGCCGGCCCAGGTGTCCTGGAGGAGTTTGACGGGGGCGTCGATGTCGAAGTCGCGGGGTGTGGTGATCCAGCCGTCGGCGGAGCGGGCGATCCATTTGAAGTTCTTTTCGGTGCCGGCGGCGCCGACGAGGATCGGGATGTGGGGTTGGACGGGTTTGGGCCAGGCCCAGGAGGGGCCGAAGTCGACGAACTCGCCGTGGTATTCGGCTTCTTCGTCGGTCCACAGGGCGCGCATGGCTTCGAGGTATTCGCGCAGCATGGTGCGGCGGCGGCCGGGGGGCACGTTGTGGTCGGCGAGCTCGTCGGTGTTCCAGCCGAATCCGACGCCCAGGGAGACCCGTCCGGCGGAGAGGTGGTCGAGGGTGGCGATGGATTTGGCCAGGGTGATGGGGTCGTGTTCGACGGGTAGTGCCACCGCGGTGGACAGTCGGATGCGGGTGGTGACGGCGGCGGCGCCGCCGAGGGAGACCCAGGGGTCCAGGGTGCGCATGTAGCGGTCGTCGGGCAGGGTTTCGTCGCCGGTGGTGGGGTGGGCGGCTTGGCGTTTGATCGGGATGTGGGTGTGTTCGGGCACGTAGAAGGTCGTGAAGCCGTGTTCGTCGGCGAGCTTGGCGGCTGCGGCCGGAGCGATACCACGATCGGAGGTGAACAGTACGAGCCCGAAGTCCATGCCGGAATTAGAACGTGTTTCAGTCGCTGACCGCAAGGACCACCCGGCGCTGACTTTCCCACGGTGTGCGACACCGGCGCACGCGGCGGGTACTCCGGTGCCGACCCGCCGGTGCGCTAGCGTGGATCATCGAATCGATCAGGCGGTCCGTCGCCATCGCAGCCGGGCCACGTCGTGGAGGTCGTCTACGTCGACGTCACCGGCGATTCGAGCCCGCACAGCACAGGAGAAGTCATGTCGTACCCCCAAGGCGCGCCGGGAGGCCCCGGATACTCGCCCGCGCAGCAGCCGAACGCTCAGTTCTCGGCGCCCACGCAGCAGTTCGCCAAACTCCCTGAGTCGGCCCCGGCCGACGCAGGAGTCACCAAGTTGCCGGTCTACCTCGCCGCTGCGGTCGCCGTTCTCGGCGGCCTGGTGTACCTGTCGAGCTTCGGTGAGCAGTTCATTGTCGGCACCGAGGTCTTCCTGGCCCCGCTGCGGATCGACCTCGGGCTGGTGGCGTCGCTTGTCGCCGCACTCATCGCCGGGTTCAGCCTGCTGCCGAAGCAGACGCCCCGACCGGCGCTGGTCGGGGTGCTCTCGTTGTTGAGCTTCCTGCTCGTCATCTCGATCGTGCTCACCGCTCCGAGCGCCGTCACCATCGGCTGGGGCTTGTACCTGGTCGTCGCGTTCACGGCGATCCAGGCGATCGTCGCCGTCGGGGCCCTGCTGCTGGACGCGGGGATCATCAGCGCGCCCGTGCCGCGGCCCAAGTACGACCAGCATCAGCAGTACGGTCAGTATCCCGGCGGCTACTACGGACAGCCTCAGGGGCAGCCCCAGCACGGTGCCCCCAGCCATCACCAGGCATCGCAGCAGCAACGTCCCGGGTATCCCTCGCCCTACGGCGGCGGTTATCCCGCCACCGGCCCGTCCACCGGCGGATTTCCCGCCACGTCCGGCCCGGGACAGTCGGACCAGTCGGGTCCGCCGACCCCGCCCACCGGTTTCCCGACCTACGGCCAACCGCCGGCGAGCAACACGCCGACGACCCAGGTGCCGACGCAACAACAGTCGTCACCATCCTCGCAGTCGGATCAGTCGTCGTCGTCGTAGTCTGAGCCGCGCGTGCGCGTACGGCGCGCGCCGAGCGTGTGCGAGGAGCGGCCCAACCCGTGGATAAACCCCCGCAACCGGGCGGTACCCCCCGACCAGTGGGGACACGTCAGGCGCGTGACCTTCTCCGGGTGGCGTTCGGACCGTCGCTGGTCGCGTTGGTGGTCATCGCCGCGGTGGTGCTGCTGCAGCTGCTGATCGCCAACAGCGACATGACCGGCGCACTCGGCGCCACCGCCAGCATGTGGCTGGGCGTGCACCTGGTGCCGGTGTCCATCGCGGGCAGCTCGCTCGGTGCGATGCCGCTGCTCCCGGTGCTGATCATGATCTACGGCACGGCACGCACCACGGCGTCGGCGACTGTGAGCACGTCGTGGTTCGTCACCCGTTGGGTGGTGGCCTCCGCGCTGGGCGGGCCGGTGCTGGTCTCCGCGATCTGCCTGGCGGTCATCCACGACGCGGCGTCGGTGCTCACCGACCTGCAGACGCCGGACGCGCTGCACGCGTTCGGGAGCGTGTTCGCCGTACATCTGATCGGTGCGCTGCTCGGGGTGGGTTCCCGGGTGGGCCGGCGACTGCTGCTGGCCTCCCCGCTGCCGAGGTGGTTGCCCGACGCCTTCCGCGCGGCTGCCGCCGGGGTGATCGCGCTGATGGGCCTGTCCGGAGCGATCGTCGCTGGGTCCCTGGTCGTGCACTGGTCGACGATGCACGAGCTGTACTCGATCACCGATTCGATGTTCGGGCAATTGAGCCTGACGGTTCTCTCCGTGCTCTATCTGCCCAATGTCATGGTCGGTGCGGCGGCTGTGGCGGTGGGATCCAGTGCCCACGTCGGGCTGGCGACGTTCAGTTCGTTCACGGTGTTCGGCGGCGACATCCCGGCGCTGCCGGTGTTGGCCGCGGTGCCCACACCTCCCCTCGGGCCGGTGTGGGTGGCGCTGATGATCGTGGCGGCGGTGTCCGCGGTCGCGCTCGGTCAGCAGTGCGCGCGGCACCGGCTGCCGGTGTGGTCCGCGCTGGCCAAGCTGGTGGTCGCGGCGTTGATCGCGGCCGCGGTCATGGCTGTGCTGGGGCACGCCGGAGGGGGACAGCTGGGCAACTTCGGCGACGTCGGCGTCGACCAGACGACGTTCGGGCCCGCGGTGTTCCTGTGGTTCGCGGGAATCGGCGCGCTCACGGTGGTGATGTCAGGCGGCCTGCAGCCGCGGGTGCGCCGGCCGAAGGTCGCTCCCGCCACCGACGCCGGCGTCGATGAGGACGCTGAGACCGACACCGACACCGGCACCGACACCGACACCGACACCGACATCGACACCGACACCGACGTCGTGCCGACCCCCGGCGATGAACAGGTCGAGTCTCTCGACATCGTCGAGTCTGCTCCGGACGTCGTCGTCGAGCCTGAGGCCGACTCCGCGCCCGTCGTCGAGCAGCCCGCCGCCGACACCGGCGGTGAGAACGACGTGACGCCACCGGTGGCTGAGCCCGCGCCACCCGTCGAGGACCTAGACCCCGAGGACCACTTCGTAGTCGACCCCGAGGACCATTTCGTAGTCGACGACGTGGACCCTGATGGCGGCGGCCACCGCGGAGGTGGTGTCGGCTAGCGACCCATTAGGCTCTCAGGCGTGCAGCCTGCGGTCCGTGTGCCCCCGAGCGCACCGGCGCGGCTGGTGGTGCTGGCCTCCGGCACCGGTTCGCTTCTGGCGTCGCTGCTGAGCTCCGCGGTCGGGGACTATCCGGCAAGAGTGGTCGCCGTGGGTACCGACCGGGTCTGCGCCGCTCTCGACATCGCTGCGGCCGAGTCGATACCGACGTTCACGGTCCCGCTCGCCGACCATCCCCGCCGCGAGCTGTGGGACGCTGCCGTCACCGAGGCGACCGCGGTCCACGAGCCAGACCTGGTGGTATCGGCGGGGTTCATGAAGATCCTTGGCCCCCAGTTTCTTTCGAGGTTCCCCGGGCGGGTGGTCAACACCCATCCGGCGCTGCTGCCCGCATTCCCCGGTGCGCACGCGGTGTCGGATGCCCTGGCCTACGGGGTCAGGGTCACCGGATGCACGGTGCACCTCGTCGACGCCGGGACCGACACCGGGCCGATACTGGCCCAGCGGGCGGTACCCGTGCTTGACGACGACGACGAAGCCGTTCTGCACGAACGGATCAAGGTGATCGAACGACAGCTGCTGGTGGAGGTACTGGAAGCGGTGGCAACCCACGGCGTGACCTGGACAGGACGAAAGGCGACCATAGGATGAGTGAGAACGAGGGCCTGTTCCGGCGGCCGATCCGCCGTGCGTTGATCAGCGTCTACGACAAGACCGGTCTGGTGCCGCTCGCGCAGGGTCTGCACTCCGCCGGTGTCGACATCGTGTCCACCGGATCGACCGCCAAAACCATTGCAGACGCCGGTATCCCGGTCACGCCGGTCGAGGATGTCACGGGTTTCCCCGAGGTGCTCGACGGCCGTGTCAAGACGCTGCACCCGCACGTGCACGCCGGACTGCTGGCCGATCAGCGCAAGCCCGAGCATGTGTCGGCGCTCGCTGAACTCGGGGTCGCGGCGTTCGAACTCGTTGTGGTGAACCTGTACCCGTTCACCCAGACGGTCAACTCCGGCGCAGCGGTCGACGAGTGTGTGGAGCAGATCGACATCGGCGGGCCGTCGATGGTGCGTGCCGCCGCGAAGAACCACCCGAGCGTCGCGGTGGTCGTCGAGCCGTTGGGCTACGACGGGGTACTGGCTGCGGTGCGGGCCGGCGGGTTCACCCTTGCCGAGCGAAAGAAGCTGGCGTCGCTGGCATTCCGGCACACTGCTGAGTACGACGTGGCGGTGGCGTCGTGGATGGAGTCGGTACTGGCCCCCGAAGGCGGAGAGGCTGCGCCGTCGTTGCCGCCATGGCTCGGCGCGACGTTCCGGCGTGCCGCCGTGTTGCGGTACGGCGAGAACCCCCATCAGCAGGCCGCCCTCTACAGCGACGACGGTGCGTGGCCGGGACTCGCCCAGGCCTTGCAGCTGCACGGAAAAGAGATGTCCTACAACAACTACACCGACGCCGATGCGGCGTGGCGCGCGGCCTTCGACCACGAGGACACCTGCGTGGCGATCATCAAGCACGCCAACCCGTGCGGTATCGCGGTGTCGTCGGTTTCGGTGGCCGATGCCCACCGCAAGGCCCACGAGTGCGACCCGCTGT
Source organism: Mycolicibacterium hippocampi (assembly GCF_010723735.1). GTDB lineage: Bacteria > Actinomycetota > Actinomycetes > Mycobacteriales > Mycobacteriaceae > Mycobacterium > Mycobacterium hippocampi. The sequence continues at coordinate 5,424,125 of NZ_BLLB01000002.1, read as the reverse complement.
CGGCGTTCGGCGGCGTCATCGCGGCCAACACCGAGGTCAGCGTCGAGATGGCCGAGACCGTCGCCGGCATCTTCACCGAGGTGATCATCGCGCCGGCCTACGCGCCCGGCGCGGTGGAAGTGCTCACCGGGAAGAAGAACATCCGCGTGCTGGTCGCCTCCGAGCCTGCGATCGGGGGCACCGAGTTCCGTCAGATCAGCGGCGGTCTGTTGCTGCAGCAGCGCGATGCGATCGACGCCGCGGGCGACGACCCGGTGAACTGGACGCTGGCCACCGGATCACCAGCGGATCCGCAGACGCTGGCCGATCTGGTGTTCGCCTGGCGCACCTGCCGTGCAGTCAAGTCCAACGCGATCGTCGTCGCCAAGGACGGGGCCACCGTCGGAGTGGGGATGGGTCAGGTCAACCGGGTGGATGCCGCCCGGCTGGCGGTCGAACGGGCCGGGGCCCGCACCCGGGACGCCGTCGCGGCCTCCGATGCGTTCTTCCCGTTCCCGGACGGCCTGGAGACGCTGACCCGCGCGGGGGTGAAGGCGATCGTGCATCCCGGCGGTTCGGTCCGCGACGACGAGGTGACCGCAGCCGCCGAGGGGGCCGGCATCACGCTGTATCTGACCGGAGCGCGTCACTTCGCGCACTGACGCCGACGGCGAGCGCGCGCAAAATGCCAGTTCGCGGCGGTGTGTCGGGGACAGACACGCGCGCCCGCGGACAGGAGTCGTAGCGTGGAGTGGTGACTTCACCTAACGACCTCCCACGCACTGTCGGTGAGCTGCGGGCATCCGGGCATCAGGAACGCAGCGTCAAGGCCGAGATGCGGGAGAACCTGCTGGCCGCGCTGTCCGAAAGCCGTGATCTGTGGACCGGCATCCTCGGCTTCGACGACACCGTCATCCCCCAGCTGGAACGCGCCATCATCGCCGGTCATGACCTGGTGCTGCTCGGCGAACGCGGCCAGGGCAAGACCCGGCTGCTGCGCGCGCTGACCGCACTGCTCGACGAGTGGACCCCGGTGATCGCCGGGGCGGAAATCGGTGAGCATCCGTACAGCCCCATCACGCCCGAGTCGATCAGGCGGGCCGCCGACTCCGGCGACGACCTGCCGGTGACGTGGCGGCACCGCAGCGAGCGCTACACCGAGAAGCTGGCCACCCCCGACACCAGCGTCGCGGACCTGGTCGGCGACATCGACCCGATCAAGGTCGCCGAGGGCCGCTCGCTGGGAGATCCGGAAACCATCGCCTACGGCCTGATCCCGCGGGCGCACCGGGGCATCGTCGCCGTCAACGAGCTCCCCGACCTCGCCGAGCGCATCCAGGTCGCGATGCTCAACGTGATGGAGGAACGGGACATCCAGGTGCGCGGCTACACGCTGCGGCTGCCGCTGGACGTACTGGTCGTCGCCAGCGCCAATCCAGAGGACTACACGAACCGTGGCCGGATCATCACCCCGCTCAAGGACCGGTTCGGCGCCGAGATCCGCACCCACTACCCGCTCGAGTTGGTCGCCGAGGTGGGCGTGATCTCCCAGGAAGCCCACTTGGCCGCCGAAGTGCCCGACCATCTGCTGCAGATCCTGGCCCGGTTCGCGCGCAGCCTGCGGGAGTCGAGCTCCATCGACCAGCGGTCCGGGGTGTCGGCGAGGTTCGCGATCGCGGCTGCCGAGACCGTCGCGGCATCCGCGCGACACCGGGCCGCGGTGCTCGGTGAGCAGGATCCGGTGGCGCGCGTGGTGGACCTCGGGTCGGTGATCGACGTGCTACGCGGCAAGTTGGAGTTCGAATCCGGCGAGGAAGGCCGTGAGCAGGCGATCCTCGAACATCTGCTGCGCCGCGCCACCGCCGACACCGCACAGCGGCTGCTCGGCGGCATCGATGTGGGCCCGATCGTGACGGCGGTCGAGAACGGCTCGCCGGTCACCACCGGGGACCGGGTGTCGGCACGCGACGTGCTCGCCGCGGTTCCCGAGGTGTCCGCGGTCGCCGAGATCCAGCAACGGCTGCAGGCATCCAGCGACGGCCAGCGGGCTGCCGCGATCGAGCTGGCGTTGGAGGCGCTGTATCTCGCCAAGCGCATCGACAAGGTCTCCGATGAGGGCGAAACCGTCTATGGCTAAGCGCTTGTCGCGCTACTCGCGATACACGGGCGGCCCGGACCCGCTGGCCCCTCCGGTGGATCTGCGCGAGGCGCTCGAGGCGATCGGCCAGGACGTCATGGAGGGCACCTCCCCGCGGCGGGCGCTGTCGGAGTTGCTCAGGCGTGGTTCGGCGAACATGCGGGGCGCCGACAAGCTGGCGGCCGAAGCCAACCGGCGCCGACGGGAACTGTTGCAGCGCAACAACCTCGACGGCACGCTCGCCGACATCAAGAAGCTGCTCGACGAGGCGGTGCTGGCCGAGCGCAAGGAACTGGCGCGCGCGCTCGACGACGACGCCCGTTTCGGGGAGTTGCAGCTGGAGTCCCTTTCGCCGTCGCCGGCCAAGGCTGTCCAGGAGCTCGCCGACTACGACTGGCGGTCGCAGGAGGCTCGCGAGAAGTACGAACAGATCCGCGACCTGCTCGGCCGCGAGATGCTCGACCAGCGTTTCGCCGGCATGAAGCAGGCGCTGGAGAACGCCACCGACGAGGACCGGCAGCGTGTCAACGAGATGCTCGACGACCTCAACGACCTGCTGGACAAGCACGCAAGAGGGCAAGACTCCCCAGAAGATTTTCAAGACTTCATGGCCAAGCACGGCGAGTTCTTCCCGGAGAATCCGCGCAACATCGACGAGCTGCTGGACTCGCTGGCACAGCGGGCCGCGGCCGCACAGCGGTTCCGCAACAGCCTCTCCGACGAGCAGCGAGCGGAGCTGGACTCGCTGGCGCAGCAGGCTTTCGGGTCACCGTCGTTGATGAATGCGCTCAACCGTCTCGACGGCCATCTGCAGGCCGCACGACCGGGGGAGGACTGGACAGGCTCGCAGCGGTTCTCCGGAGGTGATCCGCTGGGCATGGGGGAAGGCGCCCAGGCGCTGGCCGACATCTCCGAACTCGAACAGCTCGCCGAGCAGCTCTCGCAGAGCTACGCCGGAGCGACGATGGACGACGTCGACCTCGACATGCTGGCCCGCCAGCTCGGGGACGAAGCCGCGGTGAACGCGCGCACCCTGGCCGATCTCGAACGCGCACTGATGAACCAGGGGTTCCTGGATCGCGGATCCGACGGGCAGTGGCGGTTGTCGCCCAAGGCGATGCGCCAGTTGGGGCAAGCCGCGTTGAGAGATGTGGCGCAACAACTCTCGGGTCGGCACGGGGAGCGTGACACCCGTCGGGCCGGGGCGGCCGGCGAACTGACCGGCGCCACCCGACCGTGGCAGTTCGGCGACACCGAGCCGTGGAACGTCACCCGCACCCTCACCAATGCGGTGCTGCGCGAGGCCGGCACCGCAGAACCCGCCAAGCCGATACGGATCACCGTCGAGGACGTCGAGATCTCCGAGACCGAGACCCGCACCCAGGCGGCGGTGGCGCTGCTGGTCGACACGTCGTTCTCGATGGTGATGGAGAACCGGTGGCTGCCGATGAAGCGCACCGCACTGGCCCTCAACCACCTGGTCAGTACCCGGTTCCGGTCGGACGACCTGCAGATCGTCGCGTTCGGCCGGTACGCCCGCACGGTGACCGCCACCGAGCTGACCGGGCTCGAGGGGGTCTACGAACAGGGCACCAACCTGCACCACGCGCTCGCGCTGGCCGCCCGCCACCTGCGGCGACACCCCAACGCCCAACCGGTGGTCCTCGTGGTCACCGACGGTGAACCCACCGCACACCTCGAGAACTTCGACGGGTCCTCGGAGGTGTTCTTCGACTACCCGCCTCATCCCCGCACGATCGCGCACACGGTGCGCGGTTTCGACGAGATCGCCCGGCTGGGGGCACAGGTGACGATCTTCCGGCTGGGCAGCGACCCGGGACTGGCGCGGTTCATCGACCAGGTGGCCCGCCGGGTGGGCGGACGGGTGGTGGAGCCGGACCTCGACGGTCTGGGCGCGGCGGTGGTCAGCGACTACTTGAGCGCCAAACGGCGCCGCTGAACGTCAGGCCGCGGCCGTGCGTTTCTTGCGTTTGACCGCGACCTTGCCCCACAGCGAGAACCCGCGAACCCTGACGCACGGCGCGCCGGGGGAACCTTCCCCGCTGACGCGCTGATCGAAACTGCCCATCACGGCGACCCCGCGCAGATCGACGTTGACCTCGGGCGGCACCAGGATCGTCTGCCCGCCCATGATCGAGTAAGAGTGGATCTCGACATCGTGGGAGGTGAAGTCGGCGTAGCGCATGTCGACCACGCCCCCGCCCCAGAAGGCGAAGGTGGTCAGCCGGCTCGGCACGTTCCACCGACCGCGGCGTTCGTAACCGCTGAGGATTGCCAGCAGCAGCGTCGACGGAGCCGGCCGGCACGGTCCGGAGCGCCCCTGGGTCACCGACCCGGGCAAGTCGTCGGACAGCCGAGCGAGTTCGTCGTAGGTCTGGGCGGCGTAAGCCCTGTTCAGCCGGTCTTCGTACTCGGTCAGCTCGAGGGTGCCGGATGCCGCGGCATCGGTCAGCAATTGCGCGACCTGAATCCGGTCGGTGTCCGCAGCGCGCATCGACCCGTGCCGCGACGCGGGGGTGCTCATCGGGACCTTCTGGTGTTCGCGCAAGCGCACATCGCCCACGAGCCTACGACGAACACCGGTACATGCAAGGGCCTTGGCCAAACTGTAAGCGTTCAGCCGGCCCAATCGGGTCTGCGCTTCTGGAGGAAGGCCAGCATTCCTTCGCGGGCCTCCTCGGAAACGAACAGCGCCGCCGACCGTTGCGTCAGTTTCTCTGCGTGCAGATCGAAGTCGGCAAGGATGGCTGCCGTCGTCAACCGCTTCGACTCGGCCAGACCCTGGGGCGACCCCTGCGCCACCGCGGCAGCCAACTCGGTGACCGTCGCCGCTACGTCATCGGTGGCCACGGTGATCAGCCCGGTCTCGGCGGCAGCCTGCGCACCGAACTTCTCTCCGGTGACGAAGTACCGGCCGGCCGCGCGCGCCGTCATCTTCGGCAGCAGCGTCAACGAGATGATCGAGGGGGCGACGCCGATCCGCGCCTCGGTGAGCGCGAAAGTGCTGGCGCTTCCCGCCACCGCGATGTCACACGCACCGACCAGCCCCAGCCCGCCGGCTCTGACGTGGCCGTCGATCGCCGCGATGACCGGCAACGGCGACTCGAGAATCCTGCGCAGCAGCCGGGTCAGTTCCCGCGCCCGCACGACGGCCAGATCGCCGGGATCGCGTCCGGAGGCCTCGCCCAGATCGGCCCCCGCGCAGAAGGTGCCGCCGGTGTGACCGAGCACGACCACCCGCACCCCCTGTTCGGCCGATGCGCGCGTCAGACCGTCGTGCAGTTGTTCGACCAGCGCGGTGGACAGGGCGTTGCGGTTACTCGGTGAATCCAGCGTGAGCTGTGCGACCGGGCCTTCGGCGTGATATCTGACCAGCGTGTCCATCAGTACGACTCCATCAGTAGGAGCGGGGCAGTCCGAGCGAGGTCTGCGCCACGAAGTTGAGGATCATCTCGCGGCTGACCGGCGCGATGCGTGCCAGCCTGGATGCGGTCAGCACCGAGGCGATGCCGTACTCCTTGGTCAGGCCGTTACCGCCGAGGGACTGCACGGCCTGGTCGACGGCGCGCACCGACGCCTCGCCGGCGGCGTACTTGGCCATGTTCGCGGCTTCGGCGGCGCCCGCGTCGTCGCCGCTGTCGTAGAGGGCGGCGGCCTTCTGCATCATCAGCTTGGCCAGCTCGATCTCGATGTGGTTCTGCGCCAGCGGATGTGAGAGGCCCTGGTGCGCACCGATGGGTGTCTTCCACACCTGACGGGTCTTGACGTAGTCGACGGCCTTGCCGATCGCGAAGCGGCCCATGCCGACCGCGCTGGCGGCGCCCATGATGCGCTCCGGGTTCAACCCGGCGAACAGCTGCGCGATCGCCGCGTCCTCCGATCCGACGAGCGCGTCGGCGGGCAGGCGTACCTCGTCCATGAACACCTGGAACTGGAACTCGGGACTGACGATCTCCATCGGGATCTTCGTGTAGGTGAAGCCCGGGGTGTCGGTGGGCACCACGAACAGCGCCGGTTTGAGCGATTCGGACCTGGCCGCGCCGTTCGTTTGCAAGGTGCGGCCGACCACCAGCACCGCCTGGGCCTGGTCGACGCCGGAGATGTACACCTTCTGCCCGGACAGGATCCAGTCGCCGCCGTCACGCCGGGCAGTCGTGGTGATCTTGTGCGAGTTCGAACCGGCGTCGGGTTCGGTGATGGCAAACGCCATGGTGGTGGTTCCGTCGGCGATCCCGGGCAGCCAGCGTTGCTTCTGCTCGTCGGTGCCGAACTTCGAGATGATGGTGCCGTTGATCGCGGGGGAGACCACCATCATCAGCAGCGCCGCGCCGGCGGCGGCCATCTCCTCCATCACCAGGCTCAACTCGTACATGCCGGCACCGCCGCCGCCGTACTCCTCGGGCAGGTTCACCCCGATGAATCCGAGTTTGCCTGCCTCGGACCACAGTTCATCGGTGTGCTGTCCCGCGCGGGCCTTCTCCAGGTAGTACTCCTGGCCGTAGTTGGCGGCCATCGCGGCCACCGCCTTGCGTAACGCCTGCTGTTCCTCGGTCTCGACGAAGCCGTGGGTCATGGGGTTCCTCCTGGGTTGTCCGCCTGCCCGGGGTTGTCCACCCGGGCGAGGATGGCGCCGACCTCGACCTGTCGGCCCGGTTCGACGTTCAGTTCGACGAGCACGCCGTCCGCCGGAGCGGTGATGGTGTGCTCCATCTTCATCGCCTCCAGCCAGATCAGCGGCTGCCCGGCCGCCACCGTGTCACCGACCGCGGCCCCGACCCGCAGCACCGACCCCGGCATCGGCGCCAGCAGCGAACCGTGGGCCAGCGCGTCGTCCGGGTCGGGGAAGCGGGGCTGCACGAGCAGGGACACCGAGCCCAGCGGCGAGTCCACAAAAACGGCGTCGCCGTAGTGGGCGACGTCGAACGGGTGGTCCACGCGCGGCCCGTGCGTGCCGACCGACAGCACCACCCGTTGCGGGGTGGCCGAGACGAGCGTGACGGCCGAGATGTCCGTGCCATCGGTGTCATCCGCGACCTGCACTCCGGCTCGGGTGAAGCGGTAGCGAACCTCATGGCTGCGACCGTCGGCGTCCTCGTAGCGCTTCGTCTGATACCCCGATGCCAGGTTGCGCCAGCCGCTGGGCGCGGCACCGAAGACCGTTGCGGTGCTTCGGTTGTGCGCAGCGTCTGCCAGGGCCGCGGCGATCGCCGACAACTTGGTGGCGCGAGTGTCCCCGACCCGGGCGGCCAGCGCCGCCAGGCCGTGGGTGTCGAAGAACGCCGTGTCCGTGGCCCCGTCGAGGAAAGCCGAGTGGCGCAGCACGTTGACGAGCAGGTCCCGGTTGGTGCGGACGCCGTGTATCCGGGTGCGGGCCAGGGCGTCGGCGAGCAGTGTCGCGGCGTGGTGGCGGGTTGGTGCGTGGGAGACGATCTTCGCCACCATCGGGTCGTAGAAGACCGAGATCACCGACCCGTCGGTGATGCCCGAGTCGAGGCGCACACCGATCCTGTCGAGGAGCCCGAAGTGGGTGGACGTCGCTGGCACGGAGAAGTGGTGCACCGTGCCGGCCTGCGGCTGCCAGTTCTTCGCCGGGTCCTCGGCGTACAACCTGGCCTCGATGGCCGAACCCCGGGATGCCGGCGGCGCGGGGTCGAGCGCTGCGCCGTCGGCGATCAGCAGTTGCAACTCGACGAGGTCGAGACCGGTGGTGAGTTCGGTGACCGGATGTTCGACCTGCAGTCGGGTGTTCATCTCCAGGAAGAAGAACTGGCCGTCATCGGCGGCCATGAACTCGACGGTGCCCGCACCCGTGTAGCCGATGGCTGTCGCCGCCAGCCGCGCGGCCTCGAAGAGCTTGTCCCGCATGCCCACAATGCGTTCCACCAGTGGCGAGGGCGCTTCCTCGATGATCTTCTGGTGGCGGCGCTGGATCGAGCACTCCCGCTCGCCGACCGCCCACACGGTGCCGTGCGCGTCGGCCATCACCTGCACCTCGACGTGGTGGCCGGAGTCGAGATAGCGCTCGCAGAACACCGTGGGGTCGCCGAAGGCCGACTGGGCTTCGCGGCGGGCGGCCTGGACCTGTTCGGGCAGCTCGGCGAGGTCGCGCACCACCCGCATGCCGCGCCCGCCTCCGCCGGCGGAGGCCTTGATCAGCACCGGCAGCATGTCGGTGGTCACGGTGTCCGGATCGAGTTCGTCGAGCACCGGCACACCCGCGGCGGCCATCATCTTCTTCGCCTCGATCTTGGATCCCATCGCCGCCACCGCGGCCACCGGCGGCCCGACCCAGATGAGGCCCGCGTCCTGCACCGCGGCCGCGAACTCCGCGTTCTCCGAGAGGAATCCGTAGCCGGGGTGCACCGCGTCGGCGCCGGAGGCGTGGGCGGCGGCAATCAGCTGGGCCGGGTCCAGATAGCCGCGGGTGCCCTCGAGTCGCACCCGGGCGTCGGCGTCGGTGACGTGGGCAGCGTCGGCGTCCGGGTCGGTGTAGACCGCCACGGTGCCGATACCCATTCGCCTGCAGGTGGCGAACACCCGGCGGGCGATCTCACCGCGGTTGGCCACCAGGACTCGTGTGATCACGTGCTCCCCCCAGCGATTTCGGCGTGATTTCGGTCGCTCAGCGGTGAAAAGCACGCCGAATTCGCGGACATGAGGACACTCACATCCGGAAGACGCCGAAGTTCGACGTCCCCTCGATCGGCCCGTTGGCGATGGCGGACAGGCACATCCCCAGCACCGTGCGGGTATCCCGTGGGTCGATCACCCCGTCGTCGTAGAGCATGCCGGACAACACCATCGGAAGTGACTCGGCTTCGATCTGACCTTCGATAGCGGCGCGCATCGCGGAATCAGCCTCCTCGTCAAATTTCTGCCCGCGGGCCTCGGTGGCGGCGCGGTTCACGATCGACAGCACCCCGGCCAGCTGCGCACCGCCCATCACCGCCGACTTGGCACTCGGCCACGCGAACAGGAACCGGGGGTCGTAGGCACGCCCGCACATGCCGTAGTGACCGGCGCCGTAGGACGCGCCGACCAGCAGCGACAGGTGCGGCACGGTCGAATTCGACACGGCGTTGATCATCATCGAGCCGTGCTTGATCATCCCGCCCTCCTCGTAGTCCTTGCCCACCATGTAGCCGGTGGTGTTGTGCAGGAACAACAACGGCGTGTCGGACCTGTTGGCCAGCTGGATGAACTGGGTGGCCTTCTGGGATTCCTCGCTGAACAGCACTCCGCGGGCGTTGGCCAGGATGCCCAGCGGGTAGCCGTGGAGAGTGGCCCAGCCAGTCACCAGCGATCCGCCGTACATCGGCTTGAACTCGTCGAACTCCGAACCGTCGACGATGCGGGCGATCACCTCGCGCGGGTCGAAGGGAATGCGCAGATCCGGTGGGACGACACCGATCAACTCGTTCTCGTCGAACAAGGGGGGGCGCACCGGCTGTGGCTGCGGGCCCTGCTTGCGCCAGTTCAGCCGGGCCACGATTCTGCGTCCGATGCGGATGGCATCGAGTTCGTCGACCGCGTAGTAGTCGGCCAGACCCGAGATGCGGGCGTGCATCTCGGCCCCGCCGAGCGACTCGTCGTCGGATTCCTCACCGGTGGCCATCTTCACCAGGGGAGGCCCGGCCAGGAACACCTTGGAGCGTTCCTTGATCATCACCACGTGGTCGGACATGCCCGGGATGTAGGCGCCGCCCGCGGTCGAGTTGCCGAAAACGAGGGCGACTGTCGGGATGCCGGCTGCCGACAACCGGGTCAGGTCGCGGAACATCTGCCCGCCGGGGATGAAGATCTCCTTCTGGGTGGGCAGGTCGGCGCCGCCGGACTCCACCAGGGAGATCACCGGCAGCCGGTTCTGCCGTGCGATCTGGTTGGCCCGCAGAATCTTTCGCAGAGTCCACGGATTGCTGGTGCCACCCTTGACCGTCGGATCATTGGCGACCACCAGGCATTCCACCCCGCTGACCACCCCGATGCCGACAACCACGCTCGCGCCGACGGTGAAATCGGTGCCCCAGGCAGCCAGTGGGCTCAGTTCCAGGAACGGCGAATCGGCGTCGAGCAGCGCCTCGACACGTTCCCGGGCGGTCATCTTGCCGCGGTTGTGGTGACGCGCCACGTACTTCTCGCCGCCACCTGCCAGCGCCTTGGTGTGTTCGGCCTCCAGTTCGGCGAGCTTGGCCGCCATCGCCTCGGCGGCGGCGGTGTAGCCGGGCGAGCGGGTGTCGAGAACAGACTTGAGGCTCATGGCTGGAAGCCGAGCGTCTTGGCGGCAAGCGACGTGAGGATTTCGGTGGTGCCGCCGCCGATCCCGAGGATCCGCATGTCGCGGTACTGGCGCTCGATCTCCGACTCGGCCATGTAACCCATCCCGCCGAACAACTGCACCCCCTGGTTGGCCACCCATTCGCCGGCCTCGACGGCGGTGTTCTTGGCGAAGCACACCTCGGTGATGAGGTTGCTCTCACCCGCGAGTTGGCGTTCCACCACGTGCCGGGTGTAGACGCGGGCGACGTCAACGCGGCGGGCCATCTCGGCCAGCGTGTTCTGCACCGACTGCCGGGCGATCAACGGCTTGCCGAAGGTCTCCCGGTTGCGGCACCAGTCGACGGTGAGGTCCAGGCAGCGCTGCGCACTCGAATAAGCTTGTGCCGCAAGCCCGACCCGCTCGGAGACGAAGGCGGCGGCGATCTGCAGAAAACCCGAGTTCTCGGGGCCGATCAGGTTGGCGACGGGCACCCGCACGTCGGTGTAGGACAGCTCGGCGGTATCCGATGAACGCCACCCCATCTTGTCCAGCTTGCGGCTGACCTCAAAACCGGGTGTGCCCTTGTCGACGACGATGAGTGAGACGCCGGCGGCGCCGCTCCCGCCGGTGCGCGCCGCGGTGACGACGTAGTCGGCGCGCACCCCCGATGTGATGTAAGTCTTGGCGCCGTTGAGGATGTATTCGTCACCTTCCCGGACGGCGCGTGTTGTGAGGTGTCCGACGTCGGAACCCCCACCCGGCTCAGTGATCGCCAGCGCCCCGATCTTCTCACCGCGCAGCGTCGGTCGCACATAGGTGTCGATGAGCCGCTCGTCCCCGGACGCGATCATGTGGGGCACCGCGATGCCACAGGTGAACAACGAGGCGAAGACGCCGCCGGGCGACCCTGACTGGTGCATCTCCTCACAGATGACCACGGCATCAGCCCCGTCACCGCCTTCGCCGCCGGCCGCTTCGGGGAAGCCGGCGCCGAGAAGTCCTGCGGCGGCTGCCTTGCGGTGCAGGTCGCGGGGCAGCTCACCCTCGCGCTCCCACTCGTCCACATGGGGGAGCACTTCGCGTTCGGCGAACGCGCGCACGGTCTTTCGCAGATCGTCGCGTTCGGGAGTGGTCCAGATGTTCACGACAGGTGTTCCTCCGGTGTGTCGGGCAGTATTTCGACGGGGATGTCGACACAGCGGCTGCGCAGCCACTCGCCCAGCCCCTTGGCCTGCGGATCGAACCTCGCCTGGTAGGCCACGCCTTCGCCCAGGATCCCGTCGATCACGAAGTTGACGGCACGCAGGTTGGCGAATACATGCCGGGCGACGGACAGGTCAGCCGTCTCGGGCAGCAGTTCGCGCAACTTCTCCACCGTCAGGGTGTGCGCCAACCAACGCCACTGATCGTCGGCCTGCTTGCCCGTCACCCACACCCCGATGTTCGCGCTGCCCCCCTTGTCGCCGCTGCGTGCCCCGGCGATGGTGCCCAGCGGGACACGCCGTGTCGGACCGCCGGGCAGCGGTGCAGGCAGCGCTGCCGGTGCCGTCGGCTGCAGTTCCAGCGTCCGGGTCGGGTGTGGGATCACAGTGCGGGAGCCGTTGGGATGCACGGCGACGTGTTCGACCTGATCGGCCGGCAGGTAGGCCGCGGTGAATACGCCGTACACCTGGCCGTCGCCGGGCGGTGCGGTTGTGGTGAAACCCGGATAGCTGGCCAGCGCCAGTTCGACTGCCGCCGAGGAGAACTGGCGTCCGACGGCGGAGGAATCGGGGTCGCGCGCCACACATCGCAACAGCGCGCTCGCCGTCTGCTGGGTGTCGGCGTCGGGATGGTCGGTGCGCGCCAGCGTCCAATCGAGCTCGGAGGGGATCACCGCAAGACTGCTTTCCAGCTGCCTGCGAACCAGTTCGGCTTTGGCCTCGATGTCGAGTCCGGTGAGGATGAACGTCATCTCGTTGCGGAAGCCGCCGATGCTGTTGAGGGAGACCTTCAGCGTGGGTGGCGGCGGCTCGCCGACCACCCCGCGGACGCGGACGCGGTCGGCGCCTTCGTCGCACAACTCGATCGAGTCCACGCGCAGCGTAGCGTCGGGGTTGGCGTAGCGCGCCCCCGAGATCTCGTAGAGCAGTTGCGCGGTGACGGTGTCCACGGTCACCGCGCCTCCGGTCCCCGGATGTTTGGTGATGACCGAGGATCCATCGGCGTCGATCTCGGCGATCGGGAATCCGGGCCGTGTCAACGCGGTCAGATCGGGGAAATCGCGGGTGAAGAAGGAGTAATTACCCCCGGTGGCCTGGGTGCCGCATTCGATGACGTGGCCGGCGGCGATCGCACCGGCGATCGCGGCATGGTCGTCGCGGCTCCAGCCGAAGTGCGCCGCGGCGGGTCCGACGGTGACGGATGCGTCAGTCACCCGTCCTGTGACGACGACGTCGGCGCCGGCGTCGAGGCAGTCCACGATGCCCCAGGCGCCGAGGTAGGCGTTGGCGGTCAGAGGGCTGCCCAGGCCCAGCTCGGCGACCCGCGGCAGCAGGTCGTCACCTTCGACATGGGCGACCGAGAGCGCGATGCCGAGCTCGTCGGCCAGCGCACGGACGGCCGCCGCCAGACCGGCGGGGTTGAGGCCTCCGGCATTGGTGACGATGCGGACGCCGCGGTCGCGGGCCGGGCCCAGGCACTGTTCGAGCTGGCGCAGGAATGTCTTGGCGTAACCCTTGTCCGGGTTCTTCATCCGGTCGCGTCCCAGGATGAGCATCGTCAGTTCGGCCAGGTAGTCGCCGGTCAGGTAGTCGAGATCGCCGCCGGTGAGCATCTCCTGCATCGCCGAGATCCGGTCGCCGTAGAAACCCGAGCAGTTGCCGATCCGAACCGGGGTGCGGACCCGATCACCACCCGCTGATGTCACCCGCGCTCCCGTCGTCGATGACCAACCAACCGGTAGGTTACTGCGTACCGTCGGTACCGCGTCAACCCCCTGGTCAGCAGTGCCGGTTGTCGCCGGGTTGTTCCTGCCGCCTCCGTCCGGCAGGCGGAGTTTGGAACCCGTCCAGCTCACCGGCTATCCTGGTCGGCAATTGCCGGTGCCCGGTAGTGCCTGTCACGGGCAGCGCCGCACCGGATGACACCCCGATAGATGGAGAGCTCGATCATGGCTGTGCCCAAGCGCAGGATGTCGCGCGCGAACACCCGTAGCCGGCGCGCGCAGTGGAAGGCCACCCGTACCGAACTCGTCGGCGTGTCGGTGGCCGGGCAGCAGCACAAGGTGCCGCGCCGTCTGCTCAAGGCCGCTCGTCTGGGATTGATCGACCTCGACCGCCGCTAGATGACTTGACTCGCCGGCTGAGCGGCGCGCCTCTCAGGCCACTCTCAGCCGGGGGGTCGACACTGGTCCAGTGCGCATACTTGTCGTTGACGACGATCGCGCGGTGCGCGAATCCCTGCGACGATCCCTTTCCTTCAACGGGTATTCGGTCGAGCTCGCGCAAGACGGTCGGGAAGCGCTGGATCTGATCTCCAGCCACCGGCCCGACGCGGTGGTGCTCGACGTGATGATGCCGCGTCTGGACGGGCTGGAGGTGTGCCGGCAGCTTCGCAGCACCGGCGACGACCTGCCGATCCTCGTGCTCACCGCACGTGACTCCGTGTCCGAGCGGGTGGCCGGTCTGGACGCCGGAGCCGACGACTACCTACCCAAGCCGTTCGCGTTGGAGGAGTTGCTGGCCCGGATGCGTGCGCTGCTGCGCCGCACCAATCCCGAAGACGGCAGTGAATCGGCGGCGATGACCTTTTCGGACCTGTCGCTTGATCCGGTGACGCGCGAGGTCACCCGTGGCGACCGGCCGATCAGCCTCACCCGTACCGAGTTCTCGCTGCTCGAGATGCTGATCGCCAACCCTCGACGGGTCCTCACCCGCAGCCGTATCCTCGAGGAGGTCTGGGGCTTCGACTTCCCCACCTCGGGCAACGCCCTCGAGGTCTACGTCGGCTACCTGCGGCGCAAGACCGAGGCCGAGGGGGAGCCGCGGCTGATCCACACCGTGCGCGGAGTGGGATACGTGCTGCGGGAGACACCGCCCTGATGACCGATCGCACCTTCAGCCCGTGGTCCGGGACCCCGACGCCGATGCCCCCGCCCACCACTTCGGTGTCCCTGCGGTGGCGGGTGATGCTGCTGGCCATGTCGATGGTGGCGATGGTGGTGGTGTTGATGGCGGTCGCCGTCTACGCGGTCGTGTCCCGGGCGCTCTACGACGACATCGACACCCAACTGCGCAGCCGTGCCGACCTGCTGATCGAGAGCGGAACACTGACCGCCGATCCGGCCAGCGTGATCGAGGGCACCGCGTACTCCGAGATGAACGCGATGCTGTTCACCACGCGGGCCATCTACACCGCCAACCAGCAGGGCCAGACGCTGCCGTTGGGCGGGCCCGAAAAGGACGTGATCCAGGGCAAGCTGCTGATGTCGTTGCGCACCGTCAACCATCAGCGGGTGCTCGCCAGGCATCTTCCCGCCAGCGGTGACTCGCTGCTGATCTCGATGAGCCTCGAGCCGACCGGCAAGGTGCTCCGGCGCTTGGGCACCGTCCTGCTGATCGTCGGCGGGATCGGCGTAGCCGTCGCGGCGATCGTCGGCGGCATGGTGGCGCGCACCGGTCTGCGTCCGGTGGCCCGCCTCACCCAGGCGGCTGAACGGGTCGCTCGCACAGACGACCTGCGGCCGATTCCGGTGTACGGCACCGACGAGCTCGCCCGCCTCACCGAGGCTTTCAACATGATGCTGCGGGCGCTTGCCGAATCCCGGGAGCGACAGGCGCGGCTGGTCACCGATGCCGGTCACGAGTTACGCACTCCGTTGACGTCTCTGCGCACCAACGTGGAGCTGCTGATGGCATCCATGGCGCCGGGTGCGCCGCGGCTACCGGAAGAGGAGATGGTCGGGCTGCGGGCCGACGTCATCGCCCAGATCGAGGAATTGTCGACGCTGGTCGGCGATCTCGTGGATCTGACCCGCGAGGATGCCGGCGGCGTCATCCACGAGACGGTCGAGCTCGCCGAGGTGATCGATCGGTCGCTGGAGCGGGTTCGCAGGCGCCGCAACGACATCGAGTTCGACATCTCGGTCATCCCGTGGCAGGTGTACGGCGACGGGGCCGGTCTGGCCCGTGCGGTTCTCAACCTGTTGGACAACGCCGCCAAGTGGAGCCCGCCCGATGGTCGGGTGTCCGTCAGGCTCACTCAGGTCGACGCCCAGCACGCGGAGTTGGTGGTCTCCGACCACGGTCCCGGAATCCCCCCGCAGGAGCGCAGTCTCGTCTTCGAGCGGTTCTTCAGGTCGACCGCGGCCCGGGCGATGCCGGGTTCCGGTCTCGGCCTGGCGATCGTCAAACAGGTGGTTCTCAAGCACGGCGGTACCTTGCTCGTCCGGGAGACCGTTCCGGGGGGACAGCCGCCGGGCACGTCGATGCACGTGGTGCTCCCGGGTAGACCCTCTGTCGTCCGGGACGACCAGCAGGCCTCGGCGACACGCGGCAACTGATCACTGCGGTGAGCACCATCACACGGGAAGATGGCCAGCAGCAGTTCGGCGGGGTAGATCGAATCGTTATCGCTGTGGCAATTGATCTCTAAGGGGTTTCTCAGCACATTTGGGCACCCTTGGGGAGCAGCGTTCGTTGTCCCAGTCGAGAGAAACTACTTCAGGAAGAGCATCGCAGCGACATGACAAACCACCCGAGGTACTCGCCGACCCCGCCGCCGGTTCGTCAGCCCGGTGTTCACGGGCACGTGCCCCCCGGCTCCGTCGGCGCGCAGCCCCCGTACGGAGAGCAGCCTTACGACTGGCGGTATGCGACTGAGCAACAGCGGCAGGCGTTTCGGACTCATTACGACCCGTACCGTGGGGCCCCGATGCCGGCAGGGCCGGGTCAGCACCAGCGTCCCGGTATGCCTGCGCCTCCGCGTCCGCAACCCCGGAAGCGTTCCCGCGCAACGGCGTTGGCGGCCGGCGCGGCCGCGCTGGCGATCGTCTCCGCGGGTGTCGGCGGCGGTGTCGCGGTGCTGGCACACCCTGATCACAACTCCGCGGGCAGCAGCGCCTCGGGTGCGGCGCCCAGTATGCCGGCAGCCAGCGTGCCGGCCGGCACGGTCGAGCAGGTGGCCGCCAAGGTCGTCCCCAGCGTCGTGAAGCTCGAGGTGAACGTCGGACGGCAGTCCGAGGAGGGTTCCGGGGTGGTCCTGTCGACCGACGGGCTGATCCTGACGAACAACCATGTGGTCGCCGGGGCCGAGAACCCGTCGGCCGGGGCGGAGACCAAGGTGGTGTTCTCCGACGGTCGTACGACCACGTTCACCGTGATCGGCACCGACCCCGGTAGCGACATCGCCGTGGTGCGGGCCGAGAAGGTGTCGGGCCTGACGCCCATCGAGGTCGGTTCGTCGGCGGACCTGCGCGTCGGTCAGGATGTCGTGGCCATCGGGTCCCCATTGGGCCTCGACGGCACCGTCACCACGGGCATCATCAGCGCGCTGAACCGTCCCGTCGCCGCCGGTGGCGACGCGCGGAACCAGAACACCGTGCTCGACGCCATCCAGACCGATGCGGCGATCAACCCGGGTAACTCGGGAGGCGCACTGGTGAACATGAACGGTGAACTCGTCGGGATCAACTCGGCGATCGCCACGATGGGTGCCGATGCCGGCGGACCGCAGGGCGGATCCATCGGTTTGGGCTTCGCGATCCCGGTCGACCAGGCCAAGCGGATCGCCGACGAGTTGATCCAGACCGGAAGCGCGTCTCGCGCGTCGCTGGGCGTCCAGGTCGGCAACGACGCGAGTGCGGAAGGCGCCAAGATCGTCGAGGTCACCTCGGGTGGCGCCGCCGCCGCAGCCGGGCTGCCCAGCGGCGTTCTGATCACCAAGCTCAACGATCGGGTGATCGGCAGCGCAGACGCGCTGGTGGCGGCCGTGCGCTCCAAGGCCCCCGGTGACAAGGTCACGCTGACGTTCGTCGACCCGGCCGGTCAGACGGACACGGTGGAGGTCACCCTCGGCAAGGCCGACCAGTGAGGGTCGTCGACGGTCACCCGCGTCCGGACCTCGGTGTCGCTGCATCGATGTCCGTGCCGAGATATACGGTTGAGCTCATGGAACAGCCTCATGCGTTGGTCGGCCGCGCGTTGGTCGTAGTCGTCGACGACCGCACCGCCCACGGTGACGAACAGGACCACAGCGGCCCGCTGGTCACCGAACTGCTCGGGGAAGCGGGGTTCGTGGTCGATGGCGTGGTGGTGGTGTCCTCTGACGAGGTCGAGATCCGCAACGCGCTGAACACCGCGGTCATCGGAGGCGTGGACCTCGTGGTCTCGGTCGGAGGAACCGGGGTGACGCCGCGCGATGTCACCCCGGAGTCGACGCTCGAGCTGCTGGACCGGGAGTTGTTGGGCATCGCCGAGGCACTGCGGGCTTCGGGACTCTCGGCGGGTATCGCCGACGCCGGGTTGTCGCGCGGGCTCGCCGGCATCTCCGGGAGCACCCTCGTGGTGAATCTGGCCGGATCGCGTGCTGCGGTTCGCGACGGAATGGCCACCCTGGGACCGCTGGCGGCTCAGATCATCGCGCAGCTGTCCAGCTTGGAGATCTGACGAATTGCTCATGCAGGACCTTTTGGCGGCCACAGCCCGAGCAGCAGACCGGCCGGCCGTGTTAAGAGCAGGTGAACGCCCGCCGGATGCGCAGTGTGAGCTTTATCACAATGGGTTTCGACAGTGACACAAGGTCCACGGCGCTCCTCGGATGCAGTTAACAAGATTTTCGGGGAAGCCTTGCCGGAGATACCTTTTGACGAACGCGATAATTCGTCGCCCGACGACGACGCCGAGCGCGACCGCTGGCTCCGTGACAATGTGCCGCCGCATCACGACTGAACGTCCCATTCCCCAATAACCGCAGAGAGCGCACCCGTAACAGTCCGGGCCGGCAGAGCGAACACCTTGATGCGGGGCAAAAAACTGCGACGTTGCCCAAATGGAACGCCCCGCCGTCGCGGACAGGGGGTTGGAGGCGTACGGGGAACCTTCAGCAAACTACGCCCAGTTGCGCGCCCAGATCGACATCGCCGAGCCTCCGCGTTGCCGGTCTGATTCCTCCCCGTTATGTTCCTCGTGTCAACGATGAGCGAATCGTAAGAACGGACTGTGAGATTTTTAATTCCACTCACATGAAGCTCTTGCGAGGTGTGTGGTGTAGCGGTAGGCCAGGCACGAACAACTCGGTGCCCCCGCCCGGGGTTCCGTCTACATATCAAGGGAGAACATGAAGGCAATCAGTCGGGTGCTGATCGCGATGGTTGCGTCCATCGCGGCGTTGTTCGTGAGCACTGGCACCTCTCACGCAGGGCTGGACAATGAGCTGAGCCTGGTCGACGGCCAGGGTCGGACTCTGACGATCCAGCAGTGGGACACATTCCTCAACGGCGTGTTTCCCCTTGACCGGAACCGGCTGACCCGCGAGTGGTTCCACTCCGGCAAGGCGTCCTACATCGTGGCCGGCGAGGATGCCGATGAGTTCGAGGGCACCCTGGAGCTCGGTTACCAGGTGGGCTTCCCGTGGTCGCTGGGTGTGGGCATCAACTTCAGCTACACCACCCCGAACATCGCGTTCGACGGCTTCGAGGGTGACTTCGGTCCCATCCCGCTCGATGGCGGGTTCTCCGGCATCGTGACCCCGCCGTTGTTCCCCGGGGTGTCGATCTCGGCTGACCTCGGCAACGGCCCGGGTATCCAGGAAGTGGCGACCTTCAGTGTCGACGTGGAAGGGCCCGGCGGTTCGGTGGCCGTGTCCAACGCGCACGGCACGGTGACCGGTGCGGCCGGCGGTGTGCTGCTGCGTCCGTTCGCTCGGTTGGTCTCGTCGACCGGTGACAGTGTCACCACCTACGGCGAACCGTGGAACATGAACTGACATTGGAACATCAACTGACATAGCCCTGACGACAATCGGCCCCCGGCAACCGCCGGGGGTCGATTTCGTTGTGGGCGGTGCGGGCAACGGCTGGTGAACACTGGGTAAACTTGCCCAGATGCCCTGGTGGGCGGTGCCGTTCGTGTTGCCGGACTGATTTCTCCCCGTTATGTTCCTCGTGTTCAACATGAGCGAATCGTGAGAACGACATGGCGGATCTTTAATTCCACTCACATGTTGCGCTCGCGAGGTCTTGTCGCGATAGATCAGGCACGAACAACTCGGTGCCCCCGCCCGGGGTTCCGTCTACATATCAAGGGAGAACATGAAGGCAATCAGTCGGGTGCTGATCGCGATGGTTGCGTCCATCGCGGCGTTGTTCGTGAGCACCGGTACCTCTCACGCAGGGCTGGACAATGAGCTGAGCCTGGTCGACGGCCAGGGTCGGACTCTGACGATCCAGCAGTGGGACACATTCCTCAACGGCGTGTTTCCCCTTGACCGGAACCGGCTGACCCGCGAGTGGTTCCACTCCGGCAAGGCGTCCTACATCGTGGCCGGCGAGGATGCCGATGAGTTCGAGGGCACCCTGGAGCTCGGTTACCAGGTGGGCTTCCCGTGGTCGCTGGGTGTGGGCATCAACTTCAGCTACACCACCCCGAACATCGCGTTCGACGGCTTCGAGGGTGACTTCGGTCCCATCCCGCTCGATGGCGGGTTCTCCGGCATCGTGACCCCGCCGTTGTTCCCCGGGGTGTCGATCTCGGCTGACCTCGGCAACGGCCCGGGTATCCAGGAAGTGGCGACCTTCAGTGTCGACGTGGAAGGGCCCGGCGGTTCGGTGGCCGTGTCCAACGCGCACGGCACGGTGACCGGTGCGGCCGGCGGTGTGCTGCTGCGTCCGTTCGCTCGGTTGGTCTCGTCGACCGGTGACAGTGTCACCACCTACGGCGAACCGTGGAACATGAACTGACATTGGAACATCAACTGACATAGCCCTGACGACAATCGGCCCCCGGCAACCGCCGGGGGCCGATTTCGTCTGACGGGCTCGAATCGGTGCCGGGTGGTCACTCCGAATGATCGGGCGGAGTGGCGGTGTTGCCGTGCTTGCCGGCCGGTCCGGCGGTTTCGTTCGCCCGCAGCAGATCCCGGATCTCTGTCAGCAGGGTCAGCTCGGTCTCCGTCGAGTCCACCTTCTTGTCGCGTTCCTTGAGCTTCTTGAACGGGACGACGATCACGAAGTAGATCACCGCGGCCACGATGAGGAAGTTGATGCCGGCAGACAGAACGGCGTTGAGATCGACGTACTGGTCGCCCCCGAGCGGGATGCGCAGGATGCCGTACTCGGCTTCGGGTCCTGCGCCGATGCGGTCGATGAGGGGCTGGACGACATTCTGGGTGAACGCGGTGACCAGGCCGGTGAATGCCGCCCCGATCACGACCGCGACAGCCAGGTCGATCACATTGCCCCGAGATATGAAGTCCTTGAACCCCTTCAGCATCGCCTGTCCTTTCGTGTGCGACTGATACAAAATTCAGACGAACCGTAGCGCTGTCGGCTGCATCCTCGGGGTCCGTTGGACGACCCCGACCGGCCGAGGTCCGCGGACATCCGCCCGCCCCCGCGTGGGGCACCCGGGAGCGGGTCGCCAAGGCCGTCGCCCACGTCTTTGCCGCAGCGGCCTGCGTCGACTTTTGCGAGTGGTCCGCCGGGAGCATCTCGACGGCGGGTCGATTCACCGGATTCCCAGCTCTGAGGCCGCAAATCCGAGACGGAGTATGGTCGTGGGGTGCGTCGGCGAAGCTAAAACGATCCTAAGGATCTCGCTTTGCTCTGCGATGTCATGCACGGTCGGGTCCGGCCTGCTAGTCTTTGCTTGGACTTGAGTGCTTTTTCGACTCGCAACGTACGCGTTCCCGTCACAGAAAGGGGCAGGCCGATGGCCGCTCTCACCCACAATTCCAAGAAGCTGGGCGTTCTCGGCTTTAGTGCGCTCGCCTTCAGCGTGGCGGCCCTGACGTTCGGTGCCGGGACCGCGGGCGCGGACCCCAACGATCCCTCCCACCCGACGATCGGCGGCGACGGTGTCGTGAGCTCGCGTCAGGCGGCTTCTACTGCGGGTGCGGACTACTGCGCCGCCAACCCCGGCACGCTCGGGACGGCCTCGGTCATCGCCAGCGACATGGGAGTCCCGTCCCAGAAGGCCGAAGAAGCCGGGCCGGAGTGGGTCGGATCGGATGGCTGGCAGGCCCAGGGACTCAGCCGGTCGAACCCCTGGGGTGGCGCGTTCGATCCCAGTTCCACCAGCACCGGACCGCAGTGCGGCCCGGGCAGCGCAAACCCGTTCTGATCTGACTTTTCACAGTTCGCCCCCGGTGGTCACACCGGGGGCGAACTGTTTGTCGCAGCAGCTAGTGCAGCGTCAGCGTCACGGTCTCCACCAGTGCCGCGCCGGCGACGGCCTTGGCGGCCGCCGCGGGCAGCGCAACGAGCACCACCCGCCCGCCCCCACCGGCGGTGGGGCCGTTCTGCTCGGCGGACACCAGCACCACCACCGCGTCAGTGGCGATCACCCGGGCCTCGGTTGCGGGTGCGGCTGAGGTCGGTGCCGCGACGATGTCGACGACATCGCCGGGCCGGACGAGGTCGACGAGTGCCGCGTCGGCCAGCGGCAGCGGCACGATGCGGGCGTCCGGTCCGGCAGCCGACTCGGCCAGCCGCGGACCCAGCACCCGCACGTCTGTGACCACTTCACCACGGCGCGCCGGTCCTGCCAGCGTGGTACCCACCACCGCGTCGAGTTCGGTGCGCGAACCATCGGGAATGCTTGCCGCTGCGCGGCTTTCGACTCGGACGTCGTCGGCGGTGAGCTCGGAGCCCGGCGACAGGTCTCGGGTGGTGACCACGACCTCGGCGACGTCTGCGCGGGGATCGTCGCGCCAAGCGGCGACGGCGGCCAGCACCACGAGGGCACCGGCGAGGGCTCGCCGGGCGGCGATGGTGCGCGACCAGTCCGGTCGGAGAAGCTGGGTGAGCCGACTCAGCGGCGAAGGGTCGAGCGAATCCCCCATGCGGCCACGCTAGCCAGCGCGGAGAGGTTCGGTAAGCCGCCGATCACGCGGCTGTGGATAACTCTCTAGCTGGAGGCTGCGGCAGCCGGTGCCGAGGACTTGCTCGACGAATCACTCGACGAGCTCGACTTGTCCGAGGACCCCGAGGACTTGTCCGACTTCTTCTCCGACGTCGATGAGGAAGAAGACGACGAGGACTCCGAGCCGCTGTCGGAGCCGCTGGAGCTCTTGGCCGAACTCTTCGCTGCTTCGCGGCTGTCGGTGCGATAGAAACCGCTGCCCTTGAAGACCACCCCGACCTTGCCGAACAGCTTGCGCAGCCGGCCGTCGCACTTCGGGCACTCCGTCATGGAGTCATCGGTGAACGCCTGCACGACGTCGAACTTGTTGTCGCATTCGGTGCAGGCATAGGAATAGGTAGGCACGAGAACCCTCCGAGGTGGTCGAACTTCTTTAGCACTCTAGCGGCTCAAGTGCTAGAACCGCTAGCCGGGCAGGGGCATTCCCCGGCGCCGGGCGTCAGCGCTCATCGGCCGAGAGGGACCAGACCCTGACGCGGCGTCAGCGCATGGGTCACCCGCACGTCGTGTGACTCCGACGGCAGCTGGTCGACGAGTTCGTCGTCGCGCACCACGGCCACCACCACCGCACCCCGACCGGCCAGCATCAGCGTCCGGTCGTAGAAGCCGGCACCGCGTCCCAGACGGGTGCCCCGCAGGTCGACGGCCAAAGCGGGCACCAACACCACCGCCGCTTCGGCCACCGCGTCGGCGGGCAACCACGGCTGCGGGGGCTCACGCAACCCGAACGGGGCGTCGACCAGCTCGCCGGGGCGGTGGCGTCCCCACCGCAGCGGCAGCGCCACACCGCCGGAATCGTGGCGCGCGACGGGGAGAAGCACCGCCGCCTCGTGCCGCACCAACCCGTCGATCAGGTCCACCGACCCGGGTTCGGAGCCCACCGGAACGTAGCCGCACACCGCTTGACCAGGGTCGACGAAAGTGAGCACGTGGGCGGCGAGGGCCGCGGCCTCGGCTGCGCGGGTCTGCGGGGTCACGGCCCGGCGGGCGGCCAGAATCTCGGCTCTAACCTGTGCCTTTGTCGATCGCACCGCTGAGTCCTCCGGAGCCGGGTAGGGAGGGAACATCCAACTCAGAGAGGTTAATGTGTGAACGATGAATCAGCCTGAAGTTCCGATCCCGTACACCGCGGTGGTACCCGCGGCGGGATTGGGGACACGTTTTCTCCCTGCCACCAAGACGGTGCCCAAGGAGCTGCTGCCAGTCGTCGACACGCCGGGCATCGAGTTGGTCGCCGCGGAGGCCGCCGAAGCCGGCGCGGAGCGGCTGATCATCATCACGTCCGAGGGCAAGGACAGTGTGGTCGCGCACTTCGTCGAGGATCTGGTCCTCGAGGGGACGCTGGAGGCACGCGGCAAGAAGTCGATGCTCGAGAAGGTCCGGCGCGCGCCCGCATTGATCAAGGTCGAGTCCGTGGTTCAGGCCGAACCCCTCGGTCTGGGGCATGCCGTGGGCTGTGTCGAAGCCAGCCTGGGCCCCGACGAGGATGCGATCGCGGTTCTGCTGCCCGATGATCTGGTGCTGCCGACCGGGGTGCTGGAGACGATGTCGAAGGTGCGGGCCAAGCGCGGCGGCACGGTGCTGTGCGCCATCGAGGTGGACAAAGAGCACATCAGTGCCTACGGCGTGTTCGACGTCGAGACCGTTCCCGATGCCACCAACCCCAACGTGCTCAAGGTCAAGGGCATGGTCGAGAAACCCAAGGCCGAGGACGCGCCCTCGCCGTACGCCGCGGCGGGCCGTTACGTGCTCGACCGGGCGATCTTCGACGCGCTCCGGCGGATTCCGAAGGGTGCCGGCGGCGAACTGCAGCTCACCGATGCGATCGCACTGCTCATCGAGGAAGGGCATCCGGTCCACGTGGTCGTGCACCGCGGGTCTCGACACGACCTGGGAAATCCCGGCGGCTACCTCAAGGCTGCGGTTGACTTTGCGTTGGAGCGAGACGACTACGGCCCCGAACTGCGGCAGTGGTTGGTCGAGCGGTTGGGACTCGCTCACGCGACGACCGAGCACTGACGGCTGCATCGCCGAGCGCATCACGCGCAGATCGACGTCGGCCGGATGTTCTTCAACGGGAGAAAGGCGTGTTTTGCGTTCGGTGGAGGAGCAGCAGGCTCGAGTGGCTTCCGCCGCGGTGGCCCCACGGCCGGTGCGGGTGGCGATTGCGGAAGCCCAGGGTTTGATGTGCGCCGAAGAGGTGGTGACCGAGCGTCCGCTGCCCGGGTTCGACCAGGCAGCGATCGACGGATATGCGGTGCGCAGCGTCGACGTGCTCGGGATCAACGAAGCCGAGGGCGACGACGGCGAGTTCGACAGCGACACCACCGCCGACCGCGAGATCAGCCTGCCGGTGATGGGATCCATCGAGGCCGGGGCGCGCACCCCGAGCAGGTTGCAGCCGCGTCAGGCGGCACGCGTGCAGACCGGTGCCCCGATGCCCACCCTCGCCGATGCGGTGTTGCCGTTGCGCTGGACCGACGGCGGCGAATCGCGGGTCAGGGTGTTGCGCGGGGTCAGGTCGGGTGCGTATGTCCGGCGCACCGGCGACGACGTACAGCCGGGCGACGTCGCCGTTCGTGCCGGCACCATCATCGGGGCCGCACAGGTCGGGTTGCTCGCCGCGGTCGGGCGGGAGCGGGTGCTGGTGCACCCGCGGCCCCGGCTGTCGGTGATGTGTGTGGGCGGTGAGCTCGTCGACATCTCCCGCACCCCCGGCAACGGTCAGGTGTACGACGTGAACTCCTATGCGCTGGCGGCCGCCGGCCGGGATGCGGGCGCGGAGGTGAACAGGGTCGGCATCGTGCCGACCGACGCCAAGCAGTTGCGCGAAGTCGTCGAGGGTCAGCTCAACCGCGCCGAAGCAGTGGTGATCGCGGGAGCGGTGGGCGGCGCGGCCGCCGAGGGCGTGCGGTCGGTTCTGTCGCAACTCGGGGAAATGGAGGTCACCCGCATCGCGATGCATCCCGGGTCGGTGCAGGGGTTCGGCCAGCTGGGGCCCGAGCGGGTGCCGGTGTTCCTGTTGCCCGCCAATCCGGTCAGCGCGTTGGTGGTCTTCGAGGTGATGGTGCGGCCGCTGATCCGCCTCTCGCTCGGCAAACGGGCGCCCATGCGGCGTGTCGTGCAGGCCCGGGCGCTGTCTCCGATCAGCTCGGTGGCCGGGCGCACGGGATTTCTGCGCGGGCAGTTGATGAGAGACCAGGACACCGGTGAGTATCTGGTGCAGGCCCTCGGCGGGGCGCCCGGTGCGTCGTCGCACCTGTTGGCAACCCTTGCTGAGGCAAACTGTCTGGTCGTGGTGCCCACCGAGGCCGAACAGATTCGTACCGGCGAGGTCGTCGACGTCGCCTTCCTGGCTCAGCGCGGCTGAACGCTTGATGGCGGCGGTCATGAGTTTCCTGAGTTCCCGCTCGCAGCATCCTGGCTGGCCACTGCCGGTGGGTCCGCTGCGGGTGTCCGCCGGAGTGGTGCAACTGCGTCCTGTCCGGCTCCGGGACGCCGCGCAATGGAGCCGTGCCCGGCTGGCGGATCGCAGCCACCTCGAACCCTGGGAACCGTCGACCGATCTCAGTTGGGAAGTGCGGCATGCCGTTTCGACGTGGCCTTCGGTGTGCTCGGGTCTTCGGGCCGAAGCGCGCAGGGGCCGGATGTTGCCATATGTGATCGAGGTCGACGGGCAGTTCGCCGGCCAACTCACGATCGGCAACGTGACGCACGGGGCGTTGCGCTCCGCCTGGATCGGGTACTGGGTGGCCAGCGGGTACACCGGTGGTGGGGTGGCCACCGCGGCCTTGGCGATGGGCTTGGACCACTGTTTCGGTCCGGTGATGCTGCATCGTGTCGAAGCGACGGTACGGCCGGAGAATGCCGCGAGTCGGGCGGTGCTGGCAAAGGCCGGCTTCCGGGAAGAGGGCCTGCTGAAGCGCTATCTGGACGTGGACGGCGGCTGGCGCGATCACCTGTTGGTGGCCGTCACGATCGAGGAATTGAACGGTTCGGTGAGCTCCACCCTGGTCCGCGCGGGGCGCGCCTCCTGGGCCTGATCTGCCCCCGCAATCATGTCTGGTGTTACTGATGTGACACAAGTGACGTTTGGTGCTTGCTACCAGCGAATTACAGGTGTGTAATTGTCCTCGGCGCGCCGCCCTTGGATGCGCTGGTCACAGACCTAGCCTGATGGGGAAAGGAGCAGGCGCCATGCCAAGCATCCCCCAATCTCTCCTCTGGATTTCCCTCGTCGTCCTCTGGCTGTTCGTGCTGGTTCCGATGTTGATCAACAAGCGCGACGCGGTCCGTCGCACGAGCGACGTCGCGTTGTCGACCCGCGTGCTCAACAGCAGCCGCACCGCCCGGTTGCGCCGACGAGGTGGACCCGCATCGGGACATCGCAGCGATCCGGACTGGCGGCACTCCGACGACGTCGACGATGAACCCGACAACGTCGAAGACGCGCCCGGCCGGTCGGTCGTCATGGTCGCCACCCGGGACCAGGACGTCGAAGCCGAATCCGACTACCTCGACGTCGACGTCGTGGAGGATTCCGGCGCGCTGCCGGTCGGAGCCGTGACGGCCGAGGACGAGCCCGTGGTGGTCGCCGAAAGCGACGAGCTCACGCTGGAATACGACGACGCGTCCGCCGGAGCCGACAGCGACGATGACGGCGCCGACTATGACGACTCTGACTATGACGACGGCGACGCCGAGGATGACGCTGACGACGCCGCCGATGACGATGAGTACGAGTACGTCGCCGATTCGTCGGGGCTGGAGGCGCCCTCGGACGCCGATCTGCGGATCGCGGACTCGATGAGCGCGTCGCGACGTCGTCGTTACGAGTCGAGCACCGCCGAGGCGGTGACGGCCCGCAAGTACCGGTTCCGGGCACGCACCCTGACGGTCATGGGGGTGCTGCTGCTCGCCAGTGCCGTGGCAGCGTTCACGTGGTCATCGACCATGTGGTGGGCGTGTGCGGCGGTGGGAACGGTTGCGGTTCTCTACCTGGCCTACCTGCGTCGGCAGACCCGGATCGAAGAGCGGGTCCGCCGTCGTCGTGCCCAGCGGGTCGCCAGGGCGCGACTGGGCGTCGAGAACACCGCTGACCCGGAGTTCGACGTGGTGCCTGCACGGTTGCGCAGGCCAGGCGCGGCGGTGCTGGAGATCGATGACGAGGACCCCGAGTTCGAGCACCTCGACTACGTCCCGTTCGCCCGCCACTACGACCTGCCGCGCGCTGCCGGGCAGTAGCGCTGCGATTTTCAGCCGGTGTCCGGCGACTGGTAGCCTGCTACCGGTATCAGGGGCTATGGCGCAGTTGGTAGCGCGTCTCGTTCGCATCGAGAAGGTCAGGGGTTCGAATCCCCTTAGCTCCACATATGGGCGTGAACCCCGGCCATCGGCCGGGGTTTTCTGTCGGCGCGGTGATCGCGGAGCATTGTCGCGATATCCGGGGCCGTACGAGAACCTGGGCGACGTGATGGCGGCGATCCGGTCGGACCCCGACGGTGTCGCGGTCGGCGCCGCGACCGACGACGAGGCCCCCTTCGACCTGCTCGTGTCGGCGGCGGGTGCAGACCCGTCGTCGACCGACTACGTCAGCCTGGAGGGCGGGGCCGACCAGACGCACAGCGAAATCAATTCACCACGACGTTCATGATCGGTGACGAATTCCAGGCGTTTCTCGCCGAGACCCAGGCGGACGTCCAAGTCGCCCTCGAGGAGGCGCGCCAGTGAGGGTCCCGGTCAATTCGGTGGTCGGGATGCAGGGACGATTCCGAGGAGTCGGCGACTCACATCGATGAGTCGGGTGCGCAGTGTGTCGTCGTCCACGTCTGCGACGAGCGGATGCATGACCCCACTGCTGATCGCACCAGAGAGCATGGCCGCTTCGATCAGCACGTCGTCTCCGGCGTCGCGCAGCAGAACCCCGTAGAGGCGAGCCATGAACTGCTGGAACGGCGGATGCTCGGCAAGTAGGCGCACGACCACAGGGTCGAACTGCAAAGTCCGCACGAGGCGTCGGTCGCGTACAGCCATGCTGATGACCTCGATCAACAGCTCGTCGCGGCCTAGTGAGAGGTCGTCTTCGGCCTCTGCCCGTTCCAGCGCTGGGATCAGCCGGCTCAGTTCGCGTTCGGTCACCGCGATGACGATCTCTTCTTTCGTGCGGAACTGGTGATACACAGCGGCTTTCGTGATTCCCACGGAGGACGCGATCATCTGGAGTGACGTGCCACTGACGCCGAACTCGGCAAAGAGTCGCAGGGCCGCGTCGAGCACCCGCGTCCGGGGGGCGCTGTGCTCGATGGATTTCAGCTCACGCTCGGCAGCTTGCCGGTTGGCGGATCCCACGGGGGAAGCCTAGATGACGTCGTTGACGACGGCTAGCCGTCCAGCTAGTGTCCTGGACTAGCCGATTGGCTAGTCGAGGTGCGCTGTCGGGCGAAGGGAGTGACGATGTCGGTAGTCGGTGAGGACGGGACGGGCCAGCACCGCACCGGGCGCCGGGTCGACGGTGAGCTGATTCTGTTGGGAGCGTTGCCTTTTGTCGCGCTGATCTGGATCGCCGCCTTCATCCTGTTCCCCGGCTTCACCCCGCCGATGGCGCCGACGATGTCCGCCGATCAGGTCGCGGCGTTCTACCGTGACCCGCAGAACCTCCCACGTATTCGGTACAGCATGATTCTGTTCAACTGGTTCTGTGTCGGCCTCATCCCGATCCTGATCCTGATCATGATGCAGATCCGCCGGATGGCCCATCGGACGCCGATCCTCTCCTACGCCGTTCTGGGCTGCGTGGCCGGCGGGCCGACGCTTTTCCTGATAGCCAACGTCTGCTGGCTGCTTGCCGCCTACCGTCCGGAGCGGGCACCCGAATTGACCCAGATGTTCAACGACATGGCGTGGATCACGTTCACCAGCCAGGTGCCCTTTCTGATCGCGCAGAGTGTTCTGGTCGCACTCGCGGTCTACTTCGACGATCAGTCTCGCCCGGTGTTTGCCCGCTGGGTGGCGCACTTCAATCTCGTCGTCGCCGCCGCGCTGGTGCCCGCGGCATTCACCGCCCTCGCGTTCGACGGGCCGCTGGCCTGGGACGGAGCTTTGTCGTTCTGGCTCAAGAACATTGCAATCGCGGTGTGGATAGTCGTGATGAGTGTCGTACTGAGTGGTGCGGTTCGGCGGGAACGTGCAGAGGCCCGGCAGCACGCCGAGGAAGCCCCCGCGTGACCGCGACGACGACCGAACCCGCGGTCCCGGCCGAGCCGCCTTCCGGGTACTCGTTGCGGTCCCTACGATGGCACCTGCGGCACAACCCGAAACGTGAACTGTGGGTGGCCTGGTGGAGCATGGTGGTGTTCTACCAGTTCTTCGGTGTCATCTTCTTCATCGTCACCCGTACGCAGCCTCCGCCGGACCCGGGCCTGGACGTTTCCGGCAGGGTGCAGTGGTTTCACGACAATCATCACGGTCTGCTGATCGGTTTCGCCGTCATCTTCATCGTCCTCGGTATGACAGCACCCATCAACGCGCTCATCGCCTATTCCATGCGACGCATGTCGGTGAGTCCAGTTTTCGGCTACTCGTATCTCGTGCTGTACTCGCTCAGCGCGATCCCAGGCATGCTGCTGCTGTGCATCGTGCTCACCGTCGGTGCCTACCGGCCCGACCGCAGCCCCGAATTGATCAGCTGGCTCTACGATTTTGCGTTTCTGTCGTTCGTCGGGACGATGGGCGTATTCCTGATCGGTTCGCTGGTCTGGATGACCGCCATCCTGCTCGACAAGAACCGAGTGTTGCCGAAGTGGTTCGGCTATTTGAACCTGTGCAATGCACTCACCGAAGTCGTCGTCTCACCCGCGTGGATATTCGATCGTGGGGTTTTCGCGTGGAACGGCCTGATCGCGTGGTGGATCAACATGGTGGTCTTCGGAATCTACACCGGCGCTTTCATTTTGTTGCTCAAGAAGTTGATCCAACGTGAGGATTTCGGTACCGGTCCGTTGCCCGAGGTCGGCTCCGGTCACCGATCCGACGGTTCGACGCCCGCAGCGCAGGAGGGGCGATGACCCACACCAAGGAATCGGTCGGAGACGCCAAGTTCATCCCGGGACAACCGGATATGTGGGCCTTCGTCCTTTTCGAAGCGCTGATATTCACCGGATACTTCGGCGTCTATCTGTTCAACCGGGCCCAGCGGCCCGAGGACTTTCTGCCATACCAGGCGTTCCTGGATGTGCGCATCGGGGTGCTCAATACCGTTGTACTCCTCCTGAGTTCGTGGTCGGTGGCACGATGTGTCGAGGCCGCTCGCGTCGGCGCATACCGCAGGGCCCTGACCAATGCGGGCCTCACCGCATTCTTCGGGTTGATCTTTCTCGCGGCCAAGGTGTCCGAATGGGTTCACTATGTTTCAGCCGGCAACGGAGTCACCAGTAACGAGTTCTTCAACTACTACTTCTTCCTCACCGGCATCCACGGTCTGCACCTACTCATCGGCTTTGTCGTGCTCGGGGTGGTCATCCACCAACTCCGCAGCCCGGGCCGCCGCTCGCAGCAACTCGTAGAAACCGGAGCGACGTACTGGCACACCGTCGACTTTCTCTGGGTTCTCATCTTCGCCCTTCTCTACGTCGTGAGGTGAATCGGTGGACACCACGTTCAACAAAAGACTGCCGATCGCGTGGCTGGTCTTGACGCTGCTGACGCTCTGCTATCTGTGGATCGACCACTCTGCCGACGACGGCGAGGTGCTGCACGCGAACTCGTTGGTCACCTCTGCGGCCATCGTGATCGCTCTGGTCAAAGTCCGCGTGATCTTCCGGGAGTTCATGGAGGTCAGACACGCGCCGGCGCTGCTGTGCCGGCTGACGGATGGTTGGGTGGTTGTCATCGGCGCAGCGCTGCTGGGCAGCTACTTTGTGGGCATCGCGCTGCGCTGATCAGCTCCACGGCCGCGCCGGAACGGTATTCCAGCAGCGCCTCTTTCGGAAAACCGCTGCTGGAATACCGTTCCGGCGGGGAGACGGGTCAGCTGGTCTGCCGGCGGGCGCGGGCCCGCCGCTTTCCCTCGTGCATCGCCGCCACCCGGGCGACCGGGATGGTGTGCCCGAACTCGACCAGTTCGGCCGGCAGCCGCTGTGGCGGCGGCATCCAATCGGCCCACGACGGTCTGCCGTCGAGAGCAGCCAGTGCGGTGTGGACGGTGAAGTCCTGCGGCGTGACCTGTTCCAGCTCAGACCATTCCAGCGGGAACGACACGGGGGTGCCCGGACGTAGGCGTGGGCTGTAGGCGGCGGCCACGGTGGCGCCGCCGGCCCTGGTGGAGTCGACGAAGACCTTGCCCTCCCGGTCCTCGACGATGAAGGCCGTCGTCGCGATCGACGGGTCCAGCGCCGCCGCCCTCGCGGCCAACGCCCGCGTCGCCGCGGCCACGTCCTCGACGGGGATGCCGCGCTCGACGGGTACGAACACGTGAATTCCCTTGGCCCCACTGGTCTTCACCGATCCCGACAGGTCAGCGTCCGCCAGGGCGCGGCGCACCAGGTGGGCGACGGGCACGACTTTCGAGAAGTCGTCGTCGGGCGGATCCAGGTCGAGGACCAGGTGCGTGGGGCGGTAGACGTCGTCGGCCAAGCCCAGGGTCGGGTGGTACTCCACGGCCCGCTGATTCGCCAGCCACAGCAGCGTGCGCCGATCGTCACACAGCGCGTAATGCACTTCGCGCTGGGATGCCTCCGCCCACATCGGGACGGTGCGCACCCAGTCCGGGGTGTACTTCGGAACGTTCTTCTGCATGAACGGCTTCTGGCCGCGCAACACCCGCAGCACCGTCAGCGGCCGCCCCGCGAGCCCGGGCAGCATGCGCTCGGCCACCCCGTCCAGGTAATCGACGAGGTCGCGTTTGGTGGCCCCGGCTTCCGGGCTCAACGCCTCGTCGAGGTTGGTCAGGTCGACGCCGGCGCGCTGCTCGCTGACGGCCATCGTCAGCCTGCCGTCGTCGAGATGCCGCCGTCCACGGGGATGACCGCTCCGGTGAGGTAGGCACCCGCCCGGCTGGCAAGAAAGACCACGATGCCCGCCATGTCGTCGTCACATCCGATCCGTCGCAGCGGCGCCGACGCCGCGATCTCGTCGCCGAAGGACTCCAGCGTGGCCGCCATCATCTTCGACGGAAACGGCCCTGGGGCGACGGCGTTCACGGTGATGTGCTGGGGGCCGAGTTCACGGGCCAGGGCTCGAGTCAGTTGGTGCAGTGCCGCTTTGCTGCTGGCGTAGGAGTAGATGGGCATCGGGCTGACCCGCAGGCCGTCGATGCTGCCGACGTTGATGATCCGGGCGGGGTCGGTCGCGTTGCCGGCCTCCCGCAGCGCCGGCAGCAGCGACTGCACCATCCAGAACGGCGACTTGACGTTGAGATCGAGCACCTTGTCCCATGCGGCGTCGGGGAAACTCTCCAGCGGTTCACCCCACGTCGCTCCGGCGTTGTTGACCAGGATGTCCAGCCCGCCCTCGGAGGTGACGAGTCCGGCGAGCCGGGAGCACTCGTCGTGCCGGGACAGGTCCGCCGGCACCGCCCGGACGTCGCCGAACGTAGCCAACTCGGCCCGGGCGGCCTCACAGGCATCGGCCTTACGGGAGCTGATCACCACCCGCGCACCGGCCTGCAGCAACCCGCGTGCCATCATCAGGCCGATGCCACGGGTGCCGCCGGTGACCAGCGCCCGCTTTCCGGCGAGGGTGAAAAGCTCTGAGTGCGAACTGAATCCGGGTTCGCTCATCGTGACCCCGCGTCCGCGTCGGGTGGGGGAGTGCCGATCAGAACCGCGCTGAGGCGGCACCCGTCGGGCCCTCCCCGCCATGCGTGGTCGACACCGGTCAACACCACCAGGTCGCCCTGGGTCAGTCGGTGGGCGCCGTCGCCGAGCATCAGGTCGACGCTTCCCGACAGCACCGTCTGCAGGTCGAGCGTGTCGGTGTGGTGCATGGGTGTCTCGGAGTCGGGTCCGAGTTCGACGACCATCCACCGGACCAGACCCGGGTCGATTCCCTGGTCGATCAGCGGGGCCGTGCCTGTGGGGCGCTGCGGCGGCGGGCTGGTCGCCGTCGTGTAAGGAATACCCATCGCGAAGCCGGGCGCCAGCTGGTCCAGCGCCAGCTCGTCCCGGCTGACCACACAGGACTTGCCGTCAGCGTCTACTCCGGTGATCAACGTCCTCACTACCGTCGCTCCTGTCCACGTCGCGAAACTTCTGTCTGCATCGCATCATGCGCCAAGGACGCCGCCAGTTGTGACGCCGGGCCGTCATGTTCCCGCGATCGATGCGCCGGTCCGGGGTGATGCGTACGATCTCAGCGGGCGCTCCAGGAGGCGGGTGCTCACCGTCCGGCGTCGGCCTCCGCGTGCGGAAGGCACCCGATGACCGCAGCACAGCGTCCGGACTCGATCCGTCGCGACGTCCTGCCGATCCCTGATGTGGCCCACATGGGGTTGACGACGTACGACGCGAAGGACCCGGATACCGGCTACCCGCCGATCAGGGACGTACGTCCGCCGGCCACCGCGCCCAACGTCGTCGTCATCCTGATCGACGACGTGGGTTTCGGCGCCAGCGGTACATTCGGCGGGCCGTGTCAGACGCCGAACTTCGAGAAGCTCGCGTCAGGCGGCCTGAGGTACAACCGGTTTCACACGACGGCGTTGTGCTCGCCCACCCGGCAAGCGCTGCTGACCGGCCGCAACCACCACTCGGTGGGCATGGGAAACATCACCGAGACCGCCACCGCCGCACCCGGTTACACGTCGGTGTTGCCGAACACCAAGGCGCCATTGGCGTTGACCTTGAAACTCAACGGCTACTCGACTGCGCAGTTCGGCAAGTGTCACGAGGTTCCGGTGTGGCAGACCAGCCCGGCCGGACCGTTCACCGCATGGCCCACCGGCGGCGGCGGTTTCGAGTACTTCTACGGCTTCATCGGCGGGGAGAACAACCAGTGGGACCCGGCGCTCTACGAGGGGACCACCCCGATCGAGCCGCCCAAGACCGCGGCCGAGGGTTACCACCTGACCGAGGATCTGACCGACAAGGCGATCAACTGGGTGCGGCAACAGAAGGCGCTGCTGCCGGACAAGCCGTTCTTCATGTACTTCGCCCCCGGTGCCACCCATGCGCCCCACCAGGTGCCCCCGGAGTGGATCGACAAGTACAAGGGCAAGTTCGCCCACGGCTGGGACCGCCAGCGCGAGATCACCTTCGAACGGCAGAAGGAACTGGGAGTCATCCCGCCGGACGCCGTACTGACGCCCCGGGACGCGGAGATCCCGGCCTGGGACGACATGGATCCCGCGCTGCGGCCCGTCCTGGAACGTGAGATGGAGGTGTACGCCGCCTTCATGGAGCACACCGATCACCACGTCGGCCGGCTGCTCGATGCGCTGGGGCCGGTGCTCGACGACACCCTCGTCTATCTGATCGTCGGGGACAACGGCGCCTCGGCTGAGGGCACCCTGCAGGGCGCCTACAACGAGATGGCCAACTTCAACGGCATGGCCGACATCGAGACGCCCGAGTTCATGATCTCGAAGCTCGACGAGTTCGGCGGCGAAGGCTCCTACGGCCACTACGCCGTCGGGTGGGCCTGGGCGATGGACGCCCCCTACCAGTGGACCAAACAGGTGGCGTCGCACTGGGGCGGCACCCGCAACGGCACCATCGTGCACTGGCCCAACGGGATCAAGGACAAAGGTGGCCACCGCAACCAGTTCAGCCACGTCATCGATTTCGCGCCGACCGTGCTCGAGGCCGCGGGCATCCCGGCCCCCACGTTCGTCAACGGTGTGATGCAGAGCCCTATCGAGGGCACCAGCATGCTGTACAGCTTCGACGACGCCGACGCTCCGGAGCGGCACGAGACCCAGTACTTCGAGATGTTCTGCAACCGCGGGATCTACCACAAGGGCTGGAGCGCGGTGACCAAGCACCGCACCCCCTGGGCGATGGGGGGCCAGGTGATGCCCGCCTTCGACGACGACGTGTGGGAACTCTACGACGGGAACAGCGACTGGACGCAGGCGAACGATCTCGCCAAAGAGCATCCCGACAAACTGCATGAGCTGCAACGCCTCTGGCTGATCGAAGCCGTCAAGTACAACGTTCTCCCGCTCGACGACCGGCAGATCGAGCGGATCAACCCCGCCACCGCCGGGCGACCGTCGTTGATCAAGGGCAACAGCCAGCTGCTGTTCGCCGGGATGGGGCGGCTGTCTGAGAACAGTGTGCTCGACATCAAGAACAAGTCGTTCGCCGTCACCGCGGAAGTGAATGTGCCCGACAGTGGTGCCGAGGGTGTGATCATCGCCCAGGGCGGCAGGTTCGGCGGGTGGAGCCTGTACACAAAGGACGGCCGTGCCAAATTCCACTACAACGTGCTCGGCATCAAGTCCTATGACATCGAAGCGAGCGAACCCGTCCCCGCGGGCACCGCGCAGGTGCGGATGGAGTTCGACTACGACGGCGGCGGAATGGGCAGAGGTGGCAGCGTCAGGCTCTATTACGACGGCACCGAGGTGGGCAGCGGGCGCGTAGACCAGACGCAGGGTTTCATCTTCTCCGCCGACGAGACCACTGATGTCGGTTACGAGTCCGGAACCACCGTCAGCCCCGACTACACCGCCCACACCAGCCGGTTCAGCGGCAAGATCGACTGGGTGCGCATCGACCTCGGCGAGGACGCCGAGGACGCCGACCACTACATCGACCCCGACGAGAGATTCCGGATCGCGATGGCGCGGCAGTAACCGCTTGTCTGCCTATTGGTGTATCCATCAACATTCGGGATAGGCATGTCGAATTTACTGGTAGTGTTACTGGCCAGTAATTAAGTTCGATGAGGAGCTGTCATGGCCGAGGTAATTGTCCGCCAACTGATCGATGATATTGACGGGTCTGAAATAGGCGAAGGCGACGGTGAACGAGTTGAATTCTCGTTTCGCGGCGCCGACTATCAAATTGACCTTTCCGCGACCAACATCGCCAAATTCGAGAAGGCCCTGAAGCCGTACGTCGAGGCGGCGGAAAAGGTTCGCGGTGGCGGACGTTCGCGCCGCGTGCGGACCAACGGCAACGGCAAGTCTTCGCCGGAGCAGCTGGCCGCGATTCGCGAGTGGGCGCGAAAGAATGGGCACGAGGTGGCCGATCGTGGTCGCATCAAAGCCGAGATTGTCGAAGCTTTCGACGCCGCGCACTAGCCGATTCGCGGGGGTGGACAATTCTGATCACGGCTGTCGCCACTTCGCCGTCCGACCCTGTCCGCGGGTGACTTCGTCCTTTATGGTTCTTGCCCCGTATTCCCCGCCCGCCGTAACCTCGTGAGGTGTCCGGCCTGACCGTTGTCCGAGCCGATGATCTCGCTGCCCTGGCAGTATTCGCGGGAACCGCCGTCGAGGCGCTTGTCCCGCTGGCCGCACAACTGCGCCCGGTGACGGCCGCCGCCGGTCAGGTGTTGATGCAACAGGGCGAACTCGCGGTGTCGTTCCTGCTGATCGGTTCCGGTCGCGCCGAAGTCACCCACAGCGGTGTCGACGGTCACGACACCGTCGTCGAGGTGACCCCCGGTCTGATCGTCGGCGAGATCGCGCTGTTGCGGGATGCGCCGCGGACCGCGACGGTGGTGGCGACCGATCCGCTGACCGGCTGGGTCGGAGGTCGCGAAGCATTCGCCACCATGCTCGAGGTGCCCGGGCTGATGGACAAGCTGGTGCGGACCGCCCGCCAGCGCCTGGCCGCGTTCGTCACGCCCATCCCGGTCGAGGTCCGCGACGGCTCGACGCTGTACCTGCGCCCGGTGTTGCCCGGTGACATCGAACGCACCACCAACGGCCCGGTCGAGTTCTCCGGCGAGACCCTCTACCGC
The DNA here is from genome assembly GCF_010723735.1 of Mycolicibacterium hippocampi. GTDB lineage: Bacteria > Actinomycetota > Actinomycetes > Mycobacteriales > Mycobacteriaceae > Mycobacterium > Mycobacterium hippocampi. The sequence continues at coordinate 5,386,705 of NZ_BLLB01000002.1, read as the reverse complement.
CGTTTCCAGTCGGTCAAGGTCCCGTCGAAAGCGCTGATGGCCTACCTGTTCGAGGTGGACTACCTGGAGCACTTCGTGTTCGTGCTGACCGACCGGCCCGACGGCCCGGTGGTCGCCGACGTGCGATTCGTCCGCGATGCGGTCAACCCGGCAGAGGCCGAGATCGCGTTCATCGTCGGAGACGCGTACCAGGGCCGGGGCATCGGCACCCTGCTGATGGGCGCCATCTCGGTGGCCGCCTGGTGTGACGGTGTGCAGCGGTTCACCGCGCGGGTGCTCAGCGACAACGCGCCCATGCGGGCGATACTCGACCGGTTCGGCGCGACGTGGCACCGCGACGACCTCGGCGTCGTCACCACCGAGATCGCGGTGCCCCACCCGAAGGATCTGCCTTTCTCGCCCGAGCTGACCCGCCAGATCCGGGACGTGGCCCGGCAGGTCATCCGGGCGGTGGGATGAGGCCGCAGTTGAGCGCCGCGAGTGGGAGGCCGCAGTTGGGGACCGCGAGCCGGAGTCCGCAGTTGGGGACCGCGAGCCGGAGGCCGCAATTGAGTAAGGACACCCGGCTGTGCATCTCGCTGGCGGGACGTCCCAGCAACATCGGCACCCGATTCCACAACCACCTCTACGAGGTACTGGGACTCGACTTCCTCTACAAGGCCTTCACCACCGACGACATCAGCGCAGCGATCGGTGGGGTGCGGGCGTTGGGGATCCGCGGGTGCTCGGTGTCGATGCCGTTCAAGCAGGCGGTGCTCGACCTCGTCGACGCTGTGGAGCACTCGGCGAAGTCGATCCGGTCGGTGAACACGATCGTCAACGATGACGGCCGGCTCACCGCATCCAACACCGACTACCTTGCCGTGCAACAGCTCATCGGCACTCACGGGCTGACCCCGCAGCAGTCGGTGCTGATCCGCGGCAGCGGCGGGATGGCCGGTGCCGTCGGGGCGGCGTTCGCCGACAGCGGATTCGACGCCGGTGTCGTCGTCGCACGCAATCCGGTCGCCGGAGCGGCGCTGGCCGACCGGCTCGGCTACGAGTACACCGCCGAGGTCGGCCGGCGCACCGCCGACATCGTCGTCAACGTCACGCCGATCGGGATGGCCGGCGGGCCCGAGGAGAACGACGTCGCGTTCGACGACGCGACGATCCGCGCCGCACGCACGGTCTTCGACGTCGTGGCGCTGCCGTCCGAGACGCCGCTGATCTGCGCGGCACGCGCAGCCGGCGTCGATGTCATCACCGGGGCGCAGGTGATCGCGCTACAGGCTGCCGAGCAGTTCGCGCGCTACACCGGGGTGCGCCCGAGCCCGGAACAGATCGCCGAGGCCTCGGCGGTGTCGAGGGCCTGACGCCCGCCTCAGGGGGTGATCGTGGCCTCTTCGTCGATGGCCGCGGTGGCGTCCATCAGCGGCATGGCCTGATCCTCGGTGCCGTCGGCGTTGAGCTGCAGCACGTAGAGGCCGTCTTGGCCGGGGATCACGACGGTCTTCTGGGCGATCATCCGGGTCACGCCGTCCCGGACGTACATGCCGCCGATCTGGGCGGACTCGAACCCGTCGAGGGTGCCGGGCTGGCCGGTCTCGGGTCCTTCGAATTCCGGCAGGTTCTGGATCTCGCCCGGGGCGTACTCGAGGATCTGGGCCGGGTCGACGTTTCCGGTCAGCTTGGACAGGATCGCGATGATCGTCGGGGGGTCCTGGGCCATCGCCGGGTCGCCGGTGAAGACGATTGCGCCGTATGCCCATTCCGGGGTGGCGGGCCCGGCGTCCTCCCACCCCGGGGGGAAGGGCAGGTCGATGGTCGGCGCACCAGGATCGCCACGCTTCACCGGGGCTTCCTCGATGTTGTTCTCCTGGATGTAGTCGACGATGGTCTTGGCGGGCCCGGCGGCCTCGGCCGTTGTGGTGGGAGCCTCACTGGTGGTGGTCTCCGCCTCGGCCGACGTGGTGGTCGTCGTCTCCTCGGTCTGAGTGTCGGAACCGCAGGCTGAGAGGCCGATTCCGAGTGCGACGGCGGCGATGGCGGTGACGCCGGCCCGAATGGGAATTGTCATGTCGTCTCCTGTTTCATCGGCCCCGTGGCGTGGACGCAGTCTGCGCTCGACGAAAGCCGGATCGCAGCGCAGCATAACCGTCCGAGAACCAGATCTCATGGAAAAGGCGGGCGAACACTGGTGCCGTCACGGACCTGGTGCCGTCACGTGGTATCAACGGGCCGTGAGGCTGATGGGGGTCTGCGCACTGGCCGTGTTGGGTGCCGGCTGCGCCCAGCCGACGGAACCCGCCCCCGCACCGTCCTCGACGACATCGGGAGCGGGCCAGATCAACCCCGCGAGAATCGACCGGACCCGCAGCGAGCTGCCCGGTGGCTACGAGGTCGCCGGGTACACCGCAGCACCCGCACCGATCGTGTTGTGGGGCTTCGCAGAGGCGGCGGTCTCGGAGCCGCCGCAGTGCGCGCAGTTGGCGGTACCGGCCGTCGACCCGGCGACGACCCGGGGCTGGTCGGCGTCCGGGCCCGGCGGGATCGTGCACACGGTGGTCGCCCGGGCCCACGGCCCACAGGTGCCGGGTTCCACGCTGCTCGCCGAGTGTGCGCAGTGGACGGTGGCATCTGGGCACACCACCGGGACCGTCAGCACACGGCCCGGTCCGGTGATCGACGCCGCAACAACGGTGGCGATGAGTACCACTGCCACCACCCGGGTCGAGGGTGGGACACAAACACGCTCCCGCGCAGACACATTCATTGCATACCTGGACGGTCACGTCTGCTTCGTCACGTTGATCACCGACCCCGGATCACCCCATCCGGCGCTCGGACCCGGCTTTGCGGGCGACCTGCTGGCCAGCGCCACATCCGCGCTGCGCGGCTGAACCGGACCACCCGGGTACATTTGGCGGCGATGTCGAACCCCTTGTCGAACCCCAAGGTGGCGCTGGCCGTCGCGTGCGCCGGGCTGCTGGCGGCGTGCAGTTCCGGACAGCCCGAGGACCTCTCGCAAGCCGATATCGCCAACGTCGCCGACCTCGAGTCCGAGTTCGGTCCGTCGTTCACGGTCAGCACCGTGGGCCCGGCCGCCATCGAGCCGGGACTGCTCGGCCCGCAGTCGTTGCCCGAGGGGCTGGTCTTCGACCCCCCCGACTGCGCCGAGGCGGCCGGCAAACTGGCCGTCCCAGCGGGGGTGCAGGGCAACATGGCCGCGACCACGGCAGAAGGTGACGGCCTCCGATACATCGTGATCGCGGTCGAGACCTCCGAACCGGTGCCCGCCAGCGTGCCCACCGAGCAGTGCCAGGAGGTGGTGTTCGGCGGGCGGGGGGTCCGTGGCCTGATCAAGGTCGTCGAGGCCCCGCAGATCGACAACACCCAGGTCGTCGGCACCCGCCGAGTGCTGCAGACCACCGCGGGTGGCGCACCGCGCACCGGCGACCTCTACAACTACGTCGCCAACTTCGGCAATTTCATCGTGATCGTCACCGCGAACTCGCTGGTGATCCCGGACCAGCCGCTCGTCCCGGTTGATACGGCGCGCGCCCGCGAGTTGGTCACCCAAGCGGTCAGCCTGGTCAGGGGCTGACTCACCGCACGTCGTGCGGCCGGAACTGGATGCTGATCCGCGGACCGGTGGGGCGGGCGGTCTTCGGGACGCAGTGTTCCCAGGTGCGTTGGCACGAACCGCCCATCACGAGCAGGTCGCCGTGGCCGTGGCGCAGCCGCAGCGACGGGCCGCCGCCGCGGCGTCGCAGCGCAAAAACCCGGGCCGCACCCAGGCCCACGATGGCGACCATGGTGTCCTCGGTGCTGCTGCGGCCGATGTTGTCGCCGTGCCAGGCGACGCTGTCGTTGCCATCCCGGTAGAGGCACAGCCCGGCCGTCACGAACGGCTCGCCGAGCTCGCCGGCGTAGGCGTCGTTCAGGCGTCTTCTGAGTTGTTTCAGCCGGGGATGGGGCGGTTCGTCGTCGACGAGGTGGTGGAAGCTGACCAGCCGGGGAACGTCGAGAACCCGGTCGTACATCTGGCGGCGCTCGGCCCGCCAGGGGATCGTGTCACGCAGTTGCGCGAACAGTGAGTCGTCTCGAGCGTCGTCCTGGGACAACCATCCGGAACGGAGCTCGAGCCACGCGCCGTCGCCGAGGTCGCGGCGTTCGGCGTGGTCGAACAGAGAGCTTTGCAGAGCCGGCTCCATGAGCCGAAGTCTATCGCACAGGCGTTCGAACTCAGAGCCGGACTGCGCCCGGGCCGTGCTCGGCGAGCGAGTCGCCGGGATTGGCGAGTGCGCAGACCTTCAGGCTCAGGCACCCGCAGCCGATGCAGCCCGTGAGGTTGTCGCGCAGCCGCTGCAGGTGCAGGATGCGCTGGTCGAGGTCCTCCCGCCAGCCTGCGGACAACCGGGCCCAGTCCTTGCTCGTGGGGACCCGATCGGTGGGCAGCGTCGACAGCGCGTCGCGGATCCGCGCCAGCGGGATCCCGAGCCGTTGCGACATCCGGATGAAGGCGACCCGGCGGAGCGTGTCGCGGCTGTAGCGGCGCTGGTTGCCGGTGGTGCGCCGGCTGGCGATGAGCCCCTCGCGCTCGTAGAAATGCAGGGCGGAAACCGCCACGCCACTGCGGACCGCCATGTCCCCGGGAGTGAGCTCCTGTGCCATCTCCATGACCTCAACAATAGTTGAGGTGGGCTGTTTCGGGATACGGTGCTTGATGTGACGGACGTGGTGTTGGGGTGCAATTCCGAGGTCGGTACGCTGCGGGCCGTCATCCTGCACCGTCCGGGTCCCGAATTGCAGCGGCTGACGCCCCGCAACAACGACACCCTCCTTTTCGACGGGCTGCCGTGGGTGGCCAAGGCGCAGGAGGAGCACGACGCCTTCGCGGCGTTGCTGCGTTCCCGCGGGGTCGAGGTGCTGCTGCTCGGTGACCTGCTCACCGAGGCGCTGGCCAACAGCGGGGCCGCCCGGATGCACGGCATCGCGGCCGCGGTCGACTCCCGAAGGCTCGGTCTGCCGTTGGCCCAGGAGCTCTCGACGTACCTGCGCACTCTGGACGCCGCCTCGTTGGCACATGTGCTGATGGCCGGAATGACGTTCGACGAGCTGTCGTTCGGAGAGAACGAACTGTCGCTGGTGAGGCGCATGCACCATGGCGGGGACTTCGTGATCAACCCGCTGCCCAACCTGCTCTTCGCCAGGGACTCGTCGTTCTGGATCGGCCCGCGGGTGGCCATCACCTCGCTCGCCCTGCCCGCTCGGTCACGCGAGACGTCGCTGACCGACGTGATCTATGCGCACCACCCGCGTTTCCTCGGCGTCCGCCGCGCCTACGAGTCGCGGTCGGCCCCGGTCGAGGGCGGCGACGTGCTGCTGCTGGCGCCCGGCGTGGTTGCCGTCGGGGTGGGGGAGCGGACCACACCGGCGGGGGCGGAGGCGTTGGCGCGCAGCCTTTTCGACGATGACTTGGCGCACACGGTGCTGGCGGTGCCGATCGCGCAGGAGCGGGCGCAGATGCATCTCGACACTGTGTGCACGATGGTCGACACCGATGCCGTCGTGATGTATCCGAACATCGTGGACTCGTTGACGACGTTCACGATTCGCCGCTCATCCGACGGGGTGAAGATCGACGGCGCCGCGCCGTTCGTCAATGCCGCAGCCGAGGCGATGGGCATCGGGAAGCTGCGGGTGATCGACACCGGGCTCGATCCCGTCACCGCCGAACGCGAGCAGTGGGACGACGGCAACAACACGCTGGCGCTGGCACCCGGGGTGGTGGTGGCATACGAGCGGAATACCGAAACCAATGCCCGCCTTGCGGATTCGGGCATCGAGGTGCTGTCGATCGCGGCGTCCGAGCTCGGCACCGGCCGCGGCGGGCCGCGCTGTATGTCGTGCCCGGCGGCCCGCGACCCGCTCTAGTTGCGCCGAAATGGGTTTCGCGGTCGTTGAATTCACCTCTCGCACGACCTTCACGTCTGGTTCGCGTTGTGCCCATGCGCGGTGGGGCTGTCGGAGAATGGTTTCTTTTCGGCTCGCCGTCGATGACCTGGAATCGTTGGAGGAGACGATTGCTGTGTTGTCGGATTCGGCCGCAGCCTTGCCTTATTCTTGTGCCTTGCGCGCCGCCGTCAGCGATTGCCGCAGCGCTTCGGCGAGGCGGTCGACGTCGGTATCTGTTGTCGTCCAGTTGGAGAAGGAAACGCGTATCGCCGCTCGACCGTGCCATTCGGTTCCCGCGACCCACGCCTCACCTGTGCGTCGCACGAGTTCTGCCACAAGCCAAGTGCGCTCGTCGCTGTCGTCAGCACGGATCAGGACCTGGTTGAGCACGACGTCGTTGCACACGACAAAGCCGTGCGTGGCCTGGATCATCTGGGCCAGACGGTCGGCATGGTCGCAGCAGCGTTCGATCAGTTGTCGCAGCCCCTGCCTGCCTAGCGAGGCGAACGCTGCGTAGACGGGGACCGCCCGTGCACGCCGGGACATCTCGGGCACAAGGACACCGGGTTCGCGCTCGCTACTCGTGGGAAGATAGCTGGTGTTGGCGCCCAGTGCCGAGCGGGCAGTTCGGCGATCGGCAACGATGGCCAGCCCGCAGTCGTACGGGACGTTGAGCCACTTGTGCGCGTCGGTCGACCACGAATCGGCCAGCTCGACACCTCGAACGAGTGCCGACAGTCGCGGCGATGCACAAGCCCACAGTCCGAACGCGCCGTCAACATGAACCCATCCGCCGTGCTCGCGCGTTGCCGCGACGATCTCTGACACCGGGTCGCACGCTCCGGAGTTCACGTTGCCGACTTGTGCGCAGACGATGGCGGGGTCTGGGTCAGCGGCGAGCGCGTCGGCGAGCGCATCCGCTCTCATGGCTCCTTGTGCGTCGACGGCTACGCGCTCGACGCGGCGCGCTCCCAAACCGATCATCTGCAACGCCTGCAGTACCGAGGGATGGACCTCGTCGCCCACGAGGACGCGAACACGGGGTGCCTGCGCGAGACCATCGGCCTCAACGTCCCAACCTCGCCGCGCTAACAGCACGTGCCGTGCGGAAAGCAACCCGACGACGTTTCCCGCCGTGGCTCCGGTCACGAAACCCACCGATGCTCCCCTGGGCAGCCCGAGAGCGTCAAGAACCCAGCGCTCGGTGACGGCATCGATCGCAGCACCCGCCGGCGAGGACATCCGGCTGTAGGCCGTCTGATCCCAGGTCGATACCAGCCAGTCGGCGGCCAGCGCCGCGGGTAACGTTCCCCCGACCACGAGGCCGAAGTAGCGGGGGCCGGCGCACGCAATCGTTGCCGGACCCAGAGTGGCGGCTAACCGCTCGACTACCTCCACCGCATTCGTGCCTTGGTCGGGCAGCGGCCCGCTCAGGGCATCGACCACTTCGTCGTAGCTGGTGATCGCATCGACCGCCCGGTGTGGGAGACCCGCCAGGTATTCGGTCGCTAGTTCCATCGCCATTGGCAGCGCCGCGTAGATGTCGTCGGTTCGAACCGGGTCAGAATGCTGATCCATTGGAATGATCCTTGTTCTCGAGTCCATGCCGTGCACATGGACGCCGAAGGTCGTTGCTGTTGGGCCGTCTGGTTGGGCGCGTCGTCATCGCTACACTGCACCTCACCCACCAGGCCGGTGAGCGGAATGACGACCTGAAAACCCCATTTCGGCCGGGGGCTAGCGCCAGGAGGGGAGCCAGATCTGCAGGTTCCACGTGCTCTGCGAGATCGGCAGACCCGTCAGAATCGGGTACAGCCAGGCGAAGTTCGTGATCACCAGGGCGACATAGCAGCACACCACCAGCAGCCCCAGCGTTCGTCGCTCGGCGTTCTGCCTCGGTTTGTAGAGGATGTCGCCGAGGATCATCGCGATGATCATCACTAGGAACGGTGCCATCGTGGCCGCGTAGAAGAAGTACATCTGCCGGTCGATGTCGGCGAACCACGGCAGGAAGCCCGCGCTGTAGCCGACCAGCAGCGCCGCATAACGCCAGTCGGCCTTGACGAATGCGCGCCACACCGCCCACGCCAGCACCGGCACCGCGACGAACCACATCGCCGGGGTGCCGACCAGCATCACGGCCTTGACGCACGACTGCGCGCCGCACCCCGGCACGTTCTCGGTCTCGATCGCGTAGAGCACCGGTCGCAGCGACATCGGCCACGTCCACGGCTTGGATTCCCACGGGTGGTGGTTGCCGTCGGCGTTGGTCAGCCCGGAGTGAAAACGGAAGGCCGCGTAGGTGTAATGCCACAGCGAGCGCACCGCGTCGGGGACCGGCAGCACGCTGTCGGGTCCGATGGAGCGGCCCACCTGGTAGCGGTTGGTCCCGGTCTCCGAGGCGAACCAGGCCGCGTACGACGCCAGGTACACCCCGAACGGAATCAGCACCAGCGCGTACAGCGAGGGACCGACGTCGCGGCGAAACACCCCCAGCCACGGCCGCGGAACCCGGTACTGCCGGCGCGCGGCGATGTCGAAGGCCACCGTCATGACGCCGAAGAACATCACGAAGTAGAGCCCCGACCACTTCGTCGCACAGGCCAGCCCGAGCAGCACGCCCGCGCCGAAACGCCACCAGCGGACCCCGAGGCGCGGACCCCATGCCGTCTCGCCGATCCGGCCTTCCAGCAGCGCGATGTGCATCCGTTCGCGCACCTGGTCGCGGTCGACGATCAGGCAGCCGAACGCCGCAACCACGAACACCGTGAGGAACCCGTCGAGCAAGGCGGTGCGCGCGGTGACGAAGCTGACGCCGTCCGCGATCACCAGCAGCCCGGCGATCCCGCCGACGAGCGTGGACCTGCTGATCCGCCGTGCGATCCGGACCACCAGGAGAACCATGACGACGCCGCACACCGCGCCGGAGAACCGCCAGCCCAGCCCGTTGTAGCCGAACATCGCCTCGCCGAGGGCGATCAGCTGCTTGCCGACCGGCGGGTGCACCACCAGCCCGTAGCCCGGGTTGTCCTCGACACCGTTGTTGTGCAACATCTGCCAGGCCTGCGGCGCGTAGTGCTTCTCGTCGAAGATCGGAGTGCCCGCGTCGGTCGGCGACCGCAGGTTGAGGAACCGGGTGACCGCAGCCAGCGCGGTGATGACCGCGGTCATCATCCACCCCTGGAACCGGTCGATCGGGCCGAAATCCGCGACGGGTACCAGCGGCCCCGGGCTGATCACCGGAACCGTGCGCTCGTGAGCGAAGAGTTCGTCCGCGGGGGTACTCCTGCTCCTCACGTCCGCGGTGGCGCTCACGACAGCGATCGTAGGCTGTAGTCCATGTCCCCCGGCCGACTGCTTGTCGCAGCCACCCCGCTGGGGCAGCCGTCGGACGCGTCGGCCCGACTGGTCCGGGCGCTGGGCAGCGCCGACGTGATCGCCGCCGAGGACACCCGCCGGGTCCGCACGCTGGCCCAGGCGCTGGAGGTCCGGCTCGCCGGGCGGGTGGTCAGCGTGTTCGACCAGAACGAGGCGTCGCGGGTGCCTGCGCTGGTCGACGACATCCGCGGCGGGGCGACGGTGTTGCTGGTCAGCGACGCCGGGATGCCGCTGATCAGCGATCCCGGCTACCGGCTGGTGTCGGCCTGTGTCGACAACGACCTGCCGGTGCAGTGTCTGCCCGGTCCGTCCGCGGTGACGACGGCACTGGCCGTCGCCGGCCTGCCGTCGGAGCGGTTCTGCTTCGAGGGGTTCGCGCCGCGTAAGCAGTCGGCGCGCACTTCGTGGCTGCGGTCGCTGGTCGCAGAGCCGCGGACCTGCGTGTTCTTCGAGTCGCCGCGACGGCTGGCCGACTGCCTGCGGGACGCCGTCGCCGTGTTCGGTCCCGAGCGGCGGGCGGTCGTCTGCCGGGAGCTGACCAAGACCCACGAAGAGATCGTCCGGGGGTCGATCGGCGAACTCGCCGAATGGGCCGCCGACGGGGTGCTCGGCGAGGTCACCGTGGTGCTGGCCGGGGCCATCCCGACCGCGGACCCCGAGGCGCTGGTGGCCGACGTGAACCGGCTGGTCGAGGACGGCATGCGGGTCAAGGACGCGTGCGCCCAGGTGGTCGCCGCGAACCCCGGCGCTCCGTCGCGCCGCGAGCTCTACGACGCGGTGCTACGCGCGCGCGACTGACGTCAGCGCGCCGAGGTGACCGATGATCGGCCGGGCCTTGTGCAGGCACTCGTCCCACTCGCGGCCCGGGTCGGAGTCGGCGGTGATGCCGCCCCCGACGCCGAGCACCGCAGTCCCACCGGCGGCGAACTCCACCGTGCGGATCGCCACGTTCAACTCGCAGCCGGCCACCGGCGATGCCAGACCTACTGTGCCGCAATACACGCCGCGCCGGTGTGATTCCCACCCGGTCAGCAGTTCGCGGGCCCGTCCCTTCGGGGTGCCGGTCACCGACGCCGGCGGGAACGTCGCGTCCAGCATGGCCGACATCGGCAGATCGGTGGGCACCCGCGCCGAGACCGTGGACACCAGATGCCACACGCCCGGCGCCGGGCGCACCGCGAGCAGTTCGGTCACCGACACCGACCCGGTGCGGGCCACCCGTCCCAGGTCGTTGCGCACCAGGTCGACGATCATGATGTTCTCCGCGACGTCCTTGACCGACGCGCGCAGCCCGGCCGGGTCGGCGTCTGCCGGCAGCGTGCCCTTGATCGGGCTCGACGTCACTGCCTCACCGCAGCGGCGCAGGAACAACTCCGGCGACAGCGACGCCACCGCACCCCAGTCCCCGGCGACGTAGGCCGCGCGGCCGGGAGCGGTCCGGGACACCGACTCGGCGAAGAAATCGAGGGGGTCGCCGGCGAACGTTCCGGTGAACTGCGTACACACGCAGGCCTGATACACCTCACCGGCGCCGATGGCGTCCAGACAGTCGAGCACGCCCCGGTGGTGGGCCGCACGGTCTGCCTGGCCCCAGACGATCTGAGTGCAGCGGGGGACAGCGGGATTCCGCAGAGCATCCGAAACCCAACCGGAAAGCGCTGCCCCGGAGAGGCTTTCGTGCCACCAGGTGCCGTGGTCGTCACATCGGAGCACGTTGTCGGTCCAACCGCCCGCAGCCTGCGGAATCCGCGGGCCCAGCCCGTCGGCGCCGGCGTCGGGATAGGACAGATACCCGAACCAGCCGCCCCCGACCGGGCCGTCGGTGCAGTGCCCGGATGCGACGTCGAAGACCTCGCCGGCCGGGACCTCCGACGCTGTCAGCGACGGCGCGATGATCGCCCGCGACCCGAACCAGGCGCCGGTCAGGGCGGCAGGAGGGGCCATGCCCTGCGAGGTCGCGGCCGCCCCCAGCGCGCGCAGCACCGACGAGGCATCACCCAAATCGCCGAGTCGCTCGATGCGCACCGACCCAGCCTGACAGACCCGAGCCTGCCGTGGGCTACCGGTTACCGGCCGATCCGGCGGGGCACCATCACGGTGGCCAGCTTCTCGGGGTTGCGCATCGCGTAGAAGTTGGTGATCCGGCCGTCGATCACCTCGAAGGTGACAACCCCCTCCAGATGGTCGCCGAGATAGAGCACCAGGCCGGGTGCGCTGTTGTAGATCGCGGGTTCGACCCTGCCGTCGGAACCGGCCAGCCGGATGAACCCGAGGATGAGTCTGGCCACGCGATCCGCCCCCGCCACCGGCCGGCGGGCCGCGCTGACCTTGCCGTCGCTGTCGGCGGTCCACACCACGTCGGGCGCGAGCATCGCCATCAGGCCGTCGAGATCACCGGTGGCGGCCGCGGTGAAGAACCGAGTGGTGAGCTCGGAGGACACCTTGGCGTCCACGGGCTGGAACCGCTTTCGTCGCGCCTGCACGTGGGCGCGGGCGCGGTGCGCCATCTGGCGCACCGCCGGCGCCGACTTGCCGATCGTCGCGGCGATCTCGTCGTGGGAGAAGCCGAACACCTCGTGCAGAACGAACACCGCCCGCTCGTCCGGGGTCAACGTCTCCAGCACCACCAGCATCGCCATCGACACCGACTCGGCGAGCACCACATCGGCGGACGCATCCTGCTCGGTGAGCAGTGGCTCCGGCAGCCACGGCCCGACGTACTCTTCCCGGCGCCGCGACTGCGCCCGCAGCGTGTTCAGCGACTGCCGGGTGACCAGTTGGGCGAGGTAGGCCTTGGTGTCGAGCACCTTTTTCAGGTCCACGTCGGCCCACCGCAGGTAGCTCTCCTGCAGGACGTCGTCGGATTCGGTTGCGCTGCCGAGGATCTCGTACGCGATCGTGAACAGCAGCGGCCGCAGATGCGTGAAGCGTTCGGCGTGTTCGCTCACGACGGCACCGGTTGGGCCGCCAGCTTCTGCTGGCGCTTTCCGCCCTTGAGCCAGAAGTAGCTGCCCGGTTTGCGGGCTTCCCGGGACAGGAACGAGATCGTGCCCTTGCAGACCGCCTCCTTGATGCTCGCCGCGGCCCGGCCCCCGAGGTAAAGCGGTGTCACGGTGTCGTCGAGGTGAGCGATCTGGATCAGCCCCGCCGACCGGCCGAGGCTGATGCACTGCCCGGTGAAGGCCTGGTTCAACGGCTTCGGCGGGGTGCCGGCGATCCGGCTGAGCACCGTGTTCGCGGCCTGCGCGCCCAGCGGGATCGCCGCCTGGCAGCTCATCCGCAGCGGCAGGTCTGACGGCGCCGTCGCATCGCCGGCCCCGACGACCCGGGGGTCGTCGACGCTGGTCAGGGTTTCGTCGGTGAGGAGTCGGCCGATCGAGTCGGTGCTCAGGCCGCTGCGCACGGCCAGGTCGGGCACGCCGAACCCGGCGGTCCAGATCGTCACGGCGGCGGCGACCCTGCGGTCGTCGGCCAGCACCACCGTGTCGCGCAGCACCTCGGTGACGACCGCCCCTGGACCGTCGATCACGGTGACGCCGAGCTTGGCCATCCGCTTGGCGGCCGCGCGGCGGGCGCGGGTGCTCAGGTAGGGGCCCATCACCGTGCCGCAGATCAGCGTCACGCGCCGGCCTTCCTCGGCGAGTTCGGCCGCCATCTCCAGACCGGTGGGTCCGGCGCCGACCACACAGAGCGGCGCGTCGGCACCACTGGCCGCCACGGCCGCGCGCAGCGGTTCGGCGTGTTCGTATTCCGATATCGGATAGGCGTATTCGGCTGCACCGGGGACCGTCGGGGCGGCGCCGGTGCTGCCCACGGCATAGATCAGGTAGTCGTAGCCGATGCTGCCGCCGGAGGCCAGTTCGACCCGGCGGGCGGAGGTGTCGATCCGCGTCGCGGAGTCCACGGCCAGGTTGATGCCCTCGCCGAGCACCGTGCCGTAGTCGACCACCGCGTCGTCTGATCCGGTCACGAACTGGTGCAGCCGGATCCGCTCGACGAAGGACGGCCGCGGGTTGATCAACGTGATGTCGATGCTGTCGTCGAGGCGCAGGTGGTTGGCGGCCAGGACGCCGGCGTAGCCGCCACCGACCACGACGACATTGGCGACATTGGCGACCTTGGTGTTCTTCTCGTTCATGGTGTCTCTCCTTTTCTCGGACCTGCCCTCGAGACACCGGCGGCGGTCCGGATGTGACACGACGTGACGCGCATCACTTCTGTATAGGAGAAACTAGGAGAAACTCAGTCGCGTTGGAAGCGCGGGAAGACACCGGTGGGGGCGGGGAGCACGGTTCCGGGCGCCAACCGCACCGGCAGCGCGGCGAACGAGCGCTGGTCGCCGGACTGGCCGAGCAGGTCGAGGAGCTTCGCCGTCGCGTCGGGCATCACCGGCTGGCTCAGCAGCGCCGCGATGCGCACCACCTCCAGCGTCGTGTACAGCACCGTGGCGAACCGCACCCGGGCCTCCTCGGTGTCGGTCTTGCGCAGCACCCACGGCTCCTGCGACGAGAAGTACCGGTTGGCCGCTCCGAGCACCGACCAGATCGCCTCCAGCGCGAGGTGCATGGCCGGCACGTCGAAGTGCGCGCGGACCTTGGGGAGCAATTCGTCGGCGAGCGCCAGAAGCTCCCGATCGGCGTCGCTGAACGGTCCGGGCTCGGGCACCACGCCGTCGAGGTTCTTGTTGACCATCGACAACGACCGCTGGGCCAGGTTGCCGAACTCGTTGGCGAGGTCGGCGTTGATCCGTCCGATGATGGCGTCCTCGCTGTAGCTGCCGTCCTGCCCGAACGGCACCTCACGCAGCAGGAAGTAACGCACCTGATCGAGCCCGAACGCCTCGACGAGCGCGACGGGATCGACGACGTTGCCGACGGACTTGCTCATCTTCTCGCCGCTGACCAGCAGGAACCCGTGTACGAACACCCGGCGCGGCAGCTCGATACCGGCCGACATCAGAAACGCAGGCCAGTACACCGTGTGGAAACGGATGATGTCCTTGCCGATCATGTGCAGGTCGGCCGGCCAGTACTTCCTGAAGTCCTCGGAGTCGGTGTCGGGGAAACCGACACCGGTGAGGTAGTTGGTCAGCGCGTCGACCCAGACGTACATCACGTGGTCGGGATGGTCGGGGACGGGCACTCCCCAGTCGAACGTGGTCCGCGAGATCGACAGGTCGCGCAGACCTCCGGAGACGAAGCTGACGATCTCGTTGCGCCGCACGTCGGGGCCGATGAACTCGGGGTGCGCTGCGTAGTGGTCCAGCAGTCGCTGGGCGTAGGCGGACAGCCGGAAGAAGTACGTCTGTTCCTCGGTCCAGGTGACCTCGGTTCCCGTCTCGATGGAGACCCGTGAGCCGTCGGGGCGTTCTTCGAGCTCGTCGTCGGTGTAGAAGCGCTCGTCGCGCACCGAGTACCAGCCCGAGTAGGAGTCCAGATAGATGTCGCCGGCCGCCTCCATCCGCTTCCAGATGTCGACGGATGCCTCGAGGTGGTCGGCGTCGGTGGTGCGGATGAACCGGTCGAACGTCGCGCCGAGACCCTGCTGCATCGCCTGGAACGCATCGGAGTTGCGCCGCGCCAGCTCGGCGGTCGGGATGCCCTCGGCCGCTGCTGTCTGCGCCATCTTCAGCCCGTGCTCGTCGGTGCCGGTGAGATAGCGGACGTCGAAGCCGTCGAGGCGTTTGAACCGGGCCACGGCGTCGGTCGCGATGTACTCATAGGCGTGGCCGATGTGCGGGGTCCCGTTGGGGTACGCGATCGCGGTGGTGATGTAGTACGGCGCGCCGGGGAGTGAGGCAGGGGTGCGCGTCCCCGCGCCGGGGAGTGAGGCAGGCATCAGAAGGCAACCTTAAAGTGTGAGCGGTGAGCTCTACGAAACAGCGGCGCGAGCCGCCGCCCCTCCCGGAGCCGCTGACGCCCCTCGTCGACGCACACACCCATCTGGACGCCTGCGGCGCTGCCGACGCCGACGACGTCCGCGCCATCGTCGACCGCGCCGCCCGGGCGGGCGTGCGGGCGGTCGTCACCATCGCCGACGACCTGGCCTCGGCCCGTTGGGCGGTGGACGCGTCGTCGTGGGATCCGCGGGTGTACGCCGCGGTGGCGCTGCATCCGACCCGGGCCGCTGCTTTGACCGGCGAGGCCCGGGCAGAGATCGAGCGGCTGGCCGCCGATCCGCGGGTGGTCGCGATCGGGGAGACGGGCATGGACATGTACTGGCCGGGCCGGCTGGAGGGCTGCGCCGGGCCCGCCGAGCAGCGCGAGGCCTTCGCATGGCACATCGACCTGGCCAAGCGCACCGGCAAGCCGTTGATGATCCACAACCGGGACGCCGACGTCGAGGTGCTCGACGTGCTGCGCGCCGAGGGGGCGCCCGAGACTGTGATATTCCACTGTTTCTCGTCCGGTGTGGAGATGGCGCGCACGTGTGTGGCGGCCGGCTGGCTGCTCAGCCTGTCCGGCACGGTGAGCTTCCGCAACGCCCGTGAACTGCGGGAAGCTGCAGTGCTGATCCCTTCTCAGCAACTTCTCGTGGAGACCGATGCGCCGTTCCTCACGCCGCACCCGTATCGCGGGGCGCCGAACGAGCCCTATTGCCTGCCCTACACTGTGCGTGCGCTGGCCGACATCGTCGGCCAGACCGCGGAGACCATCGCAGACGAGACCTCTGCGACGGCGGAACGCACGTACGGGCTGCAGAGTTGCCGCTCGTAGACCACTTCGTTACCGTCTTGTAATCAAATGCGTGCCGGCCGCTGTGCTGCGCGTACTGCTCTAGTCGGGGATAGACGACGATCTTGAATGCTTTGAACAGACTTCATCAGACGCGCTCGCCGATGTTGCGGGTGGTTGTCGCCGCGACGTTGCTGGCTTTGGTGTTTGCGGGCGGAACCGCGGTTGCCGCGCACAAGACGGTGACGCTGACGGTCGACGGTGCCTCGATGACGGTGCCGACGATGAAGACCCGGGTGATCGACGTCGTCGAGGAGAACGGTTACCAGGTCGGCGACCGCGACGACCTCTTTCCGGCCGCCGATTCGCCGGTGGAACAGGCCGGGACGATCGTGCTGCGTCGCAGCCGCCCGTTGGACATCTCCACCGACGGCGGCGGCTCCGAGCAGGTGTGGACGACCGCGTCGACCGTGCAGGAAGCACTGGCCCAGCTCGAGATGACCGACAAGGCGCCGGTGGCCGCGTCACGCGGTAGCCGGGTGCCGCTCGGGGGTATGGCGCTGCCGGTGGTCAGCCCGAAGACGGTGCAGATCAACGACGGTGGCGCAATCCGTACGGTGCGTCTGGCCGCACCGAACGTCGCCGCGCTGCTCGACGCCGCGGGTGCTCCGCTGCAGCAAAGGGATACCGTCGTCCCGGCGCCGTCGTCACCGGTGGTCGACGGGATGCTGGTCGAGGTCACCCGGATCCGCGTCGAAAAGGTCATCCAGCGAGTGCCTCTGGCACCGAACAACCAGCGCATCGAGGATGTCACGCTCAACATGAGCCGGCAGATCGTCGAGGATCCGGGACAACCCGGCATTCAGGACGTCACGTTCGCGGTTGCCAAGGTCAACGGCGTCGAAACCGGCAAGCTGCCAGTAGCCAATGTCGTCATCACTCCGGCCCGCGACGGTGTGCTCAGAGTCGGGGCGAAACCGGGCACCGAGGTGCCCCCGGTGTCCAACGGGGCCACCTGGGACGCGCTTGCCCGCTGCGAAGCGGGAGGTAATTGGGCCATCAATACCGGCAATGGATACTTTGGTGGCGTCCAATTTGACCAAAACACGTGGGAGCGCAGCGGTGGTCTGCGCTATGCTGCGAGGGCGGATCTGGCAACTAGAGAAGAGCAGATCGCGATTGCTGAAGTAACTCGGGCGCGTCAAGGTTGGGGGGCGTGGCCGACCTGTAGCGGGAGGATCGGTGCGTCGTGACAATTCGGCTGCTCGGGCGAACTGAGATTCGTCACCTGGCTAAGGCCATGGACTTCCGGCCGCGCAAGTCTTTCGGTCAGAACTTCGTCCACGACGCCAACACCGTGCGCCGCATCGTGTCGGCCTCCGGCGTCAACCGTTCCGACCACGTTCTCGAGGTCGGACCGGGTCTTGGTTCGCTGACGCTGGCGCTGCTCGACCGCGGCGCCAAGGTGACCGCCGTCGAAATCGACCCGGTGCTGGCCCGCCAGCTACCGACGACGATCGCGGACCACTCGCACAGCGAGATCAACCGGTTGACGGTGCTCAACCGCGACATCCTGACGTTCAAGAAGTCCGATCTCACCGAGATGCCGACGGCCCTGGTGGCGAACCTGCCGTACAACGTGGCTGTCCCGGCGTTGCTCCATCTGCTTGCCGAGTTCCCGTCCATCCGCACCGTCATGGTGATGGTGCAGGCCGAGGTCGCCGAGCGTCTCGCCGCCGAACCCGGCGGCAAGGAGTACGGCGTGCCCAGCGTCAAGGTCCGGTTCTACGGCAATGTGCGGCGCTACGGCATGGTGTCGCCGACCGTGTTCTGGCCCATTCCGCGCGTCTACTCCGGCCTGGTGCGCATCGACCGGCACGAGACGTCCCCCTGGCCCACCGATCCCGAGTTCCGTGAGCAGGTGTTCGAGCTGATCGACGTGGCATTCGCACAGCGGCGCAAGACCTCGCGCAACGCGTTCGCCGAATGGGCGGGTTCGGGCAACGAGTCGGCCAGCCGGCTGCTGGCTGCCAGCATCGATCCGTCGCGCCGTGGTGAGACGCTCGCCGTCGCCGACTTCGTGCGGTTGTTGCAGCGTTCTGCGGACTGGCACATCACGCCCAAGGCCGCACCCGCTGCCGAGCAGTCGGTCGAGGAACCCGCGGTCGACGTCGACCAGGCATCGGAGATCACCGCGCGATAGGGCGGGACCGCCCGGGCGTCGGGTGCCCCCGCGGGTCGTTGCGGCGTTAGTGTCGAGCGGTGTCCGCGAACGACGGAAATACCGCATCGGAATGGGTGCCCACCGGGTCGGTGAGCGTCCGAGTTCCCGGCAAGGTCAATCTCTATCTGGAGGTCGGTGACCGGCGCGATGACGGTTACCACGAACTTGCCACCGTCTTCCATGCCGTGTCACTGCTCGACGAGGTGACCGTCACGACCGCCGACATGCTGTCGGTGGAGGTCACGGGTGAGGGCGCGGAATCGCTGCCCACCGACGAGCGCAACCTCGCGTGGCGCGCCGCCGAACTGCTGGCCGAGCACGTCGGTCGGACCCCGGACGTCGCGATCTCGATCGAGAAGACGATCCCGGTCGCCGGCGGAATGGCCGGCGGGAGCGCCGATGCGGCTGCGGTGCTGGTGGCGATGAACTCGCTGTGGGAGCTCGGCGTGCCGCGGCGGGACCTGCATGTGCTGGCCGCCCAGCTGGGCAGTGACGTGCCGTTCGCACTGCACGGTGGTACGGCGTTGGGCACCGGCCGGGGCGAGGAACTGGCAACAGTCCTCGCCCGCAACACATTTCACTGGGTGTTGGCGTTCTCGGCCGGCCAACTGTCCACCAGGAAGGTCTTCGGCGAGATCGACCGACTGCGTGCGGCCGACGATCGCAACCTGCCGCCGCGCCTGGAATCGGCCGAACCGGTGCTGACCGCGCTGGCCTCGGGGGATCCGGCGCAGTTGGCGCCGCTGCTCGGCAACGACCTGCAACCCGCGGCGCTGAGCCTCGACGCGTCGCTGCGCCGCACCCTGCGCGCGGGAGTGGCGGCCGGCGCCCTCGCCGGAGTGGTGTCCGGCTCGGGGCCCACCTGTGCGTTCCTGTGCGGTTCGGCAGGTGCCGCGGTGGACGTCGGCACCGAACTCGCCGGGGCCGGGGTGTGCCGCACGGTCCGGGTGGCCAGCGGCCCGGTGCAGGGCGCCCGCGTCGTCCCCAGTCCGTCGACCTCGGTGTGAACACGCTTCGGCCGGGTCACGAACCAGTGTGACTAATGACTCATTCCTCGCTTCCGTTTGGCAGTTACTTAAGAGTTGCCTAAGATGAGCGACGGTGAGAGCTAGCGGTCGAGCAGTGGACGCAACCAGTTCCGCCACCGCTGAGCACGGTGGGCGACGGACTGGGTTCGATCGCGCTTACGGGCCATCACCGATTCGAGACACAACTGCTGCCCAACCGTGTGCGCGCCTCCGTGAAAACGCCTCCCAGCAGGCGGAGCATGGCAAACGCGCATGCGCATCGGGGCAGATGTCGGCGAGGAGGTCGTGGTGAGCAGATTCACCGAGAAGATGTACCGCAGTGCGCACACCACCGGCAGGGGCATGGTGACCGGCGAGCCGTACGAGCCGGTCCGGCACACCTGGGGTGAGGTGCACGAGCGGGCACGGCGCATCGCTGGTGGTCTCGAAGCGGCCGGTATCGGCCTCGGCGACGCCGTGGGCGTGTTGGCCGGGTTCCCGGTGGAGATCGCCCCCACGGCCCAGGGCCTGTGGATGCGCGGTGCGA
This sequence comes from Mycolicibacterium hippocampi, assembly GCF_010723735.1. Taxonomy (GTDB): domain Bacteria; phylum Actinomycetota; class Actinomycetes; order Mycobacteriales; family Mycobacteriaceae; genus Mycobacterium; species Mycobacterium hippocampi. The sequence continues at coordinate 5,366,935 of NZ_BLLB01000002.1, read as the reverse complement.
GCCTGACGATGCTGCACCAGCCGACCCCGCGCACCGACCTGGTGGTGTGGGCCGAGGACACGATGAACGTGATCGGCATGATCGAGGCGAAGGCCGTGATCGTGTCCGAGCCGTTCCTGGTGGCGATCCCGGTGCTGGAGGAGAAGGGCATCAAGGTCCTCACGGTCGCCGACCTGCTGACCTCGGAGCCGATCGACCCGATCGACGTCGGCGAGGACGACCTCGCACTGATGCAGCTGACATCCGGTTCGACCGGATCCCCGAAGGCGGTGCAGATCACGCACCGCAACATCTACTCGAACGCCGAGGCGATGTTCATCGGCGCCGAGTACGACGTCGACAAGGACGTCATGGTCAGCTGGCTGCCCTGCTTCCACGACATGGGCATGGTCGGCTTCCTGACCATCCCGATGTACTTCGGCGCGGAGCTGGTCAAGGTCACGCCGATGGACTTCCTGCGGGACACCCTGCTGTGGGCCAAGCTCATCGACAAGTACAAGGGCACCATGACCGCGGCGCCGAACTTCGCCTATGCGCTGTTCGCCAAGCGGCTGCGCAGGCAGGCCAAGCCAGGTGAGTTCGACCTGTCCACGCTGCGCTTCGCGCTGTCGGGGGCCGAGCCGGTCGAGCCGGCCGACGTCGAGGACCTCATCGACGCCGGCAAGCCGTTCGGCCTGCGACCCGAGGCGATCCTGCCCGCCTACGGCATGGCCGAGACGACGCTGGCGGTGTCCTTCTCGCCGTGCAACGCCGGCTTGGTCGTCGACGAGGTCGACGCCGACCTGCTGGCGGCCCTGCGCCGTGCGGTGCCCGCCTCGAAAGGCAACACCAAGCGGTTGGCCACCCTCGGACCGCTGCTCACCGATCTCGAGGCCCGCATCATCGACGACCACGGCAACATCATGCCGACGCGCGGTGTCGGGGTCATCGAACTGCGTGGCGAATGCCTGACACCCGGCTACCTGACCATGGGTGGTTTCATCCCGGCTCAGGACGAGCAGGGCTGGTATGACACCGGAGACCTCGGCTACCTGACCGACAACGGCCACGTCGTGGTCTGCGGACGCGTCAAGGACGTCATCATCATGGCCGGCCGCAACATCTACCCGACCGACATCGAGCGCGCGGCGGGCCGGGTCGAAGGGGTCCGGGCCGGTTGCGCGGTTGCGGTTCGACTGGACGCCGGGCACTCGCGCGAGACCTTCGCCGTCGCCGTCGAGTCCAATGCCTGGGAGGACCCGGTCGAGGTCCGCCGGATCGAACATCAGGTCGCCCACGAGGTGGTGGCCGAGGTCGACGTGCGGCCCCGCAACGTCGTCGTGCTCGGGCCGGGCAGCATCCCGAAGACGCCGTCGGGCAAGCTGCGCCGCTCCACGTCGGTCTCGCTGGTCACCGGCTAGCTTTCCCGGCGAGGGCGCGTGTCTGCACGCTCTCGCACGGCGTGTTGCGTACAAAACGTCGCGCTCGCCATCGTCGTCGGCCGGTAATCGAGTGGCCGGATGTCGGTCCGCGCGGATACCGTCGAGCGCATGCCATCCCCGCCGGCGATCGAAGCGATCGAACTGGTCAAGCGTTACGGCCAGGAAACCGCCGTCGACGGCGTCAGCTTCACCGTTCCCCCCGGTACCGTGTTGGGTCTGCTGGGGCCCAACGGCGCCGGTAAGACCACGACGGTCCGGATGATGACCACGCTCACCGAGCCCACCAGCGGCACCGCACGCGTCGCCGGCTACGACGTGTTGACCGAGCCCGACCAGGTGCGGCGCCACATGGGCCTGACGGGTCAGGTGGCCACCGTCGACGAGCTGCTCACCGGGCGGGAGAACATCCGGATGATCGGCGGCCTCTACGGCATCCGGCGCAAGGACCTGAGCAGGATCGGCGATCAACTGCTGCAGCAGTTCTCGCTCACCGACGCGGGGGACCGGGTCGTGAAATCCTATTCCGGCGGCATGCGGCGTCGGCTGGACCTCGCCGTGAGCCTGCTGGCGTCGCCGCCGGTGCTGTTCCTCGACGAGCCCACCACCGGGCTCGACCCCCGCAGCAGAAGCGAGCTGTGGGACGTGCTGCGCGGGCTGGTGGCGCAGGGGACCACGCTGTTGCTGACCACCCAATACCTCGAGGAGGCCGATCAGCTGGCCGACAACATCGTGGTGATCGACCGGGGACGCATCATCGCGCAGGGCTCACCGCTGGAACTCAAGCAGCAGGCCGGTCGTGCCAGCCTGGTGGTCACCGTCGCCGACGCCGCCGACCTGGAACCCGCCCACGCGCTGTTGGCCAGGACCGGGGCCGAGGTGTTCACCGACACCGCCGCCCGCAGGCTGACCGCCTCTGCCGACGGGCTCGACGACATGATCAGTGTGGCGGGCTGGCTGCGCGACAGCGGCATCGGCGTCGACGACATCGGGTTGTCGCGGCCCAGCCTCGACGACGTGTTCCTGACGCTGACCGGGCACCGAACCGAGGACAGTGAGGAAGTGGGCGCATGACCGCACTCGAGACCAGGGCGCAGGCGCCCATCACCCCCCGTCCCGTTCCCACGCATCCGACGAATCTGCTGCAACAGTCCTGGATCATGGTCAAACGCAACATGATTCACACCAAGCGGATGCCGGAGATGCTCAGCGACGTCACGGCGCAGCCGATCATGTTCGTGCTGTTGTTCGCATTCGTCTTCGGGGCGTCGATCACCAACACCGGCGGCGCTTCCTACCGTGAGTTCCTGCTTCCGGGCATTCTGGCGCAGACCATCGTGTTCTCGGCGTTCGTGGTGGCGGCGGGAATCACCGCCGATGTGGAGAAGGGGATCATCGACCGGTTCCGGTCGCTGCCGATCTCCCGGTCCTCTGTGCTGATCGGGCGCAGCATCGCCAGCGTCATCCACTCGTCGCTGGGCGTGGTGGTGATGGCGGTGACGGGGCTGCTGATCGGATGGCGGATCCGGGGCGGCATCGCCGAAGCGGTGCTGGCGTTCGCGCTGCTGCTGTTGTTCGGCTTCGGGATGATCTGGTTCGGCATCCTCGTCGGCTCGCTGATGCGCACCGTCGAGGCGGTCAACGGCGTGATGTTCACCGCGCTCTTCCCGGTGACCTTCCTGGCCAACACCTTCGTGCCGACTGAGCCGATGCCGCACTGGTTGCGAATGATCGCCGAGTGGAACCCGGTCTCGTCGCTGGCTCAGGCCATGCGCGAGCTGTGGGGCAACGGCGGTCCCGCACCCGCCGGCGCCCAACTGCCGCTGCATCACCCGGTGCTGTCGACGATCCTGTGGTCGCTGGCGCTGACGGCGGTCTTCGCGCCGGTGGCGTTGTATGCCTACCGCCGCCGCACGTCCGGGTAGCACGCCAGCCGTACCGCGAGCGCGCGTGTCTGCACACCGCCGCGCCGTAATTCCTGGCTTTTCGAGCACGCTCACGGCCCGCGACCGCGACCGCGACGGCGGTGGCGACGAAATCAATTCATACGCCGTTGCTGAGTATTGTGTACTATACCCAGCATGGAGAGGTTACCTGCGCGACTGGCCGAACATCCCACCGTGCGCGCGGTCCGTGCCCGTCCAGCACAGAAACCGGGCATCCTGGACGCGGAGTGGTTGCGGCAGGTGTGTCTGGACGCCGGGGCCGACGACGTCGCCTTCGCTGCGGTCGACAACCCGGCCCTGAGCTCGGAGCGCCAACACGTCGAAGCCGCCCTGCCGGGCGCGCTCAGCTACATCTCCCTGGTGGTGAAGATGAACCGCGACAACGTCCGGTCCAGCGAGCGCAGCGTGGCCAACCAGGAGTTCCACCGCAGCGGCGAGATCATGAACGAGGCGGCGCACCGGATCACCCGGGTGCTGCAGGACGTCGGCTACCGGGTGGTGAACCCGTCGGCCACCTTCCCGATGGAGATGGACCGCTTTCCCGGTCGGATCTGGGTGGTGGCGCACAAACCGGTCGCGGTGGCCGCAGGCCTGGGGGTGATGGGCATCCATCGCAACGTGATCCATCCCAGGTTCGGCAACTTCATCCTCCTCGGCACCATCCTGGTCGCCGCGCCGATCAGCAGTTACGGTGAGCCGCTGGACTACTCACCGTGCCTGGAATGCAAGCTGTGCGTTGCGGCGTGCCCGGTGGGTGCCATCAAGAAGAACGGGGACTTCGACTTCTTTGCCTGTTCGGTGCACAACTACCGCGAGTTCATGGGCGGTTTCACCGACTGGGCGCAGACCGTCGCCGACAGCACCGACGCCGCCGACTTCCGCTCCCGCGTCACCGATTCGGAAAACGCGTCGATGTGGCAGAGCCTGTCGTTCAAGGCGAACTACAAGGCCGCCTACTGCCTGGCTGTCTGCCCTGCGGGGGAGGAGGTGATCGAACCCTATCTCGATGACCGTAAAGGGTTCATGGATCTGGTGCTGCGGCCGCTTCAGGACAAGGTGGAGAACCTATATGTGCTCAAGGATTCCGACGCCGAGGCGCACGCGAGAAAACGCTTCCCGCACAAGCCCGTCAAGGTGGTCGACGGCGGGATGGGGCTGCGCTAGGACCACGCGTGGACGGTGTTCTGCGCGGTTTCGAGTCCCTGGGCGATCAGCAACTCCGCGGCGTCGGCGGCCTGCTCACAGATCGTCGGGACCTCGGCGCGCTCGACCGAACTGAAGTTCTCCAACACATAGGCGGCCGGATCCTTGCGGCCGGGCGGCCGGCCGATGCCGACGCGTACTCGCTTGAAGTCCTTGGTGCCCAACGCTGAAACGAGGGAACGCAGGCCGTTGTGGCCGCCCTCGCCGCCGCCCAGCTTGAGCCGGATGCGACCGAATTCGATGTCGAGCTCGTCGTGGATCACCACGATGTCCGCCGGGGCCACCGAATAGAACTTCGCCAACGGTCCGACCTGCCTGCCGGACTCGTTCATGTACACCCGTGGCTTGGCCAGCACCACCGACCGACCGGCGAGCCGGGCGGTGGCCACCTCGGCCCCGGACTTCTTGTGCACCTTTAACGTCTCGCCGACCCGGCCGGCAAGGACGTCGACGACCATGAAGCCGACGTTGTGCCGGTTCTGGGCGTACTTCGGTCCCGGGTTGCCGAGGCCGACCACCAACAGGGGACCCTGCCCGAGGGCAGGGGGCGGCTCGGCCACGGCAGCATTCCGTCCCGGCAGGCCTACTCGGAGTCGGAGTCGGATGCTGCTTCCTCGGTGGCTTCCTCGTCGGCGGCGGCCTCGCCCTCTTCGCCTGCGCCCTCGGACTCGAGGTCGTCGGCGGTCGGCGCGACGATCACGTTGACCACCAACAGCTCGGGATCGGACACCAGCGTGACGCCCTCGGGCAGCTCGACGCCGGCGGCGGTGATCTGGGTGCCCGCAGTGGCTCCCTCGACCGACACCGTGAACTGCTCGGGGATCGACTGGACGTCGGCCTCGATCTCGATGGTGTTGGTTTCCTGGTTGACCAGGGTGTCGGGGGCGGCGTCACCCTCGACCACGATGTGAACCTCGACGGTCACCTTCTCGCCGCGGCGCACCACGAGCAGGTCGGCGTGCTGGATGTTGCGGCGGATGGGGTGGATCTCCAGTGCCCTGGTCAGCGCGAGCTGCTCGGTGCCCTCGATGTCGAGCGTGAGCACGGCGTTGGTGCCCGTGTGGCGGAGCACGGCCGCGAAGTCACGGGCGTCGAGCTCGAGATGGCGTGGGTCGGAGCCGTGGCCGTACAGCACCGCGGGTACCTTGCCCTCGCGGCGGGCGCGACGCGAGGCGCCCTTGCCGGTCGCGGTGCGGACCTGCGCGGTCAGATTGTTGGGGGCGTTTCTCGCCATTGTGGTGCTCCTGTGCCGGTGATCGATGTCGGGCACGGCCAGGGTTGAACACCATCGAAGATGCTGGTTCCCGTCGATAACGGTGGCCATGAAGAGCAGGCCACCCTCGCCGTGACGCGTCGGTAAGGGTAGCGCAGAACCGTGGTCAGCCAAAAATCAGATGGGAAACTCCACCCCGGTGAGCTGCTCGGACAGGGTCCACAGCGCCGCGGCCTTGGCGCGGTTGCGGGCCAGCGGGCTGCGCTGGGCTGCTCCGGTGGGGCCACGCATGGCGAATCGCGGCCCGATGAAGCTGTCCCCGGGCAGCGGCTGCGAGGCCGCGTAGAGGGTCTGGCGGGCGCCGAAGTCGGCGTCGGTGGCAAACAGCCGGTTGCCGACGTCCGCGACGCGGGTGCCGAACTGGTTCCCGCTCTTTCCCTGCAGGTTGGTCGCCGAGTACCCGGGATGGGCCGCGACGGCCGTCAGCGGCGACCCGGCTGCGTCGAGCCTGCGTTGCAACTCGGTCGTGAACAGCAGGTTGGCGAGCTTCGACTGGCCGTAGGCCGGCCAGGCGAGGTACGGCCGCGACTTCCAATTGAGGTCCTTGAGGCTGATGTAGCCGAACAGGTGCATCATCGAGGACACGGTGACCACCCGGTCGGTGATCTTCGGCAACAGCAGATTGGTCAGCGCGAAGTGGCCGAGGTGATTGGTGCCGATCTGGCTCTCGAAGCCGTCGGCAGTCAGTGCGTACGGCACCGCCATGATGCCGGCGTTGTTGACCAGCACGTCCACGGTGGCGCCGGGCTCGGCGAAGCCGTCGGCGAACGCCCGGATCGAGGTCAGGTCCTGAAGGTCGAGCCTGCGCACCTCGACGTCGCCGTCCATCTGCGCGGCGGCCGTCTCGCCCTTTTCGAGGTTGCGCACCGCCAGGATGGTCTTGGCGCCGACGCGGGCCAGCTCGCGTGCCGTGACCAGGCCGAGGCCGCTGTTGGCGCCGGTGACGATCACGGTGCGTCCGGCGAACGAGGGCAGGTCGGAGGCGGTCCAGTCGCTCATGGATTCCCACCCTAGTGTTCGCCCCCACCTCCGCCGGAACTGCATTCCAGCAGGCCGTGGCTCGCAAAACCTCTGCTGGAATACCGTTCCGGCGAGAAGGGGTCAGGGGACCTCGACGGTGAAGCCCTCGATGATCTCCTCGATGTCCGGCGCCTCGTCGGCGGCGTCCTCGGCATAGCCCGTCACGGTGAACTGGATGAGGTAGCGCTGGTTGGCCGGTGGTGCGCCGGTGGCGATGACGATCCGGTTGTAACTGTGCATCCGGGCGCCGTTGAGGTCGTAGCTGCCCTCGATCATCGACGACGGGAACCCGGCGAAGTCCGCTGCGGATGTGTTGAGCTCCCGGAAGTTCTGTGACATCTGGGCGTCGACGTTGCCGTGTGTGACGGCTTCACGGGCGTCGAAGTCACCTTCGAGTCGGAACACCATCAGCATCGCGGTCGGGTAGGTGTCACCCTTGACGATCATCCGGGTCCCCGGGGCGAGGTTGGTGCCCTGGTAGGGGGTCCAGCCCTGCGGCGTGGGCATATTGATCGTGAGGTCTGTCAGCTTGTCGTAGACGACGGGCTCGCCGACGACGCCGGCCTGTTCCAGGAAACCGGCGATGTTCACCGGCGCCGCCACCGCCGAGGTGGGCGGCACCGTGCTCGTCTCGCTGGGCGTCGACCACACGGACTGGTAGTCGGGGGCTTCCGTCCCGCACCCCGCAGCCACGACGGCCACCGCGGCCGCCGCCGCCAGGGACCGTACCGTCACAGAATCTCTCGGACGTTGTCGAGCGGCCGCGCCAGCCGGGTCCCCTTGGAGGTCACCACGAACGGCCGCTCGATCAGGACGGGGTGCTGCGCCATCGCGTCGAGGAGCTCGTCCTCCGACGCCGAGGCCAACCCCAGCTCGGCGTAGAGCGACTCCCGCTTGCGCACGGCGGACCGCACGTCGATCCCGGCATCGGCGATCAGCTTCGCGATCTCGGCCCGTGACGGCGGGGTCTTCAGATACAGCACGACCTCGGGCTCAACGCCGTTGTCGCGCAACAACTCCAGTGTCTTGCGCGATGTCGAGCACTTCGGGTTGTGATAGATCGTTGCCGTGTCACGCCCCGACATGTCAAGCGGACCCGTCGAAAAGCCCTGTCACCGAGCCGTTCTCGAAGACCGCGCGAATGGTGTTCGCCAGCAGCGGCGCGATCGACAGCACGGTGAGTTGCGGGAACATCTTGTCCTCGCCGATCGGCAGGGTGTTGGTGACGATGACTTCGCGGGCGCCGCTCTCGGCCAGTCGCTCCCGGGCGGGGTCGGACAGCACGCCGTGGGTGGCGGCGATGACGACGTCGACCGCGCCGTCCTCTTTGAGCAGCCGGACCGCACCGGCGATGGTGCCGCCGGTGTCGATCATGTCGTCGGTGAGGATGCACGTCTTGCCCCGCACGTCGCCGACCACCCGGTTCGACTTGACCTGGTTCGGCACCAGCGGGTCGCGGGTCTTGTGGATGAAGGCGAGCGGGACACCGCCCAGCGAATCGGCCCACTTCTCGGCGACACGCACCCGTCCCGAGTCGGGGGAGACGACGACCATGTCGTGATTCGAGTAGTGCTCGGCGATGTAGCCGGTCAGCAGCTTCTGCGCGCGCATGTGGTCGACCGGGCCGTCGAAGAACCCCTGGATCTGGTCGGTGTGCAGGTCGACGGTCACGATTCGGTCCGCGCCTGCGGTCTTGAGCAGGTCGGCGACCAGCCGCGCGGAGATCGGTTCGCGGCCGCGGTGCTTCTTGTCCTGACGGGCGTACGGATAGAACGGCAGGATCGCGGTGATCCGCTTGGCGCTGCCGCGCTTGAGGGCGTCGATCATGATCAACTGCTCCATCAGCCACTGGTTCAGCGGCCACGGATGGCTCTGCAGCACGAAGGCATCGCAGCCGCGCACCGACTCGTCGAAGCGGACGAAGATCTCACCGTTGGCGAAGTCACGGGCGGACTGCGCGGTGACCGGAACGTCGAGTTCCTTGGCGACCTGCTCGGCCAGTTCGGGGTGCGCCCGCCCGGAGAACAGCATCAGGTTCTTGCGATTGTCGGTCCAGTCGTGACTCACGGGCTGCCCTCGCGTCGGCGATCGATACCGGGCCATCGTACGTAGCGCTCACGCACGCACGCTGCCGGGTTACCAGAATGCCAACAAACGGCTACTGATCGGTAGGTGAGGAATCCTCCGCTGCCTCAGCCGCCGCCGCTGCGGACGCCGCCGCGCTGCCCGGGCGCTTGCGCTGCACCCAGCCCTCGATGTTGCGTTGCGGGCCCGCGGACACGGCCAGCGCGCCAGGGGGGACGTCCTCCCGGATCACCGTGCCCGCACCGGTGTAGGCGCCGTCGCCGATCGTCACCGGCGCGACGAACATGGTGTCCGAACCGGTGCGGACGTGGGAGCCGATCGTGGTGCGCCGCTTGGCTTCTCCGTCGTAGTTGACGAACACGCTGGAGGCGCCGATGTTGCTGTTCTCGCCGATGTCGGCGTCGCCGACGTAGGTCAGGTGCGGCACCTTGGTGCCGTCGCCGATGGTGGCGTTCTTGGTCTCCACGAACGCGCCCAACTTGCCTGCGGCGCCCAGCACGGTGCCGGCGCGCAGGTAGGTGAAGGGGCCGACGGCCGCGCCGGCCCCGATCACCGAGGAGCTGCCGTGGGTGCGCACCACCTCCGCGCCGTCGCCGACGGTGACGTCGGCGAGGGTGGTGTCGGGCCCGATCTCACAGCGGCCGCCGATGGCGGTGGCGCCCCGCAGCTGGGTGCCCGGGTGCACCACGGTGTCCCGGCCGATCGTCACGTCGACGTCGATCCAGGTGGAGGCGGGGTCGACGATCGTCACGCCGGAGCGCTGGTGGGCGGCGACGATCCGGCGGTTGAGCTCGGCGCCCAACTCTGCCAGCTGCACCCGATCGTTGACGCCGGTGACCAGCGCGGTGTCGTCGACGTGCTTGGCCCGCACGAGGTGCCCGTCGGAACGCACGATCGAGACCACATCGGTCAGGTAGAGCTCCTGCTGGGCATTGTCGGAGCGCAATCGGCTCAGCGCCGACCGCAACGCCCCGATGTCGAACGCGTACACGCCGGCGTTGACCTCGGTGATCGCCCGTTGGGACGGGCTGGCGTCGGCCTGCTCCACGATGCCGATCACCTCACGGTCCTGGGTTCGAAGCACCCGGCCGTAGCCGGTCGGATCGGCCAGCGTGGTGGTCAGCACCGTGGCGACGGCCGATTCGGCGGTGTGCGCGGCGATCAGGCCGGACAGCGTGTCGGCGTCCAGCAGCGGGACGTCGCCCGAGGTCACGACGACGACGCCGGCAAAATCCGGGGGCAGCGCCGACAGGCCGCACTCCGCGGCGTGCCCGGTTCCGCGCTGCTGCTCCTGCACCGCGATCTCGACCGGCCGGCCCAGGTCCTCGCCGATCTGCTGGGCCGCCGGTGCGACCCGCTCACGGTCCCGCCCGACCACCACGACCAGGTGCCCGGGCGCCACCGCCGCCACCGCGTGCAGACAGTGCGCCAGCATGCTGCGGCCCGCGAGGGTGTGCAGCACCTTGGGGGTGTCGGATTTCATCCTGGTACCGGCACCTGCCGCCAGAACCAGGACCGCGGCCTCACGCATAGACGTCCTCGCTAATGCTCCGTCGCCAGGACTCGAACCTGAACTATCTGAACCAAAATCAGAGGTGCTGCCGATTACACCACGACGGACTGATCACCCAGAGACTCTAGTCCAAGCAGTCTCGAGGTTTACCCTGACAACCGTGGCCGGCCCCGATAAGGAAATGCGTGCACCGCGCGCCCGAATGACCGGCAGCGAACGTCGCCAGCAGTTGATCGAGATCGCCAAGTCGCTGTTCGCGGAGCGTGGCTTCGACGGCACCTCGATCGAGGAGATCGCGCTGCGCGCCAACGTGTCCAAGCCGGTGGTCTACGAACATTTCGGCGGCAAGGAGGGGCTCTACGCCGTCGTCGTGGACCGGGAGATGTCGGCGCTGCTGGACGGGATCACGGCATCGCTGACCAAGAACCGCTCCCGGGTGCGGGTCGAACGGGTCGCGCTGGCACTGCTGACCTACGTCGAGGAGCGCACCGACGGCTTCCGCATCCTGATCCGCGACTCCCCGGCGAGCATCACCTCGGGCACCTACTCGACACTGCTGAACGACGCTGTCAGCCAGGTGGCGTCGATCCTGGCCGGGGACTTCTCCCGCCGCGGGCTCGATCCCGACCTGGCGCCCCTGTATGCGCAGGCGCTGGTCGGCTCGGTGTCGATGGCCGCACAGTGGTGGCTCGACGTGCGCGAGCCCAAGAAAGAGGTGGTGGCCGCCCACCTGGTGAACCTGTGCTGGAACGGGCTGACCCACCTCGAATCCGACCCGGTGCTGCACCAGGAGTGACCGGGCCCACACGCCACCCCAACGGCGTCGACACCGCCTGCTGAGCACCGACTCCGGCGCCGCAGTGCCCGTGCCGCAGGCAGTCCGGCAGGTGCCTACGATGGAACCCATCATGACCGTATCGGGGACCCTTGATGTCCACACCCCGATCGCGGGCCTCGTCGATCTGGCACTGCGCGACCCCTCCCTGCAGGAGGCGGCTCGCCGTGCTGCGGACCGGCCCGCCGATCTCGACTTCGTCGGCCCGGCAAGTGCCCGGGTCTACCTGGCGTCGGCGCTCGCGCAGTCCGGCCCGCTGCTGGTGGTCACCGCCACCGGACGCGAAGCCGACGATCTGACCGCCGAGCTGCGCGGAGTGTTCGGCGACGCCGTCGCGATGTTCCCGTCCTGGGAGACGCTGCCGCACGAGCGGCTCTCGCCGGGGGTGGACACGGTCGGCGCGCGGCTGATGGTGCTGCGCCGGCTGGCGCACCCCGAGGATCAGCGGCTGGGGCCGGCGCTGCGGATCGTGGTGACCACCGCCCGGTCGCTGCTGCAGCCGATGGCCCCCGACATCGCCGCGGTGGAACCGGTGACGCTGACCGTGGGCGCCGACATCGCGTTCGATGCCACTATCGCGCGGCTTGTCGAGCTGGCGTATACGCGGGTCGACATGGTCGGCAAGCGGGGCGAGTTCGCGGTTCGCGGTGGCATCCTCGACGTCTTCCCGCCAACCGCCGAGCATCCGGTGCGGATCGAGTTCTGGGGCGACGAGGTCTCCGAGATGCGGATGTTCTCGGTCGCCGACCAGCGCTCCATCCCGGAGATCGACATCAACACGGTGATCGCCGTGCCGTGCCGCGAGGTGTTGCTCACCGCCGACGTGCGCGAGCGCGCCGCCGCGCTGTCGGCCGAACACCCGGTGCAGGAGAACGGCGTTCCCGGCAACGTGCCCGACATGCTGGCCAAACTTGCCGAGGGCATCCCGGTCGACGGGATGGAGGCGCTGTTGCCGGTGCTGCGCCCCACCGATCTGGCGACGTTGCCTGCGCACCTGCCCGAGGGCACCCCGCTGCTGATCTGCGATCCGGAGAAGGTGCGCAGCCGCGCCGCCGATCTGATCAAGACCGGGCGCGAGTTCCTCGAGGCGTCCTGGTCGACCGCCGCCGTGGGCGGGGGCGTGCCCATCGACATCGAGGCGCTCGGCGCGTCCGGGTTCATCGGGTTCGGCGCCGCGCGCGACGCCGCCCGCGACGGCGGCCATCCGTGGTGGACGTTGAGCCAACTCGACAGCGGCGGCGGCGAGGCGGCCAAACTCGACATCCGGCCGGCGCCGACCGCGCGGGGCCAGCAGCACAGTGTCGAGGAGATCTTCGCGATGCTGCGCGCCCACGTGAGTGTCGGCGGGGCCACCCCGAACTACGCAGTCGTCGTCACCCCGGGCACCGGCACGGCGATGCGCGTCGTCGAGCAACTCGGGGAAGCCGACACTCCCGCAGCGATGTTGGAGCCGGGCGCCGCGCCGAAGGAAGGTGTCGTCGGCGTCCTCAAGGGCCCGCTGCACGACGGGGTGGTGATCCCCGGGGCCAACCTCGTGGTGATCTCCGAGACCGACCTGACCGGCAACCGCGCCGCCGCCACCGAGAACCGCAGGCTGGCGGCCAAGCGACGCAACGTCGTCGACCCGCTGGCCCTGACCGCGGGCGACCTGGTGGTCCACGATCAGCACGGCATCGGGCGGTTCGTCGAGATGACCGAGCGGGTCATCGGTGGGGCCCGGCGCGAGTACCTGGTGCTGGAGTACGGCTCTTCCAAGCGGGGTGGCGGCACCGACAAGCTGTACGTGCCGATGGACTCACTGGACCAGCTGTCCCGCTACGTCGGTGGTGAGGCGCCGAACCTGTCCCGCCTCGGCGGCAGCGACTGGGCGAACACCAAGACCAAGGCCCGCAGGGCGGTCCGGGAGATCGCCGCGGAGCTGGTCGCGCTCTACGCCAAGCGTCAGGCGTCGCCCGGGCACGCGTTCAGCCCGGACACCCCGTGGCAGACCGAGATGGAGGACGCGTTCGGGTTCACCGAGACGGTGGACCAGATGACCGCGATCACCGAGGTGAAGTCCGACATGGAGAAGCCGGTCCCGATGGACCGGGTGATCTGCGGCGACGTCGGTTACGGCAAGACCGAGATCGCGGTGCGCGCAGCGTTCAAGGCGGTGCAGGACGGCAAGCAGGTGGCGGTGCTGGTGCCGACGACGCTGCTGGCCGACCAGCATCTGCAGACGTTCACGGCGCGCACCGCCGGGTTCCCGATCACGGTGAAGGGGCTGTCGCGGTTCACCGACCCGGCGCAGTCCCGCGCCACCCTCGAGGGGATGAAGGACGGCTCGGTCGACATCGTCATCGGCACCCACCGGCTGCTGCAGACCGGGGTGACGTGGAAGGACCTCGGTCTGGTCGTCGTCGACGAGGAGCAGCGGTTCGGGGTCGAACACAAGGAGCACATCAAGTCGATGCGCACCCACGTCGACGTGTTGACCATGTCGGCGACGCCGATCCCGCGCACCTTGGAGATGAGCCTGGCGGGGATCCGGGAGATGTCGACGATCCTGACGCCGCCCGAAGAGCGCTACCCGGTCCTGACGTACGTCGGGCCGCAGGACGACAAGCAGGTCGCCGCGGCGCTGCGCCGGGAGATGCTGCGTGACGGGCAGGCCTTCTACATCCACAACCGGGTGCGCACCATCGACCAGGCCGCCGCGAAGGTGCGGGCGTTGGTGCCCGAGGCCCGGGTCGTCGTCGCGCACGGCCAGATGCCCGAGGAGCAACTCGAACGCACCGTCGAGGGTTTCTGGAATCGCGAGTACGACATCCTGGTGTGCACCACGATCGTCGAGACCGGGCTGGACATCTCCAACGCCAACACGCTGATCGTGGAGCGTGCCGACACATTCGGTCTCTCCCAGTTGCACCAGTTGCGTGGCCGGGTCGGACGAAGCCGGGAACGTGGCTACGCGTATTTCCTGTATCCGCCCGAGGTTCCGCTGACCGAGACAGCCTACGACCGGCTCGCGACGATCGCCCAGAACAACGAGCTGGGTGCGGGAATGGCCGTGGCGATGAAAGACCTCGAGATCCGGGGTGCGGGAAATGTGTTGGGAGCCGAGCAGTCCGGGCATGTCGCCGGCGTGGGTTTCGACCTCTACGTGCGGTTGGTCGGTGAGGCCGTGGAGGCGTACCGCGCTGTGGCCGACGGGGAAACCGTTGCCGCACCACAGGAACCGAAGGATGTCAGGATCGACCTGCCGGTCGACGCGCATCTGCCGCCGGACTACATCGCCAGCGACCGGCTGCGGCTGGAGGCCTATCGGCGCCTCGCGGCGGCGCAGGACGACGCTGCTGTCGACTCGGTGATCGAGGAACTCAACGACCGGTACGGCCCGTTGCCCGAACCCGCGCAGCGGCTGATCGCGGTGGCGCGGCTGCGGCTGCTGGCCCGCGCCCACGGTGTCACCGAGATCGGTGCGGTGTCGGCGTCGACGCTGAAGATCGCGCCGCTGACGCTGCCGGACTCGGCCCAGTTGAGGCTCAAGAGGCTGTATTCGGGTGCCAACTACCGTGCCACCACCTCGACCGTGCAGGTTCCGATACCGCGGGCAGGCAGCGGTGTCGGGGCGCCCCGGATACGTGATCTGGAGCTGGTGGCGTTCGTGGCAGGGTTGATGCTGGCCATCGACGGGAATCAGCAGGGCGAAGTTGATATAACCAAGTTCGGAGGTGGCCCGCGCCAATGAACGACCCGAGATCGATATGAGTACGTGCCGATGACGGTCATCCTGGTCGACCCTCGCCGTCCGTCGCTGATTCCCGTGGAGGCCGTCGAACTGCTTGCCGGGGACCTGCAGTACACCGAGGAGCTGCCGATCAAGGTGCCGTGGTCGTTGCCGGCCGCACGGCCGGCCTACGACGGTGACGCCGCCGAGGTGCTGCTGTCCTCGGATGCCGACCATCCCACGGTCGCGGCGCGGATCGCCGCAGGGGAGCGGGTGATCTCGGTCGAGCAGCAGTCCGGTGAGCGGCTGGTCGACGCGGTGGCCATGATGGACAAGTTGCGCACCGCCGGCCCGTGGGAGGGCCAGCAGACCCACGACTCGCTGCGGCGGTATCTACTCGAGGAGACCTACGAACTGTTCGACGCGGTGCACGGCGGTGACCTGACCGAACTGCGTGACGAGCTCGGAGATGTGTTGTTGCAGGTGCTGTTTCACGCCCGTATCGCCGAGGACGCGCCCGAGGACTCGTTCGGCATCGACGATGTCGCCGACGCGCTGGTCCGTAAGCTCGGCAACCGGGTTCCCGCGGTGCTCGCCGGTGAGTCGATCACGTTGGAGGATCAGCTGGCGCAGTGGGAGCAGCGCAAGTCGTTGGAGAAGTTGGCACGCGAGTCGATCATGGACGACATCCCCACCGCCCAGCCCGCGTTGGCGTTGGCGCAGAAGGTGCTCGCCCGGGCCGAAACTGCCGGACTGCCGGCTGATCTGATTCCCGAGTCGATCACCACGGTGACGGTATCGGCTGACGTCGACGCCGAGAGCGCCTTGCGCTCAGCGGTTCTCGAGTTCATGTCCGACGTACGGGCGGCGGAGCAAGCGGTCGCCGAGTCCCGGCGGGGCGCCGAGGTGGCCGCGGAACTCGACGACGCACCGCTGGAGGTGATCGGCGAAGACGAATGGCGCGCGCACTGGCCCGGCACTGCCGCCGCCACAGAGGCCGCCGAATCAGAGGCCGCCGAGGACTAAGGTCACCTTTACGAAGGTGTGGCTATCCTAATCGGTCAAAGCCGGTTAACCTCCCTTTCGACTCGAACAAGGAGGTTCTACATGAGGCGGCTTTCTGCCCTGCCGATCTCGGCACTGGCGCTGGGGCTGGTGCTTGCCGGCTGTTCCGGCTCCGGCACCGACACCGACACCACGGCGACCGAGACCGGCACCGCGAGCGAGACCAGTGAGACCAGTGCATCGGCCGCAGCCCCGGCGGGCCCGCTGCTCACCCAGGCCGCCGACGAATACCAGGCGTATGCCGTCGACCAGACGAACCAGCTGGTGACGGTGGTCAAGACGTTCACCGACGCCGTTCGGGCCGGCGATCTGCAGGGTGCCCAGGCGGCGTACGCGCCGTCACGCGAGCCGTGGGAGCGCATCGAGCCGCTGGCCGGCCTGGTCGAGGAGATCGACGGTCTCGTCGACGCCCGCGTCGACGACTTCGCCGGCGTCGACGACCCGGCGTTCACCGGGTGGCACCGCCTGGAGTACCTGCTGTTCGAACAGAACACCACCGACGGCGGTGCGCAGTTCGCCGACCAGCTCGACGCCGACATCGCCACGCTGAACGAGCAGATGCCGACGCTGGAGGTGACGCCGTCGGATGTTTCCGTCGGGGCCGCGGAGCTGATCGAAGAGGTCTCCGAGGGCAAGATCACCGGTGAAGAGAACCGCTACGCCAAGACCGACCTGTGGGACTTCCAGGCGAACCTGCAGGGTTCGGAGGCCGCAGTCAACCGGCTGTCACCGGCGCTGGTCGAGGCCGACCCCGCCCTGCTGGGCAAGATCGAGGCCGGCTTCTCGGAGATCTTCGCAACGCTGGCCCCGCTGCGCCAAGGGGACGGATGGGTGTTGTACTGCACCGAGAACGACCAATACCCGTCGCCGCGCTGCCCTGAGGTCACGGTCGACCAGCAGACCATCGACACCCTCAAGGCCCAGCTGGCCGGGCTCTCGGAGAACCTCTCGCAGGTCGCCGGGGTGCTCAACCTGCAGTGACGAAGCACTCTCCGCGATCCGGCATCAGCCGCCGCAATTTTGTCTCCGGGGCCCTGGGCACCGGTGCGGCGGTTGGTGTCGGCGCGGCGATCGCCGGGTGTTCGGCGCCGGAGGGGGAGCCGGTGGCCGGCCCTCCGGACCCGCGCTACGTGCAGTTCGAAGGCCCGCACCAGGCGGGGATCACCGCGATCCCCGTTCCCATGCAGGGGCTGATGGCGGCCTTCACCGTCATCGCGGACAGCAGGGAACGCCTCGCCGACACGCTGGCCGAGCTGACCGACGAGATCCGTGGGCTGATGGCGGGCCGCCCGCCCGAGCAGCGCGGACCGGCCTATCCGCCGGTCGACTCGGGAATCCTGGGTGAAGAACCGCCGCCGGACGACCTGTCGGTGGTGGTCAGCGTCGGCGCGTCGCTGTTCGACGGCCGCTTCGGGCTCGCCGACCGCAAGCCCAAAGAGCTGGTGCAGATGCCGTTTCTGGCCAATGACCGGCTCGACCCCAAGCTCTCCCACGGCGACCTGCTGCTGACGATGGAGGCCGGTCACATCGACACGCTGCAGTTCGCGCTGCGCCAGTTGATGCGACGCACCCGCCGGCACCTGGTGCTGCACTGGATGATGGATGGCTACGCCCGCGGGGCGGGGGTGGCATCACATGCAGCCACTCCGCGGAACCTGTTGGGTTTCAAGGACGGAACGGCCAACCTGGACAGCGAGGATCAGGCCCTGATGGACCGCTACGTCTGGGTCGGCCCCGAGGACGGCGAACCCGACTGGGCGGTGGGCGGCTCCTATCAGGCGGTGCGGATCATCCGGATGTTCGTCGAGTTCTGGGATCGCACCAGACTTGTCGAGCAGGAGCAGATCTTCGGTCGCGAGAAGATCAGCGGTGCGCCGTTGGGGATGACCGACGAGTTCGCCGAGCCCGACTACGCCGAGGATCCGGACGGCGACCGTATTCGGCTCGATGCCCACATCCGGCTGGCCAATCCGCGCACTGCCGAAACCCAGGACAGCCTGATCCTGCGCCGTGGGTTCTCCTACGTGCGCAGTTTCGACGGCGCCGGCCGGCTGGATCAGGGGCTGGCGTTCGTCTCCTATCAGCGCAGCCTGGAGCGCGGCTTCCTGGCGGTGCAGAACCGACTCACCGGCGAACCGCTGGAGGAGTACATCATGCCGGTCGGGGGCGGGTTCTTCTTCGCCCTGCCGGGAGTCGAGGGGCCAGACCGGTTCCTGGGCGAAGCGCTGGTGAGCTGATCCGGCGGCGGCTTCCCGGCGGCGCCAGCTGCGGCGTCAGCAAATGAACACCCGAAACCGACCCTGGGGTCAGACCGATGTCCGCGGACGCGTGGCAGCATGGACGGTGACCACAGTGGGTTGAGGAGTCCGGTGACGCGGGTGCGTTGGCTACAGGCGATGGCCGTGATCGGCGCGACAGCGCTGCTCCTGGCTTCCAGCTGTTCGTGGCAGCTCGGGACGCCCATCCCCGAGGGGGTGCCGCCGCCGCCCGGTGATGCGGTGCCGCAGATCGACACCTCGGCAGCCGGTCGACCGGCCGATCAGCTGCACGACTGGGCGGCCGAGCGGGCGCCCGGGCTGGGAATCCCGGTGACGGCGCTGGAGGCGTACGCCTACGCCGCCCGGGTGGCCGAGGTGGAGAACCCCGACTGTCACTTGTCGTGGACGACGCTGGCCGGCATCGGTCAGGTGGAGAGCCACCACGGCACGTACCGGGGCGCGAACATCGCCGCCAACGGCGACATCTCCCCGCCGATCCGGGGCGTCCTGCTGGACGGGACCGGCGGCAACCTCGAGATCCTGGACAACGAGGCGGTGAGCCACGACGGCGACGAGTCCTTTGCCCGCGCGATGGGGCCGATGCAGTTCATTCCCGAGACGTGGCGGCTCTACGGGGTCGACGCGAACAACGACGGCGACGTCAGCGCGGACAACATCGACGACGCGGCGCTGTCGGCGGCGGGCTATCTGTGCTGGCGGGGCAAGGACCTGTCCACACCTCGCGGCTGGATGGAGGCGCTGCGCGCCTACAACTACTCCGACCAGTACGCCCGGACCGTGCGCGACTGGGCGACTGCCTACGCCAACGGACATTCACTCTGAGCGCACCAGCCGACGGCCCACGCTCTAGGCTCAAGGCCGAGACTTTTCGAGAGTTGTCCTTCCGAGAGCCCGTTTTCGCCCAGAGACCAAGGAGACCACAGTGCCCATCATCGAGCAGGTCGGAGCCCGCGAGATCCTCGATTCCCGGGGGAACCCGACAGTCGAGGTCGAGGTGGGCCTGCTGGACGGCACCGTTGCGCGCGCCGCGGTCCCGTCGGGAGCCTCCACCGGCGAGCACGAGGCGGTCGAGCTGCGCGACGGCGGGTCCCGCTACCTCGGCAAGGGTGTGGAGAAAGCTGTCGAGGCGGTGCTCGACGAGATCGCGCCGGCGGTGATCGGGCTCGGCGCCGACGAGCAGCGTCTGGTCGATCAGGCGCTGCTGGACCTGGACGGCACCCCCGACAAGTCGCGGCTGGGCGCCAACGCGATCCTCGGTGTGTCGCTGGCGGTGGCCAAGGCCGCGGCACAATCGGCCGAACTGCCGCTGTTCCGCTACATCGGCGGACCCAACGCGCACATCCTGCCGGTGCCGATGATGAACATCATCAACGGCGGCGCGCACGCCGACACCGGTGTCGACGTCCAGGAGTTCATGATCGCCCCGATCGGCGCGCCGAGCTTCAAGGAGGCGCTGCGCTGGGGCGCCGAGGTCTACCACGCGCTCAAGTCGGTTCTGAAGAAGCAGGGTCTGGCGACAGGCCTCGGCGACGAGGGCGGCTTTGCGCCGGATCTGCCCGGGACCAGTGCGGCACTGGACCTGATCGGCACGGCGATCGAGGCCGCCGGGCTCAAGATCGGTTCGGACGTGGCGCTCGCGCTCGACGTCGCGGCCACCGAGTTCCACACCGAGGGCACCGGCTACGCGTTCGAGAAGCAGACCCGCACCGCCGAGCAGATGGCCGCCTTCTACGAGGAGCTGCTCAACGCCTACCCGCTGGTGTCCATCGAGGATCCGCTGTCGGAGGACGACTGGGACGGCTGGGTGACCCTGACCAACGCGATCGGCGACAAGGTGCAGATCGTCGGCGACGACCTGTTCGTCACCAACCCCGAACGTCTCGAGGACGGTATCGAGCGCGGCGCCGCCAATGCCCTACTGGTGAAGGTGAACCAGATCGGCACTCTGACCGAGACGCTGGACGCGGTGGCGCTGGCCCACAACAGCGGCTACCGCACGATGATGAGCCATCGCAGCGGCGAGACCGAGGACACCACCATCGCCGATCTGGCGGTGGCGGTCGGAAGCGGCCAGATCAAGACCGGCGCGCCGGCCCGCAGCGAGCGGGTCGCCAAGTACAACCAGTTGCTGCGCATCGAGGAGGAGCTCGGCGACGCCGCCCGGTACGCCGGTGACCTGGCGTTCCCGCGATTCAATGTGGAGACCAAATAGCCCGTGCCCGATGCGAAACGGCCCGATCCGCGACGGCGGAGCTCGGGGGACGCCAGGAGCAAGAAGGCTCCGGCGTCCCGGCCGGGCAAGTCCGGTGACGGCGGGCGGGCCAAGCCGCGGGCGAGCGCGTCGCCGCGCCGCGACGTGCGCACCACCGAGCCGCGGCCGGGCAAGCAGGTCGCCGAGCTTTCTGGGGCTGCTGGGGCTCCCGACAGCCTCGAGGCGGGGGATTCGATCCGGGAATCGATCGCGGCCGCTGCGGAGCGGGCCTCCGAGCAGAGGTTCGGTTCGGCCGCGCGCCGCGCAGCCATCCTGGCGGCCGTGGTGTGCGTGCTGACCCTGACGATCGCCGGACCGGTGCGGACATACTTCGCCCAGCGCACCGAGATGAAGCAACTCCAGGCGTCCGAAGCCCAACTGCGCGAACAGATCGCCGAGCTCGAGGAGCAGAAGGACAAGCTCGCCGATCCGGTGTTCATCGCCGCGCAGGCCCGGGAGCGGCTGGGTTTCGTGATGCCTGGCGAGATCCCGTACCAGGTGCAGCTTCCGCCCGGCGCCGCGCAACCCAGTGCTCCGTCGGGTGAGCTCGCCGAGGTGAACAGCGGCGACCCCTGGTACACCGCGTTGTGGCACACCATCGCCGATGGGCCGCAGGGCATTCCGCCCACGGCGCCGCCGAGCCCTCCGGGCGCGCCCGGCGCCCCCGCGCCCGTCGCACCCGATGCGCCCCCGCCCAGTGGTTGAGTCCGCCGATCTCGACGCCGTCGCGCGCCAGCTGGGCCGCGAACCCCGAGGCGTACTCGAGATCGTCTACCGCTGCCCCAACGGTGAACCCGCGGTGGTCAAGACCGCGCCGAAACTGCCTGACGGAACTCCGTTTCCGACGCTGTACTACCTGACCCACCCGGCTCTGACGGCGGCGGCCAGCCGGCTCGAGTCGTCGGGGTTGATGCGGGACATGACCGACCGGCTGGCGCAGGATCCTGAGTTGGCGGCGGCCTACCGTCGGGCACACGAGTCCTATCTGGCCGAACGTGATGCCATCGAATCTCTGGGCACGACGTTCTCGGGTGGCGGGATGCCGGACCGGGTGAAGTGCCTGCATGTGGTGATCGCCCATTCGTTGGCGAAAGGGCCCGGTGTGAACCCGTTCGGTGACGAGGCGTTGGCGATACTGGCGGCGGAACCCGGGATGGCCGGGATCCTGGACAAGGAGTGTTGGACAACATGAATCGTGTCGCCGCCGTCGACTGCGGGACCAACTCGATCCGGCTGCTCATCGCCGACACAGCCGACGGTCGACTGACCGACGTGCATCGCGAGATGCGGATCGTGCGCCTCGGGCAGGGGGTCGACGCGACGGGAGAGTTCGCACCCGATGCACTGGCCCGCACGCACGGCGCGCTGGTCGACTACGCCGAGTTGATGCGTCGCCACGACGTCGGAGCCGTCCGGATGGTGGCGACGTCGGCGGCCCGTGACGTCTCCAACCGCGACGCGTTCTTCGCCATGACCTCCGACGTGCTCGGCGCGGTGGTACCCGGTGCGGTGGCCGAGGTGATCACCGGCGCCGAGGAAGCGGGGCTGTCGTTTCACGGTGCGGTCGGTGAATTGGATTCCGCTGAAGCGCCTTTCGTGGTGGTCGACCTCGGCGGCGGTTCCACGGAGGTGGTGCTGGGTGCCGATGACTCCGATGAGGTGGTGGCCGGCTACTCGGCTGATGTCGGGTGTGTACGTCTCACCGAACGCTGCCTGCATTCCGATCCCCCCACCGAAGGCGAGATCGTCGCCGCCCGTTCGGTGGTGCGCGAGGCCCTCGACGAGGCGCTGCGCCTGGTGCCGGTCGAGCGGGCCCGGACCTGGGTGGGGGTCGCCGGCACCATGACGACGCTGGCCGCTCTTGCCCACCGGATGACCACCTACGATCCCGACTCCATCCATCTGTCCCGGGTCGGCTTCGACGATCTGCTGGCGGTCTGCGCGGAGCTGCTGTCGATGACGCGTCAGCAGCGGGCGGTGCTCGGGCCGATGCACGAGGGCCGCGTCGACGTGATCGGCGGGGGAGCGATCGTCGTGCAGGAACTGGCCGCCGCGTTGGGCGAACGGGCAGGCATCAACGAACTGGTGGTCAGCGAGCACGACATCCTCGACGGCATCGCGCTGTCGATCGGGTGATGTCCTCGAATGTACGGTCTCTGACGGAATCTGGGCGAGATCCGTCAGAAACCGTGCATTGGGCGCGTCCGGGTCGCGCTGTTTAGGTCGCGGTGCGCATCCGTGACCGGCGTTTTGTCGGGTCGTGCTGCCCGGCCAGCGTCACCGCCAGCAACACCATCACCGCGCCGAGTCCCAGGTGCAGCCACTGGTCGGCGCCGTTGAGGGGCAGCACATGGCCGCGGCTGCCCTGTTCGACGAGCGCCCCGTAGAGCCACAACGCCACGTAGACCGCGCCGCCCACCAGCAGGTAGGCCCGCGCACCCGCATACGAGCGGGCCAGGAAGTAGCCGGCGGCGCCGACGCCCACGTGGAGGATGTTCTGCAGGGCCGACACCGCGAAGACGCCGAAAAGCATGGTGTCAGAACGCTGGCCGAGCCAGGTGAGTTGGTCGACGTTCGCCGTCACGCCCGGGATGAAGCCCAGCAGGCCGATCGCTGCGAGCACGGTGGCCACGATGACGGCTGCGCCCTGGACGGCCATGTACTTCGGTGCAGACATCTGGCCGCCTCCTCCCGCACGAAGTTATTGACGTGCGTGCTGAGGAAGTACCCAGGCGTGGCAGGAAGTGAACCTGGCTCAGGTTCGCAGAATCGGTGTGAGCGTGTCGAGCACCGTGGGGTCCTCGATGGTCGACGGCACCGGCTCGTCGCGGCCCGCGGCGATACCGCGCATGGTCTTGCGCAGGATCTTGCCCGACCGGGTCTTCGGAAGTGCCGGGACGACGTCGACGAGCTTGAACGAGGCCACCGCACCGATCTCGTCGCGCACCAGCCGGACGAGCTCGTCGGCGAGGCCGTCTGTCGGCGCCCCCGCTTTGACGACCACCAGCCCCCGTGGCGCCTGCCCCTTGATCTCGTCGGCGACCCCGATGACCGCGCATTCGGCCACCGACGGGTGCGTCGCGAGCACTTCCTCGATCGCCCCCGTGGACAGGCGGTGGCCCGCCACGTTGATGACGTCGTCGATGCGGCCCATCACGAACAGGTAGCCGTCCTCGTCGAAGTGGCCGCCGTCGCCGGTCAGGTAGTAGCCGGGGTGCTCGGACAGATAGGAGGCCTCGAACCGGTTCTCGGCGTTCCACAGCGTGGGTAGGGTTCCGGGCGGCAGCGGCAGCCGGATGCAGATGGCGCCCTCTTCGCCGACGTCGCAACCGTTGCCGTCGTCATGCAGGATGTGCACGTCGTAGCCCGGCATCGGAACGGTGGGCGAACCGGCCTTGAGCGGAAGCGCTTCGGTGCCCATCGGGTTGGCCGCGATCGGCCACCCGGTCTCGGTCTGCCACCAGTGGTCGATCACCGGGATGCCGAGCTTGTCCGACGCCCAGTGGTAGGTGTCGGGGTCGAGTCGCTCGCCGGCCAGGAACAGGTACTTCAGCGCCGACAGGTCGTAGCCGGTCACGTACCGCCCGTCGGGATCCTCCTTGCGGATGGCCCGGATCGCCGTCGGTGCGGTGAACAGTGCCTTCACCCGGTGCTCGGCCGCCACCCGCCAGAACGCGCCGGGGTCGGGGGTGCCGACCGGCTTGCCTTCGTAGAGCACCGTCGTCGCGCCCACCAGCAGCGGCGCATAGACGATGTAGGAGTGGCCGACCACCCAGCCCACGTCGGAGGCCGCCCAGAACACCTCGCCGGCGGCGATGTCGTAGATGTGGCGCATGCTCCACGCCAGCGCGACCGCGTGCCCGCCGTTGTCGCGGACGATGCCCTTGGGTTTGCCGGTGGTCCCGGAGGTGTAGAGCACGTAGAGCGGGTCGGTGGCGGCGACGGGCACCGCCTCGGCGGGCGTCGCATCCGCCATCACGTCGTCCCAGTCCAGGTCTCGTCCCTCGACGAGGTCGCAACGGCACCGGTCCCGCTGCACCACGACACAGTTCTTGGGCGGGTGGGACACCATCGCGATCGCGGCGTCGAGCATCGGTTTGTACTCCAGCACCCGCGCCGGTTCGATGCCGCAGGATGCGGAGACGATCACCGTCGGCCGGACGTCGTCGATGCGCACCGCCAGTTCGTGCGGCGCGAAGCCGCCGAAGACCACCGAATGCACCGCGCCCAGCCGGGCGCAGGCCAGCATGGCGATGACGGCCTCGGGAATCATCGGCATGTAGATGACCACGCGGTCGCCCTTGCCGACCCCGAGTGCCCGCAACCCCCCGGCGAACCGTGCGGTCTGGTCGAGCAGTTCGGCGTAGGTGTAGGTGCGCTTGGTGTCGGTCACCGCGGAGTCGTAGATCAGGGCGGGCTGATCGGCTCGGCCGCCGTCGACGTGACGATCGAGCGCATTGGCACAGGTGTTGAGCTCGGCGTCGGGGAACCAGCGGTAGAACGGCGGTCGGCTGTCGTCCAGGATCCGTTGCGGGTCTTTGGTCCAGGTGATGGCCGTCGCCGCGTCGGCCCAGAAGGCGGCGGGATCGTTGATGCTGGTGTCGAAGAGGTCGCGATACCCGGGCATACCCAGAACGGTAAACCCTTCGGATTAGTCTCAGGGCCATGACGAACCAACCCCCGCCGATCGGTGAGGTGCGCAGAAGCTTTGTCACTGCCCGTGGGGTCCGATTCCACGTGACCGAGGCCGGACC
Source organism: Mycolicibacterium hippocampi (assembly GCF_010723735.1). Classification (GTDB taxonomy): domain Bacteria; phylum Actinomycetota; class Actinomycetes; order Mycobacteriales; family Mycobacteriaceae; genus Mycobacterium; species Mycobacterium hippocampi. The sequence goes on along the minus strand of NZ_BLLB01000002.1, from coordinate 5,341,584 downwards.
GCCGGACGGCCGGCCGGTGCTGGCCCTGCACGGCTGGCCCCAGCATCACTGGGTGTATCGGGATCTGCTGGCCGATCCGCCGCCCGGAATGCGCATCATCGCCCCCGACCTGCCCGGTTACGGCTGGTCGGGTCCAGCACCACACCGGTGGGCCAAGGAGGATGTGGTCAGCGACCTGATCGCGCTTCTCGACGCTCTCGGCCTGGAGCGGGTGCTGCTCGTCGGCCACGACTGGGGCGGCTTCCTCGGCCACCTGTTGGTGTTGCGGGTGCCCGAGCGCATCGAGGGCTACCTCGCGCTGAACATCGCCCATCCCTGGGTGCCGCCGAAGGTTATGGCCAGGCACGCCTGGCGGTTCCTGCTGTACCAGCCGTTGATCGCCGCAGCCGGGATACGCGTTCAGACTCGCACGCGGTTCCTCGACCGGGTGTACGCCAAGGCCTCGGAGATCGATCCGCAGACCGCGCGGGTCTACACCGACCGCTTCCGGGATCCCGTGGTGGCCCGTACCGCACGCGACACCTACCGGACGTTCCTGGTGCGGGAGATCCCGCGGATGACCCGCTCCGGTGAGCGGCGGCGGGCCACGGTGCCGATCCGGGTGCTGTTCGGCAAGAACGACACCGCGATCGCGCCGGCGCTGGCCGCCGTGGAGACCGCCCGGGCCGACGACTACACGCTGGAGACGGTCGACGCCGGCCACTTCATCGCCGACGAACGTCCCGAGCTGGTGCGTGCCAAGCTGATCGCGCTGGCCGCCGAAGTCCCCGCCAGCTGAGCCGCCTGCGCCGCGAAATATCATTCCGGGTCGTGGTCGAGGCCCCGATCACAGCCCGGAATGATATTTCGCGGGGAGCAGGCGGTCAGGCGTGGAAGCGGTAGCCCATGCCGGCTTCGGTGAGCAGGTGCACCGGGTGTGACGGGTCGGCCTCGAGCTTGCGCCGCAACTGTGCCAGGTACACCCGCAGGTAGTGGGTCTCCTTGGCGTAGGCGGGGCCCCACACCTCCTTGAGGAGTTCCTCGCGGCCGACGAGCTTGCCGCGGTTGCGCACCAGCATCTCGAGCATCCCATACTCGGTAGGGGTCAGGTGCACCTCCGCGCCGTTGCGGGTGACCTTCTTGGCGGCCAGGTCGACGGTGAACGACGACGTCTCGACGACGGGTTCGTCGGTGTCGACGGCGGCGCCCCGGCGCACCGCGGCGCGCAGCCGAGCCAGGAACTCGTCCATGCCGAACGGTTTGGTGACGTAGTCGTCGGCGCCGGCGTCGAGCGCCTCGACCTTGTCGGTGGAGTCGCTGCGGGCCGACAGCACGATCACGGGCGCCGAAAGCCAGCCCCGCAACCCGGCGAGCACGTCGATGCCGGACATGTCGGGCAGCCCGAGGTCGAGCACCACCACATCGGGGCGGTGGTCGGCGGCGCTCTGTAGGGCATCGGCGCCGGTCGCGGCGGTCAACACCTCATAGCCGCGCACCGACAGGTTGATGCGCAGCGCGCGCAGGATCTGCGGCTCGTCGTCGATGACCAGCACCCGGGTCTTCACGGCGCTCATCGCGCCGCCGCCAGGTCGATCTCGATGGTCAGACCGCCACCGGGGGTGTCCGCGGACGCGATGGTGCCGCCCATCGATTCGACGAACCCGCGGGCGACGGACAAGCCGAGGCCGATACCGGTGCTGGTGTCGTGGTCGCCGAGGCGCTGGAAGGGCGCGAACAGCTGTTCTCCGGTGCCGCGCGCGATGCCGGGACCCTCGTCGGCGACCGCGATCAGCACCCGGTCGCCGACGCGTCCGGCCGTGACCCGCACCGCCGCGTCCTGCGAGTACCGCAGCGCGTTGTCGATGACGTTGGCCAGCACCCGCTCGAGCAGCCCGCTGTCGGCCATCACCACGGTGCCGTCGACCTCGATCTTCACCCGGTCGATGGCCTTACCGTCGAATCCCGCGGCGCGCCGACCGATCCCGAGCAGCGCGCGTGGCACCGCCTCCTCCAGATAGACACGGCGCAGCTGCGGGTGCACGACGCCGGCTGCCAGCCGTGACGAGTCCAGCAAGTTGCCCACCAGTGCGGTCAGCTGATCGATCGACTCCTCCACCGTCGCCAGTAGTTCGGCGGTGTCCTCCGGGGAGAACCCGATGTCGTCGCTGCGCAGGCTCGACACTGCAGCCTTAGCCGCAGCCAGCGGGGTGCGCAGATCGTGGCTGACCGCAGACAGCAGCGAGCGGCGGAGTTCGTCGGCCCGGGCGATCGCCTCGGCCTTACCGGCCTCCTCCGCCAGCTCCTTCTGTTTGACCAGTCCGGCAGCCTGGTTCGCCACCGCGCTCAGCACCCGGCGATCGCGGGCGGTGAGCTTGCGCCCGGCCATCAACAGCCAGAACTCCTCGGGGTCGTCGTCGAAACCGACCTCGATCGCGGTGTCGGCGGCGTCCACCGTCACGCACGGGTCGGCACCGGCGCATCCGACGGTCGCGACGCCGCGCACCAGGCTCACCGATCGCTGCGAGTACGCCTCACGCACCCGATCCAGCAGGGTGTCCAGGTCGGCACCGCGCAGCACCGATCCGGCGAACATCGCCAGCAACTCGGCTTCCTGGGCGGCCAGTCGCGCTTCCCTGGCACGGCTCGCCGCCCCGTCGACCAGTGCCGCCACCGCGACGGCGACCACCAGCAGCACCACGATCGTGATCGCGCTGTCGAGCTCGGAGATGGTCAGGGTGTAGCGCGGTTCGGTGAGGAAGAAGTTCAGCAGCAGCCCGGACAGCACTGCGGACAGCGCCGCCGGCGCCACCCCTCCGAGCAGGGCGACGACCAGGACACCGACGAAGAACAGGGCGCTCTCGCCGCCGATGCCGAGGAACCTGTCGAGCAGCAGGATGGTGACCGCGCCGATGCTGGACGGAACCACCAGTGCGGCAAGCCAAGAGGTGGCGCGGCGCTGCCGCGGCGTGACCCTGGCCCACAGCGAGTCCCTGCCGGCCTGTTCATGGGTCACCATGTGGACGTCGATCTTGCCGGACCGCTGGACGACGGTCGCGCCGATGCCCTCGTCGAAGATCCGGGCCCACCGAGAGCGACGCGACGTGCCGAGAACCAACTGGGTGGCGTTCATCTCGCGGGCGAAATCCAGAAGGGCCGCAGGGACTCCGGCTGCACCGTCGCCGGTCACCGTGTGCAGGGTCGCGCCGAGCGACTGTGCCAGTTCGCGGATGCGTCCCATCTGCGGCGCCGAGACCCCCGCCAGCCCGTCGCCGCGCACCACGTGGACCACCATCAGCTCGGCGCTGGAGCGGGACGCGATCCGGGATGCCCTGCGCACCAGCGTTTCCGACTCTGCGCCGCCGGTGACGGCGACGACGACCCGCTCGCGCGCCTCCCAGGTGGCGGTGATCTTGTGGTCGGCACGGTACTTCTCCAGAGCCGCGTCCACCTGGTCGGCCAGCCACAACAGCGCCAGCTCGCGCAACGCGGTCAGGTTGCCGCGCCGGAAGTAATTGGACAATGCCGCGTCGATGCGTTCGGGAGCGTAGACGTTGCCGTGGGCAAGCCTGCGCCGCAGCGCTTCCGGGGTGATGTCCACCAGCTCTACCTGATCGGCGGCACGCACCACCTCGTCGGGCACTTTCTCCTGTTGCTCGATCCCGGTGATCTGGGTGACGACGTCGTTGAGACTCTCCAAGTGCTGGACGTTGACCGTGGTGATGACGCTGATCCCGGCGTCGAGCAGCTCCTCGATGTCCTGCCACCGTTTGGCGTTCTTGCTCCCGGCGGCGTTGGTGTGGGCGAGCTCGTCGACGAGCACCACCTGGGGTCGGCGCCGCAGCACGGCCTCGACGTCGAGTTCGGCGAACTCGCGACCCCGGTACTCGATCATCTTCGGCGGCACCACCTCGATGCCATCGACGAGTTCGGCGGTCTTGCATCGGCCGTGGGTTTCGACGACCGCCGCGACCACATCGGTGCCGCGTTCGCGCCGGCGGTGCGCCTCGCTGAGCATCGCGTACGTCTTGCCGACGCCGGGTGCCGCGCCGAGGTAGATGCGCAGTTCACCCCGCTTGGCGCGGTGGTCGGGCGAGCTCACCTCTTCATCATCCACCGTCGAGTGCCAGGTTGAGCTCCAGGACGTTCACCCCCGGCTCACCCAGGAACCCCAGCGTGCGGCCTTCAGTGTGCGCGGCCACGAGGGCGCGCACCTGATCGGGCCGCAGGCCACGGGCTGCGGCGACCCGCTCGACCTGCAGGTCGGCGTAGCCGGTCGAGATGTGGGGATCCAACCCGCTCGCGCCGGCGGTGACGGCGTCGGCGGGCACCACCGGTTGTGCGGGAGCCGCACCGCGGATCGGCACCACCTGGCCGTCGCTGTGATCCGCACCCGCCTCGGCGCACTCGACGCGCACGCCCGCATAGGTGGCCAGGAACGGTGTCGGCGTCGTCTCGCAGGGTTCGTTGACGCTGACAACGCGGGTGGGGGTCACCGACAGCACCGCGCCGACACCGCCGCCGGTGCAGAACGGGCGCGCGCCGCTGATGCCGTCGAGCTCGCCGACGGCCGCGCTGCGGGAGCACACCAGGGTGAGCAGGCTGGGCTTTCCGGGAAGGTCGACGATGCTTTCCGGGCCCAGGTTGCTTCCGCCGGAGACCAGCGGGTCGTAGCCTCCACCGGCCGCCGACGGCCGGCCCTGGAAGTACTGCAGTAGCGGGTTGCCGTCGGCGTCGGTGTAGCTCTGGCCGATCAGGCTGCTGCCGACCGCTCGCCCGTCGGCAACCACCAATGAGCCATCGGCCTTGTCGGACAGACCCGGGAGCTGGCCGGCCAGCCATACCAGCAGTGGGTAGCCGAAGCCGAGGACCGCGGTGAACACCAGCAGAGTGCGGAGCGCGGCCCAGTGCTGTCGAACGATGCTGCCGAATTTCATGTCACATTCCCGGGAGGAGTCGGATGGTCAGATCGATGAGTTTGATGCCGATGAACGGGGCGACGATTCCGCCGAGACCGAAAAGGGAAAGGTTGCGATTCAACAGCTTCGAAGCGCTGCTCGGCGTGTAGCGCACACCGCGCAGCGACAACGGGATCAAGGCGACGATGATGATCGCGTTGAAGATGACCGCCGACAGGATCGCCGACTGTGGACTGTGCAGGCGCATGACGTTGAGAAGTTCCAGGCCGGGGAACAGGCCGACGAACAGCGCGGGGATGATCGCGAAGTACTTGGCGATGTCGTTGGCGATGGAGAACGTCGTCAACGCGCCCCGGGTGATCAGCAGCTGCTTGCCGATCTCCACGATCTCGATCAACTTGGTCGGGTCGGAGTCCAGATCGACCATGTTGCCGGCTTCCTTGGCCGCGGCGGTGCCGGTGTTCATGGCCACGCCGACATCGGCCTGGGCCAGTGCGGGCGCGTCGTTGGTGCCGTCGCCGGTCATCGCCACGAGCCTGCCGCCGGCCTGCTCCTTTTTGATCAACGCGATCTTGTCCTCAGGGGTGGCCTCGGCCAGAAAGTCGTCGACACCTGCCTCGTCGGCGATGGCCTTGGCGGTCAGCGGGTTGTCGCCGGTGATCATCACCGTCCGGATCCCCATGCGGCGCATTTCGTCGAAGCGTTCCCGCATCCCGTGCTTGACAACGTCTTTGAGTCCGATGACACCGAGCACGGTCGCGTTGTCGTCCTTGGCCTCACCGACGGCCAGTGGTGTGCCGCCGGCCGCAGAGATCGTGTCGACGATGTCGTCCAGTTCGGCTGGCACGCTGCCGCACTGGCCTCGTACCCAGTCGGCGACCGCGGCCGTCGCCCCCTTGCGCAACCGGTGGTTGTCCAGATCGACGCCGGACATCCTTGTGGTGGCCGAGAATTCGATCCACGTGGCGTGGGCCAGCTCGCCGGGGGTGCGGGCGCGCAACCCGTGCTGCTCCTTTGCGAAGACGACGATGGACCGGCCTTCCGGTGTTTCGTCGGCGAGACTGGACAGCTGGGCGGCATCGGCGACTTGGTAGGGCGTCACCCCGGGCAGCGGAACGAAGTCCGACGCCTGCCGGTTGCCGAGCGTGATGGTGCCGGTCTTGTCGAGCAGCAGCGTGTTCACGTCGCCGGCGGCCTCCACCGCGCGCCCGGACATCGCCAGCACGTTGCGCTGCACCAGGCGATCCATTCCGGCGATGCCGATGGCGCTCAGCAGCGCGCCGATCGTGGTCGGGATGAGGCACACCAGCAGGGACACCAGCACGATACCGGTGACGCCGTTTCCGTTGAGCGCCAGACTGTCCGGCACTCCGGGGTTGCTCGCCTTGGAGTAGATCGCCAGCGGCTGCAGGGTCGCCACGGCAAAGACGAAGATGATCGTCAGGGCCGCGAGCAGGATGTTGAGCGCGATCTCGTTGGGCGTCTTCTGCCGGTCGGCGCCTTCGACGAGGGCGATCATCCGGTCGATGAAGCTCTCGCCGGGTTTCTGGGTGATCCGGACGACGATCCGGTCCGACAGCACGGTGGTGCCGCCGGTGACCGCGGACCGATCTCCGCCGGACTCGCGGATGACGGGGGCGGATTCCCCGGTGATGGCCGACTCATCCACCGAGGCAATACCTTCCACCACGTCCCCGTCGCCGGGAATCGTCTGACCGGCCTCGACGACGACGACGTCGCCCTGCTGCAGCAGCGAGGCGCTCACCTGCTCCTCGTGGCCCGGGTGCACCGGTGACCAGCCGGTGAGGCGGCGCGCCGTCGTCGCCGTCTTGGTCTTGCGCAGGGTCGCGGCCTGCGCCTTGCCGCGGCCCTCGGCGACCGCCTCGGCGAGGTTGGCGAAGATCACGGTCAGCCACAGCCACACCACGACCAGCCAGGAGAACCAGGACGGCTCGGTGGCGGCCAGGATCGTGCTCCACAGTGCACCCAGTTCGACGATGAACATCACCGGGTTGCGCCACAGCGTGCGCGGATCGAGCTTGCGCAGTGCCTCCGGCAGCGAGGTCCACAGCAGACGTGGGTCGAGCAGTCCGCCGCGCATCCGGGTCGAGGATGTGTGCGCGGAGTGCTCGTGGGGGGCTGCTTGGACAGTGACCGACATCAGTGGATTCCTTCTGCGAGGGGGCCCAGCGCGAGGGCCGGCAGGAAAGTGAGGGTGACGAGGATCAAGGTCACGCCGACGACCAGACCGACGAACTGCGGTCGGTGCGTGGGCAGGGTGCCGATGGACGCGGGGGTCTTCGCCTGGGCAGCGAACGCGCCTGCGAGCGCGAGCGCGAAGAGGATCGGCAAAAACCTACCGAACATCATCGCCAACCCCAGGGCGGTGTTGTACCAGGTGGTGTTGGCCGCGATTCCGGCGAACGCCGAGCCGTTGTTGTTGGCGGCGGAGGTGAACGCGTAGAGCACTTCCGACAACCCGTGCGGGCCGGTGTTGAGCATGGCGGCACGTTGCTCCGGCATCGCGATCGCCACCGCGGTGCCCGTCAGCACGATCAGCGGCGTGATCAGGAAATATGTTGCCGCCAGCTTGATCTCGCGTGGGGTGATCTTCTTGCCCAGATACTCCGGGGTGCGTCCCACCATCAGGCCGGCGACGAAGACGGTGATGATTGCCAGGATCAACATGCCGTAGAGCCCCGAGCCCACACCGCCCGGTGCGACTTCGCCGAGTTGCATGTTGAACAACAACATCAGGCCGCCGAGGCTGGTGTAGGAGTCGTGCATCGAGTCGACTGCGCCGGTGGATGTCAGCGTGGTGGCGGCCGCGAACACCGCTGAGTTCGCCACTCCGAAGCGCTGTTCGACACCCTCCATCGATGCGCCGACGGCGGTGGGCACGGTGCCGTGGTGCTGCAGTTGGAACAGCATCGTCAGGCTGACGCTGAGCGTGGCGATGAAGGCCATCACGGCCACGATCGCCAGTCCTTGCCTGCGGCTTTCGACCATCCGGCCGAATGTCCGCGGCAGCGAGAACGCGATCATCGCGAGCAGGAAGATCGCCACCCAGTTGGTCCACGCGGTGGGGTTCTCGAAGGGGTGGGCCGAGTTGGCGTTGAAGAAGCCGCCCCCGTTGGTACCCATTACTTTGATGGCTTCCTGGCTGGCCACCGGGCCGCCGGGGATGGTCTGCTGCGCGCCGGCGAGCGTGCCGACCATCTGGTCGTGCAGCACGAAGTTCTGGACCACGCCGCCCGAGATCAGGATGACCGCAGCAATGACCGACAGCGGCAACAGGATCCGGATGACTCCGCGCACCAGGTCGACCCAGAAATTGCCCAGCTCGCCGGTGCTGCGTCGGGCCAGGCCGCGGACGAACGCGATCGCCACCGCCATGCCGACGGCGGACGAGACGAAGTTCTGCACCGTCAACCCCGCCATCTGCACCAGATGGCCCTGGGTGGATTCCCCGGCGTAGGCCTGCCAGTTGGTGTTGGTGACAAAGCTGACCGCGGTGTTCCAGGCCAGCGCGGGGGTCATCTCGATGGCAGGGTCGTCCAGGTGGAGCGGCAGCCTGCCCTGCAGCAGCTGGAAGCCGAACAGGAACAGGATGCTGACCGCCGAGAAGGCGAGCACGCTGCGTGCATAGGCCCCCCATGTCTGCTCGGCTCTGGGGTCGGCGCCGATGATCCGGTAGATCAGCCCTTCGGCGCGAGACTCCCTGGTAGAGGCGTAGACCCGGTACATGTAGTCACCAAGGGGCACGTGCACTGCGGCCAGCGCGACGACCAGGGAAGCGGCGAAGAGGATGCCGGCCGCAGTGGTGCCCACTAGAACTTCTCCGGGAACAGCAACGCGGCGAACACGAACACCGCGATCAGGACGGCGAGCGCGAGGCCGACGGCGTTCTGGATCACAGGGCCTCGACCCACTTCTGGATCGCACCGAGCAGGGCGAAGACCGCCACCGTCAGCGCGACGTAGATGGCCACGGACATCACAGACATCAGCGCACTCCCGCTTCGTTGACGCACCCGCCCGATCTGGTCGGTTGCGGACGCCAACGTATGCCCGGTTTCAGCCGGTCAAGCTGTGCATTGACGCATTCTTGATGCCCGTCGCCGCCGTTTTTACGGCCTCCTTGCGGGGCGTGGGGTCGAAATGGGGTTCAGGGTCGCTCACGCGGGCGGATTCACAGCCCGGAACCCCATTTCGCCGTGCGGGTCAGGAGGGGGCGACGACGCCGGCTGCGCGCGCGTTGACGAGCATCCGGTCCCACGCCGATTCTCCGGCCACGATCAGGACGATCGCGCCCGCAATGGCGACGGCCGAGACGGCCCAGTACGCCAATACCGAGTGAATGCCGGGCAGGGCGGCGAGCATGACGGCGGACATCAGCACGAACACCGCCGCCAGCGCGGCCCGTCGAGAAGTACCAGCCATGGCTCCACGGTGGAGTGCCCGCCTGAGAAGCGCCTCGCCGGTACCTGTGGAGATCCTTAGATTTCCGAGTCGCGCACGGTGGCCTTGCCGGCTGCGAAGATCAACCTGTGGACGACCAGAATCCCGGCGACGGCCCGCTACGCAACGAGACCGACAGCGAACGGCTGGACCGCAACTGGGCCAGCCTGCTGCAGGAACTGCGTGTGGTGCAGACGGGGGTGGCGCTGCTGACCGGCTTCCTGCTGACGTTGCCGTTTCAAGCCCGCTTCGACCTGCTCGACGACACCATGGTGGCGGTGTACATGGCGACCGTCGCTGCGGCTGTGGTGTCCACCGCGCTGCTGATCGCCCCTGTGGCGATGCACCGGATGTTGTTCCGCCGTCACCGGCTGGTGTCGCTGGTCGCCGCGGCGCACCGCTGCGCCTACACCGGTGTGCTCTTCCTCGGAGTGGCGCTGACCGGGATGACGACGATCATCTTCGAGGCGGTGGCGGGGCGGCCGGCCGCCCTGGTCGCCGGTGGTTGTGCCCTGGCGTTGTTCACTCTCTTCTGGCTGGTCTGGCCATTGAGCATGCGCACCGGCGAGTGAGCAGCCCAGGCAGGTCAGAGCCGACGTCCGTACCGGAGGAACAGATAGTCGTCCTCGGAGATCAGCAGGTGACGCAGGGTCAGCCCGGCGGGAGCGGGCAGGGTGCTGGGGGTGCCGCGGCCCAGCGGCTGGCTCCCGGCCAGCTTCGGCGCCAGCGTCACGCAGAGTTCGTCGACCAGATCGGCGCCCACCAGTTCGTCGAGCAGGGTCGGCCCCCCTTCACACAGCACCCGGCGGAGGCCGCGATCCCGCAGCTGAGCCAGCGCGTCGGGGATGTCCACGGCGTCCTCGCCGCAGGTGAGGACCTGACACGGTGTCGCCTGTACCTCGGGATTGTCACGAGCGCTACGGGCGCTGGTGATCAGCAACGGCGGCGCCGACCCGAACATGGTGTCGGGCAGCTTTCCCGATTGAGAGACCACGGCGATCGGCGGTGGTTGCTCGGAGAGTCCGAGCGCGATGCGTTGTTCACGGTGGGCGGGGGACAGTCGGACCGGTCCGTAGCGTTCGGCGCGCGCCGTTCCCGCCCCGACGAGCACTACGTCGGCGTAGGCGCGCAGAGCCACCAGTAGTCGTTGATCAGCGGGACACGACAGCGGCCCGGCGCGGTCCTGGAACGCCGCGGCACCGTCGGCGCTGAAGATCATGTTGGCCCGCACGCCGTCGGGTGCGGGCCGGTAACCGTGGTCCTCGACGGCGCTGCCGGCGTCGACCCGTCCCACCTCGGTCATGCGTCGTGTCCGGGATCGACGTCGCGGACATCGGAGAAGCTGATGAGTTCGCGCAGGTCGTCGGGCGCGCTGCCTGCCATCGGCTCCAGCAGGTGCCCGACATGGTCGCCGACGTCGAAGCGGTGGGTGATCTTGCCGGCGAACCACGACTCGGCCGCGTCCAGTATCGGCAGCCCCTCCGGTCCCGGGTGCCACGTGCATCGGGCGAACTTGTCGGTCTCGTCGCCCGTCTCACCGCCGAACAGTCGTGCCACCGGCAGTTCGTCGCGCGGCAGCACGTGCACGGCCAGGTGGGTGGCCTCGGCGGCCACCGTGAAGGTGTGGTTTCGACGGGACAGCCCGACCAGGAAACGCGGCGGGTTGATGCTGGTCTGTGAGCTGAAGCCGACCAGGCACCCGGCTTGCTGGTCGCCTGCCCTGGTGGTGACGATGAACATCGGGTAGTCGAGCAGCGACACCAGGCTCTCGAAAGCTGCGGTGCCCTGCGGGTTCTCGTGCTCACCCATGCCGAACCGAACCGGTCGTCGGCGCACTCATACGGACCTCCTCGAGTGGGTGGCGTACCCGAAGGCCCCGAGCTGAAACCTGTCGGAGTGTTCATCGCTGCTGGTCAGTGGGGCCGTCGGCGCTGCGGTTTTGGTAGTTCGTGTGTCGGGCACTCTACGGGGACTGGATTCGAACATAGGAGGTCATGGTCATGGCACCTGCCACCCGTACCAGGCCGGTGGCCGGCCGGCGCGGCGCAGATTCCAGTTCGTACTACAACTGGACCGTGCGTCAGCTGAAGAGTCGGGCGAAAGAACTCGGCATGACGGGATATTCCACGCTGAGCAAGGAAGACCTGATCTTCAAGTTGCGCTACTCCTGAACAGAAGTCGAGGTTAGGAGATCCCATGTCAGTGACTGCATTTCAAAATCTACCCGTGGCTGACCGCGATCGCGAATGGGATGGCAGCGCCGCGGAGAAGCGTGTGCGTTCCTGGGCTGACGCCACCGACGAGCCCAACCAGAAGTACCGCGAGGCGCACGTGTGGTACGACAACGAGAAAAAGGACAATTTCACCGCGTACAAGCTGTTGATCGCCGATGTCGTCGACGGTGAGTTGAGAGCTGTTCCGCGTGGCGTCATCGCTGCCGCGGCGGTGATGCAGGGCTCCCGCGGCGGGGTGGACCTCCCAAAGAAGGACATCGACCGGGTGAAAAGCCACCTGGCCAAGTACTACGACAAGATGGACGACACCCCACCGTGGGAGGACGACTGACGGATCACCCGTCCTGGCTGCGTGCCTCCGCGCCGCTCTCTTCGGCATCGAAGTCGTCGTCGGAGAAAGTCTGGCCCACGTAGGCGCCGTCTTCCCCGTCGTTGGCCCGTGAGCTCGCGACCTTGTCGTCAGACTCGACGTCGGGTTCGCTTTTGTCCGGATTCGGTTGACCCATTGTCGGTTCTCCTATCTGTGTTGGCCACGGAAACATGCCCTGGTGCAGCAGCTCTGAAACAATCGCCATGATTGTCCGGACGTGACCTATGACTGACGCCTGAGGCGGCCCCGTTTGGTGGCCCTTACGTCGGGTACCACCACGACATGTCAGATTCGACGACACTTCGCGCGCTGGCCCTGGTGTGCAGCCTCAAACCGAGTCCTGCACCGTCGAGTAGCGCGTTGATAGCAGAGCACCTGTTCGAAACATTGCGTACCCAGGACGTTGAGTGTGACGCAGTCCGATGTGCCGATTTCCAGATCGCCCCGGGAGTCGAGACCGACATGGGCGACGGTGATCAATGGCCGCAGCTGCGAGAGAAGGTGCTTGCCGCAGACATCCTGCTCATCAGCACCCCGGTGTGGCTCGGGCATCCGTCCTCGATCACCCAGCGAGTGCTGGAGCGACTGGACGCGGAGCTCTCCAACAACGACGAGCAGGGACGTCCGGAGATGGCCGGAAAAGTGGCGGTGGTCAGTGTGGTGGGCAACGAGGACGGCGCTCACAAGGTGATCGCCGACGTGTTCCAGGGGCTCAACGACATCGGATACAGCATCCCGTCGCAGGGAGGCACGTACTGGAACGGCGCCGCCATGGAATCGACGGACTACCAGGATCTGGACGAGGTGCCCAAGGCGGTGGCATCCACGACAGCGGCGGTCGCTCGCAACGCAGCGCACCTGGCGCGGGTGCTGCGCCAAGCGCAGTACCCGCCCTACGAGTGACGCCGAAACACCGAAACACCGAAACTTAATGGGAAATGGATCTTATGCCTGACACTTCACGTGATCCTGTCGATCACGCCCGCACCTATCGCCAGCACGCCGGCGAGTCCATGAAGAACGGTGTCAACGCCCCCGGCCTGATCGCCGTCGGGATCGGGGTGGTGGCCCTGGTCGTGGGACTTTTCTCCTTCGGCAGCGGCAACGCCACGGTGGGCATCGTGGCAGTGGTGATCGCTGTGATCCTCGGTGCGTCCGGACTGAGCTGGCTGGCGTACACCCACCGGCGAGTTCGGCAGGCCGAAAACCGCTGGCACGCTGAGCATCCCGAAGTGCCCCACGAGCCGCCGACGAGCTGAGTGCGACGCCTCGCCTGACACAACGCGGCCCACGTATGCCCGGTAGAAAGGGAGGCATGACCAACACCGATCTGCCGGAGCCTCCCCCCACCACGTCGGCACGAACCGCGGGCCGTCTCGCTCTGGCGGGTGTGCTCGTCTTCGCGGGTCTGAGCCATCTGTTCTGGGGGCGGGAGACGTTCCGCGCCCAGGTCCCGAAGTTCGTCCCGCTCGACGAGGACGGGGTGGTGATGGCCTCAGGCGGCGTCGAGATCATGCTGGGGGCCGGTCTGGCGCTGCTGCGCCGCGACCGGGTGTTGGTGGGGCGGCTGGCGGCAGCGTTCTTCGTGGCCGTGTTCCCTGGCAACATCGCCCAGTTCGTGAACAAGCGTGACGGTTTCGGGCTCGACACCGACGGCCGTCGCTTTGTCCGTCTACTCTTTCAGCCGGTCTTGGTCGCCTGGGCGTTGTGGTCGACGGGTGTGCCCCGACGTTGACATGGTGCGTCGTGGGAGCGGCGCGTTGCGGGGTTGTCGGGGCGTCGCGCACGCGAAGTCTCTAGGATCAGCGCGTTGGTGACGCCCCCATAGCCCAATTGGCAGAGGCAGCGGACTTAAAATCCGCACAGTGTCGGTTCGAGTCCGACTGGGGGCACCAGGTCAATACGTTTTTGGCCGGCTGTCCTCTTCGTTCTGTATGCAGGTTGTAATCTCGGTTCCGTGGGGAAGCCTGTGAGTCTGACGGGGACTGATGCCGCTGACGTGAAGCCTCAGAGTTCGATCAAGCGCACTCCAGGCACGGGCGGCGTGATCGATCTGTGGAAGACCCGGGACGGCAAGCCCACGAAGCGGGCGACGGGGAGGTGGGTCCAGGGTCTGGGCAAGCCGCAGGGCATCGGTAGTCGCTGGCGCGGATGGTACGTCGGCGACGACGGCAAGCAACACACCCGCGACTGCCGTACGGAAGTGGAGGCCGAAGCTTGGTCGCGTGACCAACGCGGAAAGGTGGTCACTAACACCTGGGTCAGTCCAGCAGTCGGAACGGGAACCTTTCGTTCGGTGGCGGAGGACTGGTTGTTGACCAAAACCGGTGCGCAGCGGAAGCCCAAGACGATAGCGGGGTATCGGTCGATTCTGGACACGTTGGTCCTGCCTCGTTGGGGCGATGTGCCGATGAAGGAGATCACCTATCCCCAAATTTCAGCGTGGTTCGCTGGGCTCTCAGTGAATGGCGCGCAGTCCGGCAAACCACTCTCCGCTAGCCGAATCCGGCAGACGCATCAACTGATGGGGGCCGTATTCAAGTACGCCGTTAAGGCCGGGCTGGCGACCAAGAACGTCGTTGCCGAGATCGACACACGCGAGGAGCTGCCGAGCGAATCGGTGCGCGAGATGCAGTACCTAAACCATCGGCAGCTATTGGACCTGGCGGACCGCTGCGGGAAGTACGGCACGCTCACCTTGGTCCTTGGCTACTGCGGGTTGCGATTTAGTGAGGCCGTCGCGTTGCGGCGGGGGAGCGTGAAGAACGGCAAGCTCATCATCCGAGAGTCTGCGACGGCGGTCACTGGCAAGGGCATGGTCACCTCGGGCACTAAGACTGGCAAGATTCGCGAAGTGGCGGTGCCGCCGCCGGTCTGGTCGCACATCCTCGCTGAATTACCCACGGATGCCGATGATTTGATCTTTCCTGGCAGGAACGGCAACAATCTGACATTGGGTCAATACCGCTGGGTGTTCGACGAGGCGGTACGGCAACTTCAGCGGCTAGCGATGGACCAGCGGCAAGCGGAGATTGATGCCGAGGAGCTAGATGAACACGGCCAACCAATCACACCGGAGTTCCCTTCAATCTCGCCGCATGCTTTGCGGCACACCGCGGCGAGCCTTCTCATTAAGACCGGGGCGAACATCAAGGTGGTGCAGCGGCAATTGGGACACGCGACTGCGTCTATGACCCTTGATCGCTACGGTCATCTGTATAGCGATGATCTGCAGAACGCAGCCAGGGTGCTAGGGGACGCGATGACGGCTGCCCAGAGCGCTGCTTCGCCGAGTCCAAGCGGTGTAATTGCTGTGAACCAAGCCTAAATGCCCTCGACCTGTGATTACTAGGTTGTGGCATGTTCAGAACTATGAACGAACAGCCCCTATCGGCAATGCCAAGACGATTCTGTGATCACATCAATCAGCCTGTCAGGGTTAGCGCATGACGACAGAGACTACAGCTCGAAGTGAAGTGAAGAGCTCGCGAAGCAATGGCTATCCCCAGCTGCTCCGCACTAGCGAGGTATCAGAGCAGACCGGTATTCCGGTGGCGACATGGCGGTGGTGGCGACATCGAGGCGAAGGGCCGCGTTCCTTCAAGCTCGGACGTACCGTCTTCTACGACGCCACAGACGTGGCGGCGTGGATCGAAACGCAGAAGACAGCGACTGCTCGCGGCGGTGCCCGGTGAGCGCCGACACGGGACACGATCTCGGGTATCTAGCGGACCTCGCGGCTTCTGACGGCTGTCAGACTCTGAATGAAGTCGAGCAGTTTCTATCTCGCTTCATTGCATACCCGAACGACCATGCACGCCATGCTCATACGCTGTGGCTCGCCCACACATGGCGGATGGATGCGTGGGAATCGACACCCCGCATTGCGTTCATGTCGGCGGAGAAAGGCAGCGGTAAGACTCGCGCCTTGGAGGTAAGCCAGCTCCTGGTGCCGCGAGGGATCCGCGTCTCACAAGCCTCGACCGGTTACATCCTGGCGAAAATCTCGGACGACCTCCCAGCCACGCTCTTCTACGACGAGATCGACACTGTCTATGGTTCGCGGGCCAAAGGCAATGAGGATCTGCGAGCGCTGCTAAACGCGGGGCACCGGAGAGGTGCCACAGCCGGACGTGGGACTTGGGAGAACGGTGTCCTGGGTGGGCAAGAGTATTCGGCGTACTGCGCGGTTGCGCTTGCAGGACTCGGCAATCTCCCCGATACGGTCGCCGACCGAGCTGTAGTGATCCGCATGAAGAAGCGGAAACGCATTGAGCGAGTGGAGCCATGGAGGCAACGCACGAACGGGAGCGAGGCAGCGGCTCTGGGCGAATGCCTCGAAAACTGGATGGCCACCGTCAGTCTGACTTTCCCCGACCAAATGCCGGTGGAAGACCGTGCCGCTGACGTGTGGGAAGCGCTAGTGATGGTCGCGGATGCTGCTGGCGGGCACTGGCCAGAACGGGCTCGTGAGGCGGCGATCGCATTCACCGCCACCGATGAAAAGGCCAGTGTGGGAGTTCAGCTGTTGGGGGACCTTAGGACCGCCTTCGGAACCGACGGCAGGTTGACTACTGAGCAGATACTT
Source organism: Mycolicibacterium hippocampi (assembly GCF_010723735.1). Classification (GTDB taxonomy): domain Bacteria; phylum Actinomycetota; class Actinomycetes; order Mycobacteriales; family Mycobacteriaceae; genus Mycobacterium; species Mycobacterium hippocampi. The sequence goes on along the minus strand of NZ_BLLB01000002.1, from coordinate 5,325,037 downwards.
TGCTCGCTTTCGCATCTAGGGGAAGGACGCTGGCGGTACTTCCACGCCGACGGCGAATCGTTCAACGCTCGCGACCTTTCAAAGCATCTGCGGCCCTTCGGCATCAGGCCCGTGGATTTGTGGATCGACGGTCGAAACTTGAAGGGCTACAAAGCCGATGATCTTCGAGATTCGTGGGAGCGATACTTGGCTCCGACAGAGGAGCGCGAGAACCGCGAGGGCCGCGAGGAATCTGCCTGAGCGCCTTGGTCTGCTTTTCAGTGCATGGGAATTGAAAATGCAAGACTGAGTTGTTATTTCGCGGAGAGAGAGGCGCTGATTTGCAAGAGGTGTCTCGTGCGGATGTCCGAGGGGTCCTCCCCCAGGCGACAGAGCTCTCAAGGTCAGAGAGCGGCGGGCGTAAGCTGCATACTTTGCCATTGGTAGTGCCCGGTAGGGCGTGCGTTCCCGTGATGCCCTCCTGACCTGCATGTTGAGATGCACTGACGAAGAGCGGCGCCAGGCCGGTGCGATAATCGGTACATGCCAGAATCGAGTCCAGTGGGCAGCCACATTGTCGCGGTGCATCATTCGAACGTATTTTGGGCTGCGGAGGAGCTTGCTAGTGCTTTCGAAGGAGAAGATCTCCGTAAGCTTAAGGTGAGGGCTGGCGAGCACCTCGCTGCCATCCTCGCAACGGCTTACCTCGGATGCGCACCAATTGCTATCGACCGTGCGGGTGAGGCGGATCTCGTTTTCGATTTGTCGCGCTCGAACTGCATCCCCCAGACAATGGGGCTGGCGGATACCCGCTTCGCAGACTTCGAGATCAAATCTCTGAAGGGGCCGTATCGAGAGTTCGACGCAAGTATCGACCGAGATGCGCTGGAGGGGAGGGTTCCTCATGAAAGGGTGTACTCCTCTACGGTCAGGGTAGCTAATGACGTACTAGCGCTTGAAGGGATGGAGGCCATCGAGGCCGCTGTGGGTCAACTGAAACGAAAGTCCGGCGATGACCACTCCAAGAATGTATTCCTAATCTCTCATTTCCTCGATCACCCAATCGCCGAAGTCACCGACGCGCCGCTGCTCGCTCACCATCTTGCCCCGCTCGTCGATGTCGTCGGTGTCGATACCGTTTGGGTGTTATGGGCGCCCCACAGCCTCACGATGTGGTCCGTGAGGAACGCGCGGTGGGCGAATCTGTTGTTCTCAGCGACGAACGAAGGTGCGAGTGAGTCCACTCTGGACGATGACCTGGAAGTACTTGAGCAGGTTGAGTTGGAGTTCTTGAGGCAGGCCGAGGGCGGCATGAGTTCGCCGTATCTGTTTAGGCTGAACTTCGACTCAACCGATGATCAACGCCCTGCTTGATGTCATTGGCAACTGCGCAGTGGTGCATGGCCTCACGCGAACTACTTGCCTGCCCTCTAGCGGAAGGTCGCGGTCCCTAACGCCGGCATCTGAGTGCGCCGGGAGCCTCGGCGTCGTGGCGTATCGAAGCTATTCGGTCAGGCGCGTGTATCCGATCAATTGAACCCCCGTGCACCAATCCAGAATCGCTGGGTCGACTTGGTCGGGTGCATCCAGGAGACCCAGTCGCAGGGCCTCGACCGACATTCCAGGTGGGGCAGCGCTTCGTTGGGCGATGAACGCATCGACGAGTTGTGGCCAGCGGGGGCCCACCCCACCAATCGGCAGAGACAGCACCATCATTGGCGAGACCCAGCACGACGTACTCTGCGCCGTGTTGGTCGATCACGCGCGGAATCGCGAGGATGAACTTCCGTGCCCAACTAGCCCAGCGTCGATGTCGTGTCTTGCCAAGAAGGTCGACGGCAGTGCGCCGCCCCGCGACGCGGTGTGGATCGGTCAATGCATCAGCCAGGGTCTGCCAATCGACTTCGGGATACGTGCCAAGCCCCTCTAAAACGAGCCTCGTGGTTGCCACGTTGGCGGCCATCATCTCGCCATCGGTGATGCGATTGTGGGCTTCCTCGACGTAGCCATACTCGTCATTGCGCCACAGACGCCGGGTGATTCCGATAGCGGCGAGACCAACTAGGTCGACGTGAGGCCCGTATTTCTCGAATAGCTTGCGGCGCAGGGCGAGCGACTCGGCGTCGATGTTGTCGAGCGGCTCATCGTCGGCCATCACGTGTCGTCGTCGCTTAGGTCGGCCAGCACGCGGTAGACCGTAGCCCGGGAGACGCCCAGTGTGGTTGCGATGGTTGTCGCTGACTCGCCTGAAGCATGCATACGGTGTGCCAGCGCCGCCTTGGAGGCATCGAGAGCCTTGGGGCGACCAATGTGTTGGCCACGAGCTCGACGTGCCTCTCTCGCGGCTGTACGGCGTTCACGACCAAGTTCCAGTTCCAGTTCGGCGAGGCTAGCCAGCACGCCTGCCACCATCCGACCCGTGGCGTTCGAGGTGTCGATGCCCTCCCTTAATGACCGCAACACGATGTCGCGCTCGCCCAACTCGCGGATGGTCGTCATGACCTCTGCTGCATTCCTCCCCAATCTGTCGATTCCGACCGTCACGATGGTGTCGCCGGGGCGGGCATAGTCGAGCAGCGCCGCTAGCCCCGGTCGTTGTTCGCGGGTCGATGCGCCCGACAGCGAATCGGTGTACACGCGCTGCGGATCCACCCCGGCTGTCGAGAGGGCATCGAGTTGTTGGTCTAGCGATTGGTGGCCGGTGCTGACTCGTGCATAGCCGAGCTGAACGCCGGTAGCAGAGGCACTCACGAAGGTCAGTTTGTCGCAAAAGTCTCAGAAGTGCAAGATACGAGACTACGATTCTGAGGCATGTTTTGAGACATCTCGAACTGGGAGTCTTTGTTGGCGAGACACACACCAACAAGATGTTGCAAATCTAAAGAATTGAGACGCCATGTGGCAGGACCTTGGTCGGTCAGCGACGACATTCCGCCCTACTGCTGCCCAAACCTCACCGGCGGAAAATGGCTCGAAGCGCGACGCGTCTGCTGGATACCCTCAGTTAGTGGCAAATAGCAAAGGGAATCAAAACAAGACGGATGACGATCGTTCGCAGGGCGCGGCTAAGCCGGATGTGGCTTACGTGTTCGCGCCTCAACGAGAGCGGATGAGTTCGTACTTTGATCTGGTGTTCTCAATGGGAGCGGCAGGTGACGACGCCCTTCGCGGCGCGACTCGACCCGAAAGGAACCGCGAAGCGCGGCTCTTTATCTTTGACGCCTGCATGTTCATGAGAGGCATCAACGCTCTCAAATCGGCTCGTGTGTTGTGCGAGGAGGGGCAGTGGGAGTTCGCCGTCGGAATTGTCCGACAACTATTCGAGCTTGTGCTCAACATAGAACATCTCAAGACCTTCAACGACCGCGACCACGGGAACCTGCTGTATGCGAAGTACGGCCTTATGCAGCACGTCGAGAGAGATAGGGGAGCTCTGCTATACGCGAAGAAGACGGGACGGGAGATCGACGAAGACCGCCTACAAGAGGCAGAACAAATCCTTGCCAATGCATTCCCTGAGTTTCGCTCAGTTTCCGCTCGGGGCAGGTTGAATCGCGAGCAGTACTGGTCGGGCCATAACGTTCGTACTCTGGCCAAGCAGTCTGATCATCCGCTTCGCGTCGACCAGTACGACCTTCTATTCGTTCCGTACTCTGACCAGGCGCACGGTGCGCCAAGTGCACTTGTTGACGCGATGTTTCCGCGCAGTGTGAAGCCAGAGGCGATTTTTGCCAAAGACTCAGTCCACATCGGCCAAACGTTAATCATGGCTATCAACCTGTATCTCGAACTGTGGGAGCTGCTAGAGCATGTTCCCCAAGCTGATCCAGAGCAGCGACTCGCGTGGGTTTCGGCCACCAGAGCAGAAGCAGAGAAGTTCGGCGTTTGGCCGACGACGCCTCATCCGTGATGCGTCAACTGTGAAAGAGAAATCGGAGTGATACGCGAACTCGGCTAGCTGGCACCAGTTTGGGTCGCACGGCGACGCTACGGCGTAGCCAAAGTGGAAGGCAGAAGGACTCCGTCGCTAGGGACGCTGCCACGGCCACCCCGCTAGCGTATCCAGACACCTCTTAAGTCAAAGCTTCCCTGGGCGCGTACGGTAATGCTGATGTCGAAGTGTCTGGGGCGCAGGGCCTCACGTCGATCTGGGCCTGCGCCCGTCCCATTAAAGGCCGGAGAGATCGGAAGATTACGCCGCTATTCGGCTAGGGGCTTTTCAGGTATTGGTCGATGTCGGCGATGGCGTGCTTGATGTCGAAGCAAGCGGCGATACCCGAGTTGGTCTCGAAAAAGCGGTCCTTTGGTGATAGCGGGGAGACACCCACTCGGTGCGGGTCAGGGGTAATCAGTTCGGGAATGATCCGTACATTCGCGGGTGCATAGCTACTAATGACACCCAGCGCCTGATAGCTGGCGGACCTCGAGTCGAAAATGACCACCGGACCGCCGGAGAACCCGTGGTTGGCCATCCCATCGAGCAACCAGACTTTTATGTCGTAATGGTCCGCCTGTCCAGACACCATCGCCCGCTTGATCAACGGAGTTGTAGACGAAGGCGTTAAGCCGTAGGCCTCCGGGAGGTCAAAGCCGGGGAAGCCCAAGAAGTACACGTCTTGGGTAGGCCGCACGTCATCTCCGCCGAAGGGTAATAGCGGCGGTCCTAAGTTGATGTCTTGAGACCACACACGAAACACAGTTACATCGGCACGAAAATCGACCATGTCGAGCTTTTCTAAGTCCGATCCGGAATGCTTGAAGCCGCTTTGGTCTAGGACGCTGAATCGCCTGTCGCGGAGCGTAATCGGCCTCCCGTGTCCCGGAACGACGACCTCTGTGACGACGTGCCTCGCGGTCACTAGCCAGTCTTGTCTCTGGTAGCGCAAGATGAACCCGGAACATGAGCCGGAGTTCTCGTTCTCGATCCGAAGAGTGCGCGCGTAGCAGTGCGAAAATGCCTCCGGTGGTTCCATCTTCCACTACCCTCTCGTGGCTGCTGGTTGAGTTAGGTTCCCGCAACCAGCTTCTGGATGCGCTCCTTCAGTCGCTGCGTCCGGACGCTACCTGTCAGAGCCACCATCGGGATTCTGTTTCCAGCGACTCGGTTTAGTAGAGCGCCCAGTAGCAACAGCGCGCCTGTATCTCCCAAAGTAGCGACCTCATGAGGGTCGTACTCGAAATTCGGCGCATGCTTCAAGCTGTTGTAGGTGCCCCAAAATAGATCCACCCAGGCGTCGAGATCGCCGCCGACAAAGTCGGTGAAGGCTGGTCCAACGTAGCGGCCCAAAGCCATCGGAAGGGGCTCATTCTTCTTGCCTCGTTTCCGGGGTCTAGCCCACGCCCGTTTGAATTGTTCGTTATGTAGACGGGTCCAGTACTCCATGCCGACGGCAATCTCTATGAGGTGTACCTCAACTCCGGTCTCGCCGTAGCGAAAAGTGTTTGTAAGCGGGCCTGTGGCTCGCGGATGCTTTGCGTCGAGTCGAATCCAATTGCGCAAGCCCTGGACACCGCCAATGTGACCCAAGTAGAACAACGGCACCCTAGTCATTGACTCTGGACTTGACACGCCGCCTCGGCGCGGCAGCGCCATCAATCGAGAGTTCCAGAGTTTGGCGGACTCTCGCGGCCTACCGTCGTCTTCGATCTTGAACTCAACCCTTGCTTGCTCCGCTGGCACGAATCCTTCGTGGGCGAGATTGATCAGGTCCTGGACGGCGATTAGCGGCACAAGGTGGTCGTGCCACCTGCGCGGTGTCCGGCTCGACGTGCCAACCACGAGCGGCGCATTGATCGTTCGCCGGTCATCGGGACCGTCCACGTGCCATGTCGAGTCCAGCTTCAAGTTGAAACCGCGTCGGATCTCGAGTTCAAGAGACTTCACCTCAATGGTTTTGGCAGTGAATTGCCTGGGTGACCCGTCGACGCTCTCTGCGATGCTGGTGAGTCCGGCCCAACGTGTAACTTGCGGGATCTCTAGTTCAACGGTTAGAAATCTGTCGTCCTTCAGCGTTGCGAGTGGCACATTCACGATCACACCGCGGGTTCGTACTGTTTGGGTTGAGGCCCGCTGGCCCATCACGTTCGACTGCGCGACACCGGCGACATCGAAGAAGATGGAGCGAGTGACGTTCGTCATCGCATAGATCGTGTCGGGAAGCGGCAGTCGCTCGATGTTGCTGCCAAATTCGCTGTTGTATTGACGAGTGCGAAGCGTATCGATGTGGAATAAGTTGTCGTCGGCCAACCGCACGTAGCCGTCGTCCGCCTTGTCGAGATTGTAGACATCGCCGAAATTCATCCAGAAATGGCCGAGTGTCCCATCCATCGTGTCGCGTAGTCGATCCCCATAGCCGGATCGTTCCACCAAGAATCCACAGGGCGGGCCAGACACGCAGACTCAGCCGCCTCGACCCCGTAGCTAGTGCGGATAAGACGTCAGATGTCGTCGTCACCTGGCGATCGGGGAGGCTCGGGCCGCAACCCAAAATGCGCCAGCCAGAGCGCAAGAACGATGCTTCGCAGATGGCCTCGGGTTATGAATCGGTTCTTCGATTCGCGGGGAGCTAGCTCGTCCGTTCTTCGAAATCCGAGCATCGAGGAACAAATAGTCCGCGAGTTTTATGTCCCCTCGCTCGCATCTAAATCACCAAAGACGGTGAAGTTGCCGCGCCGCTGAATCATCGGATGCGCGGCGAGCGTCGCGTAGTCGTCCCATAGCGTGAGCACGTCGTCAGCGATGCTGTCGAGCCGACGTCGATTCAGCGTCTGCCAAAGGTGCGACTGGTCGCTGAAGTGAACGACGTGCTTCGACGCGAATCTCCAATGTTCTTTGAGGCGAAGCGCGAGCTCTGTGTCTTTCGGAGGTTGCCAGGCTGGGTCCAGGCTTGCTGCCGATGCATCGGCCTTTTTGCTCGACGGCTGTACGCCGAGGAACTCAACCAGTAACCGGACATTTATCAAGAAGCTCTCCATAAGCGCCACATGAACTGCCAATGGCTGACCGAACCTGTACGACTCGGCGGGCAAGCGTTCAACTAATTCGGCTGCCTGAGTGGCAAAAAATCGCTGCATTGTTTGTTTGTCGGCGGCGAATGGCGGTGACAGGCGGACGGGTCTCACTGAATCATCATCCCAGGCCGCGCAACAGCGTTTCCTCGCGGTGAGCGTAGCGGTCGAAGTCCCGACAGTAGTTGCGACAAGTCGATGCTGGGTGGATCGACGAGTGTCCTAACCTTTGCACGCGAGCGACTTTCGTGAGGGAGCGTGCGAACGCTGTTGGTTGACCGGTTGCGCAAGTGATTGAGCGGGCAGTCCGACGACGAGACTAGGCACCGGTCTAGGTGCATTCCCGGCTTGGTCGGCAATCCGGGCGTCGATGGGAATGGGGCGCGTTGCAATTGCCTGCACATAACTCTGTCCAGCAGGGGTGTTACTTGTAAACGGTGTGTATGCACATGTCACCGCAGACGGCCCATCCGTACCAACGCTAAATTGAGCGAAATGCCAGAACAAGCCGCTAGTCGCAGGCAGACCCCAAGAGTACCGATACCTGCAAACGACCAAAAAGGCGGACTTAAAATCCGCACAGTGTCGGTTCGAGTCCGACTGGGGGCACTGAAGTTCTTGCAGGTAAGGGCGATTGCAGGCAGCTCCCTGCGTGAGCACCGCGTCAGCGAGGAACCTCGACCAATACCTAGACTCCAAGAATGCGCGTGCCTCGCCGAATCGCCGAGTTCAACAAGCGAGTCACCAATCCGGCAGCTCGCACGATCACACCCTGGCTTCCGAACCTCGGGACGCTCGAGCACGTCGGGCGGAAGTCGGGTAAGCGATATCGAACGCCCCTTCTGGTGTTCCAGACCCATGATGGCTACGCCATCCTCGTCGGCTACGGCCTGCAGACGGACTGGTTCAAGAACGTGCTGGCCGGTGGACCGACGGTGCTGCGCAAGCGTGGACGGGCTGTCGCGCTCGTCAACCCGCGGGTGGTGAGCAAGGCCGAGGCCGCGGCCAACGTCATACCGCGTTCTCGCCTCCTCTACCGAGCGTTTCCCTACAACGAGGCAGCCGTGCTGCTGACGAATGTGGGCTCCGCGGATTGACCTCTGTACCGCGAGCGCAAGAATGTCGGTGCGTATCCGCCCCAGCCGCAGCCACGTCGGTGCCGTGACGCGATCCGCTACTCACTCACTTGAATGAGCACCTTGCCGGTCACTCCGCTCTCGACCGCGTCGTGGGCAGACGCAGTCTCCTCGAGCGGAAAGTAGTGCACGGGCAGCCCGTTGGCTTCGCCGACCCCCATGGCCCCGTCGCGGACCGCGGCGGCCACGTCGTCGCGAGCGTTGGCCAGCACATCCTCGCCGACGGTGTACAGGACCAGGAACTGGTAGCGAGCGTTCACCCACATGTTCGAGATGATGTCGAGTTCCACACTGCCGCCACCGTCGTTGGCGTAGATCGAGATCGTCGCGCGGTTCGACACCACTGCCGCGTCGAGCGCGGCGTTCGGCCTCGGGGCGACCTCGAAGACGATGTCGACCCCGTCGGGCGCGATCTCGCGGATCGTCGCCGCAGTGTCCCCGGCTCGGTAGTTCACGATGTGGTGGGCACCCGCCGAGGCCGCCAGCGCCTCCTTCTCGGGGGTGCTGACGGTGGTGATGACGCGGGCACCGGCCCACCGGGCCAGCTGTATGGCGGCGTGGCCGACCGCTCCGGCGCCGCCCGCCACAAGCACCGTCGCGCCGGCGAGGGCTCCGGGCTCCAGCCGCGACGGCCAGCCCTCCGCCACCGTGAGCGCCCGGTGTGCGGTGATCGCCGGCACCCCGAGGCTCGCCCCCACGTCGAAACCGACGGCATCGGGCAGCGGGACCACCGACGTGACGGGCAGCACGACGTACTCCTGGGCCGTACCGTCCGGGCGCTGATGCTGGGCCATGAAGACCCAGACCCGATCACCCACCGCGAGGTCGGTGACACCGGCGCCGACGGCGTCCACCACTCCGGCGCCGTCGTGGTGGGGGACCACCTCGGGGAATTCGAGCTGCTGGCCCGGGCTCGTCCCCTTCCTGTGCTTCCAGTCGGTCGGGTTGACACCGGAAAACACGATGCGCACCCGCACCTGCCCGGCGTCGGGGTCGGGAACCTCACGGTCTTGCGGTTGCAGAACCGAGATGTCGCCTGTTCGGGAGTAGGTGATCGCCTTCATGAGACGCACAACGCGATGCGCGGCGGAAGATGTTCCAACGGGTCGGCCCGGGTGCGTCGTGAACCGGACTCCGCGATCACCTCACCGTGCTGCTGAAGCTACCTCAATCTCACTGGTGCGCTGTCGCGCTGCGCCTTTCGACCATGTGACGAAGGACGATTGAGACTACCCTCGTCGCCTGATGTGCTTTGACGATCGCAGCGGCAGGGTCAGGTCACTGACGGCAACGGCCTGGCGGCGTGTTGTACTCTTCGCACCCGCGTTCTCCGGCATGAAGAGGGCAGTCCGTGATCAATGGTGATCGCGCCACGAAAGGCGGCACTTCGCACGGTCGTCGGCTCGGCGACCGGCTGAAATCGACCGTCCCGGCCCGTCGCGACGCGGTCGTCGCACTGATCGGCCTGGGACTGGTCGTTGCGGCTTTCGCCCTGCCGCACATGGGTCTTGGTGTGCTGCCGTTGATCGACGTCACTCCCGCGAAGTTCGCCGAGTTGGCAGCGTCTGCACCGATTCACGGCGCGTGGGAGATGCACGTCGGCGCGGGCACCGGCCCCGCCATCCTGATCGGATTCGCCGTCGCGCTGTGGGGCCCGTCCGTCGCGCAGCGATTGCAGTGGCGGACGTTGATCCTGTCGACGTGGGCGACGGCCTGCGTATGGGCCTTCTCGCTGGCGATGGTGGATGGCTGGCAGCGTGGTTTCGCCGGCCGCCTGACCACCCGTCACGAATACTTGCAGCAGGTGCCGACAATTGGTGACGTCTCCGACGCGGTGCGCGGCTTCGCCGACCGCATCCTCGACTTCCAACCGGATTCGTGGATCATCCACGTTTCCGGACATCCACCCGGTGCGTTGCTGACGTTCGTCTGGCTCGATCGGCTCGGATTGGGCGGCGGAGCCTGGGCGGGGTTGTTCTGCTTGCTGATCGGATCGAGCGGCGCCGCCGCCATCGTCGTCGCGGTGCGTGCGGTGGCCGACGAGGTGACGGCACGGGCGGCCGCACCTTTCGTCGCGGTCGCGCCCACGGCCATCTGGGTCGCGGTGTCGGCCGACGGCTATTTCGCCGGGGTGACCACCTGGGCCCTTGCGCTCCTGGCGGTGGCGGTGCGCTGCGAGGTGCGGCATCCGGTGCTGACCGCGGCCGCCGCCGGCCTACTGCTGGGGTGGGCGGTGTTCCTCAGCTACGGCATGGCTTTGATGGCGCTGCCCGCTCTCGCGGTCTTGATTCTGGCGAAGAACCGCGGAACCGCGGTACGTGTCCTTCTCGCGGCGGTGCTCGCTGCCGTCATGGTGGCGGTGGCTTTCCTGTTGGCCGGCTTCTGGTGGTTCGAGGGCTATGAGTTGGTGCAGCAGAGATATTGGCAGGGAACCGCCAGTCACCGGCCATTTCAGTACTGGGCATGGGCCAATCTGGCCTCGGTGGTGTGTGCGGTTGGGTTGGCCGGTGTCGCGGGGGCCGCCCGGGCGGTCGACTTCGGGGCGCTCCGGCGGCGTGGGGGCCTCCACGTGGTGGTCGTGGCGATGCTGGTCGCGATACTCTTTGCCGACGCCAGCATGCTGAGTAAGGCCGAAGTGGAACGCATCTGGTTGCCTTTCACGATCTGGTTGCCGGCCGCCGCGGCGTTGCTACCGCCACGATCTCATCGCTGGTGGCTGGTCCTCAACGTCACGGGCGCCCTGGTACTCAACCACGTCATCTTGACGACCTGGTGATAGTCCGCGAGGTCGTCCGCAAGGTCTGTGTGACGGGCGTGGTGGCCTACGGCCCCACTCAGCGGTACACCAGGTCGATGCGGCGGAAAGCCCCGAGGGCGTGGTCCTCGCGGAAGGCCTGATGATCGCGCTTGCAGCGGCTGTCGGCATCGTCGGCGAACCGCACGATGTCGTCGACGAAGAGTTCCGGAAACCCGATGGCCTCGACGATCTCCGGTTCGACATCATGGTCGAGCAGACCGGCTTCGTCGGAGAGCGCGTGTGCATGGGCGAGCACCTCGCCACAGATCTGCGCATACTCGCGCCACTGCTTGAACGACAGGTCATCGAGGTCCATATCGTCGCGGAACCACGAGCGTTCCCTGACCAGAAAGCTGATCCCGCGGTGCTTGATGCTGCCGTAAAACCGGTCGCCGCTGACCAATTGGACGCGTTGGCCGTGCACGACGCGGTCGGCGTTTCCTTCCACCAGGTGCTCTGACGGTGGCACCAGACCCTCGAGCGCCGAGCGTCGCGCCTGCTTGAGTTCGAGCAGGATGTCATCGGACGCATCGGTCAGCGGCCCCTCGATCATCACGTAGTAGCGCACCAGGCCCAGGGATGCCGTTCCCTGACCGCGACGTTCGGCGACGTCCTTGACCCGCATCGCGCCGGCACGCATGGGCACCGTGATGCCGGACTCCTCAACGTAACGGTCGATCAGTTCCTGGAACTCGTCGCGGCGGCTGGAGATGGGCACCAATTTGCTGCTGGATTTGAAGCCGGTGGCCGTCTCGTTGTAGTACTTCTTGGAAAGCCACTTGGCCCGACCACCGGACTTGGCGCTCTTGATCAGACTTGCGATCAACTCGGGCGCGTTGTCCTCCCGCAGATCTGAGTCGCCTTCACTGTGATCGGTGGCGTAGGCGCTGATCCTGTCGACATATCCGTGGACGAAAGAGCGAATGATCTTGCAGCGCTTGCCGTGCCCGTATCCACCGATCTCGTCGGCGGCGATCATGAACCCGGTGGCGCCGCGTTTCAGATCCCAGGTGAAAGGCGCATAGAAGACCTCGTCGTAGTCGTTGATGCCGAAGATCGGCACGTTGTCGGCATTGGGCATCACGCCGAAGTTCTCCGGGTGGATGTCGCCGGCGGCCAGCACTGTGGGCATCCAGGCGTCTTCGCCGGCCATGTCGCGATAGAACAGCAGGGCGGTGCCCCGGAAGAACGAGAACCTTGACCCGGCGAGTTTGTCGAACTTCCCGAAAGCCTCCTCGTTGTGCCGGGCGATGCGGAGCTGATGGTCCTCGCGGATGGTCTGGCGCACATGTAGGCGACGGTCGTCACCATCCAACATCCTTGGCAGCGGCACCATTTCGCCGTCGGCGCGCGCCTGTGCGAGCAGCCGGAACGACTCCACGCGCGACGCAGGTCCCGGTCTGCCGGCATCGTCGGCGGCCGCGGTCTCGTCGTCGCGCGCGGACACCCGGCCGCCGGCGTCGGTGTTGTCGGCAGCGGTGTCGTACTCGGCGGTGCTGTCGCCCTCGTTGCTCGCGGCGGCTTTGTCGTCCATGCCCACCGAGCTTATCGAGGCCCTTGACTGTGGCATGAATCACAGTAATATGACCAGTGGTCATAGAGGACTCGGAGGCGTGATGCCGACAGTGACATGGGCCCGTCTCGACGGGAACCGTCGGGCAGCGGTGGTGGCAGCTGCGGAGGCGGAGTTCGCCGCGCACGGCTTCTCCCGTGGCAGCCTCAATGTCATCGCTCGGCGTGCGGGCGTGGCCAAAGGCAGTCTGTTCCAGTACTTCGCCGACAAGCGCGACCTCTATGCCTACATCTGCGACGTGGGCAGCCAACGGGTGCGGGTCTACATGGAGGACCAGATCCGCGAACTCGACGCCGGCAGGCCGTTCTTCGAGTTCCTCACCGATCTGCTGGACGCCTGGGTCGCCTACTTCGCAGAGCATCCGCGCGAACGGTCGCTGCACGCCGCCGCAAGTTTCGAGGTCGACACCGACGCGCGGGTGAGCGTGCGGGCAGTGATGCACCGGCATTACCTCGAGGTGCTGCGGCCACTGGTGCACGACGCACGAGGACGTGGCGACCTGCACCGCGATGCCGATATCGAGACCCTGCTCTCACTGCTGCTGATGATCCTGCCGCACCTGGCGTTGGCGCCCTATGTACGGGGCTTGGACCCGGTACTGGGGCTCGACGAGCTCTCACCCGAGCAGCCGGCACTGGCGGTGCGCCGCTACATCGCGGTGCTGGCGACGGCGTTCCAGCCTGCCCTTGTACATCCCGATCAGCCCGCTTCAACCTAGGAGGTAAACCCCATGGAGAGAACACGTTCGGACTCATTGGCGGCCGGAGGACTCAACTGGGCCAGCATGCCGCTGAAGCTGTTCGCCGGCGGGAATGCCAAGTTCTGGAACCCGGCCGACATCGACTTCTCCCGGGACCGCGCGGACTGGGAGGCGCTGTCGAACCTGGAGCGCGACTGGGCCACCCGGTTGTGCGCAGAGTTCATCGCCGGTGAGGAAGCCGTCACCCAGGACATCCAGCCGTTCATGGCGGCGATGCGCGCTGAGGGCCGACTCGGTGACGAAATGTATCTGACGCAGTTCGCCTTCGAGGAGGCCAAGCACACCCAGGTGTTCCGGATGTGGCTCGACGCCGTCGGGATGACCGACGACCTGCAGTGTTATCTCGACGATCTGCCGTCGTACCGGCAGATGTTCTACGAGGAACTGCCGAAGTCGCTCGACGCGCTGGCCACCGATCCGTCACCGGCGAGCCAGGTCCGGGCCTCGGTGACCTACAACCACGTCATCGAGGGCATGATGGCGCTGACGGGATACTATGCGTGGCACCGGATCTGCGTGGACCGCGGCATCCTGCCCGGGATGCAGGAACTGGTCCGCCGCATCGGCGACGACGAGCGGCGCCACATGGCCTGGGGCACGTTCACCTGTCGACGGCACGTCGCCGCCGACGACTCCAACTGGGGGGTGTTCGAATCCCGGATGAACGAGTTGATCCCGCTGGCCCTGCAGAACACCGTCGATTCGTTCGCGCTCTACGACGAGATTCCGTTCGACTTCACCATGGACGAATTCCAGCAGTACGCCGCCGACAAGGGAATGCGCCGGTTCGGGACGATCAGCAGCGCACGCGGACGCCCGCTGGCAGAAATCGACATCGATTACTCGCCATTGCAACTGGAGGACACCTTCGCCGCCGAGGACAGCAAGGCGCTGGCCGCTTCGGCGTGACCCGAGATCCCGCGCCTCCGCACAGGGAGTGACGATGCCGGTTTAGGCGCCCTGCTTGCGGGGCACGTTGGCGGCATGAGGTACAGACCGTGCCCTGGGCAGCGCCGAAGTCATTGCCTTGACTGAGTCGTTGCCGTACAGCCTGCTGATCTTCGCAGCGTCGACGATCGTCATCGCGATCGGCGGTGTCCTGCTGACCAAGCGCGCCGAGCAGATCGCCAAGATCACCGGACTCGGCCAACTCCTCACCGGCGCAGTTCTCATCGGCGCGGTCACGTCCCTGTCCGGCTCGATCACCTCGGTCACCGCCGCCTGGGAGGGCAACGCGTCCTTGGCGGTCACCAACGCACTCGGTGGCATCGCGGTGCAGACGACATTCCTTGCCATCGCCGACATGGCATACCGCCGCGCGAATCTCGAGTACGCCGCGGCGTCCGAACCGAACATGTTGCAAGGCGTCATCCTGATCGGCATGCTGGCGCTGCCACTGGTAGGAATGGCTCTGCCTGGGCTCGGCGGTTACGGTCTGCACCCCGTCTCCGTGATCATCGTGGTCGGCTACGTGCTCGGACTGCGCCTGACCAGACAGGCCGAACGGGTCCCGATGTGGCAGCCGCGGCTGGCGACCGGTACCGCCCAGGACGAGATCGTCGAAGAATCCAAGCCTGTTGATGTCCTCGGGACGTGGACGAGCTTCGGAATACTGGCACTGATGGTCGCTGGATCCGGGTGGGTGATGGCTCAAGTGGCGCCGACCATCTCCACGGGTGTCGGCTTGGACCAGTCCCTGATGGGCGGGTTGTTCACCGCAACCGCTACCTCTCTTCCTGAACTCGTGGTCGCGGTGACGGCAGTCCGGCGGGGTGCACTGTCGCTGGCTGTCGGTGACATCCTCGGCGGCAATGCCTTCGACGTCCTGATACTGACGGCTTCGGACGTCGCCTACCGCGGTGGGACCATCTACGAGGCGATCGCGTCGCGCGACGTGGCGTGGGTGGCGTTGTCCATCGTGTTGGTCTCGGTGTTGTTGCTCGGCCTGTTACGCCGCCACAAACACGGTTTCGGCAATCTCGGTTTCGAGACTGTGCTGATGTTGGCTCTCTACGTGGCCGGTGTCGCCGGTATCGCGATGGCTTGAGTCCAGCTCAGGCGTTGGCGCCGACGTTCAGCACGGGATTGGTCGGTGAATCACTGGCGATGACCGTCATAAGGTTGGCGGCGAAGCTGGCCCGCCGGTCGTGGTCGAGCTCTACGGCGTCGTCGCGCTCCGTGCCTTCTTGAAGTGATGCCAGTGCCTGCCGAACCATGCCCACCGCTCCTTCGACGATCTTTCTGCGGCCCGCCACGATCGCCGCTGCCTGCTGGCGTCGAAGCATCGCCTCGGCGACCTCGGCGGCATAGCTCAGGTCGGTCACCCTTGCTTCGAGGATCTGGACTCCGGCGGCGTGGGCCCGCTCCTGCAGTTCGTCGAGCAAGCTGGCGTTGACCTGGGCAGGCTCACCGATCAGCGTGGTGCGGTCGTCGTTTTCGAAGGACTCGTAGGGGTATGCACGCGCCATCTGCCGCACGGCGGATTCCGACTGCACGTGGACATAGTCGATGAACTGATCCACTCCGAAGGACGCACGCGCGGTATCGACCACCTGCCACACCACCACGGCCGCGATGTGAATCGGATTGCCGTTGGCGTCGTTGACCTTTGACGACGTGGTGTTGAAGTTGCGGACACGCAGGGAGATCTTGACGCTGGCATACAGCGGGTTGGCGATCCGCAGCCCATTGCCTCGGTCGGTACCCCTGTATGCCCCGAAGAAGGTGAGCACGGCTGCCTGATTCGGTGCGAGCGTGTAAAAGCTTGCCAGGATGACCAGGAAAGTCACCGAGGCTGCACCCGCGAGGATCCACCACAACGTCCCCCCGGTCTGTCCGGCGGTTATCACCGTGCCCGCAACGAACACCGCCAGGAATACCTCACCCACCAGGAACGGCACACCCGAAACAGCCTTGGCTGGGTGTTCGGTGATGTCAGGATCGGAGTCCCGGTCGGCTCGGTTCTGGGCGCCCAGTACAGATGATTTCTGTTCGATCGTCGTCATGATCGGATACCTCCCAATCAGATCGGTGATTTTCGCCGACATCAGCGGCGTCGCGCAGGTGCGTCGGCTGCGCAGCACGGTTCCTTCGACGGGTACCCGATGTCGTGTGTGCAACACGTCTGACCGAGTGGCCGCTCCGGTGCCCTCAGGTGTGCGATGGTGTGAATCGTGCTTCCCCCGAGTTTGCCGGCACCGAAGTTGTTGTCCACCGTATTCGGCGGACTGTACGCAGCGGCATACAGCGTGGGTGGGCAGTCGCTGGTGCACCGGGTGACGCAGAGCTACGGGCCGGTGGTCGCGCTGCCCGTCCTCGGCTACGGGCGGGTTGTCGCCGTAGCTGATCCGACGTTGGCCAAGCAGGTGTTCACCGCCAAACCCGACGTGTTGCACGGCGGCGAGGGTGTCGGTCCGGCCGCGGCCATCTACGGTCGGCGGTCGATGTTCGTGCTCGAAGAGCCCGAGCACCTGCGCCGACGCAAGCTGCTCACCCCGCCGTTGCACGGCGATGTGCTGCGAAGCTACATTCCGGTCATCGAGGAGGCGACACGGGTGGCGATGGCCTCATGGCCGGTGGGGTCGCCGATCCGGATGCTCGAGACGGCCCGCGATCTGACGCTGGAGGTCATCGTCAAGGTGATCTTCGGCGTGCACGACCGCGCCGAGGTCACCCGACTGGGCAAGCCGTTCGCCGAACTGCTGGAGCTCGCGCTGTCGATGGAGACACCGATCCGCTACGCAGCGCGGCGCCTGGGCGCGCTGCGGACATGGGGCGCACTTGCCGATGTCAACCGCCGGATCGACGAACTGATAATGCCGCTGATCGCCGACCGCCGGTCGGGGACGCACCACCGAGGCGCCACCGACATCCTCAGCATGCTGGTCGCTGCCCGGACCGAGGACGGTGATGGACTGTCGGACAACGAGATCCGCGACGACGTGATCACCTTGATGCTCGCCGGCCACGAGACGACCGCAACGACGCTGGCGTGGCTGGTGGACCTGCTGGCTCACCACCGGCACGTACAGGAACGGGTACGTTCCGAAGTGGGCACCGAAATGGCCACGTACACCGAAGCGGTGATCAACGAGACCTTGCGGCTGCATCCGCCGGCGCCGATCACCGGCCGGATGACCGTAGGGCATTACCGGCTCGGTGACTACATCCTCGAACCCGGAACCCGAATCGTGTTGCTGCTCGACGTCATCAACCGCGATCCGCAGACCTATCCCGAGCCCGACGAGTTTCGGCCCGAACGGTTTCTCGGTGCTCGACCCACCCCATACGGCTGGGTGCCCTTCGGTGGCGGCCTCAAGCGGTGCATCGGCGCGAGTTTCTCGTTGTGTGAGTTGACGACAATGCTGCACACGATGCTGCGGTGCCACGAGCTACGGCCGTACAGCCGCCACGAGGAGTCGCCGTCGTCTCGGGGCGCGCCGGTGGTGGTGCCTGCCAACGGTGCCCGAGTTTACGTCGCGCCGCTGTCTGGGGGCGAACAGGAATCTGCCTGACTGGTCGTGACGAGGCTACGGCTCCTCGACGATCAGCGCCGGGGTGTTCCGGCGCAGGGTTTCGCCCCGGAAGAACGCGGGCTGGCGGGCCCGCATGATCATCATGAACACCAGGCCGATCAGGATCAGCCCGAGCCCGAGGATCAGTACCAGCCCGACGCCCCCGATGCTGGCGCCGCTGCCGTATTCGGGAGAAGCGCTGTCGCGCAGCGTGATCAGGAACACCGCGAGCAGGCCCAGCCCACCGAGCAGCGGGAACAGGAACTTGAACGTGATGCTGTAACCGCTGACGAACAACTCGTTGCGGAAGAACCAGATGCAGCCGAATGCGGTGAGCCCGTAGTAGAAGCAGATCATGATCCCCAGCGAGTAGATCGTGTCGGTGAGCACGCTCTCGCTGACGGAAGTGAGCACCGAGTAGAACACCGCAGCGCCGACGCCGGCGGCGATGGTCGCAAACGACGGTGTCATGAAGCGGGGGTGGATCGTGGTGAAGCGCTTGGGGAACGCCCCGTAGGTGCCCATCGCCAGCATCGTGCGGGACGTCGGCAGGAACGTGGTGATCAGGCTCGCGGCGCTCGAGGCCAGCACCGCGAGGAACAGGACCAGATGCCATGGCTCGCCCAGGATCGGCCCGGCCAGCGCGCCGAACACGTTGTCGGCGATGTCCTCGTTACCCAGACCCACTCCGTCGGAGCCCACCCCGGCGTACATCTGCGTCGCGATGGCCACCAGCAGGTAGGTCCCCAGGATCGACAACACGCACAGCAGCGCTGCTCGTCCGGGAGTGCTGTCGGAATCGCGGGATTCCTCATTGACGGTCAGCGCGGTGTCCCAACCCCAGAACGCGAAGATCGAACCCGACAGGCCGGCGATGAACGCCGACATCGTCAGGCCCGCGGGGCTGAACCAGTCGAGGCTGAACGCGATACCGGTCGGCGAAGCACCCGACTTCACCAACGCGACCACCGCGAACGTCAGCAGCACCAGCATCTGGAAGCCGACCAGCACGAACTGCACCCGCTCGGTGGTGGTGATCCCCCGATAGGAGATCGCGGTGGCCACCCCCAGAAAGGCCAGGCACGTCAGGACATTGATGACCGGGTTCTGCCACAGCGACGCGAGACCGTCGCTGCCCACAAGATCGCCGATGAACTGATAGAAGAACTGCACCGCGACACCGGCGAGATTGGACAACACGATCACGGTGGCCACGACGGCAGCCCACCCACCGAGCCAGCCGACGTACGGGCCGAACGCCTTCGTGGTCCAGGTGAATGACGTCCCGCAGTCGGGGGCCACCTTGTTCAGTTCGCGGTACGCGTACGCGGCGAAGAACATCGGAAGGAAGCCGGCGATGATGACCACGGCCATCTTCGAGCCGGCCTCGGCGACCAGGATGCCGATAGTCGCGGTCAGCGCGTACGCAGGCGCCACCGACGAGATGCCGAGAACCGTGCCGCCCAGCAGCCCGACGGCGTTGTGGGAGAGTCCTTTGTCCAACAGATCCGGACCGCCCTGGCGGTGTGGGTCGGGCGCCTCGATCTGCATAGGACCTCGCTCTGGCCGAAGGTCTCCCTAGAGTAAAGCCGGTGTGGGCGGTTGTCCCTACTTCGACCCGAAGGAGTCCCATGACGTTCGAAACACCACCCGACAGGACCGGCGCCGCCACCACGGTCACCGAACAGCCGGGCCGGTTCGTCATCGAGATCGAGGGCCGCCCGGTTGGGCTCGCCGACTTTCACGACCGAGACGGTCGTCGGGTCTTCCCGCACACCGAGGTGTTGGCCCAGTACCAAGGTCGGGGACTGGCCACGATCCTCGTCGCCGAGGCTTTACGCTCCACCCGTGCCGCCGGACTGCGCATCGTGCCGACGTGCTGGATGGTGGCCGAGTTCATCGACCGGCACCCGGAGTACGCCGACATCACCGACCGCAAATAGCCCGGCGCCGTGACCGAATCTGCCGACGACGACGCTGCGCACAGCGATTTCATCCGCGGCGCCGTCGTGATCTGCGTGACGGCGGTAGTCGCCGGGGTGGCGATCGGCTTCATCGGCGGCGCTTTCCGATGGTGCCTGCAGACAGCGGACCGGTTGCGTGTCGACTTCGTCGACTGGACACACGCGCTGCCGGGACCCGGCTGGCTGGCGCCGATGGCTGCGGCAGCGCTCGGCGCCACGCTGGCCGCGTTGATCGTCCGATGGGTGCCGCTGGCCGCAGGCAGTGGTATCCAGCACGTCGAGGCGGTGTACCGCGGCGATGCCGAACCGCCGCTGCTCCTGCTGCTGCCTGCGAAGTTCATCGGCGGTGTGTTGTCGATGGGGGCGGGCCTGGTGCTCGGCCGTGAAGGGCCGACGGTGCACATGGGCGCCGCGATCGGCGCGGAAGCCGGTCGGCGAGCCAGACTTTCGGAGCCCGACGTGCGGATGATGCAGACCGCGGTGGGCGGGGCCGGCCTGGCGGTGGCGTTCAACGCGCCGATCGGCGGCACCCTGTTCGCACTCGAGGAAGTGACGAAGTCGTTCCGTCTGCAGACGGTGCTGGCCACGCTGTTGGCGTGTGCCACCGCGGTGGGATGTGTGCGCTTCATTCTCGGCAACGAGCCCGACTTCCTGGTCAGGTCCATCGAGGCGCCCGACCTTGCATGGCTGCCCCTCTTCGTGGTTTTCGGGCTGCTGACCGGAGGTCTGGGCGCGGTCTACAACCGGCTGGTGCTGTGGTTCCTCGACCACGTCACCGGGCTGCGACGGGTCCCGGCGCTTGCCAAAGCGGCGGTGATCGGCGCCGTCATCGGGCTGGCGATGTTCGTCAACCCTCTCGCGGTGGGCGGTGGCGACCCATTGACGCAGATGATCCTCAGCGGTCAGAGCATCGTGCTGCCGGTCGTCGTCGGCTACCTGTTGGTGCGCGTCGTTGCGGGCCCGCTGTCGTACTCGGCCGCGGTGCCCGGCGGACTGTTCGCGCCGTTGCTGGCGATCGGCGCACTGTGGGGGCTGTTGTTCGTCGGCGGATTCGACGCGGTGTGGCCCGGCGACGCGACAGCCCTTGCGCTTCCGATGGCGCTCGTCGGGATGGCGGCGTTCTTCGGCGCCACCGTGCGCGCACCGGTCACCGGCATCGTGATCGTCATCGAGATGACCGCCACCACGTCGGTCGCGATCCCGATGCTGGCCGCCACCGCAGCGGCGGTCCTGGCCGCCGAGCTCACCCGGTCACCACCCATCTACGACAGCCTGCGCGAGCGGATGGTGCCCGAAACCCCGCGCTGAAAAGTCTGGCGGTTCAGCCGTCGGAGTCGTGGGTGCGGCGCACCCGCCCCAGCCGCCTCAACCGCCTCAGCCGCCACGGATGATCGCGGTACGGCCACATCTTTTCGATCTCGGCGTTGAACTCGGCGCCGAGCAGCACCACGAACGCCGTGATGTAGAGCCACAGGACAACGGCGATCGGTACCGCCAGTTGCCGGAAGACAGCGTTGTCCTCAACGCTGAGCGCGAGGTAGCCGCGCAACCCCGCAGATGCCAACAGCCACAACACCATTGCCAACAGCGCCCCGGGGACGTCCCGGCGCCACGGGGTCTTCCAGGGCACACCGATGTGGTAGAGCGTGACCAGGCCACCGAGAACCAGCAGGGCCACGCCGGGCCAGAACAACACGTCGAGCATCCGCAGCGTGGTGTCTGCGACAGTGTCAGGGGCCAGCCATTCGATGAGCCGGGGACCAAAAACCATCGGCGGTAACACCGCCACCGCGCCGAGGAGCGATCCGATGGTCACCCCCAGGGCCAGCAGCCGCCGACGCCAGGCAGAGCGCGGCTCGAGCCCGTAGGCGATCGTCATCGTCTCCAGATAGCGGTTCACCGCCCGAGAACCCGTCCAGACGCTGAGCACGATTCCCACGGAGACCACACCGCCGCGGGTCTCGGCGAGCACCGAATCCACCACCCGCTCATAGGTGGCGAAGGTGGGGTCGGTGAGAAACGACTGGGGGATACCGAGAACGAGTTGGCGCAGCCGTTGGGTGCCCTCGGGACCGAGGGAGGCCGCGACGAACCCCAGCGAACCGATGATGGCCAGCAGCAGCGCAGGCAGCGAGATCAACGTGAACAGTGCGGCCTCGGCTGCCAAACCGGGGACACGGTCGTTGATGGTGTCGCGGCCGGTGCGTTCGATCAGCCGACAGGCCTGCTGAACCGGTCCGGGAAGCCGGGCGAACTGTGCCGAGCCACGCTCCTTGAGCGTTTCACGGGCCGCCAGAACAGGTTCCGACAACCGCGACGAGAGTTTCGCCCGCTCGCTGTCTGGTTCCATCGGGTCAAGCCTAGAAACGGCGGTGCCGCGGACTTCCCGTGGGGTGCGGCCTAGCTGAAATGTGTCTCTGGGCGCGGCAGGTGCACCCCGTCGACGGTGATGTCGAGCCTCTCGTTGTAGAACGCGACCATCCCCGCGATCGCCGCCACGGCCGGTAGCGGGGAGTGGTAGGTCCAGGCGATGTCGGCGTGAGCCGTGGTGCCGGCGCCGGCCGACCAGTAGCCCGACGTGACACCCTTGTACGGGCACAGCGTCTGGGTGTCCGACGGTTCCAGCTGTTCGAACGCGACATCGCTCTGGTCGATGTAATACCGTGTCGGCAAACCGGTTTCGAAGAGCAGAACCGGGCAGGTGGTATCCGCCAGGGTCACATCGTCGAGGGCGATCCTGACGTGGCGATGGGAGCGCAGGGCATCCACCCGGGCGTAGGGGTTGCGGGGGTGGCCGTAGATCGGCTCGTCCTCCTCGAACCACCTCAGCCACTCCCACTCGAACCGCACCAGGCCGGCGAAGTCACCGTCGTCGAACACCCGGGCCGCCGACTGATGGGTCTGCGTCTGCCCGGTCAGGGTGAACATCCGCGACGGTCCGAACTGCACCCGCTGCGGATGATCCTCGTCGCGCAGAAAGCCGGCGCGCACATCGACCAGCGGGATGTAGTACTGCGGGTAGTACGGCACTTCCCAGACGTATCGCGCGGACGTCGTGTCGAAGACCAGTTCATGGCCGAGAAAGCCACGGACCCGTCGGGGCGCTGGTTCGACGCGCCCGCGGGCCGCGGCCATCTGCGGGTAGTCAGGTGCCGGTGGCTGACCCATCGATGCGCCTCCTGGTCGTCGCGATACCGGGTTCTCGGTCATCCACACGGCACAACCCGCAGATGCCGAGAGACATCATCTGCGGGTTGTGGGACCGGGTGCGCCGGTGGTCTAAGACGGAACGATGAATTTCGCGCGCATGTGGTGTCCCTCCCCGATCCACGTCGTGAATCGATACGGTACGCCGGGTGACGGAATCCCGTCGCCATTTTCCTTGAATCTGATCGGCACATTGTTGCTGGGGACCGCGGGGCGGTGCTGGTGAAACAAACTGCAGCTCATTGCGCTGTCCGTGGGAGCTCGGCGGCGTTGTTCCAAAAGGAATGGCCACCGCTACTCCTGAAATTAAGCACCGTGTTTCGGTATTCGCCCGGATGAATTCGCGGGACGCTGAAAAGCATTACTGTTGCACCGAGAAGCGCCGGAAGACCCCGGAATTCCAGACGCAGTTCGTCAGGTCTCGTCCGGAATCTGGTGGCGGGTCTGGGAGCGGGCCGGCGCGTCTGGATCCTCGTTGCGGTGGTCCAGCTTCTCCTGCAGTTCCCGCTGCTCCTCGGTGACTTTGGTGGCGTCCTCCGGCGTGGCCGGGGGATCGTTGCTCTGTTCCACGGCTGAACCTCCATTCGGCATCGGCGTTTGGGTCGATGGACTCCCAGTGGTGTCTCCGATCGGGTCGGCAGGGAAACACCGCGCAGGTAGAGAGGGTGCGCAGGGCCTCACAGGCGGCGGGCGCCCGTGTGAGCGGGTGGCAACACGGATGAATAACCCACGTTGCCGTTCGGCAATAGATGTTGGGAATCCTCCAGTATTCGACTTACTGGAAAGGTCAGCCATGTCCTATGTGAACCCGCCGGACTTCGTCGGGAAGATGATCGATGCAGGCGAGTCAAAAGCCACGATGTCCACCCGCGACACCCTGATCCGCGCTTATATGGCCGGGGCGATACTTGCGCTCGCCGCCGCTTTCGCCGTCACGATCACCGTGCAGACCGGAAACGCCCTCCTCGGCGCGGTGCTGTTCCCGGTCGGCTTCTGCCTGCTGTATCTGCTGGGCTTTGACCTGCTGACCGGCGTGTTCACTCTCGTGCCGCTGGCGCTGCTCGACAAGCGTCGCGGGGTCACGGTCCGCTCGATGTTGCGCAACTGGGGCTGGGTGTTCCTCGGGAACTTCGCCGGGGCACTGACCGTCGCGCTGATGATGGCCGTGGTGTTCACCTACGGCTTCAGTGTCGACCCCAACGAGGTCGGGCAGAAGCTCGGCGAGATCGGGCACAGCCGCACCGTCGGTTACGCCGAACACGGTGCAGCCGGGATGCTCACGCTGTTCATCCGCGGTGTGCTGTGCAACTGGATGGTGTCCACAGGTGTGGTCGCCGCGATGATGTCGACCAGCGTGTCGGGCAAGGTCATCACGATGTGGATGCCGATCATGCTGTTCTTCTACATGGGCTTCGAGCACTCGGTGGTCAACATGTTCCTGTTCCCGTCCGGGCTGATGCTCGGCGGTGACTTCTCCCTGACTGACTACCTCGTCTGGAACGAAATCCCGACCGTCGTAGGCAATCTCGTCGGTGGGCTGGCCTTCGTGGGTCTCACCCTGTTCGCCACCCACGCGCGCACCGGCAAGTCCCGGTTGATGCTGCCCGACGACGTCGCATCCGTACCGCCCGCAGCGAAGCGAGAGGACGCAAAGGTATGACACCGATCATGGCCAAAACCGAGGCCGCCGAACTGATCAACTCGGCGAGAATCCGCAAGAAGCTGGCGTGGGCCGACATCGCCAAGGAGATCGACGCCCCGCTGGTGTGGTGTGTGGCGGCGCTGCTCGGTCAGCATCCGATGTCTAGCGGTCAGGCCGAGCGGGTCTGCGAACTGCTGGAACTCGATGCTGCAGTCGCAGAGAGTCTGCAGTTGCAGCCGGCGCGGGGTCTCGAGCCCGCGCTGTTGTCCGACCCGACGATCTACCGATTCCACGAGGCACTGTCGGTTTACGGTCCCGCGCTCAAGGAGCTCATCCACGAGGAGTTCGGTGACGGCATCATGAGCGCCATCAACTTCAAGGTCGACGTCGCCCGTCGCGAGGATCCCGACGGCGACCGCGTGGTGGTCACCTTCGACGGAAAGTTCCTCGACTACCGGTGGTGAGCGGCAGCGGCGAGAAGGTTTCGGAACCTCCGTAGCGGGGTAAACCAGAAAATCGCGTCGCTACGCCGACGCCAGATTGGTTCAGCTCCGAGCCTTGTATATCAAGCCGCACAGGGGGCCGCTCGAGATGTTGACCGCAACACCGAACCAGTATGCAGACGTCACCGAGATGTTCCGTCGCCTCAAGACGCTGGACGAACAATCGATGGAGTACCGCCGCCAACGCGAAGCGATCGTCGAGACGTGTCTACCGTTGGCAAACCACATTGCGCGCCGCTTCAGCAACCGCGGCGAACCCGTCGAAGACCTCGTCCAGGTGGCACGACTCGGGCTGGTCCAGGCGGTGAACCGCTTCGATCCGGACAACGGAGCGGCATTCCTGGCCTTCGCCGTCCCGACGATGATGGGCGAGGTCCGTCGGCACTTCCGCGATCACGGATGGTCGGTCAAGGTGCCCCGAAGGCTCAAAGAGCTTGGCTCGCAGTTGAAAAGGTCCCGCGACGAGTTGTCGCAACGGTTGGGGCGGGCACCCACTGCCAGTGAGATCGCCGCGGATCTGGGCATCGACCGCGAAGAGGTGGTGCAGGCCCAGATCGCGTTCAGCTCCTACTCGACCATCTCGACCGACGCGCCGACGGGTGACGACGAGCGCACCGTGGGGAACAGCTTCGGCGATGTTGACGCCAACCTCGACAAGGTGCTCGAAGCCGAGACGGTGCGCCCGCTGCTGGCGAAGTTGCCGGAACGGGATCTGCTGGTGTTGAAGCTCCGGTTCTTCGAGAACATGACCCAGACGCAGATCGCCGATCAGCTCGGGATATCGCAGATGCACGTGTCGCGTCTGCTGTCCCGGTCGCTGGCCACGCTGCGGGAGCGGGTGCGGATACCTGAACCGGCGTAAACCGGACGGGTCAGATCCGGATCACACCGCGGATCGTGATCTGTCCGGTTTCGCACAGACGGCAGGTCAGCGGACGGACCTTCAGACGGACATTGGCGATACGCAGCGCCGTCTGGCACATCGGGTACGGGCAGCCGCAGGACAGGGTCACCCACCACTGCGCCGGATGGGCCAGCGGATTGCAGAGCTTGTGGCAGGCGCACAGGATGTCGGGCTCGAAGTCCAGTTCGGCCAGCGAGGGCTCGAGCAGTGTGGTCACGGGCACTAAGGCTAAAGTCAAGGTCGAGACTTTGGCGGGAGGCGCGCGCAAGAATTTGTGCACCGGCCCCGGATCGCGAAATCAGCGTGCGCCGCTGACGTGCGCTCCGGCATCACCCGGGAGCCGCAGCGTTTCGACGATCGTCACCGCCAGGAGTGCGCCGAGCGCGGCGAACGCCCACGCGTAGGAACCCAGCATGGTCAGCAGCAACGCGGCGATGGCGATTCCCAGTCCGGCAGCCAGTTCCTGCACGGCGGCATTCAACGTGTTCGCGTGGGTGAGATCCTCACCGTCGACGTCGGCGAACGCCAGGCTGTTGTACGCGGTGAACCCGATCGAGCGCAACGCGCCACTGACAAAGAGCAGCG
Organism: Mycolicibacterium hippocampi; assembly: GCF_010723735.1. Lineage (GTDB taxonomy): Bacteria > Actinomycetota > Actinomycetes > Mycobacteriales > Mycobacteriaceae > Mycobacterium > Mycobacterium hippocampi. The sequence continues at coordinate 5,298,465 of NZ_BLLB01000002.1, read as the reverse complement.
CCGCGATGACCGCGACCGGCATGTCGGCGTGCAGTGTGGCCAACACCCCGAACCAGCCCACCGAGAGCACCGCATTGACCAGGAGAACCCGCTTGATGCCGAACCTGCGCATCAGGGGGGTGGTGATCGGTTTGATCACCAGGTTGCCGATGAACAGCGCCGCTACCATCAGGCCCGCCGCGAATGCGGACCAACCGAATTCGAGCTGGAACAGCAACGGCAGCAGGAACGGCACCGCGGTGATGACCAGCCGGTACATCGAGCCACCCGAGACCGTGATGCGCAGCGTGCGTACCCGCAGCACGGTCAGCTCGACCAGCGGTGAGGCGGTCCGCCGCAGATGCCACACGGCGACGGTCAGGCACACCGCCGCCGCCAGCGCTCCGGACCCGACAAGCGCCCACCTGGTCCCGCTGACCCGGATGTGTTCGACCGCGACCAGCGCCGCGGTGATCCCGGCCCCCAGCAGGAGCAGGCCGCGCCAGTCGAACGACCTGCGCGACGGCGCGGGGCCGCCGCGAATCAATTTGAGCGCCAACAACAGCCCGACGACACCGATCGGAATGTTGACCAAAAAGATCCAACGCCACGACCCCAGCGTGGCGATCGCTCCGCCCAGCACCGGGGCCACCACCGGTGCGGCGAGAGCCGGCCACGTCAGTACGGCGATGGCGCGGACCAGGTCGGACTTCGCGCTGTAGCGCAGGACGGCCAGCCGTCCCACGGGGACCATCATCGCGCCGCCGATACCCTGCAGCACCCGAGTCACGACGAGCATCGGCAGCGACACGCTCAGGGCGCAGCCGACGGAGGCGAGGGTGAAGACCGCGATCGCGGCGATGAAGACCGGCCGGATACCGAACCTGTCGGCCATCCAGCCGCTGGCCGGGATCAGCACCGCCACCGTCACCAGGTAGGCCGAGATGGCGACGTTGACGTCGACGGCGGCGACACCGAACGAGGCGGCGATCGCCGGGATTGCCGGGGCGATGATGGTGGCGTCCAGGATCTCCATGAAAAATGCCCCGGCAACCAGCAATGCCATCCCCCTCGGAAACGAGGGGGATGGCACGGCAGGCGATCCTGCATCGGACCCCGAATCGGGCATGACTCCCCAACCTAGACGGCCGATCGGTGCGACCGCGCGGCGTAGGCGTCAGCGTGAGCAGTCCAGCGAAACGGTGACCTTGGGGGTGGGGGTGACGGTGAAGACGTTGATGTCGTCGTCGTCGTTGATCGGGAACGGCTGCTTGGCCACCGGATGGTTGCGCACTCCGAGCACCGAGCACTGATCCAGCGGGGCGTTGCCGATGCGGCTGATACGGACGTCGAAACCCTGCGCCCGAAGCTGGCCGATGGTCGTCGAGGCCCCTCCGCTCTGTTCCGGAGCGGCCTGCGCGGGTGCCGCGAAGGCCAGCAGTGCACCCAGCGGCAGAACGGTGGCGGCGACGAACTTCTTCATTGTGTTCATGGTGGATCTCCCTGCGTTGGTGCGTCACGTTCGGTGACGACGGTGAAACTGACTGACACCATCGTCGCGACGTAGCCCTTGCAGCGCTTGGAGCTTGTGTGGAGATTCCATGGAGAACGGGGAGAGGACGAACTATGGCTGGAGGAGGCGGAGCAGCGTCGCCCGTCGGTCGTTCAACCGGTCGACTTCTTCTCCGATCGCAGCGATCTCACGGCGGATGATGCTGTCGACGTCCTCGCACAGTTCGATACTGGGTGCCTCGCCGTGAACGCACGGCAGCAGGGTTCTGATCGTTTCGGAGTTCAGGCCGGCTTCCAGAAGTGTCCGGATTCTTCGGACTACATCAACTGCCTCGTCGCTGTAGTCGCGGTAGCCATTGGAGCGCCGGGACGAGTCGAGCAAGCCCTGTTGTTCGTAGTAGCGCAGCAGTCGGGGCGCGACTCTTGTTTGTTTCGACAGCTCACCGATCTGCATGTCTCACTCCTGGTGACACCAACGGTTTGACCTTCACACCGGTGTCACAGTTTACGTTCGGCAGCATGACTGCTCGGCCACTCACTCTGATCGACGGTAAACCGGCTGACCCGGACACGCTGTCCGGCCTCGCGTTTGCCGGGTTCGCACACTTCACGGCGATGCAGGTTCGGGGCGGCGGGATCCGCGGTCTGGATCTGCACCTCGGAAGGCTTGGTTCAGCGTCCGAGAAGCTGTTCGGCACCTCGCTGCCCAGCGAGGAGGTACAGGAGCAACTCCGAAACGCACTGGCGTTGTCGCAGTCTGATCTGTCCTTGACCGTGACCGTTTTCGATTCGAACGGCGAGTTCACCAACGACGGCCGAGCGCCGTCGTTACACACGCTGATACGAACTGGACCTGCGTCTACAGGGCCGACCGGCCCATTGGCATTGGCAGTTTACGAACACGAGCGGTTCATGCCGGACATCAAACACGTCGGTGAGGGAGCCAAGACCATGCTGATGCGCCGCGCTCGTGTTGCCGGATTCGACGACGCGGTATTCACCGACCGCCGCGGCGTGCTGACCGAGGCATCCATCTGGAACCTGGCATTCTTCGACCGCGATGCTGTCGTCTGGCCAGATGCCGAAATCCTGACCGGCACGGCGATGAGCACCGTGCAGCGACAACTCACCCTGATGGGAGTGCCGCAGGAGACCCGGATCCTCACCCCGGCTACAGCGCACGAATTGGACGCAGCGGTGGTGATGAACTCCTGGACACCGGGGATCGCGGTGTGCCGCATCGCGGGTGAGCCAATGCCGGTACGGCCCGACCTCGTCGGTTTACTGCACGACGCATATGCGGCCGAACCGCTTATCCACCCTTGAATTTTTCACAACGCGGCGAAGATCAGCCGGCGGCGACGGCGTTGTACTCCGGGCAGTAGGCGTTGACGGCTCCCCGCATCAACTGGGTGGCCGTGGCGTTGTCGACGCCCTCGGTGAGCAGGGCGTCGACGATCTTTGCGCGGACGGCCGCCGGGTCGATGTTGTTGACGGTGCCCTCGGCGACGATGTCGCACACGTTGTTGCCCGCCTCGGTCGCTTCCTCAGGTGTCTCGAACTGCAGACCCAGATCGGCTACCACAGAAAGGAACTGGGCGTCGGCATCGGTGGCGTGGGCTGTGGGCGGGCCGGCGTGGATCAACAGTCCCGCCGACACGGTCGCGGCTGCAGCGACGAGCGCGAGACGCGCGGAGCCGCTGTTCATGTGGCCTCCCTGTGGTTCACCTGTGCGGATGGTAGCCGTCGCGCCCGGCTGCGCTCGGCATTTGGGCGCCGAGTCCGTCAGTGGTCGCCGGTGAGCGGGGCTTCGACGATCCCGCGCGCCAGCGGTAGTCGCCGAGCGCGGCGATGACGTCGTAGAAGTGCGCGCTCCTCGTAGAGTCGGGCCGAGTCCAGCGCGATGGCGGCCCGGGCCGCAGCAAGCCTGTCCGGTTCAACGGTAATTGCTGATTCGGACAACCTGTCCGATAGCCTGTAGACCGGTTTGTCCGCATTCGACAACGTGCCGGGTTCAGAACTGCAGCCTCACGAAATGATCCGCGACCGCTCCGACGGACGTCAACTCATGAGACGAGGCCAGTACGTGCAGCAATTCACCGAACATCAGGTTGACGGCGTCGTGGTCGTCGACGCTGTGGGTGCTGTCGACATGCTGACCGCCCCGCAGCTCCAAGAGGTCGTGACGGCCGCGCTCGCGCGTGAGCCCGCCGGTCTCATCATCGACATGACGCGAGTGGATTTTCTCGGTTCGGCCGGCATGCAGGTACTGATGGTCACCCGCAACCGCCTCGGACCCGGCACCAGATTCGGCGTTGTCGCCGACGGTCCCGCCACCAGCCGTCCGCTGAAGATCACCGGCATCGCAGATCTGGTCGAACTGTTCTCGTCGTTGGATGTCGCTTTGACGAACTTCACCCAGTGAAACTTCTGTGACCGGCCAGGTTTGAGCGGCGGCCGCTGCGGGAACAGGGGCTTCGCCGGCGCGCCTGCGCCGCTCCCGGATACGGCAGGTGCCGGTTCCCGGGCTGAATACTCAGAAAAGGTGCGTCCCATGGGTGATGACAACAATTCAGGTCCGGAAGAGGGCATCAAGGGTGTCGTCGAGGGCGTGAAGGGCAAGGCCAAAGAGGTTGCCGGCGTCGTCACCGGACGCGACGACCTGCAGCGCGAAGGCGAGGCTCAGCAGGACAAGGCCGACGCGCAGCGCGAGGCCGCGAAGAAAGAGGCGGAAGCCGAGAGTGCCCGCGGCGCCGCAAAGGCCAGCGAGGAACGGCAGAAGGCCGAGCAGTAGCCGACGCCGCCGGCTGAGTGCTCGGCGATGACCGTCACCTCAATCCGCACCAAGTCGGCCGAGAGCCGACGGTTCTCGATCGCGTCGACGTCGCTGGATGTGCTGTGTCGCGCCCGCGGCACAGAGGTGACGATTGCCGTGTCCGGCGAAGTCGACGCAGTCAACGCGAAGGAATTCGCGCACGACGTGCGTGAGGCTGTGGGGGAGCGCACCGGTGTGGTCCTCGACCTCACCGGGGTGCCCTTCATGGCCTTCGACGGCGTTTCCGCGCTGTACGCGATCAGCGCCCACCTACTCCGCGAGGATGCGGCGTGGTGTGTGGTCCCCAGCCCTGCCGTGTCGCGGGTGCTGGATCTCTGTGATCCCGAGGGGCTGATCCCTCTGGCTGGGATCAGGTCGCTTCGGGGCGTCGCATCGGCTTGACCACGGTCCGGTTCAGCGAACTTGTCCGGCTCCGGCGGCCGAGCCGGGCGTGTTCTCTTCTCACCCCGCTTTCCCGGGTAGGGCCGCGGGGTATTTTGTGGTCGTGTCCGGTTGTGATCTGCCGCTCACTTTGCCCGGAAATACTAAGAAAACGTGATCGCCGGGTTTGGTTCACCTAATCAGAGCGCAGGTTGCGTTCCTCGTCATAATGCCTGGCAGGAGATTGATCATAATTTGCCGGCCGCCGATTGAAAAACGGCAACCAAGAAATTCCTAAGTGTGCCCTGAGAGGGTGAACCGGTGCGGAGAGATCCGGAGTTTTCGCCGGGGTTCATCCCGAATTTACGTGGCTACACTCGATTCAGGTCGCGCCCGGACGGGCGGTAACGACGGTGAATCTAGTGCCGGTTCAGTTGAGGCCGGCGGAGGTACCACGACATATGGCAAACATTTTGAGGCCCATGGGGTCTGTGATGCACGAAGCCAGTTCTGGCGCGCCTGTGGCTGACGGGGCGCTTGTGGACACGGCGCAGGCCTTGACCGCCGACGCGATCCTCGAGCGCCGTGTCGCCGTCGGGCACGGCCCGATCGGTGACATCGCCGCGGGCGGTGCCGGCGTGGTGGTCACCAACCCCACCGCCGAGAGTGTGTCGGTCCTCGACGCCGCCGGCCGGATGTCCGGTATGTCTCTGGTACTGGCAGGCGAGCCGGTCTCCGTCGTCGTCACCGACGACCGCGCGTACGTCACCACGGCCTCCGTCACCCAGGACACGTTGTCGGTGGTCGACCTGGACGCCGGCACCGTCGCCGCGACCTTCCCGCTGGCCTTCGGGGTCAGCGCCCTGGCCGCCAGCCCCGATGGCAAGCGTGTCTACGCCGGGCGGACCGCGAACGGTCACGTCGACATCACCGTGATCGACACCGCCGCCGAGCGCGCCGGAACCATCGACATCGGAAACGGACCCGCGGCCGGCCTGGACGCCCTGTGCGTGGACCCCACCGGAAAGCGTCTCTATGCGGCCGTCACCGATGACAACGGCAGCCAGGTGGTCGCCGTGGACACCGAGACATGCCGCGTGCATCGGGTCATCCCGGTGGGCTCACCGATCCGCGACATCGCGGTCGCCGGTGGCACGGTTTATGTCCTGACCTCCGATCGGGCGGTCGGCGGCGCGGTGCACGTCATCGAGTTGTCGACGAGCAGGGTGACCAACACCATCGAACTCGGCGGTGCTCCCACGCAGTTGGTGATGAGTCCGGACCACGCGCGTGCCTACATCGTCGACTACGACCGGGTCGCGGTGCTGTGCACACTGAGCCTCGAGGTCGTCGCGTCGCTGTCGGTGGATGCCCGCCCGTCCTGCGTCGCGTTCGACGACGACGGCTCGCACCTCTATGTGGCCGACTACTCGGGCGTCGTCAGTGTGTTCACCGTCGAGTCGACGATCGAGAAGCTGTACTCGGAGTTCCTGGCGACCGACCCGATCGCGCTGAGCGTTCCCCGGGCCAGGGAGTTGCAGCCCGCGGCGGTCTGACCCCGCGGTCAGCGCCACTGATAGCGGGTTCTGGGGCGGCCGGCCTTGCCGTAGTCGGTGTGGCGGCGGATCGTGCCCTCGTCGGCGAGCCGTTCCAGATAACGCCACGCCGTCACCCTTGAGACGCCCACCTGTTTGGCCACCTCGTCTGCGGTGAGCCCGGCCGGGCCGTCTGAGTCGGCTGGACTGTCTGAGGCGGCCGCGCCGTCTGATGCGAATGAGGCATCACGGATCGCCCGGGCGATCTCGTCGTTGGTGCCCGCTGCCATGCCCTTCGGGCCGGCTGCCCGATCCGAGCCGACACGAAGCTCACCCAGCGCGCGGTCGACCTCTGCTTGGCTGGCGGCGTCGGTGCCCGCAGGTAGCGCATCGCGGTAGCGCTGGTAGCGCTCGAGTCGGTCGCGGAACGCGGCGAAGGTGAACGGCTTGAGCAGATACGCCAGAGCGCCGTGTCCCACCGCCGCGCGCACCATCTCGAGGTCGCGCTCGGAGGTGATCGTGATGATGTCGGGGGCCGGCCGCAGTCCGGACAACGCGGAGGCCAGCGCGATGCCGTTGGCGTCGGGCAGGCCGATGTCCAGCAGCACCAGGTCGATCGGTGCGCCCGAGGCGGCGGCCTCGGAGGCCGCCCGCATCGCATCGCGAGCGGTATGGCTGACCGCTGCTACCGAAAACCCCTGCAGCCGAGCAAGATAAGTACGATGTGCCTCCGCGATCAGGGGCTCGTCCTCGACGATCAGCACGTTGATCATGGGCGCGGAACCGTCACCGTCACGACCGAACCGTACGTCACATCGGCGCTCAGCCGGCCGTGGTGGCGATTGACCACCTGGGCCACCAGGGCCAGACCCAGCCCGTGCCGGTCGGCGTCCACGTCCGTCTTCGTCGAATACCCCCGTCGCATCGCCGTGGCAAAGGTGTTGGCGTCCATGCCATCTCCGCTGTCGGCGACCCGGATCAACAGCTCTGTGTCGTCCTGGGTGACGGTCACCTCCACCCACGGGTCGGACCGGTCGCAGGCCTCCATCGCGTTGTCGATCAGGTTACCCAGAACCGTCACCAGCTCCTGACCGGTCAGCACGAGATCGTCGGAGTTGGCGGGCAGCCCCGTGTCCTCGGTGACCGTCAGCTCGATTCCCCGTTCGCCGGCCTGTGCCGTCTTGCCGAGGAGCAGCGCCACCAGCGCCGGCTCGCCCACCCTGCTGGACAGCCTGTCCACAAGCCGCTGCGACAGCGCCAGTTCGGCGGTGGCGAACTCGACGGCGTCCTCGGCGCGGCCCATCTCCACCATCGTCACGATGGTGTGCAGCTTGTTGGCGGCTTCATGTGCCTGGGAGCGCAGCGAGTCGGTGAGGACCTTCAGGGAGTTGAGTTCTCCGAGCGCGCCCTGCAATTCGGTTCGGTCTCGGATGGTCACCACCTCGGAGCCGTCTGCGTCGGCGCCGGTGGAGCCGTGCACCGGGGAGCGGTTGACCACCAACACCCGATCGTCGGTGACGTGGATCTCGTCACGGGCGCCGGCGCCATAGGTGCGCAGGAACTCTGGCAGATCCGACCGGTCGACCTCACCGGAGGGCAGTGCCAGCAGACGCCGAGCCTCGTCGTTGACCAGCGCGACGCCACTGCCGTCCAGCACGATCAGACCTTCCGATACCGAATGCAGGATGGCGTCGTGGTGTTCGTACATCACCCGCAGTTCGTCGGGCCGCAGTCCGTGGGTCTGCCTGAACAACCGGCGCCGGATGGCCCACACTCCGACCAGTGAAACTGCAAGCGCCGCAACGCCTACCGCGGCGATGACGGGCCATTGCGCGCGCCATCGATCCGCCAGACTGCGTTGCAGGATCCCCGCGGAGACCACCCCGATGATGTCCCCGGAGGAATCGCGTACCGGGGCCACCGCACGGATCGACGGTCCCAGGGTTCCGGTGTACACCTCGGTGAAAGTCGAACCGCGCAAAGCCGGTTCGATGGTGCCCAGGTAGTCCCCACCGATCTGATCGGGGTCGGTGTGGGTGAATCGGGTGCGGTCCGGGGCCATGATCGTGATGAACGCGATGTCGGTGTGCATGCGCACCGCCTCGGTGACCGGCTGCAGGATCTCGGTCGCCCGGCCCGCCTCGATCGCCGACGCGGTGGACGGCGAATCCGCCAGCGCGCTGGCGATTCCCAGGACCTGCTGTTCTGCTGCGGCGTCGGCGTCGCGACGGGCGTCGATGACCGCCAGCGCGCTACCGGCCACCACGATCAGTGCGATCACCAGGATCTGCAGGGCGATCGCCTGCCCGGCCAGCGACCGCGGCCACGCCGAGCCACGCCACAGCGGTCCCATCGGTTCACCCGCCTTTCCGTTGAACGTAATGAACAAAAACGTGACCTGGCTCACGCGGTCGCTGACCATCCTTACAGACCACATCGCCCACGAGTCCCTGGTGGACTGAAAGGAAGCAGCCATGACCACGACGAGGGACAAGCCGTCTGCGCCCGAGGCGCCAAAGAAGCGCGACCGCACCCACTGGCTGTACATCGCGGTGCTCATCGCGGTGATCGCCGGTGTCGGCGTCGGCATCCTGGCTCCGGAAGTCGGCAAGAGTGTCGGAGTGCTCGGCACCATGTTCGTCGCGCTGATCAAGATGATGATCGCGCCGGTCATCTTCTGCACGATCGTGTTGGGTATCGGATCGGTCCGAAAGGCCGCGACCGTGGGCAAGGTCGGCGGCCTGGCCTTCGTCTACTTCCTGGCGATGTCGACCTTTGCACTCGGCATCGGGTTGGTGGTCGGCAATCTGCTGCATCCCGGCACCGGCCTGAACCTCTCGGAGAGCGCATCTGGCAAGGGCGCCGAACTGGCCGAGAAGGCCCATGAGTCCGGCGGCATGATGGACTTCGTCCAGGGGATCATCCCAACGTCGCTGTTCTCGTCGCTGACCGAAGGCAGTGTGCTGCAGGCGTTGTTCGTGGCCCTGCTGGTCGGGTTCGCGCTGCAGGGTCTCGGTTCGGCGGGCGAACCGATCCTGCGGGGAATCGAGCATCTGCAGAAGCTGGTGTTCAAGGTGCTCATCATGATCCTGTGGCTGGCGCCGATCGGCGCGTTCGGGGCCATCGCCAACGTGGTGGGGCAGACCGGCTGGGCCGCGGTGGGACAGCTGATGGCACTGATGCTCGGCTTCTACCTGACCTGCACGATCTTCGTGTTCGGCGTCCTGGGCTCGCTGCTGCGCTTCGTGTCCGGTGTGTCGATCTTCAAGCTGGTGCGCTACCTGGCCCGCGAGTACCTGCTCATCGTGTCGACGTCGTCGTCGGAGTCGGCGCTGCCCCGCTTGATCGCCAAGATGGAGCACCTCGGTGTCGACCGCTCGACCGTCGGCGTCGTGGTCCCCACCGGCTACTCATTCAACTTGGACGGCACCGCCATCTACCTGACGATGGCCTCGCTGTTCATCGCCGGCGCACTGGGCGACCCCTTGTCGCTCGGTGAGCAGATCGGACTGCTGGTGTTCATGATCGTCGCCTCCAAGGGTGCGGCCGGGGTGACCGGTGCTGGTCTGGCCACGCTGGCCGGCGGCCTGCAGGCACACCGTCCGGACCTGCTCGACGGCGTGGGCCTGATCGTCGGGATCGACCGGTTCATGTCGGAAGCTCGGGCACTGACCAACTTCTCCGGCAACGCGGTGGCGACGCTGTTGGTGGGTTCGTGGACCAAGACCGTCGACAAGAACAAGGTGAACGAGGTCCTCGCGGGCAGGGATCCGTTCGACGAGGTCACCATGCTCGACGACTCGCACGGTTCCGGTGCCGCCCGCGTCGACGAGCCGCCGCAGGAGAAAATCCCTGCGACGGTGTAGGGCGCGAGCGCGCCGAGGGTACGGTTTCTGACAATTTCCAGCCGCCGAAATCCGTCAGAAACCGTACTTTCGGCGTCTCTAGCCGGCCGGGCTCATTCCGAGCGGGTTTAGTCCCGCCCCCGGCGGCTAGAGCTAAGAGAGCCGTGTTCGAAGGAGGTGCGCATGAGCACAGACGATGCCAACCAGACCAGCACGAACGACATGGGCAGCGACGACGGACTGCTCACCCCGATGGAGGGGACCGATTCCGACGACCTGCGCAACGCCGACGGTGACGAGGTCGTCGACCCTCCTGAGGGCTGGAGCGGCGTCGATGGTTTCGGTATGTCGAGCGACGAACAAGCCGAAGGGGAATCACTCGACGATCGGCTCGCTCAGGAAGAAGCCGACGTCCTCGACGATGCGGTCGAGGGCGTCGACCAGAAGTCTTCGAGCGCCGATGTCGCACCCGGGGCGCCTGGCAAAAGCAGCGGACAGATCGACGGTGCTCCCGAGGACGGTGGACCGTTGTTCCGCGTGGTGCGGTGACGAAACGAAAGGACGCACGACCATGGCTGATCAGGAACTTCCGATTGCCGACTTCGATCAACTGTCCATCGGTGAGTTGCGGCACCGCATCCGATCACTCGACGAGGACGCGCTGACGGCGGTGCTCACCCACGAGGCCGGCCATGCCGCGCGCGTGCCGGTGCTCGAGTTGCTCGAGACGCGGCTGCGCGAACTTCAGGGGGGCGCGCAGCCATCGGAGGGTGATCCGGCGAATGCTCCCAGAGTCGAGGGCGCCAAGGGTGGGTCACCGGTCCAGGAGGCGACGGCCGCCGAAGCGAACACACCGCTGAGACACGGCGTGGCTTCCCAGACTCCGAACCGCGGCCGTCCCTAGCCGGTGCAGTTCAGTGACACCGAGATCGACTGGCGAACAACCACTTCGACCACGCCGCGTTCGTCTTCGTGGTGGCCGCGTCCATCAACGTCGACGAACTCGGTCTGCTGCTGGGGATTGCGGATGTCGGTGACGATGCACTCGCCGATCGGTGCGGTGCCTATCCGGTCGATGTTGACGTAGTAGCCCGCCAACTCCAGCTGCTCGATGACCTCCCACGGATTCTGCTGGTCAGCCGCGGCGGTGGCCACCGGACCCAGGGCCACGACCCCGAACGCCACGATCAGTGCTGTGCGCATGGGCGAAGACCTCCAGGTGTGCCCCGACCTGTTGGTTACATCGCCGCCCGGTCCGCGAACGTTTCTCTGGCGAGCAGACACAAACTCGCGCGCGATCGCCGCAATTCCAACGAGTTTGCGTCTGCTCGCGAAAAGGGGTGACCCTAGCGGTCCGCGCGCTGGTAGGCGGTGACGACGGCGGCACCACCAAGCCCGATGTTGTGCTGCAGAGCCGCGGTGACGCCCTCGACCTGACGCCGATCCGCCGTGCCGCGCAGCTGCCAAGTCAGCTCACTGCACTGGGCCAGGCCGGTGGCGCCCAACGGATGGCCCTTGGAGATCAGCCCGCCCGAAGGGTTGACCACCCACCGTCCGCCGTAGGTGGTGTCGTTGTCATCGATCAGTTTGGGTGCATCACCCGGACCACAGAGCCCCAGGGCCTCGTAGAGCAGCAGCTCGTTGGCCGAGAAGCAGTCGTGCAGTTCGATCACCTGGAAATCCTCGGGTCCCAGCCCGGACTGCTGGTAAACCCGTTGGGCGGCTTGTACGTTCATGTCATGGCCGATGACGTTGGCGGCACTGCCGTCGAAGGTCGACGCGAAGTCCGTGGTCATGGCCTGCCCGACGATCTCGACGGCCTGCTCGGCCAGGCCGTGCCGTGCGACGTAGTCCTCACCGGCCAGCACGACCGCCGCGGAACCATCCGACGTCGGCGAACACTGCAGCTTGGTGAGCGGGTCGGAGATCATCTTCGCGGCCAGGATGTCTTCGAGGGTGTATTCGTCCTGGAACTGTGCATACGGGTTGTTCACCGAGTGCTTGTGGTTCTTGTGGCCGATCTTTGCGAAGTGCTCGGCGGTGGTGCCGTACTTCTTCATATGTTCACGGCCGGCTGCGCCGAACATCCACGGCGCCACGGGAAACTGCATCTCGTCGATCTCGTTGAGGGCCAGGATGTGCCGCTTCATCGGTGACTCGCGGTCGTCGGCTCCGCCGCCCAGCGAGCCCGGCTGCATCTTCTCGAAGCCCAGCGCCATCACGCAGTCGGCAAGTCCGCCGCGGATGGCCTGCGCGCCCAGGTACAGCGCGGTGGACCCGGTCGAACAGTTGTTGTTGACGTTGACGATCGGGATGCCCGTCATGCCGAGCTCGTAGAGCGCACGCTGCCCCGAGGTCGAGTCACCGGAGCAGTACCCGACGTACCCCTGCTCGATCTCGGTGTAGTCGATCCCGGCATCCTGCAACGCTTTGGTCCCCGACTCGTTGGCCATCTGCGGGTAATCCCAGCCCTCGCGCCGGCCCGGCTTCTCGAACTTGGTCATGCCCACGCCGATGACAAAAACTCGGTTCCTGGCGTTGCCCATGGCTCCCCAATCTCTTCGCAGCTCTGCGCCCATCACCGTACCGCGACGCTCAGCCGTACTGCAGCCACCAGTTGTGCAGCTCCCCGAGGTCGGGTCCCTGCGCGTCGGCCAACAGCAGTCCCGCGTCGTTGGTCCACACCACGTCGGCGCGATCGTTGTAAGTGCCACAGGCGATCTGGCCCGCGATCTGGTCCGGGGTCTCGGTGTAGTTCCACGTGGTCGGGGAGTCGACGCCGCTACCAGGACACTCCAGGATCTCGGCGTTCATCAGGACCGCCTCGTTGAAGGCGTCGTCGAGGGCGGTCTGGTCGGCGAACAGGGAGTAGCGGGTGCTGACGGGACCGCCTGGGGAGGTGGCCTGTCCGCAGTCGACCGTCGCGATGGACGTCCCGGCCGGCGGGCTGATCGGCTCGCAGTTCGAACTGTCGTGGCCGGCGGACAGCAGCGCCATCAGTTGGGCGTTGGGGGACTCGCTCGGCGGCGGCGCCGTCGTCGTCCTGGGTCGCCGGGTGGGCTCCGGAGAACCGGTGGTCTGCGGCGGGGTGCTCGTGCGGGCCGCCACCGGCCCGGCTGTCGAGTCATCTGGCTGGAGCAACCACCACACCGCGACTCCGCCCAGCGCCACGACCATCACCACGACCGCTGACAGGAGCAGGATCAGCGGGGTATTACCGCCACCACCCGTGGGCGGGCCGGGCGGCGCGGCCCAACCGGGAGGCGGGGGGCCGGGCGGCGGTGTCCAACCCGGTGGGGGGCCCGGCGGAGGCGGCGGCGGGTAGGTCATTCGTCGCTCCTGAAGGTATGCGCGGCGGGCCATCACACCTTAAACCCGGGCGCGCCCGGACATACGGTCAACGACCAGGTCGATGCCGGGTTGCCGCTTTTGTCTCCACTCGTACACGGATCTGGTGTACATCTGGGTAGAACGTGTTCTAGTTTCACTCCCGGGAGGAGAGGACATGGCGTTTCGCGTCGTGCAGTGGGCGACCGGCGGAGTCGGTGTCGCAGCGGTCAAGGGGGTGCTCGAACATCCCGAGCTGGAACTGGTGGGCTGCTGGGTGCATTCCCCGGACAAGGCGGGCCGAGACGTCGGCCAGATCGTCGGCACCGAACCACTCGGCATCACCGCGACCAACAGCGTCGACGAGATCCTCGCGCTGAGCGCCGACGCGGTCATCTACACACCGCTGATGGCCAACCCGGACGAAGTCGCCTCGCTGCTGAGGTCGGGCAAGAACGTCGTGACACCGGTGGGCTGGCTGTATCCCAGCGAACGCAGCGGGGCGCCACTACGGGAGGCCGCGATCGAGGGCGGCGCCACCCTGCACGGCACCGGTATCGCGCCCGGCGGCATCAGCGAGAAGTTCCCGTTGTTGATGTCGGCGATGTCGACGGGGGTGACGTTCGTCCGCGCAGAGGAGTACTCCGATCTGCGCACCTATGAGGCGCCCGATGTGCTCCGCCACGTCATGGGTTTCGGGGACACGCCGGACAAGGCCCTGACCGGTCCGATGCAGAAGCTGCTCGACGCGGGTTTCATCCAAGCCGTGCGGATGTGTGTGGACCAGTTGGGTTTTGCCGCGGATCCCAAGGTGCGGGCCTCGCAGGAGATCGCGGTCGCCACCGCGACGATCAACTCACCCATGGGTCCGATCGAGCCCGGGCAGGTCGCCGGCCGCAAATTCCACTGGGAGGCACTCGCCGACGGTGAGGTCGTGGTGCGTGTGACGGTGAACTGGTTGATGGGCGAGGAGAACCTCGACCCGGCATGGTCTTTCGGGCCGGAGGGGCAGCGCTACGAGATGGAGGTGCGCGGCAACCCCGATTTCACGGTGTCGGTCAAGGGCTTCCAGTCCGAGCTCGGCGAGGAGGGGCCGGAGTACGGCGTGGTCGGCACCGCCGCGCACTGCGTGAACTCGGTGCCGGCGGTGTGCGCGGCGCCGGCCGGCATCGCCACCTACCTGGACCTACCGTTCATCAGCGGAAAGGCCGCGCCCCGCTTTCGTTGACTAGCATCTGTTCCATGCCCGAACCCCATGTGATGGCCCAGTCGCGCGCCATACCCGTCGACGTGGACACCGCATTCGCCCGCACGCTGCCGGTGCCGCTGCCCGCCCTGTTCAGCCGGTGGTACGGGCCGATCTCGCCGGTCAAGGCCGTACGCGGGCAGGATGGTGACTGGAGCACCGCCGGTCAGACCCGCACCGTCATGCAGGTCGGCGGCGGCAGCATGCGCGAGGAGCTCACCGTCGTCGACCCCCCGAACCGGTTCCGCTACACGCTGTCGGATGTCACCGGTCCGCTGGCGCCGCTGGTGGACCATATCGACGGGGAGTGGTCGTTCGCTCCGGTCGGCACCGGCACAGCGGTCACCTGGCGCTGGACCGTTCATCCGAAGTCACGGGTGGCGGCCGCGGCGCTGCCCGCATTCGCGGTGCTGTGGCGCGGATTCGCGCGCCAGGCCCTCGAGCAGCTCTCCCACGAGCTCCTGCGCTGAATGGGCGGCGAGGGACGCGCGCTGGTGCTCGCCGGCGGGGGACTGGCCGGTATCGCATGGGAAACCGGTGTGCTGCAGGGAATCTCCGACGAAGTGCCCGCGGCGGGTGAGGCACTACTGCGCTCGGGGGTGCTTGTCGGCACCTCCGCCGGTTCCACCGTCGCCGCGCAGCTGGGCAGCGGCCTGCCGGTGACCGAGTTGTTCGACCGGCAGGTGGCCGGCGACAGCCGCGAGATACATCCGGGTGTGTCCGTGGAGGCGATCACCGAGCTGTTCCTGACCGCGATGCTCATCCCGGACGCGACCAAGGAGCAAAAGCTGCAGAAGATCGGCGCCGTCGCCACGTCCACCGAGACGGTGCCCGAAGCGGTGCGCCGTGAGGTGATCGCGCATCGGCTGCCGTCGCACGACTGGCCGCAGCGCACACTGCGCGTCACCGCGATCGACATCGGCACAGGCGAATTGGTGGTGTTCGACAAGTCCTCCGGCGTCGACCTCGTGGACGCGGTCGCCGCGAGCTGCGCGGTGCCCGGGGTGTGGCCGCCGGTCACGATCGGTGACCGCCGCTTCATGGACGGCGGGGTGGGCAGCACCGTGAACATGTCGGCAGCCCGGGACTGTGGCGTCGCGGTCGCGCTGGTGCCGTCGGGGCAGGACTCGCCGTCGCCGTGGGGGACGGCCGCCGCCGAGGAGATCGACGCGTTCCCCGGCGCGAGCCTGGCGGTGTTCGCCGACGCGGAGTCGCTCGCCGCCTACGGGCCCAACCCACTGGACCCGGCATGCCGTGCACCGTCGGCGCAGGCGGGGCGGGCCCAGGGCCGCCGAGAGGCTTCCCGGATCGCCCGGTTCCTAGGGGTCTGACTGTTCGTCGAGTGCGTCCAGCGCGGCACTGGCGAGCTCCTGCCCGATGTCGATGACCTCGTTGGCGCGGTGGAAGTCCAGGCTGCGGCACACCGTGCGCGGGACCTCGATCAGCAGGTCGGGCGGATAGGCCGCCAGCGTGTGCCGGGCCAGTGCGGCCTGCGCGATGTCGATGGTGCGGTTCATCACCTCGAAACCGCCGAGCTTGGGCACCATGGGCACGCTCTGTTCCTCGACGTCGTCGTCGTCTTCGTCGGACGCGACGAAGCGGCCCAGCACCGCGCGTCCTGTCTGGGTCTCGAGCAGTGACCGGGCGGCCTTGGTGTCGAGCAATGACGAGGTACTGCGCCACATCCGGGTGAGCCATTCCGCGGTCAGGCCGGCCTCGACATCGGTACGCCTGGCCCGGGGATCGTCTCCGGACAGACTCACGGCGATCGTGGCGTCGGCGACGGTCGCGGCGATCGGCGCCATCGGGATGGGATCGAGGATGCCACCGTCGGCCAGCAGCCGACCGCCGAGCACATGGGGGGTGATGACGCCGGGGATGGCGATCGACGCCCGGATCGCGTCGTCCACCGGGCCACGTTGCATCCACACCGACTTGCCGGTGATCAGGTCGGTGGCCACGGACGTGAACGGCATCGGCAGTTCCTCGATGGTGACCTCGCCGAGGATCTCGCGCACCGCCTCGAGGATCTTCTCGGCGCGCAGCACCCCCGCCGAGGTGATCGACGGATCGAGTAGGCGCAGCACCGCACGCTGCGTCAAAGAGCTTGCCCACAAGGCATATTCGTCGAGCTTGCCGGCGGCTTCCAGCCCGCCGACCAACGCCCCCATCGAGGACCCGGCGATGCCGACGATCTCGTGGCCGCGCTCGTGCAGCTCATTGATCACGCCGATGTGCGCGTATCCGCGCGCTCCACCACTGCCCAGTGCCAGTGCCACCCGCATGGGTCTCATTCTGCTCTCCGCGGAACGACTACCCGCAGAGCGCGTCGGCTGCCGCCTCCACGGCGACGATCACCGCGGATTGTCGGCCCGGTGACAACTCCGACCAGGGCCTGCCGAACGTCGCGGGCCCGGACGAGTTCTCGGTCTGCAGCGTCTCGAGGAAGGGCTCGATCTGTGTCTTCGGGTCACCGCCCTGCTGGGCCATCCACGTCCGTGCGGCCAGGCATGCCTGGAAGTAGTCGTCCTCCGTGGACTCCGCAGGAGCGCCGACCGCGGTCGTCACCCCGCCGGGGGACACGCCGACCTCGCCGGGAGCCACCGGGGCGGCCGTCGAGGACGCCGCCGACGCAGACGACGGCGAGGTCGCAGGAGACGCCGTCTCCGCGGGTTCGGTGTCAGATGAGCAGCCGGACAGCAGTGCCAGACCCGCTACCGCGGCACCGACGGCACGAAGTGGGAACCTGTGCATACCGCCAATCTAGGCAACGCCGGTGCCCACACCATCACCGGTCTTCGAGAACCGCCTTGAGGAACGTGCGGGTGCGCTCGTGCTCGGGGGCGTTGAAGATCTTCGACGGTGGGCCGTCCTCGATGATGACGCCGTCGTCGAACATCAGCACCCGGTCGGAGACATCGCGGGCGAAGTGCATCTCGTGGGTGACGATCAGCATGGTGATGTCGGTGGTCTCGGCGATGTCGCGCAGCACGCCCAGCACGTCGACGACCAACTCCGGGTCCAGCGCCGAGGTGACTTCGTCGAGCAACAGGATGTCGGGCTCCATCGCCAGCGCCCGCGCGATCGCGACGCGTTGCTGCTGCCCACCCGACAGCGTGGTGGGGTGGGCGTCGACGAAGTCGCCCAGGCCGACCTTGTCGAGCAACTCGGTGCCGCGGGTACGGGCCTGCTCTTTGGGAAGGCCGAGCACCGACACCGGTGCCTCCATCAGGTTCTCGATCACCGTCATGTTCGGGAACAGGTTGAACTGCTGGAACACCATGCCGATCCGGCGGCCCACCGTGCGCAGGTGTTTGTCCGAGGCGGGCACCAGCCGACCGCCGCGCCGCTGGTGGGTCAGCGGCTCGCCGTCGACCCAGATCACGCCGTCACTGACACGCTCCAGCGTCATCAACAACCGCAGGATCGTCGTCTTGCCCGAGCCGGACGGCCCGATCAGCGTGACCCGCTCACCGGGGGCGACGGAGAAGTTCATCCCGTCCAGGACGGTCTTGTCACCGAAACGCTTGACGACGTCCTCGAAGCGGACCATCGGGGCGGCTGAATCATGTTGCGCGGGCAAGGCGGATCTCCAGTTTTCTCATCAGCACCGAGGTGGGGTAGCTCGCGGCCAGGAAGATCAGGCCCGCAACGGTGATCGGCTCGATGTATCGGTAGTTCTGGCCGCCGAACTGGTTGGCCACGGTCACCATCTCGGCAACGCCGATGACGATGAGGAACGGGGTCTCCTTGAACAGCGCGATGATCTGGTTGCCGGTGGACGGCAGCACCCGCCGCACCACCTGCGGCAGGATCACCCGGCGCCAGGTGCGGTGGGGCGGGAGCGAGAGCGCCGTGCACGCCTCCCACTGGCCCTGCGGGATCGCGTCGATGCCGGCGCGGTAGACCTCTGACATGTAGCAGGCGTAGTGCACTCCGAGCACCGCGATGCCGGTGACCAGTGCACTGGGCCGGATCCCGAGGACGGGCAGGCCGAAGTAGACGAAGAACAGCTGGATCGGTATCGGCGTGCTGCGCACGAACTCCACCACCCCGTAGACCGGCCAGCTGATCCAGCGCGAGTCGGCCCGCCGACCCAGCACCAGGACCAGCCCGACGACGATGGCGATCACCGACGCCGCAGCCGTGATGCCGAGCGTGTACTTCAGGAAGGCCGAGACGAGGCCCGGCAGTACCTCGCGTGCGTACTCCCAGTCCCACAGGCGGCGCTGCTCGTCGGTCACGTGGTTGCCACCCGACGGGGTTGCTTCGCGGCGTTCGCCTTCGGGCCCCGCCCGACGCGGGCGGCGGTGCGGGCCTCAACCCAGCGTGTCACCGCGACCAGGATCTGGGCGAGCAGGAAGTACACGACCAACGCGATGCTGAACGCGGCCATGCTGCCCATGTCGAACTGCAGCTGCTTGACCTCGAAGGTGAGCTCGGTGATGCCGATCAGGTACAGCAGCGACGAGCTCTTGAGGATCTGGATCCACAGGTTGCCGAACGGCGGGACCATCTCCGGCAGCGCCTGGGGCAGGATGACCCTGGTCATCCGCCGGAAGCGGCCCAACCCGAGCGCGACGGTGGCCTCCCACTGGGTCTTGGGCACCGACGCGATGGCTCCCCGGACCACCTCGGCGCCGTACGCGCCGAAGTTCAGCCCGAACGCCAGGGTGGCCGCCGCCATCGGCTCGAACCGCAGACCCAGCTGCGGCAACACGAAGAAGATCCACAGCAACTGGACCACCAGCGACGTGCCACGGAAGAACTCCACCACCACCCGGGAGAAACCGCGCACCACGACCGAACCCGACAGCGACATCAGGCCGAACGCGAACGACACGACCAGCGCGGCCAGCGCCCCCAGAACCGTGTACAGCATCGTCAGGCCGGCCCCGTGCAGGAACAGGGGGCCGGCCTCGACGAGCTCAGCGAGCAACGGCTCAGCCCTGGCAGAGCTGCTCTGCGGTCAACTCCGGGTCGGGACGCTCGGCTTCGGTGAACCCGTAGGGTTCGACGAGCTCGAGCCACTTGGGGCTCTGGATGAGTTCGGCCAGCTGTTCGTTGAACGCCTCACGCAGCTCGGTGTCTGTGCGCCGGAAGACCGCCGCGCCGGCACCGAGCTGCTCCTCACCGTCGATGACGGGGACGAACGCCTCGGCCACCTCGACAGTGTTGTCGTCGGCCGCGAGGGCGCGCAGCGAGATGCTGGTCAGGGCGAACGCGTCGGCGCGGCCGGACTTCACTGCGTCCAGCCCCGCCTGCTGGTCGGCGACGATCTGCAGGCGGTCGTCGGGCACACCCGAGCTCTTCGCCTGGTCGACCTCCACGGCACCGTTCATCACCGCGAGCCGGGCGTCGCCGTCGGCCACCGAGGCGTAGTCGGTCAGGCCCTTGGGGTTGCCGGTC
Source organism: Mycolicibacterium hippocampi (assembly GCF_010723735.1). GTDB lineage: Bacteria > Actinomycetota > Actinomycetes > Mycobacteriales > Mycobacteriaceae > Mycobacterium > Mycobacterium hippocampi. Next base: position 5,278,416 of record NZ_BLLB01000002.1, on the reverse strand, counting down.
GCCACCAGTAGCGAGGTGGTCGCCACGTACACCGGGTTGCTGAACGCCGCCTGCTCGCAGCGCTCCGGGGTGATGAACATGCCGGCGGTCACCACGTCGACGCGTTCGGAGTTCAGTGCCTGGATCAGCGAGCCGAACTCGAACAGGTGCGGCTCCAGGGAGATGCCGCCGATCTGATCGAAGATGTAGCCGTGCACCGCGGGGTCCTCGCCGACCAATTGGCCGTTCTCCCGGTAGGCGTACGGCCGCTCGTTGGCGAAACCGACGTTGATCAACTTGTCGGCCTTGATGCGCTCGAGCGTGCCGCCTTCACCGGTGGGGCTGCCGGTGCCCGGTTCGGTCGTCGAGCAGGCGCCGACGGCGACCAGGACGACGCCCAGGCCGCCGGCGAGCAGAGCCCGCCGTAGCTTGGCCGACGACGGGTGGGTGCGGGTGTTCATGGTGACCTCTTCTCGGGTTCGACGGATCGAGGAACCACGGTGAGGTACCGCACCCGACGGCCGAAGAGCACATCCACGCCAAGCACGGCGCCAGGCCGTTTTCCTTGTCGGTAAGCCGACGTTAGGAGGCCGACGCGGCTTCGTCAAAAGTCTGGCCTGCTTCGTGACCGCACCGTGATCCTGGCGGAGTACAGACTTCCGTGCGACACTGGCGATCGTGACGACCGTGATCCGGGTTCTGGAGTGTTGTCAGGCCTGACTGCGCCTGCCCCCGAATCCTTCGTCCGTCTCTGGAGTTCTCATGGTTCCCGCGCCTACCCGGCTGCGCCTTGCCGATCTGCTGCACGTCACCGACCGTTTCGCCGACGACGTTCTCGGCGGCCACTACGATCACCTGCTGCCGCCCCACGGCCCAGCGGTTTCCGAACGCTGGTTCACCCGCCTGCACGGTGACGACGAACTCGACGTCTGGCTGATCGGTTGGGCGCCGGAGCGTTCGACCGAACTGCACGACCACGGCGGATCGCTGGGAGCGCTGACCGTGCTCAGCGGATCGCTGCGCGAAACCCGTTGGGATGGAAAGAAACTGCGTACCCGGACCCTGAACGCCGGTGACCAGGCGGCGTTTCCGCTCGGCTGGGTGCACGACGTGGTCTGGGCCCGCGAGAGCGTCACCACCCCGGCATTGAGTGTGCACGCCTACTCGCCCCCGCTGACCGTGATGTCCTATTACGACGCTCCCGGCGGGGACTTTCTGCGCCGCAGCCGCACCGAGCTGACCACGCAGCCGGAGGGGATCTGACGGTGAGCCGGATAGACGCCGCCCTGGAGCGGGCCCGAAGCAAGCTCACCAGGATGCCCGCCGATCAGGTCCCCGCGGCGCTGACCCGGGGCGCGGTGCTGGTCGACATCCGGCCTGCCGCGCAGCGCGCCGTCGAGGGTGAGGTGGCCGGAGCCGCCGAAGCCCTGATCATCGAGCGCAACGTCCTGGAATGGCGATGCGACCCAACCAGCGACGCCCGCCTGCCCGCCGCCGTCGACGACGACGTGGAATGGGTGGTGCTGTGCTCGCAGGGCTACACCTCCAGCTTGGCTGCGGCATCCCTGATGGAACTGGGCCTACACCGCGCCACCGACGTGATCGGCGGCTACGAAGCGCTCAAAGAGGTTCTGGGCTAAGAGCTCTCGCCGCTGTACAGCAGTGGGCGCAGCCGTTCGGTCTTCTCCTGTGACCACCCGGGCGGTGACAGGATCGCCGCCCACGCGTCCGCGACGGCCGCGACGTAGACATGGCCGTGGCCGTCGGGGACGTTGACCGCCACCGCCATGTCCGCCGACACCTGCAGGAAGGTGACGATCGGAATCCACTCCATGTCCGGCGACACGTCGTAGCCGCGCGCTTCGCGCAGCCAGTCCGGTTTGGCGAAAAGCAGATCCGGGCTCCACCACGCGATCGGATCAGAGGCGTGCTGCAGATAGACCACGCGCGGCTGACCCCACGGGTCGTCGGGTCGCTGCAGATTGCGGGACTCGGCGACGAACCGGACGTTCTCACCGTTGTCGTAGATCGGCAGCCACTCGGGCGAACCGGGGTCGCGGTTGGCCGTCAGATCGGTCCAGATGGTGTTGTTGAAGGTGGGCCCGCTGAACAGCGCGCCGTCGGTCCGGGCGATCAGGTTGTTCAGCGCCAGGAACGGCGCCTCGCCGCCGAAGGACCCCAGGCTCTCGCCGAACACCACGAGGGTGGGCCGCTGGGCTTCCGGCATCTCGCGGATCAACTCGTCCACCGCTTCGAACAACGCCTGGCCTGCCTGGCGGGCGTTCTCCTTGTCGACGAGGAACGACAGCCAGCTGGGCAGGAACGAGTACTGCATGCTGACGATGGCGCTGTCGCCGTTGTACATGTACTCCAGCGCCGCGGCTTCGGCCGCGTTGATCCAGCCGGTCCCCGTGGTGGTGGCGACCGCGACGACCGCCCGATCCAGTCCGCCGGTGCGCTGCAACTCCCGGGCGGCCAGCGCCGCCGTCTCCTTGATGCCGTCCGCTGAATGCAGGCCGGCATAGGCGCGGATCGGTTCGACCGCCGGGCGGCCGTTGAACTCGCTGAGTTGCTCGACCGTGGGACCGCCCGCGATGAAGATACGTCCCTGATGCCCCAACGACTCCCAGCTGACGAGCGACTCGGGTCCACCAGAGCGCAACGGGGTGTCGGGTCCGGCGAAGTCGGGATCTGTCTCGTCGTTGACCGCCGCGAAGGTGCTGTTGATGGTGTTCATCGCGAACCGCACCACCACGCCGTTGAGCAGCGCGATGGTCAATGCGAGCAGCACGGCCACCGCGACGACCGCCGAAACCCGGGGCGGGGCAATGCGACTCAGCTGCCGGACCAGGAAACGCACCAGCTTTCCCACCAGCTGGCCGAGTTCGACGAGTACGAACAACGTGATCAGCGCCAACACCGCGGCCAGGGGGTGGTCCCAGAATCCCAACCGCGGCACGCCCATCAGATCGCGCACGTCGTCCTGCCAGCGGTGGAACCAGACGATCATCAGGGTCATCGCGATGGCGCCGACGACGACGAGGACCAGCCACGCCCATCGCGGAGCGGGTGGGCTGGAGTCCTTGGACCGCATGTAGCGCACTACCCACACCGCGAAAACGCCGAGGCCGTAGCCGATCGCTCCGGCGCCTCCGCTGACCAGGCCCTGGAAAAGCGGGCCTCGCGGTAGCAGCGACGGCGTCAAGGAGAAGTACAGGAAGATCAGGCCGACCGCGGTGCCGGTGAAGGTGTAGTGCCGGATCCACCACGCATTCCCGGTGGTCGGCGCGGGTGTGGTGTCGTCACGCGGCCCGTCTTCGGTCGCTACGGCACCCTCACCGGAATCGGTCACCAACGCACTCTAGCGGTGGGTGAAGTTCGCGGCCCGCTTCTCGGTGAACGCGTTCATGCCCTCGGTCTGATCGTCAGTGGCGAAGGCCGAGTGGAAGAGTCGGCGTTCGTAGAGCAGGCCCTCGGCCAGCGTGGATTCGAACGCGCGGTCGACCGCCTCCTTGGCCATCCGCGAGGCGGACAACGACATGCCTGCGATGGTCGCCGCGACCGCTTTTGCTTCGTCGAGCAGGGCATCGGCTGCCACCACGCGCGACACCAGGCCGGCGCGTTCGGCCTCCTCGGAGTCCATGTTGCGCCCGGTCAGGATCAGGTCCATCGCCTTGGCCTTGCCGATGGCACGCGTCAGCCGCTGCGACCCTCCCATGCCGGGCAGCACGCCCAGCTTGATCTCGGGCTGGCCGAACTTGGCGGTGTCCGCCGCGATCAGGATGTCGCACATCATCGCCAGTTCGCAGCCGCCACCCAACGCGTAACCGGCGACAGCCGCGATGGTCGGGGTACGGGTGGCCGCGAACTTGCCCCAGGCGGCGAAGAAGTCGGCCGCGAAGACGTCGGCGAACGACAGGTCCGCCATCTCCTTGATGTCCGCGCCGGCGGCGAACGCCTTCTCGCTGCCGGTGAGGACGATCGCACCGACACCCGGATCCGCATCGAGTTCAGCTGCGGCGGTGGTGACTTCGTTCATAACCTGGGTGTTGAGCGCGTTGAGGGCTTTGGGGCGGTTCAGCGTGATGACGGCGACCCGGTCCTCGCGGGTGACCAGGATCGTCTCGAATGTGGATGTGGTCATTGCTGCTCCTGTCGGTGTCCGGGTTCGAATGTCAGGTCGGGGTCGGCGGAGACGAAGTACGCGGCGACGTCCTCGGCGGTGACCTCCGCCGGCGACGCCGGTGACCATTGTGGGTTGCGATCCTTGTCGATGAGCAGTGCCCGGATCCCCTCGACCAGATCATGGGACCGCAGCGCGCCGCACGAGGTGCGGAATTCCTGGCGCAGCACGTCTTCGAGGGTTTTCAGGGATGCGGCGCGGCGCACCGCCTCCAGTGCCACCGACACCGAGACCGGGGAGCGGGAGGCGATCAGATCGGCCGCCTCGCCGGCAGCTTCGGCTCCGTTGCCGCGCAGGGCTTCGACGATGTCGGAGACGGTCTGCCCCGCATAACAGTTGTCGATCCATTCCCGTTGGGCGAGTAGGGGACTCGGGGGTGGTTCCTCGGCGAAGGCCGCGATCGCACTGTCGGTGCCGTCGGCCTGGATCTTCTCGGTGAACGCATCCAGCCGGTCGTGGGGGACGAAGTGGTCGGCAAAACCCATCGCGAGCGCGTCGGCGCCGGTGAACGGCGCACCCGTGAGGGCGGCGTGGATGCCGAGGAGGCCGGGAGCGCGCGACAGGATGAAGGTGCCGCCGACGTCGGGGACGAACCCGATGCCGACCTCGGGCATCGCCATCTTGGTCGTCTCGGTCACCACGCGGACGCTGCCGTGCGCGCTGAGGCCGACACCGCCGCCCATCGTGATGCCGTCCATCAGCGCAACATACGGCTTGGGGTAGCGCCCGATGTAGGCATTGAGCAGGTACTCGTCGTGCCAGAACTGCCGCGCCTCGGCACCGCCGGCCCTGGCGCTGTGATAGATCGCCACCACGTCGCCACCCGCGCACAGGCCCCGGTCACCGGCGCCGGCGACGACGACCGCGCGGACCGCGTCGTCGTTCTCCCAGGCGGTCAGCGCCGCCGAGATCCGGCCGACCATCGGGTGGGTGAGCGAGTTGATCGCCTTGGGCCGGTTGAGCGTGATCAGCCCGACACCCCCGACCACAGAAACTAGGACATCCTCGTTTTTGTGCACGGAATGCAATCTAGTTCGTCGCTCACGGTAAAGCAGGCCCGGGTAAGGTTCCTGTGAACGGCCTGGGAGGTTCCCCCGGGAACCGAAGACGGCCGTCGATCGTTGAGTGTGCGTTCGTACATTCGAGCCACAGCACAGGAGAGGAACCGACGGTGCGCGAGAGCAGCAACCCGGTATTTCGTTCGCTGCCCAAGGGGCAGGGCGGATACGCGCAATTCGGTACCGGAGCCGCCGGCGCCGGTGCGCAGGCAGTAAAGGCTGACCCCTACGCAGGGGCGCAGTACCCGGACCAGCAGCAGACGGGTGTCTCCCGTCCGCTGACCATCGACGACGTCGTGACCAAGACCGGCATGACCCTCGGGGTGCTGTCCTCGGTCGCGATCGTCGCCTACTTCGTGGCAGCGTCCAACGTCGCGCTGGCCATGCCCATGCTGCTGATCGGTGCGCTGGGCGGCCTGGGCATGGTGCTGTTCGCAACGTTCGGTCGCAAGCAGGACAACCCGGCGATCGTCCTGAGCTACGCCGCCCTGCAGGGCATGGCCGTCGGCGCCATCTCGTTCGTCTTCGCCAACATGATGGTGTCGGGGATCTCGGCGGGCGCGCTGATCGGCCAGGCAGTGCTCGGCACCGTCGGCGTGTTCGCAGGCATGCTCGTCGTCTACAAGACCGGAGCCATCCGCGTCACGCCGAAGTTCACCCGGATGATCGTCGCCGGCATGATCGGCGCGCTGGTGCTGATGCTGGGCAACTTCGTGCTCGCGATGTTCGGCGTCGGCGGCGGTGAGGGCCTCGGCCTGCGCAGCGGCGGGCCCATCGCGATCATCTTCTCGCTCCTCGTGATCGGTTTGGCGGCGTTCAGCTTCCTCATCGACTTCGATGCCGCCGACCAGATGATCCGCGCCGGTGCTCCCGAGAAGGCCGCCTGGGGCATCGCCCTCGGCCTGACGGTCACCCTGGTGTGGCTCTACATCGAGATCCTGCGCCTGCTGAGCTACTTCAACAGCGACTAGCAGCAACACGAAGGAGGGGCGCCCACATCTGTGGGCGCCCCTTTTTCGTGCGCTGCTACGGGGTTGAGGGCGTTGAGACTGCGCTGGCGGTGGCGGCTACTCGCACTTTTGCGCCGCTGACGCAGTCTCGACGCCAGGGAGCTACGAGAGGCGCTCCACGACCATCGCCATGCCCTGCCCGCCGCCGACGCACATCGACTCGATGCCGAAGGTCTTGTCCTGGGTCTGCAGGTTGTTCAGCAGCGTGGCGGTGATCCGCGCGCCCGTCATACCGAACGGGTGGCCGAGAGCGATCGCGCCGCCGGAGATGTTGAGCTTGTCCTCGTCCATGCCCAACTCGCGGGCCGAGCCGAGCACCTGCACCGCGAAGGCCTCGTTGATCTCGTACAGGTCGATGTCGCCGATGCTCATCTTGGCGTTCGCCAGAGCCTTCTTCACCGCCTCGATCGGGCCCAGACCCATGATCTCCGGCGACAGGCCGCTCACACCCGTCGACACGATGCGCGCCAGTGGGGTCAGGCCCAGGGCCTTGGCCTTGGTGTCGCTCATGATCACCACCGCCGCGGCGCCGTCGTTGAGCGGACAGGCGTTGCCCGCGGTGATCGTTCCGTTCGGCCGGAACACCGGCTTGAGCTGGCTGATCTTCTCGTAGGTGGTGCCTGCGCGCGGACCGTCGTCAACCGAGACGACGGTGCCGTCGGGCAGCGTCACCGGGGCGATCTCGCGGGCGAAGAACCCGCTCCTGATGGCTTCTTCGGCACGGTTCTGCGACCGCACGCCCCAGTGGTCCTGGTCTTCGCGGCTGATGCCGGTGAATGCCGCGACGTTCTCGGCCGTCTGACCCATCGCGATGTAGACGTCGGGCAGCTTGCCGTCCTCGCGGGGGTCGTGCCACTCGGTGGCACCGGCGGCGGCCTCTTCGGTGCGTGCCTGCGCGTCGGCGAACAGCTCGTTCTTCGAGTCGGGGGCGCCGTCGGCGGCTCCCTTGCCGAAGCGCGACACCGTCTCCACCCCGGCCGAGATGAAGGCCTCGCCCTCGCCCGCCTTGATCGCGTGGAACGCCATCCGCGTGGTCTGCAGCGACGACGAGCAGTAACGGTTGACCGTGGTGCCGGGCAGGAAGTCGTAGCCGAGCTCGACCGCCACCGCGCGGCCGATGTTGTATCCGGCCTCACCGGCGGGCTGGGCGCAGCCCATCATCAGGTCGTCGATCTCCCGCGGGTCCAGGCCTGGAACCTTGTCCAGCGCGGCCCTGACCATCTGCGCGGCGAGGTCGTCGGGGCGCATGGTGACCAGCGAGCCCTTGTTGGCTCGGCCGATGGGTGAGCGGGCGGTGGCGACGATGACGGCCTCGGGCATGACGGCTCCTTGCGGGTTCGGGCGGAAACTACACAGAACCTAGCCCGCGCCGACCGGCATCGGAGCGGGCACCCCACCCAGAACGGGCGCCGGCACCCCGGTCGAACGTCGCCACAACCGGCTGAGCCCGCTGACCCGGTCCAGCAGCGATCCGCCGTCCGGCCTGCGCGATTCCAGCGCCTCCTCGCGCGGCATCCCGGTGACGAATTCGCCCAGTTCGCTGCAGAGCGCCGGCAGCAGCTGCTTGGCCGCCAGCGCGTAGCCGGCCGCCGAGGGATGGAACATGTCCTGGGAGAACAACAGCTCCGGGGTCTCGTAGAAGTGCGGTGCCAGCAGGTCCGAGAACGGCACCGGAGTACCACCCGCCGACCGCACCGCGGCCGCCTGCGCTCGGGCCAGCCGCAGCCCGCGGCTGCGCGCCACCCACCGCAGGGGTTGCGGGATCGCGGTGATGACGCCGAAGTCCGGGCAGGTGCCGACGGCGACGACGGCCCCGCTGCTGCGCAACCGCTGCACGGCCCGGCCGAGCCGACGCGCCGACGGACCGACGCCGTTGGGTTTGGTGATGTCGTTGGCGCCGATCATGATCACCGCGGCATCGGGCGGGGGACCCGCGACGAACATCGCGTCGATCTGGCCGGACAGACCCTTGGAGGTCGCCCCGACGATCGCCTTGGTGCTCAACCGGATCCGCTTTCCCGACTCTTCGGCCAACCCTCTGGCCAGCAGCACTCCCGGCACCTCGTCGCCGTTCGTGCAGCCGTACCCGGTGGCGGTGGAGTCGCCGAAGATCATCAGGTGCAGATCGAACGGGATCCCGCGGTGCCAGCGCTCGACCGGACCGCCACCTGGCGCGTACACGCCGTCCGCGCGCGGCGGGACGTCCCACGACTTCGGGATGACACTGCGTGCCTGCTCGGCCTGCCCGCTCAACAGATTTCGGGCCCCGACGTACGCGGAGCCGGTCGACGCGAGGGCGGCGGCGGCCACCAGGGCGACGACCGACGGCCGCGGGGTGCGACTGCGCACGTGAGGAGCATGACGGGTAATGCCCACGCAGCCGAGTTTAGTGGGCGCTGCGAGGACCCAGCGCGTCCAGTAGCGAATCGGCGATCACAGTGCGGTATCAACTCCGGTACCAAAAGTGTTTAACCAATTGTGATAGAGGTAACAGGTGACAAGCTAAGTTACGAGCCTGTCTGAATAAGTCGGCTTATCGAGGGACTACAACGGCGTAGGAAGTGGTGGCGATGACGGCACCGAGTAAGGTTCCCAGCTCTTCGTACATGGCTGTCCGGCCAGGTAGAGCCCATAAACCCCGCCGATTCCCGGTCAGCGACGGTGCCCCCGTCGAGGTCGTCGAAGACGGTCCGAGCGTCGCCGGGCGGCTGATGAGCCTGGCCGCACTGTTGACGATCAAGCCGACTCTGACCATCGGTAGCTACGCCCCGAGGATGCCGTGGCCCTGGGGTCTGGTGGACTTCGCCGCCAGGATCATGCGGCCACCCCCCGGCACGGTGCGGGCCACCATCGCGCTCCCGCACTGCACCGCCCAGCTGGTCCGCGCGGCGGGGGTGCTGCCCGCAGACGGCAAGCGCAGCGTGGTTCTCTACCTGCACGGTGGCGCGTTTCTGACCTGCGGGGTCAACACCCACGGCCGCCTGGTGGCAGCGTTGTCCAAGTACGCCGACAGCCCCGTGCTGGTCGCCAACTACCGGATGATCCCCAACCACTCCGTCGGCACCGCACTCGACGACTGCTACGACGCCTACAAGTGGCTGCGCGAGACGGGCTACGAGCCCGACCAGATCGTGCTGGCCGGTGATTCCGCCGGCGGTTATCTGGCGCTGGCGCTGGCCGAGCGGCTGCAGGCGGAGGGCCTCGACGGATACGAGGGCGAATCGCCGGCCGCCATCGCCACCATGTCCCCGCTGTTCGAGATCGACAACGAGGGGCGGGCCGACCATCCGAATGTCCGCACCGACGTGATGTTTCCGCACCGGGCTTTCCACGCCCTGGTCGAGCTGATCAGCGAGGCTGCCGGCAAGCGCGTGGTCGACGGCCGGCCGGAGGAAATCTACGAGCCGCTCGACCACATCGAACCGGGTCTGCCGCGCACGCTCATCCACGTCTCGGGGTCCGAGGTCCTGCTCAGCGATGCGCGCAAGGCCGCGCGCAAGCTGGCGGCCGCGGGGGTGCCCGTCGAGGTCCGCATCTGGCCCGGTCAGATGCACGTCTTCCAGCTCGGGGCGCCGGCGGTGACCGAGGCCAACCGGTCGCTGCGGCAGATCGGCGAGTACATCCGAGAGGCGACCTGGTAGTCGTCCGCGGCGCCTGACACGATGGACGCATGCGGATCGCCAGGCACATCAGTGAGCTCATCGGCAATACCCCGCTGGTCCAGCTGAACTCGGTGGTTCCCCCGGGATCGGGGACGGTCGCGGCGAAGATCGAATACCTCAACCCCGGCGGCAGCGCCAAAGACCGCATCGCGATCAAGATGATCGACGCCGCCGAGGTCAGCGGCGAACTTCGACCCGGCGGCACCATCGTCGAACCCACCTCCGGGAACACCGGCGTCGGGCTGGCGCTGGTCGCCCAGCAGCGCGGCTACAAGTGCATTTTCGTCTGCCCCGACAAGGTCAGTGAGGACAAGCGCAACGTGCTGCGGGCCTACGGCGCCGACGTCGTGGTCTGTCCGACGGCAGTGCCACCGGACCACGCCGACAGCTACTACAGCGTCTCCGACCGGCTGGTGCGGGAGATCGACGGTGCGTGGAAGCCCGACCAGTACTCCAACCCGATGGGCCCGGAAAGCCACTACGAGACCACCGGGCCGGAGATCTGGGCGGACACCGACGGCAAGGTCACCCACTTCGTCGCGGGGGTGGGCACCGGAGGCACCATCACCGGTGCGGGCCGCTATCTCAAAGAGGTGTCCCAGGGGCGTCCGGAAGGCCCGGTCAAGGTGATCGGCGCCGACCCGGAGGGGTCGGTGTACTCCGGGGGCAGCGGCCGTCCCTACATGGTCGAGGGGGTGGGCGAGGATTTCTGGCCGTCGGCCTACGACCCCTCGGTCCCCGACGAGATCATCGCGGTCTCCGATGCCGACTCGTTCGAGATGACCAGGCGGCTGGCGCGCGAGGAGGCACTGCTGGTCGGAGGGTCGTGCGGAATGGCCGCGGTCGCCGCGATCCAGGTCGCCGAGCGTGCCGGCCCGGACGCGCTCGTCGTGGTGCTGCTTCCCGACGGCGGACGCGGTTACCTGTCAAAGGTTTTCAACGACGACTGGATGTCGTCCTACGGATTCCTGCGCAGTCGCCTCGACGGCACGGTGCAGGAGTCGACGGTCGGCGACGTGCTTCGCGGGAAGTCCGGCGCACTGCCCGACCTCGTCCACACGCACCCGTCGGAGACCGTGCGTGACGCCATCGGCATCCTGCGCGAGTACGGGGTGTCCCAGATGCCCGTCGTCGGTGCCGAGCCACCCGTGATGGCCGGCGAGGTCGCCGGCAGCGTGTCCGAGCGTGAGCTGCTCTCGGCGGTGTTCGAGGGACGCGCCAAGCTCGTCGACGCGGTCGCCCAGCACATGAGCCCGCCGCTGCCGTTGGTGGGTGCGGGAGAACTGGTGAGCGACGCCGCGAAGACCCTCCGGGACTGCGACGCGGTGATGGTCGTCGAGGAGGGCAAGCCGGTGGGCGTGCTCACCCGACATGACCTACTGGGGTTCCTGTCGGACGGCAACGCCCGCCGCTGACGGGGCTTTTCCCAGGTCCGGCAGGCGCCGCCGCTTCCCGGAAAACAAGATCGATTTCGTGCGCGAAACCGCTGTTGCCAGGTATTGCTCAGGTAGGGTAATCACGCTCGAGCCAGCCGAGGCAGCACTGGAAGGCGTCTGTGACCGATCAACCGCCACCCCCGGGGAGCTATCCGCCTGCTCCGCCACCACCCGGTGGTCACCCGGTTCTGCCGCCGGTGGGGTTTGCGGGCGCGCCGCTTCCGCGAGAGGCGTACACGCCGTGGCTCACCCGGGTTCTGGCATGGCTCATCGATGCCGTTCCGGTGCTGGTCCTGCAAGGCATCGGCTGGGGGGTGCTGGTGGCCACCCGGGAGACGGTGTGCGTCACCGACCCGTCCGAGTTCGGCCTCGGCGAGCTCTGTGCGACGGGGACGTCCACCCTGGGCCAGACGGCGTTCGTGCTGGCCGGCGGCGCCATTCTGGCCTACGTCATCTGGAACCTCGGCCACCGGCAGGGCACCACCGGTTCCAGCATCGGCAAGGCGATGATGAAGTTTCAGGTCGTCAGCGAAAAGACCTGGCAGCCCATCGGTTTCGGCCGCTCGGTCGTCAGGCAGCTGGCGCACATCATCGACGGCGTGATCTGCTACATCGGATATCTGTTCCCGCTGTGGGACGCCAAGCGGCAAACCATCGCCGACAAGATAATGACCACCGTCTGCATTCCACTCTGACCGCCATCGACATGAGGAGACAGTCATGACAGAGAACCCGCCGCCGCCCGGGGGCTACCCTCCGCCGCCACCGGAGGGATATCCGCCGCCTCCTCCTCCCGGGGGTGGTGGCTACCCGCCGCCCCCGCCGGGAGGTGGCTACCCGCCGCCGCCGCAGGAGCCGGGTGGTTTCCCGCCGTCCGGGGGGTTTCCGCCCCCCGGCGGATATTCGGCACCGCAGGGCGGTTATCCGCCACCGCAGCAGGGCGGTTATCCGCCACCGCAGCAGGGCGGTTATCCGCCACCGCAGCAGGGCGGTTATCCGCCACCGCAGCAGGGCGGTTATCCGCCACCGCAGCAGGGTTACCCGCCGATGGGTGGCCAGTCCGGCTACAGCGTCGGCGAGGCGTTCAGCTGGGCGTGGAACAAGTTCACCAACAACGCCGTCCCGCTCGTCGTGGCCACCCTGGCCTTCGGCGTGGTGCTGCTGATCCTGCAGGGGCTCATCAACCTGTTCCAGGTCCTGTTGGCCCCTGACTCGGCCAGCTACGTCACCGACGACAGCGGATTCTCGTTCTCCTACAGTGCCACCGGCGTGACGGGCATCCTCGTCTCGATCGTCGGGTGGTTCCTGTCGCTGCTTGTCGGCGCAGCGATCCAGTCGGCCTTCCTCGGCGGCGTCATCGACATCGCCAACGGCCAGCAGGTCGCCATCGGATCGTTCTTCCGGCCCCGCAACATCGGCAACGTGGTCATCGCCACGCTGATCGTCGGCGTCATCACGACCGTCGGCTTCTTCCTGTGCGTGATTCCGGGTGTGATCGCGAGCATCATGTTGATGTTCACGGTGATCGCGGTTCTGGACCGCAACCTGGCGCCGCTGGATGCCGTCAAGGCGAGTTTCGAGACCAGCAAGAACAACTTCGGCAACGTGCTGCTCACCTGGCTGGTGATGGTCCTTGTGGTCGTGGTGGGCGCGGTGTTGTGCGGTGTCGGCCTGCTGGTGGCGGTGCCCGTGGCGTCGCTGATCCTGGTGTACGCCTACCGGGTGCTCAACGGCGCCTCGGTGGCGCCCGCCACCCAGTAGCGCATCCGGGCTCTGGATGTCGGCGTGTCCGGGTGTACCGGGCACGCCGACATTTTGCGATTTGCCGATAGGCCCGAGATCCTGTGAAGCGTGTCCTGGGATGCCCGACAGCCGCCGCAGCAGCTCTGGCGGCCGGTGCTGCCCAGAAAGGCCTACACGCCCTGGATCGCTCGACTGGGAGCGTGGCTGATCGACGTGCTCCCGCTGCTCGCCGCCGCGGCGCTCTGGCAAGCGGTGGCGATCGGCACCGCCGGCGTCGACTGCGTGACCTACGACAACGGGGGAGTGGCCTGCACGGCGACCCCCTCGGACGTCGGGGACGCCCTGTTCGGTCCGGTCGCGCTGATCTCGCTGAGCTACGCGGTCTGGAACTTCGGCTACCGCCAGGGAACCACCGGCTCGAGCCTCGGCAAGTCGGTGATGAGATTCCAGGTGGTCAGCGGGAAGACTTGGCAGCCCATCGGTTTCGGCCGGTCGCTGATGCGCCAGTTCGTCCACGCCGTGGACGCCGTGCCCTGCTTCATCGGCTATCTGTTCCCACTGTGGGACGCCAAACGTCAGACGCCGGCCGACAAGATCATGACCACGGTGTGTGTGCCCCGCGTCAGCGGAACGCGCTGACGCCCGTCAACGCCTCACCGATGACCAGCTGGTGCACCTCGGACGTGCCCTCGTAGGTGAGCACCGACTCCAGGTTGTTGGCATGCCGGAGCACCGGATACTCCAACGTGATCCCGTTGGCGCCCAACAGCGTGCGGCACTGCCGTGCGATCTCGAGAGCTTCCCGGACGTTGTTCAGCTTGCCGACGCTGACCTGCTCGGGCCGGATGCGGCCGTCGTCTTTGAGCCGGCCCAGATGCAGCGCCAGCAGCTGGGCCTTGGCCAGCTCGACGGCCATGTCGGCGATCTTGGCCTGCGTCAGCTGGTATCCGGCCAGCGGCCGGTCGAACACCTGACGGGTCCCGACGTAGTCCAGCGCGGTCTCCAGGCAATCCCGGGCAGCTCCGACAGCGCCGAAGACGATCCCGAACCGCGCCTCGGACAGGCAGCTCAGCGGTCCCGCCAGCCCCCGGGCTTCCGGCAGCCGCGCGTCCTCGGGCAGCCGGACGTCGTCGAGGCTGAACTCGGAGGTGACCGACGCCCGCAGCGACATCTTGTGCGTCATCTCCCTGGCGCTGAAACCCGGGGTGGAGGTCGGCACGGCGAACCCGACGATGCTGTTGCGTTCGGTGCCCTGCTCACGCGCCCAGACGATCGCGACGTCGGCGACCGAGGCGTTGGTGATCCACATCTTCGAACCGTTGAGGATCCAGTCCGACCCGTCCCGGCGTGCCGTGGTGCGCATGCCGCCGGGGTTGGAGCCGAAGTCCGGCTCGGTGAGGCCGAAGCAACCGATCAGCTCACCTGCCGCCATGCCGGGCAGCCACTGGCGGCGCTGCTCCTCGCTGCCCCACCGGTGAATGGCGAACATCGCCAGTGAGCCCTGGACCGAGACCAGGCTGCGCAGCCCGCTGTCCACGGCCTCCAGCTCCTGGCACACCAGCCCGTAGGCCGTAGCCGTCGAACCGCCGCACCCGTAGCCGGTCAGATGCATGCCGAGCAGGCCGAGCTTGCCGATCTCGACGGCGAGATCCCGGACCGGGACCTGCCCCGTCTCGAACCACTCGGCGATGTGCGGCCGCAGGCGCTGCTCACCGAACCCGCGCACCATCGAGCGCAGGTCGAGCTCTTCGGGACTCAGCAGCGAGTCGAGGTCGAGCAGGCTCTCGATCGATGCGGTCGCAGAGGTCGACATGCTCACTTTCTACACCGCTACGCTTGCGGCCATGGGAGAGCAGCGCAGTGCGGCCGACCACTACCGCGCCTACGGCCCGGCGACCAAGGCCATTCACGCTGGTTATCGCCCTGATCCGGCGACCGGCGTGGTGAATGCCCCGATCTATGCCAGCTCGACGTTCGCCCAGGACGGTGTCGGTGGGCTGCGCAGCGGGTTCGAGTACGCCCGCACCGGCAACCCGACCCGCGCCGCGCTGGAGGCATCCCTGGCGGCGGTGGAGACGGCGTCCTACGCGCGGGCGTTCAGCTCCGGGATGGCTGCGACCGACTGCGCACTGCGTGCCCTGCTGCGACCCGGCGACCACCTAGTCATCCCCGACGACGCCTACGGCGGCACCTTCCGGCTGATCGACAAGGTGTTCACGCTGTGGGGGATCAGCTACACCGCGGTGGCGCTCTCCGATCTGGACGCCGTGCGCGCGGCGATCACCGACCGGACCAAGCTGATCTGGGTCGAGACGCCGACCAACCCGCTGCTGTCCATCGCCGACATCGAGGGCATCGCCGCACTCGCCGCCGCCACGGGCACCAAAGTCCTGGTGGACAACACATTCGCCTCGCCGGCGCTCCAGCAGCCGCTTCCGCTGGGCGCCGACATCGTGCTGCACTCGACCACCAAGTACATCGGTGGGCATTCGGACGTGGTCGGCGGCGCCCTGCTGACCAACGACGAAGCGCTCGACGAGGCCTTCGCGTTCCTGCAGAACGGTGCGGGTGCGGTGCCCGGGCCGTTCGACGCCTACCTGACGATGCGGGGCCTCAAGACCCTGCCGTTGCGGATGCAGCGCCACAGCGACAACGCCGGGGCGATCGCGGAGTTCCTCGACGGGCACCCCGCGATCAACAGCGTGCTCTACCCGGGGCTGCCGTCGCACCCCAACCACGAGGTCGCGGCACGCCAGATGAGCGGCTTCGGCGGAATGGTGTCGGTGCGGCTGCGTGGCGGCCCCCAAGCTGCGCGCGACTTCTGCGCGCGCACAGAGATTTTCATTCTCGCCGAGTCGCTCGGCGGTGTGGAATCGCTCATCGAGTATCCCGGCGCGATGACCCACGCCTCAACGGCCGGGTCCCAACTCGAGGTGCCGGACGACCTGGTCCGACTGTCGGTCGGCATCGAGGACGTCGCCGACCTGCTCGGCGACGTCGAGCAGGCGTTGGGCTCGCAGCGGTAGACCGGGGTCAGACAAGCGCAACCAGCGCTTGGCGCACCGCCGACGCGGTGACCGCGAGGTTGACCTCGGGCAGTGCCGTCGGTGACTCGTCGACCCAACTGCCGCCGGCGATCTCGCCGGCGCGGGCGTGCACCCACCGCCAGCCGCGGTCGTTGAGGCTGAGCAGTGCGCCGAGGCCGTCGACTGCGTGCAGCACGGTGATGATCGCGGCGGTCGACGGGGCGGGCGCGGTGCGATCGAACAGCGCGGACAACACTGCAGCCCGCGCAGGACCGACCCGGTCCCGGTTCGTCAGCGGAAACGTGTCCACACGGCGTAAACCTCTGGACGGCAGAGAGTTTCGCCGAATCTGCCCGATCCGTTCGAGGTGCTCGACCAGCCGCGACTGGGAGTGCTTCGCGATCTTCTTGATCGCGGTCCCCGGCTTCAGCGGGTTCGTCTGCAGCAGCCGCAACGCAGGCTCGGTGACGGGATCGGCCGCGGTCGCGGCATCCAACGCGACCAGCCGTCCCGCGGGCACGCGTTCGCCGTCCACGGCCGGGCGGATCCGGCACCCGTGTGCCAGGTCGAGCAGGATCGCCGCCGCCAGGACGCGGTCACGACGTGGACTGTCCAACCCGGGTTGCGCGTCGGCATTGTCCACCAGCAGCAAGAACAGGTCCTCGGCGATCTGCGCCATGGGCTGGAGAGTAACCCGCCGCCGCCCAGCGTTCAGAACTCGACGGCCCGCATCGGTCAGGAGTGGTAAGGCTCCGCGCTGACGAGCGTCACCTTGACGGTGTTGCCGTTGGGCACGGTGTAGGACCGGGACTCGCCGACCTTCGCGTCGAGCAGCGCGCCGCCCAGCGGCGAGTTGGGCGAGTACACCTCGAGCTTGCCGTCGGTGACGCCTTCCTGGCGGGTGCCGATCAGGAATGTCTCGGTGTCGCTCTCGTCGTCGTCGTAGTAGACCTTGACGACCGAGCCCGGCAGCGCCACCCCGGACTGCTTGGGTGCTTCCCCCACCTTGGCGCTGTTGAGAAGCTCCTGCAGCTGACGGATCCGGGCCTCCTGCTGCCCCTGCTCCTCGCGGGCGGCGTGATAGCCGCCGTTCTCGCGCAGGTCGCCCTCTTCGCGGCGGTCATTGATCTCGGCGGCGATGACCGGGCGGTGGGCGATCAGTTGGTCGAGTTCAGCCTTGAGCCTGTCGAAGGCCTCCTCGGTCAACCAGGTGACCTGGGTGTCGGTCATGTCGTCGCGCTCCTGTCGTTGTTGCTTCCGCGCATTTCGCGTTGAGAAGTTCTGCCACGGTGCCGGGAGCTGTCGTGTGTGTATTGCCGCCGGCGCGGACACTCAATCTGCCCACCCAAAATGCAGCAATACACGGCCCCAGCAGGAACCGTGTATCGGTCCATGATAGCACCGGGGGGATACCCGGTTTTCATGTTTTCGCTGCTGCGCGTTAGCCGGGCGGCCGAGCGTCAGTCGCCCACCAGGTACGACGGCACGTCGGATCCGCAGCCGTACACCTCGCCGACGACGGCTGGGGCGCTCGTCGTGACAGTGGTCCTGACCTGCACGGTTTCTGCGGTCGACGGCGCGACGAGCAGTTCACGCCTGCCGATCTCGTTGCCGTCGTACGACCGGGCCCGCACGATGCACACCACTTGTTGTGACGGATCGTCTCGGGTGACGCTGACGGTCACTTCGACTGTTCTGTCGTCGATGATTCGGTAGCCGCCCAGTTCGCCCTTCACGTCCCCGGCGCCGAACCGGAAAAAGGCCACCGCAGCGATCGCCACGCCCGCTACCAGCACCAGCGCGGTCAATCCGACGGCGATCCAACGGCGGGTGCGCCGTGACAGCTGCTGCCGGCCGTAACGGGCGGCGGGACGCTCGATCATCTCGTTTTGCATGCCCGTCGGTCAGATGGGTGTACTAGGACTGGAACTATAGAGCCAGTCAGTGGTGTTGGACTTTCGGTGACTGTCCATGCAGGTGAGCACGTAAGAGGGAACAGGTTGAGCGAACTGCGGTTGATGGCCGTACACGCGCACCCGGACGACGAGTCCAGCAAGGGTGCCGCGACGATGGCGCGCTACGCCGACGAGGGCGTGCGCGTCATGGTGGTGACCCTCACAGGCGGGGAGCGCGGCGACATCCTCAACCCGGCGATGGACCTGCCCGACGTGCACGGGCGGATGCCGGAGATCCGTCGCGACGAGATGGCCAGAGCTGCGGAGATCCTCGGCGTGGAGCACCACTGGCTGGGCTTCGTCGACTCCGGGCTGCCCGAGGGCGACCCGCTGCCGCCGCTGCCGGACGGGTGTTTCGCACTGGAGCCGCTGGAGGCGCCCACCGAGGCCCTGGTCCGGGTGATCCGGGAGTTCAAGCCGCACGTGATGACCACCTACGACGAGAACGGCGGGTACCCGCACCCCGACCACATCCGCTGCCACCAGGTGTCGGTCGCGGCGTACGAGGCAGCCGCTGATCACCGTCTGTACCCCGGCGCGGGCGAGCCGTGGAGCGCGCTGAAGCTGTACTACAACCACGGGTTCCTGCGGCAGCGGATGCAGGTGCTGCAGGACGAGTTCGCCAGGCACGGACAGGACGGGCCGTTCGCCAAGTGGCTGGAGAAGTGGGATCCCGACGACGACCTGCTGGGCAAACGGGTGACCACCCGAGTGGAGTGCGCGAAGTACTTCGCTCAGCGCGACGACGCCCTGCTCGCGCACGCCACCCAGATCGATCCGAAGAGTTTCTTCTTCACCACGCCGATGGAATGGCAGCAACGGCTCTGGCCGACAGAGGAGTTCGAGTTGGCTCGATCGCGGGTGCCGGTGCGCCTGCCCGAGACCGACCTGTTCGCCGGAATCGAGGGACGCGAGTGAACACGACGACGACGTTCGGCCTGAACCTGATGTCGGTGGTGCTGGCGCAGGACGAACCGCGCCAGACCGGGCCCGACTTCGGCAAGGCCAGCCCGCTCGGCTTCATCATCGTGATCTTCTTGCTGATCGGGGTGTTCGTGCTGGTGTGGTCGATGAACCGGCACCTCAAGCGGGTGCCGGAGTCCTTCGACACCGAACCGGCGGAAGGCGCCGACCCGGCCGGTGTGGGCCCGGCCGCCGGCGCCGGGTCCGCCGATCCCGACCTGGCCACCGACAACCCGGCCGACGGGACGAAACGTGAGTCCGGCTGAGGTCCCCACCTCAAACACGCTCGCCGCGGCGACGAGCCCGTACCTCCGCCAGCACGCCGACAACCCGGTGCACTGGCAGGAGTGGGGGCCCGAGGCACTGGCCCTGGCCGCGCAGCGCGATGTCCCGATCCTGCTGTCGATCGGTTACGCCGCGTGCCACTGGTGTCACGTGATGGCGCACGAATCGTTCGCCGACGCCGACGTGGCCGCCGTCGCCAACCGGGACTTCGTCTGCATCAAGGTCGATCGCGAGGAGCGCCCCGACCTCGACGCGGTCTACATGAACGCCACCGTCGCGTTGACCGGGCAGGGCGGCTGGCCGATGACCTGCTTTCTGACCCCGGACGGGCGGCCGTTCTTCTGCGGAACCTACTACCCGAAGCCCAACTTCCTGCAGTTGCTCGCCGCGGTGTCGGAGACGTGGCGCACGCGGCGCGCCGAGGTGGAGGACACGTCGGACAAGATCGCCGACGAGCTGCGGTCGATGTCCTCCGGACTACCGGGCGGCGGCCCGCCATTGGAACCGACGATGTGTGACGACGCGGTGGCGACGGTGCTCGCCGACGAGGACGTCGCGAACGGCGGATTCGGTGCGGCGCCGAAGTTTCCGCCGTCGGCGCTGTTGGAGGCGTTGCTGCGCAACCACGAACGCACCGGGGCGACAGCGCCGCTGTCCGCGGTGGCGCGTGCCGGGGAGGCGATGGCCCGCGGCGGCATCTACGACCAGCTCGCGGGTGGATTCGCCCGCTACAGCGTCGATGCTTCGTGGGTGGTTCCGCACTTCGAGAAGATGCTCTACGACAACGCCCAGTTGCTGCGGGTCTACGCGCACTGGGCGAGGCTCACCCGAAACACGCTGGCGCACCGGATCGCCGGCGGCATCGCCCGGTTTCTGATCGATGAGCTGAGCAGTGACGGGATGTTCGTGTCCTCGCTGGACGCCGACGCCGCCGGCGAAGAGGGACTGACCTACGTCTGGACTCCCGGACAGCTGCTCGAGATCCTCGGTCCCGACGACGGACGTTGGGCGGCAGAGGTTTTTGGTGTCACCGACGGCGGGACATTCGAGCAGGGCGCTTCGGTGCTGCAGTTGCGCGCCGATCCCGACGACGCCGAGCGCTTGGACAACGTTCGCACCGCCCTGCTGGTGGCGCGTTCCCTGCGACCGCAGCCAGCGCGCGACGACAAGGTCGTCACCGCCTGGAACGGGCTGGCGGTGACAGCCCTCGCAGAGGCCGGCGCCGGGTTGGGTCGTAGCGAATACCTCAGCGCGGCAATGGAATGCGCACAGCGCATCATCGATCTGCACCTGGTCGAGGGCCGGCTGCGCCGGTCCAGCCTCGCCGGAGTGGTCGGCGACAGCGTCGCCGTTCTCGAGGACCATGCCGCGTTGGCCACCGGGTTGCTGACGCTGCATCAGGCCACAGGGCAACAGGTCTGGCTGGACGAGGCCGTGGTGCTGCTCGACCTGGCACTCGACCATTTCGCCGATCCGGATGATCAGGGCCGCTGGTATGACGTCGCCGACGACGCCGAGCAACTGATGCTGCGACCGTCGGACCCGCTGGACGGCGCGACCCCGTCCGGTGCGTCGCTGATCACCGAAGCTCTGCAGCTGGCAGCACATCTGGTGTCCGCGGACCGCGCCGAGCGCTACGCGCGTGCCGCCGCCGCCACGCTGTCCAGGGCGTCGATGCTGCTCACCCGGGCGCCCCGCGCGGGTGGTCATTGGCTGACCGTCGCCGAGGCCGCAGTGCGGGGCCCGATCCAGATCGCGGTCGCCTGTGATCGGGCGGACTCCGAGCTGCTCGCCGCCGCCCGCCGGTTGGCGCCGGGCGGCGCCGTGGTGATCGGCGGGGCGGCCGACTCCTCGGAGTTGCTGATCGGCCGGCCGCGAGTGGGCGGCGCCGACGCGGCGTACGTGTGCCGCGGCCAGGTGTGCGACCTGCCCGTCACCACCGTCGCGGATCTGGCTGCCGCGCTGGGGAGCCCCGTGTAGCCTCGCGGCCATGCCGAGTGCCGAGCACATCACCCAAACCGTTCACCGCTATCTCGAGCTCGTCGGAGAAGGCCGCGCCGACGACGTCGTCGCGCTCTACGCCGACGACGCCACCGTCGAGGATCCCGTCGGCAGCGACGTGCACATCGGCAGGACTGCCATCCGCGGGTTCTACGGCAACATCGAGACGGTCAAGAGCCGTGGCGAGATCGTCACGCTGCGTGCGCTCGGGCACGAGGCGGCGTACTTCTGGCGGCTCGTCGTCGACCTCGGAGAGGGCGGCAAGATGAGCATCGAGATCATCAGCACGATGTCGTTCGACGACGAGGGCAAGATCTCGGCGATGAAGGCCTACTGGGGCCCGGAGAACATCACCCAGCTGTAGCCGACGCAGTACTAGAAGACGGCGAACCACATCGCGATGTAGTGGCAGATGGCCGCGACGGCCGTGCAGGCGTGGAAGAACTCGTGGTGGCCGAACGTCGTCGGCCACGGGTTCGGCCACTTCAGCGCGTACAGCACCCCGCCGATGCTGTAGAGCGCACCGCCGACGATCAGCAGCACCACCGCGGCGGTGCCCGCGCCGTCGGCGATCGGACCGATGAACCACGCCGCCACCCAGCCGAGCAGGATGTAGAGCGGCACGCCGAGCCATCGTGGCGCCGACGGCCACAGCATTTTCAGTGCGACGCCGGCCAACGCGCCACTCCAGACGATCCAGAACAGCGTCATGCCGCTGTGCTCGGGCAGGGCGAGCAGCGCGAACGGTGTGTAGCTTCCCGCGATGAACAGGAAGATCATCGAGTGATCGGCGCGCTTCATCCACTTGCGTGCGGTGGCCGACTTCCAGTTCACCCGGTGGTAGGTGCCGCTGACGGCGAACATCGCGACGATGGTCAGCGTGTAGATCAGGGTGGCGATCCCGGCGCGGGTCGATTCCATCGACCAGGACACCGCCACCAGCGTCGCGCCGCCGATGACCGCGATGACCGCCGAGTACACGTGGATCCAGCCCCGCGCCCGCGGCTTGCCCAGGAACTGGGCGACACCGTCGGCGACGGCTTCGGGAAAGTCCTCCGCTTCGTGGGGCGCACCCCGGCGGTCGGACTCGGTGGTATCGACGGGTTCAGTGGACGAGGCCATGTCACCTCCGCTGACTTGCTCGGGACTTCCCCGCGCCACAGTAGTCTGGACCATCGTGGAACTCATTCCGCGGCGACTCAAGGAGCCGATGTACCGGCTCTACGAGCTGCGGCTGCGCCAGGAGCTGGCGCCGGCACGCTCGGAGCTGCCCCGCCACATCGCGGTGCTGTGTGACGGCAACCGGCGCTGGGCCCGAGAACTCGGACACGACGACGTCAGCTACGGCTACCGCATGGGCGCGCACAAGATCGCCGAGATGCTGCGCTGGTGCCAGGAAGCCGGCATCGAGATGGCGACCGTGTACCTGCTCTCGACCGAGAATCTGCAACGCGACGCCGACGAGCTGGCGTCGCTGATCGACATCATCACCGAGGTCGTCGAGGAGATCTGCGCGCCGGCCAACCAGTGGAGCGTGCGCACCGTCGGGGACCTCGAACTGCTCGGCGAGGAGCCGGCGCGCCGGCTGCGCGAGGCTGTGCTGTCGACGGACAAGGCGCCTGCGGCGTCGTTTCACGTCAACGTCGCCGTCGGATACGGCGGACGGCAGGAGATCGTCGATGCCGTGCGGGCGCTGTTGGGCAAGGAACTGGCCAACGGAGCCACCGGCGACCAACTGATCGAGGCCGTCACCGCCGAGGCGATCTCGGAGAACCTGTACACCTCCGGGCAGCCCGACCCCGACCTGGTGATCCGGACGTCGGGGGAGCAACGGCTGTCGGGCTTTCTGCTCTGGCAGAGCGCGTACTCGGAGATGTGGTTCACCGAGGCGTACTGGCCGGAGTTCCGTCGCGTCGACTTCCTGCGTGCCCTGCGCGACTACAGCGCCAGGCACCGACGCTACGGACGTTGAGGAGTCAGCCGTGGCAGCCCTGTCCGCAACCGTCTTCGCGCTGAGCTGGTGGCTGGGGCTGTACCTGCTGAGCCGGGACCCGCGCAAGCTCGTGCTGGTGCTGGCTGCCGTCGGGTTGACGAGCTTCGCGCTGGTGGTCGCGCTGGATGCGGTCCGGGTGGTCAGCGGCTCGGCGGTGCTGGGCCAGATGGAGATCTATCTGGTCGCGGTGCCGGGCATCGCCTGGTTCGCGGTGCTGCTGGAGCTGTCGCGGCCACGCGACGCCTGGAGCAGCCGCGCGGGCGGCGCCGCGTTGGTGGGCGCCGTGGCCGCGGTCGCCTTCGCCGGTGCGGCGATGGCCGGTGATGTCGGCGGTCCGCTGCGCCTGGGGCACTGGGTGATGTTCGGCGCGGTGTCGGTGCCGTCGCTTGCCGCGATGATCCACGCGGTGCGGCGCCGCACCCAGCCGGGGCCGGTGGTCGGCTTCGCCGTGGTGGCCACGTTGTTCTTCGTGCTCGGCAACGCGATCCTGGTGATCCCGCTGGGCCTCCTCCCCAGCTGGCTGGCCTTGGCGTCGATCGGCTGCGACGTCGCGCTCCTCGGTGTCGCGGTGGCCATTTCGGACGCGTTCGACGAAGGTCACGCGCTACGTGACGACATGCTGCGGTCGTTCGTCGGCACGGTGGTGGTGGCGGTGCTGTTCGGCGGTCAGTTGCTGATAGGGCTGGCCGTCACGGGGCCGAACACCACCCTGGCCGTGCTGCTGTTCAGCAGTTTGGCGGTCGCGATCGCCATCAACGTGCTGGCCGACCCGTTTGCGGGACTGCTGGACCGGCTGGCTTTCTCCCGGTCACCGGCGCTACGGGCGGACCGTGCCGCGCTGCGCAGCACCGAGTCGGCGCTGCCGTTGCGGTCGGCCAACCCGCTGCAGGACATGGACGAGGACACGTTCGTCCGCGTCACCCGCCGCGCCCTCGGGCACTACGGCGATCTGTCGAAGCTGGTCGCCAGCCCGCTGACCGCACTGCCCGCCATCGGCGAGCGACTGGCCGCCCGCGGCGCCCCGGACCAGCCGCTGGAGCGGGCCAACGAACTGCGGGCGTTGCTGGCCGAACGGATCGCCGGACTCAAGCCCCGCGACGGCGCGGACTTCGGCACAACCGAGCAGTGGCGCCACTACAACTCGCTGTACTTCCCGTACGTCGCCGGGGTGCGTGCCTACGCCCAGAACGCGACCGCCGCCGGACTCGATCCCGTCGCCCGCCAGGCCTGGCACTGGCTGGTGGCCGAGGTGCCGCAACGCTCCCTGCACAACTGGCAGAACGCGGCGGCTCGGGTGATCGCCACCGATCTGCGCAGCACCCTCGCCTCCATCCACTAGCGCCGGAACGGTATTCCAACAGGCGCGAACTCGAACTTTTCCTGCTGGAATACCGTTCCGGCGAGGGGTGCTGACCTGCGGTTGGCAGTACCTGGCAGCGGCCGGTGTCGAGATGGCAGTGCGTCCTGAGCACCGTTGGTGACATGACCGCCTTCACCACCGGCACCGTCGCTCCGGCAGTGGCCACGACCGGTACCCAGACACAACTGCTTCGCTTCGCGCTGCGGGCCGACGCCACGCTGTGCGCCGGTGTCGGGCTGTTCATCGCGATGGCAGCCGACCCTCTGTCCCGGCTGTCGGGGTTGTCACCGACCACCGAATGGGCCGTCGGCGCCACGTTGGTCGGCTACGGCGCACTGCTCTACCTGTGCGCCCGGGTCAGCGACGTCCGCCTGGTCGGCCTGGGTGTCCTCGTCGGCAACATCGTGTTCGCCGTCGCGGCCGCGGTCGTGCTGCTGGCCGGATGGTTGCCGCTGACGACGTTCGGCGTGGTCGTGACGGTGGCGTTCACCACCGTCACGCTCGGCTTCGCCGTCCTGCAGTACCTCGGGGTGCGCCGCCTGGCGTGACCTCCACATGACTGGTCCGGAGTCGGTGCCGTGCTCGCAGAACGTTGCGGGCAGAGGTAGCGGCGCCGACTCCGGCACCGGTCGTCCGAGTAGTTCCGTAGTGATCCCGTAATCGAGAAAGGAAGCACCATGACCACCACCCTCTCCTCCCGACTGAACGAGTCGACCGACTCGCTGTTGCGCTTCGCGATGCGCGCCGACGGCGTCCTCAGCGGGCTGACCGGCATCGCCCTGCTGATCTTCGCCCGCCAGGTCGCCGAGATCTCCGGCACCACCCCTGCCATCGAGTACACGACCGGCGGTTTCTTCGTCGTCTTCGGGCTGGTGGTGCTGATACTGGCGGCGCGGCCGGCGATCCGCACGTCCGGCCTGGTGCTGGCGGTCGGGAACCTGCTGTTCAGCGTCGCCACGGTGGTCGTTGTGCTCGCCGGGGTGTGGCCGCTGACCACCACCGGTGTGGTGCTGGTTCTGGGCACCGGCGTGTACACACTGGTGATGGCCGAGCTGCAGTATCAGGGCGTGCGCCGGATCAAGGGGTAGTCAGAGCTTGCGCAGCCGCAACCGGTTGATCGAATGGTCGGCGTCCTTGCGCAACACCAACGTGGCCCGCGGCCTGGTCGGCAGAATGTTGTTGATCAGGTTGGGCCTGTTGATCGAGTGCCAGATGTCGCGGGCGGCGTAGACGGCCTGCTCGTCGCTCAGCGTGGAGTAGTGGTGGAAGTGCGAGGCCGGGTCGGCGAACGCCCCGGCCCGCATCGACAGGAACCGCGAGACGTACCACTGCTCGATGTCCTCGATACGTGCGTCGACGTACACCGAGAAGTCGAACAGGTCCGACACCATCAGCGCGGGACCGGTCTGCAGCACGTTGAGACCCTCGAGGATCAGGATGTCGGGGTGCTCGATGATC
This sequence comes from Mycolicibacterium hippocampi, assembly GCF_010723735.1. Lineage (GTDB taxonomy): Bacteria > Actinomycetota > Actinomycetes > Mycobacteriales > Mycobacteriaceae > Mycobacterium > Mycobacterium hippocampi. The sequence goes on along the minus strand of NZ_BLLB01000002.1, from coordinate 5,252,304 downwards.
TGCTTCTCACCGCGCACGATGTCGTACAGCAGGTGTGAGTACACCGGGGCGCACACCGTGTCGGAGCCGGACTTCACCGCCGTGACGAACCGCATCAGCGCCCGGCGGTCGTAGCTCTCGGGAAAGCCCTTACGGTGCATCAGGTTCCGCCGGTTCAGCTCGGCGTTCGGGTACAGGAAGCCGTCGGTGGTGACCAGGTCGACCCGCGGGTGGTGCTCCCACCGGGCGAGCAGCGCCTGCAGCACGCGGGCGGTGGTCGACTTGCCCACGGCCACGCTGCCGGCCACCCCGATGATGAACGGCACCGGACGGTCCGGGTTCTGTTGGGGCTCGCCGAGGAACTCGGCGGTGGTCGCGAACAGCGCCTGCCGGGCGGCGACCTGCAAGTGGATCAGCCGGGCCAGCGGCAGATAGACCTCTTCGACTTCGAGCAGGTCGATCTTCTCGCCGAGTCCCCGCAGCCTGACCAGCTCGTCCTCGGTCAGCTTCAGCGGCGTCGACATACGAAGTGCACGCCATTGACTCCGGTCGAACTCCACATAGGGGCTGGGTTCGCTCAGCCGCGCCATGGGCCCAGTCTTGCAGTTAGGTTGTGAAGGCATGGACCTAGGTCGGGATTCAAGCACCCTGATCCGCGAGTACCTGACGCTCGGACTGCGCTTCGACAGAGTCGAGGAAGGCTACGTCGACGCGTTCACCGGCGACCCCGCACTCAAACGTGCCGTCGACGCGGAGCCGCAACCCGACCCCGCCGACCTGGCTCGCCAGGCCGAGAGGTTGCTGGCCGAGTTGCCCGCCGGGCTCGACGACGCGCGTGCCGCGTTCGTGGGCGCCCACCTGCGGGCGCTGGCGTGCGCCGGCCGCAAGTTCGCCGGGGAGCATGTCGGCTTCGTCGACGAGGTCGAGGCCTACTTCGACGTCCGGATCACCAAGGGCGACCCGGAGCGTTACCGGCAGGCGCACGCCAAGCTCGACGACGCGCTCGGGGGTGCCGGCACCCTCACCGAGCGGATGCAGACCTACCGCGCCACCGAGGAGATCCCGCCTGCCCGCCTCGAGGAGTGCATCCACGCGTTCTCCAGCGCGCTGCGCGACCGCGTCCGAGCGACGTTCCCGCTGCCCGCCCGGGAGACGATCAACTACGAGGTCGTCACCGACAAGCCGTGGTCGGGGTTCAACTATTACCTCGGCGACTACCGGTCGACGGTCGCCGTCAACGCCGATCTCAAGCAGCAGATGTCGAACCTGCCCCGGCTGGTGGCCCACGAGTCCTATCCCGGCCATCACACCGAGCACTGCCGCAAAGAAGCAGGCCTGGTCGAGGGCAAAGGGCAGGCCGAGCAGACGATCTTCCTGGTCAACACCCCGCAGTGCCTGATGGCCGAGGGGCTGGCCGACCTGGCGCTGTACGCCGCGGTGGGACCCACCTGGGGTACCTGGGCGTCCGAGATCTACGCCGACCTGGGGCTGCGCTTCGACGGTGAACGCTCGGAGTTGATCTCGGAGGCGACGGCCGCGCTGGCTGATGTCCGTCAGGATGCCGCGCTGATGCTGCACGACGAGCATCGCGACGTCGACGATGTCGTCGCGTTCCTCAAGCAGTGGCTGTTGGTCGACGACGTACGCGCCCGGCAGATGCTGCGGTTCCTGTCCTCGCCGCTGTGGCGGGCCTACACCAGCACCTACGTCGAGGGCTACCGCCTGCTCCGGGGTTGGCTGGACGCGCGCCCCGACGGGGTGAGCCTGACCGAGCGGTTCGGCACGCTGCTCGACGAGCCACTGATCCCGTCGTCGTTGCGGACCGGGTGACGGCGGCCTCGATTTCTGCGGCAGGGTCGTGCCAGGGCGACCGGAACGACCATGGTGCAGAAGTGGGTGTGGTGTTGGCCGACTAGGCTCGCAACCATGACTGCAGAGTCCGTGACCCCCTCGGCCGTCGCTCCGGGTGCCGAATACGCCGAGACCGCAGGGGAGGCGTATCGCGCCGCCCTCCGGGTGATCGAGAGCGTCGAGCCGCGAATCGCCGATGCCACCCGCAAAGAGCTTGCCGATCAACGGGATTCGCTCAAGCTGATCGCCAGCGAGAACTATGCCTCGCCCGCGGTGCTGTTGACCATGGGCACCTGGTTCTCCGACAAGTACGCCGAGGGCACCATCGGGCACCGGTTCTACGCGGCCTGCCAGAACGTCGACACCGTCGAGGCGCTGGCCGCCGAGCACGCCCGCGAGCTGTTCGGCGCCCCGTACGCCTACGCCCAGCCGCACTCCGGCATCGACGCCAACCTGGTCGCCTACTGGGCGATCCTGGCCACCCGGGTCGAGACCCCGGGGCTGGCCGAGTTCGGCGCCAAGCACATCAACGACCTGTCTGAGGCCGACTGGGAGACGCTGCGCGCCAAGCTCGGCAACCAGCGGCTGCTGGGAATGTCGCTGGACGCCGGGGGGCACCTCACCCACGGGTTCCGGCCCAACATCTCCGGCAAGATGTTCCACCAGCGCCAGTACGGCACCGACCCGGAGACCGGGCTGCTGGATTACGACGCCGTCGCCGCCGCCGCCCGGGAGTTCAAGCCGCTGGTGCTCGTCGCCGGTTACTCCGCGTATCCGCGCCGGGTGAACTTCGCGAAGATGCGCGAGATCGCCGACGAGGTGGGGGCCACCCTGATGGTCGACATGGCGCACTTCGCCGGGCTGGTGGCCGGCAAGGTGTTCACCGGTGACGAGGATCCGGTGCCGCACGCGCACGTCACGACCACCACCACCCACAAATCGCTTCGCGGTCCGCGTGGCGGGCTGATCTTGGCCACCGAGGAGTTCGCCCCCGCGGTCGACAAGGGCTGCCCGATGGTGCTCGGTGGCCCCCTGGCGCACGTGATGGCCGCCAAGGCAGTGGCGTTCGCCGAGGCGCGCCAACCGGCCTTCCGTGACTACGCGCAGAACATCGCGGACAACGCCAAGGCGCTGGCCGAGGGTTTCCTCAAGCGCGGAGCCCGCCTGGTCACCGGGGGCACCGACAACCACATCGTGCTGCTGGACGTGACGTCGTTCGGCCTCACCGGGCGCCAGGCCGAATCGGCGCTGCTGGACTCCGGGATCGTCACCAACCGCAACGCGATCCCCGCCGATCCGAACGGCGCCTGGTACACCAGCGGCATCCGGTTCGGCACCCCCGCCCTGACCACCCGCGGCTTCGGCGCCGACGACTTCGACCGGGTCGCCGAGCTGGTGGTCGAGGTGCTCGACAACACCGAACCGACACAAGGTGGTCCTACAGGAACTTCGAAGGCCAAGTACACCCTGGCCGACGGAACCGCCGAGCGGGTACACGCCGCGTCCGCCGAACTCCTGGCCGCCAATCCGCTGTATCCGGGGCTGACGCTTTAGCTCGGCGACACTCCGGCGACCCGATTTCGAGGAACATGTGAATTCGGGTTACAGTTACTTTCATGGCACAGAGACCTGTCCCTAATGCGCTGACCGCCGAGCTGGAGCCGGTCGTCATGCAGGAGCTGCGACGTCATCTGGACTCCGAGGACCTGTGGTACGCCCACGACTACGTGCCCTTCGACCAGGGCGAGAACTACGCGTTCCTGGGCGGCAAGGACTGGGACCCGTCGGAGGTGACGCTGCCCAAGCACATCACCGACGCGCTGGAGATCCTGCTGATCACCAAGGACAACCTCGCCGGCTATCACCGCGAGCTCGTCGAGCACTTCATCCTCGAGGCCAAGTGGGGTCGCTGGATCGGTCGCTGGACCGCCGAGGAGCACCTGCACGCCATCGCGCTGCGCAACTACCTGGTGGTCACCCGTGAGGTCGACCCCGCCGCCAACGAGGACGTCCGCGTCGAACACGTGGTGCAGGGCTACCGGGCCAACACCTACACCCAGCTCGAGACCCTGGCCTTCATGGCGTTCTTCGAGCGCGCTCACGCCGTGTTCTGCCGCAACCTGCAGGCACAGACCGAGGAGCCGACGCTGGCCGCGATGGTGGGGCGCATCGTCCAGGACGAGGAGCGCCACGAGGAGTTCTTCGCCAACCTGATCAGCCACTGCCTGACCTACTCCCGCGACGAGACAGTCGAGGCCATCGCCAAGCGTGCCGGGGAACTCGGCGTCGTCGGCGGTGACATCGTCGCCTACCGCGACAAGGTGGCCAACGTCGCCCAGGCCGGCATCTTCGACGAGGCGCAGCTGCGCCAGGTGATCTCGGACCGCATCACCGCGTGGGGACTGGCCGACGAGCCGCGCCTGCGGCAGTTCACCAGCTCGTAACCCGCACGCCTTTCGGACACGGCGCGCCTGCACGGCGCAAAAGCGGCAGCCGGAGTAGCGTCGGTTTCGATGGCTAGCAACATGCTCTGCTATCCGGGCGGTCCCGATCATCTCGATCACAAAGGACCGGCCCCGGTCCTGGAGACCGCTGTGTGTCCACCGAGAGTGTTCGTGTGGGGCCGCACGGGCTCGAGGAGCGCTACGTGACTGAATCGTTCGTCCGTACCTACGTGCTCGACACCTCCGTGCTGCTGTCCGATCCCTGGGCGTGCTCACGGTTCGCCGAACACGAAGTGGTTGTTCCGCTGGTGGTCATCAGCGAATTGGAAGCCAAGCGGCATCATCATGAGCTCGGCTGGTTCGCTCGACAGGCACTGCGGATGTTCGATGATCTGCGGCTCGAACACGGTCGCCTGGATCAGCCGATTCCGGTCGGTGACCACGGCGGCACTCTGCACATCGAGCTCAACCACAGCGACCCGTCGGTGCTGCCCGCCGGCTTCCGGACCGAGAGCAACGATTCGCGGATCCTGACGTGTGCTGCCAACCTCGCCGCCGAAGGCAAGCGAGTCACGTTGGTGACCAAGGACATTCCGCTGCGTGTGAAGGCGGGCGCGGTCGGCTTGGCCGCCGACGAGTACCACGCTCAGGACGTCGTCACCTCCGGCTGGACCGGGATGGCGGAGCTCGAGGTGTCCAGCGAAGAGGTCGACGGACTGTTCGCCGAAGGGGACATCGACCTCGAGGCCGCCCGTGACCTGCCCTGTCACACCGGAATCCGGTTGTTGGGCAGCAACTCCCACGCGCTCGGCCGGGTCAACGCCGACAAGCGGGTGCAGCTGGTCCGTGGTGATCGCGAGGTGTTCGGCCTCCGGGGAAGGTCAGCCGAACAGCGCGTGGCACTGGATCTGCTGCTCGACGAGTCCGTCGGCATCGTGTCTCTGGGCGGCAAGGCGGGCACCGGGAAGTCGGCGCTGGCGCTGTGCGCAGGACTGGAGGCGGTGCTGGAGCGCCGCACCCAGCGCAAGGTCGTGGTCTTCCGGCCGCTGTACGCGGTCGGTGGCCAGGATCTCGGCTACCTGCCCGGCAGCGAGAGCGAGAAGATGGGGCCATGGGCACAGGCGGTCTTCGACACCCTCGAAGGTCTCGCCAGTCCCGCCGTGCTCGAAGAGGTGCTCGCCCGCGGCATGCTCGAGGTGCTGCCGCTGACGCACATCCGGGGTCGCTCGCTGCACGACTCGTTCGTGATCGTCGACGAGGCGCAGTCGCTGGAGCGCAACGTGCTGCTCACCGTGCTGTCGCGACTGGGGACCGGCTCGCGGGTGGTGCTGACCCACGATGTCGCCCAGCGGGACAACCTACGGGTCGGCCGCCACGACGGCGTCGCCGCGGTGATCGAGAAGCTCAAGGGTCATCCCCTGTTCGCGCACATCACCCTGCTGCGCAGCGAGCGCTCGCCGATCGCGGCGTTGGTCACCGAGATGCTCGAGGAGATCAGCCCCGGCGCCCTGCCCTGAGAGGTCGGTAGGCTGCCGGCGTGCTGAAGCGCTGCGCCGGTGCCGTGTTGGTGGTCCTGTCGGTGGTGGCCGGGCTGATCTGGCGTGTCGGTGAGGCCGGTGCCGAGACCGTGGACTGCTCGAGGGTCAAGTGTGTGGCGCTGACCTTCGACGACGGACCCGGCCCGCACACCGACCGCTTGTTGCAGATCCTGCGGGCCGACAATGCGGAGGCGACGTTCTTTCTGATCGGCGACAAGGTGGCGGCCGACCCCGCCGCCGCCCGGCGGATCGCCGATGCCGGCATGGAGATCGGCAATCACACCTGGCAGCACCCTGACATGACGGCTATCCCGCCGCACGAGATCGCTGCTCAGTTCAGTAGGGCCACCGACGCCATCGAGGCCGCCACGGGCCGTCGGCCGAGCCTGGTCCGCACGGGCGGGGGATGGGTCGACGACACGGTGCTGACCGAAGCCGGTCGCCAAGGCCTTGCCGCCGTCAACTGGGACGTCAACCCGTTCGACTGGGTCCACGACCCCGACACCGCCGCGACCCGGGACGCGCTGATGAGCCAGATCAGACCCGGCGCGGTGGTGCTGCTGCACGACACCCTGTCATCGACGGTGGATCTGACCGAACAGATCATCCCGGTGCTGAAGGCCGATGGCTACCACCTGGTGACGGTCACCCAGCTTCTCGGGCCGCGGACCCCCGGCAGCTTCTACGGCAGCTGATCTCGCAGGGGGTTTCAGCGTTTGTCGTCGTGGATCTTGGCCATGGCCAACACATCCAGCCGCTTGTCGAGTTCTTCCTCCGAGAGCTTGTCGCCGATCAGGCCGCGGTCGATGACCGTCTGCCGGATCGTCTTGCGCTCCTTGAGGGCCTCCTTGGCGACCTTGGCCGCCTCCTCGTAACCGATCGCGGAGTTCAGCGGTGTCACGATCGACGGCGACGACTCGGCGAGCTCACGCAGCCGCTCCTCGTTGGCCACCAGGCCGTCGATGCACCGGGCGGCGAACAACTTCGATACGTTCGCCAGCAGCGTGAACGACTCCAGCATGTTGCGCGCCATCATCGGGATGTAGACGTTCAGCTCGAACGCGCCGTTGCCGCCACCCCAGGTGATGGCCGCGTCGTTGCCGATGACCTGCGCCGCGACCTGCGTCACCGCCTCCGGGATGACGGGGTTGACCTTGCCGGGCATGATCGAGCTGCCCGGCTGCAGGTCGGGCAACTGCAGCTCGCCCAGCCCGGTCAGCGGTCCCGAGCCCATCCAGCGGATGTCGTTGGCGATCTTGGTCAGCGAGACGGCGATCGTCTTCAGCGCGCCGGAAGCCTCGACCAGCCCGTCACGGGCCGCCTGGGCCTCGAACGGGTCGACGGCCGTGCGAAGTTCGGCGATCCCGGTCTGGTCGACGAGCACCTCGACGACCCTGGTGCCGAAACCGTCGGGGGCGTTGAGGCCGGTGCCCACCGCGGTGCCGCCGATGGCGAGCTCGCCCAGTCGGGGCAGCGTCGCCTTGACCCTTTCTATGCCCGCCTCGATCTGGCGTGCGTAGCCGCCGAACTCCTGGCCGAGGGTCACCGGCACCGCGTCCATCAGGTGGGTGCGGCCGGACTTGACCACCTTGTGCCACTGGCCGGCCTTGGCCGTCAACGATTCGCGCAGCACCTCGAGGCCCGGGATCAGATGGCGGACAGCGGCTTCGGTGGCCGCGATGTGGGTGGCGGTCGGGAACGTGTCGTTGGAGCTCTGCGACATGTTCACGTCGTCGTTGGGGTGCACGGTGACACCGTTGTTCCCACAGATCGACGCGATCACCTCGTTGGTGTTCATGTTCGAGCTGGTGCCCGAGCCGGTCTGGAACACGTCGATGGGGAACTGGTCGTCGTGGCGGCCCTCGGCGATCTCGGCGGCGGCAGCGATGATCGCATCGGCCCTCTCCGGGGCCAGCAGCCCGAGGTCCTTGTTCACCTGGGCGCAGGCGCCCTTGAGCAGGCCGAGCGCGCGGATCTGGGTGCGCTCGAGGCCGCGGCCGGAGATCGGGAAGTTCTCCACGGCCCGCTGGGTCTGCGCGCGCCACAACGCATCGATCGGCACCCGGACCTCGCCCATGGTGTCGTGCTCGATCCGGAATTCGCCGTCTTCCTGCTGAACAGCGGCGTCGGTGCTCATGTATGCCCTTCTGATGTCGGTGGTTACGGCAACGGGTACGCGGCGGACTTGTCGCCGGTGAAGTCGACCGAGGAGTATTCGTTGAGCTTGGACAGGCGGTGGTAGGCCTCGATCATTCTGACCGTCCCGGACTTCGAGCGCATCACGATCGACTGCGTGGTGCACCCACCGCCGTAGTACTGCACGCCCTTGAGCAGGTCGCCGTCGGTGACCCCGGTGGCGGAGAAGAACACGTTCTCACCCGAGACCAGATCCTCGGTGAACAACACCTTGTCCAGGTCGTGGCCGCGGTCGAGGGCCTTCTGACGTTCGGCGTCGTCGGTGGGGGCGAGCTGGGCCTGGATCGCCCCGCCCATGCAGCGGATCGCCGCCGCCGTGATGATGCCTTCCGGTGTGCCGCCGATGCCGGCCAACAGGTCGGTGCCCGATCCGGGGCGGCAGGCGGCGATGGCACCGGCGACGTCGCCGTCGGAGATCAGCCGGATACGCGCACCCGCCTCCCTGACGTCAGCCATCAGCTGGGTGTGCCGAGGCCGGTCCAGCACGCACACCGTCAGGTCGGCGACGGTCAGGTTCTTGGCCTGGGCGACGCGGCGGATGTTCTCCCCGATCGGGGCGGTGATGTCGATGACGTCGACGGCCTCGGGCCCCACCGCGATCTTGTTCATGTAGAACACCGCCGACGGGTCGAACATCGCGCCGCGCTCGGCGACGGCGAGCACCGAGATGGCATTGGGCATGCCCTTGCTCATCAGGGTGGTCCCGTCGACCGGATCGACGGCGAAGTCGCAGTCGGGGCCGTCGCCGTTGCCGACCTCTTCACCGTTGTAGAGCATCGGGGCGTTGTCCTTCTCGCCCTCACCGATCACCACGACACCACGCATCGACACCGAGTTGACGAGCTGGCGCATCGCGTCGACAGCCGCGCCGTCCCCGCCTTCCTTGTCCCCCCGGCCTACCCAGCGGCCGGCGGCCATCGCACCTGCCTCGGTCACCCGCACGAGTTCGAGGGCGAGATTTCGGTCTGGGGCTTCACGACGTGCGGCGCTCATGGGCAGATTCTCCCATTAGCGAATGCACGGTCGGGAACAGGGATACTGGCAGACATGACGATGCCGCCCGAACCGGGCCGACGGGTCCCGGATCACCCGGGTAGCGGGCCCGAAGACGCAGGCCACGACAGTGCAGCAGCTGGGGTCGGCTACGCGGTTCCGGGTCCACGCCCGGCGAAGTCCCGGCTGCTCCAAGACGGTCGCGACATGTTCTGGTCGATGGCGCCTCTGGTGCTGGTCTGTGTGCTGCTCGCCGGGGTGCTGGGAATGTGCTCGTTCGCGCCCGCTGGTCCGGGAGCGGGTCCGGTTCCCGATTACGACGCCCCGGCCGCGCTGCAGGCCGACGCCGACGCGCTCCAGATTCCGATCAGGGTGCCCGACCTCCCTGAGGGGTGGCGGCCGAACTCCGGCAGCCGCAAGGGCATCGAGGGTGGGCGCACCGACCCGGTGACCGGTCAGCCGGTGCGCGCCGTCAGCTCCACCGTCGGCTACCTGGCACCCAGCGGCATGTATCTGAGCCTGACCCAGAGCAACGCCGACGAGGACAAGCTGATCGCGTCGTTCGCACCCGACCTGGTGCCCACCGGCACCGAGGAGGTGGACGGGGTGACCTGGGTCGTCTACCAGGGCGGTGAGCGCGACGGGAGACCGGCCGAACCGGTGTGGACCGCCCAGCTGCGCGGCCCGACGGGACCTGCCCAGATCGCGCTGACCGGGGCCGCGGGTACGGACGAGTACCGTACGCTGGCCGCGGCGACGCAGTCCCAGTCGCCGCTGCCCGTCTCCTAGGAGCTCGCGATGATCCCACCCAGTTCCGACGTCAGCGGCGCGGCTCCTGAGGCCGATCTCACCGGATGGTCCGCCGAACCGTTCTCGGCGGCCGGATTCACCTACGACGTGTATCGCAAGGGTGAAGGCCCGGGCGTGGTGCTGATTCCAGAGATGCCCGGCCTGCACCCCGGAGTGCTCGCCCTGGGCAATCACCTGGTGGACAACGGGTTCACCGTCGCAGCGCCGTCGTTGTACGGCACGCCGGGGGCGCCGGGAGTCCGGCCCGGCGCGGTGCCGGTGATGCTGCGCGGGTGTGTGGCCAAGGAGTTCGCGGCGTTCGCGACCAACGCGGACCGGCCGATCGCCCACTACCTGCGGGCCCTGGCCCGCGACCTCAACGAGCGCACCCCGGGTAAGGGGGTCGGTGTCATCGGCGAATGCTGGAGCGGCGGTTTCGCACTGGCCGCGGCGGTGGACGAAAGCGTCCTGGCCCCGGTGCTGAGCCAGCCGTCACTGCCGATCGGGCTGACCGCCAAGCAGAAAGCCGACCCAGGTCTGTCGGAAGCGGAGCTGCAGATCGTCGAACGCCGGGCTGCCGAAGACGGGTTGTGTGCTCTGGGGCTGCGCTTCAGCGACGACCCGCTGTCGCCGGCGGCGCGGTTCAAGACGCTCAAGGCCCGTCTCGGCGACGCGTTCGAGGTCATCGAGATCAACTCCAAACCGGGCAACGAACACGGCTTCGGGAAGATGGCCCACTCGGTGCTGACCCTCGAGGTCCGCGAGGTCGACGGCCACCCCGCCTATGAGGCCCGCAAGAGAGTCGTCGAGTTCCTCAAGTCTGCGCTGGCTTAGCGGCCGCCGGCTCGGGCTCCTCCTCCGGTTCCGGGTCGGGCCGCTTGGTGCCTTTCCCGGGCAGCAGCCGACGCCACCACGGAACGTCCCGTTCGGCCTCGTCGTCGGCCGGATCGGCGCGGGTGCCGGTGAGCGACTCCAACGGTTCGCCCTTGTAGACGGCCAGATACACGCTGATCGTCGTCACGACGACGATCATCAGCACCGGGCCCAGCACGATCCCCCAGAACCCGAACATCTTCAGGCCCGCGAACACCGCCAACAGCATCAGCGCCGGGTGCAGGTGCGCGCTCTTGGGCACCAGGAAGGGGCGGAGGACGTTGTCGATGCTGGTGGTCACGAGGACGTGGAACACGACCACGAAGATCCCGCCGGCGATGTTGCCGAAGATCGCCATGCCGATACCGAGCGGGATCGTGACGATGCCACTGCCCAGCGGGATGAACGACAGCGCGGTCAGGAAGATGACGAACATGAAGAAGCCGTCGTGGATGCCGGCGATGTAGATCGACACGGCACCGGCGACACCCTGGCAGACGGCGATGATCAGCTGGCCCTTGACAGTCGCCGACACCATGGCTCCCACCTTGGCCAGATAGATGTCAGAAACCCGGTCCCCCAGAGGATTGAGGTCGCGGAACAGGTCCAGGACCCTGTCGCCTCGGGTCAGCAGCGCGATGAAGACGTACAGGAAGATGATCATCGCCGTCACGACGGTGGCGATGCTGCCCACCGAGTCACGCAACACTCCCAACGCGACCTGCCCGCCGCTCTGCCCGAGCTTGGCGGCTGCGTCCCGGACCGAGTCCTGGGTCAGGGTGACTTCGATGAACGGGATCCGGTCCAGCGCCCGGTTGGCCGAGTCGAGCAGTCGCTGGGCCAACGCGGTGAAATCGGTCTGCGCCGCCCACTGGCTGACGCTGGTCACCATCTGGCTGATCTGCAGGAAGGCGAGGAAGGCGACCCCGGTCAGGGGCACGGCCACGGTCGCGATCGCGGCCAGCAGTGTCACGGTGGCCGAAAGGCCGACGTTCGTCTTCTCGAGCAGGCGCCGGTAGAGCGGGTTGAACAGATAGGCCAGCACGGCCGCCACGGCGATCAGCAGGACGTACCCGCGCAGGAAGTAGGCGGCGAAAGCGAGTGCGAGGACGGTGAACACGGCCAGGGCGCGCTTCTGGCTGACGCTGAAATCCTGTGTCATGCGCCCCTCCCGTGACCGCCGACCGCAACCCTAACCCGCGTCGACCGCGCGGGACGGTGATCCTTTCGTCTGCCGGGTCCGCTGCGCGGACACGAACCGCATCGCCATCCGGTTCATCAGTGTCGGCGCTGCCCGCGCAAACAGCCACTGCGCGTGCGCGACAGGCGGTTTGACCAGGATCGCCTTGTTTCGATCGATGGCGCGCAGGGTGTCGCGGGCCAGCCGGTCCGCGTCGTAGGGCTTGCCGCCCTGGGACTGCAGGAAGTAGTCCCGGCCGACGAAACCGCCGACCGCCCCCTTGTCCAGGATGGGGGTCTCGACCGCCGCTGGGCAGACCACGAGTACCCCGACGCCCCGCGGCACCGCCTCCGAGCGCAGCGCCATGGACATCCCGACGACGGCATGCTTGGTCGCCACGTAGCTGGTGACCTGTCCGGCCGCGGTGAGACCGGCCATCGACGCGGTGTTGACGATGTGGCCGTGGCCCTGCCTGAGCATCTGCGGGTAGGCCGCGGCGATTCCGTGCACCACACCGCGCACGTTGACGTCGATGATGGCGTTCCACTGGTCGAGTGTGAGCAGTTCGGTGTCTCCGCCCCACACGATCCCTGCGTTGTTGAACATCAGGTCGAGTCGCCCGGTGCGGGCGACCACGTCGTCGACGGTGGCCTGCACGGCGCCGGCATCGGTGACGTCCAGACGCGCCGCGCGGGCGCGCCCGCTGAGCGACGACGCGGTCTCGTCGGCGGCCTCGGCGTCGACGTCGGTGCACAGCACGTGCGCACCGGCCAGATCCAGGGCACGGCACAGTGCGGCGCCGATCCCGGACCCCGCGCCGGTGACGATCGCGTGTCTGCCCGCGGAGCTCATGACTGTTCGACCAATCTCATGACGTGTCCCATCACATCGGGGTAGCGCTTGAGGTGCGCGCCGCCGTTGATGTCGAGGACCTCACCGGTGAGCCACGACGACCCCGGAGAGCACAGGTACACAACGGCATTGGCGATGTCCTCCGGGGTGCCCGCGCGGCCGAGGGCGGTGTTGTCGACATAGTCCTCGACCACGCCGGGTACCGAGGCGGCCGCCGCGGTCAGCGGGGTGTGCACGAAGCCGGGTGCGACGGCGTTGACCCGGATGCCCCGCGGACCCATCTCGAGGGCGGCCACCTGGGTCAGCATCGACAATCCCGCCTTGGCAGCGCAGTAGGCGCTCATTCCGGCTGCCGCCTGGCGGCCGTTGAGCGACGTGATCGACACCAGTGAACCGCCGTCGCGCAGGTGCCTGCCGGCATGCTTCATGACGATCATCGAGCCGGTGAGGCACACGTCGATCACCGCACGGAAGTCGGCGACGGGCATGTCGGTGATCAGGCCGACGTTGCTGAATCCGGCGCAGTTGACCGCGATGTCGAGCGGGCCGGTGTCGTCGAAGAGGCGCTGGACCGAGTCCTCGTCGGTGACGTCGACGGCGGCCGCGGTGTGCGGTGCACCCAGTTCCTGGGCGCGTGATCGTGCCCCGGCCTCGTTGAGGTCGGCGACGGTGATCTGGCAGCCTTCGGCCGCCAGGGCTCGGGCGGTAGCCCATCCGATCCCGGACGCCCCGCCGATGACGATCGCCTGCCTGGCGGTCGCCTCGATACTGTCGGTCATCCAGTGGGCCCTTCGACGACGGAATGGAACGTGTTCTAACTTCACATCCCGACGTCGAAAGCACAATAGCGACGGCCGACCCGGCAATGGCAGACTCGGTGCGGTGACTGAACTGAAGATGTCGGAGTCGGTGTTCGTGGCGGCGCCCCCGGAGAAGCTGTACGAGCTGGTGTCGGATGTGACGCGGATGGGTGAGTGGAGCCCCGTCTGCCGGTCCTGCTGGTGGGACGAGGGGGCGGGACCGTCGGTGGGTTCGTGGTTCACCGGCCGCAACCAGACGCCCGAACGGACCTGGGAGACGCGCAGTCAGGTGGTGGCCGCCGACCCTGGACGGAAGTTCGCGTGGGAGGTCAACAACGGCTGGGTCTACTGGGGTTATGAGTTCGAACCGGAGGCCGACGGCACCCGCCTGACCGAGTCCTGGGAGTTCCTGCCCGCGGGCCTCGCCGGATTCCGCGAGCGCTTCGGGGATGCGGCCGACGCCGAGATCGCCAAGCGCAGTGACGCGGCGAAGAGTGGGATTCCGGCCACGCTCGCTGCGATCAAACGGGCCGCCGAAACCGGCTGAGGCAGCCGCGGTTACCGCTTGACGCAGCGAAAGCCGATGTGGCTCATGCCGGTATCAATCTGCTGCGGCCGGCGCGCCGACGGCCGGTAGCGCATGCAGTAGCTGTCGGCGCACAGGAACGATCCGCCCTTGATCACCCGACGTGGGATCGCGAACTGCGGCTGGCTCGGGTCGTAGGTGTCCGCGGCGCAGCAGGGCTGGTCGTCGCGGGTGTCGCCGTACCAGTCGGCGGTCCATTCCCAGACGTTGCCGGCCATGTCGTAGAGGCCGTAGCCGTTGGGCGGGAACGAGCCCACCGGCGTGCTCTGCCCGTAGCCGGTGTCGGGAAGATACGGGAATTCACCGTGCCAGTAGTTGGCCAGCCGTTGGCCGCGGGGTTCCGGTTCGTCGCCCCAGGTGTAGACGGCGTGGGGGAGGCCTCCTCGGGCCGCGACTTCCCATTCGGCCTCGGTGGGCAGTTCGTACCCGGCCCACTGTGCGAAGGCTTCGGCATCCTCGAACGCGATGTGCACCACGGGGTGGTTGTCCCGGCCGCGGGTGGACGAGCGGGGCCCGCGAGGGTGTTTCCAGCAGGCACCTGGGGTCCAGGCCCACCACAGGGTGAGGTTGCGCAGGTCGACCGGCCCGGCGGTGCGCCGGAACACCATCGACCCCGGCTGCAGGTTCTCCGGCGGCGCGCCCGGATAGGTCTCGGGATCGAGCGGGCGCTCGGCGACGGTCACATAGTCTGTCGCAGAGACAAATTCAGCGTATTCGGCGTTGGTGACCTGGTGCCGCTGAATCCAGAACGCCTCGACGCCGGCTTCGCGGGCCGGCGCTTCCTCCGGATAATGCGCGTCAGACCCCAGCACTGCGGTCTGCTGAGGTATCCAGACGAACCCGTCGGTCACCGCACCACCTCGCACCGAAACTGCGGTGACGGCGAGGAACTTCGAGTGACCACCACCCTGGGTGCAGTCTCGATCGGGTTGTCAGTCAAAGACGGTCGCCCACTCGTTGCGGATGCTCGCGACCGACCAACCGCTGGACTCCGCCAGCTCGAGGGCCTTCTCCGCGCCCGAGACGTAGTCGAATTCGCGGTCACCGTCGTCGTGGCGGACGAGCATGCACAGCGTCGGGCCCGGGCCCGCCTCGGTGAACTGCAGCATCTCGATGTCACCGTTGGAGTTGCCGGCGGCGAAGATCGGCCGGCGTCCGACCCGTCCCCAGATGCGCACCGGTTTGACCGGCCCGTCGTCGAGGAACTCCGGCTTCGCGGTGGTCCGTAGCTGACCGTCGGCGAAGTCGAGGCCCACCGAACTGCCGATGACCCGCTCGGGTGGCACGCCGTACATCGCACTGGTGACGGGCCGCATGAAGTCCCGGCCGCCGCCCGAGGCGATGTAGTTGGTGAACCCGTGGGCCTCCAGGTACCGGAGTAGCTCGATCATCGGGGCGTACCCGCATTCGGTGTACGGGCGGCTCAGGGTGGGGTGGGTGGCCTCGGCGAAGAAGTCCCTCACCCGTTGCGCGTGCTCGTCCACGGTCAGACCCTGGTAGGCCGAGAGGATTCCGCCCGCAAGGACTTTCAGCGCGGAATCGTCACCGTTGTAATGCTTGGTGACGGCGTCTCCGAACCACGCCAGATCGCCGGAGGCCGCGGCGGCATACGGCTGGTTCTCCGCCAGGGACTTGTCGGCGGCAGCCTGCTCGGCCAACCGGCGGACCAGGAAATCCAACTGGATGTATGCCGGCTTCTCGCACCACAGCGTGCCGTCGTTGTCGAAGACCGCCACTCGCTCTTCCGGTGGGACATCGTTGACGACGCGACCCACGAAGTCGATGATCGCCGACTTCGTGGGGCCGTCGTTCCAGGAATCGAGGACTCCCAAGTCAGCCGCCTATCGTCTGGAGGAAGTCGTTGAGCTTGTCCACCGCGTTGGTGATCGTGAACGATGCCGGCTCACGCCGCGGCGGGAACTCCTTGAAGGTGTCCAGGAACTGCAACACCACGGCGTTGGCCATGAACGCGATGTAGTCGTGATCCAGGAACCAGTCCCAATAGGTGTTCGACGTGATGTCTGCGTGCTCGTACGGGTCGGTGCGCAGATTGAAAATCTTGGGCGCACGCAACGCGGTGAACGGTTCGAACCAGATCCGCAGCGTGCCTTCGCATCGCTGCTCCATGAACACGACCTTCCAGTTCTCGATCCGGATGCCGAGCACGTCGCAGTCGTCGGAGAAGTAGATCAGACCCCGTCGTGGGCTCTTGTCGACTTCCCCGGTCAGATAGGGCAGCAGGTCGTAGCCGTCGATGTGCACGTGGTAGGTCTGATCGCCGATGGTGTGGCCCTGCTTGAGCTTGTCCACGACGGTCGGTTCGCCCGCGGCCGCGACCAGCGTGGGCAGCCAGTCGTGGTGCTGGATGATCTCGTTGGAGACCACTCCTGCCGGGATCCTGCCGGGCCAGCGCACCATCTCCGGCACCCGGAACGCGCCCTCCCAGTTGCTGTTCTTCTCGTTGCGGAACGGGGTGGTGGCCCCATCGGGCCAGGTGTTGGCGTGCGGTCCGTTGTCGGTCGAGTAGACGACGATGGTGTCCTCGGTCAGGCCGAGTTCGTCGAGGGTGTCCAGCAGCAGGCCGACGTGGCGGTCGTGGTCGATCATCGTGTCGTGGTATGGCGACTGCCACCTGCCGGCCTGGCCGAGACTCTCCGGTTTGGTGTGTGTCCGGAAGTGCATGTGGGTGGTGTTCATCCACACGAAAAACGGTGTTTCCGAATCCTTTTGGCGCTTGATGAAGTCGATCGCAGCGGCGGTGGTCTCGTCGTCGATGGTCTCCATCCGCTTCTTGGTCAGCGGGCCGGTGTCCTCGATGCGCTGCTTGCCCGCCGGGCCGAATCTCTCGTCGACCTCGTCGGAGGCCTCTTCGGTGGCCCAGGAGTGGATCACGCCGCGCGGCAGCATCGCCTTGCGCAGCCGGGGCATCTCCTCGTCGGTCGGATAGTCCGGGTGCTCGGGCTCTTCCTCGGCGTTGAGGTGGTACAGGTTGCCGAAGAACTCGTCGAACCCGTGCGCGGTGGGCAGGTACTTGTTCAGGTCGCCGAGGTGATTTTTTCCGAACTGGCCGGTGGCATAGCCCAGCGGCTTGAGCAGCGTCGCGATCGTCGGGTCCTCGGGGGACATGCCGACGTCGACGCCGGGCATGCCGACCTTGGACAGCCCGGTGCGGTACACGCTCTGCCCGGTGATGAACGAGGACCGTCCGGCCGTGCAACTCTGCTCGCCGTAGGAGTCGGTGAAGCGCATGCCCTCGGCCGCGATGCGATCTATGTTCGGCGTGCGATAGCCCATCAGGCCGTCGCTGTAGCAGCTGAGGTTGGAGATTCCGATGTCATCGCCCCAGATCACCAGAATGTTGGGTTTCCCGCCCGGCATGTGTTCAGCCTCTCCGCTTGGTCGATGGGTTCAGTGAGAACCCTAAGCGTCCGTCCGTTGGGTCGGGTGTGGTTCGCCGGGGTTCTCACCGGATGTTCACATCTCGTCACGAATCGTCTTTCGTGGACGGCTCGGCCTGGGCCGTAGGTTCCAGGACAGCTTCTCGACAGGCTTCTCGAGCTGGGCCTTTGATGAGAATAACGTTCTGCACCAACCCAATTCAAGATCAGAAATGGGATGACGGTCGATTCCGCCATCCCGAGGTGCCGAGTTCGGATTCGTGGCAGGCTGGACGCGGTGAACCAGTCCGGGCGCTTCTTTCGCGAACGACAGCGGGTTGTGCTGCGGTGGTTCCCTGCGAGTTCTTTTGGTCAACAGCCTCGTCGAACGATGAGGACAATCTGCAGCCAGCGGACTGACTGCACATCACCCGGAGATGCAGATGGCAAATAAGTCACCTACCACCACACCGAACATCGTTCTCATCGCCTCCGACGACTTCGGTTACGGCGACGCGGGTGTGTACGGAGGCGGTGAGAACCGCGGGATGCCCACCCCCAACATCGACCGGATGGCCGAAGAAGGCATGCAGTTCATGTCGTTCTACGCGCAACCCAGTTGCACCGCCGGGCGCGCGGCGATGATCACCGGACGCATTCCGAACCGCAGCGGCATGACAACCGTGGCTTTTCAGGGCCAGGGCGGTGGACTGCCCGCGGCCGAGTGGACTCTCGCGTCAGTGCTCAAGACCGCTGATTACAAGACGTTCTTCACCGGCAAGTGGCACCTCGGAGAGTCCGACTACGCGTTACCCACCGCGCATGGTTTCGACGAAATGCGGCACTGCGGGCTCTACCACCTCAACGCATACACCTACGCCGACCCCGAATGGTTCCCGGATATGGACGAGGAGCTTCGCACCATGTTCGAGCGTGTGACGCAGGGGGCGCTGTCGGGCAAAGCTGGCGAGAAGGCGAAAGAGGACTTCAAGGTCAACGGCCAGTACGTCAACACCCCTGAGAAAGGAGTCGTGGGCATTCCCTACTTCGACGAGTATGTCGAGCAGGACGCGCTGGAATTCCTCGACGCCAACGCGAAGTCCGAAACCCCGTTCTTCATGAACGTGAACTTCATGAAGGTGCACCAACCGAACATGCCGCACCCGGATTACAAGGGAAAATCGCTGTCGAAGTCGAAGTTCGCGGATTCCATCGTGGAGAACGACGCCCGGATCGGCCGCATCATGGACAAGATCCGTTCGCTGGGGCTTGCCGAGAACACCTACGTGTTCTGGACGACCGACAACGGCGCCTGGCAGGACGTATATCCAGATGCGGGCTATACCCCGTATCGCGGTACCAAGGGCACCGTCCGCGAGGGCGGCAATCGCGTTCCTGCGATCGCCTGGGGCCCGGGAATCAAGGCCGGATCGCGTAACTCCGACGTCGTCGGTGGCCTCGACTTCATGGCGACCTTTGCCGCGCTGGCCGGTGTGCAACTACCGGAGAAGGACCGTGAGGGCGAACCCATCTACTTCGACAGCTACGACATGTCACCGGTTCTGTTCGGTACCGGCAAGACCGAGCGCAAGGCCTGGTACTTCTTCAGTGAGAACGAGTTGACGCCCGGGGCAGTGCGGGTCGGCCACTACAAAGCTGTCTTCAATCTGCGCGGAGATGACGGTGCGAGCACCGGAGGTCTCGCGGTCGACACCAATCTCGGCTGGAAAGGAGCGCAGGCCTACGTCGCGACCGTCCCTCAGATCTTCGACCTCTGGCAGGATCCGCAGGAACGCTACGACATCTTCATGAACAACTACACCGAACACACCTGGACGCTGGTGACCTTCAACGAGGCGGTCAAGGAGCTGATGCAGACCTATCTGAAGTATCCGCCGCGGAAACTTCAGAGCGAAGGATATTCGGGCCCGATCACCGTCACGCAGTACCAGAGGTTCAAGTACTTGAGAGAACAGCTTGCGGAAGAAGGGTTCAACATCGCGCTGCCCACCGGCAACTGAGCACGACGGGGATCATTCGTCACCGCTGCAGGCCGAGGGTCAGCCCTTCGGCGGTATGGGCGCGGCCGCGTTCACGACAGGCGTGTCCGCGTCGGCCTTCATCCGGTCGAACAGTTCGACGTAGTAGGGCAGGCAGTGCTCCAGCGCCTGCTCGGTCGTGTACAGCGGCTGGTAGCCGAGATCGCGCTGCGCCTTGGCGATCGAGAAGTAGTTGTCGAGGTAGATCCGTTCCACCGCAAGAGGTTCCAGCAGTGGCTTGGGCAGCCCGAAGCGGAAGTGCAGAGATTGCCAGATCCTCATCACGAACCACACCAGTCGTCCCGGCACCCGGATCTTCGGCCACGGCTGGCCGCACGCCTCGATCACCGGACGGGAGAACTCGAACATGTTGATCGGCTCGCCGTCGTTGATGAAGTACGCCTGGCCGGGGGCGGTCCCGCCGGGCACCAGGTGTTGCGCGGCAAGGATGAAACCGTGCACCAGGTTGTGCACATAGGAGTTGTCGAGCTTGACGTCCTTGCTGCCGACCAGCACCTTGACGTGGCCGGCCAGCACGCTCTCGAACACCTTGCGGAACATCGTCTGGTCGCCGCGGCCCCAGATGCCGCTGGGACGGATCGAGCACGTCAACATGTCCTCGACTCCGTTGGCGGCGAGGACGAACTTCTCGGCGGCGACCTTGGTCTCGGTGTAGAGATCGTTGAAACGCTCGGTGTAGGGCAGGGTCTCGTCTCCGCCGGAGATGCGCTGACCGCCCATCACGACGCTGTTGGAGGCGGTGTAGACGAACCGCTTGACGCCGGCCTTCCGGGCCGCACGCACCAGGTTTTCGGTGCCGGTGACGTTGACGGCGAAGCTGCGTCGGCGGTACTCCTCGGTGACCGACCCGCCCCCCATCAGGTCGATGATCGCGGCGGTGTGGATGATCGTGTCGACACCGTCGACGACGGCCGCGACGTCGTCGACGTCGGTGATGTCACCTTCGAACACCTCGAGCTTCGGGTGGGCGGGCAGCGGCGACGCGACCCGGTCGAAGGACCGCACCTCGTGGCCGCGCTCGAGAAGTTCGGTCACCAGGTTGGCGCCCACGAACCCGGAGCCGCCGGTGACAAGGACCCGGCCGAGTTCGACGGTCAGCGTTGCATCACCCATGGGGGGAGAATAACTGAAACGTGTTCCATTTTGGAAAAGCTGATCGTCGTGATGCTTGCGAACTCAACCATCGCCGTCGTCGCCGGCGGCCAGCGCATCTTCCACCCGCTTGCGTGCACCAGCTAAATGTTCGTCGCAGCATTTGGCGAGTTGCTCGCCTCTTTCCCAGAGCTTCAGCGACGTATCAAGGTCTAGACCACCGTGCTCCAGACGCTGCACGACCTCGATCAGTTCGTCCCGTGCCTCTTCGTACCCGAGTTCACTAATAGGCTTCATCAACCGTCCCCATGATCGTCGTGTTGGCCCTCGCTTGTCGCCGTCACCGACCCGTCGGCGACGCGTATCCGCAGCCGGGTGCCTGCCGGCGCGTCCGCGACCGAGTGCAGCACCTGCGGCGCTCCGGAGGCCGGCAGTGTCTGCACCACCGCATAGCCGCGGGCCAGCGTGGCCGCCGGTCCCAGCGTCGACAACCGCGCCGCGAGGTGCCCGACCCGATCCGATTCGGCAGTCAGCAGGCGGGTGATGTCGCGGCGGGCCGCCGTGCGCGCCCGATCCACCTCCTCGGCCCGCGCGTTGACCGCCTCGAGCGGGCGGGCCAGCACCGGCCGGCTGCGCAACTGCGACAGGGTGTGCTGTTCGCGATTCACCCAGTTGCGCAGCGCTCGTGCGCTGCGCCGTCGCATGTCGGCCACCAACGCCTGCTCGGCTGCGGTGTCGGGCACGAGCCGCTTCGCGGCGTCGGTCGGGGTGGCCGCGCGCAGGTCGGCGACCAGATCGCACAGCGGGTTGTCGGGCTCGTGGCCGATCGCGCTGACCACGGCTGTGGTGCACCGGGCGATCTCACGGCACAGGGTCTCGTCGGAGAACGGCAACAGATCCTCGACGCTGCCCCCGCCCCGAGCCAGCACGATGACGTCGACGTGTGGGTCCGCATCGAGGGCCCGCAGTGCTTCGACGATCTGCGGCACCGCGTTCGGTCCCTGCACGACGGTGTTGCGCACCTCGAAGCGCACCGCCGGCCAGCGACCGGTGGCCACCGCGACGATGTCGTGCTCGGCCGCCGACGCCCGGCCGGTGATCAGGCCGATGGTGCCGGGCAGGAACGGGACCGGTCGTTTGAGACGGGGATCGAACAACCCTTCTGCGTCGAGCAGCCGGCGCAACCGCTCGATGCGGGCCAGCAACTCGCCGATGCCGACCGCCCTGATCTCGCTGACGCGCAGCGAGAAGGTGCCCCGGCCGGTGTAGAAATTGGGCTTGCCGAACACCACCACCTGGGTGCCGTCGGTCATCTTCACCGGGGCATTGGTGACCAGGTCACGCGGGCAGGTCAGCGACAGCGACATGTCGGCCGCGGGGTCCCGCAGCGTGATGAAGGCGGTGTTGGAGTTGGGCCGCAGGGTCAGCTGGGCGATCTGGCCCTCCACCCAGACGGCACCGAGCTTGTCGATCCACCCGGCCACCCGGATCGCGACACCGCGAACCGGGAAAGGGTTGTCGGCCGACTGCCCCGGCGCGGTGCTCACTTGGCCGACGCGCGGGTGATCCTGTTGGCCAGCAGTGTCTGGAACGGGGCGCGGGCCTTCGTCGACTCCTCGTAGGCGAGCAGCGCCTCGAGATCGGGCACCCGCAGTGTCGTCAGCCGGGCCCGCAGCTGGGCCAGGGTCAGCGACTCGTAGTCGAGTTCGGCGACGACCTCGGGCACGGTGCCGGAAGCCGCGCCGGGGGCGGTCTGCCGGGCAGGGGTGGCCTTGGGTGTCTCCGGCTCGCCGCTGAACAGCGCGAACCGTCCCTCGGTCAGCCGCTCGCCGTCGCGGACGGGCAGATCCAGCACGTCGGCGTCATCGGACGCGGCACCGGTGTCGCCGCCTGCCGGGTCCTCGTCGAACGTCGCCCACTCCGGCTGCTCGTCCTTCGGCGGGAACAGGTTGTCCAACGTCTCGTCACCCTTGTTGACCAGGTCGGCGACATCCTGCTGCATCTTCATCACCAGCTGGGCGACCTGGCTCGCCACGGTCATCGGATACATCAAGATGGTCTGGGGGAGCCTGCGGGTTTCCTCGAGGGCGGTCACCGCCGCACCGACCAGCAGACGGACCCCATACGGTGCAGTTGCCATGGCCCTTAGCCTACGGCTGGGCAGTCAGGGCGGCGGGTAAGTACCCTTGGAGTCATGCCGACCACTATCAATATGGGGATTCCGGGCGCGGCGCGCTCAGTAGTCGGCGAGGTTTCCGGCAAGCGGGTGTTGCTGGCCGAACCCCGCGGGTACTGCGCCGGAGTCGACCGGGCGGTCGAGACCGTGGAACGCGCCCTGGAGAAGCACGGCGCCCCGGTGTACGTGCGCCACGAGATCGTGCACAACCGCTACGTCGTGGACACGCTGGCCAAGGCCGGGGCGGTCTTCGTCGAGCAGACCGACGAGGTGCCCGAAGGCGCCATCGTGGTGTTCTCCGCCCACGGCGTCGCGCCGACCGTGCACGTCGAGGCCGCCGAACGCAACCTGCAGACCATCGACGCGACGTGCCCGCTGGTGACCAAGGTGCACAACGAGGCCAAGCGGTTCGCCCGTGACGACTACGACATCCTGCTCGTCGGCCACGAAGGCCACGAGGAGGTCGTCGGCACCGCCGGTGAGGCCCCCGACCATGTGCAGGTCGTCGACAACCCGGACGCGGTGGACAAGGTCGTCGTACGTGACCCGGACAAGGTCATCTGGCTGTCCCAGACCACGCTGAGCGTCGACGAGACGATGGAGACGGTGCGGCGGCTGCGGGAGAAGTTCCCGACGCTGCAGGATCCGCCGAGCGATGACATCTGCTACGCCACCCAGAACCGCCAGGTCGCGGTCAAGGCGATGGCGCCGGAGTGCGAGTTGGTGATCGTCGTCGGCTCACGCAACTCCTCCAACTCGGTGCGGCTCGTCGAGGTGGCGCTGGGCGCCGGTTCCGACGCCGCGCATCTGGTCGACTACGCCGAGGACATCAACCCCGAGTGGCTCGACGGTGTCACCACCGTCGGCGTCACCTCCGGTGCTTCGGTGCCCGAAGTTCTGGTGCGGGGTGTGCTGGACAGGCTCGCCGAGCACGGCTTCGGCACCGTTCAGCCTGTCACCACGGCCAACGAGACCCTGGTGTTCGCGCTGCCCCGGGAGATCCGCCCCGCGCGCTGAGCGAGCGGGTACTTTCGGCGGACGTGACACCACGGTCCCGGCCCTTCGCGCGTCTGCCGATCGCGCTGTTTCTCGCGATCCTGCTGGTGCTTACCGGCTGCAGCACCTCCGAAGACCGCCTGAACTCCACCGTGCGGTCCTTCGCCGACGCGTTGAGCCGCGGTGATGCCGCCGCGGCCGCGGCACTGACCACCGACGAGTCCGCCGCCACCGACACCCTCGGCGCCCTCTTCACGAGCCTGGGCACCGACGTCGACGTCGCGGTCGGTGAGATCGGGGAGGAGGACGGTGCGGCGTCGTTCACCCTCGATGCCACCTGGAAGTTCGGGCCGGAAGGACGCACCGAATGGAGCTACTCGACCGGCGGCGACGCGACGGCCGACGGCGACAACTGGACGATCCAGTGGAACGCGGCGACCGTCGCTCCCGGGCTCGACGAGGGACCGCTGTCCTACAGCACGTTGATCCCGCAACCCGCCGCCCGGGTGCTGGACCGCACCGGCGCTGAACTGCTCACCCAGCACGTCGTCACCCTGGTCGACGCCGCGCCGGGCGCTGACCTGAATGCCATTGCGGCACTGTTTAATCCGATCGCACCGGCAATCACCCCGCAATCGTTGGCTGCTGATCTCGAGGCGGCCGCGGGCAAGCCGGTCACGGTCATCACCTTGCGCGAGGACGACCTGGCCCCGATCGAGGCGCAGCTGTCCGCACTACCGAACGTGACGCTGCGGCCGCAGACCAGGCTGCTGACCACCGACCGCGCGCTGGCCTCACCCACGCTCTCGGGGCTCTCGGAGCTATGGCAACAGCGCACCGACGCGGCGGCCGGTTGGGCGGTCACCGCGCAGACCGCGGCCGGCCCCGAGCGGGTGGGAGGGCGCGACGCCGCACCCGTGGGCGACATCGCCGCCACGCTGGACATCGGCCGGCAACGCGCCGCTGAGGACGCTCTGGCCCCGTTGCCCACCCCGGCGGCGATCGTCGCGATCCAGCCGTCGACGGGCAATCTGCTGGCGGTGGCGCAGAACGCGCCCGCCGACGCCCAGGGACCGATCGCGCTGACCGGCCTGTACCCGCCGGGTTCGACGTTCAAGACGGTGACGGTGTCGGCGGCGCTGCAGGCCGGGCAGGTCAGCCCCGACAGCGTGGTCGCCTGCCCGGGCACCGAGAACATCGAGGGCAGGCAGATCCCCAACGACGACAACTTCGACCTCGGCGAGGTGCCGCTGCACACCGCGTTCGCGCGGTCGTGCAACACCACCATGGGCCGGCTCGCGGTGAACCTGCCGCCGGATGCCCTGACCGAGGCCGCCGCGCAGCTCGGACTGGGCATCGACTACGTCGCGCCCGGCATGACCACCGTGACGGGCTCGGTGCCGGTCGCCGACACCCCGGCGTTGCGGGTCGAAGCGGGCATCGGGCAGGGCAGGGTCACCGCGTCGCCGTTCGGCATGGCGTTGGTCGCCGCGGCGCTGGCGCACGGGTCGCCGCCGGCACCGGCGATCGTCGAGGGTGAACCGGCCGTGGCCGACCGCACACCCGAACCGTTGCCGTCCGCTGTGGACGAGCAGGTGCAGGCCATGATGCGGGAGACGGTCACCGGCGGCACCGCCACCCAGCTGCAGGACATCCCGGGGCTGCTGGGCAAGACCGGCACCGCCGAGTACCTCGCTGTCGACACCGCCGAGCAGCGTGCGCACGGCTGGTTCGTCGGGATCGACGGAGACCTGGCGCTGGCGGTGTTCGTCAGTGACGCAGGCAGTTCGGCGCCGGCGGTGGACGCGGCCGGTCGCTTCCTGCGCGCGACGCCCTAGATGTCGTATTCCCAGCGGTCGGGTTCGTAGTCGCGCGGTGCGCGCCGGGGGCTGCGGTACTCGGCGCGTCCGTCGGAATCGTCGGCGCCTCGGTACCGCACCCGCGAGATCGGGTGGTGCGAGCTGCTTGCGGACGGACGGCGCGGGTCGAAGGGCTCGTAAGGGTCCCGTTCGGCGGAGCCGGACCAAGGATCCCGTTCGGCGTAGCCGGACCAATCTTCGTGCCGGCTGGGACGTTGCGGTCGCTGGGACCGCTGCGGACGCTCACGCTCGCGGCGGTCGGCACGGTCGTAGGTCGCGCGGCGCTCATCAGGAGGCACCGAACCCCGGCGGTCCCTGCCCGACGAGGTTCGGGTGCGCCGCCGCGGCTCTGCGGAGGGATCCGGTGGCGGCTCGGTAGGTCGCGGCCGGCGTCTGCGGGGCCGGTCGGCGTCCACGACCGGCTCGATGATCTCGGTGTCCGGCGGACGGGCATGCCGTGACCGCGATGGGCTCGCGGCGCGCTTGGCGGGGCGTGCGCTGCGGGCCGCCGCTTTGGCGGCGGGGTTGGCCGCGCCGCGGGTCCGTCGGTCACCGGAGTGGCGGCGTCGATTGTCCGGCTCGGCTGCGTCGGCGCTTTGTCCGCCTCCCAGCAGTGAGGACACCTTCGCAAACAGTCCACCTCCGGTGCGGGGTGTCTCCTCGGAGGCTGCGTCCCGCCCGGACGATGCGCCGAAGTGCCAGCGGGCGGCGCCGACGAGCAACACCGCCGCAGCGGTGAAGAACATCAGTGGGAAGCGTTCGATCAGCGGATAACCGCAGTTGATCAGGACGTCCTTGACGCCGTCGATGTCGGCGCTGTGCATCAGGTAGTACGCGCTGGGCACCAGGACGAACAGGATCAGCGGCGGTTGGATCACCGCCGTGAACACCGCCGCCTGCCGCACCGCCAGCACGGCGGCCAGACAACCGATGGCGTAGAGCGCGGCGAAGACCCTGGTGAGCTCGCCTCCGCCGGAGGCGGCGTCGACGGCGAAACCGACCGCCGACGCGGCGACAGCGATCAGGACCGCACCCCACCACGGGACACCCGCGAAACTGGGATGCGCAGAGCGGTGGTCGGCCGGTATCGCCGACTGTGCGCGCTGTCCTGACACAGGTCGACCGTACCGGCTGAGGCACCAAGACGGCGCCAGCGCCGGGTGGCGTGCCGATCACAGCGCCTACACTGTGGTCCCCGTGGGCCTGAATCTGGGAATCGTCGGACTACCGAACGTCGGCAAGTCGACATTGTTCAACGCGTTGACGCGTAACGACGTGCTCGCCGCCAACTACCCGTTCGCGACCATCGAGCCGAACGAAGGCGTGGTGGCGCTCCCGGATCCGCGGCTGGGCGAGCTCGCGAAGATCTTCGGCTCGGAGAAGATCGTGCCCGCGCCGGTGACGTTCGTCGACATCGCCGGCATCGTCAAGGGGGCGTCCGAGGGCGCCGGGCTCGGCAACAAGTTCCTGGCCAACATCCGCGAGAGCGATGCGATCTGCCAGGTTGTGCGGGTGTTCTCCGACGACGACGTCGTGCACGTCGACGGCCGGGTGGACCCCAAGTCCGACATCGAGATCATCGAGACCGAGCTGATCCTCGCCGACATGCAGACCTTGGAACGCGCGCTGCCGCGGCTGGAGAAGGAAGCCCGCACCCACAAGGACCGCAGACCGGTGTTCGACGCGGCCACCGCGGCGCAACAGGTGCTCGACACCGGCAAAACCCTGTTCTCGGCGGGCGCTGACGTGTCGTTGTTGCGCGAGCTGAACCTGATGACCTCCAAGCCGTTCCTCTACGTGTTCAACGCCGACGAATCGGTGCTCACCGATTCCGCGAAGGTCGCCGAGTTGCGCGATCTGGTGGCCCCGGCCGACGCGGTGTTCCTGGACGCGAAGATCGAAGCCGAGCTCCAAGAGCTCGACGAGGAATCGGCCGCCGAGCTCCTGGAGTCGATCGGTCAGACCGAACGGGGGCTGGATGCGTTGGCGCGCGCCGGTTTTCACACGCTGAAGTTGCAGACCTACCTGACAGCCGGCCCGAAAGAGGCCCGCGCCTGGACGATTCACCAGGGTGACACCGCGCCCAAGGCTGCCGGAGTCATCCACTCGGACTTCGAGAAGGGCTTCATCAAGGCCGAGATCGTGTCCTTCGACGACCTGGTCGCCGCCGGTTCCATGGCCGCAGCCAAGTCCGCCGGCAAGGTCCGGATGGAGGGCAAGGACTACGTGATGGCCGACGGTGACGTGGTGGAGTTCCGCTTCAACGTCTGACCGCGTGTACTGGCGCACTGCATTGATTGGTGGCATCATCGGACGCATCAATTGATGCGTCTGGAGGTGTCGAATGCGGACGACGGTGACCATCGATGACGCCTTGCTCGCGAAGGCGGCTGAACTCACCGGAGTAACCGAGAGTGTCGCGCTACTCCGTCAGGGATTGCAGACCTTGATCCGAGTTGAAAGTGGCCGTCGCTTGGCAGCGCTGGGCGGCACGGATTCTGAGGCGTCGGCAGCACCTCGGCGCAGGACGTCTGCGGGTTGATCCTCGTTGACACGTCGGTATGGATCGACCATCTGCACGTTACCGAGACGCGGCTCGCCAGATGGCTCGCCGAGGACGAGATCGGCTGCCATCCCTTGGTCGTGGAGGAGTTGGCACTCGGTTCGATCAAGCAGCGAGACGTGGTGATGGGCTTGCTGGCCAATCTCCATCAGTTTCCGACGGTTTCGCACCTCGAAATACTCCATCTTGTCGAGCATCGTCGTCTGTGGGGAAAGGGATTGAGTGCCACCGACGCCCACCTTCTCGGGTCGGTCGCGCTCGTGGACGGCTCGCTGCTCTGGACAACAGACAAGCGATTGAAGGCGGTCTGCGCAGAGGCCGGTATCGGCGTTGTCGACGAAACCTGAGGTTGCTCGGTAGCGGGATTTCGTGGAGTTCCGGATGTTTGCGGATGTTGTTGTCACGCCAGATGATCGGACCTAGTTTGGAACTATGAGCGAGGATTGGCGCGTGGACCGGGTCGATGAGATCCGGTCGTTGATCAAGCAAGCCGAACCCGACGTCGTCGAGGAGATCAAGTGGCGCAAGCCGTCGAACCCCGACGGGGTGCCGGCGTTCTCACTGGACGGCCTGATCTGCACGCTGGAGATGTACAAGGGCAAGGTCAAAGTGAACTTCGCCAAGGGCTCGTCGCTGAACGACCCGGATCATCTGTTCAACGCAAGCCTCGAGGCTCCCGTCGGGCGTTCCATTGATCTGCGCGAAGACGATGAGTTGGATGCGGACGCGTTCAAAGCACTGATTCAAGAGGCTGTCAGGGTCAATCGCCGTTAGCGCCGGCGAGTTGCACCGGCCGTGGTGCGCTTGCCCGGGACGCCCCACCTCTCCTACTATCTGCGTATGAATGCAGATAAGGGAGTCTGTGGACGTCGGCTTCCGGATGACCAGGTGAACCTGGTCGTCGAGGTCTTCCGGATGTTGGCGGATGCCACCCGCGTGCAGGTGCTGTGGGCGCTGGCGAGCCGGGAGATGTCGGTCAACGACTTGGCCACCCACATCGGGAAACCTGCTCCCTCGGTATCCCAGCACCTCGCGAAACTGCGGATGGCGCGGCTGGTCCGCACCCGCCGTGAGGGCACCACGATCATCTACAACCTGGACAACGACCACATCAGACAGTTGGTCACCGACGCCGTCTTCAACGCCGAACACGCCGGATCAGAGGTTCCCGCGCATCATCGCGGCGCCGCCGAAATCGCAGCCCTGCACCCAGAGGGCACCACAGCGCCGTCGGCTCGGGCCACCCAGGCGGCACGCGGCACATGACCGACAACCACCGTCATGACCACGCGCGCGGCGGAAAAATCGGTCGGGCCGTCCGCGAGGTGTTCGCCCCACACAGCCACGACACCAGTGACAGCATCGACGACGCCATGGAATCAAGCGCCGCCGGCATCCGGGCAGTGAAGATCAGCCTGGTCGCTCTCGGTGTGACTGCGACCGTCCAGATCCTCATCGTGGTGGTTTCCGGGTCGGTTGCCCTGCTGGCCGACACCATCCACAACTTCTCCGATGCCCTCACCGCCATCCCACTGTGGATTGCATTCGCCCTGAGTGCCAAGGCTGCAACGCGTCGATACACCTACGGGTTCGGACGTGCCGAGGACTTGGCCGGCCTTTTTGTCGTCGCGATGATCGGGTTGTCGGCGATCGTCGCGGGGGTCGAATCCGTTCGCCGGTTGATCGATCCGGTCCCGATCGATCACGTCGGCTGGGTCGCCGCGGCGGGGCTGGTGGGCTTCATCGGCAACGAACTCGTCGCCGTCTACCGTATCCGGGTCGGGCGCCGGATCGGCTCGGCCGCTCTCGTCGCCGACGGGTTGCACGCCCGCACTGACGGATTCACGTCGCTGGCCGTGCTCTTCGGGGCGGCCGGCGTGGCGTTGGGCTATCCCCTCGCCGATCCCCTCGTCGGCCTGGTCATCACTGTCGCCATCCTCGCTGTGCTGCGCACCGCAGTGCGTGATGTGTTTCGCCGGCTGATGGATGCCGTGGACCCGGAACTGGTCGACGCTGCCGAGGCCGCGCTGGCCGCCGAACATGCGGTCACAGCGGTTCGCAGCGTGAAGATGCGTTGGATCGGCCACCATCTACACGCCGACGCCCAACTGGAGATCGATCCGGCCACCAGTCTGGCCGAGGCCCACCGCATCGCCCACGACGCGGAACACACGCTCAGCCACGCCGTGCCGAAGCTGTCGTCTGCTTTTGTGCGTGCGTATCCGGCAGGTGACCGAATCCGACTTCAGACGCCCGAACCGGCGGCGCGACAGCGGTGACCGGTAGGGCTCGTTGTCAGCGTGGTGTCAGCCGGAAGATGGGGATCTGCCGGCCGACGGGTGCCGTCTGCTCGCGGTAGTCGGAATACCCGGCGTACACCCGCTCGGCCAGATCGTAGAGCCTTGCGCAGTCGTCAGGATCGGTGACCTCAGCGGCCGAGAACCTCTCCCCGCCGAACTCGCAGTCCGGGTTCGCCTTCAGGTTGTGATACCACTGCGGATTCTTGCTGCCGCCGTAGTTCGAGGCGAGCAGGATGACGTCGGACCCATCGTTGAAGTAGGTGAGCTGCACGGTACGTGGCTGCCCGGACTTCGCGCCGGTGGACGTCAGCGGCGCGTTGACGATGGGGCCCATGTTGACCCGGCCGCCGGTGAGGCGGAACAGGTACGGGTCGGTGCGCCGGGCGACATGCCGGGCGACGAACTGCCCTACCCGCGAGCGTCCGAAACGAACTCCCGCCTGGTAGCGGCGGCCCCGCTTCTTGTGTGGATCGACGTAGCGCAAAGGCACGCAGGAACCGTACCCCGCGGGTGACGACGGAAGCTCAGTCGGCTATGGCCGCGAGGACCCGGTTGATCTCCACCTGGCGGACCAGGAAATCCCGCTCGTTGAGCTTCTTTCGCCGCATCCAGCTCGTCACCTCGGAATTGCACTTGCTGGTGTTGCACGAACGGCAGCAGGGCACCACGTTCTCCAGCGCATAACGCCCGCCGCGGGAGATGGGAAGCACGCAGTCCTTCTGCAGCGGCGACCCGGTCGCGCCGCAGTACGCGCAACCTCCCCATGCCGTCTTCAGTGCCGCCCACTGGGAGTCGGTGAGGTCGTGTTCCTTCAGTGCCATCCGCCGCTTGCGGCGACGCGCATACCTGACCGCGCGGGTCGGGCTGCGGGACGGCACGGGCAGAGGCTACCGCGAGGTCTGGTGAATTCCCTGGATTGGCCCGGTGTCGCGTCCCGGAGTAGCTCGGTCATCGGTTCCGGCGCGACTTATCATCGGGTATGACTCGGCCTACCCTCGCCCTATCGGTTGCCGTCACCGCAGCGTTCGCCTGCGTATCGGGCGCGACGCCCGCCCTCGCCGGTCCGCCTCCACCGTGCTCGTTCACGCTGACGCCGCCACAGGTCGTCCAGGTCGCCGGCGTCAGCACGGTCACCGCGACCTTGGCGCCGGATCAGTGCGGGCCGCCGGCCACGCCGGCGACAAGCGTGGCCTGTCTCGAGATGCCGGGCGGGGACGCGGTCAAGCGCTGCTACCCGAGCGACGGCACGGGCCGCGCTCAGGTGTTCTTCGAGCCCTACGTTGCCGGCGCCACCTACATCGCGACGGGCCGGGGGTGCGGCGCCTGGATCGGCCAGCCTCCCGCCCCGGACTGCCAACTGCTCGGCCCCTACACGGCGGCGCTGTAGGCCGGGTCAGCCTGCCCGGTATTCCACCATTGCGTCACGGCTCTGCAACGCCTCGCCGTTGATGACGACCAATTCGGTGGGCGACAACCGGTAGGTGGTGTTGTCGTTGCGGGCCTCGAACCCCGCCGGGAGCACCCGCACATCGTCCAACCGCAGAGATGCGCCGTCGTGCAGGCGGATTCCCTGATACTCATAGGCTCCGTCGGAGCCCCGGCAGACGACCATGGCAGAGCGGTTCGTGCGGGCGATCGCGACGGCTTGCTGCTGCTCATCGCAGCGAGCCGGGGAGTCGACGAAGCCCTGAGCGTCCATCGTGAGCGGCGCCGGTTGCGCCGGGGGCTCGGGTGCTCGGGTGCTGGGCTCCGGCGGCGCCGCCACCCACTGGGAAGCGGTGTTCGGCTGGGCCGGAATGGATTGGACCTGCGGCGGCTCGTCACCCGGTGAACTCAGAATCCCGAAGACGATGACCAGCGTGGCGAAGGAAGCCACCACGATCGAGATCGCCGAAGCCTTTGCGCTGAGCAGGCCACGCCGGGGCGCAGCTGTGTCCTCGGCGGGCTCGGTCGATGTCGGCATGCCTGCACTCCCTCGTTGCGGTGCCGAATATGCGTGCTGTCGACAAGCCAACCACTTTTTGTACCGGCATCGTGCGATCTCGGTCGGCGTTTCGCCACCCGGGTGTGCCCGGCGTACTAAGGGATGACAGCGACCTCCTCGCCCAATCGGTACCCGGCCGCCAACGGCAGCGTATCGCCACTCCAGAAGGAGCCCGGATCAAACCAGTTGTAGTGCTTGTCGGTCTCCAACAATCCCATCTCCTCGTAGGTGATGGCGACGGTTTCCGCACAGTAAGCCGTTTGCAGGCCAGTCCTGAACTTCTCGGCTTTGCGACGCTCGACCGATTTGCGAACTTTGCTGTGTACGAACGGAATTCCGCGCGTGAAGTCAGAGGCGTTGGGCAGTCTGCCGCGTATCCAGCGTCCCGTCAGCCGGGCCGTCGTCGGGAAGGGGGTGCCGTCCATCCGCGCGATCACCTTGAGCATGCGGTCCTCCTGTTCCCGGCCCGCGTACGGCGTGAGCTGACGCAACCAGCAGCGCTGGCCGTAGGTGCCGATCCAGCGTTCCACCGCTTCACGTAGATCGTTGAGCTGCACCCCACGGTGATTCGTGCCCGTCCACATGTCGACCAACTTGTCGCCGAGTTCGGCATGCCAGATCAGCGGGGGCAGGTCATCGATCGCCACCGTCATGCCGACGTGGTTGACGGGACTGTTCGTCATCGACTGGATGGCGCGGTCGGGCCCGGACTGTCCGCGGAACAACCAGATGTCCCCGGTACGGGTCTCATCCAGCGCGCGCTGCAACGACACCGTGCTTTGATTCACCCGCCAAGCTTAGGCAAACTCGCGGTATGCGTGGAATCTGGAAGTGGGTCGGACTCGCCGGTGTCGCCGGGGTGGTGGCCGGTGGCGCGCTGGTCGCGCGGGACCAGCGGCGGCGCAACTCCTACACTCCGGACGACATCCGCGCCCGTCTGCACCAGCGCCTCGCCGAGGCCGAGGCCGACTCCGGTTAGTTGTCGGTGGGTGGTGGTGGTTGGTAGGGGGTGTACCACTTCCATTGGGCGCGTTCGCCGGTCGGCCCGCGGTAGGGGGCGACGTTCGGGGGCGCTGTGGTGGGTGGTCGGGCCAGGGATCCCGCGCTGAGTTCCTGGCCGTCGTTGTCGGTGACCCTGAGGCGGTGCGCGGGCCCGGTGAGGGTGATGCCACCGAGGTGGTGCAGCCGGTGGTGGTACGGACAGACCAAGACCAGGTTGTCGAGTTCGGTGGGGCCGCCGTCTTCCCAGTGCCGCAGATGATGAGCATGCAACCCGCGGGTCGCCCCGCAGCCAGGAACCACGCAGCAGCGGTCCCGATGCTCCAACGCCCGGCGCAGCCGCCGGTTGACCGTCCGGGTGGCCCGCCCGGCGCCGATGACCCGGCCGTGGCGTTCGAACCACACCTCACACGTCGCATCGCAGAGCATCAAGCGACGCTCACTGTCGGACAACAACGGCCCCAGATGCAGCGACGCCACCTGCTGGTCGACGTCGAGGTGAGCGATCACGGTGGTGCGCTGCCCATGCGGCCGGCGCGCTACTTCGCTGTCCCACCCGGCCTCGACCACACTCATGAACGCATCCACGGTGCTCGGCAACGGCGGCGCCTGATCACCGGGCCGCCCACCGGTGTCGTGGTGGTGTTTCCAGTCAGCGACCAGCGCCTCGAGATGAGACGCCAGGGCGGCGTCGACGACCGCCGCCTCAGCATGCGGCAGCCGGATCCGGTAGGTGGCGTGGGTGTCGTCACCGGTCTTGATCACCGACCGCTCCCACACCGGGTCCGGTTCCGGTTTGGGTTTCGGGTCGGGCTTGGGTCGGGGTGCCGCTTTGAGGGCGGTGTGCAGCTGGGTGACCGTCGCCGACTCGGCCAGCTGCGCATAGTGGGCGTCGGAACCCTCGGCGGCCCGCCCGGCGATCACCCCGACCTGATCCAGCGACAATCGCCCCTCGCGCAACCCTCGGGTGCAGCGCGGAAACTCCTCGAGCCGCCCGGCGACGGTGGTGATGGTGTTCGCGTTGCCCGGTGAGGTGCCCAGCTTCCAGGCCACCAACCCGGCCACCGAACGCGCCCCGGTCAACCCGCACAGTTCGTCGCGGTCGATCTCGGCGACGATCTCCACGATCCGCCCATCGATGGCATTACGCTGCCCCGCCAACTCCGACAACTCGGCGAACAACACCTCAAGACGCTGCTTGGGAGCCAAAGAAGTTGCCGCCGAAGACATGACACCATCAAAACAGAACGCACCGACAAATCCGGGCCGCGCCAGAATCGGGACTAGGACGTCACCGCATACAGGGTGTGCGAACCGGTGAAGCCCTTGAGCTCCACCTCGCGGCCGTTGTCGACAACGATGTCGTCACAACCGGAGACAGCGTCGAGCACTGCCTCGCTGACCAGGATCTCGCCACCGTCGGCCTGTCCGGCGACCCGCGCCGCCATCGCGACGTTGCGTCCGAAGACGTCGTCGCCACGCAGCATCGACTTGCCGACGTGGATTCCGATCCGCACCCGAATCTCGTTGGGGCGCTTCTGCAGCGAGCTCTGGATGTCCAGTCCGCAGCGAACCGCCTGCTCCGGCTGCGCGAACGCGATCATGAATCCGTCGCCCTGGCTCTTCACGACGTAACCGTGGTGTCTGTCGACGAGCCGGCGAACCGCTTTGTCGTGCTTGCCGATCAACCTGACCCAGGCGCGGTCGCCGATGCGTTCGTTGAGCGCCGTGGACTCCTCGATGTCGGAGAACATGATGGCCAGCTTGCCGTTGGGAGCCAGCCGCGCCAGGTCGGGTCGCTCCACCTCGGCCCAGTCCGCGAGCTCTTCGATCGAGGACCGCACGGCTGCACCGAACCCGTCTCTGCGCAGGATGTTGGCGGTCTGCCAGACGGTCTTGACGGCCTTGGTCCCACCGGAGAACAACATGTTGCGGGTGTCGACACGGCGGCGCAGTTCGTCGGACTCCTCGCGCGCCGCTTTCAGGCGCTGTGCCAGCACCACCAGCGCTATCGCCTCGCCGACGACGATCGTCGCGAGGATGTAGGCCGCAATCTCCACTCCGCTCACGGGTCAAGTATTGGATGCTGGGGATGTGACGATGGCGAAGGCCCCCTATTACGAGAGTCGGTTCATCCGCGCCAACGCCCCTGACGCGCCCCGTGCGGTGTGGCTGCGGGAGACCCTGCTGCTGCCCGCGGTCGGGGAGGAAAGTGCCGACGTGTGGGTGATGGTCTTCGACCCGTCGGGGCATCGCGCGCTCAAGCGGTCCTACCCGCTCGAGTCGTCCGACTTCGGCTATCAGGACTGGACCGCGCAGATCGCCACCACCAGCCTCGACGACGCCGCCGCAGCGGCACGGTGCCCGACGCGCGCTGGGACATCGCGATCACCCCGGGCGTTGAGGATCCTGTGCGGCTACTCACCGAGCGCGGTTACCGGCGTCGGTTCCCGTCTGCCAAGACGCTGGTTCGCCATCCGCTGGCCAGGTTCGACGGCCACCTCGAGGCGGCCGGCCTGGCAGTCGACGTCGACGGGTGGACGGGCAGCATCAACCACAACTGGGGCACCCGCCACACCCCTGCCTACGCGTTCGGTCAGGTGTGCGGCTTCGACGATGCGCCGGATTCGACGTTGGAGATCGTGACCGCCCGCGCCGGCCTCGGATCGGTGTTGCTCCCCGGTGTGACACTGTTCGTGTTCCGGCACGCCGGTGTGGAGTTCGCGGTGCGCACGCTGGTCGGTAGCATGCAGAGCCACGGCCGGTACGCGCCGTTCACATGGACATTCGGGGCTCGGGTGGGGGACCGGATGATCGAGGGGGAGATCACCACCGAACCCGCCGACGTGATCGGTCTGAGCTACCCCGACACCCACGGGGGCACGAAGTACTGCTACAACTCGGCGATCGCGAGGTGCCGAATCCAGTTGGCCGGCAAGGCGTACGGGCGCGCGGAGCTGGTGAGCCGGCGTGTCATGTTCGAGCTCCTCACCGATGACCGTCTCGATTCCGTGCCGCTGCTGGTCTGAGGGGTTCACCACCCTTCGGTGAGCACCCGGTCCAGGGTGTCGACGTAGAAGTCGGCCGCCGCGGTGTCGATGCACAGTGGCGGCTTCGTCTTCAAGATGTTCGTGTGGTCGCCGGTGGGCTGGATGATCACCCCGAGTTCGAGCATTCGCTCGCAGATGGCCACGGTCTCCTCGGATGCCGGCTCCAGGGTGGCCGTGTCACGCACCATCTCGACGCCCAGGTACAGGCCGAAACCGTGCACCGTCCCGATGATCGGATGCCTGTCGCGCAACGCCTCCAGCCGAGCCTTGAGATGCCCGCCCACATGAACCGCGTTCTGCTGCAACCCCTCATCGCGTAGCACGTCGAGCACCGTCACGCCGATGGCACACGACAGCGGGCTGCCGCCGGTGGAGGAGAAGAAGTAGCCCTGCGACGAGAACCTCTCGGCCACCACCCTGCTGGTGATCACCGCCCCCAGCGGATAGCCGTTGCCCACCGACTTGGCGATCGACACGATGTCGGGCACCGCCTGCTGCTGCTGGAAGCCCCAGAACCACTCACCCAGCCGCCCGTAACCCACCTGCACCTCGTCCGAGATCGCCAGACCGCCGTGGTCGCGTACCGCGGCATACACCTGGCGCAGATAGCCGGGCGGAAGTGCCATTCCTCCGGCGTTGCCGTAGACGCTCTCGCAGATGAACGCGGCAGGGGCGCGACCGGCTGCGCTCATGTCGTCGATACGGGCGACCGCCTCTTCGGCGTAGCGGAACACGTCGGGACCGCGGTACTTGCCCCGGAAGCTGTTCGGGGACTCCACTGTGTGTACCCAAGCCGGCCGGGTGGCAAGGGCGTTCGGGTTGTCGGCGGTCGAGGTCGACACCGCATCGGTGCCGTAGGTCCAGCCGTGATAGGCCTCGCGCACCGCGACCACGTCGCGTCGCCCGGTGGCGGCGGTCGCCAGTCGGATCGCCAGATCGCTGGCCTCCGAACCGGAGTTGACCAGGAATACCGTGTCCAGCGGGGCGGGCAGCAGCGAGGCCAGCCGCTCGCTGAACTCGACGATGGCCTCGTAGTTGAATCGAGAGTTCGTGTTGAGCCTGCGCAGTTGCCGAGATGCCGCGTCGGCCACCCGGGGATGTGCGTGACCCAGCACGGTGACGTTGTTCACCATGTCGAGGTAGCTGCGGCCCGCGGTCGACATCAGGAAATGGCGACGGCCGCGTTCGATCTGCGGCGGGGTGCGGTAGTAGAACTCCTGCACGGGCGCGAAACTCGCGTCCCGGCGGGACAGCAGATCAGCCGGCATCCTGCTGGTGTCTTCCGGCGCCAGTCCGAGCAGCGGGCGGGGGTCGCGGGCGAAAGCGAGCCAGCCCGGTGCCAGGTCCGTTTCGGTGAACGGCGGCAGCAAGGGCGCACCCGCCGCGCGCACGCTCACCTCGACGCGCTCGTTCGCACCCACCCGAGCCAGCCGCTGTCCGGCGTGCACCGCGCCGCGGGCGGTTCCGGCCACCCCGGTCACGGTCAGCTCGAGATCGTTGCCACGCAACGTGACTTGGCTGGCGGTGTCCCCGGTGTCCCCGGTGTCCTCGGTGTCCTCGGTGACCTGACCGTCCCACGGGGCGGTGACGTCGGTGCCGGTCGCCGACCACACGCTGATGCCGGTGGCGACGACGGCGGGGGCGTCCTGGCTCAACAGCGGTGCCTGGCCGAGTCGGGCCTCGGCGAAGCGGGTGACGACAAGCGCGGCACCACGCTGCAGCGCAGCGGCCGCCGCCCGGGCCGCCACGTCACCGGGCAGTGCGGCGTCGAACGTGCCGTCGTAGAGCTCCGAGGTGGTGGACAGATCCAGGGTCACCACCGCGGCCGGATCCACGGCGACGAGCGGCGCCTGTGCCACCACCGGCGCTGGAGCCCCGGCCAGACCCAGATCGGCCATGACCACCGCGGTCATCACGTCCAGCGGTATCGATGCCGCCAGTTCGAACATCTGCAGCTCGGCGTCGGACTGTTCGGTGAGGTAGTCGTTGTCGGGATCCAAAGCGGCTTGCTGGGCGCCGCTGACTATCAGCACGGCTGTCCGCAGCACCAGCAGGGGCCACAGAACCTGCGCCTCCGCTGCCGACAGCGGCCGGACGGCGTGGAAGGCCCGGATCGCCGGCAGCACCGAGGAGAGCTGCGCACCAGCATGTCCCAGCACCGAGGATGCGGTGATCGCGAGTTCGGACACCGCCCAGGTGTGGCACAGGTCGCCGAAGTCGATGACCCCGTCGGGACGCACCCCGCCGGCCTCGCGGGTCACCACGACATTGGCGTCGGTCAGGTCGATGTGCGCCGCCTGACGGGGGAGCGCAGCGTCCAGCGGCGAGATCCGTGACCATGCATCGCGGGCGATGGTCTCGAGCCTTGAGCGCAATGCGGGGTCACGGACGTGGGAACTCAGCTTCTCGACGACCGCCAGGCCGAAGCGCAAGTCCCACTGCAGCTTTCGATCCAGACCGGGATGGGTGAAGGCCTTCAGCGCCCGGCTCACCCGGCCGGAGATGTCGCCGAGGCCGGCGACAGCCGCCGCGCTGAGGTGTCCCGACTCCGACAGCGTTCCGCCGGGAAGGTGACGCAGCAGCCGGACATGCATCGGCTCCCCGGCCGAACCCGGGACCGTTGTGCACTTCTCGCCCGCGCTGTTGTTCAGGGGAACTGCGACACGAAGGCCTGGTTCGGCCTCGGCGATCAGTTGTGCCGCGGCGTCCTGGGCCGCCAACTCGACCGGGGTGAACGCGGTGTTGGCCACCTTGAGCACGCCGAGCACCGCGCCGTCGTCGCCGGTGACCATGAAATTCCTGTCCTGCTGGCTGCCCAGCGACACGACATGCGCGGCCACACCGTAGTGCGTGGACAGGATGTGCTGTGCCTGCGACTCGTTCACCCGGGGCGCAGGCAGTTCATTCTGCTCAAAGAAGTCGAAGCCCGCGGTGGAACCGGTACTCACCGCAATACGAACTGCGCGACGACGCCGGAGAACGCGTCGTTGTCATCGCCGGCCGCCGTGTGGCCCGCCCCGGACAACTCCGCGAACTCCGCATGCGGCACCTTGTCCAGGAAATCGTGGACCGCCTCCTCGCTGACCACGTCGGAGAGCTTGCCCCGGATCAGCAGTATCGGGATGGCCAACTCGATCGCGGCCTGTTCGAGCGACTCGACCCGCACGAACGGATCCTCCTGCGGCTTGGTCAAAAACGCCGGATCCCAGTGCCAATACCAGCGCCCGTTGCGATGGCGCAGATTCTTCTTCAGCCCTTCGGGACTGCGCGGTTTGGTGCGGTGCGGCAGATACGCGGACACCGCGTCGGCGGCCTCCTCCAACGATCCGAAGCCGTGCACGTGGCTGAACATGAAATCCCGGATGCGTGCGCTGCCGTCCTTTTCGTAGCGGGGCACCACGTCGACCAGGATCAGTCGCTGGACGCTGGCGGGCCCGGCTTCGTGCGCAGCCTGGATACCGGTGAGTCCTCCCATGCTGGCGCCGATCAGAACCACCGGCCGACCCATCTGCTCGATCACTCGCAAGGTGTCCGCGCACAGCGCATCCACCGTGTACCTGGCCTCCGGTGAGCGGTCGCTGTCGCCGTGACCCCTGCTGTCCATCGCGACGACGTGCAGTCCCCGCTCGGCCAGGATCTGCCCGGTCTTCTTCCAGGAGAAGCGGTTCTGGCCGCCGCCGTGCAACATCAGGATCGACGGGCGGGACGGGTCGAATTCGACCCCTGACGGCGCCTCCGCGTCCGGGTTGTTCCATTCGTCGGCGACCAGGGTGAGGTCGTCGTCGCCGCGAAACGTCACGGTCCTCGGCTCGCTGTGGTCAATGCTCACAGGCGTCCTCTCGGCTTGCCCCGGGCATCACGTTACCGACCGCGGGATTTGTGGCTTTCCCGGGTCCGGAGCGCACCGATCCCTAGAATTGACGCTCGTGCCGAAATCCTCCGACCCCGGCGGCGATCGCCGGCGCATCATCGACGCTGCCTATCGCTGTCTGTCGGAGCCGCACGCCGCCCCGATCCCGGTTTCAGCGATCCTGCGGGAAGCCGAAGTGTCGACCCGCGCCTTCTACCGGCACTTCAACTCGAAGGACGAACTGTTCCTGGCTTTGCTGCAGGAGGAGTGTGATGCGGTGGCCGGGCGGGTGGACCGCATCGCCGAGGAGGCCGTCGGCACCCCCGCCAACCAGCTCGCGGCGTGGATCGGTGAGATGTTCGACGTGCTGGTCGATCCACGGCAGCGGATGCAGCTGACGGTCGTCGACTCCGACGAGGTCCGGATGGCCAAGGGGTACCGCGAGACCCGCGAGCGTTCCCATGCCGGCCGGGAGCGGTCCCTGGTGGAGATCCTCGGCAGGGGGCGCGCCGACGGGTCCTTTCCGTCCACGGTGCCGGAATTCGACGCCCCGGCGATCAGCGCGGTGGTCAGCCGGATGATGGCCGCCCAGCCCGCCGACGATCTGCAGCGACTCAAACAGGCCCAGGCGCGGGTGCTGGACTTCGCGCTGCGTGCGGTCGGCGCCGTCCCGCCGGGGTAGTGGCCCGATGCGGCGCGCCGGGGCCGCCGCGCTGAGCTGCAGATCGGTCGGAGCCGGGCCACAACCGGGTCAGGGGCTGTTGTCGTGCTCTCCTGTTGCCGCGTCAATTTTTGTTGATATACGGTTCTCCGGCGTCCAGTCATGTGTAACCTCAGCCGCACTGACCGGGCCTGGACTTCGTTGGAGAGGTAGCGGCCGATGGCGGTGATGTGTACACGAGGGAGGACCTGCTAGATGGTCGCTTCCAGTGTGGTCGCCAAACCCGTCCGCGCGGTCGGCGGGTTCTTCTCGATGGCGCTCGACACGTTCGTGGCGATGGTCAAGCCGCCTTTTGCGTGGCGCGAGTTCATTTCTCAATCCTGGTTCGTCGCGCGGGTGTCGATCCTGCCGACGCTGATGTTGACCATTCCCTACACCGTGCTGCTGACCTTCACCTTCAACATCCTGCTGAAGGAGTTCGGGGCCGCCGACTTCTCGGGAACCGGTGCCGCGCTGGGCACTGTCCGGCAGATCGGTCCGATCGTCACGGTGCTGGTGGTGGCGGGTGCGGGCGCGACGGCCATGTGCGCCGACCTGGGGGCCCGGACCATCCGTGAGGAGTTGGACGCGCTGCGCGTGATGGGCATCAATCCCATTCAGGCACTTGTGGTCCCACGGGTCCTGGCCGCCATGTTGGTGTCGTTGGCGCTTTCGGCCACGGTCATCCTGGTCGGGCTGGCCGGCGCCTTCTTCTTCACCGTGTACATCCAGAACGTCTCCCCGGGTGCGTTCGCTTCCGGTCTGACGCTCATCATCGGTTCCACAGACGTGTTCATCGCTCTGGTCAAAGCCGCCCTGTTCGGGCTGTCGGCCGGCCTGATCGCCTGCTACAAGGGCATTTCGGTGGGAGGTGGCCCGGCCGGTGTCGGCAACGCGGTCAACGAGACCGTGGTGTTCACGTTCATGGCGCTGTTCGCGATCAACATCGTCGCCACCGCCGTCGCCGTGAAGGTGACGATGTGACGGTATCGCGGCCCCATTCTCAGTTCCCGTGGCTCAAGGCCCGGTACCGCTCCGTGGCCGGTCCGTGGAACCAGGTCGGCGTGCAGGCCAAGTTCTACGGCCGCACGCTGCGTTCGATCCACATGGTCTTCACGAACTACCGGATCGAACTCATGCGGCTGATCGCCCAGATGGGTTTGGGTTCAGGTGCGTTGATCGTCATCGGCGGCACCGTCGCGATCGTCGGTTTCCTCACCGTGACCACCGGAGCGCTGGTTGCGGTGCAGGGCTACACCGACTTCGCGGAGATCGGTGTGGAAGCGCTGACCGGCTTCGCCTCGGCGTTCTTCAACGTGCGGCTGATCGCACCGGCCACCACGGCGGTGGCGT
The DNA here is from genome assembly GCF_010723735.1 of Mycolicibacterium hippocampi. GTDB lineage: Bacteria > Actinomycetota > Actinomycetes > Mycobacteriales > Mycobacteriaceae > Mycobacterium > Mycobacterium hippocampi. The sequence goes on along the minus strand of NZ_BLLB01000002.1, from coordinate 5,209,864 downwards.
TGTCGGCGACCATCGGCGCCGGAGCCACCGCACAGCTGGGTGCGATGCGGATCAACGAGGAGATCGACGCGCTCGAGGTGATGGGCATCCGCAGCGTCGCCTACCTGGCGTCGACCCGGGTGGTGGCCGGTCTGCTCGTGGTGATCCCGCTGTACTGCATCGGCGTGCTGGCCTCGTTCTGGGCGGCGCGATTCGGGACGACGGTCCTCTACGGACAGTCGACCGGTGTCTACGACCACTACTTCCGGACCTTCCTGAACCCGACAGACCTGTTCTGGTCGATGATCCAGTGCGTGGCGCTGGCCGTGGTGATCATGCTGGTGCACACCTACTACGGTTTCACCGCGCGTGGCGGACCCGCCGGGGTCGGCGAAGCCGTCGGCCGCGCGGTCCGGACGTCTCTGATCGTGTCCGCGTTCGTGCTGGTGATGATCTCGCTGGCGGTGTACGGGCAATCCGGCAACTTCAATCTGGCGGGCTGAGGGATGGAAGACGACGAAGGCCTGAAGCCGGGATGGTGGACGCTCATCCTGGTCACGGTTCTCGCCGGCGCCGTGTGGCTGACATATGCGCTGTTCACCGGAACGCTGCGGTCCACCATCCCGGTGACGTTGACCTCTGACCGGGCGGGTCTGGTGATGGAGACCAACGCCAAGGTCAAACTGCGCGGTGTGCAGGTGGGCCGGGTCTCCGAGATCGGGGTGACCGGCCAGACGAACCCGCCGGTCGCGCTGCGACTCGAGATCGATCCGAACCAGCTGCAGTACATCCCGTCCAACGTCGAGGCGCAGATCAGGGCGACGACGATCTTCGGGGCCAAGTTCGTCGATCTGGTGTTCCCCGAGAACCCGAGCAGTCAGCGGCTCGAAGCGGGCCAGGTGATGGAGTCACGCAATGTGACCACCGAGGTCAACACCGTGTTCCAGAACCTCGTCGCGGTTCTCGATCAGGTCGACGCGGCCAAGCTCAACAGCACGCTGTCGGCCCTGGCCGACGGTGTCCGCGGGCAGGGTGAGCGGATCGGTCAGGCCACCACCGACGCCAACGAGGTGCTGCTCGCGCTGAACCCGCGCAACGAGACGATCACCGCCGACCTGCGGGCGCTGAACGCCTTCAACGAGACGTACAGCGCTGCGGCCCAGGACATCCTCGCGACGCTCAACGCGGCCAGCACCACCAGCGCCACCGTGGTCAACCAGTCCGACCAGCTCGATGCGTTGCTGCTGAGCACCCTCGGGCTGTCGAACAGCGGCATCGGCCTGCTCGCGCCCAGCCAGGCGAACCTGATCAAGGCCATCAACGTGCTGGAACCGACCACGAACCTGCTCTACAAGTACAACCCCTCCTACACCTGCCTGCTGCTGGGCGCCAAGCACCTCCTCGACAACGGCGGCTACGAGAGCCCCGGCGGCAACGGCCGCTCGCTGGTGCTCGACGCCGGGTTGGCGTTGGGTGACGACCCCTACCACTACCCCCAACACCTGCCGATCATCGGCGCCAAGGGCGGCCCGGGTGGCAAGCCCGGCTGCGGCTCGCTGCCGGACGTCTCGAAGAACTGGCCGGTGCGCAATCTCGTCACCAACACCGGCTTCGGCACCGGCCTGGACTGGCGTCCCAACCCGGGCATCGCCTTCCCCACCTACGCCAACTATCTGCCGGTGACCCGCGCCGTGCCGGAACCGCCGAGCATCCGCAACCTGTTCGGCGGGCCCGCGATCGGACCGATTCCGTACCCCGGCGCCCCGGCCTACGGTGCGCAGCTGTACGCGCCCGACGGCACGCCGCTGTGGCCCGGGCTGCCGCCGGCGCCTCCGCCGGGAGCCCCCCGCGAACCCGGCCCGCGCCCCGGTTCTGAACCGTTCTACGTTCCGAACCCGGCGGTCATGCAGCCCACGGCGGTTCCGTACCCGTACGTCCCGCCACCGGTCCCGGCCGTCCCGAGCCCGTGAACACAGTCCCGACCACATGAGAGGTAACCGATGACAGCGAAGATCCGTGGAGACGCAGTGCGTCTCGGGGTGTTCCTCGCTGTGTGCCTGCTCGGTGTGTTCGGTCTGTTCGCGGTGTTCGGCCAGATGCGCTTCGGTGAGGAGACCAACCGGTACCGGGCCGAGTTCCTGAATGTCACCGGCCTGGAGACCAACGATTTCGTCCGGATCGCCGGGGTCGAGGTCGGCAAGGTCGACAAGGTGGAGATCCAGCCCGACACCACCGCGCTCGTCGAGTTCACCGCCGACGACTCGGTGGTGCTCACCGAGGGCAGCAGGGCGGTCATCCGGTACGACGATCTGATCGGCGGCCGCTATCTGGCTCTGGAGGAAGGCGCCGGCGGGACGCAGAAGCTCAACGCCGGGGACACCATCCCGCTGGCCCGGACCTCACCGGCGTTGGACCTCGATGCACTGATCGGCGGCTTCCGGCCGCTGTTCCAGGCGCTGGATCCCGACCAGATCAATGCGCTGTCCGGTCAGCTGATCACCGCCCTGCAGGGTCAGGGTGGCACCATCAACTCGTTCCTGGCGCAGACCGCCGCACTGACGAGCACGCTGGCCGACCGCGACCAGTTGATCGGCGAGGTCATCCTCAACCTGAACTCGGTGCTCGGTTCGCTCGGGGATCAGAGCGATCAGTTCGGCAAGGCGGTCAGCTCGCTCTCGGAACTGGTGGAGGCGCTCGAATCCCGCGGCGAGGAGATCAGCAGCGGGTTGGCCTACACCAACGCCGCTGCGGGCAGCATCACCGATCTGCTGGCCGAGGCTCGACCGCCGCTGCAAAAGGTGGTCCAGGAGACCGATCGCACCGCCGGCATCGTCGTGGCCGATGCCGACTACTTCGACAACGTGATCAACACGCTGCCGGACGCCTACCAGGCCCTGGCGCGGCAGGGCATCTACGGTGACTTCTTCAGCTTCTATCTGTGTGACATCGTGCTCAAGCTCAACGGCAAGGGCGGACAACCGGTGTATGTCAAGGTGGCCGGCCAGGAGACGGGGAGGTGCGCACCGCGATGAAGCCATTCAGTGAGCGAAATCAGTTCGTCATCGGCGCCGTCGGTCTCGGGGCCACGGCGGCCATCGTGCTCGGGGCGACGAACTACGACAAGTTGCCGTTCATCGAGCAGGGCCGTGAGTACACCGCGAACTTCGCCGAGGCCGGTGGCCTGACCACCGATGCGGCCGTGCAGGTTTCGGGCTTCAAGGTCGGCCAGGTCAAGTCCATCGAGTTGGACGGACCGCAGGTTCTAGTGACGTTCACGGTGGACAAGGACATCCGACTCGGCGACCGGACCGAGGCGGCGATCAAGACCAAGGGGCTGCTGGGGACCAAGATCCTCGAGGTCGTCGCGCGCGGTGACGGCCGGCAGGACAGCACCATCCCCCTCGACCGCACCACCTCGCCCTACCAACTGCCCGATGCCCTCGGTGAGTTGGCGACCACCATCAGCGGGCTCGACACCGATCAGCTCTCCGAGTCGCTGCGGGTGCTCTCGGCGACGTTTGCCGACACGCCACCGCAGTTGCGGATCGCGGTCGAGGGTGTGGCCCGGTTCTCCGACACCCTCAACGAGCGTGACGCCGAGTTGCGCAACCTGCTCGGCAACGCGAACAAGGCCACCACGGTGCTGGCCGGACGCAGCGACCAGGTGGTCAGCCTGGTCGCCAACACGAACGCGCTGCTGGCCGAACTGCAGACCCAGAGTGCGGCCCTGGATCAGATCTCCGGCAGCATCTCCTCGCTCAGCGGTCAACTGCAGGGCTTCATCGGTGAGAACCGGGAAACCATGCGGCCCGCGCTCGACAAGCTCAACGGGGTGCTGACGATCCTGGACAACCGCAAGGAACGGCTGCAGAAGTCGCTGAACCTGCTGAACCAGTACTCCCTGTCGCTGGGGGAGTCGGTCTCTTCGGGTCCGTTCTTCAAGAACTACATCTCCAACCTGCTGCCCGGCCAGTTCCTGCAGCCGTTCATCGACGTGGCCTTCTCCGATCTGGGGCTGGACCCGAACGTGCTGCTGCCATCACAGCGCAGCGACCCGCAGGTCGGACAGCCGGGCACGCCCGCGATGCCGGTGCCGTTCCCGCGGACCGGCCAGGGCGGCGAACCCCGGATGACGATCCCGGATGCGATCACCGGTAATCCCGGCGATCAAGGTTGCGGCCCACCGGGATTGCCGCTGCCGGGCCCCACCGGTTGCTACCCGTACCGCGAGCCGCCGCCCGCTCCGCCGCCCGGTGGACCGCCGCCGGGGCCGCCCGCGCCCGCACCGCACGGACAGGGGTCCACACCGGTCCCGACGCCGAATCCCGTCTACATCCCGGCCCCGGGTGAGGCGCCTCCGCTGGCAGGGGGGACACCATGAGGAACACCCGGACCTGGGTTGCCGCCGTTCTGGTGCTGTTGCTGGTGGCCGGAGTCGCCATCCTGGTGCGCACCACCGACAAGGTGAACAGGATCAACGTCGAGGCGTACTTCGACAACAGCAACGGCATCTATGAGGGCGACGACGTCCGGATCCTCGGGGTGCCTGTCGGCAGCATCACCGCGATCGAACCCGAACCCGAGCGGGTGAAGATCACGTTCTGGTACGACAGCCGTTACGACGTCCCCGCCGATGCCAGCGCCGCGATCCTGTCGCCGGCGCTGGTGACCTCGCGTGCCATCCAGCTGACGCCCGCCTACACCGGCGGCCCGGTGATGACCGACAACACGGTGATTCCTCTGGAGCGGACCGCGGTGCCGGTCGAGTGGGACCAGGTGCGCAGACAGCTGGAGCGGCTCAGCGAGACGTTGCAGCCGACCGAGCCCGGGGGCGTCAGCCCGCTGGGGTCGGTGATCAACACCACCGCCGACAACCTGCGCGGTCAGGGCGCCAACATCCGCCAGACGGTGATCAAGCTGTCGCAGGCGATCACGGCGCTCGGCGACAAGAGCACCGACATCTTCTCCACCATCAAGAACCTGGCGATCCTGGTGTCGGCGCTGCAGGACAGCACGAACCTGATGCGGCAGCTCAACCAGAACCTGGCGTCGGTGACCGGGCTGCTCGCCGACGACCCCGGCGAAGTGGCCAGTGCAGTCCGGGACCTCGACGCTGTGGTCGGTGAGGTGCAGTCCTTCGTCGCCGACAACCGCGATGCGCTGGGCACCACATCGGAGAAGCTGGCGGGTGTCACCACGGCGCTCAACGAGAGCCTGGACGACCTCACGCAGTTCCTGCACAGCGCGCCCAACACGTTCCAGAACTATGTGAACATCTGGCAGCCCGCACAGGGCGGCGCGAGTGCTGTACTGGCGGTCAACAACTTCGCCAACCCGATCCAGTTCCTCTGCGGTGCAGTGCAGGCCGCGTCGAGGCTGGGCGCGGAAGAGTCGGCCAAGCTGTGCGTGCAGTACCTCGCGCCGATCATGAAGAACCGGCAGTACAACTTCCCGCCGTTGGGCCTCAACCAGCTCGTCGGTGCCAGCACACGACCCAATGAGCTGACCTACAGCGAGGATTGGCTGCGTCCGGACTACATCCCGCCGCCTGGTCCAGCAGCGCCGGCACCGGTGCCACCGCCCGCTGCGGTGCCCGCCGATGCGCCGCCGTTGGCCGCTGAGATGCCCGCGCCGACGAATCCGACGGACGGACTACACGGGATGATGGTCCCGACGGGAGCCGGTTCATGAGACCGGCCTCGCGGGTGCATACCGGGATGGGCGTCGCGCTGCTCTCCGTGGCGTTGGTGGCGTCCGGATGCGGTTGGCGCGGCCTGAACTCGATCCCGCTGCCGGGGACCGAAGGCGGCGGTCCTGGCTCGTTCACCATCCAGGCGCAGATGCCCGACGTCGACAACGTCGAACAGAACTCCCGGGTTCGCGTCGGTGATGTCAACGTCGGCACGGTCACCGAGATCGAACGCCAGGGCTGGAACGCGTTGGTGACGATGACGCTCGACGGCGATGTGGTGTTGCCGGCCAACGCAACGGCCAAGATCGGCCAGACCAGCCTGCTGGGCTCTCAGCACATCGAGTTGTCGGCACCGGCTGACGAGCCGCCGCAGGGCCGGCTCCAAGCGGGCTCGCTGATCCCGCTCGAGAACGCGGGTGCGTTCCCCACCACCGAGCAGGCGCTGGCCGCGGTCGCGTTGCTGCTCAACGGTGGCGGTCTGGGCAACATCCAGGACATCACCGAGGCGCTCAGCATCGCCTTCACCGGTCGTGAGAACGATCTGCGCAGCCTGATCGAGCAACTCGACATCGCGGTCGGGCACCTCGACGATCAGAAGAACGACATCATCACCACGTCGGAGAGCCTCAACAGCCTGGTCGGCCAGATCGCCGAGCAGAAGCCGGTCGTGGACGAGGCGCTACGGACCATCCCCGATGCGCTGGCGGTGCTGCGCGACCAACGCGACATGCTCTCCGAGACGCTGGTCCAGCTCGGCAGGTTCAGCGCGCTGGCAGCGGACTCGGTGAATCAGACCAGGGAAGCACTTGTGCAGGAGCTCAGGGACCTCGGCCCGGTGCTGCAGTCGCTGGCCGATGCGGGGCCGGCGCTGACGCGGTCGCTGAGCTTCCTGCCGACGTTCCCCTTCCCGAAGGAGACGCTGACCAACTGGCTGCGCGGCGACTACGCCAACTTGTCGCTGATCGTCGACCTGACGCTGAGTCGGATCGACGCCGGCTTCTTCACCGGCACCCGGTGGGAGTGCAATCTGACGTGGCTGGAGTTGCAGTGGGGTCGCACGGTGGGACAGATGCCCAGCCCGTGCAACCACCACGTCCCGCCACCCGGCGGCAACCCGTTGCTCGTGCCGTACCGCTGGGATCAAGGGCCATGACATGCGCGTGACAAGACAGATGGTGGTCCAGCTGGCGATCTTCTCCGTGATCGCCCTGCTGGCGCTGGGGATCATGGTCTTCGGATACATCCGGCTGCCGGCGTTGCTGGGCATCGGCCAGTACAAAGTGACCCTCGAGCTGCCCGAGACCGGCGGGCTCTACGAGCGCAGCAACGTCACCTACCGGGGCTCGCACGTGGGCATCGTCGACAGCGTCGGGCTGACCGACACCGGTGTGGCGGCGCAGCTTTCGCTGAACTCGAACGTCGAGATCCCTGCCGATCTGGTGGCCGAAGTGCACAGCCGGTCAGCGGTCGGTGAGCTGTTCGTGGAGCTGCTGCCACAGAGCAGCGACGGCCCCGAGCTGCGCAACGGCGACGTCATCCCGCGGGACCGCGCGGTGGTGCCCGTCGACGTGAACACCGTGCTGGAACTCACCAACACCGGACTGCAGGCCATCCCACAGGAAAACCTGCGGACGGTGGTCGACGAGGCGTACCTCGCGGTCGGCGGGCTCGGTCCCGAACTGCGCCGGCTGGTCAGCGGTTCCGCGACTCTGGCGATAGACGCCCGGGCGAACCTGGACTCGTTGACGACGGTGATCGACGACGTCCAGCCGGTACTGGACTCCCAGACCGACACGTCGGGTTCCATCCAGGCGTGGGCGTCGAACCTGGCGAATGTCACCGGCCAGCTGCAGAGCCAGGACGGCGCGGTCTCGGGGATCCTCAACAAGGGTCCCGGCGCGGCCGAAGAGGTGCGGGCGCTGTTCGACCAGCTGCAACCCACGCTGCCGATCGTGCTTGCCAACCTGGCCAGCGTCGGCGAGGTCGCCGTCACCTACCAGCCCAATCTCGAGCAACTGCTGGTGCTGCTTCCGCAGGGCACCGCGGTCACCCAGGGGGTAGGTGTGGCCAAGACCGGGACCAAGCAGGACTACATGGGTGACTACCTCACCTTGAATCTCAACCTGAACATCCCGCCGCCGTGCAACACCGGCTTCCTGCCGCTTCAGCAGCAGCGGGCGCCGACGTTCGAGGACTATCCGGACCGGCCGGCGGGAGACGTGTACTGCCGCGTCCCGCAGGACGGGCCGTTCAACGTCCGCGGTGCCCGCAACATCCCGTGTGTCACGGTGCCGGGCAAACGCGCGCCCACAGCGAAGATGTGCGAAAGCGATGAGAACTACGTGCCGTTGAACGACGGATACAACTGGAAGGGCGACCCGAACGCCACGATCTCCGGGCAGGCCGTCCCCCAGTTGCCGCCAGGCTCACCACCTGCAGAAGCGCTCCCGCCTCCGGCTCCGGCGCCGCCTGCATTGGCAGCCGCCGAATATGATCCGGCGAGCGGCACGTACGTTGGACCGGACGGACGTGTCTACACACAGTCCAACCTGGCCCGGAGTGCCGCAGAGGAGCAAACATGGCAGACGATGCTGCTGCCCCCGAAGGGGAACTGACGAAGGCGGGCCGGAAGTCCGGCGCCGTGGATCCGGAGTCGGAGGCGGTCGAACCGGCCGCGACCGAGGAAGAGACGACGGGCACCGACGACGTTGTTGAAGCCGACGAGGCCGACGACTTCGATGACCTTGTTGAAGACGATGGCGAGGTGGCTCCCGCCCGCCGCCCGATGTCGCACGTCAAGATGGCGCTGATCGCGGGCATCGCCGGTGTGGTGGCGCTGGCAGGTCTGACGGGCTGGCTGGGATACCGGGCGTACGAGTCGAGTCAGGCCGAGGCGCAACGCAACCTGTTCCTCCAGGTGGGACGCCAAGGTGCGCTGAACCTCACCACGATCAACCACGAGAACGCCGAAGCCGACGTCCAGCGCATCCTCGACTCGGCGACGGGCACCTTCTACGACGACTTCCAGCAGCGCGCACAGCCCTTCGTAGAGGTGGTCAAGCAGGCGCAGTCGAAGTCGGAAGGCACCATCGCCGAGGCGGGTCTGGAGTCGTCGAGCGAGAGCGAGGCGCAGGTTCTCGTCGCCGTGACGGTGCAGACGACCAACGCCGGCGCACCCGAACAGGAACCGCGGGCATGGCGGATGCGACTGCTGGTGGAGCAGGTCGGCGACGAAGCCAAGGTGTCCAACGTGGAGTTCGTACCGTGAGCACAGACAAGACCGAGAAGGCGACCACGACCGTAGAGGACGACACTGCTGTGGATGCCAAGACCGATGAGGATGTGACGGCCGGCTCCGCGGCCGCCGATGACACCGAGACCACCACCGAGGTGACCGCCTCCGGCGCCGAGAACGACGCCGAGAACGACGCGGAGAACGACGCGGAGAAATCGGACGAGGCCGATGCCGAGTACCCCGACGGCCCGGCAGACGCCGCGGCTGCACCCGAGGCGCCCAAGCGTGGCGTCCAGTGGACGCGTGTCGTCGCGTACGCGCTGCTGCCGGCATTGGTGCTGGTGCTTGCGCTCGGCGCCGGGTACCTCAAGTGGCGGGACAACTCGATCCGCAACAGCGAGGTGGCGGCCGTGACTTCGGTCCAGGCCGCCAGGGACACCACGATCGCGCTGCTGTCGTACGCACCCGACACCGTGGAGGAACAACTCGGGGCCGCACGGGATCTGCTCACCGGAGAGTTCCGCGACTCCTACACCTCACTGACGAACGACGTGGTGATCCCCGGCGCCAAAGAACAGCAGATCTCGGCGGTGGCGTCGGTTCCCGCGGCGGCCTCGGTCTCGGCGACACCGAACGAAGCCGTGGTGCTGGTGTTCGTCAACCAGACGGTGATCGTCGGGCAGGACGCCCCCACCGACACCGCGTCGAGTGTGCGGGTGACGCTGGAGAAGGTCGACGACCGCTGGCTGATCTCGAGTTTCGACCCGGTGTAGCAGCCGGCGCCCTGGGAGTCATGACGGTCCGCCGCCTCGCCCCGGTCGACGCGCAGACGTACTGGATGTCGGCCACAATCCCGAACGACCAGTTCCTGCTGTACGGCTTCGGCGCAGATTCGGGCGGGGTGGACCGAGCGGTGCGGGAGATCCGCGAAAGGGTGCAGGGCTGCGCGGAACTGGGACTGCGCATCTGCGACGACCGGTCCTGGCACTACCCGACGTGGGCGTCGCGCGAGGTGGGGCCGGACCAGTTCGTGGTGCATGAACTGGCCGAACGCACCTGGGAGGCCTGCCTCGTCGCTGTGACGGCGTTGGTCGACCAGCAACTCGATCCGCGAACGATGACTTGGCGACTGCACGTCTTCGGTGACATCGAGGGAATGCCCGGCGCACGGCGGGGCACGGTGGCGGTGCTTCAGATCTGTCACGCGCTGGCCGACGGTGTCCGGTCGTCGGCACTGGCGGGCCACCTGTTCGGCCGGCCGGGCCGGGGGCCGGACGCGGTGGGGTCGCCGTACACCGCGGCGGGGCTTCCGGTGCGCGCGTTCTCGGCGGCGCGCGCACACCGCAGACTGGTCCGCGACACCGCGGCGGGACTGGTTCCCTCCCAAGCGGTTCCGGTGCCCGTACTGCGTAGCAATACCCGCCCGTCCGGGTCCCGCCAGATGCGTACCGTATTCTGCGCGCCCGCTGTCCTGGCTGGCCCGACGGTGACGGTCGGCGTGCTGTCGGCGGTGTCGACGGCTCTGGCCGGGCACCTGCGTGAACTGGGGGATGACCCGTCGCTGCTCGGCGCGGAAGTACCGATGGCCAAAACAGGTCCGCGGCTGGCGCACAACCACTTCGGAAATGTCGGCGTCGGGCTCTACCCCGACGAGGAGGTCGGGCTGCGAATCCGCCGGATCGTCGCCGACCTGCGGCAGCGGCGCCGCCGGGCCGCCCACCCGGCGATGCGCGCCGAAAACGCCGCATTCGCCTCGGTCCCGGCGCCGGTACTTCGTTGGGGCGTCCGGCAGTTCGACCCCGACGTGCGGTCACCCACAGTGGCCGGCAACACCGTGGTCTCAAGCGTCAACCGCGGCGCCAAGGACCTTCGGTTCGGCGGCGCGCCGGTGCTGCTGACCGCGGGGTGTCCGGGCCTGTCACCGATGATGGGGGTGACCCACGGCGTGCACGGGATCGGCGACACGATTGCGGTGAGTGTGCACGCAGCGGAGTCGGCGATCGGCGACGTCGACGCATACCTGCAGAGACTAGAACACGCACTGCGAGATCAGGTTTGACCGGCCTGCGCGGCCATGACCTTGTCCATCGACCGGGTCGCCGCCTCGCGGTCGTCACCCATGCCCACCAGCGTGTCGATGATCAGCGGGCCGAGGATCTGGATCAATCCGTGTCCAACGTGGCCGAAGAAGCCGGCCATCTCGAGCAGCACTGCGCCGTGGTTGATACTCCACAACCGGCCGGCCACGGCGAGTTCGTCGTCATCGCGGATCCGGCCCGCGGCCATCATCCGGTGCACGGCGTTGTGCAGTGCCCCGAACGAGTTGGCCCATTCGGCGCGGTTGGTCGCGCTGCCGGCGACGGTCAGATCTGCCCGGTGGACCGCGACCGACGGCGGGGCGGACGTGCCGAACATCAGCTGGTAGCGCGCCGGGTGAGTGAGGGCGAACCGGTGGTATGCCAGGCCCATCGCGAGGAAGTCCGCCACCGGGTCGTCGGTCTCGGGCACCTCGGTCAGCGTCCGGGTGAACCGCGCGAACACCTCGACGGCGATGGCGTCGATCAGGCCGGTCATCCCACCGAAGTGCGTGTAGACCGCCATCGTCGAGGTGCCGGTCTCGGAGGCCACGTTGCGCGCGCTGAGCGCGGGTAATCCGTCGCGCTCGAGAATGCGCACCCCCGCCTCGACCAAGGAGTCCCGTGGTTCGGTCACGGCTGTCATGTAACCATGACGCTGTTATCGGGACGGCCGGTCCCGCGCTGCGCGGATCAGCTCACGGCAGCCGGTTCGCGGACTGCCGCGTCCATCTCGGTGAACTCCCGTTCGATGTCGTCGTTCTGCCGTGTGGTCACCAGCGAGACCACGACCGCAACGACCGCACAGGCGATGAAGCCGGGAACGATCTCGTACATCGCGCTGGCCAGGGCGTCGGTTTGGCCCCAGATGCCGACCACCACGGCGCCGGTGATCATGCCGGCGATCGCACCCGCGGAGGTCAGCCTGCGCCAGAACAGCGACAAGATGATCAGCGGGCCGAACGCCGCACCGAAGCCGGCCCAGGCGAAACCGACCAGATCGAGAATCGTCCCGTCCGGGTTCAGCGCGAGGACGATCGCCACCACCGCGACCGTGAGCACACCGAGCCGGCCGTAGTTGACCAATCTTGTTGCGCTGGTTTGCTTGCCGAAAGCGCGGTAGATGTCCTCGACGAGAGCCGACGAGCAGACGATCAGCTGCGAGGAGATCGTCGACATGACGGCCGCGAGCACCGCCGCGAGCACGATCCCGGCGATGAACGGGTGGAACATGATCTGGGCCAGCGCAAGGAACACGGTCTCGGGATTGTCGAGTGTTTCACCGCGGTTGAAGAAGTACGCCAGACCTGCGAATCCGGTGGCGATGGCGCCCAGGGAGCTGAGCACCATCCAGCTGATGCCGATGCGACGACCGGCTTTTGCGTCCGCCGGGGACCGAAGTGCCATGAACCGGACGATGATGTGGGGCTGGCCGAAGTAGCCGAGCCCCCAGGCGGCTGCGGAAAGGACGGCCATGACGCTGCCGCCGTAGAACAGCGAGGTGCGGTGGATCTCATCGCCGGGGTCGGCGAGGTTGTGCGCGGTGTCTGCGGCCTGGATCGCGTTGACCACCTCACCCGGGCCGCCAACGGCGATGATCGTGACCACGGGTACCGCGATGAGGGTGGCGAGCATCAACAGCCCCTGCGCGACGTCGGTGAGGGTGGCGCCGAGGAATCCTCCGAACAGGGTGTAGCTCAACGTGATTCCGGCTACGAGCAGCATTCCGAACAGATACGACGAGCCGAATGTGGTCTCGAAGAACACCCCTCCGGCAACCATGCCGGACGACACGTAGAAGGTGAAGAACACCAGGATGATCACGCCGGCGGCGATCCGCAGAACATGCGAATGGTCACGCAGCCTGTTCTCGAAGAAGCTCGGCACGGTGATCGAGTTGTTGGCGATATAGGTATAGGCCCGCAGCCGGGGGGCGATAAAGCGCCAGTTCAGGTACGCGCCGACCACCAGGCCGATGACGATCCACGACTCCCCGAGTCCCGCTGCGTAGATTGCACCCGGCACACCGAGCAGCAGCCAACCGGACATGTCCGAGGCCCCTGCAGACAGCGCCGCGACACCGGGATGGAGTCTGCGCCCGCCGAGCATGTAGTCGTCCAGGTCACTGGTCTGGCGGTAGGCGTAATACCCGATCGCGATCATCGCGGCGAAGTACAGCCCGATGGCCAGGATCTGGTACGTCGAGTCGGTCATTGCGGTGTCCTGTTCCCTTGGGGAAGTGCGTCGGCCACGTGAGGTAGATCTCAGTAAAGCCGGAAAGGGATGTGAATCATTTGGTGCATCGGACCAGAAATGTCGCCCAGTCTTGTCCGGCCGGACAAAGGAAAGTCCGCACGCTGTCATGTCGGCAGGGCGGGCGCGTGCTCGCGCCACCGTTGCCCTCGCTTGATAACGCTGTTATACAGGGAGGGTCTATAACGCCGTTATGGAGAGAGGTCGGGCGATGGTGAATCGCTATCTCGAGGGCGCCTTCGCGCCACTGTCGGAAGAATTCACGCTCACAGACCTCGAGGTGACCGGCACGATCCCGGACCACCTCGACGGTCGTTATCTGCGGAACGGTCCGAACCCCGTCGGCGAGATCGATCCCGACCTCTACCACTGGTTCGTCGGCGACGGGATGGTCCACGGGATCCGCATCCGTGACGGCAGGGCCGAGTGGTACCGCAACCGGTGGGTCCGCGGCCCGCTCGCCGCGGGCGCACTCGGTGAACCGGCGCCGCAAGGGCGGTTCCCGATCTCCGGGGTGGGGGCCAACACCAACGTGATCGGACACGCCGGCAAGACGCTCGCGCTGATCGAATCCGGGGTCGCGAACTACGAGCTGACCGACGAACTCGACACCGTCGGGGTGTGCGACTTCGACGGGACGCTCACCGGCGGCTACACCGCACACCCCAAGCGGGATCCCGACACCGGGGAACTGCACGCGGTGTCCTACAGCATGCTGCGGGGCAACACCGTGCAGTACTCGGTGATCGGCACCGACGGCCGGGCGCGGCGCACGGTGGACATCGAGGTCACCGGCAGCCCGATGATGCACGACTTCTCGTTGACCGAGCGCCATGTGGTGTTCTACGACCTTCCGGTCACCTTTGATGTCGCCCAGGCGGCGACCATGGGCGTGCCCCGCGCGCTGCGGCTGCCCGCTCGACTGTTGTTGTCCGCAGTGATCGGCCGGGTGCGTGTCCCCGACCCCGTCGCGGCTCGCCGCCCGGCCGGCCGCGCCACCGACCGTCGCTTCCCGTATTCGTGGAACCCGAGGTACCCGGCGCGGATAGGCGTGATGCCGCGCGAGGGCACAAATGCCGACGTGCGCTGGTTCGACGTCGAACCGTGCTACGTCTTCCATCCGATGAACGCCCACGACGACGGTGACACGGTCGTCTGTGACGTCGTGCGTCATCCGAAGATGTTCGACACCGACCATCTCGGCCCCAATGACGGGCCGCCGACGCTGGACCGGTGGACCGTTGACCTCGCGGACGGCAAGGTCCGCGAATCGCGCATCGACGACCGGGCGCAGGAATTCCCGCGCGTCGACGAGCGGCTGGTCGGCAAGCGGCACCGGTACGGCTATGCACCCACCGTCGGCGAAGGCACCGACGGCGCCGATGTGCTGCTCAAACACGACCTGGTCGGCGGCAACTCCGCACAACGTGGCTTCGGCAAGGGAAAAGCGTTGGGTGAGTTCGTCTTCGCGCCCTCGTCCGAGCATGCCGCCGAGGATGACGGGGTGCTGATGGGGTACGTGTACGACCGGTCGACCGACCGCAGCGAACTGGTGATCCTCGACGCCCACACGCTGTGCGATGTCGCCGTCGTCAAACTGCCTCATCGTGTCCCTGCGGGTTTCCACGGCAATTGGGTGCCCACGGGATAGGTGGGTCGCCCGCGCGCCGAACGTACGGTTGGTGATGAATCTCGGCCGGTTCTCAGCAGAATGCGTACGCTCGCGGCTCGTTTACCTTCAGCCGGCGTGGACGGGGGTGGGCGTCGACGTGACAACGCCGCTTTCCCGGGTCGCTGCGCTCCTGCCCGCCGGCAAGCCCTAGATTCATTTGCATGACTGCCTACGACGTCGGACTCCTGATCCTGCGAGTTGTTCTCGGCCTGACCATGGCTGCGCACGGCTACAACAAGTTCTTCGGCAAGGGTGGGCTGAAGGGCACGGCGGGCTGGTTCGACAGTATGGGCATGAAGCCGGGCATGTTCCATGCGCGGATCGCCGCAGGCACGGAGATGGCGGCAGGTCTGGGTCTGGCGGTCGGTCTGCTCACCCCGATCCCGGCGGCGGGCTTCGTCGCGCTGATGCTGGTCGCGGCGTGGACCGTGCACCGGCCCAACGGCTTCTTCATCGTCAAAGAGGGCTGGGAGTACAACCTGGTGCTCGCCGTGGCGGCAGTCGCCGTCGCGACCCTCGGCGCCGGCAAGCTCAGCCTCGACTACCTGCTGCTCTCCGGTACCGGCTTCTATGACCTGCTGCACGGGTGGTGGGGCCTGGTCATCGCCGTGGCGCTCGGCCTCGCCGGCGGCATCGGGCAGCTGGTGATCTTCTACCGGCCGCCGGCCAAGACTGGGGGGTAACCCCGCGCGAATGTGCAGTCTGATCCGGCGCCCACAGCGTTTCGCGGATGAAACGGCACAATCGCGCCAGGGCGAACTGGAACACGTTCTAGTCTGACCGGCATGGGTTTTCTCAAGCAGGACGCACCCGTGGTCGACTATGCGCAGTGGAGCAAGGGAACCCGCGCAGAGCGGATCATCCCGATGGCCCGCCACTGGGCCGAAGTGGGGTTCGGCACGCCAGTCGTGATGCACCTGTTCTACGTCTTCAAGATCGCGCTGTATGTCCTCGCCGCGTGGCTGATCGTGCTGAGCACCGACGGGATCGACGGCTTCACCGACGTCGGCTCCTGGTATGCCGAGCCGATCGTCTACCAGAAGGTCGTGTTCTTCACGATGCTGTTCGAGGTCGTCGGGTTGGGCTGCGGGTTCGGGCCCCTCAACAACCGCTTCTTCCCGCCGATGGGTTCGATCCTGTACTGGTTGCGGCCCAAGACCATCCGGCTGCCACCGTGGCCGGGCCGGGTTCCGCTGACCAGCGGCGACTCCAGGACGCCGTTCGACGTGCTGCTCTACGCCGCGCTGCTGGTGATGCTGGTGGTCGCTCTTTTCTCTGACGGCACCGGGCCCATCCCGGAGCTCGGCAGCGAGGTCGGGGTGCTGCCGGTGTGGCAGACCGCGACGATCCTCGGCCTGCTCGCCGTGGCCGGACTGCGCGACAAGGTGATCTTCCTGGCTGCCCGCGGGGAGGTGTACGGCGCGCTGGCGGTGTGCTTCCTGTTCAGCGGGGCCGACATCGTCATCGCCGCGAAGCTGGTCTGCCTGGTCATCTGGATCGGTGCGGCGACCTCCAAGCTCAACAAGCATTTCCCGTTCGTCATCTCGACGATGATGAGCAACAACCCGGTGATCCGCCCCCGCTGGATCAAACGCAGCTTCTTCGAGCATTTCCCCGACGATCTCCGGCCGGGACGGGCGTCCCGATGGCTCGCCCACTTCAGCACCGCGATCGAGATGCTGATCCCGCTGGTGCTGTTCTTCAGCCACGGCGGCTGGGTCACGGCCATCGCGGCGTTCGTGATGATCTGCTTCCACTTCGGCATCCTGTCGGCGATCCCGATGGGGGTGCCGCTGGAGTGGAACGTGTTCATGATGTTCAGCGTGCTCGCGCTGTTCGTCGGGCATGCCTCGGTGGGGCTCGGCGACCTGCAGAGCCCGTGGCCGATCGTGCTGTTCGCGGTCGTCGCCGGCACCGTCGCGTTGGGAAACCTGTTCCCCCGCAAGGTCTCCTTCCTGCCCGGCATGCGGTACTACGCGGGCAACTGGGACACCTCGCTGTGGTGCATCAAGCCGTCGGCTGCAGCCAAGATCGAGAACGGCATCGTCGCGATCGCCGCCATGCCTGCCGCGCAGATGGAGAAGTTCTACGGCAGCAAGGAAACCGCGGAGATGTACCAGTACATGGGGTATGCGTTCCGGTCGTTCAACACCCATGGCCGCGCGATGTTCACGCTGGCGCACCGCGTCATGGCCGGGGGCGACGAAGCCGACTACGTGCTGACCGACGGTGAACGGGTCTGCAGCACCGCCATCGGCTGGAACTTCGGCGACGGGCACATGCACAACGAGCAGTTGATCGCCGCGCTGCAGAAGCGCTGTCGCTTCGAGCCCGGCGAGGTCAGGGTGATGTTGCTCGATGCCCAGCCGATCCACAGGCAGCGCCAGGAGTACCGGCTCGTGGATGCGGCCACCGGTGAGTTCGAACGTGGCTTCGTGCAGGTCGCCGACATGGTCACCCGACAGCCGTGGGACGACACCGTGCCGGTCACCGTCACCTGGCGCAAAGACGGTGCGGACGCTCCCGGTTAGCCCATCACATCGCGGATCGGCACACTTTCCAGGCCGGCCAGCAACAGCTCCCGCGACGTGTCCAGGTGCCTGCGCCAATGCGCCTCGGCGCCTTCGGCATCGCCGGCCCGCAGGTACTGCATGAGCTTGCGGTAGGACCGCACCAGCTTGTCGTAGTCGGCCTTCGAGACCGGGCGGCGCTCCTTGAACACGAACGCCGTGTGCCGGACCGTGATCTCGTGCAGCATCCCGGCGACGATGCTCAGCGTCGCGTTGCCGGACAGCTGCACCACCCGCAGGTGAAACGCCCCGGTGGTCTCGGCCAGCCGGCCGGATTGCCAGCCGTCGGCGATCAGCGCCTCCAGCATCTGCTCGAGTTCGTCGAACGCCTCGGTGGGGCCGGCCTGCGCGAGCAGTCGGGCGGCCATCGGCTCGATGCCGGACTTCGCGGTCAGCAGGTCGGCGATCGTCGCTCCGGACAACTCCAGCAACAGGCCGGCGGGCCGGGCCACGATCTCCGGTCCGGGCACCCGCACCCGCGCCCCGGTTCGGGAGCCGCGCCGCACCTCGACGAGGCGCTCGGACTCCAGCACGCGCACCGCCTCGCGCAGCGTCGGCCTGCTGACGCCGAAGTGCGCCATCAGCTCCGCCTCGTTGGGCAGGAAGTCGCCGTCGGTGAGCGTGCCGTCGACCACCATGCGGCGCAGGGTGCCGGCGACGAGTTCGGCTGTCTTCGGCGACCGGACCGCCGAGCCGGCACTTGTGGCGTCCGGCCCGATCATCGGCGCCAGCCTGGTGCTACGCGTCACGACCTCTCCCAACCACTGGTCACCCACGAATCGGCGAGCTATGCAACTCAGTAAACCATGTCACCGTTGTGGTGGCCCCGAAGCGCCGGTGATGCCCGCGGCTCGCATGGCAGGGTAGCGGCATGCCCGAGGAACTGACCGCCGAGGAGGCCGCCGCGCTGCTCGCCAGCGCCGACACGCTGGGCATCCCGCTCGGTCCCGGCCAGCCCCCAGCGTTCCTGCGGGCGCTCGGCGAGCGGGAGGACTGGACCGACCTTCGGATCTACGGCGCCCTGCTCGCGGTCGGCACCGACCTGTTCGGACGCGCCGGAGTGCACTACCTCTCCGGCTTCTTCGGGCCCCTGGAACGGGCGCTGCGTGACAGCGGCGCCAACATCGAGTTCGCGCCCGCGGACTTCCGGCGATTCGGGCCGCTGTTGCAGCGCCAAGCGCCCCGGGTGATGACAACCGTCGCCACGCCGCCCGATGCCGACGGGTGGTGCTCGCTGTCGCTGCACGCCGGCGGCACCATCGACGAACTGCGCCGCGCGGCTGCCGATCCCGAGCGGCTCCTCGTCGTCGAGGTGTCACCGGAGTATCCGCGCACGTTCGGCCTCGGCGAGCACCACCGCCATGCGGTGCATGTCGACGAGATCGACGTACTGGTGCATTCGACGGAGGCGCCGCTCGCGCTGCCCGGGCCGCCGCCGACCGACGCTGACATGGCCATCGCCCGACACAGCGTCGCCTTCATCCGGCCCGGGTCCACGTTGCAGACCGGGATCGGCTCGATTCCCAGCCACATCGCCACGCTGTTGGCCGAGGGCGACGGCGGCGACTACGGCTTGCACAGCGAGATGTTCACCGACGGCTGCATGCAGCTGCATCGCGCAGGCAAGATCAGCAATGCCTCCAAAGGTCAGTACCACGGGGTCAGCGTGACGACGTTCGCGTTCGGCTCGTCAGAGTTGTACGCGTGGCTGGACGGCAACTCCGACGTCGCGTTCCTGCCGGTCGAGATCGTCAACTCGCCGGAGGTCATCGCCAAGAACCACCACATGATCTCGATCAACGGGGCGCTCGCGATCGACATCGGCGGCCAGGTCGTCGCGGACACCATCGAAGGCAACCAGTTCAGCGGCGTCGGTGGGGCCGAGGACTTCGTGGCGGGTGCCGGTCTGGAACTGTCGGACCGCTCGTTGATCTGTCTGCCCTCGACGTTCGAGAAGGACGGCGTCCTGCACTCGCGCATCGTGCCGTGGTTCGGGCCCGGCGCGGTGATCACCACGCCCCGGCACCACGTCGACGTGATCGTCACCGAGCACGGCGCCGCCGAGTTGGAGGGCCTGACGGTGCGGGAACGTGGCCGCGCCCTGGCGGCGATCGCCCACCCGCTGTTCCGGGACTCGCTGCTGCAGGCGGCCGAACGCGCCGCGAAGGGCTACTCACCGGTGGTCTGAACTCCGGCCCATGCCTACCAACCAGTAGGTTGACCTAGTAAACCTTGTTCGTTTACGTTCGACGGGAGTATCACCAATCCACGAAGGAGTATCCCCATGGCGGAAGCCGTCATCGTCGAGGCAGTGCGGTCACCGGTCGGCAAGCGCAACGGCGGCCTGTCGGGGGTACACCCGGGCGAGTTGTCCGCGCAGGTCCTCAACGGTCTGGTCGAACGCGCCGGCGTCGACCCCGCGCTCGTCGACGACGTCATCTGGGGTTGTGTCATGCAGGCGGGGGAGCAGGCCCTCGACATCGCCCGCACCGCGGTGCTGGCGGCGGGATGGCCCGAGTCGGTGCCCGGTGTGACAGTGGACCGCCAGTGCGGATCCAGTCAGCAGTCGGTGCACTTCGCTGCCGCGGGTGTGGTCGCCGGGCACTACGACGTCGTCGTCGCCGGCGGTGTCGAATCCATGTCGCGCACCCCGATGGGGTCGTCGCTGGCCAATGGTGGGCATCCGTACCCGGAGGCGTTCCGTGGCCGCTACAGCCAGACCCCCAACCAGGGCATCGGCGCCGAGATGATCGCCGATCAGTGGGGCCTCAGCCGCACCGATCTGGACCAGTTCTCGCTCGGGTCGCACGAGAAGGCCGCAGCCGCACAGGATTCCGGTGCATTCGACGATCAGATCGTGGCGATCAAAGATCAGGACGGCAACGTCGTGCTCAAAGACGAGGGGATCCGTCGCGGCGGCACGATGGAGTCGATCGGCAAGATCAAGCCGGCCTTCAAGGAAGACGGGGTGATCCACGCGGGCAACAGCTCGCAGATCTCCGACGGTTCGGCGGCGCTGCTGTTCATGTCTGCGGAGAAGGCGAAGGCGTTGGGGCTCAAGCCGCTTGCCAAGGTGCACACCGCGGTGCTCGCGGGTGCCGACCCGGTCATCATGCTCACCGCGCCGATCCCGGCCACCCAGAAGGCGCTCGAGCGTTCCGGCCTCTCGCTGGACGAGATCGGGGTGTTCGAGGTCAACGAGGCGTTCGCGCCCGTCCCGCTGGCGTGGCTGAAGGACATCGGCGCCGACGAGAAGAAGGTCAACCCCAACGGCGGCGCCATCGCGCTCGGCCACCCGCTGGGCGGGTCGGGCGCCCGGATCATGACGACGATGCTCTACCACATGCGCGACAAGGGAATCCAGTACGGTCTGCAGACGATGTGCGAGGGTGGCGGTCAGGCCAACGCCACCATCCTGGAACTGCTGTGACTTCTGAATCTCGGGTAGCCGATGCCCCGGGCGCTCTCGTCGAGCGCCGGGGCAACGTCATGGTCATCACGATCAACCGGCCCGAGGCGCGCAACGCCATCAACAGCGCGGTCAGCGTGGCGGTCGGCGACGCGATGGACGAGGCGCAGCGGGACCCGGACGTCTGGGCGGTCGTCATCACCGGTGCGGGGGACAAGTCCTTCTGCGCCGGGGCCGACCTCAAGGCGCTGTCCAAGGGTGAGAACATCGGTCACCCCGACCGCCCCAAGTGGGGGTTCGCAGGCTACGTCCGCCATTTCATCGACAAGCCCACCATCGCCGCGGTCAACGGCACCGCGCTCGGCGGTGGCACCGAACTCGCACTCGCCAGCGACCTCGTCGTCGCCGGCGAGAGCGCCAAATTCGGTCTACCCGAGGTGAAGCGGGGTCTGATCGCCGCCGCCGGCGGTGTCTTCCGCATCGTCGACCAACTCCCGCGCAAGGTCGCGCTGGAGCTGATGTTCACCGGCGAGCCGATCACCTCCGCCGAGGCGCTCAAGTGGGGCCTGATCAACGACGTGGTTCCCGACGGGACCGAGCTCGACGCCGCGCTGGCACTGGCCCAGCGCATCACCGTCAACGCGCCGCTGGCCGTTCAGGCCAGCAAGCGGGTGGCCGTCGGTGCCGACGACGGTGTCGTGGCCGCCGACGAGCCCGGATGGTCGCGAACCATGCGTGAGGTGGCGACCGTGTTCGCGACGGAAGACGCCAGGGAAGGCCCTCTGGCGTTCGCGCAGAAAAGACCGCCTGTATGGAAGGCCAAGTAAGCCAAGTAAGCCAACCGAGTTAGGGAATCGGAATGAAACGACTGATCTACGACGCCGAGCACGAGGCGTTCCGCGACACCGTGCGCGGGTACATCGAGAGCGAACTGGTTCCGAACGCCGAGAAGTGGGAGGCCGATCGTCTCGTCGACCGGTCGGCCTACGTGGCCGCCGGCAAGCACGGGCTGATCGGGTTCAACATGCCCGAGGAGTACGGCGGCGGTGGCACCGACGATTTCCGGTTCAACGCCGTCATCGACGAGGAGATGGCCAAGGCCGGTGTCGCCGGACCCGCCCTGAGTCTGCACAACGACGTCGTCGCACCGTATTTCAAGGATCTGTCCAACGAGGAGCAGAAGAAGCGTTGGCTGCCCGGCATCGTCAGCGGTGAGACCATCATCGCGATCGCGATGACCGAACCGGGCGCCGGCAGTGACCTGGCGGGCATCCGCACCACGGCGGTGCGCGACGGTTCAGGAGAGGACGCAGACTGGATCCTCAACGGGTCCAAGACGTTCATCTCGTCGGGCATCAACTGCGACCTGGTTGTCGTGGTCGCCCGTACCGATCCCGAGGCCGGGCACAAGGGCTTCTCGCTGCTGGTCGTCGAGCGCGACATGGAGGGGTTCAGCCGCGGTCGCAAGCTCGACAAGATGGGTCTGCACGCCCAGGACACCTCCGAGTTGCACTTCGAGAACGTCCGGGTGCCGGCGGCCAATGTGCTGGGCAAAGAGGGCCGCGGCTTCTACCACCTGATGACCAACCTGCCGTCGGAGCGGCTCTCGATCGCCATCTCGGCGATCGCCGGCGCCCGCGAAACCTGGCGACAGACAGTGCAGTACGCCAAGGACCGCAAGGCGTTCGGGCAATCGATCGGCAGCTTCCAACACAACCGGTTCCTGCTGGCCGAGATGGACACCGAACTCGACGTCACCGAGCAGTACATCGACCGGTGCCTGCAGGGCGTCGTCGACGGTGAGCTGACCGCGGTCGAGGCCGCCAAGGCCAAGTGGTGGGCCACCGAGACCGCCAAGAAGGTGATCGACAACTGTGTGCAGCTGCACGGCGGCTACGGCTACATGATGGAGTACCGGGTGGCCCGTGACTACGTGGACTCCCGCATCCAGACCATCTTCGGTGGCACCACCGAGATCATGAAAGAGATCATCGGCCGCGACCTGGGCCTCTGACCGGCGGATCGGGCGTAGTTGGTCACGCTCAGCATGACCGACTACGCCGAATCGCGGTCAGCTGATGGGTGCTTCGGCGGCCGGGGACACCGGCGACTCCGCGGGCAGTGATTCGGTCGGTGTCGGAGCCGAGGTCTCGGTCGTCTCGGTCGTGGTGGTCTCCGTCGAGCTCGTCGTCGACGGGGTGATCGGTGCCGGGGCCAGCGCCGGATCGAGCACGGCGTCGACGATGTAGACGCGGGCGTTCTGCGCCTGGATACCGCCGCAGAGCACCTTCGTGGTCTCGTTGACCTCGACGTCACCACCCGAGCCGGTCACCTCGATCTCGGTGCCCTCCTGGGTGGGGCGTTGGCCCTTCACGTCGTCGGGGCCCAGCAGGCCGAGGAACGCGTGGTAGTACACCAGCCGGGTCAGTGCCGCCGGATCGGTGCGCAGCATCTCCAACTGCTCGGGCGGCAGTGCCGCGAAGGCCTCATTGGTGGGTGCGAACATCACGTAGGGACCGTTGTCGAACACCGAGGCGACGTTGACGGCAGGGTTCACCTGACCGGAGATCGCCTGGCTGAAGGTGCTGACTTCGGGGATGCTGGCCAGCGCGGTGCTGACCGGCAGGTTGGCCAGGCCCTTCCAGTTGGGCACAGCTTCCTTGAAGGGCCCGCACTCAGGTCCCTGCGGATCGGGGATCTCGGCGACCGGGGTCGTGGTGGGCTCGGCGTAGGCGTTGACTGCCAGCGGAACCGACAGGACGATAGCGGCGGCACTCACAGCTACGCCGATGGCCTTGCTGGTGTGGGTCTTCACGTTCTGCTCCTCAGCTATTCAGGTCGCCTGGCATGGTATGTGCACAAATTGACAACGGCCAAGTCGGGACTGCGCCGCAGGGAGTGCGACGAGCTCAGGAATCCTCGGGCAGCAGCGCGGCCACCACGCCGGCCAGCTCGTCAGCGGCCTCGGGAAACGTCGACGAGCCCGAACTGGCCTGCACCATCGCGCCCACCAAGCTGAACTCGAGCGTCTCGGCGACCTCCGGCCAGGCGTCCGAACGCAACGCAGCGCGGACCCGCCGGTGCAGCTCGGCGTGGATGCGCCGGCGGACGGCCCGCACCGAGGGCTCATTGGAGATCATCGCGCTCGAACAGGCTGCGGCCAGTTCCGGCTCATCAGCGACCAGCATCACCAGCTGGTGAAACAGCGCGATCACGCGCTCCCGCGCCGGCTGCTCGACGTCGACGGTCAGCGGTGCCTCACGCAGCAGGCCCAGGTACACCTCGGCGACGATGGCGGCCTTGGACCTGAAGTACACGCCCAACTCGGCGTGGGGCACGCACGCGTGTTCTGCGAGGTCGCGGGTGGTCAGGTCGACGAATGCGGCCGTGCGAAGCATCTCGACCGTCGCATCCAGCACGCGCCCGACCACGTCATGGTCGTCGCGGTCCCGCTCTCCGTAGGACCGCAGGTAGATGACCTTCGCGGATGACTCGCGCGCCGGTTCGGCCGCGCCGCTCATCCACCGGTCCAGATCACACGCTCGAGCCTAGTGCGGCCGCTCCGGGTGCGCAGAGTTGCTCCGAGAGGTCCCACAGCGCCAGCGCGCGGGATTCGTCGACTGCGTAGGACGCTGCGGCGCTGATCCGGCAGTCGGACAGATACGCCCCGCCCTGTCCGTCCAGCTCGTCGCTGACCGCTGCCCACACCTGTGTCGCGGCACCGTATTCGGGGGTCGTGAAATCACGGGTGACATCGACGCGCCGCGCGTCGGGGTTGGCTTCCACCGACGGCACCGCGCCCAGGCGGGCGAAGTCCGCCTTGGCCATGTGGCGGGCCAGTTGGGTCGCCACTATCCCCGGGTGCACGGCAAAAGCCCGCACCCCGTTGTCGCGCAGCCTTCGGTCGAGCTCGACGGCATGCAGCACGTTCGCGGTCTTGGACGCGCCGTAGGCGACGAACTTGTCGTACTCGCGGTGTTCCCAGTTGGGGTCCTCGAGGTCGACGTCGCCCATCCGGTGCGCCTCGGACGACAGGTTGACGACCCGGGCGCCGTCGGCGGCGACCAGCGTCGGCAGCAGCGCTCTGGTCAGTTCGAAGTGGCCCAGATGGTTTGTGCCGAAATGTGTTTCGAATCCCTCCACGGTGCGGCCGAAAGGCGTGAACATCACTCCGGCGTTGTTCATCAACACGTGCACCGCGGGGGTGAGGTACTGGATCTCGGCGGCCGCGGACGCGACGCTGGCCAGCGAGGCCAGATCGAGGTGGATTGTCGACAGTTGCGCACCGGGTACCTGCTCGAGCACCCACGACGTCGTCTTGTCGACGCTCGCCTGATCGCGGGCCGCGAGGACCACGTGGGCTCCGGTGGCAGCCAGTGCCCTGGCCGACTCACGTCCCAGTCCGGAGGACGCGCCGGTGATCACACAGGTCTTGCCGGTCAGGTCGACTCCCTGGGCCAACTCGGACGCCGACGGTGCGGATGGTGTTGTCACGACGTGAGGATCGCACGTTGCGTGCGGTCGTTCCTCACCCGGCCTCGGTCCTACGATGGCGGCCATGGTCGAGCCGCTGATCCTGCCCATTGCCGGGCACACGCCCCAACTCCACCCACAGAGCTGGGTGGCGCCGAACGCCACCCTGATCGGCCGCGTCACCATGGCGGCCGGGTCGAGCGCCTGGTACGGGGCCATCCTGCGGGCCGAGGCCGAACCCATCGAGATCGGTGCGGGCACCAACATCCAGGACGGGGTGACGATTCACGTGGACCCCGGCTTTCCCGCCCGTATCGGCGCGGGCGTCAGCGTCGGGCACAACGCGGTGTTGCACGGCTGCACCGTCGAGGACGACTCGCTGATCGGCATGGGGGCGGTGGTGCTCAACGGCGCCAGCATCGGGGCCGGATCGCTGGTCGCGGCCGGCGCGGTGGTGCCCCAGGGTGCGGTGATCCCGCCGCGGTCGATGGTGGCCGGGGTTCCGGGCAAGGTGCGCCGTGAGCTCAGCGACGACGAAGTCGCCAACCTCCGGACGAACGCGCAGCTGTATCAGGAGCTGGTCAAGCTGCACCGTGATGCAGGCAACGCCTGAAACGGGTTCCGGACGGGAGGGCTCCGGGTACAGCCGTACCGTGAAACCCGTGCGGACACTCGTCACCGGTGCGACCGGATACATCGGCTCGCGCCTTGTCACCGCGTTGCTCGCCGACGGCCATGACGTGGTCACCGCGAGTCGCCACCCCGGGCGGTTCGACGATTTCGGTTGGCGCGACGACGTCTCGACGGTGGAGCTGGATGCTCACGACCGGGATTCGGCGCGTCAGGCCTTCGCCGATGCCGGAAAGATCGATGTTGTCTACTACCTGGTTCACGGCATCGGGGAGCCCGGATTCCGCGAAGCCGACAATCGCGCCGCCGCCAACGTCGCGGCCGCGGCCAAGGAGGCGGGGGTGCGGCGCATCGTCTATCTCGGTGGCTTCGTACCCGACGACGAGTCGCTGTCCGAGCACCTGACGAGTCGAGCCGAGGTCGCAGAGGCGCTGACCGTCGACGGTGGGCCCGACGTGGTGTGGCTGGGCGCAGCCATGATCTTCGGGGCGGGTTCGACGTCGTTCGAGATGCTGCGGTACGTCGCCGACAGGTTCCTGCTGTTGCCGATGCCCGACTGGTCGGCCAACCCGATCGACCCGATTTCGATCCGCGACGTGCTGCACTACCTGGTTGCGGCGGCCGACGTCGACGCCGTGCCGGCCGGTGCGTACGACATCGCAGGTCCTGAGACCACCACCTACGGAGACCTGCTGCAGACCTACGCGCGGGTGGCGGGCATCTGGCGCGCGCCGGTGGCGGTGTACGGCGTCGAGACCTGCCTGGTGTCGTGGGTCAGTGGGGCGGTGCTGCCGGTGCCCGGTGGCCTCGCCGGGGATCTCATCGAATCGCTGGATCACCCGATGATGGCCTCGAAGCTCGGTATAGCCGACCACGTCGCGGAGCCGCCCGGCGGGCTGCTCGGTGTTGAGGACGCGATGTGCCGGGCCGTCGCGAGCCCGCACCGGCGTCCGGTGAACGCGCTCGCCGACGTCCATCACCTCGCCGACACCGATCCCCAGTGGGCCGGGGGCGACACCCGGCGGCTGCGGCAGATCGCCAGTGCGGTGACGCCGTCGGTGGTGCGGCCGGTACTGGGCCTGCTCGGGCTCGTACCAGGTCCGGTGGCGGGTGCGGCTCGCGCCGGGCTGGACACCGTGATCGGCCTGGTGCCGAAGGGGAGTCCCGCGTGACGTCACCGACCCGCACCGGTTTGCCGGGCGAGTTCATCCAGATCGCGCGCAATCGGGCGGCCCCGTACAACGAGTGGCCGTCGGTGATCCGCCGGCGCAAGATCGTCGTGTCGGTCGTCCTGCTGATCGGCGCCGTGTTGCTCGGCTACTCGCTGAGCCGGCCCCCCGGTGACGATTCGTTCATCTGGCTCACGCTCGCGCTGGCCGGGGTCTGGGCGGTCGGGGCATTCGCGTCCGGCCCGCTGCACCTCGGGCACGTGTGCTTCCGGGGGCGCAACCAGCGCCCGGTCATCACCGGTACCCTCGTCGGGTTGGCCCTCGGCGCCGCCTTCGTGGTCGGCGGGCTCGTCGCCCGCCAGATTCCCGGCGTGCGGGAGTACATCACCCGAGTGCTGGAATACTCCACAGCCGGCCCGTTGCTGCTCATCGTCTTCATCACCGTTGTCAACGGGCTGGCCGAGGAGATGTTCTTCCGCGGCGCCGTCTACACCGCGCTCGCGAAGTACCACCCCGTCATCGTGTCGACCGTGCTGTACGTGATCGCCACGGCCGCGACCACGGGCAACCCCATGCTCGGCTTCGCCGCCATCGTCCTCGGCACGGTCTGTGCGTTCGAACGCCGGGCGACCGGCGGAGTGCTCGCACCGATGCTCACCCACTTCTTCTGGGGCCTGGTGATGGTGCTTGCGCTGCCGCCGATGTTCGGCGTCTAGCACCCGAGCACCCGGTGACGGCGCCGGCGTAATGCAGCCGAAGCGTGTGCTGCGCCGGCCGGAAACAACAACGCGCCAGATTGAAGCACCTGTAGGAGGTGCTGATGTTTCATCTGGGCTGGTTCTTGGGCAGCGGTTTCAGCGTGCAGACCTGGGCAATGGACCCGTGGGCGGGCAGCACCGGACACGACTGGATGAAGGGCGATCTGTTCGTCGACCTGGCCGCCTCGCTGGAACGGGCCCGGTTCGACTACCTGCTGGTCGAGGACACCAGCATGGTCGAAGACGCCTATGGCCGGTCGATGGAGACCACGCTGAAGTACGGTCTGCTCGCCCCGAAGTGCGATCCGGTACCGCTGATTCCGCTGCTGACGCAACGCACCGAACACATCGGCATCGCCGTCACGCTGTCGACCAGCTTCTACCACCCGTACATGGCGGCCCGGACGATGACCACCCTCGACCACCTCACGGACGGCAGAGTGGGCCTCAATGTGGTCACCGGCAGTTCCGCGCGTGCTGCCCAGCAGTACGGCTACGACGAGCTGATGCTGCACGCCGACCGCTACGGGATGGCCAAGGAATGGATGGAAGCGGTTGGCGCACTCTGGGATTCGTGGGACGAGGGTGCGGTCCTGGTGGACCAGGAGACCCCCCGGTATGCCGACCACAGGAAGGTGCACACGGTCGACTTCGAGGGCAAGCATTTCCGCACCCGGGGCCCGCTGAACACCATTCCCGGCCCGCAGCGACGTCCGGTGATCGTACAGGCGGGTGCTTCGCCGGCGGGGCGGGACCTGGCCGCGAAGTACGCGGAGTCGATGCTCGCGCACGGCACCAGCATCGAGCAGATGAAGGCATTCCGCCAGGACATGCACCGCCGGATGACGGAGTACGGCCGAGATCCCGCCACGCTGAAGATCCTCTTCCTGATCGACCCGGTCCTCGGCGACAGCGACCGCGTCGCGCAGGCCCGCGAAGAGGACATGAAGGCCGCGCGGTGGAGCGACCACGCGATCGAAAAGGCGCTCTGGGGACTTAGTTACACCTCTGGTGGTGAATTCGACTTCTCCACTTTCGATCTCGACAAAGAGGTGCCCGACGTCTGGGGCAACGGCGAGACGAGCACGTTGCGAACCTTCATAGAAGGTGCCCGCGGTAAGACGCTGCGCGAGGCCATCGCCACCGTCGACACCCATGCCGGTCTGGCGTTCGTGGGCTCACCGGACACGGTGGCGGCGAAGATGGGGGAGGCCATGGAAGAGGTCGGCGGTGATGGGTTCCTGTTGTCGCCGACGGTGACCCGGCGCAACATCGCCGAGATCGCCGATGGCCTCGCGCCTGCACTGCGTAGGCGGGGCCTGATCCGGGATGGTTACAACCACAGCACATTCCGGGAGAACCTTCTGGAGTTCTAGGCCCGGCGTAATGCGCGAGGCACGGAGGCGACGCGGGTGCGTCACACCGTGCAGTTTGACTGCTGGTCGGGACACGTCACCGGTTGCCGGGTTCTCGGTCGGAAAGGCTTACAAGCAGGAGGCATTCGTGTTCGACAACGCACACCCGCGCACCAACGTGGCCGAATGGGATCGGCGCGCCTTCTTGAAGGCCAGTGGTCTGACGGTGGGCGGCATCAGCCTGGCATCGCTGATCGCCGCGTGCGGCGGCAGCGGTGGCGGTGGCGGTGCGGACGGTGGGACCGTCACCTTGCGTATGCCGTTCCTGGCCGACATGCAGATCCCCGATCCGGACATCATGTACGAAGGTGAGGGCGTCCAGGTCATGGAATCCGCTTACGAGGGCCTCGTGCGCTACGAGAGCGGCACCGGAAAGATCATCCCCGGGTTGGCGACCTCGTGGACAGTCTCCGACGATCAACTGACGTACACGTTCACACTGCAACCGGGTGTGAAGTTCCACGACGGAACCGTTGCCGACGCGCAGGCCTGGACCAAGAGTTTCGAACGACGCGGCAAGATCAACCAGGGTCCGGCGTACATGGTCGCCGGTGTCGTCAGCACCGATGCGCCCGATCCGGCGACGTTCGTGGTCACGCTCGCCGAGCCCAACAATGCATTCATGCACTACCTGGCCTGTCCGTGGCAGCCGTTCGCGGTGAGCCCTACCGCGGTGGCGCACAACGCGGTCGGCGATGACCTCGGCCAGGAATGGCTCAAGACCCATGATGCGGGCACCGGCCCGTACAGCATCGCCGAGTTCGTGCCAGGCAGTCATTACACGTTGAAGGCATTTCCCGACTACTGGGGTGGAAAACCGGCGTTCGAGACTGTTCGCATCGAGATCACGCCGAGCATCTCGACCCAGAAGCTGCAGCTGGATTCCGGCGCCTTCGACATCGTGACGAAGGGCTTCCCGATACCGGACGTGCTTCAGTACCAGGAAAACTCACAGTTCACCGTCGTGAATGCGGTCGGAGGTGTCGGGGAGGCGATCTGGCTGAACCCACACTCGGGCATCTTCGCCGACAAGGCGCTGAGACAGGCTGTGCAGACCGCGCTGGACAGGGCGGCGATAGTCGAGACCGCCTGGGGTGGTTTGACGACCGCGCAGGAGGGGATGTGGCCCGACCGCACCTTCCCCACCGCGTTGGCACCGTTCCCGTCCCAGGTGGACACCGCGCCACTGGCGGCGATGGTGCCCACCCTGGCGTCGAACAAGGTCGACCTCGCCTGGGGTGCCGACCTCGGGGCGCCGCGTCAGCAGATGGCCGAGCTGGTGCAGACCCAGCTGGCCGCACTCGGGTTGGACGTCACCGTGCGGACGATGCCGACAGCCGAAATGTTCGACCTGGCCAACCAGCCGTCGGAGAATCGACCCGACATGCTGGTGGCCTTCCTCGGTGGCGACGCACTACACCTGGACACCACGTTTCGGATTCTGCTGCGCACCGACGCCAAACCGTTGAATTTCTATCAGTACTCGAATCCGGAACTGGACGACCTGATGGACGAGGCGGTCCGCCAGCCGACCGCGGAGCAGTCGGATGCGATCTATCAGCAGATCAGCCAGATGATCCTCGACGACGCCATCTGGATCCCGCTGTGTCTACCGCCGAACTCCACCATCGCCCACAACCACGTCACCGGAATCGAGAACAACGCGTTCTTTCCGCAGATCGTCTGGCCGCCGGCACTGTCCCGGGCCTGACTGCATCAGGCGGATGGGGCCAGCTCACGGAAGTTGCTGCGGTGAAAGACCATCGGCGCGACATCGGGATAGATCGCCAGCGCCACGATCTGTAGAACGACGATCTCGTGGTCGCCGGCCTCGATGCGTTTGAACGGTGCGCACTCGAGCCACAACGTGGCGCCGTGCACGAAGACCGCACCGCTGTCGGTTGCCTCCCAGTCGACGCCGCCGAACCGGTCACCAGACTTCGAGGACAGCGATCGCGCAATCGGTGCGTGGTCACCGGCCAGTACCGACAGGCCGAGGCGGTCCAGCTTCGCGAGCTTCGGCCAGGTGGTCGAGGTGTTGGCCACACATACCGAAACCAGTGCCGGATCGAGGGAAACCGACGTAAAGGAGCTCGCAGCCATCCCTTCGGCAACCCCGTCGAGCAGGCCGCAGAATGCGGTGACACCACTGGGGAAGCAGCCGAATGCCTGCCGCAGCAAGGCCTGGTCGAACTGGTCGTCCACCGCGGCGATCACGATGACACCGCCGGCACGAATCGTCGCGCGACCTCGAGCCAGTCGTCCAGATCGGGAGAAGTCTCGTATTCGGAGTCGAGCAGGTACAGACTCGGCGCCGGGCAGCTCGCCCCGATCTCGACGAGTACCGGGCGCAAGGTCAGCTCAGGCGCGAGCGCGTGGGTGTACGCGCCGCCGAGCATGAGCGGAAACGTGGTGATCTGACCGAGTTCGCCGGCTCCGAACTGGTCGAGGAACAGCTTCAGCAAGCCGGTGTAGGTGGCCTTGAACGTCGGCGAAGCCACCACCAGAAAGTCCGCGGACTTCACGATGTCCTTGGCCTCGGCCACCTTCGGATCGCCCCAGCCCAGCAGAGCTGCGCCGAGGTCTACGACATCGATAACGTGTTGGGGCGCAGAGCCGGTCAGCTTCTCTGCGACCAACTCCGCCGCGGCACGGGTCCGCGACATGGGCTTGGGATTTCCTACGACAACGACAGTCACTACTGCAGTCAACGAGGGGGAGATTTCAGGCGCGGGCATAGGGGGTAAAGCCTGCATTGCGCGGTGCGGACCCGACCGTCGCGCACGGGATCAGCGGTGGAGTTTCGCCGGTGGGGGTGCGAACTCGCCGCGGATGGACGTTCTCAGGCCCATCCGGACGAGTGCCTCCACTTGGGTGGTCGCTGCCGCCACCCCGTCGATGACCGGAACGCCCAGATCAGCCTGCAACCGGGCACACAGGTCTGACATGCCGGCACAGCCGAGCACGATGACGTCGGCCCCGTCGCAGGCCAGAGCTTCTTGCGCCACGTCACGAATGCTCGTGTACGCCGTCGGGTCGCGTTCGAGTTCGACGACGGGAATCTCGCACGAACGGATTCCGCTGCACGCCCCGGCCACCCCGTATTCGTGCGCGAGGTCCCACGCTCGCCCGACCGTCCGTGCCAGCGTCGTCACCACGGTGAAACTGCGACCCAGGTACCCGGCTGTTCGCATGGAGGCCTCGGCGATGCCGACGACCGGGCCCCGGGCGACCTCGCGTGCGGCAAGCAATCCCGGATCGCCGAAGCACGCGATCACGTACCCGTCGTAGCCTTCGACCTCACCTGCCTCGATCTCCCGCAACATGCCGACCGCGGCCAGCGCCTCGTCGTAGTGGCTCTCGATGGATTCGGGACCTGAGGTCGGGCTGACCGCCTCGACGCAAGTGCCCGGGGCAACGCTGGCCCGGGCACTTGCGGCGATCGTCGCAGTCATCGACAGCGTGGTGTTGGGGTTGATGACCTTGATCTTCATCTGCAGGGCCTCCGTCACGGAACCTCGGCGGCGACCCGTTCATCGGCCACGCCGGCGACATTGGCCCGGTATGCGATCGCGTAGTACGCGATGAAGCCGACGAAGCAGCCGATGAACCAACTGAACTGGCCCAGCGTCTCGAAGGCGCCGATGACCTTCGGTATCACGACCGACCCTATCGACGCGGTGCCGGCGATGATTGTCGCCTTGACCGCCGCCGGGTTGAATCCTCGGCTGTACCAGTATGTTCCGGACTCCTCCATGGTGAAGAGATCATCGACGACGATGTGCTGCTTACGGACCAGGTAGTAGTCGGCGATCAGGAGCCCGAACAGCGGTCCGATCAACGCGCCCAGCAGTCCCAGGGTCCAGAAGATGGCCTCGTCGTTGTTGTACCAGTTCCACGGCGTCAGAAGCACCGATCCGACGGCGGCGATCATGCCGCCGGTGCGCCAACTGATCTTCTGCGGGTTGACATTCGAGAAGTCGAATGCGGGCGCCACGAAGTTGGCGACGATGTTGATCCCGATGGTGGCGAGCACGAAGGTGAATCCACCGAGCAGTATCGCGGTGTAGGTGTCGATGGCCTGCACCGTGTCGATCGGGTTGGTCATCACTTCGCCGAACACCGGTAGGGTGGCCGAGGCCGTCAGAACGACCAGCAGAGAGAACACCACGAAGTTGATCGGCAGGCCGATCAGGTTCCCGAGCTTGAGCTCCTTGTAAGACTTCGCATACCGGGAGAAGTCGCCGAAATTGAGCATCGGCCCCGCGAAGTAGGACACCACCAGGGCGATCGCGCCGAGCATCGCCGAGATCTGTTGCCCAGTGGTCAGCTCCTGGTCCGACAGCGTCAGGCTGATCTGCCAGTCGGCCTGCGCCATCATGTAGAAGCACAGGATGAACATCATCGCGTAGATGAGTGGGCCGCTGATGTCGCACAGCCACCGCACCATCTCCATGCCCCACCAGAACACCAGCGCCTGGAGCACCCAGAGGATCGCGAAGCTCAGGTATCCGACGTAGGACAGGCCCAGGAAGCTGTTGTCGTCGGTGGCGTATGCGGTCAGGCCGGGGAAGAGCTTGAGCAGCACGATGGTCAAGGCGCCGGCGGCAAGGAAGGTCTGCACCCCGTACCAGGCGATGGCGATGCTGCCGCGGATGATCGCCGCGATGTTGGCTCCCATCACGCCGAAGGAGGCGCGGGCCACGACGGGGTAGGCGATGCCGTGCACCTGGCTGGGCTTGGCCACCAGGTTGCAGAACAGCTGCACGATGCAGATGCCGACGATGAGGCAGACGAACACCTGCCAACTGGTGAGCCCCAGCGCGAACAGAGCTCCGGCGGTGACATAGCCACCGACACTGTGCACGTCAGCCATCCAGAAGGCAAAGATGTTGTACCAGTTCCATTTTTGTTCGACGAGCGGCGCCAGGTCCTCGTTGGTGAGCCGCGGGTGGTAGGACTCTTTGATGACCGACGTGCCCGCCGGTCCACGATGGGTCCCGGGCGTAACGGGGGGCGTCTCGGTTGCCATGGCGGTCTCCTGGTCGGCAAAGGGGTGTTGAAGCGCCACGCTAGGGACATGGTGTTTCGGCCACCGCTACCTGGTTGTCAACCGATCGTTACGACTCACATATAGGACGTCACGGGCAGCGGAACGTGTCGGGGTCGCCGCGCATCGAGTCGAATTCGGCGCAAAGGTGCTGGTAATGCCGATGCGACGCCGCCACCAGTTCCTCGGCGTCGCGCTCGGTGAAGGCGGCGACCATGTCGTGGTGGTCGGCGTGGAACCGCCGCCGGGCCGCGTCCGACACCCGCGCCATCGGTCGAGCCGGCTCGGTCAGATTCCACGCCGACTCATACATCCGGACCAGCCTGCTCATTCCGGAAGGCCGGATCATCGCCAGGTGCAGCCGCCGGGACCCGCTGTGAAAGGAGCGGAGATCAGCACCGCGGATCGCCGAATCCACCCCATCGTGGCTGGTCCGGATCTCGACGTCGTCGGCCGCCGTCGCGTTCTTGACCGATGCGGCGAGCGCCGATGCCTCCAGCACCTCGCGCACCTGATACAAGTCGGTGAACTCTTCGAAGGTGAGCGTCGCCACCTGGTATCCCACATGAGGGCGGTGTTCGACCAGACCTTCACCGACCAGCGTCATGAGGGCCTCGCGTACCGGGATCTGGCTGACGCCCAGGTAGGCGGCCACCTCGTCGATCGGGATGGCGGTGCCCGGCGGTTGGTCGCCTGACAGGATCGCCTGACGAAGATCGTCCACGACACGAGAGCGACCGGTCTCGACGGACGAACTGACCAGGTGCGCGGTGAACCGTGGTCCACGCCGAATCCGAGTCATGGGGCCTCCTGCGCCACATCGACGTCCCACCTCGGCCGAAGTGAGGTGCTGTCACAGTCTCGACCACCTGTGTTTCGAGTGCGTTTCTCGCGCCATTTTCGCCGCCCGGTGCCATCCGACGCGAGGAGGGAGCAGACGGCGTAATACCCCTGCTACGGCGTCGAATCGGGTGGGACACCGGATGGTCGTTTGATGAGGTGCGTACCGACCCGCAAGGAGATGGCGATGATGAAGAAGTTCCACCTGGGCTGGTTCATGAACTTCATTCCACCGGAGTGGGATACACCGTGGGCTTCGCCTGATGTGGCTCGCTGGCCCGACGGAAAGTTCTACGTCGACATGGCGCGCAGCCTGGAGCGGGCGTGCTTCGACTACATCATGATCGAGGACACCGTCATGGTGGCCGACGCCTACGGCGGCACCATGGAGGGCTCGCTGAAGAACTCGGTGTTCGCGCCCAAACACGACCCGGTACCGCTGGCGGTCCAGATTGCGACGAACACGACACGGCTCGGGGTGGTGGCGACGATGTCCACCACTTTCTACCCGCCCTATCTGCTGGCCCGGCTGGCGTCGACGGTGGACTCGATCGCCGAGGGCCGGTTCGGCTGGAACATCGTGTCCTCAGCCGAGGACCGGGCGGCGCAGAACTTCGGTCTCAACGCGCTGCCGGAGCACGACGAGCGCTACAACGTGGCCGACGAATACTACGATCTGGTCTGCGAACTATGGGATTCCTGGGATGCCGACGCGGTGGTGATGGACCGCCAGACCCACACCTATGCCGACTACCGCAAGGTGCGCACGATCGACTTCGTCGGCAAGTACTTCAAATCCAGGGGGCCGCTCAACACGGTGCCCTCCCCGCAGCACAAGCCGACGATCCTGCAGGCCGGCGCCTCCCCGCGAGGGCGGGCGTTCGCGGCCCGCGCCGCCGACGCGATCGTTGCGGTGGGCACCGGCATCGAAGGCATGCGGTCCTATCGCGACGACATCCGGTCCCGGGCGGCTGCGGCGGGACGCAACCCCGACGACATCAAGCTGATGTTCTGTGTATCACCGACGGTGGCGGCCACCGAGGCCGAGGCGAGGGCGGAGCTCGACCGTCTCGTCGCGACCGACAGCTATATCGAGAAGTCGTTGGCGGGGATCTCGTCCAATACGGAGATCGATTTCAAGCAGTTCGATTGGGACAAGCCGCTTCCGGAGGGGTTGACCACCAACGGGGAGCGGGGCTCGCTGGAGCACTTCATGCGCGGCGACGGCAGCGGTGGCCCGAAAACGCTGCGCCAGTTGGCGATCGACTGGGCGACCACCGGTGTCGAGTTCATCGGCACACCCGAGCAGGTTGCCCGCAGGATGGGCGAGACGATGGAGGAGATCGGCGGTGACGGCTTCCTCATCATGAAGCCGGGCTGGGATCTGAATCGCAACTACATCTCGTCGATCACCGACGGACTGGTGCCCGAGTTGCAGCGCCTCGGCCTGACCAGGACCGAATACACCGGAAAGACCCTTCGACAGACCCTGCGCGAGTTCTGAGCCGGCGGTTGATGACGAACGAGGTCAGTGCGATCTCCCCGGCGTTTCCCCTGTCGGTCGCCGAACGGGCCGTACTACAACGAAGGACCCTGCGCGTTCTGGTGGTCGGCCAGGTGGTCGGAGCGGCCGCCCTGGGGGCGGCCATCACCGTCGGCGGGTTTGTGGTGGAGGACATCGTCGGTGTCAGCACCCCATGGGTGGGTGTCTCGACCGCGGCGGTCACGGCCGGTTCCGGCGCGATGGCGCAGATCCTGTCGCGGGTGATGCGCCGATATGGCAGGCGAGCCGGGATGCAGTCTGGTTACGGCTTGGCCGCCGTCGGCGGTGTGATCGCATGTCTCGGCGTGCAACTGTCGGGGCTCGCGGTGTTCCTGCTCGGCCTGCTGCTGTACGGGGCCGGGTCGGCCACCAACCTGCTCGCCCGGTACGCGGCGACCGACCTGGCCGAGCCGGAGCAGCGCGGTCGCGCGATGGGTCGAATCCTGTTCGCGTCGACGTTCGGGGCGGTGTTCGGGCCGACGCTGGTGGTCCCGGCCGAACATCTGGGGGTGGCGTGGTTCGGTCTGGAGCTCTACGCAGGCCCGTGGCTGTTCAGTGCTTTCTTCTTCTTCTGCGCCGCAGTGAATGTGGCGGTCCGGCTGCGGCCCGACCCACTTCTGGTCGCGGCGGCTGAACACGGTGTGAACGTCGGGGCGCGACCGATACGGCTGAGGGAGTCCGCGCGCGCCATCGCCGCCTCGCCGATGGCGCGCCTGGCTCTGTTGGCAATGGTCACCGCGCAGGCGGTGATGGTCGGGGTGATGGCGATGACGCCGATCGACATGAAGGCGCACGATCACGAAGCGGTCAGCTCGCTGGTGGTGTCGGTGCACATCGCCGGCATGTTCGCGTTCAGCCCGCTTGTCGGCCGCTACGCCGACCGTCGGGGGAGGCTGGCTACGTTGCGCGCCGGATCGCTGGTGCTTCTGGCCGCCTGCGGGCTGTCGGCGCTGTCCTCGGACAGCGTGGCCCTGATGTTCGTGGCGATGTTCGCGCTCGGGCTGGGCTGGACGCTGGCCCTCATCGGCGGTTCGAGCCTGTTGATCGAACACGTCCCCTGGGAGTACCGGGTGCCGATCCAGGGCACCGCGGATCTCACCACCGCGGTGTGCGGTGGGCTGGCGAGCGTCGTCTGCGGGATCGTGATGAACTGGGCGGGATTCACCGCCCTCACCCTCGGCTCGGCACTTCTCACGCTCCCCGTCCTGATCGGGGTGCTGGTGCGTCATCGCGCTGCGACGGGGGCGGGCGCATGACCGCCGACGACCTGATCGCGGTCCCCGGTGACGCGGCCGACACCGGGCGGTTACGCGCGCTGATGCGGGTGCCCGGCTACCGAAACCTGTTCTTCAGCTCGTTGCTCTGGCACACCACCCGGTGGGGCGTCCTGTTCACCACCAGCTACCTGCTGACCCAGATCGCCGGGTCGCCCGTCCTCAACCAGGTGGTCGGCGCGCTCTTCTTCGTCCCGATGCTGCTCGGCGGATTCTTCGCCGGAGTGATCAGCGACAGGTTCGAACGCAAGCGGCTGATCCTGGGCGTGCAGTTGGTACTGATCCCGGTCGAGTTCCTGATGTTCGCCGCGGTGCAATCCGACCGGGTCGAGGTATGGATGACGTTTCCGTTCATGTTCCTCGTCGGTATCGGCGGCCTGGTCAACATGACGGCCCAGCGTCCCCTGATCTACGAGACCGTGGGACCCCGCCTGGCCAGTCAGGCGATGACCATCGAGGCGACCGCGCAAGCGGGGTCGGCGATGTTCGGCACCCTCGTCGGCGGAATCTTGATCCAGCAGCTCGGTATGGGTGCTGGATTTGCCGGGATGGGCGTGCTGTTGGTTGTTTCCGCAGCATTGCTTGCCTTCGTGCCGCGACCCCGATACGCCGCAACGCCACCAGCAGCGGGTTCGGTGTCGTTGCGAAACCAGGTGACGACAAGCGCGACCCTGTTACGGCGCAGTCGGCGGTTCGTGGCAATGCTCGCCATCACAGTCGTGATGAACCTGTGCATGTTCGGCTACATTCCGCTGATACCGGTGGTGGCCGAGGGTTTCGCGCAGAGCGCGGTACTCGCGGGTGCACTCGCGGCGGCGCCGGGACTGGGCCAGATCACCGCCGGTCTGGTGCTCACCACCAGATCGCTGTACCGCTACGGCACGGTGTTCGCCTGTGGATCGGCCATCGCGCTGCTGGGGCTGCTGGTCTTCGCGATGGTCCCAGTGCTTGCTGTCGCCTTCGTCGCGTTGTTCATAGCCGGTATCGGCCAGGCCGGGTTCGGTTCGATGCAGAGCTTGTTGGCCATCGAGTCGGCAGGCCCGAACGAGCGTGGTGTTGCGTTGGGGGTGCTCAGCACAGCCATCGGTGCGCTTCCCATCGGGATGGCAGCCATCGGTCTCGGCGCGGAACTCTTCGGCACCCGGGCGGCGCTGATCACCTCGTCATTGCTGGGACTGGCGCTGCTGGGGGTGATCGTACTGCGCAGCCGCCGGGATCTGCTGGGGCCCAACCCACCGGTGGTGCTGGAACCCATCTGAGCGGCGGAACCGCTACACCGGCATTTCGCGGTGGGGGCCGGCGCAATAGAAACACCACGACGGTGACCCCGGTTTGTCACCTACAGCGATTTGTATGCGAGGTCGGCGGCGAAACATCCACCGCCAGAACCGCCCTGACACCGAGCACCACACAGTCTGAGGAGACGACGCCCGTGACTCGATCCCCAATTACCCTGGACCGGCGTGGTTTTCTGAAGGTCAGTGGTCTGACCGTCGGGGGACTTGCGTTGGCCAATCTTGTCGCTGCGTGTGGTGGTGAGGCGAGTGTGGACGGTGCGCGCAATCTGACGTTGCGGATGCCGTTTCTGCAGGACATGCAGGTGCCTGATCCCGACATCATGTACGAGGGGGAGGGGGTGCAGGTGATGAGGTCCTGTTATGAGGGGCTGGTCAACTACAAGTCGGGTACCTCGGAGATCGTTCCCGGCCTGGCGGAGTCGTGGACGGTGTCGGAGGACCAGCTCACGTACACGTTCAAGTTGGTGCCGGATGTGACGTTCCATGACGGGACTGCGGCTGATGCGGCGGCGTGGATCAAGAGTTTTGAGCGTCGGGCGGCGATCAACGAGGGGCCGGCGTACATGGTGGCGGGTATCGCGAAGTCGGAGGCGCCTGATCCGACGACGTTGGTGGTGACGCTGACCGAGCCCAACAATGCGTTTCTGCATTACGCGGCGTGCCCGTGGCAGATGTTCGCGGTGAGTCCGACGGCTGTCGAATCCAATGCGGTGGGAGATGATCTGGCGCAGGAGTGGCTCAAGACCCACGATGCGGGGACCGGGCCGTATGTGATGAAGGAGTTCGTGCCGGGCAGTCAGTACACGTTGGAGCGGTTCGACGGTTATTGGGGTGAGGAGCCGTACTTCGAGAGCATCCGGATCGAGATCGTGCCCGAAATCTCTACTCAGAAACTGCAACTGGATCAGGGGGCGTTCGATCTGGTCGCGAAGGGCTTCGCCATCCCCGACGTCCTCAACTACAAGCAGAACCCGCAGTTCAAGGCCATCACCACAACGGGTGCGTCGATGATGACGCTCTACATGAACTTCGGTGCCGGCGTGTTCACCGACAAGGCGTTGCGGCAGGCGATGATGACCGCCCTGGACCGCGCCGCGATCGTCGACACCGCCTTCCAGAGCCTCACCGAGGTGCAGTCCAATTTCTGGCCGGAGAACATGTTTCCCGAAGGCCTGGTGCCTTTCGACCCACCGGTCGATACCGGGCCACTGGAAGCGATCGTGCCGACGCTGCCGTCCAAGAATGTCGATCTGGCCTGGGTGACGTCCAACGGTGCACCCGCACAACAGGTGGCCGAGCTGATCCAGACTCAGCTGGCCCCCACCGGCCTGGAGATCACCGTCCGCGCCATGCCGTCTGCCGAGTGGTTCGATATGGCCAACCAGCCGGCCGAACGACGCCCCGACCTGCTGGTGGCCACGATGGGCGGTGACGCGTTGCACCTCGACACGGCGATGCGGATCTTCCTGCGTACCGGAGCCAAACCGCTCAATGCCTTCCAGTATGGCAATCCCGAGGTCGACCGCCTCATGGACGAGGCGATCGCCAAGCCCACCGAGACCGAGATGAACCAGGTGTACCTGCAGATCACCGAACTCGTCAGAGACGAGGCACTCTGGGTGCCGCTGTGCCGCATACCGCAGAACATGGTGATGCACGCGTATGTCGATGGCATCGAGCAGGATTCCTACATTCCCTACGTCTTCTCGCCCAACAAGATCACCCGCGTGTAGGCACGGCGCAATACCGCGGGAACCGGACCGATCCGGTACCGCAACCACGCGTCGCTACATTTCGGTCGCCCCTGACGGAAAGGGGCAGGACGTCGCGAGGAGGTACGGATGCAGGCCACGAAGTTCCATCTCGGCTGGTTCATGAACGGATACCGAGTTCACGGCTGGCGCGACCAGTGGATCGGCACGCACAAGTCCGAGGGCATGCTGCCCGACTTCTACGTTGACATGGCTCGGTCGCTGGAGCGCGCCTGTTTCGACTACTTCATCCTCGAGGATTCGTCGTTCGTTCCCGATGCCTGGGAGGGAAAGCACGACTTCTATCTCGAGAACGCCTACGCGGTACCGAAGTTCGACCCCGCTGTGCTGGCGTCGATCCTCACGCAGAACACGGAGCGGCTGGGCATCGTGACGACGCTGGCGGTCACCGAGTACCCGCCTTACCTGCTGGCGCGGCTGGTGTCGACGATGGACCATGTGTCGCGCGGCCGCGCCGGTTGGAACATGGTGACTGCCAGTTCCGACCGGGCCGCCCAGAACTACGGACACGACGCGCAACCGGACCACGACGTCCGCTACGACATGGCCGAGGAGTTCACCGACCTCGTCACCCAGCTCTGGGAGTCGTGGGAGCCGGATTCGATGGTCGTCGACCAGGAAGGGATGTTCGCCGATCCCGACAAGGTGCACGCAGTGGACTTCGAAGGCCGCTTCTACAGGTCGCGTGGTCCCATCAACTCCGCGCGCTCCCCACAGGGGCGTCCAGTGATCGTCCAGGCAGGCGGCTCCGAGAAGGGCCGGGCGTACGCATCGCGATACGCCGACTCGATCATCGCGTCGGCCACGACAGTCGACCAGATGACCGAGTACCGAGATGACGTCCGGGCCCGCGCCGAGGGCCACGGACGCAAGGCCGACGACGTCAAAGTGCTCTTCCTGATCTCTCCCATCCTCGGTGAGACACACCGGCACGCGGTGGAGCGCAAAGAGAAGATGATCGCCGACGCGGCCGTCGACCCGCGGTTCCGGCTCGCGGGGATGGGGTACGCGACCGACATCGATTTCTCGGTGTTCGACCTGGACGTCCCCATCCGTGAGCTCGCCGACCAGATGGTCACCAACGGACACCAGAGCTCCCTGGCAGCGTTCGTCCGGCAGAACCTCGACCGGACACTACGTGAAGTCGCCTCGCACTCGGCGTACGGCACCGGGCAGCGGGTGGAGTTCCTCGGTACGCCGGCCGAGGTCGCCGAGCAGATGGGTGAGGTGATGGCCGAGGTCGGTGGCGACGGCTTCCTGATCACCCAGGATGTTCTGACCCGTCGCTCGATCAGTGAGATCACCGACGGCCTCGTCCCGGAGTTGCAGAAGCGCGGCCTCACCCGGGATCGGTATCGCTACGAAATGTTCCGCGACAACCTGCTCGAGTTCTGAGTGACCGGCACGCCCTTCGTTACATCTGTAATTCGCCACCCGGTTACGGCGCAATAGAAAAACCACCGTGGCGACGCGGTGCTGACAT
The DNA here is from genome assembly GCF_010723735.1 of Mycolicibacterium hippocampi. GTDB lineage: Bacteria > Actinomycetota > Actinomycetes > Mycobacteriales > Mycobacteriaceae > Mycobacterium > Mycobacterium hippocampi. Next base: position 5,167,274 of record NZ_BLLB01000002.1, on the reverse strand, counting down.
ACGTCGCGGATTGGATGTCGACCAACAGAAAACTGATCTTGTATCGAAGAGAACGGCCCAGCGCAGGGCTGAACCTCACCTGCCGCAGCGCCATCGTCCGCCGCCGCGTCGACCCTCCACTCCCACAGTTCGAGGAGACGTTCGTGACTCGATCCCCAATTACCCTGGACCGGCGTGGTTTTCTGAAGGTCAGTGGTCTGACCGTCGGGGGACTCGCGTTGGCCAATCTTGTCGCTGCGTGTGGTGGTGAGGCGAGTGTGGACGGTGCGCGCAATCTGACGTTGCGGATGCCGTTCCTGCAGGACATGCAGGTGCCTGATCCCGACATCATGTACGAGGGGGAGGGGGTGCAGGTGATGTCGGCCTGCTACGAGGGGCTGGTCAACTACAAGTCGGGTACCTCGGAGATCGTTCCCGGCCTGGCGGAGTCGTGGACGGTGTCGGAGGACCAGCTCACGTACACGTTCAAGTTGGTGCCGGATGTGACGTTCCATGACGGGACTGCGGCTGATGCGGCGGCGTGGATCAAGAGTTTTGAGCGTCGGGCGGCGATCAACGAGGGGCCGGCGTACATGGTGGCGGGTATCGCGAAGTCGGAGGCGCCTGATCCGACGACGTTGGTGGTGACGCTGACCGAGCCCAACAATGCGTTTCTGCATTACGCGGCGTGCCCGTGGCAGATGTTCGCGGTGAGTCCGACGGCTGTCGAATCCAATGCGGTGGGAGATGATCTGGCGCAGGAGTGGCTCAAGACCCACGATGCGGGGACCGGGCCGTATGTGATGAAGGAGTTCGTGCCGGGCAGCCAGTACACGCTGGAGCGGTTCGACGGTTATTGGGGTGAGGAGCCGTACTTCGAGAGCATCCGGATCGAGATCGTGCCCGAAATCTCTACTCAGAAACTGCAACTGGACCAGGGGGCGTTCGATCTGGTGGCCAAGGGCTTCGCCATCCCCGACGTCCTGACCTACCAGCAGAACGCGAATTTCAATACCATCACGGTACCCGGCTCCACAGTCATCGTGCTGTGGATGAACTTCAATGCCGGAATCTTTGCCGACAAGGCGCTGCGTCAGGCGATGATGACCGCCCTGGACCGCGCCGCAATCGTCGAGATCGCGTTCCAGGGCCTGACCCCGATGCAGGCGAACTTCTGGCCGGAGAACATGTTTCCCGAAGGCCTGGTGCCTTTCGACCCACCGGTCGACACCGGGCCGCTGGAGGCGATCGTGCCGACCTTGGCGTCCAAGAATGTCGATCTGGCCTGGGTGACCTCCTACGGTGCGCCAGGGCAGCAGGTGGCCGAGCTGATCCAGACTCAGCTGGCCCCCACCGGCCTGGAGATCACCGTCCGCGCCATGCCCAGCGCCGAGTCCTTCGACCTGGCCAACCAGCCGGCCGAGCGCAGACCCGACCTCATGGTCGCCGGCATCGGCGGCGACGCGTTGCACCTCGACACAGCAATGCGGATCTTCCTGCGTACCGGAGCCAAACCGCTCAACTATTTTCAGTATGGCAATCCCGAAGTCGACCGCCTCATGGACGAGGCGATCACCAAGCCCACCGACACCGAGACCAACCAGGTGTATCTGCAGATCACCGAGACCATCCAAGACGAGGCGCTCTGGGTGCCGCTGTGTCGACGGATGGACACCACGATCACCCAGGCGCAGATCGACGGGTTCGTCGGAAACTCCTACCTGCCCTATGTGTTCGACGCGGGTGTCATCAGACGCGCCTAGACCCTGCAGGAGTGCAGATTCGGCGCAACTGATGTGGTGCACATCCAGAGAAGAGGAATCTCATGACAACAGCGCACGATGTTGCCATCGATGCGTCCGACGCACCGCCTGCCCCGAGGGCCCGGGTGGTGGACCTGGCAGTCACCTTCGAGCGTCGGGGAGCTGCGGTCAACGCGTTGCGTGGTGTCACGCTGGACATCGGGCACGGCGAGATCCTGGCCGTAGTGGGGGAATCCGGGTCAGGCAAGAGTGTGATGGGCCACGCCCTTCTCGGGCTGCTCTCCGGTGACCCTTCGCCCAGGATCACCGGCCGCGCCGAGGTGTGCGGTGTGGATATGGTCGCCGCCTCCGCCGACGAGCGGCGGCGGGTCCGCAAGACGCACCTGGGCGCGGTGTTCCAGGATCCGATGACGTCGCTGAACCCGACCATGAGGGTGGGCCGCCAGGTTGTCGAAGCCGCGGGCTCGACAGAAGAGGCACTGCACCTCCTCGATCTGGTTGGCATCCCCGACCCGGCACGTCGGATGAAAGCATTTCCACACGAGTTGTCGGGTGGTCTGCGCCAACGGGTGATGATCGCCATGGCGGTGGCCGGCAAACCTGACCTGGTCATCGCTGACGAGCCGACGACGGCTCTCGACGTCACCGTCCAGGCGCAGGTGCTGGGCCTGATCCGCGACCTGTGCGACCAGCTGGGTACCTCGTTCGTTCTGGTCACCCATGACATCGGGGTGGCCTCGCAGGTATGCGATCGCATTGCTGTCATGTACGGCGGCCGGCTGGCCGAGGCCGGTCGGATGGACAGCGTGCTGCGAGCGCCGTCGCACCCCTACACCGTCGGTCTGCTGAATGCGCGTCTGGACCTGGACCTGCCGATCGGCCGCGCGATCCCCTCACTGCCGGGAGAGCCTCCGGATCCTCGTGCGCACCCGCCCGGCTGTGCGTTTGCGCCCCGCTGCCCGGCCGCGGTCGGGCCCTGCCAGGAAACCCTCCCCGCCCCGACTCCGGCCACCACCCACGACGGTGTCGCCGCTTGTCTGGTCCCCGAGTCCACCTCGGTGATCGCCGAGCTCGCCGAGACGGAGCCGTTCAAGCCGATGAGGGAACCGCAGGACACCCGGCCGGCCGCACGGGTCAACGGCGTCGACAAGCACTTCGACGTGCGGCGCGGCCTGTTGCACAAGGACAAACTCCATGCGTTGCGCAACGTCATTCTCGACATCGCCCCCGGCGAGTCTGTGGCGGTGGTCGGCGAGTCGGGGTCGGGCAAGTCAACCCTACTGAGAGTCGTTGCCGGGCTGATGAAACCGGAGAGAGGCAACGTCGAACGCCCTGGCGGCCAACCGCAGATGGTGTTTCAGGACGCCGGCGCCTCACTGACACCGTGGTTGACGGTCGGCGAGATCGTCGGGGAACGGCTGATCAAGACGACCAACCGGGCCGAGCGGCGCAACTTGGTGGATCGGGCACTGCGTCAGGTGGGTCTGCCTCCCGACGTTGCGAGCGTCAAGGCCGGCCTGCTCTCGGGCGGTCAGCGCCAACGGGTGGCGTTCGCCCGGGCGATCATCGTTCCGCCAAAACTGCTGCTGTGCGACGAGCCGACGTCGGCACTCGATGCGTCACTGGCCGCGTCGGTACTGAACCTTCTGCAGGAACTGCGTCGAGAGCTCGGAATGGCGGTGATGTTCGTGACGCACGACCTGGCCGCCGCCCGGTTCATCTCCGACCGCACGGCGGTCATGTATCTCGGCCAGATCGTCGAGGTGGGCCCCACCGTGGAGGTCATCAACAACCCGACGCATCCCTACACCAAAGCGCTGCTGGCCGCGATTCCCTCGCCGGGTACCGCGCCGGTACGCCTGCCGGGCGAACCGGCCAGTGCACTCGCCGTACCGTCGGGTTGTTCGTTCCATCCGCGGTGCCCGGAGCGGGTCGATCGGTGTGCGACAGACGAGCCGATCCTCTACTCGCTTGACGGCACCAGCAGCCGCTTCGCGGCTTGCCTTCTCACCCAAACAGACCAGCAGAGCCCGGAGCGGACTGCCTCCTGACGGCGCAATAGAGACGCCACGGTGACGCATTCACCGCGACATGCGCGTGGGCTGTGATGGCTTCAAAGCGTAACGGACCGAGGAGGATAGAGATGACCAAGAAGTTTCACCTCGGCTGGTTCATGAATTTCACGCCGCCGGATTGGGAGTCGCAGTGGGCTTCGCCGGATGTGGCCGATTGGGCCAACGGGCGGTTCTACGTGGATATGGCGAAGAGTATGGAGCGGGCGTGTTTCGACTTCATGATGATCGAGGACACGGTGATGGTGGCCGATGCGTATGGCGGCACCATGGAGGGGTCGTTGAAGAATGCGATCTTTGCGCCGAAGCAGGATCCGGTGCCGTTGGCGATTCAGGTGGCGTGTAGCACCTCAATCTTGGTGTGGTGGCGACGATGTCGACGAGTTTTATCCGCCGTATCTGTTGGCGCGGTTGTGTTCGACGGCTGATTCGATCGCCGGGGGTCGGTTCGGGTGGAACATCGTGTCCTCGGCTGAGGATCGGGCGGCGCAGAACTTCGGGTTGGAGGGGTTGCCCGAGCACGATGAGCGTTACAACGTGGCCGAGGAGTATTTCGACGTCGTCAACCAGTTGTGGGATTCGTGGGAGGCCGATGCGGTGGTGATGGATCGGAAGACCCACACTTTCGCTGATTTCAACAAGGTTCACACCATCGATTTCGATGGCAAGTATTTCAAGTCCCGCGGTCCGTTGAACACGGTGCCGTCTCCGCAGCATCGGCCGACGTTCCTGCAGGCGGGTGCGTCGCCGAAAGGTCGTCAGTTCGCTGCCGGTGCCGCTGACGCGATCATCGCGGTCGGTACCGGGGTGGAGGGGATGAAGGAGTACCGCGACGATGTCCGGGCGCGGGCGGCGGCCAGTGGCCGCAATCCTGATGACATCAAGTTGTTCTTCGTGGTGTCCCCGACGATCGCCGCCACCGAAGCCGAAGCCCGCGCCGCACACGAGCGGTTCGGCTCCTCGGACAGGTTCGTGGAGAAGGCGTTGGTAGCCATCTCGTCGAACACCGAGATCGACTTCAAGCAGTTCGATCTCGACGAACCACTGCCGGCGGACCTGACCACCAACGGCGAACGCGGCTCACTCGAACACTTCATGCGCGGCGACGGCACCCCCGGTCCCAAGACACTGCGCCAACTCGCGATCGCTGCCGCCTCCTTCGGGATGGAGTTCATCGGAACCCCCGAGCAGGTCGCCGACGAGATGGAGGACGCGATCAACAAAATCGGTGGCGACGGCTTCCTGCTCTGGCGGCGCGGGTTGACCCGCAGCTACATCGAATCGGTCTGCGACGGGCTCGTCCCCGAACTGCAGCGACGCGGGCTGACCCGCACCGAATACACCAAGTCCACTCTGCGCGAGACCCTGCGCGAGTTCTGACAACCGAACCCAACGAGAAGGAGCGTCCCATGACCAAGAAGTTTCACCTCGGCTGGTTCATGAATTTCACGCCGCCGGATTGGGAGTCGCAGTGGGCTTCGCCGGATGTGGCCGATTGGGCCAACGGGCGGTTCTACGTGGATATGGCGAAGAGTATGGAGCGGGCGTGTTTCGACTTCATGATGATCGAGGACACGGTGATGGTGGCCGATGCGTATGGCGGCACCATGGAGGGGTCGTTGAAGAATGCGATCTTTGCGCCGAAGCAGGATCCGGTGCCGTTGGCGATTCAGGTGGCGTGTAGCACCTCCAATCTTGGTGTGGTGGCGACGATGTCGACGAGTTTTTATCCGCCGTATCTGTTGGCGCGGTTGTGTTCGACGGCTGATTCGATCGCCGGGGGTCGGTTCGGGTGGAACATCGTGTCCTCGGCTGAGGATCGGGCGGCGCAGAACTTCGGGTTGGAGGGGTTGCCCGAGCACGATGAGCGTTACAACGTGGCCGAGGAGTATTTCGACGTCGTCAACCAGTTGTGGGATTCGTGGGAGGCCGATGCGGTGGTGATGGATCGGAAGACCCACACTTTCGCTGATTTCAACAAGGTTCACACCATCGATTTCGATGGCAAGTATTTCAAGTCCCGCGGTCCGTTGAACACGGTGCCGTCTCCGCAGCATCGGCCGACGTTCCTGCAGGCGGGTGCGTCGCCGAAAGGTCGTCAGTTCGCTGCCGGTGCCGCTGACGCGATCATCGCGGTCGGTACCGGGGTGGAGGGGATGAAGGAGTACCGCGACGATGTCCGGGCGCGGGCGGCGGCCAGTGGCCGCAATCCTGATGACATCAAGTTGTTCTTCGTGGTGTCCCCGACGATCGCCGCCACCGAAGCCGAAGCCCGCGCAAAGGTGGCCCGGTTCGCGGCGGCCCCGAACTTCGAGGAAAAGGCGTTGGTCGGCATCTCGTCGAACACCGAGATCGACTTCAAGCAGTTCGATCTCGACGAACCACTGCCGGCGGACCTGACCACCAACGGCGAACGCGGATCACTCGAACACTTCATGCGAGGCAACGGTGCTCCCGGACCCAAGACCCTCCGCGAACTGGTCCACGAGCGGACCACCCGCGGACTGGAACTCGTCGGCACCGCCGATCAGGTCGCCGAGAAGATGGGCCAGGCCATGGAGGAGATCGGCGGCGACGGCTTTCTGATCAGCAGGGGTGGGCGCGACCTGTCCCGCGAATACATCACCGAGGTCTGCGACGGATTGGTGCCCGCCCTGCAGCGACGCGGGCTGATGCGCACGGAATACACCACAACGACTCTGCGCGAGACCCTGCGCGAGTTCTGACAACCGAACCCGACGAGAAGGAGCATCCCCATGACCACGAAGTTTCACCTCGGCTGGTTCATGAACTTCATCCCGCCGGAGTGGGACACCGACGACGCTTCACCGGATGTCCGGATGTGGCCGAATGGGCGGTTCTACGTCGACATGGCGCGGGCCATGGAGCGGGCCTGCTTCGACCTCATCATGATCGAGGACACCGTGATGGTGGCCGATGCGTATGGCGGCACCATGGAAGGCGCGCTGAAGCACTCGGCGTTCGCGCCGAAGCACGACCCGGTGCCGTTGGCCGTGCAGGTGGCGTGCAGTACCAGCAACCTCGGTGTGGTGTCGACGATGTCGACGAGCTTTTATCCGCCGTATCTGTTGGCGCGGTTGTGTTCGACCGTCGACTCGATTGCACAGGGCCGGTTCGGGTGGAACATCGTGTCCTCGGCTGAGGATCGGGCGGCGCAGAACTTCGGGTTGGAGGGATTGCCCGAGCACGATGAGCGCTACAACGTGGCCGAGGAGTATTTCGACGTCGTCAACCAGTTGTGGGATTCGTGGGAGGCCGATGCGGTGGTGATGGACCGAAAGACCCACACTTTCGCTGATTTCAACAAGGTTCACACCATCGATTTCGACGGGAAGTATTTCAAGTCCCGTGGCCCGTTGAACACGGTGCCGTCGCCGCAGCACCGGCCGGCATTCCTGCAGGCGGGTGCGTCGCCTAAGGGCCGCCAGTTCGCTGCCGGTGCCGCTGACGCGATCGTCGCGGTCGGTACCGGTCTCGAGGGCATGAAGGAGTACCGCGACGACATCCGCGCCCGAGCCGCGGCTGCGGGTCGCAATCCCGATGACGTCAAGCTTCTGTTCGTGGTCTCCCCGACGATCGCGGCGACCGAGGCCGAAGCCCGTGCGGAGGTCGACCGTCTGCTCGATCATCCTTCCTACGTGGAGAAGTCATTGGTCAGCATCTCGTCGAACACCGAGATCGACTTCAAACAGTTCGATCTCGACGAGCCGTTGCCTGCGGATCTGACCACCAACGGCGAACGCGGGTCGCTGGAGTACTTCATGCGCGGCGACGGCACCCCCGGGCCGAAGACACTGCGCCAACTCGTGCTGCACCGGGCCAAGCGCGGTCTGGAACTCGTCGGCACCCCGGATCAGGTCGCCGAGAAGATGGGCGAGGCCATGGAACACGTCGGTGGCGACGGCTTCCTGATCGCCAAGCCCGGCTGGGACCTCTCGCGAAAGTACATCGAGTCCATCTGTGACGGGCTGGTGCCGGCCCTTCAGCGGCGGGGCCTGACCCGAACCGCCTACACCACAACGACTCTGCGCGAGACCCTCCGCGAGTTCTGAGGGCACTGATCTGAGGGCACTGACATCAACCAGATTCCGCGTGGCCAGCGGTGACCACGCCAAACCCACCAGCAGAGCAAGGGCATATTCCGGGCGCGCACCCATGGAGCTATTCGCTCACCATGGTCCTGGTCGGCTTCATCATGGCGATGACCGCGCCGATCGAACTGCTCTATGCCATCAAACTGGGCCTTTCCACCGCCGAGGTGACCGCGTTCATCCTGGTTTCGGCGCTCGGCGTCGTTGCTGTCGACGTGTTCGGAACGCGGGTGATCACCCGCGTCGACGCACGAGCGACGATTGCGATCGGACTCGCACTGTTCGCAGCCAGCGAGGCGTGCTTCATGCTGTCCGAGGGGACAGCTGGCCTGATCGGTTCGCGCGTACTGCAGGGTTTCGCCAGCGCCGTGGTCGCAGGCGCAGCGTTGCAGGTCGCTGTCCGGATGCACAGCCGCCCCCACAAGGTGTTGGGTTCCAACCAGGGGCTGCAGCTGCTCGGCGCGGCTCTGGGGGCACCTACCGGCGGCATCATCGCCGGGCTGCTCTCCGGACTGGACGGTTACCGACTCAGCTTCCTGGTCTGCGCCGGGCTCGGTGTCGTGGTTGCCGGGGCGGCAGTACTGCTGTTGCCCGGGCTGCCGCCGCCCGCTGACGGTCACCGGCCCCGGGTCGGGTTGCCGGAACTGAGCTTGCCTCCGGTTCTGCGGATGTCACTCGCGCTGGGTCTGTTCGGGAACTACCTGCGTAGTGGCATCGAGAACACTGCGCTGCCGTTGGTCGGCCATGCCTATGGGCTTTCTGCGGCGAACATCGGTGTGGCGCTGGGGATCCTGTCTGCGGTGCAGATCGGAGTGCTGGCTCTGTCAGGGCGCCTGTTCGAACGGGTACCGCCGGCCCGATGCCTCGCGGGCGCGCTCCTGCTCGGCATCGCCGCGGTGGTCCTGTTGGCCACCGTGCAGGATCTTCGCGGGTTCTTCGCGGCCGCTGCCCTGTTCGGCGTGGTCGACGGTATCGCCCTGTCTGCGCCTCCAGTACTCATCGTGGCGCTGAGTCCGAATCCCTCCACCGGGGTGGCCACCTACCGGATCGCATGTGGGATGGGCTCGTTTCTCGGGGCCGGAAGCGTCAACCTCCTCATCGCCACACTCGGTGCGGGTGGCGGCCTGGCGGTGGTGTCGGGTGTCCTTGCGGCCGGTGCCATGCTCGCCCGCAGCACCGCCCGCCGGTTCCCGCCGCCCGCACCCGCCCCGGGTTGAGCGCGCAGCGCGGCATATGACATCCGGTGAAACCTCAAGGCCCGAGGCGCAATCGCCTCGCAACATGATCGATCTGTTGGCGATACCGGTTGCGTGTGAACTTCGCACCAGAGACGTTCCATGCAGTCCCCACAGGAGGAACCGTGGCAGTCGCACAACCGTACATACCCGGAATTCGGGTTCCGCTTCCTTCCGGGTGGAAAGCCACCCTGGCAGTCAAGGACTATTTCCGCGGCACCTCGGTGCCGAGTTGGCTCGCCTTCGGCGCGCTCGCGGTGATGTTCCTGGTGGCGATCTTCGCACCCGTGCTGGCCCCCTTCGACCCGCTGGTGCCTGCGGGAAAGGCGATGGTCGCGCCCAGCGCCGAGAACTGGCTGGGCACCGACACCGTGGGCCGTGACGTGTTGTCCCGGGTACTGGTCGGCATGTCGACAAGCTGGTGGGGCGCGCTGGCAGTGGTCGCCTCCGGGGTGCTGATCGGCGGCCTCATCGGCCTGATCGCCGGGGCCACCGGGGGGATCGTCGACGCCGCGCTCATGCGGATCACCGACGTATTCCTCTCCTTGCCCGGGCCAATTCTGGCGATTGCCGTGGTAGCTGCCATGGGCCCGTCCTACATCCACACCCTCATAGGCGTCGCGATCGTGTGGTGGCCGCTCTACGCGCGGATCGTGCGCGCCGAGATCCGTAAGTTGCGCGCCTCACCCCATATGGAGGCGGCGCGCATCGCCGGTGCCGGCCGGCGGCGTCAGCTCACCCGTCATCTGCTCCCAGGGGCTGTCCCGGTCACCATCGTCACTGCCAGCCTGGACATCTCGGCCCTGGTGCTGCTGCTGTCCGGCCTGTCCTTCCTTGGGCTCGGAGCTCCACAACCCGCGCCCGAGTTGGGCGCGATGAGTGCCCAGGGTCTGACCCACATCTTCAGTGCTTGGTGGATCCCCATCTTCCCCGCCGTGGCCGTCGGGCTCATCGCCATCGTCAGCAACTTCGCAGGTGACGCACTGCGTGACCGCATCCGCGACCGCTGAGTAGGAGCCGCCATGCTGATGACACTCGGCCGGCGTTTCCTTGGCGCCGTACCCGTGTTGCTCGCGCTCGTTGTGGTCGTGTTCACGCTGCAGAAGATCGCCCCGGTCGACCCGGTGGTGGCATTGGTCGGCGAGAAGGCACCTCCCGAGGTCTACGAAGCCGCTCGGGAGAAACTCGGACTCAACGACCCGCTGCCTGTGCAGTTGCTCGGGTATCTCGGCAAGGCGTTACAGGGCGACCTCGGCATGTCCACCGTGACACGGACCCCGGTGGCGGGAAACATCCTCGAGTTCCTCCCTGTGACATTGGAACTGGTCTTTGTCGCCGGAATCCTCATCGCAATCATCGGATGCTTCCTCGGCTTGGCGACGGCGCAGGGCTGGCGCGGGTCGGGGGTGCTCCGGGTCGTGATGATCTCCGGTGCGTCCGTGCCGGTGTTTCTCGCCTGCCTGCTGGCGATGCTGGTGTTCTACCGCTGGCTTGACATCCTGCCGGTCACCGGGCAGACCTCGATGTACGACGCACCCACCGGGCCGACTCATTTCCTGTTGATCGACAGCCTGCTGGCGGGCCGGCCAGTGCTGTTCTGGGACGCGCTCAAACACCTCATTCTGCCCGCGCTGTGCATCGCGATCACGCCCGCCGTCGCCGTGGGCCGAGTGCTGCGCAGCAGCCTGGAGGGCACCATGCGATCGGAGTACATCCGCACTGCCCGATCCAAAGGCATTGGTGAGAAACGTATCCTGGTGCAACACGCGCTACGCAACGCCGTGGGTCCGGTGTTCGCCCTGCTGGGTCTGCAGCTCGCCGGAATGATCGGCAACAGCATCGTGGTGGAGCTGATCTTCGCCCGGCCCGGCATCGGTCTCTTCATCGCTCAAGCCATCTCCAAAGGAGACTTCAACACGATCGCCGGCGTCACGTTGGTGATCGGCGCCCTATACGTGCTGGCCAACATCATCGTGGATCTCATGCAGGCCGTCGCCGACCCACGCGTCACCGTCTGAGGCGTTGCGGTAGCGCAATCCGCTGGCAACCGCGACGTTTTCGGCCGGAATCGCAGAAGTTGTGCCATGAAGAGATGACAGCTCCACTCGACATGCGGGAAGCGAACACCGGCAACTCCTCTCCGTTGCCCCCGGTCGAGTCGGAGCACCATGGACGGTTCGGACGCGGCACCTTGAGTCTGCTGGCGCCGGTGCTGAGCCGCCGCAACCGAATCGGCATCTGGGCCGGGGTGGTACTCGCCATCATCGCCATGGGTCTGATCGGTCTGGTCCCGCTGATCCAGCAGATCATCCTCGACGACACGATCGTCGAACACCGGCGCTCCCTGCCGCTGTGGCTGGGCATCCTGCTGGCCGCGGGCCTGGCGAGCTTCGTGGCCAACTATCTGCGGCGCTCCGTCGGCGGCCGTGCGGCGGTCCGCGCCCAGCGTGATCTGCAGGTCAGGGTGCACCATCACATGCAGTACCTGGATGCCTCCCGCCGCGACGAGTTGCGGGCGGGCGACATCATGTCGCGTGCCACCTGCGACCTGACGTTGATCCAGATGTTCCTGCAACAACTCGGCGTTGCCTACGGCAACATCGCACTCCTCGTCGTCTCCCTGGTCGTCATGGTGGTGCTGTCGCCGCTGCTCGCGCTGATCATGGTGGTGTCGGTGCCCACCTTCCTGATCGTCGCGATGCGATTCCGCAGCAGGTCTTTTCCGGCCAGCTGGATGGACCAACGCTTCCAGGGCAGCGTCGCCGGAGTGGTCGAGGAAGCAGTCACCGGTGTCCGTGTCGTCAAGGCGTTCGGCCAGGAGAGCCAGGAACAGGACGCACTGCATGCCGAGGCGGGCAAGCTGTTTCAGTCCCGACTGCGCACAGCCCGGATCACCGCTGTCTATTCCGCCGCACTGGACGCCATTCCGGGCCTCACCCAGCTTGCGATGCTGGCACTCGGGGGGTGGCTGGTGATGGAGGGCCGGGTCTCCCTGGGTGTGTTCCTGGCCTTCGGCAGCTACATCCTGCAACTCGTCGCGCCGGTACGCTTCCTGTCCGGGCTGATGGCTACCAGCCAGCAGGCGCGGGCCGGAGCGCAACGGATCGTGGAGCTGCTGTCGATCGAGTCGCGCGTCCGGGAGCGGCCGGATCCTGTCGTGCTCACCGAACCGGTCGGCCTGGTCGAACTCGACCATGTCGACTTCGGTTATTCCGGTGGCGAGCCGGTCCTGCACGACATCTGTCTGCGGGTCGTGCCGGGGGAGACGGTGGCCATCGTCGGCGCGTCCGGGTCCGGAAAGTCGACGTTGGCCCATCTGCTGGCCCGCTTTCACGACCCCACCGCCGGCACGGTTCGGCTCGACGGGCGCGACGTCCGCGACTACAGCCTGACCTCGCTGCGCGCGACGGTCGGCATCGTCTTCGAGGAAGGGTTCCTGTTCTCCACGACGATCAGGGACAACATCGCATTCGGCCGCCCCGACGCCGGCGACGACGAAATCGAGCGCGCCGCCGTGGCCGCGCACGCACACGGATTCGTCGCGGGGCTGCCGGAAGGCTACGACACGCTGGTCGGAGAGCGTGGCTTCACGCTGTCCGGTGGCCAACGCCAGCGACTGGCGCTGGCTCGCGCGGCCCTGACCAACCCGACGGTGCTCATCCTCGACGACGCCACGTCGGCGATCGACGCACGCACCGAACACGCAGTGCACCGCTCACTGGAGGAGGTGCGCGCCCGACGCACCACGGTGCTCATCGCGCACCGACGCTCGACCCTGATGCTCGCCGATCGGGTGATCGTGCTGGACCGGGGCCGGATCGTCGACAGCGGAACGACCGAGGAGCTGCTCGGGCGGTCGGAGCTGTTTCGAGAGCTGCTGACCGGCCCCGCAGCGGAATCCGCCGCCTCGGCATCGGCCGAGGCGCCGGTGACCGAGCTCGACGAGGCCGCTTGGCCCGAGGGAGTGTCCCGGATGGGCGCGCCGAAGATGAGCAGCTTCACCAGCGAGGCGGCCACCCGGGCGGCCTCGGGGTCGCAGGGTCCCGGGATGAGTGGAGATGCCTCCACGCTGGCCGGGCTGTCGAGCGTCTCCCCCAAGCTGACGGACGCGGTGCGGGCGTTGCCGCCCTTGCGGGACAGCCCGGACATCGACATGGCCGAGGCGACCGCGCCGGTTCGGGAACTCTCCATGGGCAGCGTTTTCCGACCGTTCCGCCGGCCACTGCTGTTGGCGAGCCTGCTGGTGGTGTTCGACGGGCTGTTGTGGATCTCCGCGCCGATGCTGATTCGGTACGGGCTCGACCACGGCGTCCTGAAGAACTCCCACCGGGCTCTGGTCGTGGTGTGCCTGGTGCTTGCGGCGGTGCAGGTGTTGATCTGGATCAACACCAGGGTGATGGTCGTCTTCACCCAGCGAACGGCGGAGCGGGTGCTGTTCGGTCTGCGCGTGCGCACCTTCGCCCATCTGCAGCGGCTCGCGCTCAACTACTACGAGCAGTTCATGGCGGGCCACATCATGACCCGGATGACCTCCGATGTGGAGGCCTTCGCCCAGCTCCTGCAGCAGGGCCTGCTGACGGCGATGGTGAGCCTGCTGTCCTGCGCCGGGGTGGCGGTGGCGCTGGCCATCTTCGATCCACAGCTGGCGCTGGCGACCGCCGTGGTGCTGCCGTTCCTCATCGCTGCGACGCTGTGGTTCCGCCGCGAGTCGGGGCGGACCTATCTGCTTGCCCGTGAGCGGGTCTCGGTTCTGTACGGCAACATGCAGGAGAGTCTGGCGGGCGTTGCGGTGAGCCAGGCCTATTGCCAGCAACCGGCCAACGAGGCGCGGTTCGCGGTGCTGGCGGACTCCTACTGCACGGCGCGGGTGCGCTCGGCCGAGTTGATGGCCCGGTTCTTTCCCTTCCTGCTACTGCTCAGCATCGTTGCAAAGGCGATCGCCCTCGCGGTCGCGGCACCGCGCCTGGCCGCAGGCGACCTCAGCTACGGCGTGCTCATCGCCTTCCTGCTGTACCTGGATCTGTTCTTCACACCGATTCAGCAGCTGTCCTTCGTGTTCGATCAGTGGCTGCAGGCCGGTGTTGCGCTGACCCAGCTACGCGAGCTGTTGAGGACGCCGAGTGCTACACCTGCGGCGGCGTCGGGTGCCCGCAGGGAGCGGCTCGACGGCCGGATCCAGCTCGAACACGTCACGTTCGTCTACCCGAGCACCGGCCTTGTCGCGATGAACGATGTGTCCCTGGAGATCCCGGCGGGTCAGACGGTGGCGTTGGTCGGCACTACCGGGGCGGGCAAGTCGACCCTGGTCAAATTGATCGCCCGGTTCTATGACCCCACCTGCGGCACCGTGTTGATCGACGGGCTGCCTCTGCGGGAGCTCGACCTGGTGGCGTACCGCCGCCAACTGGGCTATGTGCCGCAGGAGCCGTTTCTGTTCTCCGGAACGATTCGCTCCAACATCGCCTACGGCAACCCGGAAGCGCCGGATCTGCTCGTCGAACAAGCCGCCCGTGCGGTCGGTGCGCACGCCTTCATCGCTGAACTGCCCCTCGGATACCACACTCCCGTCAGTGAGCAGGGCGGTTCGCTGTCGGCCGGGCAGCGCCAACTGCTGGGGCTGGCCCGAGCCCTGCTGGTGGACCCGCGCATCCTGCTGCTGGACGAGGCGACGGCCAACCTGGACCTGGCCACCGAGGCGCAGGTGCAGCGTGCCATGACTCAGGTGTCGCGGGGCCGCACCACGATCGTCATCGCCCACCGACTGCAGACCGCCCGCGCCGCGCAGCGTGTGCTGGTCGTCGACAACGGGTTGATCGTCGAGGACGGCACCCACGAGCAGCTGCTGGCACTGGGCGGCCGCTATGCCGCGCTGTGGTCGGCCAACACCGAGCACCACTCACTGACCCGACCTCGCGAATCGGTTCGTCGCCCAACCGCGTCAGCCACAGGTCGGCCGACAGGTGAGCGCTTTGGAACTGTGGGCGGAGTCAGGCCGAACGCGACGCACACGCCGTGAAGGCGATCCGGTCGCTACGCATCCGGAACTGCGACAGCGCACGCGGCTGGCCGCTCGCATCCTCGAGGATGTCCTCCAAGAAGATCATCGGTGCGCCGAGCACTACACCGACCAGGGCTGCCGACTGCGCGTCGGCCGCCGTGGCGCCGATCGTGGTACGACTGCCGGTGATCTTCACATCGAGCTGCCTCTCCAGGAAGAGGAGGGGGTCGGGCTCGTTGAACTCGAGGTCGCGGGACTCGTCGGGGTGAATCGCGATATAGCTCACCGAAATCCCCAGCGGCTGCGTGTCCTGCATGAGCAGCGACTCGATCATGAGCACCGTCCAATCGGACGGTAGGCGCAGTCGTTCGCGCACCAGCCGCAGACCCCCCAGGGTTCGATACTCGAGGGTCTTGAGCTCGGTGCGGATACTCGCGTCGCCACCGAATTCCCTTACGGGAGAAAGCTGGTTGATGCGCAGCATCACTGCGGCCGCCGATCGGGTCCCGCGTTTGGGGCTTCGGGTCACCAGGCCATCCTTGGCGAGCTGCTGCAGCACTGCCCGGACGGTGTTGCGGCTCGCCGACAGCGCGTCGATGAGCTCGCCCTCGACGAGAAACTGGTCACCACGTCCGTTCTGCAGGGTCGAACGCAGCAAGTCGTAGGTCCGTCGCATCGAGTTGTTGAGGCGGTCGGGCGTCTGGCGGTTCCGCTGGTAGAGCGTCTCGGGCCGCACAGGCCGGGTCGGGCTGGGCCTCACTGCACACCGCCGAAGGTCAAGAGCTCGTGAAGGTCGATTCTCATGAAATCCTCCTCTTCAGGCGGGTGGCGTGGATGTGTTGACACCAATTAACAAATGGTTTGTTTCATCTCTTCGCCGATGAGAAGTCGGCAGCTTTACGCGGGCGCGGCCAACCGGTGATCACCGTCACCCGGGGTCGACGCCCGGGCCCGGCGCAATGGGGTCGTTCGTTGTCCGACACACGTCGATGACGCACGCCGGATTGAGTGGTTCCACAACACACAACATCCGGTGGTGGGGGAACCAGGGGTCGGCGTCGGCGAGGAGGCTCGGGTGGACAGCGATCAAAGGATGCACCTGGCCTGGTTTCTCGGCAACGGCTTCGGGGTGCACGACTGGAAGAGTCAGTGGCGCGGCAACGCCGCAACCAGCTGGATGAACGGTGAGTTCCATGTCGATTTCATCCGCGCGCTCGAACGTGCCTGCTTCGATTATCTGATCATCGAAGACTCCGCCTACGTGCCCGATGGGTACGAAGCATCGACGCGTTACTACCTTCAGCACGCACGAGCGGTGCCCAAGCACGATCCGGCAGTGCTGGCCACTGTGATGCTCAGCGCAACAAAGCATATCGGTGTTGTCCCCACGCTGGCGGTGACGGAGTATCAGCCCTACCTGCTGGCCCGGCTGGTCGCGACGCTGGACAACCTGTCCGCCGGCCGGGCGGGGTGGAACATCGTGACGGGTAGCTCGGACCGGGCCGCGCAGAATTACGGCAACCAGGGCCAGCCGGCGCACGACCTCCGCTACGAGATCGCGCAGGAGATGACCGATGCGGTCTGCGCATTGTGGTCGTCGTGGGACGCCGACGCCGTGGTTGCCGACCTCGAGGCCGAAGTCTTCGCTGATCACACCAAGGTGCGACCGGTGGATTTCAGCGGTCGGTTCTTTCGCAGTCGCGGACCGTTGAACACCGCCCCGCCTCCCCAGGGCCGGCCGGCTCTGATCCAGGCCGGCGGATCATCTGCCGGCCGTGAATTCGCCGCCCGGAACGCGGACAGCATCATCGCCGCAGCGACCTCTGTGGAGGAGATGAAGGAGTACCGCGACGACGTCCTCGGCCGTGCGGAAGCGGCGGGGCGAGATCCCGCCGGAGTCAAGGTGTTGTTCCTGTGTACGCCTTACCTGGGGGAGACCCATGCGGAAGCGGTGGACCGCAAGAAGCGTCACGACGACGAGGTCTGGGAAAATCCCGAGGCCGGGCTGGCGGGTCTCGGCTTCATCACCGATATCGATTTTTCGCCCTACGACGTCGACACCCCGCTGCGGGACCTGTCCGCGACGTTCGAGACCAACGGCCACCAGAGTTCGTTGGCTGCACGTCTGGGTGATCCAGGCCGCACCCTGCGAGAAGTCGCGGCGCAGACTCATGCCATCGAACCGGTGGGCACCCCGGCTGAGGTGGCCGACCAGCTGGGCAAGATGATCGGTGAGGTCGGCGGTGACGGTGTGCTGTTCGTGGCCGGGCCCCTCAACCGGCGGGTGGTAGCCGAGATCGCCGATGGCTTGGTGCCGGAGCTACAGGTACGCGGACTCGCTCGGACTTCCTATGGCTCCCCGCACCTACGCGGAAACCTGACCAGCTTCTGAACCTTCAAGCGGTTCGACGGGCGTTGGCGCTGAACGCGACTCGGTCACCGCGCAGGCGGAGCTGCGATAGAGCCCTGGGCCGTCCCTCCTGGTCTTCGAGGACATCCTCGAGCCAGATCAGTGGAGCGCCGATGTCGACACCGATCAGGTCAGCGGTCTCTTCGTCGGCGGTGACGGCGCTGACGGTGGTGCGGCTGGGGCCGATGCGGATGCCGAGCTGCCGCTCCAGGATCGAGATGACGTCCTGACCCTCCGCATCGATACGGCGAGACTGCGACTCGCTCACGCCGATGTAGCCGACTGCGACCCCGATCGTGAGCCCGTCGTGGACCATCAGGCTTTCGATCATCAGGACGTTCCAGCCGGCGGTCAGCCGCAGGCGGTCACGCACCACCGGCGGGCAACCGACCGGCCGGCATTCGATCGTGCGGGACTCGACCGGGGGAGAACAGTCGCCGGGAAGCTGGGCCATCGTCCTGAGCTCATCGAGGGGCAGCAGCAGCGAACCGGTGGCTCGGGTTCCATTCTTTGGTTCGCGGGTGACCAGACCCTCCCGGGCTAGTTGCTGTAGTACGGCTCGCACCGTGCCCCGGCTGGCCGAGAGGGCATCGGTGAGTTCCCGTTCGACAAGTAGCAGGCTTTTGCTCGTCGACAGGATGGACGACCGCAGCAGGTCGTAGGTGCGCCGTTGAGAGTTGTTCAGCCGGTCCGGACTGTGGCGCTGTCGTTGGTAGAGCACGTCGGGACGGATCGACCCGGTATGCCGGAACTTCGGCCTACACCGCCCGTATGGTTCGCCCGCTGACACTGTTCGGTGCTCCCTTCGCCACCCCCGACCCGCACATGGAAGCAGCACATTGTTAACGCAATCTGCCATTGGTGATTCGCCCCGGTTACATCGTGGACTGAATCAGGCAGGCAGTGGCAGTGTTTCGACGACTTCGAGGCCATAGCCGACCAGCTCGGTCCGACCGACCTGATGGTTCGTCAACAGGCGCATGTGCCGCACCCCGAGGTCTGCGAGGATCTGCGCGGCCACCCCCTGATCGCGGGCATCCGTGCCTCCGTGTGGGTCTGCGTGGCCACGTAGGTAGAGCACAACACCTCGGCCCTCGGCTGCAACCATCTTCATCGCATAGGCCAACTGTGCATCGCAGTCGCAGCCCTCGGAGCCGAAGACGTTGCCTATCAAGCACTCGGTGTGGACGCGTACCAGTGTGGGCGAAACCCCCGGCTCCGCAATATCTCCCATCACCAGCGCCAGATGCTCTCGGCCATCGAGTACCGAACGGAAACCGCACGCCCGGAACACGCCGTAGTCGGTGGGCAGTCGGCTGGCCGCCTTGAATTCGACCAGCCGTTCGGTACTGCGTCGATAGGTGACCAGTTCGGACATCGTGACGATGGGCAACCGGTGTTGGGCGGCGAAGAGGCGCAGCCGGGAACCGCGCAGTGCCGCACCGTCGTCGTCGACAACCTCGCAGATCACCGCGACGGGTGGCAGCCCCGACAACCGAGCCAGATCGACGGCTGCCTCCGTGTGTCCTGCCCGGCGAAGCACCCCTCCCTCGACCGCCCGTAACGGGAAGACGTGGCCGGGTCTGTTCAGGTCACTCGGCTTGCTGCTGGGGTCGGCAAGTATCGATATTGTCCTGGCCCGGTCAGCCGCCGAGATTCCGCTGCCGATACCGTTGCGGGCGTTCACCGACACCGTGTAGCCGGCACCGTTGGGATCCTCGTTGAGCGCAACCATCGGAGGCAGATGCAGCCGATCGAGGTCGGTCACGAGCATCGGGACGCAGAGGATGCCACTTGTGTGACGCATCATGAACGCCACTCGATCGGGTGTGGCATGAGAGGCGGCGATCATGAGATCGCCGTCATCGTCCGGGTTTTCAGCGTCGACCACGATCACCATTCCGCCCGACTTCAAAGCCGCGACCCCGACCGCAACCGCGGAGCGGCCGGAGTCGTCGATGCCCGAGTTGCGCGGTCGCGCTTCGATGACCGTCATCCTCAGAATTCGCGCAGGTGGTCGCGCAGCATCGTGGTGGTGTAGTCGCCGCGGGTCAGGCCCCGCTTCTGCAGCGCGGGCACCAGGCCGTCGGTGATCTCGGTGACGTAGCGGCGGTTGAGCCGCATCACCGGGCTGGTGATCAGGAAGCCGTCGCCGCCCACCTGCTCCATCACCGAACCCATCTCCTCGGCGACCTCGTCGGGTGTGCCGACGAACTGGACATTTCCGGTGAGTCCGCTACCCGTCACCAGTTCGCGCAAGGTCTTGTCCTTGCCCCGGGATATGAAGCTCTCCAGCGACCCGCGTTCACCGTTGGTCCACACCTCCGGTAGTGGCTCGTCCAGATCGAACTGGGCGAAATCAATCTCGGTGATCGACGAGATCTCGGCCAACATGTACTCGATGTACAGCGGATCGTTGAACCAGCGATCGCGTTTGGCCAACGCCTCCTCGCGGGTGTCGGCGACGATGGGGGAGACCAAATAGAACACTTTGCAGTGCTCGGGATCTCGACCGTGTGCCGTCATCCGGGCATGGATGTCGTCACGGTAGGCCTTCATCGCCTCGACGCCGTTGGCCGGTGCCACGATGGTGTCCGCGTGCTGGGCGGCCAGCTCCCGGCCCGGCGGCGACGCGCCGGCCTGGGCGATCGTGGGACGGTACTGCGGGGAGGGTGCGGTGTTCAACGGGCCGCGCGACTTGTAGTACTTGCCCACGAAATCGACGGTGTGCACTTTCTTGTAGTTGGCGTATACCCCTGTGGTGTGGTCGCGTTCGACGGCGTCGGGTTCCCACGACTCCCAGAGCTTGCCGACCAGATCGAGGTATTCGCTGGCACGCACATACCGCTCGTCGTGCTCGTAGAGCTTGTCGAGCCCGAAGTTCTGGGCGGCGCGGTCCTCGGCGGAGGTGACGACGTTCCAGCCGAACCGCCCGCGGGCGATGTGGTCGATGGTGCTGCACAGTCGGGCCAGCAGGAACGGCGGGTAGAAGCTTGTCGACATCGTAGGGACGACACCCAGTCGGTCGGTGGCGTTGGCCATCAGCACCGCGAGCGGAACCGGGTCGTGTTTGGGATTCACGCCGTGCTTGAGGTCGTACTCCATGGTGCCGCCGTAGGCCGTCGACACCATGAGCTTGTCCTCGATGAGCACGTAGTCGAACTTGGCGCGCTCCAGGTCGCGAGCCATCTCGACATAGAACTCCCCGGTGAAGTCACGGGCGCCGTCGCCCCAGGTGCCGTTCCATTCGTCGGCGACAAAATTGAGGAACCACGCCAGATGGAACTTCTTGGTCATGCACAGAGCCAAATGGAGCGGCGTTACTGGGGGGTGACGTGCCGGTACCGCAGTGATTGCGCCGCAAACCGGTTGAGGCTCAGCGCAGCGGGTGGGCGAGTTCGTCGCGGCGCATCCTGGCGGCGCACACGGCCACCGCGGCCAGCAGCATCGGTGTTACTCCGGCCACCAGGAAGATAGCCTCCATCGAGACGACCTTGGACAGCGGGCCCACGACCGCGAATGACACCGGCATGAACGCCAGCGACACGAAGAAGTCCAGGCTCGACACCCTGCCCAGCATCGCCGGCGGGACCCGGCGCTGCAGCAGCGTGCCCCAGATGACCATGCCCGCGCCGTCGGTGACGCCGATGACGAACGTCGCCGCGGCCATCAGCGGGAACGACGAGGTGACCCCGACGATCACCAGTGGGATCGACCCGAGGCCCCACATCGCCATCATCACGCTCAGATAGCGGCGCGGTAGCCGCCTCGATGAGACGCCGAGAGCACCCAGCGCGCTTCCCATCCCGAAGAATGCCAGGATGAACCCGTAGGTCTGAGCACCGTGGGTGAACCGCTCCTGGACGATGAAGGGCAGCAGCACCTCGATGGGGCCGAGCACCACCAGCACGAACACGCTGGCGAACAACAGCGTCCACAGCAACCAGGGCGTGCCGAGCACGAAGACCAAGCCGTCCCGCAGGTCCTGCAGCAGCTTCCGCTCAGGCTGTGGTGCAGGAAGTTTCACCGGCGCTCTGGTGGCGACCAGCAGCAGCAATCCCAAGCCGAACAATGCAGCCACCACCGCCGCGCCCAGCGACGGCAGTGTCGCCCCGACCACCAGGCCTGCGACAGCAGGTCCGGCAGCGCGCTGGAACACCGGGCGCACCACACCTTCTACGCCGTTGGCGGCGAGCAGTTGCTCGGCCGGCAGGATCCGCGGCAGCAGGGCGCTGTAGGCCGGGAAGAAGAACGCCGCAGCGATGCCCAGCGCCGCGGCTGCCACCGCCATGTGCCAGATCTGTAGTGCCCCAACAACACCGAGAACGGCCACCGTCGATACCACCGCCGTGTTGACGGCCTGGACGACGATGATGATGCCGCGTTGGCTGAGGCGATCGGCGGCCAGCCCGCCGACCAACACGAACGCGACCAGGCCGGCGCCCAGGCAGGCTGCGACCAAGGACAGCGACACCGGGTCGTTGTCGAGTGCGATCACCTGCAGTGTCATCACCACGGTCCACATGCCCTCGGCGAAGATCGACAGGGATACAGCCGCGATCAGTAGCCGGAATTCGCGGAACCGGAACGGCGCGAGCACACGCCAGCCGGCCTCGGCCACCGGCTGTTCGATCTCGTATTGTGTGCTCACTCACCGATGGTCGCCGACGCCCGGCGTGCGCGTCGAACGATTTTTGGTGCGGGATCCGGAGCCCTCAGCCGGTGAGACTGCGCTGGCGGCGGCTCCCACTCGCACTTCTCCGCCAGGTATGCAATCTCAATGAAAGAGCGGGCTCGCGCCTCAGGAGTCGGTGAAGTTCGCGGTCCTGCGCTGCTGGAAGGCTCTGGTGCCCTCGCGGAAGTCGTTGGACGCCAGCAGCGCCAACTGGCCCTGCTTCTCGAGTTCGAGCGCGCTCTCCAGTTCGGTCAGCGTGGCGGCGTTGACCGCGTCCTTCGTCTTGCGCAGTGCGACCGCCGGGCCGGCCACCAGCGTGGCGATCACCTGGTCGACCGCGGCGTCGAACTCCTCGACGGGATGAACCGCGCTGACCAACCCCCACCCGTACGCGTCGGCCGCCGAGATGCGCTCGGCGAGCAATGCCATTCGCATGGCGCGGATCCGGCCCACCGCCGCGGCGATCAGGGCCGAGGCCCCACCGTCGGGCATCAAACCGATCTTGGTGAACGCCAGCATGAAAAAGGCCTTCTCCGAGGCCAATACGATGTCACACGCCAGTGCCAGGGAGGCTCCGACACCGGCGGCGGCGCCATGCACCACGGCGACGGCCGGCTGCGGGAGGTTCACGATCGCGCGGATGCAGCGATTGGCCGCGTCCAGCACGTCGGCCGGTGTTCCGGCGGCGCCGGGGTTGGAGTGGTCTTCCTCGCTGATTCCCGCGCCGGAGGAGAAACCCCGGCCGGCTCCACCGATGCGGACCACCCGCACCTGCGGGTCACCCGCGGCGCGCTCCAGGGTGTCGGCGAAGGTGCTCAGCATCGGGGCGGTGAGCGAGTTGAGGCTCTCCGGCCGGTTCAACGTCACGGTGAGGACACCGGCGTCCAGTGAGATCGTCAGGTCGTCGAAGCCCGCGTATGTGTTGGCGCCGGAATCGATGGTCGTCATGCACGTCCCCTCATCTGGGGTCGATGCCCCGTGGCCGGTCGACTTGGTTATACAAGTAAGCTATGTCGGCGGTCAACTGAGCGATTCTGATGAAGGGCGGTTTGGCATGGCTGGACCACTGCAAGGGCTGCGCGTCGTGGAACTCGCCGGTATCGGCCCGGGACCGCACGCGGCGATGATTCTCGGTGACCTCGGCGCGGACGTGGTTCGCATCGAGCGTCCGGGAAAGGGTCCCGGACCTGCGACCAAGCCGGGTGGCGACTACCTTCTCCGCAATCGGCGATCGGTGACGGCCAACCTCAAGAGCGACGAGGGTCGCGACCTGGTGCTGCAGTTGGTGGCCAAGGCCGACGTGCTGATCGAGGGCTTCCGGCCCGGTGTCACCGAACGTCTGGGCCTCGGCCCCGAGGACTGCGCGAAGGTCAACAGCAAGCTCATCTACGCGCGGATGACCGGGTGGGGTCAGGACGGCCCGCGTGCCCAGCAGGCCGGCCACGACATCAACTACATCTCGCTCAACGGAACACTGCACGCGATCGGGCGGGCCGGTGAACGGCCGGTGCCGCCGCTGAACCTCGTCGGTGACTTCGGCGGTGGGTCGATGTTCCTGCTCGTCGGCGTGCTCTCGGCCTTATGGGAGCGGGAACGCTCCGGCGAGGGCCAGGTGGTCGACGCCGCGATGGTGGACGGCTCGAGCGTGCTCTCGATGATGATGTGGGCATTCCGCGGGATGGGCATGTGGAGCGACGAACGTGGCGTCAACATGCTCGACACCGGTGCCCCGTACTACGACACCTACACCTGCGCCGACGGCCGTCACGTCGCGGTGGGTGCCATCGAGCCGCAGTTCTACGCCGAGATGCTCACCGGTGTCGGCCTCGACCCGGCCGAGCTGCCCGACCAGAACGACATGAGCCGCTGGCCCGAACTGCGGGCCCGGCTCACCGAGGCGTTCGCCGCCCACGACCGCGATCACTGGGCCGGCGTCTTCGCCGGCACCGACGCGTGCGTGACGCCGGTGCTGTCGTTCGACGAGGTCGAGTCCGAGTCGCACAACACCGAGCGCGACACCTTCTACCGCGAGAACGACTACCTGTACCCGGCGCCCGCGCCGCGGTTCTCCCGCAGCGCTCCGGCCGCGCCGAAGCCGCCCGGGGTGCCCGGAGCTGACACCGAAGCTGTTCTGCAGGAATGGGTTTAAGAATAGAGAAAGGAACCGATCTGTGGAGATCAAAGACGCCGTAGCCGTCGTCACCGGAGGTGCGTCCGGGCTCGGACTCGCGACGACGAAGCGACTGCTCGACCGGGGAGCGTCGGTCGTCGTGATCGACCTCAAAGGCGAGGACGTGGTCAAGGAACTTGGCTCGCGTGCCAAGTTCGTCGAGGCCAACGTGACCGACCCGGAGCAGGTCACGGCCGCGCTCGACGCCGCCGAGGAGATGGGTCCGCTGCGGATCAACGTCAACTGCGCCGGCATCGGCAACGCGATCAAGACACTGGGCAAGGACGGACCGTTCCCGCTCGACTACTTCAACGCGGTGATCCAGGTCAACCTGATCGGCACCTTCAATGTGCTGCGCCTCTCGGCCGAGCGCATCGCCAAGACCGAACCTCTTGGCGAGGAGCGCGGCGTCATCGTCAACACCGCCTCGGTGGCGGCGTTCGACGGGCAGATCGGCCAGGCCGCCTACTCCGCCTCCAAGGGCGGCGTGGTCGGCATGACCCTCCCGATCGCCCGTGACCTCGCCCGCGAGTTCATCCGCGTCGTCACGATCGCCCCGGGTCTGTTCAAGACGCCGCTGCTGGGTTCGCTGCCCGAGGAGGCCCAGGCCTCGCTGGGCAAGCAGGTGCCGCACCCGGCGCGCCTGGGTGACCCGGACGAGTACGGCGCGCTGGCCGTGCACATCGTGGAGAACCCGATGCTCAACGGCGAGGTGATCCGCCTCGACGGCGCCATCCGGATGGCGCCGCGATGAGCGCTTGCGCGAAGAGCAGGGAGCACACATGAGCATCACCACGAAGTTCACCGAGACCTTCGGTGTGGAGCATCCGATCGCCCAGGGCGGTATGCAGTGGGTCGGCCGCGCGGAACTGGTCGCGGCGGTGGCCAATGCGGGTGGCCTGGGCTTTATCACCGCGCTGACCCAGTCGACGCCTGCGGATCTGGCCAACGAGATCGCCAGGACGCGGGATCTGACCGACAAGCCGTTCGGGGTGAACCTGACGATCCTGCCGGCGATCAACCCACCGCCGTATGACGAGTACCGCCAGGTGATCGTCGACGCCGGCATCAAGATCGTCGAGACCGCGGGTTCCAACCCCGCGCCGCACCTGCCGATGTTCCACGACAACGGCATCAAGGTGTTGCACAAGTGCACGTCGGTGCGGCACGCGGTCAAGGCGCAGAGCCTCGGTGTGGACGGCATCAGCATCGACGGTTTCGAGTGCGCCGGGCATCCGGGTGAGGACGACATCCCGGGGCTGGTGCTGATCCCGGCCGCGGCCGACAAGATCGAGATCCCGATGATCGCCTCGGGCGGCTTCGCCGACGCCCGCGGACTGGTCGCTGCGCTGGCACTCGGCGCCGACGGCATCAACATGGGTTCCCGGTTCATGTGCACCGTGGAGTCCTGCATCCATGACAACGTCAAGGAAGCCATCGTCGCCGGTGACGAGCGGGGGACCGAGTTGATCTTCCGCAGCCTGCACAACACTGCCCGGGTGGCCTCGAACGCGGTGTCGCGTGAGGTGGTGGAGATCCTCGCCGATGGCGGTCAGTTCTCCGACGTCAAGGACCTTGTCGCGGGGGTGCGCGGTCGCAAGGTGTTCGATGACGGCGACATCGACGCCGGCATCTGGACGGTGGGCACGGCCATGGGACTGATCAACGACATCCCGACGGTCGGCGACCTGGTCGCACGCATTGTCGGCGAGGCCGAGAGCTTGATCAGCGGGCGACTGGCGGACATGCTGGCACCGGCCGCGGAGAAGGCGACGGTGTAGCCGGTAGATGCGACGCAGACGTCGGGGCGCATCCAGACGGAGCGCACGCCGGCGTCCGGCAACCGATCAGCGAGGAACGCGCGCCCCGGTGGGGCACGCGTTTTTCACACTGCGGTGGGTAGGGCGTGCTCGTCGTCGAGCTGCTCCGCGGTGACTCCCTCTACCAGGACATCGCCGTGGTAGAGAGCCTCGAAGTCAACCTTGATGACATCAGCACTGGTGTCGTCGATCCACATGTACTGAACAGTAACCACGACCATTAAGGAATCTGTGAGCCGCGATTCGGAAAATGGTGGCAATCCTTACCGCTCGGTAGGGTCGGTGAGCTACTGGCTGGTAGCCCTCACGGAGTCGGTGTCGTGAGGTGGATCGGGTTGACGCCGTACAGCGCGACCCAGGTCAGCACAGCTGCCGCGAACGCAATGACCAGCAGCACGACGGCGACCCGCTTCGGCCAGTGCGGACGGTCGAAGGCCAGGCGGTCGACGGAGTAACCGCCCGCCCCGGTGAACAGCAGCGCGAGCGCGCCGACGCCGATCAGGAACGGGATGTTGAACGGTTCGGACCAGAAAGCCGAACCGGAGACATTCACCGACCACGCGCAGAGCATGGAGCCGACCGCGGCACTAGCCGCCAGCGGGGTGAGCGCTCCGAGCAGCAGGCCGATGCCGCCCAGCGTCTCCGCCGCGGTCACCATGAACGCCGCGAACTTCGGCAGCCGCCAGCCGGCATCGGCCATGAACTGGGACGTGGTGGAGAAGTCCATGGCCTTGATCAGTCCGGCCTGAAGGAGGGCTGCGCCCACGCCGAGTCGCAGCAGCAGTAGGCCGATGTCGCCGCCACCAGATGTCGAGGGGGTCTCTTGTTCGGTCGTCATCGTGGACGAATCTATCGCCGGAGCCGAATTCTGTGCAGCGGGCTGGTTCATGATCATGTCGACTCGGAACTGCCCCCAAACTCATCGCACGCCATTGACCCACTAACTTATCGTTGATAACTTAGCGGCGATATCCAAGGAGGGGGCCTGTGCTCCAGCGCATCGCTTCGACCGCCATCGCAGCACCGCGGCGCATCCTCGTCGCCGCGCTGCTGATGATGATCGGCTGCGGAATCTTCGGCGTGCCCGTGACCCAACACCTGTCCGCCGGCGGCTTCCAGGATCCGACGTCGGAGTCTGCCAACGCCACCGCGCTGCTGGTCGACAAGTTCGGTCAGGGCGACATGGAACTGGTGATCAGCGTGACCTCCGCGGATGGCGTCGAGGGAGCCGCGGCGACGGACGCCGGCACCGATATCGCCGCCCGGCTGGAGCGCTCCCCGTACGTCGCGAACATCACCTCCGCGTGGACCGCGCCGCCTGCCGCGACCGCGCCACTGATCAGCGAGGACGGCAGGACCGGCCTGATCGTCGCGGGCATCACCGGTGGCGAGAGCGTCGCCCAGCGGCACGCGAAGGAACTGACGGACGAACTCGTCCACGACCGGGACGGGGTCACCGTGCGGGCCGGTGGCGTCGCGATGACCTACGTGCAGATCAACACCCAGAGTGAAAAAGACCTGCTGACGATGGAAGCCATCGCGATCCCGCTGAGCTTCGTCGTGCTGGTGTGGGTGTTCGGCGGTTTGCTCGCCGCCGCGCTGCCGCTGGCTGTCGGCGCGTTCGCGATCCTGGGCTCCATGGCGGTGTTGCGCGCCGTCACGATGGTCACCGACGTCTCGATCTTCGCGCTGAACCTGACGATCGCGATGGGCCTCGCGTTGGCGATCGACTACACGCTGCTGATCATCAGCCGATACCGCGACGAACTCGCCGACTCCGGCCCTTTGATCGGCTCCGCCGACTCCGGCCCTTTGATCGGCTCCGCCGACTCTGGCCCTTTGATCGGCTCCGCCGAGCGGAACCGCGCGCTGGTGCGCACCATGGTGACCGCAGGCCGCACTGTGCTGTTCTCGGCGATGACGGTCGCTCTGGCCATGGTGGCGATG
Source organism: Mycolicibacterium hippocampi (assembly GCF_010723735.1). Classification (GTDB taxonomy): domain Bacteria; phylum Actinomycetota; class Actinomycetes; order Mycobacteriales; family Mycobacteriaceae; genus Mycobacterium; species Mycobacterium hippocampi. The sequence goes on along the minus strand of NZ_BLLB01000002.1, from coordinate 5,139,093 downwards.
GTGCTGTTCCCGATGTACTTCCTGAAATCGTTCGCCTACGCGGGCATCGCCGTGGTCGGGTTCGCGGCGCTGGCGGCAATCGTGGTGGCACCGGCCGCAATCGTTCTCGCCGGCGACCGGTTGGACTCGCTGGATGTGCGCAAGCTGCTGCGGCGCATCTTTCGTAGGCCCGAGCCCGCGCCCAGGCCGATCGAGCAGATGTTCTGGTACCGATCGACGAAGTTCGTGATGCGGCGGTCGGTGCCGATCGGTTTCGCGGTCGTCGCGCTGTTGGTGCTGCTCGGTGTCCCGTTCCTCGGCGCCAAATGGGGCTTTCCCGACGACAGGGTGCTTCCCCAGTCGGCGTCGGCACGCCAGATCGGCGACGCGCTGCGGGAGGACTTCGCCGTCGACTCCTCGACGAATGTCACTGTCGTGCTGCCGAGCACAGACGGCGTCCGCCCTGACGCGCTCGACGACTACGCCGCCGAACTCTCCCGTGTCCAGGACGTCTCCTCGGTCTCCGCCCCGGGCGGCACGTTCGTCGACGGAGCTGTGTCCGGTCCGCCGTCGGCTGCCACCGGTTGGACCGACGGCAGCGCGTTTTTCACCGTGGCCAGCTCGGCGCCGCTGTTCACCGACGCTTCCGAGGCCCAGCTCGACCGGTTGCACTCGGTGGAGCCACCCGCCGGTCAGCAGGCGCAGCTGACCGGCCTCGCCCAGATCAACCGGGACAGTGCCGGTGCCATCACCTCCCGGCTGCCGATGGTTCTCGCCATCATCGCCGCGATCACGTTCGTGCTGCTCTTCCTGCTCACCGGAAGCGTTGTGCTGCCGCTGAAAGCCTTGGTGCTCAACGTCTTGTCCTTGACCGCGGCGTTCGGCGCCCTGGTGTGGATATTCCAGGAAGGCCACCTCGGAGCACTGGGCACCACACCCACCGGCACTCTGGTGGCCAACATGCCGGTGCTGTTGTTCTGCATCGCGTTCGGCCTGTCCATGGACTACGAGGTGTTCCTCATCTCGCGGATCCGCGAGTACTGGCTCAAATCCGGGCAGACCGCCGCGGACAACGACGAGAGCGTCGCCCTCGGGCTTGCCAGAACCGGTCGTGTCGTCACCGCCGCGGCACTGGTGATGTCGATCTCTTTCGCGGCGTTGATCACGGCTAAAGTGGCGTTCATGCGGATGTTCGGTGTCGGCCTCACGCTGGCGATCTTGGCCGACGCCACGCTGGTCCGGATGCTGCTGCTGCCGTCCTTCATGCACATGCTGGGTCGCTGGAACTGGTGGGCTCCCAAACCATTGGCCCGGCTGCACGAACGAATCGGCTTCAGCGAGAACGTCGACGACGATCGAGCACCGGGCCCGCCTCCGGCCGGCGACCGCGTCGCATCGGGACGAGAAGCCGGTTAGCGTGACCGTCCAGCGCCTGCGGCGGCACCGCGCCCCCCGGGGCTCGGGCGATCAGCTCAGAGAAGAGATCCTGGGCGCCACCACCGATCTGCTGTTGGAAACCGGTGACGCGAAAGCAGTTTCGATCCGGTCGGTGGCGCAACGGGTCGGGGTCACCCCGCCGTCGATCTACCTGCACTTCGCCGACAAGGACGCGCTGTTGGATGCGGTGTGCGTGCAGTACTTCGAAAAGCTCGACGCAGAGATGCAGGAAGTCGCCGGTCACGCAGGCCAAACCGGTGGCGCATCCACGGTCGACGTGTTGCGGGCCCAGGGATTGGCGTACGTGCGCTTCGCGCTGAAAACCCCAGAGCTGTACCGCATTGCGACCATGGGGGAGGGGCACCCCGGCAGCGACGTCGACACGACACTGAACATTTCGGCGTTCGTCCACATGCGTGCGTCGGTGCAGGCTCTGATCGACCAGGGAATCTATCCTCCGGGCGACGCCACGATGCTCGCTCTGGAGCTGTGGACCGCAGCTCACGGGGTCGCGGCGATGCTGATCTCGCGTCCGTATCTGCCGTGGGGAGATGTCGAGGAGTTCGCCGACCGTGTGCTGCGTGCGGTGTGTTTCGGGCACGTCGTGTCCGGGGCCGTCCGTCCGTCCGACTCACCATGCGAGATGGTGACCTGGCTGAAGGAGATCGTTGATGAGCGACACCGTCGATAACCCGTTCTTCGCGCGGCTGTGGACAGCGATGTCGGCGCGGGAGCCCGAATCGCTGCGCCGCCTGCGGCGGGAGAACCTGGCCGGGCTGTCAGGCCGCGTCCTGGAGGTCGGGGCCGGCACCGGCACCAACTTCGAGTTCTACCCCGACACCGTTATCGAGGTGGTCGCCGTCGAGCCCGAGCGCCGGCTCGCGGTGCTGGCCGAACGTGCCGCGGCGACGGCCCCGATACCGGTCACGGTCGAGACCGAGACCGTGGAGAAGTACCTCGGCGGCGGGCAGTTCGACGCGGTGGTGTGCTCGCTGGTGCTGTGTTCCGTCGACGACCCGGAACAGGTGCTGGGGCAGCTGTTTTCGGTACTGCGTCCCGGCGGTCAGCTGCGCTACCTCGAACACGTCGCCGGCACCGGGGCGCGCGCTCGCCTGCAGAAGTTCGCCGACGCCACGTTCTGGCCGAGGCTGTTGGGCAACTGCCACACCCACCGCCACACCGAGTCGACGATCGTCGGCGCCGGATTTCAGGTCACCGGGGCCCGCCGTGACTGGACGTTTCCCGCCTGGGTGCCGGTGCCGGTCGCCGAATTCGCGATCGGCGTCGCGGTCAAGCCTGCCTGATCGCGAAGCGCCCTCAGCCGAGCAGGGCCGGTAGCCGCTGCAACAACCCGGGCAGCACGGTGGCCGCCGACTCCCGCAGCGTCACCGTCGCGCTCCTCGACAGCGGGGTGGGCTCGGGGTTGACCTCGATCACGGGGGTGCCGTTGGCCACCGCCAGCTCCGGAAGTCCGGCCGCCGGATAGACCACCGACGACGTGCCGACCGCTACGACCAGGTCGGCGCCGACCACGGCGTCAACCGACTGCTGCCACGCGTCATCGGGCAGCGCCTCGCCGAACCACACCACATCGGGCCGGATCAGCCCACCGCATTCGCAACGCGGCGGCACCACCGATTCGGCCGGCTCCGGCATGGCCGGCACCTCGCCCGAGTACACGGATTGGCATTCGTCGCAACGGAAATCGAACAGGCTGCCGTGTACGTGGTACACCTGGCTGCTGCCGGCGCGCTCGTGCAGGTTGTCCACGTTCTGCGTGACGACGTGCACGTCGGCGTAGTCCTCCCACGCCGCGACCGCGCGGTGCGCGTTGTTCGGCGCGACGGCCCGCATCATGTGGTGGCGCCACAGATACCAGGCCCACACCCGTTCGGGGTGCTCACGCCAGCCCTCCGCGCTGGAGATCTCGTAGGGGTCGACCTTGGCCCACAAACCCGTCTCGACGTCGCGGAACGTCGGCACTCCGCTCTCGGCGGAGATCCCGGCTCCGCTGCATACCGTCACCTGCACCCCACCAAACTAGCCGCTGTGGGTGATACTGGGCACGTGGCCGAGTTGGGGGATTGGGTACGCGTTGATCCGCACGCTGCCAGGCCGCTGTTCGACCAGCTCAGATCGCAGATCATCGACGGTATCCGAGACGGGGAGCTCACTCCGGGCACCCGGCTGCCGACGGTCCGCGAGCTGGCGGGTCAGATCAACCTGGCAGTCAACACCGTGGCGCGCGCGTACCGAGAGTTGGAAGCAGCGGGCATTCTCGAAACGAGGGGACGTTTCGGCACTTTCGTGGCGCGTTCGGACCCGGCCGACGCCGCGATGGCCACCGCAGCGAACACCTATGTTTCCGCGGCGCGGGCGCTCGGTGTCGACAAGGTGGAAGCGCTGCGCTACGTGGAGACGGCGTTCGGCTGATCAGCCGAACTCGAGCAGGGTGGTCACCGGCCGTATCGGGTCGAGCAGCGGTGTGCGCTGCACCGTCCAGAGCACTGCGTTGAGCACCGCTCCGCGGGCCCGCTCTGCGGGAACGTCGTGCACCGCGCGTACCCCGGGAACCGTGTTGACCAGGTCCGCTGCCTCGGACACCGACAGCGTGAACGGCATCGGCGGCACCCGGTAGCGCAGGGACGTCCGCACGCCGCGTCGCGCCAGCGCGGCGAAGGCCGACGGCGGCAGGTCGAACATCATCCGGCCGCCCGGGAACCGTGTCGCGCACTCGGTGATCAGCGCCATCGCCTGCTCGGGCTGCAGATACATCAACAGCCCCTCAGCGGTGATGAAGACACCATGTTCGGTGGCCGGATTGACGCCTCCGGCGTCGGTATCGACCTTGTCCATCCAGCTGAAGTCCAGCGCCGATTGCCCACACATCTCCACCCGGTCGGACGCAGGAAGCAGCTTGCGGCGCAATTCGACCATCGGGGGTAGGTCGACGGTCAACCAGCGGAAGTCGTGACCGACGCCGGCGGCGTCCAGGCGGAAGAAGCTCGTCTGCAGACCTTCGGCGAGCGCGACCACGGTGGCTCTGGGATGGTCGAGCAGGTAGCGGCGGGCCTGCTTGTCGAAGGCCAACGCGCGCAACGCCATATCCTGGCGCCGGGTGAACCCGAACTTGGCGAAGTCGTACTGGATGGAGTCGACGAGGTGGATTGCCATCGGGTCGTCGAGGATGCCGTCGGGCCGCCTGGCCTCGGACGCGCGGACCAGCAGCGTCATCAGCGCCGTCTCCGGCACCCCGGTCAGGTCGACGGTGTGCTTTGCAGTCATCGGTGATCCATCTCCGCTCCGCGCTGTCTGCGCAGTACTTTGTCGAGGGTGCGCAGGTTGCGCGTGGTGGTCGACGACTTGTAGCGCTTCTTGCCCATCGTCTTGCCGATGGTGCTGTCGAGGGTGCCGTCGCGGGGCACCTGCCAGTACAGCACCCCGGACCCGACTTCGATCTTCTCACCAGGGCCGGCCCGGTCGGCGAGCTCGGCGAGTTCGCGCAGCACGGTCTCGTCGCTGACGAAGGTGACGTAGGAGTGATGGCCCTCGACCTCGCGCTCGAACGGGTACGCCGCCGAAATCTCTGCGATCGTGTCGAGGTCGTAGCACAGCACCCAGGCGTCGTAACCGAATTCGTCGCGCAGGGCCCGCTCGGCCTTCTGCCTGACGGCGGCCACCCCGGATCGGCTGTCGAGCAGCACGTTGCCGCTCGCCAAGATCGTCGTGACGTCGGTGAACCCGGCGTCCTGCAAGGTCTCGGCGACAGCGGCCATCTTGAGGTTGACGCCGCCCACGTTGACCCCACGGAGAAACGCGGCATATCGCGTCATCAGCCGAACTCCAGCAGCGTGACGCTCGGCCGGATCCGGCGCAGGAGTCCACGGTCGAGGTTGGGCCGGGCAGCGATCTTGAACCAGCCCCGGCCGGTGGGAAGCCTGACATCGTGTGCCGCGCGCACCCCGGGGACGCTGCCGGCCAGCGCGACTCCTTCGTCGGCGCTGAGCGCGAACGGCATCGGCGGTGCGGCGTAGCGCCTGGAGAGTTTGAGACCCCGCAGGGTTCGGCCGCTGAACCAGTGGGGAATGGAGTCGAACATCATGGCGCCACCGGGAAAGCGCTGTGCGCAGTCGCCGATGAGCCCCAGCGCCTCATCAGGCTCCAGGTACATCAACAACCCCTCGGCGGTGATGAACACCCCGTTCGTGGCGTCCACGCGATCCATCCAGCTACGGTCCAGGGCCGATTGCGCCAGCCCGACGATGCGGTCCTCGGCGGGCAGCAGCTGCGCACGCAGCTCCATGACCGGCGGGAGGTCGATGGAGTACCAGATGGAGTCGGCGCCGAGGTGATCGCGGGCCAGCCGCCAGTAACTGGTCTGCAATCCCTCGGCCAGTGCCACCACCGACGCGTTCGGATGGGTGCCCAGGTACTCGCGTGCCGCGGCGTCGAACGCCTTGGCCCTCAAGGCGTGCACCTGACCCGGCCGGCCGAACTTCTCGTAGTCATAGGCGATGGCGTCGAGGAGTGTGATCGCCCACGGATCCCGAATCAGCCCGTCGGAGCGCTTGGCCTCGACGGCGCGGTTGCGCAACGTCCACAGCGTCGTGGCGGACACGCCGTCGAGGACGTCACCGTCGATTACCTGGTTTCGGGCCATCTGTTCGATCATCCCAGACGGATGTGCGTCGTAGGCTCGTGTCATGACGCGCGATGTCTTCGACGACAAGCTGCTGGCGGTGATCGCCGGGAACTCGCTGGGCGTGCTGGCCACCATCAAACGGGACGGGCGGGCGCAGCTGTCCAACGTCTCCTACCACTTCGATGCGCGGGCGCTGACCCTCTCGGTGTCGATCACCGAGCCCAGGGCCAAAACCCGCAACCTGCGCCGCGACCCACGGGCGGCGCTGCACGTCAGTTCCGATGACGGGTGGTCCTACGCGGTGGCCGAAGGGGACGCCGAGCTCACGCCGCCGGCGGCCGACCCGGGGGACGACACCGTCGAGGGGTTGGTCGCGCTGTACCGCGAGATCTCCGGCGAGCACCCCGATTGGGAGGACTTCCGCAGAGCCATGGTCGATGATCGGCGGGTGCTGATGACTCTGCCCATCTCACACGTCTACGGCATGCCGCCGGGACTGCGTTGAGGCGCTAGGCTGCGGTCATGGCATCCACGGAGTCGGCAGAGTCTCAGGAGTCTTCCGAGGACGACACCAAGCGCAAGTTCCGCGAGGCGCTGGAGCGCAAGAAGTCCAAGTCGGCCTCAGGCTCCGCGCACACCGACATCGGCGCCAAGCAGCCCCGGGCGCACGGGCCGCTGGAGAGCCGTCGCGAATTCCGCCGCAAGAGCGGCTGATCCGCTACCCCGCTGATCCGCTGACCCCTCAGTGCCGGAACGGTATTCCAGCAGGCGATTCGCGAGTAGCGGCCTGCTGGAATACCGTTCCGGCGGAGGGCGCTCCTAGTGGGCGACCGCCTTTTCGGCACCGATCCCGGTCAGCGACCGCACCTCCATCTCCGCGGCGACCTTCGGATCCTCGTCGTCCGGCGACGTCAGGGTTCCGACGATGCCCAGGATGAAGGCCAGCGGGATCGACACGATGCCCGGGTTGGCCAGCGGGAAGAAGGAGAAGTCGACGCTGCGGATCATCGACGTCGGCCCGCCTGACACCGCCGGTGACAGCACGATCAGCACGATGGTCGAGATCAGGCCGCCGTACATGCTCCACAGCGCGCCGCGGGTGTTGAACCGCCGCCAGTACAACGAGTAGACGATCGTCGGCAGGTTCGCCGCCGCGGCGACGGCGAAGGCCAGGGCCACCAGGAACGCGACGTTCTGCCCGTTCGCCAGGATGCCCAGACCGATGGACAGCGTGCCGAGCACCACCGCGGTGATCCGGGACACCCGCACCTGTTCGGCCTCGGTGACCTTGTGGCCCTTGCGGATCGTGGCGTAGATGTCATGGGCGAACGAGGCCGACGCGGTGATGGTCAGGCCGGCCACCACCGCCAGAATGGTGGCGAACGCCACCGCCGAGATGACCCCAAGCAGGATGACCCCGCCCAGTTCGAACGCCAGCAGCGGGGCCGCCGAGTTGACTCCGCCTGCCGCGCCGAGGATGCGGTCCGGACCGACCAGCGCCGCCGCGCCGTAGCCCAGCACCAGCGTGAACAGGTAGAAGGCACCGATCAGAGCGATCGCCCAGACCACCGAGCGCCGTGCTTCCTTGGCAGTGGGCACCGTGTAGAAGCGCATCAGCACGTGCGGCAGACCCGCGGTGCCGAGCACCAGAGCGATGGCCAGGGAGATGAAGTTGATCTGCGAGGTCAGCGAACCGCCGTACTGTGCGCCGGGGGCCAGCACGTCGCGGTCGGCAACCCCTGCCGTGGTGGCGCCGCTGATCGCCGACTGGGCGGCGCCGAGGATCTCGGAGAAGTTCAGGCCGAACTTGGCGAACACCATGATGGTCATCAGGCCCGCACCCGCGATCAGCAGGACTGCCTTGATGATCTGCACCCAGGTGGTGCCCTTCATGCCGCCGACCAAGACGTAGACGATCATCAAGATGCCGACGACGGCGATCACCACGGACTGGCCCGAGCGGCTCTCGATGTTGAGCAGCAGTGCCACCAGGCCGCCCGCGCCGGCCATCTGGGCCAGCAGGTAGAACAGCGACACCGTCAACGTGTTGGTGGCCGCCGCCAGGCGTACCGGCCGCTCCTTGAGCCGGAAGCTCAACACATCGGCCATCGTGAACTTGCCGGTGTTACGCAGCAATTCGGCCACCAGGAGCAGTGCGACCAACCACGCGACGAGGAAGCCGATCGAATACAGGAAGCCGTCGTAGCCGTAGACCGCGATGGCCCCGGCGATGCCGAGGAAGCTGGCCGCCGACAGGTAGTCACCGGCGATCGCGATGCCGTTCTGCGTTCCCGAGAATCCGCGTCCGCCGGTGAAGAACTCCGCGGCGGTGGCGTTGCGCTTGCTCGCCCGGATCACCACCGCCATCGTGACGATGACGAACAGGCTGAAGATGCCGATGTTGGCGATCGGGTTGCCGACCGTCTCGGATTGGGCCAGAAGCGTGGTCATTTGATCTCACTCTCCAGTTCGGCGCGGATCTTGCTTGACCGCGGATCGAGTTCGCGGTTGGCGAACCGCACGTAGATTCCGGTGATCACGAAGGTCGAGAGGAACTGGCCCAATCCGATGATCAGCCCGATGTTGATGTCCCCCCACACCCGCGTACCCATGAAGTCGCTGGCGAAGGCGCCGAGGGCGACGTACAGGGAGTACCAGATCAAGAAGATTGCTGTCATGGGAAATACGAAGCGGCGCAACCTACTTCGGAGTTCCTGGAACTCGGGACTGGCCTGGACTTCCAGATAGCGATCACCGCTGATCGCTTCCGGGCGAATGGGAGAATCTGTCTCGGACACCTTGATCTCACGCTCCTGACTGAGTGAACCGGTACTGCGGTGAACGTAGTTGAGATGTGGGTCACATACCCAGGCCTGATGCAGGTCACACGCTGAGGCCGGGGGTGGCTGCGGTGAACGGTCGATCGCCGACGACGAACGGTGAGAGGCTCTAGCCCACCCTGGGCATGCGCTCGATGCCCATGCCGAGATTCTCCGGTACGTGCATCCGGGCGAAGGTCTGCGCGACGTCGAGGGGCACGGTCGCGCGGGTGGCGCGGCTGACGACGATCATCGTCGCGAAAGCCAGCGGGACGCTGATCGCCGCCGGGTACCCGATCAGTACGGCGGGCCACCCGCCGATCGCGTCTTCGTCGATTCCGCCGGCCACCGCGACGGTCACCGCGCCGCCGGACAGCAGCCCGCCCACGACCAGGCCGCACGTCGCACCCATCGCAGTCAGACCACGCCACCAGATCCCCAGCACCAGCAGCGGGCACAGTGTCGACGCCGCGACGGCGAACGCCAGGCCGACACTGCGGGACAGCTCCAGTCCGCCGGAGACGGCCAGCGCCAACGGAATCGGGATCAGCCCGCCGATCAGGGCAGCCAGCCGGAAATCGCGGACCCGGCCGGGCAGCACATCGGTGGCCAGTGCACCCGCGAGGCTGACCAGCAGCCCGGACGACGTCGCCAGGAATGCGGCGATGGCGCCGGCGGCGACCAGCGCGGCCAGCATTTGGCCGACGGGCCCGGCGATCGCCGAGGACGGCGCCAACAGCACTGCGGCGTCCGCGGTCCCGGTGATCAACAGCTGCGGAACATAGAGCCGGGAGAAGATCCCCAACAGCGTCGGGAACAGATAGAACAGTGACAGCAGCGCGATCACCGCCAGCGCGGTGCGACGTGCGGCCCGGCCGTCGGGGTTGGTGTAGAAGCGCACCAGCACGTGCGGCAGGCCCATGGTTCCCAGGAACGTGGCCACCATGGTGGACAGCACTTGGTACAACGGGTGGGGGCCACCGAGGCCGCCGCCGGAGGAGATCCAGTCGGCGCCGGCGGCGGGGGTGCCCGCCAGCACCGGTGTCGCCGCACCGGCCGCCAGCGTCAGCGTGCTGCCCGCGCCGAGGGTGTGTTCGCCGGCGGACCCGACGGGCGCCCCCTCGACGCGGCGACCATCGAGTGTGCCCGTCACCGTGATCCCGGCCGGCTCGGAGACTCCAACGACCACATCGGTCTCGACGGCCACGGTGGTGGCCTGCTGCACTGTCGGCGGCAGCGGGCCGCCGAGTTCGCCGCCCCGGTCGGTCAGGAACAGCGCGGTCAGTGCCAGCGCCGGGATCGCGACCGCGGTCAGCTTGAGCCAGTACTGGAATGCCTGCACGAACGTGATCGAACGCATGCCGCCGGCAACCACGTTGGTGATCACGATGGCGCCGACTGCCAGCGGACCCACCCACACCGGCAGGCCCAGAAGCGTTTTCAGCGTCAGGCCGGCGCCCTGGTACTGCGGTACCAGATAGAAGATGCAGATGACAACGACGACGACCATCGCGACCCTGCGCAGCCGTGCCGACCCGAGCCGGAACTCCGCGAAGTCGGGCACCGTGTAGGCGCCCGACCGTCGCAGCGGTGCCGCGACGAACAGCAACAGCCCGAGATAGCCCGCGGTGAAGCCCACCGGATACCACAGGGCGTCGGCACCGTATTTGGCGATGAGCCCGGCGACACCGAGAAACGATGCGGCCGAGAGATATTCACCCGAGATCGCGGCGGCATTCCACCGCGGGCCCACCGTGCGTGACGCGACGAGGAAGTCGGAGGTGGTGCGCGAGAATCGCACACCGTAGACGCCGATCGCCACGGTGGCCACTGCCGCGGCGAGCAGCGCGAAGGCCGTCAGCGGCTCGCCGGTCATGGCTCCGCGTCGACGACGCCGACGAAGTCGCGTTCCGCCTGCTCGGCCAGCCGGACGTAGAACCAGCCGATGCCGTACACCAGCGGATAGGCCAGACCGGCGAGAATCAGCCAGTTCAGCCGGATACCGAACACCGTGACGGCAGCCAGATCCGGGAAGGCCGCGTTGAACAACGGGATGGACCCGATGAGCAGCACCACAACCCCGGCCAATCGCAGAGCCAGGCCCAGCTGGGCCCGCACCAGCCCGCGTACCAGTGCGTCGCCGACCTGTGTCTGCTCCTGGACCTCCACCCGGGTGCGGACCATTCGCGCGCCGCGACGGTGGGCGAGCACCACACGCTGGCGCTGTGGACCGCCGGCGCTAGTCATCGTTGCTCCCGGTGGGTCTGAGATTGCGCATCGGGTTCCGCACCACCCGGTCGCGCAGTTCGCGGGCCTGACGGCGGCTGACGGGAAGCTCGACAGCTGGTGACGCGCCGTTGGCGCGCAACCGCACCAGAACGGCGCCGTCGGTGGACCGCAACCCCGTCACCAGCCGCAGCGCGACCAGGTACGAGCGATGCACACGCTGGAAACCGTGATCGCGCCAACGGGTTTCGAGCGTGCCGAGCGGGATGCGCACCAGATGTGAGCCCGACGTCGAGTGCAGTCGGGCGTAGTCGCCCTCGGCTTCCACCCAGCCGATGCTGTCGCGTGGCACCAGATGCGTCACGCCGCCCAGTTCCGCGGGAATCACGTCGGACTCGGATTCCCGCACGTCGTTGCTCTCGGCAGGCTGTGCATCGCTGGGCGAGGTGGTCTGCGCTGACATGACCCGACGGACCGCTTCGTCGAGGCGGTCGTCGCGGATCGGTTTGAGCAGGTAGTCGACGGCGCCCACGTCGAAGGCCGCCACGGCCTTGTCGTCGTGGGCGGTGACGAACACGATCGCGGGCGGTTGGGAGAAGTTCGTCAGCACCCCGGCCAGTTCGATACCGGAGAGGCCGGGCATGTTGATGTCCAGGAACACGGCGTCGATGTTGCGTGCGTTGAGTTCCCGCAGCGCCGACGTGGCATCACCGGCGCGGAGGACCTCGGCGATGTCGGGGTGCCTGCCGAGCAGGTAGGCCAGTTCGTCCAGGGCCGGGGCCTCGTCGTCGACGGCGAGAACGGTGAGTGGTTTCACCATCACCCTCCCGCCCCGAATGCGGCTCCACTGGCCCGGACACCCGACCGGAACTTCGGCACCCTCATCAGGACCTTGGTGCCTGCACCGATCGCGGTTTCGACCACCAGACCGTAATCGTTGCCGAAGGCCGCCCGCAGCCGATGGTCCACATTGGTCAGGCCGACGTGCGCGGAGTTCCCTTCGGCGATCGGCACGCCGTCGGAGAGGGGGTCGCCGGGACCGGTCCGCAGCGCGTCGGGGTCGATTCCGACCCCGTCGTCCTCGACGGTGATGACGCAGTCGGAGCCCTCGTCGCGGGCGATGAGTTCGATGGATCCACCGCCGCGTCCGGCAAACCCATGCCGAACGGCGTTCTCCACCAACGGTTGTAGCGCCAGGAATGGGACCACGACGTTGAGGACCTCCGGCGCCACCTGCAGCGTGACCTTCAGAGCCGTGCCGAATCGGGCCCGTTCCAGATTGAGGTAGCGGTCGATGTTGCGAAGCTCGTCGGCCAGCGTGGTGTACTGCCCGGCGGCGCGGAACGAGTAGCGGGTGAAGTCGGCGAACTCGAGGATGAGCTCCCGGGCACGGTCGGGATCGGTGCGGACGAACGAGGCGATCGTGTTGAGCGCGTTGTAGATGAAATGTGGACTGATCTGCGCGCGCAGGGCCAGCACCTCGGCACGGTCGAGTCGGGCGCGGGAGGCATCGAGTTCCGCGAGTTCGATCTGGCTGGCCGCGTAGCGGGCCACCTCGCCGAAGGCGCCCAGCATCCCGGGTGCGGGGGAGCGTGTCGTCACCACGACGAGTACGCCGAGCATGTCACCGATCTCGGCCAGCATCGGCTGCGCGACGACGGTGGCGGCGTTGGCGTGCGCCAGCACCCGGCGTTCTCCGGAGATCGACTGTTCCGCGGCGCCGTCGCAGGCCTCGACGATGACGTCGTCCCAGATCACGTCATCGGCGGGGTCGCGGGCGAGGAGCTGGCCGTCGCTGCTGAACAGGGCCAACCCGCTGGTACCGGTGAGCCCCCGGAGGAACGGCGCGGCCGTCTCCGCGGAGTCGGTGTCGAGGCCCTGACGCAACGCACGAGCGGCCAGTGACGCGGTGTGCAGCGCGGCGTGGACGGCGCGTTCGGTGGGGGTGGCCACGACCCGTCTGGTGCGCACGGCGAGCACCACCGCGGCCACCGCTGCCAGGATCAGCGCGGCCGTCAGTGCTATCGCGAGCTCGCCCGACATGTCACCTTCTGTGCAGTTGTGGCCACCTTAAACCGGTGGTGTGGCGAAACTGCGGTAGTTCAGCACCCCGTGGCCGGTTCGCCCGTCACTACTGAACGGGACACGCGTATTTCGTGGCCACTTCCATCACCCGCTGCTGCGCTCCGGGGCCGATGACCCCTTGAGCGGCCAGTTCCAGACCGATGTATCCCGGGATGCCGCCGATGCACGCCTGGTGGGCAACCCGCCACGCGGTGTCCGGGTTCAGGTTGTAGCCGTTGCGTTGCAGGCCTTGCAGGTATTCGTCGAACGCCAGTGTGCCCTGGTCCGGCACCGCGCCGGCGGTGCCGGCCAACACCATTGCGGTAGCGAGCGCCGCGGCGAGGGGTGCGATCACCCGTCTCATGTCCGTCTCCTCAGGGGTGTATCCACCGGTTGTCGTCTTCACGATTGCACACCGCAGCGACACAGACCTGCGAACTGAACCGACCCGATCACTCCGCCCCGGGTCGTCCTAGACTGGCGGGGTGCCCACGTTGCAGCTGGTCCAGGATCCGGAAGCCGACGCACTGCTGGAAGCGAACCCATTCGCCCTGCTGGTCGGAATGCTGCTCGACCAGCAGATTCCGATGGAGGTGGCGTTCGGTGGGCCGAAGAAGATCGCAGATCGGATCGGTGGCTTCGACGCCCGGGTGATCGCGGACCACGACGCCGAGGAGTTCGCCGCGTTGTGCTCGCAAACGCCTGCGATACACCGGTTTCCGGGCTCGATGGCCAAGCGGGTGCAGGCGCTGGCCCAGGTGATCGTCGACGAGTACGACGGCGACGCCGCTGCCGTCTGGTCCGACGGTGCCGACGGAAAGGAAGTGCTGCGCCGGCTCAAGGCGCTGCCGGGATTCGGTGAGCAGAAGGCGAAGATCTTCCTCGCGCTGCTGGGCAAGCAGTACGGGGTGACGCCGAAAGGCTGGCGGGCCGCTGCCGGTGACTACGGCAAGGCGGGCACCCACATGTCGGTGGCCGACGTGTTGGACGCGGGCTCGCTACAGAAGGTGCGCAGCTACAAGAAGGAAGCCAAGGCCAAGACCAAAGAGGCCAAGGCCTGAGCGTCCGCGGTCACGCTCCGTGCGCAGTCTCGCCGTGATGGACCGCGTCGAGTGCAGCCAGGTCGCTGAGCACCTCGGCCACCACCCGTCCGGTGGCGGTGGCCGTGTCGAGACCGTTCTGTAAACAGCGCAGCGTGATTCCGCGGGTGGCGAGGTCAGCGACCGTCTGGGTGACCTCCGCGGCGGAGCGGCCCAGCCTGGTGAGCGCGACGACGACCACGGAGTCACCCGGGCGGGCGTAGCTGCGTAGGGCCAGCAGTCCCGGGCGCATCTTGTCGGCGGCTCCTGATGCCCTGTCGGTGAAGATCCGGCGCGGATCCACGCCCGCGGCCGTGAGCTCGGCGACCTGATCCTCGAGGTCCCGGTCGGTCCCTGCGGCCGTTGCGTAACCCAACGTCACCGTCACCGTTCCAAGGTCTCACGAGCTGCGGCCCGGGTGTCACAGGCACGCCGTCGCGCCGGCCGGAGGAACCGATCCCGGCCCATACGGACGTCACTGCTGTGTCATTGTGAACGTATGAAGACTCACCTGAACTGCCCGTGCGGCGAAGCGATCACCGGCAAGGACGAGGACGAGCTGGTGGAGAAGGCCCAAACCCACCTGTCCGAGGTGCATCCCGGCCGCGACTACGACCGCGACGCCATCCTCTTCATGGCCTACTGATCACCGCGGCGGGGTGCGGCAGGTCAGGGGACGACGGTCGAACCGATCGTCGGCATGAACTGACACTGCTTCTCGGTGGTGGTCACCTGGCCGAAGATCGTCGACATGATGCTGCCCGATCCGGTGTCGGCGATGGCGGTGAGCGTGGTGGGCCCCTCCGGATTGATGTCCGCCCTCGGGGTGAGCGTGGCGCTGCCGGACTTGCCGGTGCTCAGGTTCACCCAGGTGACGTTGAGGGGCAACTTCTGCTCGGCGGCCGGGCCGGGGGTGCCGATCGCGGTGAACACGTAGGCGGTCTGGCCGGGTTGGGGACCGGGGGCGGGGATCTTCGCGGGTCCGGCCACCGAGATCGCGGTGGCCAGGACGTTTCCGCCGTCGGCCAGGCAGCCGTTGCTGATGGACGGATACAGGAAGTCCTGGGTGACGGGCGCATCCGGGCCGAAAGCGGGTGTACCGGCGGGCGCCGCGCCGTCGGGTCCAGGTGCAGGAGCGGGAGCGGGAGCGGGAACCGCCTCGGGCGCGGGCGCGGGGGCCGGGCCGGGCGCCGCAGCGGGCACCGGCTCATGGGCGACCTCCGGTGCGGCCTGCGGCAGCGCCTCCGGCATCGGGCCGACCGCGTGCGCCGGGTTGACACCCGCGGGTAGATGCGCCGACGGGCCGGCCGCCGCGGTGGCCGGGACGTGCGCCACCGGTTCGGCGACGAACTGGTTGACCGCCGACGCGACGTCGCGGGAGGACGGCGGCGCCGCCGCGTCTCCGGCGAACACCGCGGCGGCGGCCATCAGCATCGATGCGGCGTTGGACGGGTCAGCCGCCGCCTGCTGGATGACGGGCCCGAGGCTCTCCACCGCCGGCAGACCAGGAGCCTGCAGACCGTCGATCGGTGCGGGAGCGGGCACCGGCTGCGCGTGCGCAACCCCGGTGATGCCGACCATCAGCAGCGCGGTCGACGAACCCACCGCCATCGCGGTGGTGAGCCTCGTCTTGGTCGTTGGCATGATTCCCCAATGCGTTCGGTGGGTCAGGTGGCGGGTGTCGGGTCCGGGCGTCAGGGCAGGGCAGACAGCGGTGTGAAGACCGGTCCGACCGGTGCGGCCGGGGGTGCCGCCGCGGGTGCGACCGGAACCGCAGGTGCCGCGGCGCCACCGGTGGGCAGCAGGCCGGCCAGCGGGATCCCGCTCGGCAGCAACGACGCGAGGCCGCCGGGGACGCCCAGCTGATCGGTCAGCCCGGTCGGCAGCAGCGACGGGGTCGTGGTCGACGCCGGGGTGGTGGCCGCGGCGCCGGGAACCGTCGCTCCGGGAACCGTGGTGGTGTTGCCGGGCAGTGTGGCCGCGGGCTGGGGCAGGGTCACCGATGCGGTGGCCGACGGCACGGTGGCCGACGGTGCAGTGGCCGGGGCGACCGGTCCGGTCTGCGGGGTCGGCGCGGCGTTGCCGATCGCGGTCGCGACCGTCTGCATGAGCTGGCTGGCCGCGTCGGGGTTCGCGAGCTGCTGCAGGAACGGCAGGCCGGGCACCTCGGGAGCCGGGCCCGGTGCGGGGGCAGGTGCTGGCTGCGCCGCCGCAGATGTGCTGAGCGCCAGCGAAGCCGAGACCGCTCCCGCCGCTGCGATCATCGTGGTTGCGAACAATTTCCCGGTGCGATGCATGGTTCTCCCAATCGGTTTGATGGCACGCCTGAACCCGAAGCTAGCCCGTTACTAGAGTTACTCAAGTGACACGTGTGGCATTTATGCAACCGTTACTGCAACGAGTGCCGATGGTGACCGCTCGATAGAGTCGGTCGGCATAGACGCCACCGCTTCCGCCTCCGCGCCGCCCGGCTCCCGCCTGGCGGCCGGGCTGTCAGCTGCCGCGCCGGTGCTGCTGATCGTGAGCATCAGTGCCCGACTGGCCTGGACCTACTTGGTGCCCAATGGCGCGAACTTCGTTGACCTGCATGTCTATCTCGGTGGCGCAGCGGCTGTGGACGACCCCGGCACGCTGTACGACTACGTGTACGCCGACCAGACCCCGGACTTCCCACTACCGTTCACGTATCCGCCGTTCGCGGCCGTGCTGTTCTACCCGCTGCACCTACTGCCGTTCGGAGTGGTGGCGCTGGCCTGGCAGGTCGGCATCGTCGCGGCGCTCTACGGCGTCGTCCGGGTCAGCCAGCGACTCCTTCCGAACCGCGAGGAATCGCCGGGCGCCGGTCGGCGTGTCGCGATGGCCTGGACCGCGGTGGGCATCTGGATCGAGCCGCTGCGCAGCACCTTCGACTACGGCCAGGTCAACGTTCTGCTGGTGCTGGCCGTCCTGTGCGCCGTGCTCAGCACCAGGTGGTGGCTCTCCGGTGCGCTTGTGGGGTTGTCGGCCGGGGTGAAACTCACCCCAGCGGTGACCGGGTTGTACTTCGTCGGCGCCCGGCGCTGGGCCGCGGCGGCGTTCTCCGCGGTGGTGTTCTTTCTGACCGTCGGCGTGTCGGCTCTGGTGGTCGGCGGCCAGGCGCGCTATTACTTCACCGAACTGCTCGGCGACGCGAGCCGGGTCGGCCCTGTTGGGACGTCCTTCAACCAGTCGTGGCGCGGGGGGATCTCGCGGATCCTCGGGCATGACGCCGGATACGGCCCGGTCGTACTGGCGGGCATCGCTGTGACCGCTGTGCTGGCGCTGCTGGCGTGGCGCGCGGTCGGCGGTGCCGACGACCGACTCGCCGCCGTCGTGATCGTCCAGTTGTTCGGGTTGCTGCTGTCGCCGATCTCGTGGACCCACCACTGGGTGTGGCTGATACCGCTGATGATCTGGCTGTTGCATGGCCCGCTGCGCGCGCGCCTGGGCGCACGGATCCTCGGCTGGGGGTGGCTCGTCCTGACAGCCGTCGGGGTGCCGTGGTTGCTGAGCTTCGCGCAACCGAGCATCTGGACGATCCCCCGGCCCTGGTACCTGGCGTGGGCCGGCCTGATCTACATCGTCGCCACGCTGGCGACGCTGGCGTGGATCGCCGCTACTGCCCGACGATCCGGTTGATCTCTCCCGCCATCGCCACGTCCTTGTCGGTGATGCCGCCTTCGGAGTGCGTGACCAAAGCGAAAGTTACTGTCCGCCAACGGATGTCGATGTCCGGATGGTGATCCTGCGCCTCGGCGTGCTCGCCGACGCGTTTCACGGCGTCGATGCCGTCGAGGAACGCGGCGAACTTCACCGAGCGGCGCAGGGCGCCGTCGGCGCGCTCCCAGCCATCGAGATCGGGCAGTGCGGCGTCTACTTGGTCGTCCGTTAACACAGCCATGTATCCGAAGGTATACCGTTCGCGGCAGTGTCGAACCGGACGGGGTCAAGCCAGACAGTGTCAAACCAGTTGCCCCACCTGATCGTGGTCGCCGGCGCGTTGATCCACGACGCGGCCCTGCTCGTCGCCCAGCGGGCCCGGCCTCCCGAACTGGCCGGGCTGTGGGAACTGCCCGGCGGCAAGGTCGCTCCCGGCGAGACGGACGCCGTCGCGCTGATCCGCGAACTACGCGAGGAACTGGGCATCGAGGTGGCCGTCGGCGCACGTCTCGGCGAGGACGTCGCGCTGAGCGGCACGACGACGCTGCGCGCCTACCTGGTCACCCGGATCGACGGTGAGCTGCACCCCAACGAACACCGCGCGCTGCGGTGGGTGCGCGTCGACGAACTCGACGACCTGCCGTGGGTGCCCGCTGACACCGCGTGGCTGCCGCAGTTAGCGGCGCTGCTGCGGTGACTCGGAACGGTCAGGGCGCCTTGGGTTCGGCTTCCTCGCTGCTGGCGACGTGCTCGCCATTCAACGGATCCACCGGCTCCTCGAACGTCACCTCGCCGGTCGTCGGATGCACCACATAGGAATCGGGATGGACTGAGCGGACCTCGACCAGCCCCGCCAAGGTGGCCGAGACATCGTGGCGCCGCGAGGTGCTCATCTCTTCGGGCACCGAGATGCGCAACAGTTGCGGCGTGGTCGCCAGGTCATAGCGGAACGCCCGCAACATCGACACACAGGCCGCCACCATCACCAACGAGAACGGCACCGCCGTCGCGATCGACGCAGTCTGCAGCGCGGTCAGGGAACCGGCGCCGCCGACCAGCAGCAGCACCGCGGCGACCAGTCCCTCCATCACCGCCCAGTACACCCGGGACACCTTGGGGGTCTCCAGCTCGCCGCCCGAGGACAGGATGTCGATGACCAGCGAGCCCGAATCCGATGAGGTGACGAAGAAGAACACGATCACCGTGATCGCCAGCACACTGGTGATCGTCGCGATCGGCAGCGTGCCGAGAAGCTGGAACAGCGAGGTGTTGGTGTCCACGGCGCCGTCGACCAGCATGTCGCCGCTCTCCCGCTGCCGCAGGATCGCCGAATCGCCGAAGATGGTGAACCACAGCGCGCCGATGACGCTCGGGACGAGCAACACCGCGCCGACGAACTCACGGATGGTGCGGCCCCGCGAGATGCGCGCGATGAACATGCCGACGAACGGCGCCCAGCTGATCCACCAGCCCCAGTAGAAGATGGTCCAGCCGCCGAGCCACTCGCCGTCGGAGAAGGGCGCCGTACGCAGCATCAGCTCCGGCAGCGACTGGATGTAGATGCCGAGGTTCTGCACGAACGCCTGCAACAGGAACAGCGTCGGGCCCAGCAGCATGACGAACAGCGCAAGTGCGGCGGCCATCATCATGTTGATGTTCGACAGCCATTTCAGGCCCCTGCTGACACCGGTGACCACCGAGATCGTCGCGACCAGGGTGATCAAAGCGATCATCCCGACCGTCCACCAGTTGTTGATCTGGATCCAGCCCAGGTACTCCAGTCCGGCCGCGATCTGGGTGATCCCGAATCCGAGGGAGGTCGCCACGCCGAACAGGGTGCCGACGACAGCGGTGATGTCGACCGCGTGACCGATCGGGCCCTCGACGCGCTCCCGTCCCAGAAGCGGCTCGAGCAACCAGCGCACCGACAGCGGCCGACCCCGGCGGTAGGTCATGTAGGACATACCCAGACCGACGACGACGTAGATCGCCCACGGGTGCAGCGCCCAGTGGAACAGTGTCAGCGACATGGCCTGGTTGGCCGCGGGGTCGGTCTCTCCGGCGATGCCGCGGGACTCCGGCGGACTCACGTAGTGGGTCAGCGGCTCGGCCACGCTGTAGAACACCAGGCCGATGCCCATCCCGGCGCTGAAGAGCATCGCCAGCCACGCCATGAAGCTGAACTCGGGTTTCTCGTCGTCGTCGCCGAGTCGGATGGTGCCGATCCGGGAGGCGCCGCAGTAGATCGCGAACGCCACGAAGCCGGTGGTGACCAGCACGTACCACCATCCGACGCCGTCGGTGATCCAGCCGTTGAGGTTGGTGAAGGCGTCCTCGGCCGACGACGAATACACGACCGCAAAGACGATCAGCCCGAGAATGATGAGCGAAGAGGGGATGAACACCGCCGGTTCCAGGCTCCGCCAGGCGTTGGTCAGGGGATTCTGCCGCCTGCCGTCCGCGCTCTTCTGCTCGGGTGGGGTCGGCACGATTACCGCCTCCTCGTGGTCGTCGTTGTCGTCATCGTCGTCATCGTCAGTTACGTATCTGGGCGGTTTCGGTGTCGAGGGCCGCGTCGGCGCGGATCAGACCCTACCTTCCCGCAAACGACGGCGCCGCTCCAACGTGCGATTTGCGCCTCAGGTGCGGCTCAGGATCGGCGTGCCCGTTTGAAGACCTTTGCCAGCTCCTTGCCGCGAATTCCGTTGAGTTCGGCCTTGTGTACTTTCTGCACGACCACCGGGCAGCGCTTGCAGCGCGGCTTGCTGCGGCAACACTTCTTCTTGGGTTTCAGATCGCCGAGCCGGCCGGGCTTCAAGTGAGCTGTCTCTCTCGTTTTCGTGATCAGTGCGCTGCACTGCGACAATCACGGACGTGAATGCACGCCCCGATTTCCGCAACGTCGCCATTGTGGCCCACGTCGACCACGGCAAGACAACCCTGGTCGACGCGATGCTGCGCCAATCGGGAGCGTTGAGTCACCGCGGCGACGACGCCATCGAACGTCTGATGGACTCCGGTGACCTGGAGAAGGAAAAGGGCATCACCATCCTGGCGAAGAACACCGCCGTCCACCGGCACCACCCCGACGGCGGGATGACGGTGATCAACGTCATCGACACCCCGGGGCACGCGGACTTCGGCGGCGAGGTGGAGCGCGGCCTGTCGATGGTCGACGGTGTGCTGCTGCTGGTCGACGCGTCGGAGGGGCCGCTGCCCCAGACCCGGTTCGTGCTGCGCAAGGCCCTGTCCGCACACCTGCCGGTGATCCTGGTGGTCAACAAGACCGACCGGCCGGATGCCCGGATCGCCGAGGTGGTCTCCGACAGTCACGACCTGTTGCTCGACGTCGCCTCCGACCTCGACGAGGAGGCCCAGAAGGCCGCCGAGGAGGCGCTCGGGCTGCCCACGCTGTACGCGTCGGGGCGGGCCGGCATCGCCAGCACCACCGAACCCGCCAACGGCGAGAACCCCGACGGTGAGAACCTCGACCCGCTCTTCGACGTGCTGCTCGAGCACATCCCGCCGCCGCAGGGTGACCCGGAGGCCCCACTGCAGGCGCTGGTGACCAACCTCGACGCCTCGGCGTTCCTCGGCAGGCTCGCGCTGATCCGCATCTACAAGGGCCGGATCCGCAAGGGCCAGCAGGTGGCGTGGATGCGCGAGGTGGATGGTCACCCGGTCATCACGAACGCCAAGATCACCGAGTTGCTGGCGACCGAGGGCGTGGAACGGACCAGCACCGCCGAGGCCGTCGCAGGCGACATCGTCGCAGTGGCCGGGATGCCCGAGATCATGATCGGCGATACCCTCGCCGACGTCGACCATGCGCACGCGCTGCCCCGCATCACCGTCGACGAACCGGCGATCTCGGTGACCATCGGCACCAACACCTCGCCGCTCGCCGGGAAGGTCTCCGGGCACAAGCTCACCGCCCGGATGGTCAAGAGCCGCCTCGATCAGGAACTGGTCGGCAACGTGTCGATCAAGGTCGTCGACATCGGCCGTCCGGACGCCTGGGAGGTGCAGGGCCGCGGCGAGCTGGCCTTGGCCGTGCTCGTCGAGCAGATGCGCCGCGAGGGCTTCGAACTCACCGTGGGCAAGCCGCAGGTGGTCACCAGGACCATCGACGGCAAGCTGCATGAGCCGTTCGAGGCCATGACCATCGACTGCCCCGAGGAGTTCGTCGGCGCCATCACCCAGCTGATGGCCGCCCGCAAGGGCCGGATGGAAGAGATGACCAACCACGCCGCCGGATGGGTGCGGATGGACTTCATCGTGCCCAGCCGCGGACTGATCGGGTTCCGGACCGACTTCCTGACACTGACCCGCGGCACAGGCATCGCCAACGCGGTCTTCGATGGCTACCGGCCGTGGGCCGGGGAGATCCGGGCCCGCCACACCGGCTCCCTGGTCTCCGACCGGTCCGGTTCGGTGACGCCGTTCGCGATGATCCAGCTGTCCGACCGTGGCCAGTTCTTCGTCGAACCCGGCGACGACACCTACGAGGGCCAGGTCGTCGGGATCAACCCGCGGGCCGAGGATCTCGACGTCAACGTCACCCGCGAGAAGAAGCTCACCAACATGCGGTCCTCCACCGCCGACGTGATGGAGACGCTGGCCCGGCCCCTCGAGCTGGGCCTCGAGCAGGCGATGGAGTTCTGCGCCGAGGACGAATGCGTCGAGGTGACGCCCGAGATCGTCCGAGTGCGCAAAGCCGAACTCGACGCGACCACCCGGGGGCGGGCCCGTTCACGCGCCAAAGCGCGCAACTGACGGATGGATACGCTGTAGGACGTGCCGACGACTCCACGACGCGTCAGCGCCGTCCGTTGGTCGGCACTGGCCGGCGCACTGCTGATGACGCTGGCCCTGGTCACCGGTTGTACGGTCAGCCCGCCACCGGCGCCGCAGAGCACCGACACCACCGAGGTGACGCCGCCGCCGCCGATGAAGGCGACGCAGATCATCATGGCGATCGATTCGATCGGGCCCGGGTTCAACCCGCACCTGCTGTCCGACCAATCCCCGGTGAACGCGGCGATCAGTTCGCTGGTCCTGCCGAGTTCGTTCCGGCCGATCCCGGACGCCCGCACGCCGACCGGCTCGCGCTGGGAACTGGACACCTCGCTGCTGGAGTCGGCGGAGGTCACCAGTGAAGATCCGTTCACGGTGACCTACTGGATCCGTCCCGAAGCGCAGTGGACCGACAACGCTCCGATCGGGGCGGACGACTTCTGGTACCTGTGGCGCCAGATGGTCGGTCAGCCCGGGACCGTGGACCCGGCCGGCTACGACCTGATCACCGGCGTGCAGTCGCTGGACGGCGGCAAGACCGCGGTGGTGACGTTCTCGCAGCCCTACCCGGCGTGGCGGGAGTTGTTCAACAACATCCTGCCCGCCCACATCGTCAAGGACGTGCCTGGCGGTTTCGCGTCCGGACTGACCCAGGCGATGCCGGTCACCGGGGGCCAGTTCCGGGTGGACACCATCGATCCGCAACGCGACGAGATCCTGCTGGCCCGCAACGACCGCTACTGGGGACAGCCCGCCGCACCCGACCTGATCCTGTTCCGTCGCGGCGGGGCGCCCGCCGCCCTGGCCGATTCGATCCGCAATGGCGACACCCAGGTCGCCCAGGTGCACGGCGGCGCAGTGGCTTTCGCCCAGCTGTCGGCGATCCCCGATGTGCGGACTGCACGGATCGTCACCCCGCGCGTTCTGCAGCTCACGTTGCGTGCGCAGGATCCCGATCTCGAGGACGCCCGAGTCCGCCGGGCCGTTCTCGGCCTGCTCGACGTCGACCTGCTGGCCGCGGTCGGTGCCGGCGACGACAACTCGGTCACGCTGGCGCAGGCTCAGGTCCGCTCGCCGTCGGACCCCGGGTATGTTCCCACGGCACCACCGGCGATGACGCGGGAGGCGGCGATGACGCTGCTCGCTGAGGCCGGCTACCAGATCGATCCGGTTTCGACGACCAGCCCGGCCCCGCCCACCCCGACCCTGCCCGAGAGCAACCGGGGCCACCTCGCCAAGGACGGCGAGCCGCTCACGTTGGTGCTCGGGGTCTCCGACAACGACCCGACGTCGATCGCCGTCGCCAACACCGCCGCCGACCAGCTGCGCAACGTCGGCATCGCGGCTTCGGTCTCCGCCCTGGATCCGGTGGTGCTCTACGGCGACGCACTTGTCAACAACCGGGTCGACGCGGTGGTCGGCTGGCGCCAGGCCGGCGGCGACCTGGCGACCGCACTGGCATCGCGTTACGGCTGCCCCGCGTTGGAGGCGACGCCGATCCCGGCGCAGCCGGTGAGCACGCCGTCACCATCGCCGCCCGCCCAGCCGTCTCCATCGCCGCCCGCCCAGCCGTCTCCATCGCCGTCCGCCCAGCCGTCCCCGTCGCGACCGGCGCCGCGGTCGCCCGCAACCACCACCACTGCACCGCCGACGTCGGAGCCCGACAGCGACGAGCTCGTCCAGGCGCCGAGCAACATCAGCGGCATCTGCGACGGCACCATCCAGCCGCAGATCGACGCCGCGCTGCGCGGCACCGCCGACGTCGGCGACGTGATCGACGCGGTCGAGCCGCGGCTGTGGGACATGTGGACGGTGTTGCCGATCATCCAGGACACCACGATCGTCGCGGCGGGTCCGAGGCTGCAGAACGTCAGCCTCACCGGCGCGGTGCCGGTCGGCATCGTCGGCGACGCCGGCAACTGGGTCAAGCTGCCCCAGTGACCCCGGCGGCCCGGCGTCGCTGACGCAGCTCCGCGATGCCGTATGCCGTGTAGGCGGCGATGGCGAACACCGCCAGCAGCCACAGCGGGGGACGGGCGAGTTCCCAGACGAACAGCGCCGCGAACAGCGGCGAGCGTTGGGTGATCGCCAGCACGCCCGCCGCGCAGCTCAGTGACAGCGCCGCCATGTGCAGGTCTGTGCCGGCCCACTGGTTGAGGCCCAGCGCGACCAGTGACCCTGCGGCCGCGCCCGTCGCCAGGGCGGGCGTGAGCAGCCCGCCCACCGCCCCCGCTCGCAGGAAGCATGCGGTCAGCAGCGGTTTCAACAGCAGGATGGCCGCGGCCGAGCCGAGCGTCAGCCCGCTGTTCGTGCTGACCTCGAGAATGCTGCGGCCGTTGCCGGGCAGCTCCGGCAGCCAGATCGAGCAGATGCCGGTCAGCAGCCCGGCCCCGGCGATGGCCGGGATCAACGTCGCCGACTGCGGCAGCACCCTGGGTTTGGCGGCCGACAACATCCGATCGAAGGCCAGACCCACGACGACCGACAGCGGCGCCAGCGCCAACGCCAGGAACCCGAACAGGTAGGACAGTTCGGCTTCGGGCCACACCAGGGCGTGCTCGAGGTGGGTGACGGGCGCGGCCACCGCCACCGCCAGGCTCGACGTGATCAGCGCGGTGCCCCACACCCGCGGATGCCAGGAGCCCAGCAGGATGCGGGCAGCGAACACCGCACCCCCCAGCGGCACGCTGTACACCGCACCCAGGCCGGCGCCGGCGGCACACGCCAGCAGGATCTCGCGGTCGCGGGCGGTCAGCGCCCACCGGGAGGTGCCCAGATCACCCCACGCGGCGGCCAGTTGCCGCGGGGCGCCCTCGCGGCCCAGGGACGCCCCCGACCCGACCAGCAGCACCTGAAGGCCGGCGTCGATCGACATCGCCAGCCGGGGGATCGGGCGGTGTTCGGCGATGGTCGCCGACAGTGCCGGGACCTCGCAGCGGCGCCGCAGAAGCCACCACCCACATCCGGCCAACGCGCCGCCGACCATCGGACCCAGCACGCGACGGACGGGTTCGCTGTTCTCCACCCCGGTCAGCAAGGTGCCGAAGGAGTAGCGATAGGTCAGATGCTCGACCGCGTGCAGCAGCAGCGTCGTCGCCGCTCCGGCGACCCCGGCGAGCAGGCCGATGACGACGACCGCGCAGCCGAACTCAACGGTGCGCCGCGTCACCGCCCGAATGTATGCCAGTGCCGCCGTCCGCGGAGGGTGATGAGCCGCGAGCGACCGACGATGCGGTCGCTCTGTCCGACGGAAGGACGGCTGAGCTAGTCGCTGTCCTTGTCGGAATCCGAGCGGTCGGTGTCCGCCTGTGCTGACCGGCCCTTGCCGTCGCGCTTGTCGCGCTTCTCGCCTTTGTCAGCATCCTGGTCCGGGTCGGAATCGCCGTGCGACGAGGCGTCGTTGTCGCCGCCGGTATCGCCGTGCGACGAGGCGTCGTTGTCGCCGCCGGTATCGCCTGACCGCTTGTCGTCGGTCGCCTCGTCGATGTTCTGGGCGCTGATGTCGTCAGTGCTCGCAGTGTCTGTTTCGGTGGGCTCCGCTGTGCCGTTGGCGGTATCGCCTGGGTCCAGGTCACCGCTCACGTCGACCTCTGTGACGGTCTCGGTGACGGAGCTGTCGGTGCTTGCTGCTTCATCCGCAAGAGAGCGAGCGCCCTCGTCGACGGTGTCTTCCTCGTCAGCAGTGGGCGACGTGGTGAAGCCAGTTTCAACCGACTGATTCATCGGCGGTCTCGGCAGGTCGACCGGAGTCGGCGGCAACAGGTCGAACGCATTCAACTCGTCGATTGTCAGCCATAGGCCGGCGGCGAGAAGGTCGTTCCCGAGGTCCTCCACGTTGGAGAAGAAGCTGCCCTCACCCCGGAGCCAATCGGTGCCATTGAAGAGGACGCTCTTCACGACGGCTTCGCCGAACGTATAGAGGATGGTGCCTTGAGCTGCGAGAAAGTTGGGGACGCCGAGTTGTGTCAGCCCCTCCTCGACCGCCTCGACCAGAGCGCGGATCGGAGTTTCCACCGCGTTGTAGGTGTTGTCGATCGCGTCAGCGAGCCCCCCGAGTAGGGGGTTGGCCGGCAGTGTGAGCATCTCGGGTGTCGGTGCGTCGGAGCCCGAAATCGCTGTCTCCCGGGCGCCGGCGCCCGGCGCGGGGAGCGTTGGAGCAGGCGTCGGTACCGGTGGCGCCATGGCGTCCAGCAATGGGATGGGTGGTAGCGCCAGGAGCTTGGGGGCTGAGGTGTCGCGGGCCGGCACGGGTGACGTGTCGGCGGTTGGTGTCGTGCGCTGCTGTACGGCGGCCAGCAACTCGACCATTTCCCTGGTCGAGCTCGCCGTATTGGTGGGCTGGTGCTCCGGCACCTCGACGTCGGCAGGTGGGGCCATGACGGAGGCGACGGAGATCGCACCGGCACCGATTGCCGCGATACCTACGGACTTGTACGAACGACTGGTTCGGGATTCCACAGCGACTCGCTCCCCTTTGCGACAGACTTTGCTAGCAAACGTCGAGATACTCATCGAAACTCACCAGCCGAGCTGTGTCAATGGGTTGTTCGGGCGCGTCGCAGGTATTTTTCGCGGAGCGTGGTGGGCTCCCAGGAACGCTGCTTCGGCAGCTGTGGACCCGCCACCCCCCGCGGAGCGTGAAGAGTTGGCAAGCTGGTCGGATGGAGACCGCGCGGCTGCTCTTTGTCCATGCCCATCCCGACGACGAGACCCTGACCACGGGCGCGACCATCGCGCACTACGTGGCCCGTGGCGCGCAGGTGCAGGTGCTCACGTGCACGCTCGGCGAGGAGGGGGAGGTGATCGGCGAGCAGTGGGCGCAACTCGCCGTCGACTGCGCCGACCAGTTGGGCGGCTACCGGATCGGTGAGCTGACGGCGGCGCTGACCGCGCTCGGGGTGGACCGCCCGCGTTTCCTCGGCGGGCCCGGGCGCTGGCGCGACTCAGGCATGGAAGGCACTCCGAAGCGGCACCAGGAACGGTTCGTCGACGGTGATCTCGGCGAACAGGCGGCCGCGATGGCCGCGGTGATCGACGGCCTCCGTCCGCACGTCGTCGTCACCTATGACCCGGACGGCGGCTACGGGCACCCCGACCACGTGCACGTGCACCGGGTGACGACGGCGGCGCTCGAGGCGGCCGACTGGCAGGTGCCGAAGGTGTACTGGACGGTGATGTCGACGTCGGCGATGACCGCCGGGTTGGAGGCGCTCACCGATGTGCCGGAGGAGTGGACGCGGGTCACCGGCGCCGACCTTCCCTTCGGCTTCGCCGACAACGCGATCGATGCGGCGCTGGACGTCAGTGCGCACCTGCCGGCGAAGGTCGCGGCGCTGCGCGCGCATCAGACTCAGGTGAGCGTGTCCGCGGACGGCAGGGCCGGCGCACTGTCGAACAGCATCGCGCTGCCGATCGACGGGTGGGAGTACTACGTCCTGGCCGCAGGTGCGCCCGGGCAACGGGACGATCGTGGCTGGGAGTCCGACTTGCTGGCCGGGCTGAAGCTGGGTTAGCGGGGAGGGGACCGTGGCCGGTGCGGGCGCTCGTTGCCCAGCATTCTGCGAACCGCCGCCGGTGGGTATCCGACATGCTCACGCATCGTGCGGGTCAGGTGGGCCTGATCGGCGAAACCGAGCTGTGCAGCCAGATCGGCGAGCGTCGCGTCGCCGCGGCGCAGCCGGTCGAGGGCCCAGCCCACCCGCACCCGATTGCGATATCTGGTCAGTGATACGCCCAGCTCCCGTGGGAAGGCTCGGCTCAACCGATACGGGGACGCACCCAACAGCGCCGCCAGGGCGAACAGGCCGTGTGCTGCCGGGTGACCATCGTGGATGGCGGCACGGGCCCGATGCACCAGTCGCTGGTCGGCGGGTGTGGGTCGGTCCGTCACCGGCATCCGACGGTCGGCTGTGGGGCAAAGCGCCGCCGCCATCAGATGGACCAACCGCTCGGCCAGCAGGCCATCGGCATCGGCCGGCCCGGCCGCCAGCAGCATGCGATGCCCGAGTTCGACTCTCGCGTCGACGTAGAACGTGCCGTGGAAGATGTTCCCGGGATCGCCGACCAGCGCCCGCCAGCAGTCCCCGGCCAGCTGGAGCGAGGTACACGCATCGCCCCCATGCGGATGCGCGAACACCTCCTCTTCGCCGGGTGCACCCAGATATCCGACTGTCGGGTCGAGATCGACCTGACCGCTGAGGCTGCGTCGCCGGAAGCGCCCGGCGCGAACCAGCACCAGCCGCGCATCCACCGGCCGCTCAGGGGCAGACCAGCCCGTGTCACCGCCGCGGCAAGTCCAAGCATGCAGGCTGAACTCCGGGCGCGTCACCAGGGTCACCGCAGTCGGCACGGCTCGACACTAGCCGCTCTCTCCGACACCTCGGTTGCGCAAAAATGTTCAAGACCCGTCGCGGGTTGCGGGCGCAGGCTGCATGCATGGCTTCGATTCACACCGAGTTCCTGATCGATGTTGACGCTGCACGGGCGTGGCGAGTGGTCGGCGACTGGGCAGCCGGCCCGGCCGCCATGGCGCCGGGTTATGTCGTGTCATCGCAGGCGGAGGGCGACGTCCGGGTGGTGACCTTCGCCAACGGCACCATCGCCCGCGAACGGCTGGTCGCTCGCGATGACGCTGCGCGTCGCATCGTGTATTCGGTCATCGGCGACTCACTGCGGCCAGATCACGACAACGCGGTCATGCAGGTCATTCCGGACGGCGCCGACCGTTGCAGGTTGGTGTGGTCTCGTGACGTGCTGCCCGACGAACTGGCCGATCCGCTACGCGAAGCGATGCATGAGGCCGGCGCCGTGATCACGCGCACCGTCGGTTTGTGTTAGCCGCGGGTCAGTCGGCGCGATGACCGGGTAAGCTGCCCGAAACCGATCGGTCGCACGGAGGGGAAGCGCATGGACCCGGACCTGGATCCCAACCTGCAGCACTGGCAGGACCGCCTCGACAGCTTCCAGTGGGTCGTGGGTTCGCTCGTCTCCGTGCTCGACAGCATCCCGACCTGACAGCGACGTCCACGCCGGCCTCGGGCCGGCTCCGTCTCGCGATGCTGGTCCTGATCGGCGCCGACGGGGTGTTCTCCGCACTGATGGCGGTCTTCTTCCTGCCCCTGCGAATCGGCCCGGTGCCGCTGCCGGTCAGTGCGCTGCTCAGCGGTGTACTCAACGCGTTGTTGGTGTGGGCGGCGCTGCAGTGGACGCCGAGTCCCCGGCTGGCGGCGCTGCCGCTGTGGACGTGGCTGCTGACCGTGCTGGTGTTCACCTTCGGCGGTCCGGGCGACGACATCGTCTTCGGCGGCACCGGGATCATGGAGTTCGCCCCGCTGCTGCTGATCGCGTTGGGAGCGCTGCCCGGCGCCTGGGTGCTGGTGCGGCACTCGACGCCCGCGGGCTGATCCGGGCACCCGATCGACGGGGCGGACCCCGGCGCCGTCGTCGGATGACTACTGTGACGTCTATGTCAGGGGCATGTCGCGCGCACTCGGTTTCAGATAGTGAGACGCGCGGATGATCCGCGACGACTCCGGAGTTACAGGGAAGTGGCTCTGAACACCCAACGCGGCGCCGACCTGCCCATCCCCGCTGTTCCGCCGAAGGCGGGTGCAGCGAGTCCGGCCGCTATGAGGCGGGTGCTGCGGCGCGCGCGCGACGGGGTGGCGCTCAACGTCGACGAGGCCGCGGTAGCGCTGACGGCGCGTGGCGACGATCTGGCCGACCTGTGCGCCAGCGCCGCGCGGGTGCGCGACGCCGGACTGGAAGCCGCGGGCCGGCGAGGCCCGACAGGCCGGCTGCCCATCAGCTACTCGCGCAAGGTGTTCATCCCCGTCACTCACCTGTGCCGCGACACCTGCCACTACTGCACCTTCGTCACCGTCCCCGGCCGGCTGCGGGCAGCGGGCAAAGGCATGTACATGGAGCCCGACGAGATTCTCGACGTCGCTCGTCGTGGCGCCGAATTGGGTTGCAAAGAAGCGTTGTTCACCCTCGGCGACCGCCCGGAAGAGCGGTGGGACGAGGCGCGTCAATGGCTCGACGAGCGGGGTTACGACTCAACTTTGGACTATGTGCGGGCGATGGCGATCCGGGTGCTCGAGGAGACCGGTCTGCTGCCGCACCTCAACCCGGGCGTGATGAGCTGGACGGAACTGTCTCGGCTCAAACCGGTCGCACCGTCGATGGGGATGATGCTCGAGACGACGTCGCGGCGGCTGTTCGAGACGCGCGGGGAAGCTCACTACGGCAGCCCGGACAAAGATCCCGAGGTGCGGTTGCGGACGCTCGACGACGCCGGCCGGTTGTCGATTCCCTTCACCACCGGGCTGCTGGTGGGCATCGGTGAGACGTTGCGCGAGCGCGCCGAGACCATCCACGCCATCCGCCGGTCACACAAGTCGTTCGGGCACGTCCAGGAAGTGATCGTGCAGAACTTCCGCGCCAAGGAGCACACCGCGATGGCGGCAACGCCCGATGCGGAGATCGACGAGTTCCTGGCCACGCTGGCGGTCAGCCGGCTGGTGATGGGTCCCAAGGTGCGCATCCAGGCCCCGCCGAACCTGGTGTCGCGGGCCGATTGTCTGGCGCTTCTCGGGGCAGGTGTGGATGACTGGGGAGGGGTGTCGCCGTTGACGCCCGACCACGTCAACCCCGAGCGTCCCTGGCCCGCGCTCGACGAGCTCGCAGCGGTGACGGCCGAAGCGGGCTACGACCTGGTGCAGCGGCTGACGGCGCAGCCGCAGTACGTGCAGGCCCGCGCCGGCTGGATCGACCCCCGGGTGCAGGGGCACGTCGACGCCCTCGCCGACCCCGAGACCGGCTACGCCCTCGATGTCAATCCGGTGGGCCGCCCCTGGCAGGAGCCCGACGAAGCGACCGAGTCATTGGGTCGCACCGACCTGCACGCCGCGATCGATGCCGAGGGCAGGCTGACCGAGACCCGCAGTGATCTCGGCAGCGCGTTCGGTGACTGGGAGTCCATCCGGGAGAAGGTGCACGAGCTGGCCACCCGCGCTCCCGAGCGAGTCGACACCGACGTGCTCGCCGCGCTGCGCTCGGCCGAGCGCGATCCCGCCGGTTGCACCGACGACGAGTACCTCGCGCTGGCCACCGCGGATGGTCCTGCGATGGATGCCGTTGCGGCGCTGGCTGATTCGTTGCGCCGCGACGCGGTCGGGGACGACGTCACGTTCGTCGTCAACCGCAACATCAACTTCACCAACATCTGCTACACAGGCTGCCGGTTCTGCGCGTTCGCCCAGCGCAAGGGGGACGCCGACGCGTTCTCGCTGTCGACCGACGAGGTCGCCCAGCGGGCGTGGGAGGCGCACGCCGCCGGGGCCACCGAGGTGTGCATGCAGGGTGGTATCGACCCCGAGTTACCCGTCACCGGGTATGCCGACCTGGTTCGTGCAGTCAAGGCGCGGGTGCCGTCGATGCATGTGCACGCATTCAGCCCGATGGAGATCACCAACGGTGTCGCCAAAAGCGGTGTGAGCATTCGTGATTGGCTCACCGAACTGCGGGAGGCCGGGCTGGACAGCATTCCCGGGACGGCAGCGGAGATCCTCGACGACGAGGTGCGGTGGGTGCTGACCAAGGGCAAGCTGCCCACCTCGATGTGGATCGAGGTGGTCACGACGGCACACGAAGTCGGGCTGCGGTCGAGTTCGACGATGATGTACGGCCACGTCGACGCGCCGCGCCACTGGGTCGGGCACCTGCGAGTGCTGCGCGAGATCCAGGACCGCACCGGAGGTTTCACCGAGTTCGTGCCACTGCCGTTCGTGCATCAGTCCTCGCCGCTGTACCTGGCGGGCGGGGCGCGCCCCGGGCCGACGCACCGGGACAACCGCGCAGTGCATGCGCTGGCGCGAATCATGTTGCACGGCAGGATCTCCAACATCCAGACCAGCTGGGTGAAGCTCGGCGTCGAGCGCACCCAGGTGATGCTCAACGGCGGGGCCAACGACCTCGGCGGCACCTTGATGGAGGAGACCATCTCGCGGATGGCCGGCTCGGAGTTCGGCTCGTACAAGAGCATCGAGGACCTGATCGGCATCGCGGCCGGCATCGGCCGTCCCGCCCGGCAGCGCACCACCACCTACACCCCGCTGGCCGCCTGACCTCCCCGTTCCGCGACCGCGCGGGTCTGCACGCCGCCGCGCCGCGACCGGCGGGCATTTCTGTCGCGCTCGCGGCCGGCGGTGCCGGCCTCAAGGAACCGTGGTGCCGCCGGCATGGGCGGGTTGCTCGCCGGGCGTGCCGTAGACGTCCTGCTCGACCCATTGCTGGTTGAGGCCAGGGGCAACATCTACACCGACGGGCGCCGGCCCCGGCAAGCAGGCGAGCGTCGAGGGATCCTGGTGTTCGCCCGGCGGGCACGTGGCCATCGGCGTGTCAGTCGGTTCGGCGCCGATTGACGCGGCCACCGCCGGCCCGATGGCGGCGGCGATGGCAAAGCCACCGAACACGATGACCCGACGAACTTTGACACCAGGCGTCGTCATGGTCGCTCCTCGATGTGCGTTGATGCCGTGCGGGCCAGTCTATGCAACCTGGACAGTGCCGGTAGCACGTTGGACCAACCCATCCGGTTCTTTCCCGGTGGTCCGGGTTCTTTGCGACGGGGCGACGGGGCGACACGCGTGCGGGCTTTCGCCGTCCGGGTGCGCGAGCTATCGACGCGGGCCCCTTGCCGGTAGTGCGCCGGCGTTGGCGCAGGCCATCTGGGTGATCTCCGCCTCCTTGTCGAGTTCGGCTGCCGTGTTGTCGAGGGTGTCGCCGTCAGCGCGAAGCCCCATGGCCAGCACCAGCTTCCCGGCGTGCCATGACCACGATCGCATCGGATTGGCGATGTTCGGCGGCAGGCCGGGTGTCGACGCCGCGCTCAGCGCTTCACCGGCTGCTTTCCGCAACGCGGTTCGCCCATCCAGGTTTTCGCTGCGGACGGCCGGATCTTGGTAGTCGACATACGCGCCATTGCCGGCAATCGAGTAGGCGAAGTTGTTGTAGTAGACGGAGGCGACCCGCAGCGCCGCGGTGAACTGTCGGCAGGCCGCGCTGACCGACTCCGCGGGGTCGCCCTCAACAGGTACGCCGACCGCTGCCGGCCCGGGAGCCGGCGGCTCCGCCTCGCCTGGATCGGCGGAAGCGTTCGTGGTGCTGCCGCCCAGGCCGATACCGAACGCGATCAGCCCCGCGGCCAGAAGTCGCCCGACGACACCCGGAGCGGCCATGACCCGAATCCTCGACCCACTTCGAAAACCTGTCAATAGGCTCACTGGGCCTTCCGCGCGTTCGCCGCGCACAGTGCCGGTGACCAGTTTGCGAACCGCGCAGGAAGGTTTGGTCGTCCGCTCGCCGCCGGGGACCGCCCCGACTACAGTTCTGCGAGATGTGTCCGCGAAAGGCGAACCACCGCATGTCGAAGAGTTTCACCGCCTTTGCGGTTGCTGGCTGGTTGATGACCGTCGGGTCGGCGCAACTCGCGTGGGCGGAACCACTGCCCGAGCCGCCGGTGCAACCGGTCGCCGATGTCGGCCCGCCCCCGCCACCCGGCGTCGTGGCATCGGGCGCCCCGGGAGTCTTGGACACTCCCGACGGCTGGCGTGTCGAGGTGTCTGCACGTGACGAGTCACAGCTGCCCGTTGCGCCGCTGACGACGGCGATCTCGTCGCGTGAATACCTGGTCGGTGGCACCTTCGTCGGGAAGGTCACGGGCTCCGGCACGACGGAGCTGACCGGCGGAACGCTTGTTGCCGGGTACCAGATCGGCTGTGGGGTCCTGGCGGATGAAATCGCGATCGAGCCCAGCGCCGGCCTAGCCGTGGTACTTCCGATACCAGACTTCGACGGCCAGTTCGGCATCGACGGAAGTATCGACCTGCTGCCGGGCCAGATCTCGGTGGTCGACATCGCCGACAAGAAGTTTGAGGGCGACGAAGCCCGGGTCACCATCACCGGTCTGCGCGTCAACTTCGATCGATGTGTCGGTCAGTCGTTCATCCGGTCCCGTGCGACCCTGGCCGTCTCGACCGAGGACACCGAGGATGTCATCACTTATCTCGGTGTCACCAAGATCGTCTGACCGCCGCGGGGCTTTGCGACATGTCACCACGACGAATGAGGAGTCAGGCAGTGCCGCAGTTCCGCCGAGTGACAACTTGTGTGAGGTTTCTCGACCGGCCGATATTGCTTCGTCTCGCCGTTCTGGCCGCTGTGTGTCTGCTGCCAGTGCTGGGGACGGCACCGCTCGCATCGGGGGAACCGCTGCCGCCCGGCCCGGGGGTCGCGCCACCGGATACCGGGGCTGTCGCGTCCGAGCCCGCCAGCGTCGTGACGACCCCGGACGGCTGGATCTTGACGGTCACCGCGACCGACGAGACTCAGTTGCCGGTGGCACCTCTGACGACTGCCGTCTCGTCCCGTGAATACCTGGCGGCCGGCACATTCACCGGGACCGTCACGGGTTCGGGTGGCACCGAGCTGGATGGCGGAACGCTGGTCGTCGGGTATCAGATCGGCTGCGGTATAACCCTGGACAAGGTCACCCTCGGCGGCGGCCTGAGCTCCGGCGGCTTCGACCTTTTCCCGCTGCCCGACTCACTCGAATTCGACGTTGGGATCGGCGGCTCGATCGAAGTCGATCTCCTGCCCGGCATGGTCCAGGAGGTACAGGTTGTTCAGAAGGAGTTCAGCGGCACCACAACGCGCGTCACCCTCAAGGATGTCCACATCACGATCGACGGCTGTGTCGGTCAGTCATTCCTGCGGTCCTACGCAATACTGACGAGCTCCACCACGGACACCGACGACATCATCGCCTACTACGGCGTCACCAAAGCCGTCTGAGGACCGGATACGAAGATGGTCGGCCAAGACCGCATGACGACGGACGTGATGGCGAGCATCGCGGTAGCCGTACTGCTGGCTGTGGTCGGCTCATCGACAACTGCGGCCGCGCAACCTCTTCCGTCACTGCCCGATCCGGCGGTTCCGGCGCCCCCGGTGGTTTCGGGTCCGTCAGCACCGCTGCTCGGAGGGCTGTCGGAGCAGCGTGGATCACTACTGCCCGGGTTACCCGCCGACCCGAGTCAGTACCTGCTCGGCCAGAATCCGGTGCCGGCGGCGCCGGGGGGGCCGCCCGGCACGCCGCCGGACCTCGAGGCCTTCAACAATGCCCACTTGTTGCCGCAGAACCTGGCGCCCTCGGCACCCGGCGAGGGCACAATATTCGACGGCGTGCCGGGGGCAGAGAACACCGACCTATCCAGAATCGATGTTGCGAGGCGGTTGTGGCACCTCTATGAGGGCGGATACCTCAGGGGCAGCTTTCTCGGCCAGATGCCACAGGATCAGCTCGGTGAACCGCTGCCTGGAACGGCGCCACCTCCCGGTGCCAGCCTTCCGCCGGGACCCACTCCTCCGCTGCCATAGCGCCACAACGATTTCCGGAGTAGTGCCGGGACTGGTAGGACGTAGATGTGAAGTTTCGACGCACGCTCGCCGACGGCAGGCTGACCCTGCAGTCGATGACGCCGGACGGCTCCTGGGCTCCCGCGCAGGATCAGGCTGTTCTCGGCGGGACGGTCTTCGACTCCGCTTGGGAACTCGCCACCGCCCAACGGCATGTCGACCTGTCCGGCAACGTGCTGCCGTTCCAGCCGGCGTCCTTTCGTGACTTCATGCTCTACGAGCAGCATGCCGTCGACGCGGCACGCGGACTGGTCCGCCGGTTCCACCCCGCCCAGGCCCGGGCGGCGACGCTCGTCGAAAGGCTGACCCGCAAACCATTTCCACTGTTCAAGCCCAAAGGACTGTTCTACCGGCAGCCGATCTACTACATGTCCAACCACCTCAGCTTCATCCCCAGCGGTGCCCCGGTGGCGATTCCCTCGTATTCGTCGGCGTTGGACTTCGAGCTGGAACTCGGCTTCGTGCTGATGGCGCCGCTGTACAACGCGACCCCGCAGGAGGCACTCGACGCGGTCGGCGCATTCGTCGTCGTCAACGACTTCAGCGCCCGCGATGTCCAGCGCAGCGAGATGGCCACCGGGCTGGGGCCGCAGAAGTCCAAACACTTCGCGTCCTCGATGTCGGTGGTGGCGGTCTCCGCCGACGAGATCGTGCCCAGGCTGGATGCGCTCAGTGGTTCGGTCAGCGTCAACGGCTCCACGGTCGGCACGGTGTTCAGCCGGGGGATGCAGTGGTCGATCGGTGAGGTGCTCGCGCACGCCTCGCGTAGCGAACATCTCTATCCGGGAGAACTGTTCGCGACCGGCACCCTGCCGGGTGGCAGCGGTATGGAGACGGGTCGGTGGTTACAGCCGGGAGACCGGCTCACGCTGGTCATCGACCAGATCGGGGAGATCAGTCATTCGATCACCGAGTAGTGCCGGCGAAGACCACCGCGAGGGGACCGCGGTGGCCTTCCGTGCCGGCTTCAGGCCTGCTTGAGAGCCTCGATCTCGAGCGTGATCGTCACCTTGTCGCCGACGACCGCGCCTCCGGTCTCCAACGGGATATCGATGTCGATACCGAAGTCCTTGCGGTTCAGGACAACCGACGCCTCGAACCCGGCAACCTCGCCGTGACCCATGCCGGGGTTGACCCCGTTGAACTCCAGATCCAGCGAGATCGGCCGAGTGACACCTTTGAGGGTGAAATCACCGTCGAGGACGTAGTGGTCGCCGTCGGCCCGCACGCCGGTGGACGTGAACGTCGCCACCGGGTAGGTCTCGGCATCGAAGAAGTCTGCGGACCGCACATGCGCATCGCGCTGCTCGTTGCGGGTGTTGACCGAGTCGACGGCGATCTCGGCGTGCACCGAGGGCGTGCCGTCCGGCGCCACGGTGATCGTGCCGCTGAACGTGTCGAACTGCCCTCGGACCTTGCTCACCATCAGGTGGCGTACCGAGAAGCCGACGGTCGAGTGGACGGGGTCGATGGCCCAGGTTCCGGTGGACAACTGTGTGGCGGTGGTCATGTGGTGTCTCTTTTCGTCGTGTGGCGCCGGCGGGTCCGACAGATACCCCACAACAAACGGACTGCGGTCCGAATACATTCCCGTGCGATCCCGCTCAGGCGATCAAGGTGCGCGCGGCGTCGGTGCTGCTGCGCGCACCCGCCGCGTCGGGCCACACTTGCGCCATCAGCCCGACGGCCCTGACGAGTTCCTCGGCGGGTTTGGCGAACGGGATCCGGACCCACGAATCCGAGCCTCCCTCGACGGTGAACACCGGTCCCGGCGCGACCTGGACGCCGTGGCGTTCCAGTTCGACAGCAAGGCGCGTGGCGCTTCCGCCGGGAAGCCGGACCCAGAGACTCACCCCGCCTTCCGGAAGCCTGAAACGCCACCCGGGCAGTTGCCGGCGTACCGCGTCGGCGAGCGCATCACGCCGTTGCCGCAGTTCCTCACGGCGCCGGGGGAGGATTCCGTCGGTGGCCATCAGCTCGCTGACGACCAGTTGATCGAGCACTGAGGTGCCCAGGTCGGAGCGCACCCGGGCGGCGACGATCCGGTCGACCAGCGGCCGAGGCGCCCGGATCCAGCCGACCCGCAGCCCACCCCAGTACGCCTTCGACGCACTGCCGATCGTGATGGCGGTGGGCTCGAACGCGGCGAACGGAGCCGGCATCCGGCCGTCGATGAAGCTGAGGGGCTGCAGCGTCTCATCGACGATCGCGGTGGCGCGCGCCCGGCGCAGCGCTGCGGCATAGCGATCCCGGTCCGCGTCGCTCATCAGGAAACCCGTCGGATTCTGGAAGTCCGGGATGAGGTAGGCCAGCCGGGGCGAGGTCTGCCGCAATGCGGCGTCGATTCCTTCGAGGTCCCAGCCCTCGCTGTCGAGCGGATCCGGCAGCGGTGAGCTCACCAGGCGGGCCCCGCCCTGCCGCAACGCCTCGACGGCGTTGGAGTACACCGGTGACTCGACCATCACCCGGTCGCCGGGCCGCGACAGCGCTCGTGCCACGGTCGCGATCGCCGCCAACGCGCCGGAGGTGACCACGATCTGCTCAGGGTAGGTGGGCAGTCCGCGGTCGGTGAAGGAGTCGGCAACCCTGGCCTGCAGATCGGGCAGGCCCGACGGCAGGTAGCCGTCACCGACGAGGTAGGACGGCAACGCCTGCAGTGCTCGTTCGTAGGCGGCCATGGTCCCGGGCGTGGCCCCGCCGGCGGCGATGCTCAGGTCGACCGAACCTGCGGCGGGCGCAGGCATCCCGAGGGGGCGCCGCGCCCGGTCGTGAACCTTGCGCCGATCGACCGGTACCGCGGCATAGGTTCCCGACCCCTGTTTGGCGACGGCGAACCCGCTGGCCACCAGGTCGGCATAGGCGCGGGTGACGGTCGTGCGCGACACGCCGAGCGGAGCTGTCACGGTGCGCTCGCTGGGAAGCCGGGTGCCGATCGGGATGCGACCGTCGCCGATCAGCTCCTGCAGCACGTCGCTCAGCCCGCGGTACGCCGGAGCGCGATCGAAGTCGCCGACCAGACGAGCAAGCCGTTCCGGCCCCAGCGCAGTGTTCACGAGGCCATTATGAGCCAATTGGATATGTAAACCAAGGCCAATTGTCGGCATTCTCGTCGCATGTCCACAACCAATACTGAGGCAAAGCTGGCCAATCTCGGTCCGGTGGCCCAGCTGACCGCGGGCCGCCTGCCGGAACGCCTGGCCCGCCTGGTGATCGGTCTCTGGCTGTACGGCCTGTCGATCGCGCTGATGATCGAGGGTGCGGTGGGTGCCGCACCCTGGGATGTCTTCCATGCCGGCGTCGCGCTGCACGCTCCGCTCAGCCTCGGGGCGATCATCGTCCTCACCGCACTCGGGGTGTTGGCGGCATGGATCCCGCTGCGCCAGATGCCGGGACTCGGCACCGTCCTCAACACCGCGTTGCTGGGCCCGTTCGCCGACCTCAGCCTGGCCCTGCTGCCGACACCGGACGGCATCGTGATGCGCTACGGCTACGCGCTGTCCGGCGTTGTGGTCTGCGCCTTCGCCACTGCGCTGTACGTCGGGGCGCAGCTCGGGCCGGGGCCGCGCGACGGCCTGATGACCGGGCTGGCCCGCCGGGCGGGCTGGCCGATCCGCCGCGTCCGCACCGGGATCGAGGTCTCGGTGCTGGCGTCGGGCTTCCTGCTCGGAGGCACCGTGGGTCTGGGAACAGTGGTGTTCGCATTGGGCGTCGGCCCGCTGACGCAGTTCTTCCTCCGGTATCTGGTCGTGCATGTCGCCGACCCGAATTCATCTCTGCCAAGGAGCGACTCATGAACCAACCACATGTCGGCAGCCCGTTCGCCGCGTCATCCGGGGTGGACGTGATCCCGACCTACTGGCCGGTCCCCGGCATGGGTGTCATCCCGATGAACGCCTTCCTGCTGCATTCCGCGGAGCCGGTTCTGGTCGACACCGGCACGGGCGTACTCGCGCCGGATTTTGTCGACGCCCTCGCCGACTGCGTGAAACTGCCGGATCTGAAATGGATCTGGCTGACCCACGAGGACCGCGACCACACCGGCGCACTGGAGCGACTTCTCGAGTTGGCGCCCAAGGCAACAGTTCTCGGAACGTTCCTGACCTTCGGGCGGGCCGCACCCGACGGCGCCGTGCCGTTCGACAGAACCCGCATCGTCAACCCCGGCGACGACGTCCACGTCGACGACCGGGTGCTGCGGGCCGTTCGGCCTCCGCTCTACGACAGCCCCGGGACGCTGGGTTTCCTCGACCGATCGACCGGCGCATATTTCAGCTCGGACTGCTTCGGTGCGCCACTTCCCGCAGACCTGGTCGCAGGACCGGACACCGACCACATCGATCCGGACGTGCTGCGGTCCGCGCAGGTGGCCTGGGCCGGCACCGACAGCCCCTGGGTCGCCCACGCCGACGGTGACAAGCTGCGCGACCAGATCGAAGCCGTTCGCCGGCTCGCTCCTTCCGTGCTGCTCTCGTCGCACCTGCCTCCGGTCCGGCGCGGCATCGACCACACCCTGGACTCGGTGCCGGCCGCCAGTGAGGCCGAGCCGGTTCCGGCGCCGACTCATGACCAGATCGCCTCGCTGCTCGACGCATTCGGCGTCGACGCCCACCCCATCGACTGACAGCATCCGAGGAGCAACATGTACGTGCGGATCGTCACCTTCGCTCTGGCCGATCTCTCGCCCGAGGATTACACCGCCCATGCCGAGCAGATCGCCGGGGCCTTCACCGCCTGGCCCGGGCTGCTGAGCAAGGTCTGGCTCGCCGACCCCGCCACGAACACCTACGGCGGCGTGTACGTCTTCGAATCACGCGACGCCGCGCAGGCAAGCCGCGAGACCGCGGTGTTCGCCGGCCTGCTCGACAGCCCACACTTCACGGAGCTGTCCATCCGTGAGTTCGACGTGCTCGACGGTCCGACGGCCGTGACCGGCGGCGCACTGACCGGGAGATAGTGCATCAGCTGAGCGCGCTGGCGGGACGAGGCGGGTTACAGGCGGGCGGCGAGCTCGGTGCCCTGACGGATCGCGCGCTTGGCGTCCAGCTCGGCCGCCACGGCGGCACCGCCGATGACGTGCGGGGTGATGCCGCGTTCCCGCAGGCCGTCCTCGAGATCACGCACCGACTCCTGTCCCGCGCAGATCACCACGTTCTCGACCTCGAGCAGCCGCGGATCGGAACGGTCCGGCCCGAAGCTGATGTGCAACCCGCCGTCGTCGATGCGCTCGTAGTTCACCCCGCAGAGCTGCTCGACGCCCTTGGCCCGCAACGACGCCCGGTGCACCCAGCCGGTGGTCTTGCCCAGCCCGCGGCCCTGCGGACCCTTCGTGCGCTGCAGCAGGTAGACCCGCCGCGTCGCGGCCGCGGGCAACGGCGTGGTCAGCGAACCCTGGACTCGGGGGGCTTCGTGCGGAGGCAACGCACCCCACTCGGCCCGCCACTGCTTGAGGTCGAGCGTGGGGGAGTGGTCTGTGGTGAGGAACTCGGTGACGTCGAAGCCGATGCCGCCCGCACCCACCACCGCGACCCTCTCGCCGACCGGTTCCCCGGCGAGAGCGTCGGCGTAGGACAGCACCATCGGATGGTTGATACCGGGGATGTCGGGCACCCGGGGCACCACGCCGGTGGCCAGCACCACCTCGTCGTAGCCCAACAGCAGATCGAGGCCCGCGTGGGTGCCCAGCCGTACCGCGACGCCGTGCTTGTCCAGCACCCTGGTGAAGTAGCGGAGGGTCTCGCCGAACTCCTCCTTACCGGGAATCCTTCGGGCCAAGTCGAACTGGCCGCCGATCACCGGCCGGGAGTCGAATAGCGTGACCCGGTGCCCACGCTGGGCCGCGGTGACAGCGGCGGCCAGACCGGCGGGCCCGGCGCCTACGACGGCGATGGAACGGGTGTGCCGGGTCGGGCCCAACATCAGCGTGGTCTCGTGGCCCGCGCGCGGATTGAGCAGGCACGACACCGTCTTGTGGACGAACGCGTGGTCCAGGCAGGCCTGGTTGCACGCGATGCAGGTGTTGATCTCGTCGGCGGCGCCGGCATCGGCTTTGCGGACCCAGTCCGGGTCGGCCAGAAACGGCCGGGCCATCGAGATCAGACTGACGTCTGTCTCGGCCAGCACCTGCTCGGCCGACTGCGGCATGTTGATCCGGTTGGACGCCATCACCGGGATGTCGACGAATTCGGCCAGCGCGCTGCTGATCTCGACGAATGCACTGTTGGGCACCGAGGTGACGATCGTCGGGACGCGCGCTTCGTGCCAGCCGATTCCGGTGTTGAGGATCGTCGCCCCGGCCGCCTCCACTTCGGCTGCCAGCGCCGCGATCTCGTCCCAGCTCTGCCCCTCTTCGACATAGTCGGCCATCGACAGCCGGTAGCAGATGATGAAGTCGGAGCCGACGGCCGCGCGGGTGCGCCGGACGACTTCGACGGGCATCCGGCGGCGCTTCTCGGGGGTGCCGCCCCAGTCGTCGGTGCGCTTGTTGGTGCGCGGCGCCAGGAACTGGTTGAGCAGGTAACCTTCGCTGCCCATGATCTCGACACCGTCGTAGCCGGCCTTTCGGGCCAGCACCGCACTGCGCACGAAGTCGTCGATGGTCTTCTCGACGTTGCGCAGCCTACGCGGCCGAAACGGGTTGTTGGGGGCCTTGATAGGTGATGCACTGACCGAAAACGGGTGGTACGCATAACGACCCGCATGCAGGAGCTGCAGCAGGATCTTGGTGTCGGCGGCGTGTACCGCCGCGGTGATCCGTCGGTGCCTGCGGGCATCCGCTGCCGACACCATCTGGGCGGCGAACGGCAGCAGCCACCCGGTGCGATTCGGGGCGTAGCCGCCGGTGATGATCAGGCCGACGCCCCCGCGGGCGCGTTCGGCGAAATACTCTGCGAGTCGGTCGGTGTCACGCGCACGGTCCTCGAGGCCTGTGTGCATCGACCCCATCACCACCCGGTTGCGCAGCGTGGTGAATCCGAGGTCCAACGGCGACATCAGGTGGGGGTAGGGCGAGGTACCGCTCATCGGATTCGGTCCAACGCCGGCACCACTTCGTCGAGCCAACCGAGGGCGCTCTCCTCGGCGCGGATACCGCCACGCAACACCAGATACTGATGTAGATCGGCGCCGGTGACGGAGCGGGGGTCCGGGAACTGGGTCTTCTCGAATCCCCGGTAGGCCTCCAGCAGTTCCGCGCGTTCGGAGCGCAGCGACATCGCCTGGGAACGTATCGCGTCGATGTCACCGTAGGCCGCGCCGCGGATCTTCACCGCAAGGTCACGTGTCCGG
Source organism: Mycolicibacterium hippocampi (assembly GCF_010723735.1). Taxonomy (GTDB): domain Bacteria; phylum Actinomycetota; class Actinomycetes; order Mycobacteriales; family Mycobacteriaceae; genus Mycobacterium; species Mycobacterium hippocampi. The sequence continues at coordinate 5,095,609 of NZ_BLLB01000002.1, read as the reverse complement.
CTGTCGGCGACCGAACCGCCACGGCCCACCAGGGGCGCGGAGATCCAGCGCGCCAGTTCGGCGCGACCGCTGTCACTCACCGTGTAGACCTTCTTGTCGGGCCGGCCGTGCTGGGCCACCTCGGCGACGTGCACCCAGCCGTCGTCCACCATCGAGCGCAGCGTGCGGTAGATCTGCTGGTGGGTGGCGGCCCAGAAGTACCCGATCGACCGGTCGAAGCGTCGGGCCAGCTCGTACCCCGAACTCGACTGCTCGCAGAGCGAGACCAGGATCGCATGGGGAAGGGCCACCGGCGCAGCGTAGCGATCCTCGCCGCGCCTATGCAACTAGTTGCACTGCATCGACGTGCATAGCCGTGGCGCACTAGGCGACTTGTATGTGCGACGTTTAGTATCAGTAACCACGCGCAACCCTTGAGACGGGTTGCGCGTGGAAGTTAGGGCACACTGAGACACGCGTCCAACTATCGGCAGGGATACTTGCTGAGGCTGGCCGAGGTCGATAGCTGAGCCCCGCCTAGACAGCAGCCCACTGGTAGGTAGTAGCTGGAGAGAACTCGAGGAGAAGTTCGTGACGTACACGATCGCCGAACCCTGCGTCGACGTCAAAGACAAGGCATGTATCGAGGAGTGCCCTGTCGACTGCATCTACGAGGGCGCACGCATGCTGTACATCCACCCGGATGAATGCGTCGACTGCGGCGCCTGTGAGCCGGTTTGCCCGGTCGAGGCGATCTACTACGAGGACGACGTGCCTGATCAGTGGGGCACCTACACCCAGATCAACGCCGACTTCTTCGCCGAACTCGGCTCTCCCGGTGGTGCGTCGAAGGTCGGTCAGACCGACAACGACCCGCAGGTGGTCAAGGACCTGCCCCCGCAGGGTGAGGACTGAGAACCACGGCGCAGTCTCCCGCCCAGCACCAGCCGCCTGAGGGCGCCCGCCGGCCGCTGAGGTCGGCGTCGCTTCCGGTGTTCCCGTGGGACACCCTGGCCGACGTCACCGCCCTCGCGCGCGCCCACCCCGACGGCATCGTCGACCTGTCTGTCGGCACCCCGGTCGATCCGGTGGCGCCGTTGATCCGAGACGCGCTCGCCGCGGCCAGCGGTGCCCCCGGATATCCGACGACCGCCGGCACGCCGACGCTGCGGGAGGCTGCCGTCGCCGCGCTGCACCGCAGGTATGCCATCACCGGCCTGTCGCCCGATGCGGTCCTGCCGGTGATCGGCACCAAGGAGTTGATCGCCTGGCTGCCGACGCTTCTCGGGCTCGGTGGCGCCGACACCGTCGTGGTGCCGGAGCTGGCGTACCCCACCTACGAGGTGGGGGCCCTGCTCGCCGGTGCCGCCGTGCTGCGGGCGGATTCGCTGACCCAGCTGGGCCCGGCGTCACCGCCGCTCGTCTACCTGAACTCGCCCAGCAATCCGACCGGCAAGGTGCTCGGGGCGGACCACCTGCGCAAGGTTGTCGGATGGGCCCGGGAACGCGGCGTGCTGATCGCCTCCGACGAGTGCTACCTCGGGCTCGGTTGGGACGCCACCCCGCTGTCGGTACTGCACCCGGACATCTGCGACGGCGACCACACCGGCCTGCTGGCCGTGCACTCGCTGTCGAAGACCTCGTCGCTGGCCGGCTACCGCGCGGGGTTCGTCGCCGGTGATCCCGCAGTCGTCGCCGAACTGCTGGCGGTGCGCAAGCACGCCGGCATGATGGTGCCCACCCCGGTGCAGGCCGCGATGGTGGCCGCACTCGACGACGACGCACACGAGCAGTCTCAACGCGAGCGCTACGCCCGCAGACGCGACATCTTGCTGCCGGCGCTGCGCTCGGCCGGTTTCACCGTCGACCACTCCGAGGCCGGGCTCTATCTGTGGGCCACCCGCGGCGAACCGTGCCGGGACACCGTCGGGTGGCTGGCGCAGCGCGGCATTCTCGCCGCGCCCGGCGAGTTCTACGGACCCGGCGGAGCGCGCCACGTGCGGGTGGCGCTGACGGCGACCGACGAGCGCATCGCCGCTGCGGTGCAGCGGCTGGCGGATCCGGCGCGCTGACGCACCCTGGCGGTGGTTTCGCGCGCCCGATTCGCTAGCCGTCGGCGGCCCGCAGTCCGAGGGCCAGCACCAGACGCTCGTCGGCGTCGTCCAGCGACGTGCCGAGCAGTTTCTCGATCCTGCGGATGCGGTAGCGCACCGTGTTGGGGTGGACGTGCAGTTGCCGTGCCACCGCGGCGACGTCGCCGAATCCGTCGAGGTAGGCCCGCAGCGTGTCGGCGAGCATGGCGTCCCGGGCGCACAGGTCGCGGATCCGCGGATCGACCAGCCGCGGTTCGGCCGCCACGTGTGAGACGACCTCATCGAGCAGCACCGTGGTGCGCGCCTCGTCCAGCGAGGTCACCCGGCTGATGGCGGCGGGATGGCGTTCGGCACTGTCGAAGACCCGGTCGACCTCGTGGCGCGCCGCCGGGACGCCGGTCAACCCCGCCAGCGGTGCGGCCGTCACCGCGCGGACGTCGAGGCCGAGTTCGCGGCGCAACGCGGCGACGACCCCGCGTGCCCATGACGTGACCGACGCCACCGCGCCGATCTTCGGCAGCAGCACATAGACCCGGTCGCCGGTCGAGGCGACTTGCGCATCGGCACGAAATGCGCTGGCGCTCAGCGCGAGGACATCGGCAGGCACGGCCCCGCCGAGCCCGCGGAAACCGACGAGCGCGGCGCGGGAGTCGCCGGGGATCCCGAGCTCGCGGGCGAGCAGTGCCACGTCGTCGGTCTCACTGCCCGCCAGGCCGAGCAGCTGCTGCACCCGCGCGGCATGTTGCGACGGCGCCGCCGCCAGCCGCGACATGATCCGCGCCGCGAGCACCGCCCCGCCCCGCAGAATCTCCTCGGTGTCGTCGGCCAGCGGTGTCGACCCCCGCTGCAGCCAGATCGTGCCGGCGAAGCCGGGGGGCAGGCCGGCGTCGGCAGGGGGCAGGTGCACACCCACCGCCAGGCGGGGACGAAGCCCGAGTTCGGGCCGTTCGTCGACCCGCACCACGTCCGCGCCCGAGCGCAGCGCGTCGAAGATGCCCCACTGCCCGATCCACTCCAGATGCTCGGGCGGGCCGGCACGGCCCAGGATCGTCAGCCGGCGCAGCTCGTCGACTTCGTCGCTGGAGGCCGAGTAGGCCAGCATGTGGCTGTCGGCATCCTCGATGCAGACCATGCCGCGGGTCCGGTCGGCGATCGACTGCGCCAGCCCGAACAGGTCGGTGCCCGAGTCGCGCTGCGGGTCATGGCGATCCCCGTGATGCTCGAAGGCGTGGTTGACCAGGCGGTACAGGTGTTCCCACCGGGCTCTGGGGTCGACGGCGACGACCGCGGTGCCCAGCCTGACCGCGCGGGCCACCGCAGAAGGGGTGGGCTCCTTGACGAAGATGGCGGCGGGACGGCCCGCGTGCTGTTCGAGCCAGTCGACGGCGTCGGTGTCGGGCACCCCGAGCAGGAAGAACAGATCAGCGGACCCGGGCCCGACCGCCAGGCCGAGCCGGACGTCGTCGGCGTCGACGAGAGCGACGGTGCCGACCGGCATGTCCAGTCCGCGCGGTGCGTCGACCAACGTCACCATCGTGCGGTCGAGGGCGAGCAGCAACTGGCCCAGCCCGAGCCCCGGTCCCTGTTGCGCCGCCATCACCACGCCTTGTCCGTTTGGACTATCCAGTGTGCCAGGGCTTGTCCGATCAGCCATCGGATAACGCGCCGAAAAGGAGCATCCTTGCCGCATGGACGCGATCGCTGCGATTTCTCAGGTGCCGGTACCGCAAAACGAGCCGGTTCACGACTACGCCCCCCGATCACCGGAGCGCGCCAGACTCGCCGAGGCGCTGCAGAGTCTTTCCGCCGCCGCGATCGACCTGCCGCACGTCATCGGCGGCCGACACCGGACGGGGGCCGGCGAGCGCGTCGACGTGGTCCAACCGCACCGGCACTCCGCCCGGCTGGGCACCTTCACCAACGCCGACCACGCCGACGCCGCCGCTGCGGTCGAGGCGGCGACAGCGGCCAAAGCCGAGTGGGAGGCCACCCCGTTCGACGAGCGCGCGGCGGTGTTCCTGCGGGCCGCCGATCTGATGGCCGGGCCGTGGCGGGAGAAGATCGCGGCGGGGACGATGCTGGGCCAGTCCAAGACGGCGTACCAGGCCGAGATCGACTCGCCCTGCGAGCTCGTCGACTTCTGGCGGTTCAACGTCGCCTTCGCGCGCCAGATCCTCGAGCAGCAACCGGTCAGCTCGCGCGGCGTGTGGAACCGCACCGACTACCGCCCGCTCGAAGGCTTCGTCTACGCGATCACCCCCTTCAACTTCTCGGCCATCGCCGGCAATCTGCCCACCGCCCCTGCCCTGATGGGCAACACGGTGGTGTGGAAGCCAGCACCCACCCAGACCTTCGCCGCGTACCTGATCATGCAGGTGCTGGAGGCCGCGGGGCTGCCCGCCGGGGTGATCAACCTGCTGGCCGGCGACGGTAAAGCGGTGTCGGATGTGGTGCTCGCAGACCGGCGGCTGGCCGGCATCCACTTCACCGGTTCGACCGCGACGTTCCAGCACCTGTGGCGTGAGGTCGGCACGCACATCGACCGTTACGACACCTACCCGCGGCTGGTGGGGGAGACCGGCGGCAAGGATTTTGTGGTCGCTCATCCCTCGGCACGCCCGGAGGTGCTGCGCACCGCCCTGATCCGGGGTGCGTTCGACTACCAGGGGCAGAAGTGTTCAGCCGCGTCGCGGGCGTTCGTCCCGCGGTCGGTGTGGCAGCAGATGGGCGACGACTTCCTGGGCGCCACCGAGGCACTGCGCTTCGGCGACATCACCGACCTCACCAACTTCGGTGGGGCGCTGATCGACGATCGGGCATTCGCCAAGAACGTCAAGGCCATCGAACGGGCGAAGAGCGCAGCCAACGTGACCATCGCGGTCGGTGGCGAGTACGACGACAGCGAAGGCTATTTCGTCCGGCCGACGGTGCTGCTGTCCGACGATCCGTCAGACGAGGCGTTCTCCACCGAGTACTTCGGACCCATCCTGGCCGTGCACGTCTACCCCGACCAGGACTACGCACGCATCCTCGACGTCGTCGACGGCGGCGCCCGGTACGCGCTGACCGGTGCGGTGATCGCCGACGACCGGGCGGCGGTGCTTCAGGCCGAGCGTCGGTTGCGGCACGCGGCGGGCAACTTCTACGTCAACGACAAGCCCACCGGCGCGGTGGTGGGCCAGCAGCCGTTCGGCGGTTCCCGGGCGTCGGGCACCAACGACAAGGCCGGCTCCGCGATGAACCTGCTGCGCTGGACCTCGGCCCGGTCGATCAAGGAGACGTTCGTGCCGCCCACCGACCACCCTTATCCCCACATGGAGCAGTGACCCATGGGCGTGTTCCGCAGCGTCGCCCGGCCTGTGATCCTGGCCGCCGGCAGGCAGGACGGCCTGCGACGGGCCGCAGAGCGGCTGCCGGTGACCCGCGAGGTGGTGCACCGGTTCGTCCCAGGGGAGAGTGTCGCCGACGTGATGGATTCGGTGGAGCAGCTCCGCAATTCGCACCGTCTGGTGTCGATCGACTACCTCGGTGAGGACGTCACCGACAGGGAGACCGCCGAGGCCACTGTCGCGGCCTATCTGCAGCTGATCGAGGCTTTCTCGACGCGAGGCGAGGCCGCCGCCGGGGTGCGGCCGCTGGAGGTGTCGATCAAGCTGTCGGCGCTGGGGCAGGCGCTACCCCGGGACGGGGAGAAGATCGCGCTGGAGAACGCCCGCGCGATCTGCGAACCCGCCCAGCGTGCAGGTGTGTGGGTGACCGTGGACGCCGAGGACCACACGACCACCGACTCCACGCTGTCGGTGGTGCGTGAGCTCCGTGTCGACTTCGACTGGGTCGGCACGGTGCTGCAGGCCTACCTCAAGCGCACTCATGCCGACTGCCAGGATTTCGCCGCCCCACCGGGAGCCACTTCAGGCCGGGGTGCACGGATCCGGTTGTGCAAGGGCGCCTATGAGGAACCCGCCTCGGTCGCCCACCGGGACAGCGCCGCGATCACCGACTCCTACCTGCGGTGTCTGACCGTGCTGATGGCGGGCAGCAGCTATCCGATGGTGGCCTCCCACGATCCGGAGATCATCTCCGCTGTCCCGGCGCTTGCCCGGGAGAACGGCTGCGGAGTCGACGATTTCGAGTATCAGATGCTCTACGGAATCCGGGACGGCGAGCAGCGCCGGCTGGCTGACGAGGGCAACAACGTGCGGGTGTACGTGCCGTTCGGCACCCAGTGGTACGGCTACTTCGTCCGTCGGTTGGCCGAGCGGCCGGCGAACCTGACCTTCTTCCTGCGGGCGCTGGCCGAACGCCGACGGTGACCCGTGGGGCGTTGAGGCTGCGCTCACGGCGTGGTCCTCACAAAAATTGTTGCCGTGGCTGCAGTCTCAAACGGCGCGGCGTCACTCGCGGCTGCGTCTGGAGAATCTGCCCTCGGTGACCTCGTCCCACTTCTGATACACCTGGTCGACCTGCGGGTTGCCCCGGCCCTTGATCCAGTCGCAGGTCGACACGTAGGTCGAGGGGTTGGTGACGATGATGGTGTGCAACTCGGGGCGTTTCTGCGCCAGGGCCTCGAGGTCGTCGGGCGGGGTCGACGGATCCGCGGCGCGCAACGCGTCCAGCGGGTCCGGCAACGCACCTCGTGGCGCGTCGTGTGCCGCCAGGTCGCCTACTTCGGCGTCGTCGTCAGTGCTGTTGTTCAGCAACAGGTTCAGCACGATCGCGGTGATCGCTCCCGCCGAGATGCCGGAGTGGAAGATCGTCTGGAACCAGTCGGGGAACTGGTGGTACAGGTCCAGCGCGACGTTCACCGGTGAATCCGACAGCGACCTGTCGGTGTAGTAGAGCTTGGCCTCGGTCAACATCGCCACCCCGACCGAGATCGCCACGACCAGGATGTTGGTGTTGTCGAACTTCACCTTGGTCAACGTGCGGATGCCACTGGCGGCGACCATGCCGAACAGCGCGACTCCGGCGCCGCCGAGCACCGGCAGCGGGATTCCCTCGACGACGGCGGCCATCTTGGGCAGCAGACCGAGCGCCACCAGGATGATCCCCGCGACGGTCGCGACATGGCGGGTGCGCACCCCGGTGATCGCCACCAGGCCCACGTTCTGGGCGAACGCGGTGTAGGGGAAGGTGTTGAAGATGCCGCCGATCACGGTGCCCAGTCCGTCGGCGCGCAGGCCGTCGGCCAGCTTGCGCGGGGTGATCTTCTCGTCGACGATCTCGCCGACCGCCACGATGTCACCGGTCGTCTCGGTCATGATCACGATCCCGACGATCAGCAGCGCGATGATCGAGCTGATCTCGAACGTCGGCACCCCGAACTGGAACGGGGTGACGACACCGACCCAGCTGTAATCGCCCATGTGGTCCCAGTCGGTCATGCCGAACGGCACCGCCACGACCGTGCCGATGACGAGCCCGAGCAGGATCGACACCCGCCGCAGGCTCTCCGGGGCGAACCTCTCGATGACGACGATCGTCGCGAGGGTGAAAAAGCCCATCCCGATGGCGGCGGGGGCGCCGAAGTCGGTTCCGGCGGCGGTGCCGCCGCCGAACCAGCCGGCCGCCACCCGCATCAGCGACACCCCAATGATCAAGATGATCGTGCCGGTCACCAGCGGCGGGAAGAACCGGATCAGCTTGCCGAAGACGGGGGCGAGCAACATCATGAACAGCCCGCAGGCGATCACCGAGCCGTAGATCGTGGTGACGCCGTGGTTCAGGCCGATGGTGATCATCGGGCCGACGGCGGCGAACGTCACCCCCTGCATCAGCGGGAGCCTGACCCCGAACCGCCAGAAGCCGACGGCCTGGATGATGGTCGCGATCCCGGCCACGAACAGGTCGGCCATGATCAGGTGCACGATGTCGGACTGTTCGAGCTGCCCGGCGCCCACCATCGCGCCGCCGACGATCAGCGGCACCGCGACCGCGCCGGCGTACATCGCCAGCACGTGCTGGACCCCGAGGGGCAACAACCGCCTCAGCGGCGGCACCTCGTCCACAGGTCGCATGCCGGGATTGCCCTGGTTCAGGATTTTCGCCAGTGTGGCCATCAACGCTGTGCTCCCGCCTGCATGCGGTGCCCTGCCGCGCAGCGACCGGGCCGGTGGACCCATCTTTGGAGCCGACGGTTTCGGGAGCTTTCCCTGTGCGTGACCGCGCGGTTACGTCGGATACGCCGCAACGGGCATGACCACGGTGCCCTTGCAGATCCCTTCCAGGATCTCGGTACGCCACGTGCCGAACATCGACCCGTCCGGCGTCGGTGCATAGAACACCAGCGACCGTGCCGCGGCATACTCGCGGGGCACGTCGCCGCCCCGGAAGCACTCCCACTGCCAGTTGTAGTTGAACACCCACTGCCGGCCGTCCCAGGTGTAGCGGCTCGGCTGCGGGACGGTGGGGTTGCTGGGCGCCGGACCGTCGGCCGCGGTGGCCACGCAGCTGCCGGAGCAGGACGTCGAGAACGTGTATTGACCGCTGAAATCGGGCTCCGGCTGGCGGGCGGCGATGCTGGTGCCGACCTTCTGGGATGCGAAGGTCACCACGGTGTAGCGACCACTCCAGTCCGGCCGCGCTGCCGCAGCCGTGGTCGCGGTGCAAACGCCCGCCACCGCAACCAGTGTCGCGGATGCAAGTGCGATGCAGGCCCGTCGGGCAGACATGGTTCCCTCACCGTGGTTTCTCGAAAAGGTGCCATCTGTGGCATCTGCAACCTAGTCGGCTCGACTGTCAACGGGGCACCCCGACACGGTACGTCGGGGCACGGTTGTGTCACGGGTTGGTATCGGAGCCCACCGACGAATGATGTTCGCGCGTAACAAAGCTCACTGTCGGCGCTCGGCGAGCAGCATCAGCGTCCACGCGGCGATCGACTGGGCGTCGGTGATCACGCCGTCACACATCATCTGCTCGACCTCGACACGGGTGAACCACGCGCTGCGCATGTCCTGTTCCTCGTGCTCGCGGTCGTGGTCTCCCTCGGTGATCCCGGTGGCCAGGAACACCCGGCCGCGTTGGCTGCTCATGCCGGGAGCGACGTCCAGAAGGCCGAGTTCGGTCATCGACTCGGCGCGCAGCCCGGTCTCCTCGCGCAGCTCACGGGCGGCGAGCTCGGTGCCGTCCAGATCCGCCCTGTCCGGCGCGGTGCCCTGCGGGAACTCCCAGCGTCGCAGTCCGAGCGGATAGCGGAACTGTTCGACGAGGTGGAAGCGGTCACCGCCGGGCTCCGAGTCGCGGGGGATCACCAGCGCATAGGTCGGTTTGTCGACCACCGCGTAGATCCCACTGCTGCCGTCTGGCCTGCGGATGTCGTCTTCGCGCATCGTGAGCCAGTTGTTCCGGTACACCTCGCGCGACGCCTCGGTCCGGATCGAATCCACCGCGTCAGTATGAGGAGTAGCCTCGAACCCCGTGCTGCTGGCCTCCTTGAACCCCGCGGCGGTCGCCGCCGGCGCCGACATCGCCGACGCGGTTCGCATCGACGGGACAACGCTGAGCCGCAGTGATCTGGTCGGTGCGGCGACCTCGGTCGCGGAGCGGGTGGCGGTCGCCGGCCGGGTCGCCGTGCTGGCCACCCCCACCCCCGCCACGGTGCTGGCCATCGCGGGCTGCCTGATCGCCGGCGTGCCGGTGGTGCCGGTGCCCGCCGACGTCGGCGCAGCCGAGCGGCACCACATCCTCACCGACTCCGGGGCCCAGGCGTGGCTGGGGGAAAGGCCCGGGCACGCCGACGGGCAGGACGCGCTGCCGCACATCCCGGTGCGGCTGCATGCCCGCTCGTGGCACCGCTACGCCGAGCCCCCGCCCGAGGCCGCCGCGCTGATCATCTACACCTCCGGCACCACCGGAGCGCCCAAGGGCGTGGTGGTGAGCCGTCGGGCGATCGCGGCCGACATCGACATGCTCGCCGAGGCCTGGCAGTGGACCGCGGACGACACCTTGGTGCACGGGCTGCCGCTGTACCACGTACACGGTCTGGTGCTGGGTCTGCTCGGGTCGCTGCGCATCGGAAACCGCTTCGTGCACACCGGCAAACCCAGCCCGGCGGCGTACGCGCAGGCCGCGTCGGAGGGGGGCGGATCGTTGTTCTTCGGGGTCCCGACGGTGTGGTCGCGGATCGTCGAGGACGGCGCGGCGCGCGCGCTGGCACCCGCGCGGCTGCTCGTCTCCGGCAGCGCGCCGCTGCCCGTCCCGGTGTTCGACGGGCTCGCCGCGTTGAGCGGGCACCAGCCCGTGGAGCGCTACGGCAGCACCGAAACCCTGATCACGCTGAGCACGCTGGCCGCGGGCGAGCGCAGGCCGGGCTGGGTCGGGCTGCCGCTGACCGGGGTGCGGACCCGGTTGACCGCCGAGACCGGCGAGGAGGTGGCACATGACGGGGAAACCATTGGCCGGCTGCAGGTTCAGAGCCCGACGATGTTCGACGGCTATCTGAACCGTCCCGACGCCACCGCCGAGGTGCTCGCGGCCGACGGCTGGTACCACACCGGCGATGTCGCCGTCATCGACGGCGACGGCATGCACCGGATCGTGGGTCGCGAATCGGTGGATCTGATCAAGACGGGCGGCTTCCGGGTAGGGGCCGGCGAGATCGAGACCGTGCTGCTGGGGCACGCCGGTGTGCAGGAGGTCGCGGTCGTGGGTGCGCCCGACGATGACCTGGGCCAGCGCATCGTCGCGTTCGTGGTCGGTGACGCCTCGCCGGACGAGCTGATCGAGTTCGTGGCGCAGCAGCTCTCGGCGCACAAGCGGCCGCGGGTGGTCCGGCTGGTGGACAGCCTGCCCCGCAACGCGATGGGCAAGGTGCTGAAGAAGGAACTGGTGCAATGGGTCTGAGGCCCATCGTCCCGCGAGCGGGCGTGTCTGCACGCAACACGCCGCCCTCTGCCGGCAGATGCCGCACGCTCGTGGCGATCGGCGGAGCGCTCGCTGTCGGTGTGCTGGCGGCCTGCGGCCAGTCACCGCAGGTGGCGCTGATGCAGACCAGCATCGAAGTGCCCCCGGCGCCGGAGCCGGAGGTGCCGCCCGCCGACGCCCTCAGCATCGGTCCCGGTGCCGTCGACACCACCGGCGGTTGGTTGCCCGACGGGACCATGCTTTCGCCGTTCGACACCGCCAATCCCATTCTCTCGCAACTCGAGCCGGCGCTGCTACAGGCCGTGCAGGACGCAGCCCGTGCCGCCGAGGCTCAGGGAGTACAGCTATGGGTCACCTCGGGCTGGCGCTCGAGAGGTTTCCAACAGCGGTTGTTCGACAACGCGGTGCAAACCTACGGCAGCGTCGATGCCGCCGCCGAGCTCGTCGCGACGCCGGAAGTGTCCAGACATGTGACGGGGCAGGCGATCGACATCGGCCCGGTGGAAGCCGACAGGTGGCTGATCGGCAACGGCAGACAGTTCGGGCTGTGCCAGATCTATGCGAACGAAATCTGGCATTTCGAGCTCGCGGTCGATGCGAACGGCAACTGTCCGCCGCTGCTGCCCAACGCGGCGGGGTAGCGCTCGCGGAGGCTAGTTGGCGTGCAGGGCCTCGTTGAGCGTGATGCCGGTGCCGTCTCGCTTGACGACTTCGACCGCGCCGGTCACCGAGTTGCGCCGGAACAGCAGGTTGTTCGCCCCGGACAGCTCACGCGCCTTGACGGTCTGACCATCGCCCGTCTGCACCTTGGTGCCCGCGGTGACGTAGAGGCCGGCCTCGATCACGCAGTCGTCGCCCAGGGAGATCCCCAGTCCGGCGTTGGCGCCCAGCAGACAGCGTTTGCCCACCGAGATGACCTCCTTGCCGCCGCCCGACAGCGTCCCCATGATCGAGGCGCCGCCGCCGACATCGGAGCCGTCGTCGACCACCACACCGGCCGAGATCCGGCCCTCGACCATCGAGGAGCCCAGGGTGCCCGCGTTGTAGTTCACGAAGCCCTCGTGCATCACCGTCGTGCCCGCCGCGAGGTGGGCGCCCAGCCGCACCCGGTCGGCGTCGGCGATGCGCACCCCCGTCGGGGTGACGTAGTCGACCATGCGCGGGAACTTGTCGATCCCGTAGACGGTGACCGAGCCGCGGCGGCGCAACCGAGCCCGGACGGTCTCGAAGCCCTCGACCGCGCACGGTCCGAAGTTGGTCCACACGACGTTGGCCAGCACCCCGAAGATCCCGTCCACGTTGGCGCCGCGCGGCTGGACCAGCCGGTGGGAGAGCAGGTGCAACCGCAGGTAGGCGTCGTACCCGTCGGCGGGCTTGTCATCGAGCGACGCGATGACGGTGCGCACGACCACGGTCTCGACGTCGCGATCCTCGTCGCGGCCCGCCAGCGCCGCCAACTCGTCGGGCACCTCGGCCACCGACAGCCGGGCCGTCCCCGACGGTGCGTCGCCGGTCAGCTCGGGTGCCGGGAACCAGGTATCCAGAACCGTCCCGTCGGCGGCGATGGTCGCCACGCCGACGCCTGATGCAGAAGTCACGGGGGTCAGACTAACGTCAACGGTGTGGCTTCATCGTCGGCTCTTCGCCCGAGCGGCTCATCGCTTGACCTACACGGTGACCCGATCGCGCTGACCGCGGCGTTGGTCGACATCCCCAGCGAATCCCGGCACGAGAAGCGCATCGCCGACGAGATCGAGGCGGCGCTGCGCGAGCAGACCACCGGTTTCGAGGTGATCCGCCACGGTGACGCCGTGCTCGCCCGCACCCACTTCGGAAAGCCGACACGGGTTCTGCTGGCCGGGCACACCGACACCGTGCCCGCGGCCGACAACGTGCCCAGCCGGCTGGTCGACGGGGTACTGCACGGCTGCGGCACCTCGGACATGAAATCGGGCGACGCGGTGTTCCTGCATCTGGCCGCCACCGTCGCCGACCCCGCCCACGACCTCACCCTGGTGATGTACGACTGCGAGGAGATCGAGGCCTCGGCCAACGGTCTCGGCCGCATCGAGCGGGAGCTGCCCGAGTGGCTCGACGCCGACGTCGCAATCCTCGGGGAGCCGTCTGGGGGCTTCATCGAGGCAGGGTGCCAGGGCACCCTGCGCGTGGTGATCAGCGCTACCGGAACCAGGGCGCACTCCGCCCGGTCGTGGCTGGGCGACAATGCGGTCCACAAGCTGGGTGAGGTGCTGGCCAGGCTCACGCAGTATCAGGCGCGCAGTGTGGACATCGACGGCTGCCTCTACCGCGAGGGCTTGTCCGCAGTGCGCATCGACGGGGGCATCGCCGGAAACGTCATCCCCGACGCGGCCACGGTGACGGTCAACTTCCGGTTCGCTCCGGATCGCAGCGTCGATCAGGCCTACACCCACGTGTGTGAGGTCTTCGATGGCCTCGACGTCGGGATCGACCTCACCGATTCGGCGGCCGGGGCACTTCCGGGTCTGGGCCGGCCCGCAGCGGCCAGGCTCGTCGACGCCGCCGGGGGGCAGGTACGGGCCAAGTACGGCTGGACCGACGTGTCGAGGTTCGCGGCGCTGGGCATCCCCGCCGTCAACTACGGCCCCGGTGACCCCAACCTGGCGCACCGCTCCGACGAACGCGTCGACGCCGAACAGATCACCGCGGTGACCGACATACTCCGGCGGTATCTAACCGCTTGACGGCGCGGATACCCTGGGAAACATGCTGGGAGCAGACCACTTCTCCGGATAGTTCCGGAGAATCCGCACGTCCCCAATCCTGATCTTCGGGCCTGTTGCTGCCCGCTTCACGGGAGTTCCCGCATGTCTTCCTCAGTGACCTTTTCCGGTGTGTCGTTCGCATGGCCCAACGGCACATCGCTGTTCGCCGACCTGTCGTTCACCGTCGGCGCCGGCCGCACCGGCCTGGTCGCCCCCAACGGCGCAGGCAAGAGCACGCTGCTGCGCCTGATCGCCGGCGACCTGCGCCCCACAGCGGGAGCGGTGACCGTGGACGGCACGGTCGGTTATCTGTCCCAGACGCTGCCGTTGCTCGACGACCGCAGCGTCGCCCAGCTGCTCGGGGTCGCCCCGACGATCCACGCGCTCGATGCGCTGGCCGCGGGCGATTCCAGTGAGGCGGTGTTCGCCGCGATCGGCGACGACTGGGACATCGAGGAGCGCACCCACGCCCAACTCGACCGTCTCGGCCTGGGCGGCGTCTCCCTCGACCGGTCGCTGCGTACGCTCTCCGGTGGCGAGGTGGTCACTCTCGGGGTGGCCCGGGAACTGTTGCGCCGGCCCGATGTCCTGCTACTCGACGAGCCGACCAACAACCTCGACAGGGCAGCCCGGCGACGCCTCTACGCCGCGCTCGACGACTACGCGGGTTGCCTGCTTCTGGTCAGCCATGACCGAGTTCTGCTGGACCGGATGGATCGGATCGCCGAGCTGCATCGTGGCGAAATGGATTTCTACGGAGGAGATTTCACCAGCTATCAAGCCGCGGTCGACGAGGCCGCGCGGCACGCAGAGGCCGCCGTCCGCAGTGCCGAGCAGCATCTCAAGCGGGAGAAGGCGCAGCGGCAGACCGCCCGCGAAAGGGAGGCGCGCCGCTCCGGTACCGCCAAGCGCAATCTCAAGGACGCCGGGCTGCCGAAGATCGTGGCAGGGGCGATGAAACGCAGAGCACAGGAGAGCGCCGGGCGCGCAGACGGTGTCCACGCCAGACGTCTCGGCGAAGCCCAGGCGCGTCTCGACGACGCCGAGCAGGCGCTGCGCGACGATCGGGATCTTGTGCTCGACCTGCCCGACACCTCGGTCCCGGCGGGCCGGACCGTGTTGGAGGCCAATGGTTTACAGGTGTGTCGTGCCGGTCGCGAGTTGTTTGCGGAGCTGGACCTGGTGGTGCGCGGGCCGGAACGGATCGCGCTGACGGGCGCCAACGGTGCCGGCAAGACCACGTTGTTGCGGGTGCTGCTCGGCGAGACCGAACCCGACGCCGGATCGGTCCAGGTGGCCGACGGCCGGGTGGCGTACCTGTCGCAACGGCTGGATCTGCTCGATGACGACAGGACCGTTGCCGAGAATCTCGCGATGCTCGCACCGAGCCTGTCGCTGACCCGGCGCAGGCACTTGTTGGCGCAGTTCCTGTTCCGTGGCGACGACGTCGACCGACCGGTGCGAATGCTGTCCGGAGGTGAGCGATTGCGCGCGACGCTGGCGAGCGTGCTCTTCGCCGAGCCCGCGCCGCAGATGCTGCTGCTCGACGAGCCGACCAACAATCTCGACCTCACCAGCGTCGCCCAACTGGAGAGCGCGCTCGCGGCTTATCGGGGTGCGTTCCTCGTTGTCAGCCATGACGATTCGTTCCTCGACGCGGTGGGCGTCGATCGGGTGTTGCGCCTGGAGGACCACAGGCTGACGGAGCTCTAGTTGTACCGGGACATGACGTTGGTAACGGGCGTGTTGGCTTGATGTGAGGAGAACCTCCGGGTGGGGTGTGGCTTGTCTAGGTCCACCACCGTCCGGAGGTTCTCGTGTCCCACCGTAATGCTCGTACGACGTTTCATGGCCGGCTGCTGATGGTGCGCCGGTATCAGGCTGGCTGGTCCAAAGCCCATATCGCCAGCGCAATGGGAGTGTCACGCAAGTGCGTGCACACCTGGGTCAGCCGGTTCGAGTCCGAGGGCGAGGCCGGACTGCTCGACCGATCCTCACGTCCGCACACCATGCCCACTCGCATTCCGCGCGGCCTGGAGAACCAGATCGTGGCTTGGCGGCGACGTCATCGCTGCGGCCCGGACGAGATCAGCGCCAAGCTGGGAATATGTGCCCGCACGGTGTCGCGGGTGCTCAACCGGCGCCAAGTGCCGCACCTTCGTGATTGCGATCCGATGACCGGTCAGGTGATCCGAGCCTCGAAGTCCACCACCGTGCGCTACGAGCGGGACCGACCGGGCGAACTGGTGCACATGGACGTCAAAAAGCTGGGCCGCATCCCTGACGGAGGTGGCTGGCGGGCGCACGGGCGGGAACGTGCGCCGGACCGAGACCGCAAGCATGGCAACGGGTTCGACTTCATCCACTCACTCGTCGATGACCATTCGCGGCTGGCCTACTCCGAAATCCTGACCGACGAAAAGGCGCCACCTGCGCGGCCTTCCTGCACCGAGCGGCAGCCAACTTCCGCGCCCACGGCATCGCCACCATCGAATGCGTGATGACCGACAACGCTTGGGCCTATCGCTACTCGATCGGCCACATCTGCGCCGATCTGGGCGCCCGCCAAGTGTTCATCAAACCGCACTGCCCTTGGCAGAACGGCAAGGTGGAACGGCTTAACCGCACCCTGCAGACCGAATGGGCCTACAAGCGTGTCTTCACTTCCAATGCCCACCGCGCCGCAGCCCTTGCACCCTGGCTCGAGTACTACAACACTCAACGGCGTCACAGCGCACTCGGCGGCCTCCCACCGATCAGCCGGCTGACACCAACGTCATGACTCAGTACATCTAGTCGGTTTCGGGGCGGGCCGCGCCCGGTTCGGCCAGCGCTTCGGCCGCCGCTCTGATCTCCTGCGCGCCACGCTCGTCGCCGCGCTCGTAGGCCACGGCGGCCTGGTGCAGGAGCTCCGAGATCTGCGCACCGCTGGTCCGGGTGACGTTCATGGCCCCGGTCCGGGACCCGAGTGCCGCGGACAACGCGGTACCGACGCCGTGGGCGATGGGCCCGTGGGAGGCGGCGACCCCTGCCGGGCCGGGCGTGCCGGCAGCGAGCGCACCCAGACCGGTGGCGACAGCGGTGTGGACCTCTGCCAGCGAGCGCACGCCGTCGGTGTTCACCGAGAGCGGTTCGACCATCCCTACCTCCTCGACCTGCTGACGATTCTAGGTCCGCAGCACAGGGTGGTGGCGCATCAGTTGCTGCCCGCCGCCAGCGCGGCCCTGCCGAACGCACAGTCGACCACCCCGCTCAGCCGCGTCAGCGTGTCCCGCCCCCGCGGGTCCCCGAGGCGTACCGCATCCGCTGCCGCGCGCAGCGCCACCGCGCTCTGCGCGCCCCGCTCGGCCGCCTTGACCGCGTCCCGGGCCGAGGCGACGGCCCCGTGGGTGTCGCCCCGCGACGCCTTCGTCCACGCCCTGGCCAACGCCAGCTCGGGAGCGAACAGCATCGATTTCAGCCCGTGCCGGGATTCCGCCCGCCCCAACGCCTTTGCCGCCTCGATCGGCTCACCGAGGCGACCCAGCGCCTGTGCGAGCAGCATCCATGCCAGCGGCCCCCAGGAGTAGCCCGTCGGCGCCAGCGTGTGCGCCGCGCCCCGCAGCAGCGTCACCGCGCGGTGCAGCTCGCCGGTGGCGATCAGCATCTCCGCCACCAGCACCTCGCCGATCGACCGTCCCGGCTGCTGTCGCTGGGCGAACTCGGTGAGGCGGCGTGCCAACGTCAGCGCACGCTCCGGGTCGCCCGTCATCAGCAGCGTCGTCGTCTGCCCGAATCCGCTGGTGAACCGCAGCAAGCCCGGATGCCCCGCGGACAACGCCCGCTCGGCGAGTGTGTCGACGTCGCCGAAGCGACCCATCCGTGCCGAGCTCAGCGCGGCCGACGAGGCGGCCCACCCGATCGCGGTGTCGTCGGCGTCCGGTGAGGCCAGCACTTCCTCGGCGATGTCCATCGCCCGGCTGAGGTTGCCCGCATTCATCGTGAACGTCGCCGACAGCGCGTCCAGCGTCGTCACCGCCGCGGGGGAGGACACCTTGCCGCGGGTCGCGCGCAGGAACGCCGTCGCCCGTTCCGGTTCGGACAGCATCCAGAACTGATTGGCCGCCGTGGGCAGCGCCCATGACATCAGTTCGTCCTCGGTCAGCACCCCCGGGTCGATCTCGGCGAGCACCTCGTCGGCCTCTCTGCCGCGGCCCTGCCACGCCAGGGCGTAGCCGACGGTGAGCCGGGTGGCCAGGTCGGGCTCCCGGCTCAGCGCCGTCTGTCCGAGTCGCTCACTGAGCTCGAGATCACCCAACCGGAGGGCTTCCTGGGCGGCGGCGCAGACCTCCGCGACGGGCTGCGGACGGTCGCTACCGACCGCCAGCACCGCCCGGCGTAGCCGGGCCACCACCCCACCGCCGTCGGACGCCGACAACCGCTCGACCAACGCGGTGCGAAGCCGGCGCAGGTCCGGTCCACCGAGTGCGCCGCGCACCGAGTCGACGAACAGCGGATGCGCCGGTCGCACACCGTCGTCGCCGGCGACGACCACTCCGCATCCCACGGCGTCGTCGACCGCGCCGGCCCCGGCCAGCGCCACCGCGTCGGCCAGTGGCAGCGGGTCGGCGACGGCCAGGAACTCCAGCACCCGGCGAGCCGTCCCGGGCAGTGTGTCGACGAACTCCTCGACCTGCGCCCGCAGCCGGCTGTCGTCGTGGCCGGGCGGTTGCAGGTCGATCCGCGCCACCAGCCCGTCCTGCCACAGCGCCGAGACCTCGGGCGGCACCGGGGCCCTGGCGACGGTCGCGGTGACCAGCATCCGAACGGTGCGACCGACGGCGAGTTGATAGACGAGTGCGGCCGACAGCGGGTCCAGCAGGTGGGCGTCGTCGACGACCAACAACCGTCCGTCGCCGAGGCCATCGCGCAGCGCCCGCAACACCGCGGCGGTCTTGCCCGTCTCCGGCACCTCCAGCAGTCGCTGGAAGGCCGCGAACGGGATCGCCGCGCCCGACGCCGTCCCACGCACCCAGTCCACCCGCGGGAAATCGGCGCTCAGCCGCTCGGCGGCTTGCCGCGCCAGCGAGGTCTTGCCGACACCCGCAGAACCGATCAGCACCGCGCCGACCCGGGTCCGCACCCCGGATTCGAGCTGATCGAGGGTTGGTTCGACGGGGGCGGTCACCCATCCGATCGGCACTTGCACAGGCACCGGGAAAGCCTATGGCTACCTTTGTCTGCGTGTCCCCGGAAGTGAGTCGACGAACCGACGACGAATGGGCTGTGTGCGTCTACTGCGCGTCAGGCCCGGCCCACCCGCCGCTACTCGAGTTGGCCAGCGACGTGGGAACGGCCATCGCCGAGAGGGGATGGACCCTGGTCTCCGGAGGCGGCAACGTCTCGGCGATGGGCGCGGTGGCCGGTACCGCCCGGGCCCACGGCGGTTACACCGTCGGAGTCATTCCCAAGGCGCTGGTGCACCGCGAGGTCGCCGACACCGAGGCCGACGAACTGGTCGTCACCGACACCATGCGGGAACGCAAACAGGTGATGGAAGACCGCGCCGATGCGTTCATCGCGCTGCCCGGCGGTATCGGCACCCTCGAGGAATTCTTCGAAGCCTGGACAGCGGGGTATTTGGGTATGCACTCCAAACCGATCGTGATGCTCGATCCCTTCGGGCACTACGGGGGGTTGCTGGACTGGCTGCGCGGGCTGGTCGACAGCGGATACGTCGCCGCGGACGCACTGCGGCGGCTCATCGTCGTCGATGACGTCGATGCCGCTCTGGCCGCATGTGCACCGGTTGTATGACCGATGTCACTCGCAGTTAGGGTGGCCGACAAACCGACACAGCGGAGGAACAACGTCCTATGAGCGAGAAGTCCGGAGTCCGGCGCAGTGTCGGCTTGCTCGATATTGCCGGCCAAGTGCCCGGTTTGGTGATGGACGCGCCGGTCATCGTGCGCGGCGTTGTCACCGGCTTTCTCGCGCGGCCCTCGGCGAAGACCTCGATCGGCAAGGTCTTCCAGGACCGTGCCGGCCGCTACGCCGACAAGGTCTTCCTCAAGTTCGAGGATCGTGAGCTCACCTACGGCGAAGCCAACGAGACCGTCAACCGTTACGCCGCGGTGCTGGCCGCCCGGGGCGTCGGTCACGGTGACGTCGTCGGCATCATGCTGCGCAACTCCGTGGAACCGGTGCTGCTCATGCTGGCGGCGGTCAAGTGTGGCGCGATCTCGGGAATGCTGAACTACAACCAGCGTGACGATGTGCTCGAGCACAGCCTCGGTCTGCTGTCGGCCTCGGTCGTGGTCGCCGAGACCGAGTTCGTGGAACCCATCAGCGAGAGCGGCGCCGACACCGACGGTCTGTTGACCCTCGACGAACTCAAGCGACTCGCCGAGACGGCGCCGACGACCAACCCGGCCACCACCTCTGCGGTGCTCGCCAAGGACAAGGCTTTCTACATCTTCACGTCCGGCACCACGGGAATGCCCAAGGCCAGCGTGATGACGCACTACCGGTGGTTGCGGGCACTGGCCGGTTTCGGCGGCCTCGGCATGCGCCTGAACAGCAACGACACTCTCTACTGCTGCCTGCCGCTCTACCACAACAACGCGTTGACGGTGGCACTGTCGTCGGTGCTGAACTCCGGTGCCACGCTGGCGCTGGGCAAGTCGTTCTCGGCGTCGAAGTTCTGGGACGACGTCATCCGCCACGACGCCTCCGCGTTCGTCTACATCGGCGAGGTCTGCACGTATCTGCTCAACCAGCCGCCGAAGGACACCGACCGCAAACACCGGGTGCGGGTGATCGCCGGCAACGGTCTGCGCCCGGCCATCTGGGACGAGTTCACCGAGCGGTTCGGAATCCAGCGGGTCTGCGAGTTCTACGCCGCATCCGAGGGCAACACCGCGTTCGTCAACGTCCTCAACGTCGACAAGACCACCGGCATCTGCCCGTCACCGGTGGCCTTCGTCGAATACGACGAGTCCGGCGACCCGGTGCGCGACAAGGACGGCCGGGTGCGCAAGGTCGCCAACGGCGAACCCGGGCTGCTGCTGTCCAAGGTGAGTAACTTCCAGCCGTTCGACGGCTACACCGACAAGGAAGCCACCGAGAAGAAGCTGGTCCGCGACGCCTTCAAGGAAGGCGACGTGTGGTTCAACACCGGCGACCTGATGCGCTCGCAGGGCTTCGGGCACGCGGCGTTCACCGACCGGCTCGGCGACACGTTCCGGTGGAAGGGCGAGAACGTCGCCACCACCGAGGTGGAGGCCGCGGTGTCCACCGACCCGCAGGTCGAGGAAGCCACCGTCTTCGGGGTCGAGGTGCCCGACACCGGCGGTAAGGCCGGCATGGTCGCGATCCAGCTCAGGGAGGGTGCCGAGTTCGACGGCAAGGCCCTGGCCAAGGCGGTCTACGACAAGCTGCCCGGCTACGCGATCCCGCTGTTCGTGCGGGTGGTCGAGGAGCTGGCGCACACCTCGACGTTCAAGAGCCAAAAGGTCGACCTGCGCAAGGAGGGCTACGGCGGCTCCAGCGGCGAGGGCGACGACGACGACGTCAAGATCGACGACCCGATCTATGTGCTCTCCGGCAAGGAGGAGGGGTACGTGCCGTTCTACGACGAGTACCTCGGCGAGGTCAAGGACGGCAAGAAGCCGAAGTAGCAGGCCCGTAGCCTGGTGGCGTGCAGAGGACGTTTCTGGGGCGCCCGGTGGCCGGGGACCGCGCGCTGATCATGGCGATCGTGAACCGCACGCCGGATTCGTTCTACGACCGCGGTGCGACGTTCACCGACGACGCCGCCAAGCAGGCCGTGCACCGCGTGGTCGGTGAGGGCGCCGACGTCGTCGACGTCGGCGGGGTGAAAGCCGGGCCCGGTCACACGGTCGACGTCGCGGAGGAGATCAACCGCGTCGTGCCGTTCATCGAGTGGCTGCGCGCCGAATTCCCCGACCAGCTGATCAGCGTCGACACCTGGCGGGCCGAGGTGGCCAAACAGGCCTGCGCAGCGGGCGCGGACCTGATCAACGACACGTGGGGCGGAGTTGACCCCGACCTCGCGGCGGTCGCCGCCGAGTTCGGCGCCGGACTGGTGTGTTCGCACACCGGCGGTGCCGTGCCGCGGACGCGCCCGTTCCGGGTGAACTACGGGGTCTCCGAACGGGGCGTGGTCGACGCCGTCATTGCCGAGGTAACCGCGGCCGCGGAGCGGGCGGTCGGGCAGGGGGTGCGCCGCGACGGCATTCTCATCGATCCGACGCACGATTTCGGCAAGAACACTTACCACGGCCTTAGTTTGTTGCGCCAGGTGAAAGAGCTTGTAAATACTGGATGGCCGGTCCTGATGGCGCTCAGCAACAAAGATTTCGTCGGGGAGACTCTGGGTGTGGACCTGACCGAACGCTTGGAAGGCACCCTGGCGGCCACCGCGCTGGCCGCCGCGGACGGAGCTGCGATGTTCCGGGTGCACGAGGTCGGGCCCACACGACGCGTGCTGGAAATGGTCGCGTCGATCCAAGGCGCGCGGCCGCCGACTCGCACGGTGAGGGGACTGGCATGACTGTGTTATCCGATCGAGTCTCAGACCTGGCCACAGAAGGTGTGGCCGAACATCGCTGGCTGACCGATCACAGCTGGAGCCGGCCGGCCTGGACGATCGCCGAACTCGAAGCGGCGAAGGCAGGACGCACCGTGTCGGTGGTGCTGCCCGCGCTCAACGAAGAAGAGACCGTCGCCAGCGTCGTCGAGACCATCACCCCGCTCGTCGGTGGACTGGTCGACGAGCTGATCGTGCTCGACTCCGGCTCCACCGACGACACCGAGATCCGCGCGCTCGCCGCAGGCGCCCGGGTGATCAGCCGTGAGGTCGCACTGCCCGAAGTCGCGCCCCAGCCGGGCAAGGGCGAGGTGCTGTGGCGGTCGCTGGCCGCCACCACGGGCGACATCGTCGCCTTCGTGGATTCCGATCTGCTCGATCCCGATCCGATGTTCGTCCCCAAGCTGCTGGGCCCGCTGCTCACCACCGACGGCGTGCACCTGGTCAAGGGCTTCTACCGGCGGCCCCTCAAGGTCAGCGGCAGCGAGGACGCCAACGGGGGCGGCCGCGTCACCGAGCTCGTGGCACGCCCCTTGCTGGCTGCTCTGCGGCCGGAGCTGATGTGCCTGTACCAGCCCCTGGGCGGGGAATACGCCGGAACCCGTGAGCTCCTGACCGCGGTGCCGTTCGCGCCGGGTTACGGCGTGGAGATCGGGCTGCTCATCGACGCCTACGACCGGTTGGGTCTTGATGCCATCGCCCAGGTGAACCTCGGGGTACGCACGCATCGCAACCGGCCCTTGACCGAGTTGGCATCGATGAGCAGGCAGGTGATCGCCACCCTGCTGTCCCGGTGCGGAGTGCCGGATTCAGGGGTCGGGCTCACCCAGTTCTTTGCCGACGGCGAGGACTACAGCCCGCGGATGTCGACGGTGTCCCTGCAGGATCGGCCGCCGATGGTGACCCTGCGCCCCCGCTGACGTTTCTGCCCGCCGGAACTGCATTCCGGCAGCCGTAGTTCGGCAGGGGACCTGCGGGAATGCAATTCCGGGGGGATGAGGCACTATCGAGGCGTGACCCTCGTTCTTCTCTACCTCGTGGTGCTGGTGCTCGTCGGCATCGTGCTGTTCGCTCTCGGCAGCGTGCTCTTCGGCCGGGGGGAGGTGCTGCCGCCGCTCCCGCACGCCACCACGGCCGCCGTGTTACCCGCCTCGGGTGTCACCGGCGCCGATGTCGACGCGGTGAAGTTCACCCAGGCGCTGCGCGGCTACAAGGCCAGCGAGGTCGACTGGGTGCTCGACCGGCTGGGACAGGAACTCGACTCTCTTCGCGGTGAGCTGGCAGCGGTGCGTGCCACCCACGGTCTGGACGAACCCGCCCACGCCGACGCCGGCCACGGTGCGCACGCGCTGCCCACCGACGAGGCACCGGAACAGCCATGACGACGGCCTCGGTCGATCGCCGGATCCGGTGCGGCTGGATCGACCAATCACGCTTGTCGCCTACCGATTTCGACCTCTACCGGAACTACCACGACGACGAGTGGGGCCGCCCGCTGCAGGGTTCGGCGGCGTTGTTCGAACGGGTGAGTCTCGAGGCGTTTCAGAGCGGGTTGTCCTGGCTGATCATCCTGCGCAAGCGGGACAACTTCCGGGCCGCGTTCGACGGCTTCGATGTCGAACGCGTCGCTCGCTACACCGAGCGTGACGTCGACCGATTGCTGGCCGACCAGGGGATCGTGCGCAACCGGGCCAAGATCGATGCCACCATTTCCAACGCCCGGGTCGTCGCCGACCTGGCCGACGGCGGCGTCGACCTCTCCGAACTGCTGTGGTCGTTCGCCCCGCCGGACCGGATGAGCCGGGCGCGACCTGCTGATCTGTCGCAGGTTGCGGCGGTGACGCCCGAATCCAAGGCGATGGCCAAGGAGCTCAAACGCCGCGGGTTCAGATTCGTCGGCCCGACAACGGCGTACGCGTTGATGCAGGCCACCGGGATGGTCGACGACCACGTCGCGAACTGCTGGGTCCCGCGGCTGACCGAGTAGAGCCCGCTCGCCGGATCCGCGAAACCGGTGCTCCGGGACGCCGTCCGCGTCGCCTTGGCCGGGTCTTTGCACACGAGAGGGCGCTGATAGGGAACAATGGAGTGCTGTAGCAGTTCAAGGCCGGATTCTGTCAGTGTTCCTCGAAGAGTGGGCAGATCCGGCTCGTACCGACAGAACGGGCCCATACGGGCACGCCCATGCGGAGGGAGTACTCGATGGCGGCGATGAAGCCCCGGACCGGAGACGGTCCACTGGAAGCGACCAAGGAGGGGCGCGGCATCGTGATGCGGGTACCACTGGAAGGTGGTGGCCGGCTTGTCGTCGAGCTCACCCCCGACGAAGCTGCCGCGCTCGGGGACGAACTCAAGAGCGTCACCAGCTAGCACCACCGAAAAGAACGGTCGCGGTCAGCCCGCGACCGTTCTTTTTCGCGTTCGCTACGACAACATCCGGTAGATCGCCACCGTCTGTTCGGCGATCTGCGCCCAGGAGAATTCGTCGATACACCGCTGCCGGCCCGCGGCCCCGAACCGGTGGGCCTTCTCCGGCTCGGCGACCAGCGAGTTGACGGCGTAGGCGAGCTCGCGCTCGAAGCCCGCCGCGTCGTTGGGGTCGTAGTGCACCAGCAGCCCGGTCTGCTGGTCGGCGACCACCTCGGGGATCCCGCCGACGTCGGAGGCCACCACCGCCGTCCCGCACGCCATCGCTTCGAGATTGACGATGCCGAGGGGTTCGTACACCGACGGGCATACGAAAGTGGTTGCTGCCGAAAGTATTTCGCGAATCTTGTTGGTGGGGAGCATCTCTCGCACCCAGTGCACGCCGGTGCGCGCCGCGGAGAGTTCCTGCACCGCGGAGGCCACCTCCTCGGCGATCTCCGGGGTGTCCGGAGCGCCCGCGCACAGCACCAGTTGGACATCGGGGTCGAAATGGTGCGCCGCGGCAACGAGGTGCGCCACCCCCTTCTGCCGGGTGATCCGGCCGACGAACGCGACGATCGGGCGGGTGCGGTCGACGCCGAGGTCCTCGAGTACCGATTCCGCTGCCGGAGCGGGGTCGGGATGCCACACCTCGGTGTCGATGCCGTTGCGGACGACGTGCACGCGGTGCGGGTCCAGCGCCGGATACGTGCGCAGGACGTCCTCACGCATCCCCGAGCTGACGGCGATCACCGCAGCGGCCGCCTCGACGGCCGTCTTCTCCACCCACGACGACACGCGGTAGCCACCGCCGAGCTGCTCGGCCTTCCACGGCCGCATCGGCTCCAGGGAATGTGCGGTGAGCACGTGCGGGACCCCGTAGAGCAGCGCGGCGAGGTGTCCGGCCATCCCGGTGTACCAAGTGTGCGAGTGCACCAGCGTGGCGTCGGCGGCCGAGTTGACCATGGCCAGGTCGGCCGACAACGTCGAAAGGGCGGCGTTGGCCCCTCGCAGTGCGGGGTCGGGCTGGGCGACCGTGACCCCCGGCCGGGTCTCGCCCATACAGTGCACGTCGACGTCACAGAGATGCCGCAACTGCGCGACGAGCTCAGTGACGTGAACACCTGCCCCGCCGTAGACCTCAGGTGGGTACTCCCGAGTCATCATCGCAACCCGCATGCTGTGACCGTAGCCAAATTCGTTCCCCGTCGCGCCGCATCACCAATTGTCTTGATGGACAGCCCGAGAACCGGCCGTCAATAGCGCGAATGGCTAGCCGCGGTCCCGACGTCCCGATAGGTTTGCAGTATGAGGGAAGCGCCACATGTGTTGGGCATCGTCCTGGCAGGCGGAGAGGGCAAGCGGCTGTACCCGCTCACTGCTGACCGGGCCAAGCCCGCGGTTCCCTTCGGGGGTGCCTACCGGCTCATCGACTTTGTGCTCTCCAATCTCGTCAACGCCCGATTCCTGCGAATCTGTGTGCTCACGCAATACAAGTCGCATTCGCTGGATCGCCACATCTCGCAGAACTGGCGGTTGTCCGGGCTTGCCGGGGAGTACATCACCCCGGTCCCGGCCCAACAGCGGCTGGGCCCGCGGTGGTACACCGGTTCGGCCGACGCGATCTATCAGTCGATGAACCTGATCTACGACGAGGACCCGGACTTCATCGTGATCTTCGGTGCCGACCACGTGTACCGGATGGACCCCGAGCAGATGGTCCAGCAGCACATCGAGAGCGGCGCGGGCGCCACCGTGGCCGGAATCCGGGCCCCGCGGGCCGAGGCCAGCGCATTCGGCTGCATCGACGCCGACGAGTCCGGCCGGATCCGGTCGTTCATCGAAAAGCCCGCCGATCCTCCCGGCACCCCCGACGACCCCGAGCAGACGTTCGTGTCGATGGGCAACTACATCTTCACCACCAAGGTGCTGATCGACGCCATCCGCGCTGATGCCGAGGACAACGACTCCGACCACGACATGGGCGGCGACATCATCCCGCGGCTGGTGGCCGACGGGATGGCGTCGGTCTACGACTTCAATGCCAACGAGGTGCCCGGCGCCACCGAGCGTGACCACGGCTACTGGCGCGATGTCGGAACGCTGGACGCGTTCTACGACGCGCACATGGACCTGGTCTCGGTGCATCCGGTCTTCAACCTGTACAACAAGCGCTGGCCGATCCGCGGCAGCTCGGAGAACCTCGCGCCGGCCAAGTTCGTCAACGGCGGATCCGCCCAGGAGTCCGTCGTCGGGGCGGGCAGCATCATCTCGGCCGCCTCGGTGCGCAACTCGGTGCTGTCGTCCAATGTCGTCGTCGAAGACGGGGCGATCGTCGAGGGCAGCGTGATCATGCCCGGCGCCCGCATCGGTCGGGGAGCGGTGGTGCGCCACGCGATCCTCGACAAGAACGTGGTCGTCGGACCCGGTGAGATGGTCGGGGTGGACCTGGACAAGGACCGCGAGCGGTTCTCGATCAGCTCGGGGGGCGTGGTCGCCGTCGGCAAGGGCGTCTGGGTCTAGCTCCACTCACCTTCCCGCCGCGAAATATCATTCCGGGTCGTGATCGGGCCATGGTTCACAGCCCTGGGTTCACTTTCGGCGCGCCGGGTCAGCTGCGCCGCGGATCGGGCACCGCTCTGATGGCGAGGAATCCGGTCGGTTCGCGGGTCAGACGGTCGTAGTCCTCGCGATTGATTTCGGCGGCAGCGGCGACGGGACGCGGCTCCAGAAGCCGTTCGATCAGGAAGCCGGCCTCGTGCAATTCCTCGCAGGTCTGCTGCAGTGGAGCCAGCCAGTACCGAACTTGCCAGCCCCGGCTCCAGATCTCTTCGATGATTCGCACGTCGAAATAGCTGCCGCCGTGACGGAGCCAGTCGCCGGTGGGGTGCAACCGCGACAGGACGAGTGCGCCGGTGGGGCGGAGTACCCGCCGAAGTTCCTGTAACGCGCGGACCCTGTCGTCGATGTACTCGACTGCCAACGCGAACAGCACGCGGTCCACCGAGTGGTCGGGCAGCCAGTCGAGAGGATCGGCGAGATCGTGTGGCCGAAAACGGCCCGAGGGCACGCGTTGCGCAGACAGCTCGGTCATCCGTGGACTCTGGTCGAAGCCGATCACGGCTGCGCCGCGCACGCTCAGTTCCTCGGCGTAGAGCCCAGGGCCGCACGCCGCGTCCAGAACGGTCAAGCCCGCGACATCGCCGAGAAGCTCGAGGCAGGCCGGCCGGTCGTAGTGAGCGTTGTAGAGGTTGTCGGCGGCGTGCTCGAGGAATTCCTCTGCGAACGCCTCGTATTGCGGGTGGGACCCGACGGTGTCGCTCATCAGGTGATACTCGCAGGCGTCACCAGAGTCGCTCACACCGCGTCGCGGCGCCGGTACAACCATCCGGCCGACAGCGTCAACGCTGTTGCGATCAAGGCCATCACAGCTAGAGCGACGGCCGGCACGTCGATCGGCGCCGTGGTCCGCCCGACCGGCGACAGGTCGATCAGCCAGCTCGGCAGCCGTAGCAGCGCACCGAGGTACAGGGAGCCGACGACGAATGTCACTGCCAGCCAGCCGATCCAGGATTGACGGAGCGCGACCGCCAACGCGGCCACGCCGGCCAGCACCGCCAGCGCCGGGACGAACGCCAGCCCGGCGAGCGTCAGGCGCAGCACGGTGTGCGGCTCACCCAGCGTCACCCCGGCACCCAGACCATTGCCGAGGCCGGCGAAGAACATCAGCACCGCCGAGCCCAACACCGCCGAAAGCACCGCCGAACACAGCCACCGCCAGCGCGACACCGCCCCGGCGAGCACGGCCTCGGCGAGGCCGGACTGCTCGTCGGTGTACACCCGCAGTACCGCCGACACCACGTAGGCGGACGCGGCGGCTGCCAGGAACTGCGACATCGTGGTGTAGACGCCGTCGGTGCCCTGGGTCGACAACATCCGGGCGAGCAGTTCGTTGTCCTCTGCGGTGTCGATCAACGACTTGGTCATCGACCCGAACGCCAGCCCTGCCAAGAACAGTCCGACCGACCACCCGATCGTCTGACCGCGTTGCAGCACCAGATGCAAGCCCAAAACGCCGCGGATGGGGCGGGCGTCGGGACGGTCGCCGGTGGACGCGACGGTGCCGGTGTCGTACTGGCGGCGTGCCTCCAGCAGCGCGGCCACGGTGATCAGCGCGATCGTGAGCAGGACCAGCAGCGCCAGCGGCCACCACCGCAGGTCGACGAACGCCCGCATCTGCTGAGCCCATGCGATGGGGGAGAACCAACTCACCACGCTGCCCGAGTAGTCGATGACGTCGCCGACCCCGCGGACCAGTGCCGCCAGCGCCAGCACCGCCATCGCGGCACCGGTGGCCGCGCGGCCGGTTCTCCACATCTGAGCCGTCACCGCCGCGACAGCACCGAAGACCATCGCCACCGCCGTGATTCCGATGCACATGGCGGCGGTATCGACGAAGTCGAATCCGTTGGCCGCCATCGCTGCTGTCATGGTCACCGCGAGAACGACGTTGACGGCGGCGACCAGGACCAGCGCTGCGGTGGTTCGTGCGTACCGGCCGACGACCGAGGCCAGAACCAGTTCGGCGGTCCCGCTCTCCTCTTCGGCACGGGTATGCCGGATGACGGTGAGAACGGCCAGGATCGAGATGGCGACGATGAGCGACAGCATCATCTCGTTGGCCATCATCACCCCGAGGTCGGTTTCGTTCTCCCCGAACATCGGCCCGCCCAGCATCATCCCCGCGGGTGTCTTGAGCAATTCGACGCGCGCCCGTCGTTGCGACTCCTCGGGATAGGCGAGCTTGATCGCGTTGGGCGCGTAGGCCATCATCAGCGTCAGCGCTGCGATCCACACCGACAGGCGCACCCGGTCCCGGCGTAGTGCCAGCCGGATCAGGTGCGCGGTCCCGGTCCAGGGCGACGCCGGCGGGGAAGCGGCGTGCCGGCCGGCGTGCGGCGGTGAACCGGTGGCGGTCGTTGCGACGCTCACAGGTTCGTCTCCTGGTACTCACTGAGGAACATGTCCTCCAGTGACGCCGGCGCGACGGTCAGTTCCTCGATACCCAGGCCACTGAGGTCCGACATCGCCTGGTCGAGGTTGTCGCGGTCCACCGAGAAGTGCAGTTGACCGTCGTGGGCACGCACGTCGTGAACGTAAGGAGCTCGTTGCAGATCGCTGCCGTCCGCATGGGTGCGCGCGGTGACGGTGGTGCGCATCAGATGCCGCAGCTCCTGCAGTGTTCCGGACTTGACCGTGCGGCCGCCTCGAACGATCGTCACGGTATCGCAGAGTTGCTCGACTTCGGCCAGGATATGACTCGACAGCAGCACCGCGGTCCCTTTGTCGGCGACTTCTCGCACGCAACGCTGAAATTCCTTCTCCATCAACGGATCCAGACCGGAGGTCGGCTCGTCGAGGACCAAGAGCTCGCTGCGGGTGCTGAACGCGGCGACGATCGCCACCTTCTGCCTGTTGCCCTTGGAGTAGGTGCGCGCCTTCTTGTGCGGGTCGAGTTCGAACCGTTCGATCAGCTCGTCCCGGCGTTTTGCGTCCACGGTGTCCGTGCCGCGAAGGCCGGCGAGGAAGTCGATGGCCTGCATCCCGGTGAGATTCGGCCACAGCGTGACATCCCCGGGGACGTAGGCGATCCGGCGGTGCAGGGCGACCGCGTCACGCCAGGGATCACCGCCCAGCAGCCGCACGGTGCCGCCGTCGGCGCGCAACAGTCCGAGAAGGACCCTGATGGTGGTGGACTTCCCGGAGCCGTTGGGCCCGAGGAACCCCGCCACGTCACCGGGGGCGACGGTGAGATCCAGGCCGTCGAGAGCCAAGGTGCGCCCGAAGGACTTCGACAGCCCGTTGATCTCGACTGCGAATCGCTCGCCGTGCTCAGTCATGGTGGACTCCTTCTCCCGACGTGAACGGAATGCCCTGCTCGCGCTTGGCGACGAATGCGTCGTACATCGTCGAATCCGCCATCAGGCCGTTGGTGTACAGCTCCAGGGCGGGCAGCACCATCTCTTCGGCGTAATCGTGCAGAACCGCCCGCAGATTCGTCGGGTCGTCGTGCATCTGCAGGTAGAGCAGGAAACCACCGCCGCCGCTGATCGCCAGGAACCGGGCTCTGGACTTCGCGTCGGCGCTCGGCTTGACGGTTCCGGCACGCACCCCCTCTTCGAGGTTCTGCTCGGTATTGTCGATCATATTGCGCCACAAGAGTTTCGAAAGGTCCCCGCCGCTCTGGAGGCTGCGCATCAGGTAGGCCATCACCGGTGCGTAGTCCTCGATCTCGGCCATCTGCGCGAACCATGTCGCGGGGTCGGATGTCTGGATGGACTCGGACTTGGTGGCGCGAATGGTCTCGGCGACGTGGTCGTCACAGGCCTTGCGGAGGCCGTCTTTGGAGCCGAAGTGGTGGATCACCAGAGCGGCGCTGACACCGGCGGCCTCGGCGATACGGCGAAGGCCGACGGTGAAGCCGTTGCGGCCCCACTCGTCGATCGCCGCGTCGCGAATCCGGGCCGGGGCGGTGCGATCCGCAGGTGCTGAACGCATGTTCAGTATGCTAAACGCACGTTCAATGCTTGGTCAAGAGTGTCGCGGTCGGCGGCGGCGAGCGCGCGCAAAAGGTCAGTGTTTGTGGCGTGTCGGCGCACAGACGCGCGCGCTCGCGGAAAAGTGGGTCAGTCGCGGGCGGCGGCGAGCAGGCCGTCACCCAGCGGGATCAGTACCGGCGTCAGTCGCTCGTCCTCGGCGATCAACCGCGCAGCCTCGCGGACCGCGCTGACCTCGCTGTCGTTGGCGGATGCGTCGCCGGCACGCCCACCGAGCGCGGCGCGATGCACGACGATCGCACCCCCGGGGCGCAGCAGTCGCACACCCTCGACCACGAACTGGGGTTGGTCGGCCGGGTCGGCGTCGATGAACACCAGATCGTAGGAATCGTCGGCCAGTCGGGTGAGCACCTCCTGGGCGCGGCCGCTGATCAGCCTGGTGCGGCCCGGCCCGACGCCGGCCTCGGTGTAGGCCTGCTTGGCGATGCGTTGGTGCTCGGGTTCGACGTCGATCGTCGTGAGCACCCCGTCCTCCCGCATCCCGGACAGCAGCCACAACCCGCTCACCCCTGCGCCGGTCCCGACCTCCACGACCGCCTTCGCGCCGGTCAGCTTGGCCAGGACGCAGAGCAGCGCGCCCACCGCGGGGGTCACCGCACCGGCGCCGATGTCCACCGCCCGTTCCCTGGCCGCTGCCACGATGGCGTCCTCGGAGATCGAGTGCTCGGCGTGGGAGACGATCGCCTCGGCCTGACTCGCCCGCGCGCCGGAATCGCCGGAGCGAGCTTCGGGCTCGTCGGTGCTGGCCATGCCCCGCAGCGTAGAGCGAAGCGCGGGTTGCCGGTACTGCGACACGCCCGGGCGCAGTTTCCGAGCACAGGGGCGATGACCACTGTTTTCGCAGGTCGAAAAATGGGTAGCGATCTTTCTCAGGAAATGTTCAGTTAGCTCATATGCCAGGCACACCAGCGCAGGAGACGGTGATTGCATGACAGACGGCGCGTTCAGCGCACGCAGCGAGTTCCTGCGGCCCGATATTCGCTCGGGGAAGAACGCCGGCCCGCGTCGTGTTGTCGATATCGAGCGGTTTTCGACTGATGACCGTCAACATCACGAACTGGAGGATCCGACGATCACCACCCACACTGTCTCGCCTGCCGCATCGGTGGCTGCACCTGTGTCGATGGCTCATCGCGAGCAGTACACCGAGGGCGAATGGGTGGAGCCGACAGACGAGTTGATCGGTACGGCCGTGTTCGACGCCACCGGTGACAAGACCGCGATGCCCAGTTGGGACGAGCTGGTTCGCCAGCACGCCGACCGGGTGTACCGGCTCGCCTACCGGCTTTCCGGCAATCAGCACGATGCCGAGGACCTGACCCAGGAGACGTTCATCCGGGTGTTCCGCTCGGTGCAGAACTACCAGCCCGGCACCTTCGAGGGCTGGCTGCACCGCATCACCACGAACCTGTTCCTCGACATGGTGCGCCGCCGCGGCCGCATCCGGATGGAGGCCTTGCCCGAGGACTACGACCGCGTGCCGGCAGACGAACCGAACCCCGAGCAGATCTACCATGACTCGCGGCTCGGTCCCGACCTGCAGGCCGCGCTCGATTCGCTTCCGCCGGAGTTCCGCGCCGCCGTGGTGCTGTGTGACATCGAAGGACTGTCCTACGAGGAGATCGGGGCGACCCTCGGCGTCAAGCTGGGCACCGTTCGCAGCCGCATCCACCGCGGGCGGCAGGCGCTGCGCGACCACTTGGCGCGCCATTCCGACGCCGGTGTGCCGGAGGGGTTGCGCGACGCGGCCAAGTCAGCCTGACGTTCACTCGGTGTCTCACAGCATGCCGCGCTACATTCGAAGTAGGGGCGAGGTGACCGGAGAGAGGAGCTGGGTGATGGTTGATCCCGGACATGCATTCCGGCGCGCCTTCTCCTGGCTTCCCACCCAGTTCGCTTCACAGAGCGACTCACCCGTCGGTCCGCGCCAGTTCGGGTCCACCGAACATCTGTCGACCGAAGCCGTCGCCGCCTTCGTCGACGGTGAACTCCGGATGTCAGCACATCTGCGCGCGGCGCATCACCTCTCCCTGTGCCAAGACTGCGCGCTCGAGGTCGACGCCCAGCGCCAGGCGCGGTCGGCGTTGCGGGATTCTTGTCCAGTGGCGATGCCGAGTTCTTTGCTGGGGCTGTTGTCCCAGATCCCGCACCACCCACCGGAGGAACCTCTGGACCCGCCCGAGGGGCCCCAGTTAGCTGATGGCAGGCCGCGCGCTCGTCGCAAGCGCCGGTAAGGTGAAAGCTGAGTCGACCATCGACGTGCGTCGGCGATTGCTGGCGCCTAGGCGACCTAGTCAAAAGGTATTGGGAAGGGCGATGAACGGGTGACCAATCTGGACCAGTCAGGTCGGGAGCGTTTGGAGCCGCGCCCCGTGTCGCGTCCGCCGGTCGATCCGGCGGCCGAGCGGGTGTTCGGTAGGCCCGAGGGCGTGAACGGATCTTTTGTCGCCGCCGGCCAGCATCGCGACCAGGGTGAGTACACCCCGACAGACCAGGCCCCGGACCCGGTGCTGGCCGAGGCCTTCGGTCGCACCCACCCGGACAGCGAGTCACTGCAGCGGCACCCGACCGACGCGGGCGCGCTCGAGGCGGAACGCGATGACACTGCCGATGAACCCGACGATCCGTGGCGCAACCCCGGCTCGGCCGCCGCACTGGGAACCCCGGCGTTCGCGCCGAGCGCACCGGCGCCGGTGAGTGCCGCGACCGGAAAGCTGGGGGTGCGGGACGTGCTCTTCGGCGGCAGGGTGTCCTACGCGGCCCTCGGCGTGCTGGGCATCGTCGCGCTGGTCATCGGTGTCGCCGGTGGCTGGGTCGGTCGTACCACCGCGGAGGTCGTCGGCGCTTTCACGACCTCGAAGGTGACTCTGGAGACCGGTGACAGGCCAGACCTGCCGCCTGGCCGGTTCACCGAAGTGGCTGCTGCGGTTGCGGATTCGGTGGTCACGATCGAGGCCACCAGCGACAACGAGGGTTCCCAGGGTTCCGGCGTCGTCGTCGACGGCCGCGGCTACATCGTCACCAACAACCACGTGATCTCCGAAGCCGCCACCAACCCGGCCAACTACGAGTTGGCGGTGGTGTTCAACGACGGCAAACAGGTGCCGGCCAACCTGGTGGGCCGTGATCCCAAGACCGATCTCGCGGTGCTCAAGGTCGACAACGTCGACAACCTGGTCGTCGCGCGGATGGGGAACTCCGACGATCTGCAGGTCGGTGAAGAGGTGATCGCCGCGGGCGCCCCTCTGGGGCTGCGCAGCACGGTCACCACCGGCATCATCAGCGCGCTCAACCGCCCGGTACCGCTGTCCGGCGACGGCTCCGACACCGACACCGTGATCGACGGCGTGCAGACCGACGCATCGATCAATCACGGCAACTCCGGTGGGCCGCTGATCAACATGAACGCCGAGGTCATCGGCATCAACACCGCAGGCAAGTCGCTGTCGGACAGCGCCAGCGGCCTCGGGTTCGCCATCCCGGTCAACGAGGTCAAGCAGGTCGTGGAGGCTTTGATCCAGAGCGGCAGGATCGCTCATCCGACGCTGGGGCTGACAGCGCGCTCGGTGAGCAACGACGTCGCCAACGGTGCGCAGATCGCCAACGTCGCGCAGGGCGGACCCGCCGAGCGGGCCGGAATCCTGGAAAACGACGTCGTCGTCAAGGTGGGGACCCGCGAAGTCGCCGACGCCGACGAGTTCGTCGTCGCCGTGCGGCAACTCAAGATCGGTGAGGCGGCACCCATCGAGGTGGTCCGCGACGGCCGACGCGTGACGCTGACCGTCACCCCCGGTCCGGACAACAGCACGTAGCCCGTGTTCGCTAACGTCGGGTGGGGCGAGATGCTGCTCCTGGTGATCGCGGGTCTGGTGATCCTCGGACCGGAACGGTTGCCCGGGGCGATCCGGTGGACGTCGGGGGCGTTGCGCCAGGCCCGGGACTACGTCAGCGGTGCCACCAGCCAGCTCCGCGAGGATCTCGGCCCGGAGTTCGAGGATCTGCGGGAACCGCTCTCGGAGTTGCAACGGCTGCGGGGGATGACGCCGCGCGCGGCGCTGACCAAGCACCTGCTCGACGGCGACGACTCGATCTTCACCGGCAAGTTCGACGGCACCGGCGCCAAGCAGGATCCGACGGTGAAGCCGCAGTCCGGACCCGGCCCGGCTGAGGTCGCACCGGCCACGCCCGCGCCCACGCCAACGCCCGAGCCCGAGCCGTCGGCGTCGACGCCCTTCGACACCGACGCCACGTAGCCTTCTCTGCGCCGGAACGGTATTCCAGCAGCAAAGTTACGAGAGCGGCCCTGCTGGAACGCAGTTCCGGCGGGGCGGGGCAGTTCCGGCGTGGCGGGTCAGCGGCCGGCGGGGTCCAGCCCCAGCGACATGCCGGCCAGGCCACGCTTGCGGCTCGACAGCTTATCGGCGATGCTGCGCAGCTCCTTGGCTGCCGCGGAGTCCGGGTCGGACAGCACCAGTGGAGTTCCCGAATCGCCGGCCGAGACCAGCGCCGGATCCAGCGGCACCTGACCGAGCAGCGGCACGTCGGCGCCGACCGCCCGCGACAGGTTCTCGGCGACCTTGAGGCCACCGCCCTCGCCGAAGATCTGCATGGTCGTCCCGTCCGGCAGCACCAGCCCGGCCATGTTCTCCACCACCCCGACGATGCGCTGCCGGGTCTGCAACGCGATGGCACCGGCCCGCTCGGCGACCTCGGCGGCGGCCACCTGGGGCGTCGTGACCACCAGGATCTCCGCGCCGGGGATCAACTGCGAAACCGAGATCGCGATGTCACCGGTGCCGGGCGGCAGATCGAGCAGCAATACGTCCAGATCACCCCAGTACACGTCGGCGAGGAACTGCTGAAGCGCCCGGTGCAGCATCGGCCCGCGCCACACCACCGGTGTGTTGCCCTGCGTGAACATCGCGATGGAGATCACCCGGACGTCGTGCGCGACCGGCGGCAGGATCATCGAGTCGACCTGGGTGGGCCGGTCGGAGGTGCCCATCATCCGGGGCACCGAATGCCCGTAGATGTCGGCGTCCAGCAGCCCGACGGAGAGCCCGCGGGCGGCCATCGCGGCGGCCAGGTTCACCGTGACGCTGGACTTGCCGACGCCGCCTTTCCCGGACGCGACTGCGTAGACGCGGGTCAGCGAATCGGGCTGCGCGAACGGGATCACCGGTTCACGGGAATCGCCCCGCAGTTGCTTGCGCAGCTCGGCGCGTTGTTCGTCGTTCATCACGTCGAGGGTCACTTTGACCGCACCGGTGCCGGGAACGTCGCTGACGGCCCGGCTGACGCTGTCGGTGATCTCGGTTTTCTTTGGGCATGCCGACGTGGTCAGGTACACCTCGACGTGCACGGAACCGTCGGCCTCGGCGGTGACGCTCTTGACCATGCCGACATCGGTGATCGGACGACGCAGTTCGGGGTCGATCACCTTGCCGAGCGCGGCGCGCACCGAGGATTCGAGGTCAATCGGAGTTGGGGACATCACCTGCGAGTCTAGGCCGCAGGCCGGTGCCGGCCCGAACGCGGTGGTTCAGCCCACCGGCCCGGGTGCGGGTCCGAGGGCCGGCGGCACGGGGCCGGGCCCCGGAGCCGGCGGTGCCGCGGCGGGTGGGCCCGGCGGGAGAAGCGGCTGGGCGACCGGCGCGATCCCGGGGGCAGGGGGTGCGGCTGGCGGTGGGGTGCTCTGGATGCAGAACACCGCGCACTCCGGCTGCTGCTGCGCTGGTGGTTGCAGCCACGCGGGCAGCCATGAGGGCGGCGGTGGGGTCGCCGGTTGCGGTGCAGCCGCCGGGGCCGGTGCGGGACCGGGCAGCGGGCCGAGGGACTGTCCGGGCGCGAACCCCGGCAGGTTGGTCGAGATCTGGCGGGCCGCATCGGTCCGCTCCATCAGCGGCAGCAGCGACAGCGGATCGTTGGCCGGCAGGCCGGTGGCGTTCATCGGCAGCCCCGGCCCGATTCCCTGCGTGCGCTCGAGGTGGGTGGCGGCGGCGGTGCCTGCGGTGTAGTCATCCAGCGACGGGACCGACCCGTTGATCGGCGGCAGGTCGACGGGCACGACGCCCGTCGCGTAGGACGCCGCCCAGCTCAGCACGTTGCGGGCATAGGCCATCGAGTTGTTGTAGCGCAGGATCGCGGCCATCACGTCGGACTGGTTGCGCAGGTTCATCCCGCCGCTGCACAAGTAGCGGGCCGCCGCCAGCGACGCGTCGTAGACGTTCTGCACATCTGCCTTGCCGTCGCCGTCGCCGTCGGAGGCGTAGCGCGACCAGGTTCCCGGCAGGAACTGCATCGGACCCATGGCCCTGGCGTAGGTCACCCGGTCGGCGCTGCGGCTCTGCACGATGACCTCGTTGCCGGGCAGCGTGCCGTCCAGTGTGGGTCCGTAGATCGGACGCACCGCGGTGCCGCGGGCGTCGGTCGCGCCACCGTAGGCGTGCATCGACTCGATCCGGCCGATCCCGGCCAGCAGGTTCCAACTCACCCCGCAGCCCGGGTAGGCCGCGGTCATCATGCTCTCGGCGTTGCGGTAAGCCGCCAGCGCCATCGACGGAATACGCAGCGCTCCAGGTGAATTGACGACAGCCGCCGGTGGTGGTGCGGACGAGTTGCTGGCGGCGATGCGCACGGGGGACGGTGTCTTGGTCACCGCGACCACCGACGCGCCGGAACGGTCATCGGGCGAGAGTTCGACGGCGGCAAGCGGCATCACCGCCGAATCGCGGTTCGGCAGGTTGGCAGACGGCGCGGACGCGCCGACGGCACCGGCGAGCACAAGTGGGGCGAGCACCGCGGCGACACCAAAAGCCGGCATGTGAACCACTCGACCAACCTGCCGCTTCGCCGTCCCTGCGGAGGCTTTTCGCCCGATGTGCACTCAACCGTCCTAGTCGTGTGGTCGCCTGTGAATCAAGTCACCATACCGACTCGGCAACGCTGGTGTAACAGCAATCGCCGCAGCTGTTTCACCCGTTCTTCTTCGACCGCCGCTCGGTGTCGTGTTTGCTCGGCTCCTCGCTGCCGTCCTCGACCGGTGGGCGCAGCGTCGCGATCAGCTCGCGGACCTCCTCCAACTCGCGGCGCAGATAGTCGCGGGTGGTGACCTCACCGACCGCCAGACGCAGCGCTGCCAGCTCACGCGCCAGGTACTCGGTGTCGGCCTTGGTCTGCTCGGCGCGCCTGCGGTCTTCCTCCAGCGAGACCCGGTCGCGGTTCTCCTGCCTGTTCTGGGCGAGGAGGATCAGCGGCGCCGCGTACGCCGCCTGGGTGGAGAACGCCAGATTGAGCAGGATGAACGGATACGGATCCCACTGCCAGGCGAAGGCTCCGACGTTCAGCAGGATCCACGCGATCACCGCGACGGTCTGGATCGCCAGGTACCGACCGGTGCCGAGGAACCGGGCGAACCGTTCGCTGACCCGGCCGACGGCCTCCACGTCCAGCCGGGGGGTCAGGGACCGGGAGACCCGGGGGGTGTCGAGCCGCTGCCGGGCGGAGCTCTCGCTCATCGCGTGCCCTCCACGGTGAAGATCTCGGGTTCGGCCTCACGTTCACGCCAGTCGTCGGGCAACAGGTGGTCGAGCACGTCGTCGACGGACACGGCGCCGACGAGGTGGTTCTCGTCGTCCACAACCGGCCCGCACACCAGGTTGTAGGCGGCGAAATAGCGGGTGAGCGCGCCCAGCGAGTCCTCCGGCCGCAGGTAGGGCAGGTCGGTGTCGACGATCCCGCTGACCAGCTCGGCGGGTGGTTCGCGCAGCAGACGCTGCAGATGCACACAACCGAGGTAGCGGCCGGTGGGTGTGGAGGTGGGCGGACGAACGACGAATACCACCGACGCCAGCGCCGGCGTCAGGTCCGGATCCCGCACCCGGGCAAGGGCTTCGGCGACGGTGGTGTCAGGGGCCAGCACCACCGGCTCCGAGGTCATCAGACCGCCTGCGGTGTTCGGCGAATGGCTGAGCAGGCGGCGCACGTCCTCGGAGTCCTCCGGGTCCATGCGACGCAGGAACTGCTCGGCGTCCGCCGGCGTCATCGTCCCGAGAAGGTCTGCGGCGTCGTCGGGGTCCATCGCCTCGAGCACGTCGGCGGCCCGGTCGGTCTTCAGCTGCCGCAGCACCGCGA
This sequence comes from Mycolicibacterium hippocampi, assembly GCF_010723735.1. GTDB lineage: Bacteria > Actinomycetota > Actinomycetes > Mycobacteriales > Mycobacteriaceae > Mycobacterium > Mycobacterium hippocampi. The sequence goes on along the minus strand of NZ_BLLB01000002.1, from coordinate 5,056,182 downwards.
GCTGTTGGTCTTCCGGCAGTTCCTGCAGGACATCGGCGAGTCGTTCGTCGTCGAGCGCGTTGACCACCTCGTAACGGCGCTTGTTGGGCAGTTCGCGGATGGCGTCGGCCACCTCGACGGCCCTCTGACCCTGGAACTGCTCGAGCAACTGGGCCACACCCTGATCGGGCATCGCCAGGCCGGACGGCGTCAGGCCGTGGACGTGCTGCCAGTCGACGGCGTGCACATTGCTGCGCCGTCCGAGCCGGCGTTGCGGACGCACCGCGACCTTGGTGACCACCCAGTCGCGGGTCCGGGTCTGCTCGATGCCGAGATCCACGACCACCACGTCAAGTCCCGCGAGCTGCTCCAGATCCGGGTCGTCGACGCGGACGCGGGTCTCGATGACCTGCCCCAGCACCAGAACCTCGCCGGGACGTTGGGAGAAACGCCGCAGCGACACGTTGCCGGTGGACAAGGTCACCGCACCGGGCTCGATCGCCGTGACCCGCAGGATCGGCACAAAAATTCTTCTACGGCTGAGCAACTCGCAGACGAGGCCGAGGACGCGCGGTTGTTGTCGCACCAGGCTGATGCCGATGACCACATCACGGACGCGGCCGATGGATTCGCCGTCGGGGCCGAGCACCACCATTCCCGCAAGTCGGGCCGCATAGACCCTGTTGACCGACGCCATGGTCGTAAGGGTAGAGAGAATGTTGTGGAAAACCGGTATCGACCCCGGCGGACGTGCCTGTCCGTGCCGGGCTCCAGCGCCAAGATGATCCAGAAGGCCAAGACATTGCCGGCCGACGAGGTGTTTCTCGACCTCGAAGACGCCGTCGCCCCCGACGCGAAGAGCGAAGCGCGGGCACGCGTCGCCGCCGCACTCGGTGAGCCCGGTTGGGGCGGTCAGCTGCGGGGCGTCCGCGTCAACGACTGGACGACGCCGTGGACCCACGCCGACATCATCGAGGTGGTCGAGGGTGCGGGCGCGGCACTCGACGTCGTGGTGTTGCCCAAGGTGGCCGATGTGTCACACATCCACGCGCTGGATCTGCTGCTGGGGCAATTGGAGGCCACCCACGGCCTGCCGGCCGGGAAGATCGGTATCGAAGCGCAGATCGAGGACGCCCGGGGACTGACCGACATCGACGCGATCGCGGCCGCTCCCCGCGTCCAGGCGCTCGTGCTCGGCCCCGCTGATCTGATGGCCAGCTTGAACATGCGCACGCTGGTGGTGGGCGAGCAGCCGGAGGGATACGACGTCGGTGACGCCTACCACCACATTCTGATGCGGATCCTGGTGGCCGCCCGCGCCCACGGCATCGCCGCCGTCGACGGGCCCTATCTCAAGGTCCGCGACACCGACGCGTTCCGGGTGGTGGCGGGCCGCTCCGCGGCGCTGGGTTACGACGGCAAGTGGGTGCTGCACCCCGACCAGATCGCCGCGGGCAACGAGATCTTCAGCCCGCGACAAGAGTCCTACGACCACGCCGAACTGATCCTGGAGGCCTATGAATGGCACACCTCCCGCGCCGGCGGCGCGCGGGGTGCGGTGATGCTCGGCGACGAGATGATCGACGAGGCGAGCCGCAAGATGGCGCTCGTCATCGCCGGCAAGGGTCGTGCGGCGGGCATGCAGCGCACCGGGGAACCGTTCCGGCCCCCGGAGTGACCGCCGAATCGGTCACCCGAGGTTGAGCAGGATCGCCACCGACAGGTAGAGGAAGTAGCCGACGAGGACGACTGTGCTGACGACGACGGCGGCCACGGCCAGCGCGTGTCCGTCCTGCCCGGTCCGCTTGGTCTCGCGCATCGCGACGATCCCGAGCACCAGACCGACAACCGCGGGCAGGCCGCAGCAGATCATGCCGCCCAGCGATGTCACCAGCGCGGCGACCGCCTTGCCGTTGGTGCCCGGTGGCTTCAGCGGCCAGGCCGGTGGGTAGCCCGGCGACGTCGGATATGGCTGGTAGTAGCCCGGGTACGGCGGGGGGTACAGCGGCGGCGGCAGCCCTGCGTCGGCCGGGTAGTCCCACAGCGGTCCGAAACCTCGACCGGGCTCTTCGGGTCCGCTGGTGGTCATGCGGGGCTACCCGGTCAGGCGGCCAGCATCGCAATGGTCCAGCCGAAGCTGATCAGCAGCGTCACCACACCGACGACGATGCCTGCGATCGCCAGGCCGTTGCCTGCCTGCCGGGTCTGCTTCATCTGGCTGAGCGCCATGAACCCGAGCACGATGCCGACGATCGAGCCCAGGCCGCAGCACACCCCGAGAATCGACGCGACCAGCGACCAGATCGCAAGACTGTTGGTGCCCTGCTGAACCGGAGCGCCGTAGCCGTAATCCGATCCGGGATAGCCGTAGTCGGCACCGGGGTAGCCAGCGGGCGGCGGTGGGTAGCCGCCGTACTGCGGCGGCGGTGGGTACGCCGGCGCGCCGTACCCCGAATTCGGGTACTGCGCCGTTCCCTGGTCGGGATATGGCGGCGGGTAACCGGAAGGCGGTGGGGGATAGCCGCCGGAGGGCGGGTAGCCGCCGGAGGGCTGGTAACCACCGGGCGGCGGGAAGCCGGTGGCCGGGGTGTCGAACCCGGAATCCGGCGTGGTGGGCTGCTGGCCGTATGCGGGGGCCGGATAGTCCGACGGCGCGGGCGAAGAGCCCTGCGACGGCGTCGACGGCCCGTTCTGCTCGGTCGGGGGTGCCTCGTGGCCGGCAGCGGACGGCTCGGACCCGCCGCCGGTGGAATCGGAAGATTCGATTCGGCCTGACTCGTCGTCCGAATTTGTCATGCTGATCAACCTAGCGCAACCGAAGGTAACCCGAGGTGAGCCCAAGTCGGGCACCTTTGGCCGGCCGGGATCGTTGACGGCACACTAGCCTTGCACGTCGCGCAATCGAAGGAGTTCACGACGATGACCAGCCCGTTCCAGCCTGGACAGAATCCCGGTGGGGCATCCGGCGTCCCCGCCTCGGGGCGAGGCCGTCCGGTCGGCCTGCCCACCCCTCCCAAGGGGTGGCCGATCGGGTCGTATCCGACGTACGCGGAAGCCCAGCGTGCCGTGGACTACCTCACCGACCAGCAGTTTCCTGTCGAACACGTGACCATCGTCGGGGTCGACCTGATGCAGGTCGAGCGGGTCACCGGGAAACTGACCTGGCCCAAGGTGCTCGGCGGCGGTGTCCTCACGGGCGCCTGGTTGGGGTTGTTCATCGGCCTCATCCTGGGTTTCTTCAGCCCCAACCCGTGGAGCGCGCTGATCACCGGTCTGGTCGCCGGGGTGTTCTTCGGTCTGATCACCTCGGCGATCCCGTACGCGATGGCCCGGGGCACAAGGGATTTCAGCTCGACGCTGCAACTCGTCGCCGGCCGGTACGACGTATTGTGTGATCCGCAGAGCGCCGAGCGGGGTCGGGACCTGCTGGCACGTCTGACGATCTGATTTCCGGATGGCTTCGATCACCGAGTCGATCACCGGGACCCGATGAGCGACGTCCTCGCCCGCGTACGCGCTCACCTGGTCGACCACTTCACGCGGATGGGCGTCACCGCGGAGCCCACCGAGGCAAGCGTCACGTTCCTCGGTGCGGACCCGATCGACGTCGTGCGGTTCGGGGTGCCGGACGGCGGCGATGGCGCTGCAGTGCATTACGTGTCGGTCGGTTGTTCACGCCACCCGATGGTCGACCCGGCTGAGCTGCTCGCAGATCCTGTCCGGGGGCCGCGCGCCGAGGTCGCGATCGCACTGCGCGGACCGTCACCGGCCGGGCTGGCGCGGTCGCTCGCGGTGGTCGCCGCGGCGCCTGCGGTCGAAGGGTTGATCCTGGAACCCGACGCGCTCGTCGATCTGGAGACACCGTTGTGGCAGGGGGCACCCTTCACGGCATACCTGTTGGGGCCCAGCACCATCGACGACGTCGTGCTGCCCGAACCACTGTCGCCGGTCTCGGTGTTGTCGGCGGTGCCGATCACGGCGACCGAGGCGGCGTGGGTGCGGCTCAAGGGCGCCGAGGCGATGCGGGAGGCGTGGGTGCAGGACGGGGTCGATCCCACGGACCCACGGCGGCGAGCCGCCAGTCCGAAGTGAGCGGCGGGCCGCCAGTCCCTGCGCCGGAACTGTATTCCGGCAGCCAACCTTGAGATTTGGCCTGCTGGAATACAGTTCCGGCGGGGGTCAGAGCCAGTTGTTGTGCCGGAATGTGCGGTACAACATCACGCACACGGTCGTCATCAGCAACAGCACCGCAGGGTAACCCCAGGTCCATTCCAGTCCGGGCATGTGCTCGAAGTTCATCCCGTAGATGCCTGCCAGCGCGGTGGGCACGGCCGCGATGGCCACCCAGGCAGAGATCTTGCGCATGTCGACGTTCTGCTGCATGGCGACCTTGCCGAGCGCGGCCTGCACCAGCGAGCTGAGCAGTTCGTCGTAGCTGGCGATGCGTTCGGAGGCCTTGATGGTGTGGTCGAGGACGTCGCGCATGTAGCGGCGGATCTCGACATTGATCAGGTCTTCGTGATCGGTGCCGATGCGCTCCAGGTCGGTCACCAACGGGGCGACGGCGCGGCGCAGTTCGACGACCTCGCGTTTGAGCAGATAAATCGAGGCCATGTTGGTCTGCGACTGCGGGGAGAAGATGTTCTCCTCCATCGCATCGATGTCGGTCTCGATGGATTCGGTGACCTCGAGGTAGGTGTCCACGACGTGGTCGGCGATGGCGTGCATCACCGAATACGGTCCGAGTTGCAGGGTGGCGGGCGAAGCCTCCAGGTGTCGGCGGACCCCGGCCAGCCCGCCGTGCTCGCCGTGACGGACGGTGACGACGAAGTCGGGGCCGACGAAGATCATCACCTCGCCGGTCTCCACGATCTCGCGTGCGTTGGCCATCGATTCGTGGTCGACGTAGATGACGGTCTTGAGCACCAGGAACAGCGTCTTGTCGTAGCGCTCGAGTTTGGGCCGTTGGTGGGCGTGCACGGCGTCCTCGACCGCGAGTTCGTGCAGGCGGAAAACGTCGGCCACGGTCTGCATCTGATGCTCGTCGGGTTCGTGCAGCCCGACCCAGACGAAGGCATCCCTGCCCTCGGCCTCGATCTCGTGCACCTTGCGCAGCGCGGCGGCGTGGGTGTACTTGCCCGGCAGTCGGGCGCCGTCACAGTAGACGCCGCAGTCGACCATCGCCCGGGCCACGGGTACGTGGATGCTCTTGGCGTCCGGCCCGACGGTCGGGGTGCGGGGCTGGCGCAGTCGCGACGGCGGCAACGCGCGAAACGACGGCATGCGCGGGCCTCCCTCCGAAATGAGGTGTCCCGATCGAGTGCCCTGACCGGTAGCAGGGATGCTACGCGTCGCGCGCCGGCGGCGATCTGCTCACGAAGGGGGAACCCATCTCTGTGAGCTCGCGCCGTCGGCTACCCTGACGGCCGTGTCGGAAAGTGTTGTCGGTCCCTCGCGCGGGTCAGAGACCCGCACGCCCCAGGTTGTCATCGAGGACAACGAGATCTTCGAGGCGCACGAGGGAGGCAAGCTCACCGTCGAACTGAAATCGCCACTGGACACCCAGCGGGCACTGTCGATCGCCTACACCCCCGGGGTGGCGCAGGTCAGCCGTGCGATCGCCGCGGACGCCACCCTCGCCAAGCGCTACACCTGGGCGAACCGGCTGGTGGCGGTCATCAGCGACGGCAGCGCAGTACTCGGGCTCGGCGACATCGGACCGGCGGCCTCGCTGCCGGTGATGGAGGGCAAGAGCGCGCTGTTCAAGACGTTCGGCGGGCTGGACTCCATCCCGATCGTGCTGGACACCAAGGACCCCGATGAGATCGTCGAGACGATCATCCGGCTGCGTCCGACGTTCGGGGCGGTCAACCTCGAAGACATCTCGGCGCCGCGCTGCTTCGAGATCGAGCGCCGCGTCATCGAGGCGCTGGACTGCCCGGTCATGCATGACGATCAGCACGGCACCGCCATCGTCGTGCTCGCCGCGCTGCTGGGCGCCAGCAGGGTGCTCGACCGTGACATGCACACGATGAAGGTAGTCATCTCCGGTGCCGGTGCCGCCGGCATCGCCTGCGCGAACATCCTGTTGGCCAAGGGCATCGGTGACGTCACAGTGCTCGACAGCAAGGGCGTCGTGCACACCGGGCGCGACGACCTCAACCCGTTCAAGGCGGAGTTGGCGTCCCGGTCCAACCCACGCGGTCTCCGCGGCGGCATCGCCGAGGCGCTCGACGGCGCCGACGTGTTCATGGGTGTGTCGGCCGGGTTGGTGCCGGAGGAGTTGATCGCGACGATGACGCCGGGCGGCATCGTGTTCGCGATGTCGAACCCCGATCCGGAGATCCACCCCGACGTGGCCCGCAAGTACGCGGCCGTCGTGGCCACCGGGCGCAGCGACTTCCCGAACCAGATCAACAACGTGCTGGCGTTCCCGGGTGTCTTCCGCGGTGCGCTGGACGCGGGGGCGCGCCGCATCACCGAGAAGATGAAGGTGGCCGCCGCCGAGGCGATCTTCTCCGTGGTGGGTGACGACCTGACGGTCGACCACATCGTGCCCAGCGCCCTGGACCCGCGGGTGGGTCCCGCGGTGGCCGCCGCGGTCGCCGCCGCGTCCGAGGATGCGGTCGGCTGAGCCGCGGACGCATCGCGAGTCGACTGGCGTCTGTGCTGGTCGTCTCTCTGGTGGCCGCGGGTTGCGGCGGTGCGCAACCGCCGCCGTCGATTCCGGTGGGGGCGACCTCGGATCCGGAAGCCGAACTGGTGGCCCACCTCTACGCCGCCGCGCTGCGCTACTACGGCAACGCCGCACACGTCGAGGTCGAGCAGGATCCACTTGATCGGCTGGACTCTGGGCAGATCCGCGTCGCGCCGGGGTTCACCGGGCGTCTGCTGCAACGGTTCGACCCGGATGCCCCCGCACGGTCCGACGTGCAGGTGTACCGGATGCTGGTCGCGGCGTTGCCCGAGGGCATCGCCGCCGGTGACTACACCACCTCGGCACAGGACAAACCCGCCGTCGCGGTGACCGAGAAGACCTCCGAGGACTGGGATGTCAGTGATGTGTCGGCGCTGGCCCGCCGGTGTGAGGACGTGTCGGTGGGCGCGGTGAGCGGTGCGGCGCGGCCGTCGTCGCTGGGCACCTGCGACCTGCCTCGGGTACGCGAGTTCCCGGACGACGCAGCGATGTTCGCGTCGCTTCGGGCCGGTCAGATCGATGCGGCGTGGACGACGACCGCCGCCGGGGACGTGCCGCCGGAGGTGGTGGTGCTGTCCGACGAAACGTCGCTCATCCGTGCGGAGAACGTGGTGCCGTTGTACCGGCGCAACGAACTGACCGAGTCCCAGGTGCTCGCGCTCAACGAGCTCGCCGGGGTGCTGGAGACCGGCTCGCTGGCCGAGATGCGCCGCCGCGTGGCCGAGGGCGCCGATGTGGGCCTGGTGGCCGGGCAGTGGCTCGACGCGCACCCGCTCGGCATCGGTCACTAACCGTGCGTGAGCGCGCTCAGTGCGCCGGCGGCGTGAGCCGTGAGACGACCTTGGGGAACAGGGTCTGGTAGCGAGCGCCGACGGCCCGGATGACGATGTCGAACATCTTCGCGTCATTGCCCACCAACACCCGCGCCTTGTTCTTGCGCACCCCGTCCAGGATGATCTGGGCAGCCTTCTCCGGACTCGTGCTGGCGAGTTTCTTGTCGAAGGTCTGGGCGAGTTCTTCGGGGTCCAGGCCCTCGGCGGCAGTGGCGTTGCGGGCGATGGCGGTCTTGATGCCACCGGGGTGCACACAGGTGACCTTGACGGGGTGCCTGGCCAGCGCCATCTCCTGGCGCAGCGCTTCGGTGAAGCCACGCACCGCGAACTTCGCCGCGTTGTAGGCACCCTGGCCGGGCACCGCGAACAGGCCGAAGACGCTGGAGACGTTGACGACGTGTCCGTCGCCGGAGGCGATGAGGTGCGGCAGGAAGGACTTGGTGCCGTTGACCACGCCCCAGAAGTCGACGTCCATCACCCGTTCGATGTCCTTGTACTGGCTGATCTCGATGTCGCCGGTGAAGGCGATGCCGGCGTTGTTGTAGATCTGGTTGACCTTGCCGAAGTGCTCGGCGACGCCGTCGGCGTAGAGCTGGAAGGCCTCCCGCTCGGTGACGTTGAGGCGGTCGGACTTCACCTGGGTGCCGATGGCCTTGAGGCGCTCCTCGGTGACGGCCAGGCCCTCGGTGTCGATGTCGCTGATCGCCACGTGGGCGCCGGAGCGGCCCAGTTCGATCGCCAGCGCCTGACCGATGCCCGAGCCGGCGCCGGTCACGACGGCCACCTTTCCGGCGAAGCCCTGCATATCCACTCCCTCGTGTTGTTCTACGCGTGTTGAGTGCGTGTCAGCCTACCCGGTACCGCGGGTACCGACCCTGTTCGGGTGGCGTCGGCGTAATGCCCGGGCCGTCCGCGACGACAGTAGAGGCATGACCAACAGGTACCGGGCCGTTGCAACGCTCGTCGCGTCGGCCGCCGTGGCGGCGGCGACGATGTCCGCGGCACCGGCGCACGCAGATACCGAGGCCGACGTCTTCCTCGGGGCGCTCGACCACTACCGCGTCGGCGGCATCGACCCGGCGACCGCGGTCCGGGTCGGGGAGTCGATCTGCCCGATGCTGGCCGATCCCGGACAGGACGCCGCCGACGTCGCCGCCCGGGTCGCCGACGAACTCGGTCGACCGCTCGGGCCGGCGACGATGTTCACCGGACTGGCGATCCAGATCTTCTGCCCGCGCGCGGTCGTCGCGATGACCGACGGCGTGCCGTTCTCGCTGTTCGGCTGAGCACCCTCGCCCGGAAGAGCGCTAGGCGAACGCCTCGTCGATGATCTCCTGCTGCTCGACGGCGTGCACCTTCGATGAACCCGAGGACGGCGCGGACATGGCCCGACGGGAGATGCGCTTGATGCCGGTGAGCTTGTCCGGCAGCACCTCGGGCAGTGTCAACCCCATCGTCGGCCATGCACCCTGGTTCGCAGGCTCCTCCTGCACCCAGAAGTACTCGGCGGCGTTGGGGTACTGGTCGAGCGTCTCGGCGAGTCGGCGTCTCGGCAACGGCGCGAGCTGCTCGATGCGGACGATCGCCACGTCGTCGCGCTGTTCCTTGTTCTTGCGCGCGGCCAACTCGTAGTACAGCTTGCCGCTGGTCAACAGGATCCGCTTGGCCTTGGAGCGCTCACCTTCCCCGTCGGTGTAAGTGGGTTCCTCGAGCACCGAGCGGAACTTCATCTCGGTGAAGTCGCGGATGTCGCTCACGGCCGCCTTGTTGCGCAGCATCGACTTCGGCGTGAAGACGATCAGCGGTCGGTGGATCCCGTCGAGACCGTGCCGGCGCAGCAGGTGGAAGTAGTTCGCCGGCGTCGACGGCATCGCGATCGTCATCGACCCCTCCGCCCACAACAGCAGGAACCGCTCGATGCGGCCCGAGGTGTGGTCGGGTCCCTGGCCCTCGTGGCCGTGCGGCAGCAGCAGCACCACATCGGAGAGCTGGCCCCACTTGGCCTCGCCGGAGCTGATGAACTCGTCGATGATCGACTGCGCGCCGTTGACGAAGTCACCGAACTGGGCCTCCCACAGCACCAGCGCGTCCGGGTTGCCGACCGAGTAGCCGTACTCGAAGCCCACCGCGGCGAACTCCGACAGCGCGGAGTCGTAGACCATGAACCTGCCGCCGGTCGGGTTTCCGTCGGTGTCGACCGTCAACAGGTCCAGAGGCGTGAACTCCTTGCCGGTCTTGCGGTCGATGATCACCGAATGGCGCTGGGTGAACGTGCCGCGCCGGGTGTCCTGCCCGGTCAACCGGATCGTCTTGCCCTCCGCCAGGAACGAGCCCAGTGCCAGCAGCTCGGCGAACGCCCAGTCGACCTTGCCCTCGTAGGCCATTTCGCGGCGCTTCTCCAGCACGGGTTTCACGCGTGGATGGACGTTGAACTCCTCGGCGACCGCCAGATGGGCGTCGCCGATGCGCGCCAGCAGCGCCTTGTCCACCGCGGTGTTCATCCCCGCCGGAACCATCTGGTCGGACTCCACCGAGGCGCTGGGCTCGATCTCGTGCTTCTCGAGATCACGCACCTCGTTGAAGACCCGTTCGAGCTGGCCCTGGTAGTCGCGGAGCGCGTCCTCGGCTTCCTTCATCGAGATGTCACCGCGGCCGATCAACGCCTCGGTGTAGGTCTTGCGCACGCCGCGCTTGGTGTCGATGACGTCGTACATGTTGGGCTGCGTCATCGACGGGTCGTCGCCCTCGTTGTGGCCGCGCCGCCGATAGCACAGCATGTCGATGACGACGTCTTTCTTGAACTGCTGCCGGAAGTCGACGGCCAGCTTGGCAACCCACACCGCGGCCTCCGGGTCGTCGCCGTTGACGTGGAAGATCGGCGCGCCGATCATCTTGGCGACGTCGGTGCAGTACTCCGAGGAGCGGGAGTCACCCGGAGAGGTGGTGAACCCGATCTGGTTGTTGACGATGATGTGGATGGTCCCGCCGGTGCGGTAGCCGGGCAGCAGGGCCAGGTTCAGCGTCTCGGCCACCACCCCCTGGCCGGCGAACGCGGCGTCGCCGTGCAGCATCATCGGCACGACCGTGAACTGGTTGGACCCGTCGACCTCTTCCCCGACGCCCAACATGTCCTGCTTGGCGCGCACGATGCCCTCGAGCACCGGGTCGACCGCCTCGAGGTGGCTGGGGTTGGCGACCAGCGACACGGCGATGTCGTTCTCACCGAACATCTGGATGTAGGTGCCCGTCGCGCCGAGGTGGTACTTGACGTCGCCGGAACCGTGCGCCTGTGACGGGTTGAGGTTGCCCTCGAACTCGGTGAATATCTGCGAATACGGCTTGCCGACGATGTTGGCCAGCACGTTGAGACGGCCCCGGTGCGGCATGCCGATGACGACCTCGTCGAGGCCGTGTTCGGCGGCCTGGTCGATCGCGGCATCCATCATCGGGATGACGGTCTCGGCTCCTTCGAGCGAGAACCGCTTCTGGCCAACGTATTTGGTCGCAAGGAAGGTCTCGAACGCCTCGGCCGCATTGAGCTTGCTCAGGATGTACTTCTGCTCGGCGACGGTCGGCTTCTCGTGCTTGATCTCGATGCGTTGCTGCAGCCACTCCTGCTGTTCGGGCTCGAGGATGTGGGTGTACTCCACCCCGACGTGGCGGCAGTACGCGTCACGCAGCAGGCCCAACACGTCACGTAGCTTCTTGTTGGTCTTGCCGGCGAACCCGTTGACCTTGAACTCCCGGTCCAGATCCCACAGCGTCAGGCCGTGGGTGTTGACGTCGAGATCGGGGTGGCTTCGGAAGCGGGTGTTGTCCAGCCGCAGCGGGTCGATGTCGGCCATCAGGTGGCCGCGATTGCGGTAGGCCGCGATCAGCTCGATGACCCGGGCGTTCTTGTCCTCGATGGAATCGGGGTTGTCGATCCGCCAGCGAACCGGCTCGTAGGGGATGCCGAGCTCGCGGAAGATCTCGTCGTAGAACTCGTCGTCGAGCAACAACTGGTGGATTGTGCGCAGGAAGTCGCCGGACTCGGCGCCCTGGATGATGCGGTGGTCGTAGGTCGACGTCAGCGTGATGAGCTTGCCGACACCGAGTTCACCGATGCGCTCGTCGCTGGCGCCCTGGAACTCGGCCGGGTACTCCATGGCACCGGCACCGACGATCGCACCCTGCCCCCGCATCAGCCGCGGCACCGAGTGCACGGTGCCGATGGTGCCGGGGTTGGTCAATGAAATCGTCACGCCGCCAAAGTCTTCGGCGGTCAGCTTGCCGTCGCGGGCGCGGCGCACGATGTCCTCGTAGGCGGCGATGAACTGACCGAACCGCATCGTCTCGCAGTTCTTTATCGCCGCGACGACAAGTTGGCGGCTGCCGTTCTTGCCCTGCAGATCGATCGCCAGGCCGAGGTTGGTGTGCGCCGGCGTGACCGCGTTCGGCTTGCCGTCGACCTCGGCGAAGTGGCGGTTCATGTTCGGGAACTTCTTGACCGCCTGCACGATCGCGTAACCCAGCAGATGGGTGAACGAGATCTTGCCGCCCCGGGTCCGCTTGAGGTGGTTGTTGATGACGATCCGGTTGTCGATCATCGCCTTGGCCGGGATCGCTCGCACGCTGGTGGCGGTCGGCACGTCCAGCGACGCGGACATGTTCTTCACCACTGCCGCTGCGGCGCCACGCAGTACCTGGGTCTCGTCTTCCTGTGCGGCCGGCTTGCTCTTCTCGGGAGCCTCGGGCGTTTTCGCCTCCGGCTTCTTGGACTCGCTCTTCTTGGCTTCGGGCTTGTCCTGGGCGGGCTTGTCCTCGGCGGGCTTGTCGGCGGTCTTCTCAGAGGCGGCCGGCTTCGGGGAGGGCTTGTCCGCCTTGGTCTCGCCGTTGCTGCTCGCTGATTTCGGTGCCGGTGCCGGTGCCGGTGCCCGTGCGGGTTCGGGTGCGGTGGTCGGGCCTGCGGCGGATTTACCGTTGGCCCTGGGGGCGGTGTCGTTGGTGGGTTCGGGGGAGTAGTCGACGAGGAACTCGTGCCAACTGGGGTCGACCGACGAAGGATCCTCCCGGAACTTGCGGTACATCTCTTCGACCAACCACTCGTTCTGACCGAATGGTGAAGGTGAATTCACGGCTGCTGTTCGCCTCAATTCTTCGCTTCGAGCCGGCTCCGAACAACAGCCGGCCACCCAATCCAACCCCGGTGTGCGGTCTCCCGCATTTCCGCCCTATAAAGGCTAGCGCTTCTGCCGCGGGCCGGACCAGGCAACGTGGTTATGGTCATTGCGGACATGAACATCGGGTAGCCGAACGGCCGATCCCCGCCGTCGAGCGGACGGGTCGGCGCGGTCAAGGGCGGGGCGCGGGCAACAGCCGCAGCGCCGATGGCCAGCGCGCCGGCGGGGTGCCGAAGGCCTTGTGCGCATGGGCGACGATCTTCTTGGCCATCATCCGGTTGCCCACCCCGCCGACCACCGCACCGAGACCGACCGGGAGCAGTTTGCCGAACGCGATCGCGCCGCGCTTGAGGGTGTAGCGCTTGACGAAGTAGCGCAGCAGCCGCGAGTTCAGCTGGGACACCGCCGGCAGCGGCAGTGTCGCGGCCCCGTCGGACAGCCACGCCCCGCTGGTGCGGCCCGGGCCGAGGAGGTCGGCCACCGCGCGCTTGCTGTTGTCGCCGACCAGCACGGCCAGCACCAGGGTGCGGCGGCGTTCGCGGTGTTCGGCGGGGATGCCGTGAACCTCGGCCACCGCGAGCACGTACACCGCTGTGGCCTCGAGGAACACCACGGTCTCGCCGGCGACCGCCGACATCGCGACCAGCGTGCCGATACCGGGCAACGCCGCGGCCGAACCGACGGCCGCGCCGCTGGCCATCACCGCCGCCATGTACTGCTTGTCCAGCTTCTCGATGATGTCGGCGGGGCTCGCCTCGGGATTGTGCTCGCGCAGCCGTTCGACGTAGGCCTTCACCGCCGGGGCCTGGACGCGGGCGCCGCGTTCGATGATCTGGGACAGCACCTTGGCCGCGGTGCTCGGATCCTCGTCCCCGACGGCGGGCAACTGGTTCTTGGTGTGTGACCGGGCGCGCATGCGGTGGTCCCTCCCTGTGCGGTCCCCTCAGGCTAGTGCTTGTCAAACGAACGACGGCCTACATCCGGTGCCCGAACGTGATTGCGGTCACTGTTCGGGATCTGGGGAAGAAAATATTGGGAAGCGACGCTAACCATTCTCATGGCAGTATCCGTGGACGTGGATGTCAGCGCGCCGAGCCGCACCCGGATGATCGTGGTCCTGGGCCTGTTGGTGGCGCTGGGTCCGCTGACCATCGACATGTACCTGCCCGCTCTGCCGAAGATCGCCGATGACATGTCGGTGTCGTCGTCGGTGGTGCAGCTGACGCTGACCGGGACGCTGGCCGGGCTGGCGTTGGGCCAGCTGGTCGTCGGTCCGCTGTCGGATTCGCTGGGCCGCCGCAAACCGATGATCGCCGGGATCGTGCTGCACATGGCGGCCTCGCTGCTGTGCATGTTCGCGCCGTCGATCGCGGTGCTCGGTGTCGCGCGCGGACTGCAGGGTTTTGGCGCCGCGGCGGCGATGGTGGTCGCCATCGCGGTGGTGGGCGACCTGTTCAAGGACAACGTCGCCGCCACGGTGATGTCGCGGCTGATGCTGGTGCTCGGTGTGGCACCGGTGCTCGCCCCGTCGCTCGGTGCCGCGGTGCTGCTGCACGCGTCCTGGCACTGGGTGTTCGCCGCGCTGGTCGTGCTGGCCGGGGCGCTGCTGGTGATGGCGGCGCTGGCGCTGCCCGAGACGCTGCCCGCGAACCACCGGCGCCCGCTGAAGGTTCGCGGAATCGGTGCGACCTACCTGGAACTGCTTCGTGACCTGCGGTTTGTCATGCTGGTGCTGATCGCGGCGCTGGGCATGTCCGGCCTGTTCGCCTACATCGCGGGAGCGTCGTTCGTGCTGCAGGGCCGCTACGGGCTCGATCAGACCGCCTTCGCGCTGGTGTTCGGTGCGGGGGCGATCGCGCTGATCGCCTCCACCCAGTGCAACGTGGTGTTGCTGCGGCGCTTCTCGCCCCAGCAGATCATGGTGTGGGCGCTGGTCGCAGCGTCGGTGTCCGGGGCCGTTTTCGTGGCCCTGGCCGCGGCCCATATCGGCGGCCTGGTCGGCTTCGTGGTGCCGGTGTGGGGCATCCTCGCCGCGATGGGGCTGGTGATCCCGAACGCTCCGGCGGTCGCGCTGACCCGTCACCCCGACGCGGCGGGCACCGCGGCCGCGCTGCTGGGGGCCGCCCAGTTCGGCCTCGGCGCCGCCGTCGCCCCGCTGGTCGGGGTGCTCGGCAACGACGAACTGGCGATGGCGGTGGTGATGTCGGCCGGCGTCATGATCGCGTTGGCGGCGTTGTTGGTCACCGGGGTGCACAAGCCGGCGACCGTCGACGCCGTCGCTGGTGACACCGTCGCCGACCCGGTGTGAGGACGTGATGCCCGACACCGGACTTGTCGGGCTTCCCGTCGATCCGTAGCGTCGGGCCGTCCCCGCTCTGCACCGCCCTGCTTCGACTCACGAGACTGCCGACCACATCACCATGTCCGAGACCGTGACACCGCGCGCCCCGAGTGCCAACCCGTGGCATGCCTTGTGGGCGTTGCTCATCGGCTTTTTCATGATCCTGGTCGACGCCACCATCGTCGCCGTCGCCAACCCGGCGATCATGGCGAGCCTGGACGCCGACTACGACGCGGTGATCTGGGTGACCAGCGCCTACCTGCTGGCGTACGCGGTGCCGCTGCTGGTGGCGGGCGGGCTGGGGGACCGGTACGGACCCAAGAACCTCTATCTGCTGGGCCTGGCGGTGTTCACGGTCGCTTCGCTGTGGTGTGGGCTGTCCGACAGCATCGGCACGCTGGTCGCCGCCAGGGTGGTCCAGGGCATCGGGGCAGCGCTGCTGACACCGCAGACGCTGTCGGTGATCACCCGGACCTTCCCGGCGCAGCGCCGCGGCGTCGCGATGAGCGTGTGGGGTGCCACCGCAGGGGTGGCCACGCTGATCGGCCCGCTGGCCGGCGGGTTGCTGGTGGACCACCTGGGGTGGCAGTGGATCTTCATCGTCAATGTGCCGATCGGTGTCGTCGGCCTGGTGATGGCGGTCCGGCTGGTACCGGCCCTGCCCACGCAGAAGCAGGGCTTCGACCTGCGGGGCGTGGTGCTCTCGGCCGTCGGGATGTTCCTGATCGTGTTCGCCCTGCAGGAGGGCCAGGCCTACGACTGGGCGCCGTGGATCTGGGCGACGATCGTCATCGGCGTCGCGGTCATGTCGGCGTTCCTCTACTGGCAGTCGGTCACCAAAGGCGAGCCACTGATCCCGCTGGTCATCTTCAGCGACCGCGACTTCTCGATGTCCAATCTCGGGGTGGCGACCATCGGGTTCGTCGCGACCTCGATGTTCCTGCCGTTGATGTTCTACGCCCAGTCGGTCTGTGGGCTCTCACCGACCCGGGCCGCCCTGTTGACTGCGCCGATGGCGATCGCGACCGGGGTGCTCGCCCCGCTGGTCGGCAGGATCGTCGACCGGTCACACCCCCGGCCGGTGGTCGGCTTCGGCTTCTCGGTGATCGCGATCGGGCTGACCTGGCTGTCGATCGAGATGACGCCGACGACGCCGATCTGGCGGCTGGTGCTGCCGCTGACGGCGATGGGGGTGGGCATGGCGTTCATCTGGTCGCCGCTGGCGGCCACCGCGACCCGGAACCTGGCTCCACAGCTGGCCGGTGCCGGCTCCGGTGTCTACAACACCAACCGGCAGGTCGGGTCGGTGCTCGGCAGCGCCGGGATGGCGGCGTTCATGGCTTCACGGCTGTCCGCCGAGATGCCGGCCGCGGCGGACACGGCGCCGCGGGCAGAAGGGGCGGCCACCCAGCTTCCGGAGTTCCTGCACGCCCCGTTCGCCGCCGCAATGTCGCAGGCGATGCTGTTGCCGGCGTTCGTCGCCCTGATCGGGGTGATCGCGGCACTGCTGCTGCTCGGGTACGCCACGGCCCCGGTGGCGCCCACGGACCCGGTCACCGTGGCCGATGACGACGGCGACTGGGACGACGAGACCTTCGCCGACGGGGCCTTCGACGACGATGAGTACGTCGAGTACGTCGTCGACTGGGAGGATGTCGACGGGGAGGATGTCGACGGGGAGAATTCGGTCACCGGGCCGACGAGCGACAGGCCGGCACGATCCACAGGCCCGGATTCGGTCGCCGCCGATCCGGAATGGCGCAACATCCTCGACCTGCTGCTTGAGGAACCGCCCCCCGAACCGGCGCCGAACGGTCACGCGCACAACGGTTTCCATGAAGTTGACGACCAAGCCGAAACCCGCGGTGGTCGGCACGCGCGGGGACCGGATTAGCCGGAATCCATCAGAGCGGCGAGCCGCTGGTTGGTCTTGTCGAGCGCCACCGTGAGCGCACCGATGGCCTTTTCCCGCACCCGGGGCCGGTCCGCCGGGAACTTCGGGAACAGGTCGCGCAGCACGTTCAGGCGGGCCGACTGAAGCCAGTCGAGCAGCTCGGGGTCCTTCAGCCACCGGATCTGAGCGCGATTGTCCGACAACAAGATCCGCAGCCAGTCGACAGGCGCGTCCGGGTGCGGGATGGGTTCGCACAAGTCGTTGCGCGCAGCGTCGTCTCGAGCGGAGTCGCCGTAGGCCGCTTCCACGTGGGCGATGAACGCCGCGCTGAACACCTGCTGGCAGCCCCGCACACTCTGCAAGGTGATCAGGTCGCCGTTGAACACCGGCACCGAAGGGGGCCGGGGCAGACCCGGCGTCGTGCAGTCGACATAGAGCGAGGGCACCGGCACCGGGATCGTGCCCTGCGCCAACAGCAGCCGATCCTGCTCCACCCGGTCGATGTGCCCGAGCCGCACCACGTCTTCGATGAGGCGAAGGTGGTCGAGCTCGCCGAGCGACACAATGGCGCAGTGGTACATCGTGGGACGCACCGCCGTGTCCAGGCGGAGCAGGTTCTGGTCGGCCTCCAGCCGGTCGAAGAGATCCTCGAGTGAGGTCGCCTCGGTGATCGCCGTCATCCGGGTGTTGATCGAGTCGCGCAGCTGTCTCACGAAATCCGGCCCGGGCTGGACGTGGGCCCGGTTGAGCAGCCACGAATCACGCGGCATGATCCAGCGCAGCCGCTCGGCCGGAACGCCGTTGCGCATCAGCCACAGGCAACAGTCCATCCCGGTCTTGCCGCCGCCCACGATCGTGTAGTGCTGGTGGTCCGCGGCCCGGCGGGGCAGGTCGTTCGGGGTGACGATGTCCACCCCGTCGGCGACCGCGAACGGCGGTGCCGGCCTCATCGACTGGACCACGGTCAGCAGGTACGTCGCATCGACCACCCGGCGTCGCACGGACACGGTGTGCTCGGCGCCATCGAGGGTGCGGAACCTGTGGTCACCCAGGTATCGCGTGGCCGGGAAGTAGGACAACCGCCCGGTGGGCAGCAGGTGGTGGCGCATCACCTGGTCGTAATAGGCGCAGACCTCGTGACCGGTCGCCAGCTCGAAGAAGCCTTCGTTCCAGCCGGTGGTGTCGATGGAGTCCTCGTTGCTCAGCGGGAGCGAGTTCACCCCGTAGTACGCGGACGGCTGATGCAATCGCACGAACGGATACACCGCGTTCCAGTGGCCGCCGGGCTGGTGGTTCTCGTCGACCAGCACAACGGTGGCCTCGGCGTTCTCGGTCAGCAGCGTGTCGACGAACGCCATGCCCATGGCGCCTGCCCCGACAACCAGGTAGTCAGCTTCGATACCCACAACACCGACACGCTACGTGGTCGGCGCCCGGGTCGGCGTGACGGTGTGGTGACGTCAGCTGAACAGCACTGCGGGGTTCAGATAGCCGTCCGGATCGAACGCCGCCTTGACCGTCCGCATCGCCGTGATGTCGGCGTCGGAGCGAGACATCGACACGTACTCCCGCTTGCGTGATCCGACGCCGTGTTCGGAGCTGACGTTGCCACCGCAGCGGGCGATCAACACCATCATCGCCGAGTACAGGTCACGTTCGCGGGCCCCGGACAGTTCACAACGCACGATGTTGAGGTGCAGGTTGCCTTCCCCGATGTGCCCGAACAGCACCGGGATGGCGTCGGGAGCATGGGTGGCCACCAGCGCCGCGGATTCCTCGGCGAACCGGCGGATCGCCGAAAGGGGCAGTGAGACATCAAATTTCAGGGGAGGCCCGTAGGCGCCCAGGACTTCGGCGACCGATTCGCGCACCTGCCAGAGCCGCTGCTGGGCACTCGAGTCCACGCCGACGGCCGGCTCGTCGGACAGCGCCGCGGACTCCAGCACGCCGGCCAGCCGTTCGGTCAGATCCGTATCCCCTGAGAGCTCGACGAGTAACTGCCAGGCCCCCTCGACCGGTGCACGGACGCCGACGTGTTCGGCGGTCAGGGCGCTCGCACGGGCGTCGATGAGTTCCAGGGCGGCGATGCCCTCCAGATCGCGGAACGCCCTGCCGGTGTCGACGAGCGCGTCGAGGTCGGCGAATCCGCAGATGGCCGTGACCCGTTGGCCGGGCGCGGGGTGCAGTCGCAGATCCAGGCCGGTGATCACCCCGAGTGTGCCCTCGGCGCCGACGAACAGCGAGGCCAGGTCGTAGCCGGTGTTGTCGCTGCGGACCTGACTGTGCCGGCGCACCACGGTGCCGTCCGGCAACGCCACGTCCAGACCGATGACCTGTTCGCCCATGTTGCCGTAGCACACCGTGCGCAGTCCGCCCGCGTTCGTCGAGGCCATTCCGCCCACGGTCGCCGAATCCCGAGCGGCGAGGTCGACACCGAACACCAGCCCGGCCGCGCCGGCCGCGCGCTGCACTTCGGCCAACGTCGCGCCGGCGCCGACGTGGATACGGCGCTCAGCCACGTCGACCGGGCCGACTTCGCGCAGTCGCTCGGTCGACAGCAGCACGTCGTCGTGTTCGGGCACGGTCCCGGCCACCAGAGAGGTCCGACCGCCCTGCACGGTGACGCGGACGCCGGCCTCGCGGCAGGCACGCAGGGTCGCGGCGACCTCGTCGGTGGTGCCCGGGCGCACCAGCACACTGGCACGCCCCCGGTACCGCCCGGTGTGATCGACGCTGCGGCCGGCCAGCACGTCGGCATCGGTGCTGACGTAGCCGGGTCCGACGATCGCCGTAAGCCGTCCGGTGAGCGCTTCGGTCACCCCGTGGGTGTATCACATGTGCTCAGAGCCAGGAACGCCCCCAACTCCACCAGGCGGTCGGGAGTGCCCGGCAGATGCTCGGTCAGCTGGGCCGACCGTACGATCACGGCGAGGTACTTCGCCCGGCTGACGGCAACGTTGAGCCGGTTCCTGTTGAGCAGGAAGGCGATTCCGCGCGGCACATCGTCGGCCGACGACGCCGTCATCGAGACGAACACCACCGGCGCCTGTTGGCCCTGGAACTTGTCGACGGTGCCGGCGCGCACGTCGGTGAGTCCGGCCGCGTCGAGTCGGCGCCGGGTGAGCGCCACCTGGGCGTTGTACGGGGTGACGACCAGGACGTCGCTCTGGGTCAGTGCCCGGCTGCCGTGTTCGTCGGTCCATGTGGTGCCCAAGAGGCCTTCGATGGCCGCGACGATCGTCGCTGCCTCCTCGGGGCTCTCGGTGGAGTTGCCGTCGTGGTCGACCAGCAGTGACCGCACCCCGGGGGTGACTCCGTCGAGCCGACGCGCAGCGGTCACGGCGACGTGTGAGTGCAGGCGGCTGTCGTAGGACAACCGTGAGACCGCGAGGCAGACGTCGGGGTGCATCCGGTAGGAGCGGTCGAGAAAGTAGCCGCGCTCGGGCGGCAGCGTGTGGTGTCCGTCGACGAGCCAGGCCAGGGCGGAGCCGTCGACCGGTTCCGGATGGGTGCCCTGGCTGACCTGCGGTAGCTGCTGGGGGTCGCCGAGCAGCAACAGGTTGCGCGCCGCGCGGGACACCGCGATCGTGTTCGCCAGGCTGAACTGCCCGGCCTCCTCGACGACCAACAGATCGAGACTTCCCATCGGGATCCTGTTGTCGTTGGCGAAGTCCCAGGCCGTGCCGCCGACCACGCAGCCGTCCTGACCGAGGAAACCGGCGAAGTCGTCGGGACCCAGCTCGGTCCATCCGGTGGTGACCGTGTTGGGCTTCTTGCCGACGCGGGAACCGTCCACCCCGGCCTTCAGCACGTCGCCGAACAGGTTCTCGACCACGGCGTGCGACTGCGCCACCACCCCGACCCGCCACCGGTGCTCGCCCACCAGGCCGGCGATCACCTGGGCGGAGGTGTAGGTCTTGCCCGTGCCGGGCGGTCCGTGTACCGCCAGGTAGGACGAGTCCAGGTCCAGCAGCGCGGCGGTGATGTCGGCGACGTCGTCTCCGGTGCGCGGCAACGCATGTCCGCTCCGGGTGCGGGGGACCTGGCGCAGCAGGATGTCGGTGACGGCGTCGGCCGGCAGGCCCGGCAGCCCGGCGGCCACAGCCGCGGCGCTGCCGGCGATGGCGTCCTGGAGCGGCTTGGTGTTGAACGGGGCGTCCGGGGTCAGCGCGACCGGCACCTGGTCGAACACCTCACCGTTCTTGGGTTGGCGCTCGCAGATCACGACCTCGGTGGGTGCTTCGGTGTTGTCACACTCCAGCACCGTGACCCGGCCGAACCCCCGGCGGTCCGGGTCGTCGGAGAGTCCGCTGGGCGAGGGCGGGTCGTACAGCGCGTACATGTCCCTGGTCAGATCGCCCGCGGCGATCTCGCCGAACAGCCTGATGTGGCGCTGCGGTTTGCGCGCCCGGGGCGGTTGGTGCCAGTCCGCCACGATCTCGTGGTCCTCGGCGATGAAAACGCCCGAGTTGTCCGCCCATTCGTCGACGGGATTGTTGACCCGGTCGAAGTGACCCCACCAGAAGGGTTTGTCTTCACGTTTGTGAAAACCCTTGGCAGCGGCGAACATCGCGACCGCGGTCTGCGCCGGGCTGCGGGCGTCGACACCGTCGCCGGCGAACTTCAACAGCTTGCGCTCGACCTCATCGGGCGGGTCGGCGGCCGCGGCGGGCCCCGGCGTACTCCCGCCGGTGACCTGAACAGGACCGCGCGGCGGTACCTCCGATTCGATGGCGCGGGCCATCAGCCAGTCGCGCAACCGGTGCGTGGACCGGCAGTCGTAGCGGTTGTACTCCTCGATGTCGCGCAGCACCGTCGCGGCCTCGTCGGTGCGCCCGCTCTCCGTGAGCGCGCAGTAGCGGGCGTACTCGGTGATCGACGCGGTAGCCGTGGTCACCTCACCGCTGCGCAGCTCGGCGCCCATGTAGAGCGGCTCGAGCGACTTGATGCTGTAGTTCTCCGTGCCCACCCGGATGCTCTTGCGTACCAAGGGGTACAGGTCGACGAGCATGCCCTCGCGCAACAGTGAGTCGACTTCGTCCTCCCCGACGCCGTAGCGCCCGGCCAGTCGCAGCAGCGTGCTCTTCTCGTACGCCGCGTAGTGGTAGATGTGCATTCCGGGATAGCGCCGCCGGCGCTTGCGCACCATCGCCAGGAAGTCGACGAGTGCCTGACGTTCGCCGGGCCGGTCGTGGGCCCACAGTGGGGTGAACTGGTCAGCCGCGGTCAGCACACCCCACAGGTATTCCAGCCCCCACTCGCGGCCGTCGACGGTCCACAGCGGGTCACCCTCGAAGTCGAAGAACAGATCTCCCTTGTCGGCGTCGGGCAACACCATCAGCGGTTGCGCGTCCACGACCTCGTAGGGCGGCATGCCCTGCACCCGGTCGGCGACCTGCAGCCGGGCCTGCGCCGCCAGCCCAGTGACCGTACGGGTCGACAGCTCGGGAACCGGCCCGCGGTGTCCGGCCAGCTCGTGCACGGTGGTGATGCCCGCGTCGATCAACCGGGCCCGCTGGCTCACGCGCATTCCGGCGACCAGCAGCAGGTCGTCGGACGCGCGGACCTGCTGCTCGCACTCCGTGCAGCGGAAGCAGGCGCGTACGTCGTCCTCCCAGGTCACCGGCTTGCCACCGGCGAGATGAGTGTCCAGTAGGCGTTGCAGCGCGGCCCGGCGCGGCGCGTACACCGGCAGTAGTTCGGTGACGGGGTAGCTGACCGCGGATCCGTCGCCCAGGACCAGGTCCACCTCGGGGGCCACCGGCACTCCCGCGTCGGTCAGCGTCTGCGCGTACGCCGCCAACTGCAGCAGAGCCTCCACCTTGACCGAGCGGGCCAGCTTGGTGTCGCGCAACCGGTAGCGGTGCCCCTCGGGGGAGTCCTCGAGCACCAGGAAGTCGGCGAACCCGACGAACCGACCGTCGAACATGGCGGCCTGGTAGATGACGGGCGCGCCGCGCTCGATCGCGGCCAGTGTCTGCTGGGCCGCGGCCGACAGTCCCGCGACGGTGTATTCGGGACGGCCGATGACGGTGATGTCGCCGGTCTCCGGCTGTTGCCGCAGTTCGTCGAGGTGGCGTCGTTCGTGTTCATCACCGAGTTCGGCGGTACGGGCGAGCAGTTCGTCGTCGGTGGTGACCGGCGGACCCCAGCCGAGCCGGGCGTCGAACGAGCGCAGCAGCGCGTACTCGCAGCGAGCGGCGGCGGCGAGGTCGGAGGCGCTGTAGATGACCCGATCCTCGCCGACGAACACGCAGCCACTGTAGGCCAGCCCGCCGACACCCCGGCCTGCCGCGAAATATCATTCCGGGTTGCGAACGGGGCCGAAGCCACAGCCCGGAATGATATTTCGCGGCGAACGCTCAGCCGGTGTTGCCGATCAACTCCACGCCGCTGCCGTTCCAGCGGAACTTCACCACGCTGTCGAGCCCGGGCACCCCGCCGGAGTACTCCAGCGCGACGGTGTCGCCGGTGGTCTCCGAGCTGTCCAGGCCGTTGAAGCCGAACGTGTCGGGCACCCCCGTCGGGATGAACTTGCCCCGGTGGAACAGCAGCGCGCGGGTGTTCGGGTTCTCCGAGTTCGTGTTGGCCTTGATGATCACCGCCGACAGCTGCGCGCATTCGTTGTAGTTGCCGGCCAGCGGCTCGGGGTTCCAGGCCTGCTCACTGCGCGGGTCGGGAGGTAGTTCGGACACCGCCCTGAGGATCTCGGGTGCGGCGAGGTTGACGGCACACGGATCGTTGGCCGCGGGAGGGCCGGGCGCAGGAGGTGGCGGGGCCACGGCGACAGGTGTCTGCGCAGGCGTCGACACCGCCGTCGGCCCCGGTGTCTTGGAGGCGGTCGAGTCGCCCGAGCCGCAGCCGGCGACGGTCAACGCCACGACGCCCGCCAGGGCACCGGTCACCGCCGTCCATTTCACAACTGCGCACCGTACCGTCACGGCGATTGGGGTGATGAGAGGCGCGCGGCGGGAAATGGCGGCGACTGGCACTAGACTGCCACCTCGATGACGTCTTCGAACTCCGAGCCGGGTAGCGATGTCCCGGCCGGCGAGCTGAGCTTTGCTGACCTGCAGATTCACCCCTCGGTGCTGCAGGCTGTCGTCGACGTCGGATACGAAACGCCGTCGCCCATCCAGGCGGCGACCATCCCGGCGATGATGGCGGGCTCCGACGTCGTCGGGCTCGCGCAGACCGGAACCGGGAAGACCGCCGCCTTCGCCATCCCGCTCCTGTCGAAGATCGACACCGCCAGCCGCGTCACGCAGGCGCTGGTCCTCGCACCGACCCGGGAGCTGGCGCTGCAGGTCGCGGAAGCATTCAGCCGCTACGGCGCTCATCTGTCGGTCAACGTGCTGCCGATCTACGGCGGCTCGCCCTACGGCCCGCAGATGGCCGGGCTGCGGCGGGGCGCCCAGATCGTCGTCGGCACCCCGGGCCGGGTCATCGACCATCTCGAGAAGGGCAGCTTGGACCTCTCGCACCTCGACTATCTGGTGCTCGACGAGGCCGACGAGATGCTGCAGATGGGCTTCGCCGAGGACGTCGAGCGAATTCTGGAGGGCACCCCGGAGTACAAGCAGGTCGCGTTGTTCTCGGCGACGATGCCGCCGGCGATTCGCAAGATCACCTCCAAGTACCTGCACGACCCGGTCCAGGTGAAGGTCGAATCCAAGACCGCGACCGCCGACAACATCGCTCAGCGATACATCCAGGTATCCGGGAACCGCAAGATGGACGCGCTCACCCGGCTGCTCGAAGTCGAGCCGTTCGAGGCGATGATCGTGTTCGTCCGCACCAAGCAGGCGACCGAGGAGGTCGCCGAGAAGCTTCGTGCCCGCGGCTTTTCCGCCGCGGCCATCAACGGCGACATCGCGCAGGCCGTGCGCGAGCGCACCATCGCCTCACTCAAGGACGGCAAGCTCGACATCCTTGTCGCGACGGACGTGGCCGCGCGCGGTCTCGACGTCGACCGCATCTCGCACGTGCTCAACTACGACATCCCGCATGACCCGGAGTCCTACGTGCACCGCATCGGGCGCACCGGAAGGGCCGGCCGCTCGGGCACGGCGCTGCTGTTCGTGTCACCCCGTGAACGCCACCTGCTCAACTCGATCGAGCGGGTGACCCGGCAGAAGCTGGTCGAGAGGGGCCTGCCATCGGTTGATGACGTCAACGCCCAGCGTGTGGAGAAGTTCCGCGACTCGATCACCGAAGCGCTGGCCAACCCGGGAATCGAGTTGTTCCGCAAGCTGATCGAGGGTTACGAGCGCGATCACGACGTACCGATGGCCGACATCGCCGCGGCGCTGGCGTTGCAGAGCCGCGACGGCGGCGAGTTCCTGATGACGGAGCCGCCGCCGGAGAAGCGCCGCGAACGGCCCGAGCGCCAGGGACGTGACGACGGCGCACCGCGCAAGCGCCGCGAGGTGCGCAGCGACCTCGCGACGTACCGCATCGCGGTCGGCAAGCGGCACAAGGTCATGCCCGGGGCCATCGTGGGCGCCATCGCCAACGAAGGTGGGCTGCACCGCAGCGATTTCGGGCACATTTCGATCAAGCCCGACCACTCACTGGTCGAGTTGCCGGCGAAGTTGTCCAAGGAGACGCTGAAGAAGCTCGAGCACACCAGGATCCAGGGTCAGCTGATCCACCTCGAACCCGATCGCGGGCCGAAGGCGCGCCGCAAGTCCTACTGAGGCAACCGGCGACATGACCGTGCCCAGGGAACTCGATGCGCAGGGCGGTTTGGAATCGGTCACGGCGACCGGACGTGTCGACTCGCTCACCGGAATCCGGGCAGTGGCAGCGCTGCTCGTGGTGCTCACCCACGCCGCCTACACCACCGGCAAGTATCCGCAGGGCTACCTCGGCCTGGTGTACTCGCGGATGGAGATCGGCGTGCCGATCTTCTTCGTGCTGTCCGGGTTCCTGCTGTTCGCACCGTGGGTGAAGGCTGCCGCGTCCAGAAGTCCGGCGCCGTCGGTGCGGCGCTACGCCTGGCACCGGGTGCGCCGGATCATGCCCGCCTACGCGGTCACCGTCGTCGCGGCCTACCTCGTCTACCACTTCCGCACGGCCGGCCCCAATCCCGGGCACACCTGGGAAGGGCTGTTCCGCAACCTCACGCTCACCCAGATCTACACCGACGATTACCTCTATTCGTTTCTGCACCAGGGCCTCACCCAGATGTGGAGCCTCGCGGTCGAGGTCGCGTTCTACGTGGTGCTGCCGCTTCTGGCATATCTGTTGTTGGTGGTGCTGTGCCGACGACGCTGGCGGCCCGGGCTGCTGCTGGCCGGGCTGGCCGGACTCGCGCTGGTCTCGCCGGCGTGGCTGACCCTGGTACACACCACCGACTGGCTGCCCGACGGCGCACAGTTGTGGTTGCCGGGATATCTGGTGTGGTTCATCGGCGGGATGGCGCTGGCGGCGCTGCAGCCGTTGGGGGTGCGGGCCTACGCGCTGGCCTGCGTCCCGCTGGCGGTGGTGAGCTACTTCATCGTGGCCACGCCGCTGGCGGGGGAGCCGACGACCTCACCGGCCGAGTTGCGCGAGGCACTGGTCAAGACCGCGTTCTATGCCGCGATCGCCACTCTGCTGGTCGCGCCGCTGGCATTGACGGACCAACGGGCGGGCGCGGGGCTCTACCGGCGGGTGCTGGCCAGCCGCCCGATGGTGTTCCTCGGCGAGATCTCCTATGAGATCTTCCTGATCCACCTGATCACGATGGAGCTGGTCATGGTGGAGATCGTCCGCTATCCCATCTACACCGGCTCTGTCTGGCTGCTGTTCACCGGAACGCTGGTGGTGACGATCCCGCTGGCCTGGCTGCTGCACCGCTTCACCCGCGTCCGGAGCTGAGACCCGTCACCGGCCCTGAGTTAGGTTAAGCTCGCCTAAGTAATCGATCAGGGATGAGGGGCCATGTCGGACACGAAGCAGTCGCGCGGATTCGCGGGCGCGGTACTCAAGCTACTGCGCGCGGGCGACTACGAGCTGACCGTCACCGCGAGCACCCAGGTGACCCCGCACTATCTGCGGCTGAGTTTCCAGGCCGGTGGGTTGCTGGCCGACCGGGCACTGCATCCGACCATGTGGATCAGGATGTGGTTCTCCGACGGGGACAAGCTGCACCAGCGCGGCTACACGTTGGTCAACCCGGATCCGGCGAACGACACCGTGGACGTCGAGTTCGCGCTGCACGACGGCGTCGCGTCCCGATGGGCGCAGCAGGCAGCGCCGGGCGACACCATCGAGGTCACCGTGCTGGGCAGCAGTTTCGCGCTGCCCGAACCGCGCCCGGCCGGCTATGTCATCGTCGGCGACACGGCGTCGCTGCCGGCGATCAACTCCCTGCTCGACGCCATCGGCGACGCTCCCGCGCAGGTCTTCCTGGAAGCCGCGCACGACGACGACAAGCAACTGCCCGTGGCGCGGGGCACTGATGTGACGTGGGTGGATCGCAAGAACGCCGGTGAATCCCTGGTGCAGGCGGTGGAATCGGCCGCCTTCGACGCCGCCGACCACTTCGGCTGGGTGGCCTGCGACAACCGCACCACCCGCGCGGTCGCCAAGCTGCTGTGCGAGGACTACAACATTCCGCGCAAGGCGATCAAAGCTCAGGCCTACTGGGTGGCCTGACGCCGTGAGGTGATCTGATCGGCCTGCGCCGCGGGCAGCACGATCGGCACGACGAATTCCTCGAGCATCGACCGTTCGTCGGCTTCGTCGTGGCCGGGGAACACCAGCAGCGACGTCATCACCCGGACCAGCCAGCGCGCCCGATGCTCGACCAGTTCCGGCGCATCGGGACCCAGCGAGATCACGAACGCTTCGGTCAGCGCCTTGATCACCTCCGACTGCTCGGCCATCTCACCGCCGATGGGCCGCTGGGTGGTCGCGAACCACGACGCCAGGGCCGGGCTCTCGCGGACATTGCGCAGCGAGGAGAGCATGCCCTCGATGAGCCGCTCCCGCGGATCCAGCACCGACATGATCTGGTCGGTCATCTCGCGGTACAGGCGGTAGCTCTCACGGTGCACATAGGCGGTGTAGAGAGCTTCGCGGTTCTCGAAGTAGCGATACAGCGTGGCACGCGAACATCCTGCGGCCGTGGCGATCTCGTGCATGCCGACGCCGGCCGCCTCTTTCCTGGCGAACAGTTCGCCCGCTGCGTCCAGGATGCGGTCGGCGGCCACCTCGGTGCGGCGCGCCGCCAGCCAGTCGCCTGCCATCAGCTCGTCACCGTGAAGGGCACCGAGACCGGTCGTCGCACGTAACTGCCGCCGGCCCACTCGATTGTGGACTCGTCGACCTCGAAATCCGGTATCCGTGCCAGCAATTCCGTCAGCGCCACCCGTGACTGCATCCGGGCTGCCGCGGCCCCCAGGCAGTGGTGCGCGCCGTGGCTGAACGTCAGTATGTTGCGGGGCTTGCGGGTGACGTCGAGTTCCGCCGCATCGGGGCCGTACTGGCGTTCGTCCCGGTTGGCCGACCCGTAGAGGAACATCGCCCGCCGTCCCTCGGGGATGGTGACGTCACCGATAGTGACGTCGCGGGTCACGGTGCGCCCCAGCATCTGCACCGGGGAGGTCAGCCGCAGCAGTTCGTCGACCGCGTCGGGGATCAATTCGGGGTGCTGTGCCAGCAGGCGTCTCTGGTCGGGACGCTGGTGCAGCAGCTGCACCGAGCCGCCCAGCATCCCGGTGGTGGTGTCGTTGCCGCCGGTCACCATCGTGAACGTGAACGCCAGGATCGACAGCACGCCGGCGACATCACCGTCGGCGCCGACGCCGGCGGCCACCAGATGCGAGACCGTGTCGTCCTCCGGTTCCACCCGCCTGCGCTCGATCAGCGCCGTGAAGTACGCCATCATCCCGCCGAGCGCGTCGCCCACTGTCTCGAGCGCTCCTCCGATCCCGCCCTCGGCGGTGCTGGCGGCGACGATCGCGTCGGTCCAGCCGTCGAACTGTCCGCGGTCCTCCTCGGGCACACCGAGGTAGTGCGCGACCACCATCGACGGCAGGGGCTTGAACAGTTCGGCGACGATGTCCCCGCCGCCGCGGGAGCGCAACCCCTCGATGCGTTCGACCACGTAATCCCGGACCTTGGGTTCCACCGATTCCACCTGGCGGGGCGTGAACCCGCGCGAGACCAGTTTCCGGAACTCGGTGTGCACGGGCGGGTCCTGCATCACCATCGGCGGATTGTCCGCCAGCCCGATGAGGTCCAGCTCGCCGTAGTTCACGGTCAGGCCCTGCGCCGACGAGAACGTCTGGTGGTCGCGGGCGGCGGCCCAGATGTCGGCGTGCCGGGACAGCACGTAGTAGTCGTGATCCGGCCTGTCCTCGGGGACAACATGGTGGACCGGGTCGTGGTCGCGCAGTGCCCGGTACATCGGCCACGGGTCACGCCAGGTCGAGGCGTCGGCCGGCTCGAACCGCACAGGAGAATCCTGAGACAGAATCGCAGTCATGTCTTATGGGTACGACAGTGTGTCTATCTGTGTCAATAGCTATGGGCAGATCGCAACCTGGGGCGCCGATTTCTGCACCAGGGTCGCGAAGACCCGATCCCCACGACCCTCCTGCAGAAGTGGGCACCGCAGAGGCGCCAGGGGAGGCCTCAGATTGCCGCACCCGGGTTGAGGATGTTGTCCGGGTCGAGCGCGGCCTTGATGCGCCGGTTGAGTTCCATCACCTCTGGGCCCAGGTAACCGGCCAACCACGGCCGTTTGAGCCTGCCGACGCCGTGTTCGCCGGTGATGGTGCCACCGAGGCGCACCGCGAGGTCCATGATCTCGCCGAACGCGGTGTGGGCGCGTTCGGTCATCGCGGCATCGGCCGGGTCGTAGACGATCAGCGGGTGGGTGTTGCCGTCGCCGGCGTGCGCGATCACCGAGATCATCAGGTTGTGCTGCTCGGCGAGCTTCTCCACCCCGGAGACCAACTCGGCCAGCGCGGGCAGCGGGACTCCCACGTCCTCGAGCAGCAGCGAACCCTTCGCCTCAACAGCGGGGATCGCGAAGCGGCGTGCGGCGACAAACGCCTCACCCTCGTCCGGGTCGTCGGTCGAGAACACTTCAGTGGCACCGTGTTCGGTGAACACGCCGGCCATGTACTCGGCATCCTCGGCGCCGGCCGGCCCGCGGTCGTCGGTGGCGGCGACCATCATGGCGGCGGCGTTGCGGTCCAGCCCCATCTTCAGTTTGTCCTCGACGGCGTTGATCGCCACCCCGTCCATGAACTCCAGCATCGACGGGCGGATCCTGCCGGTGATGACGGCCACCGCATCACAGGCGGCCGACACCGAATCGAACGTCGCCACCACCGTGCACCCGCGGTGCTGAGCGGGCAGCAGCTTGAGCGTCACCTCGGTCACCACCCCGAGCGTGCCCTCGCTGCCGACGAACAACTTGGTCAGCGACAAACCGGCGACATCCTTCAGGCGGGGCCCGCCGAGCCGGACCGCGGTGCCGTCGGCCAGCACCACCTGCAGTCCGAGTACGTAGTCGGAGGTGACGCCGTACTTCACGCAACACAGGCCGCCGGCGTTGGTGGCGATGTTGCCGCCGATGCTGCAGATCTCGAACGACGACGGGTCCGGCGGGTACCACATCCCGTATTCGGCGACGGCCTTCTTCACCTCGGAGTTGAGCAGTCCGGGTTGGGCGACGGCGGTGCGGGTGACCGGGTCGACGGTGATGTCGCGCATCTTCTCGGTGCTCAGCACGATGCCGCCGTCGAGCGCCGTCGCGCCGCCGGACAGGCCGGTGCCCATGCCGCGCGGCACGACCGCGATCCGGTGGGACGCAGCCCATCTGAGCACGGTCTGCACCTCTTCGGTGCGCCGGGGCCGGACCACCACCATCGGGGTGCCCGCCGCCGGGTCGGCGGCCCGGTCCTGACGGTAGGACTCGAGGATGTCGGGGTCGGTGACGACGGTGCCGTCGGGCAGCGCGGAGATCAACTCAGCGAGCATGTCGGCGGCCACCTCTCGATGCTACGAGGTGCTCCGCGGCGCGCGATGCGGTTTCGGGCGGCTCTTCGGGCGGGTCGGGGTGAACCGAGGACCATGCGGCACGTCAGCCCGATCCCGCGGTGACTCACGGGCGAACTCCCGGTGTCTAGCAATCACAGAAGTCCGCAGGTCTTCGAGGGTAAGATCGACGCGAGGCTCCGGCTCGAAGACATGCAGCACCCCTGCGCACTGATAGTCGAACGCCACCGCGCGAAGCGGTTGCACACCGATCACCCGTCACAAGGCGTGCATCTGACCGTGATTCGTCAAGATCCCGGTTACCGACGTGTCACTTGGGAGTCCCGTGTGATCGAGTCGCGGAAGGTCTGGTTGAGTGCATACGCTGGTGTTCAACGGGCTGTCCGAGCAAATCGCCGTGATTGACGGGGCGGGCGTCATCATCGATGTCAATGATGCATGGACCGAATTCGGGATCAAGAACGGAATCGCTCCCGATTACGTGTGGCGAGGAACAAACTATCTCGAAGCACTGGCTGCCTCTTCCGCCGACGGTGACACGTCAGCGGGGGCAGCGGCAGAAGGAATTCGCGATGTTGTGAACGATCAGCGTGAGTCCTTCTACTTTGAGTACCCCTGCCACAGTCCGGAAGAAAAACGCTGGTTTGTGATGCAGGTCAACCGCCTGAAAGATGAGTCGAGGCCCCTGTTCGCGATCTCGCACCACAACATCACCAGGCGCAAGTTGGCCGAGGAACGTGTCGAACACCTCGCCATGCACGACCCGCTCACCGGATTGGCCAATCGGCGCTATTTCAACCTCACGCTGCGTGGAGAATTTGGCCGGAGTAAGCGCTTCGGGTCGCCGATCAGTCTCATCGCAGTCGACATCGACCGCTTCAAGCCATACAACGACGAATGCGGACACCTCGCCGGCGACTACTGCTTGATCCAACTCGGTCGCGTGCTGAAGGAGTTTTCCCGCAGGCCCAGCGACCTTGCGGCCCGCTTGGGTGGTGACGAGTTCGCTTTGCTCCTCGGGAGCACCGACTCGGCTGAGGCGCAGAGGATCGCTGCAGCGATCCTGACGTCATTCAACGACCTCGGGATTGTTTTCGGCGGCGGGTCGCAGCAGGTGACCGCCAGCGCGGGCGTCGCGTCAGTGGTCGCACATCGTGGCCAGCATGAAGGTTCCCTGATGCATGAAGCGGACAGGGCGTTGTACCGCGCGAAACAGGCGGGACGAAATCGGGTGGTAACCGCTGTCTCTATCACCGATTGCTCGGCGCCCCCTGACCTGACCGTCAGTTGAAGGCCGCCATCGGGTATCGGTGACGCAGCCGATATTGAGAGCAGTCGCTGGTGCAGTCACACGCGGTCCAGATCACGCAGTGCGGGCAGGAACACCGCGACGACACCGAGCAGCAGCATCGGTATCGACAGCGCCAGGAACGTGGTGTGCAGACCGGTCTGGTCGGCCAGCGGGCCCGCCACGATCAGACCGAGCGGTCCTGCGGCATAGGCCAGCGAGCCCATCACTCCCACCACCCGTCCGCGCAGGTGCTGGGGGGCACGGGTCTGCATCACGTAGTTGTAGATCGGCGCGATCGGCCCGTAGACGAAGCCGACGACGACGCACAACACCAGGATCACCGGCAACGGCGGCAGGAACGCGATGACGGTCATGGCCACGCCGAGGGTCAGCACCGCGATCAGCATGACGGTCCGCTTGCGCATGAACCTCGACAGCACGGCGTAGCCCACCGCGCCGATCAGCCCGCCGACGCTCAGTGCCATCAGCACCCAGCCGAGCTGCGCCGGCTCGTTGCGGTCGGTGAAGTACTTGGGAAACAGCACACTCTCCATCGGCATGTACAGGCCGGTGGCCGTCAGGTCCACGACCGCCAGGGTGCGCAGCACCCGGTTGTTCCACACGAATCGCAAGCCCTCGACGATCCCGGCCCAGACCCCGCCGGTGCGCACCGAGGGGTCCGGTCGGCCCGCGCCTTCCAGCCGGAGCACCGAGATCGCCATGATCGACAGCACGAACGCCGCAGCGGTCACCCACATGGTGTTGACACCGCCGAGCGTCGCGATCAGCAGGCCGCCGATGCCCGGACCCACGATGTAGGAGAGGTTGAAGATCGCCTCGTAGGCGCTGTTTGCCTGGTCCAGGGTCCATCCCGCCCGGGTGGCCGCCTCGGGCAGCATCGTCTCGCGGGCTGTCATGCCGGCCGGGTCGAACAGCGCGCCCAGTGCCGCCAGCCCGGCCAGCACCGCGACGTTGATGACGTCGGCACCGAAGATCAGCGCCAAGACCGGCACCGCCGCCACCGACAGCGCCGACAGCGCATCGGAGATCATCGACACCGATCGTCGGCCGATGAAGTCGACCGCCGCGCCGGCGAGCAACGTCGCCGCCAGTAGCGGCAGGGTTCCCGCCATCGCCACGATCGAGGCATCGAGCGCGGATCCGGTGCGCTGCAGCACCAGCCACGGAAACGCGACGATCGAGATCCCATTGCCGGCCCCGGCCATCAGCGCGGCGAACAGGATCAGCGACAGCGGGCCACGCCTGCTCAGCACACTCTTTTGTGTCATGGGATATCGGGGCGAATGTAGCAAGGCGCAGGTCGGCGCGACGACCGGTTTTTCCCCGTGGGCGCCGGTGGCTCACAGTGGTGTGGTGAAACTGCCCCACCCGCGCACCGGCGGCCGGTTCGACTCCCCGGTGCGGCCGGGCTCCGGATGGCCCGGTGATCCGGCGACCAAGCGCACCGCCGCCGCACAGACGCCCGCTCAGGTGGCGACGATGGCGGCGGCGGCCGGCACCGTCGAGCAGGTCGACGCCGGCGTCTCGGTGTGCCGAGCCTGCCCACGGCTGGTGCAGTGGCGCGAGGAGGTGGCGGTGGCCAAGCGCAGGTCCTACGCCGATCAGCCGTATTGGGGCAGGCCCGCGCCCGGTTTCGGGTCGACGCATCCGCGGGTGCTGGTTCTCGGGCTCGCACCGGCGGCCCACGGCGCGAACCGCACCGGGCGGGTGTTCACCGGCGACCGGTCGGGGGACTTCCTGTTCGGATCGCTGCACCGCAGCGGTCTGGCCAATCAAGCGTCGTGTACCGACAGCGCGGATGGTTTGGTGCTCAATGACGTTCGGGTGGTCGCCGCAGTCCGGTGCGCGCCACCCGGCAACGCGCCGACACCGGCGGAGCGCAGCAGCTGTGCGCCCTGGTTGGATGCCGAGTGGCGGCTGACCGGCGGCGACGTCCGGGTCATCGTCGCGCTGGGCGGGTTCGCCTGGCAGTCGGCGCTGGCGCTGGTCCGCCGCTGCGGAGGGGCGGTGGGCACGCCCGCACCGAAGTTCGGTCACGGCACGGTCGCCTCGCTGAGCACCACGCAGGGGCCGGTGCAGTTGCTCGGGTGCTACCACCCCAGCCAGCAGAACACCTTCACGGGCAGGCTCACCCCGGCGATGATGGACGAGATCTTCGCCACAGCGCTGGCGATTTCGGCGTGAACGGTCGCGCTGAGCGCGACCTGCCACGCCGAAATCCCCGGGCGTGCCACGATGTGAGCCATGACAGTGGTCCTCGTCCACGGCAACCCCGAGACCGATGCGATCTGGGGGCCGCTGGTCGCTGCGCTCGGAAGGCGCGATGTACTGCGGCTGTCGCCACCGGGCTTCGGCGCGCCGCTGCCCGACGGGTTCGGCGCCACCTACCTCGAGTACCGCGACTGGCTCGAGGCCGAGCTGGAAGCGATCGACGGCCCGATCGATCTGGTCGGCCACGACTGGGGCGGTGGCCATGTGGTCAACGTGGTCATGCACCGGCCCGAGCTGGTCCGGAGCTGGGTCAGCGACGTCCTCGGCCTGTTCGACCCCGACTATGTCTGGCACGACATGGCGCAGGTGTGGCAGACGCCCGGCGCCGGCGAGGAACACCTGGAGGCGATGTTGGGCGGCGGAGTGCCCCAGCGGACCGAGCTGATGGGTACTTTCGGCATTCCCGCCGACATCGCCGCCGCCATGGCCGAGTTCCAGAACGCCGACATGCGCACCGCCGTCCTGGCGCTCTACCGGTCGGCGGCCCAGCCCGCGATGGCCGAGGCGGGTCGTGACCTGGAGTCGGCCGCCGCCCGGCCTGGTCTGTCGCTGCTGGCCACGGCTGACCCGTTCGTCGGTGTGAACGACACCCGCCGTCGCGCGGCCGATCGCGCAGGCGCCCGCACCGAGGTGCTCGAGGGGCTGGGCCACTGGTGGATGGTGGAAGATCCGCAGCGCGGCGCCGCGGCCCTCACCGAGTTCTGGGAAAGCCTCGAACAGTAGCCCGCAGCGGGGAACGGAACCTGAGCCGCGGGCGTTACACCGACAATGCGTCTTTCCGTACTCGACCTCGTTCCCGTGCGCTCGGACCAGAGCACGTCGAACGCGTTGGCCGCGACAACCCGTCTCGCACAGGTCGCCGACCGGCTCGGCTACACCCGCTACTGGCTCGCCGAGCACCACAACATGCCGTCGGTCGCCGCCACCAGCCCCCCGGTGCTGATCGCCCATCTGGCCGCGCACACCTCGGCGCTGCGGCTTGGGTCGGGAGGCGTGATGCTGCCCAATCACGCGCCGCTGGCCGTCGCAGAGCAGTTCGCGCTGCTGGAAGCGGCACACCCGGGACGCATCGACCTGGGCATCGGCCGCGCTCCCGGCTCGGACCCGGTGACGTCGATGGCGCTGCGCGGTCCGGCGGGACGCGACGATCGCGACATCGAGGCGTTCCCCGAGTACCTCGACGACGTGGTCGCCCTGATGAGCGCGCACGGTGTTCAGGTGTCGTTGCCCCGCGACCTGATGCGTGAGACCTACATCCTCAAGGCCACCCCGGCAGCAGCCACCGTGCCCACGCTGTGGCTGCTCGGATCGTCGATGTACTCGGCGCGTCTGGCTGCAGCGAAGGGTCTGCCCTACGTGTTCGCCCACCACTTCTCCGGTCAGGGCACCGACGAGGCGTTGCGGACCTACCGCGCCGAATTCCGCCCCAGCGATCTCGCTTCGGAGCCGGTCACGTTCCTGACGGTCAACGCCGCCGTGGCCGACACCCGGGACGAGGCGATGCGCTTGATCCAGCCGAACCTGCAGATGATGGGCCGGCTGCGGACGGGGCAACCGATGGTGCCGCTCGACCTTGTCGAGGACGCCGAACAGCAACAGGTCAGCGCCCACGCCCAGGCCATTGTCGAGGCGGGGTTGCGGCAGGCGGTGGTGGGTGCGCCGGCGGAGGCGGCCGATCAGCTGCGTGCTCTGGCCGAGCGGTTCGACGTCGACGAGGTGATGGTGCACCCGGTCGCCTCGGCGTTCCGCGGCACGGACCCGGCGACGGCGCCCGCGCGCGAGACCACGCTGGAGCTGCTCGCCAAGGAGCTGTTCTAGGGCTTCGGCGTGAGCCGCACGATCGGAATGGGCCGCGACGTCCGCTTCTGGTAGCCGTTGTAGCGATCGGAGTTCTGCTTGTTGGCCAGCGACCACATCCGGGCGTAGTCGGGATCGTCGGGCAGCACCGGTGTCGCCGTGACGGCCAGCCGCTTCGGGCCGACGTTGATTTCGACGTCGGGGTCGGCCTTGAGGTTGTGATACCAGCCGGGCGCCTTGGGGTCCCCGCCCTTGGAGGCGACGACCAGGTAGTCACCGCGGTCGGGAAAGTAGGACAGGGTGTTGGTGCGCTGCTTGCCGGTCTTGGCGCCGACGGTGTGCAACAACAGGCTGGGCGGGACGCCGGGAAGCGGGATGCGATGCCCGATCCGGCCGTTGGTGCCTTTGTAGAGTGCGTCGTGCGTCATCAGCAGTCGCCATCCGACGTTCTTCTCCAACCAGCGTGCGATGCTCATCTCGTCAATCCTTCTCATCTACGTCGATCCGCGCCAGCGCCTCACGTAACAGCCGCCCGGATTCCTCGCGGTCGGGGTCGCGTCGCACAAGCATGCCCTTGGCGAACGAGAACTTGTCGCCGGCCCGGCGCGGCACCACGTGCAGGTGGATGTGGAACACCGACTGGAACGCGGCCTTGCCGTCGTTGATGACGATGTTGTTGCCGTCGGCGTGCAGGCCCGACGCGCGTGCCGCCTTGGCGATGCGCTGCCCCATGGCCGCCATGCCCGCCACGGTGCCCGGAGGGGTGTCGGTGAGGTCGACGGTGTGGCGCTTGGGGAAGACCAGCGTGTGGCCGCGGGTGAACGGCCGGATGTCGAGGATGGCGAGACAGTCGTCGTCCTCGTGGATGCGGACGGCGGGGGCTTCTCCGGCGACGATGGCGCAGAACACGCAGGGCATCCCGCCACGCTAGACGCAGGGAATCGCCACGGTCCACACCGTTCCGGCGCACAATGACCGACGTGAGCTCCGACGACGTAGCGTTCGCCGGTGCGGCGGAGCAAGCGCGCCTGTTGGCCGACGGAGTGATCACCGCCCCTGCGCTGGTCGAGCGGTACCTCGACCGCATCGCCGCACTGGACCCGGAGCTGCGCTGCTACCGCGTGGTGATGGCTGACAGTGCCCGGCTGCAGGCGGCCCGAGCGCAGGACCGGCTCGATGCGGGGGAGCGCTTGCCGCTGCTCGGGGTGCCCATCGCGATCAAGGACGACGTGGATGTGGCCGGTGAGGTGACCACCTACGGCAGTGCCGCGCACGGCCCGGCGCGCGCCGACGATGCCGAGGTGGTCCGCCGCCTTCGCGCCGCCGGCGCGGTGATCCTCGGCAAGACCGCCGTGCCGGAGATGATGATCTGGCCGTTCACCGAGACGGTGACCTTCGGCGCGACGCGCAATCCGTACAACACCGCTTTCACGCCGGGAGGCAGCAGCGGCGGCAGTGGTGCCGCGGTGGCGGCAGGGCTGGCCGCGATGGCGCTGGGGTCCGACGGGATGGGTTCCATCAGAATCCCTTCCACGTGGTGTGGACTGTTCGGGATCAAGCCCCAGCGGGGCAGGGTGCCGTTGGCGCCGCACGACGACGCCTGGAACGGGCTCAGCGTCAACGGCCCGATGGCACGGACCGTCGAGGATGCGGCGCTCTTCCTGGACGCCACGACGATGCTGCCGGTTCCGGCGGGCGGTTTTCTCGGTGCTGCCCGAAGCGCGCCCGGTCGACTGCGAATAGCGGTGAGCAATAAGGTCCCGCCGCCCCTGCTCGCCAGGGTCGGTCCGCAGCAGCGGGCCGCCGTCGTCGAGGCCACGGCGTTGCTCCGGGACCTCGGTCACCAGGTCGTGGTGCGCGACCCGGACTATCCACCCGCTGCGGTGTACGCCCAGGCGCTGCCGAGGTACTTCCGCGGGGTGCACGACGACGTCCGGACGCTGCCGAGGCCCGAACGGCTGGACCCGCGGACCCGCGCCTTCGCACGGTTGGGCGCCCTGGTCTCCGACCGCAGGCTGCAGACCATGCGGGCCGCCGAAGCCGTTCTCGCCGAACGCATCATGTCGATCTTCGACGATGTCGACGTGGTAGTCACGCCGGGTACCGCGGCGGGACCGTCACGCATCGGGGGCTATCAACGGCGGGGCGCGATCGTGACCCTGGCGCTGGTGTCGGCCCGGGTGCCGTTCCAGGCGATGTTCAATGTGACGGGCCAACCCGCCGCGGTGGTGCCTTGGGGGCAGGACACGTCTGGCATCCCGACCTCGATCCAGTTGGTGGGCAGGCCCTCTGACGAGGCGACGCTGTTGTCGCTGGGCGCGCAGATCGAGCAGGCGAGGCCGTGGCGGCAGCGCCGCCCCGCGGCGTCCTAGGCGGTGACGGCATGCCGCCAGGCGGCGAGCTTGGCCTCGAACGGCATCGTGTGCGCCGGGCTGGTGGAGGGTAGGCGCGCATGGTGCAGCTGCGGACTGACTCCGAGCCGAGCACCGACGAGGCGCAGGTAGTTCCTCTCTGCGGCCGCGCCATTGAAGCACACCTGCGTGATCGTCGGGTGCGCCGTGAAGAATGCGTCGAAGTCGTTGGCCACCATGCTGTCCGGTTCGACGGCGGCATCGAGGCTGCCCACCCGTCGGCAGTACCGCAGCACGTCCCACACGGCCACTCCGGCGCGAGTCAGGGCCACCACACGCTCGCCGTACGGCGCTGCGGGGTCGAAGCCGTAGAGCTCACCGGTGATCCGCCAGAACGCGTTGCGCGGATGAGCGTAGTACTGCTGGGCCTGCAGGGACGCGACGCCGGGCATGTTGCCGAGGATCAGGATGCGCGCACCTGCGCCGACGAGCGGCGGGAAGCTCTCGAGCGTCGGCGACGTCATCGTTCATGTCTATCGCACCGGCGGGCGCCGTATACGTTGGGCAGGTGCATGACGAAGTCGATCTCGAGGCATCCGGACTGCTCGACGGGCTCGAAGGGAAGGCGCGGGCAGAGCGCGCCGAGCTGATCCCCTGGCTGATCGAGCGTGGGGTGAGCCTCGAGCAGATCCGTGGCACCTCGGCGCCGATGATGCTGGCGTCGCGGCGAGTCATCGGTGACGACGGTCAGTACGTCTCTGCACGGTTGGCCGCCGCCAAAGCGGGGGTCGATGTCGATCTGTTCCAACGGATGCAACGTGCGATGGGTCTGCCGCGGGTCGAGGACCCGGACGCTGCCGTGTTCCTGCGCGCCGACGCGGAGTCCGCCAAGTTCACCCGGGAGTTCCTCGACGCGGGCATTCAACCCGACGAACTGCTGCAGATCACGCGGCTGCTCGGTGATGGCCTGTCCCGGGCTGCAGAGGCGATGCGCCATGCCGCGCTGGCTGCCGTGATGCGGCCCGGCGCAACCGAATTGGAGATCGCGCAAGCCTCCGAGGTGCTCGTCGGCAACGTGGCACCCCTGCTGGGTCCGATGATCGAAGAGGTGCTGCTGCTGCAGTTGCGCCACGCGATCGAGACCGAAGCCATCAACGCGACGGAGCGGGCCGAAGGTCAGCACCTGCCCGGCGCGCGGCTGGTGACGATCGGATTCGCGGACCTCGTCGGCTTCACCAGCCTGGGCGAAGCGCTACAGCCCGAAGATCTCGAGCGGTTGTCGCAGCGGCTGGCCCTGCTGACCCGCGACGTGTCGGTCGGGCCGGTGCGATTCATCAAGACCATCGGCGACGAGGTGATGCTCGTCAGCCCGGACCCGGCACCGCTGCTGGACGCGGTCCTGCAGTTGGTCGAGGCCACCGAGAGCGACGATGGGTTCCCGCGGTTACGTGTCGGCGTCGCGACCGGCATGGCCGTCAGCCGGGAGGGGGACTGGTTCGGCAGCCCGGTGAACCTGGCGGCCCGGGTGACCGGCGCGGCGCGGCCCGGTTCGGTGCTCGTGGCCGAGGCGACCCGCGAGGCGATCGGCGACGACGACCGCTTCACATGGTCGTTCGCCGGTGCGAAACACCTCAAGGGCATCAAGCCCGATGTCAAGGCGTTCCGGGCGCGACGGGCGGAGTGATGCCCGCCTGGGCGCCCGGCCCCGGCATGTCGTTCCCGGGCCCCATCCCGATCGGAACATCACGCCCCCGCGGCTACGCGCACCGTGAGTGCGCCGCGGATCTGCGCAGAATGCCAGTCACTACGATATTGACAGTCACTCTCACGTAGGACTTGAATGGTGCCCATGGCGATTCGAGTGGTGCAGTGGGCGACCGGGGGCGTGGGTAAGGCTGCGATCGAAGGGGTGCTGGCACATCCCGACCTCGAACTGGTCGGGGCATGGGTGCATTCGGAGGCCAAGCACGGCAGAGACGTCGGCGAGCTCGTCGGGATGGAGCCCATCGGCGTCGAAGCGACCACCAGCGTCGACGAGATACTGGCCCTCGACGCCGAGTGTGTGGTCTACAGTCCGCTCCTCCCCAACGAGGACGAGGTGGTGGCGATCCTCCGCTCGGGCAAGAACGTCGTCACCCCCGTCGGCTGGGTCTACCCGGATCTCGACAACTGCGGGGCGATTCTCGACGCGTGCGCACAGGGTCGAAGCACGTTGCACGGCACCGGTATCCATCCTGGTGGCATCACGGAGCGGTTTCCCCTGATGGTCTCTGCGCTGACCGCCGGTGTCACCCATGTGCGGTCGGAGGAGTTCAGCGACATCCGCACCTACAACGCGCCCGACGTGGTGCGCCACATCATGGGGTTCGGCGTGCCGCCCGAAGTGGCGATGGCCGGACCGATCGTCGACCTGCTCGCCGCGGGATTCAAGGCCTCGGTCCGGATGATTGTGACGGAGATGGGGTTCGACATCGATCCCGAACTCGACACCGTGCAGGAGGTCGCGGTGGCCACGCAACCGATCGACACTCCGGTAGGCATCATCGAGCCGGGTCAGGTCGCCGCGCGAAAGTTCCACTGGCGGGCTCTGGTGGATGGGACGCCCGTCGTCACGGCAAGCGTCAACTGGTTCATGGGTGAGGAGCACTTCGACCCGGCCTGGAGTTTCGGACCCGAGGGGGAGCGGTTCGAGGTGGAGATCAGCGGTGAACCCGATGTGAAGCTGACGTTCAAAGGGCTGCAGCCCGACACCATCGAGGAGGGGTTGGTTCGCAACCCCGGGATCGTCGTCACCGCCAACCACTGTGTCAGCGCGATCCCGTACGTCGTGGCCGCCGATCCCGGCATCAAGACCTATCTCGACCTGCCGTTGCTCGCCGGCCGCGCAGCACCGCAGTTCGGACTGGGCCGCATCAAGTGATCCTCGACGAATTCCGCCTCGATGGTCGCGTCGCCGTCATCACCGGTGCCGGCCAGGGCATCGGCCGTGGAATCGCATTGGGTCTGGCGGAGGCCGGCGCCAGTGTCGTGGTCGGGGCCCGCACAGAGGCCGATCTCGACGCAGTCGTGGCCCAGGTCGCGCAGGGCGGTGGCAGCGCGCTGGCAGTTGTCACCGACGTACTGGCCGACGACGATCGACGCCGACTCATCGACGCTGCGGTCGAACGCTACGGCCGGCTGGACGTACTGATCAACAACGCCGGCGGCACCGGCCCACGGTCTGCGATGGCCACTTCCGAGCAGTTCTTCGACATGGCAATGAAATTCAACGTCACCGCGCCG
Source organism: Mycolicibacterium hippocampi (assembly GCF_010723735.1). Lineage (GTDB taxonomy): Bacteria > Actinomycetota > Actinomycetes > Mycobacteriales > Mycobacteriaceae > Mycobacterium > Mycobacterium hippocampi. Next base: position 5,014,262 of record NZ_BLLB01000002.1, on the reverse strand, counting down.
TTCCTGATGAGCCAGCTAGGCGCACAGGCGATGGTCGACACCGCGGGCAGCGGTGCGATCGTCAACATCTCGTCGCGGGCCTCCGACATGGTGATGCCGTCGTTCGCGGCCTACGGCGCGGGAAAGGCCGCCCTCAACCAGATGACCCGCAACCTCGCAGTCGAGTTCGCCCCTGTCGTTCGGGTGAACGGGATCATTGTCGGCGGCGTTGCCACCCAGGGTCTGGACGTGGTGCTCACCAACGACGAACTGCGGGCCCAGTTCGAAGCCAACACCCCGATGGGTCGGCCGGGAACTCCCAAGGACATCGCTTGCGCCGCACTCTATCTGTGCTCTCCGGCGTCGGCGTGGGTCACCGGCAAACTGCTTCACGTCGACGGTGGTTGTGAACGGCCGGCGATGGAGGTGCCGGTACCGCGACTGCGCCCTACCGCCGGCGGTGCGTGAACGACATACGGTCACCGCACCGGGAGAGCATCATCGCCGGCGACGACGTGTCGGGGGGATCGGTCCGGCGAGCCCGCGGGTCACCAGTTGCAGGGCCTGCTCGGTGAGAGCGTGCAGGGATTCACTCTGGCCGTGGGCCAGCCACCATTCGTAGGCGTACTCGACCGCTGCGACGGCCGCGCGCACGAGTACCCCGGCCCGCATGTCTGCCGCGGGAACGGTGTCGTCCCAGCGACGTGCCACCGCCCCGATCAACTCTTCGTAGTCCTCGCGGTTCAGCAGGGACGCGCGCCGCAGCTCTGCCGGCGCCGACGCCATCGCCTGGCGCCACAGTTCCAGTGTCTCGTCGTCGTCCACGAACTGAGAGGTGCGGGCAAGGATGGCCGCGGCCAGGGAATCCACGACGTCCTCGTCCTGCGGACGGGCATGGAAGTTGGCCACGATCTCGGCCCGTCCACGCTGGGTGGCTCCGAGAAGAAGGTGCTCCTTGCTCGGAACGTGTCGGAAGAACGTGCTGGGGGAGATGCCCACCTCTTCGGCGATCGCCTCGGTGGTGACGTTGTCGAACCCGTGCGCGGCGAACATCCGCAGCGCAGCGTGCTGGATGTCGGCGCGCAGTGCGTTGCGCTGCCGCTCGCGCAGCGAGACAACTGCGGTGCCGCCGCCGGACTCCTGCGTGGGGGGCATTGGTCACCTCGGTGCTCGATGTGCAGGAAGGAACGGGATGTCTCTCAGCGGAATTCGGAACCTCCGCGCTCAGGGATCTCAGTCTTCAGAATGTGGGACCACCTGTCAACATCGGTGTCACTGTTGTCCTGACCGCGGGAGGTGATCAGCGCGAGGGGGTGAACCCGCGCAGCCGCAGACTGTTGCTGACCACGAACACCGAGCTGAACGCCATTGCGGCACCGGCGATCATCGGGTTGAGCAGTCCGGCTGCGGCGAGCGGTAGTGCGGCGACGTTGTACCCGAAGGCCCAGAACAGATTGCCCTTGATCGTGCTCAACGTCCTGCGGGACAACCGGATCGCATCAGGCACCGCCCGGAGGTCGTCACCGACGATCGTCAGATCGCTCGCCTCGATGGCCACGTCGGTTCCGCTGCCCATGGCCAGCCCCAGGTCGGCCTGCGCCAGTGCGGCTGCGTCGTTGACGCCGTCACCCACCATGGCCACTACCTTGCCGTCGCTCTGCAGGCGCTTGACGGTGTCGGCCTTGTCCTGTGGCAGTACGCCGGCGATCACCGCGTCGATGCCGACCTGCGCCGCCACCGTGCGCGCAACCGCTTCGTTGTCACCGGTCACCAACATCGGGGTCAGTCCGAGGCGCTTCAGCAGGGAAATGGCTTCGGCGGACGTCGATTTCACCGCATCGGCCACCATCAGCAGCCCACGGGCGCGCCCGTCCCACGCCACGGCGACGGCCGTCCGGCCATCCAGCTCCGCCTGGTGCGCGGCGAGGGCCAGGCTGTCGGGCACGTCGTAGGACCGGTCGGCCAGGAGCTTGAGCCGGCCCAGCAGCACGGTGTGGCCGTCGACGGTCCCCTCGACACCCAGGCCCCTCAGGTTGGTGAACGCCTCGACCCCGGGCAGTTCGCCGAGCTTGTCCCTGGCGCCGGCGGAGATCGCCCGGGCGATGGGATGCTCAGACGGACTCTCCACGGCGCCGGCGATTCTCAGCACCTGGTCGGGTTGCTCGTCGTCCACGGCGAACACATCGAACAGCGTCATCGTGCCGGTCGTCACGGTGCCGGTCTTGTCGAGGATCACCGTGTCGACCTGTCGGGTGGACTCCAATACCTCGGGCCCCTTGATCAGGATGCCCAACTGCGCCCCGCGCCCGGTTCCGACCATGAGCGCGGTGGGCGTGGCCAGCCCGAGTGCGCAGGGGCACGCGATGATCAGCACTGCGACCGCCGCCGTGAACGCGGCAGCGGCCGACGCGCCCGCGCCGACCCAGAAACCAAGTGTCGCAACCGACAACGCGATCACGACCGGTACGAAGACCGCCGAGATCCGGTCGGCCAACCGCTGCGCCTGGGCCTTGCCGTTCTGCGCGTCCTCGACCAGCCGGGCCATCTGGGCCAGTTGGGTATCGGAGCCCACGCGTTCGGCCCGCACCACCAGCCGGCCGTCGACGTTGACCGTCGCACCCACCACCTGGTCGCCGGGTTGCACCTCCTCGGGCACCGACTCGCCGGTCAGCATCGACGCATCGACGGCCGAACTGCCCTCGATGACCACTCCGTCGGCGGCGATCTTCTCCCCGGGCCGAACCACGAACTCGTCGGCGACGCCCAGCAGGTCGACCGGTATCCGTTGCTCTACGCCATCCCTGAGGACCGAGACCTCCTTGGCGCCCATCTCCATCAGCGCCCGCAGCGCTGCGCCCGCTCGCCGCTTGGCGCGCGCTTCGAAATACCGTCCGGCGACGATGAACGTCGTCACCCCGGCGGCGGCTTCGAGGTAGATGTTGGCGGTGCCGTCGGTGCGGGCGATGGTCAGCTCGAAGGCATGCGTCATGCCCGGCGTCCCGGCGGTACCCCAGAACAGCGCGTAGACCGACCAGCCGAGGGCGGCCAGCGTGCCGATCGAGATCAGCGTGTCCATGGTCGCGGTCCCGTGCCGCAGGTTCGTCCACGCCGCCTGATGGAACGGCCATGCACCCCACACCACGACGGGGGCCGCCAAGGTCAGCGACAGCCACTGCCAGTACGTGAACTGCAATGCCGGTGCCATCGCCATCGCGATCACCGGGACCGACAGCATCACGCAGATCAGCAGGCGCCGACGTAGCGCCGCGGTCGGGTCGTCGACAGGACCGTCTGATGGCGGGGTCGGCTCGGGCAGCCGGGCCTGGTAGCCGGCCGACTCCACGGCGGCCACGAGTTGTTCCGGGGTGACGTCGTCACCGAACTGCACGCGGGCCTTCTCGGTCGCGAAGTTGACGGTGGCCACCACGTTGTCGAGTTTGTTGAGCTTCTTCTCGACGCGGCTCGCGCAGGACGCGCACGTCATCCCGCTGATCGACAGGTCGACCGACGTCATCGACCGGCCTCGCCGTGCGCGGGCAGGTGCTCGCTCGTCGACTCAGAGTGCGGCACCGGGCTGTTTGGCTCGGGGCCGAAGGTGCCGCCCACCCAGGCCGAGACCGCGAACACCGCGACGAGCAGGGCGGCGAACACTGCGATTCTGGTGACGACGTTCACGGCGGCGCCTGTCATCCGGCCAGCTGGTAGCCGGCCTCTTCCACGGCGGCGCGGACGGCCAAGCTGTCCACCGGCTCGGTGCTGTCGATCGTCACCGTACCTTTGGAGAGGTCGATGTCGACGTCGACGACGCCGGGAACGGCGGTCAGTTCGGCGCGCACCGAGGAGGCGCACCCTGCGCAGGTCATTCCCGCAACGGTGAAGGTGGTGGATCGCATGGGGTTCCTCTCCGGTGACGACGTGCTTGACACCTGTGTACCATACCCCCCTAGGGTATTCAAGAGGTTCGAAGGGAGCAGGAACGGATGCGGAAACACAGTGTGCAGGTTGGAGTGGGTGCCGTGGGTGCCACGCTGGTGCTGCTGATGGCGGGATGCAGCAGTGACGGCACCGAGGCCGGGCAGGACACCGCGACGCCGCCGCAGGAGTCGACCTCACAAGCGGCCGAAGGACACGACGGTGCGCACGGTGACACGCACAACGACGCCCACAACGATCCGCCCACCGACCCGCCCAACGATGCGGATGTCGCGTTCGCCCGCGACATGATCCCTCATCACGAGCAGGCGATCGTGATGAGTGACATCATCCTGGTCAAGCAGGACATCGATCCGCGCGTGACCGAGCTCGCCAACCAGATCAAGGCCGCGCAGGGGCCCGAGATCGAGACGATGAGGGGTTGGCTCGCGCAGTGGGGCGCAGCTCCGGCGCCGTCCGGACACGAGGGCCACGACATGCCCGGCGATCCTCCGATGCACGGGTCCGTGCACGAGGCGATGGGGATGATGACCGACCAGCAGCTCGAGGCGCTGCGGCAGGCGCAGGGCGCCGATGCCAGTCGGCAGTTCCTCACCGGGATGATCCAGCATCACGAGGGCGCGGTGACGATGGCGCAGAGCGAGATCGACGCCGGCCAGTTCGACCCCGCCGTTGCGCTGGCGACCGACATCATCGAAGCCCAGGTGCGCGAAATCGACACGATGAGGCAGATCCTGGACTCCATGTAGCGCATGGCAGCATCGCCGACATGAGGATTCTGGTCCAGCGGGTCACCTCCGCGCGCGTGACGGTCGGTGCCGGCTCGGCGGCCGAGACGGTCGCCGAGATCCGGCCCGACGGTCAGGGCCTGCTCGCGCTGGTGGGGGTCACCCACACCGATGACGTCGGCACGGCCCGGAAGCTGGCCGAAAAACTCTGGCAGTTGCGGATTCTGGACGACGAGAAATCCGCGAGTGACGTCGGCGCGCCGATCCTGGTGGTCAGTCAGTTCACGCTGTACGGCAACACGGCCAAGGGGCGACGCCCGACGTGGAACGCCGCGGCACCGGGTGCGGTCGCCGAACCGCTGGTCGATGCGTTCGCCGAGGTGCTGACCGGCCTCGGCGCCCGCGTGCAGACCGGGGTGTTCGGCGCGCACATGCAGGTCGACCTCGTCAACGACGGCCCGGTCACCGTGCTGCTGGAGCTGTGATGATCACTGCACCGGCGTCGGTACCCCTTCGGACGGTTGCACGATGACAAAGCCGTTGCCGTAGAACGACACCTGCACCGCTTCACCCGAGCCGCGGCCGATCAGCGCGCCGGCCTTGAAGCTCGTCTTCAGCTGTGTCTGCAGGTTCGCCGACCAGGCCACCACCGCATTGGTATCGGCGAACGTGGGAGCCTCGGCCGCATCGAGCACCACGGGCGGGCCGTGCGTGGTGAGTGCCACCCATCCGGTGCCGCGCAGCGTCGTGTTGAACAGGCCCCCGGTCGCGATGCTCGCACCCTTGACCCGCTCGATGTTCCAGTCGAGGCTCGACGAGAACGCCAGCACGTTTCCGCCGCTGATGGACAGGCCCGAGTTGGTGAGGTTGAGCAGGTGTACGTCATAGGCGAACTCGGCGAGGAAGACGTCCCCCTGGCCGGAGCAGCGCATCAACGGCAGCCCTTCACCGGTGAGGGCCTTCTTGATGAACTTCGACGCCCCGCCGCCTTCGAAGGCGAAGTCCACATTGCCCTGGTAGGCGACCATGGACCCCTGCCGGGCCATGAACGGCTCGCCCAGGCGGACCCTCAGCAGCCTCGAGTTCTGGTTGGCGACCGCTTTGTCTTCTTTTTCGCTGAACCGTCCGTCGACCAGGTCCCCGCTGATGCCGGCGAATCCGTCAGCGCCTCCGCTCGGGTGGAGTTGCGCCTGCTCCTGATGCCGGCCCTGCGGCTGGGCTGCGTGCTGTCCATGGCCGCTCTCCTGTGACGCAGGTTGCGGACCCGGTCCGCCGCCGCCGAGCGGTGCGCGGATCACCTGGCCCTGCTGGGAGACCTGGTCGGTCCACTGCTGCCCGTCGAACCACCGGTATTCGTAGCGGCCCTCCGGATCGGGCTGCCAACTGCCTTGTCCAGGTCCTGTCACCGCTGCCTCCTTAACGTACGACCGGATCCCCACCCTATGCCGCGAGAACCCGGCAGCTGGCATTCTTGGGTGATGGCAAAGGAAATCGACCGTCAGCGGGCACAGGGCGCCCTCGCGGTGATCAGGCAACACCCCGGCATGGTGCTGTTCGCGCTGTCGCCGGTGCTGGTGGGACTTGGTGTCGTGTGGTGGCTCTTCGGTGCCGGCTGGGCGGCGCTGCTGCTGATCGCCGGCGTGCTCGGCGGCGGTGCCGCGGTGCTGATGAAGCGTCGCTGACGCCGGCTCACCCCCGTTTCGCCGGTGGCGAACTGCTGTTCACCAGCGATGTAACGGTGTAAGCATGTAATCATGAGACACCAACCCCACAGCCGCAGGTCGGGCCGCTCCGGCGGCTGGCAGCAGGCCGATCAACCCGATGCCACCGACGCCGCCGACTGGATCGCCGGCCGGGTGCCCGAAGACTGGTTCGCCGGTGACCCGGAGGTCATCGTCGACCGCGAAGAGATCACCGTGATCGGCCGACTGCCAGAAGGTGCAGGCAGTTCGGAGAGCGAGGCTCGCGCGTCGGGTCGCGCGGCGCGGTTCCGTGAGCAGACGCGCGCGGAACGGATGCGCATCGCCGACGAAGCCGAGGCGCGGTACGGCCGCAAGGTGGCCTGGGGCGTCGAGATCGCAGCGACCGGCGCGGCCCCCGAACGAATCCTGTTCACCCACATGGCAGTACCGGTGATGACCCGACTCCGGCAGCCGGAACGCCAGGTGCTCGACACGCTGGTGGACGCGGGCGTGGCCCGGTCCCGCTCCGACGCGCTGGCGTGGTCGGTCCGGTTGGTCGGTGAACACGCCGACGAATGGCTGGGAAAGCTGCGTGAGGCGATGCGCAACGTCGACGATCTGCGCTCCGCGGGCCCGCAGGTCTAGACCCCGCCGGAACGGTATTCCGGCATGTTCCCACTCGCAAAAGTGCTGCTGGAATACCGTTCCGGCGGATCAGGTCAGGGGTTCGACGCCCACGTAACAGGAACTCAACGCCGAGGTCTGCGACAACGGGTCCACCGGGCCGGCGTCGACGAGCAGGTTCCGGTTGGCGCCGAACGACAGCGGCTCGGCGCCGCCGCGCGGGTCGAATATGCGTGAGCCCCAGCCGTGGTCGACCACCACCACGCCGCGGCGGGGACGATCGCTCAGCGATGCCGTCAGTTCGATCTCGCCGACCGACGAGAACACCTTGACCAGCTCGCCGTCGCCGACACCCAGGTTCGCCGCGTCCTGCGGATGCAGGAGTACCTCGTTGCGTCTGCCCGCCGGGTGCAAACCTGGCAACTCGTTGAGCCAGGAGTTCATCGAGTGCCGGTGGCGCCGGTTGGCGAGCTGGAACGGGTAGTCCGCAGGCGCCTGCGGCGGGGATTCGGCCAGCAGTTCCCTGGCCCGGGCGACGAACTCGGCCGGCGCCGCGTGCACCTTCTTGTCCGGCGTGCGCAGCGCCTGCCTGAAGTGTCCGAACTCGCGGGGTCCCAACACCCAGCCGTGCGGGTGGGCCAAGATGTCACGCCATTTGATCCTGCGCCCGTTGAATTTCCGCCCCGTGGCGACCACCAGGCGGTTGATCCAGTGCGGGGTGAACTCCAGGCTCGGCCGGCCCGTCCACCGGGCGATCCGTCGGGTCGCGCCGATGAAGCCGTTGAGCCCTTTGGCCCGGAAGAGCGGCTTGCGCATGGCGATCGCGAGGTCGACGAAGATCCGCCATTCCTGACGTGCGCCCGGCGGCGGGTCGACGGCCTTGACCCCGTACTGCAGGTAGGGCTCGTCGTGCATGTTGCTGGTGAACGCCAGCAGGTCGTCGCGCTCCAGCCAGTGCACCGCGGGCAACAGCCAATGTGCATGGCGATGGCTCTCCCGCTGCACGAAGTCGATCGCGACCAGCAGGTCCAGCTGCGCCAGCGCTGCGTCCAGACGTGCCCCGTCGGGCCCGGACACCACCGGGTTGCCGCAGTTGATCACCATCGCCCGGATCTGACCGGGACCGGGGGTGGTGATCTCGGCGGGGAGTTCGGACAACGCGTGGGCGCCGGCCACCATCTGCCGGCCCGACAGCCGGTTGCGGTGCGGGCTGGTCTTGACCATGCCCGACATCCTGATGGCGTCGACGTAGCCCGGCTCGTACCGGCGGCCGCCGGGGCGGTCCATCCGGCCGGTGATCACGTTCAGCACGTGGCCGAGCCATTCGGCGACGGTACCGGCCAGATGCAGCGACACACCTGTGCGGGTCACCACCATGGCCCGCCGTGCGGCGGCGAAATCCCTTGCCACGCTTTCGATATGAGTGCGATCGAGGTCGCAACGCCGTGCCAGGTCGTCGAGGTCGGCCTGTGCGACGAGCTCGCGTAGCTCCGTGATCCCGGTGGCGAGTTCGGCACAGTCCTGGGCGTGCTCCAGTCCTTCGTCGAGGATCACCTTGACCATCGCCAGCAGCAACGCCCAGTCCTGACCGGGACGCACGGCCAGGTGGCGGTCTGCCTTCTCCGCGGATTCAGTCCGCAACGGGTCGACGACGACGATCTGGGCGCCCTGGGACTGGCGCGCCAGGGCGCGGCGCCAACCGCCGGGCACCGTTTCCAGCCAGTTCCAGGCGCTGACGGCGGGGTTGGTGCCGACCAACAGGAAGTAGTCGCAGTTGTCGATGTCGGAGACCGGTGCCATCAGGATCGAGCCGTACATGGCCGCCGCCACCACGTGCATCGCGTTCTGGTCGATCGAGCCGACGAAGTAGCGGCTGCGGGTGCCGATCGCATCCAACCAGCCGTTCATGAAGATGATGTTGGACGACGAGAAGCCGGAAGGGTTGCCGTAGTAGACACCGACGGCGTCCGGGCTGTCGGCGTCGATGACAGCGTTCATCCTCGATGCGATGTCGTCGATGGCCTCCTCCCAGGTCGCCTCGACGTACGAATCGCCCACCCGTCGCATCGGGGCCAGGATCCGCCTGGGATGTTCGACCAGCTGTGCGGCGGTGCGTCCCTTGGCGCAGAAGTCGTGCCAGCTGTGCGGATTCTGTTTGTCGGCAGAGATCTTGATGACGCGGTTGCCCTCGACGGTCACGTCGACACCGCACGAGGCCAGGCAGTATCGGCAGAACGTGTGAACGGTCTTGCGGTCCGACGCGGTGCCCATGTGGTCATCCTGCACGAAGCGATCCGCTTAATCCGACGATTGGACTCAGGCCTGAGTCATCGTCCAGTACTCGCCGCGGCGGGCGATCAACTCGGTGTGGCTGCCCCGTTCCACGATCCTGCCGGCCTCCATCACCAGGATCATGTCGGCATCACGGATCGTCGAAAGCCGGTGCGCGATGATGAAACTCGTGCGGTCCTGGCGCAGCCTGCCCATCGCGTGCTGGATCAACACCTCGGTCCGGGTGTCCACCGAGCTGGTGGCTTCGTCGAGGATCAACAGCTGGGGCCGGGCGAGTACGGCGCGGGCGATCGTGATCAGCTGCTTCTCGCCCGCGCTGATGTTCGTGCCACCGTCGTTGAGAAGGGTGTCGTACCCATCGGGAAGGGTGTGGATGAACCGATCGACGTACGCCGCGGCGGCCGCCTCGATCACCTCCTCCTCGGTGGCGTCCGGGCGGCCGTAGGCGATGTTGTCGTACACCGTGCCGGCGAACAGCCAGGTGTCCTGCAGCACCATCCCGATCCGGGAGCGCAGGGAAGCGCGGCTCACCGACGAGATGTCGACGCCGTCGAGCAGGATCCGCCCCGAGTCGACGTCGTAGAACCGCATCAGCAGGTTCACCAGTGTCGTCTTGCCCGCGCCGGTGGGTCCGACGATCGCGACCGTGGTGCCCGGTTGGGCGACCAGCGACAGATCTTCGATGACGGGGGTGTCGGGCAGGTAGCCGAACCAGACGTGGTCGAACTCGACCCGGCCGCTGCGCCCGTCGCCGACCGGGGGCATCGTCTCGGAGGTATCCGCCGGCTCCTCGTCGGCGTCGAGCAGGTCGAAGACCCGTTCCGCGCTCGCGATCCCGGACTGCAGGGTGTTGTACATCCCCGCGATCTGGGTGAGTGGTTGGTTGAACTGGCGGACGTACTGGATGAACGCCTGGATGCTGCCGAGCGTGATCTGCCCGGTGGCCACCTGCAGCCCGCCGACCACGGCCACCGCCACATAGCTCAGGTTGCCGACGAAGATCGTGGCGGGCGACACCAGTCCCGACAGGAACTGGGCGCCGAAGCTGGCCTGGTAGACATCGTCGTTGAGCTCGCTGAACTGTTTTTCGGCCTGGGCGCGGTGTCCGAAGGTCTTCACCACGGTGAAGCCGCTGTAGGTCTCCTCGATGTGCGCGGTGAGTCGCCCGGTGTTGCGCCACTGCGCGACGAACAGTTTTCGTGACCGGCGGGCGATCGTGCGGGTGACCCACAGTGACAGCGGCACCGTCACCACCGTCAGCAACGTCAGCAACGGCGAGATGGTCAGCATCATCACCGCCACCGCGAACACCGTCAGGACCGAGGTCAGCAGTTGGGTGATCGACATCGACAGCGAGGTCTGGACGTTGTCGACGTCGTTGGTGAGCCGGCTGAGCACCTCCCCGCGCCGCCGGGAATCGAAGTACTGCAGGGGCAGCCGGTGCACCTTGTCCTCGACGTCGGCGCGCAGCGCGATCATGGTCCGCTGCACGACGACGTTCAGCATCCTGGCCTGCAGCCAGACCATCAGGGCGGCAACCAGATACAGTGCCAGAGCCAGAGCGAGGGTCTGGGCCACGGCGCCGAAGTCGACTCCCTGGCCGGGTACCACGTCCATGCCGGACAGCAGGTCGGCGAAGCTGTCGTCACCCCGCGCCCGCGCCGCGTCGATGGCCTGCGCCTTGGTCAGGCCCTCCGGGAGCTGGCGGCCGATGACACCGTTGAACAGCAGATCGGTGGCGTGGCCGAGGATGCGGGGGCCCACTACCCCGATGGCGATGCCGCCGACACCGAGCAGCATCACCGCCACCGTCAGCCCGCGGTAGGGGATGAGGCGCTTGAACAACCGGACCGCGGAGCCCTTGAAGTCGCGGGACCGAACCTCCGGCGGCTCGGCGCCGCGCAACGGTCGCGCCAGCGGTCCGCTCATGTCTGACCGGCGTTGACCGACTGGGAATCAGCGAATTCGCGGTACTGCGAACACGTCCGCAGTAGGTGCGCGTGGTCGCCGGTGCCGACCACCCGGCCGTCGTCGATGACGACGATCTGGTCGGCCTCGGCGACCGTGGCGATGCGCTGCGAGACGATCAGCACGGTCGCGGTGGCCGACACCTCGCGCAGCGCGGCGCGAACCCGCGCATCGGTGTGAACGTCCAGTGCGGAGAACGCATCGTCGAACAGGTAGATCGCAGGGCGGCGGATCACGGCGCGGGCGATCGCCAGGCGTTGGCGTTGCCCGCCGGAGAAGTTCATGCCCCCCTGGGCCACCTGCATGGCCAGGCCGTCCGGGTGGGCGGCGATGAAGTCGTCGGCTGCGGCCACCCGCAGCGCCTCCCACATCTCGTCTTCGTCCGCCACATGCCCTGGGGGCGCGCCGAGTTGCAGGTTGTCGGCCACAGTGCCGGAGAACAGGTAGCCACGCTGCGGGACGAGCCCGATCGCCGACCAGAGTCGTTCGATGTCCAAGTCGCGCACGTCGATTCCGTCCACGTTCACCGAACCGCCGGTCACGTCGTACATCCGGCAGACCAGGGACAGCAGCGTCGATTTGCCCGACCCGGTGGAGCCGACGATCGCGGTGGTGGTGCCTGGGTGCGCGGTGAGCGAAACGTCTTCGAACACCGGACGGTCGGCTCCCAGGTAGCTGAACGTCGCGGAATCCAGGCGGACCTCACCCATGATCCGCTCGGGCCGCACAGCGGTCTCGTTGCTGGTGATCGCAGGGGTGGTGGTGAGCACCTCGGTGATGCGCTCCGCACACACCGACGCGCGGGGGATGACCACCAGGATGAATGTCGCCATCAGCACCGCGAGCAGGATCTGCATGAAGTACGACAGGAAGGCGATCAGCGACCCCACCTGCATCTGGCCGGCGTCGATGCGCTGCCCACCGAACCAGATCAGCGCCACGCTGGAGATGTTGATCACCAGCGTGGTCACCGGCAGCATCAGCGCCTGCCATCGTCCGGCTTCCAGCGCGGTGTCCGCCAGCGCCCGGTTGCTCTCGGCGAATCGGTTGCGCTCGTAGGGCTCCCGCGCGAACGCCCGCACCACCCGCAGGCCGGTGAGCTGTTCACGCATCACCCGATTGATGCCGTCGATCTGGCGTTGCAGCCGTCGGAAGATGGGCAGCAGGTGCGACACGATCCAGTAGTTGGCGACCGCCAGCAGCGGCACGCTGACCACCAGCAGCCAAGCCAGACCGGCGTTGAGGTGAATCGCCATCACGATGCCGCCGACGCACATGATCGGGGCGGTGATCAGCATCGTGCAGGTGAGTTGCACCAGCAACTGGATCTGCTGGACGTCGTTGGTGGTCCGGGTCAGCAGCGAGGGGGCGCCGAACCTCCCGGTCTCCTCTGCCGAGAAGCCGGTGACGTGGTGGAAGATCGCCGAACGCAGATCCCGGCCGACGCTCATCGCCGTTCGTGATCCGAAGTAGACCGCTCCCACGGCGCACACCACCTGCAACGCGGTGACCGCGAGCATCACCCCGCCCAGCTCGACGATCAGCGTCAGGTTGCCCTGTGCGACGCCGTCGTTGATGATCGCGGCGTTGACCGTCGGCAAGTACAGCGTCGCGAGGGTGCTGATGACCTGGAGCAGCGCCACCACCGCAAGCAACCGCCGGTACGGCCGCACGTGCCGTCGGAGCAGCTCCCAGAGCATCCCGCTACTTTCGCACACCCTCCAGGCGGGACGCGTGTTCGGCTGCCCTGCCTGAGAACTCCCTAAATGAGCTGCTCAGTCGGCATGTCGGTGGTTCCCCTCGGACGTGGCCGCTACAGTGCATGGCGTGACACCCAGCAAGTCGACCAAAGCTCTGGCCGTCGCGGTCGCGGCCATGATCCCGGTCCTTGCCGCGTGCTCCGACTCCGAGCCGGCGTCTCCGACCGTGCCGACAACGGACGCGCCGGCAGAGGGCATCTCGCACGGTCCGTTCTTTCCCGAATGCGGCGGAATCAGCGACGAAGAGGTCATCAACCAGACACAGGTGGCCGGCCTGGTCAACACCGCCAAGACGTCGGTGGGGTGCCAGTGGCTGGCCGGCGGCAGCATCCTCGGCCCGCACTTCTCGTTCACCTGGTTCCGCGGCAGCCCCATCGGCCGGGAGCGCAAGACCATGGAGCTGTCGCGCACCAGCGTGGAGGACATCAACATCGAGGGCCACGAGGGCTTCATGGGTATCAACGAGGATCTGACCACCGGCGACGTGAATTTGTGCGAGATCGGCGTCCAGTTCGGTGATGACTTCATCGAGTGGTCGATCAGCTATGCGCAGCCGCCGTTCCCTGATGCCTGCGAGGTGGCCACCGAGCTGACCCGCCAGTCGATCGTGAACTCCCGGTGAGCGCGCGGCGGACACGGGCCGGTGCGATCGCCGCCCTGGCCGGTCTGGTCCTGTTGACCGGCTGCACCCAGACCGTCGAGGGCACCGCGGCCAAGGCGGGTTCCGGGAACACGCCCCGCAACGACGACTCGGAGCGCCAGTACCCGAACCTGTTGAAGGAATGCGACGTGCTCACGGAGGACATCCTCGCCGAGACCGTCGGTGCGGACCCGTTGGACATCCAGAGCACCTTCGTCGGTGCGGTCTGCAGATGGCAGGCGGCCAACCCCGCCGGGCTGGTCGACATCACCCGTTTCTGGTTCGAGCTGGGCAGCCTCGACAACGAGCGCCAGACCGCCGAGGAGTTGGAGTATCAGATCGAGAGCCGGTCGGTCGCCGGTATCCAGTCGATCGTGATGCGTCCCAACGACCCCAACGGCGCCTGCGGTGTGGCCAGCGACGCCGCGGGAGTGGTGGGCTGGTGGGTCAATCCGCAGACCCCTGGTATCGACGCCTGCGGGATGGCGATCAAGCTCATGGAGCTGACGCTGGCCACCCGCGCGTAACGCCGTTCTGCACGCTCAGCGTGCGATATGAAAATCCACGAGCTCCGCACCGCCCAGCGCCAGCTGATCCCACGGACCGGCGGTGCGCAACACCGCGATCGAAGACGTCGGGAACTTCGCCGAGATCTCCTGGGCGGCAGCACCGTTGTTGGTGTCGTCGTCGGCGAGGTTCAACGCCAGCGCTGACATCACCGGTTCGTGTCCCACCACCAGCAGGGTGGCGAGTTCGGCGTGGTCCCCGAGGTCTGCGGCGAATCGTGATCGCACGCCGTTGATCTCGTCGATGACGATGCCGGGTGTCGAGTCGTAGATGCGATCGACATACTGCACCGCCGCGGTGATCCCGGTCCGCTCCAGCGTCTGGCGCGTGCGGGTTGCGGTCGAACACAACACCGCATCGACGTCACCGACGTTCGTTCGTATCCAGTCGCCGGCCAGTGCGGCCTCCCGAATGCCCCGCTCGGCCAGCGGGCGCTCATGGTCGTCGACGCCGGACGGATAGTCCGACTTGGCGTGGCGCAGCAGCAACAGTGTGCGGATCGTGGTGCTCATGGCAACAACGGTAGGGCATTGCGGTGCGCGTCCCCGGACTTGTCGGTGGCCCGCCATACACTCGCGGTGCCATGGCCGACAGGCCGGGGGACCAGGTGAGGAAGGACGGGTGAGATGCGGTTTCTGCACACTGCCGACTGGCAACTCGGGATGACCCGCCATTTCCTCAACGGGGAAGCGCAGCCTCGGTATTCGGCTGCCCGGCGCGCCGCGGTCGCGGCTCTCGGCCCGCTCGCCACCGAGGTCGACGCCGAGTTCGTCGTCGTCGCCGGCGATGTGTTCGAGCACAATCAGCTGGCCCCGCGCGACGTCAGCCAGTCGCTGGAGGCGATGCGCGCCGTCAACGTGCCGGTCTATCTGCTTCCCGGCAATCACGACCCGCTCGATGCGTCGTCGGTGTACACCAGCGCGCTGTTCGCCGCAGAGCGGCCCGACAACGTCGTCGTCCTGGACCGCCCCGGTATCCACGAGGTGCGGCCCGGTCTGCAGCTGGTTGCCGCGCCGTGGTACTCGAAGGCGCCCACCACCGACCTCGTCGCCGAGGTTCTCGAGGCGTTGCCGGCCGACGGGACCACCCGAATCCTCGTCGGCCACGGTGCGGTCGACATCCTCGTGCCCGACAAGGACAGACCTTCACTGATCGGGTTCGCAGCGCTGGAGTCCGCCGTCGCCCGCGGTGCGGTCCACTATGTCGCGTTGGGGGACAAGCACTCCCGGTTGAGCGTCGGCGCCACCGGGCGCGTCTGGTACTCGGGCTCACCGGAGGTGACGAACTACGACGACATCGAACCGGACCCTGGACAGGTGCTCGTCGTCGACATCGATGAATCCGACCCGCAGCGACCCGTCGCGGTCGACGCCCGCCGGATCGGCAACTGGCGGTTCGTGTCGCTACGCCGTCCGGTGGACAACAGCCGGGACATCGCCGATCTCGACATCAACCTCGACCTGATGCCGGACAAGGAGCGCACGGTGATCCGGCTGGGTCTGACCGGAACGCTGACCGTCACCGACAAGGCCACGTTGGACGGCTGTCTGGACCGTTACGCCCGGCTGTTCGCCGCGCTCGTCCCGTGGGACAGGCAGACCGACATCGCGGTGATGCCCGCCGACGGCGAGTTCGACGATCTCGGCATCGGCGGTTTCGCGGTCGCCGCGGTCGACGAACTGGTGGCTGCCGCGCGCTCCACCGGCGAGGAAGCCGAGGACGCCCGGGGTGCGCTGGCGCTGCTGCGGCGGCTGGCCGAGGGTGGTGCCGCATGAAGTTGCACCGCCTGACACTGACGAACTACCGCGGCATCTCCCACCGCGACATCGAGCTGCCCGACCACGGCGTGGTCGTCATCAGCGGCGCCAACGAGACCGGCAAGACCTCGATGCTGGAGGCTCTCGACCTGCTGCTCGAGACCAAGGACCGCTCGACCAAGAAAGAGGTCAAACAGGTCAAGCCCACCCACGCCGATGTCGGTGCCGAGGTCACCGCCGAGATCTCGACCGGGCCTTACCGTTTCGTGTACCGGAAACGGTTCCACAAGCGCGCCGAGACGGAGTTGACGCTGCTGGCGCCGCGGCGCGAACAACTCACCGGTGACGACGCCCACGACAGGGTGCTGGCGATGCTCGCCGAAACCGTCGACATGGATCTGTGGCAGGCCCAGCGGGTGTTGCAGTCGGCGCCCACCTCGGCGGCTGACCTGTCCGGATGCAACGCCCTGTCCCGCGCCCTCGATGTGGCGGCCGGCGAGGTCGCAGACACCGCAGACACCGCCCTGCCCAACGGCGGCAACTGCGGTGACGTCGACACGCTGCTGATCAACCGGATCGACGAGGAGTACCGACGATACTTCACCACGACGGGGCGCCCCACCGGGGAATGGGCGACCGCGATCGCCAGACTGCGGGCTGCCGACGAGGACGTGGCCAAGTGCGCCGCTGCGGTTGCCGAGGTCGACGAGGCGGTCCGCACCCACGCCACGCTGACCGCCCAGGTCGCGGTGCTGACGACGGACAGCGCCGCTGCACTCGAGCGACTCACCGGCGCCAGAACCGCCGCTGCGACCATCGCGAGGCTGCGCGGCGAGCTCGCTCAGGCCACCGCGCTGGCCGATGCGGCGAAGTCGACGCACACCGCGACGCTCGCGGCGTTGACCGAGCGGCGCCGCGCGCGGGCCGACATCGACGAACGCACCGCGGCGATCGCCGGCCTGCAGGCTGCGTCCGACGAAGCAGCCGACGAACTGGCGACCGCGGAGGAGGTCCAGTTGGCGGCCGAGGAGGCGGCAACGCAGGCGCGGTCCGCCCTCGAAACCGCTCAGGCCCGGGTCGACGCCGCGCGTGCTGCTGCGCAGCTGCTGGCCGACCGGGACCAGGTCGACCGCATCGCCGCCCGTATCGGCACCATCGAAGGCCACCAACTCGAACTCGA
Source organism: Mycolicibacterium hippocampi (assembly GCF_010723735.1). Taxonomy (GTDB): domain Bacteria; phylum Actinomycetota; class Actinomycetes; order Mycobacteriales; family Mycobacteriaceae; genus Mycobacterium; species Mycobacterium hippocampi. Next base: position 4,997,152 of record NZ_BLLB01000002.1, on the reverse strand, counting down.
TGCCGCGCAGCGAAGTCTGTCCGCGATCACGCTCACCGGTCAGCTGATGCAGACCATCGAAGGTGCCGCGGGCGCGGTCGAGCGGGCCGGCGCCGCTGCCGAGCAGGCCTCGGCGCACCTCGAGCTCGTCGCCACCACCGATCTCGAGGTGCAGGTCGGCGGAGAAACCGTCACGTTGCGCGCGGGCGACCGATGGTCGACAGGGGTCAGCGGTGCGACCGGGGTCGACGTTTCCGGCGTGCTCTCGATGCGGGTCACCGCGGGAACGCCGGCCGCGACCACCCAGGCCGCGCTCGACGCCGCCCGGGCGAACCTGGCGGCCGCGCTGCAGCAGGCCGGCGTCGCCGACGTCGCCGCAGCGCGCACCCTCGACGAACAACGCCGCAGCCTGGACCATGCCGTGGAACGGCTGCGATCCGTCCTCGGTGCGCTCACCGCAGAAGACACCCTCGAGGACCTACGGTCGCGGTTGTCGCAGCTGCAGGCCCGCATGCCCACCGAGGACGGTCTGTGGGACCGGGCGGCAGCCGGCCCGCAGGAGCCCGCCGCGGTGCACGCCGAACTCGAGGCGGCCACCTCGGCGCATCAGCAGACCGTCCGGGACTGTGAGACCCACCGCAAGGTCGCCGAAGAGGCGACCAAGCTGCTCGCCGAGCGTGGACTGCGTGCGGCTCGCGCCAAGGAGAAGCTGCAGGCCGCGCAGACGGAGCTGACCGCCGCCGGACAGCGGCTCGCCACGCAGCGACAGGCCGCCGGTGACGACGAGCTGGCGGTCAAGGCCGAGACCGAAGCTGAGGTGTCGGCGAAAGCGCTGGCTCTGGTCGCCCGGCTGGACGCCGAACTGGCCGGCCACCAACCGGCGGTGGTCGCCGCCGAACTCGAGGACGCAGAGCGGGCCGCCGCCGGCATCCAGACTCGCCGTGACCTCGCCGCCGAGGAGCTGCGCGAAATCGCCGCTCAGTTGAAGGTCTACGGCACCGAGGGGCGCAAAGGCCGGCTGGACACCGCGGAGGCCGAACGCGAGCACGCCGAGGGCGAGCATCAGCGAGTGCAACGCCGCGCCCGGGCCGCGCAGCTGCTCCGCACGGTCATGGGCCGCCACCGGGACGCGATGCGGCTGCGCTACGTCGACCCGTTCCGCGACGAGGTGGAGCGGTTGGGCCGCATCGTGTTCGGCGAGAGCTTCGAGGTCGACATCGACAGCAAGCTGTGCATCGAGGGCCGCACCCTGTCGGGGCGCACCGTGCCCTATGAGTCGCTGTCGGGGGGAGCCAAGGAGCAACTGGGCATCGTCGCCCGACTGGCCGGCGCCGTCCTGGTCGCCAAGGAGGACAGCGTGCCGGTGGTGATCGACGACGCGCTCGGGTTCACCGACGCCGAACGGCTGACGAAGATGGCCGAGGTGTTCGACGCGGTCTCCACCGACGGCCAGGTCATCATCCTGACGTGCAGCCCACAGCGTTACGCCGGGGTGCGCTGCGCCCAGCACATCGAGCTGACCGCCTGAAACCGTCGGCCTCTGTCGGGCCGGCACCTAGACTTCCGCTCGTGGACGCCGATTACGTCATCGTGGGAACAGGCTCTGCCGGCGCTGTCCTGGCCAACCGCCTCAGTGCCGATCCCTCCGTCCGGGTCACCGTGCTCGAGGCGGGCCGGCGGGACAAGGACAAGTTCGTCCACATCCCTGCCGGCTTCGCCCAGTTGATGCGGGGCCCGCTGGACTGGAATTACCTGACCGAACCGCAACGGGGTCTCGGCGGACGCCGGATCTACTGGCCCCGCGGCAAGATGCTCGGCGGGTCGTCCTCGATGAACGCGATGATGTGGGTGCGTGGGTTCTCCGCCGACTATGACGAGTGGGGTGAACACGCCGGCGAGCAATGGGACCACGCCCACCTCGAGCCGTACCTGCGGCGCATCGAATCCGGGCCGCTGGTCATCTCACGCCAACGCAGCCCGCGGGCGTCGACCGCAGCCTGGCTGACCGCGGCGCAGGAATGCGGATACCCCGTCGAGGAGCCGAACCAGGCGCAGCCACAAGGCTTCTGCGAGACCCATGTCACCCAGCGCCGGGGCGCGCGGTGGAGCAGCGCGGACGCCTACCTCAAGCCCATCCGCAAACGTAAGAACCTGCGGGTGCTCACCGAGGCCACGGCGACGCGGGTGGTGTTCGCCGGCGACCGCGCGATCGGCGTCGAGTTCGACGGCAAAGACGGCCGCACCGTGGTCACCGCACGCCGCGAGGTGGTGCTGTGTGCCGGGGCGATCAACACCCCGCAGCTGCTGATGCTCTCCGGGATCGGTGACAACGATCAACTCACCCGCCACGGTATCGTCGGCGTCGCGCACTCGCCGGAAGTGGGCGCCAACCTGATCGATCACCTCGTCATCCCGCTGGGCTTCGACGTCCCCCACGACTCGCTGTTCGCGGCGCAGAAACCGTTGGAGCTGCTCAACTACTTCGTGCGGCGGCGCGGAATGCTCACCTCGAACGTCGGAGAGGCCTACGGCTTCATCAAGAGCCGGCCGGATCTGGAGCTCCCGGATCTCGAGCTGATCTTCGCTCCCGCACCCTATTTCGACGAGGGGATCGGCGACCCGTACGTCGGCCACGCCGTCGTGATGGGTCCGATCCTGCTCAAACCGCAGAGCCGGGGCACGATCACGCTTCGTACCGCCGACCCGCACGACAAGCCGCTGGTCGACCCCCGGTACCTGACCGACGACGCGGGAGCGGATCGTGACGCGCTGATGGCAGGCCTGCGGGTGTGCGCCGACATCGCCCGAGCCCCCGCGCTGCGGGGGACCATCGGCAGAATCGCCCGCCCGTTGGACGCCACCACGCTCGACGACGAAACCCTGGTCAGGGCAATGGAATCGCTGTCGCACACGCTTTATCACCCGGTCGGCACCTGCCGGATGGGCCGCGACGACGCCAGCGTCGTCGATCCCGAGCTGCGGGTCCGCGGCGTGAAGGCGCTGCGGGTGGCCGATGCGTCGGTGATGCCGTCGATCATCCGCGGCCACACCCACGCACCCAGCGTGTTGATCGGCGAGAAAGCCGCCGACCTCATCACCTCCTGACCGCGAACGCGCGTCTGCACACCGACGCGCCGTCAACCGCGGACATCGAGCGCACCTTCGTGGCCGCCGAGTGCGCTGAGAACGCGCACGGCACAATGAAACGTGATGACGATGAACGCCTCGCGGCGCCGAGCGCACGACAAGCTCGCCGCACTGGCCGGTGTGCGCCCGGTCCGCAGGCCGGTCGGGCGTGGCGGCGACCGTGAGTTCGACCTCTACTACGTGCGGACCGGGCGCAAATCCAGCCATCCGCTGCTCGTCGTCCCGGGCGGGCCCGGAGCGGCGTCGGTGGCGCTCTACCGGGCGTTTCGGCGCCACGCTGCGGTCGAGGGGCTCGACGTCATCATGGTCGAGCACCGCGGGGTCGGCCTGTCCCGCCACGACGACGACGGCGTCGACCTGCCCCCGGAGGCGCTGACCGTCGACGCGGCGGTCGACGACATCGCCGCCGTGCTCGACGACGCCCAGGTCGATACGGCGACCGTGTACGGCACGTCCTACGGCACGTATCTGGCAGCCGGTCTCGGGGTGCGTCACCCCGCACGGATCCAGACGATGGTGCTGGACAGCCCCTTGCTCTCGGCCGACGACATCGACGACGTCCGGGCACAGATCCGACGGGTGCTCTGGGACGGGCTGGTCCCGGAGAGCTCGGACCTGGCGGTCAAGGTGCGCCGACTGGTTGCCGACGGCATCCTGGATCCGACGGCCGTGCTGCGGGCTGCAGGCATGTACGGCATCGCGGGCCCGGAGGTCCTGGACCGTCAGCTGGACCTGCTGCTGGCCGGTCACGACTGGCTGTGGGCCGCGGTGGGGCTGGGAACCAGGCTGTTGCTGGAGCGTCAGACGCCGTACCACCATGAGCCGGACCTCGTCGAGCGCATCGCCTACCGGGAACTCAACTACGGTGCGGTACCCGACGGCGAGCCGCTCGACCCGGCCGTCGCGTTCCGCGAGATCGCCAGCGGTGAACCGGATTTCGTCGCCGAGCCGTACGATCTGACGATCGCCATGCCGGGCTTCTCGTGGCCGACTGCGGTGATCTCCGGCGGGCGTGACCTGACCACGCCACCGGCCGTGGCACAGCGGGTCGCCGAACTCATCCCGGACGCGGTGCTCGTCGAACTCCCGACGGCCGGTCACAGCATCCTCGACACCCGAGAACAGGCCGCGCTGCGGATCTGCAAGTCCGCGTACTCCGGCGACATCCACGAACTCCCCGCGCTGTCAACCGAACTGGATGCCCTACCGGCGAACCTGTCCCTGCGACTGCTCGCCGGCGCGATCAACATCGCGGCGAAGGCGGAGTCCGTGGTGCCCGACGCGATCTCCCGCGCCGGGCGCCCGGTCACTCCTTCATGAAGCCGATCGCGGTGTACTTCAGGTCACCGATGCCGGATGGGCCGTAGTTGGCCAGGTTGCTGCGCACCGCGACGTTGCCCGGTGACTGGAACAGCGGCAGGCTGAAGCCGACGTCCCAGATCATCTCGTCGAGCTCGTTGCCCAGGGTGCGGGCCTTGGCCGGGTCCAGCTCGGAGAGCGTCTCCTCGATCTTCGCGTCGATCTCGGGGCTGCCGATCCTGCCGAAGTTGCTCTCGCCATCTGAGGCATAGATCTGGGTCAGGCCACCCAGCGGGAACGCGTCGCCGACCCAACCGAACTGGGCGATGTCGAAGTTCCCCGGCGTGATGTGGTCGCTGAACAAGGTGCCGCCGGCGACGGCGTTCAACTGCAGTTCGACCCCGATCTGCGCCAGGTTGTTCTGCGCGATCTGACCGATCTGGCGGGTGCTCTGCGCGTCGTAGAAGACGTCGCGGATGGTGAGCCTGCGGCCGTCCTTCTCTCGGAACTGGCCGTCGCCGCCGAGTGTCCAGCCGAGCGCATCCAGATCACGCCTTGCGGCCTCCGGGTCGAAGGCGGTGGCGTTGTCTTGGTAGCCCTCCTGGCCCGCGAGGTAGAGGTGGTTGTTCAGCGGTACCGGGTTGTCGACGAGGCCACGCTGCGTGATCGCCGCGATGGCCTGGCGGTCGATGCCTTTGGCGATCGCCGTCCGGAGCGCCGGATCGGACAGGATCGACCCTTCCGCGCCGTTGAACGTGAAGTGGTACCAGCTCGGTGCCGGTGCCCGCCGGACCGAGACGCCGTCGGTGCGGCGGGCGATCGTCAGATCATCCAGCGTGGCCAGCCCGACCGCGTCGAGCGCGTTGTTCTGCAGGGCCGGGATCTTGGCTGCGTCGTCGAGCACCGTGTAGGTGATCGAATCCAGAACCGGCGGGGTGCCCCACCATTGCGGGTTGCGGCTCAACACGATTCGCTGTGCCCCGCGGTCGACGGAGGTGATCGTGAACGGCCCGGCCGACGGCGCGGGCCCGTCCAGGAAGCCGGTGTTGAACGCCTCCGGCGTCTCGGTCATCACCTTGGGGGCGAGCATGCTGTTGCCTGCGAACATGCCCCGCCAGTCGGCGTAATGCCTGGCGAAGGTGATGACGGCCTGCCGGTCGTCGACACCCTTGGTCACCGACGCGACGCGCTCGCTGCCGTTCGGGGCCGCGAACAGATATGCCGGGTCCTTGCCACTGGTGGCGTTGATCTGGGCCGCGATGTCGTCCCAGGTGATCGGCGTGCCGTCGGACCAGACCGCCTTCGGGTTGATCGTGTAGGTGACGACCTGGGGGTCCGTGCTGGTCAACTCGACGTTGGTGAAGTAGTCCTCGTTGACCGTCATCTCCCCGTCGGGCCTGATGAAGAAGGCCCGCGGCTGCGTGGCGCGCAACAACGCGCCGAGGTCCGCGAGGTTGCCGTCGATGTGCAGGTAGTTGAAGTTGGGCGGGAAACCCGACAGCGAGAGCCGCAGGTTGCCGCCCTGCTGCAGCGTCGAAGGATCCTGCGGGTTGATGTCGGCGGTCGCACCTATCTCGGCGTCACCACCGGCGGAAGGCACGTCGCTGTCCGGGCTGGAACAGCCGGTCAGCACCAGCACCGCCGCCATGCCGACACCGAGCAGACGCAGAATCGCACGCGACAGGGGCGGCTCGTGCGATTTTGCGACTGCTCGGGAGGTTCGGTAGGTCATGCCCACCGACTTTATCCGTGATCCGCCGGCGGCCGCGGCACCGCAGCCAGCAACCGGCGTGTGTACTCGTGTCGGGGGTGGGCGAAAACCTGCTCACCGTCACCCTGCTCGACGATCACGCCCTTGTGCATCACCGCCACCCGATGGGCGAGGTGTTTGACCACCGACAGGTCGTGGGAGACGAACAGGTAGGCCAGTCCGAGGCGGTCCTGCAGATCGAGCAGCAGGTTGATGATGCCGGCCTGGATGGACACGTCCAGCGCAGACACCGGCTCGTCGAGCGCCAGGATCTTCGGTTGTAATGCCAGCGCCCGGGCGATACCGATGCGCTGCTTCTGGCCGCCGGAGAATTCCGCCGGGTACCTGCCGGCGTCCTCCCGGCGCAACCCGACCTCGGCGAGCAGTCCGGCCACCCGGTCATCGATTGTGTTCTTGTCGAAGCCGTTGGCCCGTAGCGGCTCTGCCAGCACATCGAACACCGGCAGCCGGGGATCCAGGGACGCGACCGGATCCTGGAACACCACCTGCAGGTCACCCCGCAACACCTTGCGGGAGCGTCTGTCCAACGTGGCGACGTCGGCGCCGAGCACCTCGATGGATCCGCCCTGGGGTGCGGTGAGATCCAGGATCTGATGCAGTGTCGTCGACTTGCCCGAGCCCGATTCCCCGACGATGCCCAGGGTGCGACCCTGCTGCAACTCGAAACCGATGCCGTCGACAGCGCGTACCTCACCGATCCGGCGGCGCAGCACCACTCCCTTGGTCAACGTGTACGTCTTGACCAGATCGCGAACGCGCAGCACGACGGATTCGTCGGCCGCCGGGCCGACCACCGGCTGCGGTCCGGTCGACAGGCCGTAGATCTCGGCGGCGCTGCGGCCGGCGACTTCGTCACTGCGGATGCAGGCAACCCGGTGATCGGCGCCGACCGTCTCGAGTTCCGGCTCCTGCGCGTGGCAGGCGTCGATGGCGAGCGGACACCGCGGGGTGAACGGGCAGCCTGCAGGCAACGCCGCCAGTGACGGGGGAGCGCCGGGGATCGGCACCAGCCGGGCACCCTGGTCTGCGTCCAGGCGCGGGACCGAGCCGAGCAGACCGGCGGTGTAGGGCATCCGGCGGCTGCGGTACAGATCGGCGACCGGAGCCGTCTCCACCGCCCGCCCGGCGTACATCACCAGGGCGCGGTCGGCGAACTCCGCGACGACGCCGAGATCGTGGGTGATGATCAGCACCCCGGCGCCGGTGACGTCGCGGGCCGTGCGCAGCACGTCGAGGATCTGCGCCTGCACAGTGACGTCGAGCGCGGTCGTGGGTTCGTCGCAGATCAGTAGGTCGGGGTCGTTGGCGATCGCGATCGCGATGACGACGCGCTGGCGTTCCCCGCCGGACAGTTCGTGCGGGAACGCGCGAGCTCGTCGCTGCGGCTGGGCGATCCCGACCAGTTCGAGCAGCTCGACGGCGCGGGTGCGCGCCGCCCTGCCGCTGACGTCGCCGTGGTGGATCTGGATCGCCTCGGCGATCTGGTCGCCGACGCTGTAGACCGGGGTCAGCGCCGACATCGGGTCCTGGAAGACGGTGCCGATCCTGCGGCCCCGGATGCGGGACATCTGCTGGTCGGACAGACCCAGCAGTTCCTCGCCGTGCAACTGGACCGAACCCGACACCTCGGCGTACGGGGGGAGCAGGCCGATGACAGCCATCGCGCCCGCCGACTTCCCCGCGCCGGATTCGCCGACCAGCGCGACGACTTCACCGGCTTCGACGTGGTAGTCCAGGCCGCGCACGGCGGCCACGTGTTCGGTGTCGGTGGCGAAGCCGACCGTCAGACCTCGTACCTCGAGAAGGGTCATGGGCGGCGCTCCGCCTTCTGCGCGCGGCGCCGGCTACGGCTCGGGGCGGGTCGCGCGGCCGGGTCCAGGGCGTCGCGCAGCCCGTCGCCGATGAGGTTGGCGCACAACACGATCGCCACCAGCATTCCGGCGGGGAACAGGAACACCCACGGGAACGTCGTCACCGACCGGGTGCCGTCGGCGATCAGGGTCCCCAACGACACGTCGGGAGGTTGCACCCCGAAGCCGAGGAAGCTCAGACCGGTCTCCGCCAGGATGGCCAGGCCGACGTTCAACGCGGTGTCGATGATCAGGATGGACGCCACGTTGGGCAGGATGTGACGGACGATGATGCGCCAGTGGCTGACGCCCATGTATCGCGCGGCGACCACGAATTCGCGCTCCCGCAAGCTCATCGTCATGCCGCGCACCATCCTGGAGCTGATCATCCAGCTGAACACCGCCAGCAACAGGATGAGCCAGAGGACGGTGCCGGACTCTCTGATCCGGGGTGTGACGATCGCGATAAGGATGAAGCTCGGAACGACCAGCAGCAGGTCGACGAGCCACATCAACGACCGGTCGCGCCAGCCGCCGAAATACCCGGCGATCGCGCCGACCGTCGCCGCGATGATCGTCGAGATGAACGCCACACAGACACCGATCAGCAGCGATTTCTGCATACCGCGCAGAGTCTGCGCGAGCAGGTCCTGGCCCAGCGCGTTCGTGCCGAACCAGTGCTCGGTGGTCGGTGGCTGCTGCAGGGCGTAGTAGTCCAGATCGTTGTAGGAATAGGGCAGCAGCGGGGGCAACGCGTAGCAGCCCACGAACAGCAGACACAGCACCACCAGCGACACCACGGCCGCCCGGTTGCGCAGGAAGCGTCGCAGCACCAGCGTGCGCCGGGAGACGAACTGGTATTCGGTCGATGATTCGCTCACGACGCACGCACCCTCGGGTCGAGCGCGGCGTAGATCACGTCGGACAGCAACCCCGCCAGCAGGATCGTCGCCCCGGAGAAGACCGTGATCGCGGCGATGATGTTGGTGTCCTGGGAGGCGATACCCTGCACCACCCACTCACCCATGCCGTGCCACCCGAAGATCTTCTCGACGAACACCGCGCCGGTGACCAGGGCGCTGACGCCGTAGGCGAACAGCGTCGCCATCGGGATGAGCGCGGTGCGCAGGCCGTGCTTGAACAGCGCCCGCCGCCGGGTCAGCCCCTTGGCCCGCGCGGTTCGGATGAAGTCCTGTCCGAGCACGTCGAGCATCGCGTTGCGCTGGTAGCGGCTGAACCCGGCGATCGACGCCAGCGCGAGCGTGAAGGTGGGCAGGACCAGATGCTGCAGCCGGTCGACGAACTGATTCCAGGCGCCCCCCACCGCGTCCGGTGACGTCTCCCCGGTGTACTCGAACAGCTGTATCCCCAGGACCGAGTTCACCTTCAGCGCGCCCAGGATCAGCAGGTTGGCCACCACGAAGGTCGGGGTGCTCAGGATCAGCAGAGATGCCACGGTGACGGCCCGGTCGGAGAGCCGGTACTGGCGGACCGCGCCCCACGCGCCGACGACGACGCCGACGACGGTGCCCACCACCGAACCGATCACGACCAACCGCAGGCTCACCCCGATGCGACGCCACAGCTCCTCGGTGACCGGCTGACCGGTGACCGTGGTCCCGAAGTCCCCGCGGACCGCCCCCGACACCCAGTTCGCGTAGCGGACCGGAATCGGTTCGTCGAGCTCCAGCTCGGCGGCCTTGGCGTCGATGACGGACTGGGGAGGCCGCGGGTTGCGTTCCAGCAGGCTGTCGAGCGGTTCGAACGTCAGCGACGTCAGCGTGAACGTGAGGAACGACGCGATGCCCAGCAGCACGATGTAGTTGAGCAGCCGACGCGCGAGGAAGCGGGTCATGCGGTGGGTCCGCCGCTGGGCTGCATTCGGACAGGTTAGGAGAAATGTGTTGACACAGCCCGTTCAGGTGTCCTCGGCGTGGCTGATCGGCACCGGGCTGCCGCTATCGGATCGGCGGTTGCCCAGGTCCTGACCGGCCGAGAGCCGGGTGGTCAGGTGGTCCGAGCGCAGGTGCGGACTCCGAGGTCGCCGCATAGATCGCCGCCCCGCCGAGCCCCGCGATGACCGCCGCGATACCGACGGCCACCGCCGTCTCACGAGCGCTCCAGCGCCGCGGCCCCGGTTGCGGGCTGCCCCATACGGAGTCGTCGAACATCACGTCGTCGTTGCTCATGCCATCACACTGGATCCGCCCGATGTGCACGGGCTGTGCGGCGACCCAGCATCGGATGTGGGTGAACGTTCACAGCCTGCGCACAGTAACGGCACAGAGTGCGCCTAGCGCCCGGGCACATAATGGGTCAGTGGCCGACACCCCTGTTTCCGACGGCGATGGTGCCGGTTTCGCCGCCTCCGGCGACGGTGCCGGTTTCGCCGCCTCCGGCGACGGTGCCGGTTTCGCCGCCTCCGGCGACGGTGCCGGTTTCGCCGCCTCCGGCGACGGTGCCCGGGTGGTGATGCGCCGCGCGGACGGAAGTCCCATCCACGTCCTCGTCGTCGACGACGAGCCAGTGCTCGCCGAGTTGGTATCCATGGCGCTGCGTTACGAGGGCTGGGAGATCGTGACCGCCGGCGACGGTGCCACCGCGATCGCACTCGCCAGGGAGACGCCGCCTGACGTGGTCGTGCTCGACGTGATGCTGCCGGACATGAGCGGGCTGGAGGTGCTGCGCAAGCTGCGTGAGCAGATCCCGGGGCTGCCGCTGCTGCTGCTCACCGCCAAGGACTCGGTCGAGGACCGCATCGCGGGCCTGACCGCCGGTGGTGATGACTACGTGACCAAGCCGTTCAGCCTCGAAGAGGTGGTGCTGCGGCTGCGGGCACTGCTGCGGCGCACCGGCGTGACCACCGAGGGCGGCGGGGCCAAGATCGTCGTCGGAGACCTCGTGCTCGACGAAGACAGCCATGAGGTGACTCGCGCCGGCGACGTCATCTCGCTGACCGCGACGGAGTTCGAACTGTTGCGGTTCATGATGCGCAATGCCAAACGGGTGCTGAGCAAGGCGCAGATCCTCGATCGGGTGTGGAGCTATGACTTCGGCGGGCGGTCGAACATCGTCGAGCTGTACGTGTCCTACCTGCGCAAGAAGATCGACAGCGGACGGGAACCGATGATCCACACGTTGCGGGGTGCGGGCTATGTCCTCAAGCCCGCGCGCTGATTCTGCGCGGGCGGGCTGGCGCGCGCCGCGCGGCTGGTCGCTGCGGACGCGTCTGCTGGTCACCCAGGTCGTGCTGCTGGCGGCGGTGTGCGCGGGCATCGGCATCGCCACCGAGTTTGCGCTGCAACGGTTCTTGATGAACCAGCTCGACGAACAGGTGGTGGAGGCCGCCAGGCGCTCGGCGATGATTTTCGACTTCGGGCCGCCACCGCCACCGCCCGGTATGGGCCCGCCGATGATGCGGCAGCCCGGCCTGCCCCGGCCGCCCGGCTCCGCGCCTCGCGTGGTCATCCGCGACGGCGACGAGGTGGGTCCGGCCTTCCTCAACGCGCCGGGCCAGGCGATCCGCACGGTCGGCGCGGTCGTGTCGCAAGGATCCGTGCTGGACGCCGGCGTCATCACCACCGACGGGTCCCGCGCCGCGATCTCCTCGGCAGCGGCCCAGCAACTCGCCGAGCTTCCCGTCGACATGCGTCCCAGGACGCTCGACCTCGAGCGGCTCGGCCGTTATCGGGTAGTGAGCTCGCCTGCCCACCACCCGGGCGAGGCCATCGTCACCGGCCTGCCCACTGCCGATGTCGACGACACCATGCTCTGGGTATTCGTCATCTTCTGTGTGGTCGGCGCCGTCGCCCTACTGGCCGCAGCGACGGCGGGCATCGTCATCGTCCGGCGCCAGCTCGAGCCGCTCGCGCGGGTGTCCGCGGCCGCCCAGCAGGTCGCCGATCTGGAGTTGGACCGAGGTGAGGTGCGGTTGCCGACACCGATCGTCAAGGTCGATCCGGCCGCCGCGCACACCGAGATCGGCCAGCTCTCCGGCGCGCTGAACCGCATGCTCGACCGCATCGCCGGGGCGCTGTCGGCGCGCCAGGCCAGCGAGACCCGGGTGCGGCAGTTCGTCGCCGACGCCAGCCATGAGTTGCGTACGCCCCTGGCGGCCATCCGCGGTTATACCGAACTGGCCCAACGCAAGCAGAGCGAACTGCCCGAGGACGTCGCCCACGCGATGAGCCGCGTCGAATCCGAGACCGAGCGGATGACCCACCTCGTCGAGGACCTGCTGCTGCTGGCCCGCCTGGACACCGGACGTCCCTTGCAGCGGGATCCGGTCGACCTGACCCGCCTGGTCGTGGACGCGGTCAGCGACGCGCACATCGCCGGTTCGGAGCACAAATGGGAGCTGGATCTGCCCGACGAACCCGTCATGGTCGTCGGAGACGAGGCGCGTCTGCACCAGGTGCTGGCCAACCTGCTGGCCAATGCCCGTATCCACACCCCGCCGGGCACCTCTGTCACCACATCGCTGGCGGTGGGTGACCGGGCCGACGCGGTGTTGACCGTCCTCGACGACGGGCCGGGCATCCCACCCTGGCTGCAGCCCGATGTGTTCGAGCGGTTCGCGCGCGGTGACTCCTCGCGTTCGCGACGGGACGGCAGCACCGGGCTCGGCCTGGCGATCGTCGACGCGGTGGTGCGGGCACACCGCGGCACGATCGAAGTGCACAGTGTCCCGGGCAGAACGGAATTCACCGTCAGGCTGCCCGGCGATGCACAGCCGGCCCACAGCGGAGCCCAACCGGGCACCTAGCGCCGGCCCCGATGATCGATCGGTGCCCTTCCTCCTTCCTGCCGAGCAGCCACGAAATCGCGCAGAAAGCCCCCGGGGTGTGCGATTTCGCGTCTGCTCGGCGCGGGCGGGGTTGATCCTGCTGCTGTGCGGCACCGGGGTTCTCTACCTGTGGAACCTCGCATACAGCGGCTGGGCGAATGCCTACTACTCAGCGGCGGCACAGGCGGGCGCGAGCGACTGGACGGCGATGCTGTTCGGGTCCAGCGACGCCGCGAACGCCATCACGGTGGACAAGACCCCCGCCGCGCTGTGGGTGATGGCCGTATCGGTGCGGGTGTTCGGATTCAACTCATGGGCCGTGCTGGCGCCGCAGGCATTGATGGGCGTCGCCGCGGTCGCAGTGCTCTATGCCGGGGTCCGCCGCGTCGCCGGCCCCACGGCCGCACTTCTTGCCGGCGTGGTATTTGCGTTGACGCCGGTGGCGGCGCTGATGTTCCGGTTCAACAATCCCGATGCGCTGCTGGTACTGCTGTTGGTCCTCGCCGCCTACTGCACCCAACGCGCGTGTGAGAAGGATGCAGGCAGATGGTGGCTGATCGCGGCGGGTGTGGCGGTCGGGCTCGGCTTCCTGGCCAAGATGTTGCAGGCGCTGCTGGTGTTACCCGCGCTCGCGGCGGCCTACCTGTTTGCCGGGTCCAGGCCGCTGGGCCGGCGGTTCCTGCACACCGGGTTCGCGGTGGCCGCGGTGGCGCTCTCCGCCGGTTGGTTTCTGCTGCTGGTGGACCTGTGGCCGGCATCGTCGCGACCGTACATCGGCGGGTCACAGAACAACAGCATCGTCGAACTCACTCTGGGGTACAACGGGTTCGGTCGACTGACCGGTGACGAGCCCGGCGGTCTGGGCAACCTCAACCACGACGTCGGCTGGGGTCGACTGTTCGGCTCGGGGATGGGCATGGACATCGCGTGGCTGCTGCCGGCAGCGATCATCTGCATCGCCGCGGGTTTCGTCGCCACCCGCCGCGCACCGCGCACCGACTCCACCCGTGCCGCTCTGATCATCTGGGGCGGCTGGCTGACTGTGACGGCTGCGGTGCTCAGCTACATGAACGGCATTGTGCACTCCTACTACACGGTGGCGCTCGCGCCGGCGATCGCCGCCGGAATCGGAATCGGTGCAACATTGCTGTGGCACAGGCGTTCCGATGTCCGCGCCGCGACCACACTGTCCGGCGTGGTCCTCCTCACCGCTGTCTTGGCGGCAGTACTGCTGGCCCGTGATGGCGACTGGGCGCCGGTGCTGCGGGCGGGAGTCGCTGTCGCAGGAGTGGGCGCGGCCGTGCTGGTGCTTCTGTCGAACTGGTTGGGTGAGAGGGCGACCCATGCAGTCGCGCTGCTCACGGTGGTGGCGTGCATCGCCGCGCCTACCGCGTACTCCATTGCCACCGCGTCGACACCGCACAGCGGAGCGATCCCTACGGTCGGACCGGCACGAAGCGGTGGGCCCGGTCTTCCCGACGGCTTGTTGAACGCGCCGGTCCCGGGGCCTGAGCTGTCCCGTCGTATCGCCGCGCAGGCCAGCGAGTATGCCTGGGCGGCAGCGGTTGTCGGGTCCAACAATGCCGCTGGGTACCAGTTGACATCCGGTGCTCCGGTGATGGCGGTGGGGGGCTTCAACGGCACCGACCCCGCGCCGACGCTCGAGCAGTTCATCGGTCACGTCGACGGGGGACGGATCCACTACTTCATCGAGGGCCGGATGATGGGTCGCCCGGGTCGCGGTGACGGTGGAGAGTCGGCGTCGATCACCGATTGGGTGCAGGCGCACTATGCCGCACAGACCATCGACGGGGTGGTCGTCTACGACCTGACCACGCCGGCCGCCGTCTCACAGCCCGAACACAGCTCGGGCCAACGCTGAGCACACCTGTGCAGCCGAGCATGGATGTCATGACAGACACTGTGCTCGAGCACGAGTTCCACTGTGGTGACAAGCCGTTCGAACCCCGGCCGAACGCTGCGGCGGCAGCGCGCGCTTCCGGGGTGCCGGTGCTCGATGTCGTGGTCCCCGTCTACAACGAGCAAGAGGTGCTGGCCGACACAGTGCACCGCCTGCACCGCTACCTGCGGGAGGCCGTCCCGTTCCCGGCGCGGATCACCATCGCCGACAACGCGAGCACCGACGACACAGCCCGCATCGCGACAGATCTCGCTGGCGAGCTGGCCGACGTGCGGGTGGTCAGGCTGGAACAGAAGGGACGGGGACGCGCCCTGCATCAGGTCTGGTCGACGTCCGACGCGACGGTCCTGGTGTACATGGACGTCGACCTGTCCACCGATCTCGCGGCACTCGCCCCTCTGGTCGCGCCGCTGGTCTCGGGCCACTCCGATCTTGCGATCGGGACCAGGCTCGGTCGCGGTGCCCGCGTGCGGCGCGGCCCCAAACGGGAGGTCATCTCCCGCTGCTACAACCTGCTGCTGAAATCCACACTGGCGGCCGGGTTCTCCGACGCACAATGTGGGTTCAAAGCGATTCGCGCCGACGTCGCAGCTCGGTTGCTGCCGTTTGTCGAGGACACCGGGTGGTTCTTCGACACCGAACTTCTGGTTCTGGCAGAGCGCAGTGGATTGCGCATCCACGAGGTGCCGGTGGACTGGGTGGACGATCCGAACACCACCGTGGACATCGTGGCGACAGCCGCCGCCGACCTACGCGGCATCGGACGGCTGCTGCGCGGTTTCGCCACCGGCGCCATCCCGGTCAACACCATCGCCGCACAGCTCGGACTTTCGGGAGTCCCGGCCGCCCCGGGTTCACTGCTGCGGCAGGTCGTGCGGTTCGGGGCCGTCGGGGTTGCATCGACCGCCGCCTATGTCCTGCTGTTCGTGCTGATTCAGGGGTGGGCCGGTGCGCAGTTGGCCAACCTGATCGCACTGCTGCTCACCGCGCTCGCCAACACGGCGGCCAACCGGCGGTTCACGTTCGGCGTCGGGGGCAGCGCCCGTTTGATCCGACATCACGCCGAAGGGCTGATCGTCTTCGGCGTCGCGTTGTCCATCACCAGCGGCTCGCTCTGGATTCTGCACGCCACGACGCAGGCGCCACCCCACACAGTCGAACTCGCGGTCCTCGTCGGGGCCAACCTGCTCGCCACCGCGGTGCGCTTCGTCCTGCTGCGCGGCTGGGTGTTCCACCCACTGCGCAGCAAAACAGAAGGAAAGCCGCGATGACCGCGAAGACACTGACCACCGACTCACCTGTGCTGCCCGGCGCGGAAGACCGCTTGGCGCAGCCCCGCTGGGTGCGGCCGGCACTGCTCGCGCTGCTGAGCGTCACCGCGGTGCTCTACCTGTGGGATCTGGGGTCCTCGGGCTGGGCCAACCAGTACTACGCCGCAGCGGCGCAGGCGGGTACCCAGGACTGGAAGGCCTGGCTGTTCGGATCTTTGGACGCCGGTAACGCGATCACCGTGGACAAGCCGCCCGCCGCGCTGTGGATGATGGTGTTGTCGGGCAGGCTGTTCGGGTTCACACCGTTCACGATGCTGCTGCCGCAGGCACTGATGGGTGTCGCGGCGGTCGGTGTGGTGTACGCCGCCGTACGCCGGGTCAGTGGCCCCGGCGCCGGCCTGCTCGCCGGCGCCGTGCTCGCCGTCACGCCGGTGGCGGCGTTGATGTTCCGGTACAACAACCCCGATGCGCTGCTGGTGCTGCTGCTCGTCGTCGCCGCGTACTGCATGGTGCGCGCGGTGGAGACGGCGGGCACCCGGTGGCTGGTCCTGGTGGGGGTGGTGCTGGGGTTTGCGTTCCTGGCCAAGATGCTGCAGGGCGTCCTCGTCGTGCCCGGTTTCGCGGTGGCGTTCCTGGTGGCCGCGCCGGTCGGGTGGTGGCAGCGGGTGCGCAAGCTGCTGTTGGCGGCCGGTGCGATGATCGCGACCGCTGGATCGTTCCTGGTGATGGTCAGCATCTGGCCCGCAGGCTCACGGCCGTACGTCGGTGGCTCCACCGACAACAGCCTGGTGCAACTCGCATTGGGCTACAACGGTATCCAGCGCGTCACCGGCGGCGAAGGCGGCCCTGGTGGCGGCCCTGACGGTGGCGGGCCGGGTGGCGGGCCGGACGGGGCGGGCGGCAATCTGTTCTTCGGCGGCGAGCCCGGGATCGGTCGGCTGTTCGGTGCGTCGATGGGCGCCGAGGCATCGTGGCTGTTGCCGGCTGCGCTGATCGGCCTGGGGGCGGGCCTGTGGTTCACCCGCAGGACTGCACGTACGGCCGGAGTCCGAGCGAGCCTGTTGCTGTGGGGTGGTTGGCTGCTGGTCACCGGTGCGGTGTTCAGCTTCATGGACGGCATCATCCACCCGTACTACACCGTGGCGTTGGCCCCGGCGGTCGCCGCACTGGTCGGGATCTGCACGGCCGAACTCTGGCGAGGCCGGCGGTATCGGGCGCCGCGCGCGGTGTTGACGACGATGTGTGCGGCGACCGGGGTGTGGGCGTTCGTCCTTCTCGACCGAACGCCGGACTGGCTGCCCTGGCTGCGCTGGGTGGTGCTGATCGGCGCTGTGGTGGTGGCCGTGACGCTCGCCGTCGGCCTACACCGGCTCGGTCGTGCGACCGCGATTGGCGCCGCCGCAGCAGTGTTCTTCGGTGCGGCCGTGCCTGCCGCCTACACGATCGAGACGGCGATGCGCGCCGATGAGGGACCGATGGCGATGTCCGGTCCGGCAGCCTCCGACGGTGGCCCGGGAGGCCGGGGTGCCGGCGGCTCGGTGTCGGACAACACCGAACTGCAGCAGCTTGTGGAGGCGGCCGACGACAACCGCTGGGCTGCTGCAACCATCGGCTCGATGTCCGCAGGCGGCCTCGAGCTGGCGACGGGCGCTTCGGTGATGGCGATCGGCGGGTTCACCGGCGGCGACAACTCACCGACCCTCGAGCAGTTCCAGGCCTATGTCTCCGACAGGCAGGTGCGCTATTTCATCGCCGACGACCGTGGTGGGCCCGGCCGCGGCATCGGATCGCCGACCGACATCACCACTTGGGTCGAGCAGAACTTCACCCCGATGAGCGTCGGTGGTGCGACCGTGTACGACCTGCAGCGTTGACAGGTCACCGCCTAGACAGCGCGACCCGAAGCACGCCGAGACCCGACTTTTGCAGGCTGTTACTCGCAATTCTGCTGCAGAAGTCGGATTTGGGCGTGCCCGCGTACCGGCTGCGGAGTCGCTCGACGTTGACAGCACCGGCGGCAGATCGCTAGATTCCAGGGCATGATTGGTAAGTTGGTCATATCTACCGACTTTATGGAGATGCGATGACGGTCACCGACGACGAGCTCACCCAGAACGCCGGCCGGTACGAACTGAGCCACCTGCGAGCGTTGGAGGCCGAGGCCATCCACATCATCAGGGAGGTGGCCGCCGAGTTCGAGCGGCCGGTCCTGCTGTTCTCGGGTGGCAAGGACTCGATCGTCATGCTGCATCTTGCGATCAAGGCCTTCCGGCCCGGCCGGTTGCCGTTCCCGGTGATGCACGTCGACACCGGCCACAACTTCGACGAGGTGCTGGCCGCCCGTGACGAGCTGGTCGCGGAGTCCGGCGTGCGGCTGGTGGTCGCCAAGGTGCAGGACGACATCGACGCCGGCCGGGTGGTCGAGACCATCCCGTCGCGCAATCCGATGCAGACCTTCACGTTGTTGCGCGCCATCCGCGAGAACAAGTTCGATGCCGCCTTCGGCGGTGCCCGCCGCGACGAGGAGAAGGCCAGGGCCAAGGAGCGGGTCTTCTCCTTCCGCGACGAGTTCGGCCAGTGGGATCCCAAGGCTCAGCGCCCCGAGCTGTGGAACATCTACAACGGCCGTCACCACAAGGGTGAGCACATCCGGGTGTTCCCGTTGTCCAACTGGACCGAGTTCGACATCTGGTCCTACATCGGCGCCGAGAAGATCAAGCTGCCGTCGATCTACTACGCCCACCAGCGCAAGGTGTTCGAGCGCGACGGCATGCTGCTGGCCGTCCACAAGTATCTGCAGCCACATGAGGACGAGCCGATCATCGAGAAGACCGTGCGGTTCCGCACCGTCGGCGACGTCACCTGCACCGGCTGCGTCGAGTCGACGGCGGCCACCGTCGCCGAGGTCATCGCCGAGACCGCCATCTCGCGGCTGACCGAACGTGGCGCCACCCGCGCCGACGATCGGATCTCCGAGGCGGGCATGGAAGACCGCAAGCGAGAGGGCTACTTCTGATGCCAAGGCGAGCGAAGCGACGGGTGAAATAACCATGGCAACACTTCTGAGGATCGCGACCGCCGGTTCGGTCGACGACGGCAAGTCCACGCTGATCGGCCGGTTGCTCTTCGACTCCAAGGCCGTCATGGAGGACCAGCTTGCCGCAGTCGAGCGCACCTCCAAGGAGCGCGGACACGACTACACCGACCTGGCGCTGGTGACCGACGGCCTGCGGGCCGAGCGCGAGCAGGGCATCACCATCGATGTCGCCTACCGCTATTTCGCCACGGCCAAGCGGAAATTCATCATCGCCGACACCCCGGGTCACATCCAGTACACCCGCAACATGGTCACCGGAACGTCGACTGCGCAGCTGGCCATCGTGCTCGTCGATGCGCGCCACGGGCTGCTCGAGCAGTCGCGGCGGCATGCCTTCCTGGCCTCGTTGCTCGGCATCCAGCACGTCGTGCTGGCGGTCAACAAGATGGACCTGGTCGACTGGGACGAGGAGCGTTTCGAGTCGATCCGCAACGAGTTCCATGACTTCGCCGCACGCCTGGATGTCCATGACGTGACGACCATCCCGCTGTCGGCGCTCAACGGCGACAACGTGGTCACCAAGTCCGACGTGACGCCGTGGTACGAAGGGCCGTCGCTGCTCACCCACCTCGAAGAGGTGTACATCGCCGGCGATCGCAACCTCGTCGACGTCCGGTTCCCGGTGCAGTACGTGATCCGCCCGCAGACCCGGGACCACCATGATCACCGCAGCTACGCGGGCACGCTGGCCAGCGGGGTGATGCGGGTCGGTGACGAGGTCGTGGTGCTGCCCACCGGCAAGACGACCAAGATCGCCGCGATCGAAAGCCCGGGCGGCCCAATCGAAGAGGCGTTCCCGCCGATGGCGGTGTCGGTCAGCCTGACCGACGACATCGACATCTCCCGTGGTGACCTGATCGCGCGTCCGAACAATCAGCCCAGGGTTTCGCAGGACTTCGACGCCACTGTGTGCTGGATGGCCGACGGCGCGTCGCTTGAACCCGGTCGCGACTACCTGATCAAGCACAACACCCGCACCACGCGGGTCAAGGTGACGGGTCTGGACTACCGCCTCGATGTCAACACCCTGCATCGTGACAAATCGGCGACAGCGCTCAAACTCAATGAGCTGGGCCGGGTCTCGCTGCGCACCCACGTGCCGCTGCTGCTCGACGAGTACAGCCGCAACGCGACCACCGGCTCGTTCATCCTGATCGACCCGAACTCCAACGGGACCGTGGCCGCGGGCATGGTGCTGCGCGACGGCACGGTACGCACTGCGAGCCCGAACACGGTCCGGCACGAGTCGCTGTGCACCGCCGAGGACCGGCTGACAAGGGGGCGCACAGTGTGGTTCACCGGCCTGTCCGGCTCGGGCAAGTCCTCGGTGGCCATGCTCGTCGAGCAGAAGTTGCTCGAAAAGGGGATTCCCGCTTACGTTCTCGACGGCGACAACCTGCGTCACGGCCTCAACGCGGACCTCGGTTTCTCGATGGCCGACCGGTCGGAGAACCTCCGCAGGCTCGCGCACGTGGCCGCGATCCTCGCCGACTCCGGTCAGGTGGTGCTGGTGCCGGCGATCAGTCCCCTCGCCGAGCACCGTGAGCTGGCGCGCACGGTGGCCACCGAAGCCGGTGTCGACTTCTACGAGGTGTTCTGCGACACCCCGCTGGAGGATTGCGAGAGGCGCGACCCGAAGGGGTTGTACGCCAAGGCGCGTGCCGGCGAGATCACCCACTTCACCGGTGTCGACAGCCCGTATCAACGGCCGAAGAACCCGGATCTGCGCCTCACCTCGGACCGCACCCCCGACGAGCTGGCGGTTGCGGTCATCGAGATGCTCGAGGGAAGGACGTGACCGACCACGAGCTCGCCGCGCTGCTGGCCACCCAGGCCGGTGCGCTGCTGCTCGATGTCCGGCAGGAACTGGCGGAAGCCACCGCCGAGGAGAGGAAGGCGGCGGGGGACAAGCGCTCGCATGACTTCCTGATGGCGGCGCTGGCTGCCGAGCGACCCGATGACGCGGTGCTCTCCGAGGAGGGTGTCGACGATCCGGTGCGGCTCGGCGCCGAGCGGGTCTGGATCGTCGACCCGCTCGACGGTACCCGGGAGTTCTCCGAGCTCGGCCGGACGGACTGGGCGGTGCACGTGGCGCTCTGGCAGCGCCACGGCGACGGCGGCGAACTGATCGCCGGCGCGGTCGCGCTGCCGGCGCAGGACATCACGCTGGCCACCCCGACGGTGGCCGACCCGCCGCCCGCGCCCGCGGTGCCGCGGATCGTGGTCTCGCGGACCCGCCCACCCGCCGTCGCGCTCGAGGTTCGGGATGCGCTCGGCGGCGTGCTCGTCGAGATGGGTTCGGCCGGAGCAAAAGTGGCGTCCGTGGTGCAGGGGCTCTCGGATGTCTACGTCCATGCCGGCGGGCAGTACGAGTGGGACTCCGCGGCTCCGGTGGCCGTGGCCCGAGCCGCCGGGTTGCACACCTCGCGCATCGACGGTTCCACGTTGCGGTACAACCAGGGGGACTCGAAACTTCCCGACCTGATCGTGTGCCGTCCCGAACTCGCCGACGCGGTGCTGGCGGTCACCGCCCGCTGAACCTCCGAATCCTGCCGGTGGTCACCAGTAGGCTGGGACCGTGTCTGATCCCAATACCCTGCGCGCGATGGCAGGCCTTCCGCTTGCCCCGGTCAGCCTGGCCGATTCGGCGCTCATCCTGATCGACTGCCAGAACACCTACACCCACGGGGTGATGGAACTCGAGGGGGTCCAGCCGGCCCTCGACGAAGCGGCGGCCCTGCTCGAGCGGGCGCGTACGGCAGGTATCCCCGTCATCCACATCCAGCACGACGACGGTCCCGGCTCGCTCTACGACGTCGACGGCGAGAGCGGAGCGATCGTCGCGCAGGTGGCGCCGCGGGACGCGGAGCCGGTTGTCATCAAGAACTATCCGAATTCGTTCGTCAAGACCGAGCTCGACGGACTGCTCAAGACCGTCGACGCGTCGCACCTGGTCCTGGCCGGATTCATGACGCACATGTGCGTGAACTCCACCGCCCGCGGCGCGTTCAACCTGGGCTATGCGCCGACGGTGGTCGCCGGTGCAACCGCCACCCGGGCGCTGCCCGGCCCGGAGGGCGACCCCGTCCCGGCGTCGGCGATGCAGGCGGCCAGCCTGGCGGCGCTGGCCGACCTGTTTGCCGTGGTGGTTGCTGGATCGGCGGACATACCCGACTAGCGGACCCGAGATCAGCGCGGACGTCGCCGACCGCCCACCTCACTTGATCGTGTAACCGCCGTCGATGAGCAGGTCGACGCCGGTGACCATCGCCGCGGCATCGGAGGCGAGGTATATCGCCGCGGCCGCGATCTCATCGGGATATGCGAATCGGCCCACCGGAATCAGCTTCTTCAGTTCGTCGCCGCGGGGGCCGTCCCAAGCCTTTCGTCCGAGGTCGGTCAGCACCACCGTCGGCGAGATGGTGTTGACCCTGACGCCGCGACGACCCCACTCGGCCGCCAGGACTTTCGATACGCCGACGACGCCGAATTTGGACGCGCAGTAGGCGACGTGCTGGTCCAGCGCGACCGTCGCCGCCTGTGATGCCATGTTGACGATCGCGCCGCGGCCCGCCGCGAGCATGTGCCTGCCCACGGCCTGGCACACCAGGAAGGTGCCTTTGAGATTGATGTCGATGGTCTTGTCCCAGGCATCGAGGGGAAGGTCCTCCGCGGGGCCGAGCATGACAACCCCGGCGCTGTTGACGAGGATGTCGATCTGGCCAAAGGCTTCGACCACGGCGTCGACAGTCGTCCTCACGGACGCGGGATCGGCTACGTCGCAGTCGAATCCGCGACTCTCTCCGCCGACAGCGGTGGCTTGTTTCGATGCCGCAGCTCCGTCGAGATCGACGACTGCCACCCGGGCGCCCTTGCTCGCGAATGCCGCGACGATCGCGGCACCGATGCCGGAGCCGCCGCCGGTCACCACCGCGACCCTGTCTTTCAGCGAGAAGTCGAGGTCCACAACGGGTTCGGTACTGGGTTCCATAGTCTTCCTTGTGAGTCTTCCTGGTGTGCTTTCTGGGGCGTCGATGATCGCTGTCGGGTGAATGCGTCGGGGTGAATCAGTCGAGCATCGCCGCAGCGACCTCGGTGTCGGTCACGATGGCCGATATCAGCCCGGATCTCAGCACCGCCTTTGTTGCAGCGATTTTCGCCACGCCGGTGCTGAGCGCGATAACGGTGGGGATCGCGCGCAGGTTCGCCTCACTGATGCCCATTCGGCGTTCGTCGAGTCCGGCGATGCGGTTTCCGTCGGCGTCGAGCAGTAGGGCGCAGGTCTCGGCGCATACGCCTGCGGCCTCGAAGCCTGCGGCCTCGGCCGGGGTCAGCGGCGCGTAGACCTGTGACGTGTCCGGACCCCAAGCGCCCACAGAGACGAGGGCACACGTCACGTTGGCGTGCTGCGCAAAGGTCTCTTTCATCTGTTGGCTGCTCGCCAGGCTTTCGGCTGTGCGCGCGTCGGACACGACCAGCGGTGCATAGAGTGGCCATGATCTGCCGCCCGTGATCTCGCTGATCCGCCGGGTCAGGTCCGCGCCGTTGTAGGTGATTGCGCCGGCCAATCCGGTGATCTGCACGACGTCGCATTTCGGCAGCGAGGTCAGGTAGGCCGCGATGTGCGTCATGGTCCTGCCCGAGTCCACCCCGATGACGTCGTCGTCACGCAGGATCGACTGCAGCAGATCGGCCATCGCCTTGGCGACGGCCTCCACTTTGTCGGCAGCATTCTTGGACTCCGCGGCGACGGCATACGCGTGCTGGAGCGAGTACTTCCGCTGTAAGGCGGTGGACAACTCCACGTCGATCGATCCCGGGTCGTGGATCTTGATCTCGACCATCCCGGTTTCCAAGGCCTCTTCCAGCATCCGGGCCACCTTGAAGCGGGACAGCCCGAATTCCTCGGCGATCTCGACGCGAGTGCGGCCCTCGAGGTAGTAGCGGCGGGCGATCACGGCGCGCTGGAACAGCTCGTCAGGTCCCATGGCGCCTCCTACACGACGATGCGGCCGCTCATATGAGCGGGTCCGCTTGACACATGAGCATAGCCCAGACGATGATCCACATCACAAGCCCTCATATGAGCAGCGTGTGCAACAGATGAGCGCGGCTGTCGGATGGGTGTCGCCCGGCTCGCCGGTGCGTGAACGAAGGGAAGCGCGATGACCGCAGCGGTCGAACCCACGCCAGCCACCATGCGTGCCAGCGTCATGACGGGTGTGCGCACTCTGAAGATCGAGGACCGACCGGTGCCGACACCCGGGGAGCGCGAAGTGCTGGTCGAAGTGGCCGCCGTCGGCGTGTGCGGCTCCGATGTGCACTACTACCTGCACGGCCGCATCGGTGACTTCATCGTCGACCAGCCGATGGTCCTCGGGCACGAACTGTCCGGCCGCATCGCCGCAGTCGGTGCCGGGGTGGATCCGGGACGGATCGGTCAGCGCGTCGCGGTGGAGCCGCAGCATCCGTGCCGACGCTGCGCGCAGTGCAAGGCCGGGCGGTACAACCTGTGCCCGCACATCGAGTTCTACGCCACACCGCCCATCGACGGGGCCTTCTGCCGCTACGTGCTCATCGACGACGACATGGCGCATCCGGTGCCCGACGGGATCTCCGACGAGGCGGCGGCGTTGCTGGAGCCGCTGTCGGTGGCGATCGCGACCATGCGCAAGGCGCACATTGCCCCGGGCACGTCGATCCTCATCGCCGGAGCAGGTCCGATCGGAGTGATCTGCGCACAGACCGCGCGGGCGTTCGGCGCGTCGCGCATCGTCGTCACAGATCTCGTCGCCGAACGCCGGGACAAGGCGCTGCAGTTCGGCGCCACCGAAGCGCTGGACCCGACCGTGGTGGACATTGCGGCGATCGAGCCGGTGGACGCCTTCGTCGATGCCACCGGGGTACCCGCGGCCGTCGTCAGCGGAATCAAGGCGGTGGGCCCCGCCGGCCACGTCGTACTGGTCGGGATGGGTGCCGACGAATACGCGCTGCCGGTCAGCCACATCGCGAATCACGAGATCACTGTCACCGGCGTCTTCCGCTACACCGACACCTGGCCCGCCGCCATCCATCTGGTGGCGTCGGGAGCCGTCGACCTCGACGGCATGGTGACGGGGCGCTACGACCTGGACCACGTTGGTGAGGCCCTCGACACCGACTCCGATCCGGCCAGCCTCAAGTCGATCGTGGTACCCACATGACCGCCGCACACGCCCCCGCCGCGCATTCGCTGTTGCGGTGCAACGACATCCACAAGAGCTTCGGCGGCGTTCCGGTGCTCACCGGTATCGCACTCGAACTGCAACCCGGCACCGTCACCGCGCTGGCAGGTGAGAACGGGGCGGGAAAGTCGACGCTGATGAAGATCATCAGCGGCCAGTACACCGCCGACCGTGGCGTGGTGGAGGTCGGCGACGCCAAGCTGGCGCCGGGTAGCACCAGGGATGCGGTCCGGCACGGGGTCGCCATCGTGCCGCAGGAACTGGCCTCCATCGAGTACCTGACGGTTTACGAGAACCTATTCGTCGGAAGGGAACTCAAGGTAGGTCCGTTCCTGAACCGGCGCGCGATGATCGACGAGGCACGCGACGCGCTGGCGGTGTTCGGCATCGAGATCAACCCGTCGGCCCGGATGGGCAGCCTGCCCGTCGGGTTGCGTCAGATCGTCGAGATCGTCAAGGCCGCCCGCACCGGTGCGCAGGTCGTCATGCTCGACGAACCCACCTCGGCGATCTCCGAGCGCGAGGTCGAGGGTCTCTACAAGGTGGTACGCACCCTGCGTGAGCACGGCGTCGCGATGGTGTACACCACCCACAAGATGGCCGAGATCCGCGCCATCGCCGACCGGGTCGTCGTGCTGCGCGACGGCGGACTGATCCTCGACAAGGGCATCCAGGAGGTGACCGACGACGAGATCGTCACCGCCATGATCGGCCGGGAACTCGAGGCGTTGTTCCCCGCCCGCCCCGAACCCGGGACCGATCCGGTACTCGAGGTGCGCGACCTGCAGGTCGAGGGAGCGACGGGACCGGTCTCGTTCACGGTGCG
The DNA here is from genome assembly GCF_010723735.1 of Mycolicibacterium hippocampi. Taxonomy (GTDB): domain Bacteria; phylum Actinomycetota; class Actinomycetes; order Mycobacteriales; family Mycobacteriaceae; genus Mycobacterium; species Mycobacterium hippocampi. The sequence goes on along the minus strand of NZ_BLLB01000002.1, from coordinate 4,970,981 downwards.
TGCGGGCGAGATCGTCGGCCTGGCCGGCCTTGTCGGCGCCGGGCGCACTGAGCTGCTGGAAGCGATCTTCGGCGCCCGCAGCAGCACCGCAGGCGAGGTCACCGTCGGGGGCAAACTCGTCAAACGCAACCACCCCGCCGCGGCCATCACCACCGGAATGGCCATCGTGCCCGAGGATCGCAAACTCTCAGGTGCCGTGCTCTCGATGAGCGTGCTGGACAACGGGACCCTGCCGCGGCTCGGGTCATTCTCACTCGCAGGCTGGCTGCGCGGAAAATCCCGCACCAAGGCGGTGTCCGACGTGATGGCCTCGGTGCGGCTACGCAGTCGCGGGCTCGGCCAGGAGGTCGGCACACTGTCCGGGGGAAACCAGCAGAAGGTGGTGCTCGCGCGCTGGCTCACCGGCGACGTCAAGGTACTGCTGCTCGACGAACCCACCCGCGGCGTCGACGTCGGCGCCCGCAGCGAGATCTACCGCATCGTGACCGAATTCGCCGCCCAGGGGATGGCGGTGCTGATGGCGTCGTCGGACATGCCCGAGATCGTCGGTCTGTCGCACCGGGCCTTCGTCATGCGCGGCGGGACGTTCGTCGGTGAGCTCGACCGCGACGCGCTCGACCATCCCGAGGTTCAGGAGTCGGTGTTCCGCCTGGCGACCGCACTCGACGGGGGACCCACGACCATGACTCAGCAGGAGGCACCATGACGACCGACGTCGACGCAGACACGCAGCCGCCCGGGCCGTCCAAGGCCCCGACCGTGGCCTCACCGATCACCGGAGCGCCGGTGAAACTGTTTTCCCGGCAATGGTTCTCGGGCATCCTGCTGCGGTACTCGATGGTCATCGTCGTGCTGCTGGTGATCGCCTACTTCAGCTACCGCAGTGCGCGTTTCGCCACACCCGACAACCTGGTCACCATCCTGGTCGCCGCGGCGCCCTTCGCGCTGATCGCACTCGGCCAGACACTGGTGATCCTGACCGGCGGGATCGACCTGTCGGTGGGCAGCGTCATCGCGGTGTCGGCGATGGCAGGCGCGGCGACCGCCAAGGCCAATCCCGGGCAGGTCTGGATGACGGTCTCGGTGGCGATGGCCGTCGGCCTGGCTTTCGGCTGCATCAACGGTGTGCTGGTGTCGCGGATCAACGTGCCGCCCTTCATCGCGACACTGGGCACGTTGACCGCCGGCTCCGGCGTGGCCTACGTCATCGGCGGTGGCGCACCGATCAACGGTCTGCCCCCCGAGTTCGGCTCGATCGCCAACACCAAGATCCTCGGTCTGCAGATCCCGGTGCTGCTGATGATCATCGGCATCGTCGCGCTCGCCGTCATCATGAAACGTACCTCCTACGGCTTGCGCGTCTACGCCGTCGGCGGCAACCGCAACGCCGCCGAACTCGCTGGTATCAACGCCAAGAACGTGTTGTTCAGTGTGTACGCGTTCTCCGGCCTGCTCGCCGGGCTCTCCGGCGTGATGCTGGCTTCGCGCGTCATCTCGGGTCCGCCGAATCTGGGGCAGGGCTACGAGCTCGACGCCATCGCCGCCGTGGTGATCGGCGGTGCAAGCCTGATGGGTGGGCGTGGCAGCATCTGGGGCACCACCCTCGGGCTCTTCATGATCATGACGCTGAACAACGGCCTCGACATCCTGGTGGTCCCCGCGTACTGGCAGGACGTCATCAAGGGCGTGTTGATCGTCGCCGCGGTCGCGGTCGACGTGTGGTCATCCAGGAGGCGAACCTGATTCCACCCGAACACTGACCGGCGCAGGGTCTTTCACCGTCGAAACACTGCAATGAAAAGAGAGAAGGACATGAGACTCACCACCAGAATCGCGGCGATCGCCTCGGTCGGCGTCCTCGGCCTCGGGCTGAGCGCCTGCGGGGCGGGCGATACGGCGTCCAACAGCGACACCACCCGCGTCGGCGTCTCGGTGTACGACATGAGTTCGTTCATCACCGCGGGCAAGGAGGGCATGGAGGCCTATGCCAACGACAACAACATCGAATTGGTCTGGAACTCCGCCAACCTCGATGTCGCCACGCAGGCCAACCAGGTCGACTCGATGGTCAATCAGGGCGTCGACGCGATCATCGTGGTCCCGATCCAGGCGGACTCGCTGGGGCCGCAGGTCGCCAGGGCCAAAGCTGAAGGCATCCCGCTGGTGGCGGTCAACGCGGCGCTGAACAACCCGGACGTCGCCGGCAGCGTGCAGCCCGACGATGTCGCGGCGGGCATGCAGGAGATGCAGATGATGGCCGACCACCTCGGTGGTCGCGGCAACATCGTCATCCTGCAGGGGCCGCTCGGCCAGTCCGGTGAGATCGACCGCACCAAGGGCATCGAGCAGGTGCTGGCGAACTACCCCGAGATCAGGGTGCTGGCCAAGGACACCGCCAACTGGAAGCGCGACGAGGCCGTCAACAAGATGAAGAACTGGATCTCCGGGTTCGGGGACCAGATCGACGCGGTCGTCGCCGAGAACGACGACATGGGCCTTGGCGCGCTGCAGGCGCTGAAAGAATCCGGCCGCAACGACGTGCCGATCGTCGGCATCGACGGCATCGAGGACGGGCTGAACGCGGTCAAGAGCGGTGAGTTCATCGGCACGTCGCTGCAGAACGGCACCGTCGAGTTGTCGGCGGGGCTGGCTGTGGCCAATGCGCTCGCCAAGGGCGAAGAGGTCAACACCGAGCCGGTGTACGTGATGCCCGCCATCACCAGGGACAACGTCGAAGTCGCGATCCAGCACGTGGTCACCGAGCGGCAGCAGTTCCTCGACGGGTTGTCGGACCTGACCAAGAAGAACCTCGAAACCGGCGACATCGCCTACGAGGGGATTCCGGGCCAGACACAACCGTGACGACACGCGGCGTACCGGGGCCGGCCACCGCCTCGGCCGGTCCCGGTCGCTGTCGTCGACGGTTCGTAGCTGCGCAGCCACACCTGCGGGCGTTTCCGGGGTGGCTGGTTCACCAATCGGCGGACCTATCCGACTAGCGTGGGCCTATGCGGATGTCGGCCAAGGCGGAATATGCCGTCCGGGCCATGGTCCAGCTGGCCACGGTCGGCGACGGCACCGTCGTCAAGACCGACGACCTGGCCAAGGCCCAGGGGATCCCGCCACAGTTCCTTGTCGACATCCTGTCCGACCTGCGCACCGATCGTCTGGTGCGGAGCCACCGCGGCCGGGAGGGCGGCTACGAGCTCGCCCGGCCCGCCGGCGACATCAGCATTGCCGACGTGCTGCGGTGCATCGACGGGCCGCTGGCCAGCGTCCGTGACATCGGTCTGGGCGACCTGCCGTACTCCGGTCCCACAGCGGCGCTGACGGACGTGTGGCGAGCCCTGCGGGCGAGCATGCGTTCGGTGCTGGAACAGACCAGCCTCGCCGACGTCGTCGCCGGTGCGCTACCCGAACACGTGTGCGTGCTGGCTGACGACTACCGAAGCCAGGAAGAGGCGCGGGGGCACTCGGTCGGTTAGTCATGGCTTCCAAGGAGGGTGCGATGTTCGACGTTCGCGATCTCGCGGTGCCGGTTCTGATCGCCCCGATGGCGGGCGGACCGTCCACTCCAGAGCTGGCCGGGGCGGGTGCCGATGCGGGCGGGTTGGGGTTCGTGCCCGCGGGATATCTGGCAGCGGAGGTGTTCGCCGAGCGACTGGAGGGCGCGGGACGACTGACCACCGGGCCGGTCGGTGCCAATCTGTTCGTGCCTCAGCCCAGTGCGGCTACCCCCGCCGCCATCGGCGCGTACGCCGATTCGTTGGCCGCCGAGGCGCAGCGCTACGGCGTCAGCCTGGGTGAGCCGCGCTTCGATGACGACAGCTGGGCCGCCAAGATCGAGGTACTGCTGCAGCTGCGGCCGGCGGTGGTGTCGTTCACCTTCGGGCTGCCGAGCGCCGAAGAACGGCGCCGACTCACCGATGCCGGGATCGGCACCATCGGCACCGTGACCACCATGACCGAGGCGAGGTTCGCCGCGGAGTGCGGCGTCGACGCCGTTGTCGCGCAGGGCCCCTCGGCGGGTGGGCACCGCGGCACGTTCGACGCGACCGCGGCGCCGCCGGACGAGACGCTCGACGTGCTGGTGGCCAGGATCGTCGCCGATCTCGACATCCCTGTCATCGCCGCCGGCGGGCTGATGGGCGCAGGCGACGTTCGCCGGGTGCTGCAGGCGGGAGCGGTGGCCGCCCAGCTGGGAACCGCATTCCTGCTCGCCGACGAAGCCGGCAGCAGTGCAGTGCACCGCGCGGCGCTGCGGGATCCCCAGTTCACCGAAACCGTTGTCACACGGGCATTTTCCGGCCGCTACGCGCGCGGGTTACGCAACCGGTTCGTCGATGAGCACGAAGCCCTGGCGCCGTTCGGGTATCCCGAGGTCCACTACCTGACCAGTCCGGTGCGGGCGGCGGCGGTGCGTGCCGGGGATCCGCAGGCGGTCAACGTATGGGCGGGCACGGGATATCGGCAGGCCGAACCCGCGCCCGCCGCCTCGATCGTCGAGAAGCTGGCAGCCCAGGCTGCCTGATCATGCTCACTCGGCGGGCGTTCACGTTGGGCCTCGGCGTGACGGCGGCAACGCCGCTGCTAGTCGCCTGCGGCGGTGCCGGGCGGGCGAGTGACCAGCACGTGGTGGTGGTCGGTGCGGGAATGGCGGGGTTGGCCGCCGCCCGGCGCCTCACCGACGCCGGTGTCTCGGTGACGGTGCTGGAAGCGCGTAACCGTATCGGCGGGCGGACATGGACGGACACCTCGCTGGGGGTGCCGGTTGACCTCGGCGCGGCATGGCTGCACGGCACCGACGGCAACCCGTTGATCGGACTCGCCGCCGAGGTCGGTGCCCGGACGGTCGAGACGGACTTCGAGAGCGTGGCCTTGCTCGACGGCGGCTCGTGGGTCGGCGCCGCGGCAACTGCCACGGCGCTGAGCACATGTCACGATGCCATCGAGGCGATGTACCTGGCGACTGACAACGCCACATCCGACGCTTCGGTCGCGGATGCCCTGCCCGACATCCTCGATCTCGACGATCCGCTCATGCAGTGGTGCGTCGCATCCGCCATCGCCGCCGAATACGCCGCCGACCCAGATGAGCTGTCGCTACGGTGGTTCGGGCACGAAGGTGAACTCGACGGACCCGATCTGATCCTGCCCGGCGGGTACGGCCAGCTGGTGGATCACCTCGCACGCGGTTTGATCGTCGAACTCGATACCGTGGTCGAGCGGATCGCGCACCACGGTTCCGAGGCGCGGATCGAGACGTCACGGGGAATCTTCCTCGCTGACCGGGTGATTGTCACCGTCCCCCTCGGAGTGTTGAAGGCCAGGACGATCTCATTCGACCCCCCGTTGCCCGAACCGAAACGCGTGGCGATCGATCGGCTCGGGTTCGGCGTGCTCGACAAAGTGGTGCTTGCCTACGATGAGCCGTTCTGGCCGCAGGAGCCGGACACATTCGGCATCGTCGGCCGGGACCAGCCAGTATCCGATCTCGTCAACGGTCTGCGCTTCGCCGCCACGCCGTTTCTGGTGGGGCTGCGTGGTGGCGCGAACGCGCGGGCGCGTGAAATGCAGTCCGACGAGCGGTCGATCCGGGAGGTGTCGCGTGTGCTGGGCGGCCCCGAACCTGTCGGCGCGCTCGTCACTCGCTGGGCGGCCGACGAGTATGCCCGTGGGGCCTACAGCTTTCTCGCAGTGGGGTCCGGTCCGCACGACCAGCGCGCCCTGGCCGAACCGGTCGGAGAACGACTCGCCTTTGCGGGTGAGGCAACGCACGAGGAGTTCTTTGCAACCGTTCACGGGGCCTACCTGAGCGGAGTGCGCGAAGCCCGGCGAATCCTGGACGATTGACGCTCGACTAACGCAGCTCCTCCACGATCACGTCGCCGGTGTCCGAGCGGACCGTCACCACCGACGCCGCGTTCTGCGGGTCCCGGGTCTGCGGGACCCGAACCACCGTGGTGCCCCACCGCTGCCCGGTCGTCGCGTCGACGCTGTAAGGACCGGGTCGGGGCAGCGCGAGAACGATGTCCCCGGTGTCCGATTCGGCATCGATCGTCTCCGGCGCCGCGGTGAAGTCGACGCTGACGTCCCCATTGCGGGTCACCACCTGGAACGATTCGGACACCTCGATGGGTTCGCGGGTGTGGACGTCGCCGTTCTCGTTGGTGATGTCGATGTGGTTGGCCGAGCCGCTGAGCACGACGGCACCTTCGTCGGTCCGGGCGATCAGCTGGTCGACATCGGCCTGGGCGAGCACCACGCCCATCTGCTGCTGGGTGGTCACCGCCATGCGGCGTGCGACCTCGGGCGGCAGCACCAGGGTGATCTCCGATGCTCTGCCCCAATCCAGGATCGGTGAGTCCTCGGCGTCGATCGTCACCCGCGCGGTGAGTTCATCGGTGCTGACCGACAACGGATCCGAGCCCGCACGGGTGGAGTTCACCATTCGCATGTCCACTCTGGGCTCGCGCGCCTCGCGGTCGCTGGTGATGCGGATCGCCACCGGAACAGAACCGGTGTCGATCGCCACGGAGCGCAGCGTGGCAGGCAGTGCCGCGGAATCGGTGATGACCCGGAAGGTGCTCACTCCCCAGGCGAGCGTGGACAGCGTGACGACCAGTCCGATGACGAGAACCGCGGCGGCGATCATCAACACGGCCCGGACAGCGGTGCGCCCGCCGGGGGAGAGCGGTGGGGGAGGTGATGCCGGTTCGGGTGGTGGCGCGAGGGTGGTCGTCACGTCAGAGTCCTTTCACTGCTTCAGGATTCGAGGTATCGCAGCACCGCGAGGACGCGGCGGTTTTCGCTCTCGTCGGGTGCGAGGTCCAGCTTGGTGAAGATCGAGGCGATGTGCTTTTCCGCCGAGCCCACCGACATGTGAAGTGCCATTGCGATGGCGGAGTTGGTCCGGCCCTCGGCCATCAACTGCAGGACCTCACGCTCACGCGCGGTCAGCCCGTCCAGGGTGTTGTTGCGGTGCGAGCGGGCCAGGATCTGGGAGACGACTTCGGGGTCGAGCACGGTGCCGCCGGCGCCGACGACGGCCACGGCATCGAGGAACGCGGGGACGTCGGCCACCCGGTCTTTCAGGAGGTAACCGAACCCTTTTGTGTCCGAGGCGATCAGCTCGGCGGCGTAGCGCTCTTCGACGTAGTGGGACAGCACCAGCACCGGCGACTCCGGGTTCTGGCTGCGGAGCAGGGCGGCGGCCCTGATCCCTTCGTCGGTGAACGTCGGCGGCATCCTCACGTCGAGGATCGCCAGGTCGGGCCGTTCCTCGTTGACCAGGCGCAGCAGGTTCGTCGCGTCGGGGACGCCGGCGACCACCTGGTGCCCGGCGTCGGTGAGTATCCGCTCGATACCGGCCCGCAGCAGCGCGGAATCCTCGGCGATCACTATGCGCATGGCAGCACCGCGGTGACGACGGTGGGTCCGGTGACCGGGCTGGCCACCGAGAACGTGCCACGGGCCGCGCGCACCCGTTCGTCGAGGCCTCGCAGCCCGGTGGTGTTCTCGTCGTCGGTGATCCACGCGCCTCCACGGCCGTCGTCGAACACCGTGACGTACAACCGGTTCGCGGCTTCGTCGAGTCGCACGGTGACCGCCGCATGGGAGGCGCCGGCGTGTCGGGTGACATTGGTCAGGGCCTCGGCGACCACGAAGTAGGCGCACGCCTCGACTTCATCCGGCAGCCGACGAGGCAGATGCACGCTCAGCGTCGTCGGGACACCCGCATTCGTCGCGCGCTGGACGACCGCCGACAGCGCGGCATCCAGACCGCGGTCGGCCAAGATGGTCGGAGCGATACCGCGAACCACGTTGCGCAGTTCCACCAGAGCGCTCTTGGCGTCGTCGTGCGCTTCGGCGATCAAGGCCTTGGCCGCGGGCGGATCGGTGTCGAGCTTGGTCTGGGCCAGACCGATCGTCATCGCCAGCGACACCAGCCGCGGCTGCACGCTGTCGTGCAGATCGCGCTCGATGCGATGCCGTTCGGTCTGCGCTGACGTCACCGCGCCCTGCCGCGCGTCGGCGAGCGCACTGACCTGATGTTGGAGCGCGGCCGTCGGTGACGGAGACAGCAGCCAGCGGTCGATCGTCGCGTCCAGCGCCGGCGCGAACACCAGCAGCACGACCGCCGCGGCGAGTGCCACCACCGCCAACAGCCAGGCCAGCGGAGCGGGAACGAAGGTCAGGCCGGCATCGGCGTCGCTGTTGTCGATGGCGATCGCGGCGGCCGGCGCGAGAAAGGCGAACACCAGCAGCGCCAGTGCCAGCCCGGTGACCAGGATGTCGTAGATCATCCGCAGGTAGTGGTGGGCCACCGCCTTCCAGAACCGGGTGCTGCTCAGGTCCAGCCACAGCTGGTGGGCCCAGCGTTGGAAGCCGGTGTGCGGTGACAGCCGCCGTGGCGGAACCCCGATGCCCATGCCGAACACGGCTTCGCTGCGCACCCGCTCGATCTGGTCGACGCCACGCATCAGGTAGATGAAGACCACGCCGGCCACGAGGAACCCGATGATGCTGGGGATCGAGGAGATGCCGATGACGACGATCGCCAACGGGATCCAGAACCACACCGAGCCGAGCGCGCCGCCGGTGATCATCGATGCAGTCGGTACCAGGCCGAGGGTGCGGGGCCGCGGTGGCTCGGCCACGGTCGGCTCGTGCGGGACGGCGGGACCGGGGTCGGTGACTGCGTCCATGTCAGCAATAGCGGCCATGGACTCCAACCTATGGACCCGCCCGCGGCGGCGACACAGCGTTTTCCTCAGATTCCGGCGGGGGATAACCCCCCTGCTGGCAAGTGCCCTCGATCGTGCGGGTGCTACCGCCATACTTGCCTGCATGACCGGCGAGATGACCAGGGACCGGCCCAGCCCACTCAGTTACCTCGGGCCGAACTGGTTCGCGTCGGTGATGGGCACGGGCATCGTGGCCACGGCAGGTGCGACGCTGCCGGTGCACGTCCCCGGCCTGCGGACTTTCGCGCTGGGGGTCTGGGTGGCCTCGGCGTTGTGGCTGGTGCTGCTCATCCTCGCGATGATCGCCCACTGGGTGCGCAACCCCACGGTGGCGCGCAGCCACGTTCGTAATCCGCAGATGGCGCACTTCTACGGGGCCGCTCCGATGGCGCTGCTCACCGTCGGCGCCGGGGCACTGCTGGTGGGCAGGGACCTGATCGGCGAACGCGCGGCGGTCGACCTGGCCTGGGTGTTGTGGACCGCAGGGACTCTCGGCGGGCTGTTCACCGCGATGAGCATCCCTTTCATGATGTTCACGCAGTACCGGGTCGAACCCGATGCCGCGTTCGGCGGATGGCTGATGCCGGTGGTACCGCCCATGGTGTCCGCCGCGACGGGCGCGATGCTGATCCCGCACATGGCGCCGGGGACGGGTCGCACCACGATGTTCTACGGCTGCTACGCGATGTTCGGGCTGTCGCTGGTGGCGTCGCTGATCATCATCACGATCATCTGGAGCCGGCTGGCGCACTTCGGCACCTCCGGTACCGCCCGGGTGCCCACATTGTGGATCGTCCTGGGCCCGTTGGGTCAATCGATCACCGTGGCAGGCCTTCTGGCCACCGACGCGGCGCTGGCCGTCGACCAGCAGATCGCCGACGGGATGAGCGTGTTCGCGATCCTCTACGGCGTTCCGGTGTGGGGTTTTGCCGTGCTGTGGATTGGGTTGGCCACCTCGCTGACCGTGCGCACGCTGCGCCGGGGCATGCCGTTTGCGCTGACGTGGTGGAGCCTGACGTTCCCGGTCGGCACGTTCGTCACCGGCACGACGCAGCTCGCCGTGCACACCGAGCTGCCGGCGTTCCGGGTCGCCGCCGCCGTCGCCTACATCGGGTTGTTGGCCACCTGGTGTCTGGTGGCGGTGCGGACGTTCGGCGGTGGGATGCGCGGTGGGCTGTTCGCGCCTCCGGGAACCGATCCGATCCGCGCGCAGAAGGATCCGCCCGCCACGGATCCGGCGCGCTGACGACCCACCACGGTCGGTAGCCGCGCCGGATTCGCCCGGCATGTCAGAATCGCCGACGTGCGTATCGGGATGACCCTGCCGGTGATGGAGCCCAACCTCGATGCGGTGACGCTGAAAGCGTGGGCGCACCTCGTGGACAGCGGACCGTTCTCGTCGCTGTGCTGGGGCGAGCGCATGGCGTTCGACAATCCGGAGAGCCTCACGCTGCTCGGGGCGATGGCGGCCTGGACCGATCGGGTGCAGCTGGTGACCACGGTGCTGATCCCGCAACTGCACGACCCCGTGATGCTGGCCAAGGCGCTGGCCACCGCGGACATGCTCAGCGACGGCCGACTCACCGTCGGCCTCGGTGTGGGCGGCCGGCACGAGGACTACCGCGCCGCCGGGGCCGACCCGGCGACTCAGACGATGCGCGAGATGGCCGAGCGGGTGGCGGTGATGAGACGCGTGTGGTCCGGCGAGAAGGTGACCGAGTCGACGTTGCCGGTGGGTCCGCCGCCAGTGCAGGCCGGGGGGCCGAAGCTGCTGGTGGGCACGATGGGACCGAAGACGATGCGTCACGCCGCCGGCTGGGCCGACGGACTCGCCGGAACCACCCTGGATCTGGATGTCGACAAGCAGAACGAGTTGTTCGACGTGGCACGCGACGCGTGGCAGCAGGCCGGCAGGTCGGCGCCGCATCTGGCGACGTCGTTCTGGTTCGCGATCGGTGACGGTGACGAGCCCCGCGCCCAGGTCCACCGCCACCTGCAGCGCTACATGAACTGGATTCCCGCCGAGATCGTGGACGCGATGGCGCCGACCACCGGCTGGGCGGGGACCGCGGAGCAGTTGCACGCGACACTGCAGCGGTTCGCCGACATCGGCACCGACGAGTTGCATCTGATCCCGACGAGCGCGGACATCGACCAGGTGCGTCAGGTCGCCGAGGTGGTCGGCGACTTCGGTTGAGGCTCGGCGACTTCGGTTAGGCGTGGTGGCATGCTCGGGGGATGGGGAACGCCGAAGCCATGCCACCGATCGTCTCGCGGGCCGCGTGGGACCGTGCCCGCGCTGAACTGCTCGTCCGGGAAAAGGAACTGATCAGGCTCAAGGACTCGGTCAGCGCCGCCCGCCGTCGGCTACCGATGGTGGCGATCGAGACGCCGTATGAGTTCGACACCGAATCCGGTCCGTGGTCGCTGCTCGAGCTGTTCGACGGTCGCCGCCAGCTGATCGTGCAGCACTTCATGTTCGGCCCGGACTGGGACGAGGGCTGTTCGGGCTGCTCGATGATGGCCGATCACATCGGCCCGTTGTCACACCTCTACGCCAAGGACACCTCGCTGGTGCTGGTGTCGCGGGCACCGGTGGGCAAGCTGGTGGCGTTCAAGGACCGCATGGGATGGGACCTGCCGTGGGTGTCGTCGGGACGATCGTCGTTCAACGAGGATTTCCACACCACTGTCGACGGCGAGGAGCGCCACTCGATCAGCGTGTTCCTGCGTGACGGGGACCGGGTGTTCCACACCTGGCAGACGTTCGATCGCGGCGAGGAGCCGTTCATGGTGGTGTTCGACCTGCTCGACCTCACGCCCTACGGCCGGCAGGAGAGCTGGGAGGACTCGCCCGAGGGCTGGCCGCAACAGCCGCCCTATGAGTGGATGCGTCTGCACGACGCCTATTGACCCACCAGACGTAGCTACGCTTGCGTAGCTACGTCATCGTTGCTAATTTTTCCGCCATGCGGAGAACCGCGGAAGATCTCAAGGCGGCGTGTCGGGCTGCGGTATTGGGTGAGGCCGTCGAAACCGGAGTCGTCGGACTCACGGTCGAGGGCGTCGCCCGGCGGGCGGCGGTCGCCAAGACATCGATCTACCGGCACTGGGCGACCGTCGACGATCTGCTACTCGATGCTCTGGTGGAGATCTACCCCGTCGAGACGCCGACCCCGGAAGGCGGTGATCTTCGTGCCGATCTCCTGCGTTCGCTGGACCAACTCGCCGAGTGGCTTTCCGGCCCGGCCGCGGCGGTGGTAGCGGCCATCCTGACCGAGCGCGGACGGCGTCCCGAATTCGTCGAGGAGCTCTACCGGCGAGTGTTCGACGCCCACGGGGGGCGCTTCACCCGCATCGTGATGGACCATTACTCGGCGCTCGGTGAGGTCGATGCGCGGCTCATCACCCCGGTCGTCGCCGACATCGGTGAAGCGTTGGTGATCAAGCACCAGATCGACACCGGCATGCTGCCCGATGTCGAGGTTCGCGCTGCCATCGTCGATCAGGCCATCCTTCCCGCGCTGGGGCGCGGGGTCCCCGACAAACGAAAGTGTCACCTATGACGATTGCTGTGGATGTCGACTGGTCGGACTCCATCGCAGTGTCCAGGACCACTCTGACAACCCACCTGTGGACGGCTCCTCCGCTGCGGCGTGGATCTGCACTGCACGACACGGCATTTCAGGCTTTGAGCGATCTCGGCGCCGACCTGGTCCGGTTTCTGCCCTGGTTCTCGCACCCGCACTTCTCTGTGCCCGCGCTCCGGCCGCCGACAAAAACCGAGACTTCATGGGACTTCTCAGCGCTGGACCCGTTCGTGACGGATTTCATGTCCGCGACGAACGGACGACCCGTGGTGGCCAACTTCGCCACGATCCCGGCGTGGATGTTCACCACCCCGGTGCACGTGCCCGATGACCCTGACGAGATCGTCTGGGATTACGAACGGGGCACTCACTTGCGCGATCCCAGCTGCAGCGAGGTCGCCGACTATTTCTATCGACTTGCCAGCTGGTACATCGCGGGCGGGTTCACCGACGAACTGGGCCGTCGACTCGAATCCGGTCACCACTACCGTTTTGCCTACTGGGAAGTATTGTGCGAACCGGATATGCGGGGCATGTCTCCGGAGACTTATACCGCACTGTTCGACGCCGTGGTGGCACGGTTGGCGCCGCTGGATCCGCAGATGAAGTTCGTCGGGCTGTCGCTGACGCATAGGCACGGCGAGCCCGAGTACTTCTGGAGGTTCCTCGATCCGGCCCAACACGCCGACGGTGCGCCGCCCGACGCGATCTCCTACCACTTCTATGCACATCCCGAGATCATCAACCCCACAGCGCCGGAGGGCAATTCGCCATTCGAGCACTGGCGTGACCTGTTCTTCTCGCAGGCCGACGGCTTTCTCGCGCAGGTCAACTACATCGAGTCGATCCGGCGCCGCCTGGCGCCGGAGACGAAGACCTTCATCAACGAGGTCGGAACGATGACCCCCGAACCGATGAACCCGACCCCCGCCATCCCGGACGAATACTGGTCACTCAGTGCTGCGGTGCAGTCCTACGTGTGGGCGCGGTTGGTGGCCCTCGGCATCGACCTGGTCGGCATCGCCGAGTTCATCGACTACCCCGGCATGATCCCGGGGGTCACACTGCTCGACTGGGAATCCGGTGAACCCAACGCCCGCTACCGGGCACTGCAGCTGCTGCTGCAGCACTTCGGGCCCGGTGACACCCTGGTCGCAACCCGTATCGGTCAGCCAGAACTGCCCGAGTCGCGGGTGTACACCCAGGGGTTCGTCACCCCGAGTGGCGTGCAGAAGCTGCTGTTGATCAACAAGACCGGCGTACCGCAACAGGTGCGGGTCGAGGGTGGCGAGGAGATCGCACTCGACGGCTACGCGGTTGTAGTACTCGAGCGCTGAGGACGCCGCCCGTGGGTTGTCACTTGGCCACTTCCACGGCTTGTCCCAATGGCCTGGCGGGACAGACCGGTTGCAATATTTACGTTACGTAGTGTAATGATAATCGGGTGTCCGTCGAGGGATCGGGAGTCCGGGGTCGCCCCCGTGATCCGCGTGCCGACCGGGACATCATGTCCGCCACCCGCGAACTGCTCGCCGCCGACGGATACGAACAGATCAGCATCGAGTCGATCGCCAAGGCGGCCGGTGTCAGCAGACCCACCGTGTACCGGCGGTGGCCGTCGAAGGCCCACCTGGTCTTCGACGCAGCGTTCGGCCATCCGGGAGACGACGAACTTCCGGCGCAGTCGGGCGATTTCGACACCGACCTACGCACCTTCGTCAGCGCTGCGCTGACCTTCTGGCGGGACCCCGTGGTAGAGGCCGCCGCGCTCGGCATCCTCGCCGAACGGCGCCGTGACCCCGAATTGCACATCCGCACACAGCAACTGCTCGACGAACGGACCGTCGCGCACTTCCGGTCCCTGGTGCGCAGCGGCATCGATCAGGGTGTCGTCGACCCGGCTGTCGACGTCGACGCCTTCTACCAGCTCGTCATCGGCACGACGTTCTACCAGGCGCAGGTGGTCATGGACGCCGCGTCGAACACCGCACAACTCGCAGAACGACTGTGCTCCCTGGTGATCCAGGGTGTCCTCGCAGTCCCGAACCGGAGGAAGGCAAACCGATGACCGAGACGACAGAGCTGTCGCGGGCGTTCAACGAACTGCTCGACGAGGTCCGCGCCTTCGAGCAGAAGGTGCTGTCCACGCAGCCGGCGCTGGACGAACCCGACCTGCTCGACGCCTATCGGCTGACGTTCAGCCTGCTGCGTATCACCGTCGACGCCTACGTATGGGGAGACCGGGACAACCCGATTCTGGTCGACGTCATCGGCCCGTACCTGAAGTGGGGTGGCGACAACTCCGACGCCTACTACCAGCTCGCCCCGCTGGACCCGAACCGGAACTACCGGGTCACCGGAAACCGCGGCGACGCAGTCTATTTGTCGATGACCGTCTACGGGGGCCCCGGCAACGGTCAGTACAGCAACCGGATCGTCGGGACGATGAACGACCGCAACCTGGAGTTCGACAGTGCCGGCAACTTCGAGTTCATGCTCGGCCCGCAAGCCGGGGACGGGGCGTGGCTCCAGCTCGATCCCGACGCCGAGTTCGCGCTCACCCGCGACTACCTCAACGAGCCGGCAACCGGCCGCCGCCCGGTGTGGAAGCTCGAGGCAGTCGACCCGCCAGCCCGCCGCCGCGACAGCGCCGAGGATCTCACCCGCAGGCTGCAGTCCGCCAGAACCTGGCTGCGGGAACAAGTCTCGTTCCTCCCGACCCGGATCGACCCACCCAACGAGATCATGGAACCGTTCCCGGTGCCCGAGAACGCCTACGGCTGGTCGGCCGCCGACGCCGCCTACGCCATGGGCGCCTTCGAATTGACGTCCGATCAGGCCCTGGTGGTGACCGGCACGTCACCGCAGTGTGTGTTCTGGAACCTGTGCCTGTGGAATCCCTTCCTGCACACCTACGATCACACCTACGAACGTGTCACGATCAACGGCTCTCAGATCACCTACGAACCGGACGGCTCGTGGAAGATCGTGATCAGCGACCGCGATCCGGGCCACCCCAATTGGGTGTCCACCGCGGGACGGCGCAAGGGTCTGATTTGGCTGCGCTGGTTCCTGCCGGAGGAAACACCGAGTCGACCGCAGTGCCGTGTCGTCGGCCCGGCGGAACTCACCGAAGCGGTGAGCGGGTGAGCACCGATACCGCGCGGCCTGCGCCGGTTCGGCTCACCGATCTGACCGATCCGGTGTACCCGGAAGCCGCGACGCCGATCCGCGACGGGCTGGCTGCCTACGGGGCCGTGCTGGACCTGAGCCCTCAAGCGCTGCGGGCCGCGGCGGTCGAGCGCACCGGCCTCGACGACTGGGGTGATCCCGGGTTCGGCGAGCGCCTCGAGGTGCTGTGTGCCTCACTGCGCGACGAAGCCGGGCTCAGCGATTCCGGCAGAGCCATCGCCTTCGAACAACTGGTCGGCAACCTGGTCAACAGGCTCCGGCTGGAAGCGCTGGTGAGAAGGCATCCCGAGATCGAGGATGTCCGGATCGAACGTCCGATCATCATCTGCGGTCTGCCGCGCACCGGGACCACCCACCTGCACAACCTGCTGGCCGCCGATCCGTCCCTGCGGTATCTGCCGTACTGGGAGAGCCTGGAACCGTTTCCCGCACCTGAGGACGGTGACCCCGAGCCGCGTCGCCAACGGTGCGCGGCGGGACTGGAACTGGTGCACACCTCGATGCCGGAGTTCCGCCGCATGCACGACATGACCGTCGAGCACGCGCATGAAGAGATCCAGCTGCTGGCCAACGACATCTCCGGAATGTTGTTCGAAACCACCTATCACGTACCGAGTTTCGCGGCGCACTACAAGGCGCACGATCAGCGACCGTCCTACGGCTACCTCAAGCGCACCCTGCAGGCGATGCAATGGTTGCGTGGTGGCACCCGATGGGTGCTTAAGTCGCCACAGCATCTCGAGCAGTTCCCGGTCCTGGCCGCGACCTTCCCCGACGCGACTTTTGTGCTGACCCATCGTGATCCGGTCGAGGTGACCACGTCGATGCTGACCATGCTCTGCTACGCCACCCGGATGGCGGTCACCCATCCGGACCCGGCGAAGATCACCCGCTACTGGCTCGACCGCATCGACGATCTCCTCAACGGCTGTGTACGCGACCGCGACGTGCTGCCGGCAGGGCAGTCGATCGACATCGGGTTCGACGAGTTCATGGCCGACGAGAAGGCGACGATCCAGGCCATCTACGAGCGCGCGGACCAGCCGTTCGACTCCGGGGTGCAGGCAGCGATGCACCGGTTCCTCGCCGAGCATCCGCGTGGCCGCTATGGCGGGGTGATCTACGACCCCGCGGCGCTCGGCCTCGACCTCGGGGAGGTCGCCGAACGGTTCCGTGCCTACAGCGAGCGCTTCGTCGCCGATGATCCGGTGCCCCGGCGCTAACTGCGCAGCGTGAAACCCGCGTCGAGCGGCCAGGACGTGCCTGTGATGAAGTTCGCCGCGTCCGACACCAGCCACCCGACCGCTCCCGCGATCTGCTCCGGCTGCAGCAGGGCGATCGGCAGCGCGTTCTGCTGGCTGGCGAGCCACTCATCGCCGGCCGCGGCCAGCCCCATGGTGGCCTCGTTGATGATCATGTCGGTGGCCACCCCGCTGGGATGGATGGTGTTGACCCGGATCGAATGCGGCGCAAGCGATGACGCCCAGCCCTGCATGAGCGCCACCAGGGCACGCTTGGAGGCACTGTAGGCCTGGATGCCCGGCCGGTCGGTCCCCGACGCCTTGATCCCCTGGGTGGAGCTGGCCAGCACGATGGACCCGCCGCGGCCGCCCGCGATCATCGCCGGGATCGCGGCGTCGACGGTGTTCCACACGCCGATCAGGTTGACCTCGACGACGTCGCGGAACGTCTGTCGCCGGTCGTCGCTGTCGGTCACCCGGATGATGCCCGCGTTGGCGACCACGACGTCGAGGCGGCCGAACTCCCGGACGGCGTCGGCGACCACCGCGTCCACCGATGCGGGATCGCGGACGTCGGCCTGGCGCGCCAGGATCCGACGTCCCTGGCCCTCGACGAGTTCCACCGTGGTGGCCAGGTCGTCCGGGGTCGAGCCCGGATAGTCGGTGGAGTCGAACTCGGCGCAGATGTCGAGGGCGACGATGTCGGCACCGTCACCGGCGAGCCGGACGGCGTGCGCCCGGCCCATGCCGCGTGCGGCACCGGTGATGAACGCGACCTTCCCATCGAGGGATCCCATCGTCATTCCTTCGGGAAGTTGACGTTCTTGGTGACGGCTTCCCATTCGTCGATGGACGCCGAGAACGCGGCGAGTTTGTCCCGCACCGCCTTGAGTACGTCACGGCCGAGCAACAGACGCAGCGGTGGCTCGTTCAGAGTGGTCACCATCAACACCGCCTCCGCCACCTTGCGAGGGTCCCCGGGGAGGTGGTTCGCGAACTCCTTGATCATGGTCTTGCGGGCGCCGACGTTGTCGTCGTAATCGCTGATCGGCGTCGATGATTCCCACATCGAGCGCGCTGCCCAGTCGGTGCGGAACGCACCTGGTTCGATGGCCGTCACCTTGATGCCGAAGGGCTTGACCTCCTGGGCCAACGCCTCGGTCAGCGCCTCGAGCGCGAACTTTGTCGACGAGTAGTACGCGTTCGGGGGGTTGGCCACCAGACCGGTCATTGACGAGATGTTGACGATGTGTCCGCTGCGGCGGGCGCGCATCGCGGGCAGCACCGCCTTGATCGTGTCCACCACGCCGAAGTAGTTGGTGTCGAACAGTTTCCGGACCGCTTCGTCCTCGCCCTCCTCGATCGCGGACAGGTAGCCGTTGCCCGCGTTGTTGACCAGCACATCGATGCCGCCGAAGATTTCGTCGGCGGTGTGCACCGCGTTGGCGATCTGGTCCTTGTCCGTCACGTCGAGAGCCACGGCAACCGCGCGGTCACCGTAGTCGGCGGTGAAGTCGGCGACCGTCTCGGTCCGGCGCGCCGTCACAACCACCGAGTGCCCGGCTTCCAGTGCCGCGCGGGCGATCTCCCGCCCGATTCCGGTGGAGCACCCGGTGATCAGCCAGCAGCCCATGTCAGTTCGTCCCTTCCGGTAGCCGGCGCAGATACGACGCCCGGCGTTCGGCCAGTTCGGTCGCCCGCTGCTGCGCTGAGACCCGGCGCAGTCCCGGCACCTGCCGCTCGAGGTCGTCGAGTGCGACCACCCGTCCGCGTGCGCCGAGATCCTGCGTCGGCCCGTCCGGGCCGAACTCGGCCATCCGGAGCGTCAGGATCGCCTCGTTGAGGCCGTCCGAGTCGATCCAGTTCGCGACGCCGGGATCGGTGGGGGAGATGACGTAGGTGTAGGTGCCTTCCTCGTTGGGCACCGACTGGGCCTTGTTCAGACTGCCGGTGCGGTCGACGATGTCGAGGGTGGTGCCCCAGATGTTGCTCAGCGGAACCGTGAAGTACTCGGCTCCACCGTCACTGACATCGACGACGAAGGCCTCGCCGGGGTTCAGGTCGAACCTGCCCATCACGTACACCTGGTTACGCATCGCCCCGACCTTGTCGGCCGACCAGGCGAGGTTGAAGTTGTTGGGCGCCATCTTGTAGATGCCGTGGCTGAGCTTTCCGGTGAAGTTCGCGAAGTAGGCCATCATGTCCGCGGTGGCCTCGGCCTGCTCGTCGAGGGTGCGGGCCGGGGCCGACGGTTCGCCGCCGAGTCGTTGCACCGAGAGGTGGTTGGGGTCGTCGCGGTCCCAGTTCAGCAGCACGTCACGGATGTAGAACTCGTGTGCTTCAGGCGTGGACTGCACATGGTTGGGCCGGCCACCGGCCGGGTCCGAGTCCACCGGGATCACAAAAGATCCGTCGGATTCGACGTCCATGGTGCGGCCGTTGAGCACCGCGACGGTGCCCATGTGGGCGTCCCACAACGTGAAGTAGTTCTCCGTCAACCGATTCTCGCCGACACGGCCGCGAATTTCATAACGCTCCTCGCCGGAGATCGGGATCACCCGGTACACGCTGTCGGGATTGTCGATGCCCCAACGTGATCCGGGGACCGGTCGGCCGTCGACCGGGTGGCCCAGACGGGTGATGCAGCTGACCTTCGGCCGGAGCTTGTCCTGATTCGACGACCACACGGCCGCGGAGAACATCACCTCGGCGAACGCATCGTCGAAGACAGAACGCATCGCGGCGGAGGCTTTGGCCCGTCCGAGCCAGGTGTCGGCGACCCGGCGGTAGGCCGCCTTGACGACGGGGTGCGACGTGAGCTCCAGCGCCGCGAGTTCCTGTTCGTGCTGTGACGCGGTAGCCACCGGGTCGCCCGGGTACTCAGACATCAGGTCCTCCTCGAAGTATTTGCAGCGGAACGGAATCGGGAGTTGTATGCGGCGAACCGATCGTCTATCAGGCCGTTGCTCAGGCCGTAGTCGGACGCGGTGTAGGACGGGCGCGCCACCTCGCGCGGCCGTACGTCGAGCCAGCGGCGCATCGCCGCCTCGGCATGCGCTGTCAACGGAACCCCGATCGCGTCGTACACGCGGGCCACCGCAGCGATCGGATCGACGACCGCGTCGGCGAACTCGACGTCGGTACACCGCGCGGACTCGTCGGACCAGCCAGCCCGGGTCGCCATGGCGCGGTCGTTGGTCCACCCCATGCGGGCCAGCCATTCGGCGCCCACGCGGTGGCGGTCGACGTGGTCGGAGTGCATGGCGTGCAGGGTCGCGTTGAGACTGGCGCCCGACGGGATCGTCTCGCGTGGATCGCGGTGCATGTGCACGATGTGCAGGTCCGAGAAGTGAGCCCGCAGCACATCGAGGTAGCCCAGGTGGGCGGGGGACTTGAGCACCCACCGCTGCGCCGAATGCCCCTGCCGGCGCTTCTGCCACTGCAGGAACTGCAGCATCCGGTGCAGATACGCTTAGGCCGGCGTGAAGTCCTGAGTGTCGATCCAGGCCCGGTATGCGGGTACGTGGGCCCCGGATTCGGGGACGTGGGACAGGAACGCGTCGGACAGGAAGACGATCTCCTCTTCGGGTTCGCGGGCGTACATCGGGTGGATGGCGAACAGTTCCGGAGCCAGCTCCCGCGACGTCGCTTCGCGCTTCTCGCTGATCGCGATGCGAGGGTCCTCGTCGGCCGTCGACCACTGGTGGTCGAGTTTCGGTGCGACCTCCACCACCTCCCACCCGTACGCGCAGTGGAAGCGGTCGTCAGCGGCCAGCAACCGTTGCAGCAGCGTGGTTCCGCTGCGCATCATGCCGACCACCACGATGGGTGCGACGATGCTCTCCCGGGTGATCTCGGGATGGCGGCGGATCCATTCCTGGGCGCGCAACCGCATCCGCAGGCTGTGCACCAGACCGGAGCGCAGGATGTGCACGCCGATGTCGTTCAGGTCGGCGGCGGCATACGCGGTGTCGTAGCTGTCGGTCAGCACCGCCAGCGGCTCCTCGAACGGCAGCGGGCCCCAGTCCTGCAGCCCCTCTTTGTGCTGTGCGGTCGTCGCGAGCTGAGTCGGATCGAAGGGCGTCGGCACCGCGGTCAGAACTTCAGGTGGTGGCTGGTGTCTCCGACCTGATCGACGAACATGATCCGGGTGTCGAACCACCACTGGCCGTCGATGCGGTGGAAGGTGTCGCGGTAGTGGCCCGTCACGATGATCTGCAGCGGCAGGTCCGGGGTCGCCTGGGTGACGCAGTAGTACGCGCCGCCCTCGGCGGTGCCGGCCGCGTCGTCGACGACGATCCGGACATTGCTCGTCAGGTGCCTGGTCTTCGGGGTGCCGTCCTCGTAGAGGCGGGTCGCCATCTCGTACATCTTCCGGACCCCGCTCACACCGGTGAAGACCGTTTCCGGCGGGCCGTCCTCCATCCCGGCGATGCGTCCGTGCGCGAACAGGGCCGCGACCCCGTCCAAGTCCCCAGCGTCGAGACGCTCGGCGTAGGTGTAGACCAGGTTCTCGATTTCGCGGGCGCTGTCACTCATGGCCGCAGCCCGCTCAGCGATGATTCCAGGTGATCCGCGGTGACCTGAGTTGTTGTCATTTCTCGGTAGACAACCAGCCGGGATGTGTCATGTCAACGATCTCACCGGCTAATCTCGCTGCGTGACTTCGGACTGGTCGCCGAGCCGACTCGGCAATCTCAGCGGCAAGCGCATCATCGTGACGGGTGCGACCAACGGCGTAGGACTGGCGACGGCACGCGCTCTCGCCCGTGCCGGCGCCCACGTGATCCTGGCGGTTCGCAACCTGGACCTGGGCGCGCAGCGCGCCGCCGAGATGGGAGGCGACACCGAGGTGGTGAAACTCGACCTCGCCGACCAGTCGTCGGTTCGCGCATTCCCGGGCCTGTTCGACGGCGACGTCGACATCCTGATCAACAACGCCGGGTTGGTCGCGCAGACCCGGACCGAGACCGTCGACGGTTTCGAGGTCACCCTCGGCACCAACTTCCTGGGCCCGTTCGCGTTGACCAACCTGCTGTTCGACCGGGTGGGTTCGCAGATCATCAACGTGGGGTCCGACGCTCACAAGCGGGCGCACCTCGCGCTCGACGACCCGCACCTGCGCACCCGCGAATGGTCGTCGTTTCCGGCCTACGCCCGGTCGAAACTGGCAGTCATGCTGTGGGGTCTGGAGCTCGACCGGCGGCTGCGCGAAGCGGGATCACCGGTCACCGCCCAGCTGACCCACCCGGGGTGGGTCTCCTCCAACCTGACCAACATCTCCGACACCCGGGTGATGTCGGCCGTCCACTCGGCCGCCCAGGCCGTCGCCAACAGGATCGGCAACGACATCGACGCCGGCGCAGCACCCACGCTGTACTGCATCTCGGAGCCGATCCCGCCGGGCAGCTACGTGGGCATCAACGGCAGGTTCGGGTTCAAGGGCGGCCCGACTCTGAGCGGGCGCACGCCGAACGCCTGCGACTACGACGCGGCCAGGGCGCTGTGGGAGTTCGCCGAGGCTGAAACCGGCACCACGCTGCGCCTTTAGGCGGTGGGCGCTACTTGACCCACTTCCACGGCTTGTCCCAGTGTCCCGGTGGCACGCCGATGATCTGACCGAGGTGACCGGGCGGGACATTGACGATCTGTCCGACGTGGCCGGGTGGCGGCGGCTTCGGCGCCCACCAACGGTCGTCTGCGGCGGCGCTGCCTGCGAACCCCAGGCCGGCCGATCCGAGACCTGCGGTGATCGCGGCGGCGGCAAGAACTCTCTTCACCTGCATCGTGCACTCCTCTGCCTGATTATCTGGATGCTCGTTGCGGTCCTTCATCCGTTGTATCGCATCCGCCGCGATACCCGTTAACGTCCGGCCCGACTCAGACGGTGACGACTTCGTAGTCGCCGAGCTGACCCATCAGCACATGCAGCTGGTCCTGCGACGACCCGAGGGTGTGCTCGATCGCGGTGAGCCGCGCGGCGTAGTGCCCGACGGGGTATTCGGCGGTCACCCCGATACCGCCGTGCAACTGGATGGCCTCCTGGCTGATGTGGCGCCCTGAGCGGCCGATCTGCAGCTTGGCCCGTGCCGCGATGGTCTCGTCGAGGTCACCGTCCGCAATCGACATCGCCGCGTACAACGTCATGCTGCGGGCGAGTTCGAGGGAGACGTACATGTCGGCCGCGCGCTGGGTGAGGGTCTGGAACTTGCTCAGCGTGACGCCGAACTGCTTGCGCTGGGTCAGATACTCCGTCGTCAGGCGCAGGGCTTCCTCCATCGCGCCGAGCGCCTCGGCGCACAGTGCCGACGAGATCCGCACCATCGCGCGGCCGATGGCGGCGCCGGCGTCGGCCGGCTCGCCGAGGGGTTCGGCGGCGACCTCGTCGAGGTCGATCTGCGCGCCGCGCTGACCGTCGAAGGTGCGGTACGGCCGCCGCGTCACGGCCGCGGCATCGACCAGGAACAAACCGGTGCCGCCGTCGGGTAGGGCGGCGCTGACCACCAGGGTGTCAGCACAGTCCCCGGCCAACACCGGATTCTTGCGCCCGCTTAGCGTCCACGAATCGCCTTCTCGGGCAGCGCTTGTCGTCAATGTCCCGGTGGGCAGCCGCATTCCGGGTTCCGAATGCGCGAACGCCAGCAGCCGCTCACCCGCGGCGACCTCGTCGAGCAGCGCGCGCTGTTGCGCGGTGCCCACGTCGGCGATCAGGCTGCCCGGTCCCAGCGCCGCGTGCACCACCGGCTCGGGCGCCAGGCGTCGACCGATCTCGGTGGCCACCACCTGAACCTCGATTTGACCACCGGCGTCCTCTTCGAATCCCAGTCCGAGGATGCCGATCTCGGCCAGCTGGGTCCACACGTCGCGGCTCCAGCCCAGGTCGCTGTCGAGGACCTTGAGCCTGCTCTCGGGGTCGTAGGTGCGCGACAGCACGTTTCTGGTGGTGTCGCGCAGCAGGACCTGCTCTTCACTGAGTTGAAAGTCCATGGTCTACCTCACAATCCGAGAATGGTCGACGCGATGATGGTGCGCTGCACTTCGTTGCTGCCGCCGTAGATCGAGGTCTTGCGGTAGTTCAGGTAGCGCGGCGCGCTGTGTTGCGCCCACTGCGGGGAGGCGACGCCGTCGGCGTCGTAGGGCAACGCGTCGGGCCCGGCGACCTCCAACAGCAGCTCGGTCGCCAGCTGCTGCAACTGGCTGCCGCGCAGCTTCAGCACCGACGACGCGGGGTTCGCCTTGCCGCCCTGTGAGCCCGAGGCGACCCGCATCTGGGTCAGTTCCAGCGCGAGGATGTCGTTCTCGGCTTCTGCCAGTCGTGCGGCGAACAGTGGGTCGTCGATCAGGCCGTTCGACTGTGCCCGCGCCTTGATCTCGGCGAGGCGGAGCTTGGTGCGGCCCACCTGGGCGATGCCGTTGCGCTCGTTGCCCAGTAGGAACTTCGCGTAGGTCCAGCCCTGATTCTCTTCGCCGACGAGTTGGTCGGCGGGCACTCGGACGTCTTCGAAGAAGACCTCGTTGACCTCATAGCTGCCGTCGATCAGTTTGATCGGCCGCAACGTGATGCCCGGCGCGTTCATGTCGATGAGCAGGAAGGAGATGCCCGCCTGCTTCTTCGGCGCGTCGGGGTCCGTGCGGACCAGGCAGAAGATCCAGTCGGCGTACTGGCCCAGCGTCGTCCACGTCTTCTGGCCGTTGACGACGTAGCTGTCACCGTCGCGCAATGCCGTGGTCCGCAGCGAGGCCAGGTCCGAGCCGGCCTCGGGCTCGGAGAATCCCTGGCACCACCAGATGTCCAGCGCGGCGGTGGGCGGCAGGAAGCGTTCCTTGACCTCCTGGGAGCCGAACTCGGCGATCACCGGTCCCACCATGTTCGCGTTGAAGGTCAGCGGTTCGGGGACGCTGGCCAGCTGCATCTCGTCGAGCCAGATCTGCTGCTGGGTCGCGGTCCAGTCCTTGCCGCCCCATTCGACCGGCCAGTTGGGTACCGCCAGGCCGTTGTCGTTGAGGATCTTGTGCGTGGTGACGATGTCCTCGCGATTGGCCTCCGCGGCGATGCGGGTCCGCTCGCGGATCTCGGCCGGGATCTCGGTGCGATAGAAGTTGCGAAGCTCGTCGCGGAAGGCGGCTTCCTCGGGTGTCAGCGCCAACTGCATGGCAGCCTCCTGCTCGAATGGGTTCCTCTCTGCAGACTAACCACCTGGTTGGTCGGTAGAGCCAGTGGGCAGCTTGACTTGCGAAAACGCTCCGTCGTCTGGTCGTGGCTACTTAGACTGGCCGAGGTTCGCTGATCGGAGGCACGATGAAGTATGGGATCGGCGGCGTGGCCGCCATCGGACTCGCGGTTGGCAGCGTCGCCCTGGCCACACCGGCCAATGCCGATCTCGCACCCGGTGTCTACCTGTACAGAAGTGTCATGGCCAACGGCGTCGTCACGGACAACACGCTGCGGGTCGACAGTTGCGGTCCCGGCTGTATCAACCTGTTCAATGTCACGCTCAACAGAGACCAGGGCCAGGCAAGGGTTCAGGGGTCGCAGTACGTCCTCGACCAGTTCGTGCCGGCCGGGGCATCATGCCCGGACGGGCGTGCCGTCGACATCGTCGCGAGGTACACGTTCAATCTAGACGGCACGAACGGCGTGTACACGCTCAACGGGCCAAACCCGTGCGGGGGCGGCGGGCCGGTCGGGGCCACCGCCTTCACCCTCACGCCAGCCTGATGAAGTCCGCAGCGATCCTTCGCAGCCCGACGCCCGCATGCTCTGAGAATCCGCCGAGTGTGAGCCCGGCACCCCCCTGAGTATCTAGCGGTCTCGATCACTGCGGGTTGGTGGCCAGGTACTCCTCGACGGGGATGGGGGCGTCTGCGGCATAGCCGACGGGTAGGACGACGTCACCGGCGGTGGTTCGGTAGTACACGTCCCACAGGTGGTACGCGGTGAATGCCTCAGGGGCGGAAGCGATCACCGCCGCATAGTCCTTGATCGCACGGACGTACTGCTGCGAGTTGTTGTAGCGGTACAGGGCGAAGTCCGGGTCGCCGACGAAGCCGTTGGCGGCGAGGTAGCGGCCGGCCGCCATGATGCTGTCGCGTGGTGAATGGATATCGCCGCCATTGCCGAACGCGGCGAACGTCGACGGCATGAACTGCATCGGTCCCTGCGCCCCGGCGGTGCTCACGCCCTCGATGCGGCCGAACGCGGTCTCGACCAAGTTGATCGCGGCCAGATAGTTCCAGCCGACACCGGTCGCCGACTCGGCCTGTCGGTAGTGGTCGAGAAGCTCGTGCGCCGGTGGCGGCGGTTTGATCCGCCACGCAGGCACGGTTGGCTGTGGGTTCTTGATCATCGACGCGAGTTGCCTGCGGGCTTCGACGTTGCGGTCGTAGACCTCGAGCAGTGGCGGTGGGATCCGCGGGCGGGCGATCGGATCCCATTCGGGGTGCCGTCCGATGGCGCGATAGGCGACCTGCTGACGGCGCGCCGCCGTCTGCATCACGGCCGGTGACGACGCCGGGTCGCGCAGCGCCAGTTCGTCGGCCACGAGGTCGTCGACCAACTGCGCCGGGTCGGACGCCAGCCGCGGCTGCGCGGGTTCGGGCGACGACGGGACCGGGCCGGGTGGCGGAGGAGCGGGCGCCCGGGCATTGGCGCTGGACTGGGGCGGGGCGGTCGGCGGCGCGGCGGTCTCAGCGCAGCCTGTCAGCGTCAGCGCGACCGCGAGGAGCAGTGCCGCGCGTGTCGGCATGGTCCTGGCTGGCATAGCCGCCTCTCCTGACGCGCTGGCGTCGCCGACCGTCCGGATCGGCGGCCAGAGTGAACAGATTCTACAAACCCTGGATTCCGTATCGGGGCCTGGAACACACCGGCTGGATCCACTGGGGCCGCTGCGCGCCGGCCGCGACTACCCTTGGATGTATGGCTGAGTCGATCTCCGCGAAGCGGAATGCCGCCGCTGTTGCGAACTTCCTTGCGGCTCAGCGGTATACCCGTGACGAGGTGTTCGCCGAGCCCTGCCCGGTGCCCGACGAAGCCGGCGCTCACGGCTGGTGGTTCCGCGACATCCCGGGCGATATCGATGTCTCCAGCTGCGAACAGCGGGACGGCTGGACACTGCTCTACGTCGGCATCAGTCCCGGTCCGCCGCGGGCCGACGGCAAGCCGCAGACACCCCAGGACCTGCGCAAACGCATTCGCTACCACTTCGGGGCCGGCAATGCCGGTGCGGACGGTTCCACGCTGCGCAAGTCCCTCGGTGTGCTGCTCGGCGATCAGCTCGGCTTCGCGTTGCGCCGGATCGGCTCGGGCAAGCGGCAGACCTTCGCCGGCGGAGAAGCCGTCCTGAACCAGTGGATGGCAGAGAACGCCGCGGTGTCGTGGGTACTGCAACCCGAGCCGTGGTACCTGGAAGCCAAGCTGGTCAGCGCGCTGGAGCTGCCGCTGAACTTCCAGGACAACGCGCGCAACGCGTTCGCGCCGCAGCTCAAGAAGCTGCGACGAGACGCGGCGGTGAAGGCCGACAAGATGCGGGTGCTCGCGGAGTGGTCCTGACGTCCAGCCGGAGGGATTCTGCAAGCTGATCGTGGAGACCACTCGCCGCCAGATCGTCGGGGCTCACGTGCTCGGCGAGTACTCCGCCGAGGTGATCCAGATGGTGGCCACCTGTATGGCGGCGGGGATGCGCATCGAGGACGTCGCGGAGCTCCAGTTCGCCTTCCCCACCTTCACCGAAGGGGTCAACCAAGCCGCACAGATGGTGGTCAACCAACTCGGCGTTCGCCCGATGCCCCGACTCTGGAGCAGCCTCGAAGCAACGCCCCCGGTTTTGGAATGACCCGAGCGGATATGCCTGGTCAGTCGGTTCGTCGCTCGCGGCGCGGCTTCGGGGTGTCCGCGGGACCAGGACGGGAGTGCGGGGGCACGGTTCGCGTGTTGCGCACCGTCTTTCCGAAGCCGGCGACGGTGCTCAAACCCCGGTAGCAGCCGGGGCAGATCGGTTTGCCGTCCTTGTTCACCGACCAGTTCTTGCCCGCGCC
Source organism: Mycolicibacterium hippocampi (assembly GCF_010723735.1). GTDB lineage: Bacteria > Actinomycetota > Actinomycetes > Mycobacteriales > Mycobacteriaceae > Mycobacterium > Mycobacterium hippocampi. The sequence goes on along the minus strand of NZ_BLLB01000002.1, from coordinate 4,943,177 downwards.
CGGACACGGCCTTCCCTTCATGAGTGCATCCTCCTCCGGCGCATCACGCGCTCGCCATCGAGGGGATTGCCGTTCGTGCCAGACCGCCTCTCAGTGTCCAGGCGAGCTGTTGGGCGCGTGCAGTGGTCAGCTGGAGGTCAACTCGCGGCGTGCGACGTGTTGTAGTGGCCGCACACGGTGGACCCGTCGTCGCGCTTGGCTTCACAGGTTCCGTAGGCCCGGCTCGGGTTGTATCCCTTGCAGCTACACAGCGTGCACGCCCCGAACCCCTCTGGACCGACAGTCGCGTCAGACCCTTCGACGTTCTCCGTCATCGAGGCCACCCTTCTCGTTGGATTCGACTTCGGCTGCCATTGTTGCTCCGTCTGGGTTTGGACGCGGGTCAATCGGAGGTCAACAATGCAGTTGGAGGGGCTTCGGCATTAACCGATTGGGTCGGATGTAGGTCATCCGCTTGCTCGTGTGACGACATGGCATGACATTGCCGCCAGCTGACTGCGGTCCAGATTGCGGATCTGAAAGTACTGGAGAACTATGGGTGCTCAGCAGAACGGATCCGCAACGAGGCCCGGTCCTATGCGACGTCAAATCTCCGGTGCGCACTTTAGTTCGGGCACGTCCCTGAACCGCCGGGTGCGGTGAATGCCATGAGTGGCAACAAGCGACGGAAGCTGGTGGCTTGAATTCGCAGGACGTGTCCGTTCAGTTGGCCGTGACCCGGTCGCAGTCGTCGGCAGGCAGCACGACACTGGTGCTATTGACCGGAGGTGGTTGGAAATTCGCGTCCCAGACCCTTCGCTCGGATGTCTGTCGACGATGGGAGAAACCTTGCCACTGCCATCCTTGCGGCCGCTTACGAATGCGACCAACTTGATGCCGCTACGCGCTCACCAGAAGCGACCCCGGAAGTGCCTAGATTAGATCCGCACGCTTCCGAGTATTGCCGACCAGCCCGCGATCCGGCTCGTTTACGGAGAATCGTTTCTGCGGACGGCGTGTCCTCGTCTTACCAGATTGCCGGCGGCAATAACTTTGAAGCGTGGTGGACTCCAGCGATCAAGACGACCTCGAAATCTTCTGGAATGAGACGCAGGAAGAATGGCAAGATGCTGCAGCCGTCATTGACGAGATGTCTCGCCCAGAAGGTCGCGACGCACATTTGGCAGCGCTCTTCGAGGAGATTAACTCGCCAGCCCCAAGTGTGAATCGACGAGTCATATTAGCAGAAATGGCCTACTGGTTTTTCTCTGCACGATACCGGAGTGCTGGCGCTGCCGATGTCATCGATAAACCCGAGCCAGAGGATGGCACGAATGGCGCCTGGACGGTCCACGACTTCATGACGTACCTGGAGCGCGGAGACGAAACGGCGATCAGCCAGCCGCCCCCACTGCGGGATGTGATGCAGGTGCTTCTTGCTATGGAGCGCGCTGGCCTGCTTATAGGTAGTGGTTATGACGAGACCCTGCCGATAATGGGTCAGAAATTTGTTGCCATCGACGAGGATCCGTTTAAGACGATGGGTGAACTTTGGCTAGCAGAAGTTTTCGGAGCCGAGATCACGATTCCTGCGTACAACTCTGCGACCGTTCTCATCACCGGAGATGATGAATACGGCAACTACGCCGGCTCCGGTAGCGGGCTGGTTCTTGATCCGTGGCACGTTATAACGAACCGGCATGTTGTCGAAAAAATGCGACGCAACATAAGGGTGTTTTCTCCGGCGCAACCGGCGGCCGCGCTCAATCGAGGGCCGCGTCGCGCACTCTCAATCCCAATCCATCATTCATGGATTCACTATGAACCTCAATCGGAGGAGTCCCGCGACGATCTGGATGTGGACGTCGCAATCATCGCAATATTTATGGAGCCAATGCTGCCCGCGCTTGTCGGTGCATCACTGACGGATATGACATTTCGAAATCCGAGGTGGGGCGACGGTGTGCATGTTTTCGGATACCCACGAGTGCCTCGGACCACGGATAGCGGCATTACGGTCCACAGCGGCACTGTGGTAAACCCCGCTGCGGATAGCCGAGAGGTCAAAGTGGAACGAGGTGAGGTCGTTAGTGCTGCTAACGAGACCTATCCGGAAATGCGAAAGGTGTTCTTGTACTCCGCAACAACGCGCCCAGGGAACAGTGGTGGGCCGATCGTCGGTGACGACGGTAGGGTGATCGGGCTCGCGATGCAGGACATGCCGAAGACGGATTCAACGGACACCTCCAACCTAGATCGCACTGAGGTGCCGTTTTATACGGGAATACCGGCTTCGGAAGTGGTCCGTGCAATCGCGCGGTTGGCGCAGGCCACAGGGAAGCCAGACCTGGAAATGCTGGCTCAAATGGAAACTTGGGCTTAAGTTTTCGCGCCGCTATTGTTCTGGCTTGCTCGGTTGCACTGCTCGGTTACGCCCGCTAGTAGGCGGTGCAGCTGCGTGGTCGGAGGTGGACACCCTTGGCGTCACATTCGCCGATAGCGAAGGCGATCGGTGGCGGCAAGTGGGCAGGCAGGCCCTGAACGCGCTTGATCGCTTGTATCCGACAATAAAGGCGGCGTGGATCGACACCTGGCGGCTCCCCGCCGCACCGCCGGGGACCGTGAAGATCGTCGTCGGGGTGGACCCCGCCGACTCCGGCCAGGGCGATGAGACCGGCATCATCGCCGCCGCGCTGACCGCCGATGGCGTGGTGGCGCTGATCGCCGACGTGTCGGGCCGGATGACCTCCGACGCCTGGGCGGTGCGGGCCGTGCAACTCGCAGCCGACGTGGGTGCCAGCGAGATCGCTGTCGAGGCGTTCGCGGCGCGTGCCACGTACACCCGGCTGGTCACCGAGGTGCTGGCCCGGTTCCGCGTCAACCGGCCCATCAAGGTGACCGGCTGGCCACCAAAGGGCACCGACCGGGGCAAGGGCGATGCCGTGGCACGTTCGACCGGCCTGCTGGCCGCGATGGGGACCGGGCGCGCCCGGGTGGCGGGGTTCCTGCCCGACTTCGAGGCCCAGGCGGTGACCTGGGAAGCCGGGCAGCACCAACCCGACCGGGTGGCGGCGGCGGTCGCGGCCTACGACGTTCTGGCCCACGCCATCGGCCAACAGATGCACATCGTCAGCCCCATCGACACCGCCCGCCGTGCGAGGGAAGGCAAGATTCCACCGCCGCCACCGTGGATGCGCCGCCGAATCGGCGGGTAGCTGCAGCGGGATTCGGTGAAAATGCACTTATGAACCCCGCGGGTACCGTCCGCGCCGTGTCTTCTCGCGCAAGCGGTCGCTACAAGCTCAGCGCGCGATCGCGTCGATGGCATCTGCCCACTGTGGCAGGTGGATATGCGCGTCGATCGCTTTGCGTCTCAACGCACTTGGTATCGAGAGCGTATTGAGCGCCTCGCTGAACTCCCGGTTCGTTTGCCGTAGGCGTTGCGCAATCACCGCTGGCGACAACCCGTCACAGTCATTGATCTCTGTTTGTCGGCACCTGACGGAATGGGCCATCAGGTCGTGGTAGTCAAGCGCCGCAGGTGACCCTGAATACACAGCCGAGTTCACCAGCTCGGGGGCTTCGTTCCAAAGGAATTCGGCGAGGTCGGTTGCAACGTATCGGTGTACCCGCGGTAAGTAGAAGCGAGCCGGTGGCGGACCGGAACTAGGCAGTTCCTTCCATTGGCGACTCTCGCCGTAACCGATCCCATGCGATGATCCTGCGAGCCCAAACTGACCCATCACGACTGAGAAGTAGCCACCGTAGAGCGCCCAGGTGCCTAAGCCGCGCTCTTTCGCTCCGCGGATGGCGCGACCGTAGCGAACCAGATCTTCAACCGAGGATTCGAGTTCGTGCAAGTTATCCACCCAGATGAACACGCCTGGTTCAGACGCCGCAGGCTGGGTAAGTAGTTGCTCAAGTGCAGCAGTGGATTTCGCCGCAACAACCCGAAACACGCCAATATCCGTCGGTATGGCCTGAGCAGCGGCGATAGTGTGCGCGTATAAACGTTCCGAGACGTCCCACCAACCATCGTCTATTCCGCTGGACATGACGTAGGGGGCGAGGATCAAGCGTGGCACTTGGCTGTTGGTGGGCGCGATCTCGCGCCCCAGTCGCTTGGCATATTTGGCGAAGTGCTTGGAGCTTACAGTTGTATAACCAGCATTGAATTCAACCCAACTGCGGGCAATCACTTGGCATCGAGCATCGTCGAACTCGTCTGCTGTAGGGGCGGAGTGCTCGCTTACCAGAGACGGATCGCCGAGGACGGTAGCCAGACTGACGTGCGACTTCTTCGGTGTGGATAGTCGATTTTGAAATAGCGGGAATCTCGGATCGATGATGTACGGCTTCTGGTGCGCTGCCGAAAGAGTTAACACAAACCCTTTCGTGCCATCGGCCTGGAACGCCGCTACGGTGCCAGGCACCAGCAGTCCATCGTAAAAATCCGTCAACGTCCGAGCTGTCAGCTGATCCGTTGAGCCGTAACTCAGATAGTGCTCGAAGGCCATTATCGGAATCTCCTGTGAGACAGTTTGAGTGCTAGGCGGCGCTTCGCTTCAGTATTTCCACCACGTGAGGGTCGTCCGCTCAATTGGATACGCACACCGCTTTCGTCCACAACTAGGACTCCTACGCCGAACTTTGAGCAGTGATCTAGATTCCTCGGACTAACTTCGCGCGCAACAACGATCCACGATTTGTCGAAGCTGAGGGCATTGTAGGTAGCCTGCTCAATTGCTCGGCTGACGTTGCCGATCTTGAGCTCGTAAGCCGATGTTATTCCGGAGACGGTGCGCGTCACGATATCGACACGCCTACCGTTCCAAGGGAATTCGTGAACGATGAGAGTGTCATGTCTTATCCGCCCGGAAGTCGCTAAGAAGCGCATCAGTGGGGCTTCGAGGCGGCGCTCGGCTGGAAGTTCCGGCAACACTGAAATCGTCATAGCTCATCCGGCTCATTCGCGATGATCTCCGCCGAAGTGAGTCGGCGGTCGAAATAGAAGTGAGCCGCAATTACGACAACTGCTAGCAACACCCCACCCCCCGCACACCCACACGCGATGACCAGGGCAGGAGGCCACTCCCACCAGTTGGCATAGTAGGTTGTGCCGATCGAGGTTCCAATAACATACAGTCCAACCGCGATAGGCGCGATGCCCGCGGTTTTGATCATCGACTTGAGCCATCGATCGAGATTTGCCCGCAGCCGTATGGCGTCCTGAAACTCGGTCACATAGCGAACTAACTGTTGCGGATCGCCCACCGCTAGCGAGGGATCGAACGGCGCGCCGGCCTCGCCGATAAGGCGAGTGGCTTCGTCGCGCAGAATTCGGATTCGACGGTACGCACGTTCGGCCAATGCTGCGCCGCAAAGCGTGGCCCGCTGGTGCCATTTATCGTGCAGGTCGCCCCGAAACGATGATGCCTTGGGAAAGATCAACAGTGCTGGCACAACGATCGCCGCAGCAATGCCAAGCACAGTCAAACGGTCCAAGGCGTCACTGCCCGAGAACAGAGTCTCGAATGACGGACTTTGTCGTGAACTCGTCGTACCGTTCATATACATAACGAACGAGTTGCCTCAGCGGTATGTCCGCGAATTGCGCCTTGAACTCAGATATCTCATTCAGTTTGTCCGGCCCTATTTCAGATGCCAAAGCGTTGAAGTATTCCCAGCCAACATCGGTCAGCTTGAAGTCCCGCGTTGCGTAAGGGTCTATGTCGCTGCGATCGAAGATGGCGTTTTCTTTTTCCCAGCTGTCTTCCTCGTCGGCCGACTGTTTGGCGGAGTCGGTAAGCAGGCCGGCCCCCGCAAGCAGATCAACAGCTTGGTAGACCTTGGACGAGAACGGTCCGTAGTTGTAAGCCTTGAACTCAGCATCTTCGGTCAGCCATTTGCCCGCAGATGTTTCGCGCTCAAGCAGGAACAGCAGCTTCTCGAGCCGTGTCACACCCTGCATTTCGCCGGTCTCGCCCGTCGGACGATTCTGACTGGGTGCGCCAAGCAGAAGGACGATCGCGTCATCAATCTCGAAGTTAGTGTCGGTGTCGATGGTCATGGTCTCTCCCCGGGGCCGCGTGTGCCGCTATGCCGCTATGCCGCTAGGCTAGCAAGGCCAGGAGACAGTGTTCGGTCGTCCGGCTACCTGTGTCTAACTGCCGAAATAGCGCGGTTGCGCTGCGATAGCGTTCCGCACCTGCATGGATGTTGTCGTATGTGAGCGGCGGAAGGTCGTCCACACCATCCGCCTGATGAGGGCGCTGCGGTAGTCCCTGGGCCCACCGGGGCAGCTCGTCCATCACGTCACTGGGGCCCGGCCCAGGGGGCTGAATCGCACGCATGTTGCACGCGATGGTCAGAAATACCGTCTGACCTGGTGCCCCCGGCAGGATTCGAACCTGCGGCCTTCCGCTCCGGAGGCGGACGCTCTATCCCCTGAGCTACGGGGGCGCGTGCTGGATCAGCTGCGCCGAATGGGCCTGCACAGACTAACGCATCTTGTGGGGCGTCCCGTCAACGGACAGATCGCCGGCCGCGACGCCGAAAAAAGCGCCTCGCCCCGCAGCGCGACGCCGTAATGGATTCGGGGCGCGATGACCCCAGACCATAGGATGGACCCCCGTGACCCCCGCCGATCTGGCTGAGCTGCTCAGGACCACCGCTGCCGCGGTGCTGGCCGAGCACGCCCTCGACCCCGCCGCGCTGCCTGCGACCGTCACCGTCGAGCGTCCCCGCAACCCCGAGCACGGCGACTACGCCACCAACCTGGCCCTGCAACTGGGCAAGAAGGTCGGCGCCAACCCGCGTGAGCTGGCCGGCTGGCTGGCCGCGGCGCTGGCCGACCAGCGTGGCATCGCGGCCGCCGACGTCGCCGGACCCGGGTTCGTCAACCTCCGGATCGAGGCGTCGGCCCAGAACGTCATCGTCGGGAACGTCATCGCCGCGGGCACCGGCTACGGCACCTCGGCGGAGCTGGACGTCAAGGTCAACCTCGAGTTCGTCTCGGCCAACCCCACCGGTCCCATCCACATCGGCGGGACCAGGTGGGCGGCTGTCGGCGACGCGTTGGGCCGGCTGCTGAGCACCCAGGGCGCCCAGGTGGTACGGGAGTACTACTTCAACGACCACGGCGCGCAGATCGACCGGTTCACCAACTCGTTGATCGCCGCCGCCAAGGGCGAGCCCGCCCCCGAGGACGGCTACGCCGGTTCCTACATCGCCGACATCGCCTCGGCGGTGCTCGAGAAGGAACCCGACGCGCTGGGCCTGCCCGAGGCCGAGATGCGTGAGACCTTCCGCGCGGTCGGCGTGAACCTGATGTTCAACCACATCAAGGAATCGCTGCACCAGTTCGGCACCGACTTCGACGTCTACACCCACGAAGACTCGATGCACACCTCCGGTCGCGTCGAGCAGGCCATCGCCAAGCTGCGCGAGACCGGCAGCATCTACGAGTCCGACGGCGCAGTCTGGTTGCGCACCACCGACTTCGGTGACGACAAGGATCGCGTCGTGATCAAGAGCGACGGTCAGCCCGCCTACATCGCAGGCGACCTCGCGTACTTCCTGGACAAGCGGCAACGCGGTTTCGACCTGTGCATCTACATGCTCGGCGCCGACCACCACGGCTACATCGCCCGCCTGAAGGCCGCCGCCGCAGCGCTCGGTGACGATCCCGACACCGTCGAGGTGCTCATCGGCCAGATGGTCAACCTGGTCCGCGACGGACAACCGGTGCGGATGAGCAAGCGGGCCGGCACCGTCATCACGCTCGACGACCTCGTCGACGCGATCGGGGTGGACGCCGCCCGCTACGCACTGATCCGCAGTTCGGTCGACACCCCGATCGACATCGACCTGGCGCTGTGGTCGTCGGCGTCGGCGGAGAACCCGGTGTACTACGTGCAGTACGCCCACGCGCGGCTGTCGGCGCTGGCCCGCAACGCCGCCGAACTGGGCATCACGCCCGGCACGGACCATCTCGACCTGTTGACCCACGACAAGGAAGGCACGCTGATCCGCAACATCGGCGAGTTTCCCCGGGTCTTGAAGACCGCCGCCGACCTGCGTGAGCCCCACCGGGTGTCGCGCTATCTGGAAGACCTGGCCGGCGACTACCACCGCTTCTACGATTCCTGCCGGGTGCTCCCGCAGGGTGACGAGGAGCCAGGCCCGCTGCACGCGGCGCGTCTGGCGCTGTGTCAGGCCACCCGCCAGGTCATCGCCAACGGACTGAACATCCTCGGTGTCAGCGCTCCGGAGCGGATGTGAACGCGCATCCCGCCGGCCCCCGGCACGCCGAAGAGATCCACCACGGCGGGGCGCCCGACCGCCCGCGCGACGCCGCCGAAGTGCTGGCGCTGGCGCCGAATGTATGGCCGGACAATGCCGCCCGCGGTGACGACGGGGTGGTGTCGATAGCCGGGGTGCCGGTCACCGAGATCGCCGCGGAGTTCGGCACGCCGGTGTTCGTCATCGACGAGGCCGACTTCCGGGCACGCTGCCGCGACATCTCGACCGCGTTCGGCGGTGGCGAGTCCGTCCGCTACGCCGCCAAGGCGTTTCTGTGCACCGAGGTGGCCCGCTGGGTCGACGAGGAAGGCCTGTCCCTCGACGTCGCCAGCGGGGGAGAGCTCGCGGTCGCCCTGCACGCCGGGTTCCCGGCCGAGCGGATCGCGTTGCACGGCAACAACAAATCCGTGGTGGAGCTGACGGCGGCGGTCGACAGCGGTGTCGGGCACGTGGTGCTGGACTCGATGATCGAGATCGATCGCCTCGACCGGATCGCGGGGGCGGCAGGCGTCGTGCAGGACGTGCTGGTGCGCGTCACGGTCGGGGTCGAGGCGCACACCCACGAGTTCATCTCCACCGCCCACGAGGACCAGAAGTTCGGGTTGTCGCTGGCCAGTGGCGCCGCCATGGCTGCGGTGCGCGCGGTCTTCCAGGCCGACCATCTGCGCCTGGTCGGCCTGCACAGCCACATCGGCTCGCAGATCTTCGACGTGGCGGGCTTCGAGTTGGCCGCCCACCGGGTGATCGGCTTGCTCAGAGATGTCGTCGCCGAGTTCGGTGTCGACAAGACCGCGCAGATCGCGATCGTCGACCTCGGGGGCGGACTGGGCATCTCCTACCTCCCGGAGGACCATCCGCCGCCGATGAAGGAACTGGCCGACAAGCTGCAGGCGATCGTGCGCAGCGAGTCCGCGGCCGTGGGTCTGCCCGCACCCACACTGGTGGTCGAACCGGGGCGTGCGATCGCCGGACCGGGCACCATCACCCTCTACGAGGTCGGCACCGTGAAAGACGTGGCCGTCGCATCCGACAGGCACCGGCGGTACGTGAGCGTCGACGGCGGGATGAGCGACAACATCCGGACCTCGCTCTACGGCGCGGAGTACGACGTGCGGCTGCTTTCGCGGGTCAGCGAAGCCGCACCGACGCTGTCCCGCGTTGTCGGGAAGCACTGCGAGAGCGGCGATATCGTCGTGCGCGACGCATGGATGCCCGACGACGTGACTCCGGGCGACCTACTGGGGGTCGCCGCGACCGGCGCATACTGCTATTCGATGTCGAGCCGCTACAACCTGATCGGCCGGCCGGCCGTCGTGGCCGTGCGCGACGGGCGGACACGCCTGATCCTGCGCCGGGAGACGGTCGATGATCTCTTGAGTTTGGAAGTGAGGTGAGCGTGAGTAACGCAATCGGCGTAGCCGTGCTGGGTCTGGGCAATGTCGGCAGCCAGGTGGTGCGCATCATCAACGAGAGCGCCGCGGATCTGACCGCCCGTATCGGAGCACCACTGGCGATCCGCGGCATCGGCGTGCGTCGGGTGGACGGCGACCGCGGCGTTCCGGTCGAGTTGCTCACCGACAACATCGAGGAACTGGTGTCCCGCGACGACGTCGACATCGTCGTCGAACTCATGGGCCCGGTGGAACCTGCCCGCAAGGCCATCCTGACCGCGCTCGAGCAGGGCAAATCGGTGGTGACCGCCAACAAGGCGCTGATGGCGGTGTCCACCGGCGAACTCGCCCAGGCCGCCGAGAACGCACGTGTAGACCTGTATTTCGAGGCGGCCGTCGCCGGCGCCATCCCCGTCGTCCGCCCGCTGACCCAGTCGCTGGCCGGTGACACCGTCCTGCGGGTGGCCGGGATCGTCAACGGCACCACCAACTACATCCTCTCCGAGATGGACAGCACCGGCGCCGACTACGCCTCGGCGCTCGCCGACGCCTGCTCGCTCGGCTACGCGGAGGCGGATCCGACCGCGGACGTCGAGGGCTACGACGCCGCGGCTAAAGCGGCCATCCTGGCGTCGATCGCATTCCACACCCGGGTTACCACCGAGGACGTCTACCGCGAAGGCATCAGCACCGTCACCGCCGCCGACTTCGAGTCCGCGCGCGCCCTCGGGTGCACGATCAAGCTGCTGGCGATCTGCGAACGGCTCACCAGCGACGAGGGACAGCAGCGGGTTTCGGCCCGCGTCTACCCGGCGCTGGTGCCCCTGGATCATCCGTTGGCCTCGGTCAACGGTGCGTTCAACGCGGTGGTCGTCGAAGCCGAAGCGGCAGGGCGGCTGATGTTCTACGGCCAGGGCGCCGGAGGCGCGCCGACGGCGTCGGCGGTGTTGGGTGATCTGGTGATGGCGGCCCGGAACCGGGTGCAGGGTGGTCGCGGACCCCGCGAGTCCAAGTACGCCAAGTTGCCGGTGGCCCCGATCGGGTTCATCCCCACCCGCTACTACGTCAACATGAACGTCGCGGACCGGCCGGGCGTCCTGTCCGCCGTCGCAGCGGAGTTCAGCAAGCGCGAGGTCAGCATCGCCGAGGTGCGCCAGGAGGGCATGGTCGACGACGGGGGCCAGCGCTGCGGTGCGCGCATCGTCGTCGTCACCCACCAGGCCACGGACGCGGCACTCTCGGAAACGGTTGCGGCGCTGGCTGACCTGGAGGTCGTGCAGAGTATCAACAGCGTGCTGCGCATGGAAGGGACCACAAAGTGAGTACCACCGCCCCCCGAGCCGTGCATCAGCCCTGGCCCGGCCTGATCGAGGCCTACCGTGACCGGTTGCCTGTCGACGACAGCTGGACACCGATCACGCTGCGCGAGGGCGGCACGCCGCTGCTGCCGGCGCCCCGGTTGTCCGAATACACCGGGTGCACCGTGCATCTGAAGGTCGAAGGGCTCAACCCGACCGGGTCGTTCAAGGACCGCGGCATGACGATGGCGGTGACCGAGGCGGTGGCCCGCGGGCAGCAGGCGGTGCTGTGCGCCTCCACGGGCAACACGTCGGCGTCGGCGGCGGCGTATGCGGCGCGCGCGGGGATCACCTGTGCAGTGCTGGTACCGCAGGGCAAGATCGCCATGGGCAAGCTGGCCCAGGCCGTCATGCACGGTGCGAAGATCATCCAGATCGACGGCAACTTCGACGACTGCCTCGAGCTCGCCCGCAAGCTCACCTCCGACTTCCCGAGCGTGTCACTTGTCAACTCGGTCAACCCGTTTCGTATCGAAGGGCAGAAGACCGCGGCGTTCGAGATCGTCGACGCGCTCGGCGACGCACCCGACGTGCATGCATTGCCCGTCGGCAACGCCGGCAACATCACGGCCTACTGGAAGGGCTACACCGAGTATCACCGCGACGGTCTGGCCACCCGGTTGCCGCAGATGCTGGGTACGCAGGCGGCCGGAGCGGCGCCGCTGGTCCTCGGTGAGCCGGTCAGCGACCCCGAGACCATCGCCACCGCCATCCGGATCGGTTCGCCGGCGTCGTGGACCTCGGCGGTGGAAGCGCAGCAGGAGTCCAAGGGTCGCTTCCTCGCCGCCACCGACGAGGAGATCCTCGCCGCCTACCATCTGGTGGCACGGGCGGAGGGCGTCTTCGTCGAACCCGCTTCGGCGGCGAGCATCGCGGGGCTGCTGAAGTCGATAGAAGACGGCTGGGTCGCCAAGGGTTCCACCGTCGTGTGCACCGTGACCGGCAACGGGCTCAAGGATCCCGACACCGCCCTGAAGGGGATGCCCGCAGTGATCCCGGTACCCGTCGATCCCGTGGCCGTGGTCGCCAAGCTCGGCCTGGTCTAGAACGGACTCCAGTGACACGCACCCTGCCATCCGGGCTGACGGCCACCGCTGTGGTTGCGGCCTCGAGTGCCAACCTCGGGCCCGGTTTCGACAGCATGGGACTCGCGCTGAGTCTCTACGATGAGATCGAGGTCGAGACAACGGAATCCGGTCTCGTCGTCGAAGTCGACGGGGAAGGGGCCGGACAGGTCCCGCTGGACAGTTCCCACCTGGTGGTGCGTGCCATCGAGCGTGGTCTGCGTGAAGTCGGCGCTGCCGCGCCGGGCTTGATCGTCCGTTGCCGCAACGACATTCCGCATTCCCGTGGACTGGGATCCTCCGCCGCGGCCGTCGTCGGCGGTCTCGCCGTCGCCAGTGGCCTTGCTGCGCAGAACGGTTCGGCCGCACTCACGCCGGAGCAGCTGGTCCAGGTGTCCGCCGAGTTCGAGGGTCACCCCGACAACGCGGCAGCGGCGGTGCTCGGCGGGGCGGTGGTGTCCTGGACGGAGTCCGGCGCTGAACGCCCGCACTACGCGGCCGCCCCGCTGGTCTTGCACCCCGACATCAACGTGTTCACCGCAGTGCCGCAGGAGCGTTCGTCGACCGCGGAGACCCGGGTGCTGCTGCCCGAGCAGATCAGCCACACCGACGCACGCTTCAACCTCAGCCGGGCGGCGCTGCTCGTCGTCGCCCTCACCCAGCGACCCGACCTGCTCATGGCGGCCACCGAGGACGTCCTGCACCAACCGCAGCGGGCGCCCGCCATGCCCGCGTCGGCGGAATACCTGGCAGTGTTCCGCCGTTGTGGCATTGCAGCGGTGCTTTCCGGCGCTGGACCTGCAGTGCTGGCATTGAGCACCGACCCGGACCTGCCGGCGGACGTTGTCGACTACGGCCGCGATCACGGCTTCGCCGTCAGCAAGATGTCGGTGGGCAACGGGGTGAGCTGGACATCCGGCGTAGCGGCCCGGCCCTAGCGCGACCGCGACGCGGGAGCAACATCCGTAACATGCGAATCACGGCGTTTCTTGCTTCCGGCCCGGATGCGGGTTATTCTCGCTCTCGTCCAGCAATCGCAGCGTCTGAAGCTGCGCCGACACTAGGACGACCACTCTTCTTTCAGGTGTTCAAATTAGTGGACTGACGGTTTGCCGTTTCGGCGAAACCCGGCGATCACCGTTGCAGTGGCAATGGTGTGACCTTCGCGTTCAGCAGTTTGGCTGAGCGCACCGAACCCCCGCGTGACTCGATCAGCGAGGGAAGAAAGGAAATCCGTGACTGATACGGACCTCATCACGGCTGGTGGCAGCGCTGAAGGCAATGAGCTGCCGAAAACCGTGACTGCGGACAGCACTTCTCCCGCGGAGCCCAAGGCTGCGGAGAATGCTCCGACGGCAGCGGCCCCCGAGAGCTCCACCGGAGCCGGCTCGGGCACCCGCCGCGGTGCTCTGACCAGCATGGTGCTGCCTGAGTTGCGCGCCCTGGCCAAGGAGATCGGCGTAGACGGCGCCTCCGGTATGCGTAAGAGCGAGCTGATCGCCGCCATCCGTGAGCGCCGTGGCGAGTCCAATGGCCGTTCCGCGGGCAAAGCGGAGAGCAGCGCCGCCGGCGAGCCCGCCGCCTCTTCCGCGCCCGCCGAGAGTGCCCCTGCCGCCGACTCCAGCCCGGACTCCAGCGCAGGCTCGCCGGAACAGACCAACCCCGAGGCCCAGCCCCAGCAGCGCCGGGAGCGCCGGTCGGCCTCCCGCGGCGCCGGCGGACCCACCAACCAGGATCAGGCCAAGGACCAGGACAAGGGCGGCCAGAACCAGGTCAAGGACCAGAACCAGGCGCCCAAGTCCGAGGGCAACAGGCCTGACAAGTCTGAAAAGGCCGACGGCAACAAGTCCGAAGGCAACAAGTCGGACAGGGACAACCGGGATTCCGAGAACCGCGGCAACCGCGATTCCGACAATCGCAACGACAATCGCAACGACAATCGCGGTGACAACCGTGGCGACAATTCCGACCAGCAGGGCGGTCAGAACCGGGGCGGCAACGCCGACGATGACGGCGAAGGCCGTCAGGGCAGGCGCGGCCGCCGGTTCCGTGATCGGCGGCGGCGGGACCGTGGCGGCGACGGCGGCGGTGGCGGTGGCGGCGAGCGCGACACCGAGCTTCGCGAGGACGACGTAGTCCAGCCCGTCGCAGGCATTCTCGACGTTCTCGACAACTACGCGTTCGTGCGTACCTCCGGATATCTGGCGGGGCCGAACGACGTCTACGTCTCGATGAACATGGTGCGCAAGAACGGTCTGCGCCGCGGTGACGCGGTCACCGGGGCGGTGCGGGTGCCCCGCGACGGCGACAACAGCGGGCAAAACTCCCGGCAGAAGTTCAACCCGCTGGTGCGCCTGGACACGGTGAACGGCAAGCCGGTGGAGGAGGCCAGAAAGCGGCCCGAGTTCCAGAAGCTGACTCCGCTGTACCCCAACACGCGGCTGCGCCTGGAGACCACCCCCGACAAGCTGACCACCCGCGTCATCGACCTGATCATGCCGATCGGCAAGGGACAGCGCGCCCTGATCGTGTCACCGCCCAAGGCCGGTAAGACCACGATCATGCAGGACATCGCGAACGCGATCACCAGGAACAACCCGGAGTGCCATCTCATGGTCGTCCTGGTCGACGAGCGTCCCGAAGAGGTCACCGACATGCAGCGCTCGGTCAAGGGCGAGGTGATCGCCTCCACCTTCGACCGCCCGCCGTCAGACCACACCCAGGCCGCCGAACTGGCCATCGAGCGGGCCAAGCGCCTGGTCGAGCAGGGCAAGGACGTCGTGGTGCTGCTGGACTCGATCACCCGCCTGGGTCGCGCGTACAACAACGCGTCGCCGGCGTCGGGCCGAATCCTCTCCGGTGGCGTCGACTCCACGGCGTTGTATCCGCCCAAGAGGTTCCTGGGCGCGGCACGCAACATCGAAGAGGGCGGCTCGCTGACGATCATCGCAACGGCCATGGTCGAGACCGGGTCCACCGGCGACACGGTGATCTTCGAGGAGTTCAAGGGCACCGGTAACGCGGAGCTCAAACTGGACCGCAAGATCTCCGAGCGCCGGGTGTTCCCTGCCGTCGACGTCAACCCGTCAGGCACCCGTAAGGACGAGCTGCTGCTGTCCAGCGACGAGTTCGCCGTCGTGCACAAGCTGCGTCGGGTGTTGTCCGGGCTGGATCCGCACCAGGCGATCGACCTGCTGATGAGTCAGTTGCGCAAGACCAAGAACAACTACGAGTTCCTGGTCCAGGTGTCGAAGAACACGCCCGGCGGAAACGACGGCGACTAGAAAGTCACCCTTCGGCCGGGTCGCACTGTAGCGCCGCCACGATGTACCGGCGGGCATGGCGCAGCACCGAGTCGTGATCGTCGACGTCGCAATGTTCGCCCGGCACGGTCGCCAAGCTCATCGTGATCCGCGCGATCCACTCGGCTGCCTCTGCACAGTCGGTGTCCTGATGAATCTCACCGCGGTCGACCGCGGCCTGGACATACGGGACCCAGAAAGCCGCGATCTCGGGGATGAGCCCGCGGACCCCGAGGCCCACGCACGCGGTGAAAGCCTCCGGCTCCTCTTGGCGCAACTTGAGCACGAGCGCGCCGGGGGTCTCGGACTCTCTGCGCGCCAGCGCGATCCCACTGGTGATCTGCTGGTCGAGCCCGGTCACTGCGTCGAGCCGAATTCGTGATTCGGTCCAGAACGCGTCGTTGAGCCGGACGATCGCGGCGCCGAGCAGTTCGGATTTGTCCGGGAAGTGCCGATAGAGCCACCCACGGCTGACCCCGGCCACCTCGGCCACCTCGGACACGGTGGTCGCACGAATCCCTTTGGCAGTCAGACACTGTTCGGCGGCATCGATCAACCGATCACGAACGGATTTGGTCTCGGGTTTCGCCTCGGCGCCGACAGTCACGCCCCTATCTTCGCAAATGTGCGGACATCGGTGGGTCGATGCGCCAGGCCCGCGACGGATCGAGTAGACACGTAGGGCAATCTGTTCACCGACTTCGAAGGGCAGGCGGGTGGCAGAGACAGTTCAGCAGCTACTGCGGGAACGCACCGATGACGACGGCGTGGCGATCAAGTACGAGGGCCGGACGTGGACCTGGCGGGAGCACCTCGACGCCGCGGCACGGCAGGCCGCGGCGCTGATCGGTGTCGCCGACCCGGGCAGACCCCTTCACGTGGGCGTCCTGCTCGACAACACCCCCGACATGCTGACCGCGATGGCCGCCGCAGGGCTCGGGGGATACGTGCTGTGCGGGATCAACAACACCCGACGGGGTGAGTCGCTGGCCCGCGACGTCCGCCGCGCCGACTGCCAGCTCCTGGTGACCGACGACCGTCACCTCCCGCTTCTCGACGGCCTGGACCTGACCGACGTTCGGGTGCTCGTGGTCGGCAGCCCCGAGTGGCGGGACCTCATGCAGCAGGCGGGGGAGTTGAAACCACACCGCGAAGCGGTGGCGGCCGACACCTACATGTTGATCTTCACGTCCGGCACCAGCGGCGACCCGAAGGCTGTCCAGGTCATACACGCGATGGTGCTGCTGGCCGGCGCGGCGCTCGCCGGCCGCTTCGAGTTGACCCGCGACGACGTCTGCTACCTGTCGATGCCGTTGTTCCACAGCAACGCGGTGCTCGCCGGGTGGTCGGTGGCGCTCAATGCAGGTGCCGCGATGGCCCCGGCGCAGTTCACCGCCTCCGGGTTCATCGACGACGTCCGCCGGTACGGCGTCACGTACATGAACTACGTCGGCAAGCCGCTGGCCTACATCCTGGCGAGTCACGAACGGCCCGACGACCTGGACAACCCGTTGCGGGTGGCGTTCGGCAACGAAGCCAGCGACCGCGACATCGAGCAGTTCGCCAGGCGCTTCGGCTGCGCGGTGTGGGACGGTTTCGGTTCGACCGAGAACGCGGTGACGGTGACGCGGGAGGACGGCTGCCCCGCCGGGTCCATCGGCAAGGGTTTCCCCGGGGTGGCCATCTATGACTCCGAGACGCTGACCGAGTGCGCTGTCGCGCGGTTCGACGAACACGGTGCGCTGGCCAATGGAGACGAAGCGATCGGTGAACTGGTCAACACCGAGGGCGCCGGGATGTTCGCGGGCTACTACAACGACCCGGGGGCGACCGGCGAGCGCCTACGCCACGGCATGTTCTGGTCCGGCGACCTGGCCTACCGCGACGCCGACGGCTGGATCTATCTCGCCGGTCGCACCGCGGACTGGATGCGGGTGGACGGCGAGAACATGACGGCGGCGCCGATCGAACGCATCCTGATCCGCCAACCCGCGGTCAGCCAGGTGGCGGTTTACCCGGTGCCCGACGAGCACGTCGGCGACCAGGTGATGGCCGCGATCGTCCTGCAGGACGATGCGACGCTGACGCCGACCGAGTTCGGCGAGTTCCTCGCCGCGCAGCCGGACCTGTCGCCGAAGGCGTGGCCGCGCCACGTCTGGATCGCCGCCGAACTGCCGAGCACCGCCACCAACAAGGTGGTCAAACGGGAGTTGGTCGCGATGGGTGCGCAGCCCGCAGGTCGGGTGCTGTGGAAACGTGCCGGGGACACCTACCGGACTGTCGGCGGGGAATAGGGCCTGCTGCGCGGGCGTTTAGGACACTGGCGGTTGACCTGGCATAATTCATCGCCGACACCTCGGTTCCGGTTCACGCCGCACGCCTCCCAGGACGGGAGGGGCGACCCGGGGCCCACTATCGAAGAGGAAACCATGAAATCGGGCATTCACCCTGACTATGTCGACACCAGCGTGCTGTGTGGTTGCGGCGCCAGCTTCACCACCCGCAGCACCAAGCAGAGCGGACAGATCACTGTCGAGGTCTGCTCGAAGTGCCACCCGTTCTACACCGGCAAGCAGAAGATCCTCGACAGCGGCGGCCGTGTCGCACGCTTCGAGAAGCGCTACGGCAAGCGTGCCGGGGCCAAGGCTGCCGACGACAAGTAGCTCTGGAGATCGGCGCCCGCTCTGCGCTGTCCGCGCAGGCCGGGCGCCGCTTCGTGAGAAGGGGTAGGTAGCAGCAGACGGCGGCAGAGGAGGCGAGGTGACCGACACGGCACCGGCGATCGACGCGATGCTCGCCGAGCACGCCGATCTGGAACGGCGCCTGTCTGATCCCGAACTGCACGCCGACCCGGGGGCCGCACGCAAGGCGGGCCGACGGTTCGCACAGCTCGCGCCCGTGGTCTCCACGTACCGCAAACTCGAGACCGCCCGCGGTGACCTCGAGGCCGCCCGGGAACTGGCCGCCGACGACGACTCGTTCGCCGCCGAGGTCGAGGAACTCACCGCGACCGTGCAGCAACTCGACACCCAGCTCACCGATCTGCTCGCTCCCCGCGATCCTCATGACGCCGACGACATCGTGTTGGAGGTCAAGTCCGGCGAGGGGGGCGAGGAGTCGGCGCTGTTCGCCGCCGACCTCGCCCGGATGTACATCCGCTACGCCGAGCGACACGGCTGGAACGTCACAGTTCTCGGCGAGACGTTCTCCGACCTCGGCGGTTACAAGGACGCGACGCTGTCGATCACCAGCAAGGGGGACAGCGCCGATGGGGTGTGGGCGCGCCTGAAGTTCGAGGGCGGCGTGCACCGGGTGCAGCGGGTGCCGGTCACCGAGTCCCAGGGGCGGGTGCACACGTCGGCTGCCGGCGTGCTGGTCTACCCCGAGCCCGAAGAGGTCGAGCAGGTGCAGATCGACGAGTCCGACCTGCGCATCGACGTCTACCGGTCGTCGGGCAAGGGCGGCCAGGGCGTCAACACCACCGACTCCGCGGTGCGTATCACCCACCTGCCCACCGGCATCGTGGTCACCTGCCAGAACGAACGCTCGCAGCTGCAGAACCGGGCCCGGGCGATGCAGGTACTCGCTGCGCGGCTTCAGCTGCTGGCCGAGGAGCAGGCGTCCGCCGACGCGTCGGCCGACCGCGCCAGCCAGATCCGCACCGTCGACCGCAGCGAACGGATCCGGACCTACAACTTCCCGGAGAACCGGATCGCCGACCACCGCATCAACTTCAAGGCGCACAACCTCGACCAGGTGCTCGACGGCGACATGGATCCACTGCTCGACGCGCTGGCCGTCGCCGACAAGCAATCCAGGTTGCAGAACACGTGACGATTCGACGATGAGAACCCGTCAGCTGCATCACGCGATCGGTGCCGCGACGGAGGCGCTGACCCGCGCCGGCATCGGATCCCCACGGGTGGACGCCGAACTGCTGGCCGCGCATGTAGCCGGAACCGACCGCGGCCGGCTCGCGCTGATCGAACCGGGCCCGGATTTCGTCGAACAGTACGACCGGCTCGTCGCCAAACGCGTCGAGCGGGTGCCGCTGCAGCACCTCATTGGAACCGCCGCATTCGGCGCCGTGACCGTACAGGTGGGCCCGGGCGTGTTCGTCCCGCGCCCGGAGACCGAGTCGCTGCTGGCCTGGGTGCTCACCCAACCGTTGCCGCAGCACCCGACGATCGTGGATCTGTGTACCGGCTCGGGCGCCCTGGCGCTGGCGCTGTGGCACCACCGGCCTGCGGCCCGGGTGATCGCCGTCGACGACTCCGAGGACGCACTGGCCTACGCGCGACGCAACATCGGCGGCACGTCCGTGGAACTGTTGCGTGCCGACGTGACCGGTCCGGATCTACTGACCGAACTCGACGGGACCGTCGACGTGCTGGTGGCCAACCCGCCCTACATTCCCACCGGCGCACGGCTGGAACCCGAAGTGGCCGAACATGACCCACCGCATGCTCTGTTCGGCGGGAAGGACGGGATGGCGGTGGTGACCCACCTTGTCCCACTGGCGGCACGACTGCTGCGTCCGGGCGGTTTCTGCGCCGTCGAGCACGACGACACCACCTCGGCGCTCACGGTCGAAGCATTCACCCACGCAGCACGATTCGTCGAGGTCACAGCACGACACGACCTCACCGGTCGACCCCGCTTCGTGACCGCGGTACGACGCGGGTGAGAGGCTGATCTTGTGACTGAAGCGTTCGACTGCACCGATCCGGCACAGCGCGAGGCCGGCATCGCATCGGCGATCAGCGCGGTCAATGGCGGGCGCCTCGTCGTGATGCCCACAGACACGGTGTACGGCATCGGCGCCGACGCCTTCGACGGTGCCGCGGTCGCGGCGCTGCTGGCGGCGAAAGGGCGTGGCCGGGACATGCCGGTGCCCGTGCTGGTCGGGTCCTGGCACACCATCAAGGGACTCGTCTACACGGTCCCCAAGAGCGCACAAGAGCTGATCCAGGCGTTCTGGCCGGGCGCGCTGAGCCTGGTGGTCCGCCAGGCTCCGTCGCTGCAATGGGATCTCGGCGACGCGAACGGCACCGTGATGCTGCGCATGCCGTTGCATCCGGTGGCCATCGAGCTGCTGCGGGAAGTCGGGCCGATGGCCGTGTCGAGCGCGAACATCTCCGGCCGGCCGGCCGCCCTGACCGCAGCGCAGGCCCGCGAGCAACTCGGCGATCTCGTCGAGGTCTACCTCGACGGTGGTCCCGCCGAGCAGCAGGCGGCGTCGACGATCGTCGATCTGACCGGGACGCATCCGCGGGTGTTACGTCAGGGTCCGGTGACGACCGAGGCGATCGCCGGCGTGCTGGGCGTCGACGCCGCGGCTCTGACCGCCCAGTCGGATTGACTCTGGAGCCTCGTGCCTTACGGTTCAGCGATGATCACGGCAGTGCCCGCGACGGAGCCACTGTCCTCGACGCTGCTGGCGCTGTCCGACCGGGGCGCGGGCGTCCCGCTGCGGGAACTCGCGCTGGTCGGCCTGACCGCTGCGATCATCACCTATCTGGCGACCGGCTGGGTCCGGATGCTGGCCACCCGGTGGGGAGCGGTTGCCTACCCGCGCGAGCGCGACGTCCACCTGCAGCCCACCCCGCGGATGGGTGGGCTCGCGATGTACCTGGGGGTGGTGGCCGCGGTCCTGTTGGCGTCCCAGCTGCCGGCGTTGACCCGCGGCTTCGTCTATTCGTCGGGCATGCCCGCGGTTGTGGTAGCGGGCGGGCTCATCATGGTCGTCGGCCTGATCGACGACCGGTGGGGACTGGACGCGCTGACCAAGTTCGCCGGTCAGATCACCGCGGCCAGCGTGCTCGTCACGATGGGGGTCGCGTGGAGCGTCCTCTACATCCCGATCGGCGGCGTCGGGACCATCGTGCTGGATCAGGTCTCCTCGATCCTGCTCACGCTGGCATTGACGGTCGCCATCGTCAACGCGATGAACTTCGTCGACGGCCTGGACGGCCTGGCCGCGGGCCTGGGACTGATCACCGCCTCGGCGATCTGCATCTTCTCCATCGGGCTGCTTCGCGACCACGGCGGCGACGTGCTGTTCTACCCGCCGGCGGTGATCTCCGTCGTCCTCGCCGGAGCCTGTCTGGGCTTTCTCCCGCACAACTTCCACAAGGCCAGGATCTTCATGGGCGACTCGGGCTCGATGTTGATCGGCCTGATGCTCGCCGCCGCATCGACGACCGCCGCGGGACCGATCTCCCAGACCGCGTACGGCGCCCGCGACGTGTTCGCGCTGCTGTCGCCGTTCCTGCTCGTCGTGGCGGTGATGTTCGTGCCCGCGTTGGACATGTTGCTGGCGATCATCCGGCGCACCCGCGCGGGGCTGAGCCCCTTCAGCCCCGACAAGATGCACCTGCACCACCGACTGCTCGAGATCGGCCACTCCCACCGGCGGGTGGTGTTGCTGATCTATCTCTGGGTGGGCATCGTCGCGCTCGGCGCAGCGAGCACCATCTTCTTCGACCCACGACACACCGCGGCGGTGATGGCGGGGGCGATCTTGATCGCCGTAGTGGCGACCCTGATCCCGCTGCTGCGGCGCCGCGACGACCCTGCCGAGCAGCTGTACGACGGAAAGTAGTAGGCCCTCTTTTGTGGCTCTCACCATATGTTAGGGTTCGATGAGAACCCGAAATTACCTCGCGGGTTGCCGGCCCCGGACCATCGGTTCACACCGATCGGAACGGAACTTTGACCGACAGTTCGACCGATCACAGGAGCTACCTCTTGGGTGATTCCAGCGCGCCTGCCGCCCTCCGTTACGCTACGGGCACTACGCACCGGATCATCGGGACCGGCTCCTGTGAAGGCTCAGCAGTTTCGACGACCGCGGGATTGAGGTGAACAAGTGACGACACCAGCGCAAGATGCGCCGTTGGTGTTTCCGTCCGTCGCTTTCAGGCCCGTACGCCTCCTGGTGATCTGTGTCGTGCTCGCCGCTCTGGCGACCCTTGGCCTCGGACTTGTGGGGCGCGTGATGATCGGGGTGTTCTTCGGCATCGGGCTGGGGCTGGGTCTGATCAACGCGCTGCTCATCCGGCGGTCGGTCAGCAAGATCACCGCCGAGGAGCATCCACTCAAGAGCAAGATGGCGGTCAATTCCGCGACTCGCCTGATGATCATGACGGTCATCGGCTTGACGATCGCGTTCGTGTTCCGGCCTGACGGACTGGGTGTGGTGTTCGGCATGGCTTTGTTCCAGCTTCTGCTGGTGTTTACGACCGCACTACCGGTGGCAAAGAAACTGCGGGCCGGCGCCGCCGACGCGAGCAGCCCGGCAAGCCACGGAGCCGAAGGGGAAGTCAGCTAGCAATGAACGGGACGATTCTCGCCGCCGAGTCCGGCATTCACGTCGGGCAGCACACCGAGGCCGAGTGGTTCGGTCTGACGGTCAACACCGACACCCTGCTCTCGACGACGATCGCCGCGGTGATCGTGCTCGCGTTGGCGTTTTTCCTCCGCGCCAAGGTGACGTCCACCGGCGTGCCCGGTGGTGTGCAGCTGTTCTGGGAGGCCATCACCGTCCAGACGCGAAACCAGATCGAAAGCGCCATCGGCATGCGGATCGCGCCGTTCGTGCTCCCGCTGGCGCTGGCGCTGTTCGTGTTCATCCTCGCAGCCAACTGGCTGTCGGTGTTCCCGTGGCAGTACTCCGACGAGACCGGCATCCACGAGTTCCTCAAGCCGGCCGCCTCGGACATCAACTTCGTCATCGCCCTCGGTCTGTTCGTGTTCGTCTGCTACCACGCGGCCGGCTTCTGGCGCCGCGGCGTGATCGGACACCCGATCAAGCTCCTCAAGGGCCACGTCGCGTTCCTCGCGCCGATCAACCTCGTCGAAGAGATCGCCAAGCCGGTTTCGTTGTCACTCCGTCTTTTTGGCAACGTGTTCGCCGGCGGCATCATGGTGACGATCATCGCGCTGTTCCCGGCCTACATCCTGTGGGCGCCCAACGCGCTGTGGAAGTCCTTCGAACTGTTCATCGGCGCCATCCAGGCGTTCATCTTCGCGCTTCTGACGATCTTGTACTTCGGTCAGTCGATGGAGTTGGAAGAGCACGACGCACACTGAACTGACCATCCCGACATGCTCGACCCACGACACCTGGTAGGACTCCTACCAGCTAGCAAGGAGGAAAGAAATGGATCCCACAATCGCTGCCGGCGCGCTCATCGGCGGTGGACTTCTGTTGGGGGGCGGCGCCATCGGCGCGGCAATCGGCGACGGTGTCGTCGGTAGCGCGCTGGTCAACGGCGTCGCGCGGCAGCCCGAAGCTCAGGGCCGGCTCTTCGTCCCGTTCTTCATCACAGTCGGTCTGGTCGAGGCGATGTACTTCATCAACCTGGCGTTCATGGCGCTGTTCGTCTTCGCAACCCCGGTTGCGTAGTCGGCTTGGAGTCTCGAGTCATGGGTGACCTGAGCACGACCATCCTCGCCCAGGAAGAGGGCGGGGGAGGCAACTTCCTGCTCCCCAACGGCACGTTCATCTTCGTGCTGCTCATCTTCCTGATCGTGCTTGGTGTCATCGCCAAGTTCGTGGTGCCGCCGATCAGCAAGGTGCTGCACGAACGTGAGGCAATGGTCGCCAAGACCAACGAGGACTTGCGCAAGTCGTCCGAGTTGTCGGCCGCAGCGCAGGCCGATTCACAAGAGGTGATGACCGAGGCTCGCCGTGAGGCGTCGGCGATCCGGGACGAGGCGCGCGGTGAAGGGCGCAAGATCGTCGAGGACATGCGCGGTCGAGCCGGTGCCGAAGCCGGGGAGACCCTGCAGCAAGCCAACGACCAGCTGTCCGAACAGGGCCGGGCGACCACCACAGAACTGCAGTCGTCGATCGAGGCTCTGTCGGAGAAGCTGGCCAGCCGCGTGCTCGGCGTGGACGTCGCCCCGACGAGCAGTCAGGGACGGTAACAAATGTCGACATTCATCGGTCAGTTCGTCGGGTTCCTGCTCATCGTGTTCCTTGTGGTGCGCTACATCGTGCCCCTGGTACGCAAGATGATGACAGCGCAGCAGGAAACGGTGCGCCGTCAACTCGAGGAGAGCGCCGTCGCCGCCGAGAAGGTGGCGAAGGCCGACTCCGAGCACACCAAGGCGGTCGAGGCGGCGAAAGCCGACGCTTCCAAGGTGGTCGAGGAGGCGCGTGCTGATGCCGAGAAGATCGGCGAGCAGCTGCGGGCGCAAGCCGATGCAGAGGTCGAGCGGATCAAGGTGCAGGGTGCCGCGCAGGTCCAACTGCTGCGGCAGCAGCTGATCCGCGAGCTTCGTCAGAATCTCGGCACCGAATCCATCTATCGCGCAGGCGAACTCGTCCGGCAGCACGTGTCGGACGCGGACCGGCAGGCGGCCACTGTCGATCGGTTCCTCGACGAGTTGGACGCCATGGCCCCGTCGGAGGCCGTGATCGCGGACACCGCGGGTAGCGAACTGCGAGCCACCAGCCGAGATTCCCTGGATGCCGTGGTCGCGCGGTTCGACGAACTCACCTCCGACGTCGACGCCGAGGGTCTGTCGACGGTGGCGGACGACCTGACGTCGTTCGCGAAGCTGCTGCGCGCGGAGATGGTGCTGGCCAAGCACTTCGCCGAGCCTGCGGACGAGGGACAGGGCAAAGCCGGCCTGGCCGAAACCCTGCTGTCGGGCAAGATCTCCGACACCTCGCTCGAGATCGTCAAAGCCGCGGTGTCACAGCGTTGGTCGAGCGAAGCGGATCTGGCCTTCGCGGTCCGGCACGTCGCCAGACTGGCCCTGCTGGTGCGGGCGGAGCGGAACAACGAGACCACCGAGGTCGAGGACGAGCTGTTCCGGTTCGGCCGTGTCCTGGACTCCGAATCGCAGCTGAACTCGTTGCTGAGCGATCACACCGCACCCGCCGAGGGGCGGATCGGTCTGCTCGACGGCGTACTCGGCGACAACGCCAACTCCACGACGCGGGCGTTGTTGAACCAGACGATCGAACTGCTTGCAGGCGAGCGGGCCGACGAGGCGGTCCGGGAACTCGCCGAACTCGCGGTGGCCCGTCGCGGCGAGGTCGTCGCGCACGTCACCGCGGCCGCCGATCTCAGCGACGGGCAACGTACCCGTCTCACGGAAGTGCTGACGCGCATCTACGGGCACCCGGTGTCGCTGCAGCTCCACCTCGACCCCGACGTGCTGGGCGGCCTGAAGATCGCCGTCGGCGAAGAGGTCATCGACGGCTCGCTGTCGTCACGGCTGGCAGCGGCCGAGACCCAGTTGCCCGACTAACAGAATTCGACACGACAGACACGAAGGCAGGAACCAAAAGCCATGGCAGAGTTGACAATCTCGGCTTCTGACATTCAAGGGGCGATCGAGGACTACGTCGCCAACTTCTCCGCCGAGACCGAGCGTGAGGAGATCGGCACAGTCATCGACGCCGGTGACGGCATCGCGCACGTAGAAGGCCTGCCCTCGGTCATGACCCAGGAGCTCCTCGAGTTCCCCGGCGGTGTGCTCGGGGTGGCGCTGAACCTCGACGAGCACAGCGTCGGCGTGGTGATCCTCGGTGACTTCGAGAAGATCGAGCAGGGCCAGCAGGTCAAGCGCACCGGCGAGGTGCTCTCGGTGCCGGTCGGGGACGCGTTCCTCGGGCGCGTCATCAACCCGCTGGGACAGCCCATCGACGGTCAGGGCGACATCGAGTCGAACACCCGCCGCGCGCTGGAACTCCAGGCGCCGTCGGTGATTCAGCGCCAGGGCGTGTCGGAGCCACTGCAGACCGGTATCAAGGCGATCGACTCGCAGACTCCGATCGGCCGCGGCCAGCGCCAGCTCATCATCGGCGACCGCAAGACCGGCAAGACGGCCGTCTGCGTGGACACGATCCTCAACCAGCGCCAAGCCTGGGAGACCGGCGACCCCAAGCAGCAGGTGCGCTGCGTGTACGTCGCGATCGGCCAGAAGGGCACCACGATCGCCAGCGTGAAGCGGGCCCTCGAAGAGGGCGGCGCGATGGAGTACACCACCATCGTCGCAGCACCCGCATCCGACGCCGCTGGCTTCAAATGGCTGGCGCCCTACACCGGTTCGGCCATCGGCCAGCACTGGATGTACGACGGCAAGCACGTGCTGATCGTGTTCGACGACCTGTCCAAGCAGGCCGACGCCTACCGCGCGATCTCGCTGCTGTTGCGCCGCCCCCCGGGTCGCGAGGCCTTCCCCGGCGACGTGTTCTACCTGCATTCGCGGCTCCTGGAGCGTTGCGCGAAGCTGTCCGACGAACTCGGCGGCGGCTCGATGACCGGACTGCCGATCATCGAGACCAAGGCCAGCGACATCTCGGCGTTCATCCCGACCAACGTCATCTCGATCACCGACGGCCAGTGCTTCCTGGAGTCCGATCTGTTCAACCAGGGTGTGCGACCGGCCATCAACGTCGGTGTGTCGGTGTCCCGCGTCGGTGGCGCCGCACAGATCAAGGCGATGAAAGAAGTGGCGGGAAGTCTGCGCCTAGAGCTGTCCCAGTACCGCGAGCTCGAGGCATTCGCCGCGTTCGCCTCGGATCTGGATGCTGCGTCGAAGGCCCAGCTGGAGCGTGGCGCCCGTCTGGTCGAGCTGCTCAAGCAGCCGCAGTACACGCCGTACTCGGTGGAAGACCAGGTCGTCGCCATCTTCCTCGGCACCAAGGGTCACCTCGACTCGGTTCCGGTGGAAGACGTCGCGCGCTTCGAATCCGAGGTCCT
The DNA here is from genome assembly GCF_010723735.1 of Mycolicibacterium hippocampi. Taxonomy (GTDB): domain Bacteria; phylum Actinomycetota; class Actinomycetes; order Mycobacteriales; family Mycobacteriaceae; genus Mycobacterium; species Mycobacterium hippocampi. The sequence continues at coordinate 4,916,053 of NZ_BLLB01000002.1, read as the reverse complement.
GGAGCACGTCCGGGCGTCCCACGAGGAGATCCTCAAGGAGATCCGGGAGAGCAAGAAGCTCTCCGAGGAGACCGAGAAGAAGCTGACCGACGTCATCAACGAGTTCAAGAAGGGCTTCTCGGCCAGCGACGGCAGCTCGGTGGTCGTCAACGAAGCCGAGACCGAGGCCATGGACGAGGAAGACGTCGAGAAAGAATCCGTGAAGGTCCGTAAGCCGGCGCCCAAGAAGTAGAGCGGACCCGAAATCATAGGATCTGGAAAGGGTCTGGAGAGCTAGATGGCTGCAACACTGCGCGAACTTCGCGGGCGCATCCGTTCCGCCGGGTCGATCAAGAAGATCACCAAGGCCCAGGAACTCATTGCGACGTCGCGAATCGCCAAGGCGCAGGCCCGAGTCCAGGCGGCTCGGCCGTTCGCCAACGAGATCACGAACATGCTCACCGAGCTCGCCAGCGCCAGCGCGCTGGACCACCCGCTGCTCGTTCAGCGGGAGAACCCCAAGCGGGCGGGCGTGTTGGTGGTGTCCTCGGACCGCGGACTGTGCGGCGCCTACAACGCCAACGTGCTGCGGCAGGCCGAGGAACTGTTCGCGTTGCTACGGGAAGAGGGCAAGACACCGGAGCTGTACGTGGTCGGCCGAAAGGCCCTGGGCTACTACAACTTCCGCCAGCGTGAGGTGACCGAGTCGTGGACCGGGTTCTCCGAGCGGCCGACCTACGAGAACGCGCGGGAGATCGCCGGCACGCTGGTGAACGCGTTCATGTCCGGGGTCGACGACGAAGGTGACGAACCCGGCGACGACGGCATTCTCGGCGTCGACGAGCTGCACATCGTGTTCACCGAGTTCAGGTCGATGCTGTCGCAGACCGCTGCGGCCCGCCGGATCGCGCCGATGGTGGTCGAGTACGTCGAGGACGAGCCCGAAGATGACGGGCCTCGGACGCTGTTCTCGTTCGAGCCGGACCCAGAGACGCTGTTCGATGCGCTGTTGCCGCGGTACGTCGCAACCCGCGTCTACGCCGCGCTGCTGGAAGCGGCGGCCTCGGAGTCGGCGTCGCGGCGACGCGCCATGAAGTCGGCCTCCGACAACGCCGACGATCTCATCAAGGATCTGACGCTGATGGCCAACCGCGAACGTCAGGCCCAGATCACCCAGGAAATCAGCGAAATCGTCGGCGGCGCCAACGCGCTGGCCGACGCGAAGTAAGCCCCCGTAGGAAGCGAAGAGGAAATGACTGCAACCGCAGAAGAGACCAAGAGCGACAGCAAGAGCGGTTCCGCCGGTCGCGTCGTGCGTATCACCGGGCCGGTCGTGGACGTCGAGTTCCCGCGGGGAGCGGTGCCCGAGCTGTTCAACGCGCTGCACACTGAGATCACCTACGGGGACCTGGCCAAGACGCTGACCCTCGAGGTCGCGCAGCACCTCGGCGACAACCTGGTGCGCACCATCTCCATGCAGCCCACCGACGGTCTGGTGCGCGGCGTCGAGGTGACCAACTCCGGCCGTTCGATCGAGGTACCCGTCGGTGACGGCGTAAAGGGCCACGTGTTCAACGCGCTGGGCGACTGCCTGGACGAACCCGGCTACGGCGAGGACTTCGACCACTGGTCCATCCACCGCAAGCCGCCGCCGTTCGCCGAACTCGAGCCTCGCACCGAGATGCTGGAGACCGGCCTCAAGGTCGTCGACCTGCTCACCCCGTACGTGCGTGGCGGCAAGATCGCCCTGTTCGGCGGCGCCGGCGTGGGCAAGACCGTGCTGATTCAGGAGATGATCAACCGCATCGCCCGCAACTTCGGTGGCACCTCGGTGTTCGCCGGCGTGGGGGAGCGCACCCGTGAGGGCAACGACCTGTGGGTCGAGCTCGCCGATGCCGACGTGCTCAAGGACACCGCGCTGGTGTTCGGCCAGATGGACGAGCCGCCCGGCACCCGTATGCGTGTGGCGCTCTCGGCGCTGACGATGGCGGAGTACTTCCGCGACGAGAAGCAGCAGGACGTGCTTCTGTTCATCGACAACATCTTCCGGTTCACCCAGGCCGGTTCCGAGGTGTCGACGCTGCTCGGCCGTATGCCGTCCGCGGTCGGTTACCAGCCCACCCTGGCCGACGAGATGGGTGAGCTGCAGGAGCGCATCACCTCGACCCGGGGCCGCTCCATCACCTCGATGCAGGCCGTGTACGTGCCCGCCGACGACTACACCGACCCGGCGCCGGCCACGACGTTCGCGCACCTCGACGCGACCACTGAGCTCAGCCGAAACGTGTTCTCCAAGGGCATCTTCCCGGCCGTGGACCCGCTGGCGTCGTCCTCGACGATCCTGGATCCCTCGGTCGTCGGTGACGAGCACTACCGGGTGGCACAGGAAGTCATCCGGATCCTGCAGCGCTACAAGGACCTCCAGGACATCATCGCCATTCTCGGTGTCGACGAGCTGTCCGAAGAGGACAAGCAGCTGGTCAACCGGGCACGGCGGATCGAGCGCTTCCTGAGCCAGAACATGATGGCGGCCGAGCAGTTCACCGGTCAGCCTGGCTCGACGGTGCCGCTCAAGGAGACCATCGAGGCGTTCGACAAGCTGAGCAAGGGCGATTTCGACCACCTGCCCGAGCAGGCGTTCTTCCTGATCGGTGGGCTCGACGACCTGGCGAAGAAGGCCGAAAGCCTCGGCGCCAAGCTGTGATGAGCGCTCGCGCGAAGAACCGACGAGCACTGAGCGCTGTGCTGCGAAAGGTGGTGTGACGTGGCCGAAATCAACGTCGAGATCGTCGCCGTGGAGCGCGAACTGTGGTCGGGTGAGGCGACGTTCGTGTTCACCCGCACCACCGCCGGCGAGATCGGCATCCTGCCGCGGCACATCCCGCTGGTGGCCGAGCTCGTCGACGACGCGATGGTGCGTGTCGAGCGCGAAGGCGAGGACGACCTGCGCATCGCGGTCGACGGCGGGTTCTTGTCTGTCACCGAAGAGGCAGTGCGGATCCTGGTGGAGCGGGCCGAGTTCGAGTCGGAGATCAATGCCGACGAGGCGAAGCAGGACTCCGAGTCCGACGACGAGCACACCGCGGCATGGGGCAGGGCGCGGCTTCGCGCCCTCGGTCAGATCGACTAGCAGGCGAGCCGGTGAGCGCGTCCATGCTGTTCATGGTCGCGCTGGTCGGCGTGCTGCTGATCGTCGTCGTCGCGCTCTCGTACCGGTTGTGGAAGCTCAGGCAGGTCGGGGGCACCGCGGCGATCCTGCGGGACGTGCCCGCCGTCGGCGGTCACGGCTGGCGGCACGGCGTGATGCGGTACCGCGGCGGGGAGGCCGGCTTCTACCGGCTGTCGAGCATGCGGTGGTGGCCGGACCGGACGCTGAGCCGTCGGGGTCTGGAGGTCGTGTCGAGGCGAGCGCCCCGCGGTGACGAGTTCGACATCATGACCGAGGAGATTGTCATCCTGGAATTGCGTGACGTCGGACCCGAGCCCGGACGAGGCTATGAGATCGCGCTGGATCGCGGCGCGTTGACGGCGTTCACCTCGTGGCTGGAATCGCGGCCGTCGCCGCGGGCGCGGCGCCGAAGCTACTGAGACTGCTCGCCCGGCCGCCAGAGCACGTCGCCCTGCGGGTTCGCCACGCGGGACAGGATGAAAAGCAGGTCGGAGAGCCGATTGAGGTACTTCGCGGGCAACACGCTGACCGACTCTCCTTCGGTGTCGACCGCATGCCACGCGGACCGCTCGGCTCGCCGCGCCACGGTGCGCGCCACGTGCAGCAACGCGGACAGCGCCGTGCCGCCCGGCAGCACAAACGAATTGAGCGCCGGCAGCCCCTCGTTGAACTCGTCGCACCACGATTCCAGGCGATCGATGTAGTCCTGCTTGATGCGCAGCGGCGGGTACTCCGGGTTCTCGACCACCGGGGTCGACAGATCGGCGCCCGCGTCGAAGAGGTCGTTCTGAATTTGCCGCAGCACGTCGAGAAGTCGCCCCTCGGGATGTCCGAGAGACACGGCGACACCGAGCGCGGCGTTGGTCTCGTCACAGTCGGCGTACGCCGCCAACCGTGCGTCGTTCTTCGAGACCCTGCTGAAATCGCTGAGCCCGGTGGTCCCATCGTCGCCGGTCCGTGTGTAGATGCGGGTGAGGTGGACAGCCATGCTGAAACCGTACCGGTGCGGGCGGCGCGTTGGATGCCAGGAAACTGACACGCTCGTCGGAGGCTGTTTACACTGGCCGCGTGAGCGAGCGTTTCGTAGTGACCGGCGGCAGTCGGTTATCTGGCGAAGTTGCCGTCGGGGGCGCCAAGAACAGCGTGTTGAAGCTGATGGCGGCCTCGCTGCTCGCGGAGGGCACCAGCACCATCACCAACTGCCCCGACATTCTCGATGTGCCGCTGATGGCCGAGGTGCTCCGGGGCCTCGGCGCCACCGTGGAGCTCGACGGCAGCGTCGTGCAGATCACCTCACCAGACGAGCTGAAGTACGACGCGGACTTCGCCGCGGTCCGTCAGTTCCGCGCGTCGGTGTGTGTGCTCGGTCCGTTGGTGGGGCGGTGCAAGCGGGCGAAGGTGGCGTTGCCCGGCGGTGACGCCATCGGCTCGCGTCCGCTGGACATGCATCAGTCGGGCCTGCGCCAGCTGGGTGCGCGATGCAACATCGAACACGGCTGTGTCGTCGCGGAAGCCGACCACCTGCGCGGCGCCGAGATCCAACTGGAGTTCCCGTCCGTCGGCGCCACCGAGAACATCCTGATGGCCGCGGTGCTCGCCGAGGGTGTGACGACGATCCACAACGCCGCCCGCGAACCTGACGTCGTCGACCTGTGCACGATGCTCAACCAGATGGGCGCCCAGGTCGCCGGTGCCGGGTCGTCGACCCTGACGATCACCGGTGTCGACCGTCTCCATCCCACGCAGCACCGGGTCATCGGTGACCGGATCGTGGCCGCGACGTGGGGCATCGCGGCGGCGATGACACGAGGCGACATCTCGGTCACCGGGGTGGATCCTGCCCATCTGCAGCTGGTGTTGCACAAACTGCACGACGCCGGGGCGACGGTGACGCAGAGTGACGACGGCTTCCGGGTGGTCCAGTACGAACGCCCGAAGGCGGTGAACGTGGCGACGCTGCCGTTCCCCGGCTTCCCCACAGATCTCCAACCGATGGCCATCGGTCTCGCGGCGATCGCCGAGGGGACATCGATGATCACCGAGAACGTGTTCGAGGCGCGCTTCCGGTTCGTCGAAGAGATGATCCGGCTCGGTGCCGACGCCCGGACCGACGGTCACCATGCCGTGCTGCGGGGGATTCCTCAGCTGTCGAGTGCTCCGGTGTGGTCCTCGGACATCCGCGCCGGCGCCGGTCTGGTGCTCGCGGGTCTGGTCGCCGATGGTGACACCGAGGTGCACGACGTCTTTCACATCGACCGCGGTTACCCGAAGTTCGTGGAAAACCTGGTCGCTCTGGGCGCGGAGATCGAGCGCGTCGAGTAGTGTCCCGCAGCCCAGAACTGGCGCTGTGCTGGTCATTTGGGACTGAGCGCCACAGCGCGTAGTATTTCGGAAGAAGCCAACGGCCCCAGCCCAAAAGGCGCGGCGGACGAGGTTTGACCTCCCTGGTCACATGCAGTACAGTGGCAGGGTTGCCTGAAAACCGGGTGTGTTGTTTGAGAACTCAATAGTGTGTTTGGTGGTTTTTGTTTGTTTTTTGGTCATGCCTGCATTTTCCCGTTTGGGGGTGTGACTGTTTTTTGGATGCCAGTTTTTGGTGTCTGTTTGTTAGGTCAGGCTTGTTCTGATTCGAATTCTGCTTGTGCCTGTGGGTGCGAGAGGGTTTTGTTTGGAGAGTTTGATTCTGGCTCAGGACGAACGCTGGCGGCGTGCTTAACACATGCAAGTCGAACGGAAAGGCCCTTCGGGGTACTCGAGTGGCGAACGGGTGAGTAACACGTGGGTGATCTGCCCTGCACTTTGGGATAAGCCTGGGAAACTGGGTCTAATACCGAATATTTCCTGCTGGTTGCATGACTGGTGGGGGAAAGCTTTTGCGGTGTGGGATGGGCCGCGGCCTATCAGCTTGTTGGTGAGGTTATGGCTTACCAAGGCGACGACGGGTAGCCGGCCTGAGAGGGTGACCGGCCACACTGGGACTGAGATACGGCCCAGACTCCTACGGGAGGCAGCAGTGGGGAATATTGCACAATGGGCGCAAGCCTGATGCAGCGACGCCGCGTGAGGGATGACGGCCTTCGGGTTGTAAACCTCTTTCAGTAGGGACGAAGCGAAAGTGACGGTACCTGCAGAAGAAGGACCGGCCAACTACGTGCCAGCAGCCGCGGTAATACGTAGGGTCCGAGCGTTGTCCGGAATTACTGGGCGTAAAGAGCTCGTAGGTGGTTTGTCGCGTTGTTCGTGAAAACTCACAGCTTAACTGTGGGCGTGCGGGCGATACGGGCAGACTGGAGTACTGCAGGGGAGACTGGAATTCCTGGTGTAGCGGTGGAATGCGCAGATATCAGGAGGAACACCGGTGGCGAAGGCGGGTCTCTGGGCAGTAACTGACGCTGAGGAGCGAAAGCGTGGGGAGCGAACAGGATTAGATACCCTGGTAGTCCACGCCGTAAACGGTGGGTACTAGGTGTGGGTTTCCTTCCTTGGGATCCGTGCCGTAGCTAACGCATTAAGTACCCCGCCTGGGGAGTACGGCCGCAAGGCTAAAACTCAAAGAAATTGACGGGGGCCCGCACAAGCGGCGGAGCATGTGGATTAATTCGATGCAACGCGAAGAACCTTACCTGGGTTTGACATGCACAGGACGCCGGCAGAGATGTCGGTTCCCTTGTGGCCTGTGTGCAGGTGGTGCATGGCTGTCGTCAGCTCGTGTCGTGAGATGTTGGGTTAAGTCCCGCAACGAGCGCAACCCTTGTCTCATGTTGCCAGCACGTAATGGTGGGGACTCGTGAGAGACTGCCGGGGTCAACTCGGAGGAAGGTGGGGATGACGTCAAGTCATCATGCCCCTTATGTCCAGGGCTTCACACATGCTACAATGGCCGGTACAAAGGGCTGCGATGCCGTGAGGTGGAGCGAATCCTTTCAAAGCCGGTCTCAGTTCGGATCGGGGTCTGCAACTCGACCCCGTGAAGTCGGAGTCGCTAGTAATCGCAGATCAGCAACGCTGCGGTGAATACGTTCCCGGGCCTTGTACACACCGCCCGTCACGTCATGAAAGTCGGTAACACCCGAAGCCGGTGGCCTAACCCCTTGTGGGAGGGAGCCGTCGAAGGTGGGATCGGCGATTGGGACGAAGTCGTAACAAGGTAGCCGTACCGGAAGGTGCGGCTGGATCACCTCCTTTCTAAGGAGCACCACAAGACTCAGTGCCCGCCCACATCGTGTGGGGGTTCGGGATTGTCTGGGCGATTCTGTGGATGGCCCTTCGCCTGTAGTGGGTGGGGGTCTGGTGCATAAAGTTAGACAACAAGCAACTGACCGGGTCGGGAGGATCCTTTCGGGGGTTCGATTCCTGGTCGAGAATGACTGCCGGACACACTATTGGGCTTTGAGACAACAAGCCCGTGCCCCTGTCGGGGGTGGCTCTGCGTTGGTGGAGTCGGAGTGTTGTTGCCCTGCTTTGGTGGTGGGGTGTGGTGTTTGATTTGTGGATAGTGGTTGCGAGCATCAAGAGGCACAGCCTTTTTGGGGTTGTGTTCTTGGATGTAATGCAAATTTTTCTGATACCCGCACATGGTGTCTGCTCTTTCGGGGGTGGGTGTGGTGTGTGGGTGATGACTCATTTTTTTGGTTTTGTGTTGTAAGTGTTTAAGGGCGCATGGTGGATGCCTTGGCACTGAGAGCCGATGAAGGACGTGGGAGGCTGCGATATGCCTCGGGGAGCTGCCAACCGAGCGTGGATCCGAGGATGTCCGAATGGGGAAACCCGGCGCGAGTGATGTCGTGTCACCCGTACCTGAATACATAGGGTGCGGGGGGGAACGCGGGGAAGTGAAACATCTCAGTACCCGTAGGAAGAGAAAACAAAAGTGATTCCGTGAGTAGTGGCGAGCGAAAGCGGAGGATGGCTAAACCGTGTGCATGTGATACCCGGCGGGGGTTGTGTGTGCGGTGTTGTGGGGTCTGTGTTCTTTCCTCCGCCGAGGAGAGCAGCAGTTATAAAATAGTGTGTTAGTCGAAGTGGCCTGGGATGGTCTGCCGTAGTGGGTGAGAGCCCCGTAGGCGAAAACACGTTATCTGCTGTCACAGGTTCCCCGAGTAGCAGCGGGCCCGTGGAATCTGCTGTGAATCTGCCGGGACCACCCGGTAAGCCTGAATACTTCTCAGTGACCGATAGCGGATTAGTACCGTGAGGGAATGGTGAAAAGTACCCCGGGAGGGGAGTGAAATAGTACCTGAAACCGTGCGCTTACAATCCGTCAGAGCCCTCCTTCGTGGTGGGGTGATGGCGTGCCTTTTGAAGAATGAGCCTGCGAGTCAGGGACATGTCGCGAGGTTAACCCGTGTGGGGTAGCCGTAGCGAAAGCGAGTCTGAATAGGGCGTATCCACACAACAGTGTGTGGTGTAGTGGTGTGTTCTGGACCCGAAGCGGAGTGATCTACCCATGGCCAGGGTGAAGCAGCAGTAAGATGTTGTGGAGGCCCGAACCCACTTAGGTTGAAGACTGAGGGGATGAGCTGTGGGTAGGGGTGAAAGGCCAATCAAACTCCGTGATAGCTGGTTCTCCCCCGAAATGCATTTAGGTGCAGCGTCGCAGTGTTCGTGTCGGAGGTAGAGCTACTGGATGGCCGATGGGCCTCACAAGGTTACTGACGTCAGCCAAACTCCGAATGCCGACACGGTGTAATGCGGCAGTGAGACGGCGGGGGATAAGCTCCGTGCGTCGAGAGGGGAAACAGCCCAGATCGCCGGCTAAGGCCCCTAAGCGTGTGCTAAGTGGAAAAGGATGTGCAGTCGCAGAGACAACCAGGAGGTTGGCTTAGAAGCAGCCACCCTTGAAAGAGTGCGTAATAGCTCACTGGTCAAGTGATTGTGCGCCGATAATGTAGCGGGGCTCAAGCACACCGCCGAAGCCGCGGCAGCACACTTGTTGTGCTGGGTAGGGGAGCGTCCTGCATCCGGTGAAGCCACAGAGTGATCTAGTGGTGGAGGGTGTGGGAGTGAGAATGCAGGCATGAGTAGCGATTAGGCAAGTGAGAACCTTGCCCGCCGAAAGACCAAGGGTTCCTGGGCCAGGCCAGTCCGCCCAGGGTGAGTCGGGACCTAAGGCGAGGCCGACAGGCGTAGTCGATGGACAACGGGTTGATATTCCCGTACCCGTGTGTGGGCGTCCCTGATGAATCTGTTCTGCTAACCGCCCAAATGGTGGATCACCAATCCCTTTCGAGGGTGCGGGGTTCGCCGGCTGCGCGGGACCCGGATGGGTAGTAGTCAAGCGATGGGGTGACGCAGGAAGGTAGCCGTACCAGTCAGTGGTAATACTGGGGTAAGCCTGTAGGGAGGAACCTAGGTAAATCCGGGTTTCACATATCCTGAGAGGTGATGCATAGCCGATTGAGGCGAATTCGGTGATCCTATGCTGTCGAGAAAAGCCTCTAGCGAGCACACACACGGCCCGTACCCCAAACCAACACAGGTGGTCAGGTAGAGAATACCAAGGCGTACGAGTGAACTATGGTTAAGGAACTCGGCAAAATGCCCCCGTAACTTCGGGAGAAGGGGGACCCCCGTACCGTCAACACCCTTTGCGGTGGGCAGCGGTGGGGGGTGGCACAAACCAGTGAGAAGCGACTGTTTACTAAAAACACAGGTCCGTGCGAAGTCGCAAGACGATGTATACGGACTGACGCCTGCCCGGTGCTGGAAGGTTAAGAGGACCCGTTAACCCTTCGGGGTGAAGCGGAGAATTTAAGCCCCAGTAAACGGCGGTGGTAACTATAACCATCCTAAGGTAGCGAAATTCCTTGTCGGGTAAGTTCCGACCTGCACGAATGGCGTAACGACTTCTCAACTGTCTCAACCATAGACTCGGCGAAATTGCATTACGAGTAAAGATGCTCGTTACGCGCGGCAGGACGAAAAGACCCCGGGACCTTCACTACAACTTGGTATTGGTGCTCGATACGGTTTGTGTAGGATAGGTGGGAGACTGTGAAGCGGCCACGCCAGTGGTTGTGGAGTCGTTGTTGAAATACCACTCTGATCGTATTGGGCTTCTAACCTCGAACCGTCTATCCGGTTCAGGGACAGTGCCTGGCGGGTAGTTTAACTGGGGCGGTTGCCTCCTAAAAAGTAACGGAGGCGCCCAAAGGTTCCCTCAACCTGGACGGCAATCAGGTGTTGAGTGTAAGTGCACAAGGGAGCTTGACTGCGAGACGTACATGTCAAGCAGGGACGAAAGTCGGGACTAGTGATCCGGCACCCCCGAGTGGAAGGGGTGTCGCTCAACGGATAAAAGGTACCCCGGGGATAACAGGCTGATCTTCCCCAAGAGTCCATATCGACGGGATGGTTTGGCACCTCGATGTCGGCTCGTCGCATCCTGGGGCTGGAGCAGGTCCCAAGGGTTGGGCTGTTCGCCCATTAAAGCGGCACGCGAGCTGGGTTTAGAACGTCGTGAGACAGTTCGGTCTCTATCCGCCGCGCGCGTCAGAAGCTTGAGGAAACCTGTCCCTAGTACGAGAGGACCGGGACGGACGAACCTCTGGTACACCAGTTGTCCCACCAGGGGCACCGCTGGATAGCCACGTTCGGACAGGATAACCGCTGAAAGCATCTAAGCGGGAAACCCCCTCCAAGACCAGGCTTCTCACCCATTCAGTGGGATAAGGCCCCCCGCAGACCACGGGATCGATAGACCAGACCTAGAAACCTAGCAATAGGCGCAGGGAACTGGCACTAACCGGCCGAAAACTTACAACAACAACAAAACCTCGCAACCACACCACGAATGCCCAAACACGCATTCACACCCCACCACCAAATAACACCTCCACCCCACAACACGGGGTGGCACTCAAAAACGAGTGAAAATAAAGTTACGGCGGTCCATAGCGGCAGGGAAACGCCCGGTCCCATCCCGAACCCGGAAGCTAAGCCTGCCAGCGCCGATGATACTACCCACACGGGTGGAAAAGTAGGACACCGCCGAACACACATTAAAGCCCTTTGCCCCCCAAACACAATTGGGGGGCAAAGGCATTTAAAAGACGGTATTTCTGCAGCTATTCCGTCACCTATTCTGGTCAGTCGAACAGAGTCGCCACCGGTGCTACTTTCTGCTTCTCCATTTCCAGAAGCGCCCTTTTTCTTTCAAGGCCGCCGCCGTATCCGGTCAGGCTCCCGTTCGCCCCGATGACTCGGTGGCACGGCACGATGATGCCGATCGGGTTGTGGCCGTTGGCGAGTCCGACGGCGCGGAAGGCGCCCGGGGCGTCGAGCTGTTTGGCGATCTGGCCGTACGAACGTGTCTCTCCATACGGGATCGTCAGCAGTGCCGCCCACACTCGGCGTTGAAAAGCGGTTCCCACGAGGTCCAGTTCCAGCTCGAAATCCGTTCGTGTTCCGGTGAAGTACTCCTCGAGCTGGGCGACGGCGTCGGCGAACGCAGTGTCGTCAGGTTCCCAGCCGGCGCGGCTGGGTTCATAGGTCTGATCCACCATGCGCAGGTGCCGTAGCCGGCCCGCCGAGCCGGCAAGTGTCAGCGTGCCGACTGGGCTGTCCATGGTGCGATATCGAATGTGTTCCATCATTTCTCCTTGGGTGGCCACTGGTTCACGGCGTGGTCGAGTGCGGTCCAGAGGTGCTGGGTGGCGTAGGAACGCCACGGCTGCCAACGGGTGCTGCGCTCCTGCAGATGAGTCGGCGCCGTCGGCAACCCGAGCTGGCGCGCCGCCGCCACCACCCCCAGGTCGGTGGCCGGGAACGCATCCGGATCCCCGGGGCCGCGCATCGCGATCATCTCCGCGGACCAGGGGCCGATGCCGGGAAGCTTGAGCAACTGGTTGCGCGCCAGGGTCCAATCACATCCGGAGTCCAGCACGACGTCCCCGTCCCGCAACGCGGTGACAAGCGCGGTCAACGTGCGCCGCCTGGCCTTCGGAAATGCCAGCAGTTCCTCGTTGAGGTCCGAAAGGTCGGTGGCCGACGGAAACACATGGGTCAGGTGGCCTTCGGCGTCCTTGATGGGACGGCCGTAGGCCGCCACGATTCGTCCGGCGTGGGTACGCGCCGCCGCCATCGACACCTGCTGGCCGAGGACGACACGCAGGGCGATCTCGTGCTCGTCGACCGTCCGTGGGATGCGCTGACCGGGGGCCTTGGCGACCAACGTACCGAGCTCCTCGTCGGCGCCGAGCGCAGCCACGATGGCCTCGGGATCGGCGTCCAGATCCAGCAGTCGCCGGCACCGGGCAATCGCTGTGGACACGTCTCGAAAGTCGTCGACCACAAGTCGGCACCGGACATGGTCGGGGTGTGGTTGCAGGCTGACGATCCCGGTGCCGTGTGGTAGGGCCAGCGTCCGCCGATACGCGCCGTCACGCACTTCCTCGACACCGGGCACGGTGCTGGCCGCCAGATGGCCGAACAGCCCTTCGTAGGCGAACGGTGCCCGCACCGGCAGCCGCAGCGTCATAACACCGGTGCCGAGGGTGTCGTCAGCGCCGAAACGGGTACGCGCCCTTCGGCGTAGCGACGTCGGTGTCAGGTCGCAGACCGTGCGCAAGGTGTCGTTGAACTGGCGGATGCTGGAGAACCCGGCCGCGAAAGCGACGTCGCTGAACGGCATCTCGGTGGTCTCGATGAGCACTCGTGCCATCTGCGCCCGCTGTGCCCTGGCCAGCGCCAGCGGCGCCGCTCCCACCTCGGCATGCATGAGCCGTTCCAGCTGGCGCACGGTGTACCCCATCCGCGCAGCCAGACCGGTGACGCCCTCCCGGTCGACCGTGCCGTCGGCGATCAGCCGCATCGCACGGGCCACGACGTCACCGCGGACATTCCATTCGGGTGAGCCGGGGGAGGCGTCCGGCCGGCACCGCTTGCAGGCCCGGAATCCGGCCCGCTGCGCCGCGGCCGCGGTGGGATGGAAGCAGATGTTGCGGGCAAAGGGCGGCCGGACCGGACAGCTGGGCCGACAGTAGATCTTCGTGGTGAGCACAGCGGTGACGAACCAACCGTCGAACCTCGCGTCCTTGGCCTGGACGGCCCGGTAGCAGCGGTCGAAGTCGGTGTGCATGACATTCACACTTACACGTGGGCGCCGACATCACTAGCGGAAAACCGACATCGAAGCTGTCCGGGCCGAACACGTCAGAGCATGACAAACCCGGGGTGCAAGCTCCATACTCCGAGCTGTGGCCGAACTGGTGCAGCGCTACCTCGACGGCATCCGCGCCGAACATGCCGGTGTCACCGACGGCGAGCTGGCTCATTACATCCCCGAGCTGGCATCTGCCGATCCGAACGGTTTCGGCCTCTCGCTGTCGTCCGCAGACGGCTTCATCTACGAATCCGGCGACGCATCAGTCGAATTCACGATTCAATCGATCTCCAAGCCGTTGACGTACGCGCTGGCGCTCGAGCGCATCGGGATGGCTGCAGTCGATGCGAAGATCGGCGTGGAACCCTCCGGCGAAGCGTTCAACGAGATCAGCGTGGACCGCGCGACGAAGAAGCCCAAGAACCCGATGATCAACGCCGGGGCGATCGCCGCGGTCTCACTCGTACCCGGCGCCTCTCCCGACGAGCGGTTCGCGCTGATCCGGGGCTTCTACTCGGCGATCGTGGGACGGCGACTCGAACTGGACGATGACATCTACGCCTCCGAGAAGGCTGCCGGCAGCCGCAACCGCGCGATCGGCTACATGCTGCAGAGTCTCGGGGCGCTCGACGACGATCCCGACGAAGTCCTCGACGTGTACTTCCGCCAGTGCTCGCTGCGCGTGACGTCGACGGACCTGGCAAAGATCGGGGCTACGCTCGCCCGCGGCGGTGTCAACCCCCAGACCGGCCGGCGGGTCGTCGGCGCCGCGGTGGTCAGGCGCACGCTGTCGGTGATGGTCACCTGCGGGATGTACGACGCAGCCGGAGACTGGGTCAGCGCGGTGGGCATGCCCGCCAAGAGCGGCGTCGGCGGCGGGATCGTCGCGGTGCTGCCAGGCCAGCTCGGCATCGGGGTGTATTCCCCGTTGCTCGATGGCAAGGGCAACAGTGTGCGCGGAGTTTTGTTGTGCCGCAGCCTGTCCGAACAGCTGGGTCTGCACTTCCTGACGGTGGCGCGAGATTCCCGGTCGACACTGCGTGCGGTGTACGAGCCCCGCCCGGGCGTTCGGGTCTATGAGACCCATGGCGATCTGCTGTTCAGCGGAGCCGAGCAGGTGTTGCGCGTCGCTGACCGGGACCGGGACAACTTCGAGGTCGCGATCCTGGACGTGTCCCGTGTCGACGACATCGACGACACCGCACGGGCACTGCTGTCGGGCATGAGCGCTGCGCTACGGTCCGCCGGCAAGGTCGGCTATCTGGTGGACCCCGACGGGATCGTCATCCGCTCGGAGTCCGAGCTGCAAGCAGTTCGCTTCCACACCGTCGACGCCGCCGTCGACGAAGCGCAGGCCTGGCTGGATCGCACCTGACGCGTCAGTTCGCACTGATCGGAGTGGCCAACCGGATCGGCTCGTCGTATCCGCGCAGGGTCACCGACTCTCCGAGAGTCCAGTGCGCACCTTCGGTTTCGGTGGCGTTGCGCACCACCGAGGCCGAGGCCACCAGCCGTGACGGTTCGTTCTTGGCCAGTTCGCAGAGCCGGGCCGCCTCGTTGACGGGTTCGCCGATGACCGTGTACTCGAAGCGTTCCCACGCGCCGACGTTGCCGGCGACGACATGTCCCGCGGCGACGCCGATGCCCGCCTCGCACTCGGGCACCTCGTCACACAGCCGACGGCTGATGGCCCGCGCCGCCGCCAGCGACTCGTCCTCGGGATGTTCCAGCGACACCGGGGCGCCGAACACCGCCAGCACGGCGTCACCCTCGAATTTGTTCACCAACCCGTGGTAGCGGTCGACCTCCTCGACGATCACCGCAAAGAACCGGTTGAGCAGTTCCACGACCTCGGCGGCCGGCAGGCTGGTCACCAGCTTGGTCGACCCGATGATGTCGACGAAGACGACTGCGGCGTAGCGCTCCTCGCCTCCCAGCTCGGGCCGTTCCTGCTCCGCCAGCGCGGCGACTTCCCGGCCGACGTGACGTCCGAACAGATCACGGACCCGCTCGCGTTCCCGCAGCCCGTGGACCATCGCGTTGAACCCGCGCTGCAGCTGGCCGAGTTCGGTGCCGTCGAAGACCACCAGGCTGGTGTCCAGGTCGCCCTGCTCGACCCGGTTGAGAGCCGCCCGCACCACCCGGACCGGTGTCACCGTGAGCCAGGCCAGGATCCACATCAGAATGGCCCCGAATACGAGGGCGAACAGCGCCAGGATCATCACCGCGACGGTGAACTGGGTTGGTGTCAGGTTGCGTTGGATCAACGTGATTGCGGCTGCGAGGAAGATGCCGAGCACGGGCACCCCGGACCCGAGCGCCCACACCAGCATGGTGCGGCCCATCAGGCCCTCGGCGAAGCGGCGCGGGGGCTTGCCCGCCTCCAGCGCCTGGGCGGCGACAGGGCGCAGCGCGAACTCGGTGAAGAGATAACAACTCGCGGCCACGACGATGCCGGGGAAGCTCACCCCCAGTAGCCATTTCGGGATGTAGGCGGTGTCCTGCACACCGTAGAGCGTGGTGAGGACCAGGGTGCCGAGGCCCCACAGGATCAACAGGACCCGGGTCAGCCGCCACGGGGCCAGAAATGTGTTGCGTTGGTCCGCGCGCGTGGGGGGACGCTCCTCGATCGCCCAGCGCACGTTCTTGATGACCCGCAGCGTGGCCCAGAACACCCCGACAACCAACGCGGTCACCAGATAGACCGGCACCGCGATCGCGGTGATCCAGACGACGTCGCGGTCGAACACGCTTGGGGTGGGGAACGCGACGGTGACCACCAGCGCCGTGACGCCCATCCCGATCAGGTTGGCGATCACCACGAACGTGGTCAGGATGACCTGGATGCGGACCCGTCGTCGACCCTGACTCTCGGAGACGCGGCCGAGGATCCACGAACCGAACTCGGGGGTCGCCGCGACCCTGCCGCTCTGCTTGGTCACTCGTTCCAGCACACGGCCCAGCCGCTGTGCCACCGTCCGGTTCGCCGTCATCGTGGCGTCAGCCTAATGACCGTGTCGGGTCGAGACGTTTGTTCGACGTTTAAGGTGGTTCGGGTGCGTCTCGTGATCGCCCAGTGCACCGTCGACTACGTCGGTCGGCTCACCGCTCATCTGCCGTCGGCCCGGCGCCTACTGCTGTTCAAGTCCGACGGATCGGTCAGCGTGCACGCCGACGACCGGGCCTACAAGCCGCTGAACTGGATGAGCCCGCCGTGCTGGTTGGTCGAGGACGCGGGGGGTGCCGCGCCGGTGTGGGTGGTGGAGAACAAGGCCGGTGAACAACTCCGCATCACCGTCGAGGACATCGAGCACGATTCCAGCCACGAGTTGGGTGTCGACCCCGGGCTGGTGAAGGACGGCGTCGAGGCCCACCTGCAGGCGCTGCTGGCCGAACACGTCGAGTTGCTCGGCTCCGGGTACACGTTGGTCCGCCGCGAGTACATGACCCCGATCGGCCCGGTGGACCTGCTCTGCCGAGACGAGCAGGGCCGCTCGGTGGCGGTGGAGATCAAGCGTCGCGGTGAGATCGACGGGGTCGAACAGCTCACCCGCTACCTCGAGCTGCTCAACCGCGACTCCCTGCTGGCCCCGGTGGCGGGCGTGTTCGCCGCCCAGCAGATCAAGCCGCAGGCACGCACCTTGGCTCAGGACCGCGGGATCCGCTGTCTGACTTTGGATTACGACAAGATGCGCGGCATGGACAGCGACGAGTTCCGGCTGTTCTGATGGTGCGGCGGCGAGCGGCGGGACGGAGAACGCCGAGTCGGAATCCGCTACCGGCGCCCCGGCGTATCGAGGTGGGCGCCGACGGCAACGACTACGAGGTCCGGCCGGTGCCGGCGGCGAGAGCGACGAAGGTCTATCGGTGTCCCGGTTGCGACCACGAGATCAGGCCGGGAACAGCGCATGTGGTCGCGCTGCCGGCGGACTCAGGCGCGCCGCACGCGGTCGAGGACCGCAGACACTGGCACACTGCGTGCTGGACCCACCGGGCGACCCGTGGCCCGACACGCAGGTGGTCGTGACACCGGGGGTCTGGTGGAGGTCTAGTGATCGTCCTCGGCGGCCGCCGGCTCGACGAGCTCGATGAGAACGCCACCCGCATCCTTGGGGTGGATGAAGTTGATCCGCGAGCTGGCGGTGCCGCGCCGCGGGGCGTCATAGAGCAACCGCACACCCTGCTCGCGCAGCCGAGCGGTCAGCGCGTCGATGTCGCTGACGCGGTAGGCCAGCTGCTGCAGGCCCGGGCCACGCTTGTCGATGAACTTGGCGATCGTGCAGGTGTCGTCGATGGGGGCCATCAGTTGCACCTGGGCGCTGCCCAGCGGGGCGCCCCGCACCGACAACATCGCTTCGCGCACACCCTGGTCTTCGTTGACCTCTTCGTGGAGCACGATCATGCCCAGATGATCGTGATACCACTTGATGGCAACGTCCAGGTCGGGCACGGCGATGCCGACGTGGTCGATGGCGGTGACCAGCGCGGTGGCCAGCACAGGACGGGCGTCAGTCTGCTCGGCGGTCATATCGCAAAGGTAACCTAACGACATCGGTTTCGAATAGGTCGGGCCGGATGTATAGCCTGAACTAGCCGTTTCTGAGCCGCTCGAAACCTGCCTGGAGGTACGCATGACGACGTCTGTGATTGTTGCTGGAGCCCGCACGCCGGTCGGCAAGCTGATGGGTTCGCTGAAGGATTTCTCCGGCAGTGATCTCGGTGGGGTCGCCATCGCGGGTGCCCTCGAGAAGGCAGGTCTCCCGGCCTCGGCGGTGCAGTACGTGATCATGGGGCAGGTGCTGACCGCGGGCGCCGGGCAGATGCCGGCCCGTCAGGCGGCCGTGGCCGGCGGAATCGGCTGGGATGTGCCCTCGCTGACCATCAACAAGATGTGTCTGTCGGGCATCGACGCCATCGCGCTGGCCGACCAACTGATCCGTGCCGGGGAGTTCGACGTCGTCGTCGCCGGCGGTCAGGAGTCGATGACCCAGGCGCCGCATCTGCTGATGAACAGCCGGTCCGGCTACAAATACGGCGATGTCACCGCGCTCGATCACCTCGCCTACGACGGTCTGCACGACGTCTTCACCGACCAGCCCATGGGGGCGTTGACCGAGCAGCGCAACGACGTGGATCAGTTCACCCGCGCGGAGCAGGACGAATTCGCCGCGGCATCGCATCAGAAAGCCGCCAGGGCCTGGAAAGACGGCGTCTTCGCCGACGAGGTGGTGCCGGTGAAGATCCCGCAGCGCAAGGGTGATCCGGTTGAATTCACCGAGGACGAGGGCATCCGCGCCGACACCACGGCCCAGTCGCTGGCAGGTCTGCGGCCCGCGTTCCGCAAGGACGGCACCATCACCGCCGGATCTGCCTCCCAGATCTCCGACGGCGCATGCGCGGTCGTGGTGATGAACAAAGCGAAAGCCGAGGAACTCGGGCTGACCTGGCTGTGCGAGATCGGTGCTCACGGCGTCGTCGCCGGACCGGATTCGACACTGCAGAGCCAGCCCGCCAACGCAATCCGCAAGGCGGTGGCCAAGGAAGGCATCAGTCTCGACGACCTCGATGTCATCGAGATCAACGAGGCCTTCTCCGCCGTCGCGCTGGCCTCCACCAAGGAGCTGGGAGTCGACCCCGAGCGGGTGAACACCAACGGCGGGGCCATCGCCATCGGCCATCCGATCGGGATGTCGGGCGCCAGAATCGCGCTGCATGCCGCGCTGGAGTTGGCGCGCCGGGGCGGTGCAGGTGGACGGCCGGGGTATGCGGTGGCAGCGCTGTGCGGCGCCGGCGGCCAGGGTGATGCTCTGATCCTGCGGCGCCCCTGAGCCGCGCGGGCTGATCAACGACGCAACGTAGTAGCTGGGCGGGGATTCCGGCACAATGGTGGCCATGACAAGCGCATTCGACGTTCGCAGTGTCGCGGGATGGTTCCGGCTGATCGCCTTGGCTGAAGCGGTCAGCTGGGTCGGACTGCTGATCGGCATGTACTTCAAGTACCTGGGCTCCCCGCAGACCGAGGTCGGGGTGAAGGTGTTCGGACCCGTGCACGGTGGGGTCTTCGTCGCCTTCGTGGTGGCGGCCGTGCTGGTCGGTCTCGCCCACAAGTGGGGGATCGGCACATGGTTGCTGGCGTTGCTGGGCAGCATCGTGCCGTTGGGCAGTGTGATTTTCCTCATATGGGCTGATCGGACGGGTCGGATGGACCCGTCCTCGGCAACCGCGAGCGTGGTGCCCGCCGGTGGGCAACCAGGGCGGTCGGTACCGGAAACAACGTGACAGACTTGATCTCGTGACTCGTCCTCGACCCCCGATCGCGCCTGCCATGGCGGGCGCCGTTGATCTGTCGGCACTCAAACAGCGGGCCACCGCCCCCAATGAGGGCACGCCGTCGGGTGCCTCCCCCGGCAAGCCCGGCGGAGTGGAAATCACCGAGGCCAATCTGGAAGCCGAGGTGCTGGTTCGCTCCAACGAGGTGCCCGTGGTGGTGGTGCTCTGGTCGCCGCGCAGCGACACGAGCGTCCAGCTCGGTGAAGCGCTGGCCGGCCTCGCCGCCGCCGACGGCCCCAAGTGGGCGTTGGCCACGGTCAACGTCGACACCGTGCCGCGGGTGGCCCAGATGTTCGGCGTGCAGGCGGTACCCACCGTCGTCGCGCTGGCCGCCGGCCAACCGATGTCGAGCTTCCAGGGCATGCAGCCCCCCGATCAGCTGCGGCGCTGGATCGATTCGCTGCTGGACGCCACGGCCGGAAAGCTGACCGGCGCAGCTGACGCCGAGCAGGCCGAGCAGGTCGACCCGGTGGTCGAACAGGCTCGAACGCACCTCGACAACGGGGACTTCGACGCCGCCCTGACCGCCTACCAGCAGATCCTCGAAGGCAATCCGAACCACGCCGAGGCCAACGGCGCGGTGCGTCAGATCGGTTTCCTGCAGCGGGCCACCGCGCACCCGCGGGACGCCGTCGCGGTCGCCGACGCGTCACCGGACGACATCGAGGCGGCGTTCGCCGCCGCCGACGTCGAGGTCCTGCAGCAGAACATCGCAGCGGCGTTCCAGCGGTTGACCGGACTGGTCAAGCGCACCTCGGGTGACGAGCGCACGAAGGTCCGGACGCGGCTAATCGAACTGTTCGAGCTGTTCGACCCCGCCGATCCCGAGGTGATCGCAGGTCGGCGCAACCTCGCCAACGCTCTGTACTGACCGGCCCGGTCAGCCTTCGCTGAACGCGAGATGCGTCAGAGCGGAGTTCATGAAGTCCCGGAAGTGCAGCCACCGGCCGTCACGCAGCGTGATGATGTGGGCGAACTCCGATTCCCATTCGCGGCCGGTGTCGCGTCGCCGGAACCGTTGCCGTCCCCATGCCGCGAGGTCGTCTCCCTCGGAGATGAACTTCCACGCCTGCATCTCGACGATCTCGATTGCGGTGCCCACCCTGGAGAAGAAGGTCAACGCCTCGTCGATGCCCCGGTAGTCGCCCGCATACGGGATCGCCGGGGTCCCGTAGTAGGTGATCCGTATCTCGGGGTCCAGGTGCACGAGGGCGCCATCGAGATCACCGGCCGGGATGGCGGCGTAGATCGCCGCGGTCGCGTCGATGTTGCGCCGGCTCATCGGGTCAGCCGGATCGGCAGCCGGACGAATCCGTGGGTGAGCAGGCTCGCTGTCTGCTTGTCGCCGGGGTCATCGGTCAGGGCGATGCCCCGATAACGGTCGAGGACGGCGTTGAGTACCGCGGTCACCTCCAACCGGGCCAGGGGGGCGCCGAGGCAGAAGTGCACACCATGGCCGAGCGAGAGCTGCTGGCGGATGTTCGGGCGGTCCAGATCGATCTTCTCCGGGTCGGTGAACACGTCGGGATCCCGGTTGGCCGCGCCGAAGAACAACGCCACCCAGTCGCCGCTGCGGATGTCGGCACCGTCGATCTGCACGTCGCGAGTGGCGATCCGGAACAGTCGCTGGGGCGGCCCGTCCACCCGCATCGTCTCCTCGATGAACACCGGCACCAGCGAGCGGTCTGCGCGTACCCGTTCGGCGATCTCCGGTTCCCGGGCGAGCGCGTGCAGCAGGTTGCCGATCAGGTAGGTGGTCGTCTCGCTGCCCGCCACGACCAGCGTCACGCAGAACCGGACGATCTCCTCGGGCGTCAAGCGGTCACCGTCGACCTCGGCGCGCAACAGTGCCGAGATCAGGTCCTCGGCCTCTTCGATGCCGCCACTGGGTGGGCGTTCGGCCAGGTGGCCGGTGTGTTCGACCAACCGTGAGGCGAACGCTGCAACCATCTCCTCGTTGCTGGCGATCCGTTGCTCGGGTGTCAGATCCGACGACAACATGAATGCATTGGCCCACCGTTTGAAGCGGACGTGATCACCCTGGGGCAGGCCGAGTAGCCGGACCATCGCCCGGGTCGGGACCTCGGCGGCGAAATCCATCACATCGACCACCGTCTCCGCGGCGTCGCCGTCGAACTCGGCCAGCAGATGGGGGGCCAGTTCGCCGAGCCAGCTGTCGAGTCGCTTCACCCGTCGCGGTGAGAACGCCTGACTGACCAGCTTGCGCTCGATAGTGTGTCGGGGAGCGTCGGTGTTCACCAGCATCAGGCTCGGCGCCGACGAAGCTTCCTGAATCGGATCGCGAGAGGAGAACGTCTCGGGGTCACGGGCCGCGGCGAAAATCTGTTCGTAGCGGAACAACGCCCAGGCGGTGACCGGCTCGTCGGCTCCCGGCACGGTGCCCGGCGGCCAGTCGCGATAGCCGGCAACCGGCGACGCGGCCCTCAGGGTGTCGTAGAGGGGGTACGGGTTGGCTATCCCCTCCGGGGTGGTGAGCAGGTCGAGGGCAGAACCGGTGATCGCGGAATCGCCGCGGGTGAAGGTCATGGTTGAAGCCTGATCCGCGACGTCGGCCTGGTCGATCCCCCGATGGGACGCACTTGTTCTCCCGTCCGGGCGGATTCACCTCCCAGGCCCCGCAAGCGGTGAGACGATCGGCGGACGATGGCGATCACCGACCTGGCTACCGATGCCTCCGGCGTGCCCGCACCGACCGCGCTGGCCGACGACGGCCACCCCGGATGGGCGTCGCGCCCGGAGCGCGCCACCGCCGTGTCCCGTCGCATCCAGGAGGCGCGCGAACAGGGGCTGATCCACTGCGACGCCGGGGACATGCCGGCGCAGGCAGTGGCCGAGGCCGTCGACGCGGCGGCCGCCGTCGTGCGGTGCGCGCTGGAGGGCCACGGCGATGACGAAGCCCTGGCCGCGCTGGAGTCGGTGCTGGATCTGTCGCTGCTCGAGCGTGAACTGATCGAGGACGGCGCCCACCGGCGCGGCCGGGCGCTGCTGCGGGTGCAGGACGGATTGAGCAAGCTGCGCGCGGTCGACGGGGTCGCCGAGATCGTCGACCGGGCGCCCCGGGAACTGGTCGAATCGTGCGGTTTCGACCGAGCGGTGTTGTTCCGCGTCCACGACGGTCGGATGGTGATGGAGGCCGCCTATTTCGGCGACGACAGCGCGGGGGCCGAGAAGATGGTGGCATTCGCGCAGTCGGTGGCCCCTCCGCTGGATCACATGTTGCTCGAGACCGAGATGATCCGGAAGCGGGCGCCTGCGATCGTCCGCGACGCGACCACCGATCCCCGGGTCAACCGGCCGATCATCGACTTCTCACTGACCAGGTCCTACGTCGCCGCCCCGGTGATGCCCACCGGCCAGGTCATCGGCTTCCTGCACGCCGACCGCCTGTACTCCGGTCAAACCGTGGACGACATAGATCGTGACACCGTGTGGGCCTTCGCCGAGGGCTTCGGGTACGCGTTCGAGCGCACGGTGTTGATGGAGCGGATGCGTCGCCAGCAGGCCGACGTGCGGAACGCCCTGGCGACCGCCGAAGCCGCAGCCCGAGCGTTGCAGGATGCCGACCTGGACCTGCGGAAGGTGGAACCCCCGGAGCAGAGTTCGGCAGCGCGCTCGCTGGTCGAACCGGAGTCCATCCGGGCGGTCCTGACCCGTCGCGAGGTCGAGGTGTTACGGCTGATGGCGGCAGGGCGCACCAACCAGCAGATCGCCGGCGACCTGGTCATCTCGACG
The DNA here is from genome assembly GCF_010723735.1 of Mycolicibacterium hippocampi. Taxonomy (GTDB): domain Bacteria; phylum Actinomycetota; class Actinomycetes; order Mycobacteriales; family Mycobacteriaceae; genus Mycobacterium; species Mycobacterium hippocampi. The sequence continues at coordinate 4,892,720 of NZ_BLLB01000002.1, read as the reverse complement.
GGGACGGTGAAATCCCACGTCAAGCGGGTGTTGCGCAAACTTCGCGCGACGAACCGGGCCGAGGCGGCTTCCACCTACGTGAGGCTGGCCAGCGTGCCGGACGCGGGTTGGCTCTAACCGACGACCGGTTCGAACCACAGCGCCGAGAGCGGGGGCAGCGTCATGACAGCCGACGCCGGCCGACCGTGCCACGGCTCGTCGGTCGCCTCGACCGCGCCGTAGTTGCCGATGCCCGATCCGTGGTAGGAGTCGGAGTCGGTGTTGAGCACCTCGCGCCAGGAGCCGGTGTGGGGCAGGCCGAGCCGGTACCGCGGGTGTTCGGCACCCGAGAAGTTGAACACGCACGCCATCATCGAGCCGTCGTCGCCGAACCGCAGGAAGCTCAGCACGTTACTGGCCGAGTCGTTGGCGTCGATCCAGGAGTAGCCCTCGGGCGAGGAGTCGCGTGACCACAGGGCACGGCTGCGGCGATAGACGCTGTTGGCGTCGCCCAGCATCCGCAGGATCCCGTCCGAGAAACCGTTTTCGTCCAGCTGGAACCAGTCGACCCCGCGCTCTTCGGACCACTCGGCACGCTGGCCGAACTCCTGTCCCATGAAGAGCAACTGCTTGCCGGGGTGTGCCCACTGGTAGGCGAGCAGGCTGCGGATACCGGCAGCCTTCATGTGGTCGTTTCCGGGCATCCGGTCCCACAGCGTGCCCTTGCCGTGCACCACCTCGTCGTGACTGATGGGCAGCACGAAGTTCTCGCTGAACGCGTAGAGCAGCGAGAACGTCAACTCGTGGTGGTGGTAGCTGCGGTGGATCGGGTCGCGCTTGATGAACTCCAGCGTGTCGTTCATCCAGCCCATGTTCCACTTCATCGAAAAGCCCAGCCCGCCGAGGTTCGTCGGGCGGGTGACGCCCGGCCACGACGTGGACTCCTCGGCGATGGTGACGATTCCCGGGTTGATCTTGTGGACGGTGGCGTTCATCTCCTGCAGGAACTGCACTGCTTCGAGGTTCTCGCGGCCACCGTGGACGTTCGGTGTCCAACCGCCCTCGGGCCGTGAGTAGTCCAGGTAGAGCATCGACGCGACGGCGTCCACCCGCAGCCCGTCGATGTGGTACTCCTGCAGCCAGTACAACGCGTTGGCGACCAGGAAGTTGCGAACCTCCGCCCGGCCGAAGTCGAAGACATAGGTGCCCCAGTCCAACTGCTCGCCGCGGCGCGGATCGGCGTGCTCGTAGAGCGCGGTTCCGTCGAACCGGCCCAGCGCCCACGCGTCCTTCGGGAAGTGGGCGGGCACCCAGTCGACGAGAACCCCGATGCCGGCCTGGTGCAGCGTGTCCACGAGATGACGGAACTCGTCGGGTGTGCCGAACCGCGAGGACGGTGCGTAGTAGGACGTCACCTGGTAGCCCCAGGAGCCGCCGAAGGGATGCTCGGCGACGGGAAGCATCTGCACATGGGTGTATCCGTGTGCCACCACGTAGTCGGTGAGCTGGTCGGCCAACTCGGTGTAGCTGAGCCCCGGTCGCCACGAGCCCAGATGAACCTCGTAGGTGCTCATCGGCTCGAACACCGGGTTGCGCAGCGTGCGGCCGGCCATCCACTCGTCGTCGGCCCAGGTGTACTCGCTGTGGGTGACGCGCGACGCGGTCTGCGGCGGCACCTCGGTGGCGAACGCCATCGGGTCGGCGCGTTCGGTGACCACGCCGTCGGCGCCGTGCACCTTGAACTTGTAGAGTCCGCCGACCGGGAACCCCGGCCAGAACAGTTCCCACACGCCGGTGGAGCCCAGCGCGCGCATCTGCGCCTCGTTGCCGTCCCAGTGGTTGAACTCCCCGATCAGGGTGACGCCCTTGGCGTTGGGCGCCCACACCGCGAACGAGACACCCTCGACGACGCCGTCGGCAGTGGTGAAACTGCGCGGGTGCGCGCCCAGGATCTCCCACAGCCGCTCGTGGCGCCCTTCGGCGAACAGGTGCAGGTCGATCTCGCCGAGCGTGGGCAAGAAGCGGTATGCGTCGGCGACCGCGTGCACGTGCGGCTTCTCGCCGCCGTTGTCGTAGCTGATCTCGAGGCGGTAGTCGATCAGATCGGTGAACGGCAGCGCAATGGCGAACAGCCCCGATTCGACGTGTTCGAAGCGGTGCCGCCGGCCGCCGATCACCGCGTCGACCGCCACGGCGTGCGGGCGATAGGCGCGGATGACCGTGTGGTCGCCGTACTCGTGCGCGCCCAGCACCGAGTGCGGATCGTGGTGGTCGCCGGTCAGGAGGCGGTTGAGGTCGGTGGTGTGCGGTCGCAGATGCGGGCTCTGCACCTGGTTGGTCAGGTTGGACGCTTTGGTCATGTCGTCACTCCCTACGCAGAAGGGTCAGTCGTCGGTCGGCGGGCAGCTGGGGCATGTTGAGCACATGCGCCACCGCCCGGGCGGGTTCGAGGCGAACGTAGTTGCCCTGACCCCAGTGATATTCATCTCCGGTGATCTCGTCGCGCACCCAGAAGCGGTCCTGCTGCTCCATTCCCAGCGCGTCCATGTCCAGCCACAACGTGCCCTCCTCGGGGCCGAACGGATTGAGGGTGACCACCACGAGCACCTGATCCCCGGTTTCCGGATCGAACTTGCTGTAGGCCAGCAGCGCGTCGTTGTCGATGTGGTGGAACGTCACGGTGCGCAGCTGCTGCAGCGCGGGGTGCAGGCGCCGGACCTCGTTGAGCCGGGTCAAGAACGGTTCGAGGGACTCGCCGTCGGCCATCGCCGCGTCGAAATCGCGGGGGCGCAGTTCGTACTTCTCGGAATTGAGATACTCCTCGCTGCCCTCACGGACCGCGCGGTGCTCGAAGAGTTCAAAGCCCGAGTACACCCCCCACGTGGGACTCATCGTCGCCGCCAGCACCGCGCGGATCGCGAACATGCCCGGCCCGCCGTGCTGCAGGCTCTCGTGCAGGATGTCGGGCGTGTTCACCCACAGGCTCTGACGGCTGTAGTCGGCGTGCTCGGCGATCGACTGGCCGAATTCGGTCAGCTCCCACTTGGCGGTACGCCACGTGAAGTACGTGTAGGACTGGGTGAACCCGAGCTTGGCCAGCCCGAACAGCCGCGCCGGCCGGGTGAACGCCTCCGCGAGGAACAGCACGTCGGGATCTTCGTTCTTGACCTCGCCGATCAGCCACGCCCAGAAGTTCGGCGGCTTGGTGTGCGGGTTGTCGACGCGGAAGACCTTGACGCCGTGAGAGATCCAGTATCGCACCACCCGCAGTACTTCTTCGTACAACCCGGCCGGGTCGTTGTCGAAGTTCAGGGGGTAGATGTCCTGGTACTTCTTCGGCGGGTTCTCCGCGTAGGCGATGGTGCCGTCCGGCAACACCGTGAACCACTCCGGGTGCTGTTGTGCCCACGGGTGGTCGGGGGCGCATTGCAGCGCCAGGTCGAGGGCCACCTCCAGGCCGTGGTCGCGGGCGGCCGCGACGAATTCGTCGAAATCCTCGATGGTGCCGAGCGCCGGGTGCACCGCATCGTGCCCGCCCTCGTCGCTGCCGATCGCCCAGGGCGAGCCGACGTCGTCAGGCGCGGCGGTGACGCTGTTGTTGCGCCCTTTGCGGTGCACCTTCCCGATCGGATGGATCGGCGGCAGGTAGGCGATGTCGAAACCCATCCGGGCGATTCGGGGCAACGCCTTGGTTGCGGTGGCGAACGTGCCGTGCACGGGGTTACCCGAACTGTCCCACCCACCGGTCGACCGGGGGAAGAACTCGTACCACGAACTGAACCGTGCCAACGGCCGATCCACCCACACCCCGTGCTGCTCGTCCCGCGTGATCAGCTCGCGCAACGGATACTGGTAGAGCAGGTCGGTCACGTCGGGTGCCAGTGCCGGGCCCGCGCGCCAGAACGGGTCGCCGGGTTCGCGCAGCCGCTCCGCGGCTTCGATCAGCGGGTACCGCATCTGCCGCGGCACCCCGGCCGCAGCGCGTTCCAGCAGGCGGGCTCCCACCAGCAGGTCGTTGGACAACTCGCCTTCACTCTGGCCGGCGTCCAGCTTGGCGATCACATGCTGGCGCCAGGTCGCGATCGGGTCACCCCAGCCGTCGACACGGTAGGTCCACAGGCCGACGGCGTCGGGACTGAACTGGCCGTGGAACACATCTGGTGTGCTGCCCGGCAGCATCGGCACGGTGACGGGGCGGACCCGCGGCGCGTTCACCAGTTCCTGGATCGGGACCGGCTCAGGGGCCCGCACCCGCCCGGGTGGCTCGTCGGCCAGCGGGGGATAGGTCGTCCCGTGGTAACGCACCACCAGCGTGGCGGACACTGCGTCGTGGCCTTCGCGCCACACCGTCGCTGTCACCGGCACCACCTCGCCGACGACCGCCTTGGCCGGGAACCGTCCGCCGGATACCACGGGCGCAACGTCATCGATCTCGATCCGACCGGCGGTCACTGGCCACTCCTTGCCCGTGCGGCGCGCGCCGCGCGTGTCGATGTCTGGTCTGGTTCGCTGCCTGGTTGTTCGACCCTCTGGCGCTTATACCCACCGTAGTGCGGACCTCAACCTCGCGGAGCCCGAAGCGGACGCCTACGAACTGATCTGCGCGGGCCACAACGTCAGTAAGGTTGGCTCGCGTGAAAGCTCTCCGCCGGTTCACCGTCCGCGCCCACCTCCCTGAGCGGCTCCGCGCGCTCGAACAGCTCTCCAGCAATCTGCGGTGGTCGTGGGACAAGCCGACCCAGGATTTGTTCGAAACCATGGATCCCGCGCTGTGGAAACAGGTCGGCTGCGATCCGGTGTCGATGCTCGGTCACGTCGGCCCGGAGAGAGTCGACGAGTTGGCCCGCGACGAGTCGTTCGTGCAGCGCCTCGACGCCCTGGCCGCTGATCTCGACGACTATCTGAGCAGGCCGCTGTGGTATCAGCAGCTCGCCGCCGAGACCGGCGGCGGTGCCGACGGTGCGCTGCCCAAGGGCATCGCTTACTTCTCGATGGAGTTCGGCGTCGCCGAGGTGCTTCCGAACTACTCGGGCGGCCTGGGAATCCTCGCCGGTGATCACCTCAAGTCGGCCTCGGACCTGGGCCTTCCACTGATCGCGGTGGGGCTGCACTACCGGTCGGGGTACTTCAGGCAGTCGTTGACCGCCGACGGGTGGCAGCGTGAGAGCTATCCGTCGCTCGATCCGCAGGGTCTGCCGCTGCGCCTGCTCGTCGACGCGTCGGGCGAGGCGATCCTGATCGAGTTGGCCCTGCCCGACGATGCACAGCTCGCCGCACGTATCTGGATCGCGCAGGTAGGCCGAATTCCGTTGCTGCTGCTCGATTCCGACATCCCCGAGAACGAACACGACCTGCGCGGGGTCACCGACCGGCTCTACGGCGGCGACCAGGAGCACCGGATACGGCAGGAGATCCTCGCCGGCATCGGCGGGGTCCGGGCCATCCGGGCGTTCACCGCCGCCGAGGGTCTGCCGTCGCCCGAGGTGTTCCACATGAACGAGGGGCACGCCGGTTTCCTGGGTGCGGAACGCATTCGCGAGCTCATCGAGGCCGGGCTGGACTTCGACACCGCGCTCACCGTCGTCCGCGCGTCGACGGTGTTCACCACCCACACGCCGGTTCCGGCCGGCATCGACCGTTTTCCGGTCGAGTTGGTCGAACGCTACTTCGGGCCGGATCCGGGGGCGGTGGGTTCGCGACTGTTGCCCGGTGTGCCCGTCGACCGCATCGTCGCCTTCGGCGACGAAGACGACGCAACCAAGTTCAACATGGCCCACATGGGTCTTCGGCTGGCTCAGCGCGCCAACGGGGTGTCGCTGTTGCACGGGCACGTCAGCCGCGGGATGTTCAACGACCTGTGGCCCGGATTCGACCAGGCGGAGGTGCCGATCGGCTCGATCACCAACGGTGTGCACGCGCCCACCTGGGCCGCGCCGCAGTGGACGGAGCTGGGCCGTGAGTTGCTGGGCAGCGACGACCTGAGCTCGCTGCGCGAACCGCAGACCTGGGAGCGGCTCAAGAAGGTCGACCCCGGACACATGTGGTGGATACGTTCTCAGTTGCGGGAGGCACTGGTCCAGGACGTACGCGCCCGGATCCGGCGTTCCTGGCTCGAGCGCGGCGCTGCGGAGGCCGAACTGGGTTGGACTGCAACGGCTTTCGATCCGGCGGTACTGACCATCGGGTTCGCCCGCCGGGTGCCCACCTACAAGCGCCTGACGTTGATGCTGCGAGATCCGGACCGGCTGGAGAAGTTGCTCCTCGACGACAAACGCCCGATCCAATTGATAGTTGCGGGTAAAGCGCATCCGGCCGACGAGGGAGGCAAAGCGCTGATCCAACAGGTGGTGCGCTTCGCCGACCGCCCGCAAGTGCGTCACCGCATCGCGTTTCTTCCCGACTACGACATGTCGATGGCCCGGCAGCTGTACTACGGCTGTGATGTCTGGCTGAACAACCCGTTGCGGCCGCTCGAGGCGTGCGGCACCTCCGGGATGAAGAGTGCGCTCAACGGCGGGCTGAACCTGTCGATCCGGGACGGGTGGTGGGACGAGTGGTTCGACGGCGAGAACGGATGGGAGATTCCGACCGCCGACGGGCTGGCCGACGAGGACCGGCGTGACGACATCGAGGCGTCCGCCCTCTACGACCTGCTCGAGCAGACGGTGGCGCCCAAGTTCTACGACCGGGACGAAGGCGGGATCCCGACACGTTGGGTCGAGATGGTCCGCCACACCCTGCAGGTGCTCGGCCCCAAGGTGCTGGCGTCGCGGATGGTGCAGGACTACACCGAGAAGTACTACATCCCGGCGGCCCGGTCGCTACGGCGGACGATCGAACCCGGCAGTTCCAGCGCCGGCGATTTCGACGCACCGTTCGGCGCTGCCCGCGAACTCGCGCAGTACCGGCATCGCGTCCACCGGGCCTGGCCGCAGATCGAGATCACCGACGTGGACAGCTACGGGCTGCCCGACACGCCGTTGCTGGGTTCGCAACTCACGCTGACCGCGCAGGTGGACCTTGCCGGACTGCAGCCCGAAGAGGTGTCGGTGCAGGCGGTGCTCGGCCGCGTCGACGCTGCCGAAGCCCTGGTCGATCCCGTCGCCGTACCGATGCGGCACACCGGAGCCGTCGACGGCGGCAAGGAGATGTTCACGGCGACCACACCGCTGCCCATCACCGGTTCGGTCGGTTACACCGTCCGGGTGCTGCCGCACCACCGGCTGCTCGCCGCCGACAACGAACTCGGTCTGGTCACGCTCGCGTGACGGTCACCGGAACCGCTTGAAGCAGCGCTGCGCGTCGCCGAGAACACCGACCCGGAACGCATCGATCCGGGAGAACCCGGACGGCACGGACTCGCCGTTGACGTCGCTGGCCACCAGGCCGTTGGTCAGGATCCCCGACACCGCCTCGTCGATGTCGCCTGCGGTCAGCGCGATGGTGTTGCCGTCGGGGGTGGTGACCTCCTTGCTCATCTTCACCGTCGCCACCCCGCTCAGGCAGGCCGTACGCAACGCGGCGGCGGCGGTGTCGAGCTCAACTCCGCCGTGTTCGAGCTGGATAGCGAGCATGTAACGGGACACCAGCACCGAATAGGCCATGTTGTCGCCGGTGGCCAGGTTGCTGCCATCGCGGGGGGTGCCCTGGGTGCCGAGTATCTCGAGCCCCGGCAGGTCGACGACGATGGTGTTCCTGGAGGGGCAGAACGATGCCGGCGGGCTGGGCCTGACATCGCCGCAGTTCTCTGCGTCGGCGGGGTCGAAGCTCAGTGCGGGGGGGTCGGCGGGCTCGAACAGGACCCCCATCGCATCGATGATGGAGCGCACCGAGTCCTCGGTCACCGCGAGCTCGCCCGTCTGGTCCTCGGGCAGCAGCACCGGGAGATCGCCACGCCGCTGGCCGATCTCCCGCAGGTCGATCGCCGCGCAGGCCGCCGGGCCGTCGGTGAAGCCGAACTGAAACGCCGAGACCCGCTCGAACGCCGAGCCGTGCTCGTCGTATCCGGCATCGGGATCACCCTCGTTGAGCAGCGGATCCCGGAACGAGATGACGCCCGCCAGCACGTTGTTGAGCCCTTCGCCGGTGCTCAGCGTGAAGCGCGGGGAGTTGTCTTCGGCCACCCAGCGCATGTACGCGCCGGACAGGCAGTCCGCCTGTTGCTCGTTGACCAACGTGGGGGTGCCCCGCTTCGACATGCCGGACAGCCGCGCCACGGCGTGGCCGTACTCGTGGGCGAGCACCATCACCACACCGATGTCGCCGTGCGCGGCCCGCAAGGACGGCAGCAGTTCGCCGCGGTCCCAGCCCAGGGTGCGGTCGGGATAGCAGAAGCCGGCGTTGACCAGCCCGTAGGTGCTGTCGCCGCAGAACTCCGCGTCGAAGCCGGCGGCATCCCAGGAGACCACGGCCCGCGCCGGGGTGAAGTCGTCGTCGAACGTCTCGGGGTAGGCGTCGTCCCAGTACTGCTCGATGTCACTGATCGCGGTTCCGGCCAGTTGGTCGATCTCGCCGCCGTCGGTGCCCTCGATGTCCCGGGTGGGCCCTTCGGCGTTGGGCCGCAGGCCGGTGGGCCCGTCGGTCGCCGGCATGCCGGCCACGCTGAACGGATCGTCGAACACCGATACCGCCTGGCCCTGCAGCGTTGTCGAGCAGGCGCTGCCGAGCAGCACCGAGCACGTCGCGATCGTGGCGCCGACGAGGTGACGCCGCCTTCTGTACCGACCCGTGGATCGACTCATGGACGACAGCCTCCCGATGGTCACTGCGCGGCCTGGGCGGCACGCACCGCAACGTTGCAGTCAGGATAGTGAATCGGCGGATGCCCGCACCTGGCGCAGGCGGATTCGGCCACGCTCAGGCCGGTGCTCGCAGCCGCTGCAGCGCCGCGCGCACCGACTCCCCGTCGGTCGTCGCCCAGAACGGTGGCAGGGACGCGCGGAGGAACCCGCTGTAGCGCGCGGTCACCATCCGCGAGTCCAGAACGGCGACCACGCCGCGGTCGTCCACCCGGCGTAACAGTCGGCCGGCGCCTTGGGCGAGCAGCAGCGCGGCGTGGCCGGCGGCCACGGCCATGAAACCGTTGCCGCCCCGCGCGGCCACCGCCCGTTGCCGGGCGGTCAGCAGCGGATCGTCGGGTCGGGGGAACGGAATCCGGTCGATCAGCACGAGCGACAGTGACGGGCCGGGGACGTCGACGCCCTGCCACAGCGACAACGTGCCGAACAGCGAGGTCGGCTCGTCGTCCGCGAAGCGCTGCACCAGTGCCGAGGTGGTGTCCTCACCCTGGCACAGCACCGGGGTGTCCAGGCGGTCCCGCATGATCTCGGCGGCGGCCTTGGCCGCCCGCATCGAGGAGAACAGCCCGAGTGTGCGTCCGCCGGCGGCGGCGATCAACGACTCGATCTCGTCGAGTTGCTCGGCCGACCCGGTGCCGTCACGCCCCGGCGGCGGCAGGTGCGCCGCGACGTAGAGGATCCCCGATCTGGCGTGGTCGAACGGGGAGCCCACGTCGATGCCCCGCCACGTGACTTCGGCCTCGTCGCCGCGATCGAGGCCCCACGCCGAGGCCATCGCGTCGAAGTTGCCGCCGACGGTCAGCGTGGCCGACGTCAGCACCGCAGTCGAACGGCCGAACAGGCTGGCGCGCAACAGGCCTGCCACCGACAGCGGGGCCACCCGCAGGGTCGAGCGGGCACCGGCGCGGGCATCCTCGGTCTGCTCGATCCACACCACGTCGGAGCGGTCGGGGATGGCGGGAACAAAAGAGCTGAGGACCCGGGACGCGGTGTCGGCGACGTCGGAGAGCGCGGTCGCCGCCTCGGCGCGCGCCGCGGCGGCCTTCGGGTCATTGGGTGCGGTGTCGATCGAGGTCCTGGCCCCTGCCGCGGCGTCCCGCAGCACCGTCAGGTAATTCGTCAGCTCCTCGTCGAGTACGTCGATGCGGCCCGGCCGGGCGTCGAACAGCGCCGAGGAGAACGTCGCGATCGCCCCCTCCAGCCGCTGTGCGAGTTCGGGGGCGACTATCCGGGCCGCGCGGCGCTGCGCGATGCCCAACGACGCCGCCGAGAGCTCTGCGGTCGCCACGCCGGTGACCCGGTCCACCAACTCGTGGGCCTCGTCGACGATCAGCAGGTCGTGCTCGGGCAGGACGTTGGCCTCGCCGATCGCGTCGATCGCCAGCAAGGCGTGGTTGGTGACGACGATATCGGCGTGGCCGGCCCGGTCGCGGGCGCGTTCGGCGAAACAATCGGTGCCGAACGGGCAGCGGGACACCCCGATGCATTCCCGAGCCGACACGCTGACCTGCGACCACGACCGGTCGGGGACCCCGGGGGCCAGCTCGTCACGGTCGCCGGTCTCGGTGCTCGACGACCACTTGATCAGCCGCGCCACGTCGCGCCCCAGGGCGCTGGCCGCGACGGGGGAGAAGAGTTCCTCCTGCGGTAGGTCCTCCGGTGCCGGCGGAGCGCCGTCGGAGCCCGCTTGACTGCCGTTGTGAATCTTGTTGAGACACAGGTAGTTCCCCCGCCCCTTGAGAAGAGCGAACTCCGGCCTGCGGGGCAGTGAGCCGGCCAGCGAGTCGGCGAGTCGAGGCAGGTCGCGGTCGACCAGCTGACGTTGCAGGGCGATGGTCGCGGTCGACACGACCACGGGGCGGTGATCTGCCAGCGAGTGCGCGACCGCGGGCACCAGGTAGGCCAGCGACTTGCCGGTGCCGGTGCCTGCCTGTACCGCGAGGTGCTCACCGCGTGCGAAAGCATTGGTCACCGCCTCGGCCATGGCGATCTGCCCGGCGCGTTCCGTCCCGCCCAGTGCGGCCACAGCGTGGGCCAGCAGCTCGGTGACCTCAGGCATCCGCAGCCCCGTTTCTCAGCGTCCGCGCCGTGTCGGCGCGATCAGCCGAGTCGGAATCGCCGGGTCTCCTTTGGAGAGCTTCAGACCGTCCCACGGAAGGCTGTGCAGACCCTCGCCGACGCGTTCCCGCGCGGCGTGCACGTCGAGGTCGGCGACCGGCTCCCCGCCGCGCACCAGCGGTGCCGTCAGCTGTCGCCAGACCAGGCCCGGGGATGGGGGCGGTGGTTCGTCGGCCGGGTACACGACTTCCTCGACGACGGTCCCGGATCCCTTGGCCACCCGGGCCGCGCATTTGCGCCCGCCGTAAGATTCCTTGTGGCTGCTGCGTTTCTCGACGGGGATGTCGTCGACTTCGACCAGCTTGTAGACCATGTTGGCGGTCGGGGCGCCCGATCCGGTGACCACCGACGTGCCGACACCGTAGGAGTCGACGGGTTCGGCGCGAAGTGCGGCGATGGCGAACTCGTCCAGGTCGCCGGAGACCACGATCCGGGTCTCGGTGGCGCCGAGACCGTCGAGCTGTTCGCGTACCTGACGGGCCAGTACACCGAGGTCGCCGGAGTCGATGCGGACGGCCCCCAGTCGGGGCCCCGCGACCTCGACGGCGTTGGCGACCCCGGTGGTGATGTCGTAGGTGTCCACCAGCAGCGTCGTCTCGACACCCAGTGCAGCGACCTGGGCTCGGAACGCCGCCTTCTCCCAGTCCGACGGCGACTGCCCCTCGCCGTCGGTGGTGTACAGCAGCGTGAAGGCGTGGGCGCTCGTCCCGAGCGCCGGCACCCCGTAACGGCGCTTGGCCTCCAAGTTCGACGATCCGGCGAATCCGGCGAGGTAGGCCGCGCGTGCCGCTGCGACGGCGGCGTGTTCGTGGGTGCGCCGGGAGCCCATCTCGATCAGGGGGCGGCCGTCGGCGGCGCCGACCATGCGGGCAGCGGCCGAGGCGACGGCGGTGTCGTGGTTGAAGATCGACAGCGTCAGCGTCTCGAGGAGCACGCATTCGGCGAAGGTTCCGTGAACGGACAGCACCGGCGACCCGGGGAAGTACAGCTCGCCCTCCGGGTAGCCGTCGATGTCGCCCCGAAACCGGTACCCTGCCAGGTACTCGAGGGTGTCGGTGTTTAGGAAGTCGTCCAGTGAGTTCACCGTGGGTGCGTCGAACCTGAACTCCTGCAACGCTTCCACGAGTCTGGCGGTACCGGCGGTGACGCCGTAGCGCCGTCCTTCGGGAAGGCGCCGGGCGAACACCTCGAACGTGGCGCGCCGGTGCGCGGTACCGTCCTGCAATGCCGCGGCGAGCATCGTCAGTTCGTACTTGTCGGTCAGCAGCCCCAGCGGCAGACCCGGAGACGAGGCCGGGGGCGATCCAGTCACCCGTCAACCGTATCGGTTCGGCGCACGGATGTGGCCCCGGTATTCTTGGGCGCATGGTCACGCCGGCGAAGGCCCGTCCGGGAACCCGCGAAGAACGCGACGTCGCCACCGTCCCGCGGGACGAGGTCGCCCCCGACAGCCCGTGGGTGACGCTGGTCTGGGACGATCCGGTGAATCTGATGACCTACGTGACCTATGTGTTGCAGAAGCTGTTCGGCTACTCCGAACCGCATGCCACCAAGCTGATGCTGCAGGTCCACAACGAGGGCAAGGCGGTGGTCTCGGCGGGCAGTCGGGAGTCGATGGAGATCGACGTGTCCAAGCTCCACGCCGCCGGGTTGTGGGCGACGCTGCAACAGGACCGCTGAGGAGATTGTGCGTAAGTGGAAGCGGGTCGAGGGCGCCGACGGCCCGCGGTTGCGGTCGGCGCTGGCCGCACACGAAGCCGAGTTGTTGAGCAGCCTGGTGACCTCCCTGCTCGGAATGCTCGAGGATCGCCAGTCCTCGGCTCCGACCGACGAGCTTGCCGAGATCACCGGAATTCGAACTGGCAATTCGGTTCCGCCGGAAGACGATACGATGAAGCGTCTGCTGCCGGACTTCTATCGGCCGGCGACCGAACATCCTGCCGGGTCCGGTGCCGCGGAGAGTCTCAACAGCGCGCTGCGCGGCCTGCACGAGCCGGCCATCATCGACGCGAAACGTGAAGCGGCGCAACGCCTGCTGGACACCGTCCCGGCGGGCGGCGGGAAGTTCGAACTGACCGAGGACGACGCGCAGGCCTGGGCCACCGCTGTCAACGACGTGCGGTTGGCGTTGGGCACGATGCTCGACATCGGCGCCGACGGGCCCGATCGGCTGCCCGCCGACCATCCGATGGCCGGGCACCTCGACGTGTACCAGTGGCTGACGGTGTTGCAGGAGTATCTGGTGCTGAGCCTGATCGACGGGGGCCGCTGATGAGCGCTTGCGCGAAGAACAGAAGACGCTGATGAGCGCTTGCGCGAAGAACGAAGAGCGTTAGTGGTCGGCGCGATCACCGATGTCAGCGGTATCCGCGTCGGTCACCACCACATGCTCGACTCCGACGCAGAGCTCGGCTCCGGCTGGGCGAGCGGCACGACCGTCGTGCTGACCCCTCCCGGCACTGTCGGCGCGGTCGACGGTCGCGGGGGAGCGCCCGGGACGCGCGAAACCGACCTGCTGGACCCGAGCAACTCGGTGCGCCATGTCGACGGTGTGGTGCTCTCCGGGGGCAGCGCCTTCGGGCTCGCCGCGGCCGACGGCGTGATGACCTGGCTCGAGGAGCACGACCGCGGGGTGGCGATGGACGGTGGCGTGGTGCCGATCGTTCCGGCCGCGGTGGTCTTCGATCTTCCCGTCGGGGGCTGGCGGTGCAGGCCCACCGCGGAGTTCGGATATCTCGCGGCCCAACGGGCGGGCACCGAGGTCGCGGTGGGCACCGTCGGGGCGGGCGTCGGGGCGCGGGCCGGGGTGCTCAAGGGCGGCGTGGGCACCGCCTCGGTGACCCTCGACTCCGGGGTGACCGTCGGCGCGCTCGTCGTTGTCAACTCCGCCGGCGATGTCGTCGACCGCGGCACCGGGCTGCCCTGGCTGGCGTATCAGATCGCGGAGTTCGGGCTGGTGCCGCCGCCGGCCGACGAGCTGGCGGCCTACGCCGAACGGCGCGCCGAGTTCAGCCCGTTGAACACCACGATCGCCGTGGTGGCCACCGATGCCGCGCTCAGCCCGGCGGGTTGTCGCCGGATGGCGGTTGCTGCGCATGACGGGCTGGCGCGCACCATCCTGCCGTGCCACACCCCGCTCGACGGCGATACGGTGTTCGCATTGGCCACCGGCGCGGTAGAGGTCGATCCGGACCCGACGACCCCCGCGTCGATGTCCCCGGAAGTGCCGCTGATCACCGCGATCGGCGCAGCCGCCGCGGACTGTCTGGCCCGCGCGGTGCTCGTCGGAGTGCTGGCCGCCGAGTCGGTCGCCGGAATACCCACCTACCGTTCCCTGTTGCCGGGAGCGTTCGGGATGAGAGGAAGCTCGTGAAGGAGGCGCAGTGTTGACGATCCGTGCCGACCTGGTCGACGCGATGGTCAGCCATGCCCGTGCCGACCATCCCGACGAGGCCTGCGGGGTCATCTCCGGGCCCGAGGGGTCCGACCGTCCGGAGAACTTCATCGCGATGCTCAACGCGGAGCGCTCGCCGACGTTCTACCGGTTCGATTCCATGGAGCAATTCCGGGTGTGGAAGGCGATGGAAGAGGCCGACGAGGCGCCGATCGTGATCTATCACTCACACACCGGTACCGAGGCCTACCCGAGCCGGACCGATGTCGCGATCGCCGCCGAACCCGACGCCCACTACGTGCTGGTGTCCACCCGTGACCCCGACGAGCACGAGTTGCGCAGTTACCGCATCGTGGACGGCGTCGTCACCGAAGAGCCCGTCAAGATCGTCGACCAGTACCAGTAGGAGAAACCTGTGCCCGATTCAGCCAACGTCACCGTTTCGATCCCGACCATTCTGCGCACCCACACCGGTGGTGAGAAGCGCGTCAGCGCCTCCGGCGACACGCTGGCCGCGGTGATCAGCGATCTGGAGGCGAACTATTCGGGGATCACCGAGCGGATCGTCGACGGCGAGAAGCTGCACCGGTTCGTCAACATCTACGTCAACGACGAGGACGTCCGGTTCTCCGGCGGCCTGGACACCGCGATCTCCGACGGGGACTCGGTGACGATCCTGCCCGCCGTCGCCGGTGGCTGACATGGTCGGGGTGACGGCGACATGACCAGGTACGACTCGCTGCTCGAAGCGCTCGGGGGTACCCCGCTGGTCGGGCTCCAGAGGATCTCGCCGTCCTGGGCCGGCTCACCACACGTGCGGCTGTGGGCCAAGCTCGAGGACCGCAACCCGACCGGGTCAATCAAGGACCGCCCCGCGTTGCGGATGATCACCGACGCCGAGCGCAGCGGTCTGTTGCAGCCCGGGGCCACGATCCTGGAGCCGACCAGCGGCAACACCGGTATCTCCCTGGCGATGGCCGCGCTGCTCAAGGGCTACCAGATGGTCTGCGTGATGCCGGAGAACACGTCGATCGAGCGTCGTCAGCTGTTGGAGCTCTACGGTGCCCGGATCATCTACTCTCCGGCCGAAGGTGGCTCCAACACCGCGGTCGCGCACGCCAAAGAGCTTGCGGCAGAACATCCCTCGTGGGTGATGCTGTACCAGTACGGTAACCCCTCCAATGCCGCCGCACACTACGACGGCACCGGCCCGGAGTTGCTCGCCGACCTGCCCGAGATCACGCACTTCGTGGCGGGCCTCGGTACCACCGGCACGCTGATGGGCACCGGCCGGTACCTGCGCGAGCACGTCCCCGGCGTGCAGATCGTCGCCGCCGAACCGCGCTACGGCGAGGGCGTTTACGCGCTGCGCAACATCGACGAGGGCTTCATCCCGGAGCTGTACGACCCCGACGTGCTGACCACCCGCTTCGCCGTCAGCTCCTATGACGCGGTGCGACGCACCCGCGAGCTGGTGCAGTCCGAGGGGATCTTCGCCGGTATCTCCACCGGCGCGATCCTGCACGCCGCGCTCGGCATGGCCGCCAAGGCGGTCAAGGCCGGTGAGCGGGCCGACATCGCGTTCACCGTGTGCGACGCCGGGTGGAAGTATCTGTCGACCGGCGCCTACGCCGGTAGCCTGGATGACGCAGAGGACGCGCTGGAAGGGCAGCTATGGGCTTGAGGGTTCGCCGATGAGTCTGCCGGGCGGCTATCCGGGCATGGCCGGACCGCCCGCGCAGCCGAAGAAACGCCCGGCGTGGGTCGTCGGGATCGTCACCATCGTCTCGTTCGTGTTCCTGCTCTGGGTGATCGAGCTTTTCGACGCGTTGACCGGGCACCAGCTCGACGACAACGGAATTCGGCCGCTGGAGACCGACGGTCTGACCGGCATCCTGACGGCACCGCTGTTGCACGCCAATTGGGAACACCTGATCGCCAACACCGGCCCGGCGCTGGTGCTCGGGTTCCTGGTGACGCTGGCCGGGCTGTCCCGGTTCCTGTACGCGACCGCGATCATCTGGATCGTCGGCGGGCTTGGCACGTGGCTGATCGGCAATTTCGGCGCACCGGTCTACAACGGCGTGGTGATCGAGACCAACCACATCGGCGCCTCGGGTCTGATCTTCGGCTGGCTGGCGTTCCTGATCGTTTTCGGGTTCTTCACCCGCAACATCTGGGAGATCGTCATCGGCGTGGTGGTGCTGTTCATCTACGGCAGCATCCTGCTCGGCGTGCTGCCCGGGACGTTCGGGGTCTCGTGGCAGGGCCATCTGTGCGGGGCGCTGGCGGGTCTGCTCGCCGCCTATCTGCTGTCCGGGCCGGAACGCAAGGCGCGTGCGCTGCGGCGCCCGGTGCGGCCGCCGTCGCTGAACACATGACCTCACCGCAGGCCCCGATCGGGATCTTCGATTCCGGAGTCGGGGGGCTGACCGTCGCGCGGGCGGTCATCGACCAACTCCCCGATGAGGACGTCATCTACGTCGGGGACACCGGCAACGGACCTTACGGCCCGCTGACGGTTCCGGAGATCCGCTCCCATGCCCTGGCCATCGGTGACCATCTCGCAGACCGCGGCGTCAAGGCGCTCGTGATCGCGTGCAACACCGCGTCCTCGGCCTGCCTGCGCGACGCCCGCGAGCGGTACGCGCCGGTGCCGGTGGTCGAGGTCATCCTGCCCGCGGTGCGCCGGGCCGTGCGCTCCACCCGCAACGGGCGCGTCGGGGTGATCGGCACGGCTGCCACCATCGCCTCGGGCACCTACCAGGACGCGTTCGCCGCGGCCCGCGACATCGAGGTGTTCGGGGTGGCGTGTCCGCGTTTTGTGGACTTCGTCGAACGCGGGGTGACCAGCGGCCGACAGGTGCTGGGGCTGGCCGAGGGGTACCTGGAGCCGTTGCAACGCGCCGAGGTGGACACGCTGGTGCTCGGCTGCACCCACTACCCGATGCTGTCGGGCCTGATCCAGTTGGTGATGGGCGACGACGTGAGCCTGGTGTCCAGCGCCGAGGAGACAGCAAAGGATCTGCTGCGGGTGCTCACCGAGAACGACTTGCTCAAGCCGCATCCCGAGCCGGGGGCGCCCCGGGCGCTGCGGCTTTTCGAAGCTACCGGTGATCCCGAGGCTTTCACCGCCCTGGCAGCACGATTTCTGGGCCCGTCGGTGAACGGGGTCCGGCCGGTCGAACGTCACCTCGGCGCGCGAACATGACGTTCCTCGCCGAAAGCGGCGATGTTTTCGCCATGCAGATCGCGGGCATGGCAAGCTAGTGGGCGTGCGAATCACCGTACTGGGTTGTTCCGGCAGTGTGGTCGGCCCCGATTCGCCCGCCTCGGGATATCTGGTGACGGCGCCCGACACACCGCCGCTGGTCCTCGACTTCGGCGGGGGGGTGCTGGGTGCGCTGCAACGCCACGCCGACCCCAACTCCGTGTATGTGTTGCTCTCCCATCTGCACGCTGATCACTGTCTGGACATGCCCGGGCTTTTCGTCTGGCGCCGCTACCATCCGTCACCGGCGCCTGAGCGGGGCATCGTGTACGGACCCGCCAACACCTGGGCGCGACTGGGTGCCGCCTCTTCGCCGGAGGGCGGCGAGATCGACGACTTCAGCGATATCTTCGACCTCCGCCACTGGGTGGACAACCAGCCCGTGCAGATCGGATCGCTGACGGTGCTGCCGAGGCTGGTGTGTCATCCGACCGAGTCCTACGGCATGCGCATCACCGATCCGTCCGGGGCCACGATGGTCTACAGCGGCGACACCGGTTACTGCGACGCCCTGATCGATCTGGCCCGCGGCGCCGACGTCTTCCTCTGTGAAGCGTCGTGGACTCATTCGCCGTCGCGGCCGCCCAGGCTGCACCTATCGGGTACGGAAGCCGGACGGGCCGCCGCGCGGGCAGGCGTGTCCGAGTTGCTGCTCACCCACATCCCGCCGTGGACGTCGCGCGAGGACGTCATCAGCGAGGCCAAAGCGGAGTTCGACGGTCCGGTGCATGCCGTGGTGTGCAACGAGTCTTTTGAGGTCACCCGCTCCTGAACCGCGGCCCGGCGCGGGTCGGGTGACCCGATAGGGTTGCCCCGTGTCCAGACGAGAAGACGGCCGACTCGACGACGAACTGCGCCCGGTCACCATCACCCGCGGCTTCACCTCTCACCCCGCGGGATCGGTGCTGGTGGAGTTCGGTCAGACCCGGGTGATGTGCACCGCCAGCGTCACCGAGGGCGTGCCCCGCTGGCGGAAGGGCTCCGGCCAGGGCTGGCTGACCGCGGAATACGCGATGTTGCCCGCCGCCACGCACGACCGCTCGGACCGCGAATCGGTCAAGGGCCGCGTGGGTGGACGGACCCAGGAGATCAGCAGGCTGGTCGGCCGGTCGCTGCGCGCCTGTATCGATCTGGCCGCGTTGGGCGAGAACACCATCGCGATCGACTGCGACGTGCTGCAGGCGGACGGCGGAACCCGCACCGCGGCGATCACCGGCGCATACGTGGCGCTGGCCGACGCCGTGACCTACCTGTCCGCGGCGGGCCGGCTTTCGGACCCGCGGCCGCTGTCGTGCGCGATCGCCGCGGTCAGTGTGGGCGTCGTCGATGGCCGCATCCGTGTCGATCTTCCCTATACCGAGGACTCCCGCGCCGAGGTGGACATGAACGTCGTGGCCACCGACACCGGCACGCTGGTCGAGATCCAGGGCACCGGTGAAGGCGCGACGTTCCCGAGGTCGACGCTGGACAAGATGCTCGACGTCGCGATGGTCGCCTGCGATCAGCTGTTCGACGTTCAGCGGCAGGCGTTGGAGCTGCCGTATCCCGGTGTCCTGCCCGAGTCGGCAGAGCCCACGAAGAAGGGGTTCGGAAGCTGACGCGGGTGACCCGGCTGCTGGTGGCCAGTCGCAACCCGAAGAAGTTGGCCGAACTGCGCCGGGTGCTCGACAGGGCGGAACTGTCTGGGCTGACGCTGCTGTCGCTCGACGACGTGCCGGCGTTCGACGAGGCGCCCGAGACGGGGGCCACCTTCGAGGAGAACGCGGTGGCCAAGGCGCGCGACGGTTTTGCGGCCACGGGGTTGCCCACGGTGGCGGACGATTCCGGGCTGGCGGTTGATGCGCTCAACGGGATGCCGGGGGTGCTCAGCGCGCGCTGGTCGGGACGGCACGGCGACGATGCCGCGAACACGGCTCTGCTGCTGGGACAGCTGGGTGATGTCCCCGACGAGCGGCGCGGGGCGGCCTTCGTGTCGGCGTGCGCGCTGGTGTTCGGGCCCGGGGACGCCGACAACTCGGTGGTCCGCGGCGAGTGGGTGGGCAGCATCGCGCGGGAGCCCCGCGGCGACGGGGGGTTCGGCTATGACCCGGTCTTCGTCCCCGACGGGTCGACGAGGACGGCAGCCGAGCTCAGCCCAGAGGACAAGGACTCGGTCTCACACCGCGGCCGTGCGCTGGCGGCGTTGGTGCCGGCGCTGCGAGCCCTCGTCGCGGAGAGTTGAGGTCTGGTCACCCGGTGCAGGAGCCACGCCGCGGGGATCGTCAGGGCCAGGGTCGCGGCGATCAGCCCGGGCATCGAGCCGGTGAACAGCGGCCAGCCCAGCACCAGGTGCATCACCAGCGCCATGGCAACGACGTGCACCAGGAAGATCTCGTAGGAGATCTCACCGAGCCAGACCATCGGCCTGCTCGCCAGCAGGCGCGAGTACCAGCCGGGGGAGCCCAGCGCCAGCGGTGCCACCGCCAACGTCGCGATCACCGCATACAGCAGCGACTTCGTGACCGGTGCCCATGTCGGTTCCGGCCCGGGCGGGGCACCGCCGATCGGTGTCGACACCACCAGATACAGGGCGACCGCGACAGTGACCGCCACCGCTGCCCGGCAGTGGGCGCCCATCGCCTGCAGCACCGCCAGGGCCATGCCACCGACGAACCAGGCGAGGTGCGCGGGAAGCCACATGCCCGCGGAGTTCGGCAGCATCTCGGTGCTGACGACGAGGACCAGCCATGCCGGCGTGATGGCGGCGAGCGCGGCGAGCCCGGTCAGCAGGAGTGCCGGTCGCCACTGCCCGCGGCACAGCACCCGCAGCAGCAGATATGCCAGCGCGGGAAGGGCGGCGTAGAAGGCGACTTCGACCGCCATGCTCCACATCTGTGACAGCCCTGGATGCAGCATCGTCGTCAGGTAGTCGTCGGTGTAGATCTGGGTGAACGTCAGGTGGCGCAGCAACCCGTGCCAGGTCTGACCGGGGTTCGGGCCGGGGGCGAAAACGATGTAGATCTCGAAGGTCGCGACCACCGTGAGCACGTAGGCCGGGACCACGCGGCGCACCCGGTGCCGACCGTAGCGCGTCACGGACGGAGCCGGGCCGCCGTGCGCAGCCGCGCGCACCCAGGGGCGGAACAACAGGTATCCGGAGAGCACGAAGAAGATCGCGACACCGATCTCCAGACGTGCGTAGATCCCGCCGAGATAGCCGTGGGTGAGGTAGCCGGTCGCGAATGCCGCGTGGGTGCCGACGACGAGGAGCGCGGCGACGGCACGCATACCGGTCAGGGCGGGAATTCGAGACGAGTGTGAGTTGCTGCTACCCGCCGGGGCAGCGCTGCGGCGCATCGCGGTGCCGGCTGTCACCGCATCGAGTCTAGCGAGCTCAGATGCCGAACTGAGCCTTGATGTTCTGGGTCTGGAAGTGCTCGACGATGATGCCGACCAACGGAATCGTGCCGGCGAGCAGCACTCCGACGGTCTTGGCGATCGGCCAGCGGACCTTCACCGCGAGGTTGGCGGTGAACAACAGGTAGATGAAGTAGACCCACCCGTGCACGACCGCGATCCAGCCCAGCGAATCGTCGTTGAAGGCGTACTTCATCACCATCTCGTAGCACAGCGCGATCAGCCAGATGCCTGTCGCCCAGGCCAGCACTCGGTAGCCGAGTAACGCCTTGCGAATGCTCTCCACGGAGGTGATGGGCGAGGGGGAGTCGGGTGCTGTCACGTACCAGTTCCTGTCAGTCTCATGTCGTCTTCTTTCGATCGTCACTGTCGGCCTTCGCCAGGTCGGCCAGGTAAGCGTTGTACTCACTCAGGGTGGGGTCGCCGTCGATGTGGCTCGCCGGCGCCGGCCGTTCGGGCAGCAATCCGGCGGGGATCTCGGTCTGCTGCGAGGGTGGTTCCGGAGGCGCCTGCTCGTAGCGGACGAACTTGAAGTAGGCATACACACAGAAGCCGGCGAACAGCGGCCACTGCAGTGCGTACCCGAGGTTCTGGAAGTTGCCGGAGGTCGATTCGAAGCGGGTCCACTGCCACCACGCCAAGGCGAGGCAACCGCCGGCGGCGGCGATCACCAGCAGGACGAGCGCAGGCCTGCTACGCCGTGTAGTGGACACGTCTAAACGGTACCGCGCTACCATCGAAGCGCTGCGGGCGTGGCGAAATTGGCGATACGCGCGGGCTTTAGGTGCCCGTGTTCGAAAGAACGTGTGGGTTCGAGTCCCACCGCCCGCACTCGATCATCGGATGTCTGCGGCTTACGCCGCGCCGATCAGGCGGGCGCGTCGGCAGGGAGTTCGGTGGCCTGGGCCTTGAAGCACAAGATGCTCGCGGTGAAGCTCAGTACCGCGGCGACTCCGGCGAGGACCGCCATCAGAGTCTCGGACATCCCCCAGCTCGCCAGGCCGAACGCAACCGCGATGATGGCGGTGACCAGGAGAAACAGGCCGGTTGTAGCGAGGGTCTCGGTGAACGGGTCGTCGGGGTCGTAGCGGCTTTCGGCCATCTCGGCCATGGGTTCTCCTAGTGCGCGTACCGGGTGATGCATCGTTGTTACCCACGCGTACGGCGACGAAACCATCAGCCGGGGCGATGGAGTCTCAGCTCACCTTTTGCGCACCGGGAGACCGTTGCGCTCGGCCAGGGAGCGCAGCTGCCGGAGGGCGAACTGACGGTTGCGGCCGCTCTCGGGCAGCACTATCCCGGCCCACAAGCCCTCCGCTCCGGGCGTGACGCATGCCTCTTTGGCGCACTGCCAGCGCCGGGGACAGGCCCGGCAGAGGGCTTTGGCGCCGTCGTCGGGGGCGGTCATCCACCGGTCGGGGTCGCGTGTGCACGGCGCGGTCCACGCTTCCTCTGTGATCGACACCGGATGCACGGACACCCTCCCTCCCGTCGTGGACAATACGCTTGTATTGTACTAACGGTACAGCTGTACTGTCGAATTGCTTGGGGTGACGTTGACTACGGTGGCCAGGACTACGGTGGCCAGTGTGAGTTCGAAACCGGACCGGACCGGGCCGGAAGAACCGCGCAACATCGAACGGATTCGTGTTGCGGCCCTGCGGTGCTTCGCGGCCCAGGGCACGTCGCGGACGACGCTGCGGGGGGTGGCGGCGGCGGCGGGAGTGTCCCTGGGGCTGGTGCAACATCACTTCGCCACCAAGGCCGGTCTGATCCAAGCGGTCGACGAGGGTGTCCTGGATCTGGTGATCACGCCGATGGCCCAGCCGATCCCCGAGGGCGCGGTGGACTCGATCGCCGAGATCGGCAAGCGGGTGAACCGGATCTTCGTCGAGCACCCCGATGTCGCGGCCTATGTCAGCCGGGCGCTCGTCGACGGCAGTCCGTTGGGGGCGACGATCTTCGACGCGTTGTTCGCGTTGGGTAAGGCTCGCTGGGAGCAGCGCGCGGAACGCGGGGAAACCCGGCCGGACATCGATCTGACGTGGGCCGCCCTCAACGGCATCGTGCTCGCGCTCGGTGCTGCCAGTCTGAGCGCGCACATCGACCGGCAGCTTCCCGAGCCGTTCACCTCTCCTTCGCAACTCCAGCGATGGCAGGCGTCCGTGGATTCACTGCTCCGCGAAGGTCTGTTCCGCCGACCCGGTGCCGACTGAGTCTGCTTGGGTCCCGGTGACCCGTTTGTGGTAGGCGGACGGTGTTTCCCCGCAGAACTGGGCGAACGCACGGGTGAACGAGCTGACGCTGTCGAAACCGACGGCTGTGGCGGTTTCCTGCACTGACTGCATCGGGGCCGCGAGAAGGGCCATCGCCCGCAGCATCCGGGCATGCAGCAGGTACGTGCGCCATGACATGCCGAGGGTGTCGGAGAACAACCGGCGAAGTGTTCGCTCCGAGACCGAGACCGCCCGGCTGACCTGTGCACAGGTCACCGCGTCGAGGTGGCTTTTGGTGAAGTCCATCGCGGCGGCGACCATCGGGTGCTCCGATGTCGGAAGGCTCAGTGGTGCTTCGTGTTCGAGTGCCTCGCCGACGAGTGCGGCCAGGGTGCGGAAGAACCCGTCGGACATCTCCTCGTCGCGGGCCGCGCCGCGGCTGCGGTCGATCGGCCAGCGCAGCGCGTAGATCATCATCTCCCGGATCAGCGGGGAGACGGCCAGGATGCGGGCACGGTCACCGCCGTCGGCGATCATCGTCCGGTCGAACATCACCGCCACGGTCTTGACGTCGGGGTTCATCACCGCCTGGTGATCCAGGCCCGCCGGAATCCAGGCCGCCTGCTGCGGTGGCAGTAGGTAGTGCGCGGAGTCGGTTTCGACTTCGACCACCCCGTGCAGCGCGTACTCGATCTGGTGCACCTCGTGGGAGTGCCATCCGGTGATCAGCGCGTCGCCTTGGTAGAGGTAACTCCCGCCCCGCGCGGAACCGCCGCGCCGAAGCTCGATGACGCGGCGGGGCATGTTGGCCGCGTCGGACAAGACTCTGTCCGAAGACGCAGAGACGGTCATGTCCAACCACGGTACTAGTGGAGATATGAAGACCGAAGACCTGATCCTGGTGAGCATCGACGACCACGTGGTGGAACCGCCGGACATGTTCCTCAACCACGTCCCGGCCAAGTACAAGGCGGAAGCGCCGATCGTGGTGACCGACGACAAGGGCGTCGACCAATGGATGTACCAGGGCAGGCCGCAGGGCGTCAGCGGCCTCAACGCCGTGGTGTCGTGGCCGCCCGAAGAATGGGGACGCGACCCCGCCGGATTCGCCGAGATGCGACCGGGTGTCTACGACGTGCACGAGCGCGTCCGGGACATGAACCGCAACGGGATCCTGGCGTCGATGTGTTTCCCGACCTTCACCGGCTTCTCCGCCCGGCACCTCAACATGCACCGCGAGGACGTGACGCTGGTGATGGTGTCGGCCTACAACGACTGGCACATCGACGAGTGGGCCGGTTCGTACCCGGACCGTTTCATCCCGATCGCCGTGCTCCCCACCTGGAATCCGGAAGCCATGTGCACCGAGATCCGCAGGGTGGCCGCCAAGGGCTGCCGCGCGGTGACGATGCCGGAACTGCCGCACCTGGAAGGACTTCCGAGCTACCACGACGACGAGTACTGGGGTCCGGTGTTCCGCACCCTGTCCGAAGAGCAGGTGGTGATGTGCCTGCACATCGGGACCGGTTTCGGCGCGATCAGCATGGCGCCCAACGCGCCGATCGACAACCTGATCATCCTGGCCACCCAGGTGTCGGCGATGTGTGCGCAGGATCTGTTGTGGGGCCCGGCCATGCGCAACTACCCCGACCTGAAGTTCGCGTTCTCCGAGGGCGGCATCGGGTGGATCCCGTTCTATCTCGACCGCAGCGACCGGCATTACACGAACCAGAAATGGCTGCGTCGCGACTTCGGCGACAAGTTGCCCAGCGACGTCTTCCGGGAACACTCGCTGGCCTGCTACGTCACCGACAAGACCTCGCTGAAGCTGCGCCACGAGATCGGCATCGACATCATCGCGTGGGAGTGCGACTACCCGCACTCGGACTGCTTCTGGCCCGACGCGCCCGAGCAGGTGCTGGCGGAGTTGAACGCCGCAGGCGCCGACGACTCGGACATCAACAAGATCACCTGGCAGAACTCCTGCCGGTTCTTCGGCTGGGATCCGTTCGAGCGCACTGCCCGCGACCAGGCGACCGTTGGGGCGCTGCGGGCCAAGGGCGCCGACGTCGACGTGTCGATCCGGCCCCGCGCCGAGTGGGCCCGCCTCTACGACGAGAAGCAGTTCGCGCAGGCGTGAGTCAGCGCCACCAAGCACGCCGAGAACCGACTTTTGCAGACTTCTTCTCGAAAGTTGGTTACAAAAGTCGGATCTCGTGTGCAGTTCCCCGGTGCGAGTGAGTCAGCTGAAGCGGGCCCGCAGGGCGCGCAGCGGCGACCGCCGCGCCGGGGTCGCGGAACGCCGCACCGCGTACGGCCAGGGCTGGTTGCGCTCGGGAACCGCTTCCGTGCGGACGTATTTCAGCTGAGCGCGCAGATGTGCGCGTAGCTCGTGCAGGTCGGGATCGGTCCAGCGGTTGTGTGCCTCCACCGGATCGGCGGTCAGATCGTAGAGCTCCCACTGATCGTCGAGGGGGTCGCTGCGGAACATCGGACCACCCATCCCGTCGGCGGCGAGATGGCGGACACCGGGTTCGGTCCAGGTGCCCGGGTCGTCGAACGTCCGCACCAGCTTCCACAGATGTCCGGCGCCTCCGGGCGCGGCGTCGTCGTCCACGCGCCCGACAAGGCCCTCGAAGTTGGCGGCGGTGTGTGCCGGAATCCGGATACGCAATGGCGCAGGCGGATTCGCGGTCAACTTCAGCGCGCGTGCCGCGCCTGAGGCGCCGGTGTCGCCTTCGAGGACGTTGTCGCGGGTCATCAGGTACACCGTCCGGGTGTCGTCGGCGGGTGCGCCCTCGACGACCGGCATGAGATCACGACCCGGCAGTGGGTGCACCTCCGAGAAGGTCTCGGCCAGCGTGGCGGCGACGGCGTCGACGTCCACACCGGCCGCTGACAGCAACGTCGGGACCAGATCGACGTGCGAGGTCGGCGCCGACACCGAGCGCGCAGGCGTCGGGTGGGACCCGACCCTGGCGATCACGAACGGCACCCGGGTCGCCTCGTCGTACAGGTTGAACCACTTCTGGTGCAGGCCGCCGTGGGCGCCGAGCAGGTCGCCGTGGTCGGCGGTGCGGACCATGACCGTGTCGTCGGGCCCGTCGGCGGAGCCACCCTCGGTGACCGCGCGGCGCACCCGGTCGATCGGGGTGTCGACCTCGGCGTGCAGTCGGTAGTAGAGATCCCGGTACTGCTGCGCGTTTCGCCGATAGGTCCGCTCGATGACCCGCGCCGGACCGTAGCCGGAGTAGTACGACTCGCGGAAGGCGATCTGTGCGGCCGGTTTGGTGGCCAGGTCCTCATCCGCTGTCGGCGCGGGCGGGACGTGCGGCGGGTCCAGTGGGGAGGGCTCGACCGGATTGCGCCGCACCCAGCCCGGGAACAACACGATGTCGTGCGGGTTGACGAAGCTGGCCACCAACAGGAACGGTCGGAGTGCGGCGGCGTCGCCTGCGCGACGTCGCGCGTAGCGGTCCTCGAGCCAGGCGACCACCCTGTCGGCGATCAGCGGATCGCGACGGATGCCGGCATTCGCCAGGGCCGCCCCGTGTGGCTCCGGGCCCACCCATCCCGAGAAGCCATATGCGGCAAGGGGATCTGCTTCCAGATAGCGACGTACCGCCTCGGCGTCGATGACCCCGTCGTCGTCGTTGGTGGCCAGGGGTCTCCCGGTGGCCGGATCGATCAGGTCGGCGTGCGAGATGTGCCATTTGCCGTCGTAGTGGGTGTCATAGCCCGCGGCGCGGAACCAGTTGCCGAGTGTGGGGACCTCGCCGCGGCGCAGCCAGCGCAACCGTGAGTCGTCGGCGGCCTTGCCCAGGCCGTCGGTCTGGGTGACGCCGTGCAGGTCGGGGTAGTGCCCGGTGAACATCGTCGGGCGGCTGGGCACACAGGCCAGTGAGCCGGTGTAGTGCCGGATGAAGCTGACGCCGTTGTCGTCGAACCATTTTCGCCCGGTGAGCGTCTGGTCACGCCACGTGGTGATCGACGCGGTTTCGTACGGCGGGGCCGCGCGTTCCTCGTCGGTCATCACGATGACGATGTCGGGTCGATCACCGCTGGTTCTGGCAGTCATCGGGTCTCCTCACAGTGCTCGGCCAACGAGTCCAGTAGCGCCGCGGAGCGCTTCGCCACCAGCCGGGCGCCGATCCTCTCGGCGACCGGGCGCAGCGGACTTGGTTTCATCCGGACGGTGCTGGTGAGCGTCACGGTAGTGCGCCCAGGGCCGTCGGGCCGCAGATCCCACCGATTCGACGCCGACATCGGACGCGGCACGCCTGATATCTCATAGGCGATGAGGTGCGGCGGGGCAAAGGCCACGATCGTCTCGACGAGTGTGTCGGATCCGACCTGCACCCGGCGGGTCATGCCGAGCGGGTCACCGTCGGCGGCGTTGCCGAGCAGACAGGAATGGTCCACACCGTCGGCCCACGTGCTGAGCGAGCCGAAATCCGCCAGCACCGCCCAGATCTTTTCCGTGTCGGCAGCGATCGTGCGGGTACGGCTCACCTCGGACATCACCTCATCCAACCCCGCGGCGCGTCGTCGCGCCAGATCAGCTGGTGCGCGTGCCGCCGAGAACGGTACGGGTGATCGACTCGGCCCGGTGGTGGGCGAACGACCGCCCCTCGGTCAGGATGGCGTAGACGACGCCGCCGACGATGGCGTCGGCGGCGTCCTGGGCGGTGCGGTGGTCGAAGCCGTCGGTCAGCAGTCGTTGGTGCACCGTCTCGTGCAGCGGGGTGCTGAACCCCGCGCGTAGTCGGGCTGCGGTGTCGGGATGCTCCATCCCGGCGGTGGTGAGGATGCGCAACATGGCGTTGCCGCGGGCCGTCGTCAGGGTTGTGGCGAGGCCGACCGCCCACGTGCAGAGGTCGGTGGTGACGTCGTCGGTCCTGGTGACCGGCCGCAGGATCTTGTCGGCGTCCTCCAGGATGACATCGGCCACGAGGGCGTGCCTGCTGGGCCACCAGCGGTAGATCGTCTGCTTCCCGACACCGGCGCGCGCGGCCACCGCCTCGATGCTGAGCTTGTCGAAGCCCCGTTCGAGCAGCAGTTCCCGGGTGGCGCCGACGATCGCCATGCGCGACTTCTCGCTGCGCCGCCGCGGCGCAGTGGCCTGGGTGGTCATCAACCGACCCTGCGCTTTACACCCTGAGACATCGCCCGTAGTCTGCCACAAGACGAGACGTTGCGTCTCGTGAAATCGTGTGGACGAACGGGGCGATGGTGGGAACGAAGCTGGTGATCGGGGCCAGCGGCTTCCTCGGGTCGCACGTCACCAAGCAGCTGGTCGCGCGTGGTGACGACGTGCGCGTGCTGATCCGCGCCACCAGCTCGACGCGGGCCATCGACGGGCTGCCCATCGACGTCCGCCACGGCGACGTCTTCGACACCGCGTCGTTGCGCACCGCCATGGACGGCTGTGATGTCGTCTACTACTGCGTGGTCGACGCGCGACCGTGGCTGCGTGACCCCGCACCGTTGTGGCGGACCAATGTCGACGGTCTGCGCACGGTGTTGGACGTGGCTGTGCAGGCCGACCTGACGCGGTTCGTCTTCACCAGCTCGATCGGCACCATCGGCAGATCCGAACACGGGCTCGCCGACGAGAACACCGTCCACAACTGGCTCGACGTGGGCGGCGACTACATCGGCTCCAGGGTGGCCGCCGAGAAGCTGCTGCTGCAGGCCTGTCGTGACAGGGGCCTGCCCGGCGTGGCGATGTGCGTGGCGAACACCTACGGACCGGGCGACTGGTTGCCGACCCCTCACGGCGGCCTGCTGGCCGCCGCGGTCCGCGGGAAGCTGCCGTTCTACATCGACGGCTACGAGGCCGAAGTCGTCGGTGTCGAGGATGCGGCGAAGGCCTTGCTCCTCGCCGGCGAGCACGGGCGCATCGGTGAACGCTACATCGTCTCCGAACGATTCATGAGCACTCGGGAGATCCACGAGACCGCCTGCGATGCAGTGGGTGTCGCACCGCCGCGGTGGGGGGTGCCGATCCGCCTGATGTCGGCAGCCGGCTACGTCAGCAGTGCTATCGCCGGTCTGCGGGGCGCCGACACCAAGTTGACGCCGCTCAACATCCGCCTGATGCACATCATGACCCCGTTGGATCACACCAAGGCCGTCCGGGAACTGGGCTGGCAACCGCGGCCCACACCCGAGGCGATCGTCGCGGC
This sequence comes from Mycolicibacterium hippocampi, assembly GCF_010723735.1. GTDB lineage: Bacteria > Actinomycetota > Actinomycetes > Mycobacteriales > Mycobacteriaceae > Mycobacterium > Mycobacterium hippocampi. The sequence goes on along the minus strand of NZ_BLLB01000002.1, from coordinate 4,863,360 downwards.
AGCGCAGTTCTTCCGCGAAGCACACCGCCGGCCCGCGGCCGCAGAGGAATCACGATGACGATCGGACTCACCCCCGAGCAGCAGCAGCTGGCCGAGGCGGTCACCCAGTTCGCCGCACGCCACGCACCCATCGAGAAGACACGGGGCACGTTCGACTCGCTCGCCGCCGGCGATTTGCCGCAGTGGTGGGACGACTTCGTCGTCAACGGTTTCCACGCGGTGCACCTGCCCGAGCAGGTCGGTGGACAGGGCGGCACGTTGATGGACACGGCGTGCGTGGTGGAGGCGGCGGCCACCGCGATGCTGCCCGGGCCGGTGGTGCCCACGGTGACCGCCGGCGCGATCGTGCTGTCGGCCGACCGGACACCGGATGCGCAGGCGCTGCTGGTCCGACTGGCTCAGGGCGCCTCGGCAGCGGTCGTCCTACCGGATGGCCGGGGGCTTCGAGCGGTATCGAGCCACGACGGCTGGACGGTGAGCGGTGCGTCGGCGGCGACCCCGGGGCTGTGCTCGGCGCAGGTGATCGTCGTGGGTGCCCAGTGCGACGACGGCACGCTCTGGTTCGCGCTCGACCCGTCCGCGCCCGGTGTCGGCATCGATGTGCTCAACGGCACCGACAAGACGATGGATGTCGGGACAGTGCGGCTCGACGGATATTCGTGCACAACGGATTCGGCGCTCACCGGGATCATCGACGAGGAGGCCCGCTGCCTGACCGTGGCGCTGACCGCCGCCGCCGCATCCGGAACCATCCGTTGGTGCGTCGACGCGGTCACCGCTCACCTGCGTACCCGCGAACAGTTCGGGAAACCGATCGGTGCGTTCCAGGCGCTCCAGCACCAGGCCGCGATGCTGCTGGTCAACAGCGAACTGGCAACCGCAGCGGCGTGGGACGCCGTCAGGTCGACAAGCGAGGGCGCCGAGGGCGGCGAATGTCTTGCGCAGCAACGGATCGCGGCGGCGGGAGCGGCGCTCATGGCGGTGGCTCCGGCGCCGGATCTCGTTCTCGACACGCTGACCATGTTCGGTGCGATCGGCTACACCTGGGAACACGACCTACATCTGTACTGGCGCAAGGCCACCGGTCTGGCGGCGTCGATCGGCCCCGCCGGTCGCTACGCCCACGCACTGGGTGGCCTGTCCCGCACCGAAACACGGGATGTCGCAGTCAAACTGGGCGACGTCGACGACGGGTTCCGTCAACAGGTCGCCGCGGTGCTCGACGAGGCGCAGAAGCTTCGAAACGACCGGCCGGGTCGGCAGGGAGACTACGAGAACCTCGCCACCGGGCCACAACGCACACTGATCGCGGAGTCAGGGCTGATCGCCCCGCACTGGCCGCGGCCGTGGGGCGTCAACGCCACCCAACTGCAGCTGCTGATCGTCGATGAGGAGTTCGCCAAGCGTCCCGATCTCGTCAGACCGTCTCTCGGCATCGCCGAATGGATCCTGCCCACGCTGATCAGCTCGGCTTCCGAGGACCTCCAGAACAGGTTCATCCCGGCCACGCAGCGTGGCGAGCTGGGTTGGTGCCAGTTGTTCAGCGAGCCGGGTGCCGGTTCGGACCTCGCCTCGCTGACGACCAGGGCCACCAAGGTCGACGGCGGCTGGTTGGTCAACGGCCACAAGATCTGGACCTCATCTGCCCACACCGCGGATTTCGGGGCCCTGCTGGCGCGCACCGACCCCGATGTGGCGAAGCACCGCGGTCTGGGCTACTTCATCGTGGACATGCGATCCGAAGGCATCGAGCTGCAACCCATCCGGCAGGCAACCGGTCAGTCACACTTCAACGAGGTGTTCCTGACCGACGTCTTCGTGCCCGACGAGATGCTGCTGGGTGGACCGACCGACGGGTGGAACCAGGCGATCGCGACGATGGCGCAGGAGCGGGTGGCGATCAGCGGCTACGTCAACTTCGACCGCGCCAGCATCCTGAGGCGCCTGGCCGACGACGCCGGGCCGGACCACGACCGGGTGCTGTCCGCACTCGGTGATGCCGATGCCTACGCCAACGCGATCAAGGTACTGGCCCTGCGCGAGGTCATCCGGCTGCTCGACGGGCAGGCGGCGGGGCCGGCGTCGAGTATCGCGAAGGTCGCGATGAACGTGATGCTGCGCCGCACCTTCAAGGCCACCCTCGAACTCACCGCCCCGGCAGCGCTGACCGAGGACGCTGGCCCCGGGGGACTGTCGGTGGTCGAACCGTATTTCCACCTGCCGGCCGAGCTGATCGGCGGGGGGACCAAGGAAATCCAGCTCAACATCATCGCTCAGATGATCCTCGGACTGCCCCGCAAGTGACGCGGGGCTTCAACGGAAGTGAGTGCACATGGGGTTGCGCGGAGATGCCGCGATCGTCGGCTACGTGGAGCTGCCTCCCGAACGGTTGAACAAGGCCACGCCGGCCCCTTTCATGCTGGAGCAGTGGGCCGAGTTGGGTGCCGCCGCGCTGGCCGACGCCGGACTTGCCGGCGAGTCGGTGGACGGCATCGTCACCTCACACCTGAGTGAGTCGGAGATCTTCGTGCCGTCGACAGTCACGGAATACCTCGGCGTCCGGGCGAATTTCGCCGAGCTCGTCGATCTCGGGGGAGCCAGCGCGGTGGGCATGGTGTGGCGCGCGGCCGCCGCGGTCGAGTTGGGAATCTGCGACGTGGTGCTGTGCGCGATACCCGCGCGCTACATCACCCCGACCTCGGAGAAGAAGCCCAAACCGCTGGTGGACGCGGTGTTCTTCGGCGCGTCGAGCAACCAGTTCGGCTCTCCGCAGGCAGAATTCGAGATTCCGTACGGCAACCTCGGTCAGAACGGTCCGTACGGTCAGGTCGCCCAGCGGTATGCCTCGGTCTACGGCTACGACGAGCGTGCGATGGCCAAGATCGTCGCGGACCAGCGCTTCAACGCCAACCACACCGAGGGCGCGATCTGGAGAGACACGCCGCTGACGGTCGACGATGTGCTGGCAAGCCCGGTCATCGCCGATCCGCTGCACATGCTCGAGATCGTGATGCCGTGCGTCGGGGGCGCCGCTGTGGTGGTCGCCAGTGCCGACGCCGCGGCCCGGTCGACGAACCGTCCGGTGTGGATCAAGGGGTTCGGCGAGCAGGTGCCGTACAAGACGCCGACCTACGCCGAGGATCTGTTGCAGACGCCCATCATCCGGGCCGCCGATACCGCGTTCGACATGTCTGGGTTGACCCGCCAACAGATGGACATGGTCTCGATCTACGACTGCTACACGATCACGGTCCTGCTGAGCCTCGAGGATGCCGGCTTCTGCGAGAAGGGCAAGGGGATGGAGTTCGTCTCCCAGCACGACCTGACCTTCCGAGGCGACTTCCCCCTCAACACCGCGGGCGGCCAACTCGGTTTCGGTCAGGCGGGCAACGCCGGGGGCATGCACCACGTCTGTGATGCCACTCGTCAGATCATGGGCCGTGCCGGCGCCGCCCAGGTGGCCGACTGCCACCGGGCCTTCGTCTCCGGAAACGGTGGCATCCTGTCCGAACAGACCACGCTCGTACTGGAAGGGGACTGACGGTGAGCAGCGCGATGTTCCAGCGACCGATGCCTGTCAAAACCCCTACCAGCGCCCCGTTCTGGGATGCGCTGGCCGAACACCGGGTGCTCATCCAGTACTCACCGTCGTCGCAGTCCTATGTCTTCTACCCGCGGGTGCGTGCGCCGAGAACCCTCGCCGACGACCTGGAGTGGCGCGAGATCTCCGGCATGGGCACGGTGTACGCCTTCACCGTGGCCCGCCGTCCCGTCGGCCCGCACTTCGCCGACGCGGTGCCGCAGCTGCTGGCGATCGTCGAGTGGGACGAGGGCCCGCGATTCTCGACCGAACTGGTCAACGTGGACCCCGAGGACATCTCGGTCGGCATGCGGGTCCGACCGGTGTTCTGCGACTATCCCGAACACGACGTGACCATGCTCCGATACGAACCCGCGCCGAGCTGATCAAATGAGCAACCACGCCGACATCCAGGAAATCAGCTCCGCGCAGATCCGTTATGCGACCGGCATCGACCGACGTGACTGGCCGCTGTTCCGCACGGTGTTCACCGAGGACTGCGAACTCGACTACGGTGACATCGGCAGCTGGAGCGGCGTCGACGCCGTCACCGAGTTCATGGTGGCGGCACACGAGATGGCGGGGCACACGATGCACCGGATCACCAACCAGGTGGTCACCGTGGAGGGCGACTCGGCAACCGCCCGTGCCTACGTCGATGCGTTGATCATGGCGCAGGACAACAGCTCCGGTGTGAACGCAGTCGGCTATTACGATGACGAGTTCGTGCGCACCGCATCCGGGTGGCGTCTTGCCCGGCGGCGGTTCACCACGGTGCTGGTGCGCACGGTGGCCGCGCCCTGACGGCTGCTTCAGTTGCGCGTCGACGGCACGTAGATGTCGGTGGGCGCGGGTCTGCCTCGCAGCCTGGTGCTGCCGCGGGGAGCCCAGCGGTCCCGTTCGTCGGTGCCGGCCTGCGCGAAGGCCGCGCCCGAGCACAGCGCCCTGCCATCGAACTCCTTGGCGCAGTCGGCCAGTCGTGCCGCCTCGTTGACCGGGTCCCCGATCACCGTGTATTCGTAACGGTTCTCGGCACCGATGTTGCCCGCGAACACCGGCCCCGCCGACACCCCGATACCGAAGTCGACGGGAAGCCTGCGCAGTTCGGTCGCCAGCGCTCGCGCGGTGGACAGCGCCGCGGCGACGGGATCGGCGATGCTCAGTGGCGCGCCGAACACCGCCAACACCGCATCACCCTGGAACTTGTTGATCAAACCGTGCCGCTCGTCGACGGCGGCGACCACGATCTGGAAGAACTCGTTGAGTATTCGTGCCACCTCATGGGGTTCATGGACGATCGCCAGCTGCGTGGAGTCGGCCAGGTCGATGAACAGCACCGCCACCTCACGTTCGTCCCCTGCCGGCGAGGCGTTCTGCTCGACGGCGCGGCGGGCGACTTCTTCGCCGACATGGCGACCGAACAGGTCCCGCAGCCGGTCGCGCTCCCGCAGGCCCGCCACCATGCGGTTGAACCCGCTCTGCAACCGCCCGATCTCGGACCACTCGTAGACGTCGATGGTGCGGTCGATGTGTCCCTTCTCGACGTCGGCCATCGCGTCGACCACTTGGCTGACCGGGTCGGAGATCGACATCGACACCAGGATCATCGCGCGTAGTCCCAGCACCACGGCGACCAGTGCCAACACGGTGAGAGCGAGTTCGATCGGGGCGGAGGCGTCGAGCAACCAGCCGTTGGACCGCATGATCAGCAGAATGGCGATGGCCAACCCGGGCAGTGCCGTGCACACGGTCCACATCAGAAGCAGTCGGGCGCGCACGCCCGGTGCGGCAGGCCGGGTGAGGTGAGCGGGTACGGCGGCCAGCAGCGGGCGCAGCGTGCGGATCGTGAACAGGAATCCGGTGCACACCGTGGCGATGGCGCCGAACAGGATGGCCGAGGCGAGAACGATGAGCCCGGTCGGCCCCGCGTCGATGTTGAGCGGTACCAGGACAGCGGCGGCCAGGCCCCACGGCGCCAGCGTGATCGCGGACTGCCGGCGCATCATCTTGGTCGCCGAGCGCAGTTGCGCATCGGTCGGACTCAGACCGGTGCCGAGCCACCGCAGGGTGGGGGTGACGATCAGGACCGCGCCGACGGCGACGGTGGCGGTGCCGATGACGCTGACCACGGCGAAGGCGATGACGTTGCCCGGGGTGACGACGCTGCGCCCCACCAGCGACGCGACGATCGTCACCACTTCGGCGACCGTCAGCACATAGGCCCACGTGAGACCAGCTGCGTAGCGGGTCAGCAGGCGGCGTGGCCTCACACGGCCGAAGGTATCAGTCGCTGGCGGGCAGCGGCTTGGCTTCCTTGAGAGCAAGCGGGGTCGAGCCGATGCTGAGCGTGCCCTTGCCGGCCTTCGTGACGAGAACCTCGGCGCCGCTGTCGTCGACGTAGCGCTTGCCCATCAGGTTCCCGTCGGCCAGCGCATCGTCGAGCGCCAGGCTGCCGTCGGCCTGCTCACCGATCGGCACCATCGGCGCCCCGCCCGCCCGGAGGTCGTCGAGGCTGTCGGCGCTACGCACCACGATGACCTGGGTGTCGCAGACCTGGCTCTGCAGGCGGGTGCCGTTCTTGATCATGCGGGCTCCTTGGTTGACGCAGTGGGGGATCGGGCGCTGAGTTCGCTGAGTTCACTGACGAGTTCGCGGCGCAGCACCTTGCCGGTCGCGTTCGTGGGCAGTTCGTCCCGGAAGACCACCCGGTCGGGCGTGCGCGATCCGCGAAGCTGCGAGCGGACGTGCGATCGCAGGTCCTCGGGGTCGGGGTCGGCGCCGGACCTGGGCACCACGACCGCGACGATGATCTGCCCCCACTCGGGATCCTCGACGCCGACCACTGCGCAGTCGCGCACCTGCGGGTGCTCGACCAGCACGTCCTCGATCTCGGCGGGCGCGATGTTCTCGCCCCCTCGGATGATGGTGTCGTCGGAGCGGCCACCGATGAACAGGTAGCCCTCGTCGTCGAGATAGGCGACGTCCTTGGTCGGGAACCAGCCGTGCTCGTCGAGCACCGAGCCGATGTCGGTGTACTTGCCGGACACCTGTTCGCCGCGGACGAACAGCTCACCCGTCTGGCCCGCGCCGAGGATTGTGCCGTCCTCCGCCCGGATCTCGACTTCGATGCCCGGCACCGGCTGGCCCACCGAGCCGAGCCGCCGGGCGGCCGGTCCGTCGGCCGCGGCCAGCGCCGCGCGGTGGTCATCCGGGGTCAGCACGGCGATCGTCGAACTCGTCTCGGTGAGGCCGTAGGCGTTGACGAACCCGACCTGCGGGAGCAACGACAGCGCCTTGCGGACCAGCGGCAGGGCCACTTTGGAGCCGCCGTAGGCGAGGGTGCGCAGCGAAGGCAGCGTCACCTTGTCTGCATCGAGGACGGTGACGATACGGTCGAGCATGGTCGGCACCACCGTCGCCGAGGTGACGTTCTCGGTGCCCACCAGGCGTACCCACTCGGCGGCGTCGAAGTGCCTGAGGTACACCATTTTCCGCCCCGCGTACAGGTTGGACAGGGCCGCGCCGACACCGGCGATGTGGTAGGGCGGCACGCAGATCAGGGCGGCGTCACCGGGATCGGCCGAAGCGAACTCGACAGTTCCGGTCACGTAGCTGGTCAGGTTGTTGTGGGTGAGCTCGACGGCTTTGGGCTTGGAGGTTGTGCCCGAGGTGAACAGCACCACGGCCACCGCGTCCGGGTCGGCGAACTCGGCTGCGGGCTCGGCGCCGCGGGCGGAGTCGAGCAGTTCGTCCGAGCCCACCGTGCGGTAGCCGGCACCCACGGCGTCGCGGTACTCGTCGTCGACCACCACGAGTGGGTCCGGAAGACGGTCGAGCAGCGCCCGAAGGCCGTCGGCCGACAACCGGTAGTTCAGCGGCGTGAACGGCACCGCGGCGCGCGCCGCGGCGAACAGCAGCAGGGGCAGCATGGCCCCGCCGGTGCCGACGTAGGCGACGTGCTGCGCGCCCGAGGCCGCGAAGACGCCCGCGCCGCCGTCGGCCAGTGCGCTCAGTTCGCCGGTGGAAAGGCGGACGTCGTCGGAGACCACCGCCGTCCGGTCCGGGTCGGCCGAGGACGCCATTTCCAACAGCAACGAGATACTCATGACTTGTCCAGGAAGATATCCCACATCGGGTTGTCGCCGCCGCCGTAGCGCGACAGGTCGGTGACGCCGGCCGCGGTGAGGACGTCGGCGTCGACGAAACACTGCCCGTTGACCTCGGAGGGCGGTTCGGACAGGATTGCCACCGCTGAGTCCGCCATGATGTCGGGGTGGCGGGAGGCCGCCACCAGCGCGTCGCCCTCGGCGAGGTTGGTCACGGCCGAGGTCGCGATGTAGGTCTGCGGCCACAGGCAGCTGAATCCGATTCCCGCGTCGGCGTACTCGGTGGCCCACCCCAGGCTCAGCAGGGTCATCCCGTACTTCGACAGCGTGTACGACGGGTGTGCCCCGAGCCAGTACGGGTTCATGTTCAGCGGCGGCGAGATCGTCAGCACGTGCGGGTGCGTGGATTTGCGCAGATGCGGCAACGCCGCCTTGGTCAGAAGAAACGTGCCGCGGACGTTGATGTCCATCATCAAGTCGAACTTCTTGGCCGACAGATCCTCGGTGCGGTCGGTCGCGATGGCGCTGGCATTGTTCACGACGACGTCGACCCCGCCGAAACGTTGCACTGCCGCGTCGACGGCGCGCTGCACGTCCTCTTCGTTGCGAACGTCGCCGACCACCGCCAGCCCCTTGCCGCCGGCGGCCTCCACCTCGGCAACCGCGGTGTGCACGGTGCCGGGCAGTTTCGGGTGCGGCTCGGCGGTCTTGGCCAACAGCACCACGTTCGCGCCCAGCCTGGCGGCGCCGAGCGCGATGGCCAGTCCGATCCCGCGGCTGCCACCGGAGACCACCAGGGTGCGGTCGGTGAATGATGACTCGCTGGACATAAGCCTCCTCGGCTGGCGGACCCTGCACACCAGGATAGTGTGGTTCTCATTTTAGGGGAATCGCATAATCGCTGTGTATCGGGGTTTCGATCGCTGAACTGCGGACCCGGCACCCGCTCCCGAGTGCATCTTTCCGCGAGGCGGTATTGGCATTCTCCTTTTTTGGAAGTACGTTATCGTCTGATGAGCGAGCCAGTACAGACACCTTCCGGGCTCCCGCTGGAACCCGTGTACGGACCGGCCGACCGGGCCGGCGACCAGCCCCCGCCGGGCAGCTACCCGTTCACCCGTGGCAACTTCGCGTCCGGCTACCGCGGCAAGACGTGGACGTTCCGGCAGTACTCGGGTTTCGGCACGGCCGAGGAGTCCAACCGCCGCTACCGCTATCTGCTGGCCCAGGGCGGCACCGGGCTGTCGGTCGCGCTGGACCTGCCCACCCAGTGCGGCTACGACTCGGACGACCCTGAGTTCGGTGAGGAGGTCGGCAGGGTCGGGGTGGCGGTCGACACGCTCGCCGATGCCGAGTTGCTGTTCGACAGCATCCCCCTCGACAAGATCAGCACCAGCTTCACGATCAACGGCACCGCGGCGATCCTGCTGGCCCTCTATGTGGCCGCGGCCGAGAAGGCCGGTGTGCCGCGGGAAAAGCTCACCGGCACCATCCAGAACGACATCCTCAAGGAGTACGCGTCGCGCGGCACCTGGATCTGGCCACCGGAGCCGTCGTTGCGGCTGATCGCCGACACCATCGAGTTCTGCGCCGCGGAGGTGCCGAGATTCAACGCGATCTCGGTGGCCGGTGCGCATTTCCGCGATGCCGGCGCCAACGCGGTCCAGGAGATGGCCTTCACGCTGGCCGACGGGGTGACCTACTGCGACACCGTGGTCGAGCGCGGCCGGATGACCATCGACAAGTTCGCACCGCAGATCTCGTTCTTCTTCTACACCCATGGCGATTTCTTCGAGGAGATCGCCAAGTACCGTGCGGGGCGGCGGCGCTGGGCGACGATCGTGCGGGAGCGTTACGGCGCGACGACGGACAAGGCTTCGATGTTCCGCTTCGGTTGTGTGGCCGGCGGCGCGTCGCTGTACGCGCCGCAGGCACAGAACAACCTGGTGCGCGTCGCATATGAGGCGATGGCGGCGGTGCTCGGTGGCGTGCAGTCGATGTTCACCGCGGCCTGGGACGAGCCGTTCGCGCTGCCCAGTGAGGAGTCGGCCACGTTGGCTCTGCGCACGCAGCAGATTCTCGCCTATGAGACCGGCGTGACGAAGGTGGCCGACCCGTTGGGAGGTTCGTACTTCGTCGAGGCACTCACCGACGCCACGGAGGCCAAGATCATCGAGATCATGCACGACCTCGAACAGCACGGGGGCATGGTGCGGTGCATCGAGGACGGCTACCTGCAGGGCCTGATCGCCGACGAGGCGTACAAGATCCACCAGGAGGTGGAGTCGGGTGTGCGGCCCGTCGTCGGGGTGAACAAGTTCGTCGTCGACGAACCTGCTCCCGACCTGGCCACCTACGAGCTCGATGCCGAAGGCCGGGACAAGCAGCTCGCGCGACTGGCCAAGGTCAAGGCCGAACGCGATGACATCGCCGTGAAAGAAGCTCTTGCCGCGCTGGCTCGAGCAGCCGAGGGAGACGACAACCTGATGCACAAGCTGATCGACTGCGCAGGAGCGTATTGCACGGTGGGCGAGATGGTGTCGACGCTGAAGGCAGTGTGGGGCGAATTCCAGCAGCCGGTGGTTTTCTGATGAGCGCTTTGCGCCGCGATGAGCGCTTGCGCGAAGAGCCATCGATGAAGATGCGAGGGCAGTGCTGATGGCGACCCGCGTGCTGGTCGCCAAACCCGGCCTGGACGGGCACGACCGCGGTGCCAAGATCGTCGCGCGCACCCTGCGGGACGCCGGTTTCGAGGTCATCTACACCGGGATCCGTCAGCGCATCGAAGACATCGTCTCCATCGCACTGCAGGAAGACGTTGCACTGGTGGGACTCTCGATCCTGTCCGGCGCGCACGTCGCGCTCACCACCCGCACCGTCGACGCGTTGCGCGCGGCGGATGCCGGTGACATCGCGGTTGTCGTCGGTGGCACCATCCCGGGTAGCGACGTGCAGAAGCTGCTGGACGCCGGTGCGGCGGCGGTGTTCCCGACGGGCACCTCGCTGGAGACCCTGGTGCACGACGTACGGGAGCTGACCGAGAAGGCAGGCGATCAAGCATGAAACTGGGCGTGATGATCGGGGCGGAGCGCGGCGACATGACGCGCAAGGTCAACAAGTTGGTGGCCGACGTAGAGTGGGCCGAATCGGCAGGGTTGGACACCGCCTGGATGCCGCAGGTTCCCGACGACTTCGACTGCATGACGATGGTCGCGCTGATGTCGGCGCACACGACCCGCATCGAGCTGGGAACTGCGGTGGTTCCGCTACAGGCCCAGCATCCGATCGCCCTTGCGCGGCAGGCGCTTTCGGTGCACGCCATGTCGGCCGGGCGGCTGGCGCTGGGGGTAGGACCGTCACACCACTGGATCGTCAGGGACATGCTCGGCCTGCCCTACGACAAGCCGGCCTCCTACACCCGTGACTACCTCGAGGTGCTCAACACGGCAATCGCCGGGCCCGGCCCGGTCGATGTCGAGAACAACTCCTTCACGGTGCACAACCCGACCGTCCTGGCTGCCCAGACACCGATGCCGGTGCTGGTCGCGGCGCTCGGTCCGGTGATGCTGCAGATCGCCGGTGAGCAGGCCGACGGTACGGTTCTGTGGATGGCAGACGAGAAGGCGATCGGCGACCACATCGCGCCGAAGATCAACAAGGCGGCCGCCGAAGCGGGCCGCCCCGCGCCGCGCATCGTCGCCGGGATCCCGGTGTGCCTGTGCGCCAACTCGGAGATCGACACGGCCAAGGAGCGCGCCAACCGGATCCTGGCCGAGGCGGAGACGTCGCCCAATTACCAGAAGCTGCTGGACCGCGGCGACGCACGCAACGTCGGAGACCTGTGTGCGGCGGGCGATGCTGAGCAGATCCTGCGTCGATTCCAGATGTTCGCCGACGCGGGTGTCACCGATCTTTCGGTGCGGCTGCTGCCGATCGGGGACACCAGGGACGAGCTGGTCGCGTCGAAGTACCGCACCCGAGAGGTGATCGCCGAGCTCGCCAAAGCCGTGCGGTGACGCCGGTGACGTCGGTGGGCCCGCTGGCAGGCATCCGCATCATCGAAGTCGGCGTGATGCTCGCCGGGCCCTACGCCACCATGCTGCTCGCCGATCTGGGCGCCGAGGTGATCAAGGTCGAGCCGCCCGGCGGCGAGATCTCCCGGCAGGTCGGCGACAGTTACTTCGCCAGCCTCAACCGCAACAAGCAGAGCATCTGCCTGGACCTCAGGTCTGCGGCGGGACGGCAGAAGCTCGGTGAGCTGGTCGCGGATTCGCATGCGCTGCTGGTGAACATGAAGCCGTCGGCGATTCGGCGGCTGGGGTTGACCTACGAGTCGTTGCGGGCGTTCAACGAGCGCATCGTCTGCGTGGCGATGACCGGGTTCGGGCTCGACGGCGGCGACGACCCGGCGTTCGACTACGTCATCCAGGCGGCCACCGGGGTGGCGGCGATGACCGGTGATCCAGAGGGGCCGCCGACACTGCCCGGGTATTCGTCGGCCGACAACTCGACCGGTCTCACCGCAGCTCTGGGGCTTCTTGCCCAGATCATCTCCGGACGCGGCGGGCAGGTCGACGTGTCGCTGCGTGATGTGATGCTCTCGCAGTTGAACTATCGCGCTGCGGCATTCCTCAACGAAGGCGTCGAACCGCGACGCCACCCCTACGGCGCGCATTCGTACTACGTTCCGGCACAACTCTTCGCGACCGCTGACGGATATCTCGCGCTGTTCATCACCCACGACGCGTTCTGGGCGGCGTTCGCCGCGGAGGCAGGTATCGAGGGCTTTCCGACGATGGCCGAGCGGGCGGCGCGCCGCGACGAAGTGCTCGCCGTCGTCAGCGCTGTGCTGGCCACCGACACCGCGTCACGCTGGCAGGACAGACTGCGGCCGTTGGGCATCCCGGTCTCTGCGGTGCGCACCCTGCCTGAGGCTCTCGCAGCCACGCCGGAAGTCGTGATCAGAGCCGGGGAGTTCGATCTGGTGGGCAGCCCGATCCGGATCGAAGGTTATGACCCCGACTATCGGCCCGCGCCCAGGCTCGACGAGCACGCTGACGCCATAGGTGGCGCTTCGCGCCCCGCTCACTCGTCGTAGTTGACCGTCACCGATGGTGTGTCGGGAACGGCCTGGCAGGTGAGCACGTATCCCTCGTCGACCTCGTCCTCGGTCAGTGCGTCGTTGACGCGCATCGTGGCCTTGCCGTCGGTCAGCAGTGCCATGCAGGTGCCGCAGTTGCCGGCTTCACAGGAGAAGGGCGGGCCCATCCCTGCGCGGCGCGCGCTCTCCAGCAGCGTCTCGCCGGCCTTCGGCGTCACCGATGCGGTGCTTCCATCCAGGTGGATGGTGACGGTGCCCGCCTCCTGCATTTCGGACACTGAGGAACCCGGTCCCTGCGGGTCGGTCATGAGGACCCTTCCTTCGACATTGTCATTCTGATTCTAGGAGAATACTATTCTCCTGGACAACCGGTAATCCTCTCGTAGACATCATCCACGACTTCCGGAAGGGGCGCGCGCAACGTGAGTGAGCGGATGGCGCTCGCCTTCGAGGACCGGCAGTACAGCCTCTCCGATCTCGACGCACTGGCCGGCGGCATCGCCACCGTGCTCGACGCGCGGGGCGTCGGCCCGGGCGCCCGTGTGGCGGTGATGTCGTCGAACCGGCCGGAATTCGTCATTGCGCTACGCGCCATCTGGCGGTTGGGCGCCGCAGCGGTGTTGCTGAGCCCGGCGTGGAAGCAGGCCGAGGTCGGCCATGCGCTGACGCTGACCGCCCCGTCGCATGCTGTCGGCGACAACCCGGTGCTCGCCGACGCGATGCCGATGCTGCATCTGGACGAGCCGATCACCCCGCGACGGTACGCCGGCGCGGTCGGGGCGGGCGGCGGGGATGCCGATGCGGTGTTCGTCTTCAGTTCCGGCACGACGGGCATGCCCAAGGCTGTGCGGCACACGCACGCTTCGCTGGCCACCGCGGTGCGCCACTGGCGGGACGCGCTGCACCTGTCCGCGACCGACCGGATGCAGGTGCTGACTCCGCCGTCGCACATTCTCGGTCTGCTCAACATCGTGACGTCGCTCGACACCGGCGCCTGGATCAGGCTGCACCCCCGGTTCGACATCGACATGATGCTGCGGCACATCGAATCGGACCGCATCACCATCGAGATGGCCGTCGCGCCGATCGCGCTGGCGTTGTCCGCGCACCCGCGGCTGGAGTCCCACGACCTGTCGTCGCTGCGCTACATCATGTGGTGTGCCACTCCGGTCACCGAGAGCGTGGCGCATACGGTCACCGCCCGCACCGGGGTCAGCTGGATGACTGCCTACGGGGCCAGCGAACTGCCGGTGATCTCCTGCAATCAGCTCGAGGGACCCCGTCTGGACACCGTGGGTAAACCGGTGCCAGGGGTGGACGTGCGGATCGTCTCCCTCGACTCCGGTGAAACGCTCGGCCCCGGGGCAGACGGGGAGATCCAGGTGCGCTCGGAGTCGGTGATGACGGGCTACCTGCCGAGCGAGACGACCGCGGATGCGTTCGCCGACGGGTGGTACCGCACCGGCGACGTGGGCTACCTCGATGGTGACGGCTGGTTGCGGATCACCGACCGCGCGAAGGAGATGATCAAAGTGCGCGGATTCCAGGTGGCGCCGGCGGAAGTCGAAGCCGTGCTGCACGGGCATCCCGCCGTCGAGGACTGTGCGGTCTTCGGAGTGCCCGACGCAGCCAGTGGCGAAGCCGTTGTCGCCGCGGTGAAGACGAGCGCTGCGGTCGAAATCGAGGCGCTCGTCGCGCTTGTTGCAGAGCGGTTGGCGACCTACAAGAAGCCGAGCCGGATCTTCGTGGTGTCCGAGATACCGCGTCTGCCATCGGGAAAAGTATTGCGCCGAGTACTGAAGGAGCGTCTGTGGACGTCCGTCTGACCAGTGAACAGCAACAGCTGCGGGATGCCGCGGCGGGTCTTGCCGAGGACCTCGGACCCGGATCTGTCGCCGATCTCGAAGACAGCAGCCGGACCACGCGGCTGGAGAAAGCGGTGCACGCGACCGGTTTTCGGACACTACGTTCCGACGGCGCCTCCGGTGTCGAGGTGGCGATCGTCGCCGAGGAGTTCGCCCGCCGCCTGGTCGACGTGCCGTTCCTGGGCCCGGTGCTGGCCGACGACCTGAACCGCCGGCTCGGCCGCGAAACGTCCTCGACCATGACGGCGCCTGAGTCCGTCGACCTGACCGGGAGTCTGGTCGGTGTCGTCGAGTCGCCAACCGAACTGGGCGAGCTCTCCGATGAGGACGCCGACCGGTGGCGTGCTCTCGCCCTGACGGTCACCTGCGCCGACCTCGTGGGCGCTGCGCGCGGCACCCATGCCCTTGCCTGCGAATACGCCGAGGTGCGTGAGCAGTACGGGTCTGCCATCGGGTCATATCAGGCCGTGGGCCATCTTCTGGCGGAGAGTCTGGCGCTCATCGAGGGCTCGATCAGCGTGCTGCGCCACGCCGCCTGGGCCGTCGACGAGCTGGCCCCGGGGGCGGCCATCGAGGCCGCCCGGGTGGCCAAGATCTACTGTGCACGTTCGGCGTTGACGGTGTGTGAGACCTCCATCCAGGTCCACGGCGGCATCGGCAACACCTGGGAGTGTCTGGCGCACATCTACCTGCGGCGGGTGCTCGCCGCCACCGAGACGTGGCCTGTGAAGCTGGAGGAGCTGACCATTGGACTTTCGTGATTCCACAGATGAAGCCGCCTTTCGGGAGCGGTTGCGCGGCTGGTTGGTCGAGCAGAAGGGAAAGTTCCCGACCTCTGGTGACGAGTACTGGGCCAAGGCGGGGGAGTGGCACCAGGCGCTCTACGCGGCGGGCTTCTTCGGGACGTCGTGGCCCGAGGAGTACGGCGGCAAGAATCTGCCCGCGGTTTACGACGTCATCGTCGACGAGGAGATCGCGAAGGCGGGGGCACCGGCGCGGCCCAGTCTGGGGTACCTCGTCGTCGGTCTGTCGCACCACGGCAACGAGGAACTGCGACAACGGTTCCTGCCCGGGATGATCAACGGGACCGAGCGCTGGTGCCAAGGGTTCAGCGAGCCGGGCGCCGGGTCGGACCTGGCGTCGTTGACCACCACCGCCACCCCGTGCGGAGACGACCCCGGCACGTATGTGATCCACGGGCACAAGATCTGGACGAGCTACTCCGACGTCGCCGACTGGTGCCTGGTACTGGCCCGAACCGACAAGAGTGTGGCCAAGCACAAGGGGATCTCGGCGTTCATCGTGTCCATGCACCAGGACGGCATCGAGCAGCGCCCGCTGAAGATGATCAGCGGCGTCACCAGGGAGTTCGGCCAGGTGAGCTTCGACGGTGCCCGGGTGCCCGCCGAGAACATGGTCGGTGCACCCGGAGAGGGCTGGAAGCTGGCGATGACGGTGGTCAGCCATGAGCGGGAGCCCTCGACGCTGGGTTTCTCGGCGCGATACGGCAAGCTGGTGCGCCAGTTGGCATCCCGGAGCGGCACCGCCACTCCCGAAGAGCTGTCGTGGGCGTGGGTGCAGACCGAGATGCTCCGCCTGCACGTACGTCGTCGGCTTTCGGAGCAACTCGACGGGATCTCCCATGGTCCGCAGGGCTCGCTCGACAAGCTGTTGATGACATGGGTCGAGCAGTCGGTGGGACATGCGGCACTGGCCACTGTCGGCACCGGGGATGCCGAACTGTTCGGCGCATACATGTACAGCCGCGCTCAGAGCGTGATGGGCGGCACGTCGCAGATCCAGAAGAACATCATCGCGCAGCGCATTCTCGGATTGGGCGGGCGATGAGCGCTTGCGCGAAGAGCAGACGGCGGGCGATGAGCGCTTGCGCGAAGAGCAGAGGATCGCGATGAAGAGCAGAGGAGCCTGAAATGTACGGTATGCCAGCCGAAATCGACGTCCGCGCCGACGGCGGCCTGCGGATCATCACGCTGAACCGTCCCGACGAACTCAATGCCGTCAACGATGCCCTGCACGTGGGCCTGGCCAAGGTGTGGGAAGCGCTCAACGAGGATGCCGATGCGCGGGCAGCAGTGATCACCGGTGCGGGCCGGGCATTCTCCGCCGGCGGTGACTTCAACTATCTCGACGAGCTTCGCAACGACGAAGCTCTGCGCCAGAAGACGATCAAACACGGTCGCGATCTGGTCATCGGTATGGTGCGGTGCCGCGTCCCGGTGGTCGCCGCCGTCAACGGCCCGGCCGTCGGGCTCGGGTGCAGCCTGGCTGCGCTGTCCGACATTGTCTACATCGCCGAGAACGCGTTCTTCGCCGACCCGCACGTGCAGATCGGTCTGGTGGCCGCCGACGGCGGGCCCCTGGTGTGGCCGTCGCAGATCAGCATGTTGCGGGCCAAGGAGTTCGCGTTGACCGGCGTCCGGATCAAGGCGCAGCGCGCGGTCGAGCTGGGTCTGGCCAACCACGTCGTCGCCGACCCGGTCACCGAGGCGATCGCGTGCGCCGAGAAAATCATGGAGCTGCCGCAGCAGGCGGTGGAGGCCACCAAGCGGTTGATGAACATCCAGTTGGAGAAGTCGGTGATGGCGTCGTTGGACTACGCCAACCTCGCGGAGTACGTGTCGTTCGGGACCGCCGACTTCAACAGGATCGTGGACGGCCTGATCGCCAAAGGGTGACCGCCCGCTTGCCGCGAAATATCATTCCGGGCTGTGGGTTTGGCTGAAATCACAGCCAGGAATGATATTTCACGGTCAACGGGTGAGGTTCTCGGAGCGCTGGATGGTTCCGGTGGTCCCGCCGGCGTCCTGCCGGGCCAGCCACACCGCGGCGTCGGCCATCGCTTCGGGTGGTTCGACCATGTCGGGCGGAACCTGCATCCCGCCGCCCCCGGCCTGCCAACCCTCGGTGAGCACCACCCGTGACGGGCTCAGGCAGTTCACCGCGATGTTGTCGGGTTTCAGATCGGTGGCCAGGCCGAGGTACAGCCGCTCGGTGGCGGCTTTGGACACCCAGTAGGCGTTGGCGCCATGGTCGGTCATCCCGACACCGGTGGTCGTCACCGCGATCAGCGAGCCACCACCGCGGGCACGCACATGCGGGATGACGGCCTTGGTGACCAAAAAGACGCCGGTGGTGTTGACGTCGAGGCACAGCTGCCAGCGCTTCAGCGGGGTGGATTCGATCGGGCCGAGCCACAGCACGCCCGCGTTCGCGACGAGGATGTCGATTCCGCCGAACTCGGCGAGTGTGGCTGCGACCGCGCTGTCGACCGAGCGCTCGCTGGTGACGTCGCAGGGGACGGCAAGTGCGCGTCCGCCCGAGGACTCGATCCTGTCGGCGACGGAGTGGATGTTCCCGGGAACCCTGCCCTCGTTCTCCGAGCGCGCCGCCACGGCGACCGCGGCGCCGTCGGCAGCCAGCGCCGCTGCGATCGTCGCGCCGATGCCCCGGCTGGCGCCGGCGACGAAGGCGACCTTTCCGGCGAGTGCGCCGCTCACTTGGGCGGGAACCGCAGCGCTCCGTCGAGGCGGATGATCTCGCCGTTGAGGTAGTCGTTCTCGATGATGCTCTGGGCCAGTTGGGCATATTCCGTCGAGCGCCCCATCCGCTTGGGGAACGGCACCTGCGGGCCCCAGTACTGCTCGAGCTGGCCGGCGGCCTTGCCGTAGGCGGGGGTGTTGATGGTCCCGGGCGCGATCGTGACGACGCGGATTCCCAACGGTGACAGATCGCGGGCGGCGACCAGCGTCATCCCGAGGACGCCGCCCTTGGCGGCCGAGTAGGGCAGCTGACCGATCTGGCCTTCGTAGCCCGCGATGGACGCGGTGTTGACGATGACCCCGCGGGCGCCTTCGTCGAGCGGCTCCGACTTGGCGATGGCGGCGGCGGACAGGCGCATCACGTTGAACACCGCGGTCAGATAGAACTCGATGGTCGTCTTGAAACCCTCGAGGTCCAGCGGGGACCCGTCCTTGCCGACAAGCCGCCCGCCGCTGGCCGGCCCGCCGTGGGTGTCGACGGAGATGCGTAGCGGTGCAAGCGATTCTGCTGCGGCGATGGCGGAGTTCACGGACTCCTCCGAGGTGGCGTCGGTCGGGACATAGCGCACGCCGAGCTCTTCTTCGAGCGCCTTGCCCTTGTCGTCTGCCATGTCGGCCACCACCACCTTGGCGCCCGCTGCGTGCAGCCGCCGCACCGTCGCCTCGCCCAACCCGCCCGCGCCCCCGACGACGAGGGCAGAGCTACCGCTGATCTGCATGCGCATCCTCCTTGAAACTGACACTCTCGATGAGCGAGAATATCATTCTCAAGTTCGGAACGGGTTCATGAGATGAGGGGTAATCGGCTGCGTAATCTTTCTGGAGTGACCATCGACGAGCTCATCGCCGCAGCAGGCAACGGTTCGGCCAGAGCCACCGGGCGGCTGCTCAGTCTGGTGGAGAGCCCGCGCCGCGACGAGGTGCTAGCCGCCCTCGGTGAGGTCGCTCCGGTCCGCGTCGTGGGCATCACCGGACCCCCCGGGGCCGGGAAGTCGACGACGGTCGGCGCCCTGGTGGGCGCCTACCGCGCCAACGGACTTCGGGTGGCGGTGCTCGCGGTCGATCCGTCGTCGCCGTTCAGCGGTGGTGCGCTGCTCGGAGACCGGATTCGGATGGCCGCCCACATCAACGACCCCGACGTTCTGATCCGCTCGGTCGCGGCCCGGGGTCATCTGGGCGGACTCGCGGCGGCGGTGCCCGCCGCCGTCACGTTGCTCGCG
This sequence comes from Mycolicibacterium hippocampi, assembly GCF_010723735.1. Taxonomy (GTDB): domain Bacteria; phylum Actinomycetota; class Actinomycetes; order Mycobacteriales; family Mycobacteriaceae; genus Mycobacterium; species Mycobacterium hippocampi. The sequence goes on along the minus strand of NZ_BLLB01000002.1, from coordinate 4,843,928 downwards.
GCGCTGTCCTATGACCTCGTGGTTCTGGAGACGGTGGGCGTCGGTCAGTCCGAGATCGAGATCGCGGCCGTCGCCGAACCGACCGTGGTGATCCTGAACCCAGGCGCCGGTGACGCGGTGCAGGCCGCCAAGGCCGGGCTTCTCGAGGTCGCCGACATCGTCGTGGTGAACAAGGCCGACCGCGCCGGCGCCGACCAGACGGTGCGCGAGCTGCGCGCCGAGACCGACGCTCCTGTCCTCAAACTCGTCGCTGCGCAGGGGGACGGGATCGTCGAGTTGCTCGAGGCGATCGATACCTACCACCGAACCGACACCGCCGACCGGCGTCTTGCACGCGCCCGCGCCCAGATCCTGTCGATGGCACAGACCCGGCTACGTAGTCATCCCGACCTGGAACGGCTGGCTCAGGCCGTGGCCGAGGGCCGGGACGACCCCTACGGGGCTGCCGACCGGCTATTCGTCGTCCCTGCCGAATCCTGAGCGGACTCGGGCAGGTCGAGCATCCGGCGGGTCATCTGGGTCAACTGCGCGCGGAGGGTGGCGCCGTCGAAATCGGCGATCAGCGGATGCATGACAGCCACACTGATCGCGCTCGACAGCATCGCCGCGTGGAAGCGTGCCTCGACGCCGGCCTCGGTGCCGAGCAGCGCCGCGTAGAGCCTCTCGACGAAGCGCTGGAACGGTTCGTGTTCGGCCTGCAGCCTGATGATCACCGGATCGAACTGCAGCACGCTGACCACCCCGCGGCGTTCGATAGCCTGATCGATCATCCTGTCCAGCAGCACTTCCCGCGCGCGCACCGGGTGGCCTTCGGCCTCGGCGGCCTCCACCGCGTCCTCGAGCCTGGCCATCTCTCGCTCGGTGATGGCGACGACGATCTCTTCCTTGGTCTTGAACTGGCGATAGACCGCGGCTTTCGTGACCCCCATGGCGTCGGCGATCATCTGCAGTGACGTTCCGCTGACCCCGTGCTCGGCGATGAGTTTGAGGGCGGCGTCCAGCACCCTGGTCTGTGCGGCGGTGCGCGAGATGGCGCTGAACCGGCTGCCGATGGGCGCGGAGGTCACAGCGACGAGGGTAGTCGACCGGCAACCGATCCTGCGGTGTCAGGACACCGATTTGCCGGTGGCCGCGGCGTGGCCGGCGCGGTAGCCGAACACCAGTGCCGGGCCGAGGGTGCCGCCGGCGCCGCCGTATGCCTTGCCCGTTGCCCCCGCCATCGCGTTGCCCGCGGCGAACAGGCCGGTGATCACGGTGCCGTTGACGTGGAGTACCCGGCCGTCGCTGTCGGTCCGCGGCCCGCCTTTGGTGCCCATCGCACCGACGGAAACCGGCACCGCGAAGTACGGGGCGGTGTCGATCGGGCCGAGGGTCTTTGCCGCCGGGGTGGCTGCTTTGTCGTCACCCCAGTAGCCGTCGTATGCGCTTGCGCCACGGCCGAAGTCGGGATCGTGCTCATCGGCCACGTTGCAGTTCCAGGCCTGCAGCGTCCGCTCCAGCCCTGCTGGGTCGATGCCGGTCTTGTCGCCGAGCTCGGCGAGGTCGGCGGACTGGCAGAACCAGTCGGGCACGGGTCCGTCGGGATCCACGCCGAGAAAGCCGTAGTGCTTGAAGTGGATCGAATCGAACACGATCCATGCCGGGTCGTTGGCATATCCGAGCTTGGGATCGAGGAAGTGGAACGGGCCCGCCATCGAGTTGTATTCCCCCGCTTCGTTGAGGAAGCGCTTGCCCGCCCTGTTGACGATGATGCTCCGGGGGCGGGTGCGCTCGAGCCGGACACTGCGACTCCGCGGATGTCCCGCGTAGGTGTCGCCGGGGATCTGCACGATCGGTACCCACCACGCCTCACCCATGTTGGCCAGGTCGGCGCCGTGCGCCATCGCCATCCGCAGGCCGTCGCCGGTGTTGTTGGGTGGGGAGACAGCGCCATGGAGTGGACCTCGCAGGTAGGCCTCGACCAGCCGCTGGTCCCACTCGAAGCCGCCGGTTCCGAGCACCACGCCGCGGCGGGCACGCACCCGTAACTGGCTGCCGCCCTGTTCGATCCGCACGCCGGTGATGCCGAGGGGATCGGCGATGAGTTCGACTGCCCGCGCACCGGTATGCGGGACCACACCCGCGTCCAGCAACCCCTTCAGCAACCCGGCGATCAACGCCGTTCCGGCGACACAGAACTCGCCGGACATGTCGTCTACGGCCGCGTGGATGCGGGCCCGTGTCTCGGCGTCGATGCCGACGTTGCTGAAATCGGCAGGGAACGACGTGATCCGGTCACGCCAGTCACCCAGCTGTGCGAGGTCGACCGGTTTGGCGTTCAGCGATCGTCCACCGCCGGGCTTCCCGCCCGGTAGTTCGGGCTTGTAGTCGGGGAACCCGGTGGCGACCTCGAACTCGAGATCGCTGTGCGCCTCCACGAAGTCGAGCATGGCGGCGCCACTGCGCACGAACGTCTCGACCAACTCGTCGTCCATGAAGCCCAGCGATTGAGCGCGCAGGTATGCCATGGCGTCATCGGTGCTTAGCGGGCCGTCGGCGGACCGGCCGTGCGCGGGTATCCAGACGATCCCGCCGGAGACCGCGGTCGTGCCGCCGACCGTCTCGGCCTTCTCGTAGACCTCCACCGTGGCACCGGCGACCGCCGCGGACAGTGCGGCGGTCAGCCCCGCGCCCCCGCTACCCAGTACGACGACGTCGACGTCGTGGTCCCAGTCGGTCATCTTGTCTCCCTTCCTCGTTCGGCGCCCGCGAGACCGGATCTCAGCTGAGGATCGCCGACAACTCGTCGGCCGCCTTGATGACTGTCTCGCGGCCGTCGACGACGACGTCTTCGCGATGCGAGATCAGATTGATGCAGGTGGGCGGTGCCGGAGGCCGGCGGCGTACCGGGACCGCCAGGCCGTAGGTGTTGGGTTCGATCTCACCGTGGGTGCTCACCCAGCCCTGCTGACGCGCCAACGGTACGAGGTCCCGTTCACCCGGCCGCGGCGGCATGCTGGCCAACAGCGCGATCCCGGCCGCGCCGCGCTCCAGCGGGTACCGGCTGCCCTCGTGGAACGACAGTTGGTAGAACACGTTGGTCGGCACGATCACCGCGATCGCGACCTGTTGGTCACCCTCGGCCACCAACAGCGACACCGTGGTGCCGAGCTCGTCGGCCAAGCCCCGCAGCGTCGGCACGCACATCTGACGGACGTTGTTGTCGAACGATGCTCCCAGGACCGCCAGGGCGGCCGCAGAGCGGTACCGGCCGTCTTCTCCCTTGGCCACGAACCGGAACTGGGCGAGGGTGCTGAGCAGCCTATAGGCGATGGTGCGGTGCACCCCGATGTCGTCGGCGACCTGGGTCACCGTCAGCCCGGTCGGGGAACTCGCCACCAACTGGAGTGCGCTCAGGCCACGGGCCAGCGTCTGGGAGCCGGGGGCGCCGGCAGCCGCAGCGGTGCTCCCCGGTTCGACGGACGGTCGAGTCATGCGGGCCTTCCTTGACAGACACACTCCCGAGAGTGATGCTCTGACTATAGTGCACATGGATGTGCGATAAATGAGCAGAGTGCTTACAAAATACGAGAATCACATTCTCGTCGTCAAGCCCTCAACGAGAACAGGAAGGGGTGCGGGGTGACCGACTTCGAGAGCGTGTGGAGCGACCTGCAGGGCGTCGCCTTCTCGCAGGGCTATCTCGATGCCGGGGGAGTTCGCACCCGCTATCTGCACGCTGGTGACCAGGGCAAGCCGGCGCTGGTTTTCCTGCACGGGTCCGGCGGGCACGCCGAGGCCTACGTCCGCAACCTCGAGGCACACGCCGAACACTTCTCCACGTGGTCGATCGACATGCTCGGCCACGGGTACACCGACAAACCCGGCCATCCCCTCGAGATCGCGCACTACGTCGAACATCTCGTCGCGTTCCTGGACGCGATCGGAGTCGGCCGCGCCCACGTCAGCGGGGAGTCCCTCGGCGGATGGGTCGCCGCCCGCATGGCGATAGACCACCCGCACCGAGTGGAGCGCCTCGTCCTCAACACCGCGGGCGGGTCCCAGGCCGACCCCGAGGTGATGGCGCGGATCATCACGTTGTCGATGGCCGCGGCGGAGAACCCCACCTGGGAAACCGTTCAGGCGCGCATCAAGTGGCTGATGGCCGACAAGTCAAAGGACTACGACGACATCGTCGCCAGCCGACAGCGCGTCTACCAGCAGCCGGGCTTCGCCGCAGCGATGAAAGACATCATGGCCCTGCAGGATCCGCAGATCCGTGCGCGCAACCTGCTCGGCCCTGACGAGTACGGCGCGATCACCGCACCCACGCTCGTGGTGTGGACCAGTGACGATCCGACCGCCGATGTCCAGGAGGGACGCCGGATGGCGTCGATGATCCCCGGCGCCCGCTTCGAGGTGATGCCGGGCTGCGGGCACTGGCCGCAGTACGAGGACCCCAAGACGTTCGACCGGCTGCATCTGGACTTCCTGCTGGGGCGCGCATGACTGCCGTGGACACGGACGATCAGGTGGACAACCAGGTGGACGTCGTCATCGTCGGGGCCGGCCCATCAGGGCTGACGTTGGCGAACATCCTCGGGCTCCAGGGCATTCGCACACTGGTGGTGGAGGAACGCGACACTCTCATCGACTATCCCCGTGGAGTCGGCCTCGACGACGAGTCGTTGCGCACCTTCCAGTCGATAGGGCTTGTCGAACAGGTACTGCCGCACACGGTGCCGAACCAGATCCTGCGCTTCTTCGATGCGCAACGGCGCCTGCTCGTCGAGATGGCACCTCCGGACGCCCGCTTCGGCTGGCCGAAGCGCAACGGTTTCGTCCAGCCGCTGGTCGACGCCGAATTGTGCCGCGGCCTGCAGCGATTCGACCACGTGGAAGTGCGCTTCGGTCATCGGATGCAGACCTGTGTCGAGACCCCGGACGGGGTGACCGTCGAGTTCGCCGATGGGCGCACCCCGGTGGCCGCCCGCTATGTCGTGGGTTGTGATGGGGGACGAAGTGCCATCCGAAGGCTGATGGGAGTGTCCTTCGACGGGACCACGTCATCGACGCGATGGCTGGTCGTCGACGTGGCGAATGATCCGCTGGGGCATCCGAACAGCGAAGTGGGAGCCGACCCCCGCCGGCCCTATGTGTCGATCTCGATCGCCCACGGCATTCGGCGTTTTGAATTCCTGATCCATCCCGACGAGACCGACGAGCAGGCCGCAGAACCGGAATTCGTGCGTCGCATGCTCGCGCAGCGGGTTCCGTATCCCGAACGCGTCGACATGATCCGGCACCGGGTCTACACGCATCATTCGCGCATCGCCGGATCCTTCCGCAAGGGCCGGCTGATGCTCGCAGGCGATGCCGCGCACCTGATGCCGGTGTGGCAGGGGCAGGGCTACAACAGCGGCATCCGGGATGCGGCCAACCTCGGCTGGAAGCTGGCCGCCGTCGTATCCGGCCAGGCCGGCGAGGGGCTGCTCGATACCTACGACGTGGAGCGGCGCAAGCACGCCCGCGCCATGATCGACCTTTCGACGATGGTCGGTCGGGTCATCTCGCCGACGAACCGTCGGGTGGCCGCGCTGCGGGACCGTGTCATCCACGCCGCGTCGGTGGTGCCGTCGGTAAAACGCTATGTGCTCGAGATGCGTTTCAAGCCGATGCCGCGCTACCTCGACGGTGCCGTCCACCACGCCGCACCAGAGGCAGGCCGATCCGGGAACTCGCCGACGGGCACGTTGTTCATCCAGCCACGTGTCGACACCCGGGAGCAACACGACATGATGCTCGACGACGTCCTGGGAACAGGGTTCGCCGTGTTGTGCTGGAGTAACAATCTGCGCGCCGTTCTCGGGGAGAGCGCGTTCGATCGCTGGAAGACGTTGGGCGCCAAGTTCATCGAAGCCCGCCCGATGACACAGCTGCACTGGCCCGGGCACGACGACCCCGACGTCGTGGTCGTCGGCGACCGTACCGGCGCCCTCAAATCCTGGTTCGACGTCTACACCGACTCCGTACTGTTCCTGCGGCCCGACCGGTGCATCGCCGCGGCGTGTATCGCCCAACGCGCACCCGAGGTGTCTGCGTCGCTGTTCGCGGTGCTGCAGTTGACCACCGCCACCCTGAGCCGGGAAGGAGACCCCGCTTCTCATGGCAACCCAGATCGCGCTGTGCTGCATGTCGCACAGCCCGCTACTGAACCTTCCGGGACCGTCACAGGAACTCCTTGACGACATCGAGTCGGCGATCGCGCACGCGCGGGAGTTCGTCACCGCGTTCGATCCCGATCTGGTGGTCACGTTCTCGCCGGACCACTACAACGGCTTCTTCTACAACGTGATGCCACCGTTCTGCATCGGCACCGCTGCAGAAGGCGTCGGTGACTACGGCACTCACAAGGGGGCGCTCGATGTTCCCGCCGATCTGGCGAACGACTGCGCCCGAGCGGTTTTGGACTCCGGCGTCGACATCGCGATCTCGGCGGCGATGCACGTCGACCACGGCACCGTGCAGCCGTTGCAGAAACTCTTCGGAGATGCCACCGCCAAGCCGGTGATCCCGGTGTTCATCAACTCGGTGGCCACCCCGCTGGGACCGCTGAGCCGGGTGCGAGCGCTGGGGGCCGCCGTCGGGACCCACCTGGCCGAGCTGGGCAAGCGGGTGCTCGTCGTCGGTTCCGGCGGGCTGTCCCACGACCCACCGGTGCCCACCCTCGCCACCGCGCCGCCGGCAGCACTGGAGCGGATCGTGCACGGCAAACCGATGACCGGCGAGCAGCGGCAAGCCCGCCAGGTCGCGGTGATGGAAGCTGCGCGTGAGTTCGCCTCGGGCCACGGGTCTCTCGCACCCCTCAATCCCGAATGGGACCACGCGTTCCTCGACCTACTCGACAACCAACGGCTCGCCGACGTCGACGGCTGGGACAACGGCTGGGTCGCCCAGCAGGCGGGGAACTCCGCCCACGAGATACGGACCTGGGTCGCCGCGTTCGCAGCGCTGGCCGCCCAGGGCGGATACACGACCAGCAACCACTTCTACCGCGCCGCGCCGGACCTGATCGCCGGGTTTGCGCTCAGAACGGCGGTGAACTCGTGAGCGCAGCAACAGAACCGGAATTCGACCACGTCACCGATGTGCTGGTGATCGGATCCGGCGGTGGCGGGATGACCGCCGCGCTGACGGCGTCTGCCGCCGACCTGGACACATTGGTCGTGGAGAAGTCGGCCCAGTTCGGCGGATCGACCGCACTGTCCGGTGGTGGGATCTGGGTACCGGGCGCACCGTCCCAGCGCCGCGCGGGCCACGTCCCGGACCCCGACGCGGTGTTCGGTTATCTGAAGCACATCACCGGCGGTCTGGTCAGCGACGCGCGGCTGCGTAAGTACGTCGACACCGCACCGGAGATGATGCAGTTCCTCGAGAACCTCAGCCCGTGGCTGGAATTCGTGTGGAAGCCGGGGTACGCCGACTACTATCCCGAGGCGCCGGGAGGCTCGGCGCTCGGCAGCACCATCAACGTCGAGGCCATCGATCTGAGGGTGCTCGGCGACGATGAGCAGAACCTGCTGACCCCGCTGGCCCTGGCTCCCAAGGGAATCTGGTTCGGCCCCAAGGATCTGCGGCTGTTCTACCAGGTCCGCCAGTCGTGGCGGGGCAAGGCAGTGCTGCTGAAACTGGTCTGGCGAATGCTGCGGGCCCGGGTGTTCGGCGACCGGATGGCCGCGATCGGTCAATCGCTGGCCGCCCGGCTCCGGCTGGCGATGAAGCAACAGGGCATCCCGCTGTGGCTCAGCTCCCCGATGACGGAGCTGATCACCGATGTCGACGGCGCGGTCACCGGCGCGGTGATCGAGAAGGACGGCCGTGGCATCCGGGTCCGGGCCCGTCGCGGTGTCGTGATCGCCAGCGGAGGCTTCGACCACGACATGAAATGGCGTGCCGAGCACCTCCCCGAGGTCGACAAGGACTGGAGTTTCGGAAATCCCGCCGCCATGGGAGACGGAATCCGCGCCGGGGAGAAGGTCGGGGGCAGCACGGAGCTGCTCGACGAGGCATGGTGGTTCCCGGCGATCTGCTGGCCGGACGGCCGCCTGCAGTTCATGCTCAACGAACGTATGATGCCCTCCCAGTTCGTCGTCAACGGCGACGGAAGACGCTTCATCAACGAGGCGGCCCCGTACATGGACTTCGCCCACGCGATGATCGCCGGCCAACGCTCCGGTGTCACCCACATTCCCTGCTGGCTCATCACCGATATCCGGTCGTTCCACCGCTACGTCGTGGCAGGGCATCTGCCCCTGCCGAAGATCCCGTTCGCGCCGGTGCCCACCGGCTGGAAGGTCCCGTCGGCGTGGCTGGAGTCGGGCGTGGTCAAGGAGGGTGCGAGCTGGGAGGAACTCGCCGCGCAGATCGGCGTCCCCGGCGCGCAATTGCGATCCACCGCAGAGCGATTCAACGAGCTGGCCCGCAAGGGGCACGATGACGACTTCGATCGCGGCGACAGCGCCTACGACAACTACTACGGGGACCCGACGCTGCCGAACCCGAACCTGCACCCGTTGGGCAAGCCGCCGTACTACGCGTTCCAGATCATCCTCGGTGACCTCGGCACCTCGGGTGGTCTGCGGACCGACGAGCACGCCCAGGTGCTGCGCGCCGACGACAGCGTCGTGGACGGCCTCTACGCGGTCGGGAATGCGTCCGCCGCGGTCATGGGCCGCAGCTATGCGGGGGCCGGCGCCACCATCGGACCGGCGATGGCCTTCGGCTACGTCGCCGCCCGGCACATCGCCGAAACCTGCCCGACGAGAAGTGTTGAACACAGCGAAGTCCCCCCAGCACGCCAAGGAGGAAAAAAGAAGTGAAGATTTCCCTGTTCTACGAGTTCCCGTTGCCCCGGCCCTGGTCCGAGGACGACGAACACCAGCTGTTCCAGCACGGTCTCGACGAAGTGGAACTCGCCGACAAAGCCGGCTTCTCCACTGTCTGGCTGACCGAGCACCACTTCCTCGAGGAGTACTGCCATTCGACCGCCCCGGAGATGTTCCTGGCGGCGGCGAGCCAGCGCACCAAGGACATCCGTCTCGGCTTCGGCGTCATGCACCTGCCGCCGCCGATCAACCACCCGGCCCGCATCGCCGAACGCGTCGCGACCTTGGACCACCTGTCGAACGGCAGGGTGGAGTTCGGCACCGGTGAGGGGTCGTCGGTCGCCGAGCTCGGCGGGTTCAACATCGATCCGGCCGACAAGCGCGCCCAGTGGGAAGAGGCGCTGGAGGTCTCGATCCGTTGCATGGTCGAGGAGCCGTTCAGCGGGTTCAAGGGTGAGCATGTCGAGATGCCCGCCCGCAACGTGATTCCCAAGCCGCTGCAGAAGCCGCACCCACCGGTCTGGGTGGCCTGCACCCGACCGTCCTCGGTACAGATGGCCGCCCAGAAGGCGATCGGTGCGTTGAGCTTCGCCTACACCGGGCCGGAGGCGCTCAAGGAGAGGGTGGACGGCTACTACAGGGAGTTCGAGGAGCAGGGGGCGCCGATCACCCCGGCGATCAACCCGAACCTGCTGGCGATCGGCGGAGATCTGTCGATGATGGTCGCCAAGAGCGACGACGAGGCGCTCAGACGACTGGGCACCGGCGGCGGGTTCTTCTCGTTCGGGATCATGCACTACTACCTGACGGGGATGCACACCCCGGGCCGCACCAAGGTGTGGGAGCGCTACCAAGAGGCCGTCAAGGAGGATCCGACACTGGCCTACGGGCCGGGGCGCGGTGCGATCGGCTCACCGGACACGGTGCGGGAATTTCTCCGCGGCTACGAGGCCAGCGGCGTCGATGAGATCATCCTGCTGCTCAACCCGCGTAGCCACGAGGGCACGATGGAATCGATCGAGATCATGGGCAAGGAGATCCTGCCCGAGTTCATCGAGCGTGACGCGAAGGCCGTCGCCGACAAGGCGAAGCGGCTCGAGCCGGTGATTGAGAAGGTGGAGGCGCGCAGGCAGTCCTGGGATGTGCCGCTGTTCGACGACACCTACGCATTCGGTGGGCTGCCCACCGGCCGCGGCGGCAAGTTCACCGCCGGTGAGATCCCCGAGGCGATGGCCGAGATCAACGAGGGTCGGGTCAAAGCGGCTCAGCTGGAGAAGGACGCCAAGGCCGCGAAGGAAGCCGCGAGCTGAAGGTGACCACACTCGACGAGCTGGTGCGCTACGACGGTGCCCACGCCGTGGTCACCGGCTGCGCCTCGGGCATCGGCGAGCAGCTGACCCGCCACCTCGGCCGACTCGGAGCCCGGGTGACCGGACTGGACCGCCGGGCGCCGAGCGACACCGGCACGGCGCCAACCGATTTCATCGAGGTGGACCTGGCCGAGCCCGGTTCGGTCGAAGCGGCGGCCGGAGCGGTCGACGGTGCGGTCGACGCGCTGTTCAACGTCGCGGGGGTCTCGTCCGGAATCGGTGATCCGCTGGTGGTCGTCCGGATCAACTTCCTGGGCATGAGGCAGTTCACCGAGGCATTGGTCAACCGCATGCCCGCAGGTGCGGCCATCTGCAATGTGTCCTCGTTGGCGGCGTCGTCCTACCGCGAGAACGCAGGTGTCACTGCTGGTCTCGTCGAGACTGCATCGGTACCCGCGGGACTGCAGTGGTGCGCGGAGAATCCCGATGCGCTCGCCGACGGCGGCTACCGGTTGTCCAAGGAGGCCATCATCCTCTACGGGATGCGCCGTGCCGTGGAGCTGGGCGGTCGGGGCATCAGGATCAACTGCACAGCACCCGGTGTCACCGAAACCCCGATCCTGGACCAGTTGAGGTCGGCCTACGGACAGCAGTACCTGGACTCCTTCACCGCTCCGCTGGGCCGGGTCTCCACCGCCGAGGAGCAGGCGGCAGTACTGGCGTTTCTGGGAAGCCGCGCCGCCGGGTACATCACCGGGCAGGTGCTGTGGACCGACGGTGGGATACTCGGCGAGCGATTCTGGACCCAGGTTCATACCGCCTCAGTGGCACAGGGGAGTTGACGATGGCCGGCAGCATGGCGGACTTCCGCAAGATGGCGGACGAGGTACGCAACTGGGGGCGCTGGGGGGACGCCGACGAGATCGGCACGTTGAACCTCATCACGCGCGAAAAGGTTGCGGAAGGCGCGGGTCTGGCGAGGCAGGGAAAGGTCATCTCGCTTGGCGGTGACTTCGGCGCCGGTGGGCCGCAGGGCGCATTCAAGTTCCGGCAGAATCCCGTGCACGTGATGACCGTCGATGGCGGTGACGCCTCGACGCTGGTCGAGTACGGCCCGCAATGGCTGCGCAACGCGGTGGCCGCCGACGTGAGTGCCTTCTTCGCCGACAACCCCTTCCGGTTCAACGACGACCTCATCGTCATGCCGTTGCAGGCCGCAACCCAGTGGGACGCGCTGTCACATGTGTACTACGAGGACAAGCTCTACAACGGCTTTCCTGCGGATTCCGTGACCAGCTTCGGCGCGTTCCACCTCGGCATCGAGAAGGTCGCCGACAAGGGCATCACCTCGCGAGGTGTGCTTCTCGACGTGGTGGCCCATCGCGGCGTCGATACGTTCTGCGAGGCCGGCACGCCGATCACGCCATCAGAACTCGACGAGATCTCCGCGAAGCAGGGCGTCGAGGTCCGTTCGGGTGACGTCGTCGTGGTCCACACCGGATGGTGGACGAGGTTCCTGGCCACCGCGGACGGCGCCGAGGCCGGTTCCGGGCTGCACTGGACATGTGCGTCCTGGTTGCATGAGCACGAAGTCGCCGCCGTCGCCTCCGACAACCTGATGGTGGAGGACCCGGATCCGTCCCAGGGAGTCGACGGCACATTCCTGCCGATGCACATGTTGTGTCTTCGGGACATGGGTTTGATGCTCGGTGAATATTGGGACCTCGGACCGTTGGCCGCCGACTGTGCCGCCGACGGTGTCTACGAGTTCCAGCTCATCGCGCCGCCGCTGAAGGTGGTGGGTGCGGTCGGTGCCCCTGTCAGTCCGATTGCGATCAAGTGAGTGTTGAAAATGACCAGTGACAAAGGATCAGCGCAACCGTTCATCGTCGGCCTCGGTGGCACACTGCGGGCGAACTCTTCCACGGAGCGGGCACTGCGGTACTGCCTGGCGGCGGTGGAGGACCAAGGCGGGCGAACCCGGTTGTTCTGTGCCGAGGACCTCGACCTGCCGATGTACGCCCCGCACGAGCTGGAACGCACACCGCGGGCACTCGAACTGGTGACGGCGCTACGCGACGCCGACGCCGTCGTCGTCGGCTCACCCGGCTATCACGGAGCCGTGTCCGGTCTGGTCAAGAACGCCCTGGATTACATCGAGGATCTCCGGGAGGATCCGCGCGTCTACCTCGACAACACGCCGTGGGGGTGCATCAGCTGTGCCTACGGATGGCAGGCGGCGGTCGGCACGCTGACCCAGCTGCGCGGCATCGGGCATGCGTTGCGAGCGTGGCCGACACCGCTCGGTGTGGCAATCAACTCCGCCGACCAGGTATGGGCTTCGTCGGGCGAGCTCGCCGACACTCCTCAGGGCGCCGCCGTCGGCGATCAGCTCGGCCTGCTGGCCACTCAGCTGCTGGCGTTCGCCGGGACAGCGAAGGCGTCAGCGTGAGCGACCAGCACACTGTGCTGGTCGACGGGCTACGCACCAGTTATCTGGAGGCGGGACAAGGCGATCCGGTCGTGCTGCTGCACGGCGGCGAGTTCGGCGCCAACGCCGAGATCGGCTGGGAACACACCGTGGACACGCTGGCTGCGCGGTACCGCGTGCTCGCACCGGACATGCTCGGGTTCGGGGGATCGGCCAAGGTCGTCGATTTCACCGACGGCCGAGGCATGCGGATCAGGCACATCGCCCGGTTCTGCGAGGTGATGGGCGTCGCGTCCGCGCACTTCGTCGGAAACTCGATGGGTGCGATCAACCTGCTCGTGGACGCCACCTCGGAATCGCCGGTGTTGCCGGTTCGCAGCATTGTGGCGATCTGCGGCGGCGGTGACATCCAGCGCAATGAGCATGTCAGCGCGCTCTACGACTATGACGCCACCCTCGCCGGTATGCGCAGGATCGTCGCGGCGCTGTTCCTGGACTCCGCCTTTCCCGAAGACGTGGCGTACGTGCGCAGACGCTACGAGTCCAGCATCGCACCCGGTGCATGGGAATCGCTGGCGGCGGCGAGGTTCCGCCGGCCCGGGCTCGAGGCGCCGGCCACCCCGAGCAGTGTGCGGGCATATGAACGCATCGCAGTCCCCACGCTGGTGGTAGAGGGACAGGGGGACAAGCTGCTGCCGGCGGGCTGGGCGGACAAGATCGCCGAGCAGATTGCCCTCGGCCGAGCCGCGGTGATCGAGGGCGCGGGGCACTGCCCGCAGATCGAGCAGCCCAGGGCCGTCAACGAGCTACTGCTCGAATTCCTGGCGTCGGTATGACACCGGATTCGACGAGACGGCGAGGACAGGCCGTAGTATCCCGCCCGAACACCGGTTCGGGCGAACAGCATTCGAGAGGGAGTGCGGCATGACCGAACTCACAGGCAAGGTCGCTGTCGTCACCGGTGGCGCGTCGGGGATCGGCCGCGGCATCGTCGAGCGGTTCGCCGCCGAGGGCGCCGCCGTGGTGATCGCCGATGTCCGCGACGATCTGGGGGAAGCCCTTGCCGCGGAGCTGAACTCAGCCGGTTCGAGGACGGTGTACCGCAGGACGGATGTGGGCGACCAGGCTCAGATCGCCGAACTGGTGGCTGAAGCCGCCATGACGCTCGGTGGACTGGACGTGATGGTCAACAACGCAGGTATCTCCAGCCCGCTGCGCAAGAGCCTGTTCGACGAGGACCTCGAAGAGTTCGATCGTGTCATGCGCGTCAACCTCCTCGGGGTGATGGCCGGCACCAGGGATGCAGCGCGCCACATGTCCGAGCATGGCGGCGGGTCGATCATCAACCTCGGTTCCATCGGCGGGATCCAGGCCGGCGGGGGCGTGTCGAGCTACCGGGCGTCGAAAGCCGCCATCATCCACTTCACCAAGTGCGCCGCGATCGAGCTCGCGCATCACGAGGTCCGGGTGAACTGCCTGGCGCCGGGGAACATCCCGACACCCATCCTCGCGTCGTCGGCCACCGACGAGGACCGCGAACGCCTCGAGCGGTTCGAGGCCAGGATCCGGCAGCAGATGCGCGACGACCGACCACTGAAGAGGGAGGGCACCGCCGCGGATGTCGCCGAGGCCGCTCTCTACCTGGCGACCGACAGATCCCGTTATGTGACCGGCACGGTGCTACCGATCGACGGTGGCACCGTCGCCGGCAAGGTCATCGTGCGCAGAACCGTGAAAACAGGGGACAGCCAGCGATGACCGGTTTAAATCAATCGCTTGACTTACACGATGTGACTTGGTTCACTGACAGGGTGACGACAGCAAGGACGGTCCGTGCCGACCGTGCCAGCACCACCCAAGAGGCGATCCTGAAAGCCGCCGAGCGGCTGTACGCCGAACACGGCGTGTACGCGGTGTCGAACAGGCAGGTCAGTGAGGCGGCAGGCCAGGGCAACAACGCCGCCGTCGGCTATCACTTCGGCACCAAGACCGACCTGGTGCGTGCCATCGAACACAAGCATCGCGCGTCGATCGAGCTGCTCCTGGAGCGGATGGTGGCGGCCACCGGAGATTCTGCGGACCTGCGTGATTGGATCGCTTGCCTGGTGTGCTCCCTGACCGAGCATCTGGCCCAACTCGGAAACCCGACATGGTATGCGCGCTTCGCGGCCCAGGCACTGGCTGATCCGGCGTATCAGCGGGTCGTGGTGCGGGATGCGTTGGCTTCCCGATCGTTGGTGCGTGTCGTCGACGGGATCACCCGCTGCCTGCCCGACCTTCCGATGGCCGTGGTGACCGAGCGCAACATCATGGCGCGAAACCTGCTGGTCCACACCTGCGCTGATTTCGAGCGCGCCTTCGCCGACGGCACGGACCTGCCTCGAACGAGTTGGAGCGCAGTCGGATCAGGAATCATCGACGCCATCGTCGGCTTGTGGCAGGCCCCGGTCACGGAGTTGCCCTGACATGTTGGTCACCGTCGACCAGAACAAGTGCGTCTCGTCGGGGATGTGTGTGATGAATGCCGGCGAGGTCTTCGACCAGCGCGACGACGACGGTGTGGTGGAGCTGCTGAATCCCGAACCAGGCCCCGACCACGCCCAACAGACCCGAAATGCCGCGGCCGCCTGCCCGGCCCTGGCCATCCACATCGAGGAGTGAACATGACAGACACGCTCGACGAGCAAGCGGTCTCCGCCGCGCCGGAGTATCCGATGGAGCGGGAGTCCGGATGCCCCTTCGCGCCCCCGCGGCAGATGCTCGAGATGAACCAGTCGAAACCTCTATCCCGAGTGCGGATCTGGAACGGCACCACGCCGTGGCTGATCACCGGACACGAGGTGGCCCGCACCCTGTTCTCGGACGCTCGGGTGAGCGTCGACGATCGCATCGAGGGCTTCCCACACTGGAACGAGCACATGCTCTCCACGGTCAACAAGCGGCCGCGGTCGGTCTTCACCTCCGACGCCGAGGAGCACACCCGGTTCCGCCGGATGCTGTCCAAGCCGTTCACGTTCCGTCGGGTCGAGGCGCTGCGGCCGGTGATCCAGGACGTCACCAACGAGTGCATCGACGAGATCCTCGCCGGTCCGCAGCCGGCCGACATGGTGGCCAGGCTCGCGCTACCGGTGCCCACCCGGGTGATCAGCGACATGCTCGGCGTGCCCTACGACGATCACGAGTTCTTCCAGGAGCACGCCAACGCCGGTCTGGCCCGCTACGCCGCCGCGGATGCCATGCAGAAGGGTGCGATGAGCCTGCATCAGTACCTGATCAATCTCGTCGAGGAGAAGCAGGCCAACCCCTCCGAAGACGCGGTCTCCGATCTGGCCGAGCGCGTCACCGCCGGGGAGATCAGCGTCAAAGAGGCCGCGCAGCTCGGTACCGGGCTGTTGATCGCCGGACACGAGACCACGGCCAACATGATCGGCATCGGCATCCTGGCGTTGCTGGAGAACCCGGAACAGGCCGCGCTACTTCGGGACTCGGACGATCCGAAATTCATCGCCAACGCCGCCGAAGAGCTCATGCGGTATCTGTCCATCATCCAGAACGGGCAGCGCCGGGTCGCCATCGAGGACATCGAGATCGCCGGTGAGACCATCCGTGCCGGCGAGGGCATCATCATCGACCTCGCCCCGGCCAACTGGGACAGCGCCGCCTATCCCGAGCCCGACAGGCTCGACTTCACCCGCGACGCCGGCCAGCAACTCGGTTTCGGCTACGGCCGTCACCAGTGTGTCGGCCAGCAGCTGGCCCGTGCCGAACTGCAGATCGTGTTCCACACGGTGCTTCGCCGGATCCCCACGATGCGTCTGGCCATCCCGCTCGACGAGGTGCCTTTCAAGCACGACCGACTCGCCTACGGCGTCTATGAACTTCCGGTGAGCTGGTAGCCGCCGCCCGATCCACAGCCCCGCACACAGCCCGATTGGAGTCCGAAGATGACCACTCCCACAGTTTCATCGCCCACCGACCCACCGGCGACCCTGTATCCGCCGGAGGGGTGGGGCGCACCGAAGAACCGCCACGGCCACTCCGTCGGCGGTGTCACCGGCCTTCCCACAGACACGGTGATCTTCTCCGCAGACAACCACATCTCCGTTGCCGATGACATCTTCTACGAGCGGTTCCCCGAGGAACTCAAGGGCGCGGCGCCGCGCATCTGGTACGAGGACGGCGCCTATATGGTGGGGATGAAGGGAAAGGCCTGGACCGGGGGCGATTTCGGCCGTGTGCTCATGCAGTACGACGACCTCGCCGGTGCCGCCTCCAACAACATCGAGGCGCGCATTCGGGAGCTCAAAGAAGACGGCATCGACAAGGAGCTGGCGTTTCCCAATGCCGTGCTGGCCCTGTTCCACTACCCCGACAAGTCGCTACGCGAGCGGGTGTTCCGGATCTACAACGAGCACATCGCCGATCTGCAGGAACGTTCCAACGGCCACTTCTACGGCGTCGGGTTGATCAACTGGTGGGATCCGAAAGGCACCCGCAGTACGCTCGAAGAGCTGAAGTCACTCGGTCTCAAGACATTTCTGCTACCGCTGAACCCGGGCAAGGACGACGACGGCAACATCTACGACTACGGCAGCACCGCCATGGACGCCGTCTGGGATGAGATCGAGGCCGCCGGGCTCCCGGTCAGCCATCACATCGGCGAGACGCCTCCCAAGACACCGTGCCAGAACAACAGCGTCGTGGTCGGCATGATGGTCAACGTCGACTCGTTCCGCGAGCAGTTCGCCAAATACGTGTTCTCCGGGATCCTCGACCGACATCCGTCGCTGAAGATCGGATGGTTCGAAGGCGGGATCGCCTGGGTGCCCACCGCTCTGCAGGACGCCGAGCACATGCTCGCGTCATACCGGCACATGTTCAACCACCAACTCGAGCACGACGTCCGTCACTACTGGGACAACCACATGAGTGCCTCGTTCATGGTCGACCCGCTCGGCCTGCGGTTGATCGATCGCATCGGCGTCGACAACGTGATGTGGTCTTCGGACTACCCGCACAACGAGAGCACGTTCGGCTACTCCGAGAAGTCGCTGGCGTCGGTGGTCGACGCGGTGGGCCCGGACGCCGCGCTCAAGATCGTCAGCACCAACGTGCAGAAGTTCCTGGGGCTTTCGTGAGCACGACGGCGACGACGGCCACGAATTCGGGCGTCACCCAGATCGCCCGGACCGGTTACACGTGGCTGGACATCCCTGCCGAGCCCGACTTCGCCCGGATGCGGAGAGAAGTCGGCGTACGTCTGCACGCCGCAATGGCCGATCAGGGCGTGGATGCGCTGGTCTTGCTCGGCAACGGCAGCGTCATGTACGCCACCGGCATCAGTTGGCCGTTGGCGGACGCGGGGTTGTCGCATGTCGAGCGGCCGGTGGCGGTGGTGCTGGCCGACGACGACCACCCGCATCTGTTCCTGCCCTTCCGTGAGGGTGCGGCCATGGAGTCGGACCTACCTGATGATCACCTGCACGGGCCGGTTTATCTGGAGTTCGACGAAGGCGTCGCCGATTTCGCCAAGGTGCTGGACCGCCTCATTCCGGCTGGCGCGACGATCGCGACGGACGAGTTCACCGGGGCGATGCGGCGGGCCGGCAGCGCACTCTTCCCGAGCCCACCGGTGGATGCCGCCGCGGTGGTCGGCGCGGCCAAACTGGTCAAGACCGTCGACCAGATCGCGTGTATCCAGCGCGCGTGTCAGATCACCGAGGAAGCCATCGCCGAGATTCAGAAGTCGCTGACCCCGGGCGCACGCCAGATCGACCTGTCTGCCGAATTCGTCCGCCGCACCTTCGAACTCGGCGCGACCACCAACATGTTCGACTCGATCTGGCAGGCCATGCCGACATCGAAGGCCGAGGGCACCTGGACCACCACCGGCGATCTCGCGCTACCCCTTCTGACCACCGAGCGTGAGATCCAGCAGGGTGATGTGCTGTGGACCGACGTGTCGATCGCCTACCACGGCTACTGCTCCGACCACGGGCGCACCTGGATCGTGGGCCAGGATCCGACGCCGGCTCAGCAGCGGCAGTTCGAGAAGTGGGCCGAGATCGTCGACGCCGTGCTGGCGGTGACCAAGGCCGGGGCGACCTGTGGTGACCTCGGGCGCGCGGCGACCGCAGCTGCCGGTGGGGAGAAGCCGTGGCTGCCGCACTTCTACCTGGGACACGGCATCGGGACCAGTGCGGCGGAGATGCCGATGATCGGAACGGATCTCGGCCAGGAGTGGGATGACAACTTCGTCTTCCCGGCCGGCATGCTGTTGGTGTTCGAGCCGGTGGTCTGGGAGGACGGCACCGGTGGGTACCGCGGCGAGGAGATCGTAGTGGTCACCGACGGTGGCTGGATGCCGCTGACCGCGTATCCCTACGACCCGTACGAGGTGTCCGGTGGGAACTGAGATCGAGGCAGACGGCCGCGCTTTGCGTTTCAGCCGTCGGGAGCGTGCCCTCGCGCAGATGGAAGCTCACGACCTCGACATGCTGGTGCTGGGCAGACAGGCCAATGTTCGCTACATCTCGGGTGCCCCGCAGTTGTGGGTGGTGGGAACGCGTCCCTTCGGGCCGATCTGCGAGTTCGTGCGTGCCACCGGTGAGATCCACCTCAACAGCACGTGGGACGAGGGCATCCCCGAGGAGATACCGCACGAGAACCTGTACGGGTTCGCGTGGAACCCCATGACCTTGATCGGCATACTGCAGGACATCAAGGGTGCCGACACCGTACGTCGAGTCGGAACAGACGCCCTGACACCGACGTTCGCCAAGCTACTACCGATGGCCTTCCCGAAAGCGGAACTGATCGACGCTGAGCCGGCCATGCAAGCGGCCCGCCGGATCAAGACGCCCGAGGAAGTGCAGGCGCTGCGTCGCGCGCTCGTCGTCGCTGAGGAGGGACTTGCCGCGGGTGTGGCCGCCCTCGGTCCGGGTACCACCGAGAACGCCCTCGCCGGCGCTGTGCTGGAGGCCGAGGCCGCCGGTGGCGTGAGCACCCCGGCGACTCAGGATGCCGCCTGGGTGACGTCGAAGGAGCATCCGTGGCGCCGCGCCGACGGTGATGGCCGGGTGCGTGACGGTGACCTGGTGGTGGTGGCGGCCGGGGTGCTGGCCGATGGTTATGTCGCGGAGGTGGCACGCACGCTGTATGTCGGTGAACCGACCGACGCCGTGCGCGCGCTGTACCGGCGGCGAGACGACCTGTGGCGCCTGTTGATCGAGGCCTGCCGTCCCGGTTCGGCCACGAGCGCGTTGCTGGCTGCCTACCACCAGGCCGGTGAGCGTCTGCCGGCGATGCCCGTCGCGCACGGGCTCGGGTTGGGCTTCGACCCGCCAGTGGTGTCACCGACTCTGCGGGCGACCGCCGAAGCCGAGGTGCTCGAGGAAGGGATGGTGCTCGCTGTGACCGCTTATGTTTGGGAAGAGGGCGTCGGGGGGGTGCTCACCCGCGACGCGGTGTTGATCACCGCCGACGGCGCCGAGGTGATGTCGGCCGCTCCGGCATACGGAGAGGCCGTTCATGGTTGACCGGCCGTCGCCGGAGGAGATCATCCTCTACGAGAAGGATCCGAAGACCAAGATCGCCACCATCACGTTCAACCGTCCAGAATTCCTCAACGCTCCGACCTCGATGGCGCGGTTGCGGTACGCGGATGTGTTGCGCGCGGCCAACACCGACAACGATGTGAAGGTGGTGATAATCCGCGGCGTCGGGGACAACCTGGGCAGCGGCGCGGACCTTCCGGAGTTCATGGAGGGAAACGACGATCCGGCCGTGCGACTGGCCGAGTTGCGGCTCGAGGACGAGGGCGTGGGCGAGGTGACCTACCCGCCGAAGGGCACGTTCCGGAACGGGGCGACCATCAGTGCCTGGTACGCCAACTCGCAGGCCGGCAACCGTGCGTTGCAGGATTTCAAGAAGATCAGCATCGTCGAGGCCAAGGGCTACTGCTACGGGTGGCACTTCTATCAGTGCGCCGACGCCGATCTGGTGATCTCTTCCGATGACGCGCTGTTCGGGCACCCGTCGTTCCGCTATCACGGCTGGGGTCCCCGGATGTGGACCTGGGTGCAGATGATGGGGTTGCGCAAGTTCCAGGAGATGGTTTTCACCGGGCGGCCGTTCACTGCGGCGGAGATGTACGACTGCAACTTCCTCAACAAGGTGGTGACGCGCGACGCGCTCGAGGCCGAGACCCGCAAATACGCCATGGCGTGCGCACGGAACCGGCCGGTGGACACCGTGTTCCAGCAGAAGATGTTCTTCGAGATCTTCAAGCAGCAGCAGGGCGAGTACATGGGCAGCCTACTGAGCGCGTTCTTCGAATCGATGGGCAACGGGGTCGCCAACGACAGTGACGAGGACCTGGACATGTTCGAGTCGATCGACTCCGGGTTGTCCGCCGCGGTCAACGACAACGACAGCAAGTTCCCGCCGGAATTCCGGCTGAGCAAGCGCAACCGGGCGAAGGGGGACTAGAGCGGCGATGTCCGAGCTGTCCCCGCCGTCGGCGCCGCCGCTCGCCGGCTACGTCGTCGTCGACCTGTCCAGCGGCATCGCCGGTGCCTACTGCACCAAGCTGCTCGCCGACGGCGGCGCCCGGATCGTCAAGGTCGAATCGCCGCAGGGAGATCCACTGCGCGGCTGGTCGGCCTCGGGTGCGGACATCGCGGACGGAACCGACGGTGCGCTGTTCAGCTATCTGGCGTGCTCGAAGCACTCGGTGGTGGCCGATGCGGCTTCGGACACCGACTTCGTCGACGCACTGCTCGCCGACGCCGATGCGGTCGTGTGGTCACGCGGGTCCGGCGTGGCCGAAGACCCTGCCTTCGATGTGGATGTGATTCACCGCAACCACCCACATCTGACGGTCACGGCCATCACTCCGTTCGGTCTCCGCGGACCCTGGAGTGACCGTCCAGCAACGGAATTCACACTGCAGGCGTGGTCGGGCGGCATCGTCGGCCTCGGTCGCGGCGCCCCGGACCGTGCCCCGGTTCACGTCGGCGGCCAGGTCGGCGAGTACCTCGCCGGGGCGTACGCCAGCGCGGCCACGCTGGCGTCGCGGATGCGGGGTGGGGCCGAGCTGATCGACCTGTCAATGCTCGAGACCGCGATCCTGGGACTCACGTATTACCCGGTGACCTACTTCGAGATGCTCGGCAGGCCCTGGCGGGATGCGCGACGACTCACCGTTCCCGGCATCGCACACGCCAAGGACGGACTTGTCGACATCGGCTGCGGCACCGCCCAGCAGTGGTTCGACCTGTGCGCGATGACGGGGCACGTCGAGTGGATCGACGAGGAGTCGACACTGTCGATCACCGAGCAGGCCAACGAGAAGGCCGAGGAACTCTACGCGTGGGTGGCCGATCAGTCCGTCGACGAGATCAGAGACCTGGCCACCGCCTTCCGGATTCCCAACGCGCCGGTCGCCAACGGCGCCAACGTCGACTCGCTCGACCACTTCGTGGCCCGGCGCTCGTTCGTCCCCAACCCTCGCGACGGCTTCACCCAGCCGGCGCACCCGTACCGCATGACACCTGCTGCGCTGCGCCCGCCGGAGCCCGCGCCGCGGCTCGGCGAGCACACCGAGACCTACCGCCGGAACGGTATTCCACGTCGTGATTCCGGCCCGAGGACCACGTGGAATACCGTTCCGGCGAAAGACGGGTTGCCGCTCGAGGGCGTGCGCGTCGTCGACATGACGACCTTCTGGGCCGGACCGAGCTGCACCCACATGCTGGCGATGCTCGGTGCCGACGTCATCCACGTCGAGTCCACCCGCCATCCCGACGGCACCAGGCTCATCGCCGGCATCCCGGCGACCGAGGAACTCTGGTGGGAGCGCTCGCCGATCTTCTCGGGGCTCAACACCGACAAGCGTGGGCTGACGCTGAACCTGCAGAGCACTGCCGGCCGCGACGTACTCAACCGACTGATCGCGACCGCGGATGTCGTTGTCGAGAACTTCACGCCGCGGGTTCTGGAGAGCATGGGGTTGACCTATGACGCTGTCAGGGCCATCCGGCCGGACATCGTGATGGTGCGGATGCCGGGCTTCGGGCTCGACGGGCCGTGGCGCGACAACCCGGCGTTCGCCTACGTCATCGAGGCCGCCGCCGGTATCAGTTGGCTCACGGGCTATCCCGACCGCAACCCATTCGAGCCGTACTCGCTGGGTGACCCCAACGCCGGCATCCACGCATTCAACGCGGTGCTGCTGGCGCTCGAACATCGCCGTCGTACCGGCGAAGGGGTGATGGTGGAAGCAGCGATGGTCGACGCCGCCCTCGCCATCGCCGCCGAGCAGGTGATCGAGCACTCCGCCTACGGCGCCCTGCTGCAGCGCAACGGCAACCGCGGACCGGCTGCGGCACCGCAGAACCTGTACCTCACCAACGAGATCGACGAGTTCGGTCGGCTCGACAGCTGGGTGGCGGTGGCGGTGGCGACCGACGCTCAGTGGATTGGGCTTCGCGATGCGCTCGGACGGCCGGAATGGGTGATGTCCGACGAGCTCGTGACCGCCCCGGGTCGCCACGCCCATCACGACCTGATCGACCGCCATCTCTCCCAGTGGTGCGGCGCGCACGCCGCAGACGAGATCGTCGCCGCGCTGTGGGACAACGGGGTCCCGGTCGCCAAGGTCATCCAGCCGCACCGGCAGGCCGAGATCGAACAACTGACGTCACGCGGCTTCTTCGAAGTGGTCGGACATCCCGTCAATCCCGCCACCAGACACACCACCATGCCGTTCCGGATCTCCGGGGAGACCGGTCGTGTGCACCGCACTTCCGCACCGCTGCTCGGCCAGCACAACACCGAACTGCTTTCCGAACTCGGACTCACCGCCGACGAGATCGGTCGACTCACCGCCGATGGCGTCATCGGCACATCGCCGGCCCGCTAACGTCGACGGTTATGGCCATCGACCCCTCCCACATCCTGCTCACCGACCGCGTCGCGGTCGTCACCGGAGGCGGAGCCGGCATCGGCCGTGGCATCGCCCAGGGACTGGCGGCGTTCGGAGCGTCGGTGGCGATCTGGGAACGCAACCCCGACACCTGTTCGGCGGCGGCCGACGCCATCGGCGGTCTTGGGGTGCCGACCGACGTGCGCGACGCCGAGGCGGTCGACGCCGCGCTGGAGCGCACCGAACGCGAGCTCGGAAGGGTGTCGATCCTGGTCAACAACGCCGGTGGCACCTTCAACTCGCCGCTGCTGGACACCACCGAGAACGGCTGGGATGCGTTGTACCGCAGCAACCTGCGGCACGTACTGCTGTGTACCCAACGGGTCGCTCGTCGGTTGGTGCAGGCACGCGCTCCCGGCAGCGTCATCAACGTCACCTCCATCGAGGGGGTGCGCGCGGCGCCGGGTTACGCAGCGTATGCAGCAGCCAAGGCCGGCGTCATCAACTACACGAAGACCGCGTCGTTCGAGCTCGCGCCACACGGGATCCGGGTAAACGCGTTGGCGCCCGATCTCACGATGACCGAGGGGCTGCAGAACATCGCCGGCGCCGAGTTGCCCGCGGGCGTCGCAGATGGCGTCCCGATGCGCCGCTTCGGTCACGTCGATGAAATGGCCTCTGCCGCAGTGTTTCTCGCCTCGAGCATGGCTGACTACATCACCGGGCAGACGATCCACGTGGACGGCGGGACCGAAGCGGCGGGAGGCTGGTACTTCCATCCGCAGACGGGCACCGCGACGCTCGGGCCCGGATCATGAATCCGGCGACGGGTCGCCGATCTTGCGGCGGATCGCTCCCCACGGGTCGGCGTACTGCCCCGGCTGCTTCCAGTAGGCTCCGCGACGCCTGAGGACCGCACGGACGAGCGGTGCCGCCAGAGGCAGCACCCACTTCGCGGCACCGGCGTTCCGATGAGCCTCGTCGATCATGTCCTGCCAGGAATAGTGCTGGAAACCAAGCGCTTCCTGAGCGCGGGCGGTGTCCATCCAGTCGGTGACGAACCAGTCGTCGTCGCTGTCGGGATTGCCCTTGCGGCCCGGAGGTAGACCGTTCTTGAGTCCCCGGGCGGCGGCCAGTGCGGGCCCGACATCCCCCTGCAGCATCCGGTGCGAATCGTCACCGGCGATCAGCAGGATCTCCCGTGCGACATCAGCTGTCGTCGCCGCCGCGAACGCCCACGCGACATCGCGGACGTCGACGGTGTGCAGCCGGCCGTCGGTGGGCAGCGTGCTTTCGAAATAGAGCGCATCGGCAGACAGCGTCATCGCCTTCGGGTCCACGCTGAGGACCCCGCCGAGCCGCAGCACCACCCACTCCAGCGAGGAGGCCCGCACAATCGCCTCGGCCTCGGCTTTGTGCGTGCTGTAGAGGTCGGAGTGGCGCATCGGCATGTCGGCGGTGACCGGCCCGGTGGCTCGGTGAGGGTTGCGCGACCCGAACACCGCGTTGCTCGATGCCTGCACGAATCGTGGGGGAGTGGGCCGGGCCTCGGCGACGCCGACCAACGTGGCGGTGGCGTCGACGTTGACCCGCCGCGCCAGCGCGCGGTTCTTGTAGATGCCCGGCGGGATGACCGCTGCCAGGTGGATGATCGCCTCGGGGTCGACGGCGGCGACCAGTCGTCCCGTCTGGTCCGCGTCGGTCAGGTCCGCCCACTGCACCGTGGCGCCGGCCGGCAGCTTCTCGGAGGCGGTGCGGTTGGCCGGGGTGTCGAGGTCGGCGATCACAACGCGGCGGCCGAGTTCGCAGAGCCGTCGCACAGTCGCCGAGCCGACCAGTCCGAAGCCTCCGGTGACCAGCACCGTTCCCGGCATAAACTACTCCTACCTGCGGATATGACATTCTCTTTTACGGAGAGTAACATATGCTGTCACGATGGCCGACGACCGCGCCGAGATGGCCGAGTGGGACCCTGAATTCACCCGCCACATCACGAGCTGGGTGGGTCCGCTGATCAAACGATACTTCCGTGCCGAAGTGCGCGGTCTGGATTCGATGCCTGCGGCGGGCGGGGCGCTGTTGGTCTCCAACCATTCCGGCGGCATGCTCACCCCGGACGTACTGGTGTTCGCCCCGGAGTTCTACGAGCGATTCGGATTCGACCGGCCGCTGTACACGTTGGGGCACTACGGCATCTTTCTCGGGCCGATGGGGGACTATCTGCGTCGCGCGGGCGTCATCGAGGCGAGCCGCGAGAACGCGGGTGCGGCACTGCGCTCCGGTGCTGTGGTGCTGGTGTTCCCCGGAGGCGACTACGACTCCTACCGGCCGACCCTCACCGCGAACGTCGTCGACTTCGCCGGCCGCACCGGATACGTCCGCACGGCCGTGGAAGCCGGTGTGCCGATCGTGCCGATGGTGTCGATCGGCGCCCAGGAGACCCAGATCTTCCTGGCCCGCGGCGACTCGATCGCGCGCAGGCTCGGCCTCAACAAAGCCCGTCTTGAGATCCTGCCCGTCAGCGTCGGTTTCCCGTTCGGGCTGTCGGTGATCCTGCCGCCCAACATCCCGCTGCCGTCCAAGATCGTCACCCGTGTCCTCGACCCGATCGACGTCGTCGCGGAATTCGGCGAGGACCCGGATGTCGCCGAGGTCGACCTGCACGTGCGGGCGGTCATGCAGGCAGGACTCGACGAGTTGTCCCGCCAACGGCGTTTTCCGGTGCTGGGGTGAGCGCGATGGCCGATCAGTTGGGGCTGCTGGCGACCCTGTGGCGGGCACGGCTGATCGCGCCGATACGTCCGGATCGCTATCTGCGCATGGGGGCGGCAGTGCGCCGTGCCGGGGTGAGCGCGACGGTCGGGTTCGCTGCGGCTGCCCAGCGGTGCCCCGACCGGCCCGGGCTCATCGACGAAAAGGGCACCCTGACCTGGAAACAGCTCGACGATCGGATCGATGCACTCGGGGTTGCGCTACAGAAGCTGGACCCCAGAACCGTCGCGGTGATGTGCCGAAATCATCGAGGATTCGTCGAGGCGCTGGTGGCCGCCAACCGCATCGGCGCCGACGTTCTGCTGTTGAACACGTCGTTCGCCGGTCCGGCCATGGCCGAGGTGATCGAACGCGAGGGCGCCGATGTCGTGATCTACGACCAGGAGTTCAGCGGCACCGTCGACAGGGCGCTTCAGAACGCGCCGGGGGTCACCCGGTTTCTGAGCTGGGTACAGGCCCCTGAAGCGACGCCGACGCTCGACGAGCTGATCGGCGCCCACCTCGGACAGCGGCCGGAGCCGAGCCACCGCAAGAGCGACATCATCCTGCTGACGTCCGGTACCACGGGAACGCCGAAGGGCGCCAAACGATCTGCCGGCAGCGGCGGTGCAGCTGACCTGAAGGCGGTCCTCGATCGCACCCCGTGGCGGGCCGAGGAGCCGATCGTCATCGCGGCGCCGATGTTCCACGCCTGGGGCTTCTCGCAGCTTCTGTTCGCCGGCCTGTTGGCCTGCACCATCGTCACCCGACGCAAGTTCGACCCCGAGGCGACGCTCGAGCTCGTCGACAGGCACCGGGCCACCGGTCTGGCGGTTGTGCCGGTGATGTTCGACCGCATCATGGACCTGCCGACGGAGATACGAAACCTGTACAGCGGCAGCACTTTACGCTTCGCGACTGCGTCGGGCTCCCGGATGCGCCCCGATGTCGTCACCGCGTTCATGGACGAGTTCGGCGACGTCATCTACAACAATTACAACGCCACGGAGGCGGGCATGATCGCCACGGCCACTCCGGCCGATCTCCGTGCGGCGCCCGATACCGCGGGAAGACCGGCCGACGGAACCGAGATCCGGATTCTCGACGGTGACCACCGGGAAGCCCCGCCCGGGGACGTCGGGCAGATCTTCGTCCGCAGTTCGACGCTGTTCGACGGATACACCTCCGGCGCCACCCGAGACTTCCACGACGGATTCATGGCCTCGGGCGACATGGGTTACCTCGATGCCGCAGGCCGGTTGTTCGTCGTGGGCCGGGACGACGAGATGATCGTCTCGGGCGGGGAGAACGTGTATCCGATCGAGGTCGAGAAGACACTCGTCGGCCATCCTGCAGTGGCCGAGGCGGCGGTACTCGGGGTCGACGACGCCGAGTACGGGCAACGCCTCGTCGCCTTCGTCGTTCTCGCCGACCGTCCCGCCGGGGACACGGTCACCGTCGACGACCTCAAACAGCACGTGCGGGACAACCTGGCGAACTACAAGGTACCCCGCGAGATCACCATTCTGCCCGAGCTGCCCCGCGGGAGCACCGGCAAGATCCTGCGCAACGAGCTTCGCGCACAGGGCTAGTCGACGGCCACCGCAGGGCCCATGGCGGTGTCCACGATGCTCGACGGCGGCAGGCCGCACGCCTGTCTCAACTCGTCGAAGGCATGGACCATGGCCTCGGTGGCCTCATGTGGGTCGGTGAACGTGCGGTCATCGGACAGCACCGCGATGTCGACCTGGTCGACGTAGCTCCACACCGTCATGTTGAAGGCGCTACCTGCCGAAAGTACTCCGACAGAGTAGATCTCGGTGACCGGCGCACCGCCGATGTGCCCCCGGACCCGGGGGCCGGGGACGTTGGAGACGGCGACGTTCATCATCCGGTTGTGGTCGGCGTGCCTGGACTGCACGCGAAACATCGCAGGCGCCAGCGGCGGCGGCAGGTACTCGAGCATCCTGCCCTGCAGCGTGGGTCCGAGAAGGTCGTTGTTCTCCTTGGCGCGCCTGGTGGCCAACGAGGTCAGCTCGACCCGGTGCAGCGGATCGTCGACATGCACCGGCACCGACACCATCAGCCCGCCGATCTCGTTGCCGGTGATCCGCTCGGCGGATTTGTCGGTGCTGATCGGCACGGTGGCCAGGATCGGCCGGTCGGCGCGGCCGTCGTAGCGCAGCAGCAGTTCCCGCAGACCACCAGCGGCCACCGCGAGCACGATGTCGTTGAAAGTCACGCCCAGCTGCCGGGCGGTTTCCTTGACCTCGGCCAGCGAAAGCGTTGCGGTCGCGAACGTACGGACGGGGGAGACGACATGGTTGAGGAAGGTGGGCGGGGCATTGAACGGCTTCGCCAGGTCGGGGTGGTCACTCCGACTTCGGGCGCGCCGACGCAGCCGGGACAGCCCTCGCGCCGCGTCAGCGAACAGCCGCGGCATCTCGGCCATGTTGTGGAAGTGGTCGAGCTGGGCCTCCCACAGCAGTTGCCCGGTAGACGGTGGCTCACACGTCGGCGGCGGTTCCTCGCTTTCGTCCTGCGATGAACCCGTCAGATCCATCAGCCGCGCAAGCAGGTTGGCCGACGCCACGCCGTCGGCGAGGGTGTGATGGACCTTTCCGATCAGCGCGAACCGGTCGTCGGGCATCCCCTCGGCGAAGTAGAACTCCCACAGGGGGCGAGAGCGGTCAAGCGGCGTGCCGGCGATCTCACCGATCACCCGGTCGAGTTCACGCCGGCCGCCGGGGGCCGGAACCCGCACCCGGCGGAGGTGATAGTCCAGATCGACCGGACAGTCCTGCATCCACATCGGATGATGCAGCCGCCAAGGGATGTCGACGAGTCGGTAGCGCAGGGGTTCGAGCAGATGGAGTCGACGCGCCACCGTCCGGCGGAACTCATCGAACCCGAACTGACCCCGCAAGCCGGCCGCGTCGATCACCGCGACCTTCAGCGTGTGCGTGTGCAGATTCGGCGTCTCGCTGTACAACAGCATGGCGTCCATGCCGTTGAGTCGCCTCATGGGAGACCATGCAACCACCCCGGGATCATGATCACGGGTGGTTTCCCCGAAAGCGTCAGCCGCAGATGGTGTCCAGCGCCTCGCGCGTCTGCAGATCGACGAACGCCGCGCCGTACCGCTGCGCGAACGCCAGGCAGATGTCCGCACGCTGCCATGCATCACCGCCGGAGAGCGTGGCCATCCAGATCGCCAGACCGTGCGCGACCGAAGCGCGGTAACCCAGCCAGATGTCCTGAGCCGTCGGCATGTCGGCCTCGGGCAGTTGCAGTGCATCGCGATACTGCTCGAGCAGGTCGCGTTCTGACCGGCGGCGGTCCTCGATGGTCAGTGCCCCCTGGAGGAAGTAGCCCAGGTCCAGGGAGAAGCTCCCACGGCGCACCATCTGCCAGTCGAGAAAGCCGACCGTGTCGTCCGGCAGCACATAGGTGTTGCCGATGTGCGGGTCACCGTGCAGCAGCGTCGGGGTCGAGGCGGTCAGTGAACCGATGTAGCGCGCCCAGATGTCGACGAAGAGTTCGGTACCGTTCAGCGCGATCACCTCGGCAGGGGCGGTGTCCCCCAAACGCTCGTGCGCGATGTGCAGTGGCGCGTACTCGAGTCCCTCGAACGCGACAAACGGCTCCACCCACTGCAGCGCGGGATTCCCGGTGAGCCGGCCGCCCCAGAACCCGCTGTGTAGCCGGGCCAGTCCGCGCACCCCGGCCGCGGCCTGATCGACCGACATCGGTCGAGTCGAGTCCCGCGGGTCCGCGCCGCGAGCGACCACGTCCTCCATGATCAGCAGGAAGTCGCGGCGGTCCTCGTCGATGATCGCGGTGTACACGGCGGGGTGGTCCAGGGGCAGTGTGACCTCTGAGGAGAACAACCGTGGTTCGTGGTACAGGCCGCTGGTCAACGCGACGAGATCGGCATGCTCGGGGTCGACGGCCTTGGCGAACACCGTGGCCGGACCGTCGCCTGCCGAGTACCCCAGTTCGAGGCGGGCCCGGCGGTTGGTGCCGTCGTCGCGCAGCACCACGCGCACGTCGTCGACTTCGGCGCCCGGAAAGCTCTGGGCGAGCGCCGAGGTCATCCACGCCGGCGAGATCTCGTCCCATCCCTGCGGAATCGACAGTTCCGCGGCAGTCATCGGTCGGCCGGCTACTTGAGACAGCTGCCGCCGTCGACCGGCAGCGTGACGCCGGTGACGAAGCGCGCTTCATCGGATGCCAGGAACAGCACGGCGTTGGCGATGTCCTCCGGTTCCACCCAGCCGATGGGCAGGGTGTGCATCATCTCTCCGACCACCTTCATGTCGTCCGGTCCCGGGTTCTCGAGGTCGGGCCGGAACAGTTTCATGGTGCCGTCGTTCATGAACAGGGGAGTGTTCACATTGGTGGGGTGCACCGAGTTCACCCGGATGTTCTGCGCGCCCAGTTCCACGGCGAAGGTCCGCATCAGGCCGACCACACCATGCTTGGCCGCCACGTAGTGGCCGGTGTGGGGGTAAGCCTTGAGCCCGCCGACCGAGCTGGTCAGGATGATCGACCCGCCACGGCCACCCGCGAGAAGGTGCGGCACACCGGCCTTGACGGTCTTCCAGACACCGCCGAGGTTGATGTCGATCATGTCGGTCCAGTCGACCTCGCTGGTCTTGTCCAACGTGGCGCCGCCGTTGCCGATACCGGCGTTGGCGACGATGATGTCGAGCCGGCCCATCTGCTCGACACCGGTGTCCACAGCCGTCTTCAACGCGTCGAAATCCCGCACGTCGACCTCGGCGGTGAAGATCCGCCGGTTGAGTCCCTTGACCAGGTCGGCGGTTTCGGCGAGATCCTCCGGCGTGGACAGCGGGATCTGCACGCTGTCAACCTGTTTGCAGATGTCGACGGCGATGATGTCGGCACCCTCCTGAGCCAGCCGCACCGCGTGCGCCCGTCCCTGCCCGCGCGCTGCACCGGTGATGAAAGCGACTTTGCCTTCTACGCGTCCCGCCATGATGTTCAGTCCTTTGTGGTGGTAGTTGTCGAGAAATCAGGAAACGAAGGTGGGCATGGATTCCCAGCCGCGGACCGCGGTGGTCTGGGAGGGGACAGCATTGGGCCAGTCCACCTCCCACTCGGGGAACCTCTTGAGGATCTCCTCGAGCGCGATCCGGCCTTCCAACCGCGCGAGCGCATTGCCCATACAGAAATGGGTCCCCGCGCCGAAAGTCAAGTGCGAGCGCGGTACCCGGCGGACGTCGAAAACGTCGCCGTCCGGCGGGAAGCGCCGATGGTCACGGTTGGCGGCACCGACCAACAGCAGTATCGCGCTGCCTTCGGGCACCGGTCGGCCGTAATACTCCGTGTCACGCGCGACGTAGCGGGCCACTTGAAGTGCGGGGGGCTCCCAACGCAGGATCTCCTCGATCGCCCCGGGGATCAGCTCGGGATTTTCGGCGAGGTCCCGACGCTGATCGGGATAGTCCGCCAACGTCTTTCCGGCCCAGCCGATCATCCGGGTGGTCGTCTCTGCGCCTGCGGTGGCGACCACCGTCAGATACATCAGCAGCTCGGCACGGGTCAACCGACGCACGGTGCCGGTCTCGTCCTCGAACTCCACGTTCAACAGGTCGGTCATGATGTCGTCGGAGGGATGTTCGGTTCGGTAGTCGATGAACTCGGCAAAAACCTCACCGGTCGCCATCAAGTCGACCTGCTGGCTCTGCAAAGTGGCCTCACCGTGGTCGGTCACCCGGCGCTGATGTTCTTCAGGGATCCCCAGCAGCATCCCGATGACGCGCATCGGCATCTGCTCTCCGAGATCGTTGACGAAATCGAAGCGCTCGGTGCCGACCAGCGGGTCCAGACAGCGTGCGGTGAACTCCCGGATCTGCGGTTCCAGAGCCAGGACCTTCCGAGGGGTGAACATCCTCGAGAGCAGATTGCGGTGGATGTTGTGGATCGGCGGATCCTCGAAGATCAATGTGCCCGGGGGGATTTCCATGCCGGACTTGATGATCTCGAGGATGGCTCCACGTCCGGAGATGAAGGTCTCATGATCGATCAGGGCCCGATTGACGTCGTCGAACCGGCTCAACGCGTAGAAGTCGTGCTTGGCGTTGTAGTACAGCGGCGCTTCTTCACGCATGCGGGCGAACACCGGATAGGGGTTCATGTTGAGGTCGACGCCGTAGGTGTCGTAGTACAGCTCGTCGGTCGCGACGTCATCCACGTCGGAGCTGTCAGCGCTGATCGTCACAGTGTCCCTCTCGCTGGACAAGTCTTCGTAAGACAACGGGATGCCATTTGTCTCACAACTCTGGCATCGCGGACAGGCGAGTGTCAATGGGGGAATCGTTTCGGGCATGCAGCCCTCTCCGAAAAGAAGAACAGCCCTCTCGTTCAGGAAATCGCCAGGCGTGCGATGTGTCGGCCGTCCATTGCCGGAAATACTCTTCTGAGTATCGGAGAGGGCGACTCTGCGCTATTCGGCGGTGAAGCCGTGGGCGCAGAAGTCCCAGACCTCGTCGGCGGAGATGGGATTTGCGGTGCCGTCGCCGACGTCGCCGCTGGACTGGGCGACGAACATCACCGTCTGCATGGTCATCGCTGCCATGCGCTTCGGGTTGATGCCCGCGCGTAGTTCGCCGGCGGCGCTGGCCTCCTCCATCAGCTCGGTGAGCAGCGCGATCAACGGGGCGTGGGCCACCTTGACCTCGGAGGGATGCGACACGAGCAGGCGCGGGGCGAAGTCGGTGAACAACGGTCGCTTGGCCGTGGGGTCGGGGCGGGACGTCTCGAACAGCAGCTGGATTGCCACTTTCAGGCGTTCGAGCGGGTCTTCCTGGCCGTCGGTGGCTGCGCGGATCTGGTCGGCCGAGCGGCTCAGCGCATCTTCGAACAGCGCGAGCAGCAGTTCGTGTTTACCGTCGAATTGCAGGTAGAAGCTTCGCAACGACTGGCGGGAGCGGTCGACGACTTCTTGTACGGTGAAGTCGGTGCTGCCCTTCTCGATGATGATGGCCTGCGCGGCGTCGAGGAATCGCTGCACGCGCTGGGCGGCGCGCAGCTTGGCGGTCTTGATCGACCGTTCGACCGCGCGCTGCTTCCAGGCGGGTTCCTCGCTGGGGCTGGTCACCGGCGCCTCTGTCGCAGCCCGACTGGGGAGAACATGCACTGACTGTACCGGAGAACGTCTTGCCATTGCGGTCCTGCACCCCCTCTCGGCCCACGTGTCAGAGATTGTAACTTCCTCATCGCGAGAATAGTATTCTCATTTTGGTGATAACAGAAGGCCCAAGTACGGCATCGAGTCCGGGGCGCTTTTGCTCTCTTCTTCCACCGCTCGACAATCGACTGTCAGCGTCGCCCTCGAGGGCACGCTCCGAGACCTGAGGATCCGCCGTGTACATCGACTACGACGTGACCGACAAGATCGCAACCATCTCCCTCAACCGGCCCGAGGCCGCCAACGCCCAAAACCCGGAGTTGCTCGACGAACTCGATGCGGCATGGACGCGGGCGGCTGAGGACAACGACGTGGCGGTGATCGTGCTGCGCGCCAACGGGAAGCATTTCTCGGCAGGCCACGACCTGCGGGGAGGCGGTCCGGTGCCGGACAAGATCACCCTGGAGTTCATCATCCAGCACGAAGCCAAGCGCTACCTCGAGTACACGCTCCGCTGGCGCAACGTCCCCAAGCCCTCCATTGCCGCAGTGCAGGGCCGGTGCATCTCCGGGGGCCTGCTGTTGTGCTGGCCCTGCGACCTCATCATCGCCGCCGATGATGCGCAGTTCTCCGATCCTGTCGTGCTGATGGGAATCGGTGGTGTCGAATACCACGGCCATACCTGGGAACTCGGACCTCGCAAGGCGAAGGAGATCTTGTTCACCGGCAGGGCGATGACCGCCGAGGAAGTCCACCGCACCGGGATGGTCAACAAGGTGGTCCCGCGCGATGAGCTCGACAGCGAGACCAGGGCGATGGCCGAACACATCGCCACGATGCCGCCGTTCGCACTCCGCCAGGCCAAGCGTGCGGTCAACCAGACGCTGGATGTCCAGGGGTTCTACGCGGCGATCCAGTCGGTGTTCGACGTCCACCAGACCGGCCACGGTAACGCGCTGAGCGTCGGTGGGTGGCCGGTGCTGGTGAACCTCGACGAGATGAAGGCCAACATCAACAAGTAACCCCTCCGGCCGAGCTCGCGTGTCTGCACGCGACACGCCGTCACGCGGCGGCAGCAAGCGCGCACTCGACGCCGGCGAGCGCGCACGCAATGCCAGGATCTGCGGCGCGGCGGCGTGCAGACACGCGCGCTCGACGGGAAAGGGACGCCCTCAGAGGACCGCAAGGCGCGGCGCCGAACCGCGGGCCCGCAGGCCTGCTCCGGCCCGCCTGGTGAGTTCCTTTGAACTGCCCAGCAATCCGTCGAGCACCAGGGCCCTTTCGATGTGGTGGTGCAAATCGTGCTCTGCGGTGAAGCCGATGCCCCCGAGCACCTGCTGGCAGTGTTTGGCCGCGGTCAGTGCGGCTTTGCCGGCGGCGGCCTTGGCCAGCAGCGCGGTCAGGTCGGGATTGTCCTCGCCGGGCAGGCTCAGCGTGGCTTCGGCGCCCTCGATGGCCACCAGCGTCTCGGCGAGTCGGTGCCGCACGGCCTGGAAACCGGCGATCGGTCTGCCGAATTGGACACGGTCGAGTGCGTGTTGGCGTGCCAGGGTCAGCATCGCCCGTGCTGAGCCCACCAGCCACCAGCCCACAGCGCGACGGGCGTCGGGCAGTCGCAGGTGCCCGCCCTCCTCCACCCGACGCAGCGGCAGCCCGCCGAGCGCGGAGCTCTGACCCGCCTGGGCGTAGTCCCACACCACCCAAGTGCCGCCGGCGTAGGGCAGTGCCGGGGTGTCCCCTTCCTCGCGGCCGGCGGTCAGGAGCACTACATCGTTGAGAACTGATGCGTGCGAACCGGTTTCACCCAGCAGCCGGAACACCAGCGGGACGGCGGACTCGTGCATGTCCGCCAGCATCTCGGCCCAGCCCAGTTCGGCGAGCGCCTTGTCCAGCTCGGCGCCGGAGGTCGACAGCATGGTCTTGCGGAGTCCGTCTTCGAGCAATGCGAGAGAGTCGGGGTCCATTGTCACTCCTTCCCGAGGTCGAGCAGCCGACGGGCGATGATGTTGCGCTGCACCTCGGCGGTGCCGCCGTAGATGCTTGCGGCCCGCGAATACAGGAACTCGGTGCGCCACTCGGTGTCGTCGAGTTCGACGGCGCCCGGCAGCAGATCGCGTGCGGTGTCGTAGAGCTTCTGTTCGGCGCCGGCGAGCAGCACCTTGTCGATCGACGTGTCGGGACCCAGCTTGTGACCGTCGGCCAATCGATGCTGAGTGGCCCGGGACCGGCAACGCAGGGTGTGCAGGGCCAGGTAGGTATCACCGACGTCCGAATCTGCTGCTTGACCAAGCCCTTTGACGTCGTGGATCAGCGCATCCAACCGGGAGTACAGATAGGCGATGCGCTGCCAGAAACAGGTCGAGCGTTCGTAGGGCAGCAGATCCATCGCCAGGCGCCATCCGTCACCGGGCTTGCCGAGCACCCGGCCCGCGTCGACCACCACGTCGTCGAAGTACACCTCGCAGAACTCGTCGACGTCGTGCATCGTGCGCAGTGGGCGCACGGTGATGCCCGGGGTGTCCACATCGACGAAGAACGCGGTGATCGCCTCGTGGTTGGGGGTGTCGGCACCTCCGGTCCGGGCCAGCAGGATGCACCGGTGCGAGTACTGGGCGAAGCTGGTCCACACCTTCTGGCCGTTGATGATGTAGCGGCTGCCGCCCGAATCGGGGTCCAGCACGGCGCGAGTGGTCAGCGAGGCGAGATCGCTGCCCGATCCCGGTTCGGAAAACCCCTGGCACCACTGTTCGTCGCCGCTGAGCAGTCGGGGAACCATGTCGGCAGCCAGTTCTGGGGGTGCGTAGTCGATCATCGTCGGGGCCAGCACTTCGAGCATCGAGTAGGGCCCGGGCTCGGCCAGTCGCCGGCCGACGACCTCTTCGCCGACGACGGCACGCAGCATCGCCGGGCCGCCGAGTCCGCCGGCATGCTCAGGCCAGCCGTAGCGACTCCAGCCGGCGTCGTAGAGCGCCCGCTGCACCCGGGCGAACTGCCGCATGTGCCCTGAGAGCGTGTGGTCGTCAGGTGGTGGGGTCAGGTCGTTGTCATCCAGCCAGGCAATGAGATCCGATCGGAACTCGGCTGTGGGCGGGATGGTCATCCGGCCTCCGGCCGCCCGATCGCGTGCGGCCGGCCGGAGTCGTGCTCGCCGCTGCGCCGGATGAACGTCATGGCGCGGGATTTCAGTCGCCAGCCGTCCTCGGTACGGACGTAGGTGTCCTTGTAGTAGCCGATCCGCATGTCGTGCTTCGAGTGCTCGATGAAACACAGCGGCTGGGTACCCGTGGCGGTATCGGAACCCTCGACCAGGTCGACGAGCGCGGTTCCGGTCATGAAAAGGCCCTTCGGCGCAGCATCGACGAGGACCGGGAAACGGTTGATCGTGTAGGTGTCCCCGAACGCGCTGTAGGTGCCGTCCGGCGTGAAGACCTCCACCAAGCCATCGACGTCACCCTGGGTGATCGTGACGGCGTACTTGGCGAGCAGCTGCTGAATCTCGACGAGATCCTCAGTTCTTGTGGGTGTCATTCTTGAAGACCTTACCGCCCTTCATTACAAAATGGACGTGCTGTGTAACGGAGATGTCGGCTAGTGGATCGCCGGGCACCGCGATGATGTCGGCGAGGTAGCCGTCGGCCAGTCGACCGAGGTCGGGCCGGTTGATCAGGTCGGCCGCAACGACCGTGGCTGCGCGCAATACAGCAGCGGGCGGAAGACCCCAGTCGACCAGCGTGACGAGTTCGTCGGCGTTGCGGCCGTGGGGGATGGCCGGTGCATCGGTGCCGACGGCGATCTTCACTCCGGCCTCGTAGGCCGCCTTGATCGAGGTCCGTGCCTTCGGGAACATCTCGGCCGCCTTGTCCTGCAGCACCTTCGGCGCTTTGGAGACATCCATCGCCTCGGCCAGCCGGCGGGTGGAGACGAGGAACCGGTCGTTGTCGACCAGCATCTGAATCGCCTCGTCGTCCATCAGGAATCCGTGCTCGATACAGTCGATGCCGCACGCCACTGCATGCTTGACCGCCTCCGCGCCGTGGGTGTGCGCGGCGACCCGTAGCCCTCGCCGGTGTGCCTCGTCGACGATGACGCGCAGCTCTTCGTCCGAATAGTGCTGTGCGCCGGCCTCTCCGGTCAGCGACATGACGCCACCCGAACAGCACACCTTGATCAGCTGTGCACCGTGTTTGATCTGGTACCGGACCGCCTTGCGGATCTCGTCGGTGCCGTTGGCGATGCCTTCTTCGACGGTGAGTTCCAGCACGCCAGGCATGAACGCCGCGAACATCGTCGGGTCGAGGTGCCCACCGGTCGGCGTGATCGCGTGTCCGGCAGGGATCACCCGCGGACCTTCGATCATCCCGGCGTCGATGGCTCTGCCCAGTGCGACGTCGAGCAGGTAGCCACCGGTCTTGACGAACAACCCGAGGTTGCGCACGGTGGTGAAGCCGGCACGAAGCGTGCGCCGGGCGTTGCCGACCGCTCGCAGTACCCGGGTCGGCGGGTCGTCCTGGACCTGGGACAGGCCGGGGTTCTCACCACGCCCGCCCATCAGGAGGTTGACCTCCATGTCCATCAGGCCGGGGAGCAGGATGGCGGCTCCGAGATCGATGACGTCGCCTTCGGGTTCGCCGCCGACCCGGACGATCCGGTCGTCCTCGATGACGACGACGGCGGGCCGGATTATCTCGCCGGCGTCGACGTCGACGTAGCCCGCTGCTTTGAGCGTCAGTACCACCCTCAGACCACCGGCTCCTTGATGAGTTTGATGTAGGCCGCTCCACTGTCTAGCACGCGGGGCTGCTTCCAGACCTCGATGGGAAAACTCACCATGACGATCGACTGGCCCAGATGGACGAGCGCCTTGGCGTCCTCGGGCATCCCCTTGAGCGGGAATCGGGCGTCCACGTAGACCATGATGTCCTCGAGTCGCGCGATGCCGGCGTCGTAGAGCTCCTGCATCTCGGCCATCGACGAGTTGAGGCGCTTGGTGTACCGCTCCTCCTCGGTGGGCAGGCACCAGTCGGCGAATCGTTCCAGGTCGGCGAATTCTTCAGGCAGCTTAGACATGCGCGGCGTCCTTCTCGTCCGTCGAGGCCGCCGTCGCACTTCCGTTGGCGGATCCGTTGCCGTTCTTGGCGGCCTTGTACCGGTCGACATATTGATGGGCGGTCATGTGCAGGTGGCGCAGCAGGATCTCCTGATCACACAACGGGAAGTCGGTGACCACCCGGGTGCCGATCTGGGTCTGGGTTGCCTCCAGCGTGTTGGCGTCCTGGAACGCGTACTCCTTGAACGTCACCGCGGCCAGTTCCTGAGACAGCCGCTGGCGCAGGTTCGTCGGCGGCACGAAGTAGAGGTCGGCCTCGAAGATGTGCTTGTCCACCGCGGTCGGCCAGTAGTTGTACGTGAGGTACCAGCCCGGTGCCCAGAACAACAGCGTGAAGTTCGGGAAGAACTCGAAAGAATCAGTGCCCCAGCTCTTGTGACGGCCGGGATTGATGGCCGGCGGCAGTTCGTCGGGCAGGATTCCCTTGATGTCCGGCCGGTCCCAGGGGCCGAACAGTCCGCTGTGCAGAATCCGCTCGATCGGCTTGACCATGTTCAGGTCCTTCGGCGGCGACATGCCTCCCCACGAGGACACCATGGAATGGTCACCTTTGATGTCGTAGGCCAGCGCCTCGAAGCCGAACTTGGCCAGCTTCTCGGCCTCCTCCTTCTCCGCCTGCTTCATGTGCAGGATCGGCGCGTGGTAGAACTCGGTGAATGCGTCGATGAACAGCTTCCAGTTCGCGTTGATCTCCGAGCGGTAGCTGTAGTGCTCGGTCATCTCGTGGAACGGATAGCCCTCGAGCCCCTTCGCGAAGTCACCCAGGTACTCCCGCAGCGGTGCCGCATCGTTGTCGAAGTTGATGAAGATGAACCCTTCCCAGACCTCGCAGCGCACCGGGACCAGTCCGTAGTCTCCCTTGTCCAGGTCGAAGAACTCGCCCTCCTGCTGCACGAAGGTCAGGTCACCGTTGAGGCCGTATCGCCAGGCGTGGTACTTGCAGGTGAACTGACGGCAGGTACCGGAGACCTCCTCGCCGGGGTAGTCGCTCCACACCAGCTTGTTGCCCCGGTGGCGGCAGAGGTTGTAGAAACTCCGAACGACGTCATCTTTGTCTTTGACGATGATCACCGAGGTGCCCGGACCGGCCGACGGCATCTCGCGGGTGAAGTAGCTGCCCTTCTTGGGTAGCTGCTCCACCCGGCCCACCTTGAGCCAGGTCTTCTTGAAGATCGCCTGCTGCTCCAGCTTGAAGTGCTCGGGGTCGATCGAGTCGGTGTAGTCGACCGGTGCGGTGCCGAGCTCCGGCCAGTTCTCGGTCCAGCTACCAACTTCGGGCTTGGGGAAGAATGCCACGTTCAGTTCTCCTCTGTTGACTCGACGTTTGCGGGTTCGACGCCAAATGTGTTCAGTGCCATCGCGAGCATGTGGTAGCCGCCCACGGTGAAGACGAAGTCCATCAGCTGGCGGGTGTCGAATACCTCGCTCAGCGCCGCCCATGTCTTGTCGGAGATGCGGGTGTGCTCGAGGAGTTCGTCGACTGCCGACAGCACGGTGCGGTCGAATTCGTCGGCGGCCTCGCCGTGCTGCAGCGCGGCGATGTCATCTTCGGACAACCCGGCATTGCCGCCGATCACCAGATGCTCGCTCCACTCGTATGCGCATCCGGTGAGGTGTGCGATTCGTAGTACGGCCAACTCACGCAGCCGTGGGGGCAGCGTCGACCGCGTCAGCAGGTAGAAGCTGAAGCTGAGGTAGGAGCGGGTGAGGTCAGGGTGGTTGACGAATGTCGAGACCGCGTTGCCGGCGTCCGTCGGATTCCGAAGCTCCTCGGGCATCATGCGCAACGCCTTTTCGACAGCCTCGTCCCATCGGTCTGCCGGTAGGGGGGCGACTCGCACCGACGAGCTCCTCTCGCTCATGAGAATCAGGTTCTCATATTTGGCCAGTAGATTTCCACTTTTCGGATGGCTCGTCAACGGCGAACGGCAGATCTGCCGGTCAGTGGCCTGGCGGCGCGGGGTGCAAGTACGCAGCCAGGAGGCCGCGAACTCCGGCAGGGACGTTGATTCTCGCTGGTGGAGAAGCTAGTTTCCTTAGTAGGAGAACAAGCAGCAGTATCAGGTGTCCGACACGTAGGCGTGTGGGACGAGAGGAGTCGTCATGCACAAGGACGAGATGATTTTGATCAGTGTTGATGATCATGTGGTGGAGCCGCCGGACATGTTCAAGAATCATCTGCCCAGGAAGTATTTGGATGAGGCGCCGCGGTTGGTGCACAACGCTGATGGGTCGGATACCTGGCAGTTTCGTGATGTGGTGATTCCGAATGTGGCGTTGAATGCGGTGGCGGGTCGGCCCAAGGAGGAGTACGGGTTGGAGCCGCAGGGTCTTGATGAGATCCGGCCGGGGTGTTGGAAGGTGGATGAGCGGGTCAAGGACATGAACGCCGGCGGCATTTTGGGGTCGATTTGTTTTCCGTCGTTTCCGGGGTTCGCGGGTCGGTTGTTCGCCACTGAGGATCCGGAGTTCAGTTTGGCGTTGTTGCAGGCCTACAACGATTGGCATGTCGAGGGTGGTGTGGGGCGTATCCGGGGCGGTTCATTCCGATGACGTTGCCGGTGATCTGGGATGCCGAGGCGTGCGGGAAAGAGATTCGGCGTAACGCTGAGCGTGGGGTGCATGCGTTGACCTTCAGCGAGAATCCGGCGGCGATGGGGTATCCGTCGTTTCATGATGAGTACTGGACGCCGGTGTGGGAGGCGTTGGTCGATACCGACACGGTGATGAATGTCCATATCGGGTCGTCGGGGCGGTTGGCGATCACCGCGGCGGATGCGCCGATGGATGTGATGATCACGTTGCAGCCGATGAACATCGTGCAGGCGGCGGCGGATTTGTTGT
Organism: Mycolicibacterium hippocampi; assembly: GCF_010723735.1. Lineage (GTDB taxonomy): Bacteria > Actinomycetota > Actinomycetes > Mycobacteriales > Mycobacteriaceae > Mycobacterium > Mycobacterium hippocampi. Next base: position 4,802,538 of record NZ_BLLB01000002.1, on the reverse strand, counting down.
GGTCGGCGCCGGTGAAGAAGTATCCGGGGTTGAAGATCGCGTTGTCCGAGGGTGGGACGGGCTGGATTCCGTATTTCCTGGAGCGTGCGGATCGAACCTATGAGATGCATTCGACGTGGACGGGTCAGGATTTCGGCAAGCAGAAGCCTTCGGAGGTGTTCCGGGATCATTTCCTGACCTGTTTCATCTCTGATCCGGTCGGGGTGGCGTTGCGCAACGAGATCGGGATCGACAACATCTGCTGGGAAGCCGACTATCCGCACAGCGATTCGATGTGGCCCAACGCGCCCGAGGAACTCGACGCGGTCCTCAAGACCCATCAGGTCACCGACGCCGAGACCAACAAGATGACCTATGAGAACGCGATGCGCTGGTATCACTGGGACCCGTTCACCCACGTCCCCAAAGACCAGGCCACCGTCGGAGCACTGCGCAAAGCCTCCGAAGGCCACGACGTCTCCATCCAAGCCCTCAGCAAGCACGACCACGGGGGGCCCAGCTTCGCCGACTTCGCGGCCAATGCCAAGGAGATGTCCGGCAACACAGACTGAGCAGGCTGAGCAGCCTGAGCGGACTGAGCAGCACGTCGCCGGAATTGCATTCCAGCAGAGGAAGCTCAAGAAGAGACCTGCTGGAATGCAGTTCCGGCGGTGGAACGATACGGAGAGAGGCAGATATGCCGGGTGGCATGAGTTTTGAACTCACCGAGGACCAGGAGCTGATCCGCAAGTCCGTCGCCGAGCTGGCGGGCAGGTTCGATGACCAGTACTGGATGGAAAAGGACCTGGCGCACGAATTCCCCCGGGAGTTCTACGATGCCGTCGCCAAGGGCGGATGGCTCGGTATGACCATCCCCGAGGAGTACGGCGGTCACGGCCTCGGCATCACCGAGGCGACGCTGCTGCTCGAGGAGATCTCACGCTCAGGGGCTGCCATGAACGGCGCCAGCGCCATCCACCTTTCGATCTTCGGCATGCAGCCGGTGGTCAAACACGGCTCCGATGAGCTCAAAGCAGCGACATTGCCCCGGATCGTCGATGGTGACCTGCATGTGTGCTTCGGGGTCACCGAACCCGGTGCGGGACTGGACACCTCACGCATCACCACCTCCGCCAAACGCGAAGGGGACCGGTACCGCGTCAACGGCCGCAAGGTCTGGATCTCCAAGGCGCTCGAGTCCGAGAAGATCCTGCTGCTCACCCGCACCGAGCCGTACGACGCCGTCACCAAGAAGACCGACGGGATGACGCTGTTCCTCACCGACCTCGACCGTGACCACGTCGACATCCGTCCGATCAAGAAGATGGGACGCAACGCCGTCAGTTCCAACGAACTGTTCATCGACGACTTGATGGTGCCGATCGAGCACCGCGTCGGCGAAGAGGGGCAGGGGTTCAAGTACATCCTCGACGGACTGAACCCCGAGCGGATGCTGATCGCCGCCGAGGCGCTGGGCATCGGCCGCGTCGCGCTGGAGAAGGCGGTGAAGTACGGCAACGAGCGTGTCGTGTTCAACCGCCCCATCGGCATGAACCAGGGCCTGCAATTTCCGCTGGCCGACTCCCTGGCCCGTCTCGATGCCGCCGAACTGGTGCTGCGTAAGGCGACCTGGCTGTATGACAACGGCAAACCCTGTGGCCGAGAAGCGAATACCGCGAAGTACCTGTGCGCCGACGCGGGCTTCGGGGCAGCCGACCGGGCACTGCAGCTGCACGGCGGGATGGGATATTCCGAGGAGTACCACGTGTCCCGGTACTTCCGGGAGTCGCGTCTGATGAAGATCGCCCCGGTCAGCCAGGAGATGATCCTCAACTTTCTCGGCGAACACGTCCTCGGTCTGCCCAGGAGCTACTAGATGCCCCCGCAGAGGTCGCTTGGCGGCGGCATGGTGATCTGAACAGGTGACAGAACCGCAACCCCACCCCGCCCCGCTGGCCGGCGTCACCGTCGTCGCCATGGAACAAGCCGTCGCCGCACCGATGTGTACCCGGGTGCTGGCCGACTTCGGCGCGCGCGTCATCAAGGTCGAGAACCCCAACGGCGGCGACTTCGCCCGTGACTACGACGACGTCGTGAACGGCCCCGGCGGCCTCGCCGCGCACTTTGTGTGGTGCAACCGCGGCAAGGAGTCGGTGACGCTCAACACCAAGACTCCGGCAGGTGTCGAACTGCTGCACCGGTTGCTCGACCGTGCCGACGTGTTCGTGTCCAACCTGGCGCCCGGCGCGACGGCACGGCTGGGCGTCGCACCCGCCGACCTCGCCGAGCGGCACCCCGACGTCATCCCGGTAGAGATCGACGGATACGGACCCGGCGGGCCGATCTCGCACAAGCGGGCCTACGACCTCCTGGTGCAGGCGGAGTCGGGATCGTGCGCGATCACCGGCTATCCGGGGATGCCCGCGAAACCCGGACCGGCGATGGCCGACTTCAGCACCGGGCTCTACGCCGCCATCTCGATACTGGCGTTGCTGTTCGGACGGAACTCACGACCCGCAGGGTCGGCGACCCCGTCGGTGGAGCTGAGCCTGTTCGACGTGATGACCGACGTGATGGGTTATGCGCTCACCTACACCCAGCATTCCGGCATCGACCAGCAACCGCTCGGGGTCGGCTCGCCCGCCGTGGCGCCGTACGGCGCGTTCCCCACGCGCGACGGTCAGACCGTGGTCCTCGGCACCACCAACGACCGCGAATGGCAGCGGGTCGCCCGGGAGATCATCGATCGCCAGGACCTCGCTGACGACCCGAGGTTCGCCACCAACTCCAGTCGCTGTGCACACCGGGAGATCCTCGACGGGGCCATCGGGTCATGGTGTGCCAGGCACGATCTGGCGGACATCCAGCAGATCGCCGACGCCGCCGGCATCGGCAACTCCCGCTACAACCTCCCCAGCGAAGTGGTGGCGCATCCGCAATTGGCGGCGCGCGACAGGTGGCGGAGTGTGGCCACCCCCCGCGGTGACATCCAGGCGCTGCGGCCCCCGCCGGTGATCAGCGGCTTCGAACAGCCGATGGGAGCGGTCCCCGGTCTGGGACAGCACACCGACGCGGTGTTAAGCGAATTGGGAGTGTCGACCGAGGAATTGGTCCGGTTGCGGGCCGAGGGCGCGATCGGACCGGCCTACTGATGTCCAATTCCTCCTCGCGTCCGGAGAAGGCTGACGACCAGGTGCTGCTTTCCGCGGATCGCGGCGGCGTGCGCACGCTCACACTCAACCGGCCCGAACGCAGAAATGCGCTGGACGCCCGGCTGTGGGTGGAACTCGCCGACGCGCTCCGCGACGTCCGGCGTGACCGCGACGTGCGCGCGCTGGTGCTCACCGGCGCCGGTGGTGCGTTCAGCTCGGGAGCCGACATCGGCACCGGTGAGGAGATCCACCCGCGCTACAAGCTGGACCGTCTCACCGATGTCGCACTGGCACTGCACGAACTCACGGTGCCGACGATCGCGAAGGTCACCGGCATCGCCGTCGGCGCCGGCTGGAACCTGGCGCTCGGATGCGACCTGGTCGTGGCAACCCCCGAGTCGCGGTTCTGCCAGATCTTCGCCAAGCGCGGACTGTCGGTGGATCTCGGCGGGTCCTGGTTGCTGCCCAGGATCGTCGGACTGCAGCAGGCCAAGCGGCTGGTGCTGCTGGCCGACATGATCGACGCGCAGGAAGCGCACGCACTCGGGCTCGTCACCTGGGTGAAGGCCTCCGATGCGATCGACGGGTTCGTCGACGAGCTGGCCGCCCGGCTGGCCGCGGGACCACCGTTCGCGCTGGCGCAGAGCAAGGCGCTGCTCAACGACGGCGCCAACGCCACGCTCCGCGAGGCGCTGGCCAACGAAGCCCGGGCGCAGCCCGGCAACTTCGCGACGGCAGACTCGACGCAGGCGTATGTCGCCTTCGCCGAGAAGCGGGAGCCGGAGTTCACCGGAAATTGGGCGTTGCACGAGAAGGAGCAGAGCTGATGCGGGAAACGGTCATCGTCGGGGCGGTACGTACACCGGTCGGCAAGCGCAACGGCGGACTGTCCGACCAACACGCCGCCGATCTGTCGGCGGTGGTGCTCAACGAGCTCGTCGAACGCAGCGGTGTGGATCCCGGCATCATCGACGACGTCGTCTGGGGTTGCGTATCCCAGGTGGGCGACCAGTCCAGCAACATCGGCCGATACGCCGTGCTGGCGGCAGGCTGGCCCGAACACATCCCCGGCACCACGGTCAACCGGGCATGCGGGTCCAGTCAGCAGGCCCTCGACTTCGCCGTGCAGGCGGTGATGTCGGGTCAGCAGGACGTCGTCGTGGCCGGGGGAGTGGAGGTGATGAGCCGGGTCCCCCTGGGAGCGGCACGCGCCACCGGGATGCCCTACGGGCCCAAAGTCCTTGCCCGTTATCACAACTTCGCGTTCAACCAAGGCATCTCGGCCGAGATGATCGCGCAGCAGTGGAACTTCTCGCGCACCCGGCTCGACGAGTACTCAGCGCAGTCCCACGAGCGGGCGGCCGCCGCGCAGGACGCCGGGGCCTTCAAGGACCAGATCGTGCCGGTGTTCACATCGGGCGGAGTGGTCACCGGCGACGAGGGGATCCGGCGCGGCACCACCCCGGAGAAACTCGCAGGCCTCAAGCCGGCATTCGCCGACGATGGTGTGATCCACGCCGGGAACTCGTCGCAGATCTCCGACGGCGCAGCGGCGCTGCTGGTCATGACCGCCGAGAACGCGGTGGCACTCGGTGTGACGCCGCTGGCGCGCTACCGGGCCGGTGCGGTCACCGGCGCGGATCCGAAACTGATGCTCACCGGGCCGATTCCGGCGACCGAGAAGGTTCTGCACAAAGCCGGTGTGGACCTTTCCGACGTCGGCGTGTTCGAGGTGAACGAGGCGTTCGCCCCGGTCCCGCTGGCGTGGCTGGCCGACACCGGAGCCGACGAGCGCAAACTCAACCCACTCGGGGGCGCGATCGCGCTGGGTCACCCGCTGGGCGCGTCGGGCGCGGTGTTGATGACGCGGATGATTCATCACATGCGGGACAACGGAATTCGATACGGCTTGCAGACCATGTGTGAGGGCGGCGGCACCGCCAACGCCACGCTGGTCGAGCTCGTCGCCTGAGGAGAGCACAATGCGTCGAGACTTGTTCACCGAGGATCATGAGGCTTTTCGCGAGCTCGCCCGTGATTTCGTCGACAAGGAGATCGTCCCCCACTACCCGGAGTGGGAAAAGGGTGGCCGGATGCCCCGCGAGGTCTTCGAACAGATGGGCTCGCTCGGCATGCTCGGGATGGCCATCCCCGAGGAGTACGGCGGCGCGGGCACGCCCGACTACCGCTACAACGTGGTGCTGCAGGAAGAAGCCGCCCGGGCGCTGGTGACGCTGTCGACGGTGCGCACCCAGCTCGAGGTGATCCTTCCCTACTTTCTGCATTACGCGAATGCCGAGCAGCAGCGGCGCTGGTTTCCCGGCCTCGCGGCGGGGACGCTGCTGACCGCGATCGCAATGACAGAACCAGGCACCGGATCGGATCTCGCGGGGATGCGCACCACCGCGGTCCGGGACGGGTCGGGGGACGACGCGGACTGGATCGTCAACGGCGCCAAGACGTTCATCACCGGCGGCATGCAGGCGGACCTGGTGATCGTCGTCGCCCGCACCTCGACCGATCCGGACAACCGCCGCAAGGGGTTGACCTTGTTGGTCATCGAGGACGGGATGGCCGGTTTCACCCGCGGCCGGGAACTGGAGAAGATGGGTTGCAAGGTGCAGGACACCGCGGAGCTGTCCTTCGTCGACGTGCGTGTCCCGGCGACGAATGTGCTCGGTGAGGTCGACGAGGCGTTCGGCTACCTCGGCCACAACCTCTCCCAGGAGCGGTTGACCGTGGCCGTCGGATCGGTGGCGCAGGCCCGCTCGGCGATCGCCGCGGCCATCGACTACACCAAGGACCGCAAGGCCTTCGGCACGCCGGTCGCGTCGTTCCAGAACACCAAATTCGAGCTGGCTGCCTGTTCGACGGATGTCGAGGCCGGCCAGGCGATGCTGGACCGGGCGATCGCGCTGCACGTCGAGGGCGAACTCTCCGGCGCCGACGCGGCCAGGGTGAAGCTGTTCTGCACCGAGATGCAGCAGCGGGTGGTCGACCGCTGCCTTCAGCTCTTCGGCGGATACGGCTACATGATGGAGTACCCCATCGCTCGGCTCTACACCGATGCGCGGGTGGCCCGCATCTACGCGGGTACCAGCGAGGTCATGAAGGTGATGATCGCCAAGTCGCTGGGGTTGTGACCGGGTAGGTCGAAAACTCGTCGAAAACAATTCGGGTGAGACCCTTGTCACAGGTCGCAAACCTACCTACTGTGTGTTCACTAGGTTGGTTCAGCAAGGAGTCCAGTGGCAGCCCCCGGATCCGTGTCCCGCCCCTACGCGACCCTGTTCGCCAAAGGTGAGGACCGCAGGCAGCGCATTCTCGCCGTGGCAGAGCGATTGTTGGCGCGCAACGGTTGGCGCACCACCTCGCTGGCCTTGATCGCCAAAGAGGCGGGGGTGACACCCGCCGGCCTGCTGCACCACTTCGAGTCCAAAGAGCAGCTCCTCAACGCCGTGTTGGACGCACGAGACGCCGACGACGACGCCCACGCGGACCGCTCGGGTGACCTGATCGCCCAGCTCGTCCGTGTCCCGGAGCGCTTCGAGCGGGCCCCCGAGCTCGTCGGGACCTTCGCGGTACTGCTGGCGGAGAACATCGCCCCGGACGCGCCGTTGCACGACAGGCTGCACAAGCGCTATCGAGACGCGGTGGACATCCTGGTGTCGATGATCAAGCGCGGCCAGCGCGACGGGAACTACCGCACCGACCTCGACGCGGCCGCCAAGGCCGTGGAGATTCTGGCCTTCATCAACGGAATGGAGATCCTATGGCTACTCGACCCTTCAGTCCCCCTGACCGAGGTGTTCAAGGAGTACGCGGAGTCGCTGGCGCGGGATCTGACACCGCAGGAGGCGACATGAGGTACCGACTCGACGTCGTCGCGCCCAGCGTGCTCGATGCGGTGCAGTTCGCCGGCGGCTGGATCTACGACCGGGTGATGGCGGGCTGGGATGTCACCGTGCTGGTCGGAAGCGACGAAGACGTGCGCCCCCTCGAGATCCTCGGCGCACAGACCTTGGACCTGGAAGCAGTGCTGGAGTCATGGGAACAGCGCCCGCACCCGCAGACAGTGGCGGTGGCCGCAGATCTCTTCGACCGTGACGACCGGGTGCGCAGGGGGGTTCTCGGGGCGCTCGAACAAGGTGCGACCGAGGTGACCCTGTGGGGCGCACCCCTGCCCGCCGAACTGGACAGCAGCGTCGATTCCGTCGAGCACCGGCTCAGTGCTGCGGCGCGGGCCTTCAAGGCCCAGGCACTCGCGGTGGCCATCGGCGCGGTCGTCGAACCGGTCGGCCGCAGCGAGACGTTCTGTTGCGGCATGATGCTGTCGGTCGCCGCGGACCTGGTTCCGGCGAGCTGACCGGGCAGTTCGCCGTCAGCTCATATCGATCAGGACTTTGCCGATAGCGCGGCCGTCGCCCACGTGACGCAGGGCCTCGGAGGTCCGCGTCAGCGGGTACACCGCACCGACGTGGGGTGATACGCGCCCGGACACCAGCAGATCGCGCAGTTCGTGTTCATTGCGCTCGAACTGGTCGGCCGGCACATCCTGGAACTGGAAGCCGAGCACGTGAATCCCTTTGACCAGCACCAGGTTCAACGGAATGCTCGGGATGACCCCTGATGCGTATCCGACCGTGACGAACCTGCCGCCGCGGCGCAGGGAGCGCAGTGCTGGTTCGGCCAGTTCGCCTCCGACCGGGTCGACGACGACGTCGGCTCCGTCCGGAAGCGCGGTGCGCAGCGCGGCCCTAAGCGGGCCGTCGCCGTGCCTGATCAACGTGCCGGCGCCGTAGTGGGCGGCAACCGCCAGCTTTTCGGGTGACGACGCCACCGCGGTGACGCGCGCCCCCAGTGCGACACCGAGCTGCACCGCTGCCAGTCCGACACCGCCGCCCGCGCCGAGCACCACGAGTTCGTCCCCGGCTCTCAGCCGCGCCGTGGAACGCAGTGTGTGGTAGGCCGTGCGGTAGGCGACACCGCCGGCGGCGGCGGCGAACGCGTCGAGACCGTCGGGGCGTCGCGTCACTGCAGCGGTGTCGGCGACGACACGTTCGGCGAACGCGCCGTACATCCCGGTGCCCGTCACCTGATCCCCGATCGAGAAACCGCAGTCCGGGGAACCGACCTCGTCGATGACGCCGGCGAATTCGCTGCCGGGGACGAACGGCGGCGGCACCCTGATCTGGTAGGTGCCGGCCACCAGCAGGACGTCGGGAAAGTTCACCGCTGCCGCCCGCACCCGCGCTCCGACCTGGCCGGGACCGGCTACCGGCACGGGGTGCTCCTGGACGCGGACCACCTCCGGTGGGCCGTATCGCGGGCAGATCGCGGCACGCACGGTGCGGTCAACCCCGGTAATCGGTGGACTCGGCGAGCTCGGCGGCCGAGGTCATCAGGCTCGTCACCACCGGGCCGAACGCCAGTAGCTTCTCATCATCGCCGGCGCGCTGAAAGCCCTGTTCCAACACGATCGCCAGCTTCCATTTGGCGAGCACCAGGTAGTAATCCAGGTCGTCGACCTGACGTCCCGAGACCGCGGCGTAGTGGCTGACCACGTCGTCACGTGAGGGCATTCCCCGCATGTCGACGTAGTTCATCTCCGAAGGACCGGGATTGTCGGTGTCCTCCGGCCAGCTCTGCACCATCCAGCCCAGGTCGAGCTTGGGATCGCCGACGGTGCCCATCTCCCAGTCCACGATCGCCGCCATCCGCGCGGGCGCACCGTGGTGGTACATCACGTTGGCGAACTGGTAGTCGCCGTGCATGAGCCCGGGTATGTAGTCGAGCGGCTTGTGTGCCCGCAACCACGCGGTGGCCGCCTCGAGGCCGGGGAGCTCACGCTGCTTGATCCGTGCGAGGAAACCGGTCCACCGGTCCACCTGCCGTTCGTGAAAGCCCTCGGGCCGCCCGAGGTCGTGCAGCCCCACGGCGCGCCAGTCCACCTTCGAGAGCAGCGCAATACCCTCGGCCAGTTGGTAACTCAACCCGGGCCGAGCCGCCTGATCGCTGTCGAACGGTGCCGGCCACTTGCCGTGGGTGTCCATCGGTGACCACCCGTCCACGAAGCCCATCAGGTAGAACGGGCGGCCGAGCACGGAGGCGTCGTCACAGACGCCCACCGCGGCGGTATGCGGGACATCCGTCCCGTCGAGCGCCTCGATGATCCGCCACTCCCGCAGAATGCCCTTGTCACGGTCGGGCGGTGCACCGGGTGGCGGCATCCGAAGAACGCAGCGGTGCTCGCCCCGGCGAAGCTCGTAGATCACGTTCTGCGTGCCGCCGGACAGGAAGCGGGCATCGAGCGGCTCGCCCTTGCCGGGCAGCGCTGCGGCGTCCATCCAGTCGGCAAGGCGGGCAACTTCCAGCTCGCTCACAGATTACCCACCTCGTGTTCGAGATACTCGGCGAATTTCGCTTGGGCCGCTTCGCGTTTGGCCGGAATCCACTCCGTCGGCCAGGTGCCCTCCGCGGGCTGGTAGTCCCGCAGCACCTGCTTGGCGACCGTCGTCTTGTGGACCTCGGTGGGTCCGTCGGCCAGGCCCATGACCGCCGCGCCGGTCACCATGCCGAGGAAGGGCACCTCGTTGGTCACCCCTAGCGCCCCGTGCACTTGCATTGCCCGCCAGGCGATATCGTGCAGAACGGTAGGCATCACGACCTTCACCGCGGCGATGTCCTTGCGCACCTTCTTGTAGTCGTTGTACTTGTCGATCTCCCAGGCGGTGTAGAGCACCATCAACCGGAACTGCAACAACTGTGCGTATGAATCGGCGATGTAGCCCTGGACGAACTGCTTGTCCGACAGTCGACTTCCCTGGGTCTCACGGCTCAGCGCCCGTTCGCACATCATGTCCAGAGCCTTGCGGCTCAAGCCGATCGTCCGCATCGCATGGTGGATGCGTCCGCCGCCGAGTCGGGTCTGGGCGATGGCGAACGCCTGGCCCTCGCCTCCGAGGACGGCGTCCGACGGGACCCGCACATTGTCATAGTGGATCAGCGCATGCGAACCCTCGTCGGCGCGCTCACCATAGAGGCCGACGTTGCGCACGATCTTCACTCCCGGGGTGTCGGTGGGCACCAGGAACATCGACATCCCCTGATAGGCGCTGACGTCCGGGTTCGTCACCACCATGACGATCAGGAAGGACGCGGTTCTGGCGTTGGAGGAGAAGAACTTCCAGCCGTTGATCACCCAGTCGTCACCGTCGCGCACCGCGGTCGTCGTGAACATCGTGGGGTCCGCGCCGGCATGCGGCTCGGTCATCGAATAACAGGAGAACAACTCGCCCTCCAGCAGCGGCTTCAGATAGCGTTGTTTCTGCTCGGCGGTGCCGTAGTGGGCGATGATCTCCGCATTGCCCGTGTCGGGTGCCTGACATCCGAATACGATCGGTGCCCACTGGGAACGACCGAGGATCTCGTTGAGCAGTGCGAGTTTGAGCTGGCCGTATCCCTGGCCCCCGAGGTCGGCTCCGAGGTGGGTGGCCCACAAACCGCGACGGCGCACCTCCTGCTTGAGCGGGTCGATGGCCTTGCGCCGCATGCCGTCCAGCGGCACGAACTGTTGGTGCGGCCATGCCAGGTCGAGGGGCTCCACCTCCTCGCGGACGAACTCGTCGGCCCAGTCGAGCACTTTCTGGTAGTCGGGGTCGGTCTCGAAATCCCACATGCGGCCTCCTTGCCGGCGATCAGGGTCGGTGGTTGTATCCGTGGATCAGCGCGCAGATGTCGGCGGTGACGACCTCGGCGAACGAACGCCGACCGAACGCACCGGCCGCCCAGTGACGGGCACCCTCGCTGACCATTGTCTGCGCGAGGTACGCCAGATGCGCTGTGTCGACCCCGGTGCCGAGCTTGCCGTCCGCCTTCGCCCTGATGAAGAGCTCACTGAACATGTCCGCATCCAAGTCCCGCGGAGTTCGTCCGGCCAGGATCCGGTGCTCGTGTCGATAGCCCTCGAGGATCGTCTCGATGATCAGCTCCCTCGGATTTCGCGCCATCGACTGCCCGAACGCCACCAGGGCGGCAGAAATGACGGTCTCGATCTCGTAGGGCTTGGTCAACAGTTTGTGGATGGCACGCTGTGCCGACTGGGTGGACATCACTCCGACCTCGAAGAGCACGTCCTCCTTGCGGGGGAAGTAGAAGTAGAACAACGCCTTCGAAACGCCCGCCGCCGTGCAGATGTCGGCGACGGTGGTCGTTGCGTATCCCTTGGTGCGCCACAGTGCCATCGCCGCCTGCACGAGCAGGCGCTTCGTCTCGTATGACCGGGCCCGCTGGAACGATGCGCGGCGCTGACCACGTTCAGCATCACTGCCTGCGGTCATCGGTGGCATTGCACGAACATAACAGGCGGATTCGGCGAAATAAATAGTCGACCGTCGTCTAACTAAGCGGCGCAATCCGGCGCCAGGGCGGCGTCGACTCGGTAGCCTGCGACGAGGCGAGCTGTACGCACGCCGTGTCCACCCCGAGGAGGCCGACCGTGCCGAGCCAGCTCCACCACGTCGTGATGCGCAGCCATTCGGCCGCGACGTTCATCGCCTTCCTCACCGACGTGGTGGGTATGGGCGTTCAGTATCAGCTGCGGGTGCCGGGCGCCGTGCTCGAAGCCACGTTGGGATGGCCGCCGTCCGACGGCGCCGACGTGACGATTCTCGGCAGCGGCGAGGCCGGACTGATCGAGGTGCTCGATGTCCCGGAGCATCTGCGAGAGGCCGCGCCCGAAGGGCTGGCCGCCCTGTCATTCCTGACCGAGGAGTTCGCCCGCAACTACGAGGCTGCGAAGGCGTATGCCAGCGATGTGACATTGTTCGACGCGGGCGTGCCCGGCGTCGACCTGTTCTTCTGCTCCGTGGGCGGGGTGCCGATCGAGTTCATGGGTGGCTTCGCCGCCGACCAGGCAGATTCTGCCGCGTCACCACGTCGCGTCGAGTGATGCCAGGAACTCCTGGGTGCGCCGTCGGGAGGACACTCGTGCGGCGACGTCGGTCCCGAGCGGAACGATCCGCGCAGCCAGATCTGTGACGCCGGCATCGCGGTACCGGCGCAGCCGGGCCACAACGGCGGCTTCGTCCCCCGCAGCCATCGTGTCCCCGACATCGCCGGCGTCCCCATGCTCGAGAAGCCGAACGTAGTTGGGGGAGAAGTGCGCGTGCCCGAGGACCTCGCTGGCATGGGTGCGCGCGGACGGTACGTCGGCCGGCGAACACAACGCGACCGGGATACCCGCAACGACCCGAGGCGCGGGCCGACCCGCGACCTGAGCGGCCGTGCTGATCTTCGGGACGATGTGCTCGCCGATCGCACGCTCGTCGGCCATCCACACAATCGTGCCGTCGGTCCGCTCGCCGGCGATCCGCAGCATCGTGGGTCCCAGCGCGGCGAGCAGGACCGGCGGAGCCGTCCCATCGGTGACATCCACCGGGCTGTGCACACGGCAAGTGTTGTTGTCCACGTCGACCTGGCCAGGTCCGCCGAACGCCGCGGCGAGGACATCGAGACAGTCGCGCAGCTGGTGTGCGGGCCGCTCGTACGGAATGCCCAACTGGCCGTCGACGATCCAATCGTGAGAGACGCCGAGGCCGAGTGTGAACCGGCCGCCGCACGCAGTTGTCGTCGTGAGCGCCTGCTGCGCCAGGATCATCGGATGGCGGGTCTGGACGGGGACCACAGCGGTGCCGAGTTCGATCGTCGTGGTGGCCTGTCCCAGCAGCGCCAGCGCTGTCATCGCGTCGAGATAACCGGGCACCTGGGGGAACCAGAACGAACTGAACCCGGAGGCTTCGGCGGCGGCCCCGTCGCTCAGCAGTCCGGACAGTCGCTCGTCGCGCGGACGTTCCTTGTCGGATCCGACCATCAGCCCGATACGCATGGCGCTCCTTTGTCACGGCACATGGTCACGGCAGATAACGGTCCCACTCGTGCGGCACGACGGGATGGAACGGGGCGGCGAAGAGCGGTTCGACCCCGCCCACGCTCCAGCGCTTGTCCAGCACCGGCCCCAGCCTCTCGGCGGTCGTCACCGGGTCGTCGTCGAGGAAGCAGTACGAGATCGTCTGTCCCGCGACTGCGCTCGCCAGTCGCGCCTCGACCGGCAGCGACGTCGCCGACCACACCCCTGCGACACCGTCGACGTCGAGCAGATCCGCCGGCGATGACGCGGCCGATTCCAGCAGCAGGTAGACACCACGCACCGGCCACCACGGCAGCACGTCGGCGCCGACCTTGACATCAGGTACCGCCGCTTTGGTGCCGACGGCGTAGACGCCGCGTTCGACCGGCGGCAGCAGCGGAAGCTTGCGGCCCGCGTCACCGAGCGCTTTGGACAGGCTCAGGAACGGCTCCATCCCCGCGGGATCGGTGAAGAAGTAGGTCATCACGTGGTCGATGTCGTCGTAGCGGTCATGACTGCATGCACGCACGGACCGGCAGGCCGGAGTCGACACCAGCCGCAGCGACGCCCGCACCGCGGAAAGCCGGTGCTGCTCCGGGCGGTGGTCGAGGGTGTGCCAGCGCAGGTAGTCGGCATCGGCACCCTCGGGGTGGCGCCGTGCCATGGACACGAACAGCGTCGTGATGTCCCCGCTGCCTTCGGCGAGCACATCGGCGGCGTCGTCGGACGGCCTGCCGGGTAACTGCATGTCGGGTCCCTTCAGTCGGCCGTGGCGGGTAGCAGCTCGGGGTGGCGCGCCTCGATCATCCGCCGGAATCCGTCGCGCCAAGGGACTTTCGTTCGTCCCAGTACCTCGTGCATGTAGGTGACATCGGGCCACAACGGGGTGTGCGCGTCGCCGGTGTACTCGAATATCGGCTCGACACCCACCAACTCACCCATGTACGTGCAGTACTCCTCGACGCTGACCGTCTCGCTGCCCGCCCAGTTCACGACCACGGGCGGGGTGGCCGCGACCTCCATGGCCCGCACGCCGAGATCGACGTAGTCGTCCTCGTAGATCGGGTTGTAGTTGTTGGGTGTGTCGGGGTGGAGCCGGATCGGCTTTCCCGCCAGCATCATCGCCAATCGGTCCGCAGGCGCACCGCCCTGCGGCCCGTAGGTGGAACAGATCCGGATGATGGTCAACGGAATGTCGTACTGCTTGGCGACCCACGTGCAGACCGCCTCCGCGGCGATCTTGGAGAAGCTGTAGTTCGCGCGCAGCGGTACACCGGGCGGGTCTGGTTCCCGTAGGGGTCGCCGGCCTTGGTAACCGTAGACCGAACCGGTGGAACAGAACACGAAGCCTTTGGCGGTGCGGCAGTGGTAGAGCAGGTCCCCGGATTTCTGCGCGTTGGTGTCGACGCAGTGGGCCCACTCACCGTCACCGGTGTCCACGGCGGCGTGGAACACATATGTGAAGTCCGAAGGGAGGGCGGCGAAGTCGCCGACACCCAGGTCCAGCGCGACCGGGATGATGCCGGCTTCGGCCAGCCTGTCCCTGTCGGCGGGTTCTCTCAGGCGAGCGGCACCCCACACCTCGTTGTTCTTCGCGAGCGCGCGTGCGATGGGGAAGGCGATCTTGCCGGTGGCGCCGGTGATGAGGATCTTTTCTGCGTCGAGCATCTCATCAGTCTTAGCGCACCGAACCCCAAATGTTAAGTACTTGATAATCTGGGCTGCGTGCAGCAGGTGCAATTCGCGGCGGTGCGATTCTCCGCGCCGTCCCGTCGTGCGAGGATCATGGCATGACTTTGGTTCTGGTACATGGTAATCCGGAGACCGATGCGGTGTGGAGTCCGCTTGTCGATGCCCTCGGGCGCACGGACGTGGTGCGGTTGTCTCCGCCAGGGTTCGGAGCCCCCCTTCCCAGCGGGTTCTCTGCGACCTATCTCGCCTACCGCGATTGGCTGGTCGACGAGTTGGAGGGATTGGATCAGCCCGTCGACCTCGTCGGACACGACTGGGGCGGAGGTCACGTCGTGAACACCGTGATGCACCGGCCCGAACTCGTGCGCAGCTGGGCGACTGACGTCGTCGGCCTGTTCGACCGCGACTACGTATGGCACGACGTGGCCCAAGGGTTCCAGACCCCGGAGGTTGGCGAGCAGCTCGTCGCGATGATGCACGACGGTTCGATAGAGCAACGAGCACAGCAGCTGGTCACCTTCGGCATTCCCGCCGAGGTGTCGACTTCGTTTGCGGCAGCGCAGGGGCCAGAGATGAGCCGCGCTGTTCTGGCGCTCTACCGCTCGGCATGCCAGCCGGCTTTGGCCGATGCCGGACGGGCACTCGAGAACGCCGCTGCCCGCCCGGGACTGGCGCTTCTGGCCACCGCGGACACTTTCGTCGGCACCGAGGAGATGCAGCGTCGGGCGGCCGGCCGAGCCGGCGCCCGGACCGAGGTGCTCGACGGGCTGGGCCATTGGTGGATGCTGGAGGACCCCGCCGCCGGCGCCGCGGCGCTCATTCGGTTCTGGGAGTCCCTCGACCGATGACAGTTCCGCTGGCGGGTCTCAGACCCGCGCGGGTTTCGGGGCGGCGAGCTCGGCGAGCGCTGACATGAACAACTCGTCCATCTGAGGGCTCAGGTCGGACAACGCGGGAGCGCTGGCGAAGCTTGCCGATCCGAAGACGCGTTCGAGCACATCGTTTTCCGTGGCAGAGCCGATGGACAGGCACAGGCATGCAACACCCTCTGTGCGGAGCTCTTCGAGGGCCTTGTGGGCGTCGGCTTCCGCATAACGACCTTCGTAGCCGTCGTCGTAGGGGAAGCCGTCTGAGAGGACCAGCAGCAGCCGATTCGGTGTGCCGGCCTCGTTCTTGAGAACCTCGCCCGCCCCCCGGATGCCGGCGCCGAGGCGGGTGTAGCTCGCTGGTTCGAGTTGGTTGAGCCGAGCGCGTCCGAGGGCACCGAAATTCTGGTCGAACGTCTTGATCGCCGGCAGATGGACAGCGTGGCGGCCCTGCGACCGAAACGCGTAGACGGCGACGCGGTCACCGAGTTCCTCGAGTGTGACGGCCAGCGTTGTCGCCGCCCGGCGTTGGTGGTCGTGCACCGCGAGGCCATCCGAATCGGCGTCGACGGCGGACCCGGAGGCGTCGATCAGGATCAGCACGCCGAGGTTGCGGGCGAGTTTGCGGCGCTCGAGGTACACGTGTTCAGGTGCGGAGAAACCGGATTGGAGGTCGACGAACAGGTCGATGAGCGCCTCGATGTCGAGGTCGTCCCCGTCGGCGCGGCCCCGCAGGACCTTCGGGCCGAGTCCGACGCGGGCCAGACGGCGCCGTAGCACGTCGTCGCGCGCGACACCGGCATCAGAGACGTCCGCGGAGACGGTCAGCGGGAAGTCGATGACCCGGCACCAGTCGGGCTTGTACCGGTCGTTGAAGACGTCCCATTCCGGATACAGGGCGCCGCCCACGCCAATGGCAGCACCGGGCTTGCCGTCATCGGTGAATTGGATCCGAGTGGGAAGGGGGCGGGCATTCGGGCCGATCTCCTGAACCCGGCGGGTGGAGCGGACCGTCATCTCGGCGCCTGCGGCCCCCTCGCCGGGGGTGCGTTTGCCGCCGAACATCTTGCGCATGTAGTCCGACATCGACTGGTTGTTGAAGAGTGGGCTCTCGAACAGCTTGAGGATCTTGCTCTCCCCGGACTTCCCGCCGTCTTCGTCGTCGTCTTCTTCATCGTCGTCCGATTCGGGCAAGTCGATGGGGTCGAACTGCAGTTTGAGGTCTTTGTCGGTGGCCTGCCCCCCCGGTCCGGCGGGCGCTGCCATCAGCCGGGAGGGTCTGATGGCACCGAACCATTCCGGGGGGTCGGCAATTGCTGCTCGGCTCTTTGCCAGCTCGAGAGACTCGTCGGCAGTTGCGGTACTGGGGTGCCCTTCAGCGAGAAGTGCGGGATCGAGTGGAACCCGGTCGGCGAGTTCGGCGAGAACCCGGTGGCCTTCGAGTGCCAGATAACGGCGGGTCAACGTGGCACGTGCCCGCAGTCCCTTGATCAATCGCTGCTCGAGGCTGCCCCCGCCGAGAAGTGCGGCCTGGAGCAGCATCTCGCGTCGCTGCTCGGAGGCTGAACCGCCGGCCGACACGAAGATGAACTGACCGTTGGTGTGTACAGGTTGGCCGCCCGGCGCCTCGACGACTTCGACGGACCTGCCCGCGATGTAGGTGGCGAGGAACCGGAACCGGTCCGGGTTCGAATCCCCGGTCACGTGTTCGGCAGTACCGTGTCGACGAGTTCGTCGAGGGCGCGGATCACGTCCTCGTCGTCGGAGAGCACCTGGACCACGGCCGCGTGCACGGCACTGCGCAGGTTGAGCCCTTCAGCGGCGAGGCCGCCCGCCAAGATCAACATGCGCGTGGAGGACACTTCGCGCAACGGTGAGCCGTCCAGGTTCCGAATGGCGTACGCGAGTCTGACCAGTGAACGCGCTGTGTCAGTGTCGATTCCAGCTTCGTAGGCGACCACCTCGGTCTCGATCTCGGGCGACGGGTAACCGAGCTCGATGGCGACGAAGCGCTGACGCGTCGACTCCTTGAGGTTCTTCAGCACGCTCTGGTAGCCGGGGTTGTAGGAGATCACCAGCTGGAAGCCGGGTGCCGCCTGCAGTGTGGTGCCGAGGCGGTCCACGGGCAGCTCGCGGCGGTGATCGGCGAGCGGATGGATCACCACGGTGGTGTCCTGGCGCGCCTCCACCACCTCGTCCAGATAGAAGATGGCGCCCTCACGCACCGCGCGGGTCAACGGCCCGTCCACCCAGACCGTCTCGCCGCCCTTCAACAGGAACCTGCCCACCAGATCCGCCGACGTCATGTCCTCGTGGCCCGCGACGGTGATCAGATCCCGGTTCAACTGGTGAGCCATTGCCTCCACGAACCGGGTTTTCCCGCAGCCGGTGGGGCCTTTCAACAGCACCGGCAAGCCTCGGCGGGCCGCCGCCTGAAAGACCTCCACCTCGTCGCCCACCGCACGGTAGAACGGTGCGTGCGAAACGGGGGCGACCACCGCAGAAGTACTGTTCAACATCTAATCTCCTCGCTCGAGTGGAACGTTCACGGGGAGCTCGACTCCGTCGGGCAGGACGAGCTCACCGTCGTGGTTGATGTAGCCGGAATTCGTCAGGGGCATCGGTAGTGCGGGGTCGGGGCACGGCCGATCGGTGTCCTCACCGCAGATGCCCATCAGGAAGTACGAGCGCTTGAGGATGTCCTCCGGCCACGGATCCTGGTGCATGGCGAAGAACTGTGCCGGAATGTTGTAGAACACGAAGAAGAACATGCTGCACGCGGCGAAGATCGCCAGGAACCGCGTGAGCTGCTGTTTGACGAAACCGCCTCGCACCTGGTCGAGCCCGCGCTCGACGAACGTCCGACCCCGGTCGTCGGTGAAGTACCGCATGCAGCACAGGCCCGCCTGGACACCGCCCCACATGAGCCCTTCATAGATCGGCCACTGGTAGTAGGTGCCGGCGTTGATCGACAGCGCCTGGATGGCCCCGGGATAGGTGAACAGCCCCATCGGCATCAGGAACAAGCCCTCGATGACGAAGTCGAAGAAGAAGGTCCAGGCGATCACCACGCCGATCAAGCCGTAGGTGTTGATGTTCGGGAACCGCCTCTTGGCGAGGCGCATCACCGCGCAGCCGAGCATCGTGCACAGCAGCACGAAGAAGTAGCCGGGGGCGTTCATCAGGACGGGTTCTGCCATCATGGCGCCCGGTTCCCCGTACGACACCCACCCTGGGACGTCCTGGACCCACGAGCCCATGTTCCACATCCAGGTGTTGTACGTGCTCCACGTGCTGAAGTAATTCAGCAACGGATCCTGGAACCACAGCAGGCCGCACGACACAAAGAGCATGCCGTCGAGGGTGATTCGCCGCTCCCGGCGCCAGGGGCGAATCAGGAACCACCAGACGGCCACTGGCAGACCCACCACGATGACGGCAGTCCACGTGAAGAGGATCGCCTTCATGAAGGTCGGTGGGTCGGTCGGTCCTGCGGGCACCCGCTCGAAGTGCGGCCCGGTGACCCATTTGCCCCACACATACAGCTGGAAGGCGAGGATCAGGCCACCGACCGTGGCCCAGACTCTGATCGGCGTGATCTTCTTCTGTGGCTGCGCACCGAGTGTTGCGTCGCTGAGCGCTTCGGTGAGAACTGGTTTTTTCCTGCTCGACAGGTCGCTCACGACACCGTCTCCTCTGCACTTGTCGATCCCATGGACCTCAGAGCTCCCTCCCGAAGTGGCCGACGCGTCGAAAATATACCAGTGAGTATCTGAATGACCAAGGGGTCAAAAAAAGATCTATGGCAAGCTTGGCGCATGGTGGAGCCGTGGACTCGGGAGCGGCGCCTCGAGCGCACCCGCTCGCTGCTACTCGATGCCGCAGAGCAGGTGTTCGCCGAAAAGGGCTTCATCCCTGCGACTCTGGACGACATCGCCAGGGCGGCGGGCTACTCGAAGGGTGCAATCTACAAGTACTTCGCCACCAAGGAAGATCTGTTCCTTGCAGCCAGCGACCGGTACTGGCGCCGGTATTTCGACAACTTCGCCGAGATCATGTCGTCGTCGGATCACATCGGGGCGCGAGAACTCGAAGACATCGGCGAGCGTTGGCGTGAGCTGAGCCGCGACCGCGGCGCCGAACATTCCGCATTGGGCCTCGAGTTCAACCTCTACCTGCTGCGCAACCCCGAGGCGCGCGAACGCGTGGCCGCCAAACGATCAGAGGTCGTCGACCAGCTCGCCCGCTACATCGTCGAGGGCATCGACAGCCTCGGCGCCACGTTGTTGATTCCGGCTAAGACCTTCGCCCACATCATCATCGCCACCACGGACGCCGTGGAGCTGGGCAGCCACCTCGACGACATCGATCTCTATCAGCCCATCGTCGAGATGTACGTCTCCGCCGTCAAGATGCCCTGAGGGCTCATTGCCCGCGTTGGATGGGCACGGGCGAGGGCATCTCGGCGCCTTCCGGCAGAACGAATTCGCCGTCGTGGTTGATGTAGCCCGAGTGCTTGGTCGGGTACGGCAACACATCAGGGTTCGGGCACGGCCGGTCGGTCCCCTCACCACAGATGCCGGGATTGAAGTACGAGCGCTTCTGCACGTCTTCGGGCCACGGGTCGCCATGCATGCCGAGCCAGGTCGCGGGCACGTTGTAGAAGAGGAAGAAGCATGCGCTGACACCGCCGAAGATCGCCAGGAAGCGGATGAACTGCTGCTTGACGAACCCACCGCGGATGCTGTCCAGTCCACGTTCGACCAAGGTGCGTCCCCGGTCATCGGTGAAGAAGCGCAGGCAGCACAGCGCCGTCTGGACGCCACCCCACATCAGCCCCTCGTAGATGGGCCACTGATAGTAGGTGCCGGCATTGAACGACAGCGACTGAATGGCGCCGGGGTAGGAGTAGAAGCCGATCGGCAGGAGGATGAGCGCCTCCATGATGAAGTCGAAGACGAAGGCGATCGCATACGTGACCAAGACCAGTCGCAGATTGCTGATCCCCGGCCACCGGTTCTTGATCTTGCGCATGATCGCGCATCCGACGATGGTGAGCAGCAGCACGCCGTACATGTAGCCGGGAATGTTGGTCAGCAGGGGTTCGGGCACCGTGTGGCCCGGTTCCTCGTGCGCCACCCAGCCCGGAAAGTGCGGTGCCCAGGATCCCTGGTTGAACAGCCAGGCGTTGTAGGTGCACCAGGTGCTGTAGTAGTTGAGCATCGGGTCCTGGAACATCATCAGGCCCATCGACACCAGCAGCATGCCGTCGAGGGTGATGCGCTTCTCCCGCACCCAGGGCCGGATGATGAAGAACCAGAGTGCGAATGGCAGGCCGATCCAGAGCACCACCGCGTTGGCGATCAACGGGATCTTCATGTACAGCGGTGGCTCGCTCGGCCCTCCCGCCACAGGCTCGAAGTAGGGTCCGCTGACCCATCGGATGATGAGATACAGCGTCAGCGCCAGGAACACGGCGCCGACGGTCGCCCAGATCTTGATGGCATTCGACGACCGCGGGGTGACCGCGCCCATGCCGACGGTGTCGCTCACCGAATGCGTGACGGCGGATTTCCTGTTCGGCGAATCGCTCACGAAGCCCCTCCTGAGACGTGCGCACGATGCGCACCAGCTCGGAAATATACCAATCAGTATCTGAATGTCCAGAGGGTTTCTCAGATTCTGTGGCACACTTTCGGCATGGTGGAGCGCTGGACGCGGGAACGACGTCTGGAGCACACGCGTTCGCTGCTGCTGGACGCCGCTGAGGATGTCTTCGCGGAAAAGGGCTTCGCGCCGGCCACTCTCGACGACATCGCGCACGCGGCGGGCTACACCAAAGGCGCCATCTACAAGCACTTCGCCACGAAGGAAGACCTGTTCCTGGCCGTGAGTGACCGGTACTGGCGCCGCTACTTCGACAACTTCGCCGAGGTCATGGCGTCCGCGGAGCAGGTCGGATCGAGAGAGCTCGACGAGATCGCCGCGCGCTGGCGGCACCTCAGCCGTGACCGCGGCGCCGAGCACGCCGCACTCGGGCATGAGTTCGCGCTCTACCTGCTCCGCAATCCTGATGCGCGCGAGCGCGTCGCGGAGAAGCGGTCAGAGGTCGTGGAGGCGCTCGCGAAATTCATCGTCGAGGGCATCGACCGGCTCGGTGGGTCCCTGCTGATCGAGCCGCTGACCTTGGCTCAGGTGCTGGTCGCCACCAGCGATTCTGTGGTGCTGGGAAGCGAACTCGACGATGTCGACCTCTACCGTCCAGTGATCGAGATGTACATGTCAGCGATCAAGCTGCCCTGACGCGGATCGATATCCTGACGTTCCAGGCTACGTCGGCGACGCTCGGTCGGCCCGTCGGCGAGGCCTTGTGGGTGGGGCGGGCTTGGGCGATACGTTGGCCATCACCATCTGCAGAAAGGGTCCGAACAGGTCGTCACCATCGATGTGCCCGAAGATCGTGATGCCTTCATTGCTGGCGATGAGCAGTCGCGCGAGGGTTTCTGCAGGCATCTGGAGTTCGCCGCCCAAGCGGTCGATGTGGATGGTGATGTAGTTCGCGAGCGAACTCACCGCCTCCTCGCGCTGGGCGGTCAGTCGGTCGCGGGCGTCGGGATTGCGCAGAAGGAATAGCGAGAACTCGTAACCCAGCGCTGCGCTGTCCGGCCCCGCGATGGTGAGGTCACGCCACTTCTCGGCAAGCCGTTCGACGTCGAGAGTGTCCAGGCCCTCGAACGATTCGATCACATCGGCGAAGCTGTCCAGGAAGCGATTGATGTGGCGTTCGATCACGGCGAGGAAGAGTTCCTCCTTGGTGCCGAAGTGGGAGTAGATCGCCCCGCGCGTATAACCCGCGACCTCGGCGATGTCGTCGAGCGCGGCACCGCCGAAACCCTGCTTCGCGAAGACTTCCTGCGCTGCATCGAGCAGCAGGCTCCGGGTGTGTTCCATGCGCCGCTGCCGCGTCCATCGTTCTGCCACGGCTTGATCCTTCCAGGTTGTGTTCCGGATGGCTCGGCTACGCCGCACAGTTCATATACGCTCTTGTATAAAAGAGACGAGTTTGTATATTGTGGGATGACGCGGCGCCTCCGCGTGCCGCATCCCCTCTAAATCGCCGAAAATGCAAGACCTTTCAAAGGGTCGAAGGAGACCTCTCGGAATGAAGCTGGAAGAGCGCATCGCGAAACACCGCCGTATGGCCGAGAGCTACCGGGACAAGTACGTGTTGCAGAAGGTGCAGCAGGGCGAGACCTACGACGAGTGGGTGTTCACCGACGACGCTGTCTACACCTCGCCGTACTTCGTTGCCGGGCAGGAACTGGTACTCAAGGACGTGGCGACGCACTGGGATACCGCTGCCACCGTGGAGGCCAAGGCGTACGGCATCACCTTCCCCGATTGGAAGCCTGTCGATTACAAATGCTGGCCGGCCGAGAACGGTTTCGTCATGCGTTACCGGTGGGAGGGAACGAACGTCAACGACGGCAAGGTGATGGGCTTCTATTCGATCAGCTTCGTCGATACCAACGAGGACGCTGAGATCGTGCACTGGTCGACATATGTGAACGACGAAGAGTACGGCCCGTTCTTGGAGGCGGCGATAGGCGCGCGTGGGCCCTTCCACGGAGACGGGTACATGCAGGCGCTGGCAAAGCATTTCGAGAAGCACGGCCTGAGTTTCTGAAAGGTGACTGTGTCCATTGCTCCAGCAGGCCAGTTGGCCTACGACCCCTGGGACGCTGAGCTCAATGCGGATCCGTATCCCACGTTCAAACGTTTCCGCGATGACGCCCCGCTGTACTACAACGAGGTCCACGACTTCTATGCGGTGAGCCGGTTCGATGACGCCAGCCGCGTCCTGGTAGACCACCAGTCGTTCAGCTCCGCCCGCGGCGCGGTTCTCGAGATCATCAAGTCGGGCATCGAGATCCCATCGGGCCTGCTGGTCTTCGAGGATCCGCCGGTCCACGACTTCCATCGAGGTCTGCTGTCGCGGGCCTTCACGCCCCGCAAGATCAGCGGCCTTGAACCGAAGATCCGCGAGTTCACCGCCCGGTGTCTGGACCCGTTGGTAGGTGGTGACCGGTTCGACTTCGTCGAGCAGCTCGGGGCGGTGATGCCGCTGCGGGTGGTCGGCATGCTGTTCGGAATTCCCGAGGACTACCAGCGTCTTGTGCAGGAGGACGGCGAGAAGTTCGTGCGTACCGAGCGCGGTGGCCAGATGACGGACAACCCGGACGGTGCGATTACGGATGGCCAGGTGTTCGCCGACTTCATCGACTGGCGCGCCGACCATCCGGCTGATGACTTGACGACCGAGTTGCTCCATGCGGAGTTCGAGGACGAGACGGGCAGCACCAGAAAATTGCGACGAGAAGAACTGCTGATGTTCATGAACCTGGTTGCGGTGGCAGGCGCGGAGACCACAACCCGACTGATCGGTTGGGCGGGCAAGCTGTTGTCCGAACATCCTGCGCAACGCGCGCGGTTGGTAGCCGATCGCACTCTGCTGCCGGGCGCTATCGAAGAGATGTTGAGATTCGAGCCGCCCGCACTCCAGGCCGCGCGATACGTCACGCGCGATGTCCAGCTACACGGCACAACGGTGCCCGAGGGGAGCAGCATTCTCACGTTGATCGGCGCGGCCAACCGCGACGAACGTCGCTTCGGCGACGACGCGGACACCTTCGATATCACCCGCTCGCCCCGTCAGCATCTGTCATTCGGAATAGGTGCCCACTATTGCCTCGGCAACGCATTGGCGCGCATCGAGGGGCGAATTGCGTTGGACGAGATCATGAACCGATTCCCGGACTGGGAGGTGGATCTCGACAGTGCGGTGTTTTCCTCGTCCTCCACAGTGCGCGGCTGGGACAGCATGCCTGCACGGGTATGACAACGAAGGGACCTTGAAATGGCCGGACGGGTAGAGGGAAAGGTCGCTTTTGTCACGGGTGCAGCCCGCGGACAGGGGCGCAGCCACGTGCTGAAACTCGCTGAAGAGGGCGCCGACATCATCGCGATCGACATCTGCAAGAACGTCGACCACTGTCAGCTGGAACTCGCCTCGCCCGGAGACCTGTTGGAGACGAAGGAAAGGGTCGAGGCGCTTGGTCGGCGCATCATCGCCGAAGAGGCCGACGTCCGTGACTTCGACGCCATGAAATCTGTCGTGGACCGCGGGGTCGCCGAATTCGGCAGGCTGGACATCATCTTGGCCAACGCCGGCATCGGCAACGGAGGCCAGACCATCGAGATGCTGGAAGAACCTGTGTGGCAGGCCATGATGGACATCAACCTCACCGGCGTATGGAAAACCGTGAAGGCGGGCATTCCACACATGATCGCCGGAGGGCTGGGCGGGTCAATCGTGTTGACCAGCTCGGTCGCTGGCCTGAAAGCGTATCCGCAGATGGGTCAATATGTTTCGGCGAAACACGGAGTGGTCGGCCTGATGCGATCCTGCGCGGTCGAGCTGGGACAGCACATGATTCGGGTGAACAGCGTGCATCCCACCCACGTCGACACCCCGCTGGTGATGAACCAGCAGACGTTCGACCTATTCCGGCCGGATCTGGAGAACCCTGGCCCCGACGACATCGCGCCCATCTGCCAGATGTTCCACACCATGCCGCGGCCGTGGGTCGAGGCCGAAGACATCACCAACGCCGTGATGTTCTTCGCCTCCGACGACTCCCGCTTCGTCACCGGGGTCGCGATGCCCATCGATCTGGGCAGCTGCTTGAAATAGCGGGCGACCGGTCAGCGCAACGTCATCGCTCGACGAATCCTCGGTCTGCCTGCATAGCGAACCCCGCCTGCCCTGCCCGCCGCGTGAGGTAGTCGATCTGAAGGTAGATCGCGTAGAGCACCAGCGGTGGCAGCACGATGAACGGCACGTTCTCGGCGATGAATTTGAAGCCCAGGCCATATCCGTCCTGGCCGATGTTCTCGAAGCCGGCGCCCACCTCGGACAGGAAGTACACCGCGGTGCTGCTCATCAGAACAGCGCAGCCGGCGAAGGCGCCCCAGAGGCAACGGATCCGGGACTCCGTGGACAGATCCACCTTGATCAACCTCGTCCACATGACGAACACGATGACGCCGGTGACCACGCCGACCACCTCGAGCGCGAATATCCACGGGTTTCCGCTGACGTAGCGAGTGTCGGCCAGCGCGTACTGCCACCACAACCACTTCCAGCCGGGGTCCGTCGTCGGCGTCCACCAGCCGAGCGGATGGCCGATCAGGAACATCAACTCGTAGCCGATCTGGCTGCATGCCGTGTAGGGCAGGTAGAACAGTGTGAGCTCGGCGGCCTTGTCGAGCCGTGTTCGGTTCTCGCCCGGTGCGTCCCACAGGATGACCAGCGGAACCAAGATCACCGGGACACCGAAGAGCAGGTTGGCGATGACGTCGGCGGTGAAGCTCGGTGTGATCAGCCCGAACTGCACGCCGATCGTCATCCCCAGGAAAACCACCCCGGTCAGCAGCCCGACGCCGAGGTAGATCCGTGCCCGGTGCGGAGCGACCGGGCGGGCGAAATTCGGTTCGCGGGTCTGCAGTGTCGTCACAGCGTCACGCTCCCTTTCCCGCCGCTGCGGCGGCCGGATCCTTTTTCGCTGCGATGGATATCGATTTGCTGTCGGTGTAGCCGTCAATGCCCTCGGGGCCGAGCTCTCGCCCGTATCCACTGGCCTTCACCCCGCCGAACGGTGCGAACGGGTCCATCGTGTAGCCCTGGTTGACGCCGAAGGTGCCGGTGCGGATCGCGGCGGCGATGGCCATTCCGCGGTCGGTGTCCGCGGTGAACACCGATCCGGCCAGCCCGTAGTCCGAGTCATTGGCGATGGCCACCGCCTCGTCTTCGTCGTCATAGGCGATGACGGTCAGCACCGGGCCGAAGATCTCCTCGCGGGCGATGGCCATCGAATTGTCCGCCTGGTCGAACAGGGTGGGCTTGACGTACCACCCGCGGTCGCAGCCGTCGGGCGTACCGCTACCGCCGGTTACGATGCGGGCGCCGTCGCGTACCCCCTGCTCGAGGTATCCGGCGACACGCTGCTGCTGCCGCTGCGCGACGAGTGGCCCGACCTGTGTCCCGCTGTCTGTCGGGTCGCCGACGACGAGCGCACTCACCTCGGCTGCCAGTGCGTCGGTGAATTCGGTTGCGCGGGTTCGTGGCACCAGAATCCGGGTCAGCGCGTTGCAGATCTGACCACTGTTGCTCAGGCTGGCCGACCGCACGCCGGTCGCGACGGTGGCCGGATCCGCGTCGTCGAGCACGATCGCAGCCGACTTGCCGCCGAGTTCGAGGCTGACCCGGCGCAGGTCGGCGGCGCAGGCCGCGGCCACGGCTCTGCCTGCGGCAGTCGAACCGGTAAAGGACACCTTGTCCACCCCCGGGTGTCTGACCAGGTGCTCGCCGACGGCACCGTCGCCGGGCAGCACGCTCACGACGCCAGGCGGCAGCCCCGCCTCGGTGATGAGCTCGGCGAGCAGCAGCGCGTTGAGCGGCGATTCGGGTGCCGGCTTGAGGATCACGGCGCACCCGGCCAGTAGCGCCGGGACCAGCTTCGTGACGATCAGGAACTGCGGCATGTTCCACGGGACGATGGCCGCGACGACGCCGACCGGCTGGCGCAGGATCGTGATGTCGGAGCCGTAGCGCCCGGGCCGCGCCTCCTGCCACGGATACGATTGCGCCACATCGCAGAACGCGCTCATCATCGTCCACGGCAGCGCCACCTGCGCCCGCTGGGCGAAGCTGATGGGCGCGCCGATCTCGGAGGTGATCAGCGCCGCCATGTCGGCCCGACGCCCGCCGTAGATCTCGGCGAGTCCGAGCACCGCATCGATGCGTTCTGCCGGAGAGGTCCTGGGCCACGGGCCGCTGTCGAACGCGGCCCGCGCGGACTGAACCGCCAGGTCCACGTCGGCCGGTGCGGCGGCGGCCACCCGTGCGACGTGCGTCTCGGTATGGGGCGAGACGATCTCGATGCGCTGATCGGTGCTGGGCTTGCGCCATGCGCCGCCGATGAACAGCTCGTCGTAACCCACGCCGCCTGTCTCCGTCCTGACGTTCCGCTCAATATCAACTACTTGCGATTGCCTGGGCAAGCATATACCGTCGAAACTGCCGTCTCCTCCGAAATGGCGAAAAGGCAGCTGTGCGTGCTTGTTTGCCTCAGAGACTCGTCCGGCGCTTCGCGAGCGGGCGGCCCCGACAGTGAATGAAGTCAACAGGAGACGACCATGGCCCGATTTCCCAAACCGCCAGAAGGCAGCTGGACTGAGCACTACCCGCAGCTGGGGACCGGGCCGGTGTCCTACGAGGACTCGATCGACCCGGAGTTCTACGAAGTCGAACGCAAGGCGGTCTTCAAGCGCGCATGGCTCAATGTGGGCCGTGTCGAACAGATCCCCCGCAAGGGCAGTTACTTCACCAAGGAACTGAAGGTCGCCAACACCTCGATCATCGTGGTGCGGACCGCGTCCGGCGGGCAGGAGCGAAGCGACCGGGGAATCGGGTCGGGTGAGGTGAAGGCGTACCACAACATCTGCAGGCACCGCGGCAACAAGCTCGTGTGGAATGACATGCCGCTCGAGGAGACCAGCGGCGTCTGCCGGCAGTTCACCTGCAAGTACCACGCATGGCGCTACGACCTGGACGGCAACCTGACGTTCGTGCAGCAGGAGGGCGAATTCTTCGACCTCGACAAGAGCCGCTACGGGCTGGTCCCGGTGCACTGCGAGGTCTGGGAAGGCTTCATCTTCGTCAACTTCGCACCGGAACCGGAGCAGACGCTGCGGGACTTCCTCGGGCCGATGATCACCGATCTCGAAGGCTATCCGTTCGACAGGATGACGTCGCGCTTCCACTACCGCTCCGAGGTCAAGGCGAACTGGAAGCTCTACATGGACGCGTTCCAGGAGTTCTACCACGCGCCGGTACTGCATGCGAACCAGTCGCCGACCGCCTACTCGAAGGCCGCCGCGGAAGCCGGATTCGAGGCACCCCACTACCGCATCGAAGGGCCGCACCGCCTGGTGAGCACCTCGGGTGTGCGGGCCTGGGAGATGCCCGACGAGATGCGCAAGCCGATCGAGGACATCTGCCAGAGCGGACTCTTCGGGCCCTGGGACAAGCCGGATCTCGGGGAGATGCCGGTCGGCCTCAACCCGGCGAAGTGTGACCCGTGGGGCCTGGACTCGTTCCAGCTGTTCCCGAACTTCGTCATCCTGTTTTGGGGGCAGGGCTGGTACCTGACCTATCACTACTGGCCGACCTCGCACAACACCCACATCTTCGAGGGGACCGTCTACTTCCCACAGCCGCGCACCCCGCGGGAACGCATCGCCCAGGAACTGGCCGCGGTGTCGTTCAAGGAGTACGGGCTTCAGGACGCCAACACCCTCGAGGCCACCCAGACGATGGTCGAGTCGCGGGTGCTCGAGGACTTCGTGCTCTGCGATCAGGAGGTGCTGATCCGCCACCTGCACAAGGAGACCGCCGCGTGGGTCGAGGACTACCAGCAAAAGACCCAGCACGTCGGACAGGGGGTGTGACCGTGGCCGACACCATGACAGCCAAACTGCCACCCGAATTCGCCGACCTGGAGCGGTATTCCGACTGGTGTCTGGGCGCCGAGCAGGAGCGGTACGCCAAGCGTCTCGGCACGTCGATGCGGGAGATGCAGGCCTTCTACGACGCGATCACCGCACGCGCCGAGGAGGCGATCTCCTACTGCGACAAGTTCAGCCTCGACGACCTGCCCGACGACGTACTCAATCTGATGCACCTGCTGTACTCGATGATCCAAGTGTCGTTCCCGGTCGAGTGCTGGAAGCAACCGAAGGTGCCCGACTCGGGAGCGACCACGCTGGACTGCGTCGCCGAACCGGTTCCGTGACCGAGCACGGCTCGTCCGGGGACGCGTCGGGCCCGGCCACGACCGTCCTTCGGGCTGCGCGCTGGGCCGACGTCGAGGCCGGTGAGGTACGCGCACCCGCGGTCGTGGTGATCGAGGGCAACCGCATCACCGGCGTGAACCCCGCTGTGCTTCCCGATAATCCAGCCCACGACATCGATCTGGGCGATGTCACGTTGCTGCCCGGGCTGATGGACATGGAACTCAACCTGCTCATCGGTGGACCCGGTGGTCCCGAGGGGCTACCCAGCCCCATGCACGGTGTGCAGGACGACCCCGCGTATCGCACGCTACGGGGTGCGGTCAACGCGCGCACCACGCTCGAGGCCGGCTTCACGACCGTGCGCAACCTGGGCCTGATGGTCAAGACCGGCGGCTATCTGCTCGACGTGGCGCTGCAGCGTGCGATTGACCAGGGCTGGCACGTCGGGCCCCGGATCGTCCCGGCGGGGCATGCTGTGACCCCCTACGGCGGGCACCTCGACCCCACGGTGTTCCAGCGGCTGGCTCCGGGCATCATGCCGCTGTCGGTCGCCGAGGGAATCGCCAACGGCGTCGACGACGTGCGAACCTGCGTGCGCTATCAGGTCCGGCACGGCGCCAAGCTCATCAAGGTGTCGGCGTCGGGCGGGGTGATGTCACACAGCACTGCGCCCGGCGCACAGCAGTACTCGGATGACGAGTTCGCGGCCATCGCCGACGAAGCACATCGAGCCGGTGTGCGGGTGGCCGCGCACGCCGTGGGGGACAGCGCGATTCGTGCATGTATCCGGGCCGGAATCGACTGTATCGAGCACGGTTTCCTCGCGACCGACGAGACGATCCAGATGATGGTCGACCATGGCACGTTTCTGGTGTCGACCACCTACCTCACCGAGGCCATGGCGGTCGACCGCATCGCACCCGAGTTGCGCCGCAAGGCCGAGGAGGTCTTTCCCCGGGCGCAGGCGATGCTGCCGAAGGCGATCGCGGCGGGTGTGCGGATCGCGTGTGGAACCGACGCGCCCGCCGTGCCGCACGGGCAGAACGCCAAGGAGTTGTGCGCCCTGGTTGCGCGTGGCATGACACCGATGCAGGCGTTGCGGGCGGCGACGATCACCAGTGCCGAGCTCATCGAAGCCGATGACGAACTCGGCCGGCTGGCGCCGGGCTACCTCGCCGACGTCATCGCGGTGGCGGGGGATCCGTCGCAGGACATCGCGGCCACACTCGACGTGAAGTTCGTGATGAAGGACGGCGCGATCTACAAGAGCTAACGTCACAGGTGTGGAGGCGCATATGAACAGCGACGCGGAGCTGGGTATCGAGCTCACCGACAACATCTTGTGGCTGCTCAAACAGGCCTTTTACTTCACGCTGACGACGGTGAACGAGGCGGTCAGTGACCACGGCGTGAGCACCGCCCAGATCGGTGTGCTGCGGCAGCTGTCCAACGAGCCGGGGCTCTCCGGTGCGGAGCTCGCCCGCCGGCTGCTGATCAGCCCGCAGGGTGTGCAGCTCGCGCTGACTGCGCTCGAGCGGCGGAACCTGGTCCAGCGCAAGCAGGACCCGCAGCACGGCCGGATTCTGCAGGCGTACCTCACCGACCAGGGGCGCAAGGTCGCGGGCGCCGTGGTCCATGACGCGATCGCCGCTCACGACAAGGTCTTCGGTGTCCTGAGCAAGGACGAGCAAAAGACGTTGCGCGAGCTCTTGGGCAGGGTGGTCGAGCAGGGCACCGGTCACGAGTTGTTCGCAGACCACGTCGACAACTGACGTAGGCCCATCCGTTGAATCCGGTCATGACAAGTACTTGAGGATAATGACAAGTACTTGATAACATTGCCGGGATGGCCGACGAGAGCACCACCGACGGATTCGCACCGCTGCGCGTCAAGCGTGTCGTGCGGGAGACCTCGGACGCGGTGTCACTGGTGCTGGATGTGCCCGAGCACTGCTCGCACCAGTTCCGCTACAAGGCCGGCCAGTTCCTCACCGTGCGGATCACCGTCGACGGCAGGGACCTGCGCCGGTGTTATTCGATGTCGTCGGCTCCGGTCGAGGACGAGCTGCAGATCACCGTCAAACGAGATCCCGGCGGCGTGGTGTCGAACTGGCTCAACGATTCCGCCGTTGCGGGTACCGAGCTGCATGCCGCCCCGCCGGACGGGAAGTTCGTCCTGCCGGAGTGCGATTCGGCCGCCGCCGATCTGGTTGCGTTCGCGGGCGGCAGCGGGATCACGCCGATCATGTCGCTGGTCCGGACCGCACTGGCCGATTCGTCGCGACGTATCAAGCTCTTCTACGCCAACCGCGCACGCGACTCGGTGATCTTCTCCGAGCAGCTGGCCCGCCTCGCCGACGCCAACGCCGACAGGTTGGTCGTCGAACATCACTATGACGAGGACGAGGGCGTGGTGACACCGGCGGCTGTCGAACGGTTCGCCGTGGGTGCGGAGGACGCAGACTTCTACATCTGTGGGCCCGCGCCGTTCATGGCGACAGTGGAGAGCGCCTTGCAGTCAGCCGACGTGCCCAGCAAGCGGCTCCACCTCGAGCGTTTCACCGTGGCCGAGGTCGCCCCAGAGGCGCTCCTCGACGCCGCGGACGTCACCGAAGAGGTCGTCATCGAACTCGATCGTCGCGTGACGACGGCGAGCTACCGCCAGGGCGACACGTTGCTGCAGACGGCGCGGATGTCCGGGTTGCGCGCCCCGTCGTCGTGTGAAACCGGTTCGTGCGGAACGTGTATGGCCCGCGTCGTCGAAGGCAGTGCACGCATGCTGAACAACGACGCGCTGGAGGACGACGAAGTCGAGGAGGGCTGGGTACTGACCTGTCAGACGCTGCCCACCAGCCGCAGGGTCCGTGTGGTCTATGAGTAGGAGCTCGAATGTGATCGGAATAAGGGTGCGCAGCCGATGAGCCGCGTGGCGGTGGTGACCGGCGGTGGCTCCGGCATGGGTGAGTCGACCTGCCATGAGCTCGCCCGACGGGGGCACCGGGTCGCGGTCCTGGATCTCAACGGTGCAGCGGCACAACGGGTGGCCGAGGAGTTGCGTGCCGAGGGTGCGGACGCGCTCGGGGTCGCAGCGGACGTGACCGACCGCGCCGCAGTCGAGGAAGCGTTCGCCAAGGTACGCACCGAGCTGGGGCCGGTGCACATCCTGGTGACCAGTGCCGGACTGGTGGACTTCGCACCGTTCGTCGACATCTCGCCGCAGACCTGGCAGCGTCTCATCGACGTCAACCTCAACGGGACTTTCCACTGTGCGCAGGTCGCGGTGCCCGACATGCTGGAAGCCGGGTGGGGCCGCATCGTGATGATCTCGTCGTCGAGCGCGCAACGCGGCTCGCCGGGAATGGCGCACTACGCTGCCTCGAAGGGAGCGCTCATCTCGCTGACAAAATCCCTTGCCCGGGAGTACGGCCCGGTCGGCATCACGGTCAACAACATCCCGCCGTCGGGCATCGAGACGCCGATGCAGCATCAGTCCCAGGCCGAAGGGCATCTACCGCCCAACGAGCAGATGGCGGCCAGCATCCCGGTCGGCCATCTCGGCACCGGCGAGGACATCGCCGCCGCCGTCGGGTTCCTGTGCTCTGAGGAGGCAGGCTTCATCACCGGTCAGACCCTCGGGGTCAACGGCGGATCGGTGATGTGACGTGAAACGCGCGGTCCTCAGCCGTACGAAAAGCG
The DNA here is from genome assembly GCF_010723735.1 of Mycolicibacterium hippocampi. Taxonomy (GTDB): domain Bacteria; phylum Actinomycetota; class Actinomycetes; order Mycobacteriales; family Mycobacteriaceae; genus Mycobacterium; species Mycobacterium hippocampi. Next base: position 4,769,329 of record NZ_BLLB01000002.1, on the reverse strand, counting down.
CACGACAACAGGGAGGTTCACATGGCCCGGTGGCCTAAGCCCCAAGAGGGCAGCTGGACGGAACACTATCCCGAGCTCGGGACGGGGCCGGTGTCGTTCCGCGATTCAACCTCGCCGGAGTTCTACGAGCTCGAGCGGGAGGCGGTCTTCAAGCGGGCCTGGCTCAACGTCGCTCGCGTCGAAGAGGTTCCGCGCGTCGGCAGCTACCTCACAAAGGAAATCGAGGTGGCGAGAACATCGATCATCGTCGTCAAGGGACGCGACGAGAAGATCCGCGCCTTCCACAACGTCTGCCGCCACCGCGGGAACAAACTGGTCTGGAACGACTATCCCAACGAGGAGGTCAAAGGCACCTGTCGCCAGTTCACCTGCAAGTACCACGGGTGGCGCTACGGCCTCAACGGCGAGCTGAAGTTCGTGCAGCAGGCCGGGGAGTTCTTCGACCTCGACGAGCAGCAGTACGGGTTGAGCCCGGTGCACTGCGATGTCTGGAACGGTTTCATCTTCATCAACCTCGACCGGGAGCCGCGCCAGAGCCTACGCGACTTCCTCGGGCCGATGATCACCGCGCTGGACGACTATCCGTTCGAGAAGATGACGGAGCGTTACGATTTCGTCGCGCACAACAACAGCAACTGGAAGATCTTCGCCGACGCGTTCCAGGAGTATTACCACGTGCCGTCGCTGCACTCTCAGCAGGTGCCGACCGAGGTGCGCCAGCCCAACGCGACATTCGAGTGCGGGCACTTCCAGATCGACGGGCCGCACCGCCTGGTGTCCACCGCGGGCACCCGACGCTGGCTGCTCGCGCCGGAGTACATGTACCCCGTCGAGCGGGCCACCCGCAGCGGTCTGGTCGGACCGTGGCGCACCCCGGACACGCATTTCTCGGCAGGGTTGAACCCCGGCAACATCGAGCCGTGGGGGATCACCAACTTCCAGATCTTCCCGAACCTGGAGATCCTGATCTACCACGGGTGGTACCTGCTGTACCGGTATTGGCCGACGTCACACAACACGCACAAGTTCGAGGCGTACAACGCCTTTCACCCCGCGACCACGGTGAGGGAGCGTGTCGAGCATGAGGTCGCCTCGGTCGTTCTCAAGGAGTTCGCGCTGCAGGACGCCGGCATGCTGGGTGGCACCCAGGCCGCACTGGAGTACGGCCTGGACGAACCGATAGTCGACGACTATCCGCTCAACGACCAGGAGATCCTCGTACGCCACCTGCACAAAGTGGCCGTCGACTGGGTCGAGGAGTACAACAACGAGCGCCGTCCGGTCGGGGTGTGAGCATGTCCGACAAGCGACTGCCCACCGCGTTCGCCGAACTGGAACCGTTCGCCGACAAGTGGTGCCTGGCAACAGAACCGGAGCGGTGGGAGACCCGGCTGACCACACCGATGCCGGAGATCCACCAGTTCTACGACACGTTCTCGCCGCGCTTCGAGGAAGCGATCGACTACTGCGACAAGTTCCCGCTCGACGATCTGCCTGAAGATGTGCTGAACCTGCTGCACCTGATCTACTCGATGATCATGGTGTCGATGGCCGTGGAGGTCTTCGGTACGCAGAAACCCGCCGACTCTGCCGACGCCGTCATCGACCGCGTCAGTGCGCCGGTTCCGTGATCCCCCCTTCGAACAACACAATCGGGAAAGGACGGGCGATGAGCCTGCTGACGATCAACAAACTGACCGAATCAGTCGGCGCCGAAGTGGTCGGCGTGGATCCGGACCGCCTCGTGAACGACGACTCGCTCGCCGATGCCGTGCTCGACGCGCTCGAAGACAACGGGGTCCTGGTGTTCCCGAACCTCCACCTGGACCCAGAAGCGCAGGTGGCGTTCTGCACGCGCCTCGGGGAGGTCGACCACTCCTCGGACGGGCACCACCCGGTCGCCGGCATCTACCCGATCACGCTGGACAAGTCGAAGAACGCGTCGGCGGCCTATCTGCGCGCGACGTTCGACTGGCACATCGACGGCTGCACACCCACCGGTGACGAATGCCCACAGAAGGCCACCGTGCTGTCCGCGGTGCAGGTGGCCGAGCGTGGCGGCGAGACCGAGTTCGCGAATTCCTACGCCGCCTACGAAGCGTTCAGCGATGAGGACAAGGCACGGTTCGCCAAGCTTCGTGTCGTGCACTCGCTGGAGGCGTCGCAAAGTCGGGTCAACCCCGACCCGTCGGCAGAGCAACTGAGGCGTTGGCGGTCTCGGCCGACGCACGAACATCCCCTGGTGTGGACGCATCGCAGCGGCCGCAGGTCGCTCGTGCTGGGCGCCTCGGCGCACTACGTCGTCGGGATGGATCGTGACGAGGGGCAGGCGTTGCTGGCCGAGTTGCTCGACCGCGCCACGCAACCGCATCTGGTGTACAGCCACCGGTGGTCGGTCGGCGACACGGTGATCTGGGACAACAACGGTGTTCTGCACCGCGCCGCTCCCTACGATCCCGATTCACCGCGGGAGATGTTGCGCACCACGGTGCTCGGCGACGAACCGATCCAATAGGGATGACGTCCGCCCCCCGCATGGATCCGCTGCCCGCCGAGGACTGGGACGACGACGTCCGTGACGCGGTGAGGCCGTTGTTGCCGACCGAGCGGGCCAACCCCCGCGACGCCGGCAACGTGGTGAGCACGCTTCTCCGCAACCCGGCACTCACGCGCGCGTACCTCGAGTTCAACGCCCACCTGCTGCTGCGCTCGACGGTGTCCCCCCGGGTGCGTGAGGTGGCGTTGCTGCGAGCCGTCCACCGTCGTGGGTCCGAGTACCTCTGGGACCACCACGTGCCCATCGCCGAACGGGCCGGGCTCACCCCCGAGGAGATCGAGGCAGTCCGCGGCGGTGTGGTCGCCGATCCGGTTGACGGGCTCGTCGTGCGCGCTGTGGACGAGGTCGAGGATTCACACACGGTCAGCGACACCACGTGGTCGCAGCTTCAGGAACATTTCGACGAGCAACAGATCCTGGATCTGCTGTTCACGGTCGGCTGTTATCAGCTGCTGGCCGTCACGGTGAACGTCCTGGGCGTCCAGCCGGAAGGGCACTGAGGCCGGTCTTCGTTGACGGCACGCGGCTGGTGTGAAAACCTGATGCCCAGGAATGAGAATCACGTTCTCGTATCGAGAGATCGTCGGAGCGGAGCAGGCATGTCGGAAGACCTCACCACGGTCGACTTCTTCAGGGACAGTCGGCTGACGGACGACCCGTACACGTTCTACGAGGCACTGCGGAACAAGTGCCCCGTCAGCCGGGAGGACCACTACGGTGTCACGATGGTCACCGGCTGGCAGGAGGCCGTCGACGTATACAACGACTCCGAAACCTTCTCGTCGTGCATCTCGGTGACCGGGCCGTTCCCCGGTTTTCCGGTGTCGCTGGAAGGCAGGGAGAACGACGACTTGACCGACCTGATCGTCGAGCACCGCGACGAGATCCCGTTCAGCGACCAGTTGCCGACGCTGGATCCACCGACGCACACCAATCATCGCGCCCTGCTGATGCGGCTGATCACGCCCAAGCGCCTCAAGGAGAACGAGGACGCGATGTGGGGCCTCGCCGACGACATCCTCGACGACTTCCTGGCCCCGGGTGAGGGCGAGTTCATCAAAGGCTTCGCGGGGCCCTTCACGCTGCGGATCATCGCCGATCTGCTCGGTGTGCCCGAAGAGGACCGCGCCGACCTTCTCGAGCGGCTGGCGCGCGGCACGCACGGCAGCGCGGTGGGCAATGCCGAGAAGACGATGAACAAGACGCCGCTGGAGCACCTCTACGAGGTGTTCGCCACCTACGTCGAGGAACGACGCGCCGAACCGCGCGACGATGTGCTGACCGGGCTGGCGACGGCGATGTTCCCCGATGGGACCATGCCCGAGGTCGGCGATGTGGTGCGCGTGGCCACCAATGTCTTCTCGGCCGGACAGGAGACGACGGTGCGGCTGCTCAGCACCGCGCTGAAGGTGCTGGGGGACCGTCCCGACATCCAGGCCAGACTGCGCGAGGACCGCAGTCTGCTGGGCAACTTCATCGAGGAGTGTCTGCGCATCGAGAGCCCGGTGAAAGGTGACTTCCGGTTGTCACGGGTGCCGACAACCGTCGGCGACCAGGCGCTGGGAGCCGGCTCGACGGTGATGGTGATCAACGGCGCTGCGAACCGCGACCCGCGCCGCTTCGAGGACCCGGACAGCTTCGACCCCGAGCGCAAGAACGCGCGCCAGCACCTGGCGTTCGGCCGTGGGATCCACAGCTGCCCCGGCGCGCCGCTGGCCCGTGCGGAGACCCGCGTCGGCCTGGAGCGGCTGCTCGACCGGACGACCGACATCCGGATCTCGGAGAGCAAGCACGGTCCGGTGGGCGACAGGCGGTATCAGTACATTCCGACCTACATCCTGCGCGGGCTGACCGAGCTGCATCTGGAGTTCGACGTCAGATGAGGGTCACGGTCGACGAAGACCGCTGCGCCGGCCACGGCATGTGCCTGACGCTGTGCCCAGAGGTGTTCGAAATGAGTGACGACGGTTGGGCGGTCGCGGACCCCGAGGACGTGCCCGCGGGGCTCGAGGCTGCCGCCCGCGAGGCCATCGACAACTGTCCCGAACACGCGATAAGCGAAATCAGTTGACATTCAAGGAGATGCGGTAAGTGGCCAAAGGTTATGTGATCATCACCGAAGACATCAAGGACGCCGACGGCATGGCCGAGTACGGCAAGCTGGCCAGTCAGACGATGGGCACCGCGAAGGTGTTGGCGTTCGGCCCGGCGGCCGAGACGCTCGAAGGGCAGTGGCACGGCACCCAGACCGTGCTCCTGGAGTTCGAGTCGGTCGAGGCTGCCAAGCAGTGGTACTACTCCGACGAGTACCAGGCAGCTGCCAAGCTGCGTCAGGCAGCCGCTGACTGCAACGGGGTCATCGTCTCCGGCTTCTGAGGGGCGCCCGCCCTTGACGCGAAATAGCATTCCTGGCTGTGGTTGCAGGCCAATTCACAGCCAGGAATGCTATTTCGCGGAGAATGGCTAGCCGAGTACGCGCACAGGCACGTGGGACCAGCCCGCGACGTTCTGCATCGCAACCCGGCGGCAGTCGTCCCACAGCACTTCATAACGCGGCATGGTGTCAAGCAGCCGCTCGAGCGCGATCGCAGTCTCCATGCGCGCCAGTGCGGCACCCAGGCAGCTGTGCACGCCGTAACCGAAACCGAGGTTCTGCGCTTCGGTGCGGTCGCGGTCGATGTCGAACACGTCGGCGTCGGTGAACGCCTCGGGATCTCGGTGCGCCGACCCCCCGAGCAGGAAGACGGGCTTGCCTTCCGGGATCGTGACTCCGTGCAGCGTCACCTCGCGCATGGAGCGCCGGACGTTGTAGTGCACGGGCGGCTCGTAACGCAGCAGTTCTTCCACTGCGGCTGCGACCTTGCTCCGGTCGTCGAGCACCTTCTGCCACTGGTCGGGAAACCGCGCGAACGTCACTGCTGCGTTGCCGACGAGCTTGGTCACCGTCTCGGCGCCGGCTCCACCCAGAAGTGTTGCAAAACCTGCGATCTCGAAGTCATCGAGGGACTCCATCTCCCCGTCATCGCGCTCGATCTCGGCAGCGACGAGGCGACTGAACATGTCATCACGCGGTTCGGCGCGGCGCTCCTGGATCAGGTTGTAGTACAACCCCATTGCCTCGACGATCGCCTGCATGCCCTCCTCGGACATGTCGATCTGGCCGGGCTCGCGGTGCAGCGAGGTGTCCACCCACTCCCGCACCTTCTGGCGGTATTCCTCGGGTACACCGAGCATCTGAGTGATGACCTCGACCGGGAAGAACGCCGAGAAGTCCTGCACGACGTCGAAGCTGCCCGGACCGGCCCCGGCGAGGTAGCGGTCGATGGTCTCGGTGACCATCGGCCGCATCGCCTCGATCGCGCGCGGGGTGAACACCTTGTTGACCAGGCTGCGCATCTTCCGGTGCTCGGGCGGATCCATGAGGATGATCATCTTCGCCGCCGTCGGCTCCGATGAGCGGATGGTCGCGAGGTCGAGGCCGTAGGCCGACGAGTACGTCGCGAAGTCCTTGTACGCCGCGGCGACGTCCTCATGGCGCGAGAGCGCATAGAAGTCGTGCTCGGCGTTGTAATAGACCGGCGCTTCTTCACGCATCCGCCGGTAGATCTCCCACGGCCCGTCGAAGAATTCTCGGGAGAAGGGGTCGAAGACGAGTTCGGTTGCGGTCATTCGTCTTTGAGGAAGATCGCTTGACGCGGGCACTGGCGGACGGCTTCCCTGATCTGTTGCTCATTCTCCGGGGTCACCTCGTCCTGGAGAATGTGCAGGTAGTCGTCGTCGTCGAGGTCGAACACCTCGGGGATGATGCCCATGCACACCCCGTTGCTCTCGCAGAGTCCGAAGTCGACGTCCACCTTTTGAGTCATACGCAACCCCGCTTCGCTCCTCGCTGGTTCACCTCAGCACCTTCACCGGGACGTGGTGGTAACCGGCCACGTTCTGCATGTTGGTGCGCTGCAGTCCGTCGAAGTCGACCTCGAAGCGCGGCATGAAGTCGAGCAGGTACTCGAGGGCGATGGCACTCTCCATCCGTGCCAGCGCCGCCCCCAGGCAGCTGTGAATGCCGTAGCCCAGGCCGAGGTTCTGCGCCTGACTACGGTCGCGGTCGATGTCGAAGGTCTCCGCGTCGTCGAAAGCCCGGGGGTCCCGGTTGGCGGAAGCGCCCATCAGGAAGACCGGCTTGTGTGCTGGAACCGTGCCGTTCGGCAACTCCACCTCCTTCACGCTGTACCGGACGTTGTACTGAACGGGGCCGACGTAGCGCAGCAGTTCTTCGACCGCGGCCGGGATCTTGCTTCGGTCGTCGAGCAGTTTCTGCCACTGCTCGGGGTGGCGTGCGAACTCCACCACGGCGCTACCCATCAGCTTGGTCACGGTTTCTGCGCCCGCGCCTCCCAACAGCGCCGCAAAGCCGGTGATCTCGATGTCGTCGAGCATGCGATTGGTGCCGTCGGGGCCGGGGATCTCTGCGGCGATGAGCCGACTGATCATGTCGTCCTGCGGGTCCTTGCGGCGCTCCTGCACCAGGCCGTAGTAGTAGATCCCCGACTGGATGTTGGCCTCCATGGCCTTGTCACTGAGCTCCATCTCGCCGGGCTCGCACTCGAGGCCCTGGTCGATCCAATGCCGGACCTGCTGACGGAACTCCTCAGGGACCCCGGCCATGCGGGTGATGACCTCGACGGGGAATGGGGCGGAGAAGTCCTGGACAACGTCGAAGTGGTCCGGATCGACCTTGCTCAGGTAATGCTCGACGAGTTCGACGACCGTGTCGCGCTGGGACTGGATGGCGCGAGGAGTGAACGCCTTGTTGAGCAGGCTACGCATGTGGCGATGGTCCGGAGGGTCCATGAAAATGATCGACTTCTGCGGCGGCTCGCCGGAGCGGATTTGAGGCAGGTGGCACCCTCGGGCGGACGAGAACGATTCATGGTCCTTGAACGCCGCCGCTACGTCTGCGTGCCGGGTCAGTGCGTAGAAGTCCTCGTCTTCGTCGTAGTAGATCGGGGCTTCGTCGCGCATCCGCTGGTATATCTCGTACGGATTCTCGAAGTAATCCGGCGCCACCGGGCTGAACACGAGTTTGGGCTTGGTCACTGCGTCCTCCTCGGCGCCGTACACAGGGCCGGATACATTACGAAAGGCTGGCAAACTGTAACGCCTACAGTATGCGGCAAAACTGCCTGAAAGTCAGCAGAATCGCGGAGCGTAAGGGGGCGGTTCATGTCGGTACCGCGCTGTCCACGAGCGGCTCGAGTTTGCCGAGGTCACCGCCGAGTTCGGCGACGGTGTTGCGCACGACCGCAACATCCTTGCCGATGAACTCGCCGACCGCCGCGATGAACGCGTCCGCCGAACCCGCAGACGCGATCATCGACAGGACGCGGCTCTGCGCGCTGCCGTGCGTGAGGGCGTTGAGCAGCGGTCCTTCGTCGACGCCGAGGCGCGAGCCCAACCTGACCCCTTCGGCCACCAGCCCGATCTGCGCAGCGAACAGTGTGTTGTTGACGAGCTTCACCAGCTGTCCGGATCCCGTGCGGCCGGCGTGCAGGATCGGGTCGCCGTAGGCGGCGAGCACGGTGCTGATCCGCTCGACGGCGTCATCGGTCCCGCCGACGAACAAGGTCACCCGCCCGGCCGCGATGTCGTGGGGGCCACCGCTGACAGGCGCATCGACGACCGCGACGTGGTCGAAGCGCTCGCTGATCGACTGGGCGGTCTCCGGGTTGCCGGTGGTGTGCAGGACCAGTGTCGCGCCGGGCCGCATCGCCGCGACCAGGTCACCGTCCAGACACAGCTGCCTTACCTGGTCGTCGGTGAACACGCAGACCACCACCGCGTCGGCACCGCCGGAAACCTCCGCGATGTCGGCGACGGGTTGTGCGCCGAGTTCCCGGAGCGCCGCACGCTGCTCGCCGGAGCGGCCGAGAACCCGCACCTGATGGCCGGCCTCGACGAGCCGACGCACCATCGGCGCGCCCATCCGGCCGGCGCCGACGAACCCGATTCTCATGAGAGCCTCATCATCGCCGCTGTCTTCTCTTCGCGCGAGCGCTCATCGGTTCTGTTTTCTCTTCGCGCGAGCGCTCATCGCCGCTGTCTTCTCTTCGCGCGAGCGCTCATCGACCGTGCTCCATCAGTCTCAGCGCCGTATCCGCCACGTTGAACACGGTGCCCTCGGGTGCGGCTGCGTGCCGGGCCAGGCTCGCCGCGTGCCGCACGTCCTTCTGCAACAACGCGCCGGCGATGGGGGCAAGCCCTTCCAGGCTTCCACCGAAGACCGTGATGCTGCCGACCGCCTTGCTGGTCGCCGAACCGCGGTGCAGAACCTCGCAGAGACGGTCACGCGGGATGCCGAGGGCGTCACCGAGTTCGAGGGTGCTCATCGCCGCACCGAGATTCGCGCTGAACAACAGGTTGTTGAGGATCTTGGCGACCTGGCCGCTGCCCAGTGCACCGAGGTGGACGATCGCATCGGAGTAGGTGGCGAACACCGGACGGACCTTCTCGACCACCTCGTCGTCCCCGCCGACCATGACCATCAGCGTGCCCTCCTCGACCGCGGGGGCGCCACCGCTGACCGGGGCGTCTATCACGGTGACCTGCTGTGCGGCAGCGATATCGGCCAGCTCGCGGCAGGTGTCGGGGTGGACGGTGCTGTGGATCGCGACGATGCCACCGGGAGCGAGCCCCGCCAGCACCCCGGATTCTCCTGTCAGCACCTCTCGCACGTCGTCATCCCCGACGACGCACAGGCACACCAGGTCGCTGGCCGCCGCGAGCTCGGCAGGTGTCGAGGCCACCTTGGCAGCCGTGTCGGCATAGGGTTCGACCGACGCGGGCCTGCGGGCCCACAGGGTGAGCTCGAACCCGCCTTCGACGATCCGGCGCGCCATCGGCCCGCCCTGACTGCCCAGCCCGATGAATCCGACCCTCATCAACCCGCCTCCGATTGCTCGTGATCGCGACCCTCAGCGCCCGCGATGCATTCCTCGATGAACGACATGACGTTCCGGTGGTACGTGTCGGCGCTGAGGCCGACGCTGAGATTGTGTCCGCTGTCCGCCATCGTGTTGACGAGGACGCGGGGTGCACCGGTGAACAGCGCCGCCACGGCGGCGAGCGCCTCGGGCGTGGACTCCCACACGCTCTCGTGGTCGGCGACGCTGAACTGCACGGGCACATCTACGCGTGCGGCGATCTCGGGAAAGTCGCGCCGCGCCCAGTTGGCCGTGACCGCGGCCTCGTAGGCGACTCCCGGCGCGGAGAGTGCTCCCGTGAGCACCTCTGCCGGATAGAGCTCGGTGGGCTGCCACAACAGATCTCGCAGCCCTACCGGCCGCGACGTGACTGTGGCTTCACTGATGATGTTCTTGGCGGTGTCGCTGTAGCGCAACCCGGTTCCCGCCAGTTCGATGCCGAGCACGTCAGACCGCGTCGTCGCCATCCGCAGCGCGAGCTCGCAGCCTGCGGAGTGACCGACGAGGAACAGGCCGGCACCGAGGTCACCGTCGGCGATGATCTTGTCCACCGCCCCGAACGCGGCGGCGACCCGCCGGTCGGCGTCGGCGAACTCGGCCGCATACACCGCGGAGGCGCCGTATCCGGGGCGATCCAGGGCGATCGCGGTGAAACCGCGTGCCGCAGCGGATCTCAGCAGTGACAGGCGCGGATGTCCGGGACAGTCGAAGTACGCCGATGAGGTGGCCCCGCCGTGCACCGCGACGACGATCCCTCGTGGGTCCTTGACCTGCACGGCCAGTCCCGACATCGGCACCCCGTCGACCAGCACGACGCGCGGTCGGGGCGCGGGAACGGCCGCCGGGGCCTCGTCGTGGACCGTCACCCGTCGGTCCGCAGAAGCATCACGCCACTCGGGGTGAGGCCGCCGCTGCTGGCCACCGCAACCCGGGCGCCACGCACCTGGCGGTCACCGGCCTCGCCGCGCAACTGCGTCACCGCCTCATGGATCAGCCCCATGCCGTGGGTACGACCGTGTGACAGCTGGCCGCCGTGCGTGTTGAGCGGGATGATCCCGTCGCGGGCGATGGCCTTGCCGCCGTCGAGGAAGTCCTTGGCCTCGCCGATCCCGCAGAAGCCGAGCCCTTCGAGCCACGAGAGGCAGTTGAACGTGAACCCGTCGTAGAGTTCGGCCACGTCGACATCGTCGGGCCGCAGCGACGTCCGGGACCACAGGTGCGCGGACTGACCGAGTACCTGCGGCTCATGGGTGAGCGTGGTCTGGTCCCAGTCGAGTCGCTCGATGATCTGGGTGCCCACGGCTTCGAACCGCACCGGCGGCTTGGCCAGGTCCTTCGCGGCGTCGACGGCCGACACCACCACCGCCACCGCGCCGTCACAGGGCACGTCGCAGTCGTACAACCCGAACGGCGTCGTGATCATCCGGGCCGACAGGTAGTCGTCCATCGTCATCGGGTCGCGATAGATGGCGGTCGGGTTGAGTGCGGCATTGGCGCGCTGGTTCAAGGCGATCCAGCCCAGTGTCTCGCGGGTGGTCCCGTATCGGTGAAAGTGCCTGCTTGCGTTCTGTGCCAACACGTGTGCCGCGGAGATGGCGCCGAACGGATGTTGCCAGCTGGAGGTCCGGGCACCCATCGGAGGTGACATCTTGCCCTCCTTGACCAGCTGACCGAACGTCGCCTCCCAGAGCGTGCGGAAGCACAGCACGTGGCGGGCCATGCCGGTGGCGACCGCCATCATCGCGGCGATCACCGAACCACCGGGGCCGAAGGTGTCCATGCCGCCGTTGATCCAGGTGGGCCGCAGGCCGAGGGCGCCCTCGAGGGCACTCACCCCGCCCTCACCCATGCCCGCCATGTCGAGGCCGGGATAAGTGGACAACCCGTCGATGTCGTCGTAGGTGAGCCCGGCGTCGGCCACCGCCTGCTCGCAGGCAGCGATCGTGAGCGACAACGGCGGGACCATCTGCCTGCGGCCGATCGTCGACATGCCGATGCCTGTGATCGCGGAATGATCCTCGAACTTCTTGTCGCCCAGCATCGGCCGGACGTACCTGGCGAACTGCTCGGGTGGGATCTCGTCGGTCGGCATCGCGGTGGGCGCGGACTGGTCGGCGGCGGGCTTGAACAGCGGCAGCCAGACATCCTCGACCTGCTGGAACGTCACCTCGACGGGTTGACCGAGGGCGAGTTCGTCGGGATCGGCGTCGATGATGTTGGTGGTCAACCGGACTCGTGGGTCCTCGATGAGTGCCACCTCGGCCACCACATAGGGCGGTGGCATGTCGGGGAAGCCGAAGCGGTGGTTGACGCTCAGGCCTGCCAGCGTCGCCTTGCCCGATACGACACGCACGCCCATCGTGGTCTCGCGGCAGTACCGGCACACCGGTGCGGGCGGGTGAATCAGGGATCGGCAGCTCAGGCACTCCTGGATGCGAAGTTCCCCGTCGGCGCCCGACGTCCAGAAGAACTCGTTCTGTGCGGTGAGCTGGGGCAGTGGTCTGGTCAACGAACAAACTCCGAGATCGCTTCGCTGTCTTCGCTGGTCAAATCAGGCTCGGCGGCTTCCTCGGCGTTGACTGCCGGCGGCCGCTGGCCGAGCGGGCCGTGCTCGCCCAGCTCGGTGATGGCGTGTACGGGGCAGTCCAGCAGCGCGCGCATCACCGCGTCGCGATCGGCATCGGCGACGGTGCCATCGCCGATCAGCGAGGCGTAACCCCAGTCGTCGAGGGAGAAGTACTCGGGCGCATGCTTGGCGCAGACGCCGAACCCGTCGCACATCGTGCGGTCCAGTTTGATCTTCATCGGCTCGCTCACGAAACCGCCTCCACCTCGTAGGGCCGCAGTGCGTGGTAGGTGTGGGTGCGGCAGGAGTCGCATTGCCCGGCCAGATGCCGGGCGACGTCGGTCGGGAAGGCCCGCAGCAGACTGGCGGCGACGTTGGTGGCCGCATCCAGCGTCGCGCAGGCACCCCGGCCACGCAGTACCACCGACCATCGTTGCAGACGGGTCAGATCGTCTTCGGTGGCCGCACCGTGGCGCAGCGCGTCGGTCACCGCGGACATCGCCGCGGTGCCGTTGAAGCACGAGCCGCACTGGCCCGCGTTCTCACGGTCGAAGTACGCCATCACCGACGCGGCGACCGCAACCGGGCAGTCGTCGGTGAGGACCGAGACCGCGCCGCAGCCCAGTCCGCTGTTGAGCCGGCGCATGGACTCGTGGTCGAGCGTGGTGTCGAGGACCTCGCGGTTCAGCAGCCCGGCGAAGTAACCGCCCATCAACACGCCCTTCACGTCGCCCGCGGGAATCTGATGGTGCTCGAGGAGATCGGTGACCGGTGTGCCGTGCGGCAGTTCGTAGAGTGCCGGCGGTCTGCCACCACCGGTCACGGTGGCCAGGAACGTGCCGGGTGAGGCCGACGTGCCGTGGTCGCGGAACGCGTCGCTGCCGTGGCGCAGGATGAAGGGCAGATTCGCCAGAGTCTCCACGTTGCCGACCACTGTCGGCAGACCGCTCACGCCCTCTTGGAACGGACGTGGTGGCTTGTCGGTGGGCTTGGCGAGACCGCCGTTGACGGCGCGTACCGCGGCCGTCTCCTCGCCGGCGACATAGCCGGGCTCGACGGTCACCACCGACGCGGCGAGGTCACCCAGGGGCGCGGCATCCAGCGCGGCGCGGAGCGCGTTGGCGGCCTGGGCGTCAGAGACGTAGACGTAGGCGCGGCCGGCGCCGACGATGCGTGCGGCCAGCCGGACACCGTCGAGCACGAGATGCGGCCGGTTTCGCAGCAGCCACTTGTCTTTGACGGAGGCGGGTTCGCCTTCCTCGCCGTTGGCGAGCACGACCGTCGCGCTGCCTGCACGGCTCGCATCACGCACCGTGCGCAGCTTCACCGCGAGCGGGAATGCCGCCCCGCCCCGTCCGAGCAGTCCGCTGCGGTCGACCTCCTCGAGCAGTGCGTCCGGATCGTCGAGTTCCTGGTAACCACCCGAGTCGACGTATGCGGGATGGTCCTCGACCTCGGTGGTGTCGGAGATTCGCAGCAGGCGCGGCGTCACGCCGGGCCACACGGTGACGGTGAACCCGGTTGCCAACCCGTTGTCGGTGGTGGTCATGATCGAGCCTTCCTGCCCGCGGATAGGCTGGCGGGCATGAGAACTGCGGTGGTGCGAGTCGACGTCGACCCGTCGGCGCTGCTGGCGCCGGCACAGCTACGCGACGGCATGACCGCGCTCGTCCAGTCGGCTGCCGAACTCGGGATCCAGGTCGTCGACGCCGATCTCTCGTTGATGCCGGCCAGCCGTCGGCAGGTCGAGGTGCTCATCGCCGGCGAGGACCCCGAACAGCTCAAGGACATCGCGGTCGGCCTGTGCATCACGGCATTCGGACGATTCGGCGCCCGACCATCGGCGGGTGTGCTGACCTATGTCAGCCGCGGAACCGACGATGACGCGCACGGGGTGTTGGCGGGGCTGGGCCTGCGTGGCGAGATCGAGCGCGTTCCCACCGAGGACGGCTGGGACATCGTCAAGGTCACGCTGCTCAAGTCCGACCTGCAGCGGATCCCCGAGAGCCGGGTACACACCGCCCTGGAGGCATCGCTGAACTGCGAGGTCCAGATCGTCGCCGTCGATTGACCGGGGTGAGCGTCGTCCCGCTGTCACTTCGACTTCTTCAGAAAATCGAGGATCGCCGGGGCGGCCTGTACCCAGGTGTCGAACATGTTGAAGCGCTTGACTTTCCCGGACGCCCGCGCCTCACCGGCCCGCTCCCAGGCATCCTCGGGCCATGGCGGGTCGATGACCTTCGACCCCTTGATGAGGCAGCTCACCTCGAGTGACGTGCGTTTGGGGTGGTCGAGGTCGTTCTCGCCACCGCGGATGATCAGCGTCGGCACCGTGATGTTGTCGAACATCTCGTCCTCGACGCCCGGAATGGTCTGTCCCGGCTTGGGCACGAACGCGTTGAGCCAGCGGAGCATCAGCTTGAGGAACTGCTCGGGATCCTGGGCCGCGAAGCGCGCCTCGTTGTCCGGATTCTCGGCGATGCGCTCCTGCCACTCGGGTACCTTCGCGACGGCCTTCATGCCGGCTCCGCGGACGGCGAGGATGCTCGGGACGATGTAGTAGGAGCCGAGCACGAAAGAGCCGTACACGCCGCCGACGATGTTCCAGACCACCAACTTCTTGACCAACTCCGGGTACAGCATGGTGGTCAGCATCGAGTCGCGGGCGCCCCCGGAACCACCGGCGATGATGCACGGTCCGATGCCGAGTTCGGAGATCAGCTGCTGCAGGGTCTCCGCACGCATGTGTGATTCGCTCTGACCGTAGAACTGCACGTCGGACTTGCCGCAGTTCGGCCGGTCCCAGAGCAGCACGCGGTAGCCGCCATCGACCAGCTTGCGCGCCAGCGGCTTCAGGCCCGGGATGTCCTTGCTGAAGCGGCCGCCGGGAGTGAGGACGATGAACTCGCCCTCTTTGCCCAGGACCTCGTACACGACGTTCCCGCCGTTGATCTCGATCTTCTTGTTGGGCAACTTTTCTCCGTCTTCTGGGCTCGACGCTCGGTTCAGGCCTGCACGAGTACGTCGTTGCCGACGACCCGAACGGGGTAGGTGCGGATGCTCCACTCGGGCTTGACCGCGGTCGTTCCCGTGGCGAGCTCGAATCCCCACTGGTGCCAGGGACAGAAGATGTATTCCTTGTCCCGCACCATCACCGCGTCACCGGGCACGCTGTCGTCGACGATGTTCAGGCCGCGCGCCCGGCCCGAACACAGCGGACCGCCTTCGTGCGGGCAATAGTTCGCGATCGCGTAGAACGTGCCGTTGACGTTGTACACGCCGACACCATGGCGCCCGATCGGCACCAGTTTGTGTGTGCCTGAAGGGATCTCGTCCACTGTGGCGACGACGTGTTCACGCCCCTGCGCGAGGCGGGGCGTCTTGTCCTTGTCCATGTGTCAGAAAACCCGCACCTGGCCCTCGAGCGCCGGCACCGTGTCCGGCAGCTTGTACGTCTCGATGCCGTTGCGGAACATGATGGCCTCACGGGCGTGCTCGGGGAGGTGCTTGACCAGCCAGCGGGGGTCGTCGAATGTCCAGTGCGGATAGTCGCTGGAGAACAGCAGGATCTTCTCGCACTCCATCCACTCGAACGCCCGGGTGAGTTCGGTCTTGTCCTCCGGATAGTCCAACGGCTGGGTGGTGAACTTGATGTGGTCCTTGACGTACTCGCTCGGCTTGCGCTTGATGTCCATCCAGGACTTGCGCGCTTCGTAGAGTGCGTCCATCCGCCACATCAGTGGCAGGATCCACGTGAACGCGTGTTCCACGAACACGATCCGCAGGTTGGGATGCCGGTCGAACGTGCCGTCGAAGATCAGGCTCATCACCTGGTTCGCCGCCAGCAGCGAGTAGGTGACCATGAAATCGTGGTTGTAGCTGGGCAATCCGACCGGCGGCATCGGCAGTTCGTCGTAGTGACTGCGTGACAGGTGGCAACTCACCGTGATGTCGTGCTTGGTGGCGGCGGCCCAGATGGGGTCGTATTTGGGATTGCCCCACGACGGACGGGGCTCGGCCTTGATCAGGATCTGCGCCATGTAGGGGTGACCGGCCCAGCGCTCGATCTCGGCCACACTCTTTTCCGGCTCCTCGATGGCCAGGCAGATCGACCCGCGCCACCGCTCGTGCCAGTTGTTGTGGCTGTCGAGCCAGTGGTTGGCCTGCCAGTCGTTGAGCGCACAGTTCATCGCGTGGTTCGCTTCGGGAATTCGCGCCGGGTAGGCCGCCGGTTCCAGGATCGCGATGTCCGATCCGGCCTCCATGATCAGCTGCTTGAATGCCAGATCGGGGTCACTGCAGGCGAACTCGCCGTCAGGGGGGAAGGTGTCCAGGCGCATCGCATAGGAGTGCGCGTAGTCGGGTGCGTCGTAGTAGATCTGGTCGCCGACCTTGTGCGTGCCGAAATATTTGCTGCGCCAGGGTTCGGGAATGTACTGACCGAGATCGCCGCTGCGAGGCGCCGGGTGGACGTCGGAGTCGACGCACCGCACCGCGATGCGCTCGGCGGCTGGTACCCGTGGATTGGCTGTGGTGGTCATGGTGTTGCCTCCTCGTTCCCTCTACTGTGCCCCAGCGGCGGACGCGATGACCGGACTTTGGATGCCGTACAGCTCTGCGGCGTTCCGCCAGCACAATTTGTCGCGCTGCTCGGCGCTGTAGGCGCTCGGTACCGACAGTTCATTGAGTTGCCAGTGCGGATAGCTCGAGCCGTACATCACCATGTCGTCCTTGCCGGTGAACCCTGCCCACTCGCCGGCGAACTCCACGTCACCGGGTCCGTCGAGGCTGCCCTGTACGAAGAAGACGTGTCCCGGCAGGTAGTCACTGGGCATCCTCGGCGCCCACGGTGTCTGCTCCAGGTGCGGCCTGCCGAAGCAGTCCATCCGCCACATGAACGGTGTCAGCATGTCGGCGGCGCCGTCGGCCCAGACGAACTTCAGCGCGGGCATCCTCTCGAACACCCCTTCGGCGATCATGTTCATCAGGTGGTAGAGGAAGTTCAGCGCCGTGAACCCGACGAACTGCTCGTAGGTGCGGGTGATTCCGTTGGGCGTGGGCGGCAACATGACGCCGGATCCGACCTCGAAGTGCACGGCGACCGGCAGGCCGGCATCCACTGCCGCCTCCCAGAGGGGCCAGAACTGCGGTTTGCCGTACAACTCGCGCGACTGCAGCGGAACCCCGAGCTGGACGACCCGCGGATGGTCCTTGTACTTGTGGATCTCGCGCAGCGCGCCGACGATGTCGTCCGGGTTGACCCGGATGGTGCCGCGGAACTTGTCCCCGAATTCGGGGTGCTCCAGCCAGCGGGTCACCATCATCTCGTTGTGCGCGGCCGCGATGGCCGTGCCCAGGTGGCGGTCGGGCATGATGCCGCGGGTCATCGGGTGCAGGATCGCCACGTCGACGCCGCGATCGGTGAACAGGTGCTTGCCGGCCAGCTCCGGGTCCGAGCCAGGGTACTGGCGATCGGGGCCCTCGGCATGCTTGGCGTACTCGCCACCGGGGGCGCCGTACCAGTCCATCTCGTAGTCGGGAAAGCCGCGGCTGCGGAACGGCTCCTGCATGAAGTTCTGCCGCAGGTCCTTGTTCGACTGGCTGAATATGTGCACGCTGACATCGATGACGGGGACCTTCACCGGGCCGGATTCGATCCCGCCGGCCCCGTCATTGAATTCCTTCACGGACCCCATCCTTCGCTTTCCGGACAACCGAGGGCGCGGCCGTCACGATCCCAGTGTAGATCGTTGTTCTTCTTTAGCAAGAATTCTGTTCTCCAGCACTTCGCTTACATCTACGCAGGTGAACGGGACCGCTGGACAGTGCTTAGCTTCTCGCTCGCGAAAGTGTCAACCCGCGTGAAGAGAACGGTGGCCCCGGAACGGAGAATGCTATTCTCCCTTCAACGTACCGAGTCCGGAGGCGCTGGATGCTGCTTGAGTTCGACGCTGATCAGAGGCTGTGGCAGGAGACCGTGCGCGATGCGGTGTCCAAGCAGTGCCCGCCGTCCCTGATCCGCGACATCGCCGAGAACGGTGTCGATCCGGCGCCGCTGTGGAACAGCTACGTGGAAGCCGGCTGGACCGAGCTGACCGACCCGGAGAACGCCGTCGAGCTCGCGATCGTTCTCGAGGAGTTGGGCCGGGTCACCGACCCGACACCGATGCTGGCCACCTTGACCCAGTTCGCCCCCCTTGCCGGTGATCGGTTCGATCCGCTGGCAGCGGGCGCGGCGGTTTACAGCGGGGTCAACGCCACCCGCGATGCCGAGGGCTGGGTGCTGACGGGAACCGACCGGTTTGTACTCGACGGGGACCGCGCAGAGCGGTTTGCCGTCGTCACCCCCGCTGGTGTCTTCCTCGTCGATCCGAGAGCCGACGCCTCCAGCGTCACCTCGCGTCGTGTCGAGGTGTTCGACCCGGTCCTGCATGTCGCCGAGGTGTCCTTCGTCGGAGTGCACGTCGCCGACGCAGAGCGGCTGGCTGCCGATACCGAACGGGCTCGCCACATTGCGCTCATGGGGATGGCGATCACGATGGTCGGCGCCTGCCAGCGGATATTGGACCTGGCGCTCGAGCATGCCAAGAGCCGTCAGCAGTTCGGGGTGGCAATCGGGACGTTCCAGGCGATCCAGCACAAGGCGACCGACATGCATGTCGCGATCGAACGGGCGCGCGCGCTGTGCTACTTCTCGGCACTCACCATCGCTGCCGACGACCCGCGCCGGCGGTTGGCGGCTGCCATGGCCAAAGCATCGGCGGGGGAGTGCCAGGCGCTCGTGTTCCGCCACGGCCTGCAGATGTTCGGCGCGATGGGGTTCACCTGGGAGAACGACCTCCAGTTCGCGCTCAAACGGGCCAAGGCCGGTGAACACATGCTGGGCGGCGCTGCCGAGCATCGAGCCATCATCGCGGAGGAATTTGATGCAGCTGACCTTTGACAACGATGTCGAGGAATTCCGCGCCGAGTTCCGCGCATTCCTCGACGAGAACATCCCGACCCCGGCTGAGACGCTCGAGCGCCCCCGGTCGGTGTCGCACATGCCGAAGTGGGCCCGTGACTGGCAGCGAAAGCTGTTCGACAACGGTTGGCTGCTGCCCGCGCAGCCACCGGAGTTCGGCGGGCGCAACGCCACCGTGCTGCAGACCTACGTTCACCTCGAAGAACTGTGCCGGCGCCGGATCTATCACAGCTTCAACCCCCAGGGCGTCAACATCATCGCGGCGTCGCTGCTGACGTTCGGTACCGAGGAACAGAAGCACCAGTGGGCAGTGCCGGTCCTCAAGGGGGAGCGCACCGCTTCGCTGGGAATGAGTGAGCCCAGCGCGGGGTCCGACCTCGCGTCGCTGCGCACCAAGGCTGAGTTTGTCTCGGGCGGCGACGATCCCTACTTCGTCGTCAACGGCCAGAAGGTGTGGACCTCAGGCGCCCACGACGCCGATTTCCTGCTGACGTTCGTCCGCACCGACCCCGACGCACCCAAGCACAAGGGCATCAGCGTGCTGCTGATCCCGACCGACCTCGAGGGTGTCGTGTGCCGGCCGTTCGCCGACATGACGGGGATCGACAACCTGGACTTCAACGAGGTCTTCTTCACCGACGTCCGGGTGCCGGCCGAAAACCTCGTCGGCCCGCTCAACGGCGGTTGGGGCGTAGCCAATGGCTCACTGGGCCATGAGCGCACCATGATGTGGCTGGGCTTCGCGGACCGAATCGCCAACTCGATCGCCGATTCTCGGCCGTCCAACGCACTCGAACGCGATGAGCTGGCCACCACGATCATGGACTATCAGGCACTGCGCCTGCTCGGTTCGGTCGGACTGGCCAAAGCCGCGCGTGGCGAGGTCGACGTCGCGTCGGTGTCGATACCGAAGTTGCTCGGTGCGGAAGCCGAGATGCGAGCTGCCAGCGCCTGTCTGACGGCGGCCGGGCCTGACGGCCTGATCCACCCGTCGACCTCCGGCCCCTACGAACACATGAACCTCGACCACTACTTCGCGAGCTGGTTCGAGCGGTATGCGCGCAGCTTCTCCGGCACCATCGCAGGCGGCACCTCGGAGATCCAGCGCAACATCATCGCGCAGCAGGTACTCGGCCTGCCCCGCCGATAGCACGCGCACCACACGTGAAGGTTCAGCCGGCCGCGTTCCTGAGGACCACTCTGCCCCTGGACCTGAGTCAGCTCGAGCGTCTCGACAGTGGCCGTTACCATTCGATCTGGCTGCCCGACCACATGGTCAGCTTCTGGCCGGACTCGATCTGGACCCCGGAGTTCACCGATCTCGCCACGGCGTCGCCGTCGCCACACCGCCATCTCGACGGGATGGCCGTCGCGGCGGCAGCGGCAGTGCTGACCGAGAACGTGCCGCTGGCCACCAGCGTGGTGGACACCGTGCGACGCCATCCCGCCTCACTGGCCCAGAGCGCGTTGACGATCGACCACCTGTCCGGAGGCCGCTTCATCCTCGGGCTCGGGAGCGGCGAAGCCGAGAACATCGTTCCCTACGGGTTCGACTTCGACCGGCCGGTCAGCCGGCTCGAGGAGGCACTGCGGGTCATCAAAATGCTCTGGGAGACCGACGGTCCGGTTGACTTCGAGGGCCGATTCTTCCGACTGCACGACGCCCGCCTCGACACCGAGCCCTACGAGGGCCGGTTCCCCCGCATCTGGATCGGCGCCAGCGGTCCGCGGTCTCTCGACATCGCGGGACGGTTCGCGGACGGCTGGTGGCCGGCGGGCGCGTGGACCCCCGAGGACTATGCAGGCAAGCTTGCGCGTGTCAGGAACGCGGCCGATCGCGCGGGGCGCGATCCGATGTCGATCACCCCGTGCTTCATCCAGATCTGTGTGATGGGCCGTGACGAGGCGGCGTTGGCCGAGATCCTGCAGGCCCCGCTGGTCAAGTCCTTCTTGCTGCAGGTATCCGCAGAGGTGCTCCGCGGCTTCGGATTCGGGCATCCGATGGGGGAGAACTGGGGTGGCTTCCATGACATCGACCCCGCCGTTCTCACCCGCGAGCGCATCGTCGACTTCCTCGGAAGGGTCGAGCCCGAGATGATCCTCGCGATGGTGCCGCACGGCACGCCGGAACAAGTGGCGCGGATGATCGGCGACTTCGTCGACGCCGGCCTGCGGGTGCCCAAGATCCTGGACTACGGGGCCATGGCCGGACTCGACCACGCGGCGGCGTCGGCGGAGAACGTCCGCCGGGCGGAGGACGAGCTCATGAGACTCTGTGAAGGCGCGCGGTGACAACACATCTGGATGCTGACCGGATGCTCTCCCGGGCGCACGACGACACCGGTCTGAGCGACCACGGGGACCCGACGCTGCCTTCGCGTTTCGCGGTCGCCGTCGAGCATCTCAACCGTCAGGGCATGGACTCCGACGGCGTGCGTCAGGCCGCGGAGGTATGCCACGGATTGCTGACCGCCCGTCTGGAGTTCTTCGAGGATCGCCGACGATACCCGGTGGCCGACGAGAGAATCGAGCGGCCCATGTTCGTGACCGGTGAACCCCGTTCGGGCACCACCCTCATGCATGCGCTGCTGTCGGTCGACCCGCAGGCACGCGCGCTGCGGTTCTGGGAGGTGATGTACCCGTCACCGCCCCCGGGGCTCGCCCGTGCCGACGACCCGAGGCCGTCTCGCGCCGACGCCGACTGGCGGGAGATCAACACGAAGATGCCGAAGTGGCTGCACAGTCATCCCTACAACGACATGCTCGGCAACGGACTGCCAGAGGACGAACGCACCTGGGCCTTCGACTTCCGGGTCATGACGCCCACTGCGTGGTGGCGGGTGCCGATGCAGACGGTGGTCGGGGGACTGCCCACCGATGCCCGAGCGCAGTACCGCATCCACAAGGCGATGCTGCAGCAGTTCCAGTACGGGAGGACGCCAAAGCGCTGGGTGCTCAAAGGGTTCCACGGATTCCGGCTGGCCGAGCTGTTCGCGGCGTACCCCGACGCCACCTTACTGTGGCTGCACCGCGACCCGGTACAGGTCGCGGCCTCCCGGACGATGATGATGGCCGACATCATGGAGGGCCTCGTCGGGCCGGTCGATCTGCAGGCCGCGGCCAAGATGCATCTGGACCTGACTCGCGCCAGCATCGCCAACACCATGACACATGAACTCGTCGACGACCCGCGCATCATGCACGTCCGCTACCGCGACTTCGTGGACGACCCGGTGGACACGGCTCGCCGCTACTACGAGTTCTGTGGGCAGACCATGACGCCCGAAGCCGGTGGCGCGATGCGTGACTATCTGGCCGACAACCGGGGTGACCGCCACGGAAAGTTCCGCTATTCGACCAAGCTGCTCACCGACATCGGCGAGGATCTTGATGTGCTGCACGAGGAGTTCCGGCCGTTCCGCGAGCGATTCGGGGTGGAGATAGAAAAACGTGAGTGAGGTGCCCCCCGAGGAGTTGACGGTCGACGAGCGCCTGTCGGTGCACAGCGTCACCTTCGGCGACGCGTCTTTCGACCAGCTGTGCACCTATTGGCAGACACTCGGAGTCACCCGGCTCAGCCTCCTCGATTCCCGGATACTCGAACCGCAACTACCGAAAGTGATTTCCGAACAGGGTTACACGGTTGAGACGGTGTTCCATCTGTTCGAATCGGCGGACAGTCTCAACCGGGTGATCGACGCCGCCGCCGCCATCGGCGCACGCTCGATCTACATGCTGACCGGTGGTCGGGGCGAACTGTCCTGGGAGGAGGCAGCCGATCGATTCTGCGCTGCGGTGCAACCGGGTGCGGACACCGCGCGGCAGGCGGGGGTGGCTCTCGCGATCGAGAACGCCTCGGGCCTCTACGCCGACATCCACATCGCGCACACGCTGCGGGACACCATCGAGCTTGCCGAGATGGCCGGCGTGGGAATCTGCATCGACCTGTTCCACTGCTGGACAGAAGCGCACCTCTCCGCCCTGGTGGAGCGGGCATTGCCCCGCACGGTGATGATCCAGCTGAGTGACTACGTGCTCGGCGACCGGGCGCTGCCGGCGCGTGCCGTGCCGGGTGACGGTGCGATTCCCCTCGAGACGGTGATCGACCAAGCGCTCACCGCCGGCTACCCGCATGGCTTCGATCTCGAGTTGATCGGACCTCGGATCGAGCGCGAAGGGCGAGTCGAAGCTGCAAGCCGCGCCTGCGCTTCGGTGTCGGCGATGCTCCGGCGCCTCGAGGACACGGCGGGATAGCCGGTGGCGTTCGGCGACGGCCCCGACGACGCCTCCCTCGACCACGCGTGGGACTCGTTCTGTGATCAGCTCAAGGCGGCCGGGCAGCAGGTGTTCAAGGACCACAACACATCCTCGAGCCGTCAGCGGGTGGACGGTCTGCGGTTTCTCACCCAGAACCTCGGCCAGGCGTTCGACCTCGCGCTCGAGACCAGGAACAGCCGCTACCCGAGCTTGCACCCGTTCTGCGGCCCGACCCGAAAGCTGGGCGGGGACTGTGCCGACTTCACCTATCAGCAGGCCTGGATCGACGGCCGGTCAATCTACCGAATCGCCGGAGACCGAGGAACGGCCAGGTTTGTCAACATCACCGTGCAGGGTCCGCGGGCCGACGGGCCGGGCGTGCTGCACGAGCCGTTCGGCGATGTCCCCGAGGCGAGTCTGGCCGGGGACCAACTCGAGGTCTCCGCCGATGGAAGCTTCGAGGTCTACGTCGGGGGACCACGCGACGGTCCGAACTGGTTGCCCACCACGCCGGGCTCGCGCAAGTTGTTCATCCGCCAAGGCTTCGATTCTTGGGAAGAGCGGCCGGCCCGGATGAGGATCGAACGGGTCGACATGGCCTCACCGAAACCGTTGCCGACAGCCGAGGAGATGGTCGAAGCGATCGGGTGGGCGGGAGAGTTCATCACCGGTGTGATGCACGACTGGCCCGAGTTCCCTTTCGCCCACGGCGGCGTCAACCCCGATCAGCCGAACAGTTTTCCGGCTGTGGGATCCAGTCCAGATGATGAGAAGCGGGGCCGGGCCGCGAGCAACATGCACTGGGTGCTCGGGCCGGATGAGGCGCTGGTCGTCGAGTTCGATGCGCACGACGGACTATGGACGCTGACGAACATGGGCGTCTTCTTCAACAGCATGGACTTCCTCTATCGCCCGGTCAGCTACACGCCCAGTCGCACGAGAATCGACGGCGACGGCAAGGTCCGGCTGATCCTTGCCCACGACGACCCGGGCTACCACAACTGGATCGACACCCAGGGTTTCGAGCGGGGCAACCTGACGTACCGGCACATGCTCGAGGGGGCGCCCGCGGTGCTGCGGACCCGACTGGTCGAGCGCTTTCAGCTGGCCGAGGTGCTGCCCACGGATTCGGCAAGGGTGACCGTGGCTGAGCGAACCGAGCAGATGTGGGCTCGCTTCAACGGGATCCGGCAGCGGTACGCGTTGCTGTGAGCCGGCGACTCGTGATCACAGTCGCTGGAGCTTGAAGGTCCAGAACTGGGTTCCCGGCGGACCGTTGTTGCAGCCGACGTCGAACTTCGAGTCGATCGTGCCCAGCAGCGTGGTCGCGTCCCACGAGTACGTTTCGCGCGTGGGCATGTTGTGTCCCCAGCAGCGTAGCCCGTCGGGGACGTCGACGGTGAATGTGTACCGTCCGTCCACCAGGTACGTCCTGCTCTCGTAGTACGCGTAGAACTTCAGCCGCGGCCGCGCGGCGACCCTGATGCAGTCCGGGTTCTTGTCGGGGGTGCAGGTACTGATGAACCAGAACCACGACGCCTGGGTATACCGGTTGGTCCAGAGGTCGTAGTTGCCCAACTGCATCCCGGCCGCCGACGACGGTGGCGCGAGAAGCGTCGCCATCGCCATGAGCGCGGCCGCCGCGGACCCGATCCTGCTGAGCTTCATGACCCTGTGCTGCCCTTCTTCTGCTCCCCGCCGCCATCCATCGAACCACCCCGCCGCGGATTGCGGGCCGGTTCGGACGGTCAATCGATGACGGCTGCTTCCTTGCGCTCGGTGATCGGCCGCGCGAGCTCCTGCTCGTTGCAGATGCGTTGGAGTTTCTCCAGTGTCTCGTCCAACCCTGGACCCTGCGGCTTGCCCGGAGTGAAGGTGGCCGGCAGGTTTCGCATGCCCTGGATGACGCCGATGGTGTCGTAGTGCACAGTGCCCTCGGGGTCGCACACATAGTCGGGCATCCGGTCGAGCACGGCGGTGAGCATCGACTTGAACACGGTGCGCGCGACGTTGGAACCCACACAGCGGTGCACGCCGATACCGAAGCTGAAGTGCCTGTTGCCCTTCCGGTCCATCACGATCTCGTTCGGGTTCTCGAACACCGAGGGGTCGCGGTTGGCCATCGCCCACGACAGCCACAGTCGCTCGAACTGCTTGAACTGCTGGCCCGCGACCTCGACGTCCTCGGCGAACGTCCGACCGTCGCCGGGGGCCGGGGTGAAGAAGCGGAGGAACTCCTCGGTGGCGGGGTGCAACAGCTTGTCGCGCTCCCTGCTGAGGCGGTCGCGCTCGTCGGGGTGCTCACCGAGCCACTCCAATGCGTGTGCGGTGAGCGCCGTGGTGGTGTCGAAGCCGCCGCCGATGATCAGCCCCAGGTTGCCCAGGATCTCCATATCGGGGGCCGGCTCGCCGTCGATTCGCAACTGCAGCAACGCATTGACCAACCCGGGCCGGGGGTTCTCGCGGATCTCCATCATGTTGTTGATGAGATCGATGCCCATCTCCCGGTGCTGCTCGTTGATCTTCTCGCGCTCCGGTGCGTGTTCGGGGGTGTAAACCGAGGCGTGAGTGGGCTCGCTGTAGACGTTCCACTTCTTCAGGTCGATGCCCATCATCGCCAGGGTGAAGACCGCCGGTACGACGTTGGCGAGGTCTTCGACGAAATCGATCCGACCCGACGCGATGTGCTCGTCGAGTGCGGCGCGGGTGATCTCGTCGACGAACGGTTCCCAGCGCTTGATCGCTGCGGGGGAGAGATAGGGGTTCAGCGCGCCGCGGTAGGTACTGTGCTCGGGTTCGTCCATCTCGAGGATGCCGCCGCGAACGACGGTGGCGCGACTGGCCTTCGGGATGGTGATGCCCTTGAACGGCGTCTCACCGCTGATGTCGTGATGGTTGGACACCACCGGGCAGCGGGCGAGCTCGAAGACGTGCTTGCTGTCGGCGGCCACCCAGTGCCCGTCGTAGGTGTCCGTCCACGCGAGCGGACACTTGCTCTGCATCTCCTCGGTGATCTTCTCGAACTGCAACCGGTACTCGGGCGTGTGCCTGTCGAAGTGATAGGTGCTCTTGCGGTGGTTGTCGTCGGCGGTGCCGTTCACGACGTCGTCGACACTCAAAGCGGTCTTCTCTCTGTGCATTTGCTGTTGTTGACAGCGATCGGACACGTCATTCTTCGATCGAGATGGCCTGTTCCGGGCATGAGTGGGCGGCCTCGCGCACCGCGTCCTGCTGATCGACCGGCACGACCTCGTTGACCGGTGACGCTGTTCCGTCGATATCGCTGAGCTCGAAGGAGTCCGGCGCGATCATCGAACACAGCGTGTGCCCCTGGCATCGTCCCGAGTCCACAAAAACCTTCAAGTCGCCGTCCTTCCTAAACGTGCCAGTCGTACCACTTCAGGTAGCCACCGGCATCGACGCGAAGCTGCATCCCGGTGACGTACCTGGCCTCGTCGGACACCAGCCACAGAATGGCGTTGCTGATGTCCTCGGGCTCGATGAAGTTGACCTTCATGGCCTGCTGGACTCCGAAGACCGGTTCGGCGTCCGCGCGGGTCGGGTTCTCCAGATCGGGCCGGAAGGATTTGTACATCGGGGGGCTCTGCAGCATGTCGGTGTTGCAGTTCGTCGGATGTACGACATTGGCGCGAATCCCGCGGACGGCCAGATTCGTCGACAGGTCGTGCACGTACTGAGACAGCAGGCGTTTTGACGTCATGTAGGCCATGCCGCCGGGGTCGCTGCCCGGGTTCGGCTTGTTGTGGGCGTCCATCAGCGCGGCGGTCGAGCCGGTCGCGACGATCGATGCGCCTTCCTTGAGGTGGGGCAGCGCCACCTGGATGGCGTTGATGGTCCCGACCAGGTTGGTGTTGATCACGTCGGTCCACGCCTGCATCGGCGGATCGCCCTTCATGCCGGCGATGCCCGCCTGGGCGACGACGATGTCGAGGCCACCCATTTGGGCGATCCCGTCTTCGAGTGCCTTCTTCAGCTGTGCGGCGTCGCGGACGTCGGCCTTGGCGGTGTAGACGCGTTGGCCGGTCTTCTCGACGAACGCGGCCGTCTCCTCCAGATCTTCCGCGGTCGCCATCGGATAGCCGATGGTCTCGACGTTCTCACACAGATCCACCGCGATGATGTCGGCGCCCTCTTCGGCCAGCCGGACGGCATGACTGCGTCCCTGTCCACGCGCGGCGCCGGTGATGAAGGCGACCTTTCCTTGAACGCGTCCCATAACCCGTTGTCCTTTCGAAAGTTCTTGTGGTTGTGCTGGTTTGTCTCAGGTGTTCCGGCCGCCGTTGACGCCCAGGATCTGTCCGGTGATGTAGCCGGCGTCCTCCGAGATCAGGAAGGAGCATGCTGCGGCGATGTCTTCGGGGCGGCCGATACGGCGCACCGGCGTCGCATCGATCTGCTTCTGGGTGTCACCGAGGAATCCGCGCTCCTCGGCCTTGCGCAACATCGGGGTGTCGATGAATCCGGGAGGGACCGCGTTGACGGTGATGCCGTCGGGCCCGTACTCCAGCGCCAGCGACTTGGTGAGGCCGTTGACCGCCGACTTGGCCGCGACGTAGGGCGCCATGAACGGCTGCCCTGAGTGTGTGCTCGACGAGGAGATGTTGACGATGCGTCCCCAGCCGGCGTCGATCATGTCGGGAAGGGTGGCCTGGACGCAGTGGAACACGCCGTTGAGATTGACGTCGACGACCTTCTGCCAGTCGGCGAACGTGAGGTCGACGAAGCGCTTGAACCGTTCCAGCCCCGCGGCGTTGACGAGCACGGTGACCGGACCCAGCTCGGTTCGGATCTCGTCGAGTGCGGCGTCAACCGCTGCCCGATCGGTGACGTCGGCGGTGTAGGAGAATTTCTCCTCGCCGGGGTTGAGGTCGAGGGTGGCCACGCGCAGGCCGTCCGCACGCAGCCGGTCTGCCACGGCGGCTCCGATGCCCGAACCACCTCCGGTCACGACCGCGTTCTTCACTCGTGGACTCCGGCTGAGCTCTCGATATCCTTGGTCATCCAAGAATCATCCTTCCGATTATGAGAACCGTACTCTCGCATACTGCTCTCTCGCAAGACATGTGGGCCTGGCTGTTCGCACTGGTGAGACGTTTGACGGCCGATTGTCGCACCGTTCTCCGCAGGCAGTGACGGTTCCGCTTATTTTCTTGAGTTCTCATCTCGCGAATGTATGATTCGCCGAGGATGAGAATGCAGTTTCCATCACAGTAGCCACTTCTAGGCGCTGAAGTCACAGGTCCTTGAGGAGGATGATGCAGGAAACAGCCACGATCTCGGGTGTTCGTGAGGGTTATGAGCGGCCCTCGCACGTCAGTCGGCGCATCTTGATCGGCGGACGTCTGATCGAGACCGATCGGTCGTTTCCCTCACTCAACCCGGCGACCGGAGAGGTGCTCGGACACGCACCCGACGCTACGGTCGCCGACGCCCAGGCAGCGGTGACCGCGGCGCGCCAGGCGTTCGACACCACCGACTGGTCGACCGATACCGAGCTGCGCGTCCGGTGCCTCGAGCAGCTGCACCAGGCCCTCGTCGACCACCGCGACGAACTCGCCGCGCTGACCATTGCCGAGGTGGGAGCCACCGAGACGCTCTGCCAAGGCGCCCAGCTGGATCAGCCCATCGGCATCGTGCGCTACTACGCCGACCTGCTGCGGGACTATCCGATGACCGAGGATCTGGGCAACATCTCCAGCCGCGGCATGCAGCACCACCGATGGGTGGAGAAGGAAGCGGCAGGCGTCGTCGCGGCGATCATCGCCTACAACTATCCGAATCAGCTCGCGCTGGCCAAGCTGGCGCCCGCGCTGGCAGCGGGTTGCACCGTCGTGTTGAAATCCGCGCCCGACACTCCGCTGATCACCCTGGCGTTGGGTGAACTCATCGCCAACCACACCGACATCCCGGCCGGCGTCGTCAACGTGCTCTCCGGCGCCGATCCCGAGGTCGGCGCGGTGCTCACCACCAGCCCGGACGTCGACATGGTCACCTTCACCGGTTCGACGCCCACCGGGCGCCGGATCATGGCCGCCGCCAGCGAAACACTCAAGAAGGTGTTCCTCGAACTCGGCGGCAAGTCGGCCGCGATCGTGCTCGACGACGCCGACTTCGGTACCGCGGCCCTGTTCTCGGCGTTCAGCATGGTGACCCACGCAGGCCAGGGCTGCGCGTTGACCTCCCGGCTGCTGGTGCCCAAGAAGCACAAAGACGAGATCGTCGAGTTGATCAAGACCAACTTCGGCATGGTGCGGTACGGCGATCCCACTGATCCCAAGACCTACATGGGTCCGTTGATCAGCGAGAAGCAGCGCGACAAGGTCGACGGCATGGTCCAGAGAGCCGTCGCCGCTGGGGCAACTCTGGTCACGGGCGGCGAGAAGGTCGACCCCGGCTACTTCTACACCCCGACGTTGCTCGCCGACGTCGACCCGGACAGCGAGATCGCTCAGGAGGAGGTTTTCGGACCCGTTCTGGTCGTGATCGCCTATGAGGACGACGACGACGCCGTGCGCATCGCGAACAACTCGATCTACGGCCTTTCCGGCGCCGTGTTCGGCAGCGAGGACCGGGCACTGGCAGTGGCACGACGCATCCGCACCGGCACCTTCTCGATCAACGGCGGCAACTACTTCAGCCCGGACAGCCCGTTCGGCGGCTACAAGCAGTCGGGGATCGGCAGGGAGATGGGCACGGCCGGTCTCGCGGAGTTCCTGGAGACGAAAACCTTCGCGACCGTTCTCGCCGGGGAGACGTCATGAGCCGCCCGCTGGAGGGAATCAGGGTCCTCGAGGTCGCGATGTACGGGTTCGTCCCGTCGGCCGGAGCGGTGCTCGGTGAGTGGGGCGCCGACGTCGTGAAGGTCGAGCACGCCGTCACCGGTGACCCGCAGCGAGGGCTGCGACAGACCGGGCTGTTGCGGGTCGAGGGGGATCCCAACCCGAACATCGAGCACGCCAACCGGGGCAAGCGCAGCATCGGACTCGACATGTCGGTGCCCGAGGGCAGAGAGGTGCTCCTGGACCTCGCCCGCCGCGCGGACGTGTTCCTGACCAGCTTTCTGCCCGGTCACCGCGACAAGTTCGGCATCGACGTCGACGACATCCGAGCGGTCAATCCCGACATCATCTACGCCAGGGGAAGCGCGCTCGGGCCCCGCGGCGAAGAAGCGGTCAAAGGCGGCTACGACATGACCGCGTTCTGGTGCCGCGCCGGCACCGCACGCACCATCACCCCGCCCGACATGCCGGGCATGATCGGGCCTCCCGGACCGGCCTACGGCGACACCATCTCCGGGACCAACCTCGCGGGTGGCATCGCGGCGGCGTTGCTCAAACGCGAACGGACCGGCGAATCTTCGGTGGTGGACGTCTCGCTTCTCGGCAGCGGGCTGTGGTCGCTCGGGCACACGGTGGCGCTGACCAATCATCTCGGCGAGCGCATGGAGGCGTTCCCGCCCGGGGTGCACGGGTCACCGATCAATCCGCTGGTGGGCCTGTATCCGACCGCCGACGACCGCTACATCTCATTTGTCATGATGCAGCCCACGAAGTTCTGGGCCGATGTGTGCCGGCACATGGAACTCGACGAACTCGCCGACGACCCGCGCTTCGCCACCGCCGAAGCGATCGCCGAGAACACCGCCGCGGCCAACGAGATCCTCACCGAGACGATGAAGAAACGCCCTCTGGTCGAGTGGAGCGAACGTTTCGCGACACTGGCCGGCCCATGGGCGCCGGTGCAGGACACCCTGCAGTCCGCCAAGGACGCACAGGTCCGGGCAAACGAATACATCATTCGGGCAGGCGAACTCGAATTGGTGGCCAATCCGGTGCAGTTCGACGTCGCCGGACCACAATCGGGGCCGGCGCCAGGCTTCGCGGAGCAAACCGACGAGATCCTGCTGGAGCTGGGCCTCGATTGGGACCGAATCATCGAGCTGAAGACGGCCGGCGCCGTCACCTGAGCGACCGTCACACCACTGGAGAGACAAGCATGCCCTACGTCGTGTCCGTCGGCACCTACCTGCCTTGCTGGGGTACACCCCTGCAGCGGGTGGCCGGCGACGACGAAGACGCCGTCACGATGGCCGTCGAGGCGGGCCGTGCGGCGTTGTCCGGTGGCGGTGCCGTCGAGCGTGTGGTGTTCGTCAGCCGTGATCTCCCGCTGGTGGAAAGCAGCAACGCCGCGGTTCTTCTCGCGGGTCTGGGGTTGGATCCCGAGCTGGAGGTCGACGAACGGCTGGGCGGTGCCCCGGCGACCGTCGACGCTCTCAGCTCGGCGCGGCCCAGGACGTTGATCATCGGCAGTGACCTCGAACCGGCTGGGGCCGCGGCGATCCTGACAGCCGAACACGGGCTGCAGGTGCGCACGGCGGCCCGGGTCGCGCGCAGCCTGCCGGTGCGTACCCGCAAATCCACCGGCGATGTCCATGACTACGGCGATCCGCGGTTGCTGCACGAGCGCGGATTGATCGCCTCGCTGGCCGCGGCCTGGCTGGACACGCCGGCCGCGGTGGCCGGGGTGGACCATGAACGCGCCGCCGATCTGTGTCTGGGGGACCCGCCTGCACTGCCGACCGCGGGCGCCAGCTCGAGCCTGTTCGCGCTGGCGGGAATGGCCGCACGGGGTGCCACGGGGCCGCTGGTCGCCGTCGAACAGGCGATCCTGTCCGGCATCACCGTCAGTGGGGGCACCGCGCTCATCCACCGACGGGAACCCAGCCCTCGAGCGGTGCCCGAAGGCTCTTTCACGGCGGGCGTGGACATCCCGATCTCGCTAGCCGCCTATGAGCGGGCCTTCGAGGCGAAAGTCCGTTGGGAGGCAGGACAGTTCACCGACTCCGATGAGCTCGATTTCCCCCCGCGGTACCGGGTCGGCTCCGACGGCGCTCTGGCCACCGATTACGAGCTGGTGCCGCTGCCGCGCACCGGCACGGTCTACACCGAGACCACCGTGAACATCCCGGTGCCCGGTCTGCGGACGCCCTACTCGCTGGTCATCGTCGACCTCGACGGGGTCGGGGTGCGCGCACTGGTGAAGGTCACCGGCGCGCCTGCGGGGGTGGTCGACATCGGCGACCGGGGGCGGCTGGCGCTGCGTCGTGTTGCCGTGCGTTCCGGGGTACCGGACTACGGCTACGCATTCGAACCAGAGCGAGTGGGAGCCGCGGCATGAGGAGGGTTGCGGTCGTCGGCGCCGGCATGACGCCGTTCGGCGAGCACTTCGCGCTCGGCATCAAAGATCTGCTTCCGATGGCGTTCTCCGACTGTGCCGGCACCGTCGACAAAGGCTTCGCCAAGTCCGATCTGCAGGCCGCCTGGTTCGGTGCGATGGGCACCGCCGACGGATTCCCGTCCGGCATCCTCGCCGACACACTGGGTCTGCCCGATTTGCCAGTCACCCGTATCGAGAACTCCTGTGCGACCGGACACGACGCCATCCGCAACGCGTTGTTCGCCGTCTCCGCCGGGGCTTTCGACGTCGCGCTGGTGATGGGTGCCGACAAGCTGCGCGACACCACATC
Organism: Mycolicibacterium hippocampi; assembly: GCF_010723735.1. Lineage (GTDB taxonomy): Bacteria > Actinomycetota > Actinomycetes > Mycobacteriales > Mycobacteriaceae > Mycobacterium > Mycobacterium hippocampi. Next base: position 4,736,458 of record NZ_BLLB01000002.1, on the reverse strand, counting down.
TGCGGGCATGCTGTGGGAATGGGAGGCGATGGCCCGCGACATGGCCTGGGATTATCCGCTCGGCCTGGTCGCCCCCGCGGGATTCGCCTTACATGTTCGTCGATATCTCCACGAATCTCCGGCAACTGAAGAACACTTAGCCATGGTGGCGGTCAAGAACCACCGTCACGGGGTGAACAACCCCAAGGCGCGGTTGCGCTTCGAGATCACGATGGAGCAGGCCCTGAACGCACCGACGGTCGTGACCCCGTTCCGGCTCTACGACTGCGCACCGCAGAGCGATGGCGCGGCCGCGCTGGTGATCGCCGCCGAAGACGTCGTCGACCGGTTCACCGACAGACCCGTGTGGATCCGGGGTGTCGGTCTCGGCCTCGATTCGGTGATGCATCAGCACAAGCCGGACATGACGATGCTGCCGGCGACCACCCGGGCCGCGAAGCAGGCGTTCGCGATGGCAGGCATGACCCCGGGCGACGTGGATGTCGCCGAGGTGCACGACTTCCTGACCGGTATCGAGATGATGAGCTACGAGGACCTCGGCTTCGCCGAGAGGATGGGCGGATACAAGCTTCTGGAGGCCGAGGTGACCAGCGTCGGCGGGGCGCTGCCCGTCAATCCCAGCGGGGGCCTGAAAGCCAAAGGTCACCCGCCGGGGGCCACCGGTGTGGCACAGTGCGTCGAGTTGTTCCAACAACTGCGCGGCGAGGCCGTCAACCAGGTGGACGGTGCCCGGATCGCGCTGGCGCACAACATTGGCGGTCCGACGGCCGTGGCGGGCGTGACGATCCTAGAAGGACCTGGAGGACCTGACTGATGGCGGTTAAGGGGCCGGAGCGGTGGTCGACGGGTATCGCGTTACCGAACGGGTTGTCGGGGGCGATGGCGGCTGTCGGCGGGTTTTTCGCGATGGCTGTCGATGCGGTGAAGTTCGTTTTCGTGCGGCCGTTCCAGTGGCGGGAGTTTCTGGAGCAGTGCTGGTTCGTGGCGCGGGTGTCGATGGCGCCGACTTTGTTGGTGGCGATTCCGTTCACGGTGTTGGTGTCGTTCACGCTGAACATCCTGCTGCGCGAGTTGGGCGCTGCTGACCTGTCAGGGGCCGGCGCGGCGTTCGGCGCGGTGACCCAGGTGGGTCCGCTGGTGACGGTGTTGATCGTGGCCGGGGCCGGTGCGACCGCGATGTGTGCTGATCTGGGGTCGCGCACCATTCGTGAGGAGATCGACGCGATGGAGGTGCTGGGGATCAACCCGGTGCAGCGTCTGGTGACTCCGCGGATGCTGGCGGCGGGTCTGGTGGCGTTGCTGTTGAACAGCCTGGTGGTGATCATCGGGATCCTGGGCGGTTACTTCTTCTCGATCTTCGTCCAGGACGTGAATCCCGGGGCGTTCGCTGCCGGGATCACGTTGCTGACCGGGGTGCCCGAGGTGGTCATCTCGTGTGTCAAGGCGGCGCTGTTCGGGCTGATCGCCGGCTTGGTGGCGTGCTATCGCGGGTTGACGATCACCGGTGGTGGGGCCAAGGCGGTGGGCAACGCGGTCAACGAGACAGTGGTGTACGCGTTCATGGCGTTGTTCGTGATCAACGTGGTGGTCACGGCCATCGGTATCCGGATGACGACGGGATAGGGGCCGCGGTCATGGGTACTTCCACGGTGGTGCGGTCGCGGTTCCCGCGGCTGGTCAACCAGGCCGGTCGGCCGGTGGCCTGGCTGTCCCGCATCGGCGATCACGTGTTGTTCTACGGCCGGGCGTTGGGCGGGGTCCCGCACGCGGCTGTGCATTTCCGCAAGGAGATCATCCGGTTGATCGCCGAGATCTCGATGGGTGCAGGCACCTTGGCGATGATCGGCGGCACCGTGGTGATCGTCGGATTCTTGACCCTCGCCGCCGGCGGCACGTTGGCGATCCAGGGTTACTCGTCGTTGGGCAACATCGGTATCGAGGCGTTGACGGGCTTTTTGGCGGCGTTCATCAATGTGCGTATCGCCGCACCGGTGGTCGCCGGGATCGGGCTGGCGGCGACCTTCGGGGCAGGGGTGACCGCGCAGTTGGGAGCGATGCGGATCAACGAGGAGATCGACGCGCTCGATTCGATGGGGATCCGGTCGGTGGAGTATCTGGTGTCCACCCGGATCGTGGCGGGGATGATCGCGATCACCCCGTTGTATTCGATCGCGGTGATCCTGTCGTTCGTTGCCTCCCAGTTCACCACCGTGGTGTTGTTCGGTCAGTCCGGGGGACTCTACGACCACTATTTCGACACCTTCCTCAACCCGATCGACTTGTTGTGGTCGTTCCTGCAGGCGGTGTTGATGGCGATTGCGATTTTGTTGGTGCACACCTACTTCGGGTTCTTCGCCTCCGGCGGGCCGTCGGGTGTGGGCGCGGCGGTGGGTAACGCGGTCCGTACTTCTCTGGTGGTCGTGGTGTCGGTGACGCTGTTGGTGTCCCTGGCGATCTACGGCTCCAACGGCAACTTCAACCTGTCGGGCTAGGAGACGAGTTGAGCACAAACCGAGGGTCCACGTTCGTCCGGCCACTGGCCGGGCTGGGCTTGATCGTCGCCCTCCTCGCCGTCTTCGCCTTGTCGGTCGGCCTGTTCCGTGGCAGCTTCACCGAAACCGTTCCCGTCACCGTGATCTCGGATCGCGCCGGTCTGGTGATGAATCCGGACGCCAAGGTCAAGATGCGGGGCGTCCAGGTGGGATCGGTGAAGTCGATCGACTACCGGCCCGACGGCACTGCGGCCCTGCGCCTGGACATGGATCCCTCGCAACTGCACCTCATCCCGTCGAACGTCAACGTCGACATCGCCTCCTCCACCGTCTTCGGCGCCAAGTTCGTTCAGCTCGAGGCCCCCCCAGATCCCGCGGCACAGACCCTGAAGAAAGACCAGGTGCTGCGCGGCGACACGGTCACCGTCGAGATCAACACGGTGTTCCAGCAACTGGTTCAGGTCTTCGACAAGATCGACCCGGTCAAGCTCAACGAGACCCTCGGCGCCATCGCCCAGGCGTTCAACGGCCGCGGCGAGCAGTTCGGCACGACGCTGTCCGACTTCAACGCGCTGCTGGCCGAACTCGAACCCAGCCTGCCGAATCTCGCCCGCGACATCGAGGCGTCCGTTCCCGCGCTCACCGCCTACGGCGACGCCGGCCAGGATCTCGTGTCGATCATCGAGAACACCTCCGAGTTGAGCAATTCCATCGTCGAGGAGCAGCAGAACCTGGACGAGTTCCTGGTCAGCGCAACAGGTCTGGCCGAGCTCGGCAACGAGGTGGTCGGCGCCAACCGGCAGGGCCTCACCGACGTCACGAGGTTGCTGGTGCCGACCACCGAGCTGCTCCGCCTGTACCGCAAGTCGCTGTGGTGCGGGATCGGCGGTCTTGTCCCGTTCGCGAAGTCCCCGCCCCAGTTCTCGGGTGTCTTCGTTTCGGCTGGGTTGACTCTGGGGGTCGAGCGGTACCGGTATCCCGGCGACCTGCCGAAGGTCGCGGCCAAGAGCGGAGGCCGCGACTACTGCACCGAACTGGGCCTGCCCGAGTTGCCTGCCGAGTTCGTGCCGCCGTTGCTCATCGGCGACGTCGGCGCCAACCCCGCCCAGTACGGCAACGCCGGAATCCTGCTCAACTCCGAGGGCCTCAAGAACTGGCTGTTCGGCCCCCTCGACGGGCCGCCCCGCAACTCCGCGCAGATCGGAATGCCGGGATGACACGATCAACAGGGACACTGCTCAAGTTCACGGCGTTCGGCCTCGTCATGGCGGTGCTGACGGCATTCCTGTTTCTGGTCTTCAGCGACAGCAGAACCGGTGCGACCAACGAGTACTCGGCAGTTTTCAGCAACGCATCGCGGCTGAAGTCGGGGGACACGGTGCGAATCGCCGGAATCCGGGTCGGCACGGTGAAAGACGTGGAACTGCAGGCCGACAGGAACGTCCTGGTCACGTTCGACACCGACCGCGGTACCGCGCTGACCACCGGCACCCAGGTGGCGATCCGCTACCTCAACCTGGTCGGCGATCGGTTCCTCGAGCTCGTCGACACCCCGGACTCGACGCAGATCCTCGCGGCCGGCTCGCAGATACCCATCTCCCGGACCGCGCCGGCACTCGACCTCGATGTGCTGCTGGGGGGTCTCAAACCGGTCATCCAGGGGTTGAATCCCGAGGACGTCAACGGCCTCACCACGTCGCTGGTGCAGATCCTGCAGGGTCAGGGCGGAACCATCGAATCGCTGTTCTCCAAGACCTCGTCGTTCACGAACTCGCTGGCCGACAACAACGAGGTGATCGAACAGTTGATCGGCGACCTGCAGACGGTGCTGGCGACGCTGTCCGAACAGGGTGACGAATTCTCCGGCGCGATAGACGACCTCGAGCAGTTGGTCAGTGGGTTGTCGACCGACCGTGACCCGATCGGCACCGCGATCGAGGCGCTCGACAACGGCACCGCCTCGATCGCAGACCTGCTCAGTCGCGGACGGGCGCCCCTGGCCGGCACCGTGGACGAGTTGGCCCGGCTCGCCCCGTATGTGGACAACGACCTCGAGCGTCTCGACGCCACGATCCAGCGGTTGCCGGAGATCTACCGCGAGCTCGCCCGCGTCGGCTCCTACGGCGCCTGGTTCCCGTACTACATCTGCGGCATCACCTTCCGTGCAAGCGATCTCGAGGGCCGCACCGTGGTGTTCCCGTGGATCAAGCAAGAGACCGGAAGGTGTGTGGACGAGTAGATGCTGAAATATCGCGGATCTCAGCTCGCCAGGGCCGGTTTCATCGGCGTGGTGGTGATCATCCTGGTCATCGCTGTCGGGCTGCAGCCCGAACGCCTGCTGTCATGGGCAACCGCAATCCGCTATCAGGCTCTGTTCGCCGAAGCGGGCGGTCTGACTGTCGGCAATGACGTGACGGTCTCCGGGATCAAGGTCGGTTCGGTGTCCTCGATCGAACTCGACAACGGGGACGCGCTCGTCGGCTTCACCATCGACGGCAAGTACGCGCTCGGCTCGGACACCACCGCCCACATCCGCACCGGAACTCTGCTCGGTGAGCGGGTACTGGCGCTGGATTCCGACGGCAGCGGCAAGCTCGATCGACAGAAGGTCATCCCGACATCGCGGACGTCGTCGCCGTATTCGTTGACCGACGCGGTCGGTGACCTCACCTCCAATACCGCAGAGACCGACACCGATTCACTGAACCAGTCGTTGGATACGCTCGCGCAGACACTCGACCAGATCTCGCCGCAGCTGGGACCGACCTTCGACGGGTTGTCGCGACTGTCGCGGTCGCTCAACAGCCGAAACGAGAGCCTGTCCGAGCTGCTCGAGACCGCCGGCGACGTCACCGGGATTTTCTCCGAACGCAGCAGCCAGGTCAACGCGTTGATCCTCAACGCCAACGATCTCCTCGCGGTGCTCAACGACCGCCGTTACGCGATCACCAGCCTGCTTGCCAACATCTCGGCGGTATCCCGCGAGCTGACCGGGGTGGTCGCCGACAACGAGCAACAGTTGGCACCGGCGCTGGAACGGTTGAACAACGTCGTCGCGATGCTGGAACGCAACCGGGACAACCTGGCCAAGATCCTGCCCGGTGCCGCCAAGTACTACCTGACCCAGGGGGAGATCGTCTCCAACGGCGCCTACTACAACGCCCTGGTGCCCAACATCCAACCGGCACAGTTGCTGCAGCCGTTCCTGGACTACGCGTTCGGCTTCCGGCGCGGTGTCGATGCCGGCCAGCCGCCGGACAACGCGGGCCCGCGAGCGGAGCTCCCCTTCCCCGTCAACAGCATTCCGCAGCCAGGAGATCTCCCCAATGACGGCAACCCGTAAGCGACTGGTGGCCGGCACGACGATCCTGCTGGCCATCGTCCTGATCGCCGGCGCGGTCTTCCTCGTCCGGCAGGTGTTCTTCGGACCCAAGACGATCACGGCCTACTTCCCGACGGCGACCGCGATCTATCCCGGCGACGAGGTGCGGGTGGCCGGCGTCGAGGTCGGCACGATCGACCGGATCGATCCCGAGGGCACTGAGGCCAAGATGACCCTCAAGGTCGACCGAGATGTGCCGATCCCGGCCGGCGCGAAGGCGGTGATCGTCGCGCAGAACCTGGTGGCTGCGCGCTACGTCCAGCTCACGCCCTCCTACCGTGAAGGTGACGGCCCGACGATGGGCGACGGCGGCGTGATCCCCAGCGACCGGACCGCGGTGCCCGTCGAATGGGATGAGGTCAAAACCCAACTGACCCGGCTCGCCGCCGAACTGGGTCCCCAGGCGGGGGTTTCCGATACCTCGATCTCACGCTTCGTCGACAGTGCCGCAAATGCGCTCGACGATAACGGGGACAAGCTACGGCAGACGCTGAGCCAGCTTTCGGGTGTGGCACGCATCTTCGCCGAGGGCAGCGGCAACATCGTCGACATCATCAAGAACCTGCAGACCTTCGTCACCGCGCTTCGCGACAGCAAGGACCAGATCGTGCTGTTCCAGAACCGCCTCGCCAGCCTGACGAGCGTGGTGAACGACAGCAGATCCGACCTCGACGCGGCGCTGTCGGACCTGTCGGTCGCCATCGGTGAGGTGCAGCGCTTCGTCGCGGGCAGCAGGAACCAGACCTCCGAGCAGATCGAGCGGCTGGGCAATGTCACCCAGGTGCTGGCCGACAACCGGCTGGATCTGGAGAACGTCCTGCACATCACGCCGAACGCGATCGCCAACTTCAACAACATCTTCTACCCGAACGGTGGATCGGTGACGGGCGCGTTCTCTCTGTCGAACTTCGCGAACCCGGTGTGGTTCGTCTGCGGCCTGATCGGTGGCGTCGCGAACACCACCGCCCCCGAAACGGCCAAGCTGTGCGCGCAGTATCTCGGTCCCGCGTTGAAGTTGGTCAATTTCGGTAACCTGCCGTTCCCGATCAACCCCTACCTGAGGCCGGCGGTCAACCCGGACCGGTTGATCTACACCGACCCGAAGCTGGCGCCCGGCGGCGCGGGACCCGGGGACCCACCCGAGGCGCCGCCCACAGTGTCGGCCTACACCGGCGCCGGGGACGTCCCGCCACCGCCGGGATGGCATTCGCCGGCCGGTCCGCCCGGGATCTACACCACCGACGACGATGCGCCCGCCATTCCGTCGCCGGCGTTGTTCCCCGGTGCGCCGATCCCCGGGCCGCCCAACGTGCAGACCAATCTGCCGGCGCAGCCGCAGACGGTCGACGGGTTGCTGTTGCCCCCGACCCCGGCGCCACCAGCGCCGCCCGGTGCGCCGCTGCTACCTGCAGAAGGGATGCCGCCGTCATGATCCGCAGTGTGAAGCGATGGACGGTCGTCGGGTGCAGCGTCGCCCTGTCCATGACCGGGTGCGCGTTCCAGGGTGTCAACTCGCTGCCCCTGCCCGGGGCGGTCGGTCGGGGACCGGATGCGGTCACCTACCACGTCGAGATCGCCAATGTCGCCACGCTGGAATCGAACTCGCCGGTGCTGATCGACGACGTGGTCGTGGGCAGCGTCGGTGAGATGACGGTGAACGACTGGCATGCCGATGTCCAGGTCTCGGTCAAGCCCGACGTGGTGGTTCCCGGCAACGCGGTGGCCACCGTCGGCCAGACCAGCCTGCTGGGCTCGATGCATCTGTCGCTGAACCCGCCGATCGGTGAGGAACCCAGCGGGCGACTGGCGCCCGGGGCCACCCTGCCCCTGAACGCGTCGTCGACGTACCCGACCACCGAGCAGACCCTGTCGTCGCTGTCGACGGTGATCAACGGGGGAGGGCTCGGCCAGATCGGCGACATCATCCACAACTTCAACGCGGGCATCTCCGGTCGTGAGACGGAGATCAGGGACCTGCTGATCCGGCTCGACGATTTTGTCGGCGTCTTGGAGCAGCAGCAGGACAACATCATTGCGTCCATCCAGCAACTGCAGCGCGTCGCCGGAACCTTCGCCGGTCAGACCGAGACGATCGACCGCGCGCTCAAGGACATTCCGCCCGCGCTCGACGTGCTGATCCAGCAGCGGCCCCAGTTCACCACCGCTCTGGACAGGCTCGGACAGTTCAGCGACACCGCCACCGGGCTGGTCAACGACGCCGGTGACGACCTGGTGCAGAACCTGGACAATCTGGGACCCGTCCTCGGGGCGCTGGCCGACATCGGGCCCGACCTCAACCTTGCTCTGCTGTGGGCCTCCGCATTCCCCTACGGTCCGGGCTTCGCCGAGAAGATCACCAAGGGTGACTACATCAACCTGTTCGCGACGTTCGACCTCACCTATCCGCGCCTGAAGAAGACCCTGTTGCTCGGCACGCGGTGGGGTGACGAGAACGCCAAACTGATTCCCGCTCCCGGAGATCCGTACTACCTGAACTATTCCTACGATCCGTTGAAGATCGGTGTCGCGCCGCCGCCCGAGGAGGCGCTGCCGGCGCCGCAGGCCGCCCCCGGTGAGCCGATGCCGCCGGTCACCGGACCGCTGCTGCCGGTGGGCCCGCCGCCGCCCTCCGCGCCGTGGCTCCCGCAGGCACAGCCGATCACGGGTGCGCAGATCTTCGCCGGTCCGTACGGAGAGCAACCGCCTGCGCCGGCCGCGCCGCCTGCCGCCGTGGCACCGACACCGGGAGGGGGCGGCTGATGCTGACTCGTTTCGTCCGAACCCAGTTGATCATCTTCACCATCGCGTCGATCGTCGGCGTGGGGGTGATGATCTTCGCCTACATGCAGGTGCCCACCCTGCTCGGTGTCGGCCGTCTGACCGTGAAGCTGGAACTGCCTGCCTCCGGCGGTCTCTACCGGTTCAGCAATGTCACGTACCGCGGGGTGCAGGTCGGCAAGGTCACCGACGTGGCGCTGACCGAGAACGGTGCCGAAGCGACTCTGTCACTGGAAACGTCGCCGAAGATCCCTGCCGATCTTGCGGCCGAGGTGCTCAGCGTCTCGGCTGTCGGCGAGCAGTACGTGGATCTGCGTCCGAATACCGACTCCGGACCGTTCCTGGAAGACGGATCGCGAATTCCGATGTCGGCCAGCACAGTTCCGCAACAGGTCGGTCCGATGCTCGATCAGCTCAGCGCGCTGGTGGAGAGTCTGCCCAAGGACCGGATTCCCGACCTTCTCGATGAGACGTTCAAGGCGTTCAACGGGGCGGGCCCGGAGTTCGGATCGCTGCTGGACTCCGCGTCCGAGGTGACCGACAGGATCAACGACGCCTCCGGCGAGACCCGCGCGCTGGTCGATGACATCGGTCCACTTCTGGAATCGCAGGCCGAGACGACCGATGCGATCCGGACGTGGGCGCGCAGCCTGTCGGGGGTCACCGCGCAGGTCGTGCAGAACGATCCGCAATTGCGTGCGATTCTGCAGAGCGGCCCCGGCTTCGCCCAGGAGGTCAGCTCGCTGCTCGATCAGGTCAAGCCCACCCTGCCGATCCTGCTGGCCAACCTCACCACGGTGAGCCAGGTCCTGCTCACCTACAACCCGTCGATCGAGCAACTGCTGGTGGTCTTTCCGGGCATCATCGCAGCGCAGCAGTCCTTCGGGCTGCCGAAGAACAACCCGACGGGTTTGCCCGCAGGCGATTTCGCGTTGACCATCAGCGATCCGAACCCGTGTACCACCGGATTTCTGCCGCCGTCACAGTGGCGATCACCCGAAGACGAGACGACGATCGACACCCCTGACGGCTTGTACTGCAAGCTGCCCCAGGATTCTCCGCTCAACGTTCGCGGGGCCCGCAACTACCCCTGCATCGAGCATCCCGGCAAGCGGGCGCCTACCGTCGAGCTCTGCAACGACCCCAGGGGATATCAGCCGTTGGCGATGCGCGATCATCTGCTCGGCCCGTATCCGTTCGACCCCAACCTGGTCTCACAGGGACTTCCGCTCGATGACCGGGTCGACTTCGAGGAGCGGATCTTCGCGCCGACGGAGGGGACTCCGCTGCCGCCCGGCGCGGCCCCGTCCGGAACACCGCAGGGATCACCCGAGCTGGCCCCGTCGCCGCCCCCACTGCCGCTGGGGCCGTCGGCTCCCGGTCAGGCAGTGCCGGCTGCGCCGAGTGCGTTCGACGGCAACGCATCTGGCGGGCCATCGGTGGCCACCGCTCACTACAACCCGGAAACGGGCCAGTACCTGACCGCGGACGGTGCGCTGCAGCAGGTGGCGACCGGGCCCGCCCCGAAGACATGGAAGGATCTGCTGCCGACCTGAGCGGCGAGCTAGCTGACTTTCTGCGCCGACACCGGAAGTTCGATCACCTTCGGGGTGTTGACGCCGCACGCGCCGCTGTCGCTCTTGGTGACGTTGCGTCCCGCCATGTAGGTGAAGTTCTTGGTCAGTCGTTCCTCGGTGTTGCGGTCGACGCCCCACATGATGAACTTCTGGTGACCCGTGGCGAATGTTCCGTTGGGGCAGGGCATCCAGTTCGGCACATCGCGTTCGATGAACCAGTAGTCCCCCGGCAGTCGGGCTGTTCCTGTCCACCCGAGGCTGCTGGTGACCTCGCCGGTGCACTCGATCGGACTCACACAGGACACGTTGACGGTCCAGGTCTCCCGCACCGACAGTTGGTCGATGAGAACCTCGTTGGTCCGCGCCCATTCGCCGTCGGAGAACACCTCCCATGTTCCGGAAATGTTCACCCCGAAATCCGTTGCCTGAGCCGTCGGTGCAGCGCCTAGACTTCCGACGACGGCTACCGTCGTCGCGGCAAGGCTGCTCATCACACGTGCTGCGCGCATGAGACCCAGCCTAATCGGCACTGGAGGAATGCTCTCCAAAAGTGAGAATTTCGTTCCCGCACATGGAAAAATGATGGGGTGCGTTTCCTTGTTGCAGCGATGGCTGCCCTGGCGGGTCCCGCGTGGGTTCTCGCCGCCCCGCCCGCGGCCGCTCAACCACCCCCGCCACCACCAGGGGCCGAATGCAACTACCCCAACTGCACGCCCGGAATCGCGCCCAACATCGTGCTGGGGTCGTACTGCAACAACACCACCTACTACGTCTTCGGGGTGACCGACTGGGGTCGGCTGGTGTTCTGTGGCTCGCCGCGGCGATATGAGCCGCGATGGTTCCGGTCCCCCGAGATGCACGGCATCAAGAACGAGGGTGCCCTGTGCCCGAGCCTCGAAGGCGAAGTGGCCCAGGCGCCGGACGGGCTCTTCCTCACCTGCGTGGCGAAGGACAACCGGTCCTACTGGGCCCGCGGCGATCAGTCGGTGGGCGGCGGCAATCCGCCACCCCAGTAATCATCAAGAGCAGAGTCACCAACTGCGCAGCGAACAGAGTGCGCCCTTGGTGCCCGAGTCGGTCGCCACCACGACATCGTCGACACGCAGTTCGCAGACGAAGCCCGGTTCCGCGAGCGGCGCGGTGGTGGGCCCCGGTAGGCCGACGACGACCATCGCCCAGTCCTCCGGGTCGGCCAGCATGGCTTCGAGCACCCACGGCTGACCCGGCCCGAGGTTGGCTTCGGCGTTGGGCGTGTAGAGGTAGGTGTTGTGGCTGTACTCGGCCCAGCTCGGCGGCTGGGTGTCGCGGTAGTAAATCTCCGCGTTCGCGATGTCCTGACTGGCCCCCACGGTGTAGCGCACGTGGTGCAGGGCCGGTTGGGCTTCGGCGCGCACATCGGCGAGCACGGCACTGGCTGCGAGCAAGCCGGCCGCGGTCGCAGCGACAAGTGGAAGCGGTTTGCAGAACAGCATTTCCAAATCTTAGAACACGCTTCCCGTCGTGTGCCCGGATTGGCCGGCTCGCCCCCTTCCCGCCCGCCCCCTTTCCGCCGGAACGGTATTCCAGGCGTCGATCTGCGAGTGAGCGCCTGCTGGAATGCAATTCCGGCGGAAGGTGGGGCTACCCCTGCGGGGTGAACGTGATGTTCAACTCGGTCAGGCCCCGAAGGATGAAGGTGGGCTCGTAGTTGTAGCTGCGATCGTCGGCGGGGCCATGCCGTTCGGCATCGATCGCGATGTCGCCCATCCGGTCCAGGATGCGCTCCATGGAGACGCGCCCCTCGACGCGGGCCAGCGGGCCTCCCGGGCAGGAATGCACGCCCCGGCCGAACGCGATGTGCTCCCGGACGTTCTTGCGGTTCAGGTCGAACTCGTGGGGATGCTCGAATCGTTTGGGGTCCCGGTTCACCGCTCCGGGGCAGACCATCAACGTGGTGCCCGCCGGCACGTCCATGTCCCCGACGGTGGTGTTCTTCTTCGCGAGCCGGAACTGGCTTTTGACGGGGGCGTCCATTCGCAGTGCCTCTTCCACGAACACCGGGATGCGACTGCGGTCGTGACGCAGGGTCTCCTGGATGTCTGGATGGTCGCCGAGCACCCGTAGCGAGGCGGAGAGCAGCTTGGTGGTCGTCTCTTGGCCCGCGGCGAACAGGAATGTCGCAGACCGTGCCACCTCGAGCACCGGAGGCGTCGACCCATCGGGGTACTTCGCGGTGGCGAGCGCCGTCAGCACGTCGTCGCGGGGGGATTCGCGGCGGTCTTCGAGGTAGCCGACGAACTTGTCGTCGAGCCATTCCAGCGGGTTGAGGCCGACGAGGTCGCTGTGGTCGAGCGAGCCGACGACCGCGCCGGGCCGCGGGGAGCCGAGCACGGTGCGGAACTCCTCGTGGTCGGCCTGCGGTACGCCGAGCAGGTCGGCGATCACCAACAGCGAGAACGGTTTTGCGTATGCGCTCAGGAACTCGCACTTGCCGACAGGGTCCCTGCCGATGATGTCATCGAGGACCTCGTCGGCCAGTCGCCACATGAAGTCCTCGTTCTCCTTCAACCGACTGGGGGTGAGTAGGCGGTTGAGCAGCGAACGCGCGTTGGTGTGTTCGGGCGGGTCCATGGTGACCATGTGCTCGAACATCGGCATCTGTGATCGGTGAGCCGTGATCTGCTCGGTGATGTCGTCGCCCTCGGGTGTGAACGGCAGCGGCGGGAACGGACCGGCCACGGCGATACACGACGAAAACGTGTCGGGGTCCTTGAGGACGGTCGCGGCCTCGTCGTAGCCGGTGATGGCCAGCACGCCGTAGTTGGGTTCCCGCACCACCGGGCATTTGCTGCGCAGATGGTCGAAATACGGGTGCGGGTCCGGCACAAGAGACTGATCGGTGAAGTAATCGATCGTGTCGAAGTCGCTCATGTGCTGGTGCCTCCCGGGCCATGCTGATCGAGGGATGGGCTGATTCGCTCAGTTTTGATGGTTTCGCGAAAATGCTGAGCACCTGCTTAGCATGAGGTAAGAGTTAGGGTCAAGATCGAAGCGACACGCAGGCAATGAGCGCGAGTTGGGGAAGCAGGAGTTGGGCATGGCATCGCCGCGACGGATCGGGGCGCCGGACGCGAAGAACCGTGTCGTGTTGCTCGATGCTGCCGAACAGCTGCTGATCCAGGAGGGCTACGCGGCGGTGACTTCACGCCGGGTGGCCGACCAGGCGGGATTGAAGCCGCAGCTGGTGCATTACTACTTCCGCACCATGGAAGACCTGTTCCTGGCGGTGTTCCACCGCAGAGCCGAAGAGGGTCTCAAGGTGCTCGCCACCGCGTTGCAGTCGCCGCAGCCGCTGTGGGCGCTGTGGCGGTTCAGCACGGCTCCCGAGGCCACGAGGCTGACCATGGAGTTCATGGGACTGGCCAACCACCGCAAGGCCCTGCGCGCGGAGATCGTCTACTACGCCGAGCGGTTCCGTGACGAGCAGAACAAGGCCATCGCCGCTGCACTTCGGAGCCATGGCATCGACGCCACCGACGTCCCCCCGGTGGTGTGGACGGTGTTCGCGACGAGCGTGTCGCAGGCGCTGGTGATGGAACGTGCGCTCGGCATGTCCACCGGTCACGAGGAGACCTTCGCCTTCTGCGAGGGGTGGCTGAGGCGCCTCGAGGGTGAACCAGAAGCGGGTGTGACGCCCGCCGCCCCGGTCGCCGTCGACGACCCCGCTCACCAGAGATAGATGACCAGCACCGCCCCCCACAGCGCCGCGAGCCACAGGTCGGTGCTGTGACGCAGCCACCGCGGGGCGTCGCGGACCTCCATGAAATACCGGATGATCACGCGGCCTTTGATGAACCCGAGCAGAATCGCGGTGACGGTGATGGGCACGCTGGCGCTCGCGTGGTCTTCGGAATGCCCCGGAGCCAGCCACCACGAGACCACTGTGATCGCCGAGAGGACGAGCCAGGCGGCGGTGATGGCACGTGTGGAGCGCTCTGGAGAATCGGTGCTCGTGGTCAACCCGCTCACCTCATCACGTAGAGCAGGCCGAAGATGACGACCCAGAGAAGGTCGACCATGTGCCAGTAGGTCGCGCTGGACTCGACCATCGACATCCGGCGCTTGTGAGGGTTTCGTAGTTCCCGCACAACAATTCCCATGAGCAGCAGCCCGAGCGTCACATGGAACAGGTGCACGCCGGTGAGCATGTAGTAGAACATGAAGAACTCGCTGCCCGCCATCGTGTGCCCCTCGGCGACCTTCGTCGTCCACTCGTAGGCCTTGATCCCGATGAACAGCGCTCCGCATCCGGCGCCGGCGTAGGTCAGGCGGATCGCTGCATCGTGGTCACCACTGCGGGCCGCCACCACGCTGCGCGCTACGAACCACGAACTCGTCAGCAACACAAGGGTGTTGAGGACGCCGACGTTGAGGTTCAGATGCTGCTGCGCCTCGAGGAATTCCTGTGGCGCCATCGCACGGTGCACCATGAAGATCAGAAAGTACGACCCGAAGATGATCAGGTCGCCGAGCACCATCACCCACATGGCGCCGTCGCCGGGCAGGTGGTTGCCCGGCGCTCGTTCGGCGCGCTGGGGGGCAGTCTGAGTCGTCTCCGTCATGGCAGCGGGACCTGGTCGGCGGGTTGCTCCTCGTTGGCCTTCTTGAGGAAGAAGATCACACACGACAGCCAGAAGCCGAAGATCACCGTCCCGGTCCAGAACGACATCGAGCCGTTCCATGCGAACGGACCCGCCGGTGCAACGAAGACCGGTACTGCCACGATCTCGGTGACGATCTGCCAGATGGTGACGTAGCCAAGCCATTTCGGGAATATTCTGTTGCGGTCGTAGAGGATCGCAATGGCGAAGCCGAAGTATGCTGCGGTGAAGCAACCCAGCGAACCGACATAGGAAAGGCACCCGAGGTCGTAGAGCAGTGCCAGCACCTCGGGATCGCGGTCGGGGCGGAAGGCGGCGACCAGGAAGCAGAACGCGACCAGCAGGCAACCCGGAAGCGCGCCGACGGCCATCCCGCCCAGGTACACGTAGGCCATAGTCGAGCCCGCCGACATGCGTTTCATGTGGTAGACGACGATGCCGTTGGCGACCCCGGCGCCACCCACGATGAGGATCAGGATGCCGAACCCGATCTGGATCGTCAGGCTGTGGGCGGTGAAGAATTCGACCTTCTCCTCGGTGGTCACGTCCGGGCGCGGCGGCGGCATGGTCCTGGCCAGCAGGAAGAAGATCGCACCGAACGCAGTGTAGAACGCCGGCACGATCGAGAAGACGATCCAGATGTCACGCTTGCTCGTCGTGTCGGGTTCCTGACCGGTCGACGCGGTCGTCGCGTCCGGTGACACCACCGGGCTCATCGCGCCACGCCCTCCTCGACGGCCTGCCGGTGAACCGCTGAACGCAGCACGAAGAACATCACCACGACGAACAGGGTGAAGGCGCCGGCACGCAACCAGAACGAGATCGCACCATCCCAGGCCAGCGGGCCGGTCTGGAACACCGCGGCCGCCGCGGCCGGTGCCATGGCCAACCCGGTCACGACCGCGAAATGACCGACCCACCGCTCGAATACGGGATTCGGTCCGGTATCCAGATAGACGGCGAGTGCGAGCAGCAGGTTCTGCGCCACGAGCATCCCGACCGGGGCCACCAATGTGATCCAGGCCAGATCGTTGAGCAACAGCAGCAACTCCGGGCTGCGCTCCGGGCGAAACGCCGCGACCAGGTAGAAGATGTCGGCCAACGCGAAGATGGTGGCGCCGCTGACCACGGCCGTCAGATAGCAGTAGGCCAACGCGTGGCTCTGGGTGGCCATCCTCTTCATCTGCACGACGATCACCATGAAGAACGGCAACAACATGATGGCGCAGAGGTTGTAGGTGATCATGCTGAACCGGATCATCGCGGTGTTGTCCGCATAGAACGCCGCGACCTCGTCGGCGGACATCGTGGGCGACATCGGCGGGAAGAAGCCGGGGAAGGCCAGGAACGCGACCAGCAGGATCGCGCCGATGACCGGAGTCGTCCACAGGGCTATCAGCTGGGTCCTGATGTTCGCCGTCTTCGGCAGTTCCTCGGCCTCGGCAAGTACCTGCATGACGCCCCCATCTGTCGGTTGCCGATCGGCTACTTGAAGAGAGAGTAGCCGATCGGCAACCGAAGCTCCAGCAGGTGGGGCGTTACAGCGAGAGGATGGTCGCCGAGGCGGTTCCGGGGGCGCCGTAGACCTGGGCAAGGCCCACCCGCGGCTCTCCCGGTACCTGGCGGTCGCCGGCCTCACCGCGCAACTGGCGCACCAGTTCGTGAACCTGCCGAAGTCCTGAGGCGCCGATGGGCTCGCCGTTGGCGATCAACCCGCCGTCGGTGTTGACGGGTATGACGCCGTGGATCTCGGTGGCGCCGTCGGCGAGCAACTTCTCCTGTTCGCCGTCGGCGCACAGCCCGGTTTCGGCCATGTGGATGACCTCGGCCCCGGCGTCGGTGTCCTGCAGCTGGGCGATGTCGATGTCCTCGGGGCCGATGCCCGCCGCCTCATAGGCGGCTTTCGCCGCGTACACGGTGGGGGACGGATCCTCGTCGAGGGGCGCCGAGGTGGCATGCACTTCGTAGGCCCCGAACGTGCGCGTGCGAATCTCGCTGGCGCGCACGAAAACCGGCTTGTCGGTGTACTTGTGGGCGAGGTCGCCACGGCACATGATGACCGCAGCTGCACCTTCGTCCGGGGCGCAGAACATGTACTGCCGCAGCGGATAGTTCAGCACTGGTGACGCCATGATCTCCTCGACCGAGATCTCTTTGCGCCGGAAGGCATTCGGGTTCAGCGTGCCGTTGCGGAAGTTCTTGTTGGCCACCCGCGCCAGCGTCTCCTCCGAGATGCCGTGCTTGTGGATGTAGTGGTTGGCCTTCATGCCGAAGAACTTTGTGGTGACGAACTGTCCGTTCTCGGCATACCACTGGGGTAGCGCCAGCTTGGCGGGATCGTCGGTGAACGCACCGCGGGGGTGCTTGTCCAGACCGATCGCGATCCCGATGTCGTACTTGCCCAGCCGGATCGTGTCCGCCGTCTGCTGAATCGCCGAGGCGGCGGTGGCGCAGGCGTTGAACACGTTGGTGAACGTGATCCCCGTCAGGCCGACCAGTCGGGTCACCGCGTCGGGGTTCGAGACCTCATAGCTGCCGCCGAAGCCGAACTGGATGCTCTTCCATTCCATCCCGGCGTCGGCAAGCGCGAGATCGATCGCCTCGGCGCCCATCTCCATGGCCGTCTTGTCGAACCGGCCGAACGGATGCAGACCCACGCCGATGATCGCGACGTCGTTGGCGTTGCTCATTTGAGTCCCTTAATTGGTGACCGGTTGAAAGGCGAAAGTCACGACCTCGTTGCCGTCGGCATCGGTCGTGAACGGAATCATGGTCAACTCCACGTCCTGACCGAATTCCAGCTTGGCCGGGTCGTTCTCGGTGAGTCTTCCCTCGACCCGGATCACGGCGTCTTCTCCAGTACCGAGTTGCACCAACCCCACGCCGAAAGGCACGAACTCCTTGCCTGTGGGCCCCGCGTACGGCGCCCCGGGCGGAAACCCCTGCGTGGTCCACGCGACCAACGTCCCGGTGCGAGGAAGGAGCAGCTCGGCCATCGATCCCGAACTGCAACGCGGACAGCGCTGCTGTGTGGGGAAGGTGACAGCGCCGCAGCTGTCGCACTTGCTGCCGATCAGCTGGGGATCGTCCGCCGGCCAGGTGGATATTTCGGGCGCAAGTGCCCGTTGCGATGTCGACACGACGCTGACGATAATCGGAAATGGCGTTCTCGTCCAGAGAGAATCATCCGGGGCGAGCGGGTATCGGGGCAGCCTCCGCGCGGTGACGAGGCGGTCTATTTGGGCCGTTTCATCGCCCGGTCCGCGGCTGCCCAGTGCTCGTCGGACACCCACAGCCTGGCGAACGCTGCGACGGCTTCGGTGGTGGGAACGCCGCGCATCACCCGCTTGACTTCCCCTGCCGGTGCGGCGGCCAGCGACCGCCCGATCGCGCGCCACTGCTCGTCGAAGGTTGCGCGCGCGCACACCTGGTCGATCAACCCGATCCGCTCGGCTTCGGCCGCGTCGACGATGCGGCCAGTGCCCGCCAGCAGCAGCGCCTTGCTGTAGCCGACCAACGCCACCAGCCTTTCGGCACCACCCCAGGCGGGCATGATCGCCAGCGAGACCTGGTTGAACCCGATCTTGATGTCGTCTGCTGCCACCCGGATATCGGCTGCGACCGCGAACTCTGCGCCCCCGCCGAGCGCATGACCGTTGAGAGCGGCCATGACGGGCGCCGGGAAGCCGGCGATGCGGTCGCAGATCGACCTCATCCGGAAGGCCATCGCGGAGGCCTGAGCCTCGGTGCGCAGCGCGCTGAGTTCTTTCAGGTCCCCACCCGAGACGAACGCGCGGTCGCCTGCCCCGGTGAGCACGAGGGCGGCTGCTCCCGCTGCGCCGTCGAGCGCCTTGTCGAGTTGGTCCATGGTCTCCAGCGAGATCGCATTGCGTGCGTGCGGCCGGTCGATGGTGATGACCGCCAGGCCATCGTCGAATTCAAGGTCCACCATCGCCCGTTCTCCATCTGCGGTATTGGCATTCTCGCGAGCGGAGAATAGCATCGCCTCCCGAACGGGAGGTGGCGCCAGGCATGCGAGAAATTCCTGCTGAGCTGACCAAGCTCTACCAGCAAGAGGGCTGGTGGACCCAGGAAACGCTCGGCGATCTCGTCGCGCAGGGCCTGGCGGCCGGTCCCGACACCGGCTTCCACGTCCACTCGGAGGTGCGGCCGTACGCCGGCACCTTCGCCGAGGTCGAACACGACGCCCGCCGCCTGGCCGCCGGTCTGCGTTCGCGCGGGACCGGCGCCGGCGATGTCGTGGCGATACAGCTTCCGAACTGGCGCGAAGCGGCCGTCGCATTCTGGGCGGCATCTTTCCTGGGTGCCGTCATCGTGCCGATCGTGCACTTCTACGGCCGCAAGGAACTCGCGTACATCCTGGCGGCCGCCAAGCCGCAGGTGTTCATCACCGCCGAGTCGTTCGGACGGATGCAGCACCAGCCCGATCTGTGTGCCGAAGTGCCGATCGTCGGCCTTGTGGGTACCGCCGGATTCGACGAGCTCTTCGACGACGAACCCCTGGTCGGCACCGAGGCGACGGACCCGGCCGGGCCCGCCCTGATCGCGTTCACCTCAGGGACCACCCGCGCGCCCAAGGGGGTCATCCACAGTCATCAGACGCTGAGTTGTGAGACGCGTCAGCTCCTGGCGAACTATCCGACCGACCGGGGCCGCCAACTCACGGCCACCCCCGTCGGGCACTTCATCGGAATGCTCGGCGCGTTTCTCATACCGGTGCTCGAGGGTGCCCCGATCGACCTGGTCGATGTGTGGGATCCGGGCAAGGTCCTGGCTCTGATGAAGTCCGACGGCCTGTCGGTGGGTGGAGGGCCGCCGTACTTCGTCACCAGTCTGCTCGACCACCCCGATTGCACCGACGACCACCGCCGGCTGTTCACCACGGTGGGCCTCGGCGGGTCCACGGTGCCCGCGGCGGTGACCCGCCGGCTGGCCGACCTGGGCATGTTCGTCTTCCGGTCCTACGGCAGCACCGAGCATCCGTCGATCACCGGATCAGGTCCGCAGGCGCCCGAGGAGAAACGCCTCTACACCGATGGCAACCCGCGACCCGGCGTCGAGATCAGGATCGCCGAGGACGGGGAGATCCTTTCCCGCGGTCCAGATCTGTGCCTGGGGTACACCGACGACGAGCTGACTGCCGGCGCTTTCGACGACGATGGCTGGTACCGCACTGGCGATGTCGGCGTACTCGACGAGGACGGATACCTGACGATCACCGACCGCAAGGCTGATGTGATCATCCGCGGCGGCGAGAACATCAGCGCGGTCGAGGTCGAGGAAGTGCTGCTGTCGATGCCGGCGGTGGCCGAGGCTGTGGTCGTGGCGGCGCCGGATGCCCGCCTCGGCGAGCGGGCCGCGGCCGTGTTGCGCATCCGGCACGGCCACGAGATGCCGTCGCTGGAGGACGTCCGCGCCCACTTCAGGGGCGCCGGGATGGCACGTCAGAAATGGCCGGAGGAGCTGCACCGGGTGGACGAGTATCCGAGGACGGCGAGCGGCAAGGTCCAGAAGTTCGCCGTGCGGGAGCACGTGAGGGCACAGTGCGGGAGCACGTGAGGGCACAGTGCGGGAGCACGTGAGGGCACAGTGCGGGAGCACGTGAGGGCGGAGTGCGGGAGCACGTGAGGATGGCCCCCTGCTCGTTGCGGCCCACGAACAATGAGAATAGGATTCTCTCAAGAAGAAAAGGAGTGTTTCATGGGTCAACTATCGCACCGGGTCGACATCCCGTTTCCGTTGTTCGATGCGGACAACCATCTGTACGAGCCACCGGAGGCACTGACGAAGTACCTGCCGAAGGAGTACAAGGACGTCGTCCAGTACGTGGAGGTCAACGGGCGCACCAAGATCGCGCTGAAGGGTCAGATCAGTAACTACATTCCGAACCCGACGTTCTCGGTGGTCGCCAAGCCGGGTGCCTGGGAGGAGTACTTCAAGTTCGGCAACCCGGATGGCAAGAGCAAGCGCGAACTCTTCGGCGAGCCGATGAAGGCGATTCCGGCGTTCTTCGAGCCCGCCCCCCGGCTGATCAAGATGGACGAGCTCGGTCTCGACCGTTCGCTGATGTTCCCGACCCTGGCCAGCCTGATCGAAGAGCGGCTCAGCGACGATCCGCTCGCCATCCACGTCATCGTGCACGCGCTCAACGAATGGTTGCACGAGGTGTGGGGATTCAATTACAAGAACCGCATCTTCACCACGCCGGTGATCACACTGCCGATCGTCGAGAAGGCGATCGAGGAACTGGAGTGGGCGGTCAAGCGCGGTGCCCGAGCCATCCTGATCCGCCCGGCTCCGGTACCGGGATTCCGCGGCCCGCGCTCGTTCGCGCTGCCGGAGTTCGATCCGTTCTGGGAGCGTTGCGTCGAATACGACATCTTCGTCGGAATGCACTCCAGTGACAGCGGCTACTCCCGTTACACCTCCGAATGGGATGGCGCCGCGCAGGAGATGCTGCCGTTCCAGACCAATGCGATGTCGATTCTCAACGAGTGGCGCCCGATCCAGGATGCGGTGGCGTCCTGGGTGATCCACGGCGCGCTGTTCCGGTTCCCGAAGCTGAAGGTGGGCATCGTGGAGGCGGGGTCGAAGTGGATGTTCCCGTTGTTGGACTCGATGGCCGAGGTGTACAAGAAGGCGCCCGAGGCATTCGCCGGCAACCCGATGGAAGAGATCAAGAACCGCATCTACGTCAGCCCGTTCTACGAGGAGGGCATCGACGATCTGATCAACCTGATCGGAGTGGACCAGGTGCTCTACGGCTCGGACTGGCCGCACCCGGAGGGCCTGGCGGAACCGACACACTACGTGACCGCGCTCGAGCATCTCTCCGTCGAGGATCAGGCGAAGATCATGGGCGGCAACCTGGGTCGCCTCGTCACTACGTGACGTACCAGGCCCGCTGGGACACCATCCCGGAGATGGTCGCCAGCGCGGCGGACCGATTCGGCGACGCGGAAGCGGTCGTCGACGGTCCGCTGCGCTTGTCTTTCAGCGAGTTGGTCGAGCGAATCCACTGTGCCGCAGGCGCCTTTGCTGATCTCGGCATCGCGAAAGGTGACCGTGCCGCTCTCTGGGCGCCCAACAGCGCCGAATGGATCATCGCCGCGTTCGGCTTGATCACCGCCGGCGGCGTGTTGGTGCCCGTCAACACCCGGTTCAAGGCCGACGAAGCGGCCGACATCATCAGCCGCAGCGGAGCCAAGGCCGTGCTGGTTCAGCAGGGCTTCCTCGGCGTGAACTACGCCGCACCCCAGGGTGTCCCGGTCATCGACATCAAGTCCGACTTCCTGTCGAGCGGTCGGCCGTACAGCCGCCCGGTCGATGGCGAAAACATCTCCGACATCATCTTCACCTCGGGCACCACCGGTCGGCCCAAAGGCGTGATGATGAACCATCGCCAGAACCTGCGCCTGTACGAAGAGTGGTGTGAGCTGGCGGATCTCCGCCAGGGTGACCGCTACCTGATGGTCAATCCGTATTTTCACACCTTCGGCTACAAGGCGGGTCTGATCGCATCGTGCATCCGAGGGGCGACGATGTTGCCGGTTCCGACCTTCGACGTCGACCGTGTCGTGGAACTCATTGCCGCAGAGCGGGTGACGATGTTGCCTGGGCCGCCGACGCTGTATCACTCGTTGTTGGGTGTCGAGAACAAGGCCGCTCTGGCGACGCTTCGCGCCGGCGTGACCGGCGCTGCCGACATCCCGGTCGAGCTGGTGCGTCGGGTGCACGAGGAGCTTCCGTTCCAGACGCTGGCGACAGGGTACGGCCTCACCGAGGCCGGCACGGTGACGTTGTCGCGGCCGGGGGACTCGTTCGAAGACATCGCGACGACGGCCGGCGTGGCCTGCGACGGTGTCGAGATGCGTATCGCCGACGACGGCGAGGTGCTGGTGCGCGGCTACACCGTGATGCAGGGGTATCTGGATGACCCGACCGCCACCGCCGAGGCGATCGACCCGCAGGGCTGGTTGCACACCGGCGACCTGGGCACCATCGACGGCGCCGGTCGGCTGCGCATCGTCGGCCGGAAGAAGGACATGTTCATCGTGGGGGGCTTCAACGCCTATCCGGCCGAGATCGAAGGTTTCCTGCTGGAGCACCCCGCGGTGGCCCAGGCTGCGGTCATCGGGGTGCCCGACGAACGTCTGGGACAGGTGGGAAAGGCATTCGTGGTGCCGAAGGCGGACGAGAGCACGGGTGGGGTGGTGACCGCCGAGCAACTGATCGCGTGGAGTCGCGACCGAATGGCCGGTTTCAAGGTGCCGCGGTATGTAGAGTTCCTCGACGAGTTGCCGTTGAACGCCACCGGCAAGGTGATGAAAGACAAGTTGCAAGGCCATCACCGCTGAGCATCCGCACAGCGTGTAAACATCATTTCCGCAGACAATGGCTCTTTGCCGGGCTCCGCGGAGACGGGTATCGTCGCGGCAATACTCAAAATGAAGAATGCCATTCTCGCAGTAGTGCACGTATCCGTACGTGCCCTGAGGTTCAGTTCAGGAGGTCGGTGTGCCGTCTTTCAGGCGCCGTGACTCGGTGATCGACGCCGATTCCGTCGACCCGCCGCGGACCTTCGACCGTCCGCTCGACGCCGAGCAGGCGCGAGCGCTGGCCGAGGAAGCAGAAGCAGAAGCTGCCGAGGCCGAGGCGATGGCGGCCGCCGCCCGGGCGCGAGCACGCGCGATCAGGTTGCGACGAGAGGCCGAAGAACCTGTCGACGTCGACGCGCCGCAGGCCGAGGTCGAACGGGAAGCGGTGGACGACACCGACGCCGAACTCGACACCTACGCCGAAGACAGCATCGAAGACGACACCGACACCGACACCGACACCGAAGGCGACACCGAAGGCGAGTCGACCGTCGCGGAGGACGCATCCGCCGGCCGGCGGATGCGGCGCTTGCCGCGGCCGAGCTGGAAGGGGTTGCTCGCCGCACTGGTGATCGTGTGCACGGCGGCCCTGCTGGCGGTAAGCGGCTACATGGTCTGGCACCACCGTCAAGCGGTTGAACTGCAGCAGTTGGACGCCGAGTACACCGCGGCGGGTCGGCAGAGCGTGGTGACGTTGATGTCGCTGGACTTCAACCAGGCGCAGGAGGATGTGCAGCGCATCATCGACAACTCGACCGGCCAGTTCAAAACGGACTTCGAGCAGCAGGCCACCGACTTCGTCGAGGTGGCGCGTGCCTCCAAGGTCATCACCGAGGTCACGGTGAACTCTGTGGCCGTGGAATCGATGACCGAGAATTCGGCGGTTGTGCTCGTCGCGGCGTCCTCCCGCGTCACCAACTCCGAGGGTGCCAACCAGGAGCCCCGGACGTGGCGACTCAGCGTGGATCTGCAGCGCGAAGGTGACCAGATCAAGATGTCGAAAGTCGAGTTCGTCCCGTGAGCGATGAAGGCAGCGAAAAAGACAAGGACGCCGACGCGGCCACCGTCGCAGGCGACGATGCCGCTGTTGACGAGTCCGACGACGCCGGGTCCGTAGAGGGAGCGCGGAACGCCGATGCGGCCGTCGGTGACCGTCCCCGCAGTGCGTGGCGTGGCACGCGTTTCAAGGTGAGTGCCATCCTGCTGGCCGCGGCCCTGCTCGGTTCTGCGGGACTGGCGGGCTGGCTGTACGTCAACCAGTACCGGCCGGATGAACAGACCGACGCCGCTGCAGCGAAGGTGGCGCTCGATGCCGCCACCACCGGCACGATCGCGCTGCTGTCGTATTCGCCTGAATCGCTCGACCAGGATTTCGCAGCTGCCAAGTCCCGCCTCACCGGTGACTTCCTTTCCTACTACACACAGTTCACCGAACAGATCGTCACGCCGGCCGCCACCGAGAAATCCGTCAAGACGGCGGCGTCCGTGGCGAGGGCCGCGGTCTCGGAGATCCAACCGGATTCCGCGGAGGTCCTGGTGTTCATCAACCAGACCACCACCAGCAAGGAGAATCCCGACGGTGCGTTCGCGGCCAGCAGCGTCAAAGTGGGTCTGACGAAGATCGACGGCGCCTGGCTCATCGAGTCGTTCGACCCGGTGTGAGCGGTATACCCTCAGCGCCGTGACAGTCACGGCGATCCTGCCGGTGCCGGTTCGGTTCGCGCGGCGTCGGGACGCCGTGTTCGCCGCGGTGGCGGGAACCTCTCCGCTGGACCGTGCCGTCCGCGCACTCGAGGTGGCGGGCGACGTCGTGATCGCCGTGGCCGGTCCGCTCGCCGACCAGGTCGGTGAGGCCCTTGCCGGACAGCCTTTTTCAAGGGTGCGGGTGGTCGTTTCCGAGCCGCCGGGCGAACGCGTGCACTGTGTGGCCGCCGGTCTTACCGTTGTCGCCGACGCCAGTCATGTGGTCGTCCACGACATCGAGTGGCCCACGGCCGGCACCGGTGTCGTCGATCGCATCGCGGCCGCGCTGCGGGAGGGGGCGGTGGCAGTGATGCCCTCTCGTCCGGTCACCGACAGCGTCAAGTCGGTCGATCCGGATGGTGCCCTGACAGCGACGCTGGACCGCTCACAGCTGCGCACCGTGCAGTATCCCCGCGGGTTCGCCGCGGACGTGCTGACGCAGCTGGTCGGTCTGCACCGATCGGGTCCGTTCGACGAACTGGAGGCAGCGCTGTCGGCAGGCGTCCCGGTGAGCCTCATCGACGGTGACGCCGAAGCGTTGAGCGTCGAGTTGCCCCGCGACACGGATTATCTCGCGGCGCTCATCACAACTCGGCAGGATCTTCCGACGCCGTGAGAAGGTGCTCTGCGACGGCGATGTCGCGCGCATAGGTGACCTTCAGGTTGGTGGGGTCGCCCGGGAAGGTGTGCACCAGCGCATCGGTGTAGCGCTCGACGCACGACGATGTGTCCGTGCCTTCGAAGCCGTCTCCTGCGGCGCAACGGTAGGCGCGCAGCAGCTCTTGCGCCCGGAACGCCTGTGGCGTCTGCACTCTGACCAGCGCGCCGCCCGCGGCCACCGATTCCGGCCCGTCCGCACCCACCCGCACAAGCCCCGTGACGGGCAGGGCAGGCAGCGCGCCGCCGAACTCCCGGGCGACTGCGATCGCCGTACGGAACAGCTCAGGTCCGGCGAGCGGCCGGGCCGCGTCGTGGATCGCGACCACGTCCACGGCGCCCGACTCGATGTCGGCGGACAGGTACTGCAGCACCCGGGACTCTGACGCGTGCCTGGTCTGACCACCCTCGACCAGTTCCACTTGGGCGTCGGGGAGTTCGCGCGCCACGCTGTCGCGCGCCACCTCCATCTCACCCTGGCGGTACACCAGGACGGTTCGCGCTACGTCCGGCAGCCGCGACAGGGTGTGCAGGGACCAGATCACCATGCTGCGCCCGGCCAGTGGCAGGTATGCCTTGTTCCCGTCGGCGCCGACCCGGGTCCCCAGGCCGGCTGCCAGCACCACACCGACCGCCTCGCCCATGAACGCACAGTATCGCGGCGGCCCCGTCGCAGATCCGGACCGACCTGCCGAACGGCTCTGCCGGATCAGCGATACGGTCGCTGAGGCCGTGGCGAGCAGTCAACGCGAACCCTGATTGTCGAGGTTCCCCGCGCCCTCGAGAAGCAGTTGGTCGTTCTGTTCCCGCAGCAGCCTGCGCGCCTTGCTCCGGGTGATCAGGATGCCGACCACGGCGAGCGTCCATACCGCGTACTGCAGCGTCCAGGCCATCCGGAACGAGTCGAACGAGATGCCGCCACCTGCTTCCAGGAGCCATCCCATCCCCTGCATGAGCAGCAGGGACGCCAGGAAGCCGCCCATGTTGACCATGCCCTGCGCGGTGCCGAGCGTGGCGGTGGGGTTGAAGGTACGTGCGAAGTCGAAACCGACCATCGACCCGGGCCCACCGACGGAGATGACCACGACGAGGACAACAAGCAGCCAGACCGGAGCCGGCCCTGGAAGCGCCAGCACCACCGTCCACACCAGCGCGTTGCTGGCGATGATGGCGAGTACCAGGCGGGAGCGTCGCTGGGGGTGCCTGCCGGTGAAGATGCCCACCAGTACCCCCGAGGAGATCGCGGCGACGACCGACAGTGTCAGCAGCGTTCCGGCCGCCGCCGCGGACAGTCCCTGCGCCACCGTCAGGTAGGGCACGCCCCACATCAGCGCGAACACGGTGACCGAGAACTGGGTTCCCATATGGGTGAAGAACCCCAGCCGGGTGCCCGGCCGAAGCCACACCGTCTTGACGCTGTGCAGCGTTTGCCGGACCGTCATCGCTTCCGCGGTGACCACGTGCCCCTCGGGGGCGTTCTTGACGATGAGCAGGATCAGCACGATCGCCAGCACCCCCAGGGCCGCCACCGATGCGTAGGCGACCGACCAGCCGGCGGCGGCCAGCAGCGCGAGGAACGGCACCGCCGACAGCACCTGTCCGAGCTGCCCGCAGATCCCGGTCAGCTGCGTCACCAGCGGTACCTGGCGCGGGCTGAACCAGTGAGGGACCAGCCGCAGCACCGAGATGAACGTCACCGCGTCGCCGAGCCCGACGACCGCGCGCGCCGCGATGGCCGTCGGCAGCGACTCGGTGAACGCCAGGACGAGCTGCCCTGATGCCATCAGTGCCGCCCCGGCCACGATGAGGGCCTTCGACCCGAATCGGTCGAGCAGCAGCCCCGCGGGCACCTGGGCGCCGGCGTAGACGACGACCTGGAGGACGACGAACGTCGCCAGCAGGCTCGGACTCGCATCGAATCGGTCGGCGGCTGCCAGGCCGGAGACACCGAGTGTGGTGCGGTCCAGCACAGCCACGATGTAAGCGAGCAGCCCGGTCGCCCAGACGATCCAGGGACGCACGCGGCACCTCTCGTAATTTGTCTTAATGTCCTGCGAATGCAGGGGCGGCCCATCCATGATTCCCCAGACGCGGGGGCCGGCGCCAACCGATATCCGTGTGCGGGCCGCGCGGATCGACTCTGCGCCGGGGGAGAAGTTGGCTGGAAGTGTGCATGCACGTCGGCAGCTCTGTGCCCTTGCCCGAGTTTGCCCAGATAGAACGCTCAGGTTTGCTGTGGGCGGGTCGGTACGGCGCCGTGAAAATGCTTCGCTCGATGGGCGGGCGGCGCGGTTAAAGTTGATCCATGTACTGCTGCAGTCTCCGTTCACCCCGCCAGGTACGACGTGCGGGGGAGCGGTGCGGTGGCTGAGTACCAGCTGCAGGAACTCGCGCGGGCATCCGGCGTCAGCGCCCGAAACATTCGCGCCTACCGGGAACGTGGCCTTCTCGACCCGCCCCGCAGGGTCGGGAGGTCCGCGCTCTACGACGACTACCACCTCTCGCAGCTCAACACCATCAGTGAGCTACTGCGCAAGGGCTTCACCTCGACCCACATCGCCGAGTTCTTCACGAGCATGCGCCAGGGCACCGACCTCGCGGACATCCTGGGCCTTCAGCGGGCGGTGCTGGGGCCGCGGACCACGTCGGAGGACCGAGGCGAGGCAGTCGGCCTCGACGCCGACACCGAAGAGGCCCGCAAGTTGGTGTCCTACGGCCTCGCCGACATCGTCGCCGGCAAGGTGGTGATGGTGGTCGACGGTGTCGTCGGCGAGATCCTGAGCCGGTCACCGGACCGCCTGCTGTACGTGCGCGCGCTGGTGAAGTTCCTCGACGCGGCCGACGGAGCCGTCAACGACGCCGCCAAGGGGTTCGTCGCGAGCCTGAACAGCTTGTACCGCGCCCGGGTCGGCGCTCAGTACCTGCCCAGGCCCGATGAGATGGACCGGTTGCGCGAGGTCGTCCAGGACTACCGTGAGTTGGGGGCCGCCGTCCTGGCCGCCCGCTTCGACGAGGCGACCCGACGCCTGATGGTGACCTCGGCAACCGATTACACCGCCGGGATCCTGTTCAGCGGTGAGTGGGAGCCCCGGGAGGCGAGTCGGGCCGAGTGAGGCTTCTGGGAGGTTCCTCAATCCGAGTTTCGGTCGCGGGACTCAAGACTTACCGACTGGTAAGTTTCGACAGCAAACTTGGACACATCGCGAAAACACATGACAAGACATTTGTGCGCAAGTTGTCGTCTGTGCACTTGGCCTGGTCGCGTCATGTGCGAACAGTGCTTCCCACATAACGATTGTGTAACAATACTGCCTTGATCTGCGATTCTTTCCTACTCGACCGTAACCACCTGCATGCAGGACGTTTGTCCCGGAAGGGTTTCGGGCGTCCTGAACAGCGCGTTATGCAATCCCTGTTACCCATGCGTAGAACTCGCCAGTAACCATTCTCGGCGCAAAAATGGTGCTGTCTCTTATGACACTCTTAGTACGGCTGGAGTGTCCACCGCGATCCGCGAGGATGCGTCGGAGTGCTTGCGCTTTCTTGGCGGCACCCAGGGTTGCGGACGACACCAGCCGGATTCGACGCCGAATCGCAACGGTTCCAGCCGGAGTGCAGATCTGCACCCGGACGGGGCCGCCCACAGTCCACGACGAGCAGCAGCCCCACGACGAGCGATGTAGCGCGCAACACCGAGGAGACAACAAGACGTGACGATCAACGACCAGCAGCGTGCCACCCACACCTCCGAGAACGGGGAGGTCTTCGAACCGCTGTCAGGGACGCACGCCCTCGTCGATCGACTGCACTCCGGTGAGCCGTATGCGGTCGCGTTCGGCGGCCAGGGCGGCGCCTGGTTGGAGAACCTCGAGGAGCTGGTGAACTCGGCAGGGATCGAGTCCGAGATCAGTCAGCTGGTCGCCGAGGCCGAGCTGTTGCTCGAGCCGTTGGCGCGGGAACTGGTGGTGGTGCGCCCGATCGGCTTCGAACCGATGAAGTGGATCCGCGCACTGGCCGCCGACGAGCCGTTGCCCGCCGTCAAGGACCTCACGACCGCCGCGATCTCGGGCCCCGGCATCCTGCTGACCCAGATGGCCGCGCAGCGCGCCCTCAAGCGCCAGGGACTGGATCTCGACGGACATCCTCCCGTCGCGATCGCCGGTCATTCGCAAGGCGTCACCGCCGTGGAGTCGTTGAAGGCTCGCGGGACCCGTGATGTGGAACTACTCGCCATCGGGCAGCTGATCGGCGCCGCCGGATCGCTGGTCTCCCGCCGCTGCGGGATGGTCGGCCGTGGCGACAAGGCCCCGATGGTGTCGGTCCTCAACGTCGACCCGGCGCGGATGGCGGAGCTTCTCGACGAGTTCGCCCAGGACGTGCGCACCGTGTTGGCGCCGGCCTTGTCGATCCGCAACGGCCGGCGCTCCGTCGTCATCACCGGCACCCCCGAGCAGTTGGCCCGCTTCGAGCTGTACTGCGAGAAGATCACCGAGAAGGAAGAGGCCGAGCGCAAGAACAAGACGCGCGGCGGCGCGATCTTCCGCCCGATCTTCAACCAGCTCAACGTCGAGGTCGGGTTCCACACGCCGCGCCTGTCGGCGGGTGTGGACCTGGTCAACGAGTGGGCCGCCCGTACGGGCCTGGATCGCGAACTGACGCGCGAGCTCACCGAGACCATCTTCGTCAAGCCGGTGGACTGGGTGGCCGAGGTCGAGGGTCTGGCCGCCACCGGCGCCAAGTGGATCGTCGACCTGGGGCCCAGTGACACCGTGACGCGGTTGACCGCGCCGATCATCCGCGGCCTCGGCATCGGAATCGTCCCCGCCGCGACGCGGTCCGGCCAGCGCAGCCTCTTCACCGTGGGCGCTGCGCCCGCAGTGGCACCGGCCTGGGCGAGCTACGCTCCGCAGACCATCGCCCTGCCCGACGGTTCGGTCAAGGCTTCGACGAAGTTCACCCGCCTCACCGGCCGGTCGCCGATCCTGCTGGCAGGCATGACCCCGACGACCGTCGACGCCAAGATCGTCGCCGCTGCGGCCAACGCCGGGCACTGGGCCGAACTGGCCGGCGGCGGTCAGGTCACCGAGGAGATCTTCGACGGACGTATCGCCGAGCTCACCCAGCTCCTGGAGCCGGGCCGTGCGGTGCAGTTCAACTCACTGTTCCTCGACCCCTATCTGTGGAAGCTGCAGATCGGCGGCAAGCGGCTCGTGCAGAAGGCGCGCCAGTCCGGCGCCCCGATCGACGGTGTGGTCGTCACCGCGGGCATTCCCGATCTGGAGGAAGCCGTCGATCTGATCGAGGAGTTGCACACGGTCGGCATCACCCATGTCTGCTTCAAGCCCGGCACGATCGACCAGATCAAGTCCGTCATCAAGATCGCGGCCGAAGTGCCCGACCGCGACGTCATCGTCCACATCGAGGGCGGCCGCGCAGGTGGACACCATTCGTGGGAGGACCTCGACGATCTGCTGCTGAGCACCTACGGGGAACTGCGCAAGTACGCCAACGTCACCATCTGCGTCGGCGGTGGCATCGGCACTCCGGAGCGAGCGGCCGAGTACCTGTCCGGCGAGTGGGCACGGGCCTACGGGTTCCCGGAGATGCCGGTCGACGGCATCCTGGTGGGCACCGCCGCGATGGCCACGTTGGAGGCCACCACGTCACCGGCGGTCAAGCAGATGCTGGTGGACACCACCGGCACCGAGACCTGGGTCGGCGCCGGGAACGCCATCAACGGCATGGCCAGCGGTCGCAGCCAGCTGGGCGCCGACATCCACGAGATCGACAACACCGCATCGCGGTGCGGTCGGCTGCTCGACGAGGTCGCCGGTGACGCGGACGCTGTCGCGGAGCGTCGCGACGAGATCATCGCCGCCATGGCCGACACCGCCAAGCCGTACTTCGGCGACGTCGCCGACATGACCTACCTGCAGTGGCTGCAGCGCTACCTCGAGCTCGCCATCGGCGACGGTGACAGCACCGCAGACACCGCTGCCCCCGGTAGCCCATGGCTGGCCGACACCTGGCGTGAGCGCTTCGACGAAATGCTCAGGCGTGCCGAGGCGCGTCTCAACGAGCAGGACTTCGGGCCCATCGAATCCCTGTACGCCGGCGCCGAGGGACAGGCGCTGCTGGAGCATCCGGACCAGGCCGTCGCGATGTTGGTGGCCCGTTACCCCGACGCCGAGACCGTGAAGCTGCATCCGGCCGACGTGCCGTTCTTCGTGACGTTGTGCAAGAAGCCGGGTAAGCCGGTGAACTTCGTGCCCGTCATCGACAAGGACGTGCGCCGCTGGTGGCGCAGTGACTCGCTGTGGCAGGCGCATGACGCCCGCTACACCGCCGACCAGGTCTGCATCATCCCCGGTACGCAGGCGGTTGCGGGTATCACCCGCGTCGACGAGCCGGTCGGTGAGTTGCTGGACCGTTTCGAGCAGGCGATCGTCGATCACGTGGTCGCCTCCGGTGTGCAGCCGGTGTCGGTGGTGTCCCGCCGGCAGGCCCGCGCCGACGTGAGCGGCCCGCTGGCCGTCGTGCTCGATTCGCCCGACGTGCTGTGGGCCGGACGCACCGCCATCAACCCGGTGCACCGCATCGGCGAGCCCGCCGAGTGGCAGGTCAACGACGTGCCCGGCAAGCCGAGCGCGACGCATCCCAACACCGGCGCCCGCCTCGAACAGAGCGCCGACGGCGCCGGAAACGTCTCCGTGACGCTGAGCGTGCCGCTGTCCGACATCTGGATCGACATCCGCTTCACGCTGCCCTCGACCACCGTCGACGGCGGCATGCCGATCGTCACCGTCGAGGACGCCTCGAAGGCGATGCGGGCGGTGCTTGCGATCGCCGCAGGCGTGGAGAGCCCGGAAACCCTTCCCGCCGTCGACGGCAACGGTGCTGTCAGTGTCACCGTCGAATGGGACCCGGAGAAGGTCGCCGACCACACCGGGGTCACCGCGACGTTCGGTGCCCCGCTGGCGCCAGGTCTCACCCTGGTGCCCGACGCCCTGGTCGGCCTGTGCTGGCCCGCGGTGTTCTCGGCCATCGGTTCGGCGCTGACCGACGACGGTTTCCCGGTCATCGAGGGCCTGCTGAGCCTGGTGCACCTCGACCACGCCGCACACCTGCTCCAGCGCATGCCCGCAACCAAGGCCGAGTTGACGGTCACGGCAACGGCTTCGACGGCTGTCGACACCGAGGTCGGGCGCGTTGTCCCGGTCGCGGTGACGATCACCGGGTCCGACGGTGCCGAGCTGGCAACGCTGGAGGAGCGCTTCGCGATCCGGGGTCGCACCGGCCCGGTCGAACTGGCCGATCCCGTGCGCGCCGGCGGAGCGATCACCGACAACGCGACCGACACGCCCCGGCGCAGGCGCCGCGACGTCGTCGTCACCGCACCTGTGGACATGAGCGCCTTCGCCGTGGTCTCGGGCGATCACAACCCGATCCATACCGACCGGGCGGCTGCGCTGCTCGCCGGTCTGAAAACGCCCATCGTGCACGGCATGTGGCTCTCCGCCGCAGCGCAGCATGCTGTCACCGCAACCGATGGACGGGCCACCCCGCCGGCACGCCTGGTCGGTTGGACCTCCCGGTTCCTCGGGATGGTGCTGCCCGGCGACGAGATCGAGTTCCGGGTCGACCGCGTCGGCATCGACCGCGGTGCCGAGATCATCGAGGTGTCGGCCAAGGTCGGCGGTGAGCTCGTGATGGCGGCAACCGCTCAGCTCGCTGCCCCCAAGACCGTGTACGCGTTCCCCGGCCAGGGCATCCAGTCCAAGGGCATGGGCATGGACGTGCGCGCCCGGTCGAAAGCCGCGCGCAAGGTGTGGGATTCGGCCGACAAGTTCACCCGCGAAACGCTGGGCTTCTCGGTGCTGCACGTCGTCCGCGACAACCCGACCAGCCTGATCGCCTCCGGCGTGCACTACCACCACCCCGAAGGGGTGCTGTACCTGACGCAGTTCACCCAGGTCGCCATGGCGACGGTGGCCGCTGCCCAGGTCGCCGAGATGCGCGAGCAGGGTGCGTTCGTCGAGGGCGCGATCGCGTGTGGCCACTCGGTGGGCGAGTACACGGCACTGGCCTGCGTCTCCGGCGTGTACCAGCTCGAAGCGCTGCTGGAAGTGGTCTTCCACCGCGGCTCGAAGATGCACGACATCGTGCCGCGGGACGCGCAGGGCAGGTCGAACTACCGGCTCGCGGCCATCCGCCCGTCGCAGATCGACCTCGACGACAACGACGTCACCGACTTCGTCGCCGAGATCGCCGAGCGCACAGGGGAATTCCTGCAGATCGTGAACTTCAACCTGCGAGGCGCGCAGTACGCGATCGCCGGCACGGTGCGCGGGCTGGAGGAATTGGAGGCCGAGGTCGAGCGTCGTCGCGAACTCAGCGGCGGCAAGCGCTCCTTCATCCTGGTGCCCGGCATCGATGTGCCGTTCCACTCGGAGGTGCTGCGGGTCGGTGTCGCCGACTTCCGCCGGTCGTTGGAGCGGGTCATGCCGACCGATGCCGATCCGGAGTTGTTGATCGGCAAGTACATCCCGAACCTGGTGCCGCGCCCGTTCACGCTGGATCGCGATTTCATCGAGGAGATCCGGGATCTGGTGCCTGCCGAGCCGCTCGACGAGATACTGGCCGACTACGACACCTGGCGGAACGAGCGTCCGCGTGAGCTGATGCGCAAGGTCGTCATCGAACTGCTGGCCTGGCAGTTCGCCAGCCCGGTGCGCTGGATCGAGACGCAGGACCTGCTCTTCATCGAGGAGGCCGCGGGTGGTCTCGGTATCGAACGGTTCGTCGAGATCGGCGTGAAATCCGCACCGACCGTCGCGGGACTGGCCACCAACACGCTGAAGCTGCCGGAGTACTCGCACAACACCACCGAGGTGCTCAACGCCGAGCGTGACGCCGCGGTGTTGTTCGCCACGGACACCGATCCCGAGCCCGATGTCGATGAGCCGGTGGAGGATTCGGCGCCGGCTGCCGAAGCGGCACCGGCGGCCGCCGCGGCACCCGCTGCTGCGGCACCTGCCGCCGCACCCAGCGGTGGCCCCCGCCCTGACGACCTGACCTTCGACGCTGCCGATGCCACGACGGCGCTGATCGCGCTCTCGGCCAAGATCCGTATCGACCAGATCGAACCACTCGACTCCATCGAGTCGATCACCGACGGTGCCTCATCGCGACGCAACCAGATGCTGGTGGACCTCGGCTCCGAGCTCAACCTCGGTGCCATCGACGGTGCCGCCGAGGCGGATCTGGCCGGACTGAAGGGGCAGGTCACCAAACTGGCCCGCACCTACAAGCCGTTCGGCCCGGTGCTCTCCGATGCGATCAACGACCAGCTGCGCACGGTCTTCGGGCCGTCCGGCAAGCGGCCGGCCTACATCGCCGAGCGGGTCAAGAAGACCTGGGAGCTCGGTGACGGCTGGGTCAAGCACGCCACCGTCGAGGTGGCGCTGGGCACCCGCGAGGGTTCCAGTGTCCGCGGTGGAGCACTGGGTGGATTGCACGACGGCGCCTTGGCCGACGCGGCGAGCGTCGACAAGGCGATCGACGCCGCGGTCGCCGCTGTCGGCGCGCGCCGTGGTGTGTCGGTCTCGATTCCCTCCGCCGCGGGTGCTGGTGGCGGAGTGGTCGACTCCGCCGCGCTCGGTGAGTTCGCCGAGCAGGTCACGGGTCCCGATGGGGTGCTCGCCAACGCGGCCCGCGTCATCCTGGATCAGCTGGGCCTGAGCGTTCCCGTCGTCACCCCCGAGCCGTCGGCGGACGCGGAGCTCATCGACCTGGTCACCGCCGAACTCGGTTCGGATTGGCCACGTTTGGTGGCACCGTCATTCGACGGGCGCAAGGCCGTGCTGTTCGACGACCGGTGGGCCAGTGCGCGTGAGGACCTGGTCAAGATCTGGCTGATGGACGAAGGCGACATCGAGGCCGACTGGCCGCGCCTGTCGGAGCGGTTCGAGGGGACCGGTCACGTCGTGGGCACCCAGGCGACCTACTGGCAGGGCAAGGCGCTGGCCGCAGGGCGCAACGTGCACGCCTCGCTCTACGCCCGCGCCGCAGCGGGTGCGGAGAACCCGG
The DNA here is from genome assembly GCF_010723735.1 of Mycolicibacterium hippocampi. Classification (GTDB taxonomy): domain Bacteria; phylum Actinomycetota; class Actinomycetes; order Mycobacteriales; family Mycobacteriaceae; genus Mycobacterium; species Mycobacterium hippocampi. The sequence goes on along the minus strand of NZ_BLLB01000002.1, from coordinate 4,700,701 downwards.
GCACGGGTCGCTACAGCGAGGAAGTCGCCGTGGTGACTGGCGCGTCGAAGGGCTCGATCGCCGCCTCGGTGGTGGCTCAGCTGCTCGACGGTGGCGCCACCGTGGTCGCGACCACGTCCAAGCTGGATGACAGCAGGCTCGGCTTCTACCGTCAGCTCTACCGCGACAACGCCCGCTTCGGTGCGCAGTTGTGGGTGTTGCCGGCGAACATGGCGTCCTACAACGACATCGACGCGTTGGTCGAGTGGGTCGGCACGGAGCAGACCGAGAGTCTCGGGCCGAAATCGATCCACATCAAGGATGCGCTGACCCCGACATTGCTGTTCCCGTTCGCGGCACCGCGGGTGGGTGGAGACCTCTCCGACGCCGGATCTCGCTCCGAGATGGAGATGAAGGTTCTGCTGTGGGCCGTGCAGCGGCTCATCGGCGGGCTGTCTCACATCAGTGCCGACCGCGACATCGCTGCCCGCCTGCACGTCGTGCTGCCCGGCTCGCCGAATCGCGGCATGTTCGGTGGTGACGGCGCGTACGGCGAGTCGAAGGCGGCGTTGGACGCGGTGGTGTCCCGCTGGAAGGCGGAAACGTCGTGGGCACAGCGCGTCAGCCTGGCGCATGCGCTGATCGGATGGACCCGCGGTACCGGCCTGATGGGCCACAACGACATCATCGTCGATGCGGTCGAGGAAGCCGGGGTCACCACCTACTCCACCGAGCAGATGGCGGCCATGCTGCTGGACCTGTGCGACGTCGAGACCAAGGTGGCAGCTGCTCGCGAGCCTGTGCAGGCCGACCTGACCGGCGGTCTGGCGGAGGCCAACTTGGATCTGTCCGAGCTCGCCACCAAGGCCCGCGAGAACGCTGCCGCACCGGCAGAGGAGGCCGAGGACGACGAGACCGCCGATCACACGATCGCCGCGCTGCCGTCGCCGCCACGTCCGGCCACCCAGGCGCCCGCGCCGGACTGGGCCGACCTCGACGTCGACCCCGCCGATCTGGTCGTCATCGTCGGTGGTGCGGAACTGGGGCCCTACGGCTCGTCGCGCACCCGATTCGAGATGGAGGTCGACAATGAACTGTCGGCAGCCGGAGTTCTCGAGCTCGCATGGACCACAGGTTTGATCAAGTGGGAAGACGATCCTCAACCGGGTTGGTACGACACCGAATCCGGTGAGCTCGTCCAGGAAGCGGACTTGGTCGAGAAGTACCACGACGTGGTCGTCGAGCGCGTCGGCATCCGTGAGTTCGTCGGCGACGCGGCCATCGATCCGGATCACTCGGCCCCGCTGCTGGTGTCGGTGTTCCTGGACAAGGACTTCTCCTTCGTGGTGTCGTCCGAGGCCGATGCGCGGGCGTTCGTGGAGTTCGACCCGGAGCACACGGTCATCAGCCAGGTGCCCGACAGCACCGACTGGACCGTCATCCGCAAGGCCGGTACCGAGATCCGCGTGCCGCGCAAGTCGAAGCTGTCCCGCACGGTCGGCGCGCAGATCCCGACCGGATTCGACCCGCAGGTCTGGGGCATCACGCCGGACATGGCGAATTCCATCGACCGGGTGGCGTTGTGGAACCTCGTCGCGACGGTCGACGCGTTCCTGTCCGCCGGCTTCTCGCCGACGGAGCTGATGCGGTGGGTCCATCCCAGCCTGGTTGCCAGCACGCAGGGCACCGGCATGGGTGGCCTGACCTCGATGCAGACGATGTTCCACGGCAATCTGCTCGACAAGAACAAGCCCAACGACATCCTGCAGGAGACTCTGCCGAATGTGGTTGCTGCACATGTGATCCAGAGCTACGTGGGCAGCTACGGATCGATGATCCACCCGGTCGGGGCGTGCGCGACAGCGGCTGTCTCGCTCGAGGAGGGGCTCGACAAGATCCGGCTGGGCAAGGCAGAGCTCGTCGTCACCGGTGGCTATGACGACCTGACACTGGAAGCCGTCATCGGCTTCGGTGACATGGCCGCCACCGCTGACACCGGGGTGATGCGGGCCAAGGGCATCAGCGACTCGAAGTTCTCACGCGCCAACGACCGGCGCAGGCTGGGCTTCGTCGAGGCACAGGGCGGCGGCACGATCCTGCTGGCTCGCGGCGACCTGGCGCTCCGGATGGGGCTGCCGGTGCTGGCCGTGGTCGCCTACGCCCAGTCCTACGGCGACGGTGTGCACACCTCGATCCCCGCTCCCGGCCTCGGTGCTCTGGGTGCCGGTCGTGGTGGCCGGGAATCGGTGTTGGCCAAGTCGCTGAACAGGCTGGGCGTGGGCGCCGACGACATCGCCGTCATCTCCAAGCACGACACCTCGACGCTGGCCAACGACCCCAACGAGCAGGAGCTGCACGAGCGGCTCGCCGACTCGCTGGGTCGGTCCGAGGGCGCGCCGCTGTTCATCGTCAGTCAGAAGAGCCTCACCGGGCACGCGAAGGGCGGCGCGGCGGTCTTCCAGACGATGGGCCTGTGCCAGATCCTGCGTGACGGCGTCATCCCGCCGAACCGCAGCCTCGACTGCGTCGACGACGAGTTGGCCACCTCCGCGCACTTCGTGTGGCCGCGAGAGACGCTGAGGATGGGCGAGAAATACCCGTTGAAGGCGGGCCTGGTGACCAGCCTCGGATTCGGTCACGTGTCGGGTCTGATCGCCCTGGTGCACCCGCAGGCGTTCATCGCGTCGCTGAGTCCCGAGCAGCGGGAGACCTACGCGGCTCAGGCGCAGGAGCGCAGCCTGGCCGGGCAGCGCAGGCTGGCGTCGGCGATCGCCGGCGGGCGGCCGATGTACGAGCGGCCCGACGGGCGCCGCTTCGACCAGGAGCACCCCGAGAAGGTGCAGGAGGCGGCCATGCTGCTCGATGCGGCGTCACGACTCGGCGAGGACGGCGCGTACCTGCGTTGACCCGTGAGATAGCGTGCTCGCCGTGGGCATAGTCGGGATTGGCATCGATCTGGTCTCCATTCCCGAATTCGCCGAACAGGTGGACCGGCCGGGCACGGTGTTCGCCGAGACGTTCACCCCGGGTGAGCGCCGCGACGCCGCCGACAAGAGTTCGTCGGCGGCGCGCCACCTGGCCGCGCGCTGGGCGGCCAAGGAGGCGGTGATCAAGGCATGGTCCGGGTCGCGGTTCTCCAAGAGGCCGGTGCTGCCCGAGGGCATCCACCGTGACATCGAGGTCATCACCGATATGTGGGGGCGGCCTCGGGTGCGGCTGTCGGGGGCGATCGCCGAACACCTCAAAGAGGTGACGATCCATCTGTCGCTGACCCACGAGGCCGACACCGCCGCCGCCGTCGCGGTGCTCGAGGAGCGCTGACCCCCGGCACCGCGAGCGCGCATGTTTGCACAGCGGCGCGCCGCAAACTGTGTGCCTGAGCGCGCGGTCGCGGTGATCGAAAGCAACTAGCGTGTACACCATGAGCGATCTCGTCCAGCGCGTCCGCGACGTGCTGCCCTCGGTGCGGGCCGACCTCGAGAACCTGGTGCGCATCGAATCCGTCTGGGCCGATCCCGCCCGCCGCCCCGAGGTGCAACGCAGCGCCGACGCGGTGTCGAAGCTGTTGACCGAGGCGGGTTTCGGTGACGTGCGGATCGTCGCCGAGGGAGGGGCTCCGGCGGTGATCGCCCGCCACCCCGCCCCCGCCGGAGCGCCGACGGTGCTGCTGTACGCCCACCATGACGTGCAACCGGAAGGCGACCCCTCGCAATGGCAGTCGCCCCCGTTCGAGCCGACCGAACGCAACGGGCGGCTCTACGGACGCGGGACTGCTGACGACAAGGCCGGCATCGCAACGCATCTGGCTGCATTCCGGGCCCACGGTGGCCGGCCGCCGGTCGGCGTGACGGTTTTTGTCGAGGGGGAGGAGGAGTCGGGTTCGCCGTCGCTGTCGCGCTTGCTCTCAGCACACCACGACTTGCTGGCCGCCGACGTCATCGTCATCGCGGATTCGGACAACTGGAGCACCGACGTGCCTTCCCTGACCGTGTCGCTTCGCGGCTTGGCGGACTGTGTGGTCGAGGTCGCCACCCTTGATCACGGTCTTCATTCGGGGATGTGGGGAGGAGTGGTGCCGGACGCGCTCAGCGTCCTGGTGCGGATGCTCGCCAGCCTGCACGACGATGACGGCAACGTCGCGGTCGCGGGTCTGCACGAAGCCGCCGCAGCGGACGTCGACTACACCCCCGAGCGGGTCCGCGCAGACACCGGCCTGCTCGACGGGGTACACGAATTCGGTTCAGGTTCAGTGGCGCAACGGTTGTGGGCCAAGCCGGCGATCACGGTCATCGGCATCGATGCCACCCCGATCGCGCAGGCGTCCAACACTCTGATCCCACGGGCCCGGGCCAAGGTCAGTATGCGGGTTGCGCCTGGCGGCGCCGCTGCGGATCATCTCGCCGCGCTGACCCGACATCTCGAGTCACACGCACCGTGGGGGGCCCGCGTCACCGTCACTCCCGGTGACCTCGGCGAGCCGTACGCGATCGATGCCGCCGGCCCCATCTACGACGTGGCCCGCGAGGCTTTCCGGGACGCATGGGGATGCGACGCGGTCGATACCGGTGTCGGGGGATCGATTCCGTTCATCGCCTCGTTCGCGGAGGCGTTCCCGGAGGCCAAGGTTCTGGTGACCGGCGTCGAAGACCCGGACACGCAGGCGCACAGCATCAACGAGAGCCTGCATCTGGGTGTTCTCGAGCGTGCGGCTACAGCCGAGGCGCTGCTGCTGCAGGGTCTCGGCTCGGTGTAGCTCAGGCCGCACCTCGCCGATTCACGCCTCACCTTGTGCGGGGGTAGGCCAGCGTGGACCGTCTCCACAGCAGCAACTTCGTCAACAGCGCTGGTTGCTTCTGCTGCCGCACAACACATCTCGGGCAGAGCTTTTCGTCGATCAGGACAGGGCTGTTACAGCCGTCGCATTGGTTTTCCATTGGTGATTTGCCGCCCTATGCCCTCAATCCCTTGGCGGAGTTGGCGCGCTTCTCGAATTTGGCGACTGCACGAAAGTGGTCGGCTCGGCCTGGCGGCGATACCTAGTGGGCGGTGGATGTGAACGGCCCGCTAGCAGCCCGACCTGGCTGCGTGACGCAACATCGTCGAGGGTACGGACAACCTCGGCGATCGGCAATCCAGGCGGTCTGAGCGCTGGCCTATCCTCCGAACTCCGAGATGAAGCGCGCGATCTTGGTGTCCGTACTCGAGGCCTTGACGTTGTACTGCGCCGCTGCGACAGTGCCTTTCTCGTCGATCACGAAAGTCGAGCGGATCACCCCCTGCACGGTCTTGCCGTACATCTTCTTCTCGCCGTACGCGCCCCACGCCTCGAGAACCTCCCGTTTCGGGTCGGACAACAGCGGGAAGGTGAGATGTTCGGCGTCGCGGAACTCGGCGAGCTTCTCCGGCTTGTCCGGGGAGATGCCGACGACGTCGAGTCCGGCGTCGTTGAGATCGGCGAGGCTATCCCGGAAGCCGCAGGCCTGTTTCGTGCAACCGGGCGTCGACGCGGCTGGGTAGAAGTACACGACGACCTTCCGGCCTTTGTAGTCCGAGAGCTTCACGGTGTTGCCGTCGGCGTCGGGCAGGCTGAAAGCAGGGGCTTTGTCGCCCACTTCGAGTCGTTGGGTCTGCGGCATCGCGGTGTTCCTCTGATCGATCGGTCGACCGGAGCGCTGCGGTGCGCACCGGCTGATCTAGGGTAGTTCGGCAAGGCAGGGTGTTCGGAGACTGCATGCAAGAGATCGTCGTCGATGACGACGTGGAATGGCGTTGAGGCAGCGGAGGCAGAAGTGGCGGACCGGGATCCCGACACCATCAAGGCTGAGATCGACGAGGCGCGCGAGCAGTTGGCGTCGACGGTCGACTCGCTCGCCGCTCGGGCCAACCCCAGCCGGGTCGCCGAGGACCTCAAGGCCGGTGTGGTGCGGTTCGTCAAACAGCCCCCGGTTGCGATGTCGCTGGCGGCGGTGGGCGCCTTGGTGCTCGTGCTGACTGTGCGCCGGCTGCGGCAACGCTGAGCGGACGGGTCAGCGCAGGCGACCGGAACGCAACCAGGTGGCGAGCGAGAATCCGGGTGGGTTGGCGACGCGACCGAGGCGGCTGCACGAGTACACCGCCACAGGCCGTTGCGCAGCTACGGCGATAGCTGTGTCCTCGCCGTCGGCGCCGGAGGCCACCGGTTCGCAAGAGCTTGACATCAGCTAATTCCTCATTTCGCACCCGCTGGCCGCGTGTGGCGTAGTGATCGTCCGTGCCAGCTAACAGACTCTAGCATCACCGCCTCCCTTTTGCCCAGCGCAACGGCCATGTATGTAGCCGGTCGGTTAAGGCCGTTACTGCCGACGGGTTTGTTCGCCCGTCGGCGATGTGCATCAAAGCTGATATCCAGCACATCAATGAAGCATCGAGCGTCGATGCACATGAGTTGTTCCAGGTCGCGGATGAAAGGCGGCCGCGAAATTTGCCGTGATGTACCGGCGCCGTCTCCACGTCGCGGGGCACCCCGTAAGACGCCGAGAAGGGTGTCCTCTACGCTGGCGCTGTCCGCGACGAGCAAAGGAGACGCACCATGGCGTGGTATCTCGCCCTGCAGGGTTCGGCGCTGCCCAGCCACCAGTCATCGGTGTACGAACTCCAGGATGGCACCGACGTCGACAAACTCGCGCAGGAGTTCGTGAGTGCGGTGACCCTGGACAGGGTGGTACCGATTCCGGCGATGTTGCCGCAGGGCCCCCGCAAGCGGCAGAAGGTCACTCTCTACATCCGGCCTGCAGCTTGGGGAATGTGGACGTTCTACGAGCTCTCCGATGAGGACCGGCGTCAGATGATGAAAGACAATCCGTTGCTGAACGCGATCCAGCAGCATCAACGCGAGCACACTGCGCCGGGTGGCGGCCAGATGAACCCACTTCTGGGCCAGCCCGGACCCGGCGCCCGCTGACCGGGGCGGGAACCCTCCGCGCCACCGCGCGTCAGTCGGGTATTTAGGCACGGTAAGTTCCCTTTACGGTCACGGCCTGATAACGCCCGAGAAGGGGGTGAGTTGTGCTGATTCGCCCCAGTGTTCTATCAGTCGGCGTTCTATCAGTCGGCTTCCTGCTGGCAACTACGATCATCGCTCCGGTGGCGGCGGCGGAACCCGCGGTCGAGCCGGTCGCCGCGGAAGCGTCGTCCCCGGTGGCAGGCGCACCTGCGGCGGAGGCGCCGACCGGCATGGTGGTGTCCCCGCCACCGGTGACGACCACGAGCCCGGACGGCTGGACTCTCACCTTGGCGGCCGAGGAGGAAACTCAACGGCCCATCGCGCCGTTGACCACCGCGCTGTCGACGCGTGAGTACGAGGTCGGCGGCACCTACACCGCGTCCATGACAGGTCCGGCCGAGGACGAGCCCCCGCGCGGCATGCTCGAAGTCGGCTATCAGATCGGCTGCGGTATCGACATGAGCACGTCGAACGGTGTGGCGCTGACGGGCACTGCGGGGATCACTCCCTCGATCGGCATCCTCGGGGTCGACGTCATCGGGCCGTTCCCGGATGCCATCCTCCCCGGCGTTGCCGGGAACCTGGGTGGTGCCATCACCATCGGCCTCAAGCCGGGGATCATCAACGTCGTCACGGTCGCCGAGAAGGAGTTCACCGGCGCCGAGCCGTGGGTCATGGTCGACGGCTTCCGGATCAAGATCGACGGATGTGTCGGTGAGTCCTTCATCCGCTCGTACGCGGTGCTGACACGCTCCACCGACGTCTCGGACGCGATCCTGGCTTACTACGGGGAGACGACGAAGGTCTAAGCCGGTTTCAGCGTCGAAATCCGTTTGTTACATATCCCGCTATTCGCCGGTTCCGGGGAGATGGCCGGGGATATAGTTTGCCGCGTTGCTCGTCTGCCCTGGGGGAACCATGAGCGCTGCAAGGTATATCGGTCGTGTCGGTGGACTCGCGGTGGCCTTCGGGGTCGGGACGGCGGTCTTCACCGGCCACGGCGTCGCGGCGGCCGAACCCGCGTCCGGGGGATCGGAATCGAACACGTCCTCGCAGGGCGCTGACGACTCCGGCGGTTCATCGGGAACGACCTCGGAGCGCAAGAGGTCGGACCGAGACTCGGCAGCCTCCGACGCCTCTGACGCCGACGCCGAGGCAGACACCGCTGATGACGCAGACGCCGATGACGCAGACGCCGACGCAGCCGACGAACCCGACCTGGCGGAGGAGCCCGAAGCGGACTCGACGGAGACCGGTGACTCGGACCTCGATGCGCAACACGAACCGGTGTCCTCGGGCTCCGGTTCCGGCAAGCGATCCCGCGACAACTCCGAGACCGCCACCCAGAACGTTGCTGAGACCACGGCCACGGAACAGGCCGAGGCGTGGCTGTCCAGCCCGAAGGCAACCGCCGGCCGGGCGCCGGCTGAGACGACGCCGGTCGCCCAGCCGACGCTGACGACGACGGCAGTGCCGCCGACGACGGGTGACTCAACGGAGTCGACGTCGCAGCCGACGGCTCCGGTGAACGCCGTCTTCCAGATCGTCAACGGTGTGCTGAACCCCTTTGCCGAGGACGGGCCGTCAGTGCCTCCGACGGGTACGCCGCTGGAATGGGCGATGGCCGCGGCGGCGCGCCGCGACCAGCTCGTCGCCAGCGGACCGATCTCGGTGAGCCCGACGTTCGAGTTCACCAACGGCGTCATCTACGGCGACGTCGGCGCCACGGACTCCCGCGACCGTCCGCTGATCTACACCCTCATCGACGACCCGGATCAGGGCGGAAAGGTCACGCTCAACACCGACGGCACGTTCTCCTTCCTGCCTGATCTGTCGGTGGTGGACTCGCGCGGCATCGAGCAGTTCACCGTGATGGTCAGCCAGAAGACTGCGCTCGTGGCGCTGCTGGAGCAGGTGCCGATCCTCGGCGACTTCGTCGAGCCCATCGTGCTGGGCCTGCAGCAGGTGCCCATCCTGGGGGCCATCCTGCAGCCGTTCATCGGCTACCGGGTGTTCGCGCCGATCGACGTCAACGTCGGTGCGCTGGTGCCTGAAGGGGCACCGGTGGCGTTCACCACGATGGTGACCTCATTCGACGGTGTGCAGATCAGCACCAACTTCTTCCCCGCGAGCGGACTCGGGGCAGGCGAGACCGCCACGACCGTGCTCAACGGGCCGGGGCTGGGCAGCGCGGGCAACATCGACCCCACCTCCGAGACCATCGTCTTCGACCTCGTCCCGGGCCTGGTGCCGCTACGTGACGCCGGCTACAACGTCGTCACCTGGGATCCCCGCGGCGAGTTCGCGTCCGGTGGGGTGCTGCAGCTGGACAATCCGTTCTTCGAAGGTCGCGACGTGCAGGCCATCATCGACTGGGTCGCCACGCGGCCGGAGACCGAACTGGACGCGCCGGGGGATCCGACGATGGGCATGGTCGGCGGCTCGTACGGCGGCGGCATCCAGCTGGTGTCGGCGGGCATCGACGACCGCATCGAGGCGATCGTCCCGGTCATCGCGTGGAACTCGCTGATCGAAGCTCTCTACCCGACCGCGGCATTCAAGTCCGGCTGGGGCACGCTGCTCGGGTTGGATCTCCTCGAGGCCGGTGCCCGGATCAATTCGCAGATCTACCCCGCACTCATCCTCGGTGATCTGCTGGGGTTCCTGACCGAGAGCCAGCAGGCCATCTTGGCGAGCAGCGGCCCCACCGTTCTGGTGAGCAGCATCACGGCCCCGACGCTGCTGATCCAGGGCACGGCCGACGGACTTTTCACCCTTGCGCAGTCCGTCACCAACGCGCTGCTGCTGGACGAAGCCGGCACTCCGGTGAGCATGATCTGGGCCTGCGGCGGGCACGGGATCTGCCTGGACCCGGAGAATCCGTTGCAGACACCGCTGCTCATCGACTCCACGATGGCCTGGCTGGACAAGTACGTGAACGGAGACGAGTTGGTCCCGACAGGTCCGCGGTTCGAGTGGTTCGATCAGAACGGCGACTACCACTCGTCGGATCTGCTGCCGACCGATCCGGCGTTCTACGGCGAGCCGCTCGTCACCACGGGATCCGGGGGTTTCCTGCCCCTCATCCCGCTGCTCGGCGGTTCCGGGCCGCAGACTCAGTCGCCGACACCGTTGCTGTTGTCGCCGGCGGTGGCCTCGGAAGCCTGGTTGGCGCTCGACGTCGAGATCCCGGGACCGGAGACCACCACCGAGATCGTCGGAGCGCCGGTCCTGAGCTTCAGCTACTCGGGACTCGGGACCAGCCGACACATCTACGCCCAGTTGGTCAACGAGACAACTGGCCTCGTCCTGGGCAATCTCGTCACGCCGGTGCCGGTGACGCTCGACGGACGTACCCACACGGTGACCGTCGACCTCGAGCAGATCGCTTATACCATGTCACCGGGTGACACTCTGACGTTGCAGGTGGTCGGTTCGGCCACCCCGTACGAGAACTTCACCCAGTGGGGCTTCATCAACGTCGGCGACATCGAGATCGCGCTGCCGACCGTTGCCGGCGCGACAGTGGAGGAGCTGGCCGGAGCCGCGGAGGACCTGGTCGCGGCGTAATCAGGCTGGCGTAAGCAGCCGGGGGCGGTCAGCTCAGCGGTTGCGAGCGGTTTCGCGGCGGTTGGCCTTCTTGATCGCGGAGACCAGCTCGTCCTTGTTCATCGTCGAGCGACGCGGGATGTCGAGCTTGCGGGCGACCTCGGTGAGGTGCTTCTTGGTGGCATTCGCGTTGACTCCCTCGGCAGTCTTGCCCTTGGGATTCGGGCCACCGCTACGGGCGCGCTCGTCCGACGGACCCTTCTTGTCCTTCCTCTCCCAGTGGTCGCCCACCTTCTCGAACTTGCGCTTCAACGTGCTGTAGGCGACGCGGTGGGCGCGCTCACGGTCGCCGTACTCCTCGGCCGCTGCATCGTGAGCCTTGGCGAACGTGCGCTGAGCCTTCTTACCGGACTTGCGTAGCGTGCTGGGCAGTTCCTTCTTCTTCGGCTTGCCGCTCTTCTTGGTCATGGGCATGGCGCCGCTCCTTCCGAATCGATCGGCCGCGAGAGTGCCGGACTGTTTCGGCGTGGAACCCTATTTCAGGACTCGCTCAGATGATCGCGACCACCTAGATGAGCGGTACCCGCTGTCGGCGTGGCCAAACGGCGGGCACGGGCCGTGGCGTCGCGAGGAACGACAAGAAACCCGCCTGAGCGGGGTACTTGTCTCGATTGCAGTGCAGAGGCATCAAGGGCTGAAGTGCGCCGTCAGGGTTTCGAACCCCGGACCCGCTGATTAAGAGTCAGCTGCTCTACCAACTGAGCTAACGGCGCGCGTGAGAGACAATAACAGGCTGGCGGCAGACGGAGAAATCACAACGTCCCCGTGGGGGCCGGAGCCTCCTCACGATCGTGCTCCTTGTCGGATCTGGCCGTAGACTGTTCGCTGTCGGTTGAACAGTCCTGTATGTGAGGTGGAACGAAGTATGTGGCAGGTCAGCACGGTGGCCCGTCTGCGACGGAATCGGACCCGGTTGGTGGCCGCCGCGATCGTTCCCGCGATTGCGTTTGCCTTGACAGCATGCGGCGGGAGTTCCGAACCGGCGCAGCCCGAGGTGATCACCGACAAGGGCACACCCTTCGGTGACCTGCTGGTCCCGAAGCTGACGTCCTCGGTCGAGGACGGCGCCGTCGGGGTGAGCGTCGATTCGCCTGTCGAGGTCAGCGCTGAATTCGGTGTGCTGGGTGCTGTGTCGATGGTCAACGAAGACGGTGAGGCTGTCGACGGTCAGCTCTCCAAGGACGGCCTGACCTGGGAAACCGCCGAGCCGCTCGGATACAACAAGCGCTACACGTTGACCGCGCAGTCGCTCGGCCTGGGCGGTGCCACCAGCCGGCAGATGACGTTCGAGACGCACTCGCCCGAGAACCTCACCATGCCCTACGTGCTCCCCAACGAGGGTGAGGTCGTCGGCGTCGGTCAGCCAGTGGCCATCCGCTTCGACGAGAACATCCCGAACCGGGTCGCCGCGGAGCGCGCGATCACCGTCAAGACCACCCCGCCCGTCGATGGCGCCTTCTACTGGCTGAGTAACCGCGAAGTCCGTTGGCGCCCAGCGGAATACTGGAAGCCCGGTACGACCGTGGACGTCGCGGTCAACACCTACGGCGTGGACCTGGGGGACGGTCTGTTCGGTCAGGACAACGTGTCCACCCGCTTCACCGTCGGTGATGCGGTCATCACGACCGTCGACGACAGCACGAAGACGCTGACAGTCCGCCGCAACGGCGAGGTCATCAAGAGCATGCCGGTGTCGATGGGCAAGAACAGCACCCCCACCAACAACGGCGTCTACATCGTCGGCGACCGCCGTGCGGAGATGGTGATGGACTCGTCGACCTACGGTGTGCCGGTCAACTCGCCCAACGGATACCGCACCGAGGTCGACTGGGCCACCCAGATCTCCTACAGCGGGATCTACATTCACGCCGCGCCGTGGTCGGTGGGCAGCCAGGGATACAGCAATGTCAGCCACGGCTGCATCAACGTGAGTACCAGCAACGGCCAGTGGTTCTACAACAACTCCAAGCGCGGTGACGTGGTCGAGATCATCAACACCGTGGGATCGACGCTGCCCGGCACCGACGGTCTTGGCGACTGGAACGTCCCCTGGGAGCAGTGGGAAGCCGGCAACGCCAACATCTGACGGGCAGTAGCGACGGCGCACCCGTCACCGGGACGGGTGCGGGCGGCCTGTCCTCGCTTCACGTGATCTGACGGCGTGGGCGTCGGGAACGAGACTCTTCCGGCGCCGACGCAGAAGCGCCGCCTACCGGAGTAGACGGCGCCTCTGAGAGCGGGTGGCTGACGGGACTCGAACCCGCGACAGCCAGGATCACAACCTGGTGCTCTACCAACTGAACTACAGCCACCATTGCCGCTCACGCGGCGTCGTCGATACTAGCCGGTGGAACCCTCCGTAGCCGAATTGGTAGCGCTGTCGTCGCGCGTCGGTGGACCGAGTTCGGCCGCTATCGCGGCGATATCGCTGGTCGACGGGCCAGGCGGGGTCACGAATGCCGTCTGCCGGTAGTAACGCAACTCACGGATGGATTCGTGGATGTCGGCCAGCGCGCGGTGCGCGAGGCCCTTCTCCGGCTGACCGAAGTAGATCCGCGGATACCACCGGCGGCACAACTCCTTGATCGAGCTGACGTCGATCATCCGGTAGTGAAGGTAATCGTCGAGCTTGGGCATGTCCCTGGCGATGAACCCGCGGTCCGTGGCGATCGAATTGCCGGCCAGCGGCGCGGTCTTGGCCTGGGACACGTGGGTTCGGATGTAGTCCAGCACCATCGACTCCGCGGTGGCCACGTCGGTGGTCGACGCCCGCACCTCTTCGATCAGACCGGACTTCGTGTGCATCTGTGCCACCACGTCGACCATCGACGACAGTGCCTCGTCTCCGGCGTGGATCACCACGTCGAGGCCGTCGCCGAGGATGTTGAGTTCGGAATCGGTCACAAGGACCGCGATCTCGACGAGTAGGTCGGACTTGAGGTCCAGGCCGGTCATTTCGCAGTCGATCCACACCAGTTCGTCTCGCACAGCGCTCAACAGTAAGCCCCACGACCTCGGGCGGCTTCCCACACCCACCTACTGGCGGCTGCCCAAGTAGGGTTCCCCGCATGGCCACGGAGTCCGCAGCGTCCCCCGCACGGCAGATCGCCGCAGGTTACAGCTCTGAAGGTGCCGCGCTGGAACTGGGCGCGGTGCTTGTCGACGGGGTCTGTGATCCGGTAGCGCAGGTGCGAATCCCGCTGGCGACGGTCAACCGGCACGGCCTGGTCGCCGGCGCCACCGGCACCGGGAAAACGAAGTCGCTGCAGGTGCTGGCCGAGCAGCTTTCCGGAGCAGGCGTGCCGGTGCTGATGGCCGACGTGAAGGGTGATCTGTCCGGGCTCTCGCGCCCAGGGCAAGGCGACGACAAGATCACCCAGCGTTCTGTCGATATCGGCGACACCTGGACGCCCACCGCGTACCCGGTGGAGTTCCTGTCACTGGGCACGGCCGGGATCGGAGTGCCCGTCCGCGCGACCGTCACCAGCTTCGGGCCGATCCTGTTGTCGAAGGTGTTGGGGCTCAACCAGACTCAGGAATCCACGCTTGGCCTGATCTTTCACTGGGCAGACCAGCAGGGCTTGCCGCTGCTCGACCTCAAGGATCTGCGGTCGGTGATCCAGTACCTGACCAGCGACGAGGGCAAGCCGCAGCTCAAGGCGCTGGGTGCGGTCTCGACCACCACCGCGGGGGTGATCCTGCGCGCCTTGGTCAACCTCGAGGCCGAAGGTGCCGACACGTTCTTCGGCGAACCCGAGCTCGAGCCCGCTGACCTGATGCGGGTCGACGCCTCGGGGCGGGGGATCATCACCCTGCTCGAACTCGGCACCCAGGCCGCCCGGCCGGTGATGTTCTCCACGTTCCTGATGTGGGTGCTCGCCGATCTGTTCACCACGCTGCCCGAGGTGGGTGACCTCGACAAACCGAAGCTGGTGTTCTTCTTCGACGAGGCCCATCTGCTGTTCACCGACGCTTCCAAAGCCTTCCTGCAGCAGGTGGAGCAGACGGTCAAACTGATCCGCTCCAAGGGCGTCGGCGTCTTCTTCTGCACCCAGCTACCGAACGACGTGCCCAACGCCGTGCTGAGCCAGCTGGGCGCCCGCATCCAGCATGCGCTGCGCGCGTTCACCCCCGACGACCAGAAGGCCCTGTCGAAAACGGTGCGAACCTATCCGAAGACCGACGTGTACGACCTGGAGTCGGCACTGACCTCACTGGGTATCGGTGAGGCCATTGTCACAGTGCTCTCCGAAAAGGGAGCACCGACGCCGGTGGCTTGGACCCGGATGCGCGCGCCGCGCTCGCTGATGGACACCATCGGCCCGGACGCGATCACTGCGGCTGCGGCCGCAAGCCCACTGCAGGCCGAGTACGGACGATCCGTCGATCGAGATTCGGCCTACGAGCGGTTGGCCGCCAGGCTGGCGCCACCGCCCGTCGAGGTACCACCGCCCGTCGAGGTGCCGCCGGCTGTCGAGGTACCGCCGGCTGTCGAGGTACCACCGGCTGTCGAGGTACCACCGGCTGTCGAGGTACCACCGGCTGTCGAGGTACCGCCGATGCCGGCGCCGGGTCTGCCGCCGGAACCGGGCTTCCTGGAGCAGGTGATGGACAGCCCGGCGTTCAAGAGCGCGATGCGCTCCGCAGGAACGGTGATCGGGCGTGAGATCACCCGCAGCATCTTCGGCACCGGCCGCCGACGCCGCCGTCGGTAAACCGCGCCGACCCCTGCGCCGGAACTGCATTCCAGCAGGCCTCGACTCGCAAATCCGCTGCTGGAATACAGTTCCGGCGCAACGGGGTTCAGTCGCCGCCGAGTTTCTTGTAGACCGCGCCGACGATGGGCGCGACGACTGAACGCGGGGCGTAACCGCTGGCCGCCGACATCGCCTTGGACGTGACGCCCGGGACCACCCGCATCTTGTTGCGTTCCAGGCCATCCAGCGACAGCTTGGCGGTGTACTCGGTGGAGATCCACAGGAAGTCCGGGATCAGGCGCTCCACCAGCGACTGCTCGTCGGGGTCGGGCAGGTCGGTACGCACCGGTCCGGGGGCCAGCACGGTGACGTGCACGCCCGCTGACTTCAGCTCTCCGCGTAGGGATTCGCTGAAAGTGTTCACGAACGCCTTGGTCGCGGCGTAGGTCGCGTTGTTCGGAATCGGGGAGTTGCCGGCGGCTGAACCGGAGATCAGGATGCCACCTCCCTTCCGTGCCACCATGCCGGGCAGCACCGCAAGCACCAGATCGTGAACGCCGAGGACGTTGAGCTGCACCTGTTTCCGTTCCTCGGCTGGGTCCAGGTCGGCCACGGCTCCGAACGTCGCGGTGCCGGCGTTTGCGCACAGGATCGAGATGTTGCGACCGGCGAGTTCCTCACACAACGCGTCGCGTCCGGCCGGATCGGCGAGGTCGACGGCGCGCACCTCGACCGTCACCCCGTACTGCTCGCGCAGCCGACTCGCCAGCGCGGCGAGCACGTCCTCCCGCCTGGCGGTGATGATCAGGTGATGGCCGCGAGCGGCGAGCTCGACGGCCAGCGCCTCGCCGATGTTCTGCGACGCACCGGTGACGACAGCACGGGCGTCGGTGCTGGGAGCGGGTACTGCCATGCGCCGGACTATATCGTGGGCGTTCATGAGCGAGCTGCCGCCTCCGGTCCGGACGTCGGCTATCGCCACGGCACGATCGCGCGTGTTGGCGTGGGCGTTGTGGGACTTCGGCGCCACCGCCGTCAACGCGATCGCCGTGACGTTCGTGTTTTCGGTCTACCTGACCGGAACCGTCGGTGACGACCTGCCCGGGGACACCAGCCCGGCCAGCTGGCTCGGCCGGGCGCTCGGGCTTTCCGGCCTTGTGGTGGCTTTGTTGGCACCTGTCACGGGCGTATGGGTGGACGCCCCGGCGCGCCGGCGGCGGGTCCTCGCCGCGCTGACCGGAATGGTCGTCCTGCTGACCGCGACGATGAGCCTCATCCGGGACGATCACCGCTACCTGTGGCCGGGTCTGATCCTGCTGGCGTGCACCGCGGCGTGCAGTGAACTCGCCACGGTGCCGTACAACGCGATGCTGCGGGAGCTCACCACCCCGGGGAACTCCGGCCGGATATCCGGGCTGGGTCTCGGGCTCGGCTATTTCGGCAGCGTGCTGGCGCTGCTGGTGGTGTATCTCGGGTTCATCTCCGGAAGCGGTGACACCCGGGGGCTACTGAGCCTTCCCGTCGACGACGGCCAGAACGTGCGGGCGGCGATGTTGCTGACCGCAGCGTGGTTCGCCTTGTTCGCCCTGCCGCTGCTGATCTCGGTGCCGCCGGCGACCGCGGTGGAGCGAAGCGCGCGCGTCGGCGTCCGCGGCGCCTACCGCAGGCTGGCAGCCGAGATCCGGCGGGAGTGGCGTCGGGACCACAACTTCGTCTACTTCCTGGGCGCCAGCGCGATATTCCGCGACGGACTGGCCGGCATCTTCGCGTTCGGCGCGATACTCGGGGTCAACGTGTACGGGGTCTCAGCCGCCGATGTGCTGCTGTTCGGTATCGCGGCGTCCGTGGTGGCCGCGATCGGGGCGGTGCTCGGCGGTCACGCCGACGACTGGTTCGGGGCCAAACGGGTGATCGTGCTGTCTCTTGCGACGATGATCGTCGTCGCGCTGACCCTGATGGCGTTGTCCGGAGCACTGGCCTTCTGGGTGTGCGGCCTGCTGCTGTGCCTGTTCATCGGTCCGATTCTGTCGGCGTCCCGGACCCTGTTGCTACGGATGTCCGCAGAAGGCAACGAGGGTGTCGCCTTCGGGCTCTACACGACCACCGGCCGCGCGGTGTCTTTCCTTGCGCCGTGGCTGTTCTCTGTTTTCATCGACGTCTTCGGCACCGACCGGGCGGGAATGGGCGGCCTGTGCGTGGTGCTCGCACTCGGTCTGGCAGCGATGCTGGCTGTTCGGGCGCCGCACGTGCGTATTCGCGATTAGCTGGTTGCGCAGATGGTCAGACCGGCGCCGGTGCGTTCCTCCACCGCGACACCGTTGACCGAGATCGAGCAGCTCACCTCGCGGCCGACGTTGATGATGCTGATGCTGGCCGAGCCCTCGGCGGGCTGGGGCAGCGACACCTCCTTGCTCCACGGCAGCATCACGTTGAACTCGGTCTGAAGCAGGCCGCCGGTGTCGACGTAGGTGATGTTGATGGCCCGACCGTCACCGCCGACGGTGTAGACGACGCTGTCCGTCGCGCCGGGGACGGTGGTGTCGGTGGACGGGGTCCGCGACGGGAGGCTGGGCAGCGGCAGTATCGGCGTCGAGGGGGCCCGCGTCGTCGTGGACGGACTTCGCGGCGTCGTCGTGGGGGTGGAGAAACTCGGTTCGGGCAGCGACGGCAGCGGCGCCACCACGGTCTCCTGCCGGGAGCTGTTGACGATCACCAGTGCGATGACCAGGCCGACCACCATGACGACCGCGACTCCGGCGACGATCCACAGCCAGCGTGGCGACTTCGGGCCTTCAGGTGGTGGCGGCTCATCTCCGGGACCGGGCGGATAGGGCGGCCCGTACCGCCCGGTAGCTGATGGGTCGTAGCCGTAGGGCGAATACGCAGGTAGGTGCTCGGTCGGGTGCGGCGGCGGCGCCGCGTAGGACGGCCCGTACGGCGTCTGGCTCGCATAGGCCGGATCGGTGTACCCGGGGTGGCCGTAACCGAACTGCTGGGTCGGCTCCTCACGTCCGCTGAACCCCGATCGCTCCTCACGTCCGCTGAACCCCGATCGCTCCTCACGTCCGCTGAAGCCTGATTGCTCCTCACGTCCGCGGTCGCTCATGCCCACCTCATGGCTGCAGGGTACCTGTGCAACCGCTCAAGGCGCCGGTCACCGGCCCGCACCCCCTCACGGGCGCAGACCATGCAGAATCAGGAGCCGTGGTACAGCAGGTTCGCAGACTCTACGGGGCGTCGATGTCGCCGGACGCCACGGCGTTCGCCCACCTCGTCGACGCCGGGGGATACCCGCGCGCGGTGCAGCGCTTCCTGCGCGGCTGGCGGGCGAGCTCATCGCGCGACGTCGAGCTGCCCATCGAGGGACCCGTCACGCGGGTGATGCATTCGGCCGACGGATACTGGCTGGCCTGCCAGGTCGCCCCCGAGGGCGGCACCCGCAGCCAGATCTGGGTCGTGACAACCGATCCCGACGACCGTGATGCCCGCCGGATCGACCATTGGCCGACAGAGGCCGAGGGCACCGCCGAGTTGATCGGATGGGACGGCACGCTCGTCGCGGCCATCCTGACCGGCGAAGACGGTGTGGGCAGCTCGTGTCTGATCGATCCGTCAGAGGGAACGACCACCGTGCTCGACCGTCGCTCCGGCGGCCGGCTGGTCGACGCCTGGGCCGGCGCGTCGCTGGTGCGTGTCGGCCCACGCGGCTACCGCGACCTGATCATGTTGCGGGGGCTCACCGAAATCGCACTGCTGCCGTACGATCCCGGTTCGACCACCGACACCGGCATCATTCTCGACGACCACAGCCCGCGCAGGCTGCGCTCGGGCCCGGAAGGCGAAACCCTCAAGCTCTACCACCCGGCGAAGGAGTACGGCCTCAACGGCACCGACGGCTACGTGCGTGCGCTGGTGCGAAGCGAGAACGGTACCGAGCACGCCCGGCTGCTCGAGGTGACGACGACCGCGGACGGCGTCGCGTACCAGGTGCTGGCCGAGCGGCCGGGCTACGTGCTGGACGAGTTCACCGTCAGCGATGATCTGTCGACGGTGGCGATTCTGTGGAACAACCACGGCGCCAGCGAGTTGCAGATCCTCGAGTATGCCGACCGCACGCTGCACGATCCGATCCCGTTGCCCGGCATGGTCGCCAGCGAACTGAGCATCAGCGCGGGTGGATCGATGCTGGCCATGACGGTGGAGGGCCCGTCCAAGCCCCCGACCGTGGAGCTGGTCGACCCGCGAACTCGCGAATGGGAGCTCGTCGACCGTGAGCCCAGCAGTGGCCCGCTGTCCGCCGACCCGACCCTGGAGACCGTCACCGCACGCGACGGACTGCAGTTCACCGGCTGGCTGTTCCAGCCGCCGGTCGGTGTGGAGACGATCGGTGCCATGCTGTTCCTACACGGCGGCCCGGAGGGCCAGGGCCGGCCCGGCTACAACGAATTCTTCCCTGCGCTGTTGGAAGCTGGCATCTGTGTGTTTCTTCCGAACGTCCGCGGTTCGGGAGGATTCGGGCGGACGTTCATGCACGCCGACGACCGCGAGCGGCGCTTCGCCGCCATCGACGACGTCGCCGATGCAGTGCGGTTCCTCGTCGACAACGGCCATGCCCCGCCGGGGCGGGTCGCCTGTTGCGGTTGGTCCTACGGTGGTTACCTGACGCAGGCGGCGCTGGCCTTCCATCCCGACGAGTTCGCCGCGGGCATCAGCATCTGCGGGATGAGCGATCTGAACACCTGGTACCGCAACACCGAACAGTGGATCGCCGCGGCGGCCTACCCCAAGTACGGCCATCCGATCAGCGATCGTGAGCTGTTGGAACAACTCTCGCCGCTGCCGCGGGCCGAAGCCATCACCGCGCCACTTCTGTTGGTGCACGGCCTCAATGACACCAACGTGCCGCCCAGTGAGTCCGAGCAGATGTGCCAGGCGCTGCGCGCGCTCGGGCGCCGCACGGAGCTGCTGCTCTTCGAGGACGACGGCCACGAGATCGACAAACGTGAGAACCGTGCGGTGCTGCTGAAGGCGATGACCGGTTGGTTGACCGACGCATTCGCCAACTGACCTGTCGATAGAGGTTTACGAAATTGTCTGCAGGGTAAGTCTTTGTTGCGCGCCAGATGGGTGCGTATACGGAGGAGGCATGGCATGCGAGGAGTACTCGGCGTCATAGTGCTCGTCTGGCTGTTGATCGGCGTTTTCGCCGCCTATCAGCGGGACTATTTCACCGGTGGCGAAGCCAATTGCGCCACAGCGGGAACCATCGCGCTGACCGTGGTCGCAGGGCCGCTGAACTACGCAGGTGTCAATCCAGAAGTCACGGAGTGCAATATTCCCCAACCCAGTCAGTAGTCAATTGACTGGTCATCTGGCAGAAAAGGAGCGGTCATGATCGTCTTGGGTGCGATCCTGCTCATCCTGGGTCTTTTGTTCAATATGGCAATCCTCACCTACATCGGTGTCGTGCTCCTGGTGATCGGTGCCGTCTTCTGGATCCTGGGATCCGTCGGGCGCCCGGTCGGCGGCAGGAAAGCCTGGTACTGACTCAACAAGATCAATCGGACAATCGTTCGGCCGAGGTCAGCGCGGCGACCGTCATCGTTCTCAGGACGGTCCTCGTGCTCGCCTCGGCCGTTTTCGTGATCCCCGGCTTCACGCTGTGCGACGTGGAGTTCAGCAGTCCGAACGTCGCGTGAGCCGCCAGCCGCGCGTCGGCTTCGGTCAACCCGGGTTGGCGCCGACGCAACACATCCACCCAGACCTCGACGTACTGCCGCTGCTTGCGTCGCACCTGTCGCTTCGCCGCAGCCGGCAGGTTGCCGAGATCGCGGTCCTGGATCCGGATCAGGTCGGACTCGCCGAGCGCGAACTCCAGGTGGAAGTCGACCAACCCCTCGAGCGCGGAATGGGGGTCGCCGGAGCGGCCCACCACATCTGTCGCACCGGCCAGCAATCGAGTGCTCACCCCCACCAACAGCTCCACCAGCAGCGCCTCTTTGTTCGGGAAGTGCCGGTAGATCGCAGGCCCACTGACACCCGCCGCCGCGCCGATGTCCTCGAGACGCACAGCGAGGTAGCCGTGTTCGGCCATCAGCCGCTCTGCGGCGGAGAGCAGTTGACCGCGGCGGTCGGATTTGGCCTTGCTGCGCCGTGAGGCGACCGGGGGGAGCGGCGGCGGGTGGTGCGTGCTCATGCCGCCGCCTCCTATACCGATGGTGGACACCGAGAGTTAATGATGATTAACATACCATCAGTTAGTCCCGATTAACTCAAGCAAGGCGGAATCAGCGATGGCAGCGCGGGCATCACATCGTGACGATCATGTGGCGCTGGTCGAGCAGCTTCGAACCAAGCTGGCGCGGGCTGCTCTCGGCGGCCCGGAGCGGTCCCGGGAACGTCACGTCAGCCGGGGTAAGTTGCTGCCGCGGGACCGTGTCGACGGCCTGCTCGACCCGGGCAGCCCCTTCCTGGAGTTGGCCGCGCTCGCGGCAGACGGCATGTACGACGACGAGTGCCCGGGAGCGGGGATGATCGCCGGGATCGGCCGCGTCTCGGGCCGCGAGTGCATGATCGTCGCCAACGACGCGACAGTGAAGGGCGGTACGTACTACCCGATCACCGTCAAGAAACACCTTCGGGCACAGGAGATCGCGGCCCAGAATCATCTGCCGTGCCTCTACCTTGTGGACTCCGGCGGCGCATTCCTGCCCCGCCAGGACGAGGTCTTCCCCGACCGTGAACACTTCGGGCGCATCTTCTACAACCAGGCGACCATGAGCGCCAACGGGATCGCGCAGATCGCGGCGGTGCTCGGCTCCTGTACCGCCGGCGGCGCCTATGTCCCGGCGATGAGTGACGAGGCCGTCATCGTCCGGAACCAGGGCACCATCTTCCTGGGTGGGCCCCCACTGGTGAAAGCGGCAACCGGCGAGGTCGTCACCGCCGAGGAACTCGGTGGGGGGGATCTGCACACGAAGGTCTCCGGCGTGACCGATCACCTCGCCCACGACGATCGCGACGCGCTGCGGACCGTGCGCCGCATCGTGGGTACCCTGGCGCCGCCGACGGAACCGCCTTGGAAAGTGGCGCCGACAGTCGATCCGGTCGCCGAGCAAGCCGAGCTCTACGACGTCGTCCCCGTCGACTCGCGGGTGCCCTACGACGTGCACGAGGTCATCAATCGCATCGTCGACGGCGGCGAGTTCGCAGAATTCAAGTCAGAGTACGGCGCCACCCTGGTGACCGGATTCGCGCGCATCCACGGTCATCCGGTCGGCATCGTCGCCAACAACGGTGTGTTGTTCGGCGAGTCTGCGGTCAAGGGCGCGCATTTCATCGAATTGTGCGACAAGCGCGTCACCCCACTGCTGTTCCTGCAGAACATCTCCGGGTTCATGGTCGGCCGCGACTACGAGGCCGGTGGCATCGCCAAGCACGGCGCCAAGATGGTCACGGCCGTGGCCTGTGCGCGGGTTCCCAAGCTGACCGTGGTGATCGGTGGCTCCTACGGCGCGGGAAACTACTCGATGTGCGGCCGCGCGTATTCGCCACGCTTCCTGTGGATGTGGCCCAATGCCCGGATCTCGGTGATGGGCGGCGAGCAGGCAGCGTCGGTGCTGGCCACGGTGCGCGGCGAGATGACCGCGGAAGAAGAAGAAGCGTTCAAGGCGCCGATCCGAGCACAGTACGAAGATCAGGGCAATCCCTACTACTCGACCGCACGCCTGTGGGATGACGGGGTCATCGACCCCGCTGACACCAGAACCGTTGTCGGGCTGGCACTTTCGGTCGTCGGGCAAGCGGCGCTCGAACCGGTTTCCTACGGCGTATTTCGGATGTGACCAAGACATGACACAGCTTTTCGACACCGTACTGGTCGCCAACCGTGGCGAGATCGCGGTCCGGGTGATCCGCACGTTGCGGTCCATGGGGATCCGTTCGGTGGCGGTGTACAGCGACGCCGACGCCGACGCCCGCCACGTCGCTGCGGCCGACATCGCCGTGCGCCTCGGCCCTGCGCCGGCCCGGCAGAGCTATCTGTCGATCGATGCACTGCTGTCGGCGATCGATCGCACCGGCGCACAAGCTGTCCACCCGGGATACGGATTTCTCTCGGAGAACGCGCAATTCGCCGATGCCTTGAACTCGGCGGGGGTGGTGTTCATCGGACCGCCGGTGGCCGCGATCCAGACAATGGGTGACAAGATCTCGGCCAAGGCAGCGGTGTCGGCTTTCGGGGTGCCCGTGGTGCCGGGGATCTCCCGGCCCGGCCTGACCGACGACGACCTGATCGGCGGCGCCGCCGAGGTCGGCTTCCCCGTGCTGGTGAAGCCGTCGGCGGGAGGCGGCGGCAAGGGCATGCGGGTGGTGCACGACCCCGAGAAGCTCAGCGCTGCCCTCCTTTCGGCGCGGCGTGAGGCCGCGTCGGCGTTCGGCGACGACACGCTGTTCCTCGAACGATTCGTGCTCAACCCGCGCCATATCGAGGTGCAGGTGCTCGCCGACACCCACGGCGACGTCGTGCATCTCGGCGAACGTGAGTGCAGCCTGCAGCGAAGGCATCAGAAGGTGATCGAGGAAGCGCCGTCACCGCTGCTCGACGCCACCACCCGCGCCCGCATCGGTGCCGCCGCATGTGACACCGCCCGCAGCGTCGACTACACCGGCGCCGGAACCGTGGAGTTCATCGTCTCCGCCGACCGGCCCGACGAGTTCTTCTTCATGGAGATGAACACCCGCCTGCAGGTGGAACATCCGGTCACCGAGATGGTGACGGGGCTGGACCTGGTCGAGCTGCAGGTGCGGATCGCCGCGGGGGAGAAGCTGCCGATCGTCCAGGACGATGTCCGGATGACCGGCCACGCGATCGAAGCGCGTGTGTACGCCGAGGATCCCGCCCGCGGATTTCTGCCAACCGGTGGCGATGTCGTCGGCCTGCGCGAGCCGGCCGGACCCGGGATCCGGGTGGACTCCGGGTTGGCCCGTGGCACCATGGTCGGCAGCGACTACGACCCGATGCTGGCGAAGGTCATCGCTCACGGCGCCGACCGGGCCACCGCACTGCGCGAGCTCGACGCGGCGTTGGCCGAGACCGCCGTGCTCGGTCTCACCACCAACGTCGAATTCCTGCGGTTTCTGCTTGCGGATCCCGACGTGGCCGCCGGACGGCTGGATACCGGGTTGCTGGACCGCCGCACCCCGGATTTCACCCCGCAGGGCCCTGGAGACGGTGAGTTGATCGCCGCGGCGGCCTACCGATGGCTGCAGTCGTGGCCGGTTTCTCCGGCAAGCCCGTGGGACGTCCCTTCGGGCTGGCGCATCGCAGGCCGCGCGCCCACGACCATCCGGCTGCGGGCCGGGGAGCGGACCGACCACGTCTGGCTGACCGGTTCACCGGACAACGCCACAGCCACCGTCGAAGGTGGTCGAACCCGAACCCTGCGGGCATCTCTCGACGATGACCGGCTGTCGGTGACAGTCGACGGGTTACGCTCTCAATACCTGGTGGCTGCCGTAGGCGCACAGGTGTGGCTGGCCGGATCGGGTCGGGTCGCGTTGGTCGAGGAGATCCTGGAAGCGCCCGTGCGTCCTGATGACGCGCACAGTGGCGACGCCGAGCTGACCAGTCCGATGCCCGGCACGGTCGTCGCGGTCGGTATCCAGGACGGTACGACGGTGACGACCGGCGCGGTGGTGGTCACCGTGGAGGCGATGAAGATGGAGCACGCGCTGGCCGCACCGGTCGACGGTGTGGTGGAACTGCTCGTCAGCGTGGGCGAACAGGTGAAAGTGGGCCAGGTGCTGGCCCGGATAACGGCAACTGAGGAGCCGCAGCAGTGACGACCCACAATCAGCCGACCGACTTCCTGGCGACCGGCACGCTGCCCGACCACTACGAACAGCTGGTCAAGACCGTGCGCGACTTCGCGCAGAGCGTGGTGGCGCCGGTCTCGGCCAAACACGACGAAGAGCACTCGTTCCCGTACGAGGTCGTGGCCGGGATGGCTGACATGGGGCTGTTCGGGCTGCCGTTCCCCGAGGAGTACGGCGGCATGGGCGGTGACTACTTCGCGCTGTGTCTGGCGCTGGAAGAGCTCGGCAAGGTCGACCAGAGTGTGGCGATCACGCTGGAGGCCGGGGTGTCGCTGGGTGCCATGCCGGTCTACCGCTTCGGCAATGAGGAGCAGAAGCAGGAGTGGCTGCCGCTGCTGGCGAGCGGAAAGGCGCTCGGGGCGTTCGGGTTGACCGAAGCGGGCGGCGGTAGCGATGCCGGAGCCACCAAGACGACCGCCCGGAGCGATGGCTCAACTTGGGTCATTAACGGCAGCAAGCAGTTCATCACCAACTCGGGCACCGACATCACCAAGCTGGTGACGGTCACCGCGGTCACCGGTGAGAACGAGGGAAAAAAGGAGATCTCGTCGATCCTGGTGCCGGTGCCGATCGAGGGTTTCACCGCGGAGCCGGCCTACAACAAGGTGGGCTGGAACGCCTCGGACACTCATCCTTTGAGTTTTGACGACGTGCGGGTGCCGCAGGAGAACCTTCTCGGCGAGCGGGGGCGTGGATATGCGAACTTCCTGCGCATCCTCGACGAGGGCCGCATTGCGATCGCGGCGCTGTCGGTCGGTGCGGCACAGGGGTGCGTGGATGAGAGCGTCAAGTACGCCAGGGAGCGTGAGGCTTTCGGCCGCAAGATCGGGACCAACCAGGCGATCGCGTTCAAGATCGCCCGGATGGAGACCAGAGCCCACGTCGCCCGAGCGACCTACTATGACGCGGCCGCGTTGATGCTCGCGGGCAAGCCGTTCAAGAAGCAGGCCGCGATCGCCAAGCTGGTGGCCAGCGAGGCGGCCATGGACAACGCCCGCGACGCCACCCAGATCTTCGGCGGCTACGGCTTCATGAACGAGTACCCGGTGGCCCGGCATTACCGGGACAGCAAGATCCTCGAAATCGGCGAAGGGACCACGGAAGTGCAGCTGATGCTGATCGGGCGAGAGTTGGGCTTGTGAGCGGGGCGAACGATCGGGCAGAAGTGATGGGCGAAGCGCCGAAGAAGACGGTCGTCCAGCGTGGTCTGTGGTTCGAGGAATTCGAGACCGATGTGCTCTACCAGCACCGGCCGGGGCGAACCATCACAGAGGCCGACAATGTCCTGTTCACCACGCTGACCATGAACACCCAGGCGTTGCATCTGGACGCCGCGTTCTCCGATGCGCTGCCGCCTTTCAACCAGCGGCTGGTCAACTCGATGTTCACGCTGTCCACGTTGGTGGGGTTGTCGGTCGCCCAGCTCACCCAGGGCACCATCGTCGGCAACCTGGGGTTCGGTGAGGTTGCCTTTCCCAAACCGTTGTTCCACGGCGACACCCTCTACGCCGAGACGGAGGTCGTCGACAAGCGCGAGTCCAGGAGCCGGCCGGGCGAGGGCATCGTCACCTTCGCCCACACCGGACGCAACCAGCACGGTGACGTGGTCGCGACAGCGTCGCGGAAGACCATGGTGCGCAAGCGTCCCGAAAGCGAGGCGTGATGGCGCTGGCGGAGAGCGGGCCCGGCTGGCTGTTCTGCCCGGCCGACCGTCCGGAGCGATTCGAGAAGGCCGCTGCGGCAGCTGATGTGGTGATCCTCGACCTCGAGGACGGTGTCGCGGCCAAAGACCGGGAAGCCGCCCGAAAGGCGCTGCTGGACACCCCGCTGGACCCGACCCGCACGGTGGTCCGTGTCAACCCCGTCGCCACGGCAGACCACGCGCTCGACGTCGAGGCAGTCAAAGCCACCGACTACACCACGGTGATGCTGGCCAAGACCGAAACCGCCGAGCAGGTCGCCTCGCTGGCACCGCTCGACGTGGTCGTGCTGGTCGAAACGCCGCGGGGAGCCTTGGCCGTCACCGAGACCGCCCGGGTCGACAACGCCGTGGCCGTCATGTGGGGCGCCGAAGATCTGTTCGCGGCCACCGGTGGAACCGCGAACCGCCGGCCCGACGGCAGCTACCGCGATGTCGCCAAGCACGTGCGGTCACAGACCCTGCTCGCCGCCAAGGCCTTCGGCCGGCTGGCGCTCGACTCGGTGTATCTCGACATCAAAGACCTGGACGGGCTGCGCGCCGAGACCGACGACGCCGTCGCGGTCGGATTCGACGCCAAGGTTGCGATCCATCCCACGCAGGTGGCGGTGATCCGTGCCGGGTACGCACCCACCGCTGCTCAGACCGATTGGGCGCGAGCTGTCCTCGCCAGGGCCGCCACCGAGCGCGGGGTGTTCCAGTTCGAAGGTCAGATGGTCGACATGCCGGTGTTGCGCCGCGCCGAGCGCATCGTGGCGCTGGCGCCGTAGCTCACTTGCGCTTGGCGGCAGCCAATCTGGCGGCGAACTCCGGTGACTCGATCGATACCGCCTGTGGACCGATCTCGACATCGACTGCGAGCCGGTGCTGGTCGAGGTCGACGGTGCCGGGGTTCGCGGTGGCCCGCATCGAAGCCTTGGTTGCCATGACCACGTCGCGGGGCGCGGAGGCCGGCCCGGCCGCAAGAGCCCGGGCGGTGGCCACCGCGTCGTCGGCCACCTCCAGCGCCAGCCCGTGGCGGACCGCCGCTTCGGCGTCGAAGCGCATCCCGAACAGCAGGGCTGCCCGGGCCGCCTGGGGGCCGATGGCACGCTGCAGCATCCAGGTCGCACCGCCTCCCGGGTGAATGCCGAGCTTCTGGAACCGCGGATCGAACAGCGCCGACGGGCCGGCGATGCGCACGTCGGCCGCCAGGGCCAGATTCAAACCCGCTCCGACGGCTGGCCCGTTGACCGCGGCGATGGTGGGCAGCGTGCACTGCGCGACAGCGAGGAAGCCGTCGTAGATCACCCGCAGGCCGTCCTCGGTCGCTTCGCCAAGAGCGGTGAGGTCGGCGCCGGCACAGAACGCCTTGCCGGCGCCGGTGACGACGACCGCGTGCACACCGGTGTCGGCCTCCGCCGCTTCGATAGCTGCCCGAAGTGCCGCCGAACTCTCCGCCGTCACGGCGTTGCGGCGGTCGGGATCATTGACGGTGATGACTGCGACGCGGTCCTCGACCTGCGTCAGTACCAAAGCGGACACTCGCTCAGGGTAGTGGCGTGGCCGGGCGGTCCCACATAGGGCTACAGCGTGCGCAGCAGGGCAGCGGCGCGGACCTCGTCGCCGACGGACAGTGCGATCTGCACATCGTCGCCGTGGCGGGACCATCCGACGGTGATGTCCTCGCCGTACTTGATCGGCCTGCGGTATTCGATGACTGTGCGGTAGGGCGGTGTGCAGATGTCGGGGACCAGGGCGATCACTTCGTGGATGGCGTGCCAGTAGGCGGTGTTGGTGACGTGTTCGAAGATGTCGATGTCAGTGCGGCGCAGCGGGAACGGCATCGTCTCGTCCAGGTTGTCCGGGTTCTCCAGCCATGGGCTCCACTTCAGCCGGTGCACATCGGTGGTGGACGCGAATCGTTCGATCAGCGTGTCCGAAACACGCTGCGGTGTCAGTGTCTTCGAGTTGATCGCGATCCAGAAACCCTCGGTCTCGATGCGGCCACCGTCGCTGCCGACGAGGTCGACGCGCATCGTGCACCACCGCGACGACAGTGCCGAGCACCATCGGCTGAACGAGATGTCGTTCGGAAACTCGATCGGTTCGATGACGTCGATGACGGTGCGTTGTACCAGCCAGTGCGGATGGTCCTCGGCTTCCCCGGCGTCGACCAGGTTCTCCGCGCCTACTTCCTGGATGTAGCGGGCCACGCCGTCGAGGCGCAGGTGGAGGTTCCCGTCGAGGTCGCCGGTCGCCACCGGCCACGACGTGCGGTAGACGTATCCGGTCTCAGGCATGGCGCTGAGGCGATGATCGACGGCGTTGGTGGGCATCGCGGGTCAGCCTACGGACCCTGGTTGTTCTCGGGGAGCAAGTATCGCGCGAGACACCTCATCCATAGATCGAACAATTGTGCGACCCGCCGACAAAATCGCTACGGCTTCGACCACCGCAGCAGATATCTGTAGTAGAGGGCGCGTCGGATCTCCGCCCCAGGAAGGACGTCGTCAACGACCCGCCGGATGTCGTCGAGGCTCTCTCGCGGCTCAGCGACCAGGACACCGACATCGCGCGTCTCTCGGTGTAGCGCCGAACCGATGCGCACCGCCGGTAGGCATGCCGCCGACCAGAGAAAGTCGCCGACTGTTCGGTTGGCACTGAGGCCGACCACCGCGATCTCGCCGGAGGGGCGAAGCAGCCGGCGAGCCTTGAGCAGTGCGTCCCGCAGTTCCATGTGGTGCAGGCTGGCGACGAAGGTGATCAGGTCGAACCGGGCACTGCCGGCGGCACAGTCGTCGAACGCGGCCTGATCAACCGCCACGTTGCGCGCGGTGCCTACCCGATCACGTGCCCGTCGAACAGCCGTGCCGTCCGGATCGATGGCGAGGACCGACCGCGACACCGGCGCGAGGCGTTGCGCCAGCAGACCGTCGCCACAGCCGACGTCGAGTACGTCGCCGCGGTGTCGCGCGGCGAGGGAGGCCAGCCATGGGTGGTAGGCGGTGTTGTGATTCCAATACTCAGCCTGCGTCTTCCGCGTCCGAATCACCTTCCCCGCAGTGGTTGTCGGGCCTCAGTGTGCTGTCGACTCTTGACCGAAGCTTTCGCCGAGGAAGGATTCCAGCGACGCCCATGCGCGGCGCGCCGCGGACTCGCTGTGCAGAATACCGCGGTCCACATCGTCGGCCCAGGGCGCCATGAACGCGTGCATCGTGTTGCCGTATGCGTGCAGCTGCCAGTCGATCCCACGGCCGGAGAACTCCCGGCCCAGGGCGACGACGTCCTCGGGCGGTGCGTAGGGGTCGTCCCACCCGTGGAACACCATCACCTTGGCGGTGACGATGTGCGGGGTGTCGTCGGGAGGTGGGGTCAACAAGCCGTGGAAACTCGCGACCCCGGCAAGCGGGTGGCCGGCGCGAGCCAGATCGAGGACACACAACCCGCCGAAGCAGAAGCCAATCGCTGCGACTCGTCCGGCGTCTACTTGCGGAGCGGCCGTCAGCGTCCCGAGCACCTTGGTGAGGCGCTCGCCGAGCGCGGCGCGGTCGTCGAGATAGCCGGTCATCGCAGCGGTGGTGCTGTCGATGCCGCCGCCGCTGACCGCCTCGCCGAACAGGTCCACCGCAATCGCCTGGTAGCCCCACTCCGTCAAGCGCGTGGCGAACTGCAGTTGGGCGTCGCTGCGGCCTTCCATGCCGTGGAACACCAGGACAGTGGGCGCCGGACCCACGGTGTCGTCACGGACCAGCACGGCATCGAACTGCACGCCGTCTATCGCGTGTCGTAGCGAAGTGTTGAGTACAGCCATGCCACAGACACTTCCACGACGGTTGCAGAGCGGGAAGGACGTTTCGCTGCGCGCGAAGGTCGCGCCTCTCGGTCGTGGCGAGTCCGGCCCTTCGTGGCTACGTTGGAGAGCAATGGTTGGTCACGGTCGACGACGCGCATGGTGGGTGGCGGCCGTCGTGGGTGCGTTGATCGCCGGATGTTCACCGAGTGACTCGGGCTCCCGCGAGGTGCAGAGCTCCGCGGTCAGCACCCAAGACGTCGCCACCGGACTCGGCGTGCCGTGGGGTGTCACGTTTCTTCCGGACGGAACCGCGTTGATCGCCGAACGTGACACCGGCGCTGTCAAACACCTGACTGCGCCCGGCCAACTGCGCGAGATCGGCAACGTCACCGGTGTGGTGCCGCGCGGCGAGGCCGGCCTGCTCGGATTGGCGGTGTCGCCGAACTTCGCCCAGGACCAGACGGTGTTCGCCTACTTCACCACCGACGCCGACAACCGGGTCGTGGCCACCCGCTTCGACGGAAGCGTGCTCACCGACCAGCGACCGGTCCTGACCGGAATCCCGGCGGCGAGGATCCACGACGGCGGACGCATCGTCTTCGGCCCCGACGGGAAGCTGTACGTGACCACCGGTGACGCCGGGAATTCCGGACTGGCACAAGATAAGTCGTCACTGGGCGGCAAGATACTACGCATCAACCCGGACGGCTCCGTCCCGGCGGACAACCCGGACTCGGCATCACCGGTCTGGTCCTACGGGCATCGCAATGTGCAGGGTCTGACCTGGGACGCGCAGGGCCGCATGTGGGCCACCGAGTACGGCGCCAACACCTGGGACGAGGTCAACCTGATCGAACCCGACGGAAACTACGGCTGGCCCGAAGCGGAGGGACGGGCCGGCATCCCCGGGCTGATCGACCCGCGGGTCCAGTGGGGGACCGGAGAGGCGTCTCCGTCCGGACTGGCCTACACGGCGGGTTCGCTATGGGTGGCGGCCCTGCGTGGTGAGCGGCTGTGGCAGATACCGATCGGCGCGGACGGAGCGCTCGGCGAACCCGTCGGCCACTTCGTCGAGCAGTACGGGCGGCTGCGGACGGTTGTGGCGGCGCCCGACGGCACATTGTGGTTCACCACCAGCAACCGTGACGGGCGGGGTGACCCGCGGGATGGCGACGATCGAATCGTCAGTGTGCGTCCGGACGCGCTGACGGGCGGTTGACGACACGGGCACCACTCTTACCTGGCGCCCCCGGCAGGGATCGAACCTGCGACCAACCGCTTAGAAGGCGGCTGCTCTATCCGCTGAGCTACGGGGGCAGCGCCGAGCAGTGTATCGAACGCGACGTGTGCGACCGCTGCGGTGACGGCGCCAAAACCTGCTCCGGTCACAGTG
Organism: Mycolicibacterium hippocampi; assembly: GCF_010723735.1. Classification (GTDB taxonomy): domain Bacteria; phylum Actinomycetota; class Actinomycetes; order Mycobacteriales; family Mycobacteriaceae; genus Mycobacterium; species Mycobacterium hippocampi. The sequence goes on along the minus strand of NZ_BLLB01000002.1, from coordinate 4,668,691 downwards.
TCGCCGACTAGCGTGGTGCGCATGAGCAACGCGCCGGAACTGGATGCGGCCGGACTCCCGGAGGAACTCAGCCCGCTCGACCAGATCCTGCATCGCGGGGAAGCCAATCCCCGCACCCGGTCAGGCATCATCACGCTGGAACTGCTCGACACCACACCGGACTGGGATTTGTTCCGCCGCCGTTTCGAGATCGCCTCGCGCAAGGTGCTCCGGCTGCGGCAGAAGGTCGTGACGCCGACGCTGCCGACCGCAGCCCCCCGCTGGGTCGTGGACCCCGACTTCAACCTCGACTTCCACGTCCGCCGGGTGCGGGTCCCGGAGCCGGGCACGCTGCGTCAGGTGATGGACATCGTCGAGGTCGCCGCGCAGTCCCCACTCGACATCTCGCGGCCGTTGTGGACGGCCACCCTGATCGAGGGCATGCAGAACGCGCAAGCCGCCTTGATGGTGCATCTGAGCCACGCGGTGACGGACGGTGTCGGCGGTGTCGAGATGTTCGCCAACCTGTACGACCTCGAGCGTGACCCGCCTGCGCAGGACACCCCACCCCTTCCGATCCCGTCCGACCTGTCGCCCAACGACCTGATGCGACAAGGAGTCAACCGGCTGCCGGGCACCATCGTCGGCGGGGTGCGCGGCGTCCTGTTCGGTGCCGCGCTCACGGTGGGCCATGTGGTGCGCGATCCGGTGCGCCGACTCGGCAGCGTCATCGACTACGCGATGTCCGGCGCCAGGGTGATTGGCCCGGTTGCCGACCCGTCACCGTTGCTGCGTCGCCGCAGCCTGTCCTCACGCAGCGAGGCCATCGACATCGAGTTCGGGGACCTGCATCGCGCAGCGAAAGCTGCCGGCGGGTCGATCAATGACGCCTATCTCGCCGGGTTGTGCGGTGCACTGCGCCTCTACCACCAGGCCAAGGGGGTCCCGGTCGACACTCTGCCGATGGCTGTCCCGGTGAACCTGCGTTCCGACGCAGATCCGGCGGGTGGCAACCGGTTCGCCGGGGTCAACCTCGCGGCGCCGATCGGCTTGTCCGACCCCGCGGTGCGCATCAAGAACATCCGCGCGCAGATGACCAGCAAGCGCGACGAGCGTGCCCTCGACATGGTCGGAGCGATCGCACCTGTCGTGAGCCTGCTGCCGGACACCGTGCTGGAATCGATGGCCGGATCCATCGTGAACTCCGACGTGCAGGCCAGCAACGTACCGGTTTATGCCGGTGACACCTTCATCGCCGGTGCGAAGGTGCTGCGACAGTACGGACTTGGGCCGTTGCCCGGGGTGGCGATGATGGTGGTGCTGATCTCGCGGTCCGGTTATTGCACCGTCACCCTGCGCTACGACAAGGCATCGATCACCGACCCGAAACTGCTGGCTGACTGTCTGATCGCCGGTTTCGATGAAGTGCTCGCGCTCGGCGGTGACGGTCGAGCGACACCGGTGACGTTCGAGCAACAGTCCAGTCCCTACTCACGCAACGGAAGTGCCGCACAATGACATCGGGAGTATCGGGCACATCAGCTGACGGTCAGCTGCGTCTACCGGGTTCGGTCGCCGAGATCCATGCAAGTCCGCCCGGCCCCGAGGTGGGCGCGTTTTTCGACCTCGATGGCACGCTCGTCGCCGGGTTCACCGGCGTCGTGATGACGCAGGACCGGCTGCGGCGCCGCCAGATGTCGGTCGGTGAGTTCGTCGGAATGGTGCAGGCCGGTCTCAATCACCAGCTGGGCCGTTCGGAGTTCGAGGACCTCATCGGCAAGGGCGCGCGCATGTTGCGCGGCAACTCGGTCGACGAGATCGACGAACTGGCCGAGCGGCTGTTCGTGCAGAAGATCGTCAGCCGGATCTATCCGGAGATGCGTGAGCTGGTACGTGCGCACATGAACCGTGGCCACACCGTGGTGCTCAGCTCGTCGGCGCTGACGGTGCAGGTCGAGCCGGTGGCGCGGTTCCTCGGCATCAACAACGTGTTGAGCAACAAGTTCGAGACCGACGACGACGGCCTGATCACCGGCGAGGTCAAGCGGCCGATCATCTGGGGTCCCGGCAAGGCCAGGGCGGTGCAGGAGTTCGCCGCGGCGAACGAGGTGGATCTGTCGAAGAGCTACTTCTACGCCGACGGCGACGAGGACGTCGCGTTGATGTACCTCGTCGGCAACCCCCGTCCGACCAACCCGGCGGGCAAGATGGCCGCCGTCGCCGCCAAACGGGGGTGGCCGGTGCTGCGGTTCAGCAGCCGCAGCGGCACCAGCCCGCTTTCCCAGTTGCGCACCGCCGCCGGCATCGCGTCGATGATGCCGATCGCCGCCGGAGCGGTCGGCGTCGGGCTGCTTACCCGCAACCGGCGCACCGGCGTGAACTTCTTCACCTCGATGTTCGGGCGCACGCTGCTCAACACCATCGGCATCAACCTGCAGGTGCTCGGCAGAGAGAACCTGACCGCGCAACGGCCCGCGGTGTTCATCTTCAACCACCGCAACCAGGCGGACCCCCTGATCGCGGGGCGGCTGGTCAGCGACAACTTCACCTCGGTCGGCAAGAAGGAACTCGAGAACGATCCCATCGTCGGCACCATGGGCAAGATCATGGATGCGGCGTTCATCGACCGCGACGACCCGGCGAAGGCGGTCGAAGGTCTCAAGAAGGTCGAGGACCTCGCGCGCAAGGGACTGTCCATCCTGATCGCACCCGAAGGCACCCGGCTGGACACCACAGAGGTCGGCGACTTCAAGAAGGGTGCATTCCGGATTGCGATGTCTGTGGGCATCCCCATCGTGCCGATCGTGATCCGCAACGCGGAGGTGATCGCCGCGCGCGATTCCAGCACCTTCAATCCCGGTACCGTCGATGTTGTTGTCTACCCGCCGATTCCGGTCGACGATTGGACCCACGAGAACCTGGCAGAGCGCATCGCCGAGGTGCGTGGGCTCTACATGGACACCCTTCGGAACTGGCCCCACGACGAGGTGCCGGTCCCCGACCTCTACAAGCGCAAGAAGGCCCCGGCCAAGAAGGCGCCGGCGAAGAAGGCGACCGCCAAGAAGGCGCCGGCGAAGAAGACGGCAGCCAAGAAGACGCCGGCGAAGAAGACGGCAGCCAAGAAGACGCCGGCCAAGAAAGCTCCCGCCAAGGGAGCTGCCAAGCGCACCGGCAAGGGACGGCCATGAAGCCGCACATCGAAGACATGGCGGCCTTCTCCGCCACCGACGACGCTCTTGTCCTCGCGTCGGTGTCGTCACCGGCCGAGGAGGAGCTTCTCAACGACTGGCTGCAACACCAGCGCCGCGAGCATCCCGAATCGAACATCGCGGTGCTCAAGCTGCCGGCCGACGACGATCCGCCGCCGGGTGTGCTCGCCGGTCTCGTCGAGTTGCTCGAGGCCGACGGCGACCGTTCGGTCGTGCCGGTCCGCGTGTTCTGGGTCCCGGGCGGGCTGCCGACGCGATCCAAGGTGGTGGCGCTGTTGTCGGGTCGCGACACCTACTGCCCGCCGCAGCTTCTACAGCGCCGAATCCTGAAGCGGGACCCGGCGCGTGCCCGGGTGGTCGCGGGCGAACCCGCGAAGGTTTCGGAGCTGCATCAGCAGTGGAGCGAGACCACTGTTGCCGAGAACCCAAGGGAATTCGCCCGATTCGTCATCCGCCGGGCGATCCTCGCGATCGAACGGGTCGAGCTGCGTCTGCTCGGACCCGAGTACAAGTCGCCCCGACTGGTCAAACCAGAAATGTTGGCGTCGGCGCGGTTCCGCGAGGGCCTGGAGAAGATTCCCGGCGCGACGGTCGAGAAGGCGGGCGAGATGCTCGACGAACTCGGCACCGGTTGGAGCCGGTTCTCCGTCGACCTGATCCCGTCGCTGGGGCGCGCCATATTCAGCAGAGGGTTCGACCCGAACATCGATTACGACCGTCTCGAGGTCGAATCGATGCGCCACGCCCTCGAATCCCACCCGGCAGTGCTGCTGTTCTCGCACCGGTCCTATCTCGACGGCGCGATCGTTCCCGTCGCGATGCAGGAGAACCGGCTGCCACCGGTGCACACCTTCGCCGGAATCAACCTGTCGTTCGGAGCGATGGGCCCGCTGATGCGGCGGTCGGGCGTCATCTTCATCCGGCGCAAGCTCGACGACCCGCTGTACAAGTATGTGCTGCGTCAGTTCGTCGGTTACATCGTGGAGAAGCGGTTCAACCTCAGCTGGTCGATCGAGGGAACCCGGTCGCGCACCGGAAAGATGTTGCCCCCCAAGCTCGGTCTACTGGCCTACGTCGCAGACGCCTATCTGGACGGCCGCAGTGACGACATCCTGCTGCAACCGGTGTCCATCAGCTTCGACCAACTCCACGAAACCGCCGAGTACGCGGCCTACGCGCGGGGCGGGGAGAAGACCCCGGAGGGTTTGTCGTGGCTGTACAACTTCATCAAGGCGCAGGGCGAGCGCAACTACGGCAAGATCTATGTGCGGTTCCCAGAAGCCGTCTCGATGCGCGAATACCTCGGCGAGCCCCACGGCCCGATGACGACTGACGAGGACGCCAAACGCCTTGCGCTGCAGAAGATGGCGTTCGAGGTCGCGTTCCGGATCCTCCAGGTCACGCCCGTCAATGCCACCGCTCTGGTGTCGGCGTTGCTGCTGAGCACCCGCGGTATCGCGCTGACGCTGGACCAGTTGCACCACACCCTGCAGGACTCGCTGGACTACCTCGAGCGCAAACAGACCCCGATGACCAACAGCGCGCTGCGGCTGCGAACCCCCGACGGTGTGCGCGCGGCGGTGGACGCACTGTCCAATGGACACCCGGTGACCCGGATCGACGGGGGCCGAGAACCGGTGTGGCACATCGCCTCGCAGGACGAGCACGAGGCCGCGTTCTACCGCAACTCGCTGATCGACGCGTTCCTGGAGACGTCGTTGGTCGAACTGTCGCTCGCCCACGCCGCCCGCGCGGATTCCGACCGCCTGGAAGCGTTCTGGTCGCAGGTGATGAGGCTGCGCGATCTGCTGAAGTTCGACTTCTACTTCGCCGACTCCGCGGGTTTCCGGGAACACGTCATCCACGAAATGTCGTGGCATCCGGGGTGGGAGGACGATGTCGACGCCGGGGGCGAGCGGATCGACGCGCTGCTGCGGGCCAAACGCCCGGCGATCGCCGGGCCGCTGCTGCGCCCGTTCTTCGAGGCCTACCGCATCGTCGCCGACGTCCTGATCGACGCACCCGCTGAGGTCTCCGAGAAGGACCTGACCGCCACGGCGCTGGGGTTGGGGCAGCAGTATGTGGCCCAGGGTGTGGTCCGCAGCGCCGAGTCGGTGTCGGCGCTGCTGTTCACCACCGCGCGCCAGGTGGCCGTGGACCAGCATCTGCTCGAACCCGCGGCAGACCTGCCCGGTCGGCGGAAGGCCTTCCGCGACGAGCTCCGCGGGATCCTGGAGGACATGGAAACGGTCGATGCCATCTCGCGCGACCAATTCTTCGTCCGTGAACGCAACCGCCGCGGGATGCGCAGCAACGAGCCTGTCTAGCGGGCCCCGCGCGGTGAGGTCATACCCTTGGCGCATGACTTCGTCCGGCGCCCCCGCCACCACCGGAGTGCGCAGCGCGCCGGCGTGGACGGTGTTGTACGCGGTGGCGCTGCTGGCAGGGCTGACCGCAGCCGGGCTGTCCGCCCTCTCGGTGGCCGAGGCGCTGACCGCGACCGGGCTGCCCGACCCCGGCCCGGTGACCAGCTACGGGCTGCCGTTCGTCAGGGCGGCGGGGGAGATCGCCGCCGTGGCCGCCACCGGATCGTTTCTGCTCGCCGCGTTTCTGGTGCCGCCGCAACGCAACGGCGTGCTGGACGCCGCGGGTTACCGTGCGCTGCGGACGGGGACCGTCGCCTCGGGGATCTGGGCGGTCTGCGCCGTGCTGTTGGTGCCACTGACCGTCTCCGATGTCAGCGGTCAGCCGTTGTGGACGCGGCTGAGCCCGGCCGACATCTGGGCGGTGGCCGACCTCATCGACATCGCCGGCGCCTGGCGCTGGACGGCGCTGCTCGCGCTGGCGGTGACGGTGCTCAGCGCGCCGGTGCTGCGGTGGTCGTGGACGCCGGTGCTGTTCGCCGGTTCGTTGGTGACCCTGCTGCCGCTGGCGCTGACCGGACACTCGTCGTCGGGTGGTTCCCACGACCTGGCCACCAACAGCCTGTTCATTCATCTCATCGCCGGTGCGCTGTGGGCCGGCGGCCTGCTGGCGTTGCTGGTCCACGCGCTACGGGGGGGTGAGCACGCCGACCTGGCGGCGCGCCGATTCTCCGCGGTGGCCCTGTGGTGCTTTGTCGCGATGGCGCTCAGCGGTGTGATCAACGCGCTGGTGCGAACGCGGCCCGGCGACCTGGTGAACAGCGACTACGGCTTGTTGGTGCTGGCGAAGGTCACGGCGCTGTGCGTACTCGGCTTCCTCGGGTGGCGACAGCGCCGCAACGGCGTGGCCGCCCTCCGCGACGACCCGGGTGCCCGCGGTCCGCTGATCCGGCTGGCGCTGGTCGAGGCGGTGGTCTTCGGGTTGACGTTCGGGGTGGCGGTCGCTCTGGGCAGGACGCCGCCACCACCGCCGCGGGACCTCAACCCGTCGGTCACCACGGTCGAGATCGGCTACGACCTGGCCGGTCCTCCGACCGTGGGCAGGGTCCTGTTCGACTGGCGCTTCGATCTGTTGTTCGGCACGGCGGCCATCGTGTTCGCGCTGGTGTATCTGGCCGCCGTGGTCAGGCTGCGGCGCCGCGGCGACGGCTGGCCGGCCGGCCGGACGCTCGCGTGGCTGCTCGGCTGCCTGCTTCTGCTGGTGACGACGTCGTCGGGGATCGGCCGGTACATGCCGGCGATGTTCAGCATGCACATGATCGCCCACATGCTGCTGTCGATGTTGGTGCCGATCCTGCTGGTTCTCGGTGCACCGGTGACGCTGGCGCTGCGGGCGCTGCCCGCCGCAGGCCGCGACGAGCCGCCCGGACCGCGGGAATGGCTGCTCGCCGGCCTGCACTCCGGGGTCTCCCGGGTGCTCACCAACCCGTTCGTCGCGACGGCGCTGTTCATCGTCGGGTTCTACGGGCTGTACTTCGGCGGGATCTTCGACGCCGCCGTCGACAGCCACGGCGCCCACGTCGCGATGAACCTGCACTTCCTGCTCAGCGGCTACCTGTTCTACTGGGTCGTGATCGGTGTGGACCCGACACCGCGGCCGATACCGCCCATCGGCAAGCTGGCGATGGTGTTCGCGTCGTTGCCGTTGCACGCGTTCTTCGGGGTGGTCCTGATGGCGACCAAGTCGGTGATCGGGGAGGACTTCTACCGGTCGCTGCAGCTGGACTGGCACACCGACCTGCTCGGTGATCAGCGGCTCGGCGGCGGGATCGCGTGGGCTGCGGGAGAGGTCCCGCTCGTCGTGGTGTTGATCGCGCTGTTCATCCAGTGGCGTCGCAGCGATCAGCGGACCGCGACGCGGCTGGACCGGGCGGCGGACCGCGACGAGGACGCCGATTTGGCGGCCTACAACCGGATGCTGGCCGAACTGGCCCGGCGCGAGTCTCAGCAGGGCGGCTGACGCGGCGGATCCGCCACCCGCACCGCCCCTGCGGCAACAGCCCGCGTCCAGCTGCCGTAGCTGCTGATGTCGGCGCCGACCGCCGCACTGGCCTCACAGCCGAACGCCGTCCGCCAGGAGCCGTCGTCGAACTCGACTTTGCCCAGCTGCATCGGTGCCGGCAGCGCCGCCAGGAAGCGGCCGAGGGCTGCCGCCGACATCAGCCATCGGTGCCCGTGGAGCGCGGCGCCCGGCTCGCCGTCGAACACGCGGGTGATCGCCGGCTTGGCAGGTGACGTCGACAGCACCGTCATCCGGTAGCGCGGCGCCGTGATGATCTCCCCGGCCCACCGGGCGCCCAGATCGGTGAGCTGATGCACGAGGGGTCCGCCACGAAGGTGCGCGCCGAACACCACCAGTTCGACGGGGTCGGCGGCCGAGAGCGGCCAGATCGACTGCAGTGCCCGCCCAAAGATCAGCCCGGCGGCAAGATCCACAGCCACCGCATCGTCGAAGGCGCGCGCCAGGACGGTGAGCGCGGCCCCGTCAACGCTCACAGTGACCGAGCACAGGCCGTCACGGTCGGTCGAGTCGGCAGCTACGACGACGGCATCCACTCCGTGGGGCACGGAGTACGTCCCGACCGGCACGGGCACGATTCGGGCGCCGATCTTCGTCAATGCTGCCGTGACGGCGCCGAGCACTCTGCGGTCGTGTCGGTGCAGCGCCACCCCCACCACCGGCTCGACGGGGGCCGCGAGCCGGATGTCGGCCGGCCAACCCCGGCCCGGTGCCTGTCCGGCGAGCACGGCCGTCACGGCGTCGGCGAGCACGAGGTCGGATGCGAGGACGCTGAGTCGGGCGGGCAGTGCCGTGGCGGTGGGGGTGATGCACACAGACCCCGCGGGCGCGGCTGCCGTCACCACGACATCGGCGTGGCCATCGCCGAGCGCACCGTCGACGGTCGCGAAGGCCGAGTTGTCGACGATCACGGCGCCGGCACTGCGTAGGGCGCCGACAGCAGCGTCCCCGACGGTGTCGGCCACCACGACCCGGCGGCCGGCCAGGGACCCCGGAGCGGCGCGGCCGGCGACCTGTTCCGTCATGCGGATCAACCTATGCGGCGGTTGTCCACAGTGCGCAACTCATCCACAGCCCGGCCGCCCCGGGCCGCGCCCCGGCCGCGGGATGTCGGCGGTACGGCGGTGAATGGCGGTGTCACCCCACGAGTCAGGCGCCGTGCCTGGCCCGTAGCCGAATATCGAGGGAGGAACCAAATGTTCGAAACACCCATCGCCGTCGTGGGCACCATCGTCACCAACCCGGAACGCCGCTGGGTCGGCGATCAGGAGCTGATCAAATTCCGGGTCGCGAGCAACTCACGCAGGCGCACCGCGGACGGCACCTGGGAGCCGGGCAACTCGTTGTACGCCACGGTGAACTGCTGGGGCCGGCTCGTCACCGGAGTCGGTGCCGGGCTCGGGAAGGGCGACGCGGTCATCGTTGTTGGAAACGTGTACACCAGCGAATACGAGGACCGCGACGGGAACCGTCGCTCCTCGCTGGAGATCCGGGCGACCTCTGTGGGGCCTGACTTGGCGCGGTGCATCATCCGCATCGACAAGCGCAGGCACCCCGACTTCACCTCGGAGCCGGGTTCGGCCGATGCCGGGGTCCGCATCGAGGGCCGGGGTCATTCCGAGGTGGAGGCCGACGTCGACGACGAGATCGGTCCCGACTCCGCGGAGCTCGAAGGCAAGGAGGTGCCGCTGAGCGCGTAGCGACGGTCGCCGCCGACGAGGCCACGCCTAGGATGGGGCCCGACCATCGCAGAGGTCCAGATGATCCCGGAACCGAACCGAGATCGAGAAAGGCGACATCACGGCAATGGCCGAATTCATCTACACCATGCGGAAGGTCCGCAAGGCGCACGGCGACAAGGTCATTCTTGACGACGTCACCCTGAACTTCCTTCCAGGCGCGAAGATCGGCGTGGTCGGTCCCAACGGGGCCGGTAAGTCGAGCGTCTTGCGGATCATGGCCGGCTTGGACCAACCCAACAACGGCGACTCGTTCCTGGCGCCGGGCGCGAGCGTGGGCATCCTGCAGCAGGAGCCCCAGCTCGACGAGACCAAGTCGGTGCGCGAGAACGTCGAGGACGGCGTCGCGATCAAGGGCAAGCTCAACCGGTACAACGAGGTCGCCGAACTGATGGCGACCGATTACACCGACGAACTGATGGAGGAGATGGGCAAGCTCCAGGAGGAGCTGGACGCCGCAGACGCCTGGGACATCGACTCGCAGCTCGAACAGGCGATGGATGCGCTGCGTTGCCCGCCACCGGAAGAGCCGGTCACCCACCTCTCCGGTGGTGAGCGTCGGCGCGTGGCGCTGTGCAAGCTGCTGCTGTCCAAGCCCGATCTGCTGCTGCTCGACGAACCGACGAACCACCTCGACGCCGAGAGCGTGCTGTGGCTCGAGCAGCACCTCGCCGACTACAAGGGCGCCATCCTGGCGGTCACCCACGATCGCTACTTCCTCGACAACGTCGCTGAATGGATCCTCGAGCTCGATCGGGGCCGCGCCTACCCCTACGAGGGCAATTACTCGACGTACCTGGAGAAGAAGGCCGAGCGCATCGCCGTACAGGGACGCAAGGACGTCAAACTGCAGAAGCGCCTCAAGGACGAGCTCGAATGGGTCAGGTCGGGTGCCAAGGCCAGGCAGGCCAAGAGCAAGTCCCGCCTGCAGCGCTACGAGGAGATGGCGGCGGAGGCGGAGAAGACCCGCAAGCTCGATTTCGAGGAGATCCAGATCCCGACCGGCCCGCGTCTGGGAAGCGTCGTCGTCGAGGTCGAGCACCTCGACAAGGGTTTCGAGGGCAGGACGTTGATCAAGGACCTGTCCTTCACGCTGCCCCGCAACGGCATCGTCGGCGTCATCGGACCCAACGGTGTCGGCAAGACCACGTTGTTCAAGACGATCGTCGGCCTCGAGCAGCCCGACAGCGGCATCGTCAAGGTCGGTGAGACGGTCAAGTTGAGCTATGTGGACCAGAGCCGGGCCGGCATCGATCCGAAGAAGACGGTGTGGGAGGTGGTCTCCGACGGCCTCGATTACATCGAGGTCGGTCAGAACGAGATGCCGTCGCGGGCGTACGTGTCCGCCTTCGGCTTCAAAGGCCCCGACCAGCAGAAACCGGCCGGTGTGCTGTCCGGTGGTGAGCGCAACCGGCTGAACCTCGCGTTGACGCTGAAAGAGGGCGGCAACCTGATCCTGCTCGACGAGCCGACCAACGACCTCGACGTCGAGACACTGAGCTCGCTGGAGAATGCGCTGGGCAACTTCCCCGGCTGTGCGGTGGTCATCAGCCACGACCGCTGGTTCCTCGATCGCACCTGCACCCACATCCTGGCGTGGGAGGGTGACGACGACAACGAGGCCAAGTGGTTCTGGTTCGAGGGCAACTTCGGTGGCTATGAGGAGAACAAGGTCGAGCGGCTCGGCGCCGAAGCGGCCCGTCCGCACAGGGTGACCCATCGGAAGCTCACACGGGGATAGTCTCGTCGTGCGGATCGCGTGACCGGTTCCTGCCTCGGAGTCGGTGACAGCCAACGAAGGTCGGTGCGTACGTGCGAGTCAGGAGCGGCGAATGTCGTTGAATCCAGGTGCCATCAGCAGCACAGTCGGCGGTTCGGTACCTGCTGAGGTCATCGACCGGCTCGTGCCCGCCTATCTGGAGACCTATCGGGGGCCCCATGGGGGTGCTCCCGGGGCGGAGGCCGCCGTCACGGGTCCGGTGCACCGCTCCACGACGGAGAGCCCGGCCAGCCAGGCGCTGGTCGCGGCCCAGTACCGACTGAGCAGTCACCGGCCGCCGGGGACCACCCGGGTCGCGGTCTACTCCGCCGACGACCCAGGCGGTTTCGGTCCGGCACTGCAGATCGTCACCGACAACGCGACGATGCTGATGGATTCGGTCACCGTGCTGCTGCACCGCATCGGGGTCGCCTACAAGGCGATCATGAACCCGGTGTTCCGGGTACGGCGCGGTGCGGCCGGTGAACTGCTGGAGATCGCGCCTCCGACGGAGGCCACCTTCGATGCCGGTGTCGACGAGACCTGGGTGCACATCCAGCTTTCGAAATCGGTGGATCGGGCCTCGCTCGCGGAGGCCGAGAGGCTGCTGCCTCGGGTGCTGGCCGACGCCCGCCAGGTCGCGCTCGATTCAGCCGCCATGGCGGCGACGCTGCGCAGCCTCGCCGCCGAGCTGCACAGCGACGCCGGGCACCGCTTCCGCAGCCCGGACCGCAAGGACGTCGCCGCGTTGTTGCGGTGGCTGGCCGACGGGCATTTCGTCCTGCTGGGCTACCAGCGCTGCCCGGTGCGCGATGGTGAAGCGACGGTCGACTCGTCCAGCCGGCTCGGCGTTCTGCGGCTGCGTCACGAGGTGTTGCCGCAGCTGACCGCCGATGACGACCTGTTGGCGATGGCGCAGGCCACGATTCCGAGTTTCCTGCGGTACGGCGCCTATCCGCAGATCGTGGTGGTCCGCGAGCAATCGGTGGGCGGGGACGCGTCGGCCGCGGTGGAGCACAGGTTCGTGGGCTTGTTCACCGTCGCGGCGATGAACGCCAACGTGCTCGAGATCCCGCTGATCTCCCGCCGCGTCAACGATGCCCTGGCGATGGCGCACCGGGACCCCAGCCATCCCGGTCAGCTGTTGCTCGACATCATGCAGACCATTCCCCGCTCCGAGCTGTTCGCGCTGAGCGCCAGAGAACTGCTCGACATGTCGATGGCCGTCGTCGAACTCGGATCGCGCCGCCGCACGTTGTTGTTCATGCGAGCCGATCGTCTCGCGCATTTCGTGTCCTGCCTGGTGTATCTCCCGCGCGATCGCTACACCACCGCCGTGCGACTGGAGATGCAGGAGATCCTGGTCCGCGAGCTCGGCGGAATCAGCATCGACTACGCCGCCCGCGTCAGCGAATCACCGTGGGCAGTAGTGCATTTCACTGTTCTGCTGCCGGAGGGCTCGAGTCAGCGCGACGTCGACCTGTCCGAAGCCAACGAGTTCCGGCTGCAGGATCTGCTCACCGAGGCCGCCCGCACCTGGGCGGACCGGCTGCTCGGCGCGGTCAAGGCCGGTGCGATCGAACAGACGGCCGCAGAGCACTACGCCAACGCCTTCTCCGAGGTGTACAAGCAGGCGATCACGCCGCTGCACGCCCTCGACGACATCGCGATCATCGAGCAGCTCGAGGATGACTCGGTCAAGCTGGTGCTCGACGACACCACCGAGGAGGGCGTGTCCCATCTCGTCTGGTATCTGGGCGGGCGTTCGGCATCGTTGAGCCATCTGCTGCCGATGCTGCAGTCCATGGGTGTGGTGGTGCTCGAGGAACGGCCGTTCACGGTCACCCGCCCCGACGGGCTGCAGGTCTGGATCTACCAGTTCAAGGTGTCGCCGCATCGCGGAATCCCCGAAGCCCCCGCGGGGCCCGAGCGGGAGGCCAGTTCGCAACGGTTCGCCGACGCCGTGACCGCGATCTGGCACGGCCATGCCGAGATCGACAGGTTCAACGAACTCGTGCTGCGGGCCGGTATGACGTGGCAGCAGGTGGCTCTGCTGCGCGCCTATGCGAAGTACCTGAGGCAGGCCGGGTTCCCGTACAGCCAGACCCACATCGCGACGGTCCTCAACGACCACGCCGGAACCGCACGCTCACTGGTGGAGTTGTTCCAGGCGCTGTTCGACCCCTCTGACGCCAACGGGGGCGCCGCGAACCGCAATGCCCAGGCGGCCGCCGCCGCGGTGTCGGCTGACATCGACGCGCTGGTCAGTCTGGACACCGACAGAGTGCTGCGCGCGTTCGCTTCGATGATCCAGGCCACGCTGCGCACCAACTACTTCGTCGGACGACAGGACTCGGCTCGCGCGCAAAACGTGTTGTCGTTCAAGCTCAATCCCGAGCTCATCGACGAACTCCCGCTGCCACGGCCCAAGTTCGAGATCTTCGTGTACTCGCCACGGGTGGAGGGCGTGCACCTGCGGTTCGGCTTCGTCGCCCGCGGTGGCCTGCGCTGGTCCGACCGCCGTGAGGACTTCCGCACCGAGATCCTGGGTCTGGTGAAGGCGCAGGCGGTCAAGAACGCGGTCATCGTGCCCGTCGGCGCCAAGGGCGGATTCGTCGTCAAGAACCCCCCCGAGCCGACCGGCGACCCGGCAGCGGATCGCGACGCCACCCGGGAAGAAGGTGTGGCCTGTTACCGGCTGTTCATCGCCGGCCTGCTCGACGTCACCGACAACGTGGACAAGGCCACCGGGGCGATCGTCACACCGGCGGAAGTGGTCCGACGCGACGGCGACGACGCCTATCTGGTGGTCGCCGCGGACAAAGGCACCGCGACCTTCTCCGACATCGCCAACGAGGTCGCTCAGTCCTACGGGTTCTGGCTGGGTGACGCATTCGCCTCCGGGGGATCCGTCGGCTACGACCACAAGGCGATGGGCATCACCGCCAAGGGCGCCTGGGAGTCGGTCAAGCGGCATTTCCGTGAGATGGGTGTCGACACCCAGTCCGAGGACTTCACCGTCGTCGGCGTCGGTGACATGAGCGGCGACGTGTTCGGCAACGGCATGTTGCTCTCCGAGCACATCCGGCTGCTGGCCGCATTCGACCACCGGCACATCTTCATCGATCCGAACCCCGACGCGGCGACCTCGTGGCAGGAACGCAAGCGGCTGTTCGACCTGCCGCGCTCCAGCTGGGAGGACTACGACAGTTCGCTGATCAGCCCCGGCGGAGGCGTCTACAGCCGCCAGCAGAAGTCCATCCCGATCAGCTCCGAAGCTCGCGCCGCGCTCGGCATCGAGGATGAAGTTTCCGAGCTGACACCGCCGGCTCTGATGAAGGCCATCCTCAAAGCGCCCGCCGATCTGTTGTTCAACGGCGGCATCGGCACCTACATCAAGGCCGAGTCGGAGGCGGACGCCGACGTCGGGGACCGGGCCAACGACGCGGTGCGCGTCAACGGGAATCAGGTGCGCGCCAAGGTGATCGGCGAAGGCGGCAACCTCGGCGTGACCTCACTGGGGCGGATCGAGTTCGATCTGATCGGCGGCCGTGTCAACACCGACGCGATGGACAACTCCGCCGGCGTCGACTGCTCCGATCACGAGGTCAACATCAAGATCCTGATCGACTCGCTGGTCACCGCGGGCAAGGTGGATCCCGGGGAGCGCTCCGAGCTGCTGCTGTCGATGACCGATGAGGTCGGCCGACTCGTGCTGGCCGACAACGAGAGTCAGAACGACCTGATGGGCACCAGCCGGGCGAACACCGCCAGCCTGCTGTCGGTGCATTCCCGAATGATCCGGGATTTCGTGGAGGAGCGCGGGCTCAACCGCGAACTGGAGGCGCTGCCGTCGGAGAAGGAGATCCGGCGTCGCGCCGAGGCCGGTATCGGCCTGACCTCCCCGGAGCTGGCGACCCTGATGGCACACGTCAAGCTGGCCCTCAAGGACGATCTGCTCTCCGGCGACCTACCCGACCAGGAGGTGTTCGCGGCCCGGCTTCCGTCGTACTTCCCGTACACGCTGCGAGAGCAGTTCAGCACCGAGATCCGGTCGCACCAGCTGCGTCGGGAGATCGTGGCCACCATGCTGGTCAACGACATGGTCGACACCGCCGGGATCTCGTATGCCTACCGGGTCGCCGAGGATGTCGGGGTGGCACCCGTGGATGCGGTGCGAAGCTACGTCGCCGCCGACGCGATCTTCGGGTTCGGCCGGGTGCGCGACCAGATCCGGGACGCCTACGCCGCCGGAGTTTCGGTGGCGGTGACCGACCGGATGACACTCGACCTGCGTCGGCTCATCGACCGTGCCACCCGCTGGCTGCTGAACTACCGACCGCAACCGTTGGCAGTGGGCGCCGAGATCAACCGGTTCGCCGAGAAGGTCGCCGCGCTGACCCCACGGATGCCGGAATGGCTGCGCGGTGACGACGCAGCGATCGTCGGCAGCGAGGCGGGGGAGTTCAGCTCGCAGGGCGTTCCGAAGGATCTGTCCTACATGGTCGCGACGGGGCTGTATCAGTTCAGCCTGCTCGACGTGATCGACATCGCCGACATCGTCGACCGCGACCAGGCGGAGGTCGCCGACACCTACTTCGCGCTGATGGACCATTTCGGCACCGACGGGCTGCTCACGGCCGTCTCCCGGCTGTCCCGGGACGACCGCTGGCATGCGTTGGCGCGCTTGGCGATTCGCGACGACATCTACGGCTCGCTGAGGGCGTTGTGTTTTGATGTACTCGCCGGCGGTGAGCCCGACGAGAACGGCGAGGAGAAGATCGCCGAGTGGGAGCTGACGAACAGCTCGCGGGTCCGACGCGCCCGGCGCACGCTGACTGAGCTCTACGAGAGCGGTGAGCACGACCTGGCGACGTTGTCGGTGGCGGCCCGCCAGATTCGCAGCATGACGAGGACGAGCGGAACGGGTTCGACGGGGTGACGGGCCAGCACGGGTTCACCGCGCCGGTCCACGTGCGCTGGTCAGACATCGACATGTACCAGCACATCAACCACGCGACGATGGTGACCCTCCTCGAGGAGGCCCGGATCCCGTTCCTGCGTGAACCCTTCGGCGACGAGATCACCACGATCGGGTTGCTGATCGCCGAGGTGAAGATCGTCTACAAGGGTCAACTCCGGCTCGTCGATTCCCCGCTGCAGGTCACGATGTGGTCGAAGCGGGTCAGGGCGGTGGACTTCACGATGGGTTACGAGGTGCGCTCGGTCGGCGCGCCGCCGGACTCCAAACCCGCCGTCATCGCCGAGACCCAGCTGGCGGCGGTGCACATCGAGGAACAGCGACTGCAACGACTCTCGGAGCGCCAGCGGCGGTACCTGCAACGCTGGACCCGATGACGGGCGCCGAGCGGGGTGTGTGGCTCGACGGCAACAACAACCGCGACGACCTGTCGATCTTCACCGAGCGCGCGCGGCGTCTCGACGAGGCGGCAGTGGTCCGGCTGCGGGAACGTCCGGACGGAATGATCGTCGCCTGGGTCGCCACCGGGTTCGATGTGCTGGCCAGCAGGGTGGTGGGCGGCCGGGTGCGGCCCGCGGATCTGTGTGCGGGGGCCGACGCACTGCTGGCGGGCCTGGCGGCCATGGACGCCGATGGCTACGTCGACCCGGGTTTCGGGATGGACTCGGCCTGGCGGGGAGTTCTGCCACCGGACTCCGGCTTCGTTCACCTCGACGATGTGCCGGCGCGGGCGGTCCTGGATCTGGCCCAGCGGGGTGTCGGCCTGGCCAAGGAGCATTCCAGCGCGCACGGACCGCCCGCATCGCTGCTGGACCAGGAGGTCGTTGCGGTCACTGCCGGCGGGGACAGCCTCGGGATCCCGATGCGGTGCGTGTTCGCCCTGACCGCGATGGGCTTTCTGCCACAGACGCCGGCAGGAGACGACTTCGCCCCGGAATCGGTCAGCGTGGACGAGGTGGTGCGGGTCCGGGCGATGCCGGCCTGGCTGCGCATCGACGCGCGGTTCGGCACCGTCTACCGTCGTCGCGGCGACCCCGCCGTCGTCCTGCGCTGACCCGTCCTCCCGCCTTCCCCGCCGGAACGGTATTCCAGGCGGGGGATTTCGAGTGAGCACCTGCTGGAATACCGTTCCGGCGGGGCGGCGACCTCAGAACGGCGAGTTGACCATCGATTGCGCCGCCATCTCCAGATAGGCGATCAGTTCCTGGCGGTGCGCGTCGTCGAGGGTCTCGGAGTCGATCTCGGCGACCGCGGTGTGCATACACCGCAGCCACGCGTCGCGTTCCAGGTACCCGATCCGGAACGGGGCATGCCGCATCCGCAGCCGCGGGTGTCCGCGTTCGTCGGAGTAGGTGTGCGGGCCGCCCCAGTACTGCTCGAGGAACATCCGCAACCGCACCTCGGCGGCCTCGAGGTCCTCCTCCGGATAGAGCGGACGCAGGATCTCGTCCTCGCGCACCAACTCGTAGAACTTCGCCACGATGGCGTGGAACGTCGCATGGCCTCCGACTGCGTCGTAGAACGACTGCTGCTTCTCGACTGGATTCTCTTGCACGCCCATCGTCTCCATTGTGGGCCATCGCCACCGCCGACCCACTTTCGGACGCTGCTGTGCCGGCGCTCCGAGATGTTCCAGAAGGTGACGGTCACCCGATGTTCACCGACTGACCAGCGAACACGTCGAGAATTGCCGTGCGGACCGGGGTGATCCATGGTGGACTGTCCGACGGAGGACGTATGGCTCAGCGCAAGAACGGTCGCGGCCACCGGCACCGGTCCGCAGTCGGCTCATCCGGGTCGACATCAACCACTGGCACGCGCGCGCTGCACAGTGTCGGCCCAGGTCTGGACGCCCACCCCGGCACGCTGCCCGAGGCGTCGATCTGGGGCCGCAGGCGGGTGTTGCTGCTGAATTCGACCTACGAGCCCCTCACGGCGCTGCCCATGCGTCGCGCGGTGATCATGCTGATGTGCGGTAAGGCCGACGTGGTGCACGACGACCCCCAGGGCCCGGTGGTCCACTCGGCGACTCGGACCATCGTGGTCCCGTCGGTCATCCGGCTGCGCACCTTCGTCCGGGTTCCGTACCGCGCCCGTGTCCCGATGACCAGGGCGGCGCTGATGCATCGCGATCGGTTCCGCTGTGCCTACTGCGGAGCCAAGGCCGACACCGTCGACCACGTCATTCCCCGCAGCCGCGGTGGCGCGCATTCGTGGGAGAACTGCGTCGCCGCGTGTTCGGCGTGCAACCACCGCAAAGCCGACCGGTTGCTGAGCGAGCTGGGGTGGAAGCTGCACACCACTCCGCTGCCTCCGAAGGGACAACACTGGCGGTTGCTCTCCAGCATCAAGGAGCTCGACCCGGCCTGGGTCAGATACCTGGGTGAGGGCGCGGCCTGACCGGGCCGTGAGTTACGGTTTCGGTGTGAACACGACCGCACTGATTCACGCCAGCTTTGTGCTGGTTCCGCTGGCTCTGACGTTGATTCTGTCCCTGTTCATCTTCACCAAGAAGGGCCCGCACCCCGCGACCTTCGATATGTCGGAGAAGTGGACGCACGGCCCGATCCTGTGGGCTGCCGAAGAACCGGCCGATCACGGCCACGGCGGCCATGGTGCACATCTGACAGTGGGAGGTGGCGCAAGTGGCAAGTGGTGAGGTCGCGACCGTCGGGTCGAACGAACTGGCCGAGCTGCCCCGCGGGTACGCGGTCACGTCCAGTGGTCGGCTCTCAGGGGTCACCGAGCCGGGCGAGCTGTCGGTGCACTACCCGTTTCCGACGAAGGACCTGGTGATCCTGGACAACGCGCTGAAGTTCGGTTCGCGCGCCGCCCGGGCGCGCTTCGCGGTCTACATCGGCGACCTCGGGGCGGACACCGCGGCCACCGCGCGTGAGCTGCTGGCCAAGGTGCCGACCCCGGACAACGCGGTGCTGCTCGCCGTGTCGCCCGACCAGAAGGCCATCGAGGTGGTCTACGGGTCGCAGGTCAAGGGCCGAGGCATCGAGGAGACCGCCCCGCTCGGAGTGTCTGCCGCCGCCGCATCCTTCAAAGAGGGCAACCTGATCGACGGACTGATCAGCGGCGTGCGGGTGCTCTCGGCCGGCGTCTCGCCGCACTGACCTTCGCGGCCTCCCGCCGCGAAATATCATTCCGGGTCGCGAATCGCCCGGCGACCATGACCGTGGCTTCACTCTGGCGGTGACGTAGTTGGTGCGCGAACCGGCGCCGAGGCGACCTTAAAATGGACTGCGGGCCGTTGAGGGGAGGTTCGGGCGTTGGGCGTGCTGGACGCGTTCATGGCGGTATGGGCGAAGGCGCGTGCCACCTTCGGTGAGGGCCTTCCGCAGGACGGCTCCGCATTCGACCAGAGCGCAACGCTGTTGCGGTTGCAGTCGCAGGTGCAGGCAGCCAGGCCCGGAGAACGCTGGCAGGGCCCGGCGTCGGATGCCTACGCCGTCGCCAACGACCAGCACGCGGGTGTTCTCGGAGGAGCGGCGCGTCTCGACCGACGACTGCGTGCTGAGGTCGACAGGTCGGCTGCGGTCGTGACCGCGGGGCGGCGGGATCTCGACGCGGTGCGGGACTGGGTGACGAACGCCGCAGCCACGGTGCCCCAGACCCCGCAGGGCGAGCGGATGCTTTACCCGGTGGTCAGCCGAGGCAGCGGTGAGGTCGTCGAGATCCTGCAACGTTCGCACACGGATATGGCCCAGATCGCCGGCCGGATCAGTGGCATCGGCTCCGAGTACCAGTCGCTGCGGAGTGAGCTCAAACTCGGGCCCGGAGATGAAGTTGGACCCGGTGACGGTCCACTCAATGCTGTCGGCGACGAGGACTCGCCGTGGACCTACCCGTTCGATCCGCCACCGCCACCAGATTCCGCGCCCGGCGGTGGCAGATGGGAGCTTGGCCAGGCGTACCCGCCAGGCCCTGGTGGGGGCCCGCCGATGGGGCCGACAGCGGTTCCGAAGCCCTGGCATCGCAGTGTCGATCCGCCGGTGGTTGGGGGCACCACGGCACTGCAGGACGTGGTTGCACCACCGCCCAACGGTTGGGGTGAAGTTCCGCCGGTAGTCGTGAAGGAGGCATACCGGTTCCGGGTGACCGGGGAGGGCTTCAGCAACGACGCCGGTCATGTGCGCTGGGTTCAACGTGACGGGGCCTGGTATCAGGCCCAGTGGATCACCCACGACCTCGAGGCGGAACACCTTTTCCACTTCGAAAGCAAGGTGCCATTCACGAAGGGGTTCAACGACTGGGACCCCATTGACATCAAGGACGTGTACCGACTGCAAGCCGACAATCCACGACTCACCCTTTACGTCCCGGATCCGTCGGGCAGCGTTCTCGAACTCGACCCCGATCGACCTACGGTGTCACGGTCGCAATGAGTTCCACGGAGTCGCAGAGGTCAGTCCGGGTGCGTTGGATCTGGATCGCGAGTACCGCGGCTGCCACCGTGGCGGCGGTCCTGGCGGCGATGTGGCTCATCCCTGAGCCAGCGTCACCGCAGAGAAAGGCGGACTGTGCGGTGGTGGAAGGTACTGCCCGCCAATGGCAGGCAGCAGCAGAAACGTTGACTCCGGCTCAGGGCGCGACGTTGCCGAGCGACCCTCAAACGGTTGTCGAGCAGTACACGCAGATGGCGATGATGGTTCACACCGCGGCCGATTCCGTTTCGACGCCCGAGATCAAGCAGCACCTAACCGAGTGGGCTGACGCGGCCGACCGGTTGGCGATGTCCGAACGTGTTGACTCGGGCGGTCCGGAACAGTCGGAGACGCTCGAGGAGATGCTCGAGATAGCCACTCCGATGAACGACGCCGCCGGCGCCCTCGGCGAACTCTGCCCCAACATGCCTGCCGCATAGCGGTGAATATCTGCGATGCCGGGCATTGAGCCGACCCTCGACATCGACGAGCGTGCGTCCACGCACGCTGTGAGCGGCGCGTCGGTGTGCAGACCCGCGCGCTCGGGGGCCGAAGGTCAGCCGGCGTCGAATTCCCTTGCCCGCAGCGAACGTTCGACCCCTGCGCGGCCCTCCAGCACCAGCCTGCGCAGTGCCGGCGGCACGTCGGGATCGGCGAGGAACTCGTCGGCGGCGTCCAACGCCTCCTGGCTGATGTCCCAGGACGGGTACAACCCGATGACGACGGTCTGCGCGACCTCACTCGAACGCCGCTCCCACACACCGGAGATGGCCTCGAAGTACCTGGCCCGGAACGGTGCCAGCAGCTCACCCTGACCGGGACGCACGAAGCCGCCGATGATCGCCCGCGCCGTGATGTTGGCCAGCGTGTCATCCTCGACCACCTGCTGCCACGCGGACTCCTTGACCGGTGCCT
Organism: Mycolicibacterium hippocampi; assembly: GCF_010723735.1. GTDB lineage: Bacteria > Actinomycetota > Actinomycetes > Mycobacteriales > Mycobacteriaceae > Mycobacterium > Mycobacterium hippocampi. The sequence goes on along the minus strand of NZ_BLLB01000002.1, from coordinate 4,647,233 downwards.
GTGGCCGTGCGGCCGCCGCGGCGGCGGCGTGGCGGCGCCCGGCAGCGGTGGGATCGTTGTGGGCCTCGGCGTCGATGAACGGGGTCTCGGCACCGTCGGCATCGAGGTTTCCGCTGGCGGCAAGCGCGGTCACGATGCGCCACCGCAGGTCGGTGTCGAGTACCAGGCCCTCCATGTTCACCGCTGCGGGTTCGTTGTCCAACAGGGTCGACAACACAGCGACGTGGTTCGGGGATAGCACCGAGGTGCACAGCGCGTTGACGAAGGCCAACTGGTGGTCCGAACCGGGAGCCGACTCACGCGCCAGGTCCAGCAGCGCATCTCCGAAGGCAGGCCAGCCATTCGCGGCCGCCCAGTCCGGTTCGGCGTAGGAACTCAGCGCGGTCTGCGCCTGCAGGATGAGGCGCTGCGCCACTCCCACCTCGGACTCGGCATGCAAACCGCTCATCACGAGTGCGACGAAGTCGCGGGCGCGCAACTCCGCGTCGCGGGTCATCTCCCAGGCCGCCGACCAGGCCAGGGTGCGGGGGAGAGGCTCGGCGATGTCGGCGATGCGGGTCAGCACCGTCTGCAACGACTCGGGATCCAGCCGCAGCGAGCAGTAGGTCAGGTCGTCGTCGTTGACCAGGACCAGCTTCCCCCGCGGAACACCTTGCAGTGCAGGTACTTCGGTGGTCTCACCCTCGACGTCGAGCTCCTCGCGGTGCACCCGCACCAGCTTGCCGGTCGCGTCCTGGTCGTAGATGCCGACCGCCAGCCGGTGAACCCGGGTCTCGCCGGCACCCGGTTTGGCGCCGCCCTGATCGATGGCGAACCGGGTGAACCTGCCGTCGGCGTCGACGTCGAATTCCGGACGCAACGTGTTCAGCCCGGTGGTCTTGAGCCACTGCCGGCCCCAGCCCGACAGGTCACGACCCGAGGACTTCTCCAGCGCGCCAAGGAGATCGCCGAACGTAGCGTTGCCGAATGCGTGGTCTCGGAAGTAGTCCCGCAGGCCGGCGAGAAACGCCTCCAAGCCGACGTAGGCCACCAGCTGCTTGAGCACGCTGGCGCCTTTGGCGTAGGTGATGCCGTCGAAATTCACCTCGACGGCGTGCAGGTCGGGGATGTCGGCGGCCACCGGGTGGGTGGACGGCAGCTGATCCTGCCGGTAGGCCCAGGATTTCTCGACGTTGGCGAACGTCGTCCATGCTTGGGTGTACTCGGTGGACTCGGCCTGGCACAGCACCGAGGCGAATGTCGCGAACGATTCGTTGAGCCACAGGTCGTCCCACCACTGCATCGTCACCAGATCGCCGAACCACATGTGGGCCATCTCGTGCAGCACCGTCTCGGCGCGACGTTCGTACGACGCCCGGGTCACCTTCGACCGGAAGACGTAGTCCTCGAGGAAGGTCACCGCTCCGGCGTTCTCCATCGCGCCGGCGTTGAACTCAGGGACGAAAAGCTGGTCGTACTTGCCGAAGGCATACGGGGTGCCGAAGTTGTCGTGGTAGAAGGCGAAGCCTTGCTTGGTCTCGGTGAACAGCCGGTCTTCGTCCATGTACTCAGCCAGGGACTTGCGGCAGAAGATGCCGAGCGGGATCTCGCCGTGGACATCGGAATACACGTCATCCCACCGTGCGTACGGTCCGGCGATCAGCGCCACCAGATAGGTGCTCATCCGCGGGGTGGCTGCGAAGGTGTGCTGCTTGGCGGGATCGGCCTGGGCGACCTCGACGGTGGCACCGTTGGAGATGATCTCCCAGTGCGCCGGCGCGGTCACGCTGACGTTGAAGACAGCCTTGAGATCGGGTTGGTCGAAGCAGGCGAACATCCGCTTGGCGTCGGCGGTTTCGAACTGCGAGTACAGGTACACCTCGTCGTCGACGGGGTCCACGAAGCGGTGCAGGCCCTCGCCGGTGTTCGAGTAGCGGCAGTCCGCGTCGATCACCAGGACGTTGTGCTCGGCCAGGCCGGTCAGCTGCACGCCGGTCGACTCGTCGTAGCCCGACACATCGATGTCGGTGCCGTTGAGCGTAGCGCTGCGGATCTGCTCCGCGGCCAGGTCGATATAGGTGTCGGCGCCGGCCAGTGCGTCGAACTCGACGGTGGTCAGCGAACGGAACGTGCGCTCGCCGGGCTTGCCGCTGCCGTCGGTCAGGTCCAACGCGATGTGGTAGCTGTCTACGGTCACGAGGGCGGCGCGCTCGGCGGCCTGGTCGCGGGTCAGATTAGGAAGGGCCACGCTCGTCAACACTAGCCTGGCCACGGGAAGACACGACGGGCGCCGATGGTTGTGCTGAAGCGACGTGTGTCACAGCTTCGACGAGAGGACCAACCCATGCCCGAGAAGTCCCGCGCCGATTTCTGGTTCGATCCGCTGTGTCCGTGGTGCTGGATCACTTCGCGCTGGATCCTGGAAGTGGAGAAAGTCCGCGACATCGACGTGCGGTTCCACGTGATGAGCCTGGCGGTGCTCAACGAGGGTAGGGATCTGCCCGAGGAGTACCAGGAGATGATGAAGACGGCGTGGGGACCGGTGCGCGTGGCGATCGCCGCCGAAAGGGCCAACGGCGCCGACGTGCTCGGACCGCTCTACACCGCGATGGGCACCCGGATCCACGACAAGGGCTATCGCGACTTCGACAGCGATTTCAGCCAGGTGATCAGGGAGTCCCTCGAGGAGGCGGGACTGCCCGCCGAACTGGCGGACGCGGCGACCAGCGACACCTACGACGCCGCGCTGCGGGAGAGTCACCACGCCGGAATGGACGCGGTCGGCGAGGACGTCGGAACGCCGACGATCCACGTCAACGGCGTGGCGTTCTTCGGGCCGGTGCTGTCGCGCATCCCGCGCGGCGAAGACGCGGGCAAGCTGTGGGACGCCTCGGTGATCTTCGCCTCTTACCCGCACTTCTGGGAGCTCAAGCGCACCCGCACCGAGCCGCCCGTCTTCGACTGACGCGGGCTCGCCGGCGCGGCATACTTGCTTCTGTGCCGCTCGAAGATCACCGCCGAGAAGGTGTGAGCTCGCCACTGGAGATGCTCGACGTCGCCGTAGAGGAGGCGCGAAAGGGGTTGTCCGAAGGCGGTATCCCGATCGGCGCCGCGCTGTTCTCGACCGACGGGACCCTGCTCGGCCGTGGCCACAACCGGCGCGTCCAACTCGATGACCCGTCCATCCACGCCGAGACCGACGCGTTCCGCAACGCGGGTCGGCAACGCGGCTACCGGTCGACGGTGATGGTCACCACGCTCTCACCGTGCTGGTACTGCAGTGGGTTGGTGCGGCAGTTCAACATCGGTGCCGTGGTCATCGGCGAGAGTCGGACCTTCGCCGGGGGCCACCACTGGCTGGCCGAGAACGGGGTGTCGGTCACCCTGCTCGACGACGAGCGTTGCGTGACGATGATGCAGGAGTTCATCGCCTCCAACCCGGACCTGTGGGCGGAGGACATCGGTGAGTGAGGACGGCCAGTGAGTACCATTGCGACCATTGATCTTTCACGGTGGCACCAAGGCGGCCCCAGTGCCGGCGAGATCGCCGCCGACGTCGACGCAGGTCTGCAGCGAGCAGGGTTCATCCTGGTCCGCGGTCACGGTGTGGACCCGGCGCTGACGCAGAGGGTTCGGGCGGCGGCCCGTGAGTTCTTCGGCCAGCCCGACCAGGTCAAGGCCGGCTACTCGGTTGCCGTGGGTGGACACGGCTGGTTGGCCCCCGGTGCGGAGGCCAACGCCTACTCCGAAGGGACGGAGACCCCACCGGATCTGAAGGAGAGTTTCAGCCTCGGCGCCGAGACCGCGACGGGGGACGTCGACGTCGACCGGATCTGGTTCGCTCCCAACGTCTGGCCGGCCGAGGTGCCCTCACTCGAGCGACTGGTCACCGAATACACCGCTCAGATGCGGCGGGTCGCCGACGAACTTCTGGCGTTGTTCGCACACGCGCTCGGCCTGGCCGCGAACCCGTTCGCGGCCATGGCGAGCACGCCGACATGGACGATGAACATCAACCACTACCCACCTGTCAGCGTGGTGGGCGAGCCGGAACCCGGCCAGTTCCGCATCGGACCGCACACCGACTTCGGGACGGTCACCATCCTGGACCGCGAGCCCGGCGCCGGCGGGCTGCAGGTGTACTCCGAGGAGGCGGGCTGGGAAGACGCGCCGTATGACCCCGATGCCCTGACGGTGAACATCGGTGATCTCCTGGAGTACTGGAGCGGACGGCGCTGGCCGTCAGGGCGGCACCGGGTGCTGCCACCGCAACGGCATGCCCCCGAAGAAGACCTGGTGTCGCTCATCTACTTCTACGAGGCCAACCACGACGCGGTCGTCACCCCGCTGGAGCCGCCCATCGGCAAGGTGTCCGGACTGCCTCCCGTCACGTCGGCGGCGTTCATCAAGGAGCGGCTCGACGCCATCACGGTGGGCTGAAACGCCGCTGTCGCGGCCGACGAGTGCGACAAGAACACACATGCCTGGCGGCGTGTTGCTGCGCAAACGCGCGCGTTCGCGGAGCAGGGGACAAATGTAGGGTGTCCGCATGCGCGTCTACCTCGGGGCCGACCACGCCGGATACGAGCTCAAGCAGGCCGTCATCGAGCACCTCAAGCAATCGGGGCACGAACCAGTCGACTGCGGCGCGTTCGACTACGACGCCGACGACGACTACCCGGCGTTCTGCATCGCGGCCGCACAGCAGACGGTGGCCGACCCGGGCAGCCTGGGCATCGTGCTCGGCGGCTCCGGAAACGGCGAGCAGATCGCGGCCAACAAGGTGCCGGGTGCCCGCTGCGCGCTGGCCTGGAGCACCACGACGGCATCGCTGGCCCGCGAGCACAACAACGCCCAGCTGATCGGCATCGGTGGCCGCATGCACACCACCGAGGAGGCACTGGCGATCGTCGACGCCTTTCTGACCACCAAGTGGTCGCAGGCCCCGCGCCACCAACGGCGCATCGACATCCTCGCCGACTACGAGACCACCCACGTCGCGCCCCCGGTGCCCGGCGCCTGACCGATGCCCGAGGGGCACACGCTGCACCGGCTTGCCCGGCAGCATCAGCGTCGTTTCGGCCGTGCGCCGGTGGTGGTCTCGAGCCCGCAGGGGCGTTTCGAAGGCGGCGCTGCGATGGTGAGCGGCCGGGTGCTGAAGAAGGCCACCGCCTGGGGCAAGCATCTGTTCCACCACTACGAGGGCGGTCGGGTGGTGCATGTGCACCTGGGGCTGTACGGGACGTTCACCGAAAAGCCCGTGCCACTGCCGTTACCCGTCGGGCAGGTGCGCATGCGGATGCTGGGCACCGAGTACGGCACCGACCTACGGGGCCCGACGGTCTGCGAGGTGATCGAGGAACCCGAGGTCGTCGACGTGGTCGCCAAGCTGGGACCCGACCCGTTGCGCGCCGACGCCGACCCGCAGCTTGCATGGCGACGAATCACCAAGTCCCGCAGGCCCATCGGGGCGCTGCTGATGGATCAGGCAGTGATGGCCGGGGTGGGCAACGTGTACCGGAGTGAGCTGCTCTACCGCCACCGGATCGACCCGCTGCGCCCCGGTACGACGATCACCGCCGACGAATTCGACGCGATGTGGACCGACCTCGTCGCGCTGATGAAGGTCGGAGTTCGCAGAGGAAAGATCATCGTCGTGCGACCCGAACACGACCGCGGCGCACCGTCATACCGGCAGGGCCGGCCGCGAACATACGTCTACCGCCGCGCCTTGGATCCGTGCCGGGTGTGTGGGACGGGCATCCGGACCACGGTGTTGGAGGGGCGCAACCTGTTCTGGTGCCCCGGCTGTCAGAGCTGAGGCACGGCTAGAAACCGCCGAAGTCGCCGCCGAAGTCGCTGCCGCCCCAATCGCCTCCGCCGGAGTCCCAGCCGCCACCGGTGTCGCCGCCGTCGAAGCCGCCACCGTCCTGGCCGGCGGCGAGGCCGTCGCCGTATCCGTCCCCGTAGCCGTTCTCGAACGCCTGGGCGTCGTAGCCGACGCCGCCCATCCCGGAGAACAACGCACTGAACAGAAGCACCGAGCCCATGCCCCACGCGCCCGCGACCAGCGCGGGCTTCCACCACGGTTCGGAGTACCAGCCTGCCGGTACCGGGCGACCCGCGACCCGGCCGCCCGGGTAATAGTTGGGGGTGCGCTGCGAGGGGACCGGTGACGCCTCGATCTCGCGTCCCTCGAACTGCACGCGGCGGTCCTCGGTGACGGTACCGGCCGTCCGCTGACCTGACAGCGACTCCAGCTCAGGCCCCGGGTCCATGTCCATCGCGATGCGCGCCGCCCGCACGTAGTAGAGCCCTTCCATCGCGCTCTCCTTGGCCAGTTCGGCCTGGCGCCCTGTGGTGGCCTGGTCGATCTGGGAGGACGCCGCGGTGTAGCGCTCGGAAGCGTCGGCCAGGGCCTGCTTGGAGGCGTCGTCGGTGCCGGAGAGGGCGAACACCTGCCCACCCAGCCGTTCGATGACGCGGCGGGCGTCGGCCTTCGCGTCGGCCAGTGATGCTGCGCTGCGCTTCTTCGAGGCGTTGGCGGTCGCGTAGACGCCTGCCCCGATCGCCGCGACGACCAGCAGGATCAAAACGAGCAATGCGCCTTCCATGGCTCACAGCGTACCGACAGCTGCGACGTCACCCCGCTGATCGGAGGGCGCCACCCCCGGCGGGGAGGCCAGGATCGTGTTACCGGATGGCGTTGTCGTTGCTGGAATAGGTCACAGTAATTGTCAGGGGTGTCAACATTGGTTAGACTCGTGTTCGCAGTTCGAACCTCGAGCGCAGAACCCCGGAGCCCATGATGACCTATGCCGTCGTACTTATCACGCTGTTGCTGGGATTTTCCGTGTTCCTGGCGATGGACGAGAAGACCTACTGAACCGCAGCAGTCAGAAATAGTTATGCATTCGTAATTTGCTGGATCTGCACGCGGGCGTGATTTTGGCTCGGGTCACAAGCGGTGCATCTCCCTGGCCATCGCCGCGTGCTCGAAGTAGTCCGGCCGGCGTCGCGCCATCCGTCGTCGACGATCCCGTCGTTCAGCGCGGCTCGTCCACCAGTTGTGCAGCGCGCCGACCCGACGGGCGTCCACGGTCGAGCAGGCCGCGGCGCTGCCGAGCAGCACTTCGGTGACACTGATGAACACCGGCTCGGCGGGGGTTGCCGCGGTGTCGGGCGGGCAGTAGGGCCTGGGCAGGGTTTCGGTGTATTCGTTCATGCCCACCAGCGTCTTGCACACCGCCTGCGCGGGCTTGGAGTTCACATGGAGATCGTGTGGAGATCCCGGAACCAGTGCCGGGGAACCGCGCTCACGGCACCTGCAGTGCGCTGTCCCGCAGGTCGGTGATCAACATGTGCCCGGGCGCGTGACCGATCGCCAGCGGCGGACGTGACTGCATGACGGCGGTTTGCGGGGTGACCCCGCACGCCCAGAACACCGGGATGTCATCCGGGCCGACGGTCACGGCGTCGCCGAAATCCGGTGCGGACAGGTCGGTGATGCCCAGCGCGGCGGGATCACCGACGTGCACCGGGGCGCCGTGCACCGACGGATAACGGGACGTGATGCGTACCGCATCGGCGACCTGCGGCGCCGGTATCGGCCGCATCGACACCACCAGCGGGCCACTGATCTGCCCCGCCGGCCGGCACCTGCGGTTGGTGCGGTACATCGGCACATTGGTGCCCGCGTCGACGTGGCGCACCGGAACGCCCGACTCCTGCAGCGCCGCTTCGAAACTGAAGCTGCAGCCGATGAGGAACGCGACCAGGTCGTCGGTCCAGTGATCGGAGGCATCCGACGTCTCGGCCACCAGCTCGCCGGCGACGTAGATGCGATAGGCCGGAATGTCGGTGCGTACATCGCCGTCGGCGAGCAGCGGGCCGGAAAACTCGCCGGGTTCGAGCACCTCCAGCACCGGACACGGCTTCGGGTTGCGCTGGGTGAACAGCATCAGGTCGAAGGCGTACTCGCGGGGCACGGCGATCAGGTTGGCCTGCGCGTAGCCGGCCGCCCATCCGGCCGTCGGGGTCACCAGGCCGTCCCGGAACCGGCGCCGGGCTTCCGAGGGGGAGATGGCGGCCGTGTCCGCAGGGGCGGTGTGGAAATTCATCTGCGCTCCTCGGCCGGTCGGCTCAACTCCACAGCTCGGCGAGGCCGCTCAGCGACATCCACCCGAGGTACAGCGTCAGCAGCCACACGGCGAGCGCCACCAGCTTGAGCCACATCGGGTACTGGTAGCCGTGCATCAGGTCGCGGCGCCTCCAGGCCACCCACACCACCACGGTGAACCCGATGGGCAGGATCAGGCCGTTGAAGGCGCCGGCGAAGATCAGCAGCGTCACCGGCGCGGCGCCGAGGACGACGAACAACGCGGCGCTGAGCGCGATGAAGCCCACCGTCAGGATGTTCTGCCGGCGGCGCGTGGTTTTCGACGTGGTGAGGAACGACACCGACGTGTACGCGGCACCGATCACCGAGGTGATCGAGGCGGCCCACAGGATGACGCCGAAGAACACCCCGCCGGCGGTGCCGAGTGCGGCTTCGAACGCCGACGCGGTGGGGTTGTCGTCGGCGAGGACGGCCCCGCCGACGGTCACCCCGAGGATCGCGAGGAACAACAGCGTGCGCATGACGCCGGTGACGATGATTCCGTAGAGCGAGGTGCTGGTGATCCGGCCGACGTTCTCCGGCCCGGTCACCCCGGTGTCGAGGAGGCGATGCGCGCCGGCGTAGGTGATGTAGCCGCCCACCGTGCCGCCGACGATCGTCGTGATCGCCAGGAAGTTGACCGACTCGGGCAGCACCGCGTTACGCAGCGCCTCACCGAGCGGTGGCCGCGACACGATCGCGGTGTAGGCGGTCATGAGGATCATCCCGGCCCCGAGCACCACCACGATCCGATCGAGTCCGACGCCGGCCCGCTTGCTCAGGAACACCCCGATGGCGATGAGCGCCGAGACCGCACCGCCGATGCGTGGGTCGAGGCCGAACATCGCGTCCGTGCCGAGGCCGGCGCCGCTGGTGTTGCCGATGTTGAACACCAGCCCACCCACCACCACCAGGGCGGCGAGCGCGTACCCGACACCGGGGAGCACCTTGTTGCCCAGTTCGTGGGCCCGGATCCCGGAGACCCCGATGACCCGCCACACGTTCAGCTGGACGGCGAAGTCGATGATGATCGAGGCGACGATCGCGAACGCGAAGGCCGCGCCGAGTCTGACGGTGAAGTCGGTGGTCTGGGTGATGAATCCGGGGCCGACCGCGCTGGTCGCCATCAGGAACATCGCGCCCAGAAGCGCGGTTCTGGTCGCCTTGGAGGACTTCGGACCTGACCGTTCGTCGTCGGAGACGGCCACGGGTTCGGGTGCGGAGTGTTCGGGCTCTGCCATGTCGTTTCCCTTGGTCCGAACCGGCGTTTTCGGTGGTGGAGGTGCCTGCCTCATCAAGGACTCCGTCGTCCGGTTGCCGACTACCCGAGCGGCACCTCGCCGAATCCTCGGATTTGGCCGAGGGGGTCGCCGGTGAGGGTTGGTTGGGGGCGGATCCAGAAATTTTCGCCAGGAGGAAACAGATCTGTTTCCGGGTGTGTTACTCTTGCCGGCGGAGCGCGCGGATGGCGGGTTCCCTCATCGAAACGCAACGAGTGTCGTTGTCGTACAACACGTTCCATTGTGGCTGGTTGGCGGGCGCAGCCTCCGGCGGTCGCTGCGCGCAACAGGGGACGGTGACAGCGACTCCTAGGAAAGGAAAGGCATGACCAAGCTCATCTCCAAACCCCTCGAACTGCCCGCCTTCGTGGCGCCGCACCGGGTCTTCATGGCGCCCATGACCAGAATGCGGGCGGCGTCGCCGGGTGATGTGCCAACCGACTTGATGGTGGAGTACTACACGCAGCGCGCCGGTGCGGGACTGATCGTGACCGAGGGCGCCCCGATCTCGCCGGAGGGCAAGGGTTATGCGGACACCCCCGGCATCTACAGCGACCCTCAGGTTGCGGGCTGGCGCAAGATCACCGATGCCGTTCACGAGGCGGGCGGGCGAATCGCGATACAACTCTGGCACGTCGGACGCCTCACCCATGAAACGCTCCAGGGTGGCAAGCCGGGTGTCTCGGCGAGTGCGATCGACTTCGACGGCACGGTCACGCTCAAGCGCGCCGACGGCGAGCGCTACACAGCCCAGTGTCCGACGCCGAGGGCGCTGGAGGTCAGCGAGATCCCCGAGCTGATCGACGACTTCCGTCGTGCAGCCCGCAATGCGCGTGCTGCCGGATTCGACATGGTCGAAATCCACGGTGCCAACGGGTACCTGCTCCAGCAGTTCATGGCGGTCACCTCGAACCAGCGCACCGATCAGTACGGGGGCTCGCTGGAGAACCGGGCACGGCTGCCGCTCGAGGTGGTCGACGCGGTCATCGATGAATGGGATGCAGCCCACGTGGGAGTCAGGCTGTCACCGATGATCAAGTTCGGGGGACTCGACGACGCCGATGGCATGGACATGGGGTTGTACCTGGCCGCAGCGCTTCAGGAGCGCGCACTTGGCTACCTGCATCTGTGCGAGCCGGACTGGGCCGACGGGCCGGAACTCGACTCCGACTTTCGTGCCGCGCTGCGAAAAGTCTTCTCCGGGATCATCATCGGAGCGGGAAACTACACCGTCGCGAAGGCTGAGGAGATGATCGCCGAAGGCTTCATCGATGCGGCAGCCTTCGGCCGGCCTTTCATCGCCAACCCGGACCTGCCGACACGGCTGTTCGACGACCTCGCGCTCACCGAGGTGGATTTGCCAAGTGTCTACGGCTCCGACGTCGCCGGCTACCCCCGCGGCTACACCGATTACCCGACCGCTACCCGACGGTGAGCAGACCATGACCACCACCTCCCTCAACGGCGTTGACCAGGAAGCACTTTCGGCGACCATGATTGCGGTGAAAGACACTCCGGGACTGGCTCAGGTGAGCTTCACCCTGGGTTCGGCCTGGTTGTCCGGGTGTCACCAGCGCTCGCAGACCGGCGCGATGCGACAGAACGGTGAGATCGTCGCCGGCCGGGCATCTCGCTACGTCCTGGAATCCGACGAGCCGGCGGCGCTGCTTGGTACCGACAAGGCCGCGAACCCGGGGGAATACGTGCTGCAGGCGCTGGCCGGCTGTTACGCGGTCACCTACGCCACCAACGCCGCCGTGCGAGGAATCGAGTTGTCCTCGTTGAGACTGGAGTTGGAGGTCGATTTCGACCTGCGGGGATTCCTCAATCTGGATGATTCGGTGCGTCCGGGCGCGCAGCAGATCCGGGTCAGGGTGCATGCCAAGTCGCCCACCGCGACCGACGAGCAACTCCAGGAACTCACCGACGCCGTGCAGAAGCGTTCCCCGATCCGGGACACCCTGGCCAATCCCGTCGATATCGTCACCACCCTTGTGAGGTAGACGGCATCCCCATGGCGTCAACGCACCCCGCTGGGTAAACAGATCGTTATACATCGGTGTATGATCGCGGTCGGCGCTGGCAGGGGTTGAGGACTGTCGTACGCGCCGTAGGTGCGAGTGGGAGGGCGAGCAGATGCCGGCCGAAGACGTTCGGCAGCGTGCGATAGACGCGGCGGTCGAGTTGTTTCACCGGGAAGGTTTCGGCGCCGTGGGAATCGACCGCCTGACGACGTCGATCGGAATGTCGAAGCGGACGCTGTACAAGTACTTCAGCTCCAAGGACGATCTGCTTCTCGCGGTGCTGGACAGCTGCGATGAGATGGCAGTCGGCAACTTGCCGGATGAAGACGACGACTCGGTTCCCCGCGAGCGGATCCTCGAAGTTTTCGACAGGCAGGCGCAGTACTGTTCAAACCCGGAGTTCTCCGGTTGCTTCTTCGGCAACATCGCCACGGAACTTCGCGATCCCAATCACCCCGCGGTTCGTATCGCTGCGGATCACAAAGCTCAGTTGACGCGGTTCTTTGCTCGGCAGGCGGCTCTTGCCGGGGCCGCGTCGCCGGCCGAGCTTGCCGAACAACTGACCGTCCTGCACGTTGGCGCCGCGGACTATGCGCTGATGAACGGCCATTATCCCAAGTCCACGAAGAACGCAGCGGCAGCGCTACTCACCGCTTCAGAGATCTGACGGGGATTCGGACAAGGCCGGTCGCCGAACGTCTGTTCGCCGACCTTGAGCTGGTAGCTGATGGAGCGGGCGACGGGAATCGAACCCGCGTAGCTAGTTTGGAAGACTAGGGCTCTACCATTGAGCTACGCCCGCATGTGCTGCACATAGAGGACAGTACCGGCAGACTGTACCGGCCCCGCCCAACTCAAATCCAATTGAAGGCTTTGTCTGGTCAGGCCGTAGTATCGCCGGTGGTCCGGCGCTGCGCGACGCCAGCGACGACCGGGGTGTAGCGCAGCTTGGTAGCGCATCCGCTTTGGGAGCGGAAGGCCGCAGGTTCAAATCCTGTCACCCCGACCAGTACCACCACCCGAACGGCAATAGAGGAGTACGAAACGTGAAGAGCACCGTCGAGAAGTTGAGCCCGACCCGGGTTCGCATCAACGTGGAGGTGCCCTTCACCGAGCTCGAACCCGAGATCGACAAGGCATTCAAGCAGCTGGCCAAGCAGATCCGGCTGCCCGGCTTCCGGCCCGGCAAGGCGCCGCGCAAGCTGCTGGAAGCCCGCGTCGGCCGCGGCGCGGTGATCGAGCAGGTTGTCAACGACGCATTGCCCGGCCGCTACAGCGAGGCCGTGACGTCGTCGTCGCTGCAGCCCATCGGCCAGCCCGAGATCGAGATCACCAAGCTCGAGGACAACGAGGAGCTGGTGTTCACCGCCGAGGTGGACGTCCGTCCCGAGATCGAGCTGCCCGACCTGGCCACGTTGAAGATCACCGTGGACCCGATCAGCGTCACCGACGAGGACGTCGCCACCGAGCTGGAGAACCTGCAGAAGCGCTTCGGCACCCTGACCGGTGTCGAACGTGCCGCCGAGGACGGCGACTTCGTCTCGATCGACCTGTCGGCGACCGTCGACGGTGAGGACGTGCCCGAGGCCGCCACCGAGGGGCTGTCCCACGAGGTCGGCTCCGGTCAGCTGATCGACGGCCTGGACGAGGCGATCATCGGCCTCAAGGAGGGCGAGAGCCGCGACTTCACCACCACCCTCGTCGCCGGTGAGCACGCCGGCCAGGAGGCGCAGGTGAGCGTCACCGTCAAGTCGATCAAGGTGCGTGAGCTGCCCGACCTCGACGACGAATTCGCGCAGTTGGCAAGCGAGTTCGACACCATGGAGGAACTGCGTAGCAACCTCAGCGAGCAGGTCGCCCGGGGCAAGCGGGTCGAGCAGGCCGAGCAGATCCGCGACAAGGCCATCGAGGAACTTCTCGAACAGGTCGAGGTGCCGCTGCCGGAGAAGGTGGTCCAGGCCCAGGTCGACGACACCCTGCACAACGCCATCCACGGGCTCGACCATGATGAGGCGAAGTTCGAGGAGTCGCTCAAGGAGCAGGGCAGCAGCCGCGAAGAGTTCGACGCCGACAACCGCACCAACGCGGAGAAGGCCATCAAGACCCAGCTGCTGATGGACGCCATCGCCGACAAGCTCGACATCCAGGTCGGCCAGAACGATCTGACCGAGCGTCTGGTGCTGATGTCTCGCCAGTACGGCGTCGAGCCCCAGCAGCTGCTGCAGATGCTGCAGCAGAACAACCAGCTGCCGGCGATGTTCGCCGATGTCCGCCGTGGCCTGACCGTTGCCGCGGTGGTGCACGGTGCCACCGTCACCGACACCGACGGCACCGAGATCGACACCACCGAGTTCTTCGGTCCCTCCGGTGAGGACGTTGAGGCGGCGGACGACGTTGAGGAAAACGACAGCGTGGAAAACGACAGCGTGGAAAACGACGTTGAGGAAATCGCTGGGGAAACCAGTGATGAGGCGGGCAGTGCCGAGGACGCCGACACTGCCGAGGACACCCCCGAGGCCGACGACTCGAAGTGATGCTCTGAGCGAACGGGCACCGTCTGGGGGCTCCCCGGCGGCGCACGTTGGTTAGTGTCATTCGTAAGACCGGTCACCGCGTAGCAAGTACGTAAAGAAAGCAGGTATTCAGACGTGACTGACATGCGTGGCGCCTCATCGGGCCTGAACCTTGTCGACTCGGTGTACGAGCGGTTGCTGTCCGAGCGGATCATCTTCCTCGGCTCGCAGGTGGACGACGACATCGCCAATCGGCTGTGCGCGCAGATCCTCTTGCTGTCTGCCGAGGATCCGACCAAGGACATCAACCTCTACATCAACTCGCCCGGCGGCTCCATCAGCGCGGGTATGGCGATCTACGACACCATGGTGCTCGCACCGTGCGACGTGGCGACCTATGCGATGGGCATGGCCGCCTCGATGGGCGAGTTCCTGCTCGCCGCGGGCACCAAGGGCAAGCGTCATGCGCTGCCGCACGCTCGCATCCTGATGCATCAGCCACTGGGTGGCATCACCGGCGGGGCCGCAGACATCGCGATCCAGGCCGAGCAGTTCGCGTCGATCAAGAAGGAGATGTTCCGGCTGAACGCCGAGTTCACCGGGCAGACGATCGAGCGCATCGAGGCTGACTCGGACCGCGACCGTTGGTTCACCGCGCAGGAAGCCCTCGAGTACGGCTTCGTCGACCACATCATCACCAGTGTCAACTTCAACGGGAGTGCCTCATGACCCAGCCCCACGGCGGTGCTATGAATCAGCCACTGCGGACGCGAGGAGCAATTGAGCCCCAGGCGCGCTACATCCTTCCGTCGTTCATCGAGCACTCCAGCTTCGGGGTCAAGGAGTCCAACCCGTACAACAAGCTGTTCGAGGAGCGCATCATCTTCCTCGGCGTGCAGGTCGACGACGCGTCCGCCAACGACATCATGGCCCAGTTGCTGGTCCTGGAGTCGCTGGATCCGGACCGCGACATCACGATGTACATCAACTCGCCCGGCGGTTCGTTCACGTCGCTGATGGCGATCTACGACACGATGCAGTACGTCCGTGCCGACATCCAGACGGTGTGCCTGGGCCAGGCCGCCTCGGCGGCGGCGGTGCTGCTCGCCGCCGGTACCCCCGGCAAGCGACTGGCGCTGCCCAACGCCCGCATCCTGATCCACCAGCCGTCGCTGGGTGGCGTCATCCAGGGACAGTTCTCCGACCTGGAGATCCAGGCCGCCGAGATCGAGCGGATGCGCACCCTGATGGAGGAGACCCTCGCGCGCCACACCGGCAAGGACGCGGCGGTCATCCGCAAGGACACCGACCGTGACAAGATCCTGACCGCCGAGCAGGCCAAGGACTACGGGATCATCGACACCGTGCTGGAGTACCGCAAGCTGTCGGCCCAGAAGGGCTGAGCGGCGTTCAGTCGTTGCTGTACACCCGGGTGGGGACGACGAGCACACCGGTGCGGCGCTGCTCGCGCATCGTGCGGTCGTAGGCGTCCCAGTCGTCGTGGGTTCCTCCCGCGGCCTTGAAGATGTCGCGCAGCAGGCGCGCCAGGGTGTCGTCGGACTGCACCCAGGGCTGCGGATCGTCGGGACCGGCCAGTTCGGCTCGCCCCTCGACGGTGGCCCATTGCCAGCCCTGCCGGAAAGTCACCGCGATCTGGGGCCGGGACCGCAGGTTGGCCAGTTTGACCTTGCCGTAGGTGACAAAACCCAGTGCCGGTCGACCGGTCGCGGGGTGTGGCAGCGGTCCGGCGTTGATCAACGACGCTTGGATGGTCTGGTCGGCGCGCAGCGTGGACACCACGGCCAGGCCGTTGTCGTCACGGGCCAGGCCGAAAGCTTCCTCGAGGGAGGTCATCGTCGCAGAGTACGACAGCGGGTCGGCACGGGTGCACGGCAAATGTGCCGATCGTCCGTCGCCGAGCCGTTGACCGTGGCAGGCTGACCGTGCAGGCGTGACGTCCGTCGACGACTGCAAAGTGGCACCGGCAGCAGGGGGAATAGCGATGATGGTTGGGTTACGGCCTGGCGCCGCCAGGGTCGCGCTGGCCGCGTCGGCGGCCGCCGTGGTGTTGTCGCAGATCGTCTCACCCGCGGTCAGCGGCGCCGATGACGTGGTCTGCCCTGTCGGAATGTACTGGGACGTCTACTCGGCCCAGTGCCTCTACTACGACGTGAACGTCTATCTGAACCCCCCGAACCCGGTCGTCGGCCCGGTCGGCCCAGTGGGCGTCGGGGGGGTGGTGGGTCCGGTCGGTCCCGGCCCGGTGGGGCCCGGTCCAGTGGGTCCCGGCCCGATAGGACCCGGTCGTCGCTGACCCGCTGACGGGGACCGGCGGGTCCGGTGCCGATGCCGGTATCGTGAACAGTGCCCTCGAACACTGCTCAAGGACCCGGACGGTCGGTTGCGGACGGCTCCCGGAGCGGTAACGGCGGCGACACGCCAGAGACACGGTGTTGTCTTCGCCGCCATGTGGGGCGCATCAGGCGATATGTTGACGCAACCACACGTGAATACCACCGGCGCGATTCGGCTTTATCGGTCGCACGGCCCCAGAACAAGCGGGTAGCGTCGGGATGACGCCCGGTGCAGCGCACCGAACAGTTTGATCATCGACTGCCGACAGGAAGTAGGACACCAGCACCATGGCACGCATTGGAGACGGCGGTGACCTGCTCAAGTGTTCGTTCTGCGGCAAGAGTCAAAAGCAGGTGAAGAAGCTCATCGCGGGTCCGGGCGTCTACATCTGCGATGAGTGCATCGACCTGTGCAACGAGATCATCGAGGAGGAGCTCGCCGACGCTGACGACGTCAAGCTCGACGAGCTGCCCAAGCCGGTCGAGATCCGCGACTTCCTCGAGGGCTACGTGATCGGCCAGGACACCGCCAAGCGGACGCTCGCCGTGGCCGTCTACAACCACTACAAGCGCATCCAAGCCGGCGAGAAGATGCGGGATTCCCGCGCCGAGCCGGTCGAATTGTCGAAGTCCAACATCCTGATGCTGGGCCCCACCGGCTGCGGCAAGACCTACCTGGCGCAGACGCTGGCCAAGATGCTCAATGTCCCGTTTGCAATCGCGGATGCGACGGCGCTCACCGAAGCTGGCTACGTCGGCGAGGATGTCGAGAACATCCTGCTGAAGCTGATCCAGGCCGCCGACTATGACGTCAAGCGCGCCGAGACCGGCATCATCTACATCGACGAGGTCGACAAGATCGCCCGAAAGAGCGAGAACCCGTCGATCACCCGCGACGTCTCCGGGGAGGGTGTGCAGCAGGCGCTGCTGAAGATCCTCGAGGGCACGCAGGCCTCGGTTCCACCGCAGGGCGGCCGCAAGCACCCGCACCAGGAGTTCATCCAGATCGACACCACCAACGTGCTGTTCATCGTGGCGGGCGCGTTCGCCGGGCTGGAGAAGATCGTCTCCGATCGCGTCGGTAAGCGCGGTCTGGGCTTCGGCGCCGAGGTGCACTCCAAGGCCGAGATCGACACCCAGGACCACTTCGCCGAGGTCATGCCCGAAGACCTGATCAAGTTCGGGCTCATCCCCGAGTTCATCGGCCGGCTGCCCGTGGTGGCGTCGGTGACCAACCTGGACAAGGAATCGCTCGTCAAGATCCTGTCGGAGCCGAAGAACGCGTTGGTCAAGCAGTACACCCGGCTCTTCGACATGGACGGTGTGGAGCTGGAGTTCAACGAGGACGCGCTCGAGGCGATCGCCGATCAGGCGATCCACCGCGGCACGGGTGCCCGCGGGTTGCGCGCGATCATGGAGGAAGTCCTGCTGCCGGTGATGTACGACATCCCCAGCCGCGACGACGTCGCCAAGGTGGTTGTCACCAAGGAGACGGTCGAAGACAACGTGCTGCCGACCATCGTGCCGCGCAAGCCACCGCGTAACGAGCGGCGCGAGAAGAGCGCCTAGGTCACGTACGGCCGCGCGCGGTCGCCGATGACCTCGTCGACCAGAGCTGCGATCTCCGCGACCCCGTCGCGTCTGGCGAACGCTGCCTCCATTGTTCGCGCGTTGCGCAGGAAACCCGCCTCGCTGCGGATGCGGTGGACGGCCGCGGCCACCTCCGCCGGTGATGGTGTGCCCGTCTGCAGGTTGATCCCGGCGCCCGAGCGCGCCACCCGCGCCGCGATCTCGGCCCGGTACCCGGTTCTGCCCGCGACGACGACGGGCACCCCCGCCGCCAACGCAAGCTGAACCGTTGTGTAGTCACCGTCGGTCACCAGGACGTCGACCTTGGGTAGCAGCAGATCGTGCGGGAGATGGTCGGCGACGATCGCATTGGCCGGTACCGGGATGCCCAGCGCGCCGACGTCACGGCCGCCGGTGCTGACGACCACCGTCACGTCGCTGTCTGCGAGCGCTGTGAGGGTGGGTTCGACGAGCTGCGACAGGTCACGGTCGTCGACGGAGCTCTGGGCGACGTGCACGACGGGACGGGTGCCGTCGAGTTCACCCCACCACGGCGGTGCCACGAAACCGTCCGGCGGTCGCGGCCGCACCACCCCGACGAATCGCACGCCGGCAGGCAGGTCGCTGTGTGGGTACTCGAAGCTCGGGACTGTCGGGACGATCAACCGGTCGACGAGCGCTCCGATATCGCGCAGCGACGTCGGCATCACCGGGGCAGGCAGATAGCACAGCACCGGCGGCAGGCCGGCGCCGAGCAGCGGACTGATTCCGGTGACTCCGTGGTCCACGATGACGGCGTCATGGTGCCGTTCGTCGAGTGCGGTGCGCAACTCCTCCGTCTGGCGACCCGGGTGCGCTGCGCCGGTCACCACCGTGACATCGTTCCCGCGGCCCACGAGATCCGCGGCGACGGTGCGAAGGGGTTCGGCGTGGCCGGCCGACGGCAGCGTGGCTATCAGGATCTCCGGCATACCTTTGATCCTCGGCGATCAGGGGGTGGGCACGCATGGAGGTTGCCTGGAGAACGCATGGAGAACGCAGGTAGGAGCCGGTTTCCGGCTCAGTTCGTCACGCGGTCGGGCCTGGTGTAGACGTTCATCGAGTCACCCCGGAGGAAGGCCACCAGCGTGAGACCCGACTGGCTGGCGAGGTCGACGGCCAGCGAGGACGGCGCGGACACCGCGGCCAGCATCGGGATGCCGGCCATCACCGCCTTCTGGGTGAGCTCGAAAGACGCCCGCCCGCTGACCAGCAGCACGGTGCCGCTCAGCGGCACCCGGCGCTGTTCCAGCGCCCAGCCGATGACCTTGTCGACGGCGTTGTGCCTGCCGATGTCCTCGCGCACCACCAGCGGGGTGCCGTCGGTGGCGAACAGCGCCGCACCGTGCAGACCTCCCGTCGCAGCGAACACCTTCTGCGCCTGGCGAAGCTTGCCGGGCAACGCGGACAACGTCGCGGTGCGCACCGTCGACGGGTCGTCGCCGGGGCCGTGTTTGCTGATCAGGCGCACCGCCTCCAGCGACGCTTTCCCACAGACACCGCACGACGACGTCGTGTAGAAGTTGCGGGTGGGATCGACGTCCGGTGCGGGCACGTCCGGCGCCAACGTCACGTCGAGCACGTTGTAGGAGTTGAGACCGTCTTCTTCCGGCGGGCTGGAGCGAAGCGACTCGGGGATGGGTACTGGAGCGCCGCGGCAATACCGCACCGACAGGATGTCCTCGCGCCGGGTCACCACGCCCTCGGTGAGCAGAAACCCTTGCGCCAACTCGACATCGGAGCCCGGGGTACGCATCGTCACGGTCAGCGGCACACCGTTGACCCGGATCTCCAACGGCTCCTCGACCACCAGCGTCTCCGGCCGGGCCACGGCGTCCTGGGCCGTCACGTGCCGCACCCGCCGGCGTGCCGTCACTCGCCCCATGATGATCCACTTACCAGATCGGCTGGGGCGCTAGCCTTTTCGAGCCGGATGACGACGGCTTTCGACACCGGGGTGTTCGACCTGGCGGCGACGTGGTCGAGGGCGACCAGGGAGTTCGTCTCGGGATAGTAGGCCGCGGCGTTGCCGACCGGCGTCGAATACGGCACCACCCGGAAGTCCTTGGCGCGACGCTCCTGCAACTCGCCGCCAGCGGTGAATTCCGACACCAGGTCCACCCGGTCGCCGTCGGCGAGCCCGAACGAGGCGATGTCGGCCGGGTTGACGAACACCACCCGACGGCCGCCCTCCACGCCGCGGTAGCGGTCGGACAGGCCGTAGATCGTGGTGTTGTACTGGTCGTGACTGCGTAGGGTCTGCAGGACCAACCGGCCTGGGGGGACCGGCACCCATTCGAGCGGGTTGATCGCGAAGTTGGCTTTCCCTGTGCTGGTGGGGAATTCGCGTGAATCGCGGGGGCCGTGGGGCAGCTGGAAGCCGTCGGGTGCCCGCACCTTGGCGTTGTAGTCGCCGCAGCCCGGGACCACCGCGGCGATGGCGTCGCGGATGGCGTCGTAGTCGTTGTTGAACCGCTCCCACGGCACCGGATGCCCGGGCCCGAGCAGTTCCCGCGCGAGCTGGCAGACGATCGCCACCTCGCTGCGCACCTGCTCTCCTGGCGGGTGCAGGCTACCGCGGGACAGATGCACCATCGACATCGAATCCTCAACCGAGACCTGTTGTTTCACGCCGTTCTGCACATCGCGGTCGGTCCGGCCGAGCGACGGCAGGATGAGTGCCGTCCGTCCGTGCACGACGTGGCTGCGGTTCAGCTTCGTGGACACCTGCACGGTCAGTGCGCAGGCCCGCAGTGCCGCCTCGGTGACGGTGGTGTCCGGCGTCGCGAGCGCGAAGTTGCCCCCCATGCCCATGAAGACCTTGGCCCGGCCGTCGCGCATGGCCCGGATCGCGTCGACGGTGTCCACACCGTGCTCACGTGGGCTGGTGATCCCGAAGTGGGCGTCCAACGCGGCCAGGAACGTCTCGGGCATCTTCTCCCAGATGCCCATCGTGCGGTCGCCCTGCACATTCGAATGCCCGCGCACCGGGCACAGGCCCGCTCCGGGTTTGCCGATCATGCCGCGCATCAGCAGCACGTTGCTGATCTCGGAGATCATCGACACCGCGTGCCGGTGCTGAGTCAGGCCCATCGCCCAGCACGCCACGGTGCGCTCTGATGCGACGAACATCGCGGCCACCCGTTCCAGCTGGGTACGCGAGATGCCGGTGGCCTCCAGGACGGTGTCGATGTCCACCGCGCGCGCCTGCGCTGCGTACTCGTCGAAGCCGGCGCAGTAGTTGTCGATGAAGTCGCGGTCGACGACGCTTCCCGGGCTGCGGTCATCGGCTTCCAACAGCAGGCGGGCCACCCCGGCGAACAACGCCATGTCGCCGCCCAGTCGGATCTGGACGAACTCGTCGGCGATCGCGACGCCCTGGCCGACCACGCCGTGGACTTTCTGCGGGTCCTTGAACCGGATCAGGCCGGCCTCGGGCAGCGGATTCACCGCGATGATCTTCGCGCCGTTGGCTTTCGCCTTCTCCAGCACCGAGAGCATCCGCGGATGGTTGGTGCCCGGGTTCTGTCCGGCGATCACGATGAGGTCCGCGCCCGCCACGTCTTCCACGGTCACCGACCCCTTGCCGATGCCGATCGACTCGACCAGCGAGGCTCCCGAGGATTCGTGGCACATGTTCGAACAGTCCGGCAGGTTGTTCGTGCCGAAGCTGCGCACCAGCAGCTGGTAGAGAAATGCCGCCTCGTTGCTGGTGCGACCGGAGGTGTAGAACACCGCCTCGTTCGGATCGTCCAGCGCGCGCAGCTCGTCGGCGATCAACCGGAACGCCTCGGGCCAGCCGATCTCCCGATAGTGGTCGTCACCGGGGCGTAGCACCACCGGGTGGGTGAGCCTGCCCTGCTGGCTCAGCCAGTACTCCGGGCGGCCTTCCAGATCGGCGATCGAGTGCCGGGCGAAGAATTCGGGCGTGACGACACGCTTGGTGGCCTCCTCGGCGACGGCCTTGGCGCCGTTCTCGCAGAATTCGGCGAACTTGCGGCCGCCGGGCTCCTCCGGCCACGCACAGCCGGGGCAGTCGAAGCCCTTGCGCTGGTTCAGCCTGACCAGCGACAGCGCCGTCCGCAGCGGGCCCATGGACTCGAGCCCACGCTGCAGCGACACCAGCACGGCCCTGACTCCGGCCGCTTCGTGCTCCCGGCCGGTGACCACCGTCGTGCGCTCGTCGTAATCCGCCTCGATGTCACGGGTGACCCCCCGCCCCCTGCGCAGCCGTAGACCCATGAAACCAGCGTAGGCGCTGCCCTCGCGGGCTCCGCGGCCGCAAGCCGGAAGCAAGCACGGCGGCGACCGTGACGACCGAATCACCCCGTTGACGCTGACGTAACAATCCCGGAACGCGGCCTCCCTACTGTGGGCCGGTCAACTGTCCGTCAAGCCCCTTGCGGACACCAGCGGTGATAGGAAGTCCATTGAGCGGAAATGCGGTACGCCTGCAGGCGATCAACAGCGTCGAGGCGTATGTGCCTCCCCCCATCAGTTTCGATCCAGGCGAGGCCCCCGGCGAGATCTTCGGTACCAACGTCTTCACGCTGGCCGAGATGCGGTTGCGGCTGCCCAAGTCGGTCTACAAGTCCATGGTCGCGACGATGGAAAAGGGCGCCAAGCTGGATCCGGCGATCGCCGACTCGGTCGCCTCGGTGATGAAGGACTGGGCGCTGTCGAGGGGGGCCACCCACTACGCTCACGTTTTCTACCCGATGACGGGGCTGACCGCTGAGAAGCACGACAGCTTCCTCGATCCGGTGGGCGACGGGACCACGCTCGCCGAATTCGCCGGCAAGACCCTGATCCAGGGTGAGCCCGACGCATCGAGCTTCCCGTCCGGTGGCCTGCGCAGCACCTTCGAGGCCCGCGGCTACACCGGCTGGGATGTCACCAGCCCGGCGTACATCCTGGAGAACCCGAACGGAAACACGCTCTGCATCCCGACGGTGTTCGTCTCGATGACCGGCGAGGCGTTGGATTACAAGACGCCGCTGCTGCGCAGCCAGCAGGCCATGGGCGCACAGGCCGAGCGCATCCTGAAGCTGTTCGGGCACAGCGATTTTGACAACATCGTGTCCTTCTGCGGGCCCGAGCAGGAGTACTTTCTGGTCGACCGGCACTTCTTCCTCGCCCGCCCGGACCTGATCAATGCGGGACGGACCCTGTTCGGCTCCAAGCCGCCCAAGGGCCAGGAGTTCGACGACCACTACTTCGGCGCCATCCCGGACCGGGTGCTGGCGTTCATGATGGACACCGAGCGTGAGCTGTTCAAGCTCGGCATCCCGGCCAAGACCCGGCACAACGAGGTCGCCCCCGGGCAGTTCGAGATCGCCCCGATGTTCGAACGGGCCAACATCGCCGCCGACCATCAGCAGCTGTTGATGACCACGTTCAAGAACATCGCCAAGAAGCACGGCATGGAGTGCCTGTTCCACGAGAAGCCGTTCGCCGGCGTCAACGGATCGGGCAAGCACGTCAACTTCTCACTCGGCAATGCTCAGTTCGGCAGCCTGTTGGTGCCCGGTGACACCCCGCACGAGAACGCCCAGTTCCTGGTGTTCTGCGCGGCCGTCATCCGCGCCGTTCACAAGTTCGCCGGCCTGCTGCGGGTGTCGGTGGCTTCGGCCACCAACGATCACCGCCTCGGCGCCAACGAGGCCCCGCCGGCCATCATCTCGATCTTCCTCGGCGACCAGCTGGCCGACGTCTTCGAGCAGATCGCCAAGGGTGCGGCCACCTCCTCCAAGGGCAAGGGCAGCATGATCATCGGTTGCGACACCCTACCGGTGCTGCCGACCGATCCGGGTGACCGGAACCGCACCAGCCCATTCGCCTTCACAGGCAATCGCTTCGAGTTCCGCGCGCCGGGCTCCGGGCAGACGATCAACGTGCCGATGATCATCCTGAACACGATCATGGCCGATTCGCTCGACTACATGGCGACCTGGCTCGAGAAGGCGGTCGGCGAGGGCGAAGACTTCGACACCGCAGTGCAGCAGTTGCTCACCGAGATCATCACCGAGCACGGCGCCGTCGTGTTCAACGGCGACGGTTACTCCGAGAACTGGCAGATCGAGGCCGCCGAGCGTGGGCTGCCGAACCTCAAGACCACCATCGACTGCATTCCGGAGCTGGTGAAGCCCGAAGCGATCGAGGTGTTCGAGAAGTTCAATGTCTTCAGCGCGCGCGAGCTGGAGAGCCGGGTCGAGGTCCGTTATGAGATGTACGCGCTGACGGTGGCCGTTGAGGCCAAGCTGACGCTGGAGGTGGGCTCGACCGTGATTCTGCCTGCGGCGATCCGCTACCAGACCGAGCTCGCGCAGAACGCGGCGACGCTGAAGGCGGCCGGCCTGGAGCCGGACATGACGCTGCTGTCGACGGTCTCCGCGCCCATCTCGGAGCTGACGAGCGCGTTGAGCGCGCTCAAGACGGCGATGGGTGTGCACGGTGGCGACTCGGCCCGCGAGGAAGCTGCCCATGCGCAGAGCCTGCTGCCGTTGATGGACGCAGTGCGTGAGGCGGCCGACGCGTTGGAAGGCCTTGTCGCCGACGATCTGTGGCCGCTGCCGACCTACCAGGAGATGCTCTACATCCTCTGATCACTTTTCCCCGCGAGCGTGCGTGTTTGCACGTCGGCACTCGGTGTGTCGTGTGCAAATGCGCACGCTCGCGCTCGGCGACCGTGACGTCAGCGTCAGTCCGGGTCGACGATCTGCACCACGCCGGCGGTGACACCGGCGATGAACAGCCGTCCTGTGGTCGCGTCCACCCCCACGGTGTAGGGGTTCTGCACGGTGGGGATCCGCTGGACCTCGCGGGGCATCGGATCGGTCATGTCGTATCCGATCACCTCGTTAATGCCGGAGGACGCCACCCACAACCGGTCCCGGGTGGGGTCATAGGTGATGCCGTAAGGCCCTCCGGGGTGGGCGGTTTCGGCGACCTGACGCGGCTGGGTATCGAAGACCCTGATGGCGTCGCCGCGGGTGTCGGTGGCGATCATCCGGCCGTGCCGGTCGGCGACCAGATGCGTGGGGCCCTCGCCGGCCGGTGTTGACCCGACGATGGTCAGGTCGTCGCTGTCATAGATGGTCAGGTCGTTCTTGCGGACGTCGATCAGTCCCATCGCGGAGCCGACCGGAGCCAGCCCCGCCGGCTGCACGCTGTCGGTGAAGACCTTGACGATCTCCTCACCGCGTACCGCGGAGACCGTGCCGCCCAGTTCGTTGGCGACGAACACGGTGCCGTTCGGGGCCTGCGACGCGTCGTGGGGGAAGGTGCCTGTCAGCACCTGTGATTCCGCGCGTCCGCCAGGAAGTTCCACCCGCACCAGGGCGTCGGCGCTCTCCACCGGCACCAGGACCGGGCCGCCGGGGGCGGCGAGCTGCAGATGGCGGACGTAGCCGGGCAGAGCGGTGCGCCCGGTGATCTCGCCGGTGTCGGCGTTGATCAGGACGAGTTCGTCGGGATTGCGTTTGGCGACGGCGACGGTACGGGTGACCGCGTCGACGACGATGCCCTCCGGCGCCGACCCGACCGGCACGATCCGCCCCGGCACCTGCCCGTTCTGCGGCGGCGCCTGCTGCGGCTCGGCCGCTGGCGGGAGATCGTCAGCCGGTGGGCGGTTGCCCTCTGTCGGGACGCCGGCCGGCAGCATGCCGGTGGTCGTCGCCGTGGTGGACGCGGCCGTCGTCTCGGTCGACGACTGAGCGGAGTCCCCGGCTTGGCCGCCGCATCCGACGACGACGAGCACCACAACGAGCACGAACAGCCGACGCATCATGCCTCATGGGTACCCGGGCGCCAGGGGAGGTGGACCGGTGGTGGCCGTACGTAAGAAATTCGACACCTCGCTGGGCGGCATGGCCGCTACAGCTGGGCGAGCGTGGAGTCGGCGGCCTGTTCGAGCGCCTGCGCGACCGGCAGTCTGCGGAACTTCGCCGACAGGATCTCCACGCCCCACGGCCCGCGGAACCCCTTGTCGCGCAACACCTCGACCAACCCTTTGAGATCGAAGCAACCATCACCGCAGAGCAATCGGCGCTGCACTGTGTCCTCGAAGAGCGTGCCGACCACACCGGGCGCCGCGTCATCGAGTTCCACCCCGAAGATCGTCCCTGACTGCAGCGCGGCGTCGAGTTCGGCCAGGGTGGTACCTGCGCGGAACACGTGCCAGGCGTCGATGATCAGGCCGACGCGACGGTGAGCTGCGGCAGCGACGAGCTCGCAGGCGATCGGCACCGTCGAGATCGCGGCGAACGGCATCGGCTCGATGGCCACTCGGGTGCCGTGGTCGGCGGCTTGGTCGGCCAGCTCACGCAGCGGCGCGACGAATGCCAACGGGTCTCGAGCGGGCGGTCCGTTGTCCGAACCGATCTTGACGAACGCGGGGGAGAGGACGTCAGCGGCATCGAAGAGCAGATCGCGGATCTCGTGCGTGTGCCCGGGGGTGTCGCGGGGGATCCACCACCGCTCGAGCAGTTCGATCTCGATGTGGTGGAGCCCGTGATCGGCGAGCAGATCACGCAGACCTGCGAAGCCGATGGAGTCGCGTACGACGACCAGATCGTCGGCGATCAGACCGAGGCCGCAGTAACCCGCGGCCGCGATTGCCGCGACCCGTTCGGTGATCGGTACCGGACTGGTGGCAGGGACGTGCACCGGTGACGTGTCGCCCGCACTGGTCCATGCGGTTGCCACCAATTTGGTGTCGGTCATTGTTGTCGTCCCTCGCGAGCGTGACGAAAATGCCACCCGCGAGCGGCGTGTCGCGTACCGACACGCGCGCTCGCGGGGGAATGGGTTACTGGTTTTGGGGGAAGCCGAGTTCGATGCCGCCGTGGCTGGGGTCGAGCCAGCGTTGGGTGATGGCTTTTTGGCGGGTGTAGAAGTTGACGCCGTCGGTGCCGTGGGCGTGGGCGTCGCCGAATAGGGAGTTTTTCCAGCCGCCGAAGCTGTAGTAGGCCATGGGGACGGGGATGGGGACGTTGATGCCGACCATGCCGACCTGGACTTCGTTTTGGAAGCGGCGGGCGGCGCCGCCGTCGTTGGTGAAGATGGCGGTGCCGTTGCCGTAGGGGTTGGTGTTGATCAGTTCCAGGGCTTGGTCGTAGGTGTCGACGCGGACGACGGACAGGACGGGGCCGAAGATTTCGTCGGTGTAGACGCTCATGTCGGGGGTGACGTGGTCGATGAGGGTGGGTCCGAGCCAGAAGCCGTCGGCGCCGCCGTTGGGGGTGACGGTGCGGCCGTCGACGACGATTTTGGCGCCGTCGGCTTCGCCGGCGTCGATGTAGGAGGCGACTTTGTCGCGGTGGGCTTGGGTGACCAGGGGGCCCATGTCGGAGTCCTTGGTGCCGTCGCCAGTTTTGATGGTGCGTGCCCGGTCAGTGATTTTGGCGACCAGGTCGTCGGCGATGGGGCCGACGGCCACACAGGCCGAGATGGCCATGCAGCGTTCCCCGGCGGAGCCGAAGCCGGCGTTGACCATGGCGTCGGCGGCCAGGTCGAGGTCGGCGTCGGGCAGGATGACGGCGTGGTTCTTGGCGCCGCCGAGGGCTTGGACGCGTTTTCCGGCGGTGGTGGCGGTGGTGTAGACGTACTGGGCGATGGGGGTGGAGCCCACGAAGCTGACGGATTTGATCGTGGGGTTGGTGAGCAGTTCGTCGACGGCGGTCTTGTCGCCTTGTAGGACGTTGAACACCCCGGGTGGTAGGCCGGCTTCGGCCCACAGCGCCGCGATCCACAGCGACGCTGAGGGGTCTTTCTCGCTGGGTTTGAGGACCACGGTGTTGCCGCAGGCGATGGCGATGGGGAAGAACCACATCGGGACCATGGCGGGGAAGTTGAACGGGGAGATGACCGCGACCGGGCCCAGGGGTTGGCGGATGGAGTAGACGTCGACCTTGGTCGAGGCGTTCTCGGTGAACCCGCCTTTGAGCAGGTGCGGGATGCCGCAGGCGAACTCGACGACTTCCTGGCCGCGCGAGACTTCCCCGAGGGCGTCGGAGACGACTTTGCCGTGTTCGGCGGTGATGATCTCGGCGAGTTCACCCTTGCGTTCGTTGAGCAGCTCCCGAAACCGGAACAGCACCTGAGTCCTCTTGGCCAGCGAGGTGTCCCGCCAGGCCGGGAACGCCGCCGCGGCAGCATCGATCACCACACGCGCATCCTCGACGGTGGCCAACGCCACCTGCCCGGTGACCGCACCGGTCGCCGGATTCGTCACCGGCGCCGTACCGCTACCGGTCCCGGAGAACTCCTTGTTACCCACCCAATGAGAAATGGTCTTCGTCATCGATTTCTTCTTTCCTTGATGATGTTGCGGTTCAGGGGCGTGCTGCGAGCTGCACGTCGACGGGCAGGCCGGTATGGAGGGACTCGACGCCGGCAGCGCAGACGGCCGCGGCTGCGTAGCCATCCCAGGCAGTGGGGCCATCGACATTGACGCCGGCCCGGACGGCGTCCACCCAGCGCTGGATCTGGGTGTCATAGGCGCGGCCGAAGCGCTCCCGGAACCCGGGCGTCACCTGCCCGCCCCACGTGGCCGGGGCGGATTTCCGGATCATCCCGATGTCCAGGCCGATGATCGCGCTGCCCTTCTCGCCAACCACTTCGGTGCGAACCTCGTAGGCCACACCGGTGGTGACAAAGAGTTCGACGTCGACGTGCTTTCCCGAGGCGGTCCTCAGGACCGCGATCTGAGGATCGATGACGCCCTCCGGCGCCGCGGGGTTCGAGGACGGTTTGAGTATCTGCACGCTCGTGATCTCCTCGTCGAACAAGAATCGGGTCACGTCGACCTCGTGCACGAGCGAGTCCTTGACGATCAACGAGCTGTCGAAGTACGACGGCACACTGGCGTTGCGGTGCACGCAGTGCATGAGCAGTGGCCGGCCCAGTTCGCCGCCGTCGAGCAGCGCCTTGAGGTGCATGTACTCGTCGTCGAAGCGCCGCATGAACCCGACCTGGATCAGCGGACGATCCAGCTGGGACTCCTGCCGAACAATGTCCAACGACGTCGAAACCTCTGTCGTCAGCGGCTTTTCGCACAGGACCGGCTTGCGGTGCTCCAGGCAGGCGAGCAGTTGGTTCTCGTGGACGGCGCCGGGCGTGGCCAGCAGCACGGCATCCACCTGGGGATCGGCGATCGCCTCCAGCGGATCGGCCACCGCACGGCATCCGTCGATCTCGGAGGCGATCTGCTCGGCCTTCTCGGTGATGTAGTCGTTGACCACACCCACCCGGGCCCCGGAGATTCGCGAGGTGATCCGGGCGACGTGGTCGGCGCCCATCACCCCGACGCCCAGCACGGCGATGCGCAGATCTCGGTCACCGGTCACGGTCAGCGATCCGAGGGGTTGATCAGTGGCCGTTGCACTTTCTTCCAATCCGCGTAACGCTGATACGCCGACTGCGTGGACGACAACGTCGACACCTCGCTGACCGGGACATCCCACCAGGACTGGCTGTCGGGGGCGAAGATCAGCGGGTCGGTCTCGACGTAGATCACCGTGGTGCGGTCGGCCGACTTGGCCACCTTCACCGCGTCGCTGAACTCGGCCGCCGTCGACACCCGGATGACGTCTGCGCCCAGACTGGCGGCGTTAGCGGCGAGATCCACCGGGAGCTTGCCGCCGTCGAGTCGGCCGTCCTCGCTGCGGTAGCGGTAGGCCGTGCCGAACCGTTGTGAGCCCAACGATTCCGAAAGACCACCGATGGACGCGAAGCCGTGGTTCTGCACCAGCACCGGGATGATCTTGACGCCCTCCTGCACCGCGGTCACCAGTTCGGTGGCCATCATCAGGTAGGACCCGTCGCCGACCATGATGAACACGTCTCGGTCCGGGGCCGCCATCCGGACACCGATGCCGCCGGCGATCTCATAACCCATGCAGGAGTATCCGTATTCGACGTGGTAGCCCTTACGGTCACGCATCCGCCACATCTTGTGCAGGTCCCCGGGCATCGATCCGGCAGCGCACACCACCACGTCGCGTGGCTCGGACAGGGTGTTGACGAGCCCGATCACCTGGTTTTGGTTCAGCGCGGCGCCGTCTTCGGTGCGGTACACCTCCGAGACGGTGTCGTTCCACTCCGTCGCCAATTCGCCGACCCTGGCGCGGTATTCACCGCCGACCGTGTAGTCGGACAGGGCCACGTCCAGCGCCTCGAGCGCCTCGCGCGCATCCGACACCACGCTGACGCCGCCCTGCTTGACCGAGTCCAGCGACGCCACGTTGATGTTGACGAAGCGGACGTCGGGGTTGTTGAACGCGGTCCGAGACGCCGACGTGAAATCGCTGTACCGGGTGCCGATGCCGATGATGACGTCGGCCTCGCTGGCCAGCGCGTTGGCGGCGGTGGTGCCGGTGGAACCCACGGCGCCGACGCTCTGCGGATGCTCGTGCAGCAGTGATCCCTTGCCGGCCTGGCTCTCGCACACCGGGATTCCGGTGCGTGCCGCCAGAGCCGACAGAGCGTCGCTGGCGCCGGAGTAGATGACGCCGCCGCCGGCCACGATCAGTGGCCTGCGGGCCGAGCGGATGATCTCGGCCGCGCGGGCGATCACCGAACGCTCCGGCAGCGGGCGCGCGATGTGCCAGGTTCTTTCGGCGAACAGGGATTCCGGCCAGTCGAACGCCTCGGCCTGGACGTCCTGCGGTAGGGCGATCGTCGCTGCGCCTGTCTCGACGGGGTCGGTCAGGACCCGCATCGCACCCAGCAGCGCGGCCGGGAGTTGCTCGGGGCGCCATACCCGGTCGAAGTAGCGGGACAGCGGCCTGAACGCGTCGTTGACGGTGACGTCGCCGCTGGAGGGCAACTCCAGCTCCTGCAGCACGGGTGAGCTGGCCCGCGTGGCGAAAGTGTCTGCGGGCAGCAGCAGTACCGGAAGCCGGTTGATGGTGGCCAGCGCGGCTCCGGTGAGCATGTTCGTCGCCCCGGGACCGACACTGGCGGTCACCGCCCAGGTCTGCAGGCGGTCTTGCTGGCGGGCGTAGGCCACCGCGGTGTGCACCATGGCCTGCTCGTTTCGGCCCAGGACGTACTTCAGTCCCGGTTCGACGCCGGCCTCGTGTGCCTCCACTTCGTCCTGGAGCAGCGCCTGCCCGATCCCGGCCACGTTGCCGTGTCCGAAGATCCCGAAGCACCCTGCGAAGAACTTGTGCCGCTCGCCGTCACGCGCGACGTACTGGTTGGCGAGAAACCGCACGGTGGCCTGTGCCACCGTGAGCCGGACGGTCGGTTCGGTGTCGGCGAGCTTGTCGGTCGACTTCGGCGCGGTGGAAACCACGGGTCATTCTCCTTGGGGTGCGGAGGACGTCTCGGAAAACGCAGTGAACGGGAGGCGCGGGTCGATCTCCTGGTGCTCCCAGCTGCCACGCAACCAGGTGTGGTTGGGATCGTCACAGATGAGCCATGCGCGGTTGGGACCGGAGCCGGCCATCACGTTCAGGTAGTACATGTGGTGGCCCGGTGCGGCGATGGAGGGGCCGTGATACCCGTGGGGGACCAGCACGGCGTCGCCGGTTCGGACCTCCTCGAGGACCTCGATGGGCCGCTCCGGAGTGCCGTACACCCGGTGGTATCCGAAACCCGGTGTACCGGCCGGGCTGTCGGCGATCTCGAAGTAGTAGATCTCCTCGAGTTGTGTCTCCACGTCGGTGTTCTCGTCATGCTTGTGCGCGGGGTAACTCGACCAGTTCCCGCCGGGGGTGATGACCTCGCACGCGATCAACGAGTCCGCCTCGAACGTCGTCGCGGTGCCGAAGTTGTGCACCTGCCGGCTGCAGTTGCCCGCACCGCGAAGTTCGACCGCGACGTCGGCTGCGGCGACCCGACGGTTGGGGTATGAACTCGTCGCACGCGCACCGCAGATTGCGATCCGGCCGTGACCAGAGAGCGTGTACGCCTGGTCGATCCCCAGGTACACCATGTCCGCAGGCCCGTCGAAAACCGAAGCGCGCAGTGACAACTCGAACGACTCACCGGCGCACTCGACTGTGCCTGCACCGGCCAGCGGCAGGATCATCACCTCGTCGCCGC
Source organism: Mycolicibacterium hippocampi (assembly GCF_010723735.1). Lineage (GTDB taxonomy): Bacteria > Actinomycetota > Actinomycetes > Mycobacteriales > Mycobacteriaceae > Mycobacterium > Mycobacterium hippocampi. The sequence goes on along the minus strand of NZ_BLLB01000002.1, from coordinate 4,615,265 downwards.
CGGTGTGCAGGGACAGGTTCTGCCCGTCACCGAGGTCGACGACGTGCAGCGACGACTCTGCCCACCCCGCGTCTTGGGGGGTGATCGCGACAGTGAACGGCGCGGAGGCGCTGCCCGCCGGAATGTAGAGGTCGCTGTTCATCGGACCAGTGACACCGCGGTCGCGACGGCCGAGCTCACGTCGTCGTCGGATGGATACAGCAGCGTCCGGCCGACGATCAGGCCGCGCACCGACGGCAGTGCGAGCGCTTTCTCCCAGCTCGCGAATGCCTCGTCGGGATCGGTGGGGTCTCCGCCGAGCAGCAGGGTGGGCATCGTGGTGGATTCCATCACCCGATCCATCTCATCGACGACCGGAAGCTTCATCCAGGTATAGGCCGACGTGGCGCCCAGGCCCTGGCTGATGTGTACGGACTTGATCACCGCGTCGGGGCTCAGGTCGTTGCGAACCTTGCCGTCGACCCGGGTGGACATGAACGGCTCGAGCATTGCGATCATGCCGTGCGCGGCCAGACCATCGACGGCCTGCGCGCAGGCAGCCAAGGTTGCAACGGTTCCGGGGTCGTCAAGGTCGATCCGGCACAGCATCTTTCCGCCGTTCATCCTCGCTGCTGCGGTGGATGCCGCGGTGGCGCCGGTCATCCGGTCGTCGAGCTCGAACGAAGATCCCGCGAGCCCGCCGCGGTTGAATGAGGAGAACACGACCTTGTCCTCGAGCGCCCCCAGGAGCACGAGGTCGTCGAGGATGTCGGCGGTGGCCAGCACCCCGTCGACACCGGGATCGGCGAGCGCTGCACGCAACCGGTCGAGCAGATCGGTGCGGCTGTTCATCGCAGTGGGGCGCGACCCGACCGCCAGGGCGCCCCGGGCGGGGTGGTCGGCGGCGACGATCATGAGTCTTCCGTTGTCACGCAACGTCGGTCGGGTGGACCGTTGCTGCCATGCCCGTGCGATCGCGGTGGGGTCCGTGGCTCGGATCTCGGTGATGGCGGCATAGTCGCTGCACAGCGCGGTTTCAGACATTGACGGCTCCCAATGCGGTCTGCTCTGCCAGCTCGGCGACTTCTGCGCTGGTCGGCATGGCGGTGGAGCACTCGAGCCTGCCGGCCACGATGGCTCCGGCGGCGTTGGCGTAGCGCAGGGTTTTCTCCAGGGGCCACCCGTTGAGCAGCCCGTGGCACAGACTGCCGCCGAAGGCGTCCCCGGCCCCGAGGCCGTTGACCACGTCAACCTCGTTGGGGGCCACGGTGACCGACGAGTGCCTGCTCTTGCCGAGCACGCCGCGCGGACCCTGTTTGACGATGGCCAACTCGACACCGAGGTCGAGCAGTGCGTCGGCCGCCCGGTGTGGATTGGACTCGCCGACGGCGATCTCGCATTCTTCGCGGTTGCCGACGGCGACGGTGACGTGAGCCAGCGCGCGCTGCACCTGCTCGGTGGCATCTGCCGCCGAAGCCCAGAACATCGGCCGGTAGTCGAGATCGAGAACCGTGAGCGGCCCGCGGCTTTCGCTATTCCCGGCGCGAGCTTCCCATGCCTCGAAATGCGCGCTCCGACTCGGCTCTTCGGACAGTCCGGTGACCGTCGCCCAGAACAGCCGTGCCGACCGGACCGCGTCGGCGTCGATGTCCTGTGAATCGATCTGCAGGTCGGGGGCACTGGGCTTGCGGTAGAAGTAGAGGGGAAAGTCGTCGGGTGGGAAGATCTCGCAGAACGTCACCGGCGTCGGGAACTCGCCGTGGGTGGCCACGTAGCGGTTGTCGACACCGAGGCGGGCGAGTTCCGCGCGGACGAAACGCCCGAACGGGTCGTCACCGACGCCCGAGATCAGGGCCGCACGGTTGCCGAGCCGCGAGGCGGCCACCGCGACGTTGGCGGCGCTGCCGCCCAGGAACTTTCCGAAGGTCTCGACATCCTCGAGGCCGACACCGACCTGGAGTGGGTACACGTCGACGCCGCATCGCCCGATGGCGAGCACGTCATATGGCTGATTGGTCTTCAAAAGTCACTCCGACGAGTAGGTGGGTGGCTGGTTAAGACTGTGCCCCGCGTCACGGCCTGGTGTCAATACTTTGTCCTGACATTCTATCTTTCAATCATGAAATGCTAGGATTCAGCTACCCTTGGCTGGCCCCTTCGAGATCGGAGCGCGACGTGCCCCTGACGGTGGAGCTCGACAGGTCAAGCCCTGTTCCTCTCTACTATCAGCTCGCTCAGGCGATCGAGACCGCCATCCGGGAGGGCGAACTTGCGCCCGGCGACCGCTTCGAGAACGAACTCGCGCTCGCCAAGCGACTGACCCTCTCGCGCCCGACGACCCGGCGTGCCATCCAGGAACTCGTGGACAAGGGTCTGCTGGTGCGAAAACGCGGCGTCGGCACCCAGGTGGTCCAGAATCCGGTGCACCGTCGTGTGGAGTTGACGAGCCTGTTCGACGATCTCGCCCGCGCCGGCCAGGAGCCCACCACCCGGCTGCTCGACTACCGCGTCGGCACGCCCGACGAGGAGGTCGCCCGGGAGCTGAACCTCGCCGAAGACCGTGAGGTGGTCTGCATCCAGCGCCTGCGCTGCGCCAACGGTGAACCGTTGGCCGTGATGATCAATCACCTGCCGGTGGAGATCGCCCCCGGTGCGGACGAGCTCGAGACCAACGGGCTGTACCAGTCGATGCGGGCCCGTGGTGTGCACATCCGGCTGGCACGCCAACGGATCGGCGCCCGCGGTGCCACCCGCAGTGAGGCGCAGCTACTAGACGAGAAACCCAACGCCCCGTTGTTGACGATGGCGCGCACGGCGTTCGATGACTCGGGGGCCGCGGTGGAGTTCGGCAACCACTGCTACCGGGCGTCGCGCTACTACTTCGACACCACGCTCGTCGACCGCTAGCCCACCCTGCGCCGGAACGGTATTCCAGGCGCGCATTCTGCGGAAATCCGCTGATGGAATACAGTTCCGGCGGGGGTCAGGCGAAGGCGGCGCGGAAGGACTGCAGTGCTGCCTCGCTGTCGCCGGACGCCCACGCCTCCAGTCCGATGGTGCCCGTGTAGCCCATCGAACGCAGCGCGTCGGCGATCGCCGGGTAGTTGATCTCGCCAGTGCCGGGCTCACACCGGCCCGGCACGTCGGCCACCTGGATCTCACCGATGGCATCGCCGCAGCGGCGCACCAACTCGATGAGGTTTCCCTCGCCGATCTGGGCGTGGTAGAGGTCCAGCATCATCTTCACGTGCGGGTGAGCGACGCCCTCGACGAGCGCCAGGGTGTCCTTGGCGCGGGCCAGGGGGACGCCGGGGTGGTCGACGATCGTGTTGAGGTTCTCCACGCAGAAGGTCACGCCGGCCGCGGCGCCCAGCTCGCCGATGCGCTGCAGCGTTCGTGTGGCGGTGAGCCACATCTGGCCGGTCGCGCGGTGCCGGGGGCGGGCGGCCTGGCCGTCGACGAGCTCGGCGGTGTGCAGGTTCAGCCGCGTGACCCCCAGCCTCTCAGCGGCTTGGATGCTGAGCTCCGCCGTGCGCACCACCTCGTCGCAGCTGTCGGGATCGATCAGGTCGCCGTGCAGATAGCCGGTCATCGACGTGAACGTGGCCCCCGTGGCGGCCAGAGCGTCGAGATCCTTGTCGTGCCAACTCCAGATCTCGACCGCGAAGCCCAGGTCGTGGATGCGGCGGACGCGTTCGAGTATCGGAAGGTCAGTGAAGACCATCTCCGACGACACCGCGAGCTGGAATACGCTCCCGGGGCCGGTGAGTCCTGGCATGGTGGTCTCCGATCTCGCGGTTGGGAATTCGTCTGTACGGCAGGCGTTCGACTGCCAGCACCGTGATCTGCGCCGATGCTAACCCGCATATGACTTGCAGTCCTAATGTCAGGACAAACTCTTGACTTTCGGGTGTGAGGCGTATTACATCACCAGTGAAGCGTGTCGCTCGGCACGGCCCCGGGTGGGTCAGCGAGGGCGTCGCGGCGATCTCGAGGACTAAGGAGAAGCAATGACGTTCAAGCGGCTCGCGGCGGTGGCTGGAGCAGGGGCCCTGGCGTTGGGGATCGTGTCGTGTTCTTCGACCGGCGGCGCGCCACAGGGGTCCGGTGAGGGGTCCGGTGGCGGAACCGTGGACACCCCCCGGATGACGATCGCGATGATCACCCACGAGGTGCCCGGTGACTCGTTCTGGGACCTGGTCCGCAAGGGCGCAGAGACCGCCGCCCAGAAAGACAATGTCGAATTGCGCTACTCCAACGATCCGGAGGCGCCCAACCAGGCGAATCTGGTCCAGAGCGCGATCGACAGCGGGGTCGACGGCATCGCGGTGACACTCGCCAAGCCCGACGCCATGCAGGCCGCGGTGAATGCCGCTGCGGAGAAGGGCATTCCGGTCGTGGCGTTCAACGCCGGCATGGACTCCTGGAAGGAGATGGGCGTCAAGGAGTACTTCGGTCAGGACGGCTTCATCGCCGGCCAGGGGGTTGGTGACCGACTGCGCGCCGAGGGCGCGACCAAGGCGCTGTGTGTCATCCAGGAGCAGGGGCACGTGGACCTGGAAGCCCGCTGCGCCGGGGTGCGCGACACGTTCCCGGCGACCGAGATCCTGAACGTCAACGGCAAGGACATGCCGTCGGTGGAATCGACCATCACCGCCAAGCTACAACAGGACCCCAGCGTCGACTATGTCGTCACCCTCGGTGCTCCGTTCGCCCTCACCGCGGTGCAGTCAGCCGCCAGGGCCGGCAGTGAAACGAAGATCGGCACCTTCGACACCAACGCCGCGTTGGTCGGGGCCATCGAGTCCGGAGACGTGCAGTGGGCCGTGGATCAGCAGCCGTACCTGCAGGGCTATCTTGCCGTCGACTCCCTGTGGCTGTACCTGAGCAACGGCAACGTGCTCGGTGGCGGCCAGCCCACCCTGACCGGCCCGGCGTTCATCGATCAGACCAACATCGACGCGGTGGCCGAGTACGCGAAGAACGGAACGCGCTGATGACCACTCAGTCGGAGATGGACGTGGCCCCGCAGAAGGTGGCCAGAGACGAGCGTGTAAAGGAACGGAACCGGCTGCAGCGCCTGCTGATTCGGCCCGAGGTGGGTGCGGCGATCGGCGCGATCGGGATCTTCGTACTTTTCCTGGTCGTGGCGGAGCCGTTCCGCGAGGCCTCCTCGCTGGCCACCGTGCTGTATGCCAGTTCCACCATCGGCATCATGGCCTGCGGCGTCGCCGTGCTGATGATCGGGGGCGAGTTCGACCTGTCGACCGGTGTTGCCGTGACGTTCAGCTCTCTGGCGGCGTCGATGCTGGCGTACAACCTGCACCTGAACCTGTGGGCCGGCGCCGCGTTGGCGCTGGTCTTGGCGCTGGCAGTCGGCTTCTTCAACGGCTTCCTGGTGATGAAGACCAAGATCCCCAGCTTCCTGATCACGTTGAGCACCTTCTTCATGCTCGCAGGCATCAACCTTGCCGTCACCAAGTTGGTCGCCGGTCAGGTGGCGACCCAGAGCGTCAGTGACATGCAGGGCTGGGATTCGGCACGCGCGGTGTTCGCTTCGTCGTTCACGGTGTTCGGGGTGAGCATCCGCATCACCGTGGTGTGGTGGCTGGTCTTCACCGCGGTGGCGACCTGGGTGCTGTTCAAGACCAAGATCGGCAACTGGATCTTCGCCGTCGGCGGGGACAAGGAAAGCGCACGCGCCGTAGGTGTTCCGGTCACCGCGGTCAAGATCGGGCTGTTCATGTTCGTCGGGTTCTGCGCCTGGTTCGTCGGCATGCACCTGCTGTTCTCCTTCAACACCGTGCAGTCCGGCCAGGGCATCGGCAACGAGTTCTTCTACATCATCGCCGCGGTCATCGGCGGATGTCTGCTCACCGGCGGCTACGGCACCGCGATCGGCGCCGCCATCGGTGCCTTCATCTTCGGGATGACCAACCAGGGCATCGTCTATGCAGGCTGGGACCCCGACTGGTTCAAGTTCTTCCTGGGCGCGATGCTGCTGTTCGCGGTGATCGCCAACAATGCCTTCCGCAACTACGCAGCGAAGAGGTGACCCGATGACCACCACAGTCGAAAAGCCGAGCAGCAACGCCCCTTCGGGCGGCAAGGTGCCGCTCGTCGAACTGAAGGATGTGGGCAAGTCCTACGGCAACATCACGGCGCTCAAGGACATCTGCCTGCGGGTGCATGCCGGAGAGGTCACCGGCATCCTCGGTGACAACGGCGCGGGCAAGTCCACGCTCATCAAGATCATCTCCGGGCTGCATCAGCAGACCGAAGGTGACCTGCTCGTCGACGGGGAAGCGATCAAGTTCGGCTCCCCGGCGGACGCGCTGGAGAAGGGCATCGCGACGGTGTACCAGAACCTGGCCGTCGTACCGTTGATGCCGGTGTGGCGCAACTTCTTCCTCGGCCAGGAGCTCCGTAAGAAGTCGTTCCCGTTCTCGTTGGACGCCAATGCGATGCGCGCGACGACGCTGACCGAGTTGTCGAAAATGGGTATCGACCTGCCGGACGTCGACGTGCCGATCGGTTCGCTGTCGGGCGGTCAGAAGCAGTGTGTCGCGATCGCGCGTGCCGTGTTCTTCGGGGCCCGGGTGCTCATTCTCGACGAGCCGACGGCTGCGTTGGGAGTCAAGCAGTCCGGCGTGGTGCTGAAGTACATCACCGCGGCCAAGGAGGCCGGGTTCGGGGTGGTGTTCATCACCCACAACCCGCACCACGCGCACCTGGTGGGTGATCACTTCGTACTGCTCAACCGAGGCCGGCAGAAGCTGGACTGCACCTACGACGAGATCACGCTCGAACACCTCACGCAGCAGATGGCCGGCGGTGACGAGCTCGAGGCGCTGTCCCACGAGCTGCGGGGCGCCAAGAACTAGGCGGATCGGAGCCACGATCGGCCCTGTCGACCGATTGGCCGGCAGGGCCTTCGGGTATAGCGCTCTGATGACCCCGTCAACACTGAAGACCGAAGACGCAGGACCGAAGACCGTCAGCCGCAGCGTGCAGGTCGGCGCGCCGATCGCCGAGATCTTCGCGATGATCGTCGATCCCCACCGCCACCCCGAGATCGACGGGTCCGGCACGGTGCGCGACATCGAGGTCAAGGGTCCCGACCGGCTCACCGAAGGTGACAAGTTCACCGTCGGTATGACGCAGTACGGCCTGCCGTACAAGATCACCTCGACGGCCACCGCGGTGCAGGAGAACCGGGTCGTCGAGTGGCAACATCCGCTCGGTCACCGATGGCGCTGGGAGCTGGCCGAGGTGAGTCCCGCGACCACGAAGGTGACCGAGACGTTCGACTACTCCACCGCCAAGCTGCCCTTCGTCATCGAGTTGCTCGGCCTGCAGAAGAAGAATGCCGAGGGCATCGAATCCACGCTGGCCTCGCTGGCGAGCCGCTACGACCTGCACGCTTCATAGATCCGCCGACCAATGTTCACGGTGTCGACACGGCAACGTATGAAGCGTCACAAGGCCGAAACCGGCCGATCGCGGCACAATGGACGGCATGGATCGGGATTTCGGGTCGTCGGCCGTTCCGGTATGGCGTGACCCGCTGTCGGTAGGCTGGCGTGCGCACCGCAACCTGTTGATGCTGCGCCTGCGCTGGCACGAGCGCCGCACCCGCCGCGTGTAGAACGGCGTGTTCAGAGTCTTCAGAGTCCCAGCATCCGCGCTGTCTCGGCACGCATGTCGATCTTGCGCACCTTTCCGGTGACCGTCATCGGGAAGTCGTCGACGACGTGGACGTAGCGGGGAATCTTGTAGTGTGCGAGCTTCCCGGTGGCGAACTCGCGCACCGATGAAGCGTTCAGGGGCGCCGCGCCCGGCCGCATCTTGACCCACGCGCAGATCTCCTCGCCGTACCGGTCGTCGGGGACGCCGATCACCTGCACGTCATCGATATCGGGATGGGTGTGCAGGAATTCCTCGACCTCACGCGGATACACATTCTCGCCACCGCGGATCGCAATGTCCTTGATGCGTCCGACGATCGTGCAGTAGCCGTCGTCGCGCATCACGGCGAGATCGCCGGTGTGCATCCAGCCGTCGGTGTCGATCGCCTGTCCGGTCTTCTGGTCGTCACACCAGTAGCCCCGCATCACCGAGTATCCGCGGGTGCAGAATTCGCCCGGTGTCCCACGTTTGACGATTCTGCCGGAGTCGGGCTCGACGATCTTGATCTCCACATGCGGGTGGGCGCGGCCGACCGTTGCGGTACGACGCTCGAGGTCGTCGTCGATCAGCGTCTGGCAGGACACCGGCGAGGTCTCGGTCATGCCGTAGGCGATTCCGACCTCGGACATGTTGAGCTCGTTGACACAGCGCTTCATCACTTCCACCGGGCATGGTGACCCTGCCATGATCCCGGTCCGCAGCGAGGAGACGTCGCGATCCGCGAGGTCGGGGTGGCCGAGCATGGCGATGAACATGGTCGGCACCCCGTACAGCGCCGTGCAGCGTTCCGCTTCGACGGCCGCCAGCGTCGCTGCTGGATCGAACCCGGCCGCTGGGATCACCATGGTGGCACCGTGGGTCGTACAGCCGAGATTGCCCATGACCATTCCGAAACAGTGGTAGAACGGCACCGGTATGCAGAGCCGGTCACCCGGTCCGAACCCGATGAGTTCGGTGACGAAGTACCCGTTGTTCAGGATGTTTCGGTGCGACAGCGTGGCGCCCTTGGGCGAACCGGTTGTGCCCGAGGTGTATTGGATGTTGATGGGATCGCCGGGTGTCAACCCCGCGATGCGGTGTCGCAGTTCGCCGTCGGACACCAGCCCGGCTCGTTCGCCCAGTGTGTGCCAGTCGTCGGTGCCCAAGAACAACACCTCGCGCAGGCCGGGCAGATCCGGGCGGACTTCGGCGACCATGGCGCGGTAGTCGGAGCTCTTGAACTCCGCGGCTGAGACGAGAAGACGAACACCGGAGTGCTCGAGCACATAGGCCAGCTCATGGGTGCGGTAGGCGGGGTTGATCGTGACCAGTATCGCGCCGATCCTGGCGGTGGCGTACTGCAGGATCGTCCACTCCGGGCAGTTGGGCGCCCAGATCCCGACCCGGTCGCCCTTCTCGATACCGCTGGCCATCAATGAGCGTGCCACCACGTCGATTTCGGTGTTGAGCTCACCGTAGCTCCACCGCCGGCCGCTGGGGACGTCGACGAGTGCCTCCACCTCGGGATACATCACGGCGGTGCGCTCGAAGTTCGCCCCGATCGTCTCGTCGAGCAGCTCGGCATCGGTCGGTCCTGCCGCGTAGGAGATCAGCGTGCCGTGCTCGTCGCGAAGTCGGCCTTTGAGGACCTTGCCGGCGGGGTTGCGGGGGAGTGCGTCGACTGTGTGTACGTACTGCGGGCACTTGTAGTGGGCCAACTGCTCGCGGCAGTGTGACTCGATCTCTGCATCGGTCGGTGGATCGGCAGGTTCGTGCGGCACGATGACCGCGAGCGGTGTCTCGCCCCATTTCGGATGGGGCACACCGATGACCGCGACCTCGGCGACCTTGGGATGGGTGGCGACGGCGTTCTCCACCTCGGCGCTGTAGATGTTCTCGCCACCGGAGATGATCATGTCCTTTTTCCGATCCACCACATAGACGTAGCCGTCTTCATCCCGTCTGACGAGGTCGCCGGAGTGGAACCAGCCGCCGCGAAACGCCTCGGCAGTCTCGAGGGGTTTGTTCCAGTACTCCTTCATCACCAGCGGACCGAGGTAGACGATCTCACCGACCTCGCCCGGGACCACGTCGTTCATCTCGCTGTCGACCACCCGGACCGCGACGTTGAGCATCGGAGTGCCCACCGATCCGATCTTCCGGATCGAGTCGTCACCACGGAGCAGACAGGTGATGGGGCTGCACTCGGTCTGGCCGAATGCGGCGATGATCTCTGCGTCGGAGAACGTGTCGGTCATCTTGCGCAGCAGGGATGTCGACGCCGGTGCTGCACCCCACCACACCCGTCGAAGTCTCGACAGATCACGGGTCTCGAGATCGGGAAGTGCGCAGACAGCCTGCCACTGCGCCGGGGTCATCCAGCAGGAGGTGACGCCTTCGTCGACGATGGTGGTGACGATGGCGTTCGGATCGAAGCTGCCCGACGGCGGGATGACCGTGGTCCCACCGGTGAGGAAGGTCGGCAGCATCCCGGACACCCCGGCGGTGTGGAACAGCGGTGCCACCGCCATCCAGCAGTGATCGTCGTCCCGGTGGCCCAGCGTGGCAATCGAGCTGAACGCATGCAGGTAGAGGTTGCGGTGGGTGAGGACAGCCCCTTTCGGGAAGCCGGTGGTTCCCGACGTGTACATGATGAAGGCCGGCGCGTCGTCGCTGACGGCGAGGCGGCCCGGGTCGGGGTCTGCTGCGGCGATCGTCTGCTCCAGGTGCCCGCCGATGGTCAAGACGGCGTGCAGCGACGGAAGTTTCGAACGCGCCTGCTCCACCGCCGGTTCGAGCGCCAGGTCCACGACGATGGCGGCAGCCCCACTGTCGGCGAGGACGTAAGCGATCTCCTCGCCCGACAGTCGGAAGTTCACCGGAACCGCGATGGCGCCCAGACGCAGTGCGGCCAGCCAGGACTCGACCAGTTCGATGCTGTTGAGTCCGAGAACCGCGACCCGGTCGCCGGGCCTGACCCCGCGTGCCGCCAGCGCGCACGCCAGCCGACTCACACGTTCGTCGAGTTCACCGAAGGTGATGCGGCGCCGGGGGGCCACCAGCGCGGACGCGTCGGGCCTGATGAGCGCGTGACGCGCGAGGGCGTCGCTGAGGGTGATCCCGGTGTTCATCGTCGGTTCCTCTCGGGCGTGGTTCTAGAGGCCTACTCGGTCGGCGAGCAGGCTGCGGTGGTGCACGCTGCCGCCGAACAGGGCCTCGGTGGTCTTGGCTCTGCGGTAATACAGGTGCATGTCGTGTTCCCAGGTGAAGGCGATTCCGCCGTGGACCTGGAACGCGGAGCCGGCACACAGCGTGAAGGTGTCGGCGGCCTGGGCCTTGACCAGCGGTCCGGCGATGCGCAACTCATCGGGGTCGGTTGCGCTCATGGCGGCGAACATCACCGCCGCACGGGTGGCGTCGATCTCGATCATCATCTCGGCGCAGAGATGTTTGACCGCCTGGAACGAGCCGATTGGCCGCGCGAACTGTGTTCGGCTGCGGGCATGTTGGACCGCCATCGCCAGACAGGCCTCGGCGCCGCCCAGCATCTCGGCGGCCAGCAGCACTCTCGCGGTGTCCAGCACCTGCTCGACCCCGTCGGACCGCCCCGCGTCGAGCGGCTCGGCCGGCGCCCGATCCAGCCGAAGCCGGGCGACAGGCCGGGTGGCATCAAACGAGGGCAGCTGTTCGACCGCGACGCCGGGGGAGTCTGCCGGCACCACATGCAGGACGACCCGGCCGTCGACCGCCGCGGGAACCACGAACAGATCCGCGACGTGCCCGTGCAACACAGGCGTGCAGGACCCGTAGAGCACCGTGTCTGGGCCTGCTCGCTCGGCCCGCACGGTCGCCGCGGCCGGGTCGGTGACATCGGGTGCGGTGGCGGCAAGTGTTCCTATCCGCTCTCCGGACAGCAGCCCGGGCAACAGCCTGGCCCGCTGCTGTCCGTCCCCGAGCCGGCGCACAGCTTCGATCGCGAACACCGTGGCCGCCAACGGCACCGGCGTGAGCGCACGGCCGAGTTCCTCGAAGACGATCGCGGCTTCGACCAATGTGCCGCCGGCCCCGCCGTCGGCCGGTGACAGGTGCAGGCCGGGAAGTTCGAGGTCGGCGCAGAGCCGGCGCCAGAGTTCCCGGTCGTGTCCGTCCGCCGCTGCCACTTCGCGGACCCGTGCCGGGGGCGCGACCGCATTCAGCAGGCCGCGCAGTGACGCGCGCAGGTCGTCATGCTCGGTGCGGTAGCGGAAATCCATGTCAGTGCCGCCCGTGTCCGGCCAGCTCGGGGATGCGGCCTACGGGTTCTTTGGGTAGCCCGAGCAGTTGCTCGCCGATCACGTTGCGCTGGATCTGCGAACTGCCGGCGTAGATGGTCGAGGCCCGCGCATAGAGCAGCTCGTCCATCCAGCACGCCGCCGAGTTCGGCGTCCCGGGCTCCGGCACTATCAATGCCTCTCCATTGCCCGGCCCCATGGGACCGAGGGCCTCGAGGCCGAGGATTTCGACGGCCAACTCGGTGTATCGCCGGAAGTACTCACTCCAGATGACCTTGCTGATCGCCGCCTCGCGGCCCGGCTGGTGCCCGGACAGCAGCGATGTCAGCCCCCGGTACCCCTGGTAGCGCATCAGCTGGACGCGCGAATAACACCAGGCCAACCCATCGCGGATGTGCGCATCAGTGTGCAGGCCCCGGTCACGCGCGAGCGCCCACAACCGATCCCAGTCGCGACCGAAGTTGATCGCCGCCGTGGTGACCTGCGAGGCACGCTCGAAGCCGAGCACCGACATGGCGGCAGGCCATCCTTGGCCGACCCGGCCGACCACGTTCGTCTCCCGGGTGCGGGCATCGGTGAAGAACACCTCGCTGAAGGACGCGTGCCCGGCGGCGTTGACGATCGGCCGGACGACGACGCCCGGTTGAGCGATAGGCACCAGCAGCAGCGAAAGCCCTTTGTGTTTCGGCGCATCCGGATCGGTGCGGGCCAGCACGAATATCCAGTTCGCGGTGGGGCCGGCCGACGTCCAGGTCTTCTGGCCGTTGAGCACCCATTCGTCATCTTCGAGGGTGGCCGAGGTCCGCACGGAAGCCAGGTCCGAGCCTGCTTCGGGCTCGGAGAACCCCTGGCACCAGCGGTCCTCGGCGGACAGGATGCGCGGCAGGAAATGCCTCTTCTGCTCCTCGGTGCCCAGCGCGATCAGGGTGTTTCCGAGCAGCTGGATTCCCAGCAGGTCGTTCTCGGCACGTTCGGGCGCGCCGGCGCGGGCGAACTCCTCGTCCAGTACCACCTGCTCGAGAACGGAAAGTCCTGCACCGCCGTACTGTTCGGGCCAGGAGACCGCGACCAGGCCCGCTTCGGCCAACGACTGGCGCCATCTGCGCGCGACCGTCCCGCGCTCTGCAGGTGTGAGCGCACCGCCGCCGGACCAGTCCGGCGGCAGGTGTTCGGCGAGGAACGCGCGGATGCGATCGCGGAATGCCTCGGCTTGTGGCGGGTAGTCGGCGTCCACTGCGGTTTCCTCCGGTCAGGGTTGGTTCTTGCCTGCGGGCAGAATCTCCGGCGCGAGCCGCCAGTCCTCCAGTCCGTGCTCGACGGTGCCGATGCCCAGCCGGTCGCCGGTGATCTCGGCCCAGTACGCGTGGTTGAGCTGGTGGATCGAGAAACAGGCATCCAGCGCGGTGGAGAATCCCATGGCATCGACCGTCTGGTTCACCGACTCCTTGATGAACAGGGCGGTTGCCGTGGGCAATTTGGCTATGCGAGTTGCGAATTCGACTGTACAGTCCGATAACTGGTCGTCAGGGAAGACCTTGCTCACCATGCCGAGCGCATGTGCTTCGTCGGCGCCCAGCGCGTCCCCGGTGAGCAGCAGCTCCTTGGCCTTGCGGGGCCCGAACTCCCACGGGTGACCGAAGAACTCCACACCGCACATGCCCAGTCGGGTTCCCACGACATCGGCGAACACGGTGTCCTCGCCGGCCACGATGAGATCACAGCACCACGCGAGCATCAGACCGGCCGACAACACCATCCCATGCACTTCGGCGATCGTGATCTTGCGCAGATTGCGCCATCGCCGGGTGTTCTCGAAGAAGTAGTGCCACTCCTGGCGGTGCCGGGACTCCACACCCCCCAACGTGCCGCCGTCGCACCCGTACGTGGGGTGCTGGCCCGGACCCGGCGCGCGTTCGCGGACGTCGTCGGAGGAGCCCAGGTCGTGTCCTGCCGAGAACGACGGGCCCGCCCCGCGCAGTACCACGACGCGGACGGTGTCGTCGATCTCGGCCCGTTCGAACGCCACACCCAGCTCGACGAGCATGCCGCGGTTCTGGGCATTGCGCTGTTTGGGCCGATCGAGAGTGATGACCGCGACGCGTCCCCGCTCCACGAGCTCGTAGCCGACGAATTCGAACTGGCAGTCGAAGTCCTGCAACGCAGTACTCCCTTCATGAGTGAAAACCGCACGGCCGATGAACGCGACGGTTGCGGTGTCCTCGGGCGGTCCGGCGGGCCGCAGCGGCGCCGTAATGCCCACGGTGGGTCCGACCTCCAGGAGGTTACGGGGTCACATCCCATAATGTCCATAGCCGATACGCGAGCTGAAATCGCATTCGAAGTTAAATTGCCAAGACAACTGGCTCTTGCGTTCGACGATGTATCTTGTTAGTACTGTGGTGTACATCGCATCCGCAGGCGCCGGAGATCCCGGGTCGCCGCCGCGATGTTCGGGCTGTGGGCCATGACCGAGGAAGGTTGAAGATGGAGATCGGGATATTTCTCATGCCGGCGCACCCGCCGGAGCGGAGTCTGTACGACGCAACTCAGTGGGACCTCGAAATCATCGAGCTCGCTGACCAATTGGGCTACGTCGAAGCCTGGGTCGGTGAGCACTTCACGGTGCCGTGGGAACCGATCTGCGCTCCGGACCTGCTGCTGGCTCAGGCGCTGCTGCGTACCAAGTCGATCAAGCTCGCCCCGGGCGCCCATCTGCTGCCCTACCACCACCCCGTGGAACTGGCCCACCGCGTTGCCTACTTCGACCACCTCGCCCAGGGGCGGTTCATGCTGGGCGTAGGCGCCAGTGGCATCCCGGGTGACTGGGCTCTGTTCGACGTCGACGGGCAGAACGGTGAGCACCGCGAGATGACCCGGGAAGCTCTCGAGATCATGCTGAAGGTCTGGACCGAGGACCAGCCGTGGGAGTTCCGAGGGAAGTACTGGAACGTCAACGGCATCGCGCCGATGTTCGAGGGTCTGATGAGGCGGCACATAAAGCCGTTCCAGGCGCCGCACCCTCCGATCGGGGTCACCGGCTTCAGCGCGGGCTCGGAAACGCTGAAGCTCGCCGGTGAGCGGGGCTACCTTCCCATGAGCCTCGACCTCAACACCGACTACGTTGCGACGCACTGGGATGCGGTGCTCGAGGGCGCCGCTCGCAGCGGCCGCACTCCGGATCGCCGCGATTGGCGCCTGGTCCGCGAGGTCGTCGTCGCCGAAACGGACGAACAGGCGTTCCGCTATGCCGTCGACGGCATGATGGGCCGCAACATGCGTGAGTACGTGCTGCCGACCTTCCGCATGTTCGGCATGACCAAGTTCTACAAGCACAACCCGTCGGTGCCCGACGATGACGTGACCCCCGAGTACCTCGCCGAGAACACATTTGTGGTCGGTTCGGTCGAGACGGTGGTGGACAAGCTCGAAGCCACCTACGACCAGGTCGGCGGCTTCGGACACCTGTTGATCCTGGGGTTCGACTACCGCGACGACCCGGGCCCGTGGAAAGAGTCGATGCGACTGCTCGCCGAAGAGGTCATGCCCCGTCTCAACGCACGCCTGGCCAAGAAGCCCCACCTCGCCATCGTCTAGTCACCCGCCAACGAAGGAGCTGAACCTGTGGTGGTTCGCCAGGTCACCGTCGGATACTCCGACGGGACGTGCAAGACGATGCCGGTGCAACCGGAGCAGACGATTCTGGAAGCGGCCGAGGAACACGGCATCGCAATAGTCAACGAGTGCCAGAGCGGGATCTGCGGCACCTGCGTGGCCACCTGTTCGTCGGGCGACTACGAGATGGGCCGTACCGAAGGGCTCTCCGATGTCGAGCGCGCCGCAGGCAAGGTACTGACCTGCCAGACGCTCCCGAGCACCGACTGCCGGGTCGACCTGCAGTACCCGGCCGACGACAACGCGGCGAAGCTGGTAGCCGGCCACGGGACGGTCACCGGAGTCGACCGGATCTCCCCGTCGACGGCGTTGCTGCGCATCGACATTTCCGAGATGGGTGCGATCGACTATCAGCCGGGGCAGTTCGCACAGCTGCGTGTTCCCGGCACCGACGTCTGGCGGAACTACTCCTATGCCCACCCTGCAGACGGCTGCACGGAACTGGAGTTCATCATCCGACTGCTGCCCGAAGGGACGATGTCGGAATACCTGCGGGACAGGGCCGCACCGGGTGATCGCATCGCTCTGCGGTGCAGCAAGGGCAGCTTCCACCTACGCCCGGTGGTGCGGCCGGTGGTCCTGGTGGCCGGAGGCACCGGGTTGTCGGCGATCCTGGCCATGGCCCAGAGCCTCGATACCGAGACGGGGCAGCCGGTGCACCTGCTCTACGGGGTGACCGACGTCGAGGATCTCTGCAAGCGACGGGAACTCGAGGAGCTGGACAACCGCATCAGCGGTCTGCAGGTGCACCTCATCGTCGCTCGGCCCGATCCCAGATGGGACGGCGCCGTGGGGTCGGTGACCGACCTCCTCGAGCCGGGCATGTTCGATGGCGACGCCGACGTCTATCTGTGCGGTCCAGGACCCATGATCGAGGCCACCCGCAGATGGCTCGACGAGCACGGCGCCCACGGTGTCGGTCTGTACTACGAAAAATTCGTCCCCAGTGGGGCGGCCCGCCGGCGCAACCTGCCGCACCTGGACTATTCGAAGCTCGACCTGGCCGACACACGGCAGCGGGGCCGTGGGACCGCGGTGGTGGTCGGCGGCAGCATTGCCGGCATCGCCGCGGCCAAGGTGCTCAGCGACACCTTCGAACGGGTCGTCGTCCTCGAGAAGGACGAGCCGCACCGGCGCCGTGAAGGCAGGCCCGGCGCCGCCCAGGGTTGGCACCTGCATCACCTTCTGACCGCGGGCCGAATCGAGTTGGAGCGACTGTTTCCCGGCATTGTCGACGACATGGTGCGCGAGGGCGCCTTCGATGTCGACATGGCGGCCCAGTACCGCATCCGGCTCGGTGGCGCCTGGAAGAAACCCGGTACCGGCGACATCAACATCGTCTGCGCCGGTCGCCCCCTGCTCGAATGGTGCGTCCGTCGCCGGCTCGACGACGAACCCCGCATCGCCTTCCACTACGAGTCCGAGGTGGCCGACCTGGTTCACGATCGCGACAGCAACACCGTCCTCGGAGTTGCAGTCGACCGCGGGCACGGTGAACTCGAGGTCATACCAGCCGAATTCGTGGTGGACGCATCGGGCAAGAACACTCACATCCCGGATTTCCTCGATCGCATCGGCGTGGGGGCGCCGGAAGTCGAGCAGGACATCATCAACTGCTTCTACTCCACCATGTACCACCGGGTGCCGCCGGGCCGGCAGTGGGACGACAAGGTGATGATGATCTGCTACGCGTACCGGCCCTACGAGGACACCTACGCCGCCCAGTACTACACCGACAGCTCGCGCAGCACTCTGTCCACCACACTTGTTGCCTACAACTGCTATTCGCCGCCGCGCACCGCAGAGGAGTTCAGGCGGTTCGCTGATTTCATGCCGTCTGCGGTGGTGGGTGAGAACATCGACGGTTTGGTGCCGGCGTCACCCATCTACAACTTCCGGTATCCCAACATGCTGCGGCTTCGCTACGAGAACAAGCGTGGTCTCCCGCGCGCCCTGCTGGCGGTCGGTGACGCCTACACCAGCGCGGATCCCGTTTCGGGCCTCGGTATGACTCTGGCGCTCAAGGAAGTTCGCGAGATGCAGGTTCTGCTTGCCAAGTACGGTCCTGTTCACTCGGAGCTACCGAGGCGCTACTACCGCAAGATCAGCAAGTTGGCTGACACAGCGTGGTTCGTGATCCGTGAGCAGAATCTACGGTTCGACTGGCTGCAGGACGTCGAGCGAAAGCGTCCCTTCTATTTCCGGGTGCTGACCTGGTATATGGACCGGGTCATGGAACTGGTGCACGACGACGCCGGCGCCTACAACGAGTTCCTGGCAGTCGTTCATCTGGTCAAACCGCCGGCGGCGTTGATGACCCCCAGGGTCGCCGGGAAAGTGCTGGGCAAATGGGCCAGGACCAGGCTCTCGGGGCGCAAGACCCTGATCGCGCGCAACTACGAGAATCGCGCCGTGCCGCCCGTCGACCACCTGGCGCGAACTGAGAAACCACCAGTCGTCCTGGTCGGGACCCGCTCACCCTAGGAGAAGAGGAGCCAGATGCCGAAGATGTCACAGACCCATCGGATGCTGAACTGCCGCGGTACCCGGATCCACGCAGTCGAAGAGGGGGAGGGCCCGCTGGTCGTGCTGGTCCACGGGTTCCCGGAGTCCTGGTACTCGTGGCGGCACCAGATCCCGGAACTGGCAGCGGGCGGCTACCGGGTGGTCGCGATCGACCAGCGCGGATACGGACGCTCCTCGAAGTACCGAGTCCAAGAGGCTTACCGCATCAAAGAACTGGTGGGCGACATCGTCGGCGTCATCGACGCCTACGGCGCCGAGCAGGCGGTCGTGGTCGGTCACGACTGGGGTGCGCCGGTGGCGTGGACCTTCGCATGGCTGCATCCGCAGCGGTGCGCGGGGGTGGTCGGCATCAGCGTGCCCTTCGCCGGCCGCGGCGTGATCGGGCTGCCGGGTAGTCCGTTCGGAGAACACCGCCCGAACGACTATCACCGGGTGCTGGCCGGACCCGGGCGGGTCTGGTACCAGGACTACTTCGCTGCGCAGGACGGCATCATCGCCGAGATCGAAGAGGATCTGCGCGGATGGCTGTGGGGCCTGACGTACACGGTCTCCGGTGGTGGGGTCCTTGCGGCGTCCGAGGCAGCCGTCGCCGCGGGAGTCGACCTGGAGGCGATGGACCCGATCGATGTCATCCGGGCCGGGCCGCTGTGCATGGCCGAGGGCGCGCGGCTCAAGGATGCGTTCAGCTACCCCCCGACGATGCCGAACTGGTTCTCCGAAGCCGATCTCGATTTCTACACAGCAGAATTCGAGCGTTCCGGTTTCGGCGGTCCACTGAGCTTCTACCACAACATCGACAACGACTGGCATGATCTCGCCGACCAGGCAGGCAAGCCACTCACACCGCCGGCGATGTTCATCGGCGGACAGTACGACGTCGGTACGACCTGGGGGGCCGAAGCTCTCGAACGTGCACCCGAGGTGATGACGAACTACTCGGGGACCCACATGGTGCCCGAGGTGGGCCACTGGATCCAGCAGGAGGCCCCCGAGGAGACCAACCGGCTTCTTCTCGACTTCCTGCGTCGGGTGGGATAGGAGATGGCTGTGTCGATGGAGCTCCAGCGCTGTCCCGCTGACAGTGCCGAACTGCGGCGTGCGTTCGGCTGTTTCCCGTCCGGGGTCACCGCGGTCTGTGCGGTGATCGGCGGCGAACCGGTAGGGATGGCGGCCAGTTCGTTCACCCCGGTCTCGATCGACCCGCCGCTGGCGTCGATCTCGGTGCAGAACAGTTCGACGACGTGGCCGCGGTTGCGAAACCAGCGGCGGCTGGGTCTCAGCGTGCTCGCCGAAGACCACGCCGCCGCCGCGATCAGCCTGTCGCGCAAGGTCGGTGACCGGTTCGCCGGGGTGTCGTGGGGTGAGCTCGCGAACGGTGCGGTGTTGATCGACGGCGCTAGTGCGTGGTGGGACTGCCGGGTCCATGCGGAGGTGGCGGCCGGTGATCACACGATCGTCCTGCTGGAGATCTGCGCGCTGGGGGTGGCCGCGGACACCCCGCCGCTGGTTTTCCACGGCAGTCGGTTCCGCCGTCTGGCGGTCGTCGCGCAGGAACCGACATGAGGACCACCGACATCCGGGTCCGTCGCGCGATCAATGCGGTGGCGGAGGGCCGTCCGGTCGTGGTGATCGCCGATACCGAGTGCGGCAGCGAGGGTCACCTGGTATTCGCCGCCGATGCCGCAACCCCGGCGGTGCTCGCCTTCACCGTGCGGCACACCAGCGGTCTGGTTCGCGCAGCGCTGCCGCGATCCGAGTGTGAGCGGCTCGACCTACCGCCGATGTGCGTGTCGGACCCCGATCGTCCCGATACCTCGTCTCAGAGGGTTGCGGTGGATGTCAGCGGCACCGGCACCGGGATCTCGGCGACCGATCGTGCCCGGACGATTGCCGCACTCGCATCCGCTGATGCCCGGCCGGGCGACTTCAGCCGTCCCGGTCACGTGATCCCGGTGCAGGCCGACGCCGATGGGGTGTTGGGCATCCCGGGGGTCGCCGAGGCCGCGATCGACCTGGCCCGGCTGGCGGGGCGACGGCAGGCCGCCGGACTGTGCGAGATCGTGTCCCGTGATCTGCCCACCACAATCGCCTCCCGTGCCGAATCGGTCGACTTCGCAGCGGAACACGGCCTGGCCGTGGTGTCGCTCGCCGAACTCCTCGGCTACCGCCGTCGTACCGAACGCCAGATCGTGCGGCTCGCAGAGACCACCCTGCCGACACGTCGTGGCATACACCGCGTCATCGGCTTCCGAGATGTCCACGGGAGTGCCGAGCATCTGGTGCTGCTCATCGGCTCGGTCGGCTCCGGCGAGCCGGTACCGCTGCACGTGCACCGCGAGTGCCTCACCGGGGACGTGTTCGGCTCGACGACCTGCCACTGCGGAGTGGTGCTCGACGACGCCGTCGCCACGATGAGCGCTCAGGGCGGCGGCGTCATCGTCTACCTGCGTCCCACCGGGTCGCTGCACGCTTGCGGGCTGGCCGAGCCCGACGTATCGGGCGCTGAGCCGGCGCTGGACACGCTGACGTGGATCCTGCGGGATCTGGGTGTGTACTCGGTCAGGCTCGCCGACGATGCGCCTGGATACGGGCTGGTGATGTTCGGCGCCATCCGCGAGAGTCGCCTTGCGGCCTGAGAATCCCGGAACTGCAACGTGATACGGAGGTGGTTCGATGACATATCCAGACCTGGCGGGTAAGGCCGCGATCGTCACCGGGGCGGGTGGCGGGATCGGACTGGCGATCGCCGAGCGGCTCGCCGCCGAGGGCTGCAAGGTGGTGTGCGCGGACATCGACGGTGCCGCAGCCGATGTCGCGGCCGCAGCGATCGGGGGCGGCGCTGTCGGGCACGCCGTCGACGTGAGCGACGAACCGCAGGTGGTGCGCATGGTGCAGGCGTGCGTCAGTGTGTTCGGTGGAGTCGACAAACTCGTGGCCAATGCCGGGGTCGTGCACTTTGCGCCGCTGACCGAGACAACCGTCGACGACTTCGATCGTGTCATCGGCATCAACCTGCGCGGTGCCTGGCTGTGCACCAAGCACGCCGCACCCAGGATGGCCGAGCGCGGGGGTGGCGCCATCGTCAACATATCCTCTCTGGGCGGGCTGGTCGCCGCCGGCGGTACTGCCGCCTACGGCATGTCCAAGGCCGGGATCATCCACCTCAGTCGGATCACCGCCGCCGAGCTCCGTTCGGAGAACATCCGCTCCAATGCCTTGCTGCCTGCGTTCGTCGACACTCCGATGCAACAGGCCGCGATGACGATGTTCGACCAGGCCCTCGGCGCGGGCGGCGCCGGCACGATGATCGGGCGTCTGCAGGGCCGGATGGCCGGGCCCGCCGAGATGGCCGCGGTGGTGGCTTTCCTACTGTCCGATGACGCCGCGATGGTCAACGGGACCGCCCAGCTGGCCGACGGCGGAACGGTCGCGGCGCTGTGGTGAGGCCGCTCATCCGGGTGACTCGTCAGCGGCGGCTGGTGAGGATCGACAACACGATAGCGGTGATCTCCTCGGCGACGCCTGCGTAGCGGGTGAGATGCCAGGTCCGGACGACGTCATCGATGAAACTGTTGGCCGCGGCCACCAGCAGGCGGGCCTCGGCCGGGGCGGTCTGCGGTACCAGCTTGCCGATCAGGTCGATCCACACCCCATCGCGGTCGGCCTGATTTCGGGTGTACCGATCACGGACTTCGGCTGACGCGTAGGACAACTCGGTGACCGACACCGCCACCAGATCAGGATCGTCCAGGCAGATCCGGACGCGGCCTGCGACCAGCGCGCGAAGGCGTTCGGCCGCTTCATTGTCCGCCCGCAGGGCACGGATGCACACAAGGCTGCACCACTCATCCAGACGACTGATGAGCGCGTCGAGGATTGCCTGCTTGGAGGAGAACGACCGGTACAGTCCGGGGCCGGCGATGCCGACTCCCTTTCCTATCTCACTGGTGCTCACCGCCGGGTATCCCTGCGCGCGAAACAGCCGCGCGCCGGCCGCGAGCAAGGTCTCATGTCGGGAGAACAGGGCACGCTCGGCGCTGGGCGTCGCGTGATCGGGTTCCAGAGGTTGGTCGGGGGGAGTGGACGCCGCTGCCATACACGCAGCGACGAGCAGTTGGTGAAGCTCGTCCTTCGGCAACGTCAGGCTGTGCCGGCCGAGACTGGTGATGACGCTGGAGACCGCCCAGGCCCGAAGTTCGGAGTGCCGCGGGCTCAGGTCCGGTACGTCGAGACGCAGGCTGGCTTCGATACCGGCGATGATGGCGTGGATTCGGCGGCGCACTTCCGCCCGTTCGGCCTCGTCGAGGTAGCGCGCTTCGCGTTGCCAGAGCACTGTCAGGGATCGCGATGCGACCGCTGCGGTGACAAGGTCCGCCAGTTCGGCGCTCAGCGGTCTCGGCGCCGATGCCGCCTCGCCCTGGGCGAGCAGACGGGCACTCTGGTACTGCTCCTGTCCGGTGCGAATGGCGGCGGCCAGCAGTGCTTGCTTGTTGTCGTAGTGGCGATAGAGCGCCCGCGCGGTGACTCCGGATGCTTCGGCGATGTCTTCCAGCTTCACCGAATGGAAACCACGGTCGATGAACAGCGCAACGGCCTGTTCGAGGATCTGCTGCTTACGGTCCTTGGGCCTACGCTTCACCGCTGAGGCCGTGGGCTCCACTGCGCCATCTCCCTTGTCCCGGTCACGTGCCTGAGATCCTGCCAGACGGTGCGTACCGCGCGGGCATGTCCACCACCTTCTCGACGACAGATTGGTCGTATCGTCTAGATACATTGTGACCTACAGGAGCCAACTACATGGGGAAAACAGCGGAGTCTGCTCGACTTATCGCATATCGCCTATAGACATAAATGGACAGCGACGCGTACTCTGGCTGCGTCAGCGACCCCGTCGAACCCGTCCGGATGGTCACCATGAGCAGCTCTCACCGATGTTTCGGCGCCAGTGTGCGGCACCCGGTTTCACGGCCGGCGTGGCGCCTTCGCTGCCTCGTACGGGAGACAGTTATACCCATTTCTGGTAGCAGCGCCCGGGCAGCAAACGTCGGTACCGTCTCGGCTATGCCGGCCGACGATGGTGCATTCCCCCAAGCGTCGTGGTCCAGAATCGCCGATGCCGGGCCGCCGGCGTGGGCACGGTGATGAGCGCGCCGGCGGCGACCAAACCCCTCCGCGCGCTCGGCGGCTTCTTCGCGATGTCGCTGGACACGTTCACGCTGATATTCCAACGGCCGTTCGCGTGGCGCGAGTACGTCATCCAGACCTGGTTCGTGGCGAGAGTCTCCGTACTACCGGCACTGATGCTGACGATGCCCTATTCGGTACTTCTCGTTTTCACGTTCAACATCCTGCTCAATGAGTTTGGCGCGTCGGACTTCTCCGGCACCGGCGCGGCGATCGGGACCGTGAACCAGATCGGGCCGATCGTCACCGTGCTGGTGGTCTCCGGCGCGGGTGCGACGGCGATGTGCGCCGACCTGGGGGCGCGTACCATCCGTGACGAGCTCGACGCGCTACGGGTGATGGGCATCAATCCGATCCAGGCACTGGTGGTACCGCGCGTGCTGGCGGCTACCACCGTGGCTCTCGCGCTGTCCGCATCGGTCATCATCGTCGGACTCGCCGGGGCGTTCTTCTTCTGCGTATACATCCAGAATGTGTCTGCGGGAGCGTTCATCTCGGGCCTGACACTGCTCACCGGTGCGGGAGACGTCATCGTATCCCTGATCAAGGCAACCCTTTTCGGACTGGCCGCCGGTCTGATCGCCTGCTACAAGGGGGTGTACGTCGGGGGCGGCCCCGCCGGCGTGGGCAACGCCGTCAACGAGACCGTGGTGTTCACCTTCATGGTGCTGTTCGCCATCAACGTGATCGTGACCGCGGTCGGCATCCAGTTCACGGTCTCGTGAGGTGACCGGATGAGCACCAGTACGCCGAGCAGACCATACGGGCGGCTGCACAACGCCGTCGACGACTTCGCCACGGGGTGGAACCGGATCGGCGGCCAGATGCGCTTCTACGCCGAGACGCTGGGGGCGATTCCGGACGCGGTCCTGCACTACCGGACCGAGCTGCTGCGGTTGATCGCCCAGATGGGCCTCGGCAGCGGAGCGCTCGTCGTGGTCGGAGGCACCGTGGCGATCGTGGGCTTCCTGACCATGACGACGGGCGCCCTGGTGGCGGTGCAGGGATACAACCAGTTGGCGTCGGTGGGATTCGAAGCGCTCACCGGGTTCGCCTCGGCGTTCTTCAACGTGCGGCTGATCGTGCCGGGGACGACATCGGTGGCGTTGTCCGCCACCATCGGGGCGGCGGCCACCGCCCAACTGGGTGCCATGCGGATCAACGAGGAGATCGACGCGCTCGAGGTGATCGGCATCCGCACCGTGACATACCTTGCCGCTACCCGCGTCCTGGCCGGCGTGATCGTCGTCATCCCGCTGTACTGCGTCGCGGTGATGATGGCGTTCCTGGCCGCCCGCTTCGGCACGACGGTGATCTACGGACAAGGCTCCGGCGTCTACGACCACTACTTCGGCACGTTCCTCAGCCCCACCGACCTCATCTGGTCGTTCTTCCAGTGCGTGGCGATGACCGTGGTGATCATGCTGGTCCACACGTACTACGGGTTCACGGCCTCGGGCGGGCCCGCGGGCGTCGGCGAAGCGGTGGGACGGGCGGTACGTACCTCGATGGTCGTCGCCGCGGTGGAGATCGTGATGATCTCGCTGGCCGTCTACGGTCAGTCGGGCAACTTCAACCTGGCGGGTTAGCATGCGACCGCGCTCGGGGGGACCCCGAATCCACAACGCATGGTGGACCGCGATGCTCCTGGTGATGGTCGCCGCGTTCCTGCTCGTCACCATCGGCATCTACAACGGCACGTTCCGTTCCTATGTGCCGGTCACTTTGACCTCCGATCGTTCCGGGCTGGTGATGGAGACCGGAGCCAAGGTGAAATTGCGCGGCGTCGAGGTCGGTCGGGTCAGGACCATCACCGGCGGCGACGCCCGGGCCAGCCTGGAACTGGCCCTCTACCCCGACCAGATCCAATTCATCCCCGCCAATGTGGGGGCGCAGATCCAGGCCACCACCGCCTTCGGTGCCAAGTTCGTCGACCTCGTCTATCCGCCCGACCCGAGCCCGGACCGGCTGGCCGCCGGTGCGGTGCTGCGGTCCACCAACGTCAGCACCGAGGTCAACACCATCTTCGGCAACTTGTCCGAACTGCTGCAGATGATCGACCCCGCCAAGCTCAACGCCGTGCTGACCGCGGTGGCAGACGGTGTCCGCGGCAAAGGTGAGCGGATGGGGCAGGCCACCACGGACCTGAACACCGTCCTCACCGCGCTCAACGAGCGCAACGAGACCATCCGGGAGGACTGGCGCTCGTTCAAGAACTTCAACGACACCTACGCAGCCGTCGCCTCCGACATCATCACGATCCTCGACGGAGCCAGCACCACGAGCACGACGCTTGTCAATCATTCCTCCGAACTGGATACGTTGCTGCTCAACACGATCGGCTTGTCGAGGGCTGGAACCGAGCTTCTCGGTTCCAGCAAGGACAGCTTCGTCGATCTGGTCGATGTGCTGGAACCGACCACCGGCCTGCTCCACGAGTACAGCCCGGTGTACACCTGCTTTCTGCAAGGGGCGACGTGGTTCCTCGACAACGGCGGTTTCGACGTCTGGGGTGGGGCCAACGGCCGGTCGATCCAGCTCGACGTCGGTCTGCTGTTCGGTAACGACCCCTACAAGTATCCCGAGAACCTGCCGGTCATTGCGGCAAAGGGAGGGCCGGGGGGTCGGCCGGGCTGCGGGTCGCTGCCGGACGCCACCAAGAACTTCCCGGTGCGCCAGCTCGTCGCGAACACGGGGTGGGGACCCGGCCTGGACATTCGGCCCAATCCTGGTATCGGCCATCCCTGTTGGGCGAACTACCTCCCGGTGACCCGGGCCAATCCGCAGCCGCCGAGCATCAGGCAGTGCCTGCCGGGTCCGGCACCCGGCCCGATCCCGTACCCGGGGGCGCCACCGTACGGGGCGCCGCTGTACGGCCCGGGTGGCACACCGCTGTACCCGGGAGTGCCTCCCGCCACACCCACGCCGCCCACCCCGTGACACCACAGATCAGAGAACAGGAGAAGAAACCGTGAAGGACGACTTCAAAGGCGCGGCATGGCGTCTGGTGGTTTTCCTGACTGTGTGTGCGTTCGCGACCTTTGCACTGCTCTCGGTGTTCGCCGAGTTCCGGTTCGGCGACGGCAAGCGCTATTTCGCCGAGTTCCGCAACGTCTCTGGTCTCAAGAGTGACGACCTGGTGCGGATCGCCGGGGTCGAAGTGGGCAGCATCCAGGACATCTCGTTCAATGCCGATTCGACGGTTCGGGTGGAGTTCTCCACCGACGACAGCGTCAGCGTCACCGACGGGACCCGCGCGGCGATCCGCTACGACAACGTGATCGGCGGGCGCTACCTGACGCTGGAGGAGGGCGCCGCGGGGCTGGCCACGCTGCCACCCGGCGGGACGATCCCGACGACACGCACCGAGCCCGCGCTGGACCTGGATTCGGTGATCGGAGGCTTCAGACCGCTGTTCCGAGCGCTCGACACCGACCAGGTGAACGCGCTGAGCGGCCAACTGATCTCGGCCCTCCAGGGCCAGGGGGCCACCATCGGCTCGTTTCTGCAACAGGCGGCGGCAGTGACCAACACCCTGGCCGACCGGGACATGCTGATCGGTCAGGTCGTCGACAACCTCAACGTGGTGCTCGGGTCGCTCGGCAGCCAGACCGATCGCCTCGACCTGGCGGTGACGTCGCTGTCGGAGCTGGTGGCGGGGCTCGCCGAACGCCGCGTCGACATCTCCACCAGCGTGGCCTATGTCGACGCGGCCGCGGGATCGGTGACCGATCTGCTCGCCCAGTCGCGCCAACCGTTTTCGCGCGTGGTGCGCGAGACCGATCGCAGCGCGGCGATCGCCATGGCCGACCACGTCTATCTGGACAATCTGCTGAACACATTGCCGGACAAGTACCGGGCACTGGGACGCCAGGGCATGTACGGCGACTTCTTCAGCTTCTACCTCTGCGAGATCGTGCTCAAGCTCAACGGTAAAGGCGGTCAGCCGGTGTACGTGAAGATCGCCGGACAGGACTCTGGCAGGTGCTCCCCGAAATGAAATCTTTCGCGGAGCGCAGCCCGTTGGTGATCGGGATCGTCGGCGCGGTGGGCGTCGCGGTAATCGTCACGGGTGCCCTGCAGTACCAGAACCTGCCCCTGGTCAACCAGGTCAACTCCTACTCTGCCCACTTCGCCGATGCGGGCGGACTCTTCACCGGCGCCACCGTCGAGGTCTCGGGCCATCCGGCCGGCAGGGTCTCGGGTATCGAACTCGACGGAGCGGTGGTGCTGGTGCGCTTCACCGTCGACAAGAACATCAGGATGGGTGAGGCGACAGAAGCGGGCATCAAGACGAAAAGTCTGCTCGGAACCAAGATGCTCGCGGTGATGCCTCACGGCAGTGGCCGGCTCGAAGGTCCGATTCCGATGAGCCGGACGGTGTCGCCCTACCAGCTTCCCGATGCGCTGGGCGATCTCGCCGACACGATCAGCGGGCTGGACACCGACCAACTGTCGGACTCGTTGGCCACGGTGTCGGAGGCGTTCGCCCACACCCCCGACGAACTACGGGACGCCGTGCAGGGTGTGGCGCGATTCGCCCAGACGCTCAATGAACGCGACTCCGAGTTGCGCAACCTGTTGGACAACGCCGCCAGGGCCACCGGCGTGCTGGCCCATCGCAGCGATCAGATCGCCCGGTTGATCTCCGACACCAACGCGTTGCTCGCCCAGCTGCGGACACAGAGCGAGGCGGTCAATCAGATCTGGGTGAACATCTCCGGTGCGGCACAACAGCTCAAGGCATTCATCGCCGAGAATCGCCAGCAGCTGCGGCCGGCCCTGGACAAACTCAACGGCGTGCTCACCATCGTCGACAACCGAAAAGAACGCCTCCAGGAGGCGGTCAAACTGCTCAACAAGTACGCGATGTCGCTGGGCGAGTCCTTGTCGTCCGGACCGTTCTTCAAGGCCTACGTGGTCAATCTGCTGCCGGGTCAGTTCGTGCAGCCGTTCGTCGACGCCGCGTTCTCCGATCTGGGGCTCGATCCGAATGTGCTGCTGCCGTCGCAGCTGACCGATCCGCAAACCGGCCAGCCCGGTACGCCGGCGTTGCCGGTGCCCTACCCGCGTACCGGCCAGGGCGGCGAGCCTCACCTGAACCTGCCCGACGCCATCACCGGAAAGCCGGGTGATCCGCGCTACCCGTACCGTGAACCGTTGCCCGCGCCGCCGCCCGGCGGTGCGCCGCCGGGGCCCCCGGCGCCCGGACCGGTGGGGCCACGATGACCGGGCGGCTGCGGCGGGCGCGCAGGGTCCTGGCCGCGATGCTGGTGCTGACCCTGGCTGCCGGGGTCCTGGTCGCGGCACGGGCCGCCGATCATGGTGAGAAAACCTGGGTGACTGCGTACTTCGAGAACAGCAACGGCATCTTCGCCGGCGACGACGTGCGCATCCTCGGCGTGCCGGTGGGCCGGGTCGACAGCATCGTGCCGGAGCCGACCCGCGCCAGGATCACGTTCTGGGTGGACGGTGACTACCTCATCCCGGCCGAGGCAAAGGCGGTGATCCTGTCCCCGCAGTTGGTGACGGGGCGGGCGATCCAACTGACACCCGTCTACACCGAGGGGCCGGTGATGGCGACGGGCACGGTCGTCGGCCAGGAGCGCACCGCGGTGCCTGTGGAATGGGACGATGTGCGAGTTCAACTGCAGCGCTTGACAAGACTGCTTCAGCCGACCGAACCGGGCGGCGTCAGCACGCTCGGCTCGGTGATCAACACCGCCGCCGACAACCTCCGCGGGCAGGGTGCGAATATCCGCGAGACCGTCACCAGACTCTCGCAGGCACTGGCGACGCTGGGCGATCACAGCGACGACATCTTCACCACGTTCCGAAACCTGTCGACTCTGGTGACCGCGCTCCACGACAGCGCCGACCTGCTCGAGCAGCTCAACCAGAACATGGCGGCGGTGACATCGTTGGTGGCCGACGATCCGCAGAAGGTGGCGCGGACGGTCCAGGATCTGGGCGGGGTCATCGGCGACGTCAAGGACTTCGCAGACGACAACATCGAAGCGATCGGCACCACCAGCGACCGGCTGGCGTCCATCAGCACCGTGCTTGTCGACAGCCTCGACGACCTCAAGCAGACACTGCACATCGCGCCCGGCACAGTGGCGAACTTCCACAACATCTTCGAACCGGCCAACGGATCGTTGACCGGGGCGCTGGCCGTGAACAACTTCGCCAATCCCATCAGCTTCATCTGTGGCGCGATCCAGGCGGCCTCCCGCCACGGCGCCGAGCAGTCGGCGAAGCTGTGTGCTCAATACCTGGCGCCCATCGTCAAGAACCGGCAGTACAACTTCCCGCCGATCGGGGAGAACCTGCTGGTCGGCGCGCAGGCCAGACCGAACGAGGTCACCTACAGCGAGGACTGGATGCGGCCTGACTTCGTCCCCCCTGCCGCGCCTCCTACCGACCCGGATGCCGGTCTGCAGGGAATGATGGTGCCCGCCAACGGAGGTGGATTGTGAGCAACGCGTGGTGGCGCCGGGTCACGGCCGGCGCAGCGTCGATCGCGGTAGCCGCGGGGGTGGCCGGCTGCTCGGAATGGCAGGGCCTGAACTCGCTACCGATGCCCGGTACCGCGGGTGGCGGCCCCGGCTCGTACGTGATCCAAGCTCAGCTACCCGACGTCAACAACATCCAGCCGAATGCACGGGTCCGTGTCGCCGATGTGAACGTCGGCACTGTGACCGATATCGAGCGACAGGGCTGGCACGCATTGGTGACGATGCGACTCGACGGTGACGTGGCCCTCCCTGAGAACTCCGTCGTCACACTCGGTCTGACCAGCCTGCTGGGTTCCTTGCACCTGGAACTGTCACCGCCCACCGCGGTGCCCCCGCAAGGGCGGCTGCGTGACGGCTCGCTCATCCCGCTGTCGAATGGCGGGGCGTTCCCGAGCACGGAGCAGACGCTGGCGGCGCTGTCGATGGTGCTCAACGGGGGTGGCCTCGGCCAGGTGCACGACATCACCGAGGCGTTCTCCACGGCATTCGGCGGCCGGGAGCAGGACGTGCGCAGCATGATCGGACAGCTGGAGACCTTCTCCCGCAACGTCAACGGTCAGACCGACGACATCATCGCCGCCACCGAGAGTTTGAACGATCTGGTCGGTCGGTTCTCGGCCCAACGGCCGGTGCTCGACCACGCCTTGGCGACCATCCCGGACGCGCTGGCCGTACTCAACGGCGAGCGGGAGGATCTCATCGACACCGCTGATCAGTTCGGCAAATTCAGCGCGCTGACCGTCGACACCGTCAACAAGACGAAGGACAACCTGGTCGAGGAGCTCAACGACATGGGCCCGGTGCTGGCGTCGCTGGCCGACGCGGGACCGAGCATGACGCGGGCGCTGTCCCTGCTGCCGACTTTTCCGTTCCCCAACGAGACCATCGAGAAATGGCAGCGCGGTGACTACGCCAACCTGACGGCGATCGCCGACCTCACGCTGAGCAGGATCGACGCGGGAATGTTCACCGGAACCCGGTGGGAGGGTGACCTGACCGCACTCGAATTGCAGTGGGGCCGCACGATCGGCCAGTTTCCGAGCCCCTACACCAGGGCGAACCCGTTGACGGTGCCGTACCGCTGGGATCAGGGGCCGTAGATGCGGCTCGACAGGCGAATGCAGATCCAGCTCGCGCTGTTCACGGTCATCGCCGTGGTGGCGATCAGTGTGATGGGCCTGCACTTCATGAAGTTGCCGGCCAAGCTCTTCGGGGTCGGCCGCTACACCGTGGTGGTCCAGTTGCCCCAGACCGGAGGCCTCTACAGCGGAGGCAACGTCACGTATCGAGGCACCGAGGTGGGCCGGGTCGACGACGTACGGCTGACCCCGGACGGAGTTGAGGCGGTGCTCTCGCTGAAATCCGGCATCGACGTCCCCTCCGACCTGCGGGCGGAGGTGCACAGCCAGTCGGCGATCGGCGAGCAGTACGTGGCTCTGCTGCCACGTAGCGCAGACGCCCGGCCGTTGCGGGACGGCGATGTCATCCCCCTCGCCGACACGTCGGTGCCGCCCGACGTGAACACCCTGCTCGCCGACGCGAATGCCGGCCTGCAGGCGGTGCCGCGCGAGAATCTCAAGACCGTCGTCGACGAGTCCTACACGGCGGTGGGCGGACTCGGACCTGAGCTTTCCCGGATCGTGGACAGTTCAATGGATCTGGCGATCGAAGCCCGTGAGAATCTCGACCCGATGATCGCGCTGATCGAACAGTCGCAGCCGGTCCTGGATTCGCAGACGCGCACCTCGGAGGCCATCGAAGCGTGGGCATCGCAGGTCGCGACGGTGACCACCCAACTGCAGACCCACGATGAGACCGTTGCCCGGGTGATCTCCGACGGCGGTGCGACCGCCGATTCGGTGCGCCAACTCCTCGACAGAGTGCAGCCGACGCTGCCTGTGGTGCTGGCCAACCTGGTCAGCGTCGGCGAGGTCGCGGTGACTTACCGCGCGAACATCGAACAGCTCCTGGTCCTGTTCCCCGCCGTCGTGTCGGCAGAGCAAGCGGGTTTGGTGGCGAACCACGCCACCAAACAGGACTACATGGGCCAGTACCTCAGCTTCAACCTGAACATCAACCTGCCGCCGCCCTGCACCACCGGCTTTCTGCCCGCCCAGCAGCAACGTTCAGCGGTCTTCGAGGATGCGCCCGAGCGCCCGCCGGGCGATCTGTACTGCCGGGTTCCACAGGATTCACCGCTCAATGTTCGTGGCGCACACAATATCCCGTGCGCCACCAAACCCGGCAAGCGTGCTCCGACGGCCGCCATGTGTGAGAGCGAAGAATTCTACGTACCTCTCAACGACGGATTCAACTGGAAGGGCGATCCGAACGCGACGACCTCGGGTCAGCCGGTCCCGCAGCTTCCGCCGGGAGGTGGCCCGGAACCAGCGTTGGCCGCTGCTGAATACGACCCCGCGACCGGTAGCTACGTCGGACCCGACGGCCGCACCTACACCCAGGCGGACCTGGCGCCCGGCGCGTCGGGGGACCGGACGTGGCAGACGATGCTGCTGCCGCCGCCCTGAAGCTCAGCGGGGACTCAACCCCGCGGCCCGGTAGGCGTCGTCGATGAGCGCCATGTTGGCCACGGCGTCGGCGGTGTCGATCGGTAGCGGGGCACCGTGCTCGACGTGGGCGGCGAACGCTTCGAGCTGATAGGTGTAGGTCGCCCGGCTGCCGAGGTGCTCGACGGTCGTCCCGGTCTCGGTGGTGATGGTGATCCTGTCGTCGTCCTGCGGCTTGATGAAGTTGTGCGCCAGCACATCCCCGCGAGTCCCGACGATCCGCAGGGTGAACGAGTACTCGTCGGCCAGCATCGAATTGGCCGACAGGCCGGTGGCGCCACCGGGCAGTTCGAGTTCCACGTCACACCATGCATCGACATCGGGGCCGCCGTGGTCGCAATGCCCTGCCGTGGCGCCGACAACCGTCGGTGTGCCGAACCGGCGCATGACGTGCAGGCCGTAACACCCCAGATCCATCAGGGCGCCACCGGCGAGCTCCAACGACCACCGCGGATCCTCGGGCGGCGGTGCCGGCATCTCCATCCGGACCTCG
Organism: Mycolicibacterium hippocampi; assembly: GCF_010723735.1. Lineage (GTDB taxonomy): Bacteria > Actinomycetota > Actinomycetes > Mycobacteriales > Mycobacteriaceae > Mycobacterium > Mycobacterium hippocampi. The sequence goes on along the minus strand of NZ_BLLB01000002.1, from coordinate 4,582,387 downwards.
ACGCGGGTGAGCTCACCGAGCGAACCGTCGTGGGCGAGGTCGAAGACGCGACGCGTGAGCGGATGGAACAGGTAGTGAAAGCCCTCCAGCACCGGCACCCCGACCGCCTCGGCTGCCGCCGCCACCCGCTGCGCCTGCTCGCGGTTCCGGGCGAACGGCTTCTCGGTCAGCACCGGCTTTCCTGCCGCCACCGAGGCCAGGTTCCAGGGTGCGTGCAACCCGTTGGCCAACGGGTTGTAGATGATGTCGACCTCGGGGTCGTCGACCACATCCTGGTATGACTGCAGCACCCGCTCGACACCGTGTGCGTCGGCGAACACCTTGGCGCGCAACGGATCCCGCGAGGCGACCGCGACCAGCCGGTGGCCGAGATCCCGGGCAGGGCCGACGATCGCCGACTCGGCGATCCGGGACGCGCCGAGCACCCCGATCCGCAGGCCACCGGTCCGTCGGTGTGCTGCTGGGCGTTCGCTCACACCTCCACCGCGCGGCACACGTCCTGTAGATAGGCCACACTCGCACGCACGTCGCCGATCGGGCCCTCTCCGGTGGGTTCGCCGGCGAGGATGGTGTCCTGTTCCATGACGAACCAGCCGTCGTAGCCGTTGGCGCGCAGCGCTGTGACGAGCCCGGCGATGTCGACGTCGCCGCTGCCCAGCGCCGTGTAGATGCCGTCGCGTACGGCGTCGGTGTAGGTCATTTCACCGGCCTGCACCCGCGCGGCCATCGCCGCGTTCACGTCCTTGAGGTGGGCGTGTGAGATCCTGCCGGGCACGTCTCGTGCCAACTGCACCGGGTCTGTCCCGCCGATCAGCAGATGCCCGGTGTCCAGGCACAGCTGGATCGCCGAACCGTCCAGTACGCGTTGTACTTCGGCGCGGTTCTCCACCATCGTGCCGACATGCGGATGCAGCACCGCGGTCAGGCCACGCGCCGCGACGATCTCGGCCAACCGGTCCAGATTGCCCAACAGCGTGGACCACTGCGCATCGTCGAGCGTCGGGCGCGAGTCGTAGCCGTCCGACCCCGTCGCCGCGGCCAGTACGAGGACATCGGCATCGGAGGCCACCAGCGACTCGATCGGCCCGGCGATGTCGGTCGCCGGATCGTGTGCCGCGTCGTGCAGAACCACCGGGACGAACGATCCGACACAGCTGAGCCCGTAGGTGCCCAACAGCGTCGTCAACTCCGCGGGCTGTGACGGCAGGAACCCCTGGGGACCCGTCTCGGTCGCCGCCAAGCCGACCTCCCGCATCTCGGCCAGCACCCGATCCGGGTTCAGTTGATGGCCCCAGCCGGGGACCTCGCACACCCCCCACGAGATCGGTGCACCTGCGATCTTCACTTCTGTGTCTCCTTTCGAACCGACTCGAGCGATACCGGGACACCCCGGCGCAGCGACTCCGTGGCGGCTTCGGCGATCCACGCGACCTCGACCGCATCGGCTACCGTGGCGCCCAGATTCGGGCCTCCGCGAACGACTTCGACGAATCCGCTGAGCTCTGCGCGGAACGCGTCGGTGAACCGGTCCATGAAGAAGTGGTGCGGGGGACCGGCCGGGAAGTCGCCGGGTGAGGAGAAGCGCGGGTCACCGTTGCGCACCGGAGCGCCCTGATCCCAACCTGCGACCACCGTGTCGTCGAACCCGTGGACCTCGAGGCGGCAGTCGTAACCACGGCCGTTGTACCGCGCCGCGGACACCACCCCGAGCGCGCCGCCGTCGAAACGCACCACGATGGCGGCGGTGTCCACGTCGCCGTACTCGGTGAACAACGGATCTCCCTGCACGCTGCCGGTGGCGTACACCTCGACGGCGTTCTGCCCGGTGACCCAGCGCACCACGTCGAAATCGTGGACCGCGCAGTCGCGGAAGATGCCACCGGAGCCCTTGATGTAGTCCATCGGTGGCGGAGCGGGGTCCATCGTGGTGCTGCGCACGGTGTGCAGCGCGCCCAGTGTGCCGTCGTCGACCGCACGTTTGACGGCGGCGAACGCGGTGTCGAACCGACGCTGGTAGCCCACCTGAACGGGCACACCCGAGCGGGCGATCACCTCGGCCACCCGGGCGCTCTCTGCGGCACTGGCTGCGATCGGCTTCTCACAGAACGTCGGCAACCCGCGTTCGACGGCGGCCAGGGTCAACTCCGCGTGCGCAGGCGTGGCCGCCGCGACGACCACGCCGTCGATTCCCGAGGACAGCAGCTCTTCGACCGAGTTGACCGGTGTGGCACCGTATTTCGCGGCCACCTCCTTGACGACGTCGAGCCGTTCGTCGGTGATCACCAAGCCGGACACTGCCGGCAGGTTGGTCAGCGTCTCGGTGTGGAACGCACCGATCCGCCCGAGCCCGATGAGGCCGAGAGTGGTCATGGGATTCTCCGTTCATTCTGGTCGCCGAGTGCGAGGGCGAGGTCTTCTGGGGTGAGGTCGTCGGCCAGCGCACCCAGCACGGTGTCCACCTGGCTCGCAGGTGCCAGGCTTCCGATCGGTGGATCGCTGTCCAGGTTGGTGGGGAAGGCGTAACCCTCCGCAGTGGCGACCACGGCGTTCTCCACCTCGCGGTAGGGCCGGCCGGCGGTCTGCATCGCGCGCAGCGCCGGGTAGACGGCACGCACCATCGCGGTGCGGTCCAGCGCCTCCATCGCCCGCCCGAACGGCGACGAGATCTGCAGCAGGTTCGCGATGCGCCGGATTCCGGGTGAGATGTTGCTGCCCGCACCGTGATAGAGCGCCGGGTTGAAGAACACCGCGTCACCCTTCTGCAGCGGGAGTTGCACGTGGCGGCGGGCGAAGAAGTCGACGAACTCAGGCCGGTTGAACGCGATGTACCCCCCGGCGAACCGCTGAGAGTGTGGCAGCAGCATCGTCGGCCCGCTGTCCAAGGGCATGTCGCAGTGGGCGACCGCGCCCTGCAGCGTCAGCACCGGTGAGGCGCGGTGCACATGCGCGGGGTAGGCGGCGAGGTGATCCTCGGGAACGAAGCCGAGGTGGTAATCGCGGTGTGGCACCTGTGCTGCGCCGCCGGGGTTGACGACGTTGACCTGCGAGGTGACCTGATAGCGCGGACCCAGCCACGCCTGGCACACCACGGCGAGCACGTCGTTGGCGTAGTAGTCGGCGAACACCGCGGGGCTGTGCAGCGCCAGCTTCTGAGCCGCGTTCCAGATCCGGTCGTTGGCGCCCGGCTTGCCGAAATGATCGCCGGCGGTCACCCCGTCGACGCGTTGCGCCTCGATCAGCGCGAAGAACGCTTCGTTGGCGCGATCGACGACAGCGGCATCGAATGCCCCGGTGAAGACGACCACCCCGGGGCCGTCGGCGAGCGCCCGGATGAGCTCGGACTGCAGCGCCCGTCGGTCGCTTTGCGCCACGGACCGCGCCGTGTAGACGAGGACGTTGCTGCGGACCTCGTCGGCGAGCGGATAGTCGCCGAACTCGGTGTCGCGGTCCACCTCGGCGCGGAACGCGTCCAGGCCGAAGTCGGACTCGTCCAGCCACGGTGCCGGCGTCGCGCGCACTGGTGCTCCCATGGCAGTTAGTCTTGCTGTGATCGGCACCGCAATCAACCGCATAAATCCATCAAAAACACCTCACGGATTTGCCGCGAGCAGACACAAAGTCCCGCTGTTCGGGGCAAAAAAGCACAACTATGTGTCTGCTCGCGGAGAAAGGGCTCAGGGCAATGTCGCACCGGTACAAGGTCCGCGAGATCGCCCAACAGGCCGGTCTGAGTGAAGCCACTGTGGACCGGGTGCTGCACAACCGCCCCGGGGTCCGGGAGAACACCGTCGCAGAGGTCCACCAGGCCATTGCCGACCTGGACAAACAGCGCGCGCAGCTGCGCCTCAACGGGCGCCGGTACCTCATCGACATCGTCATGCAGACCCCTCGACGATTCTCCGATGCGTTCCGTGCAGCGGTGGAAGCCGAACTGCCCGCGTTCGCCCCGGCGATGCTGCGGGCCCGGTTCCATCTGTGGGAGTCGGGTTCGACCGCACAGATGGTCGAGGCGTTGCGGCGGCTGCGCGGCAGTCACGGGGTGGTGCTCAAGGCCCAGGACCAACCCGAGGTGGCCGAGGCGATCGACCGACTCGTGGACGCCGGGGTGCCGGTGGTGACTTATGCGACCGACGTGCCCGCAAGCTCGCGGTGCGGCTACGTCGGCATCGACAACCACGGCGCCGGGCTGACCGCCGCGTACCTGGTGAACCAGTGGCTGGGGCCCGCTCCGGCCGATGTCCTCATCACGTTGAGCCAGACGGTGTTCCGCGGCGAGGGCGAGCGCGAAGTCGGGTTCCGGTCGGGACTGCGTGGTTCCGGCCGGGGAATAGTCGAGGTCAGCGACAGCGACGGCATCGACGCGACCAACGAGCGGCTGGTGCTCGAGGCGCTCGAGAGCCACCCGGCGGTGGAGGCTGTGTACTCCGTCGGCGGGGGAAACGTCGCGACGGTCGCGGCGTTCGAGCGGATCGGGCGGCCCTGCCGGGTGTTCGTCGCCCACGACCTCGACGCCGACAACCGGCGACTGCTGCGGGACGGGCACATCTCCGCGGTGCTGCACAACGATCTGCGGGCCGATGCCAGGTTCGCGCTGAGGCTGATTCTGCAGGAACGCGGGGCTCTGCCGACGGAGTCGGCGCGGCCGGTCCCCATCCAGGTCATCACCCCCCACAACCTGCCGGCCTGACCGCAGAATCGTCGAAACCGGGCATTCACCGATAACATCTCGCCCCACGGTGTCGAAAACGCGCCGACGACGTAGATCAGGGAATCGATCGGTGCCGCAAGAGTTCATCAACGGTGTGACCGTGCTGGGCAACCTGGCCATCGATGTCATCGACGGTGCGCCCAGGAGTCCCGGTGGTTGCGCGTCCTTCGCCGGGGTGGCGCTCGAGGCGTCGGGCGTGCCCGGTCGAATCGTCGCGATGGGCGCCGAGCAGGACCACTCCCTCTTCGATGCGCTGCTCGAACGGTTCGGCGGCCTGATCCGGGTTCTGCCTTCCGACCGGACGAGCGCCTTCCGACTGGACTACGACGACGTCGATCATCGCCACATGTCGGTCGACGCGATCGGTCCGATCTGGGGTGAGGCCGAGGTGGAGGCCGCCGATCCCGATACCACCTGGGTGCACTTGGCCCCGCTGCTGCGCACCGATTTCCCGGCGGAAACCCTGAAGCTGCTCTCCGACCGCGGCCACCGGGTCGCCTACGACGGACAGGGGCTGGTGCGTGCCGACCGACTGGGACCGCTGGTCGAGGATCGGCACTTTCCCGCAGGCCTGCTGGACCACCTCGACGTCCTCAAGCTCGCGGAGGACGAAGCCATCGTCGTCGCTGACGGGCCCTTCGATGCGGACGTGGCCAGGCGGCTCGGGGTGCCCGAGATCGTGGTGACCTACGGCTCCGAGGGCTGCCACATCTACACCGACGGCGACGTCACGCGCGTTCCCGCGGCGTGGCGGGTGCTCGATGTGCAGACCACGGGTGCCGGCGACATGTTCACCGCATGCTATGTGGCCAACCGCGCAGCAGGATCGGATCCGCGACGGGCGGCCGAACTCGCCAGCGACCTCGTCGCCGGCGAGCTCGAGAAGCGGCGTCAGGTCGGGTCGTTCGACTCGGCTGAGGCCGTTCCGGCGCCCCGCGGCTGCTAGCCGGCAGCTACTGACGAGTAACCGCAATCTTAGAGAACGACGTTCTCGAAAACGTGACGAAAACCACAAATCTGTCGCATGTCAGCGGGCTTCACGCGCCTGAACTGGCACTTCGACGCTTCTTTACGTGTCGGTAACCGGTGTGCCCTGTTCAGGCCAGCCTAAGAGAAGTGCAATAATCGGTACTCCCGGTGACAGAAACATTTGGGTACAACTTGTTCGACGGTGCGTCATGAAGTCGCAGCCCGCTCTGCGACTTGCAGCGGCGCAGCCCGAGTAGATTTCGAAAGGCAGGGTCGTGGGTCAGAACGGCACAGTCAACGGCGACGGCGCCGCGACAAATCCCGCCCCGCGGCAGAAGCTCGAGAAGGTCGTCATCCGCTTCGCCGGTGACTCCGGCGACGGCATGCAGCTCACCGGTGACCGGTTCACGTCGGAAGCTGCGCTGTTCGGTAACGACCTTGCGACGCAACCGAATTACCCTGCCGAGATCCGTGCGCCGCAGGGCACTCTGCCCGGTGTCTCCTCGTTCCAGATCCAGATCGCCGATTACGACATCCTGACCGCTGGGGACCGCCCCGACGTCCTGGTCGCGATGAACCCGGCCGCGCTGAAGGCCAACGTCTCCGACCTGCCCCACGGCGGTCTGATCATCGCCAACTCCGACGAGTTCACCAAGCGCAACCTGGCCAAGGTCGGGTACAGCGCCAATCCGTTGGAGACCGACGAGCTGTCCGACTACGTGGTGCAGGCCGTCCCGATGACCACGCTGACGCTGGGCGCGGTGGAATCCATCGGGGCCACCAAGAAAGACGGCCAGCGCGCCAAGAACATGTTCGCGCTCGGCCTGCTGTCGTGGATGTACGGGCGCGAACTCGAACACAGCGAGTCGTTCATCCGGGAGAAGTTCGCCCGCAAGCCCGACATCGCCGAGGCCAACGTGCTGGCGCTGAAGGCCGGCTGGTACTTCGGTGAGACCACGGAAGCCTTCGCGACCACCTACGAGGTGTCGCCGGCCAAGCTCAAGACCGGCGAGTACCGGCAGATCTCGGGCAACACCGCGCTGGCCTACGGGCTGGTGTCCGCAGGCCATCTCAGTGACATCCAGGTGGTGCTGGGCACCTACCCGATCACCCCGGCCTCCGACATCCTGCACGAGCTGTCCAAGCACAAGAACTTTCACGTCCTGACGTTCCAGGCCGAGGACGAGATCGCCGGTATCGGTGCGGCCATCGGTGCCTCCTACGGCGGTGCGCTCGGTGTCACCAGCACTTCGGGGCCGGGCATCTCGCTGAAGTCCGAGGCGATCGGGCTGGCCGTGATGACCGAGCTGCCCCTGATCGTCATCGACGTGCAGCGCGGCGGACCGTCGACCGGTCTGCCCACCAAGACCGAGCAGGCCGACCTGCTCCAGGCGCTGTTCGGGCGCAACGGTGAATCACCGGTGGCCGTGCTGGCGCCGCGGTCACCGTCGGATTGCTTCGACATCGCCATGGAGGCCGCCCGCATCGCGGTGCACTATCACACCCCGGTGATGATCCTGTCCGATGGCGCCATCGCCAACGGTTCAGAACCGTGGCGGATCCCCGATGTGACCAGCTATGAGCCCATCGTGCACACCTTCGCCAAGACGGGTGAGCCGTTCGCGCCCTACGCGCGCGACCCCGAAACCCTGGCCCGGCAGTTCGCGATTCCCGGCACTCCCGGTCTGGAGCATCGAATCGGTGGCCTCGAGGCGGCCAACGGTTCGGGCAACATCTCCTACGAGCCCAAGAACCACGACCTGATGGTCCGGCTGCGTCAGGAGAAGGTTGCCGGCATCAAGGTCCCCGACCTCGAGGTCGACGATCCCAGCGGCGAGGCCGAGCTGCTGATGCTCGGCTGGGGCAGCAGCTACGGACCCATCGGTGAGGCCTGCCGGCGCGCCCGGCGAAAGGGCATCAAGGTCGCCCAGGCACATCTGCGCAACCTCAACCCGTTCCCGGCCAATGTCGGTGACGTGCTGGCGAAGTACTCCACCGTGGTGTTGCCGGAGATGAATCTCGGGCAGCTGGCGCTGCTGCTGCGCGGCAAGTATCTGGTGGATATCCAGTCGGTGACCAAGGTCGAGGGCATGGCGTTTCTCGCCGACGAGGTCGAGGGCATCATCGAGGCCGCGCTCGACGGAACCCTGGGCGAGAAAGAACTCGAGAAGGCGAAGTTCGCCAGGCTGGCGGCGGCCACCATCGAGGACCCGGCCGCAGTGGCCGACGACGCAACTGGTGTGGGAGCGAACGCATGACTGACCTGGTAGGAAGCGATCTGGGATTGACCCCCGGCGGTCTGTCCAAGACCAGCCTGGTGCCGACGACGGACCAACCGCAGAAGTCCAAGGATTTCACCAGCGACCAGGAGGTTCGTTGGTGCCCGGGTTGCGGTGACTACGTCATCCTCAACACCATCCGCAACTTCCTGCCCGAGTTGGGTCTGCGTCGCGAGAACATCGCGTTCGTCAGCGGAATCGGTTGCTCGAGCCGCTTTCCCTACTACCTGGAAACCTATGGCTTCCACTCGATCCACGGCCGGGCGCCGACCATCGCGACCGGGCTTGCACTGGCCCGCGAAGACCTGTCGGTCTGGGTGGTCACCGGTGACGGCGACGCCCTCTCGATCGGTGGCAACCACCTCATCCACGCGCTGCGACGCAACATCAACATCACGATCCTGTTGTTCAACAACCGGATCTACGGGTTGACCAAGGGCCAGTACTCGCCCACCTCCGAGGTCGGCAAGGTCACCAAGTCCACCCCGATGGGCTCGCTGGACTACCCGTTCAACCCGGTGTCGCTGGCCCTGGGCGCCGAGGCGACGTTCGTCGGCCGTGCCATGGACTCCGACCGCAAGGGTCTGTCCGAGGTGCTGCGCGGCGCCGCCGCCCACCGCGGCGCGGCGCTGGTCGAGATCATGCAGGACTGCCCGATCTTCAACGACGGCTCGTTCGACGCGCTGCGCAAGGAAGGCGCCGAGGAGCGGCTGATCAACCTCAGCCACGGCGAGCCGATCATCTTCGGGGCCGACGGCGAATACTGCGTGGTGAAGTCCGGCTACGGTCTCGAGGTCGCCAAGACCGCCGATGTGTCGGCCGACCAGATCGTGGTCCACGACGCGCAGCTCGAGGACCCGGCATATGCGTTCGCATTGTCGCGGCTGTCCGAGCAGAACCTGGACCACATGGTGATGGGCACCTTCCGTCAGGTGAGCAAGCCGACCTACGACGACGCGGCCCGGCAGCAGCTGGCCGCGGCGCGTGATGCCAAAGCCCACGACACGGCCGCGCTGCAATCGCTTCTGCGCGGCAAGGACACCTGGACCGTTGACTGACTGACGGTCGGCACGGTGCGCTAACGTCACCGATGTGACATCGTCGCTGCCGTTGGCCGCCGTGGTACTCGCAGGTGGTGCGTCCCGGCGGATGGGTCGGGACAAGGCCACGTTGCCTTTCGAGGGCGCCGCCGGCCCGACCACGCTGGTCGAACGGGTGGTCTCGATCGTGACCATGCGGTGTGCCCCGGTCTACGTCATCGCCGCGCCCGGTCAGGGGCTGCCCGACCTCCCGGCACTGGTGCTTCGCGACGAGGTACGCGGCGTGGGGCCGCTGCTCGCCGCCGGCCGGGGGTTGCGTGCCGCAGCGGAGGCCGGTTTCGAGCACGCGTTCGTCTGTGCGGTGGACATGCCCGAGCTGACCACCGAGCTGATCGACACTCTCGCCGGACCGGCCGAACGGCTGGGCGCCGATGTGGTGCTGCCGTGGGACGGCCGCGACCACTACCTGGCCGGTATCTACCGCACCGCGCTGTTCTCCACGATCGAGGCACTCGTCGGCGCGGGGGAGCGAAGCATGCGCGCGCTTGTGGTCTCCGTCGACACCCAACGGATCGTGATGCCCGAACAGCCCGCCCTGGCCAACGTCAACACGATGGCCGATCTGGACGCCGTGATGCCCCCGCGATTGGTCTAGCAAATTCAGTGATGGGGTGGCGCCGAATTTGCACACGAACTTCTCGAATTCATGCCACTGAATTCATACAGACAATTTTGTGATATGCGAACGGCCGATCTGAATCGGTCTACGGTGGCTGTTGCACCTGAGCGGACAAAACAGCCTGTCCCGCAACGGTGTTGATCCGTGAATCCGACGAAAACGATTAGAGGGAACCGAATTCGGCGTCGGTCGACCCGAAAAGCCTGGTCGCCGCCGCCGCGATATGGCTCACCTGCCGACGCCTGGGGTGGATGCTCGGCACAGTGGTACCGCGAAACATGTTGTCGCTCAGGTGGAACACTGCTCGAAGGTGGCGGTGTTCCGGGCTTGCGCGGAGGCTGCTGTTTGTCCGAATCGATTGTGGCGCAGCGTAACTAAGGTCCGCTGTTGACCGCCACGTCGGCGGCCGGCACAGCGAACCGAAAACTGCTGCCGGCGCGTGGGCGATGCTCTTCTGTGCCAGTCGACTCCGCTCACCGCGGTCCCCGTCACCCAAACCGTGTCCCAGCTCACAAAATGCTGGTGATCTGACTCACGTGCACGCGGGATCGGGCCGGTTTCTACGCCGGCGACAAACCCCGAGTTGACCTGCACGAACAACCGAGCAATGCGGTTGTGATCGTTCCGTTATCTGCCTGCGACACGTCGTTACTCGATATGACTTTGCGCAAAACGCTTTGTACGGTCCCAAACAGCTTCTACGGAGCAAATAACTCAAAACCACGAACCTGCGTGCGTGGGGCCTGCGGGAGGCGATCAGCCTCCGCTGGGTCGCCGGGTCCGAGACTCCGGCGAGGTGACTGCCGCCCCCCTGTTGTGCCCGACCGAGACGGCGCGACCCGACAACACCGCCTGGCTTCCAGGCACCGTGCCCGCCCATGCGCGGGCGGTGATGGCGCGCGCTTGCCGAAAGGATCGAAGTTGAAGAACATCCGCAAGACGTTTGGTCTGGCCACCATCGCCGGAGCGCTCACTGTGGCGCCGATGGTCCTGGCGACCGGTACCGCCAATGCGGACAGCGTCAACTGGGATGCCGTGGCGGCATGCGAGTCGGGCGGCAACTGGTCGATCAACACCGGTAACGGCTACTACGGCGGCCTGCAGTTCGCGATGGGCACCTGGAAGTCGAACGGTGGCTCGGGTTCGCCCCACCACGCCAGCCGTGAAGAGCAGATCCGGGTGGCCGAGAACGTGCTGCAGACGCAGGGCATCGGCGCATGGCCGACCTGCGGTGGACGCGGCTGACGCCGTACACACCTGGGAAAGAGGCGGTGCCGGCAGACGCCGGCGCCGCCCCTTTCTTCTCAGGGGTCTCTTACGTCAGATAAGCAACTACTAAAACTTTCGTCTCCTGCGTAACAGGTGATGTGCATCACCCGACAGACCGGATAACCGCAGCGTGAGAACGCGCCACCACTTCACTTGCGGGCCTTGAGTCACAACGGTCGGGGAAGGACCGCAGAGATGAACATTCGTAAGGTTGTCACCAAAGGCCTGATGGCCACCGCGATCTCCGGAGCGCTCGCTGTCATCCCGATGACACTCGACGGCTCCGCCGCCACCGCGCACGCCGACACCGTCAACTGGGACGCGATCGCCCAGTGCGAGTCCGGCGGGAACTGGTCGATCAACACCGGCAACGGTCACTACGGCGGCCTGCAGTTCAAGCCGGCGACCTGGTCCTCCAATGGCGGTGTGGGCAACCCTGCGACCGCGTCCCGGTCCGAGCAGATCCGCGTCGCCGAGAACGTCCTGCGGACCCAGGGCATCAAGGCCTGGCCGAAGTGCGGCGCCAAGGGAATGGCGGCTCAGGTGTGGGGCAACGCGCCCACCACTCCCGCTGCTCCGGCCCCTCGCACCGTCCCCGTGAAGGCGAACGGGTGCGCGGGCATGCCGACCTCGGTCTTCGGTGGCCTGCTCGACCTGCGCAAGATGTGCACCGCGTTGACGACGCCGCGCTCGGCGCGCTGAGAGCCGGCTGCGTTCAGCGCGCGGCGTCAGCTGCGGTAGGCGGGACATAAGCCGACCGGGCCGCGATCGACGCCAGGTGGGCTGTCACCACGCGTTCGGGAATCAGCGCCGTGGCCCGACTGGCGGCACCGCTGAGGAACGACGGACGAAGGTTCACGATCCTGCCGATCGTCGCCGACTCCCGCACCAGCGGACGGACCCGCCGTCTGCGGAAGCGGCCGAACCGGTCGAAGGCGGTGGGTAGGTCGGCGGACAGGGTGATGAACCGGGCGAGGATCGCCGCGTCCTCGAGCGCCTGGCACCCGCCCTGCCCTAGGTGGGGACGCATCGGATGGGCGGCGTCACCGACGAGCACCGCAGCGCCTTGTGACCAGCGCTCGGGCTGGGCCCGATCGAACAGATCGTTGCGCAGCAGATCCGCGGCATCCGTGGAGGCGATCAACCGCGGTATCGGGTCGGCCCACGAGGCCAGCTTCTGCGCGAGATAAGCGTGGTCCCCGCCGGGGGCGGCGAAACCCTGGGGCAGCCTCTCGGTGGCGAACCAGTAGGTGTGGTCAGGCCCCAGCGGCACATGCCCGACCTCGACCCCTGCTCCCATGGTCTCGCCGGCCAGCGCCGGGTCCAGTCGATGGGCGGCCACCCCACGCCATGCGGTGTATCCCACGTAGCGGCTGGACAGCGGTCCGTTGAGGACGCACGCCACCATCGAGTTGACACCGTCGGCGCCGATCACCGCGTCCACCTCGAAGTTCCGGGAATCGGACAGCGTCAGCCGCACCGAGTGTTCGCCGATGGTCAGCCCGGTCGCGCTGACCCCGGTCCGCACCGCCTGGGCGGGTAACGCGCCGCGCAGGATGTCGGTCAGCGCGCTGCGCCGCACCACCACGAGTGGTTCACCGAGGGCGTCCACGATTCGCTGCGCTGACGGGCGGCGCAGTGAGGTGCCGTCCCGCCAGCGGATCGCGCCGCCGGTCACCCGGCCACCTGCGCGCCGCACGGCATCGCCAAGCCCGATCTCGTCGAGGGCGGCCAGCGCGTTGGGCCAGATGCTGATGCCCGCGCCGGTGGTCGTGTCGGTGCGTTGCTCGATCACCGTCACGTCGTGTCCGGCACGGTGCAGCGCGACGGCCGTGGCCAACCCGGCGATACCGGCGCCGATCACCGTGATGTGGGCGGGCATCCGCCGACTGTATCCGTCGGCGGCGACCGGTTCGGGGACACGTCAAACAGACGAGACAGCCAGGTCACATCCACGAAACGCGAGCCTGGTTTCCTGAAGGGCAACCGAGTCAACTGCAGGTGTACACCGGAGGTTTCATGGGACCCGCCCTCGAGCTGACCAGCGTGCCCGCCTGGACCACCGCCGTCACCCGGCCGGACGCAGACCTGTCCGGTCGGCAGTGGAGCATCATCGCCTTCGGCCCAGCCGGTGCCGAGGTGGCGCGCGGGTGGTCCGACCAGATCTCCGCGAGCGGGCGGGTATCCGCGGTACGGGTGCACGAGATCGCCGAGCAGGACGGCGACGGGCCGGCGCGTGCGGCGCTGCTGGCCGACCTTGCCCACGCGCGGGTCGGCTGGCGTCTGATGATCGCCGGGCCGGCAGACGCCTGCCTGAAGGTGCGCGCGTTGGCGATGGAGACGGGCATCGCCGACGACGAGATGACGGTGGCCTCGACCGATGTGGCGTCGCGTTCGGTGCAGTGCGTGCACTGCCGGACTGTCACCTCTGCGGCCGTCGAACTCGAAGACGTCCTGGCGTGCAGCGGGTGCGGCCGCAACCTGCTGGTGTACTACCACGTCTCACGCAGGCAGGGTGCACATCTGGGGTTCATGGTCGACGCCGAGGAGCAGACCGCCCGGTGAGCACGCTGAAGCTGGTCGTCGCCGCCATCGACGACACGATCGCCGGTATCCGCACGCTGACGCTCACCCATCCGGACGGCGCACCGCTGCCCTCCTTCCCGCCCGGGAGCCACATCGTCGTGGAGTGCGGCGGTCCGGGTCGCCCCGCCAACGCCTATTCGCTGACCGGGGACGGCATCTCCCCGGACGCCTACGTGATCTCGGTGTTGCGGTGTGGCGAGGAATCGGCGGCCGGATCCAGCGGATCGCGCTGGATCCACGACGAGCTGGCGGCGGGTGACACCGTGGTCACCCGCCCGCCTCGTAGCGCATTCGCGCCGGTGCTGCGCGCCCGCAGGCACCTACTGGTGGCCGCGGGCATCGGAATCACGCCGATGGTGTCGCACCTGCGCAGCGCCCGGCTGTGGGGCCGCGACGCCCGGCTGCTCTACATCCATCGCGCAGAGCGGCCGGCCTACGTCGACACCGTGCTGTCGCTCACCGACCACGCCGCGGTCCACACCCGCCGCGACGAGTTCACCGACGAGCTCGTCACCATGCTCGCCGACCAGCCCATCGGCACCCACCTCTACATCTGCGGGCCCGCGTCTTTCATCGACTCGGTCTCTGCCCTCGCCGGCGAGCTGGGCTGGCCGGGCAGCCGAATCCACATGGAACACTTCGGATCTGCCGCCCTGGATCCCGGAGAGCCGTTCGCCGTGCGGGTCTGCTCGAGCGGCGAGGGGTTCACCGTCGACCCCGGGGTGTCGCTGCTGGAGGCGCTGGAGAGCCGCGGTTACGACGTGGCCAGCCTGTGCCGGCGCGGAGTCTGCGGCGAATGTCGTGTCCCGGTCGCCGGTGGCGTCATCACCCACCGCGATCTGTTCCTCAGCGACGAGGAGAAGCGATCGGGTGAGTCGATGATGGCCTGTGTGTCCCGGGCCGGCGGTGGAACCTTGGAGTTGGCCCTGTGATCGGAGTGACCGAATGAATGTTGAAGGACTGTTGTCGGCGCCGGACCTGATCGAGACGTTTCCGTTCCCGTTCGCCGCCGACAGCTACCGGTACAGCACCAACGTGGAACCGGCAGGCTCGGCAGTGCACACCCCCGCGGGCCGCTGGGGGGAGCGCGTCGTCGACATCGACAGTGAGTACGAGCACGAACTCGCCGAGCGTGCCACGGTTCTGGCTGCCGATCCGACCCGCTACGCCGTGCTGCCACACATGCGGCCTGCCTGCTGGGACACCATGTTGACGCTGATGCGCGAGATGGCCACCGCGTACCCCGAGATCATGTCGTTGGAGCGCCGCGGCTCCGGGTGGCACTGGCGCAACGACCGGCTGGGTCTGACCCAGGATTTTGTCGTCGGGGACGAGACCACGCTTCCCGCCGAACCGTTGGCCTACATCGCGAGCCAGGTGCAGGAGGACATCGTGCTGCTCGACCAGCGCGACGGTGACCTCTTCGGTGATGCCGGTGTGGTGACCTTCGCAGCGGACTGGTCTTTCGGTTTCGACGTGGGTATGACGTTCCTGGAGATCCACGGTCCGGTACCCCGGCTCAGGGAGTCCGGCGTCATCACCCGGGCCCGCGAGTTCCTGATGCGGCTGCAGCCCGGCGAGACCTACCGGCGCACCAACTGGACGCTGACCATCGGCCGTCGCCTCGATGTCTCCACCGAGCGATACCACGAATGGGGCCCGGACCGGACGATGATCCAGACTGTCCCGGACGAGGATTTCGGGCGGCTGGTGCACCTGCGGGTCGAGGTGCAGCACCTCATCCGGCTGCCCGAGTCGGGATCGATCTGCTTTCTGATCCGCACCTACATGCTGCCGCTCGCCGATGTGGCGGCGGTGGAAGCGTGGCGTCAGCGTGCAGCGACGGTGCTCGCCGAGTTGCCCGAGGACATGGCCGACTACAAGGGCATCATCGCCTTCCGCGACCACGCTGTGCGGTGGCTGCGCAACGCAGGCTGACGGGGTCCCTGGCGAGCGGGGCCCCTGGCGAGCAGACACAAAGTCGCACGAATCCGATTGGATCCGTGCGACTTTGTGTCTGCTCGCGACCCGGGAGGTATCCCCAGCTCGCGCAAGGTCAGTAGACCGGCGGTTCGCCTTCCGCGACCGGCCCCTTCTCGACCGGCGTGTGTTCGATGATGGCCTTGTAGGCGTGGTTCTCGTGCTGGATCATCCGGACGAAGAACCCGACGAAGAGCGCCACCGCGAGGATGAAGAACAACCAGGTGCCGAAGCTGTTGCCACCGAAGGTGAACACCACGCCGGGAACGTCATAGCTGTCGATCGGACTGAACATTTATTTCACCTCCTCACCGAGGACGAGCACCGCAGTGCCGCTGCTGGAACGCATCTCGGTCACCGGGATGCCCTCGGGGTAAGGCGTGGCCGGAACCTCGGACAGGTCCAGACCCTGCAACTCCACCTCCGGCGGAATCCGCAGCAGACCGGCCTTCTTCAGCCCCAGCGACAGCAGGTAGGCGGGGAAGAACCCCAGCGCGGCGAAGGTGACCGCACCGATCAGCTGACCCCAGAAGGAAATCGACGGGTTGCCGTCGGTGTTGGGGTAGCCGGCGAGGAACACGCCCGCCATGATCAGCGAGTAGAAGCCCATACCGCCGTGCACGGCGACCGCACCGACCACGTCGTCGATCTTCATCTTGTCCAGCAGTTTGCCGATGAACGGGATCAGGCCGCCGCCCACCAACGCGATGACGAACGTCAGCGCCGGGTGGTACAGGTCCAGTCCGGCGGCGACGGCGATCACGCCCGCCAGCCCGCCCGAGATCGTCCAGAACGGCTCACCGCGGGAGGTCAGGTAGGCACCGATGATGCCGCCTGCCAGGCCCATCAACGTGTTGAAAGCGAAGGCGCTCAACGTCGTCGGGCTTCCGTAGATGGTGGCGTAGCCGCCGGGGCCGTAGATGACGCAGCCCATCAGGAAGCCGAAGAAGCCGGTGAAGATCAGGAACAGCCCGAGCATGGTCAACGGCAGGTTGTGCGGGCGGATCGTCACCGGCGTGCCATCAGGCAGGAAGCGGCCGATCCGTGGCCCCAGGTTGATCAGGATGCCCAGCGCGGCGAAGCCGGCGATCATGTGCACACAACCGGCCGCACCGACGTCGTGGAAACCGAGTTCGGTCAACATCCAGCCGGCGCCGTGCCACCCCCATGACGCGCCGATGATCCACACCACCGAGCCGACGAACACGGTCAGGACCAGGAAGCCGCTGGTCCGGATGCGTTCGAGTACCGCCCCGGACATGATCGAACCGGTGGTGGCGGCGAACAGCGCGAACGCGCCCCAGAAAATGCCGCTCGCGGGGTCGTCAGTGTTCGGGCCCATGTTGTCGCTCCACGGCAGAGCTGCCTTGGCTGCGTCGTTGAACTCGATGAACCCCGTGGGCATGGCGTTGTAGAGGAACCAGCCGACAAAAAAGAACGACGCGATGATGGTGGCGAACGCCAGCAGGTTCTTCATCGCGGTGGCCAGGACGTTCTTCGAACGCGACGCACCGATCTCGTAGGCCAGGAAGCCCGCGTGGATGAGCATCATCAACGCGATGGACATCCAATAGAAGAATTCGTTGTTGACTGCCGCCATGGACGCAATCGCGTCCTCGACTTCGGGTGTCAAGGGGACCTCCACCGTTGGGTATTTGGGGATGGCTGGTTGGCCACTGGGTTTATCAGGAGTGTTCTCGAGGTACTGACGGTGTACGAGGCTTGACGCTAACTGTGGGAATGTGTCCCACCTGTCAAGGCGCGTTAATTCCGCGTGAAGTCATCTGGTGGCGTGTGTTACGAAGTGCGCATGACCTCAACCGCGGGATCCGCAGCCCCTTTCGGCGACCTCGACGACTTCCTGGCCCTCCCGCGGATGTCCGGTCTTGCGGTGTCCGCGGACGGCTCGAGGATCGTCACCACCGTCGCCGCCCTCAACACCAAGCGCACCGAGTTCGTCAGCTCGCTGTGGGAACTCGACCCGCGTGGACGGCAGCCGGCACGCCGAATCACCCACGGCGAGAAAGGGGAGTCGGCACCGGCTTTCACCGCAGACGGAGATCTGCTGTTCCTCGCCGCCAGGGCCACCGCCGATGATGACAAACCACCCAAATCGCTGTGGCGGTTGCCCACGGCCGGTGGCGAAGCGGTCGAGGCCGTCATGCTGCCCGGTGGTGTCGACGCAGTGGTGGCGGCTGAAGCCGCCGCCACGGTTGTGATCGCCTCCTCGGTGTTTCCGTCGGCGACCGACACCGACCACGACAAGCAACTGCGGGCGGCCCGCAAGGACAACAAGGTCTCGGCGGTGCTGCACGACGGTTACCCGGTCCGGTACTGGGACCAGGACCTCGGCCCCGAGCGCACGCACTTGTTCGGCGCGGACGGGCGCGACCTGACCCCGGACGCCGGCGCCGCCTTGAGCCACGCGGATTTCGATCTCAGCCGCGACGGTGCGTTCGTGGTGGCGGCCTGGCAGCGGCCGGCGCCGGGAGCGGCGGTCCGCAGCACGCTGATCCGCATCGACGTGGCGACCGCGCAGCGCTCCGTCGTCGTCGACGACCCCGATGCCGATCTGGGACTGCCGGCGATCTCCCCGGACGGGCAGTCGGTGGCCTTCACCCGGGAGACGTTCTCCACGTCGCATCATGCACCGCGAACAACGTTGTGGCTGCTGCGTTTCGGCGCGCAGCCGGTCGAGCTGACGACGCACTGGGAC
This sequence comes from Mycolicibacterium hippocampi, assembly GCF_010723735.1. Taxonomy (GTDB): domain Bacteria; phylum Actinomycetota; class Actinomycetes; order Mycobacteriales; family Mycobacteriaceae; genus Mycobacterium; species Mycobacterium hippocampi. Next base: position 4,564,161 of record NZ_BLLB01000002.1, on the reverse strand, counting down.
CGCTGGCCGACGTCGGTGACATGGTCGGCGGACGGTTCGTCGCTGATCGTGACCGCAGACGACAACGGTCGCGGCCCGATCTTCGCCGTCGACCCGGCCTCCGGCGCGGTGCGTTCGATCGTCGCTGACGATTTCACCTACTCCGACGTACGCTCCGCCCCCGGCGGGGTGCTGTTCGCGCTGCGCAGTTCCTGCGCCACCCCGCCGCACCCGGTGCGCATCGACGCCGACGGGACGGTGGTCGAGTTGCCGTGCCTGCCGAGGCCCGAACTGCCCGGCACGCTGACAGAGGTGACCGCGGTCGCCGACGACGGGCAGGCGGTGCGGTCCTGGCTGGCGGTCCCCCACGGAAGTGACGACGACGCACCGGCCCCACTGCTGTTGTGGATCCACGGCGGCCCGCTGGCGAGCTGGAATGCGTGGCATTGGCGGTGGAACCCGTGGGTGATGGTGGCCCGCGGTTACGCGGTGCTGCTGCCCGACCCGGCTCTGTCAACCGGCTACGGCCAGGAATTCGTCCAACGTGGTTGGGGAGCATGGGGTTCGGCGCCGTACACCGATCTACTCGCGGCCACCGACGCGGCCTGCGCACAGCCCGGCGTCGACGCAACCCGCACCGCTGCGATGGGCGGTTCGTTCGGCGGCTACATGGCCAACTGGATCGCCGGGCACACCGACCGATTCGCGGCGATCGTCACCCATGCGAGCCTGTGGGCACTCGACCAGTTCGGCTCGACCACCGACGGTGCGTACTGGTGGGCCAGGGAGATGACACCCGAGATGGCGGCGGCGCACTCACCGCACCGATTCGTCTCGGAGATCGCCACGCCGATGCTGGTGATCCACGGCGACAAGGACTACCGGGTGCCGATCGGCGAGGCCCTTCGATTGTGGTACGAGTTGCTGAGCCGATCGGCGCTGCCGGCCGGCGACGATGGAGCGACCGTCCACCGCTTCCTGTACTTCCCTTCGGAGAACCACTGGGTGCTCAGCCCGCAGCACGCCAAGATCTGGTACCAGGTGGTGACAGGCTTCCTGTCCAGACATGTGCTCGGTCAGGACGTCGAGTTGCCCGAGATGCTCGGGTAGCGTCGGCTCCATGACCGCTCCGGAGAATGAAGCCGATCGCGAGTTCGATGTCGTCGTCTACGGTGCCACCGGATTCGTCGGCAAGCTGACCGCCGAGTATCTGGCCGCCGCGGCGGGCGGCGCACGCGTCGCGCTGGCAGGCCGTTCGGCAGACCGGCTGCTCGCCGTGCGTGACTCGCTGGGGGAGGCGGCGCAATCGTGGCCGCTGATCACCGCCGACGCCTCGCAACCGGCCACGCTCAACGCGATGGCGGCCCGCACCCGGGTGGTGATCACCACTGTCGGGCCCTACCTGCGCTACGGCCTGCCACTGGTCGCGGCATGTGCGGCTGCGGGCACCGACTACGCCGATCTCACCGGCGAGCCGTTGTTCATCCGCAAAGGCATCGATCTCTATCACAAGCAGGCCACCGACACCGGCGCACGGATCGTCCACTCGTGCGGGTTCGACTCCATCCCTTCGGATCTGACGGTGTACGCGCTGTACCGTCAGGCCGAGCGCGACGGCACCGGTCAGCTCGGCGACACCAACTTCGTGGTTCGCCGTTTCGCGGGCGGTGTCTCCGGTGGCACCGTCGCGTCGATGACCGAGCTCGCCCGGGAAGCCTCCGCCGATCCCGAGGCGCGCCGGCTGCTCAACGATCCCTACACGCTGACACCGGACCGCGCGGCGGAGCCCGAACTCGGCGCGCAGCCCGACGCGCGATGGCGGCGTGGGCGTGACATCGCGCCCGAGCTCGACGGCTACTGGGTCGGTGCGTTCGCGATGGCAATCCCGAACACCCGCATCGTCCGGCGAACCAATGCGCTGTTGGACTACGCCTACGGCAGACGGTTCGAGTACGCGGAGCAGATGAGCGTCGGACGTTCCGTGGTGGCCCCGTTGGCCGCGGCGATGGCGACCGGTGGCAACGTCGCGACCATGGGGTTGGGCAGTCGATTCCTCGACCGGGTGCCGCGCGGCCTGCTCGAGCGGGTGCTGCCCAAGGTGGGCACCGGGCCCAGCGAGCGGGCCCGCGAACAGGGCCACTACACCGTCGAGACATACACCACCACCTCCACCGGCGCCCGCTACCTGGCGCGGATGTCGCAGCGGGGTGACCCGGGTTACAAGGCGACGTCGGTGTTGCTGGGTGAAAGCGGACTGGCGTTGGCGCTGGACCGCGCGCACCTCTCTGACCTGCGGGGGGTGTTGACGCCGGCGGCCGCCATGGGTGACGCGTTGCTGGCGCGGTTCCCGGCTGCCGGGGTGTCGCTGGAGACGTCGCGGCTGGCCTGACCGGTGGGGCGGTGACCCGCTTGCAGAGTCTTCCTAGAATGGCTCGGTGACCGCCAGTTCCCAGCCCATCGCCAGCAGCGGCCTCGAAGGGGGTCCGTCCATCGACGCCCTTCCCAAATCATGGGACCCGGGGGCAGTGGAGAGCACGCTCTACCAGGGCTGGGTCGACTCCGGGTACTTCGGTGCCGACCCGGACAGCGGCAAGCCCGCGTACTCGATCGTGTTGCCGCCACCGAACGTCACGGGCAACCTGCACATGGGTCACGCACTCGACCACACGCTGATGGACGCCCTGACCCGGCGTAAGCGCATGCAGGGCTACGAAGTGCTCTGGCTACCGGGGATGGACCACGCGGGGATCGCCACCCAGTCGGTTGTGGAGAAGCAACTCGCTGTCGACGGCAAGACGAAAGAGGACTTCGGGCGCGACCTGTTCGTCGAAAAGGTGTGGGACTGGAAGCGGGAGTCCGGCGGCACCATCGGATGGCAGATGCGCGCCCTGGGCGACGGCGTGGACTGGAGTCGCGACCGGTTCACCATGGACGAGGGTCTTTCGCGGGCGGTCCGCACGATCTTCAAACGACTCTTCGATGCCGGGCTGATCTATCAGGCCGAGCGGCTGGTGAACTGGTCGCCGGTGCTCGAGACCGCGATCTCCGACCTCGAGGTCAAGTACGAGGACGTCGAAGGCGAACTGGTGTCGTTCCGCTACGGCTCGATGAACGACGACGAGCCGCACATCGTGGTGGCCACCACCCGGATGGAGACGATGCTCGGAGACACCGCGATCGCCGTGCATCCCGACGATCAGCGGTACCGCCACCTGGTGGGCCAGACGCTGCCGCATCCGTTCCTCGACCGGGACATGGTGATCGTCGCCGACGAGCACGTCGATCCCGAGTTCGGCACCGGAGCGGTGAAAGTCACGCCCGCCCACGACCCGAACGACTTCGAGATCGGCCTGCGGCACCAGCTGCCGATGCCGTCGATTCTCGACACCAGGGGCCGGATCGTCGACACCGCAACCCGATTCGACGGCATGGATCGATTCGAAGCGCGCGTGGCCATTCGCGAGGCGCTGGCCGAACAGGGCCGGATCGTCGCCGAGAAGCGGCCCTATCTGCACAGCGTCGGCCACTCCGAACGCAGCGGCGAACCGATCGAGCCGCGCCTGAGCCTGCAGTGGTGGGTCAAGGTGGAATCGCTGGCCAAGGCCGCCGGTGACGCGGTCCGCAACGGCGACACCGTGATCCATCCCGCCAGCCTGGAGCCCCGTTGGTTCGGCTGGGTCGACAACATGCACGACTGGTGCATCTCACGTCAGCTGTGGTGGGGACACCGCATCCCGATCTGGCACGGGCCGAACGGCGAAACCGTGTGCGTGGGCCCGGACGAGACACCGCCGCAGGACTGGGAGCAGGACCCCGACGTGCTGGACACGTGGTTCAGCTCGGCGCTGTGGCCGTTCTCCACGATGGGCTGGCCGGAGCGCACCCCCGAGCTGGCGAAGTTCTATCCGACCACGGTGCTGGTCACCGGATACGACATCCTGTTCTTCTGGGTGGCACGGATGATGATGTTCGGCACGTTTGTCGGCGACGACCCGGCGATCACCGGCGACGGAATCCGCGGCCCGCAGGTTCCCTTCGAAAACGTGTTCCTGCACGGCCTGATCCGCGACGAGCACGGTCGCAAGATGAGCAAGTCCCGCGGCAACGGCATCGACCCACTGGACTGGGTGGAGAAGTTCGGTGCGGACGCATTGCGATTCACCCTGGCCCGGGGTGCCAGCCCCGGCGGCGATCTGGCCATCGGCGAGGATCACGCCCGGGCGTCGCGCAACTTCGCCACCAAGCTGTTCAACGCCACCCGGTTCGCGCTGCTCAACGGGGCAAGCCCAGCTCCGCTGCCGTCGGCTGCGGAGCTCACCGACGCCGACCGCTGGATCCTCGGCCGGCTGGAAGAGGTTCGGGCCGAAGTGGATTCGGCGTTGGACAGCTACGAGTTCAGCAAGGCCTGCGAGGCGCTGTACCACTTCGCCTGGGACGAGTTCTGCGACTGGTATGTAGAGCTGGCGAAAGTCCAACTCGGGCAGGAAGAGACACCCGCCGCGCGCACGACTGCGGTCCTCGCCTTCGTGCTCGACACACTGCTCAAGCTGCTTCACCCGGTGATGCCGTTTGTGACCGAGGTGCTGTGGAAGGCGGTGACCGGGGGTGAGTCGATCGTCGTCGCCGACTGGCCCGAGCCCTCCGGGTTCGGTACCGATGAGGCTGCGGCCCAACGTGTGTCCGACATGCAGAAGTTGGTCACCGAGGTCCGCAGGTTCCGCAGCGACCAGGGCCTCGGCGACCGGCAGAAGGTCCCGGCCCGACTCTCCGAGATCAGCGCGGCCGGGCTCGACGCCCACGTTCCGGCGGTCACGGCGCTGGCCTGGCTGACCCCGCCGGCTGACGATTTCACCCCGTCGGCCTCCCTGGAGGTGAGGTTGTCCGGAGCCACCGTGCTCGTCGAACTCGACACCTCGGGAACCGTCGACGTCGGCGCCGAACGGCGCAGGCTGGAAAAGGATCTGGCCGCCGCGCAGAAGGAGCTGGCCGGCACCACCGGCAAGCTCGGCAACGACGGGTTCCTGGCCAAGGCGCCAGTCGAGGTCGTCGACAAGATCCGCGCTCGTCAGCAGGTCGCCCGCGAGGAAGTGGAGCGCATCACCTCCAGGCTCGAGTCGCTGCCGCAATGACTGTCGAGCCCGAACCCGAGCCCACCCCGGACGAGATCGCCTCACTGTTGCAGGTCGAGCACCTGCTCGATCAGCGCTGGCCGGAAACCAGGATCGAGCCGAGCACCGCTCGGATCTCGGCGCTGCTGGAGTTGCTCGGGTCGCCGCAACGCGGTTACCCGTCGATCCACATCGGCGGAACCAACGGCAAGACCTCGGTCGCCAGGATGGTCGACGCACTGCTGACCGCACTGCACCGGCGCACCGGGCGGACGACCAGCCCGCACCTGCAGTCGGCAGTGGAGCGCATCGCGATCGACGGCAAACCGATCAGCCCGGCGACCTACGTCGACACATACCGCGAGATCGAGCCGTTCGTGGAACTGGTCGACAAGCAGTCCCAGGCCACCGGGGACGGCCCCCGGTTGAGCAAGTTCGAAGTTCTCACCGCGATGGCCTTCGCCGCTTTCGCTGACGCGCCCATCGACGTGGCGGTCGTCGAAGTGGGACTCGGCGGCCGCTGGGACGCCACCAACGTCGTCAATGCCCCCGTGGTGGTCATCACGCCGATCGGCGTCGACCACGTCGACTACCTCGGCGAGACCGTCACCGAGATAGCCGGTGAGAAGGCGGGCATCATCACGAAACAGGCAGACGATCTGATACCGACCGACACGGTCGCGGTGATCGCCCGGCAGCCGCAGGAAGCGATGGAGGTGCTGCTGGCGCAGGCGGTGCGTGCCGACGCCGCGGTCGCCCGCGAGGACTCCGAGTTCGCGGTGCTCGGCAGGCAGGTAGCCGTCGGCGGCCAGCTGCTCGAATTGCAGGGCCTCGGCGGGCTGTACTCCGAGATCTTCCTTCCGCTGCACGGTGAGCATCAGGCGCACAACGCCGCCCTCGCCCTCGCGGCGGTCGAGGCGTTCTTCGGCGCCGGAGCTCAGCGACAACTCGACATCGACGCCGTGCGCGCCGGGTTCGCGGCCGTGGCCTCGCCTGGCCGGCTGGAACGGATGCGCAGCGCCCCAACTGTTTTCATCGATGCGGCCCACAACCCGGCTGGCGCGGCCGCGCTCGCTCAGGCATTGAGCGAGGAGTTCGACTTCCGGTTCCTGGTGGGCGTCGTGTCCGTGATGGCCGACAAGGACGCCGACGGCATCCTGGCCGCGCTCGAACCGGTGTTGGACCAGATCGTGGTCACCCACAACGGTTCGCCGCGGGCACTGGAGGTCGAAGCACTGGCGCTCAAGGCCGAGGAGCGGTTCGGTCCGGAGCGCGTCATCTCCGCGAACACCCTGCCGGACGCCATCGAGACGGCCACCGCCCTCGTCGAGGAGTCGGGCAACGCTGACGACGGGGCCGGCGGCATGGGGGGAGTGGGCGTCGTCATCACCGGCTCGGTGGTGACCGCCGGCGCGGCGCGCACCCTGTTCGGCAGGGATCCGGCGTGAGCGCACAACCCCCGCCGCCAGACCCCACCGCTGTCGGCCAGGGGGCCCCGGACCCGTGGAAGAGCTTCCGCGGGATCATGGCCGGGGTCCTGATCCTCGAGGCCATCGTCGTGCTGCTGGCATTACCCGTGGTGAGCGCCGTCGGGGGCGGGTTGTCGACCGGCTCGATGGCCTACATCATCGGCTTCGCGGTGCTTCTGGTCCTGATGTCCGGTGTCCAGGGCCGCTCCTGGGCGATCTGGGCCAATCTCGGAGTGCAGGTACCGCTGATCGGCGGGTGGCTGATCTACCCGGGGCTGGGCTTCATCGGGCTGCTGTTCGCGGTGGTCTGGCTGCTGCTCGTCTACCTGCGGGCAGAGGTGCTGCGCCGACAGAAGCGTGGTCTCCTCCCCGGGCAGCAACCACCCGGCTAGATCCGCAACTGCGCAGGGTCACGCCATGTGCCTTGCGCCGAAACGTCAGTGGCCACATCGGTCCGCGTTTGCGTGGATCGCCTCGCGGCAGTAGGCCGCGAGGCCGGGAAGCCCGAATGATTCGTCGTAGGTTGCGACGTATCTGGGATCGCTCACGTACATGTCCCCGAGATTGCGGTGGAAGTCCGGCGGGCAGTCGTAGAACCAGCGATTCACGTGAAGCCGGTGTTGCTCAGCCGCAGTCATCGCCTCTTCGGAGTCGGGCGGCAGTCCAGCGCGGAAGGCGTCGGACAAGGCCTTCTCGACTGCTGCTCCCTCGGCCTTGATCTGGATCCATTCGTCCTTGCCGTAGGACTTCGCCCTGCGCTGTGATTCCTTCCATTCGGCGGTCTCGCCCCACTTCTGCTCGGCCTCTGCTTGATAGTCGTCGAAACCGTGACCGAAGAGTTCGCGCATGTCGTCGTCGGTCATGGGGGTGTTCGTCATTGCCTTCTCCAATGCGTGATCGATTGCCTCGATGAGGTCCTTCATCTCATCGAGCCGTGACATGACGCGTTCGCGCTGCCGAATCAGGTGGCTGACCTCGTTGCCGTCGTCCAGCAGGCGCGCGATCTCATCAAGAGGTAACTCGAGCCTGCGGTAGACGATGACTTGGGACAGGCGCCTCAGGTCCGACGGCGTGTAAACCCGGTAACCCGCGGCGGTGCGCCGGCTGGGGGTCAGCAACCCGATGTGGTCATAGTGGTGAAGCGTCCGCACCGTGATGCCGAATCGCTCCGCGACTTCGCCCACGGTGAGTTCGTCCACCTGCGTCTCCTGCGTCACGTCGATCAGGGTGGTGCCTCACGTCGCGTGAGGGTCAAGTCCGCATGTTCGAACGTAATCGAGCGGACTCGTTCCTCGCCGCTTGATCGTCGTCCGGCTAGGCTGTCGGCCGTGACTGAGCGGACCCTCGTATTGATCAAGCCCGACGGTGTTGAGCGCCGCCTCATCGGAGAGATCCTCAGCCGAATCGAAGGCAAAGGCCTCACCATCGCAGCCCTGGAACTGAAGAACGTGAGCGACGAGCTGGCTCGTGCGCATTACGCCGAGCACGAGGGGAAGCCCTTCTTCCCGTCGCTGCTGGAGTTCATCACCTCAGGTCCGGTGGTGGCCGCGATCCTCGAAGGGCCGCGCGCGGTCGCGGCCTTCCGGCAACTGGCCGGCGGGACCGATCCCGTCGAGAAGGCCACACCCGGCACGATCCGTGGTGACCTGGGGTTGGAGACGCAGTACAACCTGGTCCACGGCTCTGATTCGCCGGATTCGGCCGTTCGTGAGATCGACCTCTGGTTCCCCGGCCGATAGGCCCGCGCGGCACGGGTTGACCGCGGATTGCGTCAGCCTCCTCGGAGCCGCTGTCGGGATGTGGGATACTGGCTGCGGGTGACCGGCTTAACAACCCGTGGTCGGCCACCCGGATGAAGACTTCGACGAGCGCGACCACCGCTACCTGCTGTGCGGCGCAGACAGTCCAGCCATCATTCAGACCGGCACCGAGATGGTTCCTCTGGGGATCGCTCGGGGCGAGACCATAACAAGTTCGGGAGTAGTTAAGCCCGGACACAAAAACGAAGCCCTCGCGTGGCCGCGTCAGAACCCGACGCGCCCGGGGGCTTGAGGAGAATACGTGGCCGACAATGAGAACTTTCAAAGCCCGACCGACAACCTCCCCGCAGAGACCGAGCACAGCGCGGTCCCGACGGGTGAAGCGAAAGACGCCCCACCGCCTGAACGGCTGAGGGTCCACTCGCTGGCCAGGGTCCTGGGGACCACCAGCAAGCGCATCATCGACGCCCTGGTCGAGATGGACGGCCGGACGCGCAGCGCGCACTCCACCGTGGGCCGCGACGAAGCAGACCAGGTGCGGGAGGCCCTCGCCGAACCTGTCGCCGCCGAGGCGGCCGTGCCGGCCCCCGTCGCCGACCCGGAGCCAGAGACCGTGCCAGAGCCCGTCGCCGACGTCGAGCCGAGCGTGCCGGCCGTGGCCGAGGAGGAACCGGAGTCACGGCTGATCCTGGAGACTCCCGACTCGGACCCGGCAGAAACCGCCGATTACCTCCCGCTGTTCGTCGCTCCGCAGCCCGTGCGCTTGCGCCAGGACAGCGTCCGCGCCGATGACGACGACAACAACGACAATGACACCGACGACGACGATGACGACGAGGACGACGCCTCGGACTCCGACGACGACCAGGCCGAACGTCCGGCTGCCAAGCGTCGGCGGCGCGGACGGCGGGGCCGCGGACGCGGTCGCGGCGAGCAGAACGGCGACGACGCGACCTCCGACACCGACGGTGACGATCAGGGCGACGGCGACCAGTCCGACTCCGGTGACGAATCCGACGACGACAACGACACCGGTGACGACGACGGGTCGGGCACAGACGGCGCCAAGACCCGCAGGCGCCGACGCCGCCGGCGCAAGTCCGGCTCCGGCGACGACAACAACGGCAGCACCTCTGCCGACGATCCGCCCAACACCGTCGTGCACGAGCGTCCTCCGCGGCGCGCCAAGGGCGGCGGCGACGGTGACTCGTCGAACAACGAGATCCAGGGGATCAGCGGCTCGACCCGGTTGGAGGCCAAACGGCAACGCCGCCGGGATGGTCGCGACGCCGGCCGTCGTCGGCCTCCGATCCTGAGCGAGGCCGAGTTCCTGGCACGCCGCGAAGCCGTCGAGCGGGTGATGGTCGTGCGCGACAAGGTCCGCAGCGAACCGCCGCACGAGGGCGCCCGCTACACGCAGATCGCGGTGCTGGAGGACGGCGTGGTGGTCGAGCACTTCGTCACCTCCGCCGCCCAGACCTCGCTGGTCGGCAACATCTACCTCGGCATCGTGCAGAACGTGCTGCCGTCGATGGAAGCGGCGTTCGTCGACATCGGCCGCGGCCGCAACGGTGTGCTCTACGCCGGTGAGGTCAACTGGGAGGCCGCCGGCCTCGGCGGCGCGCAGCGCAAAATCGAACAGGCACTCAAACCGGGCGACTACGTCGTCGTCCAGGTCAGCAAGGACCCTGTCGGCCACAAAGGCGCACGGCTGACGACGCAGGTCTCGCTGGCCGGGCGCTACCTGGTCTACGTGCCCGGCGCCTCGTCCACCGGTATCAGTCGAAAGCTGCCCGACACCGAACGTCAGCGGCTCAAGGAGATCCTGCGGGAGGTGGTTCCCGCGGACGCGGGCGTGATCATCCGCACTGCCTCGGAGGGTGTCAAAGAAGAGGACATCCGCAGCGACGTCGACCGCCTGCAGGAACGGTGGAACCAGATCGACGCCAAGGCCGCCGAGACCAAGAAGAAGGCCGCCGGCGCGGCGGTGGCGCTCTACGAAGAGCCCGACGTGCTGGTCAAGGTCATCCGCGACCTGTTCAACGAAGACTTCACCGGGCTGATCGTGTCGGGTGACGATGCCTGGAAGACGATCAACGACTACGTCAACAACGTGGCACCGGAACTGGTCCCGCGGATGACGAAATACGAACCGGCGGAGTCCACGGAATCCGGGTCGGGCCCCGACGTGTTCGCGGTGCACCGCATCGACGAACAACTCGCCAAGGCGATGGACCGCAAGGTGTGGCTGCCGTCCGGCGGCACGCTGGTCATCGACCGCACCGAGGCGATGACGGTCGTCGACGTCAACACCGGCAAGTTCACCGGCTCGGGGGGCAACCTCGAGCAGACCGTGACCCGCAACAACCTGGAAGCTGCCGAGGAGATCGTGCGGCAGCTGCGGCTGCGTGACATCGGCGGCATCGTCGTCATCGACTTCATCGACATGGTGCTTGAGAACAACCGCGACCTGGTGCTGCGCAGGCTGACCGAGGCGCTGGCCCGGGACCGCACCCGCCATCAGGTCTCGGAGGTCACGTCACTCGGCCTGGTGCAGCTGACCAGGAAGCGTCTCGGAACCGGGCTGATCGAGGCGTTCTCGACGTCCTGCACCCACTGCGGCGGTCGCGGCATCGTGCTACACGGTGACCCGGTCGACTCCACGTCGTCGGCGGGGCGAAAGGCCGAGTCCGGCGGCGGACGCCGCAGCAAGCGGGGCAAGCGCGGCGCACGGGAGCAGCAGGATGTTCCGGTTGCCAAAGTGCCCGCCCACTCGCCGGGTGAGCATCCGATGTTCAAGGCGATGGCCGCCGCAAACGGCAAGCACGACGATGACGATGAGCACGACGGCGAGGTCGATGAGGCCACGGAAGCCGCCGAAGAGGTCGCCGAGCTCGAGCCCGACGCCATCCGCGAAGCCGTCAGGCACGACGACGACTCCGACGATGACTCGGACGAGGATGACTCCGACGAGGACGACTCCGACGAGGATGACTCGGATGATGACGACTCGGATGATGACGAGGACGAGATCGATCTCGATGACGACGACGAGGACTCCGACGAGGACGAGATCGACGTCATCGACGATTCGGATGACTCCGACGACTCCGACGACGACACCGACGACGATTCGGAAGAGGACTCGGAGGACTCAGATGAGCCGCGACGTGCTGTCGCCACCGCCTCAGGGGGCCGCAGCCGCAGACGAGCGGCGGCGAGACCCGCGGGTCCACCGTCGGCCGACTGAGCGGTTTGACCCTCTACCCGCTGGTCACGTACCCTTGACCAGTTGTCTCCATGGCCTGCTCACGGCCAGCGGGAGGCAGTGGGAAGTCTCGAGGCTGCGTTAGCGCACGTCCCGGGCCCCCGCACCCCAGACCCGCACGCGCACCCCCGGGTGTTGCGCGCCCGCACGCGAAGCAGAGGAAGACCATCGATGGCAGCCGAAACAGCCACGTACGCGATCGTGAAGACCGGTGGCAAGCAGTACAAGGTCGCGGCCGGTGACGTGGTCAAGGTGGAGAAGCTCGAGGTCGAGCCCGGCGCCACGGTTTCGCTGCCGGTCGCGCTGGTCGTCAACGGGTCCGAGGTGACCACCGACGCCAAGGCGCTGGAGAAGGTCGCGGTCACCGGTGAGGTGCTCGAGCACATCAAGGGCCCGAAGATCCGCATCCACAAGTTCAAGAACAAGACCGGCTATCACAAGCGCCAGGGCCACCGTCAGCCGTTGACGGTGCTCAAGGTCACCGGCATCAAGTAACGACGGAGGCGACAGACATGGCACACAAAAAGGGCGCTTCGAGCTCACGCAACGGTCGCGACTCCAACGCTCAGCGACTGGGCGTGAAGCGGTTCGGCGGGCAGGTCGTCAAGGCCGGCGAGATCCTGGTCCGGCAGCGCGGTACCCACTTCCACCCCGGTGACAATGTCGGCCGCGGTGGCGACGACACGCTGTTCGCCACGGCGCCCGGCGCCGTCGAGTTCGGCAAGAAGCGCGGTCGCAAGTTCGTCAACGTCGTCCGCGCCCCGCGCGTCGACGCGTAGTTCCCTCTTCCACCGGCGAGATCTGCGTTTTCAGAGGGGCTCTTGCGCTTCGTCTGTGAACGTAGATTTCGTGACGGAAAGGAAGTCCGATGACCCGGTTCATCGACCGCGTCGTCGTCCACGCGCGGGCAGGCAACGGCGGGAACGGCTGCGCCTCGGTCCACCGCGAGAAGTTCAAGCCGCTGGGCGGCCCTGACGGCGGGAACGGTGGGCGCGGCGGCAGCGTCGTGTTCGTGGTCGACCCCCAGGTGCACACCCTTCTGGATTTCCACTTCCATCCCCATGTCGTGGCCCCGTCAGGCAAGCAGGGCGCCGGCAGCAATCGTGACGGTGCGGCCGGTGCCGACCTCGAGGTGAAGGTCCCGGACGGGACCGTCGTCCTCGACGAGCGCGGCCGGATGCTGGCCGACCTGGTGGGCGCAGGTACCCGATTCGACGCCGCCGCCGGAGGGCGGGGCGGGCTGGGCAACGCCGCGCTGGCCTCGCGGGCGCGTAAGGCCCCCGGCTTCGCGCTGCTGGGCGAGAAGGGCGAGGTCCGCGATCTTACGCTGGAGCTCAAGACGGTCGCCGACGTCGGACTCGTCGGGTTTCCGTCGGCAGGCAAGTCGTCGCTGGTGTCGGCAATCTCCGCCGCCAAGCCGAAGATCGCCGACTATCCGTTCACGACGCTGGCGCCCAACCTGGGCGTCGTGTCGGCTGGCGAGCACACGTTCACCGTCGCTGATGTTCCCGGCCTGATCCCGGGTGCCTCCGAGGGCCGTGGCCTGGGGCTGGACTTCCTGCGCCATCTCGAACGGTGCGCGGTGCTGGTGCACGTCGTCGATTGCGCGACGATGGAACCCGGCCGCGACCCGGTCTCCGACATCGAGGCGCTGGAAGCCGAGCTCGCCGCCTACACCCCCACGCTGCAGGGGGATTCGACGCTGGGTGATCTCGCTGAGCGTCCGCGGGCCGTGGTGCTCAACAAGATCGATGTCCCCGACGCTCGTGAACTCGCCGACTTCGTCCGCGAGGAAGTCACCCGCAAGTTCGGCTGGCCGGTGTTCGAGGTGTCGGCGGTTGCCCGAGACGGCCTGCGGGCGTTGACTTTCGCCCTTTGGGAGATGGTCGCCGCGTACCGCGCCGCCCAGCCCGAGGTGGTGCCGCGCCGGCCGGTGATCCGGCCGGTCGCCGTCGACGACAGCGGTTTCACCGTCGAAGCCGACGGTACGGGCGGGTTCGTGGTGCGCGGCACCCGGCCGCAGCGGTGGGTGGCGCAGACGAACTTCGACAACGACGAGGCGGTCGGTTACCTCGGTGACCGGCTTGCACGCCTGGGTGTCGAGGACGAGTTGCTCAAACTCGGAGCCCGGCCCGGATGTGCCGTGACCATCGGCGACATGACGTTCGACTGGGAGCCGCAGACCCCGGCCGGGGTGGACATGCAGATGTCGGGCCGCGGCACCGACGTCCGGCTCGAGCAGACCGACCGCGTCTCGGCCGATGAGCGCAAGGCTGCGCGCAAGGCACGCCGAGCAGAGGGCAGCGGTGAGTGAGGACCGCGCCGACTGGGCGAACTCCGTTCACCGGGAGGCTGTCCGCTCTGCGCGTTCGGTCGTCGTCAAGATCGGCACCACTGCGCTGACCACCCCGACGGGGATGTTCGACGCGGGTCGGTTGCAGGGCCTCGCCGACGCGATCGAAATGCGGATGCGGGCCGGATCCGATGTGGTGATCGTGTCATCCGGTGCGATCGCCGCAGGGATCGAGCCGCTCGGGTTGGCCAGACGCCCAACGGATCTGGCCACCAAGCAGGCGGCAGCAAGCGTCGGACAGGTGGCCCTGGTCAATTCGTGGAGTGCGGCTTTCGGACACTACGGACGGACGGTGGGACAGGTACTGCTGACAGCGCACGACATCTCGATGCGGGTGCAGCACACCAACGCCGCACGCACTCTGGACCGGTTGCGGACGCTACACGCGGTGGGGATCGTCAACGAGAACGACACCGTGGCCACCAACGAAATCAGATTCGGTGACAACGACCGGCTTTCGGCACTGGTCGCGCACCTGGTCGGAGCGGACGCGCTGATCCTGCTGAGCGACATCGACGGCCTCTACGACGGCGACCCGCGCAAAGCGACGGAGGACCGCCCGGCGCGCTTCATTCCGGAGGTCGATGGGCCCGGGGATCTGGAAGGCGTCACAGCCGGCCGGGGCAGCCACCTCGGCACCGGCGGGATGGTGTCCAAGCTGTCCTCGGCGCTGCTGGCCGCCGACGCAGGCGTGCCGGTGCTGCTGGCAGCCGCGACCGACGCGGCGGCCGCGCTGGCCGACGCCTCGGTGGGCACCGTCTTCGCGCCGCGCTCCGAGCGCATGTCGGCGCGCCGGTTCTGGGTGCGGCACGCAGCGGAGGTCGCAGGGACATTGACGCTCGACGACGGCGCGGTCAACGCCGTGGTGCGGCAACGGCGTTCCTTGCTCGTCGCGGGCATCACGGCGCTTTCCGGGCGGTTCTACGGCGGTGACGTGGTCGAGCTGCGTGCTCAGGACTCGACGTTGGTCGCTCGGGGTGTCGTCGCCTACGACGCCACCGAACTGGGCACCATGCTGGGTCGGTCCACCTCGGACCTACCCGCCGAGCTGCGCCGGCCCGCCGTGCACGCCGACGACCTGGTGGCCGTCTGAACGGCGCGGATTTGCGGGCAGTTCGTCGGCCAACAGCGCCAGCATCGGTGAGCAGCCGTTGTCGATCTTGATCGTCGCCAGGTCGTCGCCGCGCGTGTGTCCGCGGTTGACGATCGCCACGGGTATACCGCGGGCCGCTGCGTGGCGGACGAACCGGTAGCCGGAGAAAACCGTCAGTGAAGATCCCGCCACCAGCAGTGCATCGGCGTCGTCGACCATTGAATAGGCTTGTTCGACAACGTGTTTGGGAACGTTTTCACCGAAGTAGACGATGTCGGGCTTGAGCATGCCGCCACACGCAGGGCAGTCGACGATACGGAAGTTCGTCGTGTCGCCGACCTCGGCGTCGGCGTCGGGAGCCACCCCGATGCTGCCGACGGCACGCACGCGCTCGAGGAATCCGGGGTTGGCGGCCTCGAGCAGTTCGGCCAGCACGGCCCGGGACATGGTGTGGCCGCAGTCCAGGCAGACCACCCGTACATAGGTGCCGTGCAGATCCACCACCGCGCGACTGCCGGCCTTGGTGTGCAACAGGTCCACGTTCTGGGTGATCAGCCCGGACACCACACCAGCGCGTTCGAGGGTGGCCAGCGCCCGGTGCCCGGCGTTGGGCATCCTCTGGTCCATGTGCCGCCACCCGACGTGGTTACGCGCCCAGTAGCGCCGCCGGAACACCGGGTCGGAGGTGAACTGGCGGATCGTCATCGGGTTACTGGGCGGTGAGTCCGGCCCGCGGTAGTCCGGAATCCCCGAATCGGTCGACAGGCCGGCGCCGGTCAGCACGGCGAGACGCCTGCCCTCCAGCAGCGCGACCAGTTCGGGTGCTTCCACGTCCTCGAATGTAAGTGATCAGCTTTCCTCGTCGGATACCTGCTGGTCAGAGGTGTCAAAAGCGTTCTCGTCGGTGTCGAGAGCGTCGTCGTCGTCCCCGACGGCGGACTCCTCCAGAGCGACGATCTCCACCACCTCGACGTGCTTCTGCAGCCGGTGCCGGTCCAACAGCGGCACCGAGACGGTGAGGATTCCGCGGTCGTAGGTGGCATTGACGTCGTCCTGGTCCGCACCGTCGGGCAGGGCAAGGGTCCTGGTCAGCGTTCCGTAGGTGAACTCGGCACGGCCGCAGTTCTCACCCGGGTGCGCCCGCTCGGCGGTGATCGTCAACCGGCCGTCGCACACCGTCACCTCGATGTCCTCGTCGGGGTCCACCCCGGGCAGTTCGGCGCGCACCTCGTAGGTGTCGTCGTGGAACTCGTCCTCGACGTGGATCGCCCGGGTGTCGAAAAGCGGTCGCAGTGCCGCAAACGTCGGGAGACTGTCGAGCAGGCTCGCCAGATCGGTGAGCATCGGACGCGACTGGCGTTGAGTGGCAACCTTATTCACGCGTCCAGCATGCACGTTGCAGAAGAAGTTCCCGGGTCGGGCGCGGTTCCGGCGGACGAACGACAGGCCAACAGGAGCAGGCTGCGCGGCCGCATCTGTCGGGGCCTGATTATTCGCTCGGGGTTTCGGGCAACAATGAGGCATGGATTTCTACTCGGCCTACCGGCACGGCTTCGCGCGCATCGCCGCATGCACCCACCACACCACGCTTGCTGACCCTGCCGCCAACGCCGAGTCGGTGCTGCAAATGGCCCGGGAATGCCATGACGAGGGTGTGGCCCTGGCGGTGTTTCCGGAGTTGACGATGTCCGGGTACTCGATCGAGGACATCGTGATGCAGGACGTGCTGCTCGAAGCCGTCGAACACGCATTGCTCGAGGTGATCGCCGGCTCGGCTGGGCTGCTGCCCGTCCTGGTGGTCGGGGCGCCGCTGCGGTACCGCAACCGGATCTACAACACCGCCGTCGTCATCCACCGCGGCCGGGTGCTCGGCGTGGTGCCGAAGTCCTATCTGCCGAACTATCGCGAGTTCTACGAGAAGCGTCAGTTCGCGGCAGGCGCCGACGAGCACGGCGAGATCCGGGTGGGTGACGCCGACGTGCCGTTCGGTCCGGATCTGTTGTTCGCCGCGGCCGACCTGCCCGGATTCGTGCTGCACGTGGAGATATGTGAGGACATGTTCGTCCCGGTGACACCGAGCGCCGAAGCCGCATTGGCCGGCGCCACCGTGCTCGCCAACCTGTCCGGCAGCCCGATCACGATCGGCCGCGCGGACGATCGTTGCCTGCTGGCCAGGTCGACGTCGTCCCGATGCCTGGCCGCCTACGTGTACGCCGCGGCGGGTGAGGGCGAGTCCACGACGGATCTCGCCTGGGACGGCCAGACCATGATCTGGGAGAACGGCGTCTGTCTCGCGCAGTCCGAGCGCTTCCCGAAGGGCGAGCGGCGCTCCACCGCCGACGTCGACCTGGAGTTGCTGCGCAACGAGCGGGTGCGGATGGGCAGCTTCGACGACAACCGGCGCCATCAACTGATCGACGAGGACTCCTACCGCCGCATCGAGTTTCGCCTCGACCCGCCCGGCGGCGACATCGGCCTGCTGCGTGACGTCGAGCGGCTGCCCTTCGTGCCTGCCGATCCCCAGCGACTCGAGCAGGACTGCTACGAGGCCTACAACATCCAGGTGTCCGGCCTCGAACAGCGACTGCGGGTGCTGAACTACCCGAAGGTGGTGTTGGGCCTGTCCGGCGGTCTGGACTCGACACACGCGTTGATCGTCGCCGCCAAGGCGATGGACCGCGAAGGGCGGCCGCGCAGCGACATTTTGGCGTTCACACTGCCCGGGTTCGCCACCGGTGAGCGAACGAAGAACAACGCCACCCGACTGGCCGCCGCACTGGGGGTGACCTTCGAGACCATCGACATCCGCTCGTCGGCCGAGTTGATGCTGCGCGAAATGGATCATCCGTTCTCCCGCGGCGAGAAGGTCTACGACGTCACCTTCGAGAACGTGCAGGCCGGGCTCCGCACCGACTACCTGTTCCGGCTGGCCAATCAGCGCGGCGGCATCGTCTTGGGCACCGGGGACCTTTCGGAGCTGGCGCTGGGCTGGTCGACCTACGGCGTGGGCGACCAGATGTCGCACTACAACGTCAACGGCGGTGTCCCGAAGACGTTGATCCAGCATCTGATCCGCTGGGTGATCTCCTCGGAGCAGTTCGGCAGCGCCGATGACGAGATCAACGCGGCGTTGCAGTCGGTGGTGGACACCGAGATCAGCCCGGAACTGGTGCCAGCGGGCGAGGACGAGGAGATCCAGAGCACCCAGGGCAAGATCGGCCCCTATGTGTTGCAGGACTTCTCTCTTTTCCAGGTGTTGCGCTATGGGTTCCGGCCCTCGAAAGTGGCTTTCCTGGCCTGGCACGCCTGGAGCGACCCGGAGCGCGGCAACTGGCCCCCCGGTCTACCGGAGAGTGATCGACCGGCGTACTCGCTCAAAGAGATTCGCCACTGGTTACAGGTGTTCGCCGAGCGCTTCTATTCGTTCAGCCAGTTCAAGCGCTCGGCGCTGCCGAACGGGCCCAAGGTCTCTGCCGGCGGCTCGCTGTCCCCGCGCGGTGACTGGCGGGCGCCGTCGGACATGTCCGCGCGCGCCTGGCTCGACGAGATCGAGGCCGCGATTCCCCGCGAATGAACAGTTGAGACTGCGCTGACGGCGCGATCGCCCGGCGTGTCGCCGCCCTGACCGCAGCCTCAACGGTGTGTCGGGCCCGTGCTAGAGCCGGCCTTCGATGCGCAGCTCGGGATGCACCCACTCGGGGGAGCGCCGCTCCTTGAACGCCATGAACCCTTCGATGGATTCGGGGGCGCCCAGGCTCGACTGCATGCCGATGCGGTCATAGAGGCCGATGTAGTTGTCCAGGCTCGACTTGATCACCGCTCTGGCTGCGGGCGCGGTACGCGCGCACTGGGCGAGCACCTCGCGGGCGGCGTCGTGCAGGTCCTCGTGGGCAACCACCCTTGCGACCATGCCCCAGTCGAGCGCCTCGGCCGCGGACAGCGTGCGGCCGGTGAACATCAGGTCCCGGGTCCGCACCGGGCCGATCAGCCGGGCCAGCATGTGGCTGTAGTACGTGTCGGCGATGCCACGGTAGAGCTCGGGCACCCGGAACGTCGCCCGGTCGCTGACCACCGCCATGTCGGCGCACAACGCGATCTGCAGCCCGCCGCCCTGACACAGGCCGTTCACCGCGGCCACCACCGGCTTGGCGGACTGGCGCAGGGTGTCGAACGGCAACGCGTCCATGCCGAGCGCGGAACCGAACGTCAGCCAGTTGTCCGCTCCGCCGCCGCCCATGTCGCCGCCCGGGGCGAAGACGTCACCGGTGCCGGTGAGCAGCAGCCCGGCCAGGTCCGGATCGCCGTCGACGTGTTTGACGGCGTACTTGATTCCGAAATACATCGCCGGGGTCATCGCATTGCGCGCCTCGGGCCGGTCCAGCGTGCACACCCCGAACGCGCCGTCCCGGGTGAAACGTAGGTACGGCGTCCCGAGCCAGTCGCCCTCGGGTGGCCGTGGCGGATTCGTCGTGGTCATGAAGCCTCCAAGATGTCCTCGATGGCCTCACTGTAAGGGGCACAGTCACCGGCACCGTGGACCAGCGTCGCCAGGGCGCCGGCCGCACAGGCGCGCCGCAGTGCGTGGTCGGCACCGTGCGGCCACGCTGCCGCGAGCACGCCGGCGAACACGTCGCCCGCGCCGGTGGTGTCGACCGCCTCCACCGCAGGGGCCGCGACATCGAGTCGTCGCCCGCCGGCGAGGTGGCTCGCGCCGCGTGATCCGCGGGTGATGACGAGGTGGTTCACCGGCGATGATGCGGCGGTCAGCCAGGCACCGGACTCCTCCTCGTTGACCACGACCACGTCGACCAGTTCGGCCAGCGCCGCGATGGCTTCCCGGTCCGGGGTCGGTGACGCGTTGACGATGACGACCGCTCCGGCGGCCCGGGCGACGCGGGCGGCGGCGGTGGCGGTGTCGACGGGTATCTCCAGCTGCAGCAGCACCACGTCACTGTCGGCGACGACCGACCGGGTCTTGGCCGAGTTCAGGCTCAGATGCGCATTGGCACCCGGCGCCACCACGATGCAGTTCTCGGCTGCGGCGTCGACGATGATCGCCGCGGACCCGCTGGGCCCGGGCACACGGACCACCCCTGCCAGCCCCACGCCGTTGGCGTCCAGGTGGGTGCGCAGTTGCTCGGCCGCCGGATCGGTTCCCAGGGCCGCGACGAGCGCCACGTCTGCGCCGGCCCGGGCGGCGGCCACCGCCTGATTGCCGCCCTTGCCGCCCGGCGACGTCGACAGCGCCGACGCGAGCACGGTCTGACCCGGCCGGGGGAGTTCGGTCACCGTGAACGTGAGATCGGCGTTGACACTTCCGACCACGCAGACTCGCGTCACACCCGAGACGTTAGGGAGCGCGTCGCGCTGTGACAACCTCAACGGCCGGTCCGGTCCGCGCGCCGCCCACCGGATACGCTGGCCTGATGCATGTGCAAGCCCCTTCGGCACCTGACCTGCGCGGGCAGGTCCACGACGCCGCCCGCCGCGCACGGGTCGCGGCTCGCGCGCTGGCGACGCTGGGCACCGATGCCAAGAACCGCGCGCTTCGCACCGCCGCCGACCACGTGCTGATGAACACCCGCGCCATCATGGAGGCCAATCAGGCCGACCTCGACGCCGCCCGCGCCGCCGGCACCGCGGAGGCGATGCTCGACCGCCTGGCGCTCACCCCGACCCGCATCGAGGGCATCGCCGACGGATTGCGCCAGGTCGCCGGCCTTCCGGACCCGGTCGGCGAGGTGCTGCGCGGCAGCACGTTGGTCAACGGTCTGCAGTTGCGTCAGCAGCGGGTGCCGCTCGGCGTCATCGGGATCGTGTACGAGGGTCGCCCCAACGTCACCGTCGACGCCTTCGGATTGACGCTGAAGGCGGGCAACGCAGTTCTGCTGCGTGGTAGTTCGTCGGCGGCGAAGTCCAACGCCGCGTTGGTCACCGCGCTGCGTGCGGCGCTGGAGACCGAGAACCTCAACAGCGACGCCGTGCAGTTGCTTCCCAGTGATGACCGGGCCAGCGTCACCCACTTGATCCAGGCCCGCGGTCTGGTCGACGTCGTGATCCCGCGCGGCGGAGCGGGATTGATCGATGCGGTGGTGCGCGACGCCCAGGTGCCGACCATCGAGACCGGTGTCGGCAACTGCCACGTCTACGTACACGAATCGGCCGATCTCGAGATGGCCGAACGCATTCTGCTCAACGCCAAGACACGCAGGCCCAGCGTGTGCAACGCGGCAGAGACGGTGCTGATCGACGCGGCCATCGCCGATGTCGCCGTGCCCAGGCTCACCGCTGCGTTGCAGAACGCCGGGGTGACGGTGCACGCCGATCCGTCCGAGGAGGAACTGCGAGCGGAGTTCCTGTCGATGGACATCGCGCTGGCCATCGTGGATGGAGTCGACGGCGCCATCAGTCACATCAACGAGTTCGGCACCGGCCACACCGAGGCCATCGTCGCCGCGGATCTCGCTGCGGCCCAACGGTTCACCGAACGGGTGGATGCTGCCGCGGTGATGGTGAACGCGTCCACCGCGTTCACCGACGGGGAACAGTTCGGTTTCGGCGCAGAGATCGGCATCTCCACCCAGAAGTTGCACGCCAGAGGCCCGATGGGCCTGCCAGAGTTGACGTCCACCAAGTGGATCGTGTGGGGCTCACCCGTTACCGGCCACACCCGTCCCGCCTGAGTCAGGAGAGCAAACATCGATGAGCGCTTGCGCGAAGAGGATCAATCCATGAGCTTCCCCGCACGTACGGTGCCGATATTCGCCGACATCGACGATGTCGCACGTCGGTTGTCCGAGACCGGCTATCTGCCCGACACCGCCACCGCCACCGCGGTCTTCCTGGCCGACCGGCTGGGCAAGCCATTGCTGGTCGAGGGGCCCGCCGGTGTCGGCAAGACCGAACTGGCCCGCGCCGTCGCGCAGGCCACCGGCTCTGAGCTGGTGCGGTTGCAGTGCTACGAGGGTGTGGACGAGGCGCGGGCGCTCTACGAGTGGAACCACGCCAAGCAGATCCTTCGTATCCAGGCAGGAAACGCGGGTGCGGGGGGCGACGGTGAAGACTGGGACCGCACCAAGGACGACGTCTTCTCCGAGGAGTTCCTGCTGTCCCGTCCGCTGTTGACCGCGATCCGGCAGACCGAGCCGACGGTGCTGCTGATCGACGAGACGGACAAGGCCGACATCGAGATCGAAGGTCTGCTGCTTGAGGTGCTCAGCGATTTCGCCGTGACAGTGCCCGAACTCGGCACCATCACCGCCACCCGTAAACCGCTGGTGGTGCTGACATCCAACGCCACCCGGGAGCTGTCCGAGGCGCTCAAGCGTCGCTGCCTGTTCCTGCACATCGACTTCCCCGACCCCGACCTCGAACGTCGCATCCTGCTCTCGCGGGTTCCCGAACTGCCCGCACACCTGGCCGAGGAGCTGGTCCGCATCATCGGCGTACTGCGCGGCATGCAGCTCAAAAAGGTGCCGTCGGTGGCCGAGACCATCGACTGGGGTCGCACCGTGCTGGCGCTGGGATTCGACACCATCGACGACGAGCTAATCGCGGCGACGCTGGGTGTCGTGCTCAAACACCAGTCCGACCAGATCAAGGCCTCCGGGGAGCTGAGGCTCAACTGATGGCGGTCCGACGCACCCGCCCGCCGCAGCCGCTGGCGCCCCACGGAATTCCGGGCCATCTGGTGGAGTTCGTGGAAGCGCTACGCGGACAAGGGATCTCGGTGGGTCCGTCGGAGACGGTGGATGCCGGCCGGGTGATGGCGACGCTGGGCCTCGGCGACCGGAACGTGCTGCGCGAGGGCATCGCCTGCGCCGTGCTGCGCCGCCCGGACCATCGCGAGACCTACGACGCGTTGTTCGACCTCTACTTCCCGGCCGCACTCGGTGCCCGGACGGTGCTCGACGACGAGACCGACGAACAGGGGTTGCCGGCCGAGGACATCGAGGCGCTGCGCAGCGCGCTCGTCGACATGCTCAGCGACAACGAGGAGCTGGCCAACCTCGACGAGCGGCTGGCCGCCATGATCGCCCAGATCGTCGAGGCGTACGGACGCTACAACTCCAGTCGCGGCCCGTCGTACTCGTCGTATCAGGCGCTCAAGGCGATGAGCCTGGACGATCTGGAAGGTCGGTTGCTGGCCGGGCTGCTGGCCCCCTACGGCGAGGAACCCACACCCACCCAGGAGCAGATCGCCAAGGCGCTGGCTGCTCAGCGGGTCACCCAGCTGCGCAGGATGGTCGAAGCCGAGACCAAGCGGCGCACCGCCGAGCAGTTGGGCCGCGACCACGTGCAGATGTACGGCGTCCCGCAGCTCGCGGAGAACGTCGAGTTCCTCCGGGCATCCGGCGAACAGCTACGGCAGATGCGCCGCGTGGTGCAGCCGCTGGCGCGCACGCTGGCCACCCGGCTGGCCGCCCGGCGGCGGCGGTCACGTGCCGGTGAGATCGACCTGCGCAAGACGCTGCGCAAGTCGATGTCCACCGGCGGCGTGCCGATCGACGTGGTTCTCAAGAAACCGCACCCGGCGCGGCCCGAGCTGGTGGTGCTGTGCGACGTGTCCGGTTCGGTGGCGGGCTTCAGCCACTTCACGCTGCTGCTGGTGCACGCCCTGCGCCAGCAGTTCTCCAGGGTTCGCGTGTTCGCCTTCATCGACACCACCGACGAGGTGACCCAGTTGTTCGGCCCCGACTCCGATCTGGCGGTCGCCGTGCAGCGCATCACCCGGGAGGCGGGGGTCTACACCCGGGACGGCCACTCCGACTACGGCCACGCGTTCGTGTCCTTCCTCGACCAGTATCCGAATGTGCTCTCGCCGCGCAGCTCGCTGCTGGTGCTCGGTGACGGCCGCAACAACTACCGCAATCCCGAGACCGAACTGCTCGCCCACATGGTCAATGCCAGCAGGCACGCCCACTGGCTCAATCCCGAACCCAGACACCTCTGGGGAAGCGGTGATTCGGCGGTGCCGCGGTACGAGGACGTCATCACGATGCACGAATGCCGTTCGGCCAAGCAGCTGGCCTCGGTGATCGACGCCCTGCTGCCCGTCTAGTTCAGCCCGTCAACACACGTTCGCCGCGAACCGCATCTGGACCGTGCTCACCCCCGCTACGCTGCATGGATGCCTTCAGGCGCGCCGCTGTACATGACGATTGCGGCCGACGTCCGCGACCGGATCGCCTCCGAGCAACTGGCGCCTCACACGCTACTGCCGTCTGAACGTGAGCTGGCCGAAGTGCACGGCGTCAGCCGGATGACCGCGCGGCTGGCGTTGTCCCTGTTGGAGAGCGAAGGTCTGGTGTACCGGAACCCGCCGCGCGGCACGTTCGTCGCCGAGCCCCGGGTGCGGTTCCACGTCGGCAGTTTCTCCGAGGAGGTCGCCCGGATGGGCCGCAGGCCCGCCGCGCGTCAGCTGTGGGCCGTGCACCAGCCCGCCACCCCGGTGGTGCGTGGCGCCCTCGGCCTGGCCGCCGGCGCCTCCGTGCACGCGTTCCACCGGCTGCGCACCGTCGACGATGTCCCGTTCGCACTGGAGACGACGTACATGCCTGCCGCGCTCACTCCCGGGATCCTCGACGAGCCGGAGCAGGGGTCCCTGTGGGCGGCGCTGCGCAACCGGTACGGGATCGAGCTGGCGCGCTCGACGGCGGTGCTGGAGTCGATCGTGCTCGACGACGCGACCAGCGTGCAGCTGGGAGTACGGGCCGGATCGGCGGGGACCCTGCTCACCCGGCGCACCGAGGACACCACCGGCCGGTGCGTGGAGTACGGGTACGACGTGTACCGCGCTGATCGCGCCGCATTCGAGGTCACCGAAGTTCTCCAGACGCCCCGGCTCTCGGGGGTCTGAGTAAGCTCGCTATTCGTGCAACCAGGGGAGCGACGGCAGAGAAGGCTGGGGGTGATGGGTGGGACCTTCGATCCCATCCACAACGGTCACCTCGTGGCCGCCAGCGAGGTCGCCGACCTGTTCGAACTCGACGAGGTGGTGTTCGTCCCCACCGGTCAGCCGTGGCAGAAGCGCACCAGGACAGTCACCGCCGCCGAGGACCGCTATCTGATGACGGTGATCGCCACAGCCTCCAACCCGCGGTTCTCCGTCAGCCGGGTGGACATCGACCGCGGCGGGCCGACCTACACCAAGGACACGCTGCGCGATCTCTACGCCCTCAATCCCGACGCCGACCTGTACTTCATCACCGGCGCGGATGCGCTCGCGTCGATCCTGTCGTGGCAGAACTGGGAAGAGATGTTCGCGATCGCCAGGTTCGTCGGCGTCAACAGGCCCGGGTACGAACTCGACGGCAAACACATCGCGGCCGCGATGGCGGAACTACCCTCCGACGCGCTGCACCTGGTCGAGGTGCCCGCGCTGGCGATCTCCTCGACCGACTGCCGGGTCCGCGCCGAGGAGTCCAGACCCATC
This sequence comes from Mycolicibacterium hippocampi, assembly GCF_010723735.1. GTDB lineage: Bacteria > Actinomycetota > Actinomycetes > Mycobacteriales > Mycobacteriaceae > Mycobacterium > Mycobacterium hippocampi. Next base: position 4,538,696 of record NZ_BLLB01000002.1, on the reverse strand, counting down.
TGGTATCTGGTGCCCGACGGTGTCGTGCAGTACGTCGCGAAACGGGATCTGTACAGAAGTGAAAAAAGCCCCAGCCTCACAGGTGAAGGAGACCGGTTCTGACCGCCACCAAGGAAGCCATCGACATGGCCGAAGTCGCCGCGCGGGCCGCTGCGGCCAAACTCGCCGACGACGTCGTCGTCATCGACGTGTCCGGTCAACTCGTCATCACCGACTGCTTCGTCATCGCCTCGGCGTCCAACGAGCGGCAGGTGAACGCGATCGTCGACGAGGTCGAGGAGAAGATGCGCGCCGCCGGACACAAGCCGGCCCGCCGTGAGGGCACCCGCGAAGGCCGCTGGACCCTGCTCGACTACGTCGACATCGTCGTGCACATCCAGCATCAGGACGAGCGCAATTTCTACGCGCTGGACCGGCTGTGGCGGGACTGCCCGACCGTGCCCGTCGACCTGGACGATGCGGGGGAGCCGACCGAATGACGATCCGCCGCCTGGTCATGCTGCGGCACGGTCAGACCGAGTACAACGCCGGCAGCCGGATGCAGGGCCAGTTGGACACCGACCTCAGCGAACTGGGGCGGGAACAAGCTGTCGCCGCGGCCGAAGTGCTCGCCAAGCGCCAGCCGCTGCTGATCGTGTCGTCGGATCTGCGGCGCGCGCTGGACACCGCCGTCGCGCTCGGTGACCGCAGCGGGCAACCGGTCAGTATCGACACCCGGTTGCGGGAGACCCATCTCGGTGACTGGCAGGGGATGACGCACCTCGAGGTCGACGCGGTCGCTCCAGGCGCCAGGCTGGCATGGCGGGACGATGCGCGCTGGGCTCCGCACGGTGGTGAGAGCCGCGTCGATGTCGCGGCCCGCAGTATGCCGCTGATGCGGGAACTGGTGGCAGGGCAGCCCGAGTGGGGCGGCGACGAACCCGACCGACCGGTGGTGCTGGTGGCGCACGGCGGGCTGATCGCCGCCCTGACCGGTGCGCTGCTGGGGCTGCCCGTCGACAACTGGCCGGTGCTGGGCGGCATGGGCAATGCCAGCTGGGTGCAGTTGGCCGGACACTCTCGGCCCGACGGGGCGCGGGACTCTTTCGACGACATCCGGTGGCGTCTGGACGTGTGGAACGCCTCGGCGCAGGTCGCCAACGATGTCCTCTGAGTCGCCTGCTGTGGATCTGCCCCGCCGGACCCTGCTGCTCTTCTGTGACTCGCTGTCCTACTACGGTCCGACCGGTGGTCTGCCGTCCGATGATCCCCGCATCTGGCCGAACATTGTTGCCGATCAACTCGGTTGGGATCTCGAACTGATCGGACGGATCGGCTGGACCAGTCGCGACGTGTGGTGGGCGGCCACGCAGGACCCGCGGTCGTGGGCGGCGTTGCCGCGCGCCGGGGCGGTGATCTTCGCGACGTCCGGGATGGATTCGTTGCCGTCACCGTTGCCCACCGCTCTGCGCGAGATGATCCGGTACGTGCGGCCGCCGTGGCTGCGCCGCTGGGTGCGGGACGGCTACGGGTGGGCGCAGCCACGGTTCTCACCGTTCGCACGGCCGGCGTTGCCCCCGCATCTGACCGTGGAGTATCTCGAAATGACGAGAGCCGCAATCGATTTCAACCGGCCCGGAATTCCGGTGGTGGCTTCGCTGCCGTCGGTGCACCGGGCGCCCACCTACGGGCTGGCGCACCACGGCAGGCCGGGAACGGTCGAGGCGATCACGCAATGGGCAGTCGAGCACCAGGTGCCGCTGGTCGATCTCAAGGCGGCGGTGTCCGAGCAGGTGATGAGTGGTCGGGGCAACCCGGACGGCATCCACTGGAACTTCGAGGCGCACCGCGCGGTGGCGGAACTGATGATCAAGGGACTCGCCGAAGCCGGTGTGCACCTGCCTGATTCGAGCGGTTAGCAGTCATGTCTGTAGTGGTTGTCTGCGATTCGTCATCGCGCCTGCGGCTCGACGAGCGTAAGCGCTGGGACATTCGCGAGGTGCCATTGCATGTGCTTGTCGACGGCATGGACCTGCGCGACGGCGTCGACGACGTCCCGTACGACATCCACGACCGGCACGGGGTGACGACTGCGGGAGCCACGCCGGCCGAGCTCGTCGAGACCTATCGCCTGGCTCTGGCCGACAGCGGGGGTGACGGCGTGGTGGCAGTACATCTGTCGGCCGCGCTGTCGAGCACCTACAGTGCAGCCGTCACGGCGGCGCGAGAGTTCGGACCGTCGGTGCGGGTCGTGAACTCCCGTTCGGCGGCGATGGGTGTCGGTTTCGTGGCGATGGCCGCGGCTCGGTACGCGGCCTCGGGTGCCGATGTCGATTCCGTCGAAGCCGCGGCGCGGTCGACATTGGGCCGTACGAACGTCTTCCTCGTCGTGCACCGCCTGGACAACCTGCGGCGCAGCGGACGGATCCGCACGACCGCGTCGTGGCTGGGCACTGCGCTGGCGCTCAAACCCCTGCTGTGTCTGGACGTCGACGGGAGACTGGTGCTCGACCAGCGCATCAGAACCGTAACCAAGGCGCACGCCGCGATGGTGGAACGGGTCGCCGAGGTGGTGGGCGAGAACACGGCGGACGTCGTGGTGCATCACGTCGACAACCACGATGCCGCCGACGCACTGGGAGCCGCACTGACGCGACGTCTTCCGCAGTTGTCATCGCTGACCGTCGCCGACATGGGGCCGGTGCTGTCGGTGCATGTGGGTGGCGGAGCCGTCGGGGTGGCCATCCAGGTCGCCGAACCGTAGGCGGCCACGCAGTCGCGGAATGACAAAAGGGGCGCCCCGGGGGGGAGGGGGCGCCCCTTATTGTGGTTTCGGGGGTTACTTGACGTCGACGAAGACGACGTTGCCGGTGGTTTCGAGGACCTGGTCGTCGCCCTGGGCGTCCCAGACGTATTCCCGGATCGGCTGGCCCTGGCGGACCGAGACGACTTCGGCGCTGTCCAGTGCGGTGGATCCCTGGCGGTTGACGATGACGCGGTTGCCGTCGGCCTCGAGTGAGGCGATGGTGTCGGCGGCGTTGCCGGAGCCGGACGGGGCGGCGGCGGCGGAGCCGGCCAGCCCGATGAAGGCGGCGGTGAATCCGGCGGCGATGGCGGTGGCGGTGGTGGCGGCGGTGAAGTTCTTCATGGTCTCTGCTCCCTATGTGTTCTACATCTTGCTGATCTTGTTGGTTCTGATGGCTTAAACCAGCAGGTCAGGGGATTAATTCCGGTGGCAGTAATTGAACGGCTGCTGGCAGAAACACCTCGGTCCCGTTGCTCGCCGAGGCCGCGGTCGCTGACGAGAAAAGGGGCACCTCCTGGTGGAGGTGCCCCTTTCGGCTCTGTGGGGTTACTTGACGTCGACGAAGACCACGTTGCCGGTGTTCTGCAGAACCCGGCGGTCGCCCTGGGCGTCCCAGACGTATTCGCGGATCGGCTGGCCCTGACGGACCGAGACGACTTCGGCGCTGTCCAGTGCGGTCGAGCCCTGGCGGTTGACGATGACGCGGTTGCCGTCGGCCTCGAGTGAGGCGATGGTGTCGGCGGCGCTGCCGGAGCCCGAGGGGGCCGCTTTCGGCGGCCACGGCCCGGCAGCGGCGGGACCGGCCAGCCCGATGAAGGCGGCGGTGAATCCGGCGGCGATGGCGGTGATGGTGGTGGCGGCGGTGAAGTTCTTCATGGTCTCTGCTCCCTATGTGTTGGGTCGGAGCCGTGGAGCGAATCTCGCGGTTTCGACGTTCTGTGTTGCTTTCTTGTGGTTCTGATGGCCTAAACCGGCAGGTCAGGGGTTTAATTCCGGTGGCAGGATATGAACGACGGCTGGCAGAAACACATCGGTGAAACTTGTCAGTGGGTCGAACTAGTGTTCGAAGCATGTTCGATGAAGGACTCCCCGAAACCGCGGACCTGGCCTCGCTCACCGATGCCGAGTTGGTCGACGCCGCCCGAGGGTGGGCGCGCACCGAAAACGCCGCGTGTGCGCGCAAGTTGTCGGTGATGGCCGAGATCTTCACCCGCCGCACCGACCTGCCCCCCGGGGATCGCGAATCGTGGTGGCTCGACCCCGAAGCCGCCGTGGTCGCCGAACTGGCCGCCGCCCAGAACATCACCCGCTCGTTGGCCTCGCATCAGGCCCACCGCGGGGTCGCGCTGCGTGATCGGCTGCCCAAGGTCGCCGCACTGTTCGACGCCGGGCTGATCAGCGAAATGCTGGTCCGGGCGATCGTGTGGCGCACCTACCTGATCGAAGACCCCGCCGCGATGACCGCCGTGGATGCTGAACTCGCCGAGCGGATCGGTGCGTGGGGCGCGCTGTCGATCAAGAAGACCGAACAGGCCATCGACGCGCTGATCGAACGCCACGATCCCGGCGCGCTGCGCCGCGCCCGCGAATCAGTCAGCCGCCGCGATGTGCAATTCGGCTCCCCCGGCGACCCACCCGGCTACACCAGCCTGTGGGCTCGACTGTTCAGCGCCGACGCCGCCCTCGACGAGAAACGTGTGCAGGAGATGGCCTACAGCGTCTGTGACCGTGATCCCCGCAGCGCCGAGGAGCGTCGCGCCGACGCCCTGAGCGCGCTGATCCAACAGACCACCATGAGCTGCCAGTGCGCAGATCCCGACTGCGAGACCACCCGCGCCAACCCCAACGACAAGAACACCGTCGTCTACGTCGTCGCCGACCACGAGACCCTCACCGCCGCCAGCCAAGACAGCCCCAGTGACGGTGGGGATCCCAGTGACGGCGGGGATCCCGGTGACGGCGACGCCGGACCCAGCGGGCCCGACGGTGGGTCCGGCGGCGGGGATCCCGGTGACGGCGACCGTGACGACAGCGGCGGTCCCGGCGACGAGCCCAACGGCGAGCCCGAGAACAAGCCCGAATCCTGCACCCCAGCGTCGCCGGCGTTCGTGTTCGGAGCCGGGATCCTGCCCGCGGTCCTGCTCGACCCGCTGCTGGCCCGCGCCCGGCTGCGCACCGTCACCCACCCCGGCCTGGCCCCGCCCGAGCCGCGCTACACCCCCTCCCGGGCACTGGCCGACTTCATCCGCTGCCGCGACCTGACCTGCCGCTTCCCCGGCTGCGACGCCCCAGCCACCGAAGCCGACATCGACCACACTGTGCCCTACCCGGTCGGACCCACCCACGCCTCCAACTGCAAATGCCTATGCCGCTTCCATCACCTCCTGAAAACCTTCTGGACCGGCGAGAACGGCTGGCACGACCGACAACTACCCGACGGCACCATCATCTGGACCAGCCCCACCGGCCACACCTACACCACCCACCCTGCAGGGGCGGCCCTGTTCCCCGCGCTGAGCCCACCCACCGCGGCCCTGTGGGACGGCGACCCACCCCGAAACACCAACACCACCACCGACCAACGCGGCGCCATGATGCCCCGACGCCGACACACCCGCGCCCAGAACCGCGCCCACACCATCACCGCCGAACGCCGCCTCAACGACGACCTCGTCGCCGAACACAACAAACCACCACCCTTCTGAAGCGGTGAGATTCAGACTGCCGAGCGGCCGGTGATGGGCGGCAGATCGGCCAGTGTCACGATGCCCGGTGCCGCGGCGACCACCGCGGGGACCGCGTTGGTCACCGGCATCGCGGTGTAGATCATGCCCAGCCCCATGAAACCGGGTTCGGTCCAGTCCTTGGGCGGCAGGCAGTGCACCACGGTGCGCATGTTCGGCAGGCCGAACACCTGGACGACGTGGCCGTGCTCGAGCGGCTTGGGTGGGGTGACCTGATCGCCCATGATCCAGTTGAACCCGACGCTGACCACATTGCGGTCGCCGACCCAGCCGCGGTGGTAGCCGTGCACGCCGGCGACGGTGCCCTTCGGGATCTGCATGAAGCCGAGGTCGCTGTCACCGGTGGCCGCGGTGAACGTCACGTCGAACGTGATCCGGTCGAGCGTGGCTCCGATCGCGTCGGCCATCATCGCGGCGGACTCGGCGAACACCTCGCTCTCCCTGCGCACGTTCTCGGCCAGGCCCGGCGTGTCGGGGTCCTGGGAGAAGCCCATCGCGGTCTGGGTGCCCGCGGACTCATAGGTGGAGCAGTCCACCGATTCGGTGATCCGGATCTCGTCGACGCGCTCACAGGCGCCCGAGAGCACCATCCCGACCAGGTTGCTCATCCCCGGATGCGCACCGCTGCCGAAGATCGTGGAACCGCCCTTCTCGCAAGCCGTTCGAATGCGATTCAGATCCTCCGGCGACTGCTTGCCACCTGTGATCCAGGCAGCACTGGAGCAGACGTTGATACCGGACTCCAGCAGCCGGACCAACTCGTCGATGCTGGGCCACAACGGGTTGTAGCAACAGGCATCAGGCTTGAGCGCCACCAGCTTCTCGATGTTGTCGGTCGCCGTCACCCCGGTGGGTTCAGGCCACCCGGACAGCTCCGCCGCGTCGACTCCGACCTTGTCGGCGCCATGGGCGAACACGCCGACCAGTTCCATGTCGTCGCGACCGATGATGGCATGCAGTGACCGTCGCCCGATGTTGCCGGTGGTCCACTGGATGACACGTAGCGGTGGGTCGGGGTGAGCTCTGCTCATGACATCTCCTCGTCGAGAGTGGGTCAACAGATGAAGCTACTGCCTCTAGGGTTGGTCACATGACTGACCCGGCCCCGGTAGCCGTGGTGACCGGTGCCAGCCGGGGCGCCGGACGCGGCATTGCGACTGCACTGGCGGCCAACGGTTGGCGGGTGTACGGGACGGGGCGCAGCATGCTCGACGCGCCCGAGGGCGTCGTCGCGGTCCCGCTCGACCATCGGGACGATGCCGCCGTCGAGCGGCTGTTCGAGCGGGTGAGCCAGGAGTGTGACCGGCTGGATCTGTTGGTGAACAACGCCGCGGTCATCTCCGACGATCTGATCGGCGCGGCACCGTTCTGGGAGAAGCCCCGCGAGCTGGCCGACGTGCTGGACGTCGGTCTGCGGTCGTCCTACATCGCGGCCTGGCACGCCGCTCCGCTGCTGCTGGCCGCGGACCGCGGGCTGATCGTCTTCACCTCCTCGCCGGGGTCGGTCTGCTACATGCACGGCCCGGCCTACGGGGCACAGAAGGCCGGCGTCGACAAGATGGCCGCCGACATGGCGGTCGACTTCCGCGGCACCGCCGTCACAACGGTGTCGATCTGGATGGGAATCCTGTTGACCGACAAGCTGCGTTCGGCCTTCCACGACAATCAGGACGCGCTGGCGGAGTTCGCCGAGCAGGCCGAGACCCCGGAGTTCACCGGCCACCTCATCGATGCGCTGTACTACGATCCGACTCTGGGTGAGCTCAGCGGCCAGACGGTGATCGGTGCGGAACTGGCGCAGCGGTACGGGGTCACCGACGAGGGGGGCCGTAGGCCGCCTTCGCACCGCGAGATGTTGGGAGCCCCAAGGGAGCCGAGTTCTGTCATCGTCCGCTGACAGTGGAATCCTGGTCGACGATCGGCAATTCGCCGCGGCGCACCGCGTCGGAAATCGAGATGCTCAGCGCCGTGCACGCGAGAAAGAGTTCGTGTTCCCCAGTCGGCGCGAGCTGCTCTGCGGCATCTCGCTCGAGGCAACTCTCCGAGGCCGCCGCATCCCATTGCACGCTGGTTTGATTCCAGCTGCTCTTGCGCACCATGACGCGGGCCGCGCATCGCCCGCAATCCACCATCGTCATGGGGGCCTCGGCGAGCCTGTTGTCGGCGCGCAGGGTCATCCCACGGTTCCCGACACCGCGGCCCTGGCTGCCATGTTGTGCTCGATCTCCTTCATCCACGCCTCGCTCGGACGGGTGGTGTCCAGCTCGAACTCGAAGCGGTCCACCATGTCCGGCGTGACGTCGGCGACGTCCACGTAGAACTGCTCGTACCAGCGACGCAGCTGATACACCGGCCCGTCCTCTTCGACCAACAGGGGGTTGTCGATGCGTGCCTTGCTGCGCCAGATAGCGACGTCCTGCTCGAAACCCATCTTCACGAAATCGCCGAGAGCAACGGCCGTCTGGATCGCGAGGTCTTCGGGAAGGAACTCCGATTTCTCCACGACGATGCCGTACTGCAACACAAAGGAATTCGCATCGATGGGGTAGTGGCAATTGATCAGCACGGTGCGCTGATCAGTGCCTTCGTAGTGGTAGGTCAGGTCATCGATCATGAAGGAAGGTCCGTGATAGGACGCCAAGGACGTCGTGCCGATCAGCTTGACCCCCTCGGGATCTCCCAGATCGGGTCGAGCGCCGCTCTTCATGTACTGGGTGGCTACGTGATCTTCGAAGATGTTCTTGAAGTGGGTGGGCAACGAGCCGTGAATGTAGAAGAAGTGGGCCATGTCCACGACGTTGTCGATGATCTCGCGACAGTTGGTGTTGACCACTGTGGTGTACCAGTGCCAATCGGTCCAGTTGTCGCTGGTCGCCCCCTCGATGCGGGGAATGGTGACATCGGCGGGGGGTGGTTTGCGCTCCGGATCGTTCCAGACGAAGAGCATCCCGTCCTGCTCCATCGTCGTCCACGTGGCCGTACGGGCCAGGCGGGGCACCCTTCGGGCGTAAGGCACGTTCTTGCACCGTCCGTCGCCGCCCCAGCGCCAGTCGTGGAAGGGGCAGGCGATCTCATTGCCCTTGACCTGCCCCTGGGAGAGGTCGCCGCCCATGTGCCTGCAGTAGCTGTCCAGGACGTTGATTGCGCCATCCGCGCCGCGGAAGACCACGAGCTTCTGGCCGAAGGCGTTCACCTGATGCGGTGATCCGTCGCCGAACTCCCTTGTCAGCCCCAGACAGTGCCAACCCCGGGCGAAACGAGTCGGCGCCGCCTCGGCTTCGATCAATCGAACCTCGTCATGCTGGCTGGCGGTGGTCATCTGAACCGTCCTTATAGATTGGCTCGGGTCGGTGTTGAAGGCATTGAATCGGTTTTTGTGCCCCTGCCGGACACCGTCTTCCGCTCATTGGGACAGCGCGGTCGACCCAGTCGCGGGTTGTCCTACGTTTCGCCTGTGACGACTGCGCACTCCTCGACCATTCCCACCGGATTGCCCGTCCGCGACACCACCGTCGACCTGCTGGTCGTCGGCTCAGGCACCGGCATGGCGGCGGCCCTGGCGGCGCGCGAGCGTGGCCTATCTGTGCTGATCGTGGAGAAGTCCTCCGTGGTCGGCGGGTCCACCGCACGATCGGGCGGAGCGCTGTGGTTGCCTGCCAGCCCGGTGCTGGCCGAGGCCGGCGCCGGAGATAGCGCCGAACGCGCTCAGACCTATCTCTCATCAGTCGTTGCCGACACCATCTCGACCGCGCGAGCAAGCGCATTCCTTGCCAACCAGGCGCCGACGGTGGAGATGTTGCGGCGCACCACGCCCATGCGTCTGTTCTGGGCGAAGGACTATTCCGATTACCACCCTGAGAAACCAGGCGGCTCCGCGGCGGGGCGCACCTGCGAGTGCCGACCGTTGGACACGTCGATCCTCGGCGAATACCGCTCCCGGTTGCGTCCGGGGGTAATGAAGGCCTCTGTCCCGATGCCCACCACCGGCGCTGATTACCGCTGGCTCAATCTGATGGCGAGGGTGCCCCGCAAAGGCCTGCCTCTGGTGGCGAAGCGGCTGGCGCAGGGTATCGGCGGGCTGCTGCTCGGCCGGCACTACGTCGCGGGCGGGCAGGCACTGGCGGCCGCCTTGTTCTCCGGAGTGTTGCGGGCCGGCATTCCGATCTGGACGGACACGACGCTGACCCGCGTGACGACCGAAGGTGACAGGGTCACCGGCGCGGTGGTGGAACAAAACGGACAGGACTACACGATCGCCGCCAGGCGCGGGGTCGTTCTGGCTGCCGGAGGGTTCGACCACAGCATGGGCATGCGGTGGAAGTTCCAGTCCGAGGCCCTCGAGTCACACGCCAGCCTGGGTGCCGAGACGAACACCGGCGACGCAATCCGGATCGGCCAGGAGGTTGGCGCCGCCATCGATCTGATGGAGCAATCCTGGTGGTTCCCCGCGGTCGCCGCGCTGCCCGACGGAGCGCCGGCGGTCATGCTGGCCGAGCGCTCGCTGCCCGGGTCGTTGATCGTCGACCAGTCAGGCGCCCGCTTCACCAACGAGTCGGCCGACTACATGTCCTTCGGGCAGCGTGTACTCGAACGGGAACGCGCGGGCAACCCGGTGGAAACGATGTGGATCATTTTCGATCAGCAGTACCGAAACAGTTATGTCTTTGCTGCAGAACTGTTTCCGCGGATGCCGATCCCGCAGAGCTGGTACGAGGCGGGTATCGCTCACAAGTCTGCAGATATGGGCGGCCTCGCCACGGCGATCGGTGTGCCCCGCGAGCAGTTCCTCGACACCATCAACCGTTTCAACTCCGGCGCCTACGCCGGCAGTGACCCCGACTTCCGGCGCGGACAGAGCGCCTACGACCGGTACTACGGCGACCCGACCGTGACCCCGAATCCGAACCTCCGACCGCTGACCCAGGGACCGTTCTACGCGGTCAAGATGGTGCTGAGCGATCTGGGAACCTGTGGCGGCCTACAGGCCGACGACCGGGCCCGGGTGCTGCGCGAAGACGGTTCCGCGGTTGATGGTCTGTATGCCCTCGGCAACACCGCGGCGAATGCGTTCGGCGCGAGCTACCCCGGCGCCGGAGCCACGATCGCTCAGGGGCTGGTCTTCGGTTACATCGCTGCCCGGGATGCAGCAGGACAGGACTAGGACCGTTCTTCGTCTTCTGCTGCGACCCGCTGTTCGACTTCTCGCCAGTATCGCGGGCCGGGACCGGGTACCCCGGCCGCGCCGCCGGAGCGCGCATAGGCCTCTTCGGCTTCGTCGAGATCCTTGATCATCTGTTGGGCGAGCTCACGCTCGTTCGTGTAGTACCGGGCGGCCCACTGCAGGGCCAGACGCGGGTAGGCCCACGCATCCAACGTTTCGGCGCCGTGTGCATCGTGCGCTGCCTGTCGCTGCATGTTCTCGGCGAATTCGACGTGTTCCTGCAACAGCTCCTTGAGCTTCCCGGGGTCGGCCAAGTGTCCGAACGCAACCCTGAGCAGCACACCGTGTTTCAACATCGGCGGCTCAGCGGGAGTATCGTTGGCCCAACCTCTCACGGCCTGCAGCCCAGCTGCGGTGATCTTGTAGAGGCGGCGGCTACGGGCACCGTTGTCGTGATCGAGGCGCGAGGTGACGAGGCCGAGCTTCTCGAGCTTCTTCAGTTCGGCATAGATCTGGCTGAACGACGGACTCCAGTAGAAATACCGAATGCTCCATTCCGTCACCTTCTTCACGTCGTAGCCCGAGAGCTCGTCCTCGTACGACAGGATGGCCAGGATCGCCCAACTGGTCGCGGCAAGAGCCGGTTTCGCCGCGGGATCGTCACCTTCCATTGCGGAAGACTAGCAACCCGACCATTGAGTGGCGCGTGTGACGACCGGTGGTCGGGAGTTGGTGTTGCGTGCGTCCACCCCGCCGGACACTCTGCAATCAGACAGCCGACAGCCATGGAGAGCGATGAACACTTCAGACCATCAACCGCCCGGCGCACGCGTGATCAACCGGCCGGATGCAGTGACGATGCGTGCGGTGCTGGGGCATTTCTGTACCGGCGTCGCGGTGATCACCGGGCATGACGGTGCCCGCCCGTACGGCTTCGCCTGCCAATCGGTGACGTCGGTGTCGCTGGATCCGCCCTATGTCTCGTTCTGCCCTGCACACACCTCGTCGAGCTGGCCGCTGATTCGAACCGTGGGACGGGTCTGCATCAACGTGCTGGCCGTCGGCCAACGAACGGTGTGCGCAACGTTCGCCACGTCGGGTGTCGACAAGTTCGCAGAGGTCTCGTGGGCACCTGGCGACAACGGGGCACCGGTCCTCGACGGCGCACTGGCCTCTATTGAGGCCGACGTCGAATTCGAGCATGGCGCTGGAGACCACACCATCGTCGTGGCCAGGGTGACCGGCCTTCACGCCCACGAGGGCAGGCGTCCGTTGCTGTTCTACCGGGGCGGATACGGCGGCATCGACCTCCATGACTGATCCGCATCCGCTGGAGGCGGTGTACGAACCGCTGGCCGTCTCGGTACGCAAACTCATCGATGTCACCATCCGCACCGAGGCTGATGCCGCCGCGGTGCTCGCGGCGAGGCAGCTCATCGACACTGCATGTGAGCAGCTCAGCGTCGAACTCATGCCGGGATCGTTCGGCCTTCGCACGACCCCCGACGGGCAGGGCAGCGCCTGGGGGAACGTCGCGATCGGTATCCGTAACCCCGTCGCGCCGCCGTTGTTCGTGCACCACGAACCGGACGGTCAGGTGTGGACGGAGTTCGTGCTCGGTGCGGCCTACGAAGGTCCGGCCGGTCACGTGCACGGTGGCGTGTGTGCGCTCGTGCTCGACCATGTGCTGGGTGCCACCGCGCATCAGCCAGGCCGGCCCGCCTACACCGGCACGCTCACCGTCCGGTATCTGAGGGGCACGCCGTTGGGGCCGCTGCGTGCCCAGGCCCGCGTGCAGCGGGTGGAAGGGGTCAAGACGTTCGCGGTCGGGGAGATCACCGACGGGCACGGGGTCACGGTGCAGGCCGAGGGTGTGTTCATCCATCCCAAGCAGCGGCCACCGTTGGAGGCGGGGCCGGCCGCGTAGAGGCCGGCACACCGGCCCGCCCTTGAAATCGACGCTCTGCTCTGTCAGCCACGTGATGAGTCCAGGGCTCTGTTCGCAGCACCGGTCGAGCGTCTCGTCGCTGACGGCGTCACCAACCTCCTGTATGAGGTACGCCCGAAGATTATCTATGGTGTCCGCATACCCGCGTCGCACTGTTCCTGGGTGCCAACTCCGGCATAGGTGATGCCGCCTGAGAGGGCGGTGGCACCGCCCCCGTAGCCGCGATCCAACACGAGCGCCCGCGCGCCCCGATCTGCTGCCTCGATCGCCGCTGCCGCGCCGGCGGCCCCGAACCCGACCACGAGACGTCGTACTCGCGTGTTGGACCCATGACGGTCAAAGCACCGACTTCATCTGCCTGGCAACAAATCCCGTGGTGCGCTTCGCCGAGATCCAACACAGTGCGCTGAGGAGGCGAGCATCGGTACCGACCACCACCCGGAAGCTGTCCCTTGTCATGCCGTCGACGATCTTCGCCGCGGCCACCTCAGGAGTCGTGGAGCGGACCTTGCGCCCGCCTGCATCAACCATCTGCACACCCGAGTTGCCGGCAAGGTTCGTGCTGACGTTACCGGGAAAGACCGTCACGACATGGACATTCGTGTCGAGCAGTTCAGCATAGAGACCTTCGCTGAATTGCTTCACCGCACCCTTGCCGGCGCCGTAGAAGATCTGACCGGGGAACGGGATCAATGCCGCCAGACTCGACATGTTGGTCAGATTCGCCTCAGGCCGCTCGACCAGGATGGGAAGGAAGGCGCGGGACACGTTGACCGTCCCCCAGAAGTTGACGTCGATGATCCTGTCGATATCGCCGACGGACAGTTCGGTGAACGGAGCGAACCGGTGGATGATGCCGGCGATGTTCACCACGCCGTCGATCTGCCCGTGGACGTTGGTCACCTCCGCAGGCAGCACCGCGACCGCGGCGCGATCGGTCACGTCGACCCTGTGCGGGAATACCGCGTCCCCTGCCCCGGCAAGTTCTTTCGTCTCCGCGAGCCCTCGTTCGTCGAGGTCGACCGCGGACACCCGCGCCCCCCGGCGGGCCAAGCCGAGAACGACCTCGCGGCCGATCCCGTTGCCTCCACCGGTGACAACGAAGACCTTGTCCTTGATCTGCACAGTCCGGAGTCCTTCACTCAGATAATCAGCGGTCCTTAGATGCTGGGCGGTCGGTCCGACTCAGGCGTGCGCGCCACCATCGACACGGATCTCGGTGCCGGTGATGAAACGGCCGTCCTCGGAGGCGACCATCGCGATCACCGATGCCACCGCGCCCGGATCGCCGAGTATCTCGTTGTCCCGGCCACCGATCAGTGGGGTCTGCTTGGCCCACAGCCCGAGGTCATAACCCTCCGGCATCTTGTCCAGCGTGCTCAACGCCAAAGCGGTTGCGACACCTCCTGGTTGGACGTTCACCGCGCGCAAGCCCTGCTTCGAGTACTCCAGCGCCAACGCATGGGTGAACGCCAGCACGCCGCCCTTGCTCGCGGCGTAAGCGGCCATGTACGGGTGTGCGAACGACGCCGCCGTCGACGTGAAGTTCACGACCACTCCATGCCCGGATGCCAGCAGCGCAGGCAGTGCCCGCCGAGTCATCAGGAAGGTTCCCGTGAGATTGACCGCCAGCGTGGTGTTCCAGTCGTCGAGGGTGTGCTCGTGAGTGTGCGCGCAGCGCTGTATCGCTGCGGCGTTGACGAGGACGTCGATGCCACCCAGCTCGGTGGCCGCGGCGTCGACGGCCGTCGTGACCGCATCCTCCGACGAGACGTCGAGGACGGCGGTGGTGAGCCGCATTCCGTCGCCGGTGTCGTCCGCGGCGGCCGCAGTGGCGGCCAGTCCGTCGGCGGAGACGTCGTACGCCACAACCGTGCCACCTTCAGCGAGCAACCGGGCGACCGTGGCCTGCCCGATGCCCGAGCCGGCACCCGTCACGAGTATCTTACGGTCGTCGAATCTCTGCATTTCCATCCCTTCGATCATGCTGACTGCAGCACGTTGAGGTCTCCGAGTGTGATGTGAACATCAAAAGTGGCGATGCTTGATTCGCCACCCCTTGGGTGTTCTGACGAACTGATCCCGGTAGACCTCGATGGCTTCGTACGGAACGAGCGCGGCCCGCGCCCCTTGGCCGATGTGCATGACGCGTGCTTTGGTGAAGCACTGAGGGGGTGGCCCATAGTTGTCGAGAAAGCTCCGGATCGATGCCACTCTGGCATGCCGTCGTTCGATCAACGATCCGCAGCGACCGACCACATCGGGGGTGAAAACGCCGTCCAGGTCCGCCCAGTCCCGTGTGTCCAGGCACGCCGGGTACTCGTTCACCACGTCGACGACGGCGTGGTCGATCGGTGCACTCGCCACACGCTCGAGTCGTCCACTAGGCCATCTGAAATGCGCTCAGCGGTGCTTCGTCGGGGTAGATCGTCGGTCCGCCGAGATCGTAGGCGGCGTTGAGTGCCCCGATGAACTCCGGGTCGTGCAATGGCGCGCTGGGGATGTCGAGCTTGATACCGGTCGTGGCGAGGTTGTCGACCAGCATGTCAATCGCCTTGTCGATGGTCAGGTCATCGGACCCGTCCATGTTCTTCTTCAGTTCGTCGAAGTCGGAGAACACCTCCGCTGACCAGTGCACCAGGAAGCGCAGTTCGTCGGTGTGGTGGCGGGCGATCACATGGTCGTCGTTCTTCAGCACCCACATGGAGCGATCGTCGGGGTCCCCGGCGAACACGGTGTCGAACTCCAGCCCTGACGGGACCTGTTGTTCCAGTGGCCCGTTGGCCTCGCCCCGGTGCATCATCATCTCGTTCTGGACTACCACCCCGCGGTTGTACACCGGGGGAAGCAGGCGCTGCGGTTGCTTGAGGGGCCCTTCCGGCCAGTAGGTGAATCCGCTGGTCGAGTCGTGGGAGAACCAGGTGATGACCTGCGCCATCTTGATCAGGTAGTCGGTGAACAGTCCGGACTTGCCCATCACGCTGCACAACCACGTCGGCGCATTTTCGTGGCGCACGCCGCGGAAGCTCGGCGAATCCAGATGTCCCGGATCACGATTGGCGCACGGCCCGTTGATGTTGAACAGCATCAGTTCAGGCTTGGCGTACTCGGCTTGCCAGTAGGACTTCGCCATGTCGAGGAAGCGCGCGTTGTAGAACACGTCGTGCAGTTCCGGATAGAGCACGGTCCCGTAATTCGCCAGATAGCCACGGAACGTCGGGGTCAGGAACAGGTCCAGCGACGGGGTGAATCCCTCGGGGAACGCACCGCTCATCGTGGCCATCAGTTCGTCGGCCGAGGCGAAGTGCTGGGCGATGATCAGCTTCCACGGACCGTCGGCGCGGACCACGTCGAGGAGACGGTCGCGCTGGTCGTCGGTGTAGACGTTGCTGACCTCGACGGGCGGGGACGCGGGTCGCAGGACGTCGGACAGCGCCATCCGCCGTTCATCGGTGAGCATGAAGTCTCCTCTTGTCGTTCACTGGTAGGTCGATTGTGTGCTGAATCTCAGCGGTGCATATCGGTGCTTTCCGGTGATCGGGACAATCGCGTCAGAACCGCGATGTGGTCAGAATCGCAACGGGTGGGTGAATTTCGCCCGGAGCAGGGCGCCGACCTCAGCGATGGCCAGCCGACCGCGAGCCGTCGCGTCGGCGCGCATCAAGAACCCGTGGTAGACGCCGGGATAGCGAGTCACCGTGGTCTGCACGCCGGCGTCGCGCAGCCGCGCGGCGTACCGTTCGCCCCAGTCTCTGATCGGGTCGCACTCGGCGGTCACCACGATCGCAGGGGGAAGCCCCGTCAGGTCGGTTGCATACGCCGGCACCCGGTAGGCGTCGTGCGGTGCGCCCGCTCCGCGGTCGGCCAGGTCGTGCATGTAATGGATGTCGTCCAGCGACAGCATCGGGGCGTCGGGCAGCGCGACGATCGACGGCGCGGCCATGTCACGGTCCAGACCCGGATACATCAGCACCTGCGCGACGATGGCGGGTCCGTCGTGGTCGCGCGCCGCCAGGCTCACCGCGGCGGCCAATGATCCGCCGGCACTGTCGCCGGCCACCGCAAGCCGCGCCGGATCGACACCCAGACGGTCGGCGTTGTCGAACACCCACGAGGTGGCGGCGAACGCATCGTCGAACTGCGCCGGCGCCGGGTTCTCCGGGGCCAGTCGGTAGTCGACCGCGACCACCGTGGCGTCGCCGGCAGCGGCCAGCATCCTCGCCAGGGGTTCAAACGACCGGTTGGAGCCCAGTACCATTCCGCCGCCGTGGAAGTAGACCACTACCGGCCCGCCGGCATCGGAACTCGGACGGTAGATGCGCAGGGCGATCTTGCCTGCCCGGCCCGGGATCGGACAGTCCTCCACGGCGACCATGGGTGGCATGTCGTCGGGCAGGGGAGCCGACTCGAGTCCGTGCCGCACCGCATCCAGGCCGCGCCGGCGCATCGGGGGTATGGCTCCGAACGCTGCGACTCGGGCCGCGGCGTCGGGATCCAGTGACCAGACGGTCACGCTCAATGCTCGGCAGGATCGAACCGGCGCCGCGTCCGCAGCATCGGGGGTCGTTGTTCGGCAAGGACATTGGCGCGTTCGGTCATCGCCGATCCGACGTACTCAGGCTGGGTGAGCAGATAGAACCGACCCTGCGCGGCCTGCTCGAACACCACCTCCGCGGCGGCTATGGGATCCATGGCCTCGGCCTTGATGTCGAGCATGGCGGTGCGCTGAGATTCCGCGGCGGCTACGTCACCGTTGCTGACACCGCCGGCAGACTCGAAGATGTTGGAGACCACCGCACCGGGCAGCACAGCCTGCACGTGGATGTGGTCGTGCCCGGCGTGCTGAACCTCGAGCTGCAGGCACTCGGTCAGCGCGAGAATTGCATGTTTACTCATGATGTAGGGCGCTTGCAGGGGGACGACGGCGACGCCACCGATCGATGACAGATTCCACACCCACGCGGGTGTGCCCGCCTCGATCATCCTGGGCAGGAAGGCGCGCACACCGTGGAATACGCCGTTGATGTTGACGTCCACGACGCGGTTCCAATTGGCCACCGGGGTATCCCACAGGTATCCGAATTGTTCGACGCCGGCGTTGTTGACCAGCAGTCGCACCGGACCGATCTCGCGATAGATGCGATCGGCCAGTTCAGCCACCGCATCGGCGTCGCGGACGTCACACACCGTCGGCACCGCATGCCCGCCCGCCGCGGTGAGCTCGTCGCTCAACGCGCGCACTGCAGCGCCGTCGACGTCGGCGAGCACCACTGTCATACCCAGGTGCGACGCGTGGCGGGCCAGACCGGCGCCGATGCCTGCTCCGGCGCCGGTGACGACAGCGACGCCGCCGGCGAAGATGTCGCGAGCGGACATCGGGTCAGGAACCTGCTGCTGCGCCGGCGGCATTATTGGCGGTGTATTCGGCGAGCGGGATCGAATCCTCGGCGTCGAGAAGGACCTTCATCGACGTGAAGACCAAGCCGCGGTCGCCGCGGCGGATGCCGACATCGGCCACACCGCTGGACACGTCGAAGGGTACCGAGTTGGTTACCTGGTTGACGTACATGTAGAAGCGCGCGTTGGTGATCTCGCCGTCGGTGCCGGTGCGGAAGATGTTGGTGGCGTGGTGGCGCAACGGATAAGGGTTTTCGTTACGGTGCTGGGTCAGCCAGGCCAATGTCTCGGCACCGCCGTGCACTTCGGCGGCGAGCAGATGCTCGAACGGGCAGTTACCCGACTCGGACCGGCTGAGGTACTCCATTTCCTCGCCGATGCGCAGTGCGAGTTCGTCGAAGTGGCCCTGGTCGTAGTGGTACCAGAATCCGGCAATGAACTCCTGAACCTCGGGCAGCGTGATCTCGTTGGTCATGGCTGTGAGTCAACTCGACGGTGTCGCCGGTGACATCAGTGTTGCCCGATCAGTGGAACATGGCCGTCCGTGAAGTTGCGTCAACCGGTGATGAGACTCCACAACCCTGCCGTGCCCGCCTGCAGGGCGGCGTCGGTCACCTGGCCATCCCAGTGCTGCATCGATCCGAACTCCGAACGCCACGCCAGGGCGGGCCGGGTGAACTCGTGCAGCCGGTGCTCGAAGGTGGTGCCCATGGCGCCGTGAACCTGGTGGGCGTTGCGCACCACCACCGAAGTTGCATGGCCGGTACACGATCGCGCCACCGCAATGAGGAAGTCGAGCTTGGCAGCCGACCAGTCGCTGGTGACAGCGGCGGTGAGCGCGGCTTCGGTTGCGGCACGCGCCAACGCTGTCTCGGCGGCGATATCGGAGATCAGATTCTGCACTGTCTGGAAATTGGACAGCGGGCGTCCGAACTGGACCCGGGAGCCACAGTGCTCAATCGAGAGGGCCAGGATTCGGTCCAGGGCGGCACACACCTGAATCGAGCGCACCAGCGCTGACTTACGTCGCAAGACGGCGACCAGTTCCGCGGCCAGTGGCGCTCCTGTCAGGGTGCCCACATCGGCGCGCACAGTGTCGCGTGGCTCGCCGATCAAGTTGATGCCGGGGGTGATGTCGAGTGCGGCGACCTCAACGTCGGCCACGCGGTATTCGTCCCCGGTGGGCCAGACGACGACGATCCGCTCGGCGCCGGTCGCCCAGGGAACTCCCGTCGCGACCCCCTGATCGCTGAGCATCGCCGCGGTGCGCACCGCCTTGTCGCACTCCATGGTGTTGGCTTCCAGCAGCCAGCACGCCAGTAGATCGTGTTCGGCCAACGGAATCCGCACGCCGTGATGTACCGCGGCCGCCAGGAGTTCGGCGGCCTCGTACCAACCTGCTCCGCTGCCGCCTGCTGACTCTGCACCGGTGAGACGCAGCAGTCCGAGTTCATCGAGCGTCTGCCACAACGTCGAGTCACGCTCGACCCCTGCGGTGGGCGGATGACTTTCGCGGTGGTCGGCAAATACCCGCCCCATCATGTCGACCACGGCCGGGTCGACACCGAACGCGGTGATACCGGTGGCGGTCATCGCATCCCCAGTCCTCGCGCGATCACACCGCGCAACACCTCATTGGTTCCGCCACGCAGCGTGAAGCCTGGGCGCTGGTCGACGGCACTCGACACCAGCTCGGCCAGCGCAGGGTCGACGATGGCAGCGCCGCCGACATAGAGGTCCGCGAAGTCGGCGATGTCACCCTCTGTGGTGGTGCCCAACACCTTCACCACCGCAGCCGGCACGTCGGCGGGTTCGTCACGCTCCAGCGCGCCCGCCACTGCAGTCGACATGTGGTGCAGGCCCGCCACGCGGGCGACAATTCGTCCCAGTTCATTGCTGCGAGTCGTCCGGTGCGCAGCCATGTGCTCGGCGGCTGCGGCGAGCAGCACGAAGGTTGACAAGAATCGTTCGGGCCCACTGCGTTCGAAGCTCAACTCGGAGGTCACCTGCTGCCAGCCTGCGCCGATCTCCCCAAACACCATGGTGTCGGGCACGAACACCTCCTCGAGGATCACCTCGTTGAAGTGGTGGGCGCCGTTCATCGAGATGATGGGGCGGATGTCCACGCCCGGCCCGCGCAGGTCGACGATGAACTGGCTGAGGCCGGCGTGCCGGTGCGCCGGGTCCGCCGGTGCGGTGCGGGCGAGCGCGATGAACGCGTGCGCCCGGTGCGCGCCGGAGGTCCAGACCTTGGTGCCCGACAGCGACCACCCACCGTCGACCGCGACAGCCCGGGTGCGCACACTGGCCAGGTCGGAGCCGGAGTCCGGCTCGCTCATCCCGATGCCGAAGAAGCACTCACCGCGCACGATCTGTGGCAGAAATTGGGTCCGCTGTGCCTCGGTGCCGCTTTTCAACAGGGCCGGCACGATCTGCCGGTCGGCGATCCAGTGCGCCGCCACCGGGGCCCCCGCCGCCAGCAGCTCCTCCGTGACCACGAACCGCTCCAGGAACGAGCGGCCATGTCCACCATATTCTTTTGGAACTGTCATACCAAGCCAGCCCTGCTTGGCGAGGGCGGCGGTGAAGGTCTCGTCCCAGCCGGACAGCCAGCCGTCCACCGCGGGGGTGAAAGCGCCGGCGGCTAGTTGCTCGGCGAGGAAACGGCGGACTTCGTCGCGCAGCTCATCGGTGCTCGAGGCGTCGACGCTGGCCGGTGGCATCAAACGGGGAAGTGTCATCCCTGGCTCCTCCACCGAGCGATACGCGCCTCGTGCTCAGGGTCGCGGTGTGCCAGCGGCTGCATCGCCGCGGCCATGCCGAGCGTCGACTCCAGTACACCGGTCCGGGACTCCTGCATCAGGCGTTTGGCCATCCGCACCGCGTGCGCGGGATTCTTGGTGATGCGCTCGGCCAACACGTGGGATTGGGGGAGCAGCTCGTCGTGCGGTACGACCCGGCCGACCATGCCCCACTGCAGCGCTGTCGCCGCATCGATCCGATCACCGGTGAAAGTCATCTCGGCGGCCCTTTCGTAGCCGATGGCGCGCGGCAGGAACCAGGTGCCGCCGTCACCGGGGATCAAGCCGATCTGCACGAAACTCTCAGCAAATGAGGCCCGCTCGGATGCTACCCGGAGGTCGCACATCATTGCCAGGTCGCACCCGGCGCCGACGGCGGCTCCGTTGACGGCGGCGATCACGGGCACCTCCAGGCGGGCCAATGCCCGCGGGATCCGCTGGATACCGTCGACATAGGCGCGGCGCTGATCGAGCGCATCGAGACCGAACATACCTTCGCGATCAGCCATCTCCTTGACGTTGCCACCTGCGGAGAAGATCTTGCCCGCTCCGGTGAGGATGACGGCGCCGACGGCGGTGTCGGCGTTGGCGTCGTCCACCGCCGCTTCGAAAGCGGCGATGAAGCCCTTGTCGGTGATCGCGTTGCCGGCCTGGGGGATGTTGATCGTCCAGACCCGGGTTGCGCCGGTGTCGGCGATGTCCAGCGGGCTGTTCACGCCGTCACCGGCAGTTGCAGGGACTTGGTCTGCAGAAACTCTTCGAAGCCGGCCCGGCCGAGTTCGCGGCCGATGCCGGACTTCTTGTAGCCGCCGAACGGCGCGACCGGGTTGTACTGGCCGCCGTTGATGTCGAGCTGACCGGTCTGCACGCCGCGGGCGAAGGCGATAGCGGTGTCGGTGTCCCTTGCCCACACGGCGCCGGACAGTCCGTACGGGGTGCCATTGGCGATCCGCAGCGCATCCTCGTCGTCGGAGAACGGGATCACGGCGAGCACAGGGCCGAACACTTCTTCCTGGCCCAGCTCCGAGTTCGGGTCGACGTCGGCGAACACTGTCGGCGTCACGTAGTAGCCCACCTCTCGGATCTTCTGCGCACCTCCGGTGAGCAGTCGTGCGCCGTCCCTCTGGGCGCGTTCGATGAAGCCGCATACCGACTCGTATTGCGACGCTGAGGCCGACGGCCCGATCCGGGTGGCGGGATCCCGCGGATCCCCGACGGTGTACCGCGAGACGGCGGCCTCGATCAGGTCCAGTGCCTCGCCGTAGCGGGACTGCGGCACCAGCATCCGCGTCCAAGCCATGCACGTCTGGCCACCGTTGAGAAAGGCATTGCTGACGCCGACCTTGACTGCCGTCGCCAGGTCGGCCCCGTCGAGGATCACGTTGGCGGACTTGCCGCCGAGTTCCAGTGCCACCTTCTTGACCGACCGTCCGGCCAGCTCCGCGACCCGCGCGCCGACACCGGTGGAGCCGGTGAAGGACACCAAGTCGACGTCGGGGTGCTCGGCGAGTCGCTCACCGATCACCGCGCCGGGACCCGACACCAGGTTGAGGACGCCCGGAGGCAGGCCGGCGTCCTCGACGGCCTCGATGAACTCGAAGACCGACAACGGTGCCTCGTTGCTCGGTTTGAGCACCACGGTGCAGCCCGCTGCGATCGCCGGCAGCACCTTGGCGATCACCTGGTAGAGCGGGTAGTTCCATGGTGTGATCGCACCGACCACCCCGTAGGGTTCCCGCACCACCAGCGAATTGGCCACGCGCTCTTCGAAGTCGAACGTCGCCAGGACGTTCTCGACGCCGCGGGCCACGGCGAGCGGGACCTGAGTCTGCACAGTCTGGGCGATGCGCACCGGGGCGCCCATCTCGGCGGTGATGGTCTCGGCGATGTCGGGCAGCCGCTTCTCCATCGCGGTGATGACCGCGGCGACGCGGTCGCGGCGCTCGGCGACGCCGATCAACGGGTCGAAGGCGCGCCGTGCTGCGGACACCGCGGCGTCGACATCGGCGGCGGTGCCGCTGGGTACCGAACCGATCACCTCCTCGGTGGCAGGGTCGATCACCTCGATGGCCCCGGTGCCATCGGGAGTCACCCACTGTCCGTTGATGAACAGCGTGGTGCGGGTGTAGTCGTGCATCTGTCGTCTCTCCAGGGTCGGGTGGTCAGGGCACGATGCTGGCGCGCACGTCGCGCTTGTCCTCGGCAGCGGCGAAGGCATCGTTGATGTTGTCGAGCGAATAGCTGGCTGCCGCAAGGCGTTCGAGCGGCAAGATGGTGCGGTGTTGTTCGAGGAAGGTCAGCGCGCGCGAAAGCACCGCGGGGTCGTACAGTGAGACACCGACCATCGTCTTGTTGCCGAACACGAACCTCGAGGGGTCGAATTCGAAGGTCTTGCCGATGTTGATGTTGCCGATCTCGACGTAGCGGCCGAACTGACCGAGCATCTGCAGCCCCTCGTCGATGGCCGACGGGTGGCCGACGACCTCAACGGTTACGTCCGCGCCCTGGCCGTCGGTGAGCTTGCGGACCGCCCTTACACGTTCCTTGGCGGTGGGAAGCTCATTCATATCGATGACCGCATCGGCGCCGAACGCGGTCGCCAATTCCAGCCGCTCGGGCACCCCGTCGATCGCGATGACCCGAGCCGCTCCACGCGCCTTGGCCACTGCGACCGCGTACAGGCCGAGTGCGCCGGCGCCCTGCACCACAACGAACTCGCCGAGTTGCTGATCGACGCGTTCGAGACCGTACATCACCTGGGACAGCGCGCAGTTGGCGCCGGCAGCTATGTCGTCGGAGACGCTGTCGGGCACGGTGTAGACCACCGCGCCGGCCGGCAGCAGGAAGTAGTCGCCATAACCGCCGACGAAGTACGGCGGTTCATCGGCGCGGCCCAGCATCGCCATCGTCATGTTCAGGCACGAGTTGCGTCTACCTCGCAGACAGTTGCGGCAGGTATGGCAGCAGAAGAAGTAGGGGAACACCACGCGGGTGCCAGATTCCAGCGGAGCGCCGTTGGAGTCGGCTGTAACGCCCTCGCCCAGCGCTTCTACCACACCGACCATCTCGTGTCCCAGAACGGTGGGAAGCTGCCCGCCCAGGCCACGGGTGGCGAACGTGCCGTGCCAGGCATGCACGTCCGAGCCGCAGATATTGGTGCGGGTGACCTTGATCAGGATCTCGCCCGGACCCAGCTCGGGCAGGTTCACCGTCTCGATCTCGAACGGTGTACCCGGTGCGTTGAATCGTGCGATACGTCCGGTGAACACGAGCGGAAATCTCCTCAGTGACTTGTCGGTTCGAGGCTGAAGCGCTCCCGCAGCGCTCGCTTCAGGAGCTTGCCGCTGGGATTCTTGGGAAGCGCATCAACGAAGTAGACGTGTTTGGGTGTCTTGAACCCGGCGAGGTGCTTGCGGCAGTGGGCGAGGATGTCGTCCTCGGTCAGCGTGAGACCGCCGCGGACCACCACTGCGGCCACCACGGCTTCCACCCATACCGGGTGGCTCAACCCGAAGACCGCGACTTCCTGCACCCCGGGGTGCCGATACAGCACCTCTTCGACCTCGCGGCTCGCGACGTTCTCGCCGCCGGTCTTGATCATGTCCTTCTTGCGGTCTACGACGTGCAGCAGTCCGTGCTCGTCGTAGAAGCCGAGGTCCCCGGAGTGGAACCAGCCGCCCTTGAACGCCTCGGCGGTCTTCTCCGGGTCGTCGAGGTAGCCCAGCATCAGATGCGGGCTGCGGTGGGCGATCTCGCCGACGGTCCCGGCCGGGACCGGCGTGTCGTGTTCGTCGAGGATCGTGGTGTCCACGTTGATCACCGGTCGTCCGGCCGCACCGGGGTGAGCGTCCTGTTCATCGGGGCCGAGTGCGGAGGCCAGCGGCGCCATCTCGGTCTGGCCGTAGAAGTTCCACAGCCTCAGATCGGGCAATCGGTCGCGGATCTCGGCGAGAATCTCCGTCGGCATCGCCGACGCGCCGTAGTAACCCTTGCGCAGACTGGACAGGTCCACGTCGTCGAAAATCGGGGACCGCAGCAGGCTGATCCACACCGTGGGAGGGGCAAAGTAATTCGTGATGCCGTAGCGCTCGATGGTCCTCAGTATCAGCTCGGGTTCCGGGCGCGGCAGGATGACGCTGGTGGCGCCGAGGTAGATGTCGGTGGCCAGGAAGTTGTCCAGCTGTGCGCAGTGATAGAGCGGTAAGGAATGGATTTCGACGTCGTCACCAGACATCGATCCGGCCACGATGGTGCTGACGTACTGCCACATCAGGCTGCGGCTGCTGTGCATGACGGCCTTGGGTCGGGATTCGGTGCCGCTGGTGTACATCAGCCGCAGTAGTTGGTCGTCGTCGAATTCGGGTTGAGGCGGCGCGGACCCGGTGCGTAGCCACTGCCCGAAGTCGTCCCAGCCAACGGGCTTCTGCTGACCCGGCAAAACGAGCGCCGCCGTTGTGGTGACGATCGTTCCCAGTCGCATCGCGTGCTCGGCTGTGGGGACCAGGTCTGCTTCGACGATGAACCCGCTGACCTTGCTGTGACCGAGGATGAAAGAGATCTCCTCGGCGGTCAGCATGAAGTTGACAGGGACGAGAACCACCGCGGCACGCGCCGTGGCGAACGCGAGGACGGCGTACTGCCAGCAGTTGTGTGCCAGCAACGCCAGCCGGTCCCCAGGCCGGAAGCCGTTGTCGTCCAGAGCCGCCGCGGCTCGGTCGACCAGATCGTCGAACTCGGCGAATGTCAGCACCACATCGCCGTCGACGATCGCGGTTTTGTCGGGCTGCCGTCGCGCCGAGCGGCGGGGGACATCACCGAGCGTATGCGCGCGTGCCCGGTTGATCAGCGCCTCGAGGTCCATGCTCACCACGGCGCATCGCCGCTCGCGCCATCCTGCCCACAGTGCATGTGCCGAAGGTTATGGGAGGGCCCGCGTCAAGTCTGCTCGCCTCCCGCTGAGTAGACATTGTGATGCCCGACTCGCGGGTTCGCTCCGATACTCGGAGTCATGACCACCGCTTCACCGTCTGAGGCCGCAGTGACCGTTACCGATCCTGAGCAACTGCGGGCCAATCTGCGCGCAGCGGACCCCGGAGTTCTGGTGGCGGTGCTCGCGCAGATCACCGGCGATCCGTCGGTCATCGACCGGTTCGGCCCCAAGATCTCCTATGTGCCCGATCCACCGGAACGTGCGGGTGTCACCGATCCCGACACGTCGGCGGCGTTGGCGGATGCCGTGATACACGCTCTCGCCGCGCCCCGCCGCTCCGACGCGGTCGCGGCCGACGATCTGGAGTTGTTCTGCCGATTGCTGCCGGTGGCGCTGGGATCCGAGGTCGACGACGAGCAGGTGCCACTCCTGTTGGAGCAGGGCGGCTTCCAGCCGTCGCGGCCCACGCTGCCGCGCACCGTTCCGATCCCTGAAACCTTGGACGTGACCATCATCGGGGCAGGCATCGCGGGCATCAACGCCGCGCTGGCCGCTGCCGAGGCGGGCATCGCCTACGAGATCATCGACCGCAACGACGAAGTCGGCGGCACCTGGTTGACCACCAAATATCCTGGAATCGGCGTGGATACGCCGTCGGCGTACTATTCGCTGTCCCGCGAGGTGAACCCCGACTGGACGAACTACTATCCGCAGGGCGCGGAGTACCAGGCCTACCTGGTGGCGTTGGCGGACAAACACCGGTTGCGCGAGCGCACCCGGTTCGGCACCGAGGTCGAGGCTCTGTGGTGGGACGAGGACCGCGAGCAATGGCAGATCCACACGGTTGATGCCCAGGGGGGTCGGGACATCGGCTACGCCCGCGTCGTCATCACCGCAGTGGGCTACCTCAACCGGCCGCGTTGGCCGGAGCTCCCGGGAAGAGAGTCGTTCGAGGGCATAAGTGTTCACTCCGCGCTGTGGGATCCTGCGCTGGACCTCACCGGCAAGCGGGTCGCGATCATCGGGGCCGGGTGCACCGCCGTGCAGATCGTCGACTCCTGCGTCGAGCAGGTCGAGCACCTGACGGTGTTCCAACGTCAGCCGCACTGGGTGGCGCCGCGCAAGCGGCTCACCGACGCGGTTCCCGAACACCGCCGGTACCTCGGAGCGCGCCTGCCGTACTACGCGAAATGGCATCGCCTCAAGTCGTACTGGGGGACCGCCGACAACAACTACCCGATCATCCTGCAGGACGAGGAATGGTCGAAGTCCCACCTGTCCATCTCGCCGGCCAATGACGTACTGCTGAAGATGTGCCTGGAGTACATCGACCAGACATTCGGTGCAGGAACTGAATTGGCGAAAAAGGTGACTCCTGACTTCGCGCCTTACGGCAAGCGGATCATCCGCGACCCGGGCGGATACTACGCGGCGCTGGCCCGTCCGCACGTCGACGTCGAGGCCAGCGAGCCCGCGGAGGTCGACGCCACCGGAATCGTCACGCAGGACGGACGACACATCGACCTCGACATCATCATTTACGCCACCGGTTACCACCTGGACTTCCTTTCCACCGTGGACATTCGAGGCCGTAACGGCGTGAAACTGGCCGAGGTGTGGGGCGACAGTCCGAGTGCCTACCGCGGCGGCACGGTGCCGGGATTCCCGAACCTGTTCATCACGTCGGCACCCAACTACAGCCCCGGACATGGTGCGGGAGCGAACTTTTCGATGGAGGTGCTGGCGCACTACATCATCGAGTGCTTGCAGTTGATGGCCCTGCGCGGTGCGACCACCATCGAGGTGACCGCAGAAGCGCACCGCGACTACGTGGCGGCGATTGACGAGGCGATGAGCCGCACCGTGTGGTGTCACACCCCCAACGCCCACACCTATTACCGTTCCGGTTCCGGCCGTGTTGTGGTCGCCACCCCGTTTCGGCTCGTCGACGTCTGGCATCAGCATCGGGCCCCCATCGAAGAGGACTTCGTGTTGCGATGACTGGAATGCTCACCGGTAGAACAGCGTTGGTGACGGGCAGCAGCCGTGGTATTGGCCGCGCCATCGCTCAGCGGTTGGCGGCCGAGGGGGCGACGGTCGTGGTGACGGCGCGTTCGCATGCGCCGTCGCCGTCGATTCGGGGCGGCTGCTCCACTGCGTTGCCCGGCACCATCGGTGAGACCGTCGAACTGATCGAGAAGGCCGGCGGCACGGCAATCGGTGTGGCTGCTGACCTCGAGGATGCGGAGCAGCGTGACAACCTGATCGACGAGGTGCTCGACCGCACGGGCCGGATCGACATCCTGGTCAACAACGCCGGGTTCGCTGATTATTCGGTGATCGAGCAGATGAGCACCGAGACGTTCGACCGCACCCTCGAGCACTACCTGCGTACCCCGTTTGTCCTGACGCGCGCCGCGATCCCGCACATGACCACGCAGGGGGAGGGCTGGATCGTCAACATCGGTTCGGTGACCGGGGTGGCGCCGGTGCGCCCGTATCGCGACTACAACAAGACCTCGGGCGATGTGATCTATGCATCGGCGAAGGCGGCGTTGCACCGGTTCACCCAAGGCGTGGCGGCCGAACTGGTTGACGCCAATATTGCTGTCAACTGCGTGGGTCCGTCGACAGCGATTCGTACTCCCGGTGCAGCGCAACTGATTCCGGATGCCTTTCCGACCGAGCCGGTGGAGTACCTGGCCGAGACTGTGTTGGCGATGTGCCACCTTCCCGCGGCGGAGCGGACTGGTCTGGTCGCGTTCAGCCTGCACTATCCGTGGTCGCAGCAACTTGCGGTGCACACGCTCGACGGCTGCACGGTGCTGCCGCCGGTGGAACCGCCGGCGACGGCCAATCCGAACATCTCACCCTCGGGCATGTGAGACGCCGCCTGCGCTATGAATCGGGGTAGTGGCAGAAGCTGTGGCACACCCGGTCTCGGACGATGTACTCCGGGCATTCCGGGTCGAACCACCGGTCGACGTAGGCCCAGTGGATCGGGTGCATCAGATAGGGTCCGCGCAGGCCGTCGACGTCGGTGAACCGCTGCGAGAACACGTGCGTCCATGGCGATGTGCCGATGGCGGTCGTCACGCGGCTGAGCTGCCAGGCGGTGATGGTGGCGACGTAGCGCGGCATTGCGGCGAGGTCGGCCTCGAACCGGGCGAGCACATCGTCGGGGGTGTCCGGAGCCACCCGCAGGAACAGTGCGCGATACACCGATCCGCCCGGATCGTTCGGCCCGGCGGGGCTGCCGCGGTAGTGCGCACTGTCGACATGGGTGACAGCGGGTGTCGACAGAACCTTGTCGACGGGGGCTTGCAGTTCTGGCCACTGGCTATGGTCGGCGAATCTCAGGTGCATCAGGATGTCGCCGCCATTGCGCACACCGGGCAGCGTCGCTTCGACAAGGGCATCGGGTACGTCGCGCACCACTTCGCGCAGCGCGGCGATCACGGGGTCGCGCTGGTCGGTGTGGATCAACGTGGTGACGTTATACATCGCACAGCCCGTCGACGTCGTCGGCTGCGGCAGCCACGGTGCGAGAGCGCTCTTCGATCATGTCGGCCACACCGGCCCACCACGGTCCCAGGGTGGCGTCGGGGCGGCCCTGCCAGGTCATCTCCCACCACGCCTGGGGGGTGGGCAGCGACCAGGTGATGGTGACGGTGTTGACCTGGTCGTCGAACCAGATCGGTGGGCTGACCAGGACATTACACAGTGTCATGCCGCGTTTGCGGGCGCCCGGCGCGTACTCGGCGAGGTAGGTGTCGACGAATGTCCTGGCGCGGCCGGGTCGGGTGACCACACGGTCTATGACGTAAACATCGCCGGACATGAGCCGAGAATAGGTAGCGCGCAGTGGTGATGACGGTAGCGCTCCCGACCACCGGGAAGCAGTCGTCGACATGAAGGATTTGGGAAGGACAGTGTTGGGATGAGTGTTGCTGTGTCGCCGAACCCGATGGACCCGGCTCAACTTGGGCCGGTGACGCTGAGAAACAGGGTGATCAAGGCCGCGACGTCTGAGGGTCGATCACCGCTCGGGCTGGTCACCGACGACCTGATCGACTTCCACCGCGCGTTTGCGCTCGGTGGCGTCGGTATGACCACTGTCGCGTACTGCTGTGTGTCACCAGAGGCGGCCAGCGCACCGGGGCAGATCGTCATGAGCGTGGAGGCGTTGCCGGGGTTGCAACGCCTGACCGCCGCGGTGCACGCCGCCGGCGCGGCGATCTCGGCGCAACTGGGTCACGCCGGGGTGGTGGCACCCAAACGACTCACGGGGGTCACCCCGGTCGCGCCGAGCAGGTTCCTCAACCCGGCGTCCATGGCGTACTGCCGGGAGATCACCCGAGACGAGATACAGACGGTGATCGATCAGTTCGGCGCTGCGGCCCAAGTCGCCGTCGATGCCGGATTCGACGCGGTCGAGCTGCACTTCGGCCACCTTTACCTGCCGAGCTCGTTCTTGAGCCCGCTGGTCAATCGCCGCAAGGACGAGTACGGCGGTGACATCGACAGCCGCTCGCGGTTCGTCCGGGAGATCGCGCAGCGGGTTCGCGACGTGGTGGGGGACCGCATCGCCGTCATCGCCAAGCTGGACATGGACGACGGCCTGCCGGGGAGCATCTGGATCGACGAGGCTCTGCGCGCCGCGCAGCTGCTGGACGCCGACGCCACCCTGGACGCGCTCGAACTCACCCAGGGCTCATCGGTGTTCAAACCGATGTATTTGTTTCGGGGGGACGTGCCGGTGAAGGAGTTCGCCACCGTGATGCCGCCGCCGATGAGGCTGCCGCTACGTCTGGTGGGCAAGTGGGCGATGGGCAGCTATCCCTACGAAGATCTCTACATGCTGCCTGCTGCCCGTCAGTTCGTGCCAGTGGTGCACAACACCAAACTGGTGCTGCTGGGCGGAATCACCAACCGCGACCACGTGGAGCAGGGCATGCACGAGGGATTCGACTTCGTCGCGATGGGCCGGGCCCTGCTGCGCGAACCCGGCCTTGTCAATGCGATGATCGCCGACCCGGGCGTGCGGAGTCGGTGCACCCACAACAACAAGTGCATGGTCACCGTGTTCGGACGCACCCACTGTGTGCTGGATCCCGAGCAGCGGTATGGCGCGGTCAGTCCGCTGGAGATTTCGAAAGTAGCCGTGTCAGTTCATAACTGACGTCCGCACGAGCCCGTTGAGCCAGCTCGAGCATGGGCATCGTGAGGAAGCCGTGCACGCCGCCTTCATACGGCATCCTGGTCACTGGCACCCCGGCTGACTGGAGCGCGTCGGCGTAGGCCACCCCCTCGTCGTGCAGCGGATCGTGGCCTGCGGTGACGACGACGGTCGGCGGCAGTCCGCTGAGGTCCGCGGCCAGCGGCGACGCGTACGGGTGTTGCCGGTCGGCGATTGCGGGCACGTACTGATCCCAGTACCACTGCAGTGCCGGTTTCGGGTTGTAGAAGCCCGTGCCGAACGACCGGTAGGACTCGGTGTCGAAGTCGGCGGCGATCACCGGGTAGAGCAGTAACTGACCCGCCAGGTTCGGACCTCCGCGGTCACGGGCCATCAACGCTGCGACGGCGGCCAGGTTACCCCCGGCGCTATCGCCGGCGACGACGATCCGTCGCGCGTCGGCATCGAGTAGGTCCGCGGCGTCGGCTGTCCATTGCAGAGCCGCGTAAACGTCCTCGGCGCCGGCCGGCCAGGGGTTCTCCGGCGCCAATCTGTAGCCAACCGAGATGATCACCGCCCCAGCGCGATTCGACAGGTTCCGACATAGTCCATCGTGGCTGTCGAGGTCGCAGAACACGAAGCCGCCGCCGTGGGCGTACACCACCACCGGCAGCGCTGCGGCGTCGGTCAACGGGCGGTAGATCCGGACCGCGAGCTCGCCACCGGGTCCGGAAATGGACGTGTCGGTGACGGAACCGACGGGCTCGGGGTCAGGGTTCGGCACGAATCGGGACCGGATCGTGGCGCGGGCCTGCGCACCGGTCATGGTGTGCACCGGTGGAAAGCCGGCGTCCAGCGTGTCGATCAGATCGGCGATCTGGGGATCGAGTTTCACGCGTACTGCATCGCCGGTGCGGGCCGCAGGGGACGCACCTGCTGCAGCGTCGGAACCACCCGTCGCGGGCCGTCCTCGATATCGCGCCAGATTCCCATCGCGGTCATCCGCACCGGCGCCGCCAGACGCTGGTCGAACGTCATCCGGTTCATCGGTCCGCACACCGACACGGCGGCGACGGCCTCGCCGGGGCCGCCGATGGGCGCTGCCACACAGCCGAATCCGGCCAGCGACTCTTCGCGGTCGAAGGCGACGCCGTGTGCTCGAACCTTGGCCAGTTCCGTGGTGAGGTGGGTGCGCGAGTTGATCGAGAAACGGGTCTTGCGGGCCGTCAGGTCGACGTTCTCGGGGTCCTGGCCGTAGGCCAGGATGGCTTTGCCGACAGCGGCGCAATGCGCAGGCTGGCGGCCACCCACTCGTGTCGGGATGGCCGCAGCCATCCTGTCACCGGTCTTGTCGAGATAGAGGACGTCGGTGCCGTCGAGAACGGCAAGGTGAACCGTCAGCCCGGTGGCGCGGTGCAGGTCCTGAAGCAGCGGCATGGCGGCTTTGTGCAGTCGGTCCTGGTGGATGGCCAGTGATCCCAGTTCGACCAGACGCATGCCGAGTTCATAGTCGCGACCACTGCGGCGCAGCCAGCGCAGTTGTACGAGTCGGTCGAGCATGCGGTGGGCCGACGAACGCGGCAGCCCGGTGCGGCGAACCACCTGGGCCAGGGTCAGCCGGCCAGGTCCGTCGAACGCGTCGAGCACCAGGGAGACGCGGTCGATGACAGCGCTCGGGGTAGTGGGTTCGACTGGCTGCGACATCAACGTCATTGGATCCTCCACCGAATGTGAAACAGACTACATATGCCAAGTAGATATATGACTAGTTGTAGCATACATGGCATGGTCGTGATCACATAGAGACGAGATATCGCCGCCCGACACAACTCTGTCGGACGGCGATATCAAACGTGAAGATCAGCCCTTGGCGGCGCGTCTCCCGGCCCGGCGTCCATAAAAACTGCCGTCGCCGAGGGAGATTCCGCTGGCGTATCCCCAGGCTGCAAGCCCCGCGGTGGACCGGCCGGCGCCGTAGAGGCCAGGGATCGGCTCACCGCTGACATGCAGAACTTCGCTGTCCAGGGTGGTCTGCAGCCCGCCGAGGGTGAAACCACCGGTGCTCTCGCGAAGATCGATCGCGCCGACCGGCGACCCGATGGGCTTGAGCCATTGAGGCTTCTTGTGCAGCAGCGGGTCTTCACCGCGCGCGGCAGCCTCGTTGTACGCAGCAACGGTGGCCTGCAGGCAGCCTGGTGCCAGACTCATCTCCTGCTCGAGGTCAGCGATCGACTCGCAGACCCAGGTGGGCGGGCGCATCATCAGCTGCGGCGACAGTGACGCCATCGCGTCCTCCTGAGCGTCGCCGTCGATGATCAGAAACGCCGTGTTGTCCTGGTGATAGAGCGTCAGTTGCCCGACCCGTCCCGGGTAGGTGTCCTCGGCGACGAAGCGTTGCCCGCGGCTGTTGACGAGGATTCCGCGCACCAGTTGTTGAGGGTCGATGAAGATCGCCACCTCGGTGGCGTCCATGTGCGCGAGGTCCGCCCCGAGGGCCTGCGCCATCCGGATGGCCTGACCGTCGTGCTGCTCGATCGAGGCCGCCGGCCGTCCTGCGATCCGCGGCGCGTACTGCGCCACCATGGCGTCGTTGTAGGCGAAGCTCCCGGTCGCCAGCACCACCCCGCGTCGCGCACGGATGTTCGTCTCGGTGCCGAAGTGGCGTGCCTGGATACCGGTGACCCGACCGTCGGACTCGACGATCAGGCGCTGCACCCGGACGTCGTAGAGTGCGCGTGCTCCGGCGGCGGTGGCTGTGTCCACCAACGGTTTCATCAGCATGTAACCGGCGCTCGCCTCGCCCTGTTTCTTGCCGGACATCTGCGGTATGTGGCCACGCGGAGCCGGGGTGGCGATGGAGTTGAACGGGAAGGAGTTCTCGCCGCCGCTGTACATCAGACCCTGGTCGCCCATCGGCTCCCAGCCGGGCTCGCCGAAGAACTCGGCTTTGAACGGCACGTCGCAGTCGACCAGCCAGTCAAAATGCTCGACGCTGCCCGCGCAGTAGTCGGCGATCCGATTCTCGTCGGCGCCCGGTCCCATCGCCGCATTGAGGAAAGTAGCCATGTTGTCGACGGAATCGGTGAAGCCGCAGGCTGTCTGGATGGCAGTGCCACCGCCGAGGTAGATGAACCCGCCGGCCATCGCCGCGGCGCCACCCCATGATCCGGTGCGCTCGAGGACGAGCACGTCGGCCCCCGCCCGGGCGGCCTCAACGGCTGCGGCGGCGCCGGCCACACCGTAGCCGGCGATCACCACATCGGCCTCGTGGTCCCAGGCGCCGATCGACGCTGCCGGCACGGGTGCAAGGTCCTGCTGGCGGTTCATGGCCGCATCGCGGCCGGCAGATCGCTCACCCATTCGTGGCCCCAGTAGCTGTCCGCGGTGATTTCCTCGGCGGTGTAGTGGCTTTCGTCGACGCGCATACCGTCGGTGCCGAACTCGATGTCCCAGTCGCCCGGTGCCCGCACATAGAACGACACCATCTTGTCGTTGGTGTGGCGGCCCAGTGTCGACGACAGCTGGAACCCGTCCTTGTTGACCCGGTCCAGTGCCTGTCCGACGGTGTCGAGGCTGTCGACCTCGACCATGAGATGAATCAGTCCAGGGTCCCGCACGGTCATTGCCGGACAGACAGCCAGGCTGTGATGGCGCTCGTTGGTACCGAGGAAGCGGACACGAACGGGTCCGAACTCCGGAGGAGTCGGTACTCGGAAAGCGCCGCGTGAGACGAAACCGAGCACCTCGGTGTAGAAGTCGAACAGCCCGCCGACATCGAGGGCGGGCAACACCACATGGCCGAGACCCTGGTCGCCGGTGACGAACCTCGCCCCGAACGGAGTGACCACCGGGCTGTGGTCGAGCACCGCGCCGTGGAACACCTCGACGGAAGTGCCGGCAGGATCGTCGAACGCGACGCCTTCCTCGATGCGCCGGGCGTCCGCATCCTCCTGAGTGAGTTGTTTGAACGGCACCCCGGCGCTGTTGAGGGCAGTCATCACGCGCTCCAGCGCGGAATGGTCGCGGACTTCCCAGCCGACGGTGACGATGCGGTCGGTGTCGGCGGGCACCACGATGATGCGCGCCGCCCGCTCATCCATCCGCAGGTAGAGGGCCGACTCGTCCGGTCCGCTTCCTTCCGCGAAACCCAGCACCCGGAAGGCGAACTGGCGCCAGCGCGCGATATCGGCGGTTTGAACCTTGACGTAGCCCAAGCTCTTGATCGGGCCCATGGGCTCTCCCTTACTGTCTGTCGATTGTGGAACGTCGGGCGCGAGACAGCTCAGATCATCGCCCGGAGTGGACCCTGAGGATCGACACCGAACGAGCTGAGTGCCGAGGCGTGGAACGCGGTCCCGGGCACGTGAATCGCGTGCGCCTGGCCGGTATGCGCGTCCCGCCAATACCGTTGCAGCGGCTTGTCCATCCGCATCGCGTTGCCTCCGGAGCGTGCGAAGATCTCGTCGACTGCCGCGACGGCCCGCCATACCGCGCGGACCTGAGTGCGCCGGCCCGCGGCGCGATCCTCGAACGACACCTCCTTGCCGGCGTCGACCATGTCGTAGATCCGGTCGGCATTGGCGAGCAGTTCCTGGCGGGCGGCGTTGATGTCGGCGGCCGCCTCGCCGATCGCGTACATGACATAGGGGTCGTCCTTGATCGCCACACCGCTGGAGTTGACCCGCTCGCGCTGATAGTCCAGGTGCGCGGCGAGGGCTCCCTCAGCGATGCCGATGACCGCCGAGCTGATACCGAGCGGGAACATCGTCGACCAGGGCATCAAGTACAGGGTCTCGGTCATCCCGGCCTCGCGTTGGGCGGTTCCGTCCATGACCTTCATCGCGTCCATGGTCCGGTAGGACGGCACGAACGCATCCTCGACGATCACGTCCTTGGACCCGGTACCGCGCAGTCCCACCACATTCCACGAGTCCGGCACTATCTCGTAGTCCTTGCGGGGGAGAATCATGTGCAGCATCTGCGGCGGCATCAGGGGCTTGCCGTCGGTGTCACCGATCATCGCACCCAGGATGATCCAGTCGCAGGCGTCGGTCCCGGAACTGAATTGCCAGCGGCCGTTGAAGACGTAACCGCCGTCCACCGGCTTGGCCACCCCCTGCGGAGCATAGGGAGAGGCGACCCACGTGTCGACGTCGCTCGCCCATACCTCCTCGGCCACGCGGGGATCCGCGTACGCCAGCTGATATGGGTGCACGCCGACGACCCCGGTGATCCAGCCCGCTGCCGGATCCAGCGCGGCGGTTGCCATCACCGTCTCGGCGAATTCCCGCGGATGCACCTCCAGTCCACCGTGCTTCTTGGGTTGCAGCAGCCTGATCGATCCGATCGTCTTCATCTGCTTGACGGTGGCATGGGGCAACTGGCCCAGCTTCTCCGCCTCCCAGGCCTGCTCACGCAGTTGATCGGCGATGTCGTTGATCCGGTCGAGTACCCGCTCGCTCATGTGGACGTCCTAACCTAGGGGGCTGTGTGAAGGTGTACCGCAGTCGACGACGCCGACGGGGCCGCGCTCCCGATCAGTGGACCGAAATCGCGACTCCGAGAACTGCACGTCGGTCAAAACTCAATGTGCACATCGTCGCTCACCGGCCGCGCCTGGCATCCCAGAATCAGACCATCGGCCAGATCCTCGGGTTCGAGGAGGTCGCAGTGCGCCATCTCCACCCGTCCGGAGATCACCGTGGCCACGACAGCTGGTGCTGGATTCCGTCCAGTTCGACATTGACCGCGGCAGCGGCAGCGGTGGCGGTGTCGACGTGTTCGACTCTGACATGCCTCGATTGTGACCGCAGGAAAGTGGGCGC
Source organism: Mycolicibacterium hippocampi (assembly GCF_010723735.1). GTDB lineage: Bacteria > Actinomycetota > Actinomycetes > Mycobacteriales > Mycobacteriaceae > Mycobacterium > Mycobacterium hippocampi. The sequence goes on along the minus strand of NZ_BLLB01000002.1, from coordinate 4,501,926 downwards.
CCGGTACCTACGACCGATGGCCGGGACGCTGGACAGCGCGCCGCCCGGTCACCGGGAGACAGCAGGGGTCGGTGCCCTGAGTCGACCTAACGTGGAATCCGTGAACGATGCGGCCGAAGGGCTTGTCGAGCAGGATGTGGACGCGGTGGTCGTGGGCGCCGGCTTCGCGGGACTGTATGCCCTGCACACACTGCGGGCCAAGGGGCTCTCGGTGAGGGTTTTCGAGTCGGCCCCCGACGTCGGAGGAACGTGGTACCACAATCGCTACCCCGGTGCCCGCTGCGACGTGGAGAGTGTCGACTACAGCTACTCGTTTTCGCAGGAACTCGAGCAGGAGTGGACCTGGACGGAGAAGTACGCCACCCAGGCCGAGATCCTGAGCTACATCAACTGGGTCGCGGACAAACTCGATCTGCGTCGCGACATCACCTTCAACACGAAGGCCGTCTCGGCGGTCCTCGACGAGACCACGCTGCGGTGGACGGTCACAACCGACGGCGGCGAGGTGGTCACCGCCCGGTTCTGCCTGATGGCCACCGGCCCCCTCTCGGCGGCGATGACCCCGCAGTTCCCCGGGTTGGACAGTTTCGCCGGCGAGATCTACCACACCGCGCACTGGCCGCATCAGCCCGTCGATTTCACCGGCAAGCGGGTGGCCGTGATCGGCACCGGGTCCTCGGGTATCCAGTCGATCCCGATCATCGCCGAGCAAGCCGCGCACCTCTACGTCTTCCAGCGCACCCCGAATTACAGCGTGCCGGCCGGCAACAAGCCGTTGAGCGCCGACGAGTTGGCCGAGATCAAGGCCAACTACGCCGAACGTCGGCGGATGTCGTGGCGCAGCGGAGGCGGCTCACCGCACATCGCGCACCCGAAGAAGACGATGGACGTCTCGCCCGAGGAGCGCCGCGCACAGTTCGAGAGACGCTGGGAGCTCGGCGGTGTGCTCTTCTCCAAGACCTTCCCCGATCAGATGATCGATCCGGCTGCCAACGCGGAAGCGCGCAAGTTCTACGAGGAGAAGGTCCGCGCCGTCATCGACGATCCGGAGGTGGCCGAACTTCTGATCCCGTCCGATCACCCGATCGGCACCAAGCGAATCTGCACCGATAGCAACTACTTTCAGACCTTCAACCGTCCCAACGTCACGTTGGTCAGCGTACGCCGCACCCCGATCGAGGCTGTCGACCCGATGGGTATCAGCACCAGCGACGCGCACTACGACCTCGACGCGATCGTGCTGGCCACAGGGTTCGACGCAATGACCGGGTCGCTGGCCAAGATCGACATCGTGGGCCGCGACGGACAGCGACTGCGCGACGACTGGGCGCACGGCCCGCGGACGTACCTCGGGCTGGGTGTGGACGGCTTCCCCAATCTGTTCCTGATCTCCGGACCCGGCGCCCCCGCCGTGCTGGCCAACATGGTGCTGCACGCAGAGGCGCACGTGAACTGGATCGCCGAGGCCATCGACTACCTCGATGGGCACGCCTACACTGCCATCGAGGCCAGCCCGGAATCCGTGGACAACTGGATCGCCGAGTGCGCTCAGCGTGCCGAATCCACATTGTTCACTCAGGCCAACTCCTGGTACATGGGCGCCAACGTGCCGGGCAAGCCGAGGGTGTTCATGTTGTTCATCGGCGGTTTCGCGGTGTACAACGACATCTGTGCCGAGGTGGCCGCAGCGGGGTACAAGGGGTTCACGTTGATCAAGACCCCTTGATACCGGGACTACTCGGCGATTCCGTCCTCACCCAGATGGTGTCGCAAGCGGTGCAGGACGTATGACATCGAGTTCCGGGGAAAGCCAGAGGAATCGGGCATTGGGCACTTACGCAGTCACGGGCTCGGCATCGGGCATGGGGCATGCAGCAGCGGTGAAGCTGCGCGCAGCGGGTCACACTGTCATCGGGGTTGACCTGCACGACGCCGAGGTAATCGCCGATCTGTCCACCGCTGACGGCCGTCGAGCCGCTGCCGCGGCTGCGCTGGACGCCGCTGAACACCGGCTCGACGGTGTCGTCCTCGCGGCCGGGATCGGGCCCACACCCGGTGCTGATCGGCCGCGGCTCATCTTTGAGGTCAACTACTTCGGCGTTGTCGATCTGCTGGAGATGTGGCGGCCGGCTCTGGCCGCCAGTCGTAGCGCTAAAGTGGTTGTTGTAGCCAGTAATTCGACCACGACGGTTCCGATGGTCCCGCGTCGTGCAGTGCGGGCCGTGTTGAAGGGTGACCCCGATGCGGCGGTGCGGGCGGTGAAGGTGTTCCTGGGTGCGGCCCCTGCCATGGCGTACGCGGCCTCCAAGATCGCGGTGAGCCGGTGGGTGCGGCGGCACGCCGTCACCCAGGAGTGGGCCGGCCACGGCATCCGGCTCAATGCGTTGGCTCCCGGTGCGATCCTGACACCGCTTCTGCAGAAGCAACTTGCCACACCCAACGGAGCCAAGGCAGTGCGCGGATTCCCGGTGCCCGTCGGCGGCTTCGGCGATCCCGCCCAGTTGGCCGAGTGGATGGTGTTCATGCTCTCGGAGACCGCCGACTTCCTCTGCGGAAGCGTCATCTTCGTGGACGGTGGATCCGATGCGTACTTTCGCGCCGACCACTGGCCCGCACCGTTGTCGGTGGTCGGGACACCGCGTTACGTGTTTCGGTCCGCGAGGTTTCGCGCCCGCCTCTAAGGGCGGCGCAGATACGCCAGGACCGTGCTTTCGAAGGCCGCCTTGGCTTCGATCATCGCCCAGTGCCCGCAATTGGGAAACACGTGCAGCTCCGCGTTCGGGATGGTGCGCATGGGTATCAGGGCCATGTCCAGTGGACTGACGCGGTCGTCCCGTCCCCATGTCAGCAGGGTCGGGGCGCTGACCCTGTGCATCTGCGCCCACGGCATCGGCGTGTCGGCCGCCCTCATCATGTCCATCATCGCGGCGAAAGCCGCCTTGCCGTACATGCGGCGGGCGGAGGCAAGGGTCTCTGGGTCCGTCGCCAGCCCCCATCGTTCCTCGATCAACTCGTCGGTGACGATCGCCGGGTCGAACACCATGGAGTTGAGCCAGTCGACCAAACGCTGTCGGGAGGGATTCTCGGTGAACTCCTGCAGCAGCCGAATCCCTTCGCTCGGGCCGGGACTGAACACGTTGGTACCGATGCCGCCGATTGTCACCAGCCGGCGCACCCGGTGAGGGTGGTGAATCGCGGTGCTGATGCCCACGCCGCCTCCCATCGAGTTGCCGATGATGTCCACCCGGTCGACGCCGAGTGCGTCCAGGAACGGCGCCACCACTCCTTGGGCCGTGACCATGGGGTGCCCGCCGAAGTCGTCGCTGACTCCGAAGCCGGGAAACTCCAGGATCAGGCACCGGAAGTTCGCGGCGAACGCGGGAAGGATCCCGCGAAAGTTCCGCCAGCCCGTGACACCCGGTCCCGAGCCGTGCAAGAAGAGCAGCGGAGGACCGTCCCCGACGTCGAAGTACCGCAAAGTACCTGCCTGAGTGTTGATTTCACGCAGGTCTTCATTGGGTTCGACGGCTGTGGGCTCTTCGGACAACTCGGTCATGGGTCCTCCGTCAACGCGCGATCGGGTTGTCGGCAGGATGCCACACCGGCCAGAGGGTGCGTCCACCTATCCCGGTGACCGGGTCGACTCACACTGGCCGGGATACCCACGGCGATGGCCTCCCAGTAAGCGGGACAGTCGCTGTGCCGCGGCTCACTGTGCTGCCAGTGTTGCCCGTCGAGACACAGCCGTCCGCCACGCGGACTCCACGGCCTAGAAGGGAGCAGCGATGACCCGCGCACGCGTCGGTGCTGCTCCCATGGGGGCTATCGGTGGGCTCTTCGCGATGTCGGTTGACGCGACGAAGTTCATTTTTGTACGGCCGTTCCAGTGGCGCGAATTGCTGGATCAGTGCTGGTTTGTCGCCCGGGTGTCGTTGGCGCCGACCCTGTTGGTGGCCATCCCCTTCACCGTGCTGGTCAGCTTCACCCTCAACATCCTGCTGCGCGAACTCGGCGCGGCCGATCTCTCCGGTGCCGGCGCCGCATTCGGAGCAGTCACGCAGGTCGGTCCGCTGGTGACCGTCCTCATCGTGGCCGGAGCCGGAGCGACTGCGATGTGCGCCGACCTCGGCTCACGGACCATCCGCGAAGAGATCGACGCGATGGAGGTGCTGGGCATCAATCCGGTGCAGCGACTGGTCACCCCGCGGATGTTGGCATCGGGACTGGTTGCGCTGTTGCTCAACAGCCTGGTCTGCATCATCGGAATCATGGGCGGCTACTTTTTCTCGGTGCTGGTCCAGGGTGTCAACCCGGGGGCATTCGCCGCCGGCATCACGCTGCTCACCGGCGTGCCCGAGATGATCATCTCGTGTGTCAAGGCGACGTTGTTCGGCCTGATCGCGGGACTGGTGGCGTGCTACCGCGGGTTGACGATCCGCGGCGGTGGCGCGAAGGCCGTCGGCAACGCCGTCAACGAAACCGTGGTGTACGCGTTCATGGCCCTGTTTGTCGTCAACGTCGTCGTCACCGCCATCGGCATCCAGATGACGTCCACGTGAGCGCCCCCGCGACGCTACGGTCCAGCTATCCGGGCCTGGCCCGACGAGTCGGCAGACCGGGTGCGGCACTGAGAGACTTCGGCGATCACGTCATCTTCTACGGCAAGGCGCTGGCAGCCACTCCGTTCGCGGTCGCCAACTATCGACGCGAAGTGATCCGGCTGATTGCCGAGATCAGCATGGGCGCAGGCACTCTGGCCATGATCGGTGGAACCGTGGTCATCGTCGGATTCCTGACACTGGCCACCGGCGGGGTACTGGCGGTACAGGGTTACAGCTCTCTGGGCAACATCGGCATCGAGGCGCTGACCGGCTTCCTGGCGGCCTTCATCAACGTCCGCATCTCGGCGCCCATCGTCGCCGGCATCGGGTTGGCGGCCACCTTCGGCGCCGGGGTCACCGCGCAGCTGGGCGCCATGCGCATCAATGAGGAAATCGACGCCCTGGAATCGATGGGCATCCGTCCGATCGAGTACCTGGTGAGCACCCGGATCGTGGCGGGAATGATCGCGATAACGCCGCTGTACTCGATCGCGGTGATCCTGTCGTTTGTGGCCAGCCAGTTCACGACGGTCGTGTTGCTCGGCCAGTCCGCGGGTCTCTACAGCCACTACTTCACGACGTTCCTCAACCCGATCGACCTGCTGTGGTCCTTCCTGCAAGCCGTCCTGATGGCCTTGGCGATCCTGTTGATCCATACCTATTACGGGTATTTCGCGACCGGTGGACCCTCCGGTGTCGGCGTGGCCGTGGGCACTGCGGTCCGCACTTCGCTGGTCGTGGTCGTCTCGGTGACCCTGCTCATCTCGTTGGCCGTCTACGGCGCCGACGGCAACTTCAACTTGTCGGGCTAGGGGCACAATGTCGCGCGACACCACACGCTTGCTGGCGGGCCTGGCCGCCGTTGTACTGATCGCCGTGACCGTCGCCGGTGCCATCGTGCTGTTTCGCGGTGACGCCACAAAAACGCTCCCGGTGACGGTGCTTTCGCAGCGCGCAGGTCTGGTGATGGGTCCCGACGCCAAGGTCAAGTTGCATGGTGCTCAGGTCGGAAAGGTCGCTTCGATCGACTCCCTGCCCGGCGGGCAGGCCGCCATCCACCTGGAGATGGACCCGTCGGCGCTGGAGCTCATCCCCGCCAACGCGCTCGTCGACATCGCATCGACCACCGTGTTCGGTTCCAAGTTCGTCCAGTTGGTGCCACCGGAGAATCCTTCAACGGAATCGATGTACGCCGGACAGGTGCTCGACGCCAAGAACGTCACCGTCGAGATCAATACGGTGTTCCAGCAGTTGGTCTCGGTGTTGTCCCAGATCGAGCCCGAGAAACTCAATCAGACCCTCGGTGCCTTCTCGCAGGCATTCAGCGGCAGAGGTGAGCAACTCGGTCAGACACTCTCGGACCTGAACGCCCTCCTGGCAAGGCTCGACCCAAGCCTTCCCAACCTGAGTCACGACATCGCGGTTGCTCCGCAAGTGCTCAACGCCTATGCCGATGTGGCACCCGATCTTGTCGCGATCTTCGAGAATGCCACCAGGATCAGCGACACCATCGTCGACCGACAAACAGATCTGGACACACTTCTGGTCAGCGCAACCGGGTTGGCGGACATCGGAAACGACGTGCTGGCGACCAACAGTGCGTCGCTCACCGAGGTCCTGCGCCTTCTGGTGCCCACGACGGATCTGACCAACGAATACCACCCGGCCATCAACTGCGCGCTGGCCGGACTCGAACCACTGGCCACCGGCCCGCCCCAACCGTTGCCGGGAGTCATGCTGCTCGATTCGTTCCTCCTGGGCACCGAGCGGTACCGCTACCCAGGTAACCTGCCCAAGGTCGCGGCCACGGGCGGTCCGCAGTGCATGGATCTGCCCGACGTCGGGTTCGGCAAGCGGCCACCGTTCGTGGTGACCGACATCGACGCCAATCCCGCGCAGTACGGAAATCAGGGGATCCTGTTGAATTCCGACGCTCTCAAGGAAGCACTGTTCGGGCCACTCGACGGGCCACCGCGCAACACCGCACAGATCGGCCAACCGGGATGACAGCGCCACGGGGTAACGCCGTGAAGTTCGGCGTCTTCGGCGTCACGATGCTGATGTTGACGGCTGCGTTGTTCGTCATCCTCGGCCAGTATCGGACGGGCTCGACCAACGCCTACACCGCGGTGTTCACCGATGCTTCGAGCCTGAAATCCGGCGATTCGGTTCGAGTGGCGGGCATTCGTGTCGGAACGGTGCGTGGGGTTGCGCTGCAACCCGACAATTCAGTGCTGGTGGAATTCGACGCCGACCGCGAAATCATGTTGACCACCGCGACCAAGGTCGCGGTGCGCTACCTGGATCTTGTCGGAAACCGTTACCTCGACCTGCTCGACCATCCCGGTTCGACCAGGATCCAGCCGGCTGGATCCCGCATACCGGCCGAGCGGACCGAGCCGGCGCTGGATCTGGATCTGCTGCTGGGCGGGTTGAAACCGGTGATCCAGGGCCTGAATCCACAGAACGTGAACGCGCTCACCAACTCGCTGATCCAGATCCTGCAGGGGCAGGGCGGGACCATGGAATCGCTTCTGTCCCAGACTTCGTCGTTCAGCAACGCGCTGGCCGACAACGGCCAAACAGTGCAGCAGCTGATCGACAATCTCCGACAGGTGATGTCCACCGTCGCAAAGGACGGTGACCAGTTCTCCGCGGCCGTCGACCGCCTCGAGCAGCTCATCACCGGCTTGTCCCGCGACCGCGACCCCATCGGGGAAGCCATCACCGCACTGGACGCCGGGACTGCGTCCGTCGCCGATCTGCTGACCCAGGCTCGGCCGTCGTTGGCAGGCACCGTCGATCAACTGAACCGCGTTGCGCCGTTGCTGTCCAATGAGGACGACATGGCGCGATTGGACCTGGCGCTGCAGAAGGCCCCCGGCAATTACCGCAAGCTCGTACGACTCGGTTCCTACGGCAGCTTCATCAACCAATATCTGTGCGGCATGAACGTGCGCGTCTCCGACCTGCAGGGTCGCACCGCGTACTTCCCGTGGATCATGCAGAACACCGGCCGGTGCGGGGAGCCCTGATGCTGAAATACTTTGGACCTCAACTTGTCCGATCAGGTTTCATCGGCGTGGTGCTGATCGTGCTCGTCATCGCGGTCGGCCTGCAGCCACAGACGCTGCTGTCGTGGGCGACCGCCCTGCACTACCGCGCGCTGTTCGCCGAGGCCGGCGGGCTGACCGCGGGCAACGACGTCAAGGTGTCCGGAGTGAAGATGGGAACGGTCACCGACGTCGCGCTGAGCCACGGTAAGGCGTTGGTGAGCTTCAGCCTCGACAGCGCTGTGCGACTCGGCTCGGACACCACCGCCCACATCAGGACGGGAACAGTCCTCGGTGCACGGATGCTGACCCTGGAACCAGCCGGTACGGACCCCCTGCAGGCGTCGGACACCATCCCACTATCCCGCACGTCCTCGCCGTATTCGCTGACCAATGCGGTCGGTGACTTCACGACCAATACAGCAGGGACCGACACGGTTTCGCTCACCCAGTCCCTGGACACTCTGTCGGACACGATCGACCGCATTGCGCCACAGTTGGGGCCGACCTTCGAAGGGCTCACCCGATTGTCGGAGACCCTCAACAGCCGCAACGAGTCGCTGGGTGAGCTGCTCAGGAGCGCAGCCGACGTCACTGGCATTCTGTCTCAGCGAAGCGCACAGGTTAATTCACTTCTGCTCAATGCCAACGACTTGCTCGGGGTGTTGGACCAACGCCGCTACGCCATCGTGAATCTGCTCGCCAACACCTCAGCCCTGTCTCAGCAGCTGTCCGGGCTGGTGGCGGACAACGAGCAGGAGTTGGCACCGACGTTGGAGAAGCTGAACTCTGTGACGGCCATGCTGGAGACCAATCGTGACAACATCGCCAAAGCGCTCGAAGGTTTGGCGAAATACCAGGTGACGCAGGGTGAATCCGTGAACAACGGGTTCTACTACAACGCGTTCGTCGGCAACCTCCTACCTTCGCAGACCCTGCAACCCTTCCTGGACTATGCGTTTGGGTTCCGGCGCGGGGTCAACGCCGGACAACCCCCGGACAACGCCGGGCCACGGGCCGAGCTCCCCTGGCCACGCAACGGCATTCCAGGAGGAAGTCGATGACCGCCTACATACGGAAGTTCAGCAGGGCACTGACGATCCTGCTGATTGGGCTTCTCGCCGCGGGTAGCGCGTTTGTCGCGTACCAGAAGGTGAATCGGCCGACCACGATCACCGCGTACTTCACCTCCGCCACCGCGATCTACCCCGGAGACGACATCCGGGTCGCCGGGGTCAAAGTCGGCACCATCACCTCGATCGAACCGCAGGGCGCCCAGGCCAAGATGACCCTCGCCGTCGACCGCGGCGTCCCGATTCCGGCTGAAGCCAACGCGATCATCATGGCGCAGAATCTTGTGGCGGCGCGCTATGTGCAGTTGGCCCCTGCCTACGAGGACATCGGACCGACGATGGCTGACGGTGCCGAGATCGGTGTCGAACGCACGGCGGTTCCTGTCGAATGGGATCAGGTCAAGGATCAACTGATGAGGTTGGCGACGGATCTGGGACCGCTCAATGGCGCCTCGGGAACTTCGCTGAGTCGCTTCATCGACAGCGCCGCCAACGCAATGGACGGTAACGGGGACAAACTGCGCCAAGCGATTTCCCAACTGTCCGGGGCGGGCCGCATTCTCGCCGACGGGAGCGGCGATGTCGTCGAGATCATCACGAGCCTGCAGCTCTTTGTCAGCGCCCTGCGGGACAGCAACACCGAGATCGTCCAGTTCCAGGACCGGCTCGCCAGCGTGACCGGTGTCATCGACGGCAGCAGGACCGATCTGGATGCCGCCATGACAAATCTCGGGACCGCTGTGGGCGAGGTGGAGCGATTCATCGCCGGAAGCAGGAACCAGACCGCCGAGCAGCTTCAGCGGTTGAACAACGTCACCCAGAATCTGGTCGACAATCGCACCGCGCTGGAGAACGTTCTGCACGTCGCCCCCAATGCAATTGCCAACGGCTACAACATCTACAACCCGGACAGCGGATCGGCGGTCGGAGCGTTCGCCCTGTCGAACTTCGCCGACCCGGTGTCGGTGGTGTGCTCGGCGATCGCGGCGGTGAAGAACGCAACCGCGTCGGAAACGTCCAAGCTGTGCGCGCAGTATCTCGGTCCGGCGCTGCGTTTGATCAACTTCAACTACCTGCCGTTCCCGTTCAACGCCTACCTGCGCAAGTCGCCGAGTCCGCACAATCTGGTCTACTCGGATCCCAACCTTGCCCCCGGCGGTACCGGCGGTGCTCCGGATCTTCCGACGATTCCGCCCGCGGTATCGGGGTACACCGGCGCGGGTGACATACCGCCGCCGGCCGGTTGGAACACGCCACCGGGGCCCCCAGGGGCGTACGCTCCCGGCGGTCTACCGGCCAATCCATCGCCGGCGCTGTTCCCTGGCGCCCCGGTGCCACCTGCGGTGGTCGACATGCCTACCGCCGCACCGCAGGTTCAGATGCCCGCCAATCTGCAAGACATGCTGCTGCCGGCGGAAGCCGGGCCGGCGCCGACGGAACTGGCACCGCCCCCGGGTGGAGGGACACCATGATCAGACGACGATCGATCGCCGGCCTGGTGGCGATGGCATCGACGGTGGTGCTGGCCGCCACCGGGTGTACGTTCAACGGCCTCAACTCGCTGCCGCTGCCAGGCACCGAAGGCCGCGGCGCGAACGCGATGACCTACCACGTCGAACTGGCCAACGTCGGTACCCTGGAGTCCAATTCGCCGGTGCTGATCAGTGACGTCGTGGTGGGCAGCGTCAGCGGGATGACGGTGCGGAACTGGCACGCTGACGTCGAGATATCGGTGCGACCCGAGGTCGTCGTTCCGGCCAACGCCATCGCATCGGTCGGACAGACGAGTCTGCTGGGCTCGATGCATCTGGCTCTCAATCCACCGCTCGGACAACCGCCCACCGGCAGACTGCTGCCGGACACCACGATCGGACTGAACCGGTCATCGACTTATCCCTCCACCGAACAGACGCTGTCGTCGCTGTCGGTCGTCGTCAACGGCGGCGGACTGGGCAAGATCGGCGACATCGTCACCGAGTTCAACGCCGCGCTCAACGGCCGTGAGGATCAGGTGCGCGAGTTGCTCACCCGCCTTGACGACTTCGTCGGTGTCCTCGCCAGGCAGCGCGACGACATAAACTTGTCCATAACGGCGTTGAACCGCCTGTCCGGCACGCTGGCGGGCCAGAGCGAGGTCATCAGCGATGCACTGCAGAGGATCCCGCCGGCACTCGATGTCCTGATCAAGGAGCGGCCACGCATCACCACCGCGTTGGAGAAGTTCCGTGTTTTCAGTGAGACTTCCACCGCGTTGATCAACGCCACCCAGGCGGATCTCGTGAGGAACCTGGAGAACCTGGAGCCGACGGTGCGCGCGCTGGCCGACGTCGGACCGATCCTGGGCACCGTTCTCGCCTACGTACCAACCTACCCCTACCCGCAGAACTTCATCGACCGGGCGATCAGAGGGGACTATTTGAACGAGTTCATCACGTTCGACTTCACCATTCCCCGGCTCAAGCGGGGATTGTTCCTGGGAACCCGGTGGGGCCAGGAGGGCGCCCCGCTGGTGCCGGCACCGGGGGATCCCTTCTACGCCAACTACACCAAAGATCCTCTGAACGCTCCTATCGCGGCTCCACCACCGGAGGTCGCCACGATGCCCCCGCTGGTCGACCCGCCGCAGACCACGGCGTCACCCGCCGATCCGGCAATCCCGCCGGGCGCCGATCCTACGGTCATGTCGGACCCCCTCGACGCGGCGCATTCAGGTGGAGGTGGCACCTAGTGCTGACACGATTCGTCCGAACCCAACTCGTCCTCTTCGCGATCGCCTCGGTCGTCGGGATGTCTGTGATGATCGGCGTGTATCTACAGGCGCCCATCCTGCTGGGTATCGGACGGATGACGGTGACCGTCGAGCTACCTGCCACCGGCGGGCTGTACGAGTTCTCGAATGTGACCTATCGCGGCGTGCAGATCGGCAAGGTCACCGAGGTGCGGCCGACGCGCGAGGGCGCGGTGGCGACACTGTCGTTGAACACCTCGCCCAAGATTCCCGCCGACCTGCACGCCGCGGTGCTCAGTGTCTCGGCGGTGGGCGAACAGTATGTCGACCTGCAACCCAGCAACGAATCGGGACCGTACCTGCAGGAGGGGTCCGTCATCCCCGTTGCGAACACCTCGATTCCGCAAGCCGTGGGCCCGATGCTGGATCAGGTCAGTGCGTTGATCGGGAGCGTCCCGAAGGACAAGATCAGCCCCCTGCTCGACGAAACGTTCAAGGCGTTCAACGGATCCGGTTACGATTTCGGATCTCTGCTCGACTCGTCGTCACAACTGATCGGTGAGGTGAATGCGGTTGCCGATCAAACGCGGTCGCTGGTCGATGACAGCCGGCCACTGCTTGATGGCCAGGTGCAGTCGATCGAGGCGATCCGGACCTGGTCGGACAGCCTCAAGGGCGTCAGTGAGCAACTGGTCATCAACGATCCGCAGGTGCGAACCCTGCTGCAGGAGGGACCCGGCGCGGCTGACGAGGCTTCACGATTGTTCGATCAGCTGAAGCCCACACTGCCCCTGCTGCTCGCCAACCTCACGTCGCTCGGTCAGATCGGTGTGACGTACCATCCCTCGCTGGAGCAGCTGCTGGTGTTGTTGCCGCCGGTCGTGGCATCCACCCAGTCCTATGGAGCGCCCAAGAACAACCCCGTCGGAATGTCGTTGGGCGACTTCACCCTCAACATCAGCGACCCACCCGCATGCACAGTCGGCTTCCTGCCGCCGAACATGTGGCGGTCGCCAGAGGATACGACCGACATCGACACCCCCGACGGGTTGTACTGCAAGTTGCCACAGGACTCTCCGATCGGAGTTCGTGGCGCCCGCAACTATCCGTGCATGAACAATCCCGGCAAGCGCGCACCCACAGTGGAGATCTGTGCCAGTGACAAGCCGTACGAGCCACTGGCGACGCGCCAGCACGCCCTGGGGCCCTACCCGATGGATCCCAACCTCATCGCCCAGGGGGTACCCCCTGATAGCCGCGCCGGTCCGGACTCCAACATCTACGGTCCGTTGGAAGGCACGACCCCGCCGCCGGGAGTGCCCGTGCCGGCGGAAGGCCCACCGGCGCCACCCGGCCCCATCGCGGGCGGTCCGGTGGTGGCGCCGAGTGCACACGGTACGAACGGGTCCGCTGGACCATCGGTGGCCATCGCCACCTACGACCCACAGACGGGTCAGTACGCCACCCCCGACGGCAACGTGTACAGACAGAGCGATCTGGCCACCCCGACCGGTCAGCGATCGTGGAAGGATCTCTTCCCGGCATGAACGAGGGGCCATGCCGGGAGGTCGCGTGCGGTCGTCGTGGCGCCCGCGGTCGCGTCAGACGTTTGTCTTGACGAGTTTGAACGGGATGCTGATGAAGACCACCTTGCTGCTCCCGCAGGAGCCGCTGATCCCTGTGGTCTGATCATCGCCGAACAGAGTCGTTGACGTCGGGTCCGCCGCGCTGCCGTCTGGGACGGACGGATAGAACCGGAACACCTGGAGCCCGGGGGCGGCGGTGCCGTCGGGGCAGGGCTGCCAGTTGTCCACGGTCCGCTTGACATACCAGACGGCGCCCTTCTGGTAGATGGGCGCGGTCCATCCCCAGTCGCTGCTCACGGTCCCCGTGCACTCAGTGGGGTAGCTACAGGTCGACGAGATCGTCCACGTACTACGGATACTCGCCTCGTCCCGAAAAACGTCGTTGACCTTCGCCCACTCACCGTTGGACGTGAAAATGTACGTGCCGTTCAGGCCCCAGTCGCTGGGACCGCCCGCCGCCGGTGTCGCGGCGGCAACTGTCACCCCGCCGGCGATCACGGCGGCCGTTGTCAACACCCTCGACATGCGCATCGCGACTCCTCAACTCGATCAACGCACGGCGACACCAACCGTCGCTGCCCGTCCTACTGCAACTCACTGTCCGATGTTTGCCCCCGGTTGACCTCCGAACTCCCACCTGGTGGACATTTCTATAGCGCCGGATGCCGACCGTGTCACAGTGGTTTTCGTGCGGATAGTTCCGGTCTTGGTGGCCGGGTTTCTGGTCGCCGGGATGCTCACGCCGGGTATCTCCGCCGCCGAGCCCGTCGACTGCAACGAGCCATCGTGCGTACCCGGGATCACCGGCGGGGTCGTTCTCGGCGCGTCGTGCTCGGACACGAGCCAGTTCGTGTTCGGCACCACTTCGTGGGGACGTCTGGTGTTCTGCGGATCTCCGCGCCGCTACGCCCCCCGCTACTTCCGGTCACCACCGATGGCGGGAATCAAGAACGAGAATCACTACTGCGGAGGATATCTGAACCAGGTGGCGCAGGCTCCCGACGGACTCTTCCTGACTTGTGTCGCGGGTGATGGTTCGAGTCGGTGGGTGCGTGGCAACAGCTGAGCGGTACGGGGTGCTGCTGACGTGCAACAGCCTCATGGCCCGCGCAGCCCTCGTCTCATCGGTGTTGGCGATGACCGTCGCTGCCGCAAGACCGGTGACGGCACAAGGCGATGATCCGACGGGTGGACTACAGCCACGATCCGTATGTGTTCAGTCCCAAGGCCGAAGTTCCGTTGGTACCGGGACGACCATGGGTCCGTGACGTCATGCTCACCGATCCTGAACAGTGGGCGATGGTCGCGGTCGCCCAAGGTTCGACACGGTCGCCGGGCGTCATGCGATGTGAACTCGCCGTGGACGGAATCGTCGTCGTCACGGCTGCCGGTTCGGACGGCACCCTGTGCTCGTTGCGTCACTGGTGAGCGCAGATATCCGATCATTCGTACAGAGACCGCTGGGCGGGAACTCTGCCTCGACACATTGGTATGTCGGCTAGCGTTCTGCGACAGCGCGCGTTGCACGCGGCACCCAGGGACGAGCGCGGCCGCGAGAAAAGAGGTCGATCATGCGGGGCGACAACCTCACTGAACTCGCCCAACTAGCCGAAGCCGAGGCGGTGGCAGCAGAGGTGCTGGCCGACGCGGCACGCGCGCGCGCTCGGGAGCTGCGCACGTCTGGAGGAGCCGGAGACACCTTCGAGTCCCCGGACGTAGAGGCCAAAACTGATCGGCAGGCTACCGATCCGGTAGTGGAGTCGCAGTTGCCGCGATCAGATCGACGGTGGCGTGGACCGAAGCCGGTGACGGTCCTCGCTGGAATCGCTGTATTCGCGATGTGCGCCCTCGTGGCGACAGGCGGCTACCTGGTGTGGAATCAACAGCAGGGTGATCGTGAGCGGCAGAGTCGAGCGGAGTTCTCCGCTGCAGCCGGACAGGCCGTCGTCGCGTTGATGTCGATCGACAGCAGTAAGGCTCAAGACAACGTCCAGCGGATTCTCGATCACTCCACCGGGCAGTTTCGGGACGACTTCCAGGACACGGCTGAGGAATTCGTCGAGGTCGCCAAGGAATCACAGGCGGTCACGAGCGCAACGGTGCAAGCCACTGCGATCGAGTCGATGACAGGCGACTCTGCAGTCGTATTAGTCAGTGCCGCAACCACAATCACCGATTCCGCCGGTTCCAATCAACAACCCCGGACGTGGCGCCTCAGTGTCGATGTAGTCAGAGACGGAGGGCAGATAAAGATGTCGAAGGTGGAGTTCGTTCCGTGACGGTGATGGTGGCGAAAGTTGATGAACCGACGAACGTTGCGGCGCTGAGGATATCGACGACACCACATCGGGCGGCGCAACCTCGGAAGACTCTCGACGTAACAGCAGCTGGAAGGGTCGGGTAGTGGCACGTCGGCGCCTGATTGCGGTCTGTCTCTCAGTGGTGACAGCTGCTGCGCTGGTGGCCGCACTGTACTTCGGTCAGTACCGGGCTGATCAGCAGATCTCTGCAGCCGAGACGGCAGTAGTGAGTGCGGCATCGCAGGGTGCCGCGGCGTTGTTGTCCTATGCGCCCGACAGTCTGGACCGTGACCTGGCCGCGGCGCAGACACATCTGACCGGTGAATTACTCACCTATTACCGCGAGTTCGCCGACCAGATCGTGGCGCCGGCGGCCAAACAGAGAGACGTCCACGCCGCGGCGACCATCGTGCGGTCCGCTCCCGTCGAAGTGCATGCCGACCACGCGAAAGTCTTGTTATTCCTCGATCAGACCACAACGAGCCGCGACAATCCTGATCCCGTTCAATCCGCGAGCAGCGTCATGGTCGGACTGGCCAAGGTTGATGGACACTGGCTCATCTCGTCGTTGGACCCGCTCTGACGTTGCGCCGTCGGGGGTGTGGACCGGTGGTGTGAGGCAGACAACATCCAGTCAGTGGGCGGCGTACGTCGACCGCGCAGATCGTCCGCCCACCATGATGGCATGCGCGCCAACGGCGTCGGATCGAAAGGCGGCCAGATGCAGAACAACAGCGACGTGGTGACGTATCAGGTGGCCGACGGTGTGGCCACAGTGATGATGAACCGTCCGCAGTACCGCAATGCGCAGAACTCGGCGATGACCTACGCGTTGGATGACGCCTTCACCCGCGCGGTAGATGACGACGATGTCCGCGTCATCGTTTTATGCGGCAGCGGAGAGCATTTCAGTGCCGGGCATGACATCGGCACACCGGAACGCGATCATCATGTGCACTACAAAAACCGCGCGGCGCTGTGGTGGGATCACGTGGGAAAACCCGCAGGAGACCAGCGCTTCGCCCGAGAGACCGAAGTCTACCTGGGGATGTGTAGGCGTTGGCGCGAGATTCCCAAGCCGGTCATCGCGATGGTGCACGGCGCCTGCATCGCGGGCGGTCTGATGCTCGCCTGGGTGTGTGATCTCATCGTGGCTGCCGACGACGCATTCTTCTCTGACCCCGTGTTACGCATGGGAATACCCGGGGTCGAGTACTTTGCCCACCCGTGGGTTCTCGGTCCGCGGTTCGCCAAGGAGGCCCTCTATACCGGCGACCGATTCACCGCGCAGCGGGCCTACGAAGTAGGCATGGTCAACCGGGTGGTGCCACGCGACCGACTGCTTGACGAGACGCTGACTTTGGCTTCGCGCATCGCGGCGATGCCGACGTTCGGACTCGCGCTGGCCAAACGGGCTGTCAACCAATGCGAGGACCAGATGGGTCTACGCAGCGGAATGGACGCGGTGTTCGGACTTCATCACTTCGCCCATGCCCACAACGCTGAGATGGGCAACGGTTCACTGGGTGGAGTCGACATCCAATCGATGAGGGGAAAGTTGTGATGTGCGATGACAGTGGGGAGTGTCAATGACCGGGACGGGTGCGCCGAAGTCTCAGGTGGCGATCGTGGGGTCGGGCAACATCAGTACCGATCTGTTGTACAAGTTGCTGCGTTCGGAGTGGTTGGAGCCGCGGTGGATGATCGGCATCGATCCTGACAGTGAGGGTCTGGCCCGGGCGCGCAAGCTGGGTCTGGAGACCTCGCATGAGGGTGTGGACTGGTTGTTGGCGCGTGAGGAGAAGCCGGATCTGGTGTTCGAGGCGACCAGTGCGTATGTGCACCGGGATGCGGCGCCGCGGTATGCCGAGGCGGGGATCCGGGCGATCGATCTGACCCCGGCGGCGGTGGGGCCGGGGGTGATCCCGCCGGCGAATCTGCGGGAGCATCTGGATGCGCCGAACGTGAACATGGTGACCTGTGGCGGTCAGGCGACCATCCCGATCGTGTATGCGGTGTCGCGGGTGGTCCCGGTGGCCTACGGGGAGATCGTGGCGTCGGTGTCCTCGGCGTCGGCGGGACCGGGGACTCGGGCCAACATCGACGAGTTCACCAAGACCACCAGCGCCGGCGTGCAGCACATCGGCGGCGCTGCCAGGGGTAAGGCGATCATCATCCTGAATCCGGCCGATCCGCCGATGATCATGCGGGACACTATTTTCTGCGCGATCCCCGAGGACGCTGATCGTGATGCGATCGCGGCGTCGATCCGTGATGTGGTGGCCGAGGTGGCGACCTATGTGCCGGGTTACCGGCTGCTCAACGACCCGCAGTTCGACGATCCGTCGATGAACTCCGGCGGGCAGGCGGTGGTGACGACGTTCATCGAGGTGGAAGGCGCCGGTGACTATCTGCCGCCGTATGCGGGGAATCTGGACATCATGACCGCGGCGGCGACCAAGGTCGGCGAGGAGATCGCCAAGCAGAGTGCCGGGGCATCGCTGTCCGCGTCGTCAGGAGGGCAAGCATGAGTGGCATCGACACCATCTATTTCGATCCGATGTGGGACATCCGGATGACCGATACGTCGCTGCGCGACGGCAGTCATCACAAACGCCACCAGTTCACCGCCGAGGAGGTGGGCGCGATCGTCGCCGCGCTCGACACCGCCGGGGTGCCGGTCATCGAGGTGACCCACGGTGACGGTCTGGGCGGGTCGAGCTTCAACTACGGGTTCTCCAAGACCCCGGAGCAGGAGCTGATCAAGCTCGCGGCGCAGACGGCCCGCAACGCCAAGATCGCATTCCTGATGCTGCCCGGGGTCGGCACCAAGGAAGACATCAAAGAGGCGCAGAACAACGGCGGGTCGATCTGCCGGATCGCCACGCACTGCACCGAGGCCGACGTGTCGATCCAGCATTTCGGCCTGGCCCGCGAACTCGGTCTGGAGACCGTCGGGTTCCTGATGATGAGCCACACCATCGGCCCGGACAAGCTCGCCAAGCAGGCGCGGATCATGGCCGATGCCGGGTGCCAGTGTGTGTATGTGGTCGACTCGGCCGGGGCACTGGTGCTCGAAGGTGTCGCCGATCGGGTGTCGGCGCTGGTCGCCGAGCTCGGCGACGACGCCCAGGTGGGCTTTCACGGTCACGAGAACCTGGGTCTGGGGGTGGCCAACTCCATCGAGGCCGTCCGTGCCGGGGCCAAGCAGATCGACGGGTCGTGCCGGCGGTTCGGCGCCGGGGCCGGTAACGCGCCGGTCGAGGCGTTGATCGGGGTGTTCGACAAGATCGGGGTGAAGACCGGGATCGATTTCTTCGAGATCGCCGATGCCGCCGAGGACGTGGTGGCCCCGGCGATGCCGGCTGAATGCCTGTTGGACCGCAACGCGCTGATCATGGGCTATTCCGGGGTGTACTCCAGCTTCCTCAAACACGCCATCCGCCAGTCCGAACGCTACGGGGTGCCCGCACACCAACTCCTGCACCGCGCCGGACAACGCAAACTCATCGGCGGCCAGGAAGACCAACTCATCGACATCGCACTGGAGATCAAACGCGAAATGGACACCCCGGCATAGTTTCGGGCAACGTCACACCCCGCCGGGCGGGCTACATCATCACGAGCGTGAACGGATAGACGTACGTTCCGCCGGGCCTTCCGTCACACCCCACCGCAAACGACGATTCCAGCGTTCCCCGCAGTGTGGCCGCATCCCACGAATAGACGTCGCG
Source organism: Mycolicibacterium hippocampi (assembly GCF_010723735.1). Taxonomy (GTDB): domain Bacteria; phylum Actinomycetota; class Actinomycetes; order Mycobacteriales; family Mycobacteriaceae; genus Mycobacterium; species Mycobacterium hippocampi. Next base: position 4,482,851 of record NZ_BLLB01000002.1, on the reverse strand, counting down.
GGTGGGAATGACAGGTCCGTAGTAGATGTTCCCGCAGCGCAATCCGTCTGGCACATCGACAGTCAGTGCGTATCGGCCGTCGGTCATTTGAGTCTCACCGGTGTACGAGAAGGCCTTCGCGATCGGCATGGGTATCGCGGTGATGTAGCGGCAGTCAGGGCTACCGCCACAGCGTGAGACCGCCCATGCCCATGTATGGAAGTCATTCCGGCCCTCGATGCGCAACTCGTAGTTCCCAGAGAGCATGTCGGCGTTGGCAACCGGTGCGTACAGCATCGCAGCAGACGCGAACACACCGACCGCCGCGAGAACGTTCGTCGGTTTTTTGCTCGGTGGAGTGCGCATAGGGGCCGAAAGTACATCAATAAATGCGCCGTGCCGGCCCATCGTCTCGCTGTGCGGACACACGACACATCGAGCGAAGGGGGTCGGCACGAGAGGCGCTGTCACTCATCTGCTGCGCATTGATCGACGGGTGGTGTGCCCTCGACGGCACCCGGGTCGTCGGGTGGCGCGGGATCGGCGGTGTTCTCACCAACCGACAGCGCGATCCCCACCCCCAGGAAGAACGCGGCCGTCAGCGTGCCGCCGAGGTACTGGTTCATCGGGCCGCCGGGGGAGATGAAGCTACCGGGCGGCCCGATGATCGTGATGGTCTCGACCAGCTGCTCGACGGTGAAGACCGCAGCGCCGGTGCCCAGCCACCGCGGGAACAGATCTTCGTTGGCGGCCAACAGGATCGGGACGGCCACCAGGATGTGGGCGACGGTGGCGGCGGGCAGCCACATCGCGCCGACGTCGCCGACGACGCGCGCGGCGTCGGTGTCCAGCTGGCCGGGGCGCAGCGCGGGACCACCGGTGAACCAGATCGCGAGACACAGCTGGGCGACCAGTACCGCTGACCCGATGGTGAACACGTGCGCCGCCGGCCCGGTCAACCGTTCCCGCGTGAACGCCAGCACGACGACCAGGGCGAGCACGGCGAACGCCAGGAGCAGCGCCTGCGCCCTGACGACTCCTTCGTCGGAGCCGGCGAGCGCGGGGATCACGAGTACGGCCGTCGCGTAGAGCACCGCGAACAAAAGGCCTGCGATCATCGGGGCGCGACGGTTCATATCGGGAGCAATCGTAGCCACCGTCGTCCCCAATGCGGCGTTCATCCCCAGAGTGAGGCGGCCGTCGCGCCAGGACCCGCTGACGTCGGCCGGCCAGCCTACCGTCGGGCGCATGTCAACCGAACTGCCCACCGAGCGGCTGCATCGACGCCTCGGTGCAGCCGAAGACACCGGTGTCGGGGACGTCGGCGAGCAGCCCGACACGTCGTTGTCGCGCTGGCTGCCGGAATCCACGTCGACGGGCCCGGCCGCCTGGATCTCGAAGGTCCGGGCTGACCCGGGCCGGGCCGGGGTGGTCGCGTTGGGTGCCGTCGGTGCGGTCGCCGTGCTGGTGACGGTGTTGAGCTTGTTCGGTGATCGACCACCTACGGTGGTCTCGGCGAAACTCCCGCCGGTGGAGATGGTTTCGTCGGCTGCCCCGAGCCCGGAGTCGGCTTCTGCCGGGCCGGCGGCGCCCGTCGTGGTCAGCGTCGTCGGTCTGGTCAACGCGCCCGGTCTGGTCACGCTCGACCCCGGGGCCCGGATCGCCGACGCCCTGGAGGCCGCGGGTGGCGCGGTCGACGGCGCCGACCTGCTGGGGCTCAACATGGCCAGGCGTGTCACCGACGGGGAGCAGATCGTCGTCGGTATCGGGGTGGCGCCGGGCCAGCCGGTGCAGATGGGCAGCTCGGTGGTGGCGGATCCCGCCGCGTCCCCGGCGGCGCCGGGGGCAGGCGGCGCGAGCTCCGGGCCGACGAGCCTGGTCGACCTGAACTCGGCGACCCTCGAGGAGCTCGACACGCTGCCCGGGGTGGGGCCGGTGACTGCTGCGGCGATCGTCGCGTGGCGCGAGGCCAACGGTCGGTTCGCCAGCGTGGATCAGCTCGCCGATGTCGACGGCATCGGCCCGGTTCGGCTGGACAAGTTGCGCGATCATGTCCGTGTGTGACGCCGGTGGTGCCCGCATCGCCCAGCGCGCCGGTCCTGGACCTGCGGCTCGTCCCGCCGGCGCTGACCGCGTGGGCGGTCGCGGCCGCCGGGATCGTGTGGGCGCAGGCCGGTTCGCTGGCCGCGATGGCCGTTGCAGTGTCGGTGACCGGCGCAGTCGGTTGGTGGGGCAGTCGTGGTGAGGGCCGAGCGGCGGACCGGCGGGCGGTGGGGACCAGCGTGGCCGCGGTGCTGGTGCTGGGTGGCGGCATGTGCGTCGCGGTGGGGTTGCGGGTCGACGAGGTGCGCCACCATCCGGTCTCCGGCTACTTCGGCGAGGTCACCACCGTGGTTGTCACCCCGACCGAAACCCCCCGGGTGCTGGCGGGGGGTCGGACGATGTTCCGCGGGTCGCTGCTGGAACTCGCCGGAGCCCGATCCTCCGGCAGAGTGATCGTCTTCGCCTCCGGCGGGGAGTACGCCCGGGTGATGGCCAGACAGCCCGTGGCGTTTCGCGCGCAGGCCAGCGCACCGAAACGGAGCGACCTCACGGTCGCGGTACTCGCGGCGAAGGGTGCGCCTGCCCTGGGCGACGCGGCACCGGTGCACCGTGTCGCCCACGACGTCCGCCAGAGGTTCGCGCAGTCCTCGCGTGCGGCGCTGCCCGCGGACCAGGCAGCCATGCTGCCCGCGCTCGTCCTCGGCGACACCTCGACGGTGCCGGCGCGGACGACCGCGGACTTCCGCGCGTCGGGCCTGACCCACCTGACCGCGGTGTCGGGGGCGAACGTGACCATCGTCTGCGGCGCGGTGTTGCTGACCGCGGTGCTGGTCGGGCCGCGGGCGGCCGTAGTACTGGCCGCGGTCACGCTGCTGGGCTTCGTGGTGGTGGTGCAACCCTCGGCCAGCGTGCTGCGCGCCGCGGTGATGGGCGCGATCACCCTGCTGGCAGTGCTGTCGCATCGCCGTCGCCAGGCGCTCCCGGCACTGGCGGCCAGCGTCATCGGCCTGCTGGTCGCCGTGCCGGAACTCGCAGTCGACGTCGGCTTCGCACTGTCGGTGTCCGCCACCGCCGCACTGGTGCTCATCGCTCCGGCGTGGTCGCGGCGCCTCACCGAGCGTGGCTGGCCGCGACCGCTCGCCGACGCCGTCAGCGTCGCGGTCGCTGCGCAGCTGGTCACAGCGCCGTTGGTGGCCGGCATCTCGGGATCGGTGAGCCTGGTCGCCGTCGCCGCCAACCTCGTGGTCGCGCCGGTGATCCCGCCGATCACCGTCATCGGCACCACCGCCGCCGCGCTGTGCCCGCTGTGGCCCGCTGGTGCCGAGCTTCTGATCCGCTTCACCGGCCCCGAGGTGTGGTGGCTGCTCAGTGTCGCCCACTGGGCCGCCGGACTTCCTGTTGCGTCGGTGCCCGTGCCGTCGGGACCGGCCGGGGTGGTGACCATCGGGATCGCCGCACTCGGCGCCGCCGCAGTGTGGCATCGGGTATGCGGTCCGGTGTCGGCGAGGCATGACACGATCGTGCGGTGAGTCGAGAGAAAACCGGCCTGCACCTGATCCTGGGTGACGAGGAGCTGCTGGTCGAGCGGGCCATCGCGGCGGTGCTCAAGCACGCCCGGGCTTCCGCCGGCGGTGGCAGCGCCCCTGCCGACATCCCGGTCGACCGGCTGCGCGCAGGCGAGGTCAGCACCAGTGAGCTCGTCGAGCTGCTCAGTCCGTCGCTGTTCGCCGACGAACGGGTGGTTGTCCTCGAGTCCGCCGCCGAAGCCGGTAAGGATGCGGCCGCGATCATCGAGTCCGCCGCGGCGGATCTGCCCGACGGGATGATGCTCGTGGTGGCGCACTCCGGCGGTGGCCGCGCGAAATCACTCGCCGATCAGCTCAAGAAGCTGGGTGCTCACGTGCATCCCTGCGCACGCATCACCAAGGCATCGGAGCGGGCCGATTTTGTCCGCAAGGAGTTCCGCGCGCTGCGGGTCAAGGTGGGCGATGACACGGTGACCGCGGTGCTCGACGCGGTCGGCTCCGACATCCGCGAGCTGGCCGCGGCGTGTTCACAGCTGGTCGCCGACACCGGCGGCGATCTCAGCGCGGCCGCGGTGCGCCGCTACCACTCCGGCAAGGCCGAGGTGAAGGGATTCGACATCGCGGACAAGGCCGTCGTCGGCGACGTCGCCGGGGCGGCCGAGGCGCTGCGGTGGGCGATGATGGGCGGCGAACCGCATGTGGTGCTTGCCGACGCCCTGGCCGAAGCGGTGCACACCATCGCCAGGGTCGGCCCGATGTCGGGTGATCCGTACCGCCTGGCCGGTGAACTGGGCATGCCGCCGTGGCGCGTGCAGAAGGCCCAGAAGCAGTCGCGCCGGTGGTCGCGGGACTCTGTCGCCGAGGCGATGCGGGTGGTGGCGACGCTCAACGCTGACGTCAAAGGAGCGGCAGCGGATGCGGGTTATGCGCTGGAAACTGCCGTCCGCCGGGTCGCGGAACTCGTCGAAGATTGAAGCCAGAGGACTGAAGCGGCAAGACCAAGGCGGACTGACCCGCCGGCCGGCCGAGCTCAGATCTTGTTGAAGGCCTGCGCGAGGGCGGACTTGCGGTTGGCCGCTTGATTCTTGTGGATCACGCCTTTGGTGGCGGCCTTGTCCAACTGGCGGTTGGTCGAGGCCAGCAGCTCGCCGGCCTTGTCCTTGTCGCCGGCCTCCACGGCCGCACGGAATCCACGCACCGCAGTGTGAAGGGAGGACTTCACCGACTTGTTGCGCAGCCTGCGGCGCTCGTTGGTGCGGATCCGCTTCTCCTGCGACTTGATGTTGGCCACGCGTGTGTTCCTTCGTAAATCTCGGTCGGGGTTGCTTGAGTCTTGAGGCGCGCCCTGCTGTGGGCAGCGAGTGTTCAGGGTACCAGCGAGGCCAGAAATGTCCCAAAGCGAGACCCACTGGCCTGCCGAAACGGCCGAAATGCTGCAGCATGGCAGTCGTGCGTATGCGAAACGTATCGCACGGGAACCGGACAACAGCGGAAACTGCACAGACCGCCGACGTGAGGAGCACAAGACATCTTGGCCACCGAGACGGTACGGACCTCGCGCAGCAACTCCAAGATCGTAAAAAAGCATGACGGCGTCTTCGGCGGCTACAACGACCTCGGCGTGTACTGCGAGGCGTTCGACGAGATGTTCGACGGTGACGGCAACGTCCGGGGTCCCTACAAGGGCATTCACGCAGAACTCGCGCCCTCCGATGTCGCCGAGTTGGAGGCGCGGGCCGAGGCCCTGGGTCGGGCGTTCATCGACCAGGGCATCACGTTCTCGCTGTCGGGACAGGAACGCCCGTTCCCGCTCGATCTCGTGCCGCGGGTGATCTCGGCGGCCGAATGGACCCGGCTGGAGCGGGGGATCCGCCAACGGGTGAAAGCGCTGGAGATGTACCTCGACGACATCTACGGCGAACAGGAGATCCTGCGCGACGGTGTCATCCCGCGCCGGTTGGTCACGTCCTGCGAACACTTCCACCGGGAGGCGGTCGGGATCGTGCCGCCCAACGGGGTGCGTATCCACGTCGCGGGCATCGACCTGGTCCGCGACGGGCAGGGCACCTTCCGGGTGCTCGAGGACAACCTGCGATCTCCGTCCGGGGTGTCCTACGTGATGGAGAACCGTCGCACGATGGCCCGGGTGTTCCCGAACCTGTTCGCCACCCATCGGGTACGCGCGGTCGGGGACTACGCGTCGCATCTGCTGCGCGCCCTGCGCAACGCCGCGGCGTCGAACGAGGCCGACCCCACGGTGGTGGTGCTGACGCCGGGCGTCTACAACTCCGCCTATTTCGAGCACTCGCTGCTGGCGCGGCAGATGGGCGTCGAGCTCGTCGAGGGACGCGACCTGTTCTGCCGCGACAACACCGTCTACATGCGGACCACCGAGGGCGAGCGTCAGGTCGACGTCATCTACCGCCGAATCGACGACGAGTTCCTCGACCCCATGCAGTTCAAGCCGGACTCGGTGCTGGGTGTCGCCGGCGTGCTCAACGCGGCCCGGGCGGGCAACGTGGTGATCTCCAGCGCAGTCGGCAACGGCGTCGGCGACGACAAGCTGGTCTACACCTACGTGCCGACCATCATCGAGTACTACCTCGGTGAGAAGCCTTCCCTGCAGAACGTCGACACGTTCCGGTGCTGGCTCGACGACGAGCGCGAGGAGGTGCTCGATCGCATTGACGAACTTGTCATCAAGCCGGTCGAGGGCTCGGGTGGCTACGGCATCGTGTTCGGGCCGGACGCCTCGGAGAAGGAACTGGCGGCCATCACGAAGAAGGTGCGCAACGATCCGCGCGGCTGGATCGCTCAGCCGGTGGTGCAGCTGTCGACGGTGCCGACCCAGATCGACGACGCCCTCTCGCCCCGGCACGTCGATCTACGGCCGTTCGCGGTCAACGACGGCGACGACGTCTGGGTGTTGCCCGGCGGGCTGACCCGGGTGGCGTTGCCGGAGGGCTCTCTCGTGGTGAACTCCAGTCAGGGTGGTGGATCGAAGGACACCTGGGTGCTGGCCTCGCGCGCGTCGGTCGCCGACCGCGAACTGGCCGCCGCCGAGGTCGTCCGGTCGCTGCCGAAGTCGGGCAAGGGGGCCAAGGCCGACAGGAACGGTGACGGGTCGTCGTCCCAGCAGCAACAGTCACAGGCCAACCGCCAGGAAGAGCAACAACAGCAACAGCAGCAACAGCAGCAGGTGGTGCGCTGATGTTGGCGCGCAACGCGGAGTCGCTGTATTGGATCGGCCGCTACGTCGAACGGGCCGACGACACCGCCCGCATCCTCGACGTCACCGTGCATCAACTGCTCGAGGACTCCAGCGTCGATCCCGACCATGCGTCCCGAACCCTGCTGCGGGTGCTGGGCATCGAACCGCCGGAGACCGAACTCGACCTGTGGTCGCTGACCGACCTGGTGGCGTTCAGCCGGGACACCGAAGGCGGTTGCTCGATCGTGGAGGCGATCTCGGCGGCCCGGGAAAACGCCCGCGGCGCACGTGAAGTCACGTCCACCGAGATCTGGGAGTGCCTCAACACCACCTACAACGCGCTGGCCGAGAGGGAACGAGCCGCCAAACGCCTCGGGCCGCACGAATTCCTGTCGTTCGTCGAGGGCCGCGCCGCGATGTTCGCCGGCCTGGCCGACTCCACCCTGTCCCGCGACGACGGCTATCGGTTCATGGTGCTGGGGCGGGCGATCGAACGCGTCGACATGACGGTGCGGCTGCTGCTGTCCCGGGTCGGCGACAGCGCGTCCTCGCCGGCGTGGGTCACCGTGCTGCGCTCGGCGGGTGCCCACGACACCTACCTGCGCACCTATCGGGGGGTGCTCGACGCGGCCCGAGTCGTCGAGTTCATGTTGCTGGACCGGCTGTTCCCGCGCTCGGTGATGTACTCGCTGCGACTGGCCGAACACAGCCTCGACGAGCTGCACAAGCGCCGGCCGGCACGGGTGGGCGCCACCGCGGAAGTGCAGCGTCTGCTCGGCCGTGCCCGCAGCGAACTGGAGTTCATGCCGCAGGGAGTCCTGCTGGAATCGCTGGAAGAGCGGCTGGCCGCCATCCAGACAACGTGCGCCGATGTCGGAGAAGCGTTGGCGCTGGAGTACTTCCACTCGGCGCCATGGGTGGCGTGGACTGACGCCGGCCGCAACGCTCTGGTCATCGAAGAAGGAGAGATCTAGATGTGGCGGATGCGCGTGGTGCACGCGACGGGCTACGCGTACAAATCCCCGGTGACCGCGTCGTTCAACGAGGCGAGGCTGACCCCGCGGTCCGACTCGCGGCAGAACGTCATCCTCAACCGGGTCGAAACCGTGCCCGCCACAAGGTCTTACCGCTATGTCGACTACTGGGGTACCGCGGTGACGGCGTTCGATCTGCACGCGCCGCACACCGAACTGGAGGTGACGGCTTCCTCGGTGGTCGAGACCGACCGGCCGGAACTGCCGAAGACCAAGATCAGCTGGGAGGACCTCGAGAGCGAGGCGGTGATCGACAAGTACGACGAGATGCTGGCCCCGACGCACTACGTTCCCGCGAGCAAGCGGATCGAACGTGTGGGCCGCCGCATCGCGAAGTACCACGAACCCACCGAGGCCGTCATCGAGGCCGCGCGCTGGGTGGCGGCCGAACTCGAGTACGTGCCCGGCACCACCGGGGTGCACACCTCGGGGGTCGACGCGCTACGCGAGGGCAAAGGCGTGTGTCAGGATTTCGCCCACCTGACGTTGATGGTGTTGCGCGGCATGGGGATTCCGTCCCGCTACGTTTCGGGATATCTGCACCCGAAACGCAACGCCAAGCTCGGGGACACCGTCGACGGGCAGAGCCACGCGTGGATCCAGGCGTGGACGGGGGAGTGGTGGCACTACGACCCCACCAACGACAAGGAGATCAACGAGCAGTACATCAGCGTCGGGGTCGGTCGCGACTACGCCGATGTCACCCCGCTCAAAGGCATCTACTCGGGCGAGGGGTCGACCGACCTGGACGTCGTCGTGGAGATCACCCGGCTGGCTTAGCGCACACCCCGGGATGGACCTCCACCCGGTGCAGGTCGTCGCCGATCTCGATCTGGCGGTCGAACACCGACGCGGCCAGCGCCCGCCACTCCTCCTCCTGGCCGGGCTGGATCGCCGGCACGTAGTGGGTGAGGATCAGGATGCCGACACCGGCGCGGCTGGCGGTCTCGGCGGCTTGCTCCACCGTCGAGTGGTAGTCGCAGATATCCTTGATCCGCTGCATCGGCAGCGGGTCGATCAGGTCCTTGCGGATCACGGTGTGCACCAGCGCTCCCGCACCGGCGGCCAGGTCGTCGAGGGTCGGGCAGGGCACCGTGTCCCCGGCCAGCACCACCGACGCCCCGCCGTGTTCGATGCGGAACCCGATGGTCGGCGCCACCGGCCGGTGATCGGTGGGTGCGACCCGGATCGCGACGCCGTCGCGGCCCCACACCACACCGTCGGTCACCTCCTCCACCTCGACCGGCGGTGGCGTCGTCAGATCGGCGTGATGCGCGATGCGGTATCCGATGTCGGGCCCGAACGCCTTGAGCGTGTTCTCCACGACCTCCGCGGTTCCCGGCGGGCCGATGATCGGCAGCGGCGCGAGGTCCGGGGTGAAGTTCGACACCCATCGAGTGATCAGCACATCGCCCAGGTCGGCTATGTGGTCGCTGTGCAGATGCGTCAGCAGCAGCGCGCTGAGGTTGTTGGCCCCGGTCCCGAGGGCGGCCATGCGTTGCAGCACGCCGCGGCCACAGTCCACCAGGAACGTCTGCCCGCCTGCGCGCACGAGCGTGGACGGTCCCGCGCGGCGGGCGTCGGGGATGGGGCTGCCGGTGCCGAGAAGGGTGACTTCGATCATGAACCCCACCTAACCCTCCGATCGGGTGTCCGGGGGGCGGAAAACGCCGAACGCGGCCGTGTTTATTGCCTAGCCTGGGGGGTGAGGAAACCCACGAGGGGCGGAGAGCTCGATGCGGATATCCGACGTACTGCGCAACAAGGGCGCGACAGTGGCAACGATCACCCCGGAAACCTCGGTTGCCGGCCTGTTGACGGAGCTGTGCGTGCACAACATCGGAGCGATGGTGGTGGTCTCGCCGGATGGTCTGCTGGGCATCGTGTCCGAGCGCGATGTGGTGCGCATGCTGCACGAGGTGGGCGCCGACCTGCTGACCCGGCCGGTGTCCGACATCATGACGACGCTGGTGGCGACCTGCTCGCCGGAGGACTCCGTGGACAGCCTCAGCGTGTTGATGACGACCAACCGGGTCCGGCACGTGCCCGTCGTGGTCGAGGGCCGGCTCGCCGGGATCGTCAGCATCGGCGACGTCGTCAAGACCCGGATGGAAGAACTCGAGCGAGAACAGCAGCAGCTCCAGGCCTACATCACCCAGGGGTGAGCGGCGTGCCGGCCACCATCGATGTCCATGTCGCGCAGAAGCCGGACGTGCGGGATCTGTCGCACGTGCTGGGGCGGGCCTTCTTCGACGACCCGGTGATGCGGTGGATGCTGCCCGACGACGCGCGCCGGGCAAAGGCTCTGCCGCTGGTGTTCGGCGCGATGGCCCGGCACCACTTCCTGGCCGGTGGCGCGGCGCAGGTGGCGAGCCGGGCCGGGCAGGTGGGTGCCGCCGCGCTGTGGGATCCGCCGGGCCGGTGGAAGCAGACCCCGCGTGAGGAGTGGCGGATGATGCCGAGGTTCCTGCTCGCGATGGGGCGGCACGTCGGTCGGGGTAAGGCCATGAGCGAGATGATGAAGCGCAACCATCCCGAGGAACCGCACTGGTATCTGGCGGTCATCGGCAGTGATCCCGATGTGCGCGGGGCCGGCTTCGGGCAGGTGCTGATGCGGTCGCGGCTGGACCGCTGCGACGCCGAGGGCGCGCCTGCCTACCTGGAGTCGAGCAAGGAATCCAACGTGCCGTACTACATGCGGTGGGGCTTCGACGTGACAGGGGAGATCACCCTCCCCGACGGCGGGCCCACGATGTGGCAGATGTGGCGGAGGCCCGTTTAGAGGGGAATCGTCCGGGAACGTCGCAGTAGGCCCGCCCACGGATAGGAGTCGACTCGATGTACGCCGGCGTCGCCTCGATGCTCCTGGTGTGCCTGGTCGGCGGTGTCGGCGCGTATCTGCTGCACCGGCTGACCGCGGTGGCCCCCGATCCGCTCGTCTCGCTGCCGTTCCAATCAGGCTGGCGGCATGAGGAACACGCGCTGTCGCGCTACCACGTGCGCTGGTACCTGGCCACGCTGGTCTTCCTGGCCTTCGACGTCGAGATGCTGTTCATGTACCCGTGGGCGGTCGTGGTCGTCGAGCAGGGCCTCACCGCGGTGGTGGAGATGTTCGTGTTCCTCGCGGCGCTCCTGATCGCTGTCGTGTGGGCCTGGCGTGAAGGGGCGCTGCGGTGGTCCTGAGCGGGTGGACGGCGCGGCTGGCTGTCGCCCGGACACACGTCCTCGCCGTCGAGATCCCGGGGCAGTGGTCGACCCACGTCGCGCTGCAGCGCCGGGTGCTGGCCCGTGGTTGGCGGATGGCGGTCAGCCCCGCCGACGCCGACGTGCTGGCGGTGTGTGGCGCGCCGGGGCCGCAGATGAGCCCGCTGATCGATCTGGTCTGGGACCAGTTGCCGGGCCCGCGAGCGCGCATCGAGGTGCCCGACATCGGCTCGGTCGATGACGCGCTCGACCGTGCCGCCGCCGCATTGCTCGACACCGCAGCACAAGTCGGCGACGCGCGCAGCCGCCGCCGGCGCCCCGACACCGGCGACATGGACCACGGCGACATGGACCACGGCGACATGGATCACGGCGACATGGACCACGGCGACATGGACATGGCCCCGTCCGGTATCCCGCTGGCCGAGGGGGCACAAGACCGCGACGGACTCGAGATGGATGTGCTGCACCTGGAGCTGGGGCCGGTCCTCGCCCACTGGCCGGCCGGGGTGCGGCTGCGGTGCGTCCTGGCCGGGGACGTGGTGACCGACGCGACGGTCGACCTGTTGGACGCCGAGCACCGGCCCGGCGCCGCCACCCCCGTCGTGGCCCGGCAGTGCGACCACCTCGTCGACCTGCTCACGCTGGCAGGCTGGCCGCACGCGGCGGAGAGGGCCCGCCGGTGCCGCGACCTGCTGCTCGACGATCCCCGCGACCGACGCGCCCGAGACCAGGTCGAACGTCTGCAGCGCAGCGTGCGTCGTTCGAGGCTGCTGCGCTGGTCACTGCGCGGGCTCGCGCCGCTCACCCCCGAACGGCTTGTCGCCGAACGGCTGCCGGCATCACTCGCGGGAGACACCTACGACCGGCTACAGACCCGGGCGCAGGTCGTCGGCGACCTGCTGTCGAACCGGCTGACCGCCGACCCCCTGCACGTCGACCCGGCAGCGCTCGCCGACGCCCTGCCCGGCATCGTCGCCGGCCTCGAGGTCGCCGCCGTCCGACTGGTGATCGCCGGTCTCGGCGTCGACACGGCGGTGCCCGCGCAACTGGAGGCACCGTGACCGGGATGACGGTGGTGTCGGCGGCCTGGGCGCCGGTGGCGGCGGTGATGCTGCTGTTGCTCGCGTACTACGCGGCCGCTCTCGACCGGGCGGGGGTCTGCGCACCGGTGGGCGAAGCCACGCGGCTGATGCGGCAGCGGCGCCGGGTCACGCTCGAGGCGGATCGGCCGCTGTGGCGTCTCGGCGGTTTCGGTCTGCTCGCGGCCGCGCTGCTGATGATCACGGTGGTGCCGCTCGGGCAGTGGGTGCTGTTCGACCTCGACGTCGGGATCGTGTGGTTCAACGCCATGGACGTGCTGGTCTGGGCGCTGGTGTGGCTCGCGGGGTGGGGGCCGAACTCGGCCCACTCGCTGATCGGGGGCTACCGCTTTCTCGCGCAGGGGCTCGGTTACGAGTTGCCGCTGATGTTCGCCCTGGTCGCTCCGGCTATCGCGGCCCAGAGCCTGCACGTCGGCACCGTCGCGGCCGCCCAGCAGGACCTGTGGTTCGTGGTCTGGATGCCTGTGGCGTTTGTCGTTTATTGCCTTGGCGTAACCGGGTTTTCGGTGTGGGGGCCGCTGTCGGCCGCGGTGGGTGACGACATCGCCGGCGGCGCGGCCGCCGAACTGTCCGGTGTCGACCGGTTGCTGTTCGAGGTCGGCCGGTACGCCCTGCTGGCCGCGGGAGCGGCGTTCGCGGTCCCGCTGTTCCTCGGCGGCGGCGCCGGCCCGCTGCTGCCGGGATGGCTGTGGGTCCTCGTCAAAACCGTTGTGCTGCTGACGATTTTCGTGTGGCTGCGGCGCCGGCTTCCGGTGTTGCGGCCCGACAAGTTCATGGAGGTGGGGTGGATGGTGCTGTTGCCGCTGGTGCTGGTGCAGGATCTTGTCGTCGCCGTCATCGCCGTCTGGAGGGGCTGAGGCTTTGATCACCGACATCGTGTTCTGGGTCGCCGCGGCGGTGGCAGTGCTCGCCGGGGCCGCAGTGTTCGCGGTCGACTCGATGGCCCGGGCCACCTACGCGCTTGCCGCGTCGTTCATCGCGGTCGGGGTCGTGGCGCTGTTGTTACAGCAGAACTATGTCGGCGTCGTCATCATCCTGATGATGGTCATGGAGATGGCGGTGATGGCCGTCTACATGGTGATGTTCATGGGGATGAACCCGGCGTTGATGCCGATGAGCATGGTCCACGGCAAACGCATGTCGCTGGCCCTGTCGGTCGGCCTGTTCCTGTTGTTGAGCGCCGGAATCCTGCTGGTCGACTGGCCGGCCCGCCGCGGCGCGCCGCCCCCGGACGTCACCGTCGCGCTCGGGGAGGAGCTCATGGGTCCCAAGATGCTGGCGATGATCGTGATCAGCCCGGTGATGGTGGCCACCATCGTCGGGGCAGTCGTGCTGGCTGCGCACCGGGGACGCTACGACCGGTTCGGTGACGACCTCGATCAACGGCCGCCGCGGGACCCGCAGCCGGGGGGAGTCGGGCGATGACCCTGCAGACGCTGCTGCTGGTGGCCGCCGCGCTGTTCTGTGTCGGCCTGTACGGCGCGTTGTCCCAGCAGGTGGTGGTCATGGTGATGATGGGCCTGGAGCTGATGATCAACGCCGTGATCCTCGCCGCCGTCGGCCTGTGGTGGTTCCTGGCACCGGCACCGACGGGTCAGGTGCTGCTGATGGTGATCATCGCCGCGATGACGGTGGAGATGGCGATGGGATTCGCCGTCGCGACGCTGCTGCACCGTGACCGCCAGGCCGATATGACCGACATGGCCACGGATCTGTCGGGATAGCCGGTGCTCACCGTTCCCGACCTGGCGCTGTGGGCACTGGTGTGTCTGCCTGCGCTCGCCGGCGTCGCGCTGCTGCTGACCAACGCACGCGGGCGCACCGCCGCTCTGGTGTCGATCGGCGTGTCGGCCGTCGTGGTCGCACTGTCGGTCGTGGTCGCCGTGACCCGGCCCGCGGTCGGAGTGGCGTTCCTGGCGGGAACAGAGTTCGCGCTGGGCGTCGACGGACTGTCGGGCACCGTGGTGCCGGCGGTGGCCGTGGTGACCCTGCTGGTGTTGACGTTCGCCGTGGGGGAGCGTTCGGTGGCCGGCCACCGGTTCCACGGTTACATGCTGGTGTTCGCCGCCGCGGCGATGCTGACCGCCACCGCGACCACCCTGCCGGCGCTGCTGCTGGCGTGGGAGGTGATGGGCGCGATGTCCTACGCGCTGATCGGCTACCGGTGGCAGGACGACCATCGTGTCTCGGCGGGGCTGACCGCGTTCCTGACCACCCGCACCGCGGACCTGGGGCTCTACCTCGCTGCCGGCGCGGCGCTGGCCGGAGGCGCTGGGCTCGCATTGGCCGACCTGGCCGACTCGACGCCGGGCTGGCGGCACGTGATCGCGGCGGGCGTGCTGGTCGCCGCGCTGGGCAAGGCGGCGCAGCTGCCGTTCTCGTTCTGGCTCGCGCGGGCGATGGAGGGGCCCAGCCCGGTGAGTGCGTTGCTGCACTCGGCGGCGATGGTGGCGATGGGCGCCTACCTGCTGCTGCGGGTTTCGCCGTTGCTCGGGGCCACCGGCTGGGCCGCGACCGCGACGGTGTGGCTCGGCGCGGTGACCGCGGTGGGGCTGGGTCTGGTGGCAGTCGCGCAGCGCGACCTCAAGCAGTTGCTGGCCGCGTCCACGGCCGCGCAGCTGGGCTTCGTGGTGATGGCGGCCGGGCTGGGCGCGGTCGGTGGCGGGGCCGCCCAACTCGTCGCGCATGCGTTCACCAAGGCAGGCCTGTTCCTCGCCGCCGGGGCGTGGCTGACGCTGCTCGGCAGCAAGAACCTCGAGGAGCTGCGCGGGGCAGCCCGGCGATGGCGGGTCGTCGGTGTCACGGCGACGGTGTCGGCGCTCGCGCTGGCCGGTATCGCGCCGCTCTCGCTGTGGGCGACCAAGGACGCGGTGCTGGCCGTCGCGCTCGAACACTCGCTGTGGTGGTACGCGGCGGGTCTGCTGGCCACCGCACTGTCCGCGGCCTACGCCGGCAAGATCCTGCTCGTCCTGTGGCGTCCGGCAGCCGACCGCGACGCCGGCGGTGGGTCGCCCGACGGCCTGGCGCAGGTGCCGCTGGTCGTGCTGGCGGTCGGCGCGGCGGGCGCCGGGGTGCTCGCCCTGCCGCCGCTGGGCATCACCGCGAGCGCGCCGGTGACCGAGCTGGCTGCTTCGGCGGTACTGGCCGGCGCGGTGCTGCTGGCGGTGTGGCGCTGGGGTGTCCCCGAGCCGAGGTGGGCGCTGGCCTGGTTCGGGCTCGAGCGGGCCGCCCAGCGGGTGGTCGTGGTACCGGTGCTGTGGCTGGCCGACACCCTCGCCCGATTCGACGACCGGGTCCTCGACCGGTCGGTGTCCGCCGCCGCGCTCGCGGTGACGCGGATATCGGTGCAGGCGGCCCGTTTCGACGACCACGTCCTCGACGGCGCCGTCGGGGCGACGGCCACCGTGTCGCGGTCGGCTGCCGACCGGCTCGCCCGCGCCGACCACCGCGGCGTCGACGGTGTGGTCGAGGCGTCGGCGGCGCTCACCCGGCGGCTGGGCGAACTGGCGCGCAGACCGCAGACCGGTCAACTGCACCAGTACTACATGGCCGCCGCGGTCATGCTCGTCGTCGCCGTCGTCCTACTGCTCACGTGAGGTGAATGTGCTCAGTCTGATCGTGTTCCTGCCGCTGGCCGCGGCCCTGGTGCTGCTCGCGGTGCCGGCGCTGACCGACGTAGCGGTGCGCTGGTCGTGGGTCGCGGTCACCGCGGCCGAGGTCGGGCTCGTCGCGGCGGTGTGGCTGCGCTTTGACACCCCACCGCCTGACACCCTGGCCTTCGACGAGCAGGTGCCGTGGATCCCGGGCGTCAACAGCAGTTACCACGTCGG
Organism: Mycolicibacterium hippocampi; assembly: GCF_010723735.1. GTDB lineage: Bacteria > Actinomycetota > Actinomycetes > Mycobacteriales > Mycobacteriaceae > Mycobacterium > Mycobacterium hippocampi. The sequence continues at coordinate 4,466,921 of NZ_BLLB01000002.1, read as the reverse complement.
CATCGACGGCCTGTCGTTGCCGTTGGTCGCGATGACCACGGTGATCTTCCTGGCGTGTGCGGTCTACAGCCTGCGCGACAGCGACCGGCCGCGCACCCAGGCCGCCCTGTTCCTGTTCCTGCAGTCGGTCAGCCTCGGGGTGTTCGCCGCCGCCGACCTCATCCTGTTCTTCGTCTTCTTCGACCTGTCGATCGTCGCGATGTACTTCGTCATCGCCGGCTGGGGCCACGGCGATGCGGGCCGGTCGGCGCTGAAGTTCTTCCTGTACACCTTTCTCGGGTCGCTTGCGCTGCTGGTCGGCTTCATCGGCCTCTACATCGGTGCCGAACCGCACACCTTCGACATGGTGGAACTGGCCGCGGTGACACCGTTGGCCGGCCGCCCGCTGGCCGGCGGGCTGGTGCTGGCCGCGGTGCTGATCGGGCTGCTGATCAAGACGCCGACGTTCCCGTTCCACACCTGGCTGCCGCCCGCACACACCGACGCCCCGGCGATCGGCTCCGCCGTGCTGGCAGGGGTGCTGCTGAAGATGGGGACATACGGATTCGTGCGCATCGCGATGCCGATGCTGCCGCAGGCCTGGCGAGCCTGGGCATGGGTGACCATCGCCATCGGCGTGGTGTCGGTGTTGTACGGCGCGCTGGTCGCACTCGCCCAACAGGACCTCAAGCGGATGATCGCCTACACCTCGGTCAACCACATGGGTTATGTGGTGCTCGCCGTCGGCGCCGCGGGTCTGACCGCGACCGGCACCGCCCAGGCCCGCGACATCGCAGTCACCGGCGCGGTGACCCAGATGGTCAGCCACGGATTGATCACCGCCGCGCTGTTCCTGCTGGCCGGGGTGTTCTACACGCGCACCGGCAGCTACCGGATGGCCGACTACGGCGGCCTGGCCGGTCCCGCGCCCAAGCTCGCCGCGCTGTTCGCGGTGGGGGCCTTCGCCTCGCTGGGGTTGCCGGGTTTCTCCGGGTTCATCGCCGAGTTCCAGATCTTCACCGGCAGCATCGCCGCCGCACCCGTCACCGCCATCGCGCTACCCGGCATCCTGATCACCGCCGCGCTGTTCCTGCGGTCCTTCCAACGGCTGTTCACCGGTGCGACCGCAGGCCTTTCCGAAGGCTTCACCGACCTGCGTCGCTTCGAGATGTGGCCGCCTGCAACGTTGTTGGCGCTATCGGTGGTGATCGGTCTGCTGCCCCGGGTGCTGCTGGACACGATCGAGCCGGCCGCGCACACACTCGTCACGCTCGTCGGGAGGTAGCCGGGTGCCTTCCCACACCGGGATGCAGTTGTCGCTGATGCTGCCGGAGATCCTGGTCTTCAGCGCCGGGCTGGCCGTGCTCCTCGGCGGATCGTTCCTGGCCCGGCGGCGCCAGTGGTGGGGCAGGGTGTTGGCGGCGACGGCGCTGACCGCCGCAGCCGCCGTGGCCGCGATCCAGCTGACCGGGCCGGACGCCGTGGCGTTCGACGGCACCTTCGCCGTGGACACCCCGACCGGGGTGGCGCGGATCGTGGTCGCCGTCGGCGCACTGCTGGTGCTCGCCGTGGCCGGTGACGAGATCGCGGGATCGCCGCGCGAGAGCGAGACCTACGCGCTGCTGTTGTTCGCCACCAGCGGGGTGCTGGTGCTGGCCGGCGCGGCCGACCTGATGGTGCTGGCCGCCGGCTACCTGCTGGCCAGCATCCCGCTGTACGCGCTGATCGGCATGGCCCGCTCGCCGCAGGCCGCGGAGGCCGCGATGAAGACCTACCTGCTCGGTGCGCTGTTCGGCATCCTGCTGCTGCTCGGGGTCACGCTGCTCTACGGCGTGACCGGCAGCACCTGGTACCCCGAGATGGCCACCGAACTGGCCGGAGCGCCCGCCGCCGTCGTGGCCGCCGGGACGGTCGGGGTCCTGGGCGGGTTGCTGTTCAAGGCCGGCGGGGTGCCCGCCCACTTCTGGGTGCCCGACGCCGCACAAGCCACCACCGGCACCGCAGCGCTGTTCCTCACCACGGTGCCGAAGGTCGGCGCGGTGGTGGCGATCTTCCGGCTGGTGCAGACGTTGCCCGACTCCATCGATTGGGCGTTGCTGATCGCGGTGCTGGCGGTGGCGAGCATGACTCTGGGCAATCTGGCCGCGTTCTGGCAGACCGACCCGCGGCGGCTGCTGGGCTGGTCGACCGTCAGCCAGGTGGGTTACCTGCTGGTGCCGGTCGCGGTCGCCGGCGGCGCCGAACTGGCGCAACCCGCGCTGCTGTTCTACCTGGCCGCCTACACGCTGACCAACAGCGCGGCGTTCGCGGTGTCGACCGCCCTGCCCCGGCTGCGTGACCTGCAGGGCTACCGCGGGCTGATCCGGTCGCGGCCGTGGATCGCCGTGGCCCTGATCGTCGCGCTGCTCGGACTGGTCGGAACCCCGCCGACAGCGGTGTTCATCGGCAAGGTCACCACCACCGCCGCCGCGTGGCAGGGGGACGCCGCCTGGCTCGTCGTGGCCGTGTTCGTCAACACCCTGCTCAGCCTGTTCTATTACCTGCGCTGGATCATCCCGGCGGTCCAGCGCCCCGAGGCGGAACCCGGCGATGACGTGTTCACGGCGCACCGGTGGTCGGCCGGTGCTGCCGTGGTGGCCGCCGGGCTGAGCCTGGCTCTGGGCGTGGCCGCGGGATTGGCATGGCCAGTGCTGGGCGGGTGAGGTTCAGCTCCACGAGTAATCGGCGCGCAGCCGGGCTGCGACGATGTCGAACACCTCACGGTCGAGGATCGCGCCCTCGCGCCTGATGCCCTCCTCCGGGACGTCGAGCACCCGGTCCAGGCGCACCCAGCTGGGGCGTCCCTCGTGGTCCCAGCTGCCGCTGCCGATGCCGACCCAGCTCGGATCGTCGTGGTGGCGGTCCTGGCTGGACAGCATCAGACCGAGCAGGATGTGCCGGTCCCGGCCCACGACCAGCACCGGACGGTCCTTGCCCCGGGTCGGGTCGTCCTCGTAGACCACCCAGGTCCACACGACCTCACCCGGGTCGGCCCGGCCGTCGAGGTCCGGTGAGTAGACGACCCTGCGCGCGCGGTGGGCGGTCGGGACGAGGTTGCGGGACACCGGCCGGCCGGCAGGAAGCTCCGGTGCCTGGGCGTCGGGCGAGCCGGCCAGGGTCTCGAGCCCGATCCGGATGCCCTGCTGGATGCCGCGCTGGAGGGTCTCGGATCTCTGCAGTTGGCGGACGAGTTTCGGGGCCTCGTTGAAGACGAGGTTCTCGGTGTTCGTGCGCACGAACCGTTGAAAAGTTCTCCAACCCGATGACGGTGACGCCATACCGACCGAGCATAGGCGCATGTGGGCAAGCTCGATTGTGTCGGGAAGGCCTGCGCTCGATACTCTTGTCTGGCCTGCCCAAGCAGACAAAACCGGTCAACCAGGAGATTCCCATCAGTAGCTTCGCCGACAAGACCTTCACTGCGCCGGCGCAGATTCGGAACTTCTGCATCATCGCCCATATCGATCACGGCAAGTCGACGCTCGCCGACCGGATGCTCGGTATCACCGGTGTCGTCGCGGACCGGGACATGCGCGCCCAGTACCTGGATCGGATGGACATCGAGCGGGAGCGCGGCATCACCATCAAGGCGCAGAACGTGCGGTTGCCCTGGACCGTGAACGGCGAAGAGTTCGTGCTGCATCTGATCGACACCCCCGGCCACGTCGACTTCACCTACGAGGTGTCCCGTGCGCTGGAGGCCTGCGAGGGGGCGGTGCTGCTGGTCGACGCCGCCCAGGGGATCGAGGCGCAGACGCTGGCCAACCTGTACCTGGCGCTGGACCGCGACCTGACGATCATCCCGGTGCTCAACAAGATCGACCTGCCCGCCGCCGACCCGGACCGCTACGCCGCCGAGATCGCCCACATCATCGGCTGCGAACCGTCCGACGTGCTGCGGGTCTCCGGAAAGACCGGGGTCGGGGTCACCGAGTTGCTCGACGAGGTGGTCCGGCTGATCCCGCCGCCGGTCGGTGACGCCGATGCGCCGGCGCGGGCGATGATCTTCGACTCCGTCTACGACATCTACCGCGGAGTCGTCACCTACGTCCGGTTGGTCGACGGCAAGCTCAGCCCGCGCGAGAAGATCAAGATGATGTCCACCGGGACCACCCACGAACTCCTCGAAGTCGGCATCGTCTCCCCGGAACCCAAGGCCACCGAAGGTCTCGGCGTCGGCGAGGTCGGCTACCTGATCACCGGCGTGAAAGACGTGCGGCAGTCCAAGGTCGGTGACACCGTCACGACCGCACGCCACGGCGCGACCGAGGCGCTGACCGGATACCGCGAACCCAAACCGATGGTCTACTCCGGCCTCTACCCGGTCGACGGTTCGGACTACCCGAACCTGCGCGACGCGCTGGAGCGCCTCCAGCTCAACGACGCCGCGCTGATGTGGGAGCCGGAGACATCGGTGGCGCTCGGGTTCGGTTTCCGGTGCGGGTTCCTCGGACTGCTGCACATGGAGATCACCCGGGAGCGCCTGGAACGCGAGTTCGACCTCGACCTGATCTCGACGTCGCCGAACGTCGTCTACCGGGTGATCAAAGACGATGAAACAGAGCTGATGGTGACCAACCCGTCGGACTGGCCGGAAGGCAAGGTGCGCAGCGTCTTCGAGCCGGTGGTGAAGACGACGATCATCGCGCCCAGCGAGTTCATCGGCTCGATCATGGAGCTGTGCCAGTCGCGGCGCGGCGAGTTGGGCGGCATGGACTACCTGTCGCCGGAGCGGGTCGAGCTGCGCTACACGATGCCGCTGGGGGAGATCATCTTCGACTTCTTCGACTCGTTGAAGTCGCGCACCCGCGGGTACGCCAGCCTCGACTACGAGGAGGCCGGCGAACAGGAAGCCCAGCTGGTCAAGGTCGACATCCTGCTCCAGGGTGAGGCCGTCGATGCGTTCAGCGCCATCGTCCACAAGGATTCGGCGGCCGCCTACGGCAACAAGATGACCACCAAGCTCAAAGAGCTCATTCCCCGTCAGCAGTTCGAGGTGCCGGTGCAGGCTGCGATCGGGTCGAAGATCATTGCCCGCGAGAACATTCGGGCCATCCGCAAGGACGTCCTGTCCAAGTGCTACGGCGGTGACATCACGCGCAAGCGAAAGCTGCTGGAGAAGCAGAAGGAAGGCAAGAAGCGGATGAAGACCATCGGCCGGGTCGAGGTACCGCAGGAAGCGTTCGTCGCGGCACTGTCCAGCGATGCGCCCGCGGACAAGGCGAGCAAGAAGTAGTGCCGAAGCGGTCGCGCGTCGGTGCCCGACCTGCTATCGATGTGTGATGCCCACACCGCGCGCGACGACTGTTGCCGTCCTGTCGGCCGCGTGCCTGGCCATCGCCGGCTGTGCGGGCGCGCCGGTCGACCAGCGGCCGGTGGTGCGAATCGTCGAGGCCGCGCAGCCCTCGATTCCGCTCGGGCAGTTCCTGCCGAACGCACAGGAACTGTCCGCGACGCTGGGGACCGGGCCCGACGGCTTGATGGGACAGCTCGTCGAGGGTGACGCGGACATGCTGCTGCGCAGCGTCGACGCGGTGCAGGCGACGCCGGTGCACTGCGTCAGCACCGCATACCGACTCCAGAAGATCGTGTACGACGCCGGCCCCGTGCAGGCCGTGGCCACCGGCTCCTGGGCCGGCGGCGGCTTCGACGGTCCGCCGGTGTCGGGTTTCTTCGGCGTGGTGCAGATGGCCGGCGCCGCCGACGCAGCGCAGTTCTTCGCCACGATCACCGACCAGTGGCGGCGCTGCAACGGTCAGACCGTGGCGTTGCAGCAAGCCGGGTCGGGCACCGACGAGCTGAGCAGGGTTTCCGGCGTCGTGTTCGACGAGCGGGTGGTCTCGGCGAGCGTGCTGCACACATCGGCAGGTCCTGGTTCGCCGGCGACCTCGCGGGCTCTCGGGGTGGTGGGAGACTGCATCGTCGATGTGGAGCTGACCGACCCGCGTGCGGCGGGTGGTGTCCAGCCGGCCGTCGGCGTCGCCGAGCTCATTCTCGACAAGATCGCGGCGCAGCGCTGACGAAGCCGCCGAGATCGCGACCGCGATGATCGACGACGTGCCCCGGAAGTAGCGGGTTGTTCCGCGGCCGTTCACCGTCCGGGTTCCGGCTGATTTCCTGATCTGCATATTTTTCCCCGGGTGAGCGCACCAACGACCTCTGCCCCAGCCACGCCCGCGGACGGCCGATTTCTCGGCGAAGATAGAAACTGGCACCTCACGTTCGGGCTGATGCTCGCCGTGGCGTTCGGTGCCTTCACCTGGTGGTCCTTGGGCTATGTGGACGCCGCCTCCAGCAAGGTGATTCTGATCGTCGCTACGGTGCTGGGACTTTTCATGGCATTCAACATCGGCGGCAATGACGTCGCGAACTCCTTCGGCACCAGTGTCGGCGCCGGCACGCTGACCATGAAGCAAGCCCTGCTGGTTGCCGCTGTTTTCGAGGTCAGCGGCGCGGTGATCGCCGGAGGCGAGGTCACCGACACCATCCGCAGTGGCATCGTCGATCTGTCGATCGTGCAGGTGTCGCCCATGGACTTCGTGTTCATCATGATGGCTGCGTTGTTCGCAGCAGCCACCTGGCTGCTGTTCGCGACCCGCATGGGCTACCCGGTGTCCACCACGCATTCGATCATCGGCGGCATCGTCGGCGCCGCACTGATGCTCGGCTTTGTGTCCGGACAGGGGAACTCCGCCTGGGACATGGTGCAGTGGGGTCAGATCGGCCAGATCGCGATCTCCTGGGTGTTGTCGCCCCTGCTCGGGGGGGCCGTCGCGTACCTGCTCTACGGCACCATCAAGCGGCACATCCTGACCTACAACGACCGGGCGGACGAGCGGTTGCAAGAGGTCCGCAAGGAACGCATCGCGCACCGCAACAGGCACAAGGAGGCGTTCGAGCGGCTCAGTGAGATCCAGCAGATCGCCTATACCGGAGCGCTGGCCCGCGACGCCGTCGCCGCCAACCGCGAGGACTTGGATCCGGACGAGATGGAGTCCGATTACTACCGGGAACTGCGTGAGATCGACGAGCAGACCAAGTCGATCGACGCGTACAAGGCCATGCAGACCTGGGTGCCGCTGCTGGCTGCCTTCGGCGCGATGATGATCTGCGCGATGCTGCTGTTCAAGGGGCTCAAGAACATGCATCTGGGCCTGACCACGATGAACAACTACTTCATCATCGGCATGATCGGTGCGGCGGTGTGGATGGCGACCTTCATCTTCGCCAAAACCCTGAAGGGCGAATCGCTGCCTCGATCGACGTTCCTGATGTTCAGCTGGATGCAGGTGTTCACCGCTTCCGGCTTCGCGTTCAGCCACGGCAGCAACGACATCGCCAATGCGATCGGGCCGTTCGCTGCGATTTTGGATGTGTTCCGAACCGGATCAGTCGAGAGTGAGGCCGCAGTGCCGCCGGCGGCGATGCTCGCGTTCGGCGTCGCGCTTGTCGCAGGTTTGTGGTTCATCGGGCGTCGGGTGATCGCGACGGTGGGGACCAATCTCACCCAGATGCACCCCGCGTCGGGGTTCTCAGCCGAGCTCGCCGCGGCATCGGTGGTCATGGGCGCCACCATCATGGGTCTGCCGGTGTCCAGCACCCACATCCTGATCGGTGCCGTGCTGGGCATCGGGATGGTCAACCGCTCGACGAACTGGGGGCTGATGAGACCGATCGCACTGGCTTGGGTGATCACGCTGCCCTCAGCCGCCATCCTCGGCGCCGTCGGACTGGTGGGTCTGCGGGCGATGTTCTGACCGCTGCGCCGGCTAGATCGGGGCGTTGGCCGGCTGGAAGTTGCCGGAGGTATCGGCCTCCTCTTCGGCGCGGATGACGTGCACCACGGCGTTGATCAGGGCCAGGTGGGTGAACGCCTGCGGGAAGTTGCCCAGATGCCGCCCGGTGCGGGGCTCGATCTCCTCGGCATACAGATGTAGCGGGCTGGCGAACGACAGCAGCCGCTCACACAGATGCTTGGCCCGGTTGAACTCGCCGATCTCGACCAACGCCGACACCAGCCAGAACGAGCAGATCGTGAAGGTGCCCTCCTCGCCGGCCAGACCGTCGTCGGTCTCCTCGACCCGGTAGCGCAGCACCAGGCCTTCTTCGGTGAGTTCGTCGGCGATGGCCAGCACGGTGGCGCGGATGCGCGGGTCGTCGGGCGGAAGGAAGCGGGTGAGGACTGCCAGCAGCAGCGAGGCGTCCAGCGCGTCGTCGCCGTAGCGCTGGGTGAGCACGCCGCGGCCGTCGACGCCGTGTTCGAGGATGTCGGCCTTGATCTCCTCGGCGACCACCCGCCACTGCTGGGCGTAGGACTTCTCGCCCTCCAGCTCGGCCAGCTTGGCGCCGCGGTCGAGCGCGACCCAGCACATGATCTTGCTCGAGGTGAAGTGCTGGGGCTCGCCGCGCACCTCCCAGATCCCGCGGTCGGGTTCACGCCAGTGCTTGATGGCCTCCTCGACCTGTTCCTTGAGCACCGGCCACAGCGTCTCCGGGATCTGCTCGCGGGACTTCGTGTGCAGGTACACCGAGTCCAGCATGGTGCCCCAGATGTCGTGTTGCATCTGGTTGTAGGCGCCGTTGCCGATCCGGACCGGGCGGGCGTTGTCATAGCCCGAGAGGTGGTTGAGTTCCTCTTCGATGAGGCTGCGTTCGCCGCCCACGCCGTACATCACCTGAAGGGGGTGGCGTTGGCCGTTGTTGGCGCCGGAGACGTCGGCGATGAACGCGAAGAAGTCGTCGGCCTCGCGGTCCAGCCCCAGGGTGTAGAGGCCCCACAGCGCGAAGGTCGAGTCGCGCACCCATGCGTAGCGGTAGTCCCAGTTGCGTTCCCCCTGCGGGGTTTCCGGTAGCGACGTGGTCGGCGCCGCCAGCAGCGCGCCGGTAGGCGAGTAGGTCAGGCCCTTCAATGTCAGCGCGCTGCGCTGCAGGTAGGACCGCCACGGATGGTCGGGGAAGTCGCCGACGTTGATCCACTGGCGCCAGGACTCGCTGGTCTTCCACATCTTGTCGGCGGCTTCCTCGAAGGTCTGAGGAGCCGGGTGCCCGGACCAGCTCAGCGCGACGAACACGTTGTCGCCCTCGCTGAGCCGGGTCCGTGCCCGCGCTTCGCGGCCTTCGAGGCCGATGCGCAGGTTCGTGGTCAACCGCAGCGTCGGGTGCGAGTCGGGGTTCTTGCTCGCGCGTGCAATCGCCTCGCCGTACGCCTGGGCGGAGTACTCCCAGCCGGCGCTGACACGGTGGTAGTCGAAGGACGGCTCGCAGTTCATCACCAGTTCCACGGTGCCGCTCACACACTTCACGGTGCGCAGCAGGATGTGCTCGGCGTCCCAGTCCATCGGGGTGCGGCGATGGGTGCGGGACCGCGTCTCGAGGTCGTGCCACGGGCCCATCACCAGCGCATCGCGCACGATCAGCCACCCGGTGTGGGTCTGCCAGGTGGTCTCCAGGATCAGGCTGCCCGGCAGATAGCGCCTGGCCGCGGGCACCGAGACCCCGTAGGGACCCAGCCGGAAATGCCCCGCGCCCCGGTCCAGGATCGCCCCGAACACGCTCGGCGAGTCGGGCCGCGGCACACACAGCCACTCCACCGAACCGGCCGACGAGATCAGGCACGTGTTCTCGCAGTCCGACAGAAAGGCGTAGTCGGCGATCGGCGGGAACGGGTTGCGCAACAGCGTCCCGGTATAGGACATCGGCTGGGGCACGACGGTGAAGGTCGAGTGTCCGTCGCCGGCAGATCCATCGGAAGCCTCGGTTTGCTGCAAAGCCATTGGCCCATCATCGACTGCCGGGCACCCCGTCGTCTACTCAGAACACCGGGTGTGTCCGGTGATCGGCAGGACGCATAGTCTGACCGGGTGAACGGCTTCCTCAGTTGGTGGGACAGTGTGGAGCTGTGGCTCACCGGTCTGCCGTTCGTCGTGCAGACGGTGGTGGTGATGCCGGTTGTGCTCACGCTGGCGTACGGCATCGCGGTGCTACTCGACGGCGTGCTGGGCAACGGGATCCGGGTGCGCCGGCGGCTCCGCCGACACGGCGACGCAGACAGCGAAGGAGCAGACTCATGAGCGGCATGCCGCGGTCACGCGTGACGCTGGCGCTGGTCGCGCTCATCGTCCTCGTCATCGTCATGTGGCTGCTCACCCGGTGAGGGGGGCCGCGTCCCGGTGGCGCACGGGGGCCGTACTGGCCCTGTCGGTGACGCTTGTCATGGCCTGCGGTGGTGGACCCAGCGACGTGGTCGGCGACGACGCCGGCCCGTCCGACGCCGGCCCGTCCGACGCCGGCCCGTCCGACGCCGGCCCGTCCGACGCGGAGACCACCCTCACGATGGCCGCGTTCGCGGTGCCGGAGCCCGGGTGGGCCAAGGTGGCTCCCGCCTTCGCGGACACCGAGGAGGGTGCGGGTGTGGCGGTCACGGTGTCCTATGCCTCCTCCAGCGACCAGTCGCGCGCCGTCGAAACCGGCAAGCCCGCCGACCTGGTGAACTTCTCGGTCGAACCCGACATCACCCGACTGGTCGAGGCCGGGAAGGTCAGCGAGGACTGGGACGCAGGCGTCACCCGGGGCATTCCGTTCGGTTCGGTGGTCAGCTTCGCCGTGCGGCCCGGCAACCCCAAGAACATCCGGGACTGGGACGACCTGCTGGCACCGGGCGTCGAGGTCATCACCCCGAGTCCGCTGAGTTCCGGCGCGGCCAAGTGGAATCTGCTGGCCCCCTACGCCTGGGCCAGCGACGGCGGCCGAAACCCCGAGGCGGGCATCGCGTACGTCGACGAACTGGTGACCGAGCACGTCAAGCTGCGCCCGGCGTCGGGTCGCGAGGCCACCGACGTGTTCGAACAGGGCAGCGGCGACGTGCTGCTGGCGTACGAGAACGAGGCGCTGAACTTCGATCTCGAGTACGTGAACCCACCGCAGACCTTCAAGATCGAGAACCCGCTGGCGGTGGTCACCACCAGCCGGCACCGGGACAAGGCAACAGATTTCGTGAACTTCCAGTTCACCCCGGAAGCGCAGACGTTGTGGGCCGAAGCCAACTTCCGTCCCGTCGACCCGGCCGTGCTGGCCGAGTTCGCCGACAAGTTCCCGGCCCCTGAGAAACTGTGGACGATCGACGATCTGGGCGGTTGGGGGCAGGCCGATCCCGAACTGTTCGACAAGGACTACGGAGTCATCACCAAGATCTACAAGCAGGCGACTGGATGACCACGAGTCAGGCGGCCTGCGTCGGTAACAGCCGGTGCAACAGGTCGGTCAGCGTCAACAGCCCGCGTCCCGACGGGCCGTCGACCACGATCAGGTGATTGCGCGTCTCCCGCATCAGCCGCAGCGCCTCGTACACCGGGGTGTCCTCGGGCAGGGTCAGCACCGGGCGCATCAGGTCGCGCGCGGTGCCGGACGACGACAGGCTGTCTCGCACGTGCACGACCCCCACGTCGGCCTGCCCGTCTCGGACCAGCAACCGCAGGTGGCCGGTCCTCTCGGAGGTCTCCCGGATCTCGGACGGTGTCGCACCAACGCCGACCGAGCTGTATTCGGCGGCGCGATTTGCCAGTTGTCCGACGGTGAGTGCCTCGAGTTCCAGCGCGCCGGTCAAGTTGGCGTGATACCGCTCGTCCAACGTGCCGACCGTGGCCGAATGCTCCACGAGCTTGCGCAGCGTGTCGGGATCCTGGCTTCCGGCCAGTTCATCCACCGGCGTCACCCCTACCCGGCGCAGGCACCAGTTGGCGGCGTGGTTGAGCGCGCGCAGCAAGGGGCGGGTGACGAACATGAACCCGCGCATCGGCAACGCCAGCATCGTCGCCGAACGCTCGGGATGCGCGATCGCCCACGACTTCGGCGCCATCTCGCCGATCACCAGGTGCAGGAACGTGACGATGATCAGGGCGAGCACGAAGCCGCCGACGTCGGCGACCCACAGCGGTGCGCCGAGGCTGCTCAGCTGCGGTGTGATCGCATAGTGCACTGCGGGTTTGGTGATCGCCCCGAGCAGCAGCGTGCACGCAGTGATGCCGAGCTGTGCACCGGCCAGCAGCAACGACAGTTCACTCGCGCTTCGCAGTGCGGCCCGTGCGGAGGCACTGGTGGCCGCGGCGTCCTCCAGACGGCTGCGTCGCGCCGCGATCAACGCGAACTCGACCGCGACGAAAAACGCGCTCGAACCGATGAGCACGGTGGTGATCAATGCGATGGTCCAGCCGCTACTCATCGTCGGCCCCCTGTTCGACCTCGACGGTGACGAACACCGAAGCCGGGACCCGGCGCTCGATCGAGCGGACCTGCGCGATCAACCGACGCGTGGGCGCGGGCCCGTCCTCGAGCAGATCGGCTGCGTCGGAAGGCAGTTCGATCTCCACGGTGTCACCGTCTGCAGGCAGGCCGACGGCATGGGCGATCAACATGCCGGCGACCGTCTCGTAATCGCCCGGCGGCAGGGTCAGGTCGAGCGTGCGTTCGGCCTCGTCCAGCGGTAGATCGCCGGACAGGAGCCAACCCTCACCGTCGGGCACCACATCGGCGCCGTGCTCGGCATCGTGCTCGTCGTCGATCTCGCCGACCAGTTCCTCGGCCAGGTCCTCGAGGGTGACAACGCCGGCGAATCCGCCGTACTCGTCGATGACGACGGCCATCTCCTCGTCCGCCTCCGCCAGCAGCTTCACCACATTGGGCAGCGGTAGCGTCTCCGGAACGACCACCGCAGGGCGGCAGCGGGTCGCGGCGGTGTCCGTCGCGGGTATCGGTCCCAGCAGATCGTGCAGGTGGATGATGCCGACCACGTCGTCACGATCCGGCCCGGTGACCGGGTAGCGGGTGTGGCCGACGGCCATGCGCTCCAGCACGGCCGCCACCGTCTCGTCGGCGGTCAGCACGTCGACCCGGGAACGTGGAATCATGGCGTGCTCGGCGGTGCTGGTGGGGAAGTCCAGGATCCGATCGAGGAGCGCCGATAGTTCCCGCGGAATGTCGCCCGCGTCGCGGGAGGCGGCGACGATGTGCTCGAGGTCGCGCGGTGTCGCGGAGTGCTCGACGTCGTGCACCGGTTCGATCCGCAGAACCCGCAGCAGAAGGTTCGAGGACTGATCGAACAACCAGATCAGCCAGCCGAAGAGTTTCAGGTAGAGGGTGGTCGACAGCGCCAGCCAACGCGCCAGCGGTTCGGGACGTGCGATGGCGAGGTTCTTGGGGAACAACTCCCCGAAGAGCATCTGCACCACCGTCGACACCGCAATAGCCGCCACACCGCCGGCCACCACAGCCACGGCAGTCGGGATTCCGACATCACCCAGCACCACCTGCAGGCCCTGCCCGATCAGCGGTTCGGCCACGTAGCCGACCAACAGCCCGGTGACCGTGATGCCGAGTTGCGCCCCGGACAGCATGAACGAAGTACGGCGGGTGACGGTCAGTGCCCGCGCGGACTGGGTGTCACCTGCCTCGGCGCGGGCCTTCAACCGGGACCTGTCCACCGCCATGTAGGCGAATTCCTGGGCGACGAAGTAGCCGGTGAGCACGGTGATCGCCAGGACGACCAGGAAACCGACAAGAATTCCGATGACGGCGGTCAGCACGGGACCGCCATGGGTTTATGAGGTTGCATCGGTCCTTGCTCGGTGAGGGGTCAGCGCCAGTGTACCGGGATAGCGATGGTGCACTCGGTGACTAAGCAGCCATCCGGATGGCGAGCGCGGCGTCGAAGCGGTCCAGCACCGTCTCGGCCACCTGGCGATGTGCACCCAGCGGGGCCGACATCGGGATACCTTGTGACCGGGCGAACTTCGCCACCCGGTCGGTGATGCGGCCGTGGGCCAGAAACCAGGGCGCGACGACCAGCCGGGTCGCTCCCCGCGCACGCAGCTCCTCGGCGGCTTCGGCCGGCGTGGGGTGCGGGCCGGTCGCGAACGCCGTGGTGGCCGACCAGCGGGTGGTGAGCGTCAGTTCCCGCGCCACCACGGCGGTGCGTTCGTTGGCCTGCGGATGTGACGAGCCGACCGCGGTCACCAGCACTCCGACGCCGGGATCGAGCCGCGACACCCCGGCGTGCTCGAGTCGCTGGCGCAACACGTGGATCAACCGGTCGTCCTCACCGAGCACCCCGGCAATGCGGGCATCGGCGCCGGAATCGGCGATCATCGCCGGGATGTCGACCCGGGCATGGTAGGCGTCGGCAAGGAGCAACGGGACGACCACCGCACCGCCGTGCGTCACGGTGGCGAGCACATCGCGCAGATTCGGCGAGTTCTGCTCACAGAACGCAACCCGTGCGTCCAGGCTCGGCCGCAACCGCCGAATGCAGTCGGCGACCGCGTGCACGGTGGCCGCCGACCGCGGGTCGGCGCTGCCGTGCGCAGTGAGCACGAGTGTCACGACGCGTGCAGCCCGCATTCGGTCTTGGTCTGGCCGGCCCAGCGGCCGCTGCGCGGATCCGCGCCCTCGAGCGGCTTGGCCGTGCACGGTTCGCAACCGATCGACGGATAGCCCTCGAAGACAAGGGGATTGACCAGGATGCCGTTGCCGTCGATGTAGTTCTGCATGTCCTCGTCGCTCCACGCCGCCAGCGGGTTGATCTTCACCAGACCGAAAGCCTTGTCCCAGCTGATCAACGGGGCGTTGGCACGGGTCGGTGCCTCCACCCGACGGATGCCGGTCACCCACGCGGAGTAGTTCTTCAGCGCCATGCCCAGCGGCTCGACCTTGCGCATCCGGCAGCACGCCGCCGCCTCCCGGGCGAACAGGTCCTTGCCGTGCACCGAATCCTGTTCGGCGACGCTGAGCTCGGGGCGCACGTTGACGACGTTGACGTCGTAGACCGCCTCGACCGCGTCTCGGGTGCCGATCGTCTCCACGAAGTGGTAGCCGGTGTCGAGGAACAGCACGTCCACCCCGGGGTGGACCTTGGCGGCCAGATCGACCAGCACCGCGTCCTGCATGTTGGACGCCACGATGTAGTTGCCTGCAAAGTGCTCGTCGGTCCAGCGCAGCAGGTCCTCGGCGCTGGCGTCCTCACCGAGTTCGGCCGCGCCGCGCTCGGCCAGCGCCTGCAGATCCGTGTCCGCAATCAAATCCGTCACCTCATACTCCGCTCTTCGCGCAAGCGCTCATCGCGACCGACGCTCTTCGCGCAAGCGCTCATCGAAGGTCCGCCTCGTCTGCTCGTAGTGCCCACGTAGCGAAACGCTCACCATGCTCGCGTTGTTTCACGAAGTTGCGAACAACTCTGTCGATGTAGTCACCGAGCTCGCTGGAGAGGATCTTGTGCTGGCGCAACTTGCGGCCGAAACCGCTGTCCAGACCCAGGCTGCCGCCCAGATGGACCTGGAAGCCTTCGATCGGGCCGTCGCCGTCGTCCACCATCTGGCCTTTGAAGCCGATGTCGGCGACCTGGATGCGCGCGCAGGAGTTCGGGCAGCCGTTGATGTTGATGGTGATCGGCACGTCGAGCTGGGAGTTGATGTCCTCCAGCCGCTTCTCCAACTCCGGAACCAGCGTCTGCGAGCGCTTGCGGGTCTCGGCGAAGCTCAGCTTGCAGAACTCGATGCCCGTGCAGGCCATCAGGTTGCGGCGCCAGTGCGACGGTGTGGACGGCAGCCCCAGCGCGTCCAGGCCGGCGCGCAACTCGTCCAGCTTCTGGTCGGGCACATCGAGCACGATCAGCTTCTGGTACGGCGTGAACCGGACCCGGTTGCTGCCCGCGGCCTCGGCGAGGTCGGCGACCTGGGACAGGATGGTGCCGGACACCCGACCGGCGATCGGGGCCACCCCCACGGCGTTGAGCCCGTTGCGCAGCTTCTGCACACCCACATGGTCGATGGGCCGGGACACCGGGTCGGGAGCGGGACCGTCCAGCAATGGGCGGTGCAAGTATTCCTTTTCGAGAACTTCGCGGAATCGTTCTACACCCCAGTCCTTGATCAGGAACTTGAGCCGGGCCTTGGACCGCAGGCGGCGGTAGCCGTAGTCACGGAACACGCTGACCACGCCCTCCCACACATCGGGCACCTCGTCGAGCGGAACCCACGCACCGACCCGCTGCCCCAGCATCGGGTTGGTGGACAGGCCCCCGCCCACCCACAGGTCGAACCCGGGCCCGTGCTCGGGATGCTCGACACCGATGAACGCGACGTCGTTGACCTCGTGCACCACATCCTGCTGGCCTGAGATCGCGGTCTTGAACTTGCGCGGCAGGTTGGAGTACTCCTTCTTGCCGATGTAGCGCTTGACGATCTCGTCGACGGCCGGTGTGCCGTCGATCACCTCGTCGAGCGACTCACCGGCCAGCGGCGATCCCAGCACCACGCGGGGGCAGTCACCGCACGCCTCGGTGGTCTGCAGACCCGCCTCGTCCAGGCGACGCCAGATCTCCGGCATGTCCTCGACCCGGATCCAGTGGTACTGGATGTTCTGCCGGTCGGAGATGTCGGCCGTGTCGCGCGCGAACTCGGTGGAGATGCCGCCGAGGGTGCGCAGCGCAGCAGTGGTCAGCGCGCCGCCGTCGCTGCGGACTCGCAGCATGAAGAACTCGTCCTCGAGCATGTCGGTGTTCTCGTCACCGGTCCAGGTGCCGTCGTAGCCCGGTTTGCGCTGGGTGTAGAGCCCCCACCAGCGGAACCGGCCGCGCAGATCGCCCTTGTCGATGCTCTCGAAGCCGTTCTTCGAGTAGATGTCCTCGATGCGGGCCCGCACGTTGAGCGGGTTGTCGTCCTTCTTGGACTGTTCGTTGGGGTTGAGCGGCTCGCGGTAGCCGAGCGCCCACTGGCCTTCGCCGCGGGGCCGCTTGACGGGCTTGGCGGGCTTGGCGGATGTGTTCGGTGCGGTGGTCATCGGGTCGTGCTCCTCGTCGGAGCCGGCGTGACGGATCGCGCGTTCTCACCGGTGGCTGTCCGGCGGCGCAGATCCGGCGGCCAGCTGAAGTTCAGGTGGGCAGATTCTACGAGGTCAAGGCAGACAGCAAGAAGAACAAACGCGCTTGAAGTCGACATGAAGGCGCGCCACCAGCGAGACCCTGCGGGAGAGGCTGTGGGCTGCAGTCACGGAACCAATTGTGCCACGGATGCCGGCACCGGCCCTAACCGGGCGAAATTTGCGCGGACAGCGACGGGACGCGGCTCTGGGAGACTGGTCCGGTGACGCCGCCGACCCGGACCATGCCGACCCGGACCGTGCTGCCGGCGCTGACCGCGCGCCGGGGCCGGCCGTCGCGTCCTTTCGGCGTCTATGTGCACGTGCCGTTCTGTGCGACACGCTGCGGTTACTGCGACTTCAACACCTACACCCCCGCCGAGCTGGGGGGCGGGACGCCGGAAGGCTGGCTGGCGGCGCTGCGCGACGAATTGCGGCTGGCCGCGGCTCACCTCGGCGCGCCGCCACCGGTGCAGACGGTCTTCGTCGGGGGTGGCACCCCGTCGTTGCTGGGGGCGGCGGGGCTGACCGCCGTCCTCGACGCGGTCCGCGAGCACCTACCGCTGGCCTCCGGCGCCGAGGTCACCACCGAGGCCAACCCGGAATCGACGTCGCCCGCGCTTTTCGCCGAACTGCGCGCCTCCGGGTTCACCCGGGTGTCGCTGGGCATGCAGTCGACGGCGCCGCACGTGCTCGCCGCGCTGAACCGGGTGCATTCGCCGGGTCGCGCGCTCGACGCGGCGCGCGAAGCCACCGCGGCCGGCTTCGACCACGTCAACATCGACCTGATCTACGGAACGCCGGGGGAGACCGACGACGATCTGCTGCGGTCGGCCGACGCGGCCCTGGCTGCCGGCGTCGACCACATCTCGGCCTACGCGCTGATCGTCGAGGACGGCACCGCGCTGGCCCGGCGGGTGCGCCGCGGTGAGATGCCCGCACCCGACGACGACGTGCTCGCCCGGCGCTACGAACTGCTGGACCGTCGCCTCACCGATGCGGGCCTCGATTGGTACGAGGTGTCGAACTGGGCACGCCCGGGAGCCGAGTGCCGGCACAACCTCGGCTACTGGGAGGGCGGCGAATGGTGGGGCGCCGGGCCCGGCGCGCACGGCTACGTCGACTCCACCCGGTGGTGGAATGTCAAGCATCCCAACGCCTATGCCGAAGCGCTCACCGCCGGTGCGCTGCCGGTCGCGGACTTCGAGCAGCTCGACACCGACACCTCCCACGTCGAGGACGTGATGCTGCGGGTGCGGCTGCGCTCGGGGCTGCCGGTTTCGGGGCTGTCCGCGGCCGAAGTCGACCACGCCGCGCGGGCGGTCGCCGACGGGCTGCTGCGCGCCGCGGGCGAGCGGCTGGTGCTCACCGACCGCGGCAGGCTGCTGGCCGACGCGGTGGTGCGCGACCTGCTCGCGTGACCTGCTGGCGTGACGGGGCTACAGCAGCGCGGCCGCCAGCCGGCGCCACTGCTCGCGCGGGAACTCCGTCGGATCGGCGGTGAGCACCTGGATGCAGACGTGGTCGGCGCCCGCGTCACGGTGCTCGGCGATCCGGGCCGCGACCGCGTCTTCGTCACCCCAGGCGATGAGGGAGTCGAACAGCCGGTCGCTGACCGAGGCCACGTCGTCCTCGCTGAAGCCTGAGCGCAGCAGGTTGTTGGCGTAGTTCGGCAGCGCCAGATACGAACGCAGCCACTCGGTTCCGACGGCGCGCGCCTGTTCTTTGTCGTCGGTGAGCATGACGGTCTGCTCGGGCAACAGCATCGGGCCCTCGCCGAGGACCTCGCGTGCGGTGCGGGTGTGGTCTGGGGTGCTCAGATAGGGATGCGCACCGCCGGCGCGGGTCGCCGACAGCTCGAGCATCTTCGGGCCGAGCGCGGCCAGCACGCGGTTGGCGGGCGGCACCGGTTGCGGCGAGCTGTCGATCCCGTCGAGGAACTTCCTCGTCGCGGCCAGGGGCTTGCGGTACAGGCCCGGCTCCTTCGAATCGATCAGCGGGGCGTGGCTGACCCCGATGCCCAGCAGGAACCGCTCACCGTGGGTGTCGGTCAGCGTGGCGTAGCGCGCGGCGACCTCCGCCGGGTCGTGCATCCAGAGGTTGAGGATGCCCGTCGCGATCACCGTCTTCTCAGTGGCCGAGAGCAGGTTGTCGACCGAGTCCAGGACCGGACCGCCGACGTCGGGAATCCACAGCGCGGTGAAACCCAGTTCATCGAGTTCGGTGGCCGCGTCGGCCGCCTCCGCCGGATTTCCGTAGCGCAGTTGCGAACTCCACAGGCCGATCCCAGACAGCTTCATGCCTCTACTCTTACCGTGTCCCGGTTCCGGGGCGCTACGGTCCCTGCATGGCATTCGATCCCGGCGCCGTCGGCCGCGCGTTCTCCGAGCACAGGTTCCAGGACGCGCTGAGCCACCTCGCCCCGGATGTTAAGTGGACGATCGTCGGCTACATGGTCCTCGAGGGCGCCGACGCGGTCCGGCGCACCTGCCAGGAAACCCTCGACAGTCTCGAGGGCACGTCGATGGAGTTCGACCGAAGTGTGACTGCCGCCGGCACCGACGTCGTCGCCGTGGACACCGTCGTCCGGTACGTCCGGCCCGACGGCGTCACCGCGGTGGCGAGCTGCGCGATCTACGAGTTCGAGGGCGAGAAGATCCGCGCCATCACGTCCTATGCGGTCGAGATCGATCCCGGGGACGCCGGCGCCCAGCCGCCGCCCGGGTGAGCGCCGGGCCACGTACCTCCCTGTCCGGGCGGACGGTGTGCCAGGATGTCCGGCATGCCGAAGCTGGGCTTAGGAGAGGCTAACCACACCATTGGCCCGGTTGTCGCCGCGGCCGGGCCGGTTGTCGCCGCGGCGACCCCACCGTGGAACTGACCGCCCGCGCGCCGATCGCCATCGTCGGTATCGGCTGCCGGCTGGCGGGTGCCGTGACCACTGCAGAACAATTCTGGTCGTTCCTGCTGGCCGGGGGCAGCGCCGTGCGCCGGGTGCCTGCCGAGAGGTGGGAGCCCTATCTGCACCGCGATCCGCGCAACGCGGCGGTGCTGCGCGGCACCACGCCGTGGGGCACCTTCCTCGACGACCTGCCGGGTTTCGATGCCGAGTTCTTCGGGGTGTCCCCGCGCGAGGCCGAGCTGATGGACCCGCAGCAACGCCTGGCGCTGGAGGTGTCCTGGGAGGCGCTGGAGCACGCGGGAATTCCGCCGCGGTCGCTGGCCGGCAGCGACACCGCGGTGTTGATGGGTGTCAACTCCGACGACTACGGCAAGCTCATCATGGAGGACCTCGCCGGCATCGAGGCGTGGACCGGGATCGGCACCTCGCTGTGCGGGGTGGCCAACCGGGTCTCGCATCTGCTGGACCTGCGCGGCCCGAGCGTCGCGCTGGACGCCGCCTGCGCGGCGTCGCTGGTCGCCGTGCACCAGGGATGTCAACTGCTACGCGACGGCGAGACATCGCTGGTGCTCGCCGGCGGCGTCAGCGCCCTGATCGGTCCGGGGTTGACCAGGGTGCTCGACGTCGCGGGGGCGACCGCGCCCGACGGCCGGTGCAAGACGTTCGACGAGTCGGCCGACGGTTACGGCCGCGGTGAGGGCGCCGGCGTCGTCGTGCTCAAGCGGCTCGACGACGCCCAGCGTGACGGCGACCGGGTGCTCGCGGTGGTCCGCGGTGGTGCGGTGGCACAGGACGGCCGCACCGTCGGGATCATGTCGCCCAACGGCCAGGCGCAGCAGGATCTGTTCCGCCTGGCGTGCCGGTCCTCCGGTGTCGATCCGGCCGGCGTCGGCTACATCGAGGCTCACGGCACCGGCACACCCACCGGCGATCCGGTGGAGGTCGGCGCCCTGGCGGCCGTCTACGGAGCGGGTCGCACCGTAGACCCGTGTGCGGTCGGCTCGGTGAAGCCGAACACCGGTCACCTCGAAGGCGGTGCGGGCGTCGTCGGACTGATCAAGGCGACGCTGGCGCTGCACCACGAACTGCTGCCGCCGACGGCGGGGGTGGACACGTTGACGTCCGCGGTCGACTGGGCCGCCAGCGGGTTGCGGGTGCCCACCGAAGTGGAAGCCTGGCCGCGCGGCGCCGAACCGCGCCGGGCCGCGGTCTGCAGTTACGGCTACGGCGGCACCATCGCCCACGTGCTGATCGAGGAGGCCCCCGCCGCTGCCCAGCCACAGGAGATGCCGGGGCAGGCGGTCGTCATCCCGTTGTCGGCGCGCTCGGAGTCCCGACTCACCCAGCACGCGTCGGCGCTGGCCGAGCATCTGCGGACCGCGGAGATCTCCGTCGACCACGTCGCCGCGACGATGTGGACGCGCCGCTCGCATGAGCCGGTCCGCGGCGCGGTGGTGACCGACGGTCTCACCGACGCCAACGCCTCGCACACCGTCATCGACGCGCTGGACGCGATGGCGCTGCAGGCCCGTGATCCCCGCGTGGTGACCGGTTCGGTGGTGCCCGGCGCGGAAAACGGTGCGGTGTGGGTGTTCTCGGGCCACGGATCGCACTGGGCGGGCATGGGCCGCGAGCTGCTCGCGACCGAACCCGTGTTCGCGGCCACCATCGACGAGGTGGACGTGGTGTTCCGCCGCGAGCTCGGCTTCTCCGCGCGGGAGGCGCTGACCGCCGAGCAGTTGGGCGGCACCGACCAGGTGCAGGCGCTGACGTTCGCGATGCAGGTCGGGCTGGCGGCGGTGCTGCGTGCCCGCGGCGTGGCACCGGCGGCGGTGATCGGCCATTCGGTCGGCGAGGTTGCCGCGTGTGTGGTGGCCGGCGTGTTCGACCTCGTCCACGGCGCGGCGGTGGCGTGCTTCCGGGCGCGGGGATTCAGGTCGGTGATGGGAGAGGGCGCGATGGCGCTGGTGCGGCTGCCGTTCGCCGACGCCGAACACCGGCTGCGGGACCGCAAAGACGTGGTGGCGGCCATCAGCGCATCCCCAGAGTCCACGGTGGTGTCGGGCACGGTGGCGGCGGTCGACGAGGTGGTCGAGGCGTGGACCGACGAGGGCACGATGGTGCGCCGGGTCAACACCGACGTGGCATTCCACAGCCCCGCAATGGATCTGTTGACCGCGGAGCTCGCCCGGCTCGTCGGTGGCCTACCGGTGCCCGGCGTCGCCCGGGTGCCGCTGTACACGACCGCGCTCACCGACCCGCGGTCGACCGCGCCGCGGGGCCCGGGCTACTGGGTGGCCAACCTGCGGGGCCGGGTGCGCTTCGCCGAAGCGGTGCAGGCCGCGGCCGAGGACGGGCACCGGCTGTTCCTGGAGGTGTCGGCTCATCCGGTGGTGTCGCACTCAATCGTCGAGACGCTGCTGCACGGCAAGGTCACCGAGCACGCGGTGGTGCCGGTGCTGCGCCGCGATCAGCCCGAGCGACGGGCGGTCGGCGCCGCGATCGGGGCGTTGTACTGCCACGGGGCGCCGGTTGCCCACGGACTCACCACGGCGGCTGCGTGGGCCGCGGACCTTCCCGGCACGCAATGGCAGCACCGCCGGTTCTGGCGCACCCCGACGCCGCCGCCCGGCGTTCGTGCCCTGCACGATGTCGCGTCACACACCCTGCTCGGCGGCGCGGTGGAGGTGGCGGGTGCGGTGCCGGCGCAGGTCTGGCAGACGCGGCTGGACATGGCGAACCGGCCGTATCCCGGGGATCACCCGGTCCAGGACACCGAGATCGTCCCGGCGGCGGTGCTGCTCAACACTTTCCTGACAGCGGCGGGTGGCGATGTGACCGACGTGCGGTTGCGCACGCCGGTTGCGCCCGCGCGGGAGCGCGACATCCAGGTGGTCCTGCAGGACCGCTCGTTGCGGCTGTCGTCACGCCTGAGCGCGGATGATTCCGACAACACCTGGCTCACCCACAGCAGTGCCATCGTGGCGCCCGACGAACTGGCCGTCGAAGCGCTCGACAGCGCTGCCGGGTGTGCAGAGCAACTGCCGGCCAGCAATGTGGTGGACACCCTCGCCGGCGTCGGGGTGGCCGCGATGGGGTTCGGCTGGCAGGTGCTCGAATTATGGCGCGGCGAACGGGAACTCAGCGCGCGGGTATCAGCAGAAGCGGACGGTTCGAAGCCGACCACCTGGGCGGGTCTGCTGGACGCCGCCACGTCGGCGGCGTCGACGGTGTTCGACGGACCGCCGCGGCTGCGGATGCCTGCGCGGATCGCGCGGGTGCACATCGGCGGGGAGCCACCGGCGGTGGCGCGGCTGCACGTGCGCCTTCGGGAGGGAACCACCACCGACGTGTCGATCGCCGACGAGTCCGGCGCGGTGCTGGCGGTGATCACCGCGATGACGTTCGAAGAGCTGGAGAACTCGGGCGGTGGCGACCCGTCGCGGATGCTGCACCAGCTGGCGTGGCACTCGACGCCGTACCGACCCGAGGACCGCCCGGCCGGGGTCGTCCTGGTCGGCGGAGTCGACGACGAAATCGCTTCGCTGAAACACGATCTGGCCGCCGCGCAGATCCCGAGCCGACGGTACGCCGAGCCCGGTGAGCTGCCCGGCGATCAGCCGGCAGGCACGGTGGTGCTGGTGCTGCCGCCCGCCGATCACACGCCCGAGGCAGCCGCGGAGATGGTGCTGCGGACGCTGAAGCAACTGCACCACAACGGTTCTGCTGCCCGGCTCTGGGTGTTGACCCGCCATGTGCACGAGGGTGACAACCTGGTGCACGCCCCGTTGTGGGGCTTGGCCAGGGTTGCCGCGGCGGAGCATCCGCAGCTGTGGGGCGGGGTGCTCGACGTCTCCGACGGCGCTCTGCCCCTCGGTGCGCTGGCCTCACTGCATGGTCACGGTGTCGTGGTGGTGCGCGACGGCGTGGCCCTGACGGCGCGGCTCGCCCACGCACACCCGGGGGCGGACACCCCGATGACGTGCAGCCCGGGAGGGACGTATCTGATCACCGGTGGCACCGGTGCCCTGGGCCTGCGCATCGCACATCGCCTCGCCGACCTCGGCGCGCGCCGCCTCGTGCTGCTGTCCCGCTCGGGCATGCCGCACCGTGACCAGTGGTCCGGGAGTCGGTCCGAACTGGTTCGCGCCGTGTCGGCGCTCGAAGAACGCGGGGTGTCGGTGCACGTCGCAGCGATCGACATCGCGGCCGACGGCGCCGTCGAGCGGCTGCGTGCGGTGTTGCGGGAGCTGCCCTCGGTTCGCGGTGTCGTACATGCTGCGGGCGTGGAAGCCGGTGCCCTGCTGATCAATACGACACCCGAAGAAGTCCGGGCCGCGATGAGCCCCAAGGTCGCAGGGACCCTGGCCCTGCACGAGTTGTTCCCGCCCGGTCGGCTCGACTGGATGGTGCTGTACTCGTCCTGCGGGTATCTGGCGGGATTCCCGGGTCAGGGCGCGTATGCGTGCGCCAACGCCTTCCTCGACGCGGCCGCGCGGCACCGCCGCAGTCGTGGCGACCGGACGGTCGCCGTGGCGTGGACGGCGTGGCGGGGCCTCGGGATGGGTTCCACATCGGGTTTCGTGGCGGCCCAACTCGAAGCACTGGGCATGGGCATGATCGGAGCCGACGACGCCATGCGGGCGCTGGATTCGGCGATGCGCACCGGAGACCCCAATGTTGTCGTGCTGCCGGTGCTCCCAGGCGCGGCCACGGTGCCGATCCTGGCCGATGTCGCGCCCACGGGGCAGCTGGACGCAGACGCCGATGGGGTGGTGGTGGGGCCGGGTGACGGCGACGTCGACGAGTGGGTGGCCCAGCAGGTCGTCGAGGCGGTGGCCCATGAACTCGGCCTGTCCGCGGGCGACGTAGACGCACGGGTTCCGCTGGTCGAGACCGGAGTCGACTCCATCATGACCGTCGCGTTGCGCCGCTCGCTCGAGAAGCGCACCGGTCTGGCGCTACCGCCGACCCTGTTGTGGGAGCACCCCACAGCGGCTGCGGTGACCGCACGCATCGTCGAACTGCTGACCCCGCAGGATGTTTCGCAGGTGTCGTGACAGCTTTGGCGGTCAGGTGCCGATGAACTCGGCCGCGTCCGGTCGCCACGAGGTGAGCGTGCGCAGCAGTGGGTTCTTCTTGTAGCGATGTTTTTCCATCCGGCACAGAATGCTGTCCAGCGTGCTGACCGCGTCGGTGATGTAGGGACCCTTGTTGAGCATCACGCATTCTGCACGCACCCCCATCGCGGCGTCTGACACCTCGGCGCGGGTCGGTTGCCCCTTCTTGGCGAGCGTCTCCAGCACCTGGGTCGCCCACAGCACCGGCAGATGCGCTGATTCACAAAGCCACAGCATCTCCTCCTGCAGCTCGGCCATCCGCTCGTAGCCGACCTCGACTGCGAGGTCGCCTCGAGCGATCATCACCCCGGCGCGTGAGCGCTGCATCAGTGTCATCAGGATCTGCGGCAGTTTCTCGAACGCCGGTTTGGTTTCGATCTTGGCCACGACGCCCAGTTCGGAGGCATTGCGTCGATCGAGCTCGTCGAGCAGTCGCTGCACGTCTTCGGGGTCGCGGACGAAGGACACTTCGACGACGTCGGCGATGTCGACGACGGTGGACAGGTCATCGAGATCTTTGTCGGTGATCGCCGATATGTGCAGGTCGGTGTCCGGAACGTTGACACCTTTGCCCGGTTTGAGTTTTGCCTTGTCGCGCGCCGGATGGTCGATACGCACGTCCAGGCCCTCGGAGTCGACCGACACCACCACTCCGCCCAACTTGCCGTCATCAAAATAGATGCGATGACCTGGCTCGGCATGATCGAACACCTGCGGCAGGCTGCATCCGATCCGGTGACTGTCGGCGGTTGCCGGTTCGGCATCGCGAGTCAGCCTCAGGAGGTCGCCGGCACCCAGCATCAGGTGTGCGTCCTCGGGCTGCAGTGCACCGGTGCGCAGCTTGGGACCCGCGAGATCCATTGCAACCCGGCAGGCTCGGCCGTGTTCTCTGGCTGCGGAACGTACGTTGGCCGCCATGGCACGCCAATCGTCGGGTCCATCATGTGCGCAATTGATCCGCGCGACGTCCATACCGTGCGCCACCATCTCGCTGACCAGTCGTTCGTCCTTGGCCGCTTCGGTCGGCAAGGTGACCATGATCCGCACTGACCGCCTGCCCGGGCGCGGTCCCAGCAGTTCTTCTGTGCGCTGCTGCAGGATGTCGTAGCCCTCCCTCACTCCGATCGCGTTGTCGGCGAATGCCGGTTGCCGGCGGCCTCGCAGGGCGCACAACGCCCCGGCGACGAGGTCGAGGGTGCGCTGTACGTGAGGCTCGGAGCGGCCCAGCGACGACAGTCCCACTTCTGCCAGACGCGTCTGCAGGTCACGTAGATCGTGCTGACGGATCGCCCAGTAATGGGCCATGTTCACCGCGCTCGAGCGGCGCTGCGGCGCAACTCGACCGATCCACGGTGACCACTGCTGCTGCGCGCCGTCGAGTTCACGACGGAGTTGGTCGACGTCACGGGCCAACGCGTCCAGCGTGCCGCCTGAGGAAGCCTCGTCTGATGGCATCACAACACCTCGCGAGTAGGTTTCCGGCTGCGGCCGGCAGTCGGCGTTTCCGCACGCGCAGATTGCCGGGCGGCGGGCTGGTCAAACGTGCCCGCTGTCCCGGTGAACGACCCGGGGACCTCGACCGTCAGGTCCAGCTCTGGTACTCCAGGCAGACGCAGGGGTGGTCGCCATAGGACATGTCACGACACGCACCGTGGCCCCGGCCGGCTTCGCCGCGGGCCTTGGCGTGGTCGGTTCCGGCTTCCAGATGCACGTTCAGGTCGTGATGTTCCTTCGCGTGGCCGCACACCTTGCAGTACACCGTGGTCGCTTCGGTCATTGGTGGCTCCCTTCCGCCGCTACCTGCCCAGCGTGCGCTGCGGGTAGTGCGGGTACTAGGGACCTTCGCCCTTCGGCCAGCGGATTACGTCATCGTGATCTGGGCGACGACCTTTTTCTTGTCGACCTTGCCGACGGCGGTGGTGGGCAGCGATCTCAACGGCACGAGCACATCCGGCCGTGCGTGGGTCGAGGCACCGCGGTCGTCGAGGAACGCATTCAGCTCCGCCAGCGTGACCGGTTTGCCGCTGAAGATCACTGCGGCGCAAATCTTCTCACCCAGGTAGTCATCAGGTAGGGCGACCACGGCCGCCGAGTAGATCGCCGGGTGGGTGTGCAGATAGTCTTCGAGGTCCGTTGCGGACACGGTCTCGCCGCCGCGGTGGATCACGTCCTTGATCCGGCCGGTCACCTCGACGTAGCCGGCCCGCGGACCGTCGGCGAAGAGGCGCACCCGGTCGCCAGTGCGGTAGAAGCCGTCGGGGGAGAACGAGCGGGCGTTGCTGTCGGCAGCCCGGTAGTAGCCGTTGAGGGTGTAGGGCCCGCGCACCAGCAGTTCGCCCTCCTGCCCGGCGGGCACCTCGTCGCCGTTCTCGTCGACGACCCGCATCTCGTCGTGCGGCGACATCGGCCGGCCCTGGGTGTGCACGACCACGTCGACCGGGTCACCCGGCCGGGTGAAGTTCAGCATCCCTTCGGCCATGCCGAAGATCTGTGACATGCCGGGCGTCAGGTTGTCCAGGATGAAACGGGCCTCCTCGGGGCTCATCCGGGAGCCACCCACCTGGACGAACCGCAGCGACGTGGGCAGCACCGGTTCCCACGCGCACGCCTGCGCCCACACCTTGGCCAGCGCGTTCACCAGGCCGGTCACGGTGATCCAGTGTCGGTCGATCAACGCGAACGCCGATTCGGGGCTGGGGTCGGCGGTGAACACCGTGGTGGCCCCGACCGTCATCGAGCCGAGCAGGCCGGGGCATGCCAACGGGAAGTTGTGCCCGGCGGGCAACGCCACGAGGTAGGCATCGTCACCGGTCATGTCGCAGGCCTGGGCGCACGCCCGCGCGTTGTAGACGTAGTCGTCATGGGTGCGCGCGATGAGCTTGGGAAGCCCGGTGGTGCCGCCCGACACCAGCAGCAGCGCGGGAAGGGCCGGATCCACCGGTCGGCGTCGAACCGGTGGGCCGTCGAACTCGACGAGGTCCGAAAATGACAAAAACGGGCCACCGTCGACGTCGCCGTCCACGAAGACGTGGCGGAGCGCGGGGTGCTCGGCGGTCAGCGCGGAGGCCATCTCGCGGTAGTCGAAGCCGGCCGCTCGGTCGGCGACGATGAGCCCCACCGCACCGCTGACCTCGGCGAAATGGCCCAATTCGGCCGTCCGGTGTCCGGGCAGGCACATCACCGGCACCGCGCCGGCGCGCAGCAGCCCGAACAGCGCGAGAGCGAACCGGCAGGAGTTGGGTAGCTGCAACAGCACTCGGTCGCCCTCGGCGATGCCCCGGTCGGCCAGGGCGGCCGCGACCCGGTCGGCCGCGGAGTCGAGCTCGGCGAATGTGTAGCTCGACGTGGCGTCGACGATCGCCGCCTTCTGCGGCCAGGTCGCCGCCGCGTCGGTGAGGAGACAGTCCAGCGGACGGCCCGTCCAGTAGCCCGCGCGGCGGTATGACTCCGCTCGATCGGGTGGGAACGGGACGAACCCATCGGCCAAGTCGGTGTGCCCCGGCCCGTCACCGGGTCCGAGGCGCTGGTGATCGCCCTGTTCAGGCAGGAATCCCGTGCTCATCAGTCAAAATCGCCGCTCTGGGTAGGAGTTTTCGGTCACCCGAATATAGGGTAGCCTCCACGAAGTTAGGGCAGCCTGGGCTTAATTCTGGAGGCAGTCGAGGAGGATTGGTGGGTGTAACAGCGGCGCGACCGGAGTCGGTCCACGACGAGGTTGCCGAGCTTCTCGGGGTCAGCCCCGATGAGTTGGATCCGCAGGCCGATCTGATCGCCTCGGGTCTGGACTCGATCCGGATGATGTCACTGTCGGGTCGCTGGCGCCGGCAGGGCGTCAACGTGGGTTTCGCGGCGTTGGCCGAAAACCCCACCGTGCAGGCGTGGGCGGATCTCATCGCCGCGAACAGCCCGGCACCGGCAGCCGACACCATGACGTCCGCGGCCGACCCGGCCACCGATGCGGCCGAGGACAACACACCGTTCCCGCTCGCGCCCATCCAGCACGCCCTGTGGGTGGGACGCAACGACGATCAGCAACTCGGCGGCGTCGCCGCCCACCTGTACGTCGAGTTCGACGGCGCCGCAGTGGACCCCGAACGGTTGCGCACTGCGGCGGCCAAGCTCGCGGCGCGGCATCCGATGCTGCGGGTGGACATCCTGCCCGACGGCACTCAGCGCATCGGTGAGCGCGGCCTGCCGGTCGAGGTCCACGATCTGCGAGACCTCGACGTCGCCGAGGCGCAACGCCGGCTCGAGGAGATCCGCGACGAGAAGTCACACCAGCTGCTGCGCGGCGAGGTGCTGGAGCTCTCATTGTCGCTGCTGGCCGACGGCCGCACCCGCCTGCACGTGGATCTCGACATGCAAGCCGCCGACGCGGTCAGCTATCGCAACTTCATGTCCGACCTCGCGGTGTTCTACCGCGGGGGAGACCTGCCGGAACTGGGCTACTCCTACCGGGAGTACCGCACCGCGCTGACGTCGACGACCTCGGAGTCCGACGAGGACCGGCAGTGGTGGGCGCAGCGGGTCCCGCACCTTCCGGAAGGTCCTGCGCTGCCGCTGGTCCCGCGCGCCGAGCAGGCCGATCCGCGTCGTGGGACGCGCCGCTGGCACGTCTTCGACGTCGCGACCCGGGATGCGCTGTTCGCCGCGGCGCACCGCCGCGGCATCACCCCGGCGATGGCGGTTGCGGCGTCCTACGCCGGCACCCTGGCGCGGTGGTCGACGAGCCGCCGTTTCCTGCTGAACCTGCCCATGTTCGGGCGCGAACAGTTTCATCCCGATGTCGACAAGCTGGTGGGCGACTTCACCTCGTCGCTGATGCTCGACCTGGACCTGAGCGATGCCGACACCCCGCTCAAACGGGCACGGGTGGCGCAGGAGACCCTGCACACCACGGCGCGGCACTCCAGTTACTCGGGCTTGTCGGTGCTTCGCGACCTGACCCGACACCACGGCACCCCGACGCTGGCGCCTTTCGTCTACACCAGCGCGCTGGGCCTCGGCGACCTGTTCGCCGGCGAGGTGACCGCGCAGTTCGGCAGGCCGGTGTGGACCATCTCACAGGGGCCGCAGGTGCTGCTCGACGCCCAGGCGACCCCGGTGGCCGAAGGCCTGATGATCAACTGGGACGTTCGCGAAGACGCGTTCCGTCCGGGTGTCGCCGACGCGATGTTCGCCCACCACCTGGCCGAGCTCGAGCGACTGGCTACCGATGAGAGCGCTTGGGACGCTGTCGATCTGCCCGCCGTCACCGCGGCGCAACAGGCGGTGCGCGACCGGGTCAACTCGAAGACGGCCCCGCCCAGCGGGGACGCGTTGCACGACGGCTTCTTCCGGCACGCCGCCGCCCACCCCGACGCCCCGGCGGTGTACAGCAGCGACGGCGACCTGACCTACGGCGAACTTCGTGAGCAGGTGCTCGCGGTCGCGGCGGCGTTGACCGTGGCCGGCGTGCGGCGCGGTGACCCGGTCGCGGTGATGGGGCCCAAGAACTTCGAACAGGTCGTCGCGCTGCTCGGGATCACGGCCGCCGGAGCGGTCTACGTGCCCGTCGGCGTCGACCACCCCGCCGAACGCTCGGACCGCATGCTCAAAGACAGCGCCGCGCGCATGGTGTTGGCCTGCGGCGACGCGCCCATCCCCGGCCGGTGCGGGCTCACCGTCGCCGAAGCGGTCCGGGTGGGGCGCCGCGAGACCGGGTTCACCCCGGCTGCGGTCGACCCCGAGGAGCTGGCGTACATCCTGTTCACCTCCGGGTCGACCGGAGAGCCCAAGGGTGTGGAGATGCCGCACGCCGCCGCGATGAACACCGTGGATTTCATCAACGCGCACTTCGCGATCGGACCCCGGGACCGGTGCCTGGCGCTGTCGACGCTGGAATGCGATCTGTCGGTGCTCGACGTGTTCGCCACGCTGCGCGCGGGTGCCTCGATCGTCGTCGTAGACGAGGCGGACCGGCGGGACCCGGACGCCTGGGCGCGGCTGATCGAGCAGCACCGGGTGACGGTGCTGCACTTCATGCCGGGCTGGCTGGAGATGCTGCTGGAGGTCGACGGCGATCTGTCCTCGGTACGGGTGGTGCCCACCGGTGGCGACTGGGTGAGGCCGCAGATGGTGCGTGCGCTGCGCAACCGGGCTCCCGGGGTGCGGTTCGCCGGCCTGGGCGGCGCCACCGAGACCGCCACGCACAACACCATCTGTGAGGTCGCCGAACTCCCCGAGCAGTGGACGTCGGTGCCGCTGGGGGTGCCACTGCCCAACAACGTATGCCGCGTCGTCGGTCCCGACGGCCGGGACTGTCCCGATTGGGTGCCCGGTGAACTGTGGGTCGGTGGCCGCGGGATCGCGCGGGGCTACTGCGCCCGGCCGGATCTGACCACCGAGCGATTTGTCACCCATCACGGCAGGCGCTGGTACCGCACCGGTGACCTGGTGCGCTACCACCCCGACGGTGTCATCGAGTTCGTGGGGCGGGCCGATCACCGGATCAAGATCAGCGGCTACCGGGTCGAACTCGGCGAGGTGGAGGCCGCACTGCGGCGCGTCCCGGGCGTCGACGCCGCGGTGGCTGCCGTGGTGACGGTCGACGGGGGCCGCGACGTGCTGGCCGCGCTCGTGACCGCCGACGACGGGAAGGCCGCGGTCGACCCGAACGCGGTTGTCTCCGAGATGGCCGAATTCGTTCCCCCGCACATGATTCCGCAGCTCGTCATCCCGGCCGAGAAGATCCCGTTCACCGCGGGAGGCAAGATCGACCGGGTCGCCGTGGCGCGCCGGCTGGACGCCGCCGACGTCCGTGCCGGCGTCGGCTACCGTGCTCCGTCGACGCCGCTGGAGTCCGCGCTGGCCGGGATCATCGGGGAGGTGCTCGGGCGTGACAACGCGGGGCCGGGAGTCGGCGCCGACGACGACTTCTTCGCCGTCGGCGGGGATTCCGTGCTGGCCACCCAGGTGGTGGCCCGGATCCGGAAGTGGCTGGACACCCCCACGGTGATGGTCGCCGACATCTTCGCCACCCGCACCGTCGCGGCGCTGGCGGCCCGACTGACCGCACGCGAAACCGATGACAACCGGTTGGCGGAGGTGGCGCAGCTGTACCTGGAGGTCACCGCGATGGACATCGGTGAGGTCGTGTCGGCGCTCGAGACCAGCTCGGCACCCGCTCGATGATCGGCGAGCAAAGCCGAGTCGATCTCAAGCCGTGGATCAAGCGGTTTCCCGGTGAGCGCGGAACCGCGACGCTCGTGTTCCCCCACGCCGGCGGCGCCGCCGCGGCCTACCGCACCTTCGCGCTGGCGCTGGCGGCCCGCGGTGTCGACACCTACCTCGTGCAGTATCCGCAACGCGGCGAGCGGCTGGCCGACCCGGCACCCGAAACCGTCGGCGGGATGGCTGCCGAGATCTTCGCTGCCGCGGACTGGGCGCGGCTCGGGCCACTGCGACTGTTCGGGCACTGCATGGGCGCGCTCGTCGGGTTCGAGTTCACCCGGATCGCCGAGAACCACGGTGGCACCGTCCGGGAGCTGTGGGCCTCGGCGAGCCAGGCCCCCTCGACGGTCGCCGGCTCGCGCCCGGTGCCCACCACCGACCGCGAACTGCTGGCCGACATCGTCGACCTCGGTGGAACCGACGCGAGCCTGCTCGACGACGAGGACTTCCTGGAACTGCTGCTTCCCGCGGTCCGCGCCGACTACCAGGCGTTCAACCGCTACACCTGCGATCGACACGTCCGAATCCACGCCGACATCCACGCCGTCGGCGGCCGGGACGACCACCGCGTCGAGCAGGACCTGTTGCGTCAGTGGGAGTTCCACACCGATGCCGCGTTCACCTTCACGGTCTTCGACGGTGGCCACTTCTACGTCGGTGACCACCTCGACGAAGTTGCCGAACTGGTGAGCTGCACATGACCGACGACCCGGTAGTCGTCGTCGGGATGGCGCTGGAGGCACCCGGGGGAGTCGACAACACCGACGACTACTGGACCCTGCTCGCCGAGCAGCGCGAGGCGCTCGGGCCGTTCCCCGAGGACCGGGGCTGGTCGATCCGCGACCTACTCGACGGGTCGCGCCGGGACGGTTTCAAACGCATCCACGATCTCGGCGGGTTCCTCTCCGCTGCGGGATCGTTCGACCCGGAGTTCTTCGGGATATCCCGGCGTGAGGCCATCGCGATGGATCCGCAGCAGCGGGTCGCCCTGCGGGTCGCCTGGCACGCGCTGGAGGACGCCGCCATCAACCCCGACGATCTGTCCGGACACGACGTCGGCTGCTACGTCGGGGCCTCCGACATGCGGTACGGACCGGCGATGGCCGAATTCTCCCATCACAGCGGCCATCTCATCACCGGGACCTCGCTGGGCGTGATCTCCGGACGCATCGCGTACACGCTCGGGCTGGCAGGACCCGCGATGACCGTCGACACGTCGTGTTCGTCGGCGCTGTCCGCGTTCCACGTCGCCGTGCAGGGACTGCGGTCCGGCGACTGCGACCTGGCGCTGGCCGGCGGGGTCTGTGTGATGGGCTCGCCCGGGTACTTTGTGGAGTTCTCCAAGCAACACGCACTGTCCGACGACGGTCACTGCCGGCCCTACAGCGCCCATGCCAGCGGCACCGTGTGGGCCGAAGGCGCCGCGATGTTCGTCCTGCAGCGCAGGTCGGCGGCGCGGCGGGAGCACCGCCGCATCCTCGCCGAGGTGCGCGCCAGCTGCGTCAACTCCGACGGAAGGTCGGTGGGGCTGACGGCTCCCAGCCAGGACGCGCAGGTCCGGTTGTTCCAGCGGGCGCTCAGCGCGGCCGACGTCGACGTCGACGAGGTGGGCATGGTGGAAGGCCACGGCACGGGCACCCGCCTCGGTGACCGCGTCGAGCTGAACTCGCTGGCCGCGACCTACGGCGCCGGCACCCCCGGCAACGGGCCGTTCCTGGGGTCGGTCAAGTCCAACGTCGGACACACCCAGGCCGCCGCGGGCGCGCTCGGGCTGGCCAAGGTGCTGCTGTCCGCCGAACACGCCACCGTGCCCGCGACCCTGCACGTCGACGATCGCAGCACCGAGATCGACTGGGACGGACAAGGTCTGCGCCTCGCCGACAAGTCGACACCATGGCCCGCGGTGAACGGTGTCCGGCTCGCGGCGGTGTCGGCGTTCGGGATGAGCGGCACCAACACCCATGTCGTGGTCGCGGTACCCGCGCACGCGGCGGAAGGCAGCGCGGCCTGATGGTGTCGAGCCGGTTGCCCGATGGCCGCGTGGCGGTGCTGCTGAGCGCGCACGACAAAAGCTTGCTCGGCGCCGACGCAACGGCGCTCGCGGGCTATCTGGACCGACACCGGTGTGAGGTCGCGCAGGTCGCTGCACAACTGATCGCCACCAGGCGGGTACGGCGCCACCGTGCGGTCATCAGGGCCGCCGACCGTGACGAGCTCGCCGCCGGACTGTGGGCCGTCGCCGAAGGGCGACCCCACCCGCTCGTCGAACGCTGCGGACGCCGCACCGCCGCGCGCACCGCATTCGTGTTCCCCGGACAGGGAAGTCAGTGGCCGGGGATGGGCGCCGACGCGTACCGGTCGGTGCCCGGGTACCGCGCCGAGGCAGACCGACTCGATGCGGCGTTCCTGGCTGCGGGACTGCCTTCGCCGCTGGCGTTCCTGACCATCGACGCGGGCGCCGACACCGAAACCGACACGGTGTCCCAGCTGGAACTGCAGGGCGCACAGTTCGTCCACTCGGTCGCGCTGGCCTCGGTGTGGCGGTCTTGCGGCATCGTGCCGGACCTGACGCTCGGGCACAGCCTGGGCGAGGTCGCCGCCGGCTACGCGGCCGAGGTCATCACCCTCGATGACGCGATCGCCGTGATCGCCGCGCGGGCGCACGCGATCGAGGCCATCCCCGGCCGCAACGGCGTGGCGGTGCTGGGCGTGGACCCGGCGCGGGCCGCCGAACTGATCGACGCCACCGCAGGCTGGTTGGAGCTCTCGGCGGTGAACGCCTCGGAATCTGTTGCGGTGGCCGGAGACAGGGACGCCATCGGGTCGGTGGTAGCGGCCGCCACCGCGCGGGGGCTGTTCGCCCGCGAGCTCGCGATGAGCTTCCCGGCCCACACCAGCGCCATGGATCCCCAGCGCGACGAGCTGTTGCGCCGGCTGCCGCACGCCGGGTTCGGAGACTCGGCGGTGCAATTCATCGGCTCGGCCACCGGTGCCCTGGTGGCGGCGGGCACCGATTTCGGCCCCTACTGGTATGCCAACCTGCGCAACACAATTCGCTTCGACCGGGCAGCACAGTCTGCGATCGCCGGAGGTGCAGGGACATTCGTCGAGATGTCGGCGCACCCGTCGTTGCTGTTCGCCGTCGAGGACGCCGCCGAACGCGCTGCCGAAAAAGGCGCCGACCCGGCAGTGGTGGTGGGTTCGGGCCACCGTGACCAGCCGATCGCCGACTGCCTGGCAGCCAACATCACCGCCGCTGCGGTCGCCGATCCCGGGTATCGGTGGGCCGACCTGCTCGACGGGCGGCCCGAACCGCTGCGCGGCTTCCCCGGCGCACCGATGCGCTCCGAACACCTCTGGGCCACAGCGGAGCCGCTTCCGCCGGCACCGTCACTGACCGTCGTCGCCGAGAGGTGGCGGCAACACCTGCCACGCACGCACCCCGCCGGGACGACACGGTCGGTGGCGGTCCTCGGCCTGCAGCACGACGGGCCGCTCGTCTCAGCGCTGCGGGACGTCGTCGACTCCTGCGACGGCGCAGCGCTCACCGACGCGGCCGCCGCCGAAGTGGTGCTCGCCGTGGCGTTTCCGCCGGCGTCGACCGACATCGCCGGAGTGGTCTCCGATCTGGCCGACCGGATCGACGCCGGCCTGCTGGACTATGTCGACGCTTTCGGTCCCCGATGCCGCGACGTCTGGCTGGTCACCGTGGGCGCCGAAACGGTCGCAGAAACCGATCCGGTCCCCGACCCCGGCCAGGCCGCCGTGGCGGCGATGCACCGCAGCCTCGGCTTCGAGTTCGCCGACCAGAGCTTCCACCACGTGGACCTGCCCGCGCAGGACCCGGTATCGCTGCTCGCCGCGGTGGTGGATGTGGCGCTGCGGGAGACCGGCGAGTTGGCGGTCCGTCGGGAGCCGTCAGGCCCCGCCGTCTATCGGCGGACTCTCGGCGAGGACGCCTCGTCGGCATCGCCGTGGCCGGCGAACTCCGGCGTACTGGACAACGTCGTGATCACCGGCGGCTCGGGTGCGATCGGGCTGAACTTCGCGCGCACCCTGGCCGACCGCGGCGCCAGGCGCATCGTGCTGCTCAGTCGCCGCGGCGGCGATCCCGCGGTGCTGGCCGATCTCAGCGCGCAGCACGGCGCCGAGATCGTCGCGCCCCGTTGCGACATCACCGACGCCGACCAGCTCGCCGGTGCCGCTGTCGCGCATGCCGGCGGCGCGGCGACCCTGGTGATCCACGCAGCCGGAATCGCATCGTTCGCCGATCGCTCGGGCATCACCGGTAGGTCGCTGGTCGACATGTCCGCGGCGAAGCTCGCAGGACTTGCGCGGTTCACCAAACTGTGGCCGCTGGCCACCGATGCGCGAATCATGTTGTGCTCGTCGGTGACCGGTGTGTGGGGAGGCAAAGGAGTGGCGGCCTACGCCGCCGCGAACCGGATGCTCGACGTGATGGCCGCCCGGCTGCGTGCCGATGGACACCATTGCACCGCCGTGCGGTGGGGTCTGTGGGAGGGTAGCGGCATCGTCGACGCGGCCGAGATCGCGCGCGTCGAACGCACCGGGCTGCGCCAGATGTCACCCGGACTCGCCGTGGCCGCCGGTTTGCACGACTACCGAGAAGACCCACTGGTGCTTGCGGCCGACCCGGTCCGGCTGCAGATGTTCTTCGGAGGCCCGGACACCGGAGGCGCCGGACTCCCCGGACTGGTGGCTCCGGCGGCCAGTCCCGACGAGATGGTCGGCGACGGCGAGGCGACGACCGCCCCGGCCGCGGTGCGCAGTCAGCTTGCCGCCGTGCTCGACGTCGAGGCCGACCTGCTGGACCTCGACTCGTCGCTGTTCGACCTCGGCGTCGATTCGTTGCTGGCGCTGGACCTGCGGAAGCGGTTGAAACGGCTGACCGGGCACACCGTCCCGCTGGCGAGACTGCTCGGCGGGATCACCGCTACCGACTTGATAGCAGAACTCTCAGAGAAGGTGGAATCTTCGCGTGACTGACATCGACGCCGGAGCACGGCTGGACGAGCAGCGACTGGAGCTGTTGCGCCGCAGGCTCCAGGAGCGCGGCCTCCGTGACGCCGCAGCGCCGGCGGACACCGCGGCCGACACCCCGGCACTGTCCGAGGGTCAGCTGCGGATGTGGTTCGTCCACGCCGCCGACCCCAGCGGCGCGCTGCTCAACGTCTGCCTGTCCTACCGTCTCAC
Source organism: Mycolicibacterium hippocampi (assembly GCF_010723735.1). Classification (GTDB taxonomy): domain Bacteria; phylum Actinomycetota; class Actinomycetes; order Mycobacteriales; family Mycobacteriaceae; genus Mycobacterium; species Mycobacterium hippocampi. The sequence goes on along the minus strand of NZ_BLLB01000002.1, from coordinate 4,429,550 downwards.
CGGCGACGTCGATCTGGCCCGGCTGCATGAGGCCGTCAACGCAGTTGCGCGGCGGCACAGCGTGCTTCGCACCACGTACAGCACCGAGGTCACCGATTCCGGCATCGACACCGGGGTCCCCGTTCCGACCGTGCACCCCGGCCTGGAGCCGGGGTGGGCGGAGCACGACCTGTCGGAACTGTCCGAGCGGGCCCGCCAGCTCCGGCTCGAGGTGCTGGCGCAGCGCGAGTTCGCCGCGCCGTTCGACCTCGGCACCGAGGCGCCGTTGCGGATCACCGTGATCCGCACCGGCCCAACGGAGCTGGTGATGCTGCTGGTCGCCCATCACATCGCCTGGGACGACGGATCGTGGGAGGTGTTCTTCACCGACCTGACCCGCGCCTACGACGGGGCGCAGCTGGCGCCCGCGCCTCCCGCCGTCGTCACCGGCACCGCCTCCGACGAGGCGGACGTGGAGTACTGGCGCGCGGTGATGGCCGACCCGCCCGAGCCACTCGAGCTGCCCGGCCCGACGGGTTCGGCGGTGCCGACGAGCTGGCGGTCGCAGCGCGCCACGGTGCGCCTCGACGCCGATGTCGCCGCCCGGGTGACGGAGCTGGCCAACGACGCGGGGGCGACCCCGTATGCGGTGCTGCTGGCCGTCTTCGGGGTGCTCGTGCACCGCTACAGCCACGCCGACGACTTCCTGGTGGCCACCCCGGTGCTCAATCGCACTGGCGACGCCGAGGACGTCATCGGTTACTTCGGCAACACGGTGGCGATGCGGATGCGGCCGCGGTCGGAGGTCACCTTCCGGCAGTTCCTGGCCGAGACCACCGAGACCGCGCTCGGCGCGTTCGCCCACCAGCGCGTCGGCCTGGACCGAATGGTGCGCGAACTCAACCCCGACCGGCGCCACGGCACCGAACGGATGACCCGGGTCAGCTTCGGGTTCCGCGGCCCGGACCGATACGGCTTCACCCCGGCAGGGGTGCACTGCGAACGCGCCGAACTGCGCGCCCACCTGACCCACCTGCCACTGGGTCTGATGGTCGAGTTCGACGCATCGGCGATCCTCGTCGAACTCGAGCACCTGGTGGAGATCTTCGAGCCTAAGCTCGCCAGGCAGCTCCTCGACCATTTCATCGTGCTGCTCGACAGTGCGCTGGCCGATCCGGACACCACCCTGAGTCATCTGCACCTGATGGGTGCCGCCGACACCGCATGGCTGCGGCAGATGTCTCACGGCGAAGTGTTCGACACCCCGCCGGCGACCCTGTGCGACCTGGTCGAGGCGCAGGTCGCACGCACCCCCGAGGCGACGGCGGTGGTGTACGAAGGGCGCCACTACACCTACCGGGAGGTCAACGAACAGGCGAACCGGGTCGCGCACCGGCTGATCGGGCAGGGCGTCGGCACCGAGGACCGGGTTGCGGTGCTGCTCGACAAGTCACCCGAACTCGTCGTCACGGCGCTCGGTGTGCTCAAGGCCGGTGCGGTGTATCTGCCGATCGACCCGACGTATCCGCAGGACCGACTGGACTTCATCCTCGGCGATTGTGACGCGAAACAGGTTGTCCGGGAGCCTGTGTCGGGACTGGACGGGTACCGTTGCGACAACCCCACCGATACCGAGCGGGTGCGTCCGCTGCGTCCGGAGAACACCGCCTATCTCATCTACACCTCCGGATCCACCGGTCTGCCCAAGGGGGTTCCGGTGCCGCACCGGCCCGTCGCCGAGTACTTCGTCTGGTTCAAGGGCGACTACCAGGTCGACGCGAGCGACCGGTTGCTGCAGGTGGCCTCGCCGAGCTTCGACGTGTCCATCGCCGAGGTGTTCGGCACCCTGGCGTGCGGTGCCCGGTTGGTGATCCATCGTCCCGACGGGCTGCGCGACATCGGCTACCTCACCGATCTGCTGCGCGACGAGGGCATCACCGCAATGCATTTCGTGCCTTCGCTGCTGGGGTTGTTCCTGTCGCTTCCCGGCGTCAACCAGTGGCGCACCCTGCAGCGGGTGCCGATCGGCGGCGAAGCACTGCCCGGCGAGGTCGCCGACAAGTTCCATGCCACCTTCGACGCGCTGTTGCACAACTTCTACGGGCCCACCGAGACCGTGATCAACGCGTCGCGCTTCAAGGTCGAGGGCAGGCAGGGCACCCGCATCGTCCCGATCGGCAAACCCAAGATCAACACCACGCTGCACCTGCTCGACGATGCACTGCAATCGGTGCCGGTCGGCTCCATCGGCGAGATCTACATCGGCGGAACCCATGTCGCCCGCGGTTACCACCGCAGGCCCGGGCTGACCGCCGAGAGGTTCGTTGCGGATCCGTTCACACCGGGTGCCCGGATGTACCGGTCGGGGGACCTGGCGCGCCGCAACGCCGACGGAGACCTCGAGTTCGTCGGCCGCGCCGACGAACAGGTCAAGATCCGCGGGTTCCGCATCGAACTCGGCGACGTCGCCGCCGCGATCACGGTCGACCCCAGCGTCGGGCAGGCCGTTGTCGTCGTCAGCGATCTGCCACATCTCGGCAAGAGCCTGGTCGGTTACCTGACCCCAGCCGACGGGACGACAGTCGACGTCGACCGGGTTCGCGCCCGGGTAGCGGCGGCACTGCCCGAGTACATGACACCGGCCGGCTACGTCGTCGTCGACGAGATCCCGATCACCGCGCACGGCAAGATCGACCGCGAAGCGCTGCCCGCGCCGGAGATGTCGGTGGACAACGAGTTCCGTGAGCCGGCCGCCGGTACCGAGCGGCAACTCGCGGACGTGTTCGCCGACCTGCTCGGCCACGACCAGGTCGGTGCGGACGACTCGTTCTTCGACCTCGGCGGGCATTCGTTGCTGGCGACCAAGCTGGTGGCCGAGCTACGGTCCCGGTTCGGTGTCGATGTCGGGGTGCGCGACATCTTCGAGCTCGGCACCGTCGCGCGGCTGGCCACCCACATCGACGCGCTGACCGCCGGTGAGACCGGTTCGGCGAGGCCGAGACTGGTCGCGAGGTCACACGACGGTCCCGCACCGCTGTCGTCGTCGCAGCTGCGGTCCTGGTTCGGCTACCGGATCGAGGGGCCCACGCCGATCAACAACATCCCGTTCGCTGCGCGGCTGTCGGGTCCGGTGGACGTCGATGCATTCGTCGCCGCGATCCGCGACGTGGTCGACAGGCACGCGATCCTGCGCACGACCTACCGCGAGATCGATGGCACCCCTTACCAGGTCGTGAATCCGCCCGCCGAGGTCGCGGTGCGGCGGGCCCGCGGGTCGGGCGAGGAATGGCTGCGCGACGAGCTGGCGAAGGAACGCCGACATGCCTTCGATCTGGAGCGGGACTGGCCGATCCGGGCGGCGGTGCTCAGTGTTGCCGACGGCGGAGCCAGCAGATCAGGCACCGGTGAGCACGTGCTGTCGCTGGTGATCCACCACATCGCCGGAGACCACTGGTCGGGCGGCGTGCTGTTCACCGATCTGGTCACGGCCTACCGCGCGAGAAAGGCCGGGAAGCAGCCGGACTGGGCTCCGCTACCGGTGCAGTACACCGATTACGGTGCCTGGCAGGTAGATCTGCTGAACGAAGAAGCAGGGATAGTCGGACCGCAGCGGGAGTACTGGAGCCGCCAGCTCGAGGGCGCCCCGGTGGAGGCCGGGCTGCCTCTGGACTTCGCCCGTCCCAGGCTGCCCAGCGGCAAGGGGGACGCTGTCGAGTTCAGCATCGACGGGCAGACACGAGACAAGCTGGCCGAGCTGTGCCGAGATCTGGGCATCACCGAGTTCATGTTGCTGCAGGCGGCGGTGGCCGTGGTGCTGTACAAGGCCGGCGGTGGTGACGACGTTCCGCTGGGAACCCCGGTGGCGGGCCGGTCGGAGACCGAGCTGGAGCGCCTTGTCGGGTTCTTCGTCAACTTCGTGGTGTTGCGAAACGATTTGAGCGGCAACCCTACTCTGCGTGATGTGCTGCGGCGGGCCCGAGACATGGCGCTGTCGGCCTACTCGAATCAGGATCTGCCGTTCGAACAGATCGTGGACGCGGTCAACCCTCCGCGGACATTGGCGCGCAATCCGCTGTTCCAGGTGGTCGTGCATGTCCGCGAGCAGCTGCCGCAGCGTCAGCGCATCGACGCCGAAACCGAGTTCACGGCACTGGAGCCGACTTTCGATATCGCCCAGGCGGACCTGTCGGTGAACTTCCTGGCCGGAGAGGAATCCGACGGCGCTGCCGAGCGGGCCGGTTACCGGGGGCATCTGATCTACCGCCCGGAGCTCTACACCCGCCGGACCGTGGAGCGTCTGGCCGGCTGGTTGAGCCGGGTCATCGCCGCGTTCGCAGAGAATCCCGACCGCACCGTGGGCGACGTCGAGATCCTCGCAGCCGAGGAGCAACAACGGATCCTGGGGCAGTGGAGCACGGCCGCGGGCCCGGCGCAGGTGTATGTGCTCGACGCCGACCTGACCCCGGTCCCGGTGGGGGTGCTCGGCGACCTGTATCTCTCCGGTGGTCCGTTCTCGGCCGCCTGCTGGCATCGACCCGACGACCCGGCGGCTCGGCTGGTGCCCGGTCCATTCCGTAATGTGCCCGGGGCGAGGTTGTACCGCACCGGGGATCGCGCCCGGTGGGATGACGACGGCCGGCTGGAGATCGTCGGTGGCGAGATCCGCGCCGGGGCAGCCGTCGAGATCCCGCCGGACACCCCGGACGTGGCTTGGGAGGCGCCGGGCACCGACACCGAACGTGCGCTTGCGGAGCTGCTGTCCGATCTGCTCGGCGCCGAGAACGTCGGGCGGCACGACGACTTCTTCGGTCTCGGCGGCGACAGTGTGCTGGCGGTGCAACTGGCTGCCCGCGCCCGCGACGCCGGGATGGAGCTGACCGCGCGGATGGTGTTCGAGCACCCCGCGGTTGCCGAACTGGCCGCCGCGGTGGACAGCGGCGCGGGCGGGGGATCGGCCGTCGTGGCCGAGGACACCCATCACGCGCCGATGTCGGCTTCGGGCCTTTCCGAGGACGAACTCTCGGAGCTGACCGCGGCGTGGAGCACCGGATGACGCAGACACAACCGCAGGTGCAACCGCCGGCCATCGAGGATGTGCTGGCGTTGAGCCCGCTGCAGCAGGGCCTGTTCTCCATGGCCACACTGACCGAGGGCACCACCGGTGACGCCGACCCGTACCTCATCGCGATGGCCGCCGATGTCACGGGCTCGCTCGACGTGGAGCTGCTGCGGCAGTGCACCGCAGCGCTGCTGGCGCGCCACGCCAACCTGAGGGCCAGCTTCGTCCAGGGCAACCTGAGCCGCGCGGTCCAGGTCATTCCCAGCCGGGTCGAGCTGCCGTGGCGGCACGTCACGGTGGACTCCGACGAGGGCGTAGAGGCCATCGAATCCGCTGAGCGGGCAACGGCGTTCGACCTCGCCCGCGGGCCGGTCATCCGGTTCCTGCTCATCGAATCGCCGGCGCGCTGGCGGTTCGTGGTGACCGCCCACCACATCGTCATCGACGGTTGGTCGCTGCCGCTGTTCATGGGTGAGCTCGTCACGTTGTACCGCGCCGGCGGGGACGTGTCCGCGCTGCCGGAACCGCCGCGACCCTACCGCGACTACATCGGCTGGCTCGCCCAGCGCGACCAGGACCTCAGCCGCCAGGTGTGGCGGCGCCACCTCGACGGTGTGGACGCACCGACGCTGCTGACCCCGGCGCTGACGTCGACTGCGCCCCCCGCGGGTCGCCCGAAGCTCACCGAGGTCACGCTCGACGCGGCGGCCACCCGGGAGCTGGTCGAGGCGGCCCGGACCCGTGGCGTCACCGTGAACACGCTCATTCAGATGGCTTGGGCCACTGTGGTGTCGGTGATCACCGATCGCGACGACGTGACGTTCGGTGTGACGGTGTCCGGCCGTCCCGGTGAGCTCGCCGGCGTGGAACGGATGGTCGGGCTGTTCATCAACACAGTGCCCCTGCGGGTGCGGCTGGACCCTGCCGCCTCCACACGCAGTCAGTGTGTGGCGCTGCAACGCGACGCCGCGGCGCTGCGCGAGCACAGCTATCTCAGCCATTCCGAGATGCGCGCGCTCGCCGGCATCGGCGAGATGTTCGACACGCTGCTGGTCTACGAGAACTTCCCACCGGGCGGGGTGGTGGGCACCGCCGAGTTCCCGGCCAACGGCGCCACCTTCATCCCGGCGGCATTGGAGAGCTTGTCGCACTTCCCGGTGACGATCGCGGCGCACCTGGCGGGGGAGGAGCTCACGGTGTTCGTCGAGGTGCTCGACGGCGCCCTGGGGCTGTTGCCGCCTGATGAGCTCGGTCGGCGCGTGCTGCACACCGCGCAGCGGCTGATCAGTCACTGGGACAGGCCGCTTCGCGACGTCGGTGTGCTGCTACCTGCCGAGAGCGACCCGCCCCCGGCGCCGACCTCGTCCGGTGGGTGGTCGGTCACCGGTGTGCACACCAGGTTCACCGAGGTGGCGGGCGGCCGGCTGGGTTCGCAGGCGCTGACGTGGGACGGCGGCGCGCTGACCTACCGGGAGCTCGACGAGGCCGCCGACCGGGTGGCCGCGGCGCTGCTCGACGTCGGCGTGCAGCGCGAGACGGCGGTCGCCGTGATGCTCTCCCGGGGTCCGGATTACGTCGTCGCGATGCTGGGCGTGCTGAAGGCCGGGGCGATGATCGTGCCGCTCGACCCGGCGATGCCCGCCGAGCGGGTCGGCGACATCCTCGAGCAGTCCGGTGCGCGGGTGGTGATCGACGACGCGTTCGTCGCCGCGTCCGCGTCGTCGTACCCGGAGCCGCCGCGGGACTACCGGCCGGCGGAGGTGCCCGCGGCGCAGGCGGCCTACGTGGTGTTCACGTCCGGCACCACGGGCAGGCCCAAAGGGGTGGTGGGCACCCATGGCGCCGTGCTGGGCTACGCCCACGACCACGTCGAGCACGTCCTGCGACCCGCGGCCGAGCGGGTCAGACGGCCGCTGCGGGTCGCCCACGCCTGGTCGTTCACGTTCGACGCCGCCTGGCAGCCGCTGGCTGCGTTGCTCGACGGCCATTCGGTGCACATCGTCGGCGACGACGTCCAGCGCGACGCCGAAGCCCTGGTGCAGACCATCGGCCGCTACGGCATCGACATGCTCGACACCACACCGTCGATGTTCGCGCAGCTGCACGACGTCGGATTGCTCAGCACCGTGCCGCTCGCGGTGCTCGCGCTCGGCGGCGAGGCGGTCAACCTCGCGACCTGGCGCCTGCTCGGCGAGGAATGCGCCCGCACCGGGATGACCGCGTTCAACTGTTACGGACCGACCGAGACGACCGTCGAGGCGGTGGTCGCCGCCATCGATTCCCACGAGCGGCCCTCGATCGGACGCCCGACCGCGACCACCTGCGCGCACGTGCTCGACGCGTGGCTGCGCCCGGTGCCCGACGGGGTCACCGGTGAGCTGTACCTGTCCGGCGGTCAGCTCACCCGCGGCTATCTCGGTCGGGCTGCCGAGACGGCGGGCCGCTTCGTCGCCGATCCGTTCACGGTGGGATCCCGGATGTACCGCACCGGTGATGTGGTGCGCCGCGGCGCCGACGGCGGTCTGCAGTTCCTCGGCCGAGCCGACGACCAGGTCAAGATCCGGGGCTTCCGGGTCGAGCCGGGCGAGATCGCTGCTGTGCTGCAGAGCCATCCCGACGTGCGCGACGCCCACGTCACCCCGCGGGCACGCAGCCGGGGACCGCGGCTGAGCGCCTACGTCACCGGGGGAGCACAGCCGCCGGTGATCACCGAACTGCGGGCGTGGCTGGCGGCACGGCTGCCGCGCTACATGGTGCCCCAGGAGATCATCGTGGTCGACGAGCTGCCGTTGACCTCGCACGGCAAGATAGACGAAGCCGCCCTGGCGGCGATCACCGTGGACTCGCCGGAATCGGAAGGGCCGTCGTCGCTGCCGCAGACCCCGACCGAGGCCGCCCTGGTCGAGCTGCTCACCGAGGTGCTCGACGGTGCCCAGGTCGCGGTGACCACCGATTTTCTGGAGATGGGGCTGGACAGCATCGTGGCGTTGACGACGGTACAGGCGGCCCGCCGTCGCGGTATCGAGATGCGGGCCCGATTGATGTTGGAATGCACCAATATCCGTGAGCTCGCAGCGGCGATCGACTCCGGCGTCTCGGAACCCGAGCCCGCCCCGGTGACCCCCGGCCGGTACGGGACGGTCACCCCCGCGCCGATCATGTCGTGGCTCTACGAGCACGGCAACTTCCGCCGGTTCACCCAGAATGTGCTGATCGCGCTGCCGTCCGATATACCCGCAGGCCGCCTCGAACAGATCCTGCAGGCGCTGCTGGACCGCCACGACATGCTGCGCTCGGTCCTCGACACCACCACCGGTGGGTACCGACTCGCCACGCGTCCCCCCGGTGCCGTCGCAGCCGGCGACGTGCTGACCCGGGTGAATGTCGGACCAGAAGGTTTGCAGGACGTCGTCGCAGCCGAAGCTGTTGCCGCACTGGACCGTATCGATCCGGCCGACGGTTCGATGGTGCAGGCCGTCTGGTTCGACGCGCAACCGCCGGTGCTGATGCTGTGCGTGCACCACCTGGCGACCGACGTGGTGTCCTGGTACGTCGTTCTCGGGGCGCTGATGCAGCTGGCTGTCGAGATCGAGGCCGGCGCCACCCCCGGGCAGGCCGGCGAATACACCACCTACCGGCAGTGGACCGCACTGCTCGCACAACGAAGCCGCTCAGCGGAAGTCGCCGGACAACGTGACTACTGGGTCCGGCAGCTGACCGCCCCCGACCCGGTGCTCGGCAGCCGGTTGCCCGACCCGGCGCGGGACACCTGGGCGTCGCTGCACCTGACCGATATCCTCACCGACCCCGCCACCACCCGAAACATCCTCAGCCGGTTGGACAGTGCGGGCATCGAGATGCGGAACTTCCTGCTCACCGCGCTCACGATCACCATCGCGTCGTCGCGGGTGGCCCGCGGCCAACCGGCACACCACGGGGCGCTGATCGCCCTCGAAGGGCACGGTAGGGAGGACGCGGTGGTCTCGGGTCCTGCGGGTTCGGTCGACACGTCGGCCACCGTCGGATGGTTCACCTCGGTGTTCCCGGTGCGGCTCGGAGCGGGGGAGGCGGCGATCGACGTCGCTGCCGCGGAGCGCAATCCGGCAGCGGCCCGGACCCTGTTGCGGGCGGTCACCGACCAGCTGGCCGCCGTGCCGAACCGGGGAATGGACTACGGGCTGTTGCGTTACCCCCCAAACGGCGGACCGGACGGGGACCTGGCACGCCTCCCCGGTCCCCAGGTGGAGTTCAATTACATCGGCCGCTACGACCTGAGCGCGGACCAGACCGCCACCGAGTGGTCGCTGGTCACCGACAGCAGCCTCAACGGGCTGATGCCGATCTCACCGGAACCCGAACTGCCACTGCGCTATACGTTTGACGTCATCTCGGTCGTCCACGGCAGCCCTGAGGGCCCCCAGCTGCGCACCAGCTGGCGGTGGAGTGACCGGTTGTCGAGCATCGAGGACGTCGAGAGTCTCACCGACCACTGGCGGCGCGCCGTCATCATCCTCGGGGAGGCACTGTGAACGCGGCCGCCGGACAAACGCTCGCCGTCATCGGCGCCGGCCCCAAAGCCGTCGCCGTCGCCGCGAAAGCCGCCGTGTTGCGGGACATGGGCGTCGACGTCCCCGACGTCGTGGCGATCGAGCGCAGCACCGTCGCAGCCAACTGGCAGGCCGTCGGCGGCTGGACCGACGGCCAGCACCGCCTGGGGACCAGCCCGGAGAAGGACGTCGGGTTCCCGTACCGCTCGTCGCTCGTCCCGCGGCGCAACGCTGAACTCGACGAACGGATGACCCGGCACAGCTGGCAGTCCTATCTGATCGCCAGCGCCCAGTTTGCCGAATGGGTGGACCGCGGACGTCCGGCACCGACGCACTGGGGCTGGAGTCGCTATCTGCGCTGGGTCGCCGACAGGGTGGCGATGTCGGTGATCACCGGTGAGGTGGAACGCATCTCGGTGGACGGTCAGCGCTGGGCGCTGGCCACCGGCGGGCAGACGGTGCACGCCGACGGCGTGATGATCACCGGCCCCGGCCAGGCGCAGCGCTCCATCCTGCCGCACGATTCGCGCGTGCTGTCGATCGCACAGTTCTGGCAGCATGCCGCGCGCAACGAACTCATCGTCGCCGAACGGGTCGCCGTCATCGGCGGCGGCGAGACGGCTGCCTCCATGCTCAACGAGCTCTTCCGACATCGTGTTTCGACCATCACGGTGATCTCCCCGCAGGTCACCCTGTTCACCCGCGGCGAGGGTTTCTTCGAGAACACGCTGTTCTCGGACCCGACCGACTGGTCGAGCCTGACGATGGCCGAGCGCCGGGATGCGCTGGCCCGCACCGACCGCGGGGTTTTCTCGGCCAGGGTGCAGGACGCGCTGCTCGCCGACGACCGGATCCGGCACCTGCGCGGCCGGGTCGCCCACGCCGTCGCACGCGAGGAGCGGATCCGGTTGACGCTGAGCACCGATCGCGGGGGCGAGCGTCTGGAGACGGTGCACGGGTTCGACCTCGTCATCGACGGCTCGGGCGCCGACTCGATGTGGTTTCTGCCGCTGTTCAGCCAGGATGCCCGTGATCTGCTCGAACTGGGACTGCGGCGGCCGCTGACCGGGGACGCGCTGCAGGAGTCGATCGGTCACGACCTCGCCGTCTGCGGTGTCGAGCCCAAACTGTTCCTGCCCGGCCTGGCCGGTCTGACCCAGGGCCCCGGATTCCCGAACCTGAGCTGTCTGGGGCTGCTGTCCGACCGCGTGCTGGGGAGCCGATACCCCGATGCGGCACCGGACCATTCGACCCGATCGACGAGGAGAACAGATGAGCACCAACCCGTTCGATGACGAGAACGGCACGTTCTACGTGCTGGTCAACGACGAGGAGCAGTACAGCCTGTGGCCGACGTTCGTTGACGTCCCGGCCGGCTGGCGGGTGGTGTTCGGGGAGAGCACCCGCGCCGACTGCCTGGCCTGGGTCGAGGAGACCTGGACCGACCTGCGCCCGCGCAGCCTGCGTGAGGCGATGTCCGGTCCGTAGCACTCCGGTCTGCCCCGCGAACGCGCGCGTTTGCACGGCGGCGCGCCGCAATTGCCGGCATTTCACGCACGCTCGGCCGCCACGAGCACGCTAGCGCTGACCAAACAGTCCGCCTGATGCACTGATCTGGCGACCGCAACACCGCGGTGGGCTGAGCACGCGTCGAAAGGTGGAAACCGTGTTTTCAAGATTTGCGTCAAGACTGCTGGTTGCAGGCAGTGCCGCGATCGTCCTACCGTTGCTGGCGTTGCCGGATGTGGCTGTTGCGCAACCGGGCAATGGCCCGCTGATCCAGACGACGTGCAACTGCGACCAGTTGTATGCGGCCGTGCGCACCGAAGCGCCGAAGGCCGCTGCCGAACTCGACAACCGTCCCGCCGCTCAGCAGAAGCTGCAGGACTTCGTGGTGATGTCGGTAGAGCAGAGACAACAGGAGCTGGCACGGCTGCTGTCCGAGAATCCGCATTGGCAGAACAAGATCGACGAACAGTGGGACACGCCGGAGGGTCAGGAGAAAGCCCAGACGATGGCGCGTATCGCGAACACCTGCCACAACTACTGACGTGACGGCAGTGTGACCGTCACTACCAGGCCGCCCTCGGGGCGGGGCACCGCGTGTACCTCGCCGCCGTGGGCGGTCGCCACCGAACGGACGATCGAAAGACCAAGGCCCGCACCGAAGCCGATCCGCTCGGTTCCGGCCAGCCGGCGGAATGGTTCGAACAGGGCGGGAATGTCCGCGCCGGCCACCACTGGGCCGGAGTTCGTCACGGCTAGGCGGGCAACGCCATCGGATGCGCTGACCGATACGTCCACCCATCCACCCTCGGTCACGTTGTACCGCACAGCGTTGTCGATGAGGTTCTGGGCGACGCGCTCCAGTAGTGCCGGATCGCCCAGGACTGGAGTCGGCGGTAGATCGGCGCGGATCCGGACGCCGTTGGGTGGGTTGGCCATCGCCACCGCGCGATCGGTGATCTTTCCCAGGTCCACCCGGGCGCGTACCTGCAATTGCTGATCGCTGCTGGCAAGTACCAGTAGGCCGTCGATGAGGCGTTCGTTGCGGTGGTTGACACCCAGAAGCGTTTCGCCCAGCTTGCGGGTTGCCGCGGGGGTGTCCGGGTCCTGCAGTGCGACCTCGATCAAAGTCCGATTGATCGCCAAGGGGGTACGCAACTCGTGTGAGGCGTTGGCCACGAATCGGCGTTGTCCGTCGAATGCGCGGTCCAGCCGCTCCAGCATCGCGTCGAAAGTGTCTGCCAATTCCTTGATCTCGTCGTTCGGGCCGTCCAGCGTGATCCGTTCGTGCAGGCTGCGGTCAGCGACCCGGCGTGCAGTCGCGGTGACGTTCTGCAGCGGTGCCAGCGCGCGCCCGGCCAGCAACCAGCCGAATGCCCCCGCCACGAGGCCGACGGCGCCCAGCGACACCAGCGACCAGGTCAGCATGCCGCGTAGGGTGTCGCGTCGCTCCCGCTCAGCCTCGGTGGCGAGGGCGCGGAACAGGCCGTCGACCACGGGACGGTTCCGCACGCCGCGATCATCGAGGAACTGGCTCACGACGCCCTGGGCGCCGGCAGGGCGGTTGTAGAGCGACTGATGCAAATAGAAGTACGTCAGGGCGATGAGGACGGCTCCGGCCAGGAAGAAGGCGCCGGCGTACAGGACGGTCAGGCGCCATCGGATGGTCGACCGACGCCGGGATCGGGGCGTCATCGGATGCGATACCCGACGCCCGGGTCGGTGTCGATCACCGGCGGATCGCCGAGCTTACGACGCAGCATCATGATGGTGTACCGGACGACGCCGGTGAACGGGTCGACGTTCTCGTCCCACGCCTTTTCCAGCAACTGTTCGGCCGACACCACCCCGCCGTTGGCCTGCAACAGCTCGGTGAGAACGGCAAACTCTTTGCGGGACAGAGGAATCGGTCGGCCATCTCGCTGTACCGTGCGTTGGTGCGGGTCCACCCGGATGCCGCTGCGTTCGAGCACCGGTGGGACGGCGGGACGCGCCCGACGAGCCAGGGCCTGCACGCGGGCGACCAACTCGGCGAACGCGAAAGGTTTGATCAGATAGTCGTCGGCGCCCAGGCGCAGACCCGCCACGCGGTCCATCACCGCGGTCGCCGCGGTCAGCATCAGGATCCGGGAATCGCCGCCGGCGCCAGTCAGCGTCGCACACACCTCGTCGCCGGACACCCCGGGCAGGTCGCGGTCGAGCACCACTACGTCGTAGTCGTTGACGGTGGCCCGCTCGAGCGCGCTCGCGCCGTCATAGACCACGTCAACAGCCATGGCGTGCCGACGCAGACCCGTGGCCACCGCATCCGCGAGCAGCTGCTCGTCCTCCGCCACGAGCACCCGCATACCTCCATGATGTACACGCATGGCTGTTTGGGCGCTGTGAGGAGCGGCGAGCGTGCGCTGAACGCCAGAGAATTGCGGTGTGTCGCGTGCAGACACGCGCCCTCGCGCGGCAAAGGTGGCGGCTCAGCCCGGCTGGGGCAGCGGCAGGTCCATGTCGAACACCCGGGCGTGCAGCACCGTCCGGTTGCGCAGCGCCGCCCGCACGGCCCGGTGCAGGCCGTCTTCGAGGTAGACGCTGCCGCGCCACCTGACCGCATGCGGGAACAGGTCACCGTAGAAAGTGGAGTCCTCCGACAGCAGCCGGTCCAGGGCGAGCACCGTGGTCGTCATCACCAACTCGTCGAGGCGGATCTGGCGCGGCGGGATCTGGGCCCACTGCCGGTGCGACAGCCCGTGGTCGGGGTAGGGCCTTCCCTCGCGGACTCCCTTGAAGATCATCGACGCGCCTTCGCTGCCCTTGCCCCCCGCAATATCGGACCGTCTGCCAGGTTAACCCCTGGAGCCCGGGCGCGCCCGGGCTGCTCCGCGGGATGAACCCGCCGCTGATCACCGTAAACTGAACGTCGACCGGTACGGCCGACGAGAGGTGGGTGAACAATGGGCAGCGCTGACGATCGTCGATTCGAGGTGTTGCGCGCAATCGTTGCCGACTTCGTCTCGACCAAGGAGCCCATCGGTTCCAAGTCCCTGGTCGAGCGCCACAACCTCGGGGTGTCGAGCGCGACGGTGCGAAACGACATGGCGGTGCTGGAAGCGGAGGGCTACATCGCCCAGCCGCACACCAGCTCGGGGCGGGTGCCCACCGAGAAGGGCTACCGCGAGTTCGTCGACCGGCTCGACAACGTCAAACCGATGTCCAGCGCGGAGCGCCGCGCGATCCTGAAGTTCCTGGAGTCCGGGGTCGATCTGGACGATGTGCTGCGCCGTGCGGTGCGGCTGCTCGCTCAGCTGACCCGCCAGGTCGCGATCGTGCAGTACCCGACGCTGTCGACGTCGTCGGTGCGGCATCTGGAGGTGGTGGCGCTGACGCCGGCGCGGCTGCTGCTGGTGGTGATCACCGACTCCGGCCGGGTGGACCAGCGCATCGTCGAGCTCGGCGACGGCATCGACGATGTCGAGCTGTCCCAGCTGCGCGATCTTCTCGGGCAGGCGTTGGAGGGCAAGCCGCTGGCCGCCGCCTCCATTGCGGTCTCCGATCTGGCCTCGCAACTCAACGGCCAGGGTCGGCTCGCCAATGCCGTCGGCAGGTCGGCGACCGTGCTGGTCGAGTCGCTGGTCGAACACAGCGAGGAGCGGCTGATGCTGGGCGGCACCGCCAACCTCACCCGCAACACCGCGGATTTCGGGGGCTCGCTGCGGTCGGTGCTCGAGGCGCTCGAGGAGCAGGTGGTGGTACTGCGCCTGCTGGCCGCGCAGCAGGAGGCGGGTAAGGTCACCGTCCGGATCGGCCATGAAACAGAGGCCGAACAGATGGCCGGCACCTCGGTGGTGAGCACGGCATACGGTAGTTCGGGCAAGGTGTTCGGCGGCATGGGTGTGGTGGGTCCCACTCGGATGGACTATCCGGGAACTATCGCCAATGTCGCCGCGGTTGCTCTCTATATTGGCGAGGTCCTAGGTAGCCGCTGATCGGTGTTCGTCTCGGACGGATCAGCGGGTGGGAAAGGTTGAGCGTGGCACGCGACTATTACGGGCTGCTCGGGTTGAGCAGCGGTGCGAGTGACTCGGAGATCAAACGTGCCTATCGCAAGCTGGCGCGCGAGCTGCACCCCGACGTCAACCCCGACGAGGCCGCCCAGGCCCGGTTCAAGGAGATCAGCGTCGCCTACGAGGTGCTCAGCGATCCGGAGAAGCGCCGGATCGTCGACCTCGGTGGCGATCCGATGGAATCCGCAGCCGGCGGCGCCGGCGCCGGCGGATTCTCCGGGTTCGGCGGTCTGGGGGACGTGTTCGAGGCGTTCTTCGGCGGCGGTGCCGCCTCGCGCGGGCCGACCGGGCGGGTGCGTCCCGGCTCCGACTCGTTGCTGCGGATGCGGCTGGACCTGGAGGAATGCGCGACCGGGGTGACGAAGCAGGTGACGGTCGACACCGCGGTGCTGTGCGACCTGTGCCAGGGCAAGGGCACCCACGGAAACTCCACGCCGGTGTCGTGTGACACCTGCGGGGGCCGCGGTGAGATCCAGACGGTGCAACGCTCGCTGCTGGGACAGGTGATGACGTCCCGCCCCTGCCCGGTCTGTGGCGGCGTCGGCGAGGTCATCCCGGATCCGTGCAACAGGTGCGCCGGGGACGGCCGGGTCCGGGCCCGCCGCGACATCAGCGTCAAGATCCCCGCCGGGGTGGGGGACGGGATGCGGGTGCGGCTGGCGGCTCAGGGCGAGGTCGGGCCCGGTGGCGGCCCCGCCGGCGACCTGTATGTCGAAGTCCACGAGAAGCCGCACGACGTCTTCGTCCGCGACGGGGACGACCTGCACTGCACGATCTCGGTGCCGATGGTCGACGCCGCGCTGGGCACCACCGTCACCGTCGAGGCGATCATCGACGGGCCCATCGAGATCACCGTCGGCGCCGGGACCCAACCCGGCTCGGTCACCACGCTCCGCGGCCACGGCATGCCACACCTGCGCTCGGGTGTCCGCGGCAACCTGCACGCCCACATCGACGTCGTCGTTCCGTCACGGCTCGACCACGAGGACGTCGAGCTGCTGCGCGCCTTCAAGGAGCGCACCAATGGCACCGCCGAGGTTCGCACCGCCCACAGCAACAACTCGTCGCACGGCGGCGGTCTGTTCAACCGGCTGCGCGAAACGTTCACCGGCCGCTAGGCCACCGGTGCGCAGCCTGTTCTACGTCGAGGCGGTGCCCGGACCCGGCGAGCTCGCGGTGGTCGACGGCGACGAGGGCTTCCACGCGGCCAACGTGCGCCGAACCCGTCCAGGGGAGCACCTCGATCTGAGCGACGGCGCCGGTGCGGTGGCGCACTGCGTCGTCGAGGACGTCGCGAAGGGCCGGCTGACGGCCCGGGTGCAGGAACGTCATCAGGTACAGCCTCCGGTGCCGGGGATCACGGTGGTGCAGGCGTTACCCAAAGCCGAGCGTTCCGAACTCGCCGTAGAACTCGCCACGGAGGTGGGAGCGGACGCGTTCGTGGCGTGGCAGGCGTCGCGGTGCGTGGCGCGCTGGGACGGGCCGGCAAAGGTCGAGAAGGGCCTGCGGCGCTGGAGGGCGGTGGCTCGTTCGGCGGCCCGCCAGTCCCGGCGGCCCTACATCCCCGCCGTCGAGGGCGTCGTTTCGACCGGGGAACTCGTCGACCGGGTGCGGGCCGCAGACCCGGCCACGGTGCTGGTGCTGCACGAGTCGGCCGCCCGGCCCCTGACCGAGGTGGCGCTGGCGCAGTCCGAGGCGCTGACGCTGGTGGTCGGGCCCGAGGGAGGCATCGCCGACGCCGAGCTGGCCGAGCTGACGGAGGCCGGAGCGGTGGCGGTCCGGTTGGGGCCGACCGTGTTACGGACATCGACGGCCGCCGCGGTGGCGCTGGGTGCGCTCGGGGTGCTGACCTCGCGGTGGCGCTGACCACACCCCCGGGGGGTAGCTCACCCGCCCGATATTAGATAGGTTAGCCTTCCCTTCTGAACGACCCCAGAAGCTGCACCCGAGGGCGAAGGACGTCTGATTCTCACCCGTTTGGCACGAGCATGGCTACCGCTCGTTCTGGTCATCGTGCTCGCTGTCGGCGCGTTCAGCGTATGGCGGATCCGCGGCATCTTCGGCTCACAGCAGCTGCCGAGCTATGCGGGGAGCATGTCCGAGGATTCCAACAAGTCCGACCCGAAGGTGGTCCGCTACGAGGTCTGGGGCGAACCGGGCGCGATCGCCGACATCAACTACGTCGACGCTGAGGGCGACCCCAACCAGCTTGTGGGTGCCGCCCTTCCGTGGTCGATCGACATCGAGACCGACTCGCCGGCGATGTCGGGAAACATCGTGGCCCAGGGTAACGGCGACTTCATCGGATGCCGGATCACCGCCGACGGCGTAGTGAAGGACGAACGCACCATCACCAACGTCAGCGCCTACATCTACTGCTTCACCAAGGCGGCGTGATGAACGTCGCCGGCAACCGCAGCGAGGCGCTGCGCCGACCGAGATTCCTCGCGCAGTCGATCCGACGGCTCGCGATCCCCATCATCGTGGGTTGGACGCTTCTGCTCGTTGCCCTCAACGTGCTCGTGCCTCAACTGGAGGTCGTCGCTGCCGAGAATTCGGTCTCGATGAGCCCGAGCAATGCGCCGTCGATGCAGGCGATGGCCGACATGGGCCGGCTCTTCGAGGAGGCCGACTCGGATTCGATCGCGTTGATCGTCCTGGAGAGCGAGAACGAACAGCCCCTCGGTGACGACGCCCACGACTACTACGACCAGCTGATCGACAAGCTGGAGGCGGCGCCCGAGCATGTCCGCAACATCCAGGACATGTGGGGTGACTCGCTGACCGAGGCGGCCGCACAGAGCTCGGACGGCCGAGCCGCGTACGCGACGCTGAACCTCGCCGGCAACATGGGCGAGGCCGAGTCCAACGAGGCCGTAGCAGCGGTCCGAGACATCGTCGCCAATTCACCGCCGCCGCCCGGGGTTCGGGTGCACGTCACCGGGCCGGCGCCATTGACCGCCGACGTCAACATCGCCGGCGAGAGCAGCATGGCGCTCGTGCTGATGGTCACCTTCGTGGTGATCACGGTGCTGCTGTTGTTCTTCTACCGCTCGATCTCGACCGTGCTGCTGCTGCTGGCGGTGGTCCTCGTCCAGTTGGGGCTGGCACGAAGCGTCGTCGCTGCGCTGGCCCACTACGACTTGATCGGTCTGTCGACGTTCGCGACCAACCTGTTGATCTCGCTGGCTGTGGCCGCGGGCACCGACTACGCGATCTTCCTCGTCGGCCGTTATCAGGAGGCCCGAACCGCCGGCGCCACCCATGAAGAGGCCTACTACGAGATGTTCCACGGCACGGCGCCCGTCGTGCTGGGCTCGGGACTGACCATCGCCGGCTCGATGTTCTGCCTGTCGTTCACACGCATGCCCTACTTCCAGAGCATGGGTGTGCCGTGCGGGGTGGGCACCCTGGCCGGGATGGCCGTCGCGCTCACCCTCGGCCCGGCGGTGGTGACCGTCGGCAGCCGGTTCGGTCTCCTCGAGCCCAAGCGCGCCATGCGGATCCGCGCCTGGCGTCGCGTCGGCACCATGGTGGTCCGCTGGCCCGGACCGATACTGGTGGCGTCGCTGGCGTTGTCCTTCATCGGGTTGGCCGCGCTGCCGGGCTACCAGACCAGCTACGACGACACCCGCTATGTTCCGGAGTCCATTCCGGCCAACGCCGGGTTGGAGGCTGCGACGGAACACTTCTCGCTGTCCCGGATGAGCCCGGAGATCCTCCTCGTCGAATCCGATCACGACCTGCGCAACCCCACCGATTTCCTGGTGTTGGACCGGCTCGCCAAGAGGGTCTTCGGCGTCGAGGGTGTCGCACGCGTGCAGGCTCCGACCCGTCCGGACGGGGCGCCGATCCAGAACACCTCGATCCCGTTCCTGATCAGCATGCAGGGCGTCGGTCAGCAGCAGAACATGAAGCTGATGCAGGACCGGATGGAGGACATGCGCGTCCAGGCTGATGACCTGGCCCGCACGATCGGAACCATGCGCACCATGTACGGGCTGATGACGCAGTTGTCGAACGTCACCACGGTGATGATCGACGACTTCACCGAGATGCAGCAGACCGTGCATCAGGTCCGCGACATGATCGCCAACTTCGATGACCAGTTCCGTCCGATCCGGAATTACTTCTACTGGGAACCGCACTGCTACAACATCCCGATGTGCTGGACGTTCCGGTCGCTGTTCGATTCGATGGACGGCATCAGCACCATGACCGACTCGTTCGACAAGGCGCTGGTGAACATGGAGACGATGCGGACGCTGTTGCCGCAGATGCTCGCGACGTTCCCGCCGATGATCGAGACCATGGAGAGCATGCGTCACATGATGTTGACGACCTACGCCACCATGGGCGGGTTCTACGATCAGATGGACGAGATGAGCGAGAACTCCACGGCGATGGGGAAGTCGTTCGATGCGGCCAGAAACGACGACTCCTTCTATTTGCCGCCGGAAGTGTTCGAGAACAAGGACTTCCAACAGGCGATGGAGAGTTTCTTCTCGCCCGACGGCAAGACCGTGCGCATGCTGGTCTCCCACCGCGGCGACCCGACAGAACCCGCGGCGCTCGCGCGGGTCGAACCCATCAAGATCGCGGCGATCGAGGCGCTCAAGGGCACCCCGCTGGAAGACGCCACGATCCAGCTCGCGGGTACCGCGGCGACGTTCAAGGACATGTCGGACGGGTCCCGCTACGACATGATGATCGCAGTCCTCGCCGCGCTGAGCCTGGTGCTGATGGTGATGCTGCTGCTGACCCGCAGCCTGGTCGCCTCGCTGGTCATCGTCGGTACCGTGATCCTGTCGTTGGGCGCCTCGTTCGGGGTCTCGGTGTTGATCTGGCAGCACATCATCGGCATCGAGCTGCACTGGATGGTGCTGGTGATGTCGATCATCGCGCTGATCGCGGTCGGATCGGACTACAACCTGCTGCTGGTGTCGCGGTTCAAGGAGGAGATCGGTGCCGGGATCAAGACCGGCATCATTCGCTCGATCGGTGGTACCGGCAGCGTGGTCACGCTCGCGGGTGTCGTCTTCGCGCTGACCATGGCCTCCATGGTGGTCAGCGACCTGCGGGTGATCGCGCAGGTCGGCACCACCATCGGGTTGGGTCTGCTGTTCGACACCTTCGTCGTGCGCGCGTTCATGATGCCGTCGATCGCCACTCTGCTGGGCCGATGGTTCTGGTGGCCGGTGGTGGTGCGCGAACGTCCGTTGCGTCCCCCCGACCCGCGGCCGGTGGAGACGACGGAGCCGACGCCGGTCGGGCCGCCGTCGTAACGCGTTGGGACGTGACGGTCGGCGGCGCTAAACTGGGTTTTCGATTCGGGTCGAGACACAGGAAGCAGGCAGAAAACCACACGTGAGCCCCCGCGAGACGAACGCCGCCTCGGACACGCCTGAGCCGTCGGTCCGCAGCAGCATGACTGTTCCGCCCGACCTCATCGTGGGCCTGCTCGGCTCCTCCGATGAGAACTTGCGCGCCCTCGAGAATCTGCTCAGCGCCGATATCCACGCCCGCGGGAACGCGATCACCGTCTCCGGTGAACCCGCGGATGTGGCGCTGGCCGAGCGGGCGCTCTCCGAGCTGATCGAGGTCGTCTCCAGTGGTCAGACGCTGACACCGGATGCGGTGCGCCACAGCGTGGCGATGCTGACGGGCACGGTCGACGAGTCGCCGGCCGAGGTGCTGACCCTGGACATCCTGTCGCGGCGCGGCAAGACGATCCGGCCCAAGACGCTGAACCAGAAGCGCTACGTCGACGCGATCGACGCGCACACCATCGTGTTCGGCATCGGCCCCGCGGGTACTGGCAAGACGTATCTGGCGATGGCCAAAGCCGTCAACGCGCTGCAGACCAAACAGGTCAGCCGAATCATTTTGACCCGCCCGGCAGTGGAAGCCGGTGAGCGCCTCGGCTTTCTGCCCGGCACGCTGAGCGAGAAGATCGACCCGTACCTTCGTCCCCTCTACGACGCCCTGCACGACATGATGGATCCCGAGCTGATCCCGAAGCTGATGAGTGCCGGGGTGATCGAGGTGGCACCGCTGGCGTACATGCGTGGCAGAACCCTTTCGGATGCGTTCATCATCCTCGACGAGGCTCAGAACACCACCGCCGAGCAGATGAAGATGTTCCTCACCCGGCTCGGCTTCGACTCGAAAATCGTTGTGACAGGCGACATCACGCAGGTCGACCTGCCGGGTGGCGCGGCGTCCGGACTGCGCGCGGCGATGCGCATCCTCGACGGGATCGATGACATCCACTTCGCCGAACTCACCAGCGCCGACGTGGTCCGTCATCGCCTGGTCGGCGAGATCGTGGACGCCTACGCCAGATCCGAGGAGCCGACCCTGATGAACCGTGCGCAGCGGCGCTCGACCAGCTCGGGCAGACCGAGGCGGTAGCAGAGCACCCCATGAGTATCGAGGTTGCCAACGAATCGGGCATCGACATCTCCGAGCAGGAACTGATCAGCGTCGCCCAGTTCGTCATCCGCAAGATGGACGTCAATCCAGCTGCCGAGCTGTCGATGGTGCTGCTCGGCACCGCCGCGATGGCGGACCTGCACATGCGGTGGATGGACCTGCCGGGCCCGACCGATGTGATGAGTTTCCCGATGGACGAACTCGAACCCGGCGGCCGGCCCGATTCGCCGGAGCCGGGGCCGTCGATGCTCGGCGACATCGTGCTGTGTCCCGAGTTCGCCGCCAAGCAGGCCGAAGATGCCGGGCACACCCTGGGTCAGGAGCTGGCCCTGCTCACCGTCCACGGTGTGCTGCACCTGCTGGGTTACGACCACGCCGAGCCCGATGAGGAAAAAGAGATGTTCGCGCTGCAGCGCCAGCTGCTCGAAGAGTGGGTGGCCGACCAGGTCGAGGCCTACTACCAGGACCGGCAGATCGATAAGGACCGCCGGTTGGTGGACAGATCCCGACTGTTCGACGAACCGTGAGCCCCGTCGGTCAGCTGATCAGCGCCGTTGTGCTGGTCGCGTTCGGTGGGCTGTTCGCCGCGATCGACGCCGCGCTGAGCACCGTGTCGAAGGCGCGCGTCGACGAACTCGTCCGCGAGGAACGGCCGGGTGCTGTGCGGTTGGCCAGGGTGATGGTCGAGCGGCCCCGCTACATCAACCTCATCGTGCTGCTGCGCATCACCTGCGAGGTCAGCGCGACGGTGCTGCTGGCCGCCTACCTCGACGGCGGCCTGGGCGTGACGTGGGGACTGGCCGCCGCCGCCGCGATCATGGTGGTGGTCAGCTTCGTGGCGATAGGTGTCGGGCCCCGCACGGTGGGCAGGCAGAACGCGTACACCATCGCATTGCTGACGGCCCTTCCGTTGCAAGCGATCTCGGTGCTGCTGCTTCCGGTCAGCCGGTTGCTGGTGTTGATCGGCAACGCGCTGACCCCGGGCCGGGGCTTCCGCAACGGTCCGTTCGCCTCCGAGATCGAG
This sequence comes from Mycolicibacterium hippocampi, assembly GCF_010723735.1. Classification (GTDB taxonomy): domain Bacteria; phylum Actinomycetota; class Actinomycetes; order Mycobacteriales; family Mycobacteriaceae; genus Mycobacterium; species Mycobacterium hippocampi. The sequence goes on along the minus strand of NZ_BLLB01000002.1, from coordinate 4,406,945 downwards.
CTGCGCGAGGTCGTCGACTTGGCTCAGCAGAGTGGTGTGGTGGCCGACGACGAACGCCGGATGATCCAGTCGGTGTTCGAGCTGGGGGACACCCCGGCGCGTGAGGTGATGGTGCCGCGCACCGAGATGGTGTGGATCGAGAGTGACAAAACGGCGGGCCAGGCCACCTCGCTGGCGGTGCGAAGCGGGCATTCGCGCATCCCGGTGATCGGCGAGAACGTCGACGACGTCGTCGGCGTCGTGTATCTGAAGGATCTGGTGCAACGCACCTACAACTCGATCAACGGCGGCCGTGACACCGCAGTGTCGGACGTGATGCGCAAACCGGCGTTCGTGCCCGACTCCAAACCGCTGGACGCCCTGCTGCGCGAGATGCAGCTCGACCGGGTGCACATGGTGTTGTTGGTCGACGAGTACGGCGCGATCGCCGGTCTGGTGACGATCGAGGACGTGCTCGAGGAGATCGTCGGCGAGATCGCCGATGAATACGACACCGACGAGGTCGCGCCGGTGGAGGACCTGGGCGACCGGCAGTACCGGGTCTCGGCCCGGCTGCCGATCGAGGACCTCGGCGAGCTCTATGAGGTGGAGTTCGACGAGGATCTCGACGTCGACACCGTCGGCGGCCTGGTCGCGCTCGAACTCGGACGCGTGCCGCTGCCCGGCGCCGAGGTGACGTGGGACGGTCTGCGGTTACGCGCCGAAGGCGGGCCCGACCCGCGGGGGCGGGTCCGGATCGGCACCGTACTGGTCAGCCCGGTCGAACCCGATCCCGACGATGATGACGACGGAGAAGAACGCCGATGAGCGAGCTGGATCCAGAAGACGCGAAGCTGGTGGTGCTGGCCCGCGGCGCGATGGCCCGGGCCGAGACACCGACTGGCGCGGCGGTGCGCGACGTCGACGGCCGCACCTATGCGGGTGCCCCCGTCCGGCTGGCGGCGCTGGAGCTGACCGCGCTGCAGGCCGCGGTCGCCGCGGCGGTGTCCAGTGGTGCCACCGGTCTGGAGGCCGCCGTGCTGGCGGGAGGATCGGCAGATGACCCCGGCGTCGCCGCGGTTCGCGAGCTCTCCGGCGATGCCGTGCTCATCGTGACCGACCGGGCCGGCGCGGTGCTTGCGTGACCGAATTCCGTTCCGGCTTCGTGTGTTTCGTCGGCAGGCCGAACACCGGCAAGTCCACGCTGACCAACGCGCTCGTCGGCACCAAGGTGGCGATCACGTCGAACCGGCCGCAGACCACCCGGCACACCATCCGCGGCATCGTGCACCGCGACGACTTCCAGATCGTGCTGGTCGACACCCCCGGCCTGCACCGCCCCCGCACGCTTCTCGGGCAGCGCCTCAACGACCTGGTCAAAGGCACCTACTCGGAGGTCGACGTCATCGGGTTGTGCATCCCCGCCGACGAGAAGATCGGGCCGGGGGACCGGTGGATTCTCGAGCAGATCCGCGCGGTCGCGCCGAGGACGACGCTGGTGGCGGTCGTGACCAAGATGGACAAGGTGTCCAAGGAACAGGTCGCCGGGCAGCTGATGGCCGTGAGCGAGTTGGTCGGGCCCGATACCGAGATCGTCCCGGTTTCGGCGACGTCCGGGACACAACTCGACGTGCTGATCGACGTGCTGGTCGCCCAGCTTCCACCGGGCCCGGCGTTCTACCCCGACGGCGAGCTCACCGACGAACCCGAGGAAACGCTGATCGCGGAACTGATCCGGGAGGCGGCGCTCGAGGGGGTCCGCGACGAGTTGCCGCACTCGCTGGCCGTGGTCATCGAGGAGATGGAGTTGCGCCCGGGCCGCCCGGACGACCAGCCTCTCGTCGACGTCCACGCCATCCTCTTCGTCGAGCGCGACTCCCAGAAGGGCATCGTGATCGGCAAGGGCGGTGAGCGGCTACGAGAGGTGGGAACCGCGGCCCGGACCCAGATCGAGAAGCTGCTCGGCACGAAGGTCTACCTGGATCTGCGCGTCAAGATCGCGAAGAACTGGCAGCGGGATCCCAAGCAGCTGGGACGTCTGGGCTTCTAGGGCCAGCTGAGAGCTAGCCGGGCTGGCCGTACACCGCCACCACCACGGAGCGGTCCCAGCTGTTCTCCGACCACACCCCGATCTCGGTGTTTGCGCAGTTCGACATGATGGCCATGTAGTCCGGCCGGTAGTACCACTGGTTCATGATCTCGACGCCGCTGATGGCCAGCGCCGGGTTGATCGCCACGGTCTCGGAGACCGTACCCACGAACCCCGCGCGGTTCGCCCGATCCTGGGCGGTCGACCCGTCCGAGCCGATGTCGCCGTTCAGGGCGCGGTTTCGGAGGACGTCGTTGGTGTGCCACTGCGCGGCCAGCCGGAGCTGGGGGTTGATCTTGATCTCGGTCTCGCAGTCGTTGCGATGCTGGATCGTGTAGACGTTGACGACCACGCTCTCGTTGAGCCGCCGATTGTCGGCGTTGGCGGCCGGGATGCCGGCGATCGCGGCGCCGACGAGTGCCACCGCGGGTAGTGCTCGCACGATCTTGCTGCTGGTCACAGCGGGGACTTTACGCGACCTCGTCGGCAATCGAGGGCGGAGCGGGCAGATTCGTGGCCTGCTCCGGCGCGATCTCGGGACGCGGTTCCCACCAGTTCTGCGGTTGCCGGGCCGCCCAGCCGTTGATGGCCTCCAGTGCGGCGGCCAGCGACACCAGCAGCGGTTCACTGTGCGCCGGGCCCATCAACTGCACCCCGATCGGCAGGCCGTCGGAGGTGAACCCGGCGGGCACGTTGATCGACGGCCAGCCGAGCAGATTCCACGGCCACGTCGCCGGGCAGGCTCGGATCATCGCCCGGTCGGTGGCCAGCCCGCTGAGCTGGTCGAACGCCTCCACCTTCGGCGGCGGCTGGGCGGTGGTGGGGGCGAGCACGACGTCGGCCAGGTTGAAGACCCAGCCGATCCGCCGCTGCGAAGCCGATTCGTGTGCGCGGGCTTTGCGCAGCACGTCCTCGGACAGCAGCCGGCCCATTCGGGCATTGGAACGGGTGCGTTTGTCCAGCGTCACGCCGTAGCCCAACCGCTCGATCCACTCCGGTATACCGGCGGTGGAGCGGGCCAGGAAGTTCCACGACATCCGCAGGTCGTAGTCCGGGTCGGCGGAGATGATCGTGTGGCCGAGTTGTTCGAGCTGACCGGCCACCGCCTGCAACGCGGAACTGATCTCGGGGTGCAAGGTGGGCCGGAACCCGGTGAACGCGAACTTGGTGGACAACGCGATCCGCAGTGGCCCCGGCGCGCGCGACACATAGTCCGACGCCTGGATCCGGGGCGGCTTGTGCAGGTCGCCGGGGGTGTTGCCGGATGCGGCGTCGAGCACCAGCGCGGCGTCGGCCACGGTGCGGGCCAGCACCCCGTTGACGGTGATTCCGTTGAACGCCTCGGGCAGCGGCCAGGTGGAGATCCGGCCCCGCTGCGGCTTGATGCCGACGAGGTGGGTCCAGGCCGCCGGGATACGTACGCTGCCGGCACCGTCGGACCCGATCGCGGCGGCCACCAGGCCGGCCGCCACGGCGGCGGCGCTGCCGCCGGACGATCCACCCGGGGTGTGCTCCCTCGACCAGGGGTTACGGGTGTGTCCGAAGCCGGGGCCGCTGGTGAACGGCCACTGCCCCAACTCGCAGGTGTTGGTTTTCCCGACGATCACCGCGCCGGCGGCGCGCAGCCGTCGGACCACCTCGGAGTCGGCGTCGGCCACCCGCACCCGGCCCTCGGTGCCGAACCGGGTGGGCACGCCGGCGACGTCGACGTCGTCTTTGACCGCGATCGGGATGCCCAGCAGCGGGAACCGCGAAATGTCCTGGCCCGCCTGGCGTTTGCGATCGGCGGCGGCTGCATCGGCGACGGCCTGGTCGGCCAGCACCACCCGGAAGGCGTTCAGGGTGTCCTGGCTCGCCTCGATGGCTTCCAGGGATCTGCGCACCAGCTCCTCGGACGAGGAACTCCCGCTCGCCAGCTGATAGAGCTGGTGAGTCAGGGTGGGGAACCTGGCCGCGGGTCGATCGCGGCGGGGAGGAGTCTTTGCCATCACTTACGAGAGTATCGGCGCTGCGGACCGGTTTTAGTCGGTTGGCAATGCCAGACTGGTCGAATGCGTCTGTACCGGGATCGTGCGGTGGTGTTACGCCAGCACAAGCTCGGCGAAGCCGACCGCATCGTGAGCCTGCTCACGCGCGATCACGGTCTGGTGCGGGCGGTGGCCAAGGGGGTGCGGCGCACCCGAAGCAAGTTCGGGGCGAGGCTGGAACCGTTCGCGCACATCGATGTTCAGCTGCATCCGGGCCACAATCTCGACATCGTCACCCAGGTCCAGGCGATCGACGCGTTCGCCTCGGACATCGTCTCCGACTACGGGCGCTACACCTGTGCCTGCGCGGTGCTCGAAACCGCCGAGCGGCTGGCGGGGGAGGAGCGGGCCCCGGCGCCTGCGCTGCACCGGCTGACGGTGGCGGCGCTGCGCGCGGTGGCCGACGGCAACCGTCCCCGTGAACTCGTCCTCGACGCCTACCTGCTGCGTGCGATGGGCATCACCGGGTGGGCCCCGGCGCTGACCGAGTGCGCCCGGTGCGCAACCCCCGGCCCGCACCGGGCGTTCCACGTCGCGGCGGGTGGGAGCGTGTGCGTGCACTGCCGGCCGTCCGGGTCGGTGACACCGCCGCAAGCCGTGCTGGACCTGATGGTCGCGCTCCACGACGGTGACTGGGAGCACGCGCAGGCATCCGAGTCGCAGCACCGCAGTCAGGCCAGCGGACTCGTCGCCGCGCACCTGCAGTGGCATCTGGAACGGCAGCTGCGGACGCTGCCCCTTGTGGAGCGAGGTGTCTACCGGGTGGAGCGGACCGCCAGACAGGGCATCAGGCAGGATGAAGCGCATGGCAACCAAGCGGACGGGGAAGAACCGCTACCCGCAGCTGCCGCCGGCGCCTGACGACTACCCCAGCTTCCCGGACAAGTCGAGCTGGCCGGTCGTTTTCCCGGAGCTGCCGGCGCGCACCAACGGCAAATTCGCCCGCCCGCCGCAGCACACCTCCAAGGCTGCCGCACCGCAGATCCCGGCCGACCAGGTGCCCAGCCACGTCGCGGTGGTGATGGACGGCAACGGGCGGTGGGCCACCCAGCGCGGGCTGCACCGCACCGAGGGGCACAAAATGGGCGAGGCGGTGCTCATCGACATCACCTGCGGGGCCATCGAGATCGGCGTCAAGCACCTGACGGTGTACGCGTTCTCCACCGAGAACTGGAAGCGCAGCACCGAGGAAGTCCGATTCCTGATGGGCTTCAACCGGGAGGTGGTGCGCCGGCGGCGGGAGAACCTCAACGACATGGGTGTGCGGATGCGCTGGGTCGGTTCCCGGCCCCGGATGTGGCGCAGCGTCATCAAGGAGTTCGACATCGCCGAGGAGATGACCGTCGACAACGACGTCATCACGATCAACTACTGCGTGAACTACGGCGGTCGCACCGAGATCGTGGAGGCGGCACGCCAACTCGCGCAGGAAGCCGTGGACGGCAAGATCAACCCCGGCCGGATCAGCGAGGCGGCATTCGCCAAGCACCTGCACCGCTCCGACATCCCCGACGTCGACCTGTTCATCCGTACCTCGGGTGAGCAGCGGGCGAGCAACTTCCTGCTGTGGCAGGCGGCCTACGCCGAATACGTCTTCCAGGACAAGCTGTGGCCGGACTACGACCGCCGCGATCTGTGGGCGGCGTGCGAGGAATATGTGCACCGCAACCGACGCTTCGGCAGAGCCGAATGATGTGCCTGAGCGGCAGAGCCGAATGATGTGCCTGAGCGGCAGGGCCTAGATGGAGCTGCACGATCGGCTCGCCGGGGTCCTCGGGGAGGTCCTGCCCGTCCAGCACGAGGACGACGGTGCGCTGACGGTGCAGCACGACGACACGTTCGCGTCGCTGCGGGTGGTGCCGATCGCCGAGGACCTCGAGTTGGTGTCGCTCACCCAGGTGCTGGCGTGGGATCTGCCGCTGGACAGCAAGATCCGCGCCCGCGTGGCCAAACATGCGCACGACACCCTGCTCGGCACCGTGTCGCTGGTGGAGAAGATCGGCGCGCAGAAGGTCGGCCCGGAGAAGGGCCGTTCCAAGAAGACCGGTGACGTGCTGCTGCGCTACAACTTCCCGGCCGCGGGCCTCACCGACGACGCGCTGCGAACGCTGATCCTGATGGTGTTGGCCACCGGCACCGACGTCCGCCGCGCGCTGGTCGCCTGACCGGACCGCGCGGGACTAGGGTCGCGGGTATGCGTACAGCAGTGGTCATTGTCGGAGTGGTGGTCACTCTCGCCGGTCTGCTCTTCTTCTTCCAGGGCCTGGGGGCGGTGTCGGGGAGCCCGATGAGCAACACCACGACCTGGACCGTCCTCGGACCGATCATCGCGATTGTCGGCGTGATCGTCGCCGTCGCCGGATGGCGGGGTCTCAAGCGCTAGTTGTCTGCCGCCGCCGCGCATTTGCGGCACAGACCGAAGATCTCGATGGTGTGGCTGACGTCGGTGAAGCCGTGTTCGCGGGCGACCGCGGCGGCCCATTTCTCGACGTGGCCGCCCTGGATCTCGATGGTGGATCCGCACGTCCGGCAGACCAGGTGGTGGTGGTGGTGCTCGGAGCACCGGCGGTACACCGACTCGCCGGTGTCGGTGCGCAGCGTGTCGACGGCGCCGGACGCGGCCATCTGCTGCAGCGTGCGGTAGACGGTGGTCAGCCCGATGCCCTCACCGCTGCGGCGCAGTTCGTCGTGCAGCTCCTGGGCCGAGCGGAAGTCGTCGAGGTTGTCCAGTAGCGCGGCGATGGCCGCGCGCTGGCGCGTCGCCCGCACGGCACCCGTCATTGCTGCTCCTCCCCGGCATGACTGACAGCTGCGATGACGATATCTGCCAGGTGGTGATCGACCAAGCGGTACAACACTTCCCGGCCCGACCGCGCGCCGTCCACCACGCCCGCGGCCTTGAGGATCCGGAGGTGCTGGCTGACCAGCGGCTGCGGGACGTTCAGCGCGTCGACCAGTTCGTGGACGCAGCGCGCCTCTTCGCGGAGTTGCAGCACGATCGCGATGCGTAAGGGCGACGCAAGGGCGCGCAGCAGGTCGCCCGCGGTGTCGAGGACTTCGCGCGGCGGCAGCTCGGCGGGCGGAGTGCCCGCCTCCAGAGCCGGGTCGTGTGAGTCCTGCGAATCGGACATAGTGGAAACCGTTTTCATTTGAACCCACGATACATGCGGAACTGCGCATGTCAACCGGACGGGCCCCTCGCCCGCGCCGCGAGCAGCCAAACGGCCTCGCTACGCTGTTGAGCCGTGGCTCCGTCCTCGATCATCGACACCGTTGCAAACCTGGCCAAACGCCGTGGGCTGGTGTACCAGTCCGGCGAGATCTACGGCGGGACCAAATCCGCCTGGGATTACGGTCCGCTCGGCGTCGAGCTCAAGGACAACATCAAGCGGCAGTGGTGGCGTTCGGTGGTCACCGGCCGTGACGATGTCGTCGGCCTGGACAGCGCGATCATTCTGCCGCGCCAGGTATGGGTCGCGTCAGGTCACGTGGAGGTTTTCAACGACCCGCTGGTCGAGTGCCTGAACTGCCATAAGCGGCACCGCCAGGACCACATGCAGGAGAACTACGCCGCCAAGAAGGGTCTCGACGATCCGGATTCGGTTCCGATGACCGAGATCGTCTGCCCGGACTGCGGCACCAAGGGCCAGTGGACCGAGCCGCGTGACTTCAACATGATGCTCAAGACCTACCTCGGCCCGATCGAGACCGAGGAGGGCCTGCACTATCTGCGCCCCGAGACCGCGCAGGGCATCTTCGTCAACTTCGCCAATGTGGTCACCACGGCGCGCAAGAAGCCGCCGTTCGGCATCGGCCAGATCGGTAAGAGCTTCCGCAACGAGATCACCCCGGGCAACTTCATCTTCCGCACCCGTGAGTTCGAGCAGATGGAGATGGAGTTCTTCGTCGAGCCGTCCACGGCCGCCGAGTGGCACCGGTACTGGATCGACACCCGGCTGGCCTGGTACGTCGACCTCGGCATCAACCGCGACAACCTGCGGCTCTACGACCATCCCAAGGAGAAGCTGTCCCACTACTCCGACGGCACCGTCGACATCGAGTACAAGTTCGGTTTCGCCGGCAGCCCGTGGGGTGAGCTCGAAGGCATCGCCAACCGCACCAACTTCGACTTGTCCACGCACTCCAAGCATTCCGGCGCCGACCTGTCGTTCTACGATCAGGCTTCGGACACCCGCTACACGCCGTACGTGATCGAGCCGGCAGCCGGGCTGACGCGCTCGCTGATGGCCTTCCTCGTCGACGCCTACACCGAGGACGAGGCGCCCAACGCCAAGGGCGGCGTCGACAAGCGCACCGTGCTGAAGCTGGATCCGCGGTTGGCGCCGGTCAAGGCGGCGGTGCTGCCGCTGTCGCGGCACGCCGACCTGTCGCCGAAAGCCCGGGACCTGGCCGCCGAACTGCGCACGTCGTGGAACATCGAGTTCGACGACGCCGGCGCGATCGGCCGGCGTTACCGCCGTCAGGACGAGATCGGCACGCCGTTCTGCGTGACGCTGGACTTCGATTCGCTCGACGATCATGCGGTGACGGTGCGCGAACGCGACGCCATGACCCAGGAACGGGTGGCGATCTCGGAGGTGTCGGACTACCTGGCCGTCCGGCTCAAGGGCTGCTGACCTTTCGCCGCGAACAGACACAAACTCACCCTTTTTCACTCGAAAACAGGTGAGTTTGTGTCTGCTCGCGGTTCGCCGCGAGCGGGCTAGAAGCGCCCGCCGCCGCCGCTCATGCCGCCGCCTCCGCCACCGAAGCCTCCACCACCGAAGCCACCACCGAACCCGCCGCCGCCGAAGCCGCCGCGCAGGGCTCCGGAGAGCACGTTGCCGATGAGGATGCCGCCGATCACCGCACCCATCTGACCGCCGCCGCCGCGACCACCGCCGCCGTAGGGTCCGTTGAAGTGCCGCTGGGCGGCGGAGACGTCGGCGTTGGCCAGCGACTGTGCCTGGGCGGCGAGCATCGCGGCGCCGTTGGCGTGGGCGGTGGCCTCGGCCAGGTTGGTGGCCCGCTTGTCCTGCGCGGCCTGCAGCTGGCGCACCGCCTCCGACAACCGGGTGCGCGCCTCGGGGCCGACGGCGCCGCGGCGGGTGTCGATGTAGTCCGACACCGAGCGCACCCGGGACTGCGCGTTGAACAGCGCCTGGTCGTAGGTGCGGCTGAGGCGCTCGGTGGTTTCCCGTTCGTGGGCGACCTCTTCGAGTAGCCGGTCCAACTCGGCGTCGGCCTGGGTCAGCCGGGTGAAGGCGCCCAGCGGGTCGGAGTTGCCCTCGCTCTGGGCGTGGGCCACCGCCTGCACCGCGTCGTCGCGGGCGGAACTGAGCTCGGTGGCCACCGCGACACCGCCCTGTGCGAGCTGGGATCCCGCCTGGTTGATGCCGTTCTGGATGTCGGCGATCGCCGCGGGCAGGCCCGCCACCGCGCGGTTGATGTCGGTGCCCGCGCTGTCCACGGCGTCGAGCAGCGTGCGCGCCTGACCGAGCGCCGCCTCGGCCGCGTGGATGGCGTCCACCAGGCCGATCTGCCGGTTCGACGGCCGTGACACCAGGTCGCGGGCGGTGCCGATGTTCTGATCGGCGAACTCCAGCCGATGCTTGGCCTCGTCGACGTTGTCGGACACCGAGGCGAGGGCGGTCTCGGCGAACTGGGAGTGCAGCCGGGCCAGCGCCTGCTCGGCCGGGGCCAGCCGGGCCGTCAGGTCGACCATCTGCTGGGTCAGCTTGTCCAGGCGGGTGGGCGCGTTGATCACCAGGTCGCGCAGCGCGGCGAAGGACTCGCGCTGGGCCTCGAGTTCCTGATCGGCCCGGGCGGCGGCGACGATCACCCGCGTCAGCAGGTCGCGGCGCTGCTGCGGCGTCTCGGGCACAGCGTCGTCGAGGATCTGGCGCACGTTGAGCGCCTGCGCCAGCGTGGTCTTGGCGTTGGTGACCGCCCGGGTGAACGCTGCGGTGTCCTTTTCGCCGAATTCCTCGACCGCCAACGTCAGTTCGTTCTCGCTGGTGCGCACCTCGTTGTCGACCTCGACGACGATCTGCTTGGACAGGTCGTCGAGCGCGTCGACGGACACCGACGCCAGCGCATTCGGGTCCGATGGGTCCACCCGCTGCGCGGCGGCGAACTCGGCCTCGCGCCGCTTGCGTTTACGGCGCCGCTGCCACAGCACCAGCGCCCCGACCGCCAGCGCGATCAGCCCGAGTAGCACGAGCATGCCCACCCAGCTGCCCGAACCGCCCGAGGGGCCGGTGTCGGCCAGGCCGTCGGCGGCCGCGATCGCCGCGCCGGCCCAGTCGCCGGTGCGCAGCAGTGGTTCGACGTCGTTGCGCCGCACCTCGTCGATGTCGACGCCGCCCAACGCCTCGGTGGGTGCCAGGAACGCATACGCCCGGTCCACGGTGGCCACTGCCAGGATCGCGTCCTGATCACCGAGATCGCTGCGCTGATAGGTGGATTCCGCCCATGCCTGCGCGTTCTGGCCGGCGAAGTCCTCGACGAACACCACCCAAAGCCGGATGCGGCGCTCGTCGTAGAGCCTGTCGATCGCACTCTGCACCCGGGCCTCGCCGGCCGCGTTCAAGGCGTCTGCGTCGTCGGTGATGTACGCCGGCAGCCGCAGCGGCGGCCCCGCGGCTGCGCCGGGGGCCACCAGGGCGGCTGTGGTCAGGATCGCGACCAGCAGGCCGATGAATCGGGCGATGCGCATATCCGTCAATGTAGTGCGCGGTGCGGGGCGCGGCTGTGGTCAGGATGTGATCGGCGGTGCTGGCAGACTGTGCTTCGGTGAGCCCACGACTGCAGGACAGCTACGACGCGTTCGACCGCCGGCGTCTGGTGGTCGAACCGGCGAAGAGTGCCGCGTTGCCCGGCACGGCCACTGAGCACCGCACCGATTTCGCCCGTGACCGCGCCCGGGTGCTGCACTCCGCTGCGCTGCGCCGGCTGGCCGACAAGACCCAGGTCGTCGGGCCGAGGCAGAGCGAAACCCTACGCACCCGGCTCACCCACTCGTTGGAGGTCGCGCAGATCGGCCGGGGAATGGCCGTCGGACTGGGTGCCGACCCCGACCTCGTCGACCTGGCCGGGCTGGCTCACGACATCGGTCATCCGCCGTACGGGCACAACGGGGAGCGGGCACTCAACGAGCTCGCCGAGGTGTGCGGCGGGTTCGAGGGCAATGCGCAGAACTTCCGAATACTCACCCGGCTGGAACCCAAAGTGCTTGATACGCAGGGCGAGGAGCCGCGCAGCGCGGGCCTGAACCTGACCCGGGCCGCGCTGGACGCGGTGACGAAGTATCCGTGGTACCGGGCCCCGGAGGGCGGCAAGTTCGGCTTCTACGCCGACGACGCCGCGGCCGCGGCCTGGGTGCGCGGCGACGCGCCCGACCGACGGCCGTGCCTGGAAGCTCAGATCATGGACTGGGCCGACGACGTCGCGTACTCCGTGCATGACGTCGAGGACGGTGTCACCTCCGGACGGATCGACCTGCGGGTGCTGGCCGACGACGATGCGGTGGGTGCGCTGGGCCGGCTGGGCCAGTCCCACGGCATGGGCGGCGGCCTGGCGGCCGCGGACCTGGTCGAGGCCGCCGAACGGCTGTCGTTGCTCCCCGCGGTGGCCGCCGTCGGCAAGTACGACGGCACGTTGGCGGCGTCGGTGGCGTTGAAGACCATGACCAGTGAGCTGGTGGGCCGATTCGCGTCGTCTGCCATCGCGGCCACCCGCGCCGTGGCCGGCCCGGGGCGGTTGGTGCGGTACCGCGCAGACCTCGAGGTGCCCACCGTGGTGCGCGCCGAGGTGGCGGTGCTGAAGATCCTCGCGCTGCAGTTCATCATGTCCGACCCCCGGCACCTGGATCTGCAGGCGCAGCAGCGGGACCGGATCGACGCGGCGGTGCGGTTCATCCGTGCCGGGGCGCCGGCGACGCTGGATCCGTTGTTCGTCCCGGACTTCAACTCCGCCGCCGACGACGGCGCACGGCTGCGGGTGGTGATCGACCAGGTGGCTTCCTACACCGAGGGTCGACTGGAGCGCCTCGAACCCGCGTAGCCGCTGCCGCCGCGGGCTCTAGACTGGCCGGGTGGCGGGCGACGGGACTCGGGGACGGGGCAGGATCCCTGATCGCGATATCGCCGCCATCCGTGACAAGGTCAACATCGAGGACCTTGTCGGCGAGTACGTCCAGCTGCGGCGCGCCGGGGCGGATTCGATGAAGGGGCTGTGTCCCTTCCACGACGAGAAATCCCCCTCGTTCCACGTCCGCCCCAACCACGGCCACTTCCACTGTTTCGGCTGTGGGGAGGGCGGCGACGCCTACGCGTTCCTGCAGAAGATCGAGCACGTCAGCTTCGTCGAGGCGGTCGAACTTCTCGCCGACCGCGTCGGCTACACCGTCACCTACACCGGATCCTCCACCACCAACGTGCAGCGTGATCGCAGCAGTCGCAGCCGGCTGCTGGCCGCCAACGCCGCCGCGCAGGAGTTCTATGCCGCCGCGCTGCAGTCCGAGGAAGCCGCCCCGGCGCGGCAGTACCTGACCGAACGCAACTTCGACGCCGAGGCCGCCGCCCGGTTCGGCTGCGGTTTTGCGCCGTCGGGGTGGGATTCGCTGACAAAGCACCTGCTGCGCAAGGGTTTCGACTTCAAGGAGCTCGAGGCGGCCGGGTTGTCCCGGGAGGGGCGGCGCGGACCGATGGACCGGTTCCACCGCCGGCTGTTGTGGCCGATCAGGGCCGGCGGCGGCGAGGTCATCGGGTTCGGCGCCCGGCGGATCTTCGACGACGACCAGATGGAGGCCAAGTACGTCAACACCCCCGAGACGGTGTTGTACAAGAAGTCGGCGGTGCTGTTCGGCCTCGACCTGGCCAGACGCGACATCGCCAAAGCGCACCGCGCCGTCGTGGTGGAGGGTTACACCGACGTGATGGCCATGCACCTGGCCGGTGAGGCCACGGCCGTCGCGTCCTGCGGCACCGCCTTCGGCGACGGCCACCTGGCGCTGCTGCGGCGGCTGATGATGGACGACAACTGGTACCGCGGCGAGCTGATCTTCGTCTTCGACGGTGACGCGGCCGGACAGGCGGCGGCCCTCAAGGCGTTCGACGGCGATCAGCAGGTGGCCGGAAAGTCCTTCGTGGCAATCGCTTCCGATGGCATGGATCCGTGTGATCTGCGGCTGAAGTCCGGTGACGGGGCGCTGCGGGATCTGGTGGCGCGCCGGATCCCGATGTTCGAGTTCGCGATCCGCAGCCTGATTCCCGACGGTGACGCTCTGGACAACGACCCGCAGGCGCAGGTGGACGCGCTGCGCCGGTGCGTGCCGCTGGTCGCCCAGATCCGCGACTACGCGCTGCGTGACGAATACGCCCGCCGCCTGGCGGGCTGGACGGGGTGGCGCGACGAGGGCCAGGTGCTCAGCCGGGTCCGCGAAGAAGCGGGCAAGCGCGGGATGCCCGACCGGACGCGTCGTCGCGGCGCTCCCGAACCCGTTCCGGCGCCGGGCGCCCGCGGTGTGGCGGCGCCCACGCCGGCCCGGCCTGACCCGGCCGACCCCACGCTGTGGCCCCAGCGCGAAGCGCTCAAGTCGGCGCTGCAGTACCCGGCACTGGCCGGGCCGGTGTTCGACTCGCTGGCCACCGAGAGCTTCACCCATCCCGGCTACGCGGCGGTGCGGGTGGCGATCCAGGCCGCCGGCGGGACGTCGGCCGGTGTGACCGGCGCGCAGTGGATCGAGGCCGTCCGTGACCAGACCGCCTCCCCGATGGCGGCCGGCCTGGTCAACGAACTGAGCGCCGAGGCGATCAACGCCGACGACGAGCGGTTGCCCCGCTACATCAGCGGGGTGCTGGCCCGGTTGCAGGAGGTGTGGATCGGACGCCAGATCGCCGAGGTGAAGTCCAAGCTGCAGCGGATGTCGCCGGTCGAGCAGGGTGACGAATACCACGCGCTGTTCGGCGATCTGGTGGCGATGGAGAGCTACCGGCGCAGCCTGCTCGAACAGGCCAGTGGCGACGACCTGACTGCGTGATCAGGTCCGCCGGGTTATGGTGTTCGTGAAGTCGGGGCCGTTTTGATTGGTAGTGAGAAGGCGAGTTGGCGATGTTCGTGCACATGATCCGGACCAACAGCACCCGACTGATCGCTGGGGCGTTTGCGGCCGCAGCCGTGACCGTGCCGCTCTACGCGTCGCTGAGCAGCACCGATGCCACCCCGCAGGTGACAGCGCAGCCGGCCTGCCTGGCCTGGTTCGGCAACAAAGAAGACGGCAATTGCATGGGGTACTCCAACGGCTCGCCCGTCATCGTCGGCACGCCTGAGATCGGCCTCTACGGCGACGGCGTCGGCGTCGGCATCCCGTTCGAGACGGGGCCACTGCTGCCCGGCACCACCATCACCCGCGACTTCGGCTGACGGACGGCTAACGGGCCTTCTTCTTCGTCATCTGCTCCGGCTCGAGAACCTCGGTGCCGGAGTCGATGTGTGTCAACTCCACCATCGACGGGTCGGGGGAGACCCGGTCGGCGATCTTGCGCCGTCCCGCATCGATGACCGCCTTGGCGGCCGGACTGCCCGTGACGGCCTTGTACGTTCCCGAGAGCTGCTCGTAGCGCTGCCTGCCCGCCTTGGTTCCCAGCACGTAGCCGACGGCCAGAACGGCGACATACCCGATCACAGGGCTCCTCCAGATATCTCTCGCGGGACTGCGTGCTCGGTGTCCATCCTGCCTCACCGCGGGCAGTGCGCGCCCGGCTGGGAGCGTATTGGCGAGGCGGCGCGGACGTAGGCTAAAGTGCTCTCTGGCCCGCGGCGCAACGACCGTGGGAGGGCAATCCCCTGTAGCTCAATTGGCAGAGCATTCGGCTGTTAACCGAAGGGTTGCTGGTTCGAGTCCAGCCGGGGGAGCACACGCATTCAACAGCCGGTCAGCTGTCCGGCTTGCGCCGGCCGAGAGATCCGGCCCTGGTGGCGCTGCGAGCCGTGCACTGCCCGCGCCCCATTAGTCTGGCGGCATGCGAGTTTCGCGCCCTGTGTCGGCGCTGATGATGCTGGTGACGTTGGCCGCGCTCACCGTCGGCTGCGGGTGGAGCCCGTCGGGTCCGGCACCGACGAGCACCGCCGCTTGCGGCCCCGGTCCGACGGACGAGGTCGTCACCTCCGAGTTCTTACTGCTGCCGCCGGGTCAGTGGCGGGAAACCGCGCGCGGCAACGCACCGGACTGCCGGCTGAACTGGGTGGTGGTCACCGACGGTGAGGCTCCTGACAGCCCGCAGCAGGTGTTGTTCTTCGACGGCACCGACCCGGTGGGCTCACCCACCCCGGAGCCGCGTCCCTACATCACCGTGATCCCGCAGGGCGACCATCATGCGCACGTGCAGTACCAGTGGCGCCAGGGTCAGGATGAGCCGTGCTGCCCGACCGGAATCGGGTCGGCCCGGGTGACGCTCGAGGACGGCAGGCTCACCGTGCTGGACCCGATTCCCGGACCCTGACCCTGATCCTGGGTCAGATGACCCCGGCGCTTTTGGCGTCCTGCTCGGCGTGCTCGTCGGCGTCGGGAATGTGCTCGGGGTGCAGCATCTCGGCGTAGCGCAACTGCTCGGGGATGCCGAACCCGTCGACGAGTGTCTCCGCGTGGGGACGCAACCGCCGGCAACGGTCGTTGATCCCGCGGGTGACGGCCTTGGCGCGTTCGGTCGACAGGAAGCGGTGCTCGACGAACCAGGACTTGTCCTCTTCGATCACCGACAGCGCGTAGAGGTCGCAGACCATCTCGAGGATCTCGCGGGCCTCCCGCCCTTCAACAGACGCGTCCTCGCAGGTGTCGATGCCGGCGACGAACGCCTCCAGGATGATGCGGTCGATGTGCGCGGTGGCGGCGTGCAGCACGTGATCCTGCACGGCGTTGAACGCGTCGAAGGCACTCATCTCCTTGGACTTGCCCTGCAGCCGGCGGGCGACCGACGCCAGCATGTACTCCTCGCGGTCCTCGAACATCTTCACCTGCGTGCCGCGGTTGAAGAGGCTTCCCTCTTCCTCGTTGTCCTGCCGGGTGTCCAGGATCGTCTGCATGATCGTCTGCGCCGCAGTGCGTTTCATCACCCGCTCGCCGGCGAAGTTGGCCGCGAAGCGCACCCATTCGACCGGGCTCATGCCCTTGATGTCGTCGGCGTAAGCGGTCAGCAGTTCCTTGGCCACCAGCTGGATCAGCACGTGGTTGTCACCCTCGAAGGTGGTGAACACGTCGGTGTCGGCCTTCAGCGCGATCAACCGGTTCTCGGCGAGATAGCCTGCGCCGCCGCATGCTTCGCGGGCCTCCTGGATGGCACGGGTCGCGTGCCAGGTGTTCGCCGCTTTGAGGCCCGCCGCGCGTGACTCCAGTTCGCGTTGCTCCTCGGGGTCGGGATCATCGGCGGTCTGCAGTTCGTGGCACTTGGCGACGAGTTCGTTCTGCGCGAATTGCAACGCATACGACCGTGCGATAAGCGGCAGCAGTCGGCGCTGATGGACCAGGTAGTCCATCAGCAGCACTTCCTGCTCGTCGTCGGGGGCGGAGAACTGCCTGCGCTCCAACGCATACCTGGTGGCGATGTCGACTCCCACCCGCGCCGCGGCGCCCGCGCTGCCGCCCACCGTGACGCGACCGCGGATCAGGGTGCCCAGCATCGTGAAGAACCGGCGGCCGATGTTCTCGATAGGCGAGGTATACGTGCCGTCGGGGGCGACGTCGGCATACTTGTTGAGCAGGTTCTCCCGCGGGACCCGCACGTGGTCGAACTGGATGCGGCCGTTGTCCACCCCGGGCAGGCCACCTTTGTAGTGGCAGTCCGAGGTGGTCACGCCCGGCAGGTCGTTGCCCTTGTCGTCGCGGATCGGCACGATCAGGCAGTGCACCCCGTGGCCTTCGCCGTCCGGGGTGATCAGTTGCGCGAAAACCGCTGCCACTCGCGCGGTTTCGGCTGCGCCCCCGATGTAGTCCTTGCGCGAGGACGGGGTGGGGGAGTCGATGACGAACTCCTGCGTCTCCGGGTCGTAGGTCGCAGTCGTCTCCAGTGACTGGACGTCGCTGCCGTGCCCGGTCTCGGTCATCGCGAAGCACCCCAGCAGATCCAGGCTGATGATCCGGGGCACGTACTCCTGGTGGTGCCGCTCGGTGCCGAGGTTCTCCACCGCGCCGCCGAACAGGCCCCACTGCACGCCGGCCTTCACCATCAGCGAGAGGTCGCTCATCGCGAGCATCTCGATCTGCGTGACGGCTGCGCCGACGTCGCCGTTGCCGCCGTGCTCCTTCTTGAATCCGTCTTCGGCCGCCCCCTGGGAGGCCATGATGCGCATCTGCTCACCCACCTTGGTGCGGGCGATCACGGTGTTCGGGGTGTAGTGGGGCCGGAACACCGGGTTGGTGAGTTCCTGGCGCACCCGGTTCTTCACGTCGCGAAAGCGACCGTCCAGTGTGTTACGAAGATGCTCCGCCGTGGTGGTCATGACTCGACGGTAGCCCGCGTGTCACGGATGCAAACTGTGATGCTGCAAACCCAGGTCAACCTGACTTCGCGAGCGCACCACGGCAGGCGTTCAATCATCACCATGACCGAACCAGTCGATCCGCCCGTGTCCCCGACGGGCATGCCACACGTCGCCGACCACCGGCACGCCAACGTCACCGGTGGGTGGCTGCGGGCCGCGACGTTCGGGGCGATGGACGGGCTGGTGAGCAACACCGCCCTGATCGCCGGTGTGGCCGCGAGCGCCAGCCCTGCGACCGTGGTGCTCAGTGGTGTCGCCGGCCTGCTGGCGGGGGCGTTCTCGATGGCGTTGGGGGAGTACACGTCGGTGACCACCGCCAACGAGCAGATCGACTCCGAGGTGTTGGTGGAGCGCAAATCGTTCCGCCTGCATCCACAGGCCGAGCGGGCCGAGTTGGCGGCGATGCTCACCGACATGGGGATGACGCCGCAGACTGCCGCAACCGCCACCGAGGAGATCCACCGGGACGAGAACAGGGCGGTGAACTTCCACCTGGTGCAGGAGCTCGGGGTCGACCCCCGGGAGAAGCCGTCCCCGTGGGTGGCGGCTGGGTCGTCGTTCGTGCTGTTCGCCATCGGCGCGATCATCCCGCTGATCCCGTACCTGCTCGGGTACGGGTCGCTGTGGCTCGGTCTCGCGTTCGGCGGTGTCGGACTTCTGCTCGCCGGTGGTTCCGCGGCCAAGATCACCGGTCGGCCCCTCGCGCTGGGATCGTTGCGGCAGTTGGCGTTCGGCGGGTTCGCCATCGCGGCCACCTACCTCGTCGGTTACCTGATCGGGGTCGGGGTGACCTGACGCGGTCAGCTGTCGTTGCCGACGGTGACCGCCCTGGCACGGTCGGTGAGTTCGTCGAGTTCGGGCTCGGGGGCGTCGATGTCGGGCAGATGCGCGCGGGTGGCCGCCAGCACCCCGGCCGCCAGCAGCACCGCGCCCGCGCCCACCCAGAACGGCACATGCGCGTTGATCCGCTCGCCGAGCATCCCGGCCAGCCACGGCGCCAGCGCCGCTCCGGAGAACCGCACGAAGCTGTACGCCGCCGAGGCCACCCCGCGCTCCACCGGGGAGGCCTTCATCACGGTCTCGGTGATCAGCGTGTTGTTGACGCCGATGAACAGTCCGGCGACCACGACACATCCGGCCAGCACCGCCTTGTGGTCGGTCCACACCGCCATCACCGCCAGCGTCGCCGTCATCAACAGCAGATTCACCAGCAACGTGCGGATGGTGCCGAAGCGGCGCTGCAACCGCGGCGCGACGAACACCGACGTGAACGCCAACGCCAGACCCCAGCCGAAGAAGATCAGCCCGATCCCGTAGGCGCTCATGTCCAACGGGAACGGCGTGAACGCCAGCAGGGTGAAGAACCCGAAGTTGTACAGCAGTGCGGTGATCGCGACTCCGAGCAGCCCGCGGTGGGCGAGCGCCCGGAACGGGTCGGCCAGCGTCGTGGCGCGCACCGCCCGCGGTGTCGACGGCAGCAGCAGCGCGGTCACCACGACCGCGACGGCCATCAGCACCGACACCCCGAAGAACGGGCCACGCCAGGAGATGGAGCCCAGCAGTCCGCCGACCAGCGGCCCGACGGCGATGCCGAGGCCGAGCGCGGCCTCGTAGAGGATGATCGCCTGCGCCACCGAACCCTGCGCCGAGTTGACGATCGTGGCCAACGCCGTGGCGATGAACAGCGCGTTGCCCAGGCCCCAGAGTGCGCGCCAGCCGACGATCTGGCCGATGGTGTCGCTCATCCCTGCCAGTCCCGCGCCGGCGATGATGATCACCAGGCCCAGCAGCAGGGTGCGTTTGGGTCCGATGCGGCTGGCCACCACGCCGGTGATCAGCATCGCCACCCCCATCACCGCCATGTAGCTGGTGAACAGCAACGACACCTGCGACGGCGAGGCGTTCAGGTTGTCGGCGATCGGTTTGAGGATCGGGTCCACCAGGCCGATGCCCATGAATGCGACGACGCAGGCGAACGCGACGGCCCACACGGCCTTCGGTTGCCGCCACATGGATTGTTGCGACACCGAGGCCCGTTCCGGCATCGAGGCTTGTTCAGGCACCGGGCACGGTGCTTCTGTCGGCGGTGTCGCGACGGCGGGCGGCGGTGCCGGGCGCGGCGGCGTCCTCGATCAGCCGTCGAAGCACGACGAGCGCCTCGGTCAGGCACTGGCGCTCGTCGTCGCTGAGCCGCTCCAGGTACGGATCGACTGCGGCCCCGCGGTCCAGCCGCGCCTGCCGCAGCGCCGCGACACCGTCGGGGGTGATCCGGATCAGCACGGCGCGCGCATCGAGGGGGTCGGCGGTGCGCGCAACCATGCCGGCGTCCTCGAGCCGGCGGACCTGGGTGGTCATCGTGGGTTGCGAGCAGTTGTCGAGTGCCGCCAGGTCCGAGATCCGCGCCTCGCCCTGGTCCTCGATGGTGGACAGCAGCCTGGCCTGGGCGAAGGGAATCGGCATCCGAACCCGCTGGTTGGCCAGCCGGTTGATCCGGGCCACCACTGCGAGCAGGTCTGCACCGAGCGTTGACGACATGGCTCCATGCTTACATAGGGATGCTATGTATTTCAACGCCGCGGGTGGGTGGCGTCGGTCACCACCCGGTCAGGAGGTCAACGCCCCGACGACTGGCAGAATCAAGGAATGACCTCGGCCGGCCCGGAGAGTGCCCCTCGACGGACTGGTTCGCTTCAACCGGTCGAACTCGCCCAGGCCGCCGTGATGGCGGCGCTGTGTGCGGCCATCGCGATCATCGCGGTCGTGGTCCCGTTCGCGGCCGGGCTCTCGCTGCTGGGCACCGTCCCGATGGGCCTGCTCGCCTACCGCTACCGGCTGCGGGTGCTGATCGCCGCGACCGTCGCCGGCGGTCTCGTCGCCTTCCTCATCGCCGGCATGGGCGGCTTCATGACGGTCGTGAACTGCGCCTACATCGGCGGGCTGACCGGCATCGTCAAGCGCCGCGGCCGCGGCACCCCGACGGTGGTGGGGGCGGCGCTCATCGCCGGTGCGCTGTTCGGCGCGGGCACCGTGATCGCGCTGGCCATCCTGAGCCGGTTGCGTAACCTGATCTTCGACTCGGTCACCGCCAACGTGACCGGCGCCGCCGCGGTCATCGCCCGGATCCCGGGCATGGAGGAGGCCTCCGAGCGGATCAAGCAGGACTTCGCCACAGCGCTGGACTACTGGCCGCTGGTGTTCTTCGCCACCGGCGTGTTCAGCATCCTGTTCGTCAGCCTGGTCGGCTGGTGGGCGCTGTCGCGGGTGATGTCGCGGCTGGTCGGCATCCCCGACGTGCACAAGCTTGAGTCGTCGGTGGACGCGGGTCCGGTCGAACCGGTGCCGCTGCAGCTGCGCGACGTCCGGTTCCGGTACCCGGGTTCCGGCCGCGACGCGCTGGGACCCGTATCGCTGGCAGTGCAACCCGGGGAGCACGTGGCGGTCACCGGCGCCAACGGCTCGGGCAAGACGACGCTGATGCTCGTGCTGTCGGGCCGCGACCCCACCTCGGGAACCGTGGAACGCCCCGGCGCCGTGGGATTGGGCAAGCTCGGCGGCACCGCGGTGGTGATGCAGCACCCCGAGAGTCAGGTACTGGGTACCCGGGTCGCCGACGACGTCGTCTGGGGTCTGCCCCCCGGTACGGCGACCGATGTGGGCCAACTGCTCTCTGAGGTGGGCCTCGACGGGCTCGCCGAGCGGGACACCGGGGGGCTGTCAGGCGGTGAGCTGCAGCGGCTTGCCGTGGCTGCGGCACTGGCCCGTGAGCCCTCGCTGCTGATCGCCGACGAGGTCACCAGCATGGTCGACCAAGACGGGCGCGAGGACCTGATGTCGGTGCTGTCGGGACTCACCCAACGCCACCGCACGTCACTGGTGCACATCACCCATTACAACGACGAAGCCGACGCCGCCGACCGCACCGTCAACCTGACCGGCAACGACTCCGCTGCGGCCGACAACTCCGGCAGCGCCGACAACGTCGAGATGGTCGAAACCGCCGAGGCGCCGGCGGCCAGCGAGGTCGGTGAACCCCCGCGCGGCGCGCCGGTTCTCGAGCTCAACGGTGTGTGCCACGAGTACGGCAGCGGAACCCCTTGGGCAAAAAGCGCTTTGAGCGACATCGACTTCGCGGTACACCAAGGTGACGGTGTGTTGATCCACGGCCTCAACGGGTCCGGCAAGTCCACCCTCGCCTGGATCATGGCCGGCCTGACCGTCCCGACGTCGGGCAGCTGTCTACTCGACGGCTCGCCGGTGTCGGATCAGGTTGGTGCCGTAGCGATCTCGTTCCAGGCAGCGCGCCTGCAACTGATGCGCAGCCACGTCGCCCTGGAGATAGCCTCGTCGGCCGGGTTCTCGATGTACAACCAGGCGAAGGTGACCGAAGCGCTGCACACCGTCGGCCTGGAGCCCACGCTGGCCGCCCGGCGGGTTGACGAGCTCAGCGGCGGGCAGATGCGGCGGGTGGTGCTGGCCGGGCTGCTGGCCCGTAAGCCGCGCGCGCTGATCCTCGACGAACCGCTGGCGGGCCTGGACGCAGCCTCCCAGCGCGGCCTGCTGCGCCTGCTGGTGGACCTGCGTCGCCGCGAGGGGCTGACGCTGGTGGTCATCTCGCATGACTTCATGGGGCTGGAGGAATTGTGCCCGCGCACGCTGCATCTCGAGGACGGGATGCTGGCCGCGGTGCCGACGACGGCAGGGGAACGGTCATGACGGCCGCACCGCGCAAGCAGCGCAGGCAGGTGGTGCTGCTGCGGCCGGTACCGGGCCAGACCGTCATCCACGACCTGTGGGCCGGCTCGAAGCTGCTGATCGTCGCCGGCATCGGAGTGCTGCTGACGTTCTACCCGGGCTGGGTGCCCATCGGCGCCGTCGCCGTGCTGATCGTCGTGGCGGCGCGGCTGGCGCACATCCCACGCGGCGCGTTCCCGACAGTGCCGAGGGTGTTGTGGGTGCTGGTGGCGCTGGGGGCGATCACCGCGGCGTTCGCCGGCGGCAGCCCGGTGATCCCCGTCGGCTCCGTCGACATCGGTCTGGGCGGGCTGCTGAACTTCCTGCGCATCGCCGCGCTGACGGTGGTACTGCTCGGACTCGGTGCGATGGTGTCGTTCACCACCAACGTCGCCGAGGTCGCGCCCGCAGTGGCGACGCTGGGCCGTCCGCTGCGCCCGTTGCGGGTGCCGGTCGACGACTGGGCGGTGACGCTGGCGTTGGCGCTGCGGGCATTCCCGATGCTGTTCGAGGAGTTCCGGGTGCTCTATGCGGCGCGCCAGCTGCGTCCCCGTGACGTCGACGCGACCGGGCGGGGCCGCGGGCGGCGATGGGCCGCCGAGCTGATCGACCTGCTCTCCGCGGCGATCACCGTCGCGTTGCGCCGCGCCGACGAGATGGGCGACGCGATCACCGCCCGCGGCGGCGCCGGACAGATCTCGGCGGCACCGACACGACCCAAGCGCCGGGACTGGGTGGCGTTCGCGATCGTGATCGCGGTCTGCGGAACCGCCCTGGCGCTCGAGTTGACGGTGCTGGGCACCAGCGGCACCGGCCGCTGACCCCGGAGGCAGCCGCTACGGTGGTTCGCGTGACGGGGTCCCGACGAATCGATGCCGACTTTCTTGCGTTGCCACGCCATGAACTGGGGGACGCGGCGCTGTCCACGGCGGTTGCGGCCGGAGCGAGCTACGCCGACCTGCGGGTGCACGCCATCACGACCGAGACCATGCAGCTACGTGACGGTGCGCTCGAGAACGCCGTCGTCGACCACGAGATCGGGCTGGCGGTGCGCGTCATCGTCGACGGCACCTGGGGCTTCGCCTCGCACGCCGAGCTCGACACCGCAGCGGCAGCCGAGACCGCGCGGCGTGCGGTGAAGGTGGCGGCCACGCTGTCCGCGCTGAACGCCGAGCGCATCGAACTGGCGCCCGAGCCCGTCTACCGTGATCTGTCCTGGGTGTCGGACTACGTCGTCGATCCGTTCGCGGTGGCTGCCGAGGACAAAGTCGCGGTGCTGCAGGACTACTCGGGCCGGCTGCTGGCCGCAGACGGTGTCGACCACGTGTCGGCGTGGCTGCACACCGCCAAGGAGCAGACGTTCTACGCCGACACGTTCGGCTCGTCCATCACCCAGCAGCGGGTACGGGTGCTGCCGAATCTCGAGGCGGTGACCGTGGATTCGGCCGCCGGGACGTTCGACACCATGCGCACGCTGGCGCCGCCGACCGCGCGGGGCTGGGAAGCCGTTGCCGGCGACGAGGTGTGGGACTGGACCGGCGAGTTGGCGCAGTTGCCCTCGCTGCTGGCGGAGAAGGCGAAGGCACCCAGCGTGGTGGCCGGACCGACCGACCTGGTGATCGACCCGACGAACCTGTGGCTGACGATCCACGAGTCGATCGGCCATGCCACCGAGTACGACCGCGCGATCGGATATGAAGCCGCCTACGCCGGGACGTCGTTCGCCACCCCGGACAAGCTGGGCACCATGAAGTACGGGTCGGCGGTGATGAACGTGACCGCCGACCGCACCGTCGCCCACGGCCTGGCGACCGTGGGTTTCGACGACGAGGGGGTGCGTGCGCAGAGCTGGGATCTGGTGCGTGACGGGATCTTCGTCGGGTATCAACTCGACCGAGTGTTCGCACCGCGGCTCGGGGTGGCGCGCTCCAACGGCTGCTCGTATGCCGATTCCGCCCACCACGTGCCGATCCAGCGGATGCCCAACGTCTCGCTGCAACCGAGCCACGACGACGTGAGCACAGACGACCTGATCGCCCGGGTGGCCGACGGTATATACATCGTCGGCGACAAGAGCTGGTCAATCGACATGCAGCGCTACAACTTCCAGTTCACGGGCCAACGATTCTTCCGGATCCGTGACGGCAAGCTCGACGGGCAGATCCGTGACGTCGCCTACCAGGCGACCACCACCGACTTCTGGGGAGCGCTGGAAGCGGTCGGCGGGCCGGGCACCTGGCGGCTGGGGGGCGCGTTCAACTGCGGCAAGGCGCAGCCCGGTCAGGTCGCCGCGGTCAGCCACGGCTGCCCGTCGGCCTTGTTCAGGGGCATCAACGTGCTCAACACCCGTGAAGAGAGCGGGCGGTAGAACAGTGATCACCGCACAACAGGTAGTCGACATCGCGCTGGCCGAAGCCCGGCGGCTCGGCAGGGCAGACGAAACCATCGTCTTGGTCACCGATCGCATTGATGCCTCACTGCGCTGGGCGAACAACACGATGACCACCAACGGCGAATCTACCAGCCGCACCACCACGATCATTTCGGTTGTGCGACAAGGCGACGACGCACGCGTCGGATCCGTGCGGTCCAGCTCGGTGAACCCGACCGTCATCACCGACCTGGTGGCGGCCTCCCAGCAGGCCGCCGCAACGGCGCCGCACGCCAGGGACGCCGCGCCGGCACTGCCGGCTGCTGACGCGCCGCCCGACTGGGACGCGCCCGTGCCCGGCACAGGGGCGGAGGTCTTCGGTGACGTGGCCGGTGCGTTGGCGCGCGGCTTCCGGGGCGGTGACACGCTGTTCGGCTACGCACGCCACATCGTCGAGACGACGTTCGTCGCGACCTCCAACGGGTTGCGCCGGCGGTTCACCGAGCCCACCGGGTCGCCGGAGATCAACGCCAAACGTGCCGGTGCCAGCGCCTGGGTGGGCGTCGGCACCCCCGATTTCGAAGCGGTGCCAACGGATTCGATGCTCGACCAGCTTGCGACGCGGTTGTCGTGGGCGCGGCGCATCATCGAGCTGCCCGCCGGGCGTTACGAGACGATCATGCCGCCGTCCACGGTGGCGGACATGATGATCTACCTGAGCTGGACCATGGGTGGACGGAGCGCGCAGGAGGGACGCACCGCGCTCGCGGCGCCTGGCGGCGGAACCCGGGTGGGGGAGAAACTGACGTCGCTGCCGTTGACGCTGTACTCGGACCCCCGCGCGGTGGGGTTGGAGTGCGCGCCGTTCATCGCGACGGCGAGTTCCTCGGAGCGGGCCTCGGTGTTCGACAACGGGCTGGAGATCGAGCGCGTCGACTGGATCCGCGACGGTGTGATCAACGCGTTGTCCTTCCCGCGGGCGGCGGCCGCGGAGTTCGATGCGCCGGTGACGGTGGCCGCCGACAACCTCCTGATGACCGGCGGGCCGCAGAGCCTGCAGGACATGATCGCCGGCACCGAACGGGGTCTGCTGCTGACCACGCTGTGGTACATGCGCGAGGTCGACCCGTCGGTGCTGCTGCTCACCGGGCTGACCCGCGACGGGGTGTACCTGGTCGAGGACGGTGAGGTCACGGCCGCGGTGAACAACTTCCGCTTCAACGAGAGCCCGCTGGACCTGCTGCGTCGTGCCACCCAGGCCGGCGTCAGCGAGCTGACCCTGCCCCGGGAGTGGGGTGACTGGGCGACCCGCGCTCAGATGCCGTCGCTTCGGATCCCCGACTTTCACATGTCCTCGGTCAGTCAGGCGCAATAATCCTGGTGTGAGTGAACCCACACCCTCGGAGCGGCTGGCCGGACTGGTGGCGTCGTCCAGCGGGGACAGCAACGCCGACACCCTGATCAGGTTGACGTGCGGACGGGCGCTGGCTCTGCCGGCGTTGCCGACTCCGGGTGATCTGGCCGACGAGCGGACCAAAGAGCTGTCCGTTCTGGCGGCGTTCGCCGAGCAGTTCTCGGTGGACGTGACCAACATCGGGGACAACCAGCGCACCCGTTTCCTCGCTGCCGCGGGAGACAACGCCTTTCGGGTCGCGGTGGCGATCTTCATCGCCGACTTCGTGCCTCGGGTCTGGGCCGGATGTGAGGCGCTCGATCTCGGGCATCCGGGGCGGACCGCCGATGTGCAGTGGGACCGCGACACCGACCCGATTGACGCGCTGCTCAACGGGTTCGTGCCCGCGGTGGCCCGGCTGAGCAAGCTCGACCCCGTCACCACGGAGATAGTCCGGTTGCGCGGCGCGGCGGCGCACCACTGCCGGCTGTGCCAGTCGTTGCGGGAAGTGCACGCACTTGACGCCGGCGGGTCGGAGGACATGTACCGCCAGATCGCCGATTTCGAGTCCGCCGACGACCTGTCCGACGCGCACAAGGCCGCGCTGCGCTACGTCGACGCGCTGATCTGGAC
Organism: Mycolicibacterium hippocampi; assembly: GCF_010723735.1. Taxonomy (GTDB): domain Bacteria; phylum Actinomycetota; class Actinomycetes; order Mycobacteriales; family Mycobacteriaceae; genus Mycobacterium; species Mycobacterium hippocampi. Next base: position 4,380,183 of record NZ_BLLB01000002.1, on the reverse strand, counting down.
GCCGTCGCAGATCGACCCGTCGGTGGCGGCCGGGGTGCGTAAGCACTTCTCGGGCAAGCAGATGATCGAGCTGACGTTGGATGTGATGCGCAACGCGGCGAACAAGATCGCGGTCTCGCTGGCCGCCGATGAACCGCGCGTTGCCGAAGGCACCGAGCGCTACGAGGTGGACGAGGCCGGACAGACGATCTTCGCCTGAGAAAGCCATATGCGACCATGGTGGCCGCGCACGTCGCGACGGGGCGGTAGCTCAGTCGGTTAGAGCTGCGGACTCATAATCCGTAGGCCGCGGGTTCGAGCCCCGCCCGCCCCACGTCCAAGTTGTCTTGGTTCAGAGGCTGCCAATCGGCCGGCTTGGAGACCTGCGCAATGCAACTATAGTAGTGTAACTCTAACTATAGTTTGAGCGTTGAGGACTTCGAGTATGCAGTTGAACAAGCCGTTCGCCACTGTGACGCCCACATTGGACGGCGATGTACTGGGTGTCCTGGCAAGCGCTGATGTCCCATTCACGATTTCCCAGATCCAGCGCATCCTCACCACGGTGTCGGGTGAAGGCATCCGCAAGGTCCTTACCCGCCTCACCGCCCAGGGCGTAGTACTGCACGATCGGGTGGGAAGGACGAACACCTATCGGCTCAATACGGAACATCTTGCAGCCGAGCCAATCGTGTCGCTCTCAAAGCTGATCTCCATCTTCTTGGAGCGGCTGGAGGCCCACTTGGCGGGCTGGGGCAAGGATCTGAAGTACGCCGCGGTGTTCGGGTCCGCAGCAGCCGGCCGGATGACGCTGGACAGCGACATCGACCTGTTTCTGGTGCGCGCCTGCACGCCCGATCTCGATGGTCACGATGTGGGGCCCGACCTGTGGGAACAGCGGCTGACCGAACTCGCCCGACTCGTCACCGCGTGGACCGGCAATGACGCCCGTGTCGTCGAGTACACCGAAAACGACCTCGCCGCCGCAGCCTCGGCTGGTGAACCTCTGCTTCGTGACGTGGCCACGCAGGGCCTGACCGTCGCGGGAACACGGGCCTGGTTCAACACGCAATTGCGCCCGATCGGTAGTTCTCCGGTTGCGAGGGGATCGTGATGGCGGGGCAACGCGACTGCGACGCCGTGGTCACTGCCGGGCGCATGTCCAAGGCGAACGAGTTCTTCGCAGCGGCAGACCATCTGGGAGAGGGGATGCCCAACGCCGCCGGCGATCTCTATGTTGACTCCGGAATTGCCGCCGCGGACGTGATCTGCTGCGTTCGCCTCGGGGCGCACTCGAACACCGGCAAGCATAACGAGGCCGTCGCTTTGCTGAAGCGGGCAGACAACGGCTCCGAGCGTCACCTGAACACGCTGTTGAACTTGAAGAACAAGGCTGCCTACACCCATCAGGGCCTGACTGCAGCGGAGTTGAAGAGAATGAACCGTGCGGCAGAGCGCCTGGTCGAGGCGGCCAGGCTAGCAATGGCTTCCGGACGCTGACACCACACAAACAGCGATCTGCGCATCGATATCAAGATGGGTGCGTACGTCGTCCCGCTCGGACAGCGAAGGCGTCCAGCGCGCCCAGCACTTCAGGCGCGCGCCATGCCCTGTTGCGCGCGCGATCCGTGAATTCGATGATGACTCCCGCTTCGGCCAGTGGATCGATGTATCGGCGCGCGTTCCCGGTCCTGATCATGAGTTCACGTTGCAGGAACCTCGCGTTGATGACCGGGTACTTGATGAGCATGTCGGCGACGCGATGGATCGCTGAGTCACGGCGAGCGGTGATCCTGGAGTTCCACTCTTCACGAATTGATCGCAGTTCCGTGACGAGTTGTCGGCCGTTGGCGACGGCTAGCAGTGATGCCTCCGAAAGGCGCGCGACGATTGGAGCGACATCGCCCTCGCGGTAAGAGCCGAGTGCGTGGAAGTACGCATCGGTGTTGGTGAGAAGGCCGGCGGAGACCGGGACTGTGATCTGGCGGGTGAGCCGCTTGTGGCGCAGCATCGCCTGGATGAGCGCTCGTCCTGTGCGGCCGTTGCCATCGGTGAAGGGGTGGATGGTCTCGAACTGGGCGTGCGCTATCGCGATCTGGGGGAGTGTGGGCAGATCGGTGCGACGGGTGAAGTCGAGTAGGTCTGCGATCGTCTCGAGGACGCGGGTGTGGTGAGGAGCGATGTAGTCGGCACCGCGGGGACCGAAGCTTCCGCCGCCGATCCAGACTTGTTCAGTACGCCACTGTCCGGCGGAGGTCGGGTCGCTGACACGCATCAGCGCGCTGTGCATGGCAAGGATGGCGTTCTCGTCGAGTTGGTCGGCCAGAGCAACAGCCGCCTTCATCGCCTCGGTGTTGGACACGATCTGGGCAGCATTGCGCCGGCTGGTGTCACCGAGGGCTTCCGCTTCGGCGATGGCTCGCGCCGAAGCGGTCAAGTTTTCGATATTGGAACTCGCTGCTGATTCGGATCGCAGCAAGACTGCGGAGAAAGGTGCAATCTCGTCACCAAGCTCGGCGTCGAATCGAGTGATCTCATTGCTTGCTTCCTCGGCGTCAGCAAGGACTGCGGCTGGGAGATTGACCGACAATTCGGCGATGGAGGCGGGGATCGCCGCCTCGTACTCCCCGGCCTGGCGCTGTGCCGCACGCAGGTCCGCGAGTCCGTAGCCGGCTTCAGCGGGTGCATCCCAAAGCAGCTTTTCGTACATCAGCGCTGTGCTGCCGCCAACTGAGGCCACCTTCCCACGATAGCATCACCTATGATTCTAAGTGATGCTATCTGCTGGCGTCCGCATCACGTGCCCCGTCTTTGGCCGATCTAGCTGTTGTCGCCGGCGCCGAGCCGGACCAGCGGTAGGAACACCCCGTCCACGATCTCCGCGATGGCGTCATCGGTCAGGGGCGCATGCGTGAACAGGATGTCGTGACGAAGCAGGTCGGCGGGTAGCTGCGCAATGCGGCCGTTGATCTGGTCGGGCCGGATCTCCCCGCGGGCGACGGCGCGGGCGATGAGATCGTCCATGGTGACGCCGAGTTCACCCTCGAGCGCGTCCCGCAGGTCGGCGAGGTTGGTGCCGGTGTCGCGGTAGAAGCCGCCGAGTCGGGTGATGACGGTGACGGCGAGATGGCCGCGTCGGCTGTTGGCCTGCCGTAGCAGGTCGATGACGTCGCCGCGCAGGCTGCCGGTGTCCGGCACGGTGACCGGATCCTTTTTGATCGCGGCAATCAACGCGGCGTGCACCAGTTCCGGTTTTCCCGGCCAGCGCCGGTACAGCACCGCACGACTGGTGCAGGCCCGGGCGGCGACGCCATCGACGGTGAAGTCGTCGTAGCCGCGCTCGTTGAGTTCGTCCCAGGCCGCGGCCAGAAGTGCGTTCTCCAGCGCGGGACCGCGGCGACGCTGCGGAACGTCGTCAGAAGTAAGAGACATTGCGTTTCCTAAAGATGATCGCTACGTTCGTTGGATACACAGTGGATCCTATCTCCGAGGAGGTTTCCCGATGCGCATTCTGGTTTCCGGCGCGGGCATGGCCGGGCTGTCCGCGGGCATCAACCTGGGCAACGCGGGCCATGACGTCACCATCGTCGAACGTGCACAACACCTTCGGGTCAACGGATCACCGATCGACCTGCGCGGTGAGTCGCTGACCGTCGCCCGGCAGATGGGTGTTCTCGATGAGATCCGGGTCCGGAAGGTCGACATGACGGAGCGGACTTGCTTCGTCGACGGCAACGGCGACCGGGTGGTCGAGCTTCCGCTCGCGCAGATCAACGACACGGCCGACGACATCGAAATACCCCGAGAGGACCTGGCGCACGTGCTGCGCAATGCCCTCGGCCCGTCGGTGGCATTGACGTTCGGCGATTCCATCACCGAGCTCCACGACGACGGTCGCGGCGTCGACGTCCTGTTCGCCTCCGATGAGCCGGCCCGCTACGACCTGGTGGTGGGCGCTGATGGTCTGCACTCAGCCACCCGCCGGCTCGTGTTCGGGCCCGAGCGCCGGTACCTGCGTCATCTGGGCTTCTACACCGCGTTGGCGAATGTGCCGCAGTACCACCCGGCCGATGCCGCCAACCCGATCTACAACTTCCCGGGGCACATGGTCGGGATTCTCACCTATCGCGACGTGGCCTTGGCAGTGCTGAGCTTCCGCTCACCCTGGATCGACTACGACTACCAGGACCTCGACGCGCAGAAGCGCATCCTCACCGAGGAGTTCGGCGGACACGGCAAGTGGCGGGTGCCCGAACTGCTCGACGCGGCATGCCGTGACCCGGAACTGTACTTCGACTCGGTGAGCCAGATCGACATGCCGTCGTGGCGTCGGGGACGGGTCGTCCTCGTCGGCGACGCGGCCCACTGCGCATCCCCGATGTCCGGGCGGGGGACCAGCCTGGCCCTCACCGGAACATGGCTGCTGGCAAAGGCTTTGACGGAGAACGCCAGCGACCTGGATGCAGCGTTCGCCCAATATGAGTGTGAGCAGCGCCCGCATGTCACCTACGCCCAGGGCACGGTCGGCGCGGGCGGGGACCTGATCGTTCCCGCCACTCAGGAAGCCATCGACGCACGCAATCGCGAACTCGTTCGAGCCGACTGAGTTCTTGATGAAACTAGGCGAATCGGCGTCATGGGGCACCGCCGGGACAGCGGTGTCGGCACCAAACCGTGGCCGGCGTCATCCGGCCCGAAGACATGAAGCTCTAGCCGGGAGCTGCCGGCACTATTCGCAGCCTGTGCCGTTGCCGTCGTGGTCAAGGTCGTAGAGGTCATCGCCGACGACAGCCACGGGACCCGAAACGTAGGACGGACCGTCCCCGCTCCCGCCGGCGCAGTCCACATCGCTGTCGATCGGCACGCAGGCGCCCGAATAATTGGGGTCACATGAGCCTTGCTGCTGCGAAACACGCGCTTGATAGGGGCCGGCGAACTGCTCGAACGGCACGCCGCCCGAACCTGCGGTCGCGGGTGGAGCGAACGCCAGACCCACGGCGAACACAATTATCAGGACTGACAATTTCCCCATCGCCGCCGACTGTAGTGCGGCCTGTGCCGCTGGCGGCCCCATATCGTCTGAGTGCACCTGCGCGACGGTCTGACGCGGTGGCGCCATGTCTCCTCCGGTTGACGGCCCCCTCTGGCAACAGGCAGGTTAGCGGCATGTACCGCCTCAGTTCGCTCGCCGGCGCAGGTAGTGGCGTCCTCGCAGGGCAGCGCGTGCGGCTGTTGCGGATCTATTTGGGCGCAACCACTTTCCTCTACACCTACGGCGTGGTCTTCACGCTGTTTCCGGTGCGGACCGACATCGCCTACGGCAACCCGGTCGGCGGAATCATCGCCATCGTTCTCGGGATCTCGGCGCTGGCGTACCTGGCCGTCAAGCCGGACCGGTTCGGGTTGGCCACCGTCGCTGCCATAGCGGCGACCCCCATCGTCATGGCGTTTCACGTCTCGATCACCGCCGAGTACGTCTGCCTGATCGCCCCGATGTTCCTGGCGATGTACATCCGGGCGTTCCACCCGACCCGGCAGGCATGGTTCATGATCGCCGCACTGACCGTTGCCTGCGTGGTGGCCGTCGCCATCGCCCCGGCGCCGCACGTCGGCGTGATCACCTTTCTCATCATCGCTGTGGCGATCATCGGCGCAGCGGAGGCGTTCGGCCTGCTGGTGCGCGCGATGTTCACCGCAGCCTGTACCGACCCGTTGACCGGCCTGCTCAACCGCGCGGGGTGGGAGATCGGAACCGCCGACCTGCTGACCCGGCCACGAGGGGAGACCACATCGATCACCGTCGTGGTTCTCGACATCGACGGCCTCAAGCAGATCAACGACACCTACGGACATCAAGCCGGGGACCGTCGCATCGTGGATTACGCGCACTGCTGGCGACGGATCGTTCCCCGGCAGGCCGTCCTGGCCCGGCTCGGCGGTGACGAGTTCGCCGTCTGCATCGCCGGGGAAGGTTTTGAGGCTGTCGAGCAGTTCCTCCGTGACGTCGAGGGGCAGACGCCGGGGGTCAGCCTCGGCGCCGCCACGCAGACCTCACTCGAGGCAAGCATCGCAGATTTGTACGAGCAAGCAGACGCCGCCCTGTACGAGAGCCGCGGGCGCCCCTTGCGCAGAGGTGCGGCGGATGCCGCCAGCGAGTAGCGACCGAAAGGAACCGAAAATGGCGCAATCCGGCGACATCAGTGCTGAGCTGGCCGAGTATGTCACCGGCAGCTTCGCCCGCCAGGGACTGATGCGACACCTCGGAGCCCGCATCACCGGCGCGTCGCGCCAGCTCTTCGGTGGCGGGGGACTGGTCCGACGTTCTTCACTATGCCCTGCCGGCACTGTCTCGCCGCACGCCATCGAATCGCTCACAGGCTGGTTGGCCTGCGGCCATGCGGGGAATGCCCACCACAGGCCAGAAAGAAGGATCCAGTGACAGACCCACGCAGTCAGACACAGCCGGCCGGTCATGGCGCCACCACGGCGCCCGGAAAGGCCCCTGGAAAGGCGCCCGGCGCCGTACCGGTGCTGCTCTACGACGGGGTCTGCGGATTCTGCAACGGCGCGGTGCAGACGATCCTGCGTCTGGACCCGCATGGGACGCTGCAGTTCGCAGCGCTCCAAAGTGACTACGCCGCAGCGGTGATCAACCGCCACCCCGAGCTGGCGGCCGTCGACTCGATCGTGTTCGTCGAGAACCCCGACCAGCCCGTCGAGCAGGTGTACGTCAAGTCCGCCGCGGCGCTGCGGGTGGCCGACTATCTCGGCGGCCCGTGGCGGCTGTTCAAAGGCGCGGGCATCATCCCCGCACCGGTGCGGGACCGGCTCTACGACGGGTTCGCACGAATCCGATACCGGGTCTTCGGCACTCACGACACCTGTCCGATCCCGGCGCCGGAGGTACGGGCGAGGTTCCGGGATGTGTGAGCGATCCACGAGGGTCCGATCTCGAGGAAGTAGGTAACGATCATGGCGGACATCATCGAGCTGATCTACGCCGACCATGACTGGCTGCGCCGGGAGTTCTTCCGCCTGGACGACGCCGCGAGCGCCGAGGAACTCGCGGCGGTATGGGATGTCCTGAGTACCAGGCTCGACACCCACGCCGACGCCGAAGAGGCCGTGTTCTATCCGGCGTTGCTCAAGCACGGGGGCAGGGACCATCCCGGCAACCCCGAAGGGGACCCCGAGGACGAAACCGAAGACGCCATCACCGATCACAACTCCATCCGCGACGCGGTGCGCCGGTCACGTGAGCACCAGCCGGGCAGCGAACAGTGGTTCGAGGCCGTCATCGCAGCGCGCAAGGAAAACGGCGAGCATCTCGACGAGGAAGAGCGCGAGGCCATGCCCGACTTCATCAAGAGTGCGTCACTGGAGCTGCGCCACGAGCTGGGAATGCAGTGGCTGCGATTCTACGCCGAGCATCAGGCGGGCCGCGGCATCAGCGGACGTGACCGGGATGCGGACACCTACATCGAACAGAACTCGTGAGTTCAGTCGTCCGAGTCGGAAGAATCGGAGTCGCTGCTGCTCTCGGCACCGGACCGCTCGCCTGAGTCGGATGCGGTGTCCTTGTCGTCGGCCCGGTCAGCATCGTCGGTCTCGGGTTCAGCGGCAGCGCTGTCGGGTGCGTCCTCGCTGACCTCGGTCTCGGGTTCATCGGCTTCTTCGTCGACCGCGGCTTCTTCGTCCTCTTCGGTGCCCTCGTCGACCGGACCCTCGGGAATTTCTTGCCGCTTGAGCTCCGTCGGTGCATCGACATCGTCGACGGCCGTTTCGGCCGGATCCTCCTGGGCCGGCGGCTCAGCGGACTCTTCGCCGGCTTCCTCGGCTTCCGCCCCCTCCTCGACAGGGGAGTCTTCGGTGACATCGTCGGCATCGGTGACATTCGCGCCCAGGTCGTCGGCCGTCGGCGCGGCCGTGGCCACCGTCGAGTCCGAGGTGAGCCCGGGCAGCGGAAAGTCCGGCAGCGGTGGCAGCGGGATCGGGAACCAGCCGAAGCTCAGCACGTAGTCGATCTCGCTGACGATTCCGTTGTAGACCCCGGTGACGGCGGTGTTGATGATGTCGCCGATACCGTCGAACCACACCCCGAGGTCCAGCGGGTTGTTGACCACCGGGTCGAGGAAGTCGTAAACGAAGCTGTCGACCACCGGAAGGACGAAGTCCGGGTACCAGATGTAGATCTGGTCGGAGATCAGGTATCCGAACGGAACCCAGTTGATCAACCAGGGGCCGAGTTCCAGCGAGACGTAGTTGGCCCAGTATCGGGTGAAGGAGTAGACGCCGTCGATGAGATCCGATGCCGCGTTCAGCGGGGCGGGATCCTCGATCGCCTGCGCGGTCGCGGGATCACCGGGAAGTTCGCCGGTCGCCGCAGCGGCGTCACCCGACCTCGCCGGTGCGACGGTGGCGGCACCCGGCCCGTCGTCGCCATCCAGACCGACGGTGACCAATCGGCCGTCGGCAACCGGGGCGAGCTGTTCGATCAGCGCCAGCGCGGTCTCCAGCTCTGCCTCCGAAACCCGCGTCACCGAGGCGCCGGACGCGGGCTGGGTGATCGCGGTACTCAACTCGGTACTCAAGGTCAGCGGCCGGAAGCCGAGGACGGTCCGCAACGCCTCCGGGGGCAGCGACGGGGTGGTCACCAGCGCACCGACGGACAACGCGGCGACGCCGGTCGTCAGCATCGTGCGTGTAGAACGTCTCATCCGGATCCCCACTGGTCTCGTCAACACCCGCCCGCGATCAATTTACGCGCTCGAGCGCAGATGAACGGGGAAATACACGGCGATCCGCGCGCACCGATGTGCGGGGGTCGAGACAAACGGAAAGGCGCGAGGTGCTCACACCCCGCGCCATTCCCAAAAACCTTCGGCTGTCACACGTCTCGGATCACCCGTTCACTGCCCGGATGGCCCTGCGACGCGGGACGTCGAGACCTAGAACCAGACTTTTCGACCGCCGACGGGCTTGCCGACTGCTCCCAGGATCCACAGCACGACGCCGACGACGACGAGGATTCCGCCGATGGTGTAGAGGATCGAGAGGCTGGTGAAGTAGCCGATCAACAGGAGGATGATGCCGAGCACAATCATGGTCAATCCGATCCGGTACGTAGTGTTTACAACTGCCGGGACAGAGTTGCCACATCCGTCAAATTCAAACTTCGGGTCACTGACCAGCGGGAATGTCCACCGCGTACACCGTCTGGGTGCCGTTGAGTCCCTTCAACTCCACCTCGATCGGTTCGTCGAAAGCGATGTCGGCGGTGTCGGGGACCGACTCCCGCAATGCGTGGCTGACGAGGATCTCGCCGCCGTCGGCCAGATCCGCTATCCGCGCCGCCATCGCGACATCCCGGCCGAACAGGTCATCGCCGCGCCGCACCGACGAACCTGCGTGCGCGCCGATCCGCACCCTGATGCCGTCATACCGTTGAGGGTCGTCCCGCAGGGCCTGCTGCACCGAGACGCTGCAACGCAGCGCCTCGTCGGGCCGGGCGAAGGCGATCATGAACCCGTCGCCCTGGTTCTTCACGACGTAGCCGTGATGGGCGGCGACGCGGCGCTCGACCAAGTCGTTGTGCCGTTCCAGGACTTTCACCCACGCGCGGTCACCGAGCGCTTCGTTGTGTTCGGTCGAGCCCTCGATGTCGGAGAAGACCAGCACCACCCGGCCGTCGGAGGTGATGCTGGCGAGGTCCGGTTGTTCCACCCGCGCCCACCCGGCGAGGTCCTCCACCGAACTGCGCACCGATCCGACGATGCCCTTGCGGATCAGCGAGTCTGCGCCCTGGAGGGTGTGCACCACCGTTCTCACCGCGCGCGGCGCGACGCCGAGCGGCCTGCGGCGAGCCTGGCGTGGTGTAGCGGCCCGGTCGCGGTGGCGCCGGAGTTGCCTGCGGGTGTCGGCCAGCGTCCGCCGCGACACGATCAGCAGCACACCGAGTGCGACCAGCCCGGCGAACTGCAGCGCGACGACAACCGCCAACGCGATGGTGATCCCGTTCTGGGTCACCATCCCATCGAACCCGGCACACCCTTGAACGGCCCGGAGACGCGACTGGTGATCCACCCGCCGTAGAACCCGCCCGGTTGCGGCACCACCTCTTCACCGTTGACGGTGCACCGATCGACCTGCGCGGCCATCACCGCGAGGGCGCCGGTGATCGCGGCGAACGGGCGCGTCGGCTTCAGGTAGGTCCACGCCGCCTGGGGAGCGACGACCGACGGGGTGACCAGGTCGAAGTAGCTGGCCCGCCCCTTCCACTCACACCACGACGACCCTGGAGCCACGCGCAGGACGCCCTCGCCGAAGCACTCCTGGGGCAGGTAGTACGTGGGCGGGTGGCTGGTCTCGAGCACCCGCCAGGCCCGCTCCGCGGCAGCGACGACCTGACCGCCCAGCTCGACGGTGATCGAGCCGGTGAACTCCTCCAGCCGGGGCGGCCGGGGGTAGTCCCACACCGACTCCTGTCCTGGGCGGGGTTTGTCGGGAACGGGCATGTCGCCGAGTGTAGGGACCGAACCCGGCCCGGAGTGCTCAGTCGACGGTCGGCTTCCCGGCCGGCTACACGACCGTGTCGGGCGACGGGTTCGTCGTCGTGATGAAGTCGTCGATCAGGTCCGAGACCTCGATGGGCCGTTCGACGTGGGGGAAGTGGCCCACCCCGCCGAGCACCTCGAGCCGGCACCCAGGCTGCGCGTCGTGGACGGCGTAGCCGTGCTCGATCGGGATGATCTTGTCCTGATCGCCCCAGATGACCAAGGTGGGCAGGTCAGACGTCAGATGCAACCGGTTCATCGCGCTCACCGACTGGCCGCGGTAGTCGACCACCGAGCGCAGCGTCTTGAGGAACGCCTGCCGCGCCTCCGAGTCGGCCAGCGACGAATACGCGCTCCACATCTCGGCGCCGCGCGGGGATTGGATCCCACTCGCCGAGAACCACGAGCGCAGCTTGTTGCCGGCGGTGACCACCGGAGGCGGTGCGATGACCGGCAGGAGCAGCTCGGCCCCGGGGGCGGACAGCAGACGCAGGGTCCAGCCGACGTCCGGGCCGAGACCGCCACTGCTGATCAGCACCAGCCGCTCGCAGTAATCGCGGTGCTGGTAGGCGAATTGCATTGCCACACCGCCGCCGAGCGACTGGCCGACGACCGTGGCGCGCGACACCTTCAACTCGTCGAGCAGATCCCGCAACCACACCGCGAAGGCGCCCAGCGAATAGTCACTGCGGGGTTTGGCGGACTGACCGTGTCCCAGCAGGTCGGGAGCGATCACACGGTACCTCTTCGACAGCTGCGGGATCACCGCGCGCCACGTCTCCGAACTTCCTGCCATTCCGTGGATCAGCAACAACGCCTGGTCCCCGGTGCCGGCGTCCTGATAAGCGACGCGATCACCGTGCAGCTCCAAAAACTTCACTTCGCTCATGTGCGGCGTCTCCTCTGGGACCACTCACCCCATGGTTGCAGACGACGACAGCCACACAGGGCGACAGTTGGCATGCTCACGTCGCCGACCACAGTCTCTTCGTGTCACACAGCTGCATGCAACTTGCCTCGCTACCGCCGCGCGCGAGGCAGGAAAGGTGCAAGGTATCGGCATGACGATCCGCGAGCAGGAGCAACCGCGCACATTCTTCGGTCATCCGATCGGCTTGACCAACCTCTTCGGCGTCGAACTGTGGGAGCGGTTCTCGTTCTACGGGATGCTCACCATTCTCGGCTACTACCTCTACTACTCGGTGACCGACGGGGGGCTGGGCCTGCCGCAGAGCACCGCCACCGGCATCGTCGGCGCCTACGGCGGGCTGGTGTACCTGTCCACCGTTCTGGGTGCATGGGTCGCCGACCGGCTGCTGGGCATGGAACGCACTGTGTTCTATGGCGGCGTCGTGGTGATGATCGGCCACATCGGGTTGGCGGTGCTGCCGGGTCTGGTCGGTGTCGGCGTGGGTCTGGTGTGCGTGGCGCTGGGCTCCGGTGCGCTGAAGGCCAACGCCTCGTCGCTGCTGGGCACCCTTTACGGCAAGGGAGATCCGCGCGCCGACGGCGGGTTCACGCTGTTCTACCTCGGCATCAACCTGGGCGCGTTCGTCGGCCCGTTGATCACCGGCCTGCTGCAGACCCGCATCGGTTTCCACTGGGGATTCGGCGCGGCGGCGGTCGGCATGGCGCTGGGTCTGACCCAGTACGTGATATTCCGGCGTAACCTCGGCGAGCACGGCCGCCACGTGCCGAACCCCTTGCCGCGCAGCGCAATCACCAAGACTGTGGCCGTGATGGTGGGCGGGCTCCTGGTGATCGGGATCGCGATCGCGCTGCAGCTCATCACACTGGCCAACCTGTCACAGGTGACCACCGGCGTCATCGTCGTCGCCTCGATCGGCTACTTCGCCATCATGCTGACCAGTGCCAAGGTCACCGTGCCGGAACGGGTTCGGGTGCGCGCGTTCATCCCACTGTTCGTCGCCAACGCCATCTTCTGGTCGCTGTTCCAGCAGATCTTCACCGTCCTGGCGGTGTACTCCGATGAGCGGATGGACTGGTCGATCTTCGGCTGGACCGCACCGGCGAGCTGGATCGGGTCGATCGAACCGGTGTGGATCATCCTGCTGTCGCCGGTGTTCGCGATCGTCTGGACGCGGCTGGGCAAGCGGGCGCCCACCACACCGCACAAGTTCGCGTACGGCGTGATCGGCATGGGTCTCGCGTTTCTGTGCTTCGTCCCGCTGGCCGGCATCACCGCGGTGCCGGCCCTGCTCGTGATGGCCATCATGGCGGTGTTCGCGATCTCCGAGTTGCTGCTCTCGCCGATCGGCCTGTCGGTGACCACCAAGCTTGCGCCGGATGCGTTCCGCGCACAGATGATGGCGCTGTACTTCTTCTCCGTCGGCCTCGGGACGGCGATGTCGGGCGTGCTCGCCGGCTACTACGACCCGGCGCGCGAGGTCGCCTACTTCGGCATCCTCGGCGGGGTGGCGGTGGTCGCCGGTGTGGTGGTGTTCGCGATCGCGGGTTGGATCAGCTGCCAGATGGAGGGTGTGCACTGACCGCGCGACACAGTGAACACTTTTGTGATTATGTCTAGCGAAATGTCGGCGGGGGTGCGACTGTAGGGGCTGACAGAAAGGGTCTCGATGGCCGTCGAGCAACACGTCACCTACTGCCGCATCTGCGAAGCGCTGTGCGGGATGATCGCCACCGTCGAGGACGGTCGCCTGCAGTCGCTGCGTCCGGATCCGGACAATCCGCTGTCTCGGGGCAGGGCATGCCCGAAAGGGATCGCGTTCTCCGAGATCCAGAACGACGCCGACCGGGTGCTCTCGCCGCTGCGCCGACGTGCCGACGGTACGTTCGAGGAGGTCGGCTGGGACGAGGCCCTCGACGACATCGCCGGCCGGCTCACCCGCGTCGTCGCCGAACACGGCGGCAGCGCGGTGGGGCAGTACTTCGGCAACCCGATCGCGTTCGGCTACGCCACCGGGCTGTGGTCGGGGATGTTCCTCACCCGACTGGGGGGACACCACCAGTACTCGTCGGGCTCTCAGGACATCAACTCACGCTTCGTCGCGAGCAAGCTGCTCTACGGCGCCGCCAGCCAGATCCCGTTCCCCGACCTGCCGCGCACCGACTTCCTGTTCATGCTCGGCGCCAACCCGCTGGTGTCGCACGGAAGCGCAGTGCGCTCACCACGGATCAAGGATGACCTGTCGGCCATCACCCGCCGCGGCGGACGGGTGGTGGTCGTCGACCCGCGGCGCACCGAAACCGCCCGCGCCTACCAGCATCTGCCCGTGCGACCGGACTCCGACGCGTGGTTGTTGCTGTCGATGCTGCAGGTGATCTTCTCCGAGGATCTCGCCGACACCGATGCGCTGACGGCCCAGACGACGGGCTGGCAGACGCTGCGTCACATCGCTGCCGGTTTCCCGCCCGAGGACACCCAGGCCCGCACCGGCGTCGACCCCGATGTGCTCCGCGGTATCGCCCGCGACTTCGCCACCGCCCGCAGCGCGGTGGCCTATGGCCGGACCGGGGCGTGTCTGGGCAGGCACGGCACCCTGGTGAGTTTCCTGCTGGACGCGCTGAGCATCGTCACCGGCAACCTCGATCGCGTCGGCGGAATGCTGTTCTCCCAGGCCGTGATTCCGTTGGAGGACATGGGGGAGAAGGCGGGCAGGCTGACGTACAACAGCGCCCGGTCCCGCATCGGTGACCTGCCGGAGGTGATCAGCACCTACCCGGCCGCGCTGATCGCCGAGGAGATCATCACCCCCGGCGACGGGCAGCTGCGCGCACTGTTCGTCACCGCGGGCAACCCGGTGCTGACCGTGCCCAACGGGCCGATGCTGGAAAAGGCGCTCGACGAACTCGATCTGCTGGTCTCGCTGGACCTGTATGTCAACGAGACCAACCGCCACGCCGACTACGTGCTGCCCGCGACCACCTTCCTCGAGCGCTACGACGTGCCGTACAGCTTCGCCAACTGTTCCCCGACGGTGTTCATCCAGGCGGCCGAACCCGTGTTCGCGCCGTACGGTCAGGCGCGCAACGAATGGGAGGTGTTCGACGAGCTGGCCCGCCGGATGGGATTGTCGATCTTCGCCACCGGTCCGCTCGCGCGGTTCAACGGCATCCTGCACTGGCTGGATCGCCGCGGGATCGGCCGCATCACACCCCGGCGGCTGGTCGAGCTGCTGATGCGGATCGGACCCTACGGCGACCGGTTCGGACTGCGGCGCAAGGGCATCAACCCGCGCAAGCTCAAAGCCAACCCGCACGGCATCGTGCTGGCCGAGCACGCCGGTACCGGGATCCGCGCCTCAGCCGTCAGGCATCCCGAAGCCAAGGTCGTGCTGGCGCCCGAGGAGATTCTCACCGAGGTGTGCAGTCTCGGTGACCGTCACCCCGACGACCCCGACTTCCCGTTGATGGCGATCGGCATGCGCGAGATGCGCTCGCAGAATTCGTGGATGCACAACAGTCCGACGCTGATGAAGGGCAACCGACGTCATCGCGCCAGGATCCACCCCGCCGACGCGGCCGCCGCCGGGGTGTCGGACGGAGGCGGCGTGCGGATCACCTCGCCGCACGGAGCCATCGAGACCGAGGTGCAGATCACCGACGAGATGTCGCCGGGCACCCTGGCGATCCCGCACGGCTGGGGACACCGCGGTGGCTGGCAGCTGGCCAACCGTTCCGGAGGTGCCAACGTCAACGAGCTGACCTCCAATGACGCCGCCGACCTGGAGCGACTGGCCGGCATGTCGGTGCTCAACGGCGTGGCGGTGCGCATCGAGCCGATCGGTGGCCTGATCAGGCGGTGAGGTCGATCCTGGCGACCGTGGCCAACTCGCCGTCGTCGCGGGGCTGCTCGAATATGACGTCGGCGCTCCGGCCGCGGGCCTGCAACGTCGCGATGGTGTTGCCGAACAGCGGGCCGCTGAGGTTGCGCCACGACACCGGCAGCGCGGCCGAGCCGTGTCGACGCGCCCAACGCCGCGAGATCCGCGCCATCCGCGGTGACCAGCCCAACTTGAACGCCGGTTTGACGTACGTCGGCACGTAGTTGTGCACCGGAGAGCACACCAGCTGATGCACCCGCCCGGCGGCTGTTCCGCCGAAGTCGGCGCGCGCGGCATAGCTGTGGTGCACGTCGCCGGACAACACGGACACCGTCGCCGGTCCGTTCTTCGGCGCCGCCGCGTCGTCGATCAGATTGCTCAGCCGCAGAAACGATTCCATGAACGCCGGCCAGTGCTCCAAGTCCGCTCCCTGACGGATCTTCTCGGCGAGCCGACCGCGTACCCCGCCGCGGCCGGCCGCGATCTCGTTGACCGTCTGCAGATCTGCGAGCACCGGGGGCAGAAGCCACGGCAACGAGGACCCGATGACCAAATGGTCGATGGTGTCCAGATCGTCGTTGACCTGTGCCTCCAACCAGCTGAACTCGCCGTCGCCCAGCATCTTTCGCGCCCCGCTGCCGAGTATCCGGGCATTGCGCGAGTCGACCACGATGAGACGGCTGCGCCCCAGATCCCAGCGGTAGCTGAACCGCAGGCCCTTGCTGCCGTCGACCTCGGTGTCCGCACGGTCGGCCAGGTCGACCAGATGCGGCCAGCAGTCTCCTTCGGCGGCCAGCACCTTGCGGTAGTCGTCGTCGGCGGCCAGCTCGTCTGGGCTCAGATTCCCCAGATGCTGGTACACCCAATACGATCCGAGTCCCGCGCGAATGCGGTCGCGCCACCACGGTGTCTTGTTGACCTCGGCGCGCCACGCCTCGGAGGTGTTCCAGTCGTCACGAATGTCGTGATCGTCGAAGATCATCGCCGTCGGCAGGGTCGACATGATCCACCGGATCTCCGGATCACCCCAGGTGTGTCGGTAGAGCCCCTCGTACTCGTCGAAGGTGACGACCTCGTCCGGTGGACGTCGGCCCTTGGCCCGGCGGCCGGCCAGGTGGCGGCGGGCCTGCGGGGTGAGTTCGTCGGCGTACACCTGGTCGCCGAGCAGCAACAGCGCGTCCGGCCACTCCTCGATCGGCAGCGCTGTCAACCGGGTGGTGTAGCTGTCCAGGGCGTCCACCCCGAGCTTGGCGTCGAGCTTGTCGTCACCGGTCTTCGGGTAGCGGCAGGAGCCGAAGATCACCCTCAGCCGGTCGGCCCTGTCCGGGCCCCTGGTTCTGATCACGCTCGGCGGGAAGTGCGAGTCCGGCTCGGGCCACACCTGCACGCCGTCGAGGTGTACCTGGTATTCGGTTGCCGAGTCCGGGCTCAGTCCCTGCACCGCGACCAGCGCGTAGTGGTGTCCCTGCACTTCGAAAGTTCTGGCGGCGCAGCCCAGCACCGCCACCTCCGCCGGCGTATCGGTCTGTACCCACACCATCGCGGTCGTCTCGCCCACATGGCGCAGGATGGGACCCAGGACAAGTGTCACCGTGCCCAGACTAGAGGCGGGTGTCCGCCACCCGCTTCTCGGATCGGCGGAGCGTGTCCGTCGCCAGGTAGGTGAGGATTTCGCACTTTGCCGACCGGGCAGATCTGACGATCCGCGCAGACCCTTCGGATGTTTGCTGTGGGGTGGTACGTTTTTTCCAACTCTGGGGGGTCGACGTGGCCGTTTGTGATCGAGGACGCCGTCCGATCAGGCCGGGGCGGGGGATGTTCGCCGGTGTTGCGCTGATCGGGATCGGCATCAGCCTGGCTGTCGGCCCGGGCGTCGCTGCGGCCGCCCCGTCGGAACCGTCGGGCTCGTCGCAGTCCGCCGACACGTCGGAGCCGGCCAAGCGGGACGACACCCCCGCCGCCTCCACCACGTCCCGGGTGTCAGACGACGGCGCCGGATCCGATTCCGACCGGGCCGCCACCGACGAGCACACCGCAGAACCCGACGAGAGCGACACCGACGTCGAGGTTGCCGACGTCGACATGGACACCGAGCAAGCCGACGAGCCAGATGTCGAGGACGAGCAGACCCGCGAATCGCGGAAGTCCGGGGAGCGGCTGTCCCGCGACCATGCGCCGGCTGACATTGAACCCGCCGCCGTCGAACCCACCGCTGACGACGAACCCGACACCGTCGAACCCGACACCGGCAGCGCACCGGCCCAGCCGCGCGCAGCGGCCATCGAGGCTGACGACGCCGTGTCGCCCGTCGCGGCGCCGCAGACCCGGGAACCGGCCACCACGGCCGTCGCGCTGCGTGAACCCACGCTCGAGGACGTGGTCAGCGCCCGGCCCGTCACGGTCAACAGCATCGTCACCGATGTGCTCACCTGGGTCGGCCTGCGGCCCCTGGCCGAGGATCTGCCCATCCCCGCGACGCCGGTGTCCGCGCTGATGCAGTCGCTCTGGCTGGCCGTGCGCCAGACGCAGTACGTCGTGAACAACCAACGGCCCACTGCGCAGGTCTCCACCTCAGGTCCGGGCCCTGACGGTGTGCTGACCGGCAGCCTCAACGCTGTCGACTTCGACGACACCACGCTGACCTACATCGTCAGCGCAGCGCCCGAGCGCGGCAGCGTGGTCGTCGACGCGCTCGGCAACTTCACCTACACCCCGGATGCCGGAATGCCACTTCGCGGTGACCGATTCACGATCACCGTCGACGACACCGTCGGGAACCCGTTCCACGTCCACGGACTGCTCGGCCTTCTCGGCGTCACCGGGCCGACGAAGGTGACGGTCGTGGTCCCCGCGCCGCCCTCCGCCCAGCGTGACGATCTGGCGACCATCGGCCTGACCGATCTGGTGTCACGCGGCGGCGTCGCGGTCACCGCAGACGTCGAAGGGTCCGTGAGGATCATCGACGGGCACTTCACCGACACCCTGGTGAACTCGGCGGCCGACGCCGCCGCGGTGATGAACTCGGTGGCGCCGGCCCTGGGCGCGGCACCTGGGTTCGCCGATCCGTCGGCCATCACCGTCACGCAGGCCGGCGCGCAGGGTTCCCGCGAGCACTTCTACCAGTTCAACGAAACCATCGCCGGCATCACCGTTGTCGGCAGTGAAGTGATCCTGGTGACCGACTCCGGGGGTGCGGTGACCAGTCTGTTCAACAACTATCTCGGGCTCTCCGCGGGCTTCGACGTCACCCCCGACGCCACGGTGGACACCGACACGGAGGTGCACCTGATCGCCGGCAGCGCCTACCTGGGTTCCGCGGACCCCGAAGCCGTCGAGTCCTTCATCGCCCGAACCACATTCGCCAACCAGCTCGTCGTCTACCGGCACGAGGACACCGAACCCGGCCTGGTGTGGCAGGTGATCGTGCAACTTCCCGACACCGGCGACATGTCGCCTTCCGGCGCAACGTATCTGATTCGCGCTGCCGGAGAGGATGCCGGCGACATCCTCGTCACGATCTCGAACGCTCAGGACCTCACCACGACGAACCTCGCCACGGACTGGCTCGGCGAGCAACGGACGATCACCGTCGACTCCACCCGGGTGTTCTTCTTCACCAGCCGGAAGATGGCGGACAGCACGCGCAACATCACCACCTACAAGACCTCGTACAGTTTCTTCGGTTTCGGCGGCCCGGTGCTGCCCGGTGCCGTGGTCAAGCGTGGCTGGTTGTTCGGCTGGGACCGGGCCGCGGTCTCCGCGCACGCCAACACCGCCGTCGTCTACGACTACTTCGTCGACGTGCTGGGTCGCACCTCGTTCGACGGCGCCGGCGCGCACGTCGACGTCAGCATCCGGTACAGCCCGTACTCCTCCGCCAGTGGTTACGCCAACGCGTTCTGGGACCCCACCCGACAGCAGTTCGGCTACGGCAACAGCGGCTACCTGCAGGCCGCACTCGACATCGTCGGACACGAATTCACCCACGCCGTCGTCAGTTACGTGGTGGGCACCGGAGGGTCGGTGCTCGACTACGGCGAGTCCGGCGCACTCAACGAGGCCTACGCCGACGTGCTCGGTGTGCTGATCGAAGGCAAGTCGGGTGCCGGGCGGTGGCTGCTGGGCGAGGACTCCGACTACGGGATCATCCGAAATCTCGCCGACCCGGCGTCGGTGGCGACGGGACTGGGGCCCTACCGGTCCCACTACTCGACGCGCTACACCGGCACTGCTGACGACGCGGGCGAACACATCAACAGCACCATCTTCAGCCATGCCGCCTACCGGATGATGACGGCCGATGCCACCAGCGGCGTCTCGGACGAAACCTGGGCCAGGGTGTTCTACCACTCGCTGTATCGGCTGAGCCCCGGCGCGGTCTTCGCCGACGGACGCGCCGCTGTGCTCAGCGCCGCGACGACACTCGGGTTCACCAGCGCGCAACTCGCGGCGATCGACGACGCCTTCGACTCGGTCGGAATCCTCGGCGCCGCAGCCTCATTCAGTATCGCGGCCTGACTGGTCCACCAGCACCGGACCGTCGGGCCGATCGCCGATCGTCTGGAGTGCGACCTCGGTGCTACCTGTGGTGAGCCGGATGATCTGGGCCACTTCGCCGGGGGCGTCGCACTGCACATAGTGGTCGGCACCGGGCACCACCCAGTAGCGGTTGTGGCCGGGACTGTCCTTCAGGTAGGTCTGCCACACGTGGTTGGCCACCCGAAGCGGCGCTACGCTGTCGTGTAGACCCCAGATCAGCGTGATGTCGACATCGATGGTGGACAGTCGCTGCAGCCAGGAAGCCTCATCGGCGGCACGTTCGTGCAGGTACTTCACCGTGTCGGGGAGTACCTCGATTCCATTCGCGTATGCGAAACACCGTGCCAGCGCTGCGATCTCGGGATCCTGGGGGGTGCGCCGCGGCATGAACGTGGTCATCCCCAGGCCGGCGGCCAGCATCTCGGGTGAGGCAGCCGCCGCTGTGGCCCGTCCTGAGGCCTCATCGAGCAACGCCACCTGGAAGGCGGTCAGGTTCGCCAGCGGCAGGAAGATGTTGGCGTTGGTCAGGAACACATCGTCGGGCAGGGTGGCGGCGCCGCGCTCGGCCAGCATGGCAAGGGCGATCATCCCGATACTGCTACCGCGGTCGTGGGTGATCATCCGGTATCCGCGGAGCTGCCAGACCTCGGTGATCAGGTGCACCAGCAGCCGCGCGTCGTCGTAGAGCGAGTACACATGGGGATGCGGCGGCTTGTCGGACACCCCGTAGCCGGGGAAATCGACGGTGAAGACGTCGAATTCGGCGCCGAGTTCACCCACCAGCCCGTGGTAGTCGATGCTGGACGTCGGGAAGCCGTGGACGCAAACCAGTGCCGGTGCGCCGGGGGTGCCGCAGCGGCGGGTGAACACCTCGACCTCGGCCCCGCCGTTGGCCGGTGTGGTCGACGTCCAGCGCAGCCGCGTTCCGCCTCGAAGCCACTCGTCGAAGATGTCCACTCGTGAAAGCTAGCGGAAATTCAGTCCCTTGACTGCAGGTAGGCGACCAGCGCGTTGGTCAGGCCGCGGCGGGCGACGTCGAGGTCGGCGTAGGAACCCAGCTGGCGCTCGGACACCAGGCCGCGCATCGCACCGGGAATGAGGGTGGCGACCTCGCGGACCCGCTCGGGGTCGAGGTCGAGGCCGGCGAACGCGTTGCGGCAGGTCTGCAGCCACGACTGACCCCATGAGTACAGTTCGGCGGCGGTCTGGGGATAGAGCCTTTCGAGTTCGGTGTGATCCCGGGGGAGGGCGGCCCGAAGATTCTCGATCGCACGCGAATCCGGCTCCGCCAGGCCGTGATACAGCGTGTCGATGATGCCCGCGACGCGGTCGCGAAGCGGTGCGCTCTCCTCGATGGTGGCGAAGATCTCGGCGCGACGCTGCGCAGTCCGGTGCAGTACCGCGGCCCAGAACCCGTCGGCGTCGCCGAACTGGTACTGCACCGCACCCCAGGTGGCGCCGATGTCCTTGGCGATCCGGTTGGCCGACACCGACCCGGGATCTCCCGAGGCCAGTGAGCGCAGGGCGGCCTCGAGCATGTTCTCGCGGGTCGCTTGGCCGCGCCGGTTCGTGCGGCGCGCGGGCACCCCGGTCGGCTCGGCCACCTCGGTCATGCACCGAGGATAGCGAAGGTTTCGTAGAACCCACTATGTTTCTTTCATAGACTGCTCTACCATTCATCGAAGCCGCCGCCGGACGCGAAGGGATTGTCGATGGCCAAACCACCCCTGTCGATGAAACCGACCGGCTGGTTTCAGGTCGCGTGGTCCGATGAGATCGCCGTCGGAGACGTGCACACGATGAAGTACTTCGACCAGGAGATGGTGGCCTGGCGGGCTGAGTCCGGTGATTTGACGGTGATGAACGCCTACTGCGAACACCTGGGCGCGCACCTCGGGTACGGCGGCACCGTCAAGGGTGAGGTGCTGCAGTGCCCGTTCCACGGGTGGCAGTGGAACCAGCAGGGGCGCAACGTGTGCATCCCGTACGAGGACCGGCCCAACCGTGGCCGCCGTATCAAGACATACCCGGTGGTGGAGCGCAACGAGTCGGTTTACATCTGGCACGACATCGAGGACCGCGACCCGTTCTTCGAGGCGCCCGACATCTTCGCCGACTTCGGCGACGACAGCAGTGCCGCGGACTACTTTCCCCAGCAGCGGCTGTTCCGGCAGGGCCTGCAGATGCACCCGCAGTACGTGCTGGAGAACGGCGTGGATTTCGCCCACTTCAAGTACGTGCACAACACCCCGATCGTGCCTGTGTTCACCCGCCACGACTTCGACGGGCCGGTGTCCTACGTCGACTTCACCATCACCTTCGAAGGCGATGACGGTCAGCGGATCGAAGACATCAACAGTGGCGTCGAGGCGATCAACGGCGGGCTCGGCATCGCGGTGACCAAGAGCTGGGGAATGATCGACAACCGGACCATCTCGGCGATCACCCCGGTCGACGAGTTCACCTCCGATGTGCGGTTCATGGTCTACATCGGCCGGCCTGCCGACCAGTCGGGCCGAGATCCTGCGCGTGCCGAGGCCAAGGCCCACGACTTCGGTGCCGAGGTGATCCGGCAGTTCAGCCAGGACATCCACATCTGGGCACATCAGCGGTATTCCGACCCGCCGGCGCTGGCCAGCTCCGAGTTGGCGGGGTTCACCGCCATCCGCCAGTGGGCGATGAAGTTCTATCCCGACGGCAGGGGCGGAAGCGCCGCTGAACTTGCCGCCGCCGACAGCAGATGACCACTCCAGAAAGGCATTCCATGAGTCCCATCAAGGTGTTCCAGGTCGCCACCGGGAACGTCGGCTCCGAGATGATCAAGCGGATTGCCACCCAGCCCGACGTCGAACTCATAGGTGTGCACTGCTATTCGCCCGACAAGATCGGCAGGGATGTCGGCGAGCTGGTCGGGTTGGCGCCCAACGGTGTGACGGCGACCGGCACGATCGAGGAGATCATCGCCGCGAAACCCGATGTGCTCACCTTCCACGGGGTGTTCCCGGACGAGGACCTCTACGTCCGCGTGCTTGAGGCAGGGATCAACATCGTCACCACCGCCGACTGGATCACCGGGTGGCACCGTGACCGCAACCACCCGCACCACTCCGGCAAACCGGTGACCCAGCTGCTCCAAGAAGCCTGTGAGAAGGGCGGTTCGACGTTCTACGGCACCGGCATGAATCCCGGCGTCAACCAGATCCTCGGCGTGGTCTGCTCGGCGGACGTCGCCGAGATCGAGAACGTCACGACGATCGAGTCGGTCGACGTGTCCTGTCACCACTCCAAGGACACCTGGATCGAGGTGGGTTACGGCCAGCCCGTCGACGATCCCGAGATCCCGGGGAAGCTGGAGAAGTACACCCGGGTGTTCGCCGACAGCGTGCTGATGATGGCCGACTGCTTCGATCTCGCGCTCGACGAGGTCAAGTTCAGCTACGAACTCGGCGCCTGCACCAAGGATGTCGACCTCGGCTGGTATCGGCTGCCGAAAGGCTCGCTGGGCGGCAACTACATCAAATACCAGGGCATCGTGGACGGGATACCGCGTGTCGAAACCCATCTGGAATGGCAGATGACCCCGCACACGGATCCGAGCTGGGATATCAAGGGCTGCTACATCACCCAGATCAAGGGCGACCCGAACATCTACAACAAGCACATGATCTTTCCGAGGCCGGGAGTCGACCTGTCCGACCCCGCCAACTTCGCCTCCATCGGCATGACCGTCACCGGAATGCCGGCGCTGAACTCGATCAAGTCGGTGGTGGCCGCGCCGCCGGGGATCATCACCAGCGCCGACCTGCCGCTGCGAGGATTTGCCGGCCGGTTCAAGCTCTAGGACACCGAGTCGGGACCCTCGGGCCGACATCGACATCACGGCTGTGACTGGCGTGACGCCAAACGTTTCGAGCAGCCTTGATGTCGATCTGGCGCGTTGATCGCCTAGGTCGTAGCGCCGGCGACCGGAACGTGTCGGTGGTCGAATGTATGTTCGAGTCATGTCGGGTGCGGGGATGGTGTTGCAGGAGGCGGTGGCCGCGTTGCGGGCTGCTTTCGATGTGGTGGCCGCCTGCGATCTCGACCTGTTGACCCGTGCGGAGTTGATCGACTCGCTCGATGAGTTGGAGACGTTGTGGTGTCAGCTGCCGGGGTTGCGGGATCGGTTGTTGGGCCGGTTGCAGGTCGAGGCGACTCCGCAGCAGCTGGGTGCCAAGTCGTGGAAGGACGTGTTGGCGATCCGGTGGCGGATCTCCCATGGCGAAGCCCACCGCCGTCTCGGTGAGGCGGCGGTGTTGGCGCCGCGGCGCGCGGTGACCGGAGAGCCGCTGCCCGCAGCACTGCCGGCGACTGCGGCCGCCCGGGCGTTGGGATTGATCAACGCCGAGCATGTCGCGGTGATCCGCAATGCGGTGAACCGGCTGCCGGGTTTTGTCGACGCCGCGACCCGTGGGCAGTTCGAGGTCGATTTGGTGCGGGTCGCGGCCGGGGTGGGACCGAAGGATCTCAAAGACACCGCCGCGTTGAGGTTGTTTCTGCTCGATCAGGACGGCCCGGTGCCTGATGATGCCGAGCGGGCCCGCAAACGCGGAGTGAGGCTGGGTAAGCAGCGCGGTGATGCGATGACCCCGGTCACCGGGGAGTTGACTCCTGAAGCTGCGGTGGTGTGGGAGGCGATCTTCGCCAAGTACGCCGCACCGGGAATGTGCAACCCTGATGACCCTGAACCGTGCACCTCGGGGGTGCCGTCGCAAGCCCAGATCGACAACGATCACCGCAGCCTGGCTCAACGCCAGCACGACGCGCTGGTGGTGGTGGGGCGGATCGCGTTGATGAGCGGGGAACTCGGCACGCTCAACGGGTTGCCGGTCGCGGTCATCATCCGCACCACGTTGCAGGATCTGGAATCGCGTGCCGGGGTCGGTGTCAGCGGTGGGGGCACGGTGGTGCCGATCGCCGAGGTGATCCGGATGGGTGCCCACGCCAACCATCACCTGGCGGTGTTCGACAAAGCCACCGGCTCGGCGTTGGCGTTGTTCCGGGCGAAACGGGTCGCGTCCCCGGCGCAGCGGATCATGCTGATCGCCCGCGATGGGGGGTGCACCAAACCGGGCTGCACCGTGGGTGCCTACGGCTGCCAGGCCCATCACGCCGCCGCTGACTGGGCTGCCGGCGGGAACACCAACGTCGACGAGATGGGTTTGGCGTGCGGGCCTGATAACCGCGCTGTGGACACCGACGGCGGCTGGCGCACCCGGATGAACGAACGCTGCGAGGTCGAATGGATCCCGCCACCACCCTTGGACACCGGCCAGACCCGGATCAACTACCACCACCTCCCCGAACGACTCCTCAACCCACCAGAACAGCCCGCTCGTTCAGAGACCACCGCCGAGCGGGTCGAGCCCGAAGCGGCCCGCACCACTGAACCCGGCGAGCCCGCCGAAGCGACCCGCACCGGCGAACCCGGCGAACCCGGCGGCCCCGCACCACCAGAAAACCAAGCAGCCTGACAGCCGCGTGCTTCAGCAGAGTGCACCTCCGCGTTCCCAAAGGAGGAGAGGTGCACTCTGCAAAGAGGCGTGCCTGAAACCGGCTGCAAGACAACAGTTTACGACTACAGGCCGGTCGGTGAATGCAGCCGATGTCGATTGCCTATGATGAGGGGCCAGAGCGGACCGCCCCCTGTGCACTCGGTTATTCGATTTTGAGACAGAGGCTTTCCAGTCGACGCACCAGCAGGCTGGGCAGCCACCGGGCCGGCTCGACCTTTTCGATCCGGGTGCTGTGTGCCAACAGATGCTCGACCACGATCCGGGCCTCCAGCCGGGCGAGGGCGGCGCCGACGCAGAAGTGTGCGCCCTTGCCGAAGGACAGGTGCGTCTTGCCGCCGGGGCGGCCCGGTTGGAAGTCGTCGGGCGCTTCGAAATGAGCCGGGTCCCGGTTGGCCGCTCCCCAGAGCAGCAGCAGCCGCGAGCCCGCTGCGAGCTCCTGCCCGCCGAGCGAACAGTCGTTGCGCACATGCCGGTAGTGGCCACGAAACGGCGGTTCGAACCGCAGCACCTCCTCCAGGAACGCCGGGACGAGGTGCGGGTTCACCCGCAGCCCGACCTGGATCTCCGGCCGGGTGGCGAGGATGTCGGCCGCCGAGCCGATGAGCGACGCCGTCGACTCACCACCGGCGCCGAACAGCGTCACCATGATCATCTGGGCGGTCACCACATCGACTTCGCCTGTGGCGCAGGCAGAGGCGAGATCGCCGAGCAGATTGTCCGGCGGGTTCTTCGTCGCCTCCTGCAGCCTTTCGGCGATGTAGCCGCTCAGCTGCACTGCGGCAGTGCCGGCAGAATCCAGTCCGTCCTGGCCGACCAGTCCGCCGAGGAACTGAGTGCTGGCGCATGCCCAGGACGCCAGCTGATCGGTGTCCTCGACAGGCACGCCGAGGAGCCGACACACCACCATCATCGGTAGTCGATCGGCGACCGCGCTCATCCATTCGACTCGGCCGCCACGCCATATCCGGTCGATCGTCTCGGTGACGAACGACTCCAGCGCTCGGATGCGTTTGGCCGCCAGTTGCGGCACCAACATCTTGCGGTGCCAGGCGTGGGACGGGTCGTCGGCGGTAGCGAGCACCTGGGTGGGCCCGCCGAGCCCGTCCATCGGGAACATGTCCACGGTCCCGTCGGACCGATAGGTCATCGTCCCGGTCAGGTTGGACGAGAAGTCCTCGGGCCGCGCCAGTGCCTCGGTGACGGCGTCCCAGCTGCAGACCGCGTAGAACCCCGAGGTGCCGATGCGGTGCACGGGCGCCTCGGCCAACATCCGCGCGTAGAGCGGGTAGGGATCCTGGACGAACCGGTCGTCGAACAACGACAGGCCCAGGTCACCGTCGTGGACTGTCACGCACTCAGCGTCGCCCCTGCGTCGCGGCCCGTCAATGCGCCAACAGAAGTCGAAACCGCTGGTCGGCGACCCGCCGGCAGGCTGTCTCACGACGACGCCACGACCTGCACGGCGAGTGAGAAAAAGTCCGTAGAATGTCTCACGGTGAGATAGCCAAGCGCTTGATTCTCGCGAAGGGTATGCGGTGGTGACAGGGGACTGGTTGGTCGGCGACCGGCGCGCCGCGGCTGCCGAGCGCATCTACGCCGCCGCCGCCGAACTGATCGCCCGCGACGGCATCGACGCCTTCGACATCGCTGCTCTCGAGGAGCGGGTGCACTGCTCGCGGGCCACGATCTACCGACACGTGGGCGGCAAGGCCAAGATCCGGGATGCGGTGCTCGCAAGGAACGCGGAACGGATCATCGAGGCGGTGCGGTCCGCCGTGGACGGGCTCAGCGGTCCCGACCGCGTGCTCACCGCAGTGATTGTGGCGCTCGAACGGATCAGGGCAGACCCCCTCGGGCAGGCGTTGATCAACTCGATGCGGGGCGCTGCCGACCTGGCATGGATCACCGAGTCGCCGTTGCCGACGGCGCTGGCGGTCGAACTGTCCGGATACGCCGAGGACGACACCCAGGCCGGTCAGTGGATCGTGCGGGTGGTGCTGTCCCTGGTGTACTGGCCGGTCACAGACCCGGCCGAAGAGCGGGAGATGCTGCGGCGCTTCCTCAACCCCGACTCGACCGCGCCGCGGCGAGAAGCTCCTCCATCGCAACGAGTTTGACGCGCGGTCGGGACGCCGCCGAACCTCGCTCGCGTTCGGCGGTGTCGATGGCCCGCCAGCCGCTCCAGTCCACAGGTGACAGTCCGCGATGATCCATCAACGCCCGCAATGCGTCTCGGGCTGCCACCTCGCGTCGCAGGAGGCCGGCGTCGAAATCCGTGAGCAGTTGCGCAACGGTCTGTTCCGCGCACGATCGGTTGGTGCCGATGACGCCCTGCGGCCCCCGCTTGATCCAGCCGGTGACATAAACCCCGGTGACGGGCTTGCCGGTGCCGTCGGTCACCCGACCGCGATCGTTGGTCACCGTGCCCGTCGAGTCGTCGAACGGCAGATCGGGCAGGGACTCGCCGCGGTATCCGATCGAGCGCAGAATCAACGACGTCTCGATCACCTCGCTGCCATTGACCTGCAGCCCCTGCGCGGATTCGCTGCCCTCGATTGCCGTCGGCGAGCAACCGAAGCGGAACACCACCCGCTTGTTCCCCGGGGTCGGCGTGCGCCGAGCGTACTCGCGGGCGACGTCCAGCTTCGCCGCTGTCTCGATGTCGTCGTCGGGGTCGGGTTCCAGGCCGGACCCGTCGATGACCACGTCCACACCGGGCAGATGTCCCAGCGCCAGGAACTCGCCGACGGAGAACGCCGCGGCCCGCGGTCCGCGCCGGCCCAGGATCACGACCTCCTCGATCGAGTTGTGCGCCAACGCCTCCAGCGCATGCTCGGCGATGTCCGTGCCGGCAAGAAGGTCGGGGGGTGTCAACAGGATGCGGGCCACGTCCAGCGCGACGTTGCCGTTGCCGACGATCACCGCTCGCCGGCCCGACAGGTCGAATCGGTGATGAGCGTGGTCGGGGTGGCCGTTGTACCAGCCGACGACATCGGAGGCGGGGTGGCTGCCGGGAAGATCCTCGCCGGGGATGCCGAGGTTGCGACTGGCCGAGCACCCGACCGCGTAGATCACCGCGTGGTGGTGGTCCATCAGGTCCTGATGGCCCAGGTGCCTGCCGATCTCGACATTGAGGTGGCAACCGAATCGTTTGTCGGCCAACGCCGAGGTGAACAGGCTGACCACCGATTTGGTGTGCTGATGGTCGGGGGCGACGCCTGCCCGGACCAGACCGAAGGGTGTGGGCAGCCGCTCGAACATGTCGACCTCGACCCCGTCGACGGCGATCAGTTCATCTGCGGCGTAACACGCCGCCGGGCCCGCGCCGACCACGGCGACTCGCAGTGATCCGTTCTCGACCGGTCCGTGCCGCTTGTCCGGCGGCGTGGCCTCCGGTTGCAGCGGGTGCCGTTCGAAGTATGCGGCGTTGAGCTCCCGGAACCGCTCCAGGTGCTCCGGCAGGTCCTCCTCGTAATGGATTGCGTCGACCGGGCATTCGTCCATGCATGCCCCGCAGTCGATGCATGCCTCCGGGTCGATGTAGAGCATCTCGGTGCCGGTGAACTCGCCGGGGCCGCCCGCCGGGCGGATGCAGTCCACCGGGCACACCGGCACGCAACTGGCGTCCTTGCAACAGTTCTGGGTGATGACGTAGGCCATCAGTCACCTCCGCGGAAGCCGTAGCCGTCGAGTTTGGTGGCGAGGCGTTCGACGTAGGTGGCGATGTCGTCGGGGTTGCGGTCGGGGAGGCCGAAGAGGACTTCGGTGACGCCGAGGTTTTTCCAGTGGTGCAGTTTGTCGGGGTCGGGTTTGAAGTCCAGGGCGACGATTTGTGGGGTGCCGTCGCGGTCGGCGCCGGCCCAGGTGTCCTGGAGGAGTTTGACGGGGGCGTCGATGTCGAAGTCGCGGGGTGTGGTGATCCAGCCGTCGGCGGAGCGGGCGATCCATTTGAAGTTCTTTTCGGTGCCGGCGGCGCCGACGAGGACCGGGATGTGGGGTTGGACGGGTTTGGGCCAGGCCCAGGAGGGGCCGAAGTCGACGAACTCGCCGTGGTATTCGGCTTCTTCGTCGGTCCACAGGGCGCGCATGGCTTCGAGGTATTCGCGCAGCATGGTGCGGCGGCGGCCGGGGGGCACGTTGTGGTCGGCGAGCTCGTCGGTGTTCCAGCCGAATCCGACGCCCAGGGAGACCCGTCCGGCGGAGAGGTGGTCGAGGGTGGCGATGGATTTGGCCAGGGTGATGGGGTCGTGTTCGACGGGTAGTGCCACCGCGGTGGACAGTCGCACGCGGGTGGTGACGGCGGCGGCGCCGCCGAGGGAGACCCAGGGGTCCAGGGTGCGCATGTAGCGGTCGTCGGGCAGGGTTTCGTCGCCGGTGGTGGGGTGGGCGGCTTGGCGTTTGATCGGGATGTGGGTGTGTTCGGGCACGTAGAAGGTCGTGAAGCCGTGTTCGTCGGCGAGCTTGGCGGCTGCGGCCGGAGCGATACCACGATCGGAGGTGAACAACACCAAGCCGAAGTCGAGACCGGTGCTGGAAGATTGACTGGACACCAGTCCAGTCTAGGCAGATCGCGGCCTCCGAGACAATCTCGGTGGGAAAAGTGTTGCAGGAAGAGACAATCGGGCTATCGGCCGGGGAACCCCGCACTGATCAACGTCCGGCAGACCGTCCTGTGCATCCCTGGAACGGGCCGAATCAAGACAGGTGTCCAGTCGAGGTGTGCCCGGTCAGCCGGCGCCCTTGCCGTTGTCCACCCGGTACACGGCCCCGTGGATCGCCGCGGCGTCGTCACTGGCCAGGAATGCGATCGTCTTGGCGACGTCCTCGGTCTGCATGAAGCCCCGCGGCGACGCGATCCGCATGATGAGATCCCAGTCCGCGTTTTCCGGCGCCTGGAACTCGGTGGTCTGCGCGGTCGGCATGCCTCCCGGGCAGACCGCGTTGACCCGCAGCTTCTCCTTGGTGAACTCGATGGCCAGCGCCCGGGTCAGGCCGATCAGCCCGTGCTTGGCCGCGCAGTACCCGGCCGAGTACACCTCGCCCTCGACACCGGCGATTGACGAGACGTTGACGATGTTGCCCCCGGTCTGCAGCAGATGGGGAAGCGCGGCCCGGCACAGGTAGAACGGCCCGTTGAGGTTCACCGCGAGATCGGTGGCCCAGTCGTCGTCGGTCATCGTCGGCGTGTGCCGCATCTGGTGAAACCCCGCGATGTTGGCCAGGATGTCCAGCCGGCCGAAGTGCGTGACGCAGTCCTCGACGGCCTGTGCGCAGGCCTGCGGGGAGGAGATGTCGACCGACGTGAAGCCGGCGTCGGGCACGTCGGCGAACACCTCGGCCATCCGCGCGGCATCCCGGGCGATGCCGAACACCTTCGCGCCGCGCTCGGCGAACAACCGCGCGGTCGCCGCGCCCAGACCTGCCGACGCACCGGTGACCAACGCGACTTTTCCGCTCAGCTGACTCATGCCCACGACCTTCTCACGGCCGCAGTAGAGGTCAGACGGCGGCGCGCGGTGTCACCGGGGGAACCGCCGCCAGTAGATCCCGGGTGTACGGCTGCTCGGGGGCGGCGAACAACTGGTCGGCGGGCCGGCTCTCGACGACGGCGCCGTCGCGCATCACCAGCACGTCGTGGCTCAGCTGCCGGATCACCGCCAGGTCGTGTCCGATGAGCAGGTAGGTCAGCCCGAGTTCGTGTTGCAGCCGCGACAACAACTCGAGCACCCGGGCCTGCACCGACACGTCCAGCGACGCGGTCGCCTCGTCGAGGATGAGCAGGTCCGGCTCGGCGGCCAGGGCGCGCGCGATGCTCACCCGCTGCCGTTGCCCGCCCGAGAGCTCATGCGGATAGCGCTGCGCGAACGAGGTGGGCAGCCCCACCAGCTCGAGAAGTTCGGCGACCCGCTCCCGGCGCGCCTGAGCGCCCTCCGCCAGTCCGTGCACCTTCAGGGGTTCGGAGATCGAGACATCGACACGGGCACGGGGATTCAGCGAGGAGAACGGATCCTGGAGCACCAGCCCGATGCGGCGGCGCAACGCCTTGGCCCCGGATCCCTTTGCGCTCAGGATGTCTGTGCCGTCCAGCGTGGCGCTGCCGCCGTCCGGCTTCACCAGCCCGGTCAGCACTGCCGCGACCGTCGACTTCCCTGACCCGGATTCGCCCACCAGGCCCAGCGTCGTCGCGCGGCGGATCCGAAACGACACGTCCTTGACCGCGTGCACCGTGGACCGGCCCACCGGGGTGGACACCGCGAACCGGACATCGAGCCCGTCGACCTCCAGCAGAGTCTTGGCGTCGGCCGGGGCCGCGCCAGGGCCGGCACCGTCGAGTACCGGGCGGGCGGCCAACAGGTCACGGGTGTACTCCTCGCGCGGCCGGTCGAACACATCCATGATCGGTGCCTGCTCGACGGCCACGCCGTCGCGCAACACGGTCACCTCGCGGGCGACCTGCCCGATCACGCCCAGGTCGTGGCTGATCCACACCACCGCGGTACCGAAGTCGCGCTGCAGCGTCCGCACCAGCTCGACGATCTGCGCCTGCGTCGTGACATCCAGTGCCGTGGTGGGTTCGTCGGCGATCAGCACCTCCGGGTCACACGCCAACGCGATCGCGATCATCACCCGCTGGCGCTGGCCCCCCGACAGCTGGTGCGGGTAGGCGTGCAGACGCATCTCGGGGTCGGGCAGGCCGACCGCCTCGAGCAACTCCAGTGCCCGGGTTCCGGCCTCCCGCCGGGTCATCCGGCGGTGCGTCTCCAGCGACTCGGTGATCTGGCGCTCCAGGGTCAGCAGCGGGTTCAGCGAGGTGCCCGGATCCTGGAATACGAAGCCGATCCGGGCGCCGTGCACCCGGCGCAGCACCCGCGGTGACGCACCCACCAGCTGCACCGGTTCGCCCGCCTCACCGGTGAGCGTGCTGCTGCCCGACACCCGTGCCCCGGGCGCGTCCAGCAGTCCGGTTGCCGCGAGAACCGTCATCGACTTGCCGGACCCCGATTCGCCCACGATGCCGACGGTCTGCTCCCGGTGGACGTCGAACGACACCCCGTCGACAAGCGTGCGCGAGCCGATGCGCACTCCGAGGTCGCGCACACTCAGCACCGGTTTCGGGCTCGTCACTGCTGCCTCCGGGCCTCGATGGTGGTGCGTTGCTTGGGGTCGAGCACATCGCGCAGCCCGTCACCGAACAGGTTGAACGCGAGCACGATGAGGAAGATCGCCGCCCCGGGGAACACCGCCATCCACCAGGCCATCGTCGCGAAACCCTGGGAGTCGAAGATCATCCGGCCCAGCGACGGCTCCGGGGGCTGGATGCCCAGACCCAGGAACGACAGCGCCGCCTCCGCAAGGATCGCGAAGGCCAGCGACAGCGAGGTCTGCACGATCAGCGGGCCGGAGATGTTGGGCAGGATGTGCCGCCGCAGGATGTACAGGTCGCCGGTCCCCATGGCGCGCGAGGCCGCGACGTACGGTTCGCTTCGGACGCTCAGCGCGCTGGCGCGCGCCACCCGCGCGAAGATCGGCGTGAACACGATGCCGATCGCCAGCATCGTGGTGGTCACCCCCGGCCCCAGGATGGCGACGATCGCCAGGGCCAGCAGCAGCACCGGGAACGCGAACATCACGTCGACGACCCGCATCAGCACCGCGTCCAGCCAGCCGCCGCGATACCCGGACACCACCCCGACGGCCACCCCCACCACCACGGCGAACGTGACGCTGACGACGGCGATCCGCATCGAGGCCTGCATGGCGACCACCACCCGGGACAACACGTCGCGGCCCAGTTCGTCGGTGCCGAACCAGTGTGAGCCGCTGGGTGGTTGCAGCGCGTTGGGCACTTCGACGTCGTTCACGCCGTACGGAGCGATCCAGTTCGCGGTCACCGCGACGACTGCCACCAGGACCAACGTCACCGCGCTGATCAGCGTGATCGGGTTGCCCGCCAGCAGCCGCCAGGACGAGACCCGGGTGGTTTCCACGGAGTTCGAGGAGGTCGTCATGCCAACCGGATCCTCGGGTCGACCACCGCGTAGAGCAGATCCACGAGCAGGTTGATGAGCAGGAACAGCGCGGCGATCAGCAGCACCGCACCCTGGATCAGGGGATAGTCGCGGGCGGCCACCGCGTTGAAGACCAGCCGGCCCAGTCCCGGCCAGGCGAACACCACCTCGACGACGATCACCCCGCCGAGGATCGTCGCCAGCTGGATGCCGGTGATCGTCAGGATCGGCACCAGCGCGTTGCGCACGGTGTGGCGGAACGTGACGACCCGTGGCGAGAGCCCCTTGGACCGCGCGGTGCGTACATAGCCCATCGCGGCCACCTCGAGCACCGCCGAGCGGACATAACGCGTCATGATCGCCGCGGCCACCACGCCGACGGTCAACGCCGGCAGCACGATGTGCCGCAGCCAGCCGGCCGGGTCGTCGAACAGCGGCCGGTACCCCGAGGTGGGCAGCCAGCCCAAAGTCGTCGAGAACAGCGCGATCAACAGGATGCCGAGCCAGAAGTCAGGCACCGAGACGCCGAATTGGCTTGTCACGCGGACTATTCCGTCGCTGATCCGACCTTCCCGTAGTGCCGCGTAGATGCCGGCGGGCAACGCGATCACCAGCGCGATGGCCATGCCGGCGATGCCCAGTGACAGGGTCGCGGGAAGCCGTTCCAGCAACGCGACGGTGACCGGATCACCGTTGCGGAAGCTGACCCCGAGATCACCGGTGAGCGCCGAGCCGAGGTAGCCGAAGAACTGCGACACGATCGGCTGATCCAGACCGCTGGCCGCCCGCAGCGCGTCGTAGGCCTCCGGGGTGTAGCGGGTTCCCAGCGCGATCCGGACCGGATCGCCCGGCACCAGGTGCACCAGCGCGAAGACCACCACGAGCACCCCGAGCAGCACCACCGCCGAGTACACCAGCCGGCGCGCGACGAACCGGGTGATCGGATGGGTCAGCGCGGAGACTGCGGCCACGGCTAGACACCACCGTCCGGGTTCATCGTCGCGTCGCGGAACCGGACGGCTCCGTCGCGGCGCGCCTGATATCCGGACAAGGCCGGATTCCACGCCTGGATCACCGACGGGTTGTACAAGAAGATGTAGCTGACCTTGTCGGCGATCAGCGTTGCCGCCTCGGCGTAGTCGTCGGCGCGGGCGTCTCTGTCGGTTTCCACCCGGCCCGCGTCCAACAGCCGGTCCACTTCCGGGTCGGAGAACTTCTGCGCGTTGCTCGTCCCGTCGGTGTGGTGCTGGGCGTAGTAGAAGTCGTCCGGATCGATGTTGCCCAGCCAGCCCATCATCAGCATGTCGAAGTTGCCGGAGTTCTGCTCGTCGAGCCAGGTGGCGAAGTCGACGGTGCGAATGTCCACGGTGATGCCGAGAGTGGACAGGTTGTCGGCGATGATCTGGGCGGCCGTCACCGTCTCCGGGTAGTCGGTGGTGACCAGCATGTCGAGCCGTGACGGCGCTGCGCCCGCTTCCTGCAACAGCTCCCGGGCCCGGTCGAGCCCTTCCTCGCTGCCGCCTTCGCGGTACCTGTCGTACGGCGTGTACCAGGGATTGCCCTGCGGTATCGCCAGCTGATTGATCTCCGCGGTGCCGTAGCTGGTGGCCTGCACGATCGACTCGCGGTCGATGGCGTACGCGATCGCCTGACGCACCCGCACGTCGTCCCACGGGGCGCGGGCCTCGTTGAGCGCCAGGTACCAGTAATCGTTGCTGGGGGTCACCGCCAGCGTCACCGAGTCGTCGTCACCGAGTTGCGCCACCCGCTGCGGCGGAATCGAATCCGTCCAGTCGACCTCGCCGGCCTGCAGCGCCGACAGGGCCGTCGACGGTTCGGAGATGAACCGGAACGTCACCCCCGTGATGTCGGGAGCACCGCCCCAGTAGTCCGGATTGGCCGCCAGCATGATGGAGTCGCCGCTGCGCTGATCACGGAAGCTGAACGGCCCGGTGCCGATCGGGCGGGTGGCGATCTCTCCGCTCTCGACGTTGCCGCGCGACACGATCGCCATGCCCTTGAACCCACCGAGGTTGGTGAGCATGTTCGGTACCGGGCGGTCGGTGCGGATCACCACGGTCGACGGGTCCGGCGCCTCGACGGCGGTCACCGCGCTGAACTTGTCGGAGTTGGGGAGCTCTTCGTCGATGATGCGGCGGTAGGAGAACACCACGTCGTCGGCGGTCAGCGGGGTGCCGTCGTGGAACACCACGCCGTCGCGCAGCCGGAACGTCCAGGTGCGCTCGTCGGGGCTGACCTCCCACGACTCGGCCAGGGCGGGCTGCATCTGCAGGTTCTCGTCGGGTTCGACGAGCGTGTCGAAGACGTTCTCGAGGACCTCGAAGGAGAAGTACGCGGTGGTCTTGTGCGGGTCCAGTTGATCAGGCTCTCCGCCGATGGCCGCCACCACACCGTCGGCCCCGGCGCCCAGGTCGACCCGCTGTCCGGTGGAGCAGCCGGTCAACGCGAGGGCCAGGGCCACCGCTGCTGTGAAAATGCGGAGGACAGCGGTCGAGACCGCTGTTCTCGTCATCTGCACCACCCCGGATTCGAGCCTGCCTCGGTTTTACTACCCATTGGCCGGGGCGACAAATCCGTGACTTTGTCCGTCCTCGACTGAAATACTCGACTCCGTGAAGATCCTGCGCGGCATCGCTGCCACCGTCGTCGCCCTCGGTGTTGCTCTGGGACTGCCTGCTCCCGCCCAGGCGGCGCAGGTCATGGAGGGGGTCTTCGACTACACCCCGGCCGAGGGGCTGGCCGGGACGTGGAGCATCTACCCGTCGTGCGTGCCGGTGGTTGGGGATCTGCGTGAGCCGCTGTACCTGCCGGTCGGTTGCCGGCTGAAGGTCTCGGCCTCGACGGGCCTGCTCAGCGGTGACGCCAGGCTGGTCGGCGGGATATGGAGTTTCAGCGTGCCGCAGAAGGACGGCATGCAGTGCCCCGACGGCACCTGGGGCCCCACGGTCGAGACGTACAAGTTCGACGACGCCACGATGTCCGGGACACGCAGCGTCTCGCACAGCGGGAACTGCGGCCTGGCACCGGCGATCATCAACACGCCGTTCACGTTGTCGTACAAGGAACCGCTGCCGATCCCGGTCGACCAGTACCCGCTGATCTGCGAACCGGGTGGTCTGCGACGCTGCTTCTGACGCCGAAACCGGCGGACGGTCGAGACCACGAGAGGCGGCGCTGGTGAATGGATCCGACGTGAAGCGGGTGGTGATCTGGGGAACCGGGTTCGTCGGCAGGATGGTGATCGCCGAGATCGCCAGACACCCGTGCTTCGAGTTGGTGGGGGTCGGGGTCAGCAACCCGGACAAGGTCGGGCGAGACGTGGGGGAGATCTGCGGCCTCGGTGCCGACCTCGGCGTGACCGCCACCGACGACGTCGACGCGCTGATCGATCTGCGGCCCGACGCGCTGGTGCACTACGGCCCCACGGCCGCGCACGCGGACGCCAACATCGAGCTGATCACCCGGTTCCTGCGCGCGGGTATCGACGTCTGCTCCACCGCGATGACACCGTGGATCTGGCCGACCATGCACCTCAACCCGCCGAACTGGATCCAGCCGATCACCGTGGCGTGTGAACTGGGGGAGTCGTCGTGCTTCACCACCGGTATCGACCCGGGCTTCGCCAACGACCTGTTCCCGATGACGCTGATGGGCCTGTGTTCCGAGGTACGCCGGGTCCGCGCCTCGGAGCTGCTGGATTACACCAATTACGAGGGCGACTACGACCGCGAGATGGGTATCGGCAAACCACCCGAGTACCGGCCGATGTTGGAGAACCCTGAAATCCTGGTGTTCGCCTGGGGCGCAACAGTTCCGATGATCGCCCACGCCGCGGGGATCATGCTCGACGAGATCACCACCACCTGGGACAAGTGGGTCACCCCCGAACCGCGTCAGACCGCCAAAGGGGTGATCGAACCGGGCAACGTCGCCGCGGTCCGGTTCACCATCAACGGGGTGTACCGCGGCGAGACCCGCATCCAGCTCGAGCACGTCAACCGGATCGGCAACGACGCGGCACCCGACTGGCCGTCGGGTGATCAGAACGACGTCTATCGCGTCGACATCGAAGGGACGCCGAGCATCTTCCAGGAGACCGCGTTCCGGTTCACCGACGGGTCCGGTCGCGACGCGGCCGCGGCCGGCTGTCTGGCCACCGGTCTGCGGGCGCTCAACGCCGTACCCGCGGTCAACGACCTCTCACCGGGCTGGGTCACGGCTTTGGATCTGCCGTTGATCCCGGGGGTCGGCACCATCCGGTAGCTCGTCGAGCCGACGCTGCAGGTACCGCCGCGTCTGATCGTTGCGGACCCGGCTGATTGCCAGCCGGTACTGCACGGCTGCGTCCGATGTTCGCCCCAGCCGCCGCAGCAGGTCCGCGCGCGCCGCGGCCAGTGTGTGGCCCTCGGCCACCCGGTGATCGGCGGCGACCTCGTCGAGTTCGGCGAGCCCGACCTCGAAACCGCGCAGAAACCCCACCGCGACAGCACGATTCAGCCGTACCGCGGGCGAGGCCGACCACGTCATCAGGTCGTCGTAGGCACCCACGATCACCCGCCAATCGGTCCGCTGGAAACTCGGCGCCCTGGCATGCGCTGCGGCGATCGCGGCCTGTGCCAGGTACGGTCCCCGGCCGAGCGCCGCCGCGCTCCGCAGCCGGGACATTCCCTCGTCGATCGAGGCGGGGTCCCACCTGCTGCGATCCTGCTCCTCGAGGGTGAGCAGCTCACCGGTCGGTCCGGAACGCTCACCACGGCGGCTGTCGTTGAGCAGCATCAACGCCAGCAGCGCGTGTGCCTCGCCTTCGTCGGGCATCAACTCACACAGCAGCCTGCCCAGTCGTACCGCCTCCGCGCACAACTCGGGACGCACCATCTGATCGCCCGCCGTCGCCGAATAGCCCTCGGCGAACACGAGATAGATGCAGGCCAGCACGTCGGTCAGGCGTTCGGGCAGCAGGTGCGGCGGCGGCACCCGCAGCGGGATCCCGGCGATCCGGATCTTCGCCTTGGCCCGCGTAAGACGTTGGGCCACAGTGCCTTCCGGCTGCATGAACGCCCGCGCGATCTCCGTGGTGCGCAGCCCGCAGACCAGACGCAACGTCAGCGTGACCCGCGCTTGGGGTGTGAGAGCCGGGTGACAGCAGGTGAAGATCAGCCGCAGCCGGTCATCGGCCACCGGCGGTGTCTCGTCGTCCACCGGCCGTGGCGCGACCATTGCCGCGTCGCTCTCCTTCCTGCCGCGCAGGGATTCCCGGCGCAGCCGGTCCAGAGCACGGTTTCGGGCGGCGGTGGTGATCCACGCACCCGGGTTGTCGGGCAGCCCGCGGTCGTGCCAGGTCCGCAGCGCGTCGGCGAACGCGTCATGTACTGCGTCCTCGGCGAGGCCGATGTCGCCGATGAGCCGGGCGGTCGTCGCGACCGCCCGGCCGAACTGCTCACGGTAGATGTGGTCGAGGTTCACTCGCCCATGTCGACGATCCGGCGTAGTTCGATGCCACCTTTCCCGGCGACAGGAATCTGCGCGGCGACCGCGGCGGCACTGTCCCGGTCGGCGGCGGCGAGGAAGTAGAGGCCACTGGCGACTTCGGTCGACTCCACGAAAGGGCCGTCGGTGACCAGCATCTGGCCGTCGCGGACCCGAACCGTCGTCGCGGCGACCGCCGGGTACAGCGCACCGCCCCCGCGGAGCACGCTGCTGAACACCTCGCCGAACCGGGAGTGCTCCCGCACACCCTCCTCCCATGCCGCCGATCCCGGGCCGGGGGCGGTGTCGCGCGGTTCGAACAGCAGCGCCAGCCACCAGTCCGGCTGTGGGCCGTCGTCCTGGCGGAACTCCGCCATCGGCCACAGTTCGACCGCGCCGCCGGCATCGGCGGCCGCCGGGATCTGCGCCGCGACCTCGAGCGCGTCGTCGAGGTTGTCGCGATCGAGCACCATGACTCCGCCGATCACCTCGGCCTGTTCGACGAACGGACCGTCCGTCACGATCACCTTGTCCCCGTCGTGGCGCAGCGACAGCGCCTCGCTCGCCGGGTACAGGGCGCCACCACCGACGACCGCCGCACCCGCCGCCTTGTCGAACTCCGCATACCGCGCGACGTCCTCGGCGAACTCGGGCGTGTCGGGGTCGGCCGTCCTGGGGTCTTCGTGCCAGTACAGCAGCGCGAGATAGTGCATATCAGCAGATCCTCTCCGGTCGTGAGTGGCTTGTCACCCCTCTACCGAATACGACGAAGAAGCCGAACCGATCTCTACACCTGCTGCCGGTGTCTTCTCGCTCGATCAGGTGCTGTGGCGTTTGACCAGCACGACGTGGGCCTGCGGGATTCGCATCTGTTCCGGTGCGGCCGCCAACCGCTCGGCCACACCGGCTTCGAGCCGGTCGAACAACTCCGGTACGCGCGGATCCGCGGCACCGTCGGTCAACGCCGTCGTCAACTGCGGGAACACCGACGTGCGAGCGAAGCCCGCCCATCGGGCGCCGAAAGCGGTTGCTTCGCCGTCTACCCGGTAGCGATTGAAGAACCGGTCTTCTGCGTCGAACATCTCGATGCGTTCGATCTCGAGTCGTTCGAAGCGTCCGGACGGCGCAAACGGCGCCGCGAAGTCCGCCGCACGCCGCGACACCGTCGGCACACACATCCGGGACACCTCGTCGCCGGTGATCAGTCCGCCGGCGGCGAGTTCGTCGAGTCCGTCCACCATCGCCGACAGCAGCGGCCGGTAGCCGAACTCGCCGTCGTCGCCGACGGCCATCGTCGTCACCACCAGGCGGCCGCCGGGGCACAGTTCCCGGCCGCGAAAGGCGACGAACTCGTGCCAGTCGCGGGCGGCCTGTTTGGCGAACGCGGCGCGCACGGATTCGTCTGCGCAGTAGGCGACTTGGAGATGGTCGCCGATGACACCCGGAACCCGGCTCAGCCACTGGATCGCCCAGGAACTCCAGCCGAGGTTGACGCTGTTGGACGGCAGGATCTGGCTGTAGAAGGAGCGGCCGATCGCCGAGGCGAAGGTGGCGCGGTCCTTGCGCAGATAACTGTCGGGATCCTCTTCGAGGGTGCGGAACATCGCGCTGAAATCGTTGTCCGGCCTGTCGGTGTGGGTGACGAGCACGGAGTGTTCGGGGCGGGTACGCCCGCGCAGCACCGCGATTGCGGCGCCGATGGGCAGCAGTGAGTTGTGTCCGCTGGCCGCGCCGTAGTCGGCGATCACGATCGGCTGCGGGGGCGCGGGTATCGGCACCGCAGCCGCGCACTCCTCGAAGACGGCGATGGCCGACTGCAGCCCCGCCGCCTGGAGCCGAGACGCAGCGGTGTACGTGCCGCTGTCCATCGGCTCGGGCTGCACGACGATGCTGGACTCAGGCATCGCGACCTTTCGAGGGAATCTGGGCTTTTCCGTCTCTTCGGACGGTAGTCCTCGCGCGAGCGCCGCGCCGCAGAAGCGCGCGCATGACAGACTCGCCGCATGACGGGGCGGCTCGGTCCACGGATCGCGATCGGCGGTGCGGTCCTGACGCTGGTGGCCGGGGTGGTCGGGTTCATCGTCGCGATCGTGCTCAACGTGTTCGTCTTCGACGAGTTCGACGCCTACGGCGAGGTGCCGATTCCGGGCTCGGGCAGGCTGCAACTGCCCGCCGGCGAAGTGACCATCAGCTTCCACACCGCGGTGACGGGTGGGGTGAACGGCGCCTTCCCGGTCCCCGCCCTGCAACTCGGCGTCACACCACCCGAGGGAGTCCCAGAGCCGGTCGTCACGGAGACGATGGGCGCCACGACGTCGATCAACAACGATGTCCGGATCCGGATCTGGGTCGCCCAGATCCCGCAGGACGGCGTGTACGACATCTCGACCGGTGGCAACGTCGGCGGCTACATCAACCCGCAGCTGTCGTTCGGGCGCGACAGTTCACCGGCTGGGCTGCTGTGGCTGTTCGGCGGTTTGTCCATAGCGGGCATGGCGGCACTGGCGATCGCGTTGGCATGGCGGGTGCGTGCGGGCAGGAAGGCACGTCCGGCCCAGGGTCCCATCAGCCTGGACGAGCCGAACTGGCCGGGCCCGCTGCCGCCGCCGGTCTAGCAGCTCAGCTGCTCCGTCCAATTGGCAGCTCAGCTGCCGACTCCATTTGGCAGCTCAGCTGCTCACTCCATTTGGCAGCTCAGCTGCTCACTCCATTTGGCAGCTCAGCTGCCGCGCGCCACCCACTCGTCGTAGTGCACGATCTCGTCGCCGACGGTCGTCGTGTCGCCGTGGCCGGTGTAGACGACCGTGTCGCCGGGCAGCTTTCCGAGTCGCTCGGAGATCGACGACAGAATGGTGGGGAAGTCGGAGAACGAGCGGCCGGTCGCCCCCGGCCCACCCTGGAACAGCGTGTCGCCGCTGAACACCGCGTTCAGCTCGGGTGCGTGCCAGCACACCGACCCGGGCGAATGCCCGGGAGTGTGCAGCGCACGCAGCTCGGTACCGGCGACCCGCAGCGTCTCGCCGTCGGCCACCGATCGGAAATCGTTGTCCGGGTGGGTCATCCGCCACAGCACGTCGTCGGCCGGGTGCATCAGCACCGGCGCGTCGAGAGCCTGGCCGAGCTGCGGCGCCACGGTGACGTGGTCGTTGTGGCCGTGCGTGCACACCACAGCCACCACGTGCCTACCGCCGACCGCGTCGATGATCGGCTCTGCGGTGTGCGCGGCGTCGAACACCACAACCTCCTTGTCGTCGCCGACGAGCCAGATGTTGTTGTCGACATCCCAGCTGCCGCCGTCGAGTTCGAAGGTGCCGCTGGTCACCAGGCGCTGGATCGGGCTGCTGCTCATGATTCTCCGTTCTTCGCGCGGGCGCTCATCACAAGACCACCACCGAACGGAGTACCTCACCGGCGTGCATCTTGTGGAACGCGTCCTCGATGTCTCCGAGTCCGATGCGCTCGGAGACGAACTTGTCGAGCGGGAAGCGCCCTTGCAGGTAAAGGCTGATCAACGTCGGGAAGTCCCGTTCGGGCAGACAGTCGCCGTACCAGGAGGATTTCAGCGACCCGCCGCGGGAGAAGAAGTCGATCAGCGGCATCTCCAGCGTCATGTCCGGGGTCGGCACCCCGACCAGCACCACGGTGCCGGCGAGGTCACGCGCGTAGAAGGCCTGTTTCCAGGTCTCGGGCCGGCCGACGGCGTCGATGACGACGTCGGCGCCGTTGCCGTCGGTGAGGTCCTGGATCGTCTTCACCGGGTCGAGTTCGCGGGCGTTGATCGTGTGGGTGGCGCCGAACTGGCGGGCCCAGTCCAGTTTCCGGTTGTCGGTGTCGACGGCAATGATGCGTTTGGCGCCGACCAGGCGGGCACCAGCGATCGCGGCGTCCCCGACGCCGCCGCAGCCGATCACCGCCACGGTGTCGTCGCGGTTGATCGCCCCGGTGTTGATCGCCGCGCCGACGCCCGCCATCACGCCGCAGCCGAGCAGCCCGGCTGCGGCGGGGTCGGCGGCGGGATCGACCTTGGTGCACTGGCCTTCGTGCACCAGCGTCTTGTCGGCGAACGCACCGATCCCCAGCGCCGGGGTCAACGGTGTGCCGTCGGTCAGCGTCATCGGCTGCGCGGCGTTGAAGGTGTCGAAACACAGGTGCGGCCGGCCGCGCTT
Source organism: Mycolicibacterium hippocampi (assembly GCF_010723735.1). Classification (GTDB taxonomy): domain Bacteria; phylum Actinomycetota; class Actinomycetes; order Mycobacteriales; family Mycobacteriaceae; genus Mycobacterium; species Mycobacterium hippocampi. Next base: position 4,337,090 of record NZ_BLLB01000002.1, on the reverse strand, counting down.
GCACGCCCGGCACTGACCGCACACCGCCCGCCAGTTGAGGATCACGAAGTCGCCCGGCTCGACATTCGTCACGCCGGGTGCGACGGATTCGACGACGCCGGCGGCTTCATGGCCGAGCAGGAACGGGAACTCGTCGTTGATGCCGCCCTCGCGGTAGGTCAGGTCGGTGTGGCACACCCCGCACGCCTGGATGTCGACCACGACCTCACCCGGCCCCGGGTCGGGGATGACGATATCCACCACTTCGATCGGTTGAGCCTTCGTCCGGGAGATCACACCTCGCACCGTCTGAGTCATGCCTAGACCCTAATAGTTCCCGCCGATGGCGGGGCAGCGGCCCGGACTGGTGTCCACACGCCCGTCCACGTCGGCGCACCGGTGCGCCGAACACCTCATCGACCTGTTCTGAGCAGCCGGATCGGCATACCGTAGGGGTCGATGCTGGCCGATCCTCAGACCGATCTCCTCTCCGCCGCCAGGGAAGCGCACCGGCGGCGAGACTGGGCTGCCAGCTACCACGCCTTCGACCTCGCCGGCCGGTACGCACCGCTGCACACCGACGATCTGGACGCATTCGCGTTCGCCGCGTGGCGGCTGGGCCATGTCAAGGAGTCCATCCGCGCTGCGGAGCGGGTGTTCGCCGAATTGACCAGAACCGACCCGGTGGCCGCGGCCATGAAGGCCAACGAGTTGGCGCTGGGCTGGCTGATCCGGGGCGATGTCAACATCGGACAGGGCTGGATGAACCGCGCCCGCCGACTGCTCGCCGACGCCGAGGAGGGGCCCGCCCACGGCTACCTCGCCTATCTCGACGCCGTCGTCGCCGCACTCTCCCTGGATCTGGACGCACTGACGGCGCGGGTGCACACGTTGCGCGAGATGGGCGGGCGACTGGCCACCCCGGCGATCTCCGCGCTGGGGCTGATCGCCGCAGGCATCGAGGCGATCCTGCACGCGCGCACCGCCGAGGGATACGCGCTGATCGACGAGGGCATCCTGCCGCTGCTGGCCGACCAGGTGCCGATCGAATGGGCCGGTGACATCTACTGCATCGTGCTGCACCACACCCACAAGCTCGCCGACATGCCGAGGATGCGCACCTGGACGCAGTCGATGGAACAGTGGTGCGGCCTGTCGGGATCGGTGCCCTACGGGGGCGTCTGCGACGTGCACCGGCTGCAGGTGCAGGTGGCCACCAGTGATCAGGCGGACTACCGCGCGCTGGAGGACCGGCTCGGCCTGGCCAGCAGGACGCTGGAGGAGGCCAACGCCTGGGCGGCCGCCGAAGGGTATTACCAGCTGGGCGAGGTGCGTCGGCTGCTGGGCGACTTCGACGGCGCGGCAACCGCTTTCGCCCAGGCGCGGGTGCTCGGCATGGATCCACAGCCCGGTGAGGCACTGCTGGCATGCCGCCGTGGCGACATCGCCGGGGCGTGGACGGCGATCCGGCTGGCACTCACCGGCCGCGACCGGCTGGCCCGAGTGCGATTGTTGCGGGCCGCCGTGGAGATCGCTTTGGGCCGCGACGATCTCGACGAGGCCGAGCTGTACTCCCGTGAACTGCAAGAAGACGCGGAGTCCTTCGGGACGCCGGGTTATCTGGCATGGGCTGCGCATGCGCGGGGTGCCGTGGCGGTGCGCCGGGGACAGTTCGACGCAGGATTGCAGTCGCTGCAGGCGGCGTTGCGGGAGTACCGGATCCAGCAGTCGCGCTACGAAACCGCCGAAGTGTACGAGTGGATGGCGCTGGCCCGACGGGGGCTGGGGCAGTCCGCTGCCGCTGCCGCCGACGCGGCGACGGCCGACACGATCTACGCCGAACTCGGCGTGGAGCCTGCGGGGATCTGCGGATCACCGGCGCCCGGCGGGCTGACGCGGCGCGAGGTCGAGGTGCTGTGCGGCATCGCAGGGGGCGCCACCAACCGGGAGCTGGCACAGCGATTGTGTCTGTCGGACAAGACCGTCGGCAGGCACCTGGCCAACATCTACGCCAAGCTGGGGGTGTCCAACCGGACTGCAGCGGTGTCCTGGGCGCGCGACCACAACATCGTCTGACGTCTGCATCATTTGCACCACTTGTCTGCGGAGACTTACATCGGGTGATCGATGCCGACGACGGCGCCGTCGGCCTAGCGTGTCTCCCATGACGACTATGGACGTAAACCCAACAAGTGCAACCGAGGCCACCGAGGAGTTCGCCGAGCGGATCGTCGGAGCGATCGACGCCGCCAGCGTGGCGCTGCTGCTGTCGATCGGCCACCAGACCAAGCTGTTCGACACGCTGGCGGGCCTGCCCCCGGCCACCAGCACACAGATCGCCGACGCCGCCGGGCTGAACGAACGTTACGTCCGGGAGTGGCTCGGCGGTGTGGTCGCCGGCCGCATCGTCGACTACGACCCCGCGACACAGACGTACTCGCTTCCCGAGCACCGCGCGGCCGTCCTGACCCGCGCGGCCGGGCCGGACAACCTGTCGCGCGTCGCGCAGTTCATCCCGTTGCTGGGCGAGGTGGAGCAGAAGGTGATCAGCTGCTTCGAGCACGGCGGCGGCCTGTCCTACAGCGAGTATCCGCGCTTCCACACCCTGATGGCCGAAGAGAGTGGAGAAGTGTTCGACGCCGCTCTGGTGGACGGCATCCTGCCGTTGGTCGACGGGCTGCCCGAACGGCTGCAGGCCGGTGCCGACGTGGCCGACTTCGGCTGCGGCAGTGGACACGCCGTCAACGTCATGGGGCAGGCGTTCCCGTCCAGCCGATTCGTCGGTATCGACTTCTCGCAGGAGGGTCTCGCGGCGGGCGCCGCCGAGGCGCTGCGGCTCGGGTTGACCAACGTCACGTTCGAGTCCGCCGACGTCGCCGAGGACCGCAGAACCGAGGCCTTCGACGTCATCACCGCGTTCGACGCCATCCACGACCAGGCGCACCCGGCCGAGGTGCTGGCCAACATCCATCGCGCACTGCGGCCCGGAGGCGTTTTCCTGATGGTGGACATCAAGGCGTCCAGCCGGCTGGAGGAGAACATCGGGGTGCCGTTCGGGTCCTACCTGTACACCGTCTCGACGATGCACTGCATGAGTGTGTCGTTGGGTCTCGACGGCGACGGGCTCGGTACCTGTTGGGGTCGCGAGGTCGCCACGGCGATGCTGGCCGACGCCGGGTTCGCCGATGTGCAGGTGCGCGAGATCGAGTCCGACCCGCTGAACTTCTACTACATCGCCAGGAAGTGAGCGCCCGGGACGGGGTTGGAGAACACCGCGACGATCCGTACGGTCGAAAGCATGGATGTGCACTCCTTGGCTTTCGAATGGACGGAGACAAGTCGTCACTGGCTCGGCGAGGTGCCGCTGCGCATCACGATCTATCTCGTCGTCGTTCTGATCGCCCGATTCATCCTGCATCGGATGATCGACCGGGCCACCGGGCGGGCCGGTAAGAAGAAGGCCAGCGGAGACGAGAATGCGCCGGCCAAGCCGCCGTTGCTGCGTGGTCTGCGCGATCGGGTGCCGGCCACCGCGACCAGCCGGCAGGTGAGTGAACGCCGCCAGCAGCGGGCCCAGACCATCGGGTCGGTCCTCAAGTCCACGGTGTCGATCGTGCTGCTGGTCTGGGCGATCCTCGCGATCCTCAACGTGGTCGGCGTGAACATCGCACCGTTCATCGCCTCTGCCGGCGTGGTCGGGCTCGCCATCGGCTTCGGCGCCCAGAACCTGGTGCGCGATTTTGTCACCGGCGTTTTCATGCTGCTGGAGGATCAGTACGGCGTGGGTGACATCGTCGACCTCGGGGAGGCGGTCGGTGAGGTACAGAGCGTCGGGTTGCGGATCACCACGCTGCGCGACATCGACGGCACCCTGTGGTACGTCCGCAACGGCGAGATCGCCCGCGTGGGCAACATGAGCCAGGAGTACGCCGTGGCGCGGATCGAGGTTCCGGTGGCACTGACGGCCGACGTGGACCAGGCCGAGCGGGTCGCACTGGAGGCGGCAGAGGCCGCCCTGGCCGATGAGTCGATCGAGGCCAAGGTTCTCGGGAAACCCGAGATGCTCGGCGTGCAGGAGCTCTCGCCCGATCTGATGACGCTGCGGATGACGTTGAAGACCCGTCCGGGCGCCCAGTGGGCGGTGCAGCGGCGGTTGCGCCGGGAGATCCTGCGCGCCTACGACGAGGCCGGGATCGATCTGCCCTACCCGCGGGGACGCATCCACGCTCTGGTCGGCGGTTCGAAGCCGAACGGGGAGACGAACTAGGCTGCTCAGTCGATGGCAGCCCTGGACGTCCTCGCCGACTGGCCGGTTCCGACCGTCGCCGCGGCGGTAGTGGGTGCCGCCGGGGTGCTCGACAGCCACGGCGACACCCGGCACCGCTTCCCGCTGGCGTCGGTGACCAAGCCGCTGGTCGCGCGCGCCGCCCAGGTGGCGATCGAAGAAGGTGCCCTGGAACTCGACACCGAGGCCGGTCCGCCCGGATCGACAGTGCGCCACCTGCTCGCCCACACCGCCGGTTACGAGATGACATCGGCGAAGGTGCTCGCCGAGCCCGGCACCCGCCGGATCTACTCCAATCACGGGTTCGCGGTGCTCGCCGAGACCCTCGAGCGAGAATCGACCATCCCCTTCGTCACCTACCTGGGCGAGGCGCTCTGTGAGCCGCTCGGGATGGCCGACACCGTGCTCGACGGTGGGGCGCAGGCCGCCGGTTACGGGGCGACGTCGACCGTCGACGACCTGGTGGCATTTGCCGGCGACCTGCTGGTGCCGGCGACGGTGTCGCCGCAGATGCACCGCGAGGCCACGTCGGTGCAGTTTCCCGGATTGGACGGGGTGCTGCCCGGCTTCGGCGTGCAACGCCCCAACGACTGGGGGCTGGGGTTCGAGATCAGGGACGGCAAATCGCCGCACTGGACCGGCAAGCACAATTCCGCCGGCACCTACGGTCATTTCGGCCAGTCAGGGACGTTTCTCTGGGTCGACCCGGAAGCCGGACTCGCCCTGGTCGTGCTGACCGACCGCAAATTCGGCGAGTGGGCGCAGTCGGTGATGCCGGCCCTGTCTGATGAAGTTCTGAGAGATTTCGGACCGGACTAGCGCAACATCCGCCTCACAAGGCACAATAGGCACGTACAGCACAACTGCATCTACAGCCTCTGAAGGTTCACCAGGTCGTTGGGGAAGACGTCCCTCGTGGAGCCGAAGGAGCAACAGATGCGTGCAGCGAACCAATTCGCCGACGCGGCGACGGGCGTGGTTTACATCCATGCCTCACCCGCGGCGGTGTGCCCGCACGTCGAGTGGGCGTTGTCGTCGACCCTCTCCGCGAGGGCGAATCTGAAGTGGACCCCGCAACCCGCGATGCCGGGTCAGCTGCGTGCCGTCACCAACTGGGTCGGGCCGGTCGGCACCGGAGCCCAACTGGCGAACGCACTGCGCTCGTGGTCGGTACTGCGCTTCGAGGTGACCGAGGATCCCAGCACCGGGGTCGACGGTCACCGCTGGTGCCACACCCCGCAGCTGGGCATGTGGAGTGGAGCGATGAGCGCCAACGGGGACGTGATGGTCGGCGAGATGCGGCTGCGCACCCTGATGGCATCCGGCGCGGACACCCTGGCCGTCGAACTGGATTCGGTGCTGGGCACCGCCTGGGACGAAGCCCTCGAGGCCTACCGCGACGGTGGCGCCGGCGCCGAGGTCAGCTGGCTCAACCGGGGAGTCGGCTAGGCCGACCTCGCTTTGCGGGACGTAATATCTTCAGCGCTCCCGGCACCGCGGACACCTCCACCGGCAGCGGGCAGACGTACTCGCCGTCGGCGTAGGTGTTGATTCCCGGTGAGTCGACGGTGATGGTGCGGGCGCGGGCCGTCTGCACTTCCTCGAGGTGGACGTGGGTGCCTTTGAAGACCTTGGGGAACAACCGGATCAGCCGCGAGCGGGACGCGGAGGCCACCATCGTCACATCCAGCAGACCGTCCGTCGGATCGGCCTCCGGACAGATCAGCATCCCGCCGCCGTAGCTGCGAGTGTTGCCGAACGCGGCCAGCGTCAGCTCGGTGACCAGATCTGTCTCGCCTCCCGGCCCGCTGAAAGTCAAACGAAACGGCAGCAGCCGCAGCTTGGACAGTTCGGCCACCATCGCCAGGTTGTACCGCATCCGGCCGTGGGGCCAGCGCATCCGGTTCGTCCGGTCGGTGACCAGCGAATCGAAGCCGGCGGCCATCACGGTGCCGAACCACTTGTCGGTGCCGTCGGCGCCGACTATGCGGCCCAGGTCCACCTCGTGCACCACGCCGTCGACGACGACGTCGGCGGCCGCTTCGGGATCACCGGCCGGGATCCCGAACTCCCGGGCGTGGTCGTTGCCGGTACCCGCCGGGACGATCGCCAGCGGTATCTCGGTCTGCGCGATCACCTGCAGGGCGAGGGAGACGATGCCGTCGCCGCCGACCACCACGAGCGCATCCATCCCGCGGTCCAGGGCCCCGGCAACCAGTTGCCGGGCGTGCTCGGCGTCGCGGCCCGCGACCGCGACGACGTCGACGCCGCGACGGTGCAGTTGGGTGATGGCTCGCTCGGCGGCGTGCGGCGCGCGGCCGTGCCCCGAGGCCGGGTTGGTCAGCACGGTGACGCGCGCGGGAGGGCTCACGGAATCAGCTTGCCCGGGTTCAGGATCCCGGCGGGGTCGAGGGCCTTCTTGACCGCGCGCAACACCTGGACTCCGACGTCGCCGATCTCGTCGCGCATCCACGGCCGGTGGTCGGCGCCGACGGCGTGGTGGTGGGTGATGGTGGCGCCGACGCGCATCATCGCGTCGGATGCGGCCGCTTTGGCCGTGCGCCACTGCTCGATCGGGTTGCCGCGCTGAGCGGCTACGACCGTGAAGTACAGCGATGCCCCGGTCGGATACACATGCGAAATGTGGCACAGCACCAGCGCCGGTGACCCCGAATCGGTGAGCGCGGCGGTGAGTGCCTCGGTGACCGCGGCCTTCAGCACCGGCACGTTCGACCAGTTGGTGGCGGTCTCCAGGGTTTCGCACAGGGCGCCCGCCGACAGCAGCGCATCACGCAGGTACGGAGCGTTGAACCGGCCGTGCTCCCAGGCGCGTGCCGGTTCTTCACCCAGTGATGTCCCGCCGCCGGCTTCCAGCACGGCCCGGGTTTCGGCGTGACGGCTGGCGACGTGGGCTTCGGTGCCCTCGAACGCGGTGATCGCCAGGCACCCGCCGGTGATCTGCGTTTCGCCGATGTTCTCGGTGGTGGCGAGGTTGACGCCGGTCTCGGCCTCGTCGGACAGTCGGATCACGGTCGGACCGGTGCCGGTCTGGACGACCGCGCGCAGCGCGTCGGCGCCGGTGGCGAAGTCGGGGAACGACCACGCCTCGTACCGGGTGGCCTCGGGGATCGGGTGGATGCGGACTCGCACCCGGGTGATGATCCCGAGGGTGCCCTCCGAGCCGATGAGCAGCTGGCGCAGATCGGGTCCGGCCGCCGATTCCGGGGCCCGGCCGAGGTCGAGGATGCCGGCCGGGGTGACGGCCCGCAGGCCGCGGACCATGTCGTCAAACCGGCCGTAGCCCGCGGAGTTCTGCCCGGACGACCGCGTCGCGGCGAATCCCCCGATGGTGGCGAACAGGAAGCTCTGCGGATAGTGGCCGACGGCGAAACCGTGCTCGCCGAGCAGCCGTTCGGCCTCCGGCCCGCTCAGGCCGGCACCCAACTCGGCCTCCCACGACACCTCGTCGAGCGTGTGCAACCCGTCGAGTCGGTGCAGATCCAGCGACACCACCGCCTTGAAGTCCCCGCGCAACGGGTCCAGTCCACCCACGACGCTGGTGCCGCCGCCGAAGGGGACGACGGCGATGCTGCGATCTGCGCAGAAGGTGAGGATCTTGGCCACTTCGTCTTCGCCGCCCGGCAACAGCACCGCATCGGGAGCGTCCTGGACCCCGAAATCGCGCCGTCGGAGCAGGTCCAGAGTGGACTTTCCGCCGGCGCGAAGCAACCGTGCGTGGTCGTCGACGGTGACGTTGGCGGCGCCGACGATGGCGCTCAGACCGTTGCGGTCGGTCTGGGACAACGCCGACGGCCGCAACCGGACCTCAGCGGCGCTGGGCTCGTCGACGTCGTGCGCCTCGATCCCGAGCGCCTGCTCCAGCAGCGCGCGAATCCCGGGGGACAGCGGTTTGGCCGCAGCGGCGTCACCCCAGGCGTTCCACTGCATCGGGGGATGGTCCGGATGGGCATTGGGGCGCGTCATGAGTTACAGTATTACAGATCATGTCAATCCGTAACGCTGATGCCAGTGTCGAGAAGCGAATCCTGGATGCCGCCGCGGCGTGCATCCTGGCGTTCGGCGTCGAGCGGACGACGATGACCGAGATCGCGCGGCGGGCACGAGTCAGCCGACCGACGATCTACCGCCGCTGGCCGGACATCCGCTGGGTGATCGCCGAACTGCTGACGGCCCGGATCGCCGGGGTGCTCGACGCCATCCCGTCCCGCGGGCCCGGGCGCACGGCACTGGTCGAGCGGGTGGTCGCGGTGGCCGAGCATCTGCGCAACGACGAGGTCGTGATGTCGGTGATCATCAACGCGCCGAGCTTGGCGATGGTGTACATCGCCGAACGCCTCGGCACCAGCCAGCAGATCCTCGTCGAGGCGCTGGCAGAGGCGATCACCGCCGCGCAGGACGACGGCAGCGTCCGGCCGGGTGATCCGCGCCAGATGGGCGCGATGTGCCTGCTGATCACGCAGTCCACCATCCAGTCCTCCCAGATGGTCGAGAAGATCCTCGACCGCGAGGCGCTCGGTGTCGAGCTCGCCCACTCGCTGAACGGATATCTGAAACCATGAGCAGCACAACGGCTCTGAACGCCTCGCGGCGCGCCAGGGAACTCGCCGCGCTCACCGACGGCACGACCGTCGACCTGATTGTCATCGGCGGCGGCATCACCGGCGCCGGCATCGCTCTGGACGCGGCGAGCCGGGGCCTGTCGGTGGTGCTGGTGGAGAAGCACGATCTGGCGTTCGGCACCAGTCGGTGGAGCTCCAAGCTGGTGCACGGCGGACTGCGCTACCTCGCCACCGGCAACGTGGGCATCGCCCGGCGCAGCGCCGTCGAACGTGGAATCCTGATGACCCGCAACGGCCCTCATCTCGTGCGGGCGATGCCGCAGCTGGTCCCGCTGCTGCCCGAGATGACCGCCGCCTCCCGGGCGCTGGTGAGGTTCGGGTTCGCCGCGGGTGACGGGCTGCGCAAGTTGGCCGGCACGCCGGCGGCGACGCTGCCGCGGTCCCGCCGGATCGATGCGCAACGTGCTGTCGCGCTGGCGCCGACGGTGCGCCGCGACGGACTGGACGGTGGGCTGCTGGCCTACGACGGCCAGCTCGTCGACGACGCCCGTTTGGTCACCGCGGTGGCCCGCACCGCGGCGCAGCACGGCGCCAGGATCCTCACCCGGGTCGCGGCGTCGGATGCCACCCGCACCTCGGTCACGCTCACCGACGTGCAGACGGGGGAGTCGACGGACGTCACCGCCCGCGCGGTTGTCAACGCCACCGGGGTGTGGGCCGGCGAGGTCGACGACTCCATCCGGTTGCGGCCCAGCCGCGGCACCCATCTGGTGTTCGATGCCGCCGCGTTCGGCAATCCCACTGCGGCGCTGACCGTTCCGATCCCCGGCGAGATCAACAGGTTCGTGTTCGCGATGCCCGAGCAGCTCGGTCGGGTGTATCTGGGGCTGACCGACGAGGATGCCCCGGGGCCGATCCCCGATGTGCCGCATCCGACCCCGTCGGAGGTCGCGTTCCTGCTCGACACCGTCAACACCGCGCTGGACACCGCGCTCGGCCACGACGACATCGTCGGCGCCTATGCCGGCCTGCGCCCGCTGATCGACACCGGGTCGGGTCGTACTGCCGACGTGTCCCGCGAACATGCGGTGACCGAATCGCCCTCGGGGGTGATCAGCGTGATCGGCGGGAAACTGACCGAGTACCGGTACATGGCCGAGGATGTCGTGGACCGGGCCGTGACGCTGCGCGGTCTGACCGCAGGCGTCTGCCGCACCCGGAATCTGCCGTTGGTCGGCGCGCCGTCGAACCCGGTGGCCACGCTGCGGTCGCCGGCCGAACTCCCGAGCTCACTGGTGGCCCGCTACGGCGCAGAGGCGCCCAACGTGATCGCCCAGGCCGGCTGCGAGCGACCCACCGATGCGGTCGCCGACGGCATCGACGTCACCCGGGCGGAGTTCGAGTACGCGGTGACCCATGAGGGCGCGTTGACTGTCGAGGACATCCTCGACCGGCGTACCCGCATCGGCCTGGTCGCCGGGGACCGGTCGCGCGCGGAAGCCGCGGCTGCGGAGATGCTCGCCGCGGCGAACTGAGGTTCCTGGTTGTGAGTCGGGCGAGATTCACAACCAGGACCCTCAGTTCGGCGATAACGCGCTACCCGGTGAGGATCTTGTCGCGCACCGCCGAAACGGTGTGCCGTTGCCAGAGGGCCTGAACGGGAACCTTGATTGCGGGGTGCACATCGATGACCTGAACGCGTCCATCCATCGCCGGACCGGCCGCCGATGTGACGAACGCAATCGCGCCGGTCGTCAGGGGAGCGGCTACGGTCGCGGCCCCCTGAACGCGGCTGATGACGTAGTGGGGCTCGAACCCGGCTCGTCGGCACGCACCGGCCAGAAGGTCGCTGTAGTAAGACGTCCCGGGTGGTGACCAAAGAACAATCCGTTCATCGGCAAGTTGGTCGATATCTACTCGCCGGCGGTGCGCGAGTCGATGGTTCGACGGAACGGCAAGGCGGACAGGGTGATAGCCGACCACGGCCGCAGCTAGGTCATCGGGTGGTACGACGCCGCGTCTGAGCCCCAACTGCACCGACCCATCCAGCACCGCTGACGTCAAGTCCGCGGGGTAGAGCTGTCGAAGAGTGAAAGAGACATCGCCAAAAGCTTCAATCGCGGGTTCTAGAACCGTATAGGCCTCGATGCCGCTGAGGGCCGGAGTGTGGGCGACGACGAATGCCTCAGCACTGCTGGCTCCGACTCTTTCGACGTGTTCGGCGACGGTGCGTGCGGCCGCCAGCAGCACCCTGCCTTCGCTCAACAGCGTCTGGCCCGCTCTGGTCAACGCCACCTGGCGACCCATCCGCGTGAAAAGTGCAGTGCCGAGGTCCTTTTCAAGTTGTCGGATCGAGCTGCTCAGGGCCTGCTGACTCAGGTGCAGCGACGCGGCGGCCCTGGTGAACCCGCCGGACTCCGCGACGGCGATGAAGTGGCGCAGTCGGCGCAGGTCGGGTTCGGAGGAGGTCATTCCTGCACTGTATCCACAATGAAAAACTGTTGAAAGACCAAAAATTGTTGTTTTTCATTTGTGGAACCGCTGCCTAGCGTGGACGCTATGACAACACTCAACGGGAAATCAGCAGTCGTCGCGGCCGGAGCGAAGAACCTCGGTGGGCTCATCAGCACTCAGCTCGCGCGTCAGGGTGTCAACGTGGCGGTGCACTACAACAGCGCCGGCACCGAGGCTGACGCAGACAACACGGTGCAGGCCGTCGAAGACGCTGGTGCCCGGGCGATCAAGGTGCAAGGCGACCTCACCGTTCCGGCCAACGTGGCGGGGCTGTTCGAGGCGGCAGCGAATGCTTTCGGCGGAGTGGACATCGCGGTCAACACCGTCGGTAAGGTGCTGCGCAAGCCGATCATGGAAACGACCGAGGCGGAATACGATTCGATGTTCGCGATCAACTCCAAAGCTGCATACTTCTTCCTGCAGGAGGCGGGTAGACGGCTCAACGACAACGGTTCGGTGATCACCGTCGTCACCTCACTGCTCGCTGCATACACCGACGGGTACTCGACCTACGCCGGCGCCAAATCTCCGGTCGAGCACTTCGCCCGGGCCGCCTCCAAAGAGTTCGGAGTCCGCGGAATCAACGTCAACAACGTCGCTCCGGGGCCGATGGACACACCGTTCTTCTATCCGCAGGAGACGCCGGAGCGGGTCGAGTTCCACAAATCCCAGGCGATGGACAACAGGCTGACAACGATCGAGGACATCGCGCCCCTCGTGGTGTTTTTGGCCGGCGAGGGGCACTGGATCAACGGTCAGACCATTCTGGCCAACGGCGGCTACACCACGCGCTAGACGCGACCTTGTCGCAGCGAAATGAGGTTCCCGGTTGTGATCCGGGCGGGATTCACAGCCGGGAACCTCAGTTCGGCGAAAGAGCAGTCGTTTACAGCGGGATGTTCTTGTGGCGGCCGCGGCGCGCGGGTGCCTCGGCCAGCGCCTGGGTCAGCACGCTGCGGGTGTGCGACGGGTCGATCTTCGCGTCCACCACGCCGATTTCGATCGCCGAGTCGACGCCGCCGGCGATCTTCTCGTGCTCGACGGCGAGCTGTTCGTGCAGCGCCTCACGGTCTTCGGGAGCGGCGGCGGCCAGCTTCTTCTTGTGCAGGATGCCGACCGCGGCCTTGGCGCCCATGACGGCCACCTCGGCCTCCGGCCACGCGAACACCTTGGTGGCGTTCAGCGACCGCGAGTTCATCGCGATGTAGGCGCCGCCGTAGATCTTGCGGGTGACCAGCGTGACCCGCGGAACCGAGGACTCGCCGAACGCGTGCAGCAGCTTCGCTCCGCGGCGCACCACGCCGCCCCATTCCTGGTCCACGCCGGGCAGGTAGCCGGGAACGTCCACGATCACCACGAGCGGGATCCCGAAGGCGTCACACAGCCGCACGAAACGCGCTGCCTTCTCCGCACTCTCGGAGTTCAGGCAACCGCCCAGGCGCAGCGGGTTGTTGGCCAGCACCCCGACGGTGCGTCCCGAGAGCCGGCCGAGGCCGACCACCATCGACGGTGCCCACTTGCCCTGGAACTCCTCGAAGGGTGTGTCGCTGTCGAGCAGGGCGACGATCAGCGGGTGCACGTCGTAGGCGCGGCGTGACGATTCCGGGAGCAGAGCCTTGAGATCGGTGTCGCCGGCCTCGGCCTTGCTGCGGTCGAAATGTCCCTGCTGGCAGAAGTATCCGACCAGACGACGGCCGCGGTCGTACGCGTCGAGCTCGTCGGAGGCGACGATGTGGCAGACACCGGACTTCTTGTGGTGGGTGTCGGGGCCGCCGAGCGACGCCATGTCGACGTCCTCGCCGGTCACGCTGCGCACCACGTCCGGTCCGGTGACGAACACCCGACCTTCCGGCGCCATGATGACGACGTCGGTCAGCGCGGGACCGTAGGCGGCGCCACCGGCAGCGAAGCCGACGACCACCGAGATCTGCGGGACGTAGCCGGACGCGCGGATCATCGCCTCGAAGACCAGGCCCACCGCGTGCAGCGCCTTGACACCCTCGGCGAGCCGGGCGCCGCCCGAGTGCCAGATGCCGACGATCGGGCTCTGCTCCTCGATGGCGACGTCATAGGCGTCGACGATGTGCTTGCAGCCCTCCACGCCCATCGCGCCGCCCATCACGGTGCCGTCGGTGCAGAACGCGATGGTGCGCACGCCGTTGACGGCTCCGGACGCGGCGAGCACACCGGAGCGGTCCCGTTCGTGGAGCAGTTCGACAGTGCCGTCGTCGAAGAACGTGGACAGCCTCAGCAGCGGATCACGCGGATCGAGTGATTCGTCTACCGTGTCGGGGGCCATTGTCGTCATGTGATCTCCTGTCAGTACTTACCGAAGGCGAGTGCGACATTGTGCCCGCCGAATCCGAACGAATTGTTGATCGCGTACCGGAGTTCTCCGGTACGCGGCTTCCCGGCCACCACGTCGAGCTCGATCTCGGGATCGAGGTTCTCGAGGTTCAACGTGGGCGGGATGACGCCATCGCGCAACGCCATCAGGGTCAGGATCGACTCCACCGCGCCGACCGCGCCGACGGAGTGGCCGAGCGCGGACTTCGGCGCGTACACCGCCGGATGGTGACCGCCGAGCGCGTTGTTGATGGCCTTGCCCTCGGCGACGTCGCCGACGCTGGTGCCGGTGGCGTGTGCGTTCACGTGGTCGATGTCGGTGGGTTGCAGACCGCCCAGCTCGATGGCCCGCGTCATCGCGTAGCCGGCGCGTTCCCCGTTGGGATCGGGGGCCACCATGTGGAACCCGTCGGAGGTGATACTCGCACCCAACAACCGCGCCAGCGGCTTGGCGCCGCGCGCCTTGGCGTGCTCTTCGGTCTCGATGACCATCAGCGCACCGGCCTCGCCGAAGACGAACCCGTCGCGGTCCTTGTCGAACGGGCGACACGCGCCGGCGGGGTTGTCGTTGTTGGTCGACATGACGATGCGCATCTGGGCGAACGCGGCGATCGGCACGGCCTCGATGCGCTGCTCGACGCCGCCGCAGATCGCGATGTCGGCTTCGCCGAGCACGATGTTGCGCCAGGCCTGGGCGATGCCCTCCGAGCCGGACGCGCACGCCGACACCGGGGTGACGACGCCGGCTTTGGCGTGGCGGTCGAGTCCCACCACCGCGGACGGCCCGTTGGGCATGTACATCTGGACCGACAGCGGCGAGACGGCTTTGAGGCCGCGCTCCCGCATGCCGTCGTAGGCGAACACCAGTGCTTCGGCGCCGCCGAGGCCGGTGCCGATCGACACCAACAGCCGATCGGTGTCGACCTCCGGCGCGCCCGCGTCGTCCCAGGCCCGCCGGCCCAGCACGGCGGCCATCTTCTGCACGTAGGACATCCGCCGGTTCTCGACCTTGGTCAGTTCCGACTCGAAGTCCTCCAGCAGGTGACCGCCGATGCGGACCGGAAGCTGGAACTGCTCGATGAAGGGATCCTCGAGCCTGCGGATGCCGCTCTGCCCATCCAGGAGCGCCTTCCAGGTCGCCTCGGCGTCGGTGGCCACACTCGTGGTCATCGCGATACCGGTGACGACGACGTCCGGAAGTCCGTTACCTGTGGTAGCCGAAGGCATGGGTGAGCTGCGCGTCCTTTCTCCGATCAAACGTCTCGGTCGGGTCTCCTAGTAACGACCGAAGGCCAATGCCACATTGTGGCCGCCGAACCCGAACGAATTGTTGATGGCGTACTGGTATTCCCCATATCGAGGCTCACCTGCGACGACATCGAGACCGATCTCGGGGTCGGGGGTCTCGTAGTTGAGCGTCGGCGGGATGACACCGTCGCGCAGTGCGAGCACCGTCAGGATCGACTCCAGGGCGCCGACTGCGCCGATCGAGTGACCCAGCGCCGACTTCGGCGCGTACACCGCGGCGTGTTCCACACCGGCGGCCCTGATGGCGTTGGCCTCGGCCAGGTCACCGATCGAGGTGGACGTGGCGTGCGCGTTGACGTGGCTGATGTCCTCGGGGGACAAGCCCGCCGTCTCCATCGCCCGCTTCATCGCGTGGGCGGCCCGCAGACCGTCCGGCGCCGGTGCCACCATGTGGTAGGCGTCCGATGAGATGCCCGCGCCGAGCAGCCGGGCCAGGGGCTTGGCGCCACGGGCCTTGGCGTGCTCTTCGGTCTCGATGACCATCAGCGCGCCGGCTTCGCCGAAGACGAACCCGTCGCGGTTCTTGTCGAACGGCCGCGACGCGCCTTCCGGATCGTCGTTGCGGGTCGACATGGCGCGCATCATCGAGAACGCCGCGATGGGCAGTGCCTCGATGCCGCCTTCCACACCGCCACAGACGGCGATGTCCGCGTCACCCATGACGATCTGCCGCCAGGCGTGGGCGATGCCCTCGGACCCCGACGAGCACGCCGACACCGGGGTGATGACCCCGGCGCGGGCGCCCAGTGCGAGGCCGACGACGGCAGCGGCGCCGTTCGGCATGATCATCTGAACGGCGAGCGGGGACACCTTGCGGGGCCCGCCCTCGTTCATCGCGTCGTACGTCTCGACGATCTTCTCGCCGCCGCCCAGACCGGTGCCGATGACCACCGCGAAGCGGTCCGGGTCGACCTCGGGCGAACCCGCGGTCTCCCAGAGCTGGTTGCCCAGGTACTTCGACATCCGCTGGACGTAGGACATCCGGCGCAGGTCGAGCCGCGTCATCAGCGGGTCGAGCGGTTCCTTCAGGTGCCCACCGATCTTGACCGGCAGGTCCCACTTGGTGATGAAGTCGTCCTCGAGGACGTGGATTCCGCTCTCGCCGGCCAACAAGCCCTTCCACGTGCTCTCGATGTCCGCCGCGATCGACGTCGTCGCTGTTACAGCGGTCACCACCACATTGGGGTAACCGCCGTTAGCAGTGGAAGGTCTGGTCACTTGTCACCCGTGATCTGCGCCCGGATGGCCGCGGCGGCTTCGGGGTTCTCAGCCTCGAGCTTCTGGATGTAGGCGACGACGTCGCCGACGGTGCGCAGACCGGCGAGGTCCTCGTCGGGGATCTTCACGCCGTACTTGTCCTCGGTCTGCACAGCGATCTCGACCATCGACAGCGAGTCGATGTCCAGGTCGTCGACGAACGACTTCTCGGGCGTGACCTCGGAAGGCTCGATACCGGTGACCTCTTCGATGATCTCGGCGAGGCCGGCAATGATTTCGTCCTGAGTGGCGGGCACGGTGGCTCCTTCTATCTGTGTGTTGTTACTTGTTACGGAACGTACGAACTGCGGGGATGTGATGGTCAGTTGCGGAGGGATTCCACAAGTCCGTCCAGATCGGCGGGGGACTTGATGGGGTGGGTCGGGGTTCCCTTCAATTCGCGTTTGGCGATCCCGGTCAGTGTTCCCGCCGGGGGGAACTCGACGATCGCCGAGTTGTCCGCTTGCTCGAACAACTCGCGCATGGTCGCGGTGCACAGGTCCCAACGGACCGGCTTGGTCATCTGGGCCACCAGCTTGGTCATCGCATCGGCAGCGGACGAGACCGGGCGGCCGTCGGCGTTCGACAGTAGCTTGACGTTGGGCGAGGAGATCTCAGCCGGCGCGATTCGATCGGCAACCGCGGTGTACCCGGCAAGCGCCGAGGCCATGTATTGGGTGTGGAACGCGCCCGCCGTGGCGAGGCGCCGGACCCGGGCACGCGCCGGCGGATCCTCGGCCAGCTTCTCGAGTGCCGACACCGCGCCTGCGGCGACGATCTGCCCGGCTGCGTTGCGGTTGGCGGGAACGAGGTCCAGGGCCTCCAGGCGGGCGAGCACCTCGGCTTCGTCACCGCCGAGCAGTGCCGACATCCCGGTGGGCTCGAGCGCGCAGGCTTTGGCCATCTCAGCGCCGCGGGTGGCGGCCAGCGAGACGGCCTCGTCGGCGGAGATGACGCCGGCGATCGCGTAGGCGGCGATCTCACCGACCGAGTGTCCGGCCGCGATGATCGTGGTGTCCTCGCCGCCCTCGGCCAGGTTGGCGCGCTTGGTGAGCTCCTCGTGGGCGAGCAGCGTCGCCGCCACGACGAGCGGCTGCGTCACCGCCGTGTCGGTGATCTCTTCGGCGGTGGCGGTGGTGCCCAGACGGGCCAGGTCGAGGCCACTGATGTCGGACCACGCCGCAATGCGCTCGGCGGCTCCGGGCAGCTCGAGCCAGTCGGCGAGCATGCCGGGAGTCTGCGAACCCTGTCCGGGCGCGAGGAAGGCAAGCACAGTCTTCTGGGGCACGTCTCTAAGGAAACATTGAGAAGTCGGTTTTGAACGGTGTAAGAGATTATGAACCTTGTCTTAGGTTTTTGTAGGTACTCCACAAAACCGCATGTGATGGGACTCCACTGAGACCGGACTGCAATCTGTCATGCGCCCGTTTGGTCCGCGAGTGTGACTGGAGTAACACCTGCGGCCTGTGCGGATCCGCCGACCGCAGAGGTCGACTGCTGAGCCTGGCGGGTCAGCCTGCCCACCGTGGAGGCCACCCGCAACACATAGGAGTCGCGCGGAACCGTCGGATCGCGGCCCGTGAAATCCGCGATCCGTTTGAGCCGATACCTGACGGTATTTGGATGAACGAACAATTTGCGTGCGCAAGCCTCGATGGCGCCGCCGGAGTCCAGGTAGGCGTCCAACGTCTCCATCAATGCCGGGCCGGCGTCCGAGAGCGGCCGCATCACCTCGGCTTCGAGTGCCACCGCCGCGGTGGCGTCACCCAACAGTGCCCGCTCGGGCAGCAACTCGCGGGCCGCCACCGGCCGCGGGGCGCCCGCCCAGCCGGCCACCGCGTTCATCCCGGCGATCGCCTCGGTGGCGCTGCGGTGCGCCGCGCCCAGCGTCGGCGCCGTCGGCCCGACCACCACCGGCCCGGCGTCGAAGACCTTCATCAACTCCGAGAGGAAGCGATCGGTCGGTGACAGTCCGCCGGAGACGATGGTGACCAGCCAGGTGCCGTGGACGTCGGACAGGGCGGCCCGGCCGTTGCGCTTGGCCACGTCGTGGACGTCGTCGCTGGCGAAGTCCATCCGGCCGGGTTGCGGCGTCCCGACCAGGACCGTCGCGGGAGCGGTGGCGTCCCAGTTCAGCGCGGCGGCCTGGGACTGCAACTCCGGGCCGAGGTCGCCGCGGACGACGGCGTCGACCAGGTTGGCCTCCATCCGGGTGTCCCACGCGCCGCGGGCCTCGGCCTGGTCGGCGTACGCGCTGGCAGCGGCGAAGGCGAGGTCCCGGCTGTAGCGCAGGATGCCCGCGGTCAGCGCGGTCAGTTGCTCCTCGGAGCGCGCCAGCAGCGGCACCACTTCCTCGAAGAACTCCATCGTGATGCGCACCATCTCGACGGACTGGCGCAGCGCGATGCGCCGGCGCAGATCCTGGGGTACCACCTCGAACGCCTGCGCGGTGTAGCTCACGTCGCTCTGGGGATTACGCATCCACTCGACGAAGTTGACGATCGCGGTCTGTACCACCAGCTGGACACTGGCCCGTTGCGACGCCTCCAGGTCGGCGAAGAACGGCAGCCGTTCCTCCATGTAGTGCACGGCTTGGGTGGCCAACCGTCCGGAGTACTGCTTGAGCCGGCGCAGTGCGGACTCGGGAACGTTCTCCAGCACTTCGACCGTCGATCGCGGCGGGATGAACCGATTGTTGTCGGTCATCCCTAAAATCTACGCCTGTTTTTGGGGAATCCCTCCAAGGAACTCGTGGTATCAGGCGACGCCCTGGCCGAATGTCGTCGCTTACGCGACTCCGGGGTCCGACGTCTGCTCCGGCGCCGCCATCACATCGTCGATCTCGTACTTCTTCGCGGCCTCGACCGCCGCCGACATGTCGATGTTGCCGTCGCGGGCCAGGCCTTCCAGCACTGCTACGACGATCGACTCGGCGTCGGTGTTGAAGTAACGGCGCGCGGCGGGTCGGGTGTCGGAGAAGCCGAAACCGTCGGTGCCGAGGGTGACGTAGGTGCCGGGCACCCAGGGCCTGATCTGTTCGGGCACCGCACGCATCCAGTCCGAGACCGCCACCACCGGGCCGGCCGCTTCGGCGAGCGCCTTGGTGACATACGGCGTACCGGGCTCGCGGTCGGGGTGGCGCAGCCGCTCCTTCTCGATCGCCACGCCGTCGCGGTTGAGTTCGTTCCAGCTGGTCACCGACCACACGTCGGCGGCGACATCCCATTCCGCGGCGAGCATCTGGGCGGCCTTGAGCGCCGAGGGCATCGCCACGCCGGACACCAGGATCTGTGCCGCATGGGACTTCTTCTCCGGCGCCTGCTGGTAGCGGTAGATGCCGCGCAGCAACCCGTCGACATCGAGTCCTTCCGGCTCGGGCGGCTGGGAGTAGGGCTCGTTGTAGATCGTGATGTAGAAGTACACGTTCTCGGGGTTCTTGCCGTACATCCGGTCCAGGCCGCTTTCGATGATGTAGGCGATCTCGTAGGCGAACGCGGGGTCGTAGGCCACCGCGGCCGGGTTGGTGGAGGCCAGCAGCAGCGAATGCCCGTCGGCGTGCTGCAGTCCCTCGCCGACGAGCGTGGTGCGGCCCGCGGTGGCGCCCAGGACGAACCCGCGCGCCATCTGGTCGGCGGCCGCCCAGAAGCTGTCACCGGTGCGCTGGAACCCGAACATCGAGTAGAAGATGTAGATGGGGATCATCGGCTCGTTGTGGGTGGCATACGACGAGCCTGCGGCGATGAAGGTGCCCATCGACCCGGCCTCGTTGATGCCCTCGTGCAGGATCTGCCCGACTTCGCTTTCCTTGTAGGCCAGCATCAGTTCGGCGTCCACCGAGGTGTACAGCTGCCCGTTGCGGTTGTAGATCTTCAGGCTCGGGAACCACGAGTCCATGCCGAAGGTGCGCGCCTCGTCGGGGATGATCGGCACGATCCGGTCCCCGATGTTCTTGTCGCGCAGGATCTCCTTGAACGTGCGGACCGTCGCCATGGTGGTGGCGACCTCCTGCTTGCCCGAACCCTTCTTCAACGCCTTGTAGGCGTCGCGGGCGGGGAGGGTCAGGGGCTTGGACTTGGTGCGCCGCTCGGGCAGGAACCCGCCCAGCGCTCGTCGGCGATCGAGCAGGTACCGGATCTCCGGCGCCTCCGGCCCGGGGTGGTAGTACGGCGGCAGATAGGGGTCGGCCTCGAGCTTCTCGTCGCTGACCGGGATGCGCTGGGCGTCGCGGAAGTTCTTCAGATCCTCCAGCGCCAGCTTCTTCATCTGGTGGGTGGCGTTGCGGCCCTCGAAATGCGAGCCCAGCGAGTAACCCTTGATCGTCTTGGCCAGGATCACCGTCGGCTGGCCCTTGTGCTCCATCGCGGCGTGGTAGGCGGCGTAGACCTTGCGGTAGTCGTGACCGCCGCGCTTGAGGTTCCAGATCTCGGTGTCCGACATCGGCTCGACCAGCGCCTTGGTCCGCGGGTCACGTCCGAAGAAGTGGTCGCGGACGTAGCCGCCGTCGTTGGCCTTGTACGTCTGGTAGTCCCCGTCCGGGGTGGTGTTCATCAGGTTGACCAGCGCGCCGTCACGGTCGGCATGCAGCAGCGCATCCCACTCGCGGCCCCACACCACCTTGATCACGTTCCAGCCGGCACCGCGGAAGAACGACTCCAGCTCCTGGATGATCTTGCCGTTGCCGCGTACCGGGCCGTCGAGACGCTGCAGGTTGCAGTTGACGACGAAGGTCAGGTTGTCCAGCCCTTCGAGCGCCGCGACGTGGGTCAGGCCGCGGCTTTCCGGCTCGTCCATCTCGCCGTCGCCCAGGAACGCCCACACATGCTGGTTGGAGGTGTCCTTGATGCCGCGGTCGTGCAGATAGTGGTTGAACCGGGCCTGATAGATGGCGTTCATCGGGCCCAGGCCCATCGACACCGTGGGGAACTCCCAGAAATCGGGCATCAGGCGCGGATGCGGATAGGACGGGATACCCCCGCCGGGGTGGCTGTGCTCCTGCCGGAAACCGTCGAGTTGATCGGAGCTGAGTCTTCCCTCCAGGAACGCCCGGGCGTAGATGCCCGGCGACGCGTGGCCCTGGATGAAGATCTGATCTCCGCCGCCGGGGTGCGACTTACCGCGGAAGAAGTGGTTGAACCCCACCTCGTAGAGAGCCGCCGAGGACGCGTAGGTCGAAATATGGCCGCCGACACCGACTCCAGGCCGCTGAGCCCGGTGCACCATGATCGCGGCGTTCCAGCGGATCCAGGCGCGGTAGCGGCGTTCGACGTCCTCGTCGCCGGGGAACCACGGCTCCAGCTCGGTCGGGATGGTGTTGACGTAGTCGGTGGAGGTCAACGCCGGGATGGCGACGCGCTGCTCTCCGGCGCGCTCGAGCAACCGCAACATCAGGTAGCGGGCGCGGGCGGGCCCGGATCGGTCGAGAAGGTCGTCGAAGGACTCGAGCCACTCGCCGGTCTCCTCGGGATCGATGTCCGGCAGATACGACGCGACACCTTCCCGGATGACCCGAACCCGGTCGGGTTCGCTTGTGCTGCTGGAGTTTTGGGCCAGATCCTGGCGCACGAACTCGGTGGTCAACTTCCGCTCCTTGTTAGGCGGGGTAAATGTGCGCGATCCGCGAAGTGGGTTTGCCTCGCTTCTCGCGCCCGGATGGTCCCATCCTCGTCCAATCCTGCCCCATCCGCGACGAAGGGGTGGCGGGAGTGCGGGGAACCGTCGATCAGCACCCGAACGTGCGTGTGGACCGACAGGTGAACCGGTAACGTCTGCACGGTGCTGATGGGTTGGCTGAGCGCGCCCCGTGCCCGGGTCGCCGGCTTCGTCACCGGCATCCTGGCGGCGCTGGCGATGATCATCGTCGGGTGCACCAGCGTCACCGACGGCGACGCCGCGGTGGCCGAAGGTGAGGCTCCCCTGTACCGGGCATCGGTGTCGGCCTCGCTCGAGGAGTCTGCGGCCAGTTCGAGCGCCCGCGAGGCCGAACGCCAGCAGACCTTGACCACCGAGGCGATCCAGACCTCCTGCGAGGCGATGAGCTCGAGCAGCGCCGATGCCATCGGCGCTGTCAACACCTACGTCGCCGCATTCAACTCCAACCCCGCCGACATCGCACGCACCGCCGGTCCGGCGGTGGACGCGCTGAACCTCAGCGCCGACCTGGTCGGGGGCACCGTGTCCGACCTGCTGCCCCCCGAACTGCGGGACGCGCTCAACGGCTGGGTGGATGCCGCGCGGGCCGTCGCGACCGCCATCGTGGGCAATTACGGGACCGAGGAATTCAACTCCGCGATCACCCGACTGAATGACTCCAAGACCGTCGCGCTGGACCGATGCGACGCGGCATACCGATGAAACCTGCCATCACACGTCCGCTGACGCAGCAGGCCGTGCGACGATAGGGCGAGACGAACATGACACAGCGCACAATGAGCGAGTCGGCTGAAGGAGGACTGAAGGTGGTCTCGGCGGGTGACCCCCCGAACTACGCCCAGAGACTGGGCATCGAAAAAGATCAGGTCGTGCAGGAACTGGGCTGGGACGAGGACACCGACGACGACATCCGGTTCGCCATCGAGGATGCGTGCGGCGCAGACCTGCTCGACGAGGACTCCGACGAAGTCATCGACGTGGTGCTCCTGTGGTGGCGTGACGGGGACGGCGACCTCGTCGACACGCTGATGGATGCGATCACCCCGCTTGCCGACGACGGCGTCATCTGGGTCGTCACTCCCAAGACCGGCAAGGCCGGGCACGTGCAGCCGGCCGAGATCGCGGAGTCGGCACCGACTGCGGGACTGATGCAGACATCGTCGGCGAACCTGGGGGACTGGTCCGCCAGTCGTCTGGTGCAGCCGAAGGCAAACGCCATCACCAAGCAGCGATGAGCGCTTGCGCGAAGAGCAGACGGCAGCGGTAGCGCGTGCTTGGTGTCGGCGAGGACGCACCGGACTTCACGCTCAAGGATCAGAACAACCAGCCGGTGACGCTGAGCTCCCTTCGTGGTGCCAAGAACGTGCTGCTGGTCTTCTTCCCGCTCGCGTTCACCAGCATCTGTGCCCGTGAGCTGGACGAGATCCGCGATCACCCGGACGATTTCGTCAACGACGAGACCGCCACGCTGGCCATCTCGGTGGGACCGTCGCCGACGCACAAGGTGTGGGCGGCCCAGCGCGGCTTCACGTTCCCGGTGCTGGCCGACTTCTGGCCGCACGGCGCGGTCAGCCAGGCCTATCGCGTGTTCAACGACGAGAGCGGGTTCGCCAACCGGGGGACCTTCGCGGTGGACCGCTCGGGAGTGATCCGCTTCGCCGAATGCAAGCAGCCCGGCGAGATGCGCGACCGCGCCGTGTGGTCACATGCGCTGGCCGCGTTGCGACCGGGCTGAGAGAATTTCCGGTGGCAGGCGAGGTGCGTGTAGCCTGCCCGGGATCGGGCGCGTAGCTCAGTGGTAGAGCTCTGGTTTTACACACCAGCGGTCGGCGGTTCGATACCGTCCGCGCCCACCATCGTTCGGCCCGCCGGTCGGGGTATGTGTCGGTAGCCTTGGTGCGGTGTTCTTCGGAGACACTGTTGCCTGAGCGCGAACACGTGTGACGACGCGGTCACTCAACACGCCGAGGCCATCGCCGCCCGGCGGTGCTGGACACCTCGCCCTGATCCTCGGGGTGCTGGCGACCGCGCTCATGTTCGTCCCCGTCGTGGGGGAGTTCGTCACCATTCCCGCTGCCATCGGCGCGGTCATCGCCGGCCTCATCGGATTCGACCGATACGACCGGGGTCTGGCTCCCAGCCGGTGGGATGCCGTGCTCGGCGCCTGTCTGGGCGTACTGGTCCTACTGACAAACCTGGTGCTTCTTGCCGCTGTTCACGGCACCGGATCCGAGTGACCCCGGCCCCTTCGGATGTTCAGCAGCAGCCCGGTGCGCTGCGCTCGGCCAGGTGCGCATGCTCGGCGTTGTCGCCGCCTCCGACGGCGGTGAGGAACTCGTCGAGGTCGACCCGGCGCCCGCCCAGCCAGGTCCCGCTCACCCGCACCGCGTCGATCAGCTCGGCCGGCTCCACGGTCCACGGGTCGGCGGTCAGCTCGACGAAATCGGCCAGCTTGCCCGGCGCGATGGACCCGACCAGATGCTCTCGACGCAGCGTGCGGGCCGCGTTGATGGTCTGGGCGCGCCACGCCTGATCCAGCGAGATCGCCTGATCGGCGCCGTGCACGGTGCCGTTGCGGGTGCGCCGGGTGACTGCGGTGGCGATGTTGACGACCGGTAGGGGCGGCGACACCGATCCGTCGTTGTGCAGCGACACGCACGCCCCGGAGGCGACGGCGTCGGCGAACGCGGCCCAGCGGGCACCGTGCTCGCTGTCGAACATCGCGCCGTCGAGCAGTTCTCCCCAGTAGTAGTACTGGAACGGCGCCAACGACACGTGGACGCCCAGCCGGGCGGCCCGGTCGAAGTGTGCGCGGGTGCCGGCACCGCAGTGCTCCAGCCGCCAGCGATGGTCGGTTCCCATCAGGGAGTGCCGGTGCAGCGCGTTCTCGTAGGCGTCCAGCGCGAGGTCCAGGGCCAGGTCGCCGTTGGCGTGGAACGCCATCTGCCAGCCCTTCGGTGCGGCGTGGTCGAGGATCTCGTCGAGCTGCGCGCGAGAGTAGTTCATCGACTCGGCACCACCCGCGGTGGCCGGGTCGATCCCGGCCGTGCGGGTGGCCTCGGTGTCCAGGTAGGGAAACGAGATCGCGATGTTGCCCACCCACGGTGAGCCGTCGGTCCACAGCTTGACGCCCGCCTTAGTCAGCCAGGCCTCGCCGGCGGTGAAAGTGGTTGTCTCCGAATAGGTGTCGGTGATCGACATCTCCCACATGCTGACCCGCAGCGGGCACGACGGCGCCGCTGCCAGCGCCTCGTAGCCGGCGGCGAACTTCGGGTCGTAGGTCATGTCGGAGGTCGAGGTGTAGCCGCCGCGTGACATCAGCGCGTAGTAGTGGGCGCCCGACAGCAGTGGGTCGCCCATCTGGGCCATCAACGGCCCGACCACCGCCGTGACCACCGGCAACTCGAAGCCCTGACCGTTCAGCGATCCGTCGGCGTTGCGGCCGTAGTGCGACGCGACCGGGTCGGCGGGCGGGTCGGTGTCCCAACCGTGGAGCCTGATCGTCGCCGAGTTGAAGTACACGCCGTGCCCCGAGTTGTCGGTGATCACCGTGACCCGGTCGCCGAAGATGGCGTCGAGTTCGTCGGCCTTGGGCGCCGGGTGGCCATGCAGGAGGGCGTCGTAGCCGGTGAACCACAGTGGGGTTTGCGGATCGGTGGTGGCGATCGCGTCGGCGAAGACCTTCTGCACGTCGGCCCAGCTCGCCGCGTCCCACGGCGCGATGGACCGGGCCGGGGCCTGGGTGGCCACCCCGCTGATCAGCGGATGACCGTGTGGCTCAACAAATCCCGGTGCCAGCGCAGCGGCCCCGGTGTCGACCACTTCGGCGTCGGGGAGTGCCGCCCGGCAGTCCTCGAGGCTGCCCACCGCGGCGATCTGGCCGCCGGAGACGGCCACCGCCTGAGCCCGCGGGGTGGCGTCGTCCATGGTGATGATCGTTGCTGCGGTCAAGATCACATCGCCCATGCGCACAGTGTGACAGCTGAACCTCGCGGCTTTGGGCGATTCGTGCTGTGAGACGCTGCCGTGGTGCTTTTCATAGGGGCCCGTGCCGCGGGCGTCGTCGCGGGTGTCGCGGCCGACGCGGTGTTCGGCGATCCGCGGCGCGCTCACCCGGTCGCGCTGTTCGGCAGCGGTGCAGCGGCTTTGGAACGGCACAGCTATTCAGACAGCCGGGCCGCGGGTGTCGTGCACAGCGCCGGACTGCTGGCCGCCGTCGCCGCCCTGGGAGCCCTCGCCGAACGGGCGGGCGGCCGCGGCGCGCTGCGAGAGGCGGCGTGTGTCGCGGCCGCGACGTTCGTCGCGCTGGGCGGGACGACCCTGTGCCGGACCGGTGACCAGATGGCCGGCTTGCTGCAGGCCGATGACATCGAAGGAGCGCGCCGGCTGCTGCCGTCGCTGTGCGGCCGTGACCCCGCGGTTCTGGACCCGCCGGGTTTGGCCCGTGCGGCGCTGGAGTCCATCGCCGAGAACACCTCCGATGCCCAGGTCAGCCCACTGGTGTGGGCGGCAGTCGGGGGCACGCCCGCAGTGCTGGTGTACCGAGCCGCCAACACATTGGACGCGATGATCGGCAACCGTTCCCCGCGGTATGCCCGGTTCGGTTGGGCCGCAGCTCGTTTCGATGATCTCGTCAACCTCGCCGGCGCTCGGCTCACCGGCGTGCTGGTCGCCGTGTGCGCCCCTGTGGTCGGGGGGTCGCCGGTGGCCGCGGTGCGGGCCTGGCGACGGGACGCGCGTAAACACCCGAGCCCGAACGCCGGGGTCGCGGAGGCTACCTTCGCCGGCGCTCTCGGGGTGCGTCTCGGTGGTCCCACGCAGTACGCCCACGAGCTGGAGATCCGGCCGACGCTCGGTGACGGCGCGGCCCCGGAGGCTGCAGATCTCGTCCGGGCGGTGCGGTTGTCGCGCGCCGTTCAGGTGGCTGCCGCGGTCGCGGCGGTCAGCGTCGCTTCCCGTAGCGGTCGGCGAGTTTCTCCTCTGCCGTGACCGGTAGCGCGGGTTCACCGGCGGCGTCTCGTGCCGAGGCGGCCTCGGCCGTCGCCGTGGCTGCGGCCTTCTCCCGACGTCGCACCTGTAGTTCGGAGTACACGAAGTAGCCGACGCCGATCGGCGCGATGATCCCGAACGCGATCCACTGGATGCCGTAGGACAGGAACGGTCCGGCGTCGAGATGGGGCAGCGGGATGACGCCCAGGCCGCCGGGCTGACCGTCGACCAGTTGCAGGTATGAGCCCGCCAGCGGGACACCGGTGAGGTCGGAGATCTGGCCGGTGTTGATCGAGTAGACCTGCTGGATGTCGTCAGCCAGGAACGGGTCCTTTCCCACGGCGACGCCTTCGGGGTCGCGGAGTCGGGCGGTGATCGTCACGGTCCCGGCGGGCGGCGGCTCGATGGCCGGCACCTGCGAACCCTCGACGGGGCGCACGTAGCCGCGGTCGACGAGCACGGTCGGCCCGCCCTCCACTGCGAACGGGGCCAGCACCTCGAACGCGGGCTCGCCGTCGATGACCCGCAGCCTGGCCAGGACCTGCCCCTCGGCCAGGTAGCGTCCGGTGGCCGTCACCCTGTGCCACTGCTCGTCGGGGGCGGCGGAATCCTGCTGCGGCAGAACCGTCGTCACCGGGACCGGTTCGGCTTCCAGCGAGCTCGCGATCTGCGCGTTCTCCCGCGACGTCGCGGTGTTCTTGCCCAGCTGCCACGGCGCCAGCACGGTGAAGCACAGGTAGGCGAACGCCGCCACCACCACGTACAACGCCAGCCACTGCGGCCGCAGCAGGAACGCCCAGCGACGCATGGTCAGCTCACCTGTTCCCGGTCGGCCAGCCACTCGTCCACCCAGGCGTGCAAGCCGGGCAGCGACGCGTCGATCACCGCGAAGACGTCTTCGAAGTCGTCGTGGGTGCCGTAGTAGGGATCCTCCACGTCGTCGACATGTGCCCCCGACCTCGGGTCGAAGGACCGCAGCAACCGCAGCCGGTCGGCCTGCACCCCCAGGTGCTGCAGCATGCGGAAATGGTTTCGGCCCAGCGCCACCACCAGATCGGCCGACAGGTGGTCGTCACCGATCTGAGCGGCGCGATGCGCGGTCGGGTAGCCGTGGCCGCGCAGCACCTGCCCGGCACGGCGGTCGGCGGGTTCGCCCTCATGCCAGTGACCGGTGCCCGCGCTGGTGACCCGCACCACGTCGGCCAGGCCACGCTCGCCGATCTGGTGGGCGAACATCTTCTCTGCCATCGGGCTGCGGCAGATGTTGCCCGAGCAGATGAAAGTGATGTGGAGGACCGCAGCGTCAGACACCCAACGCCTCCCGTAGGTCGTCGACGTCGGCGACGTGCGCCTGTGCCCGGGGGCTGTCGTCGGCGGTGAAGTCGGCGCGCCCGTAGCCCCAGCCGACGACGATGGTGCCGATGCCGTGGGCGGCGGCCCCCTCGACGTCATGGGACCGGTCGCCGACCATCATCACCCGGTCCGGGAGAGGCGCGAGCTGCGCCAGTGCATGCGCCACCACGTCGGCCTTGGACGCCCGGCTACCGTCGACGCTGGCCCCCGCGATCACCTCGAACCAGGTGTCGAGGCCGAAGTGGGCGAGGATGCGCCGCGCAGTCGGCTCGGCCTTCGAGGTGGCCACGGCCAGCCGGACGCCGGCGCTCTGCAGGTCGGCGAGCAGCGCGGGGATCCCGGCGAACGGGCGGTTCATCGACCAGCCACGGCTCGTGTAGTCGGCGCGGTAGGCGGCGATCGCCGCGTCGGCGTGCTCTCCGAGGCCCATCTCCCGCAGCGTGTGGTGCATAGGTGGGCCGACGATCCGGCTGACCAGGTCACCGTCCGGCACGGCGGCGCCGACGGTCTGCAGCGCGTGGCGGAAACTGGCGACGATGCCCTCGGCCGAATCGGTCAACGTGCCGTCCAGATCGAAGATCACCAGATCGCCGCGGCTCACCTGCGCCGAGTTCTGCGTGCTGTCCAGCGTGTCTGTCACGGCTCCATTGTCCCTGATGCCTGGCCGGGGCCGACCCGCACTAGTGTCGTGATGTGGCAAGTCGATGCAGTTCCCTGTTCGGGGTGACGCAATGACGGTCCGGCTCGCGGACGTCATCGAAGTGCTCGATGCGGCCTACCCCCCTCGATTCGCCCAGAGCTGGGACTCGGTCGGCCTGGTCTGCGGCGACCCGGCAGAAGAAGTCGAGACGGTGACGATCGCCGTCGACGCGACACCGGCTGTGCTGGCGCAGGTGCCCGAGCGCGGGCTCCTGCTGGCGCATCATCCGCTGCTGTTGCGCGGCGTGGACTCGGTGGCCGCTGATTCCGCCAAGGGCGCTCTGATCCACTCGATGATCC
Source organism: Mycolicibacterium hippocampi (assembly GCF_010723735.1). Taxonomy (GTDB): domain Bacteria; phylum Actinomycetota; class Actinomycetes; order Mycobacteriales; family Mycobacteriaceae; genus Mycobacterium; species Mycobacterium hippocampi. Next base: position 4,307,831 of record NZ_BLLB01000002.1, on the reverse strand, counting down.
GCACCGGGCGCGCCCTGTTCACCGCGCACACCAACGCAGACAGCGCGTCCCCCGGGGTGTCTGACGCACTGGCCGACGCGTTGGACCTGGAGGTGACCGACGTGCTCTCCCCGTTGCCGACCGGGCCGGCCCTGGACAAGTGGGTGGTGTTCGTACCGCCGGCGAACGCCGACTCGGTGCGCGCGGCGATGTTCGCGGCCGGCGCCGGACAGATCGGCGACTACTCACAGTGCAGTTGGAGCGTCGGCGGCACCGGTGAGTTCCTACCCGAGGACGGCGCGACGCCCGCGATCGGGACGGTCGGCACCGTCGAACGAGTGACCGAGGACCGGATCGAGATGGTCGCCCCGGTGTCCCGGCGGACCGCGGTGCTGACCGGTCTACGCGGTGCGCATCCCTACGAGGAGCCCGCATTCGACGTGATCGAACTCGCGGTGACCACCGGTGAGGTGGGGCTGGGACGCATCGCGACGCTTCCGGAGCCCGAACCGCTGTCGGCGTTCGTGGCCCGGGTCCGTGACGCGCTTCCCGCGACGTCGTGGGGGGTGCGCGCGTCGGGGGATGCCTCGGCACCGGTGTCGCGGGTCGCGTTGTGTGGCGGCGCGGGTGACTCGTTGCTCGCCGAGGTCGCCGCCGCCGGGGTGCAGGCCTACGTCACCGCCGACCTGCGCCATCATCCCGCCGACGAGCACCGGCGGGTCTCCGACGTCGCTCTGGTCGACGTCGCGCACTGGGCCAGCGAATTCCCCTGGTGCCACCAGGCGGCTCAACTGTTGCGCAACCACTTCGGTGCGTCGCTGCCGGTCACGGTATCCGACGTACGCACCGACCCATGGAACGTCGAAGGAAGCTGTACATGAAAGCTGATGTGACACAACAGCAGTCGCTACTCGAGTTGGCGGAGCTGGATGCCGAGATCTCGCGGATCCAGCATCGGACCAAGAACCTCACCGAGCAGCGGGCGCTGGACGAGGCCCAGAGCGCGCACCAGGAGGCCAACGACCGCCTTGCCGCATTGCAGCTCGCTCTCGCCGACATCGACGCCCACATAGCGAAGTTCGAGACCGAGATCGACGGAGTACGGCAGCGGGAGGATCGCGACCGCTCCCTGCTCGATGGCGGGACCGTGGACGCCAAGCAGCTCACCGAGCTGCAGCACGAGCTCGAAACCCTTCAGCGGCGCCAGGCCAGCCTGGAGGACTCGCTGCTGGAGGTGATGGAGCGCCGGGAGGAGTTGGCCGCCGAGCAGGAACGTGCTCTGGCCGACATCGACGTGTTGCAGAGCGCGCTGAGCGATGCTCAGCGGGTGTGTGACGATGCCCGCAGCCAGCTCACTCAGTTGCAGCACCAATCCCTCTCCCGCCGTGACGATCTCGTCGCCGGGATCGACGAGGGCCTGATCGCGGCGTATGAGCGTCAGCGTGCCCGCGGGGGAGTGGGTGCCGGGGCTCTGCAGGGCCGGCGCTGCGGCGCCTGCCGGATCGAGATCGACAGAGGTGAGCTGGCGCGGATCGCCGCGGCCGACGACGACGAGGTGCTGCGCTGCCCGGAGTGCTCGGCGATCCTGTTGCGGGTCAAGGGTTCGCACGCGTGAGGGTGCGGGTCGAGGCTGACGGAGGCTCCCGTGGCAATCCCGGGCCCGCGGGCTACGGTGCGGTGGTGTGGTCGGATGACCGGAAAACACTTCTCGCGGAAGCCAAGTCGGCTATCGGCAGGGCGACCAACAACGTCGCCGAATACCGCGGCTTGATCGCAGGTCTCGAGGAGGCGGTCGGCGTCGGCGCGACCGAGGTCGAGGTCTGCCTGGACTCCAAGCTGTTGGTCGAGCAGATGGCGGGGCGCTGGCGGGTCAAGCACCCCGACCTCGCGCCGCTGCATCAGCAGGCGAAAGACATCGCTCGAAAGTTCGATCGCATCACCTACAAGTGGATCCCGCGGGCCGAGAACAGCCACGCCGACCGGCTGGCCAACGAGGCCATGGATGCCGCCGCAGGCATCGTCGATGCCCCGACAGGCACCGACGTCGCAGAAGTCGCGAAAGTCGCCGACCCCCTTTCGGCCAGCACGGCAGTCGTGACCAACCCGGCCGGATGGACGGGTGCCTCCGGAGCGCCGACCCGGTTGCTGCTCCTTCGTCACGGGCAGACCGAACTGTCGGTCCAGCGCCGCTACTCCGGACGGGGCAACCCGGAGCTGACCGATCTCGGTGCACGGCAGGCGGAGGCGGCCGCGCAGTACCTCGGGATGAACGGCGGCATCGCCGCCGTCGTGTCCTCTCCGTTGCGGCGGGCTCACGACACCGCCTCGGCAGCCGCCGGGAAGTTGGGCCTCGACGTCGTGGTCGACGAGGACCTGATCGAGACCGACTTCGGTGCGTGGGAAGGACTCACATTCGGCGAAGCCGCCGAGCGCGATCCGGAGCTGCACCGCAGCTGGCTGCGCGACACCTCGGTGCCGCCGCCGGGCGGGGAGAGCTTCGACGCCGTCGCCACCCGGGTACGCAGCGCCCAGCAGCGGATCGTTGCCGAACACAGTGGCCAGACGGTCCTGGTGGTCTCGCACGTGACGCCGATCAAGACCCTGTTGCGAGTGGCGCTCGATGCCGGTCCGGCGATTCTGTACCGGCTGCACCTCGACCTCGCATCGCTGTCGATCGCCGAGTTCTATCCGGACGGCGCGGCATCGGTGCGGCTGGTCAATCAGACCGCCTACCTGTGATCAGTGTGCAGGTGTGCCCGTTCACCGTGTGCGCCGAACAGCGCGATCGCTTCCACCGGGCCGTCGACGACGCCGAACCAGTGCGGCGTCCACGTCGAGAACTCCACGGCCTCACCGGGTTCGATGACGAAGTCACGGTCACCGAGGATCAACCGAAGCCGCCCGGACAGCACGTACATCCAGTCGTGCCCTTCGTGAACCGGTAGCTCGGCGGGTGGGGTGCGCCGCCGCGCGCTGACCCGCAGTTTGAACGCGTGGAGTCCGCCTGCCGGGCCCTGGCGGGTCAACGGCCAGTAGGTGACCAGATGACGGGTGTGTGCACCCCCTCGCACCCGCGGGTCGGGCGCTTCGGGGGCGCTGAGCAACTCGTCGGTGCTCACCGACAGTGCAGCGGCCAACCGGGGCAGGTGGTCGAGGGCAAGGCGGCGCTTGCCGGATTCCAACCGGCTGAGCGTGGAGACGTCGATGTTGGACCTGCCGGCGACGTCGTCGAGCGTCATGCCCCGCTGCTGCCGTAGTTCGCGCAGTCGGCGCCGCACCCGGAGATCCACGCTGTCCTCGTCTTTTGCCTCCATGGCAAGCCAGCTTGGCATTGATGCGGTGTTTGGGCAAGCTCGGGTCATGGAAAATGATTGGGAGTGCCTGGTCGTCGGCGGCGGAGCTGCAGGACTGAGCGCCGCGCTGGTGCTCGGTCGGGCACGACGGCGCACGCTGCTAGTTGATGCCGGCCGACAGAGCAACCTGGCGGCCAAGGGGATCGGCGGCCTGCTGGGTCACGACGGGCGGCCCGCCACCGAGCTGTACGAGCTGAGCAGAAAAGAGCTGCAACAGTATCCGAGCGTCGAGGTGCGAAGCGCGGAGGTGCGCACCGCCCAGCGCCGCGACGGCGGATTCGACATCGAGCTGGCCGGCGGCAGCCACGAGCGCGTCAAGCGGGTGCTGCTGGCCATGGGGATGGAGTACCGCCCACCACCACTGCCCGGTCTGGACGAACTGTGGGGAGGCTCGGTGTTCCACTGTCCGTTCTGCCACGGCTGGGAGGTTCGCGAGCAGCCGCTCGCGGTGCTGGCCCAGGGCGAGCGTGCGATGCACATGGCTCGGTTGCTACGTGGGTGGACCGACGACGTGATCGTGCTGACCAACGGGACAGAGGATCTCACCGAGGAAACCAGGAACTGCCTGCGTGCCAGTGAGGTTCCGGTGGACGAACGCCCGATCGAGCGATTGGCATCGGTCGACGGCGAATTGGAGGCGATCGTGTTCACCGACGGATCCAGGCTGGCCCGACGAGGGCTGTTGGTGGCTGCGACGTTGCACCAGCGCACCGACCTCGCGGCCCAGCTTGGTGTGAATTTTGTTGAACCCGGGCCGGTTTCGATGGAGGCGGTCGAAGTCGACGCGCTCTATCAGACGTCTGCACCGGGAGTGTTCGCAGCGGGTGACGTGTGTACGCAGATGCCTCAGGTGGCGGCCGCTGTTGCGGCGGGCTCGGCGGCTGCGGCATCTGTGGTTCGAAGTCTGATGGAGGAGATATGACGGCATCTGAGGTCAAGCAGCATTGGGAGGACAGGTACGCCGAACGTGAGCGGTTCTGGAGTGGGCACGTCAACGCCCGGCTGGCGGAATTCGCGACACCGTTGACGCCTGGGCGCGCGCTGGATATCGGCTGCGGTGAGGGCGGCGACACCCTCTGGCTCGCCGAACACGGCTGGGACGTGCTGGGGGTGGACATCTCCGACACGGCGTTGAGCCGCGCAGCAGCTGAAGTCGCGGCCCGAGGCCTCACCGACCGGGTGCGACTCGAGCAGATGGATCTGTCGGAGTCGTTTCCCGCAGGAACCTTCGACCTGGTGTCGGCACAGTTTCTGCAGTCTCCGGTTCACCTCGACCGGGTACGGATCTTCACCGCGGCCGCGAATGCCGTCGCCCCAGGAGGGGTGTTGATCATCGTTGATCACGGCGCCGCACCGCCGTGGGCCTCGACGCACCTGCGCGAGCACGTCTTCCCCAGCGCCGAGGAAGTGTTGCAGACCGTCGAACTCGACGAGCGGCAGTGGGATCGGGTGCGGGTCGGATCTGCGCAGCGCGATGCGGTCGGACCGGACGGTCAGGCCGGGGTGCTGGTGGACAACCTCATCGTGCTGCGCCGGGAGGCGGCCGAGACCGGTCAGCCGGGATAGTCGGGAAGGCGGAGGTATCGACGGTCGTGCCGTCGTTCAGGGCGACCGCGACGCGGTCCCCGTGGTCGGTGAGGTCGACGATTTCTGTGTCGAAGCGGTAATCGGTGGTCGCGCGGGTGTCCGGTTCTATGCCCATCCGGCGGGGCGTGCAACTACGCCAAAGAAGCCCCCGGCTGGCAAGTGACCACCACCGAGGCTGACGGGGAGCACCGCGCCGAGTACCGCACCCCCACCGGGGCGGTCTACCACTCCACCGCCCCACCACTACCCGGACCACCAATCCGACGCCGAATCAGCCTCACCGAGAGCCACCTCAGCATCGACCTGGCCACCTTCGACGCCGCCTGACACCGCCTGACACCGCCTGAGAGCGTCTAGCCCGGTCTAGGCCAACTGGGTGAGTCGAACGCTGTTGCCGGACGGGTCGCGGAAGCCGCAGTCGATGCCATATGGCATCTCGTGGGGCTCCTCGGTGAACTCGACACCGCGTGCACAGAGGGCGTCATACGTGGCGCGGCAGTCCTCGGTGGTCAGGAACACGGTGCCGGCAAAGCCTTTCGCGGTGAGGTCGAGGACCTGCTTGCGTGTGGGCTCGTCCATCACCGGTGCGCCCGGCACCGCCATCAGGACGATCGAGACGTCGTCCTGACCAGGCGGGCCGACAGTCAGCCAGCGAAAGATGCCGTCGACGTCGGGGAGCGAAACATCCTGCCGCACTTCCATGCCCACCTTCTCGGTCCAGAACCTGCATGCAACTTCCTGGTCGTGAACCCATAGGTGGACGCTTGCAATCTTGATCATGGCTGCGACGCTACGGTTTGGCCGACGACCCCGTCTTCTTCCCGTGTGCTGTCTTGGCCACCCGACTGTCTGCTCTGGGTCGGGTGTCGCGACGCAGGATGCAACTCGGAACCCGGCGTGGACGGCAGCGGGCGGCAATGCCGCGCGGTACGCCGCCGGCGGAAGGCCGTAGATCCGGGCGAAGCTTGTGGTGAACGAGCCGACGGTTTGCAGCCCGACCATCACGCAGATGTCGGCCACCGTCCGGTCGGTGTGGCGCAGCAGTGACGCGGCGCGCTCCAGGCGACGGGTCTGCAAATACGCCCGCGGCGACTCGCCGAAGGTCTTGGTGAACATTCGGCTGAAGTGGGCCCTCGACAACCCGGCCGCCGCAGCGAGGTCGTCGACGGTGATCGGCTCGGAGTACCGGGCATCGACCAGATCCTTGGCTCGCATCAGATAGCGGGCCGGGGGAGCCTGCGTCATGGCTCAAGTATCGCCGCCGCGACCGTGCAGAGCCGCTGTTACCGGAATCGGGACCCGAACCATTACGTTGTTAGGGCGGATGAGCTGGCTGGGCGGCCGCGGGATCCGGGGTGACCCGGATGTCGAGGAAAGTCCGGACTTCACAGAGCAGGGTGATTGCTAACAGCAATCCGAGGTGACTCGCGGGAAAGTGCCACAGAAAACAGACCGCCACCACAGCGCCTTCGGGTGCTGGGGTGGTAAGGGTGAAAAGGTGCGGTAAGAGCGCACCAGCGTTCCGGGTGACCGGAGCGGCTAGGTAAACCCCACCCGAAGCAAGGCCAAGAATGTCGCGTCGCGAGGCGCGGCAGCGCAGGCGTTCGAGGGCTGCTCGCCCGAGTCTGCGGGTAGGCCGCTCGAGGCACCCGGTGACGGTGTGTCCAGATGGATGGTCGCCGCCTCGCCGCCGTTCACGCGGCGCTGAGGGACAGAATCCGGCTTACAGGCCAGCTCATCCGCCCTTCACGGCGACCAAGGGCTGTCAGGACTTGCGGACAGCCTTGTCCAGCTTCTCCAGTGCATCGTCGATCTGGTCTTCACACCGCTTCGCCAGTTCGTTCTCCTGCTGGTAGAGCAGCCCGTAGGTGAAGGTGTCCTCGCCGGCGGCGTGCGCCAGCTCGGCCTGCCTGCTCAGGTGCGCACGGCTGACCACGCTGTCCTGGTGATCACCCAGCAGGCTCTGGATCGCCTTGGCGCGCTCGGCCACCTTCTTTTCCCCGGTGGCAGCCGCGGTGTAGCGCAGTTGTTTCGCGCGCTTGCGGATTCGGTGCAGCGCTTCGTCGGTGTCGGCCTCGGTGTCGTCGACTGCGGCGCGTGCGGCCTTGGCGGCCTTGCGGACCCGCTTGTACGCCGAGTCCAGGTTGGCCTCGGCCGGTTCCTCACCGGGCTGTGGTGGGGGAGGTTCGGCGGCCACCAGCGCGTCGAGAGCGTCCAGCAGGCGGAAGTAGCGCGGAGAGCGGACCGCCGTCAGCGATCGTTTCCACCCGTTCTTGTAGCGCTTCTTGGCGCCCTCGACGAGGCGCTCTCGCACCGGTCCCCGGATGTTGTCCTCCGGTAGATCGTCCAGCGCGTTCTCGAATCGCTCGGCCAGCACCTCCGCGTCGCGCGCCACCCCGAGGACCCCGGCGAGCTCGCGGAGTTCGTCGAGAATCCACTCGTCGTCGGTGATGCCGAACGACCCTTCCGACGACTGCAGCAGGCTGCGGATCTTGCGGGTCGTCACCCGCATCTGGTGGACGGAGTCGTAGCTGTCCTCCCGCAGGGCGCGGTCCCACTCGAGCAGTTGCTCGACCTGCTCGGCCACCGCCCGGTGCAGGGGGTCCGTGGAGGCGGCGGGAGCCTCGTCCGCGCCACCCTCACCGTCGGCGGGCTCACTCGAGGCGAGCACGCGGGCAAGCTTGGAACCGTGGCCGGCCGGCTGCGCGCCGGCATCCAGCAGCCGGTTGGTCAACCGGTCGAACAACTCAGGGTCGGTGGCCTCGACCAGCTCCAATTCCCATTCACGCCAACGTTGTTCGTCGCCGCCCTCGGCGCTGGCGGTGACCTGGTCGTCGCAGAACTCGGCCAGCGCCTGACCGTCGGGGCCGTAGAGCATCTCGATGCTGCGGGAGGTACTGATCCGTGCCACCGGCGCAAGCGGACGGTCTCGCACGATCGCGAGCACGACGTCGCGAAGGCTCTCCGGCACGACTGCATCGGCGGGATCGCCAGGCGCGCGGTCGTCCAGCGGCACGCGCACCTCGGTGCGAGTGTCGGGTCCGGCAGGCAGCTTCAGATGCCAGCCCGCGTCCGACCCCCCGGTTCGGCGGCGCAACGTGATCCGGTGCCGGGCGAGGTCACGCCCCGGTGTGTCGAAGTAGACAGCGTCGAGCTGTTGTGACGGCGACCGCTCGACGCGGGCGACCGCAGACAGGCCGTCGAACGAGGGCGTCACCGTGGACTCGACGACCTCGAATTTGCGCTCGGTCTCCGTGTACCTGGAGTTTTCGGGCGAGGTGGCGGCCATGGTCCCCTTTGCTGCGGCTATGCGGGTGGTAATTGGGAAAGCCAAGAGTGCCACATCCAGGTGAACGGGTATCGGGATCAAAAGGGCGCGCGGGGCGGGTGGTGTCACGTTTTCCCGCATCATGCTCTTAGAATCGTCTTATGAACCGGGAAGCAGCCCTGGTTGCGGATGGCACCGCCCAGATGAAGATCGAGGACTACCTCGACCCAGAAGGCAACATCGCCATACCCGACGGTGTCACGCTGACGTCGTTTCTGGATCGCAACGTCGCCGAACTCGGAGCCACCCCTGCGTATCGGTACCTCGACTTCGATCGTGACCGCACCCTCGAACTGACCTGGACCCAGCTGGGAACCCGGCTGCGGGCCGTCGGCGCCCGGCTGCAGCAGGTCACCCAGCCGGGGGACCGGGTCGCTGTCCTGACCCCGCAGGGCGTCGACTACGTCGTCGCGTTCTTCGCCGCGATCCAGGCGGGCACCATCGCCGTGCCGCTGTTCGCGCCCGAACTCCCGGGACACGCGGAGCGGCTGGACGCTGTGCTGGGCGATGCCCGCCCGTCGGTTGTGCTGACGACGACCGAGGCCGCAGCCGGTGTCCGGGAGTTCCTCCGCACGCTGCCGCGTGATCGTCGACCGCGGGTGATCGCCGTCGACGCGGTGCCCGACGCCGTCGGCGCCGCATTCGTCCCCGCACCTTTGCGGACCGACGCGGTCGCCTACCTGCAGTACACCTCGGGATCCACCCGTACCCCTGCGGGTGTCGAGATCACCCACCGGGCGGCCTGCACCAACGTCGTGCAGATGATCCTGTCGGTCGGCCTCGACCACAACATCCGCAGCGTCAGCTGGTTGCCGCTGTTCCACGACATGGGCCTGCTGATGATCATGTTCCCGGCGCTGGCCGGCGGTCACATCACGCTGATGTCACCGGTGGCGTTCGTGCGTCGGCCCTACCGTTGGATCCGTGAACTCGGCGCCTCGGACCGCAGGACCTTCGCCGCCGCACCGAACTTCGCGTTCGAGCTGGCGGCCCAGCGTGGGCTGCCGCCTGCCGGCGACGCGCTCGACCTCAGCAACGTCGCGGGCCTGATCAACGGGTCTGAACCGGTGAGCATCACCTCGGTCGACAAGTTCACCGCCGCCTTCGCGCCGTACGGCCTGAACCCGGCCGCCATCAAGCCGTCCTACGGCATGGCCGAGGCCACCCTGTTCATCTCCACCACCTCGCACGACGCCCGCCCGGAAGCCATCCACCTCGACCGCGACGAGCTGGGCGCGGGCCGCGCGGTCCGCGTCCCGGCGGACCATCCGAACGCCCTGGCCCAGGTTTCCTGCGGCAAGATCGCGCGCAGCCAGTGGGCCGTGATCGTCGACCCGGCCAACGACGCCGAGGTCCCCGACGGCAGGGTGGGTGAGATCTGGCTGCACGGCGACAACGTCGGGCGCGGGTACTGGGGACGTCCGCACGACACCGAGCTGACCTTCCAGAACAAGGTGCAGTCCCGCCTGCAGCACGGCAGCCACGCCGAGGGCAGCCCCGAGAGCGCGCTGTGGATGCGCACCGGCGACCTCGGGGTCTTCCTCGACGGCGAGCTGTACATCACCGGACGGATCAAGGACGTCATCATCGTCGACGGCCGCAATCACTATCCACAGGACGTGGAGGCGACCGTCGCCGAGGCGTCGAAGGCGGTGCGTGCCGGATTCGTGGCAGCCTTCTCGGTCCCGGGTGACGGGCGCGAAGAAGTGGTGATCGTGGCCGAACGTGCGGTGGGCGCTGGGCGCGCCGAGGCGGGGCCGGTCCAGGAGAGCATCCGCGCGGCGGTTTCCCGCCGCCACGCCGTGCCGGTCGCCGACGTCAAACTCGTTGCCGCAGGAACGATTCCCCGCACGACAAGCGGCAAGCTGGCCCGTAGGGCCTGCCGTGACAAGTATCTCGACGGCGGCCTCTGAGCCCTGCCGGCCGACACGGGCAGATACTGTCTTCTGACTGTGACCGATTACCAGACCATCATCTTCGAGCAATCCGGTGCCGTTGCCCGGATCACACTGAACCGGCCCGAGGCCGCAAACGGCATGGACGACACCATGACTCGTGAGCTCGCCGACGTGGCGGCACGCTGTGACAACGCCGGAACCAAAGTCGTGGTCCTCTCCGGAGCCGGACGATTCTTCTGCGCCGGCGGAGACCTTAAGGCGATGGCGGCGTCCCCGCTCGGGCCGGGACGGTTCGTCAAGGGCATCGCCGACGACCTGCACCGGGCCATCTCGACGTTCGCCCGCATGGATGCGGTGCTGGTCACCGTCGTCAACGGCACCGCCGCGGGTGCGGGGTTCTCCCTGGCCGCCGCCGGCGACCTGGTGGTCGCGGCCACCTCCGCCACGTTCACCATGGCCTACACGCGCGCCGGTCTGAGCCCGGACGGCAGCGCCTCCTACCACCTGCCCAGGCTGATCGGGATACGCCGGACCCACGATTTGATGCTGACGAATCGGCGGCTCAGCGCGGACGAGGCCATGCAGTGGGGTCTGGTGAACTACGTCGTCGACGACGCCGAAGTCATTGGCTTCACCGACAAACTCGTGACCGATCTCGCAGCCGGTGCCACACAATCGCACGCGGCGGTCAAGAAGTTGCTGCTCGCCACGTTCGACAACGGCATCGAGACCCAGATGGAACTCGAGGGGCGGTTGCTCGCCGCCAACGCCGACGGACCCGACGGTCGGGAAGGCATCGACGCGTTCCTGACCAAGCGCAAACCCGAGTTCGGCTGACCTAGAAGGAGTGCTCCTCGGCGGGGAAGACGCCGGTGGCGACTTCCTGGGCGTACTCGGTGGCGGCCCGGCGCAGTTCGTCGCCGACGCCGCCGAAGCGTTTCACGAACTTCGCGGTCCGCCCCGCCGTGAGGCCCGCCATGTCCTGCCACACGAGGACCTGCGCGTCGCAGTTGGGCCCGGCGCCGATGCCGACGGTGGGGATCGTCAACTTGCCGGTGATCTGGGTGGCGAGTTCAGCAGGCACCATTTCCATCACGACCGCGAACGCGCCGGCTTCCTGCACAGCGATCGCATCGTGGATCGTCTGCTCAGCGGCGTCGCCGCGGCCCTGCACACGGAACCCGCCCAGGCCGTTGACGCTCTGCGGCGTGAACCCGATGTGTGCCATGACCGGGATGCCCGCGGCGGTGATCGCGGCGATCTGCTCCGCCACACGCTCACCGCCCTCCAACTTCACGGCGTGCGCACCGGTCTCCTTGAGGAATCTGGTTGCGGTGGCCAGGGCCTGCGCCGCGCCACCTTCGTAGCTGCCGAACGGCAGGTCGGCCACGACCAGCGCGTGCGGAGCGCCCCGTACCACCCCGCGCACCAGCGGGATCAGCTCGTCGACGGTCACCGGAACCGTGGTGTCGTAGCCGTACACCACGTTGGCGGCGGAGTCGCCGACCAGCAGCACCGGGATCTGTGCCGCGTCGAACACCGCGGCGGTGGAGTAGTCGTAGGCCGTCAACATGGCCCACTTGTGCCCCTCGGACTTCCACTTGTGCAGGTGGTGGGTGCGCACCTTGATGCGCGGCTTCGGCGCTGCTTCGGCAGTGGAAGAAGAATCGGCGACAGCACCATAAACGGTCTGCTCGGACATCATTGTCCCCTCGACGGGTGGGTCTCTTCGAATCCTCGAGGCCGGAAAGGGTCCCCGGGTTTCGCTGACCCGTCCAAGTCTGCCACCATCGCGCCGGAAGTTGAACGGCCGCGTTGAGTGGATTTGCTCACACCCGCACCTACCACGCCTAACATCGGCGACATGCAAAGGCTCAGCGGGCTCGACGCCAGCTTCCTGTATCTCGAAACGGCAACCCAACCGCTGCACGTGTGCTCGATCCTGGAGCTCGACACCTCGACGATGCCGGGCGGCTATACGTTCGACCGCCTCCGCGACGGCCTGACACTGCGGATCAAGGCGATGCCGGAATTCCGGGAGAAGCTCGCCGACAACCGATTCAATCTGGACCACCCGGTGTGGGTGGAAGACAGAGACTTCGATGTCGACCGCCATGTCCACCGCATCGGTCTGCCGTCGCCTGGCGGGCGCATCGAACTCGCCGAGATCTGCGGACACATCGCCTCGTTGCCGTTGGACCGGACCCGGCCGCTGTGGGAGATGTGGGTGATCGAGAACGTCGGCGGCACGGATGCCCACGACGGGGGCCGTATCGCCGTCATGACGAAGGTGCACCACGCCAGCGTCGACGGCGTGACCGGGGCCAACCTGATGTCGAAGTTGTGCTCGACCGAACCCGACGCGCCGCCGCCCGATCCGGTCGACGGGCCGGGGGACGCGAGCGATCTGGAGATCGCGATCAGCGGCGCGCTGAAGTTCGCGACGCGGCCGCTGAAGCTGGCCAATGTGGTGCCGATGACGGTGTCCACCGTGATCGACACCGCAAAGCGGGCCCGCAACGGCAGCACGATGGCCTCACCCTTCGCGGCGCCGCAGACGTCCTTCAACGCCAACGTCACCGCACATCGCAACATCGCCTTCGCCCAACTGGATCTGGACGACATCAAGAAGGTGAAGAGCCACTTCGGGGTGAAGGTCAACGATGTGGTGATGGCGTTGGTGGCGGGTGTGCTCCGCAAGTTCCTGCTGGACCGCGGCCAGCTGCCGGCGAACTCCCTGGTCGCCATGGTTCCGGTGTCGGTGCACGACAAATCCGACCGCCCCGGGCGCAACCAGGTGTCGGGGATGTTCTCCCGCCTCGAGACCAGCGTCGAGGATCCCGCCGAGCGGATCAAAGCCATCGCGGATGCGAATTCGGTTTCCAAACAACACAGTTCGGCGATCGGCGCCACTCTGCTGCAGGACTGGACGCAGTTCGCCGCACCCGCGGTGTTCGGCGTCGCGATGCGGGTCTATGCCAGCAGCAGGCTCAGCGGAGCAAGGCCCGTGCACAACCTGGTGCTGTCCAATGTGCCCGGCCCGCAGATGCCGCTGTACATGCTGGGCTGTGAGGTCGAGGCGATGTATCCGCTGGGTCCGATCTTCCACGGCTCCGGCCTGAACATCACCGTGATGTCGCTCAACGGCAAGCTGGATGTGGGCATCGTGTCGTGCCCGGAGCTGCTGCCCGACCTGTGGGGCATGGCCGACGATTTCCAGGCCGCGCTCGACGAACTCCTCGGCGCCGCGAGGTGAGCGCACCAGGCCCAGGATAGCTGCCTCGCCAGCGACGATGCAGCTCCATGGCAGCATGTGTTCCCATGAAGCTCAAGTCCGGCGCGGTGCGGTCCGCCCTTCTGCTCACCTGCGCGCTGTTTCTGGTCGCCGGGTGCAGCAAGGTGGTGGAGGGACGCGCACTGATCTCGGTGCCCCGGCCCGGCACGCCCATCGAGTGGACCCCCTGCGAGGCCGGGCCGTCCGAGATACCGCGCGCGCTGGTCGGTGCCGAATGCGGAATGCTGTCCGTGCCGGTCAACTGGGACAACGCCGACAACCCGCAGGCTGAGGCCGCCCTCATCGCGATGATCCGGTTCCCGGCCACCGGCGACAAGATCGGCTCGCTGATCATCAACCCGGGCGGCCCCGGCGAGTCGGGCGTCCAGGCGGCCGCGTCGATGGCGACGACGCTGCCCGAGGCGGTGCGGCAACGGTTCGACCTCGTCGGCTTCGACCCCCGCGGCGTGGCGAACTCCTCGCCGGCGCTGTGGTGCAACAGCGACGCCGACAACGACCGGCTGCGCGCCGACAACGTCGTGGAGTACACCCCGGAAGGGGTGGCCCACATCGAGAAGGAGACCAAGGAGTTCGTCCAGCGCTGCGTGGACAAGATGGGCAAGGAGTTCCTCGCCAACGTCGGAACCGCCAGTGTGGTGCGGGATCTCGACGCGATGCGCGAGGCGCTGGGCGACGAGAAGCTGACCTACCTGGGGTACTCGTACGGCAGCCGGATCGGCGCCGGGTACGCCGAGACCTATCCGGAGCGGGTGCGCGCGATGATCCTCGACGGCGCCATCGACCCCAACGCCGACCCGATCGAGGCCGACGTACGCCAGGCCGAGGCATTCCAGCAGGCCTTCGACGACTACGCCGCCGACTGCGCCAAGGACGAAGACTGCCCGCTGGGCACCGACCCGGACAAGGCGGTCGACGTCTACCGCTCCCTGGTCAACCCACTGGTGGACAACCCCGCCGAGACCAACGATCCGCGGGGCCTGAGCTACAACGACGCGATCGTCGGAACCATCCTGCCGCTGTATTCGCCCAATCTGTGGCGCCACCTCACCGAGGCGCTCGGCGAGCTCGAGGAGGGCAGGGGAGACACCATGCTGACGCTGTCCGATCTGTACATGGGCCGCAACCCGGAAGGGCAGTACACCAACGCCACCGATGCGCGCGTCGCCGTCAACTGCGTGGACAAGCCGGCGATCACCGATCGGGAGACTCTCGTCGAGCAGGACCGCCGCATCCGCGAGGCCGCGCCGTTCATGAGCTACGGCGAGTTCACCGGGTTCGCGCCGATGCCGACGTGTGGTTTCTGGCCGGTCCCACCCACCAGCACACCGCACGAACTCGAGGTCTCCGGGCTTCCACCGGTCCTGGTGGTCTCGACCACCAACGATCCAGCCACCCCGTACCAGGCCGGCGTCGACCTGGCCGAACAGTTGGGCGGCACGCTGCTGACCTACGAAGGCACCCAGCACACCGTCGTGTTCAGCGGTGAGTCGTGTGTCGACGACATCGCGTCGCAATACCTCATCGACGTGACCGTCCCGCCGGAGGGCGCGCGGTGCTGACCATCTCGGCCGTCGGGGAGGCCGACCTGGCCGAGTTGCTGCCGATGTTGCGCAGCTACTGCGACTTCTATCGGGTCGACCCGTCCGACGAGAAGCTCGAGGCGCTGTCGCGGGCGCTGATCGCCGCCGACGACGAGGGTGTGCAGCTCATCGCGCGCGACTCCGACCGCACCCCGGTGGGTTTCGCCACGATCTACTGGACCTGGCAGACGCTGCACGCCGCCCGTGTGGGCGTGCTCAACGACCTGTACGTCACCCCTGAGGCACGTAACGGCGGCACCGGGCGGGCACTGATCGCGCACAGCCTTGCGCTGTGCCACGACCGCGGAGCCGAGAAGCTGGTCTGGGAGACCGCGCCCGACAACGAGGCGGCCCAACGGCTCTACGACAGCATCGGCGCCGAGAAGTCGATGTGGCTGACCTACGAGCTGGACGCCTGATAACGGCCTGATCACCTTTGGGTTCCGGCAGCGCCCGGTGGCCCGCCCGCGTGCAACCATGACTGCCATGCGGCGGCTGGGACGAGTGCTCGCGGCGATGACCGCCGCGGTGACGGTGTTGTCCCCGGCGGCGGCAGCGACGCCGCAGTCCCCGCAGGATCCGTCGTACTCCGCTGCGCCCGTGTGGAGTTCGTGCGCGGACTTCGTCGACGACGTCTCGCGGCTGCCCACCGCCCAGTGTGGCACCGTCGCCGTGCCGGTGGACTACGCGAATCCGCAAGGCGCTGCGGCGCAACTGGCGGTCATCAAGGTGCCCGCCACCGGCCCGCGACTCGGGGTGCTCGTCGTCAACCCCGGCGGACCGGGCGCGTCGGCGGTCGACGCCGTCGCCGGCATGGGCGCCGCGCTGACGGGGACCGAGATCCTGGACCGCTTCGACCTGGTCGGTATCGACCCGCGTGGCGTCGGGCACTCGACGCCGGAGTTGCGGTGCCGCACCGACGCCGAGTTCGACGCCTACCGGGCCGAGCCGATGGCCGACCAGAGCCCCGCCGGTGTCGCCCGGACCGAGCAACTGCGCCGCGAGCTCGCCGCACAGTGCCTGCAACGGATGGGCGCCGAGTTCCTTGCGAACATCGGCACGGCGTCGGCGGCGCGGGACATGGACGTGGTCCGCGCGGCCCTGGGTGAAGAGCAGATCAACTATCTCGGCTTCTCCTACGGCACCCAACTCGGCGCCGCCTACGCCGAGCGTTACCCCGACCGGGTACGGGCCATGGTCCTCGACGGTGCGGTGGACCCCAGCCTCGATCCGATCACCGAGAGCGTGAACCAGCTGCGCAGCTTCCAGCGGGCGTTCGACCGGTACGCGGCCGATTGCGCGCAGTCGGCGGGATGCCCGCTGGGCACCGACCCTGCACAGTTCGTCAGCCGCTACCACCAACTGATCGATCCGCTGGCCACCCGACCGGCCGCGGCGTCGGACCCGCGCGGGCTGGGGTACCAGGACGCGATCACCGGGACGGTCAGCGCTCTCTACTCACCCCGCTACTGGACCTACCTGACCAGCGGACTGCTCGGGCTGCAGCGCGGCACCGACCCGGTCGACCTGCTGCTGCTCGCCGATGACTACCAGCAGCGGGACCGCAACGGGCAGTACAAGAACCGCCGGGACGCGTTCACCGCCATTCGGTGCCTCGACGCGGTCTACCCGACCGACCCCGCCGCGTGGGCCGACGCCGACCGCCGAGCGCGGGAGGCGGCGCCGTTCCTGTCCTACGGCGCGTTCACCGGTTTCGCCCCGCGCGACGTCTGCGCGATGTGGCCGGTGCCGCCCACCTCGACGGCGCAGCCCGCCACCTCGCCGGGGCCGGGCAAGGTCGTGGTGGTGTCCACGACAGGGGATCCGGCGACGCCCTATCAGGCCGGCGTCGACCTGGCCCGGCAGATGGATGCGTCGCTGATCACGTTCGACGGCGGCCAGCACACGGTGGTGTTCAACGGCGACGCCTGCGTGGACACCGCCGTCGTCGATTTCCTCACAGACCTGGTCCAGCCCGCTGCCGGATTGCGCTGCTAGCAGCGCCGTAACACAGAATTAACAGCCGGAACCTACGCTTCGGGCATGGATCGGCAGAAGGAATTCGTGCTTCGCACGCTGGAAGAACGCGATATCCGCTTCGTCCGGCTGTGGTTCACCGACGTCCTCGGTTACCTCAAGTCGGTGGCCATCGCGCCCGCCGAACTGGAGGGCGCCTTCGAGGAGGGCATCGGCTTCGACGGATCCTCCATCGAGGGATTCGCCCGGGTGTCCGAAGCCGACATGGTCGCGCGCCCGGACCCGTCGACGTTCCAGGTGCTGCCGTGGACCACCAGCGGCGGCGACCACCACTCGGCGAGGATGTTCTGCGACATCACGATGCCCGACGGTTCGCCGTCCTGGGCCGACTCACGGCACGTGCTGCGCCGCCAGCTGTCGAAGGCCAGCGATCTGGGCTTCTCCTGCTACGTGCACCCCGAGATCGAGTTCTTCCTGCTCAAACCGGGCCCGTACGACGGGAGTGAGCCCGTCCCTGCTGACAACGGTGGCTACTTCGACCAGGCCGTGCACGACTCGGCGCCGAACTTCCGCCGCCACGCTATCGACGCCCTCGAGCAGATGGGCATCTCGGTGGAGTTCAGCCACCACGAGGGCGCACCGGGTCAGCAGGAGATCGATCTGCGCTACGCCGACGCCCTTTCCATGGCCGACAACGTGATGACGTTCCGCTATGTCGTCAAGGAGGTCGCCCTCGGTGAGGGGGTGCGCGCGTCGTTCATGCCCAAGCCGTTCTCCGAACATCCCGGCTCGGCGATGCACACCCATATGAGCCTGTTCGAGGGCGACAACAACGCCTTCCACAGCGCCGACGACCCGCAACAGCTCTCCGATGTCGGAAAGTCCTTCATCGCAGGCATTCTGGAGCACGCCACCGAGATCAGCGCCGTCACCAACCAGTGGGTGAACTCCTACAAGCGGCTGGTGCACGGCGGTGAGGCCCCGACGGCGGCGTCCTGGGGTGCGGCCAACCGCTCGGCGTTGGTGCGGGTGCCGATGTACACCCCGCACAAGTCGTCGTCGCGGCGGGTGGAGGTGCGCAGCCCCGACTCGGCCTGCAACCCGTACCTGACGTTCGCGGTGCTGCTCGCGGCGGGACTGCGTGGCATCGAGAAGGGCTATGTGCTCGGCCCGCAGGCCGAGGACGACGTGTGGAGCCTGACGCCGGAGGAACGCCGCGCCATGGGCTACAAGGAGCTGCCCGGCAGCCTCGGTGTCGCGCTGGGCGAGATGGAGGGATCGGAGCTGGTCGCCGAGGCGCTCGGGGAACACGTCTTCGACTTCTTCCTGCGCAACAAGCACACCGAGTGGGAGAACTACCGCAGCCACGTCACGCCGTTCGAGTTGAAGACCTACCTGTCTCTGTAGGCGGGTCCGGCTGGACTAGATTCTGTTTGTGGCCAAACCCGCGACGCAGCGTCCCAAGCTGCCCGGCGTCGGTCGGCTGGGGCTGGTCGAACCGCAGGCGCAAGCCGATCTGAACGGCCTCGGGTGGAACACCGACGCCCATGTGGAACTGCTGTGGTCGCTGTCGCGGGCACCCGATGCCGATACCGCGCTGCGAGCGGTGGTCAGGCTGTCGGAGGCGCTGGGTGACGATTGGCACGAACTCGACGGCGCGCTGCTCAAGGACCGCAGTCTGCGGGGCCGCCTGTTCGCGGTGCTGGGATCGTCGCTCGCGCTCGGTGACCACCTGATCGCCAACCCCGACTCCTGGCACCTGCTGGCGGGCAACATCGCCCTGCCGTCGGTCCGGGAGCTGGCCGAGATGTTCACCGAGGAGGCCGAAAAGGCAACGGGCGCTACGGCCGCCGTGCCACCGCTGCGCACGCTGTACCGCAACCGGGTGATGGTGCTGGCCGCGCTGGACGTCGCCTCCACGGTGGAGAACGAACCGGTGCTGCCGTTCACCGTCGTCGGCGAACATCTGTCCGACCTTGCCGACGCGGCGCTGGGCGCGGCATTGAAGGTGGTGTCGCGATCGGTGTGCGGCGACGGGCCGGTGCCCGCGCTGAGCGTCATCGCGATGGGCAAGTGCGGGGCGCGCGAACTGAACTACGTCAGCGACGTCGACGTCATCTTCGTCGCCGACGACGGCTCGCACACCAGCCTGGGCACCGCTACCAGGATCGCCGGCGAGATGATGAGGCTGGCCGCCGACGCGTTCTTCGAGGTGGACGCTGCGCTGCGGCCCGAGGGCAAGCAGGGGCAGCTGGTGCGGACCCTGGACTCCCACATCGCCTATTACGAACGTTGGGCCAAGACCTGGGAGTTCCAGGCGCTGATGAAGGCGCGACCGGCTGCCGGGGACATCGGGCTGGGCGCGCGTTACATCGAGGCGCTGATGCCGATGGTGTGGACGGCCTGCGAGCGTGAAGACTTCGTCCCCGAGGTGCAGGCGATGCGCCGGCGCGTCGAGGAGTTGGTCCCGGCGGACGTCCGGACCCGGGAACTCAAGCTCGGCAGCGGAGGGCTGCGCGACGTCGAGTTCGCCGTCCAGCTCCTGCAGCTGGTGCACGGCCGCAACGACGACGAGCTGCACGTCGCCTCGACGGTCAACGCTCTGGCGGCGCTGGGCACCGGTGGGTACATCGGCCGCGACGACGCGGCCAATCTGACGGCGTCCTACGAGTTTCTCCGGCTGCTCGAACACCGGCTGCAGCTGCAGCGCCTCAAACGCACCCACATGCTGCCCGAGGCCGACGACGAGGAGGCGATGCGCTGGCTCGCCCGGGCGGCGCACATGCGCCCCGACGGCCGCCACGACGCGCTGGGCGTGCTGCGCGAGGAACTCAAACGGCAGAGCCGCCGGGTGTCGCGGCTGCACGCCAAGCTGTTCTACCAACCCCTTCTGGAGTCGGTCGGCCAGGCCACACTGGGGCTATCGGATGGAATGAGCACCCAGTCGGCCGAGCGTCAGCTCGCCGCGCTCGGGTACGAGGGGCCCCAGAGCGCGCTGACCCACCTGGCCGCGCTGACCGGCGGCACCGCCCGCCGCGGCCGTGTCCAGCAGGTGCTGCTGCCGACACTGCTGGACTGGTTGTCCGACACCCCCGATCCGGATGCCGGTCTGCTGGCCTACCGCAGGCTCAGTGACGAGCTCGCCGACCAGCGGTGGTTCCTGGCGACGCTGCGCGACGAGGGCGCGGTGGCCAAGCGGTTGATGCACGTCCTGGGTACCTCGGCGTATGTGCCGGACCTGCTGATGCACGCTCCCGAGGTGCTCCAGCTCTACGCCGACGGACCCAACGGTCCCAAGCTGTGTGACGTCGACACCGAGGGCGTGGCCCGGTCGCTGGTCGCGTCGGCGGCCCGGCACAGCGACCCGCTGCGGGCCATCGCCGCGGCCCGGTCGCTGCGCCGCAGGGAGCTGGCCAGGATCGCGTCGGCCGACCTGCTCGGGATGCTCGACGTGACCGCCGTGTGCAAGCAGCTGACCTCGATGTGGGTGGCGGTGCTGCAAGCCGCGCTGGACGCGGTGATCCGCGCCAACACCCCCGACACCGGTCCGCCGGCGCGCATCGCCGTCATCGGGATGGGCCGTCTCGGCGGCGGGGAACTCGGGTACGGCTCGGACGCCGACGTGCTGTTCGTCTGCGAACCCAACAACGGCGTCGAGGAGTCTGCGGCGGTGAAATGGTCGCAGACCGTCGCCGAGCAGGTCCGGTCACGACTGGGCACACCGGGTGCGGACCCACCGCTGGACGTCGACGCCAACCTGCGCCCGGAGGGCCGCTCAGGTCCGCTGGTGCGCACGCTGGCGTCATATGCGGCCTACTACGAGCAGTGGGCACAGCCGTGGGAGGTCCAGGCGCTGCTGCGGGCACACCGCGTCGCGGGCGACCTCGGACTCGGTGAGCGCTTTCTGCTGATGGCCGACAAGACGCGGTATCCGGCAGGCGGGGTGTCCACGGAGACCGTGCAGGAGATCCGGCGAATCAAGGCCCGGGTGGATGCCGAGAGGTTGCCCCGCGGCGCCGATCCGAACACCCACACCAAGCTGGGCCGCGGCGGGCTCACCGACATCGAGTGGACCGTGCAGCTGCTGCAACTGCGCTACGCGCACAAGATGCCCGCGCTGCACACCACGTCGACATTGGACACGCTCGACGCCATCGGCGCCGCCGAGCTGATCGCCGAGGGTGACATCGAGCTGCTGCGTGATGCCTGGCTGACGGCGACGCGGGCGCGCAACGCGCTGGTGCTGGTGCGCGGCAAGCCGACCGATCAACTGCCCGGGCCTGGCCGCCTGCTCAACGCGGTGGCGGTGGCTGCCGGCTGGCGCGACGGTGACGGCGGTGAGTTCCTCGACAACTACCTGAGGATCACCCGAAGGGCAAAAGCGGTGGTACTAAGAATATTTGGAGGCTAGGCGTGGAGTTCGCGTTCGACGTGATCAGTTCCGAGGACTACGACCGGCAGCGCGCGAGCTATGACCCGCTCACCGATGCGTTGCGCAGGCTCATCGATGTGGGGATCCACACCGCCGTCGAGGACGCCACGGTGCAGGAGGCCCTGCGACACCTCGAGGCCGCCACCGAGTTGCTGGAACGTGAACAGCGGAGCGTGACCTCGACGCTGCGGCACGCCGACACCGGCAAACCGGTCGCCTGGGCCAATCCCGCTGTCGGGCTTCGCAACGCCATCGCCCCACCGATGATCATCCAGCACGAGCCCGACGGCAGCTGTTGGAGTGAGTTCACGTTGGGGCGCACCTACGAGGGACCGCCCGGATGGGTGCACGGCGGCATCTGCGCGCTGCTGCTCGACCACATCCTCGGAGAGGTGGCCAGTGAAGGCCTGAGCCTGCCGAAGTTCACCGGCACGATCAGCGTGAAATACCTGCGCGGCACACATCTGGGGCCGGTGCGTGCCGAGGCGTTCGTCGAACGGTCGGAGGGATTCAAGACCTACGCGAGGGGATACCTCAAGGACGCCGAGGGTGTCACCGTGGAAGCCGACGGCGTGTTCATCATGCCCGCCTGGGCGCGTGACGCCGGATGAGGTTCTATGTCAGCACGGCGTTCCTAGATACCCGGGAGGCCGTCGAGATCGCCACGGCGGCAGATGATCTCGGATACCACGGGATGGCGATTCCCGACCATGTGATCAACCTCGAAACCCTGCAGACGCCCTACCCGTACACCAAGGACGGCGCCAGGCGCTGGGAGGCGTTCACCGACTGGCCCGACCCGTGGGTGATGATCGGCGCGATCGCGCTGGCGACCACCCGGCTGCGGTTCGTGACGACGGTGTACCTGCCGGCGATGCGTGATCCGTATTCGGCGGCCAAGTCGATCGGCACGGCGGCGGTGCTGGCTTCCGGGCGGCTGGAACTGGGCATCGGCGTCGGGTGGTGCCGCGAGGAGTTCGAGTTGCTGGGGCAGCAGTTCGACCGGCGCGGCAAGCGCACTGACGAGATGCTGGAGTTGATGAAGGCGCTGTGGGCGCCGGGGTGGACCGAGTTCAGCGGTGAGTTCTACACCGCGCCGCGGATGGAGATGGAGCCGACACCGCCCCCGATTCCGGTTTACGTCGGCGGGCTGTCGGACATCGCGCTGCGCCGTGCCGCACGCCACGACGGGTGGATCGGTGACCTGATCACCACCGAGAAGGCGTTGGAGAGGATTTCGGTATTGCGGCAGCTGCGCGCCGAAAAGGGGCTCTCCATGGAGGGTTTCGAGGTCATCACGCCGTTGACCGACGCTTTCACCCCGGAGCATTACTCCGCCGCTGAGGCCGGCGGGATCACCGGCATCATCACGATGCCGTGGATGTTCTACAGCGGGCCCGACGCGTCCGTGGCCGACAAGATCGACGGGATGCGGCGGTTCCGAAAGGATCTGGGGCTGGGGGACTAGGGACGTCAGCGAGCCGTGGCTACCGTCCCGCGCCGCTGACCGTCCACCGACCATGCGCCGGCTCCGGTCGTCGCCAGGAGCAGGAACCCGAAGCAGAACAGGATCGCCGTCTCGCCGCCATTGCCGCCGTTGCTGAACGGCCAAAAGCTGCCCAGCTCTCCGCCGAGAATGCCCCAGTGCTGCCAGAAGTAGGCCACCGCCATCTGGCCGGCCGCGACCAGCGCCGCGATCCGCGTGAAGAAGCCGACGGTGATCAGCAGGCCGGTGACCACCTCGATCAGCCCCGCCCACCAGTACGGCCAGGTGGCCACGGGAGCGGCCTCCCCGAGGGGAAAGCCGAACAGCTTCATGGTCCCGTGCAGCGTGAACAGCAACCCGAACATGATGCGGAAGATGCTCACCATCGGGGACGAGAGGCGGGACAACCGGGCATCCAGATTCTGAGCCATGGGGGCAGAATACCTTCACGGACCGGGGTCCGAATGATCTGCACGCGAACAAGGTGATAACAGAAAACCGGGTGGCGGCCCCTTGCGGAGCAGCCACCCGGCTTCTCGAGCTGACGCGTGTCGCGTCGGCGGTGCCGACTTATACGTCGCGTCGGCGGTGCCGACTTATACGTCGCGTCGGCGGTGCCGACTTATACGTCGCGTCGGCGGTGCCGACTTATACGTCGTAGTACAGCGAGAACTCGTACGGGTGAGGACGGATCTGGATCGGCATGATCTCGTTCTCCCGCTTGTAGGAGATCCACGTCTCGATCAGGTCGGTGGTGAACACTCCACCCTCGGTGAGGTACTCGTGATCCTCTTCGAGCTTGTCGATCACCGCCGCCAGCGACGTCGGCGCCTGCGGGATGTTCGCGGCCTCCTCGGGAGGCAGCTCGTAGAGGTCCTTGTCGACCGGAGCCAGCGGCTCGATCTTCTTCTTGATGCCGTCGATACCTGCCATCAGCATGGCGGCGAACGCCAGGTACGGGTTGCCCGAGCTGTCGGGGCAACGGAACTCGAGACGCTTGGCCTTCGGGTTGTTCCCCGTGATCGGGATACGCACACACGCCGAGCGGTTGCGCTGGCTGTACACCAGGTTGATCGGGGCTTCGTAACCCGGGACCAGGCGCTTGTAGGAGTTCACCGTCGGGTTGGTGAACGCCAGCAGCGACGGCGCGTGGTGCAGGATGCCGCCGATGTAGTGCCGCGCCATATCCGACAGACCGGCGTAACCCGACTCGTCGTGGAACAGCGGCTTGCCGTCTTTCCACAGCGACTGGTGGGCGTGCATGCCCGAACCGTTGTCGCCGAACAGTGGCTTCGGCATGAACGTGACCGTCTTGCCGTTCTTCCACGCGGTGTTCTTGATGATGTATTTGAACAGCAGCACATCGTCGGCCGCGTGCAGCAGCGTGTTGAACTTGTAGTTGATCTCGGCCTGGCCCGCGGTGCCCACCTCGTGGTGGCCACGTTCCAGTACGAAGCCGGCGTTCTGCAGGTTGGTGGCCATCTCGTCGCGCAGGTCCACGTAGTGGTCGTACGGCGCGACGGGGAAGTAGCCGCCCTTCGGGCGGACCTTGTAGCCGAGGTTGGGGCTGCCGTCGGACTCGAACGGCTCACCGGTGTTCCACCAGCCCGACTCGGAGTCGACCTCGTAGAAGGTGCCGTTGATCTTCGAGTCGAAGCTCACGGAGTCGAAGATGTAGAACTCGGCCTCGGCGCCGAAGAAGCAGGTGTCTGCGATGCCGGTGCTGGCCAGGTAGTTCTCCGCCTTACGGGCGACGTTGCGCGGATCGCGCGAGTACGCCTCCCGCGTGAACG
Organism: Mycolicibacterium hippocampi; assembly: GCF_010723735.1. Taxonomy (GTDB): domain Bacteria; phylum Actinomycetota; class Actinomycetes; order Mycobacteriales; family Mycobacteriaceae; genus Mycobacterium; species Mycobacterium hippocampi. The sequence goes on along the minus strand of NZ_BLLB01000002.1, from coordinate 4,283,123 downwards.
GGTCGTGCACGAAGAAGTTGAGGTTGAGCGTCTTGGCGGCGCGGAACGGATCGATCTGTGCGGTTGCCGGGTCGGGCAGCAACATCATGTCCGATTCGTGGATGGACTGGAACCCACGCACCGACGAACCGTCGAATGCGAGGCCGTCCTCGAACACGCTCTCGTCGAACGCCGAAGCCGGGATTGAGAAGTGCTGGACGACGCCGGGCAGATCGCAGAATCGAATGTCGACGTACTCGACCTTCTCGTCCTTGATCTGCTTGATGATGTCGTCGGCGGTCTTTTCAGCCACTGATTGGTCTCCTTATTTCTGGTAGGCCCGCGTTGACGCTATGGACACGATGTTGCACCGTGGTCAACCATATGTTGCGCGGACGTTACGCATGGCGATCCAGCACCCGTCCCGACACCCGAGGTAGCGCATCCTCGGCACACGCATATCCTGGCGGGATGGCCGGCGCACTAGGGTCCTGGCTGTCAGGACCGGACCCCTCTCGATCCGATGATCCGGGCGCCGGCACCAATACCTACCCGGGCGAACGGCTCGGCCTCCCGCAAACCGGACCCGGGTCGATCGCCCGATTCGGCCGGCGTATTGCCGCGCTGTGCGTCGACTGGCTGGTGTCCTACGGGCTGGCGGGCCTGGCCATCGCGTTGGGCCTCGTGAGCCCGGCGATGCTGTCGACCGCGGTCCTGGTCGTCTGGCTGGTGATGGGCATCGTCTCGGTGCGCCTGTTCGGCTTCACCCCCGGGCAGTTGGCGCTGGGCCTGCGGGTGGCGGCCGTCGACGACCGTGCCCACGTGGGTTCGGGAAGCGCACTGGCGCGGGGGCTGCTGATCACACTCGTCATCCCGGCGCTGTTCACCGACTCCGACCTGCGCGGCCTGCACGACCTCGCGACCAAGACCGCCGTCGTGCGCCGGTAGCCGGTTCATTGCTCGTGGAAGATCTTCCCGTTCATCATCGTCAACGTCACCGTCGCGCTGTGGATGTCGTGGGGGTCGACGTCGAAGATGTTCTTGTCGAGCACGATCAGGTCGGCGAGCTTGCCGACCTCCACTGAGCCCACCTGCGCGTCGAGCCGGATCTGGTAGGCGGCGCCGAGCGTGTTGGCGTGTACCGCCTCCTCGACGGACAGTCGCTGATCAGCCGGGGACAGCACCGCGGCCCCGGGTGTGCCGATCAGCTGGCGGGTCACGCCGATCTGGATGGAGTCGAGCGGCCGGTATGTCGAGTAGTACCCGGCCGCCGGCCAATCGGTGCCCAGCGAGATGCGCCCTCCGGACTTCAGCACGTCCTGGGTCCGGTAGAACAGGTCCTGGCGGGGCTGCCCGTAACGCGCCGCCAGGTTCTCCAGGGTGTCGGGGTCGGCGGACATCCAGTTGGCGGAGAACTGGGCGATGACGCCGAGCTCGCCGAACCGCCGACTGTCGGGATCCTCCACGTAGACCAGGTGAGCCACGGTGTGGCGCCGGTCCCGCGGAGGGTTCGCCCCGACCGCCTGTTCGATGGAATCCAGCGCGGTGCGCGCCGTGCGTTCTCCGCACGCATGGACGTGGACGTCGAATCCTGCAGCGTCGACCTCGCGGATCAGTTGCTGCCACTGCTGTTCGGTGAACGGTGATCCACCCGTGGACTCCGGCTTGTCCGCGTAGGGCTCGAGCAGCCACGCGGTGTAACCCTCCTGGGTGCCGTCGCCGATCATCTTGACGACGCCCACCTGCACCAGGTCGGTGGAGATCTGCTCGCGGATGTCGGTCAGCCTGGCCACCACGTCATCGACCGGTGGCGACTTCACGCTGTACGAGGCGACGACTCGAAAAGGCAGCAGGTCCCGGGCCTCGACGTCGGCGTACAGGCTGATCAGTTTTCCCTGATCGTCTCCGATGGGTGGTACGCCGGCGTCGAAGAGTGAGGTGATGCCGGCGGCCGACGCCTTCGGCAACCACGACTCCAGCAGCGTTTCCATGGTCTGAGCCGAGATCGGCTCGACGGCGTCGACGATGCCGAGCACGGCGTCCACCTCGAGCACGTAGCCGGTGGGGTCGCCACTGGAGTCCCGGACGTAGTAGCTGAAGCCCGGGATGGGGTCCTCGGTGTCCCGGTTGACCCCGGCGATCTCGAGGGCTCTGCTGTTGGCCCACAGGCTGTGCCCGTCGATGGCGAAGAAGAACCCGGGCCGGTCGGGAAGCACCCGGTCCAGGTCGGCACGGGTGGGGCCCTGGGGGCCGAACATGTCCACCCGCCAGCCGAAGCCGCGCACCGGACCGTCGGGGTTGGTTTTTGCGTAGTCCTCGATGGCGGCGAGCGCATCGGCACCCGTCGGCACCTGGAGGTCGACACCGGAGGTGAGGAAGGCGCCGAGGAATGGGTGGATGTGGCCCTCGACGAACCCCGGTAGAAGCAGCCGACCGTCGAGGTCGACGACCCTGGTGCCGGGCCCGGCGAGCGCCATCGCGCCGGCTTCCTCACCGACGTAGCTGATGGTGTTGCCCGTCACCGCGACGGCCTCGGCCCAGGGGGCCGGCCCGGCGACCGTGTAGACGGCTCCGTTGCGGAATACGAAATCAGCGTCGGGCGGAGGAGCGGCGGTCTGCTGCGCACCCGGACCGGACTGGGCCGCGCAGGCGGCAGAAGCCGCCAGGGTTGTCGTGATGGCGGCGGCCCGTAACAGATTTCTTCGCGTCAGGTGCCTGCGGCTGCCCGCACCGAAAGCAGCGAAGTGCGGCGCCCATTCGCACGCAGTACACATCAGGCCCCCCGGTAGCTGCGGTCAACGACCGCCGGACGGGGTCACTTCCGCCGGACGGTGCGCTGCACGCCGCGCATCTTGGCGCCGGCGGGCAGTGGGCCCTTCGGCATCGCCGCAGGCCCGACCTTGGTGCCCAGCGCGGCGAGGCGGGATTCCAGAGAGTCCATCTGCTTGACCGTGATGTTGGCCGGGAGCTTGCCCAGGTGCCGTTCCAACTTGGACAGCGGCACCTCGCCGTCGCCGTTGCCGATCACGATGTCGTAGATCGGGACGTCGCCCACCAACCGGGCGGTGCGCTTCTTCTCCTGCGCCAGAAGCGGCTTCACGCGAGTGGGGGAGCCCTCGCCGACAAAGATCACACCCGGACGGCCGATCACCCGGTGCACGGCGTCGAAGTGGCCGGTGGCCGACACCCCGGGGGTGACGCGCCACTTGCCGCGCAGATTCTCCAGCGCCCACGCGGCCGCACCGGTCTGCCCTTCGGCCTTGCGATACACCGATTTCTGGGCGCGGCGGCCGAAGATGATGAAGGCCACCAGCCCGCCCAGCAGCACACCGAGCGGGATCATCATGTACATCGTGAACCCGCCGGCGTAGACCCCCGCAGCCACCGAGGCGCCCACGATCAGCACGAACACGCCGATCATGTACGGCAGAAGCCGCTTGTCCTCTTTGCGTTGTATCTGGAACGCCTGCCACAGCTGACTGCGGCGTTGCTTGGAAGCGGCCTTGCGGGCGGCCTTGGCCTCAGCCTTCGCCGCCTTCACTTCCGCCGGGTTACGCGATTTCGCCATTCGTTCAGGATACGGAGTCCGATGCCGCCGCCGCGGCCGCTCCGGCGGGACGGGATGCGACGGTCTGCGCGTAGAGCTTGCCGGCCCGGTACGACGAGCGCACCAGCGGTCCGGCCAGCACGCCGGGGAAGCCGAGGCCGGCCGCGTACTCCTCGTGCTCGACGAACTCGTCGGGATGCACCCACCGCTCGACGGGGTGGTGGCGTGCCGACGGCCGCAGGTACTGGGTGATGGTGACGATGTCGCAGCCCGCCTCGTGCAGATCACGCAGCGCGGCGCGGACCTCGTCGGGCGTCTCTCCCATGCCGAGGATCAGGTTGCTCTTGGTCACCAACCCGTAATCGCGGGCGCTGGTGATCACCGAGAGGCTGCGTTCGTACCGGAATCCGGGCCGGATCCGCTTGAAGATGCGTGGCACCGTCTCCACGTTGTGCGCCAGCACCTCCGGGCGGGAGGCGAAGACCTGCTGCAGCAGGTCGGGCTCGGCGTTGAAGTCGGGGATCAGCAATTCCACGCCGGTGTTCGGGTTCAGCGCCTTGATCTGGCGGACCGTCTCGGCGTACAGCCAGGCGCCGCCGTCGGGCTGATCATCTCGGGCCACCCCGGTGATCGTCGAGTAGCGCAGCCCCATCGCCTGGACACTCTCGGCCACCCGGCGCGGCTCGTCGCGGTCGAGCTCCGCCGGCTTTCCGGTGTCGATCTGGCAGAAGTCGCAGCGCCGGGTGCACTGCTCGCCGCCGATGAGGAAGGTGGCCTCACGGTCTTCCCAGCACTCGTAGATGTTGGGGCAGCCCGCCTCCTCGCACACCGTGTGCAGGCCCTCGCGGCGCACCAACGCCTTCAGCTCGGTGTACTCCGGGCCCATCTTCGCCCTGGTCTTGATCCACGACGGCTTGCGCTCGATCGGCGTCTGCGCGTTGCGCACCTCGAGCCTGAGCAGCTTGCGGTTTCCGGGATCGACAGTCACTGTGTCGATGGTACTGCGTCGGCGCTGATGCGGCCGGTGTGCAGGCGCCCGTCGAGCACGTCACACACCGCGTCGGCCACCCGGTCCATCACATCGTCGACCCTGACCGTGCGGCCCAGTTCGGCGGTCAGCGACGTGACCCCGGCATCGGCGATGCCGCACGGCACGATGGCGCTGAAGGCGCTGAGGTCACAATCGCAGTTCAGGGCGAAGCCGTGCAGCGTTGTCGCCCGGGCCACCCTGATCCCGATCGCCGCCACCTTGCGCGCCGGACGGGCGTCACCGGCGGGGACCCAGACGCCGGACCGGCCCTCGACGCGGCTGGTCCGCAGGCCCAGGTCGGCGCACACCGCGATCAATGAATCTTCAAGCCGCCGAACAAAATTGACCACATCCAACGGCTCGGCCAGGCCGATGATCGGGTACCCGACGAGTTGTCCGGGGCCGTGCCAGGTGATCTTGCCGCCGCGGTCGGTCTCGACGACCGGCGTGCCGTCCACCGGCAACTCATGGGCGAGCGTGCGCCGGCCCGCGGTGTACACCGGGGGATGCTGCAACAGCAGCAGGGTGTCGGGGCCGCCGGCCGCGCGGGCGTCGGCCAGCTCACGCTGCCGGTCCCAGGCAGGCCGGTAGTCGAGGGTGCCCAGGCGCTGCACCTGCACCGGCGAGGTGTCCGAGCGAATCGATGCCACCATCAGGACGACGGTACTCCTCAGTGGCCCTTGGGCGCTGTCGCGAATGCCAGGGCCTCGCCGATGGTGTTGTGGCGGAACCGGAAACCGGCGCGCTCCAGTGCCGCGGGGATTGCGCGCTGGCCACCCAACAGGCCCTCGTCGGCGAACTCGCCCAACACCGTGCGCAACGCGAACCCGGGAACCATCAACGGGGTCGGCCGGTTCACGGTCCGCCCGAGCGCGGTGGTGAACTCGGCGTTGGTGACCGGCGCGGGCCCGGTGAAGTTGACCGGTCCTGACAGTTCGTCGTGCGTGATCGCGAACAACAGGGCACGCACCTGGTCCTCGAGGCTGATCCACGGCAGGTACTGGCGACCGTTACCCAGCCTGGCGCCTAGGCCGAGCAGGAACAGCGGCTTGAGGCGGCTCAGCATGCCCCCCGACGGGGCCATCACCAGGCCGGTGCGGGTCAGCACCACCCGCACGCCCGCGCCTGCGGCCGGTGCGGTCGCTGCCTCCCAGTCCACCGTGAGCCTGGCCAGGAAATTGCTCCCCGGACCGGCGGACTCGTCCACCGAGTGGTTGCCGGTGTCGCCGTAGTAGCCGACGGCGCTCGCGTTGATCAGCAGCGGCACCCCGGCGTCGACCACAGCGTTGGACAACACTTCGGTCGGTCCGATCCGGCTGTCCCGCAGACTCTGTTTGAACGCCCCCGACCAGCGCTTCTCGCCGACGTTGACGCCGCACAGATTGACCACGGCGTCGACGCCGCCGAGCAGGCCGGCATCGAACTCGCCGGCGGCCGGGTTCCAGTACAGCTCGTCGGCGGTGGCCGGGGTCCGGCGCACGATGCGCAGCACCCGGTGATCGGTGGCGCGCAGCGCGTAGACCAGCGCGGTACCGATCAGACCGGAGGATCCCGCGACGGCGATGACCGAATCTGATGGCATCGACACTGCAGCTACAGGCCCAGATCTGCCTCGAACGCACCCTCTTCGAGACGACGTTTGATCGTGGTGACGAAGCGTCCGGCGTCCGCGCCGTCGATCAGGCGGTGGTCGTAGGTGAGCGGCAGGTAACACACCGAGCGCACACCGATCGACTCGTTGCCGAACTCGTCGACGATCACCCGCGGCCGCTTGACGATGGCCCCGGTGCCGAGCATCGCCGCCTGCGGCGGAACCAGGATCGGGGTGTCGAACAGGGCGCCCTGGCTTCCGATGTTGGTGATGGTGAACGTGCCGCCGGACAGCTCGTCGGGCTTGAGGTCACCGGAACGGGCCCGCGCCGCGATGTCGGCGATCGCCCGGGCCAGCCCACCCAGTGACAGGTCACCGGCGTTCTTGATCACCGGCGAGAGCAGACCCTGATCGGTGTCGACCGCGAAGCCGAGATGTTCGGCGTCGTAGTAGGTGATCTCCTTGGCGTCCTCGTTGTAGCTGGCGTTGACGTTCGGGTGGATCTTCAGCGCGTCGATGACCGCCCTGGCGATGAACGGTAGGTAGGTGAGGTTGACGCCTTCACGCTCGGCGAACTTCGCCTTCGCCTTCGACCGCAGGGACACGATCTTCGTCATGTCGACCTCGTGGGTCTGGGTCAGCTGCGCTGTCGCCTGCAGCGACTCACGGGTCTTCTTCGCGGTGATCTGACGGATCCGGTTGGCCTTCTGCGTGGTTCCGCGAAGGTGGGCCAGTGCGGCCTCGGGCGCAGGAGCCTGCGACGACGACTTCGCGGGCGCTTCGGCGGCGGGTGCGGCCTTGTCCTCGGCCGGAGCGCTCTTGGCAGCCTTCTTTTCCTCGGCTGCGGCGAGCACATCCTGCTTGCGGATACGGCCGCCCACACCGGTGCCCTTGACCGACGTCAGGTCGACGTTGTTCTCGTTGGCCAGCTTGCGCACCAACGGGGTGACGTAGGGTCCGCTGTCGCTGCCCGACTCTTCCGCCGCCGGCTTGGGTTCCGGCTTCGGCTCCGGTTTCGGTTCGGGTTTGGGTTCCGGTTTCGGCTCCGGCTTGGACTCCTTGGCGGGCTCCGGTTCCGGCTCTGGCTCGGGTTCGGGCTCGGGTTCGGGTTCCGGTTCGGGCTCTGGCTCCGGTTCGTCGGCGGCCGAGGAATCAGCGTCGCCGATCTTGGCGAGCTCGCCACCGACCTCGACGGTGTCGTCCTCCTCGGCGGTGATCGAGACCAGCGTGCCGGCCACCGGTGACGGGATCTCGGTGTCCACCTTGTCGGTGGACACCTCGACCAGCGGCTCATCCACCTCGACGCTGTCGCCGACGTTCTTCAGCCAGCGGGTCACCGTTCCCTCGGTGACCGACTCGCCCAACTCGGGCATCAGCACCGGCGTCGCGGACCCTCCCGAACCCGACTTGCCCGACGACTTGGCGGCGGGCTTCGACTCCGGCTCGTCCTCGGGTTCGGGCTCCGGCTCGGACTCGGCTTCGGGCTCCGGCTCGGCTTCGGGCTCCGCCTCGTCGTCACCGCTGTCACCGCTGTCGCTGTCACCGCTGTCGTCGTCGTCACCGCTGTCGTCGTCGTCGGCATCGCCGATGACCGCCAGCTCGCCGCCGACCTCGACGGTGTCATCCTCTTGGGCGACGATCTTCTTCAACACACCTGCGGCGGGGGACGGGATCTCGGTGTCGACCTTGTCGGTCGACACCTCCAGCAATGGCTCATCCGTCTCGACAGTGTCGCCCTCTTGCTTGAGCCAGCGGGTGACTGTCCCCTCGGTAACGCTCTCGCCGAGTGCGGGCATCTGAACGGAGATGGCCATATGTCGTGGCTCCCTTGCACGGTCAGTCGCAGGTGTTGAAGTGTCGCTTCCCATCCTGTCATGTCCGCTGTCACGTTTCGCCGCGGACGGGGTTACTCGCCGCTCTGGCACTATCGAAATGAGGCACGAAATCCAGCGAGCGCCCGGAAGCCGGGAAAGGAGCAACCCCAGGTGGGACTGTTCGACAAGCTTCGCCGTCGGCGTGGCGCAGGTCGCGCCGCGGCAAGCGATCCGGCAGCGGACCTTCGTTACCTGCAGCAATGGGTCGCCGAGCACATCGGCGTGGAGGCTTTCGTCGAACCGAAGACAACAGTCACCGAGGTGACCGTGGTGCTGGTGGCTGCCGACGGCGAATGGACACGCCGCAAGGCCGGGGGAGACGCCGGAGCGCGGCGGCTGTCCGACCGGTTGAAGATCCCGGTGTACGACGTCCAGAAGGTCGGCTACCCGCAGCGGATGCGCGACTACGACGCGCGCCGGCGGATTCAGCGCAAGCGCGCCCAGCGCGAGGAGCTCGAAGGCCGCTAGTAGTGTCCGCACGCGGAGGTGTCATGACGCGGCGGTTTATCGAGACCAGCGATGGTGTGCGTATCGCGGTCCACGAAGAGGGCAGTGCCGATGGGCCGACCCTGGTGCTGGTTCACGGGTACCCCGACACGCATCGCCTCTGGGATCCGGTGGTGGCCCTGTTCGAGGACAGGTTCCGGATCATCCGCTACGACAACCGCGGCGCGGGCGATTCCACTGCCCCCAAACGGACTTCGGCGTACCGGATGCAACGTTTCGCCGACGACTTCGCCGCCGTCGTCGACGACGTGTCCCCGGGCCGCGCCGTGCACGTGCTGGCCCACGACTGGGGCTCGACGGGCGTCTGGGAGTTCCTCCTCACCCGACCCGGAGCCGCCGACCGGGTCGCGTCGCTGACCTCCGTCTCGGGGCCGAGCCACCGTCACGTGCACCGCTACATCGTGGACACGCTGAGCCGGCCGTATCGTCCGCGGCAGTTCCTGCGGGGGCTGCGTCAGACCGGCAGGCTGGCGGCGGCGCTGCCCCGGTCCGTGCCGGTGAAGATGTACCGCGCCAATTTCGTGGACACCGTCACCGGAGCCCGGACCGATCCCCACGACCTCGGCGTCGGGGTTCCGGTGCAGCTGATCGTGAACGCTCTCGACCCCTACCTGCGGCCGCACTTCTACGACGACATCGCAGTCTGGGCGCCGCGGTTGTGGCGGCGCGACATCAAGGCCGGGCACGGGTCACCCACCTCCCATCCGCAGGTACTGGCGCGCTCGGTCACCCAGCTCGTCGACCATCTCGAAGGTGCCCCGGCCGCGCGGGAACTGTTGCGGGCACAGGTCGGCCGCCCCCGTGGGCCGTTCGGCGACACGCTGGTCTCGGTCACCGGCGCGGGCAGCGGCATCGGCCGGGAGACCGCCCTGGCGTTCGCCCGCGACGGCGCCGACGTGGTGATCAGCGACGTCGACCGGGCCGCGCTGGACGAGACCGCCCGACTGGTCGCCGCCGCCGGGGCGGACGCACACAGCTACCCGCTCGACGTCGCCGACGCGGCGGCGGTCGAGGCGTTCGCCGAACGGGTGTGCGCCGAACACGGCGTCCCCGACATCGTGGTCAACAACGCAGGCGTCGGACACGCCGGGTTCTTCCTCGACACCCCGGCCGAGGAGTTCGATCGGGTGCTCGACATCAACTTCGGCGGTGTGGTCAACGGCTGCAGGTCGTTCGCCAAACGCCTCGTCGAGCGCGGGACCGGAGGCCACATCGTCAACGTCGCGTCGATGGCCTCCTACACCCCGGTCAACGTGATGAACGCCTACTGCACCTCCAAGGCGGCGGTCTACATGTTCTCCGACTGTCTGCGTGCCGAACTGGATGCGGCCGGCGTCGGGCTGACCACGATCTGTCCCGGGGTCATCGGCACGAACATCGTCGAGTCGACCCGCTTCTCGCTCCCCGCGCCTCGTAGCTACGACGCAGAGACGATTCGCCGACGGGTGCGCAAGGGATTCGCCGTGCGCCGGGTGGGACCGGAGAAGGTCGCCAAGGCCATCGTCGCGGCGGTGAAGACGAACAAGGCGATCCGGCCGGTCACCCCGGAGGCGTACGTCCTCTACGGCGTCGCCCATGCGGCACCGCAGGCGATGCGCAGTGCGGCACGCGGCGGAAACATTCTGTAGAGGTCAGCGGATGGGGACATGCGCCCTTCGCGAAATCCGATATCGCATGCGCTATCGAAATTGAAGACGGGACACCTGGGTCGTGAGCCGAAATCAGTGACGTGGATCGTCCCCCGGTCGGGTTAGCGTTTTCCGATGGCATCACCGGGGCCGGCCGACACAATCCGCTACACCTACCGCGTGGAGTGGTCGGCCAGAATCGAGGGCTACGTCGCCCGCTGTCTGGAGTTGCGGGGCGTGTCCGGGTCGGCTCCCACCGCGTCCGAAGCCATCGCACGCGCAGAGCGGGAGGCCGCCGAACACCTCGCAGCGATGGGCGACATGTTCGGTGGTGAGCCACCAACGCCGTTGACAGATCACGACTTCAGCGGGACGTTCCTGGTCCGCACGTCTCGGGAACTCCACGCCCGGTTGGCGATAGAAGCAGCCGAGCAGCATGTATCGCTCAACCAGTGGGTCGTTCAGAAGCTCGCCAACCGGCCCCCGTCACTGGACTGGTGAGCGCCCTCAGCCGTTCTCGCAGATGTCCTCGAGGACCGCGAACATGGTCCGTGTCGGCACCCCGGTGCCGCCCTTGGGTGTGTAACCCCACGGGCCGCTGGAGTTGTATGCAGGGGCCGCGATGTCGATGTGCGCCCATTGGACCCCGTCGGCGACGAATTCCCGCAGGTAGGTGCCCGCCACCAACATCCCGGCGTAGCGCGAGCCGCTGACGTTGGCCAGGTCGGCGACCGTCGACTTCAGGTCGTCCTTGAGTTCTTCGGGAAGCGGCATCGCCCAGCCGTTCTCGCCGACCCCCTGGGAGATCTCGGCGACGCGGTCGCGGAACTCCTCGCTGCCCATCACCCCAGGGGTGCGAGCCCCCAACGCCACGGTCTGTGCGCCCGTCAGCGTCGAGGTTTCGATGAGATAGTCCGGTCCGTCCTCACACGCCCGCACGATCGCGTCCGCCAGCACCAGCCGGCCCTCGGCGTCGGTGTTGAGCACCTCGACGGTGATGCCGCCGTACTGGGTCAACACGTCGCCGGGGCGCTGCGCAGTGGCCGAGGGCATGTTCTCGGCCATCGGTACGGTGGCGATCACGTCGATCGGCAGCTGCTGCCGAGCTGCCAGCACCACGGTCGCGATGACGGCCGCCGCGCCTCCCATGTCGGAGGTCATGTGGTGCATGTTGGCGGCCGGCTTGATCGAGATGCCGCCGGTGTCGAAGGTGATGCCCTTGCCGACCAACGCGACCTTCTTCGGCTTCTTGCCCTTCCCGCCCTTGTGCGTGAGCCGCACCAGCCGCGGTGGTCGCGACGACCCCTTGCCGACCCCGACGACCCCGCCGTAGCCGTCCTTGGCGAGGGTCTTCTCGTCGAGCACCTCGACCTCCAGTCCGGACGCCTCGCCCAAAGCCTTTGCCCGCTTGGCGAATTCGGCAGGAAAGAGGTGGCTGGGCGGGGTGTTCACGAAATCCCGCGCGGTCGCGACAGCGGTCGCGATCGCCTCCGCCCGGGCGGCTGTCTCCTTGGTCGCCGACTTCGTGTCCGGGGCCAGCGCGGTGATCTTGCGCAACCCCGGATCCTTCGGTGCGGACTTCGCGCTACGGAACTCGGTGAACCGGTAGGCGCCCAGGATCAGACCTTCGACCGCCGCCTCGAGGTCCAGGTCCGACAGCGTGGTGAAGACGGTCTCCACACCGGTCAGTGAGCGTGCCGCCACCCCGGCCGCCCGGCGGATCGTCTCAGCCGACCAGCTTTCCCGGTCCTTGCCCAAGCCCACGGCCAGCACACTGCTCACCGGCAGCGACGGTGCCACCACCCTGGTGACCTGCTCGGAGCTGCCCTTGGCGCCCAGCGCCTCGAGCGCCACCTCGATCTCGCCGACGGCCTCGGCGTCGAGGTACGGGTTGGCGAGAACCCGGGCCTTCGCGTCGTCGTCGGAACCGGCGGCGACGACGGGCACGATCAGGACCGACGAATCGACTCTGCGCTTGGGCAGGGCGGTCGCGACAGTGACGGAAGGGGGCTGGTAACCGGCTGGAGTGCTCACGGGGGTTCACCCTATCCACTGGGCTACTAGTGTGGTTCGGCGTGAGTGACAACCTGCTGGCCGGCCCTCTGGAGAACCGTCATCGCGAGCTCGGCGCGAGCTTCGCCGAGTTCGGCGGCTGGCTGATGCCGGTGTCCTACGCCGGCACGGTCGCTGAGCACACCGCCACTCGCACCGCGGTGGGCTTGTTCGACGTCAGCCACCTCGGGAAAGCCCTGGTGAAGGGCCCGGGCGCGGCCGAGTTCGTCAACTCCGCGTTCACCAACGACCTGCGCCGCATCGGCCCGGGCAAGGCCCAGTACACCCTGTGCTGCACCGACTCGGGCGGCGTGATCGACGATCTGATCGCCTACTACGTCTCCGACGACGAGATCTTCCTGGTTCCCAACGCCGCCAACACCGCAGCCGTCGTCACCGCGCTGCTCGAGCGTGCCCCGGATGGCCTGACGATCACCGACGAGCACCGCTCGCGCGCCGTGCTGGCGGTACAGGGACCCAAGTCCGCGGAAGTCGTGGGCGGCCTGGGTCTGCCCACCGACATGGACTACATGGGCTACACCGACGCGGTGTTCGGCGGCGTGGACGTCCGGGTGTGCCGCACCGGCTACACCGGTGAGCACGGCTACGAGCTGCTGCCGCTGTGGGATCAGGCGGCGGTGGTGTTCGACGCGTTGGTCGAGGCCGTCACCGCAGCCGGCGGCCAGCCCGCCGGCCTCGGCGCGCGCGACACACTGCGCACCGAGATGGGCTATCCGCTTCACGGCCACGAGTTGTCGCTGGACATCTCACCGCTGCAGGCGCGCTGCGGCTGGGCCGTCGGATGGAAAAAGGATGCGTTCTGGGGCCGCGACGCGCTGCTCGCGGAGAAGGAGGCCGGCCCGCGACGCACGCTTCGCGGCCTGCGGGCCCTCGGGCGCGGTGTGCTGCGCGGGGACCTCGCCGTGCTCGACGGGGACACACCCATCGGCGTCACCACATCGGGAACCTTTTCTCCGACACTGAAAGTCGGTATCGCTCTCGCCCTGATCGACACCTCGGCCGGCATCGACGACGGCCAACGGGTCGCCGTAGACGTGCGCGGACGCATGATCGAATGCGAAGTGGTCAAGCCGCCGTTCGTCGATACCCGGACCCGCTAAAACCGCTGGCCCCCGGTTATACAATCGCTTTCATGACTGAAGGCCTCGAGTTCACCGTCGATCGCAACGCGAATCCGGCGAGCGACGAGGTACGTGCCGAGATCCTGGCCAACCCGGGTTTCGGGAAGTTCCACACCGATCACATGGTGTCGGTCGCCTACAGCGCCGACCGGGGGTGGCACGACCCGCAGGTGCTCCCGTACGGACCCATCTCGCTGGACCCGTCGGCGATCGTGCTGCACTACGCGCAGGAGGTGTTCGAGGGGCTGAAGGCCTACCGCTGGGCCGATGGGTCCATCGTCTCCTTCCGGCCCGAAGCCAACGCCGCCCGGTTGCGTAGGTCGGCACGCCGGCTGGCCATCCCCGAGCTGCCGGAGGAGCTGTTCATCGAGTCGCTGCGGCAGTTGATCGCCGTCGACGCATCCTGGGTGCCGCCCGCCGGCGGGGAGGAGTCGCTGTACCTGCGGCCGTTCATCTTCGCCACCGAACCCGGACTGGGGGTCCGGCCGGCCAATGAATACCGCTACCTGGTGATCGGCTCACCTGCGGGCGCCTACTTCCCGCGGGGTATCAAGCCGGTCAGCGTGTGGTTGTCCACCGAGTACGTGCGGGCCAGCCCCGGCGGCACCGGTGCGGCGAAGTTCGGCGGAAACTACGCCGCCTCGCTGCTGGCGCAGGCCGAAGCCGCCGAGCAGGGTTGTGACCAGGTGGTGTGGCTGGACGCGACCGAACGCCGCTACGTCGAAGAGATGGGCGGCATGAACCTGTTCTTCGTGTTCGGCAGTGGCGGCACCGCCCGGCTGGTCACCCCGGAGCTGTCCGGTTCGCTGTTGCCCGGTATCACCCGGGACTCGTTGCTGCAGTTGGCAACCGACGCAGGCTTCGCGGTCGAGGAACGCAAGATCGACGTCGACGAGTGGCAGAAGAAGGCCGCGGCCGGTGAGATCACCGAGGTGTTCGCGTGCGGTACCGCTGCCGTCATCACCCCGGTGTCGCACGTCAAGCACACCGAAGGCGAGTTCGCGATCGCCGACGGTGAGCCCGGCGAGATCACCATGGCGCTGCGCGACACACTGACCGGTATCCAGCGGGGCACCTTCGCCGACACCCACGGGTGGATGGCCACGCTCTCGTAGCTAGGAGCCGATCGCCAAGCCGACGGCGGCAACCGTCGTCGTCACCTCCACAGCGGCACCCAGCACGTCGCCGGTGATACCGCCGAACCTGCGCACACAGTGCGCCACCAGCGCGGCGCTGCACGCCACCGCGACCAGCACAACCAGCGGCCCGTGCCATGGCTGCGCGCCCACCGGGGCTGCCAGACCGGCGATCACGAATACCCACGCGGCGACCACCCACGCCGGCTGGGTGCCCGCGACCTGCCCGCCCAGTGCGCTGCCCTGGGCGGCCGGGACCGAGCGGCGGCACGCGGCCACGGCGGCGACCCGACCTGCCGCGACGGCGACGAGCACCGCCGGCCAGTGGGTCTGGGCGAAGGCCAGGGACTGCACCACGATCGTCACCGTCACCGCCGCGACGCCGAACGGTCCCGCCGCACCGTCGCGCATCACCGCCAGCGCCCGTTCCGGCGGGCCGTAACAACCCAGCGCGTCGGCGGTGTCGGACAGGCCGTCGATGTGCAGACCGCGGGTGGCCACCAGCAGCACCGCCACCGTCAGCGCACCGGCCAGCGCGCTGCCCGCACCGAACGCCTGCGAGCCCACCCACAGCACGGCAGCGGCCAACGCCCCCAGCGCGGCGCCGGCGACCGGCAGCGCGGTCATCACGCCGCGGCCGATGTTCACCCGCTGAGCAGCCGGCGTCGGAAGTACCGTCGCGAACGCGAAAGCGCCTGCGACAGAACTGATCATGCGTCTATTCCGGCTTCCTCGAAGGTCGCCATCGACGCCAGCGTGCCCACTGCTGCGCGCAGCACGGGCAGCGCGACCAGTGCGCCGGTGCCTTCGCCCAACCGCATCCCGAGTTCGACGATGGGATCGAGGTCCAACTCGCGCAGGGCCAGTGAATGTGCGGGCTCGGTCGATCGGTGCCCGGCCTGCCACCACTGCCTGGACCCGGGTGCGAGCCGGTCGGCCGCCAGCGCGGCAGCGGTCACCACGACGCCGTCCAACAGCACCGGGGTGCGCCGGACCGCGGCCTGAGCGCAGAACCCGGTCATCGCCGCCAGGTCGGCACCCGCGCAGATCCGCAGCACCGCAATGGGATCCGCAGAGATGCGCCGTGTCCGGTACAGCGCGTCGCGAACCGCGGACGTCTTACGCGCCCAGCCGGCGTCGTCGATGCCGGTGCCTCGGCCGACGACGGCGACCGGTTCGGTGCCGGTGAGGGCCGCCACCAGGGTGGTCGCCGGAGTGGTGTTCCCGATGCCCATGTCGCCGGCGATCAGCAGATCCGCACCGGCGTCGACCTCCTCATCGGCGATCCGGCGGCCCGCCTCGATCGCCTCCATCACCTCGGTCGGTGTCAGGGCATCCTCGACGGCGATGTTGCCGCTGGCGCGGCGGACCTTGTGGGCACCGATCGCCGGTGACAGCGCGTCGGCCGTGTCCACCGCGATGTCGACGACCCGCACGCCTGCGCCCGCCAGCGCCGCGAGCACGTTCACCGCGGCGCCGCCCGCATCGATGTTCGCCACCATCGCCGCGGTCACCTCGGCCGGGTACGCGGACACGCCGGCAGCGGCGACACCGTGGTCGCCGGCGAAGACCACGACCCGGGCGCGCTCGAACTGCCGCGGGGGACATTCGCCCTGGCACCCGGCCACCCACGCAGCCAGGTCTTCCAGCCGGCCCAGCGAGCCCAGCGGTTTGGTCAACCGGGTCTGCCGCTGCCGGGCAGCGGCCGCAGCGTCTGTGTCGGGTGCGGGTATGGCGGGGAAGTACGTCACACGACGCGGTCGCCGCGCTCGACCTGGGGTCGCGGCGCACGCATCCGACGCAGCTGCGACGCCCGGCTGGACGCGTAGAAGCCCAGCTTCCACCCCGTCTCGGTGTTGTCCGGGAACTTCGCGTCCGCCAGCCGGTTCACCTTCCGGCCCAGGACGAAGCCATCGATCACCATCACCAAGACCAGCACCAGCATCGCGGGTGACAACATCTGCTGCACCTGCACCGACGGCACCGCCAGCATCACGAAGATCAGACCGAGCGCCGAGGGCATGAACAAACCGAGCAGATTGCGCCGGGAATCCACGACGTCACGCACGTACCGCCGCACCTCGCCGCGGTCGCGCGGTAGCAGGTAGGCGTCCTCGCCGGCCATCATCTTCTCGCGGCGATGTGACATCTCCGAACGCCGCTCCGCGCGCTGTGCCTTCTTCTCCTCGCGGGACAACTTCGGCCCGCCCAGTTCCTTGCGGCGACGCCGGGCCTCGGCGGCGGTCAGTGGCGCGGGCGCGACCGGGCCGCGCTTGCGGCTGGCCTCGCTGCGCTTGGGGGTCGGCTTGCCCTTGGGCGCCGTCGTCACCCGCTGGCCGGACGTACCGGCCGGCGTGCCGTCGGAGGCGGCCTTGTCGGTGTCTCCCGACCCCTCGGAGTCGTCTTTCTTGCGGCCCAGCAGTTTCACACTGCCAGGTT
The DNA here is from genome assembly GCF_010723735.1 of Mycolicibacterium hippocampi. GTDB lineage: Bacteria > Actinomycetota > Actinomycetes > Mycobacteriales > Mycobacteriaceae > Mycobacterium > Mycobacterium hippocampi. The sequence goes on along the minus strand of NZ_BLLB01000002.1, from coordinate 4,266,198 downwards.
ACTTCTCGGGCCGCGGATGCGAGCACCCCGTCCCGGGCATGCGGCTCGTCGGCCGAAGCCATAGTCTGCCGTCATGGCGGGCTTGAACGTGCTGATCGCGCCGGACTGCTTCGGCGACAGCCTGACCGCGGTGCAAGCGGCTCAATCCATCGCGCAGGGCTGGCGCAACTCCCGTCCGGAGGACCGGCTCACGCTGGCCCCGCAGTCCGACGGCGGGCCCGGGTTCGTGGAGGTGCTCGCCAGTCGTCTGGGCCAGATGCACACCGAGCGGGTGAGCGGGCCGCTCGACGAGGACGTCGAGGCCCGGTGGGTGCTCGACACTGCGGCGTCGGCACATCCGGTGACCGCTTACATCGAATGCGCGCAGGCATGCGGCCTCGCGCTGCTCGGTGGCCCTCCGACGGTGCGTACCGCGCTCGACGCGCACAGCAGGGGGGTGGGCCAGCTGATCGCCGCCGCCCTGCAGGCCGGTGCCGAACGCATCGTCGTCGGCCTCGGTGGCAGCGGCTGCACCGACGGTGGCCGCGGCATGGTCGAGGCGCTGGGCGGTCTGGGCGCCGCGCGGGCGCTGCTCGACGGTGTCGAGCTGATCGCCGCGACCGACGTCGAACATCCCCTTCTCGGCCCGATGGGCGCCGCTTCGGTGTTCGGACCGCAGAAGGGCGCCGACCCGGACGCCGTCGCGGTGCTCGAGGACCGCCTCAGCCGATGGGCCGAGGAACTGAACGCTGCCGCGGGCCGAAACGTCAGCGACCAGGCGGGCGCCGGCGCTGCCGGCGGCATCGGCGCGGCGCTGATCGCCCTGGGAGGCCGACGTGAGTCCGGAGCGGCGATCATCGCCGAGCACACTGCGCTGCAGGACGATGTCGCCGTCGCCGACCTCGTTATCACCGGGGAGGGACGCTTCGACGACCAGTCATTGCACGGCAAGGTCGTCAGCGCGCTGGCCGGCGGCGCCGGAGCGCGACAGACCCCGGTGCTCGTGCTGGCTGGCCAGGTGACCCTGGACCGGGCCGCACTGCAGGCCGCCGGCATCACCGCTGCGCACTCGGTCACCGACCACGCCGGGTCGGTGCACCGCGCGATCGAGGATGCGGCCAATCAGCTCACCGGCCTGACAACCGCCGTGGCGGCCGCATACTCCTGATGTCCCCGCAGGTGGGGCGCGCGCCTGGTGATAGATGGGGAATACCCGCGGGACAAGGTACCGTTGACACAGTGGAGCTATCCCCCTTGCATGGGGAGGAGGGCCTACACCCACGTACATCCACACAGGAGATTCCATGACTGTTCAGGACGAGTCGGCAGTGCAGGCAGATCAGGCCACCGACGCCCACGGCGTGATCCTGACGGATGCCGCAGCGGCGAAAGCCAAGGCACTGTTGGACCAGGAGGGTCGCGACGACCTGGCGCTGCGCATCGCCGTGCAACCGGGCGGGTGCGCCGGTCTTCGGTACAACCTGTTCTTCGACGACCGCACCCTCGACGGCGATCTGACGGTGGAGTTCGGCGGCATCGCCCTCACCGTGGACCGGATGAGTGCCCCCTACGTGCAGGGCGCCAGCATCGACTTTGTCGACACCATCGAGAAGCAGGGCTTCACGATCGACAACCCGAACGCCGGCGGGTCGTGCGCCTGCGGCGATTCGTTCAACTGATCTCAGCGCCGACGCGGTAGCCGGTCAGTACTGACCGGCTGTCCGCGGCAGGTAGGAACACACCAGGATCTCGTTGTCGAGCGACAACAACTGGGCGATGGCTTGTTCCTCGCCGTCCTGAGGCTGTGAGCCCCTGGCGTTGCGCGCCGGCTCCACGTCCATCGTGAACAGCACCTGAGCCTGCATCGGCGACCACCGCACCATCTTGTCGATCGAGGTCACTTCGGCGACGCTGTACTGCTTGCGGAAGGCTTCACTGGACAGGCTGGCGAGCGCGAGGTCGGCACGGCGTTCCTTGGCGGCGTCGAAGAGCCCGCACAACGTGTGCCGGGCCACGGTCTCGTCGTCGCCGTTGGACAGCGCGTCCAGGTACTCCTGGATGGCGGCCTGCGCCGACGCCTCGGTCAGCTGCCCGCCGGAGCTCTCCTCGGCACGCCCGCCCGTCAGCGTCACCACGGAGAGCACGCCGACGATGACAGCCACCGCCAGCACCGCGACGGCCGCGATGATCCATTTGCGGCGTTTACGGGGCGGATACTGCACCGGTGGCGGCAGCGTGCCCGGATAGGTCGCGTTGAAGCCACCGTCGGGATAGGGCTGGGGCTGCCCCGGAGGGGGTTGGCCGCCCATGGCCGGGTACTGCTGCCCGAACGAGTTCGGATATCCGGGCTGTGACTGCGGCCCGCCCGGTCCAGCGCCGTACTGGGGCGGATACGGACCAGTCATCTACTTGCTCCCGGGAAGGTCGGATTTCGGATGTCGATCAGAGGCTGTGGCCTCTCGCTGCCGTGTTGGTTGCGGCCGGGCAGGCACCTATAGGCAGGTTAGCGCAACCGATCGGGGTACCCGGGGGCTGCGACAGCCCACCACGGGGCCGACAGGGCGGGACTGCCACCGTCGACAGTAGGGTGAACGACGTTCGTCCGTGCGGCTCGTCGGGGCACGCGGAGGGTGAAGACCACGAAGGGTGAAATTGCGTGACCATTGCGGTGACCGGATCGATCGCGACCGATCATTTGATGCGATTCCCGGGGCGGTTCTCCGAACAGCTCCTCGCCGACCATTTGCAGAAGGTGTCGCTGAGCTTCCTCGTGGACGATCTGGTGGTGCACCGCGGCGGCGTCGCGGGCAACATGGCGTTCGCGATGGGCGTGCTGGGCGGTGACCCCCTCCTGGTGGGGGCGGTCGGCAAGGACTTCGACGAGTACCGCGGATGGCTCACCTCCCACGGCGTCAACTGCGACGAGGTGCTGGTGTCCGAGTCGGCCTACACGGCGAGGTTCGTGTGCACCACCGACGAGGACATGGCCCAGATCGCCTCGTTCTATCCGGGAGCGATGTCGGAGGCCCGCAACATCAGGCTCGCCGACATGCTCACCCGCACCAACGCTCCGGATCTGGTCATCATCGGCGCCAACGATCCGGATGCGATGTTCCTCTACACCGAGGAATGCCGGTCACTCGGTCTGGCGTTCGCCGCCGACCCGAGCCAGCAGCTGGCCCGGTTGTCCGGCGAGGAGATCCGCCGGTTGATCGACGGCGCGACCTACCTGTTCACCAACGACTACGAATGGGATCTGCTGCTGCAGAAGTCCGGGTGGTCGGAGGCCGAGGTGATGAAGCAGATCCAGATGCGCATCACCACGCTGGGCGAGAAGGGCGTGGATCTGGTCGGCCGGGACGGCACGTTCATCCACGTCGACGTGGTGCCCGAGACGCACAAGACCGATCCGACCGGTATCGGCGACGCCTTCCGCGCCGGGTTCCTCACCGGCCGCGACGCCGGGTTGTCGCTGGAGCGGGCGGCCCAGCTGGCGTCTCTGGTGGCCACACTCGTGCTCGAGGCGCCGGGGCCGCAGGAGTGGTCCTGGGACCGCGACTCCGCGGTGACGCGGCTGAGCGGCGCCTACGGTGCCGAGGCGGGCCGGGAGATCGCCCAGGCGCTCGCCTGACCGCTCAGAGCTGCACCGGGTAGGCCGGTTCGCTGATCTGCGGGGTGAGGCTCTTCTCGACGAAGATCGCGTGCCACAGCAGGAAGATCAGCACCGTCCACAGTCTGCGACTGTGATCGGTTGTCCCGCGGCGGTGTTCGTCGAGCATCGACCGGACGGCGGCCAGATCGATCAGGTCGCCGGCCGCGGAAGCGCCGATCATCTCGTTGGCCCAGTCCAGCAGCTCGCCGGAGCGCAGCCAGTGCCGGATCGGCACCGGGAAGCCGAGCTTCGGACGGTTGAGGACGTGTGCGGGCACGATGGGCTCCAAGGCCCGCCGCAGCGCGTACTTCGTGGTGGTCCGGGTGATCTTCTGGTCGTACGGCAACCGCGAGGCCACCGCGAACACCTCGGGGTCCAGGAACGGCACCCGCAGTTCCAGGGAATTGGCCATCGTCATCTTGTCGGCTTTGACCAGGATGTCGCCGCGCAACCAGGTGAACAGATCGATGTGCTGCATCCGGGCGACCGGATCCCAGCCCTGCGACCGGGTGTACAGCGGGGCGGTGACGTCGGTGTGGACCCAGTCTTCGCGGAAACGCGGCAGCACCGCCCGCAGTTGTTCGTCGGAGAAGCTGCGCGCATTGCCGTAATAGCGCTCCTCGAGGGTGAGCGAGCCCCGGTGCAGCAGGCTCTTGCCCCGCATGCCTTGGGGCAGGGGGGCGGCCATCTTCCCCACGGACTTGCGAAGGCCCCGCGGTAGGTAGTCGAACGGCTTGAGCGACAACGGTTCCCGATAGATCGTGTAACCGCCGAACAACTCGTCGGCGCCTTCCCCGGAGAGCACGACCTTGACGTGCTTGCGCGCCTCCCGGGCGATGAAGAACAGCGGTACCAGCGCAGGGTCGGCGACGGGTTCGTCGAGATACCAGACGATCTCGGGGAGCGCGGCGACGAATTCGGCCTGACTGACGACCCTGGTGACGTGCCGGGCGCCGATCGCTTCGGCGGAGGCGACGGCGACGTCCACCTCGGAGAACCCTTCGCGTTCGAAGCCGGTGGTGAACGTGATCAGCCTCGGGTTGTGCCGCATCGCCAGCGCGGCGATGGCCGTCGAGTCGATCCCGCCGGACAGGAACGCTCCGACCGTCACATCGGCGCGCATGTGCTTGGCCACCGAGTCCTCGAGCGCGGCGGTGATCTCGTCGTAGCGACTCTGCTCGGTTTTCGCGACAAACGGCACTGCCTCGAAGCGGGGGATGAAGTAGCGGGTCACCTGCGGCCGGCCGCCGGGACGGACCCGCGCATAGCTGCCCGACTCCAGCCGCTGGATGCCCCGGTGCAGCGTCTCGGGCTCGGGCACGTACTGCAGCACCGTGTAGTGCTGGACTGCGCGGTCGTCGATGCCGAGGTCGAGTCCGAGCTGCCCGGCAATCTCGAGGAGGCACTTTTTCTCACTGCCGACCGCAGTGCCGCCGGGTCCGGTGGCCAGGAAGAGCGGCTTGATGCCGAACGGATCGCGCGCGCAGAACAACTCCTGCTCGACGCTGTCCCACAGCGCGAACGCGAACATGCCGCGCAGCCGCGTCAGCGCCTCGGTGCCCCAGTGGTGGTAGGCGGCCAGGATCGCCTCACCGTCGCCGTCGGTACGGAAGACCGCCCCGTGCTCGGACCGCAGGGCCTCACGCAGCTCCAGGTAGTTGTAGATCTCGCCGTTGAACACCAGCACGTAGCGATCGGGCTGGTCTTCCGGGCCCCACCGCAGCGGCTGGTGACTGTGGGCGATGTCGATGATCGACAGCCGGTTGAAGCCGAGTATCACCCGGCCGTCGTGCCAGGTCCCGGGCTCGTCCGGACCCCGGTGGCGCATCAGGGAGGCGGCACCGGACACCGCGTCGACGAGGGTGGGGGAGACCTCCTCGGAGGAATCGGTTACCAGCGCCAGCAGTCCGCACACCGCGCCAGTATGCCTAATCGGGAGGGCGCGCCGGGACCGGCACCGGACACATTCCCCGGTCGCTTCGCTCCACCCCCTGGGGGTGGTCTACGCTGCGTAGTATTCAGTGCAGTCGTCTGACCGCCGGGCGGTCCACCGACTGCCCCGATGACTTTCAAGGAGGCGCCAACGTGTCCGCTCGCGGCCTGAAGTTGGTGGCATTGTCCGTTCTCCTGGGAGGGACGACGGTCCTGCTCAGCGGGTGCAGCTGGTCGGAGGTGCTCGGCCTCGGCTGGCCCAACGGCATCACCCCTGAGGCGCACCTGAACCGCGAACTGTGGATCGGTTCGCTGATCGCCGCACTGGTCGTCGGGGCGATCGTCTACATCCTGTTGTTCTGGACGGTGGTGTTCCACCGCAAGAAGAAGGACGACACGGAGCTGCCGCGGCAGTTCGGCTACAACATGCCGCTCGAGCTGGCGCTCACCGTGACCCCGTTCCTGATCATCTCGGTGCTCTTCTACTTCACGGTCGTCGTGCAGGAGCGGATGCTGCACAAGGAGCCAAACCCCGAGGTCGTGATCGACGTCACCGCCTTCCAGTGGAACTGGAAGTTCGGCTACCAGAAGGTCGACTTCCTCGACGGCACCTACAGCTACGAGGGCGCCCAGGACGAGCGCAAACAGGCCATGGCCGCCGCCCCGGAGGGTAGCGAGGCCGAGGGTGAGGGTGAAGAAGGCCACGGCGGGGGCCAGGTCGGCGCGATCGGCGGAGTCAGCCCGGAGGACCGCACCTACCTCAACTTCAACGAGGTCGAGACGCTGGGCTCGTCCAACGAGATCCCGGTGCTGGTGGTGCCCTCCGGCAAGAGGATCGAGTTCCAGATCGCCTCGTCCGACGTCATCCACGGTTTCTGGGTGCCGGAGTTCCTGTTCAAGCGCGATGTGCTGCCCAACCCGGCGGAGAACAACTCCGACAACATCTTCCAGGTCAGCGAGATCAACCAGACCGGCGCGTTCGTCGGCCGGTGCACGGAGATGTGCGGCACCTACCACTCGATGATGAACTTCGAGCTGCGCGTGGTGGAGCCCAATGACTTCAAGGCCTATCTCGGGCAGCGCATCGCCGGTATGACCAACGCCGAGGCGCTGCAGGCGATCGGCCAGCCGCCGCTGGCGGTCACCACCGAGCCGTTCGACACCCGCCGCGGAGAGCAGGCGCCGCAGATCCCCCAGGCGAGCAGGTAGGACAGCACATGCATATCGAAGCCCGGTTGTTCGAGTTCCTCACCGCGTTCTTCGCGTTGTCTTCGGTCATCTACGCCGTTCTGACAGCGATGTTCGCCCCCGGCGGCGTCGAGTGGGCGGGCACCACCGCGCTCGTGCTGACCACCGGTCTGACGTTGATCATCGGCACGTTCTTCCGGTTCGTCGCGCGTCGTCTCGACACCCGGCCGGAGGACTACGAGGACGCCGAGATCGCCGACGGCGCCGGTGAACTGGGCTTTTATCCGCCGCACAGCTGGTGGCCGATCTTCATCGCGCTGTCGGCATCGATCACCGCGGTCGGGATGGCGATGTGGCTGCCCTGGCTGATCGTCGCCGGCGTCTGCTTCGTGCTGGCCACGGTGTGCGGTCTGGTCTTCGAGTACCACGTGGGACCCGAGAAGCACTGAGCCGCTCTCTCGACGTTGTGGGCTGTGTGTCGGGCAGAAGGTCACAATCCGGGCATGAGTTCGCCCGCCGACCGCGCCGAGGGTCCGATTCGGGTGTCTCCGTTGGGTAGTGTGGCCCAGGCGCCGTGGGCCGTTGACGGCACCACCGGCGGTGGAGTAGCAGTCGACAAGGATAGGCGTAGATGAGCGGGCCGAATCCCCCGGGACGGGACTCTGGCGGTTCGGATCTCCCAGGTGAGGAGCCGGGTAGCCGGCACTCCGCGGACGAATCCACGCAAGAGGCCGCCGGCGCCACGCCGGACGGTGGAGCCCGTTCCGACCCCAACGACACCGGTCAGACCGACCATTACTCGCAGGCGTATTCGGCACCGGAGTCCGAACAGTTCGTCAGCGCCCCCTACCTCCCTGCCGACGCGGCGCTCTACGACTACGACAGCTACGACCCCGCTGTCGACACCGCTGAGCCGCAGCCGCCCCCGCGGTGGCCATGGGTGGTGGGTGTCGTCGCGATCGTCGCGGCGGTCGCGCTGGTGGTCTCGGTGTCGGTTTTGGTGACCCGCACCGACACCGACAATCTGGCCACACCCGAGACGACGACGCGTTCGGCACCGCCGGTGCAGGACGAGTTCACCACGACCACCCCGCCACCTCCGCCGCCACCACCGTCCGAGGAGCCGCCGCCGCCTCCGCCGCCCCCGGAGACCATCACCGTCACCGAGGAGCCGCCGCCTCCGCCGCCACCGGTTGCGGAGCCACCGCCTCCGCCGCCGGTCACCGAGGAGCCACCGCCGCCACCACCGACGACAACCACGCGGGCGGGTCCCCGGCAGGTGACCTACTCCGTCACCGGGACCAAGGCGCCGGGTGACATCATCTCGGTCACCTATATCGACGCGTCCGGCCGCAGTCGCACCCAGCGGAACGTCTACATCCCCTGGTCGCTGACCGTCACCCCGATCTCGCAGTCCGAGGTCGGTTCCGTGCAGGCGTCCAGCCTGTTCCTGGTCAGCAGGCTGAACTGCTCGATCACCACAAGCGACGGCGAAGTGCTGTCGTCGAACACCAACAACGCTGCACAGACCAGTTGTTAGGCAGACCACACCGCTGATGACATACCTCGCTGACACCGCCGACCGTTCGGGACCGGGTCCCGCGCTTGATTTCTCCGCTCTGGACCGAGTCGACCGAATCCTGCTCGGCAGCGCGGCGGCGGCCTGGCTGGCAGCTCTGGGAGCCGGGGTCGCCGCGACGGTGGCGCTGGTGGATCTGTCCCGAAGTGGTGCCACATCCGGCGGCGACTCTGGCACCCCATGGGTGCTCTACACCGTGATCGGTGTCTCCGCGGTGGTGATCATCGCGGCGGTGCCGCTACTGCTGCGGGCGCGTAGTTCCGCACGTGAGGACTCCGCGCCCGAGTCGCGCCCGCAGGCCGACGCACCCTCGCCGCAGACCCCGGCACGCGGCGCAGAGGCGCCGACCGAGAAGTTCCGGGCCCCTGCCACGGTGGAGCCCAGCCGCCCGCTACCCGGGGCACTCGGTGCGGCCTCGGCCACCGCGCCGGCCGTCGACCAGGTGTGGCTCCGGTGCGCTGCCGCCATCGTGGGCGCCATGGGCGTCGCCACGCTGCTGACCGCGGTGTCGACGTATCTGATGGCGGTCGACAGCGACACCGTCGCCTGGGTCTTCTACGGCGTCGCCGGGGTGGTCACGGTGGCCATGGTGGCCATCCCGTGGTATTTCCTGCGCGAACTGCGCGCGCTCCTCGGCTGAGTCGACTCGGCTGTTTCGACCGGCAACACTTCGTCCGACCTGCAACGTCTGACCCGCAACGACAACGGATCCGTCTCGGCCTGCGAGACGGATCCGGTGCCTTGCTGTTCGAGATGTTGCTTGTCAGTGGTGTCCGTTGGAGGAGCCGTTGGATGAGCCATCTGACGAGCCGTTGCCGTTGGACTGCCCGTTGCGATCCTGGTGCTCCCGCAGCGCGGTGAGCGCCCGGCGCTCCGAGCTGTGTGCGGCCTCGGTGATCGCCTCGTGCTCGGAGAGCGGATCCCCGTAGAGGAAGCTGCCGGTGCCTGGGGCCCCCGCGGAACCGAGCTTGTTCATTCGCTTCGGCAACGCCGCGCCCTGGTATTCCAGCGGAATCGCGTGGCCGTGCTCGTCGACGGGCCCCAGCGGCTGATGCAGTTCGACATACGCGCCGTGGGGGAGCCGCTTGATGATGCCGGTCTCGATCCCGTGCTCGAGGACCTCCCGGTCGCTGCGCTGCAACGCCACCGCCCAGCGGTAGGTGACGAAGTAGACGATCGCAGGCAACAACACCATGCCGATGCGCCCGATCCAGGTGGTCGCGTTGAGCGAGATGTGGAACTTGTAGGCGATGATGTCGTTCATGCAGGCGAACGTCAGCAGGATGTAGAACGAGATCGCCGCCGCGCCCACCGCGGTCCGTGTCGGTGCGTCCCGGGGACGTTGCAGCAGGTTGTGGTGCGCATCGTCGCCGGAGAACTTCTTCTCCAGGAACGGGTAGGCGACCAGCAACCCGAAGATCACGCCCATTCCCACCGCGACCCATACGCCCTGCGGAATGGTGTGACCCCAGAAGTAGAACTCCCAGGCCGGCCACAACCGGATCAGCCCGTCGGTCCACATCATGTAGAAGTCCGGCTGGCTGCCCGCCGAGATCTGGGACGGCTTGTAGGGGCCGAGATTCCAGATCGGGTTGATCTGCAGCAGCCCGCCCATCAGGCCCAGGATGCCGACCGTGACGGCGAAGAACGCGCCGGACTTCACGGCGAACACCGGCATCACCCGGACCCCGACGACGTTGTGCTCGGTGCGTCCGGGGCCGGGGAACTGGGTGTGCTTCTGGAACCACACCAGCGCCAGGTGCACGCCGATCAGTGCCAGGATGATGCCGGGAATCAGCAGGATGTGCAGCGCGTACAACCTGGGGATGATGATCTCGCCGGGGAAGTCACCGCCGAACAGTGCCCAGTGCATCCAGGTGCCGACCACCGGTATGCCCATCGTGATGCCCGAGAACGCGGCCCGCAGCCCGGTGCCCGAGAGCAGGTCGTCGGGCAGCGAGTAGCCGAAGAAGCCTTCGAACATCGCCAGGATCAGCAGCAGCGAGCCGATCACCCAGTTGGCCTCGCGCGGACGGCGGAATGCGCCGGTGAAGAAGATGCGGGCCAGGTGCACCATGATCGACGCGGCGAACAGCAGCGCGGCCCAGTGGTGGACCTGACGGACGAACAACCCACCGCGGATCTCGAAGCTGATCTCCAGCGCGGTCTCGTAGGCCCGCGACATCTGCACGCCGCGCAACGGCTGGTACACCCCGTCATAGGTGACGTGCGCCATCGACGGGTCGAAGAACAGTGTCAGCCAGACCCCGGTGAGGAGCAACACGATGAAGCTGTACAACGCGATCTCACCCAGCAGGAACGACCAGTGGGTGGGGAACACCTTGTTCAGCTGCCGGCGCACCGCGGCCGACGGGTGATACCGCGAGTCGATCGCTTCGCCTTGCTTGGCGGCGATCTCGGCCATGTTCGGTCGTGGGCTCATGACGTGCGCTCCCAGAATGCCGGTCCGACAGGTTCGATGAAATCGCCGTTGGCGACCAGGTAGCCGTCCTGATCGATGGTGATCGGCAGCTGCGCCAGAGCGCGGGCCGCCGGACCGAAGATCGGCTTGGCAAAGTGCAGCGCGTCGAACTGCGACTGGTGGCAGGGGCAGAGGATGCGGTAGGTCTGCTGCTCGTAGAGCGAGGACGGACAGCCCAGGTGTGAGCACACCTTCGTATAGGCGAACAGCTCACCGAAGTTGAAGCTCTCCTGGCCCTGTCGCTTGACCACCCGCTTCATGTCGCTGGGCCGGATGCGGATCAGCATGACGGGATTGCGTACACCCATCGAGATCTCGAAGAGATGATGCTCGGACTCGACAGTGGTGCCGTCACCGTCGGACTCCCGCCACGGGAACACCGTCTCCATGCCGCCCGCGTCGATGTCCTCCGGGCGCATCTTGACGAACGGTGACTCGCCGGGATTGCCGGTGGCCCGGGCCAGGAAGATGGTCTCGCCCTCGAACCTCGGGGTCCACCCCGAGGTCCACAACACGGCCTTCATGCCCTCGGCAGTGGGCACCACCGGCTTCCACGGATTCTTGATCAGGCCGCCGACGAACGCCACCAGCGTGCCCACCCCGAAGGCGCCGAACCCGATGCCGAGGGAGAGCCCGATCATCTTGCGGCGCTTGAGCGTCGAGGTGTCCAGTGCGTTGCCCAGATTGGCGGCGACGGTCTTACGGTGCAGCTCCGGGGAGCTGCCGTCATGGCGCTCCTGGATCGAGATCTCCTCGGGGATGAACTTCTTCTGGAAGAGCACCGCGCCGACACCGATGGCCAGGATCGACAACCCGAACGTGAGGCCGTAGAGGGGGGTGGCCAACGTGTACAGGAACTCGCCCTCGGAACCGTAGGGTTGGTACTCCCACGGCCAGAACAGGAAGACCAGCAGCAACGCCAGACCGGAGAAGCCCGCAAGCAGCAGCCAGTACGCGACCGTTCGTTCGGCGCGCTTCTCGGCCTTGGTGCCGGGCACCGGCCACCGGTCTTCGCGGTGGACGATCTCGACTCCGTCGAGGCGGCCGCCCAGTTCGACGAGTTGCTCCTGGGTCATCTCGGCGAGTTCGGCGTCGGTCGGCTGACCGGGGGTGCCTTTCTGGCCCGGGGTGTCGGAGCCCTTGAGATCGTCGTCGCTGTTGTCGCTCATGCGCGGGCTCCGATCCAGAGGGCGGCCGCGATGATGGCCACCATTCCAACGATCCACGCGACCATGCCCTCAGAGGTGGGGCCGAAACCGCCCAGTCCGAGGCCGCCCGGCGTCGGGGTCGCGGACGCCTCACGGACGTAGGCCACGATGTCGCGCTTGGCATCCGGCGTCAGCTGCCGGTCGGAGAACTTCGGCATGTTCTGCGGGCCGGTGAGCATCGCGGTGTAGATCTGCGCCTCGGTCGCGTTGCCGAGATCCGGGGCGTACTTACCCGACGACAGCGCGCCACCCTTTCCGGTGAAGTTATGGCAGGACGCGCAGTTGAGGCGGAACAGATCGCCGCCGCGGGCGACGTCGTCCCCGATGAGGGACTGGGAGGCGATGCTGCCGTCCTCGTCGCGGGGTACGACGGGGCCGCCGCCGTTGGCCTGGACGTAGGCGCCGAGAGCGTCGGTCTGGGCTTCGTCGAAATGCGGTGGCTTCTGCGGAGCCTGCGCCTCGCCCCGCATCGCCGGCATGCGACCGGTCGACACCTGGAAGTAGACGGCTGCTTCACCGACGCCGATGAGGCTGGGGCCGCGGTCGGCTACACCCTGCAGGTTGACGCCGTGGCAGGTGACGCACGACGTGTCGTAGAGCTCCTGGCCGGTGCGAAGCAGGGCCGAGGCCGACTCGTCGGCGACGGCCACCTGCGGTGCCGGTGTGAGAGTGGCCGCCAGGCCACCGGCGACTGCCAGTCCGGTCAGCAGCAGCAGTGCTGCCGAGAGGCGCCGGCGTAGCCGGCGGCGGGACTTGGTTGTCATCGAACCCCTTCTCATCGGCTGGTTCTGAGAGATCGGCTGCTCTGGGGAGGCGCCTGCCGTCGGGCGGGTCATCGCACGAAGTAGATGACGGCGAACAGGGCGATCCACACGATGTCGACGAAGTGCCAGTAGTAGGACACGACGATCGCGGCGGTGGCCTGCGCGGGGGTGAACTTGCTCATCCGGGTGCGGATCAGCAGCAGGACGAAGGCGATGAGGCCGCCGATGACGTGCAGCCCGTGGAAGCCGGTGGCCAGGTAGAACACCGTGCCGTAGGCACTGCCCGCGATCGTGGTGCCGGTCTCGACCAGATGCAAGTACTCATAGGCCTGACCGAGGACGAAGAAGAACCCCATCGCGAAGGTGAGGGTGTACCACCGTCGCAGGCCGAAGACGTCGCCGCGCTCAGCGGCGAACACGCCCATCTGGCAGGTGAACGACGACGCGATCAGCACCAGCGTCACCGGGACGGCGAGCGCGAGGTTCAACTCGGTGGGCTCCGGCGGCCAGTCGCCGCCGGCCTGGGCGCGCGCGGTGAAATACATCGCGAACAGGCCGGCAAAGAACATCAGCTCACTGGAAAGCCACACGATCGTGCCGACACTCACCATGTTCGGCCGGTTCAGCGAATGCACCCGAGACGTGATGGCCGTTCCCGAGGTCCCTACAGCGCTCGTCACAGAAGCAAGTATGACGCTTTGTAGTTGTCGAACTCCACCCGGGTGCAGCAATTAGTCATAATCTTTCGGTGACTTCTTCTCCGCCCGACCCTCCGTCATCGCCCAACCCCCCGACATGGCCGCAGATTCTCGGCAGGTTGACCACAGGTCAATCGCTTGCGCCCGGTCAGGCGGCCTGGGCGATGGACCAGATCATGACGGGCACCGCCACCCCAGCGCAGATCGCCGCGTTCGGCGTGTCGATGAAGATGAAGCGCCCGACGTCGGCCGAGGTCACCGAATTGGCCGAGATCATGCTCAAACATGCGCGGCGGGTGCCGACGGACAGGATCGGCACCGCGACAGTGGATGTGGTGGGCACCGGTGGCGACGGCGCCAACACCGTCAACCTCTCCACGATGGCGGCGATCGTGGTCGCCGCCGCGGGGGTGCCGGTGGTCAAGCACGGTAACCGGGCCGCGTCGTCGCTGTCCGGGGGCGCCGACACCCTCGAGGCGTTGGGGCTGCGGATCGATCTGGGGCCCGACGAGGTGGCGCGCAGCGTCGCCGAGGTCGGCATCGGGTTCGCGTTCGCGCCGCAGTTCCACCCCTCCTACAAGCACGCCGGGGTGGTACGGCGCGAGATCGGCGTGCCCACGGTGTTCAACCTGCTCGGCCCGCTGACGAATCCGGCGGGCCCCAGGGCCGGGCTGATCGGCTGTGCCTGGGGTGATCTGGCCGAGGTGATGGCAGGCGTGTTCGCCACCCGCGGGTCGAGCGTTCTGGTCGTGCACGGTGACGACGGACTCGACGAACTGACCACGACGACGACCAGCACGATCTGGCGGGTACAGGCAGGCACCGTCGAGCGTCTGACATTCGACCCGGCCGCATTCGGGTTCCAGCGCGCGGAGATCTCTGCGTTGGTCGGCGGTGACGCCGAGGCGAACGCGGCGGAGGCCAGAGCGGTGCTCGGCGGGGCAAGAGGACCGGTGCGCGACGCGGTGGTGCTCAATGCCGCCGGTGCGCTGGTTGCGCACGCGGGACTATCCAGCGACGCCAAGTGGGTCCCGGCGTGGGAGTCGGGCCTGGCCCGCGCCGCCGACGCGATCGACTCCGGGGCGGCCGAACAACTGCTCGCGCGTTGGGTGCGGTTCACCCAGCAGCTCTGAGGCGACGGTCTGTTCGGCGGCAAGGCGGGCCGAACGGGCCGTGGCCGCCCATCGTGCCCAGCGCCCGGCTGCGCCGACCGGTGAGCAGTAGCCCTCGTCGGTGCGCACGATCCGGACGCCGGGCTGGGCCAGCCATCGGGTGATCAGCGCCGTCTCCTCGACCAGCGCGCCGCCCAACGGACCCGCGCCGGGCAGCACGGTCTGCGCTCCGGCGCACAGCGCGTCCACGACCGGCATCGGCGGTACCCCCCTGGGTGCCACGCCGGCAGCGGCCAGTTGACCGCGCCGGATGACCGCGAGGTGCCAGCCACGGGCCCCGTCGGGCCTGGCCGCCACCATCTCCGGAACCGATGCCAGCGCCCGTAGCCGTTGGCCGCGCCACAGTACGTCGATGGTGGCGGCGGTGTGGTCGCGCAGCCGCGCGGCCGTCTCGTAGCGGTTGCGCCCGGCCAGGTCGGCGATGTGCGACAGCGCCGCCTGCAGCGGACGCCCGTCGTCGCCGTCGATGAGCGCGAGCGCCGCCCGCGCCGCGGTCGCGTACTCGCCGGCGGTGACACCGCGGGCGGCCGGGCACGGCGAGACCTCCCGTTCGGGACAGGCCGGACCGTGCAGTGCCGACCGGCCCAGCCGGTTGGTGCAATCCCGTACGCCGGTGAACCGGGCCATCAGCGCCGCCGCTGCCAACGCGTCGGCGCGGGACCGGAAGGGCCCGACGGCGCTGCCGCTGCGGGGCGTGCGGACCGCCGAGAACCGGGGGAATGCCTCGTCGGTCAGCTGCACCCACCACCAGCGCTGGGGGAACTTGGATCGCCGGTTGTATGGCGGCGCGTGGGCGGCCAGCAGCCGCAGCTCCCGGACCCCGGCTTCCAGTTCGTGTGCGCACTCGACGTGGTCGACCGCGGTGGCCAGCGACGCCATCTCCTTGATCCGGGTCCTCGGGTCGGCGCCGTTGAAGTACTGCGACACCCGACGCCGCAGATCGACGGCGGTGCCGACGTAGAGCACCTCCCCCGAAGGCCCCCGGAAGAGGTACACGCCGGGGGCCCTGGGCAGGCTGTGGGCGAGGTGGCGCTTGCTGCGCTGCGCCGGCGTCACATCCGGCAGATACGACCGCAGCTCGGCGTAGGTGTGCACCCCCTGGTTGCCGACGCGCTCGATGAGCCCGTGCAGAACGTCGACGGTGGCCCGGGCGTCGTCGAGCGCGCGGTGGTTGGGAGTGGTCGAGGCGCCGAACAGGGCAGCGAGCGCGCCCAGGCGCACGCTGGGTGCCTCGTCGCGGGTGAGTACCCGGCGTGCCAGCCGAACGGTGCACAGCACCGGCGGCTTCGGCCACGGGAAATGACCACGTTCGGCCGCGGCGCGCAGGAACCCGATGTCGAAACCGGCATTGTGCGCGACCAACACCGCGCCCCGGCAGAACTCGAGGAACGACGGGAGCACCCGGTCGATCGTCGGTGCGTCGTACACCATCGCCGAGGTGATGCCGGTCAACGCGACGATCTGAGGCGGGATGGCGCGCCCCGGGTCGACCAGGGTGGCGAACTCGCCGAGGGTCTCGCCGCCGCGGACCTTGACCGCGCCGATTTCGGTGATCGCGTCGGCTCTGTCACCGGTGGGTCGGCCGCCGGTGGTCTCCAGATCCACGACCACGAACGTGGTCTCCCGAAGCGTCGGGTCGGCGAGCGGATCGACGTCCGCAAAGCTGAGCTGACCCATGCGCCGAAGGTAAGCGCCACCCCTGACAAACCCCGGCAGCTGCGCCGCATGTCGGTTCCCCGATCGCCGTGTCGCGGACTTGTCGGTACCGGTCTATACCGTGCGGATGACTCCGATCGAGAGGACGGTGCGATGGCACAGGAACTGCGGCCGCCGGGTGATGGACCCGGCCCGGACGACGAGACCGGGACGGTGACGATCGACTGCGACGACTGCGCAGTGCGCGGTTCCGGTTGCCAGGACTGTGTCGTCAGCGTGTTGCTCGGCGTGCCCGAAACTTTGCTGATGGACGAGCGTCGGGCGCTGGAGGTTCTGGCTGATGTGGGGCTGGCCCCGAGATTGCGGCTGGTCCCGATCCACCGGGAGAAGGGCACCGGAGTTGCCTGATGACACGCGCCGCTGCGGGCGTTGTGCTCATCACGGCCCCGCCTGTTAAATTTGCGTCTCCTGATGGACAAGGCCGATGCCGTTTCGTAACCTATCCGAGACCTGAGTGTTAGTTCGAGACGGCTCCGTTACGGCAGTTGAAGGACGCAAATCTTGAGGCTCGTTCGCGCGCACAGCAGCACCCGTCGTTCTTGGCGACCCGTCATCAGTGCGATAGCCGGGCTGACCGTTCTCCTTTCGGTGATGATCGGACAGGCGCAGGCTGATCCCGCCGACGACGCGCTGGCGAAGTTGACCGAACTGTCCCGCCAGGCCGAGCAGACCACCGAGGCCATGCACTCGGCGCAGCTCGATCTCGACAACAAGCTGCAGGTCCAGCAGGCGGCGGAAGCCAAGCACGCCAGCGATGTCGCGGCCGTCGAATCGGCCCGCGAGCAGCTTGCGACGTTCCAGAACTCGGTCGACACCCTGGCCGCCGCCCAGTACATGGGCGGTCGCACCTCCGGTTTCGACGCCATGCTGACCGCATCGTCGCCGCAGGGCCTGATCGAGCAGATGTCGGTGCAGCGCGTGATGGCGCACGAGATGCAGGCGCAGATGGTGCGCTATCGCGAACTCGGCCGGCAGACACAGCTGGCCGAGCAGGCCTCGGCCGCGTCGGCCGCCGAGGCGAAGACGGCCGCCGAGCAGGCCGCGGCCGTGCGCGCAGACCTCCAGTCCAAGCAGAGCCAGCTGCAGGTGCAGATCGCGGTGGTCAAGGCGCAGTACGAGTCGCTGACGCCGGTCCAGCGCGAGACGCTCGCCGCGATGCCGCCGCCTCCTCCCGCGCCGCCGGCGCCGATGCCGCCGGGACAGGACCCGGCCGTGCTGGCCGCGCCGCCGGCTCCCCAGCCCCTTCCCGACGTCCCAGCCGCGATCCCCCCGGGCGACATCGCACCTCCCGGCGCTCCTCACTCGAGCACGGTCATCCAGGCCGCGTTGAGCCGGGTCGGCTCTCCGTATTCCTGGGGTGGGTCGGGGCCGGGTGCTTTCGACTGCTCCGGCCTGGTGATGTGGTCCTTCCAGCAGGCGGGCATCTCGCTGCCGCACTCCAGCCAGGCGCTGGCCCGGGGCGGACAGCCGGTGTCGTCGGATCAGATGCAACCCGGTGACCTCGTCACCTATTACTCCGACGCATCGCATGTCGGCATCTACATCGGTGACGGAATGATGGTGCACGCCTCGACCTACGGCACACCGGTGCGAGTCGCCCCGGTGCACAATGCGCCGATCCACAACGTCCGGCGTTACTGACACGGCGCGCGCGGCTGACCGCCGTCGGCTGGGCGCAGTTCTCGGCGCCGAACTGATCTGCGCGGTCCTGCTGGTGGGCGGGTCCCAGGCCGAGCCTGCCGGTCCCGCCGTCGCATCGCCGTCGCAGTCGGTCGCGGCGAACCCGTCGCCGTCGGCTGACGTGCTGAGCGCTGCGGCGCGCACGGTGACCACACCGGACGGCCGGGCCACCCAGCTGATCGACCTCGGCGCACCCGGCGGCGCCGCATTGCTGAACCGCATCGCGGCGCAACTGCCCGGTGCCACGGCCGCCGTCACCGCATTCTGGGGGCAGAACTGGCCCAGGGAACTCGACATCGTTGTCGCCGGATCACCCGAACAGTTCGCGACCCTGGCCGGCGGCGGCACCGACGTCGCTGCGACGACCACCGCCGAGCGGATCATGTTCTCGCCGGCCGCCGCCGGTATGACCGAGTCCGACCTGCGAATCGTGCTGCGCCACGAACTCTTTCACCACGCCGCGCGAGCGGAGACGGCGCCGGATGCGCCGACCTGGCTCACCGAGGGAGTCGCCGACTTCGTCGGCAGGCCCGCCGCGGCGGCGCCTCCGCCGGTGGCCCCGGAGCTGCCCACCGACGCCGAGTTCGCCACCGCGGGCCCGGCCCGTTCGGCGGCATACGACCGGGCCTGGTCCTTCGCCTCCTATGTTGCCGGCGCCTACGGAGCCGACCGGCTGAAGACGCTCTACCTCGAGGCCTGTGGACCCGGCCACGCCGACATCACCACCGCGGTGCGCGAGGCGCTCGGCGTCGAGCTGCCGGCGGTGCTGCACGGATGGCGGCAATGGCGCGACAGTTGACGGGGCCGCGATGAGCCGGGTGCTGCTGGTCACCAACGACTTTCCGCCTCGACGCGGTGGGATCCAGTCCTACCTCGAGGCGCTGGTCACCCATCTCACAGGGGCGGGCGGCCACACCCTGACCGTCTACGCGCCGAAGTGGAAGGGCGCCCCGGAGTACGACGCCGCTGCCGCTGCTGCCGGGTACGAGATCGTCCGACACCAGGGAACCCTGATGGTGCCCGAACCGTCGGTGGCGCTGCGGATGCGCCGCCTCATCGCCGAGCGCGACATCAACACGGTGTGGTTCGGCGCCGCTGCGCCGCTGGCGCTGTTGAGCCCGCTGGCGCGGGCCGCGGGTGCGGGCAGGGTCATCGCGAGCACCCACGGACACGAGGTCGGCTGGTCGATGTTGCCGCTGGCACGGCAGGCGCTGCGACGCATCGGGAACGACACCGACGCGGTGACCTACATCAGCTCCTACACCCGGGGACGGTTCGCCTCGGCGTTCGGGCCTGCGGCGGCGCTGGAGCACGTCCCGCCCGGCGTGGACATCGACCGCTTCGTCCCCGACGAGGTTGCGCGGGCGCAGATGCGGACGCGCTACCGGCTCGGCGGGCGCCCGGTCGTGGTGTGTCTGTCACGGCTGGTGCCACGCAAAGGGCAGGACATGCTGATCCGGGCGCTGCCGGCGATCCGGGAACGGGTGCCGGGCACGGCGCTGGTGATCGTCGGCGGGGGGCCGTACCGGACCACACTGACCCGCCTCGCGCACAGCTTCGGCGTCGCCGAGCACGTGCTGTTCACCGGCAGCGTGCCCGGGGCCGAGTTGCCGGCACATCACGCCATGGCCGACGTCTTCGCGATGCCGTGCCGAACCCGGGGGGCGGGGCTGGACGTCGAGGGGCTGGGCATTGTCTACCTGGAGGCGTCGGCCTGCGGCGTGCCCGTGGTGGCCGGCAGGTCCGGCGGCGCGCCGGAGACGGTGCTCGACGGCCAGACCGGCACCGTCGTGGACGGCTGGGATGTCGGTGCGATCGCCGCTGCCGTCATCGACCTGCTCGACTCGCCGCGCCGCGCCGCGGAGATGGGCGCAGCAGGCCGCCGCTGGGCCGTCGACAACTGGCAGTGGCACACCCAGGCGCAGCGGCTGGCCCGGCTGCTCTAGCCCCGCCCTAACCCTTTGCGTAGAGCGCGTCGATGTCAGCTGCGAACTTCTCCGCGACGACCTTGCGCTTGACCTTCAGGGTGGGTGTCAGCTCACCGGTGTCCTCGGTGAAGTCGACCGGCAGAATGCGGAACTTGCGGATCTGCTCGGCCTTCGACACAGCCTGATTGGCCTCCTTGACCGCCAGCTCGACCTCCGAGCACAGGTCCGGATCGGTGGTCAGATCGGATACCGAGGCGTCTGCGGCCTTGCCGTGGCGTTCCTTCCAGCCGGGGAACGCCTCGGGGTCGATGGTGATCAGCGACGCGATGAACGGCTTCGCATCGCCGACACACATCGCCTGGCTGATCAGCGGGTGCGCCCGCAGCCGGTCCTCGAGCAACGCGGGCGCGACGTTCTTGCCGCCGGCGGTCACGATGATCTCCTTCTTGCGACCGACGATCGTCAGGAACCCGTCGTCGTCGATCGTGCCGAGGTCGCCGGTGTGGAACCAGTCCCCGGTGCCGTTTTCGCTCCTTGCGTCCGCGGTGAACACCGCCTTCGTCTCTTCCTCATTGCCCCAGTAGCCGCCGAACACGACGCCACCCTTGACCAGCAGCTCGCCGTCGTCACCCAGCTTCATGCTGTTGCCGGGCAGCAGCTTGCCCACCGAACCGACCCTCAGCTCGCCCACCCGGTTCACGGTGATCGCCGCGCTGGTCTCGGTGAGTCCGTAGCCCTCGTAGATGGACAGGCCGACACCGCGGTAGAAGTGCCCCAACCGCGCCCCCAGCGGTGCGCCGCCGGAGATCGCGGCGTGGCAGTTGCCGCCGAGGGCAGCACGCAGCTTCCCGTAGACGAGCTTGTCGAACACCGCGTGCTTGAGCTTGAGCAGCAACCCGGCGCCACCGCTGTCCTGGGCCTTGCTCCATTCGATCGCGGTGTCGGCGGCGATCTGGAAGATCTTGCCCTTGCCGTCGTTTTCTGCGTTCTGTTCGGCGGTGTTGTACACCTTCTCGAACACCCGCGGCACCGACACCACCAGCGTCGGCTTGAACACCGCCAGCATCGGCACCAGGTTCTTGATGTCGCTGGTGAAGCCCAGCGTCACCCCGCCGGAGAAAGCGGCGACGGTCAGTGCGCGGGCCAGCACATGGGCCAGCGGCAGGAACACCAGCAGCTTCTCGCCCTTGGCCAGGTGATCGGGGAAGCACGCCTTGGCGCCGCGGATCTCGTAGAGCAGGTTGGAGTGTGTCAGCTGGCAGCCCTTGGGACGCCCGGTGGTGCCCGAGGTGTAGATCAGTGTCGCCGGGTCGGCAGACCGGATCGCGGCGAGCCGCTCGTCGACGGCGGTGGCCTCGACGTCCCGGCCCGCGTCGGCGAGCTCGTCGAGGGCCGCCGGGCCCTGGCCCTCGATGCAGTAGACCTTGCGCAGCTGCGGTAACTGGTCTCGTAGCTGCTCGATCCGGCCGACATGCGCATCGGTCTCGGCGAACGCCGCGACCGCGCCGGAGTCGGCCAGCACGAACTGCACCTGCTCCGCGGAGCTGGTCTCGTAGATGGGCACCGTCACGGCGCCGATCGACAGGATGGCGAAGTCCAGGATCGGCCATTCGTAGCGGGTTGCGGACAGGATCGCCACGCGATCGCCGGGCTGGACCCCGTGGGCCATCAAACCGTTTGCCACAGAACGGATCTGGTCAGCCGCCTGGCGGCAGGTCACATCGGCCCAGTTGCCGTCCACGAGGCGCTGGAAGATCACGTGGTCGGGATTGTCGCGCTCGTGGGTATAGACGGAGCTGACGATGTTGTCGTGCTCGCCGACGGTGAATGATGCGGGAACGCTGAACTCGCGCACGGTGGAGGCCCTCTCGTGATTCTCAGGCGGCTCGACAAAAGGTGTTGCCGTGTCCAGCCTAGTCGGCCAGCACCGGGGCAGGACCGGTGATGTGTGAAGCTTGTCTGTCATGAACAGCATCCAGATCGCCGATGAGACCTTCATCGCGGCCGATCCGGCCGAGGTCGGCAGGGCCGTCGCCGACCCGGTGAGCTGGTCGCGGTGGTGGCCCGACCTGCGCCTGACGGTCGTCGAGGACCGCGGTGAGGTCGGGCAACGGTGGACGGTGACCGGTGCGCTGACGGGGACCATGGAGATCTGGCTGGAAAAGACGCGCCACGGCCCCGATGGTGTGGTGTTGCACTACTTCCTGCATGCCGAGCCGTCGGGAGCCGCGGCGTGGGAGCTGGCGAAGATGAACCTCGCCAAGATGAACCACCGGCGCCGGGTGGCAGGCAAGGACATGGCCTTCGAGGTCAAGCACCGGTTGGAGGCCGGACGTCCGGTCGGGGTATCCCGGCTGGCGTGAGGCCGGTCCCGGGTCGGGCCCCTCAATCGTGAGTACGGGGGCCGATCCCGGGAGGGGAGAGTAGATTTTTGGCCAGCGACCAGACCTAGCGGGGATTGATTCAGTGGCGGACAAGACGGCGCAGACCATTTTCATCGATGCCGACCCTTCGACGGTGATGGACGTGATCGCCGACATCGGCTCGTACCCGGACTGGGTCGCCGAGTACAAAGAGGCCGAGGTCCTCGAGGCCGACGAGGCCGGCTACCCGAAGGTGGCCCGGCTGGTCCTGGATGCCGCGGTGCTCAAGGACACCATGGTGCTGGCCTACCAGTGGCCTGCCGACCGGGACTCCGTGACGTGGTCGCTGGTGTCGAGCACCTTGCTGAAGTCTCTGGAGGGTGCGTATCGGCTTTCGCCCAAGGGATCTGGCACCGATGTCACTTACGAGTTGGCGGTCGACCTGATCATCCCGATGATCGGCCTGCTGAAGCGCAAAGCTGAACGGCGCCTGACCGATACCGCGCTGAAGGACCTCAAGAAACGAGTCGAGGCTGACTGAGGACGGGCACGCCGCCGACGCGGTGCGTGCGGCCGGCAGAGCCCGGATCAGTCTGTTCGTCGGCAAGGGCGGCGTGGGGAAGTCGACGCTGGCGACCGCCACGGCTGTGCGTGCTGCGCGCACCGGGATGCGGGTGCTGGTCGTGTCCACCGACCAGGCGCATTCGACCGGCGACGTGCTGGGCACGACCATCACCCCCACCGGCAGGCGCGAGCCCACCCGGGTGCTCGCCGAACTCGACACCGCGGAATCGGGCGGTGGGTTGCTGGACGCTCTCGCCCTCGACACCCTGGCGCTGCTGGCCACGCGGTGGCGGGAGATCGCCGGCCTGCTCTCCGAGAGGTTCCCCGAGTCCGACGTCGGAGATATTGCGCCAGAAGAGCTTTCCGCATTTCCGGGAGTCCAGGAGGTGCTCGGACTGCACGAGGTCGGCGAACTCGCCGACTCGGGGCAGTGGGACCTCGTCGTCGTCGACTGCGCCTCGACCGCCGACGCGATGCGGATGCTCACGCTGCCCGCGGCGTTCGCCCTGTACCTCGAGCGCGCCTGGCCCAGGCACCGTCGGTTGTCCGGCGCTGACGACGCGCGCACCGCCGCTGTGGTGGCCCTGCTCGAGCGGATCGGCATGGGCACCGATCAGCTCAGCACCATGCTCACCGACTCGGCGAGGGTCAGCGCCCACCTGGTGATGACGGCCGAGCGGGTGGTCGCAGCCGAGGCGGTCCGCACGTTGGGCTCGCTGGCCCTGATGGGCGTGCAGGTGGCCGAGCTCATCGTCAACCAGCTTCTTGTCGAAGACGATTCGTTCGAGTATCACAACCTTCCCGAGCATCCGGCATTCGACTGGTACGCCGAACGCATCTCCGAGCAACGGGTGGTGCTCGACGAACTCGACCGTGTCATCGGCGACGTCGCACTGGTTCAGGTGCCCCATCTGGCGGGTGAGCCGATCGGAGCCAAGGCACTCGGCGAGCTGCTGGACTGCGCACGCCGCAGGGATGGGTCACCGCCACCGGGCCCGCTGCGGCCTGTGGTCGACCGCGAGTCGGGCGCCGGTCTGGACGCCGTGTACCGGCTGCGGCTGGAACTGCCGCAGGTCGACTCCTCCGCGCTGTCGTTGGGTAGGGTCGGTGACGACCTGATCATCGGCGCCGGCGGGATGCGGCGCCGGGTGCGGCTGGCGTCGGTGCTGAGGCGATGCATCGTCACCGACGCCGCGCTGCGCGGCACCGAGTTGACGGTGCGATTCCGACCGAACCCGGAGGTGTGGCCGGCTTGAGTGGCTCCCACTCCGACATTGGTCCCGAACTGCGGCAACTCGCGCAGTCGATACTCGACCGCCTCGATCCCGCGGTGCGGTTGGCCGCGGCCAGAGCGCAGGCCGGCGGTCCCGGCAAGTGCGAGCAGGTGTGGTGCCCGGTGTGTGCGCTCGCCGCACTGATCTCCGGTGAGCAACACCCACTGCTCAACGTGCTCGCCGAGCACAGCGTCGCATTGCTGACGGTGGTCAAGGCGATGATCGACAACCTCGACGGTGCCGGGACCCCGCCGCAACCCGACGGGCCACCACCGGAGGGGCAACCCCCGCCCGAACCGGCCGGGCCGGCGGAGCCCGGTCACTATCAGCGCATCACGGTGATTGTGGAGGAGTGACGCGCACTTGTGGTCGCGCGCACACACCCGTGGGTAAGGTTGTCCCAGAGCACCGTGCCGGCGGTCGGCCAACCCGACCGGCCCCGCGGTCGGCTGATGCGGAGGTTCCATGTGGTACTGGCTGTTCAAGTTCGTCTTCATGGGACCGCTGCTGTCGCTGCTCGGTCGCCCGAAAGTCGAAGGGCTCGAGCATGTCCCGCAGTCCGGAGCGGTGATCCTGGCCAGTAACCACCTGGCGGTGGCGGACAGCTTCTACAAGTGCCTCGTGGTGAATCGTCGGATCACCTATCTGGCCAAAGCCGAGTACTTCACCGGTACCGGCCTCAAAGGCTGGTTCACCCGGTGGTTCTACACCGCCGCCGGCCAGGTCCCGATCGACCGTGCCGGTGCGGACGCCGCCCAGGACGCGCTGACCACTGCGGAGCGGATTCTCGGGCAGGGAAAGGTGCTGGGCATGTACCCCGAGGGCACCCGGTCGCCGGACGGACGGCTCTACAAGGGCAAGACCGGGCTGGCCCGGCTGGCCCTGGAGACCCAGGTCCCGGTGATCCCGGTCGCGATGATCGGAACGGACTCCGTGAACCCCCCCGGCAGCAAGATGTGGCGGTTCGGCCGGGTTCACGTCAAGTTCGGTGAGCCGATGGATTTCAGCCGCTTCGAGGGCCTCGCGGGAAACCGGTTCATCGAACGGGCCGTCATCGACGAGGTGATGTACGAGCTGATGCAGATGTCCGGCCAGGAGTACGTCGACCTCTACGCCGCCGACATCAAAGAGGGAAAAGCTGAGGGAGCTGTGAAGCCGCCGACACGGCTCCCGGAGGCCGCCGCCGGCTGAGCCGGCAATTCAGCGGGAGCCGGCTGAGCCGGCAATTCAGCGGGAGCCGGCTGAGCCGGCAATTCAGCGGAAGCCGGCTGAGCCGGCAATTCAGGGTTTGTAGGCGGAGACCGGCGCGACATCCTCTGCCGAGCTGTCCTGGGCAGAGGCGCGGGTGGTGACGGTCCCGGCGACCACGATCACCGCGAGGGCCCACCACACGTACGAGCCTCCTGCCAGCTGGCGCCACAGCGGCGCTGTGGTCTCACGGTGCATCGGCAGCAGCGTGATCGGCGTCCACACCATCAGGGCCACCCCGAGTGCGGACACCAGACCCAGCGCGACATGACGCAGGCGTACCGCCAGCACCGCCGACACCAGCACTGCCGGCAGTGCCCACACCCAGTGGTGTGACCACGACACCGGCGAGACCGTCAGGCCGAACATCGCCACGCAGATCAGGGCCAGCACCGGCTGCCCGGCGCGCAGTGCCCGGCGGGCGGCCCACACGGTGAGGCCGAGCACCACGAAGCACGCGACCGTCCACAGCAGGAATCGTTCGCCCTCCGCGAGGCCCAGCCGGGCCAGCGCGCCCGCGATGTTCTGGTTGGTGTTCAGCGTCGCGGGGCCGATGCGGCCGGTGTTGCCGACCGTGTGGGTCCAGTACTCCCACGAGTCGCGCCACGCGAACACGAAGCCGATCAGCGTCCCGACCGCTGCTGATGCCGCCGTGACCAGCAGGGCGCGGGTGTCGCGGCGCAGCACGAAGTACAGCAGGAACACCGCGGGCGTCAGTTTCAGTGCGATCGCTATACCGAGCAGCATCCCCCTGGGCCAGGGCGTTCTTCGCGGGACACAGTCGGCGATGACCAACGTCATCAGCACCACGTTGATCTGGCCGAAGTCGAAGTTCGACCGGATCGGCTCGAGAAAGATCACCGCGGGAGCCACGACGGCCGCGGCCAGCCAGCACCGACGTGCCCACGCCGGGTCAGCGGTGATGCGGGTGGTGGACCACACGTCCAGCCGGGTCAGCAGCATCACCGTCGACACCAGCAGCAGGAGCAGCGTGGTCACGGTGATGGCGACGTTCGCCCCGCCCAGCGACAACAACGCGAAAGGGGCGAACAGCACGGCCGCCAGCGGTGGATAGGTGAAGGGAAGGTCCACGCCGCTCTGGGTGTAGAACTCGGTTTCGTCGGCGTAGAGACGCTGTCCGTCGAGCCAGGCCTGTCCGCCCATCCGGTAGACGTCGATGTCGATGCGGTAGGGGGTCTGTCCGAGCAGCCGCCAGCCCGCCCAGACCAACGCCGCCGCGGTCATCAGCTGAAACAGTCGCCACGCGAGCGTCGGCCCCCAACCGGCCGCGCCCGGCGACCGCCACGTACTCATTGCGCAGAGACTATCGGTGCCCACCGGCGCGTCTGCGGGTATCCCGGCATGGACACGCGCACGTCGGCGCAAGTTCTCTGAGTGCGCCAGACCCTGAACCTGGACTTCGGATTCTCGACCGACATCCCGCAGTCGCGGCTGCCGCTGGTGTGCTGCCTGGTCGCGTTCATCCTGACGTTCTTCGTGACCCGCACGATCGTGCGGTACATCCGCCGCCACGCTGACAGCGACGCCCCCCGCAAGTGGTGGCAGCCCCGCAACATCTCCGGCGGCGGCGGTCTGCACATCCACCATGTGGTGATCGGTGTGGTCCTGGTCATGATCTCCGGGGTGGCGATGGTGACGCTTGCCGTCGACGGGGGAGTGCCCGAGTTCACGGCGGCCGCCATCCTTTTCGGTATCGGCGCGGCGCTGGTCCTCGACGAGTTCGCGTTGATCCTGCATCTGTCCGATGTGTACTGGGCAGAGGACGGGCGGACCTCGGTCGACGCGGTGTTCGTCGCCGTCGCGGTCGCCGGGCTGCTGATCCTCGGGTTCAGCCCGCTGTCGTTCTTCGACATCGACATCTGGCGCAGCGATCAGTCCGTGGTGGCGCGGGCCATCGTGGTCGCAGTGGCGGTCCTGACTCTGGGCCTGGCGGTGATCGTGCTGCTCAAAGGCAAGGTCTGGACCGGCCTCGTGGGGATGTTCATCACCCCGCTGTTGTTCGTCGGTGCGATCCGGCTGTCCCGGCCGCATGCGCCATGGGCGCGGTGGCGCTACACCGATCGCCCCCGCAAGATGCACCGCGCGCTGGAGCGGGAGCGCTGGCTGCGCCGGCCCGTCATCCAGGCCAAGCTGTGGCTGCAGGACGCGATTGCGGGAATGCCGAAATTCCCCGACGATGCCAAGGTCGATGAACAGCTCGACCGCGAGATCCATGCAGCGCCCGCGCCCCTCGATCGCGGTCCCGTCAGTGAGGAAGTCACTTAACTGTGCGTTACTTCTACGACACGGAGTTCATCGACAACGGTTACACCATCGAGTTGATCTCGATCGGCGTGGCGGCCGAGGACGGCCGCGAATATTACGCGATCTCAACAGAATTCGATCCTGAGCGGGCCGGCAGCTGGGTACGCAAACACGTACTGCCCAAGCTGCCCTCTCCGGCGTCGCCGCTGTGGCGCTCGCGCCGGCAGATCCGGGCCGAGCTCGAGGATTTCCTCGGCATCGACGGCGACGAGCCGATCGAGTTGTGGGCGTGGGTCGGTGCCTACGACCACGTGGTGCTGTGCCAGCTGTGGGGCCCGATGACGGATCTACCGCCGGCGATCCCGCGGTTCACCCGCGAGCTGCGGCAGTTCTGGGAGGAGCACGGCTGCCCGCGGATGCCGCCGCGACCGCGCGACGCCCACGATGCGCTCGTCGACGCCAAACACAACCTGTACCGGTACCAGCTGATCACCGGCGGCTGAGCCGACTGCGGTAAGAGGCGCGCACAGGCGTGAAAAGCGGTTTTGAGCCGCGGTTACGATGGACGGGTGAATTGGACCGTCGACGTACCCATCGACCAGCTGCCGGACCTCCCGCCGCTGCCCGAGGACCTGCGGCAACGGCTGGACGCGGCGCTCGCCAGGCCGGCCCTGCAGCAGCCGAGCTGGCCTGCGGACCAGGCGAAGGCGATGCGCACGGTGCTCGAGAGCGTCCCTCCCGTCACGGTGCCGTCGGAGATCGAACGGCTCAAGTCCCACCTCGCCGACGTCGCGCGGGGCAAGGCGTTCCTGCTGCAGGGCGGTGACTGCGCCGAGACGTTCGTCGACAACACCGAACCGCACATCCGGGCCAACATCCGGACGTTGCTGCAGATGGCCGTGGTGCTGACGTACGGCGCGAGCACGCCGGTGGTGAAGGTGGCGCGGATCGCCGGGCAGTACGCCAAACCGCGTTCCGCCGACATCGACGCGCTGGGGCTGCGGTCCTACCGCGGCGACATGGTCAACGGGTTCGCCCCCGACGCCGCCGTGCGTGAGCACGACGCCTCGCGCCTGGTGCGGGCTTACGCCAACGCCAGCGCGGCGATGAACCTGGTGCGGGCGCTGACCTCGTCGGGGATGGCATCGCTGCAGAAGGTCCACGACTGGAACCGCGAGTTCGTCAGAACCTCACCCGCGGGGGCGCGGTACGAGGCGCTGGCCGGCGAGATCGACCGCGGACTGCGCTTCATGAGTGCCTGCGGCGTCGACGACCGCAACCTGCAGACCGCCGAGATCTACGCCAGCCACGAGGCGTTGGTGCTGGACTACGAGCGCGCGATGCTGAGGATGGACTACGACAACGCCGAGGGCGACGGGGCCGCCCCCAAGCTCTACGACCTGTCGGCGCACTACGTGTGGATCGGCGAGCGGACCCGTCAACTCGACGGCGCGCACATCGCGTTCGCGGAGGTGATCGCCAACCCGATCGGTGTGAAGATCGGCCCGTCCACCTCTCCGGAACTGGCGGTGGAGTACGTCGAGCGGCTCGATCCGAACAACGAGCCCGGCCGGCTCACCCTGGTCAGCCGGATGGGCAACGGCAAGGTGCGCGACGTGCTGCCCGCGATCATCGAGAAGGTGCAGGCCTCCGGGCATCAGGTGATCTGGCAGTGCGACCCGATGCACGGCAACACCCACGAGTCGTCGACCGGCTACAAGACCCGACACTTCGACCGCATCGTCGACGAGGTCCAGGGGTTCTTCGAGGTGCACCACTCCCTGGGCACCCACCCCGGCGGTATCCACGTCGAGATCACCGGCGAGAACGTCACCGAGTGTCTCGGTGGCGCGCAGGACATCTCCGACACCGACCTCGCCGGCCGGTACGAGACGGCCTGCGATCCGCGGCTGAACACCCAGCAGTCACTGGAGTTGGCGTTCCTGGTTGCGGAGATGCTGCGGGACTGATCGTCGGGCAGCGGCTCAGAGCAGCACGCTGAGGTTGCTGCCGAGGGTCCATGCGCCGGCAGCGGCCAGGGCGGCCACGGTGACCACCGCGACCACCCAGAAGAACAGCACCCGCTTGGCCCGTTGCCGTGCCCAGTCGAACTCGGAGAGCTCGATCCCGGCGAATCGTCCTGCGAACGGCTGGTATTCGTCGTCGTCCCGATCGGAGTCCACCGCAGGAAGCTCGTCGCGGGTGAAAGCCTTGGTATGCCGGTGCCCCGGCGCGGCGCCGGGGTGCCGGTCCAGATCATCGGTGGGGCCGGGACCCGAAGTCGCAACGACCGCGGAGGTGTGCAGCGCCGAGTTCCGCGGGGCCGGCACCCGGAACTGGGGAAGTCCGAGTACCCGGGCGGTGGTGTCGAGCTCGTCGAGCATCTCCCCGGCGTCGGCGAATCGCTCCTGCGGGTCGCGCGCGGTGGCGGTGTGGACCAGCTCGTCGAATTGCCGGGGCACGCCCCCGATGGCAGCGCTGGGTGGTGGGACGTCGTGGTCGAGTCGCTGGTAGGCGACCGCCAGCGTGGTGTCACCGGTGAACGGGGTGGCTCCGGTCAGCAGCTCGTAGATCAGGACGCCGACGGAGTAGACGTCCCCCCGGGAATCGGTGTCACCGGTGCTCACCTGCTCGGGTGACAGATACGCCGCGGTGCCCAGGATGACGCTGGTGGAGGTGATCTTGGCTTCGGCGATCGCCCGGACCAGCCCGAAATCGGCGATCTTGACCTCACCGTCGTCGCTGATCAGGATGTTCTCCGGTTTGATGTCGCGGTGCACCAGACCGGCGCGGTGCGCCACGGCCAGCCCACCGAGCACCGGCCGCAGCACCGCGGCGACGGCGTGCGGGGGCATTGGGCCGCGCTCCCGGAGCAGTTCCCGCAGCGTGCCGCCCTCGACCAGCTCCATCACCAGGAAGGGATGCCGACCGTCGATGCCCTGGTCGTGAACCGCCACCAGGCCGGGATTCTTCAGGCGGGCGACCGCGCGGGCTTCGCGCTGGAAGCGGGTCAGGAAGTGTTCGTCGCCGGCGTAGCGGGTGTCCATGATCTTGACCGCCACCGGGCGGTCCAGCCGCAGATCCAGCCCGCGGTACACCCCGGACATGCCGCCGGTCGCGATCAGAGTGTCCACCCGGTACCTACCGTCCAGCACGGACCCGGTGAGCGGGTCGGCGGGCTGATAGGTCTCCACCGGACACATGTTACGAGCCGGACTCCGGGTGGCCCGCCACGCGCCGGCGGGACGGCGGGTGGATCTAGACTCAGTGCGGTGAGCAGCATTCCGACTGCCGATGACATCCTGGATCCCGACGAGGCCGTCTACGACCTGTCCACCGTGGCGGATCTGCTCGGTGTCCCGGTGACCAAAGTGCATCAGCATCTCCGAGAGCGACACCTCGTCGCGGTCCGCCGCGGGAAGGCCGTCGTGGTGCCCAAGATCTTCTTCGACGAATCCGGTCAGGTGGTCAAGAGCCTGTCCGGGTTGCTTGTCGTGCTGCACGACGGGGGATTCGGCGACACCGAGATCGTCCGGTGGTTGTTCACGCCGGACCCGTCGCTGACGATCACCCGCGACGGGTCCACCGAGTCGCAGATCAACGCCCGCCCGGTGGATGCGTTGCATTCGCATCAGGCCCGTGAGGTGGTTCGTCGCGCCCAGGCAATGGCGTACTGACCGGCCCGCCGGCCCGGGCGAGCCAGTACCACGCCCCAGTCGCGCACACAGTGGCCAGCAGCACATGCGGCCACGAGTACATCCCGTGGGCGCCGTCCGGCTTCCAGATCACGGTGATCCATGTCGACAGGCCCGCGATGAGTGCGATCGCCTGCCGGGACTGCGTCAGTGCGGCCGCCACCGCCAGCGGCCAGGTGTAGTACCACGGCAGTGCCGCGGGCACGAACAGCACGACCACGGCCATCAGCAGCGCAATGCCGATCAGCGCATCCCTGTCGGTGCGCCGGAACCGCCACCACAGCAGCGGCGCCGAGATCGCGATCACCGCGATCCCGATGATGCGGGTGGTCTCGAGAACCGCGTAGAAGTTCACCGGGAAGAACAGCCCGAAGAACACGTTGATCAGGTTCGCTGTCGCGGTGGGCACGGTCAGCCAGTTGATGATCTTGACCGACCCGGCGAGCGCGGTGAGCCAGCCCAGCCCGACGCCGGCGACCAGCGACAGGATCGTGAACACCGCGACGAAGATCGCCAGTGACCCGGCCGTGGCCGCGGCGAACGCCTTCACCGGACCCAGGTGGCGGCGTTCCCGCAGACCGCGTGCCCACACCCACACCATGAACGGCAGCGCCAGTCCCGCCGTGGCCTTCACCGCGACGGCCGCCGCGATCAGGCCGACCCCCGAGATGTGGTGGCCACGAAACGCCAGCGCGATGCCCGCCATCATCAACCCGACCATCAGCATCTCGTTGTGCACGCCGCCCATCAGATGGACGATCACCAGCGGGTTCAGCACGCAGATCCACAGTGCTGCCGCTCCGCTCGCGCCGACGTGGCGAGCGATCCTGGGGGCCGCCCAGATCAGCAGTACCAGCCCCGGCAGCATGCACAGCCGCAGCAGCATCGTTCCGGCGACGACGTCGTCACCGACCGCCATGGTGACGAACTTCGCGACCAGGATGAACGCCGGTCCGTACGGCGCGGTGGTTGTCGTCCAGATCGGACTGACGTTGTCCAGCAGCGGGTTCGGGTTGTCGATCGGCCCTACGACGTACGGGTCGAAGCCGTCACGCAGCAGCGCGCCCTGGGCCAGGTAGGAGTACGTGTCGCGGCTGAACACCGGGACGCTGAGCAGCAACGGGGTGAGCCAGAAGCCGGTGGTGACGACCATGGTGTATTCGCTGGCGGTGCCGTCGATCACCCGACGGCCCAGCCACAGCCAGGCCCCGAGCATCAGTGCCACGCCCACCCACAGCAGCGTGGAGGACAGCACCAACCCGTGCCCGAACCGCAGCCACGACAGGTGCATCGATTCCAGCACCGGATCGTGCAGCCGGGTGCTGCCCGCGCCGAGTCCGCCGGCCGTGATCAGCGCGGCACCGAGCGCTCCGACCAGGGCCGGCCGGGCCTCGGGGGACCGGGTGAACTCTCCGAGCCGCGCGAAAAAACGGGAAAGACCGGATCTCGGGGTCTTGGCCGGTGCAGGTGTCGTCATGCTCCTAGGCGGTCCGGTTCGCGGCCAATCCGGCGAGTTCGGCGAGCCCGGCCTTGGCCCGGGCGTCGATCGGTGCGGCGTTGACGATCTCCAGCGCACGGCGGGTCAGCGTGGTGATCCGGTCCTCGACGGCCGCGAGCGCGCCCACCGACTCGATCGCCAGGCAGACCTCCTTGACCTGGGCGTCGGACAACTCGGTGCCCACCGAGGTGCGAAGCAGCTTGGCGGCAAGCGGGTCGTGCTTCTCGGCGAGCTCGATCGCCTCGGCCAGCAGCACGGTGCGCTTGCCGGAGCGCAGGTCGTCGCCGGACGGCTTCCCGGTGACCGCGGGGTCACCGAATACGCCGAGGACGTCGTCGCGCAGCTGGAACGCGACCCCCAGGCTGGTTCCCACTTCATGGAACGCCTCGAGGATCTCCGGGCAGTCCGCAGCGGCCGCAGCGCCGAGCTGCAGCGGCCGCGAGATCGTGTACGAGGCCGTCTTGTAGATGTTCACGGTCAGCGCCGAGGCCACCGTCTCCGCACCGCTCGATTCGGCGACGATGTCGAGGTACTGACCCCCGAGCACCTCCGTGCGGATTGCCGCCCACACCCGCTGTACCCGGCGGTGGGCGGCCACCTCGAGCTCTGCACCGGCGATGATGTCGTCGGCCCAGACCAGGGCCAGGTCGCCGAGGAGGATCGCCGCCGACAGACCGAACTGCTCTGAGGAGCCGAGCCAGTTGTTGCCGCGGTGGCGTTCGGTGAAGATCCGGTGCACGGTGGGCAACCCGCGCCTGGTGGCGGAGGCGTCGATGACGTCGTCGTGCACGAGGGCACAGGCATGGAGCAGTTCCAGCGCCGAGAACAGGCGCAGCACACCGGGGTCCGGCTCGGTGCCCGCCACCGCCCGCCAGCCCCAGTAGGCGAACGCCGGGCGCAGGCGTTTGCCGCCGCGAAGCACGAACTCTTCGACGGCCTCGGTCAGCACCGCGTACTCGGTGCCGATGTATGCGGCGTCGCGGCGGCGATCACGAAGGTAGCCCCGCAGTTGTTCGTTGACGGCTGCGGCCAGTTCGACGGCCGACGGTGCCGCAGTGTCCACGCTCAGCGGGCGCCCCTTTCCATGTCGTCGCAAGCCATGTCGTCGCAAGTCCGTCCCAGTCGGGCCCCGAGTGTCTTCAGAGTAGAGCCTGAGAATGCAGTTGTAGCAAGTCAGGCTGCCGGCGTGGTGCGGTCTGCGCAGCTACTGCGCATTCTCGGCAGGCTCCCCGGGGCGCGGCGAGCGGTCCCGGTTGGTGTAGGCCAGCGCCCCGATGATGCCGGCGACGACGAACGACGCCACCCCGAGCCAGATGGCGGCGCCGGTGAACGACCGGGCGCTGGGGTCGGTGTAGCGCGCCTGCGCGTTCATCGTGCTGACCACCCCGGGCTGCAGCTCCCATTCGACGATCTCGGCGGCGATCTGGTCACCGTTGGTCGAGGTCACCTCGCCGGGAAACGACACGCTCAGCGATACGTCGGCCTCCGCATCGCTGAGTGAGGTCAGGTCGGCGCGGCCTTCCAGGATCACCAGGTCGCCGGCGCGCCGCAACGAGATGTCGACACCGGCGGCGTCCCGGTTCATGCTTGCCAGCTGGGGGAGTTCGGCGAACGTGAGGTCGGAGAACACCGCCTGGGATCCGACGTAGTCGTCGCGGCTGTACTCGGACACGGCGACCTTCTGCGCGAACGGCAGGCTGTTGAGCAGCTGCGGGCCCTTGTCGTCACCGTCGCGGGCCTTCGCCGCGGCGACGATCTGGCCCGATACCCGGTCGTCGGGGGACACCGTGAGCGACGTCCGGATCCGCACGCACCCGATCAGCGACGGGGCCGCCACCAACAGCAGCAAAACCAAGGCGAGGAGGCGCTTGCGGGTGCGGTGACGGGTCGGCACCTGGTCATCGTGCCAGACGGGGCGCCTCGGGGCGCCGGTGTGGAGCACTACAGCGGCAACGAGCGACCCAGGATCGCGAATGCCCGGGGGTCACCGGCGAAGTGGTAGCTGCGGATGATGTCGGTGAAGCCGAGACGGCGGTACAGCCGCCATGCCCGGTTGGCCTCTCCGTTGATCTCCGGGGTGGACAGCAGGACGTGCTGCTCGCCGCGGTTGTCGAGCAGCCGCCGGATGAGCGCCTCGCCGAGCCCGCGGCCCTGGGCGCGTGGGTGGATGTGGAGCTCGGTCAGCTCGAAATAGCTGGTCATCAGCTCGGCGATGTCCGTCTGGTCGGCGCCGTTGCGGCGCAGCCCGGCGACGACCTGCTGCTGCCACCACTGGTCTGGCGCGCCGCAGTAGCCGTAGGCGACGCCGATCATCGGCGCCGCGGTGGGTGCGCCCGTCTCGGCGCCCTCGGTGTCGTCGATGGCCGCGGAGTCATCGATAGCAGCGACGGCCTTCCAGCCCCGCCTGCGGGTGTGTTCGAGCCACATCGACGCCCGCTGGTCCTCGGTGCCCCGGGGGTACCGCATGGCGTCGACGTACACCGCCAGCGCGTCGCTGAGCCGATGCGCCATGTCGCTCGGCGACAGATCGATGAGGGTCGTCGCCAACGATCTGTACCTCCCGGTGGGTGAAATGTGGGGCCGCCACCATTATCCGGTGAGCGAGGTGCTGGGTCCCAGCGGCGGTGCACGTCATAGAATCGGCCCACGAACAAGGTGGTACGGGTCAGATTCACCTCGTATCATTACTGTTAAGTGCGCGGACACACGCGCACACTCCACTTTCGAACGACAGCGACGCCCCCACGGCAAAGGGAGGGACGAATGCCACTCTCCGATCATGAGCAGCGCATGCTCGACCAGATCGAGAGCGCGCTTTATGCCGAGGACCCCAAGTTCGCGTCAAGCGTTCGTGGTGGAACTCTGCGGACGCCTTCGACACGCCGCCGCCTGCAGGGCGCGGCGCTCTTCGTGGCCGGGCTGGCGATGCTCGTTTCGGGTGTGGCGTTCAAGGCCACCATGATCGGAAGCTTCCCGATCCTGTCGGTGTTCGGCTTCATCATCATGTTCGGTGGAGTGGTCTTTGCGATCACCGGTCCGCGTTCCGGCGGAAAGAGTGCAGCGCCCACCGACACCGCGGCCCCCCGGCAGAAGCGGGCGAAGGGTGGCGGTTCGTTCACCAGCCGCATGGAAGACCGGTTCCGCCGGCGCTTCGACGAGTAGACCTCTCTCCGAGTCAGGGGCAGCCCGGTAGGGCTGCCCCTTCTTTTTTGCCCCACTGCACCCCACCGGATCCCCCGGGCCGCCTGTGGTGCTGTGAGCTGCGTCTTTGTGCTCTCCGAACGGCGGTGACCCAGTGGTTGGTGCGCACCGTCTCGTGGAACGCGGCTGGATCGTGGGGGATCGAGGGAAACGCAGGGCGAGATTTGGCGCAAAGTGGGGGATTGTGGGGTAAAGTGGCGGACAACGGAGCGACCGGGGTTCCGTTGGGCGAGACTCGAGCGAGGTCTGCGAGGTGGCGAGATGTTCTTCGGCACCTACACACCACGGCTCGACGACAAGGGGCGACTGACGTTGCCCGCCAAGTTCCGAGAAGCACTGGCAGGAGGGTTGATGGTCACCAAGAGCCAAGATCACAGCCTGGCTGTCCACCCGCGTGCGGAGTTCGAGGCGATGGTCGCCGACATCTCCGGCAAGGCCAAGCGGGGCAACCCGCAGGCACGTGCCTACCTGCGTAACTTGGCCGCCAGCACCGACGAGCAGTACCCCGATGCCCAAGGCCGCATCACGCTCTCCGCAGAACACCGCCGCTACGCAAACCTCTCCAAGGACTGCGTGGTGACCGGTTCGATCGGGTTCCTGGAGATCTGGGACGCCCAGGCATGGCACGACTACCAGGAACTTCACGAAGAGAACTTCTCCGCGGCCAGCGATGAAGCACTCGGCGACATTCTCTGATCTGGCCACTGGCCCGCAGGCCCGTGCAGTGTGGCCTCTGCCCGACCCGGCCCTGACGTACTTCCCCGACGTCAGGTTCGCGCAATCGGGCAGGGACCTCACTGCAGGGGCCGCTCCAACCCCACAGGGTGCTGCGATGGTGGATGACGAGCCCCATATCCCGGTGTTGCTCGACCGGTGCGTCGAGTTGCTCGGCCCCGCGCTGACCCGGATCGGTTCCGACGGCACCGGCGCCACGCTGGTCGACGCCACCCTCGGCGCCGGAGGTCACGCCGAACGGTTCCTCACCGAGTTCGCCGCCCTGCGGTTGATCGGCCTGGACCGCGACCCCGACGCGCTGCTGCTCGCCGGTGAACGCCTCGCGCCGTTCACCGACCGGGTGACGCTGGTCCACACCCGCTACGACGGCATGGCCGCCGTCATCGGCGACGCGGTCGGAGACCGCGGCGTCGACGGGATCCTGTTCGACCTCGGCGTGTCGTCGATGCAGCTCGACCGCCCCGAGCGCGGCTTCTCGTACTCGACGGACGCGCCGTTGGACATGCGAATGGATTCGGAAGCCGACCTGACGGCGGCCGACATCCTCAACACGTTCGACGAGAAGGCGCTGACGCGACTGCTCCGCGAGTTCGGCGAGGAGCGCTTCGCCGGCCGCATCGCCCGGCACATCGTGCGGCGCCGCGCCGTCACCCCGTTCTCCAGGACCGGGGAACTGGTCGAGCTGCTCTATCAGGCGATCCCGGCCCCGGCGCGCCGCACCGGAGGGCACCCGGCCAAGCGCACGTTCCAGGCGCTGCGCATCGCGGTCAATGCCGAGCTGGAGTCCCTGCGCGAAGCGGTGCCCGCGGCGATGGCGGCGCTGCGCCCGGGGGGCCGCATCGTCGTGATGGCCTACCAGTCGCTGGAGGACCGCATCGTCAAGACCGAGTTCGCCGCTGCGACCGCGTCGCGCACACCACCCGGGCTCCCGGTCGAACTGCCCGGGTACGAGCCCGAATTCGTCACGCTGACGCGCGGCGCCGAACGTGCCGGGTCCGACGAGACAGAACGTAATCCGCGAAGCGCCCCGGTTCGGCTGCGTGCGCTGCAACGAGTGGGGGGAAAGCAGGAGCGATGAAGGAAAAGCGGCCTGGACGCGGCACCGCGTCGAAGAAGAAGACCGACAAGCGGGGCGCCCGCGGGTCGGCGCGCGAGACGAAACGGATGGCCGACGCCCCCCCGCGCAGGCGCAAGCCGACGCGTGAGGTCCGACCGCAGCGTTCGGCGCCGCAGACCAGCCCGATGCAGCGTCCGGCGACCAACCCGGCCCGGCCGAAGAACGCCAGCCAGGCCAAGGCGCGCTCCAAAGCCCGCAAGGCCAAGGCACCGAAGGTCGTTCGCACCCCGCTGCGGGAGCGGATCCTGGTCCGGCTCGCCTCGATCGACCTCCACCCGCGCACGCTGGTCGCGCGGGTCCCGTTCGTCGTGCTGATCATCGCCGCCCTGGGCACCGGGCTGGGGGTGACGCTGTGGCTGTCCACCGACGCCGCCGAGCGCTCCTATCAGCTCGGCAACGCCCGCCAGGTCAACCAGGCCCTGATGCAGCAGAAAGAGGCCCTGGAGCGCGACGTCCTCGAGGCCCAGGCCGCCCCGGCGCTGGCCGAGGCCGCGCGGGAACTGGGCATGATCCCGTCGCGGGACACCGCGCACCTCGTGCAGGATCCTGCGGGCAACTGGGTCGTGGTCGGCACACCCAAGCCCGCCGAAGGGGTGCCGCCGCCACCGCTGAACACCCCGCTGCCCGATCCGGTCCCGCCGACGCCCGCGCGGCGGGTCGTCGAACCGCTCGAGGTGCCGGTGCGGATCCCCAGCGCTGTCCCGGGTGCCGCCGCAGTCCCGGGTGCTGCCGCTGTCCCGGGTGCTGCCGCTGTCCCGGGTGCCGCCGCTGTCCCGGGTGCTGCCGCAGTGCCCGGCGTGCCCGGCGTGCCCGGGGCACTGCCCGCCACGCCCGGGGTTCCGCTGGAGGTGGGGCCGGGTGTCGAGGTCCCGCACTCCGTGTCCGGGCAGTTGCCCGGGCCCATGCCGGCGTTGCCGCCCGCGGCACCGGTCGCCGGGATGGCGCCACCGGCGGACCAGCCGGCCGCGCCGCTGGGAGCCGGTCCGCTGCACCAGCAGCCG
This sequence comes from Mycolicibacterium hippocampi, assembly GCF_010723735.1. GTDB lineage: Bacteria > Actinomycetota > Actinomycetes > Mycobacteriales > Mycobacteriaceae > Mycobacterium > Mycobacterium hippocampi. The sequence goes on along the minus strand of NZ_BLLB01000002.1, from coordinate 4,227,259 downwards.
GGCGCGGCCACCCAGCCCGGCGCCCCGGTGGGCACTGAGCAGTTCGCTCCCGTCGCGCCGATACCGGGACCGCCCGCATGACCCGCGAGTCGGGTCGGCGGAATCACACCGCAAAGTCGGCCAAGCCCGCACGATCGGCAGGTACCGCCGCCAGGACAGCGAAGACACCGCCGAAGACACCGCCGAACACACCGCCCAGCCAGGAACGCTCGGCCAGATCGCGGCGCTCCCGGCAGGCGGCACCCCAGAACGGCCTGCGCAGTGCATCGTTCGTGTTCCGGCACCGTGCCGGCAACGCGGCGATCTTCCTGCTGCTGGTCGTGGCGGCGGCCCAGTTGTTCACCCTGCAGGTACCGCGCGCCGAGGGCCTGCGCGCCGAGGCCGCGGGCCAGTTGAAGGTGACAGACATCGACGCGGCGCTGCGCGGCGCGATCGTCGACCGCAACAACGACAAGCTGGCGTTCACCATCGAAGCCCGCGCGTTGACGTTCCAACCGGTCAAGGTGCGCAAGGAGTTGGCGGAAGCGGCGCAGAAGGCGCAGGAGCAAGGCTCGCAGGCCCCCGATCCGGACGCGCGGCTGCGCGACATCGCTGCCGAGGTGGCTTCCCGGCTGGGGAACAAGCCGGACAGTGCCACCGTGCTCAAGAAGTTGCGCAGCAACGAGACCTTCGTCTACCTCGCCCGTGCCGTCGACCCCGCGATCGCCCAAGCGATCACCAGCGAGTTCCCCGAGGTCGGCTCGGAGCGTCAGGACCTGCGCCAGTATCCGGGCGGGGTGCTGGCGGCCAACATCGTCGGGGGGATCGACTGGGACGGGCACGGTCTGCTCGGCCTGGAGGATTCGCTGGACTCGGTCCTGGCCGGCACCGATGGCTCGGTCACCTACGACCGCGGCTCGGACGGTGTGGTCATCCCGGGCAGCTACCGCAACCGCCACGACGCGGTGAACGGGTCCAACGTGATGCTGACCATCGACGACGACATCCAGTTCTACGTGCAGCAGCAGGTGCAACTGGCCAAGGACCGGTCCGGCGCGAAGAACGCCTCGGCCGTCGTCCTGGACGCGAAAACCGGTGAAGTACTGGCCATGTCGAACGACAACACCTTCGACCCCTCCCAGGAGCTCAGCCGTCAGCAGGAACGTGAGTTGGGCAACCTGTCGGTGTCGTCACCGTTCGAACCGGGTTCGGTGAACAAGATCGTCACCGCGGCTTCGGTGATCGAGTTCGGGCTGTCCAACCCCGACGAGGTGCTGCAGGTGCCCGGGTCGATCAACATGGGCGGGGTCACGGTCGGCGACGCGTGGGAGCACGGGGTGATGCCGTACACCACCACCGGGGTCTTCGGAAAATCCTCGAACGTCGGCACGCTGATGCTCGCCCAGCGCATCGGGCCGGAGCGCTACGCGGACATGCTGCGCAAGTTCGGCCTGGGCCAGCGCACCGACGTCGGCCTGCCCGGTGAGAGCGCCGGCCTGGTTCCCCCGATCGACCAGTGGTCCGGCAGCACCTTCTCCAACCTGCCCATCGGCCAGGGCCTTTCGATGACCCTGCTGCAGATGACGGGGATGTACCAGGCCATCGCCAACGACGGTGTTCGCGTCCCGCCGCGGGTCGTCAAGGCCACCGTCGCCGCCGACGGCACCCGCACCGAGGAGCCCAGGCCCGAAGGGGTGCGGGTGGTGTCGGCGGAGACCGCCCGCACCGTGCGCGACATGTTCCGTTCGGTCGTGCAGCGCGACCCGCGCGGCGTGCAGCAGGGGACCGGCCCGCAGGCCGCGGTCGAGGGGTACCAGATCGCCGGCAAGACCGGCACCGCCCAGCAGATCAACCCGGGCTGCGGCTGCTACTACGACGACGTCTACTGGATCACCTTCGCGGGGATGGCGCCGGCCGACGACCCGCGCTACGTGGTCGGAGTGATGCTCGACGCACCGCACCGGGCCGCCGACGGCTCGCCCGGATCGTCGGGTGCCCCGCTGTTCCACGAGATCGCGTCCTGGTTGCTGCAACGGGAGAACGTCCCGCTGTCAGCGGATCCGGGTGCCCCGCTCACCCTCCAGGCCGGCTGACACTTCAGGCGGGCTGAGCCGAACAACGCGGCCGGTACTGTGTCAAGGCCATGAATCTGCGCCCCTCACATCCTGTCGGTCTGCCGCTTGTCGCGGTGGCCGATCTGGCGGCCGGCCTATGTCTGGGCCCGTCGATGTCCGACATCCGGGTCACCGGCGTGACCCTGCGCGGGCAGAACGCCCGACCCGGGGATCTGTTCGCGGCGTTACCCGGAGCGAGCGCGCACGGCGCCCGGTTCGCCGCCGACGCGGTGGCCCGCGGTGCGGTCGCGGTGCTGACCGACCAGGAGGGCGTGGCGCAGGTCGCCGACCCGGACGGTGCCCTGGGGGTGCCGGTGCTGGTGCACCCGGCGCCGCGGGCCGTCCTCGGTGAGGTGGCGGCCGCCGTGTACGGCCATCCGTCGCAACAGCTGCGCGTCATCGGCGTCACCGGCACCTCCGGCAAGACCACGACGGCGTATCTGGTCGAGGCAGGTCTGCAATCGGCCGGCCGGGTGGCCGGATTGGTCGGCACGGTCGGCGTGCGCATCGGCGGGCGCGACCAGCCGAGCGGGCTGACCACACCGGAAGCCCCGGAACTGCAGGCGCTGCTGGCGGTGATGGTCGAGCAGGGAGTCGACACCGTGGTGATGGAGGTGTCCAGCCACGCGCTGACCCTCGGCCGCGTCGACGGTGTGTCGTTCGCGGTCGGCGGGTTCACCAACCTGTCCCGCGACCACCTGGACTTCCACCGGTCGATGGAGGAGTACTTCGAGGCCAAGGCGCGGCTTTTCGACCCGCACGCGCCGACGCACGCCGCGGTGTCGGTGGTGTGCATCGACGACGAGTGGGGCCGCGCGATGGCGAAGCGGGCCGATTCCGCGGTGACCGTGAGCGTGACCCAACCGGCGGACTGGGCCGTCGACGCCATCACCCCCGGTGAGGGCGGCTCGCAGGATTTCTTCGCGGTGGACCCGGCCGGCGTCCATCACGGCCTGCAGATCGGGCTGCCGGGCGGGTACAACGTGGCCAACGGCCTGCTGGCGGTGGCGCTGCTCGACGCGGTCGGGGTGTCACCCGAGCAGGCCGCGCCGGGACTACGGGACGCCACCGTGCCGGGCCGTCTGGAAGCGGTGCACCGTGGCCAGCCGTTCCTCGCCCTTGTCGACTACGCGCACAAGCCCGGTGCGCTTCGAGCGGTGCTGCAGACGCTGCGCCTGCAGGGCGCGGGCCGGCTTGCCGTCGTGTTCGGCGCCGGTGGAAACCGTGACCCGGGTAAGCGCGAGCCGATGGGGGAGGTGGCCGGCGAACTGGCCGACCTGGTGGTGGTGACCGACGACAATCCGCGCGACGAGGACCCGGCGGCCATCCGCGCGGCGATCGTGAAAGGCGCACGCACAGGCAAAGCCGCGGGCCGCGCCGAGGTCGTGGAGATCGGTGACCGGCGCGCCGCGATCGATCACGCGGTGGCCTGGGCCCGACCCGGCGACATCGTGCTGATCGCGGGCAAGGGGCACGAGGCAGGCCAGACCAGCCGGGGCCGGACCCGCCCGTTCGACGACCGCGACGAGCTGGCCGACGCGCTGGAGTCACGCACATGATCGAGCTGTCGCTGGCCCGGATCGCCGAGATCGTCGAGGGCCGCCTCGACAACATCGGCGCCGACGAGGCCGCCGCCACGTCCGTCACCGGCACCGTCGAGTTCGACTCCCGCGCCGTGACATCGGGCGGGTTGTTCCTGGCGCTGCCCGGGGAGCGTTCCGACGGGCACGATTTCGCGGCGGCGGCGGTCGCTGCGGGCGCGGTCGCGGTGTTGGCGGCCCGCCCGGTCGGCGTGCCCGCGATCATCGTCGAACCGGTCGGTGTGCCACCGGCCACCGGCGGCACCGCCGGAGTCCTCGAGCACGACACCGACGGCTCCGGTGCCGCGGTGCTCGCGGCGCTGGCGAAGCTGGCGGCCGCCGTCGCCGCCGAGCTGACGGCGGGCGGCCTGACCATCGTCGGCATCACCGGCTCCTCGGGCAAGACGTCCACCAAGGATCTGATCGCCGCCGTCCTGGCTCCACTGGGCGAGGTGATCGCTCCGCCGGGCTCGTTCAACAACGAGCTCGGTCACCCGTGGACCGTGCTTCGGGCCACTCGATCCACCGACTACCTGATACTCGAGATGTCGGCGCGGCATCCGGGCAACATCGCCGCACTGGCCCGCATCGCGCCGCCGTCGATCGGGGTCGTGCTGAACGTCGGTACCGCCCACCTCGGTGAGTTCGGCTCACGTGAGGCGATCGCCGCCACCAAATCTGAGCTGCCCCAATCGATTCCGAACTCCGGCGTGGTGATCCTCAACGCCGACGATCCGATAGTGGCGGCGATGGCCGACACCACCGCGGCGCGTGTGGTGCGCGTGGGCCGGTCCGCCGATGACGCAGAAACCGACGTGCGTGCGGAGGATGTCGAGCTCGACCCGCTCGCCCGGGCCCGCTTCACGCTGCATGCCGGGGGCGGCGCGGTGGCGGTCTCCCTCGCCGTGTACGGCGACCATCAGGTGTCCAACGCGCTGTGCGCGGCGGCCGTCGCCCTCGAGTGCGGCGCGTCGCTCGACCAGGTGGCGGCCGCGCTCCGGGAAGCTGGGCCGGCGTCGCGGCAGCGGATGCAGGTCAGCACCCGCGACGACGGGGTGACGATCATCAACGACGCCTACAACGCCAACCCGGACTCGGTGCGCGCCGGCCTCAAGGCGCTGGCTTGGATGAGCCGGGGTGGGGCGCCCGAACGCCGAAGCTGGGCGGTGCTGGGAGAGATGGCCGAACTCGGCGACGACGCAATATCCGAGCATGACCGCATCGGCAGACTGGCGGTGCGATTAGATGTGTCTCGACTCATCGTCGTCGGAACCGGGAGGCCTATGAGCGCCATGCTCAACGGGGCGGTCATGGAAGGATCGTGGGGCTCCGAGGCCACCGGTGTCGCCGACACCGACGCCGCACTGGACCTGCTGCGCGCCGAGCTTCGGGCCGGCGATGTGGTGTTGGTGAAGGCGTCGAACGCGGCCGGACTCGGCGCGCTGGCCGACGCGCTGGTGGCCGATTCCTCCGGCGCCGGGAAGGGCGATCGATGAGGCAGATACTCATCGCCGTCGCGATCGCGCTGACGGTGTCGATACTCCTGACGCCGATGCTGATCCGGCTGTTCACCCGGCAGGGGTTCGGTCACGAGATCCGCGCGGACGGCCCGCCCAGCCATCACAAGAAGCGCGGCACCCCGTCGATGGGCGGGGTGGCGATCATCGCCGGTATCTGGGCCAGCTATCTGGGCACCCACCTGGTGGGCGTGCTGATCGACGGCAAGGGACCGTCGGCCTCGGGGCTGCTGGTGCTCGGGCTGGTGACGGCGCTGGGTGCCGTCGGGTTCGCCGACGACATGATCAAGATCCGGCAGGCCCGCAACCTCGGATTGAACAAGACCGCCAAGACCGTCGGGATCCTGGTCGCTGCCGTGCTGTTCGGTGTGCTGGCACTGCAGTTCCGCAACGCCGACGGGCTGACTCCTGGCAGCGCGGAGCTGTCCTACGTGCGTGAGATCGCGACAGTCACGCTGGCGCCCGCCATCTTCGTGCTGTTCTGCGTGGTGATCGTCAGCGCCTGGTCGAACGCGGTGAACTTCACCGACGGGCTGGACGGGCTGGCGGCAGGGGCGATGGCGATGGTGTGCGCCGCCTATGTGCTGATCACGTTCTGGCAGTTCCGCAACGCCTGCGCGACCAGCCCCGGGGTGGGCTGCTACAACGTGCGTGACCCGCTCGACCTCGCGATCGTCGCGGCCGCCACCGCCGGGGCGTGCATCGGGTTCCTGTGGTGGAACGCCGCGCCGGCCAAGATCTTCATGGGGGACACCGGCTCGCTGGCGCTGGGCGGCGTGATCGCCGGGCTGTCGGTCACCAGCCGGACCGAGATGCTCGCCGTGGTGCTCGGGGCCCTGTTCGTCGCCGAGGTGACCTCGGTGGTGGTGCAGATCATGGCCTTCCGCACCACCGGCCGCAGGGTGTTCCGGATGGCGCCGTTCCATCACCATTTCGAGCTGGTGGGCTGGGCCGAGACCACTGTGATCATCCGCTTCTGGCTACTGACGGCGATCGCTTGCGGACTCGGGGTGGCGCTCTTCTACAGCGAGTGGCTGACCACCGTTGGTGCTTGAGGACGTCGACCCCGGCCCGTTGGGCTACTCCCGGGTCCTGGTGGCAGGTGCCGGCATCACCGGCCGTGCCGTGCTCGCCGCGCTGGCCCCGCTGGGGGTGGGTGCGACGCTCACCGACGACAGCCCGACAGCGCTGACCGATTTCGCCCAGCAGGGCGTCGCGGTGCTCGACCCGGTGGCGGCCGTCGCGCGGATCGCCGACTTCGAGCTCGTCGTCACCAGCCCGGGGGTCCCTGCCACCGCACCGGTGCTGGCTGCAGCGGCCGCGGCGGGCGTCCCGATCTGGGGTGACGTGGAACTGGCCTGGCGGCTGGACCGATCCGGCCGGTACGGCCCGCCGCGGCAGTGGCTGGTGGTCACCGGCACCAACGGGAAGACCACGACGACCTCGATGCTGTTCGCAATGCTCGAAGCGGCGGGACGGCGTGCGGCGTTGTGCGGCAACATCGGTGAACCGGTCCTCGATGTGCTGGACCAGCCGGCTGAGGTCTTCGCCGTCGAACTGTCCAGCTTCCAGCTGCACTGGGCGCCGTCGTTGCGCCCGACCGCGGGGGTGGTACTCAACGTCGCCGAGGACCACCTGGACTGGCACGGCTCGATGCAGGCATACGCGCAGGCCAAGGCGCGCGCACTGACCGGGGCCGTGGCGGTCGGTGGGCTGGACGACCCGATCGCGGCCGCGCTACTGGACGCCGCACCGGCTCCGGTGAAGGTGGGTTTCCGGGCGGGGGAGCCCGGTCCGGGTGAGGTCGGGGTGCGCGACGGCGAGCTGGTGGACAACGCGTTTGCGCCCGGGCTGAAGCTGGCCGACGTGGACAGCATCACGGTGGCGGGCCCGGTCGGCGTGCTCAACGCGCTGGCGGCCGCCTGCCTTGCCCGCGCGGTCGACGTACCCGCGACGGCGATCGGCGACGCGCTCGCGACCTTCCGGGTGGGCCGGCACCGCGCCGAGGTCGTCGCCGTCGCCGACGGGGTCACCTTCGTCGACGATTCCAAGGCCACCAATCCGCACGCCGCGCAGGCCTCGGTCGGCGCATATCCCCGGGTGGTGTGGGTGGCCGGGGGGATGCTCAAGGGCGCCTCGGTCGACGAGATGGTCGCGGCGACAGCGGATCGGCTGGTCGGCGCGGTGCTGATCGGCCGGGACCGGACCCTCATCGGCAAGGCGTTATCGCGACACGCACCAGATGTCCCCGTGGTCGAGCTTGTGACAGGGGAGGATTCTGTGGTGCCTGTGAAAGCTGATTCAACTGGGTCAGGTGTTACTCATGTGACTCAACTCGTGGATGTCGGCGGTCGTCCGGTGGCCGACGCGGTGATGACCGCCGTCGTCGAGGCCGCCCGCGGCCTGGCCCGGCCGGGTGACACCGTGCTGCTTGCCCCGGCAGGCGCTTCGTTCGACCAGTTCAGCGGCTATGGCCACCGCGGCGACTCGTTCGCCGCGGCCGTGCGCGCCGCGCTCGGGTAACCCGTGAGCAACATCCTCACCCGGCTGCGCAACCGTCGCGCCAACCCCGCCGCCGACGACTCGGCGCAGCCCGCGGTCGCCCCGGTGCGCGGCCCCCGTACCCGGTTCGGGGCGTGGCTCGGCCGCCCGATGACGTCGTTTCACCTGATCATCGCCGTCGCGGCACTGCTGACCACGATGGGCCTGACCATGGTGCTGTCGGCTTCGGGGGTGTACTCCTACGACACCGACGGCTCGCCGTGGGCGGTTTTCGGCAGACAGGCGTTGTGGACGGTCGTCGGGCTGGTCGCGTTCTACGTCGCCCTCAGGATGCGGGTGCAGATGATGCGCAAGCTGGCCTTCAGCGGGTTCGCCATCTCGATCGTGCTGCTGATCCTCGTCCTGATCCCCGGTATCGGCAAGATCGCCAACGGTTCCCGCGGCTGGTTCGTCGTCGCCGGTTTCTCCATGCAGCCCTCAGAGCTGGCCAAGATCGCGTTGGCGGTCTGGGGGGCGCACCTGCTGGCCGCCCGCCGGATGGAGCAGGCGTCACTGCGCGAGATGCTGGTGCCGCTGGTGCCCGCGGCGGTGATCGCGCTGGCGCTCGTCGTCTCCCAGCCCGACCTGGGACAGACGATGTCGATGGGTGTGATCCTGCTCGGCCTGCTGTGGTACGCCGGGCTGCCGCTGCGAGTGTTCTTGAGCTCGCTGGGGGCGGTGATCGTCTCCGGGGCGGTGCTCGCGGTGTCCGAGGGCTACCGGTCCGACCGCGTGCAGTCGTGGCTGAACCCGGCCGCGGACGCCCAGGGTTCCGGGTACCAGGCGCGCCAGGCCAGGTTCGCCCTGGCCAACGGCGGTATCTTCGGCGACGGACTCGGCCAGGGCACCGCGAAGTGGAACTACCTGCCCAACGCCCACAACGACTTCATCTTCGCGATCATCGGCGAGGAACTGGGTTTTGTCGGCGCAGCCGGGCTGCTGTGTCTGTTCGGTCTGTTCGCCTACACCGGGATGCGGATCGCCCGCCGCTCGGCAGATCCGTTCCTGCGGTTGCTCACCGCCACCGCCACGTTGTGGATCCTGTCCCAGGTGTTCATCAACGTCGGCTATGTCGTCGGGCTGCTTCCGGTGACCGGGTTGCAGCTGCCGCTCATCTCGGCCGGTGGCACGTCGACCGCGACGACGCTGCTGATGATTGGCATCATGGCCAACGCCGCGCGCCACGAACCGGAGGCGGTGGCGGCGCTGCGGGCAGGCCGCGACGATCGGGTCAACAGGTTGCTGCGGCTGCCGCTGCCTGCGCCGTACGTGCCGACCCGCACCGAGGCGCTGCGCGACCGACTGCGGTCGCGTTCGGACCGACCGCCCGCCCGGGCCGGCCAGAAGCCGCCCCCGAAGCGAAGCCGCACACCGCGCACCGCCGAGCGTCCGGTCCGCCGGTCCGGGCGCGCCGGTGGTCAGCAGCCGGCCGCCGTCGGCGGGTATGGTGCTGGCCAGCGCAAGCAGGGCCGACGGGCCCGCACACTGGAAGGTCAGCGTTACGGGTGACGGGAATCTCGGTGGTTCTCGCCGGCGGTGGCACCGCAGGCCACGTGGAACCGGCGATGGCGGTGGCCGACGCGTTGACCGCACTCGAACCGGGGGTGCGGATCACCGCGTTGGGCACCGAGCGTGGGCTGGAGACCCGGCTGGTTCCGGCCCGCGGCTACCACCTGGAGTTGATCACCCCGGCACCGCTGCCGCGGAAACCGTCGGCCGACCTGATCCGGCTGCCGGGGCGGGTGCGACGTGCGGTCAAGCAGACCCGTGCGGTGCTCGATGCCGTCGACGCCGACGTGGTCGTCGGGTTCGGCGGATACGTCGCGCTGCCCGCCTATCTGGCTGCGCGCAGCGCCCGGCCCGGCAGGCGGATACCCGTGGTGATCCACGAGGCGAACGCGAGCGCCGGGTGGGCCAACAAGGTCGGCGCCAGGTCGGCGCAGCGGGTGCTCGCGGCGGTGCCCGATCCGGGCCTGCGTCACGTCGAGGTGGTGGGCGTGCCGGTGCGGGAGGCGATCACCTCGCTGGATCGGAGGGCGTTGCGAGCCGAGGCCCGCGCCCATTTCGGTTTCGCCGACGACGCCCGGGTGCTGCTGGTGTTCGGCGGTTCCCAGGGCGCCCAGTCTCTCAACCTGACAGTGTCGGCAGCCGCGGAAGCCCTTGCCGGAAAAGGCATCTCGGTGCTCCATGCGCACGGTCCGAAGAACACCCTGCAGTTGCGGCACCGGCTTGCCGGTGATCCGCCCTACGTCGCGGTGCCGTACCTGGACCGAATGGACCTGGCCTATGCGGCGGCGGACCTGGCGATCTGCCGATCCGGAGCGATGACGGTCGCCGAGGTCACCGCTGTCGGATTGCCCGCGGTGTACGTCCCGCTGCCGATCGGCAACGGCGAGCAGCGCCTCAACGCGTTGCCGGTGGTGGCGGCCGGCGGCGGGTTGATCGTCGACGACCGGGCGCTCACCGCGGATTATGTCGCCGACACGGTCATCGCGCTGCTCAACGACGAGGCCAGGCTGTCGGCGATGACGGCCGCCGCGGCGTTGGCGGGGCACCCCGACGCCGCGAGGCGGGTCGCCGAGGTTGCGCTGGACGTCGCGCGGACCGCACGAGAGAGGCGGAACAGACGGTGACGTCCGCCAACCGCCCCGTGGAACTGCCCGAGGACCTGCGCCGGGTGCACATGGTGGGCATCGGCGGTGCCGGGATGTCGGGGATCGCGCGCATCCTGCTGGACCGCGGGGGCATGGTGTCCGGTTCGGACGCCAAGGACTCGCGGGGGCTGATCGCCCTGCGGGCCCGTGGTGCCGCGATCCGGATCGGGCACGACGCGTCCTCGCTGGACATGCTGCCGGACGGTCCGACCGCGGTGGTGACCACCCACGCGGCCATCCCGAAGACGAACCCCGAACTCGTCGAGGCCCGCAAGCGCGGAATCCCGGTGATCCTGCGCCCGGCCGTGCTGGCGAAGCTGATGGCCGGGCACACCACGCTGATGGTGACCGGCACCCATGGCAAGACCACCACCACGTCGATGCTCATCGTGGTCTTGCAGCACAGTGGATTCGACCCGTCGTTCGCCGTCGGCGGTGACCTCGGGGAGGCCGGCACCAATGCCCATCACGGCAGCGGGACGTCCTTTGTCGCCGAGGCCGACGAGAGCGACGGTTCGCTGCTCGAATACCGGCCCGACGTCGTGGTCGTCACCAACGTGGAGGCCGACCACCTGGATTTCTTCGGCAGCGTCGAGGCGTACACAGCGGTCTTCGACCAGTTCGTCGAGCGGATCAAACCCGCAGGCACACTGGTGATCTGCGCCGACGACCCCGGTGCCGCGGCGCTGGGGGACCGGACCGAGGCGCTCGGAATCCGGGTGCTGCGCTACGGCAGCGCCCGACATCTCGACGCCACATTGGTGGATTGGACCCAGCAGGGCACCGGTGCCGTCGCGCGGGTGCTGCTGCGCGGCGAAACCGAACCACGCACGATGCGGTTGTCGGTTCCGGGTCGGCACATGGCGCTCAACGCGCTCGGAGCCCTGCTGGCGGCCATCCGGGCCGGCGCCCGGATCGAGGAGGTGCTCGACGGGCTGGCCGGGTTCGAGGGGGTGCGCCGCCGCTTCGAGTTGGTCGGGCAAGCCAACGGTGTCCGTGTCTTCGATGACTACGCGCACCATCCGACCGAGGTCGGTGCCACGCTCACGGCACTGCGGTCAGTCGTCGAGCAGGGTGGACACGGCCGCGCGCTGGTGGTGTTCCAGCCCCATCTGTATTCCCGCACAGAGGCTTTCGCCACCGAGTTCGGACGGGCGCTGGACACCGCGGACGAGGTGTTCGTCCTCGACGTGTACGCGGCGCGGGAACAGCCGTTGGCCGGTGTCAGCGGCGCCACCGTCGCGGACGCGGTCAGCGCCCCGGTGACCTATCTGCCGGATTTCTCGGCGGTGCCCGCGCGGGTCGCTGCCGCCGCCGAACCGGGTGACGTCATCGTCACGATGGGCGCCGGCGATGTGACCATGCTGGGCAGGGAGATCCTGGCAGCCCTGCAGACCGAGGCCGACCGCGGCTCTGCCGGTGGCGTGGAGACGGTCCCACGATGACCGGACCTCCTCAGGACGGGACCGAACCGGCCGAGCCCGACCTGGAGGGCGACCTCGAGGGTGGTGATCCGGACCCGGCCGCCACTGACCAGCAGGCCGGCGGGGACCAACCCGCCGAAGATCTCGAGGGGCCGCGCCGCCGGGCCCGCCGGGAACGTGAGGAACGGCGGGCCGCCCAGGCCAGGGCCACGGCCATCGAGGAGGCCCGCCGGGAGGCCAAGCGCCGCGCGATGGGAAGGCCCGTGCAGGAGCAGAAGACGCTCGGCCGGGGTGCGGTCCGCGGGCTGAAATTGATCATGTGGACCACGGTGATCGCGGTGCTCGTGGTGAGTCTCGGGCTGGTGCTGTACTTCACGCCGGTGATGTCCACACGCAGCATCGTGGTCACCGGCCTGGGCGCGGTTACCCAGGAGGAGGTGGTCGAGGCCGCCGGGGTGGCGTCGGGAACCCCGCTTCTGCAGGTGGACACCGACGTGGTGGCCGAACGGGTGGCCGGGATTCGCCGCGTCGCCTCGGTTCGGGTCCAGCGCCAGTACCCGTCGACGTTGCGGGTGACGGTCGTCGAACGCATCCCGATCGTGGTCAAGGACTATCCGGACGGCGTGCACCTGTTCGACCGGGACGGGGTGGACTTCGCCACCGCGCCGCCGCCACCGGGGGTGCCCTATCTGGACACCGACAACCCCGGGCCGGACGACCCGGCCACCCAGGCCGCGCTGCAGGTGATGACGTCGCTGCGGCCCGAGGTGGCCAGCCAGGTGGGCCGGGTGTCGGCGCCGTCGGTCGCGGCGATCACGTTGACGTTGATCGACGGCCGCGTCGTGGTGTGGGGAACCACCGACCGCACCGAGGAGAAGGCGCTGAAACTGGCCGCGCTGCTCACTCAGCCGGGCCAGACCTACGACGTCTCCAGCCCTGACCTGCCCACCGTGAAGTAGCGCGCGGCCGGGCGGGACGGCACGTGACACGGTCGCCGAAATTTGTTGGTGAATGTGTCGGCGCGCCTGCATGGATCCCGTGTGTGGTCGCCCTACCGTTCTGTTTGCGCGGAACAACTTGACATAACTCTAAGCCTATGGTTGAGGTTGAGAGTTTGCTTGAGGGGTACCCGAGCACGACGGACAGGCAACCAGGCAGGAAAGGCGACCGCGATGAGCGCTTGCGCGAAGAAGGTGTGGCGATGACCCCCCCGCACAACTACCTCGCCGTGATCAAGGTGGTCGGCATCGGCGGCGGCGGCGTCAACGCCGTCAACCGGATGATCGAACAGGGGCTCAAGGGCGTCGAGTTCATCGCGATCAACACCGACGCCCAGGCGTTGTTGATGAGCGACGCCGACGTCAAGCTCGACGTCGGGCGAGACTCGACGCGCGGCCTCGGCGCCGGGGCGGATCCCGAGGTCGGCCGTCGGGCCGCCGAGGACGCCAAAGACGACATCGAGGAGCTGCTGCGCGGCGCCGACATGGTCTTCGTCACCGCAGGCGAGGGCGGCGGCACCGGCACCGGCGGTGCCCCCGTGGTGGCCACCATCGCCCGCAAGCTCGGTGCGTTGACCGTCGGCGTGGTGACACGGCCGTTCTCGTTCGAGGGCAAGCGCCGGAGCAACCAGGCAGGGGAAGGCATCGCGGCCCTGCGGGAGAGCTGCGACACGCTGATCGTCATCCCCAACGACAGGCTGCTGCAGATGGGCGACGCCGCGGTGTCGCTGATGGACGCGTTCCGCAGTGCCGACGAGGTGCTGCTCAACGGCGTGCAGGGCATCACCGACCTGATCACCACGCCCGGCCTGATCAACGTCGACTTCGCCGACGTCAAGGGCGTGATGAGCGGCGCCGGAACGGCGCTGATGGGTATCGGCTCGGCCCGTGGTGACGGGCGGGCGCTCAAGGCCGCCGAGATCGCGATCAACTCCCCGCTGCTGGAAGCGTCGATGGAGGGCGCCCAGGGCGTGTTGCTGTCGGTGGCCGGCGGCAGTGATCTGGGGCTGTTCGAGATCAACGAGGCCGCCTCGCTGGTCCAGGAAGCCGCACACCCGGAAGCCAACATCATCTTCGGCACCGTGATCGACGACTCGCTCGGAGACGAGGTCCGGGTCACCGTGATCGCCGCGGGCTTCGATGCAGCCGGCCCCGGCCGCAAGCCGGTCACCGGTGGGGACGCCGCGCCGGCGTCGGGTGGTCAGCCGATCGCGCCGGGCAAGGCGGGGCGGGTGACGTCGTCGCTGTTCGAGCCCTCCGATCCCGCGAGCGTGCCTGTGCACACCAACGGCGCGACGGTGCGGATCGGCGGTGACGACGGTGGCATCTCCGACGATGACGTCGACGTGCCACCGTTCATGCGCCACTGACGACATACAGTCGCACCGTGCCAGATCGCGGGTCCTCCGGTTCCGGCGTGACCTTTCGGGTGCGTCGGGTGACCACCACGCGTGCCGGCGGGGTGTCCAAACCGCCGTTCGCGGCCTTCAACCTCGGTGACCATGTGGGCGACGACCCGGTGGCGGTCGCCGCGAACCGGCGCCGGCTGGCCACCGCGATCGGGCTGCCCGACGGCATCGTGTGGATGAACCAGGTGCACAGCGCCGACGTCGCGGTGGTCGACAGCGCCGGCGAAACCGTGGATAGCACAGACGGTCTGGTCACCGCGACGCCGAAGTTGGCGCTCGCGGTGGTGACAGCAGATTGCGTGCCGGTGCTGATGGCCGATGCTCGCGCGGGAGTGATCGCCGCGGTCCATGCGGGCCGCGTCGGCGCGCAACAGGGCATCGTCGCCCGCGCCCTGGAAGCGATGGCCGACCTCGGTGCCCGGGCGCAGGACGTCTCGGTGCTGCTGGGGCCCGCGATCAGTGGACGCAACTACGAGGTGCCCGCGGAGATGGCAGCCGAGGTGGAACAGTCGCTTCCCGGTAGCCGAACCACCACGGATCGCGGCACTGCGGGCCTGGATCTGCGGGCCGGGATCGCCGCACAACTGCGCACGCTCGGCGTCACCGCCGTCGACGCCGATCCCCGCTGCACGTTCGAGGACCCGAATCTGTTCAGCCATCGGCGGGACGCCCCGACCGGCCGGTTGGCGTCGCTGGTCTGGCTGGAGCCCGGCCGATGACCACCGCGCGGGAACAGGAGTTGCAGCAGTCCCTGGCCGCAGTGCGGAGACGGCTCGCTCATGCCGCGGAAGCCGCCGGTCGTGACATCGGTGACATCGAACTCCTTCCGATCACGAAGTTCTTCCCCGCCGGCGACGTGCTGCTGCTGCACCGTCTCGGCTGTGCGGCGGTCGGCGAATCGCGGGACCAGGAAGCGACACAGAAGATCAACGAGCTCAGCGGCATCGACGGGTGTGACGACATCCGCTGGCACATGGTGGGCCGCATCCAGCGCAACAAGGCGCGCTCGGTGGCGCAGTGGGCCTACGCGGCGCACTCGGTCGACAGTGCGAAGGTCATCGCCGCCCTGGACCGCGCCGCGGCCGAGGCGCTCGACGTCGGCCGCCGGCTCGAGCCGCTGCGGGTCTATCTGCAGCTCAGCCTCGACGGAGACGAGACCCGGGGAGGGGTTGACGTCGCGGCGACCGGCCGCATCGACGAACTGTGCGCCGCCATGCACGAGGCGTCCGGGCTGCACTTCGTCGGCCTGATGGCGATCCCGCCGCGGGACGCCGATCCCGGTACCGCCTTCGCGCGTTTGGCGCAGGAACTCCAACGGGTACAAACCGCATATCCGCAGCGCCTCGAGCTGTCAGCCGGGATGTCCGGCGACCTCGAGGCGGCGGTCGAACATGGTTCGACTTGTGTGCGTGTCGGTACCGCGCTAATGGGATCGCGACCGCTAACGTCACCCGAAGTAGTCACTCCAGTCACACCTTCATCACAGACAACAGATTCTGCAGATTCTTCGAATACTCCAGACTCCTCAGACACCTCAGCACCGCGAGAAGGGTCCTCACGATGAGCACACTGCACAAGGTCAAGGCCTACTTCGGTATGGCTCCTATGGATGACTACGAGGACGACTACTACGAGGACGACGACCGCGGCCCGGTGCGCGGCTACCGGCGCCCCCGCGATGACCGCTTCGAGGACGAGGGCTACCCGCGCGGGTACGACGACCGGCGCGACTACGACGAGCCCGCCTACCGGGGCGGCCTGGCCGGCGGCTTCGAGGACGCCAGGTTCGAGCCCCGGCTGCGAACCCCGCGCGAATTCGACCGCACCCCACCGCGATTCGGGGGGATGCGCGGTTCGACCCGTGGTGCGCTGGCAATGGATCCGCGCGGGATGGCCGAACTGTTCGAGGCAGGCAGCCCGCTGGCCAAGATCACCACGCTGCGCCCGAAGGACTACAGCGAGGCCCGCACCATCGGTGAGCGATTCCGTGACGGCACACCGGTGATCATGGACCTGGTCTCGATGGACAACGCCGACGCCAAGCGGCTGGTGGATTTCGCGGCCGGACTGGCGTTCGCGCTGCGGGGTTCCTTCGACAAGGTCGCCACCAAGGTCTTCCTGCTGTCGCCGGCCGACGTCGACGTCACCGCCGAGCAGCGCCGTCGGATCGCGGAGGCCGGCTTCTACGCCTACCAGTAGGCCGTGCACCGGTCGCTCGGAACTGCGTCCCCGGATCCGACGGGTAGGCTGGCCACGTCGCGCCGGCGCCATCGGCACTGAGCGGCACTGACCTGTATCAAATGTCACAAATCCGCCAGTAGTGAGGTCGGCCCAGTTGGCGCTCTTCTTCGAGATCCTTGGTTTTGCGCTGTTCGTGTTCTGGTTGTTGCTGATCGCCCGGGTGGTGGTCGAGTTCATCCGATCGTTCAGCCGTGACTGGCAACCCAGGGGTGCCACGGTGGTGGTGCTGGAGATCATCATGTCGCTCACCGACCCGCCGGTGAAGCTGCTTCGCCGGATCATTCCGCAGCTCACGATAGGTGCCATCCGATTCGACCTGTCGATCATGGTGCTGCTGCTGGTGGCGTTCATCGGCATGCAGTTGGCCTTCGGGGCAGCTGCCTGAGCCCGACTCCGACGGGTCCCGGCGCGCATCAATGCCGGTCGAGAACATCGTCGAGAACATCTCGGTATTGTTGAAATTCGCCCCTAATTGCCGCCTCGCCTGCAACCGCCGGGTCTGGTGTGACAGGATGGACGCCAGTTACTCTCCAGCAAGGCTCTACACTTTGAGATCGTTTGACGATCCAGACTTCAAGGGGGCAGACGATGCCGCTCACACCTGCCGACGTGCACAACGTCGCGTTCAGTAAGCCACCCATCGGCAAGCGCGGCTACAACGAGGACGAGGTCGACGCATTCCTCGATCTCGTCGAGAACGAGCTGTCCCGCCTCATCGAGGAGAACAGCGATCTCCGACAGCGCGTCGCCGAGCTGGATCAGGAACTCGCCTCGGCGCGTTCCGGGAGCGGCGGTGCGCAATCGACGCAGGCGATCCCAGTCTACGAGCCGGAGCCCGAACCCGCACCGCCACCACCGCAGCCGGTGTACGAGGCGCCGGCCGCGCAGCCCGCAGCCGCCACCGAGGACCAGCACCTGCGTGCGGCCAAGGTGCTCAGCCTTGCTCAGGAGACCGCCGACCGGCTCACCGGAACCGCGAAGGCGGAGTCCGACAAGATGCTCTCGGATGCCCGCGCCCAGGCCGACTCGATGGTCGCCGAGGCACGCCAGACCGCCGAGACCACCGTGGCCGAAGCCCGTCAGCGCGCCGACGCCATGCTGGCCGACGCGCAGACCCGCTCCGAAACCCAGCTGCGGCAGGCGCAGGAGAAGGCGGACGCGCTGCAGGCCGACGCCGAGCGCAAGCACTCCGAGATCATGGGCACCATCAACCAGCAGCGCACCGTGCTCGAGGGTCGTCTGGAACAACTCCGCACGTTCGAACGCGAATACCGGACCCGGTTGAAGACCTACCTGGAGTCGCAGCTCGAGGAACTGGGGCAGCGCGGCTCGGCCGCACCGGTGGATTCCGGTGCCAACAACGAGGGCGGCTTCAACCAGTTCAACCGGGGCAACAACTAGTCACGTGCACCTTCAACTCACACCTTGCGGGGCAGGCCCATGCTGATCGTCGCGCTCGTGCTCGCAGTCGTCGGCCTCGCGGCCCTGGTGACCGCCGTGGTCACCAGCAACGAGTTGATCGCCTGGGTCTGCATCGCTGCGAGTGTGATCGGTGTGCTGCTGCTTATCGTCGACGCGCTGCGGGACCGCAAGCGCGACGGGGATGACGAGGCCGCCGAGACCACAGAGGCCGACGCAGTCATTTACGACGAGGACTATCCCGAAGAGGCTCCGGTGGCTTCTGACTATCAGGACAGCCCGGCCGCCGATGTGTCCGCCGACGCCGACGTCGAGCCCGTACCGCACGACCGCGAAGAAGACACCACGGTGCTCACCCCGGAGCACGAGCCTTACGACAAGCCGGGCGCCGGCGACGACAGCACCAAGGCCTGAGCCGCAGCGGGTCAGCGGTTGTCGGTGACCGGTCCGCCCCCGTCGGTCGGTGTGGCAAGCAGGTCGCGCACCTCCTCGTCGCTGACCTGATGAAAGTCCTCGAACACCTGCCCCACCGCGCGGAAGTCCTTCGGCGTCGTCGAACACACCACCTCGTCGGCTTCGCCGGCGAGTTGCCGGCAGACCGACGCAGGCCCGACGGGCACCCCGACCACGATCCGCGCTGCGCCGGACTGCCGCACCGAGCGCACTGCGGCGATCATGCTCGACCCGGTCGCGATCCCGTCGTCGACCATGATCACGGTCAGCCCCGCCAGTTTCAGAGGGTCGCGCCCGCCGCGGTAGGCCTGCTCGCGACGGTGTAGTTCGGCGGTCTCGCGAGTGACGGCGTCCCGGATCTGCTCGTCACCGATGTCCAGGCTTGCCAGCACGTCGTCGTTGAGCACCACGCCGCCCCCGGTGGCCACCGCCCCCATCGCAAGCTCGGGCCACTGCGGCACGCCCAGCTTGCGCACCAGGCACACATCCAGCGGAGCCTGCAGAGAGGATGCGACCTCCCAACCGATCGGTACCCCGCCGCGGGCCAGGCCGAGCACCAGGAGGTCACCTCGTCCGCGGTACCGGGCCAGATCCTGTGCCAGGACCCTGCCGGCTTCGCGGCGGTCTCGAAACGTTCGGGGGGTGCTGGTCATTGGTTGATCATTGCTCGGTCGTCGCTCGTTGATCACGGTTGTGCCCGTAGAGGTGGTACCCGAAGCCCATCCCGGGCAATCCCTGGTCTGACCGGCGACGAATGATTGACAACAACTTGAGGACAGGGGCGTCTGCATGGGCATCGAGTACGACAGCGTGGTCGACCACCCACGAGACCAGGTGTGGCAGTGGCACGAGCGGCCCGGTGCGATGCGGCGACTGGTGCCGCCCTGGCAGCCGATGACGGTGGTGCAGGAAGCGACGTCGCTGGCCGACGGGGTGGCCGTGCTGGGGTTGCCGGCCGGGTTGCGGTGGGTGGCCCGCCACGATCCGGAAGCGTATGTCCCGGGTAGCCGCTTCGCCGACGAGCTGTCATCTCGCGGTCCGGCGTCCTGGCCCGCCCGGGTCATCGGCGAGTGGCGGCACACCCACACCTTCAGCGGCACCGGCGCGCAGACCCAGATTCACGACAAGGTCGAGACAGCGGTGCCGGCCGCGGCGCTGCGGTCGACGTTCGTCTACCGGCACCGGCAGCTCGTCGACGACCTCGCAGCGCACCGCCGGGCGGTGGAGGCGGGGACCACACCGTTGGTCATCGCGCTCACCGGCGCCTCCGGCCTGGTGGGGTCCGCGCTGAGCGCGTTCCTGACCACGGGAGGTCACCGGGTTATCCGGCTGGTGCGTTCGTCGCCACACGGCGACGACGAACGGCTGTGGAACCCGCAGGCCCCGACTCCGGGTCTGCTCGATGGTGTCGACGCGGTGGTGCATCTGGCCGGCGCGTCCATCGCCGGGCGCTTCACCGACGGGCACCGGGCCGCCATCCGGGACAGCCGGATCGATCCCACCCGCCTGCTGGCCGCCGCGGCCGCGTCCGCAGCCGACGGGCCACGCACGTTCATCAGCGCCTCGGCGGTCGGCTTCTACGGCTATGACCGCGGTGACACCCAGCTCACCGAGGACAGCACCCGCGGCGACGGGTTCCTCGCCGACGTGGTCTCCGACTGGGAGGCGGCGACCGCTCCTGCCGCCGATGCCGGGCTCCGGGTGGTCAGGGTGCGCACCGGGATCGTGCAGGCGGCCGCCGGCGGGACGTTGCGGCTGCTGCGCCCGCTGTTCTCGGCGGGCCTCGGCGGTCCGGTCGCCGGCGGCAGACAGTGGCTGTCCTGGATCGGTCTGGACGACCTGCTGGACATCTACCACCGGGCGCTCTACGACGAGCGCCTCGACGGTCCGGTCAACGCGGTCGGTGCCGACCCCGTGCGCAACTCCGAGTACACCCGCGAGCTGGCCCGGGTGCTGCACCGGCCCGCGGTACTTCCGGTCCCGGCACTGGGGCCGCGGGTGCTGTTGGGTGCGCAGGGCGCCCGCGAGCTCGCCGAGGCGAGCCAACGGGTGGTGCCCTCGAAGCTGCTCTCAGTCGGTCACCGGTTCCGGCATCCGGACCTGGCCGACGCACTCGCGCATCAGCTCGGGCGTGGCTGAGCCGCCGTGTAGGTCAGAAAGCCGTGTACCAGCAGCCGAATCCGCGCTGCCGCGTCGTCGGCGAGTTCAGCTGTCCGGCTGAGCAATTCGTCGTGTGTCGAGCCGTTGGCGACGACGTCGCCGTCGCGGTCTGCGGCTAACCACACTTTCAGCAGGTCGACGTCGACCTCCGGGTGGAACTGCAGCGCCATCGTCCGGCCGAGCACAAACGCCTGGGAGGAGTCGGCGGTCCTGGCGAGTTCGGTGGCTCCGAGCGGCAGGGTCCACCGGTCGAAGTGCCACTGGAACCATGGTCCCTCTGGAACGAGGTCGGGTCGATCGGTGGCGACGTCGTACCAGCCGATCTCCGGGCGCGGCGACCGCGCCACCGTGCCGCCGAAAGCCTGAGCCAGTAGCTGGCCACCGAAGCAGACGCCCAGCAGTGCCGTGCCCGCCTCGGCCGCATCGCGCATCAGCGCCATCTCGGTGCCGACCCAGGAATCACGCAGCGCCTCGTCGTACACCGCCCACGTCGCTCCCAGCGGAACGATGACGTCGTAACCGGCCGGATCGGGGAACACGACGTCACCCACCGGATCGTGGGCTCGCTCGGCGGGAACGACCTCGAACGCCTCGACGTCAAAACCGTGATCGCTGAACGCCTCTCCGAGCAGCGCTTCGGTCGCCATGTGCTCGTTACGCAGAAACAAGACCTTGGGTGCCACGGCACCATTATTTCGGTGGCGGCATCGGCGGTGCATCCCCGGGGGCCATCTCGGCGCCGATCGCCCGGAACACCGCCTCGGCCTCGTTGGAATAGTCGCCCTGCTCATCGAACGCCCGGGGGCCGAACGTGGTCGCGACAGCGACGGCGATCCTCTGGCTGGGCAGGTAGGCCGCGACGGCGGCGTAGCCGGCGAACATCGGGTTCTGCAGCAGCCAGTTGCCCGAGATCACCACGCCGAGGCCGTAGGTGTAGCCCTCGGTCATCTCCATGCACGTGGTGCAGCCGGGCTGGGTCCGTGTCCTGCCGCGTAGCTCGGTCGAAACCATCTGTTCATAGGACTCGGGCCGCAACAGCTGACCGGAACCGATGCCCGCCGCGGTGGCCTCGAGGTCGTGGATGTCCGTGGTCTGAACGGCCCCATGAGTGATCGTCCATGACGGGTTCCAGAACGTTGACTCCTCGTAAAATGCTGTGCTGGGGGGAATTCCGAGAGCCTGGCGACGTTCCGAGGTGAACGCGTGCAGCACCGGAGAAGGAATCGGCGCGGTCAGTGATGCGGTGGTGCTGGTCAGGCCCAAGGGTCGAAGAACCTTCTCGGACAACAGGTCCGAGATCTGTCTTCCGGTGGCCTTTTCGATCGCCATGCCCAGTAGCAGGTAGTTGGTGTGCGAGTAGTTCCAGTTCGTGCCCGGTTCGTACAGCAGCGGCTCGGTGATCGCGTACTCGAGCAGATCGTCGGTGCTCCACGCGCGGAACGGATCCGCGAACAGCGCATCGTTCATCGCGGTGTTCCCGATCACGTAGTCGACATAGCCGGATGTCATCTGGGCGAGTTGGCGCAGCGACACCCGATCGGCGTTGGGCACCTCCGGCAGCCACGACGAGAGCTTGTCGTCCAGACCGACAGTGCCTTCCTCGGCGAGCTTGAGCAGCAGCGTGGACATGTAGGAGATGGCGACCGCGCCATTGCGGAAGTGCATAGCCGGGGTCGCGGGTACGCCCGTCGTCGACTCGCCGACCGCGGCCGTGACCACCTCCTTGCCGTCCACCGTCACGCGGACGATCACTGCGTTGAGGTGAGACTGTGTCAGCGCTTCGCGCACGATGCGCATCACCGCATCCGCCTTCGCCGACGCCGGGCGGTCGGTGCTCACCGAGGCGGGTGCGCAACCGGCCAGCAGTAGCAGAGTGCACGACGCAGCGGCCAGGCGACACAGAGGTGACATCCCCGGATCCTGGCAGACCGCGGCTGCTGCGGGAGCCATTTGTCGCTACCATGACGTCAGGGATGAATCTGATTGGGGCAGTTCCGTACACGCTCGTCGTGGCCGTCGCGGTCACGCTGCACTTCGTGTTTCTCGGGTATCTCGTTCTGGGCGGTTTCGTGGCGTGGCGGTGGCCGGCCACCATCGGCCTGCATATCGCAGCCGTGGCGTGGGGCGCGGCGAGCCTGGCGTTCGGGCTGCCGTGTCCGTTGACGGATCTCGAGCGCCTCGGCCGTGGGGGAGCCGGGATGGGGGAGTTGCCCCCAGAGGGATTCATCGAGCATTACCTCACCGGGGTCTGGTACCCGGCTGACCATGCCCTCGGGGTGCAGGTGCTGGTGTTCACCGTGGTGGCGAGTTCGTGGGTCGGTTTCGGTATCCGGAGTCGAGGTCGCAGAGCCGGCCTGCGCACAGCGCAGTGATCTGTCGGTGGGGTGGTTTAGCCTGGGTTCATGTTCGAACGTGTGTTCGATGTGGATCCGGGGGCCGGTGAAGCTGCGCTGCGGGCGCAGGTCGAGCAGCTCGAGAAGCTGAAAAGCGTGGCCGCGGCAGCCCAAGCGCGGGTGACGGCGTTGTGGGCGGCCAAACGCGGCGCCGCCGAACAAGCCGCTGCGGTGCCGACCCGCCGGCGTGGGAAGGGGTTGGCGTCGGAGGTGGCGTTGGCGCGTCGGGAGTCCCCGACGTGCGGGAACCGCCATCTGGGGTTCGCCCAGGCGCTGGTGCACGAGATGCCCCACACCCTGGCCGCGCTGGAAACCGGGATCCTCTCGGAGTGGCGGGCCACCCTGATCGTCAAACACTCCCCCTGTTTGAGCGTGGCGCATCGCCGCCAACTCGACGCCGAACTGTGCGCCGACGCCGCCCGTCTGCTCGGCTGGGGTAACGGCCGGGTCGAGGCCGAGGCGAAGAAGATCGCCGCCCGCCTGGACGCCGCGGCGGTGGTGGCGCGGGCGGCCAAAGCCGCCGCCGACCGCAGCGTGTGGATCCGCCCGGCCCCGGACACCATGACCTATGTGACGTTCCTGCTACCCGTAGCACAGGGCGTCGCGATGTACGCGACCCTCAAACGGGAAGCCGACACCACCTTCGATGGGCGGTCGCGGGGGCAGGTGATGGCTGATACCGCCTACCAACGCATCACCGGGCGTCCCGCGGCGCAGCCGGTGCCGGTGGCGTTGAACATGGTGATGGCTGACACCACCCTGGCCGGCGACGATGAACAGCCGGCGTGGCTGGCGGGGTTCGGTCCGATCCCGGCCGGGCTGGCCTGCGCGCTGACCGGCGACGCCGCCACCGACACCAAGGTCAAAGCCACGCTGCGCCGGCTCTACCGGCATCCGAAGTCGGGGCAGTTGGTGGCGATGGAGTCGCGGGCGCGGATCTTCCCGAAAGCGTTGGCACGGTTCCTGCAGTTGCGGGATCAGACATGCCGGACCCCGTACTGCGATGCCCCGTTCCGGCACTGCGATCACGCCACCCCGGCCCGCGACGGCGGCCCGACCAGCGCCCTCAACGGTTTGGGTGACTGTGAGGCGTGCAATTACGCCAAAGAAGCCCCCGGCTGGCAGGTGAGCACCACCGAGGCCGATGGGGAGCACCGCGCCGAGTACCGCACCCCCACCGGAGGGGTCTACCACTCCACCGCCCCACCACTACCCGGACCACCAATCCGACGCCGAATCAGCCTCACCGAGAGCCACCTCAGCATCGACCTCGTCACCTTCGACTCCGCCTGACGACCCGTCGCCGGACCGGCGTATGGGCGCGGGTTACATTGTTTGCCTACCTATACGTGCGGTGTGGAAAAGCAGTTTGCCAAGTTGCATCCACCAAAACTCGCCGTTGCGTCATGCGGATAATTTAGAGCCGCAATTCTGTGTAATTTTTGTGGACGCCGGTACGCAATTTGTTCACCGCTTCGACACGGCGGGGTGCACGCCAGTCGCTGCGACAGCATGTCGGCGGTGCGCCTAGCCGCATCAACACCGAGCTTAGCCGCTGCGCGGCGATGGCCTCATTAGAGTGCAGTTAGACAAGCTATAACTGTCAAGATTGTGGACAGGGCGCCCTTTGCTCGTCATCGTAGGGTGATCTGGCACGGCCTCCCGAGACTCGTCGGCGCCTTGTCCCTTGACGGCCCGCTGCCGCTGGTGTTTTATTGCCTTTCGTGCTCGTAAATATTCGTCCGTAATCGGAACGAGATGTGACGGGCGGCGGTATTCAGGCGTCAAAGAGTGGAACAGGGGTGCGTTGCTGATGGGCTACGGACGTTTTGTGGGTCGTGTTGGAGCGTTAGCTGTGGCGCTGGGAGTCGGGCTGGCCGCTCCAGCGGTGGCGGCGGCCGATCAGGCGGATGACACCAGCGCCAGTGAGTCGAGCGCCGACACCACAGCTACGGGCACCGACACCCGGGACCGGCCCACCCGGGACACGGGCACCCGGGACACGGACACCGAGCGTGCCGATTCGAGCGACGACCCGGCGCCCGACGACGCCGACGATGTGATCGACCTGGCCGACGATGTGGCCGAGGACGACCTGGCCGACGACACCGTGGACGACGGCACAGTGGACGACGACACCGAGTACGACGACACCGAGTACGACGAGTCGGGTTCCGGAGAGGACCCGGACACGGACGTCGACCTGTCGGACTCCGAAGATCTCGGCGCTGCAGACGAGGGCGCCCCCGCGGAGGACACCGACGCCCCTGAGACCGAACCGGCACCAGCCGACGCTGACCGGGCCGCCGGATCGCGCTCTGACAACAACCCGATCAGCGCCACCGACCCGGTCGAAATTGATCCGGTGGGCATCGATCCGGTTGACTCTTCCGACGAAGCTCCCGCATCCAGCCGGCAGAGCGCGTGGCAGTCGTCGGTGACGGACACCGACACCACTGCCACGCAGTCCGACACAGGTGCGAAATCTTCGGCAGCCGTGGCGGATTCGCCGCCCCCGATCGCTCCGTCGGAAGCAGCGCCGCGAGCTGCGACGGTTCAGACCGGTCTGGGCGGAATCGTGTCGAAGTTCCTCGCCGTCCTGGGGATCGGGCCGGCGGCTTCCAACAGCGGCACGCCGCTGCCCTCCTTCGAGTTCGTGACCGCGGTCTTCGGCGCGATCCGCCGCGAGATGGACAGGCTGTTCTCCAACGACGGCCCTACCGCGGCCCTGGTGCTGTCCGGCCAGACCGACACGGGCACGATCACCGGCGCGCTGAATGCCTCCGACCCTGAGGGTGATCCGCTGACCTACACGGTGGTCGAGGCGCCGTCGCGCGGCAGCGTGGCGGTCGACAGCGCAGGCAACTTCACCTACACCGCGGACCCCGATCTGGTCAGCGCAGGCGGCACCGACTCGTTCGTGATCCAGGTGCGCGACGTCGGTATCCATCTGATCTCGACCAGCCCCACCAGAACTCGGGTGCCGGTGACGGTGACGCTCACTCCCGCCGAGGCCTCGGCGACAACCGAACAGAGAATCGCACCGGCAACGGATTCACCAACGTTCTTCGCCACCGCCGCGGCCGGCACCGCGACAACCACCGGCACCCTTTATCACGTCACCACGACCGGACCGGACATCGTGGGCTTCGACCCCACCCGAGACAAGCTGGACCTCGGTGACGTCTCGGTGCACAACTTCATCGTCGTCGACACCGCAGAAGGGGTGGGCTTCCGCAATCCGTGGTCGGGAGAGACGGCGATCGTCCAGGGTGTCTCGCTCGGACAGCTCACCGTCGACAGCTTCGCACCGATCATCAACGATCATCTCCGCCAGGACCTTTCGGGTGCGCTCGCGTGGGAACAGGGGATCACCGCTCAGCCCGGCACCGTGTACGCGCGCTCGCACGAGATCGGGCAGATCGACCGTGTGGCCTTCGATCCGGCAACGGACGTCGTGGACTTCCGCCACTACGGCACGCGCGAACAGCTCTACATGGTCGACTCCCCCGAAGGTGTCGTCATCTCGAACGCCGGCACCGGCCAGGCTCTGATCCTGCAGGGCGTCACCACCGACGAATTGACCGCCCGCCATTTCGTCTTCCACAACGCGCAGGTTCGTGAAGATCGGCTGCACCTGCAACTCGGCATCGGCACGGTGCCCGATTCGCAGGTCCTGCCCCAGGGCGTGCCGGTGGCCGGAACCGACAACTGGCCCACAACCGCAGGCAACGGCACCCCGCCCAGCGGTGAGACCGGCACCACCACAACCATTTCCTGGGACTACGGCACCAGCACAGCGCTCGACTTCGATCCGTCCGTCGACAAGCTCGACTTCGGTTGGTTCAAGGCGCACGAGTTCGACGTCACCGAGCTGGACGGCTCCACGCGCATCGCGATCGTCAACAACAACCAGAGCTACACGCTCGTCGGAGTTGCCCTCGGCGAGCTCAAAACCAGCAACATCATCGCGCTCGACGAGAGCGCGAGTACGAAGTGGCGCAACCTCATCTACAACGCTGTCCCGCCGGTCTCGTCGCCGAGCCTGTCGATCAACGATGCGAGTGCGTTCGAAGGCGACGTGAACACCAGGTCCCTGGCGTTCACGATCAGCTTGTCCCAGGCCTCCACCGAGACAGTGACGGTCAGCTACAGCACCAGTAACGGCACCGCGTTCGCGGGCGCGGACTTCACCCCGACCGTCGGCACCCTGACCTTCGCGCCCGGTGAGACCTCGAAAACCGTTGAGGTGGCGCTTCTCGGCGACACGATGGTCGAGCTCGACGAGCGGTTCACGCTGAATCTGTCGTCGGCGGTCAACGCCACCATCGCCGACGGCACCGGGACGGGGACCATCGTCAACGACGACGTCGACACAACGCCGACCACCCCGCCCGCGGTGTCCATCGCCGACCTGGCGGTCGCCGAGGGCAACGGTGAGCACAGTCATTTCATGTTCGTCGTGTCACTGGACAAGGCGTCGACCGAGACGGTGACGGTGCAGTACGCGACCTCCGACGGCACCGCGACCGCCGGGAGTGACTACGCCGCGACCTCGGGGACGATCACGTTCGCCCCGGGGGTGACGTCACAGCTTTTGCACGTCGACGTGCTGCCGGACACCACCGCGGAAGCCGACGAGACCTTCACGGTGACGTTGTCCAACCCGTCCGGCGCCACCATCGCCGACGGCGCAGCGGCCGGGACCATCGTCGACGACGACGGCGCTGTCGGCCCCGGCCCCGGTCTCAACTCCGGCAATCCCGGCGACGAGCTCTGGGGCGAGGCTTATTTCGCGCCCTACGTCGACATGGCAGGATGGCCGGTGCCCGACCTGCTGGCCATCGCCGAGGAGCGTGGCACCTCGCTGCTGACACTCGGGTTCCTGCAGGCCACGCCCGACGGCAAGCTCGCGTGGGCCGGGCTCCCGGTCTTGGCGCCGGACTCCGACTTCGAACAGGCGCAGGCGATCAACCAGTCCATCGCGGCGTTGCAGGCCGCCGGCGGCGACGTGATGATCTCGCTGGGCGGTGCGTCGGGCACCAGCCTTGCGCAGTGGTATGCGAGCCGGGGACGCGGTGCGCAGGAACTCGCCGACGCCTACGTCGATGTCGTCGACACGTACTCGCTCAACCGCATCGACTTCGACATCGAGGGCGCGGCGGTGGCAGACCCGGCGTCGATCGCGCTTCGCAGCCAGGCACTCGAGCTGCTCCAGCAGGCCAGGCCCGATCTGGAGATCTGGTACACGCTGCCGGTACTGCCCAGCGGTCTCACCGCGGACGGACTGAGCGTGGTGCGCTCGGCGGTCAGCGCCGGGGTGAAGCTCGACGGCGTCAACGTGATGGCCATGGACTACGGCGAATCGGCGGCGCCCACCAGCGGGCCCAACGCCAAGACCATGGGCGCGTATGCGATCGACGCCGCGCAGGCGACCTATGCCCAGCTGTCTTCGCTGTACGGCGAGTACGGCCAGCAGTTCGGCTGGAACCAGCTCGGTGTCACCCCGATGATCGGCGTCAACGACGTCACCACCGAGGTGTTCACCGTCGCCGATGCGCAGGCGCTCGAGGACTTCGCCCGCAGCACCGGCCTGGGCATGCTGTCGATGTGGTCGGTCGCCCGGGACAACCCGGGCAGCCTCGGCCAGGCGACCCCGTCGGCGTCCGGGCTGGACGTTCCCGCCGGAAGTTTCGGCAACGTGTTCAACGACTACGGCACCGCCAACGTCGTCAGCGGTCCGCCGCCGGCGGTCTCCATCGCAGATCTGACGATCACCGAAGGCGACGGTGAGCACGCCCACTTCATGTTCGTCGTGACGCTGGACAAGGCAGGGACCGAAACGGTGACGGTGTCCTATGCGACGTCGAACGGCTCCGCGCTCGCCGGAAGTGACTACGTCGCAACGTCGGGCACGATCGAGTTCGCCCCGGGCGTGACGTCACGGACCGTGCACGTGGACGTGCTCGGTGACACCGCAGCCGAGGGTACCGAGACGTTCGTGGTGACACTGTCGAGCCCGACGGGGGCGACGATCGCCGACGGCACGGCCGTCGGGACGATCACCGACGACGACGCTGTCACCCCAACACCGGGCACGGGGTCGGTCACTTACGTGGTGCGGGACAACTGGGGTTCAGGGTTCGTCGCCGACGTGGCCATCACCGCGGGCCCCGCCGGGTTCGACAGCTGGACAGTGGAATTCGACTCTCCGGCGCAGATCAGCAACATCTGGAATGCCGAGATCGTCAGTCACGTCGGCACCCGCTACGTGGTGCGCAACGCGTCGTGGAACGCCAAAGTCGGCGCTGGTGAGACCGTGCAGTTCGGTTTCCAGGCGAGCCCGGGCGGTGCCACGGCCACCGCGACCGGTTTTGCCGTCAACGGCGTGCCCACCGGCGGCCAGAACCCGACCCCGGTGCTGCCGAAGGTGTCGGTCGCCGATGCCACGGTCGCCGAATCCGACAGCGGCACCAAGAACCTGACGTTCGTGGTGACGTTGGACAAGGCGGCGACATCGCCGGTGAGCATCGCGTACGCGACCGCGAACGGCACCGCCACGGCCGGCAGTGATTTCACTGCCACCTCCGGAGTGCTGACCTTCGCCGCCGGTGTGGTCTCCCAGCAGGTCGGTGTGGTCATCGCGGGTGATACTGCGGTGGAGGCCGACGAGACCTTCACCCTGACGCTGTCCAACCCGAACGGGGTGACGATCGCCGACGGATCCGCCGTCGGCACCATCACCAACGACGACGTGGCCATCCCGACGCCCGGGAACTCGTCGGCTTCCTTTGTGGTGAACGATGATTGGGGATCCGGGTTCACCGCGGCGGTGACCGTCACCGCAGGTCCGTCGGGTCTGGACGGCTGGACGGTGGAGTTCGATTCCCCGGCGCAGATCAGCAACATCTGGAACGCCAAGGTCGTCAGCCGGGTCGGCAACCATTACGTCATCCGTAACGAGTCCTACAACGCCAAGGTCGCCGCCGGTCAGACGGTCAGCTTCGGCTTCCAGGCATCCCCGGGCGGTGGTTCGGCCACGGCGACCAACTTCGTGGTGAATGGACAACCTGCCGGCGGCGCGCAGCCGACCCTGTCGGTCGCCGATGCTCAAGCGGTCGAATCCGATGGTGGCACCAGCGATATGACGTTCCTTGTGACGCTGTCGCAGGCCTCGACCAGTCCGGTCACGGTCGGCTACACCACCGCCAACGGCACCGCGACCGCCGGCGCGGACTACACCGCGACCAGCGGCGTGCTCACGTTCGCGCCGGGTGTACTGGCACAGCAGGTCCGGATCGCGGTCGTCGGTGACACCGCCGTCGAGGCCGACGAAACCTTCACGTTGACGCTGTCGAACCCCAGCGGCGCGACGGTCGCCGACGGCTCCGCTCTCGGCACCATCATCAACGACGACGTAGCCGATCCGGCGAACCTGACGTTGAGCATCTCCGATGCCTCCGTAGTCGAGCCTGAGCCCGGTACCGGGGTCGCCCCCGGATGGTTCAGCACCTCGGGTAACCAGATCGTCGACTCGGCAGGCAACCCGGTGCAGATCGCCGGAATCAACTGGTTCGGTATGGAAAGCGACATCTTCACGCCGCACGGTCTGTGGACCCGCAACTACCAGGACATGATGGACCAGATGGTGGAGTTGGACTTCAACACCATCCGGCTTCCTTACTCCAGTGAGATGCTGCACACCACCACGGCGCCCAGCGGCATCGACTTCAACAAGAACCCCGATCTGGTAGGTCTGTCAGCGCTGCAGATCATGGACAAGATCGTCGACTACGCCGGCGAGATCGGGATGCGCGTCATCCTCGACCACCACCGCAGCAGTGCCGGCGCAGGCGCCAGTGAGAACGGCCTCTGGTACAACGGCCAATACACCGACGCACAGTGGGTCGCCGACTGGCAGTTCCTGGCACAGCGTTACGGAGACGATCCCACGGTGATCGGGGCCGACCTGCACAACGAGCCGCACAACGGCACCTGGGGTGGCGGGGGAGTCAACGACTGGGCGGCGGCTGCCGAGCGGGCGGGCAACGCCATCCTCGACGTCAACCCCAATTGGTTGATGTTCGTCGAGGGGGTCGCAGTCTACGAGGGTCAGTCGTATTGGTGGGGCGGCAATCTGATGGGCGTCAAGGACCGGCCGATCGTGCTCGACGTGCCCAACCGGGTCGTCTATTCGCCGCACGACTACCCGAATTCGGTGTACAACCAGCCGTGGTTCCAGACGGCGAACTTCGGCGAAGCACTGCCGGACAAGTTCGAGCAGATGTGGGGTTACATCTACGAGCAGAACATCGCCCCGATCTATCTGGGGGAGTTCGGCACCAGGCTCACCGACCCCAAGGACGTCATCTGGTACGAGGCGATCACCTCCTACCTGTCAGGCGATTTCGACAACAACGGCACCATCGACATCCCCGAGGGCACGCAGGACCTGTCATGGACGTTCTGGTCGTGGAACCCCAACTCCACCGACACCGGCGGCATCCTGGCCGATGACTGGAACACCGTCAACGAGAACAAGATGGCGTATCTGGAGTCCATCCAGTTCGACTTCGACGAGGCCGCCGCAGGCGTGCTCGTGCACTTCGTGGTGACGTTGGCCGAACCCTCGGCCGGTTCCGTGACGGTGCAGTATGCGACGTCGGACGGCACCGCGACAGCAGGCAGCGATTATGCCGGGGCTTCCGGTGTCCTGACGTTCGCCCCGGGCGAGACCAGCAAGACCATCAGCGTGGTGGTGTTCGGGGACACCGTCCTGGAAGGTGACGAGGGCTTCCTCGTCACGCTGTCCAACCCGTCCGGAGCCGCGATCACCGACGAGACCGGCGCCGGCACCATCGTCGACCGCACCGAGGTGTGACCGCCACGGCATGGCCTCCACGGATCAACGGCCGAGGCGGTACCGCCGTTCCGGCCGGCCGACGCCGTACTGCAGGCGAAGTTCGACAGCGCCTGTGCTGAGGAAGTGCTCTAGGTAGCGGCGCGCACTCACCCGCGAAATACCCACCAGCTCAGCGCATTCCGCTGCCGACACCTCGCCGGCGTCGCGGACCGCGGAGATCACCAGTTCGCCGGTCTCCGCGCCGAGGCCCTTGGGAAGCGACTTGGTGACCGAGGGGCCGCCGAAAAGCGAGTCGATCAACGACTGGTCGGCGCCGCCGGCGGTCTCCAGAGCGTCCGCGCGGCTGGCGAACGCCGTGAGCTTGGCCTGCAACTGGACGAACTCGAACGGCTTGATCAGGTAGTCGGCCGCGCCGCCGTCCAGTGCACCGCTCACAGTGTCGAGTTCGCGGGCCGCGGTGATCATGATGACGCCCACCCGGTCGCCCGAAGAACGCAAGCGTTGAAGCACGTCCAGGCCGGTCATATCCGGCAGGTACACGTCGAGCAGGATCAGCGCCGGCTGGAGTTCCCGCGCCGCGGTGAGCGCTTCGGCACCCGTGCGGGCCACCCCGACTGCCCGGAATCCGTCCACCTGATCGACGAAACGGCGGTGGATCTCCGCAACCATGAAATCGTCGTCCACAACCAGCACGTCACGCATGGCTGTCCGCCGGGGGGGTCAGTCGCACCAGGAACTGTGCACCGCCATCGGGCGTGTCGTGGATCTCGACGGTGCCGCCGTGCTGTGCGGTGACCAGACGCACCAGTGCCAGGCCGATACCCCGCCCGCCGGGCACATCCGGCTTCGATGTGACGCCACGGGCGAAGATGGCCTCCCGTAGATCCTCGGGGACGCCGGGGCCCGAATCGCGCACCGAGATCGCCAACCCGTCCCGGTCCTCGATCGTCACGGTGACACGGGCCTCGACGGATCCGACAGAGACCTCCACCGCATTGTCGATGAGGTTGCCCAACAGGGTGATCACATCCGTGGCCAGGGCCGGGTCCAGGGGCGCCAGGTGAGATCCGGGATCCAGCTCCAGCGTCACCCCGCTCTCGGCGGCAAGGGAGGTCTTGGCGATCAGCAGGGCCGCCACCGCAGGATCGGAGATCCGTCGGGTGACCGCGTCGCTGATCTCCGCACGCCGTCGCGTCAAGGTGCCCACCAGATCACGGACGGAATCGTACTCACCGAGCTGGACCAGCCCCGATATCGTGTGCAGTTGATTGGCGAACTCATGGGTCTGCGCACGCAACGTGTCGGTGACGCTCTTGTGGGAGGACAGCTGCCCCTGCAGAGCAGCGAGCTCGGTGCTGTCGCGCATCGTGGTCACGGTGCCGATCCGGTGGCCCTGACTGGTCGCCGCCCGGCGGCTCAACGCCAACAGCTTGGTCCGGGTGGCGATCACGACATCACGACCCTCCTCGTCGTTGAGCAGGAACGACACCACCGCGGGGTCGAGACCGACGCTGTCCACCCGGCGTCCCACCGCCGCGCCGGTGACGCCGAGCAACTCCTGGGCACTGTCGTTGAGCACCGTGATCTCGCCGTCGTTGTTCACAGCAATCACACCTTCACGAATGCTGTGCAGCAACGCTTCCCGGTGGTCGGCCAGGTTCGCGATCTCGGCCACCTCCAGACCGCGGGTGTGTTTCTTGATCCGGCGGGACAGCAGCCACGACGCGACCATGCCCAGTGCCGCGGCCAGTCCCAGGTAGATCAGCAGGCGCTCGCCGGCACCGCTGAGCAGATCCCACACCGACGGGTAGGCCTCGCTGACCGAGGCCACGGCGAGGACGTCGCCGTCACCGGACAGGATCGGCACCTGACCGATGAGGCTGTGGGTGCCGTCGATGTCGGTGTCGCCGAACCAGGCCCTGCCCTCGTCGGCACGACTCGGTCCCAGATCCATCCGCGCGCCGACCCGTGCCGGTTCCGAAGACGCGCGCACCGTTCCATCGGGTCCGAGGACCTCGGCGAGGGTGGCCCCCGACAACGCCACCGCCCGGTCCACCTCCGGAGCGAGGGTGCGCGCCGCAAACGGATCGGCCGGCGCCTGTTCACTGCGGTCCCGCACGATCGGCGTGGACGCCATGTTCTCCGCCACGGCGATCATCCGCTGGCCGCGGACCTCGCGAAACTCCCGCGTGGACTGGGCCACCGACACCGCTGCCACAGCCACCAGCACCACGGCGACGACCATCAACTGAAACGCCAGGAACTGCCCGGCCAGGCTGCGTCCCCGCAGCAAGCCGCTCGCCGCCGACGAGATGTTCTTAATGACCAATACTTCCTTTGCGTCCACATCAGTGACTTGAGTCACGTCCGGCGTCCAGTATTGCTGAGCATCACATCCAGGTGATTGGGGACGACATGTTCAGATCGAGCGGCGGCAGGCGGGTGACCGGCGTGACGGCCGGCGCGATCATCGCCGTGATCGCCTCGTTGTTGCTCTCGGCGTGTGGGGTTACCCGTGGCGACGAGACCGGATTGCACAGGCTGCGCATGATGGTGCCCAACAGTCCGGGCGGCGGCTACGACCTCACCGCCCGAACCGCGGTCAAGATCATGGACGACGAGGAGATCACCGGCCGCGTCGAGGTGTTCAACGTCATCGGCGCCGGCGGCACGGTGGCCATGGCCCGATTGATGAATGAGCGCGGCAACGGCAACTTGATGATGATGATGGGCCTCGGCGTCGTCGGTGCCACCTACACGAACGGATCGAAAGCTCGCGCCTCGGACGCGACCGCCCTGGCGAAGATCGTCGAGGAGCAGGAGGGGATCCTGGTCCCGGCCGATTCGCCGTTCCAGACGGTGGAGGACTTCGTCACGGCGTGGAAGGCCGACCCGGCCAATGTCACGATCGGCGGGGGATCGAGTCCCGGTGGCCCCGACCATCTGTTCCCGATGGAGACGGCGAAGGTCGTGGGCGTCGACCCCACCAAGGTCAACTTCGTCTCCTACGACGGCGGCGGTGATCTGCTGACCGCACTGCTGGGCAACAAGATCGCCGCGGGCACCTCGGGTCTCGGCGAGTACGTCGACCAGATCGAGTCGGGCCAGGTGCGCGTCCTGGCCGTGTCGGGTCAGGAGCGGGTGGAGGGCGTCGACGCTCCGACGCTGACTGAGTCCGGCATCGATCTGACCTTCACCAACTGGCGGGGAATCCTAGCTCCGCCAGGTATTTCGGACGAAGACCGTCAGGCGATGGTGGAAGTCCTCGAAGAGTTGCACGCCACGCAGGCCTGGAAAGAGGCGCTGGTGAAGAACGGATGGAGTGATGCCTTCATGACCGGAGAGGCTTTCGAGGAATTCCTCACCGAGCAGGACGAACGTGTGGAGACGACACTGACGGATCTGGGACTGGTATGAGCACCCACACCGACGCCGCCGTCACGGTCGACACCCGCCAGCGGCCCGATTACTCGCAGTACATCGTCTGCGCGGTGATGGTCGCCGCTGGGGTGTATCTCATCTACGACGCGATGTCGATGCCCGGCGGCTACGCTGAGGTGGATCCCGTTGGGCCACGGTTCTTTCCGATGACCATCGGGGTGGGGCTGCTGGTGATGAGCGTCGTGCTGGCGGTCGCGATACCGCGTGGCTACAGGGGCGAGGCCGACGCGGGTGAGGACATCGATCCAGACATGCCGAGCGACTGGCGCACCGTCGGTCTGCTTGTCGGGCTGTTCGTCGGCCTCATCGTCTTCGTCACCCCACTGGGCTGGGTCATCACCAGCGCGCTGTTCTTCGCCGGGTGCGCGACGGTGTTGGGCAGCAGGCACTATGTACGCAACCTTGCGATCGGGGTCGTGTTGGCCGTCGCCAGCTTTTATGCGTTCTACTCCGGGCTCGGAATCCCGCTGCCCGCAGGCATCTTGGACGGGATTCTGTAAATGGAGAACTTCGACTGGCTCATGCAGGGCTTCGCCGAGGCCGCCACCCCGACGAACCTGATGTACGCCGTGATCGGCGTGCTGCTCGGCACCGCGGTGGGGGTGCTTCCCGGCATCGGACCCGCCATGACGGTGGCGCTGCTGCTGCCGATCACCTACAACGTCAGCCCGAGCGCGGCGTTCATCATGTTCGCCGGCATCTTCTACGGCGGCATGTACGGCGGGTCGACGACGTCGATCCTGCTCAACACTCCGGGCGAGTCGTCGTCGGTGATCACCGCCCTCGAGGGCAACAAGATGGCCAAGGCCGGCCGCGCGGCCCAGGCGTTGGCCACCGCCGCCATCGGCTCGTTCGTCGCCGGCGCCATCGGCACCACGATGCTCGCAGCGTTCGCACCCGCGATATCACGATTCGCCGTCACCCTCGGCGCGCCGTCGTATCTGGCGATCATGCTGTTTGCGCTCGTCGCTGTGACCGCGGTGCTGGGATCCTCGAAGATGCGCGGGGTGATCTCGCTGCTCCTCGGTCTGGCGATCGGAGTCGTCGGCATCGACTCGCTGACCGGGCAACCGCGCGCCACCTTCGGCATCCCGCTGCTCAGCGACGGCATCGACATCGTGGTGATCGCGGTGGCCGTCTTCGCGCTCGGCGAGGCACTCTGGGTCGCCGCGCATCTGCGGCGGCGCCCAGCGGAGGTCATCCCGGTCGGCCGGCCCTGGATGGGCAAGGAGGACTGGAAACGCTCATGGAAGCCCTGGCTGCGCGGCACCGCCTACGGGTTCCCGTTCGGCGCCCTGCCGGCCGGCGGTGCGGAGCTGCCGACATTCCTCAGCTACATCACGGAGAAGAAGCTCACCAAGCACCCCGAGGAGTTCGGTAAGGGGGCCATCGAAGGCGTAGCAGGACCCGAAGCCGCCAACAACGCTTCCGCCGCAGGAACTCTGGTGCCGATGCTGTCGCTGGGTCTGCCCACCAACGCGACCGCGGCGGTGATCCTGACAGCGTTCGTGTCCTACGGAATACAGCCCGGCCCGACGCTGTTCGACAGCGAGCCGATGCTGATCTGGACGCTGATCGCAAGCCTGTTCATCGGCAATTTCCTGCTGCTGGTGCTGAACCTGCCGCTGGCGCCGGTGTGGGCCAAACTGCTGCGCACTCCGCGGCCGTACCTGTACGCGGGCATCCTGTTCTTCGCCGCGCTCGGCGCGTTCGCGGTGAACCTGCAACCACTGGATCTGGTCCTGCTGCTGTTGTTCGGGCTGATGGGCCTGATGATGCGCAGATTCGGACTTCCGGTGTTGCCGTTGATCATCGGCGTCATTCTGGGGCCGCGCATCGAACGCCAGCTGCGGCAGAGCCTGCAGCTGGGCGGCGGCGACTGGGTGTCGCTGTTCAAAGAGCCCGTGGCGATCGGCACCTACATCATCATGGCGCTGCTGCTGTTGGCACCGTTGATCCTGCGGCTGATGCACCGCAGCGAGGAGAGCCTGTTGATCGTCGAGGATGACAGGGACCAGAAGCAGAAGGCGGGCAGGCTGTGATCGTCATCGGGTACACGGCGGACAGCTTCGGCCATGCCGCGCTGGAGCACGGTATCGCCGAGGCCCAGTTACGCGACACCAGCGTGTTGGTCATCAACGCGACCTCGGGGGAGTCCTACGTCGACTCCAGATTCGCCGGGACTCCTGAAGTTCACGACGTGGAGGCCCGGCTGGCGCAGTGCGGCGTGGAATTCGAGCTCGTCCAGCCGGTCGGTGTCGACCCTGCCGACGAACTGCTGGCCGCGATGGGCCGCGAGGAGGCGCAACTGCTGGTCGTCGGCATCCGGCACCGCAGCCCCGTCGGCAAACTGCTGCTCGGCAGCGTCGCGCAGAAGCTGATCCTGGAATGCCCGAAACCGGTCCTGGCGGTCAAGCCGCCGGAGGCGTGAATCGGCTGTGACAGCCTGGAGACATGGGAGAGTACGCAAGCGCATTCGGACCGCACGCACCGCAGGCTACCTACGTCGGCCACGAGTACCCCGAGCAGCTCTTCGACACCGGTGAGGTGGCGCTCAACTATGCGGTCGCCGGGGATGACCGCAAACCCCCGCTGCTGCTGATTCCGGGACAGTCCGAGTCGTGGTGGGGTTATGAAGCGGCCATGCCGATGTTGGCCGAGCACTACCATGTGCATGCGGTGGACCTGCGCGGGCAGGGCCGGTCGACCCGTACGCCGTTTCGCTACACGCTCGACAACATCGGCAACGACCTCGTGCGTTTCCTCGACGGCGTCATCGGGCGACCGTCGTATGTCAGCGGACTGTCATCAGGGGGACTACTCAGCGCGTGGCTGTCCGCCTATGCCAAACCCGGACAGGTGATTGCCGCCTGCTTCGAGGATCCCCCGTTCTTCAGCTCGGAGACGACGCCCAGTGTCGGCCCGTCCATCGTGCAGAGCATCGGGCCGCTGTTCGGGATGTGGGCGAAGTACCTCGGAGACCAGTGGAGTATCGGTGACTGGGACGGCTTTGTCGCCGGGGCGCCGCGCGAACTCGTCGACTGGCTGGCATTCATCGCGACGGTCGCCGGCGCCGATGCTCCACCGCAGAGTCTGCGCGAGTACGACCCCGAGTGGGGGAAGGCCTTCGTCACAGGCTCATTCGCTGCCAGCTGTCCGCACCACGTCATGCTGAGCCACGTCAAGGTGCCGGTGCTGTTCACCCATCACTCCCGCATGATCAACGAGCAGACGGGTGCGCTGATGGGCGCCTGCGCAGATCTGCAGGCTGAGCGGGTGGTGGATCTCGTGCAGAGCACTGGCCAGTCGCTGGACTACCGGTCGTTCCCGAGGATGGGCCATTCGATGCACGGGCAGGATCCTGCGTTGTTCACCGAGACACTCGTCGACTGGATCTCCGGACTCACATCCTGACGGGGTCGCCGGACTCCTGCGAGGGTATCGACTCGGAGTTCTTCGGTGACGTGGTGAGAACCGCAGCGATGCACAACCCGGCGATCACAAAACACAAGACCGCGTACCAGAGGCTGCCGGTCGGGTCGCCTGCCGCCGTGACACCGTCGGTGGCAGCGAGGTACGCGGGCAACGCGGCGAGCCACAGGACCGCCATGACAACCAAATAAGCGACGGCGTAGCCGAACATCAGCGGGTTGGAATGTGCTGGTGTGGTGGGTGTTCCGCTTCGCTGGCGGCGCCACTGGTTCCACAGTGTCGGGATGGCGACCACGGTGATGGCGACCAGCTCGGCTGCGTAGACGAAACCGGCCACCGCGGTGCTGCCTGACAACCCGCCCGCCAGCGTGGCCGGCAGCGGAAGCACGGCGGTACCGATGGACGCGAGCACACCGATCGCCACGGTGCGGCCGAGGATCTGGCCGCCCGAGAAGGTCCGGCCCTCGTCGACGTGTCGGCCGATGAAGAACTGCACACACAACGCCAGCGACATCGGCCACAGGGCGGCGAACACCACGACGCTGGGCAACGGCACCGAGTCGAAGAACGGCTGGTTCATCGGATGGTCCAGTGTCCATTCCCACCAACGCAACTGCGGGCCCAGATGGTCGAAGATCTCGTAGAACGCGTGGTGGACGAATCCCACACAGACCGCGCCGATCACGGTTCCGTAGCGGCGGAACACTCCGAGGCTGCGCACTATCTCGAAGGCCACCGTCGCCATCATCGGATAGATCGCCACGATGTAGAGCGGCAACCGGCCCCAGAGGAACTCGACGGTGAACACGTTGTGCGCGAACATCGTGTCGACGTGCTCGGCGATCCCGAACGCCGTCGGGAAGTACAGGGGCGGCTCGATGATGAGCAGATAGGCGATGGCGCCGAACCACAGCACGATGTTGGTCGGGTCGTTGTGGCGCCGGAGCCGGACGATTGCGTACACGAGGGCCATTAC
The DNA here is from genome assembly GCF_010723735.1 of Mycolicibacterium hippocampi. GTDB lineage: Bacteria > Actinomycetota > Actinomycetes > Mycobacteriales > Mycobacteriaceae > Mycobacterium > Mycobacterium hippocampi. Next base: position 4,187,665 of record NZ_BLLB01000002.1, on the reverse strand, counting down.
GGCACCGGCGATCACGGTGAGCTCGAGAACCGGCAGCGTCCAGTTCTCCAGTGCGAACGGGTTGCGGAACTCGACGAGTCCGCCGGCGGATTCACACGAGAATCCGAGCCGCGCGGCGAGATCGGCGAAGGTCGGAGTGCACAGATCAGACATGGGCGGTGCTTCTTTCGTCGTCGCGGTCGGCCGTGTACCACTGGGTCACGTCGTAGCCGGCGCCGTAGCGGTCGAACCATTCCTGCGCCAATGCGGGGAGTTGTTCGTTCGCGGGATCGTGCCCGGGGATCTGACTGCGCACGATTCCCGACAGTGCGACGAGTTGCTTCCTACGGGGGAGGTGGCGGAACGCATCGGCGAACGGGCCGTCGTCACGCACCTGGGTGAACGGCAGTCGTTGCCGCAGGGCCTTCGTGCGCCGGCGGATCCGGAACGTCGACATCGCATCGACCTTGCGGTCCGACAGCGGCACATGCCTGTTGAAGTCCTCGGAGGCCAGCCGGATGATCCCCATGACATGCTTGAAGATCGACGGGGCCACCCGCATGCGGTACCACGGGTCGTCGACGACCGCGTCGTAGATGGTCAGCGCCGAACTGCGGTGCTCCACCTCTTCGACGAAGTGCCACAGGAAAAGTGATGCGACCCGGTCGTCACCCGGGGCGAACAGTGTGTCGTCGTGATCGAGCATCAGCTTGAACACCGGGGTGAAGGTGGCCTCGAGATCGGCCGTATACGCCAGGCGGTACTTCAGGGGCTTGTTGGCGGTCATGTCGTCGAACGCGGCAACGACGCTGTCGAGGGTTTCTTTCAGCGCCGGGTAGGCCTTGATCAACCCCTTGGCGTGCTGTCGGTGCGCCATCGCGTGCTGACCCTCTTGGCGGACGAATGCGTCGGCCTCCTCGGCGACGGCCGGATCTCCGATGTGCGGCATCGCCTCGGGGATCATGCTGCCGATCATCTTCTCGAACCCGATGGCCAGGAACGACACCGCATTCGCCATCGAGGAGAACGCGGGATTGGTCTCGTTCCACACGAAGGGCACCGGGTGACTCGCGAAGGCGAATCGTAGCTTGCGGACTATCAGGTCGGTCACGGTCGAACCTCGGCAATCCTCAGTAATCATACGCAGCGGCGGTTAGATGTATGATTACTGTATTCCGGCTCCCACGTCAACGCCTGTGCTAGCGTCGGTGCCACGATGGCACGCAAACGCCGTGGTTGGGGCGGTGATCCGCCTGCCACCGATGCCGAAGCCGCACAGCGCATCGTCGCCGCCGCGGTCGATCTGATCGCCCGGACCGGGTCGGCCATCACGATCGCCGACGTCGCCGAGTCGCTCGGGGTCATCAGGCAGACGGTCTACCGCTACTTCTCCACCGCCGACGAGTTGATGCGCGCCGCCGCGATCGCGTCGGTCGACGGATTCCTCGATCAACTCGCCACACATGTGCACGGAATCAACGACCCCGCCGATGCCATGACCGAAGGGGTGATGTTCACCCTCGACGCCGTCGTCGCGATCCCGCACCTGGCAATATTGCTGTCCGCGCCGAGTCCGGCTGCCCGCCCCAGTGAGGTCACCTCGGAACTGGCGCAGGACTTCGGTATGCGGATGATCACCCGGTTCGACGTGGACTGGGCACACTACGGCTACGACGACGCGGCGCTACGTGATCTGGTCGAGTTCACGCTGCGGACCATGCTGTCCTTCTTCGTCGCTCCCAACGACCCGAGCCGTTCGCCTGCCGAATTACGGCAGTTCCTGAAGCGGTGGCTCGGCAGCGCGATCATCGCGCAGACCCGCGGGAGCGGAATCGATCCGTACACGACATCGACGAGATAGCTACGGAGGTTATTCGAACGCGATGACACCACGAATGTTATTGCCTGCGCGCAGATCCCGCATCGCTTCGTTGATGTCGTCGAGCTTGTACTTCTGCGTGACGAGTTCGTCGAGCTTGATGGTGCCGGCCTCGTACATCGAGAGCAACTTCGGCATCGCATCGCGGGGGTTCATCTCCCCGTAGAGCGCACCTTTCAAGGTTTTACAGGAACTCACCATGTCCGGGAGGCTCATCGGAACCATCAAGTCACTGACCTTCGTCATGCCCGTGAGCACACAGGTCCCGCCTTTGCGGAGCAACATCATGGCGACCATGATGAGGTCGGGGGGCACCACGCCAGGTGTCAGTACGACGCGGTCGGCCATCACCCCCCAGGTGAGCTCCTTGACCAGTTCGATCGCTGTACCGGCATCGGTGGCGGTGTGGGTTGCGCCGAAACTCGGGGCGATCTGGCGTTTGAATTCGTTCGGATCCACGGCCACGACGTGCCTGGCGCCTGCCACCTTTGCGCCCTGCACGGCGTTCATGCCGATCCCGCCGACTCCCACGACGACGACGGTGTCGCCCGGTTCGGTCCCCGCGGCGACAGTGCCGGACCCGAAACCTGTTGTGACGCCGCACGACACCAGTGACGCAGCCTCCAGCGGGATCCAGTCGTGGATCTTGACCAACGAGCGTTCGGAGGCCACGACGTACTCGGAGAAGGTTCCGACCTGCATCATCGCCATCAGGTCCTCGACACCATCCGGGCCGGACACGTGGCGGCGGCGGGTGTGGTCGGTCGTCATGTCCTTGCTGTAGATATCCGCACCGACATCACACAGGTACGTGTGTCCCGTGGCGCACCACCGGCAGTTGCCGCAGGCCGGGAAGAACGACACCGCGACGTGATCACCGGGCTCGAGAGTGCGGACTTCCGGACCTACTCGCTCGACGATGCCGGAACCCTCGTGCCCGCCGAGCATCGGAAACCATTCGGGAACCGGCACACCGGCCGCCCGCATCATCTCCTCCATGTCCGCGCTCGGCACGCTGTCGCCGGTGTAGAAGTGCTCGTCGGAGTGACAGATCCCGGCATAGGCCATCCGCACCAGCACCTCGCCCGCCCGTGGGTCATCGAGCTCGATGTCGGTGACCTCCCAGTCCATGCCGACGCCGCGGAGTACCGCTGCCCTGGATTTCATGTTCGTCTCCTCGGTTGGTTCTACGGGGTCAGGATGCCGGCCAGCCGACGGTCTTGGTCTCGGTGAAGATCTCCAAGCCCTCGATCCCGCACTGCCTTCCGATGCCGGATTGCTTGTAACCGCCGAACGGCGCATCGGCGCCGTACCAGAGTCCGCCGTTGATGCCGAGCGTGCCCGTACGAATGCGTGCGGCGACCGCCTTCGCCCGATCCAGGTCGCTGGCGAACACGACGCCCGACAGGCCGTAGATGGAGTCGTTCGCGATGCGGACGGCGTCATCGTCGTCGTCGAAGCCGATCACCGACAGCACCGGGCCGAAGATCTCTTCCTGGGCGATGGTCATCCGATTGTCGACGTCGGCGAACACCGTGGGTTCGACGTAGTACCCCGTGGACAGGTGCTTGGGGATGCTGCCGCCAGTGACCAGGCGCGCACCCTCTTGCTTGCCCGTCTCGATGTAACCCAGCACCCGTTCCTGCTGCCTCTTGGAAACCTGCGGGCCCTGCAGCACGGACGGGTCGGTCGGGTCGCCGTACTTGTTGCGCTCCATCGCGACCTTCACGATCTCAACAGCTTCGTCGTAGCGCGAGTTCGGTACCAGCAGGCGGGTGGGCATGGCGCAGCCCTGACCGGCATGCATCGAGATGAACGCACTGCCGGCGATCGAGGCCTTGAGATCACCGTCGTCTTCGAGAACCAGATACACGGATTTGCCGCCGAGTTCCAGGAACGTCGGTTTGATCGTCTGTGCAGCCGCCTGCATAACCCGCCGACCAGTGGCCGTCGATCCGGTGAAGGCAACCATGTCGACCAGCGGTGAGGTCGACAGCACCTCGCCGACGAGGTGATCCGACGAGGTGACGATGTTGATGACGCCGGGGGGAATGTCGGTGTTCTCGGCGATGATCCGGCCGATCCGGGTGGCGTTCCATGGCGTGTCCGGAGCCGGCTTGAGCACGCACGTGTTGCCCATCGCCAGTATCGGGCCGATCTTGTTCAGGATGATCTCGAACGGGAAATTCCAGGGTGCTATGACCCCGACGACCCCGATCGGTTCCTTCCATACCTCGCGCGTGGCGGGCGTGCCCATGCCGAATGCGTCCTTGTCGGGCAGCGACCGCTTCCACGGGAACTGGCTGATCATGTCGGCCGGCCAGGTCAACGCTTCGTTGAGGGGTACGTCGAGTTGGGGCCCGTAGGTGCTCAGTACGGGACAGCCCACCTCCGCGACGAGCTCGCTACGCAGTTCGTCGCGCTCGGCTTCCAGTGCAGCCTGCAATTGCCGGAGCCCGGCGGCCCGGGCCTCGCCGTCGCGTGACCAGTCCGTGTGATCGAAGGCGTGCCGTGCCGCCGCAACGGCTCGCTCCATGTCGGCCCGGGTACCGTCTGCCGCACCGCCGATCACTTCCTCGGTGGCGGGATTGACGTTGTCGAACTGCCGTCCTGATTCCGACTCGACGAGCTTGCCGTCGATGAGCATGCGAGATTCGTGTGTCACGGGTTGACGTCCTTCACCACTGTCGAAGTTCCTTCACCGCATCCGCCGGTCGCGGAGCCAGGGTCAAGTAGGGGATGAAACTGCTGTTGCCGCAACGGAGCACGGAATGGACCACCTCGGCGAGGTGGTCGGCATCAACGAGGCCGCCCTGCATGTAGCCGTTGTCCATCCAGAATCGGATCGCGGTGTCCAGCGCGGCGGCGTCCCAACTCTTGTTGAACTCTGTCTGTGAGTCGCCGCTGCCGCCGAAGCTGTCGCCGACCGCCAGCCGCGTGAAGCCGATGTTGGGGTGCTCGATTCTCCACGCCTCGACGAGCTTGTCCAGCGCAGCCTTGCTGACCGCGTAGGCACCCAACAGCGGCCATGGTGTGGAGTACGACGCGCTCAGCGAGGACAGGTACACGGCCGATCCGGCGCTCGCAGCCAGGTGCGGTGCAGCGGCAGCGGTCACCAGCGACGCTCCGGTGACATTGGTGGCGAACAGTTGCGCCCACTGCTCGGCGGTCACGTCGGCCAGTGGCGCCAGGACGCCCATCCCGGTGGTGTACACGAGTGCGTCCAAACCGCCGAAGTTGTCAGTCACCTCGGCGAAGGCACGTTGACAACTGCTCTCGTCGGTGACGTCACACGCGACCGCGGCTGCGTCGTTTCCCGCTTCCTCGGCCGCGTTCTCGAGCCGGTCCTTTCGACGGGCCATGAAGGCGACTCGGGCGCCCCTCGCGGCCAGACCGATGCCGATGCACCGCCCGAGTCCGGCTGACGCGCCGACGACGGCGACCCGGAACGGGGAGTCGTCCGACAGTCGGGGTCGCTCGTCAGATGGATGCATGAGTCTCCTTGTGCCGGGTAGAGGCAAAGCTATCAAGACTATAGAGGGACAATATGCGAAAAACGAAAACAATCGTTTCCGGGTGAGATCGTGCGATCCGGGCATGGCGGAAAGACATCAGGGGCGCAGCGCTTTTCGACTGTTCGGCGCAAAGCTCAGCAGTAGGCGCTCCAGAATCCTGGCGGCTCGTTGGCGCGCATCCGCGGGATCCGGCGCGTGGGCAACCAGCAGCGCGCCCTCCTCTACGGCGGCCACGAGCATATGCGTCAGTTCGCTGACCGGTTGGTCCTCGATGATCCCCTCGGAGATCGCTTCGCCGACCTTCTTCTGGATCATCGCGATGCTGTTCTGCTCCTGGATGGCGCGCACCGCCTGCCATCCGAGTACGACCGGTCCATCGAGCAGCATGACTCGCTGAACCTCGGGCTCAACGGCCGCCCCGAGGAAGCTGTGCAAACCGCGGCTCAGCCGTTCCCACGGGTCCGCGCCCCGGGGTGGCGATGTCAGCGATCTCAGGGTGAGGTCGCGTTCCACCTCCTCGAACACTGCCCGAAACAGTTCGGCCTTGTCCTTGAAGTGGTGGTAGAAGGCTCCGCGGGTACCCACCCCGGATCTGGCTACCAGGTCTCCGATGCTGGTGTTGAAGTAGCCGTGGGCAACGAACAGCTCGCGGCCCGCGTCGATCAGATCTCGGCGGGTCTGGCCGCCGCGCTCACGTCGCTCGTGGTCGGTGCCACCGCGCTTCGCCATGTCGACATCGTAACAACCTTCATGATGTATGTTGCCAAGATGGCTGACGACGAAGCACGCGCATATGGTTCGGTCGCTCCGCTCAAAGTCGGTTTGCTCAACGACTATCCGACGATGGGCGACACTGACAACGACACCGTCGACGCGATCCGACTGGTCATCGACGAGGCGCTCGCGGCCGGGCGAATCGATCGCCCGGTGGAACTGGTCCGGCGCAACGTGGTCGGCCTGCCCAACGGAACCTACGCTGCGGTGGAGCGGGCGTTCGACGAACTCGTGGGGGAGGGCTGCCTTGCCATCTTCGGGCCGTGGATCTCCGACAACGTGGTTCCGTTGCGTCCCCACGTCGACGCGACGGCGCGGACGCCGATCATCACCCTGTCCGGCTCGGAGGGTGCGTTGGGTGAATGGTGCTTCGCATTGAACAACGGCTCGATGGCCGAGGAGCCGGTGATGCTGGCCGCTGTCATGCTGGGCGACAACAGGTCGCGCATCGCCATCGCCTACGAGGCGTCGCTGATCGGCAAGGAATATCTCTCGTTCGCCGAAAAAGCCTACACGGCAGCGGGTTTGACCGTCGTTTCCACAATGGCGATCCCGCAGGTGGAGGCGGACAAGGCCGACGTCGTCGACCGGCTGCGAGCCGCAGAACCGGATGCCCTGGTCCACGTCGGATTCGGCCACGGCCTGTGGGGATTCACCGACGCATTGCTGGCCGCCGGCTGGGATCCTCCGCGCTACACCACGACCGCCTTCGAAATGGCGCACATCAATGCGGAGTGGATGCGCCAGCTCGCAGGCTGGGTCGGGCTCGACAGTTACGATGAGCGCAACGCGGTGGGGCAGGCCTTTCTCGATCGATTCGAGGCGCGATACGGACGACGGCCGGGCCACTCGATGCCGGGGCTGGCTCACGATGCGGCCACGGTGATCGTCCGGGCACTGGAGGGGGCGCGGCCGTTGACCGGTGGAGGTGTCAAGCAGGCGATGGAGCAGGTCAAGCTGATTCCGGCGGCCAGCGGCGCACCTGGGACGTTTCTGCGGTTCGGTCGTTTCATCCGCCAGGGGTGGCTGGGTAGCGACTACCTGGTCGCCCGCCGCGTGCTCCCGGATGGATCCGGTCACGTGTTTCACGCAGCTCCCAGTGCGAACATCTCACGTGCGGTGGGCGTCGGCTGACAGTTGGATCGCGCCGAAAACCGGAGCGGAGACGATTCCCGAGCTCTGTTCGCGGACGTAAGGGATCGCGCGCACCGCGCTCATCGCGATCATCAGGTGTCCGGGCATGGCATGTCCCCCGGGGGGTGGCTCGTCGTCCCAGCCGACATCCAACTGCAATTCGAAGCTGGGCACGCCTTTGATCACCGCGCGGATCAGCGGGGCTTTCTCCCCGGGCGCGAGCGGCTTGAGACCCCACTGGGGAAGGTCGCGGGTGAGCACCCATTCCTCGTGGATGGCCAGCAACGGACGACCCGACCAGTGACCAGTCCAGGAAAATCGCTGACCCACGACGGTTCCGGGATCGATCACGCCGGCTTTGACTTCGATGGGGTACGTCAGCGTCGTGCAGTCCACCGCCACGTCAATATGTGTCAATTGGATGCCGAGGACGTCGGCAGTGGCGTTGAGCGCCTGTCGGTACGCCATGTCCAGCTTCTTGATGATCGGTGAGTCGACGGTGACGTCGGCTGGCGAGCGGCCCATCCCCATCAAGTCGATCAACATCGGCCGACTGTCGACGGCCGAGACGTCGGTGGCCTCGTAGAGGTCGATGCGGTCGATGGACTTGCTCAACCCGGTGACGGTGGTGACCAAGCGCTCGAACATGAAGCCCGGATTCTCGCCAGCGGCGTGGAAATGCGAGCTCCCGGTTCGGCACGCGTCGAGGAAGGCATCGGTGGTGGCGGTGCCGTAGGTGGGGAGGTGGTTGTACGACGTCGTACTGATCACGTCGATACCGGCGGCCAGCATCCGGCAGATGTCCTCGGCGTTCGTTTCGACTGCGTGCGCCTTGCTGGCCGCGTGCACGACGACCTCGGCGCCTGACGCCATGATGACATCCTTGTCCGTGGTGGCCCGGACTCCCGTCGTCGGCGGAAGTCCACACAGTGCGCCCGCATCGAGCCCGTCTTTGGCAGGGTCGTAGACCAGCACACCCACCAACTGGAAACTCGGGTTCTCGATCAGTTCCCGCAGCGCCGCGCGGCCGACCGCGCCCGTTGCCCACTGCGCCACTCGAATCGTCAATCGATCACTCCTGGTAGTGCTTTCGAAGGTGGTCAACCTGCCCGATCAATCAACCTACATGATGTATGTTCGCAACCACCAGGGTGTATGTTGAGCGTGTTCCGAAGTAGTGAGGGGTCGCCGCATGGTGGAATCGCCAACCGTCGAGGAGCTCGAGCAGAGCATCCGGGATGCGCAGGACAGGTTCAACGTGGGAATGGGGGCAGACGGCGACGCCTCCCCGTATCCGCTGCTGAAGCAATTGCGCGCGCAGGCGCCGGTCCATCCGGGCTGGCCGGAAATGGGCCTGACCGGCAACTCGGGCGAAGGAACGCAGACGTTCACCGCCTACACTTTCGACACGGTCAAGGCGGTCTTCACCGACAACGTCACGTTCAGCACGCGCTGCTACGAGGACATCGTGCGTCCGCTGCAGGGTCCGACGATTCTCGAGATGCAAGAGCCCGAGCACGCCGTGTACCGCAAGTTGCACGAGTTCGCGTTCGCCCGCTCGTCGATGAAGCGATGGGACGGTGAACTGGTCGGTCCACTGGTGGACCAGACCATCGCGAAGTTCAAAGAGGACAAGCGCGCAGATCTGGTCGACGCGGTGTTCATGCCGATTCCGGTGCGGGTGATCGCTGCACTGTTGGGACTCCCCGAGGCCGACGTTCTGTGGTTCCATCGTCTGGCGATCGACATGCTGGGGTTTCGTGCCGACATGGAGGCCGCGATGACGGCCTCGGCGCAGATGAAGGACTACTTCGTCGGCATCTTGGCCGAAAAGCGGAGATCGCCGCAAGACGACATGGTCTCGATTCTGGCTGCGGCTGAGGTCGACGGCGTGAAGATGTCCGACGAGCAGATCTACGGCTTCATGCGAAACCTGTTGCCTGCCGGAGCGGAAACCACCTCTCGATCCACGGCAAGCCTGGCCCTGGCATTGTTGACGCACCCGGACCAGCTCGACGCGGTGAGAACCGACCGGAGTCTGTTGCCGCAGGCCATCGAGGAGGGCATTCGCTGGGAGACTCCGCTGTTGAACTTCATGCGTGAGGTCACCTGCGATACCGAACTGGGCGGAGTGCGCATTCCGCGAGGGTCGACCATGATGCTCAGTCTGGGCAGCGCCAATCACGACGAAGGCCGCTGGAAAGACCCGGAACAGTTCAACATCTTTCGGGAGCGCAAGCCGCACATCGGTTTCGCGCACGGTGCGCATGTGTGCTTGGGGATGCATCTGGCGCGCTTGGAGAGCACGAAGATCTTCAACGCCCTATTCGACGAGCTACCAGGCCTTCGACTGGATCCCGAGGCCCCAGCGCCGTACATCACCGGCACCATGTTCCGCTCCCCGTCCAGACTTGACGTGGTTTGGGATTGAGGACACCGATGACACGAGTCATTCAGTGGGCCACCGGCGTGACCGGAACGATGTCGCTCCGCCACGTCATCGCCCGAGATGATCTGGACCTGGTGGGCGTGCGCGTGTACGACCCCGCCAAGTCAGGTGTGGATGCGGGCTCTCTGTGTGGGATTTCCGAGATCGGCGTATCGGCGACCGACGACCGCGACGCACTGCTGGCCACAGACGCCGATGTGGTGCTCTACATGGGCAAGGTCGAAACCGACACACCCGGATGTTTCGCCGACGTCTGCGACCTCCTGGCGTCCGGAAAGAACGTGATCACCACCGGTAGTCGTTTCGTCCACCCACGTTCTCTGGACGCAGCACTGGCCGATGCTATCGAAACATCCTGCGGCACAGGTAACTCGACGTTCCTGGGCCTGGGTCTGTATCCAGGTTTCGTCGGCGAGTCGCTCGCCCCGATCCTGTCGCGGATCACCGCGCGCGCCGGCCGCATCGATGTCCGCGAAGTGCTGAACTACTCCACCTATGCAAGTCACGACCTGATCTTCAACGCGATGGGTTTCGGCTTCCCGCCCGAGGACACCACTCCGTTGCTCACGAACACCGAATATGCCGCCAGTGCCTGGATCGGCAGCGCCACCGTGCTCGCTCAGGCGCTGGGCCTGCGCATCCGCGGCGTCGAGGGGTACCGCGAGGTCGCCACGACGCCGAGGGCGTTGTCGGTGGCAGCCGGTGAGATCCCTGAGGGAACGGTGGGCGCGATGCGCTTCGGAGTGGTGGCCGACTGCGGCGAGGTGACACTGTCCGTTGAACACCTCACCCGCATGGCCGATGACCTGGCACCGGAGTGGCCGACCGAAATCGGCTACGAGGTCACCTTTTCGGGCGAGCCGAATCTGCGATTGCACTTGGTGATCGGTTCGCAGGACGAGGACCACGCGGAACAAGGTTGTCTGGCCACAGCCATGCACGCGATCAATGCGATTCCCGTGGTGTTGGCGGCCGCCCCGGGGCTCTACGATTTGTCTGCCATGGCTCCGTTCACATCACACAGAACCCACTACCGGCTCCATGAGCGCTGAATGTCGCCCAGATTCCTACTCGTCGCGGCCGGTGGTGTGGGTGGCCCCCGCTACGGGGAGCACGCGGCGCCCTCGATACGACCTATCGGATGCACCACCGGGAACTGACACGATGCTTGACTTGCTACCGTCCGGGAAGGGGCTGTTCCGATCGTCATGAACCGCATCTCATTCGCCGACCGAGTTGTACTCGTCACCGGCGGTGGCCGTGGACTAGGCGAGGCCTATTGCCGTGAGCTGGCACAGCGCGGCGCAGCCGTCGTAGTGCATGACAACGGATCAGACACCGCGGGCCACGGTGTCGATCCGGCGCCGGCACATGAAGTCGCGAATTCCATCCTCGCTGCCGGAGGGCGTGCCGTTGCATGCGCCACTGATGCCAGCACCGAGACCGGGGGACAGCACGCAGTCGAGTTGGCGCTAGCCGAGTACGGCCGCCTGGATGCAGTCGTCGCGAACGCTGGAATCATCCACGAAGACGCTTTCGACGACTGGCCGACCGACCGGTTCGAGGCTCTGCTCCGCCACCACCTGTTGGCGGCGTTCCACGTCGTCCGTCCCGCTTTCGCAAGAATGAAGGACGCGAGATTCGGTCGCATCGTCTTTGTTTCCTCTGCCGCGGGTGTTTTCGGGCAACCCCGCTTGGCCGGGTACGCAGCCGCCAAGACGGGAATACTCGGACTGATGAACGTCGTAGCGTTGGAGGGTGCGGAGTACGGCATCACCGCAAATGCGATCATGCCGATGGCGGCAACTCGGATGGCGATGGCATTGATGGCCGAGGCTGCGGAGACACCCGATGGCCGGGAATTCCTCGACACCTTGCGGGTCGACCAGGTGGCGCCAGTCGTCGCGTTTCTTGCCAGTGAGGCGTGTACCAGGACGCGGCTGACGCTTAGTGCCTTTCGCGGCAGGGTGGCGGCACTGCAAATAGGCGTCACCCGCGGCTGGCATAGCCCTACCGGATCTCTGAGTGCTGAGGACATTGTGACGCATCTGGACGAGATCACTGACACGGGGGACCTGCTGGTGCCGGGATCGATCTTCGACGAAATGTCTTACGTGCCGTGAGCTGGACGTCGCCATCGTCGTGGCAGACGACCAACTGCCGATGCTTTCCCATCACGAGCCCACGCAGGGGTTGCACCGGGCTACGGGCGACCGGGCAGAAGCGAACTGCGACCGATGGGTAGCTTCACGGTGGTGGCCCCGATTTTGACACCCGGAATCGAGGCATCGTCCGTTACTGCAGTCCGACAATCGAACTCACCGATCGCCCCCGAGTGTACGCACTGTCTGCTTGGGGGGAAGGGCGGTTTCGATGCCCGAACTCCCCGCGTCGCGGTCGGGCGACTGCCCAACGATCTCGCTTTCGCAAAGATTCGACGGGTGACGCTCCCGACTCGCACGTTCAAGAACAACCGAGCCGGTTGGGATTTCGTGGATTGATTGGTGGTTGGCCGGCATCGGGAGAATCCTCTCAACACGGCGGCTGCGGATGGCTATCCGCGAAGCGTGTCGGTTGCCACAGCTGAACGCGCCGCACTTCTCTTGACGCTGACGGAGTCGGACCCCGATTCGCCGACGCTCTGTGCGGGCTGGACCACTCGAGATCCCCTCGTGCATCCGCTGATCAGCTGTACCGACGGTGCGGGCGGGATACCTGATCGTCGGCAATGGGAATTCGGACGAGCGACGGGGTCGTCGGCGCCTGGAGATAGCCTGCCCGGGTTGCAGTACGAGCGCTTGAGCCAAGCGTGCGAATGCGTGATGGAGTGATCGCAATCGCGTCGAGACGACCACTTCTTCCGCCTTGTATTCGAGACGCGAAGGAGCAAAGGGTGGTCAAATCATAGAATGTCTGCAATTGTGACATGGACGGTTGTGACCTGCGAGGGGAGGCGCTGAGTTGGCGATGTGGGTTGCGAAGTGCACATCGGTGCCGGGTTGGAACCGCGGTTCGGCGGTAACGCGTGCTCGTTGACGGCGAGAGCGAGAAGCTTGCCCGCAAGGTGAGCCATCTGCTGGCCAACGACCCGCAATTCGTGGCGTCGCTACCTGACCGAGTTGTCTGCGAAGCGATCGTCGATCGCGACATCGGCTGGGTGGAGCTGATGCGCACGGTGGCAACGGGCTACGCCGACCGGCCTGCTCTGGGGCAACGCGCCACCGAGCTGGTCGCTGCTGCCGATGGGCGGCGATGCCTGCAGGTGCTGCCTCGATTCGACACCATCACCTACGCCGAGCTGTGGTCTCGGGTAACGGCCACTGCAGCTGCGCTTGCCGACGGTTTCGCACGTTCGGGCGATCGCATCGCCACACTCGGCTTCTGCAGCGTTGACTACACGACCATCGACATGGCCGTGCCCATGCTCGGTGGGGTTTCGGTGCCCCTGCACGCGGGGGCTCCCGCCGGTCAGCTGCTGACCATCGTCGAGGAGGCGCAGCCGTCGGTAATCGCCTGCAGTGCCGAGCACCTCGACACCGCCGTCACCATCGCACTGGACGGCCCCGCGCCGAACTTGGTGATCGTCTTCGACTACGACCCGGAGGTCGACGACCACAGCGAGGCGCAGGAAGCCTGCCGACGGCGACTCGCCGAGGCTGGCAGCTCCGTCGTCCTGGAGACGCTCGCCCAAGCGATCGACCGCGGGGCTGGAGTGCCCACGCCGCCAGACCCTGCGCCCGACGGCGACCGACTCGCGGTGATCGTCTACACGTCGGGAAGTAGCGGAAGTCCCAAAGGCGCCATGCATTCTGAGAGCCTGGCCAAGTCGGCGTGGACGGCGACCGCAGCCGTCCTGGTGGAGCGAGGTTTTGCACTTCCGGCGATCACCCTGAACTACATGCCTATGAGTCACACTGCCGGTCGCGCAATGCTCTACGCGACGCTGGGGTCGGGTGGTATCGCGTATTTCGCGGGTAGAAGTGACCTCTCGACCATCCTCGATGACCTGGCCCTTGTTCGTCCCACCCAGCTCAACTTCGTTCCGCGGGTGTGGGAGATGGTGTACAGCCAGTTCACCAAAGAGCGCCAGAGGCGTGCCGATGACGACGATGAAACCATCCTCGCCGACCTGCGCACCCGCGTGCTCGGCGGCCGCTTCATCACCGCACTGACCGGCTCGGCACCGATATCCGACGAGCTCGCGGAGTGGGTCGAAAGACTGCTCGATTCACACCTGATGAATGCGCTAGGTGCCACGGAGTCCGGTTCGGTGGTCATCGACGGCAAGGTGCAGAAGCCACCAGTGATCGACTACAAACTCGCCGACGTGCCAGAACTCGGATACTTCAGCACGGACCGGCCTCATCCGCGTGGTGAGCTTCTGATCAAGTCGCGCACGCTGTTCAGTGGCTATTACAAGCGGGCCGAAATCACCGCCGACGTCTTCGACGAGGACGGCTTTTTCCGCACCGGGGACGTCGTCGCAGAGACAGGACCGGACGAAGTTCGATTCGTCGACCGGCGCAACAATGTGATCAAGCTGTCCCAGGGCGAGTTTGTCACGGTGTCGAAGCTGGAGGCGCTGTTCATCAATTGCCGCGCGGTCGAACAGATCTACGTGTACGGCAATAGTGAGCGGTCGTATCTACTCGCTGTCGTCGTACCCTCGGACGCTGCTCGCTCCCAAGCACCGATCTCCGAACTGAAGCCGCTGATCCTGAGATCACTCCGCGAGGCGGCCCGCTCAGCGAAACTCGAGCCCTACGAGATTCCGCGCGACATTCTCGTGGAACTCGAACCCTTCACCCTCGACAACGGGTTGCTCGGCGGTGTCCGCAAACCGTCGCGGCCCAATCTCAAGAAGCGGTATTCCGAGCCACTCGAGCAGCTTTACGCCGAGCATGCCGAGGCCGAAGGGGCTCGGCTTGCCGAACTGCGTGCCGAGGCCCACCTACGTCCCGCCGCGCATACCGTCTGTGCCGTCGCGAGTGCACTTCTGGGGACAGCCATCGAGGAAGTCCCTGCTGATGCGCACTTCTCCGGTCTCGGCGGTGACTCGTTGTCGGCGCTCACCTTCGCAAATCAGCTGGCAAGCATCTTCGAGCTCGACGTCCCGGTGGGAACCATCATCAGCCCGGCCAGTGACATGCAGTCCATTGCCGACTATATCGAGACACACCGTCTATCAACGACTTCGGGAACGACATTCGAGTCGGTCCACGGGCCGGCAGTGACCGAGGTGGATGCTGGTGATCTCACGCTCGACAAATTCATCGACGTCGTCACGATCGAGGGCGCGCGCACTCTCGAGGATCCCCATTCCGAGGTCCGAACGGTGTTGTTGACCGGTGCCACCGGGTATCTCGGCCGGTACTTGTTGTTGGACTGGCTCAGTCGCATGGAATCAGCCGGTGGCAAGGTGATCTGCCTGATTCGTGCCAAGGACGATGCATCCGCGCGAGGACGACTCGACGATGTGTTCGACAGCGGCGATCCCGCACTCCTACAGCGGTACGGGGCATTGGCATCGGAGCGCCTCGAGGTGCTCGCCGGGGACAAGAGCGAGGCCAACCTCGGCCTCGATGCGGTGATATGGGAACGACTGGCCGAAACCGTCGATCTGATCGTCGATCCGGCTGCGCTGGTGAACCACATGTTGCCGTACCGCCAGCTCTTCGGCCCGAACGTCGTCGGTACGGCGGAGCTCATAAAGCTGGCCTTGTCGATTCGGCAGAAGCCGATCGCATTCGTATCGTCGGTCGGTGTCGGCGCAGCGATACCTTTCGGCCAGTTCAACGAAGACGCCGATGTTCGTCGTGTCGGCCAAATCCGGCGGCTGGACGACAATTACGCGACCGGGTATGCCACCAGCAAGTGGGCCGGCGAAGTGCTGCTCCGACAGGCACACGACCTGTGTGGGCTCCCGGTCACCGTCTTCCGCTGCGACATGATCATGGCGGACCCGCGGTATCGCGGCCAACTCAACCTCCCCGACATGGTCACTCGGCTCATTCTCAGCATCGGCGCCACTGGGCTCGCGCCGGAGTCGTTCTACCTACGTGATGCCGATGGCGGCCGACCGCGTGCCCACTTCGACGGTCTGTCGGTGGATTTCGTCGCCGATGCGGTATCAACCCTGACGGTGACGGCATGGGGAGACTTCGAGGGGTTCCGTACGTTTCACGTGGTCAATCCACACGACGACGGGGTCGGCCTCGATACGTTCGTCGACTGGATGGTCGACTACGGAGTTCATGTCGAGCGTATCGACGACTATGTGCAGTGGTTGGAGCGCTTCGAAATCGCCTTGAGGAACCTGCCCGAGAAACAGCGCCAGGCCTCGCTGCTGCCTCTGCTCGCCAGCTACCGGCATCCCCAACCGCCGGTGCGGGGATCGTTTGCGCCGACCGACCGGTTCCGAACTGCGGTGTCGAAGGCCGGTATCGGTGTCGATGGCGAGATCCCCGGTATCGACCGTTCGATCATCGAGAAGTACGTGTCCGACCTCGAGTGCCTGGGACTCTTGACGGCGGCCTCACGCGTGATCTCCCGTCCGTCCATCGATTAACCCGAGAAAGAGAGATTCATGTACGAGCAGGTTGACTTCGACATCACCAGCCAAACCCCGACGTTGGATCACTACCGGCGTGACTGGCGGCCTGATTCAGCGCAGGGATTATGCGGCATCTGGTTGGGTGGGGTCGTCAGCGACTCGGAGGGTAACGACTACTGGGGGGTGCGCGGATGCGACGACTTCGTCCCGGGGATGACCCACGTGGTGTCGCCGATCTGCGGATTCCGGTCCTTGCAAAAGGGAATGGAGGTCGACGCCACGCACCTTTTCCCGGAGTACTCGACGCTCGACTGGTTCGAACCCATGCAGTTGCTCGACGCTGGAAGCAATGTGCAACTGACCTATGCAAGCGGCCGAATCGAGCGGGATGCCGACGGCTTTCACTGGTACGACGCCAGCAACCGGTGGGAACTCCACGGCCGGACGGTGAGTGACATCGTCTTCACCCACGTTCCACCCCAAGAGGGAATCGATGCCGACGTCTACTACCGGCACGAACTGATGTACGCCACCGGGAAGGTCAACGGTGTCGAGGTATCGGGATACGCCCACCAGGACTTCGCTTACGGTCCGGCGGGCACGATCTACACCGAGCTACCGATCGTGCGACACCTGCAAGGGATGTGGGTTTCGTGGTTGCACGAGTTCGCCGACGGCGAGCTCGGCGGCGGCAGCTTCTGGCAGGGGCGAGACGGCGTGTCCTTCGGGCCGGGCTATCAACTAAAAGACGGTGTCACCACGACGCATAAGGACGTCGTCGCCAAGCCGACTTTCGATGATCGCGGAAGGCTCGTCGGTCTCGATACGTCGATGGGATCCGACGTCTACACCATGTCGTTCGACTCGAGCGGTAGCCCGCTCCACACCTTTGGTCCACTGACGAGCGCCTCGTCAGGAAAGGGCATCGCGCGAAGCTGGTGCTGGACAGAATACGGAGGCAACATGATAACCCCGGAACTCATGGACATGGCGAACACTGTGTACGCGCTTGCAAGGGGGCGCTGACCGATGACGCTGCCATCCAAGACCGAAGTCAAATCGTACATCGACGATTTCAGAGAATTGGGCCGGTGGGGCCCCGATGACCAACTCGGGACGCTGAATCTCATTCAGCCCGAACATCGGACCGCCGCGCCGCGCTGCGCCTGGTGACGGAAGGGCGAACCGTCTCGTGCGCCCGCGATCTCATCATCGCCTAAGGCCATACCGAAATCGCGCACGAAATGCATTACGTCGCAAGCGGATGGGGAGTTGGGCCGGCCGACGGAGTACCGCCGACGGGGCGATCTCGGGTCCGCGTGGGGTTCGTCGGACACGTGTATCACGGCACCGACGTCACACACATCGATACGGTGGCACACCTCTTCTGGAAGGTCGAGCTGTACAACGGGAAGTCGTCACGCCTGGTGACATCGGAACACGATGCCGAGCCCCCACGACGACGCGCGCTGGGGACTCCGCGCCGGCTGGCATCCCGCAAGCATGCCGTGGCTTCGCGAAAGAGTCGGTCGTGCGGACCACATCGTCACGCTCGATTCTCGAAGACCTTCATGAGTACATCGAGACAGTCGCGTTGCATCTCTCGGTGGGCGGCGTTGGCGCGTTCGCTGTCACCCGCGAGCACTGCGTCGATCACTGCCAACGTGCCGGAGCGGCTGAGCTCGATGGTCTCGGGGGCGACGCCGAAGAAGGTATCGATGGCGGTGGCTCGGGTGCGGCGTACCGTTCGCGCCACCGCCGGAGCGTTGGCCACTTCGAAGAGTACGTCGAGATACCGCTCGCACAGCGTCGAAACCGCTTCCGAATCGTCAGTAGCGTTCAGTTCGCCGGCGAGTTCGGTCAGAGCGGACGCGACGTCGGGGGTCATCCTCTCGACAGCGCGGCGGGCCACCAAACCGAATACCAGATCCCAGATTTCGGCGTTGTCAGCGACCGAGGTGTCGATTGGCAGGACGAATCCCCCCCGCTGCATCTCCATCTTCACCCAGCCCTCCTGCTCGAGGATGACGAGGGCCTCACGGACCGGCACGCGGCTGGTACCGAGTTGGGCGGCGATGTCCTCCTGGTTGAGCCGCTCGCCCGGACCGAGTTCGCCAGTGATGATCTGCTTGCGGAGTCGCTCGGCCACGAGTTCGCCGCTGCTGCGCCGCGCAAGCGGAGCCTGAGCTGGCCCTCGTCCGCCCATGTGATTCACCCTGCTGTCGGAGTCCGGCCGAGGCCCTAGAGTCCCGATCGTAAACCCCCAGCGACTTTCTGGAATGGAAGCCCACCTACTGTAGACATTCTGCAAAGTTCGTTTAGGCTGCAAACAGGCGTCGACAAGGAAGAGGTCTGCAATTGCGCCCATCGATTCGGACATCACCTTGGCGACGACCCATCATTCTGGTCGCGCAGTGTCGTTGTCGGTCGCGACCCTCCTGCTCAATTCCGTTGCGATGGTGTGTAACGCCGAAGTCGGACTCATCAACAACCTGACCTTGCCGCCACATGCAGGTGGATACTTCAGCGGGCATCAGCCGGTGCCGGAGCAACAACGGGGCACTGATGCCACGCGAAGCATTTAGGGACGCAACCGGTCTGAGCCATGCAGGTTGCGATGGAATCGAAGGCGATGGCCGGCCCGGCCCTTGTTTCGTTGAACCGTTGTCCCGGGCATCGCCAGCGTTGCGGTCGACTGACCGCCACACCCCTCGATGGCGGTGGATATACGCGATGCAGTCAACAGATCGACTCCGAACACCCTGAATGCCCAAGAGGAGGACAAGAGACAGGCTATGGCAGACGAACGAGTTCTCGGCGAGGTAGGCCACGACGTCTACTACGATCCCTTCGATTTCGACATCGACAACGACCCCTATCCGGTGTGGAAGCGCCTCCGCGATGAGGAGCCGCTCTACTACAACGAAAACTACGGGTTCTACGCACTGACCCGCCACGAGGATGTCTCAGCCGGGCTGCAGAATTGGGACACGTTTCGGTCCGGCAAGGGCACCATCCTGGACGTGTTGCTCAGCGGTATGCAGATCCCGCCCGGTTTGGTGCTCTTCGAAGACCCGCCGGCGCACGACGTGCACCGGCGAATGTTGTCGCGGGTTTTCACCCCGCGACGAATGGCGGCCATCGAGCCGTTGGCGCGCAGGTTCACCGTGGCCGCCCTCGATTCGCTGACTGAACGGGGTGGCTTCGATTTCATCACCCATCTCGGGGCGTGGATGCCGATGCGGACCATCGGCACCCTGCTGGGAATCCCCGACGACGACCAGGCGACGTTGCGGGACAATACCGACAAGTACCTCGAGCTCAATCAAACCGAGCACGCGTCCAGGGTGGAACCGGGCCAAGCACTCGCGATCCCCAGCTACGGCCACATCGGCGAATATGTGGATTGGCGGGAAAAGAATCCGAGCGAGGACCTCATGACCGACCTGATCTACGCGGAGGTCGAGAAAGCCGACGGTGTGTCACGACGGTTGACCCGCGACGAAGTGCTCACCTTCATCAGCACGATCATGGGGGCCGGCAGCGAGACCACCACGCGATTGATCGGGTTCGCCGGACAATTACTGGGTGACAACGCTGATGCCCGACGTGAGGTCGCCCGGGATCCGTCACTCATCCCGGCTGCGGTCGAAGAGGTGCTTCGGTATGAGGCACCGTCTCCGGTTCAGGGGCGGTATGTCGAGCATGACACGGTACATCACGGGCAAACAGTTCCCAGTCGCTCGATCATGCTGCTGGTCAACGGTGCTGCCAACCGAGACGACCGCAAGTACCCGGACCCCGACCGATTTGACATCCATCGGTCCCCGAACTCCCATCTTAGTTTCGGGCAGGGACTGCACTTCTGCCTCGGTGCTGCGCTGGCGAGAATGGAAGCACGAGTGGCGCTGGAGGAGGTACTCAAGCGCTGGCCAGACTGGACAGTCGATCATGACCGGGCGCGGCGAGCACACACCTCCAGTGTGCGGGGTTGGGCCAGCCTGCCGGTCGAAGTTGGTTGAGCTGCAACATTATCCCATACGCATAGTGCGGTCGGAATCAGCTGATCGTGGTGCCGTCGCCGAATCCGGTGTAGCTGCGGATCAGCGGCAGGTCGGCTATGGTCGCGAAACCAGCCGGCGCGGAGCAGATTGCGGGCACCGCGTTCAGCACCTGCATCGCGACCGCGATCAGCCCGGCGCGCACGTGTTCCTCGACGGAAGCTGCGCGACTGTAGCTGGCCAGGCAGAGGAAATGGGTGCGCATCGAAGGGTCGCCCTCGATCGTGAGGGTCCAGCCGTCGTCGGGCTTGGGCCAGTGCTCGGGGTACGCACCGCCGACGGTCCACAGCGTTTCGAATTCGATCAGCGGTGTGCCGCGGCGTGAGCCGACGAAAGTCCACCGCTGCCCGGCGGTGGTTCCTGCCGCCAGCTCGTGGCCGAGTATCTGCAAATCCTTGGTCGCTGGAACCGCCTCGAGGGTGACCGAGACGTCGTCGATCGCAGCGTTAAACGTGTCGGCGATGAACCAGGTCTGCTCGGTGAACAACCGGGTGTTGAAAGAGAGGAAGTCGTTGGCCGTCGGGTTCACCTCGTCGACCGGTCGCCCGAACCACATGCCGTCGAAGGTGATGTCAGTGCTCTCCCACAACGACCAGTCGGCGCGCTCCTGCAAAGTGAGTTTGTCGATCGTGCGGCTCATCCCGGACAGGGCCAGGGGCAGCACACCGGACAGATTGCCGGGATTCAAGCCGCTGGCGTGAATGGTGCTGTTGCCTTCTCGGCATGCCGCCGCGAGACGTTCACGGTCGGCTTCGGGGATGCGTCGTGGGTGGAACAGAAACGACACCGTGGCCACGTTCTTGCCACTCTCCAACAACGCGCAGACGTCATCGAGGTCGGTGAATGACGGTGCATAGAGCACGAGATCGGCGTCAGTGTTCAGTATCCGGTCCACGTCGGTGGTGGCGGGCACACCGATGGGCGCCCGACCCACGAGTGTGCCGAGGTCGACGCCGTCCTTGGCCTGCGAATACACCCGTGCCCCGACCAATTCGATGTCGGGCCGGTGGTCGAGGATGGTGGTCACCATCTCGGTGCCGACCGCACCGGTGGCCCATTGGATGACCCGAAGCGGGCGGTCACTGACAGTCATGGGCGCCTCCTGAGGCTCGCTGACCCAGCCAGTGTATGGCAAGTGATAACGTTTGCTCTCAAAATAGGTCAGTTCGAGTTCTCGTCCGGTTCGGGGCTGACATGTCGAAGGGAAATGGTCATGGAAGACGTGCTGGGTTACCAAGGCAAGTCCGTTGTCGTCACGGGGGCGGCGTCCGGCATGGGTCAGGCGGCGGCCCAGATCCTCGTCGACCTCGGTGCGGAGGTCACCGCGCTGGACATCAAGCCGACCACGGTTCCGGTCGCCCGTGCGTTGCAGATCGACCTGCGAGATCGCTCGAGCATCGAAGACGTGGTGGACGCGATCGATGGCCCTGTCGACGGGCTGTTCAGCTGCGCCGGACTGCCGGGTCCGCCGTTCAGCGAATGGGACACCATACTGGTGAACTTCGTGGGCGCCCGCCATCTCGCCGAGCTTCTGGTACCCAAGATGAGCGCGGGCTCGGCCATCAGCGTGATCTCGTCATCGGCGGCGATCGGCTGGCATGATCACATCAAGGTCATCACCACGCTGCTCGAGACCGACGGTTTCGACGCCGCCGTCGAATGGCTCGAAGCCAATGAGAAGAAGTGGTCGTGGAGTGGCTACGCCTACTCGAAGTACATCATCGATGCGTGGGTGGGCTGGTGGTACCCGGAACTCGGGCGCAAAGGTATTCGCATCAACTGCATCAACCCCGGGCCCACCGAGACGGCGATGATGCCCGCGTTCCAGGATCTGATGGGCAAGGAGACCGTGGACGATGCGATCGGACCGGTCGGACGGTACTCGAGGGCCGAGGAACAGGCCTGGCCGCTGGTGTGTCTGGGCAGCCCGAGGCTGAGCTACGTCGGGGGCACGGTGCTGTGGACCGACGGAGGCTGGCACGGTGCGATGACGATGGGCCGGCACAATGCACAATGGGCCGACACCGCCGCCGACCAGATGGCGAAGAAGGGCTGAGCCCGCTCAGATGAAGGCTTAGATGAAATCGCTGCCGCCGTCGACGTTCACCGTCGCGCCGGTGACGTAGCCGTTTCGTCTGGACGCCAGATATATTGTGGCCGACGCGATCTCTTCGGGCAGGCCGGCACGCCCGAGGTCGCAGGGATGGCCATAGGCGCGTTCCACCCAGGCCATGACGTCGTGCGGGTCCGCCGAATCGAACCCGTCCGCGGCGAGCACTTCTTTGAGGATCTCGGTGAAGCTCGCCGTCACGATGGTTCCCGGGCACACGCAGTTGACCAGGATGCCCTCCGGACCGAGGCTTTTCGACAGGTTCTTGGTGAAACTCGACAGGGCCGCCTTCGACGCGGTGTAGGCGACCAGTCGCGGACTCTGCCGCTGGATGGAGTGGGCCGACAGTGTCACGATCCGTGCCCAGTCTGCGGCCCGCAGCAGCGGTAGCGCCGCACGCACCGAGCGCACCGCGGACATGGTGCCGAGGTCGAAGGCGGCATGCCAGTCGGCGTCGTCGAGTTCCTCGAACGAGCCCGCGCCAGGTCCCACGGTGTGGACCAGGACGTTCAGGTTTCCCCACGCGTCCTCTACCGCGGCGTACCCGGCGGCGATCGAGTCCGCGCTGGACATGTCGACGCTGATCGCAAGGACGTCGGACGCTCCGGCCGCTCGGATGCGGTGTGCGGCGGAGTCGAGTGCCTCGGCGCCCCGGGCCATGACGGCGACCGAGGCGCCTTCGGCTCCGAGGGCTTCGGCGATGGCCAGTCCCATGCCCTTGCTTCCCCCGGTGACGACGGCTCTGGCGCCGCCCAGCCCGAGATCCATCTCAGTCGCCTTCTCTCGCAGCTGCTCGGCTGGGGGCGATCACCGCGACGCCCTGGGCGCCAGATGGACGACGTCGGTGACGACCGACGGGTTGGCACGAGCCACCGCCACCAAGGACAGCATCGCATTGGCCACATCGTCCACCGCCGACATCTTCGCCGGGATCTGGCCTTGATGTGCCCAGGCGCGGTACAGGTCGGCCAACAGGTCACGGTCGGCCCCGCGCAGGATCTCGGTGCCCTCGGTGGGGCCTACGCTGACTCTGATCACCGCGAGCTCGGGATGCTCGGCGCGCCATGACCGCAGGATCTCGTCCAACGCAGCCTTGCTTGCGTGATAGGCGGCCACCCCGACTCGGGGGCGGCCTACGTCGTGGCTGGAGGCGATGACCGCCACCGAGCTCTCCGTCAGATAGGGGAGCGCTGTCCGCAACACGTGCGATGCTCCGACGGCGTTCACGCTGTACGCGTGCAACCAGGTGGTGTAGTCCGTGTGCTCGATCAGAGCAAAAGGCACTGCAGCGCTGGTGAACACGATCGCGTCGAGTTGCCCGAACGCGGCACCCACCTGGTGAACGACGTCCTCGATGGCGCGGGGATCAGCTACGTCGAGTTCGTGGGCGGAGCCGTCGAGTTCGGCGGCGAGCTGGCTCAGGCGGTCGATTCGCCGCGCGGCCAACGCGACTTTGGCACCTCTGGAATGGGCGGCGAGCGCCAGAGCATGTCCGATGCCTGAGGACGCCCCGACGATCAGTATGCGGGTTCCGGCGATGTTGGCGTGGCGATCGCTCATGCTCTGGTCTCTCTGCGTGGTCGTGCGGTCCTGGGGGTTTGGTGCATTGCGTCGATGATGGAGCGAACGGTGCGACGGCAGCGCCCGCACTCCGAGCCGGCCCCGCAGGCTTGTGCTACTTGGTGTGTCGTCAGGGCGCCTGCCGCGACGGCCCCGGAGACGGTTTCGTTGGTCACACCGAGACAGAGGCAGACATACATCAGCGACGACCCCGCTTGCTCGGCTCGGTAAAGCGCATCGCGGTCACCAGCCGGCCGATGAAAACCGGAGGGTAGGCACCGATTCCCGCAGACTCCAGCCATGTCGATGCGGCGTCGGACTGCTGAGCCCACAACAGCGCCGACTCCTGGTCCTCGAGCTGCTGGAGGAACATCACTTCGCGCGGATTGTCGAACGCACGATAGACCAGTGTGCGGCGGATACCGGCCCGACCGAAGTCGTCGAGCGACTTGCGTACCCAGGTCATGAACTCCTCGACATTCTCAACCGGCATCACGGCGGCGACGACGAGATCGCTGCCGGGGCGCGGCGGATCGCCGAGGTCGAACCGCTCGACCGTCTCGCCCGCAAAAACCGCGGGCAGTTCGTTGACGCCGACGGCGTCGAACCATTCGAAGAAATACGGCGAGCGAAGCAGGTTCAGTAGTGGCTGTTCTGTTCGGATGCCGATGACGACCAGGACCTTGCCCGGCTCCGGGATGGAGTCGTAGACGAACGCATAGCGCGCACCCAGGTCGATCAGGCTTTCCTGATGGAGCTCCAGGACTGGTCCTACTCGGTCCGACTCCGGGATCCGGAATTCAACGGCAAAAACATACGTGCGAGACATGACGGCGCTGATCAGTCAGCCTCCTGGTCTGTTTTCGTCCGTGGATTGCCTAGTCGGGCTATGATACAGCCATTCTCGCATGAGAGAATTAATATTCTCATCCCCGTGGAAATTGGCGGTGCGTGATCGACGTGAGCGGTAAGACCGTACTGGTGACAGGGGGCGGGGCCGGAACAGGGTCGGCGACGGTGCGCCGATTCGTCGAACACGGAGCCGCACTGCGGTCAGAGCAGTGACGGTGTTCGCGCTGCTGCACGGTGGAATGCACAGAGCGTCGTGCTGGCAAGCTGTCGAGGACGAGTTGCAGCGGCACCGCCATCTCACGGTGGCGCCGGACCTTCCGGTCGACGGCGACTCGGCGGGCGCGCTGCAATGGGCTCGAGTGGCGGACGCCGCGATCGGCGATGTGGTGGGCGATTCAGCCGACGACGTGGTGGTGGTCGGCCACTCGATAGCGGCCGTCGACCCCGTCGACCTACATACTGCTGCGCGCCGACCGGGCAGTCGGTGCGGAGTGGGCGCGCCGCAATGCTGCCGAACGGATAGGTGCCGATCTCGTCGAGATGGACGGCGGTCATTCACCGTTCTTCTCCCGGCCCGTCGAGCTGGCCGAAACACTCGCCCGAATCGGCGTCGACTAGCCCTGTGTCGCTCCCACATCGACCGACATGGCCGTCGCGGTCACCTACCGGGATTCGTCGGAGGCCAGCCACGCGACCGCGCTGGCGACGTCCTCAGGCATCGTCACGGCGTCCGGTAAAAGCTGCTTGCCGACCATGTGATGGGCAACCTGCGGTCGAACTTTCTGGCGCTGCGTTACGGGGCGCCGTTGATGACGGGGAGGCGGATCCATCGTGTTCGTGTCGTCGACGTCGGCAAAGATCCCGATGGAGGGCCTCGGCCACCATTCGGCCGGCAAAGCTGCCCCGCGCGGACCGATGTTCACCGTTTAGGCGAATCAAGCGCCCCTCGGGGTGCGGTGATGGGTAGCTCCAGAGATGTCGCGATGCCCGGTGCGGCGTCGACAACGTACGGGATGGCGTTGACGACGCGCATGGCGGTGGCCTCCATCGCGTTGGCATTGGCCGACTCTGCCGTGTCCTCGGTACCCAGACGTAGATCGCACTGCATGTGGGGTTGGCCTTCGATGATGAGTCGATACGTTCCATTGGGTGCTGTGGCCCACTCGGGTGCCAGATCGGGCGCCATTCGATTGATGTGCTCGATGGTGATGAACGGATGCCCGTCGACGACCCCGGTCGTCTCAGCTCGTACCGCGCCGACGGTGCCTGTCGGAATGAGTCCGCACGCCACGTGGAGGTCGCGCGGGGTGAGGACACGCTCGTACTTCTCGCTGATTCCGTCGAGTTCGACACCCAGGGCCTTGGCGACCAGTCCGATGGGTGGACCCCAGGCGAACTGCTGCGCGCCCTCGAGTTCGAGTAGCGGAGTGAAGTCGAGGGGTTTGCCGAACCCCATGGCGGTCACCATCAGATCGCGGTTCGGGTAGGCGGAGTAGTCGAAAATCTCCTGCGCGCGGATGGCCCGGATGGTGTTCGACAGTGTCGTGAGCAGTATCGCGAACTGGTCTCCGGCGAAACCGGGTTCGATGCCCGAGGTGTAGATGGTGACTCCGCCGGCCGCTGCGGCGGCGCGCACCTGGCCGGCGAGCTCGGGTATCCACCTGTCGGGGAACATCATTCCGGGCGTGTTCGTCGTCACGACGTTGAGGCCGCCGTTGAGCAGTCGCACGTAGTCGCGCACCGCCGCGGCGTCCATCTCCGCACTGGCGGCGCCGTAGAGGACGCAGTCCGGCTTCAACGCGATGATGTCATCGAGGTCGCCGGTGGTCAGCACGCCGATCGCACCCAGGCCGACGATCTCACCTGCGTCCCTGCCGACCTTGTCGGGGCTGTGCACCCACACGCCGACCAGTTCCAGATGCGAACGGCGCACGATTGCGCGGATCGCAACACTGCTGATACACCCGGTGGAGATGACGGCCACCCGTAGCGGTTTCGCACTCATGTATTCGCTCCTTGAAGCAGTCACAGATCGGGGATGGGCAGTTCGGAATTGGGCCCTTGCAGGCCCCCGTCGACGACGAAAACCGAATTCGTCGCATAACAATCGCGTGTCGACAGATACAGCGCCAGGCGGCCGAGGTCCTCGACATCGCCGACGCGGTGCAGCGGCGTGCGGGCCTTCAACTGCTCCTCGGAACCGGGCATCAGATCGAAGCTGGACTGCAGCCCGGTGGTCATGAATGCGCCGAGTGCGATGGCGTTGACGCGAATTTTGGGTGCGAGTTCCTGTGCCATTGCCCGGGTCAGTGCTTCCAGTCCACCCTTGGCGACACAGTAGGGCAGTAGCCCGCGGATGCCGAACCGGCCCGCGCCGGAGGAGATGTTGACGATGGAGCCTCGCCCCACCTTCAGCATGTGCGGAACGACGAGCTGGCTCATGATGAACGCCGAGGTGACGCAGTAGTCGAAGGTGAGGCGCAGGTTGTCGTCGGTCAGGTCCAGAAAGGATCCGTAGGTGGCGAACCCGACGTTGTTGATCAGGATGTCGATGCGGCCGAACTCGTCAACGGCGGTTCGGACCACCCGTTCGCTGTCCTCTCGGACGAGCGCATCCGCGGTGATCGCCAGGCCCTTGCCGCCTGCATCCTGGATGGCCTCGATCGTTTCGTTCACCTCGGACGACGTCCGGGCGGTGCCCACGACCGTCGCGCCGGCTTCGGCGAGCACCTTGGCGATTCCCTCGCCTACGCCGCGGCCCGCACCCGTCACGATTGCGACCTGATCGTCAAGACGAAACTGCTCCAGCGCCACGGAATCCTCTCGGACGGTAGGCCTACGCGTTGCCTGGCCAATCTAAACCCGTGAGAACGCAAATGATCGTTATTCGAGAACTCGGATATTCGAGCTGACCGAGGTGATTCCGCTGACGTTGATGGCGACCGATATGCCCGACGACCATTCTCTGGTGGACTAGCGGCGCACGAGCAGCCTGCTGAGCTGGTCGGCGAGATCGGACTTCTTGACCTTGCCCGACGCCGTGAAGGGCAGATCCTGCTTGGCCGTGACCCAGATGAACTTGGGCACCTTGTACGCAGACAGCTGTCCCCGAACCTGCTTGCGCAATTCGCCACTGTCGAGTGCTGCGTCCCCGCGGGGCACCACCGCGGCGCCGACCACGGTACCGTTGTCGCCGTCCTCGACGCCCACCACGTAGGCCTCGAGGACGCCATCGCAATTACTCAGTGCCAGTTCGACTTCCGACGGCGTGACATTCGTGCCTCCACCGGTCTTGATCAGGTCTCCGAGCCGGCCGGTGAACCTGATCCATCCGTCGTCGTACTGCACACCGCAATCGCCGGTGCGGTAGTAGCCGTCGACGGTGAAGACGTCCTCGCGCTCGCGCTTGTACAGCCGCTGCATCAAGGAGTAACCGCGCACCCAGATCTCGCCCTCGGTGCCGACGGGCACCGGCTGCCCGGTGTCGGGATCGACAATGACGTGCTCGAGACCCTCGATCGAGTAGCCACCGGTCTCCGAGCGTCCGGCGGGCTGTGCGATGTACGGATCGACCCCGATGTGGTTACCGGACAGTTCGGTCATGCCGAGAGCGTTCGGGCCCTGTGGACGTCGATCTGCGGGAACCATCGCAGGCATACTGGTTCGCTGAACCGAGCTCAGATCCCGGCTGCCGAACTCGGGATGTTCGGCCAATGTCTTGCCCTGCTGAGGCCAGCCGAGCGTGATCGTGGCCCGATGCTTCTCGATCAGTGCGAGCGCCTCAGCGGGATCGAACGCCGGCTGGGTGACGAGCGTCGCCCCGTGGTGGATCACCGCTAGCAGGCCGGTGATGAGCCCGCCCACCCAGAAGAACGGCATGGCCGTGAACATCACGGAATCCGTGGTGACACCGTAGTGGGAGGTGAGATTGTAGGTGTGGCGGACCAGCGCCCCCTGGCTGTGCACCGGCGCTTTCGGGTTGCCGGTGCTGCCCGAGGTGTAGATGATCATTGCGTCGTCGGCCGGAGTCACGCAGGATTCGACGGCGGCCAGGAACTCCGCGTCGATGCGCGGCGACCCTGCGTCGCCGATCGAGGTGCTCCACGGACGATCGCATTCCCCCCATACCGATACGCTGCGCAAGTACGGCGCCGATGCCACGGCGAGCTGTCCCGGATCGCGCTGCTGGGCCAGTCCCGGCAGCGCCTCTTCGAGCAGTCCGATGAAGTCTTGATTGCGGAACGTCGACCGCGCCAGGATGGTCCGAAGGTCGGCATGTCGCGTTGTCCACGCGAGCTCTGAAGCCTTGTAGAAGGTGTTCAGCGGTACCGCGACAGCGCCGATCCGAGTGGCGGCGAACCAGGCCACCGCCCACTCGATGCTGTTCGGCATCAAGATCCCGACATGGTCTCCCTTGCCCACGCCCGCAGTCAGCAGACTGGTTGCCAGCCAGGAAGAACGCAGGTCCAGTTCGGTGTAGCTGAGTTCTTCCCCTGCGGCGATCAGGAACGCCCGATCGCCGAAGCGCTCTGCGCTCGACCGCACCAGAGCTGGGACGGTCGGGTTGATGGATGGAAACGGCATGGGTCCTGATGGTACCGCAGACGAGAATCATGGTTCTCGAATGGCGTGAACGACCTTTACAATGTTGCCGTGGACGCTGCACCGAGCGCGGCTCTAGAGCGATCAAGACACCGCGGCAAGCCGTCATCACCAACGATTCATTGGAGGCCGTCATTTCCACAGACAAAGTGCTCAACGGAGTTCGCGTGCTCGAAGTCGCTGCTTGGACGTTCGTGCCATCGGCGGGCGCAGTGCTCGCCGAATGGGGGGCAGAGGTCGTCAAGGTCGAACCGCGCGACGGCGGCGATCCGCAACGTGGTCTGGTCACCATGGGCATCGTGGATCAGGGCGGTGATTCAGTCAATTACATGATCGAGATCCCGAATCGGGGCAAGAAGTCGATTGGTGTCGACTTGAGCACCCCGGGCGGAAAGGAGGTCGTCCGCGAGCTCGCCAAACGCTGCGATGTGTTCCTGACCAGCTACCTGCCACACCGACGCAGGAAGATGGGTATCGACGTCGACGACATCCGCGCGGTCAATCCGAGCGTCGTCTACGTGCGCGGGTCGGGCCACGGTCCGAAGGGCCCGGATGCCGACAAGGCGGGCTACGACGGGGTGTCCTACTGGGCACGGGGTGGAATTGCGACGGTACTCACCGAGGAACACGACGAACTGGTGCGGTCACGCCCCGCGTTCGGTGACCTTCTGGGCGGCATGACGATCGCCGGCGGTATCGCCGCAGCCCTGTACAAGAAGGCCACGACAGGGGAGGGCTCGGTGGTCGACGTGTCGTTGCTCGGCCTGGCGGCCTGGAATCTGAGCCCGGACGTCGCGGTCAGCCAGATCCACGGCGGCGGTGCCATTCCCAAGTACGGGCACGCCGATGCGCCGAATCCGTTGGTCGGTACCTACCGCACGAAAGACGATCGCTACGTGCAGTTGATGATGTTGCAGTTGGACAAGTTCTACCCCGAGGCGATGCGGACGCTCGGTGTGCCCGAGCTCATCGACGATCCGCGCTTCGCCGAACCGGCAGCGCGCTACGAAAACAGGGTGGCACTGATTGCGCTCCTGGACGACGTGTTCGCACAGCGGACGGTCGCCGAATGGCGCCAAGCCCTAGCCGGATTGTCGGGTGCCTGGTCGATCGTCCAGACCCCGGGCGAACTCTGCGAGGATGCCGCCGTCACTGCCAACGGTTACATCGCCCAGACGACCACGACCAACGGCGCACCTTTTGCCCTGCCCACCAACCCGGTCCAGTTCGACGAACAGCCAGTCGTCCCACCCGGAGCGCCTGAACACGGACAACACACCGAGGAAGTGCTGATGGACGCCGGCTTCACCTGGGAAGCGATTGAGCGGTACAAGGAATCAGGAGCGATTCTTTGAGCGTTCACCGACCTGCCATCTCGGAAGCTCCGCTCGAGTTCGACCCATTCTCGGAGGAGTTCTTCGGCGGAGCCTACGCAACTTTTCGACGGCTGCGCGACCAGCAACCGGTCTACTACAACGCGAAGTGGGACTTCTGGGCACTGTCGCGCTACGAGGACGTCGCTCCGGCCACGAAGGATCACGAGACGTACTCGTCTGCCAAAGGTGCCACCCTCGATATGGTGAAGGCCCACGACGACGCCATCCCGCCGCCGAAGGTGATCATCTCGATGGACCCGCCCGAGCATCAGAAGATGCGGAAGTTGGTGAGCAGCGTGTTCACCCCACGCGCGATCGCGTCCCTCGAGGACATGGTGCGCGAGAAGATCTACGAGCGAATCGATGCGATCGACCCAACGGCGTTCGACGTGGTCGCCGATTTCTCGGCGCTCTTTCCGAACGAGGTGATCACCACGATGCTGGGCGTGCCGAAGGAACACCGTCATCAGATCCGGCTCTGGCTCGATCTGTTGCTGGAGCGCCGTCCTGGTGAAATCGCCGTTCCACGTGAAGGTTTCGAAGCGTCGATGAACACCGGCGTCTATTACTACAAGCTCATCCAGAAACGTCGGGACAAGCCTGAGGACGACATGATCAGCCGGCTGATAGAGACGGAGATCGAACGCGACGGTCACGTCGAGAAGCTGACCGACGTTGACATCGCCGGCTTTGCCACGCTTCTCGGTGGAGCAGGTGCGGAAACGGTGACAAAACTGATCGGCAATGCGATCGTGGCATTTGCCGGCTTTCCGGAACAGTGGCAGAGCTTGCAGCGAGATCGCAGCAAGATCCCGGCGGCCATCGAGGAACTGCTGCGCTACGAGGCGCCCTCTCAGTACCAGGTCCGGACCACAACACGCGATGTGACGCTGCACGGCACAACGATCCCCGCAGGAAGCGTTGTACTGCTGCTGACAGCGTCCGCGACACGAGATGAGCGGATGTTCCCGGACCCGGATCGGCTCGACATCGACCGCGAACGCAAGATGGGTTTCAATCTGGCCTTCGGGTACGGCGTGCACAGCTGCCTCGGCGCCGCGCTGGCACGGATGGAGAGCCGCATCGCCTTGAATGCGCTGTTGGACCTCCTGCCCGAGTACCAGGTGGACCGCACCGGCCTGAAACGGGTGGCGATGTCGAACGTGGCCGGATATTCCAACGTCCCGGTTCGTCGGGTGAGCTAGGGCGACGCGCTTCTCGGCCCCGCGAGGGCGAATCCGCTCCGGCCGCTGTGGAACTCCTCAGCGGCTTCGGCGTCGGGGGGCAAGCCTGCTGCCGCCATCGCATGAGGCTTGAACGCCACTGCCGCATGACTGAGACGGTGCTCCACCCGCCCCACGCCTGGCTCGAGGTCACGCGGCCACTGCCCGCCCCACATGGCCACCTCCGTGCCGGTGTGGTTCGCGGCTTCGAGGAACAGCTCGCGGACCGCAGCATCCTGGCCGTGCAGCTTGCCGGATACTACGAGGGCATCCGGCCACTCTTCCGTCGCGTCGACTGCGTCTGGGAGCGCGCCCACGGGCACGCCGAGTATCCGGAAAGCAGTCTCATCCGCCGGCAGCGCCGTCCGAACATCGACGATCCACCCTGCGCTCGCCCGGTCGAACAACAGCCCGCCCGCCGCCGCGATGGCATCAGCGCTGTCGTTGGCGAGCACCAGCATCCTGTAACGACACCCGCGAGCTCGGGTCGCGGCGCTCTCCGGGAACGTCTGGAACCCGCTTACGGGTTTGGTCGGCGAACTCACGGCGTAGGGCGTTCGCCGTGTGCAGGATCGACCTCAGCATGCACGGCGCGCTCCATTTCGGTGTTCGGGGTTCGATTGGCACGTGCGATATGAGAACATGGTGTCAATGATCGCTTCCATTTCTGAGAATGTCCATAACCGCTGGCTGTGGCAAGTCGCAACGCCGCCGGAGGTGGGTTCGCGATGAGCCTTTCGCTACTGCTGGAGATGGCTGCCTCGGCTGAGCCGAATCGGACGGCCGTGGTGTCCGACGGCGTGCGGCTCACTGCGGGGGAGTTGAGCGCGCTGGCCGACGGCGGGGCGGGCGTGGTGTCGGCCACGGGCGCGCAGACCGTCGTCTACGTGGGCACGGGTGGCGCGATGCTGCCGTTGCTGATGTTCAGCGCCGCTCGCGCGGCGTTACCGTTCTGTCCGTTGAACTACCGCCTGAGCAGCAGCGGTCTGCACGAGTTGATCGGCCGGCTACCGGAGCCGGTCATCGTCGCCGACCGTGAATACGTCGACGTTCTTGCCGGGGCCGGTCGACTGATCATCGAATCCACCGAGTTCCTGGCTGCTGCGGGCAGTACGGCTGCGGTCAACGAGTTTGCCGACCCCGACGGAGTCGGGGTCGTGCTCTTCACCTCGGGGACCAGTGCGCAGCCGAAAGCCGTGGAACTGACGCACAACAACCTGACCAGCTATGTCATGGGCACCGTGGATTTCGGAGCAGCCGAACCGGACGATGCTGCGCTGGTATGCGTGCCGCCCTATCACATCGCCGGTGTGGGAGCGGCACTGTCGAACCTCTACGCCGGGCGTAAGACGGTGTATCTGCGGCACTTCGACCCACGCGAATGGATCAGATTGTTGGCCGAGGAGGCCATCACCACCGCCACCGT
Source organism: Mycolicibacterium hippocampi (assembly GCF_010723735.1). GTDB lineage: Bacteria > Actinomycetota > Actinomycetes > Mycobacteriales > Mycobacteriaceae > Mycobacterium > Mycobacterium hippocampi. The sequence goes on along the minus strand of NZ_BLLB01000002.1, from coordinate 4,154,172 downwards.
GGTTCCGACGATGCTCGACCGCATCATCTCCGCGCTCGAACGCGAACCGATGGCACTGCCCACGCTGAAGAACCTCGCATACGGCGGATCCAAAGTTCCCTTGCCCCTTGTTCGCAAGACCATGGACATGTTGCCGGGCGTCGGACTCGTCAACGCCTACGGGCTGACAGAGACGAGCTCGACGATCTCGGTGCTGACACCGCAGGACCACGTGACGGCGTTCGACGCTTCGGACCCGGACATCGCCCGACGGCTGGGCTCCGTCGGCCGAGCGGTGCCCGGTGTCGAGATCGAGATCCGAGGCGCTGACGGCGAGGTTCTCGGACCCGATGAGGTTGGCGAGCTCTTCGTTCGGGGAGAACAGGTTTCAGGACGCTACACCGGCATCGGTTCAGTTCTCGACGCCGACGGGTGGTTCGCCACCCGCGATACCGCCAGCGTCGACGCGCACGGCTACCTCTACATCGGCGGCCGTAGTGACGACACCATCATCCGCGGAGGCGAGAACATCGCTCCCGCCGAAATCGAGGATGTGCTCGTCGAACACGGGGCCGTGCGCGAAGTGGCGGTAGTCGGCCTCGAGGATGCCGAATGGGGGCAGCTCATCGTCGCTGTGGTGGTTCCCGAGGAACCCGAAGGAGCCCCGCCCGACGGCGAGGAACTGCGACAGTACGTCCGAGCACGACTGCGTGGTTCGCGTACCCCCGACCGGGTGGTGTTCGTCGGCGGCCTACCTGCCACGGCTACCGGAAAGATACTGCGTCGGGGGATCGTCGAACAGCTCCAGCTCACACCGGCCGAGTAGTCACAAGCGAGAAAGGGCGTACGGCAATGAAATCGGGTTCACGGCTCAAGAGTCAGGTGTGCGACACCCAGGTGATCGTCGTCAAGGCCGCTGACAGCCTCGCGGACCTGCGATGCGGTGGTGCCGCCATGGTGGCGCTGGACGCAGACACAGACCCCGCGCTGGTGCTGGATCCGGCGTTGAGCGGCGGGGCAGTGATGGGCAAGAGGTACATCGACGATGCCGGCTCTGAAGTCCTGGTCACCAAGGCCGGGGCGGGCACGCTGACCGTCGGCGCCTCGCCATTGACCCTCAAAGAGGCCAAGCCGTTGCCCGCGAGCGACTAACGGCGCCCAGGACGGCGGTCGCCGAAGCCTGCGATGACGTATTGACGTACGAACTCGGCGACAGCGTCATCGTCCTGCGCGTCGAAGTAGGGCGACGGCGTGGTGAACAGTGAGAACAACATCCGGGAGAACCACTCCGTCGCGGTGGGCACGTCCAAGTTGCTGCGCACCTCACCCGTGACGCGCGCAGCGGCAACATAGGGCGCCAGGAATTCGGCGCAGTCTCGCAGCAGCGCGGCCGCATTCTTGGTGAGCATGAGGTTCACTTCTTCTGGATCGAAGTACACCTCTGGTTCGACGACCCGACGGGCTTGCGCGACGAACACCGCGGCTTGCACCAGTCGGTCTTCGAGCGTGCTACCGCCGTGCCGGTCTATGGCAGTGGCCATCTTGCGGTAGAAGCGCTGGGAGGCGGCCTCGGCGCAGGCCTCGACGATCGTTTCCTTGTCCCGGAAGTACTCGTAGAACGTGCTCCGGGAGACGTCAGCTGTCCGGGCGATGTCGACGATGGTGGTCTTGGCCAGGCCGCGCGTGCGAAAGCAGGCGAACGCCGCCGAGATGATCATCTCCCGGGTGTCGGCGGCGGTGGCTTGCGTCATGCGGGAGAGGCTAGCGGACGGGTGCCAGGATGAGCCCGCTGGTGGGCACGCCGGTTCCCGACGTGACCAACACGTGCTCGACGTTGTCCACCTGGTTGTAGGACGTGCCGCGGACCTGCCGGACGCCCTCGGTGATGCCGTTCATGCCGTGGATGTATGCCTCGCCGAGCAGTCCGCCGTTCGTGTTGATCGGCATCCGTCCGCCGATGGACAACTCGTCGACGTCGACGAAATCTTTGGCCTCACCGCGTCCGCAGAAGCCGAGCTCCTCGAGCTGGGTGAACACGAAGGGGGTGAAGTGGTCGTAGAGAAACGCCGTGGAGATGTCGTCGGGTTTCAGACCCGAGTCGCGCCAGAGCTTGCTGCCGACCACACCCATTTCCGGCAATCCCGTGATGTCCTCGCGGTAGTAGCTCGTCATCACCTCTCCGTCGAAGGCGGCGCCCTGCGCCGCTGCGGTGATCACCGCAGGCGGGTTGGGCAGGTCGCGTGCTCGTTCGACACTCGTGACCACCATCGCGACGCCGCCGTCGCTCTCCTGGCAGCAGTCCAGCAGGCGGACCACCGGCTCGACGATCCAGCGTGACTGCTGATGGTCGTCGATCGTGATCGGCTTGCCGTAGAACCAGGCGTCGGGATTCTTCGCGGCGTGCTTGCGGTCGATCACCGAGATCTTGCCGAAGTCGGCGTTGGTGACGCCGTAGGTGGACATGTATCGCTGGGCGTGCAGGGAGACCCACGCCGCTGGAGTCATGAAGCCGAACGGGGCGTAGGGCGCCATCCACAGCGGCGTGACGCCAGGCTGTCGCCCGGCGCCGCCGAACCGGAACCCGGACCGCTCGTTGAAGGCCCGGTAACAGACAACGGCTTCGGCGGCCCCGGTGGCGACAGCCATGGCCGCCTGCATGACAGTTCCCGCGGCGGCGCCACCGCCGTGCGGCACCCGGGTGAAGAACGACAGGTTGCCGATACCGACGTTACGGGCGACCTCGATCTCTTCGTTCTCATCGACCGAAAAGGTCACCATGCCGTCGATGTCGCCGGGACGCAGGCCCGCGTCGTCGATGGCGGCCTTCACTGCTTCACAGGCCAGCTGCATCTCGGTGCGGCCCGATTCTTTCGAGAACTCGGTCTGGCCGATGCCGACCAGCGCGGCCCGCCCGCCGATGCCGTCGTTCACGCTTCGACCCCGTTCAGCAAGCTGAGGATCGCAGTTCCGGTGACGTGGTCCCCGAGTCTGTTGCTTCCCTTCAGGGTCACCTCGACGAGGCCTTCGTTGCCCGACACCGACTTTTCGCTCACGCTGCCGGTGAAATGCAGCGGGTCGTTGGGGAAGGCGGGTACGCCGAGGCGAATCGACAGCTTCTTCACCATCGCCTCGGGACCGGCCCAGTCGTGCAGGAACTTCACGCACAGCCCGTTCGTGGTGAGGATGTTGAGAAAGATGTCCGGTGAACCCTGTCCGGTCGCGAAGTCGCGATCGTGGTGCACGGGCATGTAGTCCCTCGATGCGATGGCCCCTGCGACGATCAGTGTGGCGGTGACGGGGACGTCCATCGGCGTTATCTCGTCACCGACGTTGATGTCGTTGTAGGCCAGTGTTGTCGTTCGCGTTGTGGTGGAGGTCATTTGCGTCCTTCCGGATATGCGGTGCCGAGCCGGGCGAGTTGCTGGGAGGCGGATCCGAGTGCGAGTTCGATGTCCTTGGCCCATAGGTAGTACCGGGACACGGGATAGGTGATGTCGATACCCATCCCGCCGTGTACCTGCTGCGCGGTGGCGACGACACGCGCGCCGGCTTCGGCGGCCCAGAACTTGGCGATTGTGGCCTCCCGCGCTGCGGGCCTGCCCTCGGCGATCAGCCATGCTGCGTGCCAGGTCGTCCACCGGATCGCCTCCGTGTCGATGAAGGCATCCGCCATACGTTGCTGGACGGCCTGGAAGGATCCGATCGGTCGGCCGAACTGTTCGCGTTCGGCCGTATAGGACGCGGCGATGCGGAGCGCCCGCTCGGTGACGCCGACCTGAATGGCGCACAGTCCCACGAGCGCGCGGGTGTACAGGGACCCGACGATGTCGCCGTCTCCGTTGAGCCGCCGAGCGGGTGCACCTGTCAAGCTCACCTGCGCGTAGGGCTCGCCGTCGGTGGTCGGCACCGGCGTGACAACGACCTCGGCTGCGGCGGCGTCGACGACGAACAGGCCCGGTCCGTCGTCGGCGACAGCGGAGACGACGATCGCGTTGGCCAGTTGTGCGGCAGGAACCATGTCCTTGACGCCCTCGACAAGCCACGTGTCGTCCTTCTGGCGCGCAGTCGTGCTTCGAGGTGCGGCCGGGTTGGAATTGCCCGGCTCGGCGAGCGCAGCCGTCAGGATGACGCTGCCATCGATGACCCCCGGCAGATATTGCTGCTGGATGTCCGAATCGCCGTGTCGCGCTATCGTGTCAGCGCCGAGAATCAGCGTCGCGTACACCGGCACCGGGGCGACGCTCCACCCCACCTCGGACAGCAGCACGCCCAGTTCGAGGAATCCGCCACCGCTGCCGCCGACGGCTTCGGGTAGCGCAATCCCGAGCAGGTCCGATGATGCGAGTTCGCTCCACAATGCCGGGTCGTGACGCAGGCCGCCGGACTCGAGCTCGGTGAGGTGCTCGGGGGTGGCGCGGGCCTCGAAGAGTTGCCGGGCCACCTTTCCGACGGTTTCTTGCTCTTCGTTGAAGGAGAAGTCCATATCGTGTTCCGCCTCGCTTCAGCTCGCCGGCCGGAACTGGTGCAGAACCAGTTCGTCGCCGCTGGGAAGTGCTTCGAAGGTCTCGTAGAAGACCTCGACGGCCATGCCGGTTTCGATGTCGCCGGGTTCGACGTCGCACAGGTTGGAGACGATGCGCACACCTTCGTCGAGGTCGATCAGGGCGACGACGTACGGATACTGCAGGAACGGCAGCGGCGGGTACTGCGGCATGACGAAGCTGTACACCGTGCCGTGTCCGGCCGACACGACGTGATCCCAGTGGAGTGACTGGCAATTGCCGCACATGGGCCGGGGCGGGACGCGCAGTGCCTGGCAGTTCGTGCATCGCTGGATGCGCAATTCGCCCTCTTTGAGTCCCGACCAGAAGAACTCCGTGTCCGGGCTGATCGACGGAGCGAGTCGCTGTGCCATGTCAGCCCCCCGTCTTGAATCGCAGCGTGCGGAACCGCTGCCGGCCGATGACTTCGCCGTCCTGGTTGCGGTATGTCGTCATCCAGGTGACGAAAAAGCCGGTACCCATGGCGGTCTTCTTCTCGTCGGAGATGGTCTCGAAAACCGTTTCTGCCGTGAGGTCGTCACCCACTCGCGGGTAGCGCTCGATCTCGAACTCGGAGTTGGTGGCGACGATGCCCGTGTAGCCGGCGTCTGCGAGGAACTGCAGCGGATTCTCGCCCAGTTCCACGGGAACACCGCCGCGTTCGTGGATGCCCTCGAGCTTGGGCGGCGCCATCGTCCACGACTGCAGCATGACCGGTGGCGACACGATGCCGCCGTAACGTGAGTTCTTGGCGAAATCCTCGTCGAGATACGCGGGGTTGAAGTCACTGAGGGCGTACGCCCAGTGCCGGATCATCGGCGCGTTCACCGGATCCGGCGACGTCACCGGTTGCCCCGAGCTGATCGGCTGGCCGATGAGCGCGTCGAGTCGCCGGCGGAGTTCGTCCTTGTCGACCTCAGTCACTTGTCCGTCCTTTTCCTAGGTGGAGGTTTCAATTCAGGACGCCCGCATGTCCCGAGGTGCCCGTGGCATCCCGAGACCGGCCATCGCGATGATGTCGCGTTGGAGCTCGTTTGCTCCGCCGCCGAAAGTGTTGATGACCGCCAGGCGGTAGGCGCTCTCGAGCTCACCTTTCAATGGCGCGGCATCGTCTTTGCGTACCGCAGCGTGGCCGACGACGTCGAGCAGTTCGCGAGCCACCTGCTGGGTCAGTTCGGTACCGAAAACCTTTGCGGCGGAAGCCTCGGCCATACCGAGCACACTCGACCCCATGTTGGCGTTCACGCGTAGGTTGAGCAGCCGGTAGGCGGAGACTTGCGCCTCGACTCGAGCCAGCGCCTGCTGCACCCAGGGCTCGTCGATCACCACCCCGTCGTCCAACGGGGTTTCACTTGCCCACTTCAACGTCTTCTCGAACAGCGGTTCCAGCGCCCCCAGGTTGCCCAGTGCTGCGCGCTCGAGATTGAGCTGATTGGTCACCAGTTTCCAGCCTTCGTTCTCGCCCAACACGATCGCGCTGGCGGGAACCCGGACATCGTCATAGAACGTGTAATACGTCGACACCCCCGGCATGGTGTGCAGCGGCTTCCACGAGAAGCCCGGATCACTGGTCGGAACGATGAACAGCGTGATGCCCTTGTGCTTCTTGGCGTCCGGGTCGGTGCGGGCAGCCAGCCAGATGTAGTCGGCGAACTCCGCGCCGCTGGTGAACATCTTGGCACCGTTGATGACGTAGTCGTCGCCGTCCCGAGCCGCCGTGGTCCGCAACGATGCCAGATCACTGCCGGCCCCAGGCTCGGAGTATCCGATGGCGAAGTCGATCTCGCCTCTCAGGATGGCGGGCAGGAAGGTGTCCTTCTGCTCGTCAGTGCCGAACTGGATCAGCGTGGGGCCCACGGTGTTCAGCGTGATCATCGGCAGCGGCGCATTCACCCGTCGAGCTTCCTCGCCGAAGATGTACTGCTCCATCGCACCCAGCCCGTGACCGCCGTATTCGGTCGGCCACGCGACCCCGAGCAGGCCGGCTGCGCCCAGCGCGCGACGCACCTCGGTGACGGCGGCGCCGCCTTCCATGAGTCCGGCCACCGCAGCGCGCCGCTCGGGGGTCATCACCGCCTCGAGGCGCTCGCGGTAGTCCTTGCGAAGCTGGATCTGTTCTGGCGTGTAGTCGAAGTCCATCAGAGTCTCGCTCCAAGTCGTACCGGCATACGTTTGACACCAGGCACCATGGTGGCGCGCAAGCGGGTGACGTCCCCGGTCAGTTCGATGGTCGGATAGGTGCCCAGCAGCACCTCGAACATGATCCTGGCTTCCAGGCGTGCCAGCTGGGCCCCGAGGCAGGCGTGTTCACCGGCGCCGAAGGCGATGTGCGGGTTGGGATTGCGGGTGATGTCGAATGCTTCACTGGTCGGCCCGAAGATTTCCTCGTCGCGATTGGCGGAGCCGTACAGCATCACGACCGTGTCACCCGCCCTGATCTGATGGCCGCGGATCTCGACATCTTGGGTGGCCTGCCGAGCCATGTGGGTGACCGGGCTGGTGAAACGCAACATCTCCTCGACCGCGCTCGGCATCAGCTCGGGGTTGGAGCGTAAGAGCGCGAACTGGTCGGGGTTCTCGATCAGCGCGAGAGTACCGAGGGCGATGAGATTGCGGGTGGTCTCGTTTCCTGCGACGAGCAGCAGGAAGGAGAAGTTGAGCAGGTCTTCGTCGGAGAGGCGCTGGCCGTCGACTTCTGCGGCAGCCAGGATCGTCAGCAGGTCGTCCTGATCGCTGACCGCTCCGGAGCGACGAACAGCGATCAGCTTCATGAAGTACTCGTACAACTCGCCCATCGCGACGAGAGGATCCAACTCGATATCGGGATCGGCACCGCCGACCGCGGCGTCCGACCACGTCCGGAATTGCTCCCAATCTTCGGGTGGTGCGCCGAGCATTTCGGCGATCATCCGAGTGGGCAGGGGGGCGGCGATTTCGTCGGCGAACTCATAATGCCTTGACGGGTCCACACCGTCGACGATGCCCTTGACGATCTCTCGCACCTTGGGTTCCAGCAACGTCACCTGGCGCCGGGTGAATCCGGCGTTGATCAGCTTGCGTAGCTGGCGGTGCCGGGGCGGGTCGGTGAAGATCAGGTTCCCTTCCTGGACAGGCTCAGGCTGGGAGGGGTCGGGAATGGTGATCCCCTTTGTCGACGAGAACAGCAACGGATGCCCGGACACGTAGCGGACGTCCTCGTACTTGAGCAGAGCCCAGAACTCGGTGGTTTCGTTCCATACCACAGGAGTCGAGTTGCGAAGCTCTGCGTATGCCGGGTAGGGGTCGCCGGCGTAGAAATCCGGTGAGTGGAGGGGGACTGTTGTTGTCGGCACCTCGGGCCTTCCGCTTGTCATGAGGCAGACCGGACATATCAAACCAATATGTCCGGCAAGATCTGTGTCTACCGCACGCCGTATCGAAGTGTCAATCGTGTTGGTGCAGGTTAACCTCCATTGCGTTGACTCCCGGCTGCCGATGGGTGTACACACAGTCCCTGAATGTAGGTTTGTTTGAAACTGGCGGCGCACGCGCTCGACCGCCCATGCAGACCGGGAAGGCGCGACGACTCGATGGCCGAAACACATCCTCTGGTGGACACCTACGGACTCTTCATCGACGGCCGCTGGGCCGAGCCCGACTCAGGCCGCTACGACGTGATCAATCCCGCCACGGAGAGGTCGATTGCCTCCGCACCGGGTGCCGGCGTCGGTCAGGTGCAAGACGCGATCGCCGCGGCGAGGTCGGCGTTCGACTCCGGCCGTTGGAGCGGTCTCGAGCCTGCGGAACGCGCGCGATGCATCCAGCAACTCAGCGATGCAATGCTTGCGCGTGCCGACGAGATCAACGCGTTGGCCCAAGCCGAATGGGGCTGCTCGGCAAACGAGCGCATCATCCATGTGGAGGGCCCGGCCTTCATGGTCGGTCATGCCGCGGAGCTCGCCTTGGAGCCGGCCGAGGCGCCGTTGGATGCCTGGGGTGCGGCGGGCAGGACACTGCTTCGTTACGAGCCGCTCGGCGTGGTGAGCATTCTGACTCCGTGGAACTTCCCGCACACGCTCAACGCCATGAAGGTCGGGGTGGCACTGGCAGCGGGGAACACCGTGGTGCTCAAGCCCTCGCCGCTCACGCCGCTGGCCGCTCTGGCGCTGGCCCGGATCATCGACGAGGACACCGACATTCCTCCCGGCGTGGTCAACGTGGTCACCCCCGCCGGCGTGGAGGCCAGTCGGACACTGACTGTGGACCCACGGGTGGACATCGTCAGCTTCACGGGAAGCTCTGCAGTGGGGCGAAATGTGATGGCGGGCGCTGCCGAGACCATGAAGCGCATCCTGCTGGAATGCGGTGGGAAGTCAGCGTCGGTGCTGCTCGACGATGTCAAGGTCGACGAGGAACTGCTGCAGCGGCTGCTGTTCGAAGGTTGCACGCTGCACGCCGGACAAGCGTGCATACTCAACAGCCGGCTGCTCGTTCCGGACGCCTTGCACGACGACATCGTGGGTGGATTGGTCGAACTCGCGAACGGTGTCGTGATCGGCGATCCCGCGGACCCTGAGGTGACGATGGGCCCGCTCATCAGTCGTGAACACCTGGAACGGGTCGAGGGGTTGGTCACACGTGCCGAACGAGACGGCGCCACCGTGGTGACGGGTGGAAGTCGGCCGAAGCATCTGAAGGAGGGCTTCTATTTCGAGCCGACGATTCTCGCTGGCGCCACCGCAGATTCGAACATTGCCCAGGAAGAGGTGTTCGGGCCGGTGCTGACGGTGCTCCGCTACAGCGACGTCGATGATGCCGTATCGATCGCCAACAACTCCCAGTACGGGCTCGGCGGCGCGGTCTGGGGCGGGGACATCGACCGTGCGCTGGCCGTCGCCCGGCGGATCCGGGCCGGGCAGGTTTCCATCAACGGAACCATTCCGGGTGACGCGCCGTTCGGCGGCTTCAAACAGAGCGGTATCGGCCGCGAAGGTGGGGTGTTGGGATTGCGGTCGTACATGGAGCCCAAGGCGATCGGGGTGCCCGCGTGAGCGAAGCTTGCGGAGCGAACCATCAGGCTCAGAGCGAAGCTTGCGGAGCGAACCATCAGGCTCAGAGCGAAGCTTGCGGAGCGAACCATCAGGTGCAGAGCGAAGCTTGCGGAGCGAACCATCAGGCACCGAGTGGACCTCTGGCCGGCCTGAGGGTGGTCGAAGTCTGCAACGAGATCACCGGCCCCTATTGCACGAAGCTCCTGGTGGATCTCGGCGCCGATGTCTACAAGGTCGAGTCGATCTCAGGCGACCCCATTCGCCGCTGGGGTGCGATGATGCCCGGTGGTATTGACCATAGTGGACTCTTCGAGTACCTCAATGCCGGGAAGCGTGGTGCCACTGTCGGTCTCACGTCAGAGGGTGACCTCGCAGCACTGCACGATCTGGTGGCGGGGGCAGACCTCCTGGTCGAGAACCTCGCGCCGGGTTCGCAGCAGCGGTGGGACTGGGGACTCGACCCGGACAGTCTGGCGAGGCTGAATCCCCGGCTGGTGGTGGTGCGCATCTCGGACTTCGGTCAGCACGGTCCGTCCCGGGACCGCGAGACCACGCCGCTGACATTGCAAGCCGCTTCGGGTTGGGTCAACGAGCGTGAACCGGGCAGGCCACCGGTGCAGGCGGGTGCCCGCATTCCCGAATACATCGCCGGCTCCTATGCGGCCATGGGCGCGCTGACCGCGTTGCGGATCGCCGCCGGCGGGGCGGGCCGACCGGTGGAGGTGGACGTCTCGGCGTTCGAGGCGCTGCTGTCGACGCTGCCGTACCCGATGTTGTTGGCCGAGCGCCTCATCAAAATGGGGCTGCCCGGTAATGCCAAGGGAGCGCCCATGCTGGGCATCGTGCGGGCAGCCGACGGGTGGGTGGGGATCAACTGCCTGACCGGCCAGCATTGGCTGGATGTGTGCGCGATGGTGGGGCTGCCGGAATTCGGTGAACATCAGATCGCAATCATGATCGGAGGTCCGGAGCGCGAGGAGTTCTTCGAGAAGGCGAACCCCTGGCTTGAGTCGATGACCGTTGCCGACCTCGTTGAGTTGAGTCAGGCGTTACGGATACCAGCGGCACCGGTGACAGACGGCCAATCCATCCTCAGTTGCCCGCAATACGCTGAGCGTGGCTTCTTCATCGACACTCGCACCGATCCTGCCGCGCAGGGTTTTGTCAGGCCGGGTGCACCCTTCAGGTTGTCGAAGACGCCGGCCGCACCGCCGCGGCCCGCGCCGGCGCTCGGCGAGTCTGTGGCGGGTTGGGGCGGGGAGACGGCAGCGGATTCGCGCCGTGGGGACGGCGACTTCTCGGCGTTGCCACCCGCAGACGTGACGCAACCTTTCGCCGGGTTGAAGGTCTTCGACCTCAGCACTTTCTGGGCTGGCGCCTACCTCACCTGCTACCTGGGCGCGTTCGGGGCAGATGTCGTCAAAGTGGAGTCGATCCAGCGTCCTGACGGGCACCGGTACTCGGGTTCGCTGTTGCGCGACGGTGACGACTGGTACGAGCGCGGACCACTGTGGCAGGGGACGAATCTCAACAAGCGCGACATCACCCTGGACCTCTCTTCGGAGACCGGTCGCGAGCTCGCGCGGCGGATGGCGGCCGAAGCTGACGTGGTGGTGGAGAACTTCTCGCCGCGCGTCGTCGAACACTTCGGGCTCGACTACGACTCGTTGGTCGAGATCAACCCCGACGTGATCATGGTGCGGATGCCCGGCTTCGGCCTCGCGGGTCCATGGCGTGACTATGTGGGCTGGGCGTTGAACATCGAGCAGCTGTCCGGTATGTCGTCGACGACGGGCTATGCCGACGGACCGCCGTGCAACCTGCAGGGGCCAGCAGATCCGATCGCGGGTGTGCATGCGGCGGTTGCTCTGCTCGCCGCCCTCGAACATCGCGCCCGAACGGGCGAAGGTCAGCTGATCGAAGTGGCCCAGATCGAAGCGGGTGCCGCGGTGACTGCCGAACCCGTCATCGAATACTCGCTGACCGGTCAGGTGCAAGCCAGGGAAGGCAATCGCCACCGCACGTACGCGCAAGGTGTCTACCCCACAGCCACCGAAGATGAGTGGGTCGCGATATCGGTGCGCAACGATGCCGACTGGGTGGCAGTCGCCGAAGCGGTGGGTCAGCCAGAGCTCGGCTCGGACTTCCGATTCGCCACTGCGCAGGCTCGTCTCGACAACCACGAGGCGTTCGACGATGTGCTCGCCGCCTGGACCGGCGGACGCACTGCCGAGGAAGCCGCCGAAGAACTCAGCATGCGGGGCGTACCCGCCGAGCCGATTCTCCGGGCCGATCGTATGTACGACGTCGAGCAACTCGACGCTCGCAGCTTTTACCAGGCGCTCGAGCACCCGATCACCGGCCCGCACCGCTTCCCGGGCTGGCCCTTTCACATCACTCCGGGTCCGAACCGGCACCACCGCACAGTGGCACCGACACTCGGTCAGCACAACGACGAGGTGCTGGTCGAGGTCGGCCTGTCGGTCCAGGACATCGCGTCACTGAGAGACCGTCAGATCATCGGGGAACGCTTGTTGAACTCCTGACGCCGTTTGCTTTTCGTCACGCGGCAAGTGTTATACGATCTGCTTAGCCATATGCAAATGACCATTTTCGCTAAGGTAAAATAGATGCTCTCGCATTCGAGAGAGGGCCTTTGCTTAAGGCAGGACGCGCGCTTGATGGCCTTCGGTATCCGGATGACGACGGCAGGGGAGGCGAGATGAACGATGGGTACGCTCGTCCGCTGGCAGGTCTGACCACAGTAGTCGTCATCGGATCGATCGTCGCTCTGACGATCGCCATGTTCCGGGGTGACTTCACCCGGACGGCATCGGTGACGGTGATCTCCGACCGGGCCGGGTTGGTGATGAACCCCGACGCCAAGGTCAAGATGCGCGGGGTCCAGATCGGCTCTGTCACGTCGATCGGATACCGGCCGGACGGCACCGCGGCGCTGAACTTGGCGATCTACCGCGACGAGATGCGCAACGTTCCCGAGAACGTACTGGTGGACATCGCTTCGACCACCGTGTTCGGCGCGAAATCGGTGCAGTTCAAGCCACCCCGCGATCCGTCTGCCAGGTCACTGCGCCCCGGGCAGGAATTGGTCGGACAACGCGTCACCGTCGAAACCAACACGATCTTCCAACAGCTCACCCGACTCTTGGCTGAACTCGAGCCCACGAAGGTGAATGCGATCCTGGAGACGCTGTCGCGAGCCTTCAGTGGGCGCGGCGAGAAGCTGGGTCAGGCGGTGAGCGACCTGAACGCGTTCCTGGCCGAGCTCGAGCCGAATCTTCCTGATCTGAGTCGAGATCTCGAACTACTTCCGCCGGTGCTGGCCGCCTACGCCGACGCAGCACCCGATCTGGTGGCGACTGCCCACAACGTCACCGTCACCAGTCGGACCCTGGTTGACCGGCAAGCCGAACTCGATGCATTTTTGGTTGCCGCAATCGGTTTGGCCGATACCGGAACCGACGTCATCGGCGCTAACAGTGAGCCGCTGAAAGAACTTGTCCACCTGCTCGTCCCGACCACCGACATGCTCAACCGCAATCATGAACTGCTGTCGTGTGCAGCGAACGGGCTGGTGCCGCTGACCAAGAACCCACCGCTGCCCGAACCGGGCGTCTTAACGCTCGCGGGTATCAGGCCGGGGATCGAGCGTTACCGCTACCCCTCACACTTACCGAAGGTCAACGCCACCGGCAGCCCGCAGTTGTGTCAGATGCTCGGTCTGCCCGAACTCGAAGCGGGCGAAGTGCCGCCTTTCGTGGTCACCGACATCGGCGCCAATCCCTGGGAGTACGGCAACGAAGGCATCATTCTGAACTCCGACGGGATAAAGAGGTGGCTGTTCGGTGACATCGACGGCCCACCGCGAAACAGTGCGCAGATCGGAATGCCCGGATGAGGCTCGGAGCTCCGCTCAAGTTCATGGTGTTCGCCGTGATCATGACCGTGCTCACCGGATTCCTGATCATGGTCTTCGGCAATTTCCGTGGCGGGCCTGCTGGCGAGTACTCCGCAGTCTTCACTGACACTTCGCGGTTGAAGGCGGGGGACAGTGTCCGGGTCGCGGGTGTCGTGGTCGGCACAGTCGACGATGTTGCATTGCGCCAGGACCACAAAGTCGCGGTCAGCTTCGTGGTCGATCGCAATGTCGTGCTCACCGAGGGAACTCAAGCGGCGGTGCGCTACCTCAACCTGGTCGGCGACCGATACCTCGAACTGCGCGACGCACCCGGGTCTGCGCGCTTGCTGGCCGCCGGCGCCCAGATCCCAGTTGAACGAACTGAGCCGGCGCTGGATCTCGATCTCCTTCTGGGGGGGCTCAAGCCGGTGCTCCGCAGCCTGAACGCCACCGACGTAGACGCATTCAGCTTCGCCCTGGTGCAGATCCTGCAGGGACAGGGCGGCACACTCGCATCGCTGTTCTCGCGAACCTCGTCGTTCTCGGCGGCGATCGCCGACAACAGTGCTGTAGTGGCGCAGGCCATCGAGAAGCTCAACATCGTGACGAACACACTCGCCGACAATGGGCAACAGTTCTCCGACTCGGTCGATCGATTGCAACGCCTGGTCACCGGGCTGGCGGCTGAGCGCGATCCGATCGGCACCGCCATCGGGCAACTCAGCGCGGGAACCGCATCCGTCGCCGACCTACTCGCTGACAGCCGGGCGCCGCTGGCCGGAACCGTCGATCAGCTGTCGCGCCTGGCGCCGCTGCTCGACCAGGACAAGGAACGTATCGACGTCGCGTTGCAGAAGGCTCCCGAAAACTACCGAAAGCTGGTGCGGATCGGCTCGTACGGCAGCTTCATCAACTACTACTTCTGCGCTGCGACCATCCGACTCAGTGATCTTCAGGGCCGCACCGTGGTAGCGCCGTGGATTCGGAACCCCGGCGGAAGATGTGGTGAACCCTGATGCTCAAGTATCGCGGGTCCCACCTGATACGCCCCGGCCTGATCGGCGTGGTGGTCATCGTGTTGATCATCACCGTCGGCCTCAACCCGGAACGTCTCGAGACATGGGCGACTTCGGTTCGCTACCAAGCGATGTTCGTCGAGGCGGGCGGTCTGACCGAAGGTGCGGACGTCACGCTCTCGGGAACAACCGTCGGCAAGGTCAGTCGGGTGGAGTTGTCCCGAGGAGCGGCCGAGGTCACCATGAATGTCGACGCGACCGTGCAGTTGGGTGGCCAGACCACCGCTCACATCCGCACCGGAACACTGCTGGGTGAACGCGTAGTCACCCTGGAGTCGCAGGGCGCACCGGCATTGCAGCCGAACTCGGTGATCCCGGCATCTCGGACGTCCTCGCCGTACTCGCTGACGGCTGCGGTCGATGAATTCACCACGAACACCTCAGCAACGAACACCGAACAGGTGAACCAGGCGCTGGACACGCTCGCAGCCACCCTCGACGACATCGCGCCGCAGTTCGGTCCGACGATGGACGGACTCACTCGCCTGTCGCGCTCGTTGAACCAGCAGGACGAGGACCTACGTCAGTTGCTCGGGACGGCGAGCGAGGTCACCGGCATACTGGCCGAACGGAGCCAGCAGGTGAACCAGCTCATCCTCAATGCCAATGACCTGCTCGCGGTGCTGACCGAGCGTCGGGCGCAGATCGTCACCTTGCTGGCCAGTACATCGGCGGTGTCGCAGCAGCTCAGCGGGCTGGTCGCCGACAATGAGAAGGAGCTTGCGCCCGCGTTGGAACGGCTCAACGCGGTGGCCGCCATGCTCGAGAAAAACCGCGACAACATCGCCAAGGCGATTCCTGGCCTGGCAAAATTCCAGCTGACTCAGGGCGAGACGGTGTCGAACGGGTTCTACTACACGGCGAACATTCCCAACCTGCTACCGGGGCAGCTTCTGCAGCCCTTCCTGGATTACGCCTTCGGCTTCCGGCGAGGCGTCGACGCAGGCCAACCGCCGGACGACGCCGGCCCGCGAGCGGAACTTCCGTTCCCGGTGAACGGCATCCCCGGAGGCTCCCGGTGACGCGTCGACTACTGACTTCGATCACGGCAGTGGTTTTGGTGGCGTCGGCCATCGGCGCAGGGCTTTTCCTGCTGTTCAGCACCTTCTTCGGTCCCACCACGATCACCGCGAACTTCTCCAGCGCGACCGGCATCTATCCCGGTGACGAGGTGCGAGTAGCAGGCGTCAAAGTCGGTACCATAGAACAGATTCGAGGCGAGGCCGAGCAGGTGTCAATGACGTTGTCGATTGACCGCGGCGTGTCGATTCCCGCGCAGGCGCATGCGGTGATCGTGCCCCAGAACCTGATTTCCGCTCGGTATGTTCAACTCACCCCGGCCTATATCGACAGCGGTCCCGTCTTGAGAGACGGCGCTGTGATCCCCGTCGAACGAACCGCCGTCCCAGTGGAATGGGACGATGTCAAAGAGCAGCTCATGCGGTTGGTGACCGATCTGGGGCCCGAGGACAACCTCTCCGGAAGCGCCATCGGCAGACTGATCGACAGCGCGGCCAACGCCATGGGCGGCAACGGCGACAAGTTGCGCGACACGCTGGCCGAACTCTCCCGTGCAGCACGAATCTTCGCCGAAGGTAGCGGCAACATCGCCGACGTCATCAGCAACCTGGACATGGTCGTTGCTGCTCTTCGTGATTCAAACACCCAGATCGTGCAGTTCCAGAACCGCCTCGCCACTCTCACCGAGGTGGTCAACGGCGGCAGGTCCGATCTCGATGCCGCGCTTCGCGACATCGCCGTCGCCGTGGGAGAGGTGCAGCGGTTCGTCGAGGGGAGCCGCAACCAGGCATCCGAGCAGATCCACCGCCTCGCGAACGTGACCCAGACACTCGTCGACCACCGGACGGATCTCGAAAATCTGTTGCACGGCGCGCCGACGGCGTTCGCCAACTTCTACAACATGTACAACCCGGACGCGGGCGCGGTGGCGGGCGCCTTTGCGTTGCAGAACTTCGCCAATCCACTGCAGTTCATTTGTTCGGCGATCGGTTCCGTCGAGAATGCCACGGCACCGGAAACCGCCAAACTGTGTGCCCAGTATCTGGGACCCATGCTCAACGCGATCGACTTCAACTATCTGCCATTTGCCGTCAATCCGTTCCTCGGACCGTCCGCGTCACCGGAACACATCGTGTACTCGCCGCCGCAGTTGGACCCCGCGACCGGGGTGCCGCCACGTGCTCCCGAACCCCCTCCGGCCGTGTCGGCCTATACCGGTTCCGGTGACGTGCCCCCGCCCCCGGGTTACGTCCCGTCACCCGGAGGCGCGGCGACTCCGGGAGTCGGGGATCTGCTTCTGCCCGTGACCGGCCCGCCGACAGGTCCGGCAGCACCGCCGCCGGACCAGGGAACGCTGCCGCCGCTGTCCGCGGAGGCCCCGGCACCGGGAGCCCCTCTTCCATGACGCGACACCGGATCGGCACCTCCGTCTCCTGCATCGCGCTGGGGATCGCCGTTGCCGCAACGGGATGTTCATTCAGCGGATTGAACTCGATCCCCCTGCCCGGTGTTGTCGGGCGTGGTCCTGATGCCCAGACCTTCCAGGTGCAACTGGCCAATGTCGGCACCCTCGAACCGAACTCACCGGTGATGATCGATGACGTCGTGGTCGGGAGCGTCGGCATGATGAGCGTGAACGACTGGCACGCCGACGTCGAGGTCTCGGTGCGGGAAGATGTCGTGGTACCCGCGAATGCTGTCGCCACCGTGGGACAGACCAGCTTGCTCGGCTCGATGCACCTGGCACTGGACCCGCCCCCCGGTCAAGCCCCGCAAGGTCGGCTGCCCGCCGGCGCGACGATCGACCTGAACACCTCATCGACCTATCCTTCGACCGAAGAGACCCTGTCGACGTTGTCGGCCTTGGTCAACGGTGGTGGCTTGGGGCAGATCGGTGATGTCATCCGCAACACCGGTGTTGCGCTGTCCGGACGTACCGATGAAACGCGCGAGCTGTTGGTGCGGCTCAACGATGTCGCCGGTGTACTCGCCACGAACCGGACACACATCGTCGAGTCCATCCGGAATCTCGATCGGTTGGCAGGCACATTCGCAGAGCAGCGCGATGTCCTCGACCGTGCACTGAAGGAGATTCCGCCGGCCCTCGATGTATTGGTCCGCCAGCGCTCGAACATCACCGAGGCGTTGCGAACTCTCGGGACATTCAGCGAAGTGCTTACCGATGTCGTCACCGATGTCCACGACGATCTGGTCACCAACCTCGAGAACCTGGAGCCTGTGCTGCGCGTGCTCGCCGACGTGGGTCCGGACCTCGACGCTGTGCTCGCTTACATGACGATCTACCCGCTCAGCCAGGACATCATCGATCGGGGTGTGCGCGGCGACTACATGAATCTCTTCGCGGTGATCGATCTGACGGTGCCGCGGCTGCGTCGAACGATGCTGCTGGGCACGAGGTTCGGTGTTCCGCAGAACCCCCTCGTGCCGGCTCCCGGCGATCCGTGGTACCGAAACTACACATATGATCCGCTGGCTGTACCCGTCGCGCCAACGACGCCCCACTCCGGCGACGGCTCGGCTGCGGTACCACCTCCGGAGCTGTTCGCCGAGACTGCACCGTCGATGGCGGTCAATCCGCCGCCGCTGCTCTCACCGACCCAGCTCGGCGGCCCGCAAGCCCCCGTATTCGCGGGCCCGTACGGTGTCCCGGCGGCGTCAGCCGAGGGGGAAAGCTGATGCTGACCCGTTTCGTCCGCACGCAACTCGTGCTTTTTTCGATCGCATCCGTCGTCGGTGTCATAGCGATGGGCCTCTTCTACCTCCAGGTGCCCACGTTGCTCGGAATCGGCCGCACGACCGTCACCATGGAGCTACCGGTCAGTGGTGGCCTGTACCGTTTCAGCAACGTGACGCTGCGTGGCGTGCAGGTCGGCAAAGTCACGGCTGTCGATCTCGAGCCGACGAAGGTGGTGGCGACGATCTCGCTGAGCGCCGACGCCCGGATCCCGGTGGACAGTCAGGCGAATGTGCGCAGCATGTCGGCGGTGGGGGAGCAGTACATCGACCTCGTGCCACACAGTGCCGACGGTCCCTATCTGGCGGACGGCTCGGTGATCCCGGTGAGCAGGGTGTCCGTGCCCGAGCAGATCGGTCCGGTGCTCGACCAGGCCAGCGCCTTGCTGGCGACCATCCCAAAGGACCGGCTGGGTGATCTTGTCGACGAAACGTACCGTGGGCTGGCTGGCGCGGGGTACGACCTCGGCTCGCTGGTCGACTCGGGTGCCCAGATCAGCGGCGACGTCAACAGCGTCGCCGACAGCGCACAGCAATTGACCGCGAATGCGGTCCCGCTGCTGGACGGTCAGTACCAGAGTGCCGACGCCATTCGCTCATGGGCACGCAACCTGGCCGGTGTCACCGACCAGCTACAGCGCAATGACCCGGATATCCGGACTCTGCTCGACCGTGGACCTGGTTTTGCGCAGGAAGTCGCGGGACTTCTCGACCAGGTCAAGCCGACTCTGCCGGTGTTTCTGGCCAATTTGACCTCGGTCGGCCAGGTGGCCGTCACGTACCGGCCCGGAATAGAGCAGCTCCTCCTGATGCTTCCGCTGACGGCGTCCGGAATCCAGTCCTACGCGATGCCGACCAACAATCCGACCGGCATCGCGTTGTCGGATTTCGGGATCAGCATCGCTGATCCGCCGGTCTGCACCGTGGGGTTCCTGCCACCCTCTCAATGGCGCTCACCGGTGGACGAATCCGTGATCGACACCCCGGACGGGTTGTACTGCAAGCTACCTCAGGATTCGCCCATCAGCGTTCGAGGCGCCCGGAACTCGCCGTGCATGGAACATCCGGGTAAGCGGGCGCCGACTGTCGAGATCTGCAACAGCGACGAGGAATACCAGCCGTTGGCAATGCGACAGCACGCCACCGGGCCGTACCCGTTCGACCCCAATCTGATCGCGCAAGGTATTCCATTGGACAACAGGGTCGATGAGGGGGAACGGCTTTACGCGCCGATCGAGGGCACGCCGCCGCCGAACAACGCGGTGCCGCCACCACCGGAGCCCGAAACGGCACTCCCGCAGGATGCGGGAGTGCCGCCCGCAGCACCGGCGGCGTTCCAACCCCCGGGCGCGACGCCGGGACCCTCTGTTGCGGTCGCCCCATACAATGTCGTCACCGGCCAGTACACCTCTCCCGACGGCACGATCGGGTCGCAAACCGATCTGGTCGGCCCAGCGGACACCTGGCAGGAACTCATGCCCCGGTAATCCACCGTGGCGGCAAGTCAGGAGAGTTTGGTCAGCCGGAACGGGATCCGAATCTCTACCGGATAACCACGCCCGCATGCACCTGGCACACCGGTGGTGATGTCCTCGCCGGCCAGAATCGTTGAGGCGATGTCGAATTCGTTCCCCGCGTAGGGATAGAAGATGAAGAGCTGGTGGCCTGAACTGACGGTGCCGTCCGGGCACCGCTGCCAATCAGGAATCGTCCGGCGCACTCGCCATGATTGCGTCTGAAAGTACATGTCGGCAGTCCAGCCCTGGTCGCTGATGACTCGACCGGTGCATGACTGATAATTCGTGCAGACGGATTCGATGGACCACGTCGAGATCACGTTCAGTTGGTCACGATAGACGCCGTCGGTCTTGGCCCAGTCGCCGATTGTCACGGCCTGATAGGTGCCGTTGAGCGCCGGTCCGTCCGGCATCGCCCACGCCGGCGCCGCAACCAAACCGAGCGCGATCGTCAGGCACCCGCCCAGCGTCATCAGCGACCGTGCACCCATCGTGTCCCCTTACGTCAGGCGTCCACCATCGCGGCGATGGTGTCGACCACGCACGCCGGCCGATCGGACCCCTCGACCTCGACGGTGACCCGTACCGTCGCGCGACCGCCTTTGTCGTTGCGATCCACTTTGATGAGTTCGGCACCCGCTCGGATCCGGGAGTCGACGGGCACCGGCGACGGAAATCGAAGCTTGTCCACGCCGTAGTTCACCTGCATCGACAGACCAGTCACCTTGTAGATCTGCTGTACCAGAATCGGCACCAGCGACAACGTCAGATATCCGTGTGCGATCGTCTTGCCATAGGGTCCGCGAGCGGCCTTGTCCGGGTCGACATGGATCCACTGATGGTCGCCGGTGGCCTGGGCGAAGAGATCGATCTCCTGCTGGGTGACCTGCCGCCAACCGCTGTACCCGAGATGCTCGCCGACGTGGGCCTCGAAGCCGGCGATCCCCTCGTACGTCGTCGGCGTCGGCGGGGCCTGCGTCATACCTTGACCTTCAGCCTCAACTGTTCGATGGCGTTGCCGCCCATGATCTTCGCCTTGGCCTCCTCGGAGATGCCGTCCAGACGGTCGACAAAGCTGAGTGGATCGCCGATACCCTCCGGGTGTGGGAAGTCCGAGCCGAACATGACGTGGTCCTCACCCATGATCTCGACGATCGACGCTACGTCGTCTTCCAGGAACGGATGAATGTAGACATTGCGTTTGAACACCTCGACAGGATGCTCGTCGAATTCCTTGGGCATGACCCGGTAGGCCTTCTCCAGCTGGCGGAGCAGGTTCTTCACCCAGCCACTGCCGTTCTCGACGACGAGTACCCGCAGATCGGGGAATCGGGAGAGCACACCGTGGCAGATCAGCGCCGCCAGCGTGTCTTCCATGGCCCGGAAGCCCATGACGACTTCACGCAGCGCGCTCGGCTTGAAGGACAGGTACTCATCGCCGCCCTCCCACTCCATGAGGTGTTTCTGATACCCGCTGTCGGAGGCGTGGAAGGTGACCGGGATGTCGGCCTTGACGACTTCGGCCCAGAACGGGTCGAACTCCGGCAGTCCCATGGACCGTGACCCGCCGAACCGGCTCGGCACCGGCGCGGGCCGGACGAGGAAGGTCTTCATGCCGCGCTCGAGGGCCCAGTGAAACTCTTTGATTGCTTCGTCCACCAGGGGCAGACAGATGACGGGAGTGGCGAAGATCCTGTCCTCGTAATTGAAGGTCCAGTGCTCGTGCATCCATTCGTTGAGGGCGTGGATGATCGCGTGGGTGAGCACGACATCATCGGTGGTCCGCTCCTCGATGAGGCTGGCTAGCGTCGGATACATCACGCACTGATCGATACCGAGCTCGTCCATCAACTCCAGCCTGGGGCCCGGCGACTGGTAGGCCGGGATGACATCCATTGCCTCGCCGATGAATTCGCGAAAGTTGAGGCCTTCCGGATTGTTGCCGAGAAAGTAATCCTCGGCGCTTCCCGGCCTGGCGACCCGCTCGAACGTGGGGTTCGGGATCATATGGCTGATGTGGTCTTTGACGACCAGCTTGGGGCGGCCGTTGATCTCGACGTAGCCCACCTTGCCCTTGTGCTGCTTCGGCAGGTACTTCAGTAGCGCGTCGGTGGTCTCGTACATGTGATTGTCGATGTCGAACACTGGGTACGGGAGCTTGCGGGTCATGGGCTGATTCCTCCTCGGAGCAGCGAATATCAGCATTTACGCTTTATGAAAACGACGTTATCACTTGGCTGCGGCAACCTCCATATCAGGGGTCAAGATGCCGCCAATCCGCGCCAGGTCGCTGTGACATCGCTCGTGGTGGTCACGGTGGCCAGCAGCGACAGGGTGTTGTCGATGATCGCGTCCGCGTACTCCCGTGGAACTCCCGCGACCGCGTCACGGGGCAGGACGAACTGATATCCGCGGTTGACCGCATCCATCACAAAGTTCGTGATGGCGACATTGACCGAGACACCGACACCGACAATCGTCCTGATGTTCAGGTTGCGCAGCACCGCATCAAGATCGGTCCCGGTCATCGGTCCGATGCCGTGGGTGCGCGTCAGGACCAGATCGCCTTCCTGCTGCCCGAGTTCGGGTAGCACCGAAGCTCCCGGGCCACCTGGCGTGAGGTCAGCAGTGAACGATTTTCCCGCGGCGAACAGTCGGGCGTTGGTATTGGACCCGCGTCCGTCGGGCCGCCGCTGTATCAGGCAGTGCACCACGGTCACGCCGGCCGTCCTGGCCGCCGCCAGCAGCGCGGCGATGTTGGGAACCGCTTCACGGCGGGCTTCCTCGGCAAGCAGTGGCAGGCCCGCCTGAGGGCCGATGACACCACCCTGACACTCTTGGGTCACCAGCGCTGTAGTGGCAGGCTCCAGGAGTTCGGCGAGTACGGGTGCGGGCATGAGAACACACGTTATCGTGTGCTGGGTAGGAAGTTCCAGAGGAGCGGCAATGCAGATGTGGGAGCTCGAGGCCCGAGAGTCGGTGCGCCAGACGCTGGCCGACTACACCGTGGCCACCGACCGGTTCGACCTCGGTGCGCTGGCAGCGTGCTTCGGCGCCGAAGGCGTTCTCGAGTTCACCGGTGGGCCCGAACCGCTCATCGGCCCCGAGGCGATCGAGGCCGGACTCGGCGCGGCGATGGGCAGACCGCGGGACACCGGTCGACCTCTGCCCACTCTTGTTCGCCACCACGTCGCGAGCCTGCGGTTCGTGTCGGTCGCCGCCGACCTGGTCCACGCCAGCAGCTACTTCGCGGTGCACACCGATGTGGGGCTGGACCACTGGGGCCGCTACCGCGATGAGCTGGTGCCGGTGGGCCGGCGATGGCTGTTCGCGTCGCGCAGGATCAGCGTAGACGGATTCTCGAAGGACAGCTTGATGGTGCAGTGAGCGAGGTCAGCCGCCGAGGATGAATTCCTTGGCGAACACCTGTGCGCGTTCGATGACTTCGGCGCGATCACGCCCGGCATGTGAGACCGGCAACCACGTCACGCCTGCTGAGGCCAGGCGGTCGATGACGGCATGGCGCTCGTCAGCGGACTTGCTGTCGTCCAACAGGTTCCCGGCAGAGAAACAGATGTCCAGCGGCTCGGTGCGTCCGATCTCGGTGGCGTAGGACTTGGCCCACTTGATCGCCGACTCCAGTTCCTCGATCGTAGAGATCTCGGCGGTGCGCGACGCTGTTGCATAGCCGAAGGTGTTGAACGGGGCCCATCCCTGGCCGCGCGACACCGCGCGCCGGACTGCGGGCTTGCTGTTGCCACCGATCCAGATCGGCGGTGGCGACGAGGGCACCGGGCGCAGACGCACACCGCGGGTCTGGAAGGTCGAACCCTCGTAGGCGACGTCCTCGCCGGACAGCACCTTGCCGAGGACATCGAGCGCTTCGTCCAGTAATGCGCCCCGATTGTCGAAGTCGACTCCCAAAGAGCGGAATTCGGGCTTGAGATAGCCGGCGGCAGTGCCGATGATCAGCCGGTCGCCAGAGAGGACCTGCAGACTCTGGATCGATTTCGCGCCCAGCAGCGGATTGCGGTACGCCGCGATGTACACATTGGTGAGCAGCTTGACCGCCGAGGTGGCTGCGGCCGCGAACGACAACGCGACGAACGGGTCCAGTGCGTGATGTCCGCCGTGGTCGAGCCACTTGGTGTCCGGTGCGGGGTGGTCGGTGACGTGCACCGAGGCGTACCCGGCGGCCTCGGCAGCTTGTGCGACCTCGGCGATCGCCGTCGCGGAGACGAACTCCGCCGGTTCCTCCACACGCTGGGTGGGGAGTTCGAGAGAATACGACAGGGTCACAGTGATCCTTCCGGCTGTTGACGTGATGTCGGGATGAGTTCTGCCAGGCGTGCGAGATGATGGTCAGGACCACCGAACATCAGCTCGGTGGCTTTGGCGCGCCGCACGTACAGGTGTGCATCGTGTTCCCAGGTGAAGCCGATGCCGCCGTGGATACGCATACTGTCGAGTGAGATCTGCAACAGCGCTTCCGAGCACGCTGTCTTCGCCACCGAGGCGGCCACCGCACGTTCGCTGTCGTCGGTGGTTTCCGATGCATGGAACACCGCTGATCTCGCACCCTCGACGAGCACCAGCATGTCGGCGCAGCGGTGCTTGATGGCTTGGAAGCTGCCGATGGCGCGACCGAACTGGATGCGCTCCTTGGCGTAGGCCACCGCGTTGTCCAGGCACCGTTGCGCTGCGCCCAGCTGTTCGGAGGCCAGTGCCACCAACGCGAGATCCGAGGTGCGGGCGAGCCCAGCAGCGGCCTGCCCGTCGGTGCCGATCAACCGGGCGATGACACTCTCGAAGCGCAATCCGGCGACTTTCCGCGTGCGGTCGAGCGTGCTCAATGGCTCGCGAACGAGCCCGCCCGCGGTCGCGTCGACGGCAAACAACGACACGCCGTCTGCGGTGTTTGCGGCAACCAGGATGATGTCCGCGGTGTGGCCGTCGAGTACCCGCGCGGCCTCACCCGAGAGCCGGTAGCTCGCCTCGCCGTCGCGGTGTGCGGTGATCGTCACGGCGCAGGGGTCCCACGCATCGAGGGTGCCGTTGAGCACCAGAGTTGCCACCCTGCTGCCGTCGAGCAGGTCTGGCGCGAACTCCTCGATGGCGGACTCGTCGCCGCTGTTCAGCAGCGCCGGCAATGCCAGCGCGACGGTTGCGAAGAACGGCGAGCACAACAGAGCCGCGCCCATCTCCTCGAAGACGACGGTCAGTTCCGGCATGCCCGCCCCGGCACCGCCCCATTGCTCCGGCACGGCGATGCCGTGCAGCCCGAGCTCATTGGCCATCTGGCGCCATACCGCATCGTCGTAGCCTCGGTCGGTGTCCATCAGGGCCCGGACGGCCGAACTGGACGAGGTCTGGTTCAGAAAGTCGCGAACCGCTGTTCGGAACGAATCCAATTCACTCATGGATGTGACCTGTCCGCCGGTCCGGGTTGAGGCGTTGGTGGTGTCATGTCTCCTTCGAGTCCACAGAAGCGTCGGCGCATCTCAGCGCCGCCGGTGATGAAAGCCTGACGCGCCCCGGGATGGGCATTTGCGAACAAGGATAGTATGTTTTCTGGAAACAGAGAATAATGATTCTCACCGGAAGGGGAAACTCGGTGACGACAAAACTCGACTACGGGATCTTTGACTGCGACACCCACTGCTACGAGACGCGGGACGCGTTCACCCGATATCTGCCCAGCGAGTTTCACGACAGAGCGATTGCGCCGGTGCGCGCGGCCGACGGCAAGGAAGTCATCCTGGCCGGGCACCGGGTGGCCACCTTCAACAGTGAAGCAGGCCTTGGCTTCGACCTGGCCTACCGGCCCGGTTCGCTCAAGGAGATGCTCAAACAGATGGGTTCGGGCAATCCGGACGAGACCTATGAGCCGCAACCCATGCAGCCGGAGTGGCTGGAACGTAAGCCCCGGCTGAAGGTGATGGCCGAGCAGAACGTCGAGCGCGCGGTCATCTTCCCGGCGGGCATGGCGCTCGCCGCAGAACACTACGTTGACGACACCGCCGCGCTCTATGCCAACCTGCGCTCGTTCAATCGATGGTTCGACGAAACGTGGGGTTTCAACTACCAGGACAAGTTGTATGCCACGGCGCTGCTGTCGCTGCGGGACCTGGAATCGTCGATCGCCGAGACCGAGGCCATCATCGAGCAGGGAGCAAAGATGGTGCTTCTGCCGACCGGTCCCGCCCACGGCCGCTCGCCCGGTGACCCCTACTTCGATCCGATCTACGCACGGTTGCAGGAAGCCGGCTGCACGTTGGTTTTCCACATCCAACCGTTCTGGTACTTCGACGCCATATCCCCGGCGTGGGGCCACAACCCCGATCCGGCAGCCTGGCACATGTCGGCCTGGCAGTGGATGAACATCTACGGGCAGCGCCCCATCGAGGACACCCTGTCTGCGCTGATCTTCGACAACCTCTTCGGCCGGTTCCCGGATTTGAATGTGCTGGTCGCCGAGCACGGCGCGGAGTGGGTGCCGCAATTCGTCATCCACATGGACAAGAGTCGCGGCATGGGGCGCAACGGGCCGTGGATCGGCGGGAAGCTGACCGAGAAGCCGTCGGAAATCTTCCGCAGACACGTCGGCGTCGTCCCCTATCCGGAAGACGACGTCCCCGGGATCGTCAGCCGACTCGGCTACGACGAATGCCTTCTGATGGGCTCCGACTACCCGCACGCCGAGGGACTGGCCGAGCCGGCGGACTTCGTCAAGCTGCTCGACCCGCTCGACGACGCGGCCAAGAAGCGCATCATGGTCGACAACGCCGACCAGTTGCTGCGCAGAGGCTAGTGCTCGGTGGCACCGAACAACGTGGCCGATTCCGACGTCGACCTGGATCTGTTGCGGTCCTCGGCACGGGAATTCCTGGCCGAACGAGGCGAGAAGGATTCGGTCGAGGATCTGGCCCGGATGGATTGGACCGGTCTGCTGGTCGATGAGACGCTCGGCGGGGCGGGCTGGCTGCCCGTCGAAACCGTGGTGGTCGCCGAGGAGATCGGCCGAGCCGGCGACCGGTCGGCGTGGTTCGGTACGACGATGGCGGCCGCGGCGTTGGCGTTCGCCCCCAACGGTATCCGCGATCGCTGGTTGCCCTCGGTGCTCGACGGAACGGTCCCGGCAGGCCTGGCGTTGGCCGGGGGCACTGTCCGGGTGACCAACGCCGGAGCGTTGCGCTTACTGATCACATTGGGGGGCGACGGAATCCACTTGTTCGAGCTGTCAGACACGACGCCCAGAAGCCGCGATGACGAGTTGTTGGACATCAGTCGCCCGGCGTGGCGGGTAGAACTGTCTGGAACCGAGGGCATGCTCGTCGGCGGGAGCGAGCGGGCGGACCAGTTGCACGCGGTGGCAAGGGTCCTGCTCAGCGCCGACTCACTGGGTGCCTTCTCGGCGACCTTCGAGCGGCTGGTCGCCTACCTCAAGGAACGGATCGCCTTCGGGGCGCCCATCGCCAGTTTTCAGGCGGTGCAACACCGACTCGTCGACCTGCTGGTCTTCGAGACGAAAGCCCGAGCGGTGATCATGAAAGCGGCCCGTTCGCTGATGCCTGCGGAGGTCACCGGCGAGGCCATCGAACTTTCGGCCGCGGCACACGCGTTCGTGACGGCGAAGGCAGCAGCTGCCGTCGACGAGTGCATGCAGTTGTCCGGCGGCATCGGATTCACCTGGGAGTACCCCTTGCACCATGCGTTGCGTCGTGCGTTCACCAACGGTCAGCTGCTCGGCACGGCCCGCTCGAGCCGTGCCGCCTACGCGGAGATGGCCCGGTGGTGAGCGCCACCGGCCCGCGGCCCAGCGAAGCGCAGCTGGCCGAGTTCAGGGAGCGTGTCCGCGCACACATCGCCGACCACGCCCCACCGTTCATCGCACGCGAAGGTCGCCGCGCTCCGGAGAACGCCGAGCAGGAGACCGCACTGCGCAGCTGGTTCGCCGGACTGTTCGACGCCGGCTTCGTCGGCGCGGACTGGCCTGTCGAGTACGGCGGCAGGGCCGACCACCATCCGCTGCACGATCGCATCGTCAGCGAGGAACTCCTGCGTGCCCGTGCCCCCCGTCCGGTCGATCAGGTCAACCTGGCGGCCCACGTGCTCCTGCATTTCGGTTCCGAGGAACAGAAGTCCGCGTTGCTTCCGCCGATCAGGAGCAGCGAGCACGTGTGGTGCCAGTTGCTCAGTGAGCCCGACGCCGGCAGCGACATCGCCGGGGTACGGTGCCGAGGCGTTGGCAAGGATGACGGCAGCTGGGTTCTCGACGGGCAGAAGACGTGGATCACCGACGGCCACTGGGCCGATATGGGACTCGCCCTGATCAGGACCGACCCCGCATCGACTCGCCACCACGGCCTCTCGGCGTTCATCGTGCCGTTGTCGGCTCCCGGTGTCGAAGTGCGCCCCATCAGGACGATCAACGAAGCTATCGAAGTCAACGAGGTATTCCTCGACAGCGTGCCGATTCCCGCGGACGGCCTGATCGGAGAAGTCGGTCAGGGTTGGTCGATCATCATGGCAGGCTTGGACTTCGAGCGGTTCGGCATCGGCGGCAACGTGATCCTGCTGGAATTGTTGATCGACGACCTCGTCACGGTCGCGCGCAACGCGACGCTGGAGGGCAAACCTGCGTTCGACCACGACGACATCCGGCAGACGGTGGCGGAACTGGCGGTCGAGGTCGAGGTGGCCAAGGCCTTCATCGACGACCATGTCGAGCGGATGACTGTCGGCGCCGACGAGGTGGGCGACGGGTCGATCGCCAAACTGAGTTTCGCCGAGACTTACCATCGGGTTTCGGCGTACGGCACCGAACTCGGTGCGACGGTGTGTACCGTTGCCGCCGATGCACGTGTCGAGCAGGCCAAGCAGCGCCTCCGCGAAAGTTGGTTGTGGTCGCGGGCTTACACCGTCTCGGGTGGGAGCTCGGAGATGATGCGCAATATCCTGGCGAAGCGTCGGCTCGCCCTGCCGAGCCGGTGACAGCCGAAACCTTCTGGGGCCTGGTTGATACCGCAGCCCGACAACACCCCGGTCGGGTGATCCTCACCGACGACTTCGGCCGGAGCCTGACCAACGTGCAGCTTCACGACGCTGCGCTGAACACTGCCGCAGCTCTTGCGGAACGCGGGGTCAGCGCCGGCACTGTTGTGTCCTGGCAACTGCCCACCACGCTGGAGACGATGGTCATCATGGCGGCGCTGGCGCGGCTCGGGGCGGTACAGAATCCCATCCTCCCGATCTGGCGGGAGAGCGAGGTCCGCTTCGTCACAGGCCAACTGGATACCGAGATGCTCATCGTTCCGGGGATGTGGCGCGGATTCGACCATCTCGCACTAGCCGATGATCTGGCTCGCGAACGTGACATGTCGATCGTGTTGGTCGACCACGCCGCACCGACCACCGACGGTTTGCGGCTGCCCGTCGGCGATCCCGCGAGGCTGCTTCCGCCACCTGCCTCGGGGGAGGAGTCGCGCTGGGTGTACTACTCATCAGGCACGACTTCCGCGCCGAAGGGGGTTCGCCACTGTGATCGCTCGGTCATCGCCGGATCAGCCGGCGTCGTGGGGATGGTGGGAGCGTCGAGCACCGACGTGAATCCGATCGCGTTCCCGGTGACGCACATCGGCGGCGCGGCGATGCTGGCCGCAAGCCTGTTGACCGGCATGCGGTTGGTGCTCTTCGATACTTTCGACGTGACGCGGACTCCGAGAGCGATCGCCGATCACGGCGCCACCCTCCTGGGATCGGCCACCCCGTTCTTCGTGGCCTACCTCGCTGCACAGCGTGAGCACGGGGCCGATCCGCTGTTCCGCGACCTTCGTGGCTGCGTCGGTGGCGGAGCGCCGATCACTGCCGAACTGGGTCGACAGGTGCGCGAGAAGTTGTCGGTGCCGGGAATCGCGAACGCGTGGGGACTCACCGAGTTTCCGGTGGCGACATCTCCACCACCTGATGGCGACGCTGACACCCTGGACCACACCGTCGGGTGCCCCGTCCCGGGAGTGCGCGTGCGGGTTGTCGACGACTCGGAGCGAGAAGTCGCCGTCGGTGAGGTCGGCGAGCTGCGGCTCAAGGGCCCTCAGTGTTTCCTCGGCTACGTCGACGCCTCGCTGGACGCGCAGGCTTTCGACGCCGAAGGGTGGTTCCGCAGCGGGGATCAGGGCCGGCTGGACGGCGCGGGCAACGTCATTCTCACGGGGCGGCTCAAGGATGCCATCATCCGTAACGCCGAGAACATCTCTGCCCTCGAGGTCGAAGAAGTGCTCGCCACCCATCCTGCCGTTGCGGATGTGGCAGTGATCGGGGTGCCCGACGAACGCACCGGTGAACGCGTGTGTGCGGTGATCGTCGCCCGTCGCGATGAGACAGTGACGCTCCAGTCGCTGTTCGAGCACTGCCAGGACAGCGGACTCAGCAAGCACAAGTCGCCCGAGTGCATCGAGTTCGTCGATGAGTTACCGCGGAACAGCACCGGCAAGGTACTCAAGACCGAACTGCGAGCACGGTTCTGCCGGCGTCAGACAGAGGAGAAACCATGACAGGAAGACTCGACGGCAAGGTCGCGTTCATCACCGGAGCTGCTCGCGGCCAGGGACGCGCGCACGCGCTCGCGATGGCGCGTGAGGGTGCCGACATCGTCGCCGTGGACATCTGCGCCGACATGGCATCGAACCCATATCCTCTTGCCACACCGGACGATCTCGGTGAGACCGAGCGGGCGGTCAAGGAACTCGGTCGCCGTGTCTACGCCAGGGTCGCCGACGTTCGTGAGCGTCCCGCCCTCCGGGATGCGCTCGACTCGGCACTGGCGGATTTCGGGCGCCTCGACATCGTCGTCGCCAACGCCGGCATCCTGCCGATGGCCATGGGCTCGCCCGACCCGCAACATTTCGTCGACGCCACAGACGTGGACCTGGTCGGCGTGCTCAACACCGTGGCGGTGTCTTTGACGCACCTCTCGGACGGTTCGTCGATCATCATCACGGGTTCGACCGCGGGAATGATGCCCGGAAATGCCGACAGCCCGGAGATGGGCCCCGGTGGCGCCGGCTACGCGTGGAGTAAGAAAACCCTGATGGAGTACGCCGAGCAGATGGCGATTCATCTGGCGCCCAGATTCATTCGCGTCAACGTCATGCATCCGACCAACGTCAACACCCATTTGCTGCACAACGACGGGATCTACGGGGTGTTCCGGCCGGACCTGGTGGCAGAGGGCAAGAAGCCCACCCGCGAGGACGCCGATCTCGCGTTCACCTACTTCCAAGCCATGCCGATTCCCTACGTCGAGCCGGAGGACATCGCGAACCTCGCCGTCTTCCTGGCCAGTGACGAGAGCCGGTACATCACCGGCCAGCAGATCCGGGTCGATGCGGGCTCCTACCTCAAGTTCCCGAACGGACCGGGACAGTGATGGTACGCGACATCAGAGATCTGACCTCAGATCCTGGTGCGTATGCCGCCGAGTTGCAGCGCCGGTGGGGCGGGTTGTTGAGCTACCGCTACATCGGGCGCCATCACGCCTCGATGAATGTCGGGCCCGTCGATGACACCGTGATCGTCCGCCACGACATGCGCGATGTCACCGGCGGAATCTTGCTGAGCGTCTTTGGCATCGCGGCTCCAGAGGGCGGTCTGGTGTCGGATCTCGAGGCCGTTCCGAACCCTGTGGTGCACTCCTGCCAGGTCCTGGATGCGGGCGTGGATGTGAGACGGTTCGAGGTGCGCACCGAGGATGTCAAACGCGGACAACGGATGGCCTACAGCAGGTCGCTGATCGTCGACGCCGACCATCCCGGCCGCGTGCTGGCGATCACCGAGGGTCAGGGCGTGACGATCGGCGTACCCCCGGAGGGTCTGCCGAAGATGACCGTCGAACCGTTGGAAGTCATCGATTCTCCTGATCTGCCGCCGCTGTGGCAGGTGTTCGCCGGGCGTCAGGTGGACGCCACGACGTGGACCCTGCCCGAGCTGTCGGCAGAGGTTGCTTCTCCGGACGCCGCTCTGCACGTGGGGCCACAGTTCGTGATGACCGAGACGGCGGCGCGCAGCAGCATCACAGAACTCGCCGGAACGGGTGCGCTCGTCGGCGTCTCGTCGCACACCATGTTCGTCGCCAGGGCGAAATCGGGTCCGTTCACATTTGTGGCAGAACCCATTGCGGGAGGCGATGCCGTTTTCGGGGCGCGGACGCAAGTCTACGACGAGGGTGCGGACCGGAAACTGGTCACCGTTGCCACACACCTGTTTCGACACGCAGAGCAGGGCCGCGCATCATGAAGGCAAGTAGTGAGCTCATGGGCACCGATGCACGGCAGGGCGATTAGGCGCCGCCATGTTCACTCTTCGATTCGACATGCGGGCCCCTTCGATGGGTGCGCCGGCGACGGAGCTGTACTCCGCGGCGACTGAGATGTCCGCGTGGGCTGAGACCTGTGGATGCCTCGCCGTGGTCCTGTGTGAACACCATTGCGCGGACGACGGCTATCTGCCGTCGCCGTTGCTACTCGGGGCGGCGATTGCTGCCCGCACCGAGCAGTTGATGCTGAATCTGACTATTCTGCTGCCCTTCTACGATGTGGCTCGACTGGCAGAGGACATCTGCGTTCTCGACCACATCAGCGGGGGCCGGGCCAGCTACGTCTTCGGGATCGGCTACCGTGTCGAAGAATTCGACCATTTCGGGGTGGCTCTGCGCGATCGCGGTCGCCTTGCCGACGAGAACCTTCCGCTGCTGCGTCGCCTGTTGGCCGGAGAAGTAGTCGAGCACCGTGGCAGGCGGATGAAGGTGACTCCGAGACCGCGAGACCCGAACGGGCCGATGCTGAACTGGGGCGGATCCAGCCTTGCGGCGGCGCGGCGTGCCGGACGCAACGGCCTGGGCTTGCTGGCCAACGGTGGGGTTCCCGGGATGCAGGCGGCCTACGAAGAGGCATGTCGCGAGAACGGGTTCGAGCCCGGCTTCGTTCTCATTCCAGAACGTGACGCCGTGACGAACCTTTTCGTCGCCGAGGATGTCGACGCGGCGTGGGACGAGATCGGCGACTATCTGCTTCACGACGCAATGGCGTATTCGGCATGGAATCCGGGCAACGAGGTTTCGGCCAATCTGAGCACCGCCACGACCGTCGAGGAAGTCCGGCGTACGTCACCGTCGCACGTGATCCTGTCGGTCGACGAAGCGAGGCTGCGCATTGCCGGCGGCGAGATGTTCAATCTCTCGCCGCTGTGCGGAGGCATTCCTCCGGAGATCGCGTGGCCCTACCTCGAGAGATTCGTCGAACTGACCTAGCGGAAAGGTGAACCAACATGCCCATCGACCGGGTCGCTTTACACGAGAAGATCGCCTTCGACAAATGGGAGGGATACGCCAAGGCCATCGAGCGCGATCACCGAACTGCGGGAATGAGAGATTTCCTCTGGACCAACGAGGACGGGCAGATCGCTTGGTGGGACCGGTTCGTCGGCTCCGCCGATTGGGCGCGTCTGATGGCGGTCATCGGGCTCGACCCGCGCGGATTGCGGGGCCAGGACTACACCGTCCACTTCCTGCGTGATGGCGGAGCGGAAGGCTGATGTCCGATCAATCCGCGGCTTCAGAAAACGTCGTTCATTTCGACCCGTTTTCGGACGAGTTCTTCAACGACCCGTTCGAGACGTATCGGCGGCTCCGTGATCATGCACCGGTCTACCACAGCGCGCAGTACGATTTCTGGGCGCTTTCCCGGTATGAAGACGTTGCTCCCGCAATGCGCGACCACGAGACGTATTCATCGGCAAAGGGCGTCACGCTCGATCATTTCATCGACTCGGATGCGATGATCCCCGAAGGGGTGATCATCATGATGGATCCGCCTCAGCACACCCGCATGCGGGCATTGGTGAACAAAGTCTTCACGCCACGTGCCATCGCGAAACTCGAACCCATGATTCGGAACGTGGTCGAGGTGACGGCACGGCACGTCGACGCCAGGTCGTTCGACTTGGTCGAAGACTTCTCCGCGGTGTTTCCGGTCGAGATCATCACCACGATGCTGGGTGTTCCTCCGGACGGACGCCAGCAGATCCGTCATTGGCTCGACGCGCTGTTGGAACGCGAACCTGGAAACGTGAGCGTCACGGCGGCCGGCCGGGAAGCGGCCGTGAACATGTGGAGGTATTACTACGGCCTCGTCGTCGACAAGCGGGCCAACCCTGCGGACGACATGATCACGCGGTTGACCGAAGTGGAAGTGGACCGAGAGGACGGCACCCGTACTCGCCTCGATGACATCGAGATAGCCGCCTTCGCCTCGCTGCTCGGCGGGGCCGGAGCGGAGACGGTGACCAAGCTGATTGCCAGTGCGGGAGTCTTGTTCGCGCGTCACCAGGACCAGTGGCGGATGCTCCGAGAGGACAGGAGCCGCATCCCGGCCGCATTCGAAGAGCTTCTGCGCTACGAAGGGCCGTCCCAATACGACATCCGGTGGAGCAATGTCGAGGTCGAGCTCCATGGCAAGGTCATTCCCCGACACAAGCCGGTCATGCTCATCAACGGGTCGGCGACCAGGGATGAGCGAGTCTTCGCCGATCCGGACCGTTTCGACATCACCCGCGCGCATTCCGGGCACAATCTCGGATTCGGGTACGGGATACACAGCTGCCTGGGAGCGGCACTGGCGCGTATGGAGGGTCGGGTTGCCCTCGATGTCCTTCTCGATCTGATTCCCGAGTTCGACGTCGACGATGCCGGCTTGCGCAGGGTCAAGATGCCCAACGTCTTCGGGTGGGCCAGCGTGCCCACCCGTGCCGCGCCGCAGTGAGCGCACTTCATCGTCGATGCAGATGTAAGCCGGAGGCAAAGGAATGATGGTGAACGAATCAACTCGCCGGGTTCATCGCGTGGCACATGTCGGCACCGGCTTGACCGGTACGCAGGCTCTCCGAGCTGTTATCGACGACCCTGCCCTCGAACTCGTGGGGCTGAAAGTATCGACGGCGGACAAGGCAGGCTTGGATGCAGGCCGACTTTCCGGCGGTGCCGACGTCGGAATACCGGCAACCGATGATACAGACGCGATCATGGCGCTCGAGCCGGACTGCGTTCTCTACTGCGCCACTGCCATTCGGCGCGAGGCAGAGGCCATTGCCGATATCGTCGGGTATCTGGAGGCGGGCATCAACGTCGTCACGATTTCGACGATCCCGATGGTGTATCCGGCGGCCGCACCACGCGAATGGCAGGAAGCCGTTGAAACTGCGGCCCAGAAAGGCAAATCCACGTTCTATGCCACCGGTGCCGAGCCGGGATTCATCAGTCTCAACATCCCGACGGCACTGCTGACCGGTGCGGGCGCTGTCGATTCGTACCGTATGGACGAGTACGCCATCGATTTGGACAAGTCTTACCCGATCTGGGATGTTCTGCACGAATCCATGGGGTTCGGTAAAACGGATGGGCACGTGCCCGCCCGGATCGCTGCGGGGAAGGTGAACCACGACTGGGAGACAGTCGTTCGCTACATCGCCGACATCCTCGGAATGGTGCTCGACAGCGTCGAACTGGACTGGGAAACGCTGCTCGCTCCGGAGGACCTGACGACTGCGATCGGGGTGATCCCGCAAGGGACGATCTGCGGGCACCGGTGGCAGCTCGCCGGCATGGTCGATGGTCGTCCGACTGTTGCGGTGCAGTACTTCGCGACGGTCAGTTCCACACCGTGGCCGGCTCGCTGGCCTCGACCGTCGCGGCCCGACCAAGGCGGGATGGTCATCCGGATCGAGGGCCGGCCCAGCATGTGCGCGGAGCTGTACTTCGAACAGTCGCCCGCTGATCGGGTCAACCCCGGCGTCACGGCGACCGCGATGGCCGCGGTCAATGCGATACCTGCGGTCGTCGAGGCGCCAACCGGTGTGCTCGCCAATCCCTTGGCGGGCCCCTCGATCGTGACCAGACAGTCACGAACGATCACGGATTGGTGATCGAGGCCCTCAGTCGCTCCACAGTCACTCGCCGGTGCCGGCCAGAGCGGCCAGTTCGCGCTTGACGACCTTACCGACATCGTTGCGGGGTAACTGATCGACGAAGACGATCCGGGCGGGTATTCGATACGGCGTCAATCGTTCCCGGCACCACGCCGTGAGCAGTTCCTCTGTCACCGCATCATCACGTCGAGACACGAACGCCCATGGCACTTCTCCCACGCGCTCGTCGGGAATGCCCACCACCGCGGCCTCTCGCACGCCGTCTGCGGACAGCAGGACGTCCTCCACTGTTCCCGGGAACACCTTCAGTCCGCCACGGTTGATCATGTCGGACACCCGACCGTCCAGCCAGAGGAAGCCGTCGTCGTCGAACCAGCCGAGGTCGCCGGTGCGGAACCAGCCGTCGTCGGTCAGCCGGTCCAGGAAAGCCGGATCGATCCTGCGGGACGCGGTGGTCGGCGTCCGTACCATCAC
The DNA here is from genome assembly GCF_010723735.1 of Mycolicibacterium hippocampi. GTDB lineage: Bacteria > Actinomycetota > Actinomycetes > Mycobacteriales > Mycobacteriaceae > Mycobacterium > Mycobacterium hippocampi. The sequence continues at coordinate 4,117,884 of NZ_BLLB01000002.1, read as the reverse complement.
CTCGTCGTCGGCGATGCTGACGTCGATGCCGGGCAGCGGCCGTCCCACCGACCCCAGCTTCGTCTCGCCCCATTCCCTGGCGTCGGCGGCAGACCAGCCGACGACTTCGCCGCCGAGTTCGGTCTGGCCGTACGAGTTGAGCACCAGCACACCGAACTTGTCGCGAAACCTGGCTGCCTGAACCGGCGACAACGGTGCGGTGATGGAGCGAACGATCTTCAGCGGCGACAGGTCGGTGACGGCCTCGTCGTGCAGCACCATCGTCAGGGCTGCCGGGGGGAGCACCGTGGAGCGCAACTGGTGCCGTCTGACCAGGACGGCGAAGTCGGTGGGGGAGAACCGGTCCATGAGTACGACGCCGGACCCGGCGCGGAAGGCGAACAGCACCTGGTAGATGCCCGCCCACAGAGACAGCGACAGTGGCACCAGGTTCGGCATCGGCGCACGCTTGGGCTTGCCGGTATCGGGCTTGGTGCCGCGCAACTTCGTGAGCAGGCGATCGATCAGATCGAGCACCGTCGCGTGGCGCAACGGAACGGGTTTGGGGGCGCCGGTGGTACCCGAGGTGAATTGCAACAATGCGACATCCTCGTCGTACTGGCGGGGATCGTCGGGCGGGTAGCCCGTCGCCGCGAGCTCCCAATGTCGGCCTTCGCCAGTGACCACCGGCAAGGGGAACTTCGAGAACCGCTGCGCAAGCTCGGGAGTGGTGATCACAGCGACGGGACGTAGGGTGGCGAGCTGAGTGGCGACCTCCGTATCGGCGGCGCGCGGGTTCAGCGGCGTGTAAACGCCGCCGGCATGCCAGGTGCCGAACAGCGCGGCGATCGTCACTGCGTCGTTCGGTAGCATCGCTGCGACCACCCGCCCGCTTTGCACGCCGGCCCCGGTGAGTAATTCGCCAACCCGTGCGGCGTCGGCGGTGAGGTCTGCGGCGGAGACTTCTGTGTTCACGGTGTGCACCGCGACCGGAGGCAGGCCGTCGAGGAGCTGAGCCAAGCTCACGTGTCGACCTCCAGTGAAAGCCAGTTCGGGGACCTCTTGTCGGCGAACGCCCGCGGGCCTTCATCCTGGTCCGGGTGTCCCCACACCGATGTCAGGTGTGTGGCGCCCTCCCGGCAGGCGTCGGTCAGCCCGTGCTCCAAGGCTCCCCACAGCGCGCGCTTGGTCGCGCGCATCGCCACCGGAGAATTCCTGGAGATCTTCTCACCCAGTTCCTGGGCGACGTCTCGCAACTGTTCGGGCGGATCGACGATCTGACTGATCATCCCCAGCTCGTAGGCGCGCCGGGCGGTCAACCTCTCGTGGCTGCCGACCAGCGCCATCCGCAGCACCGCCTCGGCGGGCATCTTGCGCATCAGCGCGATGGTCTCCAGCGCGCTCACCTGACCGATGGAGACGTGCGGGTCGACGAAGGTCGCATCGGCGGCGGCGATCACGATGTCTGCGTCGGCCACCCAGTGCAGGCCGCCGCCCGCACAGACACCGTTGACAGCAGTGATGACCGGTTTGCCGACATTGCAGTGCCACGCGGTCAGCTTGAGATCGAGGGTGCGCATCGTCTCCTGGAACTGTTGCACCGCATCGCCGTCGAGTTCTTCGACATCGGCGCCGACCTGAAATGCCCGCCCGTTGCCGGTGTGCACGATGACGCGCACGTCGGGGTCGGCGTCGAGTTCGGCCCACGCTCTGGGAAACTCCTCGCGCATCACGATGTCGTAGGCGTTGAGCCGCTCAGGGCGGTTGTTGATGATCCAGCCCACCGGGCCATGCCGCTCGACGATGAGCCGCTGGTAAGGGGGTGTTCCCTCGGTTGTCACGGTGCCTCCGCCGTCGCTGTCGGCTGCCAATTCGGTTGCCGCTTCTCCAGCCAGGCCCGGACACCCTCGTCCTGATCGGGGTGGCCGGCGAGCCGGTCGATCTCCGCCGCAGCCTCCTCACGGGCGGTGCTCAGACCCACCTCCAAAGAACGCCAGAGTGCCTTCTTGGTGGCGCGCATCGCCATAGGGGAGTTGGCAGCGACGGCGGTCGCCACTGCGGTGGCCGCTGCCCGCAGGGCGTCACCGGCCACCACTTCGGAGATGATGCCCAGCTCGTAGGCCCGTTGTGCGGATATCCGTTCGTTCCTGCCCGTCAATGCCATCCGGAGGATCGCCTCCATCGGTGACTTGCGAAGCAGCGTGATGGCTTCGTAGGCGACAGCCTGACCCACCGAGACGTGCGGGTCCACGAACGACGCGCCCTCGGCGGCGATGACGATGTCCGCATCGGCGACCAGATGTAGTCCACCGCCGGCACACACCCCGTTGACGGCCGCGATGACCGGCTTCCACACATCGCAGTGCCAGGACGAGATCTTCAGCTCAGCGTCACGGGTCCGGCGAGAGTGCTTGCGCATGGCGTTCTTGTCCCGGGCCACCTGGACGACGTCCATGCCTGTGCAGAACGACTTGCCGTTCGCAGTGTTGACGATGACACGGACCTGTGGGTCGGCATCCAGCTCGGCCCAGGCCCGCTCGAGTTCGTCGAGCATCCTGGCATCGAACGCGTTCCCGGCGTCCGGGCGGTTCAGGATCAGCCAGCCCACGCCGTCGGATTTCTCGACGATGAGTCGCTCATAGGCACTCACGAACGCGGAATATCCTTCCAGGGCTTGCCCTTCCACAGGTCGGGCTCCCTCGGGAGGCCGAGCACCCGTTCGCCCAGGATGTTCTTGTTGATGTCGGTGGTCCCGCCCTCGGTGCTGTTCGCGAGGCTGCGCATCCATCCCTGGACTTCCCGCGGCAATGCATCGCGGTCGTCGCCGGCCGGCCAGGCGAGTGCGTCCGTGCCCAGCAGATCGACCATCAGATCCTGGATCTGCTGGTTGAGGGTGGCCTGGTGCACTTTGCCGATCGAGGACGCCGCACCCGGTGACTGGCCGGCCGACAGCGCGGCGCGTACGCGCGTGTTCGTCCACCCGCGGATCTGCTCCTGTGCCCACAGCCGCATGACCTTTCCCCGGACCACCGGATCGGACCACCGGCCGGTCTCCTGTGCCAACGTGATCAGACGCTCGGCGCTGGAGCCGCCGAGCCGTCCCATACCGCCGGAGCCCGATCCCGAGACCATCTGTCGCTCGCTGGACAACGTCGATGCGCTGACGCGCCATCCGTCGTTGAGCCCGCCGACACGATGGGCGTCGGGCACCGTGGCGCCATCGATGAACACCTCGTTGAATTCGCTCTCGCCGGTGATCTGACGAAGCGGGCGCACCTCGACCCCGGGCTGATGCATGTCCAACAGGAAGTAAGTGATGCCTTTGTGCTTCGGCTGATCGGGATCGGTTCGCGCCAGCAGGATTCCGTAGTCCGCCTCATCTGCCCAGGTGGTCCAGACCTTCTGGCCGGTCACCACCCACCGGTCGCCGTCCCGCACCGCCTTGGTGGCCAGCGAGGCGAGGTCGGACCCCGCGCCAGGCTCGCTGAACAGCTGGCACCACTTCTCTTCGTTGCGCACGATCGGTGGCAGGAATCTCAGCCGCTGCTCCTCGGTGCCGTGAGTGAACAGCGCGGCCGCCGCATTGTTGAGTCCGAGGGGATTCAGCCTGGTCAGTCGCAGGGGACCCAGTACGGCCTCGATCGCGCGGGCGACCTCGTTGCCGACACCCAGGCCACCATGCTCGGGACGCCAGGTGGGTACCACCAGCCCGGAGTCGGCGAACACCGGGTACCACCGCCGGTACTCCTCCTGGCTGCGTGCGGCGCGAAGGGCCTTGGGTCCCGCGGCCGCGGCTTCGCGCCAGTGTTCCGGCACCTCGGCGGCGACCCATTGCTCAGTCACAGTGACGGCGTCGGCGGCACTGGTGGTGTCGGTGATCGGTAGTCGTGTCATGGCTCCACTACCGGCCCGTGAATTCGGCGTCGCGCTTTTCGCGGAAGGCACGCAGTCCCTCTTTGAAGTCCTCACTGCGACTAGATAATTCGAGTGCCATGGCCTCGTTCTGCAGATGCCTGTCGAGATCGAGACCGTTTCCGGACTGCAGAAGCCATTTGGTCAGGCCCAGCGCGACGGTGGGGGAGGACGCCAGCCGGCCGACGAGTTCGGCGGCCGCGGCGTCGAGGTCGCCGTCGGGGTGAGAGCCGTGGATGACGCCCCATTCGGCGGCGTTGGCCCCTGAGAGTTCCTCGCCCAGCATCAGCAGCTGCCGGGTGCGCACCATCCCGATCAGCCGGGGCAGCAGCCAGGCGGCACCACTGTCGGGAGTGAAGCCGCGCGCCATGAACGGCTCCCAGAACCGGGCATCCTCCGCCGCGACGCAGAAGTCGGAAGCCATCGCCAGGTGGAACCCCAGACCTGCGGCCCAGCCACGGACCACTGCGACGACTGGAACCTGGGTCTCGAGCATCAGCGGGATCAGCCTGTTCGCCTTGTTGGGCAGCCGGCGCTGCGTGCTGCCCACCCTTGGCTTGCGCTCCGAGCGGGTGTTGTTGGCGACCAGGTCGGATCCCGCGCAGAAATCCGGGCCGGCGGCGTCGATGCGAATGACACGGACTGCCTCGTCGATGCCGGCCGCGGCGAAATGACCGATCATCGCATCGAGCATCTCGTCGTTGACAGCATTGCGGCGATCGGCCCGGTCCAGGGTCAGCGTGAGTACGGGGCCGTCCTGTTCGGCAGACAGGCCGGACACGCTCGGATACTCCATTGCCGTCAGCGTTCCGCGAACTGCGCCGACACCGCGGTCAGCAGCTCCGAAAGGTCGGTGGCCCCGCCGGGCGGATCAGGCAGCCGGACCGGACCCCGCTCTCGGCTGGGCAGCAGGATCGTGGCGCGCCCGGGCGCGGTCACCTCGCCGCGCTGGCTGGTCGCGGCGAGCTCGATGTCGACCGCCGGGCGGTCACCCTCGGCCAGGTATTTTCTCGTCACCGTTCCGGTGATGGTATGCAGATCTCCGACGTAGTTGAAGAGCCGGAACTCGCAGTCGAGCTTCCACAACCACGCGTCGTCGCCCATCCAGTCCGTGCACAGGTGGATCAGCCACGTCTCACGCATCCGGCCGTAGTCGAATGTGGTGGGATTTCCGGCGTTACGTGCGGCGTCGGGCTCCCAGTGCACCCGCTGCTGCACGTCGGGGACACCGTGCTCGTTGGGGGTGTAGAAACGCGGAATCCGCTGACGGTTACGCCATGCCAGCCCCAGCGGGCGCACCCCGTACATTCCGGTGCCCATCCCGACATGCCAGCAGACCATGTCGGTGACCGTCAGCGGTCCCTTGGTGAGCGGGCCCACCGGGTCGCCTTCGGAAACGTCCTCCCACCACCGCGGTTCCGAGCCACGGGGAGTCTCGCGCGCATACCGCGCGTCGATCTCCGCGATCTCGTCTTCGGTCCAGGTTTTCAGCTCGACGTCCTTGTACTTCTTCTGGCCGCGGGCCTTACTGCGCTCGGTGCGGATCATGTTTCGGTACTGGCCGCCGAGGATGACGCCCTCGTCGTCACGGAACACCTGCGCCGACCACTCGTGGATGGCCCGGCCGGCGAACTCGCTGCTCTTGTCGAGGGCCGCGACCAGGGCGTTGCGGCGGAATACCCGATGATCGGCACGCAACGGCGCCCACCACTCACGCGACGACGATGCGTAGAAGGCGTGCACCCCGCGGAGGGGATCCCCCTTGGTCAGGGCGCGGTCCTCGTCGGAGAGCGTGGAAACCTCGTCCTCGCCGATGAGGGTGTCACCGCCGACGAGTGAGGGTGGGGCCACCGGCTGGCCCCAGACGGACTTGGCCGCGTACTCGGGGTCGCACCACAGCGGGTTGGCGTCGCCGTAGCTCTCGGCGACGTGCCGGAAGCTGTCCTCATTGGGTCGGACGTAATGCGGTGGCTGCGTGTGTGGCACCGCGATGCCTATGGTGGCGCGCAACCGGGCCAGTCCTTCGTCGGTGATCTGGCCGCTCACAGAAGACGTGGCAGAGGAAGAGGGTTGAGTCATTCAGCGCCTCCTCGTCGGGGCCCGCGATATCGTCGGCATGGTTGCGGAAATTAAGATACCCGAAAACCGGAAACGACGTTAACGCAGGGTGGAGAACAGCATGACAGTACCGACCGGCATCGATGTCGAGCACGGTGAAGACGGAGTTCTACGCGTCGTCATCAACAGAGCTGAAGTTGGTAACTCCCTGTCGCCCAACGCTCGTGATGCTCTGGCAGAAGCATTCATCGAGGCTCACTCGAACCCGCAAGTGCGGGCGGTGCTCCTCGGTGCGGCGGGATCGCGGCACTTCTGCGCCGGGGCCGGGCTACCGTCCAAAGGCGACAATCCGGTGCCGCAGGCGCTTGCCGAGAAGCGTCCGGGTGACATCGCGCGGATGCTCGCCCAGGGTTGGCAACGTCTGGTGGCGTCGGTGCTGGACTGCGACAAGCCGGTGGTCGCAGCGGTCAACGGCGTCGCGGTCGGTGCGGGTGCCAGCCTGGTGCTGGCATGCGATCTGGTGGTGATGTCGTCGGAGGCCACATTGATCGAGGCATTCGTTCACCGCGGAATCCTGCCCGACTCCGGTGCCATCCATCTGCTCACCCGGATCGTCGGGTTACGCAAGGCCACCGAGCTGCTGATGCTCGGCGAGCCAGTCGATGCACCGACCTGCGAGCGCCTCGGACTGGTCAACACGGTGGCCGCACCCGAGTCGGTGACCAGCACCGCGGAGGAACTCGTCGGTCGCCTTGCGGCGGGTCCGACAGTGATGCTCTCGCTGACCAAACGTCTGCTGGCGGTGTCCTCGGAATCCAGCCGGGACCGGGCCTTCGAACAGGAAGCCTGGGCCGCCGAACTGATTTCGCACACCTCCGACCTGCGTGAGGGGCTGCGTGCCTTCACCGAACGGCGTACCCCGGATTTCCAGGGACGCTGAGCTCATCCCGCGGTGGGTCCGCCGCGGATGGTGAAGGTGACCGGGTCGTCGATCTCGTCGATCGCCGCGGCGACAGACTCCGCCGTGAGCTCGGTGTTCTCCACCCCCTTGGTGACGCCGATGAACACCCGGGAGACCTTGCCCGCACCGACCGAGTAGATGTGTGCGGTGCGGTCGCAATCAGGGTGAGACAGATACACCACCACCGGGGTGACGAGCTCGGGATCCATCGCCTTGCCGGCCTCGCCCATGATGTCTTCGGTCATTCGCGTTCGGGCTATGGGTGCGATCGCATTGATCGTGATGCCGTTGCGGGCGCCCTCGATGGCGAGCACGTGCATCATGCCGACCAGGCCCATCTTCGCCGCACCGTAATTGGCTTGCCCGAAGTTGCCGAATAGTCCGGTGCCAGAGGTTGTCTGGACGATACGCCCGTAATTCTGCTCACGCATGACCGGCCATACGGCCCTGGTCACGTTGAACGCGCCGGTCAAGTGGACGGCGATCACGGCGTCGACCTGGTCGGCCGTCATGTTCTTGAATGCGGCGTCGCGCAGGATTCCGGCGTTGTTCACCAGGATGTCGACCTGGCCGAACGCGTCTTTTGCCGCAGCGACGATTGCGGCGCCACCGGACTCGGTGGCCACCGAGTCGCCGTTGGCTATCGCAGTCCCGCCTGCGGCAGTGATCTCGTCAACCACGGCCTGTGCCGCCGACGTCGAGGCTCCGCTGCCGTCGACGGCGCTGCCGAGGTCGTTGACCACCACTCGCGCTCCACGTCGGGCGAGTTCGAGTGCGTGACAGCGACCGAGTCCCCCTCCGGCGCCGGTCACGATGGCGACCTGGTTGTCGAAGGTCAGCAATGGTTCCGAGGATGGGCGTTGCAGTGAAGTCATGCGTGAGAGGTTACATTTACTTTGTCGAGAATACTGATTTGCATCGGAGGATGACCATGACCCGCTCTACGGAGCTGCTGGCGCCCGCACACCAACGAGCCGCATCGCTGCGGGATCGCTACCGGGCTGCCGGATTCTGGTCGCCGCAGCCACTCGACATGGTCCGGGCCGCCGCGGCCGGCCATCCCGACCGCCTGGCCCTGAAGGACCGACAGGGCGAGCTGACGTTCGCCGAATTGGACGACCGGGTCGATGCGGCAGCGCGGGCGATGATCGACGCGGGACTGACGACATCGGTTCCGGTCCTGCTCGTGGTCGGCAACGATGTCGACTCGCTGGTCGCGATCCATGCTGCACTGCGGATCGACGCTGTCGTACTGCTGGTACCGCGCAGCGCCGGGGACGCCCAGGTCGCCGACATCGTCCACCGCACGCAGGCGCCGTTCGGGGCCGCGCCGAACTGGGCGCCGGCCGGCGTCGGCGAGCTGTCCGAGCAGCTGCGCTGGGTCGACGTCACCAAGGTCACCGACTCGTCCGGGGGAGGCCTGTTGCGGCCGTCCCGGGCCGCGGACGAGCCGTCTTTCGTACTGTTCACCTCCGGGACGACATCGGCTCCCAAGGGCGTCGCCCATTCGCTGAGCACCTTGTCGAAGGCGTCGTCGAACTATGTCGCCGCGGCCGGACTGACCGGTGAGGACCGGATTTTCCTCATCAGTCCGCTGGCCTCGGTCACCGGTGTGCTCCAGGCGGTTTTCATCGGCCCCATGCTCGCGATCCCCGTCGCGCTAGAGGATCGTTGGGACCCGGCTGCGACGTGCGAGCTGCTCCTGGAGTCGGGTGCGACATGGTACGGGGGGCCGGATCGGTTGCTGGACAGGCTTCTCGACGAGGCCGTCGCCCGCAACGCGAGGGTGCCGCTGCGCGCGGTCTACCTCGGCGGCACGATGCTGGACCGGCGCATCGTCGAACGGATCGAGGACGATTTCGGCATCATCGTGATGCGGGCATACGGCTCGTCGGAGGTGCCGGTCAGCACGTCGGGCCTGCGAAGCGAATCGCGCGAGGTCCGGCATGCCGACGACGGCGTCGCGCTCAACGACGTCGAGGTGAAGGTCGGTTCGGCCGGAGAGCCGACCGAGTGCTGCCTACGCGGCCCGCACACGTTTCTCGGCTACACCGGAGGCGAGGACGACGCCAGCGCGTTCGACGGGGACTGGTTCCGCACCGGAGATGTCGCCGAAGTCGTCGACGGTCGCGTACGAATCGTCGGCCGGATCAAGGACATCGTCATTCGCAACGGCCTGAAGATTCCCGCCGCCGAGGTCGAAGAGGCTGTCGCCCAGATCCCGGGCGTGAAAGAGTGTGCGGCCTACTCCGTCTCAGACGCCGTCACCGGCGAGCGGGTGGCTGTGGCGGTGCGGCTGAACACCGATGCCGCGCTGTCCCTGACCGACGTCGCGGACGCCCTGGTCTCAGCCGGACTGCCCAAGTACAAGCTCCCGGAAGAGCTGGTGTTCTGGGATGAGCCATTGCCGCTGAACGCGAACGGAAAGGTGGAGCGCAACACCCTGGACCGCCGCTCGCACGGACGGCGCAGGGTGTTGGCGCCTCGGTTGGTTGCCGCTACCTGAACGCTGCGGCGAACCCGTCGCTACTCCTTGCCGCTGACGTTGACGGTGGCCTTGCTCATCTGGGACTGCCAGTCCGACGAACCGGCGCTGTGCTCGCGCTTGGACAGCGCCTGAATCGTGACGTCGTGCCCCTCGGCCGCTTTGCGCAACGCGCCGACGGTGGCCTGCTCCCGCGTGATGTGGGTGAACGGATCCCAGTGGTACCAGCGCATCGCGTTCTCGAAGGTCATCTTGTTGATCTCGTCGTCGGGCACATTGTTGGCCTCGAGAACCTCGTCGAGCTGCTCGGGCGCACCCGGCCACATCGAGTCGCTGTGCGGGTAATCAGCCTCCCAACAGATGTTGTCGATGCCGATCTGGTTGCGCAGCTGTATCCCGACCGGGTCGGAGATGAAGCAGGTCAGGAAGTGGTCGCGGAAGACCTCGGAGGGCAACTTGGCGCCGAAGTCCTGGCCGGTCCAGGTCGAGTGCATCTCGTAGGTGCGATCGACGCGGTCGAGGAAGTAAGGAATCCAGCCCGTGCCGCCCTCGGACAGGGCGATCTTCAGATCGGGGTAGGCCTTGACCGGATTCGACCACAGCAGGTCGGCGGCCGCCTGCACGATGTTCATCGGCTGCAGCGTGATCATCACGTCCATCGGTGCGTCGGGGGCCGTGATGGCCAGGCGGCCGGACGAGCCGATGTGCACATTGAGCACGGTGTCGGTGTCGACGAGCGCGTCCCACATGGGCTTCCAATACTCCAGATCGTGGAAGCTGGGATAGCCCATCGCCGAGGGGTTCTCGGTGAACGTCAAGCTGTGTACGCCGCGCTTGGCGTTGCGGCGGATCTCTTTGGCGCATTCTTCGGCGTCCCAGATCACCGGCAGCGTCATCGGGATGAACCGTGCGGGGTACGCCCCGCACCACTCCTCGACGTGCCAGTCGTTGTATGCCTGAACGAGCGCGAGGGAGAAGTCGCGGTCTTCGGTGGCGAACAATCGCCCGGCGAAACCCGGGAAAGAAGGGAAGCACATCGACCCGAGAATGCCACCGGCGTTCATGTCCATCACACGTTCGTCGACCTTGTAACAGCCGGGCCGGATCTCGTCCAAGCCCTGGGGTTCGAGTCCGTACTCCTCTTTCGGCCGTCCCGCCACCGCATTCAAGGCCACATTCGGGATCACCACATCACGGAACTGCCAGGTGTCACTGCCGTCGGAGTTGTGGACCAACCGTGGCGCCTCATCCAGGTACTTTTTCGGCAGATGGTTCCTGAACATGTCCGGCGGCTCGACGATATGGTCATCAACGCTGACCAGGATCATGTCGTCCTTGTTCATCGGGAGTTCCTTTCGCTCTTGGGTATTACCGAATCTCGGGTTGAATGGGCTGGAATACGGGAACGATGAAGCCGTCGTCGTCGGTGCGGAAGTCGACGACGAGCGGCAGGCCGGCTCGTAGCTGTTCGACCGAGCACTGCTCGATCACCGTCATCAGTCGCGGACCTTCTTCGAGGTCCACCATCGCCAGGATGTAGGGAACCCGGGCGTCGAATGGCGCGCCGTTCTGGTGTACGACACTCCAGGTGTAAAGCCGCGCACGCCCACTGGCCGGCCGCAGGGCGATGTCCTCGCTCCAGCAGTGCGGGCAGAAGGGTCGGATGTACAAGGACGCGCGTCCGCACGAACCGCAGGCATTGACCATCAGCTTGCGGTTCTGGACGGCGGCCCACCACCGCTCGGTGTCGGAATCCGTGGTCGGCCGGTGCGGCCCCGTCGGTGCGCTGGTGGCCATCACTGCCTCCCCAGGATCATCGTGGCGCTGTGACTGAAGAAGCCGCCCATCGCATGCACGCACGCCAGTTCGGCGGCATCGACCTGCCTGGGTCCGCATTCGCCCCGCAGTTGCCGCACCGCCTCGACCATGAGGAACATCCCACGCATCCCTGGGTGGCACGAGGCGAGCCCGCCGCCGTCGGTGTTGGTGGGCAACGCCCCACCAGGGCGCAGTGCCCCGGATTCGATGAACTTGCCGCCTTCACCCTTGGCGCAGAAACCCAGGTCCTCGACCGTCAGAAGCACGGTGGCGGTGAACGAGTCATAGAGCTGGCAGACGTCGATGTCAGCGGGCCCGACGCCGGCCTGCGCGAACGCGCGAGGCCCTGAGAGGGAGGCGGCGGAAGTGGTGAAATCGCCCCACTCGCTCATGCTGACGTGCGAGGTGGCGTCCGCGGCTCCGAGGATCCAGACCGGGTCCTTGGCGCAGTCCCGTGCGATGTTTTCGCCGGCGAGCACGACGGCGCCGCCCCCGTCGGTCCGCAGGCAGACATGCTTGGTGGTGAACGGATCGGCGAGCAGCGGTGCGGCTGCGACGTCGGCCACGGTGATCCGGTCACGCTCGAACGCGTGCTCGTTCATGGCAGCCCACTCGTGAGCGGCGACCGCGACTTCGGCGAGCTGCTCGACGGTGGTGCCGTACTCGATCATGTGCCGCCTGGCGGCCATCGCGTACTTGGCGATCAGCGTCGCGCCGTAAGGCGCCTCGAACTGCAGGGCGCCACCGGTGCTCATCGCCGCGGCCGACCCCCGGGTTCGACGTTTGACATCAGAACGCGCTGTGGAACCGTAGGTCAACAGGACCACGTCGGCTTGACCGGCGGCGATCGCGTCGGCCGCGTGGCGCGCCATCACCTCCCATGACGATCCGCCGACATTGGTGGCGTCGACCCAGGTGGGTCTCAGTCCCAGGTATTCGCTGACCTCGATCGGTGGCAGGAGTGTGCCGTGCCCGCCGAAGCCGTCGATGTCGTTCTTGGTGAGGCCGGCATCGGTCACCGCTCGTTGGGCGGCCTGGGCCATCAAGCCCATCGCGGTCTTGTCGGGCACTCTGCCGCACTCCGACAGGCCCGCTCCCACGATGGCGACGCGGTTCGATGGCATACCCCATGTTAATCACATCGATAACGCCGTTTACGAATCAGTGGAATATGCGTTCTCGTTCCGCTACCGTAAGCGGGTGCCTGGTTCGTTGCGGGACGCACTGCGCGGCGACAGTCTGGTGTTGTGCCTGGCGTTGATGCACTCCCGCACGCCCGATGTGCCCGCTATTGCGGCCGCAGCAGGGTACGACGCTGTTTACGTCGATCTCGAGCACACTTCCACCTCCCTGGAGACCGCGGCGATGCTGTGCGCGAGCGCGATCGGCGCGGGTATCTCGGCGCTGGTGCGCGTGCCGTCGCAGGAACCGAGTCTGATCGCGCGGGTGCTGGACAGCGGCGCTGCGGGAATTATTGTGCCCCACGTGAATACAGCGCCAGAGGCACGGGATGTGGTGAATGCCGCACGCTTCCCGCCCGCTGGACACCGCTCGATCTCCGGCCCCAACGCGTTGAGCGGATTCGCCGCCCGTTCGGCCACCGAGTTGACCGAAGTCCTGGAAGCGCGAACCGTGGTGGCCGTGATGGTCGAAACTACCGAAGCGGTGGGAAATGCCGACGCCATCGCCTCCGTGGAGGGCGTGGACATGGTGCTCATCGGCCCCAGCGATCTGACCGCCGAGATGGGCATCCACGGCCTCTATGAGAATGAACGTTTCCGCAATGCGGTAGACTCCGTCGCAGCGGCATGTCGTACCCACGGCGTAGCGCTCGGAGTGGCCGGGATCAAGTCCCTTGACCTGCTGAAAAGGTTCGTCGGTCTAGGCCTGCGATTCATCTCGGCAGGGACTGACGTAGGCATGATGACAGAGGCCGCCACCGCCAGGGCGCAAGCACTCCGAGGGCTCGACGGACCCGCGACGACGTCACCAGATCTCTGACCGGACCGAAAACCCCGCGACCCCAGGAGGACGGATGCCCACCGCGATCTACACCGAAAAAGTGACCGATCCGATGTCGTGGACAGGTGCCGATTTCACGAGCAAGGAGGATTTCACCTTCGATCTCTCGCCGCGCAACGTCGCTGCGTTGGAGTCGATCCTGGCCAAGACGGCCAACAAGGATCGCGACGACATCACGCTCGACGACGTGCACCATCCCGATCTTGATGACGATCTGGCCCGGCTCTATCAGGACCTGATGTTCGGCAAGGGGCTGGCGTGCGTGCGCGGCTTCCCCGTCGAGCAGCACTCGATCGAGGATCTCGAGCGCATCTATTGGGCATTCTGCTGGCACCTCGGCTACCCGGTGTCGAACAACTCGTTCGGCCACCGCCTGGTGCGTGTGCAGGAGGAGATTTTGCCGAACGGCGTGCAACCGGCCCGCGGCACCAAATCCCGCGCCGAACTCGCGATGCACAACGACGCCGCCGACATCCTGTCGCTGCTGTGTGTCTACCCGGCGTTCGAGGGCGGCGAGAGCCAGTTCGCCAGCGGACCCGCTGCCCACAACCGGATCCTGGCCGAGCGACCGGACCTGCTCGAAGTGCTCTACCAGGGTTTCCCGCACCACCGCCGGAGCGAACAACCCGACGACCAGCCCGACGTGACACCGTATGACGTGCCGGTGTTCTCGCAGATCGACGGCCGAATCTGCATCAACTTCACCTACAGCAGCATCCTGCCCGCCATGAAGACGCTCGGGCGTGAATTCACACCGATCCAGGAAGAGGCCATCGAACTGCTTCGCAACGTCCTGGTCGAGCAGCAGGTCGAGTTTCGGCTGGAATCCGGTGAGGCAGCCGTGGCGAACAACTTCGCGATGTGCCATTCGCGGTCGGACTTCGTCAGCAGCAACGACCCGAAGCGAGCGCGCTGCTTCCTGCGGGCCTGGATGGAGGTTCCCCGCAAGGACCGCCGGCTGCCCCTCGGCAGGGAGTACTTCCACATGGAGAACAAGGATCTGCGGTTGGGTTATGACCCCGTCGACGGCCGCGACGGCGCGATCGCCCGCAACGATTACAAGAACGTCGACCCGGCACTCGCCGACATGTTCAAAGCTGCCCAGGCGAAGCCCAAGCTGAACAAGTGATGAGTCCGCCGCCCCGTCCGCGGTTGGTTTACGAACGCTGGACCGATCCCGTCGCGGGAGACATCCTCGAGCTCTCCGAGGTCGATGTGGTGAAGCTCGAGCTGAATCGTCCCGATGAACAGGTCTGGTCCGCACTCGAATCCGCGCACGGATACCAGGTGGCTACTCGCACCGACGTTGCGGCTGTCACAGGTGGTACACAGTGGTTGGCAGGGCCGGCGTTACTCGAACGGTGCGAGAAGCTACTGGCGGTGTGCTCGGCGGGGGCGGGCTACGACGTCATCGACGTCGAGGCGTGCACCCGCGCCGGCATAGCAGTGTGCAACAACTCCGGCCCGGGCGCCGAAGCCGTCGCCGAGCACGCACTCGGTTTCATGCTCGATCTGGCGAAGAAGATCACCGTGGCAGACCGGGCGCTGCGCAATGGTCCTCTCGGGGATCGGCTGCGACTGCGGGGGAGTCAGCTCCTCGGCAAGACCCTCGGTGTCGTCGGACTCGGTGCGATCGGTGGCCGTCTGGTCGAGCTGTGCGCTCCGTTCGGCATGGAGGTCCTGGTGTTCGACCCGTACCTCGACGACGTATCCGCCGAGGCCCGCGGGGTGCAACGGGTGTCGCTGGCCGAGCTGGTCGAGCATGCCGATTTCGTCCAGGTGACCTGTCCGCTGACGGCCGAGACGGAGGGTCTCATCGGTGCGGATCAGTTCGCCGCGATGAAGCGGACGGCATTCTTCATCACCACTGCTCGCGGACCGGTCCATGACGAGGCCGCGCTGTTGGAGGCGCTCGTCCGTGGCGAAATCGCGGGCGCCGGCCTGGACGTCTTCCACGAGGAGCCGCCCCGCCAGGACAACCCACTGCTCCGACTGGAGAATGTCGTCGCGACCCCGCACACCGCGGGCATCACCGTTGAGGCGGCCCGGGACATCGCCGTGGCGACGGCGACCCAGTGGCAGACCATCTTCGCCGGGCAGGTGCCGCCACGGCTGCTGAACCCGGACGTGTGGCCGCGTTACTGCGAGAGGTTCCAGGAGATCTTGGGCTTTCGCCCGACGACGTCCCTCGCTGCAGAGGGGTTGAAAGAGGTCCATACATGACCGAGAAGGACGGCCGGTAGTGGGATACGACACCATCGAGCTCGAGGTGCGCGGGCACACCGCGTGCTTGACTCTCAATCGGCCCGAAGTGCTCAACGCGATCAACGACGAGATGATCGCCGAGCTCGCCGAAGCCTATGCCGAGATCGAGCGCTCGCCGGACATCTGGACGGTGATCATCACCGGAGCCGGCCGGGCACTGTGTGTGGGTGCGGACGTCAACAAGGCTGCCGACCACGACATGCAGAACGCGGCAGGCATCGACAACCAGGGTGAGCCCATCCTGAGCTCGATGCGGCAGTGGGATGCACCGCAGGAGGCCACGCCCCCTTGGCTGCAGATGACCAAGCCGATCATCTGCGCGGTCAACGGAATCGCCTGCGGCGCCGGAATGGATCTCGTCACCACCGCTGACATCACCGTCGCCTCGGATCGGGCATCGCTGATGGACCCGCACGTCAGCATCGGAGTCACCTCGGGCCGTGAGGCGGTTCGGCTGGCAAGGATCTTGCCGCTCCCGGTGGCCATGCGTCTGGTACTCATGGGCAAGCACGAGCGGCTCGATGCGCAGCGGGCGTACGACCTCGGTGTCTTCACGGAAGTTGTGCCTCACGAATCGCTCATGGCGCGCGCTTGGGAGATCGCCGAAGTGGTCAATTCGAATGCACCGCTGGCAGTGCGGGGTTCGCGGATGGCGGTGCGTAAGGGTTTGACCCTGCCCATTTACGAAGCCGAACTACTGGCAGAGAACTACCGGATGAAGGTTGCCCTGACCAAGGATGCCGTTGAGGGGCCGCGAGCATTTCTGGAGAAGCGCACGCCGGACTGGCGGGCGCTGTAGCACCGACGCCGTGGAGCGCGGGAAGCGGTAATCGCCGAAACGACAATCAACATGCACGTGTAGGTAGATCACCCATTCTCTCCGGCGGAGAGTATCCTTATCCGCACTATGACTGCGAAGAAGAAGCCGACCGACGACCTCGAGATCGTCGACGCCGAATTGGAGATGCCAACGTCCTGGCAGGAACGGTCGATCGAGCGCCGATTGAGTTCGGCCAGAGCGCGCGCGCTGGCGCGCAGCTCGCGATTCCTGGCCACTGCTCTCGAACTCGTCGAGGAATCGGGACGTGCCGATTTCACCATCCAGACGCTCATCGACAGATCGAACCTCAGCCTGCGCGCGTTCTACCAGCATTTCGCCGGCAAAGACGAACTGCTGTTGGCCCTCTACGAGAACGTCACGAGCCAGTTCACCGAGAACATCCGCCAAGAGGTGTCGGCGGCGGAGGGGCCGATGGAACAGCTGGAGGCGTTCTGCCGCGGCGTGCTGTCGCGGGCCGAATCCTCTGAGGCGGTGGGTGGTCGAGTGATGACGATCTACAACCTGAGCCTGGAGATCGAGCGGCCCGACGATTTCGCCAAAGTTTGGGAACCGCATCTTCGGCTTCTCACGAAGATCCTCACCTCCTGCGCCCGAGCCGGGTTGGTGCGCGACGATCTCAGTCCGGCCCAGCTGACCACCCTGCTCAACACCACGTTGACGGCGTTGGCCCAGATCGGCGTGTTCCACCTCGGTGGTAAGAGCACAAAACTCACCGAGGACCAGTTGTGGGCGTGGTGCAAGCAAGCCGTGAGTCCGCCGAATCCGGCCACCGGGGCCGTCAAGGCGACGCCGCGCCGTACCACCGCCGGGCGTACCAAGACCACTAACGGGGTAGGCCGAGGCCGCGCTGCGCGATGATGGTGCGCTGCACCTCGCTGGTGCCGGCGTAAATCGTGGTCCCCAGAGAGAACCGCAGGGTGTGGTCGAACCTGCCGTGTTCGGGCGCTGTCGGCTCCAGGTAACTCCGGAGACCGTCCGGACCCACCATCTCCACGATGTCCTGGCTGGCACGTTCGAGTGCCTCGGTACTGAAGACCTTGGACATCGGCCCCTCGGCGACCGGTACCCGACCCTGTTCGACCATCCACACGCAGCGTCGCTGGAGCAACTTGGACACTTCGGTCTCCACCGCGGCACGGGCTATCCGCCTTCGCACGTCGGGGTTGCGGATGGGCTTGCTGCCATTGGGCAACGTGGCGGTCGTCGCCCAGCTTTCGGCGTGCTGCAGAAGGCGGGCCAGATGCGGGCCCCATCCTGACGCGTGCTCATCCTGCAGTGACAGGCCGATTACCTGCCAGCCTCCGTTCACCTCACCGATGCGCCACTCGTCGCCGATCCGGACGTCGCTGAAAAACGTGATGTTGGTGCGTTCACCGGACAGCGTCCACACTGCCTGCGCCTCGAACCCCTCGGTAGCACACGGCACCAGGAACATCGTGAGGCCCTTGTGTTTCGGCTTGTCGGGATCGGTGCGGGCGAGCAAGAAGATGTAGTCGGCGATGTGGCCGTTCGTCGTGAACATCTTGGAACCGTTGATCACCCAGGTGTCACCCTCGCGAACCGCCTTGGTCGCCGCGGCGGCGACGTCGGATCCGCACTCGGGTTCGGTGAAGCCGAGTGCGATCGTGATGTCGCCCTTCAACGCCCCCGCGAGAATTCGATCCTTCAACTCGGGGGTGCCGATCTGGCGGATGATGGACGCGACCATCCGCGTCGTCTCCGAGAGGTACACGGGTGCGTCGAAGAGCATCATCTGCTCTTTGAGTACTTGGTCATCCCAGGCGTTTCGGTTCTGACCGCCGAATTCTTCCGGCCAGCTCGGCGCGAAGTAACCCTTGTCGACCAGCCCGAGTGCGAAGTCGTGATCGTGGGCGACTCCGCTGCGGTAGATCCGCTCCTCGACCTTCGGGGTCAGCACCTGCTCGAGATGCGCGTGCACCTCGTCGCGATAGGCCTCTGTTGTCGGATCGAGCTGAAAGTGCATGCGATCAACCAATCTTTGTCCGGCAAGCGCACCGCTGCGCTCAGGGTGACTTGAATAGTGCTAATCTCACTAACGAGAATTATCATATCCGCACGTGACGGGACCGATGTCGTGGACCTGACCCTTTCCGACGAGCAGAAGCAGCTCGTCGACTCTTTCGCCGCGCTGTACGCCCGCGAGTCGTCACCGGAGCGGGTGCGCGCTGCCGAGCCGTTGGGATTCGATCCCAAACTCTGGAGGGCGCTTCGCGATACCGGCGTGCTCGAGATGGCAGTCTCCGAGGAGGCTGGGGGATGGGCGTCGTCCGTTGCCGAACTCGCGCTCACCGCCGAGCAGTTCGGCCGCGCCGTTGCGTCGGCGCCGGTCATCGAAGCTCAGGTTGCGGTGCGGCTGCTCGCAGCGGTCGGTGCCCCGGCCGCTGACCTGCTGGCCTCGGCGCTTGCGGGGGAGTTGGTTGTCGTCTTCGCGCCGCGGTCCTACGCCGACGAGGCGCTGGAGTTGGTTCCGGCTGGTGCTGTGGCCGACATCGTGGTCGCGGAGGTGGGTGGAGAATTGCTCGCGGTGCCGGTCTCCGCCGGTGGCGCGCGGCAAGTGGAAAATCTCGGGTCGCTCCCGCTGGCAGACATCCGTGCCGGCGAGGACGCCACGGTGTTGGCGGACGGAACGCAGGCTGCGCAATTGCACTCCGATGCCGTCGACGTGTGGTTGACGCTGACTGCGGCGGCGCTGGCCGGGGCGGCGGCCAAAGCCGTCCACATCGGGGTGCAGTACGCCAAGGAACGACACGCATTCGGGAGCCCGATCGGAGCATTCCAGGGGGTTTCACATCCGCTCGCAGACAGCGCGACCGCAGTGGACGGGGCTCGTCTGCTGGCGCTCGAGGCGGCGTGCGCGTTCGACGATGAACCGGATCGCGTCACCGAACTCGCTGCGATGGCCTTCGCATTCGCCTATGAGTCAGCGCGCGACGCCACCCGGCGCAGTCTGCACATCCACGGCGGCTATGGCTTCGGCATGGAGGGCGACATCCAGCTCTACTACCGCCGTGTCCGGGCCTGGGCGCTGGTGTACGGCGAGTCGAATACCGCGCTGGACCGGGTGGCCGATGCGCGTTACGGAGTCGTCGCCGGCTGATCGGTGCGAGGAAACAGCACTGCGAAGCTCAGCGTTGCGCGCGCGGCGATCCGGTTCCCGCCGACATCGAAGACGTTGACGCCGACCACCACGCTTCGCCCGCCCCGCCGGACGAGCTTGGCCACAGCGCGCGCCGGACCGGTCATCACCGGCGCCAGGTAGTGGATCGTCATGTCCGCTGTGCTGACGCCGCTGCCCAAATCTGCGACCGCAACGGCGAGCCTGCCCGCCGCTACGTCGATCAGCGTGGCCACGAGACCGCCCTGCAACGCGCCGCGCTCGTTCATGATCTTCGGCCGGTTGTGCAGGTCGACGATGACGGTGTCTTCGGTTTCTAGAACGTCGTAGAACGGTAATTCCCCGAACAGGTGTCCGGGGATCGTGACCGGCATGGGTCGCGGCTGCGGCAGTTGCGTAGTCGCGCCACTCGTCGTATCCGTCACGCTTGCGCCCGCACCTGATCCTTGGCCGCCAGCACGACGGGCGGGGCGTCACGCCAGTCCGGTACCCCGTTCTCCGGTCCCGCGGTGGCCCGCTTGTCGTCCCGGACCTGAGACCAGTGCGAGTGGTTGAGCTGATGCAACGTGAAGCAGGATTGCAGGGAGTTGTAGAAACCCATGTTGTCCTGGGTCTGGTTGACGGACTCCTTGATGAGCAGCGCAGCCATTGTGGGGACCTCGGCAATGCGCCGTGCCATGTCGAGCGTCCGGTCGGCGAGTTCGTCGCGGCTGAAGATTTTGCTCACCATGCCGAGTCGGTGTGCCTCGTGGATGTCGATCGCGTCGCCGGTGAGCATGAGTTCCTTCGCCTTTCGCGGCCCGAACTCCCAGGGATGGCCGAAATACTCCATGCCGCACATACCCAACCGTGTCCCGACGACATCCGCGAAGCGGACGTCGTCACTGCCGACGATGAGATCACATGCCCACATCAGCATCAGGCCGGCCGAGAACACGTCGCCGTGCACCTGAGCAATCGTGATTTTTCGCAAATTGCGCCACCGCAGCGTGTTCTGAAAGAAATAGTGCCACTCCTGCAGCATGCACTTCTCGGCACCGTCTCGGCTTCCGCCGTTGATCGACGCCGTCGGGTGCTGGTCCGGCCCCGGCCGGTACTCGCTGATCGCCTGTTTGGAACCGATGTCGTGACCAGAGGAGAACATCTTGCCTTCGCCGGCGAGGATCACCACACGGACATTGTCGTCGGCTTCGGCGGCGCCGAACGCCTCGTCGAGTTCGACGAGCATTCCGCGGTTCTGTGCGTTGCGCTGGTCCGGGCGGTTGAGCGAGATCCGCACGATTCGTCCGTCGTCGTACGTCTGCCACTTCAGAAATCTGTAATCGCTCACGGTGCCGCTCCCTTGACGAATTTGACAAATAATGTTCTCGTCTAGAGAGAATACATATTCTCATTGCGCTCAGTGAAGGACACCCAACCATGGACCCCTCAGCCCGCGAGATCTGGGATGCCGACAACCATCTGTACGAACCGGCCGATGCCTACACCAGACATCTTCCCAAGCGGTATCGAAGCGCGATCCAGTGGATCGAGGTCAACGGGCAGACCAAGCTGATGATCAAGGGCCGCTTGACCGATACGATCCCCAACCCGACCTATGAGGTCGTCGCATCGCCGGGTGCGTGGGCCGACTACTTCCGCGGTGTGAACCCAGAAGGTAAGACGCTGCGCGAACTGGCCAACCCGATCGCATGCCCGGACTCCTTCCGGCGCGCGCAGGAGCGACTGGAGCTACTCGACCACCAACGAATCCACGCCTGTGTCATGTTTCCCACAACGGGCGGGATGCTCGAGGAACGCATGACAGATGACATCGAACTGACCCATGCGGCGGTGCATGCCTACAACCAGTGGCTGCACGAGGAATGGACATTCGACTACCACGGACGGATTTTTGCGACGCCGGTGATCACCTTGCCCGACGTGGAAAAAGCTGTGGCCGAACTCGACTGGTGTATCGAGCGCGGCGCCCGGGCAGTGCTGGTCAACCCGCGGCCGGTGGCCACCGTGTCTGGGCACACCACCTCGATGGGCCAGCCGTACTTCGACCCCTTCTGGTCGCGGCTGGAGCACCACGGTATTCCCGTGCTCATGCACGCCTGTGACTCCGGCTACGACCGGTACAGCAGGGATTGGGAAGGTGCCGGCGCGGAGTACCTGCCTTTCAAGCCGGATGCCTTCAAGACCATCGTGTACGAGGACGCCCGGTCAATCCTCGACACGTGTGCGGCGCTGGTGGCGCACGGTGTCTTCACCCGGCATCCGGGCGTCCGCGTCGGCGTTGTGGAGAACGGCGGCAACTGGGTGCCACGACTGCTCGAGTTGTTCGATCGGGTCTACAAGAAGATGCCGACCGAGTTCGCCGAACACCCGGTGGAGCAGTTCAAGCGGCACGTGTGGGTGAACCCGTTCCACGAGGAGGACATGACCGGCCTGATCGACCTCATCGGAGCCGACCGGGTTCTGTTCGGTTCCGACTACCCGCATCCCGAGGGGCTGGCGAATCCGGCCGACCTGACGCCGGAGATCGCTGCGCTTGGTGAACCGGTGATCGACCGGATCATGGGCCTGAATCTGCGCGAGCTCCTGACGACGGCGCCCCATGGCCGCTGAAGGCAGACCACGGGTGATCCTGTGGGGACCAGGGCAGGTAGGAGTAGGCGCACTTCGGGCGCTGATCGCCCATCCGGGACTCGATCTCGTCGGCGTGATCGTGCACTCCGAGTCCAAAGACGGCCGAGATGCCGGTGATCTCTGCGGCATGCCGGAAACCGGTGTGATCGCCACCCGTGACGTCGATGCGGCACTTGCCATCGATGCAGATGTGGTGGCGTTCTTCGCCTCGGGTGACTACCGGTACCGAGAAGCGGCGGAGGATGTCGCGCGCTGCCTGCGGGCAGGGAAGAACGTGGTGTGTACGTCTCTGGTGCCGATGTGCTATCCGCCCGCGGCGGACCGGGAAACGGTGCAATTGCTCGAGCAAGCCTGTCGTGAGGGCGCTGTGAGCATGTTCAACAGCGGGGTGGACCCAGGGTGGGCCAACGACGTGATCGCTCTGACGATGACGGGATTCAGCAGCCGGGTCGACGGCATCACGATGCTGGAGATCCTCGACTACGGTCCGATCGCCCAGCCGGAGATCATGTTCGACTTCATGGGTTTTGGCCACCCGCCGGATTATCCGGCGCCGCTGTTCGATCCGACGCGGTTGGCTGGACTGTGGGCGCCGATCGTGCACTTGGTCGCCGACGGTGTCGGACTGCCGCTCGATGAGGTGGTGACGACGATCGACAAGTGGATCGCTGCGAAACGCTACGAGGTGGCCTCGGGCTGGGTGGAGGTCGGAACTGTGGGGGGGATGCGTTTCAAGCTCTCGGGCAGGGTCGGTGGCGAGGAACGGGTGGTACTGGAACACATCACCCGGATGGGCGAGCAGTCTGCGCCGGATTGGCCGCGGCATCCGTCTCCGCATGGGGGATACCGGGTGATCGTCGATGGAATGCCCACCTACACCGTGGATATCGAGATGCACGGCCGTGGCAACAACATGCGGGGTCTCACCTATGCGACCGTGATGCGTGAGCTCAACGCAATCCCCGCAGTCATCGCCGCTGAACCCGGTTTGCTGTCGACCCTGGACCTGCCGATCATCACCGGACCCATGCGGGGTGGGCGCTGGCAGGGCGTGTTGCCGGAAAGGGCCGGGACGTGACTCACGACCCGGTGCCCCGGGTCTCGGATGACCTCTGGATCGTCATGAGCACCGCCACGGCCGTACGCCGGTATCGCAGCGACCCCGTCTCAGACCAGGTGCTGGAACGCTGTCTGCTCGCAGCATCGTGGGCGCCGTCCGGTGCAAACGGGCAACCGTGGCGTTTCGTCGTGCTCGAATCGGCGGAACTGCGATCGTTGATCACGTCGGCCTCGCACCGAACGTGGCAGGTGATGAAGGACTTCTACAAGCTTCCTGAAGTCGCCGACGGTGCCTGCGATCCCAAGTCACGGACCCTGAGAACGATGGCCGAGCACATGCAGGTCGGTGGTGATGCGCCGAAGCTGATCTTGTTCTGCGTTCAACCGCAACGCGGCACGACCGAACTCCAGCAGGGTGGCTCGATTTTCCCCGCCGTGCAGAACTTCCTGCTCGCCGCACGGGCTCAAGGCCTCGGAGCTGCTATCACGCTGTGGCAGGATTCCTGCGCCGCCGAACTGCGTGAGCTTGTCGGCATCCCTGACGACTGGAAACTCGCGACGTTGTTGACCGTGGGCTGGCCGAAGGGCCAGCATCGTGAAGTTCGGCGCAGACCGTTGGCCGAGGCCGCCGTGATCGACAGGTGGGACCGGCAGTGGGGAAGCGGCAGCTGATGCGCTCCGCGCACGCGGGCTTCACCGCTTGAACGTCAGACCATACCGAAGAACGTCTTCGCGTTGGTGGACAGCACCTTCCGCTTGGTCTCCTCGTCAAGGCCCTCGGTGGCCTTGTTCGCGACCTCAGTGCTGTGCGGCCAATTGGTGTCGTTGTGCGGATAATCGGTCTCGAACATGAGCTGATCCGGGCCCACCAGGTCAAGGATGCGGAATGCGACCGGATCGCCGAAGGTGGAGAACCAGACCCGTCCGGGCACCTGAGTGCTCGGCGGCTCCGTCAGCAACGGGTGGATGCCGCCCCATGCCCGACGGTCTTCCCACACCTCGTCGACTCGCTGCAGGTAGTAAGGGATCCAGCCCGCTTGCGCCTCGGCGAACGCGAGTTTGAGCTTGGGGAACTGCTTGAGTTTGGCAGAGAACAGCCAGTCCACCAACGCGATGGTGCAGTTCACCGCCATCAGCGCACTGGTGACGACGTGCGGAGAGTCAGGGGAGGACCTGGTCAGTGAGGAACTCGAGCCGATGTGCAGCATGACACCCACGTTGTTGCGCTCGCAGGCGGCGAAGAACGGGTCCCAATAGCCGCTGTGGATGGAGGGCAGGTCAAGACGGGCCGGCAGTTCCGAGAAGCACACGGCTGGCATTCCCTTGGCGGCGACGCGGTCGACCTCTTTGGCGGCGAGTTCCACGTCCCACAACGGGATGATGCCGAGCGGAATCAACCGACCGTTCGAGTCGCCGCCCCACTCGTCGATCTGGAAGTCGTTGTAGGCCTGAACGCACAGCAGGGCGAGGTCTTTGTCCTTGGCGTGCAGGAAGCGCTGACCACAGAAGCGCACCAGAGTGTTGGGGAAACAGGCCGACGCCTCGATCCCGCCGATGTCCATGTCAGCGAGCCGGTCCTTCGGGCGGAAACACCCGGGCCGCATTTCTTCATACGTGATCGGGTCGGTGGTGAGCTCGTCGATTTCATAGCCGGCCGCGGCGCTGATCAGCGGGATCGGGATGATCGAATCCTCGTAGTGCCAGATGTCGGCGTCCCGACCGTTCTCGTCGTCGACGAATGCGACATCGGACGTGACCGTCGGATCCATACGACCGCGATGCCGGACGATCCGTGGCCCGACGTCTCGGTATCGCTCGGGCAGCCGGCTGGTCCACAGATCGGCAGGTTCAACCAGGTGGTCGTCGGGCGAGACGATCAAAATGTCGGTGCTCAATGCTGCACTCCTTCGAGGACGGCTTCGCGGCGTCGCGATCCGGTATCAAGCGTTTCCGCAATCGAGAACGAATGTTTTCAGCGTACCGCATACGGTAGGTCGTCCAAGGCTCTGGCTCAAATTGGCCGAAGATTGCTGAATCCGTCCACGCGAGTGCCATGAGCGCGCTCACCAGCACACGGTCGACCGACCTCAGAGCGTGACCCGGATGGTCCCGTCCACGGCCTCGACCGGATAGCTGCGTACCGACATCTGGGCTCCGGAAACCTCTGTGCCCGTGCAGAGGTCAAAAGTGTGGTTGTGCAACGGGCAGACGATGACGCGGGCGTCGGCCAGACCGTCGGCCAACGGCCCGCCCTTGTGTGGGCACACCGCGTCGACTGCCCGCAGCGAATCGTCGCGCAGCCGGAAGACCGCGATCTGGGTGCCGTCGATGGCAAACGTGCGGCCCTCGCCGACCGGGATCTCGTCGACCCGACCGATGTCGATGCTGACGCCACCGCTCATCGCGCCGGTCGCATCCGTTGAGACTGCGCCCAGGGTGGTGTTCTTGGCGGAAACAGCACCTTGAGCGCAGTCTCAACGAGAGTAGCGCTCATCGTACGGGAACCCGGGGGAGTGGCAACAGCGGCAGCGACGACCGGAACTGACCTTCGGACGCCGGTTCCCGCCCGTCCTGCCACGGATCGCGGTAGGCGTCCACCGACTTCTGCATCCGCTCGTCCAACCCGGCGATGAAGCCGTCGTCGGGCTCATCGACCAACACGGCGCGTAGGTGCTCGATGCCGAGCCGGGGCACCCACTTGTAGGTGCGCTCCAGCCAGTTCGCATTCTCGCGGTAGTACTGGATGAACCGGCCGGTCAGGGTGATCACCGTCTGCGGGTCGTCGACGGTGGCCAGCAGATCGCCCTTGCGGATGTGCGCGCCGGCCGCTCCGCCGACATAGACCTCCCAGCGACCTCCCTCGACCGCGACCACACCGAGGTCCTTGCACAACGCCTCCGCACAGTTGCGTGGACAGCCGGTGACAGCCAGCTTCAACTTTGCGGGACTGGCCAGCCCCTGATACCGCTCCTCGATCGCGATCCCCAGCGCGGTGGAATCGCCGAGCCCGTAGCGGCAGAAGTCGCTGCCGACACAGGTTTTCACGGTCCGGAAACTCTTGCCGTACGCGTATCCCGACGGCATGTCGAGGTCTTCCCACACCGAGGGAAGGTCCTCCTTGCGCACTCCGAGCAGGTCGATACGCTGGCCGCCGGTCAGCTTGATCATCGGGATCTCGTAGCGTTCCGCGACGTCGGCGATCTTGCGCAGTTGAGCGACGTCGGTGACCCCGCCCTTCATCTGCGGCACCACCGAGAAAGTGCCGTCGCGCTGGATGTTGGCGTGCACCCGGTCGTTGATGAACCGCGCGTCGCGCTCGTCGACGTACTCGTCGGCCCACATCATGTCGAGCAGGGACGCCAGCGCCATCTTCGAGCCCGCGTCCTCCCGGCCGTCCGGAGCCAGCGCGGCGAACACCGAGGACACCGAATGCAGTTCGAGCTCCCGGATGTGACGCATCAGCGTCGGCTTGTCGTACGGGATCCCGGGCACGTACCACGACGCCGACGGATCCTCGGTGACCGCACCTCCGGCGGCCCACTCGACCACCTGGCAGACCAGCTCCTTGCACGAGCCGCAACC
The DNA here is from genome assembly GCF_010723735.1 of Mycolicibacterium hippocampi. Classification (GTDB taxonomy): domain Bacteria; phylum Actinomycetota; class Actinomycetes; order Mycobacteriales; family Mycobacteriaceae; genus Mycobacterium; species Mycobacterium hippocampi. The sequence goes on along the minus strand of NZ_BLLB01000002.1, from coordinate 4,091,132 downwards.
CTTGCCCGCCTTCGTCTTCGCCATGACACCGGCCACCGAGGACTCGCCGCCGTGCACGCAGTCCACCAGTGCGCCTTTGGAGACACCGTTGCAGTTGCACACCTGGGCGTCGTCGGATAGCTCGGCGACCCCGACACCGACATCCGGCGTGCCGATGTCGAACATCAGCTCCACCCGCTCGTCGGGCAACGGCATCCCACTGTCGAAGGCCTGGGTCAGGAACGACACCTTCGACACGTCGCCGACCAGGGTGGCGCCGACCAGTTTCCCGTCGCGGATCACCACCGTCTTGTACACGCCGTGTTTGGGTTCGGAGTACTGCACGAACTCGTCGTCGGGATGTTCGGGGCCCTTGACGCCCATCGAGGCGACGTCGACACCGGCGACCTTGAGCTTCGTGGCGACCCGGGAGCCGTGATAGGCCGCACTGGTATCGGCACCGGTCAGGTGGTCGGCCAGTACCTTGGCCTGTTCCCACAGCGGTGCCACCAGTCCGTAGACCTGGCCGCGGTGCTGTGCACACTCACCGACGACGTAGACGTCGTCGTCATCAACCGATCGCATGTGGTCGTCGGTGACGATGGCGCGTTCCACCGTCAGGCCGGCTCGCTGTGCCAGCCCCACGTTGGGCCGGATTCCCGTCGCGATCACCAGCATGTCGCAATCCAACTGCCTGCCGTCGGAGAACGTGATCGCCCGGAGCCGCCCGTCGTTGACGACGACTTCGGTGGTGCGCTTCTCGGTATGGACAGTGATCCCCAGCGATTCGACCGATTTGCGCAGGATGGAGCCGGCCGGATCGTCCAGCTGGGCGTTCATCAACGTCGGGCCCGCGTGGACGACGTCGACGGTCAACCCGCGAGTCTGCAGTCCCCGAGCGGCTTCCAGTCCCAGTAGGCCGCCGCCGATGACGACGGCTTTGGTGCGGTTGGCGGCTTCGGAGATCATCGTGGCGGTGTCGTCGAGCGTCCGGAAACCGAACACGCCGTCGGCCAGGGTCTTGTTGTCGGCCCACAGCCCGGTCATCGGCGGGAAGAACGAGCGGCTGCCGGTGGCCAGGATCAGTTTGTCGTAACGCAGCGCGGTGCCGTCATCGGCATGCACCAGGTGGGCGAAGGTATCGAGTCGGACGACACGGACCCCACTGCGCAGGTCGATACCGTTGTCGAGGTACCAGTCCAGGGAGTTGAGATAGATCTCGGCCGGATCATCAAGGCCGGCAAGCACGTTCGACAGCAGGATGCGGTTGTAGTTGCCGTAGGGCTCGTCGCCGAAAACGGTGATCTGGAAATCCTCGGCATTGGTTCCGCCTTTTTGCCTGGCGAGGACCTCCTCGATCGCGCGGATCCCGGCCATCCCGTTGCCGACCACCACGAGGCGGGCTTTCTCCGACATCACACCTCCACGAGACCGACATCAACGATCACGGTGCCCTTGGCGCCTTCGGGCGCAGCGACATAGAGCTCGAGCACCGTATCGGCGAGCAGATCCTCCACCACTCGCAACGCCACGTGGGTGGCGCCTGCGGCGGCGATCGGGAAGTAGCGCATCGGTTTACCGTCGCGGAACAGGATTACGGTGACCATCTGGTCGGCCGAGTTGCCGCCACGAAAATAGACCGGCTGGGACGTGGCGCCTGCAGGGACCACATAGCGCAGCGATTCGTCGATCAGCAGCGGCTTTTCGTATCCGCCGCCGTCGAACCCGAACACACCTTGCAGGAATCGAGGACTACTTCCGTCGGACATGGCTCGAAGCTAGAAGCCGGTTGTTTCCGATTCGTTTCACCCGCAAGTCACCCGTGCATCCCCCTGATCACTCAGCGACCACCTCACGGTGAGCTGACCTGCGGTGTGAGGCCGTGTTTTCATCGCGGTCACCAACGTGCAACGGATGCGGAATGCCCAGGCAGTAAACCTGGGACAAGCCCGAACGCAGCGTTGCGGTTACGGGCGGGGAGTGTCTGGCACAGCCGCCGGCGGCGGCAGTTGACCGCATCGGATCCATCCACCACAGGAGACATCATGACCGTTACGGACAGCGAATCGACGGGGGCAGTCACGACGGCGCCACCCGGTGCGCCGGGTCGCCATCGGGGCAAGCACTGGATCGACGACTGGCGCCCCGAGGACCCCGAATTCTGGGACTCGGTCGGGCGACCCGTCGCGCGGAAAAACCTGATCTACTCGATCTTCGCCGAGCACATCGGCTTCTCGGTGTGGCTGCTGTGGAGCATCGTCGTCGTCCAGATGACGGCGGCGGCCGACGGCACCGCCACGGCGTCCGGTTGGGCGCTGACCACCTCGCAGGCTCTGTGGCTGGTTGCGGTGCCCAGCGGCGTCGGGGCCTTCCTCCGACTCCCGTACACGTTCGCTGTCCCGGTCTTCGGGGGCCGCAATTGGACGGTGATCTCGGCGCTTCTGCTGCTGATCCCGTGTCTCGGATTGGCCTGGGTGGTGAGTGACCCGAGCATCCCGTTCTGGGTGCTGCTGTTGGTTGCCGGCACCGCCGGTTTCGGTGGGGGCAACTTCGCTTCGTCGATGGCCAACATCTCGTTCTTCTACCCGGAGAAGGAGAAGGGCTGGGCGCTCGGCCTCAACGCTGCGGGTGGAAACATCGGAGTTGCCGTCGCGCAGAAGGTGATTCCGATTGTGGTCACCATCGGCGCTGGGGTGACGCTGTCGCTGGCGGGGCTGTTCTACGTGCCGTTCGCGGTCGCCGCGGCGATATGTGCGTTCCTGTTCATGAACAACCTGACCGAGGCCAAAGCCGATGTGAAGCCGGTTTGGCATTCGCTGCGCCACACGGACACGTGGGTGATGTCGTTGCTCTACATCGGGACGTTCGGCTCGTTCATCGGTTATTCGGCGGCGTTCCCGACGCTGCTCAAGGCCGTGTTCGACCGTGGTGACATTGCGTTGACCTGGGCATTTCTCGGTGCATTCATCGGGTCGGTAGCCCGTCCGCTCGGCGGCAAGCTGTCGGACGTATACGGGGGAGCGCGGATCACCGCGCTGAGCTTCGTCATGCTGGCGGTCGGCGCCGCGGGCGCGCTCTGGTCGGTGCAGGCCACGAACATGCCGGTGTTCTTCATCGCCTTCATGTTCCTGTTCGTCGCCACTGGCATCGGCAACGGTTCCACCTACCGGATGATCTCGAAGATCTTCCGGGTGAAGGGTGAAGACGCCGGCGGCGACCCGTTGACCATGCTGCATATGCGTCGTCAGGCTGCGGGTGCGCTCGGAGTCATCTCGTCGGTCGGTGCGTTCGGCGGGTTCATCGTGCCCCTCGCCTACGCGTGGGCCAAGTCCGAGTTCGGCAACATCCAGCCGGCGCTGCAGTTCTACGTCGGCTTCTTCCTCGTCCTGCTGGTCGTGACATGGTACTTCTACCTGCGCAAGGGCAGCCGGATGGCGCAGGCGGGCGTCTGACACGAAGGATGACGACATCGCGATGACCACGCGCACCGCCTGCTCCTACTGCGGGGTCGGCTGCGGGATCTCGGTTGAGACCCGCACCGACCCCGCTACGGGCGCACCGGTGATCGCCAAGGTGTCCGGGGACAAACTCCACCCGACCAACTTCGGGCGGCTGTGCACCAAGGGCGCCACGCACGCAGAGATGATGGCCGCGACCGACGGCCGGCTCACCACCGCCCTGTTGCGACCGTCGCGCGACGCGGACCCGGTGGCCGCCGATGTCGACGACGCACTCGCCGAAGCCGGCAGACGGTTGCGGGCGATCGTCGACGAGCACGGTCCAGATGCGGTGGCGCTCTACGTCTCGGGTCAGATGTCGATCGAGTCGCAATATCTTGCCACCAAGCTGGCCAAGGGATTCCTGCGCACCGTGCACATCGAATCCAATTCCCGGCTGTGCATGGCCAGTGCCGGGACCGGGTTCAAGCAATCGCTGGGCTCTGACGGGCCGCCGGGTTCCTACACCGACTTCGACTGCACGAATCTGTTTTTCGTGATCGGCTCCAACATGGCCGACTGCCATCCGATCCTGTTCCTGCGAATGGCCGACCGGCTCAAGGCCGGCGCCAAGCTGATCGTCGTCGACCCGCGCCGGACCACGACCGCCGAGAAGGCCGACCTGTACCTTCAGATCCGCCCCGGTACCGATCTGGCGTTGCTCAACGGGATCCTGCACCTGCTGGTCGCGGACGGGGCCATCGACGAGGACTTCATCGCCGAGCACACCGAAGGCTGGGAGGCGATGCCGCAGTTCCTGGCCGACTATCCGCCGGACCGGGTCGCCGCGATCACCGGCCTGTCCGAGGCCGACATCCGCGTCGCCGCTGCGATGATCGCCGCGGCGGGGGATTGGATGACCTGCTGGACGATGGGGCTGAACCAGAGCACCCACGGCACCTGGAACACCAATGCGATCTGCAATCTGCACCTGGCCACCGGAGCCATCTGCCGTCCGGGGAGCGGACCCATGTCGTTGACGGGCCAGCCCAACGCCATGGGTGGACGCGAAATGGGTTACATGGGGCCGGGTCTGCCGGGTCAGCGGGCGGTGCTGTCGGCAGCCGACAGGGCCTTCGTGGAGCAGCAATGGGACCTGGAACCGGGCACCATCAGGACCGAGGTCGGACCGGGGACCATCGACATGTTCGGGCAGCTCGGCAGCGACCAGATCAAGGCGGTGTGGATCATCTGCACCAATCCCGTTGCCACCGTGGCCAACCGGGAGACGGTGATCACCGGCCTCGAGGCCGCTGAGTTGGTGATCACCCAGGACGCGTACGCAGACACGGCGACCAATCACTACGCCGACATCATGTTGCCGGCCACCCTGTGGGCCGAGGCCGACGCCGTGATGGTCAACTCGGATCGCAACCTCACCCTGCTGCAACAGTCCATCCCTCCCGCCGGTGACGCCCGGCCGGACTGGGAACTGATCTGCGGTGTCGCCCGACATCTCGGGTTCGGCAGCGCGTTCGACTACAAGTCCAGCGAACAGATCTTCAACGAGATCCGCCGGTTCCACAATCCGCGCACCGGATACGACCTGCGCGGGGCCAGCTACGAGCGGCTCCGCGAGACCCCGGTGCAGTGGCCCTGCCCGCCGGAGGACAGCCCGGCCGGCTCCGACGACCGGAACCCGATCCGCTACCTCAACGACGGGGTCTCCCAGGACCTGTACACCAGTACCGACGGGCACCGTCCGCGGCTCGCGTTCGCCACCGCGTCCCGCCGTGCGGTGTTCCACCCACGCCCGCACCTGGACGCCGCCGAACTGCCCGACGACGACTACCCGATGATCCTGAACACAGGCCGGCTCCAGCACCAGTGGCACACCATGACCAAGACGGGCAAGGTCGCCAAGCTCAACAAGCTCAACGCTGCCCCGTTCGTCGAGATCCATCCCGATGACGCGGCCGCGCTGGGAATCGCCGACGGCCGTGAGGTGGAGCTGACGTCCCGGCGGGGCCGCGCCGTGCTTCCCGCCGTCGTCACCGACCGGGTACGGCCGGGCAACACCTGGGTGCCGTTCCACTGGAACGACGAGCACGGTGAGCATCTGACCATCAACGCCGTCACCAACGACGCCGTCGACCCGGATTCGTTGCAGCCGGAGTTCAAAGTGTGCGCGGTGCGCCTCACTCCGGTACCGGCCGAGGCGGGGTTGCCCATCCCGGCGGAGGCGCCCACCCTCACCGACGACGAAAAGTGCTATCTGGCCGGCTTTTTCGCCGGCGTCGAGCAAGGGGCACCTGGTGTGCCGGTGTTGCCGGCCGCCGCGCCGCTCGGCAGGTCCGCGCGGCTGTGGGTCGACGGATTGCTGGCAGGCCGATATTCGCGGTCCGGCGACGCCGGCCCTGGCGTCGATGCCGCGGTGGAGACGGGACCGCTGGTGCTGTGGGCCTCCCAGACCGGAAACGCCGAGGAGTTCGCCGCAAAACTGGGCGGCCGCCTGCCGGGCGGCCGACTTCGGGCGATGGACGACGTGGCGCTGTCGGATCTCAGCGGAGCGGGCGAGGTCGTGGTCGTGACCAGCACGTTCGGCGACGGTGGACCGCCGGACAACGGTGCCGACTTCTGGCAGCGGCTGCAATCCCCGCAGGCGCCGTCGCTGACGGGGGTGCGCTACTCGGTGCTGGGCATCGGCGACCGGTCCTACGACAACTTCTGCGGTCATGCGAAATCGTTGGACACAAGGCTCTCGGAGTTGGGTGCCACCAGGGTGCTCGACCGCGCGGAATGTGAAGCCTACGACGACCAACCGCTCGCCCGGTGGGCCGACGCCGTCGTCGACGTGCTGGCCGCTCCGGCCGCGCCTGCGGAGGTGGCGCCGCAGGTCCGGGAGCCCGAATCCGCGCCTGCGTCCGGGCCGGTGTGGTTCACCCGCGCGCACCCGATCACCGCGCCGCTGTCCCGGAACACCCGGCTGACCCCGGCCACGGCGGCCAAAGACGTTCGTCAGTTCGGTTTCGACATCAGCAACCACGACGTCACCTACGCCGCCGGTGACTCGCTCGGCGTCTACGTGCGCAACTCCGAGCAGGTGGTCGAGAACTGGTTGGCGGCCACCGGATTCAGCGGAAACGAGTCGGTCATCCTCGACGGTGCCGCCGTGCCGTTGCGTCACGCCCTGACGTCGCACTACGACGTGTGCAAGGTGACGGCCAACCTGGTCGGATTCGTCGCCGAACACTGTGCGGAACCCGCGGTGGCCAAGCGACTGCGCAAGGACCGCGGCGCGCTCGACCGATGGCTGGTGAACCGCAACGGCCTGGACCTCGTCCGCGAGTTCACTGTCCGCGCCGCACCCGAACTGTGGCATGAGGTGCTGGTGCGGCTGACACCGCGGCAGTACTCGATCTCCTCGAGCCCCCTTGTCAGCCCGCACGAGGCACAGCTGACGGTGTCGGTGCTCCGCTACCGCGGCGGCGACGGTGGTCCGCGCGGCGGCGTCGCCTCCACCTATCTGGCCGAGTTGCCAGACAACGCACCGGTGCCGGTGTTCCTGCAGCGTTCGCCGCACTTCCGGCCACCGCGGGATGCGCAGACCCCGATGATCATGGTCGGGCCCGGTACCGGCATCGCGCCGTTCCGGGGTTTCCTCCAGGAGCGTCGCGCCCTCGGGCACACCGGTCGCAACTGGTTGTTCTTCGGCGACCAGCATCGCGACCAGAACTTCTACTATCGCGACGACCTGACCGACATGGTCGACGACGGCTTCCTCAACCGCTTGGATCTGGCGTTCTCCCGCGACCAGGCACAGCGGATCTACGTGCAGCACAAGATGCTCGACTACGGCGCCGACGTGTGGCGCTGGCTCGACGAGGGAGCACACTTCTACGTCTGCGGGGACGCCGGACGGATGGCCCGTGACGTCGACGACGCACTGACCGACATCGTCAAGACCCACGGCGGCATGAGCGCAGAAGCGGCACGCGACTACAAGCGGGAACTGGTCGCCGAGAAGCGCTACGTGCGCGACGTGTACTGAGCGGTGTCGCGGGGGCGGACGGCGACGAACAGTGCTCCCGCGGCGAACAACAGCACCGCCGCGAGCGGGGTCCTACCCCCGGGCGCAAAACCGCCGGCGGAGATCAGTGCCAGCGACAGCGCGCACCCGGCCGTTCCGAGGTAGAGCAGCGGCGCGGTGATGCCACCGGGCACCGGCAGCGCGAAGGTCGGCAGCGGCGCCGCGAACAGGCGGCGCTGCCAGAACAGCAGGCTCAGCAGCGCCACGGTGACCACCGCCAGCACCAACTCCCACTCCAGGCGGGCCAGCCACCACGCGCCGGAACCCAGTGGCGGTTGCGGGAGAAGGCCGGTCGGGTAGCCGACGAGCGTCACGACGATGACGGGCATCATGTGCCACAGATACAGCGCCAACACGTTGTTGTTGGCTGTCGAGATCATCCGTGGCCATCTGCCGCGCGCCAGCACCCGGTTCAGCACCGGTATCAGCGCGAACAGGATGCCTATCTGAACGATCGCCAGCGCCAGCAGTGCCACCGACGGTGGAGCGCTGTTCTCCACCCGGTCACCGGGAACGCCGATCATCGCGATCGGGTAGGGCCCCCAGGTCACCAGAAACGGCAGTGCCACCGCCGCCGCCACGGCCATCGACACCAGCAGCCGGGTGCGCAGAAGTCCGCCGTGCCAGGCGATTCCGAGTTGGTAGATCGCCGCCCAGCAGAAGAAGTAGTTGGCCATCCGGATCTCGGTGTACCCGGTGCTGATCCCCACCGCGTCGACCAGGACCACGCAGGACGCCAGTACCGCAGGCACCGCGAGGCCCCACCGCCGGTGAGCGGCCAGGGCGAGCGGGGTCAACGCCACCACCATCAGATAGACGGCCAGGAACCACAGATGCATGGCCACCGCCCAGCCGCCCAACTCCAGGACCGAGCCGTCGATGCCCGCCAGCATCAACGCGACGATCACGGCGAGCACGAACACCGCGTAGACCGCGGTCGGTCCGAGGGTGCGGGCCACCCGGTGGCGGATCCACTGCTGTCGCGACGTAGCGGCGTCGGCGCCCAGCCGCGACCACGACACCGCGCTGGCGTATCCGGCCACCGCGAAGAACACCGGGACGACCTGGAAGAACCAGGTGATCCACTGGGTCCACGGCATCAGCACCAGGGGGTTGTCCCGGCCGAACTCGCCGTCGCGGTAGGTCATCACCGACAGCAGCCAGTGGCCGACGACCACGAGGACCACTGCCGCCGACCGGTACAGGTCGAGCGCGATCTCGCGCGGGGGTGACGAAGCTCTCGGATCGTCCATCGCTGTCATTGTGGATGGCGACGGGACGTTCGCGCCGCAGCAGGCGCTCGTGTTGCGCACCCGGCTCCCGGGGAATGTTCGCGGTGACTAGTGATCGAGTTGGGCAGGGGCGACTCGGAACCCGGCGGCCTGGGCTCCGGTATGCAGGCGTCGGTCCCAGACGGCGACGATCAGGCCGGGGTCGCCGACAGCCGAAGCGCTGGCCAGATGGACAGCGTCGACCCCGCGTAAGGCATGAACTCGGGCGAGGTGGCCGGCCTGCTGTTCAACCTCCACGGTGAGTTCGACTGGACGGGTCGCCGCCCAGAATTCCGCCCAGTCACGCTCGGCGCCGGCGAGCTCGGATTCGGTCAGGTCGCGATTGCGGGCTGCTGCAGCGAGTGCGGCGCGGACTTCGGGGTAGGCCAGGCGGCTGGACAATGCGGCGTCGCAGCCGTCCCATAACGCAGACGCCAGGGAGCTCCCTGGCTCGGTGGTGAGCAGTTTGACGAAGGCGCTGGCGTCGAAGTAGACGAGCGACACCGGTCAGCGCCGCTGGTCGCTGACCCGGTCAGACACCGGCCGCCGGGGTCGAGGTCCGGACCGACCCGTGGCGACGGGCCGCGGCGCGGTGGCCCTGCCGATCACGCCTTCGGCCGTGAGGCGCTCCAAGGTGCCTGCGCTGTCCAGCGCAGCGAGTCGTGCGATCGGAGTCCCGCGGTCGGTGATGACGACCTCACCGCCGGCCCGTGCTCGATCGAGCCAATCGCTGAGGTGCGCGCGCAGCTCGGTCACGGATACCTCCACACCGTGAACTGTACACTCACTCAGCCTTGATATGTACATGTCACTACTTGAGTGCGGCACCCGCATGACGGGGCAGGCTGTTTACACGCAAGCGGCACCCGAAAAAGTGTTGCAGCGGAGAGTGTTTGCCGTCGCCGGTGGAACTTCGGCGCAGCCGGCGCTAGTGGTCATCTGCATGGCGACGGCCCCGGCATCTGCCGGGGCGACGAAATCCAAGAGTGTCCGAGGGGGGACTTGAACCCCCACGCCCGTTAATAGGGCACTAGCACCTCAAGCTAGCGCGTCTGCCATTCCGCCACTCGGACCAGTTCGAAGGCAGCTTAGGTTATCGGATCAGCCGCCCCGGGCCAAAACCCGGGGAGCGGGGTGCATCGGGCAGACAGTGGTAGGAAAGGGACTGTGAGTACTCCCATGACACCCAGCGACGAGGTCGTCGACCTGGTGAGTGCGCTCATCCGGTTCGACACCTCCAACACCGGCGATCTGGCCACCACGAAGGGCGAGGCCGAATGCGCGCGCTGGGTCGCCGACCGGCTCGAGGAGGTCGGCCTGGAAACCGAGTACATCGAGGCCGGCGCCCCCGGCCGCGGAAATGTGTTCGCCCGACTCGCCGGTGCCGACCCGTCGCGCGGCGCGCTGATGTTGCACGGCCATCTCGACGTGGTTCCCGCCGAGGCCTCCGATTGGAGTGTCCACCCGTTCTCGGGGGCCGTCGAGAACGGCTACGTGTGGGGCCGCGGCGCGGTCGACATGAAGGACATGGTCGGGATGATCATCGCGGTCGCCCGGCATTTCAAGCGCTCCGGCATCGTGCCGCCGCGCGACCTGGTCTTCGCGTTCGTCTCCGACGAAGAAGCCGGGGGCAACTACGGCTGCAAATGGCTTGTGGAGAACCGGCCCGACCTGTTCGAGGGCGTCACCGAGGCGGTCGGTGAGGTCGGCGGATTCTCGCTGACGGTGCCGCGCCGCGACGGCGGCGAGCGTCGGCTGTACCTCATCGAGACCGCCGAGAAGGCAATGATGTGGATGCGGCTGACCGCGCGCGGCCGCGCCGGGCACGGGTCGATGGTGCACGACGACAACGCCGTCACCGCCGTGGCCGCCGCGGTCGCCCGGTTGGGGAAGCACCGGTTCCCGATCGTGCTGACCGAATCGGTGGAGCAGTTCCTGGCCGCGGTGAGCGAGGAGACCGGGTACACCTTCGACCCCGAATCGCCCGACATCGACGGGGCGGTGGCCAAACTCGGGTCGATCGCCAAGATCGTGGGCGCCACGCTGCGCGACACCGCGAACCCGACGATGCTCAACGCCGGCTACAAGGCCAACGTCATCCCCGCTACCGCCGAGGCCGTCGTGGACTGCCGGGTGCTGCCGGGCCGTCTCGCCGAATTCGAGCGGGAGGTCGACGAGGTGATCGGCCCCGACGTCAGCCGGGAGTGGATCACCGCGCTTCCCTCGTATGAGACCCCGTTCGACGGCGAGTTGCTCGAGGCGATGAACGCCGCGATCCTGTCCACCGATCCCGAAGCGCGCACCGTGCCCTACATGCTCTCCGGGGGTACCGATGCAAAACACTTCGCCCGCTTGGGAATCCGGTGCTTCGGGTTCGCTCCGTTGAGGTTGCCGCCGGACCTGGATTTCGCGGCGTTGTTCCACGGCGTCGACGAGCGGGTACCCGTCGACGCGTTGACCTTCGGTGCCGAGGTCCTCGAGCATTTCCTGTTGCACTGCTGAACCAACCGACTGACGACAGAGAGGATCGGCTTCAATGGCCTTTGACTACAACCCCTACGACTTCCTGCCCGACTTGCCCACGTTCACGGTGACCTCGGAGTCGTTCACCGACGGCCAGCCGTGGGCCCAAGACCAGGTCAGCGGCATCATGGGAGCTGGCGGGTCGGACGTCTCGCCGCAGTTGAGCTGGTCGGGTTTCCCTGAACAGACCCGCAGCTTCGCCGTCACCGTCTATGACCCTGATGCGCCGACGGCCTCGGGTTTCTGGCACTGGGCGGTGTTCAACCTGCCCGCCACGGTCACCGACCTGCCCGCCGGTGTCGGTGACGGCAGCAACCAGGGCTTCCCCGGTGACGCGGTCACTCTGGCCAACGACGCCGGCCTGAAGCGCTTCATCGGCGCTGCCCCGCCGGCGGGGCACGGTCCGCACCGCTACATCGTCGCCGTGCATGCGGTCGACGTCGAGAAGCTCGACGTGCCGGCCGAGGGGACGCCCGCGTACCTGGGCTTCAACCTGTTCAGCCACGCCATCGCGCGCGCGCTCATCACCGGCACCTACGAGCAGAAGTAGCAGCTAGCGCGCCGCCGAACCCACGGCCTCGGCGAGGTGGGCGAACCCGTGCTCGTGCAGCCGGCGGGCGATCCCGTCGTGGATGGTCTTGGCCCACAGCCCCCCGCCGTAGACGAAACCGGTGTACCCCTGAAGCAGCGAGGCCCCTGACACGATGCGCTCCCAGGCGTCGTCGGCGGTCTCGATACCGCCGACGCTGATCAGCACCAGCCGGTCGCCGATGCGCGGGTACAGCCTCCGCAGCACCTCCGCGGAGCGCTGCGCGACCGGGGCGCCGGAGATGCCGCCGGGCCCGAGTTCCTCGACCCCCGATGTCGCCAGCCCGGCGCGGGAGACGGTCGTGTTGGTGGCCACGATCCCGGCCAGGCCGAGTTCGACTGCGAGGTCGGCGATGTCGTCGATGTCGCTGTCGGCGAGGTCTGGTGCGATCTTGATCAGCACCGGGGTCGACGTCTCCGCCAGGACGGCGGTCAGGATGGGGCGCAGCGACTCGACCGACTGCAGGTCACGCAGGCCCGGGGTGTTGGGCGAGCTGACGTTGACCACGAGGTAGTCCGCCACAGGCCCGAGCAGCCTGGCGCATTCGGCGTAGTCGTCGGCGGCCTTTTCCGGCGGTGTCACCTTGTTCTTGCCAATGTTGACCCCGATCGGCACATCGGGGGTGCTTCGCGTCAGCTGCGCGGCCAGCGCGCCGGCGCCGCGGTTGTTGAATCCGAGCCGGTTGAGCAGCGCGCGGTCGGCGGGCAGCCGGAACATCCGCGGCGGCGGATTGCCGGGTTGGGCCTGCGCGGTGACGGTGCCCACCTCGGCGAACCCGAACCCCAGCGCACCCCAGGCATGCACTCCGAGCCCGTCCTTGTCGAAGCCGGCGGCCAGCCCCATCGGGCCGGGGAACCGTACTCCGAACACGGTGCTGGCCAGCACCGGGTCGCTGGGCATCAGTCGGCGGGAAAGACGCCGGCGCAGCGGTGCCGGGGTGGTTGCGGTGCGCAGGCCGGCGAACACCCAGGTGTGGATTCGCTCCGGCGGCACCAGGAACAGCGCCCGGCGCAGCGCCCGGTACATCACAGGGCCGGCTGGTCCGGGTCGTGTGACCGGTCGGCACGCCTCTTGCGGCGTAGCAGCACCCGTCTGCTGCCGTCGGTGTACAGCCGAACCCTGGTCAGTTCCCACCCGCGGTACTCGGCCTCGATCGACAACCGGATGGATGCACTCACGCGCGTCACGTCGGGGGGCAGCCGCAGCGGAATCCACTCGTACTCACCGGAGTGGTCCTCGGAAACTGCTTTGCTCCACGCCGCCGGCATCCGGCCCCGTGAGCCGGAGCTCACGTCGCCACCCCGGCGGAGTTGATGACCTGGACGCCGGCTCCGGTGGCCGACACCACGTACAGGGTGTCCGACGACGCGTCGAAAGCCAGCGAGTTGGGTTGCTGCACGGTTCGATGACGCACTTTCTCGACGGGGATGCCGGTCGCAAGATCGTAGCCAACGACGGTGTTGGTCGCCGTCTGGGCGACCCACACCAGCCCGGCCGGATCATCAGAGGACGCCAGTCCGTATGGCGAATCCGGCACCGGGTAGCGCTGTCGCAGGATCAACGGGTCGGCGCCGTACACCAGCAATTCGCCACCGCGAGTGTCGGCGACCAGGACCCTGCCAGCCCCGTCGGCCACCATCGTGGTGGCGCCACGGCCCGCCCGTAGGGCCTGTGCTGACGTCGTGCCGTCGATGTTGAGGCTGGTGACCGAGGTTTGCGCCCGGTCCAGCACGATCGCGGTATTGCCTTGGGTGACGATGCTGTCCACGCGGGCGAACATCTTCAGCTGCGCGCCGACCTCGGTGTCCGAGGCCAGCGTGAACACCGTACCGTCGGCACTGCCCAGCACGAGCAGGCCGTCGGCGCGCCGCGCGATCGCGGTGAAGTCGACCCCTTCATGGCCCTCCACCGCGACCCTGGTGAGGTCTCCGGAGGCGACATCGAGCCGGAAGTAGCCCCCTTTGGTCGACAGCACCACCTGCCCGTCGCCCTCGGCCGCCATCGCCGTCGCGGCGTCATCCAGCTCCACCGGGGTGGCGGCACCCGATGCGGCGAAGACCGTGACGACCGGCCGTTCACCGGCACCGAGAACCAGCAGCGCACCCGTCGACTCGTCGAACGCCGCCGCCGTTGCCGGCCCGGCCAGCGGAAGCACGACCCCGGGCGGGGTGACGGTCACCGCGGGGGAGACGGCGGCGCGCCCGGGGTCGATCGTCGGTGGGGGTGAATCCACGGGGTTCGAGGAACAACCGGCAACAAGCGCCATTGCCAGCACTGCCGCGCCGAGGCGAACCCGCTGAACTGGTGTGTTTATTCGGCTCGGCAACGGGTAGCTCTCGCTCACTTCGGTGGATCCTGATCGAAAAGGCCAGTGTATGCAACGTCGTGACCCGATAACGCCCCCATCTGTTGCCCCGGACGGCGGCCACGGCGGTATGGTACGGACCATGACCCTTGCCGCCGACGGGGACGTAACCCATCAGAACACCCGCCAGGACTTCGCTCTGGAGGACATCACCACCGGTGTGCATGCCAGCGGATTCGGCCAGGTCGGCGACGGGCGCTCGTTCTCGTTCCACATCGAACGTCAGGCGTTGGTCGTCGAGATCTACCGGCCCAGGCTGCGCGGCCCGGTCCCGCAGTCGGAGGACGTCGTCGCGGTGGCCACCCGCAAGCTCACCGATATCGACCTGTCCGACGAGCGCAGTCTGGCGGCCGCGGTGCGCGATGAAGTCGCCGAGGCGCAGCCGGTGCCGCGCCACAACCGCTGACCGCCGCTGACCCCAGCCCACGGTACGGTCGTCGTCGTGACTGACGTGCCTGCGATGTCGTGGCTGCAGGTCGTGGTCCTGTCGGTGCTGCAGGGGCTCACCGAGTTTCTGCCGGTGTCGTCGTCGGGACACCTGGCCATCGCGTCCCGGGTGTTCTTCGACGAGGACGCCGGGGCCTCGTTCACCGCCGTCAGCCAGCTGGGCACCGAGGCGGCGGTGCTGGTGTATTTCGCGCGCGACATCGCGCGGATCGTCAAGGCGTGGTTCCGCGGGCTGTTCAAGGGCGGCCGCCGTGACGCCGACTACTGGCTGGGTTGGTGGGTGATCATCGGCTCGATCCCGATCGCAGTGGTCGGGCTGCTCTTCAAGGACGAGATCCGCACCGGTGCCCGCAATCTGTGGCTGGTGGCGACCGCGTTGATCGTGTTCTCCCTGGTCATCGCAGCTGCCGAGTACTACGGCAGGCAGACCCGCCGAGTGGAGCAGCTCACCTGGCGCGACGCCGTCATCGTCGGATTCGCCCAGTGCCTGGCACTGGTGCCGGGGGTGTCGCGGTCCGGGGCGACGATCAGCGCGGGGCTGTTCCTCGGCCTCGAACGTGAGCTCGCCGCGCGGTTCGGCTTCCTGCTGGCGATCCCGGCGGTGTTCGCCTCGGGGCTGTTCTCGCTGCCCGATGCCTTCAACCCGGTCGGGGAGGGCATGAGCGCCAGCGGCGCCCAACTGCTGGTCGCCACGGTGATCGCGTTTGTCGTCGGATTCGCCGCGGTGTCCTGGTTCCTGCGCTTCCTGGTCCGGCACAGCATGTACTGGTTCGTCGGCTACCGGATCGTGCTGGGCGTCGTCGTATTGATTCTTCTCGGGACAGGGGTGGTGGCCGCCATATGACCGTTCTGTTGTTGCGCCACGGCCGTTCGACATCGAACACCGCGCACACCCTCGCGGGCCGGTCCGCCGGGGTCGACCTCGATGACCGGGGCCGGGAACAGGCCGGGGCCCTCGTCGAGCGGCTCGGGGCGCTGCCCATCCGGGCGATCGTCCGCTCGCCGCTGCTGCGCTGCGCGAGGACCGTCGAACCGCTCGCGGCAGCGCTGGGTCTGGAGCCGGTGACCGAGGACCGGATCGTGGAGGTCGACTACGGCTCCTGGACCGGGCGCAAGATCGGCGAGCTGGTCAAGGAACCGCTGTGGGCGGTGGTGCAGCAGCAACCCAGCGCGGCGGTGTTCCCCGACGGGGAGGGACTGGCCGGGGTGCAGGCCCGCGCGGTGGCCGCGGTGCGCGAGCACGACCGCCGGCTCGCCGACGAGCACGGTGGGGACGTGCTGTGGGTCGCCTGCAGCCACGGCGACGTGATCAAGTCGGTGCTGGCCGACGCGCTCGGCACCCACCTGGACAGCTTCCAGCGCATCAACGCCGACCCGGCGTCGGTCAGCGTCATCCGGTACACCACGTTGCGGCCCTTCGTGATCCACGTCAACCACACCGGCTCCGCACTGAACGCCGCGTTGTCCGCCCCACCTGCCGACACCAAGGCGCAGGAGGGCGATCAGGACGGCCCGGTGCCCACCGGCGAAGCCGTGGTGGGCGGGTCCACCGAATGAGCGCGACGCGGCGCAATTACGGCTGACGTGTCACAGCCGGTATTTTGGAATCTGCCATGGCCCGCGAAATCCACGTCTTCCGCACACCCGACCGCTTCGTGGCCGGGACCGTCGGCCAACCGGGAAATCGCACGTTCTATCTGCAGGCTGTCCACGACAAGCGGGTGATCTCGGTGATCCTGGAGAAGCAGCAGGTCGCGGTACTCGCCGAGCGGATCGCGGCACTGCTGCTGGAGATCAACCGCCGTTTCGGCACGCCGATCCCGCCAGAAGACGGCGAGGTCGAGGATCTCAGCCCGCTCATCACCCCGGTGGACGCCGAGTTCCGGGTCGGCACCATGGGCCTGGGCTGGGACTCCGAGGCGCAGACGGTCGTCGTCGAGCTGCTGGCGGTCTCGGATGTCGAGTTCGACGCGTCGGTGGTCCTCGACGACGCGGAGGAGGGTCCCGACGCGGTGCGGGTGTTCCTGACCCCGGAATCGGCCCGCGAGTTCGCGACGCGGTCCAACCGCGTCATCTCGGCCGGGCGTCCGCCCTGCCCGCTGTGTGACGAGCCCCTCGATCCCGAGGGTCACATCTGCGTCCGCACCAACGGCTACCGGCGCGGTGCGCTCGGCGGATCCGACGATGACCTCGACTCGTAGCGCCCGATGACACCTCGGCCCGATGAGGTGCTGTTGAGCGGTGGGCTGACCGTCCTCGGACGGATCCGCTCGGCGAGCAACGCGACCTTCCTGTGCGAGGCGGTCCTCGGCGAGAGCACCCAACACTGCGTCTACAAGCCGATCCGCGGCGAGGCGCCACTGTGGGACTTCCCGGACGGCACGCTGGCCGGACGCGAACTCGCGTCGTACCTGGTCTCGGCGGCACTGGGGTGGAACATCGTGCCCTACACCATCATTCGTGACGGACCCGCCGGCCCGGGCATGGTGCAGCGCTGGGTCGACCAGCCCGGCGACGACGACCCCGACGCGGCCGACGCAACCGACGCGGGGCCCGATCTGATCGACCTGCTGCCTTCGGGCAGCATCCCGGCCGGTTTCCTGCCGATCCTGCAGGCCTACGACTACGCCGGCGACGAGGTGACGCTGGTGCACGCCGACGACGACCGGCTGCGCCGGGTGGCGGTGTTCGACGTGCTGATCAACAACGCCGACCGCAAGGGAGGCCACGTCCTGACCGGTGTGGACGGACAGATCTACGGCGTCGACCACGGGGTCAGCCTGCACGTCGAGGACAAGCTGCGCACCGTCCTGTGGGGGTGGGCCGGAAAACCGGTCGACGACGACACCCTCGACGCCGTCACCGGACTCGGCGACGCGCTCGACGGTGACCTCGGCGCGCAACTGGGTGGCCATATCACGGCCCGGGAAGTGGCGGCCCTGCGAGCCAGAATCGTTGCCCTGCTGGCCAACCCGGTGATGCCGACGCCCGATCGGCGACGGCCGATACCGTGGCCGGCGTTCTGACGTGGTGTACTTGCCCGGTGACCCTCACCGACGCAGCGCTGGCTGCCGAAGTGGCCGCCGAAGCCGGTGAGCTGCTGCTGGCGATGCGCGAACAGATCGGGTACGGAGACTTCTATGACCCGTACGATCTCGGCGACGCCGGTGACAAACAGGCCAACACACTGATCCTGGACCGGCTGCACCGGGAGCGCCCGAACGACTCGGTGCTCTCCGAGGAGGCCGTCGACGACGTGTCGCGTGTGCACGCCGACCGGGTGTGGATCGTCGATCCGGTCGACGGCACCCATGAGTACTCGCTGCCCGGCCGCGCCGACTGGGCGGTGCACATCGCGCTCTGGCAGCGGTCTTCCGGGCCGCACGGCGGGTCCATCACCGACGCCGCGGTGGCGCTACCCGCGCGCGGCGAGGTGTATCGCACCGACACCGTCACCGCCCCGCCGCCGCGCACCGCCGGGCCGATCCGCATCACCGCCAGTTCCAACCGGCCGCCGCCGGTGTTGTGGCGGCTGCGTGAGCAACTCGACATCCAGCTGGTCCGGATCGGTTCGGCCGGGGCCAAGGCGATGGCGGTCGTCCGCGGTGACGTCGACGCCTACCTCCATGCGGGCGGTCAGTGGGAGTGGGATTCGGCAGCGCCCGCAGGCGTGCTGTGGGCCGCGGGCATGCACGCGTCGCGGATCGACGGGTCGCCGCTGATCTACAACCGCCGCGACCCCTATCTGCCGGATCTGCTGATGTGCCGCCCGGAGCTCGCGGAGGTCCTGCTCACCGAGATCCTGGCCGCCTACCGGCACTGACCGGGACCGGACCCGGGAATGAATAGGGAATGAAACAGCCCTCGGCGTTGTCGGACACGACGATGTCTAGAGTCGGGGTCATGAAATCGTGGTCGGCGCCGAGCGTGCCGGTGCTGCCCGGACGCGGGCCGCAGCTGCGGCTCTACGACAGCGCAGACCGGCAGGTGCGCCCGGTCGCCCCCGGAGCCACCGCCACCATGTACGTGTGCGGGATCACCCCTTACGACGCCACCCACCTGGGACACGCCGCCACGTATCTGACCTTCGATCTGGTGCACCGCGTGTGGCGCGACGCCGGTCACGAGGTGCACTACGTGCAGAACATCACCGACGTCGACGACCCGCTCTTCGAGCGTGCCCAGCGTGACGGCATCGGTTGGCGCGAGCTCGCCGACCGGGAGACCGACCTGTTCCGTGAGGACATGGCGGCGATGAGGGTGCTGCCGCCGCACGACTACATCGCCGCCACCGAAGCCGTCGCCGAGGTCATCGAGGTAGTCGAGAAGTTGCTGGCCTCCGGTGCTGCCTACGTCATCGACGATCCGCAGTATCCCGACGTGTACTTCCACGCCGGGGCGACCGCGCAGTTCGGCTACGAGTCGGGCTACGACCGTGAGACCATGCTGGCGCTGTTCGCCGAACGCGGGGGAGACCCCGAGCGGTCCGGCAAGAGCGACCCGCTCGACGCGCTGCTGTGGCAGGCCGAACGCCCTGGCGAACCCAGCTGGGCGTCACCGTTCGGGCCGGGCAGGCCGGGCTGGCACGTCGAGTGCGCCGCGATCGCGCTCAGCCGCATCGGCACCGACCTCGACATCCAGGGCGGCGGCAGCGACCTGATCTTCCCGCACCACGAGTTCTCCGCCGCACACGCCGAATCCGTCACCGGGGAGCGACGTTTCGCGCGGCACTATGTGCACGCCGGCATGATCGGCTGGGACGGGCACAAGATGTCGAAGAGCCGCGGCAACCTGGTTCTGGTGTCGGGACTGCGACGCGACGGCGTCGACCCCGGCGTCATCCGGCTCGGGCTGTTCGCCGGGCACTACCGCGACGACCGGTTCTGGAGTCAGGCAGTGCTCGACGAGGCGGTGCACCGGCTGCACCGGTGGCGCAGCGCGACCCAGCTGGCGGCTGCGCCCGACGCCGCAGACGTCGTCGCCCGAGTGCGCCGCTACCTGGCCGACGATCTGGACACCCCGAAAGCGATTGCCGCCCTTGATGGCTGGGCGACCGACGCGCTCACCTACGGAGGACACGACACCTCGGCCGGGTCCACGGTCGCAGCGGCGGTCGACGCGCTGCTCGGCGTTGAGCTGTAAACCACCTGCGGTGGAGTAGGTTTCCGCTGTGACTTCAGCGGGATCGGTGGCCGGTAAAACTGTCTTCATCACCGGTGGTGCGCGCGGCGTCGGGGCCGAGGTGGCCCGGCGGCTGCACCGCAGGGGAGCCCGACTCGTCCTGACCGATCTCGACGAGGCGCCGCTCGCGGAGTTGCGCGACACGCTGGGCGGTGACCGAGTGCACACCATCGTGGCCGACGTGCGTGACCTGAGCGCCATGGAGGCCGCCGCGGCCAGTGCGGTCGAGCGGTTCGGTGGCATCGATGTCGTGATGGCCAACGCCGGCATCGCGACCTACGGTTCGGTGCTCCAGGTCGATCCGCAGGCAGTCCGAACTCTGATGGACGTCAACGTCATGGGCGTGTTCCACACCGTGCGGGCGACCCTGCCCTCGGTGCTCGACCGGAGTGGCTACGTGCTGATCGTGTCGTCGCTGGCCGCCTACGCCGCGGCACCGGGCCTGGCCCCTTACAACGCCGCCAAGGCCGCCGTCGAACATTTCGCCAACGCACTCCGCCTCGAAGTCGCCCACCGCGGCGTCGACGTCGGCTCAGCGCACATGTCCTGGATCGACACACCGCTGGTGCGCGACACCAAGGCCGATCTGCCGACCTTCACGGAGATGCTGAGCAGGCTGCCGTTCCCGCTGAACCGGACGACCTCCGTCGAAGACTGCGGGCAGGCATTCGTCACCGGCATCGAGCGCCGCAGACGACAGGTGAACTGTCCCGGCTGGGTCGGTGTCCTGCGATGGCTCAAACCGGTGCTGTCCACCCCCCTCGGGGAACGGCCGGTGGCCGGGTTCGTGCCCGACCTGCTCCCCAGGATGGACGCCCAGGTCGCCGCGCTCGGCCGATCGATGGGCGCCCGCACCAAAGAGCTGGAAGAGCAGTGATCCGCCGGCTGGCCGCCGGACTGGCCGCACTGACCCTGCTCGTCGGATGCAGCACCGACACCAGGGACGCCGAGGCCACCGACACCTCAGCACCGCCCCCGACCGAGTCGGCCGCTGCCGTCACCCCGGACGAGGTTCGGGCCATCGCCAAGGAGGCCTACGTCTACGGGTTCCCGGTGGTGGACAACTACCGGGTGCAGTACACCTATTTCGTCGACAAGCAGGATCCGCAGTACAAGGGCGTCTGGAACCAGGTACACAGCGCCGCCCGGGTGTTCACCCCCGAGGACACCGCCATCCAGACACCCAACTCGGACACGCCTTACTCCACCGTTGGCGCCGATCTACGGGCGGAGCCGCTGGTGCTGACAGTGCCGCCGATCCAGCAGGATCGGTACTTCTCAGTGCAGTTCGTCGACGCCTACACCTACAACTTCGCCTACGTCGGCAGCCGCACCACCGGCAACGGCGGCGGCACCTACCTCCTCGCCGGCCCGAACTGGGAGGGCGAGAAGCCCGAAGGGGTCGATGAGGTGATCCGGTCGGACACCGAATTGGCGTTTCTGCTGTTCCGAACCCAGCTGTTCGGCCCCTCCGACATCGAGGAGGTGAAGAAGATCCAGGCGGGCTATCAGGTCGCGCCGCTGTCGGTGTTCCTCAACCAGCCACCGCCGCAACCCGTGCCGGCCATCGACTTCGTGCCTCCGCTGACCGCCGAGCAGCAGCGGACCTCGCCGCAGTTCTTCGAGATCCTCGACTTCGCGCTGCGCTACGCCCCGACGCTGCCGCAGGAGCGGGCGCTGCGGGAGCGCTTCGCGACGATCGGCATCGGATCCGAGGACGGATTCGACGCGGACACCCTCAGCCCGGAGATCCGCGCCGCCGTCGAAGGTGGCATGGCCGACGCCTGGGCGGAGTTCGACGCGTTCCGCAAGAATGACCTGGAGACCGGCAAGGTGACCTCGGCGCAGCTCTTCGGCACCAGAGAAGACCTCAACAGCAACTACCTGTCCCGGATGGCCGGCGCGGCTCTGGGGATCTACGGGAACACCGCGGCCGAGGCCGTCTACCCGGCCTTCACCCAGGACGCCCAGGGTGAGCCGCTGACCGGCGCGAACAACTACGTGTTCCGCTTCCCATCCGGCGAGTTGCCGCCGGTCAACGCATTCTGGTCGCTGACCATGTACGAGATGCCCGCCAGCCGGCTCGTCGCCAACCCGATGAAGCGCTATCTGATCAACTCGGAGATGCTGCCGAGCCTGGTGCCCGACCCGGATGGCGGGTACACGTTCTACGTGCAGAACAGCTCGCCAGGCATCGACAGGGAGTCCAACTGGCTGCCCGCACCGGAGGGGCCGTTCCAGTTGGTTCTGCGGTTGTATTGGCCCAAGCCCGACGCGCTCAACGGCACCTGGAAGTCGCAACCGCCCGAGAAGGTCTGACCGCAGATGGCCGGCAAGCGAGCCGACCTGGTGCTCTCGGGCGGTGGCGTCAAAGGGGTCGCCCTCGTCGGGGCTGTCGCGGCGCTGGTCCGCGCGGGATATGTGCCGCAACGCGTCTCCGGCACCTCCGCGGGAGCGCTGGTGGGCGCCGTTCTGGCCGCGGCCACGCAGAGCGGCGACCTGTCCGCCGAGCGGCTCGAAGCGCTGGCGCTGGACATCGACTACCGGAGGTTCCTCGATCCCGGACCGGTCGAACGTGTCCCCGTGGTGGGCCCGGCCTGGGGTGTGCTCACCGGCGGCGGCATCTACCGGGGCGACGCGCTGCGCGAGTGGGTCGCGGCGCGGCTGGCCGAGTTCGGGGTGACGACCTTCGCCGATCTGGCGATCGACGATGACAGCCTGCCGCCGGAGCAGCGGTACCGCCTCGTCGTCACGGTGGCCGACGTCACCCTGGGGCAGCTGATCCGGCTGCCGTGGGACTACCAGCGGATCTACGGCCTGGACCCGGACCGGCAATCGGTCGCAGACGCCGTCCGCGCGTCGACGGCCATCCCGTTCTTCTACCGGCCCGCAACGCTGACCAGCAGCGGAGACAGGACATCGACGCTCGTCGACGGCGGGCTGCTGTCGAACTTCCCGATCGATTCCCTCGACCGAACCGACGGCGGGCCGCCGCGCTGGCCGACCCTCGGGGTGACGCTGCTACCCAACCTGCCCGCCGCGAACGCCGAGGTGATCCCGGCGCTGCGGCCGCTGCACTTCCTCGGCTCGCCGACGCTGCTCGAACAGGTGGTGACGACCGTGCTCGTGGGCCGTGACCAGGCTTATCTGAACCAGCCCCGGGTCAGCGCCCGCACCATCCGGATCGACACCAGCGAGGTCGGAGTTCTCGACTTCGACCTGTCCGACCCGGACAAGCGGGCGCTCTACCAGGAAGGACGGCGTGCGGGGGAGGACTTCCTGGCGACGTGGAACTGGCCGGAGTACCTCGCCCGGTTCCGCTGACCCCTACCGCCCGCTGGTGCCGGATTGCGGGCTACCGCCCGCTGGTGCCGGATTGCGGGCTACCGCCCGCTGGTGCCGGATTGCGGGCTACCGCCCGCTGGTGCCGGATTGCGGGCTACCGCCCGCTGGTGCCGGATTGCGGGCTACCGCCCGCGGCGGCGCAGGTAGCGCTCGAACTCCGCCGCCAGCGCATCCCCGTCGATCTTGCCCAGAGCCTCGTTCATGTCCACCTCGGCGTCGCCTCGTTCTTCCAGCGACTGGACGTACTCCGCGATCTCGTCGTCCTCGGAGGTCATCTCGGTGACCGCCTGCTCCCACTCCTCGGCCTGGGCGGGCAGATCTGCCAGCGGTACCTCGACATCTAGGACGTCCTCGACGCGGCGCAGCAGCGCCACCGTCGCCTTCGGGTTCGGCGGCTGGGATACGTAATGCGGGACCGCGGCCCAGAACGTCACTGCCGGGATCCCCGCCTGCACGCAGGCGTCCTGGAACACGCCGGCGATCCCGGTCGGCCCCTCGTAGCGGGTCTCTTCCAGCCCGAACGTCTTGGCGGAATCCGCCGAGTAGGCCGCGCCGGACACCGGTACCGGCCTGGTGTGGGGCGTGTCTGCCAGCAGTGCGCCCAGGATCACCACCGTCTGCACGTTGAGCTTGTCGGCGATGGCCAACAACTCCGCACAGAACGTGCGCCACCGCATGTTGGGTTCCACGCCGTGCATCAGCACGATGTCGCGGTCGCTGCCCGGCGGCCGGCAGTGCGAGATCCGCATCGACGGCCAGACCAGTTCCCTGGTCACGCCGTCCAGCTGGCGGATCACGGGCCTGTTGACCTGGTAGTCGTAGTAGGCCTCGTCATCGATCTCCACGAGGGTGTCGGCCTCCCAGATGGCATCCAGGTGCTGCAGCGCATCGCTGGCCGCGTCACCGGCGTCATTCCAACCCTCGAAAGCCGCGACGATGATCGTGTCGCGCAGATCGGGCAGGTCGGATCGCTTCGGACCGCTGAAATCCGAGGGGGTCACCAGCCCAGCGTAAGCCCTGAATGGGCAGGATGACGCGCATCGACCCGCGCCCGGGTGCGGGGGGTGGAGGCGCCACTCGGGCGAACGCCGGGCCGGGTGCACCACTACCCTGGCTGTGTGACCGTCGCAAACGATCGCGCCACGGGAACCCTGCTGCAGGCACCGCCGCGGACGAGATGAAATACGTTCGGCTGCACTCTGGTTAACCGAGGGACGACGACATTTGCCGATGACATTGGCGACAGGGACGAATTGGGCGTCCAGAAGTCGATCGACTGACGAAGTAGACTTCCTGAGGTCGAGAGGCGTTGCAACGGGTCCGGGCACTGAGCCCGCATCCGCCACGCTCGGCAGAGTCAAGGACGCCTTCCGTCATGGAAGGAGTGCACTGTGAACGCCGCAGAGCAGAACATTGCCGAGTCGGCCACCTTGGTTGGGAATGTCCGGCCCGACTGCACCGACGAACTGTCGGCGGCGCTGCGCCAGCGGATCGTCGTGATCGACGGCGCGATGGGCACGGCGATCCAGAGGGACCGCCCCGACGAGGCCGGCTACCGGGGCGAGCGGTTCAAGGACTGGCCGAGCGATCTGCAGGGCAACAACGACCTGCTCAACCTGACTCAACCGCAGATCATCGAAGGTATCCACCGCGAGTACCTCGAGGCGGGCGCCGACATCCTGGAGACCAACACCTTCAACGCGAACGCCATCTCGCTCTCCGACTACGACATGGCGGAGCTCAGCTATGAGCTGAACTATGCCGGTGCTGCCCTGGCGCGCGCGGCCTGCGACGAGTTCAGCACCCCGGAAAAGCCGCGCTACGTCGCGGGCACCCTCGGGCCGACGACGCGCACTGCGTCGATCTCGCCGGACGTCAACGACCCCGGAGCCCGCAACGTCTCTTACGACCAGCTGGTCGCCGCCTACCTCGAAGCTGCCAACGGCCTGGTCGACGGTGGTTCCGACATCATCCTCGTCGAGACGATCTTCGACTCGCTGAACGCCAAGGCGGCGGTGTTCGCCATCGAGACGCTGTTCGAGGAGCGGGGACGCCGCTGGCCGGTGATAATCTCGGGCACCATCACCGACGCGTCCGGGCGGACGTTGTCCGGCCAGGTCACCGAAGCATTCTGGAACGCGATCAGGCACGTGAAGCCGATCGCGGTCGGCCTCAACTGCGCACTCGGCGCGCCGGAGATGAGGCCCTACATCGCCGAGATGGCGCGGATCGCCGACACCTTCGTCTCCTGCTATCCGAACGCGGGCCTGCCCAATGCCTTCGGCGAGTACGACGAGTCCCCGGAGGCCCAGGCCTCCTACATCGCCGAGTTCGCCGAGGCCGGCCTGGTGAACCTCGTCGGTGGGTGCTGCGGCACTGCCCCGCCGCACATCGCCGAGATCGCCAAGGTCGTCGAGGGCAAACCGCCGCGCGAGCTACCGGAGATCCCGGTGGCCACCCGGCTGTCCGGTCTGGAGCCGCTCAACATCACCGGCGACTCGCTGTTCGTCAACATCGGTGAACGCACCAACATCACCGGCTCCGCCCGGTTCCGCAACCTGATCAAGGCCGAGGACTACGACACCGCCCTGTCGGTCGCGCTGCAGCAGGTCGAGGTCGGTGCGCAGGTCATCGACGTCAACATGGACGAGGGCATGATCGACGGCGTCGCCGCGATGGACCGATTCACCAAGCTGATCGCCGCCGAGCCGGACATCAGCCGCGTCCCGGTGATGATCGACTCCTCCAAGTGGGAGGTCATCGAGGCGGGCCTGAAGAACGTGCAGGGCAAGCCGATCGTCAACTCGATCTCCATGAAGGAGGGCGAGGAGAAGTTCATCCGGGAAGCCCGGCTGTGCCGCAAGTACGGCGCCGCCGTCGTCGTGATGGCCTTCGACGAGCAGGGACAGGCCGACAACCTGGAACGCCGCAAGGAGATCTGCGGGCGTGCCTACCGGATCCTGACCGAAGAGGTCGGCTTCCCTGCCGAGGACATCATCTTCGACCCCAACTGCTTCGCGCTGGCCACCGGTATCGAGGAGCACGCGACGTACGGGATCGACTTCATCGAGGCCTGCGCCTGGATCAAGGAGAACCTGCCCGGGGTGCACATCTCCGGCGGCATCTCGAACGTGTCGTTCTCGTTCCGGGGCAACAACCCCGTCCGTGAGGCGATCCACGCGGTGTTCCTGTACCACGCCATCAAAGCCGGCCTGGACATGGGAATCGTCAACGCGGGTGCTCTGGTGCCCTACGACTCGATCGAACCCGAACTGCGGGACCGGATCGAGGACGTCGTGCTCAACCGTCGCGAGGACGCGGCCGAACGGCTGCTGGAGATCGCGGAACGGTACAACACGAAGAACTCGGGTGAAGGCGACGAAAAAGCCGCCGCGGAGTGGCGCAGCCTCCCGATTCGTGAGCGGATCACCCACGCCCTGGTCAAGGGAATCGACGCCAACGTCGACGACGACACCGAGGAGCTGCGGGCCGAGATCGCCGCCGCCGGTGGACGTCCGATCGAGGTGATCGAGGGTCCGCTGATGGACGGCATGAACGTCGTCGGCGATCTCTTCGGCGCGGGCAAGATGTTCCTGCCCCAGGTTGTGAAGTCGGCCCGGGTGATGAAGAAGGCCGTCGCGTACCTGCTGCCGTACATCGAGGCGGAGAAGGCGCAGGCGGGTACGACCGGGTCCAAGGACACCAACGGCACCATCATCATGGCGACGGTCAAGGGCGACGTCCACGACATCGGCAAGAACATCGTCGGGGTCGTCTTGCAGTGCAACAACTTCGAGGTGATCGACCTGGGTGTGATGGTTCCCGCCCAGAAGATCCTGGACGCGGCGAAAGAACACAACGCCGACAT
Source organism: Mycolicibacterium hippocampi (assembly GCF_010723735.1). Lineage (GTDB taxonomy): Bacteria > Actinomycetota > Actinomycetes > Mycobacteriales > Mycobacteriaceae > Mycobacterium > Mycobacterium hippocampi. The sequence goes on along the minus strand of NZ_BLLB01000002.1, from coordinate 4,064,037 downwards.
CATCGGGCTTTCCGGCCTGATCACCCCGTCGCTGGACGAGATGGTCAACTTCGCAGTCGAGATGGAACGTCAGGGTTTGGAGATCCCGCTGCTGATCGGTGGCGCCACCACCTCGCGGGCGCACACCGCCGTGAAGGTGTCGCCGCGTCGCAGCGGTCCGGTGGTCTGGGTCAAGGATGCGTCCCGTTCGGTACCGGTCGCTGCGGCACTGCTCGACGAGAAGCAGCGGGGTTCCCTGCTGGAGGCGACCGAGAAGGATTACGCATCGCTGCGTGAACGGCATGCTCAGAAGAACGAGCGCCCCATGCTGACGTTGGAGAAGGCCCGGGCAAACCGGACGCCGGTCGAGTGGGACGGCTACACCCCGCCGGTGCCCGCGCAGGGCCTCGGCGTGCGTGAGTTCCAGGACTACGACTTCGCCGAGCTTCGCGAATACATCGACTGGCAGCCGTTTTTCAACGCCTGGGAGATGAAGGGGCGCTTCCCCGACATCCTCAACAACCCGGTCTCGGGGGAGACCGCCCGCAAGCTGTACGACGACGCCCAGGCGATGCTCGACACCCTGATCAAGGAGAAGTGGCTCACCGCCAACGGGGTGATCGGGTTCTTCCCCGCCAACGCCGTCGGCGATGACGTCGAGGTCTACACCGACGAGACCCGTACCGAGGTTCTGACCACGTTGCACAATCTGCGCCAGCAGGGCCAGCACCGGGACGGCATCCCGAACCGGAGCCTCGGTGACTACATCGCGCCCAAAGACACCGGTCTGGCCGACTACGTCGGCGCGTTCGCGGTCACCACCGGGCTCGGCATCGGAGACAGGATCGCGGAGTTCAAAGCGGCCAACGACGACTACAACGCGATCCTGCTGGAATCGCTCGCCGACCGGCTGGCAGAAGCGTTCGCCGAACGGATGCACCAGCGGGTCCGCAAGGAGTTCTGGGGATATCAGCCGGACGAGCAGCTGGACAATGAGGCGCTCATCGGTGAGAAGTACCGCGGAATCCGACCTGCCCCTGGGTATCCGGCCTGCCCGGAACACACCGAGAAGGCCACGCTCTGGGAGTTGATGGACGTCAAGGATCGGGCCGGCATCGAGCTGACCGAGTCGATGGCGATGTGGCCCGGCGCCGCAGTCAGCGGCTGGTACTTCTCACACCCGCAGTCCCAGTACTTCGTGGTCGGCCGGATCAGTCAGGACCAGGTCGCCGACTACGCCAAGCGCAAAGGTTGGACGCTGAAGGAGGCCGAGCGCTGGCTGGCCCCCAACCTCGGCTACAACCCGGAGGACTGAGCCCGCTCCGCAGTTCCGAGATCTGTCGTACCCCTCTGTGATGATGGTGGCATGTCTTCGGCGGCAACTTCTTTGGCTCCCAAGGAGCGTCTTGAGGTGTTGTTCGCCGAGTTGGCGGAGTTGGCGGGGCAGCGTAACGCGATCGATGGGCGGATCGTGGAGATCGTCGCCGAGATCGACCGCGACGAACTCTGCGGTATGACCGGGGCCCGTTCGGTGGCCGGGTTGGTGGCCTGGAAACTGGGCACCTCACCGACCAACGCGCACACCATCACCACCGTCGCCGGGCGGCTTGAGGAGTTTCCGCGCTGCACCCAGGGGTTGCGCGAGGGGCGGTTGTCGCTGGATCAGGTCGGGGTGATCGCCGGGCGCGCCGCCGCGGGTTCCGACGCCCATTACGCGCAGCTGGCCGAGTCGGCGACGGTCACCCAACTGCACACCGCCCTCAAAGCAGCACCCCGCCCCGAACCCGAACCCGAACCCCAACCCGAGCCGGAGCGGTCGGTCATCAAGACCGGTGACGACACCCACGCCACCTACCGGATCCGGCTGCCGCATGCTGAGGCGGCGGTCGTCGACGCCGCGCTGGCCTCCCATCTCGAGGCGCTGGTCACCGCGTGGCGACACGACCACGACACCGGCGAGCGGGTGTCGGATCAGGCGCCGCCGTTGCCGAGCACCGTGGATGCGTTCATGAGTGTCGTCGAAGCCGGCTGGGACAGCGAGGTGGCGCGCCGCCCGCACGGGCAACGCACCACTGTGATCGCCCACCTCGACGTCGACCAGCAGGTGGCGTCACTGCACCTGGGGCCGCTGTTGTCCGACAGTGAGCGTCGCTCGATGTTGTGTGATGCGACGTGTGAGGTGTGGTTCGAACGCCACGGCCGGGTGATCGGCGCCGGGCGGGCGACCCGGACGGTCAACCGGCGGCTGCGGCGGGCGTTGGAGCATCGGGACCGCTGCTGCGTGGTTCCCGGCTGCGGCGCCACCCGAGGATTGCACGCCCATCATCTGCGGCACTGGGAAGACGGCGGCCCCACCGAACTGGACAATCTGGTTTTGCTTTGCCCGTACCACCATCGGCTGCATCATCTGGGTGGGATCACCCTCACCGGGCCTGCGCACCGCCTCAGGGTCACCGACAACGAAGGCCAGGAACTCAGTTCGGGATCCTTGGCCCGACCACCCACCACACCACCACCGGCCGTCGCCCCCTACCGCGGACCGACCGGCGAACGCGCCCAATGGAAGTGGTACACCCCCTACCAACCACCACCACCAACCACCAACTAGTCGGGCACATCGACGTCCTCGGCTCAGTCGTCCGCCCATCAGTTTTGTTCGCTGGACCGCGGGCTGATGGGATCTGGCCAAGCTAACCGCGGCACCTCTATCCCGCTGTGGCTTCGTGGCGCGACGAGTTGCCATGTGCACGGGTAGCGGAGGCAAGATTTTCGACGCCAGCGTCAAAAATGGCTGATCTCAAGGCATTCGAGCCAAGTTCCGCCGCAACCGTGGGGCACGAGCTATCTTTCCTGAGAGGACAGCCCGCAGGCCGCCGCACCGACCGGGCCAAAGGTAAGGGATATCCCCGATTCCCTCGGCAGGGTGTGCGGCATACGGTTGCTGTGCAACTCAACGTGGAGGTCTGTGATGGTGTGGGAGAAGCATGTCGGCCGGGTAGGCGCGTTGGCTGTCGCGCTGGGTATCGGTTCCGCGGTAGTGGCGATGCCGGGGGTGGCGTGGGCGCAACCCGAGGGCTCGAGTTCGGCCAGTGCGTCGGACAGTGATGCCGGTAGTTCGCGCGGGGAGGCGAAGGCCGGAGACAAGCCGTCGCGTCCGACAAAATCGCGCGACGCTGCGGGAGCAGGCACGTCGACGGCCGCTGACTCCGACGCCGAAACGGACGACGCCGAATCAGAAACGGACGACGCCGAATCGGATGAGGCCGAATCAGACGACGCAGAAACGGACGACACGCAACCGGACGACGAAGCCACCGAGGCGGAGGCCGAAACGTCGGCTTCTGATCCTGTGGAGCCGACTGATCGGCGGCGGTCCGGAATTGAAAAGCGAGCCGCGAAGGACGAACCTGAAGCCGAAAACGTAGTCCCTGAAGAGGATGGTTCTCCGCCGGACGCCACCAACACCGGTGACACAGCAACACCTGCCTCGCCCCCAGCGGCCGAGTCGCCGACCGCCGATGCCGACGACCTCGCCACGGCAGAGCCCGCGGAGCAGACCCCTGCGCCGGCGACGGCACTGAAGTCGCTGTCCGCGCCGGGCAACCTCTCATCGACCAGTGACGAGCCAGCAGCTCCCGACGCGTCTCCGCTGCTGCTGACACTGTTGGCATCGGTTTGGCGTCCCCTCGCTGAGCGCATCGCCGAGGCGAATACCACTGCCACCACCGCGAGCGCTGTGCAAGCGACCGGCGAGGTGCAGGCCGGCGCGACATCGTCGCCGATCCCGGGAACCGCCTACCAGTCTCCGGTCATCGGGCCCGACGGCACGCTTTATCAAGTCACTTCCGGCGGGTCGACCACTCAGGTCAGCATTCTCGATAGCGACGGACAGGTCATCGCCACCAGCGACGAAATCCGGGGAGTCAGCGCCCCGTACGGGCGGGCCGCAATGCGACCTGACGGCACGCTGATCGTGGTGACCACCACCAATCGCCGCACGAACACGATCATCTCGGCGGTCGACAGCGAAGGCAAAGTCAGCAGGGTTGCCACCCTCATCGGCGTGACGGACACACCCCTGACGGTCGGCTCGGACGGCGCGCTGTACTTCAGAACCGAGATCGTCCCCTTCTCGCCCCTGGCAGATCCGATCGAATACCGATTCGTTCGAATCTCGGCGAACAACTTCGTCCGGTCGTATTCGTATGACACCGACTTCGAAGTGGCACCGGACGGAACTGCGCACCTGGTGTCCTCTGGGTTCGGTTTCTCCACGTTTCGCACGATCGACTCCAACGGCTGGACGAGAGCGACTTTCCTGCCCTTCGGCTCCGATCCGAGCGACCCGCTCGTGGACGAGGATGGAACCGCCTATGTGACAGCCGGTGTGACCGGTCTCTTCGGCACCCAATCAACTCGCGTGTACACCGTCGACGGTGCCTCGCGCACGGTGCGCTCGATCGTCGGACTGCCCGGAGACACCGTGATGACAGCCGACGGTTTCGGTCTGGAGACGTTCACCTTCGACGGTGACAGCGACGACGGCACGCGGACCTACATCTCCAGAATCACCGCGAACTCCATCGCCACCTCGGATGTGATCGACGGTCGCATCGCAGGTTTCCAGCTGGGCCCGGACGGCACCGCCTACGCGCCGATCGCCGATCCCACCTTGGACAACACGCCCGTCGCTGTCGTCGACACTGACGGCAACGTCAACACCGTCCTCTTGCCCGGCACGCTCGTGGTGCGCGACAGAAACGTCCGCGGTGGCAGGTCGCAATCTGCTGAGAATCTCGGCTACGTCAACTACACCGTGAACGGCACCGAATACGTGGCAGTGCTGGGCCCGGATGCGACCGTCGTCCGGACGATCGAACTCCCCGAAGGCGCGACCGGAGGCACGGTGTTCTTCGGGCCCGACGGTGCGGCCTACGAGCTGGTGGAGTACCGGGAACCGAGCGGGAACTATGTCTCACGGCAGATACTCGCGCTGTCCACCGACACCTACACGTCGATAGTGCCCGGCGTAGCGTTCCTCCAGGCCGCCGATGTCGTGTTCGGCCCGGACGGGATCGGCTACCTACTTGTGGGCACGCCCGCCGCCTACGACATCGACGTCCTGGGATTCGATGCAGCCGGTGACACCGTCATCCCGCCGAGCGGTGTGACCAACCCCGCCCTCCGCCACGTCACCCTCCGCGACATCGAGGTACTGGCTTTCGGCCCTGACGGCACTGCTTACCTCACCGACCGGAGCCCGGCCGGATCCGGTGTATATGCGCTGACGGCAACCGGCGCGCAAAAGGTCGCCGATCTCGAATATTCGCAGTTGGGAACCTACAACCTACCGACCTTCAGCACCGACGGGACCGGATATGTGGCCAACACCGTCGCGCTCGAAGGCGGCGGTTTCGCCACCATAGTCACGAGCTTCTCACCGCCCACGAATCTCTGAGTAGCTCTGCGCCGGAACGGCGCTCAGCGCTCGCCACACCCGTGCGGGGGTCATCGGCAGGTCCCGCAGCCGGGCGCCGCAGGCCCGCGCGATCGCGTTGGCCAGTGCCGGGGCGACGGGATTGTAGGGCGATTCGCTCATCGACTTCGCGCCCAGCGGCCCGATCTGGTCGTAGGTGTCGGCGAACAACACCTCGGTGACGGGCACGTCGGCCAGTTGCGGGATGTGGTAGTCCCGCAGCGCCTGGGTCAGCACGGTTCCGTCGGGCCCGGTCAGGACCTGTTCGTAGAGCGCCGCGCCGATCGCCTGGGCCACACCGCCTTCGACCTGCCCCCGGCACTGCTCGGGGTTGATCACCGCGCCGGCGTCGACCGCCTGCACCGATCGCAGAATGCGCACCTCGCCGGTCTCGGAGTTGACCGCGACCCGGAATCCCTGCACGTTGAACGCAACCGAACGCGGCGTCCCGTCGTGGCGGCCGTGTCCCACCAGCGCGGGCAGCTCGGCGAACTCGACCAGCCGGGTTCCGCACTGCACACCGTGAGGTGTCAGGCTACAGGTGTGCATGCCGGCGCCGGTGAGTTCAGCCGCAGCCTTGACCATCGCGACCCGCAGGTTCCGGCAGGCGGTCATCACCGCCTGGCCGGCCACCACGGTGCCCGCAGAACCGAACGCCCCGGTGTCGTAACCCGTTGCCGCGGTGTCGGACTGATGGATACGGACGCGGTCGGGGGTGGTGTTCAACTCGGTGGCCACCAGCTGTGTGTGCACGGTGGTGGTGCCGTTGCCGAACTCGGCGGTGCCGACCGACAGCCGGAACTCGCCGTCCGGGGTGACGGCGACCGAGGCTTCGGCGAAGTGGCCGTGCGGCGGGATCGTGGCGATCATCGCGACCGCCACGCCTTCGCCCACAGGCCATCCGGGCGGTCCGGTCACGCCGTCACCGTCGGCGAGTGCCCGCTGCGCCAGGTCGAGGCACTGGTCGAGACCGTAGCTGCCGAAGGCGAGATCGTCGTGACCGACCCGGTAGTCGACGAACTCGTCTCCGGGCACCACCACATTGTGTCGTCTCAGTTCGAACGGATCGATGCCCAGTCGGTGGGCGAGCTCGTCGAGCGCCGACTCGACCGCGAAGATCATCTGGCTCAGACCGTAACCGCGGAACGCGCCGGAGGGCAGGTTGTTGGTGTAGACCGCCTCGGCGTCGACACGCTTGTTCGCACACCGGTACACCGACAACGTCTCACCACACCCGTGGAACATCACGCCGACGCTGTGGTTTCCGTATCCGCCCGCGTCCATCAGCACGTCGACGCCCAGTGCGGTCAGCACCCCGTCGGCGCCGGCCGCGGCGGTGACATCGATCCGGTAGGGGTGACGGCACGGCGCCATCGTGAACTGGTCCGAGCGGCTGAACTCATAACGCACCGGCCGGCCGAGCCGCAGCACGGCCAAAGTCACGAGATCCTCGGTCAGCATCTCCTGTTTGCCGCCGAAGCCGCCGCCGAGCCGGCGGGTGAACACCCGCACACGATCACGCTCGAGACCGAACACGTGACACAGTTCGTCGCGGACCAAAAACGGCACCTGCGAACTGGTGCACAGCACCAGCCGGCCGTCCTCGTCCCGCCATCCGGTGCAGCCGTGCGTCTCCAGGTGGACGTGCTGGACGCGTTGGGTCGTGTACCGTTCCCGCACCACTGTGCCACCGCCGGCCACGGCCATGGCGACGCCTCCGTCGATGTCGCCGACACCGCCGTGCACCTCGGCGACCAGGTTGCGCGACGCATCGGCGATCCGCGCGTCCTGGCCCTTCTCGCCGTGCAGCAGCGGCGCCCCAGGGCGACGGGCGATGTCCGGATCAAACACCGACGGCAGCTCTTCGTACTCCACCGCGATTGCCCGGCAGGCCTTTTCGGCGATAGCCGCAGTGTCGGCGACCACCGCGGCCACCCGTTGTCCGACGAAGCGCACCGTGTCGTCGAGCACCACGGTGTCGTCGGGGTCGTCGAGACGGTTCTCGTGGCGGGCGGTGGAGAACGCGACGTCGGGGCTGTCGCGATGTGTCAGCACGAGGTGCACCCCGCCGATCGCCTCGGCGGCGGCGACGTCTATCGCCACGATCCGGGCGTGTGCCACCGGGCTGGTCAGCACCGCCAGATGCAGCAAGCCGGGCGGGGTGAAGTCCATCGTGTACTGCTCGGTGCCCGTCACCACGCGCATGGCGGCCGGCGCACCGATGGAGCGGCCCACTCCGCCGGACTTCTCGATGTTGGCCTTGCCGTCGATCGCGTCGGTGATCGCACGATAGCCGGTGCAGCGGCACAGGTTGCCCTTCAGCGACTGCTCCAGGTCAGTGAGCTGCTGTTCGGACAGCGTTGCCGCAGTGGTGATCATGCCGGCCGTGCAGAACCCGCACTGAAAGCCGCCGGCCTCGATGAAGCGGCGCTGCAGCGGATGCAGGTCTGTCGGTGTCCCCAGCCCCGCCACGGTGGTGACGTCGTGACCGTCGGCGCGCAAGGCGGGAAACACACACGAGTGCACCGCCTCGCCGTCGACCAGCACCGAGCATGCGCCGCAGTCACCTGCGTCGCAGCCCTTCTTCACCTCGAAGTGGCCGTGCTCGCGCAGATAGCTGCGAAGACACTGACCTGCTGCCGGAATACCTTGCGCCTCAGCTCCGTTCACCCGGATGCTCATGCCAGTTCCCGGCGGATCTGCTCGGCCAGCACCAGGGTCACGGCGCGCCGCCAGTCCGGGTCGCCGTGAGCGTCCCGGGTCCAGGCGTCCTCGCCGATGCTCTGGTGTGCGGTGGTCAGCTCGGCGGCGCTGGGAATGGCGGGAAAGGTGAACACGTAGGGGCGCACGGTGGCTGCGGTCACCGACAACACGAACCTGCCACCGTCGGCGGCGGTGTCGCGCCTGCCGATGACGACGATTCCCGAGCGGCCCAGCGGGGACGGCGCGAGCTGGCGGTAGGCCGTGGCCGCACGCAGCGCGGCGGCGGGCAGCCACACCGAACGCAGGACGTCCCCTGGGCCCAGGGCATTGGTGGCCACCCCGGTGACGAACTCTGTCACCGGTAGCCGGCGGTCGGTGCCGTCAGCGCGCCAGATCGTCAGCTCGGCGTCGAGAGCCGACGTGAGCGAGATCATCGCACCGGCCGGGAGCGACAGGCAGATGTTGCCGCCGATGGTCGCCGTCGCCCAGATCTTGAACGAGGCGAGCAGGGCGGTGCAGCACTGATGTAGCAACGGCGCCGCCGTCCACTCGGGCCGCGCTGCGGCGAGCTGGGATGTCAGCTGCGACACCTCTTTCAGCGTGCATGTTGCCGCGAGTTCGATTCCGTTGTCGGCGAGGGTGATCGGCCGCCAGCCGAGCCGGGTGATGTCGACCAGCCGGCGGATGTGTGGCTGGGGTTCGGAGAACAACCAGGTACCCCCGGCGAGGATCGCGTCCTCGGGGCCGATCGGGCTCAGGTCGCCGCGGCAGGCGGGGACGGTCATCGTCTCCACGGTGTTGAGGTCCATGGACGTCAGCTGACCGGGGTCAACGGCCCGCCCACGATGTTGCCGACGATACCGCGAATGATGTTGGTGCCGTCCTCCTCTCGCAACTCGGCGTACCATTCGGCGGTCTTCTCCGGATCTTTGGCGTGGGTGACGTCACATCGCTTACGCGCCCGAAGCACCAGATCGCCGGCCCGTTCGGCCCGCGACTGCTGGTAGGCGGCCAGAGCCGCAGACACATCGTCGGGATGATCCCGAAACGCCCACTGCAGTGCCACCGCGTCCTCCATCGCCGAGCAGCCTCCCTGCCCGATGTCGGGGGTGGTGTTGTGGGCGGCATCGCCGAGCACTGCGACACGACCCCTGACCCAGGTGTAGAACGGATCCAGGTCGAGGATCTCGACCCGGTTGGTGGTGGCCGGGTCCAGCTTGTCGATCAGCGTGCGTACCCCCGGTGCCCAGTCCGCGAAGTGTGCACGCAGAACCTCACGCGCGCTGCCCTTCTCGTAGGGCGACCCTTGGGGTTCGACCACGTCGAAGAAGAAGTAGAACCGTCCGCCGGCGACGGGCATCACCGAGACCCGCTTGCCGTCGCCCACGTAGGTGGTCCACTCCGTGGCGGGACCGATCGATTCATCGGCGTCGACCAAGCCGTTGAAGTTCACATACCCGGCGTAGCGCCGGGTCACGGGGCCGCCGAGCACGTATTCGCGGGTGATCGAACTGGCGCCGTCGGCGCCGATGACGAAGTCCGCCGACACCGTGCTGCCGTCGGCGAAGGTCGCCGTCGCGGCATCCGGACCGTCGTGCACGCTGACCATCCGGTGGCCGAAGTTGATCTCGTCGAGCCCGTAGGCCTGCATCAGCATCGACTGCAACTCGGCGCGGGCGATGGGGTAGGGGCGCTGGCCGACCTCGTCGATCAGGGGTTGCATCGAGAACCGGCACATGGTCTGGCCGGTGTGGCCTTCGAGGTAGCTCATCGTCTCGACGATTCCGCCGAGTTCGGCGGTCTGGCTCTCCAGGCCGAGGTAGTTCAGGCATTTGACACCGTTGGACCACACCGAGATCGCGGCACCGACGGGCTTGTTCTCGGTCACCCGCTCGTAGACCCGGGTGTCGATTCCGATCTGCCGCAGGGCGAGTGCCGCACTCATGCCGCCCATTCCGGCCCCGATGATGACTGCTTTCACGACTGGACCGCCCTCTCAGCTTCCCCGGTAGGTGGAGTATGCGAACGGCGACAACAACAGCGGGACGTGGTGGTGCTCCGCGGTGTCGGTGATCTCGAAGGCGATCACGACCTCCGGGTAGAACGCGGTGACATCGTTTGCGGCGAAGTAACTTCCGGTGTCGAAATGCAGCCGGTACCGACCAGGGGCGAGTGCGTCGGCAAGTGTCTTGACCCGGCCGTCGTCGTCGGTCTGCGCGGCTGCCAGGTCCGCGCCGGAGGCGTCTGTCAGCGTCACCGCGACCCCGACGGCCGGCGTGCCGGTCACGGCGTCGAGAACATGGGTGCTCAGCGTGTTCACGGTGTCTCCTTCGACAGCAGCCGCGACAGCCTCAGCCGGTTGATCTTGGCCAACTCCGATCGCATCACTCGGCGCTCGGTCTCGGGGTCGTTGTCGATGCGCTCGGTGAGGATTGCCAGCAGTTCTTCGGCTGTGCGGCCGCTGGCACACACCAGGTAGACGTAACCGAACTTCTCCTCGTAGCAATGATTTTTCTCGGCAAGCTCGGCTTTGACCTCGGAGTCGGCATCGGACACCCGTGCCTGCTCGAGCGCCGAGGAAGGGCTGTGGGCCGACGATACCGAAGCTCCGATGCGCGGGTGGCCGTCGAGTGCGGCGTCGACTTCCGCGTCGGGCAACTCCGCCAGCACCCGGTCGGCGCGGTCGAGCAGCGCGTCCGCATCGCGGAACGGTCCCCCCGCCAGCACTCGGCGCGCCCAGATGGGCGACGAGCACACGTCGAACAGCAGGTGCATCCGTTGACGTTCGGACAGGCTGTTGAAACCTTCGATGCCGAGCGGTCCGGTTGTCGCCATCTACAGGAGTTCGTCGAGTCGGCTGAACCGCGCTGCGGCAATCGGATTCGCATCGGCGACCAGGTCGCTGAACCGGTAGTTGGCGATCTTGGCGACTTCGATCAGCGCGAAGGCCCTCTCCGCAGCGGGTGAATTGTCCATCCGCGACCATCCGTTCTTGAGCACCCGGTCGAAGTGCTCGGTCTCGCGGGCACAGATCACCAACGGGAAGCCGAAGTGTTCATGGTAGTCATTGGCCAACTTCACCACGTCATTGTGATCGTCCTCGTCGAGATTGGACAGTGCGGTGTGGTCGACGGCCAGCGCATGGCCGGTCTCGTCCTCGGCGCCGAGATCGTGGAAGGCGTTGAGCAGTTCCAATTGCTGTTCCGAGGTGCCGGTCAGCACCGCTTCTTGGAACGCCTCCCGCAAGTGTTTGGTGGTGGCGAACGGCCGTTGTTCGTAAGCCCGTTCGACAGCCCACGGCACGTCTTGCACAACATGGCCGAAGACCTCGTTGAAGCGCTCCCGGGACATCGAGTTGACCTCGTTGAGGGTGATCGACCCGCCGCCGGCCACCCGGGGCCCGCGCGAGCCGGTGTGGAAGAACACGATGTTGAGCAGGATCGCGCTGACCGCGCCGATACTGATGCCGCTGCCGAAGATCAGGTTGAGTCCGGCCGGCATGCCCTGGGCGATGTCGGGATAGGCGGTGACCCACAGAGCCAGCGCCAGGCTGGTGGTGACGATGATCAGGTTGCGGTGGTCGGTGAAGTCGACCTTGCCCAGTGTCTGGATCCCGACCGCGGCGACGGTGGCGAACAGAGTCAGGGCCGCGCCGCCGAGCACCGGGTTGGGGATGGAGGCGACGACGGCGGCCACCTTGGGCAGGAAGCCGAGCAGGATCATGAACACGCCCGCCGCGGCCACCACCCAGCGGCTCTTGATCCCGGTCAGCCGCACCAGCCCGACATTTTCGGAGAACGCGGTGTAGGGGAACGAGTTGAAGATGCCGCCGATGGTGGTGGCGACCCCGTCGGCGCGCAGCATGTTGCCGATGTTCTCGGCCTTGATGCGCTTGCCGACGATCTCGCCGGTGGCGATCGTCGACCCGGTCGATTCCACGGCGATGATCAGCATCACGATGACCATGGTCAGGCACGCCACGAAGTCGAACTTGGGCATGCCGAACAGGAACGGGGGGGTGAAGCCCACCGCGGAGGCCTCGCCGACCCGGTCGAAGTTCATGTCGCCGAGCGCATAGGCCACCGCACAGCCGATGACCAGTCCGAGCAACACGGCGATGGTGGCCAGGAAGCCGCGGAACAGTCGCTGGATCGCGACGATGATCGCGATGGTGCCCAGGGCGTACAGGAACCACCGGATGTTGGTCGGATCCGGTTCGTGGGTCGCCGGGTTGGTGACGGCGTCCATGGCGCCCACCGGCACCAGAGCCAGACCGATGACAGTGATCAGCGTGCCGGTGACCACCGGCGGGAAGAAGCGCAGCAGCTTGATGAAGATCGGCGCGATCGCGAATGTGAAGATGCCGGCCACGATCACCGCGCCGTAGACGTAGAGCATGCTCGCCGAGCCGCCACCGTTGGCCAGGCCGATGGCGATGATCGGCGCCACCCCGGCGAAGGTCACGCCCTGCAGAAGCGGGAGCCGCACGCCGATCTTCCAGAACCCCACGGCCTGGATGATCGAGGCGATCCCGCAGGTGAACAGGTCGGCGGTGATGAGCATGACGAGTTCTTCGTCGGTCAGCCCGACAGCGCCGGCGATGATGATCGGCACCAGCACCGCGCCGGCGTAGAAGGCCACGACGTGCTGGAAACCGTATGTCGCGAGCTGCGGGATGGGCAGCACCTCGTCGACCGGGTGCACACGCCTGGCCTGCCTGGTGTTGATGGGAGCCGCCATCGACCAAGGATCCGGCAGTTGGCGGCTCTTCGCATGTCGAGCGGTTCGCACACCGTCGCTTCTGCGTGCCACAATGGCCGGGTGCGCGCGGTGCTCTGGGACATGGACGGCACGCTCGTCGACTCCGAGAAGTTGTGGGACGTGTCACTTTCCACGCTCTACGCGTCCTTCGGCGGCGCGATGAGCCGCGAGACAAGGACAGCGCTGGTCGGGGCCTCTGCCGAAGAGACGATGGTGACCGTCTACGCGGAACTGGACCTGGAGCCGGATCCCGACGCGATGGCCGAATCCATCCGCTGGCTGCACGACCACACCGCAGGACTGTTCGACACCGGGTTGCCATGGTGTGACGGAGCTCGCGAGATGCTGGAAGCGCTTGCGGCCGAACGCACTCCGATGGCTCTGGTGACGAACACCCAGCGGGAGCTTGCCGAGCGGGCGCTCAACAGCATTGGTCGTCATTACTTCTCGGTATCGGTGTGCGGTGACGAGGTTCCGAACGGAAAACCCGCACCGGACCCCTATCTGCGTGCCGCCGAACTCCTCGGTGTAGAGCCGTCGGACTGCCTGGCGGTGGAGGACTCGGTGACCGGCACTGCGGCCGCGGAAAAGGCCGGATGCGCGGTGCTGGTGGTGCCCAACGACGTCCCGGTGCCTGGCGGGCGGCGGCGCAGACAGGTCGGCTCGCTGGCCGAGCTCGCCACCGCCGATCTCCGCAGGATCCACGCCGAGATCGACCGGCAGTGGCCGGGGCGCACCGCCTGACTACGGCGATCGCGAAGTCCGCCCCTACGGGGCTGGGTTGTGTGCGATCGTATCTGTGATCTATCTCTCATACCTCGGTGTGGAAGGGACGTGTCATGGGTGGCGGAGTGGGGGGCGGGCTTCCCGTCGACAACGAATTCAGTTCCGGACGCAGCGCCGCCCGGGTGGCATCGGTGGCCGCGCTCGGCGGGCTGCTGTTCGGCTTCGACAGCGCCGTGATCAACGGCGCGGTCGGTGCGCTGCAGGAGGAGTTCGGGATCGATGACGCGACGCTGGGGTTCGCGGTGGCCTCGGCGCTGCTCGGTGCCGCTGTCGGAGCGTTGACCGCGGGTCGGCTCGCCGACGCGATGGGCCGGTTGTGGGTGATGAAGATCGCCGCCGCGCTGTTCCTGATCAGCGCGATCGTGACCGGCATCGGAACGAATATCTGGGTGATCGTGGTGTTCCGCATCGTCGGCGGAGTCGCGGTCGGCATCGCCTCGGTGATCGCCCCCGCCTACATTGCCGAGACGTCTCCCGAGAGAATCCGCGGCCGGCTCGGCTCGTTGCAGCAGCTGGCCATCGTGTCCGGCATCTTCGTGGCGCTGGCCGTCGCCTGGGCGCTTGCCGAAATAGCCGGTGGCTCCAACCAGGAGCTTTGGCTCGGTATGCAGGCGTGGCGCTGGATGTTCCTGGCCGAGATCATCCCGGCGCTGGCCTACGGACTGCTGGCCTTCACGATTCCCGAGTCACCACGCTATCTCGTTGCTACGCACCGGATCCCGGAGGCCCGCCGGGTTCTGACCAGGTTGCTGGGTGAGAAGAACCTCGAGATCACCATCAGCCGCATCCAGGACTCACTGCGGTCGGAGGATCCGCCGTCGTGGCGGGATCTGTCGCGGCCGCTGCGCCAGGGTGCGACGTCATCTGCCCCGGTCGTCTTCATCCGGCGGTACCTGTGGTGGCTGTTGTCCCTGTTGGTGGTGCTCGCCGTGGCGGCGTTCGGCGTCGGCGCGTGGCCTCTCGCAGCGATGTTCCTCGCGCTGGTCATCGGGGTGGCAATGATCGGCGGCCTCTGGGGCATCGTCTGGGTCGGCCTGGGCTTGTCGATCTTCCAGCAGTTCGTCGGTATCAACGTGATCTTCTACTACTCGAATGTGCTGTGGCAGGCGGTCGGGTTCGACGAGAGCTCGTCCTTCACCATCACCGTCATCACCTCGATGACCAACATCGCCACCACCCTGGTCGCGATCGCGTTGATCGACAAGGTCGGTCGCAAGCCACTGTTGCTGGTCGGCTCGACCGGCATGGCGGTCACGTTGGGGACCATGGCGGTGATCTTCGGCACCGCACCACAGGTCGACGGCCAACCACAGCTCGGCGACGTCGCCGGTCCGGTCGCGCTGGTGGCCGCGAACCTGTTCGTCGTCGCGTTCGGGATGTCGTGGGGACCGGTGGTCTGGGTGCTGCTCGGTGAGATGTTCCCCAACCGGATCCGCGCCGCGGCACTGGGGCTGGCCGCGGCCGGCCAGTGGACGGCGAACTGGCTGATCACCGTCACCTTCCCGGGCCTGCGGGACTTCCTCGGACTGGCGTACGGGTTCTACGCCCTGTGTGCGGTGTTGTCGCTGGTTTTCGTCTGGCAGTTCGTGGAGGAGACGAAGGGCAAAGCTCTCGAGGACATGCACAGCGACGCCCGCCACCACGAGCCCACCCAGACCTGAGCGAACCCTGCCCCGGCTGTTCGCGGAGTGGGCGAGCGGCATGAAAGAATCGCTGCCCGTGAAGACCTTCGATGCGCTGTTCGCCGAACTGACCGACCGGGCGCGCACCCGCCCCGCCGGCAGCGGCACCGTCGCAGCGCTCGACAAGGGTGTACACGGCATCGGCAAGAAGATCCTCGAAGAGGCCGGTGAGGTGTGGCTGGCAGCCGAGCACGAGGGCGATGAGGCGCTCGCCGAGGAGATCAGCCAGCTGCTGTACTGGACACAGGTGTTGATGGTGTCGCGGGGCCTGTCGCTCGACGACGTCTACCGGAAGTTGTGAGCATGCTCAGAGTGGCGGTACCCAACAAGGGCACGCTCAGCGAGCCGGCCGCCGAGATCCTGTCCGAGGCAGGGTACCGGCGTCGCACCGACACCAAGGACCTGACCGTCGTCGACCCGGCGAACCAGGTCGAGTTCTTCTTCCTGCGGCCCAAGGACATTGCGATCTACGTCGGTTCCGGTCAGCTGGACCTCGGCATCACCGGCCGCGATCTCGCCCAGGAATCCGTGGCGCCGGTGCGCGAGCGGCTGGCGCTCGGCTTCGGTTCGTCGACGTTCCGGTACGCGGCGCCCAGAGGGCGTTCCTGGCGGGTGGAGGATCTCGAGGGCAAGCGGATTGCTACCGCGTTCCCCAACCTGGTACGAAAAGACCTGGCCGCCCGGGGGATCGAGGCGACGGTGATCCGCCTCGACGGCGCCGTGGAGATCTCGGTGCAGCTCGGTGTCGCCGATGCGATCGCCGACGTGGTCGGTTCCGGTCGCACCCTGGGGCTGCACGACCTGGCGGCATTCGGCGAGTCGCTGTGCGATTCCGAGGCGGTGCTGATCGAGCGAGACGACTCGGATGGGCAGGGCGGCTCGAACGGTGACGTCGAAAAGACCGCCGCCCGCGATCAATTGGCAAAACGGGTACAGGGTGTGGTGTTCGGCCAGCAGTATCTGATGCTGGACTACGATTGCCCCCGCGCGGTGCTGGAGAAGGCCACCGCTGTCACGCCCGGGCTGGAGTCCCCGACGATCGCCCCATTGGCCGACCCCGCCTGGGTCGCGGTGCGCGCTTTGGTTCCCCGCCGAGATGTCAACGCGATCATGGACCAGATCGCCGCGATCGGCGCCAAGGCGATTCTGGCCTCCGACATCAGGTTCTGCCGCCTGTAGATCTTGACGTGTGGCGCGGTCGCCCGTGTTAGCGTCCGGAGGTCCGTCCACCGCCCGGAGGTCCGATGACACACGCCCTCGTCATACTGCTGGCGCTGCTGATCGGTGTGATCGCCGGGTTACGGGCCATGACGGCTCCGGCCGTGGTCGCCTGGGGCGCGATGCTCGGCTGGATCGACGTCGCCGACAAGTGGTCGGAGTGGATGGCACATCCGATCACTGTCACGGTGCTGACAATCTTCCTGGCAGCTGAGCTGGTCACCGATCAGCTGCCGAACACACCGAGCCGCAGGGTTCCGGTGCAGTTCGTCAGCCGGCTGATCACCGGGGCGTTCGCCGGCGCGGTGATCGGCAGCGCCTTCTTCCACACCTTCAGCGCGACCGGCGCGGGTGTCATCGGCGCCGTGTTCGGCACTCTCGGCGGTGCCGCGCTGCGCGGCCGGTTGGCCTGCGTCAACAACGGAAACGACCGCCCCGGCGCGTTCGGTGAGGACGCCCTCGCCGTCGGTGGGGGTTTCCTGGTCGCGTTCCTCGTCAGCCTTGTCTAGGACGTGAGATGACAGAGAAATTCGACGCGATCATCGTCGGCGCCGGCCAGGCGGGTCCGCCGCTGGCAGGCCGGCTCACCGCCGCAGGTCAGACCGTGGCGGTGATCGAACGCAAGCTCGTCGGCGGGACGTGCGTGAACTCCGGCTGCATCCCCACCAAGACTCTGGTGGCCAGCGCGCACGCGGCGCACCTGGCCCGGCGTGGCGGCGAGTTCGGCGTGAACACCGGCCCCGTCACCGTCGACATGGCCAAGGTCAAGGCACGCAAGGATCGCATCAGCACCGGCGACCGGGAGGGTGTCGAGTCCTGGCTGGAGGGGATGAAGGGCGCCACGCTGATCCGCGGCCACGCGCGCTTCGAGGGCCCGCACACCATCCGGGTCGACGACCGGCTCCTCGAGGCCGACCGGATCTTCCTCAACGTCGGTGGCCGCGCCGTGGCACCGGACATGCCCGGGCTGGCTGACATCGATTACCTCACCAACGTCGGGATCCTCGAAATCGACACGGTGCCTGAGCATCTGGTGGTCATCGGCGGCAGTTACATCGCGCTGGAGTTCGCCCAGATGTACCGGCGGTTCGGAGCCCGGGTGACCGTCATCGAGCGGGGCCCCCGGCTGACCGCGCGTGAGGACGAGGACGTCTCCGCCGCCATCAAGGACATCCTGGAGAACGAAGGCATCAACGTGGTGCTCGGCGCCGACGGGATCCGCTTCGCCAAGGGCGGCGGTGATTCCGGCGGCTTCACCGTCACCCCCAAGGATGGTGCGGAGCCGATCGCCGGCAGCCACGTGCTCGTTGCGGTGGGTCGCCAACCCAACACCGACGATCTCGGGTTGGACGCGGCCGGGGTCACGACCGACCGCCGCGGCCACATCGTCGTCGACGACCAACTGAGGACCAACGTCGACCACATCTGGGCGATGGGGGACTGCAACGGACGGGGTGCCTTCACCCACACGTCCTACAACGACTTCGAGATCGTCGCGGCGAACCTGCTCGACGATGACCCTCGCAAGGTGAGCGACCGCGTCACCACCTATGCGCTCTACATCGACCCACCGCTGGGCCGGGTGGGGATGACCGTCGACGAGGTCCGCCGGTCAGGCCGCAAAGCATTGGTGGGCAAGCGCCCGATGACCCGCGTCGGCCGGGCGGTCGAGAAGGGGGAGACGCAGGGCTTCATGAAGGTGGTCGTCGACGCCGAGACCGAGCAGATCCTCGGGGCCGCGATCCTCGGGGTGGGCGGGGACGAGGTGGTGCAGGACATCCTGGATGTGATGACCGCCGAACTGCCCTACACCGCGATCTCGCGCACCATGCACATCCACCCGACCGTCAGCGAGTTGGTACCAACGATGCTGCAGGACCTCAAGCCGCTGCAGTAGCCGCGCGTCCCGCGAGCAGCTGCCCGGTGACCTCGGCGACGCGCTGCCCGAGGTGCCGGCAGGTTGCCACATCGGCGGAATGGACCTGCTCGGGGTTGGCGTCGACATCGGTCGCCGCGCCTGCGCCGAGGAAGAAGCCGAGACGGTTGAGGTCATGCTCGCTGCTGAAGGAGCTGTTCCACCCGGCGATCAAACCCAGGTTGATCCAGTGCATGTGATGCTGGGCGGCGAACACCGCGAGTGACATCAGCGTCTGCAGTTTGTCGCCGCTCTTGCCGCCCGAGTTGGTGAAACCGGCGGCGACCTTGTCGCGCCACGTGCCGTCCATGCAGCGGCGGCCGGTCTGCTCGGTGAACGCCTGGAATCGCGCCGACACGTTGCCCATGTAGGTCGCGCTGCCGAACACGATGGCGTCGGCGGCGTCGAGAACCTGCCAGTCCCTGTCCGTGATCTGGTCGACGGCGATCGAGTCGACCGACGCTCCGCCGTCGCGGGCGCCCGCCGCGACAGCACCGGCGAGGACCGCGGTGTGCCCGAACCCTGAGTGGTAGGCGACTGCGATGGCAGGGGTCATGGTGTTTCTCCTTCGGTGATGATTTCGAGGCGACGGGTGAGCCAGTCCGGCAACGGTTCTGCGGCGAGATGGGATTCGAGACGGTCGAGGAAGGCATGGGTGCCGCCGAGGAAGCCGCCGGCGCTGCGAACCCCGAGTCCACGGTGGCTGAAGCGCAGCAGCGTGGCCGAACCGTCGGGACCGTCGGGTTGCAGTTCGTAACGCACCACACCGTCCTCGACGATCGGCTGCTTCCACTCGTGCTCGAAGACATGCGGGGGATCCCACACCAGGATGCGGCCCGTCATCCGTTTGCGTTCCGGCGGAAGGGGTGGCCCGTCGGCGACCATGTCGATGAGTCCGCCCTCGCGGGCGTCGACGGTGGTCTCTCCGAACCACTGCCGGCGTTCGGCCGGATCGGTGATGGCGGCCCAGACCGCATCGATGGGAAACGGCAGACGGCGTTCGAAGTTCAGCACCGCGCGATCGCCGTCGATCGTCACCCGCCCGTCGCGCTCACCCATTCGGTTCACCGTGCCTGCGCTCCAGGTGGCGTTCCAGGGAGTCGAGATGACCGGCCCAGTAGCGCCGGTAACGTTCGATCCAGTCGTCGATGGCCACCAGACCGTCGGCCCGCAGCGCGTAGATGCGGCGTTGCGCCTGTGGCCGAACCTCGACCAGGCCAACTTCGCGCAGTATCCGCAGATGTCGGGACACCGTCGGCTGGGTCAGCTCGGGCAGCGTGGCCACCAGGTCACCGGCACTGCGCTCGCCGTCTGCCAAGGCATCCAACAAGGCTCGCCGGTTGGGCTCGGCGACCGCTTCGAACACATCCATGCCCCTGAGTATCGCTGACCATCTATATAGATGCAAGCGTATTTAAGGGGTGGTACCGGTGACCGCTCGCAGCAGCCGGAGTTGTCCGAGTTCGGAGACGTTCTTGGTTAGCTCAACCGCGACCCACAGCACGGTGTCGGCGACGGTGCGGCCGGAACCGGCATCCCACGGAAAAGTCGTGGGAGCGGTCAGCGCGTCGATGGCAGCCGTCCACCAATAGTCGATGTGCCAGGTGAGCCAGGCGATCGTCGGAACCGGCACGGGATCTGGTTCGGTCTCGGCCCAGTCCGAACGCCACACGCTGGCGTCGTCCCGGTGGACCGTCCAGCACATGTTCGCCGGTTCCCAGAGGAAATCCTCCTCGGCGAGGGCCGCGAGGTGAAGTTCGGCCAGCGACCAGGCCAGCTCGAACTGCCGGCGGGCCTCATCGATCATGGGAAACGTAGCGCGGCGGACCCCGGGCTCCAGCTCTGGGGTGAGCGCGTCAAGTGTGCGCTTTGAGTGGCCACTGGCACCTGTGTTCTGGCGTGTCATCGCGTTAGATAGAGGCAGTCTGTCTAACGTTGTCGGGTATGGGTGTTACGTTGCGCACGAACGCGAATATCGCGTTCCAGTGCGCGTATCACATCGTGTGGTGCCCGAAGTACCGGCGCCGAGTGATCGGCGGCCGTATGGAGGAGCGACTCAAGGAGATCATCACCGAGGTGATTACCGAGAAGGGGCGTGGTTGATCGAGATGCAGACCATGCCTGATCACGTGCACCTCTTGGTGGAAGTGGACCCGCAGTTCGGGGTGCACAAACTGGTGAAGGCCATCAAGGGCCGGTCCTCGCGTGAGTTGCGCGAGGAGTTTCCGTGGTTGCGGTCGCGGTTGCCGTCGCTGTGGACGAACTCGTACTTCGTGGCCGCCGTCGGCGGGGCACCGTTGTCGGTGATCAAACGCTATGTCGAGTCGCAGAAGGACCGCTGAGTTATGTTGACGGGGCGGCGGTTCCGGGTCGAGTTCACCGGTGAGCAGTCCGAGTTCGCCGAGCGGATCGGAGCGGTATGTCGGGTGGTGTGGAACACCGGTCTAGAGCAGCGCCGCGAGTACCGTCGCCGTGGGGCGTGGATGAATTACCAGCCCCAGGCCAAGGAGCTGGCTGAAGCCAAGTCCGAGCATCCCTGGTTGAAAGATGTTCCGGGGCATTGCCTGCAGCAGACGTTGATGGACCTGGATCGGGCGTGTCATGAGCATGGCACGTGGAAGGTGCGGTGGCGTTCGGGTCGGCGGTGGTCGCCGTCGTTCCGGTTTCCCGAGGGCAACAAGATGGCCGTAGAGAAGCTCAACCGCCGCCACGGCCGGATCAAATTGCCCAAACTCGGGTGGGTGAAACTGCGGATGAGCCGACCGCTGGCCGGTGAGACCATCCGTTCGGCCACCCTCCGCAGAGAGGGTCGGCATTGGTTCATCTCGGTTTTGGTCGACGACGCCCGGCAGACTCCCGAGGCCCACCCAGTGCCAGGTGCGGCGGTCGGGGTCGACCGTGGTGTGGTGGCAGCGATCGCGACCAGCGATGGCGCCCTGATCGACCAGGCGTTCACGACCGCCGGGGAGCGTCGTCGTGTGGTGGCGCTGCAACGCAAGTTGTCCCGTGCATCCAAGAGGTCGGCTAGCCGGGACAAGGCTCGGGCGGCATTGGCGGCGGTGCGGGCCCGCGAGCGCCGTCGCCGCCTGGATTTCTGTGCCCAGATTGCCCACCAGCTCGCTGCTACCAACTCCGTGGTGGTG
The DNA here is from genome assembly GCF_010723735.1 of Mycolicibacterium hippocampi. Lineage (GTDB taxonomy): Bacteria > Actinomycetota > Actinomycetes > Mycobacteriales > Mycobacteriaceae > Mycobacterium > Mycobacterium hippocampi. Next base: position 4,042,374 of record NZ_BLLB01000002.1, on the reverse strand, counting down.
ATCGAAGATCTCAGGACCAAGCAGATGACGAAATCGGCGAAAGGAACTCTCGAACAGCCCGGGCGCAATGTCAGAGCGAAGTCCGGGCTCAACCGTGCCATCCTCGTCAAAGGCTGGCATCAGTTCGCGTTGGCACTAGCCTCGGCGGCCCGATACACCGGGACCACCGTCGTGAAGGTGCCGGCGGCCTACACATCGCAACGCTGCTCAGCGTGTGGGCAGGCGGACCCGAAATCCCGCGAGAGCCAAGCGGTATTCCGGTGCACCTACTGCACGCATCATGAGCACGCGGATGTGAACGCCGCGAAGAACATTCTGGCCGCAGGGCTTGCGGTCACCGCCTGTGAAGACCAACCGAGGCCCTCGGGCCGAGCGCGGTCACCGAAGCAGGAACCAGCAGGAAACCGCGAGGAATTACTGCTCCAACCCACCACTGCTGCACCCGCGGCATGAACCGGTTGGAATCCCCCCCGGCTTCAGCCGTGGGGAGGACGTCAACATCGGCGCTGCACGAGCAGCGTCTGTGCACTGGTGCCGATGAATCCTTGCCGGTCGAAGATCTCCGCGGTGGTCACCCCGATGCCGTCCGGGCCGATCGACCCACGCGCCCGCAGCCCGAAGTCCTGCCCGGAGGGCAGGCGGTGCAGATGCACGACGGTGTCGGTGTTCATGAAGACGAACTGTTGCGGGTCCAGCGCGGCGCCTATCCCGTTCGCCGAATCGACCACCATCGCCAGGCGCTGCAGCGCCGTCGTCGGCTCTGAATCCACCAGCGGTACTAGAGGACTCAGCCAGACCAAACCAGGCGCGCCCTCCTCGGTGGCCTGCCTGCGCCAGCTGACCGCCTGCAGATACCCCGGCGCCCCCTCCCACGCGTGGGCGACGGGCTCCGGATCGCCCTCCACCAGCGGCGGGTATCGGTCGGTGGCGGCGTCTGAGGTGTCCGTGGGAGCGAGCAGCCAGGCGGTGACGCGGGCGACCGGCCGGCGGCTGCCGTCCGGGCGATCGGTGAGCATCTCGGCGGTCATCATCGAGATCCGGCTGCCCGGCCGGTCCACCCGCGCGCGGACCCGGACGGTGGCGACCGGGATGGGTCCGAGGATGTCCAGCGTGAGCCGGCCGATACGCAGCCCCGTCCCCGCCGCGAGGTTTTCGACGGCCCTGGTCAGCAACGCCAGAGGCGGGGAGCCGTGCTGGATCTCGGGATCCCAGTTGCTTCGGGTCCCGTCGGTCGAGACGAAGAGCTCGTCCTCCCCGTCAGCGCCTTGCCGACGGAACATGCAGTCGATCACGCAGCCGGCTCCGTGGCCTGCAGCACGGTGTCCGGGTCGCCCTCGTCGAACACCTCGGGCCAACCCGGATACGGCGGGGAGTGCCGCCGAAGACCGGGCAGTGGGCGTGGTGGGCGCACCAGTCGCACAACCGCGACGGTTGCGGCCGGAAGTCGCCTGTCACACCTGCCGCCTGGATGGCCCGCCAGATCGCCATCAACGTCTTCTCGAAACGCAGCAGCTCGTCGAGGTCGGGCGAGTAGTCCAGCACTTGGCTGTCGGCGAGGTAGAGCAGCCGCAGCCGGGTCGGCAGCACACCGCGCGACCGCAGCAGCGCGACCGCGTAGAACTTCATCTGGAACATGGCCTTGAACTCGGCCAGCGCCCGTGCCTCGGGCGGCGCCTTGCCGGTCTTGTAATCCACCACCCGCAGCTCACCGGTGGGGGCGACGTCGATTCGGTCGACGAAGCCGCGCAGCAGGGTGCCGTCTTCGAGCTCGACCTCCACGCGCTGCTCACAGCACTGCGGGTCGAAGCGGGTGGGATCCTCGAGCCGGTAGTACCCCGACAGCAACTTTCGCGCCTGTTCGAGCAGCTCGGCCTGCAATGCCGGATCGATCTCGGTGGCCACCGAGGGCCGTTCGGCGACCACCCGTTCCCACGCCGGCAGCACCAGCGCCGCCGCCGTCTCGGGCACCCGGTCTGCGGCCGGCAGGGCGTACAGCTGCTCGAGCGCGGCGTGCACCACCGACCCGCGCACCTGTGCGGTGGACGACGGCTCCGGTAGCCGGTCGATGGCACGGAAGCGGTACAGCAGCGGACACTGTTTGAAGTCGCTCGCCCGCGACGGAGACAGCGCCGGCCGCCGTACCGGCCGTTCCGTCTGCTCGCTCATGAACCCCAGCCTATGACCGGGCCACGACAAATCCGGGCAACCCCGGCCGCCTCCGCCGGCGCGTCTACTGGCAGGCTGATCAGCTGTGCCAAGAACGGGTCCATTCGCCGTCGGTGATCGCGTACAGCTCACCGACGCGAAAGGCAGGCGCTACACGATGGTGCTCAAGGCCGACGGCGAGTTCCACACCCATCGCGGGATCATCGACCTCGGAGCGGTGGTGGGGCTGCCGGAAGGCAGCGTCGTGCGATCGACCAACGGCGACCAGTTCCTGGTGTTGCGGCCGTTGCTGGTCGACTACGTGATGTCGATGCCGCGGGGCGCGCAGGTCGTCTACCCGAAGGATGCGGCCCAGATCGTCCACGAAGGCGACATCTTCCCCGGGGCGAGGGTGCTCGAAGCCGGTGCGGGCTCAGGAGCGTTGACGTGCTCGCTGCTGCGAGCCGTCGGCCCGCAGGGTCAGGTGACCTCCTACGAGTTGCGGGAGGACCACGCCGAGCACGCCGTGCGCAACGTCACGACGTTCTTCGGTGAGCAACCGCCGAACTGGGACCTGGTGATCGCCGACGTCGGCGCCTACACCGGACCCGAGGTGGACCGGGTGGTCCTGGACATGCTCGCGCCGTGGGACGTGCTCGACGCGGTCGCCAACGCGTTGGTCGCCGGAGGGGTGCTGGTCATTTACGTGGCCACGGTGACACAGCTGTCCAAGACCGTGGAGGCGTTGCGCGAACAACAGTGTTGGACCGAACCACGTTCTTGGGAGAGCATGCAGCGCGGCTGGCACGTGGTCGGTCTGGCGGTCCGCCCGGAGCACACCATGCGGGGCCACACCGCCTTTCTGATCAGCGCCCGAAAGCTGGCGCCGGGCACGGTCGCCCCGGTGCCGGTGCGGAAGAAACGCCTCACCTAGTCGTCGTCGGTGCTTCGCCGCAGCCCCCGCCGGGCCGACAGGAGCTCGATCTCGGGGCGCGCGGCCACCAGTCGTTCGGCTGCGTCGAGAACATCCACCACATGGGCGCGATCGGCGGCCACCAGGGCGATTCCGACCCCGGCCCGCCGATGCAGGTCCTGCGATCCCGTCTCCGCGGCCGACACCGAGAACCTGCGGGCCAACTCGGCGATCACCGGGCGGATGACCGACCGCTTCTGCTTGAGCGATCGCACGTCGCCGAGCAGGATGTCGAACTCCAGCCAGCCGATCCACATCCCGGTCAGCGCTTGGGCGTCGGTGGTGCTGGGGCAGGCGCGCTCTCCGGGCCGTCCAACGCCAGCAGCTGCTCGGCGGTCTGACGGGTCAGCTGCCAGGATCCGTCGGACCGGGCGAACTCCATCGGATAGGTGAACTCGCCGCCCTGCGGACCCGCCGTGCGCACCACCACGGTCGCGACGACGTTGCCGGGGTCGGATTGTGACCACCCGAGGTCGCGGGTCTCGAACGCCAGCGGCAAGGCGCCGTTGTCCCGCAGGGCGGTGCCGAAGCGGTCGAGGGCGGCAGCCTCGTCGGCCGAGCCGTCCTCGATGAGAGCGACCTTCTGGTCGCCGGGAAGCGTCGGGTCGGACAGCCTGGCCATCACGTCGATCAACGCCGACGCCGGGGGCAGCGGCGGTCCGCCCGGCGCCGGGGCGGCCGGAGGCGGCATCCCGACCGACGGTGCAGGTGAGGTTTCCACCGTCGGGGACGCCGCGGGCGGGGCCGACGGGCTGCACCCGCTCAGTCCGAGCGCCGCCACGATCGTGGCGGCGCTACAGACTGCAACGGTGCGGCGCACCTGTGTCACGAATCGGTAAGGATCAGCCTACCGACGTGACCAGGGCAAGAGCCGACTGCTTCGAGATCTGCCAGCCGGTCGGGCTCGGGCCCGCCACGAACGTCAACGGCTGGGTTGCGACCACACCGGAGGCGGCCGTCGCGGTGACGTTCGCCGTCGCCACGGGACCGTTCTGGTCGATCCCGTCGATCGAGAAGCTGAGCGGGAAGTACCCCTTGGCCGCGGCGTTGTTGTAGGCGCGGTCAGCGGTGATGCCCTCGATCCGGCCGATCCCACCCTGGATGTAGCTGGCCTTGGATCCGGAGAAAGAGCCTGGTCCGGACAGCGCGGTCAGCGTGGACAGCAGCGGTGCCTGCAGATCGGGCGCCGGCGCGGCTGGCAGCGGCACGTCGAAGACGACCGGCTGCACCGCGGGCTGTGCGGGGGCGCCGGGAGTCCCGGTGCCGCCTGCAACAAGGGTCACACCCGCCGCCGCAGCACCCACTACGACGGCTGCTGCTGCCCCAGCTGTCAAGCTGGTAACGAGGGTTTTCAGGGTCACGGCTGTCCTTCCGTTCGGCCGAACTGATCATCAAAGGCTAACAGTGTTGCTGGTGTGTCGAATTCCTAGAGCACACACAAAGACTGAATCGCCGGTAGCGTTGAAGTTGTTACCGCGCCAACATCCGGTGTGGGAAAGGAGCTCAAGCATGAATGAGTCCGAGCGTTCTGAGGGTTTGTCCCCAGAGGATGCAGCAGAACTTGAGAACCTTCGCCGCGAGGCTGCGCTGCTCCGCGAGCAGTTGGAGAACGCCGTAGGCCCACAGAGCGGACTGCGCAGTGCGCGCGATGTGCACCAGCTCGAGGCACGCATCGATTCGCTGGCCGCCCGGAACGCCAAGCTGATGGACACCCTGAAGGAGGCCCGTCAGCAGTTGCTGGCGCTGCGCGAGGAGGTCGACCGGCTCGGCCAGCCACCCAGCGGCTACGGCGTGCTGCTGGCCGTGCAGGAGGACGACACGGTCGACGTGTTCACCTCGGGCCGCAAGATGCGCCTGACGTGCTCGCCGAACATCGACACCAAGGAACTCAAGCAGGGCCAGACGGTTCGTCTCAACGAGGCGCTGACCGTGGTGGAAGCAGGTCACTTCGAGTCCGTCGGGGAGATCAGCACCCTGCGCGAGATCCTCTCCGACGGCTACCGGGCCCTGGTGGTCGGCCACGCCGACGAGGAGCGGATCGTCTGGCTCGCCGAGCCCCTGGTCGCGGCCGAGCACCTGCCCGACGGGTACGACGACGACGTGCTCGGCGACGATCGGCCGCGCAAGCTGCGCCCCGGGGACTCGCTTCTGGTCGACACCAAGGCCGGGTACGCATTCGAGCGCATCCCGAAGGCCGAGGTCGAGGATCTGGTGCTCGAAGAGGTGCCCGATGTCAGCTACAACGACATCGGCGGTCTGGGGCGCCAGATCGAGCAGATCCGCGACGCCGTGGAGCTGCCGTTCCTGCACAAGGAGCTCTACCGGGAGTACTCACTGCGCCCGCCCAAGGGCGTGCTGCTCTACGGCCCGCCCGGATGCGGTAAGACCCTGATCGCCAAGGCCGTCGCCAACTCGCTGGCCAAGAAGATGGCCGAGGTGCGCGGCGACGACGCCCGGGAGGCGAAGTCGTACTTCCTCAACATCAAGGGTCCGGAACTGCTGAACAAGTTCGTCGGCGAGACCGAGCGTCACATCAGGCTGATCTTCCAGCGGGCACGCGAGAAGGCCTCCGAGGGCACTCCGGTCATCGTGTTCTTCGACGAGATGGACTCCATTTTCCGCACCCGCGGCACCGGCGTGAGCTCCGACGTCGAAACCACCGTCGTCCCGCAGCTGCTCAGCGAGATCGACGGCGTGGAGGGGCTGGAGAACGTCATCGTGATCGGCGCGTCGAACCGCGAGGACATGATCGACCCGGCGATCCTGCGGCCCGGCCGCCTGGACGTCAAGATCAAGATCGAGCGGCCCGACGCCGAGTCGGCGCAGGACATCTTCAGCAAGTACCTCACCGAGGAACTGCCGATCAACGACGACGATCTGGCCGAGTTCAGCGGCGATCGCAGCCTGACGATCAAGGCGATGATCGAGAAGGTCGTCGACCGGATGTACGCCGAGATCGACGACAACCGGTTCCTGGAGGTCACCTACGCCAACGGCGACAAGGAAGTCATGTACTTCAAGGACTTCAACTCCGGGGCGATGATCCAGAACGTCGTCGACCGGGCGAAGAAGAACGCGATCAAGTCGGTACTCGAGACCGGTCAGCGCGGGCTGCGCATCCAACACCTCCTCGATTCGATCGTCGACGAGTTCGCCGAGAACGAGGACCTGCCCAACACCACCAACCCGGACGACTGGGCCCGGATCTCGGGCAAGAAGGGCGAGCGGATCGTCTACATCCGCACGCTCGTCACCGGCAAGTCGTCGAGTGCCAGCCGGGCTATTGACACCGAGTCGAACCTCGGCCAGTACCTCTAGAGCATCTCGGCAGCCGCCAGCGAGTAGCTGTTGGTCAGGTCGTCCTGGAGCACCTGGGCGGCCTGACTGCTGGTGTCGATCCGTAGCTCTTCGTCGAGGACCCGGGATCGGTACGCCCAGCCCTCGGGCAGTCGGAGCCGGGCGCCCAGCCCGGCAAGGTCTTCGTAGGACAGCGTGGGGTCCACGACCTGGCTCCAGGTCTGCATCACCCAGGTCCGGCCCTGCGGGTCGACGAGTTCGAACACGGGCCGACCGGCGTCGAAGACGAACACGGCGTTGCGGGTGACGGTGTTGGCCAGATAGGGCGCGGGATTCATCGACGTCAACGCCACGGTGGCCTGTCGGATCATGTCGATCCCGCCGAAGGTCGCCGTCTCCTGCGGTCCGCCTGTGTCCTTGACGATGCCGTCCATCAGCCAGTACCGGGGACCGTTGAGCAGCGCCGCTGTCACGCCGTGCTCCGCGGCCAGGGCACCGGCGTCGAGTTGCGACCACAGATCGGGCGGGCAGTCGTTGAGACCGAATGTGTTGTACACGACTGCCTGCGGCCCGTCTCCGGCCTTCGCGCCGACGTCCACGAGTAAGACCTCGCCGTAACGCTTGCCCCGCAGCCCATTCATTCGAGTGAATCTAATGCGTATGGCGGCCGATCCAGCGGGCTTCACACGGCGAGATTGAGCAATTTTTCCCATCACCGCGGGCCCTGTCGAGCAGTACGCTCGGGCAGTGACATCACCACGACCGCTACTGGCCCTACTCATGGTGGCCCCGGTGGTCGCTGGATGCCAGTTCTCGTTCTCCGCCGGCGGCCCGGATTACGAGAAGCTCGAGACCGCGATCGCCGACGAGCTCAACACCCAGTACGCCGCCATCTCCCGGCAGGTCGACACCGTCGAGTGCCCCCGACCCTCGGAGTCGCCGAAGGCGGGATCCAGCTTCAACTGCATCGCCGACCTCGAGGGCAACGATGTTCGGGTGGAGGTGAACTTCACCGACGACGATTACAACGTCGACTTCGCCACCCTCGATGTGGTCTACGACCTCGCCGAGACGAGCAAGGGTCTGACCGAGGACGTCTCGCAGGACTACGGCTTCGCCGTCACGGTGCAATGCGGTGACGGGCTCAAGGTGGTGGCTGTCGGGGAGTCGTTCGAATGCGAGGCAGCCGATCCGCGAGGAGACACCCGGCCGGTCAGGGTGACCGCCGGCGGTCCGGACGGTCAGGACACCTGGGAAGTGGTCGGCGGCAGCTGAGCCGGCGGCCTCGCCGCCTGATCTGGGATAACCTGCCTGCCAATGGCAGGCTTGGCGTGGCGCACAGAGCTCGGCAGCCGGTTGACGCGCGCGTGGGCCCAGGCCCGCTCCGGCGGTGGCGAGGTGCATGTCCTGCTCGGAGACGCCGGGATGGGCAAGTCCAGCGCGCTGTCCTGGCTTGCCGACGAGATCGGACCCCCGGCGCGGATGCTCACCTGCCGCGGTGGTGAGCTGGGGACCCCGATGGCCACCGCGGTGGAGATCGCGACCCTGTTGCCGGTCCCGGCCGCCACCGATTGGTGCTCGGCGGACCCCGACCCGATGCGGGCCGCCGACGTGCTCTGCTCCGCGTTGGAGAGTTCCACCGACGTCGCACTGCTCGTCGACGACATACACGACGCAGACCCGTCCAGCCGCACCGCACTGAACCTGGCATTGCGCCGCGCAGTGCTCAGCGGGGCATTGGTGGTCGTCACCGGCCGCCGCGTCCGGGCGACATCTGCGTTCGCCGAGGGTTTCTGTACCCACGAACTCCACGGGTTGGCGCCCGAGGACGCGATGGACGTGCTCGGTTCGGCCACCGACGCCCCGATCCATCCGTCGGTCGCCCGGCAGCTGATCGACGTGGCGTCGGGCAATCCGCTGGCCCTCGGGGAACTGCCCCAGGCGCTGTCGCGGGACCAGCTGAGCGGCGTACTGCCGCTGCCGCAAGAGATTCCACTCGCCGGAAACCTGGCCGCCGTCTTCACCCGGCAGCTTCCACCACCAGGCAGCCCGGCCCGTGAACTGCTCGATCGAGTCGCGCTGTCCTCGGACGGTTCCTGGGCGGCCCTCGCCGAGTCCGAATCCCCGAGTGCGCAAGCGGCTCTCGGCGAGCTGGAGAACCTCGGGCTGGTCCGGCTGTCCCACGGGCGACTGAGTCTGTGCCATCCGTTGTTGCGCAGCGCGGTTCTCGGCGGGATGTCGGAGCTTCGGCGCCGAACGCTCAACGCCGAGTTCGCGATGAACCCGGCGGTGTCAGACGAAGTCCGGCTGGCTCACCGAGCGCAGGGCACCATCGGACCGGACGAGACGCTCACCGACGCCCTCGTCGCCGCCGCCGAGGGCATGCGGGCCGGCCGCGGGATCGAGCCTGCCGCCAGGATGCTCGACCTCGCCGTCGGCATGACGGGCAGTGATTCCCGCCGGGGCCGGCTGCGTCTGGAAGCCGCCGAACTGCTCGGGGCGGCAGGGGAGGCCGAGGCTGCCCGACACCGGCTCGAGACGCTCCTTGCCGACCCGGCCTCCAGCGAGCTGTACGTGGCGGCGGCGCTGACACTGGCGACCCTCGAAGCGCTGGACGGCGCCCCCGCCATGGCCCAGCAGCGGCTCACGGAATGTCTTGCGCTCGCCACACCGGAGCAGGCCGGTGCCGTGCTCGCCCGGATGGCCATCCCGCTGGGGATGCTCGGTCTGGTCGCGCAGATCGTTGAGACCGCCCAGGCCGCAGTCAAACAGACCGACCCGGGGTCGGTGGAATCCGACGTGGCGACCGTTGTGCTCGCCCATGCCACCAGCGCGTGGGACGAAGGTCGTGCCGACGAGCTCGCCGGTACGCTGGACACCCTCGACCTGATGGCTGCCATCCGCCATGACCCTCTGGTCGGGTTGCACGTCGGCAGAGCGATGTCCATCGCGGAGCGATACGACGCCGGCGTGTCCCGGTTGACCGGCTTGATCGGTGCGCTGCGGCTCGACGGCGCGCGGGCTTCCCTGGCGATGGCATACGGCGCCCTCGGCGAAACTCACGTCCGAGCTTCACGATTCGACGACGCTGTGGTGTGCCTTGACGAGGCCGTGGCGCTCTGCCTGGCCACCGGGCAACGGGCGTTCGCGCCGTTCTGGCTGTCCCTGCGGGCCCGCGTGGCCGCGATCAGAGGTGACGACGAGGCGGCTGCCGCCGACCTGGAACTGGGTTTCGCGATCTCCGACGAACAGTCGACGTTCGGGGCGCGCTACTTCCTGCTGGCCAACGCGGGGTTGGCCGCGCTCAGCGAGTGCAGGTACCACGACGTCGTCGGCCACCTGGGCGAATGCTGGGCGTTCGAGCAGGTGGCAGGCCTGCTGGCGCCGCAACTGGCGCGGTGGCACGTCGACCTGGTCGAGGCCTATGTCGCGTTGGGACGTCCAGGTGACGCGGAGCCGATCGTGGCTCACCTGGCCGCCGTGGCCGCCACTCCCGGGTCCAGCCGATGGACTGGGGCGACCGCTCGCCGGGCGAGGGCGTTGGTGTGCGCGCAGGCTGACCCGCAGCAGGCGCTGCACCTGCTCGACGAGGCCGTCGCTCTCTTCGATCCCGAGGCTGACGCGTTCGACCGCGCCCGCGCCCTGATGGACAGGGCGGCGGTGTCCACCGACAGGGCCGAGCGGGATCGGGCCCGGACCGAGGCTCTCTACGGATTTCGCCGCATCGGCGCCTCGTCATGGGCTGCGCGCCTGCAACCGGCGACCCATTCCGAGGAGATGGGCAGACTGACCGACTCCGAGCGCCGGATTCTCGAGGAGGTCGCGCGCGGGTTGACGAACCAGCAGATCGCCAAGAGGCTGCATCTGAGTGCCAAGACGGTCGCCAACCATCTGTATCGCGCCTACCGCAAGCTCGGCGTGTCCTCACGCACCGAGGCGACCCGCCACATGCTGCTGTCCGAAGGGCGCTCGGATCAAGGACGTTGGGATCAGGGACGTTCGAGCTCCAGGTAGGCGTCGCGGCCGGCGAGGCTCACCGCGACGTCGGCGATCAGCGGTTCGAAGAACCGTTGCCGGTACAGCGGGTCGACGCTGGTGCTCACGGTGAAGTACAGGCCGGACAGCACCGCGACGAACAGCGAGGTGTGCACGACGGTCTGGGGCATCGGAACGTGGACGCCGAACCACGTTCCCGCACAGGGAGGTACGCCGACCGCACAGGTCTGCTCGCCGGACCACAGCACCGTGACCTCGTCGGGGATGGCGATCACCCCCAGGGTCAGGAAGAACACGAACAGGCCCGCGGTGAACAACACCACCTGGATGGCCTGGGAGACGACCATGACGGCCACCACGTTCACCTGCTCCGCCAACGACAGTGGGGTCTTGGCGGCGGGAGTGCCGGCGTGGTCGGCCAACGGAGTTGCCGCGAGCAGCGCCGTGGGATCAGACGGCCCGGACCGGTCCTCACGTAGCGCGTTGACCTCGTCGCGGATGGTGGCGACCATGAACGCCAGCGCCACCACGGCAAGGAAACCGACTGTCTGCCAAAGCCTTTCCCGTGTCAGTCGGGCGGCCAGTTGCCAGAGCTCGCCGGTGAAGTACACGACCACGGTCAACATCAGCAGCGGCAGCGCGCGGCTCATCAGCGTTCCCAGGGCGCCCAGCTGGATCCACGCGAACCGGAACGCCCACAACAGGATCGAACCGAAACCCAGGTAGGTGAACCAGATTGCCAGCAACGACACCACCAGGAACGCGGGTACCTCCGCCAGCGCCGCCGCCGACCATCCCGAGGCGATCACCGGCATCAGCAGCACGAATACCGCCATCACCGCCAGGGCAGCGGTGCGCCTACCGGCCTCCGACGCCGTCGTGCCGCGCTCGTGCAGCACGTGCAGCGCAAACGGGGCGCCGGCGAGCACGGCGGCGATGACCCCCAGTCGAACGATGTAGCCGTAGTCGGGATCGTCACCCGTCCAGTCGGCGAGCAGCATCGTCACGGCGGTCAACGCGCCCACCCCCGCCACCACCGGCGCCGAACGGGCGATGAGCGCACGTGAGCGCACCCGCCGGGTGAGCACCAACGGCAGTCCGCGGTGCAGGAACCAGTCGTGGATCTGCCGCAGCGCCACATCGGGTGCGCTCACCGTGCCGCCGTCGCGGCGCGGTAGCGGTCCCGGGCCACCAGGGTGAGCCGCAGGTCGTCGATCAGCGGGTCGAGGTACTGCTGCCGGTACTCCTTGTCGCTCACGGCCCGCGCGGCCAGGTACATGAACGTCAACGCGGTCAGGAACATCGTGACCTGGATCAGCGCGTCGGGTATCGGCAGCGTCATCCCCAGGAAATGGCCGTCGGTAGATCCGCCCTGGGTCAAGGCCGCCAACATCTCCGGACTCACCAGGAGCAGCCCGAGCGCAAGGAACAGCAGCCCGGTCACCACCGCGACGGTGAGTACCTGGACGATCTGGGACAGCGCAAGCACGAACACCACGTTGATCCGTTCCGGCTTGGACAACGCGACCCGGCGGGGCCGGTCGGGCAGTGTCTCGAACGGCGTTCCGGTCAGTTTCGCGGCGTCCTCGGGTTGCTTGGCATCCGGTTGCAGGATCGGGCGGACCCGGCTCAGCGTGCCGGACACCAGGAACGCCGCCGCGATGGCGAACAGGAACAGCAGTGCCAACCACAACCGGGCACGGCTGACGGTCGAGGCCATCGTCCAGACGGGGCCGTTGAAGAACACCAACACGGTCAGCAGCATCACCGGCAGCGCGCGCAGCAGCATGCTGCCAACAGACGCGAGGTTGGCCCCCGTCACCCGCGCCGCCCAGCCGAGAATCGAACCGATTCCCGTTGCGGTGCACACCAATATCAGCGCGATGACCACCAGCTCGACGGTCACGTTGACGATGACGTAGGAGCTCGGACCGCCGAACACGACGGCCAGCGCGGCCACCACCATCGTCGCGGTCGAAACGGCGCCGCGCACCCGCAGCTCCTCGACCCGCGACACCAGCCAGCCCGCCAGCGCCGCTGCCGGAAGCACCAGCACCACCACCCCGAGCAGAAACCACTCGGTGCGCGTCGGTGAACCGTCGATGTCGATCGTGTGCCGCCCGGTGACGGCGACGACCAGGATCGAGAACCCGAGCATCACCGCGAAAGCCGCGAACGCCGGTGCCGACCGCGTCCAGGTCCGACGCACCAAGGTGCCGGGGCGCAGCACGGCGGGCAGACCGTGCTGCAGGAACCAGCGTTCGGCGGCCAGGCGTTGTTCGGAGGTCGGACTCATTGTCGGCCAATCTCATCACGGCGCCCCGTCGCCCGCCTGCGTTCCACGCAGCCTCGTGACCTTGCCCGCAACCTCGACCTCTACGCTGGGCGGTATGCAACGGATCATCGGAACGGAGGTCGAGTACGGCATCTCTTCGCCGTCCGACCCGACCGCGAATCCGATCCTGACTTCCACCCAGGCGGTGCTGGCGTATGCGGCCGCTGCGGGCATCCAGCGCGCCAAGCGCACCCGGTGGGACTACGAGGTGGAATCCCCGCTGCGTGACGCACGCGGTTTCGACCTCAGCCGGGCGTCGGGCCCGCCGCCTGTCGTGGACGCCGACGAGGTCGGCGCCGCCAACATGATCCTGACCAACGGCGCGCGGCTCTACGTCGACCACGCCCACCCCGAGTACTCCGCGCCCGAGTGCACCGACCCGATGGATGCGGTGATCTGGGACAAAGCCGGGGAACGCGTGATGGAGGCCGCCGCACGCCACGTCGCCAGCGTCCCCGGCGCGGCCCGGCTGCAGCTCTACAAGAACAACATCGACAACAAGGGCGCGTCCTACGGTTCGCACGAGAACTATCTGATGTCACGCCAGACACCGTTCTCGGCGATCATCGCCGGCCTGACGCCGTTTCTGGTGTCCCGCCAGGTGGTCACCGGGTCGGGCAGGGTCGGGATCGGACCCTCGGGTGACGAGCCCGGCTTCCAGCTCTCCCAGCGCTCCGACTACATCGAGGTCGAGGTCGGCCTCGAGACCACGCTCAAGCGCGGCATCATCAACACCCGCGACGAGCCCCATGCCGACGCCGACAAGTACCGGCGGCTGCACGTCATCATCGGAGACGCGAATCTGGCCGAGACGTCCACCTATCTGAAGGTCGGCGCGACCGCTCTGGTGCTCGACCTGATCGAGGAGGGGTTCGACCTCACCGATCTGGTGCTGGCCCGCCCGGTGCACGCCGTCCACGTCATCAGCCGAGACCCGTCATTGCGGGCCACTGTGGCCCTGGCCGACGGTCGCGAACTCACCGCGTTGGCGTTGCAGCGGATCTATCTGGACCGGGTCGCCAAACTGGTCGACAGCCGCGACCCGGATCCGCGGGCCTCCCATGTCGTCGAAACCTGGGCCAAGGTGCTCGATCTGCTCGAGCGTGATCCGATGGAGTGTGCCGACCTGCTGGACTGGCCGGCCAAGCTGCGGCTGCTCGAAGGTTTCCGCCAACGGGAGAACCTCGGTTGGTCGGCCCCCCGGCTGCACCTGGTGGATCTGCAGTACTCCGATGTGCGCCTGGACAAGGGGTTGTACAACCGTCTCGTGGCCCGGGGCTCGATGCAGCGGTTGGTCACCGAGCAGCAGGTGCTCGACGCGGTCGACAACCCGCCGACCGACACCCGGGCCTACTTCCGGGGGGAGTGTCTGCGCCGGTTCGGGGCCGACATCGCCGCCGCCAGCTGGGACTCGGTGATCTTCGACCTCGGCGGGGATTCGCTGGTGCGGATTCCGACGCTGGAGCCCCTGCGGGGCAGCAAGGCCCATGTCGGGGCTCTGCTCGACTCGGTCAACAGCGCCGTCGAACTCGTGGAGCAGCTGACGACCAGCTGATCGGACTATCCCCAGCAATCTCGCTGCCGACCGGTAGTGTGGTGGATTCAGACATACGCAGGAGGCAGCGATGGCCCAGGAGCAGACCAAGCGGGGTGGCGGCGGCGGTGATGACGACGACCCCGCCGGCAGCACGGGCGCCGGCCAGGAGCGCCGCGAGAAGCTCGCCGAGGAGACCGATGACCTGCTCGACGAGATCGACGACGTTCTCGAGGAGAACGCCGAGGACTTCGTCCGCGCCTATGTCCAGAAGGGCGGCCAGTGACCTGGCCGCACCGCGAACAATCATTGCCCGGAGCTTTTGACGCCTTGCCGCACGTTATGTCCCATGGTGGTGTGAACCTGTCCTCGTTCTCCGACTTCCTGCGCCACCAGGCGCCACATCTGCTGCCCGGTTCAGGTTCCGGTTCTGGTTCGACACCGACGGACGCGGTGCCCCACGGAACCACCATCGTCGCGCTGAAGTATCCCGGCGGCGTGGTGATGGCCGGTGATCGGCGGGCGACCCAGGGCCACATGATCGCCAGCCGCGACGTCCAGAAGGTGTACATCACCGACGAATACACCGTGACCGGCATCGCCGGGACGGCCGCGATCGCGGTGGAGTTCGCCCGGTTGTACGCGGTGGAACTCGAGCACTACGAGAAGATCGAAGGGGTGGCGCTGACGTTCCCCGGCAAGGTGAACCGGTTGGCCACCATGGTGCGCGGCAACCTGGGTGCGGCGCTGCAGGGTTTCGTGGCGCTGCCCTTGTTGGCCGGATACGACCTCGACGACAAGAACCCCGAGGGCGCGGGCCGGATCGTGTCGTTCGACGCCGCCGGCGGGTGGAACTTCGAGGAGGAGGGCTACCAGTCGGTCGGTTCCGGCTCGATCTTCGCCAAGTCCTCGATGAAGAAGCTCTACTCGCAGGTCACCGACGCGGACTCCGCGCTGCGGGTGGCGATCGAGGCGCTCTACGACGCCGCCGACGACGACTCCGCGACCGGCGGGCCCGACCTGGTGCGGGGGATCTATCCGACCGCGGTGGCCATCGATGCCGACGGCGCCGCCGATGTGCCCGAGCAGCAGATCGCCGCGGTGTGCCGGCAGATCATCGAGAGTCGTTCGCGGGCAGACACCTTCGGTCCCGACGCCGAGCCTCGAGGTGAGGATTCGTGAGCTTTCCCTATTTCATCTCGCCTGAGCAGGCGATGCGGGAGCGCTCGGAGCTGGCGCGCAAGGGCATCGCCCGGGGGCGCAGCGTCGTCGTGCTGGCCTACGCAGACGGTGTGCTGTTCGTCGCCGAGAACCCGTCGCGGTCTCTGCAGAAGGTCAGCGAACTCTACGACCGCGTCGGTTTCGCCGCCGTCGGCCGCTTCAACGAGTTCAACAACCTGCGCAGCGGCGGCATCCGGTTCGCCGACACCCAGGGTTATGCGTACTCACGCCGTGACGTGACCGGTCGTCAACTGGCCAACGTCTACGCCCAGACGTTGGGAACGATCTTCACCGAGCAGGCCAAGCCGTACGAAGTGGAACTGTGCGTGGCCGAGGTCGCCCACTACGGCGAGACCAAAGCCCCTGAGCTGTACCGCATCACCTACGACGGCTCGATCGCCGACGAGCCTCACTTCGTCGTGATGGGTGGGGTCACCGAACCGATCGCCACCGCGCTCAACGAGTCCTACACCGAGAACGCGAGCCTGTCCGATGCGGTCGCGATCGCCGTGGCGGCGCTCAGTGCCAGCGGCGACGGCGGCGAGCCTCGTGCCCTGGGGCCGGCGACGCTGGAGGTGGCCGTCCTGGAGGCCAACCGACCGAGGCGGGCGTTCCGCCGGATCACCGGGTCGGCACTGGAAGCGTTGCTGCCACAAGGTGATTCGAGCGGCCCAGCCGACACCGCGGATGCGTCGAAAGCGGAATCCTAGGATTTCGCGGGGTCACGGAACCGCCGGTGCAACTGTTGCCGGCTGACACCTAGGACACAGCCGATCTGTGCCCAGGTCAGGCCAGCCCGTAGATTTCCGCCTCGACACGGGCTCTGATCGCGTCCAACTCGGGGTGGTCTTGCCACCACGGCTTCGTGCGCTTGGTCGCGGCACCGTCGGCAGCGGAGTCGTCATCATTTGTTGACGACTCCGACGGTTGGGGGTCGGCCTGGTCGGGTGAGTTCATTCGATGACCTCCTCTCGTCACGCCAGCCGGTCCCGCCGCTCCGACAATTCCATCGCGTGTCCGTCTTGCGTCCGAGGCTCCGAAGATGGATGATCTGTTGCGTATGACGCAATGCGTTGCGTAATACGCAACATAAGATCGTCAACGTCGCCGTCGAGAATCTCTTTGCCGAAATGGAGCGGTCGGCCTATGCCCAAAATCGTGGTGATCGGTGCCGGCATCGTCGGTACCTCTCTGGCCGACGAGCTGACCGAGCGCGGCTGGACCGACGTGACCGTCGTGGACCGTGGACCGCTGTTCGCCACCGGCGGTTCCACCTCCCACGCCCCCGGGTTGGTGTTCCAGACCAACCCGTCGAAGACCATGACCGCGTTCGCGAAGTACACGGTCGAGAAGTTCGGCTCACTGCAGCACCCGGATGGGTGGGCCTTCAACCCGGTCGGCGGCTTGGAGGTCGCCACCACCCCCGAGCGGTGGGCTGACCTGCACCGCAAGGCGGGGATGGCGCAGGCGTGGGGGATCGACGGAAGGCTGGTCACGCCGGCCGAATGTGTTGCGCTACACCCGCTCATCGACAGCGGCCGAATCCTCGGCGGCTTCCACACCCCGGCCGACGGACTGGCCAAGGCGCTGCGTGCTGCAGAGGCCCAGGCGCACCGGGCCCAGGCCAGGGGAGCGACGTTCCGGCCGCACACCGAGGTGCTCGGCATCGTCGACAACGGCTCGCGCGTCACCGGGGTGCGCACCGACGACGGTGTCCTCGACGCCGACATCGTCGTCTGCGCGGCGGGGTTCTGGGGTGCGCAGCTCGCCCGTCAGGTCGGCCTGGTGCTTCCGCTGGTGCCGATGGCGCACCAGTACGGCAGAACCGGGCAGATCGAGGCGTTGGTGGGGCGCAACACCGAGCTCACCGAAGCCGGCCTGCCGATCCTGCGCCACCAGGACCGGGATCTCTACTTCCGCGAGCACGTCGACCGCCTCGGCATCGGGTCCTACAGTCACCGCCCGATGCCCGTCGACATGTCCACCTTATCGGCCGAGACCGCGGCAGAACCGATGCCGTCGATGCTGCCGTTCACCGAGGAGGACTTCGCCCCTGCCTGGGCGGCTGCCACCGAATTGATTCCCGCCCTTGAGGATTCGAAGCTCGACGAGGCGTTCAACGGAATCTTCTCGTTCACCCCGGACGGCTTCTCGATCATCGGCGAGCACCGCGAGCTGCCCGGGTTCTGGGTCGCCGAAGCGGTCTGGGTCACCCACTCGGCAGGTGTCGCGCGGGCCACGGCGGAGTGGATCATCGATGGCACGCCGTCGATCGACACCCACGAATGCGACCTGTACCGTTTCGAGGAGGCGGCGCGCAGTCCGTCGTACATCATGGCGACCAGCTCCCAGGCGTTTGTCGAGGTCTACGACGTCATCCATCCGCACCAGTACCGGACCCAGCTGCGCGGACTTCGTACCAGTCCCTTCCACGCGCGCCAGATCGAGGCGGGAGCGTTCTTCTACGAAGGTGGCGGCTGGGAACGCCCGGCCTGGTACCAGGCCAACGATGAACTGACGCAACGACTTCGGGCCGACGGTCTCGTCATTCCCGAACGCGACGAATGGGCCTCGAGGTTCTGGTCGCCGATCTCTGTCGCCGAAGCGAGCTGGACGCGAGAGGCAGTCGCCATGTACGACATGACGTCACTGACCCGCTACGAGGTCAGCGGTCCCGGCGCAGCTGCGTTCCTGCAGCAGATGACCTCCAACAACGTCGACAAGAGTGTCGGGTCCGTCACCTACACGCTGCTCCTCGACAAAAATGGCGGCATCCGAAGCGATCTCACGGTCGCACGGCTGGCGCCGGAGATCTTCCAGGTCGGCGCGAACTCGCCGATGGACTTCGACTGGCTCAGTCGCCACCTGCCGCGGGACGTCACGCTGCGCGACGTGACCGGTGCAACCTGCTGCATCGGGCTGTGGGGCCCTCGCGCCCGTGAAGTGGTCTCCCCACTGTGCCCCGACGACCTGTCCCACAACGGCTTCCGGTACTTCCGGGCGCTGCGCACCTTCCTCGACACCATCCCGGTGACCATGATGCGGGTGTCCTATGTCGGCGAACTCGGCTGGGAGATCTACACCAGCGCCGAATACGGCACGGCGCTGTGGGATCTGTTGACGCAGGCTGGCCACGAGCACGGAATCATCCCCGCCGGCCGGATCGCCTTCAACAGCCTGCGCATCGAAAAGGGTTACCGCAGCTGGGGAGCCGATATGACAGCCGAACACCGGCCCGCGGCCGCCGGGCTGGACTTCGCGGTGCGGATGGACAAAGCCGCCGATTTCGTCGGCAGGGCCGCGCTGCAACAGTCGGCGGCTCCGCAGTCGGTGCTGCGCAGCATCGTGTTCGACGACCCGAACGCTGCCGTGCTCGGCAAGGAGGCGGTCTTCGTCGACGGTCGCTGTGTCGGCTACGTGACCAGCGCCGGGCACTCCGCGACGGTCGGACGCACCATCGCCTACGCGTACCTGCCGGCGGCCGTCGACATCGGCGCCACGGTCACTGTGGCCTACCGCGGTGTCACTCACACCGCCGTCGTACACGCCGAACCTGTGGTCGACCCCGAGATGGCTCGGATCAGGAGGTAGCGGAGATGGGATACGACGTCATCGTCATCGGGCTCGGCGGCATGGGAAGCGCTGCCGCATACCACCTCGCTGCGCGCGGACAGCGCGTCCTCGGGCTGGAGAAGTTCACCCCCGCCCACGACAAGGGCTCCAGCCACGGTGGCTCACGGATCATCCGGCAGTCCTACTTCGAAGATCCCGCGTATGTGCCGCTTCTGCTGCGCGCCTACGAGCTGTGGGCCGGGCTGGCCGCCGCCTCACGCACCGAGGTGTACCGCGTCACCGGTGGGCTGTTCATCGGCCCGCCGGACTGCCTGACCGTCGCCGGCAGCCTCACCGCAAGCCGTCGCTGGGGGCTTCGGCACGAGGTGCTCGATGCCGGTGAGATCCGATCCCGCCACCCGCAATTCACCCCCGGCGCCGACGACATCGCGCTGTACGAGCAGATGGCGGGGTTCGCCCGGCCGGAACTGACAGTCGCGGCCCATCTCGGTCTCGCCGAACAGGTCGGCGCAACGCTGCAGTTCGGCGAAGAAGTCCTCGAATGGGCCGAGACGTCCTCCGGGGTGACGGTGCGTACCGAACGAGGGACGTACACGGCGGGGCAGCTGGTCATCTGCCCCGGTGCCTGGGCGCCGCAGTTGCTCACCGAGTTCGGCATCCCGATCACGATCGAGCGGCAGGTGCTCTACTGGCTCGACCCGGTCGGGGGCACCGCGCCGTTCACCGAGCACCCGATCTTCATCCACGAGGGCGTCGACGGGATGCAGATCTACGGCTTCCCCGCCATCGACGGCCCGCGGGGCGGGGTCAAGGTCGCGTTCTTCCGCAAGGGCGTGGTGTGCACCCCGGACACCATCGACCGAACCGTATACGACCACGAGATCCGCGAGATGCGGGCACGCGCAGCCGAACTGCTGCCTGCGCTGGACGGTCGGTGTCTGCAGTCGGCGACCTGTATGTACTCCAACACCCCCGATCAGCATTTTGTGATCGCCCGGCACCCCGAGTGCGCGTCGGTGACCGTCGCGTGCGGATTCTCGGGCCACGGGTTCAAGTTCGTCCCGGTGGTCGGCGAGATCCTCGCCGACCTCGCCATCGACGGCGGCACCGGGCATCCGATCTCGTTGTTCGACCCGAAGCGGCTGGTGACCACATGACCGGAGATCGTTCGCCCCTGGCCGCGCCGGCGCTGCGCACCACACTCGGCGGCCACTACTACGCCAGCGCCGACGTCTTCGCCGCAGAGCAGGAACACATCTTCGAGGACATGTGGTTCTGCGCCGCCAGGTCGGCGGATCTTGCGCTGCCGGGCAAATTCCGCAAGGTGCAGGTCGGCCGGGAGAGCGTGCTGCTGGTGCGGGGACGCGACGGCCTGCTGCGGGCCTTTCTGAACATCTGCAGGCACCGCGGGGCGCAGTTGTGCACCGAGCCCGAAGGCGAAGTCAAGCGCAACCTGCGCTGCCCGTATCACTCCTGGACCTATGCGCTGGACGGCAGGCTGACCGCCGCGCCCAACATCGGTCTGTTGACCGACGGTGCCGGCGCACCGATCGACCGCTACGAGTACGGCCTGGTGCCGGTGGCACTGACCGAATGGCTCGGCTACGCCTGGGTGTGTCTGTCCGACACCCCGCCTGCGTTCGAGGAGGTGGTGGCCGAGGCCACCAGGACGCTCGACGACGCCGACGCCATCAACCGCTACGGTATCGGCGGTCTGGACGTGGGCCACCGGGTCGTCTACGACGTGGCCGCGAACTGGAAGCTGATCGTGGAGAACTTCATGGAGTGCTACCACTGCAGCTCCATCCACCCCGAGCTCGTCGACGTCGTGCCCGAGTTCGCACGCGGGGTGGCGGCCCAGGCGAACATCGGCATCGGTAGCGAATTCGGCGCGCAGGTAGCCGGATTCACAGTGGGCGGAGCGGCCGGGTTCGACCGGCTGCCGGGCATCACCGACGAGCAGGACCGACGCTACTTCGCCATCACCGTCAAACCGACGGTGTTCATCAACCTGGTGCCCGACCATGTCATCTTCCACCGGATGTACCCGATGTCGGCGGACCGCACCGTCGTGGAATGCGACTGGCTCTACACCGGTGACGTCCTCGGAAGCGGACAGGACATCGCACGCTCGGCGGAGCTGTTCCACCGGGTCAACGAGCAGGATTTTGCGGCCTGTGAGCGCACCCAGCCCGCCATGTCCTCACGGGCCTACCGGCACGGGGGAGTGCTCGTTCCCGCCGAACACCACATCGCGCAGTTCCATGAGTGGGTAGTGTCCAGCCTCTGCTGACGTGAGGGGTAACCGGTGGACAGCGGCATGGAGCACTTCGGTTACCGGCAGTCTCTGGACCGCAGTATCGGCAAGTTCGCCAGCTTCGCCGCCGGGGTCAGCTACATCTCCATCCTCACGGGCACTTTCCAGCTGTTCTACTTCGGGTTCGGGACCGCGGGGCGTCGGCGATGCCGGTGCGCCGACCTGCTGAAGTAAGGTCTAGCAGCAATGGTCAAGCGTGACAGTTCGCCCGCCGCCGTACAGTCCGTCGACCGCGCGCTGCTGGTGCTGGAGATCCTGGCCGAGCTGGGCCAGGCGGGGGTCACCGAGATCGCCGACGAACTCGGTGTGCACAAATCGACGGTCTCGCGGCTGATCGCGGTGTTGGAGGCCCGCGGATTCGTCGAGCAGATCGCCGAGCGCGGCAAGTACCGGCTGGGTTTCGCGGTGGCCCGGCTCGCCCGCGCTACCAGCGCCGCACTGGACATGGCCAAGCTCAGTCAGGGCATCTGCGAGGCGCTCAGCATCGAGGTGGCCGAAACCGCCAACCTCGCGGTGCTCGACGGGGACCGCATCGTCAACATCGTCGAGGCCATCGGCCCCGCCGAGATCACGCTGCGGACCTGGGTCGGACAGAGCTGCCCGGCGCACGCGACCTCCAGCGGGAAGGTGCTGCTGTCCGGGCTGGATCCCGCCGACGTCCGGTCCCGGCTCGGCGACGTACTGGGCGCCTTCACCGACACCACCGTGCCCAGCACCACCGAGCTGCAGGAGCAACTGTCGCAGACGCGTGAACGCGGCTGGGCCAGCGTGTCCGAGGAGCTCGAGGTCGGGCTCAACGCCGTCGCTGCGCCGGTCTACGACGCCAACTCGCAAGTGGTTGCGGCGCTGAGTGTTTCGGGTCCCTCGTACCGTCTCGGGGTGGAGCGGTTCGAAGAGGTCGCGAAGCTGACCATCGCCGCGGCCGACGCCATCAGCCGGCGACTGGGCTGGATCGCCCGCGACTGAGTTCCGCGCTCGCCTCGGCTATCTCGCGGTCGCCTGCTCCAGGGTCTGCGAATCGCCGACGATCACCGCGAGGATCGCCCGCCACGCATCCGACGGGCGGTTGAGCATCCCGGAATGGGCCGGCCACCCCCACACCGGTCGACCGTCGTCGTAACTACCTGTGCGCAACGGGATCACGCCCGTCATCTCGTCGGGGTCGGCCCCGTGCGGACCGCCGGGGATGCCCTGAACGGCCTCGATGAAGTCGCCGGGCGCGGTCATCGAGAACCGCAGTACGTCCGGGTTGCGATTGTGCCAGTCCCCGGGATCGTCGACGCCCACCCCGGCTCCGGCCGCGGCCAGGAAAAGGGTGCGGTCCGACGTCATCCCCAGCGCCTCGGCCGTCCCAACGATGGACCCGCCGTAGGAGTGGCCGATCACCGTCACAGCGACGCCGTCACCCACCGCCCGATCGACGTCCTCGGTGAACGCCACCAGCCCCGGCGCCATGTCCAGCGCGAACCCCGGGTCGGCGGCCTGGAGAAACGCCGCCGCGGGATCCCGGACCTGCGGGAACGGCCCGCCGAGGTAGGTGATCACGGCCACGTCGCCGCGACCGGCGGAGACGAACCGGCGGGCGGTGGCGGTGTTGGCCGCCGAATCGTCGATCGTAGTGTTCACCCCGGGGACCAGCACCGCGACCCCACGGGCGGTCGAGAGCTGCCCGTTGAGCTCGACCAGCGCAGCGCGGGCCGGATCGAACGCCAGGATCTGACGCTGGATGCGACCGCCGGTACCGACCGGGTCGTCGATCTCGGCGAGCAGGCCGCGGTACACGGCGATCCGTCGCCGGGATCCGGCGTCGCGACCGTCTTCGGCGGCGATCGCGTCGGCGATGTTGAGCCGGTTCGCGGCGATCCTCATCGGCCAGGGAACCCCGTCGGTGTTGCCCACCTCCCGGGGGAACTCGGCGACCAGGCGGTCCCGCTGTGCGGTGGTCATGGCGGCGATCTGTGCGGAGATCCTGTTCTGACTCATCGCCGGCCAGGCGTCCACGACGTCGGCCGCCTGCACCGGCCAAGCGCCTGCAGGGACGGTCGCCGCCACCGGCGGCCCGGTGCGGCCCAGTCCCAATGCGTCGGCGATGTCACCGGCGGCGTCGGCGTCGGCGGCGCCGAGACGCCCGAGTCCGTCGGTGATCCGCTCACCAAGCTCGACGGCCCGGCTTTCCAACAAACCGGCGGCCACCGCGTCGTCACCGCCGGCGAGCTGGATCAGCAGCGGCACCGGGGCGGCGTCGACCGACACCGCGCCGTCGTCGGCGACCGCGAAGCCCTCACCCCGGGCCTTGTCCACCCAGCCGAGGACCTCGGAGCGGGCCGCCGCCAGCTGGTCGGCGCCGTCGTGGGCGGCCACCGAGGCCGTCACCAAGCTGCGGACCACCGACTCGGCGCCGTCGGCGATGAGCCGGGCCTGCCGGCGCGCGGAGTCGGCTGCCGCACCGGTCCAGTGGTCACCGCTGCTGTACGCGGCAGCCACGGCCGCCTCGACCTGTTCGCTGAACCGCCGGGCCGCGGCGTCCCAGTCGTCGGCGAGGCGGTGCAGCGCCGCCGGCTGCCATGCCTGCGCCTGCGACACGGTCGGGCGGGTCATCCGGAAGCGAACCGATCACCGTTGACGGCGTCGGCGCGCTCGAACATCGCCGCCGACGTGCGCGCTGCCGACGCCCATTCCCGCAGCTTT
Source organism: Mycolicibacterium hippocampi (assembly GCF_010723735.1). GTDB lineage: Bacteria > Actinomycetota > Actinomycetes > Mycobacteriales > Mycobacteriaceae > Mycobacterium > Mycobacterium hippocampi. The sequence goes on along the minus strand of NZ_BLLB01000002.1, from coordinate 4,018,295 downwards.
TCGACGACCTCACGAACCTGTTCTCCGACCGGCCCGGGCCGCACCCGCTCGCTCACCGCCGAGCCGCGCAGCCCGCCGGGTTCCAGCTCCGGCCACGGCGCGTCGGCAATCTCCACAGCAGCGGCGGAGACGGCGTCGGCGAGCCGTCGCAGCCGGTCCACATCCACCGACGCGATTTCCCCCATGGCTCATGCTGGCAGATTTCGCGACCCGCTCGCCCCGGTTATCCACAGGCGTCTGGCGTGGTGCGGCCACCGTCCTCGCGGGCAGCAAGTAGTCTCGATGAGGTGCAGCGACGAATCATGGGCATCGAGACCGAATTCGGTGTCACCTGCACGTTCCACGGCCATCGCCGGCTCAGTCCCGACGAGGTCGCCCGGTACCTCTTCCGGCGGGTGGTGTCGTGGGGCCGCAGCAGCAACGTCTTCCTCCGCAACGGCGCGCGTCTGTACCTCGATGTGGGCAGCCATCCCGAGTACGCCACCGCAGAATGTGACAGCCTCACCCAGTTGGTCACCCACGACCGCGCCGGCGAGCGGGTGCTCGAAGACCTGCTGATCGATGCCGAGCAGCGCCTCGCCGACGAGGGCATCGGCGGTGACATCTACCTGTTCAAGAACAACACCGATTCAGCGGGCAATTCGTACGGCTGCCACGAGAACTACCTGATCGTGCGTGCCGGCGAGTTCTCGCGCATCTCCGATGTGCTGCTGCCGTTCCTGGTCACCCGTCAGCTCATCTGCGGCGCAGGCAAGGTGCTTCAAACCCCCAAGGCCGCGACCTTCTGCCTGTCCCAGCGGGCCGAGCACATCTGGGAGGGGGTCTCCAGCGCGACCACCCGTTCGCGTCCCATCATCAACACCCGCGACGAGCCGCACGCCGACGCCGAGAAGTACCGGCGGCTGCACGTCATCGTCGGCGACTCGAACATGTGTGAGTCCACCACGATGCTCAAGGTCGGCTCGGCCTCCCTGGTCTTGGAGATGATCGAGGCCGGTGTGGCGTTCCGCGACTTCTCGCTGGACAACCCGATCCGGGCGATCCGCGAGGTCAGCCACGACCTGACCGGCCGACGTCCGGTGCGGCTGGCCGGTGGCAGGCAGGCCAGCGCGCTCGACATCCAGCGCGAGTACTACTCGCGTGCGGTGGAGTATCTGCAGACCCGTGAGGCCAACCCGCAGATCTCGCAGGTGGTGGATCTGTGGGGCCGACAGCTCGACGCTGTGGAGAGCCAGGACTTCGCCAAGGTCGACACCGAGATCGACTGGGTGATCAAGCGCAAACTGTTCCAGCGGTATCAGGACCGCTACAACATGGAGCTCTCCGACGCGAAGATCAGTCAGCTCGATCTGGCCTACCACGACATCAAACGTGGCCGCGGCGTGTTCGACCTGCTGCAACGCAAGGGTCTGGCAGCGCGCATCACCACCGACGAGGAGATCGAGGCCGCGGTCGACACCCCGCCACAGACCACCCGGGCCAAGCTGCGCGGCGAGTTCATCAGCGCCGCGCAGGAAGCCGGTCGTGACTTCACCGTGGACTGGGTGCACCTCAAGCTCAACGATCAGGCGCAGCGGACAGTGCTGTGCAAAGACCCGTTCCGATCGGTCGACGAGCGGGTGAAGCGGCTGATCGCGAGCATGTGACGCTCACGCGCGGTGAATGGTCACCGCGTAGTCGCCGCCGGTGAACGGCTGCCTGTCCCAGGTCGCCCAGCGGTCCAGCAGCTCCAGGCCCGCGGCGGCAGCCAGCCCGTCATAACGACCCAGCGTCAGCCGGTCCTCACGCAGCGCAAAGCCGGCCACCAACAGCCCACCGGGATTCAGGAGTGCGGCCAGCTCGTTGACGACACGACCCTCGGCCCCCTTGCCGACGAAGATCATCACGTTGCCCGCCAAGGCCACCACGTCGAACGTCTTGTCCAGTTGCGAGCCGGCGTCGACCAGGTCGGCCTCGATCCACGTCAGGTCCGGCGCCTTGGCGCGTGCTGTGCCCAGCATCTCGGGATCCAGATCGAGCCCGACCACCGAGAAACCGCGGGCGGCCAGTTCGATGGCGACCCTGCCTGTCCCGCAACCGGCATCGAGCACGTCGGTCCCGCCGCGCTCGCGCAGCAGCGTCTCGAGGAGATCGGCTTCGCCGTGCACACCCGCACCGGAGCGGGCCAGGCGCTGCCAGCGGGCGTCGTAGTCCTGCCCGCGGGGCACGTCGGAATGCTGCCATCGGGAACCCACTGGGCGATCCTGTCAGACGCGTGGCAGTGCCCCCGGAGGTACTGGGCCTGTCCAGATCCGAGTTCTGCACATCACTACTCGCACTTCTGCTGCAAAAGTCGGATCTCGGCGTGGCGGCAGACCCGCCGCATCGGCCGTCCTACGGCATCCCCGACGCCCCTTAAGCTCTAGCCGTGGGTATCTCCAAAGTCGAACGGTTGATGAACCTCGTCATCGCGCTGTTGTCCACCAGGACCTTCATCACCGCCGATCGGATCCGCGAGACGGTCCTCGGGTACTCAGAGGAGGCCAGCGACGAGGCGTTCTCGCGGATGTTCGAACGCGACAAGAACGAACTGCGTGATCTGGGCATCCCGCTGGAGACCGGGCGGGTGTCCCAGACGGACCCGACCGAGGGCTACCGGATCAGCCGAGAGGATTACGCCCTGCCCGCGGTAGAACTGACCGCCGACGAAGCCGCGGCGGTCGCGGTGGCGACACAGCTGTGGGAGTCGCCCGAACTGATCACCGCCACCCAAGGTGCGCTACTGAAGCTGCGCGCGGCGGGCGTGGACATCGACGCAGCACACGACGACGTCACGATCACCTCGACCGCGGCCATGCCCGGTCTGCGGGGTTCCGAGGAGATCCTCGGAATCCTGCTGTCCGCCATCGATTCCGGTCACGCCGTGCAGTTCGAGCACCGGCCGTCGCGCACCGAACCCTACGTCACCCGCACCGTCGAGCCGTGGGGGGTGGTCACCGACAGGGGGCGCTGGTACCTGGTCGGCCACGATCGGGACCGCGACGCCGTGCGCACCTTCCGGCTCTCGCGGATCGGTCCGCAGGTGACCCCCATCGGGGAACCCGGCACGGTCCGCAGACCCGCCGGTCTGAATCTGCGGGAGATCGTCGACAGAGTGGTCGGTGACTGGCCGGCGGCCGGACAGGCCAGGGTCTGGGTCGCCGACGGCCGGGCGACGGCGCTGCGGCGGCGGGCCATTGTTGTGGGTCCGAGAACCCTGGCCGGGCGTGCGGGGGAGGAGATCGACTTGGACATCGACATGTTCGACCGGGTGGCGCGGGAGATTGCCAGCTACGGAGCCGACGCGGTGGCGCTGGAGCCGGCGTCTCTTCGTGACGACGTGATGTCGCGGTTGGAAGCCCAGGCCGGGGCGAAGGCGGATCGCGCATGACTGCCGTCAGCACGCGGCTGGTCCGGCTGCTGAACATGGTGCCCTACTTCCAGGCCAACCCGAAGATCACCTACGCGGAGGCGGCGGCAGACCTCGGGGTGAGCGTCAAACAGTTGCGCGACGACCTCAACCAGCTGTGGATGTGCGGCCTGCCCGGATACGGACCGGGTGATCTGATCGACTTCGAGTTCTCCGGCGACACCATCGAGGTCACCTTCACCGCCGGAATCGACCATCCGTTGCGACTGACCTCGCCGGAGGCCACGGGCGTGCTGGTGGCGCTGCGCGCGCTGCTCGACGTGCCGGGAATGGTGGATCCGGAGGCCGCGCGCAGCGCGATCGCCAAGATCGAGTCCGCGACCGGCAAGGCCGGTCACGGAGACGAGGGCGCCGCCGTCGACGAGCGGGCGCCGATCGAGAGCGAGGCGGCTGCGGCGGTGCGAACCGCGGTGCGGACCGACCGGGCGCTGGCGATCGAGTACTACTCGGCGTCCCATGACGCGCTGTCGAGCCGCGTCGTCGACCCGATTCGCATCGTCCTCGTCGCCGACCACAGCTACCTGGAGGCGTGGTGCCGGTCGGCCGAGGGTGTCCGGCTGTTCCGCCTGGACCGGATCGTCGACGCGAGGGTCCTCGACGAGCCGTCGGTGCCGCCGCCGCCGGCGGTGCAGGCAGGTCCGGACACCTCGTTGTTCGATCCCGACACCGCCGACCCGTCCCTGCCCACGGCGACGTTGCTGGTCGACCGGTCGGCGTCGTGGATGTTCGACTACTACCCGTTGCGGGTGTTGCGCGAGTTCCCCGACGGGTCCTGCGAGGCGGCGATGACCTACGCGTCCGACCAGTGGATGGCGCGCTTCGTGCTGGGGTTCGGGTCGGCGGTACGGGTGCGCGGGCCCCAGCAGTTGGCCGAGCTGGTCCGGCAGTCCGCCGCGGCCGCACTGGATGCGTATCGAGTCGGCACTGAGGCCCCGAACGAGTAGACTCGGCCCAGACGTCTGGAGGTAACCAAATTGGGTGGTCTACAACCCTGGCACTGGGTCATCGTCATCGCCGTGTTCGTGCTGCTGTTCGGTGCCAAAAAGCTCCCGGACGCGGCACGCTCCCTGGGCAAGTCGATGCGCATCTTCAAGTCCGAGATCAAGGAGATGCAAGCGGATTCCAAGCCGGATGCACCGACGCAGATCTCCTCGGAACGGGTCGCGGACCCGGCGGACCGTCCGGGTGGCGCCGCCACCCAGCCCGCACCTGACCCGTCGTCGGACAAGCGCACAGCCTGACCAGTCATACCGGTCGCGGGCTCCTCGGTCCGCGACGTGACTGCGCGCCTGTGAGCAGCACCTAGGCCACCTCCGTGCAAATTCCCGGACTCCTCAAGAAGCTCGACCCGCGTCAGCGGCGTTCCCGGGCCAATCCCGACGGCACCATGTCGCTGGTCGAGCACCTCACCGAACTGCGCGGCAGGCTGGTGATGGCCGCGTTGGCCGTTGTGGTGACGACGATCCTCGGGTTCCTCTGGTACACCCACGGCATCTTCGGGATGCCCAGCCTCGGTGATTGGCTGCGCGGACCCTACTGTGCGCTCCCGGAGTCCGCACGCGCGAACATCACGCCCGACGGCGAGTGCCGACTGCTGGCCACGGGCCCTTTCGACCAGTTCATGTTGAGGCTGAAGGTGGCGCTGACGGCGGGCCTGGTGCTGGCCTGTCCGGTGTGGCTCTACCACCTGTGGGCGTTCATCACCCCCGGGCTCTACCGCAACGAGCGCCGCTTCGGCGCGATCTTCGTGACGATCGGCGCACTGCTGTTTGTCGCGGGCGCGGTGTTGGCCTATGTGGTGTTGTCGACGGCGTTGGATTTCCTGTTGACGGTCGGCAGTGACGTTCAGGTGACCGCGCTGTCGGGTGACCAGTACTTCGGCTTCCTGATCAACTTGCTGCTGGTGTTCGGTATCAGCTTCGAGTTCCCCCTGCTGATCATCATGCTGAATCTCGTCGGGGTGCTCACCTATGAGCGGCTCAAGGCGTGGCGCCGGGGACTGATCATGGGCCTGTTCATCTTCGCCGCGTTCTTCACCCCCGGCTCGGATCCGTTCTCGATGCTGGCGCTGGCGCTGGCGCTGACCCTGCTGCTGGAACTGGCCATCCAGGTGGCCCGGCTCAACGACCGGCGCAAGGCGCGGCGCGCCCGCCTGCAGGAGGTGGCCGACGACGAGGCGGCGCCGATCGGCCCCGCCGAGACCATCGAAGCGCCATCGGCCGTGCCCACCCCGTCAGGCCTCGTGGTCGATGACGACGCGACCTGAGCCGGCGGTGGGGGATCTGCCGGAAGTCGCCGAATTCGTCTCGCACCTGCCGTTCGAGCTGGACGGTTTCCAGCGCCGCGCCTGTGAGGCGCTCGCGCAGGGCCACGGGGTGCTGGTCTGCGCGCCGACCGGAGCGGGCAAGACGGTCGTCGGTGAGTTCGCCGTCCATCTCGCGCTGGCGGCCGGGCGCAAGTGCTTCTACACCACCCCGATCAAGGCGCTGAGCAACCAGAAGCACAGCGATTTGGTGCGCCGCTACGGCCCGCAGCGCATCGGTCTGCTCACCGGCGACCAGGCGATCAACGGCGACGCCGACGTGGTGGTGATGACCACCGAAGTGCTTCGCAACATGTTGTACGCGAACTCTCCTACGCTGCAAGGGCTTTCATTCGTCGTCATGGACGAGGTGCACTTCCTGGCCGACCGGATGCGTGGCGCGGTCTGGGAGGAGGTGATCCTGCACCTGTCCGACGACGTACGGCTGGTGAGCCTGTCGGCGACGGTGAGCAACGCCGAGGAGTTCGGCGGCTGGATCCAGACCGTCCGGGGCGACACCACCGTCGTCGTCGACGAACACCGTCCGGTGCCGCTGTGGCAGCACGTCATGGTCGGCAAGCGGCTACTGGACCTGTTCGACTATCGGTCCTCCGGCCCGGCGAAGGCCGGCCGGGACCTGTTGGTCGATCCGGAACTGTTGCGCCACATCTCGCATCGGCGTGAGGCCGACCGGCTGGCCGACTGGCAGCCGCGGGGCCGTGGGCGGACCGGTCGCCCCAGCCTGTACCGCACCCCCGGGCGGCCCGAGGTGATCGGCGTCCTCGCCAACAACGGCCTGCTGCCGGCCATCACGTTCATCTTCTCCCGGGCGGGCTGTGATGCCGCGGTCAAGCAGTGTCTGCGTTCGTCGCTGCGGTTGACCACCGAGGAGGAGAGGAGCCGGATCGCCGAGATCGTGGACCGTCGAACGGCCGATCTCAACGACTCCGATCTGGTCGTGCTCGACTTCCACGAATGGCGCGAGGCGCTGCTCCGCGGCCTGGCCGCCCACCATGCCGGCATGTTGCCGACGTTCCGGCACACGGTGGAGGAGCTGTTCACCGCGGGCCTGGTCAAGGCGGTGTTCGCGACGGAGACATTGGCGCTGGGGATCAACATGCCGGCCCGCACAGTGGTGCTGGAGCGTCTGGTGAAGTTCAACGGCGAGCAGCACATGCCGTTGACCCCCGGCGAGTACACCCAACTCACCGGTCGCGCAGGGCGTCGCGGCATCGACGTCGAGGGCCACGCGGTGGTGTTGTGGAACCCGGATGTCGACCCGGCCGAGGTCGCGGGCCTGGCGTCGACCCGAACGTTCCCGTTGCGCAGTTCGTTCGCGCCGACCTACAACATGACCATCAACCTGGTGCGCCAGCTGGGACCGGAACAGGCGCACCGGCTGCTGGAGCGGTCCTTCGCCCAATATCAGACCGACCGATCGGTGGTGGGTCTGGTCCGTGGCGTCGAACGCGGCGAGCGGCTCCTCACCGAGCTGGCCGCCCAGCTCGGGGGACGCAACGCGGCGATCCTCGACTACGTGCGGCTGCGGGCCCAGATCTCCGAGCGGGAGCGCGCACAGTCGAGGGCGTCGCGGCTGCAGCGGCGCCAGGCCGCCAACGACGCGCTGACCGCGCTGCGCCGCGGCGACATCATCACCATCACCCACGGACGGCACAGCGGCCTGGCCGTGGTGCTCGAGCCCGCACGCGATGACGAGGATCCGCGGCCGTTGGTGCTCTCCGAACACCGCTGGGCCGGCCGGATCTCATCGGCGGACTACTCCGGGGCGTCAGCCCCGATGGGTTCGATGTCGTTGCCCAAGCGGGTCGAGCACCGAAACCCGCGGGCGCGTCGGGACCTCGCGTCGGCACTGCGGTCGGCGGCCGCGGGCAGGGACGTCCCGTCGGGGCGCGGCCGCCGCAGCGGTGCACCTGCGGAGCGCGACATCGACCCCGAGCTGGCAGCACTGCGCGAGCGGGTGCGGGCACATCGGGCTCACCGGCTGCCCGACCGGGAGGAGCAGGCCCGCATCGCCGAGCGCTACCTCAAGATCGAGCGCGACAACGAGCAGCTGCGCAAGAAGATCGCGGCAGCCACCAACTCTCTGGCGCAGACCTTCGACCGGATCGTCGTGCTGCTCACCGAGCGCGGGTTCATCGCCGTCGACGGAGTCGACCAGACCACCGCCGTCGACGACACGCCGGAGGGCGAGGCGGCACCGGCCGACCCCGTGGTGACCGACGACGGCAGGCTGCTCGCCAGGATCTACAGCGAAAGCGATCTGCTGGTGGCCGAGTGCCTGCGCGCCGGGGTCTGGGAGGGGTTGGACGCCGCCGAACTCGCCGCGGCGCTGTCGTCGGTACTCTACGAATCCCGGCGCGACGGGTACGGCACCGCGGACGGCCACGACGTGCCGACCGGTCGGCTGCGCCGCGCGCTGAACCAGACCCGCAGGCTGTGGACCGAGCTGCGCACCGACGAGCAGCGGCACCGGATCACCCAGAGCCGCGAACCCGACGACGGTTTTGTCGCCGCGATCCACCGCTGGGCGAGCGCCGGCGACCTCGCCTCCGCATTGGATGCAGCCGGCAGTTCCGGCACCGGCTCATCGATGTCGGCCGGTGACTTCGTCAGGTGGTGCCGCCAGGTGCTGGACTTGGCTGATCAGGTCCGCAACGCGGCTCCGTCAGCGGCGCTACGCGCGACCGCGAAACGCGCGATCAACGACGTTCGGCGCGGCGTCGTAGCTGTTGATGCGGGGTAGGGTGTGCCCAGCAGGCCAGAAACCGGCATATCAGTCGCGGACGAGCAAGGAGAGAAATGAGCGGACCGCAGGGATCTGACCCGACGCAGCCGTGGCCGGGTCAGCAGCCTGGGCCGGGCGAGGAATCGTCGGCCGAGTCGGCCGGCAATCAGGGATGGCAGCCGCCCTCGGGCGCGGAGCAGCCACAAGCCCCGGGTGGCGATCAGCCGCCGTCCTGGCAACCACCGGCGTACACGCCGCAGCAATATCCGCAGTACCAGCAGCCCACCCAGCCGCCGCCGGCGTACCCGCCGCAGTACCCGCAGGGCGAGCAGTACGGTCAGCAGCCTCCCGAGTACGGCCCCGGCGGTTACCCCCCGCCCGGGCAGTACGGTCAGCCGGGCCAGTACGGCCAGTACGGTCAGCCGCCGGGCTACGGCCAGCAGCCCGGTCAATACGGCCAGCAGCCCGGCCAGTACGGGCAGTACCCGCCCGGGGGCTACCCCGGACCCGGCGGCGAGGAGGGCTCGAAGCGCTCGATGGCCGTCATCGGCAGTGTCGTCGGCCTGCTCGCGGTGGTCGTGGTCGCGGTCGTGTTGGTGCTCGGCTTCTGGAAGCCCGGCTTCTTCGTGACGACGACGCTGGACATCGACGCAGCCCAGAACGGCGTCCAGCAGATCCTCACCGACGAGACCAACGGTTACGGCGCCACCAACGTCAACGACGTCCGGTGCAATGACGGGGTGAGCCCGACGGTGAAGAGGGGCGACACCTTCAACTGCGAGGTCAGCATCGACGGCACCAAGCGTCAGGTGACGGTGACGTTCCAGGACGACAACGGAACCTACGAGGTCGGCCGCCCGCGATAGCCGGGACCCGGTCAGTCCGGGAGACCGTCGAGGGCCTTCTGCAGCCGGCCGATCGACGACGACACGCCGTAGCGCTGGGCGAGTTCGGCCACCTTGCGCGGATCCGCGGCCACCAGCGGTAGCGCATCGGTTTCTGTCGACATCGTGACCTCGGCATCCGTCGCGACCCGCACCACGGGTTCGGCTCTGGCGATGTAGTCGGTGGCGGATCGCAGTTTGGTGCGGTGCGCCTTGGCCAGCTTCGAGGCGGGGTCTTCGGCGGCGGCCAGGATCCGTTCCAGGGATCCGTGCTGTGCCAGAAGCGTCGCCGCGGTCTTCTCGCCGATGCCGGCCACCCCGGGAAGCCCGTCGGAGGGGTCGCCGCGCAACAGCGCCAACTCGGCATACGCCGGGCCTGCCCGCTCGACGGGCACCCCATAGGTCTGCGCGACCTCGTCGGGTCCGTAGGAGACCGCCTTGGCCAGCCCGCGACCGAGGTACAGCACGCGGACCGGGACCGGGTCGTCGCGCACGAGTTGCAGCAGGTCGCGGTCTCCGCTGACCACGACTACCGGGTGGCGCCGCTCCCGCTCGGCGAGGGTGCCCAACACGTCGTCGGCCTCGGCCTGGGGCGCCCCCGCCGTCGCGATCCCGAACGCGTCGAGCATCTCCATGATCATGTCGACCTGCGGGGTCAGTTCGTCGGGCACCTCCTCGACATCGGGCTCGTCGGCAGGGTTCTCCTCAGCCACCCGGTGTGCCTTGTAGGACGGGACCAGGTCCACCCGCCATTGCGGACGCCAGTCGTCGTCCCGGCACACCACCAGCCGCTGGGGACGTTCCCTGGTGATCAGCGTCGCGACGGCGTCGAGGAACCCCCGCAGGGCGTTGACCGGTCGTCCGTCCGGCGCGGTGATCGACGACGGGACCCCGAAATACGACCGGAACCACATGCTGGCGCCGTCGAGCAGCAGCAGGGGAGCATCACTCATGCGCGTCATCCTGCCAGGCGGCTTTCCCGCGCGAGCCGCTGCAGCCGGCCGGGATTAGCCTGGACGGCATGACGCAAGGCCGTTTCAGCTCAGACGTTTACGCCCGGCGCATGGCCGAGGCCGCCCGCGCGGCCGGTGCCGCCGGCTTGGCCGGTCTGGTGATCACGCCAGGCTACGACCTGCGGTACCTCGTCGGGTCGCGGGCCCAGACCTTCGAGCGGCTCACCGCACTGGTGATTCCGGCGAGCGGGGACCCGACGATCGTCGTGCCGCGCCTGGAACTAGCCTCGCTCAAGGAGTCCGCGGTGCCCGAACTCGGTGTCACGGTGCGTGACTGGGTGGACGGGGAGGATCCCTATACGTTGGTGGCGCAGGCTCTGGGCGGTGGCTCCGTCACCGTCGCGGTCACCGACGCGATGCCCGCGCTGCACCTGCTCCCGCTGGCCGACGTGCTCGGGGTCGTCCCGGTGCTGGCCACCGAGGTGCTGCGCACGATGCGGATGGTCAAGGATCCCGCGGAGGTCGACGCGCTGCGCAAGGCCGGCGCCGCGATCGACCGGGTGCACGCGCGGGTGCCGGAGTTCCTGGTTCCCGGGCGCACCGAGGCGGATGTTGCCGCCGATATCGCCGAAGCCATTGTTGCCGAAGGGCATTCGGAAGTCGCGTTCATCATCGTCGGATCGGGTCCGCACGGTGCGGACCCGCACCACGAGTGTTCTGATCGTGAACTGCGGGCCGGCGACATCGTCGTCGTCGACATCGGGGGTCCCTACGAGCCCGGCTACAACTCCGATTCCACCCGCACCTACAGCCTCGGCGAACCCGACCCAGAGGTCGCCCGCCGGTACGCGGTGCTGCAGCAGGCGCAGCGCGCCGCCGTGGCCGCCGTCCGGCCCGGCGTCACCGCGGAGCAGATCGACGCCGCCGCCCGCGACGTGCTGGCCGCGGAGGGGCTGGCAGAGGCGTTTGTGCACCGCACCGGGCACGGCATCGGCTTGTCGGTGCACGAGGAGCCCTACATCGTGGCGGGCAATTCGCTGCCGCTACAGGAGGGGATGGCGTTCTCGGTCGAGCCGGGCGTCTACTTCCCGGGACAGTGGGGGGCGCGCATCGAGGACATCGTGATCGTCACGGCCGACGGGGCGTCGTCGGTGAACAACCGCCCGCACGAGCTGGTCGTGGTGCCGGTGTCCTGATCGGTTCAGTGTTCGCCGCGGTCCAGCAGGGTCGACGATCCCAGCACCCGTTCCACCCGCACTTCGATCACCACACGCTTCGGGTTCGGACGGGGCGTGCGGTAGCGCTGTGCGTAGCGCAGTTCGGCGTCGCGGACGGCGTCGATCTCGGTGTGCACCGTGGCCTTGCCCTCCAGTGACAGCCAGCGGGCACCGTCGACCTGGCTGAGCACGGCCACGCCGCGCTGCTCGGCGTTGACCGCTTTCTGGGAGCCGCCGGAGGTGATGACACGCGCGATGTGGGTCTTGGGATCGAACGTGAACCCGACCGCAACCACGTGCGGGGACTGGTCCGACCGCAACGTCGTCAGCATGGCCAGGTGACGTTCGGTCAGAAACGCCAGCGCATCGTTGGTCAGCCGAGTGGTTGCCTTGCGGCCTGAGGTAGCCATCGGTCACCACGCTAGCGCAGGACATAATCACCTACGTGACAGACACGTCCGGGCGGTTGCTCGTGATCTTCGGTGGTCGCAGCGAGATCGGCGTCGAGCTGGCACGCCGGCTGGCTCCGGGCGCCACCGTGGTGCTCGCCGCACGGCGCCCCGACGACCTCGACGCGCAGACCGCGCTGCTGCGCGAGGCCGGCGCCGCCGCCGTGCACACCGTGGGGTTCGACGCCGACGACCTGGACTCGCACCGCGGCGTGGTCGACGGGATCGTCGCCGAGCACGGCCCGATCGGCACCGCGGTGCTGGCGTTCGGCATCCTCGGTGATCAAGCCCGCGCCGAGAAGGACGCCGGGCACGCGGCGGCCATCGCGCACACCGACTACGTGGCACAGGTCAGCCTGTTGACGGTGCTGGCGGACACGATGCGGTCGGCGGGCCGCGGAACAATAGTCGTGTTCTCCTCGGTCGCCGGGGTCCGGGTGCGCCGGGCGAACTACGTGTACGGGTCGGCCAAGGCCGGTCTGGACGGGTTCTGCAGCGGTCTGTCCGACGCGCTGCACGGCTCCGGTGTGCAGTTGCTGCTGGTGCGGCCCGGCTTCGTCGTCGGGCGGATGACGCAGGGTATGGAGCCCGCGCCGTTCTCCAGCACGCCCGAGCAGGTGGCGGAGGCGACGGTGCGTGCTCTCGGCAGGGGCCGGCGCACGGTGTGGGTGCCGTGGATACTCAAGCCGGTGTTCACCGGGATGAGGATGCTGCCACAGTGGATGTGGCGCAGGTTGCGGCGATGAGCGCTCGCGCGAAGAGCAGAGGGCGGCGATGAGCGCTCGCGCGAAGAGCAGAAGGCAGCGGTGATCGTCGTGGTCGGCATCGGCGCCGACGGTATGTCGGGGCTGGCTCCCGGGTCGCGCGCCGAACTTTCCAGGGCGACGGTGGTCCACGGTTCGCCGCGTCAACTCGACCTGCTCGACGGCACCGTGTCGGCGATCCGGCGGCCATGGCCGTCGCCGATGCTGCCCGCGCTGCGCACGCTGCTCGATGACGCCGACGGTGACGTCCATGTGGTGGCCAGCGGTGATCCGCTGCTGCACGGGGTCGGCAGCACGTTGATCCGGGAGTACGGCGCCGACCGGGTCGCGGTCCTCCCGCATGTGTCGTCGGTGACGCTGGCGTGCTCCCGCGTCGGATGGTCGGTGCAGGACACCGAGGTGATCAGCCTGGTGACCGCAGAACCGTCGCAGGCGGTGCGGCGCGGCGGGCAGGCCGTCGTGCTCTCCCGCGACCGGTCGAGCCCCGTGGCGCTGGCGGCGCTGTTGACCGACTCCGGGCGCGGTGACTCGGAACTCACCGTGCTCGAGCAGCTCGGCGGTCCGAGGGAACTGCGACGTTCGTCGACCGCGCGGGAGTGGGCGAGCCGGCCGCCGGGCGACGTGGACGACCTCAACGTGATGGCGGTGAAGTACCTGCCCGACGATCGCCGGTGCGCAACGCTGCCCGACGATGTGTTCGCCCACGACGGGCAGCTGACCAAGCAGGCCATGCGCGCGGTCACCCTGGCGATGTTGGCGCCACGTCCGGGGGAGTTGCTATGGGACGTCGGGGCCGGTTCGGGCAGCATCGCAATCGAATGGTGCCGCAGCGGGCCGGGTTGTCGTGCCATCGCCTTCGAACGCGACGGGGTGCGCCGTTCGCGTATCACCGTCAACGCCGGCGCTTTCGGGGTGCCCGTCGACACGTCGGCCGGTGCGCCGGAGTCGTTCGGCTCCGCTGAGCTGCCCGCGGCGATCTTCGTCGGTGGCGGCGTCAGTCAGCCCGGACTCATGGACGCGTGCTGGGCGCAGCTCCCGGCCGGTGGCCGCCTGGTCGCCAACGCGGTGACTGTGGAGTCCGAAGCGGTTCTGGCGCAGTGGTTTTCCCGTGCCGGCGGCGAGCTGCGACGGTTCCAGCACTACCGCGGCGAATCGGTGGGCTCGTTCACCGGCTGGCGGCCGGCGATGCCGGTGACCCAGTGGTCGGTGATCAAGCCGGCTGATACGACCTGATCAGCTCGATCGTGTCGAGCTCTCGGATGGCGCGACATCCACGATGCAGCATCGTCAGGATCATCTCGTCACCGCGCTCGGTGGAGGCGGAGAACGCGTACCCCAAAGCGGTGAGCAGCGGCGCCTGCAGCACCCCGAGACGGTAGTCGTTCCAGCAGGTTTCGCCGTCGTAGTCGGTGACACCGTAGCCGAGCAGCGCTGTGTGGTACCGCTCGACCAGGTCGCGTTCGACGGTCGGCCGAACCTCGGGCAGCAGGCTCGTCGCGGTGAAGTAGGCCAGGTCACGGGCCGGCAGGCCGAGTCCGACGGTCTGCCAGTCGACGACGGTGACGCGGGTTCGGTCCGGATCGAACAGCAGGTTGTCGAGCCGGTAGTCGCCGTGCATCAGCGAGAAGCGGTCCGGCTCCGCGAGCAGCCACGGGGTCACCAGGCGCATCGCGGTGGTCAGCGTGGCGCGGTCCTCGTCGCTGACCGAGCCACCGAGTTTGTCCAGGGTGATGTCGGCGGCCATGACCGCGACGTCGCCCATTCCCTTGGCGGCCTCCGCGTCACCCGGCTTGGGCATGACGATCGACGGCAGGTCGAACCAGCGCCGGTCGCCCCAGCTGGGCCCGTGCAATCCGGCGAGTGCCTCGACGGCCAGCGTCGCCTCGGCGTGGCTGCAGCCGGCGATCTGGTCGCCTTGGACAGCGGGGGCCATATCGGCGAGCAGCAGCACAAAATCCGTTCCGTCGGAGGATATTTCGCTGTGGAAGCAACCGGGTACCGGGATCGCCACATTCGTGGTGATCGCCGAGTAGAACTCCACCTCGGAGAGGTATCCGAGCGCCACCCGTTCGCGCACGGCGTCATCCTGGGCGGGGAGCTTGACCGCGAAGGTGCCGGGCGGGCCCGCAGCACCGGCTCCCTCGGCATAGGTGGCGCTCACCCGGTAGGTGGCGCCGGTCTGTCCGGTACCGATGGCCGCCACCTCGACGCCGCTGACGTCGGCGCCCAGCACCGATCCGAGCCAGCCGGCGGTGATGTCTTCGGGATTGCGGGGGATGGTCACGATGTGGCTCTCTTCTGTTCTGCGGAAGTCCGCGCCTGCCCCGTCACGTCGACGTGGCCGTAGATCGTGCGCAACCAGATGGCCTCGGCGCCCTCGCTGAGCTGTTGACGGCTGAGCGTGCCGCCGATCGTGTAGCGCTCGAGCAGTCGGTCGTTGAACTCCAGCAGCATGGCGGCGAGGACCTCTGCCGGCGGACCGTCGGGTGCGAGTCCACCGTCGCGTTCGGAGGTGATCATCGCTGCGACTGCGGGCACAAAGGATTCGCGGGCGTCGTCCCACACCTGGCGGATGGCCGGGTTGGTGGTCCTGGCTTCCAGCATCGCCTGCAGCAGGTAGCGATGGTGCTCGACGGTGTCGAGCAGCGCCTCCACCATGGCGCGGATACGCCATCGGGGTGGCTCTGAGGTGCCGGTCAGGATGTCGCTGGCGACGAAGCCGTCGTCGTACATCGGTTCCAGCAGCGCGGCGACGGCAGCGGCCTTGTTCTCGAAATAGAAGTAGAACGCCGAGCGGGTGACCCCGGCGCGCTTGGTGACGTCGGCGATGTTGACGCCGTCGAAGCCGAACTCGCGGAGGTGATGGTCCAAAGACTCGAGGATCGCGCTGCGGCGCAGATCGCTCTTCTGTGGCTGGCGCCGGTCGGTCGGCGACCGCACCGGTAGTCCTCGCTGCACGCGCGACATTAACCCGCAGTTCTGACGACTGTCAACGATGTGCGACGGGCGTCAAATATGGGGGTAATAGCGCGGCGTGAACACTCGGTCGATGCCACCTTCGCCCGCGGAGTACCACTGCGTCTGTGAGGAACCGATGATGAGCAGACACCTCATGTCGATGTCGGCCTGATCGAGGTCGGCCAGCCGCACCACCTTGACTGTTTCGTCCGGTCCTGCGACGTCTCGGCCGATGACCACCGGTGTTCCGGGATCGCGGTGCTCGAGCAGCAGGTCCCGCATCGCGGCGACCTGCCAGTCACGCGTCTTGGACGCCGGGTTGTAGATGGCCAGCACCATGTCAGCAGTGGCGGCCGCGGTCAGACGTGCCGCGATGACATCCCACGGCTTGAGTCGGTCGGACAGCGAGATGACCGCGTAGTCATGGCCCAGTGGTGCGCCGACCCGGCTGGCCACGGCCTGGGCAGCCGTCATCGCGGGGATCACCCGCACCGTGACGTCAGGCCACTGCTTGGCTTCCTCGAGCACCGCGGTGGCCATCGCGAAGACCCCGGGATCCCCGGAAGACACGACGGCGACCGCACGGCCCCGCTCGGCCAACTCGCACGCCAGGCGAGCGCGCGCGGGTTCGTCGGTGTTGTCACTGGGATGCCTGCGCTGGCCCTCGCGGACCCCGATGCGGTCCAGGTAGGGGCCGTAGCCGATCAGGTCCGTGGCGGTGGCCAGCTCGTGGCGGCTCTGCGGCGTCGTCCACTCGACGTCGCCGGGCCCCAGCCCGACCACCGCGACGCTCCCGGTGGCCTCGGTGGCGTTCTGGCGGCCGGCGAGCATCGCGAGCGCGAAGTACGGGACCGAAGCGTCGTCGACCTCGTCGGCCGGCAGCACGCGTTGCCGCTCGGTGCTGGCACGCTCGACGTAGTGGGCTTCGTCCAGCCGCCCGGCAGCTGAAAGTGCTTTGCGCACAGCTGGATACGAGCGTCCGAGCTTGAGGATGACGGCAGCGTCGGTGTCGCTGAGCCGACGTTGGAGTTCGTCGGCGGGCAGCGTCCCGGGCAGGATGGTCAGCACCTGGTCACCCTGGACCAGGGGAGTGGCAATTGCGGCCGATGCCGCGCTGACCGACGTCACGCCGGGCACGATCACCGCGTCGAACCGCTCGGTGAGGCGGGTGTGCATGTGCATGTAGGAGCTGTAGAACAACGGGTCGCCCTCTGCCAGCAGGGCGACGTCGCGGCCCGCCGTCAGGTGCGCGGCGATGCGCTCGGCGGCTTCGCGGTAGAAGTCCTCCATCGCGCCCGCGTAACCGCCGGGATGGTCCGACGTCTCGGTGGTCACCGGGTAGACGAGGTGTTCCTCGATCTGGCCGGCACGGAGGTAGGGCTCGGCGATGGACCGGGCGATGCTGCGCCCGTGCCGCGCACTGTGGTAGGCGACGACGTCAGCGGACCCGATGACCCTGGCTGCCTTGACGGTCACCAGTTCCGGATCGCCCGGTCCGAGACCGACACCCCACAGGGTCCCCTGGGATGCGCTGCGGCTGCTCATTCGGCCTCGGCCGCAATCGCATTGACGGCGGCGGCGGCCATCGCGCTGCCACCGCGGCGGCCCGTGACCACCAGATAGGACATGCCTCGCGGCCCGTCGATCAGCTCCTGCTTCGACTGCGCCGAGCCGACGAAGCCGACCGGGCCGCCGAGCACCGCCGCCGGGACGGGGGCGCCGTCGTCGAGGAGCTCGAGGAGCCGGAACAGTGCAGTGGGCGCGTTCCCGATCGCGAGCACGGCGTTGTCGAGGCGGTCGGCCCACAGGTCGACCCCGGCTGCCGAGCGGGTGGTGCCGAGTCGGGCGGCCAGCTGCGGCGCCCTGGGGTCGGCGACCAGCGACACCACCTCGTTGTCCGCCGGGAGCCGCGACCGGGTGATCCCGGCCGCGACCATCGAGGAGTCACACAGGATCGGGGCGCCGTCTGCCAGCGCGCTGTGTGCCCGGGTGACGACATCGGGGGTGAACGCAACATGCTCGGCCACGTCGACCTGGCCACAGGTGTGGATCAACCGGACGACCGCCCGCGCGACGTCGCCCGGGAACCGGGTCAGGTCCGCCTCGTCGCGGATCATCGCGAACGACTGTCGATAGATCTCACCGGCGTCGCGGATGTAGTCGAGCACCCGCTCACCCTACGGGTGGGCGCTGCGCGGCCGGTAGCCGTCTCCGGTCGCGATCAGGACCTCACCGTGGCCCGGGTTGCCGCACGCGCGTTCACAGCCGACGAAGTGGCGGTGCACCCCGGCGGCTGCCACCTGGTCGAGTGCGGCCGCCGTGGCGTCGGCACGGACGTCGGCCACGGAGCGCTCGCAACCGGGGCTGCCCGTGCACGCCGACAGCGACAGCCACGGCGACTTCTCGTCGAACACCAGCCCTTTGGGAGCGAGCACCCGAAGCGCGACGTCGGCGACGCCCGCGTCGAGGTCGAACAGCAGCACCGAACGCCACGGAGTGATCGCCATCGGCGCGTCGACCGCTGCGAGGTAACGCACCACGTCGGCGTCGAGCACTCCGAGTGGTGCCGCGGCCCCCAACGTGACCCGTCCGTCGTCCTGCTCGATCCAGCCGACGGGCGGCCGGGTGGTGGCCGGCCATGTCGTTCCGGGTGGTGCTGTCGGCGTCAAGTCCGTCAGTACCGCCATAGGGTCGTCAAGTTCGGCTACTCGCCAGCACTTTTCGCGGATCTCGGTGAACACGCGGGCGGCGGCGATCAGCCCGCGGACGGCGTCGGCGAGGGCGAGTCGCACCCCGGTGTCGCTTCCGGCGAGCAGCAGCGCCCCGGTGGTGTCGTCGAGGACGTGGATGCCCGCATCGGCTCCGAGGCCGGAGACATCGCCCCGGCCGTCGTCGATCCCGAACAGGAATCGTCCCGGCAGGTCGCTCAGCACCGGATCCTGCTGCACCGCTGTATCCAGTGCGACGACGAGTCCACGGACGTCACAGATGCCTCCGCGGCGACCCGACAGTGGCGAGGCGACGATGTTGCGGACCCGCTCATGGGTCGGCGAGGGCAGCAGGCCCGCATCGGCGAACAGTCCGGCGACGGCGCCGACATCGCGAACCCCCCGGATCTGCAGATTGCCCCGTGAAGTGAGTTCCACGGTCGAGGAGCCGAAGTCGATTGCGGCCTGCGCCACCGCCTCCATCTGGGAGGCGGCGATCATCCCGCCCGGCAACCGGATCCGCGCCAGTTCCCCATCGGCCGCACTGTGGGTCTGCAGTGCGCCAGGGCAGGCGTCGACGTCGCGGGCCCTGTCCATCCGTCCACGGTACCCAGCCGCCTGGCCACGGATAACGACGTTCATACCGGCCGAATGTGATGGCGGTCACATTTCGGACGCGGTGGTTCCGTGCCGCACACGTGGACCATTCTCGCTGTTACCGGCGGTACCGTTCGCTTACTGAACCCGTGTCAAACAACGGGCTTCGTGAAAGGACTGACGATGCTTGCGACGATCCTCTTTGCGGCGGTCATCTTCCTGCTCGTGGCGGCCATCGGCATGCCGTACAAGCAGACCTGGTACGGCCGCTGGAACCCGCACCGCTGAGTAGCGGGCGGTCAGCCCAGCGGCGATCGCCGTCATGGTCACCGCCGTCAGGTTGGCCGTCTCGCCCTGTGGGCCATGCGGTACGAATGGAGCGTGGCTCACTTGCCCCCGGAGGGCCGTTCCCCCCATACGATCCTGTTGCTGTCGACCTCGGACACCGACCTCATCGCCGCGCGAGCCTCCGGGGCGGCCTACCGGTGGGCCAACCCGTCGCGACTCGTCGACGGTGAGCTCGAGGAGTTGCTCGCCGAAGCCCAGGCGGTGGTGGTCCGGATCCTCGGCGGGTACCGCGCCTGGGAAGACGGCATCGATCAGGTCGTTGCAGCAGGCATTCCCGCAGTGGTGATCAGCGGGGAGCAGGCGCCCGACGCCGACCTGATGAGCCATTCCACGGTGCCGGCCGGGGTCGCGCTGGAGACCCATGTGTACTTCGCGCAGGGCGGCATCGAGAACATGGTGAACCTGCATTCGTTCCTGTCCGACACCGTGTTGATGACCGGTGTGGGGTTCGAGCCTCCGGTGCACACCCCGACGTGGGGCGTGCTGGAATGCCCTGCCGGCCACACGGCCAGCGGTGACGGCCCGACCGTCGCGGTGCTCTTCTACCGGGCGCAGTACCTGGCCGGCAACACCGAGTACATCGGCTCGCTGTGCCATGCGATCCATGCTGCCGGCGGTCGTCCGCTCGCGATCTACTGCGCGTCGCTGCGCACCCCGGAACCGGAACTGCTCGAACTTCTCGGCACCGCCGACGCGCTGATCACCACGGTGTTGGCGGCCGGGGGAGCGACTCCCGCCACGGTCGGTGCAGGGGGCACCGACGACCAGTGGAACGTCGCACACCTCGCGGCGCTCGACGTACCCATCCTGCAGGGGCTGTGCCTGACGTCGTCGCGGAAAGACTGGCATGCCAATGACGACGGGATGAGCCCTCTCGACGTTGCCACCCAGGTGGCCGTACCGGAGTTCGACGGTCGCATCATCACGGTCCCTTTCTCGTTCAAGGAGATCGACGACGAGGGCTTGATCTCCTACGTTCCCGACCCGGAGCGCTGCGCCCGGGTCGCGGGGCTCGCGGTCCGGCATGCCCGGCTGCGTCGCATCACCCCCGCCGACAAGCGGGTGGCGATGGTCTTCTCCGCCTACCCGACCAAGCATGCGCGCATCGGCAACGCCGTCGGATTGGACACGCCCGCAAGCGCGGTCGCGTTGCTGCGTGCCATGCGGGAGGCCGGCTACGACATCGGTGAGGTGCCCGGCGTCGAAGCCGAAGATGGTGATGCGCTGGTGCATGCGTTGATCGAGCGCGGTGGACAGGATCAGAACTGGCTGACCGAGGGTCAGCTGGTCGGCAATCCGATCAGGTTGTCCGCCAAGGAATATCGGGAGTGGTTCGCCACGCTGCCGGCCGAGCTGACCGAGGCGATGGTCGAGCACTGGGGTCCGCCCCCAGGTGAGCTGTTCGTCGACCGCAGCCGCGACCCCGACGGTGAGATCGTCATCGCGGCGATGCTGTCGGGCAACGTCGTCATTCTCGTGCAACCCCCGCGCGGTTTCGGCGAGAACCCCGTTGCGATCTACCACGACCCGGATCTGCCGCCCAGCCACCACTACCTCGCGGCATACCGCTGGCTGGACAAGGGTTTCGGCGCCGACGCCGTCGTTCACCTCGGCAAGCACGGCAACCTCGAGTGGCTGCCCGGCAAGACCCTGGGCATGTCTGCGGCGTGCGGATCCGATGCCGCCCTCGGCGACCTGCCGCTGATCTACCCGTTCCTGGTCAACGACCCCGGCGAGGGCACGCAGGCCAAGCGCCGCGCGCACGCAGTTCTGGTCGACCACCTGATACCGCCGATGGCCCGCGCCGAGAGTTACGGCGACATCGCCCGGCTCGAGCAGTTGCTCGACGAGCACTCCAACATCTCGACGCTCGACCCGTCGAAGCTGCCCGCGATCCGTCAGCAGATCTGGACGCTGATGCGGGCCGCCAAGATGGATCACGACCTGGGACTGGAGGATCGCCCCGACGAGGACCTGTTCGACGACATGCTGTTGCACGTCGACGGCTGGCTGTGTGAGATCAAGGACGTCCAGATCCGCGACGGCCTGCACATTCTCGGGCAGGCGCCCGAGGGCTCCGTCGAACTCGACCTGGTGCTCGCGATCCTGCGTGCTCGGCAGCTGTTCGGCGGTGAGCAGTCAGTGCCTGGCCTGCGTCAGGCGCTGGGGCTCGCAGAGGACGGCTCGGACATCCGGGGCGCGGTGGACCTCGCCGAAGAGCAGGCGCGAGGTCTGGTGGCCGCCTTGCAGGAAACGGGTTGGGATTCCACGACCGTCGGGCAGATCACCGACAACCCCGACGTGGCCGCCGTGCTGCGTTTCGCGGCCGAGGAGGTCGTGCCCAGGCTGCGTCAGACCGACGGTGAGATCGCCCAGATCCTGCGGGCGCTCGAGGGGCGCTTCATCGAGGCCGGGCCGTCGGGTTCACCGCTGCGCGGCCTGGTCAACGTCCTTCCCACCGGACGCAACTTCTACTCCGTCGACCCCAAAGCGGTCCCGTCCCGGCTGGCGTGGGAAACCGGTGTGGCGCTGGCAGACTCGCTTCTCGAGCGGTACCACGCCGACCACGGGCAGTGGCCGCAGTCGGTAGGGCTCTCGGTGTGGGGCACGTCGGCGATGCGCACCTCGGGTGATGACATCGCCGAAGTTCTTGCGTTACTGGGTGTTCGACCGGTGTGGGACGAAGCTTCGCGTCGTGTCGTGGATCTCGAGGCCATCTCGCTGGCCGAGCTCGGTCGGCCGCGCATCGATGTCACGGTCCGTATCTCGGGGTTCTTCCGTGACGCTTTCCCGCACGTGGTCACCATGCTCGACGATGCCGTCTCGCTGGTTTCGGGCCTCGACGAGCCTGTCGAGCAGAACTACGTCCGCGCGCACAGCGAGGTTGATCTCGCCGAGCACGGCGACCAGCGACGGGCCACGACGAGGATTTTCGGTTCCAAGCCCGGCACCTACGGGGCTGGTCTGCTGCAGCTCATGGACAGCCGCAACTGGCGCGACGACGCCGACCTCGCGCAGGTGTACACCGCGTGGGGTGGTTTCGCCTATGGCCGCGGGCTCGACGGCGCCCCCGCCACCGATGACATGAACCGGGCATACCGCCGGATCGCGGTGGCCGCCAAGAA
Source organism: Mycolicibacterium hippocampi (assembly GCF_010723735.1). Taxonomy (GTDB): domain Bacteria; phylum Actinomycetota; class Actinomycetes; order Mycobacteriales; family Mycobacteriaceae; genus Mycobacterium; species Mycobacterium hippocampi. The sequence goes on along the minus strand of NZ_BLLB01000002.1, from coordinate 3,995,796 downwards.
CACCGATACCCGAGAACATGACATCGCCGATTCCGACGACTACTTCCAGTACCACGGCGGCATGATCGCCACGGTGCGGGCGCTGACGGGCAAGGACCCGGCCGCCTACATCGGGGACAACACCCGTCCGGAGTCGGTGCGCACCCGCACCCTGTCGGAGGAGACCACACGGGTTTTCCGTGCTCGGGTGGTGAACCCGCGCTGGATGAACGCGATGCGGCGGCACGGATACAAGGGCGCGTTCGAGATGGCTGCCACCGTCGACTACCTCTTCGGTTACGACGCCACCGCCGGGGTGATGGCTGACTGGATGTACGAGCGGCTGGCCGGCGAGTACGTGCTGGACCCGGAGAACCGCAAGTTCATGGACGAATCCAACCCCTGGGCGCTGCACGGCATGGCCGAACGGTTGCTCGAGGCCGCCAACCGGGGGATGTGGGCCGAGCCCGATGCGGCAACCATCGACGGTCTGCGGCAGGTGTTGCTCGAGACTGAAGGCGATCTCGAAGGCTGACCGGACTTGTCGGGGGTGGGGTTTAGCCTGGGTTCATGTTGTTCGAAAGTTTGTTCGGTGTGGATGCGGCGGCCGGTGAGGCTGAGCTGCGCGCCCAGGTCGAGCAGCTGGAGACGTTGAAGAGCGTGGCCGCGGCGGCCCAGGCGCGGGTGACGGCGTTGTGGGCGGCCAAACGCCGCGCCGCGGAGCAGGCCGCTGCGGTGCCGGCACGCAAACGTGGCAGAGGCCTGGCGTCGGAGGTGGCGTTGGCGCGTCGGGAGTCCCCGACATGCGGGAACCGCCATCTCGGGTTCGCCCAGGCGCTGGTGCACGAGATGCCCCACACCCTGGCGGCGCTGGAAACCGGGATCCTCTCGGAATGGCGGGCCACCCTGATCGTCAAACACTCCGCCTGCCTGTCGCTCGAGCATCGCCGCGCGTTGGACGCCGAACTGTGCGCCGACGCCTCGAAACTGGCGGGTTGGGGTACTGGCCGGGTCGAGGCGGAGGCCAAGAAGATCGCCGCGCGCCTGGACGCCGCGGCGGTGGTGGCGCGGGCGGCCAAAGCCGCCGCCGACCGCAGCGTGTGGATCCGCCCGGCGCCCGACACCATGACCTATGTGACGTTCCTGCTGCCCGTACAGCAAGGGGTGGCGATGTACGCGACCCTGAAGCGCGAAGCCGACACCACCTTCGATGGGCGGTCGCGGGGGCAGGTGATGGCCGACACCGCCTACCAACGCATCACCGGCAGGTCTGCCACCCGGCCGGTGCCGGTGGCGTTGAACATGGTGATGGCCGACACCACCCTCGCCGGCGACGATGAACAACCGGCGTGGCTGGCGGGGTTCGGTCCGATCCCGGCCGGGCTGGCCTGCGCGCTGACCGGCGACGCCGCCACCGACGCCGAGGTGAAGGCCACGCTGCGCCGGCTCTACCGGCATCCGAAGTCGGGGCAGTTGGTGGCGATGGAGTCGCGGGCGCGGATCTTCCCCAAATCGTTGGCCCGGTTCCTGCAACTACGCGACCAGACATGCCGGACCCCGTACTGCGATGCCCCGATCCGGCACTGCGACCATGCCACCCCGGCCCGCGACGACGGCCCGACCAGCGCCCTCAACGGCCTCGGTGACTGTGAGGCGTGCAATTACGCCAAAGAAGCCCCCGGCTGGCAAGTAACCACCACCGACACCGATGGGGAGCACCGCGCCGAATACCGCACCCCCACCGGGGCGGTCTACCACTCCACCGCCCCACCACTACCCGGACCACCAATCCGACGCCGAATCAGCCTCACCGAGAGCCACCTCAGCATCGACCTCGTCACCTTCGACGCCGCCTGACGCCGCCTGACGCCGCCTGACCACGCCTGACGCCGCAGTCGGGTGCGTCGGTGGCTCGGCGGGCGGCCGCTACATTGGGCACATGTCCACCACTTTCGCCGATGTTGCCGGCTCCGAGTACATCCTGCTGACCACGTTCACGAAGGACGGCAGGCCGAAGCCGACAGCCATCTGGGCCGTCGTCGACGGTGACCGCCTGATCGCCATCACCCAGGAGAAGTCCTGGAAGGTAAAGCGAATCCGCAACTCCCCGCGGGTGACCATCGCCGAGTGCGATCGAAGCGGCAAGCCCAAAGGTGAGGCGGTCGAGGCCACCGCGGCGATTCTGGACAAGTCGGCAAACGGTGCCACCTATGAGGCCCTCGGCAGGCGGTACGGCCTGCTCGGCAAGACCTTCAACTTCTTCTCGAAATTGCGCGGCGGCATGGAGAAGAACGTCACCCTCGAACTGAAGCCGGTGAACTGACCCCATGAACAAGCCGGCTCCCACGTTCAAAGACGTCTACGGCGAGAAGTATCTGCTGCTTACCACCTTCACCAAGGACGGACGCCCCAAGCCGACCCCGGTCTGGGGCGTGCCCGACGGAGACAAGCTGGTCATCAGCACCGACGACGGATCCTGGAAGACCAAGCGGATCAACAACACCCCACGGGTGACCATCCAGAAGTGCGGTGTCCTGGGCAAGCCCAAGGGTGAGCCCGTCGAGGCGATCGCCCGGAACCTGCCGAAATCCGAGACCCGCCGGGTGTTCGACATGGTCACCAGGCGCTACTGGTGGCACGCCTGGTGGTGGATACCGCAGGCGATTCTGCGCGGCGGCATCGACAAGGTGCACGCCGCAATCGAGGTCGAGGCGGCGCCGGTCGGCGGGTCGGTTTAGGAACCTTCAGCGCCGCCCGACCGTTGGCAGAACATGGCGATGAGGCTGTTCTTGCTCTATGCGGTGGTCGAACTGGCCGTGCTGGTCGCGTTGGCGTCGACGATCGGCTTCGGCTGGACGGTGCTGCTGGTCGCCGGCGTGTTCCTGGTCGGGCTCGTGCTGGCAGGCTCCCAGGTGCGCCGGCACATCCGGCGGCTGCAATCCGGACTGACCGCGGCGAACGCCCAGGGGGCGGTCACCGACAGCGTGCTGGTCGCACTGGGTACGGTGCTCGTCGTGATTCCCGGTCTGGCCAGTTCCGCACTCGGAGCGCTGCTGCTGCTCCCGCCCACCCGAAAGGTGGCACGCCCGCTTGTCACCGCGATGGCCGCTCGTCGGGCCCCGCTGATCGTCGGGGTCAGCACCATGGGCAGCGCCGCGGCCGGTGCACGGGGTCAGTCGCCCCGGCAAGGTCGGGGCGACTACATCGACGGCGAGGTCCTCGACGTCACCGATGTCACCGACGTCACCGATGCCACCGACGCGACCCACGTCGAACGACCCCGCCTCCCGGAGTGACCACCACCGCCCTTCTGCTCAACGGGCGGGTGCACAGCCCCTCCATGCCGGATGCGACCGCGATGGCCGTGCGCGACGGCGTCGTCGCCTGGCTGGGCAGCGACGACGTCGGGCGGGCGCAGTTTCCCGACGCCACGGTGAGCGACCTCGACGGTGCCTTCGTCGCCCCGGCGTTCGTGGACAGCCACGTACACATCACCGCGACCGGACTGGCGCTGACCGGCCTCGATCTGCGTCAGGCCACGTCACTGCGGCACTGCCTCGAACTTCTCGGTGGGTATGCGCGCTCCCGGCCCGACGGCGTCATCTGGGCGCACGGCTGGGACGAATCGCGGTGGCCGGAGGGCGCGGCGCCGAGCACCGCCGACGTGGACGCCGCCGTCGGTGACCGGCCCGCCTACCTGGCCCGCGTCGACGTGCACTCGGCGGCCGCGTCGACGGTGTTGCGGCGCGCCGCCGGTGTCGGCGACCACGAACCACTCACCGCCGGCGCGCACCACCTGGTGCGCCGGGCGGCCCGCGACGGCCTCAGCGCCGACCAGCGAAGAGACGCCCGGCAGGCGGCGCTCGACGCCGCGGCGGCGTCGGGGATCGTGGCAGTCCACGAATGTGCAGGTCCGGACATCGGCGGCCGCGACGACTGGGATGCGCTGCGCACTTTCGAGCACGGCGTCGAGGTCGTCGGTTACTGGGGTGAACAGGTCACCGACGCCGGGCAGGCGCGGGAGCTGATCACGAGGACCGGGGCCCACGGGCTCGCCGGTGACCTCTTCGTCGACGGCGCGCTGGGCTCGCGCACCGCATGGCTGCACGAGCCCTACACCGACGCCCCGGAATGCTGCCCGGCACCGAACGGCAACAGCTATCTCGACGTCGAAGCGGCCACCGCGCATCTTTCGGCCTGCACCGAAGCGGGCGTGACGGCGGGATTCCACGTCATCGGCGACGCAGCGGTGTCGGCGGTCGTGGCGGCGCTGGAAGCCGTCGTCGACCGCTTCGGCCAGGTCGCGGTGGCCCGCTCGGGTCACCGCCTCGAGCACCTCGAGATGGTCACCGACGCCCAGGCGGCCAAGCTCGGCAGCTGGGGGGTGATCGCCAGCATGCAGCCCAACTTCGATGCGCTGTGGGGCGGTGACGCCGGGATGTACGCGCAACGGCTCGGCCGGGATCGGGCCAGTCGGTTGAACCCGTTCGCGCTGTTAGCATCCCAAGGCGTGCCACTCGCCTTCGGCTCCGATACCCCGGTGACCGACATGAACCCGTGGGCCACCGTGCGTGCCGCGACGATGCACCACACCCCCGGCAGCGCCATCTCCGCCCGCGCCGCGTTCGCGGCGGCGACCCGTGGCGGGTGGCGGGCGGGCGGCGTGCGGGACGGTCTGACAGGCACCCTGGTGCCCGGCGCGCCGGCTTCGTACGCGATCTGGGAGGCCGACGCGTTCGACGTGACCGCCCCCGCCGACTCGGTGGCGCGATGGTCCACCGACCCGCGCTCCCGGGTGCCGGTGTTACCGCGCCTCGATGACCATCTGCCGCGGTGCCGGCAGACCGTGCACCGAGGCTCGGTCATTCATGGCTGACGCCGGCCAACTCGACACCACCGAACCGGACGCCGAGCAGCCCTCGCGGATCAGCCGGTTCGGTCGGTCCGTGCTGGATCGGCTACCGGCGCTCAGCGTCACCATCGCCGCAGGTCTGGCGTTGTGTGTGAGCTTTCCGCCGTTCGGGTGGTGGTACGCGGCGATCCTGGCGTTCGCCCTGCTGGGCTGGGTGCTGACCCGTGCCTCGACCACGGCCGTGGGCGGTGCAGGCTACGGACTGCTGTTCGGGCTGGCCTTCTATCTGCCGTTGTTGCCCTGGATCAGCGGGCTGGTCGGAGCCCTGCCGTGGGTGCTGCTCAGCCTGACCGAGGCGTTGTTCCCCGCGCTGTTCGGGTGCGCGGCGGTGCTGGTTCGTCGGGTCCCGGGCTGGCCACTGTGGTTCGCGGGGCTGTGGTCGGCCCAGGAGTGGCTCAAGTCGACGGTGCCGTTCGGTGGCTTTCCGTGGGGCGTCGTCGGGTTCTCGCAGTCGCAGAGCCCGCTGTTGCCACTGGCTCATTTCGGCGGGGCCCCGTTGGTCTCCTTCGCGGTGGCGCTTCTCGGGTTCAGCGTGGCGGCGATGACACTGGAGGTCATCGGATGGTGGCGCAGGGACGCCGCTGCCCGCGCGGCAGCGCCGCCCTCGGTGGTGCTCCCGGGGCTGTGCATCAGCCTGGTGCTGGTAGCCACCGCGCTGGCGTGGCCGCAGGTCCGCAAGTCCGGTGCCGGTGGCAGTGATGCGCCGCCGGTGACGGTGGCCGCGGTGCAGGGCAACGTGCCCAGGCTCGGCCTGGAGTTCAACGCCCAGCGCCGCGCCGTGCTCGACAACCACGTGCGGGAAACGCTGCGGCTGGCCGAGGATGTCAGGGCGGGCCGGGCGGCCCAGCCGATGCTGGTCGTCTGGCCGGAGAACTCATCGGACATCGATCCACTGGCCAACCCGGATGCTGCCCAGCAGATCTCCGCCGCCGCCGCCGCGATCGACGCTCCCATCCTGGTCGGCGGCGTGGTCGCTGCCCCGGGCTATTCACGGGAGAACCCGGTGTCGAACAACACGGTGATCGTGTGGAACCCCGACACCGGCCCTGCCGACCGCCACGACAAGCAGATCGTCCAGCCCTTCGGGGAGTACCTGCCGTGGCGCAGCTTCTTCAGCCGGCTGTCGCCGTACGCCGACCGAGCCGGATACTTCATCCCCGGGCAGGGCAGCGGGGTGGTCACTGCCGCCGGGGTGCCGGTCGGCGTCACCACCTGCTGGGAGGTCATCTTCGACCGGGCGGCTCGGGAGTCGGTGCGCAACGGCGCTCAGTTGCTGGCGGTGCCCACCAACAACGCCACTTTCGACGAGGCGATGAGCGAGCAGCACCTGGCGTTCAGCCGGCTGCGTGCGGTCGAACACGATCGCTTCGTCGTCGCTGCCGGCACCGTCGGGATCAGCGCGATCATCGCGCCCGACGGCCGGGAACTGGCCCGCACCGGGTTCTTCGAACCTGCGTATCTCGACAAGCAGATCCGGCTGAAGACCACGCTGACGCCGGCAACGCGCTTCGGCCCGCTGGTCGAGGCGCTGCTCATCGGCTTCGGTGTCGCCGGGCTCCTCGGAGCGATGCTGCACAATAGGTCATTCGTGCCCACAAGATCGAGGGGTCGGCGACGGACCGCCGACGACGGCAAAGGAGCCACATGAGCGTCCCCGGTGGCACCCCCGAAAGACCTTCGCAGCGATCGCAGGAGGTTTCGGCCCCGCATCCCAGCAGGCGGACTCTGGTCATCATCCCCACCTACAACGAGCGAGACAACCTCCCGTCGATCGTCGCGCGGGTGCACAGTTCCGCGCCTGAGGTGCACGTGCTCATCGTCGACGACGGCAGCCCGGACGGTACCGGCGCGCTCGCCGACGAGTTGGCGCTGGCCGATCCCGACCGTGTCCATGTCATGCACCGCACCTCGAAGGAAGGTCTCGGCGCGGCGTACCTCGCCGGTTTCGCGTGGGGCCTGAACCGGCAGTACTCGGTGCTGGTGGAGATGGACGCCGACGGCAGCCACGCCCCCGAGGAACTGCACCGCCTGCTGGACGCGATCGACCAGGGCGCCGACCTGGTGATCGGCTCGCGTTACGTCGACGGCGGCGAGGTGCGCAACTGGCCCCGCCGGCGGCTCGTCCTATCGCGCACCGCGAACGGTTATTCGCGCATCCTGCTCGGTGTCGATGTCCACGACATCACGGCGGGCTATCGCGCCTACCGGCGCGAAGTGCTGGAGAAGATCGATCTGTCGGCCGTCGACTCGAAGGGCTACGGCTTCCAGGTCGACCTGACGTGGCGCTCGATCAACGCGGGGTTCACGGTCGTCGAAGTGCCGATCACGTTCGCCGAGCGTGAGCACGGCGTCTCCAAGATGGACGGGTCGACGATCCGCGAGGCGATCGTCAAGGTGGCGCAGTGGGGCGTGCGGGCGCGCATCGACCGTGCCCGCGGAATCACCCGCTGACGCCTCGCCGGTTGCGGCTAACCCCGGCGGCGGGTCTTGATGATGTCGAGACGTTCCTTGAGCAACTCGTCGAGTTCCTCGACCGAGCGACGCTCCAGCAACATGTCCCAGTGGGTGCGCGGCGGCTTGACCTTCTTGGGTTCGGGAACGTCACCCTCGATCAGGGTGCCTTCCATGCCGTTGCGGCACAGCCAGGTGCCTGGGATCTCGGCGTCGTCGGCGAACGGGACGTCGAATTCCTCGCCGTTGTCGGTGCGGTAGCGGGCGACCTGACGGGGCGCCAAGTCGTGGTTGCGGTCCGTCTCGTAGCTCACGGCTCCGAGGCGGCTGCCTCTCAAGACACGATCAGCCATCGTCAACTCCTCAATAAACACAATTCGTCCGGGGTATCAACGCAGAGGTCTCTCGTAGAGTTCCCGACGCGGCCTCCGATGATACCGGGATAGGTGCGGCCGGCGGTTTACAGTCGGGCTCGTGACGTCCGTGACGCCTCAGGCACCCCCCAGCGCCACCCGGAAGCGTCCTGCGAGTTGCCGGTGGTGCGGCCGCGAAGTCGCCGACGCCGGGCTCGGAAGGCGACGGCAGTACTGCAGGCAATCCTGCAGGCAGCGGGCCTACGAACAACGTGCACAGATCAAGGGCACGTCGGTGTCGCCCGACTCGGTGGTGCTCAGCGCCGAGGAAGCCGCCGAACTCTCCGACCGGGTCTATCAACTCAGATGCGCGGCCGAGGACATGGCGATCGCGATCGACGAAGGCGCCGACCGTGCCGAGCTACGCGCCCTCTGTGACGCGCTGATGCAGGTGGCCAGGGCCGCTGACGGCTGGCGGTGACCTCGCACAGCGGTACGCTTAGCGCGATCTGTCCGCCGTCCTACATCACTCGAGGGTTCAGGTGACCCGTGTCCAGCGCTGAGCCATCCTCTCCTGTGGCGCCCCAGCGTTCGTGGCGCTGGGACGACTACGTCCTCGACACCGGCCGCTACGAGCTGCGCTGCGGAGACACCGTGATCCGGGTGGAACCCCAGGTGTTCGACGTCCTGACCCAGCTGGTGAGCAATCACGAGCGGTTTGTCAGCAAGGAGGAGCTGTTCGACGCGGTGTGGGGTGGCCGGTTCGTCGGGGAGGCGGCGTTGACCAGCCGGATCAAGGCGGTCAGACGCGCACTCGGTGACGACGGCGAGTCGCAGCGTTACATCCGCACCGTGCGCGGCCGCGGCTATCAGTTCGTCGGCACCCTGCGTGCCGAGGCCGAACAGCAGCCCCCGCCGCCGGAACCCGAACCCGAGTTGCCGCGCCAGCACATCGCCTTCTGCCGTGCCTCCGATGGGGTGCGGCTGGCCTACGCCGTCACGGGTGAAGGACCTCCGTTGGTGCGTGCGGCGAACTGGATGACGCACCTCGGCTACGACACCGAAAGCCCTGTATGGCGGCACTGGGTCCGCGAAATGTCGTTGCGCCACAAGTTCGTCCGCTACGACGAGCGTGGTTGCGGGCTTTCGGACTGGGAGGCCGGGGAATTCGGCTTCGAGGACTGGGTGGCCGATCTGGAATCGGTGGTCGAGGCCCTCGGTCTGGAACGGTTTCCGCTACTTGGTGTGTCGCAGGGCGGTGCAGTGGCGGTGGCCTACGCGGCACGCCACCCCGAGCGGGTGACCCGGTTGGTGTTGTCCGGCGCCTATGCGCGTGGTCGCGCCGTACGCGCCCTGACCGAGGATGAAAAGCGGGCCGCCGCTCTGGATCTCGACTTGGCGCGGGTGGGTTGGGGTCGTGACGATCCGGCGTTCCGGCAGGTGTTCGCGGCACAGTTCATTCCCGACGGCACCCGCGCAGACTGGGCCGCTTTCGACCAGTTGCAGCGCCGCACCACGTCGTCGGAGAACGCGGTGCGATTCCTGGAAGAGTTCGGCCGCATCGACGTTCGCGACCAGGCCGGCCAGGTCCGGTGCCCCACGTTGATCCTGCACTCCCGCGACGATCACCGTGTCCCGATGCGCTTCGGCGAGGAGCTGGCGGCGTTGATCCCGGATTCGAACCTGGTGGCGTTGTCGAGCAACAACCACCTGCTGACCGCAGACGAACCGGCATGGCGGGTGTTCTGCGAGGAGGTCGAGACGTTCCTCGCGGTGTGAACGCACCCCACGGAGCGATCTCCACACAATCTCCACACAATCTTCATGCACCGCGTCGCCGGCGCGACCATGCTGATCACATGAAAAAACACACTCGGCCCGTGATCATGGGAATCGGCGCGCTCCTCGCCTTCGGCTTGCTGCCGGGCTGCTCGGGCGGCTCGACGACGGAGGCGACGTCATCGCCGGCGGCCCCACCGGAAACCTCTACCGGCGCCGAGGTTCCGGCCTCGGCGCGCTACATGGCGGACATGACAGCCGCCGGCGGCGAGACGATGACGATCGGCATCAGTGTCGACGGCTCCGAGGTTGCCGCATACGCGTGCAACGGAACCGATGACGAGGCATGGTTCTTCGGTAACCAGACAGCCGGTGAGATCGACATCAAGTCGAAGTTCCGCGACACCCTCATCGCCGACATCAATGGCGACGTCGCCACCGGTGAGGTGATGATGGACGGCGTCGAGTACGACTTCACCGCCAACGCTGTGTCGGGCCTGGCCGGGATGTACACCGCCGAGGCCGACGGGGTGCGCGCCTCCTGGGTGGTGCGTCCGGACGGTTCCGCCACCGGGGTTCAGTTCAGCGGCTTCTCGCAAGGTGACCGCAACTTCGATCCGTTCAACCTGGACGAGTTCAGCGACTTCGACGTCCGCAACGACGTCCGCCCCCGACGCAACCTCGGGCCCGCGGGGCCGATCGAATTCCCGAACAACCGCCCGCAGTCGAGCATCAACGGCACACCGGTGACCCCGTCGCTGATGACCGGGTCGACACGGTTCGGCTGACCCCGAGCGTTGCCTCACGCCTGATCCAAACCTTCGCGGCCAGGCCGGCGGGACATCACGTCACTGAACGGTGACCGGTCCCGTCGCCCTGGCCGCTCGGCTGTCGCAACGCGGACCGGTGCCAAATGTGTCCCCTGAGCGCCCCGATGAGGTAGAAGCGCAGGAGTGGAGGCTTGGTTCGAGCGCAGTCCGTTTGTCGGTTTCCTTCCGTGGATCATCTACTGGGTGGTCGCGGACGGGCCGAGCACTTGGATGTTCGGCGCAGTCTGCGCGGTGCTCGCGGTGCTGATCATGGGGGTGTCGGCCGGGTTCGGGGAACTGCGGTTGCTCGACATCGTCACCGCCGTGTTCTTCACCGGCGTGACGGTCGTGGCCGTGGTCGTCGGCGCGCAGGATCGCGACTGGATGGACAGCCACGCGACCGCGCTGTCCAGCGGGGTGCTGGCGGTGATGGCGCTGGGGTCGCTGGCCTTCGAGCCGTTCACCGCGCAGTACGCGCCACCCTCGGCGCCGCGCGACGAATGGGAGGAGATGGCCTTCCGGCGCACCAACCAGGTTCTGACCCTGATGTGGGCGTTGGTGTTCGCGCTGATCGCGGTGCTGGGTTATGTCGCCGTCGCCTCGCCGGAGACGGTGCACTGGACCAAAGCCGTGATCCCCGTCGTGGTGATCGTCGGGGCCGTCGGAATGACGCAGATCTACCCGCGGCAGGCCCGGGACAAGGCCCGCCCCGATACCGCGTGAGTGTGCCGCCGGGCACTCAGCAGCTGAACATCGCCCCAATCTGCGGCGGTGGCGCCACCGATTGCAGACAGCCGAACGGCACCACACCGGCCGTGCTGATCTGGACCGCCGACCGATGCGCGTAGTTCACACAGAACAGGCCGGAGGCATCGCTGCGGCAGCGATTGTCGGCGAACGCCAGTGTCTGACCGTCGGCGAGCAGCGGGCCGACCCCCTTGATGAACGGGCCGGGGTCGCCGCGTAGTGAGCCGACCTGCACGTTCGTCCCGGAATAGTCGATCCAGCCCGGCTTCCACATGCCCTCGGCGCCGGTGGGACGGGGGGCGGGGGAGGCCAGGTCGACCAGACACGTCAGGGCCCCCTCGTTGTACGTCGCATCGGTCATGCACTGTGTTGTCCCCTCGCGCGCGCCGGACGAGGCGGTGAACGCGATGTCGTCGCCGAGAGAAGTGATGGTGCCGTCCAGGTAGGCCTCGTGAAAGGCGCCCGGATCGGTGGCCGTGCCGGCCTCGATCCAGGCGATGACTTCGTCGATCGGCGCGCTCGGACCCGGTGCCCGGCCCGTGGCGCCGGGCGTGGGCACGGCCGACGTGGGGGTGCTCGACGTGCTGCTCGGGGGTGTGGTGCTCGGCGGTGCGGCGGAAAGGGAAGCCGACGGTTCGGCCTCGCCCCCCACCGACTGTGAACAGGCCGCCACGAGCACAGTGGCCGCTATCAGGCCCGCAATCCGCATCCAGTCAGGCTAACGGCCCGACACGCGTTACCTGGCCAGGCAGGCCGGACAGGAGTTCGCTACCGTCAGCAGAATGCACGAGCACACCGTCCGGGTGAAGATCGCGTCGGGCATCGTCGAGGGATTCACCCGTGACAGGGTCCATCGCTGGCGCTCCATTCCCTACGCCAGTCCGCCCGTCGGCCGGCTGCGCTACCGAGCTCCGCAACCGGTGCAGCCCTGGCCCGGGGTCCGCTACTGCCATGGGTTCGGTTATTGCGCACCACAACAACGGATGTACACACTGCTCGCGCCCGGTCGCTACCAGCCGATGAGCGAGGACTGCCTGACCCTCAACGTCGTCAGCCCGGCCGAAGCCACAGAGGAACCGCTGCCCGTCATGGTGTTCATCCACGGCGGCGGGTACATGCTCGGTAGCTCGGCAACGCCGATCTACGACGGCGCTTCGCTGGCGCGCAAGGGGTGCGTGTACATCTCGGTGAACTACCGACTCGGCGCCCTGGGATGCCTGGAACTGTCATCGCTGTCCACCCCCGACATCACCATCGATGACAATCTGTTCCTGCGTGACCTGGTGATGGCGCTGCGCTGGGTCCAGGAGAACGTCGCGGTCTTCGGCGGCGATCCGGACAATGTGACGATATTCGGTGAGAGTGCCGGCGCCCACGCGGTCGCCACGCTGCTGGCCACCCCGGATGCGAAGGGCCTGTTCGCTCAAGCTATTTCGGAGAGCCCGCCCACCGGCATGGTTCGCGGCGCAGACATGGCCGCCGACTACGCTGCACGATTCGCCGCGCAGTTGCAGGTCCGCGAACAGGACGCGGCGCAGGCACTGCTCGCGGCCCGGCCCGCCGACCTGGTGAGAGTTCTCGAACAGCTCATCGTCGACGGGCAGAAGGACATGATGGGCGCGTTCGCCATCGGGCCCACATGGGGAACCGACTATCTGCCCCGGGACCCGGTCGACGCGATGCGCGCCGGCACCGCGCACCGGGTGCCACTGATCGTCGGTACGAACGCCGACGAGGGCCGGCTGTTCACCCGATTCCTCAAGCTGCTTCCGACCTCGCACGCGGCGATCGAGCAGTTGCTGTCCCATGCCCATCCTGTCGACCGGGACCGGATCACCGCCGCCTACCCTGGCTATCCTGATGCCGCGGCGTGCGTGCGCCTCGGTGCGGATTTCATCTTCGGCTCGGCGGTCTGGCAGATCGCCCAGGCGCACAGTGCGCACGCGCCGACGTACGTATACCGCTTCGACTTCGCCACCCGGGCGCTGCAGTTGGCGGGGATGGGGGCCACCCACGCGACCGAACTGTTCGCCGTCTTCGACCTGTACCGGTCGCGTTTCGGGATGTTGCTCAGTGCCGGTGTGGATCTGCGCGCCGGGCGCAAGGTCAGCGACGATGTTCAGTCGCGCTGGCTGGCCTTCGCCGACCACGGCGTGCCGGGCGCGGACTGGCCGCGATACACCAGCGACGAGCGTGCGGTGCTGGTGCTGGATCGGCGGCGGCGCGTCGAGTTCGATCCGCACGCGCAGCGGCGACTGGCGTGGGAGGGGTTCTCCCTGGCGTCCAGGTGAGACCGGCCGGACTTGGGTGAATCGCCGTGCCGGGTTGCACCGGATGTGGTTGCGTTGGTCCGTGGCGCAGCCCAGTGACTCACCCCCAGCCGGATTTCCGCTCGACCCCCTCGGCCCTGACGAGTTCAGTTCCGTCGCGTCGATCCTGCGACGCGAGCACGACGTACGGGCCACGCCCGGCTCCGGGCACGACCTCGGTTGGCGGTACGCGTCGATCGAACTGGTCGAACCGTCGAAGGCGGAGTTGGCGGCGTTCGCAGACGGTGGCCCGCGACCACCCCGTCGCGCGGAGGTCATCTGCTTCAACCGGAACGACAACGCCACCTACAAGAGCGTGGTGTCGCTCAGCGACGACCGCGTCGAGGCGTTCGAGCACATCCCCGGTGTGCAGGCGAACTTCACCGTCGACGAGTTCGCCGAGTGCGATCAGCTGCTGCGCTCTCATCCCGAGGTGATCGCCGCGTTGGCCAGTCGCGGGATCACCGACATGGATCTGGTGTTCTTCGACACCTGGACCTACGGCGACGCCGTCGCACCGCCGGAGTTCCGGGACCGCAGGATCGGGTGGTCGGACAGCTGGGTCAAGGCCGCGCCGGGCGCAAACCCGTACGCCCGCCTGGTGAGCGGACTGCACTGTGTCATCGACGTCAACAGCATGCAGTTGCTGCGGGTCGAGGACGACGGCCCGTTCGCCGCGGGTGCAGCCACGGCACCGGAGGTGATGGGGGAGTATGTGCCCAGCCAGATCCCGGAGCGAATCCGCGCGGCCAGCCGGCGGGAGCCGCTCGAGCCGCTGCACATCACCCAGCCGCGGGGGCCGTCGTTCACCCTCGAAGGCAATCTGGTGAGTTGGCAGAACTGGTCGTTGCGCGTCGGGTTCAACCATCGGGAGGGCATGACACTGCACACCGTGCGCTACCGCGACGGCGACCAGGACCGCTCGATCGCACACCGGATGTCGTTCGCGGAGATGGTCGTTCCCTACCGAGACCCGTCTCCCGACCACTACCGACGTACCGCATTCGACATCGGTGAGTGGGGTCTGGGTTTCATGACGACCTCGCTGGACCTGGGCTGCGACTGCCTTGGCGAGATCCGTTATCTGGACGCGGTTCTGCACAACAGCAGGGGAGAGCCGTACACGATCCGTAACGCCGTCTGCATCCACGAGGAAGACAACGCCGTGCTCTGGAAGCACGTCGACCACGACATCGGCGCCGAGGTACGGCGGATGCGCCGCCTCACACTGTCGTTCCACGTCACTGTCGCCAACTACGAGTACCTGGTCTACTGGCGGCTCTACCAGGACGGCAACATCGAATGTGAGGTACGTGCCACCGGAATCATGGTGACCACCCCGCTGCCACCCGGGGCGCCCAACCCCAACGGCACACTGGTCGACGAGCGCACGTATGCGCCGTTCCACCAACACTTCCTCATCGCCCGGCTGGACATGGACATCGACGGCAGTGACAACACGGTGTTCATGTCGGAGTCCTACGCCGAGCCGGTTGGTCCAGACAACCCGCACGGCCTCTCGGTGGTGGTGCGCAACACCGCGCTACGCAGCGAGGGCGAGGCCAAGCAGGACGTGAACTTCGCGACCCAGCGCGCCTGGAAGGTGGTCAACACCAACGTCGTCACCGGACTGGGCGTGCACCCGGCGTACAAACTCGTTCCGAGCGGAGCCATTCCGCCGATGTTCGAGCCGGGCTCGCCGGTGCTGGAGCGTGCCGGCGTCATCGGCCACACCCTGTGGGTCACGCCGAACCGGCCCGATGAGCGCTGGCCCGCAGGGGAGTTCGTCAACCAGTCTGCCCGAGACACCGGGCTGGCCAGGTGGACCGCAGCCGACCGCTCCATCGACAACACCGACGTCGTGCTGTGGTACGTGTTCGGCATCCATCACATCACCAGGCCCGAGGACTGGCCGGTGATGCCGGTTGACGTGGTGTCCTTCTGGCTCAAGCCTTTTGGGTTCTTCGAACGCAACCCCGCGCTCGATGTGGCCGGCTCCCACCACTGACTTCCCTCGTCAGCTCAGGTGGGCGCCGTCGTCGTCGAGATCATCGCGGCTCAACCCCATCGGCGTGCCGGCCGGAACATCGGCGCCGGCCACCACCTTCCTGGTGATCGGCGTCAGCGCCCGGAACAGAGCCTCCACTTCGCTGTCCTCGAGCACCTCGAGCACCGGCAGGGCCAACGCATCGGTGGCATCCTCGATGTGCTGCTTGAGCCGGCGGCCGGCCTCGGTGAGGCCGCCGGCGGAGTCGAGCAGCCCGCGCCGCTGCAGCGCGTCCCGATGGTGCGCCCACTGGGCGTCGTCGTAGTCGCGGCTGCGCTTGATCATCGCCTCGGGTACCCGCCCGGCCGCGGCGTGCAGCACGTTGCACTCGCGCCCGGACACCCCTTCGGCGGTCAGCACTGCGACATGGCCGTCGCCGCGGTGTTCCCGCAGCAGGGTGGCGGCATGCCACAGCCGGGCAAGCGGCTGCTGCGGCCAATCCAGCGCCCGGTTGGCGGCGTACAGCGGGCGTCCGCCCACGTCGGCGCTGCGTGCCGCAGTCGCGGCGAGCTCGGCGGCCGGAGCGGCGTCCTCTTCGGTGACGCCGTAGCGTCGCAGCGCCGCGACGGCCGACTGCTCGCGGGCGCGCAGCGCGTCGGCGGGCGGCGCGACGTCCCAGGCATCCGGTAGGGCCTTGGCGACCCGTTCCGGGGTGAAGTTGTAGAACGCGGCCGTGACGACCGTGGCGGGAACCGGCCCGAACGGGGCTGAGCGAGCTGCGAAGTATCCCATCCAGAAACCCCGGTAGCCCAGTCCGTCGAGGGCCGATCTGGCTTCTGGAGCAAAGTAGGTCACGGCGTGCACCGGTTCGATGCGGTCGAACAGCCGGCGCGCGAGGAGAGGTGTTCTGTCCACACCGCAGTCAACCATGTGGGTGCGAAGCGGTCTGCTAGGGTCCCCTGCAAACTTCCCAGTGGTGACAGGACAGCACATGAGGAAGGTGATCGGCGCGACGGCTACGGTGGCAGCAACGTGTGGTGTCATCGTCGCGTGCGCGTTCTCCGCCCCCGAGGTCGTTCCCCGGGTGGCCGGCACGGATTTGCAGTCCGACATCGCCGCTCGCTTGACCAGCGCCGGGGAACGGCTGCAGTCGGTCACGTGCCGGGACGACCTGATCGGGGAAGTGGGCCAGACCGCGCGGTGTGACGTCGTGATCAGCCCGACCAACAGCTTCGCGCCGCTGGTCACCGTGACCGGCGTCGACGGGGCCACGATCAATTACGAGATGTCGCCGACGCTGTCGGGAGCGCAACTCGAGCGGGCGGTGTCGCGGATGCTTGCGGCCACCGGGGCGCCCGGCGAATCGGTGTCGTGCCCGTCGGGCCTGGTCGGCCAGATCGGTGCCGTTGCCCTCTGTGACGTGACCACCGCCGGCGCCACCGTGCAGCGCACCGCGCGGGTGCACCGTGTCGCGGGCCTGAGGATGGATTTTGACTTGATCCCGGTGTTGAGCAGGGCTGAGGTCGAGGGGCTGTTGTTGGACGAACTGGCCGTTGACAGCGCCAGGCGGCCCGATTCGGCGGTGTGCGCGGGTGATCTCGAGGGCCGGCACGGGACCAGCGTGGACTGTGCAGTGGTCGCAGGTCCGGTCCGCGCGGACTTCACGGTGATCGTCACAGCCGTGGCCGCGAGCACGATCGAGTACAGCTACTGGGAGCGGGGCTGAAGAACCGCCGGGGCGTCGTTGGCGACCGCGTCGGCGGCCTCCTCGATGATCGCGCGCATCGCCTGTTCGGCCGCCGCCTCGTCCCCCAACCTGATGGCGCGGGCGACCTCGTCGTGTAGATCGATCGCCTTCGGGTTGGGCGTGGTGGGCATCATCCCGTGATGGGTGCGACCGCTGAGCAACTCGGCGACCACGCCGTTGAGCGCCCTGAACATCTCGTTGCCACTGGCTTCGAGCAGGGTCCGGTGAAAGATCTTGTCGGCCAGTAGATATGCCTCGAGGTTCCCCGAGCGGCCGTTGACGACCATGTCCGAGACCGCCGCTGCCATGATCCGGCACTGGTGCGGATCGGCCCGCCGAGCCGCAAGCACTGCTGCGGCCGGCTCGAATCCCTTGCGAAGCTCGGAGAGCGACAACAGCACAGCGGCGCGGTCCCCGGACTCCAGTCGCCAACGAATCAGCCTGGGGTCGAAGACGTTCCATCGGTGCGCGGGTTGGATGGTGATACCCACGCGACGGCGGGACTCGACCATACCCATCGACTCCAGCACGCGGATCGCCTCGCGGGCCACGCTGCGTGACATGCCGTGCTCAGCGCTGACACCGTCGAGCGTGATCACCTGGCCCGCCGGGTACTCGCCGGACACGATGGCCGTGCCCAGCGCGGTCAGCAGGCTGTTGTGCAGTGCCCCGCCATGAGGTTCCGGTTGCACGCATACATCTTGTCATACAGTTTGCTGGGCGCGATAAGGCAGATGTTTTTGTAATGCAGATGCAATGGTATGACTTAACCGGGTCGGCCGCCTCAGCCTTTGACGACCTGGGTGCCGCCCGCAAATTCGTCGTGCTTGCCCTGCTTGGTGGGACTGCCGTTGATGGTGATCGCGATGACGACGATGGCCACGACACCCAGCAGGCCACCGATGAAGGGCACGATGGGCAGCAGTGTCCACGAGTTCCGGATCGCGGACTGCGCGGCGGTCGGCTTGGTCGCCCCAGCTGGTCCGTGCACTCGCAGCCCCAGCAGTTTCTTGCCCGGCGTCCACCCCTGCGTCACCTCGAACGCGACGTAATAGACGAACGTCAACGCCCCGGTGAACAGGCCGGTGACCCAGATGTTGGACGCCATCCCGAGCACATACACGACGATGCCGCCGACGATCGCGACGATCACCCCGTCGATCACCCGAGCGGCGAAACGCAGGCCGAGTCCACCGGGCTGCTGTGCACCGCCGGGAGGTGGATAGGAACCCGGAAATTGTCCTGGTTGGGGCGGGTAGTCGCTGGTCATGGGAGTCCGCTCTCTGTGTGGATGCAGGGATGCGTCCTCACCGTATCGAGCAGCCCACTCCCAGGGAGGGGATATGCGCCGAAGTCAGACGACTGGTCAGCGCTTCCGGCTCTTCTTGTTCGCCTTCTTCGCCTCGGCCTCGGCGGTTTCGGCGAGCTCGACAGCGCGTTCGCGGGCCACCTCAGCGCGGTGGCGTGCCAGTTCGGCCCACTCGCCGCTGCGGCCGCGGGCCACCTCGGCCAACTCCGGTGCGCGGGCGCGGGCCACTTCTGCGAGCTCGCCACCGCGTGTCTTCGCGGCCACCGCCAGCTCACCACCGCGGTCGCGGGCCACCTCGGCCCATTCGCTGGCCAGCTCGCCGCCGCGCTCGCGGGCGACGTCGGCCAACTCACCGCCGCGTTCGCGAGCCACGTGAGCCAGTTTGCTCCCACGCTCAGCTCCCACGTGCAGGCCGTGGCCGACCTTGTCGGCGAGCTGGCTGTCGGCCAGAGCGCTTCCCGATCCGTGGCCGGCGGGAAGCGCTGATGACACGGCGTCGGACATCTTGCGCGCCGCGCGGCGTCCGCGCCATCCGATCGACGGCCTGCCCTCGGTGTCGAGGGCCGCGATGATGAGTCCGCCGATCAGGCTGACGTCGGTGACGAACGCGCGACGCTCATCGGCTTTGCGTTGGGGGTCGGATTCGTTCCAGAACGCGTGTCCACCAAGCGAACCCGGGACCACGCTGAGCGCCAGGGCGGCCGATGCCACCCGGGGCAGTTTGCCCGTCGCGAGGAGGAGCCCGCCACCGATCTGCACCGCCGCGCTGACCCGGGCCACCGTCTCGGCATCCGACGGCACGTTCGTGCCGACTGGATCCGGCAGTTTACTGAGTTCCTCGAGAGTCTGGCGGGTCGCATCCGCTGCGGGTTTGGGGCTTCGAAGGGCCTCGACGCCACGCGAGATGAACACTGCTGAGAGCATGGGGCGAGCAACACGTCGGATCAACATGACGGCTGTGTTCCCGCGGTCATGCCGCGGCAAACCCGGCACCTTCCGCCCGGCTTCGACCTGCTCCTCCACCCGCGGTTGAGGCGCTAAGTTCGCGGAATGAGTGACCTGACCGTCGCCGTCGCCGGTGGCGTGGCGCTGTTGACCCTGAACAGGCCGGAGCGGCGCAACGCCTACACCACGGCGATGGGCGCCCAGCTCAGCCGTGCCTACCGGGAGTGCGACGCTGCAGACGACGTCCGCGCGATCGTGCTGACCGGCGCGGGGGATGCGTTCTGCGCGGGCGCCGACTTCGCTGCGGCGACCAACCCGTTCGACGCCGAATCCGCGGTCGGCAGTTTCACGGCGTCACCCATCGACCCCGCTGCGTTCGAACTGCGGAAACCCGTGCTTGCCGCCATCAACGGCCACGCCATCGGGATCGGGTTGACGATCTCGCTCCAGGCCGACCTCCGGATCATGGCGACCGACGCCAAATATGCTGTCGCGCAGGTGCGTCGCGGTGTATTGCCGGACTGCATGGCGCACTGGACGCTGCCACATCTGGTCGGCGGTGCGGTCGCCGCCGACCTGCTGCTGACCGGGCGGACGTTCGACGGAGCGGAAGCCGCGGCGATGGGCATCGCCACCCGCACGCTGCCCGCGGCCGAAGTTCTCGACCACACGATGTCGATCGCCCGCGACATCGCCGTCAACGTCGCGCCGATGTCGGTGGCGCTGACCAAGCGGTTGCTCTGGGACACGATGACCAAGGGCTACGGCCCCCGCGAGGTGGCGGCGCTGGAGACCGAGATGCACCGGCGGGTGATGGGGACCGCCGATGCGCGCGAAGGGGTGGCTGCGTTCCTGCAGCGGCGTGAGCCCCGGTGGACGTCGTCGGTGTCGCGGGACTGGCCGTCGGTGCCCGACCCACGCCAGGACTGAGCGGTCGCCGGAGATTGGGGCCGGCGATAACGGGTAGAGCGGACTCAGGCAGTGGGAACTCCGCTGGCGCGACCCGTGAGGAGTACGAGATGCTTTGGACGATCCTCGGAGCCATCGTCGTCGGGCTGATTGTGGGAGGTCTCGCCCGACTGATCATGCCCGGAAAGCAGAACATCGGGGTCATCATGACCGTGGCCCTCGGCGCGCTCGGGTCGTTTCTGGGCTCGTGGGTGACCTATCAACTCGGGTACTCCAACGAGAACGGCGGTTTCGAGATCATCCCGTTCCTGGTCGGCGTCATCATCGCGATCGTGTTGATCGCGATCTACCTCGGTGTCACCGGACGGCGGAGCACCGCCGCTCGCTAGCACGGCCGCCGCCTCCGGGGTGCCTCCGGCGAAAACGCGTGGACCTGAGCAGTCGGCGTCCCGTTCAATGCAGGGGTGAGCACCGAGCAGGCCCGCACCGGCGCGTTCATGGCGGTAGGCGCCATGGTCTGTCTGCAGATGGGGCTGGCGGTGGCCGTATCGCTGATCGACGACATCGGCGTCGAAGGCGCGGCATGGCTGCGACTCGCATGGGCGGGGATCCTGCTGCTGGTCATCGTCCGGCCGCGCCGGTCGGCCTTCACCCGCAACAGCTTCCTGACGTGTGTCCTGCTCGGCGTCGTCACGGCGGCGATCACGTTGCTGTTCATGGCGGCCCTGGATCGCATCCCGCTCGGCACCGCCAGCGCGCTGGAATTCCTGGGACCGCTGGGCGTGGCCATCGCACGTGGCCACGGTCGCGCCCGCACGGTGTGGCCGGGTCTGGCAGCGGTGGGCGTCGTGCTGCTCACTGAGCCGTGGAGCGGGGCGGTCGACCCCGTCGGTGCCGGGTACGCGCTCGCCGCAGCCGCCTGCTGGGCCGGGTATATCGTGCTCACCCAGCGGGTCGGGGACGAGGTCGCCGGGATCAGCGGCCTGGCGGTGTCGATGCCCGTCGCCGGATTGGTGGCGACCCTCGCCGTTGGTCCCGCGGTCTTCGACCGGATGACGCCGCAGATCCTGCTGATCGGAGTCGGGCTCGCCATACTGTTGCCGGTGGTGCCGTTCACATTGGAGATGCTGGCTCTTCGCCGGCTCACCACCGCGGCGTTCGGCACCCTGATGAGCTTGGAACCGGCGCTGGCAATGCTGGTCGGACTGCTTGTGCTCGAACAGGTTCCGAGCGCCCTGGCTGTGGCCGGCATCCTCTTCGTGGTGACAGCAGGCGCGGGAGCGGCACGCACCGGAGCCCGCGCCACGGTGCCACTCGAGGTGGCCTGACACGCTTCTAGTAGGTCCCGATTCCCTGCTCGGGCGGCAGCGTGCCGGTCGCCTCGAAGACCACCCGCCTGCCGATCTCCACGGCATGGTCGGCGAAGCGCTCGTAGAAGCGCCCGAGCAACGCGAGATCGACTGCTGCACCGGCGCCGTGCCTCCATCCGGGATCCAACAGCGCAGCGAGCAGGTGCTCGTGCAGCTCATCCATGGCGTCGTCCTGCTCGCGCAGTCGGGCTGCCTTGTCCGGGTCGCCCGAGGCCACCACCGTCCTCGCGTCGTTCGCCAATTCGACGGCGATCCGGCCCATCTCGGCGCACTGGTCCGCGATGTCCGCAGGCAACACGTGCTGCGGATGTCGCTGACGGACGATCTTGGCGACGTGCACGGCCAGGGCGCCCATCCGCTCGACCTCACCGATGCACTGTAGGTGGCTGACGATGCTGCGAAGGTCGCCTGCGACCGGCTGTTGGAGGGCCAGCAACGAAATGGCCCGCTCCTCGGCGGTGGTGCTCAGTGCCGTGACCCTGCCGTAGTCGCTGATGACCTGCTCCGCCAGCTCGAGGTCAGCGTCGAGCAGTGCCCGGGTCGCGTGACCGATGAGGGTCGCGGCCAAATCGCACAACTGCGTCAGTGAGGTGCCCAGTTCGGCCAGCTCTTGGTGGTATTCAGTTCGCATTCGCCTTGCCTCTTCGAGTGTTTCGCGGCAGAACGGCGTCGTTACGGCCGCACGACGACGCGGCTCAGGTGGTCGACGAACCACTCACACGCCAGCTTCGCCACCTGTTCGAGCGTGCCCGGTTCTTCGAACAGGTGCGTGGCGCGGGGAACCACGCTGAGTTTGCACTTGCCGGGTATTGCCGCCTGCGCCTGTCGGTTCAGTTCGAAGACCACATCGTCCTGCCCGCCCACGATCAGCAAGGTGGGAACCGAGACCTTCATCAGCGAGCGACCGGCGAGGTCGGGCCTGCCACCGCGGGAGACGACCGCGCCGACCTTCGTGCGGGGATCGGCAGCCGCGACCAGCGCCGCCCCCGCCCCGGTGCTCGCACCGAAGTAGCCGACCGGGAGGGACGCTGTGGCCGGCCGGCCCGCCAGCCAGAATGTGACGTCAACCAGGCGTCGGGCCAGTAATTCGATGTCGAAGACGTTGGCCCGGTGACGTTCCTCCTCGGGTGTGAGCAGATCGAACAACAGAGTGGCAAGCCCAGCCTCGTTCAATACCTCAGCGACATAACGATTTCGAGGGCTGTGCCGGCTGCTCCCGCTGCCGTGTGCGAAGACGACGACACCCGAAGGATTCTCGGGGACGGTCAGATGTCCTGCCAACATCACCGGCCCTGCAGCCACCTCGACTTCTTCGTCCCACATCGGTGGGTCCTCGGCCCCGGTGCCCGCGGGTTTCGGCATGCCACTCCGCGCTCGGTCGAGCAGTGCGACCACCTCGTCGTCGGAGGTCTGCGTGAAGTGGCGGTATCCCTGCCCGACGGCGGAGAAGTACGTGGGCGTTCGCAGGCAGATCACCTCGTCGGCGTATCCGGCGAACCGCTCGGCGAGATCGTCAGGTCCGATCGGTACCGCCAACACGACCCTGTTCGCGCCGTGAGCGCGGGCGACCTGGCATGCCGCTTTGGCGGTCGCACCGGTGGCGATACCGTCGTCGACGATGACGGCGATCCGCCCTGTCAACGGAATCCGGCTGCGCCCGGCGCGGAAGCGTTCCACACGGCGCCGTAGTTCGGCCCGCTGCTTGCGTTCGACGGCATCCATCGCGTCGCCGTCGAGGTGCGCCTCGTGGACCACGCGGTCGTTGAGCACCCGCACCCCGTCCTCACCGATGGCGCCGAAGGCGAGTTCGGGCTGGAAGGGGACGCCGAGCTTGCGCACCATGAGCACGTCGAGTGGGGCGTGCAGCGATTGGGCGACCTGAAAGCCCACCGGCACGCCGCCCCGCGGCAGGCCGAGGACCACGATGTCCTGGCCGCGTAGGGGATCGAGACGCTGTGCCAGTTGGCGTCCAGCGTCCATCCGATCGTCAAATGGCCTCATCAATTGAGTGTTCCCCAAAGGAACGACGCACCGGAATGGAACTAAGTCCTTGAGCCGATTGACCACAGTCCCGAACCGCGTCCCCGCCCGGGGAATCCACCTCTCACGCCAGCACAGCGATCACCCAGAGCACCAGGAGTCCGATTGCGAAGCTGAGTGTCTGCACGATCTTGTGCTTGGCGATCGGCGACGTGCTGATCTCCGGCAGTAGATCGGTGAGTGCGATGTAGATGAAGTTCCCGGCGGCGAACGGCACCAGAACGGCGACGTCGACATGGCCGGCAAACCCGTATGCGAGCAGCCCTCCCGCAGGAAATGTCAGTGCTGACAGGACGTTGTAGAGCAACGCCTGCCGAGTGTTCCAGCCGCTGTGCACGAGGATTCCGAAGTCACCGAGTTCCTGCGGAATCTCGTGGGCCGCCGCCACCAACCATGTGACGATGCCGAGGCGAAAGTCGACGACGAATGCGCTCCCGACCGCCATGCCGCCGATCAGGTTGTGGAGTCCGTCGGCGGCGAGGATGAGGTAGCCCAGGGGGCGGTGCTCACGGATCGGACGATGGCAGTGGTGCCAGTGCAAGAACTGTTCGAGTACATGAAATGAGAACAACCCGGCGGCGACCCACGCAAAGACCGACAGGTGGTTCCCGATGGTCGAAATCGATTCGGGCAGCATGTGAAAGAGCGCGCCGCCCAGCAGCGCACCAGCCGCCAGACCCACCAAAGGCATCACGATGCGCGAAAACAACCGGTCCGGTATGAGCAGGGCGGTGCTGCCCACGAGGGCCAGCGTGCTCATGGCCAAGCCCGCCAACAGGATCCAGCCCAACGTGGACACGGTCCGACCCTATCGGCACCGTTCCGGACCGGCGGAGGATTGTGGTCGCCGGGGTCGGATTCTGCCTGCCGACAGGGCACTTGTGCCCACTGTCTGGGGACCAAGGTCTGCTTGGGCATCGGGAGCCTGGAACTGGCCGAGTTGCTGATGTGGATCGAGGACGCCTTCGCGACCTCGCCGTCGACGGGCGAGAGGTGACCTTCGACTCCTGACGCGGGCCCGTCTGGTCAGTACCGTTCGAGAGGTTCGACCCGGAATGCGGAGGAAGCCATGAGGCATCAGAACGCCACCACACCGACTGAACGCCGGGCTGCAGCCCTGGAGGCGCTGGACGCGCTCGGCGCTGAACGAGACCACCGCGCTCTGTTGCGGGTGCGTTGTGGCCGAAGCCACCATGTCGCAGCTGTTTTCAGTACATCCGCCGGAGCGGTGTTCGAATCACGTGTCGGCCCGCACGCACACGGAGACCGGGATTTCGTCGACGCTGCGCACCACGCGAGCAGACACGGCTCGCGCTACGTCGACGTCCTGGATGCGGGACGCTACGCTGACGATCTGGTACCGGCTGCCTGCGAATGCGGCATGCATGAACTGTCCCGGGCCGAGATGCAACACGAGATCGCGGCCAACCATCGCACGATGCTGCTGAAGTAAGCTCCGTCGTTCAGGTCGGCACCGGTCAGCCGGCGAACCTCTTGCGCCGGTACAACGTGCCCACCGCCAATAGCAGCAGGCTGACCAACAGGATCGCGGTGGCCAGCACGTTGATCTGCGGCGGCACCGCCGCTTTGACCGCCGCGTTGACGTAGAGGGGGTAGGTCACGGTCGAGCCGCTGACAAAATAGGTGATGATGAAGTCGTCCAGCGACAACGCGAACGACAGCATCGCCGCCGCGACGATACCGGGCACGATCAGCGGCAGCGTCACCTTGAAGAACGTCCGGGCCGGGCCGGCGCCCAGATCCAGCGAGGCGTCCTCGAGGGTCCAGTCGAAGCCACGGACCCGGGCACGCACGGTCATCGCGATGAAACTGACCTCGAAGGCGATGTGCGCGATCAGGATCGTGGTGTAGCCGGCCGGCCAGCTGAGATCGAGGAACAGGGTCAGCAGCGCCGCACCCATCACCACCTCGGGGGCCGTCAGCGGCAGGATCAGGAAGGTGTCGACCGCTCGCTGTCCGCGCCAGCGCTGGCGGACCAGCGCCACCGCCACCAACGTCCCCAGCACCAGGGCCACCGCGGTGGACACCGCGGCGACGTTGAGGCTCAGTTTCAGTGCGTCGGTCAGGGGCGGGTACTTGAACGGGTCCGCCCAGTTGTCCAGCGTGAAGCCTTCCCAGCTGTAGTTGAATCTGCCGACGGGCTTGTTGAACGAGAACAAGATGATCACGAAGATCGGCAGGAACAGATACAACAGCACCAACCCGGCAACGATGCGCAGCAGCACGTCACCCCAATTGCGTCGTGACTTCAGCTTTTTCGGGCGGGGGTCCTGCTGTGCGGCGGTGGCGACCGCGGCGCCTGCCTGTGTCGTCATACCAGGTCCTCCGTGCCGAGCGCCCTGGCGTAGAGCAGCACCCCGACGAGGATCGTGACCATCAACCCGAGGCTGAGCGCGGCAGCGGCAGGGTAGTCCTTGACGACGAGGAACTGTTTCTGGATGACATTGCCGATCATCGTCGTCTGGGTACTCCCGAGATAGTCGGCGTTGATGAAATCGCCGACCGACGGGATGAACACCAGCATGCTGCCCGCGAGCACCCCCGGCATCGACAGCGGCAGGATCACCTTGCGGAAACTCCGTGGCGTCGACGAGTAGAGGTCCTTGGACGCCTCGAGCAGCCGTGGATCGATCTTCTCGAGGCTGACGTACAACGGCAGGATCATGAAGATGATCCAGTTGTAGGTCAGACCACCGATGACCGCCCAGCTCGTGGACAGCAGGCGCCCTTCGTCAGGAAGCAGGCCGATGGTGCCCAGCGCGGTGACGAGCCAGCCGTCATCGGCCAGGATCGTCTTCCAGGCGAGCGTGCGGATCAGGAACGTCACGAAGAACGGCAGGATGACAAGGCCGAGGATCAGGTTCTTGAAGCGACCCGCCTTGAATGCGATGACGTATGCCAGCGGGAACGCCAGCACCAGGCACAGCAGGGTGGCCGCGAACGCGTAGCCGAAGGACCGGAAGATCTGCTCGCGGTACTCGGTGAACGCGTCGCCGAAGTTGCCGATGTCCCAGGCGAACGTCAGCGTCGGCATGAACACCGATCCGCCGGTCTCCGACAACGATGTGCGCGCCAGCGAGAAGAAAGGCACCACGAAGAAAATGCCGAGGTACGCGAGCGCCGGCAGGACCATCAGGTACGGGGCGATCTTGCTCCGCTGCCGACTGCTGGTGGCGACACCGGCCATGTGTCAGCCGCCGGTGACGGCGGCGTACGCGGTGTTGTACTCCTGCGTCTGCTCGTCGGTCAACGCCGCCCAGCCCTTCGACTTCGCCAGCACGTCCTCGGGGGGGTTGATCAGCGGGTTGCGGGCGGACTCCGGATCGATCTTCTCCAGTTCCTCGGTCATGCCCGAGAGCACCGGCACGTATTGGACGTAGGAGACCAATTTGGCGTAGTTGGCCCGGTCGTAGACGTAGTTGATCCACGCCTCGGCGGCCTTCTGGTTCTGTGTGGTGTAGGGGATGACCATCGTGTCGACGAACGTGGTCGCGCCCGTTTCGGGGACGATGAACTGCAGATCGGGGTTGTCCGCCTGCAGCTGTACCACATCGCCCGAATACGCTTGTGCGACAGCGATGTTGCCGGCCGCCAGATCGTCGGCGTAGTCGTTGCCGGTGAACCTGCGGATCTGGCCCTGGTCGTTCTGTTCGCGAACCAGGTCGATGGCCTGCTGCACGCTCTCGGTGGTCGGGTTCTCCGGGGTGTTCCCCTGCGAGAGCATGATCATCCCGAGACCGTCCTGCGCGTCGGAGAACAGGCTGACCCGGCCCCGGAACGCGGGATCCCACAGGTCGTCGATCGTCGAGATGTCGCGGCCGGTGGCGGCGCGGTTGTAGGCGAGCCCGACGAGCCCGGACATGTATGGCGCGCTGAACTGACGACCCGGGTCGACGCTGGCCTCCAGCAGGTCGGGGCGGATGTTCTTCTTGTTGGGCACGCCCTCGTCGCTGATGTCGTTGAGCCAGCCCAGTTGGTGCAGCCGCACCGCCAGGAACGTGGTCGGGATCGCCAGGTCGGCGCCGATGTCCTGCTTTCGCGACAACGGCTCCCGGTTCTTGGCGAACCACTGTTCGTTGTCGTTGAAGTCTTCCTTGTAGTCGACGGTGATCCCCGACGCCGTCTGGAAGTCGGCGATGAACCCGTCGGCCATGTACAACGGCCAGTTCGAGATGCGCAGCGTGCCGCTGGCGGGACCGCCGTCGTCGGTGGGGGCGCTGGAGGTGCCGCTGTCTGATCCGCAGGCAGTCAGAAAAGACGAGCCGAGGGTCAGCGCGGTCGCGGCCGCGGCCCCACCGCCGATGAAACGCCGTCGAGAGGTCCGGCTCGCGGTCAGCCGGGCGAGCAGCGCAGGATCGGCAGGGAAGGGAAGATCACGGGACATGGCAGCTGTGCCTTTCGTCGGCTCCGATGGGGGGACGGGTCACGCCGGACGGGCCGGCGGGGGAAAGCATCAGGAGTCGTCGAGCATCTCCTCGAGATCCTCGGTGGTCGGGATGTCGGCGCCGGGCAGCACCAGTGAGGCGTCCGGAGCCCAGCACACATAGACCTCGTCGCCCGGACGCAGTAGCGGCAGATCCTGTTCCGGCCCGACGTGGGCGATGACCTCCGAGTCGTCCGGTGCCGACAGCAACAGCCGCACCACCGGCCCCTGGAAGGTCAGGTCGCGCACCGTGGCCCGCACACCGGCCACATCGCCGGTCGGGGCGTCGATCGACACCCGCACCCGCTCCGGGCGGACCATCAACGCTGCGTGGCCGCCGGGCTCGATGGTGGTGTCACCCGGACGGGCCTTCAGCGTTGAGCCGAGGACCTCGACCTCCACGAACTCGCGGTTGGAGCGCCCTGTCTGGCGCCCGGACCAGAGGTTGGCCTGGCCAATGAAGCTCGCGACGAACACAGTGGAGGGCCGGTCGTAGATCTCGGTCGGGGTGCCGATCTGGTCGACGTTGCCGGCGTTCATCACCGCGATCCGGTCGCTCATCGTGAGCGCTTCCTCTTGGTCGTGCGTCACGTAGACGAACGTGATCCCGACCTCGCGCTGGATGCGCTTGAGCTCGAACTGCATGGCGTGGCGCAACTTGAGGTCCAGCGCGCCGAGCGGTTCGTCGAGCAGCAGCGCGCTGGGGTAGTTGACCAGAGCACGAGCCAGGGCGACTCGCTGCTGCTGGCCGCCGGACAGTTGGGCGGGTTTGCGCTCCGCGAAATCGCTCAGGCGCACGATCTCGAGGAGTTCGTCGACGCGCTTGCGAACCTCTTGCTTGTCTTTTTTGGCACTGCGCGGCCCATAGGCGACGTTGTCCCACACGGTCATGTGCGGGAAGAGCGCGTAGTGCTGGAACACCGTGTTGACGTTGCGCTTGTTCGGCGGGGTTCGGGAGACATCCGCGCCCTCGAGCCGGATGGCGCCCTCGGTCGGCGTCTCGAAGCCCGCGATCATCCGCAGCGTCGTGGTCTTGCCGCATCCCGAGGGTCCGAGCATGGAGAAGAACTCCCCGGACGCGATCGAGAAGTCCGCGTCGGCAACCGCGACGTAGTCGTCGAAGCGTTTGGTGACATGGTCGATCTCGATGACGGGACCGCCCTTGGCGCGGGTGGCCTCCGTTCCCGCCGTGTGGTCTACAGCGGTGGTGTGTGTGCCGGTCAGCGCAGGTCCTCCTCAGGTGCAGCCGCAGGGGCTGTCGATAAACCTTCGCGGATCGGACGGACCTTCGCAAGCGATTCCGCAACGAATTTACAAAAACACAATGGAATCCCTCGCTGCTTCGGGCAGATCGCACGAGAATCCGCGATATGCGCGCACGGCGCTGTCGCCGGAGCGGGGGTCCGCCGGCACAGTGATCGTGATCGCTTCAGTGTCGCAGCCGACGGGCTCGCCACGCGCCGGAATCCGGCGCCCGGTCCGCTAGCCGTTTACCTGGGTCATCGTGTGGGGTAGTGAATAGTGCATGGCTTCAGTCGACGTGGCGGTTTCTTCCGAACTCACTCCCGAACGCGCGTGGGAGCTCGCCTCGGATCTCGGGCGCTTCGGCGAATGGTTGACCATTTTCGGCGGTTGGAAGAGCGAGGTTCCCGCAGTCATCGACGTCGACACCCAGGTCTCGTCGCTGATCAAGGTCAAGGGGTTCCGCAACGTCATCCACTGGCGCGTCACCAGGTATGACGAACCCAAGGGGATCGAACTGCTCGGCAACGGCCGCGGTGGTGTCCGCATCACGCTGACGATGCAGGTCGAACCGGGCGGCCGGGACGACCCGGGCGGTGTCGACGGGTCGACGTTCCGGGTTATCGCCGAGCTGTCCGGCGGACTGCTGAACACGCCCGTCGGCGGGGTGGTCGCCAGGGTCATCAAGGGGGACGTGCGCCGGTCGGTCTGCAACCTGGCCGAGCTGCGCTAACGTCACCCCCACTCGTGGTTCATCGCACGCGATTCGTAGCGGGCTTCCGGCGATTCGACGCTGGGTGACCGCTGTCGCGACAACGCGATCAGCACCATCGCCAGTGCGGCGGTGATGGCTCCGCAGACGAAGATGGCGACGAAGCTGCTCTCCATCGGGGTCCCCGTCAGGGTCGTCCGGCTCAGCAGGACCGCGACAAGGGCGGCGGCGGTGGAGCTGCCGACTGTGCGGGCGATTGCGTTCATGCTGGTGGCAACCCCGGTCTCGCCGGCTGCGACCTCGCCGACCACCAGTGCGGGCAGTGCCCCGTAGCCAAGGCTGATGTAGGCGTTGGCCAGGATGTTCGCGATGATCACCTGCCACGGTGACGTGTGCGCGAACGCGATGAACAGAAAGCCGGTGATCCCCGCCATCGCGGCGACCACCAGAACCGGTCGGGCGCCGAACCGGTCGATGAAGCGGCCGCTCAACAACGCGACCACGAACCCGGTGACCGCACCGGGAAGCAGATAGATCACGCTCGCCTCGAGCACCGTGGCACCGAATCCGTAGCCCGCCACCTCCCGCGGGATCTGCACGAACTGGGTGAGGCCCAGGAATGCGAAATACAGGCCCATGCCGACGAAGATGGTCGCGAGGTTGGTGAACAGCATCGTGCGCCGCGACAGCATCCGGGTCGAGACCAGTGGCCGTGCGGTGCGTTTCTCCCACACCCACCACCCGACGAGTACGACGACCCCACCGACCGCGCTGAGGACCGTGCGCGGCGAGGCCCACCCCCACGAGGTTCCCTGGGTGATCGCCAGCAGCAGTGCCGACAATCCCGCTGCCAGGCCCAGCGCACCCAGCCAGTCGATCGTGCCGGTGGTGCTGCGCGGCCGGTCCGGGACTACGGCCACCACGATCACCACGACGAGCACCGTGAACGCCGTGGTGAGCCAGAAGACGCGGTGGTACCCCGGGTCACCGCTCATCAGCAAGCCCACCACCACCAGGCCGGTGCCGCCGCCGAATCCCAGCGTGCCGGACAGCACCGCCATCGCCGATCCCATCCTGTCGTGCCTGATCTCTTCGCGCAGGATCGCGATGCTGATCGGGTACAGCGCAAACGAGGCCGCTTGCAGCACCCGGGCCAGGATCAGCAGCGGAAGCGATGTGGTGGTGGCGGCCAGCAGGGAACCGGCCAGCACGACAGCCAGCACGATGAGCAGCACCCGCTTCTTGCGGTGCAGGTCGGCCAGGCGCCCGATCAGCGGGGTCGCGGCGACGGCCGCCAGCAGGTTGGCCGTCACCACCCAGCTGACCGCCACCGTCGACGCGCCCAGCTGCTCGGCGATCACCCCGAGCACCGGGACCACTGCGGTCTGCAGCACCGCCACGGTGAGCACCACCACGCTCAGGCCGACGACCAGGAACCGCGGCGCCTTGATCGGCGGGTCGACCGGGCGGCCGGACGTGCCGGTGCCCGTCTCGTGCACGTCCGCTCCGATCGTTAGTTCATCTTGGTTTCGCTGTTGATTATCACGGCTGACCGAGAGGTGCCGACAACCGGCCGAGGGGTAGCCGCGGGGTCACCAGTTCACCCGGGGTTCGTGATGCCGTGGCGCGGGTAATGATCGTCATGCCACCGCCCGTGGCGTCCCGCCTGCAGGAAGGACTCTCCATGCGCCCGTTGACCCTCGCAAAGACCGCCGGGGCGGCATTCGCCGCAGCCGGCCTCGGAGCCCTGGCCACCACACCTGCGGTCCAGTCGCCGTGGTACGACCGGCTGAAGAAGCCCGGTTTCCAGCCGCCCCGACTGGCCTTTCCCGTCGCGTGGAACATTCTCTACAGCGACATCGCCGTCGTGTCCGCCTCGACGATCGACACGTTGAACGACCGCGGGGAAACCGAGCAGGCGCGGGCGTACACCCGGGCGTTGGCTGCCAATCTGGCGCTCAACGCCGGCTGGAGCTGGATCTTCTTCAATCGCAAGCGGCTGGGTGCGGCTGCGGTGGGTGCAGGTCTGCTGACCGCCAGCAGTGTGGACCTGGTGCGCCGGGCGGCCGCGGTGAACGCCCCTGCCGGTGCGGCGCTGACCGCGTATCCCGTGTGGTGCGCGTTTGCGACGGTCCTGTCGACGCGGATATGGCAGCTGAACCGCTGAGGACCAGCGAGGTGACCCCCTCGGACGGACCCGGTTGCTTTACGATCGGCTAGTCGGGTACTTTACGTTCGTAAAGGAAATCGACGACGGGAGCGGGCCGTGGACACCATCGCGGCGCAGGCGCACCCGGCGTCGGACACCCGTGCCCGGCTGATCGACGTCGCCGTCAGCCTTTTCACCCGGCACAGCTACGCCGGCACCTCCCTGCAGATGATCGCCGACCACCTCGGGTTCACCAAAGCAGCGATCTACCACCACTTCCGGACTCGTGAGCAGCTGTTGCTCGCGGTACTCGAGCCTGTGATGGAGGAACTGGCGGAAGTGATCGACGCTGCGGAGGCCAAACGTTCGGTGTCCGCCAGAGCGGATCGGATGCTGACCGGATACGCAGCGCTGGCGGTGCGGAACCGGGGTCTGGTGGGGGTGCTCGCCGCCGACCCCAGCGTCGCGGAGGCACTCGATGCGCACCGTGACTGGACGCAGTTGATCACACGCCAGCTATCTCTTCTCTCCGATGTCGATCCCGGGCCGGCAGGCAGGGTCAAGGCGGCGATGGTGTTCGCGGGCCTGGCGGCCGCGGCGGGTCCGCTGTCGGCCGAGCTGAGCGACGACGAACTGCAGTCCTACCTCGTCGACGCAGCGCGACGAACGCTGGGTCTACGCATCCGGCGGCCGCGCCACGCATGAGAAGTGGTTACCCAGAGAGGAAATCGGCATGAAGACTGCAGTGGTCACCGGGGGCGGCTCGGGCATCGGGCGGGCGGTGGTGCAGCGGCTGCGGGCCGACGGTCACCACGTCGCGACCATCGACCTCAGCCCGTCCGACGACGAATACGCCCATGTCGCTGACGTGACCGACCGCGCTCAGGTGGATGCTGCGTTGAGCGCGATCCGTGCGCAATCGGGCGACCCGGTGTCCATCCTGGTGAACGCCGCGGGCCTGGACGGGTTCAAGAAGTTCACCGACATCACCTTCGCCGAATGGCAGCGCGTGGTCGATGTGAACCTCAACGGGGTGTTCCACTGCATCCAGGCGGCACTGCCGGACATGATCTCCGCGGGCTGGGGCCGGATCGTCAACATCTCGTCGTCGAGCACCCACTCGGGGACGCCCTACATGACGCATTACGTGGCCGCCAAGTCCGCGGTCAACGGGCTGACCAAGTCTCTCGCGCTGGAGTACGGCCCGGCCGGCATCACCGTCAACGCCGTTCCGCCCGGCTTCATCGACACCCCGATGCTGCGCGGTGCGCAGGCGCGCGGTCTACTTGGAGATGTGCAGGCAACCATCGACGCCACGCCGGTGCGGCGGATGGGCCGCCCCGAGGACATCGCAGCAGCCTGCGCATTTCTGATCTCGGAAGAGGCCGGTTACATCACCGGCCAGATCCTCGGGGTCAATGGCGGCAGGAACACCTGAGTGGCGGCGGAGCCGGCACATTTCATGCAGGTCGACGGCGGGTTCATGCCCACCCGATTCGCGCAGAGCCACTGGGGTGACGACCACCTCAACGGTCCGGCGATCGTCGGTTTGGTAGCCCGCGGTCTCGAGATCAGTTGCGGATCAACGGAGTTGCGACCGGCTCGATTGACGGTGGACCTGTTCCGCGCGGCGCGGAACGTGCTCACGACCTTGGACATCACGATCGTTCGCGACGGCCGTAGGGTCCGGGCGGCGGAGTGTGACGTCGTGCAGAACGGGCGCGTCACGGCCAGGGCGACGTTGGTGCAGTACCGGCCGTCGACCGCGCCGCCGGGAAAGCTGTGGAAGTCGGCGACCAGCTTTCCGGAGCCACCGCCGACCGACGGCACCGTTCTGCCGTTCGTGGGTAGCGACGATGCCGGATGGACCCGCTCGCCGGGCGAGCATCAGAACGACTCACGAAAGCGCTTCTACAACGACGGCATCAGTGTTGTCACGGGGCAGAGCAACTCACCGTTCGTCCGGGCGGCGATGGTCGCAGAGGCGACCAGCCTGGTGACCAACCTCGGAAGCGCCGGCGTCGGATACATCAACGGTGACCTGACCGTGGCGCTCTCGCGTCTTCCTGTCGACGACTGGATCGGCATCCAGGCTGACTCGCACCACGCCGCCGAAGGCATCGCTGTCGGCACTGCCACGCTGTTCGACAGCCTGGGCGCGTTCGGCGCGGGAACGACGACCGCGATCGCGAACCCGGACGCTCAGATCGACTTCTCGACAACGGAATTCCGCTCCGGAATCAACTACGAGTAGCTACACGCAACCGCTCACGCTGATGCGCCGCCCGAAGTCGGCGCACACGGTGACATCTGGTGGCGGCGGTGGCGGCGGCGGTGGCGGGGGAGGCGCCGCGGTGTCGTAGTCCTGCGGCAGTGGGACGTACTCGGAAGGTGGCGGGACCCACGGCGCGATGGCGTCGGCAATGCTGCCGCACGCGTTCACCGAGACGTGGCGACCCCCGACCGAGCCGCACACGTCGGCCGAGGCCTCGGGTGGTTGCGGCACCGCGTACAGGCCCATGGTCACCAGGCAGAGCCCGACCGGTCCGACGACGCGCATCACCCACACGCCCCGGATCGTACCGCGCCAGCACTGTTGATCCGGTGGATGTCGGCAGACGTACACTCGTTGCGGTCACGAAGGGGGCTGCCATGACCAGCACGCTGCCCGACAATGCCTCGCTGGGTCCCTTGTGCGACGAGGTGCGCACCCTGCACCGGCAGGTGAGCGAGGGAGACGTCGCCGGGAAAGGGTTCGTCCGCAGGCACCATCCGGGTCCGGACCTCGCACTGGCGGCGCGATCCGGCCCGTTCACATTGGATGACGCAGAGTTGACGGTCGCACGGAGCTACGGCTTCTCCGATTGGGCATCCGTCGTCCACTATCTGGGGATCGTCGCCGACCTCGCCGTCGACCCGAGCCGAGTAGACACGGACGCCCTTGCCGCGCCGGACCGGTTCTGTGCGCTTTCGGTGCTGGGCTACACCGACGCCGACGCGCCGCCGCGGCGGGCTGCCGCAGCCGAGATGGCCGCCGCTGACCCGGACCTCGTCGCACAGCACGTGTGGGCTGCCGCTGCAGCCGCGGATCCGTTGGCGCTCAGCGCCCATCTGGCCGGCCGGCGTGACCTGGCGACGATCACGGGCGGGCCGTACGACTGGGTGCCGCTGATGTACCTGTGCTACTCCCGTGTCGAACTCGGCCGTACCCGAAGTCAAGTCCTCGCTGCGGCAACGCTGTTGCTGCAGGCTGGTGCCGATCCCAATGCCGGGTACCTGTGGCGTGGGATGTCGACGCCGTTCACCGCCCTCACCGGAGCGTTCGGGGAAGGCGAGCTGGGGCCCCGCCGCCAGCCGCGCCACCCCTACGCGCCGGAACTGGCCACGCTGCTGCTCGAGTGGGGCGCCCACCCGGTCGACCAACAGGCGCTCTACAACCGGATGTTCCGCCCCGACGACTCGCACCTGAAGTTGCTGTTCGGCCACGGACTGGCAGACGCCGGGCCCAGCCCGTGGGAGCTCCGGCTCGGCGAGGCCATTCCGACCCGGGAACAGATGTGGCACACCCAGATCACCTGGGCGGCTGAGCACGGCTACTCCCGACGACTCGCTCTGCTGGCGCGCCACGGAATCGTCGCTACTGCACACCCGTCTCCGCCCTGACGTCTGCGCCGTGCTGCCATGCCCTCGCCGCGATGAGTTCAGGAACCAGGGTCTCAGCGAGAAGTGCGACGTCGTCGTTGTCGTCACCCGGATAACGAACGGTGTACCGCGCGCCCGGCACCTCGCCGCCCACCCCGACGACCGTGCTGCCGCGGGAGATGGTCCATTCGGCCAGCTGTTGCTCCCACGGGGAGCCGGAGAACACCAGCAGCCGATAGTCGGTCGTTTTGGTCAAGTAGACGTCGACGTGGCTCCAATCGCCGGTCTCACAGCCGACTGCCGCGCGTCGCGGGCCCTCCCGCAGCATCAACGCGCCCTGCTGAGCCGAACACAGTCGCTCGGCCGGCGCGGCGAGGTGACTGCCGGCCGGCCCGAGCAGCAGTTCGGTGACTACGGGGCACCAGTCGGTTTCGGTGTCGAGGAGGTGGGTGCTGGCCGTTGCCGCCGCATCCACCGCGGCTGCCAGCGCGACGGTGTCGGCCCCGGTGAGGTGGCATTGCAGCGCCATCAGCAATGCCAGTGTGTGCTGGTAACTGCGGCACGCGACCCCGCCGACCTCCGGATCCGCGTCCATGGTGACCACGGCGTGGCAGCGCGCCGCGATGTCGGAGCGGGCAGTGTTGGTCAGCGCGACGGTAGGCACCGAGTCCGGCAGTCGGCCGAGAGCGTCGAGCGTCTCGACCGAGCCTCCGCTGGCCGAGATCGCCACCACCAGCGTCCGCGGCCCCCACGCGGGCACCAACCGCGACGAGGCCAGCTCCGCCGCGGCGACGATGCCGCCGGCACGCATCCGGGCGGCAGCCACACCGCTGGCATAGGCCGAAGACCCCATGCCCAGCAGCACCACTCGGTCGACGTCGTCGGGCACCACCGAGGACCAGGGATTACCCGCGGCCAACGATGCGGCGAGCCGGTGGAGCATTTCCGGTTTGCGACGCAGGTCAGCGATGAAACCGTCGGGCCTCACAGCTCGGTCCGCTCATCGAGGAGGGCGGGCAGCGCCGCATCGGGCACGTACATCCACCGGTCGAGATGGTTTGCGGCATAAATCATCTCACGTATCACCTGCTGTATCCGGAAGGCCCGCAGAGGGCGGGGGTCGTAGAGTCGGGCATGACCCAGCTCGGCGAGGCGTCGTCGGTAGGCGGCGAGGAAGACCTCACGTGCGTGCCGGTCCACCTTGCCCAGGTCGCCGGGATCGAGGGAGGTGTACTTGGACGCGACGATCGCGACATGCGCCAGCGACTGGATCATCCCGGCTACGTCGAGCACCGCAGGGATCGGCAGGGCGCGCTGTGAGGCGGGCAGCACCGGGTTGCCGTCGAAGTCGGTCACGACGAACCGTCCTGCACCGTGCAGCACCTGCCCGACGTGAAGGTCCCCGTGGCCTTCGAGCACCGCAGTGCCGGCGAGGGTACCGAGCGTCTCGAGTTCGGTGACGATTTGCGCGCGGGCGGATCTCAGCAGCCTACAACTCGCGGAATCTCCGATTTCACAAGCAGTCTCGAGTAGTTCCAGGGCATCGTCACGCCAGCGCGTGGTGTCCCTCTCGGATGCCAGGGACGCGGTAGGTGCCAATGCAGCGTGCAGTTCGGCAACAAGCGTACCGACTTCTGCAATGGCGGCCGCGAGGTATTCGCTGTCGCGGTGAGCGGATGCAGCGGTCACGATGTCGACCGCCCAGGTCCAGCCGTCCACTGCGCCGGGCAGGAATTCGTCGGCGTAGGCCACGAGCGTTTCGGCAGCGCCCGGTGGCTGCCAGGTCACCAGTCCCCAGGGAGCGGGCATCCCGGTGAAACCGGCATCGCGCAGCGCATTGATCCGCGCCATGGCGGGGTGCGGCCCCTGCTGCAGGTGGGTCGCCCATTTGACGACGGCGGTGGCGCCGACGATCACCGACTCGTTGGTCTGGTCGACGCCGATGGCCTGTTCGCCCACGGCAGTCAGGTCGGTCCACGATCGCACGGCGAAACGTCCTGTCCGCCGGGAGACCGTCACCTCGGCGATCAGGTCGAGCAGCGCCTCGGCGGCACCGTCACCGGGGTGGGCGCGCTGCAGCACCCCATCACCATCGAGCGCCATCGGAACCGCTGACAGCGTGTTGTTTTCGGTCACCACCGCTAGTCGGTGGTGGGGACCGAGGTCGAGCGTGTCCAGGATCTCAGTCAATCGACGCCCGGTGTTGGCGACCGACCTTCTCGATGACGTCGGCACCGACCCGTAACCCGTCGCGTGCGCGGATAACCGCGCCGAGGTCGGTGAGCCGCTCCCGGAGTGCGACGTCAGCGAGCAGGCGATCCACGGCTGCCGTCAACTCCTCGTCGGCGAAGGCATAGGTGTCCAGCCGCACCCCGAACCCGAGTTCGTGGATGCGCTGGGCGTTCTCGTACTGATCCCAGAACAGCGGGAGCACGATCAGCGGCTTGCCGAAGTGCAAGCTCTCGGTGACGGTGTTGTTGCCGCCGTGCGAGATCACCAGATCCACCTGTGGGATGACGTTGGTCTGAGGCAGCATCTGGGCGCCCACCATGTTGGCAGCCAACGTTATTCGACCCGCCTGCGGTCCCTTGCTCACGATGAAGCGGTGCCTGGTGGTGCCGAGCACGTCGACCAGACGCTGCATGAGATCGACGTCGGCGCCACCGAGCGAGCCCAGGGACAGGTAGACGAGCGCACTGTCGCGTGGCCGATTCGCGAATTCGGTGGGCAGTACGTACTGCTCGTCGATCTCGCGCACACTGGAGTCCAACCGGACCCAGCTGGCATCCAGCGGCCGTGCGTCGAGGTAGTCCGCTTCGGCGGGATAGACGTAGAGGTTGGCGGCGTTGGCACGGG
Organism: Mycolicibacterium hippocampi; assembly: GCF_010723735.1. Lineage (GTDB taxonomy): Bacteria > Actinomycetota > Actinomycetes > Mycobacteriales > Mycobacteriaceae > Mycobacterium > Mycobacterium hippocampi. The sequence goes on along the minus strand of NZ_BLLB01000002.1, from coordinate 3,957,105 downwards.
GCATGAACTCGAGTTCGGGCAGAGCGTCGGCACCCTGCGCTCGGACCCATGCGTCGAAGTCGGCCCACATGGTCCGGTTGGAGCGGTCGAACTCGGCGCGGTAGGCGTCCCAGCCGCTGCGGTCGGAGCTGGGCAGCCCGGAGAACGGCGGGGCACATCCGGCCCGGGAATCTCCAGTGGGCTGCAGGAGACGATCCGAACGAACGGCGCTCCTGAGGTCACCAGTGCCGGGAAGAGCACGACGTTGTCTTCGACGATGACATCGGGGCGGTGCCTGGTGACGATCTCGCGTAACCGTGGCTCGCAGTACTTCGCCCCATCGATGAGGGCCTGATATGTCGGCTGGATGAACGTCGACAATTGCTCGATCGTCGGCTTGCGGAACTCCGGCGCGGTCTCGGCGATGAAGTCGGTCCAGAATTTGCCGGGATCTTCGTCTTCGGCACCGGCGACCGGTTCTGCCAGATCAACGAGTTCCTCGACGAATCCGAGCGGCGCGATCTTTCCTGCCCATGAGCTCTCGGCGGCGAAGACGATGGTGTGGCCGCGCTCGCGCAGAACGGCGGCAAGGCCGATGCATTGGTTGGTCGGTCCGTAGGCCGACTCCGGCCAGAACATGATCGTCAACGGTGCCCGCGAAGCCATAGCACGAACGTACAAGGACGCCGGGGTTGCCGACAGGTGAGCAGTGATGGTGCCACCGAAAACAACGTCCGGAAATCGCTGCCGTCCATCGCGTACGGCGCGCGCGAGCACGCGCAGAGCGGGTAACATCCAGCCCGAGAAGCGATCCCGGATAGCGGCGGTTGCCCCGGAGCGAGAAGAGCCACGATGCCCACAGTGACCACCGACGATGGTGTGGAGATCTTCTACAAGGATTGGGGTTCGGGTCAGCCGATCGTCTTCAGCCACGGGTGGCCGCTGTCATCTGACGACTGGGACGCCCAGCTGATGTTCTTCCTCGACAAGGGCTACCGGGTGGTGGCCCACGACCGGCGCGGTCACGGCCGTTCCACCCAGGTCGCCGACGGCCACGACATGGATCACTACGCCGATGATCTCGCCGCTGTGGTCAGGCATCTGGAGTTGCGAGATGCGGTGCACGTCGGACACTCCACCGGGGGCGGAGAGGTGGTTCGATTCCTGGCCCGCCACGGGGAGGGGCGCGCCGCCAAGGCCGTGCTGATCGCCGCGGTGCCCCCGCTGATGGTGCAGACCGACGCCAACCCGGGCGGGCTGCCCAAGGCGGTGTTCGACGACTTCCAGACCCAGGTGGCCACCAACCGCTCCGGGTTCTACCGCGCGGTTCCCGAAGGCCCGTTCTACGGCTTCAACCGGGACGGCGTCGAACCCGTCGAAGCGCTCATCGCCAACTGGTGGCGCCAGGGCATGATGGGTGGCGCCAAGGCACACTACGACGGCGTCGTGGCGTTCTCCCAGACGGATTTCACCGCGGATCTGAAGAGAATTCAGCTACCGGTGCTGGTCATGCACGGCGACGACGACCAGGTGGTTCCGTATGACGATTCCGGGCCGCTGTCCGCGCAGTTGCTGCCCAACGGAACCCTGAAGACCTACAACGGGTTTCCGCACGGAATGCCCACCACTCATGCCGATGTGATCAACCGCGACATTCTGGAGTTCATCAGGTCCTGAGACCGCCGGCGTCAGCGCGCGCGCTGGTCGGCTTCGAGGGCCTCGCGCTGAATTCGTTCGAACTGGGCGCCCATCGCCTCGGCCAGCACCGTCGCCCCTGACAGTGGGCGCACCATCACCATGAAGTCGTCGATCAGTCCGGCGTCGTCGACATGGAGGAAATCGCACCCGGAGATATGCTTGCCGGCCACCGTCGCCTCGAACACCAGGGCGTGGTCGCGGCCATTGCTGTCGGTGATCTCGCGGACATAGCGGAAGTCCTCGAGCACCCGCATCACGGCGCGCAGGATCGCCGCGGTCATGGGCTTTCCCGGGTAGGGCTTGAAGGCAACCGGACTGGTGAACACGACATCATCGGCCAACAAGGCTTCGATGGCGGCTTCGTCGCGAGCTTCGACGGCCTTGCGGAACGGATGCATCACACACCTCATGTCTGGTCCTGCGCGGCCGAGGTCGCCGCACGTCGTCACACGGTATCGCTCTTGTCCGGACGCGGAGCCCAACGCCCGACGCTCATCCACCCCAGGACTGTGCTGGTCGGCGGTGGCTCCCCCCCAGAATGCTTGCCAGGTGGGGCGTTAGGGGTTTGCGGGTCCGCCGTGACATCACGGACGTAGCCCCCCGCCCGGCGACCGATTGCCATAGCGTAGCGGCATGGCACGCATCCCGAGCGCCCCGACAACGGGCATCTATGCATCCGTCGGATTGTTCGTGTTCCGAGTGGTGGCAGGGTTTCTGTTCGCGCTGCACGGAACGGTGAAGCTCTTCGGCTGGCCGCCGGGAGTTGGCAGCACGGCGCAGTTCGGGGCGTGGCCCTCGTGGTGGGCCGGACTCATCGAGGTGGTCGCAGGATTGTTGGTGATGTCCGGATTATTCACTCGTGCAGCAGCATTCATCGCTTCCGGCACGATGGCGGTGGCATACTTCTGGCGGCACCAACCCGACGGGCTGCTGCCCATCCAGAACGGTGGGGAGTCGGCGGTGCTGTACTGCTTCGCGTTCCTGCTGCTGGCCCTTGCCGGCGGGGGAGCGTGGGCACTCGACAATCTGCTCGGACGGCGCAGCGCCTCCGCAGACGAGCCCCAGGACTCCGGACGGGGCCTCGAGAACGCCGGGACCTCGAGCACGCCGGCGTAGCCAGGCGTTGACGAATCCTTTGCTGTGCGCGCCAGAATCATGTGGGTTTCCGGATTGTTCCTGCTGATGGGTCGCGCATGCGACAATTGTGGTTCTGCTACGCAGCCAGGATGGCGACCAGGATCCAGTTCGGGGTGAGGGAAGGTTTCACTGATGCGGCGCTTACGCGGCGCGACCGGCGCGCTTGTGCTCTCGACCGCGCTCCTCATGGGGGGCGCGGGCGGTGCCGTGGCTGCGGCGGACACCGGCGATACCACCACCCGTACCGGACAGGATCGAACCAGCTCGTCGGAATCCTCCGGCACCGGCAGTCGTGAATCGGCCAGGACCACCTTGCGCGATGTCGTGCGCAGCGCCACGAGCGCTGTCGAGTCCCACCGCGATCGCGTCTTCGGGTCTGCCCGGGGTGCCGATCGCGTCAAGACCCGAGACACAGAAGCCGACGACGAAGCCGCGACGGCCACCGAGGAGGGCGCGGAATCGGCGCCCGTCGTCGAGGACGTCCTCGACGACATGGTCGCGGACGAGGTCGCGGTCGCGGACGAGGCCGAGCCTGTCGAGGAGAAACCGGCCGACGAGACCGCTGCGGCAACCCCGGATCGGGCAGAGCCCGCTTCCGACGATGCGGCGGACGTGGCGGCCGGGTCGCCGGCACCCGAGACCGATGACTCCGGTGGCGCGCAATCTGCTGCGCCGACGGAGGACAGCTCACCGGAAACTACCGGTTCCGATTCGGCGTCCCCGTACGGATCGGCCGAAGAGCAGGAGACGGCGGCGGCCGAACCCAGGCCGCTGATCCGCGTGTTCACGACGATGACGACAGTCGTGGTGTCTCTGGGCAGCGCTGCTGCCGCGGTGCCCCCGGTGGTCTTCTCGCTGCCCTTCTCCGAGACGCCGATCTCGGATGTCATCGCGCTGCTGGAGACCGTCATGGCCTCTGTGTCGGAGTCCGCGACCGCCGTCAGGCAGTTGCCCTCTGACCTCGCCGCCGACCTCGCCGCGATGCTCGGTGTCGAGGTCATCGGCACCAATCCCGGGATGATCGGCGGGCCTCACGAGAGTCGCCTCGAGATCCTGCCCGAGGCCGTCACCCCGGTCCCCGACACGACGGTGCCGTCGCCGATGACGCTGCCGATGACCGCAGAGCTGCTGTTCGGCGACCTGAGCGAGCCGTCGAGATCGGGAGCGTTGACGTCTTCGGCCTTCAGTGCTTTCGCGGCCTCACCGGAGACCGCGCCGTCGCCTCTCGCCGCGCGGATGGGTGAACACCAGTCGTTCATCGATCGCGCGTTCGGCGCACTGCTGGTGCCACTGTCCCTGTGGGCACTGGCCACCGGTGCGCTTCCCGGGCTCGCCGGTCTGGTCGTGATGTTCGGCGCCGGCATCCGCGTCGGATACCGGAACGCCAAGGCAGGCTTTGCGATGCGGGTATCGGGCATCGCGCGCTTCGCGGGTACCGGGCCGCTGGGTGTGGTCCGGTCGGGCTCGCTCATCGCGCTGCACAGAGGGGCAGGAAGGGCCGATACCCAACGCGCCCTCCGCTCGGCTGCCTGAGCCGACGATATGTCCTAGGACATGCCCTGGGACTTTTTCGGGCTGGAACGACCTCGGGCGGGTCGACTCTTCTGCGCCGCATCCGAACCACGGGTAGCCAGCCGTCCCAGCGTGGAGACTCCGGGAACGGACGACACGGCGGTGTAGACGTCGTTTCCGGTGGCGACCAGGGCCTCCAGCTGAGGCAGTAGAGCATCCATGGTCCGGATCATCGGATCGGCGAGGGCGAGGTAGCGCTCCGCCCGGTCGATCGCGATGTTGAGCCGCTCGGTGGCGGTGACCAGATTCTCGATGAGGTCGGGAAGCTCGGCAGCAAGTTGTATCGACGCGGGTGGGATCCGCATGGCCCCCGAGGCAACCGCCTGTGCGGTCCCGGCGGCCGCCTGTGCCGCGGCCTTGATGTCCTGTGGGCTCGGAACCTTCTGGCTCGCCATGGCGTCAACCATGCCGCACGCCGCGGGTCCGGTGGGTCGGTTGCCGCGAATTTTCCCGTGGTGGATGGATATCAGATGCCGAGCACGGCCTTGGCGATGAGGAAGTAGATCAGCAGGCCGGTTGCGTCGACGAACGTCGTGATGAACGGATTGGAGAACACCGCGGGGTCGGCGCGGATCGTCCGCGCCAGCAGCGGCATCACGCCGCCCACCGTGGCCGCCATCGTGCAGACACTGAGCAGCGTCAGACCGATCACGGTGCCGAGCTGACGGTCGTAGATCATGCTGGTGGCGGCGAACGCGACCGCTCCGAGGAGCAATCCGAGCGACAGACCCACCCGGAACTCCCGAAACAGCACCTTGAACAGATCTGACGGTTCGACGTCGCCGAGAGCCAGCCCGCGGGTCACCGTGGTGGCGGCCTGATTGCCCGTGTTGCCGCCGGTGCCGATCAACAGCGGGACGAACAGGGCCAGCGCCACCACCTGGGACAGGGTGTGCTCGAAGACCTCCAGGACCTGGACGGTCAACGTGGCGCCGATGGCCAGAACCAGCAGCCACACCACCCGCGACCGGACCAGGCTGCCGACCGGCGCGGTGAGGTACGGCCGCCGCAGAGGTTCCACGCCGCTGATGCGGGCCTGATCCTCCGACTCGGCGTCCTCCAGGATCTGCAGCGCATCGTCCACGGTCAGGATCCCGATGAGGCGGTTCTCGTTGTCCACCACGGGCAGCGCCAACACCTTGAGGTCGGCGCAGTGGCGCGCGGCGGCTTCGGCATCGTCGGAGGCACGCACCCAGTGCGCCTGGTGCATCACCTCGGCGACGGTCGTGCCGGGCGGCGCGTTCAGCAGGTCCCGCAGCCCGGCGGTGCCGATGAGCTTTCGGTGCTCGTCGGCGACCGGAAGCGTGTAGACGGTCTCGGCGTCGTCGAGGTGGCGTGTCACCCGCACCAGTGCCTCGGCTGTGGTCAGTTCGGGTCGAAGCGCCACGAACTCCGGGCTCATCCGGCGGCCGATCGACCTCAGCGGGTAACCGAGGATGCCGGCCGTCTTCTCGCGTTCCTCCGGCGGCAGTCCTTTGAGGAGTCGGCGCGCGACGGTGGCCGGAAGCTCGTCGAGCAGCTCCACCCGGTCGTCGGGGTCCAAATCGGCGAACAGCGCTGCGACGGTGTCGTCCTGCAAAGCCCCGACCAGATCACGCTGCAGGCTCGCATCCAACCTCTCGAACACCTCGAGGGCCTGGCCCTTGGGCAGCATCCGGTACAGCACAGCCTGGTGTTCGCTGTCGGATCGCTCGATCAGGTTCACCACATCGGCTGATGACAGCGTCTTGACCAGCTCGGTCAATGCGGACACCTCACCGTCGTCGATGGCGCGATCCACTGCCCGGCTGACCGCTTCGCGCAGTTGTGCGTCGGCTTCATTCACCGCGTACGGTCCTGACGTGGGGTGGGCGGGCCCAGCGTGGCTGCCGACTCGACATGCAGATCATTGAACACGATTGGATGCTTGGACCGTGACGTCGGCTGGGCCAGCCGGCCTCGAGGCCAATCGTCAAGTGCGGTAACCAATGAGCAAGGAGATCGCGGATGACAGCTGTCGCCATCTATCTCGTCATCACGTTCGGTCTCGGCGGTCTGGCCCTGGTGGCACGTCTGCCACCGCTGGTCGGGTTCCTGGCAGCGGGGTTCGTCATCAACGCCGTCGGTGTCGAAGAACTGCCGCAACTGGACGTGTTGGCGGATCTGGGTGTGACGCTGTTGTTGTTCGCGATCGGTCTGAAGCTGGATGTGCGCATCCTGCTGCGCCGCGAGGTCTGGTTGACCACATCGGTGCACATGACGCTCAGCATCGTGCTCGGAGGTGCCGCCCTGTGGCTGGCCGCCGTGGCCGGAGTGGCGATGCTGGCGGGCCAGAGCATGCAGACGATCGCCCTGCTGGCCTTCGCGCTGTCGTTCTCGAGCACGGTCTTCGTGGTCAAGGTCCTCGAGGAGCGGGGCGAATCGCACGCGCTCTACGGTCGCGTCGCCATCGGCATCCTGGTGATGCAGGACATCATCGCCGTGGTCTTCCTGACCGCAACCAGCGGTCAGCTGCCCAGCCCGTGGGCGCTGGCACTGGTGGGCCTGTGGCCGCTCACCCGGGTCCTGCGCAGGATCTGGAGCCGGCTGGGCCACGGTGAGATGCAGTCGCTGTTCGGCATCGTGATGGCCCTGGTGCCCGGGTATGCGTTGTTCTCCGCGCTCGGTTTGAAGGGCGACCTCGGCGCGCTGATCATCGGGGTGCTCCTGGCGTCGCACCCGGCTTCCTCCGAGCTCGCCCGGTCGCTGTTCCACATCAAGGAACTGCTTCTCGTCGGGTTCTTCGTGTCCATCGGGTTGACAGGGCTGCCGGACCTGCCGTCCATCGGTGTCGCGGCGCTGATGGTGCTGCTGCTGCCGTTCAAGGCGGCCTGGTATGTGCTGCTGTTGTCACGCCTGAAGCTGCGGTACCGCACCGCGCTGCTGTCCGGGCTGAGCCTGATGAACTACTCCGAGTTCGGGTTGATCGTGGTGTCGGTCGGGGTCTCGGTCGGGATGCTCGCAGAAGCCTGGCTGGTGGAGATGTCGATCGCGGTGGCCATGAGCTTCGTGGTGTCGGCACTGGTCAACGGCCGCGGGCACCTGATGGTGGAGAAGATCGCCGCCCGACTTCCCGCGCAGGACGAACACCAGCTGCATCCGGAGGAACGCCCCGGCGACGCCAGCGACGCCGAGGTGGTGGTGATCGGCATGGGACGGGTCGGGTTCGCCGCGTACCAGCGGCTGACCGATCACTACGGGCTGCGGGTCGTCGGCGTCGACTACGACGGCCCGCGGATCGATCGTTTGGCAGCGGAGGGCCTGCGGGTCATCGAAGGTGACGCCACCGACCTGTACTTCTGGAATCAGCTCCGGCGTTCGGGATCGGTGCGCATCGCCGTGCTGGCGATGCCGCGTCACGGCGCCAACGTCACCGCGCTGGAATGCCTGCGCGAGTCGGGGTTCAGCGGCAAGGTCGCCGCGGTCGCGCGGTACGACGACGAGGTGCAGTGGGCCAAGGACCACGGTGTCGGCATCGCCTTCAACGTGTATGCGGGCGCCGGGCTGGAGTTGGCCGACCAGGTCGCCGACGGTGCGGCCCCCGGCTACCTCGAACTCGACGGTGACGACGACGCCGCAACAGGCAAGAAGGCTTGACGCTCAGCGCAGGGCGAGAATGCTTGGCCGTGGTGATTGCTTGGGCCGGTTGGAATGTCGGGGGAGTCGATCGGTGGCGGGTATGGTCGGCCCATGAACGCGACGCCGTTCACCGAGTCCGACCCTGTCGCGGCGGGCCGCGCGGCGCTCGAGCGCGCGAACTGGGCGCAGGCGCGTGCCTGTTTCGAAGAGGCTGTGGCTAGCGGGGATGCGGCTGAGGCGTGGGAGGGTCTGAGTCGCGCTGCATGGTGGCAGGGCGATCAGGACGTGGTGTTCGTCGCGCGCGAGCGGGCGTATCGCTGCTATCAACAACGAGCAGACGCGTGCGGTGCGGCGCGGATGGCGATGTGGCTGGCCTCGGATCATCTGGACTTCCTGGGCGATGACGCGGTGGCTACCGCGTGGCTGAGACGGGCGCGGTCGCTCACCGGAGATCTCGCGCCGTGCCCCGAGCAGGGCTACAACCTGCTGCTGGAGGCAGATATCGCGTTGCTCTGCGAGTCCGATCCGGCGACCGCGATGACAAAGGCGCGTGAGGCGGTCGAATTGGCGGGCCGAATCCCGGACGTCGGCGTGGAGGTCGTCGGCTTGGCGATACTGGGAAGTGCACTCGTCGCACTCGGTGCGGTGGAGGAGGGGCTACAGCGCCTCGACGAGTGCGCGGCATTGGCTGTCGCCGAGGACTTCTCCGAGATCGCCGCGCCGGGCTGGGCACTCTGCCACACCGTGTCGGTGTGCGCGAACGTGGGCGACTTCGGGCGGGCGGCGCAGTGGTGCCGCGCGTTGCACAAGTTGTCGGAGGTGTGGCAGGCGCGGCACTTCTTCGGCGTGTGCCGCACCGCCTACGGCGATGTGCTTGCGACCCGAGGTGATTGGGTCTCGGCCGAGCAGGAACTCGTCAGCGCCATCGAGGACCTGCGCATCACTCGTCCTGCCCTCGCGGCACCGAGTGCGGTGCGTCTCGGTCGGTTGCGCGCGTCGCAGGGTGACCTCGGCGAGGCGCGCAAGCTTTTCGAGAGCGCGCTGCCCGCGCCGCAGGCTCTTCTGGCCCTCGGCGAGCTGAACCTTGCCGGCGGGGACGCGGACGCGGCAGCCGACGCGGCCGACCGTGTGCTGCGCAACCTCGGCGATGCGAGCATTCTCGAGCGCTTCCCCGCACTGGAGCTCCGTGCGCGCGCTCACGCCGCGGCAGGAGCCACCGGTGGTGCGATCGCGGTGGTCGAGGAGATCGAAGGCCTGGCGGTGCGGCTCGGGACACCGTACATGCGCGCGCGCAGCCTCCACGTGCGCGCCAACGTCCTTGCAGCGGTGGGTGATCACGACGGTGCCCGCCAGGCCGCTGAGGATTCCGCCGATCTGTTCACGGCGTGTTCGGCACCCTATGACGAGGCGTGCGTGCGGATGGTTCTGGCTGCGGCGCTGCAGGCGCTCGGCCACGGCGCGCGCGCCGACGGGGAGTCCCGCGCCGCACTCGAGGCGATGGCGCTTCTCCGATCGCCGCGGGACGGGGCCGGGTCCTCGGCTGACGAGCTCAGCACGCGTGAGGTGGAGATCCTGCGCCTGGTGGCCCAGGGACTCGGTGACGGCCAGATCGCCGAGCGGCTCTTCCTGAGCCCCCACACTGTGCATCGACACGTGGCGAACATCCGGACCAAGCTGCGCACACCGTCGCGGGCGGCAGCGGTGTCCTATGCCACCCGGCACGGCCTGCTCGACTGACCCTGGCCGGTTCCGGCCATTGCGCCACATGGCCGGTTCTGGCGATGTGCCGACGTGCCGACGGCGGCAGGCTTGCCCCATGCCGAATTCCACGATCACCTCCAGCGTCGACGAGCTGCGGTTCCGCCTGCAAGGCGGCCTGCACGAGCCGGGTGACGCCTTCTATCAGGACAGTTGCACGTTGTTCAACACCATGATCGACACCCGGCCACGCTTCGTCGCCGAGTGCGTCGCCATCGACGACGTTGTTGCCGCGCTTGCGTTCGCCCGGGACCACGCACTGCCGATCGCGGTCCGCGGCGGCGGGCACTCGGTCGCGGGCCTGTCGTTGTGTAAGGACGGTGTGGTCCTCGATGTGCGAGGCATGAGCGACATCGGCGTCGACGTCGACCGTCGCATCGCGCGGATCGGGGGCGGGGCGATCTGGGCCGACGTCGACCGGGCGACCCAGGCGCACGGGCTGGCCACGACGGGCGGGCGCGTGTCGACGACGGGGGTGGCGGGACTGACCCTCGGTGGCGGTTCCGGCTGGCTCGAGCGCAAACACGGCCTGGCGTGCGACAACCTCCTCGCCGCCGAGCTGGTCACCTGGGACGGACGGATCGTCCGCGCGTCGGAGGACGAGAACGCCGAGCTGCTTTGGGCGTTACGGGGCGGCGGGGGCAGCTTCGGCGTCGTCACCCAACTCGAGCTGGGGCTGCACCCGGTCGGGCCGCAGGTGTGGGGCGGGCTCGCGCTCCTCGGCGCCGAGCGCACTCGCGAGGTGATGCGAACATTCCGCGACGTGATGAACGACGCGCCCGAGGAGCTCGCGCTGATCGTCGCGTGCATCACCGCCCCGGATGACGATGACGACGTACCGGAGCACCTGCGCGGTCGTCCTGCGGTCGCAGTGGCGGGCATGTGGGCGGGCGCCCTCGCAGATGGTGAACAGGCGCTGGCTCCGATTCGGGCGCTCGGCCCTGACGCCGACTTCTTCGGCCCGACCGGTTACGCCGACTTCCAGTGCTCGCTCGACGACCCGCCGGGATACCGGAACTACTGGACCGCAGAGAATGTCGTCGACCTGCCCGACGAGGCGATCGACGTGCTCGCCGAACGCGCGACCGAACTGCCGGCCGGCCCGTCGCAGCTGTTCATCGTCCCCTGGGGTGGCGCCGTAACCCGTTTCGGCGCAGATCATTCGCCACTCGCGGGGCGCCAGGCACGGTTCATCGTGCACCCCCTGTTGCTGTGGCAGGACCCTGCCGACGACGCGCGCTGCCGCGGCGTCGCGCAGGCGTTCCGAACGGACATGGTGCCCTGGTCGACGGGGGCGGCGTACCCGAACTTCCTCGGCGCGGAGGGCAGCGCGCGGATGGCCGCAGCGTTCGGCGCCAGCGCTGGGCGGCTCAACGCTGTGAGGGCGCAGTGGGACCCGCACGGTGTTTTCCGCACCCACCAAGCGTTTCGCGTGGAGCCGGCGTGATGGATTCAGCGCGGCAGCCGGGTGACGAGACCGCGGTCACCGTCGACCCGCACCCGGTCGCCGGTCGCGAGGACCCGGGTGGCCACCAGGGTGTTGACCACGCAGGGCAGGCCATACTCCCGTGCTACCACGGCGCCGTGTGACACCGAGCTGCCGATATCGGTGACCAGTGCGGTGATCACGGTGAAGTACGGCGTCCACCCGACGTCGGTCACCGGTGCGACCAGGATCTCGCCACGCTGCACGTCACGGGCATCCTGGATCGACTTCGCCACGCGGACGGTACCTTCCACCACGCCGCGGCTGGCGGGTCGGCCGACTATCCGGTCGTCGCCGCACGCGTTCGGCGGCGGCGTCACGACCGGCGTGGGCCGGCCCACGTAGACGTCGTCGAACTCGAGGGAGTCCTGGAACGCCAATGCCTCGCGGCGCCGCTGCGCGCGTTGCGCGAGTGCGGTGGTGTCCGGCTCGCCGACGAGATCAGCCAACTCGTCCCGGTCGAAGAAGAACACCAGGTCGGCGTCGGGCAACCGACCTGATCTGGCCAGCACCTCGCCCAGATGGCGGTAGCCGCGTTTGAGCGCGTGCGCCATCAGCGCCATCTTGGACTTCGTCTCCTCACGGCCACGCGCGCCACCCTGCGCCAGGCGGGCGAGAACCCTGACGGACCGCGACGTCGGTGCATCGGCCGCGCTGGGCGCCGGCCCGCGGGCGGTCGGTTCCCGAACCGCTCCCAGCATCACCTGCATCATCGCTCCCAGGCCGCCTGGGTCGTCGGCCCAGGAAGGGTCGCGCATGCACAGCTCGCGGTAGCCGCGGTGGCCGTGTCGCAGCAGGAACTGCCGCAACGCGATCCCGCTGGGGCTGTCAGCGGCCCGCAGCGCGGTGACCGCATCGTCCGGTGCGGCCGACGAGAAACGTTCGGCGGCAGGGGCGTCGGCGGCGATGGCACGGACGACGGCCTGGAGCTCGTCGAGCATCATCGCGCTCTCGACGTCCGAGGCTCCCGCCATCAGCCGCATGGCCTCGGCTCGGCCTTCTTCCTCGCTGTGTCCGTCTTTCACCGCCTGTTTGACAAGGAAGCTCTCGAGGATGTTGGCAGCCACTGCGGCACGGGACGACGACCGCACGTGGGTCAACGTGACATCGCAGTATGTTTCGACCCCGGACTCCAACTGTTGCAGCACAACTCGGGGATCGTCACTGGTGGGGATCCGGAACCCGGCAATCTGGCTTCCGAGTCTGCGGATGGCCGGCCCGGCGGACAGGGCATGAGAGGTGAGCCGGATCGTGTTGACGAACTTGCGGGTGAAGGGTTCCGGAGGTTTGGGTTCCAGCTCGTCGATCACCCGGCCGCAGATCGACATGGAGAACTGCTGGAGCGAGTTGCCCAGGATGCCCGAGCTCAACGCCGTGCCCTCGGTCATGTTCAAGAACATGTGTCCGTAGAAGTAGCCGACCTGAAGCCAAGGCTTTTCGTAGCTTTCCTGGGCTCGAGCCACCACCTGCGTCGTCTGCATCGCGAAGTCGATGGCGTATCCGGAAACCGCTGCGGTCAAGGGGCAGAACGCGCCGGGCATCATCTCACCGATGTTGCAGCGGGTGTAGACGTGCGTCGCGCCGGCCACCGGCGAGTCCATCTCGTTGAGATCGCCGGGCAGGGTGGTGATCGGGCGCGCCTGCAGCCACCACAGTTTCCCGGATCGGTCGATGGCCCATTCGAGATCCAGTGGCCTACCCCAGTGTTGCGCAGCACTAATTGCACCGGAACGGATCTCGGCGACTTCTTCGGCGGACAGGACCGCAACGCGGCCCACCTCGTGCACGACGGGCGAGCCGTCGGCGTCCAGCACGATGTGGTCGGGGGAGGCCGTGCCGTCGACGAGGGCTTCTCCGAGCCCGGCGATGGCGTCGATCACCATGAGGTCGCGTCGCCCCGTCGCCGGGTCCGCGGTGAACACCACGCCGGCAGCGCGGGCGTCGACCATCTGCTGGACGACGACGTTCATGGGGGCCGTGGCGTCGCCGCTGTAGGACGAGGCACGCCGGGAACCCACGGAGGCAGCGCACTTGCGCACCGCGGCGGCGAAGCCGTCGACGGAGTCGACATTGAGCACGGTGTCGTACTGGCCGGCGAACGACTGGTCGTCACCGTCTTCCCCGACCGCCGAGGACCGGACGGCCACCGGGGTGGCGCCGTCTGCTGCCATCTGCGAGAACCTGTCCGTCGCTGCGTCGCAGGCATCGTGGGCGGAGGCATCGGCGAGGACGAAGCCCACGGGTACCGCGAGCCCGAGGCGCCGCAGTTCGGCAAGTCCGGCCGCTTTACCGCCGAACCGGGCGTCGGTGATGTCGTCGAATTCGATTGTTGTCGGTGCCATGTCGTCAGCTCAGCGCATCCACGATCTCGGCGAGGGCGTCGACCGCGATGGGGCCCGGCTGGTACAGGCAGATCCGGTCCGACACCCCCTCGACGCGGTCGCGGATGTGGGCGGCCACCTCGGCCAAGGTGCCGCAGGCGGCGATGGTGTGCAGGATCTCGTCGTCGATGAGGGTGGCCATCTCCTGCCAGCGGCCCTGTTTGGACATCGTGTTGAGTTCCGGCTGCAGGTCGCCCCATCCGTGGGCATCGAGCACCGGGCGGTAGGCGGGCGTGGAACCATAGAACGCCAACAACATTCGCGTCGAAGTGTGGTCCGGGTCTTTCTCGGAGCCGACTGAGACGATGATTTCGGGCACCACCGCGAAGTCGTCCTCGCTGCGCCCCGCCGCGGTCAACCCTTCGCGCACGGCCGGCAGCGTGGTCTCCTGCAGGAACCGCTTGGACCCGAACGGCATCACCAGCAGACCGTCGGCCACCTCCGCGGTCGCCCGGGTCAGTCGCGGTCCCAGCGCCCCGAGATAGATCGGCGGCGGCCCGAACGGGTTGGGCCCGGGGACGAACGTCGGCGTCATCAAGGTGTGGCGGTAGTACTCGCCGCGGAAATCGAGTCGCTCACCGGTGTTCCACGTGGCGAAGATCGCGCGCAGCGCCCCCACCATCTCCTTCATCCGCGCGACCGGACGGTCGAACTCGGCCCCGTAGCGCTTCTCGATCTGGGCACGGATCTGCGTACCCAGGCCCAGGGTGAACCGGCCCTCGGTGAGCAGCTGCAGATCGTTGGCTTGATGGGCGAGCTGGATCGGGTTGCGGGGGAGCGCGATCGCGACGTTCGACATCACGTCGAGACCCTTGACCGTAGACGCCAGAACCAGGGGGGTGAACACGTCGAACGGGCCCTCGAAGGTGAACACGCCGGACGCGCCGGCCTCCCGCAGGAGTTCGGCCCGTTCGATGGCGTCGGTGGGTCCGAACAACGCTGTCATGACCTTCATGCCGCGCCCCTAATCCGCCACGTCGGTCCAGTCGGAGAACCCCGACGGGTGGTGCGGGCCGATGACACCGTGCTCGAACAACCCTGCGCCCTCGCGGGTCTGTCCGTCGGCTTCGGTGCACACCGCCTTACCGACATGGTCGATGAGGCTGAAGGGTGCTCTGGCCATCACCGCGGGGTCCGTCAGGTCGAAGCTGACCCGTTCGGCAAACGGTCCGTCCTTCCAGGTGCCATGCCCCCACGACGAATCACCGCCGTAGCCCGACCCGAAGGCGATGGGAGCGAACAGCTTCGACTCGACGTCGAGTTGGATCCGGTCCCCGTCCCGGTTCATGAACTCCACATGGGCGCCGTGTGGGATCCGCGTTCCGGGCCGGTAGTGGATCGTGGCACGCACACCGTCGAGCTGTTCGACGGTGCCGTCACGCCAGCGCCGGGTGCAGTCGTAGAGGCTGCGGTGACCGTCGGGATCCTCCTGCAGGATCAGGAACAGTTGGTAGTCGTCGAAGGCCAACGGCAGGTAGAGCCACCACATCCCGCGGAACGCGGCGTCGGGGCGACCGGCCGGCTCTGGCTCACCGACCGGTCGGATTCCCCAGGATCGGTCGCGGCTGGCCACGCTGGTGTCGTGGTCGACCGTCAACCGGTCCCCGTCTACGTCGATCCAGCCCTGCCACGTCCCGACTTGGGCAAAACGGCACGCCTGCAACGTGACTCGCCGCTCGGTGAGCATTTCGTGGGGGCGCTCCAGGGCGGCGGGGAACAAGCCACGCCAAGTCAGGTCTGCGGAGATGCCCTCGGTCTCGGCCACAGTGAGGTGCAGCTCCTGCAGCGGTTTGACGACCTCGAGGCGGTACCCGTTGACGTGTTGGTGGAGGCGGTCGTCGTCGATTGCATCGCTGAAGTGCACGGCCGTCTGGGTGTCGCCGCGGCGGACCAGGAAATAGGCGTCTTTGACGCCGAGCCGCGGGTAGTAGCCGATTCCGGTGAGCGCCATGAATCGGCCGTCACGATCGAGCACATTGAAGTAGGACCGATCGTAGAAATTGCGATCCGAGGTCGCCGGGAAACCGATCGGCGACGGCGTCTGGTGGATCGGGTACTCGTCGAGCGGGCTGAGATTCACATGCTCTCCGTTAAGATACGATGCATCCTGTATTGAAAATAGGCTAGGAACATGACAGCAGATCAGCGCATCGATGGCAAGGCGCCCGCCCGGCCGGCGCCGGGGAGGCCCCGGGACGGCAGGATCGACGCCGCGATCGTCGCGGCCACCCGGGAATTGATCCTCGAGACCGGTTACTCCGCGCTGTCGCTGTCCGCGATTGCCGCCCGTGCCGGGACGACCACCGCTGCGATCTACCGGCGCTGGTCAGGCAAGGTCCACCTCGTTCACGAAGCAGTGCTGTCCGACGAGGTCATCTCCGCCCCGAGTGGCTCCGGCGACATCCGTCAGGACATCCGGGCGCTGGTCGAAACCACCCGTGCGATGTTCGACCGGCCCGAAGTGCGGGTGGCGCTGCCGGGGCTGATCGCCGATACCGTCGCCGACCCGAGTGTGCACAACATGATGATTGCGAGGCTCACCGGCAATCTGGCGGACTTCGAAACCCGGTTCGGGCAGCACCGTCGCGGCGACGACGACCTGCCCATGCTCGCTGAAGTTGTGGCGGGCAGCGCAATCTTCCGCATCCTGATCCGCCATGACGCGGCGCTCGACGACGCGTGGGTGGACGCGATGACCGAGATGATCACCGAACGGTGGCCCGTCGAATAGGGGGGCGTCCCATTTCCCGGTGCAGCACTTCCCCTGGTTTAGCAATGAGCGGTTATGGGGCACTGTGGAGGGATGAGCGACAACACTAAGGTCACCGTCGAACGGACCATCGATGCGCCCGTCGACGCGGTTTTCGACATCCTCTCCAACCCCCAACGGCACCCGGAACTCGATGGATCCGGGTTCATCCGCAGCGTGGACCACGCCGATCGGATCCAAGAAGTCGGCCAGGTGTTCACGATGAACATGCAGGGCAGCCACATGGGCGGCGAGTACAAGACCGACAACCACGTGTCCGGCTACGCGAAGGACAAGCTACTGGCCTGGAAGACGGCGCCTGCGGGCACTGAGCCTCCGGGCTGGGAGTGGCTGTGGGAGTTGGAAGCTCAAGGACCCGGTGAGACGTTGGTGCGCCACACCTATGACTGGTCGAAGGTCACCGACAAAAAGCTGCTCGAGAAGGTCAAGTTCCCTCTGGTAACCAAGGAACAGCTCGACGATACGCTCGGCCGACTTGCCTCGGCTACTTCAGCCTGATCGACAGCGGCGTCAGCGCTTGTTCTTCGGGATACCGGTCGACCACAGGGTGAAGGCGATCAGCACCGGCTGAAACAACAGAAGCACAAAGCGACTGGTATCGCTGTTCAGGTTGAAGGCGTCGACGTGGTTGAGGTACTGCGCCAGGGTGCCGGGAACGATCAAGACGAAGAACGCTGCCAGGAATTGGCCGACGAGAACCCGGTCACGGCGCAGCAGCCACTAGTAGCTTGGGCGGGGGAATGCCTAGCGGCGTGTCACTGATCGCAGGTGGGCCGCCGTCTCGCGGATGTGCACGGCGATGCTGCGTTCTGCGGGGTCATCGAGCCAGCGCTCGAAGGCGACCTTGAACACCGCAGTGCCCGCTTCGGCGGTCAGGCTGGCCGCGGGTTCGGGGACGCCGCGACCGCGGAGCGCTTCGCCGACCATCGTGGAAATCGATGCGAGCTTGATCAATTCGCGTTCTTGTAGCGCCGGGTTCGCGTCGATGACGGCCCGGCGCTTCTTGGAGTACGGCCGGCGGGCGTCAAAGAAATCGGCAGTTGATTCGAAAGCGGCGGTGACCGCGTCCAGCGGTGCCAAGGACTCGGATGCGGCCGTCAAGGTGCCGACGATGATGCGAGCGAGTTCGTCGCCGCGGAACAGCACTTCGCGTTTGTCGGTGAAATGCCGGAAGAACGTGCGCTCGGTGACGCCTGCGCGCTGGGCGATCTCGGCGACAGTGGTGTGGTCGAACCCGCGCTCGGCGTAGAGGTCGAGCGCGGCACGCTCGAGGCGTCCCTGCGCATCCGGCTCCCATCGACCCATGGGGGAATAGTACGGGGATGACAGGTGCTGACATCAGACGTAGGCTGATGTCAGTTGCTGACATCCTGATGAAAGGAATAGCGATGCGTGTTTTCGTCACGGGTGCTTCTGGGCACATCGGTTCGCTGGTCGTTCGCGAGTTGCTGGACAACGGTCATGAGGTTTCGGGTCTGGCCCGTTCCGACGCAGCCGCGCAATCGGTGACGGCGGCCGGGGGACAGGTGGTCCGTGGCACGCTGGACGATGTCGATGTGTTGGCCCGTGCCGCCGGCGTGGCCGACGGCGTGATTCACCTTGCGTTCAAGCACGATTTCGGTGACTACGCCGGTGCCGCGGAGGCCGATCTGGAGGCGGTGAAGGCGATGGGGGCGGCGTTGGTCGGTTCCGGAAAGCCGTTCCTCAACACGTCCGGCACCGCGATGCTGGCCACCGGCGCGTCGAGCGCCGTGGGCACCGAGGAGACCGAACCGAGCCCGCAGGGCGCACGTGCGCCTTCGGAGAACGCCACCCTCGCGCTGGCCGCACAGGGAGTCCGCGCGTCGGTCCTCCGGTTGGCGCCCACGGTGCACGGCCCCACCGATCATCACGGATTCATCCCGACGCTCATCGAGAATGCGCGAAAGACGGGGCAGGCCATCTATGTCGGCGACGGAGCCAACCGTTGGCCCGCGGTGCACAATCTGGATGCGGCGCGGCTGTACCGTTTGGCGCTGGAGCACGCCCCGGCCGGGACACGGCTGCACGGAACCGCCGAGGAGGGGATCGCCTTCCGGGAGATTGCCCGGGTCATCGGTGAGCACCTCGGCGTTCCGGCTGTCAGCGTCACCCCGGAGGAAGCCTCGGAACAGCTGGGATTCATCGGTTGGGTTGCCTCACTGGACAATCCGACGTCGAGCCGGATCACTCAGCAGCTGCTGGGGTGGAGACCCCAACATCCGACCCTGCTCGAAGACCTCAACGCCGGGCATTACTTCGCCGGATTGGGCGCGCAACCGACCCGGTAGATGACGCGCCGCGACGCATGCTCACTCACCGGGGCTGACGAGGCCGGTCTCGTATCCGATGATCACGAGTTGGGCGCGGTCGCGCGCGTTCAGCTTGCCGAGGATGCGACTGACGTGCGTCTTCGCGGTGAGCGGCGACATGAAGAGCGACGCGCCGATCTCGGAGTTGGTCTTGCCACGTGCGACCTCGGCGAGTACTTCCCGCTCTCGCGCGCTCAGGACATCGAGGGGACCCGGCTCTCCCGGACGGCTGACCGGTCGGCGAACGAGGTCGGCGACCAACCGCTTGGTCATCACCGGTGAGATGAGGACGTCACCGTCGGCGGCGGCGGCGATCGCCTCGAGCAGGAGTCTCGGCGGGGTGTCCTTGAGCAGGAAACCGGAGGCGCCGACTCTGAGCGCCTCGTAGACGTACTCATCGAGCGCGAAGGTGGTGAGCACAAGCACCTTGGTGGCGCTGAGTCGTTCGTCGCCGCAGATCGCTCGGGTTGCGTCGAGCCCGTCCATGCGAGGCATGCGGATGTCCATCAGCACGACGTCGGGGCGTGTCCGCCAGGTCTCGGCGATCGCCTGCGCGCCGTCGCCGGCCTCACCGACGACCTCGATGCCGGGTTCGTTGGTGAGCAGCATCGCGAAGCCGCGACGCACCAACTCCTGGTCGTCCACGAGCAGCACGCGGATGTCGCGCCTGGCCGCGGTCATGCCCCCCGCCCGCCGGGAAGTTGGTAGGGCACGAACGCACGCACCGTGAACCCGCCCTCGTCGGTGGGGCCGGCGTCGACGGTGCCCCCGAGGAGTTCCGCTCGCTCGCGGATCGCGACCAGACCGATGCCGGTGCCCGGCGCGGCAACACGTGCGGTGGCCGGGGCGTCGTTCGACACGGTGACGTGCACGCCGCCCTCCGCGTGCCGGAGCCGCACGATCGCGGGGACCTCGCCGGCGTGGCGGGCGACGTTGACGAGGCACTCGTGCACGATTCGGTGCACTGTCACCACGGTGCTCTCCGCCACGTTCGCAGGATAGTGACCGTCCTCGACCACCTCGGCCCCATTCGAGTGCCCGGCGGCAGCAACGACGTCGCTGATGGTCGTGGTGGCCGTCGGTACCGGACGAAGCGGGACCGACTGGTCGGACCGGAGGAGCCCGAGCAGGGATCTCAGCTCGTCCAGCGATCGCCTGCCTGTGCCGTTGATTTCGACGAGCGCAGAGTGAGCGGCGCCCGGATCACGCTCGAACACGTGGGCGGCGATGCCGGACTGCACGGTGATCGCCGAGAGCGAATGGGCGACGATGTCGTGAAGGTCGTACGCGATGCGAAGGCGTTCCGCCTGGAGCCGTTCGGCGACTTGGCGTTCCACTGCGTCGGCTCGACGCTGCAGGTTGGAGCGACGGGCGTCGGCGGCGGCGATCGGGAGCAGGAGAACGGCTGCGTCGGCGGCCCATTCGAACAGGAACGGCTCATTACTGATCTGCGCACCGAAGCCGGCGACGACGATCGCGGCGAGCGATCCGAACCAGATCACAGAGCGACCGTCGCTCCGGCGCACGAGATAGAACAGCGCCACAATGAGCAGCGGTCGCAGCGCGATCGGGCTGGAGGTCCATGCGAGGGTGGCGACGTCCAGCACACCGATCGCCACGACGGTTGCCCGACCGAACCGACCGGCGACGACGAGCAGCACTGCGGCGACGGCCGCGATCGCGATGCCTGGGAGTTGCCGTCCGGCCACGACGTCCGGATCGATGACCAACGTGCCGATCGACACCGCCAACGCGGCGACGATCGCAGCGAGCTCGGCGCGAGAGGTGCGGTGATCGGTGTGCGTCACGGGTCCATCATCGTCGCGACCGGTCGGATGCGTCAGACCTGTATGCCGAATAGTTTTTCTGCATTTCGGAACGCGATTTTTTCCTTCGTCTCGCGTGGCAGATCCACTGCCCGGAACCAGTCGGTTCCTTCCTTCATGTCCGCAAACGGGTAGTCAGTGGCAAACATTACGCGATCCACACTGATGTACTTCAGCAACAGATGAAGCAGCTCATCCTGGAAGAATGCGCTGGTTGTGTACCAAAAGTTGTCCTTGAAGTATTGCCCGACAGGCTTGTTCAGATAACCTTCGGTCGGTTCTCCCAGATCTTCGACGATGCGCTCGTAATAGAACGGAAGGCCTTCTCCCATGTGGCCGACAATGATCTGCAGTCTTGGGAATCTGTCGAAAACCCCGGTCATGATCAGTCGAAGGGATTGAGTAAGCACCTCTTGGTGCCAACCATATCCTGAGCCACTGAAAATATGCTCTTGGTACTCAGCCTCAAATCCTGGGCGTCCGATTTTGTAGTAGATATCAAAGACTTCTTTGGGTGGGTAACCCGGATGCAGGTATATCGGAACATCAAGTGCCTCGGCACGTGCCAGAACGGGCTCGAAATCCTGGTGGTCGAGGAACTTGCTGCCAATGAACCCATTGGTCATGGCGCCAACGAAGCCGTCTTCGCGGACGGCGCGTTCCAATTCGTCCGCAGAGGCCTCGGGGTCCTGCAGGGGCAGGGTCGCATACGCCTGGTACCGCCCCGGATAGGCGGTCATCGGGCCATCGGCGATCATCTTGTTGAGACGATACGCAAAATCGTTGCCTTCCTGACCGGCGAGATCCTGCACGCCCGGCGTATGTGCGGAGAGAATTTGAACATTGATACCTGCCTCATCCATTGCGCCGATGCGGTCGGGCCCGAGTTCGGTAAGACCAGTTTCCTTGAGGTACTCCACGTGATCATCGTTGATTGCGTTGAGCGCAATCAGCTCATCGGTGGTATAGGTCTCTTCGGTGGCGATAAATTGCAGGTCTTGGTCTCGCAACGTGATCTCCGAAATCTCTGTGGCTGGGTCATTGGATGTAGTGGCACACGCGGACAATCCGGCGCCAACACCAAGGGCAGCCGCGCCGCCGAGAAAGTTGCGGCGTCCCGTCACAAGTTTCTCTAGGGATTTTGTTCTCATCGTCATATCAGTTTCTGCTCCGATGTTGCGTTGTACAGTTTGGGCGTAGCTTTCGCTTGGCAAAGCCTTCAATTGGATCCTCAAAAGTCTGTGCCGAGCACTGCCGATCGACCTCTGTGGAATCTGGGTGTGGGGACACGAGACCTCCGATGAGTAATTGGTATCCACCACGATGACGGCGGGCGCTGGCGGCCGCATCCACCCACGGGAGGTGACGCGTACTCCCACGGGAGTACAGCAGCAACCGAGCGGCCGACCTTGGTGGTCAGGCCGCCGCTTGCAAGTCAATGGGGGAGTTGGCGGATAGCTGACGGCGGTGTCTCGAATGACAACAGGGGCGCCCCGGGGGGGAGAGGCGCCCCTGTTGTCTTGGGGCGGGTTACTTGACGTCGACGAAGACGACGTTGCCGGTGGTTTCGAGAATGCGGTCGTCGCCTTGGGCGTCCCAGACGTATTCGCGGATGGGTTGGCCCTGACGGACCGAGACGACCTCGGCGTTGTCGAGAGTGGTGTTGCTCTGGCGGTTGACGATGACGCGGTTGCCGCCTGCTTCGAGTGAGGCGATGGTGTCCGCGGCGTCGGCCGATCCGGAAGGGGCCGCGGTGGCGGGGCCAGCCAGCCCGATGAAGGCGCCGGCGAATCCGGCGGTGATCGCGGTGACGGCGGTGAGGTTCTTCATGGTCTCTGCTCTTCCCTTTGTGTTGACTCGGCGCCGTGGGTCGAATCTCGCTGAAGCGTCGTCAGCATTGGCTGACAGCGCGCTCCCGGACTGCCGATCGATCAGTGTGGAATCTGGGTGTCTGGACACGAGACCTCCGATGAGTGGTTGGTATTCACCACGATGACGGCGGCCGCTGGCGGCCGCATCCACCCACGGGAGGTGACATGTACTCGCACGGGAGTACAGCAGGCTGCACCGGTAAGGTTCGGATCGTTCGGCGGAAGCGCTTGTTACTCGGCCGCCGCTTCACCGATCTGTTGCACCGCGTTGCGGTAGTGCCGGGGTGAGGACCCGACTTCCCGCCGAAACGCTGTGCTGAAGGCGCTTTCCGACTCATAGCCCGTAGCGGCTGCTAGCTCGGCGTTCGACCAGCCGCCGTTGCGCAGGGCGTCGCGGGCCAGTGTCATTCTCCAGTTGATCAGGTAGGTCAACGGCGGTGTGCCCACCTTGGCCTTGAACGCAGCGGCGAACGCTGAACGTGACATCTGACCGATCTCAGCTAGTTCGGCGAGCGTCCATCGGCGGCCTACGTCGGCGTGCATCGCCCGCAGCGCCGCCCCGACGCCGTCATCGGCGAGCGCTGCGAGCCAGCCGCTGGGTTGTTCGGTCTGGTGGGCGTGCGCCCGCAACATGTGGACAAAAATGATCTGTGCAAGGTGCTCCAGCACGAGTGACGTTCCGACACTGGGCGATTCGATCTCGAAGACCAGTAGCGAGGCGAGGTTCATGAACTGCGGTACGCGCGGATCGCCGGCTCGGACATGGACTACCCTCGGAAGCACATTGAGCAGCACGCTGGCGTCGCTGGCGTCGAAGGTGAAGTCGACACTGCACGTATATGAGTCTTCGTCCATCGTAGTTCCGATGCGAAATCCTCTGCCTATGGTGTTCCGCGCGAGCGTGGTGGCTTGCCGCGCTGGCATGTTGTCGAGTGAGCTGCTCAGCGTGTAGGGCGGAGGGTGGCCGAGCAGGTAGAAGTCCCCTTCGTTCAACTGCATCGGCTCGAGACCGTCGAGCCTCAGCCAGCACTGGCCGTCGACGACAACGCCGAGTCTGACGTGTGGGAATGGATCAAACCGCACCGCCCAGGGACTGGCGGCGTGCAGCGGCGCAGGCACAACCGTGCGTGGACGAAGCAGTCCCATGACGTCGGCTATCGGATCACGCGAACCGATCACCGCGGACGCGGTGGACGATGGATAAATATTTTCAGACTTCACATTATGGACCGTACCGAAGGGCGCGCTGCATAGTCAGTGCAGTGCCTGGTCGCACGTCGTGATGGGTGCCATTGCCGGGTGTGACCCCCTGATGCGAAGGAGCAAACCGTGCGCTATCGATATCTCGGCCGATCGGGATTGCGTGTTTCGACGCTTTCTCTGGGAACCGGCAACTTCGGAACAAGTTGGGGGCATGGCGCGAATCCCTCTGAGGCGCGAGCTATGTACGACCAGTACCGGGCAGCCGGCGGAAATTTCATTGATACCTCCAGCAACTATCAGTTCGGTGACGCGGAGGTGTGTCTCGCCGACATGATCGCCTCCGATCGCGACGAGGTGGTGTTGGCAACCAAGTACTCAACGGGCACCACCATGGACAGCGGGCTCCAGATGACCGGTAACGGCAGGAAGTCGATGGTCCAGTCGCTGGAGGCGAGCCTGCGGCGGTTGAATACCGATCGAGTGGATCTACTGTGGGCGCACGCTCCCGACAATGGGACTCCTATCGAGGAGATCATGCGCGCATTCGACGATCTTGTCCGTTCTGGCAAGGTGCTCTATGTTGGCCTTTCGAGCTTTCCCGCCTGGCGGGCAGCGACAGGCGCGACGATCGCCGCGGATCGCGGCTGGGCACCTCTGGTCGCCATCCAGACGGAGTACAGCTTGGTCGAACGCGCTGCAGAACGTGATCTGTTGCCGATGGCTGAAGCCTTCGGACTAGGGGCGCTGGGCTATTCGCCGCTCGGCGGCGGGATGCTGACCGGGAAGTATCGCCGCGGAGAAAGAGGTCGTGCGCAGAGTTCGATCAGCCAGTTCCTCCACCAAGAGGTCGACGGCAACAAGGCCGCCATCCTCGACACCGTCGAAGCGATCGCCTTGGAAGCGAACGTCACGGCCGACGCGGTGGCGATCAGCTGGTCAATGGCCAAGGGGGTCATCCCCATCGTCGGCCCTCGAACGGCCGCGCAGTTAGAGACCAATCTTGCAGCGGCACAACTCCATCTCAGCCCAGGGCAGATCGACCAGCTCGATACTGCCAGTGCCATGCAGCTGGGCTACCCGCATGACATGAAGACAGATCCGGGCGCCGTCCACGCCGTCACGGGCGGGAAGGCGGACCTACTCGACACCCCTTCCGTGGCCATCCCATAGACCCATCAATCTCAGTCCACTACGGCCCTTCACAAGGATGTTTACTCATGTCTGACTGCTCCGGGTTGCGGGATTTGGATGCCGCCGGGGTGCACGACGACTGATCGGATCCGCCAGCCCGCGGAGGTGCGGGTGTAGCTGAAAGAGGTCTGTACGTAGCCAGTTCGTAGGTCGGCATCGGTGGGGCGGGCCACCAGCCACATCAGCCAACGTGCCGTCGCGGTTGTCTTGCCGATGTCAAGGATGGGGTTGACGAAGGCGTGCATCGCGAACGGGACGGCCGCGGTCGCGGCGGGTAGCGCGGAGACGACGGCTTCCAATCCGACGTAGGGGTCCTCGCCAGGCATCGTGTAGGTCGCATCGTGGCTAAAGATCTGTGAAAACAGTTCGGGCTCGATAGTTTTGCCGTCGTAGCCACGATTGATGGCGTCGGCGTAGCGGATGGTCAACGCGACCAGGGCGTCGCGGTCGCCGAGGTGGCTCAGCTGTACGACCAAGCGCTCACGCAGCATCACGGCGGCGGTCAGCGCCTCGGTTAGTGCGGTGACACGGCTCGCGGGGGCAGTCTCGAAGTGCGCAGCGATGTGCCCGTCTGGCCGTATCAGGCAGGCGCCACCGGGCCCCAGGCCGTAGAGAGCCATGAAGTTGTGGTGGGCTGTGGTGCCCGCAGGTACGGGGACCGCGGTGAGGCTGATTTCGAGGTCGGTGCTCACCCGCCGGGCAGCGCTGGTCCAGGCGCCACCATCGGCGACAACCACCCAGCCTTGGCCGTAGAAGTCGAGAAGCGATTGCCGCTTGTCATCGTCGAACCAGAGGTGGGGCGCTCGGGTGCCGGGTTGTCCGGCCCATTGGTCGGGGCGCCGTACGGGGGGCAGATCATCGCTTGCGGTCGGAAGTGCTGCCGATCGGTACAGTTGTCCTAGTTCCATGGCGATGTCGTCGATGACCTCGACGTCGTCGGTATCCGTGTCGAGGTGGCCCTTGAAGTCGGAGCGGGCGAAGATCTGGTCGTGGCGCAGTAGCGCGACGGGTCGGCGTTCGGCGTCGTAGGTGTCCAGCAAGGCGGGGCTACTCTGTCCGTTAAGGACGGAGGCCAGTTTCCAGCTCAGGTTGTGGGCGTCGGCGATGCCGGTGTTTGCACCGTAGCCACCGCGGTTTGGTGGCAGTTGATGGGCGGCGTCACCGGTCAAAAAGATCCGCCCACTGCCGAAGTGGGCGGCGATCCAGGCGGCCAACTCCCACCGCCCGTCTGTGATGATCTCGACGGGTAGATCGGCGATGCCTGCAGCGCGGCGGATCAAAGAGATATGTTGCTGCTCGCTGCGTTCGATGTCACCGGTGACCATCAACACCCAACGTCCGTCACCGTAGCTGGCCAAGAATGCGTCGAGCCCGGGCTGCTTGATCTCGAACTGCACGATTCCGTTTCGCAGGTATCGTTCCAACGGCGCCCGGAAGAGAACGCTACGCTGCACCGACAACAAGCCTCGGCCGCCGCGGGTGATGCCCAGTTGAGACCGGACGGGACTATTGGCCCCGTCAGCGGCGACCAGGTACGCCGCCCTGATCTGGTGGGCCGACCCGTCGGCTCGTCGGCGCACAGTCGCGGTGACTGCTTCGTCGTTGTGGGCGAAGGAGATTAGCTCCTCACCGAGGCGTAGATCGGCACCCAGTTCGGTCGCGCGGCTTCGCAGGATCGGCTCGAGACTGTCTTGGGCGATCGTTGAGCCCGCCACCGGCGAGTACTGGCCGGGCTCGGCTGGCCGGCATGTCGGTGCCGCCCACCCGTTGGTCTCGTGCCACGCACCGGTGAGGCTTTCCACCCGTGCCCGTCCGGGCGGCCCCGGCGCGGTGCTGGCCGGCAACGCGATTCCGGCCTGGCGGAACATCTCGACCGTGCGAGTGGTGTAGCCGATCGCGCGTGGATGTTGCGAACTGCCCAGGTGGCGTTCGACCAGGAGTGCTCGCACCCCAGAGGAGGCGAGGAACACCGCCGCCGACAACCCCACCAAGCTGCCCCCCACGATCAGAACGTCTGTCTCTTCGACGCCAGAATTGATCACGATCACCCCTTAATGGTTTAGCGAATATAGTATCTTAGTGACTAAGGTTTTGGGGTTGGTCTGAGGTAGTGTCTTATTTGTGACGTCAGGTACGGAGACAGGTCGGCGGCAGCGCAAGAACGCGGCAACCCGTCGCGCCTTAGCCGAGGCCGCGCGAGATCTGTTCTTGGAACGGGGTTTCGCAGCTGTGAGTGTGAAGGACATCGCCGACGCTGCGGACGTGTCCGTGCCCACCCTGTTCAAGCACGTTCCTGACGGCAAAGATGCGGTGATGTTTGACGACGGGGTGGAGCGGCGCAGCGGTCTTCTGGCCGCGGTGCGACAGCGTCCCGCCGATGTGTCGGTGATGACCGCGTTACGCCAGTTCATGGAGGGCAGAGGCCCGTTCGTCGCCGACCCAACGCCAGACTTTGCACGGTTGACCGCGCTCATCATGACCACGCCCGAACTGCGCGAATACTCGCGCAAACTGTGGATTCGGTGCGAAGCCCCACTGGCCGAGCTGCTCAGCACCGAGCTCGGACTGCCTCCGGGCGCGGCGACTGCCCGCGCGGCCGCACGCTACGTCCTAGAAATCCCACAGTTCGTCGCCGACGACCCCGATCCCCGCACTTCTTTGCAAGCCGTGTTCGATCTCCTTGAATACGGCTTATTCGGTGCTACGCAACGTACTGCGGCCCGCAACGACGGCTAAGGGATGGACCGTCCACGAGAACCTCGACAGTCGCAGGTCTAGGGAAAGCCGGTTTCGCAGTGACTCACAGCAATGAGGACGCGGTCAACCCCTCAGCGACAACGAGATTCGCACCTGAATCAGTCGCGAATTTCAGGTTGGGTGATTGGGGCCTGTTGGCTGGTGCCGCTGTGGGGTGGGGCTCGTCGTTTCTGTTCATCGACATTGCCGTCGAGCACTTCAGGCCCGGGCTGGTGGCGTTTCTGCGGGTGTTGTTCGGGGCACTAGTTCTGGCCGCGATGCCAGGCGCGCGGCGAGCTGTCGCACGTTCGGACTGGCCGCTGATCGCGTTGTTGGGTGTGGTGTGGATGGCAGCACCGTTCGTGCTGTTCGCATTTGCGCTGCAGTGGATTGATTCCTCGGTGGCCGGAATGATCAATGCCGCTGCACCCCTGTTTACCGCCGTCGTGGCTGGGCTCGTAGTGCGTCGGCTACCTGATCGGAACCAAATCGTCGGTCTGATAGTGGGATTCGTCGGCGTGGTGACGATTTCGGGGCTCACGACGAGAGGCGGCGAAACGACCGGTGCGGGCATCGTGCTGGTGGTCCTGGCGACGCTTCTTTATGGCTGTGCCTACAACCTGGCTGGCCCGCTGCAACGGCGCGGCGGTGCGTTGCCGGTGATCTGGCGTGCTCAACTCGTGTCGCTGGTGGTGTTGGCTCCACTCGGCGGCCTCTCGCTGCCATCTTCAAACTTCGCGTGGTCGAGCTTGCTCGCGACCATCGCGTTGGGAGCGGTAAGCACGGCGCTTGCCTACGTAGGGTTCGCCACGCTTGTCGGCCGAGTGGGCGCCACCCGCGCCTCGGTCGCCGTCTATCTGCTGCCGGTGGTTGCGATCGCCCTCGGCTGGGCTGTCCGCGACGAACCGATTTACCGGGAGTCTCTGGTCGGTACCGTACTGGTGCTCGCCGGCGCCTACCTGACCAGTCGGGTGCGGCACCGCCACAAGCTGGCCGCGTAAGAGAATCGCGCCCGTCGCCTATCCTGCATTGGGCACAGGTTTGGCGGGTGCACGTCCGTATCGGCAAATCAAATGGTGTGAACTCCGCAGCGGAGGGGAGCGGGCGAGTGAGCGAATGTCGCAAGTGCACCTCTGGCGAATGCAGCCACGGAGCGCAGTGCCCGATGATGATTCGCTGGTACGACGATCCGTGGGATGGCACCTTCTGGCGACGCTGCGAGTGCACCACCTCGATCGCTGCGGAAACCTATCCCGTAACGGTGAGCCGTCTCGCGGATCGGCGGTAGCGAGTTCAACTGCGTGCCGCCCCGAGTAGGTGGGTCGGTCGTTGAGTTCGACTTCAACGGTCAGTAGATGCTCATCTCGTAGCGATCCGACCGTCTCGCCGCCGCCGATGGACCCACGGTCGAAAGACTTGTGCGGAATAGAAATTCGCCCAATCGACTGCGGTTTGTCCCACCAGCCTGCCGCCACCATTTCGTCACTGTGACGTTAATAGGTCCAAGTGGGGCACACCATCGGAGCGCGCGGTGAACGGCGCCCAATGCGGTGTCCTGCAGCGTCACTGATGCCCGGCGCTAGGCAGTGGCCGGGGACGGCCCGTGCGGTGCGCGCTGTCAGGTGGATTCCGGCCGCGTTGGATAAGCACGCGGCAAATCGCGCGCCATGGATCGGGCACCTGGAAAGGCGGTGTTATCGGCCGCCACCGTCGTCCTTGCAGCTTACGTTGTACCGATAAGCCACATTATGTCAAGTAAAGTATGCCGTAATGCGCTGCCTACCAATTGTTTTCGTCCCCATGTGGTGATGATGGCGCCGCAGCGCTCACAGATCTAGGACGACACGCAGTGCCGCATCAACGCGGCGCATCTCATCGAAGCTCAGGAACCCGACGCTCTTGCCAAGCCGACCCGGGTCGACCGCTGCGGTCTGCTCAGCAAGCACCCGGGTGCTCACGCCGCCGATTTCAACCTCGGGACGAAAGCTGGCGGCACGTATCGACGTCGACGTCGGCGCAACCAGCCAGGTCGACAAAGGCAGTTCATCTGACTGGATGACTACGGCGTAGCGGGACCCGGACTGCTCGTGACCGCGGCTTCCCCGCGGCGCGTGCAAATGAAAGACCTCACCACGCACGCAGCGTCTCCATATCGCGCAGGACCTGCATGGCCTCAGCGCGGTCCGACTCGTCGGCAGCAAGCCTTTCCGCCTCAGCGCGAATCGCAGCACTGGCCTTCCGCCGCGCGGCATCGATAAGAGCAGATCGGACGACTGCTGACACAGCCGCGCCGTCTTTGGTCAAGATTTCGAGCGCCTTCACAGTGTCTTCGTCCGGCCGGAAGGTGATGGTGTCAGCCATGGCAACAGTGTAGGACGTTTTGTAAGACGAACACTGGCGATCCACATTGAGCGAGGTTTCGCACGCAGCGGCGACCCTGGTATCGCCCACTCTCCCGCCACGGTCCAGATCTCCCCTCGGTGCCACTCCTCATCCAACCGTGTCGAGATTGCCTCAACGAGGTCCTGGTCGTCGCCATTCTCGTCCGCACTTGCGACCAGCGAAGCCTCTAGCGACGCGCCTCGGCCTCGAGGCGAGAGCCGCTCCGCCTGCCGCGTCGTTACTGTGACTTCGGATGACCGACACCGAAATCGAGTTCACCGCAGACCTGGTCCGCGACCTGCTGCGGGTATGCAGGAATCGAATGTGCAGCTTTACCAGTAAACGTCGCCGTGTTCCACAGTCGCCCAAGTGATTTCGTAGCGGTGGAGCTTCGCCGCCGCAGACGCGTTCTCTTTGGAAGGCCCATATTGGACTCCCCGCACGGCAGCCCCATGCTTGTCAGTCGAGGTCGAACGCGTGTCGGATCGCCGTTGTCAGCAATTCCTCTTGATCGGGAAGAAAAAACCCGATCTGACGCCTTAGTGCCGCAACCGGGATCGTGACAATGTTGTCGACGCTGACGACGGAATCCTTCTCGAGCCCGTTACGCACACCTACTGGAACTTCGGTCGACAGGCCGCGACCTGTTCCGGTGATCGGTGCCACGGTGACCCTGGTCAGGTGAGGGCGTACGAGCTCCCGGGTCAGGATCAGAACGGGCCGAGCCTTATCAAGTTGGGCGACGTGAATTGGTCTCAATCGATATCCAGTTCGAAGGCGGAGGCATGAGCAGCCAGCGCATCGAAGTCATCGTTTGCGGTGGTCCGCTTGGCGAGAATCGCCGCATCGCGGGCAGCGATCAGCCGGCGACGCTCGCGTTCGAGCGCTTTGAGTACGAATGATGCGCGGCTCTCGACGTGCCGCTGGTCCACTTCCCTGTCAATGAAATCGACGACTTCGTCCGGTAGTCGAACGGCGATCTGCTTGCTCATAGCGGAATGGTACCAACATGGGATGCGAATCGCTACCAGGCTTGCAGAATGCATGGATGGCTTCCAGCAAACAAACTTGCGTCAGAGCCAAATCGTGAAGACGTGTCAACTGATCGCGCGACAGTAGTCCCGGCAATAGCGCCTTCTCCGTACCGCATCTCCACTGGTGCGCTGCTGCGGATCGGGTGGAATACGGCGGGATCGAATATGGCGGGTTACCAGTTAACTACTGCATATTAGGGCAGCGAGTAGCACCTTCCCTACTGATGATGAGGGTGGGTGACCGACCGGAGCTCAAGCCGCGGGATTCGTGCGAAGTCGGCTGGATTGCATGTGTAGAGCGGCAACGCATGCGCGATCGCGCTCGCCGCGATGAGCGCGTCATAGGCTCGCGTCGCTGGCTTGCGCCCCGATGTGTGCAGTGCCGCCGCCACGGCGCCAAATGTTCTCGCGCAATTACCATCGAACGGTAGAGCATCAAAGTCCGCCTCGGCCTGCTGCAGGTGCTGCTGACGGGCACTGCGCTCGGCAGCGTCGTGCGCTACATGCGGACCTACGGAAAGCTCGGCAAGCGTTATCGCGCTGATCACCGATTCGTCGGGAAGCTCGGTTGGGTCGGATATCTGGCCGAGGAGGATCACCGTGGAGGTGTCCAGCATCCCCTGGCTCAAAGCTTCTGTCACAGCGACGGGTCGATCAGGTTGTCGATGTCGCGCCGGAGCGCATCTGGGTCCACCTGCGGAAGATTCTTGCGGCGGCGAATGAGTTCGGCCGGGCCGGCGCTGGATCGGGGCAGGGGCCGGAGTTCAGCCACCGGCGCGCCGTCGCGAGTAACGACCAGGCGTTCGCCGTGCTCGACGCGACGTAGGACTTCTCCCCCGTTGTTCCGAAGATCACGTACCGACACCGTGTCCATATGCTGAGTGTATCACCGGTGAGACGGTGTTGCGAGGGACGTAGCTTCAGTTGCCTGCGCGCGAATGCAGAGATCGAACCATGCAGTGTTACAAGCACGAGTCGCCGGTTCCGGTTGATGAATCACGGACGTTCGAAGTGGTGTCGTCCCTCGCGCGCCGCAACTAGTCGCCTGAACCGATTTGCCTCGACAACAACGGTTTACAACAAGCTCGGTCACGGACGTTCGATTCACGGTCATCCTGAACGTTCGTCGGCCAACTCTCGAATCCGTTGATCACCGACTGGCGCGGCTTCTCCGCGTAACCACCTGGGTGCCTGACATGCGGACCGGCGCGTCGGGCAAAATACCCATATGCGAATTCATCTTGTGCGTCGTTCGGTCATCGGCATTCTTGCGGCCGCTCCCATTGCTGCCGGGTCGCTGTTCGGTGCGGGGATCGGTTCGGCTGTGCCCCCGAATTGCGTCAACGGACAGTTCTGGGATCCGATCACCAACACCTGCCAGACGCCACGTCCGGCGGACAATTGTGCGCCCGGTGAGTACTGGAACGCCTTGTCCAATGTCTGCCGACCCCTGGGTCAACTCTAGTCCGCTTCACTGCCCTAAGCGGCGAGGAAAGCGACGGAAGTCAGTATGGCGGATCACCAGTAGGCTGCGCCGTCTCGCGGTACATCCCAACTGTTTTCATTCGACCGCAGTGTCACGCCGAGAGCTGGGATTACAGGTCTAGGACGAAGCGCAGTGCTTGGTCAACGGCGTGCATCTCTTCTGGGCTGATCATCCCTGGCGAGCTGCCAGTCGTTCGACGGAGGCCACTCGCACGTGGTCGCAGCGGGTCAAGCCAGTGCGACCCACTCACGTTGCTCGGCAGGTTCAGAATCGGAACGGCGGACCCGGACAGTTGTCATTTCTGCTGCCGTGTCGGCCGTGGCACTGTGCCAGTGCTTCACGCCAGACTGTCCAGGCGACGGCGTGAAGTACCGTCGTGGAGTGAGCCGGGCCCTCGATATCCGTGTGCCCGGCGGACCCTACGCGCTTGCGGTGGGAGCGGACGGCGCCGTGTGGGTGACGCTTGTTCACTCCGGGGAGATCGCACGCATCGGGCCGGGCGGCGGACTCGACGTGTTCCCTGTGCACCCGCAGAGCAAGCCTTCGCTCATCGTCGCCGCGCCTGACGGCGCCCTGTGGTTCACCCGCAACGGTGATGACCGGATCGGGCGCATCGCGGTGGACGGTGCCCAGCGCGACATCGAGTTGCCCGACGGCAGTGCTCCATTCGGGCTCTGTATAGGACCTGACGACGCACTGTGGTTCACCACGATGGCATCTGGCACGGTGAGCCGAATCGGTGCTGGCGACGAGGTAGACGTCGTGGCTGTCCCCGGTGGTGGCCCGTCGATGATCACCGCGGGCCCCGACGGGGCGATGTGGTTCACCCTCAACCAGAGCAGCGCCATCGGGCGGCTGGACATGGCAGGAACAGTGAGCATCCGGCAGACCCCGACCCCAACGGCCGGGCCCGTCGGCATCGCCGCGACGCACGACGATGCGTTGTGGTTCACCGAAGTTCGCGCGAGCAAGCTCGGCCGCATCCCACTGAACGAAGCGATTCAGGAACTCGACCTGCCGGGCAAGCCCCACGCGGTAGTAGCCGATCAGGCGGATGGGGTCTGGGTCAGCCTCTGGGAAACCGCCCAGCTGGCGCGTGTCAATGCCGATGGCGATGTCACGATCATCGACCTTCCCGCAGGCAGCGAGCCCCATGGACTGGCCGTGGCAGCCGACGGCGCGCTGTGGGTCGCCCTCGAGGCGGGGTACGTCTTGCGCCTGCCCACCAACTAGGTGTCCCGGTTCTCGATCGATGAGGGCTCGAGATCTCCATCGGTGGGCCGCGTGTACGGGAAGCCCAAATCCTCATGGACTGCGGAAATGACGGTGTGTCCTCCGCGGTCGAGCTGGTCCGATTGGGCCCGGCACAGGGCCTGCTGCAGACCGCGTCCGTCGGGGGTTGCTCAAGCAGCTGACCAAGACGGGGCTCGTGCGTCGGATGTCTCACCGGTGGTATGCGCAGCATCGCTCCTGTTCACCGATTGGCAGCCAGGACTGCAGCGAGGCCTTCTTGCAGATCCTCGACGAAGTACTCGGGGACTTCGAGCGACGGGAAATGTCCACCGGTTTCGGGTGAGCGCCATCGCACGATTTGTCGGTACCGCGCCTGCGCCCACAGGCGCGGACACTTCTCGATGTCGCGAGGATAGACGCTGATTGCTGCCGGTACGTCGACCAGAAGTTCAGGGTCGTACGCGTTGATGCCGCCGTGGCTTTCGTAGTAGATGCGGGCCGCCGAAGCGTCGCTGCGCGTCAACCAATACAGGGTCACATTGTCAAGAATGCGGGGTCTCTGGAAACCGTCTCGAACGGAGTGTCTTCGGTATCTGTCCACTCGGCGAACTTGCAGTGGTGATCGGCTTGTCGCTGAAACCGAAGCCTGCCAGCGACGGAACCACGACGTGGAACGCCGGCGCTTCCGCATCACTTGGATCTGCCAGTTCGTCGACCACATCGATAAACTCGGCAATGCTGCCTGGCCAGCCGTGCGTCAAGATCAGAGGAGTGGCGTCCGTACGCGCGGACCGGCGGTGCAGGAAGTGGATTCTCAAATCATCAATGGCCGTGCGGAACTGGCCGATCCGATTGAGGCGTTCCTCGAACGACCGCCAGTCGTAGCCGGTCCGCCAGTAATTCACGACCTCGATGAGATCGGCGAGAGGTACGCCTTGATCCCATCGGCGCGGGTCAGGCGCGGCCTGATAGACCGTCTCGGCTTCCGGTAGCCGTGCGGCGGTCAGTCGCGCCCGCAGATCGTCGAGGTCGGCGTCACTTGTGTGGGCTTCAAATCGATGCACGTCGTTGTTTAGACGGGCCATGAGACCTCCCGGATATTGCTGCACCGTCTAAGGCGGTTCTAACATGCGCCAGCCCTCACGTCATCCATACCTGCGCCATCCAGGGCCCCGTGCGCTGCTCTGGCCGAACGCTGGCGAGACGGCGCCGCCGGCAGTGGTCCGAGCCGATCCGGAATAAAACTCTCTGCCGATGAACTTGGCTCAGGAGTCGTCTTTTCCCCCGTCCCAGGAGCATTCATGTCCCGTCCCGTTCGCGTCGCCGTGCAGATCCAACCAGGCGGCACACCCGACTACCGCACGTGGCGCGACGCCGTGCTGGCCGCAGACGACCTCGGCGTCGACGTCATTTTCGGCTACGACCACTTCCACCGCCCGGCGATGAAGGCCATCGTCGACGGCAAGCCCGTCATGTTCGACGAGCAGCCCGACGTCGCCAACTTCGAAGGCTGGACTGCGCTCGCGTCGTGGGGTGAGATCACCTCACACGCCGAGATCGGGCTCCTCGTGACCGGTGTCGGGTACCGCAACGCGGACCTGCTCGCCGACATGGCACGCACCGTCGACCACATCAGCGGCGGCCGGCTCATCTTGGGCCTCGGCGCCGGATGGTACGAAAAAGACTACACAACTTACGGTTACGACTTCGGTACCTTCGGCTCCCGCTTCGATCTGTTCGACGAGAGCCTGATCCGCATCGAGAAACGGCTCGCCGCACTGATTCCGCCGCCCGTGCGCAAGCTGCCGATCCTCATCGGCGGCACGGGGCCCAAACGCTCGCTGCCCGCTATTGCCCGGCACGCCGACATCTGGCACGCATTTCAGGAACTCGACGCGTTCCGCAGATCCAGCGACCGCGTCGACGAGCTGGCAGCGACGTTCGGCCGCAACGGCGCTGATATCGAACGCTCGACGTTGTGGGAGAACGCGGACAGCGCCGATGCCTTCCGCGAGGTAGGTGTCACGCTGTTCCAGACCGAACTCACCGCTGACGACGGATACGACCTCACGTCTCTCAAGCACGTGATCACCTGGCGGGACAACGGATGACCACGACCAATCCGCGAGTTTCACGGTCCGCGATCGACGTGGCCGGTGACACCTCG
Source organism: Mycolicibacterium hippocampi (assembly GCF_010723735.1). Classification (GTDB taxonomy): domain Bacteria; phylum Actinomycetota; class Actinomycetes; order Mycobacteriales; family Mycobacteriaceae; genus Mycobacterium; species Mycobacterium hippocampi. The sequence goes on along the minus strand of NZ_BLLB01000002.1, from coordinate 3,921,268 downwards.
CGCACTCTCACGATCGGGTAGGCACACCCCGTTTTGCAGCTACTGCGGCGAGAGCCTTGTCAAAGGTTGCAAGGCTTGCCTGATGTCGAATCGCGACGTCGAGGACGCAACAGTCCGGCAATTTCAGCCCGCTGCTGGCGCGGAGTTCGGCGAGCCGGAGCGGTTCTTCGTCGTCGTGTGGTGCCACAGCGATGCCCGCGGCGCGAAGGTCGTCACGCATCGACACACCCTGTCCTATCCGAACGCCGCCGACCAGTACTTCCGCCAGAGTGATCGTGTGTGCCAGCATCTCTCCCGGCGTGCCGGCCAGGAGGATATCGGTGGCCGCCTCATGATGCGGATCGGCAGGATTCAAATGCGCGATGAGAACGCTCGCGTCCAGCGCGATCACGCGGGCCAGTCCGCCCTCAGGTCGGTCAGATAGTCAGGGCTGAATGCCTCGGCGTATCGCCCGGCGCTGGCTAGCACCGCGGTGCGGTGGGTCAGGCTCTCGGCCTGCTCAGCATTCTCCAGGAGGTGGGCTCCCGCCTCGACCAACCGCACAAGCAACTTCGAGCGAGGCTCGCCGGGCCAGCGTGTGGCGGCTCGGTCCAAGGCGCGGGCAACCTCGGGCGTTTCAGTCACCTGATAGCGGGGACGCGCTGTGGGCACAGCCGCGAGTGTACCACCTAAGCAAATAGTGATACACCTGTCGGGAGATCTGAACCGACCGGCTGCCCGCAGCCTTTTCATGGTCGGCGCAGGCGGTTGAGGAACCCGCGCACCCCGGCGGCAGGGCTGATTGCGTCCAGGCGGGCCATCTGATCACCGTTGAGTGCGACGGAGCCTGCGGCGACGTTTTGCTCCAGGTGCGAGATCGAGCTCGTGCCGGGGATGAGCAGCGCGTTCGGCGCGTGGTGCAGCAGCCAGGAAAGACCCACCTGGGCGGGGGTGGCACCTACCTCCTGCCCGATCTGCCGTACGACGGGCTCGTGGGTGGCCTTCGCCGACCCGGGCATGGCGCCGCCCAGCGGGAAGTACGGAACCCAGGCGATGCCCCCCGCCCGGGCCAATTTCAAGACGGGGGTCTGCTTGCGGGAAGTCAGGCTGTATTGGTTCTGCACGCATGCGATCCCGGTGGGTAATGCGGTGCGTAACTCGGCAGCGCTGACGGTGCTCAAGCCGATTTGCCCAACCAGGCCCTCGGCGCGCAGGGCGACCATTTCGGCCATCTGGTCGTCGAACTTCACCCTCTGATTCGGTGACAGAGGGAACGACCCGGGTGGGATCCGACGCATGTTGACCACGTCCAGGCGCTCTGCTCTGAGGCTCCGGAGGTTGTCGTGCACCTGCATACGCAGCTGCTCGGGCCGCTGAGCGGGCATGAGCGGCATCGGACCGCGGCGGGCCGGGCGCGCGCCGACCTTGGTGACGACCACTACGTCAGGCTGGCATCCCACGGTGTCGGCGAGGTAGCGGTTCGCGATGCCGCCGCCGTAGAAATGCGCGGTGTCGAAGTGGTTCACGCCCAACTCGTAGGCTCGACGCAGTATCTGGCGGGCTACATCAGGGTCGGTCACACGTGGCAGCTGCATGGTTCCGTATCCGACGCGCGCAACCTCGAATTCCGCCAGGGTCCAGGAGCCGCCCGGGCGCGCCGGCGGGGTGAAGTCGTGTGGGGTGATGTCGGGCACTTGGCCGCTCCTGCTCGTGAGATCATGGCACTCAAACCGGAGAAGCCTCCGTTAACGCCATGATGTCACAACCGGAGGGGCCTCCGCTATGGATGATGGTCAGCAACCTCCGACGACGTCCGCCTCCACATCGGCGCGGTCGCCGCGACGCCGCCGAGCGGACGCTGAACGCAACCGAGAGGCACTCCTCGACGCCGCCCGCGCGGCCTTGGCCGACGGAGGCGACTCCTTCTCCCTCGAAGCCGTGGCCCGCCAGGCCGGCGTCGGTATCGGCACCCTCTACCGCCACTTTCCCACCCGCGAAAAGCTCGTTTTGGCCGCATACGACGCCCAGGTCGAAGACCTGCTCGGCCAGGCCGGCACGCTGCTGGAGAGGCTGCCGCCAAAGCAGGCGCTCAAAGAATGGCTGAACCACTTCGCCAGGCTCGTAACGACCAAGCACGGCATGCTCGACGCCCTCCGCATCACGCCGTTGGAGGACGCCGGAACGCGCGACATCCAAGGTGCGCGCGAACGGATGGCGGCCGCAATCTCTCCGATCCTGGATGCCGGGATCGACGACGGCTCCCTCCGCGCCGACGTGCCGGCCACAGACGTGATCCTTCTGGTCAGCGGGGCGCTGATGCCCGCCCATGCCGACACCACCCAGACCGACCGCCTACTCAGCCTCGTCCTGGACGCCCTGCGCCCACCCTGAGCCCATGCCGTTGCCGCCGTCGCGGAGGCTGCATCGACGCCGCCACTTTTGGTCGGAGCTCAGAAGCCCGACTCTCTTGGAGCCGGATTTCCCGTGGCCGTGGCTTGACGATGACGAGAGACGCTGCACAGGAACGTAATTGGCGCACAGTTCAGCTGACACCTTTGGCGCCGCGGCGGTCAACGGTGTAGGAGGAATTCAACCAGCACCGCAGTCATGGACGAAATCGCTGAAGCGGCGATGACTTCGTAGCCATGAGTGCTCAAAGTCGGTAAGCACAACAGTGCTGTTCGCGGTGACGACCCGATTGCCATCGCGTGTGACGCGTCGGACTCGAACGCGCCCAGTACCGCCGCCTGTGGCGTGAGGCCGAGTTCGGTGGCGCAAGCCATCAATCGGTCACTGACCTCCTTGTCGTAGAGAGCCAGCGCATCGCTGTAGGCGACGATGGGGCCGCCCGACACGGTGGTCGTGTACTCCGCTTCCGTGGGGCCTACCTCGAGTGCCAGGGTGAGGTCCCCCGGCAGCGTCCGGCTCGCGTAACCTCCGCCGAGCGCACCGACCTCCTCGCTCGTCGTGAAAACGAAATAGACGTCTCCTGCGGGCTGCCGGCCGCGTCGACGCAGCACCTTCGCTGCTTCAAGTGCTGCGGTGACAGACGCGCGGTCGTCCATGAAATAGCAGCCCCGGTAGTCGCCAACGTCAACCAATGTGCGCTTGCTGCGGTCCACGCAGATGCGGGTGCCCGGATGTATTCCTGCCGAGCTGAGCTCGTCGGTGGTACGGCCGGTGAACACGTAGACGTGCATCCAATCCAAGGACCTGTCGCCCTGGTCGGGTTTCGTCTCCCAGATGCGCATGCTCTCCTTGGTCGTGTGCTCGGAGCCGAGCGCCAAGACCCCTGTCATCATCTGCTCGTCACCGAGGATGGCGACCGGCCCCAGGCCGAAGTTCCCCGGGTACATCGTCCCCAGCGGCGCGACACGTAGGGAACCGTCCGGCTCGACCCGCTTGACGATCATCGACAACTCGTCCATGTGCGCCATCACCCGCACTGCAGGCGCATCGTCCCCGCCCCGCAGCATTGCCACCAGGTTGCCTGCTGGGTCCGTCCAAACCTCGTCGGCGACCGGTGTCAGCTCGCGGCGGCAGATTTCACGAACGGACTCTTCTTGACCGCAGGGCCCGTAGGCCCACAACAATTCCTGTAGCAACTCACGGTGTGAGATGTCTCCTCGGCTGGCTTCAGGCATCTGTTTTCCTTGCGTTGACGGGGTACTCCGGGTCCGACGGTTTGCGGCGTTCGCATCTGATGACGCCCAATGCGTACCCCCGCGTGTTGGTGTGAACCCGTCGGCTGCCCTCCTCTGCTTCCGAATCACTCATTTTTTGATCACTCAGTTTTCGGAATCAGCACGCCGGAGCTCCTTCGGTCGACTTTCGGCGCGATGGAGTGCCGCGGGGACTCCCGACGACAGCAGCGGTCCGACCACGGGTCTTTTGTAGGCTTTGACTCATGCCGTATGAAGACGGCGATATTTTCGCTGGTTACACCATTCAGCGGCTGCTCGGCACCGGCGGCATGGGCGAGGTCTACCTCGCTCGGCATCCCCGCCTTCCCCGACTGGACGCGCTGAAGATCCTGTCGCTGGACGCTACCGGCGACGGGGACTTCCCTGCCCGCTTCGTCCGCGAGGCGGAGCTGGCGGCGACGCTGTTTCACCCGCACATCGTCGGCGTCCATGACCGTGGCGAGTTCGACGGGCACTTGTGGATCTCCATGGACTATGTGGAGGGCACCGACGCCGGCCAACTGCTGACCGAGCGCTACCCGTCGGGAATGCCGTACGAAGGCGTCTCGGAGATCGTCACGGCCGTGGCCGACGCCCTGGACTTCGCACACGAACGCCGCCTGCTTCACCGCGACGTGAAGCCGGGAAACATCCTGGTCGCGAACTCGTCGGCCGGCGCCCGGCGGCGCATCCTGCTCACCGACTTCGGCATCGCCCGCGGGGCTGACGACGTGAACGGCCTCACCGACGTCAACGTCGCGATCGGCACCGTCAACTACGCCGCCCCCGAACAACTGGTCAGCAATTCCATCGATGGCCGCGTGGATCAGTACGCCCTGGCAGCTACCGCATATCACCTGCTCACCGGCGTGCCGCTGTTCTCCCACGCCAACCGCGTGGTCGTTGTCGGCAATCACCTCAAAACCCCGCCCCCGAAGCTGTCGACCCGCCGGCCCGACCTGGCGTGGCTGGACGCCGTGATGGACAAGGCGCTGGCGAAGGATCCCGACAAGCGCTACCCCACCTGCAGCGCCTTCGCGCGCGCTTTCGCCGGCGAGCCGGGTGGGGTGGATCAGCCGTCCGACACGGTGGTGCACACTGCCGAGTTCGACGTCGCCCGCGATCTCGATAAGGATTCGCCGCCCCGCACCAGGCGACTGACCAGGATGGCCGTCTACGGTGCGGCGCGCAACGTGCGCAAGAAGCAGGCAGGAGCCGACGACGACCAGGAGGTTTGGTCCTTCGAGGTCGAGCAATACGGAGCCACCGGCCAGCTGGACTCCACAGTGCCGGTCGAACTGCGCGGGACGTCGATCACCGGGCGCCTCGCCGACGGTGATGTCGTCGAGGTCCATGGCATGTTCGACGGCGACACCCTGCTCGGAGAGTCCGTCCAGAACCATTCGGTCGGCGCCCCGCGCCGTCCGAAGGCGCGCTCTATGGAAGTCACGTCGGCCGACGCAGCGCGCGTACCCCCGCGCCGTGCGCGCCTCGCCGCCATGGTCGTGGCCGTCGTCGCCGTGGTGGCGGTCGCGCTGGCGGCAGTGGTGACCGACGGATTCGGGTTGTTGTCAGGACGATCCGGTCCCGGCCCGATCGTCACCCCGGTGAGTGCGACCGTCTTCTCCCCCGGTGGTTCCCCGGACAATCCGGCGGAAGCCGAACTGGCCATCGACGGCGACGCCGGCACGGCGTGGCGCAGCGACACCTATGTCGACGCGACACCCTTTCCCGTCTTCAAAGAGGGCGTGGGTCTGATTCTGCAGTTGCCCGAGCCCACCGAGATAGGTGCTGTGACCTTTGAGCTGGAAAGCACCGGGACGGACGTGCAGATCCGCTCCGCGGACTCGTCGAATCCCGGAAGTCTTTCCGACACAACCGAGTTGTCACCTGCGACGCCGGTCCAGCCCGGCGAGAACCGGATCGTCGTCGACGACCGCACCACCACCTCGTACGTTCTGGTGTGGATTCCGAAGTTGGGAACCCTCGACGGGCAGAGTCGGACGGAGATCTCCGAGATCACCGTCGAAGCCGCCAACTGAGCAGGATGCGTTGACGACGTCGACGCTAATGTCATCGCATGGCTACGCCGCGGCGACGAAGCGACAGACCTCCACCGGCAACCGGCGGAGGGGAACGACAGGTGTTGCTGGGTTTCCTGGACTACCTCCGGGATTCTGTCATCCGCAAGGTTGATGGCGTGCCGGAGCCGGATGTGCGCCAGCCGGGGGTCCCTTCCGGCACCAACCTCCTCGGTCTGGTCAATCATCTGATCAACGTCGAACGATTCACATTCCTCGGAGAACAAGTCAGCGATTGGCCGGCGACTTTCCACGCTGCGGCCGACAGGCCGGTCGATTCGCTGATCGAGGAGTACCGACGCGTGACGGCCGAAGCCAACGACGTCATCGTCAGTCACTCAGATCTCGACGAACCCTGTGCGCGGCCCACGCGCAGCGGTCAGCCACCGTCCATGCGGTGGGCGCTCACCCACATGATCGAAGAGACCGGCCGCCATGCCGGGCACATGGACATCCTGCGGGAACTCACCGATGGGACCACCGGTCGCTGAGACCGTGTCGCAGAAGTTGCCAGCATCGGGCATGAAGGGTCGTAAAGTGGCAAGTGCAACGCATTGAGAGGTCCTAGGTAGGTGAGACTCATGCCGGAGATGCCTGAGCCGCCGGCCGGCAGATGCCTGATCAGCGCAGATGACCTGGACCAGGCCGAAGCGCAGATCGCCGCTGCTTTCGGGGCCATCCGCATCGAGAAGTCGGTTCCCGGTGGCATGACCCGGACCCGGGTGTGGCGCAGCGATGTCGGTGCGCTGAGCATCGACGACTCCGAGTACAGCTACGACATGAGCTACGAAATGGCCGGACCGGAGAACATTTTGCTGTGCAGAGTGCATTCGGGTGTGCTCGAGGAGACCCCGTCGCGGGGCCCGGCACACAGCCATGGAACCGGTGCGGTCGTTGCCTTCGGCACCGTCGCGGGACGTCCGCTGCTCGGGCGGTGTCGACACGCGCGCTACCACCTGATCAACGTTCCACGGCGAGTACTGGCAGAGGTCGCGGGCGGTGACCCGGATGCTGCGCCGGTGTCGCTGACTGATTCCACACCGGTGACCGCGGCAGCCAACCGACATCTCGTCGATGTCATCGACCACATTCGCCATGGTCTGCTGGGCAACCCGTTCGCCGCGCAGGAGAGCCTTGTCTCCAGCGGCGTCACCCGGTATCTGGCCGCCAGCATGCTCGCGGCGTTCCCCCATACGGCAGTAGAGCCGCCGGGGTCGGTGGGAGACGGCGACAATCCCGACGCGCTTTGCCGTGCCAGCACATTCATCGACGACAATGTCCACAACGACATCTCGCCGGCCGACATCGCCGGCGCAGCGCGTGTCTCCACAGGTGCACTGGAAACGATGTTCGCCAGGCACCGGGAGTGCTCACCGACCCAGTACCTCCAGAAGGTGCGGTTGACCTACGTCCACCGCGATCTCGAGGCGGCCGACCCTGGGATGGACAGCGTGGCCGGTGTCGCCCGTCGGTGGGGTTTCTGGAACCTCGCCCGATTCCGGGCCGACTACTACAAGACCTATGGGCGCGCGCCCGAAAGCACCCTGAACCAATAGGTGCGTTCTCGGTGGTCACCCGCGATGGCGGTGTCGGTCCGCGGTAATCCGCTGACACGACCAATATCGGTCACTTCAATGCACATGTGAGTGCAGAGCACGCCCGCAGCGGCGTCACGATGGCCATGGTCGTGGCCATCGGCCTCATCGACCGAATCGGATCCGATGGGACAGCCTGGCTGCGGCTGGCCTCGGCGTTCACGCTGCGCACCTTCGGGATGTGCATCGTGCTGGGATGCGTTACCGCGGCGATCTCGCTGCTGTTCATGGCGTCGCTGGACCGGCTTGCCCTCGGTACCGCCACCGCCCTGGAATTCCTTGGGCCACTGGCTGTTGCGGTGCTCCACGGCCGAGGACCGCAGCGGCTGGTGTGGCCCGGGCTGGCTGCGGTCGGTGTGGTGCTGCTGAGCCAGCCGTTCAGCGGCGGCATCGACGCCAAAGGCGCCTTCCTCGCGGTGTCAGCCGGCATCTGCTGGGCGATCTACATCCTGCTCACCCAGCGTGTCGGAGATGAGGTCGCCGGCGTCAACGGGCTGGCGGTGTCGATGCCGATCGCCGGGGTGGTCTCCAGCTTCTTCGTGAGCACGTCGGTCTTCGAGCGGATCACTCCGGAGCTACTGCTGTTCGGGCTCGGCATGGCGATCCTGCTGCCGGTGGTGCCGTACGTCCTGGAGCTCTTGGCGTTGCGTCGGTTGACCACCGCGGCGTTCGGCACCCTGATGAGCCTTGAGCCCGCTTTCGCCCTGCTCGTGGGGTTTCTGCTGCTCGATCAATTGCCGGATGTCGCCGGCATTCTGGGGATCGCCGCCGTGGTTGCGGCCGGCATCGGAGCAGCGCGTGGTGGTGGACGGGAGATGGCCGTGCCACTGGAGGTGGGCTGAGGTCGCGGCTGTAGCCTGGCGGACTGTGAACTCTCCCCGTGTGTCCCCCTCGATCGCCGTCGTGGCGTGTGCCGCTTCCCTCGTGCTGACCCTCGCCGCATGTGGTTCCGAATCGAGCGCGTCGCCGACAGACACGTCAGCGCCGGGCACGCCGTCGGCGGAGTACTTCCCGCCTCCGATCTCCGAGACGCCGGCGGCCGTCGGCAGCGCGTGCCCGGCGACGGCGCCGGAGCAGGCCGGAGCGCCGGAGTGGACCCTGCCCGGCGCCACCGGCAGCGTCGCGGTCACCGGCTCGACGGATACGGCTGCACCCCTCATCGACGTGACCGCACCGTTCAGCGTGGCTGAGACCCAGGTGCACACCCTGCAGGCCGGTGACGGGCCGGTCGTTGCGGACACGGCGACGGTCGCGGTCTGCTACATGGGCGTCAACGGCCGTGACGGGTCGGTGTTCGACACCAGCTATCAGGGCGGCCCTCCCGTGGAATTCCCGCTCGACGGAGTGGTGCCGGGCTTCCAGAAGGCCATCGCCGGGCAGACGGTCGGTTCCACCGTGGGTGTGGCGATGACCTCGGCCGACGGCTACCCGGAGGGCCAACCCGGCGCCGGAATTGCCCCGGGTGACACCCTCGTGTTCGCGATCAAGATCCTCGACGCCGCAAACTGAACCCGGTGATCCCGGCCGGCCTACGGGCCGCTCATGACTGCTGCGCCAGATGGTTCTCGAGCTTGTCGAGTTGCTGTTTGTAGCCCCATTTCATGCCGAACGCGGCCATCTTCGCCTTGGGCCCGATCTTGCTGACCGAGATGTGGAGGTGCACGGTGGTCATCTCGTCGCGCTGGATCAGGGTGACGTCGTTGGTGTGGTGGATCGTCGACCCCTCCTCCTCCCCCTCTGTCCACGAGCGGGCGTCGTATGTCAGCCGCGAGTTCTCTTCGATGCGGGTGAAGGTCCCTTCCATGGGCCAGCGCGTACCTTGGTACTTGCCCATGGCCGCGCCGGCCTCCATGACGACGTAGAGCTGACCGCCGACGCGGAGGTCGATGTCACATTGGGGCACGACGGTATTCTCGGGGCCCCACCACTGCCGGAGCATTTCCGGCTGCGTCCATGCGCGCCAGACGGTTTCGACCGGCGCGCGGTATGAGCGTTCGAAGTCGAGACTCTTGGTCTTCTTGAACAGTTGCAGGATCATGATGTCCTCGGGTTGTTGGATCAGCCGGCGGATCGGGTGACGATCTCCGCGATCCGGGCTTCGGTGGGATCGTCGATTTCGGTCAAATACCAAGCAGATCCGATCAACTTGTGCGAGGCGCCCTCGTCGGGTGCGAGTGTGGCCTTCTCGGTCAGGCCGAACGACACGTAGTCGTCGGCATCGACGCGGAAGAAGCAAATCACCGGGCTGCTCTTGCTTTTCGCGTACCCGGGCATGCCGTACCACAGCCGCGGCTTCAGATCGGGGGCAGCCTTCATGATGACCTCGTGCAGCCGCGACGCGATGTCGCGGAACGCCGGTAGTTCGGCGATCTTGTCGCGCACGACATCCTCGTCAGACTTGCGGTCAACGGTCTTCTTTTGACTCATCCTGTGTCCCTTCATGTTTGATGGAATCGAGATAACGGCCCAACGAATCGAAGCGGATCTCCCAAAGCCGTTCGAATGACTCGACCCAGCGACCGATCTCCTCGAACGGCGCGGCCTCGAGGTGATATATCCGTCGCCGGGCCAGCGCTTCGCCGGTGACCAGCCCCGATTCATTCAGCACCCGAAGGTGTTTGCTGACCTGAGGCTGGCGGATCCCGAGGGTCTCGGCGATGTCACCGACAGACTGAGGTCCGGCGCGCAACAGCTCGACGATCCTCAGACGACTCGGTTCCCCCAATGCCTCGAACACCGTCGCCTGCATCCAGTCAACGTAGGGCGCTGATATATTCCTGTCAAGGAATACGTCATCTACCTCGCGGGTCGGCATCTTCTGGCGAAGTTCGGGTACTCCGTGGCGTGAGTGAAACCAGCCAGCGCCAACTCGGCGATTCCGACAGCCCGATCGAGGACGAACTCGAGGAGACGTTCAACAGGACGATCAGCGAAGGCACCCAGCGCCTGCACCGCAGCTGGCACGAAGTGCTGGTGACCGGCTTCTTCGGCGGCACAGAGGTGGCGATGGGCGTGCTCGCCTATCTGGCGGTCCTTCAAGCCACGGGCAATCAGCTTCTCGCGGGTCTGGCGTTCTCGATCGGATTCCTCGCCCTTCTCCTCGGCCGCAGCGAATTGTTCACCGAGGGCTTCCTCGTCCCGGTCACCACCGTCGCCGCCAAACGCGCCAGTGTCCGGCAGCTGTTCAAGCTGTGGGGCGGCACACTCGCGGCCAACCTGGCGGGCGGCTGGGTCATCATGTGGCTGATCATGGCGGGGTTCCCCAAGCTGCACGCGCAGACGGTGGAGTCGGCGTCACACTTCGCCACCGCCCCGATCTCGATGGAGACCATCTCGCTGGCACTGCTCGGCGGGATGGTGATCACGCTGATGACTCGCATGCAGCACGGGACCGACTCGGTGCCGGGGAAGATCGCCGCGGCCGTCGCGGGGGCGTTCCTGCTCGCAGGATTGGAGATGTTCCACTCGATCCTCGACTCATTGCTGATTTTCGGCGCATTCATCACCGGCCATGCTCCATTCGGCTACCTCGATTGGCTGGGTTGGTTCGGCTACACCCTGGCCGGCAATATCGCAGGCGGCCTGATCCTGGTGACGCTTCTTCGTCTGGTGCGCAGCAAGGACCGGCTGCAGGAAGAGCGCAGCGAAGCCGACGCTGAACGATGACAGCGAGCAGATCGACAGCCTCGGCAACTCGGCGATCGAAGCGGTGCGCGACAACCAGGAGCGGCTGACCAGCGGCGCTCTGGCAACGGCGACGACCGCGACCCAGATCGTCACCGTGACCCGTCACCGACGTCGGGTCAGAACACCATCCACAATCCCAGGGCGATCAGGAACGCGGTCAGCCCGAGCGTCGTCTCCATCACCGTCCAGGTCTTCAATGTGGTTTTCACGTCCATGTTGAAGAACCGGCTGACCAGCCAGAAGCCCGAGTCGTTCACGTGGGAGAGCACGGTCGCGCCGGCGGCGATGGCGATCACCAGCAGCGTCAGCTGCACGTTGCTGAGGTCGGCTTCGATCGCGGCGGCACTGATCAGGCCCGCCGTCGTGGTGAGCGCGACGGTGGCCGAGCCCTGCGCCACCCGCAGGATCGTCGAGATGATGAATGCCTGAACGATCAGCGACATCCCGAGCCCCGACAGCGAGCCGCTCAGAGCGTTGCCGATACCGCTGAGTCGCAGCACGCCACCGAACATACCGCCGGCACCGGTGATCAGGATGATCGCGCAGATCGGCCCGAGCGCCTTGTCGAAGATGGTGCCGACGTCAGCCATCGAGCGTCCGCCCCGCAACCCCAGCACGAAGGTGGCCACGATGACCGTGATGAGCAGTGCCACACTGGTGTTGCCCAGCAGCTTCAGGTACTCCGCCCAGGTGGTGCCTTCCTCGATCACGCCCGCGCTCATCAGGGTGTCGAGCACGGTGTTGAAGGAGATCAACACGAACGGCAGCAGCAGGATGCCGAGGACGGTCGCGAATGCCGGGGCCGTCCGGGTCATGGTGTCTCCGGTGGCCGGGACTCCCCCGCCGGCGCCGTCACTGTCGGTGGTCTCGTCGCGGCCGCCGTTCATCTCCCCGAACAGCGATGCGGGCACGTCGACGTGAATCCGGCGCCCGATCGCCTGCGAGACGAGATAGGCGCCGACGTACCACGAGAGGACGGCGACGGGTGCGCCGATCAGCAGGGTGAGACCGATGTTCGCGCCGAACGCTTCGGCGGCCGCGACCGGCCCTGGGTGCGGCGGCACCATCGCGTGCATGGCGGCGAACGCCCCGGCGGCGGGCAGCGCGAAGAGCAGCAGTGAGCCGCCGAAGCGGCGGGCGACCGTCATGATGATCGGCAGGAAGACGACCAGGCCTGCGTCGAAGAAGATCGGGAAACCGAAGAGCAGCGCAGCGACGCCGAGCGCGAACGGCGCCCGCTTCTCCCCGAACCGACCGATGAGGGTGTCGGCGAGGACCTGGGCGCCGCCGGTGAGCTCGAGGAGCCGGCCGATCATGACGCCGAAGCCGACAAGCAGCGCCACCGAGCCGAGCGTGTTGGAGAAACCGAACGATATGGCGCTCGGCACGTCCGCCACAGGAATGCCGGCGGCCAGCGCGGTGAGAACGCTCACCAGCACGAGTGCCACGAACGCATGCATGTTCACCTTGATGATGAGGAACAGCAGCACGGCGACTGCCGCCGCGGCGATCAGTAGCAGGGTGGTCGTGCCGTATGCCGGGTCAATTGCTTCCACGAGGCCTCCGAACTGTCAGTGCCCGGCAGGTTCCGGGCGTGTCACGACCGTGAAGTCTGCGCATCGTCCAGCGCACCCGATGGTTCATCGGTCCGGCTGTTCGCTTGCGGCGATGTAGGTCTCGACGATGGCATCGATGTTCTGATCGACGTCGATGTCGATGCCCTGTTCGTCGGATTCCAGGGGCTCGAGGGTTTTGAACTGTGACTCGAGCAACGAGGCCGGCATGAAGTGCCCGGGACGGCTGGCTTGTCGCCTGCCGATGACCTCGGTCGTGCCGGACAGGTGCAGGAACTCGATCGCCGCGCAGTGCCCTCGGAGTTGGTCACGGTACTTGCGCTTGAGGGCCGAACAGCTCATGACTCCCCCATCGGGGTGATCGGCCAACCACTGTCCGATCGCGTCCAGCCATGGATGGCGGTCATCGTCGTCGAGCGGTTCACCGGCCGACATCTTGGCGACATTGGCGGGCGGATGGAAGTCATCGGCGTCGGCGAATGGAACCCGCAGGCGCTGAGCCAACGCCGCGCCTACGGTCGACTTGCCGGAACCCGAGACGCCCATGACAACGATGGGTGATGCCATCCCCTCCACCTACTTGATCGTGTTTGAAGTCACACCCAGAATGGCTTAAAAAGCATACGAATGCAAGATCTCCATTGAATAGGCAGGTTTTTGAGCGTGCGGAACCGTAAAGACACGATGTGTTGCCGCCACATCAGCGACGTGTTCGTGCTGAGGCGTAAGTACCCACCTGGTGCGGATTCATCCCTGCCGGGCGGTCCTCAGCCGTTGTGTTGCGCGATCTGGATCAGGTTGCCGCAGGTGTCGTCGAGCACGGCGGTGGTGACCGGCCCCATGGGCGTCGGTTCCTGAGTGAAGTTCACCCCGCATCCCTGCAGTCGCTCGTACTCTCCGGCCACGTCGGCGACGGCAAACGAGGTGAACGGGATGCCGTCGGCGATCAGCGCCTCTTTGAACGGCTTGGCTGCGGGGTGTTCATCGGGTTCGAGGACGAGTTCGGTGCCGTCCGGATCCTCCGGGGATACGACGGTGATCCAACGGTGCTGGCCCATCGGGATGTCGTGCTTCGGCGCAAACCCGAGTGTCTCGGTGTAGAAGCGCAGCGCCTTGTCCTGGTCGTCAACGAACACGCTTGTCAGATTGATTCTCATGGTCATCCTTCCCCGGCTGTTCGAGCCACCGCGCCACGATCGGTTCGAGCGGTGTGGTGTTGATGTAGTGGAACTTGTAGCGGCCCTCGCGACGCGTCTCGACCAGCCCCGCCGCCTCCAGGACGTCGAGGTGCTGCGAGACCGCCTGCCGCGACGAACCCAGACCGTGCTTGGTCGCCAGCCGCGCGCAGATCTCGAAGAGCGTCTGCCCGTTGCGGTCTGTCAGCTCGTCGAGGATGGTGCGGCGCGTGGGGTCGGCCAGTGCCTTGAAGACGTCACCCACGCCAACCCACGATATGCAAGTGTGTGCTTGCCTGTCAACGGTGTGACGCGGCCGCGTGGCGGTCCATGATGGATGTCATGGAGTCGACCCGCGTGGACCGGTGGTTGTGGGCCGTCCGCCTGACCAAGACCAGGCCGGACGCCGCGGCGGCGTGCCGAGGCGGCCACGTGCGGATCAACGATCGACCCGCCAAGCCCGCCGCCACGGTATCCCCTGGTGACGAGGTGCGCGCCCGGTTGGGCGACAGGACGCGCATCGTCGAGGTGGTGCGGGTGATCCAGAAGCGGGTCGGCGCAGCCGATGCCGTGACCTGCTATCTCGACCGATCCCCCGCGCCGGCCGCCACTCCCCAGGTGCCGCTGGCGGTCCGGGACCGCGGCGCCGGCAGGCCCACCAAACGGGACCGCCGCATGCTGGACAAGTGGCGAGCGGCGCAGCAGTGAGTGCGCTTGCGGCAGCGGCAATTCTTACGTAGAAGTGACCAGCCCCGCCCGGCGCCGATTCGCCGTAACGGCAAATCGTCACATGACGAACTAACTGGTGGCACCCCGCTCCTGCGGTGGCCGCTCGCGATGCGGTGGATGCGAAGCAGTGGCATCCGATCCAGTGAACCTGCGCTGACCGCAGACCTTTTCGTGAGGTACGCGCTGTCGTGCGCGTCCAGAGAGAACGGCAACAAATCAAATGAAATTCATGCTCAATTTGGGCCGTCGGCTGCAGGCCGGCGCGCTTGCAGCTCTACTGCTGGCGGGGTTGCTCACCGTCGCAGGCACCCCGGCCACCGCGGGCGCCTACTCTCGGCCGGGTCTGCCGGTGGAGACACTGATGGTGCCGTCGGCGGCCATGGGCCGCGACATCCCCGTCAGGTTCCAGGGCGGCGGCCCCAAGGCGGTGTATCTGCTCGACGGCCTGCGCGCCCGAGACGACAACAGCGGCTGGGATATCGAGACCGCGGCGTTCGAGAACTATTTCGAGTCGGGTCTGTCGGTGGTGATGCCCGTCGGCGGCATGTCGAGCTTCTACACCAACTGGCAACGTCCGGCTGTCGGTAACGGCGGCACCTACAACTACCAGTGGGAGACCTTCCTGACCTCCGAGCTGCCCGCCTACCTGGCTGCCAACAAGGGCATCTCCCCCAGCGGCAACGCCGTCGTCGGTCTGTCGATGTCGGGGAGCTCGGCGCTGATCCTGGCCGCGTACCACCCGAACCAATTCCGTTACGCGGCTTCGCTGTCGGGTTTCCTCAACCTGTCCGAAGGCATCTGGCCCACCCTGGTCGGTTTCGCGATGCGTGACGCAGGCGGCTTCGACGCCACCGCGATGTGGGGTCCCGGCGGCGGCCCGGCGTGGCAACGCAACGACCCGACGGTGCAGGCGGGCCGGTTGGTGGCCAACGGCACCCGCATCTGGGTGTACACGGGTAACGGCCGACCCGGTGACCTCGGTGGCGGCGGCGACATCCCCGGCCAGGTGCTCGAGGGCATCACGCAGGACAGCAACCAGGCGTTCCAGCGCCGGTACGAGGCGGCCGGTGGCAGCAACGGCGTCTTCAACTTCCCCGCCAACGGCACCCACGGCTGGGGGTATTGGGGTTCGCAGCTCAACGCGATGAAGCCGG
Source organism: Mycolicibacterium hippocampi (assembly GCF_010723735.1). Lineage (GTDB taxonomy): Bacteria > Actinomycetota > Actinomycetes > Mycobacteriales > Mycobacteriaceae > Mycobacterium > Mycobacterium hippocampi. The sequence goes on along the minus strand of NZ_BLLB01000002.1, from coordinate 3,905,611 downwards.
ACATCCAGCGCGCGCTGGGCGTCTGAGGCCCGAAACGAGTCGACCACCGCAGATCCGGAAGTTCTGCGGTGGTCGCCGTTCGGACGTGATCAGTACGTCGGGATGAACACGCCGTTCATCCACACGCCCCATTGCTGCCAACCCTCGTCCCAGACCTGGGGGTGGCCCTGGGCCCACAGCGGCGGCACTGGTTGCGGCGGTGCCCACGCCGGCGGCTGTCCGGTGTCCGGACCGGCAGGCGGCACCGGCGGCGGTGTCCAGCCGGGTTGCGCAGTGGCGGTGGCGGCGCCGAAACCGAGGGCGCCGGCGGTGAGTCCGCCCACGACGGCCGCACTTCGGCGCTAGTTCTCGATCTCCGATCCTGGCTGTGGCCGGGACGGATGGTCGTCACATGTCGCCCAGGTGTAGCGCTGCTCGGAGGTGGTGTGGCTGTCGCCGAGCATGAACGCTCGGTGGTGGCGGCGGTTGGTGCGCGCGATGGTGGCCAACCAGGTGACGACGGTGCTGATGCGATTGCTGACACCGGTGAGAAATGCGATGTGCAGCAGCCCCCACGCCAACCAGCCCGGGAAGCCGGCAACCTTGATGGGGCCGATCTGCAACAGGGCGTTTCCCCGGCTGATGTACGCCGCGGAGCCCAGGTCACGGTAGCGGTACGGCCTGCGGGCTTTTCCCTCGAGCTCGCGCCGGATGCAGGCGGCGACGTGCAGCCCTCCCTGCATCGCGTTCTCGGCGACGCCCGGCAGCTTGTCGCGGCCGACGAGATCGCCGATGACGAAGATCTCCGGGTGTCCCGGCACCGACAGGTCGGGTTCGACGTGGATCCGACCGGAGCGGTCGGATTCGGCGCCGACCACGTCGGCGACGTGTCGTGCAAAGGGCACCGCTTCGACCCCGGCGGTCCACAACACGGTCCTGGCTGCGTACTCCTCATCCGGGCCGCCGGCCTTCGGTGAGACGGTCACTCCCTCCCGGCCCACATCGGTGACGTGCACGCCCAGGCACAACTCCACGCCGAGCCGTTGCAGAGTGCCGGCGGCCTTGCTGGAAAGGTCCGGAGCGAAGGTCTTCAGCACCCGGTCTCCGCCGTCGAACAACACCACCCTGGCATCCTCGGGGGCGATGCTGTGGAACTCGTTGGCCAACGTCCTGGTCGCCATCTCCCGGATCTGCCCGGCCAGTTCCACCCCCGTGGGACCACCGCCGGCGACGGCGAAGGTGAGCCAGCTGTCCCGCGCTGCGCCCGGCGGCAGCGTCTCGGCGATCTCGAACGCGGTGAACAGCCGCTGACGGATGCTCAGCGCGTCATCGAGGGTCTTCATCCCCGGCGCCCACCGTGCGATGTGGGCGTTGCCGAAGTAGGACTGCTGCATGCCGACCGCAACGACGAGCACGTCGTAGTCGATGGTGAAGGTCGTCTCATCGGGTCGCCGGGCGGTCACCCGGCGCGAACCCGCGTCGAGTTCGATGGCCTCGCCGAGCAGTGTGGTGATGTTGCGGTGTCGGGCGAACTGCTCGCGCAGCGGGCGGCTGATCTGGCCGATGCTCAGCGTCCCGGTGGCGCACTGGTAGAGCAGCGGCTGGAACAGGTGACCGGCGGCCCGGTCGAGCAGGGTCACGTCGACGTCGGTGCCGCCCAGCCGCCGCGCACAGAAGAGACCACCGAAGCCGCCCCCGATGATCAGCACCCTCATGCGGCGGTTCGTCATGACACCCGACCGTAGTCCGGTGGCGGACGGTGCGCGGAAATCGGCTCGACGCACCCCGGGCGGAGGCGTCAGACTGGGGACGGTGTTGACTCCCGACGAGATCGCCGCGCGGACGGCACGCGCCGTGGAAGCCGCGACGGCAACCGGCCGCGGTTACGGGTTACCCGTGGACGAACCCCGGGTGCTCTACGACCTGTTCTCGGTGATCGTCCATCTCGCCCCGGCTCCCGTGGTGGTTCGCGTCCCGACGGTCCTGCCGCGCTCCTACCTCGAATCTCCCGCGCGGCAGACCGCCCAGCAGCGCTCGGAGATCGCGGTGGCAGGGTGGCTGGCCGATCACGGCCATCCCGTGGTTGCGCCGAGTTCCCTGGTTCCGCGTGAACCCGTTCGCCGCGAAGGGTTCTCGATGACGTTCTGGGAGTTCGTCGAGGAGGTGCCGGATGCCGTGCTCGACGTGGAACGACGCTTCGAGGCGACCGCTCGTCTGCACGCCGCGTTGCGCGGGTACGACGGCAGCCATCTCGGCTTCTGGACACCGTTCAACGACTACATCCCCGACGGGCTCGGTGAACTCGGACACCGACCCGATCTGCTGAGCCCTGCCGATCATGCACGGGCCCAACGGGAATGGTCGCTGATTGCTTCGGTGTTTGCCTCTCGAACCGCCTCCGCAAAGGCATTCCCTGGGGCTGACCTGCAGACTATCCACGGCGACGCGCCTTTCCACAACCTGATCTGCACCACAGACGGCGAGCTGTGGTCCGACTTCGAACTCGTCACCACCGGCCCGGTCGAGTCCGACCTCGCGATGGCAGGACCCGAGGCGGTGGCCGCCTACAACGATGCGGCGCGACGCCTGGGGCTGCGCCCGGTGGACGAGCGAGTATTACGGGTCACGGAGGCGGCCGCTCTGCTCGCGGCGGTTGCGTGCCTGGCTATGGCGCCTCAACTCCCACTGCTCGTGGACGCGGTGACGCCGGTGGTGGAGCAGTGGCGCGTCGGCCCGTCGGTCACCGACATGATCGGCTGACAACGCGACCGGGCACCAGGGCTCACCGCGTCGCTGCGAGCAGACGGGCGGCACCAGGGCCCTCGAGCGTGCACTCCGGCGGCCGGCGCCCGGAGGTGACCACGAGGAGGTCTATGGCGGATCCGCGGACCTCCGGACCGTCTCCGATCTCGATGCCGGTATCCGTCGCGACGAGGCGTAAGCCCTGCACCCTCTCGCGTCCGCCGTGGAACGAAACAGCGGTCCTGGCCTGATACGCCAGCGCCGTCGCCACTGCGGCAGGCGGGTAAGCGGCAGCGATCCCCAGCGGTCTGCGGATGTCCTCGCCGTGGACGATGGCCTCCACCAGCCGAGTTGCGCGGGCGGCCGGTGGCGTGAGTGTCAGTCCGACGGCCGCGTCCAGGGCGTCGAGTGTGGCGGCTGGATCGGGGCGCCGCTCCCGTGCGACACCTGCGGCGTTGTCCCCGTCGAAGTCGAACCTCGAGGCAATCATCCGGCGAATGAAGCGCGTCCTCGAGGTCTTCGCCGTGTCGAGGACATGAGCGAGGACGTCGTGCACGGTCCATCCCGCACACAGCGACGGCGTCGACCACGCCTCGGCACGCACAGTGCGGAGGTCGGAAACCAGTTGAGCGCGTTCGGCGTGCACGACCGACCACACACTTGCGGCTTTCGAGGTCACTACTCTCTCCTGACGTCTGCGGGCATTTCGTCATACAGACTCGTGCGCCGCGGCGGAGTCATCGCCTGCCGGCCGCGGCAGAGCCCTCACCTGGAAGCCCTAACCTTGGTTCGATGTCCGACGAGGATCGCGTCCGCTGGGACCGGCGCTACACCGACCGCGGCTTGGTGACGCTCGACGAACCCGCGCTACCTGCCGTGTTCCAGCCGTTCGCGGACGAGTTCCCGACGACCGGCTGCGCACTGGACCTGGCATGCGGAACCGGCGGAGCCGCCGTGTGGCTGGCGCAGCGCGGAATGGCGGTCTGGGGCTGTGACGTATCCGCGGTGGCGATCTCGCACGCCCGCGCGCTGGCCGAACGATGTGGGGTGACCGCCCGGTGCCACTTCCAGGTCTGCGACCTCGACAACGGTCTTCCCGCGGGGAGTCCTGCAGACGTGTTGATCTGCAACATGTTTCGCGATGCGCGCCTGGATCAGGCCATCATCGGCCGGATCGCCCCCGGTGGCCTGCTCGCGGTCAGCGCGCTGAGCGAAGTCGGAGCATCACCGGGATCCTTCCGGGCCAGGGCCGGCGAGCTGCGACGGGCGTTCGCCGGTCTGGACGTGATCGCGGGCGAGGAAGCGCACGGCCGAGCCTGGCTGCTTGCCCGCGCCGTAAAGACGGTCGACCGGACACCGGAGTGACACGCCGTGGCGGCGGTTGGAGATGATCGGCATGTGCACCAACCACCGCTGACGGTACCGGCGCTGCTCGCGCATGCGGTTCGGGAGTTCGCCTCCCGCACCTACCTGGTCACTCCCACGGAGCGGCTCACCTACTCGTCGGCGGACCGGCGCTCGGCCGAGCTGGCCCGGTGGTTGCTCGCCCGGGGAGTCGGCAAGGGGACCCGCGTGGGCTTGTTCTTCCCGAACGGCGCCGAATGGGTGACCTGGTGGCTCGCTGTGTCGCGGATCGGGGCCGTCGCGGTGCCGTTGAGCACCATGTATCGTCCGGCCGAGATCGCCAAGGTCGTCAGGCTGGCCGACATCGGCCTGCTGATCGCCCCCAGTCGGGTGCTCGACATCGACGTCGCGGAGCGGCTCGAAGCGGCCTTTCCGGAGCTGACCGGACAGACTGCGGAGCGGCTGGAGTTGGATCGCGCGCCGTTCCTGCGACGGATCGTGCTGACCGGCGACAGCCGGCGACAGTGGTCGGGCAGTCACAGCGACACCGACGCGGACCGCCTCCCCGCCCATGTCCTCACTTCTGCCGAGAACGAGGTCTCGCCGGCCGACCTTGCGATCATGGTGCACACCTCTGGATCCACCGCCGACCCGAAGGGCGTGCTGCACACCCACGGCACACTGGCCAGACAGACCTCGACGTGGCCCGCAGCGATCCGCGCGATCACCGGCTCAGCCTCGTCGTCGCCGGTGATTCTGTGCGCGATGCCGTTCTTCTGGATCGGCGGCGTGCTTGCCGCCACCGGCGCACTACACGAACCCGTGACGCTGCTCGTGATGCCCGGACTCGACGCCGGAACCGCGCTCGACCTCGCTGAAACGGAGGGAGCTACCGGGATCGTGGGATGGCCGGCGTTCACCCAGCGGATGCGGGAACACCCCAGCTTCCCGGGCCGGGACCTGTCTGCCGCGCCGATGTTGCGCGACGGCCCGTTGGACATCGCCATGACCGACGTCCCCGACGGCTTCCCCGTCCACCGCACCATGTCCGAGACCGCCGGCGGATTCGCCTACACGGAGATGAAGATCGTCGACGAGACCGGGATGCCCGTCGGCGACGGAACGGTCGGCGAGTTGCTGGTCCGCGGTATCGGCGTGATGGCGGGGTACAACAAGCGGGAACGCAGTGAGACGTTCGACGCCGACGGGTGGTACCACACCGGAGATCGGGTCTACCGCAACGCCGGTGACCCCCGACTGTTCTACGTCGGCCGCACCAGCGAGCTCATCAAGACATCCGGAGCCAATGTCTCCCCATTGGAGGTCGAGGCGGTCATCGGGGATTTCGAGGAGGTGGCGCAGTGCGTGGTGATGGGCGTCGACCACCCAGAGCGCGGCGAAGAGGTGTGCGCCGTGCTCGTGCCCGCCGACGGCGACCTCGACGTGGAGTCGCTGGCGCGCCGCAGCCGCGACGTGCTGTCCTCCTACAAGGTGCCGACACGGTGGATCACCGCGTCCAGCGCTGACATCCCGACGCTCGCCAGCGGCAAACTCGACCGAAAGGCGCTGCGCGCGTGGGTCTCCGAAAACCTGCGCTGAACCGCACAGACGTGGCACAGTCCACGGACTCAATTCTGTCGAGGAAGCAGTTCCCTGACGAAGGACTCGAGGAACGCCTCGCTGCCGATGCGTCCGGCCGGTCTGATCACGAACTTCGTCAGACCCGCGGCGATGTAGTCGTCGATCTGCCGATGCAGCTGCACCCAGTCGGCCGCGACGAGCTCTGTCGGGTCGAGATCGGGCCGCCGCTTGCGGACGGCTGCCAGGACCGGCGCGGGTAATTCGCCCTCTCCCACAGCCAGATTGATCCCGAAATGATCCGCCGGCACACGGCGCCCCGCCGCGTCGGCGGCAGCGTCGATGTCGAGGCGGGCCCGGCGCGCTTCGGCGGGCGTGACGAAGCTGCCCAGCCAGCCGTCACCGTAGCGGCCGATCCGCCTGAATGCCGCCGGGCTGGCGCCACCTAGCCAGATGCCCACCGGTGCAGCTGGTTTCGGGAGGATATCGGCGTCCCGCACGGTGAAGAACCGTCCGTCGAACGTGACGTCGCGGTCGCGCAGAACGGTGCGCAGCAACGCCAGTGACTCGTCGAACACCGCTGCGCGCTGTCCGTCCGGGACGACGAACAGGTCGCGCTCGGTGGGGATCGCCGAGCGCAGTCCGAATACCGGAAGGACCCGCTTCGGTGCGAGTGCGGCCAGTGACGCCAACTGTTTGGCGACCAGCACCGGGTGGCGGCCGGGCAGCACCGCGACCGAGGTGCCGACCTTCAGCGTCGTCGTGCGCGCCAACGCATACGTCATGCCGACGAACGGGTCCACCGCCGGCGAGTAGACGAGTTCGGAGAACCACAGCGAGTCGACGCCGGCCCCCTCGAGTTCATCGACGAACCCGGGCAGCTGATCGGGGGCGACATCGGCGCTGAGATTGACTCCGAACCGAACCTTCACGCCTACCTCCTGGCTTGGACTGTCGCACCTGGGCAACGCGTGCGGATGTCGTTTTGTGCCCGTCGGCGGCGGCGAGGTCGCGGAGGGTGATGGCATCGGCGCCCCCGGCGGTGACAGGATGGCCACGTGGCAGAACGCTTCACGTTCCCCAGTAGCACCGGCCCGACGTGTGCCGGTCTGATCGACCCACCCGAAGGCGACGTTCGGGGATGGGGGGTTTTCGCCCACGGGTTCACCCTCAGCAAGGACTCGCCGGCGGCGAGCCGGATCTGCAAGCAGCTGGCCAGTGAGGGCATCGGCATGCTGCGCTTCGACAACCTCGGCCTCGGGGACTCCGAAGGTGACTGGGGCGACGGTTCGTTTTCCCACAAGGTCGCCGACACCGTCCGTGCGGTGGGGTTCATGAACGAATCGGGGCGTGAGGTCCGGCTTCTCGTCGGCCACTCCTTCGGCGGGTCGGCGGTGATCTCGGCGGCGCACAGCTGCCCGAGCGTCACTGCCGTGGTCACCGTCGGGGCGCCCTTCGAACCCGCGCACGTCGAACACAACTACGACGCCCTTGTAGAACGGATCGAGGCCGAGGGTCAGGCACCGTTCCTGATCGGCGGCAAGGCGCTCACCCTGCGTCGGCACTTCATCGAGGACATCCGCGCCACCGATCTGCGCGAGTGCATCAGCACCCTGCGGCGGGCGCTTCTTGTCATGCACTCCCCCACCGACAACACGGTGGGCATCGAGAACGCCAGCGAGATCTTCCGCACCGCGCGGCACCCCCGCAGTTTCGTGTCGCTCGAAGGTGCCGACCACCTGCTCACCGAGAAGAATCAGGCGGCACGAGCGGCCCGCATCATCAGTGCGTGGGCCGACCCGTACCTGTGACCCGGTGACTCAGTCGTCGCTGCCCGAATCCGAGTCGCTCTTGTCCGAACCCGAATCCGAGGCGGAGTCGCTGTCCTTCCCGGCCGAGGAGTCGTCCGACTGACCGATCTTGGAGCCCGGCTTCTTGAAGCTGTCGGTGACCTTGGAGATCGTGGAGCTGATGCTGCTGCGCACCTGCTTCACGGTTTCGCTCGCGGCGCTGGGCTTGCGGTGCCTGGGACCGGTTTTCGCCGGCTCCTCGTCGACATCAGCGTCAACATCAGCGGCAGTGTCGATGTCGATGTCGGTTGTCGCTGCGTCGGCTTGCGCCGATTCGACCGCGGCGGTGTTCTCCACCGGCGTGGAGGCTGCCGCGGTGGCCGGCTCGGTGGCGTCGGGGTCCTCGAAGACCGGCCCGGGCACCGGCTCGTTGTCCGGATTGGGGACGAACGGGGCGCAGATCGCGCACTGGGTGCCCAGCACGAAGGGGTTGAACGCGGTGTTCAGTCCGCTGCCGAGGCTGACCAGGCTTCCGGTGACCAACTCGGGGGTGACCGGTTGGATCGAGGACACATCCGGTGTCTCGGTCAGGCTGTCGTAGAAGCTGGTGAACGGTTCTGTCGCGTCCAGCTTGACCGTCTGCCCCGACCACGGCACCTCGGGTCCGTCCTCGTCCTTCACGTAGCACTGCCCATCCTCGTTACAGGTGATGCCTGCCCGAGTCTCGGGATAGGTGTATCCCTCTGGCGAAAACAGTGCAGCGACATTACGAAGGTCGAACATTTTGCTCAGAATGCCGACCGGGTCGTCACACGCGCCGGGGCCGGTTCCGGTGCACCCGGTGTGCATCGGCAGTTGCGAGGCGGCGATCGCAGCGAAGATGTTGCCCAGCGGCACGGCCAGCGCCGGGAACGGGACCAGGATGTTGGTGATCGCCTGGTATCTGGATGGGTCGGCGGGGTCGGTGCCGAGGATGTTGGTCTGGCTGTAGAGCCACCAACTGCCGGTGTACCGCAGGTTCCTGCCCAGGCCCGGGACGCTGCCCTCGGGTTGGGTCAGCGTGACGCCCTCGTAGGTGGGTTGAAAGCTGAATTCGCCCTCGGGATCCGACCCCAGTTGCACGTTGCCCTCGCCCAGTGCATTGAAGAAGTTGAACGGCGTATTCGCCAGGGCTATAAACAGATTCGCCGGGATGTTGACGAGGCCGCTGCTGTCCGCGGTGGCGGCGAAGGGTGCCGCACCGGGTAGCTCCGCCGGTTCACTGCACAGGGCGCTCGCGGCCCCCTCTGCGCAAGTCTGCGTCGCCGCGGCCAAGCTGACGTCCCAGCTTGCCGACCGCGAATCGGGCTGCGGCGTGGCGACCGGCGCCGCGGATATGACGCCGGCCCCGACCAGCGCGACGCCCGCGGTGAAATAGGAATGTGCCATTGTGGGCATGAGGCTTCTCCATGTTGCTGTGCTGGCCCCGACCCGCACGAAACGTATCGACATTGTGGCCGATTGTCTACCTGGCACGGCGGATTGCTTCACCAAAATGAGTTTGCTGACGAGGGCGTCAGTTAATGCACGTACCGTCTTCAGCAAATGTTGCGCGGTTTCTGGAACGCAATTCGTGGCCGTTCGGGCCTGCACCTACCGAATTCGCGACGCCGAGCGCGATCGGCGGGTCACATCAGCAGTCAGCTGCCGGCGCCTTCTTCGGCCGGTAGCGGTGGCGGCAGCGGCGTGCTCGGTGTGGTCGGCGCCGTCACCTCGCTGGGCGCTGTGGTCGTACCCGCGCGGTGGAAGTCCAGCATCGCCTCGTCACGGATCACCCGCGTGCCGGCGCTGATGACCAGAGCGCTCGACGTCACCATGTACTCGATGCCGTCGTTGGTGGCGGTGAAGGTGCCGTCGGAGGATCGTGAGGCCGGCGTGATCAACCTGGCGCCATCGCGCACCCGCACCCCCCGGTACTCGTAATCACCGTCGTCGCTTTCGCAGATCGCCACCCGTGAGCTAGCGGTGCTCCCGAAAACGACCACAGTGTCCGGTGCGCTGCACCGTGCCGTCGAGTTGAGATATCCCTGGCTGTCGAACGGGGGTGCAGCGGACGCCGAGGGTGCTGCGACGGTGAGCAGGGCCGTGCAGACACCCGTCGCGAGAACGACGCGGGCAGGGAACGCGCGGTAGGAAGCCATCACGTTCCACGAGATCACGTAGTGGCTGATCGCGCGGTCGGCGACCCTCGATGATCACTGCATTGTTGGTGCTTTGAGACCGGACCGTAATGACTCGGCGCGCCGCGGCGATGAAATTGACGATGACTCCACGAAAAGCTGTGAAGCACCGGGGCGCCGCAGGCCGCGCGGTGGTCCTCGCCGTGGTGCTGGCTGCGGCGCTTGTGCTGCCAGGTGTGTCGGCGGGACCCGCTCACGCCGCCCCGCCGCTGGTCGCCAAGGACTTCTCCAAGCCGGCGATCGTCATCCTCGGCTACGGTCTCAAGCCGAACGGCACGATGCGCCTGATCCTGCACACCCGGGTTCTCGCCGGGCTGGCGGTTGCCCAGATCTTCCCCCAGGCGCCCATCATCGTGACCGGTGGCAACCCGAGGAACGGAAACACCGAAGCGGGGCAGATGGACAAGATGCTGCGCCTGTACGGCACCCCTCGCGAGCGGATCATCGTCGAGGACAGAGCCAACAGCACGGTGCAGAACGCCCGATTCTCGGTGCCACTGGCCGAACAGGCGGGCGCGTCGGGAATCATCCTGGTGACCTCGTCGTCACATCAGGACCGTGCCGACGGCAACTTCGCCGACGCAGGTGGCAACGTCCTGGCGACGGTGAGTTTCCCGGACCAGAACCCGTCCATCAACATCGCCCAGTTCGTCCGGGACGTGATCAGCCCGTTCGTGGCCATCAGCTAGTGGGTTAACGTCCCTGTCGTGGACGCTGTACAGCCATTGCGCCCGCGCCGCTGGGGACTCGGCGCCTTCCTGCTCGTCGAAGTTGTGTTCCTGGCGTCGTCGCTGTCGCTCGCCTTCCTGCTGGGAGGCCAAGGGAGCCTTCCGATCTCGGAGGTGGTGCTGGTCGTCGCCACGCCCACGCTCCTGGCAGCCGGGCTGGCCATCCTGATCACCACACTGCGCGGGAACGGGCCGAGGATCGACCTGAAGCTGCAATGGTCGCGGCGCAGCGCGGGTTTGGGCCTTCTGTTCGGCGTCGCCGGGTTGTTCGTCACCCTGCCCGCGGCGCTGCTGTGGGTCTGGATCGTCGGAGAGGATGCCAACTCTGCGGCGGGCCAGGTGTTCGGCGGAACACGCAGTACGTGGGCGTGGGCCGTCGTCGTGTTCGTCGTCGTCGTCTTCGTCGCCCCGTTCTGCGAAGAGATCGTCTACCGGGGATTGCTCTGGGGTGCGGTGGATCGGCGTTGGGGACGCTGGGTGGCGCTGGCGGTGACGACCGTGGTCTTCGCGATCGCCCACCTGGAGTGGTCGAGGGCGCCGCTGCTGCTGGTGGTGGCCCTCCCGATCGGGTTGGCGCGACTCTACGCCGACAACCTGACGGCGAGCATCGTCGCCCACCAGGTCACCAACCTCCTACCGGGGCTGGTCCTGATGCTCGGTCTCGCCGGAGAGATACCCCAGGTCTGAACCGCTCAGCCGAACGCACCTGCGAGATAGTCGGTGCGGCAGGCTCGCCGGGCGAGCTTGCCGCTTGTGGTCCGCGGAATCGAGCCGGCCGGCACCACACGCACATCGGCGACCGGTACCCCGTGTTCGAGCAGCACGGCAGCCTTGATCGCCGCGATCGCCGCTGACGGATCCACGCGGGCGGTGTTGGCGGCGCGCTCGGCCACCACGACCAGGGTCTGGCCGGTCTTCCCGGCCACGGTGAACGCCGCCGCATAACCCCGCCGGATGATCGCCGATGCGTCGGCGGCGGTGGCCTCGATGTCCTGCGGATAGTGGCTGCGCCCGCCGGCGGTGACGACGTCGGCGATCCGGCCGGTGACGAACAGCTCCCCATCCAGAAAGAAGCCGAGATCGCCGGTCCGTAGCCAGGTCTCGGCATCACCGTCGGATGTGTCGCCTTGCGCGCTCAGCTGCGCTCGGAAGGTGCGCTCGGTGTCCTCCGGCCGACCCCAGTAGCCGCGGCCGACGTTGTCGCCCTGCAGCCAGATCTCGCCCACCCGGCCGTCCGGCAGCTGGGTGCGGGTGTCCGGGTCGACGATCACGCACCGCTGGGACCGGGCGACGTGACCGCACGACACCTGGGCCGTCGCCCCGGGATGATCATGCTCGACGCGCACGGCCCACCCGTCGGCGAGGCGGCGCCGGTCGAGGTGCACCACCTTCGGCTGTGCGGCCGGCTCGATGGTCGAGACGAACAGCGTGGCCTCGGCCAGTCCGTAGGACGGCTTGAACGCGTTGGGCGGCAGACCGAACGGCGCGAACGCATCCTGGAACGTGCTGATCGCTGCGATGCTGATCGGTTCGGAACCCACGATCATCACCACGTTGCTCAGGTCGATGCCCGAGCCGTCGGCGGGGACCCCGCGCGCAGCGGCCCATTCGTAGGCGAAGTTCGGTGCGGCGGTCACGACGCGTCCGTTCCGCGATCCCGCGGACAGCGCCTCGATCCAGCGCAGCGGTCTGCGGATGAACGCGGTCGGCGACATCAGCGTGGAATGACCACCGTAGACCGCCGGGAACCCGATCATCGACAGTCCCATGTCGTGGTAGAGCGGCAACCAACTGACGCCGTGGGTGTTTCGGTCGACCAGGTCGATCGACAGGATCATCTGCAGCAGGTTCGTGCCCACGGCGCGGTGGGTGATCTCCACACCCACCGGGGGACGTGTTGCGCCCCCGGTGTACTGCAGGTGAGAGACATCGTCGACCTCGATGCTCGTCGGGAGGAAGTCGGCGGCCGCGGAGTCGGGGATCTCGTCGATCACGATGACGTCCGGCCGAGCCAGGTCGGTGGTCCTGTTGTCGAGGAAGGCCTCGACCTCGGCGCGTGCGGCCGTGGTGGACAGCACAGCGGAGGGACGCGCGTCCCGCAGCGCCGTGTCGAGTCGTTCCGCGTGGCCGGGCAGTTCGGGGGCGAACAGGGGCACGGCGACGGCGCCGGCTCTGATCGCGCCGAAGAATCCGGCGACGTAGTCGAGGCCCTGGGGCGCCAGGACGGCCACCCGGTCCCCGCGCGAGGTCACACGCTGAACTCGGGCACCGATGGCCCGCATGCGCACCCCGAGTCCGGTCCACGTCATCTCGAGCGCCCGGCCGTCGCCGGGGCCGGTGAAATCCAGGTACCGGTAGGCGATCGCGTCACCCACGTTGGCGATGTTGCGGTCGATCAGGGAGATCAAGGTGACGCCGGGCGGCAGCGCTATCTCACCGTCGGCGTCGAGGCAGTCCTCGATCTGCAGCAGACCCTCGCCGGCGACGATGTCAGGACCTGCACCGCGACTCATCCCTGAAGTCTAGGCGTCGGGGCCCGGCCAGCGGGACGGCTCTGACCGCCTGCGCAGCAGACGATCTCGGCTGCCCGGGCTCTGGGCGGACGGTGCGATCAGGCGATGATGCGCACCAGGTAGGGCGCCATGTTGTCGGTGCGGACCGATGAGACGGCCACCCCGGCGTCGGTGGTCTCGACCATCTGCCCGTTGCCGATGAACAGCGCGACGCTCTGAGTTCCCTCGGGGCCGTAGAAGATCAAGTCGCCCGGCAGTGCGGCCGCCGGCGCGACTTTCTGGCCGACCTTGTACTGCTCACCCGATGAGCGCGGCAGTTTCACCCCGGCACCGGCGTAGGCATACACCATCAGACCCGACGCGTCGAAGCCGACGACCTCGATGCGGCGTGGTTCCGGGGCGGGCGCTCCGACGTCCGGCGTGACGCCGGGCAGGTTCAACCCGGGCACCAGATCGGCTGCGGCCGAGTCCGCCGGAGGGGTCTCATCGGTCCCGGAAGTCCCGGCAGTTTCGGAATTTTCCGGAGTTTCAAAAGTCTCGGAGACAGTGACGGTGCCCTTGCTCGGTCCCGACGCACCGCCACCGCCGTAGGCGAACGGCACACCGCGCTGGGACATCGCGCGGGCGATGACCAGCTCGACCGCCTTCTGGTTGGTCGCCGATCGCGTGATGTCAGCGGTCGCAAGGCCCGGCGTCGCCACCAGTAGGGCAACACCGAGCAGGAGGACTACAAACACACGGACGCGTCGCATTGCACTTCCATCGCTTTCCGGACGCCAACGCCCGCTGGCGCTGGACTCAATGATTCACAACAGTCACTATGACCACTTCTACACCACCCGTAGGCGGGTTTTGACGTCGTCGCAGGACGGTGAACCAACCAGATGCGGTTCCGGAACCGAACGGTGACCTATGGCGGCGCGCCGCCGTTTAGGGTGTGTCCCGGCTCACGCCTGGAGTGCTGAAAGCGCCGCGTCGTAGTCGGGCTCCTGGCCGATCTCGGGCACCAGTTCGGTGTAGGACACCTTGCCGTCGGCGCCGATCACGACGACCGCGCGCGCGAGCAGACCGGCCATCGGACCGTCGGCGATGGTGATCCCGTAGTCCTCACCGAAGCTGTCGCGGAACGCCGACGCCGCTTTGACGTTCTCGATGTCCTCGGCGCCGCAGAACCGCTTCTGCGCGAACGGCAGATCCTTGGACACACACAGCACCGACACCCCGCTCGCCGCTGCGCGCTCGTTGAACGTGCGCACGCTCGCCGCGCAGACGGGGGTGTCCACCGATGGGAAGATGTTCAGCAGCAGAGGCTTGTCGGCGAATTCTTCGCCGCTGACCGCGCCGAGATCGGTGCCCGTGAGCGTGAAGGCCGGAGCCGGCGATCCGACAGCGGGTAGTTCTCCGACGGTGTTGATCGCGTTTCCGCGCAGGGTTATCTGAGCCATGGTCACAGTCTGCCAAGCGCGGCCCGCGCCGTCGCGCGGGGGTCGCGCGGCTCAGGTCCTCTGTGGTGCGGAGTTGCCGTAGGCGCGGGCGATGTCCGGAGAATCCAGCCACCCCGAGTAGGTCGGCTGCTGCGGCCACCCCTCGGGCGAATCCTGCCAGCTCTCCTGTCGGCCCCACGGCAGGATGTCGATGAGCGCAAACGTATGGCTGAGCTGCTCGGTGCCGCGGCCGTTGGTATGCCAGGTGCGGTACACCGTGTCGCCGTCGCGCAGGAACACGTTGACCGCGAAGCCGGTGTTGGGTGCGGCGTCGACGTCGGTGGCGAACGCGCTCTCCGATGACGAGTACCACTCCATCTGGTTGCCGACCTTGTCGCGGTAGGCCAGCGCCTCGTCGATCGGTCCCGAGGTGACGATGACAAACCGGGCGTCGTAGCTGTCCAGGAAGTCCAGGCGGGTGAACTGCGAGGTGTAGCCGGTGCAGCCGCCGCACTGCCACTCGGCGCCGTCGGTCCACATGTGGTTGTAGACGATGAGCTGTGAGCGCCCCTCGAAGACGTCGGCGAGGCGGACGGGGCCCTGCGCGCCGATCAGCGTGTAGTCCGGCATCTGCACCATCGGAAGCCGGCGCCGCGCAGCGGCGATGGCGTCCAACTCGCGGGTGGCGGCCTTCTCACGCGCCCGCAGTTTGTCGAGTTCCTCGCGCCAGCTGCGGGCGTCCACCACGGGTGGTAGAGCGGTCGTGTCGGTCATCTGGGCACCTCCGGCAGGTTGGTTCACTGTGTTCACCGGTACTGACCGACCGTAGGGCGACAACTCATCGCTGAGAGGATGTTCGGCATGACTCAGAGGAATTCCGCCCCGCGGATCGGCCCGGCCGAACCCGGATCCTGGTCCACCCGGCTGTGGACGGAGATCGAGCCGCTGTTCGAGTCGATCACCACCCACCCGTTCGTCACCGGGCTCACCGACGGCAGCCTGCCCGCCGACGCCTTCGCCCAGTACGTCGCACAGGACGTGCACTATCTCCGGGCGTACGCGCGCACCCTGGCGGTGGTCGCGGCGAAAGCGCCGACGCTGTCGGAGACCGCGATGTTCGCCCGCCATGCCGCGGAGGTCTTCGACGTCGAACTCGCGCTGCACAGCGAACTACTTCCGGCGGTGGGCCTGAGCATCGAGGCCGTCGACGCCGCACCGGTCACCCCGGCCACTCAGGCCTACAGCAGCTATCTGCTGGCCACCGCCTACGGCGGCAGCTTCGCCGACGGTCTGGCGGCGGTGCTCCCCTGCTACTGGATCTACGCGGAGGTGGGCGTCCGGCTGCTGGAAAAGGGCTCCACCGACCCCCGGTACCAACTCTGGATCGACAGCTACGCCGGCGAGGACTTCGTGACCACCGTCACCGAGGTGCTGGGCCTGACCGACCGGATCGGCCCGGAATTGACCCCAGCCGAGGAAGCCGTGGCGCGCGCGCATTTCGTGACGACCTCGCGATACGAGTGGATGTTCTTCGACGCCGCCCACCGCCGCGAGGCCTGGCCGGTCTGACCCGCGCTCGCAGGCGCGTCGGGCTGCCAGTGGCTATGCTGGCGGCTTTCCCGCCCTGCAAGGAGGTCGACAGGCCCCATGCCCGCAGACGCGACCGCATCGCCTCCCTCGAAGGCTGCAGGCGGCCACATCAGGCTGACCTCCCACAGCGCCGGCACCGCCGCTCCGGAGATCGTGTGGGGTGCGCCCACGGCCGCGCTGCGCGGCCCGATCGTGGGGACCACCGCCAATCGTTCGCACCGCAACGTGATCGGAACCCACAGCGGCGCATACGGCGTCTACCGGGCGCTGGCCGTCGCGGCCGGTTCGTTGTCGCGGGACCACCGCGCCGACCTGACGAACACCTCACCGACCGATGTCTTCGGCCCGCATCCGCAGTGGGGTGAGCCGTCGGCGATCGTCAGCCTCGACCCCTGGGGAGCGATGGTCGCCGAGGCCTTCGCCGACGAACTCGCCGCCGGCATCGACATCCGTCCGACGATCGCGGTCACCAAGGCCCAGGTGATCCTGCCCGAGATCAGCGACGCGATCCTGCGGGGGCGGTTGCGTCCCGACGAGAGGGTGCTGCTCTCAACCGGTGCCGCGCAGGTGACCAAGGCCGCCATCGAGCCGGTGTGGCATCTGCCAGGCGTCGCGCGGCGCTTCGGCTGCAGCGAAACCGATTTGCGCCGAGCGCTTTTCGAAGAGACCGGCGGAATGTACCCCGAGCTGGTGACCCGCTCGGATCTCGAGGTCTTCCTTCCGCCCATCGGCGGGCAGACCATCTACATCTTCGGCGACCCGCGAGGCCTCGCCGATCCGGCGGTCGAGCTCACCGCCCGCGTGCATGACGAGTGCAACGGCTCGGATGTGTTCGGCTCGGACATCTGCACCTGCCGGCCCTACCTGACCCACGCCATCGAGGAGTGCATCCAGGGCGCACAGCGCGGCGGCGTCGGACTGGTCGCGTACTCGCGCAAGGAGGGCCGGGCGCTCGGCGAGGTGACGAAGTTCCTGGTCTACAACGCCCGCAAGCGCCAGGTCGGCGGTGACACCGCGGACCAGTACTTCGCCCGGACCGAATGTGTGGCCGGCGTCCAGGACATGCGGTTCCAGGAACTCATGCCGGACGTGCTGCACTGGCTCGGCATCCGCAGGATCCACCGCCTGGTCTCGATGAGCAACATGAAGTACGACGCGATCACCGGCTCCGGCATCGAGGTCGGTGAGCGGGTGTCCATCCCCGACGCGCTGATCCCCGCCGACGCCCAGGTGGAGATGGATGCGAAGACCGCGGCCGGCTACTACACCCCCGGCGTGACGCCCGACGCCGAGGAACTCAGGAAGGCCAAGGGCAGGGAGCTGGACGCGTGACCCGGCCCGGCGACGCCGCCGAGCTGCTGCGAACCGCCGGTGAGGTACGGGCGCGCTCCCGTCAGCTGCTGGCGCGGGCCCGCTCGGGTGAGTCGCGCTGGTTCGCGGTATGCGACGCCGCGCTGGACGAAGCGGCCGACGCGGTCGCCGCCGTCACCCGCGCCCGCTATCCGGACCTGCAGATCCCGTACCACAGCAGGTGGCGCCACTTCGAGGTCGGTGGGGTGGACCGGCGTGCCGAGCTCGACGCGCTGCTCGCGTCCCACGCCCTCCATGACCGGGCTCGCGCGCTGATCGATCTCGCAGTCGTCAGCGTGCTTCTCGACGCCGGGGCCGGGGCGGGATGGAGTTTCGTCGAGGAGCGCGACGGCGTCGGGGTGCGGTTCGCCCGCTCGGAAGGGCTGGCACTCGCCAGCTGGCACGGATTCGTCGCCGGCGCATTCTCCAGCGACCCGGCACGGCCGCTGCAGGTCGACGCCGCGGCCCTGCGGGCACTGACCCAGCAGCGCCTCGCCGAGGTACTGCAGGCGACGCCGGACAACCCGCTGGTCGGGCTCGCCGGCCGGGTGCAGGTGTTGCGTCGGCTCGGTGACGCGTTGGCCAACCAACCCGCCGTGTTCGGCACCCCGGGCAGGCCCGGTGAACTGTTCGACGCGCTGCACGCTGCCGAAGGATCCGTCGACGCCCAGCAGATCCTGACTCTGCTACTGACCCACTTCTCCGCGATCTGGCCGGCCGGCAACACCATCGGCGACCTTGCGCTGGGTGACTGCTGGCGTCACGGGGCCGTCTCCGGCCCCGGCCTGACCGCAGGATGGTTACCGCTGCACAAACTGTCGCAGTGGCTGACCTACTCGCTGATCGAACCGTTCGTGTGGGCCGGAATCACGGTGACTGGAGTCGAAGCCCTGACCGGCCTGCCCGAGTACCGCAACGGGGGCCTGCTGCTCGACACCGGGGTGCTGGCGCTGCGTGACCACGGCCTCGCCACGCGCACCTGGAACCCGGCAGATGAACTCGTCGTCGAATGGCGCGCGCTGACCGTCGCGCTGCTCGACGAGCTGGCGCCGCTGGTGCGCGCCCGGCTGGGACTCGACGCCGAGCGAATGCCGCTGGCCTGTGTTCTCGAAGGCGGCACGTGGGCCGCCGGACGGGCGTCCGCGCAGCGTCTGCGGGACGGGCTTCCACCGCTGACCATCGCCAGTGACGGCACTGTTTTCTGACACGGGCAGGAGAGACATGGCTCTGGGCGCAGGTGGGGTGCACCTGATCGAGCATCCGCTGATCCAGCACAAGATCACTCTGTTGCGCCGAAAAGACGTGTCCACCAACACTTTTCGCCGGCTGGTGCAGGAGGTCTCGGTGCTCATGGCCTATGAGGTGCTGCGTGAGATCGCCACGCAGGAGGTCGAGGTCGAGACCCCGCTGGAGCGGACCACCGGGCGGGTGATCGACGGCAAGAAGCTGGTGTTCGTGTCGATACTGCGGGCCGGCACCGGCATCCTCGACGGCATGCTCGAGGTGGTGCCGTCGGCGCGCGTCGGCCATATCGGCCTTTATCGAGACCCGAAAACGCTTGTCGCGGTGGAATACTACTTCAAGATGCCCGGCGAGCTGCGGGAGCGCGATGTGATCGTCGTCGATCCGATGCTGGCGACCGGACACTCCGCGGTGGCGGCGGTGGACCGGCTGGCCGAGCACGGTCCCAAGTCCATCAAGTTCGTCTGCCTGCTGACCTGCCCGGAGGGAATCGCCGCGATGGCCGAGGCTCATCCCGGCGTGCCGATCTACACTGCGGCGATCGACCGGGAACTCGATGAGCACGGCTACATCCTGCCCGGGCTAGGGGACGCCGGCGATCGCATCTTCGGCACCAAATAACACCCGGCGTCCAAGCCCGAATCGTTCCCACCCGCCAACCTCGAGCCGTAGGGTTGCGTCATGGCCATCATCGAAGCTGACCTCCAGCCCCAGACGCCGTTCGAGCAGGATGTCGCCGAAACGCAGAGCTATTTCGACAGCCCGCGCTTCGAAGGCATCACCCGGCTCTACACGGCCCGGCAGGTCGCCGAGCAGCGGGGCACGATCCCGGCCGACTACGCGATCGCCCGGGAGGCGGCCACGGAGTTCTACCCCCACCTGCGGGAGCTGTTCTCTCGCGGCAAGAGCATCACCACGTTCGGACCGTACTCCCCCGGCCAGGCCGTGGTGATGAAGCGGATGGGCATCGAAGGTATCTACCTCGGCGGCTGGGCGACCTCGGCCAAGGGTTCGATCAGCGAGGATCCGGGACCCGACCTCGCCAGCTATCCGCTGAGCCAGGTGCCCGAGGAGGCCGCGGGCCTGGTGCGCGCGCTGTTGACCGCCGACCGCAACCAGCAGTACCTGCGGCTGAGAATGACGGAGGAGCAGCGCAGGGCAACCCCCGCCTATGACTATCGACCGTTCATCATCGCCGACGCCGACACCGGCCACGGCGGTGATCCGCACGTGCGCAACCTGATCCGCCGCTTCGTCGAGGCGGGCGTGCCGGGGTACCACATCGAGGACCAGCGTCCCGGCACCAAGAAATGCGGCCATCAGGGCGGCAAGGTGCTGGTGCCCTCCGACGAGCAGATCAAGCGGCTCAACACCGCCCGGTTCCAGTTGGACGTGATGCGGGTGCCGGGCATCATCGTCGCGCGCACCGACGCCGAGGCGGCGAACCTGATCGACAGCCGCTCAGATGAACGCGACCAGCCCTTCCTGCTCGGCGCCACCAATCTGAAGATCCCCGCCTACCGGTCCTGCTTCCTGGCCATGATGCGGCGCTTCCACGACAAGGGGATGACCGAGCTCAACGGTCACCTGCTCTACGCGCTGCCCGACAGCGAGTACGCCGCTGCCGAAGCCTGGCTGGAACGCCAGGGGTTGCTGCTGCAGATCGACGAGGCCGCCGCTGCGTGGCAGGACGGCGCGGACTCGTCGACATCGACCGTCGACGCCGTGTTCGACAAGGTGGAGTCGAGCTTCGTCGATGCCTGGGAGGAAGACGCCGGGCTCAACACCTACGGCGGCGCGGTGGCCGACCTTCTCGAGTTCCGGGACCGCGAGGGCGAACCGGCGGACATGAGCGTCGCGGAATGGCGCGAGTTCGCCCAGCGCGCGCCGCTGGCCTCGGCCAGGGAGAAGGCCAGGGAACTGGGTGCCGATGTGGCGTGGGACTGCGAGCGCGTCAAGACCCCCGAGGGTTACTACCAGGTGCGTGGCGGGATCCCCTACGCCATCGCCAAGTCACTGGCCGCCGCCCCGTTCGCCGACATCCTGTGGATGGAGACCAAGACCGCGGACCTGGCCGATGCCAAGCAGTTCGCCGACGCGGTGCATGCGGTCTACCCCGATCAGATGCTCGCCTACAACCTGTCGCCGTCGTTCAACTGGGACACCACTGGCATGACAGACGAGGAGATGCGGGCGTTCCCCGAGGAACTGGGCAAGATGGGGTTCGTCTTCAACTTCATCACCTACGGCGGACATCAGGTCGACGGTGTCGCCTCCGAGGAGTTCGCCACCTCGCTTCGCCAGGAGGGCATGCTCGCCCTGGCACGGCTGCAGCGCAAGATGCGACTCGTCGAATCCCCCTATCGCACACCACAAACCCTGGTCGGCGGGCCACGCAGCGACGCCGCGCTGGCCGCCTCGTCCGGGCGGACCGCGACGACGAAGTCCATGGGCAAGGGTTCGACGCAGCACCAGCATCTGGTGCAGACCGAGGTGCCCAAGAAGCTGCTGGAGGAGTGGCTGGCGCTGTGGAGCGAGCACAACCAGCTTCCCGAGAAGCTCAGTGTGCAGCTGCGGCCGCGGCGTGCCGGCTCGGATGTGCTGGACCTGGGTATCTACGGCGACGGCGACGAGCCGCTGGCCAACGTGGTGGTCGATCCGATCAAGGATCGGCACGGACGCAGCATCCTGACGGTGCGCGACCAGAACACCTTCGCCGAACAGCTGCGGCAGAAGCGGTTGATGGATGTGATCCATCTGTGGCTGATCCATCGGTTCAAAGCCGAGATCGTCTACTACGTCACGCCGACCGAGGACAACATCTATCAGACCGAGAAGATGAAGTCCCACGGCATCTTCAGTGACGTCTATCAGGAGGTGGGCGAGATCATCGTCGCCGACGTGAACAAGGACCGGATCGAGGAACTGCTCGCTCCCGACCGGGAAGCCCTGCGCAGGCTGATCAGCAAGCAGGACTGAGCACCTCTCGCCGGAACGGTATTCCGCGTGCAAAATCTCGAGAAAGCGCCGCCCGGAATACCGTTCCGGCGAAGTTCAGGCGGCGGCCGCGCGGCGCAGCAGATCGCGCCAGCGGCCGATCGTGGCCGGGTCGGTGACCGTGTAGCGGGCCAGCCGCACCGGGTCCGGCGCCGCGGGAGAGGGGGCCGCGGGAAGATACCCGTCGGCGGGCACCAGGGACCGGGCCTCGGCGACGACGTCACCGTCGGCTGGTGACACCGCCGCGGGCCCGCACGCGAACGGCAGGTCGGGCAGCACCGCGGCGAGGGCGACATCGCCGGCCATGCCGATGCTCGTCAGCCCGGCGAGGTTCACCACACACGGCAGTCCGAGCGCTTCCGCGCGGCGAAGCGCACGGCGCACTCCCCCGAGCGACCCGCAGCGCAGTACCGCGATGTCGGCGGCATCGGCCTGTGGCCCCGCTTCGCTCAACAACATCGCGTCCACGGCGACCGGCACGTCGACGCCGCGCCTGACGGCCGCGGCGATCTCGACGCTGCAGCCGTTGAGTTCCACCATCTCGAGTCCGCCCGCGGCCTTGTCGAGCAGGGTGATGACCGCGATCACCGCGTCGGCCTCGGCCGCCTCGACCACACAGCGCACCGCGGCGCCGCCCTGCGCGTCGCGTACCGCGGACACCCGGTCGGCGTCCGCGCCGCGTGAGTCGCGCGTCGCGCCGACGCTGACCCGGGCGCAGCCGACACCTCCGGCGCCGGCCAGTCGAGCCGCGGTGGCCGGATCAACCTCGGGGATCGCCACGGCGACCGGGACGCGCCCCCGGATCGCATCGGGCCATCCGACGGTGCTGGGTTCCATCGCCGCGGTCAGCCAGCGGGCGGCCAGCGCGTTGTCGCTGTCGGCGGGTGGGCTGAACTCGCCCCACCCCTGCGGCCCCTCGACCAGCACGCCCCCGCGCGCGCCTCCGGCAGCCGGGATGGCGAACACGGGTGCGTCGTCGAAGTCGATGAGTGTTCTCACTGACCGCCAAAGCTAGCGGGTAGGCGGCCTGGTCGGGTGAGCGCCGTGCCGATCGGCCGGACGCCGCCGCTGCGATAACGCCCCGGCTACCCTTTACGCCGTGGCCGACGCCCCGTTCCTGTTGCTCTCGATCCGCGGCGAGGACGAAGCCGCCGACGACGAATACCGGGCGATGATGCGATTCGCCGGCCTCGACGAGGGCGGCATGCATCGGATCCGGCTCACCCACACCCTGCTGGGTGAGGTCGACCTGTCGCAGTGGTCGGGCATCATCCTCGGCGGCGGGCCGTACAACGTCAGTGACGAACCGGGTGCGAAGTCGCCCACCCAGCAGCGTGTCGAGGCGGAGTTGGCGGAGCTGCTCGCCGACGTCATCAGCCGCGACTTTCCTTTCCTCGGATGCTGTTACGGCGTGGGGACGGTGGGCACCGCCATCGGTGCCGTCGTGGACCGGTCGCACCCCGAGCCGGTGGGGCCCGTCACGGTGCAGATCACTGCCGAAGGCCGCGACGATCCGCTGTTCGCAGATCTACCGGACGTCTTCGACGCCTTCGGCGGCCACAAGGAGGCGGCGTCTTCGCTTCCGCCCCACACCGTGCGCCTCGCAACGTCCGCCGCCTGCCCCGTCCAGGCGTTCCGCGTCGGCCGCAACGTCTACGCCACCCAGTTCCATCCCGAACTCGACGTCGAGGGCATCTGCACCCGCATCGACGTCTACAAGAACCACGGATACTTCGCGCCCGAGACCGCGGAGTCGCTCAAAGACGCTGCACGCCAACGGGATGTCGCACATCCCATGGCAATCCTGCGGACCTTTGTGCAACGCTATTCGCGTTGAGCGCCGTCAGGAGGCGGGGATTTCGAACTGGGCGCGGGCCACCTGGTCGATGAACGGCGCCAGTCGCGAACGCAACCGGTTGTGCTCGGCGTCCTCGTCGTAGCCCTGGTAGGAGGCGGCGTCCTCGAAGTCGGCCACGATCACGAAATCCCAATTGCCCTCCCGCAAACCGGCATCGCTTCCCACCGTGTACCGCACGGTTCCCGGGCAGTTCAGGTTGCGCAGGCCGTGCTGGATCTGCTCGACCTCGGCGACGTCGTAGCCCGTCTTCAGCTTGGCGAGAACCACATTTCGGATCATCCGGGCACCCTAACAGCGCACCGTGGAGGGGGCGCCCTTTCCTATTCGTTCAGACTGCATTCAGGGCGAGAAAGTCAGAGAGATCCCCGCCCGGGACGCAGAGTCGATGACCGCCGCACTCAGTACGGGTTGAGCGCGGCGCTGATCAGCGGTGCGAGCTTCTCGGCCATGTAGGCGTGCCCGGCGTCGGTGGGGTGCACGCCGTCGGCGCCGATCAGCCCGGGCCGGTCGACGAACCAGCGCGCGGAGATCGGGTCGACGAACGTCGCCCCGGCCAGTTCCGACTGGTAGCCGAGTACGTCACGAATCCGCGTGATCGTCGGGGGCGGATCGGCTGTCGGCCAGGGCGGCCCGATCACCAGGAATTTCGCCGAACGCGCGATCTGGCGAGCCATCTGCAACGTGCCGTACATCGTGATCGACAGCCGGGTCGGGTCGACGTCGACGTCGTTGCGCGATCCGAAGAACACGACGAGCGCGTCGGTCGGTTTGACTGCTCTGACAGTCAGATCCTCGAAGACGCTGCCGCGGTTGCCGCGAGTGCAGTATCCGGCGCCACCTTCGGCGGCCACGGTCGGCGTCACCGCGATGCCGTAGCGGGTCAGTGCCCGCCACACCTGCGTCGTCCACCCGTTGGCGCCGACCCCACCCTCGTCGCCGCCGGCGGTGTAGGAGTCGCCGATCACCGCGATCCGGTTGACGGCGAAATCTGTGAGCCGCACATCGTGATGCCGCACCTCGGGGACATGCGCGGTGAGGGCGCCGAAGGAGACAGCCACGGCGATCGCAAAAGTCAACAGTCGACTCACCGGAACAGCGTAGGGTCGCGCGGGCCGGCTACAGCGGTGACGCGCCGCTTGCGCCCGACAGCGTCAGCCGGCGCGGGCCGCGACCGACTGCAGCCGGTTCTGCGGCGGGTCCAAGGCCGGCTTCTGCTGCGGCGCCTCGGTGTCGACCATGCGCCGCATCCACCGGCGTGCCGGCTCCTCGACCAGGTGATAGAGCAACGCCGCGCCGATGCCGGCAACAGCGATCAACCCGAGCACCACGATCTTGGCCGACCAACTGGGCGTCAGCGTGATCTCGAACTGCATCACGGCCCAGTTCCACGCGGTGTGCACGAGCTCGTGGACCATGTAAAGGCTGAACGAGATGTGGCCCAGGTACACAACGATCGGAGTGGACAACAGCGCCGGAAGGGTGCCCACGCCGATCGCCATCGTGACGACCAGCGGAACGAACAGCACATCGACGAGGCCGCCGGCGTCGTAGATCGAGGCGGGCGGGTGGGCGTCCAGCAGGTACAGCCCGCCGACGATGGCACCCCCGAGCACCAGCGCCGCCAGCCCGGACGCCTGCCGGGCCCGGTGGGACAACTGGAGCTTGCGCACCGCCGCACAGGCCAGGGCACCCGCGGTGAACTGCATGACGATCCGCGGTAGCCAGCTCCACGGGGTGTAGAACACGCCGCTGGCCAGCAGCAGCAGCACCGGAGGCAGCGAGGCGGCGATCGCGAGCCACAGCAGTCCCCGTGCCCGGGTAGCCGACGCGATCCGGAAGATGACCAGCACCAGCGCGCCGAACAGCAGGTAGGCCAACCACTCTGCGCTGATCGACCATGCCGGACCATCCCAACTCGAGCCGTCGAAGTAGGGCTGAAACCAGAGCTGGACCAACAGCACCTGCCGGATCCAGCTGATCGCGTTGAGCTGGTCGACGACCTGGGGCTCGGCGGGCACGTGGCCGACGTAGAGCGTGAAGATGATCCAGGCCGCCGCGAGATGCATCGTCACCAGATACACCGGCCACACGCGTGCCAGCCGGAGCCAGAGGAATCGCAGGGTCGCGCGGGTGGACCAGGCCTGCCCCATCCGGTCGAGGTAGTTCCAGGTCAGGACAAACCCGCTGAGGATGAAAAACAGGTCGACCCCCTGCGCGCCGGCGTTGAGCACCGGTGCCAACGCGCTGCTGACCGACGGCGACGCCTGGGCCAGCAGCGGCCGGAAGTGAAAAAGGACGACCCAGAGGGCGGCGACGATGCGAAGGCCGGACAAAGCCTTGATCTCACCGGTGCGCACACGACTCTTTTCATCAGGATTCTGCGGTGTCGTCGATGCTCGTCGGTCGTGGAAAAGGCGCAGGGCCGCGTCCCCCGATCCCGAACGGCAACCGGTCGGAGGTTACCAGCGGCACCGTCGCCGCGGCGGTCCGCAACGCCGCGTCGAGGTGTTGCCGACGAGGCCCGCCGCCCAGGGTATTCTCGGGAAATTGTCAATCGAGGGTGTTGGTGCGCGCCGCGACTGCGTGCCATGGGGGATTCGGGAGCGCATGCGCGTGCCTGATGACGGCGAAGAGCTGTCGCTGCTTTTGGTGGAGGACGATCGCGCGGACGCCATCCTGGTCGAGGAACTGGTCGCCGACGCGGGCTTCGACACCCGGGTGGTCTGGGCAGAATCGATGGCCAAGGCCGAGCAGGAGATCGCCCGTGCCCGGCCCGACTGCATCCTGCTGGATCTGCATCTGCACGACGCCGACGGGATCGACGGGCTGACCCGCATCTCCAAACAGGACGCGACGGTCCCGGTCGTCGTGTTGACGGGCCTCAACGACGAGCACGTCGGTGTTTCGGCGGTGGCGTCGGGCGCCCAGGACTATCTGGTCAAGGGTCGGGTCGACCCCGAGGCGTTGCGCCGTGCCGTGCGCTATGCCATCGAGCGCAAGCGCGCCGAGCTGACCGCAGTCGACCTGCACGCCAGTCAGCTGCGGGCCAGGGAGAACGCCCGGCTGGAGCGCGGCCTGCTCCCCTCCCCTCTGCTGCTGGACAGTCCCGGCGTCGAGATCGTCACCCAGTACCGTCCGAGCCGGGAGAACGCCCTGCTGGGAGGCGATTTCTACGATTTCGTGCAAACTCCGGACCGCACCGTGCACGTGATGATCGGCGACGTGGCCGGTCACGGAGCGGATGAAGCGGCGCTCGGGGTCGCGTTGCGCATTGCTTGGCGCGCACTGACTTTCGCCGGACTGCGGGGTGCAGACCGGATGCGGCAGCTGGAGCGGATGCTGCGGGCCGAACGCGCAGGGAAGGGGATCTTCGCGACAGTGCTCAGTCTGGCGATTCCGCCGGAGGGCACGCTGCTCACTGCGGTGCGTGCCGGTCATCCCGGCATGCTGCTGCACGGCGGGGGCACCGTGGAGTGGGTAGAGCCGGCGGGCGGTCCGGCGCTGGGTCTGCACGCCGGCGACTGGAGCCCCCAGCAGGTGGATCTGCCCGAGGGCAAAGGTCTGGTACTGCTCACCGACGGCTTGTTCGAGGGGCACGTCGGGCGGGGCAACGAACGGCTCGGTGAAGCGGGGCTGCTCGAGCTGGCCAGATCGTTGGCGGCGCTGCCCGGCCGCGCGTTCGTCGACGCGTTGATCGATGCCGTCGAGGAGCAGGCGCAGTCGAGCGGGGGCATCGCCGACGACATCGCGGTGGTGCGGGTCGAACGGGTGCGGCGATGAGCTCGCGGCGCCGGCTGCGGGCAGCGCAGCTGACCGTTCAGGGCTGGCAGTACCTGGTGCTGTCGGTGATGGGTCTGGTGGTGCTCGTCGGCGGGATCACCGTGGCGGTGCTGCTGAACCGCACCGACCAGGTGTCCGGGCAGCTCATCGAGAACATCCAACCCGCACGGGTCGCGGCCTACCAACTGCAGGGCGCGCTGCGCGATCAGGAGACGGCGGTACGCGGGTACCTCATCACCGCCGACCCGCAGTTCCTGACCCCGTACGACGGGGGCCGGCTGATCGAGCAGCAGGCGTCGGCGGACATCCGGATACTCGAGCAGGACCGTCCGGACCTACTCGAGGATCTCGACGCCATCGAGCAGGCCTCCGGTTCCTGGCGCGCGTCCTTCGCCGAGCCGCTCATCGGTGCCGTCCGGTCGGGTGACGTCAACGTCATCGCCGATGAGTCCAGCGCGCTCGGCAAGGTTGAATTCGACCGGCTGCGGGCGCTTTTCGACGTCCAGAACGATCACCTCGAGCAGGCCCGCAACGACGGTATCGCCGAGCTCGAACAGATCCGCTCCTGGCGTAACGGTGTGCTGGTGGCGATGCTCGGCGCGTTCGCGGTGACGATGGTGCTGCTGGCCGTGTTGCTGCGCCAGGCGGTGGTCCGACCGCTGGACGCCCTGGCGGCGTCGTGCCGGCGCATCGCACGCGGGAACTTCAACGAACCCATCAACCCGATGGGACCCAGGGACATCCGGGGTATCGCCCTCGACGTGGACGAGATGCGCGAGCAGATCGTCGAGGAACTCGAGGCATCGCAGGCGGCAACCGAGGCGCTGGATGTCCAGGCCGACGAGCTCCGGCGCTCCAACGCCGAGCTGGAGCAGTTCGCCTACGTCGCCTCACACGATCTGCAGGAACCGCTGCGCAAGGTCACGTCGTTCTGCCAGCTGCTCGAGAAGCGCTACGGCGACCAGCTCGACGAGCGCGGCATCGAGTACATCGATTTCGCGGTCGACGGGGCCAAGCGGATGCAGGTGCTGATCAACGACCTGCTCACCTTCTCGCGGGTCGGCCGGCTCAACTCCACCGAGACCGACGTCGACCTGAACACCACGTTGGACGACGCACTGTCGAACCTCTCCACCGCCGTCGAGGAGACGAGCGCGGTGATCGAACGTCCGCCGGACGGTCTGCCGACGATCAAGGGCGATCCCACGCTGATGGCGATGCTGTGGCAGAACCTCATCGGCAACGCCATGAAGTTCCGCCGCGAGGACGCGGCACCTCGCATCGTCATCGAATGCCGTGACGACACCGGAGAGGATGGCCGGCACTGGTCGTTCTCGTTGACCGACAACGGGATCGGGATTCCGCCCGAGTTCGTCGACAAGGTCTTCGTCATCTTCCAACGCCTGCACGGCCGCGACGCCTACAGCGGCACCGGGATCGGCCTGGCGCTCTGCAAGAAGATCGTGGAGCACCACGGCGGGACCATCTGGATAGACACCTCCTACACCGAGGGCACCCGCTTCCGCTTCAACCTGCCTGTTGCAGTAGCTGACACCGAGACCCCTGTACTGGAAGGAACACCGACATGACACAGGCCGAGCGCGCCATCGACGTCCTGCTGATCGAGGACGACCCGGGAGACGAACTGATCACGAGGGAAGCCTTCGAACACAACAAGATCAAGAACAATCTGCACGTCGCCCACGACGGCGAGGAGGGGTTGGACTTCCTCTACCGGCGCGGCGTCTACGAGGGCGCCCCCCGCCCGGACCTGGTTCTGCTCGATCTCAACCTGCCGAAGTACGACGGACGCCAGTTGCTCGAACAGATCAAGTCCGACCCGGATCTCAGTCATATCCCGGTGGTGGTGCTGACCACGTCGTCGGCCGAGGAGGACATCCTGCGCAGCTACAAGCTGCACGCCAACGCCTACGTGACCAAGCCGGTCGACCTCGACCAGTTCATGAACGCGGTGCGCCAGATCGACGAGTTCTTCGTGCAGGTGGTTCGGCTGCCGCAGTTCTGACGATGCAACTGCCGCACCCCGACCCCGCAGTCCCCCATCTGGCCGATGTGGTGCCCTCGGTGCTGGCCGCCATGGGTGTCGCCGATTTCGAGCCGCGCATCCCGCTGGCCGGCGACGTCGGCGGAGCGTGCGTGTTGCTCATCGACGGGCTGGGCGCGGAGCTTCTGGACACCTATGCCGCCGACGCCCCGGTGCTCGCCGGTCTGCGTGGGCCCACGCTGCAGGTCGGCTTTCCGTCCACCACGGCGGCAGGGTTGGCCTCGGTGGGGACGGCATGCCGATCGGGTGAGCACGGAATGGTCGGCATGACGTTCCGGCTGCCCGACGTGGGGGTCGTCAATGCGCTGCGCTGGCGGCCGCACCCCTGGGGTGAGGATCTGCGTGATCGACTGCCTCCCGAAGCGGTGCAACCCCGATCGACGGTGTTCGAGCGGGCCGCCGCCGCGGGCGTTGCGGTCAGCGTGGTCTCCGGGGCCCAGTTCACCGGATCGGGGCTGACCCGCGCGGTGTTGCGCGGTGGCCGCTACCTCGGCGTACACGCTCTGGGGGATCTGGCCGCCACCGTGGCGGCCGCGATCGCCGACGGTGGCTTCTGCTACGGCTATCACGCCGACCTCGATCTGGTGGGCCACCTCCACGGGCCCGGGTCATCGGCCTGGCGAATGCAACTGCGGCAGGTCGACAGGCTGGTGGAGTCCATCGTCGAGAACCTGCCCAGGGGCGGCTTGCTCGCGGTGGTCGCCGATCACGGCATGGTGTCGCTCAACGAAGCCGACGTGGTCGATATCGACGCGACCGAATCGCTGCGCGAGGGCGTGGAGGCAATCGGCGGGGAGGTGCGGGCCCGCCACCTCTACACGTGCAGCGGCGCCATCGAGGATGTGCTGACCATCTGGCGCGAGCTACTCGGCGACCGTGCCTGGGTCGTGAGCCGTGATGAAGCCGTGGCCGCCGGATGGTTCGGCGACCGGATCGCCGACGACGTCCGCCCCCGCATCGGCGATGTGGTGGTTGCCGCCCGGGGTTCGGCGGGGGTGTTGCGACGCACCGCTGAGCCGATCGAATCTTCGCTGATTGGGCAGCACGGGTCACTCACCGCCGCCGAACAGCTGATTCCGCTGCTGCTTGCCCGACGCTGAACTGGGCTGACGTCGTGCAATCGACCACCGCGCGCAGCGTGGTGAACACTGCTCCGGCGCGCTGACGTCTCGCGCTCAGCCACTGCCGAATGTCTCGAAAAATATTGCTGAACAATCGTTTTGACTGTCTTGTGACGCTGGTGGGCGCAGCAGGCCAATGAGGTCTCTGCACAACGGTTTTCGTGAGTCACGCGGCATAGTCAGGCCAATTGTGAATGCCATCACAGATTTTGGTCGTTTTAGAGACCCACTGTTAATGTCCCGTCGCATGTTTGCTCTCGCAACACTCTTGACGCTTGTCAACCAGGTGTCGGGCACGCCGTACGTCACCGGTGGTGACAGCCCGGCGGGCACCGACTGCTCCGGCCTGGTGTCGTGGGTGACCAACGCCGCGACAGGCAGACCCGTCTACGGAGACCGATTCCACACCGGCAACATCGAGAGCGCGCTGCTGGCCCGCGGCTTCCAGCACGGGTCACAGCCGGGCGCGCTGGTGGTCGGCTGGAACAGCGGGCACACCGCCGTGACACTCCCCGACGGCACCCCGGTGTCCTCCGGGGAAGGCGGCGGGGTGAAGGTCGGTGGAGGTGGTGCCTACCAGGACCAGTTCACGAACCACATGTTCCTGCCGATGCCGGCCAACGAGCCGCCTGCCGCCGACCCCGTGCTGGCACCGCCGATGGCGCCCCCGCCCCCGCCACCGCCGATGGGACCACCGCCACCGCCACCGCCACCGATGGGAGGACCCCCGCCCCCGCCGCCGGCTCCGGCGGGACCCGTCGTGCTGATGGGCGAGGAAGTCCCTCCGCCACCTCCCGGCGCCCCGGTCTGACTGGCGTCGGGGCCGCGGCCGGCACGCACTAGCGTCTGACCCGTGATCGTGTTGCTGCCCCCGTCGGAGACCAAACGAGACGGCGGAGACGGCCCGGCCCTGTCGCTGGACACGCTGAGTTCGCCCGCCCTGCGTCCGCTGCGCGCCGAGTTGGTCGGTGAACTGGTCGCGCTGGCGGCGGATCGGGACGCGAGCAGGCGGGCACTGGGCGTCTCGGCCCGCCAGGATGCCGAGATCGACCGCAACGCGGCGCTGCGCACGGCGCCGACGATGCCGGCGATCGACCGCTACACGGGCGTGCTCTACGACGCCCTGGACGTCGGCTCGCTGCGGGGCGCCGCGGCTGCCCGGTCACGGTCGCGACTGGCCGTGGTCTCGGCACTGTTCGGGCTGGTGCGCGCCGACGATCGGATCCCGGCCTACCGGCTCTCGGCGAACTCGCGGCTGCCCGGACGGCCGACGCTCGCCGCTCGTTGGCGACCCTCGCTCGAACCGGTCCTGGATGCGATCGCCGAACACGAATTGGTCGTCGACCTGCGCTCGGGTTCCTACGCCGCCCTGGCCGCGGTGCCCGGTGCGGTGACCGTCGAGGTGGTCGCCGAGCATGCCGACGGGCGGCGCACCGTGGTGAGTCATTTCAACAAGTCGCACAAGGGCCGGCTGGCCCGTGCGTTGTCGGCGAGCCGATCCGAGCCGGCGGACGCGGCCGCCGTGGCGGCGGTGGCCCGTCGTGCCGAGATGCGCGTGCAGCGGCGCGGTGATCACTTGACCGTCCTCGTGCCTGCCTGACCTATCGGCCGGCAGCTGCCTCAGAATGCCGCGATCGTGTCGGTGGTGTAGAACTCGGCCGGAATCTGTGAGTGGGCGCTGGGCCGGGTGATCATCAACCAGGCGCCGGTGGCCCCCGACATGGTGGGTCCGCGCAGCGTGATGCGCGCGCCGCCTGCGTCGTCAGTGATCATCACGCCGCCGGTCACCCCGGTGTCCCCGGCATTGCAGGGCACCGCCGACGTGCGGGGTGCCTGAATCAGCCGCACCTCGTAGCGGGTGTCGGGTCTGCCGGTGGCGATCTGGACGTCAGCGACAACGTCCGCGCCGTCGGTGCGCACCTGCGCGGTCGCCCGTGCGTAACCGGTGCCGCCGACGTACTGCATCTCGCTGAAGTCACACCGCCGCAGGGCCTGGGAGAACGGCAGGAAGGTCTCCGCTGCGTCGGCCGACGCAGCGGAGACACCGATTCCGCCGGCAAACGCCGACACCGCGATCACCATCGCCGCGGCCGCGCGGGTGAAGCGCATGATTCGGGGCATGTGTCAAAATCCGTTCGTCGGGTTCAACGGGTCTGCAATTGACGCCGACGATAAGGTTAGGTCGTCTCATCAAACAGCGTTCACCCGGGACGCCGCGAGCGCTTCCGCGAAGCGTTGACGTGCGCGGTTGCTGCCACGACACTTCTGTTGATGTCCACACTTCGGCTGTATCTGCGTATCCAGGCGATGACGTTGGTGTTCGGGATCGTCGGCCCGATCTTTCTGATCGTGTACTTCACCGCCCAGCCCGACCCCACCCTGCGGTGGATGTACTGGTGGGGTCTGTTCATCACCACCGCAGACATCCTGATCGCTCTCGCGATCGTCGACTCGGCAGTGCACGCAGGACGCCGTGACCACGAAGTGCCCCCCGAAGCGCTGCACTCCCGGGAGGTCTGACGTCGTGGTGCACCCCGGCTACCCACCACCCACTCGGCCGCCACGGTCGGGTGTGGACCTGGCGGTCTCCATCGCCGCGTTGACGCTGACGGTGTTGCTGGGCGCCGCGGCCGCGTTCTTCGGACTGTTCTCGCTGGCGTTCCTGGACCACTGCCCGCCCGCGACGTGCAGTGTGGACGGCGCGGTCAACGCGGTGTTCCTGTCGCTTCTCGCCGCGGCCGGCATCGGGCTGACCGGCATGGTGTTGACGATCGTGCTGCTGGCCTCACGCAAGACCGGGTGGCCGGTCGCCGTCGGCACCCTGGTGGTGTGCGCCATGGTGCTGTTCGTCGGCGCTATCGGGTACGGCGCGGCCGTCGGCTGAGTTGCCGGCTCCCGCCGGCCGCAGGAACGCGTCATGGATACCCCGCACCGAGCGTCCATTGTCGCCGTAGCGAATCGGCTGCGGACGCCCGCGTGGGACACTTTGCTCATGTCTGTCGAGATCGCCCGTCCCAAGCTCGAGGGCAATGTCGCCGTCGGCTCCGACCGTCGCATCGGCTTCGCCGAGTTCGGTGACCCCCAGGGCAGGGCGATCTTCTGGCTGCACGGTACCCCCGGCGCGCGCCGGCAGATCCCCGTCGAGGCGCGCCTCTACGCCGAGCACAACCGCATCCGGTTGATCGGTGTCGACCGACCCGGCATCGGCTCGTCGACACCGCACGAGTACGCGAGCGTCATCGACTTCGCCGACGACCTGCGCACCATCGCCGACACCCTGGGTATCGACAAGATGGAGATCATCGGCTTGTCCGGGGGCGGTCCGTACACGCTGGGCTGCGCGGCCGCCATGCCCGAGCGGGTGGTCGCCGTCGGGGTGCTCGGCGGTGTCGCGCCGACCCGGGGCAGCGACGGCATCGGCGGCGGGCTGATGGGCAACGTCGGCCTTCCGGTGGCCCCGGTGCTCGAGAAGGCCGGGACGCCGCTGAGCATCGTCGCCACCGGAATGATCCGGCTGATCAAGCCGATCGCCGAACCTGCCCTGTACCTGTACGCCAGCATCTCCCCGGAGGGCGACCGCCGGTTACTGGTGAGGCCGGAGTTCAAGGCGATGTTCCTCGACGACCTGCTCAACGGCAGCCGCAAACAACTGTCCGCACCGTTCGCCGACGTCGTGGTGTTCGCCCGCGACTGGGGGTTCCGCCTGGACGAGGTCAAGGTCCCGGTGCGTTGGTGGCACGGCGACTGCGACCACATCGTGCCGTACTCCCACGGCCAGCATGTGGTCGCGATGCTGCCGGATGCCGAGCTCTACCCGCTGCCCGGCGAGAGTCACCTGGGTGGGCTGGGCGAAGCCGAGGCGATCATGACCACCATGAACGAGATGTGGGACGCCTTCGAGGGCACCGACGCCCGCAGGTGACCGACGTTCGTCAGCGCTTCAACCAGCCGCGCACCGTCGGCAGATCCCGGCTGTAGGTCTGCAGGAAGTCGTCGTGGTAGAGCGTGCCGCCGCTGATCGCGGCGTCCCCGCGCCAGACGATGTGCACTCGCACCACACCCTTGTTGAAGTAGTCGCTGCGATCGGTGACACGGTGATTCCACCCCGCCTGCTCGGCGATCGCCGAAATCGTCTGCCGGTCGTCGGTGTCAACCATCGATGATCCCTCCTTGTCAGGGGCCACCCTATCCCCTGCCGGTCAGCGTGCGTCGAAGCAGATGCATGGCCACCGTCGTCGAGCGTTCCCGGACATCGGTCCGGTTGCCGGGCAGGGTCAACGTCCGCGTCAGCGCGGTGCCGTCGGCCAGCGCCACCGAAAAGCACACCGTGCCCACCGGTTTGGTCGCGGTGCCACCCCCGGGCCCGGCCACCCCGGTGATCGCCACCGCGGTGTCGGCGCCGAAGCGCTGCAGCGCCGCCAGCGCCATCGCCTCGGCCACCGGCTCGGAGACCGCGCCGTGCGTCTCGATCAGCGTGGCATCGACCCCGAGCACCTCGGCCTTGGCTGCGTTGGAGTAGGTCACCACGCCCCCGGCGACGTAGGCAGACGAGCCGGGCCGCTCGGTCAGCCTGGCGGCCAGCAACCCCGCGGTGCATGACTCGGCGGTGGCGATGCTGCGGCCGTCGAGCAACCCGGCGACCTGGTCATCGACCAGGGCACCGTCCTCGGAGAAGATCTCGCGGGCGTGCCGCTCACGAAGCACCACCAGCAGGTCGGAGTAGGCGCCCGCATCCTGCGGTTCGTACCGGGTGACGATCTCCAGTTCGCCCCGCCGCAGGCAGGTGGTGATCTCCAACCGGTCGAAACCCGAGACGGCCCGCTCGGCGTCGCGCAGCGTGTCGGCCAACCCGGACTCGGGAAGCCCGAACATCCGCACTGTCTGTTGCCGGTACTGCGTCCGGCCGGCGATCGCGTTCTGCACGGCCTCGGTGGCGACGGCCGCCTGCCACATCGGCTGCAGCTCGCGCGGCGGGCCGGGCAGCACCACCACGGTGGGCGTGCCTGCGATCACCACGCCGGGCGCGGTGCCGACCGGGTCCAGCACGACCGCGCCGGTCGGCACCATCGCCTGTTTGCGGTTGGCGGCGCGCACCGCCTCGGCATCGAGGGTCTGGCCGCCGGTGCGCCGCTTCATCAAGCCCAGGACGATCTCACCGATCCGGGCGTCGAGCGCCTGGTCGAGGACCAGGTCCCGGTCGCAGAATCGGGCGACGACCTCCACGGTCATGTCATCGGCCGTCGGGCCGAGACCGCCGCTGGTGACGATGAGATCGACGCCCTCGCCTGCGAGGAACCGCAGCTGGGCCTCGATGTCGGCGGGACGGTCGCCACACAGCGTGATGTGGCGCAGTTCCACGCCCAACTCGAGAAGCCGGTCGGCGAGCCAAGGGCCGTTACGGTCCTGGACGCGTCCGGTGAGGACCTCGGTCCCCGTCACCACGATCCCCGCCCGTGCGCTCACGGAACACGACACTACGCATGGCTCGAGGCATGGCTCGAGGCGGCGGCCGCCTCGAACTGCGGGTCCCTATTTGTGGGGGACGTCGTTGACCAGGCCGCCGTCCATGACGAACTCGGCGCCGGTGGAGTACCGAGATTCGTCACTGGCCAGAAACACCACGAAGGTGGCGACCTCTTCGGGCTGCCCCGGGCGTCCCAGCGGGATGCGCAGCATGTTGTCGGGGAAGTGTTTGGTCATCGGCGTCCGGATGAACCCGGGGTGGATCGAGTTGACGCGGATCTGGTGGGCGCCGAGCTCCAGAGCCGCCGACTTGGTCAGTCCGCGCACCGCCCACTTGGACGCCACATACGGGTGCACCATGATGGCACCGCGCAGCCCCTCGATCGAGGACACGTTGATTATCGAGCCTCCGCCGGCGGCCTTCATCGCCTCGACCGAGGCCTGCATGCCCAGGAACGTGCCGGTGAGGTTGACGTCGATGACCTTCTGCCACTTCGCCATGTCGAACTGCCCGATGAGGCCGAGCGCGACCGTGCCCGCGTTGTTGACGAGGACGTTGAGCTTGCCGAATTCGCTGACCGCGGTGGCGACTGCCGAGTCCCAATCCTCGGCCTGGGTGACGTCGAGGTGCACGTACCGCGCGGAATCAGGTGTGGTGGCGTTGATCTCGTCGGCCAGTTCCTTGCCCTTGTCGTCGAGGATGTCGCCGATGACAACCTTGGCGCCTTCAGCGACGAGCGCCCGGGCGTCTTCGGCGCCCATTCCCTGCGCACCGCCGCTGATGAGTGCCACTTTTCCGTCCACGCGTCCCATGGGGCGACAGATTACCGCACGGCCACGAAGAAACTAGAACCTGTTTCAATTTCTGAATTCAGACCGCATACTGCTCGCCATGGGTATTCGTGTGGCGCTCATCGGTACCGGCAACTGCGGCAGCCTGGCGCTGCGTCAGCTCATCGAAGACGCCCGCTTCGACCTGACCGGAGTGTGGGTCTCCTCGGAGGCCAAGATCGGCAAGGACGCCGGTGAGTTGGCGCGCCTGGACGTGACGACGGGCGTGATCGCCGTCAACGACTTGGATGCGATCATCGCGGCCGCCCCCGACTGCGCCGTCTACTGCGCGATGGGAGACGTGCGTCCACGCGAGGCGCTGGCCGATGTCCGCGGACTCCTCGAGGCGGGCATCAACGTCGTCGGTTCGTCTCCCGGCTTCCTCGAATACCCGTGGGGCGTGATCCCCGACAAGACCATCGAGCGGGTGGAAGCCGCAGCGCGGCAAGGCGATGCGAGCTTGTTCATCACCGGGGTCGATCCCGGGTTCGTCACCGACCTGCTGCCGCTGGCGCTGGCAGGCACCTGTCAGAGCATCCAGCAGATCCGCACCATGGAGATCGCCGACTACGCCACCTATGACGGAGCCACGGTGATGTTCGACGTGATGGGATTCGGCAATCAGCTCGGCGACCTGCCGTTTCTCTATCAGCCCGGGATGCTCAGTTCGGCCTGGGGCGTGGCAATCCGTCAGCTCGCAGCAGGTCTGGGCGTGGACCTGGACGAGATCAGGGACTCCGTCGAGCAGGAACCCGCACCGGAGGACTTCGACGTCGCGGTCGGCACC
Organism: Mycolicibacterium hippocampi; assembly: GCF_010723735.1. Classification (GTDB taxonomy): domain Bacteria; phylum Actinomycetota; class Actinomycetes; order Mycobacteriales; family Mycobacteriaceae; genus Mycobacterium; species Mycobacterium hippocampi. The sequence continues at coordinate 3,868,210 of NZ_BLLB01000002.1, read as the reverse complement.
ATCAAGAAGGGCACCGTGGCAGCGGTGCGCTTCCAGATCGAGGGGGTCGTCGACGGTGACCCGGTGATCGTCGTCGAACATGTGACGCGGCTGCGCGGGGACCTGCGGCCGGACTGGGCGCAGCCGGCCCAGGAAGGCGGGTCTTACCGGGTGGAGATCACCGGCGAGCCCTCGTACGTCATGGACATCGCGCCGACCAGCCGCAACGGCGACCACAACTATGCGGCGATCCTGGCGGCGGCCGGCAGGATCGTCAACGCCATCCCCGACGTCATCGCCTCTGAACCCGGCATCCGGACCACGCTCGACCTGCCCCTGGTGACCGGCAAGGGTGTCTACCGGCGACTGTGATCGATCAGCGTCGACCGATCCCGTTCCATTCGAGCCGCACCCGGGTGCCTTCCGTGGACGTCTCGATCGCCGAGCGGTCGGACAGCGTCTCCATCAACGGGATGCCGCGGCCCCGGGTACGAGGCGCCGGATCGGTCTGCCGTGGCCGCCAGGTGCCGCGGTCGCAGATCTCCACCGACAGCTTCTGTTCGGCCGGGTGGTAGGTCGCCTGGATATCCATGGTGCCGGGGGTGTCGGCCAGCCGGTAGGCGAACTCTGCGGCGTTGGCCAGAGCTTCGTTGATCGCCAGCACCAGATCGCTGCACCGTACGGCATCCAGATCGAAGAACCGCTGCAGCCACTGCGCGAATTCCTGGCGGGTCCGGGACACCGCCTGGGCGTCGGCTTCGAGCCCGAATCGCTCGAACCGTTCTGAGTTGGCTACCTCAGTCGGCGGCATGGGATCGATCATGGCAGTCGGTGGCTACCCCGGAAATCACGTTCCTACGCGGCTTTTCTACGTCTGATGGGCGGCAAGGGCTTCGTCGAGGTTCGGGAACAGGCTGACGATGTCGGCGATGCCCACCAGTTTGAGGGGCCGGCTGGTGGCCGGGCCGTCGGCGACGACGCTGAAGGACACCTCCGAGCCGGCCTTGTCGTGTGCCGCGACCAGGACACCCATCCCGGCGGATGCGAGGAACTCGACCTCGGTGAAGTCGATCACCACACCGGCCGGCCGCTGTCCGAGGGCACTGTCGATCGCGGTCTCCAGCTGGGGCGAGGTGAGCATGTCGACGACACCGGACACCGAGACGACGGCGACGCGGTTGATCCATCGCTCGGTCACGACACAGTTCGATGAAGATGTCGCCCCAAAAGTACCGGTTGTCTCTTCGGTTGATTGCTCGTCCAAGGTTCACCTTCCATGTCAGGCCGCTCCACGCATACAGCGAGAGCACTGATCAGTGCCGCTCGCGCAGGCTGCATCCTGAACCCGGCAAGACCAAACTACCGTGATCGTCTGCTCCGATCCGGCCACAGATTAAACCAGGACCGCCGACAACGCCCGTAGCATGGTGTGTCCACCCTGCGTGGGAGCCCTTGACAGCGCTTGACAGCCATCTTTCCATCTCGCAGATCTCTGGACGAGGAGCGGATCTTTGAGCGCTGACGCCGCGGACCGGGTAGATCCCGTCACGCAGATCGATGCGAGTCCGCCGGGTCCGGGGATCGGTGCCTTCTTCGACCTCGACGGCACCCTGGTCGACGGTTTCACCGCGACCGCCCACGCCGGCGACCGTATTCGTCGTCGTCAGGCGCGAATCGGCGAGGTGCTGGGCGTGATCGAGGCGTCCATGCGCTACCGGTTCGGCCGAATGCACTTCGAGCGGCTACTCGTGCGTGCCGCCGGTTATCTGCACGGGGAGTCGTTGGCGGAACTCGACGACGTCGGGGAACGCCTGTTCGGTGAACGGGTGCGCTCGCGGGTGTACCCGGCGATGCGCCAGATCGTGCTGGCCCACCAGCGGCGCGGCCACACGGTGGTGCTCAGTTCCTCGGCGCTGACGATCCACGCCGAACCGGTCGCCCGCTTTCTCGAGATCGACCACGTGCTGTGCAACCACTTCGACGTAGACGACGCGGGCCGGCTGACCGGTCGCATCACCGAACCCGTCATCTGGGGCAGGCAGAAGGCTGCAGCGGTCCAGGAATTCTGCGCGACCAGCGCTGTCGACCTGAATCGCAGTTACTTCTACGCAGACGGAGACGAGGACGCCGCGTTGATGGCTCTGGTCGGGCACCCGCGGCCGGTGAACCCCCGCCGCGGCCTGGCTGCCACGGCCGCCGACCAGGGCTGGCCGGTGCTGCGGATGTCGCCGACGGGCAGGGGCATTCTCGGTGTCCGCCGTGGTGTACTAAAGTAGAACACGTTTCAGTTTTGTCGTGAACGTGCCTATCGGCCCACCAGGAGCGAACTATGCATACTCCCCTGTGCGATCAGCTCGGCATCGAGTTCCCCATCTTCGCCTTCACCCACTGCCGTGACGTGGTGGTGGCGGTCAGCAAGGCCGGCGGCTTCGGTGTGCTCGGCGCGGTCGGGTTCAGTCCGGAGCAACTCGAGATCGAACTGAACTGGATCGACGAGCACATCGGTGACCACAACTACGGCGTCGACATCGTCATCCCCAACAAGTACGAGGGCATGGACGCGAACCTGTCCGCCGACGAGCTGTCGAAGATGCTCCAGGACATGGTCCCGCAGGAACACCTCGACTTTGCGAAGAAGATCCTGACCGACCACGGCGTTCCGCTCACCGCCGAGGACAACGAGAGCACGCTGCAGCTGCTCGGCTGGACCGAGGCCACCGCGACCCCGCAGGTCGAGGTCGCGCTCAAGCACCCGAAGATGACGCTGATCGCCAACGCGCTGGGCACCCCGCCGAAGGACATGATCGAGCACATCCACGCCGAGGGTCGCAAGGTGGCCGCGTTGTGTGGCTCACCCAGTCAGGCGCGCAAGCACGCCGACGCGGGTGTCGACATCATCATCGCCCAGGGCGGCGAGGCCGGTGGGCACAGCGGCGAGGTCGGCTCCATCGTGCTGTGGCCGCAGGTCGTCAAGGAGGTCGCCCCGGTGCCGGTGCTGGCCGCGGGCGGCATCGGTAGCGGACAGCAGATCGCTGCCGCGCTGGCGCTGGGCACCCAGGGCGCGTGGACCGGCTCGCAGTGGCTGATGGTCGAGGAAGCCGAGAACACCCCGGTGCAGCAGGCGGCCTACGTCAAGGCGGGCAGCCGTGACACCGTGCGGAGCCGTTCGTTCACCGGCAAGCCGGCCCGGATGCTGCGCAACGACTGGACCGACGCCTGGGAGAACCCGGACAACCCGAAGCCGCTCGGGATGCCGCTCCAGTTCATGGTTTCGGGTCTCGCCGTCGCCGCGACACACAAGTACCCGAACGAGACCGTCGACGTCGCGTTCAACCCCGTCGGCCAGGTCGTCGGACAGTTCGAGAAGGTGGAGAAGACCTCGACCGTCATCGAACGCTGGGTGCAGGAATACCTCGAGGCGACCAACACCCTCAACGAGCTCAACGAGGCCGCCAGCGTGTGATTCCGGAGTAGTTGGTCGCGCTGGCCCTGCGCCGGCGCGGACCAACCACACCGACACCGCCGGCCTCGAGCCGGCCGCCCCTGCTCAGCATCTCTTCACTTGTGGCTCCAGATTATGTAGGGTTGCATACATAGAGCGCAGGAAGGCGGTCCCCGAAGTGGCTAGCCCACGTGAACGCATGGTCGTCTCGGCGGCACTGTTGATCCGGGAACGAGGTGCGCATCCGACCGCCATAGCCGACGTTCTCGCGCACAGCGGAGCGCCCCGAGGGTCGGCGTATCACTACTTCCCCGGCGGACGCACGCAGTTGCTCTGTGAGGCGGTCGACTACGCCGGCGAGTACATGGCCACCAGGCTCGACGCGGCGCCCTCGGCCCTCGACGGGCTCGACGAACTGTTTACGGAGTATCGTAAGCAATTGCAGCGCAGTGACTTTCGTGCCGGCTGTCCGGTGGTTGCGGTGGCCGTCGAAGCCGGTGACCCGGCCAAACCCGACCAGGCGAAGCCCGTGATCGAGCGGGCCGCCGCAGCCTTCGCCCGCTGGCGGGACGTTATTCGGCAGCGGCTGATCGCCGACGGGGTGCCCGCGCAGCAGGCCGGCGCGCTGGCGCTGATGGTGCTGTCCTCGTTCGAAGGGGCCCTTGTCATCGCGCGGGCCTCGCGCGACCTCGAGCCCCTCGACACCGTGCACGCGCAGCTCCGGTCGCTGATCGGTGCCCAGACCTCACCCACCGGACGAAAGAGAACACAGTGATGACCGACCAACCCGGCACCTGGCAGCCCACGGCGTGCATCTTGTGTGAATGCAACTGCGGCATCGTGGTTCAGCGCGAGGGCCGCACCCTGGCCCGGATCCGCGGCGACAAGGACCATCCTGCCTCGCGCGGCTACACCTGCAACAAGGCGTTGCGCCTCGACCACTACCAGAACAACCACGCCCGCCTGACCTCCCCCATGCGCCGGCGGCCGGACGGCGCCTTCGAAGAAGTCGACTGGGACACCGCGGTTTCCGAGATCGCCGCCGGGTTCCGGGCGGTCGCCGACACCCACGGCGGCGACAAGATCTTCTACTACGGAGGCGGCGGACAGGGCAACCACCTCGGCGGTGCCTACAGCGGCGCATTCCTCAAGGCGCTCGGTTCGCACTACCGTTCAAATGCGCTGGCGCAGGAGAAGACCGGCGAGCACTGGATCGACGCCCAGTTGTACGGCAACCACACCCGTGGCGAGTTCGAGCATGCCGAGGTGTCGGTGTTCGTCGGCAAGAACCCGTGGATGTCGCAGAGCTTTCCGCGGGCCCGGGTGGTGCTCAACGAGATCTCCAAGGACCCGACGCGGTCGATGGTGGTGATCGACCCGGTGATCACCGACACAGCGAAGATGGCCGACTTCCACCTTCGGGTCCGGCCGGGCACCGACGCATGGTGCCTGGCGGCCCTTGCCGGCGTGCTGGTCCAGGAGAATCTGTGCGACGAGGCGTTTCTCGCCGATCACGTCACCGGCGTCGGCGCGGTGCGGGAGGTCCTCGGGGAGGTGCCGGTCGGTGAATACGCGCAGCGTTGTGGCGTCGACGAAGACCTACTGCGTGCCGCGGCGCGCCGCATCGGCACGGCCGGCAGCGTCGCGGTGTTCGAGGACCTCGGCGTTCAGCAGGCGCCCAACAGCACCCTGTGCTCGTACCTCGACAAGATGCTGTGGATCCTGACCGGGAACTTCGCCAAACGTGGTGGCCAGCATCTGCATTCGTCGTTCGCGCCGTTGTTCCGGTCCGGTGGCGTCGGCCGCACCCCGGTGACCGGTGCGCCGATCATCGGGGGTCTGGTTCCGAGCAACGTCGTGCCAGAGGAGATTCTGACCGACCACCCCGACAGGTTCCGCGCGATGATCGTGGAGAGCAGCAATCCGGCGCACTCGGTGGCGGACTCGCACGCGGTGGCCCGGGCGTTCGCCGAGCTCGAGCTGCTCGTCGTCATCGACGTGGCGATGACGGAGACGGCCCGGCTGGCGCACTACGTCCTGCCCGCGGCGACGCAGTTCGAGAAGGTCGAGGCGACGTTCTTCAACCTGGAGTTCCCGCACAACACCTTCCATCTGCGGCACCGACTGCTGGAACCGCTGCCCGGGACACTGCCCGAGCCCGAGATCTGGGCACGTCTGATGCGCGCCCTGGGGGTTGTCGACGAGGCCGAACTGATTCCGCTGCGCCGCGCGGCCGAGTCGGGACGTGCGGCGTTCACCGAGGCGTTTCTCCAGGCCGTCGGCGCCAACCCCGCGCTGGGAAAGGTGTTGCCGTTCGTGCTGTACGAGACCCTGGGTCCGACGTTGCCCGACGGGCTCGGTGGGGCGGCGGCGCTGTGGGGGCTGGCGCAGAAGGCGGCGATGACCTATCCGGAGGCGGTGGCGCGGGCCGGGCATGCCGACGGCAACGCATTGTTCGACGCGATTCTGGAAGGTCGCTCCGGTGTCACGTTCACCGTCCACGACTACGAGGACGACTTCGCGCTGATCTCCCATCCGGACCGCAGGATCGCGCTGGAGATCCCGGAGATGATCGCCGAGGTGCGGCGGTTGGCAGCGGCGCCGGAGGGTCTGACGTCGCCGGAGTTCCCGATCGTGCTGTCGGCCGGTGAGCGTCGCGCGTATACCGCCAACGACATCTTCCGGGACCCGTCATGGCGCAAGCGCGACACCGACGGAGCGCTGCGGGTCAGTGTCGAGGACGCGGAGATGCTCGGGCTCACCCACGGTGGCCGCGCCCGGGTCACGACAGCGGCGGGAGCAGCGGAGGTGACCGTCGAGGTCAGCGACACGATGATGTCCGGCCACGCCTCGCTACCCAACGGCTACGGACTCGACTTCGCCGACAGCGACGGCCACGAGCACCGCCGCGGGGTGGCACCGAACTCGCTCACGTCCAGTCAGTGGCGTGATGCCTACGCCGGGACGCCCTGGCACAAGCACGTACCGGCGCGGATCGAACCCGCGCCGCTGGCAGCGGTCGCGGGCTAGGGGCTGGCCGGCGGCGCGGCGGGTGGCGGCGGCGCGGCAGGTAGCGGGGCCTGCGGACCCAAGGGCAGGCCTGCAGGAGGTGTGGCGTCGGCGACCATGGGCCGCTGTGTCAGCAGCAGCAGCGCGTCACCGCCGCTGACCTCCTGGGTCTGCATGGCGTGCCACAGGTCCCGCAGATAGGTCAGCCGAGGCTGACTGGGCGCCACCGGGGCGTCGCTGGTGCCCGGGGGCAGGTTCTCCGGGCTCGGCAGATGGGGAACGGCCTCGACGGCTGCGTCGGCCGCACCCGTCGCGATCACCTGCGCGGGAGCCTCGGCGTCCAGCGGGGCCGGCGGCGCCGCGGGAGCGGGCGCCGGAACCGGGAGTGGCGGTGCCGGTGGGGCCGGCTCGGCCAGGGCGGCCGGCGCGGTGAGGGTCAGGGCGGCCAGCGCTGCAGCCCCGACGATTGAAGCGATTTTCACGTCGATTCCGAACTTCACCGATGCCCCCTTCGGGTTTCGCGGCTATTCACTGGATGCATCTGCGGCGGCCCTGAAATCGTTACACCGCGGGGCGGTGGAGTCCACCGGAAGGACTTCCGGGTACACACTTCGCGCAAGTTGTCTCGCCGAGGCCCGACTGTGGTGTAGCAATGCGGTACGGCCACCCCACGGTTAGGAGCCAACGCATGCCGACTCCCACCCTCCCGCCAGGATTCGACTTCACCGATCCCGACCTCAACCGAGAGCGGTTGCCGGTGGACGAGCTCGCCGAGTTGCGTCGCTGCGCGCCGATCTGGTGGAACGAGCAGACCGCCGGCGGGGCCGGCCCTTTCGGTGACGGTGGCTACTGGGTGGTGACCAAGCACCGCGACGTCAAGGAGATCTCCAAACGCAGCGACGTGTTCTCCAGCCTGGAGAAGACGGCGCTACCCCGGTATCCGGAAGGGTCCACCGCAGAGCAGATCGAGACCGGAAAGTTCGTCCTGCTGAACATGGACGCACCGCACCACACCCATCTGCGCAAGATCATCTCGAGGGGTTTCACCCCGCGGGCCGTGGAACGGTTGCGTGACGATCTCAACGAACGAGCCCAGAACATCGCCAAGGCCGCAGCCGCCGAGGGCACCGGCGATTTTGTCGAACAGGTGTCCTGCGAACTGCCGCTGCAGGCCATCGCGGGTCTGATCGGTATCCCGCTGGAGGATCGCAAGAAGATCTTCGACTGGTCCAACCAGATGGTTGCCGACGACGACCCCGAGTACGCGCACCACGACGGACGCAACGCCGCCACCGAACTCATCATGTACGCCATGCAGCTGGCGGCGATCCGGGCGAAGGAGCCGGGCGAGGACATCGTCACCAAGCTGATCGAGGCCGACGTCGACGGACACAAGCTCTCCGACGACGAGTTCGGGTTCTTCATGGTGTTGTTGGCGGTCGCCGGCAACGAGACCACCCGCAACTCGATCACCCACGGGATGATCGCGATGGCTGAGCACCCCGACCAGTGGGACCTCTACAAGCGGGAACGTCCGGTGACCGCGGTCGACGAGATCGTGCGGTGGGCCACGCCGGTGACGTCGTTCCAGCGCACCGCGGTGCAGGACTACGAACTCTCAGGCGTGCCCATCAAGAAGGGACAGCGGGTGGTGATGTCCTACCGGTCGGCGAATTTCGACGAGGAGGTCTTCGACGACCCGTTCTCGTTCAACATCCTGCGAGACCCCAACCCGCACGTCGGCTTCGGCGGCACCGGCGCCCACTACTGCGTCGGGGCGAACCTGGCCAGGATGACGATCGAGCTGATGTTCAACGCGATCGCCGACCACCTGCCCGATCTCGCCGCGGTCGGCACCCCCGAACGTCTGAGGTCGGGTTGGCTCAACGGCATCAAACACTGGCAGGTCGACTACACCGGGCAGTCGGGCTGCCCGGTGCAGCACCAGTAGCCCGCGGATACTCGATGATGGAACGCCAATAGTCCTCGGGGATCTCGGCGTTCGACCTCAGCACGATCGCCAGCCCGGTGGCCATCGCGACGCCCAGGAGTGCGAGCCACAGTCCGGCCAGCCCGATGGCGGCCCACGCCACCGTGGTGAGCAGCGGCCAGGGTGAGACCACCGCGAGCACGGGTGCGAAGAAGAACCCGGCGCCGATGTACCACGCCGAGCCCGCGCGGTCGCAGATCAACACCACGCGCAGCCACCGCGGGATGGGTGGTGCCGGTGCCGCCGCCACCGTTGCCGATGTCGTCACACCGCGTTTTGTGGTCATACCTCCACGGTCCCCCGCACAGGTAAGCGGCGCAATTACCTGAGAGGTAGTGGTCGGGCGCCGGCCGCGGGGGCACACTGATCCCCATGACAACGCCGGCCGGGCAGTGCGAACCGCCCGCGACGTTCGGTGCGTTGATCCGTGCCTGGCGTCTACGGCGCCGGCTGAGCCAGTTGGATCTCGCCGTGGAAGCCGGTGTCTCGGCTCGGCACGTCAGCTTCGTCGAGACCGGCCGTTCCAACGCCAGCAGGGCGATGGTGCTGCGGTTGGCCACCGTGCTGGACGTGCCTGCGCGAGACCAGAACCAGCTGCTGGTGGCGGCGGGGCTGGCCCCGGTGTACGCCGAACGGACTCTGGACGCACCGGACATGGCCGCGGTACGGGCCGGCGTGGGCAGGGTGCTGGACGCCTTCGACCCCTACCCCTGCGTGGTCGTCGACAAGGGCTGGCGGATCGTCACGGCCAATCCCGGCGCCGGGGTGTTGCTCGACGGGGTCGCCGCGCATCTGCTCGAACGGCCCAACGCGCTGCGCATCGCGTTGCACCCCGACGGCCTGGCGCCCCGGATCGCCAATCTCGCGCAGTGGCGGACCCATCTGATCGACCGGCTGCGTCGTGAGGTCGCTGCGGGCGGCTCCGCTCAGCTCGCCGAGCTCCTTGCCGAAATCGAATCGTACCCAGGAGGGTTCGAGAACAGCCCGAATCTGGGAGGGGTCGCGGTGCCGCTCGAGCTGGCGACACCGGACGGCAGGCGGCTGCGGTTTCTGAGCATGGTGACGACGTTCGGCACCGCGCTGGATCTCACCGCGGCGGAACTCAGCATCGAAGCGTTCCTGCCGGCCGACGATGCCACCGCAGCCGCCCTGCGCGGGGCCGGTCGGTAGGCCAACCGGTGATCACCCCGGCATTTCGGCTGGAATCGGCCGCTGCAGCGCATAGAGTCGGGCGCCATGGAGAACCGACACTTCATCGCGGCCGCCGTCGGCGGCATCGCCATCTTGGGCGCGGCCGGCTGCTCGGCACCGGAACCGGCGCTGGGCGGCACCACGGCCACGGTCACCATCGACGGCACCAACACCGGCGGGGCGCAACCGGTGCGCTGTCGTCAATCGGGGTGGTCGTGGTACATCGAGACGCCGCAGGACGACAACGGCTTCACCGCGGTCCTGGAAACGGGCGGCTCGGTGACGCCGAAGTCCGTGGAGTTCCGCGATGTCGGCGGTTTCACCGGGACCTACTGGGCCGACAACATCGGGGACGCCGAGGTGGAAGGGGCTGACGGCAGCTACACGATCACCGGCACCGCGGACGGCACCTTCACCGATGACCAGATGAACAAGGCCACGGCGAAGTTCAGGATCGAGACCAACTGCTGATCGTCGTTCAGGCCTGCACGATGATCGGGTCACCCACCCGCACGGTGTTGAAGTACCAGGCGGCGTTGTCGGGGCTGAGGTTGATGCACCCGTGGCTGACGTTGGCGTACCCCTGGGAGCCCACCGACCACGGCGCCGAGTGGACGTAGACACCGCCCCAGGTGACGCGGATGCCGTACTCCCCCTTGATCAGGTAACCCTCGGGATCGTCGAGAGGTATCCCGATGGTGCGGGAGTCGAAGGTGACATTGCGCTCTTTGCTCAGCGCCGTGAACCGCCCGACCGGGGTGGGGAACTTGGCCTTGCCCATCGAGGCGGGCATCTGGCGGGCGATCTCCCCGTCGATGCTCACGGTGAACGTGTACGCGCTGATGTCGGCGACGCCGACCACCGACGAACCGGTCTGGAAGCTGGTCTTGAATCCGCCGACCGAGACGTTGATCGGCGAGTGCGCCGGGAAGAACTCCGCGGGGGTCCATTCCACGACGTGATCGTCGAGCCAGGTGAACGAGCCTGCTACCGGTGCCGGGGCGGTTGCCGGCGCGACGCTGATCGCCCTCTCGGCAGCGCGCCGATCGGCGACCGCGCCGGTGAACGCCACGGTCACCGGATGGGCCACACCGACGGTCTGCCCCGCCGCGGGCGACACACTCGCGACCGAATCCGGGACGGCCGATCCCGCCCACCCCGTCGCGATCGGCCCACCCAGCGACAGTCCGGTGAGAACGGCGACCGAGCCGGCCAACGCAGTCAGCCGACGCACGGCCACCCGCCATCGATGCGTTTGCTGCAGAGGGGCGCTCGCCACAGTGCCATCCTAGTTATCGTCCTCGTTCGGCGCAGACACGCTGGTCGCACGGGGGGTTCGGGGTGGGTTTCACAATCGGTCTCACAATGCCTCAGTCTGACTATCGAACTCCCACGTCGGAATGTTTCATGGCCCGTCGACGCCGACCGCGGTCGTGGCGCGGTGCGCGGCCAGCAACGCGTACCCCATCACGAGCACACCGCCGGCCAGTCCAACCACGTTCAGGGCCACCGTCGCCGTCCCGACGGTGGCGGGATCGAGAAAGTAATAGGGTGCGCGCCGACCGAGCTCGTTGAGCACCAGCAGCGCCAGAGCCAGATAGGCGGCGGGGTAGGCCAGCCAGGCCACGGGTTGCCACCACGACACCCTGGCGGTCCCCCGGCCGACGAGCAGCCAATCGGTCAGCGCCAGCCCCGGCACCACGACGTGCAGCAGAAAATTGGCCGGGGTGTAGCCCATGCTGTGGCCGGTGAGAAACAGGTTCCACACCGCTCCCGCCATCACCACGTAGAGCACCACGGCGCCCCGCAGACCCACCCGGGCATCGGCGCGCGGTGACAGCAACGTCCACAGGTAGTAGCCGGCGGCGAGGAGGTTGGCCTGGTAGGTGAACGTGACCAGGCGCCACCACACCCCCCACTCCGAGGTCATCGCGACCACGGCCACGGCCGCCACCACGGAGGCGACGATCGCCACCCGCAGCGTGGTGCGCAGGATCGAGGGTCCGGGCGGCGCGACGGGCGGACTCACCACAGCGAGAGTAAGCGTTGCCGGTCCCGGGTGCCCGTGGGCGCTACGGCGGCGGCGGGGGTACGGCGGGCGGCGGGGGTACGACGGCCGGTTGCTGCTGGTCGTCGCCACCTCCGGAGAGCCGCTCCCGGATCCGCTGCAGGATTCCCGGGCGTTCCTCCGGTACCGGCGGCGGGACCAACTCCGGGGCCGGCGCGGGCGGTGCAAGGCCGACGGGCGGCTGCGGTGCGGCCAGTGGGGGCGGTGCGACAGTGCCTTCGGGTGGCGCCGGTGCGGCGTCGGGGAGCGGCAGGGCCTCAAGGGCCGGCGCGGCCTCGGGTTCGGCCTGCGGAAGCGGTATGGCCGGCGCCTCAGGTGCAGGCACCGCTGCCACGTCCACGACAGGGGCCGCCGGCAGGGGCGGCGCCGGCACCGGCCCCCTAATCGCGACCGGCGTCTGGGCGGAGGTGCCGGCGGGGCGGGACGTCGGTGCGGGCCGCTCGGGGGCGGCCTGCAGCGCCAGCGCGGCGGACGCGGAGGCCACGAACGTGACTAGCGCGGCGGCCAGCACCGCTGCCGGCCCCGTCTGCACGAGTCGGCGGGCGCGGCGCCCGGGCGCAACCGCACGGACGTCGCCGTCTTCACGGTCGAGGCGCAACCTGCCGTTCTGCGCGCACGCCAGCGCAGCGCCGCGTGCCAGTGCCAGCTGCGCTTCGGCGGGGGTGTACACCGGCACCGAGAGCGCATCCTCGAGCACGGGCCGCAGCCCGTCGAGATCCTCGGCGGAACCGACCAATACCAGCGCTTCGGGTGCCCAGTCGGCCTTGGTGAACACCGCGCTCAACCAGCCGACCAGATCCTCTTCGGTCACAACGTTGTGATTGACCGCGGTCTGCACCGCGCCTTGCTGGGTCTGCACGACCAGGGTGAGGAGTTGCTCGGGTTCGATGACGCAGACTGCGGTGGTCGGGTAACCGGCGACCTCGGCGATACCGCGGGCCAGCGCGTCGGTGGCCTCGGACAGCCGCACCGGGACGATGTTGTCGAATCCGGAATCGCTCAGCGACTTCAGCAGCAGCGACGCCTCGGCGTCGGCGTCATCGCTCCAGGTCACTCCGATGGAGCGAACCCGGTGACCCCGGTCAGCAGCGTTCGCCTCGGTGCGCAACACCGCAGCCGCCGCCTGCTCGCAGGTCCGCAGTGCGCTCCCGGAACCGCCGTCGTCGACGTCGAACCCCAGGCCGTCGAGGGTCGCGCCGTCGGCGTCCTGACCCTCGACGAGCACCAGGCCGACGGCAGACGGTGTCACCGACAAGCCCAGAACCGCGTCCACCGACCACTCCTTCGTGCGTCCCCGGTCCTGCGGGACCACGTGACGGAAATACCGGGTGGACCCTACCCTCTGCACACCCGCAATTGCACACCTGTCAAATCTCCTCCGGTGCGCTCTCGCCGAGGATCTGCTGCAACATCTGCGGCTCGATGTTCCCGCCGGACACGATGAGCACCGTGCGCCCGGGCGGCGTCGCCCCCTTGCGGTACGCGGCCAGGGCGACCGCGCCGCTGGGTTCGCTCACGAGGTGGGCGCGGTGCGCCAGCTCGCGGACAGCCGCGCGGATCTCGCTCTCGGCCACCGTGATCACCCCGTCGAGGACCTGTTGCAGATGCGCGAACGTGAGATCCGACGGTTGTGACCGCAGACCGTCGGCGATGGTGCGATTGCGGTCCTCGATCGGCCAGTCCACCCGGTGGCCACAGGCCAATCCCGCAGCGGTGTCGCCGGCAAGTTCGGGTTCGATCCCGAAGATCCGCGCCTGCGGGCACAGCGCCCGGATCGCCACACCGATGCCCGACGCCAGCCCTCCACCACTGACCGGTATCAGCACGTTCTGCACGTCGGGCAGGTCAGCCGCGATCTCCAGGCCGATCGTGCCCTGCCCGGCGATGACATCGGGATGGTCGAACGGCGGGATCAGCACGCCACCGGTGTCGGCAAGCACCTGCGCCGCGACCGTCTCCCGCTCCCCTGCCGCGCACAACACGACCTGCGCTCCGTACTCGCGGGTGGCCTGCACCTTGATTTTCGGCGTTTCCTCGGGCATCACGATGTGAGCCGTCAGTCCGTGCGCCGCCGCCGCGTACGCCACTGCCTGGGCATGGTTGCCGCTCGAGTAGGCGACGACGGTGGGCCCGTCGCCGGTGGCGGCCGAACCGGTCAGGGCCGAGATCGCGTTGAACGCGCCGCGCACCTTGAACGCGCCGACCGGTTGCAGGTTCTCGGGCTTGACCCACAGCGGGCGCCGGCCGTCACCCCACCGCGCCGCCAGCAGCGGCGTGCGCACCACGTGGGGTCGGATCCGGTCTGCGGCGATACGGATGTCGTCGATCGTCACGAGCTTCATCGCTCAAGTCTGCGGCACCGGGCCGGCGCCGCGGGCAACGTGGTTAGGGTGATCGGAGTGAACCAGTTCTCGCTGCCGATCGTTCCCCGCTATGCCGAGGTCGACCAGCAGGGCGTGGTGTTCAACGGGCACTACCTGACCTGGTTCGACGAGGCGTGCACCGGACTGCTCGACCATCTGGGCGTCGGGTACCCGGAGCTGATCGCGACCGGCTACGACTTCCAGGTGGTGCACAGCGAGATCGACTTCCTGGCTCCGGTGCGCTGGCGCGATGAGGTGCGGGTCACCGCCGAGTGCACCCGGGTCGGCACGACGAGTTTCACGGTCGGGTTCGGGGTGTGCAGCACGACCGCGGGATCAGACGAGCGGTTGGCGGTGCGGGGGCACACCATCTACGTCGTCGTGTCGACCGAGGATTGGGCGAAACGGCCGATCCCGGATTCGATGCGTGCTGCGTTGAGCGGTTCGGGAACCCTCTGAGCGGTACGGTCATGCCCATGGGGCATGACCACGATCACCGCCGCGAGATCCCGCCGGGAATGGCCGAGCAACTCGACCTCGCCTATGCGGGGCTGGCCTCGTTCGGGCATCGTCCGTTTCTGACCGAGGTGGCACAGCTCGACGAGTGGAAACCGGACGCCGCCATCGTGGGTGCACCGTTCGACATCGGGACCACCAACCGTCCGGGAGCCCGGTTCGGCCCGCGGGCGATCCGGGCGACCGCCTATGAGCCGGGCACCTACCACATGGATCTCGGCCTGGAGATCTTCGACTGGCTCGAGGTCGTCGACTTCGGCGACGCCTATTGTCCGCACGGCCAAACCGATGTCTCCCACAACAACATTCGGGAACGGGTGCACACCCTGGCCGAGCGCGGCATCGTTCCGGTGATCCTGGGCGGTGACCATTCCATCACGTGGCCGGCGGCCACCGCGGTCGCCGATGTGCATGGCTACGGCAATGTCGGCATCGTCCACTTCGACGCGCACGCGGACACCGCCGACGAGATCGAGGGCAACCTGGCCAGCCACGGCACCCCGATGCGCCGGCTGATCGAGTCGGGTGCTGTTCCGGGGTCGCATTTCGTCCAGGTGGGCCTGCGGGGCTACTGGCCGCCGCAGGACACGTTCGAGTGGATGCTCGAGCAGAAGATGACCTGGCACACGATGCAGGAGATCTGGGAGCGCGGATTCAAAGCCGTCATGCGCGACGCGGTGGGGGAAGCGCTGGCCAAGGCCGACAAGCTCTACGTCTCAGTCGACATCGACGTGCTCGACCCGGCACACGCACCCGGTACCGGAACCCCGGAGCCTGGCGGCATCACCAGCGCGGACTTGCTGCGGATGGTGCGCCAACTCTGCTACGAGCACGACGTCGTCGGCGTCGACGTCGTCGAGGTGGCACCGGCATACGACCACGCGGAGCTTACGGTCAACGCAGCGCACCGGGTGGTGTTCGAGGCCCTCGCAGGGATGGCGGCGCGACGCCGGGACGCCGCCGAGGCCGCACCCGGGCAGCCGGCGCGCTCCTACCGGGACATCAGCCCTTCTTCAGGGTGAACTGGCAGATGTCGGTGTAGCCGCCGCGGAACAGGTCCGCGCAGCCGGTGAGGTACTTCATGTACCGGTCGTAGACCTCGCGGGACTGGATGGCGACGGCCTCGTCCTCACGCGAGCGCAACGCATCCGCCCAGATGTCGAGGGTTTTCGCGTAGTGCTCCCGCAGCCGCTGCGCCCGGGTCAGCCGGAATCCGGCCTTGGTCGCGTGCTCCTCGACGGTGGTCGGCTTCGGCAGGTCCCCGCCCGGGAAGATCTCGTCCATGATGAACTTCGAGAACCGCACGATGCTCATCGTGAGCTTCAGGCCGCGGTCGGTGAACTCCTCGTCGGTGGGCTTGATGATGGTGTGCAGCATCATCACCCCGTCGTCGGGCAACACCCGGTAGGCCATCTTGAAGAACTCGTCATAGCGGTCGCGCCCGAAGTGCTCGAACGCACCGATGGACACGATCCGGTCGACCGGCTCGTCGAACTGCTCCCAGCCCTGCAGCAGCACCCGCTTGGACCGAGGGCTGCCCTGCGCCTCGAGAGCCTTCTCGACGTGTGCCTTCTGATTCTCGCTGAGCGTCAGGCCGACGACGTTGACGTCGTATTTCTCGATCGCGCGCAGCAAAGTCGCACCCCAGCCGCAACCGATGTCGAGGAGCGTCATCCCGGGTTCGAGTCCGAGCTTGCCGAGGGACAGATCGATCTTGGCGATCTGCGCCTCTTCGAGCGTCATGTCATCGCGCTCGAAGTACGCGCAGCTGTAGGTCTGCGTGGGATCGAGGAACAACCTGTAGAAGTCGTCGGACAGGTCGTAATGCGACTGCACGTCTTCGAAGTGTGGCTTCAGGTTCTGAGCGCCTTCGGTGATTCTTGGCAAATTACAAGCCTTTGAGATTCGGGATGATGGTCGATGGTCATGGTCGGCCCCGCCCGGCTTGAGGGCCTGTACGTCGTCTGCGCAACTCACGCACAATACCCGAGAGCGACCCCGTTCAGTGAATCACTAGGTCGCCGCGCGCAGCAACCGTCACCGGTGACCAAACGGGAACGTCTGTCGGGTGCGGGCCGGCGCCCGAGCGGGTACACCGGAGCACGGACGGAGCACGCCGCGACGTCCGTCCGCCACCGACCACCAACAGGGAGCACTCATGACGACACCAGACCGCGACCCACTCGGTGCTGCCGCCGAAGCCGACGTGGCCGAACAGCGCGTCCCGATCGACAACACCGAAGACGACTCGTGGAGTGATACACAGCGGGTCTCGGAGGACCGCGACTGGCAAGCCAGCGAAGCCGATCTCATCGAACAGGCCATTCCCGTCCCCGAGGACGAGCGGGAGTCGGACCGGTGATGGAGGGAGTGCGCAGATGCAGGGTGCGGTGACGGTGACGATGGCCGCGCCGGCGGAGCGGATCTGGGAGTTGATCGCCGACGTCCGCAACACCGGCTCGTTCTCGCCGGAGACGTTCGAGGCGGAATGGCTCGACGGCGCCACCGGCCCTGCACTGGGCGCACGCTTCCGCGGCCACGTGCGCCGCAATGAGATCGGCCCGGTCTACTGGACGACGTGTCGGGTCACCGCCTGTGACCCGGGGCGCGCGTTCGGCTTCGAGGTCCTCGTCGGCGACCGGGCGGTCAACAACTGGCACTACCAGCTGACACCGGCGGGTTCGGCCACCGACGTCACTGAGTCGTTCCGGCTGAACCAGAACGTGCTGATGTCGTTGTACTCGGTGCTGGGCGGCCAGCTGCGGCGCCGTCGCAACCTGCGGGACATGCGCAGAACGCTGGAGCGGATAAAGAGCGTGGCGGAGGGCCCCGGCCCGACCTCGGATACGGAGGGCCGTGGCCCGACCTCGGATACGGAGGGCCGCCCCGGCCCGACCTCGGATACGGAGGGGGGACCTCGGTGAGCGATGTGGGTGATGACGTGGCCGACGATGTGGCCGATGCCGTCGGCAAGGTGACCGAGGCGCTGGAGTTCGTCGAACGCGCGAGGGGCCACCTCTATTCGTTCCATCAACTGATGGGGCACGCCGACCTGCTGCTCGGCGAGGCGTGTGACGCGCTGCGTGAGGCAGGCGCCGACGCCGCTGCCGAGCGGCTCGAGACCGACATGATCGGGCGCAACGTGATCGAGGGTCGATGGACGTTCCAGGTGGTCGAGGAGTTCGACGACACCTACTGGTCGCGGCTGCGTGGGCACGAGCGTCAGGTACGTGACGAGCTCACCGACGGTGTCCGTCACCTGCATGAGGCGCGGATGAAAGAGCGTCGTCGCACCCATGGCAGAAAAGGGCACGAAGCCCGGCCGTGAGGCTACGCTGGGCGCGCATGGGCTTGAGAACGGGCGTCGCCCGAACCAACGGCACCGCTCCGCCTGACGTCCCGTTGTCCGGCATCGATCTGGGCACGTGGGATTTCTGGGGACTCGACGACGACATCCGGGACGGGGCGTTCGCCACGCTGCGGCGCGAAGCGCCGATCACCTTCCACGAGTCGTTCGTCGTCGACGACGACGCCGAGGTCGCCGGGCACTGGGCGTTGACCCGCTACGACGACGTGTTCTACGCCAGCCGTCATCCCGAGATCTTCAGTTCGGCGCTCGGCATCACGATCGGTGACCAGACACCTGAGCTCAACGAGTACTTCGGCTCGATGATTGCAATGGACGACCCCCGACACACCCGGTTGCGCAACATCGTGCGCAGCGCGTTCACCCCCAGGGTGCTCGCGATGATCGAGGATTCGGTGCGGCAGCGGGCGCGGCGCCTGGTCGAGGAGATGGTCACCGCCAACCCCGACGGCCACGGTGAACTGGTCTCGGAACTCGCCGGTCCGCTTCCGCTGCAGATCATCTGCGACATGATGGGCATCCCCGAGCAGGACCACGCACGGATCTTCCACTGGACCAACGTGATCCTGGGCTTCGGTGATCCAGACATCGCCACCGACTTCGACGACTTCGTCGCCGTGGCCATGGCGATCGGAGCCTACGCCAAAGAACTTGCCGAGGATCGTCGGGAACGGCCCGGCGACGACCTGACGACCAGCCTGGTCGAGGCCGAGCTCGACGGTGAGCGGCTCACCTCCGCAGAGGTCGCCTCGTTCTTCATCCTGCTGGTGGTGGCCGGCAACGAAACCACCCGCAACGCGATCAGCCACGGCGTGCTGGCGCTGAGCCGGTTCCCCGAGCAGCGCGACATCTGGTGGTCGGACTACGACGCGGTGGCGCCGACTGCCGTCGAAGAGGTCGTGCGGTGGGCCTCGCCGGTGGCCTACATGCGCCGCACCACCACCCGGGAGGTGGAACTCGGCGGCGCGAGAATGGCTGCGGGAGACAAGGTCACACTCTGGTACGGCTCAGCCAACCGTGACGAGTCCAAGTTCGTCGACCCGTGGACGTTCGACGTTCGCCGTCATCCCAATCCGCATCTCGGCTTCGGCGGTGGCGGCGCCCACTTCTGCCTGGGCGCCAACCTCGCCCGCCGTGAGATCACCGTCGCGTTCGAGGAGATGCACCGCCGGGTGCCCGGCATCCGGGCCACCTCGGAACCGGACCGCTTGCATTCGGCCTTCATCCACGGGATCAAGCGGCTGCCGGTGTCCTGGAACGACTAACGCGGCGAGGAGTCCGGCTTCATCTGCTCCGCGGTGCCGGTCTCCGAATCCTTCGTAGCATCCCGGGTGACCCGGGGATCGAGCTTGTCGGCGTGTTCGCGGCGGGCCGCGAGGTCTTCGCGGGACGTGGTGACCGAATCGCGGTGCGTGGTGGCGGTGTCCGCCAGCCGCGCAGCCTCGGCGGCCTTGGCGTCGGCTTCGGCCTTGGCCGCTCGCGCCTTGGCCTCGGTCTCCTCGAGCAGAGCCGCTCGCTTCTCCACCCGGTGGGTGTCGTGGTCGACCTCTTCGCGGATGCGGTCGGCTTCCTGCCGGCGGCGTCCGTCACGGGCCTTCTTCGCGGCGAACACCACGGCGCCGATGACGATGATCGCGACGACGACGGCGACCACGATCCAGATCGTGCTGTTGCTGTCCATGCCGGCTCCTTGTGTTCGGGGGCCGGTCAGGTCGACGGTCCCGTCGACACGCGGGATGCCCGGGTGGAGTCCGCGTTAAACCAGCGCGGGCGCCGGTCAGAGCGTTGCGGTGATCGGTCCGTTCTCCTGGCAGTACGTCTGCGGCGGATTGCCCTTGGCCGCACATCCGCGCCCCGTCGCGGTGTAGGTCGCGCCGGGCCGGTACGGCTGGAAGTACACCTGGGCGGGCAGGATGCCCTTGCCCTGTACGCACTGGCCGGCGCTGTCACTGCCCTGCATCTGGATGCACGCCACCGTCTGGAAGGTGACCGCACCGTCGCATGCCTTCGGGGACACGGTGGCGGTGACCATGTCGGTACCGGACACGTTCACCACGGTGGGGGCGGTCAGCTCGTAGTTGCATGCCGAAGGGGCCGGCTGGGCGCCCGCGACCGCAGCGGTCGAGCCGAACACCAGCGTCGTGGCCGCCACGACGGCGAACGTGCGGAACATCCCTGGATCGTAGGTCACGTCGGTGCGCAGATGTCAGGCAATGAGCAGCACAGGGTCAATGAGCAGCACAGGGTCATCGAGCAGCACAGCGTCACTCTGCTCCGAGGGCGCGGAGCATCCCGGCCGCCGAGCGCGGCCAGCTGAACTGCTCGGCCCGTCTTCGCGCACTGCGCCGGCGCTGCGACTCCGGACGGCTCAGGACCGCGGTGACGGCACCGGCGATCGCGCCGGCGTCGTTGTCGGCGGTGGCGCCGCTGTCGGTGGTGAGGATTTCGGCCAGCGCGGACGTCCGGGACACCACCGCCGGGGTGCCGCAGGCCAGCGCTTCGAGCGCGGCCAGCCCGAACGTCTCGTGCGGGCCCGGCGCGAGGGCGATGTCGGCGCTGGCCAGAATGCCGGCGACGGTATCGCGGCATCCGATGAAACCGGTGAAGGTGACGGGCAGTCGTGCCGCCTGGCGTTGTAACCGGGCCCGCTGCGGCCCCTCCCCGACCACGACCAGCCGGGCATCCACGCCCGAGTCACGCAGTGCGGCGACGGTGTCGATGCTGCGGTGGGCGTGTTTCTCGACCGACAACCGCCCGCAGTGCACCAGCAGCAACTGGTTCTGGCCGGCCCAGCGCTCGCGGACCGCCTCCGAGCGCCGACGCGGGTGGAACTGGTCGAGGTCGACCCCCAGCGGTACCGTCACCAGGTTCGTCGCGCCGATCCGGTCGAACTCCTCGCGGGCGAACTCGGTGGTGCAGACCACGGCATCGTAGTTGGCGGCGGTGCGCCGGTTGGCGGCGTCGGCGACCGTCCGCGCCAGTGGCACGGGCAGGATCTGTCCCACCAGTCGGTCCAGACGTTCGTGGGAGATCATCACCGTCGACGCGCCGTGGCGGCGTCCCCAGCCTCCCAGGGAACGCAGCGTGAGTCGGTCCGAGACCTCAAGTGCGTCGGGACGCAACCGCTCGAGCAGGTCGGTGACCGGGCCGGGCAACACCGCGCGGTAGCCGCCGGTGAGCGGAATGAGCCTGGCGGGCAGGGAGATCCGGACCACCCCCGACGGAAGTGTCACCGCCTGGGCGTAGCGCCCCGGCACGATGAGGAACACGGTGTGTCCGGCGGCGACGTACTCGGCACCGAGACGATCCACGGCGGTGCGCAACCCGCCGGAACGCGGGCCGTAGAAATTCGCCACCTGGACCACCCGCATGGCTAGATCAGATCCCGACCGCATGTGCGGTGGGCAACGCCGAGCCGGCTGCGGGCCCAACGGCGGGTTGCCGGTCGGTGCGGGTCAGCCGACGTGGGTGTTCAGCCAGTCCAGCGTCCTGCGCCACGCGTCGGCGGCCGCGGCGGCGTCGTACCTGTCCCCGGTGTCGTTGAAGAAGGCGTGGTTGGCGCCCGGTTCGGTGACGAGTTCGTGGACCAGACCCGCTTCCTGCAGCGCCGCCGCGGCGGTGGGCTCGGTGGCGTTGACCCGCTGATCGAGTTCGCCGTAGAAGCCCAGCACCGCGACGTCCTGGGAACCGGAGAAGTCGGGATTCTCGGGGGTGGGGCCGTAAAACGGGAAGGCGGCAGCCAGCTCCGGCGCCCCGCCGGCCAGCAGTCGCCACACCAGGCCGCCGCCCATGCAGAACCCGACCGCCGCCAACTGAACCCCCGGGGTGCGGCGCGCCACTTCCTCGATGCCCGACTTCAGGTCGGCGAGCATTTCTTCCGGGGCGAGATTGCCCAGCGCGGCGGTGGCTTCGGCGGGATCGGTGAAGGTCGCGGTGCCACCCTGGCCGGACAGAAGGTCGATCGCCAGACTCGAATAACCAGCACCCGCCAGCCGCCCCGCCACCGAACGGACCCAGTCGCTGAGGCCCTTGTTCTCGTGGATCACCAGGATCCCGCCGCGGGGCTGCGGGGCCGCCGCCCAGGCGCCCTGCAGCTCGCCGCGCGGTCCGGCCCAGGTGATCGGCTCGGTGGGTAGCGCGGCGTCCATGCCGGGCGGCGTCGCGGCCGCGCCGGCCGGAGGACTCTGAGGCGGGACGGTGTCCGACCCCGCGGGCGGGTCGGCGCCCTGCTGGTTCTCGCCGCAGGCCGCGATCAGTGCCGTGGCGGCGGCGGTGCCGACACCGAGCAACGCCAACCGGCGCAACGCTTCGCGGCGCGACATCAGACCGTCGACGTGGTCGGTGGCGATCTCCTCGGCGATGTAGCGCTGCAGCGGCGTCACCTGACCGATTATGCGCCGGATGGCGTCGCCGCAGTTCAGATCGGACAGTAGACACTCGAGAAAATCTGTTCACCGATTTCGTTGACACCCGCCTGCGCGGGCTGTTCCATGGGGCAGTGAGCTACGACACGATCATCCGCAACGGCCGGTGGTTCGATGGCACCGGAGCGCCCTCGGCGGTGCGCACCATCGGCATCCGCGACGGGCATGTCGCCGCCGTCACCGCCGACCACCTCGACGAGACCGGTTGCCCCCAGGTGATCGACGCCACCGGGAAATGGGTGCTGCCCGGGATGCTCGACATCCACACGCACTACGACGTCGAAGTGCTCGGCGGGCCGTCGCTGTCGGAGTCACTGCGTCACGGCGTCACCACGGTGATGCTCGGGTCGTGTTCGTTGTCGACGGTCTACGTCGACGGATCCGACGCCGGAGACATCTTCGGCCGGGTCGAGGCCATCCCCCGCGAGTACGTCATCGACACCGTGGACCATCACAAGACCTGGTCCGATGGCGAGGAGTACATCGCGGCTCTGGAGTCGCGCCCGCTGGGCCCCAACATCGCCGCGTTCCTCGGTCACTCCGACATGCGTGCCGCGACGATGGGTCTGGACCGCGCCACCCGCAAGGACGAGCGTCCGACCAGAGGCGAGCAGGCGCGGATGGAGGCGATGCTCGCCGAGGCGCTGGCCGCCGGCTTCGTGGGAATGTCCTCCCAGCAGCTGCTCTTCGACAAGTTGGACGGTGAGGTCTGCCGGTCGCGCACCCTGCCGTCGACCTACGCGAAACCGCGCGAACTGCGCCGGCTGAAGTCCCTGCTGCGCCGCTCCGGCCGAATCCTGCAGTCCGGACCCGACATCGAGAACCCGGCGAACCTGGGATCACAGCTTCTCCAATCGCTCGGCATCATCCGCAATCCCCTCAAGACCAGCCTGCTGTCGGCCGCCGACGTGAAGTCCAACCCGATCGCGGTCAAGATGCTGGGGCCCGCCGCCCGGCTGATCAACCGGCTGGGCGGGAACTTCCGCTGGCAACATCTACCGGTGCCGTTCGAGGTGTACGCCGACGGCATCGACCTCGTCATCTTCGAGGAGTTCGGCGCAGGCGCGGCGGCGCTGCACTTGCGAGATGAGGTGGAGCGCAACGAGCTGCTCGAGGACGAGGCCTATCGGCGACGGTTCCGCAAGGAGTACGAGAGCAAGTTCGGGCTGCGGGTGTGGCACCGCGACTTCTTCGACGCCGAGATCGTCGACTGCCCCGACACCTCGGTGATCGGAAAGTCGTTCGGGCAGGTGGGCCGCGACCGCGGCGGTGTGCACCCGGTGGACGCGTTCCTCGACCTGGTGGTCGAGCACGCCCACGCGCTGCGGTGGCGCACCACGATCTCCAACCACCGCCCGGAGGTGCTCAAGAAGCTCGCCCGCGACTCCGGTATCCAGATGGGCTTCTCGGATGCCGGAGCCCACCTGCGCAACATGGCCTTCTACAACATGGGCCTGCGGTTGCTGCGCCACGTCAGGGACGCAGAACGCGCCGGCCGGCCGTTCATGAGCATCGAGCACGCCGTGCACCGGCTCACCGGCGAGCTGGCCGACTGGTACCGCATCGACGCCGGCCACCTACGGGTCGGCGACCGCGCTGATGTCGTCGTCATCGACCCCGAACACCTCGACGAGGTGCTGGACCGTTACGCCGAAGAAGAGGTGGCGCAGTACGGCGGTCTGTCACGGATGGTCAATCGCAACGACGACACCGTGACCGCGGTCTTCGTCGGGGGCCGGGCGGTGTTCCTCGACGGTGAGCTCACCGAGTTGGTGGGGACGCATCGCACCGGACGCTTCCTGCGTGCCGCTCACAAGGCGCCGGCCCTGGGCGCGCCGGAAAGTGTGTTGGCCCATGTCGGTTGACGAGGTCCCCGACGTCACGCCCGAGCAGGAAACGGTGTACGCCATGTGGCGGGCGCTGTCGGCGCGGGACTGGGAGGCGCTGAAGACCTACCTGGCCCCCGACTGCATCTATCTGGACATGCCGGTCGGGCCGGCCGCGGCTGCGCGCGGGCCCGACGACATCGTCAAACGACTCAAGATCGGCCTCGAGCCGCTGGCCTCCTACCAGAACTTCGACGGCCTGATGGTCGGCGACGGTGACGACGTCATGTACGAGCACCACGAGGAATGGCATTGGCCCACAGGCGAATCAGCGGTTCTGCAGTTCGTCACCGTGCACCGCGTGCAGAACGGCAAGATCACGTTGTGGAAGGACTACTGGGACATGGGGGCGCTGGCCAACAACGCACCCCCCACGTGGCTGGCCGACTTCGCAGAGGCGGACATGTCGTGGGTCTTCGACGCGACCGGCATGGTGTGAGCGGGCGGGCGATTCCCGGGTTCGCTGGTTGCTAAGACGCCAGCAGCGCGTCGATCTGGTTGATGGCCGAGGTGGCGCCCTCGACCATGCCCATATGCAAGACTTGCTGCATGGCCTCGGTGGAGGAATAGGTGCTCACGAACGTGGCCCGGGTGCCGCCGTTGTGGGCGGTGAAGGTGAAGACGTTCTTCGACACCGGCAGGTTCGGATTCGGGCTGAAGTCGAGGTCGGCGAATCCGTCGTCGAAGGAGAAGCTGCGCGGCTCGTCCACCACTGTGACGTGCCAATAGCCGGCATACTTGTCGCCGTCCGGGCCGGTCATGAAGTAGGTCACCCGCCCGCCGGGCCGTAGGTCGTGGTCGACGAAGGTTGCCGGATATTCCGGTGGGCCCCAGATTTTCTCGAGTTGGCGCGGATCGGCGTAGACCTGCCAGACCCGTTCCACCGGTGCGGCGAAGTCGGCAATGATGGTCAGTGTCCGGTTCTCGAGATCCTGGTGTGTTTCGGTCACGGGCATGGTCAGTCCTTCCGGTGGGTCGAATCCGAAGCGATGAGCTCGTCGATGCGGGCGATGCGGCCGCGCCAGATCTGCTCCAGCTCACCGAGCAGAGACGCCACCGACCGCACCGTCGTGACATCGCCGCTGGCCAGCTGCTCGCGGCCGTGGCGCCGCTTGGTGAGCAGTCCGGCGCGGTCGAGCACGGCGACGTGCTTCTGCACTGCGGCGAAGCTCATGTCATAGGACGCCGCGAGCGTTGAGACCGAGTGTTCACCGGCGAGCACTCGGCGCATGATGTCACGCCGGGTCCGGTCGGCAAGGGCGTGGAAGAGCGCGTCCACCCGCCCTTCGTCAAGTTCGATCACTGGGACAATATACAACCAGCAGGTTGTATATTGTCAAGCATCGTCCAATTCATAGACCCGCCGGGCATTTTCGTGCGCGATCAGGTCGACGACCCTGACGGCGTCGGCCCGGCTCCATTCGTCGGCGTCGACGAAGCGCGTCAACGCGGCCGCGAGGCCGGCGCGCCACAACCGCGCGCCGAGGTAGTGCAGTTCCGCCGGACCGAATCCGTCTGAGGAGTACAGGATCTTGCGGAACGGTGCCAGCTCGAGCAGCCGGCCGATGAAGTCGGCCGAGCGGGCACCGAGGTGGTTGACGGCCAGTCCGCCGTCGAGATAGACGTTGTTGAACGCCTGAGCCAGGTAACCGGCCTCGCGCTCGTAGGGGTAGCAGTGCAGCAGCATCACCGGTGTGTCACCGCTGACCCGCAGGAAGTCGAGCAGGTGACTGGGATTGGCGGCGTGCAGGTCGCAGTCGCGGTCGCCGAGCCCGACATGGAACTGCAGCGGCTTGCCGAGCCGCAGCGCCCGGTGCAGCCCGAAGCGCAGCAGCACCCGATCGTCGAGCCGGGTGCCACCCGCGTCGCGCCAGCGGGCGGCGGCCTCGGCGACCTCGGCCGGTGCCGGATCGGACAGATCGCCGACGAAGCCGCCGCGGTAGGCCAGGATCGACTTGGTCGCCACGGCATCGCGGGTGCGCCGCCACAGCAGGTCCTCGAACGCCGCGGCGTAGTCCCCGGGCGCGGCCGCGGCCTCTTCGGCGACCGACTCCAACCGGACGACTTCGTGAACCCGGCCGGCTCCGAGCGCGCCCATCTCGTCGAGATCGGCCACGCCGGCAGCGAATCCGGTGTCCACCAGCCAGTCGGAAACCTGTGCCGCTCGCAGGAACATCCCGGCCAGCTCGGGCTCGGGCAGTCCGCTGCGGTGCCGCCAGTAGGTGTCGGCGTCCGCGTGCGGGGAGATGCCGAGCAGTGGGCTGCACCGGGCCCGGACGGCGAAACCCAGCTGGGTGTCGAAGCCGGAGTCGAAGGCCGCGAGCGGCTCGGTGTTGGCCTCGTTGAGTGCGTTCTCGAACCGGCTGCGGTCAGCGGGGGCGAGCCAGCAGCCGTGCACATGATGGTCGACCAGCGGCACTGCCTCGATGTGCTCGCGCAGCGCTGTCACTCACACGCTCCATGCGAGGCGGAACCGCTCGGTGAGCTGCTCTGGCTGCAGTTCGCCGTAGTTGTCGTGTTCGTAGCGCCGCACCGCGACCACGGTGTCGACCATTTGATCGCCGAGAATGCCGCGCAGCAAGGAGGATTGGTCGAGCGTGCTGATGGTTTCCGAGTGGTTCGATGTCAGTACGCCGATCCCTGCCTCGTCGCGCTGCGCCTGGGTCAGTGTCGAGGGGTCGACGTTGACCTGTTCCGGCGCGACCAGTTCGCGGTTGATGCCGTCGAGCGCCAGGCCGAGGATCGCCGCCGACGCGAGGTACGGATTGGCCGACGGATCGATCACCTTCACCTCGACGTTGCCGCCGTGCGGGTTGGGCTGACCGGCGGGAAGGAAGCGCACCGCGGCCTCCCGGTTCTCGGTGCCCCAGCACCCGTACGCTCCCGACCAACTGCCGGGCTGCATGCGCAGGCCCGACAGGATGGATCCGCACAGTACGCCCTGCGCTTGTGCCAGTCCCGCGACCACGCCGGCCACCGCCGAGGCGCCCGCCGCGGTGATACCGTCGGGCCCGTCCCCTCCGGAGAACAACGGGGAATCATCGCGGGTCAGCGAAAAATGTTGATGTGCACCAGAACCCACGCTGCCGGCGAAAGGTACCGGCGACAGGCTGGCCCGCATCCCGTACTGCCGGGCCACCCGGCCGACGATGATGCGCAGGAACGTCAGTTGGTCGGCGGCCGCAACGGGCGACTGGGGCGGCAGCGAGATCTCGAACTGGTTGGCGCCGTATTCGGGATGGAACTGTTCGATGGCCACCCCCGACGCCGTCGCGGCGTTGGTGACGTCTCGGACGAAGCCTTCGTGTTCCAGCACCCCGGCCAGGCCGTACTGCGCCCACAGGTGTGAGGGCAGTCGCTCGCCGCCGGGGCCCACGAGCACGAACTCCATCTCATGGCCGACCAGCGCCTTCAACCCGGCCTCGGCCAACCGCGCCTCCAGGCGCGACAGTGCTCCGCGCGCACAGTACGGGTCCGGCGATCCGTCCTGGTTGAAGAACGAGCCTGGGGCCCAGGCCAATCCATCTCCGAGGATGCGGAGCGCGCCGAGATCGATGCGGATCCGCTGGTCCCCCACCACACCGATCGCATCCCCGAACACGATGCCGGCCTGGTCGATGGCGAACACGTGCCAGACGGGGCTGGCGCCCAGACCCGGTTCGGCGAACGCCCCCATCCTGCGCAGCGGAACGGTCTTGGCGTGGATGAGTCCGGCCGGGTTGATCACGGTACCGATCAGGGTGGCGACCCCGTCGGATTCGAGCTGCGCGATGGCAGCAGCAGCAAGCGGTTTGGCGGCCATGCCGGTCATTGTGCCGTCGAACGGCGGGGCTTACAGCGTGATCTTGCAGCTTTGGCCGATGTCCAGCGTCCGCAGCATCCGGCCCATGCCGACCCACATCGCACACGAGATGGCCAGATCGGTCATCAGCTCATCGTCGAAGTGCGCCCTGGCGCGCTCCCAGAAGTCCTCGTCATCGCGCAGTCCGGTGTGGTCGGTGGCGAACCGGTGGGCGAACTCCATCGCGATGCGTTCGGCGTCGCTGTACCCGGGCCAGGTCTGCCACTCGGTGGCGTGGTCGTAGAGTTCCTCGTCCACGCCGGCGGCCTGGCCGTCGGCGTCGCGGGTGTTCTGGCAGACCACGCACTCGTTGGCATGCGCGATGACGATGCGGGCGGCCTCGCGGACCCGCAGCGGCAGCCGGCCCTTCGTGTAGACCGCCTGGCTGAACTTCGCCATCGCGGTACCGAGGTCGGGTGATTTCACGGCAAAACCCGACACGTCATCGTCGGCGAAGTCTCCGATTCGGCTCATCGGCGAATTGTAACGTGTTTCACTTTCCGGCCGCGGTGAGTTCGGTCCGGTCGTCGTTCCAGTCGCGTTGCACCAGCAGGCGCATCGCGATCCGCTCCAGCGCTGCCTCGACGTCCTCCCGGTCCGGGCGTCCCTCGAACGTCGGCGACGAGGCCAACTTCTCCACGATCCTGCTGACCAGCGCCGCGGAGGCGGCGTCGACCTGGTGGGCGCCGGACTGCGTCAACCACACCTGGTCGCCGGTGCGCAGTGCGTGACCCGAGTCGACGAGCCGGTCGAAAGTCGGCTCGAGGACCTCGACGGGAAGACGCAACCGCTCGGCGATCTCGGTCAACCGCGCGGAGCCGAAGACCTGGCTCTGCCGGTAGATCTGGATCAACGCCCACAACAACGCCACATCGGCTTCGCAACCGTGCAACCCGGCGATGCTGCGCAGCCGGATCTTCGGCGACTGCCGCACCAGCCTGCCGACGGCCGTTTCCAGGATGTCCTCCGGCGACTCGGTCTGCGGCATTCCGAAGCCCTCACCCAGATCCACCGCGGCCCCTGTGTCGATCTCACGCAGCGGCACTTGTTTGAGGGTGAGCGACACCAGGAAGCCGATCAACGCCACCGGTGCCGCCCACAGGAACACCAACCCCAGGGAGTCGGCATAGGCCGCCACTATCGGTGCTGCCATCTGCTCGGGGAGCTCACGCAACGCCTGTGGTGACTCGGCGGCCACCGGCGGCGCGCCACCCGCGGCCAGAGCCGGCGCGATGCGGCCACCGAGGAAATTGGCGAACAGGGAACCGAAGATCGCGGCGCCGAAAGAACTTCCGATGGTACGGAAGAACGTGACACCCGAGGTGGCGACCCCGAGGTCGGAGAAGTCGGCGGTGCTCTGCACGATGAGGATCAGCACCTGCATGCAGAGCCCGATCCCGGCACCGAGCACGAACAGGTAGAGGCTCTGCACGACCATCGGGGTGGTGGCGTCCATGGTGGACAGCAGCACGAATCCCAGCGTCATCACCGCGGTACCCACCACCGGGAAGACCTTGTACCTGCCGGTGCGGCTGACCAGGACCCCGCTGCCCATCGATGTCATCAGCAGCCCCGCCACCATGGGCAGCGTGCGCAGGCCCGACTCGGTCGCCGAGACCCCGTCGACGAACTGCATGAACGTCGGCAGGAAGGTCAGCGCCCCCAGCATGGCGAAACCGACGATGAAGGAGAGCACGCAGCACACCGTGAACACCGGGCTGGCGAACAGCCGGATAGGCAGGATCGGCTCGGCGGTGCGCAACTCCACCCGCACGAAGAGCGTCAGGGCGATCACCGAGCTGACGAACAGCCCGATGATCACCGGCGACGACCACGGATAGGTGCTGCCGCCCCAGCTGGTGGCCAGCGTCAGTCCCGAGGCGCCCACCCCGATCAGTGCGATGCCGGCGAAGTCGATGGCCGGGCGGGTGCGACCAGCCAGCGCCGGAATCGCGACGACCGCCACGACGAACACGACGACCGCGATGGGGATGTTGATCCAGAACGCCCAGCGCCAGCTCAGGTGGTCGGTGAAGTAGCCGCCGAGCAGCGGCCCGATCACCGTGGTGACACCGAACACCGCACCGAGAGCACCCTGGTAGCGGCCCCGGTCACGCAGCGGGATGACCTCACCGATCAGCGCCATCGCGGTGACCATGATGGCCCCGCCACCGATCCCCTGCAGCGCACGGGACGCGACGAGCATCGTCATCGACGAGGCGATCCCGCACAGCACCGAGCCGGCGAGGAAGAACACGATCGCGGTGCCGAACACCACTTTGCGGCCGAACAGGTCACCGAGCTTCCCGACGATCGCGGTGACGATCGTCGACGCCAGCAGGTAGCTGGTGACGACCCAGGACTGGTGACCCGCACCGCCGAGGTCGGCGACGACGGTCGGCAGCGCCGTGGCCACGATCGTCTGGTCCAGCGCAGCGAGCAGCATGCCCAGCAGGACCGCGACGAAGATGATGTTGCGACGGCGGGCACTGACCGGCGCGGCGGTGTCGCTACCCGTGACGGAGGCGGGCGTCGGTGGCGTCATGACCTGACCTTCCTGACGACCGGAGGACTCCCGGATACATCGTTAGATGATCTAGGAAAGTTACCGGACTCAGGCAGGCTTCCCCGCCGGCGGCTACCTCGAACCGCCTACTTGGGAGGTCGGGACACGCACTGGGCCGAGTACAACTCCTCGCCGAGCTTGCCCATCAGCTCCAGCTGCGTCTCGAGGTAGTCGATGTGCAGCTCCTCATCGGCCAGGATCTTCTCGAAGAGGTTCGCCGACGTGGCGTCGCCCTTCTCCCGGCACATGACGATGCCCGGCCTGAGGCGCTCGACGACCTCGTACTCGATCGCAAGGTCTGCTTCGAACTGTTCGCGCAGTGTCTGGCCCACCCTCAGGGAGAACAGCCGTTGGTAGTTGGGCAGACCATCGAGAATGAGGATGCGATCGGTGATCTCTTCGGCGTGCACCATTTCTTCGAATGATTCTTTGCGCGTGTACGCCGCCAATTCGGTGAAGCCCCAATTGTCCTGCATCTTGGAATGCAGGAAGTATTGATTGATCGCCGTGAGTTCGCTCGTCAATTGCTCGTTGAGTAACTTGAGAACATCGGGATCGCCTTGCATGACTGCTCCTAAACACCTTGATTACTGACGCGTTCGCTATCTGCACGGGCTGTGTGCGGGCACTTCCAATCTAGTGCAAAACGGTGACCGATTGCGCGCC
Source organism: Mycolicibacterium hippocampi (assembly GCF_010723735.1). Lineage (GTDB taxonomy): Bacteria > Actinomycetota > Actinomycetes > Mycobacteriales > Mycobacteriaceae > Mycobacterium > Mycobacterium hippocampi. The sequence goes on along the minus strand of NZ_BLLB01000002.1, from coordinate 3,836,902 downwards.
ATTATCGCCGTGGGCGGCGTGTTTTCGGGGCGTCCGCCGACTGGGAGGTGTCGTCCGTGGCCAGATCAGCCCCCTGGTCTAGACTGCCTAGGCTAAGTAAGGTTAGACTCGGCTAACTGTTCACCGGCGACGAAGTCAGGCAAGGATAACCAATGGGTGAGTACGATCTGCACTCATTCATTCTCGCGTGTGATTTCCGCGTCGATGATGTCGACCGAATGTGGGTCTGGCTCAAAAAGCACCGCGACGGGTTGTCCGCGATCGGAGCGCACCACGTCGTTCTGTATGAATCGATATGGGAACCGCGCCGAGTTCTGGTGACCATCGGAATTCGGCATTCCCATTCAGTTCGTGAGGTCTTGCGGTCGCCGGCGATCTTTGAATGGTTCGACATCTCGGGTGCCGATGACATTCCGCCGATCTTCGGTGGCGAGGTCGTGGAGAAGATCGACCTGGGACCTCCCACACCTGAGGACCACATCGGTCGGGTCGTGGTGGGCGTGATGTCCTCGGTCGAAGACGTGCCCACCCTGATGATCAAGGTGCACGACGGGCTCGAGCGGTTCGCAGCGGGGGGTGTCCGCAAGATCTGGGTCTACCGGGCGCTCGACGACGGTCACGAGGTGTTGATCCTGCAGGAGATCGAGGACGAGGTCAGCGCGCGGCAGTGGATCGAGCATCCCGACGCCGCCGCCGAGTGGATGACCAACGCCGGCCTGGGGGCCTACCCCACCAGGTTCGTGGGCAGGTTCGCCCATCTGATGAGCGTCGGCGAGCAGGGATAGCGGGCCGCCACGATGTTCGTATGTCTGTGCACCGGAACCACGAGCCACGTGGTCAGCGAAGTCGTGGCCAAGGGCGCGCGGACGTCCAGGGAGATCGCCGAGGCGTGTGGCGCCGGTGGCGACTGCGGTCGGTGCCGGCGCACGCTGCGGGCGATGATCGAGGCGCATTTCGCGGCCGTCGACTCGGCTCAGCAGAGCGTCAGCCGGTAGCGGATCAGGTCTTGCCCTGCCCGGTGAATTCCGCCAGGGCAGCGGCGTTGGCCGCACCGCCGAGCAGCTCCATGAACTGCGCGTTCTCCAGGTCGGTTGCCGCGGCTATTCCGGGGCGGTACGGGGCGACCATGGTCTGCTTGACCGCCACCAGGCTCGGGATCGAGCGGGACGCCAGGATCTCGGCGTGCCTGCGCGCCTCCGGCAGCAGTTCGTCCGGCTCGCACACCTTCCACGCGATACCCATCCGATGGGCCTCCGGCGCGTCGACCCATTCCGACGACAGCAGCAACCACGCCGCGTTCTGTCTGCCGATCAGCTGCGGCAGCAGGTAGGACGAGGCCGCCTCCGGCGCCACCCCGAGGCTGGTGAACGGGCACTTCAGCCGGGCGGTCGAGGACATGAACACCAGATCGGCGTAGCCCAGGATCGTCGTCCCGATGCCGAGCCCCACCCCGTTGACAGCACAGATCAGCGGCTTCGGCAGTTCAGTGAGCGCGCTGATCATCGTGGAGAAATGGCTGCCCTGCGAACTCAGCGAGGAATCCGCGATGCGGGCCGCCATCTCCTTGAGGTCGTTGCCCGCGCTGAACGCGCGGCCGGCTCCGGTGAGCAGCACCACCGCGACGTCCGGGTCATCGGCGGCATCACGCAGCGCGGTCGCCGTCGCGAGGTAGAGCTCCTCGTTGAACGCGTTGAGGGCCTCGGGCCGGTCCAGGATCAGGGTGCGGACCCGGTTGTCGTCGCTGATCTGCAGAGTCACCGCGACAGCGTATCGGCCGTCGAGAAGGGACTGCGCAGCACATAGCGGCTCGTCGGGACCGTGTCCACGTCACGGTTGGCGCCGAATGCCGACGTGCTGGCCACCATTCGCGACATCCGGTCGCTGAGGTCGTCGTCGTCGGCCGCACCGAAGAACGCGTGCAGATCGGACGTGGCCTCGATCGGGAACAGTTCCTCGACGATCGCCGAGATCGGCGCGGCGCCGGCGGTGAGCGTACGCACGACGGTGTTCTGCGTGTAGCCGAACGTCGACTGGGTGTCGATGGCCACCTGCGTGTGGTCCTGCTGCCAGCGCGACAGCCAGGTCGCTTCGTCCAACTCGGCGGGCCGGCGCAGCAGCGCCACGTTCGCGAAGCCCGGACTGCGCTCCCCGGCGACCGTGTCCGGAGGTGCCAGTGGCACCGACTCGGTCACCAGATACGCCGATACCTCGTCGCAGAGATCGGCCAAAAGCGCTGTCGCCGTGCTGATCTGACTGCCATAGGACTGCTGGGTCCAGATGCTGACCAATGCGATCACCGGTGGATCCATGGTGGTCAGCGTCATCAGCGAGTCGGTGACGACCGAGTCGCGGACATTGATCGCCAGTCCCGGTGCGCCCGTGTCGAGCAGTGCCCGGCCGACTTCGGTGCGCAGGCGGGTGCACCACGCGTCGTCCCCAGGTGTACCCCGCAACGTGATGATGACTTTCTCCACTGGCCGAACATAGCCCGGGTCAGAATGGACAGATGCTGAAGGTCCTGACGCTGCCTGTGGTGCCGGACCTCGCTGCGGTGTTGCGCAGCCTCGTCGGAGTCCTGGCGGTGGCCCTCGTCGCGTGGAACTGGGGTCCGGTGGGCTCGGGCACCGCCGCTGCCGGTGCGGCGGCGATCGCCGGCGTCACCGCCCTGCAGGACAGTCCACGGGGACGAATCGCCCGTGTCGTCGCAGTCTCGCTGCTGATGGCCGTCGCCGTGTTGTTGGGTGGCCTGACGTCGGCGTACTCGGCGCTGTTCGTGGCCGTGATCGCGCTGTGGTGCTTCGGCGCGGCGATGCTGTGGGCACTGGGCGCCCACGCCGGCCTGATCGCGGCTGTGTCGGGTGCGCTGATGGTCATCGCTCCTCCGGTCTCGCCGACACTGTCGTCGACGGTGGGTGCCGCGGCTGTGGTGGCGGCCGCAGGCCTGCTGCAGGCGGCACTCTTCGCGGTCTGGCCGCAGCGCCGCTGGCGGGTGCAGCGCGAGGCGCTCACCGATGCCTACCGGTCCCTGGCCGCGGATGCGAGGAGGTTGGCCGACGGGTGCTCCGTCGACATTGCCGGGGTGGATACAGACCCCCTCACCACATTGCGGGCGGCCTTCACCCAGGCCGACGGTGAGGCGGGACGACGCCCGGGTGAGCACCGCGACTGGTACGGGCTGCCCGAGCGGATCGCCACCACCTTGACCGGACTGCACGCCCGGGAAACCCGAGCTGAGGTGTTCGCCGCGGCTGCTGACGCGCTGGATGCGATAGCCGAGACCGGCCGGTCGGCCCGAGCCGCCGCCGACGATGCCATGCGCCGTCTGGACAGCGCCGCCGACGAACTGGCCGGCGCCGAAGCGGCCGAGGTGGGGCGACTGTCCACGCAACTGCACGACGCCCTGGCGATGCGGCTGGGTGATTTCGTGCCGTCGTCTTCGGAAGGGGTGCGGCTGCGGCGGCCCGAGCTGAGGACCTCGGTGCGCGCAGCCGTGGTCCACATACGCTCGCACCTCGATCGGTACTCGCCGGTGTTCCGGCACTCGGTGCGGCTCGGCGTGGCCGTGGCGGTCGGCGGCGGGCTGGAGCGCTACGCGGACGTCCCCTACGGCTACTGGGTGCCCCTCACGGTGTTGCTGGTGCTGCGGCCCGAGACGGCACACACGTACACCCGCTGCGTCGGCAGGGTGGCCGGTACCGCCGCCGGCGTTGTCGTTGCGTCGACGGTGTTGTTCCTGCTCGACCCGGGTGCTGTGGTCTCGGCGGTGCTTGCGGTCGTTTTCCTCGCGCTGTCCTATGCCGCGGCGGCGTTCGGGTACCTGGCGCTCTCGGCGGCGCTGGCCGCCGCCGTCGTCTTCCTGATCAACATCGACCGCGCCGCCGAACCCGCCACCGTCGGTGAGTTGTTGACCGCCACGCTGGTCGGCGGTGCCATCGCCGTACTCGCCCACGTGTTGCTGCCCGACCATGCCCTGGCCAGGCTGGGGCAGCGGGCAGGGGAGCTGCTCAAGACCGAGATCGACTATGCCGCAACGGTGATCAAGGCCTATGTGCATGAGCTCGACAACCCCGACGACGCGTTGTCCTCGGCATGGCAGCGGGCGTTTCGGGCACGCGCGGCATTCGAGGCCGCCTCCGGTGTCACCCGGATGGAGTCACGCGAACTGCGACACTGGCTGCGGTCCTATCGCACCGCGCTGAACGTCGTCACGGCTTCATGCACCACGCTGGAGGCCAACTTCCCCGGGAACCCGTCGACGGCCTGGAGTCGCGAGTTCGTGCGGGCCGTCGACGAGTATGTCGAGTCGTTGTGCGGTGATCCGCCGACGCCGGCGTCACCCTGGACCGTGGACACCGAAGAGTTGATGGCCGCCGATCAGCGGTTGCGTGACGCCGTGTCGGGACGAGGGTCCGAGGACGGCGCGGCGCGGGTTCTGGTCTCCGAGATCGGCACCATCACCCGCCACCTTTTGATGATCGCGGTCAGCCCCGGGCCCACCTCGGCTCGATGAAAACGCCTTCGGCTTCGACCGTCACCCCGTCGCCGTCGGCGAGGTGGCCCACCACGTAGGTCTTGGCGCCCTCGGTGTGCGTCACCCTGGCCTCGGCGTGCATCCGTCCCAGTGGGGTGAGCCGCCGGTAGCGGACCGTGATGGTGCCAGTGAGACGGTGCCTGCCCGGTGTGCTCGCGGCGTCACCGAGCACGTGGTCGAGGATCATCGCCGAGACGCCACCGTGGACGTGCCCGGGTGGCCCCTCGAATGCGGCGCCGAGGTGGAAGTCACTGGTGACCCACTCTCCGCGGTCGTCCGTCATCCGCCGGATGGCCAGCGGCGGAGCGGTCGGGTTGCGTATGCCGATCACCGCGTTGCCCCACGGCATCGAGTCACCGTCTGCGCCGAACTGGATGCCGAACGACAGTTCGCGCTGCTTCTCGCGCAATCGTGCTGTGGCGTCGTCGATCTCGGCGACCGTAGCTGCCACCGTGTCGGCGTCGACCTCGGTACGGATGGTGGCGTCGACGAGGTCGCGCACCGATCGGGTCAGGGGTTCGTAGACGGCCCGAAGCCGCTCGACGTCGGCCGCGCTGAGGTTCTCGACGTGTGTGTAGTCCAGCACCCCTCGACTAGAACATGTTGCAGCCGGCATGTCTCCCCCGGGCCTTGCACCGGAGCTGCCCGGTATCGCGCCGTCGCCGCTGTCGGTGCGCCGCCGGGCTTTAGTTCCTACGATAGGAGCGATGGCCGCGCCGAATGATGACCCGTCGCGCGTTGCGTTGCCTGCCACACTTGTCGAAGCGACGGGCCACCGACTGCGCAACGCGATCCTCAGTGGCGAGCTCGCACCCGGCGACAAGATCGTCGAGGAGCAACTGTGCGCCGACTTCGGGATAAGCAGGGCGCCGCTGCGTGAGGCGTTGCGACTGCTCGCGCAGCAGGGCCTGGTCGAGCACCTCCCTCGTCGCGGCTCGCGGGTCGCGGCATGGTCGCCCACCGACATCATCCAGTTGTTCGGGCTTCGTCATGTGCTGGAGAAGCACGCGGTGGAAACCGCGTTGCCACTCCCCGATCCCGAGCACGCCCTCGAGCCGGTCCGCGCCGCACTCGAGCGGATGGATGCTGCGCAGGACGCGCTGGACCGCGACGATGCACACCGGGAGTTCCATGCAGCGGTGGTGGCGCTGGCCGCCAACCGCCAGCTCGACATCGCCCTGGAACCGATCCTGCTGAAACTGCAGCTCCCCATGGCCAAGAACCTGCGCGAAGAAGCTCGTCATCGCGATTCCGGCGACGGAATCGAGCGGCACAAGGCCATTCTGTCCGCGCTGGAGATGAACGACCCCACCGTTGTGGTGCAGGCGCTTCTGCACCACGGTCACCTCCACTACCTCGGTCTCGAGTCGGAGCGCTAACACAAACGACACACGGGCGACCCGAAATCGCCATCATTCTGTCGACAATCGACAGTTATGGCCGACACTGTCCATGGACCATCCATCGGGCCCTCCGTCGCGGAGATACTCGCCTCACACGCCGGTGGCACCGGTTCGCCCGCGAAGACGGCGGCTCGGGTGGCCGACGCCATTGCAGCGCGCGGCGATGACGGCACCTGGCTGTCCACTGTGCCCCGCGATCAGCTGATCGCGACAGCCGAAGCGATCGAGCAGCGGCCAGGGGCCCGGACGCTGCCGCTGTACGGGGTCCCGTTCGGGGTCAAGGACAGCATCGACGTCCAGGGCGTGCCCACCACGCTGGCGTGCCCGGACTATTCGTATGTCGCGTCGGCCACCGCCCCTGCGGTGCAGAGGCTCCTCGATGCGGGCGCACTGTATGTGGGCAAGACGAGCCTCGACCAGTTCGCGACGGGCCTGAACGGAACCCGCACACCCCACACCGTCCCGCGCAGCGTGTACGGCGGCGAGCTGATCTCCGGCGGGTCGAGTTCGGGCTCGGCGCTGGCAGTGGCTCTGGGCCAGGTGCCGTTTGCGGTCGCCACCGACACCGCCGGATCGGGCCGGGTGCCCGCCGCGCTCAACGGAGTCGTGGGCTTCAAGCCGTCACGCGGTTTGATCAGCACGGTCGGCCTGGTCCCGGCCTGCAAGTCGCTGGACTGCCTCAGTGTCATGGCGGGTTCGATCGACGACGTCGACCGGGTGCTCGACGTCATGATCGGCCGCGACGATCGCGATCCGTGGTCCCGCGATCGCGGCCCTCGCTTCCCCGGCGGGCCGATCACAGTGGGACTGCCGCCCGAATCCGAACTCGACTTCTTCGGCGACGACGAGATGCGCCGCGCGCACCTGGCGTTCCGTCGGAACCTTTCACGAACGGCTGCGGTCGTCGAGGTGTCACTGGAACCCTTCCTGGCTGCCGGCTCCCTGCTGTACCAAGGCCCCTGGGTCGCGGAGCGGCTCGTCGAGTTCGCTGAATTCCTGGCTGCGCAGCCGGATTCGATACATCCGGTGGTCCGGGAGATCCTCCGGAGCGGGCACGAATACACGGCGGTCGATGCGTTCGCCGCACTGCAGCGGCTGCAGGAACTCAAGGCGGTGGTCGGCCGGCTCTGGCAGCACATCGACGTGCTGGTGGTGCCGACGATCGGAACCACGTTCACCGTAAACGAGGTCCTGGCCGCACCCATCGACTGCAACACCGTGCTCGGGCACTACACGCATTTCGGGAACCTCCTCGACCTGTTGGGCGCCGCAGTGCCTCTCGGCGTGACCGCCGACGGGCGTCCGTACAGCGCCATGCTCCTGGGCGCGGCGCTCAGTGACGACACCGTGCTCGCGCTGGCCGCGCAGATCCTCGACGAACCACGAGCCCCGCGGGCCGCACCCCGACCGTTGTCCGTCAACCCACTTGCCGCAGAGGAGCACCTGTGACACCGAGGATCGACGTAGCCGCCGAGCCGTCCCCGTTCCCGATCGTCGCCGGCAAGACCGCGCTGATCCTGATCGACATGCAGCGAGACTTCCTGTTGCCCGGTGGATTCGGCGAAAGCCTCGGCAATGATGTGGGCAGGTTGCTCGAGGTGGTCCCGCCGTTGGCGGCTCTCCTCGCGGCGGCCCGCGCCGCGGGCGTCATGGTCATCCACACCCGGGAAGGCCATCAGCCCGACCTGTCCGACTGCCCGCCGGCCAAGCTCGATCGGGGAGCGCCGTCGAAACGCATCGGCGACGTAGGCAAGTACGGCCGCATCCTGATCCGCGGCGAATACGGCCACGATATCGTCGACGAGCTGGCCCCGATCGATGGCGAGATCGTGATTGACAAGCCCGGGAAGGGCGCGTTCTACGCCACCGAGTTGTCGGACGTCCTCGCCGGGGCGGGAATCACCCAGCTGCTCGTCACCGGCGTCACCACCGAGGTGTGTGTACACACCACCACCCGCGAGGCCAACGACCGGGGCTACGAGTGTCTGGTCGTATCCGACTGCGTGGGTTCGTATTTCCCCGAATTCCAGCGGGTAGCCCTGGAAATGATCAAAGCGCAGGGCGGCATCTTCGGTTGGGTGGCCGCCTCCCCGGAAGTCATCGCGGCATTGCGCCATCTCACCACCATCCCCGCCTGAGACCGTCCAAGACCGCCTGAAAGAGGATCAGATGAGCACCGAAGTCACCAACCCACCCGCCGATCCTCCGACCGCGAAACCGGTCTCCATCCCGTGGTGGACCCGCGGCGACACCAACGCGTTCTTCGGTCTCGGCTTCAACATCCTGGTCAACGTCCTGACGCTCACGGGGCTGATGATCGCGGTGGTCGCTGTGCCCGCCGACGACGTCCTGGGCACCGTACTGCCCGCGCTCGGGGTCGCCCTCATCCTCGGAAACCTGTACTACACCTTCCTCGCGCGCCGACTTGCGCAGCGAGAGAACAGGTCCGACGTGACCGCCTTGCCGTACGGCCCGAGCGTGCCACACATGTTCATCGTGGTCTTCGTGGTCATGCTGCCGGTGTACCTGGCCACCGACGACCCGATCCAGGCCTGGCAGGCGGGCCTGGCGTGGGCGTTCCTGATCGGTGTGATCGTGATGATCGGCGCGTTCGTCGGGCCCTACATCCGCAAGCTGACCCCCCGCGCGGCCATGCTGGGGACGCTTGCGGGCATCTCCATCACCTTCATCTCGATGCGACCGGCCGCACAGATGTGGGAGGTGGCCTGGATCGGCATGCCTGTGCTGGCGATCATCCTGATCGGTTTCTTCACGAACGTGAGGATCCCCGGCGGGATTCCGATCGGGTTGGTGGCGCTGCTGGTCGGGACCGCGATCGGATGGGCAGGCGGTTACATGTCGGCCCCCGATGTCGGGCAGGCGGTCAGCGACATCGCCATCGGTGTCCCGGACCTGCGTTTCGACCTGCTGTTCAACGGACTTGCCGACCTCGCACCGCTGCTGGGTACGGCAATCCCACTCGGCGTCTACAACTTCACCGAGGCGATGAGCAACGTCGAGAGTGCCGCTGCGGCGGGCGACAGCTACAACCTGCGCAGCGTGCTGCTCGCCGACGGTGCGGGCGCCGTGGTCGGTTCGGCGTTCGGTTCGCCGTTCCCGCCCGCGGTGTACATCGGGCACCCCGGGTGGAAAGATGCCGGTGGTCGCGCGAGCTACTCACTGGCCAGTGGTGCCGCCATCGGAATGCTCTGCTTCGTCGGCCTTTTCGGAGTACTCGCCGCACTGCTCCCGGTTCCGGCCATCGTGCCGATCCTGCTCTACATAGGTCTGTTGATCGGCGCGCAGGCCTTTCAGGCAGTGCCGCGACTGCATGCCGTGGCTGTGGTGGCCGCGCTGCTGCCCAACCTCGCCGAGTGGGGTCGCGGGATGATCGACAATGCGCTCAGTGCGGCGGGCACGTCGGCGGCCGAGGTGACCTCCGAGGCGCTCAACGGGGCTGGCGTGGTCTACGACGGATTGAAGACGCTGGGTGAGGGCGCCGTGCTGGTCGGCCTGATCCTGGGCACCATGGTCACCTTCATCCTGGACAAGAAGTTCCGTTATGCCGCCGGGGCGGCAGCGGTGGGTGCGGGGCTGTCCTTCATCGGGCTCATCCACGCCCCCGAGGTGGCGTGGGCGGCGAGCCCGCAGGTCGCGCTCGGCTATCTGCTCTTCGGGAGCGTCTGTGTCGTGTTCTCGTTCCTGCCCGGCGCCGACGATCCCGTCGACGTGGAAGAACCAGAGGTGGTGGCGGGCCACTGAGTCGCACAGGCCAATGCGATCAAAGCCGTTGGGAGGGCGCATCGGTGACCCAGCGGTGAAAGGTACCCGGGTCGACGTTGCTGCCGCAGACGATGGTCGCCACGTGTCGGCCGGCGAAACGTTCACGGTCTTCGAGGATCGCCGCGATGCCGAGTGCGGCCGACGGCTCGGTGACGAGGCCGGCGTGGTCGAAGAGTAACCGCATGCCCGCGGTGATCGAGGCTTCCCGGACCAGCACGGCGTCGTCGGCGACCAGAAGGAGGTCGTCGAGGACGGCCGGGATGGGGTGCCGACCGGCGACTCCGTCGGCGATGGTGTCGGTCGAATCGGTGGTGACGACGCGACGTTGGCGCCACGACTGTGTCATCGCCGGTGCGCCCAGCGGCTGGACGCAGATCACCTCGATGTGGGGTGCCAGGGACTTCATCACGTGCCCCACGCCGGTGGCCAGGGCCCCGCCGCCGAGTGCCACCAGCACGGCATCGAACGAGGACGCAGCGCCCACCAGTTCCAGCCCGATTGTCGCTGCACCTTCACACGTCTCGATGTCCAGGCTGTCCTCGACCAGCCGGATATCGTCGCTGCGGGCCAGCGTCACCGCTCGCTCGCGTGCCACCTCGATGTCACCGTCCACCAACTCCAACCTCGCCCCCAGCGCGCGGATGCGGTCGAGCTTGGCTGCCGGCGCCACCCGCGGCGCCACCACGGTGACGTCCAGTCCCCGGCGGCGACCGGACCACGCCAGGGCTTGGCCGAGGTTTCCGGCGCTGGCGCACACCGCGGCTCGCGAACCGCCGTCGGCGAGCAGGCTCGCCACCACTTCGGTGCCCCGAGCCTTGAAGCTGCGCACCGGGTTCGCCGTCTCGAGCTTGATGCTGACGCTGCATCCGAGGCTGGGTTCGAGTGCCGCGCAGCGGTAGAACGGAGTGTCCAGAAAAACCGGGTCGATCGTCCGGTGAGCGGCCCGAATCCGGGCGGTGTCGAGGCGCGTCCGCTGCACGACACAGCAGCCTAGCGCCGTCGAACACCCGGCCGTCGGTGCGCGACGGCGGTCACAACGTCGCCGGAGCGTGGCTCAGATGACCGGATATTTCGTAGTCAAGTGTCTACGAAATGCTCTACGCTCGGTGAGTGCCTTCCCGAATGCCGGATCGCGGCCTCAGCGTCGATCCCCGCGCCGAACGTGTCCGTAGCCGCCTGCGGGCTGCGGCGTTTGCGATGGCACACGAGCGTCCCGTCGACGAGATCACCGTCGGCGATCTGGTGGCCAGAGCACAGGTCAGCCGCCAGGTGTTCTATCGGCATTTCCGCGACCGCGACGATGCGGTGGCGACGGCGTTCTCGCACGCGTTCACTGCCGCCGTGGCCGGATGCGACGGTCGCGACGCCCGGGGGCGCATCCTGCAGCTGTTCGGCTTCGCCGAAGACCACCGCGCGATGTACCGCAACGTGGTTCCCAGCGCCGTTACCCAGCGGGTCGTCACGGCGTTCCGCGCCGCACTGCTCCCGGCATGTGAGGAGATCGCGGCGCACGGCATGGCGGTGCTTTCGACCATCAGTCCCCTGCCCCCCGAATCGGTGACCCGGTTCCTGGTCGGCGGCTTCATGGAGGTTCTCCGGTCATGGATGGAGGAACCCGAGGCCACCGACCTGTCCTCCCGCGTGACCGCGGCGCTGGACACCGTCGATGTGCTGCTCGGCATCTCAGAAACTCAGAAGGGACCACGACGTGGGTAGACACCACACCCCCGAGACGCAGGCGATCCGCGACCGTTCCGCGGTGCGCACCGTGGCACTCGCGCTGGCCGGGTTGACCGTTTTCGTGCTCGCGATGGTCGCCAGCTACTCCGGCGCATTCGCCAAGCCCACGCTGCACCATCTGACGGTCGCGGTGTCGGCACCGGAACAGATCGTCGACGGTCTCAGACACCGGAGCGAGCTGTCGCTCAACGTCGTCGGCGATCCAGTCGCGGCGCGCCAGCAGGTGTACGAGCGGCGGGCCGACACTGCCTTCGCCGTCACTTCCGAGCACGCCATGACGATCTACGTGGCAGGCGGTGGCGGGCACAGCGTGGCGCTCGCGGCCGAGACCGTCGGACAGCAGACGGCCCAGCGCGCCGGTCTGGCGGCCGTCGTCGAGGACGTGGCCCCCACGTCCGCGGGTGATCCGTCCGGCACCGTCGAGTTCTACGCGGTCATCTTCATCTCGATCGGCGCCTCCCTGGGGGCGGCGCTACTCGGGCGCCTGATGGGGCCGGTGCGCAACCCCGCGACACTCGGCCGGCGCACGTTGTCGCTCGCCGCGTTCTCGGCGGTGCTGGCGGGTTCGGTGACGGTTTATGTGGGGCCGGTGCTCGGTGCGCTCACCACCCACACATGGCAGGTGTTCGGAGTGCTGTGGTTGTACGCGATGGCCGTCGGCGGTGCGGTGACCGGCGTGGCGGCCGCGTTCGGGGTGCTGGCCTCGGTGCTGCTGGGACTGTTCCTCGTCGTGGTCGGCAATGCGGCGGCGGCGGGCCCGGTCGGTCGTCCCTTGCTGTCGGGCTTCTACTCGACGTTCACCGCGGTGGTGCCCCAGGGCTCGGGTGTCTCGCTGCTGCGCAGCATCTCCTATTTCGGCGGGCACGGCGCCGCGACCCCGCTGCTCACGCTGGGCATCTGGGCGGCTGCGGGGTGCCTGCTCGCGATCCTCGCCACCGCGACGAGGGTGAACTATGGTGCCCTCTATGGACGCCGCGCCGAGTGCACTCGGCGAACTCGAGGACTACTACGATCTCGGCTCTTACCATCGGCCGATTGAGACGCCCTCTGCCGCAGCGCAGGTCTGGTTCGACCGCGGCATGATCTGGTGCTACGCCTTCAACCACGACGAGGCGATTCGCTGCTTCGACCGGGCGTTGGAACTCGACCCCGACCTGGCGATCGCGCGGTGGGGTATCGCCTACGCCGTCGGACCCAACTACAACAAGCCGTGGGAGGCGTTCGACCCGGTCGATCTGGCCACATCGCTGCAGCGGGCTCGAACGGAGCTGGCGCTGGCCGCAACCGGCCGCGCCGGCGACGTCGAACACGGCCTCGTCGAGGCGCTGACCGCGCGTTATCTCACCGACGACCCCCTGGACGCCGAGGCCCTGCAGGCCGGTCACACCGGCTACGCCGATGCGATGTCGGCACTGGAGGGGACGTATCCCGACGACATCGACGTGGCCGCACTGGCGGCCGACGCGTTGGTCAACGTCACGGCATGGGCCCTGTGGGACAGTCGCACCGGCGAACCCGCACCCGGTTCGCGGGTCGTGGAGGCCAAGCGGATCCTCGATGACGCGCTGGCGACCCCGGCCGGCCGCGAACACCCCGGGATCTTGCATCTGTACCTGCACACGATGGAGATGTCGACGGTGCCGCAGGAGGCGCTCCCCGCGGCTGACCTGTTGCGCGACCTGGTGCCCGACGCCGGACATCTGCGGCACATGCCGAGCCACATCGACGTGCTGTGCGGCAATTACCGGGACTCGGTGGCGGCGAATCTCGCTGCGGTACAGGCGGATCAGCGCTTCGTCGAGCGGGAAGGCGCGCTGAATTTCTACTCGCTGTATCGGGCGCACAATCTGCACTTCATCGTGTATTCGGCCATGTTCGAAGGCAACTCGGCGATCGCGCTGCAGGCCGCCGAGCAGCTCGCCGCTCAGCTCACTCCCGAACTGCTCACCATCGAATCGCCCCCGATGGCCGATTGGCTGGAAGCGTTCGTGCCGTTGCGGATCCACGTGCTGGTCCGGTTCGGCCGGTGGGCTGACCTGATCGACACACCGGTTCCCCGTGACCAGGCCCTGTACTGCACAACCGCAGCCACCGTCCATTACGGGCGGGGAGTGGCATACGCCGCGACTGGGCAGCTCGAGCAGGCGCGCGCTGAGCGGGAGTCGTTCGCCGCGGTGTACGAAACGATTCCGGAGAGCCGCTATCTGTTCAACAACACCAGCCGGGACATCCTGGCAGTCGCTGCCGCGATGCTCGACGGTGAGATCGACTACCGGGCAGGTCAATTCGATGACGCGTTCGCTCATCTGCGGCGGGCGGTCGAACTTGACGACTCGCTGCCCTACGACGAACCGTGGGGGTGGATGCAGCCCACCAGGCATGCGTACGGTGCGCTGCTGCTCGAGCAAGGTCACGCGGAGCTGGCGGCGCAGGTGTACGCCGCCGACCTGGGGCTGGACCCGACGCTGAGCAGGCCGTGCCAGCATCCGGGGAACGTGTGGAGCCTGCACGGGTATCACGAGTGCCTGACGCGGCTGGGCCGTGACGCCGAGGCGGTGATCATCGGCCGGCAACTCGAGCTCGCGCGGGCGCGCGCCGACGTGCCGGTACTGGCCTCGTGCGCCTGCCGGCTGGAGCCGGCCGACGGCGGCGGATGCTGTGCCGACCCGGGTTCCAAGTGAGCGGGGCGCATGTGACCGAACCGGAGTGGGTCGAACACGTCATCTGGTGGCAGATGTATCCGCTGGGCTTCGTAGGCGCCCATCCAGCCGACCCGGCGCCCACTCCGGACGAACACCGTGTCCTCAGGATCGTCGACTGGCTCGACTACGCAGTCGAACTCGGGGCATCAGGTCTGGCGCTGGGGCCGGTGTTCGCCTCCCGCACCCACGGCTACGACACCACAGACCACTACCGCATCGACCCCCGGCTGGGCGACGACTCCGACTTCGACCACCTGATCGCCGAAGCCCATCAACGGGGGCTGCGGGTGCTGCTCGACGGAGTCTTCAACCACGTGGGCACCGACTTTGCGCGATACCGCGATGCGGCCTCCGGTGGGGACACGTCATGGTTCCGGTTGCGCGACGGCCGCTTCGAGACCTTCGAGGGTCACGACGGGCTGATCTCGCTGAACCATCGGAACGCCGAGGTGATCGACTACACCGTCGACGTGATGTGCCACTGGCTCGGCCGCGGCGCCGACGGCTGGCGTCTCGACGCCGCGTACGCGGTCCCGGACAGCTTCTGGGCGCAGGTACTGCCCCGGGTCCGGGCGATGTACCCCGAGGCGTGGTTCGTCGGGGAGGTCATCCACGGTGACTACGGCGCCCACGTCCGCAACGCCGGATTCGACTCGGTGACGCAGTACGAACTGTGGAAGTCGATCTGGAGCAGCCTCAACGACGCGAACTTCCATGAGCTGGACTGGACGTTGACCCGCCACAACGAGTTCCTGGACACCTTCGTGCCGATGACCTTCATCGGCAACCACGACGTCACCCGGATCGCCAGCATGCTGACCAACCCCGACCACGTCGAGCACGCGTTGGCGGTGTTGCTGACCACCGGAGGAACCCCGAGCATCTACGCCGGTGACGAGTCCGCCTACCGGGGCGTCAAGGAGGAGCGGTTCGGCGGTGACGACGCCGTGCGGCCTGAATTCGGTTCCCCCCATGAAGGAGTCGGCGAGCACGGGATCCAGGTGTTCCGTGCTCATCAGCACCTCATCGGCCTGCGGCGGCGGCACCCGTGGTTGCACACTGCGCGGACCACGCCGCTGCACGTGACGAATCACGGATACGTGTACGCCACCCGCAACGGTGACCACACGCTGGTGGTGGCCCTCAACGTCGACGACGTGGCGATGCCGCTGTCACTGCCCTCCCTCGGCTTCGCCGCCGGTGAGATGGTCGCGGGGTCGGGTGCACCGCCGTCGGAGGTCGTCGTCGACGCCGTCGTCCCGCCGCACGGCTGGCTGGTCCTGGAGCCGCGCTGACCTCTCAGTCGAGCAAGTCGAGGGTATCGGGATCCTCACGCCCGTCGTAGAAGGTGTCCAGGACCGCACGGAACACCGGGTCTCGGCCCGCGCGGGCGAACAACGTCATCGACGAACGTACCTTGAGATCGTCTGGGTGGCCGAGGATCTCGGTGGCCGTGCGGCCCTCGACGGCAAGCAGCAGCCCGGCACACTCCCGTAGCCGGGACCCCAGAACCGGGTGTTCGAGATACGCCACCGCCTCGGCCACCGACGAGATCCCGAACCGGTGCGCGGTTGCGCTGTGCCCCAGACCGCGCATCTGAGGAAACACGAACCAGATCCAGTGACTGCGTTTGGCGCCGGCGCGCAGTTCGGTCAGCACCGTCGGGTACACGCGGTCTTGGGCCTCGACGAAGCGGCCGAGGTCGAACGGGTCCTCACTCATCGTGTGCCCGAGTCTTGCAGGACCCCGAACCCGCTTCAACAACTGTTTGCCACGAGTTGGTGTCCAAGCCGCTCACCAGGCAGCGGGTGTGCGGTCTGTTGTCCGGCGGGTGCAGCGTAACAGCAGTCTGCTTTCACTCTCGTCACACGACGCGTCTGTGGGAACGAGTCCGTGCCGAGTTGTAATCGTTAGCCAACCGCGACGTCGTTTTGTGGTGTCGAACGCCGGGCCGACCGTGAAGACGGTGTTGCATTACCTCTGCAACGCGACCGCGTTTTTGCCAGGCGAGCAAGACTTGTACGAAAGGTGGGTTGGCTGCCGCTATGAGGTTGACAGAGAAGTTTCGAGGTAAGTGGGTGCGCCGGGTGGCCGCTGCTGCCATGACGGCGGCAGCACTGCCCGGGCTGATCGGCTTCGCCGGTGGTTCGGCGACCGCGGGGGCGTTCTCCCGGCCGGGTCTTCCCGTCGAGTATCTGGATGTGTTCTCCCCCGCGATGAATCGCGACATCCGCGTTCAGTTCCAGGGGGGCGGTCCGCACGCCGTGTACCTGCTCGACGGTCTGCGTGCCCAGGACGACTACAACGGCTGGGACATCAACACCCCGGCGTTCGAGTGGTATTACCAGTCCGGACTGTCCACTGTGATGCCGGTTGGCGGCCAGTCGAGCTTCTACACCGACTGGTACCAGCCGTCGCGGGGCAACGGCCAGGACTACACCTACAAGTGGGAGACCTTCCTGACCCAGGAACTGCCGGCTTGGTTGGAGGCCAACCGCGGGGTGTCGCAGAACGGCAACGCCGTTGTCGGTCTGTCGATGGCCGGTAGCGCGTCGATGAACTACGCGATCTACTACCCGCAGAAGTTCATCTACGCCGCATCACTTTCGGGCTTCTTGAACCCGTCCGAGGGCTGGTGGCCGATGCTGATCGGGCTGGCGATGAACGACGCGGGCGGATACAACGCCGAGAGCATGTGGGGCCCGTCCTCGGACCCGGCGTGGAAGCGCAACGATCCGATGGTCAACATCAACCAGTTGGTGGCCAACAACACCCGGATCTGGGTGTACTGCGGAACCGGCACCCCGTCGGACCTGGACTCCGGAACCCCGGGCCAGAACCTGATGGCGGCGCAGTTCCTCGAGGGATTCACGTTGCGGACCAACATCAGCTTCCGTGACAACTACATCGCCGCGGGCGGCGCCAACGGCGTGTTCAACTTCCCGGACGCGGGCACGCACAGCTGGGGCTACTGGGGGCAGCAGCTGCAGCAGATGAAGCCCGATATCCAGCGGGTGCTGGGGGCGCAGAACGTGGCCTAGCGGCAACCCACGAACCAGGAAGCCTGCCGTTTCCCCCGAGCGGCAGGCTTCCTGCTGTTCCGGGGACGTCAGAGCCGGGTGCGCATCGCGATGTCCTCGTTGAACTCGTCGAGCATCGCGTCTGTGAGTGTCGGCCTGGTTTCGGCGATGGCGCCGAGGAAGTCGTCGGTGCCAGGGGGTTCGCCGCGGCGGAACTCGATCTCGCGTTCGAACGCGCACTGTGCGCCCTTGCGCGCGGCGAACTCGATGTCGGCGGGCGTGAACATCGCGGTGGCCTCGACGAGCTTGTCGACCTCGACACCGTCGGCGACTGCACCCAGGTAGCGGTTCCAGATCGCTTTGCGCGCGGCGTCGTCGGGGGGCCCGACCGGGATGACGTAGTCGAAGCGTCCCGGCCGCAGGAACGCCGAGTCCAGCGAGCGCACGGAGTTCGTCGCGCAGATCAACAGCCGCTCGTCGTGCTGGCGGAACGTCGGGATGAGTTTGAGGAGTTCGTTGGTGACGCCGTGGGCCGGGTCCGAGGGGATGCCGGAGCGTGAGCCCGCGATCTCCTCGACCTCGTCGATGAACACCACCGCGGCTTCGAGCTCCGTGAGGTCGGCGAACATGTCCCGCAGCGCGTTGGGCATCGTGACGTCGGGTGCGGCCAGCCGCGACGGGAAGATCTCGATGAACGGCCAACCGAGCCTTCCGGCAACGGCTTTGGCGAAACTGGTCTTCCCGGTGCCCGGCGGGCCGAACAGGATGGCCGCCTTCGGCGGTGACACCCCGTAGCGCGTGGCCAGATCGGGTTGGGCCAGCGGCAGCACGATGCGACGCTCGATCATCCGCTTCTCGTTCTCCATGCCGGCCATGTCGTCCCACAACCGCTGCCCCATGATCCGGCCGCCGAGTGCGCTCAGCAGGCCGGTGTCGGCGGGCCCGACGTGATCGACCCTGTCGAAGTAGCGCAGATCGGTGCGCTCGGTGTATCCACAGTTGCGCAGCGCCGCGGTACCGGTGGCGTCTTCGGGCAACATCGCGCTGATGCGCCGCACGCCCAAAGTGCGCAGCCGCACCTCCAGCTCGGCGAGAAGGGCGCTGCCGATGCCGCGGTCGCGCCACCCACTGCTCAGCGCGATCATCGTGATCCAGGCTCGCTCGCCGCCGACCTGGGCGACCGCCATGCCGACCAGTTGGTCGTCGACGACCGCAACCACGGCCGGTTGACCGCCGCGCGCGGCGGAGACCACCTCCGAGACCGGAAAGGCCGGGGACGCCTCCGCAGGCTCCCGGCTCTGATCCCAGACCGAGATGGCCTGGTCGAGGTCGTCATCGTGGAAGTCGCGCAAGCGCCATGGGGGCATGGCACAGATCTACCGACCTTTGCGCCTCGCGGCATCGCCCTGACGGGTGGTTTCGCGGGGGAAGCGTGGAGTCACCCCTGGGCGGTCGGGCGGATGGTCAGGTCGCCGATCTCCACGTCGTGCGGTTGCTCGATGACGAAGGCGATCGCACGCGCGACGGCCTCCGGCGCGAGCCCGAAAGCATCCATTTCGGAGCGGATCCGGGTCCGCAGAGCCGGGTCGCTGATCCCCGCGTCCAGTTCGGTGCGAACGAATCCCGGTGAGATGGACGTGGTGCGGATGACACCGTCGGTGGATTCCTGGCGCAGCGCCTCCATCACGGTGCGCACAGCGTTCTTTGTCGCGGCGTACACCCCCATATCGGGCACGATCTTCAGACCGGCCGTCGACACGGTTGTGACGAAGTGGCCGCGCCCCTGCTTGCGAAATACAGGTGCGGCTGCGGCGATTCCGTGCAGCACCCCGCGTAGGTTGACGTCGATCATCGCGTCCCAGGCACCGATGCCACCGTCGCCGAGCGGGCCGATGTCGGTGATGCCGGCGTTTGCGACCAGCACGTCGAGCCGCCCGTATTCGTCCACGGCGGTGTCGATCAACCGCAGCAGATCCTCCGCGCGGGTGACATCGATGGTGACCGAGGACACCTGAGTTCCTCCGACTCGCAGTTCGTTGGCGAGTTCGTTCAACCGCTCCGTTCGGCGGGCCCCCAACACCACGCGTGCGCCCCGCTGCGCCAACAGCCGAGCAGTCGCCTCGCCGATTCCGCTGCTGGCTCCTGTGATCGCCACAACAGTTCGCGAAATCGGGTCGTCGGTCGCTGAGTTTTCGGACATCACCTGACGAACTCATCCACGGGGCCGGCTATTCCACCGTTTCTGCTGTCGGCGATACGTGGTCGCGTCAGCGCCGGCGGGGAACAATCCAGCCACCGCCAGGGTTGAGCGCATCAGATTCAAGTTTGGAGGATTCATGGCTGAAGCCACATCAGTGCCGGTGTTGTTCATCAGTGAGCCGATCGTGCTGCCGGGAATGGTGGTGCCGATAGAGCTGGACGAGGCCGCCCGCGTCGCGGTCGACGCGGCGCAGGCCAGCGAGAGCGGCAAGCTGCTGATCGCGCCACGCCTGGACGACCGCTACCCCACCTACGGCGTGATCGCCTCGATCGTGCAGGTCGGCCGCGTACCCGGCGGCGGGGTGGCGGCGGTCGTGCGCGGTGAGAACCGCGCGCACATCGGGTCCGGGACGACCGGACCCGGTGCGGCACTGTGGGTGTCGGTCGAGGAGGTGGCCGACGCGGAGGCCACCGACGAGACAAGAGCGTTGGCCGCGGAGTACAAGAAGCTGCTGCTCGCGATGCTGCAGCGCCGCGAGGCATGGCAGATCGTCGACGTGGTCAACAAGATCACCGATCCGTCGGCGCTCGCCGACACCGCCGGCTACGCGTCCTACCTCAGCGACGTCCAGCGGCGGCAACTGCTGGAGACCGAGGACGCAGCGGAGCGCTTGAGCTCACTCATCCAATGGACCGGCGAGCATCTGGCCGAGGTCGAGGTCAACGACAAGATCGCCGAGGACGTCCGGTCCGGCATGGACAAGCAGCAGAAGGAGTTCCTGCTGCGTCAACAGCTCGCGGCGATCCGTAAGGAACTGGGTGAAGGCGAGCCCGACGGCTCTGATGACTACCGGTCGCGGATCGAATCCGCCGATCTTCCCGACAACGTGCGCGAGGCCGCGTTGCGGGAGGTCGGGAAGCTGGAACGCTCCAGCGACCAGAGCCCCGAGGGCGGTTGGATCCGCACGTGGCTGGACACGGTCCTGGATCTGCCGTGGAACACGACGACGGAGGACTCGACGGACCTGAAGTCGGCCCGGGAGATCCTCGACGCCGATCACCACGGCCTCGAGGACGTCAAGGACCGCATCGTCGAGTACCTCGCCGTGCGGGCCCGCCGCGCGCAGCGGGGCATGTCCGTGGTCGGCGGCCGTGGTTCCGGCGCCGTCATGGTGCTCGCCGGTCCCCCCGGTGTCGGCAAGACCTCGCTGGGTGAATCCGTGGCCCGGGCACTGGGCCGCACATTCGTCCGCGTCGCCCTCGGCGGGGTGCGCGACGAGGCCGAGATCCGTGGCCACCGGCGCACCTACGTCGGTGCCCTCCCGGGCCGGATCGTGCGCGCCATCGGCGAAGCGGGGTCGATGAATCCGGTGGTGCTGCTCGACGAGGTCGACAAGGTCGGCTCCGACTACCGCGGTGATCCGAGTGCGGCGCTGCTGGAGGTGCTGGACCCGGCGCAGAACCACACCTTCCGCGACCACTACCTCGATCTCGACCTGGACCTGTCCGATGTGGTGTTCCTGGCGACGGCCAACGTCATCGAGAACATCCCGTCGGCGCTTCTGGACCGGATGGAGCTGGTGCAGATCGACGGCTACACCGAAGACGACAAGGTCGCCATCGCTCGTGACTATCTGTTGCCCCGGCAGGCTGAACGCGCGGCGCTGACCGCCGAGGAGGTGACGGTCACCGAGGCCGCACTGCACAAGATCGCCGCGGACTACACCCGCGAACCGGGTGTACGGCAGTTCGAGCGACTGCTGGCCAAGGCGCTGCGGAAGGCCACCACAAAACTGGCAGCCGACCCGACGCCGTTGACCATCGATGAGCCTGATCTTGTCGGCTATCTGGGGCGTCCGCGGTTCACCCCGGATTCCGAGGAGCGTACGGCGGTGCCCGGGGTGGCGACCGGTCTGGCGGTGACGGGTCTGGGCGGTGACGTGCTGTACATCGAGGCCGGGTCGACCGAAGGGGACCCCGGTCTTGTGCTCACCGGCCAGCTGGGTGACGTGATGAAGGAGTCGGCGCAGATCGCGCTGTCCTACGTCCGCGCGCACGCCGAACAACTCGGTGTCGACCCCAAGGCCCTGGACCGCAAGATCCACGTCCACGTCCCCGCTGGTGCCGTGCCCAAGGACGGTCCCTCGGCGGGTGTCACGATGGTGACCGCGCTGGTGTCGATGGCCACCGGGCGTCAGGTGCGTGCCGACGTCGGGATGACCGGCGAGGTCACACTCAACGGCCGGGTGCTGCCGATCGGCGGGGTGAAGCAGAAACTGCTGGCCGCCCAACGTGCCGGACTGTCAACCGTTTTCATCCCGCAGCGCAACGAGCCGGATCTCGACGACGTGCCGGCCGAGGTGCTGGAGGCGCTCGAGGTGAAGCCGATGACCGACGTCGCCGAGATCGTCGTGCTGGCGCTGGAACCGGCCGCCGAGACCGCGACCGTCGCGGCCTGACAGCCGCGAGCAGACGCAAACTCGCACAATCTTCCGGGATTTCGTGCGAGTTTGTGTCTGCTCGCCGAGAAAGAGTGGGTGCGGGTTTTCCGCCCGGCACTTCGGGTAAGCCCTCTCCAATGTCATCACAGAGACATCAGCGTGTGGTCGAACGGTTACTGGCCGATGCCGGGACGACGTTCGCTGAGGAGGCCGGGATCCGGCTGCGAGACAAACCGATGCCGTTGTTTCAGCTACTGATGCTGTGCATGCTGGCCAGCAAGCCGATCGACGCGCACATCGCGGTGCGCGCCGCGCGCGAGATGAACCGGGCCGGGCTGCGAACAGCGCGGGCCGTGCAGGACGCCGAGCGGTCTGCACTGATCGGCGCCTTCGGCCGCGCGCACTACGTGCGCTACGACGAGAGTTCGGCCACCAGAGCAGCCGAGATCGCCGCCGCCGTCACCGACAACTACGGCGGTGATCTCCGCCGGCTCGCTGTTGCCAGTGGCCGCGATGCCGCTGAGACGAAGCGACTTCTGCAGCAGTTCAAGGGAATCGGCGACACCGGCGCCGACATCTTCCTGCGCGAGATCCAGGACATCTGGACCTGGGCGCGGCCGCACTTCGACGACCGGGCCACCGCAGCCGCGGCCGACCTGGGCTTGCCCGACGAACCCGGTACGCTGGCGTCGCTGGCACCTCGAAGCAGCGCTGCGCTGGCCGCAGCGCTGGTGCGGGTCTCGACGGACCGTGAACTTCGCGAAAAAATGCTGGGATGATCGTCGAGGGCTCCACCACCCGGCACACTCGACACCATGCATGCCATGAGATTGGCCGCCCTCGGCGCGCTGATGACGACGCTGAGTTGCGGGTGCGCCGCCGGGTCGGTGGTGGTCAACACCGACGACGGCGCGCCGGCCGCCAGCCCGGCTCCCACATCCGCCGTGAGCACCACCCGGCCGAGCAACGCGCACCTGGTCAACGCGTTCGACTACGCAGCCGAGGTGGACGGGGCCACCGGGTACTACTTCACCAGTCCCAGCGGGCGCTGGGAGTGCGCGGTGCTGCCGCGCACCCGGGCAGGCTGCCAGAGCGCCCAGGCGCCTACGTCGGCCCTGCCGATCACCGGCGCACCCGACGAGGTTCCCGACCCCGACGGCGAACCGGTGGCTCCGAACGTCCTCGTCGTCGACCGGACGGGCGACCCGCAGTTCTCCGCCGAGTCGGCGCCGCAGTTCGGGCTGGACCCGGGCCCCGCGGTCGTGCTGCCGTTCAACCGGATCCTGGCCGTCGCCGGCTTCCGCTGCAACGTCCAGGAAAGCTCCGGCATCTCATGCCTGTCCGAGCTCAGCGGAAAGGGATTCACCTTCTCGTCCGACGGCCACACGATGAGCTACACCGACGTGCCTGCCGACGCGCCCTGACCGCAGGTTGTCTAGGTTGAGACCCGTGACATCGCCACCGCCGTCCGCGTCTCCCGCTCCGGTCACCGTCGCCGTCACGGGAGCGGCCGGGCAGATCGGTTACGCGGCCCTGTTCCGGATCGCCGCCGGCGCGATGCTGGGCCGTCACACCCCGGTCGCGCTGCGGCTGCTCGAGCTGCCCGGCGCGGTGCGAGCCGCCGAGGGCGTCGTGATGGAACTCGACGACGGTGCGTTCCCGCTACTGGCCGGCACCGCGATCTACGACGACCCGGTCCGCGGATTCGACGGGGTGGACGTGGCGCTGCTGATCGGATCGCGGCCGCGCACCAAGGGAATGGAACGCGCCGACCTGCTGGAGGCCAACGCGCAGATCTTCGCCACCGCGGGCAAGGCGCTCAACGCCGGCGCCGGTGCCGATGTCCGGGTGCTGGTGGTCGGAAACCCGGCCAACACCAACGCTTTGGTGGCCGCAGCGCACGCCCCCGACATCCCCCGTGACCGGTTCACCGCGTTGACCCGCCTGGATCACAACCGGGCGGTCGCCGCGATGTCCCGGCACTCAGGGGTTCCGGTCACCGAGATCAACAGGATGACGATCTGGGGCAACCACTCCCCCACCCAGTACCCGGACATCTTCCACGCGCAGGTCGGCGGGCGGTCCGGCGCCGACTACGCCGCCGACACCCACTGGCTGACAGACGATTTCATTCCCACGGTGGCACGCCGCGGCACCGCGATCATCGAGGCACGCGGTGCGAGTTCGGCGGCGTCGGCGGCCAACGGCGCGATCGACCACGTCGACGACTGGATCCACGGCACCCCGGACGGAGACTGGACGTCGGTGGCACTGCCGTCTCCCGGTGCCTACGGCATCGACGAGGGACTGGTGTGCTCGCTGCCGTGCCGCGCCGTCGGTGGCCGGTGGGAGATCGTCGAAGGGCTCGACATCAACCCGTTCTCCCGCGCCCGGATCGACGCCTCGGTCGCCGAGCTGCGCGCCGAACGCGACGCGGTCGCGGCGCTCGGCCTGCTGTAGTCACACCAGGGCCGCGGTGCCGTCGTCGTGGACGCGTACCGCGGCACCCGCGATGTCGTCACGCACGGTCGCCTCGGCGTCGGCCGAATCGCTGATCACGGCGAGCACGCGGGCGTCCTCAGGCGTCCGCACGGCGAGGAACGCCTTCTCGGGCCGGCCATCCCGGTCGACGGGGGTGGTCCACGACTCGACCGTGCCGACGCCGCTCCAGCCCACCAGCGCAGTGCGGGTGGGCTCCCGGTCGACAGCGGGTTGCAGATCTTCCCAACGGAATTCGTGTTCCGGCGGCTGGGTGCCGTATACGCCGAAGCTGTGTTTGGTGAGGTAGCCGCCGTTGGCGGTGACCAGACCGCGAGCACCCGGCTGTGACACCAGTTGCTCGGCCATCGTGGCGATCGAGTGGGTGACGTAGTTGTTCCACGGGCCGCCCGCGAAGGTCAGGCCGCCGGTGACCGTCAGGGATCGGCCGGGATCCCCTATGGGAAGCCCGAGTTCCGCGGCGGCGACCTGAACCGCTGACGGAAAGCAGGAGTAGATGTCGACCAGGTCGATCTCGTCGATCTGAGTACCCGCGAGTTCCAGTGCCCGCTTCCCGGCGATCCTGATCGCCGGCGAGGTGCAGAACTCCGCCCGCTCGCCGATCGCGTAGGTATCGTGCGCGTCGGTTCCGGCGTAGGGGAACACCCAACGCTCCGTGGGGATCTGCAGGTGGGTGGCTTTCTCGGCCGAGGCCAGGATCAGCACTGCCCCCTGGTCGACCATGTTGTTGGAGTTCATCAACTTGGTGTAGGGCCAACTGATCATCCGGTTGTCCGGTGCCGGCTGCCAGATCCGTTCTGCGCTGAGGGCTTCCCTGCTCCAGGCGTGCGGGTTCGCCGCGGCGACCGCACTGAACTGAGACCACAGCTCGCCGATGCGGCGGCGGTGTTCGTCGGGCGTCTCACCCGCGGCGATCCGCAGCGCCTGCTCGAACATCGGATAGACGTAGGCGGGCCGGTCCAGGTTGATCTGGATCTCCGCGGGCCCTGCCATCGGCACCCCGTCATCGGAACCGGGAGCAACGGGCACCGAATCGTCCTGGCGTGTCCAGTCCGGCTTCTGACCGGCCGCGCGCAGCCGGCTCCGGGTGCGCCAGGTCTCCGCGCCGCCGATCAGCACCACGTCTGCCCGGCCCTGCTGGATGTCCAGGCAGGCCAGGTTCACCAACGTCTGCGGCACGTTGCCGCCGACACCGGTGCACCGGGTGTCCGCCTTGTCAGCCCGGATGCGTTGCGCAAGAAGCAGTCCCGGATCGCGGTAGCGCCATGACAGCAGGTTGACGATGCGGACGGCGTCGACCGACTCGAGCACCCGCGGGTCGGCCGCGGCGCGTGCGGCCGCCTCCATCAGGTCGATGGGTTCGACGCCGGGGTTCTCGGTGTGCTGGTTCACCTGGCCGTAGCCGACGAGTACCGGGGTCCTGGGCTCCAGTGACATGAAGGTGGCCTTCCTAGGTCGTGTTCTCATGGCTGAACAGCACGCCGTCGGCGATCAGCCCGTCGATCTCCTCAGGGTCGAGGCCGAGCACCTTCTGGCAGATCATCCGGGTGTGTTCGCCGGGCATGGGCGCGGGCCGCAGATCGGCGCGCGGGATGCGGGTGAACGGGGCCGGCGCGGTCTCGGCGAGCACCGGGGCGTCCAGCAGCGGATGGGTCATGTCGCTGAACAGCTGCCTGAAGGCGATCTGGGGATCGGCGGCGACATCGGCCGCGCGGTTCATCGGACCGGCGGGGACGCCGAGGTCCTGCAGTTGCGCGACGACCGCGCCCTTGTCCCGTGGCCCGGTCCAGCGCGACACCGCAGCGATCAGCTCGGCGCGGTCCTCGGGAAGCGCCGAGCGACCGATCACGCCGGCGACCACGTCGCGGTGTGACGTCTCGCGCAGCGAGATCACGCACCACTCGTCGTCGCCGGCGCACGGGAACACCGCGTCGACGGAGTCGTCGGTGGCCACCTCGAAGCCGGCAGCTCTGCACGATTCGCCGACATAGGCCTGCGCGAGCTGGTTGATCGCTGCTTCGGCCTGTGAGATGTGCACGTGGCCACCGACACCGGTGCGTCGCCGCCGGATCAGCACGGCGGCAGCGGCGATCGCGGTGAGGCGGCCGACCACGTGGTCGGGGAAGATCGTCGTGGCGTCGTAGAACGTGTCCGGCTCGGCGTCGGGCGACGTCCACAACCGGGTGACGCCGGTGCAGGCCCGGACGAGTGGGCCGTAGCCCATCTGCGAACTCCAGGGCCCGCGATCCCCGAATGCGCTGCTCTCGGCCAGCACGATGCCGGGGTTGAGCTCGTGCAACCGGTCGTAGGAGAATCCGAGCGAGGCCAGCGTGCCCGGTTTGAAGTTGGCGAACACCGCATCGGAGGCCGTCACCAACCGGCTGAACAGTTCGGCCCCGGACCGCTGTCGCAGATTCAGGCCCAAGCCGTACTCGTTGCGGTGCGTCAGCGCCCAGGACCGGCTCATCGGCTTGCCCGGCGGGGACTGCCTCAGGCCGTCGGGGTAGGCCGGGCTCTCGATCTTGATGACCTCCGCGCCGAGGTCGGCGAACAGTCGGCCCAACTCGCCGCCGGCGACGATGACGCCGAGATCGAGGATCCGGATGCCGTCGAAGGGCCGCGACGGTCCGCCGGCCGGGCTGTCGATCGGGCGCTCGTCGGCCGGCCGTTGGGCCCGCCACTCGGGGGCGTCGGCACCGATGGCGGGTGCACCGCGACGGTACCCGTGGCGGGCACCGTCGATCACCAGAGGGCCCACCGGGATGGTCACCGACGTCCGTGGTGTCAGGGCGACGTCGGACAACGCGCCGACACTTCGGAAATGCTTTTCCGACAACGCTTCTGCAGGAGTCTGCACCGCAGCGATCGGCACTCCACGGGTCTGGCCCGCAGCGACCAGGGAAGCCATGGTCTGCGGGGCGAACAACTCGGCGATGGCCGCGTTGAGCTCCCGCGAGGCGGCATAGCGGGCGGCGATGGTGTCGAACCGCGGGTCCGAGAACTGCTCCGGCTCGCCGAGCCAGGCCCGCATGCCGTGCCATTGGCGCGCTGACAACAGGCAGATCCGTACGTGGCCGTCGTGGCATTCGAAGATCGGGTAGATCTGCTGGTTGCGCGGGCGGCCGCGCCACAACTCCGTGGGAGCCTTCAGCCCGACGGCGGCCTGTCCCTCGGAACCGAAAGGCGGGTCGAGCGCCTGGACCACCGCCTCAAAGCGCGAGAAGTCGATGAACTCGCCTTTCCCGCAACGTAACCGGTCGTAGTAGGCCGCCAGAACCGCCCATGCGGCCTGCGCCGCTGCTGTGGCGGAAGCCACGCCGTTCGGTGGCAACACCGGCGTGCCGGCCGTCGGCCCGGTACGGGACAGCGCCGACGACATCGCATAGCACACCGCGTCGGTGGCGCGCCAAGAGGCGTAGGGGCCCGAGACGCCGAAATCGGTGACCGACATCGTGACCAGATGGGTGAAGAGCTGCGACAGCTCCCTGCTGGACGTGCCGAATGCCGCTGCGGCGCCAGGGTTCTGCGAATCGATCACGATGTCTGCGTCGCCGGCGAGCTCGATCAGCGCTCGCCGGTCGGCGGGCGCGCCCGGATCGAGCACGGCGCAACGCTTGTTGGCGTTGTCCAGCGCGAACCCGATACCGGCCCCGGCCACCGTCGGTGCGCGGTCCCGCGCCGGACTGCCGCCGGGTGGCTCGATCTTGAGCACGTCGGCACCGAGATCGGCAAGGATGCGGCCGACGGCGTCACCTGCACCCGAGCACAGGTCGAGCACCCGCAGCGATGCCAGCAACGGTTCTCCGACCATCGCCGCCTGCCCTTCTGCCGCCGTGGATGACTGCTCACGATAGCGGTGCGCGAAAGATTAACGCCCGCGCCATCGGGTACGGGTTGGAAGACACCCCTATGCGGAGTTGGATGGAGACATGACTGCCTCGACCGAGCCGAAGACCGTCGACCGGAGCCCGCTGAGCGATGAGATGGTGAGCCGACTCGACCGGTGGTGGCGCGCCGCCAATTACCTGTCGGTCGGCCAGATCTACCTGCTGGACAACCCACTGCTGCGGACTCCGCTGACTCGTGACGATGTCAAACCGCGCCTGCTCGGGCACTGGGGCACAACTCCCGGCCTGAACTTTCTCTATGCCCACCTCAACCGCGCGATCAACGAGCGCGAGCAGTCGACGATGTATGTCACCGGCCCGGGCCACGGTGGACCCGGTTTGGTGGCCAACACCTACCTGGAGGGCACCTACAGCGAGATCTACCCCGACATCACCCAGGACGCCGAAGGGATGCGCCGGCTGTTCCGACAGTTCTCCTTCCCCGGCGGGATCCCTTCGCATGTGGCCCCGGAGACCCCGGGCTCGATCCACGAGGGCGGCGAACTCGGCTACGCGCTGTCACACGCCTACGGCGCCGCGTTCGACAATCCGGACCTGCTGGTCGCGGCGGTGGTCGGCGACGGCGAGGCCGAAACCGGGGCGCTGGCCACCAGCTGGCACTCCAACAAGTTCGCGAACCCGAACCAGGACGGGGTGGTGCTGCCGATCCTGCACCTCAACGGCTACAAGATCGCCAACCCGACGGTGCTGGCCCGGATTCCGGCAGACGAGCTGCGCAGCCTGATGGTCGGCTATGGACACAACCCGTACTTCTTCGAGGTTCCCGACGGCGCTGAAGCCGGACCGGACCATGCCGACGCCCACCGCCGGTTCGCCGCGCTGCTCGATGACGTGCTCGACGAGATCGCCGAGATCAAGGCCAGGGCCGCCGCAGGTGAGGACTTCCAGCCGCGCTGGCCCATGATCGTCTTCCGGACGCCGAAAGGCTGGACGGGACCCGACTACATCGACGGCAAGAAGACGACCGGATCCTGGCGCGCTCACCAGGTACCGCTGGGCAACGCCCGTGACACCGAGGAACACCTGGCGGTGCTCGCCGACTGGCTGGCCTCCTACCGGGCCGACGAACTGTTCGACGCCGACGGCCGGTTGTTGGCCGACATCGCCGAATTGGCGCCGCAGGGCCAGCTGCGGATGAGCGACAATCCCCACTCCAACGGTGGTCTGGTTCTCAAGGACCTCCGGTTGCCGAACTTTCGCGACTTCGCCGTCGACGTGCCCGAGCCGGGTGCGACCATCGCCGAGGCCACCAAGGTGCTGGGCCAGTGGCTCACCGAGGTGATCAGGCTCAACCCCGACAACTTCCGCATCTTCGGACCCGACGAGACGGCGTCCAACCGGCTGCAGGCCGTGTACGACGCCACCGACAAGCAGTGGAATGCCGAGTTCTTCGGGTCCGAGGTCGACGAGCACCTCGCCCGAGCGGGCAGGGTGATGGAAGTGCTCTCCGAGCATCAATGCCAGGGCTGGCTCGAGGGTTATCTGCTGACCGGCCGCCACGGCATGTTCAACTGCTACGAGGCGTTCATCCACATCATCGACTCGATGTTCAACCAGCACGCCAAGTGGTTGAAGGTCACCGATCACATCCCGTGGCGGCGCCCCATCGCTAGCCTGAATTATCTGCTGTCCAGCCATGTCTGGCGGCAGGATCACAACGGTTTCTCCCATCAGGATCCCGGCTTCATCGATCACGTCGTCAACAAGAGCGCGAACGTGGTGCGCGTCTACCTGCCGCCGGACGCCAACACCCTGCTGTCGACCTACGACCACTGCCTCAGATCGCGGCAGTACGTCAACGTCGTCGTCTCCGGTAAACAGCCCGCACCCAACTTCCTGACGATGGAACAGGCGATTGCCCACTGCACCCGCGGGTTGGGCATCTGGGAATGGGCGGGCAACGAAGTGCTCGGGGCCGACCCCGACGTGGTTCTCGCGGCCGCCGGCGACGTCCCGACGCTGGAAGCGCTCGCTGCCGTCGATCTGCTGCGCACCCACCTGCCCGACCTCAAGGTCCGCTTCATCAACGTCGTCGACCTGATGCGGTTGCAGGACAGCACCGAGCATCCCCACGGCCTGTCCAGCCGGGAGTTCGACATGCTGTTCACCACCGACAAGCCGATCATCTTCGCCTACCACGGCTACCCGTGGCTGATCCACCGGCTCACCTACCGGCGCACCGGCCACGCCAACCTGCACGTCCGCGGGTACAAGGAGGAGGGCACCACGACCACTCCCTTCGACATGGTGATGCTCAACGACCTGGACCGCTACCACCTGGTCATGGACGTCATCGACCGCGTGCCGACACTGGGATCGACCTGCGCCACGCTGCGCCAGCAGATGGCCGACAAGCGGATCGCCGCCCGGGAGTACACCCGCGCGCGCGGCGATGACATCCCCGAGGTCAAGGAATGGGTCTGGCCGGCAGCGAAGGAGGCCGGCGTGGACACCGAAGCCGTCGCCGCTGCCGCCGACACAGGCGGCGACAACGAGTAGCCCAGTGGTCAGGTCGGTCACAGCTGATCGGTACGGCCGGTCCTGGCCGGTACCCTTGACCGGATATGACTGACGCCAGCACGGTCGCCGCGCCTGCAGAGCCCCACCCCTTGGTGGCTCAGCTGTCTGCGTTGCACCACTTCCGGATCTACGCCGACGTGGCGGTCGTGATCGTGGTGCTGGCGCTGACCAATTTGATCGCGCACTTCACCACGCCGTGGGCCAGCATTGCCGTGGTGCCCGCGGCCGCGGTGGGACTCGTTCTGCTGGTCCGTTCGCGCGGCCTGGGCTGGGCGGAACTCGGGCTCGCCCGGGAGCACTGGAGGTCTGGCGCCGGCTACGCGCTCGCGGCGGTCGCCCTCGTCGGGACGGTGATCGCCGTCGGTGCGCTGCTGCCGTGGACACGCCCGATGTTCCTCAACAACAACTACGCCACGCTGTCGGGGGCGCTGATCGCCTCGATGATCATCATCCCGTTGCAGACGGTTATCCCCGAGGAACTGGCTTTCCGGGGGGTGCTGCACGGTGCGCTGGACCGGGCGTGGGGCTGGCGCGGCGTCGCCGCCGCCGGTTCGCTGCTGTTCGGGCTGTGGCACATCGCCACGTCGATGGGTCTGACGGCCAGCAACGTCGGCTTCACCAGGATTCTCGGCGGCGGCGTTTTCGGCACCGTGGTGGGTGTTCTCGGGGCCGTCGTGGCCACTGCCGCGGCCGGCTTCGTCTTCGCCTGGCTGCGTCGCCGAAGCGGCAGCCTGATCGCACCGATCGCACTGCACTGGTCACTGAACGGTCTGGGTGCGCTGGCCGCCGCCCTGGTGTGGCATCTGACCTGAGGTCAGACGATCAGCACCGCGGCTCCGGAGATCCGCCCACTGCTCAGATCACCGAGTGCGTCGTCGGCCCGGTCCAGCGGGTACTGCGGGCTGGTGACCTCGAGACGATGGTGGGCTGCGAAGTCCAGGAACGCCGCAGCGTCGTCCCGGGTATTGGACGTCACCGACCGGACCTGCCGCTCCTGAAACAGGTGACGCTGGTAGTTCAGCGGCGGGATGTCGCTGAGGTGGATGCCTGCGATCGCGAGGGTGCCGCCGCGGTCCAGCGCTTCCAGGGCGGGCAACACGAGTTCGCCGACGGGAGCGAACAGGATCGCGGCGTCCAGCGGTACCGGCGGCGGGTCGTCCGCACCCTGGGCGGAAGCGGCGCCCAGCGCCAAGGCGAGCTCGCGGGCCTGGTCACCGCGGGTCATGACGTGCACCTCGGCGCTTCGCGCCACCGCGACCTGGGCGGTGAGGTGCGCGCTCCCGCCGAACCCGTAGATGCCGAGCCTGCCTCCGGCGGGTAGCTGGGCGCGAAGCAGCGAGCGATAGCCGATGATGCCCGCACACAGCAGCGGCGCAAGCTCGGCATCCGGATAGCCGGAGGGCAGTCGGAGCGCGTAAGCCGCAGGGACCGTCGCGAATTCGGCGTAGCCGCCGTCGGCATCCCAGCCGGTGTAGCGAGATTGCGGGCACAGGTTCTCCTGGCCACGCGTGCAGTAGACGCAGGTCCCACAGGTGTGGCGCAGCCACGCGATCCCGACGCGGTCCCCCACCGCGAACCGCGGCGGCACGTCGGCACCGATCTGGACGACTTCTCCGACCACCTCGTGTCCGGGGATCACCTGATGGCGGTGAACCGGGAGATCACCCTCGGTGACGTGCAGATCAGTCCGGCAGACACCGCAGGCGAGCACGGCGACGAGCAACTCGTCGCGGCCGGGCTGCGGGGTGGCCACGGTGGCGGGCACCAGCGGCCGGGACGACATCGGACCCGGCCGCCGCACCTGCCAGGCCCGCATCGTGGTGCGGCTCACCGCCCTCGCCGTGCCCAGGTCGCGGTCAGACCTTGCTCCTCCCCTGCACCATGCCGACGATCCACAGCAGGATCACCGAGCCCAGGATCGCGGTGAAGAGGGTGAACCACCAACCGCCACCGGCGGTGTCGAGGAAGAAGCTCAACAGAAAACCGCCGAGCAGGGCGCCGACCACACCGATGACGATGTTCATCAGGATTCCGGAACCGCCGCCCTTCATGATCTTCCCGGCGATCCAGCCGGCGATCGCCCCGATGATGATGTATCCGATCCATCCCACGCTCGTCAGGGTCGACGAGCGTGCGAGCAACTCGGTGGCTGCAACGATTTCCATTGGAATCTCCTGCCGCTTGCCGGTCAGCCCGGCGCGGACGCGACCGGACTAGACCCAGGTATACGCCTCACGGGTAACGGTTCGGCTTTGGGAATGCACCGGAAACGTGAACGAACGACGGTCGTGCCGACCGGGGTCCGCTATGCGGGTGGCAACATCCCCGGCGCCGTGTTCGGGTCGACCGGAACCGGCACCCCGACCTCCGGCCGCGGCGGCGGAGCATTCGGATCCGGCGGCGGTGCGTTCGGATCCGGCGGTGGCGGCGGTGCGTTCGGGTCCGCCGGCGGCGGAGGCGGCGGAGGTGTCCACGGCCGGACCGAGTTGGCCAGGGTCACCGCTTCTTCCTGGGGAATCGGGTTGGCTTCGGTGCCGAGCCACACCACGAACCACCGCTCCGGTGCGCGCTGACCACGGGGGGTCCCCGCGGGGGTCGGTGCGCCCACCACTCCGGCCCAGATCTGGCCGTTGGGCTTGGCGGTGTCAGTGAAATCCACCTCGTAGTAGGAGGCGACACCGGTCATTCCCCCGGCATCGAGCGGCACTGTCTTCTGGTTGACCCGCGTGCCCGGGAAGGGCATGAAGAACTCGCCCATGTCCGAGGCCAGGCGCTGGGCGGCCTTCGTGTTGTCCGTCTCGGCACCTGCGAAGAGCTTCAGATCGAGCCTGCCGAGCAGCACGCTGGTGTCGTTGGGCGGCTGCGCGTCCGGGGGCGCACCTTCCGGCGGCAGCTTCGTGAGCAGCGCCTGTCCGTACGACAGCTGGGTGGCATCAGAGACCGTCCAGCCTGCGGGCACGACGTAGCTGAAACCGCCCGCAGCATTGTCGACACGTCCCGGCTCGGGCGCGGGGGCGTCAGGATCGGCGGGTGGTGGCGCGTTCGGGTCCGCCGGCGGCGGGGGCGGAGGCGGTGGCGCGTTCGGGTCCGCCGGCGGCGGGGGCGGCGGAGGTGGCGGTGCGTTCGGGTCGGCCGGCGGAGGCGGCGGTGCGTTCGGGTCGGCCGGCGGAGGCGGTGGTGCGTTGGGGTCGGCCGGCGGCGGGGCGCCGTCGACGACCGTCGGGGGCGGTGGTGGTGGCGGCGGTGCGGGCTGCGCGTGTGCCACCGGCAGAGTCAACGCTGCCATCAAAGCCGCTGTGGTGGCACTCGTCAGCGCCGCGCGCCCGATAGACTTCGGAAACCCGCTACGGCGGTGAGCATTCGCGTCCGGCTGAACCATGGGGAAGAAACTACCGTGTTACAGCCGTGACGCAAGTGCGAATTGGTCATTGAATGCCAAACTGAGACATTGCTGCGTACATTGAATGCCCTGTATGGGCGTCAGTCACCTGGTTGCTGACAGCCGAAGGACCCCGCGCGTGGCGCGGGGTGGCCTGTGTTCTGTCGGGTCTGGTGTCGAGGTGACTCTTCTCCGTAGATCGCGGTGCCGTGCCCAGCTGTTACCCGCGGCGTCGTGCGCACCGCGGAACTCGCGGCGCGTCGGGTTTCATCGGCTAGCTACTGTCCAGTAACATTGGCGGCACTCGCTGGGGTTCAGCGTTGAACACAACAGGAGGGGCCGACGATGGATGTTCTGGTCACAGGATGCGACACGGATCTGGGCCGCACGATCGCGGCGAGTTTCAGCGACGCCGGCCACACCGTGGTTCTCGCGGGAAGCCGTCGCGACGAGCTCGACGTCGCGGTGAAGGAGCTGGACGCCAGCGACGCCCGCGCGATCGTGTTCGACAACACCGATCCGGCGTCGGTCGCGGCGGTGCAGGGCCAGTTGCCGGCCCACCTGGACACCATCGTGAACGTACCGGTCCCGAAGCGCGGCGGTGGCGACCCGCGCACCTACACGCTGACCGACCACTTCAACGAATGGCGCAGCATCTTCGACAACACCCTGGTATCGGCCGTGTTGACGGTGCAGGTTCTCGGCGACCATCTTCGCTCGGGCGGCTCGGTCGTCACCGTGATCCCGGACCCGGTGCGCGAGGGCAGTGCCGACGCCGCGGTCAAGGCCGCGGTCTCCGAGTGGACCGCCGGGCAGGCGCATCACTTCGGCACCCGGGGAATCACGGTGAACGCGGTCGCCGCCGGGCGCGGGGTCGAACCCGGATACGACGGACTGGACGCCACACCGCCGTCGGTCAGCTCCGAAATCGCGCGGCTGTCGTTGTTCCTGGCGACCCCTGCCGCCCGTCACATCACCGGTCAGACGCTGCACGTCAGCCATGGCGCATTGGCGAACTTCGGGTAGTACCGGGACGTCGCGGAACGCGGGGTCGACAATCGGCGGGGGCTGGCTAGGCTCGACGGAGTGACGATTCGACTCGGACTCCAGATCCCCAACTTCTCCTATGGCACCGGCGTCGCCGAGATGTTCCCCACCGTGATCGCGCAGGCGCAGGAAGCCGAGGCGGCAGGTTTCGACTCGGTCTTCGTGATGGACCATTTCTACCAATTGCCCATGCTGGGCAGCCCCGAAGAGCCGATGCTCGAGGCCTACACCGCACTGGGCGCCCTGGCCACCGCCACCGAGCGTGTCCAGCTGGGCACCCTGGTCACCGGCAACACCTACCGCAACCCGACGCTCCTGGCCAAAGCCATCACCACACTCGACGTGATCAGCCAGGGACGCGCGATCCTGGGCATCGGGACCGGGTGGTTCGAGCTCGAGCATGATCAGCTCGGCTACGAGTTCGGCACCTTCACCGACCGGTTCAACAAGCTCGACGAGGCGTTGCAGATCATCCTGCCGATGATCGCGGGTGAGCGTCCCTCGTTCACCGGCAAGTACTACCGGGTCGAGGAAGCCATGGCCAATCCCCGTTTCCGCGAACACATCCCGCTGATGATCGGTGGCAGCGGCGAGAAGAAGACGATCCCGCTGGCGGTCCGGCATTTCGACCACCTCAACGTGATCGCCGGTTTCGACGAACTGGCCGCCAAGCTCGACGTCGTCAAGGCCAGGTGTGATGACATCGGACGGGATCCGGCCACGCTGGAGACCAGCATGCTGGTGACCGCGATGGTCGACGAGAACGTCACCGCCGACGTCATCCCGGCAGAGATGAGCCAAAGGATGGTGGTCGGCAGTGCCGAGTCGATCGCCGAACAGCTCAAGACCAAGGTTTTCGACGTCGGCATCGACGCGGTGATCATGAACCTGCCCACCAGCCTGCAGGGTTACCAGCCCGGTCACATCACCGCACTGGGAGAGGCCCTCAAGCCTCTGGTGGCCGGCTGAACCCTGGCCGGTGGGGCATCTCACCGCGCCCGCCGGAAGCCCGGCGGCTAACGTATTCGTTGAACTGAACAGGCAGATCCCGCCAAGGAGAAATGATGAGCCATCCCGGAGCTACTGCGTCCGACAGGCACAAAGTGGTCATCATCGGCTCGGGATTCGGTGGCCTGACCGCCGCCAAGCACCTCAAGCGAGCCGACGTCGACATCAAGATGATCGCCCGCACCACCCATCACCTGTTCCAGCCGCTGCTGTACCAGGTCGCGACCGGCATCATCTCCGAGGGCGAGATCGCCCCGGCGACGCGGGTGATCCTGCGCAACCAGAAGAACGCGCAGGTGCTGCTCGGCGACGTGACCCGCATCGACCTCAAGACCAAGACCGTGCGCTCCGAACTGCTCGGCCACACCTATGTCACGCCCTACGACAGCCTGGTCATCGCTGCCGGCGCGGGCCAGTCCTATTTCGGCAACGACCACTTCGCCGAGTTCGCACCCGGCATGAAGTCCATCGACGACGCACTGGAACTGCGGGGGCGCATTCTCGGGGCCTTCGAGCAGGCGGAACGGTCCAGTGACCCGGCCCGTCGGGAGAAGCTGCTGACGTTCGTGGTCGTGGGAGCGGGCCCGACAGGCGTCGAGATGGCCGGGCAGATCGCAGAACTGGCCGATCACACACTCAAAGGCACGTTCCGGCACATCGATTCGACCAAGGCGCGGGTGATCCTACTCGACGCCGCCCCCGCGGTGCTGCCCCCGATGGGTGAGAAACTCGGCAAGAAGGCACAAGCCCGGCTGGAGAAGATGGGCGTCGACATCCAGCTCAACGCCATGGTGACCGACGTCGACCGGAACGGCATCACGGTCAAGGACCCCGACGGCACGCTGCGTCGCATCGAGTCCGCCTGCAAGGTGTGGTCGGCCGGTGTGTCCGCCAGCCCGCTGGGCCGTGATCTGGCCAACCAGTCCGGCGTCGAACTCGACCGGGCAGGACGGGTCAAGGTGCTTCCGGATCTCTCGATCCCGGGCAATCCCAACGTGTTCGTCGTCGGTGACATGGCAGCGGTCGAAGGGGTGCCGGGGATGGCGCAGGGAGCCATCCAGGGCGGCAAATACGCGGCCAAGGCCATCGTTGCCGGACTCAAGGGCGCCGACCCGTCGCAGCGTGAACCCTTCAGCTATTTCGACAAGGGATCGATGGCCACGGTGTCGAAGTTCAGCGCGGTGGCCAAGATCGGTCCGCTGGAGTTCGGCGGGTTCATCGCCTGGCTGGCTTGGTTGTTCCTGCACCTGATCTATCTGGTCGGCTTCAAGACCAAGATCGTCACGATGCTGTCGTGGACGGTGACGTTCCTGGGCCGCAACCGCGGCCAGTTGACGATCACCGAGCAGCAGGCCTACGCCCGCACCCGGATCGAGGAACTCGAGGAGATCGCTGCGTCGGTTCAGGACACAGAGAAGGCCGCAAGTTAGTCACAGCCGCTCGCCCTGCCAGGTCGACAGGCACCCTCCCCCGGCAAGCGCCAGCGTGACCCCTGCGGCTTCGACGTCGCTGCACGGGTAGTGCAGTTCGCTGATACTCGCTCCCGGGGCGGCGATCTCGTCGTCGGCGACGGAACTGTTGCCGAGTTCGACGCGGTGCCGCAGCAGGGGCCTCCCGTTGACGTCGGCGCTCAGCGAGCCTGACCAGAAACCCTGGCGTTCACCGGTTCTGCCGATCTGTACCTTCTCGATCAGCCGGAGACGGCCGCTGTCGGCCAGGTTGAGGCGGGTGGTCAC
This sequence comes from Mycolicibacterium hippocampi, assembly GCF_010723735.1. GTDB lineage: Bacteria > Actinomycetota > Actinomycetes > Mycobacteriales > Mycobacteriaceae > Mycobacterium > Mycobacterium hippocampi. Next base: position 3,798,986 of record NZ_BLLB01000002.1, on the reverse strand, counting down.
GAAGTGGTGTGAGGTGGCCGCCACGATCGTCGGCAGCGGGTCGAGGTCGAGCTCGCCGGCGACCTCCAGCGTCCAGGACGCATGCGATTCGGTGGTGGCTGCTCCGGGCAGGGTGACCGTCGCCGCCGCAGTGCGCAGCCGCAGCCGGGCACCGGCTTCCACCACCAGCCGGATGTGGATCGAGTCGCCACCCAGTGGCGTCGCCGCCGACGACACCAGGTGCACGGTGTCGCGCTCGGTGCGGCGTGCGGCGATCCCGCCCCTGGACTCGAGATGCGGTGAGCGGTCCCGCCGCGCGACGACCACCACCTCCGAACGCATCTACACCGCCTGCGGGACGTCGAGTTGCTCACGCACCCAGCCCAACACCGCTGTGGCGGCCGGGTCGGCGGTCAGTGAGATCAGCACCGTGGGACGCTCACCACGGACCATGGCCGCGTCGCGGCGCATCACGTCCAGATCGGCGCCCACCAGCGGCGCGAGGTCGGTTTTGTTGACCACCAACAGATCCGAGTAGGTGACACCGGGTCCGCCCTTGCGGGGCACCTTGTCTCCCCCGGCTACGTCGATGACGAAGATCTGCACGTCCACCAGCCCGGAGGAGAACGTCGCGGTGAGATTGTCCCCGCCTGATTCCACCAGGATGAGATCGAGTCCGCCGAGGTTGCCGTGGGCCGCGATGAGGTCGTCGATGGCGTCGAGGTTGGCGGTGATGTCGTCACGGATCGCGGTGTGCGGACAGCCACCGGTCTGCACGGCGGCGATCCGGTCATCGGGCAGCACCGCGTTGCGGCGCAGGAAATCGGCGTCCTCGGTGGTGTAGATGTCGTTGGTCAGCACCGCCAGCGACAGCTCGTCGCGGAGCTGCCGGCACAGCGCGGCCACCAGTGCCGTCTTGCCGGAGCCGACGGGGCCACCGACACCGATGCGCAGCGGCTCGCCCGGCAGGCGTTCGCGGCGGGGACGGTCGGTGTGCACGTGCGGCTGGCCGACAGCATCGGAGGACAGGAAATGCGGGGGCATGGGAGGCACAGTCGGACCTTGCTTCTCAGGACGCGAAAAGTGGACGTTCGCGGTCGGTGTGGCGCTGGGCGAGAACGTCCAGCAGTGGATCGGAGAGATCGGCGAGCCCTTTCGTCGCCTCCGCGGCGGTCTGCTCGCACAGGTTCGCGAGTTCGAACGTGACCGCAGCCACGTCACCGGGGTCGAGCGCCAACAGCCGCTGCGCGGCGGTCGCCGACCCCGTCATCGTCGTGTAGACCACCGACAGCGCGGTGTGCTCGGACGCCAGACCGCTTGCCGCGCCCACCGCACCCGCGGCCACGGCGAGGTGTGGGGTCGCGCCCAAGGTAGCCCAGTCGTGGTCGGGCCAGACCCGGCGGGCCAGCCGGACAAGCCCGCGCCCCTGGGCCCGAGATGCCTGACGGGCGGCGGGAGCCGGTGTGCGGGCGTCGGTTTCGGCGTCGCCGCGTTCGCCGGCGACAGCCGAGAGCGTGCCGCCGTGCACTGCCGCCGCCACCGACGCTGTGACCAGTCCACTGGTGCGTATCCGGCGGCGCAGATACGCGCGCAGGGTGGCGAGATCGACCACCAGACCGCTGGCCACCGCCTCCTCGATGCCGCCGGAGTGGACGTGGCCCCCGGTCGGCAGCCGTGAGTCGGACAACGCGAGCATGGTGGTCAGGTTCGACATCAGAACAGGAAATATCGCTGTGCCATCGGCAGTTCGGTCGCCGGTTGCTCCTGCCAGACCTGGCCGTCGATACGCACCGTGAACGTGTCGGGGTCCACCTCGATGTGCGGTGTCGCGTCGTTGAGCGGCATCTGCGCCTTGCCCACCTTCCGCACGTTGCCCACGGCGACGAGGCGGCGGTTGACCGCCAGCCGGTCGGCGAGGCCGTCGTCGAGCGCCTGCGGCGCGACGAAATGGACCGAGGTGGCGGCCGCGGCCGCGGGTGCCGCGCCGAACATGGGCCGCGGCAGCACCGGCTGCGGGGTCGGGATGGAGGCATTCGCGTCCCCCATCGCCGCCCAGGCGATCATCCCGCCCTTGAGCACGGCATGGGGTCGTACCCCGAAGAACGCCGGCTCCCACAGCACCAGGTCGGCGAGCTTGCCGACCTCGACCGAGCCGATCTCGTGGTCGAGGCCGTGCGCGACGGCCGGGCAGATCGTGTACTTCGCCACGTAGCGGCGGGCCCTGTTGTTGTCGGCGCCTGCGTCCCCCTCGAGCGAACCGCGACGCTGTTTCATCACGTGGGCGGTCTGCCAGGTCCGCATCACGACCTCACCGATGCGCCCCATCGCCTGGGCGTCGCTGCCGATCATCGAGATCGCTCCGATGTCGTGCAGCAGGTCCTCGGCGGCGATGGTCGACGGTCTGATCCGGCTCTCGGCGAACGCGAGATCCTCTGGCACACCGGGGTTGAGGTGATGACACACCATCAACATGTCGAGGTGCTCGTCGAGCGTGTTGACCGTGTGTGGGCGGGTCGGGTTGGTCGAACTCGGCAGCACGTTCGGTTGGCCTGCGACCGTGATGATGTCCGGTGCGTGCCCGCCCCCGGCGCCCTCGGTGTGGTAGGCGTGAATCGAGCGGCCCTTGATCGCGGCGAGGGTGTCCTCGACGAACCCGGCCTCGTTGAGGGTGTCGGTGTGGATGTTGGCCTGCACGCCGGCGGCCTCGCTGACGGTCAGGCACGCGTCGATCGCGGCGGGCGTGGTACCCCAGTCCTCGTGCAGCTTGAAACCTGCCGCGCCGCCCCGCAACTGCTCCCACATCGCCTCGGCGCTGACGGTGTTGCCCTTGCCGAGCAGCGCGATGTTCATCGGCCAGGTGTCGAGGGCCTCGAGCATCCGGGCCAGGTGCCATGCGCCCGGAGTCACGGTGGTGGCCTTGCTGCCCTCCGCGGGCCCGGTGCCGCCGGCGACCATCGACGTGATGCCACCTCCGAGGGCCTCCTCCATCAGCTGGGGGCAGATCAGGTGGACGTGGCAGTCGATGGCGCCGGCGGTGACGATTCGGCCGTTGCCCGCGATGACCTCCGTCGACGGTCCCACCACCAGGTCCGGGTGGACACCCGACATGATGTCGGGATTGCCTGCCTTGCCGATCGCGCTGATGCGGCCATCGCGAATGCCGATGTCGGCCTTGATGATTCCCCAGTAGTCCAGGATCACCGCGCCGGTGATGACAGTGTCGGGTGCTCCCTCGGCGCGCGTCGCACGCGACTGTCCCATCGACTCGCGCAGCACCTTGCCGCCGCCGAAGACGGCCTCGTCCCCTGCCCGGCCGGGCCCACCGCTGCGGTCCTCGGTGATCTCGATGAGCAGGTCGGTGTCGGCCAACCGGATCCGGTCGCCGGTGGTCGGACCGAACAGGGCCGCGTAGCGGGAACGGGACAGCTCACTCATCGGATGTGTCCAATCTGCCGGGCGGATTCAGGCTCAGGCCGTGGACTTCGCGGCTGCCGGCCAGCGGGATCAGCGCGACGCGTTGTGCGACACCGGGTTCGAACCTGATAGCAGTTCCGGCCGGGATGTCGAACCGGTGTCCGTGTGCGGCTACCCGGTCGAACTGCAGCGCCCCGTTGGCTTGCGGCACGTGCACGTGGCTGCCGACCTGAACGGGTCGGTCTCCGGTGTTGAGGATCTCCAACTCCAGTCGGGGGGCACCGGCATTGATCTCGATGGCGCCCTCGCCGTAGACGACCTCACCTGGGATCACGTCACTCCTGCCTCACGAGATCGGGTGGTGGACGGTGACGAGCTTGGTGCCGTCCGGGAACGTCGCCTCCACCTGGACGTCGTCGAGCATCTCGGGCACGCCGACCATCACGTCGTCGCGACCCAGCACGGCTTGTCCGCTGACCATCAACTCCGCAACGGTACGGCCGTCGCGAGCACCCTCGAGGATGTGATCGGTGATGAGCGCGACGGCTTCGGGGTGGTTCAGCTTCAGGCCACGAGCCTGGCGTCGGCGGGCCAGCTCGGCTGCATACGAGATCAGCAGCCGTTCCTGTTCATGCGGGGTCAAACGCATAGTTCGCGATCCTGCCACGCCAGTCGGCAGTCGGCAGCGCGGCTACTCGGCGGGAAGGTTCTGCAGCCGCACCTGACCGCGTGCCAGCAGGCGGTCGTCGTCGCCGGAGATGGTGATCAACCACAGCTGCTGGCGACGTCCGCGGTGGATCGGGGTGGACGCCGCGGTCACGATGCCGGCGCCGACGGCGCGCAGGAAGTCGGTGTTGTTGTTGACGCCGACGACGCGGCCGCCCCCGTTGGCAGCCAGCCAGACCGAGGCCGACACGCTGGCCAGGCTCTCGACGATCGAGCAGTACACGCCGCCGTGCACGATGCCGTGCGGTTGGAGCAGTTCGTCGTTGATCTGCAGTTGCGCGCGCCCGCCGTCGGGGGTCATGTCGAGATAGGTCAGACCGAGCAGGCGGTCGAATCCGTCACCGAGGCCGGGAAGGTCAGTCGTCACGGTTTGTGTCTACACGCACCCCCGCGCGCGCTTCCGCGAGGGGACCGGAGATCGACGTCCCGTGGGCCCGCGGGAATGCGGACGGACCCCACGCGGTGCGTGGGGTCCGTCCTTCGTGTGGACCGGGGGTCTCTGCAGCCCTCAGGACTCCGGCTCGGTCCGGTGGTTCGGTTCTTCAACCGCCCTTGAGCATAGGCAAGGCTGCCCTAATTAATCAAGGCTTTCGCCGAACTCATCCGCGAGGTTCCGCGCACGGGCAGCCCGAAGCCGACGAAGGCGTCCAGCACCGCCTGTCCGCGACGCATGCTGACCACCTCGCTCGACCCCGCCAGCAGCGGTATCTGGGTCGCCGCGCCGACGACCGAACCGCCGACGATGTGCCACATCGACGCCACCGTGATCGCCCCGCCGCTGACGCCGGCCAGCTTCAGGAACAGGGGCGCCAGGGCGCGATGGCTACGGTGGGCGACCCACGTCGTCAACGCCGCCTCGCTGGGAAGCGCGACGATCCCGTCCTGGGCGGACCGGCCGACGCCGATCTTCGTGCGGTCGGAGAGGAACGGGTCATCGGGCAGTCCGCGAACCGTCGGATCGACGACGCCGACCCAGTCGATGGCGCCCTCGGAATCGACGTGCACCCACAGGTTCTCCAGCCCGGTGTCCCAGGCGCGGCCCTCGAGGACCAGAAGGGGGATGACCCGGCCGACGACCACGTGGGCGAAGGTCGCGGCGAGCTGCTGCGCGACCGCTGCCCGGCTCTCGGTCTCGGCGACCCCGGCATCGAACATCGTCTGCAGACGGTCGGAGGTCAGGACCTCGGCCAACGGCCACCACCGCCGTCGGGACAGGTCGCCCATCACTGCCACGCCGTAGACCCGGGGACATTCGCGATACAGCTCGCGGAGCCGCCGGCTGGACTCGTGGATCGGCAGTGTTCTGCCGATCGACATCCCTGCGATGAGCGGATCGTCGATAACGACCGTCATGGCACCTCCAATCTGAGTAAGCCTTGAGTTAGGTTAGCCTTACTATAGTGCTGAGGCGGATGCGGGCTACCCCCTGTGATCGGACTCACAAAGGGCAGATAATGGAGGGCGAGGGAGGCTCCACCGGCCTGTGCCGCCCGGGCTCTTTCGGACCCGCGAGCTGGGCGCGGAACGGATACGACACGCGGTAGTAATCCCGTAGTACGCTTTGAGCTACTGCTGGTAGGAGATGAACACAAAATGGCCAAGGTGACACGGCTCGGGGAGCTGGAGCGGTCCGTGATGGACCACCTGTGGTTCGCGGACGAGCCACAGACCGTGCGCCAGGTGCATGAAGCGCTGGCAGCGCACCGCGACCTTGCGTACACGACGATCATGACCGTGCTGCAGCGGCTGGCGAAGAAGAATCTGGTCGTGCAGCACCGCGATGACCGCGCGCATCGCTACGCCCCCACCCACGGCCGCGACGAACTGGTCGCCGGGCTGATGGTGGACGCGCTGGACCAGGCCGCCGACTCAGGCAGTCGGGAGGCCGCGCTGGTGCATTTCGTCGAGCGGGTCGGTGCCGGTGAGGCGGCCGCACTCCGCCGTGCGCTGGCCGAACTCGAGGACAAAGAACGTCACCACCCACCCGCTGGCGGTTCGGGTACCGACTGAGAGACACTTACAGCGTGTCCGCGCTGGCCTTCACCATCGTCGCTCTGCTCCTGTCGGGGCCGGTGCCGGCGATGCTGGCGCGAGCCAGCTGGCCGCTGCGCGCGCCCCGGGCGGCGATCGTGCTGTGGCAGTCGATCGCCCTGGCCGCGGTGCTCTCGGCTTTCTCCGCCGGAATCGCCATCGCCAGCCGGCTGTTCGTGCCCGGTGAAGACGGGCGCCCCACGGCCACCCTGACCAGCGAGATAGCCGCCCTCGGGTGGCCGCTGTGGACGGCCTACGTGACCGTCTTCGCCCTCACCCTGATGATCGGCGCCCGGCTGATCGTGTCCGTGCTCAACGTCGCTGTCGCCACCCGGCGCCGACGCGCACATCACCGGATGGTCGTCGACCTGGTCGGCGCCTCACACCTCAGCGCACCTCATCTGTGCAGCCACTACCCCCGACCCCTGGCCGGCGTGGGGCTGCGCATCCTGGATGTGGCCGAGCCGCTGGCGTACTGCCTGCCGGGGGTCCGCAGCCGCGTCGTGGTCAGCGAGGGCGCGTTGACCACGCTGGCGGACAACGAGGTCACCGCGATCCTCACCCACGAGCGCGCCCATCTGCGGGCCCGCCACGACCTCGTGCTGGAGATGTTCACCGCGGTGCACGCCGCGTTCCCGCGCTTCGTCCGCAGCGCCAACGCGCTGACCGCGGTGCGGTTGCTGATCGAAACGCTCGCCGACGACGCCGCGGTGCGCACCACCGGCCCGACCCCGCTGGCCCGGGCGCTGGTCGCGTGTGCGGCCGGACCCACCCCGCGAGGCGCTCTGGCCGCCGGCGGGCCGACGACGGTGGTGCGGGTGCGCCGCCTCGGGGGTAAGCCGAACAGCCGGATCCTCGCCGCCGCTGCGTACTTCGCGGCGGCTGCGGTGCTCGTCATACCCACCGTCGCACTGGCGGTGCCGTGGCTCAACGAGCTTCATCGACTGTTTCTTGCGTGAGCGTCCCACCCCCGCGGGGTGTTGGATGACCAGTAGCTGTGTCGTCACGAGAGATCGAAAGGGTTTCGTCTATGAGCTCGTCGCAGTCCCCCACCTCCGCCGGTACGGCGCAGATCGGTGTCACCGGTCTGGCCGTGATGGGGTCGAACATCGCACGCAACTTCGCCCGGCACGGCTACACGGTGGCGCTGCACAACCGCTCGATCGCCAAGACCGACGCGCTGCTGGCCGAGCACGGATCCGACGGCACCTTCGTGCGCAGTGAGACCATCCCGGAATTTCTTGCCGCACTGGAGAAACCGCGGCGGGTGCTCATCATGGTCAAGGCCGGGGCGCCGACGGATGCGGTCATCGACGAGCTCGCCGAAGCGATGGAACCCGGCGACATCATCATCGACGGCGGCAACGCGCTCTACACCGACACCATCCGCCGGGAGAAGGCGATGCGTGACCGCGGGCTGCACTTCGTCGGCGCAGGCATCTCCGGCGGCGAGGAAGGTGCGCTCAACGGCCCCTCGATCATGCCCGGCGGCCCCGCCGAGTCCTACAAGAGCCTCGGACCGCTGCTCGAGGAGATCTCCGCCCACGTCGACGGTGTTCCGTGCTGCACCCACATCGGGCCCGACGGCGCAGGACATTTTGTCAAGATGGTGCACAACGGCATCGAGTACTCCGACATGCAGTTGATCGGCGAGGCCTATCAGCTGCTGCGGGACGGACTGGGCAAGTCCGCCCCAGAGATAGCCGACGTGTTCGAGGAGTGGAACACCGGTGACCTGGACAGCTTCCTGGTGGAGATCACCGCGCAGGTGCTGCGCCAGACCGACGCCAAGACCGGACAGCCACTGGTCGACCTGATCCTCGATGAAGCCGAACAGAAGGGCACCGGCCGGTGGACGGTGAAATCCGCACTGGATCTCGGTGTTCCCGTCACCGGTATCGCCGAAGCGGTCTTCGCGCGCGCACTGTCCGGTTCGGTGACGCAGCGCAAGGCCACCACCGGACTGGCGTCCGGAGACCTGAGCGAGCAGCCGACCGACGCCGAGCAGTTCACCGAGGACATCCGTCAGGCGCTGTACGCCTCGAAGATCATCGCCTACGCCCAGGGCTTCAACCAGATTCAGGCGGGCTCCGCCGAGAACGACTGGGGCATCACCCCGGGTGACATGGCCACCATCTGGCGCGGTGGTTGCATCATCCGCGCGAAGTTCCTCAACCGGATCAAGGACGCCTTCGACGCTGATCCTGAGTCCCCGACTCTTCTGGTCGACCCGTACTTTCGTGATGCAGTCGAGAACGCCATCAACAGCTGGCGCCGCGTGGTGGTGACGGCCACCGAATTGGGTATCCCGATCCCCGGCTTCAGCTCGGCGCTGTCCTACTACGACGGGTTGCGCACCGAGAGGTTGCCCGCGGCCCTGACGCAGGGGTTGCGGGACTTCTTCGGCGCCCACACCTACGGCCGCATCGACACCGACCGGGCCGAACGGTTCCACACCCTGTGGAGCGGAGACCGCAGCGAGGTCGAGGCGTAGATCCGAGGCCGGAGAGGCGCAGTTCCACATGAAGTTCCTGGACGGCCACAGGCCGCCGTACGACCTGACCTACAACGACGTGTTCGTCGTCCCGGGGCCGAGCGACGTCGCCTCGAGATTCGACGTCGACCTGTCGACCGCCGATGGCACCGGTACCACGATCCCGGTGGTCGTCGCCAACATGACAGCGGTCGCCGGACGGCGGATGGCGGAGACCGTCGCCCGTCGCGGCGGGCTCGTGGTGCTACCGCAGGACCTGCCTATCCAGGCGGTCGAGCAGACGGTGGACTTCGTCAAGAGTCGCGACCTGGTGGTGGACACCCCGGTCACGCTCGCCCCGGATGCCTCGGTCTCCGACGCCTGCGCGCTGATCAACAAGCGGGCACACGGTGCAGCCGTGGTGGTGTTCGAGAACCGTCCGATCGGTCTGGTCACCGAGGCTGTGTGTACCGGTGTCGACCGCTTCGCCCGGGTTCGGGACGTCGCCGCCACCGATCTTGTCACCGCCCCGGTCGGCACCGACCCGCGCAAGGTCTTCGACTTACTCGAGCACGCCCCGGTCGAGGTGGCGGTGCTGACCGAGCCCGACGGGACGCTGGCCGGCGTCCTGACCCGTACCGGTGCGGTGCGCGCAGGCCTCTACACCCCCGCGGTCGACGCGACGGGCCGGTTGCGGATCGCCGCGGCGGTCGGCATCAACGGCGATGTCGCGGCCAAGGCCACCGCGCTTGCCGAGGCCGGTGTGGACGTGCTGGTCGTCGACACCGCGCTGGGTCATCAGGCCAAGATGATCGACGCGATCAAGGCGGTGGCGGCGCTCGATCTCGGTCTGCCGCTCGCGGCGGGCAACGTCGTCTCCGCCGAGGGCACTCGTGACCTGCTCAACGCCGGTGCGTCCATCGTCAAGGTCGGCGTCGGTCCCGGCGCCATGTGCACCACCCGGATGATGACCGGTGTCGGCCGCCCGCAGTTCTCTGCGGTCCTCGAATGCGCAACGGCGGCAGGACAACTGGGTGGGCATGTGTGGGCCGACGGCGGCGTCCGACACCCTCGTGACGTGGCGCTGGCGCTGGCCGCGGGCGCGTCCAACGTGATGATCGGCTCGTGGTTCGCCGGTACCTACGAGTCGCCCGGGGACTTGATGCGCGACCGCGCGGGCCAACCGTACAAGGAGAGCTACGGCATGGCATCCAAACGCGCGGTGGCTGCTCGCACGGCGGCCGACAGTGCGTTCGACCGGGAGCGCAAAGCGCTGTTCGAGGAAGGTATCTCCACCTCGCGGATGAGCCTGGACCCCACCCGGGGCGGGGTCGAGGACCTGCTCGACCACATCACCTCCGGGGTGCGCAGCACCTGCACCTATGTCGGCGCGGCCACGTTGGCCGAACTGCACGCCAAGGCAGTGATCGGGGTGCAGTCAGCGGCGGGGTTCGCCGAGGGCCACCCGTTGCCGACCGGTTGGTGACGGATAGGCGAGCACATCGCCTGCGACCTCCACGGTGACGGCCGACCCGACCGCCAGCCCGCACTCCCCGGGGCTGCGCAGTGAGACCGCGCTGCCGTCGGTGAGCTCGACATGGACCACGGTGTCCGCGCCGTAGAACCGGCAGGCCGTCACTCGGGCGGGTTCTCCGGAGGTCGCGGTGCCGAACCGCAGCTGCTCGGGCCGCAGCACCACCACGGCGGGGCCATCGGGTACCGGCAGGCGGGCGGGCAGCGCACCCAGCGCGGTGCGCACCACGCCCGAATCCACCGATCCTGTCAGTTCGATTGTGGCGCCGACGAAGCGGGCATTGGCGAGGCTGGTCGGGCGGGCGTAGATCTCGGCGGGTGTGCCGTGCTGGGCGATCGACCCGTCAATCAACAGTGCCACCGAATCGGGCAGCGACAGCGCCTCGGACTGGTCATGGGTGACCAGCAGCGCGGTGGTGCCGGCGGCTCGCAAGATCGCGGCGATGTCCTCCCGGACCCGCACCCGCAGGCCGGCGTCCAGCGCGGCGAACGGTTCGTCGAGCAGCAGCACCCGAGGCTCCGCGGCCAGCGCACGCGCCAGCGCCACCCGCTGTTGCTGTCCGCCGGAGATCTCGTGTGGTCGGGCCTCGGCAAGGCCGTCCAAACCGACCACCGACAGCCAGTGCGCCACCCGCGCATCCAGCTGCCTGCGGGAGGCCCGATCCATACCGAAAGCCCGGTCCATACCAAAAGCGACGTTCTGCCCGACGCTCAGATGTGGGAACAGCGCACCTTCCTGCGGCATGAGACCAACCCGCCGACGGTGCACCGGTACGGTCGTCGACCCACCCGCCACCGTCTCCCCTGCGATGCGCACCGTTCCGGCGTCGGGGTCCTCGAAGCCGGCGAGGATCCGCAGCAGCGTGGTCTTGCCGCAACCAGAGGGGCCGAGCACCGCGGTGATGGTGCCTTCGGGCAGATCGAGGTCCACGTCGGACAACACCTGACGATCGCCGAAAGATTTGCAGATGCCTTGAGCCGCAACAGCGGGCCCGTCCAAGTCAGTCACTGCGCACACCGCCTGCATCGGTGCTCCACAGTCCCAGCACCGCTGTCGGGACGGCGGCGAACACCAGCAGAGCCGCCGCGTAGGGCGCCGCGGCGGCGTAGTCGCTGACCGTGCTGTAGTTCCACAGCCGGGTGGCCAGGGTGTCGGTGCCGGTCGGGTGCAACAGCAGGGTGACCGGTAGCTCCTTCATGCAGGTCAGCAACACCAGCGCCGCGCCGGCTGCGATGCCGGGCAGTGCCATCTTCGCGGTCACCGCACCGAAGGCCCGCTGTGGTGTGCGGCCCAGCGAACGGGCCACTTCCTCCAGACGAGTGGGGACAGCCTCCACCGCCGTACGGACCGATCCGATCGCCAGTGGCACGAACAGAACCGTATAGGCAAGGATCAGCAGTGGTTCGCGCTGGTAGATCGGACGCAGCAGGAGGACGCCGAGCGACACCATGGAGATGGCGATCACGATCGCCGGCAACCCGTGCGCCACATAGCTGGCGCCCTCCAACGCACGCGTCGCCCGGTCGCGGTGGCGGGCGGCGAGCACGCCGAGCGGCAGCGCCGCGGCGGTGGTCGCCACCGCGGCGGCAACCGAGAGCCAGACAGTCGATCCGAGCGCGGCGAACCATTCCGCGACGTCCCACCGCGGTCCCGCCGTCAGAAGCCAATCGGCCAGCGTCACGCCTGGAACGACGATCGCGGCGGCCAGTACGGCCACCGGCGCCAGCAGCGCGACCCAACTCCAGCGTCCGAGACGGTTCAACGGCGCAGGGCGGGGCGCGCCACCACCGATCCGGGATGACGCGGCGCGCCCCCGGGCCCGGCTCTCGGCGAGCACCAGTGCCACCGCGAACGCCATCAGCACCAGCGAGAGCACCGCTGCCCGCGCGGGGTTGAACCCGGAGCGGTACGCCCCGTAGATCACCCACGTGAATGCCTCGAAGCGCATCGCGGCGACGGCACCGAAGTCGCTGAGCACGTACAGGCCGACCAGCAGAGCGCCCGCGGCGATCGCGGCGCGCGCCTGGCGCAACGTCACTCGGAAGAGCACCGCGAGTCCGCCGAGCCCCAGCGACCGCGCCACCTCCTCCTGCGCCGGGTCGACCCGTGCCAGAGCTGCCATCGTGGTCAGCAGCACCAGCGGATAGCTGACCAGGGTCAGTACCAGAGCAGCTCCCCAGAACCCGGCGATGGTGGGATAGGCGGAAACCCACAGGTAGGCCAGCAGGTAGCTCGGCATCGCCAGGGGCAGGGTCAGGGCGACGGCGAGTGCGCGCCTGGCCTTGATGTCGGTGCGGGTGACCAGCACCGCCAGCCCCACCCCGAGTACCACACACGCCGCAGTGACCACGACGACGAGCAGCAGCGACCGACCGACCAGCGCCGCGGTGCGCGGCTGGACCAACTCCTCGACGACAAAGGGCCAGCCGCGCTCCAATGCCCGGGCTGCCAGATAGACCGGCGGGATCAGCGTGCCGGCCGCCACGAGGGCGGCGGGCACCAACAGCAGCGCGGGCGGCCGGCTGCGACCCACGGTCACCGGAGCCCGGTCAGTTCGTCAACAAGCCGGTCTCGACCAACAACTCCTGAGTCGCCTCGATGTCGTCGAGCTGCGAGAGGTCCACGGCGGGCGGCTGCAGGTCGCTCAGCGGTGGCATGTCGGCCGAGGGGGCGACGCCGGCCGCGAGCGGATACTCCGTCGTCTCCTCGGCGAAGTACTGCTGTGCGGACTCGCCCACCAGGTATGCCGCGAACGCCTGGGCCCCCTCGGGGTTCGGCGCCGACTTGAGCACCCCGACGCCGGCGACGTTGACCAGGCCGCCGGGATCCCCCGCGGCCATGAACTGGTTCTCCGCGGTCACGGCGTCCGCGCCCTTGCTGTTGATCAGCTCGTAGAGGTAGTAGTGATTCGTCGGGCCGAGCGCGACCTGGCCGGCATCGACTGCGTCGCGCACGGCGATGTTGTTCTCGAAGGCCTGCGGGTCCTGCGCTTCGAACGCCCGCAACCACTGCTCGGCGCCGTCGTCACCGCGGATCACCCGCAGACCGGTGACAAAGGCCTGCCAGGAGGCATTGCTGGGGGCGAACCCGATCTTGCCCCTCCACTCCGGGGCAAGCAGTCCGTCGATCGTGTCGGGCGGGTTCGGCGCCAGGGTCGGGTTGTAGACGATGACCCGCGCGCGGCCGGATACCCCGACCCAGGTGCCGTCCGCCGCCGAGTACTGCGGGGCGACGGCCTCGAGCGTCGTCGCATCGATCGGCGCCAGCAACCCGGCCTTGGACACCGCGCCCAGCGCACCCGCATCCTGCGACAGGAACACGTCGGCGGGCGAGCGGTCCCCCTCAGTCAGCAGCTGAGCGGCCATTTCCCCCGAACCGGCGTAGCGCGCCTCGACCTCGATACCCGTGTCGGTGGTGAACTGCTCGATCAGCGGGGCGACCAGTTCTTCACTGCGGCCCGAGTACACGACGATCTTGTCGGCGTCCTCGGGCTGGGACTGCGACCCGCAGGCGGTGAACGCGAGCATCGCCGCCACGATTCCGAGCGCGCCGGCGGCACGGGATATCGACATCGACATCAAGTGGGCTCCATCTGTAGGTGAGTAGCGTGCAGTCGGCACACCTGTGATCTGGCACCGAACCTACCATTGGGTGAGGTTAGGCTTACTGAACGGCGGCCGGGCGAGAAATGCCCGGTGACTCGGCTAGCATGTGTGGACCATCAGTCGAATCCGGCCGCTCAGCGCTGCCGCGAATCGTCCGCGCGAAAACGAAAGGGACCAGGTGCCGCAGGCACTGGATGGAGGCCCATCCGAGCCGGCCTTAAACGCCCAGCGGCCGGGCCAAGAGCCCGCTGAGGCCGAGCCGTCCTCTAGTCGGCCGGGCACCCGACCCGGCGTCCCCGGTCGTTCGATCGACCTGCTCCCCGGTGCCCCGGCCGCGGGAGCACTGCCATGAGTCCGGTCATGTCGCTTCTCGCGTTGCTGGCATTCATGATGCTCACCGCGGGCACGGCGGTCTTCGTTGCCGCCGAGTTCTCGTTGACCGCGCTCGAGCGCAGCACCGTCGAGGCCAACGTCCGCACCGGTGACCGCCGCGACCAACTCGTCCAGAAGGCGCATCGCACGCTGTCCACCCAGCTGTCCGGAGCGCAGGTGGGTATCTCGATCACCACACTGGCCACCGGGTATCTCGCGGAGCCCGTCGTCGCGCGGCTCATCGCGCCGGGGCTGACCGCGGTCCGGGTCCCCGAGCAGTTCGTCAGCGGACTGGCCCTGACGTTGGCAATCCTGCTCGCCACCTCCATTTCGATGGTGTTCGGCGAACTGGTGCCCAAGAACCTCGCCGTGGCCCGGCCGGTGCCGACCGCGCGCTGGTCGGCGGCGCCCCAACTGTTCTTCTCGTTCACGTTCACGCCTCTGATCCGGTTCACCAACGGAACCGCTAATCGGATTCTCCGACGAATGGGCATCGAGCCTGCGGAGGAATTGCGCTCCGCACGGTCGCCCCAGGAGTTGGTGTCGCTGGTGCGGACGTCGGCGCGCAGCGGCTCGCTCGACCCGGTGACCGCCGTCCTGGTGGACCGCTCGCTGCAGTTCGGCGAGCGCACCGCCGAGGAGCTGATGACACCACGGTCCAAGATCGACACGCTGGAAGCCGACGACACCGTGGTCGACCTCAGCGAGGCGGCGGTGCGGACCGGGCACTCACGCTTCCCCGTCATCCGGGGCGACCTCGACGAGACGATCGGTGTGGTTCACGTCAAGCAGGTGTTCGCGGTGCCCTACGGGCAACGTTCCTCCACTCGGCTTGCCGACATCGTGCAGCCCGTCGCCAAGGTGCCGTCCACACTGGACGGCGACGCGGTGATGTCGGAGGTGCGCGCCAACGGCCTGCAGACGGCGCTGGTGGTCGACGAATACGGCGGCTCGGCGGGCATGGTCACGGTGGAGGATCTCATCGAGGAGATCGTCGGGGACGTGCGCGACGAACACGACGACGAACCGCCCGACGTGGTCGCCGCCGGACGCGGCTGGCAGGTCTCGGGGTTGCTGCGCATCGACGAGGTGGCCGAGAGCACGGCGTTCCGCGCTTCGGAAGGCGACTACGAGACCATCGGCGGTCTGGTCCTCGAGACCTTGGGCCACATCCCGGAAGAAGGCGAATCGGTGGAGCTGACCGCCTTCAACCCGGACGGTTCCGTCGAGGACCCGATCCGCTGGCTGGCGACGGTGCTGCGGATGGACGGCCGCCGGATCGACCTGCTCGAGCTCACCGAGCTGGGGCACCGCGGCGACGTGGACGGGGCGAGCTGATGGGAGACGTCTTCGGCGTCCTGCTGACGGTGCTGCTGTTGGCCGCCAACGCATTTTTCGTGGGCTCGGAGTTCGCATTGATCTCCGCGCGCCGCGATCGACTGGAGGCTTTGGCCGAGCAGGGCAAGAAGAGTGCGGTCACCGTGATCAGGGCCGGCGAGAATCTGTCGCTGATGCTCGCGGGCGCGCAGTTGGGCATCACCGTGTGCTCGATCCTGCTGGGTCGGGTCGCCGAGCCGGCGGTCGCGCATCTGCTGGAGAAGCCGTTCGGCCTTCTCGGCATCCCGGACGCGTTGCTGCACACCGTGTCGTTTCTGGTGGCACTGTCCATCGTGGTGACGCTGCACGTGTTGCTCGGCGAGATGGTTCCCAAGAACATCGCAATCGCCGGACCCGAGTCCACCGCGATGCTGCTGATCCCGGCCTATCTGGTCTACATCCGTGCCGCCCGGCCATTCATCGCGTTCTACAACTGGTGCGCCAACGTCACGCTGCGCGCGTTCGGTGTGGAACCCAAGGACGAACTCGACGTCACGGTGTCGACCGTGGAGCTGTCGGAGATGATCGCCGAGTCGCTGTCGGAAGGGCTGCTCGATCCCGAGGAGCACACCAGGCTGACCCGCGCCCTGCAGATCCGCAACCGGGTGGTCGACGACGTCGCGATACCGCTGCACCGCATCCGGGCGGTCCCCGTGGCGGGGGCGGGCTCCGGCCCGACGGTCGGCGCCCTCGAGCAGGCCCTGACGGAGACCGGTTACTCCCGGTTCCCGGTCGCCGATCCCCAGGGGGCGTTCATCGGCTATCTGCACATCAAAGACGTGCTGCCGATGGTCAACGAACCGTATGACGAGGCCACGATCGTGGATTCGGCGATGGTGCGACCACTGCCCCGGGTTCCCGCCTCGCTTCCGCTGCCCGACGCGCTGTCCCGGCTGCGCCGCACCAACAGTCATCTGGCGCTCGTCACCGCGGCCGACGGCACGGTCACCGCGGTGGTGGCGCTCGAAGATCTCGTCGAGGACCTGGTGGGGACCGTCCGCGACGGCACCCATCGTGTCTGATTCGCGGCTCGCCGCGGTGTCTGATTCGCGGCTCGCCGCGGTGTCTGATTCGCGGCTCGCCGCGGTGCCTGATTCGCGGCTCGCCGCGGTGCCTGATTCGCGGCTCGCCGCGGTGTCTGACGACTGGCTGGAACGCGCCGCCGCCCACCGCCGGCGAACCGACGAACTCCTGGGGCCGCACCTGGAGCGAAGGCGGGCCGGCCAGCCGCACCCGGTGTTCGACTTCCTGTTCACCTACTACAGCCTGCGACCCCGCCAGTTGCGTATCTGGCATCCCGGCTACGGCACCGTTCTCAGCGGAGTGGCTGCGGATCGCTACCTCGACCGCTCCGGGTACACCCGGCACCGCGACGGCGTCACGGTCAGCCGTGACCACCTTCATGCGCGCGCGGGCACTGTGAGGTTCATCGCGGATCTCCTGGGCGCGGTGGCGTCGCGGCCGGCACGGTTCAACTGCTTCGGCCTGCACGAATGGGCGATGGTGTACCGGACTCCCGCGGTGCGCCACCCGGGTGTGCCGCTGCGTCTCGGTGCCGCCGGGACGGACGCTGTGGTCGACGCAATGCCGTTGCGCTGCAGCCACTTCGACGCATACCGGTTCTTCACCGAGCCGGCGGCGCGACGCAACGCCGCTCATCTGACCCGGGACTCTCAGGTCGCCACGGAGCAGCCGGGATGCGTGCACGCCGGAATGGACCTGTACATTTTGCTAGGGTATAACCATGAAAGCGGCGGTCTACCTGCGGGAATCACTGGACAGGCACGGCGACGAGCTGGCCATCTCGCGGCAGCGTGACGACTGCCTCAGGCTGTGCCACCAGCGCGGATGGGAGCCCGTCGAGTACGCCGAGAACGACACCAGCGCCAACGGGCGCAAGGCCCGCCCCGTGTACGGCCAGATGCTCGCCGACATCTGCTCCGGTGCCATCGGCGCGGTAGTGGCCTGGGACGCCGACCGCCTGCACCGGGTGCCCCGCGAGCTTGAGGACTTCATCGACCTGGCCGACCAGTACGGCCTGGCGCTGGCAACCATTGGCGGCGACTTCGACCTCTCCACCCCCACCGGGCGCGGCAACGCGCGCATGCGCGGCGTTTTCTCACGCATGGAGATGGAGCAGAAATCCTGGCGGCAGAAGCGCGCGGCGAAGCAGCGGGCTGAGGGTGGGGGTGCCTGGTGGCCGTCGCGGCCCTTCGGGTTCCAGCTGATCGGCGCGGACGGCGTGCCTGACGCTGACGACGCCGACTGGTCCCCCACCGGCAAGACCATCGCCGCCCACCCGGTGGAGGCGCAGCTGGTGCGCGAGGCCTACACAGCCGTGTTGGCTGGCGATGCCCTGCACGCCATCGCGGCCACCTGGAATGAGCGGGGCGCGACCACCCCGAAGGGCAGCATCTGGCGCGGCGCGCAGGTACGGCAGCTGCTGATAAACCCACGCAATGCCGCCCTGCGCTCCTACGGCGGCGAGGTGGTCGGCCCGGCCAGCTGGCCCGCCCTGGTGACCCGCGACGTGTGGGAGGGGGTGTGCGCGGTGCTGGCCGACCCGAAGCGCCGCTACGGTGCGACGCGGGGCCGCAAGCACCTGCTCTCGGGGCTCGCCCTGTGCGGCAAGTGCGGGCACCCGATGGGTTCGAGCATTTCGCAGTCCGGCCCGGTCTACACCTGCAAATCCGGCTACCACCTCAGTCGCAGCCTGGCCAAGGTCGACGAGCTGGTGACTGACTGGGTGGTGGGCCGCTTGGAGATGCCGGATGCCGCCGAGCTGCTGCTGGCCGAGAAGCACGACGGCACGGCTGAGCTGCGCGACCGGGCGCGGGCATTGCGCGTGCGGATGGACCAGCTGGCCACCGACTTCGCGGACGGCGACTTGACAGCCAGCCAGTTGAAGGCGGCAACGGTGCGGATCAAAGAGCAACTGGCGCAGCTGGATTCACAGATGCTGGACTCCAACCGCGCGCGGGTATTTGACACCGTGATCGGCGCACATGACGTGCGCAGCGCGCTGGCCGCCCTGAGCCTTGACCGCCGCCGCGCCATCGTCGAGGCCCTGGTCGCGGTCACCATCCTGCCCTCGGGCCGGGGGCGCGCGTTCGACCCCGACCTGGTGCGCATCGAGTGGAGGGACGGGCGCAGTGACTGACGACGACCCGCTGCTGTTTGTGTGCATCGCGCTGTACTGCGCCGCCCACGGCACCCCGGTCGGTGACCTGGTGGGCGGCCCGGGCACCCAACTCCCTGAGGACGTGGTGGTGCTGGGCGAGTTCAGCCACGCCGAGGGGGTGGGGTGGCATATGGCCCCGTTTTCGGCGCGCTGGGGAGGCCAGGCCCGCGAGCCCGACCCCACGGCGATGCAGCACATCGCACCGGACGGCTCAGTCGTGCGGCTGCGGGGCCACGATGCCGAGCAGCCGTTGGCCCAAGTCCGGCGCGCTTCGGCGCTGGCGGGTGCCGATCGGAACCCCGTGCCCGGCATGCGGTGGCGGCTGCGATGCCCAGAGTGCGGGTACGAGGTGCGCCGTGGCGGCGACAAGCTCTCCCAGCAGTTTGACGCCTTGGCGGTGCACCAGGTGACGGCCATCTCGCTGCAAGGGCTACAGGGCCGCTAGTACCCGTGGGGCCGCGTATTGCCTCTCGGGAACATCGGGGCCTAGTGGTAACTTGTGGTTACGCAGCGCGGGTGGTGACACCCGACTGAGCCTCCCGATGAGGGGTCGCGATGATTCGCGCCCAGCTCACCGGAGGTCGCCTCCATGGCCCGCCCTGCACCCCCTCGATCCCGCCCGGCACCGTCTGCACCGCCGCGCCTCGGTACACCCGCTGAGGCCGCCTGCGAGGCACACGTTCACCCCAACTCCGTCTACCGCTGGATCAAGAGCGGCCACCTACGCGCCTGGCGCGTAGGCCCTCGTCTGCTGCGGGTGGACCTCGATGAGGTTCTGAAGCTGGTCAACGGCGGTGATGCACCGTGACCAGCACCACTACCAGCGAGACGGACAACGAGCGCGATGCCCGCTGGCGCGAGCACGTGCGCCGGGGCCTTGAGTGTGCGCCGCCCCTCTCCCCCGACCAGGCCGCCATCATCCGCGCCGCATTTCGGGTCGGTGATGCCCGGTGACCGCCAGGCCGCCGTTCGTCAAGGTGCCGCCGGGCTGGGTCGAGCAGTTCGGGGTGCGCGACGCGTACGTGTTGGCTCACATCGATTTCCGCTGCCAGCACGGCGGGCCGGGTGACTTTGAGCACGACGGCCAGGGCCGCCGATACTGGTGTGCGAGTTACGAGACCATCGCTGGTGAGGTGTGTCTGAAGCGGGATGCGGTGAAGAGGGCGCTATTGGCCCTCAAGGCTCAAGGAGTCTTGCTAGCAAACAGATTCCACCCCGGTAAGGACCAGACGTGGGGTTACCACCCTGACCTGCCATCGGGCGAAAACGCCCTGGCCCAAAATGGCGCTGAACAGCCAACGGGCGAAAGCGCCCTATGGGAGGGCGAAAACGCCCGGGGTGTAGGGCGAAAACGCCCTGGTACCGGGGCGAAAACGCCCGATGCACCTTATATAGAGACAGTAGAGACAAAGAGAGAGAGCGCGGGCGCGCCGGACGTGCGTGATGACAGCACCCCCTCAACGGCAGCAGCTAACGACGACCCCCCGCCGAGATTCTGTCCTGAGCATCCTCGCGGTACCCGCGAGAAGTGCGGCGCGTGCCAGCAGCACCGCGAGAAGCGGCGCATCTGGGACCGCGAGCACGAGGCTCGGCTGCGCGCCGAAGCCAAGGCGCTGATGGCGGCGTGCCAGTGGTGTGACGAGGGTGGCTGGGTTCTCGATGCTGACGGCACGCCAGCGGAGCCCGCCGAGAAATGCGCCCACCTCGGTGTTCGGATCGCGACTGTGGGAGGAACCGATGCTCGATCACACCCGTGAGCTGCGCATGGTGCTGGCGTGCATTACGAAGGACGGGGCCCGACTGGCTGCCGACACCGACCTGGTGCTCGATGAAATCGACGACTGCACGCACTGCTTGCGGCAGATGGCGACGCGGCTGGCCTGCATGGTGGCTGTGGAGTACGAGCACGCCAACGGCGGGTCGATGGAGGATGCCGCCGCAATGGTGGCCGACTGGATCGCCCGAGACCTCGACCACCTGGCCGCTGAGGGCGCGCAGTGAACCGGGTGGACTCCGCTGCGCTGCCCAGCGTCAACGCCAGTAGCCGCTCAGGAGCCCGCCGGGGTGGCTGTGCCCGCCGGGTGCCTCCACACGCTTGCAGCGCCGATGCGCCATGCCGCCAAACCTGCAGGGGTGCAACCGCGTTGCGCCATGCCGCCACTAAGGCGGGTGTCCCGGGCGGGACAGGCGAGATGAACACCTGCGCCGATTGCGGCGGCACCACCCCGGCCCGGCAGCCCACCCACGACAGGCAGCCTGCCCGCTTGGCCGCCGTCCGCGCACGCTTAGAGCACATGAAAGCGACTGCAGCACAGGAGAATCCATGACCACGTGTCTGATCTGCGGCCACCCCGCCGAGGATCATCAGAACCTCATCGCGACGTGCGGGTGCGGCTGCACCGCCCGGCGATTCGGGGCCACGCCGCACGGGGTGCCCAGAGGCGACCTCGACCGGCTGCTGGATGCGGTGAAGCACGCCGCCGCCGTGGTGGCTGAGGCGCGCGCCGACACCGAGGCCTGGTCCCGGCCTCAGGCCTCCGGGGCGGCGGTGCGGGTATCGCGAGCTGCGCTCGACCGGGTAGCCGCCACCCTGGACGCCGCCCTGGAGCAGGCCAACGCGGCGACCGGGACAGGCAGCTACAGCGACCGCACCCCCGTCAGCCGCAAGGTGTACGACCCGCTCGACGGCACCGAGATCACGGAGATAGTCCCGCCGCCCCACCAGGTTGACCGGTGAGCGCGCCCCGCCCATCAGACCTCGCTGCCGGGCCGGTACCCGCTGCAGGGGTGGCCGCCGAACCGCCCGAAGCTCCCGCCGCCGGGCCGCCTCCGGTTCCGTGGCCGCCCGTGGCGCTACAGCTGCAGTGCATGGCCTGCGGGGGGATCATCGACGGCGAACACCGAGGGCACGCCGCCGTCAACACCGCCGCCGCCCTCGCGCGGTCTGTCCAGATCGACAGCTGGCGGCGGGCGCACCCCGGCGAGGATGCCGCCCGGCACGGCCCCCAGCCGGTGCCTTGGCGGCTCGTGCACCTCGCATGCGATGAACTCGGCGAGCGGACCCACGTCATCCCGGCGTACCGGCTGCGCACCGCCCGGCGCGTGTTGCAGCAGACGTGGCGGCTCTGGTCGAAGTCCTGGGCCGCTGCCACGGACTGGCCGCACTTCGCGCGCGGGCTGCTGGCGAACGCTGGGGAGGTAGACGGCCAGGCCGCGTCTGCGGGCGGCGCTGCCGCGAAGCGCGCTGCACAGCAAGCCCTTTCAGGCGGTGGCGATGGGTGAGCTTCGCGGAGGACGTTGGCCCGCACCCACCGACACCGCAGCGCTGCTGTGCAGCGACAGCGAGGGCCACCGCTGGCAGATGTCGTTTTTTGCCACCGTGGAAGAGGCCGTCAAAGCCGCCCAGCTGGGGCGGTGCCCAACAGAGTCCGCAGAGTGCTGCGGCACCCACCGCATAGCCGCCCGCCCGCAGGGGCAGTGGCTGGTTTTCACGGTTCCACCGAAGAAAGGACACAACCCGTGAGCGAGAACAACACCCCACCCGACCTGCGCAGCGTGCTGCGCAGCCTGTCCATCACCGGCTTGCAGGATCTGGCAGGCGAGCTGGCAATCATGGGCGAATCCAAGTCACCCGGGGTCGCCCGCTGGGCAACCGCGTGGTGGTGGCACACCGCCGCCGAATTGGGCCGCCGCGAGGCCGGGGACGGCAGCCTGACCGACCTGACTGACGTAGAGCTGGACGTGCTAGCGCGGCACATTAACGAGCACGCCGAGCCGACCGAGGCCGGGGGGTGGCTGCGGCACGCCGCCACCGCGATGGCCGGGGAACACCTGGACCGGGCGTACGCCAAGGGTCGCACCGATGCGGAGTTCCAGACCATCGCGGCAGAGGAAGCGCGGCGGGCGCGCGAGGGCCGCCCCGAGGCAGACCTGACGGGCTTGCCAAGTTGGTCCGATTTGTCCACCGGCAAGGCCACCGGCCCCGGCATCGGTTCACCACCACCTGGCGGCACGCCGCCACCCGGCGACGAGAACAACAGCTGAATTGTGCAGCGCGCTATACACATTCGGGAACAGGAGACACACGCGGTACCTCTGGACCGTTGTCGGTGGGGCGGTGTACGGTCACCCCAGCGTCAGAGCGCAGGCAGGACCGGGCCACGGCCAGCCAACGCAGACGCTTCCTCGGCAAGCCGGTGACGGGGCCACCGCACGGCAGCCACCCCATCACGTGACTGACCCCTGCGCTGCAGCGCGTGGATTCGCGCCCGGCGGCACACCCATCTGAAAGGAACGCCCGATGCCCGGGTTGAGAGAGAACCGCGACCGCCTGGCCCGATTGCGCGACGAGGCCCGCGCCCGCCGCACAGCCATCATCGACCGCGCCGAGCGGGAGGGCCGCGACAACCTCACCGAGAGTGAGACCACCGCACACCGCCAGCTGACCGACGACATCACCGCCCTGGACGAACTGGTCGGTGAGGCGTCGGCAGAGTGCCGCCGCGCTGGCCTCGATAACGACGAAGCCATGCGAGTCCGGCAGGCCAGCGGGCGGCTGGACGCCAACGGCGGCGGCACCTGGGAGGCCCGCGCAGCTGCCGCGCTGCAGAGGCTGGGCGGCGAGGACAGCGTTGCGACCACCAGGGCGATGACCAGCGGGAGCGTCGATGTGCCGCAGCTGCTGCCGGTCGGTGTGACGCCCAAGGCCCGGCCCACCCGCCTGGTGGACTTGCTGGTCAACCGAATTCAGTTGGAAGGCAACGCATTCGAGTACTTCGTGCAGAGCGTGCGCACTAACAACGCCGACGTGGTGGCCGACAACGCCACCAAGCCCACGAGCGTGCTCACGGTCGAGGCTGTGCAGGATCGGGCCCGCGTCATCGCTCACCTCTCAGAGCCCACACCCCAACGGCTCCTGATGGACGTGCCGGGCCTGGAAGCGTGGCTTTACGACGAACTCGGCGACGGCGTTATCGCCGCCCTGGAAACGCAGGTCATCGCAGGTGATGGCACCGGGGAGAGCATCACCGGCATCTTGTCGGCCAGCGGCACCACCCCGGTCGCGTTCGCCACCGACCCGGCGACCACCATCCGCAAGGCCCTCACTGCGGCGCAAACCGCAGGTGACGCCTGCAACGCCCTGGTGCTGAATCCGGCAGACGCCGAGACGCTCGATCTCACGCGCTGGGGCGCGAGCGGTGGATTCCTGTTGGACGGGTTTGCTGACGGGCAGCACCGCAGCGCCAATGTCTTCGGCGATCCCGCAGAGATCACCCGCGTGGTGTGCCCCAGCATCCCGGCAGGCACGGCGCTGCTGGCCGACTGGTCCAAGGTGCTCATCGGGGTGCGGGAGTCGTTGCGCATCGACGTGGACATGAGCGGCGTGCTGTTCACGAAGAACCAGTTCGTGGCACGCGCCGAGGGCCGGTACGGCATCGGCATCACCCGGCCCGCGTCGTTCTACATCTGCAGCCTGGCCGCCGAGTAACCACGTGGCTGCAGCAGATGGCGTGACAGCCGAGCGCCACGGCGACGGTTGGCGGTGGTGCTGGCGCTCCCCGTGGGCGACCAGCACCACCAGCGCCGGGCTGTACAAGACCCAGCGGGCCGCGCTGGCCGCCGGTCGCCGCTGGGTGCGGGAGCACCGATGATCGACCTGGACGACCGCGACTGGTGCACCGTGGGCGATGCCGCCAAGCGCATGGCCATAACCGAGGCCGCCGTGCGTGACCTGGTGGACCGGCGGGCACTGCGCGCCACGTTCATGTACGGCGTGCTGCACGTCGAGCCGGCCATCGTGAACACCATGCCGACGACGTAGTGAGACTTGCCCGTGGCTTGGCCTCAGCGGCCACGGGCGAGACGGGTGGTGCGGGGCCAAGCTGCGCCCGGCGCTTGGGAGTGCCCCAGGGCCTTGCGGACCTGGCCCCGGCACCAGGCGCGCGGCCCCGCACCACCCCACCACCGTCGTGCTGCGCCGCAGCCAGACCCAGGACGTTGCAGGTCTCGCCACTCTCAGCGGCGCAGCACGACCCAGCCCGGCACACCCGCGCTCAGCAAAGGTGCGCCAGCAGGCACCACAGCGCCAGCACGGCACCGCCAGGCAACCCAGCACGACGCCGCCGGGGGTGTACCCGGTGTCAAAGTTGGACGGCCTTCTCGACGGCAGGAGCCGCCCGGATGCTGCCGCCCCCCCTGGTCAAGGTGAACGCCAAACAAGGGGCATGGCGGCATGACGCAATGACCGTGCGGGGCGTAGTCAGCCGTGGGCCGTCGCCGGTCACCGGGTGATTTCGGCGCAGCAGGGCCGTTCACCATAAAAGTGAACGCTGGCGGCGTGCCGCCATGGACGGGGGCCGCGCTGCTGCGGGACGATAGCGGCATGTGTGAGACCCGCAGGGGCGTCGTGACGGTGCCCAACACGCTCGGCCCCGGCAAGTTGCGCCAGGCAAAGGCTGAGGCGACCCGGGACGTGGTGTCACGCCTGGGCGAGGACGAATACCTATTCCCTGACAGCGTGCGCATCGACGGCGGCGGCACCGCTCGGTGGAGCGAGGCGCACCAGGACTACGCCCTGATGGACTTTCACTACCTCTGCACGGTGCGGGTGCCGGGCTGCGATGGGTGGGGCGTGCCGGTGACGTAGCGGCCAGCCGCTACTGCTTCCCAAGGGGTATCGCACGCAGTTGGCCAGCGCGGATCTCGGCTGTTTCTGGGTGGCCCCAGTCGTCGAACCACCACACCAGCAGGTCACGCTCCCAGCTGGGCAGCGGCTTGTCATCGGGCCACGGATCATCGCCGTTGAGGAACTGGCCGAAGCGCTGCATGTACCTGCAGCTGTCATCGAGCCACTTGATCTGCTCCAGCGCCAGCCCTAGGTCTTGCTCCGTTACCGCGTCCAGTTGCGAACTCTGTTGTGACCAAACGTCATCACGGAAGCTCAGCTCGCCAGGGCGCTGGTTAACCTTGCGCGGTTCGCCGGGCTTGCCTAGGCGCATGAAGGCCATTTTGCGGTGGGGTGGCGACGAGTCGTTGTCCACCTCGGTGACGTACAGCAGGTGCGCCAGCTTGTGCCGCACCTCGCCCGCCTGGCCACAGACCCATGACCATTGCTCGTGGGGCCATCGCACGTTGTGCATTTCAGCCACCTGCCGGATGGTCGCGGGTAGCTTGTCGGACCTCGCAGGCGGCCCCTCTCGGCCCACCGCGTGGAAGTACGCCCAATTGACATCCGATTTGAGCACTTCCCAGCCGCCCAGCACCTTCAGCGCGAAAGCCTCCATCGAAGACGCCGCTGGCCTCCACGCACGCCGCCGGGCCTCGTTGTCTGCGGCGGCACGCCGCTCAAGGGCACTCAATCGGCGTTCGAGCTCGCCATCTCCCATGTGACAACACTATGGCGGCACGACGCCAAGATCCTCCTGCCGGGGCGCATGGGTGCAGCACAAACACGCGATATGGTGCGTGAATGGCAGTTGCTGCGCTCGTTGTTTCGGTCCTCTCTGTAGTTGTCGCAGCAGCTGCAGTGATATTCGGACGCCAGCAAGCCCAAGCAGCGCGAGAAGCCGTAAACCATGCAGAGATTGCTGCGGAGGCAGCTCAACGCTCTGCCGATCTTGCCGAGGTTGTAGAGGCTGGGCGTCACTATGGCTGGCGCATCGAACCCAGAATCCAGAGCGTGATCGGCCCCGAAAGCGTCTATGTTCTGCGGAACGTCGGAACCGTCAATGCCCGCAACGTCTCGTTAGCTGGTGACTTCAGGGATATCGGCTTCAACCGTGATCGCACGCCGGTAGACATTGCGGCAGGCCAAGCACACTTCTTCTCAACGGTGCAAGTGGATGAGCGCGGCGGAGAGGTGCACATCACCTGGACGCCCGATCTTCCTGGGGCACAACCAATTACATGGACCGAAGCGCCACCAATCGGCCATTATCGACCCCCGTTGAAATTCGAGGACTGGCACAAGGTACTGCGCGCTATCGAGAAGCTGGCTGACCGCTGAGTCACACGGGGCCTCTGCCCAGTAGGGTGCCGAATTGTGCAGGGGCCCGACAGTGATGCAATGTGTGCGCCAGCTGCTTGTGCAGTGACCTGTACAAGTGGGCGTTCAAGCTCGGGCCGCTCATCGAATCCGGGCTGGTGCTGGACTGCCTGGAGCTCGCCACAGAGGCGCGGGTGCTCGATATGCGGGCGAGCCCCTACGATCTGCGGGGGTTCGGGTTCGAGCCGATCGCCGTCGAAACGGCCGGTGGTCGGCGTGAATACGCTCGGGCCCAGGAGGCGATCAGCAAACGGGCCGCACCACTGCGGGCCGGGCTGTTGAAACGCTGCACAGCGCTGCTGGACGACGCCACGGGGTATTAGCCCTGTTACCGCTGGGTAAGCTGGATCGACATTGCTGCATACCGATTGCACAAGGCAGGTGCGCCCCCGAGGCGCACGTGCAGGCGAGGGAGGAACCATGACCGAACGCGTGAAGGTGGGCAACCTGCGCGTCGCCCCCGTGTTGTACGACTTCATCAACAGTGAGGCGCTGCCCGGCACAGACCTCGACCCCGACACCTTCTGGTCCGGCGTCGACAAGGTCGTGGCCGATCTGACACCCAAGAACGAGGACCTGCTCGCCCGCCGGGACGACCTGCAGGCGCAGATCGACAAGTGGCATCGCGCCCGGGTCATCGGTCCCTTCGACGCCGACGAGTACCAGCGGTTCCTCACCGACATCGGATACCTGCAGCCCGAACCGGCGGATTTCACGATCACCACCGCGGGCGTCGACGCCGAGATCGCCTCCACCGCGGGCCCACAATTGGTGGTGCCGATCCTCAACGCGCGGTTCGCCCTGAACGCGGCGAACGCCCGTTGGGGCTCTCTCTACGACGCGCTCTACGGCACCGACGTCATCGGCGAGGAGGACGGCGCAGAAAAGGGCCAGGGATACAACAAGGTTCGAGGCGACAAGGTCATCGCCTACGCCCGTCGGTTCCTCGACGGGTCGGTGCCGCTGGCGTCGGGCTCCTGGGCCGACATCACCTCGCTCGCAGTCGACGACGGTCAGGTCTCGGTGACCCTCGGCGACGGGCAGCGGATCGGGTTGGCCGAACCCGGGCAGTTCGTCGGCTACCTCGGCGATGCCGCGAACCCCGACGCTGTGCTGCTGGTCAACAACGGACTGCACGTCGAGATCCTGATCGACCCGGACTCCCCGATCGGCTCCACCGACGCGGCCGGGATCAAGGACCTCGTGCTGGAGTCGGCCGTCACCACGATCATGGACTTCGAGGATTCCGTGGCCGCCGTCGACGCCGACGACAAGGTGCTCGGCTACCGCAACTGGCTCGGTCTCAACCGCGGCGACCTCAGCGAGGAAGTCGCCAAGGGTGACAAGTCGTTCACCCGAGTCCTCAACGAGGACCGCACTTATCAGTCCCCCGATGGCGGCGAGCTCACACTGCCCGGCCGCAGCCTGATGTTCGTCCGCAACGTCGGCCACCTGATGACCAACGACGCGATGGTGTTCGACGCCGACGGTCAGGACGGCGCAGAGGTTCCCGAGGGTATCCAGGACGCGCTGTTCACCAGCCTGATCGGCATCCACGGACTCCGGCAGGGTTCCGACAACGACGGCGCGAACGGACCGCTGGCCAACAGCCGCACCGGTTCGATCTACATCGTCAAGCCCAAGATGCACGGCCCGGATGAGGTGGCGTTCACCTGCGAGCTCTTCAGCCGCGTCGAAGACGTGCTCGGCCTGCCGCAGAACACCATCAAGGTGGGCATCATGGACGAGGAACGCCGCACCACGGTGAACCTCAAGGCCTGCATCAAGGCCGCTGCCGACCGGGTGGTGTTCATCAACACCGGCTTCCTGGACCGCACCGGCGACGAGATCCACACCTCGATGCAGGCGGGTCCGATGATCCGCAAGGGCGCGATGAAGTCCCAGCCCTGGATCGGCGCGTACGAGAACCAGAACGTCGACATCGGGCTGGCCACCGGCTTCTCCGGCAGGGCGCAGATCGGCAAGGGCATGTGGGCCATGACCGAGCTGATGGGCGACATGGTCGAGCAGAAGATCGGCCAGCCCAAGGCCGGTGCCACCACCGCCTGGGTGCCGTCGCCGACGGCTGCGACGTTGCACGCGATGCACTACCACGAGGTCGATGTGTTCGCGGTGCACAAGGACCTCGAGGGCGAGAAGCGGTTTTCGCTCGACGAGCTGTTGACGATCCCACTGGCCAAGGAACTGGCGTGGGCCCCGGAAGAGATCCGCGAGGAGGTCGACAACAACTGTCAGTCGATCCTCGGCTACGTGGTGCGCTGGATCGACGCCGGGGTGGGTTGTTCGAAGGTCCCCGACATCCACGACGTGGCGTTGATGGAGGATCGTGCGACGCTGCGCATCTCCAGTCAGCTGCTGGCGAACTGGTTGCGCCACGGAGTGATCACCGAAGAGGACGTCAAGGCGAGCCTGCGGCGGATGGCCGCGGTGGTGGACGAGCAGAACGCCGCGGACCCGGAGTTCCGGCCGATGGCCACCGACCCGGACGACAACATCGCTTTCCAGGCGGCACAGGAGCTGATCCTGTCCGGCGGTGAACAGCCCAACGGCTACACCGAGCCGATCCTGCACCGCAGGCGCCGAGAGTTCAAGGCGGCTGGCAACGTTGGTTGATGTTGTGCGATCAGGACTGACCGAGCGACCGGACACCTGCGGAGGCAGGACGGGCGGGACGGGCCGGCATGGGCAGACATAGCCTTCCCGACCCAGAGGACTCCGCCGGCCAGGAGCCCGAAGACGAACGGACCGAGCGGTTCGGGGTCGACGACGGCTTCGAGCCCACGGAACGGGATTTCGATTCTGACGCCTACCGCGACGACCCGGTCCCGCCACGGTCTGCCGGCCCGCAGCACGGCGGCGACTGGGACGGCGGTGAGTGGACCGGTAGCCATCGCTCGGTGACGCCGAGTCGGCGAGGCGTCAGCATCGGCGTCATCGTCGCGCTGGTGAGCGTGGTCGTGGTCGTCGGTGTCGTCATCCTGTGGCGCTTCTTCGGAGATGCGTTGTCGAACCGATCCGACGTCGCCGCGGCGCGGTGCGTCGACGGTGAGGTCGCCGTCGCCGTCGTCACGGACCCGGCGATCACCGAACCGATCGCCGCGCTGGCGGAGCGCTACAACGAGACCGCCGCGCCCGTCGGCGACCGGTGTGTCAGGGTGGCGGTCGAGTCCGCCGATTCCGACCAGGTCGTCAACGGGTTCACCGCAGACTGGCCGGCCGACCTCGGTGAGCGACCGGCGCTGTGGATCCCGGCGAGTTCGGTGTCGGAGGCCCGGTTGGAGGCCGCGGCCGGTGCCGCGACCATCAGTGACAGCCGGTCCCTGGTCACCTCGCCGGTTGTGCTCGCGGTGCCGCCGCAGCTGCAAGAAGCCCTGGGTCAACAGAACTGGGGAACGCTGCCCGGCTTGCAGGCAGATCCCGCCTCGCTCGACGGTCTCGGGATGCCGGGCTGGGGCGGGCTGCGCGCTGCGATGCCGCTGACCCAGGACAGCGACGCCGCATATCTGGCGGCCGAGGCGGTGGCGGCCGCCGCCGCGCCGACCGGCGCTCCCGCCAGCGCAGGGTTGGGTGCGGTCAGCACGCTGATCGGCGCCGCGCCCGAACTCGCCGACCCGACCGCAGCCACCGCGATGGACGCCCTCGTGAACGCACCCGATCCGGCTACCGCGCCGGTTCACGCCGTGGTCACGACCGAGCAGCAGCTCTTCGAGCGTGCGTCGGCTCTGCCGGACGCGACCGCCAAGTTGGCCGCGTGGCTGCCACCGGGCCCGACAGCGATGGCCGACTTCCCCACCGTGCTGCTCGCCGGTGACTGGCTGACCCAGGAGCAGGTGACCGCTGCCAGCGAGTTCGCCCGGTTCATCCGCAAACCCGAGCAACTCGGCGACCTCGCCACAGCCGGGTTCCGCGTGGACGGCGTAGCACCACCCCCCAGTGACGTCGTCGACTTCGCTCCGGTCGCGGCAGCCTTGGACGTCGGCGACAATGCGCTGCGGGCGACGATCGCCGACACCCTGACCACGCCGGCTGCCAGCCCGACCGTGACGGTCATGCTCGACCAGTCGATGCCGGCGGACGAAGGCGGCAAGTCGCGACTGGCCAACGTGGCCGACGCGCTCAGGGCACGGGTGCAGGTCCTGCCCGGGGACTCCGGTGTGGGTCTGTGGACGTTCGACGGTGTCGCAGGGCGGTCGGTGGTCAGCGTCGGCGCACTGTCCGAACCGGTCGCCGGTCAGCCCCGATCCGAGGCCCTGACCGCAGCGCTGAACGGGCAGACGGCCTCGAACGGCGGCGCGGTCTCGTTCACCACGCTGCGGCTGGTCTACACCGACGCATCGGCCGCTTACCGAGAAGGCCAGCAGAATTCGGTGCTCGTGATCACCGCCGGGCCGCACACCGATCAGTCGCTGGGCGCCGAGGGCCTACAGCAGTACATCAGGGGCGCGTTCGACCCTGCCCGCCCGGTGGCGGTCAACGTCATCGACTTCGGTGACGACGCGGACCGGGCCACCTGGGAATCGGTTACCCAGATCACCGGGGGCAGCTACCAGAATCTGGAGACCTCGGCGAGTCCGGAGCTGGCATCGGCGATCGCCGACATGACGTCCTGACGTGTCGCATCGGCGAGACCCGCCCGGCGATCTATACTGGGCGCACGTCAGTCGTCGACCCGTGACGCTGGCGCGCCTACGGTAATGGCCCGCCTCTCAGCGGGCGGAGACCGCGTCTGAGGGCCGACAAGGCTTGGACGCCGCTGGCTTGAGCAGCCGCCCAGCAAGCCGCTCCAGGCCCAGATGGGGCGTCACAATATGATCAGAGGTTCGGCGGCCGTATTGCCCGTCACATGCGCCGATGGTATGACAGCGATACAACTTCGTCGCGTTTGGGGCCGCGACGATCAGCCGGCGCCAGCTAAGAGGGGTAGCGCAGAGAACGATGCCGACACGACAACAGTCCAAGGCGGGCACCGGGGGTAATCGCGTGTCCGCCCGCGGCTGGCGTGACCGCAAGCGCTATGTGTGGCTGCTCGGTCTGGTCATCCCCACGCTCGTCCCGATGTCGTGGGCGGCGGTCACGGCGACCGGGTGGGGCGTCTTCTGGTGGTCGGGTCCCACGCTGATGCTTCTGGTGATCCCGGTGTTGGACTATGTCGTCGGGCCGGATGCGGAGAACCCGCCCGACAGCGCGCTGGCCCGGCTGGAGCATGACCGCTTCTACCGGTGGGCCATCTATCTCTACCTGCCCGCCCAGTATCTGTCGCTATTGCTCGCCTGCTGGTTCTGGAGCGGCGGCGGCGGAGTCACGCTCAGCGGTCTCGACAAGTTCGGCCTGATGCTGACCGTCGGCGGCATCGGCGGCGTCGCGATCAACGCCGCCCATGAAATGGGACACCAGCGCGCTGAATCGGAGCGGTGGCTCAGCAAGGTGGCCCTCGCCCAAACCGGGTACGGCCACTTCTTCGTCGAACACAACCGGGGCCATCACGCCCGCGTCGCTACGCCCGAGGACCCCGCGAGCGCGCGGATGGGCGAGAACATCTACCTGTTCCACTACCGGTCGATCATCGGAAGTCTGCGCTCCGCGTGGGCGATCGAGCGCCGTCGGCTCGCACGGCGCGGCCTGTCGCCGTGGACGCTGAAAAACGACGCACTGAACGCCTGGCTGATGACGGTTGCGCTGTTCGCGGTCCTGGCCGTGAGTTTCGGCGTCGAGGTACTGCCGTGGCTGATCGGGCAGGCCGCCGTCGGGATCTTCCTGCTGGAGACGATCAACTACCTGGAGCACTACGGGCTGCGCCGACAGCAGCGCCCGGACGGCAGCTACGAGCACGTGCGCCCGTCGCACAGCTGGAACAGCAACTCGATCATCTCCAACGTGTTCCTGTTCCACCTACAGCGGCACTCCGACCATCACGCGAACCCTCGGCGTCGCTACCAGGCGCTGTGTCACGCCGAGGAGGCCCCTCAACTGCCGGCGGGCTACGCGACGATGGTGGTGGTGGCGCTGCTCCCACCGTTGTGGCGGCGGGTGATGGACAGGCGGGTACTCGCCCACTACAACGGCGACATCCGACGGGCTGCGCTCAGCCCGCGAAAGGCGCGGCGATTAGCGAAGCGGCACGCCTGACTGCACCTGGCGGGTACGGCGCAGCGCGGCACCGGCGGTCCGCATCGACAGGGCCGGCGACAACCGCTCCAGGTACCACAGCGCCTTCCACCACCGCGGCACGACGATGATCGCCTGATTGCGCCGAATCGCCCGCAGTGCGCGTTCGGCGAAGTCGCCCGGGTCCATGGGGCGCAGAGCCTCACCCAGTTTGAGTTGGTCTTCGCGACTGACCGACTTGTTGCGGCCGTATTCGCCGCCGGACAGGATCGGGGTGCGCACCACCCCAGGACACAACACCGACACCTGCACACCGTGGGTGGCGGCCTCCACGCGCATCGTTTTGGACAGAGCGACGACGGCATGCTTGGTCGCGGAGTAACCGCCTTGTGCCGACGTGGTGATCAAGCCCGCCATGGATGCGGTGTTGACGATGTGACCGCTGCCCTGGGAGATCATGATCGGGTAGGCAGCGGCGACCCCGTGGATGACTCCGCGCAGGTTCACGTCGATGATGTCGTTCCAGTCGTCGAGCGTCAGGGTGTCGACCTCGCCCCCGATGCCGATGCCGGCGTTGTTGAACAGGTAATCGATGCGCCCGGATGTCTGCACCGTCGCACGGACGGCCTGCTCGAACGCTTCCGGGTCCCGGACGTCCAGTTCGACCGCGTGCACCCCGGACTCGCTGCCGCCGAGCCGCTCGGCGAGCTGGCCCGCCACCTCGAACTGGCGGTCGGCGATCCACACCTGCGCGCCCGCGTCCACCAATTGTGATGACAGCGCGGCGCCGATCCCGGACGCGCCACCGGTGATGAAAGCGACTTTCCCGGCCAGCGCGGACTTGTCGTTGGTTGCCACCCGGGAAGGATAGCCGTCGGACCACCCGCCTGTGTTCGGCGCGGCCGCATGGGTCTGCGTCAGGAAGAACTGTTGTTGTCGGAGGCCTTGTCGGACTTTCGATCCGAGTCGCCGGCATCGCTGTTGCCGGCATCGCTGCCGGAATCGGCGTCGGTGGAATCGGTGCGGTTGCCCGCCGTCGTCTTCTTGGTGCCGTTGAGCGGCGCGCGGTGCTTGGGACCCGCGGGCTTGTCGGAGTCGGCGGAGTCCTCGCCGGTCTCAGTGTCGATGTCGTCGGCGACCTCGTCGGTTTCGTCGGGCTGCTCCGAGGGCTCAGTGTCGGTCGACTCCGTCTCGGTGGGCTCGGTGTCGGTCGATCCGGTGTCGGGGTCGGATCCGCCGGCTTCGGCGGTCGGCTCCTCGGACACGGCCTCCTGGTCCGTCTCGACAGTGCTCACCGCATCCCCGGAATCGTCGGAGCGCTCGGAAGGCTCCGCTGCATTCTCGGCGGCGTCGGTGACGTCCTCGGTGACCGTGACGTCCTCGGTGACCGTGGCGTCGGAGTCGAGCGTCAGCGACGTGACCGCAGTGCTCGACGACTCGTCGGACAGAGACCGCAGCGCGTCGGAGCCCTGTTCGCCTTGGGGCTCCGCCGGCAGGTAAGGCCGGGAGTAGGCACTGTCGATGATCGCCCGCAATGGGCCTTCCCACTGGTCGGCCAACTCATCGAGACCGAGGTTGCGTAGCGGCTGCAGCAGAGGCAGGTACTCGGTGGGGACAAAAACATACGTGGTGTTGTCCTCGGTCCAGACATAGTTGTCGGGGTCGTCGAGATCCACGTCCCGGTAGTTCATGTGGATGATGTTGAACGCGGCCAGAGCGTTGGCCGTTGCCAGCAGGTTGAACGGGTTGGTCGGGAAATCGGCGACCGGGTCGTACTCGCGTGCCACGTCGATCACTGCGTAGCGGGTCGGCGGCGCCGTGATCACGTCCCCCAGCGTCCAGGTGCTGGCCCCGCCGTACTTACGCGTTCCGTTGCCGATGAGCAGGAACGAGAGATCGTCTGCGGCGACGTCGCTGTCTTCGGCCCGTTCGGTCAGCCATGCCGTCGCTATCCTCGCGCCACCGCTGAACGCGTAGACGATCTTCGGGCCGTCGGCACGGTTGATGGCGTAGTCGAGGTTCACGAGGTTCTCGTTGACGCCGATCTCGTACGTAGTGGTGCTGATGATCCACCAGTACAGGACTTCCTGACAGTTCCTGGGGGCTGCGCAACCGGCGCCCTGGAGGTACTGAGGCATGTCCCACGGGGCCGGTCCATGTGTCAGCACCGTTGCAGCACCTTCGGGTGTCAGCCCGGCTGCCGCGGCGGTTGCGCTGCCGCCGAACGCAACCGGCAACGTGGCGAATGGCAACGCCGCCGCGACGAGAGCCCCCTTCAGTGCCTGCTTCACGTGCTCTCTCCTCGTGTCACGCGGGAATCCCCGCCCCGATATGTGCTGCCGGGTGAGGCGGTTCCGTCGCCACTTCGAGACATGCTGCGGAGCGAGCTGTCGCACCACTTTTCGAACAAACCGGCTCTGCGGACAGGCCGGCCGCTCGGCTGCCAAGTGTGGCGCGCGCTCGTGCACAGCGTTGCTCGGGAGTGATCCGAGTACTGCAGGTTCCCCGACTCGAGGCACATTACCTCAGGTTTGCTCGACTGGCGTGTCCTAACAGCAAACACCTAATGGCCGAAATCCTCTTCGTTCGAGCCTGATGGCTCGTTGTGGCTATCAAGATCGACTCACTACCGCTGCATCGACGGTGTCGGTGGTGCCCGCGGTGCGGTGTCGATCCGTGCGATGCGGGCGCCGGATTCTTTAGGGCGCCAACGGGTTTTATCTGCTGTGAGCCGACGGTCGACGGACGTCGGGCCCGGGTGTCGGCGAGGCCGACGGAGTTCGAGGCCCAGGCCGCCGGCCTGCACCGGAACCGGCGACGCCGGTTGTTTGCCGCGCAGCCCGTCTTTCTTACTGCGGAGTCAGTTACGCACGGGTATCGGGCGGATCTCGTTCCAGACAAGTGTCCACGTTGTGATGGCTTTGTTCAGGCGATGGTTGCCTGCTGGTAAAGATGTGCTGCAGCGGGTGGTACGGACCACAAATTATTTTTTGCGTGGCAGCTGCCAGCAACTAAAACGGGTACGGTAAGTCACGCGGCGATTCATATAAATTACAATCATGTAATTAATGAGGGGCACATTTCCTACTGAAAAGTCAGGTGTCGACTTTATGCCCTTTGTACAGCAGTTATCTAATAATCTACGGAAGCGTAGGTTATTGAATCGGACAGCTTCCACATCTGCTCTACCAATGTAGAGTTGTTATAAATAATGGATTACAGCAATATAAAGGTAGTTTGCCAAATCCGCGTCAATTGGAATTCTCAATGTTTTGCTGCCCGATGAGTTCTTGGACGCAATATGCTCAGTTCAGCCGATCACGGCTAACCACTTCATTTGTGTCTATCGGGGAGTTCCTATGCGCACCACTATTCGCCGGGCAGGCGTTGCCTGCGGCACCCTCATTGCTTCCGCAGCCGTGGCGGTCTCGACCGCGACCGGGGCGTGGGCAAGTAGCTCTGCGCTCGTCATCGGTGGTCTTTCGACGCCGTCTCTGCACGATCTGGTCATGTCCCAGCTGCTCGGCGGTGACCTGCAGGGCCAGGAGCGGGTCAGCGTCAACTGGCCGGCCGAGGCGGGCCCCTACACCGGCAGCGGCGATCTGACCCTGGGGCAGTCGATCGACGTGGGCATCACGAACCTGGACGCCCAGATCGCGGCCGCGCTGGACCGGCTCAGCGCCCCGGACGAGCAGGTCACCGTGGTCGGGCTGTCCGCGGGATCGCTTGTGGTCAACGAGGTTCTGCGGCTGATGGCCGCCGATCCCGATGCGCCGGACGCCAGCCAGATCAAGTTCATCGTGGTGGCCGACTCCAGCCGCCAGGAGTTGATCAAGGACGCGAAGTACAACCCCCGTTACGACTACACCTACCAGCCGGCACCGGAGACTGCCTACGACATCTCCGTGGTCACCGGCGAGTACGACGGAATGGCCGACTTCCCGGATCGCTGGTGGAACTTCACGGCCGTGCTCAACGCGATCGCCGGCGGCATCTTCGTTCACATCCCGGTGATGTTCGCGGATCTGGATTCGGTCCCGGTCGAGAACATCACGGTGGACGTCAACTCGCTCGGTGGCACCACCACCCATTACCTGGTGCCCACCGCGAAGCTGCCGCTGGTGCAGCTGCTCCCCTTCCTGGCGTCGCGCGAGGCCGAACTGAAGGCCAAGATCGACAAGGCCTACATCCGCAACGACGCTCCCACCACTGCCCTGCGGACACTCGCAGCTCCGGCGGTCGTCGAGGAAGCCGCAGAGGTGGAGGAGGCCCAGGAAGCCGAGGAAGCCTCCACTCCCGTCACCGACGTGTCGCGCAAGGCGGAAGCGGTTGAGCCTGTCGAGGCGGTCGTTGACGAGGTGGCGGTGAAGGAAGACGCCGAGGTCGAGGTGGACGTGACCGAGGACGAGGATTCCGACGCTGCCGAAGCTGAGGCTGCTGAGGCTGCTGAGGAGGAGGCCGCTGAGGCGGAAGCCGCAGAAGCTGCCGAGGCGGAAGCCGCTGCGGAGGCGGAAGCCGCAGAAGCTGCCGAGGCAGAAGCCGCCGAGACTGAGGAAGCAAAGAACGACGACGACCAGGAGGTCAAGCGTTCCGAGTCCGACGATTCGGCCGCGGACGACTCGGGATCGGCGGATTCCGACAGCACGGAGTAACATTTGCGCACGACAGACCACGAAGCCCCGGCTCCCCGCGCCGGGGCTTCGCGGCGTCGGGTCACCCGGTCCGCCCAGCGGTGGCGGCCGCGGCGTCCTAAGATCCAGGCAATGTTGCTCGATTTGCTGTGAGGTAGCGTTATCCCATGGGTGTACCGCAGTTCGACGTGATCGTCGTGGGCGCCGGTTTCGGCGGAATGGGGGCGTCGATCCAGCTCAAGAAGATGGGCTACGACAACATCCTGATCCTGGATCGCGAGGACGACCTGGGTGGGACGTGGCACGTCAACCACTATCCCGGGCTTGCCGTCGACATCCCGTCGCCCACCTACTCGTACTGGTTCGAGGCGAACCCGTACTGGTCGCGGCTCTACGCGCCGGGATCCGAGCTGAAGGCGTACGCCGAGCACGTCGCCGACAAGTACGACCTCCGCCGGCACATGCGCTTCAACAGCCCGGTTGACGGAGCTCACTGGGACGAAGACGCTCAACAGTGGCTGGTGGCGCTGTCCGACGGAGAAACACTGACCTCTCGGTTCCTGATCACCGCCACGGGTTATCTCTCGCAGCCGCGTAAACCCGACATCCCCGGCATCGAAGAGTTCGCCGGCCGGATCGTGCACAGCATGGACTGGGACGACAGTTATTCGGCCGCCGGAGAGCGGGTCGGGCTGATCGGCACCGGGGCCACGGCGGTGCAGTTGATCCCCCAGCTGACGAAGAACGCCGCGGAGCTGACGGTGTACCAGCGGACGCCGATCCACGTCGTGCCCAAGATCGACTTCCCGATTCCGGTGCGGTTGCGCAAGCTGTTTGCCCGGTTACCTCTGCTGCAGCGCGCGTTCCGGTTCACCTCCGACATCAACCTCGAAGTGATGATGATCTTGTCGGTGTTGAACTTCAAGTACTTCCGGTCGCTGAACACCGGTGCCTCCTATGTCTCACAGGCCCTTCGCTTCGTGTCGATCCGGGACAAGGAACTGCGGGCCAAGCTGACGCCGGAGTACGAATTCGGCTGCAAGCGGCCGACGTACTCGAACTCGTACTACCGGACGTTCACCAAGCCGAACGTGCACCTTCAGGCGTCTGGCATCGAACGGATCGAGGCCGACGGCATCGTGGCGTGCGACGGCACGAAGACCCAGATCGACACGTTGGTCCTGTGCACCGGATTCGACCTGTGGGAGGCCAACATCCCGGCGATCGAGATCATCGGTCGTGACGCCCGGAACCTCGGG
Source organism: Mycolicibacterium hippocampi (assembly GCF_010723735.1). Lineage (GTDB taxonomy): Bacteria > Actinomycetota > Actinomycetes > Mycobacteriales > Mycobacteriaceae > Mycobacterium > Mycobacterium hippocampi. The sequence continues at coordinate 3,760,234 of NZ_BLLB01000002.1, read as the reverse complement.
AAGTGGTGGCGTGACAACGGGTTCCAGGCCTACCAGGGATTGTCGATCCCGGCTTTCCCGAATTTCCTCAGCCTCGCGGGACCGTACGCATCCAGCGGACTGTCGTTCTTCAACACAGTGGAATATCAGATGCGCCACATGGATCGGCTGTTCGGTGAGGTGCAACGTCGCAACGCGACGACCTTTGAGGTGACCGAGGAGGCCAACGCGCGCTTCCGTGACCGGATGTCACACCTGTTGGACAAGACGGTGTTCCGCCGTGGCGATTGTGCGCGGTCCCGGTCGTACTATTTCAGCCCGACCGGTGAGACTCTGGTGCGGCCGGCGTCGACCAACCAGACCAACCGGGAGAACGACACCTTTCCGCTCACCGACTACGTGATCGCCTGAGTATCGCTGCCACATGTCCTGACCGGCGACTATCCGTGGGTGTGTCAGCATGGACACATGCGCGTGCGACGAATTCCCGGTGTGCTCGGCGGAGCCCTGTTGGCGGCGACGGCAATGATGCAGACAGCGACGATGCCCACGGCGTCGGCCCAGCCCTGCCCTGACGTCGAGGTGATCTGGGCTCGCGGTACCGGCGCGCCGGCGGGGCTGGGCTGGCTCGGGGACGCGTTCGTCGACTCCCTCCGAGCCAAGGCCCCCGAAAGATCGGTGGGAGCCTATGGCGTCAACTATCCCGCAAGCTTCGATTTCGACACCTCAGCGCCGGCCGGCGCCGCGGACGCAGCGGGCCGGGTGCAGTACATGGCGGACGCCTGTCCGGGCACCAAGCTCGTCCTCGGAGGCAATTCCCAGGGGGCAGGGGTCATCGATCTGATCACCGTGGACCCGAAGCCGCTGGGGCGTTTCACCCCGACCCCGATGCCACCCCACCTCGCCGACCACGTCGCGGCGGTCGCGGTCTTCGGAAACCCGTTGCGCGACATCCGCGGCGGTGGCCCGCTGCCCGAGCTGAGCAGCGCCTACGGCCCCAAGACGATCGACCTGTGTGGCCTCGACGACCCGTTCTGTTCCACGGGCATGAACTTCGCGGCGCACTTCTCCTACATCAAGAACGGAATGGTGGACCAGGCCACGACTTTCGTGGCAGACCGGATCCGCTAGCCCCCGGCGGCAGTCCCCCGGCCAGCAAACCTGACGGTCGGTTTTGTGTCCCACGTCGACAGTTCGTGCCCGAGCAGCGTTCGATGCGGACTTCAGTTCCGAGAAACGCGGAACACCGGCCATACAATTGCACCGCAACACCGTGGTGCGGGCGTAGGATCACAGCAGTCAGCAAACTAGCGGGGGAGCTAAATCATGGGGGCAGGCAATGAGCACAGCGGTTGAGGGCACCAGGCGCAAGAAGAGCCTGGCGAAGTGGTTGGCCGCGGCGGCCGTGGCAAGCGTGCCCCTCGCGGGGGTGGCGGTAGGCGCCCCAACGCCCGCTGCCCACGCTGCGGCGGAGTTCGAACTGTTCCCACAGGGGCCGGCACGAGTGCTGACCCTGAGCCTGATCCCGAACGGCAATGACGACGATCTCCAAGGTGTCATGTGCGAGTCGCCGCGGACCTGCCAGCAGGTGCTCTACTCGTACCTGTCCAAGTCGGTCGGTGTAGAGAATCTCACCGCTGCACTCAGCGACGGCACCACCGGCCAGCAGATCGTCTTCGCATACAGCGAGGGCGCACGGGCTGCGGAGCGCTGGCTCGACGAGAACGCGGGACAGGAGGGCGTTCCGTCACCGGAAGAGCTGAGTTTCGTGTTGATGGGCAATCCGACGCGCAAATACGGTGGGGCAGATCGGGACTTCGACACATTCCCCGAGACGGACTACAAGGTTCTCGATGTGTCGCGGGAGTACGACGCAGCTTCGGACTTCCCCGACAACCCGTTCAACCTGCTCGCGCTGCTGAACGCCAGCGCAGGCTTCATGTTCACCCACCAGGATTACGAAGAGGTCGACATCTACAGTCCGGCGAACTACGTCTGGACCGAGGGAAACATCACCTACGTCTTCGTGCCGACCGAAGACCTGCCGCTGCTGCGGCCACTACGCCTACTCGGCCTCACCGGGTTGGCCGATGCACTGAACGGACCGCTCAAGGAGATCGTCGACCGCGCGTACGACAGGTACTACCTGCCGGCAGCACCCGGACTCCCCGCTCCGGAACCAGAGCCGGAACCGGAACCTGAACCACAAGCAGCGCTGATGGCGACCAGCATGCAGCGCAGCGCGCCCGCGGCGGAGGCCGGCGCCGTAGCGGAGTCGCAGCCCGCCGAAGAGGATTCACAGTCCGGTGGAATCGAGGAGGACGTCGCCTCCGACGCCGAGGACGCCGTCGAGGAGCCTGCTACCGATGCCGGTTCCGGGAAGGACGTCGACGAGAGCGTCGACGAGGACAGCGACCCTGAGCCCTCGACCGAAGCCGAGCCGGAGTCCGATTCCGACGACGACGACGAGCCGTCCAGGAAGGTGACGAGGTCGAAGGATTCGGCGGACGACTCGCAGACCAAGTCCTCGAGCCGGGACTCCCGGTCCTCCAGCGACAACACTTCTGCGGACTCGGACTCGAAGGACTCGGGGAAATCTGACGAATAGCACTCGGGGACTGCGAGATTGCTTCAGACGCCGGTGAATCCAGCCCCGGTGTACGGGGCCGCGGGACGTGTGCTTTGCTGGCGGAATGGATGTCAGCGGGCTCGAACCCATCGAACAGACTGCGCTGCTCACCGAGTATGCGCGTGCGCTCGACAGCCAGGCGGCACGCCGGATCCTGGGTGACCCGCACGCCGGCGCCACCGTCGGCCGGATCGACTACGACTTCGCCGGTCTGGGCGCCACCCCCAGCGTGGTGGCCTTGGTTGCGCTGCGCGCGAAGATGCTCGACGAGCGCATCCGCGGGTTTGTCGCCGAGCACCACGATGCGGTGGTGGTCGACCTCGGTGCCGGGTTGAGCAGCGCGGTGTTCCGCGTCGACCCGCCGCCGGGCGTCGACTGGTTCAGCGTCGACCTCCCCCGCATGATCACGTTGCGCGAGTCGCTGCTGCCACCCCGTGACCGCGCTCGACCCGTCGCGGCCTCGTTGCTCGAGCCCGGCTGGGTCGACAGCATCCCGGCAGGGCGGCCGACCATGCTGTTCGCCGACGGACTGTTCGCGTTCCTGGAGGAGCCGCAGGTGATCGGCCTGTTGCGGCGGATCACTGACCACTTCGGTACTGGGGTGATTGCGTTCAACGACTACGGCCCGGTCGGCAGGATGAACCAGCTGATGGGCCGGCTCACCACCTCGAGCAAGGCGAACTCGCCACACCGGCAGTGGAACTTCCCCGGCTTCAAGGATGCCCACCGGCCCGAGCAGTGGAACGCGAACCTCACACTCGTCGAGGAGGCGAGCGCCATGCACCGGCCGGAAGCCGAACTGTTCCCGCGGGGCCTACGGTTGGCCGGACGGCTGGCGCACCGGATCCCGGCGATCGCCCGCAAGGCCAGGATCCTGCAGTACCGGTTCTAGCCGTTGCTCTCGGCCACCGAAACCGAGTCGTCCTGCTGCGGCACGGCGTGCTTGCGCCGGTGGACCACAGCGCGACCGCCGCGCCCCGGCGTCACCGTGACACCGCGGCTGTGCGGCTTCTCGTCGGCTTCGTCGGTGGGCTCGAGCCGGAATTCACGCAGCATGGTGCGCAGCGTGATGTCCATCTCCATCGTGGCGAACGAGGCGCCGATGCACCGCATCATGCCGCCGCCGAACGGTATCCAGGCGAATGGATTCGGGGGTTTGCCGACAAACCGGTCCGGGTCGAACACCTCCGGGTCGGGGAAGCTCTCCGCGGCCGCCATCGCCAGCTGGGTACTGGCCATGATGGTATCGCCCTCCGGAATCACCCACTCCCCCAGGCGAATACGGGTTCTGGCCCGGCGAAGCGCGGCGGTCAGCACGGGCCGGGTCCGTTGCGACTCGGCGATGGTGGCCTGCATCAGCTCTGATCCGCCCGCATCGACCTCCTCGGTCAGCCGGCGGAGCAGCTCGGGATGTCTGCGAATGCGCTCGATGGTCCAGGCCAGCTGGGTCGAGGTGGTCTCGTGCCCGGCCACCAACATGGTGAGCAACTCGTCGACGACGTAGGGATCCGGGATCGACGAGCCGTCGTCATAACGGGCCTGCAGCAGCAGGGACAGCACGTCGCCCCGCTCGGTGAAGTTCGGATCCGACCGCGCGTCGGCGATCAGCGATCGGCACACCTCGTCCATCCGGCTTCGGTACTGCGCGAACTTTCCGCCGGGGCTCCACGGCCCGAGATCCCTACGAACGAACGAGGGCAGCAGCGCGATCTTGGAACCGAACTCGACGGCGGCAGGGATCAGCACCCGCAGCTCGTCGAGTTCGTCGCCTTCGGCGCCGAACACGGCGCGCAGAATGGTGTTGAGCGTGATCCGCATCATCGGTTCGAGCGTCTCGAACTCGACCCCTTCGGGCCACGACTGCATCTCCCGGAGCACTTCCTGCTCGGTGATCGTCTCGTAACCGCGCATGTTCTTGCCGTTGAACGGCGGCAGCAGCAGCTTGCGGCGGGCCAGCAGCTCGTCACCTTCGAGGTTGAAGATCGAACCGGGGCCGAGGACATCGCCGCCCAGGTTGTTCTGAGGCCGCCCGACCAAGTCCCGACTCGTGCTGAACAGATCCTTCACCAGCACCGGATCGCTGATCACCACCGTCTCGCCGAAGACGGGCAGCTGCAGGGTGAACGTCGAACCGTAACGCCGGCCCAGCGCGGCGATCGAACCGTAGCGCAGGGCCAGCACGGCGGCGCCCTGGATCAGCTTCGGGACCCGCGGGCCCGGCGGCAGCCGCACTGGCTCCGTGGTGGCCGTTGCCATGTCGTCACCCCTTCATGCTGGTGCTCGAGTGGATTGTTGACGCTTCTGCCCACGACGTCGTGTCAGGTCAGGCTATCGCGTAGTCGCTGAGCGGGAAGTGCTCCTGCTCCTTGACCGCTTGGCGCACCGTGGTCGGCCGGAACAGCGGGGCTTCCCCGGTGCTGTTGAACCAGTACGACCGCGAGTTCGCGCAGTTGCCCAGCACGAACACCGAGTCGTCGAGCAAGGTCAGCATCCGGTCCAGAAACCGTGCGTTGGCTTCGTCGGTGACCTCGAACGTCCGGGCTCCGGTGCGTTGCAGTTCACGGAACAACCGGTCCATGTGGCGCATCTGGTACTCGACGGTGTCGAACCAGGACATGCCCACCCACGCGTAAGGGCTGGCCTGGGTGAGCAGGTTCGGGAACAGCGGCACAGTGAGGCCCTCATAGGCCTGGAACTTGTTCTCCCGCCACCATTTTCCGAGATCGCGGCCCTGTCTGCCGACGACCTCGATGGCAGGCAGATTGGATTCCCAGACGTCGAATCCCGTCGCCAACACCAAGGTGTCGACGGCGCGTCTGGTGCCGTCCTTGCACACGATGCCGTCCGGCTCGATGCGTTCGATGCCCGCGGTCTCCAGATGTACGTGCGACTTGTTGAACGTGCGGTAGTACACGTTCGACAGCGTCGGGCGCTTGCACCCGAAGTCGTATCCCGGGGTCAGCTTGCGGCGCAGTTCTTTGTCGCGGATCGCCAGGAAGCGGTGCAGGCGCCCGATGGTGGCCGCGATCCGGTTCACCGGACGGAACTGGCGGAACCGCCACATCGCCAGCGTCACCATGATGTCCATGAACAGGTCACTCGACACTCGCAGAACCCGTTGTGTCGCAGGGAACTTCGCGAACAGTCGCTGCGCTGTGGGGCCGAATCCGAAGTCGAGTTTGGGCATCACCCAGATCGGGGTGCGCTGGTAGACGGTCAGCTCCGCCACCTCGTCGGCCAGCTTCGGGATCAGCTGCACACCGGTCGAGCCGGTGCCGATGATCGCCGCCCTCTTGCCCTTCAACGCGTACGAGTCGTCCCACTCCTGGGCGTGCAGCACGGTGCCGGCGAAGCTGTCGATGCCTTCGATGTCGGGCTTCTTGGGCTGGCAAAGATAGCCGGTGGCCAGGATCAGGAACTGGGTGTGCAGCGTGTGGCCGCCGGCCAGCGACACCACCCAGACCTGGGCGTCCTCATCCCACCGGGCACCGTCGACGACGGTGTTGAAGCGCATGTAGCGCCGCAGGTCGTACTTGTCGGCGACGTGCTCGGCATAGGTCTTGAGCTCGGAGCCAGGCGCGTACAACCGCGACCAGTACGGGTTGGGCTCGAACCGGTAGGAGTACGTCGTGGACGGGACGTCAACCGTCAACCCTGGGTAACGGTTGACGTGCCACGTTCCACCGAGATCGTCCTCGCGGTCGAGGATCGCGATGTTGCGGTAGCCCAGCCGGTTGAGCTGGATGGCCGCGCCCATCCCACCGAATCCTGCACCGACGATGACAGCGTCATACTGCTCCGTAGTCACGGGGCGATACTACGGGCCTTCTCAGTCATCGGATCCGCCGCCCGAATTGCTGCTGGCCGAGCTCTTCTTGTCGCTGCCGGAGCCGCTGTCGGACTTGCTGTCGGATTTGCTCTCCGACTTGCTGTCGGACTTGCTCTCGGACTTCTTGGAGTCGCTGTCGTCGCCCTTGCGGTGCTTGCCGCCGGCTTCCTCACCGGAGTCCTTGGCATCGTCCTTGGCGTCGTCGGCGGCGTCCTTGTCCTCGGACGCGTCGTCCGAAGCTTCCGGCTTGGGGTCGGAATCGGCTCCGCTGTCGGTCTTGCCGTCGCTCTGCTCCTCGGCGTCGTCGTCGGTGTCCACCGGAGTCTCGGAAGCGGTGTCATCCACGTCTTCCTCGGCCGGGGCCTCTTCGCTGACCTCCTCGGTCACGTCCTCGGAAGCCGGCGTCTCCTCTTCGGCGGCCGGGGCCTGCTCGAACTTCTCGCGCAGGTTCTGCACCGCGGTCGAGACGACGTCGGTCGCCTCCTCGGTCTCGGCCTCGTCGGTGGCCTCTTCCTCGGTGGCCTCGGCCTCTTCAGTGGAGAACAGCGACGCCAGAATCGACTGCGACTCGGAGGAATCTTCCGCGTCTTCGATGGGTTCGCCGATGTACTCGCCGGTCTCCGGGTCGTAGAGATCCTTGACCGACGGCGGGATGTAGGCACCCGCCGGGATGTCCGTGCCGACCTCCCAGTCGGCGGGCATGAACGGGTCGACCTCGTTGCAGTCCGGGCACAGAATCTTGGCGAACGGCCGGACCAGGTGGGCGAAGAATGTCTCGTTCGGGTTCCAGATCTGGCTCTTAGGCACGAACGGGTACCAGGTGACCATCAACGCCTCGAAGAGGTTCTGGGCGGCGCCGAGGTGGTCGCTCAGCGACGGTGTCTCGATGCCCTCCGGCGGCGCGTTCAGGTACTCCCAGAACGAGGTCAGTTCGGCGAACGGCTCGAGGTAGATGGTCTCCCCGTACCACTCGACGGGCTCGCCGTCCTCGCCCAGTTCCTGGCCCCAGTAGCCCTCGTTCTCGCTGACCGGGTTGACCGGCGGGGTGATGGGGCCGTCGAAGGTGTAGCCGTCCGGGTTGTACAGATCCCAGATCATCACCTTGAACATCTGGTCGGTGAGATCGTTGGGGTTGAGGCACTGTGTTCTGCCCGTGCCGGTGCAGCCTTCGTTCATCGGCAGGTTCGCCCTGGCCCAGTAGTCGGCCGCGATACCGATCGGGGTGGACAGCGACGGGATGGGCAGCAGGAAGTCGACGAACGCCCGCGTCATCTCGGGGTTGGCCGGGTCCCAGCCCAGCACGTTGACCGGCGTGTAGACCCACCAGCTGCCGCTGTCCCGCATCGCGTTGGCGAACCGGTTGGTGCCGGCGACCATGTTCGCCGGGACGTTGGCGAACATCTCGACGAGGTTGATCGGGATGTTGAACGGCGACGGCTGCGGATCGTAGTCCGGCAGCGTGATGCGATCGTCGCGGTTGTAGCCCTGCTCGATGATGTAGCGCAACGGCGCGTCGAGCTCGTCGGCGAGTTCATCGAGGCCGAACGCGCGCAGCGGCTCGAGCAGCGGCAGGTTCGGGCTCGGGGCGAAGACGTACTCGATCCCGTCCTCTTCCCAGCGGCTGTTGGCGGGGTCGTCGATGTCGACGTCTGTGTAGCCGTTGCCGAGGTGGTTGGTGAAGAACCCCATGGTGGCGTTGAGGGTTGCCAGGATGTTGAACGGGTTCGCGGGTAGGTCGCCCGTCGGGTCGTACTGGTTCATCACGTCGATGACGTTGAAGCCGCTGTCCTCCGGCCACTGCTGGCCCCACGGCACGCCGGAACCCCCGTACTTGCGGGTCGGGTTGCCGATGACGACGAAGGTCAGGTTCTCCGGCGCCGGGTAGGCCACGGGATCCTCCAGGTGGGCCGCGAGCCACTGCGACGCGACGGTGGCGCCCTCGCTGAAGCCGAAGATGGTGATGTCCTCGCCGGGGTAGCCGGTTAGCGCGTCCCTGAGCGCGTCAACGCCGAGGGTGTACTGACCCGGCAAGCTCCAGATCGGCATGTACTCGAGCTCGACACAGGTGTTGGCGTCCGGGCAGTAGCTGCCGCCGAGCTGCTCGGACATGTCGACCGCGTCGGGTGACGGGTTGATCGTGATCACCTTGGCCGACAGCGTGACCTGCTGGCTGACCTGCTTGCTCATCGTGGGGGTTCCCTGGACCTGCGCCGGTGGCGCGAGGGGGGCGAGGGCGATGGCGCCCGTCCCGACGAGTGCAATGCCCGTGGTCACGTACGGACGAAGCGCTGAGTGCATGTGCCAGCCTTCCAGAAGGTTGCAAAGTGATGTCGATCCGATCACGGGTCGAGGTGTGCGGAGATTATCACATTCCTGGCGAACGCAAGGAATTGCTGTGCAAAAAATCGATGATCGCCGCTAACTCTCAGAGAAAACCACAATTGCTGTTCAGACTGCCAGAATTCCTTCGCTGTCGCACGCCGAGGTGTGGTGGTCCTCCATGTTGCCGCTGGCATCTCACCGCATCGCAAGCAATGACAGTGTGATTCGAGTTTGCGGCCGTTTTCCAGCACAATGCTGCGTGGAGTGGCATTACAGCTAACACGTGCGAACGCCAGGTGACGCACTGGTGACGAACGCGCTCGAGCAGTGAACCAGACCAGGTGCAGCACTGCACCCAGGCCCACGCCAGCAACATGCTCCGCTACCCCTTCCGCTCGGCAGACGCTTTTGCTGGCGGCGTCAATTACCTATCGGCGGACCGGTCACGGGTGTTAACACCCGTCGCAGCGGCACCACGACCTGGCGACGGCTGCCTCAGTAGCCGCGGTCCCCGAGCCACGAATGGATACGCTCGGCCACTGCTCGCCACCCGGGCTCGAGCATCATGTTGTGGCCCAGGTCAGGGAAGAATTCCGGCTCGGTGCCGTACGCGCGGGCGGTGGCACGCACCTCCGCCGCGGTGACGGCGCCGTCCAGCCCGGCCCCCAGGACGAGCAGTGGGGTACTCACCCGCTTGGGTCGTGGAAGCGCGATGAGGCCGTCGACGCCCGACCGGGCGCTCTCCTCCTGCAACCGCGCAGCGTAGGACGCCACCAGATCGTCGGGGGTGTGCGGCGAGAAGAACCGCTCCCGCGCCAGTTCCGGCGTGCTGACGTAGGCCAACGACCGTCCCGACGCCGAGAGCTTGAGAAAGTGCCAGGGGTGGCGGCGCAGCCAACGGATGCCGGAGCCGAGGTAACCCCGCGGCGGCGCCGAAGCCATCAGTACCCCGGCAGGGATGTCTCGGGATTCCAGGAACTTCTGGACGACGAAGCCACCCATCGAGTGACCGATCACCACCGGAGGCGTGGGCAGGGTGTCGGCCACCGAGGCGACATCGCCGACGTAATCGGCTATCGACAGCGCGCGCAACGACTTCGTGGCCGCGCTGCTGCCGTGCCCCTGCAGGCTGGGCGCCACAGCGCGGTAGCCCTTGTCGGCGAAGAAGTCCAGGAAGTGTTCGTCCCAGCACCATGCCGCGTGCCAGGCCCCGTGGACGAACAACAGTGGGACCGGATGCGCGGGGCTGGTGGAGCCCTTGTCGATCACCTCGAGTGCAGCAGGTGACATGACAGGTGGCGCAACCTTTTCGACGGAGGGTCCCGAGCGGGGAACGAGCAGGCTGAACCTACCATCCGGGTTGTGGCCGCTCGGCGGTAGTACCGTCCGTACCATGACGATCCGCTCGCGGGCTGCTGCGCCCAGGTTCCGTTTCGGCCTGCTCGACGGGATCGTGAACACCCGGATCTCACCGACGCTGTTGCCGTCCGCCGCGATGCTGACCGCCAGAGCGACCGGTGCCGACTCGTTCTGGGTGGGCGACCACATCAACTCCCTGGTGCCCCGGTCCATCGCCACGCCCGAACATCTCGGCCCTGCCGCGCGGCTGGTTCCTAAGGTCGACGCCATCTTGGAGCCGTGGACGATGCTCGGTCATCTGGCTGCGCGCAACCGCTTGCGGCGGTTGCGCTTCGGGGTCTGCGTGACCGACGCCAGCCGCCGCCACCCGGTGGTCACCGCGCAGGCCGCAGCGACGCTGCACCTGCTCACGCGTGGCCGCGCGATCCTCGGCATCGGCGTCGGGGAACGTGAGGGCAACGAACCGTACGGGGTGGAATGGTCCAAACCGGTCGCCAGGTTCGTCGAAGCGCTCGCGACCATCCGGGCGCTGTGGGAGTCGGGTGGCGAACCGGTGACACGGGAGTCGGCCTACTTCCCGCTGCGGCACGCGGTGTTCGACCTTCCGCCGTACAAGGGCCGCTGGCCCGAGATCTGGGTTGCTGCTCACGGCCCTAGGATGTTGCGGGCCACCGGGCGGTATGCGGACGGCTGGGTGCCCTTCGTGATCTCGCGGCCCGCCGACTATGCGCGTGCGCTCGACGGGGTGCGCGCCGCCGCCTCGGACAACGGCAGGGACCCGATGTCGATCACCCCGGCGGTCAACCGCACGGTGGTGGCCGGCCGCACCCGCGATGACGTCGACGAGGCGCTGGACTCGGTGATCGTGAAGTCCGTGGCCCTGGCGGCGCCCGCGGAAGCGTGGGCGAGGCACGGGGTCGAGCATCCCCTCGGGTCGGACTTCTCCGGCGTGCAGGACCTCGTTCCGCAGATGATCGACCAGCAGACCGCGCTGTCCTACACCGCCCGCGTGCCGGCGTCGCTGATGAAGGAGATCTGCTTCCACGGGACGGCCGACGAGGTGCTCGACCAGGTGGCCGAGTGGCGCGATCACGGGCTGCGGTACCTGCTCGTCATCAACGGCAGCCAGCTCAACCCCAAATTGCGCAAGGGCGTGGCCGCGACGTTGCCCTACAACGCGGTGCTCCGGGGACTCAAGAAGCTCTGAGCACTCGCCCTGCGGTTTGCCGATGACGGCGCCGACGCCTGGGCCGGTGACCGGCGCGGCAACCGAGCCTCTCCCCTGCGGCGGTTGCTCGAATCCGGGGTTGATGTGTCGGCAGGTGCAGTTCCCGCTCCGCTGACCGACAGCTGACCGCAGTCCGCAGCTGTCGGCCGACTCGCCGGTCGACCCGCGGCTTGCTCCGGCGAGCGGCCGGCCAGCGCACGTCCGGTGCCGGAAACAAGCCGATGGCAGCATATTTCGCGCGCGCGTCAATTTTGGCGTCGTCGTCCCTCGCGGGCTCGGCGACAGGCGCCACACCCGCCCGGGTGGCTCCGGCGCTGGTCAAACGGCCGACTGGCCTCGCGGCCGCGCTCCGGGGCCGATCCTCGGGTGTCCGATTGTGAAAGTTTGCCGAACCGGCGAGCTCTGTGGTCTGGGTCAGGGTATGGTCATGCGGTCATTCGAAGTAACTGCCCGAAGAGATGGATGTCATGCGAGTAGCTGTGAAACCGGTCATCACCACCGGCGTCGCACTGGTGGGAGCCAGCGTGATCGCCGTCGCGCCCGTCGAGCCGCCGGCACAGAGCACCGCCCGTGTAGTCGAGCAGGACGTCAGCCTGACCGCGTCGTCGCTGGCGTACGTGCCGATCAACATGATCGAGCAGGCCTTCAGCGCACCGGCCAACATGGTCGCGGCACTGGATCGACTGGCCAGCGCCCTGGTGATCAGTGGCAGCTGGAACGACTCGCACCCGAACAACGTCTGGGGCTGGGATCCCGCCAACCCCGCCATGTTCCGGGAAATGATCAACACGCTGATCCCGTTCCCGGCGTTCTCGGAGCCGTGGGGGACACACCTGGACTGGTGGGTCACGGCGAACTTCCCGATGTATGCGGGTTGTGCGTACGAGTGCGAGGACCTGCCCGGGATGCTCGACCGGATGTTCAAGGTCCCGATGAGCGAGTTCTACAGCGAAGACGGCTACACCTTCCCCACCGTCGTCAACCCGATCGACGGCGTCGAGACCGAGTGGTCCGGCCAGACGGTGAAGCTGGACCCGGCTGAGCCGATTCGCTCGGTCTGGGCCTCACTGACGGCCGAGCCGACGGGTATCGAGACCGTCACGTGGTACGAGATCGTCACTGCCGTGGCGAATTTCGGGGCCGCTCTGCAGGTCACCGGCCATCTGCCGGACTGGGTCGCCGTCCGCGAGATCGAGCAGTTCTTCAAACTCTTCATTCCGGCCCCGGAAGAGGAGGTCGAGGAATCGGTCACCGACGACCGGACTGCTCTGCTCGCCGAGGTGAGCGAAGTGGCCGCCGACGAAGACGAAGCGGTCGACCTCTCCCCGGCTGCCGGCCTGCGTGCGCTCGACTCTGTCGTGGCGCCGGTCGACGAGTCGCTCGAGGCCGCCACCACGGAAACCCCTGCCGCGCAGGTCTCCATCGTGGAAAAGGCCACCGACGATCTGAAGAAGAAGTTCGAATCCGTTCAGGTCGAGGAGGCCACCGACGCGCTGTCGGACGAAGACGATGCGGACTCTGCCGAAGAGCAGTCCGCGGAGGACGAGGCGGACGCCGACGAAGACGTCAAGGACGCCACCGAGGAAGCCGGAGAAGCCGCGGACGACGAAGACGTCAAGGATCGCAGCGAGGCCGACACCTCGACGAGCACGGGCGGTAAGCACCGCAAGGCTGACGACTCGACGGACTCGGACTCGTCGCGTGACAGCAAGTCCGGTGGTGACAGCAAGTCGTCCGGCGACTCCGGTGGCGACAGCAAGTCCTCCGGCGGCGACAGCAAGTCCGGTGGCGACAGCAAGGACTGACCGGATCTGTGGTGGGCGCCCTCAGTCGGTGCCCATCCACGGTCGGTTGCCGTAGGTGTTGAAGTGCATCACCTCGGCGACCGGCCTGCGGGTGGTCGGCCCGTAGCGGCCGCGTGGCCAGCCCAGCGGCACCACACAGCACGGGGTCACCGACACCGGTAGGCCGAGCGTGCGGCGCGTCGACGTAACGCTCCACAGCGGCAGCGTGATCAACGAGGCGCCCAGCCCCATCGCCCGCGCCGCCAGTAACAGGTTCTGCACGCTCGGGTAGATGGACCCGAAGAAGCCGGACAGCGCAGCATGCGGCATCGGCACGAACGGGACACGACCGTCCTTGGCGCCCAGCCGTAGGCACGCCACGATCAGCACCGGAACCTCGGTGAAGTGGTCCACCTGCCACTGGACCGCGCGGGCTGTCTTGGCCATGGACGGGTCCTTTTTGGCGGCGCGGCGAATGACGGTCTGGTAGTAAAGATTCCATGCCTGGCGGTACCGTTTGGCGAGCTTCTTCTTGGTCTCGAAGTCCTTCACCACGATGAACTCCCAGTTCTGCCCGTTGGCCCCGGTCGGTGCGTGCAGGGCCACCTCCAGGCACTTCATCACGATGGCGTCGTCGATCGGGTCCGGGTAGACACGGCGGACCGCACGCTGGGTCATCATCGCGTCGATCAACGGCATGTCAAGGCGGCCAAGAGCTTCCGGGGTCGTCGGTACCTCGCCCGGAATGTAGGTGTGGCGGCCGTCGGGATCGGGCGTGTCAGGCATTGCTTGATATCCAATCCGAGGTGAAGCGTTGTAGCGCAGGAATCTCGACGGCGATCTGATCACAGATGTACTTCTCGATCCGGCCGCCGACAAGCGGGATCTTGACCTCGATGGTTCCCGACAACGACATGCCCGATCCGGCCGGTCGCGGGGCGATGAGCGCACTGCCGGCCCCGGACCCCGGCACGCCGGAGGCAGCGAGGGTGACCTCCCCGGTCACCCGGTCCTCACCGGCCGGTCGCCAGGTCTCGGTGCGGACGACCTCCAGGCCGCCGGTGAACACCCTCGCGAGCACACCGGGCAGCACGTCGTGGCGCAGATCCTGGGTGGTGGCCACCGATATGGTGCCGTCGGACTCGACCGACAGCGCGTCCAATGTGGTGGCACCGCCGCCGAACTCGGCGATCCTGGCCTGCCAGTAGGTCTCGTTGGCGAAGGCGGAACAGATCTCCTCGACGGTGGCCGGCGAGTCGGTGTCGACGTCAAAGGGGCGTGGCATCGCGCCCACCGAACAACCGATCCGCCAACTTGCCCGCGAACTTGCGGGCCTGATCCACCTGTCCGTCACTGATATTGGTGGGCGGAAGCTTGAGGCCGAGATAGCGCTCGCGGTACTCCCCCGACCCCAGATAGCTCGCCAGTGACAGCAGCGAGGTCAGTTCCCCGCCGGGATAACCGAAGTGGATGCTGTCGGCGAAGCGGCCGCCCTGCTTGTCCGCCAGTTCGCGCACCGCCTCCAGGTTGCCCCGCCATTTGCGACGGCACACCACGAACACCGCGTAGGGTGTCCCGTCGAGCAGTGGCGCGGCCTCGGCGGATTTCAGGAACGAGCGCAACGGCATGCTCACGGTGTCCCACCAGGTGGGCGAACCCAGGCAGATCAGGTCGTAGGCTCCGTCGCGCACCGCATCGGGCGTGCGGATCTCACCCGTCTCACCCCGGTTCTGTGCGGGCAGCACGCTGAACATGTCCGGCCACACCTTGCGCATCGGGAAGCGCGAGAACCGTTCGGAGTACCGGGGATCGATGAACTCGATGGGTGCCATGTGCACCTCGCATCCGCGCTGGCGCAGCGCCTCGGCGGCGGCGTCGAGCACCTTCTGCGTCTGACCTGTGTAGGAGTAGTAGACGAACAACACCCTGCGCGCAACGTCGGTCATCGGTGACACCCCTCGGGCACGTCCGCTGAATACACATCTGCTCCTTTCGCTGTGAGCCCGGCGCCTGTGTCAGGCGGTGGTGCCACGCTGATTGTCCCGCAGAGGCGTTTGCGCATAACCTCTGGTGCATGACCGAGAAGGTTTCCATCGATCTCACCGGCCCCGCGCAGACGATGCTGACGACCCTGTACCTCAAAGCACTGGATGCCGACTTCGAGCGCCCGGTGCTCGGCGACCGGTTCGCCAAAGAGGCCATCGACCGCATCGACTACGACTGGCGCGAGCTCGGTGTGAGCGGCAAGTGGGCTCCGCTGGTCACCGTGCGCACCGCGCAGTACGACATCTGGGCCCGCCAGTTCCTGGCCGTGCACCCAGAGTGCACCGTCGTGCATCTGGGCTGCGGGTTGGACAGCCGGGTCTTCCGGATCGACCCCGGCCCCGAGGTGCAGTGGTACGACGTCGACTTCCCCGATGTGATCGCGTTGCGCGAGCAGATCTACCCCAGTAGGCCGAACTATCATCTGCTCCCCACCCCGGCGACCGAATTGTCGTGGCTCGACCAGATTCCGGCGGACCGCCCGGTGCTGTTCCTCGCCGAGGGCATCAGCATGTACCTGACCGAGGAGGAAGGCATCGCCCTGCTGCGCGGCGTCGTCGACCGCTTCGGTTCGGGCGAGCTGCAGATCGACTTCTACAACTGGGTCGGCATCCGGTCGCAGAAGACCCAGACGTTGGTGCGGCGGACCGGATCCCAACTGTTCTGGGCGGTCAACAGTCCCCGTGACATCCTCGACCAGGTGCCGGGCACCCGGCTGCTGGCCGCGGCGACGTTGTTCGACGCGAGTACCGCGGGCCGCGCGTCGAGGCCGTTCCGTGCGCTCGGTCGCGCAGTGCGCGCGGTACCGCCGGTGCGCACGGCGTTGCAGTACCACCGCTACGCGTTCGGGCCCGTCAGCTGACACCGTCGGCTGCCTGTCGCGCCGCGACGCCGACGAGCAGCGCCTCGATCGCCTGCACCGACTTCTCGGGTTCCGGTCCGTGCGAGTGGTACTCGATCATCAGACGGCCCGCGAAGATCTTGCTGGTGTAGATCTCGATGCCGGAGCTCACCGCGAAGTACAGCTCCCCGTGGCTGCCCGTCAGTTCCATGTCCGGCGGGGTGCGCATCGGCGGCACGATGCCGTTGTCGGTGAACATCACGACATCGGGCAGGCCGGGCGGGTTGCCGACGTATTGCGGGCTGAAATGCAGGAAGCTCTGCTGGATCACCCCTTCGGCGATGTCCTTCTTGAAGGTGTCGTTGATGTCGCGCGCGAGGTCGACGACGTCGGTGCCGGACTCGATCTCGGCGAGGTAGGTTGCGATGCCCACCGGATTCGTACACTCCGTCGCCGAGACTGGTGGCGACAGCAGGTAGCGCAGGTCGACCGGATAGACGTAGGGCACCGGGATGTTCGGGGTTTTTCGCAGCTGCCATTCAGCGGTGAGCACCGTCGCCGACAACAGGCTGTTGAGACCGAGCTTGTTGGCCCGGCAGAACGCGATGATGTTCTCGGTGTCCCGCTCGGAGAGCTTGCAGTAGGCCATCGGGACCAGTTGCGGCAGCACCGGGTTGACCTCTGACGGGGCGCGCCGTGACGGCGGCAGATCGTAGGCGAACATGGCGGCCAGCAGACGCTCCAGACCGGACCTGGTCTTCTTCTCCACGCCCCGGTTGGCCAGGATCACCTCGAGCGGGTCCGGCGCGGAGTGGACTGTCACCGGCTTGGCGGCCCCGGTGGTGACCAGATCGGTGTAGGTGGAGAACAACTCCTCGACGAGGCTGAACTGGTGGTGGCCGTCGGCGAGGCTGTGGTGAATGTAGAGCGTCGGCTGCGCCTGCCCGTCGCGCAGCGTGAGCCGCAGGTGCACCAGTGACGCCGTCTGGTCGAAGATCAGCGGCGGCGCCGGTGCGTCGCCCGCGAGTTCGACCACCTCGATCCCGGGATGCATCAGGTCGTCGAGGACGATCTCCCAGCGTCCGTCGGGATCCTGCTCCAGATGCCCGCCCAACACCGGATGTGCCTGCAGCAGCGCGTCGAAAGCGTCGGACATCGCGTCGGCGTCGACGGTTCCCTTCACCTCTGCGCCCAGCCCGACGAAGTTGTGCGTCTCGGCGAACATCTCCTCGCTGCGCGCAAGCTTGCGGATACCGGAAGAAGGAAACATGTTTGTCGGAGCTCCCTGAGAGGTCGGAAACGGTCTGTCGGTCACCGTAGATGGCGGTCAGCCACGCTTGCTGGCCTTGCGGTACCCGATCGCCAACGGCACCAGGCACACGGCGAAGATGCCCGCCGACCACACCATCGTCCACATCACCGGCTCGGCGATCGGCCCCTCGAGGGCCAGGCCGCGCATCGCCTCGACGGTGTAGCTGACGGGCTGGTGTTCGACGATCGGCTGCAGCCAGTCCGGGTACTGGTCGAGCGGCACGAACCCGATCGAGAAGAACATCAGCATGGCGATGATGATCTCGGTGGCCTGCGGCACGATCGTGTTCGACGAGTACAACGCCAGCGTGAGCACCGCCGCAGACAGTGCGACCCCGAAGACCGCGGGCATGAACACCCAGGCGATGGCCGCCGGGATCCCCTGTTCGAAGCGAAATCCCAGTGCCACCCCGACACCCAGGACGACCAGGGTGATCACCACCATGCGGACCACGTCGGCGGTGAGCCGGGCGAGCAGGCCCGCCCCGCGGTGCACCGGCACCACCCAGAACCGCGACAGCAGACCCACTTCACGCTCACGCATGATGTTGACCGCCCCGATGATGGCGCCGGTCATCCCGCCGACCAGCGCCACCAGCGGTACCTGGCCGTAGAGGCCGCTGTTGCCGGTGACCGCCTCGATGCCGTCGCCGAGCACGATGTCCAGCGCCACCAGGAAGCCCGCGGGCATGACCAGCGACTGGACCAGCGTCGCGGGGTCACGGCTCC
The DNA here is from genome assembly GCF_010723735.1 of Mycolicibacterium hippocampi. Lineage (GTDB taxonomy): Bacteria > Actinomycetota > Actinomycetes > Mycobacteriales > Mycobacteriaceae > Mycobacterium > Mycobacterium hippocampi. Next base: position 3,742,180 of record NZ_BLLB01000002.1, on the reverse strand, counting down.
AGCGACGCAGGATCCGCGCGGTCAGCACCCACGTCTGCGGGATCAACCGCCTGGGTGAGTTCTCCCACACCCGCTGCATCCGGTGCCGGCCACCGGGCCTGTGAGGCGCCTGCGCCGCAGACGGCTGAGCAGCGACCGTCATGAGCGGCGTCTCCGGGACACCACGGTGTGCAAAGACACCGCCACCACGATGCAGGCCACCGCCCACGCCAGCCCGGGGGCCAGCACCGACCAGCTCACCTCGGGCGCGGCGTCGGTGCTGTCACCGGCGAACGCCTGCAAGCCGTAGACCCACTGGGACAGCGGCTGGTTGCGGACGAATCCCTGGATCCACTCGGGGAAGTTCTCCACCGGCTGCAGGCCGACCGAGGCCAACCCCAGCGTCAGCTGCGGGACCAGCATCAGCGGTGCGGTCGCCTCAGGATTCTCGGTGGCGATACCGATCAAATCGCCGATGAACGCCAGCGCCGCACCGATGAGCAACGCGAAACCGACGAACCCGGCCGCGTACAGCACGCCCTCGTGGAACCTGAACCCGATGACGTAGCCGCAGAGCACCGACACCGTCAGCGCGATACAACAGCGGTACATGCTCGCGGTCATCCGGGAGGCCAGCGGGGTCAGCGAGGCGATCGGCATGGCCCGGAACCGCCGGTTGATGCCCTGCACCGAGTCGGTCGCCGATCGGAATGCCGCCGACACCGCGGCGAACCAGATCGCCTGCAACACGATCAGCGGGGTCAGGTACTGGGCGTAGTTGCTCAACGGCTGCACCGCGCCCATCAGCTGCTTGAGCGGCAGGTAGTAGCCGATGGTGAAGACGATCGAACCGATGACCTGGGTGGCCAGCTCCCCGTTGCGCAGCGTCGGGGTGATCATGCGGGCAGTGAGCACCCACCACTGCTGGACGGTGGACACCGCGGGCCGGGCGGCGTGCGGAACCGTGGACTGGTCGATCACGCGTATGCGTCCGCTGCCTCGAGGTCATCTGTGCGGTCCTGCCGGGCCCGGCTGGTGTTGCCGGTGAGCGCGAGGAAGACCTCGTCGAGCGAGGGCCGGCGCAACGCGATGTCCATCAGCTCGATGTCGGCGTCCTCGAGCCGGTGCAGTGCCTCCATCAGCGACTTCGGTCCGTCGGGCGCCGGCATCGAGATCCGGTCGGAGGTCTCCGACAGCGTCGCCCGGATCGTGTCGGGCAGCATCGGGCCCAGCACCGAGATCATCGCGGGCAGGTCCTGCGCATCGCGCGGCACGATCTCACAGTAGGTGCCGCCGGTGTGCTCCTTGAGCTGGTCGGCGGTGCCCTCGGCGATGACGGTGCCCTTGTCGATGACGATGATGCGATCGCTGAGCAGGTCGGCTTCCTCGAGGTACTGCGTGGTCAGCAGCGTGGCGATACCGGCGTCCTTGAAGTCGGTGACCAGCTCCCAGATGGCCTGCCTGCTGCGCGGATCCAGCCCGGTGGTCGGCTCGTCGAGGAACACCACCTCGGGCCGGACCACCAGCCCGCAGGCGATGTCGATTCGGCGCTTCATGCCGCCCGAGTAGTTGCCCACCGGGCGATCCGCGGCGTCCACCAGGTCGAACTGCTCGAGCAGTTCCTGCGAACGCTCCTTGGCGAGCTTCTTCTTCAGACCCTGCAGACGCCCGAACATCAGCAGGTTCTCGCGGCCGGTCAGCAGGTCGTCGAGGGCGACGTGCTGGCCGGTCAGCATCAGCGAGCGCCGCACGCCGGCGGGATCGCTGACGACGTCGTGCCCGGCGATCAGGGCGCGCCCGCTGTCCGGGGTGATCAGCGTCGACAGGATGTTGACCGTCGTCGTCTTCCCCGCGCCGTTGGGGCCGAGCAGGCCCAGCACCTCGCCGCGTTCCACCTCGAAACTGACGTCGCGCAGCGCAGCGACCTCACCGAAGGACTTCTTGATCCCGGCGACGATCACCGCCTTGTCAGAGCTGACCATGCGCCCCTCCTACCAGGTTGTGATCACGACAGGTCGACCAGAGCCAGCTCGCCGTCTGCCGAATCGACGTCCTCCTCGGCGAGCGCGTCCCGGACGAGGTCCAGCAGCGCCGTCGAGTACTGACGGGCAAAGGATTCCACATCGGTGGGGCCGAGTCGGCGACTGTCGTACCACCAGTCCAGATGCAGCACCCCCGCGACGCGGAACACGCGCAGCTCCAAGGCATGGCCGAGGCCGGGCAGCACGTCGCGGATCGGCATCGCCGTGTCCGAGTCGAAGCGCACCGGTGCGTCCTCGGGCTGGTCGGCCGGCGCGTCGGGGATCGTCCCGATGTGCGAGAACAGGATGTCGGCGGGGCGGTCGGCGCCGAGCACGCGGGCGGTCGGGGCGTACATGTACCGCAGCAGGCCGTATCCGATGCCGTAGTGCGGCACCGCCTTCAACGTGTCCCGGACGTCCTCGAGCAGCTGCTTGGCGCTGGTCTGCTGGGTCGATGCGCAGGTCAGTGCCACCGGGTGGATGGTGGTGAACCAGCCCGCGGTGCGCTGCAGGTCGACGTCCGGCTTGAGCACCGACCGTCCCCGGCCGCCCATGTCGACTGCGACGGTGCCCTCGCCGATCGCGGCCGCGAAGGTGCGCCCCAGGGCGCCGAGCAGGATCTCCTCGATCGGCAGCCGAAGCCGGCGGCGTGCATCGTCGACCTCGCCGGTGTCGGCAGTCGACAGCGGCGAGGACAACCGGACCAGGTCGTCGGTTCCCGGTGCCTCGGCGGCCTCGGGCCCGGCGACGCGCAACGACGGTTTCGCGGCGGCCTCGAGCCAGTAGTCGCGGCTGTCCAGCACGGCCGGATGGCTGGCCAGCGCGGCACACCGCTGTGACCATTCCCGCCACGACGTGGCCACCGGAGCCAGCACGATCTCCTCACCGGACATCCGCTGGTTGAACGCGGTGAAGATGTCGGTGATCAGCACGTCCCGCGACACGTCGTCGCCGGCGATGCCGTGCACGCCCAACGTCAGGTACGACGGCCCGCCGCCGGTACCGCGGATGAACGTCGCGGTCAGCGGTGAGCTCAACAGCTGGTGCTCGCCGAGCTGTTCCTCCAGGATCGCCTGCACCGCCTCGCGCTCCTGCGGACTGCCCGACTCGACACCGTCGGGCAGCTGCCGGGTTGCCAACTCGGCGAACTCGCCCGGCTCTGCGATGTGCTGGTCCCAGGTGCCGGCACGCTCCACGAGGTGCACCCGCAGCGCGTCGTGCACCGAGGTGAGGGCGGTGAGCACCGCCTTCACGTCCTCCTCTCCGACATCGGAGCGCAGGTGCAGGATCACCGGGGTCCGCCAGCGGCCCACGTCGCGCAGCCCGTGCTCGAGGAAGTAGGCCACGTTGGGCGGAACCGGCGGATGGACGGCGTCGTCGAGGCTCTGGCGTGCCAGCCCGCCCTCGGCGTAGCGCGCCGTCAGTACCTTGGCCAGCGAGGCCACCGTCTGGTTCTCGTAGAGATCCTGCGGGGTGAGGTCGAGCCCTTCGTGGCCGGCGGTCATCGCCACGCTGATCGCGATCAGCGAATCTCCTCCCAGCTCGAAGAAGTTGGCGTTGCGGTCGATGTCGGAGAGCCCGAGGCACTGCGACCAGATGCGCAGCATCGCGGTCTCCACCTGCGACTTTCCGCTGGCCGTGGCGGGTGCAGTCCCGGCCGCGATACCTGCGTCGGTGACGCCGGTGGCGCCGGCGCCACCGGCCAGCCATGCCGCACCGGCGTTGTGCTCCACCCAGTGGCGCTGCTTCTGGAAGGGGTAGCCCGGCAGCGTCACCAACGTCGGATTGTCGTCGGATCCTTGGGCGGTGTTCAGATCGACGTCGACGCCCGCCGCCCACAGCTGGCCGAGTGCCAGCAGGAAGGTGTCGTGGTCGCTGCGGTTCTGCGCCTGGTGACGCATCAGCCGTACCGCGCGGTGCCGTGACGACCACCGCGGATGACGCCCCGCCGAGGACGTCAGCGTGCCACCGGGACCGACCTCCACCAGCACCCGATCCGGGTCGGTCAGCAGCATGTCCAGTTCGTCGGCGAACCGCACCGTGGCCCGGATCTGGCGTGCCCAGGTGCTCGGGTTCGTCGCCTCGGCGGCCGACATGGTGGTGCCGGTGATGTTCGACAGCAACGGGATCTGCGGTTCGCGCAACGTCATCCGGGACAGGAATGCGGTGAACTCACCGACCACCGGATCCATCAGCCGCGAGTGGAACGCATGTGACGTGCGGACCCGGCGGGCGACGATGCCCTTCTCGGCGAGGGCGGCCTGGAACGTCCGGATGGCCTCCTCGCTGCCGGCGATGACACTGCTGCCGGGGTCGTTGATGGTGGCCAGATCGACGTCGGCGGTGAGGTGCTCGGCGATCGCCTCCGGGCTCAGCGCGACGGCGACCATGACACCGCGAGGCGCGGCGTGCATCAGGCGGGCCCGCATCGACACCACCTTGACCGCAGTGTCCAGGTCGAACACGCCTGCCAGCGTGGCCGCCGGGTACTCGCCGATGCTGTGGCCGGCCATGATCGACGGTTGCACGCCGTAGGACTGGATCAGCTTGGCCAGCGCGTACTCGACGGTGAACAACGCCGGTTGGGCACGGTCGGTGTGCTCGAGGTTGCGTCCGACGCCGTCGAAGATCTCCGCGCGCAGGTCGTAGCCCATCTCGTCGCTGAATGCGGTGGCGCACTCGTCGAAGTGCCGGGCGAAGACCGGTTCGCTGTCGTGCAGACCGCGGGCCATCCCGATGTGCTGGGAACCCTGGCCGGGAAACAGGAACGCGACCCTGTCGCCGGAACCCTCGGAACTGTCCCAGTCGGGCTCCCCTGCTCCGATGAACACGTTGTCGGTCTCGGCGGCGCCGAGCACCGCCGTCGCGTCCTGCTGATCGTGCACAACGGCGGCGAGCCTGATCGGCTCCTTGCGTCGCCGGGTGAGCGTGTAGGCGGCGTCGGGGAGACGGAATCCGTCGGCCTCCGAGGTGGCCGCGAGTTCGTCGGCCAGCGCGGCACGCGCCTGGGTCAGCGACTCCTGGGTCTTCGCGGACAGCACCAGCACCTGGGGGCGCGGGGGCGAGGCAACCGGGGCCCGGTCGGACGCCGTGGGCGCTTCCTCGAGAACGATGTGCGCATTGGTGCCACCGACACCGAACGAGCTGACTCCGGCACGCCGAATCCCCTCGGCCTCCCACGGCCCGTCCGCACCGCGCACCCGGAAGGGTCCGCGGTCGACGTGCAATTCGGGGTTCGGGCTGGTGTAGTGCAGGGTCGCCGGGATCGCCCGGTGCTCCAGGCACAGGATCGCCTTGATCAGGCCGGCGATACCGGCTGCGGTCTCGAGGTGGCCGATGTTGGACTTGACCGAACCGAGATAACAAGGCCCGCTGCGGGTTTCGTCGGAAAGGTCGAATGCCTGGCGCAGCCCCTCGATCTCGATCGGGTCGCCGAGCGGGGTGCCGGTGCCGTGGGTCTCGACGTAGCTGATCGACGACGCGTCGACCCCGGCCACCGCGTGTGCCTCGGCGATGACCTCGGCCTGGCCCATCGCGTTGGGCGCGGCATAGGTCATCTTGGTGGATCCGTCGTTGTTCAGCGCCGAACCACGGATCACCGCATGGATCCGGTCACCGTCGTCGAGCGCGTCCGCCAACGCCTTGAGAACGACGACGCCGACACCGCTGCCGAAGATGGTGCCGTCGGAGCGGACGTCGAACGGGCGGCAGTGCCCCGTCGGCGACACCATCGTTCCCTGTTCGTACCAGTAGCCGACCCGGTGCGGGATCCGCAGCGACGAGCCGCCGGCGAGCGCGATGTCGCACTCGCCGTTGAGGATCGACTGGCACGCCAGGTGGACGGCCACCAGCGACGACGAGCAGGCCGTGGCCACCGACAGTGCGGGTCCCCGGAAGTTGAACTGGTGGGCCACCCGGGTCGCCAGGTGGTCCTTGTCGTTGGACAGCGACAGGTTCACCATCTCGAAGCTGGCGCCCTGCCCGATCACCATCATCGGGTCGTAGTTCGACATCAGGTTGTGCAGCAGATAACCACTGGTGGAACTGGTTCCGAACACACCGACGGTGGCCTCGAGATCGGCCGGGTCGTACCCGGAGTCCTCGAGGGCGTGGTAGATCGACTGCAGGAAAAGCCGGTGCTGTGGGTCGAGGGTGCGGGCGGCATACGGCGTGAAGCCGAAGAACTCCGCGTCGAACTCCTCGATGCCGGACAGCAGCGCCGCACGGCGCACATAGGACCGGTTGGCCAACGAACGCTCGGTGACACCCGCGGCGAGCAGTTCGTCCTCGGAGAGGTCGACGATCGACTCCACCCCGTTGCGCAGGTTGCGCCAGAACGCCGACACCGAGTCCGCGCCCGGGAACCGTCCGGCCATGCCGATGACGGCAATCGAGTTGTCGGGGACGTCCCCGGCCGGCGAACTCCCTGTACTGCTCGTCACGATCGTGGTCCCACTTTCCGCCGCGATGCGGCTCGTTGACGTGCTGCCGCACGCTGCTGTGCCCGGTCACGCAGAGCGTTGGGGCGTTCGGAGCTGTCTTCCTCGGCAAGCCCGAGCTGGCGGATCAGGTCGAGCGCCACATCGGTCAGGGAGGCACCCTGCAGCAGCAGGGCGACCGGCGGCTCCACACCGAAGTCCCCGCGGATGGTGTTGCGCATCCGCACGGCCATCAGCGAGTCCAGCCCCATCTCCGTCAGCGGGCGGCCGGTGTCGACGGCGCTGTCGTCCGAATAGCCCATCACCGCGGAGATGCGGCGGCGCAGCCGGGCCAGCACGACCCGGTTGATCTCCGCGGCGTCCATCTCCTTGAGCGCCTCGGCCCCGCCCCAGTCCTCGTCGTCGTCATCGTTGCCGAGCGCGGCCGCCAAGTCGGCGAAGAAACCGATCTGGTGGATCTCGGGGAACGCCGCCGCGGCCCGGTCCAACCGCAGCCGGGCGACACCGACGCGGGAGAAGCCCGCGGCCAGTACCCCTCCGAGTGCGTCCACACCCTCGGCCGGGGTGATCGGATCCAGGACCGAGAAGCGCAGCGAACTGGCCAGGCCGACCTCGGCCCACTGACCCCAATTGATCGCGATACCGGGAAGGCCTGCTGCCCTGCGCCATTCGACCAGCGCGTCGAGCCATGCGTTGGCGCACGCGTACGCCGCCTGGCCGGGTGAACCGAGCAGCGACGCGACCGAGGAGAACCCCACCCACCAGTCGAGGTCGGCGCCGACGGTGACTTCGTGCAGCCGCAGCGCGCCTGCGACCTTCGGCACCCAGATCCGGTCCAGGCTCTCGCGGGTCAGGCCGATGACGAGCTCATCGTCGAGCACCGCCGCGGAGTGGATCAGCCCCCGCAGCGCCATCCCGGTGTCCTCGGCGGCGGCGACCAGCCGCTCGGCGACACCCGGTTGCGCGACATCACCGAGAACAGTGACGATCTGGGTGCGCTCCGCGAGCCGATCGAGTTCGGCCTGCACCTCCTCGGAGGGGGCGCCCCGGCCGTTGAGGACGACGCGGCCCGCGCCGTGGTCGACCAACCACCGCACCACCGCCATGCCGACCCCGCCGAGCGCGCCGGTGACGATGTAGGAGCCGTCTCCGCGGACCACGACGTCCCCGCCGGCGGCGGGGAGTGTGGCCCGGGAGAGTCGCTCCACGTACCGGGTGCCGCCGCGCCAGGCGATGACGTCTTCGGTGTGTGCGGCGCTGCCGTCGCTGTCGATCTCCGACGTCAACATCGCGGCCACATCAGCGTCGCTGCCGACGTCGAGCAGCGTCGCCCGCAGATCCGGGTGCTCGTAGGCCAGCACCCGCACCAGACCCTTGAGGCTGCCGATGCCCGGATTGCCGGGTCCCGCAGTGGCTTCCGGGCTCTGTCCGACGACCAGGCCGCCCCGGCCGACCAGCCAGAGCCGCGGTGGCCTGCCGTGCCAGCTGCCGACGATCGCGCGCACCGTGCCCGCGATGCCCCAGATCAGGTCGCGCGCATGCGCCAAGCCGCCAGCGGCGTCGTCTCCGTCGAACTCGGGCTGGTCGACCATCACGATCACGCCGGCCGGTGGCAGGTCCGGATCCGCCGTCGCCGCGGCGAACGCCTCCCGCACCGCGGATTCGTCCCCGAGGTCGGCGGTCATCACCCGATGGGTCGGGCCACCGAATCGCGTCGCGAAGTCCTGTGCGGTCGCCAGCGCCGAAGCGCCGTCCGCCAGCACCAGCCAGCTGCCGGTCTTCGCACCACCCGGGGCCACGGGCGACTCGACCCATCTGGTGTCGAAGATCTTCTGCGACAACGGCAACGGCACGGTGCGCCGCTGGATGCGTTTGAGGTGCACACCGTCGACGAGGGCCAGTACGGCACCGGTGTCGTCGGTGAGGGTCACCCGACCCGTCGCGTCGCCGCTGTCCTGGGCGACACCGACCAGTTCGGCACGGCACTTTGCCCGCCGGCCGAGCTCGCCGAAGACCCGGATGGACCCGAACCCGACAGGCAGGAACGTGACATCGGTGGCGTCGGAAAGAACCTCGTCACCCATCGCGGCGGCCAGCCCCTGCAGCGCGGCGTCCAGCAGGACCGGGTGCAACACGATGCCCCGGTGCGGTGTCGCCTCGTCGGGCAACACGATCTCGGTGTCCGCGGTTCCGGTGCCGCGCACGATGCGGGTCAGCGCGGCGAACGCGTGGGCGTGATGGGCACCGGTGCGGCGCAGGGCGGTGTAGAAGTCCGACGGCGAGACCGGCGTGCCCTCCCCCGTCGTGGCCGTCAGCCTGGCGGGTGCGGCCGGTTCTGCTGCCGCCCGGACCTTGCCGACCGCGTGCCGGGTCCAGGTGCCCGCCTCGGACCGAGAGTGGATCTCGACGCGCTGGGCGCCGTCCTCGTCGGCGACGATTTGCGTGGTCAGCCTGGTGTGCTCGTCGAGCGGCAGCATCTGCTCGACCTCGATCTCGACCTCGACGCCGGTGGCGGGCAGGCCCAATGCCTCGCAGCCGGCAGCCAACGCGATCTCGACGAAGCCGGCGCCAGGCATGACGGGCAGGCTGTGCACGATGTGGTCGGCCAGCCAGGGATGGGCGTCCAGGCCCACATCCGACTGCCAGACGTGGCCGTTGCCGGCCGGCAGCTCCACGTGCAACCCGAGCAACGGGTGCGCGCCGGAGAACTCCCGCCCGGCCGAGCGGTCCACCATCCAGTAGGGCTCGTGCTGCCACACCGTCGGCGGCACGTCGGCCACCCGGCCCTCGGTCCCTTCCGGAACCGCTGTCGTCGGGGGCCGCACCGCGGCCAGCTGCGAATGGAACGCCAGCACCTCGGGGTGGTCGCGGTTGACGGTCGCACCGACGTGGAACGCCCGGTTCGTCGGCTGGGCGCTCAAGGTGTCGCTGATGGCGTGCGTCAGCAACGGGTGCGGGCTGATCTCGATGAAATTGCTGTTGTCGGCGGCTGCGTCGTGCACCGCCTGGCTGAACCGCACCGGGTTGCGCAGGTTGGCCGCCCAGTAGTCGGCGCTGTACAGCGGCGCCGAACCGGCGTACGCCACTGTGGACACCAGCGGGATCTTCGGTGCCGCCGGGGCCAGGTAGGACAGGGCGTCGCGCAGCTCGGGCAGCACCGGGTCGATCGTCGGGTGGTGCGAGGCCACGTCCACCTCGATGCGGCGGGCCAGCTTGCCCTGCGCATCCACCATCGCCACGAGCTCGTCGACCTGCTCGGGCGGGCCCGCGATCACCGACTGCTTCGGCGAGGCGTACACCGCCACCGTGACGTCAGGGCGGTCGGCGATGAGGCGCTCGGCGGCCGTCGCGTCCAGCTCCAGCAGTGCCATCGCGCCCTGACCCGACAGGCGCTTCATCAGCCGGGTGCGGGTGGCGATCACGTCGAGGCCCTCGGCGGGGGTCAGCGCACCGGCCACGACCGCGGCGGTCACCTCACCCATCGAGTGCCCGATCACCGCGTCGGGTTCCACGCCGTAGGACCGCCACAGCGCGGTCAGCGCCAGCTGCATCCCGACCAGCACCGGCTGGATCCGGTCGATCCCGACGACCGGCTCGCCGGCCTCGAGCACCTGGCGCAGCGAGAAACCGACCTTGTCGACGAAGGTGGGTTCCAGCTCGTCGACGGCCGCGGCGAACGCAGGCTCGGCGCCCAGCAGCGACTTGCCCATACCGGCCCACTGCGCGCCCTGCCCGGAATACAGGAACACCGTCCCCGACCCGGTTTTGGCGTCATGAGGCGCGACCACACCGGGGGCCGGCTGACCCGCGGCCAGCGCCCGCAGCCCCGTGACCGCGTCGGCGTGGTCACGGGCGCACACCGTGGCGATGGTCGGGTAGCGGCTGCGGTGATGGTTGACGGTGTAGGCGACGTCGGCCAGCGACACCTCGGCGCCGTCGCGTTCCAGGTAGTCCGCCAGCGCCTTGGCCGACGCCGCCAGCCGGGTCGGCGTCTTGCCGGACACCACGAGCGTCGTCACCGACGGGGCTGACGCGGCCGCGGCAGGCACCACGTCAGGGCCCTGCTCCAGCACGATGTGGGCGTTGGTGCCCCCCATGCCGAACGAGGAGACCGCCGCGCGCCGCGGGTTCTCACCGGCCGGCCACGCGGCGGGTTCGGTCGGCACGAACAGCCGTGTCCCCGACGGATCGATGGACGGGTTCCACTTCTCGAAGTGCAGGTTCGGCGGGATCTTCGCATGCTGCAGCGTCAGCACGGTCTTGATGAAACCGGCGACGCCGGCAGCCGCCTCGAGGTGGCCCATGTTGGTCTTCACCGCGCCGAGCGCACACGGCACGTCGCCCTTGCCGTACACCGCGGCCAGCGCGTCGAACTCGATGGGATCGCCCAGACCGGTTCCGGTGCCGTGGGTTTCGACGTAGTTCACCGTCGCGGCGGGGACGTCCGCCGAGCGCAGTGCCCGGCTGATGACCTCGCGCTGCGACGGCGCGTTGGGTGCGGTGAGGCCGTTGGAGCGGCCGTCCTGGTTGACGGCCGAGCCGCGGACCACGGCCAGCACCCGGTCGCCGTCGCGGACGGCGTCGGTCAGGCGCTTGAGCACCACCACGCCGGCACCCTCGCCGCGGACGAAACCGTCGGCGCGGGAATCGAATGCATGGCAGGCGCCGCGCGGCGACAACATGCCCCACTTGGCGAGCGCCAGCTGGGTCTCGGGGCGCAGGCTCAGGCTGACACCTCCGGCGAGCGCCAGATCGCTCTCGCGCATCCGCAGGCTCTGACAGGCCAGGTGGATCGAGATCAGCGACGACGAGCACGCGGTGTCGACAGCGACCGCCGGGCCCTTGAGCCCCAGCAGGTAGGAGATCCGGCCGACGGTCACGCTGTGCGCGTTGCCGGTGGCCGAGTAGGCGTCGATGGTGTCGGGGTTGCCGGCCGACGAGCTCTGGTATTCGTTGTAGTAGACACCCATCATCACCGCGGCGCGTAGCTCACGGACCCGGTTGGCCGCGATGCCGGCGTTGTCCAGCGCCTCCCAGGCCACTTCGAGCAGCACCCGCTGCTGCGGGTCCATCGCGGCGGCCTCCCGCGGCGTGATGCCGAAGAACTCGGCGTCGAAACCGGTGATGTCGTCGAGATAGGCGCCCCATTTGGTGGGCATCCGGCCCGGAGCCATCGGGTCCGGGTCGTAGTACGCGTCGCCATCCCAGCGGTCGGCGGGCACCTCGATGACAGCGTTGGTGCCGCTCTCCAGCAGCTCCCAGTAGCTGTCGGGGCCGGTCACCCCACCTGGCAGGCGGCAACCGATGCCGACCACCGCGATCGGTTCGGCCCCCGCGACGCGGGACGCCTTCTCGAACTGCTCCGCCAGCTTGTCGCGCTGCTCGGCGGTCATGCCCGAGATCCTGTCGAAGGTTGTCTTCATCAGATAGCGCCCTCACTACCGGCCGTGGCCGAATCGACTTCGGATTCAATACTGTCGAACAACTCGTCGAGAACACTGAACGAGTCCGAGCTGTCCTCGGGACCCTCGGGTTCGGCGGGTTCGTGGGTGGCCTGCTGCATCGGCGCCAGCAGTTCGGCGACGAAGTCCGACATCTGCGAGATCGACGGGTGGTTCCACAACATCGTCGCGGACAGGTCGATGCGCACGAGCGCCTTCGCGTCGCGCAGCAGGTTCATCGCCATCATCGAGTCCAGCCCCAGCTCCGGGAACGGCATGTCGACGTCGACCGCGTCCTCCGGCATGCCGAGCTCGCGGGCCAGGATCGCGCGCAGCCGCACCCGCAGCTCGTCCACCGTCTCCTTGCGGCCCATCGCCGACCAGTCGACGACTTCGGTTGTTGCCGAGGCAATTTCGTCGGCAGCCGGGTCGGACTTGGATGAGATCGACTCCACCGCGGTGTAGGCGAGCCCGCGGATGTCCACGCTCGTCGAACCGTCGGCGGCCTTGACGAGAACATCCACGACGAGCCCGTCGGTGTCCGCGTCGCGCCGGTACACCTCGATGACGCCGTGTCCGGCCGTCAGCCCGGCGGCCACGCCGATGCTCTCGACAGCTGCGGGCAGCAGCAGCTGATCGTTGGCGGCGTCGGCGAGGCGGGCGACGTGCACGGCGGCGTCGATCAGCGCCGCCGAAACCGACACCGCCGAATCAGTCGGCTCGGGCAGCGCCACGTCGGCGCGCACCCCTGCGGCGGTGGTCGCGCATTCGGCGACCGTCCACGCGAACGGCTGACCCTCCACGCCCCACGCCTGCTGCAGGGCGGCGATCGACGCCCCGTCGAACTTCTCGGCCCCGGCGCTCTGATCGCCGTGCGGGGTGTCCCCCGGCGCCGGGCTCAATTCGGCGCCGGCATGCCTGGTCCAACGCTGCTCCGGGGTGTCGGGACCCGAACTCGACCACACCGACAGCGAGGTCGCGTCGGCCACCACGTGGACGGCCTTGGGCCGGTCGGCCACGATCGGGTACTCGAACCGGATGTCCCCGACGACGGTCGAACCGTCACACTGTGCCGCGGCTGCCGAAAGGGTTTGCAGCAGCACTGAAACCGGCACCACCTCGACACCGCGTACCCGGTGCGCCACCGGGTACGGACGCGATTCGGGCAGCAGCCGGGCACGCCACAGGTGATCGTGCGCCGTGCCGGTGACCGGGTCACCGAGCACCGTGCCCCACGCCGGCGCAGGCAGCGAATCGAGGTCGCCGGCGTCGGCTGTGTCGTTGCTGGGGTCGGCCACCAGATGGTCGAGCACCTTGACCGCGGCACGCATCCGGTAGGCGTCGGCCAGCCGGGGCCAGTCGGCGCCGGCCACCACCAGGTTCACCCCGGCGTCGGGGCTGAGCACGGCGGGCAGCATCCGGATCGCGACGTCGTTGGGCATCGGTTCCAGGCCTGCCGCCTTCATCTGCGGCTGCGCGTCCGACCACGACTTCCACAGACCCCAGTCGACGACGGTGGCCGCCAGGCCCAGCGCCCGGCGCGCGTAGCCGAACGCGTCGGCGAAGGCGTTGGCCGCGGTGTAGTGCGCGACCGCCCGCGAGCCGAGCAGGCCGGTGATGGACGAGAACAGCACGAACCGCCGGACCGGCGTCTTCAGCGTCAGCTTGTGCAGCACCGACGCGGCGTCGATCTTGGACCGGAACATCGGGTTCACGTCGTCGTCGGTCATCTCGGTGAGCAGTGCCTCACCGCCGGCCAGGGACGCGAGGTAAACCCCGTCCAGCGGCGGCAGGTCGGCGCCGAAACGGTCGAACACCGCGGTCATCGCGGCCTCGTCGGCGGCGTCCGCGGCGACCTCGACCAACGTCGTCCCACCTGTGGCCAGCTCGGCGGCCAGCTCGGAGAGCCCGGTGCCGCGCCGGGACACCGCGACCACCGTCGAGGCGCCCATCTCGGCGAGTTGGCGGATCAGGTACGGCCCGACATTGCCGGTCGCCCCGACCACCAGGTGGCTGGTGCCGCTCTCCAGCCTGGTCAGTTCGGCAGCGGGCAGCGGATGCGGCTGCAAGCGCGGCACCCGCCGCTCCCCGCTGCGGTAGACGACCTGGTCGTCACCGTCGGGTTGGTCGGCCTCGGCAGCCGCCTCGGCTTTCAGGTACTGCGCTAGCAGTTCCGGCGGAACGGTGTCGTCGACGTCGACGAGGCCGCCCCAGAACTCGGGGTGCTCGAGCGCCAGGGTGCGACCCTGGCCCCACAGCACCGCGTGCGCCGGGTTCGCCCGGTCGCCCTCGGCGACCGGCTGGGCGTTGCGGGTGACCACGAACAGCCTGGGTGCGGATTCGACAGCGGCGAGCGCGACGACCAGTCGCCGCAATTCATCGAACACGCCGTAGGCCGCGGCGGCGTCGAGACGTCCCGACGGCGCGCCGGGTGCATACACCACGTGGTCCACGCCGCCCAGAGCGCTGCGCAGGGGGCCGTCGTCGGTCAGAGCGGACAGCGGCAGCGCCTGTGACGTGGGCCCCAGCAGCTCCGCGAGGCCGCTGCCGGATTCGTCGGACAGCACCAGCCAGGAGCCAGCAGATCCGGCGGAAGCCAGTTCGCGCACCGGCCAGCTCAGCCGGTGGAACCATTTGTGGAAGCCCCCGTCCGGAGGCGCCGAGGACACTGCGGCGCCGTTGTGCTGCAACGGCACCGGCTTCTTCGCGGTCTGGATCCAGTGGTGGGTGTGATGCCACGGCGTGGCCGGCAGCTGCACCCGCGGGCCGGCACGGTGCGGCGCCTTCGGCGGGCGCACCGTATGGGTGGCGTTGAGGTTGGTGTGGAACACCACGGTGTCGTTCGCGTCGCGCTGCAGCGTGGCAAGGCTCAGATGCTTGGCGGGACCCGGATCCTCGCCTCCGGCGAGGCCGGCCAGCGTGTCCTTGATCGCGTAGCCGAGCAGCGGGTGCGGACTGACCTCCACGAAGGTCGCGTTGTCGGCGCCCGCGGTGGCCACCGCGCGCGCGAACCGCACCGGGTTGCGCAGGTTGGCCACCCAGTGCGCGGCGTCGAAAACGCATGTCCCGTCGGTGGGCCGCTCGTCGGTGGTGACGATGATCGGGATGGTCGGGGTGGTCGGCGTCAGGTCCGCCAGCTCGGTGCGGAGGTCGTCGAGGATCGGGTCGATGATCGGGTGGTGCGACGCCACGTCGACGTCGACCCGACGCGCCAGCCGCTCCTGGGCGTCGACGACCGCGATGGCGGCGTCGACCTGGTCGGGTGGTCCGGCGATCACCGTCTGGTGCGGCGAGGCGTACACGGCCACGGTCAATCCGGGGTGGTCGGCGATCAGTTCCTCGGCGGCTGCGGCGTCGAGTTCGAGCAGCGCCATCGCGCCCTGACCGGACAGCCGCTTCATCAGCCGCGACCGGGTGGCGATCACCTTGAGGCCGTCGGCCGGGCTCAGTGCCCCGCCGACCACCGCGGCGGTCACCTCACCCATGGAATGTCCGATCACGGCGTCGGGCTTCACGCCGTGGGAGCGCCACAGCGCGGTCAGCGCGAGCTGCACCCCGACCAGCACCGGCTGGATGCGGTCGATGCCGACCACGGTTTCGCCTGAGGTCAGCACATCGCGCAGCGAGAAGCCGACCTGCGCGACGAAGTCGGGTTCCAGTTCGTCCACGGCCGCGGCGAACGCCGGCTCGTCGGCGAGCAACCGCTTACCCATGCCTGCCCACTGCGAGCCCTGCCCCGAGTACAGGAACACGGTGCCCGACCCGAGGGACGGATCGTTGGGGCCGACGACGCCGGGGGCGGGATAGCCGCCGGCCAGGGCGCGCAGCCCGGCGATCGCCTGCTCGCGGTCACTCGCTGCGACGGTGGCGAACCTGGCGTGCTGGGCCCGGCGATGGTTCAGGGTCTCCGCGACGTCGGCAAGGCTTGCCACCTCGCCGTCGGGGGTCTGCAGCCAATCGGCGAGGCGGCCGGCCTGCGAAGCGATCCGGGCCGGGGTCTTGCCGCTGACGATCAGCGTGCTGACCGGCGGTTCCGGTTGCGCGGCAACCACTTCGGTCTCAGGTGCCTGTTCGAGCAGGATGTGGGCGTTGGTGCCGCTGACGCCGAAGGACGACACCGCTGCGCGGCGCGGGCGGGTCAGGGCAGGCCAGTCCATCGGCTCCGCGGCGATCCGGAACTTCCGGGCGGCCTCGCCTGCCTGCGGGGTCAGCTGCTTGAAGTGCAGCTGCTTCGGGATGAAGCCGTGGTGCACGCTCAGCACGGTCTTGATGAAGCCGGTGACACCGGCCGCCGACTCCAGGTGACCCAGGTTGGTCTTCACCGAACCCAGCACCAGCGGCGCGGAGTCCTGGCGGTCGCCGTAGACGGCGCTGAGCGCGTCCAGCTCGATCGGATCGCCCAGCGCCGTGCCGGTGCCGTGCGCCTCGATGTAGTCGATGTCCGAGGGCGCCAGCCGCGACGTCTCCAGCGCCTTGCGCATCAGCTCCTGCTGGGCCGGGCCGTTGGGAACGGTCTGGCCGCTGCTGGCGCCGTCCTGGTTCACGGCGGAACCGCGGACCACCGCGAGCACCCGGTCGCCGTCACGCAGCGCGTCGGTCAGTCGTTTCAGCACCACCACGCCGCAGCCCTCGCTGCGGACGTAGCCATCGGCATCGGCGTCGAAGGTCTTGCACAGGCCGTCGGGGGCCAACATCCCCCACCGCGAGCACGCGATGTTGTTCTCCGGGCTCAAGATCAGGTTGACGCCTGCGGCGAGCGCGTGGTCACTCTCCCGGCGGCGCAGGCTCTGGCACGCCAGGTGGATCGACACCAGCGACGACGAGCACGCGGTGTCGCTGACCACCGCTGGCCCGCGGATCCCCAGGAAGTACGACAGCCGGCCGGCCGCGAAGTTCGGCGCGTTGCCGAACGGGATGTAGGGGTCGATGTCCTCGGGTGCCAGCTTGCCGACCACCGAGTGGTAGTAGTCGTTGGTGGTCATCCCGACGAACACGCCGGCCGCCGACCCGCGCAGGGTCCGCGGGTTGATGCCCGCGTTCTCCAGCGCCTCCCATGCCACCTCCAGCAGGAGCCGCTGCTGGGGATCCATCGCGGCGGCCTCGCGCGGTGCGATCGAGAAGAACTCGGCGTCGAACTCGTCGGGCTGCCACGAGGTCAGGAAACCGCCCTCGCGGTTGCAGATGGTGCCGGGCACCGAATAGTCCGGCGAGTAGAACTCGTCGGCGTCCCATCGGTCGGCCGGCACTCTGATGACACCGCTGACGCCACCTTCGAGCAACTTCCAGAACTCGTCGGCATTGCCGACACCACCGGGCAGGCGGCAACCGATCCCGACCACGGCGATCGGCTCGGTCTCCGTCTTCTCCGCGATCTCCAGCCGCGCGTTGAGGTCGTCGATCTTGCGCAGCGCCTCGGTGATGATCGCGCGGCGATCCGGCGATGCTGGCGATGTCTGGGTCATGTCGCTCTAACTCAATCTTTCGGACAGTCTGGCGAGGAGTTCGTCTTCGGCCAGGTCGTCGTATGCGTCTTCCGTGACGTTGTAGACGGTTGCGACCCCGTTGTCGGTACCGGCGGTCTCGATTATCTCAGGAAGAATGGCGGCCAGATAACCGGTGAGGGCTTCGACGGTCGGATAGTCGAACACCACCGAGGCCGGCAGGACCTCACCAAGACTTTCGCTCAGCGAACGTTGCAACGTTACGCTCATCAGCGAATCCATGCCGAACTGGAAGAACCCGACCGTCGGATCCAGGGTGTGTGCGGAGGTCCGGCCCATCGCGGCGGCGACCTGGGCGGTGACGTGGTCGGCGAGCAGGTCGACGCGCTGGTCGGGCTCGCACTCCCGCAGTTGCTGCCGGAACTTCGTGTCCGACGACAGCGCGACGGTCCCGTCGACCGTCTCGTCGTTGAGCAGGTCGTCGAGGATGTGCAGCTCGGCGCGGGTGCGGTAGGCGGTCGCCAACCTCGGCCAGTCGGCGGCGACGACCGTGGCCCGGGCAGGCGCCTGGGGGCCGACGAAGGACCGCAACGCGGTGATCGCCACCGCGTCGTCCATCGGTTCCAGACCCGACTCCGCCGTCGCCTGACGCTCGAACCCGGTCTGGACGTCGGCCAGGGACTTCCACAGCCCCCAGTTGACGGCGCAGGCGGGGAGCCCGGCGGCGCGCCGCGCGTAGGCGAACGTGTCCAGGTAGGTGGTGGTCGCGGCGTAGTGCGCCAGCCAGCGGGAGCCGAGCACCCCGGAGATCGACGAGAACAGCACGAACTGCTGCACCGGGTGGCCCAGGGAGAGCTTGTGCAGCGCCGCCACCGCGTCCATCTTCGGCCGGAACATCGCGACCACGTCGTCGTGCGTCATCTCGGCCAGGGTCACCGGGCCGCCGCTCATCGCAGCGAGGTAGATCCCCGCCAGCGGCGGCAGGTCAGCGCCGAACCGGTCGAACAGCGCGCTCAGCGACGTCTCGTCGGCGGCGTCGGCGGCTGCGGCGACCACCGTGGTGCCGCGGGGCGCCAACCGGGCGGTGATCTCGTCGAGGCGGTTGCCCGGGTTCCGGGAGACCGCGACGACGGTCCGCGCGCCCATCGCCGCGAGCTGCTCGATGATCTGCGGGCCGAGGTTGCCGGTCGCGCCGATGACGAGATGTGCCCCGTCGGGGTCCAGTGCTTCGGCCTCTGGCGTGGCGGCCGGCGGCAGCGCGTGGACCAGCCGCGCCACCCGGCGGGTGCCCGCCCGGAACACGATCTGGTCCTCACCGTCACCGGCGTGGGCTTCGGCGGCCACCCACCGGGCCGCCACCACCGCGGGTACCGATTCGTCGACGTCGACGACCGCGCCCCAGATCTCGGGGTGCTCCAGGGCCAGCGTGCGCCCCAGGCCCCACAGCACTGCGTGCGCAGGGTTCGCGCGGTCCCCCTCCGCGAGTGGCTGCGCGTTGCGGGTCAGAAGGAACAGCTTCGGCCCCCGCCCGCTCGCGGCGGCCGCCGAGGCGACGGCTCGGCCCCTCTCGAAGATTTCGTAACCCAGCTCGTCGCCGTCGCTCACCGGGGGCGCGTACAGCACGTGGCCGGCGTTCGTGACGGCCTCGGCGAGGGCAGCGGGTGCCGCGTCGGCGGGCGCCGAGGTGACCGATGAGCGCTCTCCCAGCAGCGTGGCCAGCTGGTCGGCCACCGCATCGTCGCCGATCACCAGCCAGCTGCTGCCGGCAGCGCCCAGATCCGGGTCCGGGGTTGCGGCAAGGGGTTTGACCGGCCACGTGAGTTCGCAGAACCACTCGGGCGGGACGGTGCTGTCCGCGGGCAGGGCGCCGGTGGCCCCGCCGCCGACCCGGCGCCGTGGCCGCACGTCGACCCAGTGCCGGGTGCGCTGCCATGGGGTGGTGGGCAGCACGGTGTGCGGTTCGGCGCCGAGCGGGGTCTGTGGTGGCCGGGAGGTGTGGGTGGCGTTGAGGTTGGCATGGAACGCGACGGTGTCGTCGGTGTCGCGCGCCAGCGTGGCGAGCATCAGGTGACCCGGCTCCCCCGCGAGCGTGTCGTGGATCGGCTGCCCCAGCACGGCGTGCGGGCTGACCTCGATGAACGTGCCGTGGTCTGCGGCCGCGGCGGTAATGGCCCGGCTGAACTCGACCGGCCTGCGCACGTTGTCCACCCAGTAGTCGGCATCCAGAACCGGCGACGACGCGGGATCGGTGACCGTGGACAGGAACGGCAGCGTGGGGATGCTCGGCTCCACCTCCGCCAGCGCGGAGCGGAGGTCGGGAAGCACCGGGTCCATCAGCGCGGTGTGCGACGCGACCACCATGTTGACCCGGCGGGCGAAGGTGTTCTGTGCGGTGACCGCGGCGATGACGGCGTCGACCTGGTCGGGCAGGCCCGCGACCACGGTCTGTCGCGGCGACAGATGACCCGCGATCTCGACGCTCGGGTGGTCGGCGATCGCGGCGGCGGCGGCGTCGGCATCGAGGGTGAGCAGCGCCACGGCGCCCTGCCCGGCGAGGCGGGACATGATCGCGGACCGCTGCGCGATCACCTTGAGGCCGTCGGCGAGGGTGAGCGCTCCGGCGACGACGGCCGCGGTCACCTCGCCCATGGAATGGCCGATCACCGCGTCGGGATGCACACCGTAGGAACGCCACAGCTCGGTCAGCGCCAGCTGCAGACCCATCAGCACCGGTTGCACCTGGGCGTCGCCGCTGACCGGTTCCCCGCCGGCGATGATGTCGCGCAGCGAGAAGCCGACCTGCTCGACGAACACCGGTTCGATGTCGGCCAGCGCCTGGGCGAACACCGGCTCGTCGGTGAGCAGCCGCCGCGCCATGCCGGCCCACTGCGATCCCTGCCCGGAGTAGACGAACACGGTGCCCGGCTTGGGACTGCCCGATGCTGCGCCGACCACGCCGGGGGCCGACTGTCCGGCCGCCAGGGCCCGAAGCCCGGCGACCGCCTGCGCGGTGTCGCGGGCGACGACGGTGGCGAACGCGGCGTGCTGCGAGCGGTGATGGTTGAGGGTGTGCGCCACCTCGCTCAGCGAGGCCTCGGCGCCGGGGCCGGCCATCCAGTCGGCCACCATCGCCGCCTGCGCCGCGATGCGTTCGGGTGTCTTTCCTGACACCACGAGGGTCGTTACCGCGGGTGCATCGGCAGCGGGCGACGGCACCGTCACCGGCGCCTGCTCGATCACCACGTGGGCATTGGTACCGCCGAACCCGAAGGAGGAGATGCCCGCCCGCCGCGGCCTGCCGGCCGGCGCCCAATCGGTGTGCTCGTCGACAACCTTCAGTCGCAGCTTGTCGAACGGGATGTGCGGGTTCGGGTTCCGGTAGTCCAGGTTCGCCGGGATCTTGTTGTGCTGCAAGGACAGCACGGCCTTGGCGAAGCCGGCGATGCCCGCCGCGGCCTCCAGGTGACCGAGGTTGGACTTGACGGCGCCGATCAGCAGCGGGGCGTCGGGTGCCCGACCCTTACCGAGCACCGTGCCGAGCGCGCGCGCTTCGATCGGATCGCCCAGCAGGGTGCCGGTGCCGTGCGCCTCGACGTAGTCGACCTCGCGAGGATCCACCCCCGCCGTCGAGTACGCGGTACGCAGCACCGCCATCTGAGCGGACGGGTTCGGCGCCATCAGACCGTTGGAGCGCCCATCCTGGTTGACCGCCGACCCGCGGATCACCGCCAGTACCCGGTCCCCGTCGCGCTGGGCATCGGAGAGGCGCTTGAGCACCGCGACCCCGCAGCCCTCGCCGCGGACGAAACCGTCTGCGGCGGCGTCGAAGGCGTGGCACTTGCCTGACCGGGACATCGCCTCGGCCTGGTCGAGGCTGCGCGTGCCCGCCGGCGACAGCAGCAGGTTCACACCGGCGGCCAGGGCGAGGTCGGAATCGCCGGTGCGCAGGCTCTGCGTTGCGAGGTGGATGGCCACCAGCGACGACGAGCACGCCGTGTCGATGGTCACCGACGGGCCACGCAGATCGAAGAAGTACGACACCCGGTTGGCGATGATGCTGATCGCGCCACCGGTGCCGTACCAGGCGTCCACCCCGCTCAGATCCGTCGACCCCAGCTGCGCGTAATCGCCGGCACTGGCTCCGGCGAACACACCGGTGCGGCTCTCGGCGAGCGCATCCGCCGGGATACCCGCATGTTCCAGTGCTTCGTGGGTGACCTCCAGCAGCAGCCGCTGCTGCGGGTCCATCCGGGTGGCCTCCCGCGGGATGATCTCGAAGAACTCCGCGTCGAATGCGTCGATGTCACGCAGGAACGAACCCCATTTGGTGGTACCGGCCAGCGCCGCAGCGCCCTCGGGTGTGCCGTCGTCGAACCACGACCAGCGCTCCTCGGGCACCTCGCGAACCGAGGACCGCCCCTCGGTGAGGAAGTCCCAGTACGCGTCCGGGCCTTCGACGTTGCCGTCGAGGTCGGCTCCGCCGGGCAGCCGCAGACCGAGGCCGATGACGGCGATCGGTTCGTCCATCGAGGCGGGACGCTCGTGGTCGGAGGCGTTCACGACGGGCTCGACCTCGCCGCCCGTCAGGAACTTGGCCAGCGCGTCGACGGTCGGGTACTGCCAGAAATCCACCGGGGACACGGTGCGCCCCAGGAACTCCGACAACACGCCGGTGAGGACCACCGCGTCCCGCGACCCCACCCCGAGGTCGTGCATCGACGCCCCGCGATCGATGTGCTCCGGACTGCAGCCGTTGTTCGTGACGAGGTAGTCGACCAACCAACGACGAACAGCAGCCTCGTCGAAAGCAGAGGTCATGTAGTGACGTCCAGACGACTGAAACCGTCGTTGCGGTACAGCTCGACAGATGCCGCGCGGCGAACCTTGCCGCTGGTCGTCAACGGAAGCGAGCCGGGCCCGACCAACGCGAGGTCGGCGAGCCGCACACTGTGGGTCATCGAGATGGCCGAGGTGACCTGCTGCTTGACCGATTCCAGCACTTCTGTCCATTCGCGGCCCGCCGCGGTCGGCTCGATCTGCTTCTTCAGCTCCGCGATCACCACCAGCTTCTCGGTGGCGTCGTCGGGAACAGAGATCGCCGCCACACGACCGCCGGTGAACTCGGCGACGGTGGCCTCGATGTCATCGGGATAGTGGTTGCGGCCGTCGACGATCAGCAGATCCTTGATCCGACCGACGATGAACAGCTCGTCGTCGAACATCACCCCGAGGTCTCCGGTGCGCAGCCACGGACCCTTCGGACTGCCGTCGGCGAGCTGCGCGGCGAATAGCTCGCTCAGCTTCGGGTTGTGCCAGTAGCCACCGGCCACATGGTCACCGTGCAGCCAGACCTCGCCGATCTTGCCGGCGGGATTCTCCACACAGGTCTCGGGGTCGACGACCCGCGCCGTGGTCGAGCGCGGCGCACCGCAGCCGATCAGCTCGGTGCCTTCGAGATCGTCGCACCGCTCCGCATGGCCCGCCGACAGCTTCTCGACGTCGAACCGCACCGACGTGGGCGGCCGCCCGCCGTGCGACGCGGCGACGTACACGGTGGCCTCTGCCAGACCGTACGACGGCCGCATCGCCCAGTCGGGCAGCCCGAACGCCGCGAAGCGCTCGTTGAACCGGCGCACCGTGGATCCGTGGACGCGCTCGGCCCCGTTGATCATCACGACAACGCCGCTGAGGTCCTTGTCGGCCATGTCCTCGTCGCGGGTCCGCTTGACCGCCAGCTCGAAGGCGAAGTTGGGGGCCGCGGTGAAAGCGCTGGTGTTCGAACCCAGCTGCTGCATCCAGCGCGACGGCTTCTGCATGAACGCGACGGGGCTCATCAGCACCGCGGGCCTGCCCAGCAGCATCGGGATGAACACGCCGACGATCAGACCCATGTCGTGGTAGAAGGGCAGCCACGACACGATCGTGGTGTCCGCGGGGGCACCGTCGGCGTAGTTCTCGTAGTAGTCACCGAGCAGTTCCTCGACGTTGACGACGACGTTGCGGTGGCTGACCACCACGCCGGCGGGGCTACGGGTCGACCCCGACGTGTACTGCAGGTAGGCCGTCTTGGGCAGCGACGCCTGCGGTGCGGGCTTGGGCGGGGAGTCGAAGTCGAGCGAATCGACCTCGAGGAACTTTGGCGGCCGCTGCGCCGGGTCGGCCTGGCCGTATCGGCGGACGTCGTCGACGACCGCCGAGGTGGTCAGCACCACCACCGGCTCCGAGTCCTTCATCGCGCCGGTGACGCGCTCATCGTGATGGCGTGTCTGGGGCATCGACAGCGGGACCGCGACGAAGCCGGCCTGGATGGCGCCCAGGAACCCGACGATGTACTCGAGGCTCTGAGGCGCCAGGATCACCGCACGGTCTCCAGGGGAACCGACCTTCGCCAGCTTCTCCGCGACGATCTGGGCGCGTTCGTGCACCTGTGACCAGGTCAGGCTCTCCGACACCCCGGCCGGGTCGGCCTCGTAGTCGACGAATGTGTACGCGATGTCGTCGGGCTGCTGCCGGGCGCGGTCGGCGAGCACCGCAGGGATCGAGGCATCAGAGGGCGGCATCAGTGAATCCTTTCGAATCGACTCCCGACATGTCCATGTTCTCGCGTGCCGGGTGAATTCGAGAAATCGAGTGTGGTGGGGGGCATCAGTTGGATTCGATACTGTCGAACAAGCTGTCCAACAGGCTGTCGGACGAGTCGTCGACCGCGTCGTCCCGGTGACCGGACTCCGTGTCGGGTGCCACCTTGTCGGCCAGGTGGATCGCCAGGGACGCGATGGTCGGATGGTTCCACAGCATCGTCGCCGACAGCTCCACCCCCGCCAGTTGCTCGACCTCACGGCGGATCGACATCGCCATCACCGAGTTCAGACCCATCTCGGCGAACGGCCGGTCCGTCTCGACTTCGCTCTCCGGGATCCGCAGCTCTTTGGCCATGATGGTGCGCAGCCCGTCCTCGAGCACGGTGTGCACCTCGGCGGCCGACATCTGTGACCACACGGGCACCTGCGTCGGGCCGGTCGCCGACTCGGCCGAAGCCGCGTCGTCGGCCGACTGCATCGGCGCCATCACCACGTGCGCGACGTCGAACGTGCTCACGTACTCCCAGGCGGCGAAGGCCTCGTCCGGGCGGATCGGCCGCGACCCGAACCGCTGCAGTTCGTCGACGACGACCTGCGCGTCGGAGCCGAAGCCGAGCCCCTGCCAGGCCACCCAGTCGAGGCTGACGGTGTGGCCACCCCGACCATGCCGGCCGCGGGCCAGACAGTCGAGGTAGGCGTTGCCCGCCGCGTAGGCGCCCTGACCGGGAACCCCGAACACGGTGCCGGCCGAGGCCGTCAGGTACAGGAAGTCCACGCTGTCCGGGGGGAACACCTCGTCGAGCAGTTCGGCGCCTGCCACCTTCGGCCACATGGTGCGCCGCAGTCGGTCGGTGGAGATGTCGGTCAACAACTGGCTCTCGGTGAGCCCGGCGGTGTGGATGACGCCGCGGATCGGTGGCGCGCCCTCGTCATCGCGTTTGGCGAGCAGTGCGGTGAGCGCCTCGCGGGAGGCGATGTCGAGCGTCGCGACCTCGACCGAGACCCCGCGCTTCTCCAGTGCCCTGATCGCGTCGACCTTGTGCCGTGCGTCGCCGTCGAGCGTCTGCCACTCGCGGCGCGGCGGCAGTGCGGTGCGCCCGGCCAGGACCAGGCGACGGGCCCCGCGGTCGGCGAGCCAGTCGGCGGTGAGCAGCCCGAGGGCTCCCATGCCACCGGTGATCAGGTAGGCGGCGTCGGGGCGGCACCGCACGGCCTCGTGCGGGCTGTCCGCGGGCTGCTCCGCCAGGGCGGCCAACGTCGGGGACAGGAACTGGCCGTCGTCGAGAACCAGGATCGACTTCGCCGGCGCGGGCAGCACGGTGGCCATCGCCGAAGCGCACGCGCCGAGGCCGGCCGGGCCCGCGATGTCGATCAGCCCGCCCCACAGCTGCGGCTCCTCGGCGCCGATGACGCCGGCCACGCCCCACAGGCAGCTCTGACGCAGCGCCTGCGCCGACTGTGCGTCGCGGACCCCTTCGGTGACGATCCACAGCCGGGGCTCGACGCTGTGGTTCCTGCCGGCCAGGCGGCGGACCAGGTCGGCCACCTCCTCGGTGAGCCGCGCCGCGCACTCGAAGTCGCTTTCGGCGCTGCCGTCCGGCCCGGCGTCGGGAACGTAGAGCACGCAGGCCGCTTCGGCCTCGTCGGCCGGCGAGTACCCCGCGTCGACGAGCCCGTCCCGCAGAGCGATCGCGGTGTCGCCCTGACCGAGCACCGCCAGGGTGGTGCCGGTCGCCGGCTGCTGCCCGGCGGTGTCCTGGACCCACGGCTGCCAGTCGAGGGCGTGCGCGACGGTGCGCGGGTCAGCGGGGGCGGAGGTCGGTTGCGCGGGTCCGGCCTGCACGTCGACATAGCGCAGCCCCCGGATGTCGACATGGGCGCTGCCGTCGGCGACGGTGACCTCTACGTCGATGACGAGGTCGTTACCGCTGTCGGAGCGGGGACGCACCGTCACCACGGCGTGGGTGTCGGTGAGCTCACCGGTCACCGACACGCTCTCGGCGCCTGCGGGAACCAGGAGGCGCTCGTCGGTGATGTCGGCGAGGCGGGCGACCTGCACGGCGGCGTCGAGTAGCGCGACCGACGAGGCGTCGGGAACGTCGACGTCGGCGCGCAGTCCACCGGGTGTGGCTTCGCAGGCCTGGATCGACCACGGGAACGGCTGGCCTTCGATGCCCCACTTGGCCTGCAGCGCGTCCACGGTGGAGCGGTCATAGCCGCGTTCGGCGCCCCGGACCTCACCGGCTTGCGTCGCCGGTTCGTCGGCTGCGGTGTCCGAACCGAGGACCGCGGAGACATGGCGGACCCAGCGGTGTGCGGCGGCGTCCGCCGACGGGGCGGACGACACCGTGATGGTCTCGCCGCTGACGACGACCTGGATCACCTGCGGCTGGCCGACGACGATCGGGTGCTCGAACCGCAGCCCCGACAGCCTGGACGCGCCGCACTCGGCGGCTGCGACCGACAACGTGCGCAGCAGCACCGACATCGGCACCACCTCGACACCCTGGATGCGGTGGAAACCCGGATACGGCTTGGCCTCCCGCACCAGCCGCGCCTGCCACAGGTGGGTGGGTGGCGTGGTGGCGACTGCGGACCGTTCGCCGAGCAGCGTTCCCGGCCGGGGCGCCGATCCGCCACGATGTTCCGGCTTGTGCACCGGCACCCAGTGCCTGGTGTGCGCCCAGGGGGTGGGCGGCAGCGCCAGATGCGGCTCGGGCGCGTGCACGGTCTCGGGCGGCTGGCTGGTGTAGGTGCTGTTGAGGTGGGTGTGGAAGGTCAGTGTCTCGTCGGTGTCCCGCAGCAGCGTGGGCACCGCCTGGTGATGCGTGGTCCCCAGCGTGTCGCTGATGCCGTAGGTGAGCAGCGGGTGCGGCGAGACCTCGACGAAAGTTCCGTGCTCGGTCCCCGCGGCCACCACCGCCTGGTGGAAGCGGACCGGATTGCGCAGGTTGTCGACCCAGTAGTCGGCGTCGAACACCGGCTCGGGTCCGTCGTGGTCCCGGGTCGTGGTGATCAGCGGGATCGTCGGGACCGCGGGCGCCAGGTCCTGCAACGCGGCGCGAAGGTCCGGCAGGATCGGGTCGATGGTCGGGTGATGGGACGCGACGTCCACCTCGATGCGACGGGCCAACCGATCCATGGCCTCGACTGCGGCCATCACCGTGTCGACCTGCTCGGGCGGTCCCGCGATCACCGTCTGGCGCGGCGAGGCGTGGACGGCGAGAGTGACCTCGGGGTAGTCGACGAGGAGCTCGGCAGCGGCCTCCGGGTCGAGCTCGATCAGCGCCATCGCACCCTGGCCGGACAAACGCGACATCAGCCGTGACCGGGTGGCGATCACGCGCAGCCCGTCGGCGGTGCTCAGCGCACCCGACACCACAGCCGCGGCGACTTCACCCATCGAGTGCCCGATCACCGCGTCGGGGTGGACCCCGTAGGAGCGCCACAACGAGGTGAGAGCCAACTGCACGCCGACCAGAACCGGCTGAATCCTGGCGATGCCGCTCACCGGTTCGCCACCGGCGAGGACTTCGTGCAGGGAGAAACCGACCTGCTCGACGAACACCGGTTCCAGCTCCGCCACCGCGGCCGCGAACGCCGGCTCGTCGACGAGCAGTTGCCGGCCCATGCCGGCCCACTGGGAACCCTGGCCGGAGTAGACGAACACCGTCCCCGGCTTGCAGGAACCGTCGCGCGGGCCGACGACGCCGGGCGCGGGCTGTCCCGCGGCCAGCGCCTGCAGACCGGCCAGCGCGTCCGCCCGGTCCCGGGCGCAGACCGTGGCGAACTTGGCCTGCCGGCCACGATGATGGTTCAGCGCGTGCGCGATCTGCGGGAGCGTCGCGGATGCCCCGGCGCCGGCCATCCACTCGGCCAGCGTTGCCGCCGTCGCCGCGATGCGCTGCGGCGTCTTGCCGGAGACCACCAGCGTGGTCATCGACGGACCGTCAGCGTCGATGTCGGCGCCGGCGTCGATGGTCGCGGTGGGCGCCTGCTCGAGCACGATGTGGGCGTTGGTGCCGCCGAAGCCGAACGACGACACACCCGCGCGGCGCGGGCGGCCCGTCGCCGCCCAGTCGGTGGGCTCGGCGACGACCTTGAGTCGCAGCTTGTCGAACGGGATGTGCGGGTTGGGGGTCTCGTAGCCGAGATTGGCCGGGAGGCGGCCGTGTTGCAGGGCCAGCACCGTCTTGGCGAAACCAGCGATGCCCGCCGCCGCCTCGGTGTGCCCGAGATTGGATTTGATCGCACCGATCAACAACGGTGCGTCGGCGGCGCGCCCCCGACCGAGCACCGTGCCCAGCGCACGCGCCTCGATCGGGTCACCCAGGAGGGTTCCGGTGCCGTGGGCCTCGACGTAGTCGACCTCGCGCGGCTCCACCCCGGCCGCGGTGTACGCGGTGCGCAGCACCGCCATCTGGGCAGCCGGGTTCGGCGCCATCAGGCCGTTGGACCGGCCGTCCTGGTTCACCGCCGAGCCGCGCACCACTGCCAGGATCCGGTCCCCGTCGCGCTCGGCGTCGGAGAGCCGTTTGAGGACCGCGACCCCGCAGCCCTCACCCCGCACGAAACCGTCGGCGCGGGCGTCGAAGGCATGACAGCGCCCCGACTGCGACATCGCCTCGGCCTCGTCGAAGCTGCGGGTGACCGCCGGCGACAGAAGCACGTTCACCCCGGCCGCCAGCGCCAGATCCGAATCTCCGGTACGCAGGCTCTGGCAGGCCAGGTGCACCGCCACCAGGGACGAGGAGCAGGCGGTGTCCACGGTGACCGAGGGGCCCCGTAGATCGAAGTAGTACGACACCCGGTTGGAGATGACGCTCAGCGCGCCTCCGGTGCCGGAGTAGGCGTTGACCTGGGCGAGGTCCATCGACGCCAAGACCCCGTACTCGCCGAGGCAGGCGCCGGTGAATACGCCGGTCTGGGTGTGACGCAGTGAATCCGGCCGGATCCCGGCGTGCTCGATGGCCTCGTGCGCGACCTCCAGCAGCAGCCGCTGCTGCGGATCCATCTTGTCCGCCTCGTTGGGCGAGATGTCGAAGAACTCCGCGTCGAACTGGTCGATGTCCGACAGGAACGAGCCCCACCGGGTGGTGCCGGCCATCGCCGCGGCCCCCTCCGGAGAGCCGTCGTCGAACCACTCCCATCGCCACGACGGCACCTCACCGACTGCCGAGCGACCCTCGGAGAGAAACTCCCAGAGCTCGTCCGGGCCGTGGATGTCGCCCGGGAACCGGCACCCCAGACCGATCACCGCGATCGACTCCTCGGTCGAGGAGCGGTGCGTGGGCGATGCGTCGGCGACCGCGTCGACCTCACCGCCGGTGAGGAACTTGGCCAAGGCGTTGATCGTCGGGTACTGCCAGAACTCCACCGGGGACACCGTGCGGCCCAGCAGTTCCGACAGCTCACCGGTGAGTACCACCGCATCGCTGGAGCCGACCGCAAGGTCGTTCAGCGGTGCGTCGAAATCGATTTCGTCGGGGCTGCAACCGATATTGGTGACGAGATAGTCGACCAACCAGTTCCGAAGAGAATCCTCGTCGAAAGCAGAGGTCATGTAGTGACGTCCAAACGGCTGAACTCGTCCTGGCGGTAGCGATCCACGCAGGCCGAGCGCCGTATCTTGCCGCTGGTTGTGATCGGGATCGAGCCCGGCGCCACCAGCACCAGGTCGGACACCCGAACGCTGTGGGACTTCTTGATCGCCGAGGTGACCTCGCGCTTGACTGCGCGCAGCGTGTCGAGCGCCTCGTCTTCGGAGTTGCCGCGCTTCTTCATCTCCACGACCGCGACCAGCTGCTCGCTGGTGTCGTCCAGGATCGAGATGGCCGCGACCCGGCCGCCGGTGATCTCCTGGATGGTCGCCTCGATGTCGTCCGGATAGTGATTGCGTCCGTCGACGATCAGCAGATCCTTGATGCGGCCGATGATGAACATCTCACCCTCGGACATGACACCGAGGTCACCGGTGCGCAGCCAGGTGTTCTGCGGGGTGCCGGGCGACGGGTCGACGATCTCGCCGCCGAACGTGCGCTCGGTCGCCTGCGGGTTGCGCCAGTAGCCGGTGGCCACCTGCTCGCCGTGGACCCAGATCTCGCCGATCCGGCCGTCCGGGTTCTCCAGGCGCGTCTCGGGGTCGACGATGCGTACGGTCGACGACCTCGGGGCGCCGTAGCTCACCAGCTCCGAGCCGCCCTCGACACCGCAGCGCTTCGCGTGCCCGGCGGACAGCTTCTCGTAGTCGAACCGCACCGTCGCGGGCGAGTGCCCGGAGGGCGCCGAGATCACGTACAGCGTGGCTTCTGCCAGGCCGTAGGAGGGGCGCACGGTGGTGTCGGGCATGTTGAACTTCGCGAAGCGCTCGTTGAAGCGCCGGATGGTCTGGGAATGGATCCGCTCGCTGCCGCTGATGATGCCCAGCACGCCCCCGAGGTCCATGCCCTCCAGGTCGGCATCGGTGGTGCGGCGCACCGAGAGCTCGAACGCGAAGTTCGGCGCAGCCGACCACGAATGGGTGTTGAGCGCGA
This sequence comes from Mycolicibacterium hippocampi, assembly GCF_010723735.1. Classification (GTDB taxonomy): domain Bacteria; phylum Actinomycetota; class Actinomycetes; order Mycobacteriales; family Mycobacteriaceae; genus Mycobacterium; species Mycobacterium hippocampi. Next base: position 3,711,745 of record NZ_BLLB01000002.1, on the reverse strand, counting down.
GCTGCTGGATCCAGCGGGCAGGCTTCTGCAGGAACGCCACCGGGCTCATCAGCACCGCGGGCCGGCCCCAGGATCCGTTCGGGCCGTCCGGCGGGCACAGCAGGGACGCGAAGACACCCTGGATGAGGCCCATGTCGTGGTAGAAGGGCAGCCAGGAGACCATCGTGGTGTCCTGTGGCGGCACCCCGCCGCGGTGCTCCATGTAGTCGGTGAAGATCTGGTCGAGATTGGCGATCACGTTCCGGTGGGTCATGATCACGCCGGCGGGCGCACGGGTGGAGCCCGACGTGTACTGCAGGTAGGCGGTCTTGGGCAGCGGCCCGACGTTGACCTCGACCTCGCGCGGCGAGTCGAAGTCCAGCGCGTCGACCTCGACGACCACCGGGGCCACCCCGCCGGGCTGGGCGCCGACGTAGTTCATGATCTCGCCGACCACGGCGGAGGTGGTCAGGACGGCGACCGGCTGGCAGTCGCGCAACGCGCCGTTGACCCGCTCGTCGAGTTGGCCCATCGCGGGCACCGGCAGCGGCACGGCGATGAAGCCGGCGGTCATGGCGCCGTAGAAGGCGATGATGTATTCCAGACCCTGCGGCGCCAGGATGGCGGCGCGGTCACCCTTGGAGCCGTGGCGCAGCAGTTCCTCTGCGACGACCTGGACTCGGTGGTACATCTGGGACCAGGTCAGGCTCTCGGCGAATCCTGCGGGATCGACGTCGTGGTCGATGAAGGTATAGGCAACGTCATCGGGCTGGGTCCGCGCGCGATCCGCGAGCAAGCCAGGAATGGTCGACTCGAGCAACGGCATGGCGACGTCCTTTCATCAATATTTCTGCGTCCCGGCTACGTTGCCGTGGATGGCAAACCGATCCGCAGCCCGTGGCCGCGCATCCCCCCGCTCGACCCGAAGGCTAACACCGAGCCGTCAATAATGTCGTCTAATCCGAGGAAGGATTAGACCACGAATTGCTTGCCAGAGGGAAGCGGGCTGTTTGGGGCGGATTTCGCCGGCAGTGTGCAAACGCCAGTACGCAATTTATTCCCGGAGCCGGCATGTCAGTTTTGCCAGGTCGTGGAACGCCCCACCTAGTCCCCCGGTTTCCCGTTGCTCCGGCCTGCGGATGCCCGGTACGCGAGCACGTGGCCAGGGCGGTCGAAAACAGTGCTCCCATCGTCTTGACGCGCACGTAAAGGGTTTGCGGAGATTGCACCGTCGTGTCGAGTTTTTTCCTGACTCTTCGGTAAGAACCAGGGGTTTTGGGTTCTTCCAGCGGGCACAGCAGGCCGCGATTCTGTGTGCGCGCGTGTGCTCACGGCCGGTCACAGCGACGTCACCGGGTGTGGTGAACACCACACCCGGTGTTCACGCCGGACGCGCGATGCGATCCCAGATCTTCTGCTCGACCTCGGGTACCAGGGCGCCCAGATGGTCGTTGAGATAGAAGTGGTGGCCCTTGAACTCCCGCATGGTGAACGCCGCTGTGGTGCGCTCCGACCACGGCGTCACCTTCTCGGCGGTGGCGATCTCGTCGTCGTCTCCGTAGAACACGTGGATCGGGCAGGACAGCGTCACCTCGGCGGGACAGTTGTAGTTCGCGATCGCCTTGAGCCCCCGCAGGGTGGGCAGGATCGACGCAGCGAACTCGGGGTTCTGCATGAACTCCGGGCTGGCGCCGGTCAGCGTGCTGACCGCGGCCAGGAGGCCTTCGTCGTCTTCGGGGATGTCGTCGTAACCGACTCTTCCCGGCGCGGCGCACGCCGAGACGAACAGCGCGGCGATCGGCCTGCCGGCGGCTTCGAAGCGGCGGGCGACCTCGAAGGCCAGCAGTCCTCCCATGCTGTGGCCGAAGAAGGCGATCGGCGGGCCGTCGACGCCGCCTTCTTTGTCCGGCGAGACCATCTTGCAGACCTCGTCGGCCAGCGCCGGCAAGCTGGTGAACGACGCGAAGTCCTGCTTGCCTCGCTGCCCCGGGTACTGCACGGCCACCCGCTTGATGTCGGTGGTGAACGTCTTGGCGAACGGCACGTAGTACTGAGCCGACCCCCCGGCATGCGGGAAGATGAACAGCTTCGGCTGAGTCTCCGCAGTCACTTGCGCACCTCCGGTCATGCGGTCACTCTATCGTCAGGCGCCGTGTCCACCCGTCGGTCGGGTGTCAGGCGAACGCCTCCACCGGCGGGCACGAACAGACCAGGTTGCGGTCGCCGTACGCGCCGTCGATGCGGCGTACCGGTGGCCAGACCTTCGGCCGGAACGACGCGCCCAGCGGGTAGGCCGCCTGCTCCCGGGTGTAGGGGTGGTTCCACTCGGCGACCAGGAGGCTCTCCGCGGTGTGCGGTGCCCCGCGCAGCGGGTTGTCCTCTGCCGGCCACGCGCCGGACCCGACCTGATCGATCTCGGCCCGGATTGCGATCATCGCCTCGCAGAACGCGTCGATCTCGGTCAACGACTCGCTTTCGGTGGGCTCCACCATCAAGGTGCCCGCCACCGGGAAGCTCATCGTCGGCGCGTGGAAACCGTAATCCGCCAACCGCTTCGCCACGTCGTCGACGGTGACGCCGGTGGTCTTGGTGATGGTCCGCAGGTCGAGGATGCACTCGTGGGCGACCATGCCGTTCTCGCCGGTGTAGAGCACCGGGTAGTACTCGTCGAGTCGGCGGGCGATGTAGTTGGCCGATGCGATCGCCACCAGCGAGGCCGCACGCAGGCCCTGGGCGCCCATCATCCGGATGTAGGCCCACGTGATCGGCAGGATCGACGCAGATCCGTAGGGGGCTGCAGACACCGTGCGCTCGTGGGCCAGTTCGGCGGCCAGGGGGTGCCCAGGCAGGTACGGGGCCAGGTGGCTGCGCACGGCGACCGGGCCGACGCCGGGGCCACCGCCACCGTGCGGGATGCAGAAGGTCTTGTGCAGGTTCAGGTGGCTGACGTCGCCACCGAAGCGGCCCGGGCGGGCGAGGCCGACCAGCGCATTGAGGTTCGCGCCGTCGACGTAGACCTGACCACCCGCGTCGTGCACCGCAGCACAGATGTCGGCGATGTCGTGTTCGTACACCCCGTGCGTGGACGGGTAGGTGATCATCAACGCGGACAGCCGATCTGCGTACTCGGCGACTTTGGCGCGCAGGTCGTCGAGGTCGACGTCACCGTTCGCCCGACACGCGACGACCACCACCTTCATCCCGACCATGGCGGCGGAGGCGGCATTGGTGCCGTGGGCACTGGACGGGATCAGGCAGACGTCGCGGCCGGTGTCCCCTCGCGCCGCATGGTAGGCCTGGATCGCCAGCAGACCCGCGTACTCCCCCTGCGATCCGGCGTTCGGTTGCAGCGAGACCTCGTCGTAGCCGGTGATACCGCTGAGCCAGGACTGCAGGTCGGCGATCAGCCGGCGCAGGCCCGGGGTGTCCGAGGCCGGCGCGAACGGGTGCTGGCGGGCGAACTCGGACCAGGTGATGGGCTCCATCTCGGCAGCCGCATTGAGCTTCATCGTGCACGAACCGAGCGGAATCATGCTTCGGTCCAGCGCGATGTCCTTGTCGGCAAGCGAGCGCAGGTACCGCATCATCTCGGTCTCGGTGCGGTACCTGTGGAACGCGGGATGGGTGAGGAACTCCGAGGTCCTGGTGGCGATGTCGGCACCCACAAAATCCGCGCGGTCGCCGGCCGACCCGGAGAAGGCGTCCAGCACTGCCGAGACGTGGTCGCCCGTGGTCGCCTCGTCGCAGGTCACCGAGACGTGGTCGTCGTCGACCACCCAGATGTTGATGCCGTGTTCCTTGGCCGCCGCCTGCACCTCGCGGGCGCGTGCCGGCACCCGTGCGAGCACCGTGTCGAAGAACGAGTCGTGCACCACCTCGACGCCTGCCGCGGCCAGACCGGCGGCCAGCGAACCGGCATGGCGGTGCACCCGGTTCGCGATGGCGGTCAGGCCGGCCGCGCCGTGGTAGCTCGCGTACATGGCTGCCATCACGGCCAGCAGCACCTGCGCGGTGCAGATGTTGCTGGTGGCCTTGTCCCGGCGGATGTGCTGTTCGCGGGTCTGCAATGCCAACCGGTACGCCGGCGACCCGTCGGCGTCCTTGGACACCCCCACCAGCCGGCCGGGCAGCTGCCGGGCGTGCTTGGACTGCACCGCCAGATAACCCGCGTGCGGACCGCCGAATCCCATTGGCACGCCGAAGCGTTGGGTGCTGCCGAAGGCGACGTCGGCATCGATCTCACCGGGAGGGGTGACCAGTGTCAACGCCAGGAGATCAGCTCCGACGGCCACCAGGGCGCCACGTTCGTGCGCTTGACCGACCAGTCCGCTCCAATCGTCGACGGCGCCGCTGGCGCCCGGCAGCTGGGTGATCACGCCGAAGAAGTCGCCGTCGGGCAGGCCGTCGCGCAGATCGGCGGTGACGATCTCGATTCCCAGCGGTTCGGCACGGGTCGCGAGGATCGCGGCGGTCTGCGCATAGACGTCGTTGTGGACGGCGATCCGGTTGCTCGACCCGCGCGCCGCGCGGTGCATGAGCGTCATCGCCTCCGCGGCGGCGGTCCCCTCGTCGAGCATCGACGCGTTGGCGACCTCCAGAGCCGTCAGGTCGGTGACCATCGTCTGGAAGTTCAGCAGTGCCTCGAGTCGGCCCTGGCTGATCTCGGGCTGATAGGGCGTGTACGCCGTGTACCAGGCCGGGTTCTCGAGGATGTTCCGTCGCAGCACCGGTGGCGTGAGGGTGTCGAAGTAGCCCTGGCCGATCATCGACACCGCGACGGTGTTCGAGTCGGCCAGCGCGCGCAGCTCTGCCAGTGCTTCGGCCTCGGTGGCCGCCGGCGGCAGCAGCTCCAGCCCCGGAGCGATGCCGTCTGTGGTCACCGGGTCGAAGATGGCGGCGGGCACCGCCTTGGCGGCGAGTTCATCGAGCGAGGCGACGCCGATCGTGCCCAGCAGCGTGGCCACGGCCCGGGCATCCGGCCCGATGTGCCGGTCGACGAAACCGAGTTCGGAGGTGGTATCGGACATGACTGACATCTCCCGACGATTGCCGCGGGCGCGAGGAGCGCATGCGAACGGGGCTCCTCCCCCTCTGTCGTCGACCCGTACCGGGCGCCTGAGAGATTCGGCCGGACGGCTGAGACTTCAGCCGCCGTGACCTTTCCCCATGGGCGGGTGGGCCGGACCCCCAGGATCATCCGAGGGCGGGAACCACCGCTTTCCAGAGGCATCGGGGCCTCACGCGGTCCTGGGGCCTGAGAGGTTGACGGAGAGGTGTTGCTCCTTCGGCGCCCGTGGCTGGCGGCCACGGAACTCTCCCGCGTAAGGGCGATGCGCGCCTGAGTCTACCGGGAGGATCGCCGGGGCGGCGGATCCGCCGACCGGGGGGCGGGCGTCCGGTCAGCCGATCTTTCTGTCGCGATGCTTGCGACGCGACGCCAGTTCGTCCTCCGGCGCGGCGATCGACTCACCGCCGTCGGCACGCTCACCGGGGAAATCGGCGATCGCGCCGGTGAGTTCCCGCATCGCTCCGGACACCGCGATGCCGAACACTCCCTGCCCGCCCTGGAGCAGGTCGACGACTTCCTCGGCCGACGTGCACTCGTAGACCGTGGTGCCGTCGGAGAACAGCGTGATGTTGGCCAGATCCTGCACACCGCGCTGGCGTAGGTGATCGACCGCGACGCGGATGTTGTGCAGCGAGATGCCGGTGTCGAGGAGGCGCTTGACGATCTTGAGCACCAGGATGTCCTTGAACGAGTACAGCCGTTGGCTGCCCGACCCCGCCGCGCCCCGGATCGACGGCACCACCAGGGAGGTGCGAGCCCAGTAGTCCAATTGGCGGTAGGTGATCCCGGCGATCTGGCAGGCGCTGGGCCCGCGGTACCCGACGAGCTCGTCGGGAACCGAATCGTCGGGGAACAGACCGCCCTGAACGGGCTCGGAGACCACCCGAGAGGAGCTTTCCGCCGGCGGGGCGCCGGTGGTCAGGTCCAGTTCCTCCTGGCGTGGCGTGTCTCCCACTTGTCGAATCCTCTCGCCATAAACCCGCGCCCTGACCTACGAGGCGCACGTGAACCCCGGTCCGAACTGTGTTTGAGCATACGCTTGGGGGCCTGTCCTGACTGCCCGTCGCGACCAAGTATGGCTGCCCGATTCGGCCCCGGCGGAAACGCCGCCCGCGTGTCGAGTCCGACGAGACGCATCCGTGACCATCCCGGCCGCGGAAGTGCGCGCTAGGTGGCTTTGAAATCGTCGGGCGAGACGCTGTCGAGAAACTCCTTGAACTTCTCGACCTCGTCCTCACGCACGGCGCCGCCGGCTTCGTCGTCACCCTCGTCGGGGATCAGCAGCCCGGCCTCCGCGAGGACCGCCTCTTCGACGTAGATGGGAACACCCACCCGCAACGCGATGGCCACCGAATCCGACGGACGTGCCGACACCTTGATGTCGCGATCGAAGATCAGATCCGCGTAGAAGGTGCCCTCCTGCAGGTCGACGATGCGGACCTCTTTGAGTGAATGGCCAAGCGCGCCAATGAGGTCGCGGATCAGGTCGTGGGTCAGCGGTCGAGCGGGCTCGACGCCCTGCTGTTCCAGCGCGATGGCGGCGGCCTCCGACTGGCCGATCCAGATCGGCAGGTAGCGGTCACCGTTCGACTCCCGCAGCAGCAGAACGGGCTGGTTCTGGGGCTGCTCGACCCGAATGCCGATCACACGAACCTCACCCATCTGTGCCTGCCCTCCGCACCGGTGTGCTGCTCAATTCAATCCGAGCCGAGTATTGCCCGGGTGCCACGAATTCATCGAGAACCCGCCACCGCGAGTCTAGTCCTCAGCGATCCAGAACGTCGCGTACGGCCGACTTGATCAACGACGTGTGCAACGTGATGGCCAGAGCCGCCACCTCGCGCGCCAGATCGTCGGCCCGGTCCCGCGCACCCGCCTTGTTCGCCTTGACCACCGGACCCGCGATCTGGGCAATCAGATCGGACTGCCGGTCGGCAGCGGACCGAAAAGCCCGCAGATGCCGCGGCTCCACGCCGTAGTCGGCGAGGGCGCGGGCACATTGGGCGATCACGACGGAATGCTCGTCGAACAGGACGGTGCTGCCGCCCTTGAAGATCGGTGTGATCACCCCCGCCTTGACCAGCGAGGTGAGCAGACCGTCGTCGACGCCGGAACGTTCCAGCAGGTCGTCGCGGCTCAACCGGGCCTGCGTCGGCGCGACCGCGGCACGGCCCGCCGAGGTGTCGACGGCGCCGTCGGCGACAGTTGTCAGGCGCGGCGTCCCGTACCCCGACCCGGCATGCGGCAGCTCACCGTCGGGCTGCGCGTCGAGTTGCGCCTTGATGACCTTCAGCGGCAGGTACTGGTCACGCTGGGCGGTGAGGATGAACCGCAGGCGGGCACAGTCGTAGGCGGTGAACCGCCGGTACCCCGACGCGGTGCGTTCCGGGGTGACCAGGCCTTCGGCTTCCAGGAAGCGGATCTTGGAGATCGTCACGTCGGGGAAGTCGCTGCGCAGCAGGTCGAGGACGGCACCGATGGACATCCCGCTGAGTCCGGCGGCGTCGGGTTGTGTCATCGGGTCGTCGTGCGGTGATCGTGGTGTCGGTTGCGGCGGCCAGTCAGCCGGCGGCGCCGTCGTCGCCCTTCGGCCCGGTGAGGAACACCAGGCGGAACTTTCCGATCTGCACCTCGTCGCCATTGGCCAGCACTGCCGAATCCACCGGTTCCCGGTTGACGTAGGTGCCGTTGAGGCTGCCCACGTCGACGACCTGGAATTCGCCACTCTCGAGCCGGAACTCGGCGTGCCGGCGGCTCACGGTGACGTCGTCGAGGAAGATGTCGCTGTCGGGGTGCCGACCGGCCGAGGTGGTGGGCTGGTCGAGCAGGAACCGCGACCCGGCGTTGGGGCCGCGCTTGACGACCAGGAGTGCCGAACCGACCGGTAGTCCTTCGACCCCGGAAACCGCGCTCTCGCCGCCTGGAGCCGGTGGTGCGTCCAGTTCGCTGAGGAAGTCGGCGCGGAACACCGATGTCGTCTCCACGGTGACCTCGTCAGAGTCAGCCCCAGAGTTCAAGTCCTTGTCCGTCACCCGCTGCTCCTCACTGGCTGCTGTGGCGATATCCGGCCGGAACTCCCAGCCGTCGCGCCGCTGGTGTCGACCGTACCGCGCAGTGGACTCAGTTGTGTCCACCACTGCCGGATCCGCGCGTTGCGATCCCGTCTGCTCGACCCTAACAACACTTCAGTCGGTCACGTGGCCGCGGTAGCCCTCCGCGTCCATCAGCTCCCCGAGGCCGGCCTCCAGCGCTCCCCTGTCGGCCTGGAGTTCGACCAGCCAGCCCGCGCCGTACGGATCGGAATTGACCAGCTGCGGGTTGCCGTCCAGATCACTGTTGACCGCAACGACTTTCGCGGTGATGGGGGCGTACAGGTCGGATACCGATTTGGTCGACTCCACCTCACCGAAAGACTCGCCGGAGGTGACCTCGGTTCCCACGTCGGGCAGCTGGACGAACACCACGTCTCCCAGTGCGGACTGCGCGAAGTCGGTGACACCCACGCGCACCGTGTCGTCGCCGGTTCGCTGCACCCACTCGTGTTCGGCGGTGTAGGACAGCTCGGCGGGGATCTCGCTCACGGCGCTCCTCTGGTTCTGGTCTATTTGACGGGCTGAGCGTATTGGCGGGGTTTCGGTTGCCGCAAGGCGGTGACGTCGACTCGGTCGGATTGTTGTATCACCATCCTGCCGCCGACGCGCTCGATGCTGTCCATCGCGCCGCCCGGGATGTTCATCGCGGCCGCCAATGTGGGCGGATCGCCAATGGCGAGAACCGAATACGGTGGCTTGACCGTCGTGGTGTCGGCAACCAGTGCGCCCGGGGTGCCCACCACCCAGGTGTCGACTCCGACCCGCACTGAGACCTGCTCACCGCGCTGTCCGCCGCGGATCTCCATCGCCTCGGCGCCGGCCGCACGCAACTCGTTGATCACGTCGAGCATCGTCTCGGAGGAGACGCCCCGCGCGGGATCCTCGATGGTCAGCGTCACCCCCGGCCCGGTGGCGGGCACGGTACCGATCATGATCGACAACGCCGCGAGCCGTGCGCTGGCGTTCTCGATCGCCGCCTGATCGCTGCTGCCGGTTGCCCGCAGCTGGGCCAGCGTCCGCTGCAGCTCGGCCACCTCGGTGTTCAGCGCGGCGTCGCGCTGCTGCAGCGAGTCCAGCAACAACAGCAGGTCTGCCGGGCGGGCCGTGTCCAGCGAGTCCCCCGACTCGGTCTGGCGGACCTGGGTGGCGATCGCCACACCCAGCAGCAGGCACAGCAGCACGGCCAGCACCCCGAAGACGACCTGTGAGCGCCCGCGGGACACCCTGCCCGGCGCGCCACCGGCGTGCAGCTCGTGGCGGCCGTGATGGGACTCGGCGGCGTGCTGCGGATGCTCGGTACTCACCGGGGTCCTCTGCTCTTCGCGCAAGCGCTCATCGCCGCCTCACGCCCCGAACAGCCTGCGCCGCAGCGCGGCGGCGTTGCCGAAGATCCGGATACCGAGCACCACGATGATCGCGGTGGACAGCTGGGTGCCGACACCCAGCTGGTCGCCGACGTACACGATCAGCGCGGCCACCAGGACATTGAAGACGAACGACACGACGAACACCTTGGAGTCGAAAATCCGTTCCAGGTAGGCCCGCAGCCCACCGAACACCGCGTCGAGGGCCGCGACCACCGCGATCGGCAGGTAGGGCGCGACGACGTCGGGAACACTGGGATGGAAGACGACACCGAGGACGATGCCGACGACGAGGGCGAGGATTCCGATCAATTGGGTCCACTCTGTCGGGCGAAGTTGATGTCCCGAACCGACGCTGCCGGCAGGGCCAGGCCGTCACCACCGGCAACCGCGACCCCGACGCCGTAGGACATCTCCAGCAGTCGCAGCCGCCGGAGGCCGGCGCTGCGGTCGAACGTGTCCTGCATCGCATGCGGCGGGCCCACCGCGAGGATGACATAGGGACTGGTGATCGGCTGGTTGTCGACCAGGATGCCGCCGCCGGCCTGACGGATCGTCACGTTCGGCCCGATGCGCACCCCGCCCACCGAGATGGCCTCGGCGCCGCTGACCCACAGCGAGTTCACGACCAGTTGCAGGTCGCGGTCGAGGATCACCTGCGGGCTCCCGTCGACCCGCTGTTCGGAGACGTCGGTGAGATCGGGTGAGACGCCCGGGTCGGTGACCGTGACGGTCAGCCCCGGCCCGATCACCGGGATCGCCGCAGCGGCGGCGTTGGCCTGGTCGAGGTCGGCGAGCAGCCTGCGGCCGGCGGCATCACCATCGAGACGGCTGCGCCGTGCTGCGTCCACCTCGGCAGCCAGGCGGTCGCGCCGGTCCGCGAGCTGCGCTGCCTGCGTCTCGGCAGAACGCACGTTGCCAGCCAACACCTGCTGTGATTCGCGCACCCCCGGCGCGGTGGTCTGCCCCTGCGACCACGCCAGCGTGAACACGGCCACCACCACCGCCGCCGCAAGCACCTGCCAGGTCCGTTCGGCGGCCTTGCCCCGTCGCCCCTCGGCGGTCGCCGCTGCGGCATATCCGGGGTCGAGGTGGTCGGAGAGCAACGACCGCAGCAGCGACGGCACCGGGATCAGCGTCGGTCGGCCCGCCTCGTGGGTGTTCCGTCCCGAGTCGGGGTCGAACCCCCCCAAGGTGTTCATGAGTTGATTATTCGCCCCCCGGCGTCGCTCATGGGTCAGACGTCCCCGTCGGCATCGTTGTTGTCGGCACACTTCTTGTCGGCACGGTTCGCATCACCATGCCCACTTGGATCAGGTAGAGGATCCCCGACCACAGATACAGGGCCATGCCCCAGATCAGAAAGCCCCACCCGCACGCCAGCACCACCCGGGCCCACAGTGCGTCGTACTGGCCGAGCAGCACCAATGGCAGGCCGGACATCAGTGCGAACGTCGCCGCCTTGCCGAGGTAGGTGACCGGAAGCGCCGCCAGGCCGCGGCTGCGCAACAGCGGCAGGGTCGCGGCCAGTACCAGGTCCCGCCCGAGCAGCAGCGCCACGATCCACCACGGGATCACCCCGGCCACAGCCAGCGCGATCGGCACCACCACCATGTAGATCCGGTCCACCGCCGGATCGAGCAGCGCGCCCAGCCGCGAGGACTGGTTGTCCACCAGCCGCGCGATCTTGCCGTCCGCCCAGTCCGACGCGCCGCTGAACATCAGCACGGCCACCGCCCAGCCCGTCGCGTCGGCGGCCAGCAGCAGGTACAGGAAGACCGGTACCAGCGCCAACCGGATGGCCGACAGGATGTTGGGCACCGTCAGTACCCGATCCTGCGGCAGCACGTCCCCGGTCGCGGCGTCCCCGCCTGCCGAATCGCCCGCGGCCCTGGCCATCTGTGAAACCTAGCGGAACACGCCGGGCAGGCTCAGTGCGGACATCGAGTCGTCGGACAGCGGGTTGTCGTGCACCATGTACGTCCAAGTCGAGGTCGGCCGGGCCAGCTTGGAAAGGTCGACGCCCTGCTCGTCCTCGATCGACGGTGCGGTGTCGAACGTCTGCTGGGCGGCTTCGATGGCATCGGCGGCCAGCGAGGCGAACGCGTCGACCGCCATCCGGTGGAACTCGTCGAGCGGATTCTGCCTGCCGAGGGCCCGCAGGTGGATGCTCTCCCGGATGTCGGCCAGGTACGCCAGGTGCTCGGTCCAGCCGCGGTCGAGGTGGTAGAGCATGATCAGCCGGCAGATCTTCTCCAACTTCTCCTCGGCGTCGTCGCCGAGTCGTTCGCTGAGCTCCTCATAACGGGTCGGAGACAGCTCGGCCAGTTCGTCGCGCGCCGTCGCGGTGCGCAGCAGGGTGTCGCGGCGCTCGACGAGGATCGCCCGTTGCTGGGCGATGAGCTGGTTGTAGCGCCAGGTGGTGGCGTGGACTTCGAGCAGCCGGCCCTCGGCGATGCGCTGGGCGTGTTCGAGCAGCGTCGCGGCCTTCGGGCTCACCACCCGGCCGTCCTCGTCGCATTCCAGCGGCAGCTTGTTGGGTTCGAGGTGAGACACCACGACGTCGTCTTCCCAACTGGAGAAGAACACCGATGAGCCAGGGTCGCCCTGGCGGCCGGCGCGACCGCGCAGCTGATTGTCGAGCCGTTCGGTGTGGTGGCGGCCGGTGCCGATGACGTGCAGCCCGCCGAGTTCGGCGACGGCATCGTGGTCTGCCTCGTCCGAACCGCCCAGCCGGATGTCGGTGCCGCGGCCGGCCATCTGGGTCGACACGGTGACCGCACCCAGAGCACCCGCCTCGGCGATGACGGCGGCCTCCTCGGCGTCGTTCTTGGCGTTGAGCACGATCGCGGGGACGCCGGCCTTGACCAGACGCTGGTGCAGTTCCTCGGATTCGGCGACGTCGCGGGTGCCCACCAGCACCGGCTGGCGGGTCTGGTGGACGGCCGCGATGTGCTCGGCGATGGCGTCGTTCTTGGCGGCCACGGTGACGTACACCCGGTCGGTCTCGTCCTCGCGGATGTTGGGGGTGTTGGGTGCGATCGGTGACACCCCGAGCTTGTAGAACTGGCGCAGCTGCTCGCCGGCGGCCAGCGCGGTGCCTGTCATCCCGCAGACCCGGGGATATCGGTTGATCAGGGCCTGCACGGTGATGGTGTCGAGCACCTCGCCGGTCTCGGTGGTGGCGATACCCTCCTTGGCCTCCACGGCGGCCTGCAGACCGTCGGGCCACCGCTGCAGCGTGGCGATGCGTCCGCGGGAGGCGTTGATCAGGTGTACGGCGTCGTCGCGCACGATGTAGTGGATGTCGCGTTGCAGCAGGACGTGGGCGTGCAGCGCGACGTTGATCTCGGTGAGCGTGGTCGCGACATGCTCCTCGGAGTACAGATCGATGCCACCGAGGGCCGCCTCGACCTTGAGCGCGCCCGCCTCCGTGAGGTGCACGTTGCGGTTGTCCTCATCGGTGGCGAAGTCCTTGCCCTCGTCGAGCTCGCCGACCAGCCTGATCAGCTCGACGCGCGGGGTCTCGCGATGACTTGTGCCGGCCAGCACCAGCGGCACCAGCGCCTCGTCGACGAGCACCGAGTCGGCTTCGTCGATGAGGGCCACCTCCGGGTGCGGCGACACCAGGTCGTCGACGTCGGTGACCAGTTGGTCACGCAGCACGTCGAAGCCGATCTCGTTGACCGAGGCGTAGGTGACGTTGCACTGGTAGGCCTGGCGGCGTTCGGCGGCGGTGGAATCGGCGGTGATCCAGCCGACGGTCAGGCCCATCGCCTCGATCAGCGGGCCCATCCACTCGGCGTCCCGGCGGGCCAGGTAGTCGTTGATGGTGATGACGTGCACGCTGCGGCCCGCGAGCGCGTAGCCGGCGGCCGCGATGGCGCCGGAGAGAGTCTTGCCCTCACCGGTGGCCATCTCGACGACGTCGCCGGCCAGCATCCGCAGCGCGGCCTGCAATTGGACGTCGAAGGGACGCAGCGTCGTCGTCCTCTCCGAGGCCTCCCGGGCGATGGCCAGGAACTGGGGAATGTCGGCGGAGTCGGCCAGGTCGTCGAGTTCGAGCAACCGGGCGGCCTTGCGGAGCTGCTCGTCATCGAGTCCCGCGGCCTTCTCGTCGTAGTCGGCGGACCGGTGGACCAGCTCCATCGACTGCGTCTGGTCTTTGTCGGTACTGGCGCCGAGCAGCTTCCAGAATCGGTTGGAGATCCGTCCTGTCCTGGGTTTCGACGACGATTTCGTAGAGGTCCGAGCCACATGTTCAAGGTACGCGGCCCGCGACCGCCGTCGACCCGTAGGCCGGGCGGGCGTGTCCGGTCCACGCCGGGCTCGAGCCGACCGGAATGCCGGTCTGCCGCGGTGGGCTGCGGTAGCTTCGCCGCAGGCAGGCTGGCCGGCGGGGGGAGGTGAGGGCTTGGAGACCGAGACTTTCGAGCCGACGTTCGAGCCGTCCATCGACTGGAGCCGCGAGCTGTGGAACTCTGCGCTTTGGGTCGCGACGACGTTCGTACTCACGGCGTTCTGTCTGCTGATCGTGCTGCTGGCACTGGGCCGTTTCACCGAGTGGGGGCGTCAATTCTGGCGTGTCACAGGCGATTACTTCACGGGCCGACGCAGCGTCACGGTGTGGCTGCTGGTCGCCTTCCTGCTGTTGTCGGTGGTCGTCGCGGTCCGCATCAACGTACTGCTGACCTACTACATCAACGACCTGTTCACCGCGCTGCAGATCGCCTTCCAGGGCGGGACCTCCGAAGCGGCCGGGGCCAGCGGTGTCGCCGGGTTCTGGGCGACGATGGTGGTGTTCGCCGTGCTGGCCGGCTGTTTCATCGTCCGATTGCTGCTCGACATGTACGTCATGCAGCGCTTCATCATGCGATGGCGCATCTGGCTGAGCCGCCGGTTCATCGGCGACTGGCTCGGTGACCTGGCCTACTACCGCGCCCAGTTCTCCAGCAGGCCCATCGACAACCCGGATCAACGCATCCAGCAGGACATCGACGTGTTCACCACCGGAGTCGGCGGCCAGACGAACAACCCGATGTACACCTCGGGCAACACGCTGCTGTTCGGTGCGGTGGAGGCCGTGCTGTCGGTGTTGACGTTCGGTGCGATCCTGTGGCGGCTGTCGGAACCGGTGTCGCTCGCCGGCCTCACCCTGCCCCGGGCGCTGTTCTGGATCGTGCTGGTCTACGTGCTGGTGGGCACCGTCGTCGCGGTGGCGATCGGCCGCCCGCTGATCCGCCTCAGCTATCTCAACGAGAAGCGCAACGCCGGGTTCCGCTACGCGCTGGTCCGGGTGCGTGACGGCGGCGCCGCGATCGGCCTCTACCGCGGCGAGTCCGCGGAGGGCTCGCTGCTCAAGGGGCGGTTGGACTCGGTGATGGACAACTACCGCCGGTGGCTCAACCGGATGATGCTGTTCTTCGGCTGGAACGTCTCGATGAGCCAGGCGATCAACCCGCTGCCCTGGCTCGTCCAGGCACAGGGGTTGTTCGCCGGCCGGCTGTCCTTCGGCGACGTGTGGCAGTCCTCCATCGCGTTCGGCGCGATCCACGATTCGTTGTCGTTCTTCCGCAACGCCTACGACCAGTTCGCCAGCTACCGCGCGGTGATCATCCGTCTCGACGGGCTGGCCGAGCAGAACGTCCGGGCCGCCGACTTCGACTCGGTCCGGACCGAAGGGTCGGCGGCCGGCGCACTGGAGGTGGCGGGCGTCGAGGTGCGCAAGCCGGACGGGACGCCGCTGGTGCGCACTCTGGACATGCACCTCGACGCCGGCGAGACGCTGCTGATCACCGGCCCGTCGGGGGTGGGCAAGTCCGTGCTGCTGCAGAGCCTGGCCGGGCTGTGGCCGTTCGCGACGGGACAGGTGCGACTCCCGCACGGCCGGGACGACGCGATGTTCGTACCCCAACTGCCCTATCTGCCGATCGGTGACCTGCGGGCCGTGGTCGCCTACCCCCGCGGCTCGGGGGTGGTCGACGACCGGGCCATTCAACAGGCACTGTTCGATGTCGCGCTTTCGCATCTGGTGATCCGGCTCAACGACGTGCAGGAGTGGACCAAGGTGCTCTCGGTGGGCGAACAGCAGCGGATCGCGTTCGCCCGCATCCTGCTGAACCGGCCCTCGGCGGTGTTTCTCGACGAGACGACATCGGCGATGGACGAGGGCCTCGAGCAGATGCTGTACCGCGCAGTCCGTGCGGAGCTGCCGCAGACCGTCATCGTGAGCGTCAGCCACCGGGCGACGGTCCAACAGTTTCACGACCAGCGGCTGGAACTCGTCGGGGACGGGGAATGGCGGCTGGGCCGACTCGCGCCCTCGGGTTAGCGCGCTCCACCACGCTGCGGGCCGACGGTCAGGGTAGTTTGCCCGAATGGAAACGTTCACCCCAACGCTGAACTGGGACAACGAGGTCTGGACCTCGTTGGCATGGATCGCCAAAGGCTGGGCGTACGCCGCCGTCGCGACCCTGGTGGCGCTGGTACTGATCGCCCGGTACACCGAGTGGGGCCGCCAGTTCTGGCGGGTCACCCGTGGCTATTTCACCGGCCGCGACAGCGTGGTCGTGTGGCTGTGGCTGGCGGGCATCCTGCTGCTGGTGATCGCGAGCGTCCGATTGTCGGTGCTGTTCAGCTTCCAGGGCAACGACATGATGACCAGCTTCCAGGTCATCGCGGCCGGGGTCGGAGCCGGTGATGACACCGTCCGGGAATCCGGCCGGGACGGCTTCTGGATGTCGATGACGGTGTTCGCGGTGCTGGCGGTCATCAACGTCGCCACGATCATGATCGACCTGTTGGCGACACAGCGGTTCATGCTGCGGTGGCGGGCCTGGCTCACCGACCAGCTGACCGGGGACTGGCTCGAGGGTAAGGCCTACTACCGTTCGCGGTTCATCGACGACACCATTGACAACCCCGACCAGCGCATCCAGATGGACATCGACATCTTCACCGCCGGTGTCGGCCCGCTGCCCAACCGGCCCAACAACACCTCGGGAACCACACTGCTGTTCGGCGCCATCTCGTCGATCGCCGCGATGATCTCGTTCACCGCGATCCTGTGGAATCTGTCGGGGCCGGTGACCCTGCCGTTCGTCGGCGTGGAGCTGCCGAAGGCGATGTTCTGGATCGGCCTGGCATACATATTGTTCGCCACGGTCGTCGCGTTCTGGATCGGCCGCCCGATCATCGGGTTGGCGTTCCGCAACGAGAAGTTCAACGCCGCTTTCCGGTACGCCCTGGTGCGTCTGCGTGACGCTGCCGAGGCGGTGGCGTTCTACCGCGGTGAGATCGCCGAGCGCACCGGTCTGCGGAGGCTCTTCGCGCCGATCGTGGACAACTACAAGAGATACGTCAACCGGATGGCCGGCTTCCTCGGATGGAACCTCTCGATCAGCCAGGCGCAGGAACTGATTCCCTACATCGTGCAGTTCCCGAGGTTCTTCAACGGCGAGATCACCCTCGGCCAGCTCTCACAGACCGCCAGCGCGTTCCGCGAGATCCTCAGCGGGCTGTCGTTCTTCCGCAACGCCTACGACGACTTCGCCGGCTACCGCGCCGCGATCATCCGTCTGCACGGCCTCGTGATCGCCAACGAGGAGGGCCGGGCGCTGCCGTCCCTCAACGCGGAGAACTCCGCCGACGGAGGGGTCCAGCTCGACGACGTCGAGGTGCGAACCCCGGACGGACGCCGGCTGATCGATCCACTCGACCTGTCGCTGCAACGTGGCGATGCCCTGGTGATCACCGGCGCCTCCGGCACCGGAAAGACCACACTGCTGCGCAGCCTGGGGCGGTTGTGGCCGTTCGCCTCGGGTTCGATCAGCTATCCGATCGAGGACAACGCGACGATGTTCCTGTCGCAGATGCCGTATGTGCCGCTGGGCGATCTGCGCGCGGTGGTGTCGTATCCCAACGCGATCGGGTCGATCACTGATGACGATCTGCGCGCGGTGCTGGAACGGGTGGCGCTACCGCACCTGGCCGGTCGGCTCGACGAGGAGCAGGACTGGGCCAAGGTGCTCTCCCCCGGTGAGCAACAACGGATCGCGTTCGCTCGGATCCTGCTCACGAAGCCGCAGGCGGTGTTCCTCGACGAATCGACCTCAGCGCTCGACGAGGGTCTGGAGTTGATGCTCTACCGGCTGGTGCGCAGCGAGCTCCCGGACACCATCGTGGTCAGCGTCAGCCACCGCAGCACCGTCGAACAGCACCACACCCGCCAGCTGCAACTGCTCGGCGAAGGCCGTTGGCATCTCGGGGATGTCGGTGAGGAACCGACGCGCGTGTAGCGCCTACTGCTGGGGCCGCGCTGCGTGCTCTCCCGCCCGCCGCCCGAAAAACGACCCCTCTCCCAGCTGCGTGCCGCTCGCATATCCCTTGCCGTCCTGGGCGATGTTGGACGCGCACGCGCCCGCGGCGTACAGCCCGCGGACCGCGCTGCCGTCCTCGCGCAGCACCTCCCCGTCGATGGACACCTTCAGCCCGCCCATCGTGAAACCGGAGTACATCGCCCGGCCCAGAGTCAGGTCGAAAGCCGCCCACGGGCCATGATCCTGTGCCGCAACGTATTCCGGCTGCTTGTGGAAGTCCGGGTCCTGGCCGTCGGCGGCGTTGCGGTTGTAGCGGTCCAGGGTCGCGGCGAGGTTTCCTTCCGGAATCCCCAGCGCAGACTCCATCTCTGCGACCGTCTCCCAACCGTCGATGAACTTGATCAGCGGCATCTCGGGCATCTGCATGTGGGCCTCGTCGACGATCAGGTACGCCGACTGGCCGGGCTGTTCCAGCACGAAAGCCGAAGTGCGCGAATGATAGGAGTCTTCGGCGACGAACCGCTGCCCGTCGGAGTTGACGATCACCCCGGTCAGCAGGATCTCCGGCGGGTACGCGGCGGCGGTGATGAACAGCTGATCCATGTTGGTGGCCACGCCGCCCACCGAGACCCCCAGCTTGATGCCGAGGCCGTCATCGTTCGGGTTGCCGAGGATGTAGGGGGCCGCCATGCCGTGGTGTTTCGTCTTACGCTCCTGACCGAGCGCCGGAGTGTATTCAGCCACCATCTCGGCGTTCATCGCGAAGCCCCCGGCAGCGACGATGACCGACTTGCTCTTCACCTCACCGGTTTCGGTGAAGTGCTTCCAACGCACCCCCGCTACCGCACCGTCGTCGTCGACCACGAGCGCGGTCGCTCCGGTTTCGTAGCGGATCTGCACCCCGAGCTCGGCGGCGCGCTTGAGCAGCAGGTCGATCACCATCGCCGCGCCACCCAGTTCGCCGGGGACCGGCACGGAGTGTCCGCGCGGAGCGGGCTTGGCCTGCTCGCAGAACGGCCACACCTTCTCATTGCCGGTGTAGGACAGCCCCTCGGTGCCGGGCGGGACGACGACCTTGCCGGGGTAGAACGTGCGCTCGAACTCAAAACCCAGCGCCTCGAGCCAGTCGAAGTGCTCCACGCTGCCCTCGCAGTAGGCGCGGATCTTGTCGTGCTCTGGGTCGCGTGACTGCGACACCAGGTATTTGTACATCTCGTCGGGGGAATCGTCGTGACCCGTGGCCTGCTGGACGGCCGTCCCGCCGCCGAGGTAGAAGTGCCCACCGGCCATCGATGTGGTCCCGCCCGCTGCGGCGGCCTTCTCCAGCACCAGGACGCGGGCTCCCGCGGCTGCGGCGCTCACGGCTGCGCACCCGCCGGCGATGCCGAACCCGAGGACCACCACGTCGGTCTCCTCGGACCAGGACGTGACCTCATCCACGCTCACGGTTTCCGGGATGTGCTGCATGGTCAATTCTGCTCCTGTTTGATGTGGTCGAAGAGGGCGTGGATCTGTGGCGGGATGTGGGCGATCTCGATGTAGGGCACGCCCGAGTTCTCGGCCGAGACGTAGGCGAACCGCATGCCGCCGGGCATCGTGCCCGACATGACGACGGGTGCGCCGTCACGTTCGGCCGCGTCGACGGCGGCCTCGAACCGCTCGACATCGGGGGCCTCGACGCAGATGTGGTGTAGCCCGGGGCCGCAGCGCTGGAGGAACTCGGTGTACACGCTGTGGCCGGTCACCGGGGCGATCACTTCCAGTTGGGTGTCGCCGGCGTAGCTCAACGAGATGTCGGCGACAAAATCGGCGGGTCGCCCGCGATACGTACACGCGTCGGGGCTGAAGTGCACGCCCGGCATCCGGGTCCACCTCTTGGCGCCCAACAGCGCGGTGAGCGCCTTCTCGGTGGCTGCGAGGTCGGCGGTCACCCACGCGATCTGGACAGGTGTCTGGTCAAGCATCTCCTCGAGAATATCGACCCGGGGCCGTGCTGGCTAGAACGTGTTCTAGTTCGGTCGCTGTTAACGGATGGCGCAGCGTCTCCGATGACCAACACATGGTGATGCCCGCACTGCCGAAAGCGGCCGTAGCCGTCGGGGCGGCCGTCATCGCTGCCGCCACCCTCGGCGGACCGTCCGCGCAGGCGACCCCGCCGTCGTTTCCCGATGTCGGCGCGTACCCGCCGATCGATCTCGGCGATTATCGGGTTCAGGGCGCTCATCCGAGTACCTCGGGGTGGGCCTTCCGGACGCCGAGCGGGCTCCGGTGCCAACTCAGCCTGATCGCCGAACTCGGGGTGTTCTGCCAGGGACCACTACCCGGCGCGCAAGCCGAGCTCGACATGGTCTCGGTCTCGTTGACCCGTCCAGCGCAGTTCGGCCGGTCCGGCACCGAAGTCGGTGACGCGATATATCCGTTGTTGCCAACCGGAACCAAGATCGCGCCCGACAACGGGGTGGTGTGCGCGGTGCCGAGCGACGACGCCCTGGCCTGCCGGGCGGAAAAGCCGGCATCCTGGCCCAGCGACACACCCGATCCGCCGGATCGCCGCTACGGGGAGCACGGGTTCGTCGTCAGTCCATCCGGGACTCAGGCGTTCTGACCGGCCAGCATCTCGACCACCAGGCTCAGTTGCGTGTCGAACACCACCGCATTATCGGTGAAGGTGTCGGATCCGTACTGTCCGAAGACCTCCAGGCTGATGGCGCCGACCAGGGTCGCCCACAGAACCAGGCACTTGGCGACCACCGTGTCATCGACCGCGAAGTCGAACTCGGCGCGCAGCCGGTCGAAATCCGATGACAACGACGGTGGCACAGTGGATTTCGACGCGGCGGTCTTCGCCCCGGTTTCCGACGAGGGAACCTCCCCGTTGGCGACGCCTGTCGCCACGACGCCGAACAGTGCGCCGACCACCCTGGTGCCCGGTGCGACCGTCTGCTCTCGAGGGGCGTGATACCCGGGTACCGGACTTCCGTAGAGCAGGGTCCAGCTCGCCGGCTCCCGGACGGCCCACGACCGGGCCGCCCGCCCCATCGCGAGGAGCTGCTCGCGCCAGGAATCCGGTGCGGCGTCGCGGGCGTGCTCGACCGCGTCCGCGAGGTCGGTGTAAGCGTCGACGAGCAGCAGCGTCAGGAGCTCGTCGCGGCTGCCCACGTAGCGGTACACGGCCGAGGACACCATCCCCAGGTCGCGCGCGATCGCGCGCAACGACAGCCCGGCCGCGCCCTCGGTCACCAGGTGGCGCCGGCCCAGTTCGACGATGCGGCGTTCGGTCCGGTCGCGGGAGTCCTGTCGCTTGCCCACCGGTCCAGTGTGGCACAAAACGAGATCACTGCTCTTGATTTCGGAGGCGCGGCGTGACAGCCTAGGTGGAGAGAGCACTGCTCTCTTTTCTCCGATGGAAGGGAATTTCGATGAGACAGCGTGACGACATGAAACTGCGTTACGACGTTCCGGGACTCGGCGCCCGGATCTTCAACGAAGCGATCCGGCATCTCGCCGAACTGGGGGTGAGCATCGCGGGCAGCACCGCCCTGCGGGTGCGAGGCCGCAGCACCGGCCGAACACGAGGCGTGGTGGTTAATCTGTTGTCCGTCGACGGTCGGCAGTACCTGGTCTCCCCGCGGGGGAACACCCAGTGGGCGCGCAACGTCCGCGCCGCGGGAGCCGTCGAGATGGGACCGCGGTGGCGTTCACGCCGCCGCCGTGCGGTCGAGCTGACCGACGAGGTCAAGCCCGAACTGCTGGAGCGCTACCTCGAGCGGTGGTATTGGCAGGTCAAAGGCCATGTCGGCGGTCTCACCCCGGCCTCGACGGCCGCCGAGAGGCGTGAGGTGGCGCCGTCGATCCCGGTGTTCGAGCTTCGCGTTTAGGGCAGCGCGGGAGGTGCGGCGAGGCTGGCCGACGCCGAGGAGATCGTGTCCTCGCGGGCCTGTTGGCTGGTGACCTGCCACGACACCGCCGCCGGCAGCGTGCCCCAGGTGCTGTTGAACATTCCGATGAGCACGGTGCGTCCGTCGGGCATCGGCGTGTACACGGGGCCTCCGGAGTCACCCTTGCGGCTCACCACGCCGTTGGCCATCGTGAACCAGCCGTTGTTGACCGCCTCGATCGTCCCGCAGCTCTCCCCCGTCACCACCCCGAAGTGACAGATCGGCATACCTACGACCGGCAGCACCGCGGGATCGGTGACCAGCACCCGTCCGCTGGGCAGCACGTTGTTCACGGCGACCTCGGGAGCCAGGTGGATCACCTGCCAGTCGGCGATCTGGTGGTTGGTGTCGATCGTGGTGCCGTCGGGGGTGTTGTCCCGGAACGAACCCTGCCTGCCGATGAAATTGCCCTGCTTGTCCGAGACCGTGCCCGAGGCGCGGCAGTGCCCCGCGGTGAACGCCACCCGCGTCTGCGGGTCGACGTAGCCGAGGGTGCACAGCACCGAATCCTGGTGGATCTCCATGCCGGGGTGGACGACCACGCCCGGCTGGGCGGGTGCGGGCGCCGACGTCAGCAGGATGGCCAGCAGCGGGGCGGCCACCGCCAGCAGGAACGCCAGCCATCGACGCGCCGATCGTGTTGACGGCTGAACAGGCATGGCGCCCCCTCGCTCTCCCGGCCGGTGATACCCGCTGTCACGGCTTATGTAACAGGCTCATCGCAATCCGGAAAAGGGGCGTTACATGTCAGCGTTACATGTCGGGGCGCGCCGCGACCGCACGACCTGCCCCGGGGCTCACGAATCGAAGCCGAGCCCGGCGGCGTCCAACGCCCGTAGCAACAGGTTGCGCCGGCCCGCGGAATGGTCGGCCCGGTCCAGCGACCACCTGGTGGCCTGGATGCCGACGCTGGCAAGGGGTTCTGGCGGAAAGGGCAACGGCTTCTTGCGCACCATCTCCAGCCGGGTGCGGGGCGTCTGCGTCGCGTCCAGCAGGTCCAGGCACACGTCGGCGGCGAACCGGGTGGCGCCCACACCCAGCCCGGTGAACCCGTTCACGTAGGCGACGCGGCCTTCACGGGCCAGGCCCCAGTGGGCGCAGAATCGGGTGTTGGTGTCGATGGGTCCGGCCCATCGATGGCTGAACCGGACGTCGTCGAGTTGCGGGAAGGTGATGAAGAAATGCGCCGCCAGCCGCCGGTAGGTCTCCCGGCGGTCCTCGTAGTCGGTTTTGACGTGCCGGCCGAAGTGGTAGACGGCGTCATACCCGCCCCAGACGATCCGATTGTCCATCGTCAGGCGGTAGTAGTGGAACTGGTTGGCGGAGTCGCCGATTCCCTGCCGTCGCTGCCAGCCCACGCGCTCGAGGTGCGCCTCGGACAGCGGCTCGGTGGCCAGCACGTAGTCGTACACGGGCACGGTGAACAGCCGGTTGCGCTTGAGCAGGCTGGGGAACACGTTGGTCGCCAACACCACCTGACGGCAGGTGACCGCCGGCCCGTCGGTGTGCACCCGCAGCGCGGCGCCGCCCGAGTCGATCCGGTGCGCGGTGGTGTGCTCGAAGATCTCGACACCGAGATCGCGGCAGGCCCGCGCCAGCTCCAGCGCCAGTTTGGCGGGGTTGACGATCGCGCACGTGTCAGGGCTGTAGAGACCCGCGAGATATGTCGGTGAGTGGACTTCGGCTTGAACCCCTGGCTCATCGAGCAGCTGTCCCTGCCCGTCGGCGGAGGCCTCCTCGAGCCATGTGACCTGATGCGGTTCGGTGGCCACCGTCAGCATCCCGGTGCGCTGCCATTCGGTGTCGAGGCCGAGTTCGGCGATCTCGGTCTGCATGCCGTCGAGGTTCTCCATGCCCATCGCCTCGAGCGTGTCGATGTCGTTGGGCCAGCGGGATTTTCCGTTCTCGAACCCATGGGTCAGGCTGGCGTCGACGAAGCCGCCGTTGCGCCCGGAGGCCGCCCAGCCGATGCGGTCGGCCTCGATCAGCACGATCCGCCTGTCCGGGTGCCGGCGCGCGGCGTGCAGCGCGCTCCACAGGCCGGTGTAGCCGCCGCCGATCACCAGCAGGTCGCAGGTGAGTGGACCCGAGGGTGTGGGGAACTCCGGGCGGGCGATGTCCAGCCACACCGAGCCGAGTGCACTTTCGGCCAGCGAACGATCTACCAGTGCGGGGTCGACGCGAGCATCAAAAACCGTCTCCACTCTGCGCACACTACGGCGTGCCCACGGGCTGTGTCGCCGATCGTTCACGCTATCGGGGAACGTAGGCCGGCGGTTGGTCGCCGGCCCGGGCCGCGCCCACGGGCAGCCACCCGGGCGGGCCGAAAATATAGCCGAGTTTGTCGCGAATTCTGCGGGCGGCCCGCACGTCGCGGCCGATGGCCGCGTATTCGCGCGTCTGCAGCTTCCAGATGTTGAACGTGTCCACGGGTTTGGTCAACCCGTAGTGCGGCCGGAACAGCTCGGGCTGGAAGGTGCCGAACAGCCGATCCCAGACGATCAGGATGCCACCGTAGTTCTTGTCCAGGTACTGCGGGTCCATTCCGTGGTGCACCCGGTGGTGCGAGGGCGTGTTGAACACGAATTCGATTGGGCGCCAGAGCTTACCGATGCGTTCGGTATGGATCCAGAACTGGTAGATCAGGCTGAACGAGAAACTCACGAACACCATCCACGGCGGAACACCCAACAGTGGCAGCGGAATCCACATCAGGATCTCCCCGCTGTTGTTCCACTTCTGCCGCAGCGCGGTCGCGAAGTTGAAGTACTGGCTGGAATGGTGGGCCTGGTGGGTGGCCCAGATCAACCGGACCCGGTGCGCGGTGCGGTGGTAGGCGTAGAAGAGCAGGTCCACGCCGACGATCGCGATCACCCACGTGTACCACTGGGTGGCCGACAGATGCCACGGCGCGAGGTAGGCGTAGATCGCCGCATAACCCAGCAGTGCCAGGAACTTCCACGCACCCATCGTGAAGATCGACACCAGCCCCATCGAGATGCTGGCCCAGGAGTCGCGCGCGAGGTGGGCGCCGGGCCCGGCGCGCCCGGGATCGCCGGAGCTCGGCAGGTGCTCGAGCTTGCGGGCGGCCGTCCACTCGATGATCAGCAGCAGCAGGAAGAACGGGACCGCGAACAGCACCGGGTCGCGCATCTGCGGCGGCAGTACATCGAGGAACTCCATGGCGGCACCTCCGGGAACTCGGATCTCTACAGGAAGCTCAGGACGTCGTCGCCCCAGGCGCGCCGCACGTCGGCGTCGAGGTCGTCGACCACCGAATCCTGCTTGTCGATGACCAGGGTGGCGCGGTCGTCGGCACCGTAAGGGCGCCAAGCCGGTTCACCGGCCGGCCCGCGGGGCTCGCCGTGTGTCGCGAAGCCTGTCCACCGGGCACGCATCCGCTGCGAGACCGCCTCGCCGACCTTGCGGCCACCGAGCGCGAACATCGGGTCCCTGCGCACGGCGCCGAGATTTCCCCAGACGAACGGGAGTTCGGTGGCGTGGGCGGCGTGCAGGCGCAGCAGCCGCAGCATCGCGGTGGCGAAGTCGAAGCGGTACAGATACACCGGCGCGACGGCACGGTGACCGTCGGCGAACCAGATCGACGGCATCCGGAAACCGAGGTCGCTGGCCAACCCGAGGCCTTTGACCGTCCGCCGGCCGCGGTAGGTGCCGCCCAAGCGGGTCTCGTCGGGCAGCTGCAGGCCCGGCTGTTCGGCGGCGATCTCGGCGAACATCGCCTTGATCGACTCCGGCTTGATGGGCATCAGTGGCGACTTCATCCACCGGAACAGCGCGGCCTCGTTCTTGTTGGTGCCGATGATCAGCGGCACCGGATGGGTCGAACCCTTCCTGGCCATGCTGACCGGATAGTCCGGAACCAGGTCGCCGTCGACGATCGGCGCGAACGCCAGCCTGCCCGGGGTGCGCACGGGCACTTCGTCGAACACCGTCCGCGACGCCGCCACGATCGCCTCGGTGCTCAGATCCGCCAGGCGGCCGAGGTCCCGGGGCCCGACCTCGAGCACCTCCAGGAACCTTTCGGCCACCCCGCGGGCGCGCCCGGAGTCGTAGGTCGAGGTGACCGGCGAACTCTGGGCGATCGCGGCGCTGAACAGCCCGGCCGCCGCCGGGCTCCCCAGCAGCGTGGTCACGATTCCCGCTCCGGCGGACTCCCCGAACAACGTGACCCGTTCGGGGTCACCGCCGAACGCCGCGATGTTGTCGCGCACCCAGCCCAGCGCGGCCAGCACGTCGCGCAGGCCGACATTGGTGGCGAATCGCTCGCTGTCGGCGCCCAGAGTCGACAGCTCCAGGAAGCCCAGCGCCCCGAGCCGGTAGTTGACGGTGACGACCACGACGTCACCGCCGGCAGCGAGGGCGCGGCCATGGTAGAGCGGCTGACTGGCCGAGCCGAGGATGTAGGCGCCGCCGTGCACCCACACCATCACCGGTTTGGCGTCGCCGGGTTGGGTGCCCGCCGGCGCCCACACGTTGAGGGTCAGGAAATCGTCACCCTGCGGGGCTCCGAGGTCGATCGGGATCCTCGGATCCGTGGGCTGCGGACACACCGGCCCGACCCGGCTCGCATCGGCGGGCTCCGACCACGCAACCGGCGGCTGAGGTGCCCGCCACCGCAGGTCGCCGACCGGTGCGGCCGCGTAGCGCACCGCCTTCCAGGCTTTGACCACGCCGTCGTCCACGCCGCGGACGGGACCGTTGGTGGTCTCCACGACGGGCCGTCCACCTGCGGTGTCGCGGGGCGTGGCCTCCGTGGTCATGTCGAACTCCTTTGGTCAGTTCTTGGTACGTAACTGTACCAGTGAGCGGATCCGTCGAGATGCACGCCAGCGTAAGCCGGGGTGTGCCGTGGGACCCGGAAAATCCACCGCCGCGGCAAGCGGCTTTGGTATATACAGGAGTGGGTTTGTAACATTCATACCAAAGGGGTTCTGATGCATCCGTTGCGCAGCCGCATCGTCGACGGCTTCGAGCGCCAGGCCGGCCGGCACGACGACGCCGCGATCTACGGCGGCCCGTCGGGTGACCCCGGCCTGATCGGGCCCGGCAGCATGTCGTGGGAGCTGCACGCCGATCTTGCGGCCGTCTCCCAGGCAGGCCTCGCGGCGATCGTGCTGGAGGTGCTCCACCCCTCGGTCGTCGCGGGCGTCGAGGACCTCTCGGACTTTCGCGACGACCCGTTCCGCAGGGCCCGCGCCACGCTGGGCTACGTGCTGGCCACCACGTTCGGGAACACTGCCGCGGCCACCGCGCTGATCGAGCGCGTCCGCCACATCCATTCGTTCGTCAACGGGACCCGCCCGGACGGGGTCCCCTACCGTGCGCTCGACCCCGAGCTGATCACCTGGGTGCACGTCTGCATTCCGTGGATGATCATGCGCACCTTCGAACGCACCAACAGGGTGCTGTCTGCCGACGAGCGGGACCGATACCTCGCCGAGCAGGCGACGATCGGGCGACTGGGCGGCGGGCAGGACGTGCCGGCGAGTGTGGCCGAGCTCGAGAGATTCGTCGCGCGGCTGCGCCCCAAGCTGGCCGTGACGGCCCAGACGCGCGCCTTCCTCGACTTCCTGACCGCCTCGCCGTTCCTGTCCGACCTGCCTGGGCCGATCCAGCGCGGGGTCGGCCGATTCGCGGTGCACGCCGGCATGATCCGAGCACCCAGGTGGGCGCGCGAGCTGACCGGGCACGACCGTCCCGCCGCCCTGAGCCGCGCCCTCTACGAACCGGTGTTGCAACTCGACGCGCGGATGCACCGATGGGCCTTCGGGACACCCCGGTACGTGCTGCTGGCGCGTGCCCGGGCCGCCGGCGCGCCGGCGCCGGAGGTGCTGACCCGGTGATCGATCCCCAACTGGTCGTCGTCGTCGGCGGCGCCGCCAGGCTCTTCGGCGACCACGGGAACGACGAATCCGCGGACCGCACCAGCCGCCGACTGTTGGATGCCGCGCTCACGGAGGCCGCATCCGTCGGCCTGAACCGCATCACCGTCGAGGAGGTCGTGCGCAAGGCCGGAGTCTCCCGGATGACGGCCTACCGGCGCTATCCACGCCGTGACGACCTGGTCGCGGCGCTGGTCCGCCGGGAGACCCAGCGGTTTCTGGCCGCGGTGGCCGACGCCATCGAGGCCACCACCGACCCCGACGAGGGGGTCGCCAATGCGTTCATCGCCGCGGTGAGCTTCGCCCGGGTCCACCCGATCCTGCGTCGGGCCCCGCATGTCGACCCCGGTCCCCCGGCGGAGTCCGCAGAGCTGATCGCGATGGGGTCGGCGTTCATCGCCAATTACCTGCACGGTGAGTCACCCGGAACCCCGGCGCAACCGGTGCGCTGGGTGGCCGATGTCTTCGCTCGCCTGTTCTTCACGTACCTGTCGATGCCGCCGTCCGACCCGGACTTCGCAGACGACGGAGAACTGCGCCGCTTCGCGCACGAGGTGTTGACCCCGATGGCCAGAGGCGCGCTCGAATAGCAGCTCAGCGTCGTCGCCGGGTGCTGAGCACCCCGGCGAGCAAGATCAGCGTGCCACCGGCGACCGGCACGATGAGAAGCCCGACCCGCAGGCTGGTCACATCGGCGATGACACCGACGATCAGTGGTGCGCCGAGGAACCCGACCCGCATCAGCCATGTCAGCACGGTCAGCCCGGTGCCGGCGCGAAGACCCGGCAACTCGTCGGCGGCGCGCATCGCGGCCGGTACCACCGTGGCGACCCCCAGCCCTGCAGCCGCGAAACCTGCGATCGTGCCCGGCACCGTCGGAAAGGCCAGGGCGGTCCCCATGCCCGCCGCCGTGATCAGGCCGCCGGCACGCGCTACGGCGCGTTCGCCGAACCGGTCGACGAGACCGTCGCCCAGTAGCCTGCCGAGGAACATGAACCCGACCAGCGCGACGTACCCCATCGCCGCCACCGGGCCCGGCGCAGCCAGGCTGTCGCGCAGATACAAGGTGGCCCAAGAGCTTCCGGAGTCCTCGACGGTGGCGCCGACGATCGCGATACCCACCAGCGCCGCCAGCGACAGGTACACCGCCGCGCCCACCCGGCTTCCGTCAGCACGGCGCTGCGAGGGGCGGTTGTCGTGGTCGGGGCCGCGCAGCAGATGCCGGTACGCGACGGCCACCACAACGCAGAAGACCGCCCCGGCGACGCCCAGGTGTACCGCCCGCGGGATGTGCAGTGCGATCGCGGCCGCGCCCATCAGACCGCCGGTGATCGCACCCACGGCCCACACCGCATGCAGCGAGTTGATGATGGACCGCCCGTAATCACGTTGCAGCCGAAGCCCGTTGACGTTCTGGGCGACGTCGGTGATCGCGTCACAGGAACCGGCGACGAACAGGGCCGCGGCGAACATCAGCGGCGAGGGCCCCAGCGCAGCGAGTGTGAGGAACACCGCGAGCGCCACCGTGGTGACCACTGCGACCCGAGCCGAGGTGAAACGCCGGATCAACGCTGCGGCGGTCAGCCCGGCGAGCAGCGCCCCGGCGGAGAAGGCGGCCACCGCCCCGCCGTAGACGGCGTTCGACATCGCCAGATCCGACTTGATCTCCGGGAACCTGGGCAGCAGGTTGGCGAACAGCGCGCCGTTGGTCAGGAACAATGCTGCCACTGCGAGGCGAGCCCGGCCATTGCGCACCTGGCCGCCCTGGAGGGTTTCGGCCGCCATGGTCTGCGACCCTACCCAAACCCGGTCTCCGTGATAGCGGCTGACGGGGCAAGATTGGCGGCATGCCTGCTGCCGCCGCGGACGTCGACCTGCCCGACTCGCTGATCGAACTCGCCGACCGGTACGGCGTCGCGACCGGCTACACCGACTGGACCGGCCGGCCCGTCACCGTCGCGCCGACCACGTTGGTCGCCGTCCTAGACGCGCTCGGGGTGCCCGCGGGGACAGAAGAGGACCGGGCGGCGGCGATCGCGGCACACGACCGTGCCCACTGGGCCCGCCCACTTCCCCCGGTGATCGTCGGCCGCAACCGCGTCGCCACACCGTTCTGGGTTCACGTGACCCACGGTGACCCGGCGAGGTTGTGGTTGCGACTGGAAGACGGCAGCGTGCGCACCGGAGTGCGGCAGCTCGAGAACAACAGGGCGCCATTCGATCTCGACGGGCGCCTGGTCGGTGAGGCGAGCTTCGAGCTGCCCGCCGACCTGCCGATCGGTTATCACCGGCTGTACCTGCAGATCGGCTCGTCGGATGTCAGCACCACTGTCATCGTGTCGCCGTCGTCGCTGGAGACACCCCGCCTCGGGCCGGGTCGCGCCTGGGGTCTGGCCACCCAGCTCTACAGCGTCCGTTCCCGGAACTCCTGGGGGGTGGGCGATCTGACCGATCTCACCGACCTGGCGGTCTGGTCAGCGGCCCGCCACGGCGCGGGTTTCGTGCTGGTCAATCCACTGCACGCGGCCGCGCCCGCGGCACCGATGGAACCGTCCCCGTACCTGCCGACCTCGCGGCGTTTCGTCAACCCGATGTACCTGCGGGTCGCAGCTGTGCCCGAGTTCGCCTTCGTCCGGCACCGCGGCCGGATCCGCAAGGTGCAGGCAGCGGTGCAGATGCGGGCCGATCGCTGCGAACAGATCGACCGGGACCGGGCTTGGAAGGCCAAGCGTGACGCGCTAGCGAGCATCTACCAGGTCGAGCGCTCGGCCGGCCGCGAGATCGCCTACCAGGCGTTCCTGGAGAAGGAGGGGCGCAGCCTCGACGACTTCGCCACCTGGTGCGCGCTGGCCGAACGCCACGGAAACGACTGGCACCAGTGGCCGGAGGCGTTGCGGCACCCGCGCTCCGAAGAGGTCGCCGCGTTCGTCGAACAGCACCCCTCGGCGGTGGACTTCCACCGCTGGCTGCAGTGGCTGGTCGACGACCAGCTCAGGGCCGCGCAGTCCGGCGCGGTGCAGGCGGGGATGGAACTGGGCATCATGGGCGACCTCGCCGTCGGGGTGGATCCCGACGGCGCCGACGCCTGGGCGTTGCAGGACGTGCTGGCGCTCGGGGTCACCGCGGGCGCCCCGCCGGACGAGTTCAACCAGCTCGGGCAGGACTGGTCGCAGCCGCCGTGGCGTCCGGACCAGCTCGCCGAGACGGCCTACGAACCGTTCCGGGCGCTGGTCGCGGCGATCCTGAGGCACGCGGGCGGGGTGCGCATCGACCACATCATCGGGCTGTTCCGGCTCTGGTGGATCCCCGAGGGTGTGTTGCCCACGGAAGGCACCTACGTGCGTTACGACCACGAGGCGATGATCGGCATCGTGGCGCTGGAGGCGCAACGCGCGGGCGCAGTCGTCGTCGGAGAGGATCTCGGCACCGTGGAACCGTGGGTCCGCCACTACCTGAGCGACCGCGGCCTGTT
Organism: Mycolicibacterium hippocampi; assembly: GCF_010723735.1. Classification (GTDB taxonomy): domain Bacteria; phylum Actinomycetota; class Actinomycetes; order Mycobacteriales; family Mycobacteriaceae; genus Mycobacterium; species Mycobacterium hippocampi. The sequence goes on along the minus strand of NZ_BLLB01000002.1, from coordinate 3,680,611 downwards.
CGGCACGTCGATCCTGTGGTTCGAGCTGGACCGCGACGGCGCCGGCGGACCGCTGCCCGCGGAGCGGTGGCGGGAGAACTGCCTGTCGGCCGTCACGACCCACGATCTGCCACCCACCAGGGGGTACCTTGCCGGCGAACACGTCCGGCTGCGCGACGAGCTTGGGCTGCTGACCCGGCCCGCGGACGAGGAGCTCGCCGGCGACAGAGCCCAGCAGCGGGCCTGGATGTCCGAGCTGCGCCGGGTCGGGCTGCTCGACGGTGACGACGCCGGCGAGGACACCGACATGGACGCCGTGGTGCTGGCGCTGCACCGCTACCTCGGTCGTACCCCGTCTCGGCTGCTGGCGCTGTCGTTGGCCGACGCCGTCGGCGAGGTGCGCACCCAGAACCAGCCGGGCACCACCGACGAGTATCCGAACTGGCGGGTTCCGCTCGGCGACCCGGACGGGCACCAGATCCTGCTCGAGTCGGTCTTCACCGATCCGCGTGCCGCAGCGCTGTGTGAGGCGATGAGGGCCGCGGTCAAGCCCCCGGTGTGACGCCCGGGTGTAACGCCTGGGACTTCTGCAGCGGTTTCACATTCGACACCGCTGCGATATGTTCGCACCGCACCACCCGAGCCGAGGAGATTTGTTGTCGTGAGGAAGCTCGTCGTGAAAAAGGTTGTTGTGCTCAGCGGTGGGCTGGTCGCCGCCGGCACAGCCGCGCTGATCGGCGCCGGCGTGGCGATCTCCCAGCCCTCGCAGCAATCGCCGTACAACGTGACCGGCGAGCAGTACGGCCGGGCGCTGGCGATCCTCAAGAGCCAGGGAGTCAAGGCGTACTTCGGCGGATCGACCGGCAGCGTGCTCCCGCAGTTCAACTGCCTGGTGGACTCGCAGAAGATGACCAGCGGCGGCCGGATGCTGCTGAATCTCGACTGCACGCAGGAAGCGGCCGACATCATCAAAGCTCAGGGTCCGACCGGTGGCCCCACCGTCGGCGCCAACGGCGTCACGACGGTGACCCCGACGCCGATGGTGCCGATCGCCGGCGCCCCGGGAGCGGGAGGACCCGTCGCCGGCGCCCCCCCGCAGATCCAGGGCGGTCCCCCGATCCCCGGCCAACCACTCGGCTGATCCCGCACCCCGGGACAGCTATCCGGGACCCGCGTTCCCACTAACCGGACCCCGACGTCGTAAACTCGCGAAGAGTGACGACGAACAGGAGTCCGCAGATGTTGCGTCCACGCCGATGCGAAGACGAGATCGATCCAGGTCCGGTACAGATCCAGGCTCGTAAGGTGCACTTCGACGTGGCGGACAGCCCTTTGCACTGGATCCCGGGCCATCCGGTGGCCTCCCATGTGGTCAGCGTGCTCAACCTGGTGCTGCCGGCCGGTGAGCGCTGGTTCGTCGAAACCTTCAACGAAGCGCTGCCACTGGTGAAGGACCCCAAGCTGGCGGACGACATTCGCGGCTTCATCGGCCAGGAGGCCACCCACGCCGACGTGCACGAGAAGATCCTGCACACCTTCATGGTCGAGCACGGGGTCGACCCGGCACCGATCCTCGCCCAGGTCGAGCACGTCTTCACCGAGGTGCTGGCCCCGCCGGAGACCACAGACCCGGCCCGGCGGCTGAACCACCTCTGCGAGCGGCTGTGGCTGATCGCCGCCATCGAGCACTACACCGCGGTGATGGGCGATTTCTCGCTCAACTGCGCCTGGGACGACCATCACGCCGACCCGACGCTGGTCGACCTGTTCCGCTGGCACGGCAGCGAGGAGGTCGAGCACCGGAGCGTGGCCCACGACGTCGCGATGTACTTCCACGACAGCTACTTCAGCCGGGTGCGGGCGATGGCCACCGCGGCGGTCATGCTGTTCGTGTTCTTCCAGCGGGCCGCGTGGTACCTGGTGAAGAACGATCCCACGGCCACCACCAGCTGGTGGAAGTTCAACCGGCTCCGGATGCGTGACTCGAAGCTCGGGTTGCTGCCCCGCTACCGCGCGCTGTTCGGCACCAACACGTTGGCGTACTTCCGGCCCGGCTACTCGCCGGAGGAACTCGGCTCCACCGCACAGGCCGTCGCATACCTCGCGACCTCCCCCGCGGCGCGCGCGGCCCACATGTGATGCCGGTGTTCGAACGTTACCGGCAGACATACCTGAAGACCCCGCCCAGCGCGTCGGGCCGCACCAGGCACGACCCGACGCTGGGTCTGGCGGGCGCGGCGCTGTCTGGCATCTTCGCGAGCACTGCGGCGGTGCGGCGGATCCGGCCTCCGAGCGGTGGCGCCGACACCATGACGCTGAACGTGGCGCGGCGCCGCGTCGTGGCCCATGACCAGGACGTCATCGAGCTGACTCTGACCGCCGCCCACGGCCGGACGCTTCCCCGCTGGTATCCCGGTGCGCATCTCGACGTCCACCTGCCCAGCGGTCTGGTCCGGCAGTACTCGCTGTGCGGAGACCCGTCGTCGGATGACCACTACCGCATCGCGGTGCGACGCATTCCCGACGGGGGCGGCGGGTCGGTGGAGGTCCACGACGCGCTGCCCGAGGGGGCCAGCGTGCACACCCACGGCCCGCGCAACGCCTTTCCGCTCACCGTTCCCGGCCGCGGCTCGCCGGCGCGGCGGTTCCGGTTCATCGCCGGCGGCATCGGCATCACGCCGATCCTCCCGATGCTCGATCTTGCACGCCGGCTGCAGGTCGACTGGTCGATGGTCTACACCGGCCGCAGCCGCGACAGTCTTCCGTTCCTCGACGAGGTCGCGGCATTCGGCCACGCCGCCGCGATCCGCACCGACGACAGCGACGGTCTGCCCACCGCGGAGGAGTTGCTCGGCGACTGCCCCGATGGCACTGCGGTGTATGCGTGCGGACCCGCCCCGATGCTGACGGCCATTCGGGCGGCCCTGGTGGGCCGCGACGACATCGAGCTGCACTTCGAACGGTTCGCCGCAGCACCGGTCGTCGACGGCCGTCCGTTCCGGGTCACCCTGGCCGGCACCGGTGAGACCGTCGGGGTGGGCGCGGACGAGACGTTGCTGGCGGCACTGCGACGGGCCGGGGTCAACCCCCCGTACTCGTGCCAGCAGGGGTTCTGCGGCACCTGTCGGACGCGGGTGCTCGCCGGCGAGCCCGACCATCGCGACACACTGCTGACGGCCCCGGAGCGCGCCGCAGGGCTGATTCTGACCTGCGTCTCCCGGGCGGCCGGCGAATCCTCGCTGACCCTGGACCTGTAGGAAGAGGCGCCGGTGGGAATGAAATTCGCCGTGTTCGCACCGTTGGCGTCCGGGCTCACCGACGACCCCGACTGGATGACGTTGTTCGCCCGGCATTTGGAGGCCTGCGGGTTCGAGTCGATCGTCGTCGCCGAACACACCGTGATGGTCTCCCGCTACACCAGCGTCTATCCGTACGACCCGTCCGGGCGGGTCGATATCGATCCGCGGTGCCCGGTTCCCGATCCCCTCGACCTACTGGCGTTTCTGGCCGGCCGCACGGACCGTCTGGGGCTGGCCACCGGCGTGCTGGTGCTGCCCAACCACCACCCGGTGGTGCTGGCCAAGCGCGCTGCGACGGTGGATGCGCTCTCCGGCGGGCGGTTGCGGCTCTGTGTCGGCGTCGGATGGCTCAAGGAGGAGGTCGAGGCATGCGGCGCCGAGTTCGCCAGCCGCGGCCGGCGCAGCGACGAGCAACTCCAGGTGATGCGGATGTTGTGGGAAGGTCCCACCGACGGGGTGAGCCATCACGGCGAGTTCTTCGCGTTCCAGGACGCGGTGTGCCGTCCGAGACCCCGTGCGCACCTTCCGGTTCACATCGGCGGGCACAGCCGCGCTGCCGCGCTGCGTGCGGGCCGATACGGTGACGGATTCCAGCCGCTGGGTGTCGGCCCGGAGCGGCTGGGGGAACTGGTCTCCGTCATGCGCGACGAGGCCACCCGTGTCGGACGCGACGGCGCAGCGCTGGAAGTGACTGTCGGACACCAGGTGGGAAAGATCGATGCCGAACGCGCGGCCAGGCTCGCCGCCAACGGTGCGGACCGGGTGGTGCTGGCGATGCCCGCAGTGACCGATATCGACGAGGCCCGTGACATGCTCTCCGGGTGCGCCGCGCGCCTGGGCCTGGCACCGTGAACCTGGCGGTGGCCGATCGGCTCGCGCTGAGCGACCTGGTCCATCTGTACGCGTCCGCGGTCGACGATCGCAGGTTCGCAGAAGTCGTCGAACTGTTCACCGACACAGCGGAATTGCGCCTCCCCGATCCCCCGCGTTCCCTGGAGCCGGTGCGCCTGCACCACGGGCGCGACGGTGTGCGCACCGCGATGTCGGCGCTGGCACAGGTCACCCGGACCGAGCACGCGATCGTCGGCGAGGTGTACGCCCGTGGCGACCACGCCGACTGCGGGCTGGGCCGGATCACCTGTATCGCCCACCACTGGACGGTCACGGGGACGTCGGCCACGGATGTGGTGTGGCACCTGCGCTATGACGACGAGTATGCGCGGACGCCCCGGGGCTGGCGGATCCACGGCCGCGCCTTGACGATCAACGCGATCGAGACACCTGCGGTCCGTCGTGTCCGAGCGCATCCCGGAGTTGATCGAGCAGCGGGCGCTGCCCCTTCAACAGCTTCTCCCGAGCCACCGGCACGGCGAACCACGCCACCCGGTCGATCTCCGGGTACTCCCTGACGTTTCCCGAGCCCTTGGGCCATTCCAGCGTGAACGTGTTGCTGCAGGCACCCTCGAGGTCGAGGTCACCACGGACGGCGAACGCGGTCACCATCTTTCCGCCGGGCTGACGGACCGGGGTGAGATCGATCCGGTCCCCGGCCGGTGGCGGCTTCCCGATCTCCTCGGTGAACTCGCGCACCGCGACTGTCCACGGATCCTCGCTCTCGGCGTACTCACCTTTCGGGATCGACCAGGCGCCTTCGTCTCTGCGCGCCCAGAACGGGCCGCCCGGGTGGCCGAGGAGCACCTCGAGAGGGCCGTGGGTGTCGCGGTAGAGCAGCAGTCCCGCGCTCAGCCTGGGCATGTGTGCACTTCGTCCACGGGTTGCACGATAGCCGGAGGCGGCCGCGGTAGTGCACGGCTACAGTGCCAGCTGTGCACCGGTACTCGCGGTATGTCGCGTTGGGCGACAGCCAGACCGAGGGACTGTGGGACGGTGACGACGCTGTCGGGTTGGTCGGTTTCGCCGATCGGCTGGCCGCGCTGCTCGACACCCACCGTCCCGGCCTGCAGTACGCCAACCTGGCGGTGCGCGGCAAACAGATCCGTGATGTGCTCGACGATCAACTGCCCGAGGCGATAACCATGGGTGCGGATCTGATCACCGTCTGTGTCGGGATGAACGACGTGACCCGGCCCGGGCCCGGATTCGACCGCGCGCTGGCCCATCTCGACGATCTGCATCTGGGCCTGGCCGAATCGGGGGCGACGGTGGTGACGACGACGTTCCCCGACGTGGCCAGGATCCTGCCGATCGGGCGCCTGCTCGCCGGGCGGGTGCTGCGGATCAACGCAGAGATCCGTGATGCCGCCCACCGGTACGGGTTTCGGCTGGTGGACCTCTACCACGCGCCGTCGATGACCCAGCCGGAGATCTGGAGTCCGGACCGGGTCCACGGGTCCAGCAGGGGCCACGAGCTGTTCGCCGCTGCTGCGGCCGAGGCTCTCGGGCTGCCCGGCAGCAGCCATGACTGGGCGGCGCGGGATCCCGCGGCGGCCCTGCCGTCCCTGCGGTCGCGCTCGTACTCGCAGATGTTTTCCCAGATGTTGTGGACGCGCAACATGCTGGCGCCGTGGCTGTGGCGACGCCTGCGCGGCCATTCCGGAGGTGCGGGCCGCGACCCCCGGCGACCGCTGCTCTCGCAGTGGAGCGGGTGACCGCCGGGCCGTTTCAGATGCCGGTCCAGGCGGCGTCGAGACGCTCGGCGACATCGATGACCTTGGCCTGGACCGACTCGGGGCTGTCGATCTCACCGGCGACGTGGGCGGCGATGAACCGTCTGATCTCGGCGTCCACGCCACCGACGATGCGAACCACCTCGGCGCGCAGCGATTTGGATGTCACGTGGATGGAGATGTCGGATGCGCGCGGTTTCTCCACGTCGAGGATCAGCAGCAGAGGTTCGGCAGCCCTGGCGGTGGCGCGCAGCGAGATCTCACCGAAGACCATGAATTTGGGTTTGTCGATCCGCAGGTCGACGACCATGTCGATCTCCAACGGGATGCGGATGCCGAAAGTGATCGAATCGCCGACCTCGCGTTTGACCCGGGGCGCCAGAATCCGCACCTGGGCCGTCACCTTGGCGATCTTGCCCGGGCCCTGCGCGATCGGGCCCATCTCGAAGGCGTCACCGGCGATCGCGCCGATCGCCCCGCCCACGCGGTCCTCGGTCACGGCGACTTCGAAGAACCGGCGCCCGAACTCCTCGTAGGTGACGTAATCAGCAGATTCCATGGTGCTGCTACGTTCTCACGCCCGCGGCGCGGAGCGCGACAACGTGGCCGAATCCGGGATGTCCGTCGCGCGCCGGCGGGCCACCGTTCGCGCGCCGGCGCTCACGGCCGCGCGCTCTCACCGAAGATCCGGATCCGGCCGATCGCGACCCTGTCCGACCGCAGGTCCGCGACAACCACGGTGCGGCCCCCGTCGTGGTCGACGCGTGCCGCGACGGCGCGTCCTGACCGGATCAGTTTGCTCCAGGCCCCGCCGGCCAGGTGCTTGACCAGGTCGGAGGTGGTCATCGCGGTGGAATCCCCGCGGGTGATCGGGATGTCGGCAGCCAGCCGCCGCACGCCGATCTCGTCGCCGCCGCAGGCCTCGTCGAGGAAGCGGGCTACCAGCGCCTTGCCGCCGGTGCCGAGCCCGCGGAATCCGGTGAGGAAGCCGAGGCTGCCGGACAGGCCCTGGTTGGCCAACATGGTTCTGCCGAGCCCGAGCCCGGCGGGAACGGCCCCGAGCCCGCCGCGGACGAACTGCCCGATCATGGCGGGCAGCTCCCAGTACGCCGACAGCGCGGCGATTCTCAGTTCGTCCTGATCGTCGCGCAGGTCGTAGCGGATGAAGGTGGGCACCCGCATGGTCAGCGTGGCGGCCATCTGGATCTCGAGCTCGAGGTCGCGCACCACGGTGGTGCCGACCACCAGGTCCACGTCGGGGTGGAAGGAGATCACGCGGGGCCCGATGAAGGTGTCGTAGAAGTGCCCGATGGCGACGTGGCCCCGGTGTGGTGCCGAACCCACCGGATCCTCGACCCGGCCGTCGGCGGTGAACATCCCGATCCAGCCGTCGCGGTCGTGTGCTGCGGCCGTGCTCAGCGATCGCTGCGCAGTGGCCAACAGGTCCGCTCGTGTGATGGGCATATGGTTGCCTACCACTTCTTCTGTACGGCAGTCGACTACTTCAGCTCACACGGGCACACTGGTCACTATCCGCTGTGCGTGGGCACAGCCGTTCAGGAGGGACCACCATGAGCAGCAGTTCTTCCGGAGGGCCGTTCGGTTTCGACCCCGAGGATTTCGACCGCGTCGTCCGCGAGGCAGGTGAAGGGCTGCGGGAGGCGCTCGACGGTCTCGGCAGGTTCGTGAACACCTCCGGCGAACGCGCCGGCTGGTCGGTGCTGTTCGACGAGTTCACCCGGGGCGCGCGGCCCCGCACCCAGCCGGAAACCACCGGCGAGACCGGAGACGGCGTCTGGGCGATCTACACCGTCGACGACGACGGGGGCGCCCACATCGACCAGGTGTATCCCACCGAGTTGGACGCGTTGCGGGCGAACAAGAACAACACCGACCCCGCCCGCCGCGTCCGGTTCCTGCCCTACGGCATCGCCGTCAGCGTGCTCGATGCGCCCGACGCTCCAGAGTCTGCTGAGGGCACCGCTTCCCCGGAGGCCTAGGCCGCTCAGACCAGCACGCGCAGATATTCCCAGCCGCGCACCGTGGACGTCGGGGCCAGCCGCGCGGTTTCGTGGTCGATGTCCCACTCGGGCCACCGGTTGAGCAGCTCGTCGAGCGCGACCCGGCCTTCGAGGCGGGCGAGGTTCGCGCCCAGGCAGTAATGCACGCCCTTGCCGAAGGTGACGTGGCTGATGTTGTCGCGGTGGATGTCGAACGTGTCGGGCCGGTGGTAGCGGCGCTCGTCGCGGTTGGCCGCACCGAACAGCAGCAGCATCGCCGACCCGGCCGGAACAGTTCGTCCGGCGTATTCGAAATCCCGGGCCAGATAGCGGGCGACGTGCGGGCCGGTGGGTTCGAACCGCAGTGTCTCGTCGACGGCCCGCAGCAACAGCGACCGGTCGGCAACCAACTCGCGGCGCTGGTCGGGATGCTCGGCCAGCACTTTGGCCAGCCAGCCGATCAGCCGGCCGGTCGTCTCGTTGCCCGCCCCTGCAACCACCTGGGTGTAGTGCAGCACCTCGGTGCGGGTCAGCTTGCGCCGCCTGCCGTGTTCGTCGTCGAACTCGACCTCGAGCAGCGCGGTCATCAGGTCATCAGAGGGGTTGGCTGCCCGCCACTGCACGTACTCGGCGTAAATACTGCCGTCGGCGATCTTGTCCGGGTTGATCACCTTCATCGGCGCGCCCGGCCGGGTCCGCAGGTTGGCGTCGTTGGCGTCGCGCACCGATATCTGTTCTGACTCCGGGATCCCCAGCAGCATGCCGATGACCCGCATCGGCATCATCGCGGCCAGCTCGGCGATGATGTCGAATCCGTCCGATCCGACCAGCGGATCGAGGCAGTTGATGCAGTAGCGCCGGATCTGGTCCTCGATCTCGGCCATCCGTCGCGGCGTGAAAACCCTCCCCATCAACCCGCGCAGCATCGAGTGAACCGGCGGATCCTCGAACATCATCACGCCCTGGGGCATGTCGAAATCGGATTTGACCAGCTCCAGGATGTCGCTGCGGCTGTTGGAGAACGTCTGCCAGTCCGACAGCGCCTGCTCGACGTCGGCATGCCGGGACAGCGCCCAGAAGTCGTAGCGGTCGTTGTAGTACAGGGGCGCCTCGTCGCGAAGCCGCGCGTACGTGGGGTACGGGTCGGCGACGATCCCGACGTCGTAGGGGTCGTAGTACACCGGCGGATCGGCGTGGGCGGCGCCGGCCGCCACGGTCGACTGTGCTGAATCCGCCATCGCGCACGCTCCTCGTCGGGCTGCGGTCGACAGGGGCCGTTGGGCGACCGCTCAGCATTAAGCTGTGGCCATGTCTAGCAGCGGGCGCGACCGGCGGTCAAGGGTGGCCGGGCCCGATCCAGTGACCTGGCCCGCGCTGCGGTCAAACAGTTAGCAGCGCCACAATCGCTTGAGCTAACCTGTGGCTGGGTGAGAACTTAAACCGGCTAAGTTACGATCGGCAGAACATTCAGTCACAAAACCATGGGGTCGAAATTGCGTGTTGAGGGTCGGGTGCAGCGGACGTGATCGGTGTCCTCAAACGCGTCTGGCTGCCGCTGCTCATTGTGGTCGTGGTGGTGGTTGCCGGGCTCACCGTGTCGCGGATCCGGACCTTCTTCGGCTCTGAGGGCATCATCGAGACGCCCCGCAACTTCGCGGACCTGCCTGAACCCTTCGACCCCAAAGAGGTCCGCTACGAGATCTCCGGGGACGGATCCTACGCCGACATCAACTACCTCGATCTCGACGCCAAGCCCCAGCGGGTGGACGGCGCGGCGCTGCCGTGGTCGCTCACGCTGAGCACCACCGAGCCGTCGGCCGCCCCCAACATCGTCGCCCAGGGAGACAGCAGCACCATCACGTGCCGCATCTACGTCGACGACGAGCTCGAGGACGAGAGGACGACTGACGGCTTGAACGCCCAGACCTTCTGCTTCGTGAAGTCCGCATGAGTACCCCGGTCAACGACGCGCCCACGGATGCCTTCCCGCCCGCCCGGCAGCGGTCCCGCCCGTTGATCCCCAGGATGATCCGGACGTTCGCGGTTCCTCTCATCCTCGGCTGGGTGGGGCTCATCGTCGCGCTCAACATCGTTGTGCCGCAGCTGGAAACCGTCGGCCAGATGCAGGCCGTCTCGATGAGCCCCGACGATGCCCCGTCGATGATCTCGATGAAGAAGGTCGGCGAACTGTTCGAGGAAGGTGACTCGGACAGCTCGGTGATGATCGTCTTCGAGGGCGAGGAACCCCTCGGCGACGAGGCGCACGCCTGGTACGACGAGATGGTCGATCGACTCGAGGCCGACACCGCCCACGTGCAGTCGGTGCAGGACTTCTGGAGCGACCCGCTGACCGCGTCGGGCTCGCAGAGCACCGACGGCAAAGCCGCCTACGTCCAGGTCAAGCTGGCCGGGAACCAGGGCGAGGCGCTGGCCAACGAGTCGGTGGAGTCGGTTCAGAACATCGTCGACAGCCTCGAACCGCCGCCGGGGGTGACGGCCTACGTCACCGGGCCTGCGGCGCTGGCGGCGGACCAGCACATCGCCGGCGACCGCAGTATGCGGTTGATCGAGGCGACGACGTTCACGGTCATCATCGTGATGCTGCTGCTGGTGTACCGGTCGATCGTCACGGTGCTCGTCACGCTGGTGATGGTCGTGCTGTCGCTGACCGCCGCCCGCGGGGTGGTCGCTTTCCTCGGCTATCACGAGATCATCGGCCTCTCCACGTTCGCCACCAACCTGCTGGTGACGCTCGCGATAGCCGCGGCGACCGACTATGCCATCTTCCTGACCGGGCGATATCAGGAAGCACGCGAAGCGGGTGAGGACAAAGAGACCGCGTTCTACACGATGTTCGAGAGCACCGCGCACGTGGTGCTCGGCTCCGGTCTGACCATCGCCGGCGCGACGTTCTGCCTGAGCTTCACCCGGCTGCCGTACTTCCAGACCATGGGCGTCCCGCTGGCGATCGGCATGTTCGTCGTGGTGCTGGCCGGTGTCGTCCTGATGACCGCGATGATCAGCGTGGTCACCCGTTTCGGCAAGATCCTGGAGCCCAAACGCACGATGCGCGTTCGGGGCTGGCGGAAGGTCGGCGCCGCGGTGGTGCGCTGGCCCGGCCCCATCCTGGTCGGGACCATCGCGCTGTCCCTCGTCGGCCTGCTCGCTCTGCCGGGCTACCGGACCAGCTACAACGACCGCAACTATCTGCCGGCCGACCTTCCCGCCAACGCCGGATACGCCGCGGCCGACCGACACTTCTCCCAGGCCCGGATGAACCCGGAGCTGTTGATGGTCGAGAGCGACCACGACCTGCGCAACTCGGCGGACTTCCTGGTGATCGACAAGATCGCCAAGGCACTGTTCCGCGTCGAGGGGATCGCGCGGGTCCAGGCCATCACCCGCCCGGACGGCAAACCGATCAAGCACACGTCGATCCCGTTCCAGATGAGCATGCAGGGCACCACCCAGCGGCTCAACGAGAAATACATGCAGGACCGGATGGCCGACATGCTGGTTCAGGCCGACGAGATGGCCGACACCATCGCGACCATGGAGAAGATGTCGAACCTGACCGGGCAGATGGCGGCGATCACCAACAACATGGTGCAGAAGATGGAGGGGATGTACCTCGACATCGCCGAGCTGCGCGACAGCATCGCCAACTTCGACGACTTCTTCCGGCCGATCCGCAACTATTTCTACTGGGAACCGCACTGTTACAACATCCCGGTGTGCTGGGCGATGCGTTCGGTGTTCGACACCCTCGACGGCATCAACGTGATGACCGACGACTTCAAAGAGATCCTGCCGGAGATGCGGCGTCTCAACGAGCTGATGCCGCAGATGGTCGCGTTGATGCCCGAGATGGTCGACACGATGAAGACCATGCGCACGATGATGCTGACGATGTACCAGAGCCAGAAGGGTCAGCAGGACCAGATGGCCGCGATGTCCGAGGATGCCGACGCCATGGGCGAGGCGTTCGACGATTCGATGAACGACGACTCGTTCTACCTGCCGCCGGAGATATTCGAGAACAAGGATTTCCAGCGCGGCTTGGAGCAGTTCCTGTCCCCCGACGGGCACGCGGTGCGGTTCATCATCGCCCACGAGGGTGACCCGTTGACCCCCGAGGGAATCGAGAAGATCGAGGCGATCAAGACCGCCGCGAAAGAGGCCATCAAGGGCACTCCGCTGGAAGGGTCCAAGGTCTATCTCGGCGGTACCGCGGCCACGTTCAAGGACATGCAGAGCGGAAACAACTACGACCTGTTGATCGCCGGCATCTCCGCGCTGTGCCTGATCTTCATCATCATGCTGATCATCACCCGCGCCGTGGTCGCGGCCGCGGTCATCGTCGGCACGGTGGTGGTGTCTCTGGGGGCGTCGTTCGGCCTCTCGATCCTGATCTGGCAGCACATCATCGGCGTCGAGCTCCACTGGATGGTGTTCGCGATGGCCGTGATCGTGCTGCTGGGCGTCGGCGCGGACTACAACCTGCTGCTGGTGTCACGGCTCAAGGAGGAGATCCACGCCGGGGTGGGCACCGGCATCATCCGCGCGATGGGCGGCAGTGGCACGGTGGTAACCGCCGCTGGATTGGTCTTCGCGTTTACCATGATGTCGATGGCGGTCAGCGAGCTGACGGTGATCGCCCAGGTCGGCACCACGATCGGGTTGGGTCTGTTGTTCGACACCCTGGTGATCCGGGCGTTCATGACCCCGGCCATCGCAGCGCTGATGGGGCCGTGGTTCTGGTGGCCGCAACGGGTGCGCACCAGGCCGGTGCCGGCACCGTGGCCGAAACCTCAACGGTTGCAGACAGATCCAGCAGAGGGAGCGAGGCCATGAAGCGGATACTGGTAGGAATCGCGACGGTGGCCTTCGGGCTCGGGTTCGCCGCGCCCGCGGCGGCCGACCCCGACACCGCGTTCGCCGACGAACTGCACACGTACGGCATCTACGGTCAGAAGGACTACAACGCCTGGATCGGCAAGATCACCTGTAAACGTCTCGCCACCAACGTCGACGCCGATGCATACGAGGCGGCTGACTTCGTCCACAACCAGTTGGACAAGAACGCCACCACCGAGCAGGCGTGGCAGTTCCTCGCCGCCGGACTGCGCACGTACTGCCCCGACAGGCTGCCGGTCCTCCAGCAGGCTCAGCGGTGACGCAGGAATGACGCAATGACTTTGATCAGGACTGCGGTCGGTGGCGCGGTGGTCGCGTGCGGGCTGGCCCTCGGAATGATGCACTCGAGCGTCGCGAGCGCACAGCCGGCTCCGCCGCCGGCCCCCGTCCACGGCGAACCCCCACCCGCCTGGGCACCGCCGAAGCCCGCCGAGTCCTGGAACGGGCAGCCCGTGGTGTGGAACTCGGCCTGGGGCGGGCGTTGGGGCGTGTGGATCAACGGCGGCTTCCTGATGCTGACGTCGAACCCGGTAACGGGCGGCGGCTGATCATGAGCGCAACGATGCCAAACCGAGCGATGCCAAACCGAACGATGAGGCAGGGAGTGAAGATGACCGGACTGAAGAGTCGCGTCGCGCGGGTGAGCCTCGGGTTCCTCGGAGCAGCCGCGATGTTTCTGGGCACCGCCGGCCCGGCGGCGGCCGATTCCACCGACGACTATCCGGTCCCCCGGCGGATCATCCACACGACCTGTGATGTCGAGCAGTATCTGGCAGCGGTGCGCGACACCAGCCCGGTGTACTACGAGCGGTACATGATGGACCGGAGCAACCGGCCTGCCGACGTCCAGCAGGCTGCGTTCGACCGCATCCACTGGTTCTTTTCGCTCGATCCGGTGGGACGCCGCCAGTACTCCGAGAACACCGCGACCAACGTCTACTACGAGCAGGTGGCGACGCGCTGGGGCAACTGGGCGAAGATCTTCTTCAACAACAAAGGCGTCGTGGCCCACGCCACCGACGTGTGCATGAACTATCCGCCTGGCGACATGTCGGTGTGGCACTGGCCTGTCGCGCGTTGATCGCGACGGCCGGCCACCCGGCCGGTCACAGACCGAACTGGTCCTCGACGATGCCCAGCCAGACCTGCGCTGCGTCGATCGCCACCTTCTCGCTGATGAAGGCGTGCTGAGTGCCGGTGTAGATGTCACGGAACGCCCGCTCGAGGCGACTGCCCTCGCGGATCGCCGAGGTGCCTGCGACCAGGTGCGCCCACTCGGCACAACCCCGGGCAGTGTCGGTGGCGAACACCGCCGCCACCCGCATGTCCGCACGCAACGTCGGGGTGAGCTCGCCGCCATCGGCGACGGCCGCCTCGGCCGTGGTGAACGCGTCGAGGACCAGCAGCCGCGCCGCCCGCCAGGCCGCTACATGGTGCGCCAGGCCCTTCTGGAACGTGGGACGGCTGGCCAGTGCAGCCATATCGCTCATCCGGAACTTCGTCTCCGCCAGCTCGGCCACGTCGTCGAGCATGCTCTTGGCGACCCCGAGCGCCCACGCGGCATGACCTGCCGCGGTCACCGGCATCATCCCCATCCGGGTCGCCGGTGAGCTGCCTCGCTTGGGTTCGCGGGTGAACAACGCAAACGTGCGCGATTGCGGGACGAACACATCGTCGAGGGCGTAGTCGTAGGACCCGGTGCCCTTGAGCCCCTGCACATGCCAGCCGTCCTTGAAGGTGACCTGGCTTCGCGGGACGACGGCCACCTGCATGTCGGGCACGCCCTCGCTGACCCAGCGGATCTCGCCGTCGATCATCGGCAGAAACCCGGCCGCGACGTACTCGGCATGTCCGGTGCCCGAGCCGAAACTCCACGACCCGGTCAGCCGGTAGCCGCCGTCGACCGCGACGCCCTGCCCGTTCGGGAAGAACTGACCGCCCATCGTGACGTGGTTGTTGTTGGCGGTGAACACCTCGGCGAAGCCGTCGTCGGGAAGATAGGTGGCGGCGGCGAACGCAGACGGCAGGTTGGCGATCCCCACCCAACCGAACGATCCGTCCTGCCAGGCCATTTCGATCCACGTCTCGATCATCTCCGCGAACGACGGCTCGAACCCGCCCGCTGCGGTCGGATTGAAGGCCGACATCAGACCGGTGGACCACATCGCCTCGACGGTCGCGGCGGTCATCGTGCGATTGCGCTCGGATTCCGCGGCCTCGCCTCGCACCAGCTCGCGCATGTCGCGTGCCAGTCCGACGAGATGATCAGGGGCAAGGGCAAGCTGAGATACCGGTGTCACGGGTCGACCGTACGCGTTCAGGGCAACGCAGTGAACACATTGACCAATTCTGTCATCTCGGCGTCGGTCGGCGGCGTCGGAACCGGCGCGTCCGGACCAGGCGTCGGGCCGACAGCGGTCTGCGTTCCGGTCAGATGCGGTTGTTCGGCGGGCTCCGGCGTGGGCGCCGCCGGCGGTTCGGGTGCCGCCGCGGTCGCGGCCGCCACCGGGGCGTAGGTCTGAACCGGCACGGTGGCCTGCGGTTCGGAATAGGACGGGGTGGCGGCGACGACCTTGCGCACCACCTCGGGCGCCGGCCCGGACGGAACCGATACCCACCCCGAGTCCGAGGACGGCGCGGCGGGTTCGGCCGCGGACCCTGCGGGCTCGACCGGTGGCGCCGCGCCGGCGGAAAGAAACAACACCCCGACGATCGCCGCGGCGGCCACGCCGAGCACCGCCGAAACCGTTCGTCGCCGGCGGGCGCCGCGGCGCTCGGTAACCGGCGTTGCCACAGGGGGATTCACTGCCTCACTGGAGGTGAGCACCGAAAGCGCGGCGCCGTGAGCCGGGCACAGCCGCAGCGCCACGTCGCCGGCCCGCCGACCGAGCGCCGTGGCCGTCGCCACCGGAACCGCTTCGGCGTCACGCAAACCCAGGCAGCCCAGCCGCGACCGCAACCGCAAACCCTCGCGGGTGACGTCCTCGCTCCAGGTCAGTGCGACGCTGTCGAGCTGGTAACCGCACGCCTGCGCGATGGCCTGGGCGCCGCGTACCGCCGCGTCCGCGATCCCGCGCTCGGCGTCATACGGCAGGGCGTCGTGGTCGAGCACGGAACCCTCGGCGGAGTCGACGAGCACCCAGGCGAGTTCGTCAGCAGTCACAGACAGTCCCAGCACTGCGCGCACGGCGACCCCTTCGAAGTCTGCAAACCGGTATGTGCGATCTATCGAACGCCCGAAGACCGCTGTTACAGCAGGACAGGACTGGACAACCTCGAGCAGAGCCAATAGGCTCCCGCTAAAGGTTGTCAGAACGACCTTTAGATCTTCAGCCCGGATGCTCGGCAGATTCGGCGAGAGCGTATCGCCGACACGCGCGAACCGCGCGCCGCCGAGCGCGACGACGTCGTCGCTCCGGGCAGCCCTGCTCGCGCTTCGCCCGCTAATTTGTTGTGACACAACAATTTTCGGCGAAGAATGCAACGCCAACGGCGCTTCGTGGGGCATAGTGTGATCACTCACACCTTCGAACGGGAGTCTCATCAGATGAGTGGCGACAAACACAGCACGCATCCCAGGCGCGGCGTCGAGGAATATCGGGAATCGGAAGCCTATCTGCAGAAGCGGCAACTGAAATCCGGCACCGCCGGCTGGGTACTGCTGGCCAGCCTCGGTGTCGGCTACGTCATCTCGGGGGACTACTCGGGCTGGAACTTCGGCCTCGCCGAAGGCGGATTCGGCGGCCTGGCCATCGCCGCCGTGATCATCGCCGGCATGTACCTGGCCCTGGTGCTCGGCATGGCCGAGATGTCGTCGGCACTGCCCGCGGCAGGCGGTGGCTACACCTTCGCCCGCCGGGCGCTCGGCCCCTGGGGCGGATTCGCCACCGGTACCGCGATCCTGATCGAGTACGCGATCGCCCCCGCGGCCATCGCCACGTTCATCGGCGCCTACGTCGAATCGCTGAACCTGTTCGGGATCACCGACGGCTGGTGGATCTACCTGTTCGTGTACGCGGTGTTCATCGGCATCCATCTGTCCGGGGTCGGCGAGGCGCTGAAGGTGATGTTCGTGATCACCGGCATCGCCTTGGTCGGTCTGGTCGTCTTCGCGATCTCGGCGATCGGCCAATTCGACTCGACCAACCTCACCGACATCGCTGTCACCGACGCCGCCGGAGCCTCCGCGTGGCTGCCCTACGGCCTGCTGGGCATCTGGGCGGCGATCCCGTTCGCCATCTGGTTCTTCCTGGCGATCGAGGGTGTTCCGCTCGCCGCCGAGGAGGCCGCCAACCCGGAGCGCAACGTGCCGCGGGGCATCATCGCCGCGATGGCCGTGCTGCTGGTCACCTGCGTGACCGTGCTGGTGCTGACCACCGGCGCAGGCGGGGCGGCCGCCATGTCGGAGTCCGGCAACCCACTCGTCGAGGCGCTGGGCGACGGCACGATGGCCAAGGTCGTCAACTACATCGGCCTGGCCGGACTGATCGCGAGCTTCTTCTCGATCATCTACGCCTACTCCCGGCAACTGTTCGCGCTGTCGCGCGCCGGCTATCTGCCGAAGGTGCTGTCGGTGACCAACTCGCGCAAGGCGCCGACCCTGGCGCTGGTTGTGCCCGGCCTCATCGGGTTCGCGCTGTCGTTGACCGGCCAGGGCGCCCTGCTGCTGAACATGGCGGTGTTCGGAGCGGCTCTGAGCTACGTGCTGATGATGGTCAGCCACATCGTGTTGCGGAAGCGGGCGCCCGAGATGCACCGCCCCTACCGCACCCCGGGCGGCGTCTTCACCACCGGGTTCGCCCTGGTGATCGCAGTGATCGCCGTCATCGCGACGTTCCTTGTCGATTACGTCGCCGCGCTGGGTTGCCTGATCGTGTTCGCCGGGTTCATGGCCTACTTCGGCCTGTACAGCCGGCACCATCTGGTCGCCAACTCCCCCGACGAGGAGTTCGCCGCACTGGCCGCGGCCGAGGACGAGCTGAGGTGAGGTGACCTACAGCCAACAGGTCTCGGGCCACACCTACCAGTTCGACAGCCTCGTCGAGGTGATGGCCAAGGCGACCCCGCTGCGATCCGGCGACGAACTGGCGGGCTGCGCAGCCGCCACCGATGCCGAAAGAGCTGCTGCTGCATGGATCCTCGCTGATCTGCCGTTGTCGACGTTCCTCACCGAGGAGCTGGTCCCCTACGAGACCGACGACGTCACCCGGCTGATCATCGACAGCCACGACCGGGAGGCGTTCTCGGCGGTCTCGCACCTCACGGTCGGTGGGCTGCGTGACTGGCTGCTCGCCACCGCGTCGGAACCGCAGAGTGCGGAACACATCGCGGCGGTGGCACCGGGCTTGACGCCGGAGATGGTGGCCGCGGTGTCGAAGATCATGCGCAACCAGGACCTGATCTCCGTCGCCGCCGCCACCACGGTCAGCTCGGCGTTCCGGACCTCGATCGGCGTACCGGGGACTCTGGCCACCCGGCTGCAGCCCAACCACCCGACCGACGATCCTCGTGGCATCGCCGCGGCGACTCTCGACGGTCTGTTGATGGGCTGCGGAGACGCGGTGATCGGGATCAACCCGGCCACCGATTCCCCGGAGCACACCGCGGACCTGCTCCACCTGCTCGACGACATCAGGCAGCGCTTCGAGATCCCGATGCAGTCCTGTGTGCTGTCCCATGTCACCACCACGATGGAGCTGATCGACCGCGGCGCCCCGGTGGACCTGGTGTTCCAGTCGATCGCCGGCACCCAGGGCGCGAACACCAGCTTCGGCATCACGTTGCCGATGCTGGCGCAGGCCAACGAAGCCGGACGCTCGCTGGGCCGCGGCACCGTCGGCGACAACGTGATGTACCTGGAGACCGGACAGGGGTCGGCGCTGTCGGCGGGCGCTCATCTCGGTGTCGGCGGCAGGCCGGTGGACCAGCAGACGTTGGAGACCAGGGCCTACGCGGTGGCGCGTGCGCTCGATCCGTTGCTGGTCAACACCGTCGTCGGCTTCATCGGGCCCGAATACCTCTTCGACGGCAAGCAGATCATCAGGGCGGGTCTCGAGGACCACTTCTGCGGCAAGCTGCTCGGCCTGCCCATGGGTGTCGACGTCTGCTACACCAACCACGCCGAAGCCGACCAGGACGACATGGACACCCTGCTCACCCTGCTCGGTGTCGCGGGCGCGGCGTTCGTCATCACCGTGCCCGGCGCCGACGACGTGATGCTCGGCTACCAGAGCCTGTCGTTCCATGACGCGCTGTATGTGCGCAAGGCGCTGCGGTTGCGGCCGGCCCCCGAATTCGAGGCCTGGTTGGCGCAGCTGGGGATGGCCGACGGCGACGGGCGGGTGCTGCCGGTGGACCCAAGCGGCTCCCCGTTGCTCGGGCTGGCGGCCGGGCCGTGACCGGTCGGGACCGCTCGCCCGCCGAGGACGTGTGGGCTCCGCTGCGCCGCACCACGCAGGCACGCATCGGGCTGGGGCGTGCCGGAAACGCGTTGCCGTCGCACCGGGTGCTCGAGTTCAAGGCCGCGCACTCGGCCGCCCGTGACGCCGTGCACATCCCGCTCGACTCCGGCGAGTTCAGCGACGATGTCGCGGCACTGGGCCTGGGGACCCCGCTGCACGTCTGCAGCCGGGCAGAGAACCGCAGCGAGTACCTGCGCCGGCCCGACCTGGGCCGCACGCCGGCGGACCTGACAGGTCTGCCGACCCCGGAGCCGGGGCAGGGCGCCGACGTCGGCGTCGTGCTGGGTGACGGGTTGTCGCCGCGCGCGCTGGCCGACCACGGGGTCGGGCTGCTGGCCGCGTTGGCCGCCGAGTTCGACGGCCACTATCGGCTGGCACCGCCGGTGATCGCCACCCAGGCCCGGGTGGCGCTCGGCGACCATATCGGTGCCGCGCTGGGTGTCGGCACGCTCATCATGATCATCGGAGAACGGCCGGGGTTGTCCGTCGCCGACAGCCTCGGCATCTACCTCACGCATCTCCCGCGGCCCGGCCGCACCGACGCCGACCGCAACTGCATCTCCAACATCCACCCGCCCGACGGACTCGGGTACCAGCGCGCGGCGCGCACCGCGGCCGCCCTGGTGACGGGGGCCCGCCGGCTGGGTCGATCCGGCGTCGACCTCAAAGACACCTCCCGCGCGGAACTAGGCGGTGGTGTTGGCCAGCGTGTTGATCCGCTCCAGCGCCTCGACGGCGAGGCCGGCGACGTCGAACCCGCCGATTGAGCCGCACGTGGTGATCTCGACCGCCGCATTGTGCGCGGCGACGAAAGTGTTGTCACAGTTCCAGTCGGCGGCCCGCAGCGACCAGAGCACACTGCTTTGCGGGCTGTCGGCAGCGGCGGCGCGCACCTCGAACACATATGTGCGCCCCTGCATCGTCGTCACGGTCAGCGGCGTGTCACGGCAGGCCTCGACGGTCTGACGCACCTCGTCGAGCGCAGCGGCCGGATCGAAGTCGAAACGGTAGACGGCGACCATCTCCTCGACGAACACCGACGCGTCGTCGGTGGTCCAATGGCCACCGTCGGTGGCGAGGGGACGATGCGAGTCGAGAAACGGCGGGTCCACCTCCTGCGCCAGTCCGCTGCATTGTTCGGGCTCGGCGGTGAGGAACAGATTCCCGTCCTCCCCCGCGACCTGCGGACTGAGCAGGTCGGCGACCTGCAGCTCCGAGATGGGCGCGGCCACCGGGGCCGGCCGGGGCGTCGCCTCCTGCACGCTGCGGGTGCAACCGCCGACCGCGACGAGCGCCCCGACCACGGCCATCGCCGTGACCTGTGAGCGCCGTGCCGCCGGGTTCACCGCCCGAAACCCGCGTCCCGCAACGCCTGCGCCATCGCACCCCCGGCAGCACCCGCCGAACTGCGGTCAGACTTGTTGGCGCGCTTCGCTTTTGTCGGCTTGGTGTCGCGACGGGGTGCGGGCTTGCGCTCGGACCGTGCGCCGCCCGCCCCACGTGCCGGGGTGTCGTTCAGGCGCAGGGACAGCCCGATCCGCTGTCGCTCGACATCGACGTCGAGCACCTTGACCTTCACCACCTGGCCGGATCGCACCACTTCGTGCGGATCGGAGACGAAGCGGTCGGCCATCGCCGACACATGCACCAGTCCGTCCTGGTGGACACCGACGTCGACGAACGCCCCGAATGCCGCGACGTTGGTGACCACACCCTCGAGCGTCATGCCCACCTCGAGATCGGCGATCTTCTCGACCCCGGCCGCGAAAGTCGCCGTGGTGAACGCCGGGCGCGGATCGCGACCCGGCTTCTCGAGTTCGGCCAGGATGTCGGTCACCGTCGGGATGCCGAAGCGGTCGTCGGCGAACTCGGCCGGCCGCAGTGCACGCAATGCGCGGGTGTCGCCGATGATCTCGGCCAGGGTGATCCCGGAACGGTCCAGGATGCGCCGGACCACCGGGTAGGCCTCGGGATGCACGCCGGAGGCGTCCAGTGGATCGTCCCCGTCGCGGATCCGCAGGAAGCCGGCGCACTGCTCGAATGCCTTGGGGCCCAACCGGGGGACCTTCAGCAACGCTCGACGGTCGCGGAACCGGCCGGTCTGGTCGCGGTGGGCGACGATGGCCTCGGCCAGCGACTCGGTGATGCCCGACACCCTGGCCAGCAGTGGCACCGACGCGGTGTTGAGGTCCACGCCCACGGCGTTGACGGCATCCTCGACCACGGCTCCCAGGCTGCGGGCCAGGATGCCGGGCGTCACGTCGTGCTGGTATTGCCCGACCCCGATCGATTTCGGCTCGATCTTGACCAACTCGGCCAGCGGGTCCTGCAGCCGCCGCGCGATCGAGACCGCGCCCCGCAGTGTGACGTCGAGATCGGGTAGTTCGTGGGCCGCGTAGGCCGAGGCCGAGTACACCGACGCTCCGGCTTCGCTGACCATCGCCTTGGCGGGTGCCGGCGCACCGGCGGCGCGGATGTCGGCGATGAGCTCGTCGGCCAGCGCGTCGGTCTCCCGCGATGCGGTGCCGTTTCCCACCGCGATCAGCTCGACGCCGTGGCGGGCGACGAGCGCGGCCAGCGTGGCCTTGGCCTGCGCCCACTGCTTCTGCGGTGGATGGGGGTAGATGGCACAGGTGTCGACCACCTTGCCGGTCCCGTCGACGACGGCGACCTTCACGCCGGTCCGGAAGCCGGGATCCAGGCCCAGCGTGGGACGGTTGCCCGCCGGGGCGGCGAGCAGCAGGTCCTTGAGGTTCTTGGCGAACACCGCGACGGCGTCCTCCTCGGCGCGCAGCCGCAGCCGGACCCGGGCGTCCACCGATGCCGAGACCGACAGCCGGGTGCGCCACGCGAAGCCGACGGTGTTCGCGAGCCACGGTGTGGCGGCACCGGGCGACCCCAGATCCACCCCGAGTGCCCTTGCGACCATCGCGAGGTACACCTCGTCCTCACCGCCGTCGAGGCTCAGGGTGAGGACCTGCTCCTTCTCACCGCGCAGCACTGCCAGCACCCGGTGTGACGGAATGGTGGCAAGCGGCTCGGCGAAGTCGAAGTAGTCACGGAACTTCTGCGACTTCTGGTGGTGCGGCCCGGTCTCGGCGGCATCCGAGGACGGCCGGGTTCGTACCGAGCCGTTCTCCCAGAACCTTTCTCGCAGCGCGCCGACGAGTTCGGCATCCTCGGCGGCACGCTCGACGATGATGTGCCGCGCACCGTCGAGCGCGGCGGCGGCGTCGGCGACGGTGGCGCCGACGAAGCCGGCGGCCAGGTCCTCGGGGACCGAGGACGGGTCGGCCAGCAGCTGGTCGGCCAGTGGTTCCAGCCCGGCTTCCCTGGCGATCTGGGCCTTGGTGCGCCGCTTGGGCTTGTAGGGCAGATAGATGTCCTCGACGCGGGCCTTGGTGTCGGCGGCCAGCAGCGCGGCCTCGAGCGCCTCGGTGAGCTTGCCCTGTTCTCTGATCGACGCCAGCACCGCGGTGCGCCGGTCGTCGAGCTCGCGCAGGTATCCGAGGCGTTCCTCGAGCGTGCGCAACTGACCGTCGTCGAGGCTGCCGGTCACCTCCTTGCGGTAGCGGGCGATGAACGGGACCGTCGACCCCTCATCCAGCAGCCGCACCGCCGCATCCACCTGCCGCTCTGCCACTGCCAGTTCCGCAGCCAGACGGGCGGTCACGGATTTCTGGGCGGGACCGGACTTGTCGGTGACACTCGGATTCACGGGCTGGACCCTACCGAACGACTGCGACATCCGGGGCACGCGACAGGGCACCGCCCTCTACCGCACACCGTGCACGGTAGAGGGCGGCTACAGCCGGGGGCTGTTCTGTCTCAACGCAAATCGAAGCGATCGGCGTTCATCACCTTGACCCAGGCCGCCACGAAGTCCGCCACGAACTTGTCCGTGTTGTCGGCCTGCGCGTAGACCTCGGCCATCGCGCGCAGCACCGAGTTGGATCCGAAAACCAGATCGTTGGCGGTGGCCGTCCACTTGGGCTGACCGGAGGTACGGTCGACG
Organism: Mycolicibacterium hippocampi; assembly: GCF_010723735.1. Classification (GTDB taxonomy): domain Bacteria; phylum Actinomycetota; class Actinomycetes; order Mycobacteriales; family Mycobacteriaceae; genus Mycobacterium; species Mycobacterium hippocampi. The sequence continues at coordinate 3,657,313 of NZ_BLLB01000002.1, read as the reverse complement.
CCTTCGTAGACGTTCTCCGTCGCCTTCGACGGCTTCCACTGCGTGCGCATGTCGAGCAGGTTCACGAAGAAGTCGTTGGTCAGGGTGCCCGGCTTCTCGGTGAACACGCCGTGCTTGGATCCACCGTGGTTGGCTCCCAGCGCACGCAACCCGCCGATGAGCACCGTCAACTCCGGAGCGGTGAGATCCAGCATGTACGCCTTCTCCACCAGAAGCTGTTCCAGCGGCGCCTTCTCGCCCGGCCGGACGAAGTTTCGGAAGCCGTCGGCGCGGGGTTCGAGCACCGCGAATGACTCCGCGTCAGTGCTCTCCTGCGTGGTGTCGGTGCGCCCGGGCGCGAACGGCACCTCGATCTGGTGCCCCGCATCCTTGGCGGCCTTCTCCACCGCCGCCGATCCGGCCAGCACGATCAGATCGGCCAGCGACACCTTCTTGCTGCCGGCGCTGTTGAAGTCCTGCTGGATCTTCTCCAGGACGGGCAGCACCTTGTCGAGTTCGGACGGCTCGTTGGCCTCCCAGTTGCGCTGCGGCTCCAGACGCAGCCGGGCGCCGTTGGCGCCGCCACGCTTGTCGGTTCCGCGGAAGCTCGACGCCGCCGCCCATGCCGTCTTGACCAGTTGCGGCACCGACAGGCCGGCCTCGAGCACCTTGGCCTTCAGCGTCGCGATGTCCTGCTCGTCGACGAGTTCGTGGTCGACCGCAGGCACCGGGTCCTGCCACAGCTGCGGCTCCGGGACCCACGGACCGAGGTAGCGGGTGACCGGACCCATGTCGCGGTGCAGCAGCTTGTACCAGGCCTTGGCGAACGCCTCGTTCATCTCCTCGGGGTGGTCGAGCCAGCGCCGGGTGATCTCACCGTAGATGGGATCAACACGCATCGAGACGTCGGTGACGAGCATCGTGGGCTTGCGCGGCGGGCCGCCGAACGGGTCGGGGATGGTGGCCTCGGCGTCCTTGGCCTCGAACTGCCATGCCCCGGCGGGACTCTTGGTCAGCTCCCACTCGTTGCCGTAGAGGATCTCCAGGTAGCCGTTGCTCCACTGCGTCGGCGTGCCGGTCCAGACGACCTCCAGGCCGCTGGTGACGGTGTCGTTGGCGTTGCCGGTGCCGAACGGACACTTCCAGCCCAGACCCTGCTCCTCGAGGGGAGCTCCTTCGGGCTCCGGGCCGACGTTGACGTCCGCGGCGCCGTGGGTCTTGCCCAGGGTGTGGCCGCCGACGATCAGCGCGGCGGTCTCCTCGTCGTTCATCGCCATCCGTCCGAACGTCTCGCGGATGTCGTGGGCGGCGGCCAGCGGATCCGGTTTGCCCTCGGGGCCTTCGGGGTTGACGTAGATCAGGCCCATGGTGGTCGCGCCGAAGGGTTCGGCGAGTTCCCGCTCGCCGCTGTAGCGCTTGTCGGTGCCCAGCCAGGTGTCCTCCTGGCCCCACAGGATCTCCTCGGGCTCCCAGATGTCCTCACGGCCGAACGCGAAGCCGAAGGTCTTGAAGCCCGCGGACTCCAGCGCGGCGTTTCCGGCGTAGGCGATCAGGTCGGCCCAGGAGATCTTGTTGCCGTACTTCTGCTTGATCGGCCACAGCAGCCGACGGGCCTTGTCCAGGTTCGCGTTGTCCGGCCAGCTGTTGAGCGGGGCGAACCGCTGACTGCCCTGGCCGGCGCCACCGCGACCGTCGAAGATCCGGTAGGTGCCGGCGGCGTGCCAGCTCATCCGGATGAACAGGCCGGCGTAGCTGCCGTAGTCGGCGGGCCACCAGTCCTGCGACTCGGTCATCAGCGCGACCATGTCCGCTTTGAACGCTTCGACGTCGAGCTTCTTGAACTCCTCGGCGTAGTCGAAGTCCTCGCCGAGGGGGTTGCTCTTGGCCGACTGCCGGTGCAGCACCGACACATCGACCTGTTCGGGCCACCAGTCCTGATTTCGCAACGGGGCGTGGGACTTCGGGGTGGGCGAATCGATCGCCGGGTTCTCGCTCTCGCTGTTGCTGGCGGTCCCGCTGTCGGGGTGCGGGGGGCGGCTGTCGGACGTATCGGAGGACACTATGTTTCCCTTCGTTTCCAATTCAGTGGTGATGGGGCTGTGATCACGGGTGTGATCGGGATACATGTGAGGGCGAGCAGTCGGCGCAGAGCCCCCAGTAGATGACCTCGGCTTCGTCGACGTCGAAGCCTTCCAGCAGACCGAGGTCGTCAGATGGCGTCAGGCACGGCGCCTCGCCGACCGCGCAGTCGACGTCGGCGATGAGTCCGCATGATCTGCAGACGATGTGGTGGTGGTTGTCACCCACCCGGGATTCGTAACGGGCCAGAGATCCGGCGGGCTGGATCCGGCGCACCAGACCGGCGGTGGTCAGGGCGTTCAGCACGTCGTACACCGCTTGCCGCGAGATGTCCGGAACTTGTTCACGTGCAGCATCGATGATGACCTCGGTGTCTGCGTGCGGGTGCCGCTCCACCGCGTGCATCACCGCCATCCGGGGGCGGGTGACGCGCAGTGCAGCCGACTTCAATGCGTCGGCATAGTCGGGATGTTCGGACATCGTCCTCAATCTTGGCGCGTTTTCTGGACGGGATCAAGTATTGCGCCGAAAAAGTTCTCGTGTCATCCCGAACACGAAAAGCGGCTTTGGGCCGGCGCAGGTCCGGGTATGGCGAGTGGATGACACACACAAAGCTGGCACTCATCACCGGGGCATCGAGCGGTATCGGATTCGAACTCGCTCGCCAATTCGCAAGCAACGGCTACGACTTGGTGGTCGCCGCGGAGGACGACGGTATCCACGGTGTCCCCGAGAAGCTGTCCGAGTTCGCAGTGGCGGTGCAACCGGTCCAGGTGGACCTGCGAAGCGCCGAGGGTGTGCAGCACCTGTTCGAGAGCACCGTCGACGGCGGACGGGAGTTGTCCGCCGCCGCGCTCAACGCCGGGCTGGGACGAGGCGACATGTTCTTGAAGAGCGAACTCGAAGACGACCTGAGCATCGTCGACCTCAACGTGCGGTCGACCGTGCATCTGGCCAAGCTGGTGCTGCGGGACATGGCCAACCGGGGCGAGGGCAGGGTGCTGCTCACCTCGTCGGTGGCGTCGATGATGCCCGGTTCCTATCAGACGGTGTACAACGCGTCGAAGTCCTTCGTCCAGTCGTTCGCCAAGGCGCTCCAGGACGAGCTGCGTGACACCTCCATCACCGTGACGGCGTTGTTGCCGGGACCCACGGACACGAACTTCTTCGCCCGGGCCAAGATGCTCGACACCCCGGTCGGCATCATGCCCAAGGATGATCCTGCCGAGGTGGCCGAGCAGGGATTCGAGGCGCTGATGCGGGGAGACCGCCAAGTCGTCGCCGCGTCCATCCCCTCGAAGGTCATGGGCACCGTCGCCCGCGTGCTGCCGGATCCGATCAAGGCTGCCGGGAGCCGACTGATCTCGGTGCCCTCCGGTCGCTGACCGCGCCGGCGCCGGCGCAGAACCGGGCACCGGCCGCGGCGGCGGCGAAGCAGCCCAGAGCCGTCCACCCCGACGCCCCGCTCAGACCGAATTTCGCCATCATCACCAGCGCGACACCGGCGGCGCAGATCAGCGCGCCGGCAGCGGTGGCGCGGGCGCCGGTGGCCGCGGCAGGGGTATCCCACCACGGCAGGCGGCGGTGCTCCAGCGGCGCGAGAAGCTGGAACAGCACGCCCATCACCACCGCGAACACCAAGGCCCGCAGCCCGAGCAGGCTCCAGAAGTCCGGAGCCGCCACGTCATAGGCGTCCAGACCGACGGCGTGCAGGCCGAAGGCGGCGATCGCAATGGCGGGAATGTGCCACAGGTACAGGGTCATCGCTCCCCCGTTGCCGGCCGCGACGAACCGCCACACCCGCGGCCGCTCGGCCCACCGCTGCAGCACCCCCGCCATCAGGACGAACGCGAACGACATCCAGGTGCAGTGCAGTGCGAGCAGCAGCGTGGGCGGCGCGGTGTTGGAGATCCGTTCCGCCCCGGTGACCACCAGCGAGACCTCGTAGGGACCAGCTGTGGCGAGCGCCACCTGCACGGCGAACGCCGAGACCGCGACCACGACCGCCGCCCGTGCAGCGATCAGCCGGCGCGCATACGCAACCCCGACCAGCACCGGGATCAACCAGACGATGACGAAGTTCGTGACCCCGGCCTGCGGCGCGTCGACAGCGAACCGAAGCCTGTCCGTCATCGCCGCCGCGGCGAGAAGGACCACCAGCACGATCGCTACGGCGCCTTCGCTACGCAGCCGCGTCAGCGCAGGCACGAAGGCCAGCGCAACGAGGTACACGCCGAGGAACCACAGCAGCGCCACGCTCTCCCGCCCGAGGGCTCGGGCGGAGTCGACGCCCAGCGTGAGGCGCACGACGAGCAGGCCCACCGACCATGCCGCCAGATACCAGAACAGCGGGCGACACAGCCGTTGTGCACGGGTGAACAGCCAGGTGCCCCACGGTGTCCCGGCGTGGTAACCGTAGGCTCCGGCGGCACCACCGGCCAGGAAGAACAACGGCATCACCTGGACGATCCAGGTGACCGGGGCGACCGCGGGGACTTCGCCGATCAGGTTGCCGATCCGGACACCGCTGCTGTCGATGGTGGCCAGCAGCAGCGCGCAGTGCCCGAACACCACGACCAGCAACGCGGCGAGCCTGGCGACGTCGACGGCGCGGTCACGCCTGGGAGGGTTCAGTGCCATGCGGCCAGCATGCCTGGCTGCCCGGCGCGGCGGATGAGTAGAACTACCAGATTCGGCGAGGACGCCCCACAGGTCAGGGCAGTGCGTCGAAGAGGCTGGACAGCACCGGCGGCAGCGGCGGCGGCGGCGGTGCCAGGTTGTTGACCGGCTTGGGCGCGACCGGGGCAGGGCGGGGCGCTGCCGGCGCGGGTTGCGCCTGGGCCGGCCCGACGACCGGCCGCGCGCCGGGCAGGTGCGGCACCCCGACGGCGGTCGGGGTCGTCGCCTGTACCGCGGCTGCAGCCGCAGGCACGGTCGGATCCGTCAACGCTTCTGCCGTGTCCTGGGCGGCCACGGCGACTTCAGGTTGGGCCTCGGTGGTGGCCGGCTGCCACGCGGCCACCGGCTCGGGCGTGGCCGACGGTTCCGGAACCTCCGTCGGAGAAACGGCTTGTGGAGCGATGTCCTGCGGCGCGGCGGCCTGCGGGGCGGCCGCGGGTGCCGGTGGTGCCGGCCGGATCGGCTGGACCGGAAGTTCGGGTTGCGGCGGGGTGGCTTCAGCTGCCGTGCTGACCGGCGGGTCGGACGGCGACATGGTGACAAACGCCGACAAGCCCACTCCGACCAGCGCCACCGCACACACCGCGGCGGCCACCCGGATGGGCACCCGTCCGGCGAGTCGCCGCAGCACCCCTCGGCCGTCGTCGCCGTGGAGGTCTGCTCGGGCAGCTCCGTAGGCCAGAGCAAGGTGCGGGGCGAGGTGGCGGGCGGTCTTGTTGCGGCCTTCGCGCGCTGCGTCCTCCGACACGCTTTCCACGATCTCGAAGCCGAACAGCCGCAGCTTCGTCCTGAGCCGGATGCCGTGCTGGCGCGCATCGTCGCTCCAGGTCATCCGGACACCCTCGACATCGTGCTCGGTTTGCATGTCGAACGCCTGCACGCTGCGAGCGGTGGCCCTGGCAATCTCGTCCACAGAGTCGAGGTTGACCACCTCTTCGGCCAGTATCTTGCCGTTGACGGTGTCGACGAGCACCCACACCGCACTCGATGCGGTCAGTGAGACACCAAGTACCAGACGCATAGCCACTCCCAGACGTCGACTGCCGTTATTTGCTCTCTATCGGCGAGTGTTCGACGGATGTTACGCGCGTCACAGGGAAAATGCGGCGACGTGTCCCAAATGTGGGATTGCTGGCGGGCTGCGATCAGCCCCCCGAGGTCGTCAGAGTCTCGTTGAGGGTCTTGCTCGGGCGCATCACCGACGTGGTCTTCTCGCGGTCCGGGTAGTAGTAGCCACCGATGTCCGCGGGCTTGCCCTGAGCCTCGTTGAGTTCGGCGACGATGGTGTCCTCGTTGTCCGAGAGAGCCTTGGCCAGCGGGGCGAAATGGTCGGCCAACTCCTTGTCCTCGGTCTGCTCGGCGAGTTCCTGCGCCCAGTACATGGCGAGGTAGAACTGGCTGCCGCGGTTGTCGAGTTCACCGGTTTTACGCGACGGCCCCTTGTTGTTGTCCAGCAGTTTTCCGGTCGCGGCCTCCAAGGTCTTGGCCAGCAGCGTCGCCTTCTCGTTGCCGAACTTGTTGCCCAGATCCTCCAGGCTGGCACCGAGGGCGAGGAACTCGCCGAGCGAGTCCCACCGCAGGTGGTTCTCTTCCTGGAGCTGATGGACGTGCTTGGGCGCCGAGCCGCCGGCGCCGGTCTCGTACAGCCCGCCACCGGCCATCAACGGCACGATCGACAGCATCTTGGCGCTGGTGCCCAGCTCCAGGATGGGGAACAGGTCGGTGAGGTAGTCGCGCAGGATGTTGCCGGTCGCGGCGATGGTGTCCTGCCCGCGGATCACCCGCTCGATCGTGTACCGCATGGCCCACACCTGCGGCATGATCTGGATGGTCAGGCCCTCGGTGTCGTGGTCTTTCAGATAGGTCTTGACCTTCTTGCGCAGCTCGGCCTCGTGCGGACGTTCGGTGTCCAGCCAGAACACCACCGGCATACCGGAGTCGCGGGCACGGGTGACGGCCAGCTTCACCCAGTCCCGGATCGGCGCGTCCTTGACGATCGGCATCCGCCAGATGTCGCCCTCTTCGACGTTCTGGGTCAGCAGCACCTCGCCGGTGTCGATGTCGACGATGTCGGCGACGCCCTCCTCGGGAATCTCGAACGTCTTGTCGTGGGAGCCGTACTCTTCGGCCTTCTGGGCCATCAGGCCGACGTTGGGCACGGTGCCCATGGTCGTCGGGTCGAACTGGCCGTGGGTCTTACAGAAGTTGATGATCTCCTGGTAGATCCGGGAGAAGGTGGACTCCGGGTTGACGGCCTTGGTGTCCTTGGTCCGGCCGTCGGCGCCGTACATCTTGCCGCCCAGCCGGATCATCGCGGGCATCGAGGCGTCCACGATGACGTCGCTGGGTGAGTGGAAGTTCGAGATCCCGCGGGCGGAATCAACCATGGCCAGCTCGGGCCGGTGCTCGTGGCAGGCGTGCAGGTCCCGGATGATCTCTTCGTGCAGCGACGCCGGCAGTGACTCGATCTTGCTGTAGAGATCGGACAGGCCGTTGTTGACGTTGACGCCCAGTTCGTCGAACAGCTTCTGGTGTTTGGCGAACGCGTCCTTGTAGAACACCTTGACCGCGTGCCCGAAGACGATGGGGTGGCTGACCTTCATCATCGTCGCCTTGACGTGCAGCGAGAACATCACGCCGGTCTTGTAGGCGTCTTCCATCTCTGCTTCGTAGAACTCGCAGAGCGCCTTCTTGCTCATGAACATGCTGTCGATGACGTCGCCCTCGTCCAGCGACACCTCGGGCTTGAGCACGATCGTCTCGCCGGACTTGGTGGTCAGCACCATCTTGACCTTGCGCGCCTTGTCCAGCGTCATCGACTTCTCGCCGTGGTAGAAGTCGCCGTGCTTCATGGTCGCCACGTGGGTGCGCGACGCCTGGGACCACTCACCCATGCTGTGCGGGTGCTTGCGGGCGTACTCCTTGACCGCCTTGGGCGCCCGGCGGTCCGAGTTGCCTTCCCGCAACACCGGGTTCACCGCGCTGCCCAGAGTTTTGGCGTAGCGCTCCTTGATGACCTTTTCCTCGTCGGACTTCGGCTCTCCGGGGTAGTCCGGCAGGTCGTAGCCCTTGGCCTTCAACTCCTTGATGGCGGCCAGCAGCTGAGGCACCGAGGCGCTGATGTTCGGCAGCTTGATGATGTTGGTGTCCGGCAGCTGGGTCATCTGGCCCAGCTCCGCGAGGTTGTCCGGCACCCGCTGCTCTTCGGTCAGGTAGTCGGAGAACTCGGCGAGGATGCGCGCCGCGACGGAGATGTCGGTGGTCTTGACATCGATGCCGGCTGCGTCGGCGAAGGTCCGGAGGATGGGCAGAAAGGCGTAGGTCGCAAGCAGCGGCGCCTCGTCGGTCAGCGTGTAGATGATGGTCGGCTGCTCGGCGCTCATGTGGTGTTTTCTCCCGGCGTCAGTACGGTGTGGTTCGAGGGCATTCCGCGTCAGTCACTGTGATCTGTGAGTGGGTACCAACGTAGCGCAGCAGCCCCGCCGACGGCGTCGTCGGGAGCGGCTTCGGAAGCGGCGCTCAGCGGGTCTGGGCAGCGACGGATGCCGGGGTGGGCCGCCGCCGCGTCGCGCCCCACAGCCCGACCCCGATTCCGACGACCGCGCCGCCCAGACCGATGATCTGTTGGCCGCGGGTCAGGCCGTCGTGCACCCGGGAGCCGCCGAGCAGGTCGGCGGCATCGGCGCCGCCGGAGGCCAGGAACCAACCCCGGGTGTCCTTGCCCCGTAGCGCCGCCGTGGCGAGCAGCCCCCCGATCAGAGCGTCGCGGTAGCCCATCGAGTGAAGCAGCAACTGGCTCGACGGCGTCGGCTGCTGCGAGTCGCCCCAGAGGCGGTTCGCCCGCAGCGGGTCGACGAGAAACGAGATACCTGAGGCCAGGCGGATGCTGCCCGCGACGAGCGCGGCACGGTCGATCGGCATGAGGGGAAGCCTAGGTTTCCGGGGTGCGGTGCACGGCGGTTTCGCGTTCTACGTACCCGGTCCCGACAGCACCCGGACCGCTTCGTGCAGTGGTGCCGGCGATGTCGCCACCGCACCGATGAACGGGTGAGCCAACTCGAGCACCAGAAAGAGGTTGGCGGCCACGATGATCCCGACGACGGCCACCATCGAGTAATGCAGGCGGGGGCGTTCGACTCCGTAGATGATGACGGTCCCGAGCACCATCGCGCTGGTCAGCAAGATGATGGTCCACAGTTGCCACGGCGGTCCGGTGTTTTCCCGTGCTGCCAGGATCCGCACGGTTCGAGCTTGACTGATCGTGTCGAGGTTGGAGTGCGACTTCGCGAGCAGGACCTTCTGCAGATCGGTGTCGGCCTGGACCTGGCCGTAGGCGGTGTAGACACCGGCGAGCGCAGCGTCGGCATCGGCGGATCGATGGTCGCCTGCGGACCACTCGGCGATGGCAGCCAGTTCGTATGCCAGCAGACTCTCCCGGACCCGCGCAGCGTCCGCTGTGGCGAACACCGTTGCATCCCGGGCCATCTGCACTGCGGCCGCGCCCTCTGCGCGGGCGTTGCCGTCCGCGGCGTTGATCTGGCTCCACATCGATGAGACGACAAAGCCGATGAAGAACGCGTAGACGAAGCCGATGAAGCCGTAGGTGAACTTGGTGACGTCGTTGTGGTCCCCCGCCGCCAGTGCCGGAAACCGCCGGCGGACGGTTCGCTGGATCAGCACCGCGCCGCCGGCGAGGAGAACCACCAGACCGATCAGAAGCAGCCAGGACGGAATCGCGGTGACCAGCCATCCACTCATGAGTCGCGGGCCTCCTCGGGGACGGCGTGCCCAACCCTATGGTGGGTCTGCCATCCAGCACGGGTGATTGCCCAACTGAGACGTTGTTCAGGCAGGTCTGAACGGATCGGCGAGGACCTGCAGCAAAAAGTTGACCGTGATTGCCACACGCGTCGCACGCGACACTCTATGGTGCTGTCTGTGGGCAGAAATCTGTTAGCCAACGGCCGAGGCCGATGGTTGGCGATCGCCGCCTCCCTGGTGGTCTCGGCCGCGATGATCTCCGCCCAGGGCTCAGACCCAGCGTGTTGCGCCGAGAACCCCTCGGCCCCCACGGCCAGTCCGCAGCCCGAGCCGGCTCCGGGCCCGTCCCCCGCTGCTCCCGCGGCGGCCGAGCTGATGGCGGCCAGCGCCCCGGTCGACGCCCGGGTGTTCGACCTTGCGCTACCGGCCGGTGTGACGCCGGAGGCGGGCCTGCAGGTCAAGACCATCTGGGCGGCCCGGGCGATCAGCATGATGTTTCCCGAGATCACCACGATCGGCGGGTTCCGGCAGGACCCGCTGAAGTGGCATCCCAACGGTTTGGCGATCGACGTGATGATCCCGAACCACGGCACCGAAGAGGGCATCGAACTCGGCAACCAGATCGCCGGGCTGGCGCTGGCCAACGCCCGGCGCTGGGGGATACTCCACGTGATCTGGCGCCAGGGCTACTACCCCGGCATCGGCGCCCCCAGTTGGACCGCGGACTACGGCTCGGAAACCCTGAACCATTTCGACCACGTCCACATCGCGACCAATGGCGGCGGGTACCCGACCGGCGAGGAGAAGTACTACATCGGCTCCATGCAGCCCAAGCCGCCGTACTGATTCAGGCCGACAGGGCGTCGCCGCACCACGCCGGCTGAGCCGATCCCGGTGACCCGCAGACCATGAGCGCATCAAGCATCGTGGCCTCTTCCGGTGTCGAGGGGAACGACGGCGGGGCCGGCGGCCACAGCGGGAAGATGCTCGCACCGGTCACCCCCGTCAGCCGGGCCACGATCTGCGCCACCACGTTCGTCGCCACGTAGACGAGATCGCCGATGAACTGCACCGGCACGATCGCCAACGCGGCCAGCGGGCTGATCAGGAAGATCTCCAGGTCGGCGATCCCCTGCAGCGCGGAAGTGAGGCCGATGGTGATCTCGTCGACGAAGTACGGCACCGACGCGAACACGGTGCGCACGCCCAGAGCGATCTGGGTCCCGATGTCGGGATAGCCGTACATGTCGATGACGTCTTGGAGCGCACCCCGAAGGGCGTCGTCGTCATTGACCGGGACGACGTTGCTGTCGCCGAGGTCGGTCACCGACACACCGTCGGCGTCGGGCGCTGGGACGCCACCGAACAGCGTCACCACCGTGGGGGTGACGTCGACGATCTCGTACTGCAGGTTGATGGCGCCGACGGCGAAGATGTCCGGGTTCTCCACGATGACGAAAGTCGATGTCTCATCGGGTGATTGGAAGCCGTGGCCGAGGCCCTTCTGCGGCTGGTGGCCGTGATCGGTCACCATGATCACGGTCCACTGCTCGCCGGTGAGTGCCTCCCAGTCGCTGACCGCCTGCAGGATCTCCCCGAGGTTCCGATCGAAGTTGTTGAGCGCCTCGGCGTACCGCGGTGACGCCCCGCCGTAGAGGTGCCCGTTCTCGTCGACGCCGACGAAGTAGCTGAACAGGAAGTTCGGGATGTCCGCGTCGGCCGCGGCGATCGCGGCTTCCGTGGCGTCGCCGACAGCGTCGTCGGTCAGCAACCAGTTGGTGTCCCCCGGGATCTGGGACACATTGATGACGGTGTCTGCGGGGGCGGAACCGGCGGCGGCGATGGCGGAGATGACGTTCCAGTTGGCGATGGCCGTGGTCGCGATGTCCGGGTTGAGCGTCTCGAGCTGGTTGAACACGGTCGGCCAGTTGTCGTAGGTCCACGGGGTGAAGATGTTGTTGATCACCCCTGTCTTCTCTCCCCACGCGCCGGTCAAGATGGACGACCAAGAAGGATTTGAGATGGTGGTGTGCCCGGCGATGCTGGCCGGCGCCGTGGTGCCGTCCTGGATCAGGCCGAAGAAGTTCGAGTTCGTGGGGTCGTCGAGAACCCGGCTCAGGTTCGCTCCGTCCACGCCGATCAGCAGCACGTTGGGCGAAGGATCGGCGAACAGTGAAACCGCTTGGGGAGCAACCATGTTCGCGCTGCGCCGCAGAGTGTTGCGCTCCAGTTCATCGCGTACCGCGGCCAGCACCGCCATCACTGCCGTGGTGTGAAGCGGCGCTTCTGGGGCCGGCTCCGCCAGCGGCTGCAGCGCAGGTGAGGCCGCAGCGGAGGCCACCTGCACCACCGTTGAGCTCGGCTCCGGTGCCGCTGCAGGCTCCGCCGCGACGGCGGGCACGACCGCGGCGACCGGGCGGGATTTGAACGTCGCCGGGGCGGATTCGGCGGCCTGTTCGGTTTCCGCTGCGAGCGATTGCGGCTCCTGCAGCGATTCGCCGGACTCCGCCGGGAGGCTGTCATCCTCGGTGGCCGCTGACCGGGTGGAGGCCCGGCGATCGCTCCCCGGGTCCTGCTTGGCCCCTTCGTCTCCGTCGGCTTCGTCTCCGCCGGACTCGTCTTCGTCGGTGGCGGTGGTGTCCTCGTCATCGTCAGCGTCAGCGTCGGTGTCCGACGTGGAGTTCTGGCCGGAGGCCTCCGAATCATCAGAGTCATCGCGATCGGCTCTGTCGACCGATCGCTTGTCGGTCCGGGCAGCGCCATCCGTCGACGATGAGGCACTGGTCGACGACGTATCGCTGGTCGACGAAGAGGACGAGGTCGACGGCTCGGCGTAGGCGACGCCCGGTGATGCCAGGGCAACCCCGACCCCGAGTGTCACCGCCAATGCTCCGACGCGACCGATGTGCCTGGCGTAGCCCATGGGGTTCCTTCCGGTGATCGTCTGCAGCGGCGCACCTTCGGTGTTTCACCACCCCGAGGCGTGCTGCGCCGTAAATTACGCTCGATGTGGCAGCAGGTCCGGCAAATCGGCGACTTCGTCAGGGAAGCGCAGGCTCCACTGACCTCTGCGCGAATACTCGGCGGCGAGTTCGCCAGCACGGGACTGCCGTCGGGCCTGTTTCGGTTCACGCCAGCTCGTGCCTGGGAAAAATTTCTCAGATGCCGGAATTTCCTTCCTACGGCCGTTGCGCATATATTTGCCAGAACGCTCAGAGTTTGAGCAGTAAGGCATGGGAACTGTGGGCATTGGCCGACAACCGCCTCGGGTGAAACCATCGACGGCCGCCCCCGTCGGGCTGGCCGTCGGACTGGCGGTGCTACTCGTGGTCGGCGACGGTGCGGCATGGACTCCCGTGGTCTCCGACTTCGCCGCCCTCTCGTTCTCGACGTATGCCACTGTCTGCGCGTTCCTGGCTGCTCGGTCGGCAGGAGGCCGAAGCCGCGCGGCATGGACGACGATGGCGGCGGCGCTGGGAGCCTGGGCGATCGGCGACCTGATCTGGGTGCTCAGCGAGTACGTGCTGCATACCAGCCCGTTCCCATCGCCGGCAGACGTCTTCTATCTCCTTTTCCCGGTGCTGGCCGCCGTGGCGATGGCTCAGTTCGCAGAGCGGCACCAATCGCGACTGCGCATCGTGCTCGACGGCGCGACGGTGGCATTGTGCTTGTTTCTGCTTGTATGGATCCTCGCGCTGAGGGACGTCTACGAGACCTACCGCGACGACGGCCTCGCGCTCGGTGTCGCGTTGGTCTACCCGGCGGCGGACGTGGTGGCCGTCTCCGTCGCTATCGCGGTGCTCGTCCGCGCTGATGCGCGCCAGCGCGTCGTGCTGTACATACTTGCCTTCGCGCTCGGACTCGGCCTGATCACTGACAGCGCTTTCGCCTACATGGTCGCCAACGACCACTACGTTTCCGGCACCCTCATCGATGTCGGCTGGATCGCAGTCCTGGTCATGTTCGCCGGTGCGGCGCGGCTCAGTCTTCATGCCAGGCCGCCCACCTCGCCAACCACAGTATCCGTCCCGTCCAATTCGTCGCTGTGGCTGCCGTACGTCCCGCTGCTGCTGGCGGGGACGATCGGACCGACCATCGTCATGACCGGGCTGGAGCGGGTCATCGTGCCGTTCATCATCGCCACCGTGTGCGTGCGGCAGTCGGTGACGGCCTGGGAGAACCGGCGGTTGCTGTTGGCGGCGGCCGATCAGGCGTTGAAGGATCCGCTGACCGGGCTGGCCAATCAGACGTTGTTCAACGATCGGCTCGCGCACGCGATGATGCTGAGGTTGCGCGACAACCGTTCGGTCGCGGTGGTGTCGCTGGATCTCGACGACTTCAAGCTGGTCAACGACAGCCTTGGCCATCCGACCGCCGACAGTTTGCTGGTGCTTGCCGGTGAGCGCATTTCCGAATGTGTGCGCCCCGGTGACACGGTGGCCCGGGTCGGCGGTGACGAGTTCTCCGTGCTTCTGGAAAGCGAGGTGGACGATTCACATCTGCTCGCGCAGCAGGTGATCGAGGCGTTCAACAAGCCGTTTGTCGTCGACGGGCAGAACCTGTTGATGCGGCCGAGCGTCGGTGTCGCGGTGGCTCCCGAGGACGAGCCGGACCTGGCACCGGACACACTGGTCAAGCGCGCCGATGCTGCGATGTATATCGCGAAGCGGTCCCGCTCGTCGCGGGTGCACACCTTCACCGCGGACATGAACATCACCGACCCGGCGGCGCTGGAGTGGTCCGGAAACGACGCCGGCCGCACCCACACCGAGGGCGCGGCGCAGGTGCGGTTGCTCGGCGAATTGCGCCGTGCGGTCGACACGGGCGGGCTCAATGTGGTGTACCAACCGAAGTTCGGGTTGCACACCGGGCGCGTGGTGGGGGTCGAGGCGCTGCTGAGGTGGCCGCATCCGGAGTTGGGGACGCTTCGTCCGGATGCGTTCATATCGCTGGTTCGCCAACACGGTTTGATGCGACCGGTGACCGATCTCGTGCTCGACCGGGTCCTCGACGACGCGGCCCGTTGGGCCGCTGCCGGCGGGCAGATGCCCGTCGCGGTGAATCTGTTTGCGCCCTATCTGCACGACCCCCGGCTCCCCGACACCCTCGGGAACGCACTGCAACGACGCGCGTTACCGCCCGGGTTGCTGACCGTGGAGATCACCGAGGACATGGTCCTGACTGAGCTCAACGTGGTGACCGCGGTGCTGCGGCAGCTCCGCACGCAGGGCATACGGGTGGCGATCGACGACTTCGGCAGCGGTTACTCGGCGCTGTCCTATCTGCGCGACCTGTCGATCGACGAGATCAAGATGGACCGCCGTTTCATCGCATCGGTGACGACCGACAATCGGGCCGCGGCGGTGGTCCGGGCAGTCATCGAGCTCGCGCATGATCTGGACAGCACGGTCGTCGCCGAAGGTATCGAGGACGCTGTCACCGCGGCCTGGCTCCGCGACCACGGCTGCGATATCGGGCAGGGCTACTACTTCGGCAAACCCATCGACGCCGGCAGCGTTCCTGAGCTGACAAAGGTTGCGGCACAACCCAACTGAAGGCGTCACCCGAATGTCGGCTAAGCAACCGCCGCGGGTTCTACCGGGCGGCAGAGGAATTGGTGGCCGAAGCCATGCGGGACGGGGCACCGTGTTTCGCGGCGGTCATGGTCGATCTCGATGACTTCAAGCGGATCAACGCCTGCGCCGAGTACGGCAAGTAGAGGGCGCCGGTCTGCCCCGTGCACCGGAATCGCCGATCCGATCACCCTCGGTGGATCAGGGCTCAGAACGCCCGCAGGTTGTCCCGCAGCAGGGTGTGTGAATAGCTCGTCCGGGTCAGGCCTCTCGCCTGCAGCGCCGGCACCAGCCCGTCGCAGATCTCGATGATCCTGTGACGAGTCAGTGAGCCCCCATCCCCGGGGAACAGGAATCCGTCGCCGCCGACCTCTTCCATCGCGGCCGCCATGATGTCGGCGACCTGGTCCGGTGTACCGATGGCCTCGAAGGAGCTGGCGCCGCCTGCTGATCGGGCCTGCATGCACTGGCGCAGCGTCTTGCCGGTTCCCCACTGGGCGAACCCGGCGAGTGATCCCTGTTCGCCGCGGGTGACGAAGTACGGGACCGGCTCGTCAAGATCCATCTTGGTGAAGTCCGCGTAGAAGTTCGAGCTCAACGCCTTGAGCCGCGCGGGGATCTCCTCCTCGCTCATCGGCTTGATCTTGGCTCGCGCCTCCGCCTCGGTCTCGCCGAGGATCGGGGAGAACAGGAACATCACCTTCACGTCATCGGGATCGCGCCCAGCGGCGGCGGCCTGCTCGCGGATGTCGGCTCGGTATTCCTTCATCCCCTCGACTCCCGTCGCCCAGGCGATGATCGCATCAGCGTGCTTGGCGGCGAATGCCCGCCCCGCGGGGGACCCGCCGGCTTGCAGATAGACGGGGCGCCCCTGCGGTGAGCGGACGCACGTCAGGGGACCCCGCGACTTGAAGTGCTTGCCGACGAAGTCGACGTCGTGGACCTTTGCGGGATCGATGTAGATCCCGTTCTCGCGATCACGCACGATCGCTCCCGGTTCCCAGCTGTCGCACAGCGCGTTGACGAGCTCCACGAACTCGTCGGCGATCTCATAGCGCAGATCGTGCTCCGGCATCTCATCGAGGCCGTAGTTCTGGGCCGCTTCGTCCTTGGCGCTGGTGACCACGTTCCAGCCGAAGCGCCCACTCGTGAGCGAATCCATGGTGGATGCCAAGCGCGCCAACGCATACGGGTGGTAGAACGTCGTGGACATCGTCGCGACGATGCCGAGTTGCCGGGTTAACGCGCCGACCTTCGCAGCCAGCGGCACCGGATCCTGTTTCGGACAGGAGTCTCCGTTCTCAAGGGCGCGAGCCGTGGTGCCTTCCAGACCGCGCGGGATCCCGACGGTGTCCTCCAGCATCAGGAAGTCGAAGCAGGCCCGCTCGAGCGCCTGGGCCAGCTCGACGTAGAAGTCCCCTGTGAACGGAACCCCCTCCGAGAGCGTGTACGGAGTCTTCCACTCATTGGCCTGGAAAGTCTGGAACCATCCGAGGTGGAACGGTTTTGCTGGCATGTGTCCTCATCAACGAGATCGAACTGTCAGCGAGATCCAATCGCGGCATCGTGTCCATCATGTTGCCCTCGCGTCTCGCGCCAATTAGGCGGATGGCCCCGAGGCACGCCACAGGTCACAGGCAGTGCACCTCCCCACTCTGCGAGCGGCTGGCTGGCTGAATAACGTCGCAGCGGTCCGGCCGGAAGCCGTCGAACGCCATGCCCCACGCCAGCGAGCCGGCGACGAACACGCCGCCGGGGACGCATGTACGCGCGACTCGAAGGTCAAGTCGCAACAGTAAAGGGTTTTCTGAATACACGTTCCGGTGTACTTTGAAGAGGTGCAGACACTCGCTCACACCGACGCGCTGGCTCGTTTCGGTCACGCCCTATCGGACGTTACGCGGACCCGCATCCTGCTCAGCCTCAACGCCGCGCCGAGCTATCCCGCTGACCTGGCCGACCACATCGGCGTCTCCCGACAAATGTTGTCCAACCACCTGGCGTGCCTGCGCGGCTGCGGCCTGGTGGTCGCCGTGCCGGAAGGCCGCCGCACCCGGTACGAGTTGGCCGACGCGCGCATCGGTCACGCCCTCGACGATCTGATGGGCTTGGTTCTCGCCGTTGACCCCCACTGCCAGTGCGTCGGACCCGACGGCACCATCTGCGGGTGCGGCTGATGGCCTCCCCGGTGCGCGCCGGGGCGCTCACCGACAACCGCCGCGCGTTGCTGGCCCGCCGCATCCGGCTATTCGTCGCCGCCACGATCTCCTACAACGTCATCGAGGCCATCGTGGCCATCACCGAGGGCGTGAGGGTGTCGTCCACCGCGCTCATCGGGTTCGGCCTCGATTCCGTGATTGAGGTGTCTTCGGCGGCGGCCGTCGCGTGGCAATTCGCCGGGCGCGACCCCGAGGCGCGCGAGAAGATTGCGCTCCGCATCATCGCGTTCTCGTTCTTCGGACTCGCCACCTACGTCACCGTGGACGCCATCCGCGCACTGCTCGGCGTCAGTGAGGCCGAACACTCCACCATCGGCATCACCTTGGCGGCGCTCAGCCTCGTCATCATGCCGGTGCTCTCCTACGCCCAGCGCCGAGCCGGGCGCGAACTCGGTTCACTGTCAGCGGTGGCGGACTCGAAGCAGACGCTGGTGTGCACCTACCTGTCGGCGGCGCTGCTCGCCGGCCTGGCCCTCAACAGCCTGTTCGGTTGGTCATGGGCCGACCCCATCGCCGGTCTGGTCATCGCCGCCGTCGCCGTGCGCGAGGGCGTCAACGCCTTGAAGGGCCGTACTTGCTGTGCGCCCATTTCCGCCACGTCCGCGCCGGCCCGTGCGGGTTACGACTGCTGTGACGACGACTAGGGAGAGGCACCGATGAGTCGTATCACCGACCAGGCGCGCGCGGTCTATCGCACCGAGATGGCAGCGGCCAGATGCGCGGTCAACGACGACGCCCGGTGGCACCACCTCGAACGGGCGCACATCGTCTCCCAGCCCGACCCGTGGCTGCACACCGGCAACCACATCGCGATGTTCGCCCTTGCTGTACGCCAGCGCGACCGTCAAGAGGCTCTCGGTCAGGTGGTGCGGATCATCGTTGCCGCCCCTGGCTCAATCGCTGGCCGATACCCCGAGGGCAACACCGGGCGCACGGCGGCCGGGCTGACGACGCCGATGCCGATTCCCGACGACCTGCGCGCCGCGCTGGCGAACTAGGTGTACTGACCTGAGAGGTTAGGTACACGGCTGGCTGGTGCTTGACCGCCGAGTGCTGTGTGGCCGCGGTGGTGATTGTAGGTGTGCAACCAGCGCGGGTATTCGTCGCGGCGTTGCGCGTCGCTGGTGTAGAGCCGCGCATAGGCCCACTCGTCGGCCAGAGTGCGGTGGAAGCGCTCCACCTTGCCGTTGGTCTGCGGCCGGTAGGGCCGAGTGCGACGATGGTCGATATCGCCGAGGGCATCGCGGAAGACGTGCGATCGATAACAGTTCCCGTTGTCGGTCAACACCTTTCGAACGGTGATGCCGCAGTCGGTGAACCAGGCGTTGGCACGCCGCCAGAAGCCGGCGGCGGTGTCCTTGCCCTCGTCGGCGAGTAATTCGGAGTAGGCCAGCCGCGAATGCGCGTCGATGGCGGTGTGGATGAAGTGGTAGCCGCGGACCGGGTTGCCGTACTTGTTGGTCACCCCGCTGCTCTTGTCGGTCTTGGCGTTGCGGTTGCCCTTCGTACGGCCCACCATGCGCCAGCCGCCGCCGGCGGGGATCTTGCCGAGTTTCTTGACATCGACGTGCACCAGGTCTCCGCAGCATGCGGACTCCATTCGGCGAACGACGCGTCCGGTCGCGCGGTCGAGCCAGCGCAGCGTGGCGATCCGGTAGCGGCTCAGCACCCGATGCACCGTCGAGGGATGAATCCCGAGCAGATAGCCGATACGGGCTGGCCCCCACCGCCGAGTGACGCGCACGCCAATGATGCGCCGCTCAGTGCGTGTAGGCGTGCGATTGGGGCTGTGGTGTGGTCGTGAGCTGCGGTCGGCCATCCCCGACTCACCCTGCTCGCGATAGCGGCCCGCCTACCGCGAGGCCGTGGACACCGACACCTGGAAACGTTCGGCAGCCCGACGCAAAGACCAGCCATCATCGACGACGCAACGAGCCAACCGCAGGCGACCGGTTTCGGACAAAGGGGCATTACGGTGAGACACGAAGACCTCCGAGGTGAGTTGGTGCGTTCCTAGGCAGTTCGCACTTCACTCGGAGGTCTTCGTCTTGTCACCTCACCACGCCGTCACCAACGTCCGTGGTCAGTACAGCTGATATGTAGGCATCGTTTGTCAATAGGCAGGTGAAAGCCGCCCCGGTTTTGATGCCGGGGCGGCTTTCGTTTGATCGGGGTCAGTCGGTGTCGCGGCGGTCGTTGATCAACGACGGTGGGTGTCAGACTGATATACGCGGGTTGGATACCGCAAGACGATGGTTCGGCGCGAACGGTGGCTGCTCTCTAGGGACGGGCGTCACATCAACATTCATCGAATGCTGTTGTTGCTCATAGCTGTAACGCAGATCCAGTTCGCCTACCTCGCCGTCGACCGACCGACTCCAATCAAGTTTGGACGGCCACGCTTAGGCCAGCGTGGCCAGCGACCAGCACCAACCGGCCAGTTGACGGGCGACCGCGACGTTGGCCACGACGTGAGGCTTCTTGCGTTCGTTGAATCGGCACCATTGTTGGTGCAGGCGTCGGTTGCCGGCATGGCCGCGGTCCTTGAGCGCGGGGTCGACCTTGGCCCAGCGGGCTCGCATCGCAGGACCGGGATTGCGGTACGCCGCCCGGTGGTGCCAGGCCGATTCGATCAACAACCGCCGGACATGGGCATTGCCGGCCTTGGTGATCGAACCCTGCACCCGAGAGGCCCCCGAGGAGTATTCGGTGGGCACCAATCCGACGTAGGCGCCGATCGAGGCACCGGTGAACCGGGTCCAATCACCGATCTCCACCGACAACGCCAGCCCGGTTAATGCGGAGATCACGCAAACACCCCAGCCGATCAACCGGATCAGACCATCGCGATGAGGCCGCGACCGCAACGATCTGCTCGTCGAGACGATCCCTCGCCGCAGTCGCCGACAGGACCGCGTCAAAGTGATGGTCGAAGGCCGCCCTGGTATGGGGGTCATCGAATCGTTGCCGCCGCAGCCAGGTTTCGTGGACCCCGGTCCAGGCGTTCCCGCCCGAGTACACCCGGCCCTGGCGCAACAGCAGCTTGGACAGCCGGTGCCGCACCCGCATCAGATCGGCGCGGGCGTCCTCGCGGGCCCGCACCAGATCGCGCACCGCCTCCACCTCAGCCTCGGGAACCGTGACCGCGGTTATTTCGCCCAACCGCAGAAGCCGGGTCAGGTGCGCGGCATCGCGGGCATCGGTCTTGATCCGATCCCCAGCCGGGCGGATCAACTTCGACGGTGCCGCGACCACGCAGTCGATCTGGGCATCAGTCAATGCCCGGGCCAGCCCGAACCCCGTCGGCCCGGCCTCGTAGGCCACCCGCAAGGGACCTCGCAGTCTGTGCAACCAGTCCAGGATCTCGCCGTGATCGGGACACAATCGCGCCCGCTCGACCCGACCCGTCTCTTCATCAAATGCATGCGCAACCACCGAAAGCGCATGCACGTCCAACCCGACACTCGTACCGTTGAAACTCACCGGAGGCCTCCTGATCTGCAACTGTGGCTCTACCAGTGCGAGTGTTCACTCGTCACCGGCAACCCACGTCCGATTGCAGCCCGAGGCCTTCGGCCTCGAGTCAGCCCTCATACCGTCTAGGGCGGTCAGCCGCCGATCCGCCGCCGCACCGACTCGGGCGGCTCGGGCATGAGACCGGCGTGCGACGTCGAGCGGCGATGCAGTCCGGCTTGCCCCCGACCATGAAAAAACTCGCTCGGCTTCGCCGGCGAGTTTCTTTTCTTGGTCGGGCTGACAGGATTTGAACCTGCGACCACTTGACCCCCAGTCGGACATGGGCCGGATTACATTGTCTCGCAATGGCTCTCAATGCAGTACAACCAGCCGAAACCGTCTCAACCCGTCCCCTATCAACTCCCCGCATTCGAACCTAGTTGTGACAACGTCGTGACAACCTGTGCGCCCGTGCCATCGGCTACTAGGAGGCACGCTCTATTTGCTGAAACTTCTAGTCTCCACACTGCCAGGACTGGGCAGACGCCGTGAACGGGCCGTTTAGCGGTCTGAACACGGTGTCGTGGGCGTAGTTGAGCGCGCAACTGTCGTCAGCGTTGTCGTCAAAACTGTTGTCAACGAGTCGTGGCCTATCGCAGCCGGCCTCGTTGATCGGGCACTGTTTCGGTGGTACATGCCGAGGCGACGACCGCTGGTGTGTAAATGGCGAATTGCTGCATTCACGACGTATCGTTGGTTGTGCCTAATCCGGATACGTCCAGTTCAGGGCGCTGCACACGTTCCCTGACGTCTAACGCTTAACAGCCTGTTTCTGCGAGACTTGACACACTCTTGGCACGATGGGTTGACTTGAAGTCATTGCGGGTGACATCCGCCTTTGCCATGTTCGGCTCACCATTTACCGCCAGGTGACTAATCGACTAAACCTCGTCGCGCGTCGCCGAAGTCGTTGGCGGCCCGACGCCACATTCAAGACACGGACGCACCAGGTTCCTCGGATCGCCCTTGCACGCCTTAGATCTGCTACGAAGCACGCATGGAACACATCCGATCAGTGACGATTGACGGGCTCCGTGGATTCCGACACCCGCAGCGCATTGACCTCGCGATCCCCAATGGCACTCCGGGAAGTGGACTAACCGTGGTAGTTGGCCCAAACAACAGCGGCAAGTCTACCGTGATCGAAGCGCTAACAGCACTCGCCGCCACCCAGCCGACGACCTACGCCCTAGGCAAGCGCAACTCGTATTCCAACTCGATTGTTCGTCTTACGGCAGAATTTGTGGACCACCGAGTAAACATCCTTGAGACCGTTCAAGCCGGAGGGGCACAAACATCATTCACCCGTCGAGAAATTCAGCCAGGAGAGATGGACATTGGGATCGTTCAATCCCGTCGCGGGTTTAATCCATACTTTAGCCTCTACGAGCCAACCGATAGAACAAGCTACAATCGGAACTCGCCCGCGTCGTCGGAGAATCGCCTACAACAACTAAATTCTGCGTTTACCGGCCGTATTTTTAAAATTGCTGCCGAGGGCCAGCCGGATCGCGAAAAGTTCAACGCGCTACTAGGTCGGGTACTGGGAGGTACGCCACCAAAGTGGACAATCGATCAGCACGACACGGGCCAATACTTCATCAAATTTATCCTCGATACTGACGACCACTATCACAGCAGTGAAGGCGTTGGCGAGGGCATCGTGAGCCTCTTCTCGGTGTTGTCGGCACTGTACGATCTCGACCCGAAATCCGTTGTGGCAATTGATGAGCCAGAACTATCGCTGCATCCGCAATACCAGCGCCGCCTCCGAGAAATCATCTCGGAGAGGTCGGCCGAAGCTCAGGTCATCTACACCACACATTCGCCGTATTTTGTGAACTGGTTTGACATAGGCAACGGAGCAGAAATAGTCCGTGCGTACAAACGGCCTAAGGAAGGTGTGTGTCTGCGTCAGGCGGCGCGCGATGCGGCCAAATCGTTGATAACGCTTCTCAAGAACGATAACGCTCCACACGTTCTCGACCTACATGCCAGCGAGGTATTTTTCGTGGAGGACGGTGTGATCATCACCGAGGGTCAAGAGGACGTCATCTTTTTCCCAAAAATTGGTGCCGAAATTGATATGAGCTTGGCTGGTTCGTTCTACGGCTGGGGCGCGGGTGGATCAGGGAACATATCTAAAATCTGTGGACTTTTGGCGAGCCTCGGATACGAGAAGGTGGTGGCAGTCTTCGACGGCGACAAGGCTTCCGACGCGGACAAATGCAAGGCAGCGTTTCCTAGCTACCATGTGGCAGTGCTCCCCGCGGACGACATTAGGTCGAAGCCTGAAAGGTCTACACCCGCGAAGCCAGGTCTCTGGACTGGTTCGGGAATTGACGAGGACAAGCGAGCCGCAACCATCGCCATGTATGAATCCATTAACGCCTTCCTTGCGGCACCGTCGTAAGAGCAGCGAGAAGCGTCAGTGGACCGCTGAATGCGTGCGGGCAGCATGTGCCCGACAGCGTGCGCGCGTCGCGGCTCGCGCGGCAGATGCTCAAGCGCGGGAAAACGTGACTACCAAGGCGCAAGTCGCCCCCCACCCCTTACCCAACATTCTCGGAGATGGGGGTGTCGGGGGTCTGCACTCGGTTGCCGAGCCGACCCGTTGGTCATCGTGGATACAAGCGGCAATGATGGCCGCTGGGCCCTCGTAGCTCTCGCACAATGGGGCGCCGGCGTGGAGGTCGTTGTCTGACAGGCGCCCACGCCGGCGCTACGATCGCGCCGTGGCGGACGGTCCCGAGCAAGGCCATAGGCATCTCAGCGCAGTCACATCAGGCGATGCTCTCGCCGACCAGCCGGCCGGGTCCACCTTGTTCGTCTCCCCGGTCGACGCGGGTTCTGTCGAAGCCGGCGCTGCGCCGCTGAGCGTTACCAATTGGGATATCTTCGACGGCGCACTCCTAGCCGTCGGCTTCAAGTACGGCGACACAATCGCCGTCGACGGCACTGCGGTAAAGATCGGCCTCGGGCTTGCACTCTCGGCAGAGCACGTATTCACCGATCACATGGAAGCAATACAACGCGGTGAAGCAAAGCCCTATTGCTTCGGATTGCGTTCCGATGGCGGAGCTGACATCTGGGAGTGCTACGCGACGGCTTCCGATTCGACCGGCTCGGGTGACCTCCAACTTCTTGGTCTACGTCTGGTTTCAGACGTACCAGCGAGCCGGCACTTTCGAGTGCTACCCCTCACTACCCGAATTCCACCGCTCGGCGAAGCGGTGACAGTCGTGGGCTTCCGCTTTGACCCCTCGCTACCAGCGGATTCGGTCGACGACCACATTTCACTACCCGGCATGATGTACGTATCGAAAGGGACAGCTGGCGAATTCAGCCACCCGATTCACGACACGGTGCTGGCACCGTATCCGACAATCGAGGTTCTGAGCGGCTCCCATGGCGGTATGAGCGGTGGCGCGGTACTCGATGTCAACGGCCACATCATCGGCGTCACGTCACGAGGCTTGCAGCACGACGACCACCAGGGCCCAACTCTGGCGGCGTGGTGGATGCCCGCGATCTTCTGGCGGCCAGAATTGACTTGGCCACCACACATCTACGAGCAGAGTCCAACCCTGTGGGACATGCCTGCGGTCTTCATCGACGGCCGCGAAAACGTCGAGATGCGTGGAGGCAACGAGTTCAGGCTGCTGGATTGGTGGAGGTAGCGCGCAGCCGCTCCGCCTCGGCACGCGCCACGACGTCGCGCTGCATCGCCGGCGAACTGTTGACGCGAGCACACAGCATGCACCGATACCCGCGCATTCACAGTTTCGCGAGGGGGCCAGCGACGGTCGGCTTACGGTTGGGGTCGCCGGGCTCAGCGCGGGAGCCCTCGTATAGCGCGAAGAAGTATTCCGTGCGCTTCGTCATTGGGTAATCATGCGGGCACGCAGGGCCCCGGATCGACGGATCCAAGCCGACGATGGGCTGCAACAGGATGACGGCTTCCCGCGGGGCCCGTTCGGCGTCCATGCGGGTCGCGCGGGGCTCAATCGAGGCATGTACGGGCCGTCGAGATGCGCGTCGTCGATGTCGACAGTTGGCCAGCAAAGGCGGTCGAGTGGGAACACGATGAACGCCACTGAAGGCAGCAACGGGGGCCCGGAGGGGGGGGTCTGTTCGCGGGGACCGCCTGGCATTGTGCGCGTTACCGGCCAGGGTATCCGCGAGCGGTACTTGACGATCTGATTCAGCGTCTGGGCCTCTACGGCACCGGTCGCCTGCTCGATCTGGCTGCGGTACCGGTCAATTGACGCTCCCTTTGGCAGCCCATGTTGCCGAAGCGGTCGGTATGGACCCCGAACCCGACATGCTCGCCGAAGCCACCCGGCAAGCACAAGAACAGGCGATCACCAATGTGATCACCCCAGCTCAGTTCTTCGGGCTTATTCGGCCGCGTCGCTTTCTGCGCGGTCGCCAGCTGCGCCGCCGACAACTCGCCATCCACGATCGTGAGGTTTCCGGCGGCCCATTCCCGCAGCGCGGTGGAACGCCGCGACCACGCGGTAATGGTGTCGCGATCCACCCCCGCCAGCTCCGCCCATCCCGGTCGAGGTATCGACAGGCGCCCACTCGAAACTCATGGACAGGTGCAGTTCGCGGCGCAGGGTGGCCTGGTAGATGACTCCGGCGGCGCGGGCCTCGTGATACAGCGATGTGCCGTCGATCGACACCAGCTGGCCGTCGGCGCGGGCTTGGCGGTTGGGGACGATCACGTGGGTGTTCAGGTGCGGGTCCCCACACCGGGACGTCTCATGCTGGTAGGCCACCGCGACCAGACCGGGTAGGCGCACAAGGTCTTTCTCTCCGGTGTGCGGGTTGTGCACCCGCGTGTATCCGGCATGTGCGCTCAGATACTCCATCGCCTCAGCCAGCGCGGTGGTGTGCGCGTCGGCGATCGCCTTCGCAACAACCTCATCGGTACGCAGTGCGCGCACCAGCGACACACTCTTCGGCGCGCAGAACGTCAGATCGAAACCATGCACACCGCGCGCACCGAACGCGCGCCCGTGCGCCCCGCTGGGCGCGACCCCGTCATCGAGCCAACGAGCAACCACCTCCCCGTCCGCGGCCTCACCGGCTCGCTGTACGTCCGTGAGTCCGACGAGGCGGGCAGTCGCATGGGTGTCACCGGCCAGCAGCCACACCGGAGTGCGGGTCTCATGCTCGGAGTAGTACTCCCCCAACCCGCCACCGGCACGCGCCTGATCCTTCGTGGCACGTTCAGCGGCCTCGGCGGTGTCGATGTAGTAATTGATCGACCACCGTTTCAGCTTGGCGATTGTCAACACCAAACTCACCACCCGATACCAGAACCTTGCGGCACTTACTGCGCCACAACCATTCTCGCACCGCTGTGCAAATGTGCCATGCAGAGATTTGTGGCTGATCGGAGAGCGATTCAGGGGCAATGGTATTGGGAAGGAACATGTTTGGTGAAGTAGTGATTCATGCGTGGCGTTGGAATGTGGGGGAACATGGAGAGAAGGAAGGGAAGCGATCTGGAGGTGTGGGAGCCCTGGGAGATTTCAATCGGCGACTACGAAAGCGAATGCAGCAGATTTCAATTCGCCGACGGACTGAGCGCTATGATGGTCGACGGTCGGACTGGGCGCCGTCGAGCGTCAACTGATTGCCTGTGGCCGACCTGTCAGCTTTAGGGTGATTCGACCACACTGTTGAGTAGCGCGGGCGGGCTCCACCTTGGGGGCGTGCAACATCTCATCACTGTTAGGCGATATGACAGACGACAATCGCGATGGCACCGACATACTGATGCCCATGTCTCACATCGATTCAAGGTGGGTCGCCGGTATCCGTCATGCTCACATGCCGAAGGGCGCGCGAAGCGCACGTCCTGAATCCGGTGGGCGGATTCTCCGACTGGACCGCGATCGCGCCGCGGAATCTGCGGATGTCTGAGCCCACGTGGCGACTGGCCGCTACCGATCGCTACTACGACGAATTCGCCCCAGCCAGCTTCCGGTGGCTTACTCAAATTGGGGGCCGAAAGTTCAAAGAACAACCGCAATGGCATCGTGAGTTGTCCCTATCGGTGCAGGCGGGGCGACACAGCCCGGCAGAGGCTGTTCCTCTCTGTTTTAGACGCCCAGCGGTGGCGAAGGATCGTGTTCGATTTTTCGGTGTCCCCCTACTGGTTGCCGCTGGCTACTTGCCATACGCATCGCCGTTTCCAGGCAATCCCGACCATGCCGACATCCGAGCGCTGATCCTGGATAACGACCCTGAGCTGCACATCACTTGGTGGGCTCGGGAGGACCGTGTCACACTGCAGGAGCTGGCACGAGAGTGATTCAGGCAGGAGAATGGTGAGGTGACAACCGGCGACCACGATCCGTGGGGGTGGGTTGGCGAACGTCCACCCACCGAGTACAAGCAGATCTGGGTCTCGCCGCTGTCGTTCCTAACACCCCTCCCAGAGGGTGCTGTCCTTCGGTGGGTATATGACGAGGACGACGACATCACGTTCAGTCTGCTTGTTCGACTTACTGAGGCTGAGGCTCAGCGCGTCTACGAATCGCCACCTTCATCGGGGATGTTGGAGTCGGTGCGCAAAGACCTACATTGGCGCGGATCACTTCTAACGCTCAGCGGTGACTTCGACGAACCATTCCCAACCTGGCGGTACCGCATCCCCGGAGACTTGTCGGAGGATGAGTTCATTGCGGACCTGATGAACCCACCGTTTGAGGTGGTACGGGACGCAATATTGACAGCTCAGCAGCGTCGTGACGCGAAGTTCGCGGCGCCGCTTCTGTCATTCGCTCTCGCGTCATGATGCCCCAGAAACGAGTGCAGTTACTGGTCAGGGATTCGTAGCCGGCCGACGAAAAGGCGGCACCAAGCGCCGGCCCTGCCAACCCGCTGTGGCGTAAACAATGAGGGTCATGACGACCGTGTGCCGTGCGACCGAAGGCCCGTCCTGGCAAGTGAACAATCATGAGCAATTGCGATTGGTTCCTCAACGGGTTCGCGATGCCGATGCAGTGCCCCACATGCGCCGACAACGTATTGATCGCGCGGAATCACCAATGACCCTATTTGTATTATGCGTGTAGTACACTTCTGTATGGCGGTCATCCGATGCCGCTACGACCGGAAGGTGAACACAATGGATGAATGGGACGACGCGCTAGAACCGAACGTCGATGACGCTGAAGGTGAACAAAACTCGGACGACACCGCAGATTCGCGGCCAAGGCAGGCGCGCGGCAAGGTTCTGCAGGTGCGATTGAGCGACGTGGAATACGAGGCGGTCGAACGTGCTGCAACGCAACGGGGTTCACGTGCGTCAACACTCGCGCGTGAACGCCTGCTGGAGTTACTCAAGAACGATGTGGGGCCGGTGTGGACCCGGGGGCAACGAACCCACGCTCTCAACGCTCTGAACGTGGTGCGAGCTGCGACGGGAAGCACAGACGCGCAGACGAACATCTTGGCTGCAACTGAAGAGGTAATGCACTTAGTTCCCGGCGGTGCGACTGCGTCAGACCAGGCATTCGCAGCGGTCGCGCCGGACATCATCACGGGCCTGGCGAATGTGGCGGCCACCTTGGCTGAGCATTCGGCGCAGCGGAGCGGCCTGTCCGTGGGCCGAATTATCAGTGATGTGGCCGAGGCGATTCGGACGGTCAAAATCAGCGACTAACGCGCAGCCACAACACCTGGAATCCTGCTGAGCTGGAGCCCGACGCGTTCCGCCCAGGCGGCACTCCCGGCGCCAAAATCGGTCGTAGCGGAGCGTGGATCGCTCAGAAAATTCTGCACAAAGTCGTCACGGGGTCGAAATACAGTGGTGGAATACCACACAACACGAGGGGACCTTATGACCCATCACGACTCCCCCGGTGCCACTGATCATAATGCCTTCACCGGGAGACTCATCAACGGCAGTTTGTTGCTGACAGTCTCAGAAGCAGCTGGCGCTCTTCGCATCTCGCGCTCATCCATCTACCGGCTGTTCGACGCCGGCGAGCTCGCCTGGGTGCAGATCGGGGCTGCGCGCCGTGTTATATCAGCCGAGATCCACCGCTTCACCGCTGCCCATACAGAGGCCGCCTCGTAATGTGTGGCTGCGATGGCTGACCGTCGGCAGCTGCCGCCGCAGATCCGACGCGTTGAACTGGCTCGGCGCGCCGGCAGCAAGCCTGTGGTGCGCTATCAGCTGACTGTCGACACCGGTGTTGTCGACGGTAAGCGCAAGCAGCTGCGCCGCCGCTACCGCACTGAAAAAGAAGCCCGCGCCGCCCTTGCCGAGATTCAGGGCCAAGTCAACGCGGGTACCTACGTCCAGCCATCCATGCTCACCACCGAAAACGCTTGTGCCGACTGGCTGAATCTCGCCACAGGATTCGTCCCACAACTGCTGCGGGCTACGAATACGTCCTTCAGCCGGTACGCAGCGAGCTGGGCGAACTGGCCGTGCGGGATCTGACCCGCCGCCATATCGACGAGTTACTTGTCAAGCTTCGCGAGGGCACCCTTGTCCGGCCGGGCGGAAAAGCCCGCAAGGCGTGGAGTGCGCGGTCCTGCAACTACATGCTGGGCGCCTTGTCCCAGGTGCTCGATCAGCTTGTTGCCGAAGGCCGCTTGACGAGAAACGTCGCGTCGCTTGTCGACCGAGTGCCGGGGAAGGCCAAGAAGCTTCAGACGTTCACGCCCGAGCAGGTGCAGACGGTCTTGCACGGCATTGCGAACGACCGCAATCGGCACGCCTGGCATCTCGCACTCGCCGGCCTCCGTCGCGGCGAGATCGCCGGTCAGCGTTGGGCAGACATCGACTTCGGCAACAAGACAATTAGTATCGGCGCCACCCGCGTCGACGTCGGCGGCCGTGCCTTGGATCAAGACGAACCCAAGACTGCCCACGCCGGCCGAGTACTGCCGATCCCGGACGCGCTCCTGGCCGAACTGACCGCCGCCCGCAACCGGCAATCCGCGGAGAAACTCGCATTGGGTGAGGCCTACTCAGATCAGGGGTACGTCGTGTGCAACGAGGCCGGCGAGCCGTACCACCCGTCGACAATGAGCACCCTGTGGCAAGCGGCCATCCGCAACCTCGACGTGCCTCAAATTCGTCTCCACGACGCTCGGCATACCTGCGCCACGCTCATGCATCTACAGGGTGTGCCGATCGCACTCGTGGCCGCGTGGCTTGGCCATGCAGATGTGTCGTTCACGATGCGGACGTATGTGCACGCCCAGCCCGAGGCGCTTGCGCTGGCGGCGCGGAGCTTCCAGAATTTGGCCACGGAGTACCGAGACAAAGACGACTTCGCGGCTGACAGTCGGTAGCGCTACCCCAGTCAAGCGCATGCTTAAGGGGTGACACCCCGCCGATTTAGACTGTGGTCCGTCAAGCAGTAACTCCAGGTCGGAGGTAATCGGTGACTTCAAACGATTTCTTCGCGCTACCTGAACCCGCGAACGAGATCACCTGGGCCCAAGGAAGGCTTCCTCACCGCACCTATATTGCGCGGAGTTTTAACCTGAGCCTTCCCGCGTCCCGCGACCATGGTCAGCCAGCGCGCTTCATAACTAAGGTCTTTGACGAAATCCCATGCGACGAGCCGCTAGTAACAGATGCGGTGACGACGATCGAGGAGCATCTGGCGACAACAACACCCAAGGGGCGCAAGCAGATACAGATTCAAGTCGCCCGCGAGGCGGGTAGCGTTCGGCGCCTTGTCCTGCAGAAGGTTCCGTCGAATCGGGCGCCGGGAAAGCTAGAGGTGCTTCTCGACCTCGACCGCGAAGGTGCGGCGAGCCTGATTGACGTTGTGAAGTTGCTCGACAGCGTCCCTGTCGAAGGTTCGACGTCGGTTCGGATCGATGACCATGTCCTTCAGGACTTTTTCAATGATCCTGAAGCTATGGCTGCGCTATACGGTAGGGACCCAGAGTCCGTCCGTCGGCTAATTGAGCTCGACACAAGCGCCGAAGACGTAATCGCGATCTCGCGGCGACGCGAAGTCGTCGGCGAATTCCGAAAACTCCTTGAGGATGAGGATTACTTCGATCAGGCCGCCGCAGCGCATGGCAGCCAAGAGAAGGTGTGGCAGAGACTCTTTGAGGCAGAGCCATGGCTGTTAGGCGCAAACTTGGCCGGTCAGCTAATGACACAGTGGAGTCCTGAGCGCTTAGAGCAAGTCGTTACCGGCTCTTCGATTGGCGGTCCGGGAAAGCGATCGGACGCTCTGATGCGCACGAACGGCCGAATACGCTCGATGATTTTCGCCGAAATCAAGCATCACCGAACGGCGCTCGTTCACACGGAATATCGGTCGGGATGCTGGTCGCCGTCGGCGGAACTGACCGGCGGCATTGTCCAGCTTCAACAGACGGTGCATCTCGCAACTCGGGACATCCAAGGCCGCTTGGCGGAGCGAGATACCGACGGATTCGAGACAGGAGAACATACCTACGTGGTTCGACCCCGCTCGTTCCTCATCGCGGGTTCGTTAGACCAACTACGTGGACGAACGGTGTTCACAGGCCAAAGTACGAATCGTTCGAGCTGTATCGTCGCAATTTGTACGAACCTGAGATCGTGACGTTCGACGAGTTGCTTGCTAGAGCTGAATGGCAGTGCACGTTGCTGGAGACTGCGCACTGCGAGTGATCGAACCTGCGTTTGGTGACACCGAACCGAACCTGTGACAATTTGTGACAAATTTCGACGTGTCGAATCTCCGTTCGATCTTCACGCTTCAGATAAGAGCAGGTCAAAGACCTTCTCTTGGTCGGGCTGACAGGATTTGAACCTGCGACCACTTGACCCCCAGTCAAGTGCGCTACCAAGCTGCGCCACAGCCCGTGGTGCCGCCGGGATCGCCGGCAGGCGGTCGAAAGCCTACCTCAGGCCATCACCCGGATCCCAACCGCGGGGCCGGTGTCGTGGCCCACGCCTACCCTCGGGGTGATGAGCGACGACACTCCCCTGTGGCTGTTCGCCGACCAACTCGGTCCGGCGGTCCACGGCGGCGAGCATGCCCACCGCGAGGTGCTGCTGGTCGAGGCCACCTCGGCGCTGACCAAGCGCCGCTACCACCGCCAGAAACTTCACCTGGTGCTGTCGGCGCTGCGGCACGCGCACCGCGACCTCGGCGACCGCGCGACCCTGATCAACGCCGACACCTATACCGACGCGCTGCGCCGGTTCCACCGGCCGGTCCTCGTCCACGAACCGACGTCGCACGCCGCGGAGAAGTTCGTCCACCGGCTTCGCAAGGACGGTCTTGTCGCCGACGTTCTCCCCACCGCGACATTTGCCCTCCCGCGGAAGGACTTCCGGGACTGGGCCGGTGACCGCACCCACTTCCGGATGGAGGACTTCTACCGCGACCAGCGCCGCCGGTTCGACGTCCTGATGGAGGGCAAAGACCCCGTCGGCAACCGGTGGAACTACGACGAGGACAACCGCGAACCCCCACCGAAGAAGCAGAAGACCCTCGACGTCCCCGCCCCCTACAAGCCCCGCGAGGACGATATCGACGACGCGGTCCGCCGCGACCTCGACCGGATGGACCTCAACACCGTCGGCGCCGACGGGCCGCGACTGTTCGCCGTCACCCCCACCGAGGCCAAACGGGCACTGACCCGCTTCATCGACCATCGTCTGCCGGTGTTCGGCCGGTATGAGGACGCCATCATGGGCGACGACTGGGCGATGGCGCATTCGCTGTTGTCGGTCCCGTTCAACCTCGGGGTGCTGCACCCGCTGGACGCCGTCGACGCGGCCGAGCGCGCCTACCGCGACAAGACGGCGCCGTTGGCCGCGGTCGAGGGCTTCATCCGGCAGATCCTCGGCTGGCGCGAATACATGTGGCATCTCTACTGGCATTTCGGCCCGGACTACACCTCAGGAAACAACGAACTGAATGCCCGCACACCGCTGCCGGCCTGGTGGACCGATCTGGACGCCGACGCAGTGACCGCGCAGTGCCTGCGCCACGCCCTCGCCGGCGTCCGCGACCGTGGCTGGACCCATCACATCCAGCGGCTCATGGTGCTCGGCAGCCACGCCCTGCAACGCGGCTACCGTCCCGACGAGCTCACCGACTGGTTCGCCACCGCGTACGTCGACGGCTTCCGCTGGGTGATGCCCACCAACGTGGTCGGGATGAGCCAGCACGCCGACGGCGGCCTGCTGGCCACCAAGCCCTACACCTCAGGCGGGGCGTACATCAACAAGATGAGCGACCACTGCGGTGACTGCGACTTCGACCCGAAGAAGCGCCTCGGCGACGATGCGTGCCCCTTCACCGCCGGCTACTGGGCGTTCAGCCACCGTCACCGCGACCTGCTGGCCCGCAACCACCGCACCCGCCGGGTGGTCTCGTCCATGGAACGACTGAACGACCTCGAGGCGGTCGTCGAGCAGGAATCAGCGCGTGACCGTTTCTGAGTCGGTCTCGCCTGCGGCGACGTCGCCGTTCTCGGGCACGAACCGCGGTGCCCGCGAGACCCGCCAGGCGTAGATGACCAGCGACACCCACACGACCACGATCAGCGAGTAGATGACCGTCGACCACGGCCAGTGGATGTCGAAGAAGTGCACCAGCTTCTGGCTGTTGGTCAGCACGATCACACCGCCCACGGCGCTGCCCAACAGCGCGGGGCTGACGCGGCTGACCAGCCAGGCGGCGAACGGCGCGGCGATCACGCCGCCGACCATCAGGCCCACCACCACCGGCCAGTTCTGCAGGAACTCCTGACGCAGCCCGATCAGGAAGCCCAGCGAGGCCGCCACCGATACCAGGAACTCCGAGGCGCTCACCGAGCCGATCACGGTCCGCGGCGCGGTCTTGCCCTGCGACAGCAGCGTGCTCGTCGTCACCGGGCCCCAGCCTCCGCCACCGGAGGCGTCGATGAACCCGCCGAACAGGCCCAGCGGGGCCAGGAACTTGGTGCTGTGGCTGGTGCCCCGCGTCCCGAACGTCAGCGGGGTGCGCAACGAGAATCGCAGCAGCACATAAGTGCCGATCGCCACCAGGATCGCGGCCATCAGCGGTGCGGCGTGCTCGGTGGACAGCGACGACAGCACAGTCGCCCCGACGAACGCGCCCACCGCTCCCGGCGCGCCCAGCTTGGCGACCAGAACCCAGTCGATGTTCTTGAACTTCCAGTGCGACAACCCCGACGCGAACGTCGTGCCGACCTCGGCGAGGTGCACCGCGGCGCTGGCCTGTGCCGCGCCGACGCTGGAGAGCACCAGCAGCGTCGTCGCGGTGACACCGAACGCCATACCGAGTGCGCCGTCGACGAGCTGCGCTCCCGCGCCGACGAGCGTGAACATGAGAAGCGAACGCATGGCTGCCTTCGGAGAATGTGGTCACCACGAGGTGACCGCAACGGACGGATGGGTGCGCGTCAGGGACGCGGACAACACCACTCGTCGAAGGCCATCAACCTGCGGGACGGCCAGAAGGGCTCCAGCGCGGACACGTCAGACGGCGCCGGCGCGATATGCACCAGTTGAGCCATCGACATTCCTCACTCCAGAGATCACCAGACCTGGGACAGACTACACGGTCAACAACCGGTACAGCCCAATCAATCCCACCACCACGATCACGGCCCGCAGCACGTTCGGCGAGAGCCGGCGACCGTAGTGCGCGCCGACGAAACCGCCGACCAGCGACCCCACCGCGATCAGCCCGGCCGCGGCCCAGCTGATCCGGTCGAACGCCACCACGGTGTAGGCCACCGCAGCCACGATGTTGACCACCAGCGACAGCAGGTTCTTGGCGGCGTTCATCCGCTGCACGTCCTCGGGCAGCAGCGCTCCCATCGCGGCGATCAGCATGATGCCCTGGGCTGCGGTGAAATACCCGCCGTACACCCCGACGGCGAACGTCGCGGCCACCAGCGCGGTCATCCGACCCGCCGACACGTGATCCACCGACCGCCCGGCCGCCTCGGCCCGGTGGCGTGCCCACGCCTGGATCCGCGGGCCGACCACCACCAGCGCCAGCGCCGCGATCAACAGCACCGGCACAACCTGGATGAAGACCTTCTCCGGCAGATGCAGCAGCAGCCACGCACCGACCCCGGCACCGGCGATCGACGCCGGGAGCTGCCAGACCAGCCTGCTGCGCTGACCGCGCAGTTCGCGGCGGTAACCCCACGTGCCGGACACCCCACCGGCGACCAGCCCGACGGCGTTGGACATCGTGGCCGTCACCGGCGGAAAGCCCAGCGCCACCAGCGTGGGGAACGTGATCAACGTGCCGGATCCGACGATGGCGTTGATGGCGCCGGCTCCCACACCCGCCAGTGCGATCAGGACCATGTCGACGACGGGCACCCGATCACCTTAGACAAGCGAATCAGGTGCGCCGGGGTCACCGGGTGCGGGTCCGAGCGCCCCTCTTCTCCCGGACCCGGACGTTGATCCGGATGGGGCTGCCCTCGAAGCCGAACGTCTCGCGCAGCTTGCGTTCCAGGAAGCGCCGGTATCCCGCCTCCAGGAACCCGGTGGTGAAAAGGACGAACGTCGGCGGACGCGCGGTGGCCTGGGTGGCGAACAGGATCCGCGGTTGCTTGCCACCGCGAACCGGCGGTGGGGTGGCGGCGACGATCTCCTTGAAGAACGTATTGAGCGGCCCGGTGGAGATGCGGGAGTCCCACGACGCCAGCGCGGTCTCCAGCGCCGGCACCAGCTTCTGCA
Organism: Mycolicibacterium hippocampi; assembly: GCF_010723735.1. GTDB lineage: Bacteria > Actinomycetota > Actinomycetes > Mycobacteriales > Mycobacteriaceae > Mycobacterium > Mycobacterium hippocampi. The sequence goes on along the minus strand of NZ_BLLB01000002.1, from coordinate 3,621,800 downwards.
CCGCCCGGCCCGTCTTGGCCGAGATGTTGACCCGGGGCGCCCACTGCAGCTGCGACAGCTGCAGGTCGATCTCGCGGTCCAACAGGAACCGGCGGTCCTCGTCGACCAGATCCCACTTGTTGAACGCGAGCACCAACGCCCGCCCGGCCTCGGTGACCATGCTCAGCACCCGCTGGTCCTGCTCGGTCAGCGGCTGTGAGGCATCGACGAGCACGATCACCACCTCGGCGGAGTCGATCGCGCCGTGAGTCCGCACCGAGGCGTAGAACTCATGGCCGCTGGCCTGGCCGACCTTGCGTCGCAGACCCGCCGTGTCGACGAAGCGCCACAGCTTTCCGTCCATTTCGATCAGCGAGTCGACCGGGTCCACCGTGGTGCCCGCGACGTCATGCACCACCGACCGCTCGTCGCCGGAGAGCCGGTTGAGCAGCGAGGACTTGCCGACGTTCGGCTTGCCGACCAACGCCACCCGCCTCGGCCCGCCACCACCGCCGCCGACCTCGGAGACGGTCGGCAGCGCCGCGACGACAACGTCCAACAGGTCGGCGACGCCACGGCCGTGCATCGCGCTGACCGAATGCGGCTCCCCCAGCCCCAACGACCACAGCGCGGCAGCATCGGCTTCGCCGCGATCGGTGTCGACCTTGTTCGCGGCCAGGAACACCGGCTTGCCGGAGCGCTGCAGCAACTTGGCGGCGGCCTCGTCGGCCGCAGTGGCGCCGACGATGGAATCGACGACGAGGATGATCGCGTCCGCGGTGCGCATCGCCACCGAGGCCTGATCGGCGACGAGCTGCTGCAGCCCCTTCGCGTCGGGCTCCCAACCGCCGGTGTCTTGGACCACGAACCGCTGCCCGGACCACAGTGCGTCGTAGGAAACCCGGTCGCGGGTCACCCCGGGAACGTCCTGCACCACCGCTTCGCGACGCCCCAGGATCCGGTTGACCAGCGTGGACTTCCCGACGTTGGGCCGTCCGACGACCGCGACCACCGGCGGCGGCGAGGCCGCCTCCTCGAGAGCTTCGGCGACCTCTTCGGCCCCCAGTTCCCAGTCGCTCTCGTCGACCCAGGTGTCGTCGGATCCGTCACTCATGGGTGAACCCCGGCTTTCTCGTGGATGAGGTCCGTCAGATGAGCGATCACCTCGGCCTGGTTCATGTGGCTGGTGTCGACGACAAGCGCATCCTCGGCCGCGCGCAGCGGCGACACGTCGCGCGAGCTGTCCAGGTGGTCACGCCGTTTGACGTCGGCGAGCACCCCGTCGTAGTCGCCGGGCAACCCGGCGGCGACGTTCTGGTCGTTGCGGCGACGGGCCCGTTCCTCGGGTGAGGCGGTCAGGAAGATCTTCACGTCGGCGTCGGGCAGCACGACGGTGCCGATGTCGCGTCCCTCGACGACGACGTTGTCCGGCCCCTGTGCCAGCGCGCGCTGCAGGGCGACCAGTCGGGTGCGCACCGCGGGCACCGCCGATACCGCGGACACCGCCCTGGTCACGGCGTCACCGCGGATCTCCGCGGAGACGTCCTCGCCCGCCAGATACGAGCGGTCCTGGCCCGGATCGTGGCCCACCGCCAGCTCGATACCGTCGGCGGCCGCCGCGATGGCCGCCGCGTCGCCGAGGTCGATGCCGCCCCGCAGCACCGCGAGCGTGACGATCCGGTACATCGCGCCGGTGTCCAGGTATCTGGCCCGCAGCGACTGCGCCAAACCCCTTGCCACCGACGACTTTCCGGTTCCAGCCGGACCGTCGATCGCTATCACCAGTGCCCGGCTCACAGGCCCACCGCCTTGTACAGTTCGCCGATCTCCTTCTGCGTCAACACCCGGATGCTGCCCGGCCGCTGATCGCCGAGCGTGACCGGGCCGATGTCGGTGCGGACCAGTTCCACCACCGGGTAACCCACTTCGGCCAGCAGCCGGCGCACGATGCGCTTGCGGCCCTCGTGCAACGTCACCCGCACCAGCGACTTGCCCGGCACCGCGTCGACCACCGCGAAATCGTCGACCCGCACCGGGCCGTCGTCCAGCTCGATCCCGTCGCGCAGCTTGTTCCCCAGACCGCGCGGCACCGAGCCGGTGACGGTCGCCAGGTAGGTCTTGGGCACCTCGTACGACGGGTGCATCAGCCGGTGCGCGAGCTCACCTTCGTTGGTCAGCAGCAGCAGCCCTTCGGTGTCCGCGTCCAACCGTCCGACGTGGAACAGCTTCTTGTTGCCCCGCACCCGGTGCTCCACCAGGTCGCCGACGCAGGGGCGGCCGCGATCGTCGGACATCGTGGAGTGCATGCCGACGGGTTTGTTGATGGCCAGGTGCACCAACGTGTCGTCGACGGTGATCCTGACGCCGTCGACCCGGATCACCGACAGGCCCGGGTCCACCCGGGTGCCCATCTCGGTGACCACCCTGTCGTCCACCTCGACCCGGCCGTCGCGGATCATCCGCTCCGCGACACGTCGGGAAGCAATTCCCGCCTGGGACAACACTTTCTGGAGACGCACGCCGTCGTCGTCGGCCATCATCACTCCCGGTCCACGTCGAAGGAAACCGCTGCCCCGTGACTGGGAGCGCCGTTGAGTTTCATGAAACGTGGCTCGTCACTGAGGTTTTCGCTGAGATCGTCGATGACGTCGACGTCGGGCAGCAGCGGTGCGATATCGGGAAGGTCGGCCAGCGAGCTTAGTCCGAGCCGTTCCAGGAACAGTTCCGTCGTGGCGAATGCGGCGGCACCGGAATCGGCGTCGGTCCCGGCCTCGGTGACCAGCCCACGGGCCAGCAGCGTGCGCATCACCGCGTCGACGTTGACCCCGCGTACCGCGCTGACCCGGGCCCGGGTGACCGGTTGCCGGTAGGCGACGACGGCCAGCGTCTCCAGCGCCGCGCGGGTCAGCTTCGAGCGGGCCCCGTCGAGCAGCAGCCGCTCGACGTACGGCGCGAACTTCGCGCGGGTGTACATCCGCCATCCCCCGCCGGCTTCGCGCAGTTCGATGCCGCTGTCGCGGGCGGTGAGCTCACGGGCCATCGCGTGCAAGGTATCGGCCACCCGGGACGCAGGCTGATCGGTCGCCGAAGCCAGCGCGTCGACGGAGACCGGGGTGTCGACGACGAGCAGCAACGCTTCGAGCACCGAGCCGAGTTCGGCTTCATCGAGTTCGGTGCTGTCGGGTTCGGTGCTGTCGGGTTCGGTGCTGTCGGGTTCGGTGTCGAGCACATGCTCGGCCGAAGGATCTGAGGTTTCGTCTGCCATCTGTCTTGTCTATCCCGCGTCGGCGGTCGCCAGTTGTGGGCTGCTCGGCTGCTCTCCGGTCCACGAAATCTGGAGCACACCAAGCGGTTCTGATTGGTCGAATGCTACCGCCCTGGCTCGGTACAGTTCGAGCAGCGCCAGGAACCGGCCGACGATCTCCATCGGCACCTCGCAGTCAGCTACCAGGTCGGAGAACGACGCCCACTCGCCGACGCCCCGGCTCTGCAGCAGCGACATCAAGTTGGCTGCCTGCTCAGGCACCGAAACCGACACCTGGTGCAGGTGGTCGGTGCCCACCGTGGGCACCGGCCGCGGCGTGAACGCCGTCGCTGCGATCTGCGCGAACCGTTCCGCGTCCACACCGAGCATCACCTCGGGTAGCAGGTCTTCGTAGCGGTCCTCCAGCGCCACCGCCCGCGGATAGCTGCGCAGTGCCGCGGCCTCCAATTCGGCGAACATCACTGCGACGTGCTTGAACGCCCGGTACTGCAGCAACCTGGCGAACAACAGGTCGCGTACCTCGAGCAGCGCCAGATCCTCTTCGTCGTGGACTTCGCCTGCGGGCAGCAACCGCGCGGCCTTGAGGTCCAGCAGGGTCGCCGCGACCACCAGGAACGACGTCGTCTCGTCGAGCCCGAGGGTCGGGCCGATCGCCTTGGTGTAGGCGATGAACTCATCGGTGACCTGGTGCAGCGCCACTTCGGTGACATCGAGCCGATGGCCGAAGATCAGCTGCAGCAGCAGGTCGAACGGACCCTCGAAGTTGCTCAGCCGGACCTGGAAGCCGGCCGGGGCGGAGCCTGAATCCTCGGTCTGTTCGGTGGGCGGTGTCTCGCTCACGCGCCGAACCGGTCGATGACCTCACGTGCCAGCGCTCGATACGCTTCGGCACCAGCCGATTTCGGCGCCCAGGTGGTGATGGGTTCACCGGCGACGCTGGTCTCCGGGAACCGCACGGTCCGGGTGATGACGGTGTCGAAGACCAGATCGCCGAACCGCTCCACCACCCGGGCCATCACCTCGCGGGAGTTCACGGTGCGGGGGTCATAGCGGGTGATCAGGATCCCGCTGATCGACAGCTTCGGGTTGAGCCGGTCGTGCACCTTCTCGACGGTGTCGGTCAGCAGGGCCAGACCGCGCAGCGAGAAGTACTCGCATTCGGTGGGGATGATCACCCCGTCACTGCAGGCGAGGCCGTTGACGGTGAGCAGGCCCAGCGACGGCTGGCAGTCGATCAGCACGTAGTCGTAGCGGTCCAGCACCGGATACAGCGCGCGCGCCAGGGACTGTTCCCGGCCCACCTCGTTGACCAGCTGGATCTCGGCCGCTGACAGGTCGATGTTGCTGGGCACCAGGTCCAGCCCGGGTACCCGGGTGCTCAGCAGCACCTCGTCGATCGACACCCGCGGCTCCACCAGCAGGTTGTGCACGGTGTTGTCGAGCTCGTAGTGCGGCACCCCGAGCCCTGCCGACAGCGCGCCCTGCGGATCGAGATCGACCAGCAGCACCCGACGGCCGTACTCAGCGAGGGCGGCGCCCAGGTTGATCGTGGAGGTGGTCTTGCCGACGCCGCCCTTCTGATTGCACATCGCCACGACCTTGGCCGGTCCGTGGGTGCTTCGCGGAGTGGGCTCGGGGGTCGGCCGCGGCAGCCGGCCGGTCAGACCCGGTGTCGGCTCGGCGACCGCGCCGTCCGCGTCGTCGGTCATGCCGGACCTGGGCTGGTCGGGCAACGCAGCGGCTTGGCGGACATCCGGGCAAGTTTAACGGTGAGCTTCGTGCTGATGAGGCAGACCCGCAGGCAAGACTGCTATCGGATGTCCGCGACGGCTGCCTAGGCTGATGTGATGAGCCTCAAACGACGATTGCCCTTCCTGCGGTGGTCGACGTGGCGCCTCGCGTTGGGGATGCCGTCGTTCCTCCGCACCGGTCAGATCGGGGACGGCCGCGAGGCCGCCTGCGCCGACTACGTGGAGGCCCACGCCGCCCGCGGCGACGTCGACGACGTCCTGGCCGCGATCGACCGGTTCGCCTACGAGAAGGCGATGCTGGTCAACATCGGCGACGAGAAGGGCCGACTGCTCGACGCCGCGGTGCGGCGCGCGGGCGCGAACCTGGTGCTGGAACTGGGCACCTACTGCGGTTACAGCGCGTTGCGCATCGCCCGGTCCGCACCGTCGGCGCGCATCTGCTCGATCGAGTTCTCTGCCGCCAACGCCGAAGTGGCACGGCGCATCTGGGCGCACGCGGGCGTCGCCGAGCGGGTCAGCTGCGTCGTCGGCACGCTCGGGGACGGCGGCCGCACCCTGGACAGCCTGGCCGGCGAACACGGCTTCACGCCGGGCAGTCTGGATCTGCTGTTCATCGACCACGACAAGCGTGCCTACCTGTCGGATCTGCGCAGCGTGCTCGACCGCGGATGGCTGCACCGGGGATCGATCGTGGTCGCCGACAACGTCGGGCTGCCCGGGGCGCCGAAGTACCGCGCCTACATGCGCGAACATCAGGGAACGCTGTGGAACACCGTCGAGCACAAGACCCACCTCGAATATCAGTCCCTGATGCCCGACCTGGTGCTCGAGTCGGAGTATCTGGGCTGAACCGCGGTCAGCGGGCTCGCGGATGGGCGCCCGCCCATACTTCGCGCAGCGCGTTCACGGTGACCATGGTGTAGATCTGCGTCGTGGTCACCGACGCATGGCCGAGCAGTTCCTGCACGACGCGGACGTCGGCACCACCGTCGAGCAGGTGGGTGGCGAAGGAGTGCCGCAGCACGTGCGGGGACACCGTCGCGGTGATGCCCGCGCGTTCGGCGGAGTCCTGAAGCACCTGCCAGGCGCTCTGCCGCGACAACCGCCCGCCGCGGGCGTTGAGGAAGATACCTGCCGTGCCCCTGCCGCGGCTGGCGAGTTCCGGGCGCCCACGCACCAGATAGGCGTCCAGCGCGGCGACCGCCGGGCGGCCGATCGGGATCAGGCGCTGTTTGCCTCCCTTGCCGCGCAGCAGCACCGAGCGGGCATGGGTGTCGACGTCGTCGAGGTCGAGGCCCACCGCCTCGGAGATCCTCGCGCCGGTCGAGTACAGCAGTTCCAGCAGCGCACGGTTACGCAGCGTCAGCGGACCGTCGGTTTCGCTGTCGCCGCCGGCGCCGTCGAGCAGGGCCAGCACCTCGTCGATGCTCAGGCTCTTGGGAAGCCGACGGCTGGGCGTCGGCGGTTTCACCTCGCGGGCGACGTCGATCGCAGCGATTCCCTCGGCGGCGGCGAATCGGTGCAGGCCGCGCACCGCGATCAGTGCCCTCGCGGCCGAAACCGCCGACAACGGCACCACCCCGTTGTCCGGGTCACCGCGGCGCAGAGCCACCAGGAACTCGCTGACGTCGATCTCCGCCACGCTCGCCAGATCATCGATCCCCCGGGAGTCGAGGTGTTCGGCGTACCGCCGCAGATCCCTGCGGTAGGAACTCAGCGTGTTCGCCGCCACCCCCCGCTCGATCGCCAGGTGGTCGAGGTATCCGCGGAACTGTTCGTCGAGGGCCGAACCGAAGGACAGCGAGTGGGTGGTCACCCGTGCCCCTTCCGGCGTGCGAACGCGGCGGGCCGGTCGGTCCAGGGCGCGTCGACCGGGCGCAGGCGGTCCACGGGCGGCATCGCATGGGCGGCCAGGATCCCGGCGACCGAAATCGAGTTGACGATCTCACCGGAGTAGACCTTCGTCACGGCGTCGCCGAGCGCGAGACGCTCCACCGTCAGGTCGGCTTCTTCGTCGTGCACTTGCGAGCGGTCCACATCGCTGAGCCCGGTGGCCAGGAACACCCGCACGCTCTCGTCGCTGAAGCCCGGTGCGGAATCCAGGTCGACCAGCGTGTGCCAGGTCTGGGCAGCCAGGCCGGCCTCCTCGGCCAGTTCGCGCGCCGCCGTCTCGTGCGGGGGTTCGCCACCCAGGTCGAGCAGCCCGGCCGGCAGTTCCCACAGCCTCCTGCCGAACGCGTGCCGGTACTGGTAGACGAGCACGATCCGGCCGTCGTCGTCGATCGCGACGACGGCCACCGCCCCGAAGTGCTCGACGATCTCCCGGCGGGCGGTGTTGCCGCCGGGCATCCGGACTTCGTCGGCGCGCAGCGCGAAGATCTTCCCGACGTACAGCGTTTCCGACGCAGCGACGGAGAACTCGTGACTGCTGCTGTTGTCGCCGCAGTCGTCGTCAGCCACGGGCCGGGACGTCTTCGAGGGCGTGCTCGGCGCCGTTGGCCGGCGCCTCCGCACGCTCCGGAATCTCGACCGGCAACCGCTCCTCGTTCTTGTACGCCAGCGAGGCGCCGATGAACGCCGCGAACAGCGGATGCGGCCGGGTGGGCCGGCTCTTGAGCTCCGGGTGCGCCTGGGTGCCCACGATGAACGGATGCACCTCGGGCGGGTACTCGACGAACTCGACGAGGTAGCCGTCGGGGGAGGTCCCCGAGAACCGCAACCCGCTCTCGGCGATACGGTCCCGATAGAGGTTGTTGACCTCGTAGCGGTGCCGGTGCCGTTCGGAGACCTCGGTCGCCTCGTAGGCCCGCGCCACGATGGAATCCGGCTGCAGGTGGGCGGGGTAGGCACCCAGCCGCATGGTGCCCCCCAGGTCGGCCTCGCCGGCGACCACTTCCCGCTGGTCGGCCATCGTGGAGATCACCGGGTCGAGTGTCGCGGGCTCGAACTCGGCGGAGTTGGCGTCGGTGATGCCGACCGACCGGGCCGCCTCGATCACGATGCACTGCAGGCCCAGGCACAGGCCGAGCACCGGCAGGCCACGCTTGCGTGCGTAGCGGATGGCGCCGATCTTGCCCTCGATACCGCGGATGCCGAAGCCGCCCGGGATCAGAACGCCGTCGACGTCGGCCAGCGCGGCGGCGGCCTCCCCGTCGATTTCGCAGTCGTCGGAGGCGATCCACCGCAATTCCACCTTGGCATGGTGGGCGAACCCGCCGGCCCGCAGCGCCTCGGCCACCGACAGATAGGCGTCGGACAGGTCGATGTACTTGCCCACCAGCGCGATGCGGACCGATTCCCGTGGTTCGTGCACCCGGCGCAGCAGGTCGTTCCACTGGGTCCAGTCCACGTCGCGGAACGGCAGATTGAGCCGCCTTACCACGTAGGCGTCGAGTTCCTCGCGGTGCAGCACCTTGGGAATGTCATAGATCGACGGGGCGTCGGGAGTGGAGATGACGCCGTCGATGTCGACGTCGCACATCAGCGCGATCTTGATCTTCAGCGGTTCCGGCACGTCGCGGTCACACCGCAGGATCAGCGCATCGGGCGTGATGCCGATGCTGCGCAGCGCGGCCACCGAGTGCTGGGTCGGCTTGGTCTTGAGTTCCCCGGAGGGCGCCATGTAGGGCACCAGCGAGCAGTGCAGGAAGAAGCAGTTTTCCCGGCCCACCTCGTGACGCACCTGGCGGGCAGCCTCCAGGAAGGGCAGCGACTCGATGTCACCGACGGTTCCGCCGATCTCGGTGATCACCACGTCGGGCCGGTTTCCCTGGCTGTCGTGTTCGGCCATCGCCAGGACTCGCCGCTTGATCTCGTCGGTGATGTGCGGAATGACCTGAACGGTGTCGCCGAGGTACTCCCCGCGCCGCTCCTTGGCGATCACCGTCGAATACACCTGGCCCGTAGTGACATTGGCGAAGCCGGACAGGTTGCGGTCGAGGAAGCGTTCGTAGTGCCCGACGTCGAGGTCGGTCTCGGCGCCGTCTTCGGTGACGAAGACCTCCCCGTGTTGGAACGGGTTCATGGTGCCGGGGTCGACGTTGAGATAGGGGTCGAGTTTCTGCATCGTCACCTGCAGCCCGCGCGCGGTCAGCAACTGACCGAGGCTGGACGCCGTGAGGCCCTTACCGAGCGACGACACCACACCACCGGTCACGAAGATGTGTTTGGTGGCGGTCTGCGGGTGCTTGCGTAGCTGATTCATCCGGCCTGGCAAGAGCAACCTCCGTGACGATGGGCAGGGCTTAGTTTCGGTGGGACCCAGATGAAGATCGAGTCCGATGAGGGGCCTGCCGACCCACGGAATCTCACCCTAACACCGACACCGACAAGCCGTCGCTGACACGCGGGGCGGCGCCGCGCGGTGCTACGGCGCGACGGTGACGGCGCTCGCGCCCGGCCCGGTACCGAACTGGCCCGGGTTCCCACCATTGATCAGGTCGCTCAGTGCGAGCACCGCGGTGATCCGGCCGGGTTCGCGGTCGACGTCGTCGACGGTGCTGACAGCGCTGTTGAGCGCGGCGTCTGACCTGGTCACCGCAACGGCGGCGGTTCCGGACGCCGAACCGTCACGTCCGACCAGAACGGTACCCGCGCCGTGCGGGGCAAGCCCCGCGGCCAACCGGGCGACGGTGGCGCCCTGGTTGCCCGCATCGTCGGCGAGCGCTCCGCCGGTGACCACGAGCGCGGTGTCGGCGGCGCCGATGCGCTGGGTGCCGTAGGTCACGAAGCCGGTGTCGCGCAGCGCGGCCAGCACGGTGTCGCGCGACGCGTCGTCGACCGCCGGCACCGCCGGGTCCGGATTGTCCAGCAGCGCGATGCCCAGCAGGTCACCCGCCTGCGAGCCCTGGTCGACGGACCCCGTGCTCAACTGCGCCCCGGCGGGAACGATGGGCGAGTTGACCACCGAGAGCAGTTTCTCCGCGGAGTTGGCGTCGACGAATTCCTGGGTCAGTCCGATGTCGCCGGTCACCCGGCCGCCGGCCTGCTCCACCAGCCGGGTCAGCGCCTCGACGTCACCGTCGGCGGCGTCGGGGGTACGGAACAGGACCACCGACTTCTCTGCGAGGCTGTCGCGCAGGATGCGCGGCGCCATCTGCGCGTCGAAATCCTCAGCTGCACTGAGCTTTTCGTTCAGAGCGTTCTTGTCCTCGGTCAGCGAGTCGATCTGGGTTTGCATCTCGCTCTTGTCGGCGCGCAACCCGGACAGCACCGTGTTGGACAGCAGCCCCGAGCCGAGGGCCACGCCGATGGCCAGCGCCAGGAAGACCGCGGCCAGCGAGATCGCATGCGAACGCAGGGAGATCACGTCATCACCTCTAGGAGACCAGGCCCTGCACCCAGAGCATGGCCCGGTTCCAGTACTCGGCCAGCCACTCCAGCACCGCGGCGTCGGCACGTGACACCCACAGCGCGGCGATCACCGCGATCAGCATGGCCAGCACCAGCAACGCGATCGCGCCGCCGGACACCCTGCTCCGGTACAGCGTGGCAACGGCTTTGGCATCGACCAGCTTCTCGCCGACCTTCAGTCGGGTCAAAAACGTCGAGGGGTTGCTGCGCTGCCGGGTCCGGTCGAAGAACTCCTCGATGCTGGCGGTGTGTCCGACGGTGACGATCAGCGAGGCGCCGTGGTGGTCACACAGCAGCAGCGACAGATCGGCCGCCGAGCCGGCGGCGGGGAAGGTCATCGCGCCCACGCCGAGATCCTGGATCCGCTCCAGTCCTGCGGCGTGCCCGTCGGCATCGGCGGGCAACACCACCTGAGCGCCGCAGCGCAGTACCTCGGTGCTGATCTTGTCCGGGTCCCCCACGATCAGCTGCGGGCGGTAGCCCGCCTTGCGCAGGATGTCGGCGCCGGTCCCGACACCGACGAGCACCGGCTGATACTCCTTGATGAAGGGCTTGAGCGCCTTGAGGTCGGCCGCGGCGTGGTCCTCCTCGGCGACGATCACCACGTGCCTGCCGTTCATGTCGACGTCGATGTCGGGGATGCCGATGCCGTCGATCAGCAGCGGGCTCTCGCTGCGGATGAACTCGATGGTGTTGCCTGCGAAGGCTTCCAGGTGCGCGACCAGGCCGCCCTTGGCTTCCTGCATCAGCTCGTGGATCTCGGCGTCGGTGCGTTCGGTGCCGAGGATCAGGCGGCGGTCACCGGAGTACACGCCGCCCTCGTTGATCCGGATGCGGGCGCCGTCCTTGACCTTCTTGAAGACCTCCGGGCCGGTGTTGTCGACCAGCATGATGCCGTTGACGACGAGCACCTCGGGTCCGAGGTTGGGGTAGCGGCCCGAGATCGACGCCGAGGCGTTGACCACTGCTGCGACGTTCGCCTCGACGAGCGCGTCCGCGGTGATCCGATCCAGATCCTGGGCGTCGATGACGACGATGTCGCCGGGTGAGACGCGCCGCAGCAGCCGGTCGATGTCACGGTCAACTCGGGCGGTGCCGGTGATCCCCGGCCGTGAGCTGGCATTACGGGACAGCAACGCAGACATCTTCATGGGGGGATTCTGTCCAGGAAGGCCAGTTATGCGTTGGAGGCGCGCCGTAACACCAGCCCCATTAGTTACTTCTTTTCACATCCGTCACACGGCTAGGAGACCTGCTCGCGCTCTCCCCGGGCGGCGTCGAGAAGCTCGCGGGCGTGCGCTCGGCCACTGTCGGACTCCCCCAGCCCGGCCAGCATCCGGGCCAGTTCGGCGACGCGACTGTCGTCGTCGAGGCGGCGCACCCCGCTGGATTTTGCGCGGTCGCCCTTGGTGCCGACGTCACCCTCGACGACCAGATGCACGTCGGCGTAGGCGGCGACCTGGGGCAGGTGGGTCACGACGATGACCTGGTGGGTGCGGGCCAGCCGGGCCAGCCGCCGGCCGATCTGGACGGCGGCCCGCCCGCCGACGCCGGCGTCGACCTCGTCGAAGACCATCGTGGTGCCCTCGGTCGAGGCGGCCAGCACCACCTCGAGCGCCAGCATCACCCGGGAGAGCTCACCGCCGGAGGCGCTCTTGTTCAGCGGCAGCAGGTCGGTGCCGCGGTGCGCGGCGAAACCGAACTCGACGGCGTCCACACCGTCGCGGCCGGCGTGCACGGTGGTGCCCGACGGCAGCGGTAGCGGGGCGGTGTCGTCGACACGCGCTTCGAGCGGGCCGACGGTGATGGTGAAGTCCGCACCGACCATCGCCAGCCCGGCCAGCTCCGCGGTGACGGCCTTGGACAGCCCCTTGGCTGCCTTGACCCGGACCTTCGTCAGCTCCTGGGCGGCGTCGACGACCTTGGCCTGCAGCCCGTCGACGCGGCGCTCCAGCTCTGCGAGGGTCTCTTCGGACACGTCGAGCTGGGCCAGCTGCTCCCGCGACTCCCGCGCCCAGGCCAGCACGCCGTCGATGTCGGCGGCGTACTTGCGCGTCAACGTCCGCAGCTCGGCCTGCCGCGCCAGCTTGGTCTCCAACGAGCTTGCGTCAGTGGGCAATTCGGACAGGAAGTGGCTGAGCTCGGCGGAGACGTCGACGAGCACCGTCAGGGCCGCGCCGAGTTGTTCGGACAGCGCCGCCAACGCGGCGTCGTCGGTGCCCTCCAGCACCGTGCGCGCCTGCCCGACCGCGGCCGCGGCGGAGAAGCCATCGGCCGGCCCCTCGTCGACTGCGCCGGACAGCGCCGCGTGGGCCGTCTGCACCGCCTCGCGCAACGAGTCCAGTTCCGACAGCCGGCGGATGTCACCGACCAGGGCGTCGTCCTCGCCGGGCTGGGGGGCCACGACGTCGATCTCGTTCAGCGCGAAGTGCAGCCGGTCGGCCTCCTGGGTCAGCTCGCGGGCGCGGCGGCGGCGGTCGTCGAGGTCGCGTCTGGCGGCGAGCCACTGGTCACGAACGGCGCGATACCGGTGCAGTTGCCGGGTGACGTCGGCGTAGCGGTCCAGCGCGGCGCGCTGCTGGTCGGGCCGCATCAGCCGCAGCTGATCGTTCTGGCCGTGCAGCGTCAACAACTCATTGGTGAATCCGCTCAGCGACTTGGCCGGCACGCTGCGGCCGCCGAGATACGCCCTCGACGGCCCGTCGCGGCTGACCGAACGGGCGGCGATGACGCTGCGGTCGTCGTCGCGCTCGGCCCCGGAGGAGTCCAGGATCTCGTCGACCTTGGTGGTCACCGCCTCGCCGAGGTCGTCGGTGACGAACCGGCCCTCCACCACCGCGCGGGCCGCGCCCGAGCGCACCTTCGTGGGGTCGGCGCGGGCACCGCCGAGCAGATGCAGCCCGCTCACCACCATGGTCTTGCCCGCACCGGTTTCGCCGGTGAGCACGGTCAGCCCGCCGTCGAACTCGGCGGTCGCAGCGCTGATGGCGCCCAGCGACTCGATATGGATCTCGGATAGCACTACGGTCCGCGCCACCCGGTGACCGGCAACCTGAATTTGCGCACCAGCCGATCGGTGAAGGGCGCGCTGTCCAGCCGCGCCCAGCGCAGCGGCGTGCCGCAGCGGGTCACCTCGAGCCTGCCCCCTGCCGGCAGCACCATCTCCCGTCGGCCGTCGCAGAACACCAACGCATCGTGGCCGTCCGCCTCGATCTCGATCGCAATCGAGGCCTCCGGGCTGGTCACCATCGGCCGGGCGAACAGCGCGTGGGCGTTGTTGGGTACCACCAGGATCGCTTCCAGGTCTGGCCACAGCACCGGGCCACCGGCCGAGAACGCATACGCCGTCGACCCGGTCGGGGTGGACACCAGCACGCCGTCGCACCCGAACGCCGAGACCGGTCGCCTGTCCACCTCGAGGACAACGCCGAGCACCCCCAGCCGCGGGCCCTTCTCCAGGCTGGCTTCGTTGAGGGCCCAGCCGCGGTCGAGGAGTTCTCCCCCGACCCGGATCGCCACGTCCAGCGTCATACGGTCCTCGACGACGTAGTCGCGTGCGATGACGCGTTCGAGAACCGAGTCGATGGAGTCCGCTTCGGCCTCGGCGAGGAAGCCGATCCTGCCCAGGTTCACCCCGAGCACCGGAATCTCGACGTTGCGGGCGAGGTCGGCGGCCCGCAGGAACGTACCGTCGCCACCGAGCACGAGCACCAGTTCGCAGCCTTCGGCGGCCAGTGGGTCGGCGTCGACGACCTCGATCTCCACCCCGAGGGCCCGCAGGTCGTCGGGCGCGAGGTGGACGGGGCCGCGGTCGACCGCCTCGGCGGAGAGTACTCGCAGCGCGATTCCGTTGTCGCCCAGCACCTTCTCGACGCGGCGCGCCACCTCGGTGGCTTCCTCGCGGCCGGTGTGCACGACAAGCAGAATGGTACGTTCGTGCGTCATTGCGGCCCCTCTTCGACGGCCTGCCGAATCGCGCCGTCAAGCGAATCCGCCGGCAGCGCTCGGTCGGTTTCGGCACGCAGGTGCAGGAAATACTCCACGTTGCCGGCGGGCCCGGGCAACGGGCTGGCGGCGACGGCGACGGCGTGCCAGCGCAGTTCGGCGGCGCGGCGTGCCACCGAGCGCACCGCGTCGGCGCGCAGCGCCGGGTCCGCCACCACCCCGCCGGCGCCCACCCGGGACTTACCGACCTCGAACTGTGGCTTCACCATGGGAACGATATCGGCGCCCGGGGAGGCACATGCAGTCAGCGCCGGAAGCACGGTCGCCAGGGAGATGAACGACAGGTCGGCGACGATCAAGTCCACCGGCCCACCGATCGTGTCGGCGGTGAGGTCACGTACGTTGGTGCGTTCCATCACCGTCACCCTCGGATCGGTACGCAGCGCCCAGGCGAGCTGCCCGTAACCGACGTCGACGGCGACCACCTCAGCGGCCCCGCGGTCGAGCAGCACCTCGGTGAACCCGCCGGTCGATGCGCCCGCGTCCAGACACCGCCGACCGTCGACCGGGATACCGAAGGCCTCGAGGGCCCCGAGCAGCTTGTGTGCTCCGCGGGACACCCACGACTGCTCGCCGAGGTCCACGACGGTCAGGTTGGCGCTCAACGCGATGGACGTCGCCGGCTTGGCCGCGGGCATCCCGTCGATGCTGACGCGGCCCGCGCCGATCAGTTCCGCGGCCTGCTGGCGCGAGCGGGCCAGACCGCGTCGTACCAGCTCGGCGTCCACACGAGCGCGCCGCGTCACGCGGATCAGCCCTTCTCGACCGATTCCAACGCCTGCAGCAGCAGTTCGTGCGCCTCCTCCAGGCGCGCAGCAACGGCGTCGAGGTCGGCTTCGCCCACCTCCGCCTGCTCGCCCAGGAGTTCGGCCACCTGGGCGCGAATCGCGTCGGGATCGTCGGTCATGTCGGTGTTCACGCTAGCGCACCGCTGCCGTCGGCAGCCGGGGCCAGCGACCAGCGCTGCAGGGCCAGTCGCGCCGTGTCGTCACCGGCCGAGATCGTCGTCGGGCGGCCGGTGTCGGCTTTCCAGACGGCATCGGCGATCACCCGGATCACCGATAGCGCATCGCCGGGATCCTGGTCGGTGGCCCGCACCGTGACCGTGCCGGTGTCGATATCGACGTGCCATCCCGGGTGCGGCCCGACGCGCAACATGGCGGAGTCCCCGGTGAGGGCCCGGAGGTCTTCGGCGATGTAGTCTGGTCGCTGCTCCGGGATCGCCCAGATCGCGTCCTTGGCGGTGTTCACCCCGCACATCACCATCAGGCTGGGCAGTTTCGCGGCGATGGCACCGGCGATGTCGGTGTCGAGACGGTCACCGATCACCAGTGGGGTGTCAAAATCGCCGCGGGACAGGGCATCTGCCATCAGTGCCGGCGCCGGCTTGCCGGCGACCTGGGGTTCCCGGTCGGTGGCGGTGCGCAGCGCAGCCACCATCGAGCCGTTGCCCGGCAGCAGGCCGCGCTCCGAGGGCAGCGTCTTGTCCACGTTGGCGGCGATCCACAGAGCCCCGGATCTGATCGCCAGTCCTGCCTCGGCGAGGTCGGCCCAGGCGGTCTCCGGGGAGTGCCCCTGGACCACGGCCACCGGGTCGTCCGACCACTGCCGCACCGGCGCCAGGCCTACATCGGTGACCTCGGCAGCCAGCGCTTCGGTACCGACGATCAGAACCTTCGCCCCGCCCGGCAGCTGGTCGGCCAGCATGCGTGCGGCACTCTGGGCGCTGGTGACGACATCGTCGGGTTCCGCGGTGAAACCCAGTTCGCGAAGGTGCTCGGCGACCTGAGCGGCGCCGCGGGAGGCGTTGTTGGTGACATACAGGATCCGCGACTCGACAACAGCCAGGGTCTCCACTGCACCCGGCGTCGGCTGGTGACCGCGGAACACCGTGCCGTCGAGGTCAAGCAGCAGGCAATCATGCTGCTGCGCAAGAGTACTCACCTCAGGACAGCTCCGTGATCCGCTCTTCGGCGTCAGTGACCCCTTCGACGTCGGCCCGGGCAGCGTTGAGGAACCATTCCAACGCCTCCTGCGCACGGCCGAGGGTCAGCAGCGTCTCGGCGTAGGTGTAGAACAGCCGGGCAGCGGTCTGGCCGGTCTGCGACGGATCCAGCGCCGGCGAGGCCAGAATGGCCAGCGCCTGCTCGTGCTGGCCCATGTCGGAGCGGGCGCCGGCCACCACGATCCGTAGTTCGTCGGCGTCGTCGCCGCTGAGTTCGGTGGCTTCCGCGCCGCGGGCGAGCTCTATCGCGCGTTCGGGTCGACCGATACCGCGCTCACAGTCGGCGATCAGGGCCAGCAGCGGCGAACGGCTGCCCATTCTGCGTGCTGCCCGCAGTTCTGCCAGTGCTTGTGCCCAGTCGCCGCAGTGGTAGGCCGCGATGCCGACCGCCTCGCGGATCGCGGCGATCCGGCCGGCGCGTGCCCGGGCGGCGCGGGCGTGTTCGAGTGCGGCTTCGGGATCGTCGTCGAGGAGTTCGCCGGCGGCCACCAGGTGACGGGCGATGACGTCTGCAGTCCCGCGGTCGAGCGTGGTGAGCTCACCGCGGATCTCCGGCGAGAGTTGTTTGGCGTCGATCTCGGCGGGAATCGGCGGCCCGGCGTCGCGGGCCGAATCAGCTGTCGGTCGGGGTTGGGCACGACGGGCGCGCTGCGGTCCGGAGACGCGCGGCGCCGATCGCTGATCACGGCCCGGTCGCTGGCCGCCGGCGCTCGAGTCGCGCTGAGTGCGCCGTTCGCCGCGACCGCCCTGGGTGTCCTGCGGCACGTAGGCCCTTTCCTATTTGGCTGCTCGCATTGATGCGTGCAGGCATAAGCGTAGCGGGACACCTATTGGACGTACTTCCCATGCCGGCGCGCGGTGTCTTCCAGGCGCTTCTGTTCCTGCAGCAGTATTCGACTGACTTCTGTCAGACCGGCGATCTGCTCTCGAACGCGCATACGTTTGGCAGCCAGCAATCGGGCGCCGTCGGCGCAGTCGATGTCGTGGGCGCGCAGTCCGTCGAGCACTTGCCGGATCTCGGTCAGGGAGAACCCCAGAGACTGCATGCTGCGCAGCAGCTTGATCTGCTGGACTAGGGATTCCGGATACTCCCGATAGTTGCCATGGGTGCGGGGTACCTCGCCGAGAAGCCCGCGACGTTCGTAATAGCGCAGGGCATGACGACTCACGCCGGTGCATTCTTCTAGTTCGCTGATCTGCATAGAGGTTTGACCGCTTGACTGTTGACCTAGGTCTACAGCCTAACCTTCCGCGGTTGGACATCAACGAGGAGGCGGGATGTATCTGCTGGCCAATTCTGTCGTCACTATTGGGTGCTCGCGCGCGAAGGCATTTGACTATGCGGCGGATCTAGAGAACTTCGGCGACTGGTTTCCTGGCGTGATCGGCATCGCCGCGGACGACGACCTGCCGTTCCCGACTCGGGGCAAGCAGTATCTGGAAACTGTCGCCATGCCACTGAGGGGCAAGCGGAGGGTGGCGATCCGCGTGGTCGATATCAACGTCCCTCACAGGGTGGCCACGGAAGGTGACCTGCCGTTGTTACTGCCACGCATGGAGATGGAATTCAGTGAAGTCGAACCGAGTTCATGTGAAGTCCGGTGGAGCATGTGGAGCCGCAATGGGACCGCCCTGGCCCGCAACACAGCGTTGCCCCTCGCCAGATGGGTGATGGGCAGGCGCGCCGATGTCGGGCTCGGCAATCTCAAATCGCGACTTGAAATCGACCAGATCCAGGATGGTGATTATCGATAGAAATGCCTTTGCCCCCCAATTGTGTTTGGGGGGCAAAGGGCTTTAATGTGTGTTCGGCGGTGTCCTACTTTTCCACCCGTGTGGGTAGTATCATCGGCGCTGGCAGGCTTAGCTTCCGGGTTCGGGATGGGACCGGGCGTTTCCCTGCCGCTATGGACCGCCGTAACTTTATTTTCACTCGTTTTTGAGTGCCACCCCGTGTTGTGGGGTGGAGGTGTTATTTGGTGGTGGGGTGTGAATGCGTGTTTGGGGCATTCGTGGTGTGGTTGCGAGGTTTTGTTGTTGTTGTAAGTTTTCGGCCGGTTAGTGCCAGTTCCCTGCGCCTATTGCTAGGTTTCTAGGTCTGGTCTATCGATCCCGTGGTCTGCGGGGGGCCTTATCCCACTGAATGGGTGAGAAGCCTGGTCTTGGAGGGGGTTTCCCGCTTAGATGCTTTCAGCGGTTATCCTGTCCGAACGTGGCTATCCAGCGGTGCCCCTGGTGGGACAACTGGTGTACCAGAGGTTCGTCCGTCCCGGTCCTCTCGTACTAGGGACAGGTTTCCTCAAGCTTCTGACGCGCGCGGCGGATAGAGACCGAACTGTCTCACGACGTTCTAAACCCAGCTCGCGTGCCGCTTTAATGGGCGAACAGCCCAACCCTTGGGACCTGCTCCAGCCCCAGGATGCGACGAGCCGACATCGAGGTGCCAAACCATCCCGTCGATATGGACTCTTGGGGAAGATCAGCCTGTTATCCCCGGGTACCTTTTATCCGTTGAGCGACACCCTTCCACTCGGGGTGCCGGATCACTAGTCCCGACTTTCGTCCCTGCTTGACATGTACGTCTCGCAGTCAAGCTCCCTTGTGCACTTACACTCAACACCTGATTGCCGTCCAGGTTGAGGGAACCTTTGGGCGCCTCCGTTACTTTTTAGGAGGCAACCGCCCCAGTTAAACTACCCGCCAGGCACTGTCCCTGAACCGGATAGACGGTTCGAGGTTAGAAGCCCAATACGATCAGAGTGGTATTTCAACAACGACTCCACAACCACTGGCGTGGCCGCTTCACAGTCTCCCACCTATCCTACACAAACCGTATCGAGCACCAATACCAAGTTGTAGTGAAGGTCCGGGGTCTTTTCGTCCTGCCGCGCGTAACGAGCATCTTTACTCGTAATGCAATTTCGCCGAGTCTATGGTTGAGACAGTTGAGAAGTCGTTACGCCATTCGTGCAGGTCGGAACTTACCCGACAAGGAATTTCGCTACCTTAGGATGGTTATAGTTACCACCGCCGTTTACTGGGGCTTAAATTCTCCGCTTCACCCCGAAGGGTTAACGGGTCCTCTTAACCTTCCAGCACCGGGCAGGCGTCAGTCCGTATACATCGTCTTGCGACTTCGCACGGACCTGTGTTTTTAGTAAACAGTCGCTTCTCACTGGTTTGTGCCACCCCCCACCGCTGCCCACCGCAAAGGGTGTTGACGGTACGGGGGTCCCCCTTCTCCCGAAGTTACGGGGGCATTTTGCCGAGTTCCTTAACCATAGTTCACTCGTACGCCTTGGTATTCTCTACCTGACCACCTGTGTTGGTTTGGGGTACGGGCCGTGTGTGCTCGCTAGAGGCTTTTCTCGACAGCATAGGATCACCGAATTCGCCTCAATCGGCTATGCATCACCTCTCAGGATATGTGAAACCCGGATTTACCTAGGTTCCTCCCTACAGGCTTACCCCAGTATTACCACTGACTGGTACGGCTACCTTCCTGCGTCACCCCATCGCTTGACTACTACCCATCCGGGTCCCGCGCAGCCGGCGAACCCCGCACCCTCGAAAGGGATTGGTGATCCACCATTTGGGCGGTTAGCAGAACAGATTCATCAGGGACGCCCACACACGGGTACGGGAATATCAACCCGTTGTCCATCGACTACGCCTGTCGGCCTCGCCTTAGGTCCCGACTCACCCTGGGCGGACTGGCCTGGCCCAGGAACCCTTGGTCTTTCGGCGGGCAAGGTTCTCACTTGCCTAATCGCTACTCATGCCTGCATTCTCACTCCCACACCCTCCACCACTAGATCACTCTGTGGCTTCACCGGATGCAGGACGCTCCCCTACCCAGCACAACAAGTGTGCTGCCGCGGCTTCGGCGGTGTGCTTGAGCCCCGCTACATTATCGGCGCACAATCACTTGACCAGTGAGCTATTACGCACTCTTTCAAGGGTGGCTGCTTCTAAGCCAACCTCCTGGTTGTCTCTGCGACTGCACATCCTTTTCCACTTAGCACACGCTTAGGGGCCTTAGCCGGCGATCTGGGCTGTTTCCCTCTCGACGCACGGAGCTTATCCCCCGCCGTCTCACTGCCGCATTACACCGTGTCGGCATTCGGAGTTTGGCTGACGTCAGTAACCTTGTGAGGCCCATCGGCCATCCAGTAGCTCTACCTCCGACACGAACACTGCGACGCTGCACCTAAATGCATTTCGGGGAGAACCAGCTATCACGGAGTTTGATTGGCCTTTCACCCCTACCCACAGCTCATCCCCTCAGTCTTCAACCTAAGTGGGTTCGGGCCTCCACAACATCTTACTGCTGCTTCACCCTGGCCATGGGTAGATCACTCCGCTTCGGGTCCAGAACACACCACTACACCACACACTGTTGTGTGGATACGCCCTATTCAGACTCGCTTTCGCTACGGCTACCCCACACGGGTTAACCTCGCGACATGTCCCTGACTCGCAGGCTCATTCTTCAAAAGGCACGCCATCACCCCACCACGAAGGAGGGCTCTGACGGATTGTAAGCGCACGGTTTCAGGTACTATTTCACTCCCCTCCCGGGGTACTTTTCACCATTCCCTCACGGTACTAATCCGCTATCGGTCACTGAGAAGTATTCAGGCTTACCGGGTGGTCCCGGCAGATTCACAGCAGATTCCACGGGCCCGCTGCTACTCGGGGAACCTGTGACAGCAGATAACGTGTTTTCGCCTACGGGGCTCTCACCCACTACGGCAGACCATCCCAGGCCACTTCGACTAACACACTATTTTATAACTGCTGCTCTCCTCGGCGGAGGAAAGAACACAGACCCCACAACACCGCACACACAACCCCCGCCGGGTATCACATGCACACGGTTTAGCCATCCTCCGCTTTCGCTCGCCACTACTCACGGAATCACTTTTGTTTTCTCTTCCTACGGGTACTGAGATGTTTCACTTCCCCGCGTTCCCCCCCGCACCCTATGTATTCAGGTACGGGTGACACGACATCACTCGCGCCGGGTTTCCCCATTCGGACATCCTCGGATCCACGCTCGGTTGGCAGCTCCCGAGGCATATCGCAGCCTCCCACGTCCTTCATCGGCTCTCAGTGCCAAGGCATCCACCATGCGCCCTTAAACACTTACAACACAAAACCAAAAAAATGAGTCATCACCCACACACCACACCCACCCCCGAAAGAGCAGACACCATGTGCGGGTATCAGAAAAATTTGCATTACATCCAAGAACACAACCCCAAAAAGGCTGTGCCTCTTGATGCTCGCAACCACTATCCACAAATCAAACACCACACCCCACCACCAAAGCAGGGCAACAACAAGAACCCCCACCCCCGAACAAACCCGGGAAGCAAAGGCCGGCATCCACCCCTCAACAGAGGCAGACCCGCGGGCTTGTTGTCTCAAAGCCCAATAGTGTGTCCGGCAGTCATTCTCGACCAGGAATCGAACCCCCGAAAGGATCCTCCCGACCTGGTCAGTTGCTTGTTGTCTAACTTTATGCACCAGACCCCCACCCACTACAGGCGAAGGGCCATCCACAGAATCGCCCAGACAATCCCGAACCCCCACACGATGTGGGCGGGCACTGAGTCTTGTGGTGCTCCTTAGAAAGGAGGTGATCCAGCCGCACCTTCCGGTACGGCTACCTTGTTACGACTTCGTCCCAATCGCCGATCCCACCTTCGACGGCTCCCTCCCACAAGGGGTTAGGCCACCGGCTTCGGGTGTTACCGACTTTCATGACGTGACGGGCGGTGTGTACAAGGCCCGGGAACGTATTCACCGCAGCGTTGCTGATCTGCGATTACTAGCGACTCCGACTTCACGGGGTCGAGTTGCAGACCCCGATCCGAACTGAGACCGGCTTTGAAAGGATTCGCTCCACCTCACGGCATCGCAGCCCTTTGTACCGGCCATTGTAGCATGTGTGAAGCCCTGGACATAAGGGGCATGATGACTTGACGTCATCCCCACCTTCCTCCGAGTTGACCCCGGCAGTCTCTCACGAGTCCCCACCATTACGTGCTGGCAACATGAGACAAGGGTTGCGCTCGTTGCGGGACTTAACCCAACATCTCACGACACGAGCTGACGACAGCCATGCACCACCTGCACACAGGCCACAAGGGAACCGACATCTCTGCCGGCGTCCTGTGCATGTCAAACCCAGGTAAGGTTCTTCGCGTTGCATCGAATTAATCCACATGCTCCGCCGCTTGTGCGGGCCCCCGTCAATTTCTTTGAGTTTTAGCCTTGCGGCCGTACTCCCCAGGCGGGGTACTTAATGCGTTAGCTACGGCACGGATCCCAAGGAAGGAAACCCACACCTAGTACCCACCGTTTACGGCGTGGACTACCAGGGTATCTAATCCTGTTCGCTCCCCACGCTTTCGCTCCTCAGCGTCAGTTACTGCCCAGAGACCCGCCTTCGCCACCGGTGTTCCTCCTGATATCTGCGCATTCCACCGCTACACCAGGAATTCCAGTCTCCCCTGCAGTACTCCAGTCTGCCCGTATCGCCCGCACGCCCACAGTTAAGCTGTGAGTTTTCACGAACAACGCGACAAACCACCTACGAGCTCTTTACGCCCAGTAATTCCGGACAACGCTCGGACCCTACGTATTACCGCGGCTGCTGGCACGTAGTTGGCCGGTCCTTCTTCTGCAGGTACCGTCACTTTCGCTTCGTCCCTACTGAAAGAGGTTTACAACCCGAAGGCCGTCATCCCTCACGCGGCGTCGCTGCATCAGGCTTGCGCCCATTGTGCAATATTCCCCACTGCTGCCTCCCGTAGGAGTCTGGGCCGTATCTCAGTCCCAGTGTGGCCGGTCACCCTCTCAGGCCGGCTACCCGTCGTCGCCTTGGTAAGCCATAACCTCACCAACAAGCTGATAGGCCGCGGGCCCATCCCACACCGCAAAAGCTTTCCCCCACCAGTCATGCAACCAGCAGGAAATATTCGGTATTAGACCCAGTTTCCCAGGCTTATCCCAAAGTGCAGGGCAGATCACCCACGTGTTACTCACCCGTTCGCCACTCGAGTACCCCGAAGGGCCTTTCCGTTCGACTTGCATGTGTTAAGCACGCCGCCAGCGTTCGTCCTGAGCCAGAATCAAACTCTCCAAACAAAACCCTCTCGCACCCACAGGCACAAGCAGAATCCGAATCAGAACAAGCCTGACCTAACAAACAGACACCAAAAACTGGCATCCAAAAAACAGTCACACCCCCAAACGGGAAAATGCAGGCATGACCAAAAAACAAACAAAAACCACCAAACACACTATTGAGTTCTCAAACAACACACCCGCCCAGCCGCGCCACCGAACCCGCGGCTAAAGCCGCGTTCTGGTAGTGCGGACGGTCAGGAAACCACCGAAGTGGTGCTTTCCCTCTGGGAGGCCGTCGCGCTCTGCGGGCTGGGCCCGCGCTGCGACGACTTCAACAAGTTACGTGAGGGAAAACTGAGAGTCAAATGGCCTGCTAGGGCGTGTTTTTCAACCTCGCCCCTGCGCGCGCACCGTGTGGTGCGTCGACTCCTGAACAAGCTCAACGACGCTGCGCCCGGGATTGTTCCCGGACGACTGCTCAAGCCTGTGACCACAGCTTTCGGTGCGGTGAGTCATTCAACGCGCTCGACGCCGGCGATATTCCGCTTGCCCCGGCGCAGCACCAGCCACTTGCCGTGCAGGAAGTCCGACTGCTGCGGAACCCAGTCGTCTGTGGCGATCTTCACGTTGTTGACCGAAACACCACCCTCGGCGATGGTCCGCCGCGCGGCGCCCTTGCTCGCCGACAGTCCACTGGCGACCAGAAGATCGGTGATGGTGGCCGGACCACCGGCGACGAACTCGGCCACTGACGCCTCGCGCAGCGCTGCGGACAGCGTGGCCTGGTCGAGTTGGCCGAGTTCCCCGCGGCCGAACAGAGCCTGGCTGGCGTGTTCCACCGCCGCCGTCGCCGCATCGCCGTGCACGAGGTCGGTGAGTTCCCGGGCGAGCCGCCGTTGGGCCGCCCGTTCGTGCGGGCGATCGGCAGTAGCCTGCTCGAGTTCGGCGATCTCGTCGGCGGACAGGAAGGTGAACCAGCGCAGGTACGGGATCACGTCCGCGTCCGCGGTGTTGATGAAGTACTGGTACCAGGCGTACGGGCTGGTCATGTCGGGGTCCAGCCACAGGCTGCCGCCGCCGGTGGACTTGCCGAACTTCTTGCCCTCGGAGTCGGTCACCAGCGGCGTGGTCAACGCGTGCGCCGTGGCGCCGGCCTTCTGCCGGACCAGTCGCACACCGGCGATGATGTTGCCCCACTGATCGGACCCGCCGATCTGCAGCGTGCACCCGTAGCGCTGGTGCAACTCCACAAAATCGTTGGCCTGCAGCAGCATGTAACTGAACTCGGTGTAGGAGATCCCCTCGCCGTCGAGCCTGCGCCGCACCGTGTCCCGGTCGAGCATGACGTTCACCGAGAAATGCTTGCCGATGTCTCGGAGGAACTCGATCGCGGACAGTTCACCCGTCCAGGCCAGATTGTTGGCGACCACGGCCCCGGTGGGCGAGTCGTCGAACTCCACGAAGCGCTCCAACTGACCGCGGATGCGTCCCGACCACTCGGCGACGGTGTCGGCGGTCTGCAGAGTGCGTTCGCCCACGTCGCGCGGATCCCCGATCATCCCGGTGGCCCCGCCGGCGAGCACGATGGGTCGGTGACCGGCCCGCTGGAAGCGCCGCAGCGTCAGCAGCGGGATCAGATGTCCGGCGTGCAGGCTCGGCGCGGTCGGGTCGAAACCGGAGTACACCGTCACCGGGCCGTCGGCCAGCGCTGTAGCCAGTGCCGCACGGTCGGTGGACTGCGCGACGAGCTCACGCCATTCCAGTTCGTCGAGGATGGAAGCCGCAGAAGTCACGGGTTCTGATCCTTCCGTACTAGTCACTCCGGCCGGGAGCCGGTGCCCGAGGGCTGCGCCGATACGCCGACACCTCCGGGTGTCCTGCCAGCCACATCCGCCACGGTCTGTCGGCGGCCTTGCTGACGCCGACCCTGGGCCCCGTCATGCCGGTCTGCCCCTCACCCAGCTCGAGCCGGACCTCAGCGTGCGGATCACAGAGGTCGGTCCCGTTGTCCTCCATGGTGATCCCGAGTGCCGAGCACAGGTTGCCCGGGCCGCGCGCCAACCCGGGCGCACTCACCCGCTCCCCCCGCCGGACGCGGGCGGTCTCGGCACCGGACTGGATCACCGCAGCTCGTAGCAGCACCGCACCGGCGACCCCGTCCGTCGCGCAGACCACGTTGGCGCACACGTGGATGCCGTGACTGCGGTAGGTGTAGAGCGATCCCGGCGGGCCGAACATCACCGCGTTGCGCGGCCCCGGGCCCCGGAACGAGTGCGCTGCGGCGTCGGGCCAAGGGCCGTCTGCCGGTCCCCCGTACGCCTCCACCTCGACGATCACCGCGCTGACCTGGCGGCCGAAGAGCACCGAACCCAGCAGCAGGTGCGCGGCTGCCAGCGGGTCGACCGCCAGACGCTCGACTGCCATCGCCGTCACTTTACGGACCGGTATTGACACCTCTTCGACCACAGCGCATATTCATTTGATGATGACTTCATCGGACGATGAATTACTGGGCGGCGCGCCCCCCGACGCTGTCGACATCAGGGATCTGCGGGTCGTCCGTGGTGGCCGTGTGGCACTCGACGACGTCAGCGTGAAAGTGGCGCGCGGGGTGATCACGGGTGTGCTGGGCCCGTCGGGCTGCGGAAAGACGACGCTGATGCGCAGCATCGTCGGCACCCAGATCGTCGCAGCCGGATCGGTGACGGTGCTGGGCAGCCCGGCGGGGTCCGCGGACCTACGCCAGCGCGTCGGCTACGTCACCCAGAACCCGACGATCTACTCGGATCTGCGGGTCCTGGACAACGTCCGCTACTTCGCCGCGCCCTGCGGCTCCGGCGCCCACGACGTCGACGACGCGATCTCCGCCGTCGGGCTGGAGGACCACCGCAAAGCCATGGCCGGCAACCTGTCGGGCGGTCAGCGCACCCGGGTCTCACTGGCATGCGCCCTGGTCGCCCACCCCGACCTGTTGGTCCTCGACGAACCGACCGTCGGGCTGGACCCGGTCCTGCGGGCTGACCTCTGGGAGCGGTTCGATCGGCTGGCGCGCGACGGCACCACGCTGCTGGTGTCCAGTCACGTCATGGACGAGGCCGACCACTGTGAGGACCTGCTGCTCATGCGTGACGGGCAGGTACTGGTCCAGAGCTCACCGGCCCGACTGCGAGAGGACACAGGATGCCAGTCACTGGAGGAAGCGTTTCTGTCCATCATCCGGCGCGGCACCGCAGCAGGAGCAGCCTGAGCGCGCTGAACCCGCGCGGCTATCTCGCGACGACCACCCGGATCCTGCGTCAGCTCGCCGGCGACCACCGCAGCGTCGCGATGATCCTGTTGGTCCCGAGCCTGATCATCACGCTGCTGTATTTCATGTTCGCCGACGTGCCTCGCCGGCCCGGTGAGCCGTCGCCGTTCAACTCCGCCTGCCTGATCATGCTCGGGGTGTTCCCGCTGATCGTGATGTTCCTGATCACCTCGATCACGATGCAGCGGGAACGGGTGTCCGGAACTCTCGAACGAATCCTGACGACCCCGCTGCGTCGGCTCGGCCTGCTTGCGGCCTACGGCACCGCGTTCTCCGTCGCCGCGGCCGCGCAGGCCACCCTGGCGTGTGTGGTGTCGTTCTGGTTTCTCGGACTCGACACCGCAGGCAGTCCCGCGTGGGTGTTCCTGATCGCGATCGCCAACGCCGTCCTCGGTGTCGGACTCGGCCTGCTGTGCAGTGCATTCGCGCGCACCGAGTTCCAGGCCGTCCAGTTCATGCCACTGGTCATCGCGCCCCAACTGCTGCTGTGCGGGATCATCGTCCCGCGTGGGCAACTCCCCGAATGGCTGCAGTGGATCAGCAACGTGCTCCCGGCCAGCTACGCTCTTGAGGCGCTACAGGAGGTCGGTGCACACCCGGAGCTTACGTCGGTCGCCATGCGAGACATCGTGGTGGTCATCGGGTTCGCGGTGCTCTCCCTCGGCCTGGCCGCTGCGACCCTACGGCGAAGGACACCCTAGACAGATTGACGACCAATCCGGAGCGTAAGCGTCCCGGGCGGCCACCTGGCGCCTCGGACACCCGCGATCGTATTCTCTCGAGCGCACGTGACCTGTTCGCGCGCAACGGAATCGACAACACCTCGATCCGGGCCATTGCTGCCGGTGCGGGCGTGGATCCGGCGCTGGTGCACCACTACTTCGGTACCAAGACCCAGCTGTTCGCCGCGGCGATCCAGATCCCGATCGACCCGATGACGATCATCGGACCGTTGCGTGAGGTGCCCGTCGAGCAGATTGGCCGGGTGCTGCCGTCGTTGCTGCTACCGATCTGGGACTCTGAGCTGGGCAAGGGCTTCATCGCCACCCTGCGGTCGATACTGGCCGGGAGCAACGTCTCCGATGTCTCACTGTTCCGGGCTTTCCTGCAGGACGTGATCACCGCCGAGGTGGGTAGCCGCGTCGACGATCCACCGGGGAGTGGGCGGATCCGGGTGCAGTTCGTGGCGTCGCAGTTGGTCGGCATCGTGATGGCCCGATACATCCTGGAGCTCGAGCCGTTCAAATCGCTTCCGGTGCAACAGGTCGTCGACACCGTCGCGCCGAACCTCCAGAGGTACCTGACCGGCGACCTGCCGAATCTGGCCTAAGACGACCCGGCCGCAGCGAGCAGCCGGTGATGCTCGTCGTCGTCGACTGTGACCGCCTCATCGACGAGGAGGACAGGGATGCCGTCGTCGATGCGGTAGCTGCGTCGCAGACGCGGGTTGTAGAGCTGCCCGTCGACATACAGGAGCGGGCCCCGATCGGCGGGGCAGACCAGGATCGAGAGGAGTTGGGCGTCCAACTCTCAGCGACCGGGCATCGGGAAGATCGGTGCGTCGTCTCGGATCATCGGGTTGCCCCCACCCCAACTCGGCCCCATCGGCGCATGCGGGCTACCCGGCGTGGCCACCGGCGGCGCGCCCGGGGCGGGCGCCTGCACGCCCTGCCGGGAGAACTGCTTGCGCTGGTCGACCAGCGTCGCCTGCAGCGCGTCGATCAGAGGTTTCTGGTTGGGCCGCGCCTCGAGGCCCGCCGCCAGCGCCCGGGTGCTGGAGATCGAGGGTCGAATCCCGCGCGATCGCAGCGTGATCACCTGCTCGATCAGCTTGGACACTTGGCCGCCGCCGGAGCCCGTCTGATACTCCTGGGAGATCATCATCAGGATCTGGTCGGGCGACACCGGCGCCCTGTTCTCGGTGGTCGGCTCGGCAGGTTGGGCGGGCTGGGCGCCCGCGACCGGAGCAGCGACACCCGAAATGAGGCCGCCGACCAGCGCTGCGCCTACCAGCGCGGTCGCCGTCGAGCGGCGCCAGATTCGTGGTGACATCGATCCTCCTCGTGGAAAAACAGCCAGCGCGAGCCTAACAGTGCGACCGCCGCCGGGCATCACTCCTGACTGCCGACGATCTCGCTTCGCACCGCAGCGGTCAACCGCTTGTACCGATGGGTATCGGGGTCGCGGTACCAGGCGTTACGCGAGGCCTTCGGGATGCCCTGCTGTCGCAGCGGGCCGGCCAGCGGACGGTACGTCGCCGACAGCGTCATCTCCGGGGCCACGTGCACGATGTCCGGTGCCTCGCCCACCGGCAGTTCGGCCAGCGCCTCTGACAGGTCTGCCGAGGGCACACTGCCACCGGGCCGCAGCGCAAGCGCCGTCACCGCGAGCAGCTCACCGGCGTCGACACCGTAGGTGACGGCCATGTCGACCGAACCGAGCCGACCGACCGCGTCGTTGACCGTCGCGGCGAACACCGGTCCGCGAGCGGTGTGGATGACCGCGTCACGGTTGTCGACGAGCCAGTAGTCCCCGTCCTCGTCACGGCGGAACAGATACTCGGTGGACACCCAGGTGTCGGCAGGCGCGAACACCCCCCGTTTGACCGAGGCCAGCGGATCGACCGGGCCGCGGGGGTGCGCCAGCAGAACGCCGACCTCGTCGGTTTCGGCCAGTCGGACGAACCCCCGGTCGTCTTCGAGGATCAGGTTGTCCTCGGGGTCGTAGGCGGCCAGCGCGATCTCGCCGCCGCCGGGCAGCGGCCGGCCTTTGCTGCCGATCTTGGCGCCAGCGACGTTGGCCAGCACGGCCTGGCCGTCGGTGGTAGCGAAGAACTCGACGACCTGTGCGGGGCCGAACACCTCCACCACGCGCTTCCACAGGCCCGCGGGCATTCCGGACCCGATGAACAGCCGGACCGAATGGGAGCCGGTCAGAGAGAACGCCGGATCGTCGATGACCTCCCGCAGCATTGCCCAGGTGTATGACACCACGGTCACGCCGTACTGACGGATCTCCTGCAGGAACCGTTCCGGGCACGGACCGCGCGACAACGCGACACGGGCGCCACCGACGACCGCACCCCCGAGGCTGACCAGCAGCCCCGACTGGTGGTGCAGCGGCGTGAGGCAGTAGACGGTGTCGCTGCGGCCGAGGTTGGCGGCCGAGGCGGTGCCGAACGCCGACAGCGCCCACCGGTAGTTGGTGATCTGGCGGGCGATCAGTTCACCGCTGATGGTGCTGAACCCGATGAACGCCAGGTCGCGCGCCAGGCCCGGGTTGGGTCGATACCAGCCCGGCAGGTCCACCTGGTCCGGGTCGATCTTCTCCATGTCCACGACGTCGGCGTCGTCAGCGAGGTGCAGGTCCCGGGCTTCACCGCCGCCCAGCACCAGCACGCGCATGTGCAGAGCCCGTGCGGCGTCGAGGTTGCTCGGGTCGGTGATGATCTCCGAGACCGCCCCGAGGCGGGCCGCCGTCGCCAGATCGGCGTCTGGCGGCATCAGCACCGCGACCGCGCCCAGCCGAGACAGGGCCGCGATGGCCACCAGCGCGCTGGGCCGGGTCTCCATCAACACACCGACGCGGGCGCCCTGCCGTACCCCCACCCCGATCAGGCCCCGCACGACGTTGTTGATCCGCCGGTCGACCGCCTCATAGGTGTGCACCCGGCCGTCGAACAGCAGCGCCTCCCCCTGGGGTGCGTCCCGCGCCTGCTCGGACATGATGCGGCCCAACGAGATCCTGGTGTGATCGTTGACCTGACCCAGTCGCGCCAGCCGGGGCAACGTGCGAGCGGTCTCCACGGCGAGCGTGCGTGCCGATTTGTTCGCGGCAACCAGTGCACCGGCCGCCGAGCGGGCCAGACTGAACGCCATCTCGGTGGCGGCGGCGGTGCTGTGCGCCACCCGTGAGGTCAACGACACGCCGCTCTCGGTGTTCTCCGCCGGCTGCAGCGGCATCGGCGACACACCCTCGGGCATCTCGCCGCCGCCGTCGAGCCAACGCACCCACGCGGCGACGGCGGGCCAGGTCTGGGTCGCCGCCTTCGAACCGACTACCAGGCCGAAATGGCCTGCACGAATCAGGAATTCGTACACGTCGGCCTGCGGGGCGGCCCGTTTGATGCCGCGCACCGAAGCCGGTTGGCCGATGTCGTCGACCTCTCCGATGACCGCGAGCACCGGACAATCGATGTCGGACAACGTCACCAGGTCACCGTGGATGGAGAAGCCGCCGGTCATCATCCGGTTGTGGGCGATGAACTGCTTGAGCAGTTCGGAGATGGCCGGACCCGACCAGGCGATCCATCCTTCGGATGCCAGGAAGCGGCGCTGCTGCTCGCGCGGCAGCAGGGCTTCCCTGTCGTGCAGCTGACGCAGGAAGTCCAGCCGCGACTGGGCGGTCTTGATCGGGTCGAGCATCTGGAACCCGGTGCGCGCCAGCCAGCCGGGGATGTCGATGCGGCTGAAGACGTGATCGGCCATGAAGTCCGCGGCGGCCGGTGCGAGGCTCGCGGGCAGGTTCATCGGCAACGCGGCGAGGGTGTCGACGGGCGAGCCGAATCCGATGATGCTGGCCAGGTCCTTGGACCTGCGGTAGGCGGCGGTCTGATAGGCGAACATCCCGCCCTGCGAATAGCCGGCAAGGTGGACGTCGCGGCCGGTCACCAGCTTGATCGTGTCGATGGCCTCGCTGAGCGCCACGACGTGGTCGGCGAGGTTGCGCTGCATACCGCCCTCGATCTTGTCCGGCGAGCCGAAGTCGATGACCCACGGGTCGACCCCGGCCTTGTGCAGGATCCCGACCGCGCCCTCGTCGCGGGTGACGTCCCACATGTCGGCCGACATCATCATCGGGTGCACCATCAGCACCGGAGGTCCGGCGGGCTTGGCACCCGGACGGCTGTCGGGCGGGAAGTAGCGCCGCAACCGGTACATCGGGACGCTCTCGATGATCTGGAATGGCGACGGAACCGCGCCGGTCTCCAGCCCGCCGTAGCGCAGTACCTCGAGACCGTTCTGCGCGGTGGCCACAAGACGCCCCACAGGCCCGGTGATCGCCGAGAGGTCCACCACGCCGAACTTCCCTCCCACGGATTCCAACACCACCGTTGCCGAGGTCATCATGACACAGCGGTGATCACGGTCCGCCGCGATCGGCGGGGTGGGTCAGCGCCCGCTAGGCGGTGGTCAAGGCGATCCCGAACTGGTGGGAATCGCGGCCGAACACCAATCTGCCCGCACGCCACAAAGCCACGCCGACGTGCGAGGTGGCATCACCGCGGCCGGGCTGGAACTGCCGCAGTGATGCGGTCAAAGGACGGCCGACCTCGATCGCTACCGGCGCCAACCCCAGAACCGCTGCCGGATTCCCGGAGATCAGATCGATGGCCGTAGCCAATGGCGCGTCTCCCTGATCGGCCAGCACATGGGGTGCGGTCTGCAGCGATGACGGCAGGTAGTCAGAGCACAGCACGTCGCAGACGCCGGCGGCGACAGCAGCACCGGCCAGAATGTTGCCCGACGAAGTCGACCGGCCACGGATCGCGTTGGGCGCACCCAGGACGACGTGCATTGCCAGTTCATGTGCATGTCGCGCCGCTTCCATCGTCAGCGGGAACTCCGCCACGCGGGCACCGAGGTCGAAAGCCTGCTGGACGTGTTCCGGGGTCCGGTCGTCGTGACTGGCCAACGCGATACCTCGCTCGGTGGCCAGCGAGGCCACCGCCGCACGGCGTTCAGCGGTCAGCGACAGCGCCGCCGGGTCGACGTTGAACACGTCCTCCACTTCAGTTTCGGATATCCCCCAGTCCTGGGCGTAGAACGCGCGGGTCTCGGCCAGGGACCCGAATCTGCTTCGCTGCGCCGATGTTTCGATCATCGAGATCAGGGACACTCGAGAGGATTTCGACAACACCGTCTCCAGCGACTCGACGCCGGCGTCATCGGTGAGTTCCACGCGGGCATGAATCCGCCAGTCACAGCAGAGGACCGGCCCGAGTGATTCCAGCACGGCGGCAAGAACGGCCGCATCGTCGATGGAGATGCCCTTGCGGGGCGAGTCTTCGCACCTGGCTGCGATGCACACGGTCGCAATGCCTGCAGCGGCACACTCGGCGTCGAGCACCGAGATGACCGCCTCGTGATCCAGCGACACCGTGGCCCGCGGCCGGCGGCGCTGAACGAGGTTGTCCAGATGCAGGTCGACAGCGCCGGGCACCAGCAGAAGGTCGCCGGGCGTGCCGGCTTCGCCGATCTCGACGACCACGCCATCGGCGTCGAGCACCACCGCGGCATGGGGAATCACCGGTCTGCCGCCGCCGGGAACGAGTGTCACCCCGTCGATCACCGTCTGTGCCATTCGATTCTTCCTTCCGATAGTTGGCCGACGGCCGAGGCGGCCGCGGCGAGCGTGCTGTCCGGCGTGCCTGTCGCTACGACAGCGACTCCGCGGTCGGTGAGGCATCGCAGCCAGCCCGTCAACACCTTTGGGTCTGCGAACCTCTCCGGTGAGTCGAGGAGCACGAACGGCCGGTCGGTACTCAACGTCGCCATCAGCGCGACAGTGAGTCGGTCCGCGGGTCTGAGTCGTCCGATGGGCACCGACGCCAGGTCGTCCACTCGAAATCGGGTGAACGTCCCGATGGTCGCCGCGCGATCAGACCGCGCGGCACGGGCGGCCGCTTCCGCGGCAGGCAAACGCGGCGCCGCAGCCATCAGTTCGTCGAACGACGCGATGTGGTGCGCTCGCATCGAGGCCACGGTTCGGGCGTCCGCTTTGGCGAGGTCGACCGCCTCGGAGCCGACGCGATAGGTCACCCCGCCGGCATCTGGGAGGTACACACCGGCCAAGCATCGAATGAGCGTCGACTTGCCGGCGCCGGGCGCACCCAGCACGACCGTCATGGTGCCCGCGAGCGCCGTCAACTCGATGCCGCCGAGCACCTGATGAGCCGACCCGAAGCGCTTCGTCACCCCGTGTGCGACGACCTCGGGCACGTCGGCTGTCGGCGTCATGTCAGCCTCGATGACACGAGTAGCTGCGTGTAGGGGTGCTGCGGGTCTTCCAACACCTGTTCGGAGATGCCCTCTTCGACAATGCGTCCGTGGTGTAGGACGAGGATGCGCGAAGCCAGGACCCGGACCGCCGCGAGATCATGTGACACCACGACGGTGGCGGAGGTGAGCGCCTCGGTGACCCGCTGGAACACGTCGAGCAGATCCGCCTGCACCGAGGGGTCCAACCCCGTCGTGGGTTCGTCGAGAAGCAACAACTGCGGCGGGTCGACCAGGGCGCGCGCGAGTTGAACGCGCTGTTGCATTCCGCCGGAGAACGTTCGCAGTGCATCGGTGTGCCGGCCGGAATGCAATCCGAGTTCGTTGAGTAGCCCGCCCACCCGCCGGCGAACCTCGTCAAAGTGGCGCTCACCATTTCCCAGGAGCCGGTCGGCGACGTTCGACTCCGCCGCCAGGTGTGGATGCAACCCTGCAGCGAGCGCATTCTGGTGCACCATCATCACCGTGGAGCGGTCGGCCGGCTGCCCAGCGACCAGTATCGTCCCCGTCTCGGGGACCACATCGCGGTGAAGGCACCTCAGCAGCGTGGTCTTGCCGGATCCGGATTCGCCGACGACGCCGAGGACCTCGCGCGGGCCCACATCGAACGACGCGTCGTGGACGGCCACCACGGAACCGCACTCACGGCAGACGTTGGTGCCGGAGACCTCCCCGGTGAGTTCTACGCAACGTAGACACCCGCTGCCGAAGCGACGCGTGACAGCACGGACGGAAACGAGCGGTTCGGGCGGCAGTAGCGGGCGCATCTGCGGCTGGGTCTCGACGGCGTGTGAGGTCATCGGCCGCACGCCGACCTGCGCGCCTCGCAGCCATCCACATCACTGCAGCACCAGCCAGATTCGCCGGGAACACGGAACGTCTCCACACTGCCGCAGCGGCCGCATGGTCCACCGGCAGCTTCCGGCTCGATCGGGATGTCGGCGAACGCCAACGGCTCCACCGAGGTGTAGGGCGGTAGCGCCGTGAGCCGGGCTCGGCGACCTGCGCCCAGGAGGATGGGGTGTGGACGGTGGTTCATCCGCAGCACGTCGTGACGTGGCACCGGGCTGGGACTCATCAGCTGTGACCCCGCCACCAGCACCGGGTGATCCGCGGCCGTACGGGGACCGCCGAGCCGGGCTTGGGCATCGTAGAGATCAAGCCAGGCGGGGGTGTAGTCGCGCTCGGAATGGTGACGCAGTGCGGTGATGTCGTCGGCAACCACCCGGCGTAGCGGTTCGGGGTGCGGTACCTGCAGCACCAGTAGCTGGTCGCCGCGCAGGGGCAGTTCGGGAATGCGGTGACGACTCTGGATGATGGTCGCCGCCGAGGTGCTGGTGGTTTCCGCGCACTGTGCGGTGGTACTGATCAGATGGCGCATCCCGACCGCATTCATCGAGTGGTCGTCGCCCTGGTCGATGACCTTAACGACATCGGTCGGTCCGACCACCGAAAGCGTCACCTGCAGCCCGCCGCTGCCCCAGCCCCGCGCCACCGGCATCTCGCGGGACGCGAACGGGACCTGCCAGCCAGGAATCGCGAGCGCCTTCAGGATGGCCCGGCGCACATTGCGTTTGGTGCCCTCATCGAGATAGGCATAAGCCTCCGGCCGCCCGTGCGCAGCCGCAAGGCCCGCAACGCTTGGTGGGAAATCGCGAGTCACGTCGTCACCCCGTCACACCTGAGATGTATGCCGCAAAAGTGGCATAGTGCGGCAGCCGGACGTGTTCTACGAAGCCTGCGGTGGCTGGGCCGTCCGCGGCCGCCACGACGGTCTGCTCGTCCAGGGGCAACACCTCGTCCAGCTCACCGTCCGCTCGCATCGCGGCATCGAGCAGAGCCAGCGAGATCGCCCGTCGTTCCACGGTTCCCAGTGTCGCGCCCCAACCCATGGCGAGTCCGGGCCTGCCGTCGACATCGGCATCGACGACGACCTCGACCTCGGTGATCGGAACCTCGGCGATCAGGCACGGTCGTCCCGTCCGCGGATGTGGTGTCCGGACAGCCGCGACTGCTACCCGCAGCTCGACCATGACCGCCTCCTGTCGCCGTCCCAAAATCAGCGCGGCCAGCGCAACCAGTGCGCCGGTCTCGCCGCGCGCCAGCATGGCCATCCGGTTCACTCGGGACAACGGCGGAGTCAGGACGGTTCGCGCCGGGTCGTCGCCGTCTCCCTCGGCCGGTTCTGCCACCATGCGGGCGGCCTCGATCAGATCTCGGACGCGTGGGGTTCCTGCGTGCGTCGGCACCTCAGCGGTCCGCTCGGCCACGGGCTCCGGGGTCTCCTCAGCCGGGGGGTCGGACCAATGTAGTTGCCGCGAAACAAGATCGGGGGCCAAGCCGAGCCACTGACCACCAGATATCTGCGGATACGCTGAGCTCAGCCGTCTGAGCACCACGACTTCCCCCGCATCAACGGGCAGCGCCGGCACGTGCGGTTGGGTTGCGGCCCAGACTCGTAGCATCGACACGGCGTGGGCGGTGTCACCTCGGGATTGTCCGAGTGCGCGCCGGGCCACCGCAGTTTCCCAAAGTCCTGCCTCCGCGCACACCTGCTCTTCGAGAAGGGTGATGTTCAGTCCATCGCCCGTCGGCAGAGAGGCTCGGCGGGCGAGACGGCGCGCTGCGTCGAGGGCGGGATTCTCCTGCATGCTGGCGTACATCAGTCGGTCCTCACCCTCACACTTCGAGGCAGGCCGGTGACTTGGCTGCCGTTGACCACGAGAAGATCGACGCCACACGGTGAGTCAGCGTTCGCCGCGGTGAACGCCCGTGCGGCCAGGGCGTCGAGTGCCACCGCCGTTCGGGCGACGCCCTGCACTCCAGGACCGACGACCGACATCGGCAGCGGCTCTCCCGCCGCGGCGATCACGATCGTGGCACCGGCCTGCGGGGCGAACGCGGTTCCGCGCGGGGCAAGCGCGATCGCCTCGGCTGCGGGGCCCTCGACGAGTACCCAGTCCGCTCGATCGATGTCCGTGCGGGTGGCCCCGGTGAGCTCGCACACTCTCGCAGCCGTGCGATGTGCTGCCGCTGATCCTGAAACCCCCAGTGTCAGACCTTCATCCAGCAGCGCCAGGAGGATGGCTGCGGCACCGTCGAGGCCGGTATCCCCGGCGAGTCCGGGGGTACCCGGGATGGCTACGGCAGTGCCAGGTGAACACAATGCCTGCATACATGCCAGGAAGACCGTGCGGGCGTCATGGACCGTGTCCCAGCTCACGGAACGTCCAGCCTGGTCATCGCGACCAGATCGGCCCATTCGCTCCGGCGGTCGGCTACCTCACGACGGGTGGCCATGCACAGTTCGGTGACGTCGGTCGTCAGTGCGCCACCCCGTTCACTCTCGGCGTCGCATACCGCGGCGGCCACCGCTCCGGGGAAGTCGCAGCCGGGACGGATGCCGTCGCCCCGGGTCCCATTCACCACCACGCTGCAGCGGGTCAGCGCAACATGGCCGAGAACCACGGTGTTGCCCTGAGACCCGGGCATGCAGACTCGCACCGGAGCGCTCACCGACTCCGGACCGTCGGCCACCGACACCTGGACCCCGGCGGCGAGGATGCGATCGGCGAGCGCCTCGAGTGCCCGGGCGTCGGCGGCTGCGAGCGCCTCGTATCGCTGTTCGGGCGTCATGGCAGATCCACGGTCAGCTGAACCCGATCTCCCCGGAAACGGTGCGCGACGAGGGCGACCGGGTCACCGTTCTGATCGATGTTGAGACCCTTCATCTCCAGTACCGGAGCGCCGACCCGGATCTGGAGAAGTTCGGCCTCGACCGGATCAGCAAGCCCTGCAGCGAAACTGCGGTGCGCGCGGCGCATTCGTACCCCATGGGTGTCGAGCAGGAATTCGAACAGTGAGGTCTCCCCGGTCCAGTCCTGGGCCAAGCCAGGGAAACGTTCTACGTCGATGGAAGTCTCTGAGTACGACCACGGTTGACCGTCGACCATTCTCAGGGTCCTGAACACCCACACGTCACCCGTGGAGCTCAATGCGGTTTGCAGAGCCTGGGAACCGACCCTGTCTGCCGACAGCAGCCGGATGGCGACGTCGTGGCCGAGTTCTCGCATCGTTCGAGTGAGGCTGGCGTCGCGGCCGGCCGAGATGCTGTACCGAACCAGTGGCGTGGCGACGAACGACCCCCTGCCGTGCACTGTTTCGATCAGCCCACGTTGGCTGAGTTCATTGAGCGCCCGTCGAACTGTCAGACGGTTGACGTCGAACTGCTGCGACAACTCCGACTCGCTCGGCAGGCGGTCGCCAGGACGCCCTTGCTCGACCAGTCGAGCCTCCAGCAGATCACTGAGTTGCCGGTAGACAGGACGGTCGGAGAACCGGTTTATCACTTCTGTGAGACTACTCATCTACACCTCTACTCCACCCAGGACGCGCCGCCGAATGGCAGCCGAAACCCGTTCGAATGCAACAACAACCACCAGGATCGACAGGATGATGGTGGCCGCCTCGTCGTACCGCAGCAGAGTCATCGAGGTGGCCAGCTCGATGCCGATGCCCCCTGCTCCCACCAGTCCGAGCACCACCGACGAGCGTGCCGAAGACTCCAGCGCGAACATCGACGTCGTGACGAACGAGGGCAGGCATGCCGGGAACACGCCGCCCACCAGGATCCCGAAACGGGACGCCCCCACTGCCCGGAGCCCCTCGATACGACCCGGCTCGATGTCCTCGATGCTCTCGGCGAAGAACCGTCCACAGAATCCCATCACGTCGACCGCGATGGCCAGCACGCCCGCCTCTGGTCCCAACCCGACGGCGATCACGAAGATCAGGCCCCAGACGAGGTCGGGAATGGTCCGGCTCACCGTCACCACCGCTCGGCTCACTGCGTAAAACGACCAGTGCGGGGTCGTGTTCCGTGCCGCGAACACGGCCACAGGCAGGCTGAGAACGACCCCGATGAAGGTCCCCAGCAGGGCCATTTCGACGGTCACGAGCAGCGACTTCAGGATGGGTGCGAGGCGACTCACGTCGGGGGGGATCGCATCATCGCCGAACTCCCCCAGTCGCAGCACACCGGAGATCAGGGAATCGGGACGGACCGCAACGCCCTGGGTCCAGCCGTGGGCCAACAGCCCGCCGACCACCAGCAGGATGACCAGGGTCATCAGGCTGGGCCGGCCGACTCGCCGCGGCACACCGGCCCGCAGCGTCCCGGCGGTCTTGGTCACCGTGGCGCCGCCCGGTAGACGGCATCCAGCTGTGCTGCATCACAATCGGCCGCAGCGTTGTCGAACTCCATTACGCCGTCGTGCAATCCCACCACTCGGTCGGCGTATTCGAGGGCCAACTGGACTTGGTGCAACGCCATCACCACGGTGACACCCCGTTCGGCCGCCACCGATGCCAACAAGTCCAGGACGGACTTCGCCGAAACTGGATCCAGGCTGGCCACCGGTTCGTCGGCAAGGATCAACTGCGGGCGCTGCATCAGCATGCGGGCGATGGCCACCCGCTGCTGCTGTCCCCCGCTGAGGGTTTCGGCCCGGCGATCGGCGTAGCCGTCGAGCCCTACCCGGCGCAGTGACTCCATGGCCTCACTACGGACATCGTCGGGGCTGGTCAGCGGCCAGGCACACCGGGAGCTGCGGCGTCCCATCGCACCGTGCACCACATTGTGGAAGACACTCAGACGCGGGATGAGCTGAAACCGCTGGAACACGAACCCGACATCTTGACGAATGCTGCGCAGCGCCCGCCGGGAGGCGCCGGTGACCGGCCTTCCGGTGATGGTTATGGTGCCCTCTGCCGGCTCGATGAGCCTGACGAGACAGCGCAGCAACGTGGATTTCCCGGCACCGTTCGTCCCGATGAGCGCAACGGTCTGGCCGTCGGGCACGCGCAGGTCGACCCCTGACAGCGCGGCGGCGGAGTTGCGCCGGTAGCGAACCGTGAGGTTGGTGACGTCGATCGCAGTGGTCGCCTCCGAGCGACTGCGGGAGCTGGCTGCGTCGGCAGAGACTCCGGCTGGAGCTGCCATCTCAGTCGCCGAGAAAGTCGGAGAAGTCGTTGACACCGACAGCCTGGTACATCGAACGTACTTCGTCGTAGTCCGCATCAGTCACCGAAACCAGCTTGGCGTTCTCGTATTTCGCGTTGTCCTTGCCTTCCAGCATGGCGGGCAACAGGGTGTCGAAATGTTCGGTGAAGGTGTCCCGGATGGTGGAAACCGTCTCCTCGTCGAGACCTTCACGCGCCATCAGCAGGTCGGGTGGCAGCACCGGCCCCTCGGCCAGCACCCGGTACTGGGTGGGATCCTCCTCGGACGCCATGAACTCCTCGTAGTCGTGGTAGCCGACGCCGACGGCATCGACGTCACCACGCACAAGCGATTGGTGCACGGCATCGCCGACAGTGAGGACCTCGAGTTCGGTGGTGGGGTCCAAGCCGGCGTCGACGAGTATCTGTGACGGGCCGAGGTGGCCGCTGGTGGATCCCACGTCACTCATCGCGATCGTGCCGCCCCGCAACTGGTCCAGACTCGTGATGCCGCTGTCGGCGCGCGTGTAGATGCTGGACCGGTAGCCGTCCCGTTCGATCGCGATGATCGGTTCGGCGCCGGTCTTCTCGTGGATGACGACGTACTCGGCCGGGCCGGTGAAAACCACATCGACACGGTCGGCGGCCAGCGCGGCCGCGGCGGCGGTGCGGTCGTTGACCGCGAAGAAGTCCAGCTCCATCCCGGACTGCTTCTCGAACTCTTCCTCGAAGGCCCCGAACTCGCGCTGCAGTTCCTCGAGGCCCTGCAGATCGGTGACCGCGAGTCGTAACGTGGGCGGCTGGTCGGGTTGCGCGGTGTCACCACTGCTGCAACCCGCCCCTACCGCCGCAGCGGTCAGCAGGGCCATGGCACTTGCGATCACGCGGCGTGCAGACATCGGTATCCCATCTATTGGCCGTTTCGGCTGGCATCTAGATGTCTAGATGAGTATTCCGAACTGTGGGTTAACGCTCCGCAACCGCAAGTGCAAAGCAATGTGTCGGTGCCGCATATCATCGGCGGCTGATGGCAAACCTGATCAACCTCGAACGGGCCACGGTCGGCTACGGCACCCGCACATTGCTCGACGCAGTCAGCCTGGGCGTCGAGGAGGGTGACGCGATCGGTGTGGTCGGCCGAAACGGCGACGGCAAGACCACGCTGCTCAAAGTGCTGACCGGTGTCGGCGATCCCGACTCGGGCCGGGTCACCCACACCTCCGGTCTGTCGGTCGGCTACCTGCGCCAGGCCGACGACTTTCCCGCGGGCGCCACCGTGCGGGGGGTGGTTGCAGGTGGCCGCCCCGATCACGTCTGGGCGGCCGACGCGGACACCCGCGCTGTTGTCGAGAACCTGCTGGCCGAGATCGCCCTCGACGCCGAGGTGGCCGGCCTCTCCGGCGGTGAGCGACGCCGCGTGGCGCTGGCGGAAGTGCTACTGGCCGGCCACGACGTGCTGATTCTCGACGAGCCCACCAACCATCTCGACGTCGAGGTGATCGGCTGGCTGGCCGGTCACCTGCGATCCCAGCCGTCCCGGGCGCTGATCGTGGTCAGCCACGACCGCTGGTTCCTCGACGCGGTGTGCAGCAAAACCTGGGAGGTCCACGACGGCGTCGTCGACGCCTACGACGGCGGATACGCCGCCTACGTGCTGGCTCGTTCCGAGCGCATGCGGGTGGCGGCCGGCACCGAGGCCCGGCGCCAGAACCTGATGCGCAAGGAGTTGGCGTGGTTGCGGCGGGGACCGCCGGCACGGACCTCGAAGCCGAAGTTCCGCATCCAGGCGGCCAACGAGCTGATCGCCAACGAACCGCCGCCGCGGGACTCGCTGGTGCTGCAGCGCTTTGCCACGGCCGGGCTTGGCAAAGACGTGTTCGACCTGCACCGGGTCCGCCTCGAGGTGGGTGACCCACCGCGCACCCTGCTCGACGGCATCGACTGGTCGATCGGACCGGGGGCGCGCATCGGACTGGTGGGCGTCAACGGCAGCGGGAAGACGTCGGTGCTGCGACTTCTCGCCGGCGAGATGGCGCCGACCGCCGGAACCGTCAAGCGGGGCCTGACGCTGCGGATCGGCTATCTCAGCCAGGCGCTGGGTGAGATCGACGGCGGACAGCGAGTGATCGACGCCGTCGCCGATCACCGCCGCATCGCCGAACTGGCCGGCGGCCGGGAGATCAGCGCGGACACGCTGCTGAAGGATTTCGGCTTCGTCGGTGACAAGCTGATCGCCCGCATCGCCGAATTGTCCGGCGGTGAGCGCCGCCGGCTGCAGTTCCTGCGCTTGTTGCTCGACGAACCCAACGTGCTGCTGCTCGACGAACCCACCAACGACCTGGACATCGACACCCTCACCGTCATCGAGGACTACCTGGACGGCTGGCCGGGCACGTTGATCGTCGTCACCCATGACCGGTACTTCCTGGAACGGGTCAGCGACGTGACGTACGCGCTGACCGGCGGGGGGCGCTGCGACCTGTTGCCGGGCGGCATCGAGCAGTACCTCGCCGACCGAGCCGCGGCCGACAACCCGACGTCCTCGAAACCAGCGCCGGCACGCGGTGAGACCGCGGCAGCGCGGGATCGCCGGCTGGGCAAGGAGATGGCGCGGATCGAGAACCAGCTGGCCAAGCTCGACGACCGGATCGCGTCGCTGCACGACTCGATGGCCGACGCGGCCGCCGACCACGTCCGCGCCGGCGAACTCAACGCCGAGCTCAACGAGTTGCTCGCGCGCAAGGATTCGCTGGAAGAGGACTGGCTGGCCGCAGCCGAGGACGTGTGACGTCCGCTATCGCCGAAGCCTGATCCGCAACCTGTCGGCGGCGTCACGCACCGCGCCGAGTTGCTTGGCGACCTGGACGGGTGCGGTGCCCCCGTGGGCGTCGCGGGAGTTCACCGAGCCCTCGACCGTGAGGACCTCGCGGACATCGGGGGTCAGCTCGTGATGGATGC
This sequence comes from Mycolicibacterium hippocampi, assembly GCF_010723735.1. Taxonomy (GTDB): domain Bacteria; phylum Actinomycetota; class Actinomycetes; order Mycobacteriales; family Mycobacteriaceae; genus Mycobacterium; species Mycobacterium hippocampi. Next base: position 3,578,980 of record NZ_BLLB01000002.1, on the reverse strand, counting down.
CGGCCAGCTCGGTGTCGGCGAGTTCCTCCAGGCCGACGCCGCGGGTCTCAGCGGCCCGCACGGCGGCACCTGCGGCTTCGTGCGCCACCCGGAACGGGACTCCGCGCCGTACCAGCCATTCGGCGACGTCGGTGGCCAGGGTGTAACCCTGCGGGGCCAGTTCGACCATCCGATCGGTGTCGAAGCGCAGGGTGGCCACCAGACCGGCCATGGCGGGCAGCAGCATCTCCAGCTGCGCCACCGAGTCGAACAACGGTTCCTTGTCCTCTTGCAGATCGCGGTTGTAGGCCAGCGGCTGGGCCTTGAGCGTGGCCAGTAGCCCGGTCAGGTTGCCGATCAACCGGCCCGACTTGCCGCGGGCCAGCTCGGCGATGTCGGGGTTCTTCTTCTGCGGCATGATCGAGCTGCCCGTCGACCACGCATCGTGCAGCGTCACGTAGCCGAATTCCGTGGTGCTCCAGAGGATGATGTCCTCGGCCAGCCGGGACAGGTCGACGCCGATCATGGTCAGCACGAACGCCGCCTCGGCGGCGAAGTCGCGCGAGGCGGTGGCGTCGACGGAGTTCTCCGCGGCGGTGTCGAAACCGAGTTCCTCGGCGATCGCGTCGGGATCCAGGCCCAGTGAGGAGCCGGCCAGAGCGCCGGACCCGTAGGGCGACACTGCGGCGCGCTTGTCGAAGTCGACGAACCTGTCGACGTCGCGCAGCAGCGGGTGGGCGTGCGCCAGCAGGTGATGGGCCAGCAGGATCGGCTGGGCGGACTGCAGATGGGTCTTGCCGGGCAGGATCGCCGTCGGATGTGCGGCGGCCTGCGTCGCCAGCGCCGACACCACCTCGAGCACGCCGTCGGCCACCCGCCGGATCGCGTCGCGAAGCCAGAGCCGAAACAGCGTGGCTACCTGATCGTTTCGCGAACGGCCGGCACGCAGCCTGCCGCCGAGCTCCGCGCCGACCCGGTCGATGAGCCCGCGCTCCAGCGCCCCGTGCACGTCCTCGTCGCTGACCAGGGGGCCGAAGCTGCCGTCCGCGACATCAGACCCCAGGCTGTCCAACCCGAGCAGCAGCGCATCGCGTTGCTCCTCGGTGAGCAGCCCGGCCCGGAACAGCACCCGGGCATGCGCTTTGGACGCCACGACGTCGTACGGGGCCAACACCCAGTCGAAGTGTGTCGACTTGCTCAGTGCGGCAAGAGCATCCGAGGGGCCGTCGGCGAACCGGCCACCCCAGAGTGAGCCCTCGTTGGTGCTCATGAGCACGTCCTCAATGCCGCCCGAGCGTGCAGTTTTGTACGCAGTCTGCGGCGTGTTGCCGTGCAAACACGCGCGCTCGCGGTCACTGGGCCAGGTCCCGGCGGGCGGACAGACTCGACGACAATCCGTGCACGTGCACGAAGCCCTTGGCCGAGGACTGGTCGAAGGTGTCACCCTCGTCGTAGGTGGCCAGGTTGAAGTCGTAGAGGGATTCCGCGCTGCGGCGCCCGTTCACCGCGATGTGCCCGCCGTGCAGCACCAGCCGGATCTCACCGGAGACATGCTCCTGGGTGTGGGCGACGAACGACTCCAGCGCGGTCTTCAGCGGCGAATACCACAGGCCGTCGTATACCAGTTCGCCCCACTTCTGATCGGTGTTGCGCTTGAACCGGCCGAGTTCGCGCTCCAGCGTGACGTGTTCGAGTTCGGTGTGGGCGGTGATCAGCACCATGGCACCCGGGGCCTCGTAGATCTCGCGGCTCTTGATCCCGACGAGCCGGTCTTCCACCACGTCGAGCCGGCCGACTCCCTGCGCTCCCCCGCGGCGGTTGAGTTCCTCGATGGCCTCCAGGACCGACACCGCGCGCCCGTCTATGGACACCGGCACACCCTTGTCGAACCCGACGACCACCTCGTCCGGGCTGCTCCAGTTGACGGTCGGATCCTCGGTGTAGTCGTAGACGTCCTTGGTCGGCGCGTTCCAGAGGTGTTCGAGGAAACCGGTCTCCACCGCCCGGCCCCACACGTTCTGGTCGATGGAGAACGGTGAGCGTTTGGAGACGTTGATCGGGATGGCGTTCTCCTCGGCGAAGGCGATCGCCTTCTCCCGGGTCCACGCGTAGTCGCGGACCGGGGCGAGAACCTCCAGATCGGGTGCCAGCGAGGCGAACCCGACCTCGAAGCGCACCTGGTCGTTGCCCTTACCGGTGCAGCCGTGCGCCACGATGCCGCCACCGTGCTCGCGGGCGGCGGTCACCAGGTGCTTGACGATCAACGGCCGGCTCAACGCCGACACCAGCGGATAACGGTCCATGTAGAGGGCGTTGGACTGGATCGCCGGCAGGCAGTACTGCTCGGCGAATTCGTCCCGCGCGTCGACCACCACCGCCTCCACGGCACCACAATCCAGGGCGCGCTGCCGCACGACGTTCATGTCCTCGCCGCCCTGCCCGAGGTCGATGGCGACCGCAACCACCTCGCGACCAGTCTCCTTGCCGATCCAGCTGATCGCCACCGAGGTGTCCAGACCGCCGGAATACGCCAGGATGACGCGCTCGGACATAACAAACTCCTTCTTCAGTTACTTCAGGCTCGGGAAATGTTCTCGAACGTGGCGGCGAGTTCGGCGCCGGTCATCGGTTCCCGGGCAACCACCAGGATGGTGTCGTCGCCCGCGATCGTGCCGACCACGTACGGTAGTGCCGCCCGGTCGATGGCGCTGGCAAGGTAGTGCGCGGCGCCCGGGGGTGTGCGCAGCACGGCGAGGTTGGCGCTGGCGTCGGTGGACACCAACAGGTCGACGAGCAGCCGCGACACCCGTTCGGTGCCACCGGTGACGCCGCGCACCGGGCTGCCGTCCTCGGGGACGACGTAGACACCCACGCCGCCGTCGGCGCCCCGCAGCTTGACCGCGCCGAGTTCCTCGAGGTCACGCGACAACGTCGCCTGCGTGACGTCGATCCCCTCGTCGGCCAGCAGCGCCGCCAGCTCGGTCTGACTGTGCACCGAGCACGCCGACAACAGCGCGACGATCCTGGCCTGCCGCCCAGCACGGGTCGCAGCGCTGGTCACGGCGACGCCTCGAGCAACCACACCAGCAGCGCCTTCTGGGCGTGCAACCGGTTCTCCGCCTCGTCCCACACCGCGCTCTGCGGTCCGTCGATCACCTCGTCGGTGATCTCGTGTCCGCGGTGCGCCGGGAGGCAGTGCAGCACAATGGCTTCCGAGTCGGCATGTCCGAGAAGCCCGGCATTGAGCTGGAACGGCCGGAACGGGCGGACCCGGTCGAGCCCGTCGTTCTCCTGGCCCATCGAGGTCCAGGTGTCGGTCACTAGCACGTCGGCACCCGTCGCCGCCCGCACCGGGTCGTCGATGAGCGTGACGGTGGCGCCGGTCTGCACGGCCCGCGCCTCGGCCGCGGCGACGAACATCGGGTGCGGCTCGAAGCCGCGTGGGGCGGCGATCGTGACGTGAACGCCGGCCGTGACGCCGCCCAGCATCAGCGAGTGCGCCATGTTGTTGGCGCCGTCACCGAAGTAGGCCAGCTGCAACCCTTTCAGTGCACCCTTGCGTTCGGCCAGCGTCTGCAGATCGGCCAGCACCTGGCACGGATGGAACTCGTCGGACAGCGCGTTGACGATGGGCACGGTCGATCCGGTACCCATCGCGGTGAGCCGCTCCTGGGCGAAGGTCCGCCACACGATGGCGTCGACGTAGCGGGAGAGCACCTGCCCGGTGTCCTCCAACGTCTCCTCCCGGCCCAGCTGGGTGCTGCGACCGTCGACCACCACGGCGTGCCCGCCGAGCTGCGCGATGCCGACCTCGAACGAGAATCGGGTGCGTGTCGAGTTCTTCTCGAAGATCACCGCCACGCCGCGGGGCCCTTCCAGCGGGCGACGGGAGAAGGGAGATTCCTTCAGCTCCGCGGCCAGCGCCAGGACCTCCGCCTGCTCCTCGGGGGTCAGGTCGTCGTCGCGCAGGAAGTGCCGGGTCATTTGCCCTCCAACTCAGTGCCTGCCTGATCCAGGACGGCGGGAAGCGCGTCAAGGAAACCGTCGACCTGGGCGTCGGTGATCACCAGCGGCGGCGCCAGCCTGACGACGTCGGGTGCCGCCGCGTTGACCAGGAAGCCTGCCTCGCGCGCGGCGCTCTCGACGGATTTGGCCGCCTCGGCGGTGAGCACGATGCCGAGCAGCAGGCCGCGACCGCGGACATGGTCGATCAGAGGATGGCCCAACGCTTCTGTGCCGTGACTGATGGTCTTGCCCAGGACGTCGGCGCGTTCGACCAGTCGCTCGTCGGCGAGCACCCTCAGGACCGCCAACGCGGCGGCGGTGCAGACCGGATTGCCCCCGAACGTGCTGCCGTGCAGGCCAGGGGTGAGCAGTTCGGCCGTCGCGCCGACCGCCAGGCAGGCGCCGATCGGCAGCCCTCCGCCGAGCCCCTTGGCAAGGGTCACGACGTCGGGTGTGATCCCGTCGTGCTGATGGGCGAAAAATGCCCCGGTGCGGCCGATCCCGGTCTGCACCTCGTCGAGCACCAGCAGCGCACCGTGCGCGGCGGTGATGTCGCGGGCCGCCGCCAGGTAACCGGCGGGGGGCACGACGACGCCGCCCTCCCCCATGATCGGCTCGAGGAACACCGCGGCGGTGTCGCCGTCGACAGCACCGGCAAGCGCCTCGACGTCTCCGTAGGGCACGTGGGTGACGTCTCCTGGCAGCGGGGCGAACGGCGCCTGTTTGGACGGCTGACCGGTCAGAGCCAGCGAGCCCATCGTGCGGCCGTGAAATGCGCCTTGCGCGGCAACGAGTTTGGTCCGGCCGGTCAGCCGGGTGATCTTGAATGCGACCTCGTTGGCCTCGGTGCCGGAATTGCAGAAGAACGCCCGGGCCGGAGCACCGAGGAGCCCGACGAGCGCTTCGGCCAGCGCCACCCCCGGTTCGGTGGCGTACAAGTTGGACGTGTGCCCCAGCGTGCTCATCTGGCGGGTGACCGCCTCGATGACCGCGGGATGGCCGTGACCGAGGACGTTGACGGCGATGCCACCCAGCAGGTCGACGTAGGACCTGCCGTCCACATCGGTGACCACGGCGCCGTCGCCACTGGCCAGCGCCAGCGGCGGGGTGCCGTAGTTGTTCATCATCACCGCCGACCACCGGTCCAGCAGCGGGGTCCCCGCGGTCACGTGCCGACCACCTTCGTGCCGGCTCCCCCGTCGGTGAACAACTCGACCAGCACGCAGTGCTCGACGCGGCCGTCGATGACATGTGCGCTCGGGACGCCGCCACCGACTGCGCGCAGGCAGGCTTCGATCTTGGGCACCATGCCCTCCTCCAGGGTGGGAAGTAGTTGTGTCAGTGCCGCGACGTCGATCTCGCTGACCAGTGAGCCACGATCGGGCCAGTTGGTGTAGAGGCCCTCGACGTCGGTGAGCATCAACAGTTTCTCGGCGCCGAGCGCCTCGGCCAATGCTGCCGCCGCGGTGTCGGCGTTGACGTTGTAGACCACGCCGTCGGTGTCGGGGGCGATCGTCGACACCACGGGGATACGGCCGGCGTCGATGAGGTCCAGCACGGCGTCGGTGTTGACCCGCGCGACGTCGCCGACGAGACCGATGTCGGTGGCGACGCCGTCCACCAGCACGGTGCGGCGCACCGCGGTGAACAGTTGCGCGTCCTCACCGGTGATGCCGACGGCGTAGGGGCCGTGCGCGTTGATCAGGTTCACCAGCTCCCGGCCCACCTGGCCGAAGAGCACCATCCGGGCCACGTCGAGCACCTCGGGGGTGGTGACGCGGAACCCGCCTCTGAAATCGCCTGCGATGCCCAGCTTTTTGAGCATGGCGCTGATCTGCGGCCCGCCACCGTGCACCACGACCGGGTGGATACCGCAGTTCCGCAGGAATACCATGTCGGCCGCGAACGCCACCTTGAGCGTGTCGTCGGTCATCGCGTTGCCGCCGTACTTCACCACGACAATCTTGTCGTGCAGCGCCTTGAGCCAAGGCAGTGCCCCGGCGAGCACCGCAGCCTGCTCGGCGGTCGTGGGGCTCATGAGCTGTAGGCCGAGTTCTCTTCGACGTAGGCGTGCGAGAGGTCGGTGGTACGGACCTCGGCGGACGCCGATCCGACGCCCAGGGCGACGGTGACCGTGATGTCGTCGCCCGACAGGTCGACCTCACGCGCCCCCGGTGCGCCGACCCCGTCGACGCAGACCGGGAAGCCGTTGAACGACACGGTGATCCGCTCGGGGTCGAGCTCCACCGGTGCCATCCCGACCGCGGCCAGCACCCGTCCCCAGTTGGCGTCGGACCCGAAAAGCGCGGTCTTGACCAGGCTGTCGCGGGCCACCACCCGCGCCGCCGTGAGCGCGTCGTCCTCGGTGGCCGCACCGGTGACGGCGATGACGATGCGCTTGGTGACGCCCTCAGCATCGGCCTGCAGCTGGGCGCACAGGTCGTCACAGACAGCCAGCACGGCGTCGTCGAGTTCGTCCTGGCTGGGCGTGATCTCGCTGGCACCGGAAGACAGCAGCAGCACGGTGTCGTTCGTGGAGCAGCTCCCGTCGATGTCGAGTCGGTCGAACGTGCGGGAGGCGGCGCGCTTCAACGCACGCTGCAGCCCGGCGCTGTCGGCGACGGCGTCGGTGGTGATGACGCTGAGCATGGTGGCCAGTGACGGGGCCAGCATGCCGGCACCCTTGGCCATCCCGCCCACGGTCCATTTGTCCTGATGATGCAGCGCAACCTGTTTGGGTACCGTGTCGGTTGTCATGATGGCACGAGCGGCCTCTTCGCCGCCGCTGAGGCCGCCTGCCATCTCATGCACGATCTCTTCGACTCCGGCCAGCACCTTCTCCATCGGCAGCCTGTCACCGATGAGCCCGGTCGAGCAGACGGCGACCTCGATCGCACCGGTTTCGGTGCCCCAGTCCGACAGCGCGGCGGCCACGGCCTCGGCGGTGGCGTGGGTGTCCTGGAAACCCGCGGGGCCGGTGCAGGCGTTGGCGCCACCGGAGTTCAGGACCACCGCCCGCAGCCGGCCCGTGGTCAGCACCTGCTGAGACCACAGCACCGGCGCGGCTTTCACCTTGTTACGGGTGAACACCCCCGCCGCGGAGTGGTCGGGGCCCTCGTTGAACACCAGCGCTAGATCCAGCGCACCGGAGGCCTTCAGGCCGGCGGCGATTCCGGTCGCGCGGAATCCGGCCGGCGCCGTCACGCCCTGGGTGCGCAGCAGCCGGGTCACGGCGCCACCCCCACCGTCGACAGTCCGTCGGTCTCGGCCCATCCCAGGGCGAGGTTCATCGACTGCACGGCTGCTCCACCGGTGCCTTTCACGAGATTGTCGATGGCGGCGATCGCGACGAAGGTCGACGCGTCCTCGTCGACCGCGACCGCGAGTTGTGCGGCATTGCTGCCGATCACCGAGCCGGTCTTCGGCAATTGGCCGTCCGGCAGCAGGTAGACGAAGGGCTCGTCGTCGTACGCCTTTTCGTACGCGGCCCGCAGCTCCGAGACCGGTGCGGAGGTACGCGCGGTGCAGGTGGCCAGGATGCCTCGTGACGTGGGGATCAGTACCGGGGTGAACGACACGGTGACCTCGCCTTCGGTCAGCGCACGCAGCCCCTGGGCGATCTCGGGGGTGTGCCGGTGCTTGCCACCGATGTTGTACGCGCGTGCCGATCCGATGACCTCCGCGCCGAGCAGATCCACCTTGGCGGCCCTGCCTGCACCGGAGGTACCGCTGACGGCGACGACGGTGACCGCAGGTTCGATCAGGTTCGCGGCGAGGGCAGGCCACAGCGCGAGCAGTGCGGCGGTCGGGTAGCAGCCGGGCACGGCGATGCGCTTGGCGTCCCGCAACCGGTCCCGCCCGCCGGGCAGTTCCGGCAGGCCGTAGGGCCAGCTGCCGGCATGCTCGGAGCCGTAGAACCGCTCCCAGTCGGCGGAGTCGCTGAGCCGGAAGTCGGCACCGCAGTCGATGATCAAGGTGTCCGGTCCCAGTTGCTCGGCCAGTACCGCCGAATGTCCGTGCGGCAACGCCAGGAACACGACGTCGTGCCCGGCGAGCACGTCGAGTTCGGTGGGCTCCAGCGTCCGCGATGCCAGCGGCAGCAGGTGCGGGTGGTGCTCGCCCAGCGCGGTGCCTGCGCTGGCGGCCGCGGTGAGTGCCCCGATCGTCAACCGGCCGGAGTCATAGGCGGGGTGCCCGAGGAGCAGCCGAAGGATCTCTCCCCCGGCATAGCCACTGGCACCGGCGACGGCGACGGATGTCATGCAGCGATGGTGCATGATTATGCAGAAAGTTGCAAACTCATTAATCCTGGGCGGCGAAGGCCGGGTGAAACGCCGCCGTCCCGGTGGGGATGTCGTCGTGCAGGGACAGCGTCAGGACGTTCTCGGGCGGCACCTCAGGCACCACCAACGACGACACGTCGTTGGTGAACCCGAACCTACGGTAGTAATCGGGATCGCCCACCACCACGCAACCCCGCGCCCCGATCTCGCGCAGTCGGTCGAACGCGGCCCGCACCAGCGCGGTGCCGATGCCGCTGCGCTGAAATTCGGGCCGCACCGACAGCGGGCCGCCGCCGTACCAGCCACAGTTGGTGTCGCCGTTCAGGGAGATCGGCGACACCGCCACGTGGCCGACGACCTGGTCGCTCTCATCGACCGCCACCAGCGAGAGGGTGAGAGCCCCTGCTGCCCGCAGCGCGTCGATGATGGCAGCTTCGGTCTGACGACTCTGCGGCACATCGGCGAAAGCCGCAGTGGTCAGAGCGCGAATGGCCCCGATATCGGTTTCGCGTTCGTCACGGATGATCACCCGAGGTCAGGACCGTAGAACGGCGTTGACCCGGGCCGCCGCCTCTGCCACCGCCGCGTCGCGTGCGGCGCTGGCCTCCTCCTCGGTGAGGGTGCGATCGGGCGCGCGGAACCGCAGCGCCAGTGCCAGCGATTTTCGTCCCTCGCCGATCTGCGGGCCGGTGTAGACGTCGAACAGCCGGACGTCCTCGAGCAGGCGGCCCCCGCCCGCGCGCACTGCGTCGACGACACTCTGGGCCGCGACGTCGTCGTCGACGACGAGCGCGACGTCCTGGAACACCGCGGGGAACGGTGACACCAACGGCGCCGGCAGCGTGTCGGTGATCGGCACCATGTCCAGGTCCAGCTCGAGCGCGCAGGTGCCCTTCGGCAGACCGCAGCGTTCTATCACCGCGGGATGCAGCTGGCCGGCGTGGCCGACGACCACGGCATCCTCTTGGTTGCCGAGGACCACCTCCGCACAGCGACCGGGGTGCCACGGCAAGTGTTGGGCCGGTCGCAACGTCAACTCCACCCCGCAGGCCCGGCCGATGATGCGCACCGCCTCGAACGCATCGGAGGGGTGCACCGGGCGGCCCGGACCCCACGGACCCGCGGGCTCGCGTAGGCCGGCGAGCACCGCGGCGACATGCCGCGGTTGCCGGGGCAGCGACGCGTCGAGATCCGCGATCTCGTCATCGGTGGGACGGCGATCGTTCGGAATGCGTTCGACGGCACGGGTGTCCGAGGTGGGGATGACCACCTGTGCGACACCGAACAGCGCCACGTCGGTCGCACCCCTGGACACGTTGCGCGCCAACGCCTCGAGCAGCCCGGGCAACAACGTGGTGGCCAGCTCGGGGCGATCGGACTCCAGCGGGTTGAGCACCCGGGTGGTGCGGCGGCGCTCGTCGTCGGCGGGCAGACCCCACTGATCGAAGACGTCACCGCCGAGGAACGGCGTGGGCAGGATCTCGACGTAGCCGTTGAGCGCCAACGACTTCCCGATCGCCCGGCGGCGCTTCTGGTCCGGGGTGAGACCGCGCCCGGCCGGCGCCGGCGGCAGCACCGACGGGATGACATCGAGCCCTTCCAGCCGCATCACTTCCTCGACCAGGTCGGCGGGCTGACGGATGTCGGGGCGCCAGCTCGGCGGCTTGGCCGTGAGTCGGTCGCCGTCGAGGACGACGTCGGCACCGACCTGGGTCAACCTCTTCTGCGCGGCACCGGCGGGGTACGCCACCCCCGCGGTGCGGTCGGGGAGGTCGACGGCCATGCTCACCGGCGGGTGCGACCAGTCGTCGGCGGGCGGGTCGCCTCGCCAGTCGGTGAGTGTGGGTTCCACCGTCCCGCCTGCGATCTCGGCGAGCAGTGCGGCGCAGCGGTCCAGTGCCGCCACGGACACGGCGGGGTCGACGGTGCGTTCGTAGCGGCGGCCGGCCTCACTGTGCAGGTGCAGACGCCGCTGGGTGCGCGACACCGCGGCTGGATCCCACACGGCGGCTTCCAGCAGGACGTCGGTGGTGGTTTCGCGGACCTCGGTGGTGCCGGCACCCATCACGCCGCCGATGGCGGCTGTGGCGGCGTCGTCGACAATCAACACGTCGGCGGGGTCCAGGCGACGTTCGACGTCGTCGAGGGTGACGACCGTCTCCCCCGGGGTGGCGAAACGCACCCGGAACCCGCCGGTGATCAGGCCGCGGTCGTGCGCATGCATGGGGTGACCCAGCTCCAGCATCACGTAGTTCGTGACATCCACCGCGGGCGAGATCGCCCGGATGCCACTGAGCAGCAGGCGACGCTGAATCCACCACGGCGACACCGCCTGCGGGTCGATGCCGGTCACGGGCCGCAACCCGAAACGCAGCACGCCGGTGCCGGGCTCGATCGTCACCGGTAGCGCCTCGCCGTCGACAGGCAGCGGCGGGACATTGGCCGGGTCGGCGTAGTCGAGGTCGTAGGCGTTGGCGATCTCTCGTGCCAATCCCCGCACCGACAGGCAGTAGCCGCGGTCCGGGGTTATCGCCAGGTTGAACACCACGTCGTCCAACCCGAGCACCTCGGCAGCGGGTGTGCCCGGCTCGGCGGTACCCGGCGGCAGAACCAGGATCCCGGAATGGTCAGCGCCCAGGTTCAGCTCCGACGACGAGCAGATCATCCCGTCGGAGGTGCGGCCGTAGGTCGTGCGCGCGGTGATGGTGAAGTCGCCGGGAAGCACGGTTCCCGGCAGGGCCACCACGACCAGGTCGCCGACGGCGAAGTTGGTGGCACCACAGACGATGTCGCGTGGCTCACCCGCGACGTTCTGGGCACCGACATCGACCTTGACCGCGCGGATCGGCTTCTTGAACTCGGTGAGTTCCTCGATCACGGCCACCCGGCCCACCGTCAGCGGTCCGCTGACAGGGCCGACCGGGATGATCTCCTCGACCTCGTGGCCGATGCGGATCAGCGCGTGTTCGAGTTCCTCCGCGGACACGTCCCAACCCGGCGTGCCGGCCTGGACGACTTCGCGCAGCCAGCTGTAGGGAAGGCGCATCAGGCTCCCACCCCGAACGGCAGCGAGAAGCGCACGTCACCTTCGACCATGTCCCGCATGTCGGGGATGCCGTTGCGGAACTGCAAGGTCCGCTCCAGACCCATACCGAAGGCGAATCCCGAGTACACCTCAGGGTCGATGCCGCAGGCGCGCAACACATTCGGGTTCACCATGCCGCAGCCGCCCCATTCCACCCAGCCGGGTCCGCCCCTCTTGTTCGGGAACCAGATGTCGACCTCGGCCGACGGCTCGGTGAACGGGAAGAAGTGGGGCCGGAACCGGGTGCGGCCCTGGGGTCCGAACTCCGAGCGTGCAAAGGCGTCGAGCGTGCCGCGCAGGTTGGCCATCGTGAGGTTCTTGTCCACGGCCAGGCCCTCGATCTGGTGGAAGACCGGGGTGTGGGTGGCATCGAGTTCATCGGTGCGGAAGGTGCGCCCGATCGAGATGATGTAGACGGGCAGCTCCCGCTCCAGCAGTGCCCGGATCTGCACAGGTGAGGTGTGGGTACGCAACACCTGTCGCGAGCCGTCCGGCGCCACGTGGAACGTGTCCTGCTCGCTGCGGGCCGGATGGTCCGGCGGGAAGTTCAGCGCATCGAAGTTGAACTGCTCGGTCTCGACCTCGGGGCCTTCGGCCAACTCCCAGCCCATCGCGACGAAGGTGTCGGCAATCCGCTCGGCGAGGATCGTGATGGGGTGCCGCGCGCCGATCGGCTGCCGGGTCGACGGCAACGTGACGTCGATTCTCTCGGCGACCAGAACGGAGGCGTCGCGCTCGGCGCGCAGTACCGCCAGACGCTCGTCGTAACCGCGCTGGACATCGGCCCTGACCACGTTGACCCGTTTGCCGGCGTCGGCGCGGTCGGCTTTGGGCAGGGACCCCAGGGCCTGGCGCGCCAGGGCGATCGGCGACCGGTCGCCGAGGTGCTCGGTTTTGGCGCGCGCAAGCGCATCCAGGTCGGCCGCCTGGTCGAAGGCATGCCTGGCCGCGCTGACCGCGTCGGCCAGCGCATCGTCTGATAGGTCTACTGGCTGCTCAGCCACCCGGCGATCATAGGCGATGGCTTCGGCGTACTTCGCGTGCGTTTGTCGGCCGGCGCGATACCCTCACGCCGTGCTGATCCGGCCCCTCATCGTCGGCGGCGTGTGGATGCTCGCGATCACGGCCATCTCGTTGACAGCCACCCGTGACGGATGGTGGGCCGTGCCCGCGGTGATTCTGCTGGCGGTGGCCGCGCTGGGTACGTGGGATCTGCTGCAGACGAGGCACACCGTATTCCGCCTCTATCCGATCCTCGGACGCGCCCGCCCGCTGATGGAGGCGGTCCGGCCACAGATCCGCCAGTACTTCATCGAGTCGAACACCGAGGCCTCGCCGTTCGACCGGGAGACCCGCGACATGGTTTACGAACGGGCCGCGGGCACCAAGGGTGATGAGCCTTTCGGCACCGAGCGCGACGTGAACGCCATCGGCTATGAGTTCCTGCGCCACTCACTGCGGGCGCGGTTCGCCGATGACCTGGATCCACGCGTCCGGCTGGGCGGGGCGCACTGCACCCTGCCCTATGACATCGCGCTGCTGAACGTATCGGCCATGAGCTTCGGGGCGTTGTCCGCCAACGCCATCGAGGCACTCAACGCGGGAGCCGCACGCGGCGGGTTCGCCCACGACACCGGTGAGGGTGGGATCAGCCCGTATCACCTGCGCGGCGGCGACTTGATCTGGGAGATCGGCTCCGGGTACTTCGGATGCCGAGACGACGACGGCCACTTCGACCCGGCGGCTTTTGCCGAGAAGGCGCGGCTTCCCTCGGTCAAAGCGGTATCGGTGAAGCTGTCGCAGGGAGCCAAACCGGGTCTGGGTGGAGTACTGCCGGGCGCGAAGGTCAGCGCGGAGATCGCCGCCACCCGCGGCGTCCCGGTGGGACGAACGGTGATCTCGCCACCTGCGCACAGCGCGTTCCGCACCCCGGTCGAGTTCGCGGAGTTCCTCGCGACGCTGCGCAGACTCTCGGGCGGCAAGCCGGTGGGATTCAAACTCTGTGTCGGCGCACGCTCGGAGTTCCTGTCGGTCTGCAAGGGCATTCTCGCCACGGGGATCGCGCCGGACTTCGTGATCGTCGACGGGTCTGAAGGCGGAACCGGCTCGGCGCCACAGGAATTCGAGGACCACGTCGGCATGCCCTTGACCGAGGGGCTGATGCTGGTGCACAACAGCCTGGTGGGCACCGGGCTGCGGGGCCAGATCAAGGTTGGGGCGTCGGGCAAGGTGGCCAGCGGCGTCGACATCGTCAGTCGTGTCTGCCAGGGCGCTGACTTCACGTTGTCGGCGCGGGCGATGATGTTCGCGGTCGGCTGCATCCAGGCGCTCAAATGCAACACCAACCACTGCCCGACCGGGGTGGCCACCCAAGACCCGGCGCGCACCAGAGCACTCGATGTCCCCGATAAAACCATGCGAGTGTTCAACTTCCAACGCGCCACCGTGGCCAGTGCCGCTCAGATCGTGGCGTCCATGGGGTTGGCCGGATTCCACGAGCTGTCTCCCGCGATGCTCAACCGTCGCGTCGAGGGTCAGCGTTCTCGCACCTACGCCGAGATCTACGACTGGCTGATGCCCGGCGAGCTGCTCGAGGATCCGCCGGAGTCCTGGCGGTCCGATTGGATCGAAGCCTCCGCCGACGAGTTCCGCTGACTCCCTGCTGACACCCCGCCGGGGTGTCAGGGCGTCGATTTCTGCCAGCGGTCGTTCATATTCTGCCACCGGAATTAAACCTCTGAGCTGCTGGTTTACGCCATCAGAACCAACAAATCAGCAACACAGAGGGAGAGAAGAGAACAATGAAGAACCTCGCCGCCGCCACCACCATCACCGCCATCGCTGCCGGATTCAGCGCCGCCGTCATCGGGCTGGCCGGACCCGCCGCCGCCGGACCGTGGCCCCCCAAAGCCGCCCCCTCCGGAGCCAGCGCCACCGACACCATCGCCGCACTCGAGGCCGACGGTAACCGCGTCATCGTCAACCGCCAGGGCTCCACCGCCCTAGATGACGCCGAGATCGTCTCCATCCGCCAAGGCCAGCCCATCCGCGAATACGTCTGGGACGCCCAGGGCGACGACAAGGTCCTCGAAACCACCGGCAACGTGGTCTTCGTCGACGTCAAGTAGCCCACCCCAGACACAACAGGGGCGCCCCCCGGGGCGCCCCTGTGTCATTCGAGACGCCGCAGTCAGCTGTCCGCCGACGCCAGCACCGGCGTCACGAGACCCACCGCCACACGCTTGGCGCCGTTGCGCATCCTGGAACTTGAAGAGAAAGCTGTGAACGAGATGACTGATTTGATGAAAGCTGTTGTACTGGCCCGTTTCGGAGGGGTCGATGCCTTCGAGTTACGCGATGTCGCCGTTGGGCAGGTCGGACCCCGTCAGGTGCGGGTGCGCGTGCATGCCAGCGCGGTCAACCCGCTGGACTATCAGATCCGCCGCGGAGACTACGCCGATCTGGTGGCCTTGCCGGCGATCATCGGCCATGACATCTCCGGGGTGATCGAGGAAATCGGATCCCACGTCACCGAGTTCCGCCCCGGCGATGAGGTGTACTACACCCCCCGGATCTTCGGCGGCCCCGGCTCCTACGCCGAGCAACACATCGCCGACGTCGAACTCGTCGGCCGCAAACCGCAGAACCTCAGTCACCTCGAAGCAGCGAGCCTGACCCTGGTCGGCGGAACAGTCTGGGAAGCCCTGGTGAGCCGAGCTCAACTCACCGTCGGCGAGACGATCCTCATCCATGGCGGCACAGGCGGCGTCGGCACCATCGCCATCCAGATCGCCAACGCAATCGGCGCACGCGTGATCACCACCGCCAAACCCGCCGACCATGAATTCATGCGCTCCCTGGGAGCCGATGCCGCAATCGACTACACCACGACCGACTACATCGACGCGGTAGCCGAGCTGACCCAAGGCAACGGCGTCGATGTCGTCTTCGACACCATCGGCGGCGACACGCTCACCCGAAGCCCGCTGACACTGGCCGATGCCGGACGCGTAGTCAGCATCGTCGACATCACCCAACCGCAAAACCTCATCGAAGCATGGGGAAAAAACGCCGCCTACCACTTCGTCTTCACCCGACAAAACCGCGGAAAGCTCGACGCACTCACCACCCTCGTCGAACGCGGCCTGGTCAAACCGGTCATCGGCGCAACCCTTCCGCTCGCCCGAACCGGCGAAGCGCACGAACTCCTGGAGAACAGACGCTCCTATGCACTGCGCGGCAAGGTCACCATCGACGTCACCGGCGACACCGTGGTACTGCCCCCACGCATCACCTAACAGCACGCCAACTACCCACCCACCGGCGCCGGAACGGTATTCCAGCACGGCCCCTCCCGAGATTCCCCGCGCGAAACGCAGTCCCGGCGGGCAATCAGGCGCCGGTTCCTGCCAGCGGCCGTTCAATTCCTGCCACCGGAATTAAACCCCTGACCTGCCGGTTTAAGCCATCAGAACCACAAAAAGAAGGCAACACAGAACGTCGAAACCGCGAGATTCGCTCCACGGCTGCGACCCAACACACAGGGACAAGCAGAGACCATGAAAAACCTCACCGCCGCCACCACCATCACCGCCATCGCCGCCGGATTCACCGCCACCATCATCGGACTGGCCGGACCCGCCGCCGCCGGACCCTGGCCCCAAAGCCGCCCGTCGGGAACCAGCGCCACCGACACCATCGCCGCACTCGAAGCCGACGGCAACCGCGTCATCGTCAACCGCCAAGGCTCCACCGCCCTCGACAACGCCGAGATCATCTCCATCCGCCAAGGCCAACCCATCCGCGAATACGTCTGGGACGCCCAAGGCGACGACAAGGTCCTCCAAACCACCGGCAACGTCGTCTTCATCGACATCAAGTAACCCCCGAAACCACAAAAGGGGCGCCCCTCCCCCCGGGGCGCCCCTTTTGTCATTCGAGACGGCGCAGTCAGCTATCCACTGACGACACGCAGCCGGTACAACGCGACGTTCGGCGTCGATCCAACTGCCACATCCGTCGAGCTTCGCTCAGCGTCAGAGTCATCGAACCTCCTCGAGTCCACAACAAGCACCGAATGAATGTTGTGTTTTTCCTGGTATGAACTGAGATGGACCTGCACGATGCCGGTATTGCACCGAGAGTCTCTGTTGGACAGCGTTTCTCGGGGTGCTCGGTGAGAGCATATCCCGATCTCTCCGGTCAGGGCAGGGGCAGCTCTTTGAGTTGTCTGCGGGAGGTGATGCCGAGTTTGCGGAAGATGTTTCGCAGGTGGGCTTCGATGGTGCGTGGACTCAGGAAGAGTTGCGCACCGACCTCGCGGGAGGTCGCCCCGGTCGCAACGAGTCGTGCGATGGTCAGTTCTTGCGCGGTGAGCCCGTCGGTGGGTTGAGCGGTTCGCTTGCGTGGATGCTCGCCGGTGGCACGCAGTTCGCGGGCGGCCCGGGCGGCGAACGGCTCTGCGCCCATCTCCGACAGGAACGCGTGCGCGGTGCGGAGTTGTTCGCGTGCGTCGCTGCGGCGGCCTTCCCGGCGTAGCCACTCGCCGAAGACGAGGTGGGTGCGGGCCAGGAACGCGCCCATGCGGCAATTTCCCAGCCGCTCGATCGCTTCGCGATAGTGCTCTTCTGCGTCGGATCCGGTGCAGGTCAGCGCACGTGAGCGCGCAGCGACACCGAGCGCCCATTCGGTACCGCTGACCTGGGCTCTCATGCTGAGCTCTTCCGTTGCGCGAGAAGCCGTTTCCGGATCGCCGGCGCGGGCCGCCGACTCGACGAGCTCGTGGAGCGCCTGCCACCTGATCGACGGTTCGTCCGTGTCACATGCTTGAGAAGCGGCTTTCTGCGCTGCCGGATAGTTACCGCGGCCATTGTGGAGCACCGCCATCGCACACATGGACACCGTGGCTTCGATACCCCGCGGGCGTTCTTTCGCCTCGACGTCACCGGTGTCGTCCCGGTCGGTGGCCTCCACATCAACCCCACGCCACGCACCCACGTACGTGTGCGCGATGCTCGTAGGCAGCGCACCCGACGCATGTGATAGCGCCGCGGCCTCGTCCGCCAACTCGGCGGCGAGAGCAAGCTCACCGGTGTAGACCCGCGCACACGCCGAGACGACCAGCGCAGCCGGCAGCGTGGCGAGGGCGCCGGCTTCGCGCGCGAGTCGCACGTAGCGGTCGGACAACACGATGACCAGCTCGTCCTCGAACAGCCCGATAGCGGTCCGCGTCGCCAGCCACAGCCAGTTCCCGGCGTCGCCGGCTTGGGCGGTCTCGACCGGGAACACGTGCTCGCGGAACGCTTCCAGAGCCTGCCTGAGGACGGGCGCACCGGCTTCGAATCCATGGGTATGAACGGCCACCAACCCGCCGAGCAGCAGATCCGCCGGTCCTGGCGGCCCCGGCGGCGCCGGTGCGGCCATGACAGCTTCGGCAATCTCCGGCAGGCCCGGGTCGATACCCGGGCTCCCGGTGAAGGTGGCAGCGTCGAAGGCCTGCAGGTAGGTCTCACGAGCGAGCGAGGGATCCAGCGGAGCCAACATCTGAGCGGCGCGCAACAGCATCCCCGGCACCTCGCTGCCTTGGGTCAGGTGGAATGTGATTTGGGCTCGGAGCAGTTCCAGGCGGGCGCGTTGCAGCGCATCCAGTTGCGCGGCGTCCACACTCTCCAGCAGTTCCAGGGCAGCCTCGGGCGCACCGGCACAGTGCTTGGCGTTGGCGGCATCCAGTGCCCGTCTCGCCCGATGAGCAGGGCCGGGCGTCAGATCGGTCGCGTGTCGAAGGAACGCAGCCGCGGCGGCGAACCCGCCGCGGGCCAGCGCGCGATCAGCCGAACGCTCCAGTTCCGCGGCGGCCTCTTCGTCAGTGCCCAGCACCGACTGCGCGCGGTGCCAAGCGCGGCGATCCGGGTCGGCTTGCGGATCGGTGGCAGCGGCCAGGGCGTGGTGGGCCCGACGGTGCTCCGGGGACGTGGCGGCACGGTAGACCGCTGAGCGCACCAGTGGATGGCGAAACCGAACTCGGGTGTCAATCTCAAGCAGTCCTGCGGTTTCCGCGGGCACGGCGGCCTCAGGCGAGATCCCCAGATGGTTGGCCGCGCGCCACAGCAGCGCCACATCGCCGGTCGGCTCCGAGGCAGCCACCAACATCAGCTGCTGCGTCTCAGTCGGCAGGCTTGCCGAGCGCCGCTGAAAGTTGTCCTCGATGCGGCGCGGGACGCTCATGACGTCGGGGAGTTCGAACCCACCGGCCAACTGCGCGCTGCTGGGCAGCTCCAGCAGCGCCAACGGGTTACCGCGTGCCTCGGCGACGATCCGGTCGCGGACCCCACGATCGAGCGGTGCGCGAACAGCCGTGGTCAACAACGCCCGAGCATCGGCCTCGCCCAGTCCGGCCAGTCGCACTTCGGGCAAGCCGACCAGGGGGTTTCCACCGGTTTCGCAGGGGTCGCGCACCGCGAACATCAGCACCAGCCGTTCGGCCACCACCCGCCGCGCCACAAACGCAAGAACCTGCGCCGACGCCTGATCCAGCCACTGGGCGTCGTCGACGAGCAACAGCAGCGGCCCCTTCTCGGCGAGGAGGTTGAGGACGGCCAGCCCGACCAGGAAGCGGTCCGGTGCGGCGCCGCCCTGACGGCCCAACGCCACGCTGAGTGCGGCCTGCTGCGGGTCTGGCAGCGTCTCTGTGCGGTCGAGTAGCGGCGCACACAGCTGGTGCAAGCCGGCAAATGCGAACTGCGTCTCCGACTCCACGCCGACCGAGGATCCCACCCGGATTCCCAATGAGGCCGCGGTGTCGCGGGCGTGTTGCAGCAGCGCAGACTTTCCGATGCCCGCTTCCCCGCGCACCACGACCACCCCGCTGCGTCCCGCCGGCGCCTCGGCGAGGAGTTGGCCGATCGCGTCACGCTCTGCGCGTCGCCCTAGCAGGTCGGCGGCTTTCTGCTGAGTCCGGGCTCGGCCGAGTCCCTCCTCCACCCGTGCCGGCGGCAGCTCCACCATCGTCAACGCGGGGCCTCCGTCGCGGAAGGTCGATGCTCGACCAGCGCTCGGGTCAGGACCGGCGACGCGTCGACCCCGAGAAGCATGAGCCGAGCGTCTTCTGAATCGATCAGTTCGACGGACACGGGAGGCTTCCTTTCCTGCGGAGGCGCCTATCCGTGCTGATCCGAGCGTTCCAAGGCTTTGGCCAGGAGCGCCGCACCAGCCACCGGAAACGATACGAGACGGTCCGCTTCCCGTCAATACGAACCGGACCGTATTGCTTCGTAGGCGCCTGTCTCCTACGGTGTCCGGCATGCCAGCAAGCCGCAACGAACAATCGCGTCGGGCCATCCTCGACGCGTCCATCTCGATGATCGGCGAGCTCGGGTACGACAACATCTCCATCGAGGCGATCGCCAGGCAGGCAGGCGTGAGCAAGCAGACGATCTACCGCTGGTGGCCCTCCAAAGGTGCGGTGATACTCGAAGCTGCGACCGAGCGCCTCGGCACCGTCGTGGCAATCCCCGACACCGGCGACATCGTCGCCGACATCCGGACCCAGCTGACAGGGATCCTGGAGGTGATCACAACCACCGGCTTCGGACCTGCATATCGGGGTCTGATCGCCGCCGGCCAGTCCGACCCCGACCTCCTGCGCACCCTCTTCGACCAGATCATCGAACCCAACATTGCGGACTTCGGCGCCCGGACCGCCCTGGCAATGCAGCGCGGCGAGATGCGCGCCGACGCCGACTGGCAGACTCTGCGCGACCTGCTGTACGGAGTCGTCGAGTACCGGCTGTTTCATTCGATGCCACTCGAACCCGGATACATCGACGCCATTCTTGAAATCGTGTTCCAGGGAGTGCGCTGACAGCTGGAACTCTTGTCGAGCGGACATCGTGTTCCGGTCGAGCGTTGTAGATCCCCACACGGCTTCGTGCGCACGCCGATGGCTCGGCTGCGACCCGCTGGTGACATCGTTCGCCACAACGGTAGCGGCCGAGAACTACGTAAGGGACTTTCACCGACGCGAAGGCGCCCTCGGCGCTGCGAACCTTGTGGCACGGAGAAAGCCGGTTCCGCCGACTCGATCCGCAGCACACACATCTCCAGCAAAACCTGGAAACAACGGAAGTCGATCACCATGGATGAGATTCCTGCAGGACTATCGGCGTTCTTGGCAGCTGTGCAGGCACGCGATGCCACGAGCGCAGCAGCTGAACTTGCCGAATATGTGATTCTCGAGAGCCCGATCGCCGTTGAGCCAGTCGTCGGCCGCGAGAAGGTCGCGCATGTCGTGGCTCAGCTCCTCGATGTCTTCGACGAGTTCATCGTCACCGAAATCATCGCAGGCGATGGGCATTTCGCAGTTGTAACTAATATCAAGATCGGCACCACCGAGATCGACGGCGTGGATCTGATCGGCATCAACGCCGAAGGCAAGGTCGCCTCGCTGTCGATCCATCTGCGACCGTTGCGAGCCGTCGTGGCACTCCAGAATCACCTCGCGCCCGCCCTCGCAATGCCGCTGCTCACACTTACCGAACAGCACTAGGAGACCGCCATGATCAACCTCGAACCCGCTGTACCTCCAACCATCAACGGCCACCCCAACCCGGTCCCGGACGAAACCGACGCTGAAGTGGCGGCGCGTTTCGAGCGTGACGCAATCCCGCTCTTGGACAAGCTTTTTGGTGGGGCCATGCGAATGACCCAACAGCGCGCCGACGCAGAAGACCTGGTGCAGGAGACCATGGTGCGGGCGTACACCGGTTTCAGGACCTTTCAGCAGGGGACAAATCTCAAAGCGTGGCTCTTTCGCATCCAGGCCAACACCCACATCAACCGGTACCGCAAGCGGATGCGCCGGCCCGATGAGGTGCCCGCCGACACGATCCACGACTGGCAGCTGGCCGCCGACGTGGAACGTTCACCAACAGCCCTGCGTTCCGCCGAGGTCGAGGTCTTGGAGTCATTGCCCGACGACGACGTCAGGAACGCACTGGATGCCTTGCCCGAAGAGTTTCGGATGGCGGTGTACTACGCCGACGTCGAGGGACTTGCCTACAAGGAGATCAGCGCGATCATGAGCACGCCGCTGGGCACCGTCATGTCACGGATCCACCGCGGTCGATCCCAGCTGCGCGTCCTGTTGGCTGGCGTCGCCGCTGACCGCGGGTACTTCCGGGATGAGCATCGGGTTGTGGCCTGACACGTTCTCGTCGCACCGTCTTCCACACTGCCGAAATGAGTTCAGCGCTCGCAGTCGCAGTCGCAGCCGCGCTGGTCGCTGACTCCGTCTCGATTTCCACGCCTTCACACCAACTGAGAGGAACAAACATGCCGGCGATCACCGCGGACACGCTCACTTTGCCCCGCGTCCCCGTACCGAATCCAGCCACCTACACCCAACGGCCGGTGCGATCGGTCACCACCGCACCGGCCGGATTCGAGGGAGACGGGTTCCCGGTGCGACGCGCTTTCGCTGGGGTGTCGCACACCGACTTGGACCCGTTCATCCATATGGATCAGATGGGCGAGATCGATTGGGCGCCGGGTGAGCCCATGGGCACCCCGTGGCATCCCCACCGAGGCTTCGAGACCGTCACCTACATCATCGATGGCACCTTCGAGCACAGTGACTCGCATGGCGGCGGTGGAACGATTACCAACGGCGATACCCAATGGATGACCGCGGGTAAGGGAATCCTGCACATCGAGAAGCCACCGGAGCAATTGGTCCTCTCCGGCGGGATGTTTCACGGTGTCCAGCTGTGGGTGAATCTGCCCCGCGCCAACAAGTTCGTCACACCTCGATACCAAGACATCCGCGCTAAGCAAGCTCGGCTGTTGTCCTCGGCCGACGGCGGCGCACTACTTCGGGTCATCGCCGGCGACATCGCCGGTTACACCGGTCCGGGCACGACCTACACACCCATCGCCGTCGTGCACGCCACCGTAAGTCCCGGTGCGCGAATGGAATTGCCGTGGCAGGCCGATTTCAACTCGCTGGCCTACGTGCTCGCCGGCAACGGCACCGTTGGTGCAACCGCGCAACCCATCCGAAAAGGTCAACTCGCCGTCTACGGCGCCGGGGACGCACTGACCCTTGCCGCCCAGCAGAGCCAACCCGCCGCGGAGCCGAACCTGGAGGTCCTGCTGCTCGGCGGTCAGCCGATCCGAGAACCCGTGGTTCAGTCCGGGCCCTTTGTGATGAGCACCCGCGAGGAGGTCGTCCGCGCCTACGAGGATTATCAGGCCGGCCGATTCGGCGTCATCCCCGCCGAACATGCACCCCCACACCGGTGATCACGACGGCAGATTGCGATGAAACACGCCGTGACCTCACCCCAATGCGTACCGCCGGGTCGGCGCGAGCGCCGCGCGACGGGCGTGCCACCCTCCTCGCAGATATTGGTATCACCGCCACTGGAGTGGGTGGATGGTGCGCGCAACACTGAGAGAAGAACCGCTCGGCGCCGTTGCGCATCCTGGAACTTGAAGAGAAAGCTGTGAACGAGATGACTGATTTGATGAAAGCTGTTGTACTGGCCCGTTTCGGAGGGGTCGATGCCTTCGAGTTACGCGATGTCGCCGTTGGGCAGGTCGGACCCCGTCAGGTGCGGGTGCGCGTGCATGCCAGCGCGGTCAACCCGCTGGACTATCAGATCCGCCGCGGAGACTACGCCGATCTGGTGGCCTTGCCGGCGATCATCGGCCATGACATCTCCGGGGTGATCGAGGAAATCGGATCCCACGTCACCGAGTTCCGCCCCGGCGATGAGGTGTACTACACCCCCCGGATCTTCGGCGGCCCCGGCTCCTACGCCGAGCAACACATCGCCGACGTCGAACTCGTCGGCCGCAAACCGCAGAACCTCAGTCACCTCGAAGCAGCGAGCCTGACCCTGGTCGGCGGAACAGTCTGGGAAGCCCTGGTGAGCCGAGCTCAACTCACCGTCGGCGAGACGATCCTCATCCATGGCGGCACAGGCGGCGTCGGCACCATCGCCATCCAGATCGCCAACGCAATCGGCGCACGCGTGATCACCACCGCCAAACCCGCCGACCATGAATTCATGCGCTCCCTGGGAGCCGATGCCGCAATCGACTACACCACGACCGACTACATCGACGCGGTAGCCGAGCTGACCCAAGGCAACGGCGTCGATGTCGTCTTCGACACCATCGGCGGCGACACGCTCACCCGAAGCCCGCTGACACTGGCCGATGCCGGACGCGTAGTCAGCATCGTCGACATCACCCAACCGCAAAACCTCATCGAAGCATGGGGAAAAAACGCCGCCTACCACTTCGTCTTCACCCGACAAAACCGCGGAAAGCTCGACGCACTCACCACCCTCGTCGAACGCGGCCTGGTCAAACCGGTCATCGGCGCAACCCTTCCGCTCGCCCGAACCGGCGAAGCGCACGAACTCCTGGAGAACAGACGCTCCTATGCACTGCGCGGCAAGGTCACCATCGACGTCACCGGCGACACCGTGGTACTGCCCCCACGCATCACCTAACAGCACGCCAACTACCCACCCACCGGCGCCGGAACGGTATTCCAGCACGGCCCCTCCCGAGATTCCCGCGCGAAACGCAGTCCCGGCGGGCAATCAGGCGCCGGTTCCTGCCAGCGGCCGTTCAATTCCTGCCACCGGAATTAAACCCCTGACCTGCCGGTTTAAGCCATCAGAACCACAAAAAGAAGGCAACACAGAACGTCGAAACCGCGAGATTCGCTCCACGGCTGCGACCCAACACACAGGGACAAGCAGAGACCATGAAAAACCTCACCGCCGCCACCACCATCACCGCCATCGCCGCCGGATTCACCGCCACCATCATCGGACTGGCCGGACCCGCCGCCGCCGGACCCTGGCCCCCCAAAGCCGCCCCGTCGGGAACCAGCGCCACCGACACCATCGCCGCACTCGAAGCCGACGGCAACCGCGTCATCGTCAACCGCCAAGGCTCCACCGCCCTCGACAACGCCGAGATCGTCTCCATCCGCCAAGGCCAACCCATCCGCGAATACGTCTGGGACGCCCAAGGCGACGACAAGGTCCTCCAAACCACCGGCAACGTCGTCTTCATCGACATCAAGTAACCCAACAGACAAAGAAAGGGGCACCCCCACCAGGAGGTGCCCCTTCGTCGTTGTCGCTATGCGCCGACGGGCGGTCAGTCGTCGTGAGCTTCGCCGGGCGGCACCCGGCGGGCGCGCAACCGGTACATGGCGAAGTCGGCGGGCACCCCCTCTTGTTTGGGTGCGAAGACCTGTTTGCGCAGCTTCTTCGCCGTCACCCCGAGGCTGTCGAACTCCTCGGGCGGGATCCGCTGCAGCGTCGCCTCCGAGATGATGAGCTCGCCTCTGGTGGCACGTTCCATTACCCGCGCGGCCAGGTTCACATCGATGCCGAGCCAGTCCGACCCGAGGCGCTGTGGACGTCCGGTGTGGACTCCCACCCGCATTCGTGGTGTGTAGCCCTCCACCTCAACGGATTTGAGTGCCTCGCGAGCGGCGAGCGTCGCGCGCACCGCGGTGGTGGGATCGGCGAACACCGCCATGATCCCGTCGCCCATGCGTTTGACGATGTGGCCGCCCGACTCGAGAAGCGGCGGCTCGACCACCTGGGCGACACGACGCAACAGTTTGAGCGTGGCACCGTCGCCGGCGCTGAGCGAGAACGCCGAGAAGCCGACCAGATCGGTGAACACCAACGTCACCTCCGCGTTGGCGGGACGGCCCGAGACCCGTTCGGTCAGTGCCTGCCAGACCTGGAGGGCGCCGAGACTCACCTCACGGGACACCGCTTCGCGCTCCAGGATGCGGCCGGCGGCCCGGGCTGCAGCCCGCGGCCCGCCGACCCCGTCGACGGACAACGGATCACCGAACTCGGGGTCGCCGGGCAGTGCGCGGCGGGCGCGCCTGAGCAACGAGATGATGTTCGCACTGTGGTTGGCGTCCCTGAGCCAGCCGATCGGCCCTGACGAGCGTCCGCCGTCGCGTTCACCCGGCGGGTCCTCGTCCACACCGCCTACCCTAATCGAGCCCGGACACGCTCATAAACCGGCAGGTCACGACAGTGTGGCAGCGCGGTGCCGCGTCCGTAACACTGTGGCGGCCACGCCGGAGAGTCGTAGACAACGATTGTTGTCACGCCTATCGTGATGAGGTGCGATCAATGGCGATGGCGACGACGGCAGACGGCACCCCCCTGGGCCCTGATTCGCTGACGTGGAAGTACTTCGGTGACGTCCGGACAGGCATGCTCGGCGTCTGGATAGGCGCGATCCAGAACATGTACCCGGACCTCGGCGCCGGCGTGGAGGACCATTCGATCCTGCTGCGCGAACCGCTGCAGCGCGTTGCCCGCTCGGTGTACCCGATCATGGGCGTGGTCTACGACGGCGACCGGGCGGCGCAGACCGGAGCGCAGATCAAGAGCTACCACAAGACGATCAAGGGTGTCGACGCCGCCGGAAGGCGTTATCACGCACTTGATCCCGAGACGTTCTACTGGGCCCACGCGACGTTCTTCATGCTGATCATCAAGACCGCGGAGTATTTCTGCGGCGGGCTGACCGAGGCCGAGAAGTGTCAGCTGTTCGACGAGCACGTGCAGTGGTATCGCATGTACGGGATGAGCATGCGCCCGGTCCCCGAATCCTGGGAAGCGTTCCAGGACTACTGGGACCGCACCTGCCGTGACGAGCTCGAGATGAACCAGGCCACGATGGACATCTTCTCCATCCGTATCCCCAAGCCCAGATTCGTGCTGATGCCGACACCGTTGTGGGATCAGATGTTCAAGCCGATGGTCGGGGCGCAACGTTGGATCGCGGCGGGACTGTTTGATCCCGCAGTGCGCGAACGGGCGGGAATGCGCTGGACCGCCGGCGACGAGGTCCTGCTGCGGCTGTTCGGCAAGATGGTCGAGCTCGCGTTCGTCGCGGTGCCTGACGAGGTGCGGCTGCATCCACGGGCTGTCGCCGCCTACCGTCGCGCCCAGGGCCGGGCGCCGGCGGATGCTCCGCTGGTCGAGGCGCCGGCATTCATGGCGCCCCCACGGGACCACCGGGACAGGCCCGTGCATTACGTTCCCCCGCAGAAGTCGTTGCTCGACCGAGTCGGCTCACTCGTGCACACCACCTTTTCCCTGGCCGGCATCCGACCTGCACGTGGCCGCGGTAAGGCAGCCTGAACACATGCTCGAATGGTCTGACGTCGACATCGCCGTGCGCGACGCCGTGCGCGAATTCGTCGACAAGGAAATCCGCCCCCACGTCGACGCGCTCGAGAGCGGCGAGATGGAGCCCTACCCCATCATCCGCAAGCTATTCGCGACGTTCGGCATCGCCGACATGGCGCGCGATTCGCTGGACAAGCGCCTTGCCCGGTTGCGGGACGGAGGAGGTGCCGCGACGGACAAGCCCGCCTCCGCAGGCATGTTCGGCGGCGACGGCGGCTCAGCGGGCATGGGCTTCGTGGTGGTCAGTGAGTTGTGCCGGGTGTCGATGGGAGTCGTCACCGGGATGGGCGTCAGCCTGGGCCTCACCGTGCCGACCATCATGGGGCGCGGGACACTGGCCCAGCAGGAGCGCTGGCTCCCCGACCTGGTCACCTACGACAAGGTGGGAGCTTGGGCAATCACTGAACCCGACTCCGGTTCCGACGCGTTCGGCGGCATGAAGTCCTATGTGGTCCGGGACGGAGACGGCTACATCCTCAACGGCCAGAAGACGTTCATCACCAATGGTCCCGATGCCGATGTCGTGGTGGTGTACGCGAAGCTGAATGAAGGCGACGCAGGATCCGGGTCCTCGCGCGAGCGCTCGTCCACCTCAAACCCGCGCAACCGCAAAGTGCTGACGTTTGTCCTCGATCGCGGCATGGACGGCTTCGTGCAATCGAAACCGTTCCGCAAGATGGGCATTCACTCATCGCGCACCGGGGAACTGTTCTTCAACGACGTCCGGCTCGGCCGTGACCGCCTGCTCGGCGAGACCGAAGGCGACGACACCGGCGATTCAGGTCGCGACAGCGCCCGGTCGAACTTCTCCGCCGAGCGCATCGGCGTGGCGGCGATGGCGCTCGGCGTGATCGAGGAGTGTCTGCGGTTGTGCGTCGACTACGCGAAGACCCGAACCCTGTGGGGCAAGGAGATCGGCCAGTTCCAGCTGATCCAACTCAAGCTCGCCACCATGGAGGTCGCACGAATGAACGTGCGCAACATGCTGTTCCGGGTCATCGAGGCCGCACAGACGGGAACCGCCATCTCACTCGCCGAGGCCTCGGCGATCAAGTGGTACTGCTCGCAGGCGGCGACCGACGTCGCAATGGAGGCGGTGCAGGTGTTCGGCGGCAACGGCTACATGACCGAGTACCGAGTCGAACAACTCGCCCGTGACGCCAAGTCGCTGATGATCTACGCAGGCAGCAATGAGGTGCAGATCACGCACGTAGCCAGGGGTCTGCTGAGCGACTAGCCTCGACTCACGCCTACTAGCCCAGGAGCGACCGGTGGACTTCAGCAACAACACCGCACTGATCACCGGCTCCAGCGGCGGGATCGGTGAGGAATTCGCCGTTCAGTTCGCACGCCGCGGCGCGAACCTGATACTGGTCGCGCGGCGGGCAGACAGACTGGCAGGACTGCGCGACGTGCTCGTCGCCGCGCATCCCGGCATCGTCGTCGATGTCATAGCCGCCGACCTGGCGGTCCCGGGGTCAGGGGCCGAACTTCAGAACAGCGTGCGCGAACTCGGCCGGACCGTCGACGTCCTCGTCAACAACGCAGGCGTCGGCCTGCACGGCGATTTCGTCGACCAGGATCCCGAATCCAATGCCGGCCAGATCCAATTGAACTGCGGCACCCTGGTCGACCTGACCGCGCGCTTCCTGCCGCCGATGACACAACGGCGGCACGGAGTGGTGCTCAACGTGGCCTCGACCGCAGGTTTCCAGCCCACCCCCGGGATGGCCGTCTACGGTGCGACGAAGGCTTTTGTGCTCTCCTACACCGAAGCCCTCTGGCAGGAGTCCAAGGGCACTGGGGTCAGGGTGCTCGCGCTCTGCCCGGGAGCGACGGAGACCGAGTTCTTCGCACGCACCGGCGAGGATTTCCTCACCGACGGACGGCAGACCTCCGAGCAGGTCGTCGACACCGCTTTCGCCGCCCTCGACGGCTCCTCCCCGACCGTGGTTTCCGGTTGGCGCAACAGGCTGTTGGCCTCCGGATACCGGGTCACGCCCAGGAAGCTGATGCTCACCGTGTCCGAACGGCTCCTCAAGTCCAACCCGTAGCAGCCGGCTCCGAGCAACGGCTCGGTCCGTCTATCGCCGCCGGGCCGCGCGTGCGCTCTCGTACAAACAGATCGCCGCGGCCGCGGCGACGTTGAGGCTTTCGGCGCTGCCGGACATCGGAATTCGCACTCCGGCCGTCGCCAGGTCGACGATCTGCGGTGATAGCCCGTGGGCCTCTGGGCCGAACAGCCACGCCGTCGGTCCGGACAGGTCGGCGTCGTCGAGGCTGAGCTGACCGTCGAGCGCTGTCGCCAGCACCTGCATCCCGGCATCCTTCAACCGCGTGACCACGCCTGCGGCATCGGGGGCGCTCACCACCGGAATCGAGAAGATGCTGCCGGCCGATGCGCGCAGGCACTTGCCGTTGTAGGGATCGACACTGTCACCGGCGAGCACGACGGCATCGGCGCCCATCGCGTCGGCGACGCGGATCAACGTCCCGGCGTTGCCGGGTTCGGAGATTCCGACCGGCACCGCGACCAGTGTCGGGTCCAACCCGAGCACGTCGTCGAGTCCGGTGTCGGGCATCGAGCACACCGCAACCAGGCCGACCGGAGTCACCGTGTCCGACAGGAGTTTTGCGGCTTTGTCGGTGACCACGTGGACCGGCGCGCCGGCAAGGAGAGCACTGAATCGGGCAGCGGCGCTCTCGGTGGCGAACACCTCTGAAACGACTCCGCGCCGCAACGCGGCCTCGACGAGGTTGGATCCCTCGGCGAGGAAGCGTGCGGCGCGGCGGCGTCCGACGTGACGGTGCAGCTTAGCTGCGGCCGTCACTCGGGCGGAACGCTCGGTGAGGGTCAGGCAGCCTCGCCTGCGTCAGATGACGGCGCATTCACATCGGCGGGCAACGCAGCCTTGGCGACCTCCACCAGGGCGGTGAAAGCGGCCGCGTCGCTGACTGCGAGCTCCGCGAGGTTCTTGCGGTCGACCTCGACTCCGGCGGCCTTGAGCCCCTGGATCAGTCGGTTGTAGGTGATGCCGTTGACGCGAGCAGCCGCATTGATGCGGGTGATCCACAGCTTGCGGAAATCCCCCTTGCGCGCCTTGCGGTCACGGTAGGCATAGGTCAGCGAGTGCAGCTGCTGCTCTTTGGCCTTCCGGTACAGCCGGGACCGCTGGCCGCGGTATCCCTTGGAGGCCTTGAGGATCGTGCGCCGCTTCTTTTGCGCGTTGACTGCGCGCTTCACGCGTGCCATTGGGTCTTCCTATCTCATTCGGGTCGTTCAGGCTTGGCCGAAAATGTCAGCCGTTCAGCAGCTTCGCGATGCGCTTCTTGTCATTGGCGGCCACCTCGGTGCGGCCCTCGAGCCGCCGGGTGCGCTTGCTCGACTTGTGCTCGAGCAGGTGCCTACGGTTGGCCTTCTGGCGCACGATCTTGCCTGTTCCGGTACGGCGGAAACGCTTGGAAGCGCCGCTGTGGGTCTTGGCCTTGGGCATGATTCCTCAGTTCTGCTGGGTGGTGTCTGGGTTGGCGGTGGATTGCGCTTCGCCGGGCCGTCGGGCCGGGCCGTCCGCATCCTGCGCCGCCTTGGCGCGAGTCTTCGCGCCGCGGTGCGGTGCCAGCACCATCGTCATGTTGCGACCGTCCTGCTTGGCGGACGTCTCGACGAAGCCGTAATCGGCGACGTCGGCGCCCAGGCGTTGCAGGAGCCGGTAGCCCAGTTCGGGCCGTGACTGCTCACGTCCGCGGAACATGATCGTCACCTTGACCTTCGAGCCCGCCTCCAGGAAGCGGATCACGTGACCCTTTTTGGTTTCGTAGTCGTGCGGGTCGATCTTGGGACGCAGCTTCTGTTCCTTGACGACGGTCTGCTGCTGGTTCTTGCGAGACTCGCGTGCCTTCTGGGCCGTCTCGTACTTGAACTTGCCGTAGTCCATGATCTTGCAGACTGGCGGCTTGGCGTCCGGTGCTACTTCGACGAGATCGAGATCGGCGTCCGCGGCGACGCGGAGTGCATCTTCGATGCGCACGATGCCTACCTGTTCACCGCCCGGTCCGATCAGGCGAACTTCAGGTACGCGGATGCGCTCGTTGACGCGGGTCTCAGTGCTGATGGGGCCTCCTAGTTGTCCTCAGGAGCCCCCCACGCCGCGACACTCTGCCCCGAAGAACAGATAAGCCCTGCTCATCGCAGGGCCCAGTGCCGACCAGCACAGACGTCGATGACATCTGTGACCGGACCGCTGTACCTTCGAATGCATCGGTGGCCAGCGGTGGGAGTGGGACTCCACTTACTGTCCCTGGCGTCAGCCGGGACGGTCGCGCGTGCAAGTCTAGCAGGCATGACCGATGATCCAACACGCGCTGCAGAGGCCGTCCCGCCGGCACGCGATCTCGCCGATATCCCCGCGGTCGAGGTCGTCACCCGCGCCGCGGTGATGCTGATGAGCGCGGCCGCCGAGAAGCTGGGTCTGTCGGAGGCGGATCCGGACGAGAGCCCCCACCGCGACCTCGACGAAGCCCGCCGGCTGATCACCGCATTGGCCGGGCTGGTCACGGCGTCGGCCGAGTACCTGGGGCCGCACGCCGGACCGGTGCGCGACGGGCTCAAAACACTGCAGTTGGCGTTCCGCGAGGCCAGTGCCGCACCCGAGGAGCCCGGACACGGTCCGGGAGAGAAGTACACCGGCCCGGTCTGGTAACGCCACTCGAGGTGGCCGAACATCCGCACGGGTCGCCTGACGAGCGAATATCCTCGCGCCCTATGACCTCAACGACCCCCACGAGGGTCCGTGCCACGTCCGGGTTCGGCTGGGTACCGGCCGCGGCCGGCTGGATAGTCGGCGTCATCGCCACGCTGTCCCTGCTGGCCAGCATCTCGCCGCTGGTCCGGTCGGTGATCAGGGCGCCGCGGGAGTTCGTCAACGACTACATCTTCAACTTCCCGGACACCAGCTTCGCGTGGGCGTTCGTGCTGGCACTGCTGGCCGCCGCGCTCGCAGCCCGCAAACGCATCGCCTGGTGGATCCTGGTGCTCTACATGGTCGCCGCCATCGTGGTGAACATCGGTGACCTGGTCACCGGTGACGAGTCGGTCCTCGAAGAGCTCGGCGAGATCATCGGCCTCGTCTTCCACGTCGCCGCCATCGCCTTCCTCGTGCTGGCCCGGGGCCAGTTCTGGGCCAGGGTCAGGCGCGGGGCGTTGATCAAGGCGGCCGCAACGCTCTTCGTGGGCATGGGGCTGGGCATCCTGGTCGGCTGGCTTCTGCTGGAACTGTTCCCCGGCACACTCGAACGCGGCTACCGGCTGCTCTACGCCGCCAACCGTGTCGTCGCCTTCGCCGGCCTCGACGCCGCCGCGTTCGACGGGCAGCAGCCGCACGGGTTGGTCAACGCAGCGCTCGGCCTGTTCGGTGCGCTCGCGTTGATGGCGGCGGCGATCGTACTGTTCCAGTCGCAGCGTGCCGACAACG
The DNA here is from genome assembly GCF_010723735.1 of Mycolicibacterium hippocampi. Lineage (GTDB taxonomy): Bacteria > Actinomycetota > Actinomycetes > Mycobacteriales > Mycobacteriaceae > Mycobacterium > Mycobacterium hippocampi. The sequence goes on along the minus strand of NZ_BLLB01000002.1, from coordinate 3,546,906 downwards.
CGCTCACCGGCGAGGACGAGTCGGCCATCCGCGGACTGCTCGAGCTGTACGGCAAGAACGACTCGCTCGGATACTTCGCCACCCGCCGCGACAAGGCGGTGGTGTACGCCCCGAACGGCCGAGCCGCCATCACCTACCGCGTGGAGGTTGGCGTGTGCCTGGCCAGCGGCGATCCCGTCGGCGATCCGAAAGCCTGGCCGCAGGCCATCGAAGCCTGGTTGGCGCTGTGTCAGGCCTACGGATGGGCGCCCGGCGTGATGGGGGCCAGCTCGACGGCGGCGCAGGCTTTCCGAGCTGCAGGCCTCAACGCCCTGCAGCTCGGCGACGAGGCCATCCTGCACCCCGACGACTTCCGGCTGTCCGGACCCGACATGCGGGCGGTGCGCCAAGCGGTGACCCGCGCCCGGCGCGCCGGGGCCGGCGTGCGGATCCGCAGACACCGCGACATCGACGCCGACGAGATGGCTCAGGTGATCACGCGCGCGGATGAATGGCGCGACACCGACGACGAACGCGGCTTCTCGATGGCTCTGGGCCGCCTCGGTGACCCCGCCGACGGGGACTGCCTGCTGGTCGAGGCCGTCCAGAACGATCAGGTGGTCGCGATGCTGTCGCTGGTGCCGTGGGGCAGCAACGGAGCATCCCTGGACCTCATGCGACGTTCACCCCGATCCCCCAACGGCACAATCGAATTGATGGTCAGCGAGCTGTGCATGCAGTCCGAGGACATCGGCGTCACCCGGGTCTCGTTGAACTTCGCAATGTTCCGCTCCGCCTTCGAGCAGGGAGCCCAGCTGGGCGCGGGACCCGTGGCGCGGTTGTGGCGTTGGCTGCTGGTGTTCTTCTCCCGGTGGTGGCAACTGGAGACGCTGTACCGGTCGAACATGAAGTACCGGCCCGAGTGGGTACCGCGGTTCGCCTGTTACGACGACGCCCGGCTGGTGCCCCGCGTCGGTGTGGCCTCGGTGATCGCGGAAGGCTTTCTGACACTGCCCTTTTCGCGACGCCACGAGCAACCCCACACCGGTCACCACATCACGGCCCCCGGGGTGCTGGTGGACACCGGCTTGCTGCACAGCGACGGCACCGCGCCCGATGCCAGCCTGCAGACCGATCTGCCTGCCGACGACGACCGGCCCCGGTTGCCCGAGCAGGTCCGGGTGCGGATGGCCAAATTGCGGTCCCTGGAGGACGCCGGCGTCGACGCCTACCCGGTGGGCCGCCCGCCCAGCCACACCGTCGGGCAGGCGCTGGCCTCCCGGGACGGCGCCGCGGTGACGGTGGCGGGCCGGGTACTGCGGTTGCGCGACTACGGCGGCGTGCTGTTCGCCCAGTTACGGGACTGGTCCGGGGAGACCCAGTTGCTGTTCGACAACTCGACGCTCGCCGAGGGCAGCACCGTCGACGTCACCCGCACGATCGATCTGGGCGACCTCATCGAAGTGTCGGGAACCATGGGACGCAGCCGTTCCGGCACCTGGTCGGTGCTGGTGACCCGGTGGCGCCTCAACGGCAAGTGCCTTCGGCCGCTGCCCGACAAATGGAAGGGGCTGACCGACCAGGAAGCGGGGGTGCGGGCCCGCTATGTCGATCTCGCCGTCAACACCGAGGCCCGCGAGCTCGTCAAGGCGCGCAGCGCGGTCCTGCACGCGATCCGCGAAACCCTTGTCGCCAAAGACTTCCTGGAAGTCGAGACCCCGATTCTGCAGCAGATCCACGGCGGCGCCAATGCAAGGCCGTTCCTCACCCACATCAACGCCTACGACCTCGACCTGTATCTGCGCATCGCCCCCGAGCTGTACCTGAAGCGGTTGTGCGTGGGCGGCGTGGAGCGGGTGTTCGAGCTGGGGCGCGCCTTCCGCAACGAGGGTGTCGACTTCAGCCACAACCCCGAATTCACGCTGCTGGAGGCATACCAGGCACACGCCGACTACACCGTGTGGATCGACGGTTGCCGGGAGCTGATCCAGAACGCCGCCCAGGCCGCCAACGGGGCGCAGGTGTTCCTGCGGCCCCGCCTCAACAACGCAGGCGGGACATCCTTCGAGCAGGTCGACATCTCCGGCCAGTGGGCGGTCAAGACCGTGCACGGCGCGGTGTCGGAGGCGCTGGGTGAGGAGGTAGGGCCGGACACCGATCTCGGCACGCTTCGGCGGATGTGTGACGCCGCCGGGATTCCGTACCTCACGCACTGGGATACCGGCGCAGTGGTGCTCGAGCTCTACGAGCGCCTGGTCGAGGACCGCACCACCGAACCCACGTTCTACAAGGACTTCCCGACGTCGGTGTCCCCGTTGACACGGCCGCACCGCAGCATCGCCGGGGTGGCCGAGCGTTGGGATCTGGTCGCCTGGGGGGTCGAACTCGGCACCGCCTACAGCGAGCTGACCGACCCGGTCGAGCAACGCCGCCGACTGCAGGAGCAGTCACTGCTGGCCTCCGGCGGCGACCCCGAGGCGATGGAACTCGACGAGGACTTCCTGCAGGCCATGGAGTACGCCATGCCGCCAACCGGCGGCCTGGGCATGGGCGTGGACCGCGTCGTCATGCTGATCACCGGCCGAAGCATCCGCGAGACCCTGCCTTTCCCGCTGGCCAAACCGCGTCAGACCGCCTCGGAGTAGGTTGGGGCGCATGCCGGACGAACCCAGCACCGAACCGGTCGACACCGGTTACACCGCCGACGGTGTGCCGACGTTCGAGTCGGTCCGCGAGAAGATCGAGACCCGGTTCTCGACATCCATCGGATCGGCGGAGCTCGCAGCGGAGACCCCGGAGGGCCGCAGTCTCGAGGACCAGTACGACGCGCGCCAGAAGGCCGCCGCAGAGCGACTCGCTCAGATCCGCCAGTCCATGGCCACCGACCGCGACGACGACGCCCACTAGTCAGACCCCGGCGGTAGGTTTCGTCATCGATGAGGACTTTCACCGTCGCCGAACGGCGCGCCCGGCTCGCCAGGCGTCACCAACTGGCCGGCGGTCTGGGCGCGGTCTCCGCAGAGACGCTGACCGGCACGCTGGTGGGGCTGCACGCCACCGACCCGGCGACACCGTATCTGTCACTGTGGGCCAGGGTTCCGGACTGTTCGGTGGACGCCATCCGCGCGGCACTGTACGACGACCGCACGTTGGTCAAGCATCTGGCGATGCGACGCACCCTGTGGGTGGTGTGCCCCCAGGATCTGCCGTCCGTGCAGTCGGCAGCCAGTGACCGGGTGGCGGCCAACGAGCGTCGCCGCCTCGTCGCCGACGTCGAGGGGGCGGCAGTGGCCGCCGACGGGGAGGCCTGGCTGGATGCCGCCTCCGTAGCCGTGCTCGGGCACCTGCGGCGCAACGGTCCCTGCACCGCGAAGCAGCTGCGGGAGGCGCTGCCCGAGCTGACCGGCAGGTATGACCCGGCCCCCGGCAGGACCTGGGGCGGCGAGGGACACCTGGCACCGAGGGTGCTGACGCTGCTCTCGGCTCGCGGCGACATCGTCCGCGGCCCCAACGACGGTGGGTGGACCACGTCGCGACCGCGCTGGGTGGCGGCCGGTGACTGGTTGGCGCCCACGCCAGCCGTCGCACCGGAGACCGCGCGGGCCGAACTGGTCCGACGGTGGTTGTACGCATTCGGACCGGCGACCGTCACCGACGTCAAGTGGTGGTTCGGCAACACCCTCGGCTGGGCACGCCAGGCGCTGCGCGACCTCGATGCCGTCGAGGTCGACATGGACGGCACACCGGGTTTTGTACTGCCCGGAGACGACGAGCCCGAACCCGAGGTGGCGCCGTGGTGTGCGCTGCTGCCCGGCCTCGACGTCACGCCCATGGGCTGGTTCGACCGGGACTGGTACCTAGGACCGCACCGTGGCCGGGTGTTCGACCGCAATGGCAACGCAGGCCCCACCGTGTGGGTCGACGGCCGCGTGGTGGGTGCGTGGCGACAGGACGGCGACGGTCGCGTGGAGCTGGTGCTGCTCGAGGATGTCGGGCGCCGGGCCGCCCGGGAGCTGTCCGCGCGCGCCGACGCGCTCACCGACTGGCTGGACGGGGTGCGGGTCAGGCCCCGGTTCCCATCACCGGCCTGCCGGGCTGTCTAGGCTGCGCTGCAGCAGAAGGGTGTCGAGCCACTTGCCGTGCTTGAACCCGACCGCCGAGAGGCGCCCGGCGTCGGTGAAACCACGCTGACGGTGAAGCGCCAGCGACGCATCCGCATCGTGATCGACGATGACGGCGATGACCTGTCTGATGCCTTCTTGGCGGCACGCGTCGAGCACGGCGTCCAGAAGCGCGCCACCGACTCCCCTGCCGACAGCATGAGGCGCCACATACACCGAGTCCTCGACGGTATGCCGGTAGGCCGGACGCGTCTTCCAGGGTGCGCAGTACGCGTAGCCGGCGACCTCACCGTCGAGAACCGCTGTCAGGTAAGGCAATCCGGCAGAGGCGACCGCGCCGAACCTGCGCAGCAGTTCTTCCCGGTCGGGAGCAACGAGTTCGAACGTCGCGACACCGGAGTCCACGTACTCCGCGTAGATCGCACCGATGGCGTCGATGTCATCGGCCGTGGTCGGCCGAATCATCACCGGCACAGGCACCGTCGCTCGCGATGCTACGCGCTGACCTTGCGCCGGGCCTTACGCGGCTTGGGCCGCGCCACGCCCAACGATTCGGCCAGGAAATGACCGGTGTAGCTGTCGACGTTGGTGGCGACGTCTTCGGGTGTGCCCGTCGCCACCACGGTGCCGCCACCCGATCCACCATCTGGCCCCATGTCGATGATCCAGTCCGAGGTCTTGATGACGTCCAGGTTGTGCTCGATGACGATGACCGTGTTGCCTTTGTCGACAAGGCCGTTGATGACCATCAGCAGCTTGCGGATGTCCTCGAAGTGCAGACCGGTGGTGGGCTCGTCGAGGATGTAGACCGTGCGGCCGGTCGAACGTTTCTGCAACTCCGAGGCCAGCTTGACGCGCTGCGCCTCACCACCCGACAGTGTCGGTGCCGGCTGACCCAGCCGCACGTAGCCCAGGCCGACATCGACCAGCGTCTTGAGGTACCGGTGGATGGAGGTGATCGGGGCGAAGAACTCGGCCGCCTCCTCGATGGACATGTCGAGCACCTCGGCGATCGTCTTGCCCTTGTAGTGCACCTCGAGGGTTTCGCGGTTGTAGCGGGCGCCGTGGCACACCTCGCACGGCACATACACGTCGGGCAGGAAGTTCATCTCGATCTTGATGGTGCCGTCACCCGAGCAGGCTTCGCACCGCCCGCCCTTGACGTTGAAGGAGAACCGCCCGGGCTGATAGCCGCGGACCTTGGCTTCGGTGGTCGCCGCGAACAGGGTGCGGATCTTGTCGAACACCCCGGTGTAGGTGGCCGGGTTGGACCGCGGCGTCCGGCCGATCGGTGACTGGTCCACACGGACCAGCTTGTCGACCTTGTCGAGACCGGTCACCCGGGTGTGCCGGCCCGGCACCTGCCGGGCCCCGTTGAGCTTGTTCGCCAGCACAGAGGCCAGGATGTCGTTGACCAGCGTCGACTTACCCGACCCGGAGACACCGGTCACCGAGGTCAGCACCCCGAGGGGGAAGGACACGTCGATCTGGCGCAGGTTGTGCTCGCGCGCACCGACGACCGTGAGCTGGCGCTTGGTATCGGCGAGCCGGCGCAGGACCGGGACCTCGATCTGCTCCTTACCCGAAAGATAGGCGCCGGTGATCGAATTCGGGTTCTTCAGCAGATCCTCATAGGGACCGCTGTGCACGATCTGGCCGCCGTGTTCCCCGGCTGCCGGACCGATGTCGACAACCCAATCGGCGTGGGCGATGGTGTCGAGATCGTGTTCGACGACGATGAGGGTGTTGCCGAGATCCCGCAACCGCACCAGGGTGTCGATCAGCCGCCGATTGTCTCGCTGGTGCAGGCCGATCGAGGGTTCGTCGAGCACGTAGAGCACCCCGACCAGGCCGGAACCGATCTGGGTGGCCAGCCGGATGCGTTGCGCCTCACCGCCGGACAGCGTCGCCGCCGCGCGCGACAACGACAGATAGTCCAACCCGACGTCGAGCAGGAATCCCAGCCGCGACTGGATCTCTTTGAGCACCTGCCCGGCGATGGCCTGCTCTCTGGTTCCCAGGGTCAGTGCATTGAGGAACTGCGCGCACTCCGCGATCGACAGTTCGGCGACCTCAGCGATCGACTTCGCGCCGAAATCCCCGGCGGTCATCGTCACCGCGAGGATCTCCGGCTTGAGCCTGGTGCCCTCACATTCCGGGCAGGGCACGTCGCGCATGAAGCCCTCGAGGCGCTCTTTCATCTGCTCGGAGTCGGTCTGCTCCATGCGGCGGTGCAGAAACGCCATGACGCCCTCGAAGTCCGCGTAATAGGAGCGGGTCCGGCCGTAGCGGTTCTTGTACCGCACGTGGACCTGCTCGTCACAGCCTTCGAGAATCGCCCGGCGCGCCTTGGCGGGCAGCTTCTTCCACGGGGTGTCGACATCAAATCCGAGTTGGTCGCCCAGGCCGGACAGCATCCGGGTGAAGTACTCGGCGGTCTGCCCCATCGACCAGGGGGCGATGGCACCCTCGGCCAGGGTGAGGTCGGGGTCGGGCACCACGAGGTCCGGATCGACCTCCTTCTTGTTGCCCAGTCCGACGCACTCCGGGCACGCACCGTAGGGCGAGTTGAACGAGAACGACCGGGGCTCCAGATCGTCGACGGCCAGCGGGTGCCCGTTCGGACAGGCAAGTTTTTCCGAGAACCTCTGCTCCCGGTGCGGGTGGTTGTCTTCTCTGTCGACGAACTCCAGCACGAGGATGCCGTCAGCCAGGTTCAGTGCGGTCTCCACCGAGTCGGTGAGACGCTGCTTGGCGCTCGCCTTGACCGTCAACCGGTCGACGACCACCTCGATGTCGTGCTTCTCCTGCTTCTTCAGCTTCGGCGGATCGGACAGCGAGTGCACCACCCCGTCGACCCGCACCCTGCTGTAGCCCTGCGTGTTGAGCTTGTCGAAGAGGTCGACGAACTCTCCCTTACGGGTGCGGACCACCGGGGCCAGCACCTGGAACCGCAGCCCTTCGTCCATCGCGAGGACCTGGTCGACGATCTGCTGGGGCGTCTGGCGGGCGATGCGCTCGCCGCACACCGGGCAGTGTGGGGTGCCCGCGCGGGCGTAGAGCAGACGCAGGTAGTCGTAAACCTCGGTGATGGTGCCCACCGTCGAGCGCGGATTGCGGTTCGTGGATTTCTGGTCGATCGACACCGCGGGCGAAAGGCCCTCGATGAAGTCGACGTCCGGTTTGTCCATCTGCCCGAGGAATTGCCGGGCGTAGGCCGACAGCGACTCGACGTACCGGCGCTGCCCCTCGGCGAAGATAGTGTCGAACGCCAACGACGACTTGCCGGATCCCGACAGTCCGGTGAACACGATTATCGCGTCGCGCGGCAAGTCGAGGTCGACGCCACGCAGATTGTGCTCTCGGGCACCCTTGACGATCAGGCGGTCAGCCAACTCCGTCCTTCCCAACGATCTACTCGCGCATACCCGGTTCCCGGCCTGACACAGCCCGGCAGACGTCGCACGGATTCATGCTATGCGGCCCCTCCGACAAAGCTGGCCAAGCCCCCGTCAGGCGGCAGGAGCCGGGAAGTAACGTGAGTCACCATGACCGTCGTCGACGACAACTACACGGGCCACGTCGAACCTCAGACGGCAGCCCGCCGCACCCTTCCCGGCGCCTTCATCATCAAGGTGTCCGTCGGAACCATGGACAACAACGCCTACCTCATCACCTGTTCCCAGACCGGCGAGACACTACTCATCGATGCCGCCAACGACGCCGCGATCCTGCTGGAACTGATCGAGCGGTACGCGCCCAAGCTGTCGCTGATCGTCACCAGCCATCAGCACCAGGATCATTGGATGGGGCTCGCGGAGGTCGCCGGCGCCACCCACGCCCCGACCGCCGCGCATCCGTTGGACGCCGAACCCCTTCCGGTCACCCCCGACGTGCTGCTCTCGGACGGCGACACCGTCAAGGTCGGCGAACTCACATTCGACGTCATCCACCTGCGCGGGCACACCCCCGGTTCGGTGGCGCTGGCGCTGAGCGGGCCCGCCACCGATCATCGGGTACACCTGTTCACCGGTGACTGCCTGTTTCCCGGCGGCGTCGGCAAGACCTGGAAAGAAGGTGACTTCGAGCAGCTGCTGGACGATGTGTCCAGCAAGGTGTTCGACGTCTTCGATGATCAGACCGTCGTGTACCCAGGGCACGGCGATGACACGACGCTCGGGACCGAACGCCCGCATCTGGGTGAATGGCGCGAGCGTGGTTGGTAGCGGGAGAGACGGACAACCGGAAGACATGGGAGACACGAAAGAGAACATGAACAACGATCAGTTCAGCAAGGTCCAGAGCGGTGGCGGGTTCATCGCGGCGTTGGATCAGAGCGGCGGCAGCACACCCAAGGCGTTGAAGCTCTACGGCATCGCCGAGGACGCGTACTCGAACGACGAGCAGATGTTCGACCTGGTGCATGAGATGCGCACCCGCATCATCACCAGCCCGAGCTTCACCGGCGACCGGGTCCTCGGCGCCATTCTGTTCGAGGACACGATGGACCGCGAGATCGACGGGCGCTCGACCTCGGACTACCTGTGGAACGTCAAGCAGGTCGTGCCGTTCCTGAAGGTCGACAAGGGCCTCGCCGCCGAGGAGGACGGCGCGCAGGTGATGAAACCGATCCCAGGCCTCGACGAGTTGCTGGCCCGCGCTCGCGACAAGGGCGTGTTCGGCACCAAGATGCGGTCTGTGATCAAGCTCCCAGGAGCAGGTCTGGCCGCCGTCGTCGACCAGCAGTTCGAGGTCGGCCGCCAGATCCTGGCAGCCGGGCTGGTACCGATCATCGAGCCCGAGGTGGACATCCACAGCCCGGAGAAGGGCAAGGCCGAGGAACAGCTCAAGGCGGCCCTGCTCAATGGCGTCGACGGCCTCGCCGACGATCAGGTGGTCATGCTCAAGCTGACCCTCCCCGACGTCGACAACCTGTATCGCGAGCTGGTCGACCATCCGAAGGTGCTGCGCGTCGTCGCACTGTCCGGTGGCTACAGCCGCGACGACGCCTGCGACAAGCTTTCCAGGAACCACGGCGTGATCGCGAGCTTCTCCCGCGCCCTCACCGAGGGCCTGACCGCACAGCAGAGCGACGAGGAGTTCAACGCCACGCTCGACGCGGCGATCGCGAGCATCGCGAAGGCATCCAACACCTGACGCGCCGCGAAGCCCCGGGTCGGCTCGACGCCGGCCCGGGGTGTCCGTTCAAAAGGCTCCGGTCAGGAGGTGTGCACGATCAGCACGTCGGTCTTGGACCGCCGTGCGACGTTGGCGGGCACCGAGCCCAGGAGACGACCGGCGATGGTGCTCAGCCCGACGTTGCCCACCACCAGTAGGTCCGCGCCCACCTCTTCGGCGAGGTCCACCAGTGCGTCGACCGGCGCACCGACGACGGCCTTCTCTTCGATGTTCACCGCACCCGCGGCCTTGGCACGGTCCCGCGCCTCACGCAGGATCGCGTAGATCGGGGCATTGCCCGACATCTTGTAGCCCTCGTCCTTGAGCACGTCAGCCGCTCGCTGATCCTCGCTCTGCGGGAAGTAGGCCGTCGCGACGATGACCTTCGCGTTGGCACCGGCGGCGATCTGACCGGCGCGGTCCACGGCACGCAACGACGAATCCGACCCGTCCGTGCCGACCACAACGGTTTGATAGGCGCTCATCGATATCCTCCCAGTGTCAGCTGCAACGCCACAGACCCTAACCCGGCATCAGGCGAACATGGGTGCGAATCACCACACCGGGGCGGTATTCGCCCAGGATCCGGGCACGTCAGCACCGCCAACATCACCTTCAGAGGTGGGACGTGACCGCGAGCACCGCGGCGAGCGCTCAGAGCCGCTTCCCTGAAAACCGCAAGGCTCAGGTCTCATTGTTGAGAATCCTGCCGGCGACGAATTCTGCTGCCTCGCTGACCATTCCATTCCATGGATACGCGAAGTGCGCGAAGAAGTTGATGCCCCGGGAGCAATACGGGTCGCCGGTGGCGCATTGGTCGATGGTCTTGTGCCCGTAGAGCGGGCTGATCTCGGTGAGCGGGCCGAGCGTGGGCACGTCACGGGACGGATTGCCGAACACCGCGATGGCGGCGACGTGATCGACCATGGTGTCGGGAAGCGGCGCAGGTTTGAAGAACCAGATCGTCCGGTCGCCAATGGTGATGAGGTCGATCACGCCCGCACCCTGGGACATCCCGCCGAGCACGATCTTGGTGTTCGGGCAGATCCCTGCCACGTACTGCACGTGCTTGTTGGCGTCCAGCGCACCGGCCGACGTGGACTTCGAGAAGTTCCAGCTGGCGGGGTAGTCGACCGCGTAGGTGGAGACGCGCTTGCCCAGCAGCTTCCATTTCAGCGAGTCGATGAACGCTTTTCCGACAAAGCCGACGCCGGCCCGGTCGCTCGTTCCGCGCGCGAACACCACCTCGACGTCAGGGCATGAATCCGATGCAGCTACGGGAGCGTTGACGGCGGAGAGACTCAGAATGGAGGCGGTTACCACCGCGACACTGAGGAAACGGACTACCCGTGGCGTTCGCACGCGACAACGTTGACACATTCCAGCAAATGTGCACCCGGCGGCAATGCAACGGTGATCCAACAGTTGCCGATCTGTGTCGCAATTTCGAGATAATTGACGCGCTGTGCCGATAATCCCTAGCGCAGCGCATCATCTCGAGGTTCGGTATCCAGCGACGCGTCCTTGCCCTCCCGCATGACCAGGATCGCGATGAGGCTCAACGTCGCCGCGACAAAAAGGTAGAGGCCGACCCAGCCCACGCCGTACTGCGTCGCGAGCCAGGTGGCGATGAACGGTGCCACCGCAGCACCGAGGATGCTCGCGACGTTGTAGGAGATCCCCGACCCCGTGTACCGCACGTTGGTCGGGAACAACTCGGGCAGCACCGCACTCATCGGCCCGAAGGTGAAGCCCATCAACGTCATCCCGATGATCAAGAAGACCAGCATGGTGCCGTACGACGTGTCGCCGGAGCCCAGCAGCGGGGCGAACAGCGCGCCGTAGGCCATGATTCCCGCCGTGACGACCAACAGCAGACGGCGACGGCCCACGCGGTCGGCGAGCCAACCCGACAGCGGCAGCATGCCCGCGAAGAACAGCACGGCGATCAGCTGCAGTTGTAGGAAGTCGACGTAGCCGAATCCGAGTCCGGAGCCCTCCGGCGGTCGTTTCCCGGTGCCGAAGCTCAGCGCCCACGTCGTCACGATGTAGAACATGGTGTACGTCGCCAGCATCACGAAGGTGCCGATGATCAGCTGACGCCAGCTCGAGCGGAAGACTTCGGCCAGCGGGCTTTTGACCTTCTCGCCCCGTTCCACCGCGCGGGTGAACACCGGCGTCTCCATCAGCCGCAGGCGCACGTACAGGCCGATGGCCACCATCACCGCGCTCAACAGGAACGGGATGCGCCAGCCCCAGGTCATGAATGCCCCGTCCAGGTCGGGCTCCGCGGTGCGGTGGCCGAGCCAGAAGATGAGCGCCAGGAACAGACCGTTCGCCAGCAGGAAGCCGAACGGTGCTCCGAGTTGCGGCCACATCGCCGCCCAGCCTCGCTTGCCGGGCCTGGCCGTCTCGGTGGCCAGCAGCGCTGCGCCGCTCCACTCACCGCCGAGCGCAAGTCCCTGGGAGAAACGCAGGACCGCCAGTAGCGCCGGGGCGACGATCCCCACCTGGGCGTAGGTGGGCAGCAGTCCGATCGCGAACGTCGCGATGCCCATCAGCAACAGCGAGCCGACCAGGGTTGCCTTACGTCCCACGCGATCTCCGAAATGCCCGAACACGACCGAGCCCACCGGGCGTGCGACGAACGCGAGCCCGAAGGTGGCCAGTGAGGCCAGCAACGCAGTCGTCGAATCGCTCTTCGGGAAGAACAGGTGCGGAAACACCGACACGGCTGCGGTGGCGTAGATGTAGAAGTCGTAGAACTCGATGGTGGTGCCCACCATCGAGGCGATCACGATTCGTCGCCGGGGTACCCCTGCGACCAGATCGCCGTCCGCGACGTCGCTACTCATCACTGCGCCTCCCTGCCGAGATCTGGAAGCCACATCATGCCAGCGACCTCAGCGGCCCGGCGGTGGGCTCCGTAGATCGTCCACTCCGGGTCGACGCCACCACGGCCAGCGCCGCCAGCGCGGCGAAGGAGGCGAACAGCCAGCGGGCGGCGCCGGCGTCACCGGAGTCTGTGAGATTGACGACGACCCCGGCCAACGCGGCGCCGAACGCTGCGGAGATCACCTGCACGATGTTGATGGCCGCGGCGGCCGCCGGGCCCTCGGCGGGGTCGTCGACCTTGCTCATCGCCCACGCGGACAGATGCGGCCACGCGATCCCTATGCCGGCGCCGCTGACCACCAGACCGGCCGCCCACACCGCGACCAGGATCGGCGAGGCATTCTCACGCTGAGTCAATGCGCTGAGCATCAGACCGGTGGCCATCACCACCGGGGCGATCGCGACGGTGCGGACGATGACACGTTGCCGGCCGAGGGAGGCGCTGGTGATCTCGGCGAACGTCCAGCCGAGGGCCAGCCCGGCGCTGAGAAACCCCGCTGCAACCGGTGTCAGGTGCGCGAGCCTCTGACCGAACAACGGCACATACATGTCCACCATCGTGGCGGCCATCAGCACGCCCAACGTGAGGTAGATCCACTTCAACGGTCCCCTGCCGAACGTGCTGGGAGGCAGGACGGACACGGTCAGCCTGCGGTCGACCACCACGAACAATCCGACCAGTGCGAACCCCGCCACCACCAGCGTCGCCGTGGCTCGCGGGTCGTGCGGTATGCCCGCCACACTGACCAGCAGTGCGGCCGCGCCGAGCAGCAGCAGCGACCACACCGGGATCCTGATCCGCCCCGAAGCGGCCGCCCCCGCTGGGTCACGGCCGCTCGGCAGCGCGACCGGCACCAAGGCCGACATCGTCGTGGTCACCACCAGCAGAGCGCCGAACGCCCAACGCCACGAACCATATTGGGCGAACAGGCCCCCTGCCGCGGGGCCCACCAGCGTCCCGACACCCCACATCGCGGATACCAGAGCGGACGCCTTGGTCCACAGCGCACTCGGCAGTGCGGTGTTGATCACCGCGTATCCCAATCCGGCGAGCAAGCCCCCGGCCGCGCCCTGGACGGTCCTGCCGACGAGCAGCACCTCCATGCCCGGAGCGGCGGCGCAGACGAGGCTGCCTGCCCCGAACACGCTGAGGCTCAACAGATACGCCCACCGCGGGCCCAACCGCATCAGCACCGGATGCACCGTCGTCGCGGCCATCACCGAACCCACCAGATACACCGTCGTCACCCAGGCGTAGAACCGTGCACCACCGATGTCGGCGACAGCGCTGGGCATCAGGCTGATGGTGAGGAACTCGTTGGTCGCGTACAGCGCGACCCCGCCGGCCAGCACCGCGGAGGCGCCCAGATACCTCGGCCCCAGGAGCTCACGCCAGCTGCCGGCGGCTTCGGCCGCGGTGTCGGTCACGAACCAAACCGTAGGACCTCAACAGCAGTTGAGATCAAGTCACTTCAGGCCGGCGGCGTCCATCCCTCGGAGTTCCTTCTTCAGGTCGGCGATCTCGTCGCGGAAGCGCGCAGCGAGTTCGAACTGCAGATCGCGGGCCGCGGTGATCATCTGCTCGGTGAGATCCTTGATCAGATCGGCCAACTCGGCACGCGGCATGCTCGATGTGTCGCGGCCCTCGAAGACCCCCGCGCTGACCGCACGGCCGGGCGCACCTTGAGCACGCCTGCCCCGGGACGCGTTGCGGCCCGACCCGCCGACGTCGATGGTTTCAGTGTCATCGGCTTCGCGATACACCTGATCGAGGATGTCGGCGATCTTCTTGCGCAACGGTGTCGGGTCGAGGCCGTGCTCGACGTTGTACGCGATCTGCTTGGCACGGCGGCGGTCCGTCTCGTCGATAGCCTCCCGCATCGAGTCGGTGATCTTGTCGGCGTACATGTGGACCTCGCCGGACACGTTGCGCGCCGCCCTGCCGATCGTCTGGATCAGACTGCGTGCCGAACGAAGGAAGCCTTCCTTGTCGGCATCCAGGATCGAGACGAGCGACACCTCGGGCAGGTCGAGACCCTCGCGGAGCAGGTTGATGCCGACAAGCACGTCGTACTCCCCCAGCCGCAGTTGCCGCAACAGTTCGACGCGGCGCAGCGTGTCCACCTCGGAGTGCAGGTAACGCACCCGGATGCCCATCTCCAACAGATAATCCGTCAGGTCCTCGGCCATCTTCTTGGTCAACGTGGTCACCAGCACGCGTTCGTCGGCCGCGGTGCGCTTTCGGATCTCGCCGATCAGGTCGTCGATCTGCCCCTTGGTCGGTTTGACCACGATCTGCGGATCGACCAGTCCGGTGGGGCGAATGACCTGTTCGACGAACTCGCCGCCCGACTGGCTCATCTCGTAGGGACCCGGGGTGGCCGAGAGATAAACGGTCTGCCCGATCCGGTCGGCGAACTCTTCCCAGGTCAGCGGTCGGTTGTCGACCGCCGAAGGAAGCCGGAAGCCGAAGTCCACCAGGTTCCGTTTGCGCGACATGTCGCCCTCGTACATGCCGCCGATCTGCGGCACCGTGACGTGGGACTCATCGATGACCATCAGGAAGTCTTCGGGGAAGTAGTCGATCAAGGTCGCCGGAGCGGTGCCTGGACCGCGCCCGTCGATGTGCCGCGAGTAGTTCTCGATGCCCGAACAGAACCCGACCTGGCGCATCATCTCGACGTCGTAGTTGGTCCGCATCCGCAGCCGTTGCGCCTCGAGCAGTTTGCCCTGCCCCTCGAGTTCTGCCAGGCGTTCCTCCAGCTCCTTCTCGATCGACGAGATCGCCTGGGCCATCCGCTCGGGACCGGCGACGTAGTGGGTGGCCGGAAAGACCCGCAACGAGTCGACCTTGCGGACGACGTCACCGGTCAACGGATGCATGTAGTACAGCGCCTCGATCTCGTCGCCGAAGTACTCGATGCGCACCGCGAGTTCCTCGTAGGACGGGATGATCTCGACGGTGTCACCGCGTACCCGGAACGACCCCCGGGTGAACGCCATGTCGTTGCGGTTGTACTGCACGTCGACCAGCAGCCGCAGCAGCGAGTCGCGCGGCACCTCGTCCCCGACGTTGAGCTCCACCGACCGATCCAGGTAGGACTGCGGGGTGCCGAGGCCGTAGATGCACGACACCGACGCCACCACCACCACGTCACGCCGGGACAGCAGGCTCGACGTGGCCGAGTGCCGCAGCCGCTCGACGTCGTCGTTGATCGAGCTGTCCTTCTCGATGTAGGTGTCGGTCTGGGCGATGTACGCCTCAGGCTGGTAGTAGTCGTAGTAGGACACGAAGTACTCGACGGCATTGTGCGGCAACATGTCCCGTAGTTCATTCGCCAGCTGCGCGGCCAGCGTCTTGTTCGGTGCCATCACCAGCGTCGGACGCTGCAGCCGCTCGATGAGCCAAGCCGTGGTGGCCGATTTACCGGTGCCGGTGGCGCCGAGCAACACCACGTCGCGTTCGCCCGACTTCAGCCGACGCTCGAGATCGTCGATGGCGGCGGGCTGGTCTCCGGCAGGTTCGAACTCACTGACGACCTGGAACTTGCCGCCTGCACGCACAATGGCATCGACGGGGCGATGCTCCGAGTGCGCCAGCACCGGATGTTCAGTCGCGAAAGCCATACCACCAGGGTAGAACCTGGCACCGACATCTAACGGCCCGCCGGTCCGTCATCGGGCAGCCGCAGCCGATTCGTAGGCATCGATGGCGTCGACCTTGCCTGCCGACGCGCTCTGCGGGTCGAACTCGTAGCCGAGCCATTCGCGGGCGAGGCGGCGTGCCAGCTCCAGGCCGATCACCCGTTGCCCGAAGCACAGCACCTGGGCGTTGTTCGACAACACCGACCGCTCCACCGAGAAGCCGTCGTGTGCGGTGACCGCGCGGACACCGGGCACCTTGTTGGCGCTGATCGCGACCCCGAGACCGGTGCCGCACACCAGCAGGGCGCGGTCGGCCTTTCCCTCGGCGACCATCCGCGCCGCAGCTACCGCGACGTGGGGATACGCCGTGTTGTCCTCCGAGCCGACCCCGACATCGGCGACGTCGACGACCCGCTCGTCGGCGAGCAGGTCACCTTTGAGCGCTTCCTTGTATTCGTACCCGGCGTCGTCAGCTCCGACGACGATCCGCAGGCCGGACGGCATGGCGATCACTTTCCCTTCGCGGTCGATGTCGTCGATGTGAATGTCTGTGCGACCGTGCGCAGGCACATCGCCAGCGAGGTCGCGCCGGCATCCGGTGTGCCGACGCTGCGCTCGGCCAGCGGTCGCGCCCGTCCCACCTTGGGTCGCAGGTCGGCGGTCGCCCGTGCCGCCTCTGCGGCGACGTCCGTCGCGGCCTGCCATGCGTCCTGCCACTGTTCCCCCGCGGCCACCCGCCGCTGCAGGTCCTCGACGAAGGGCAGACACGCATCGAGCATCGTCTTGTCTCCCGGAGCGGCCCCGCCGAGTTCGACCAGCGCGTCGTAACCGTCGCGCATTCCCGCCGCCACGGCCGCGGAGCCGGGGCGGCCGATGTCACCCAGTCGGGTGCCGACCGCGGACAACAGCGCACCCCAGAGCACTCCTGACGTTCCGCCGGCCTTGGCCGCCCACTCCTTACCCGCGGCGACCAGGACGGAGCCCTGGCCCGCACCGGTCCCCGCCGCTCGCGCCGCAGCCTCCGCCGCCGCGGTCGAGCCCTTCACCATGCCCCTGCCGTGGTCGCCGTCACCGGCGACGGCGTCGATGCGACCCAGCTCGTCCTCGGCGTCGGCGAGCATCGCAGCCATCGCCTGCAGCGCACGCGCGACCAACCGACCGCCTCGGCGTCCGTCGTCGTCGGCCAACTCCGCGCGAGCCTGCGACGTCACGTCGGGGCGCAACTGGTCGGCCGTCCGCAGCTCAGCTGCGGCGTCCGCGCCGGTCTGCGTGGCAGCACCCTTGCGGTAGGCGGGCGTGTCGGCGGGTGAGGTCCAGTACCGCTCCAACTCGTCGTCGAGCCACATCACCGTCAGCGAGCACCCGGCCATGTCGAGGCTGGTGACCAGCTCACCGACCTCGGGCTCGACGATCTCGTAGCCGCGCTCACGCAGCAGCGTGGCGACCGTCCCCCACACGACGAACAGTTCTTCGTATTTGGTGCGGCCCAGGCCGTTCAGGATCGCCGCGATCCGCGTGGACTTCGACGTCGGCCGGTCGGCGAGTACCCCGTCGACCAGCTTCTGCGCCAGCGCGGCCGCGGACGGCATCGGCTCGTCGGCAACCCCGGGCTCGCCGTGAATGCCCAGACCGACGCCCATCATGCCCTGGGCAACGGTGAACAGCGGGTGGTCCGCCCCGGGCATCGTGCACCCGTCGAACGCGACCCCGAGCGTGCGCGTCGCGGCGTTCGCCGATTCTGCGACCCGGACGACTCCCGCAAGGTCGAGACCGTCCTCCGCCGCGGCGCTAGCACATTTGAACACGGTGAAATCGCCGGCGATACCGCGTCGTTTCGACTCCTCGCCTCGGGGAGCGCTGGCGATGTCGTCGGTCACCGCGAAGTAGTGGGCTTCGATCCCCTCGCTGCGCAGCTGCGTCACCGCGAGCCCGAAGTTCATCACGTCGCCGGCGTAGTTGCCGGTGGTGAGCAACACGCCGGCATCGCCGTGGGCTGCTCTGGCGACCGAAGCCGCCTCCTCCGCCGAGGGCGAGGTGAAGATGTTGCCGACGACCGCTCCGTCGGCGAAGCCGAAACCGACCGTGCCGCAGAACGCGGGATAGTGACCCGACCCGCCGCCGATGACGACGGCCACCTTGCCCGGCCGGGTGCGGTGGGCACGGACGACGCCTCCGGGCACCCCGGCGACATACCCTTCGTTGGCGTCCAGGAAGCCGGCCAGCATGTCCTCGGTGAAGCGGGCCGGATCGTTGTAGAGCTTGGTCATCGCAGCCGCTCTCCGGTGTCGGTGTCGAACAGATACACCCGCTCGGCCGACGCGGTCACCGTCACCTGCTGCTCGGGCTGATAGTCCTGCTCTGCGGGGGTCTGTACCACGACGCCCTCTTCTATCCCGGGCACCGTGCCGGTCGCCAACCCGAACTCCAGCAGATGCTCGAAGTACGCCACCGTCACGGCCACTCCGTCGCCACCGGCGTTTGCCGACAACGTGCAGTCCTGCGGTCGCACCCCTACCGTCACCCGGGTCCCGTCGGCCACACCGGTGACCGATGTCTCGAAAAGGCCGGCGGCGGAGCCGATCTCGACGCGCGCGCGGCCATCGTGGACCCGGACGGTGCCGGGCAGCACGTTGATCGCCGGCTCACCGACGAACCCGGCGACGAACAGATTCGCCGGATCGTCGAAAACCTCGTCCGGAGTGCCGAACTGCTGGACCACACCACCGTCCATGACGGCCAGCCGGTCGGCCAGCGACAGCGCTTCGACTTGGTCGTGGGTGACCACGATGGTGGTGTAGCCGAACTCGCGCTGGAGCACCTTGAGTTCGCGGCGTACCCGGTTGCGCGCCGAGGCATCCAGGTGGCTGAGCGGCTCGTCGAGCAACAACACCGGTGGGTTGCGGACCAGTGCTCGCGCCAGCGCGACCCGCTGTTTCTGGCCGCTCGACAGCGCCGCTGGGCGCAGGTTGAGCAGATCGTTCATCTCCAGCCGCTCGCAGATCGCCTCGACCATCTTCTCGGCGCCCCTGACCTTGCGGGCCTTCAAGCCGTACAGCAGATTGTCGCGGACCGACATCGGCGGATACAGCGCGTAGCTCTCGAAGCCGACCCCGATTCCGCGCTTGGCCGCGGGCAGCTGAGACACTTCCCGATCGCCGATCTTGATCGAACCGCTGGTGACGGTCTCCAGTCCGGCGATCATGCGCAGTGTGGTGGTCTTGCCGCAGCCCGACGGCCCCAGCAGGGCGATCAGCTCGCCCGGTTCGATCTCCAGGTTGATGCCCTTGACCGCCGTAACGCTGTCACGGCTTCGCGACGCGTACGTCTTGACCAGATCATGCAGGGTCAGGCGCTGGGCGGTCTTGTCGATGGTAACGCTCACTGCACTGCCTCCAAGGTCTGGTCACCGAGCCGGGGGGTGTCGCCGTCGCCCGGCGTGAACACGTGCACATCGGCTTCGGCGATGCGCATGGTCACGTCGTCGCCTTCGCCCACGCCGTGCCGGCCCGAGGTGAGCACGATGAGCTGCGCACCTGCGATGTCGACGGTCAATTCGATGTCGCGGCCGAGTCGTTCGGCGAGCAGAACCCGGCCGCGCAGTGATCCTTCCCTGCTGGTGACATGGATGTCGCTGGGACGCAGCCCGACTCGAACCTGGTCGCCCCTGGTGCACGGCACCCCTGCAGGCAGCGGGACGTCCAGCGAGCCATCGCCCAGGCGAATCCGGCCGTCGTCGACCACGCCATCGAGAAGGTTGATCTCGGGCTGACCGAGTGAACGCGCGACGAAGGTGTCGGCCGGTCGGCGCCAGATCTCGTCGGGTGCGCCGATCTGCATCAACCGGCCTTCCCGCATAACAGCGATGCGGTCACCCAGCGCCAGTGCTTCCTGATAGTCGTGAGTCACGTAGACGGTGGTGGTGTTCGACATCGCACCGAGTTGTTTGAGTTCGGCGCGCATCGCTGCGCGCAGCTTGGCATCGAGGTGACTCAACGGCTCATCGAGGAGGTACACATCGGCCGGGCGTACCAGGACCCGGCCCAGCGCCACCCGCTGACGCTGTCCGTTGGACAATTCCCGCGGGAGCCGGTTCTTCAGTGCGTTGATACCGAGGGTGGTGGTGACCTGATCGATGCGTTCGGCCTGTGCGGCAGCCGAGTACTTCCCGCTGCGACCGGATTTCAGCGGAGATGCGAGGTTCTCGGCGACCGTCTTCTGCGGGTAGAGCGCATAGCTCTCGAACGCCATCGCGACGTTGCGGTGGTAGGGCTCCACCCCCGTCATGTCGACGCCACCGATCGACACCGCGCCAGAGTCGATGTCGACCAAACCGGCGATGGATTTCAACGTGGTGGTCTTGCCGGCACCGCTGGGGCCCAGGATGACGAAGAACTCGCCGTCGGCGATCTCCAGTGAGAGGTCGTCTACCGCCGTCACCCCCTTCGACGCCGGGCCATAGGTCTTGGTGACGTTGGAAATCGTTACTGTGGCCATCAGGCCTTCACCGCCCCGAATGACAGGCCCCGCACCAGGTACCGCTGGATGGTCAGTGCGAGGACGAGTGGTGGCAGCGCCGCGATCAGCGCCGCGGCGGCCGTGAGGTTGTAATACGCCTGCCCGCCGCCGCCGAGGAACTTGGTGATGGCGACGGTCACCGTGCCGGCGTTGCTGTCGGCCAGGATGAGCGGGAAGACGTAGTTGTTCCAGGCGAAGATGAACGCCAGCAACGCCGCAGCGGCGATGCCCGGCCGCACGATCGGCAGCGCAACCATCAAGAACGCCCGACGGCGGGTGTAGCCGTCGAGCAGCGCCGCCTGCTCGAGGTCCTCCGGCAGATCCTGGAAGTAGGACCGCAGGATCCACACCACCAGCGGCATGGTGACCAGCTGCAGCACCCAGATCATCCCGACCTTGGTGTCGAACAGCCCGATCTGGTTGTAGATCACGAACAGCGGCACGATGACCATGAGTTCGGGCGCGAAGCGGAACGACAGGATGGTGAACATCAGGTCGTTGGAACCCTTGTACTGCCAGCGACCCGCCGCGTAGGCGGCCGGGATGCCGATGATCAGCGATACCAGCACCGCACCACCACAATTGAGCAGGCTGGTCAGTAGCGAGGCCTTGAAATCGACGCTCGTCATCTGGGTGCCCCGCTCGGAGAGCACGGTGGCGAAGTTGGACCACGTGGGGCTGAACGAGAAATAGGTGGTGGTCTGCTGCTCCGCGTTCTTCAGGGCCAGCATCAGCATCCAGAAGATCGGGAACAGCGAGAAGAGGAACCAGAACACCAGGCCGACGTCGGCGGCGACCGCGCCGATGGACCACCGCTTCTGCCCGGGCTGGAGCTCGGGGCGGGACAGCTTCATTGCCATGATCTACGACTCCGCTCCGGCAGCGCGGCGCTGCGCTTTTCCGAGCACGCTCACCAGGTAGCGCGCCGTGATGAACACGATGACCCACAGCAGCAGCATGTACGTGCTGCCGCGCGAGTAGTCCAGGTTGATGATCGAGTCCTCGAAAGCGCCGATCTGCAACGTCCGGGTGGCCACCCCCGGCCCGCCGGCGGTCAGCACATAGATGTGGTCGAAGACCTTGAGGTTGTCCATGAACCGGAAGATGACGGCGACGAGGATGTAGGGCCACAGCATCGGCAGCATCAGCTTGCGGAACATATAAAACCACCCAGCACCATCGACTTCCGACGCCTCGAACGGCTCACGGGGCAACGATCGCATCCCGGCGAGCACCAGGATCGCGACGAACGGCGTGAAGATCCAGATGTCGACCAGGATGACCGAGAACAGTGCGTTGCTCGCGGACAACCAGTCGAATGTGTTGCCCAGTCCCAGTACATGATTGAGCACGCCGAATTGCGGGTTGAACATCAGCTTCCAGATCACGCCCGCGATGACCGGTGCGATCATCAGCGGCAGGATGAGCACCTTCTCGAAGATCTTGCCGATGATCGAGGACCGGTTGAGCAGCAGGGCCAGGCCGACGCCCAGCACCGTTTCGATGAACGTCGCCGCCACGGCGAAGGTGGTGGTGACTTGAACGCTCTTCCAGAACACCTGGTCGCCCAGGACTGAAGCGAAGTTGTCGAACCAGACCAGATGCGGATCCGGGTTGACTGCCGCGTAGTTCAGAAAGGCGTAGTACGCACCGACCGCGAACGGATACAGGATGCCGATCACGATCACGACCGCGGGCACCGACAGTAGGTAGGGCCGGAGCTTGCGCCGCCAGGTCGGAACCTGGGGCAGCTCGGCCGGGCGGGCGGGGGGCGGTCGGTCGGAAGACGCCGACGGGGCCTTGGAAGTCTGAGTTGTCATGAGTTCCTCGGCTCCTAGAGATTGACCTTGGACGTGTTGGTTTTGGCGAGGCTGCGCAGCCGCGTAGCCGCATCATCGCCGCCGTAGATGTCCTGCAGCGCCACCGCCCAGTTCTGAGTGGTGTCGAAGAACTTCTTCTGCGGGGTGAACTGGATCTTCGACTCGGCGATGACGGTCTCGAAAGCCTCCAGGTAGCCGAACTGGTCGGCGGCGACACGTTTGAACGTGGTGTCGAACACCGACTGCCGGACCGGGTCGGCGTACGTGCCGCCCTCGACGGCTTTGTTCATCGACTCCTTGCCGGTCGCCCACTGGATGAACAACCACGCCGGCAGCTTGTTGCGGGAGTTGGCGCTCATCGCCCAACTCCACGTCCACAAGTTTGTCTTGTAGTTGCCGTCAGGTCCGGCTGGTCCGGCATACCAAGCCAGATTGCCGGCCTCTTTGCTCGCACCCGGCTTGTTCTTCGGGTATGTGGCGCTGTCGGCGTCGAACACCATCATCGCGGTGCCGTCGCCGAGATCGCCGGTGGCATTGGGATAGTCGTAGGTCGTCCAAGACGTGGGCCCTGCCTGGTGTTGCATCTCGATCCACTTCTTGGTGAACTCGATCGCCTTGTCGCTGTCCATCTCGGCCACCAGTTCGGAGCCGTTCCAGGTGTAGTCGACCGCGCCCTCGCGGGTGTACTGCGTCATGAAGCCGGGGTGGATCGTGGCCCACGATTTCGACCCGCGGGTGGAGATGCCGTAGCGGTTGGCCGAACGGTCGGTCAGATCGACGGCCAACTGGATGAAGTCGTCGAGATTGTCCGGCAGCCTGGTGATGCCCCGCTCGTCGAAAACCCGTTTGTTGTAGGCCACCACGTTGTTCTCGAAGCCCCACGGGATGGCCCATTGACCGCCCGTGCCCAGCGGCTCACCCAGCGTGAAATCCCACCGGGTGGATGTGCGCAACCCTTCGAAGATGTCCTCGAAGTCGTACTCCGCGCTGGTCGCTGCGCTGTTGCGCAGCCAGGGGTCGAGATCCTCGATCCACCCCGGTGGCCCGTATTGCCAGATGAAGTACGCGCCGAGCATGAATGCGTCGTGTTTGCCGGACCCTCCGGCCAACTCGGTGTTGAGCTTGGTGAAGTAATCGGCCTCGGGAACCAGATCGATGTTGACATTGATGCCGGTGAGCTCGGTGAACTCTTCGAGCAGCGGCTGGTACGAGAGCTGGTAGGGGTGGGGCGTCTGCAGGATGTTGATCGTAGATCCCTCGGCCTTGCGCCAGTCGAAGCTTCCGGTGACGGCGTTGGCGCCGTTGGGTGCGCTCTTGCCGCCGCCGACACCGCACGAGCTCAACACCGGAACGCTGGCCGCCGCGGCACCGGCGACACCCATCGCGGTGAGCATTTTCCTTCGCGAGAACTGCTGCCCGCGTGCTGCATTCGAGAATTTCATCTGCTGCCCTTCGTTCACGCGGGGATCAGTGAGACCTTGACCGATTCTTTGCCGCTGGCCACCAGGTCCAGCCCCTTCTGAAAATCGGCGAGCGGAAGTTGGTGGGTGCAGATCTGGTCCATCGGCAGCACACCCGATTCGATCATTTTGATCGCAGCCGGCCAGCAGTACGGACCCAGGTGCGCGCCCAGCACGTCGAGTTCCTTGTCGTCGCTGATGATGCTCCAGTCCACCGTGACATCGCTTCCGAAAACGCCGTACTCGACGTAGCGGCCCAGCTTGCGTAACAGGTTGAGTCCCTGCGGAACGGCGGACGGATGGCCGGTCCCCTCCAGGTACACGTCGGCGCCGTATCCGCCGGTGAGGTCCTTGACGATCGTGAGCGCGTCCTGCTCGGCGATGTTGATGGTGATGTCTGCACCGCACCCCTTGGCCAGCTCGAGCTTGTCAGGCGCCAGGTCCAGCGCGATGACGTGCATGGGGTTCTTGGCGCGGGCACCGGCCACCATGCCCAGCCCGATCGGACCGCATCCGGCCACCACAACGGTGTCCTCGAAGGTGATCTGTGCGCGCTCCACCGCGTGCAATGAACATGACAGCGGCTCGGCGAATGCGGCGTGCTGTGGGGCTACATCGCCGGATACTTTGTGTACCAGCGCTTCTGCTGGATAGACCATGTAGCTGGCCATTGCGCCCGGAGTGCGGCGCTTGAATCCGTACAGGTCGTGCGGCTGGCACATGTGGTATTGACCGCGCTTGCAGAACCGGCACTCCCAGCAAGGAACGATCTGCTCAGAGACCACTCGGTCACCGACGGTGATCCCCCAGCGGGCGGCTGCCTCGTCGTCGAGATCGACGACTCTGCCGACGAATTCGTGGCCCGGGATGACCATCGTCTCGGCCCACGCCGGCCGATTTTCGTCGCCCCAGAACTTCGCGGCCCCGTGATAGCACTTCAGGTCGCTTGCGCAGATTCCGACCGCCTCGACTCTGATCAGGGCCTCACCGGGGCCCCGCCGGGGCACGGCCACTTCCTCGAGTCGATAGTCGTGCGGCCCATGACAGACGACAGCCTGCATTTTCTCCGGAATACGGGCGCTCATGCGCATACCTCCATGTGTGGTCGCTGTCACAGTATCGAAGCCTATGCACAATTGTCCAGAACGAATGTGCAACTGGATTCTTTCCAGAACAGATGTTCAATGCCATACTCTCTGCATGCCCCGGTCGGCCGAGCCCACCCCCACCGCAGCTACCGCTGACGGTGTCGCCGCGGCCGACCCGGAGGGCAGCCACTTTCCACCGCCGTTGCTGTACGCGGCTTCTCGGCTGTACTACGAGGACGACGCCACCCAGGCCGAGGTCGCCGAGCAGTTGGGGACCAGTCGGGCCACGGTGAGTCGGCTGTTGGCTGAGGCCAAGCGGCAGGGCATCGTGCGCATCGAGGTGGTGCCCCCCACCGAGGCCCGCCCCACCGAGTTGGCGGATCGGCTTGCGCGCGCGCTCAACCTTCACACGGTCTACCTGTCGGCGCCGTTGCCGGTGCCCGGGCCGGGCCGCACCGTGATCGATGTGATGGGGCGGGCGCTGGCTCCCGTGACCGGGCGCGCGCTCAGCGAAGCCGGCCTGCTGCCAGGCGATGTGCTGTTGGTGTCCTCCGGCCGGACCGTCTACGAGCTCGCCCAACACGAGCTGACCCCGCTGCCGGGAGTGGTGGTGGCGCCGACCGTGGGCGGCAACGATCAGCCCTACGAGTGGTACCAGACCAACGAGATCACCCGACTCGTCGCCAACCGCGTCGGCGGTCGGGCGAACTATCTGTTCGCTCCCGCGCTCCCTGGACCCGGGCTCTACCGGTCGCTGTTCGAAGACCCGAGCATCCAACGGGTGGTGCACCAATGGCCGCATGCCCGGTGTGCGCTCATGGGAGTCGGCGCTCCGCCCCTGACCCGCTCTGACATCCCTCAGTTCGTGCCGACGGGTTCCACGTCGCTGCGGGCCGCGGTGGGCGACGTCTGTTCACGCTTTTACGACCGTGACGGGGAGCCC
Organism: Mycolicibacterium hippocampi; assembly: GCF_010723735.1. Lineage (GTDB taxonomy): Bacteria > Actinomycetota > Actinomycetes > Mycobacteriales > Mycobacteriaceae > Mycobacterium > Mycobacterium hippocampi. The sequence continues at coordinate 3,521,262 of NZ_BLLB01000002.1, read as the reverse complement.
GTCCCCTTCGATGGCGCGGAGCGCCTGATCGCGGTCGAGCTCGACATGCTGCGACACATACCGGTGACGATCGCCGTCGCGGTCGGCCGGGAGAAGATCAGCTCCATCACCGCCGGCGCCCGCGGCGGGTACTTCAACAGGCTGGTGACCGATCCCGCCACCGCGGAAGCACTGCTCACCGAGATCGATTCGGCCAAGGAGGTTTCGTGACCAACGCCGTCGCAACCAGATACGCCGGCGCACAACGACTGGACGGCAAGCGCGCGCTGATCACCGGCGCCACGAAGGGCATCGGCGCCGACATCGCGCACGCGTTCGCATCCGCCGGTGCCCGTCTGGTGCTCAGTGGCCGGGATGAAGGCGAGCTGGCGCGCGCGGGGGACGCGTTGCGTGACGAGTTCGGTACTGAAGTGCGTTCAGCTGCAGTCGATCTGGCCGATCCCGATGGCGCCTCCATCCTTGCTGGGATGGCTCGCGCGGCGTTCGATGGTCTCGATATCCTGGTCAACAACGCCGGCGTTTCCCACCCCGAACCGGCGGTCGAAACCCACCCGGAGTTGTTCGACGCCACGATCGCGGTCAACCTCCGCGCGCCGGCACTGCTGGCGGCACAGGTCGGCGCGCAGATGGTCGCCCAGGGTACCGGCGGCGCAATCGTCACCGTGGCGTCGGCGGCAGCGCTGGCACCGCTGCCGGACCACTACGCGTACTGCGCGTCGAAGGCGGGCCTGGTGATGGCGACCAAAGTCCTGGCCCGCGAGCTCGGCCCGCACGGCGTCCGCGCCAACTCGGTGTGTCCGACCGTGGTATTGACCGAGATGGGCCAGCGCGTGTGGGGTGACCCCATCAAGTCAGCTCCGATGATTAATCGAATACCGTTGGGCCGCTTCGCCGTTCCGCATGAAGTGTCCGACGCGGTGGTCTTTCTGGCTTCGGAGGCGGCCAGCATGATCAATGGCGTGGAGATCGCCATCGACGGCGGCTACACGATGGGCTGACCGAGGTCAGCCAGGATCGACCTCCACCAGGCGGTGCATCTGCTCGCGGGTGACCGGGTACAGCTCTGCCCACGTTCCGTACAGCTGCTCGTACACGGCCTGATTGCGCGGATCAGGCTTGATCTCGCGCGTGATCTCGGCCCAGTCCGTGTCGGCGGGCACCAAGCCGACACCGATTGCAGCCAACAGGGCGTCGCCGTAGCTGGCCCCGATCGCCTGCTCGGGCACCAGCTGTGATCGTCCCGTCACGTCGCTGACCACCTGCGCCCACACCGGACTCTTCAGCCCGCCGCCCACGGCGACCGTGCGCACTCCGGAATGCGCGTCGTCGAACCGTTCGAGGATCTGCCGGATCCCGAACGCTATTCCCTCATACGCCGCGCGGAACAGATGCCCTCTGCCGTGGCGCAACGTCAGACCGGCCAAGAGCCCGCGGGCTTTCGGGTCGAAAACCGGCGTCCGTTCGCCCGCCAGGTAGGGCAGCATCAGCAGGCCCTCGCTACCGGCGGGCACCCGCAACGCCTCAGCGGTCAGCTCTTCCAGAGATGCCCCGCCGGTGAGCTTTTGGAGCCAGCCGATCAGGCTGCCGGCAGTCGAGGTGCCGGCGGCCAGGGCCAGGCTGCGGGGCTCCACGCCTGCGGTGGTCCACAACGTCGGGTCGCTGTGGTACTCGTCGATCACCTGGACCAAGAACATCGTGGAGCCGTACATCAGCATCTGGTCGCCCGGTCGGCGGACACCCACCGAGAAAGCCTCGGCGTAGGCATCGACGGTGCCCGCGGCCACCGGCAAACCGAATGGCAGGCCGGTTTCGCGTGCGGCATCAGCGGTGACCCGGCCGACGATCTCACTGGGCCAGACAAGCCGCGGAAGCGGAAGATGTCCGCAGATTCGCAGCGCCCAGTCGTGATTCCAGTCGAAATCGCGGGTGGAGTAGAGCGGGGCGCACTGGCTGGCGGTGTGATGGTCCATCACGTACTCACCGGTCAGCTTGGCGGCGATATAGGAGTTCGAGCCGTACCACCTCGCTGCCGCCTCGAACACCCGCGGCTCTCGGGTTCGCACCCACTCGATCTTGGGCCCCACCGCCTGGCTCGACAGTAGCGTCCCTGCCCGATCCAAGATCGTCTGCTCGCCCAGTTCCGCTGTCAGCGAGTCGATCTCGGCATGGGCGCGGGTATCGATTCCATACAGGATCGCCGGCCGCAACGGGCGTAGGTCGGCGTCACACAACAGCAGACAAGGTCCCACCCCGCTGACACACATGCCGGCCAGCCTCGCGCCGGCAGGTACCTGGGCCACCAGCGCCGCGCTGATGGCGCAGATCTCTCGCCACCACACAGCGTCGGGATCCACCTCGGCCCACCCCGGGCGGGGCAGGTCGATCCCGTGCGGGATGGTCTGCGAGGCGATGACCGTGCCCGTCGTGTCCACGAGGACGCCCTTGGTGCTTCCCGTCCCCATGTCGATTCCGAGCAGCAACTCCACGAGACAACCCTACGGCGTCGGCCTTTCCCGACCGTCGACCCCGGCTTATCCTGAGCAGCATCCATCCTCCCAAGCACGAGATCTTCGACATCCCGGCCCGCACCAACACCGATCCGAAAGGTGTCGTGCGGTCGGTGGACCGCTATACGGTCCGGCCGTGGGGCCTGTACATGGCCCGGCCCACCCCGGGGCGTGCCCAGTTCCACTACATCGAGTCCTGGCTGCTGCCCGCACTCGATCTGCGCGCGACGGTTTTCCACTTCAACCCGGGCCACGAACGGGACCAGGACTTCTACCTCGACGTGGGCCGCTACACCCCGGGGCCCGACCAGTGGCGCAGCGAGGACCACTACCTGGACCTGGTGGTCCGCAGCGGCGTCGCGGTTACGCTCGACGACGTCGACGAACTGATCACCGCCGTCCGGCACGGCCTGCTCACCCCGGAGACCGGCGAGCAGGCGATTCGCACCGCCGTCGCCACGGTCGACGCGCTCGCCGGCCACGACTACGACCTCCATCGCTGGCTGGCCGGCATCGGCATCGACCTGACATGGCGAGCAGAATAGGCGTCCTGCCGCCCGGGTAAACCAGGTGCATGATGCTCGCGGAGTGGCATGCCTGAGCTGCCTGACGTCGAGGGATTTCGCCGCGACCTGGCCTTGTCGCTACCCGGCCGCCGGGTGCGCGGAGTCGACGTCGCCGACGCCGGAGTGCTGCGGAACACCACGGCGAGGTCACTGGCCAAGGCGCTGTCCGGCCAGCGCTTCGGCGCGCCGGACCGGCACGGCAAGTGGCTGATCCTGCCGACCGATGGGCCGACGTTGCTCGTGCACAGCGGCATGACGGGACGTCCACACTTCGTCCACGACGGTGGACGGGACCGCTACGACCGGTTGGTAGTCCGGCTGGACCGGGGCGCGTTGCACTACGCCGACCAGCGCAAGCTGCGCGGCGTCTGGCTGGCGCGCGGGCCCGACGAGATGGCGTCGGTGTTGGGCGAACAGGGACCCGACGCCCTCGCTGTGGACCTACGCGGGTTCCGTGGGCTGCTGGCGCACCGCCGGGGATCGGTGAAATCCACGCTGATGGACCAGTCGGTGATCGCCGGTCTCGGCAACCTGCTCGTCGACGAGATCTGCTGGCGGGCCCGGGTGGCGCCGTCACTGCCGGTGCGCGAACTCGACGACGGCGCCCTGCGTCGCCTGCACCAGGCGATGAAGCGGGTACTGGACGCCGCTGTGCGCCATGGTTGTGTGCCTGGCCTGCCTCGCTGGCTGACCGGCGTCAGAAACGACCCGGACCCGAGCTGCCCGCGGTGTGGCACCAGGCTGCGACGTACCCGGATCGGTGGGCGTGCCAGCCTCTGGTGTCCGCACTGTCAACAGCGCTGACCGCGGCCCCGGCGGTAACGGGCCGGCGCATCAATACGATGATCTTGATGATGACAACGACAGTGCACGTGCTCCCCCGGAGTCGACGGCGGTAATGTCGGGGGACATGAGCGTCGCCAAGCGCAGCCTGCTGACAGTGGCAGCCGTCGCAGTGGCCGGAGCCTGCGCGCAGTGGTCTCCAGCTACGGCAGGGGCCCAGCCGACACCGCAGACCCCCACCGAGGTCGAGTCCGCACCGGCCCCGGAGGTGCTGCACAACATCACCTACCGCGCGCGGGTGGACGGGGTGTCGCGAGGAGCGACGGTGACCTACCGGGCCGAGGGCGACCAGCTGCAGCTCGCCACCCCGACGATGGTTCCCGGCCGGGTGTTCGAGGTCAACACTGTGCTTCCTGAGTCGAAGACCGCGAATCTGCGGCTGTCGATCGACTGGCCGTACTCGGCGAATCTGCACTGCGAGATCCTCGTCGACAACGCTGTGGTCGCCCAGGCCGACGACTTCATCGCGCCGAGGGTGACCCCGCAGCGCGACGACCCGGACTACGGCTCGCTGACCTGTCAAGCACCGGTGGGCGGGATCGACGACATCGCCCCCGTCGACCCCACAGTGCCCGCTCCGCCGGTCGAGGCTGAGCTCCCACCGGCCTAAGCTCCGGGCCGCCACCCCGTGTCGTCAGCCCACTGCCATGCCCTGCGGTACGCGTCGAGGAACCACGGTTCCTTCGCATCGGCGTACGCACCGGTGTCGGCGTGCCGCTGTTCTGCGGCCCTGCGCTTGACCGCCAGGTAGTCCGACCGCGCCTGCGGATCGGCCGTCAACCAGTCCACGAACAACAGCGCGAACTGCTGACCGGGCCAGCCGTCCACCCGCACGTGAACATTGGTCGGTCGCCCCGGATCGGCAGAGCCGAACAGTCGTTTCCGCCACAGTGATTCGTCGTCGCGGTGATCGAACTCCGCCACGGTGCTGCGGGCGTCGGGCTTGCCGACGTCGTGTGTGACGGACGTTACCGGGTAGCCGGCTCCGAGTAGCGCGTCGGCGAGTTCGTCGGCGACCTCGAGCGAGGAGACGGTGACCTGGATGTCGATGACGTCCTTGGCGTCCAGGCCCGCGATCGCAGTGGAGCCGATGTGGTCTATCCGCGACGCCCGGTGGCCGCACGCGGTCTTCAGCCGCGCCACCGCCCGCTGGGCCTGGGCCGGCCACTGCGGATCTGCGGGCACCAGACGCGGCTCGGCGCGCGCCCGCCGTCCCGCATGCAGGTTGTCCGCGAATGGCCGGATCCGCGCACGCCACAACGCCCGTGCCTGCTCGACGAGTTCTGCGGCGGTCCCGGAGTTGTCCAGCCACACATCTGCGACTGCGCGGCGCTGTTGCTCGTCGGCCTGAGCGGCGATGCGCGCGCGAGCATCCTCCTCTGTGAAACCGCGGTGCTCGATCAGGCGTTGCACCCGCAGGTCGACGTCCGCGTGGACGATGATGACCAGCGGGAACATCGGCGCCATCTGCGATTCGACGAGCAGCGGGATGTCCTCGACGATCACAGCTTCATCGTCTGCCGCCGCGATCAACTCCGAACGTCGATGGGCCACAAGAGGATGCACGATTCCGTTCAGCGTGGCGCGCTTCTCCTCGTCGCTGAACGCGATCGCGGCCAGTGCGGGGCGGTTCAGCGCACCGTCCGGCGACAAGATGTCGTCGCCGAACGCCTCGACCAGACTCGCCAACCCCTCGGTGCCGGGTTCGACGACCTCGCGGGCGATGACGTCACCGTCGACGACGATCGCCCCGAGTTCGCTGAACGTTGCGGACACTGTGGACTTTCCTGCCCCGATTCCACCGGTCAATCCAATTCGCAGCACGGCACCAGTCTGTCAGGCCGACCCGACGACGACGGCCCCGGCTCGTGATGAGCCGGGGCCGTCGGTCGTTGTGAACTAGCGTTGCGAACTAGGCGTTGCCAGCGAGCTTCTCGCGCAGAGCAGCCAGTTGGGCATCGCTGGCGAGCGACCCGCCACCGCCCGACGGCTCCTCCGAACGCGACGAACCGTTGGCAGCAGAGGCCGGCCGTGCCGCCTCTTCTGCTTCTGCCGCGGCGAACTTCTCCATCTGCGCGGTGTGCATCTTGTGGCGGCGCTCGGCCTCGGCGTACCGCGCCTCCCACTCGTCACGTTGCTTCTCGAAGCCTTCGAGCCACTCGTTGGTGTCGGCGTCGAAGCCCTCGGGGAAGATGTAGTTGCCCGCGTCGTCGTAGCTGTCGGCCATGCCGTACTTCCACGCCTCGAACTCGTCGGTGTAGTCCTCGTTGGCCTGCTTGAGGCTCAGCGAGATCCGGCGACGCTCCAGGTCGATGTCGATGACCTTGACCATCGCGTCGTCGCCGACCTGGACCACCTGGTCCGGGACCTCGACGTGACGCTCGGAGAGCTCCGAGATGTGCACCAGACCCTCGATGCCCTCCTCGACACGGACGAAAGCGCCGAACGGGACCAGCTTGGTGACCTTGCCCGGCACGATCTGACCGATCGCGTGGGTGCGGGCGAAGTGGCGCCACGGGTCTTCCTGAGTCGCCTTGAGCGACAACGAAACCCGCTCGCGGTCCATGTCGACGTCGAGGACCTCGACGGTGACCTCGTCGCCGACCTGAACCACCTCGGACGGGTGGTCGATGTGCTTCCAGGACAGCTCGGAGACGTGCACCAGACCGTCGACACCGCCGAGATCGACGAACGCGCCGAAGTTGACGATCGAGGACACCACGCCCTTGCGGATGGCGCCCTTGGTGAGCTGGTTGAGGAACTCGCTGCGCACCTCGGACTGCGTCTGCTCGAGCCACGCGCGACGCGAGAGGACCACGTTGTTGCGGTTCTTGTCGAGCTCGATGATCTTGGCCTCGATCTCCTTGCCGATGTACGGCTGCAGATCCCGGACGCGGCGCATCTCGACCAACGACGCGGGCAGGAAGCCGCGCAGGCCGATGTCGAGGATCAGGCCGCCCTTGACGACCTCGATGACGGTGCCCTTGACGGCCTCGTCCTTCTCCTTGAGCTCCTCGATGGTGCCCCAGGCGCGCTCGTACTGAGCGCGCTTCTTGGACAGGATCAGGCGGCCTTCCTTGTCCTCCTTGGTGAGGACCAGAGCTTCGACCTCGTCGCCGACGGACACAACCTCATTGGGGTCGACGTCGTGCTTGATGGACAGCTCGCGGGAAGGGATGACGCCTTCGGTCTTGTAGCCGATGTCGAGCAAGACTTCGTCGCGGTCGACCTTGACGATGGTCCCTTCGACGATGTCGCCATCGTTGAAGTATTTGATGGTCTTGTCGATGGCGGCGAGAAAATCCTCAGCCGAGCCGATGTCGTTGACGGCTACTTGCGGCGAGGTGACGGAGGGACTTGGCATGTGGTGGGTTGCTCCGGACAGGGTGATCGTAGGGACAGTTTTTTGTTTCTTGGCTTGCACCCGCGACGAATGCGCACACAGGTGCATGTCGAGGTTACTCGACGGGGCACATGCAGGACAAACCCGGTTCCGCAAGCGGCTACCCTGCTGAGGTGTCTCACACCGGCGCACCGGGGCCGCCCCACCGGATTCCTGCGCCGTACGGAGGTCGTATCCGCCAGGTCGGCGCGCCGCTAGGGGCGATCATCGCCCTCGGCACCGTCGCCGGTCTCATTGTCATTGCGCTGACCGCGCTCAATCCGCTCGGTACCGCGGTCGGATTCGTGCTGTCCAGCATCGCGATGACGGTGGTCGTCCTGGCCTACCTGTGGCTGGACCGGTGGGAGCCCGAACCGCCGAGACTGCTGGTATTCGCGTTCGTCTGGGGCACGTCGGCGGCGGTGGTCATCGCCGCTGTGCTGCAGATATTCCTGGAGGCCTGGCTCAACGCCGGCGCGGACAGCGGGCAGTCGGAGGGGGTCAGCCCGCTCACCCTCGTTGTCGGCGCCCCGCTGACCGAAGAGGCGGCAAAGGGCTTGTTCCTGCTGCTCATGATGACCGGTGCCCGTCGCCGCGAGATGAACTCGCTGACCGACTGCCTGGTGTACGCAGGGCTCGTCGGGGCGGGTTTCGCCTGGCTGGAGGACATCCTCTACATCGCCAACGGCGAGTCGCTGGCCGATTCGCTGGTCACCGCCGCGCTGCGACTGGTCATGTCGCCGTTCGCGCACTCGCTGTTCACCACTCTGTTTGCGATCGGTGTGTGGTACGCCATGCACCAGCGCAGCGGTATCGCCAGAACAGGCTGCATCCTGGGCGGCTACGCCGGGGCGGTGATCCTGCACGCGATGTGGAACGGGTCCACGTTGCTGGGCGCAGGAGCGTACTTCGGTGTTTATGTGTTCTGGATGATGCCGGTTTTCGGCCTGGCCATCGCGCTGGCCGTCCGCAGCAGGCGCCGCGAACAGCGCATCGTCGCCGCCAAACTGCCAGGCATGGTGGCCGCGGGGGTGGTCACCGCCAACGAGGCGAGCTGGCTGGGATCCATCCGCACCCGCAAGCTGGCCGTCGCCGAGGCCACCAGGTTCGGCGGGACAACAGCGGGCGAATCGGTCAAGACGTTCGCTCACCAGGTCGTTGAGCTGGCGTTCGTGCGGGATCGCATCGACCGCGGCTTCGGTGACCAGCGCGTGGCGGCGATGATGGCCGAGGAGACCCACGCGGTGTACGCCGCGCGAGCTACCTCACCCGCGCTGGCCCGGATGGCGGGTTACCGTGCACCGGGTCCCTAGATCCCAGCCAACGTCTCAACACCTCGTCGACTATGTGGGTATCGCGGTGCTGGCGGCGTCGGGCGCCGTGGTCGGGGGTCGCAAGGGATCGCTCAGCTCCTGAAGGCGGAAGCGGGTCGGCTGCGCTGCCGGACCAGCTGCCAGAGCACCAGCCCGGCTTGCATGCCCAACGACACCGAGACCATCGAGATCAGTGTGGCGGGCAGAGCCGAGTCTCCGTCCGCTCCGAACAACTCCGTGATACCGATCAGCCCCATCGATCCGGGCACCAACAACCAGAAACCCGGCAGGATCATCGTGATGGCCGGCGGCGACCCGCGCAGTCGCGTCATCGCCAGGGCAGCGAAGGTGAGAACCACACCACCGCAGAATCCGCTGACGTAGCTGCCCAGGAGCAGGTCACCGAGATACTGGGCGGAGTAGCCGAGATAGGTGATCAGTAGCAGCCATGGCAGGAACGAGCGAGGCGGCGCGAGGAACAGCATCACCCCTGCGGAGTAGACGGCGACGCCGAGCCACGGCGCCCACGGCCCGATCTTGTTGATCGCGTCCGAGGTCAACTGGGTGTCATCGGTCTGCAGCATCTGTGAGGCGATCAGGATGCCGAAGGCCAGCTGGGCGATCTGGACGAACCCCGCGATCAGCCGGCTGGACCCGGAGATGACGTCGCGGGCGGTGAGCTCGATGACCGCCAGCGTGATCGCCGCACCAGGAAGGAACATCGCCAGCGGCGGGATCAAGGCGCGTAACCCGACGTGGTCCATGCCGAGCTCGCGGGCGCCGATAATGCAGACCGCGGTGACGACGAAGGCGCTGAGCACTGGCACCAACGGGGCCAGGCCCGGCACTCGCTGCCCAGTCGTCCAGAACAACCCCACGACCACCCCGAGACCACCGGCGACCAACACGTTCAACGGCGTCGGTTCCAGCAGCAGCGCAAAGCCCACGCTCTGGACCGCATATCCGAGCACCGACGCCCATGCCCGGCGTGGCGGCTTCTTGTCCAGGACGGCGTCCAGTCTGGCCTCGCCTCGGGCCGGGCTCACCCGGCCCGCCATCGCATCGGCGATCAACGGCGCCAGCGGAAACATCTGATCGAAGCGGAGGTCCCGGTCGAGGTGGGCTGCCTTCACGATCGACCCGGAGCCACCGGCGTGCCCCACCACCTGGACGTGGTTGGGAAGCGCGATGAAGTCGTTGCGGGCCCCGTAATTCGACGACACCCGCTCCAGCATTTGCCGCACCAGGGTGACCGGATAGTTGGCAGCGCCCATGGCGGCTCCCAACCGGGCGACGAACCGGACCTGCTCCTCTGGCAGTGGCGTGTCGGGCATGCTCAGTGCGCCGCGGCGTCCCAGCTGCGGCCGTATCCCACCGACACCTCGAGGGGCACGTTGAGCGGATAGGCGCCGCCCATGTGCTCGCGCACCAGCGCGTCGAGGGTCTCCCGCTCGCCGTCGGCGACCTCGAACAGCAACTCGTCGTGCACCTGCAACAGCATTCGCGACTCCAGTCCGGCGTCGCTGATCGCGCGGTCGACATTGATCATCGCGACCTTGATGATGTCGGCCGCGCTGCCCTGGATCGGCGCGTTGAGCGCCGCGCGCTCGGCTGCCTCGCGCACGTTGCGGTTGCTGCTGTCCAGCTCCGGCAGATACCGCCGGCGGCCGAACACCGTCGATGTGTAGCCGTCCTTGCGCGCCTGGTCGACGACGTCGCGAAGGTAATCGCGGACCCCGCCGAACCTGTCGAAGTACTGCTCCATCTGGATTTTGGCTTCTTCGGTGGAGATCTTCAGCTGGGCAGCCAGCCCGTACGCGCTCAGCCCGTAAGCCAACCCGTACGACATCGCCTTGACCCGCCGCCGGAGCTCGGCCGTGACTTCGTCGATGGGCACGGAGAAGGCTCGGGACGCGACGAACGAGTGCAGGTCCTCACCGGTGTTAAATGCCTCGATCAGGCCCTCGTCCTGCGACAGATGCGCCATGATGCGCATCTCGATCTGGCTGTAGTCAGCCGTCATGAGTTCGGTGTATCCGTTGCCGACGACAAACGCGTCGCGGATCCGCCGGCCCGCTTCGGTGCGGATCGGGATGTTCTGCAGGTTCGGTTCCGTGGACGACAGCCGGCCGGTCGCGGCGATCGTCTGGTTGAACGTCGTATGGATCCGGCCGTCCGCGGCCGTCGACCCGATCAGTCCGTCGACGGTCACCTTCAGCCGGGTGGCGTCGCGGTGGGTGAGCAGATGCTGCAGGAAGGGGTGCCCGGTCTTGTCGAACAGCGACTGCAGCGCGTCAGCATCCGTCGTGTAGCCGGTCTTGGTGCGCTTGGTCTTCGGCATCTCCAGCTCGTCGAACAGCACCACCTGGAGCTGCTTGGGGGATCCGAGGTTGATCTGCTTGCCGATCACCGCGTACGCCGCCTCCGCGGCATCGCGGATCTGGCCGGCGAACTCGCTCTGCAGCTCCGAGAGCCGGTCGAGATCCACGGCGATGCCCACGCCCTCCAACTGGGCGAGCACCCGCTGGACCGGCAACTCCATGCTCTCCAGCAGCGCCGAGGAGTCGATACGGGCCAGTTCCTCGTCGAGGGCGTCGGCGAGGTCTTTGACCGCTCCGGCCCGCAACAACAATGTCTGCACTGCCTGGTCGTCGACCCCGTCACTGTCATCGAGCAACGAAAGCTGTTGTTGCTCAGGGTTGTCGGCTCGGAGCTCACGCTTGAGATAACGCAGCGACAGGTCGTCGAGGGCGAAGCTGCGCTGACCGGGACGAACCAGGTAGGCGGCCAGCGCCGTGTCCGAGGTGACACCGGCGAGGGTCCAGCCCCGGCCCTGCACGTCGTGCATCGCGAGCTTGGCCTCGTGCAGCGCCTTGGGCGCACCGGCGTCGGTCAACCACGACGCCAGCGCAGCCTCGTCGTCGGGGTCCAGTGCCGAGGTGTCGACATAGCGCCCGTCGCCGTCGGCGGCGACGATCGCCACTGCGGTCGCATCGCTGTCGAACGCGAGGTGGTTGCCCACCACGGCCAGCCCGAATCGCTGTCCGTGACTGTGCTCGGCCAGCCACCCCGCCAGCGTTCCCGGCTCCAGCGCGCCACCGCGCACCTCGAACCCGTCCTCGACCTCGGGGTCCGTCGAGGCCAGGGTGTCGAAGAGTCGGTCGCGCAGCACCCGGAACTCGAGATCGTCGAACAGTCGGTGGATGTGGTCGCGGTCCCACGGCTGCATTCGCAGCGTGTCCGGTGTCTGCGCCAACGGCACGTTCTTGACCAGATCGGTGAGCTCTCGGTTCAGCACGACGCTGGGCACATGGGCGCGCAGCGCATCGCCGACCTTGCCCTTGACCTTGTCGACGTTGTCGACAAGTGCCTGCAGCGAACCGTATTCGGCGATCCACTTGGTCGCGGTCTTCTCCCCCACCCCGGGAATGCCCGGCAGATTGTCGCTCGGGTCCCCGCGCAGCGCCGCGAAGTCGGGATACTGCTGCGGGGTGAGTCCGTACTTCTCCACGACGGCCTCGGGAGTGAACCGGGTCAGCTCGCTGACACCCTTGCGCGGGTAGAGCACGGTCACGTCGTCGCTGACCAACTGCAACGAGTCGCGGTCACCGGTGACCACCAGCACCCGGTAGCCCTCGTCCTCGGCCTGAGTGGCCAACGTGGCGATCACGTCGTCGGCCTCGAATCCGGCCTCCGCGAGCACCGTGATGCCCAGCGCGCCCAGCACTTCCTTGGTGATGTCGATCTGGCCGCGGAACTCGTCAGGCGTCGCGGACCGGCCTGCCTTGTATTCGGGGTACTTCTCCAGCCGGAACGTCTGCCGGGACACGTCGAACGCCGCCGCGATGTGGCTGGGCTGTTCGTCGCGAAGCAGGTTGATCAGCATCGCGGTGAAGCCGTAGACCGCGTTGGTGGTGAGCCCGCCCTGGGTCTTGAAGTTCTCGGCGGGCAGCGCGTAGAACGCGCGGAAAGCCAGCGAGTTGCCGTCCAGAAGCATCAGAGTCGGTTTTGCGCCGGCCTGATCGGCGACTTCAGCGCCGGCCTTCCGGTCCGATGCGGTTTTGGCTGGGCTCACGGGTTCACTCTAGGCACCGCCTACGACACCGGGGCCGCGACTACCCCGGAGGTGATCATCCCTCGGGCCCGTTCACACAACCGACGTGCCGCCGGGCTCGTCAGGTCTCGCCGCCACGCCCAGACCAGTCGTCCCCGGAGTTCGGGTGCCAGATGCATCGCGTGCAGGTCTGTCCGGTCCCGGGCCATCGACTGCGGCAGAATCGCCACTCCCAGTCCGTACCGGGCCATCTCGACCAGTTCGACCGGGCTGGTGGCCTCGAACGCTATGTGCGGGCGAAATCCCGCTGCGGCGCAGGCAGCGTCGAGCCTGGAGCGCAACCCGGTGCCGACGGGCAGCGAGATGAGCCGGTGATCGCTCAACTCGGCCAACCGCAGCGTCTTACGCCGGGCCAACACGTGCCGCGGGGCCACCGCCGCTTCGATGGCCTCGTCGGTGATCACCTGGTACTCCAGTCCGGGCGGGCTCTCGTCGACGCCGATGGAGACGATGGCGGCGTCCAACCGGCCGTCGGCGAGCTTGTCGACGAGCACATCGGAGGTGTCGGCGACCACGGTCATCTCGATCGCCGGATGATCAGCGTTGAACTCGGCCATCAACCGGGCGATGTCGACCGGGTGCGCGGTCACCGTGCCGATGGACACCACGCCCCGAAGCAGGCCCGTCACCTCGTCGACCGCCGACTGCCCGTCGCGCAACGCGGCCAGCGCCGCCCGGGCATGCGGCAGCAGTACCTCCCCGGCCGAGGTCAGCCGCACCTGGCCGGCCGAGCGGTGCAGCAGCGCCTGCCCGACCGTGCGCTCCAGGCGCTGGATCTGCGCGCTGACGGCCGGCTGGGCCACCCGTTCGCGGTGCGCAGCCCGGGTGAAGCTGCGTTCCTCGGCGACCGCGACGAAATACTCCAGCTGACGTCTTTCCATAACCAGAGGTTATGGGACCACTCGCAAATTGCTATTGGACTTATGCGCGGGGCACGGCCACCGTGAAGACATGACCGACTTCGTCCTCATCCCCGGTGCCTGCCACGGTGGCTGGTGCTTCGACGATCTCGCCGACGACCTCCGGGCCCGCGGGCACCGGGTGCTACAACCCACCCTGACGGGGATCGCCGAACGGTCTCATCTCAGCCATGCCGGGGTGAACCTCGAGACGCACATCGCCGACGTGCTGGCCGAGTTGAGCGCGCACCGCGTCACGAACGCCGTCCTGGCAGGACACAGCTACGGCGGAATGGTGGTCACCGCGGTGGCGGATCGGATGCCCGAGCGCATCGACTCACTGGTGTACATCGACGCAGTCGTCCCGCGGGATGGCGAATCATGCTGGGACATCGTCGATGAAGAGATGCGGCGGTGGTATCTCGACGTCGACGACACCGGGTACGGCGTGCGTCCGATGGCTTTCTTCGACCCGCGTGCCACAGCCCATCCGCTGGCGTCGCTGCTGCAGCCGATCCGCTTGGACGGCGCCATCAACAGATTCCGGCACCGGGACTTCGCCTACGCGCTCGGGTGGCCTGGAGAATCACCGCTTCGCCGGTCCTACGAACGGGTGCGCGATGACCCGCACTGGCGTGTCCACGAACTCGAGGGCTCCCACAACCTGATGCGCGACAACGCTGCCGGGCTGCTTGGCATCCTGATCGACTCGGCGGCATAGCGCCACGCCGCGGCTACCCCGCGATGGAACTGGAACATGTTTCAGTTCTGCGGTCGGACTGGGTACGCTGACCGCGTGTCAGCTTCTGAAGTCTCGGTGCAGCCCGCGGTCGAGGGGTGGTTCGCCACCGACGGGACAGGTGTTCCCCACCTGATCGGCGGCAAGTGCGGTCAGTGTGGGACCTATGTGTTCCCGCCACGTGCCAACAATTGTCCCAACCCTGCGTGTGACGGTGACGAGCTCGCACAGGTGCCGCTGTCGCGTCGCGGCCGGCTATGGAGCTACACCGAGAATCGGTACGCCCCGCCCCCGCCGTACCCGTCCCCGGATCCGTTCGAACCGTTCGCGGTGGCGGCCGTCGAGCTGGCCGACGAAGGCCTGATCGTGCTCGGCAAGGTCGTCGAAGGCACCTTGGCCGCCGACCTGAAAGTCGGCATGGAGATGGAACTGACCACCATGACCCTCTACGTCGACGACGACGGCGTCGAGCGGATCGTCTACGCCTGGAGAATCGCATGAACGCCGCGCCGGAACCGCTGTACATCCTGGGCGCGGGTATGCACCCCTGGGGCAAGTGGGGGCGTGATTTCACCGAGTACGGCATGGTCGCAGCGCGGGCTGCGCTGGCCGAAGCCGGGCTGGACTGGCGCCAGATCCAGCTGGTCGCCGGCGCCGACACCATCCGCAACGGCTACCCGGGCTTTGTTGCCGGCGCCACGTTCGCCCAGAAGCTGGGCTGGAACGGCGTCCCCGTCACTTCGAGCTACGCAGCGTGCGCCAGCGGCTCGCAGGCCCTGCAGAGCGCCCGCGCGCAGATTCTCGCCGGCTTCTGCGACGTGGCGCTGGTCATCGGCGCCGACACCACCCCGAAGGGCTTCTTCGCGCCGGTCGGCGGTGAGCGCCGCAACGACCCCGACTGGCAGCGCTTCCACCTCATCGGCGCGACGAACACGGTGTACTTCGCGATGCTCGCCCGCCGCCGCATGGATCTCTACGGCGCCACCCTCGAGGACTTCGCGCAGGTGAAGGTCAAAAACGCGCGCCACGGCCTCAACAACCCCAACGCCCGCTACCGCAAGGAAGCCTCCATCGCCGACGTGCTGGCCTCCCCCGTGGTGTCCGATCCGCTGCGCCTGCTCGACATCTGCGCGACCTCCGACGGCGCCGCCGCGCTGATCGTGGCCAGCAGGTCGTTCGCGGAGAAGCACCTCGGAAACGTGGCCGGCGTGCCGTCAGTACGCGCGGTCAGCCTGCAATCCCCCCGATACCCCCAGCACCTGCCCGAACTGCCCGACATCGCCACCGACTCCACCGCGGTGGTCTCGGCGCCCGAGCGGGTGTTCAAGGACCAGATCCTCGACGCGGCCTATGCCGAAGCCGGCCTCGGGCCCGAGGATCTGAGTCTGGCCGAGGTCTACGATCTGTCCACCGCGCTCGAACTCGACTGGTACGAGCACCTCGGGCTGTGCGCCAAGGGTGAGGCTGAGGGCCTGCTGCGCAGTGGTGCGACGACCATCGGCGGCCGGATCCCGGTCAACGCCTCAGGCGGTCTGGCCTCCTTCGGCGAGGCGATCCCCGCCCAGGCCATCGCGCAGGTCTGCGAGCTGTCCTGGCAACTCAAGGGCCAGGCCACGGGGCGTCAGGTGGAGGACGCCAAGGTCGGCATCACCGCCAACCAGGGCCTGTTCGGCCATGGCTCCTCGGTGATCGTCGCGCGCTAGGAGATTCACCCGGAAGTATTGGCGCACAAGGCTATTCGACCACCCGGTAGATCCAGATCAGCGCGTTCTCCAGCTCACCGGTGGCAGTCCACCGGTAGCGGCGGGCAATTCCCTGCCCGTCGTAGTCCCGGACGAACTGCAGCAGTGCCGGACGGGTGATCGCCCCGGAATCGATCCCCTTGAGCAGAATCGTGCCCAGGTCGTAGGCCTCCACGCTGTAGGCGGCCGGCCGCTCGTCGAACGCGCGGCTGTACTCGTCGACGAAGTCGGGCGGAGCGGGGCTGCACGGGCAGGACAACACCGCGCCGCTCGCCGCTGAACCCGCCTCTTCGACGAACGCCGCGTTCTTCACGCCGTCGGCGCCCACGAAGGCACCCCCGAACCCGCCGTCACGCAGCTGCGCGACGAGCGCCGCGGCCTGCGAGTAGTAGCCGGCGAAGAACACCGAATCCGGAGCCGCAGAGGTGATCTGGGTGACGATGTCGGAAAAGTTGGCGTCGTCGGGCCTCACCGCGATGTTGCATGCCGAATCAGCCATGGCGCCAAGGGTTTCGCGCACCATCGAAGCGAGCCCGAGGCCGTAGTCGGAACCGTCGTCGACGACGCACACCTTGCGGTGGCCGAGGGTGCCGGTCATGTAGTCGGCGACCGCGGGTCCCTGCACCTCGTCACCGGCCACCCCGCGAAAGAATGTCCGCCAGCCCTGTTCGCTCAACGCCGGGCTGGTGGCCGACGGGGTCACCGCGACCAGGCCGGCGCGATCGAACTCCGCACCAGCGGACAGCGCCTCACCGGAAGTCACCGGCCCCACCACCCCGACGGTGTAGGCGTCATCGACGATCTGGCCGGCCACCTCGGCACCCTTGGCCGGGTCCCCTTCGGTGTCAAAGGGTTTCAGCTGAACCTGACATGCGGGGTTGGCCTCGTTGTGCTGGTCGACGGCCAGCTGGATGCCGTTCATGACCCCGGTGCCCATCGCCGGGTCGGGTCCGCCGAGTTCTCCTGCCATCGCGATCGACAGCGGCGGACAGACGGCGTTGCCGTCGCCGGCCGGACTGGCCGGATCAGGGCGGTCGATCTCCTCGACAGCTGCACCGGTGCGATCGATCTGGACCTGCGCCTCAATGGTCAGGTCTTCCGGCGACGTCCCCGGCACGGAAGGCGATCCGCCGCAGGCGGTGGACCCGAGTGCCATCAACGCTGCCGAACCGAGCGCAAGGGCGCCACGTACCCCTCGACAGCGCACGTACTCTCCTCCCCGGACCACCGCGGCATGGGCCGTGGCCCCGGGTAGAACATAGCAACGCGACACGGAGGTGGGTGGGGATAACCCAACCTGCGGGTGTCGGCCCGGCGGACGGAATCCCGGCGTTCAGAACTCGAAGTCGCCGTGTTGGGTGACCTCGCGGTGGGTGTCGGGGACCTTGCCCGCCAGTGCCGCAATCGTCAGCAGGACGAGCATCGCTCCGAACACGATCAGCAGCGTCATGACTGGAAGCATTCCGCCGAACGAACGGGCTCAACAGTGGCAGCAGTGACATCTGTCATCAAAATCCCGCCAACCTGATCGAGCCTGGAAACACAATCGATACGCGCCGGACATCCAGAACCCGGCCACATGCTCACGGACGCTATACAGTCGCCCGAAACGAATCGAGCGATTTTCCAGCGACGGAGGAGTTGCCTTAGTGGGCCGGTGTGCTCGTGTCGCCTCACGGGGCCTGCTCTTGGTCGTCTTCGTCGTGTTGGGCGCGTTCCTGGGTGCCGGCGTCGCCGCGGCCCAGGACACCGAGACCGCGCCGGTCGCAGGACGACTCGTCGACGCAGGCGAACCGGTGGCCGGCGCAGTGGTACGGATCATCAACGAGGCAGGCGAGGAAGCCGACACCGCGACGTCGGACGACAGTGGACGCTGGAACGTCGAACTCCCGGTCGGCACCTACACCTTCGAGGTCGACCCCGAGAGTCTGCCGGACGGCGTCAGCGTGCAGAGCGCGGTGACCCGCGACGTCATCGCAGGTCGTACGAACGCGGTGGTGTTCATCTTCGGCGAGGTCCGCACCTCGATGGAGACGCCGCTCTACGAGCGCGTCATCCGGCTCACCATCGACGGCCTGCGATTCGGTCTGGTCATCGCCGTCGCCGCCATCGGGCTCAGCCTGATCTTCGGCACCACCGGGCTCACCAACTTCGCCCACGGTGAGCTCGTCACCCTCGGCGCGGTGTTCACCTGGATGTTCAATGTCACCTTCGGCGTTCCGCTGGTCGGTGCGGCGGTACTGGGCATCATCGCCGGTATCGGTGTGGGATGGCTGAACAACGCCGGCATCTGGCATCCGCTGAGACGGCGGCGGGTGGGCCTGATCCCGCAGCTGGTCGTGTCCATCGGGCTGGCGATCACCCTTCGCTACCTGGTGCTGGCGCTGTTCTCCGACCGAACCCAGCCGTTCGCCGATTCGACCGTCAGTGCTGAGCGCCAGTGGGGCCCGATCGCAATCACCGACACCAACCTGCTGACCATGGCGATCAGTGTGGTGGTCCTGGTAGCCGTGGCCGTGATGCTGCAGAAGACCCCTATCGGCAAGGCGATGCGGGCGGTCTCGGACAACAAAGATCTCGCCGCGGCGTCCGGGATCAACGTCGAGCGGGTGATCGTGTTCGTGTGGTGCCTGGGCGGCGGCCTGGCCGCCCTCGGCGGAATTCTGCTCGCACTCTCAGAGCTCGGTGGACGGGCTCAATGGGAGATGGGATTCAAGCTGCTGCTGCTGATGTTCGCCGGAATCATCCTCGGTGGCCTCGGCACCGCCTACGGCGCGCTGCTGGGATGCCTCATCGTCGGTCTGCTGGTGCAGCTGTCGACCCTGGTGATCAACCCCGACCTCAAGTACATCGGGGGCCTGCTCATCCTCATCCTCATCCTCGTCGCGCGGCCACAGGGAATCCTGGGCTCGCGGGAAAGGATCGGGTGATCCATGGATCTCGTCTCTGCCCTGCAGGCATCGTTCGCGCAGCTGATCGGACCGTCGGCGATCTTCTACGCGCTGCTCGCCATCGGCCTCAACCTGCACTTCGGCTATACCGGTCTGTTGAACTTCGGACAGATCGGCTTCGCCTTGCTCGGCGGGTACGGCGTCGGCATCATGACCGTCACCTACCAGCAGCCCCTCTGGGTGGGGATACTCGTCGGGCTGCTGGCGGCCGGTGCCCTGGCGATCGTGCTGGGCATTCCGACGCTGCGCCTACGCGCCGATTATCTCGCCATCGCAACCATCGCCGCCGCGGAGGTGCTGCGACTGATATTCCGGTCGACGGCGTCGGACTCGGTGACCGGGTCGACGAACGGGCTGTACGGTTTCGCCGACCCGTTCACCCGGTTCAGCCCGTTCGACTCCAGCAAGCAGTACTCGATCCTCGGTGTGAACTTCGTCGGCGATGACGTCTGGGCGATGCTGGTGGGCTGGACGCTGGTGTTGGTGCTGTGCTTCTTCGTGTACCTGCTCTCCCACAGCCCCTGGGGCCGGGTGCTGCGCGCCATCCGCGAGGACGAGGACGCCGCCCGGGCACTCGGCAAGAACGTGTTCGTCTACAAGCTGCAGGCCCTGGTACTCGGCGGCGTGATCGGCGGCATGGGCGGGGTCTTCAATGCGCTGCAGACCAAGTCGATCCACCCCGACTTCTACTCGACAGCGCAGACCTTCTACGCGTTCGGGGCGCTGCTGCTCGGCGGTGCCGCCACGGTGTTCGGTCCGGTGGTGGGCGCGATGCTGTTCTGGTTCCTGCTCGCGGTGCCGGACGCCGTGCTGCGCCAGGCGATCGCGGGCCCGGATCCGCTGCTGCCGTTGACCGATGCGCAGGTCGGCGCCACCCGTTTCATCCTGCTGGGGATCCTGATCGCCGTGCTGATGGTGTTCCGGCCGCAGGGACTGCTGGGACGAAAACGGGAGTTGCAGTTCGATGGCCGATGAGTCGCCCGTGCCCGCCGCCGAGCGTGCCGCCCTGTTCGCCGCGACCCCGGCCGAACCGGGATCCCCCAAACCCGACCCGATCCTGGTGGTGGACGGCGTCTCCCGGTCTTTCGGCGGCCTCAAAGCCGTCGACGTCGACCATCTGGAGGTGCAGCGCGGCGCCATCACCGGGCTGATCGGGCCGAACGGGGCGGGCAAGACGACGCTGTTCAACCTGCTCACCGGATTCGACCGGCCCGACACCGGCAGCTGGAAGATCGACGGCGAAAACCTCGGGAAGATGCACCCCCACCAGGTGGCGCGCCGCGGGGTGGTGCGGACGTTCCAGCTCACCAAGGCGCTGGCGCGGATGTCGGTGCTCGACAACGTCAGGCTCGGCGCGCAGCACCAGATCGGCGAACGGATCCTGTCGTCGCTGCTGCCGATGACCTGGCGTGGCCAGGAGGCGCAGATCACCGAACGTGCGTACGAGATGTTGCACCGGTTCAAGCTGGACACCAAGGCCGAGGACATGGCCGGCTCGCTGTCGGGCGGACAGCGCAAGCTGCTGGAGATGGCGCGGGCTCTGATGAGCGACCCCAAGGTCGTGATGCTCGACGAACCGATGGCCGGGGTCAACCCGGTGCTGACCCAGAGCCTGCTCGAACACGTGAAATCCCTTCGCGAGGAAGGGATGACGGTGATCTTCGTCGAACACGACATGGACGTGATCCGCGACATCAGTGACTGGGTGGTGGTGATGGCCCAGGGCTCGATCATCGCCGAGTCACCACCGGACGCATTGGCCGACAACTCCGCGGTGGTCGACGCCTATCTCGGCAGCCACCACGATCAGGCCCTCGAATTCGACGAGCACGGCAACCCCGTCGGCGCGACCGCGGAATTGGCGCAGCACCTCGAGCAGGCGGTCCTGGCCGAAATCGACAACGACGGTGAGAAGCGATGAGCGAGGCAGCGGACCGACAGACCGAGTTGTCGCCGGCCGAGCTGGCAGCTACGCCCGAGGAGCACGCACGCCTGGCGGAGGGCTCACTGCTGCGGGCCGACCGCCTGGTGGCCGGTTACGTCCCCGAGGTCGACATCTTGCGCGGCTGCGACTTCTTTCTGCGCGACGGCGAGATCGTCGGCATCATCGGCCCCAACGGAGCGGGCAAGTCCACGCTCCTCAAGGCGCTGTTCGGCCTCATCCCGGTGCGGTCGGGATCGGTGACCCTTCGTGGCGACAACATCACCTCGGCGCTTGCCCACGTGCTGGTGACCAAGGGGCTGGGTTACGTGCCCCAGAACCGGAACGTGTTCCCCTCATTGACGATCGAGGAGAACATGGAGATGGGCATCTATCTGCGCCGGTCGAAGTTCGCCGAACGGTTCGAGGTCGTCAGCGAGCTCTTCCCGCTGCTGGGACAGCGGCGGAAGGTCAAGGCCGGCGCACTGTCCGGCGGCGAGCGCCAGATGGTGGCGATCGGCCGAGCGCTGATGATGGAACCGACGGTGCTGCTGCTGGACGAGCCCTCGGCGGGGCTGTCACCGATGTTTCAGGACGAGGTGTTCATCCGCTGCAAGCAGATCAACGCCGCCGGGGTCTCGATCATCATGGTCGAGCAGAACGCGCGGCGCTGCCTGCAGATCTGCGACCGCGGATACGTGCTGGACCAGGGCACCAACGCCTACACCGACACCGGCAGCAACCTGATGAACGATCCCAAGGTCATCGAGCTCTACCTGGGCACCCTGGCCGGCAACCGCGAGACCTGACTCGGGCTGCCGGCCAAGGACGCTCAGGCCTCGTTGACGATGATGTAGTCCGTGGTCTGCAGCGTGTTGTCCGGTCCGAACTCCAGGCTGCCGTACGAGCCGACGGACGGTTCCCCCGCGGGACCGAACGCCAATTCGCCTGTCACACCGTCGTAGTCGATGTCCTCACCTGCCCGGATCCGGTCCCGGCAGTCGGCGAACGTCGTGCACTTCACGCCGTCGCGCGTCACCCCGATGATGTTGGCCGCGATGTCGACACCCGCCGTGGACTGGGCCTGCTCGGCGGCCAGCGCCGTGATCACCACCGCATCGTAGGACTCACCGGCGTAGTTGAAGTCGATGAGCGCGGGATCAGCTGCCTTGAGCCGGTTCTCGAAATCAGGACCGATGTCGGTCAGCGGTGTCGTGCCCTTCATGCCCGCGAGCAGGCCCGGGGCGACGCCCTCGCCGAGGGCGTTGCCCATGTTGCCGTCGGTGCCGTACACCAGCATTCCGTCCGACGGTCCGATGCCGACCTCGTGCATCCGGCTCAGGATCTTGGCGCTCTCCTCGAAGCCGATCACCGCCACCGCGTCGGGGCTGAACTCATTGGCCTGGTCGACCTCGGCGTTGAAGGACTGGGCGTTGGGGTCGTAGACGATCGTCTTGATCTGGTCCGACGGAATGCCCGCTGCCTCGAGGTCCTCGACCGTGTTGGCGGCCAGACCGGTGCCGTACGGATCGTTGAGCGCCATGATCACCACCCGCTGTGCGCCGTCCTGGGTGATCAACTGCGACAGCGCCTGTGCCTGCAGCACATCGGTCGGCGCGGTGCGGAAGTACATGCCCTTGTCGGGGTAGCAGACGAACTGGTCGGAGGTGTTGGCCGGAGAGAACTGCACCACCCCGGCGCTGGAGATCTTGTCGATCACCTTCAGCGACACCGCGGACGACGCGGCGCCGATGATGGCGCTGACCCCGTCGGCGAGCTGGCGGTCCACCGTGACGTTGGCGGTGTCGGTCGTGGTGTCCCCGGAGTCTCCGGTGATCAGCTGGACCGGCTGGTCGAGCACGCCGCCGGCATCGTTGACCTCGGTGACGGCGACCTGGACGCCGGCGACTTCGGGCGGGCCGAGGAACGCCAGGGTGCCGGTCTCGGGCAGCAGGGTGCCGATCTTCAGCGGCGTGGTGACCGGTGCCGCCCCCGGGGTGGCCTGGGGGGGCTCGCAGTCGGTGGAGACCACCTCGGCGGATTCCTCGGTTGTCGTCTCCTCGCCGGCAGCAGAGGTGTCCTCCCCCGAATCGCTCGAGCAGGCGGTCAACGCGAGCGACGCGATCCCCACGATGGCGAAGGCACGAGCGAGAGTTCGATGTGTCATCGAGAATGCTCCTGAATATGTCATTTGCCGACTATTGCCAGCGCCTGCAAGGCGCTGGCACGACGCTATCGGCTGCCGGCGGGACGTGAGATCCCTGCAAGCCCTCGTGACCAATTCGTGACCTCACGGAGAACAAGTTAACTCCCCCGTAGTACGAGCGGGTGAATTTCAGGGCGACTCGGGTTCCAGCGTCTCCAGAACCACCTCGGCGACCCGCTTCATCGTGGTGCGCCGATCCATCGCGGCCCGCTGGATCCACTTGAAGGCCTCTGGCTCGGTCATGGCCTGTTTTGCCTGCAGCAGGCCCTTGGCGCGCTCGACGAGCTTGCGCGTCTCCAGGCGATCGGACAGGTTCGCGACTTCCTTCTCCAACTCCGCGATCTCGCCGAATCGGCTGACGGCCACCTCGATGGCCGGAATGAGGTCGCTGATGTTGAACGGCTTGACCAGATAGGCCATCGCGCCGGCGTCACGGGCGCGTTCGACGAGCTCCCGCTGGCTGAACGCCGTGAGGATGACGATCGGGGCGATCCGCTTGGCGGCGATCTCGGACGCGGCGTCGATACCGTCGCGGCGCGGCATCTTGACGTCCATGATCACAAGGTCGGGCCGCAGCGACTCGGCCAGGTCGACGGCCTCCTGCCCGTCGCCGGCCTCACCGACGATCTCGTAGCCTTCTTCGCGCAGCATCTCGGCCAAGTCCATCCGGATGAGAGCCTCGTCCTCGGCGACAAGCACTCGGTGCGGTTTGACGGCTGGGACAGGTGAGCCTGTCTGTGACCCGGTCATGGATCACATTGTGGACGTCGCGGGCCGGATGGGCGACCGCGGGGCCATCCTCTATGGTGGGAGGCCGCGTGAACTTGCCCTTTCCGGCGAGAGCGCCGATGCCCTCGTATCCCAACTGGCAGAGGAAACGGATTCAAAACCCGTACAGTGTGAGTTCGAATCTCACCGAGGGCACCAGAAATACCAGGTCAGAGCAGGTAGGCGATTCACCCGACCAGCCCGCAACGGCACACAGTCCGCACACAGTCCGCAGGAAGCCATTAGGATGCGGACCATGACGACGGCCAAACGCAGTGTTCGCGCAGGTGTTGAGGATCGCTGGCACCGGACAGCACGACGCGGCGAGCAGGTGTTTTGGCCTGCGGACCAGTCCGCAGGCCCGGTGTGGTGCACGGACGCCAAACACACCAAGACACCCGGCACCGGCAACACGGTCTGCACTGTTCGTCACGGCCAAGGCAAGCGCTGGCTTGCCCGGTGGGTTGACCAGGACGGCAAGGAAAGCACGAAGACGTTCGACCGACGTGCCGACGCCGATAAGCACGCAGATGCACAAAAGACGGCAATCAACACCGGCACGTACGCCGATCCGCAGCGGTCAGCGGTGACGTTCGGCGTAATGGCCGAGGCGTGGCTAAGAACTAAGGAAGCGGCTAAGCGCGCACCTAAGACTGTCGCGGGCTACCGGGGCTTGCTCGACGTGGTGATCCTGCCGAAATGGCGAGACGAACCGCTCCGCGATATCGACCACGAACGGCTACAGGCATGGGTTACGTGGTTGTCCACCGACCCGGCAGCGCGCAGACATAAGAGGCATGACGCCGAAAACGCTGGACTCTCCCCCGCCCGCGTGATCCAGGCTCACCAGGTGATACACCAGGTGCTCACCTACGCGATCCGGTCGAAGTACATAGCGGCGAATCCCGCCGATGCCATCGTGCTGCCAAGTAAGCCGCAGAGTAAGGGCACAGCCCTTAGTCATGACCAGGTGCGCCAGCTCGCCGACGAGACGGCGAACGCCGAGGCGACCGTCAGGCACCGCAGCGACACCGAGGCTGCGCGAACCACGCCAGAAGCTCTCGCCACGATGGTGCGGCTGCTGGCGTATGCGGGCTTGCGGTTCGGTGAGTGCGCGGCGCTCCGAGTGGCCGACGTTGACACCGGTAAGCGGCGCATCATGGTTGACAAGTCGATAACCGGTGTACGCGGCCAGGGCCGCGTAGAGGGTGACACCAAGACTCACCAGAAGCGCAGCGTGCCGATTCTGACGACGGCGCTGACCGGCGAGCTTGCCGCGCTGATCAAGGGGCGTGACCCGTCCGAGTTTCTGTTCCCCGGTCCGGATGGCGGCGCTATGTCGGTTGGGTGGTTCCGTATCCGATTCGACCGCGCCACGGCGAAGCTTGGACTTGAGGGCGTCACGCCGCACACCTTGCGCCACACCGCAGGCTCACTGACGATCAGCGAGACCGGGAGTGTGGTCACCGCGTCCAAGCTGTTGGGACACCGGAACGTCTCGACTACCGCGAATATCTACAGCCACATGCTCGACGGCGACTGGGACCGGTTGGCGGCGGCGATGGATAAGGCTACGCAGCCAGCGAAGTAAGTGAATATATGCACATACGCAACGCGGCGGCGTTGCTATTGTTGCTGGTTGATTCGACCATTCATTTAAATCGGCTGCGCATACGCAAGACCTGCCGTTCTGCATAAAGCGTGAATACGCGTCCACTGGTGGTAATGTATTTTTCACCGGTGGCATAGAGCGTTCCACGGACTACGCTCCGCCCGATTGCACAGTCTTACGTGCCCGGTATCCCAAACCCGGTGGGGGGATCAATTTTGCGCCAGCCGGAACCACAAAGGGTAATTCATGTCCGAAAATTGTGCATTTATGAACGCTGCCGACATCGCCAAGTACAGCGGTCGGAGCATCGACACGGTGAGATATTGGGAGCGTATGGGCGCGCTGCCGGTATCGGCAAAGGTTGGGCGTCGGCGTGTGTGGAAACGCACCGACATTGAGGCGTGGTTCGAATCTAAGTTCGCAGCTTAGTTGACGACCGAAATGGCAACAATGCGAGCATTCCCGCAGTTCGCTATATCACGCAGAAAAACGATGCGCAATTCCGGGGGGTCGTAAGATATGCTAAATCTAAAGGGCACTTTACCGACGAACGTCACCACAGAAACACTCACAAAAACCAAAGAACGCAAAGACGTGAGGGGCGCGAAGGGGTGGCAAGTCAACACTATCGCCGATCTATTCAAACACCGCCGTCGTAAGACGCCAACGGGATCGATGCCGGTCATCGACCTGGGCGACAATTACGCTGGGCCAATACCGCCCGCCTACGGGCAACACGGCGAGGTATTTGTGGACGAAATTGTGGCGGTTGAGTTCCTGGGGTTGCCGCAAGCAGCCTTGTTGGCGTTTCATCCACGGCCCGGCTACGTCCCTCTTCGGGGCGTCTGCGTACGGCACATCGACGGCGATATGCAGAACTGCGCAGCCGACAACCTGGCGTGGATTGTTGACGCCGAGTATGTCGCCGCCGCAGACGCGAAGCTGCTACGACCAACTAACCTCAAGCCCCGTTTGAGGGGTTCTGGCCCGTTCCCGTGGTCAGCCAGCCGATATGACGAGCCACGGTTTACCGGGTCCGATTCAGTTGTCGGCTGGAAGCCAGTTGAGAGCAAACGCGCCGCCGCTTAGGCGGTTCACAACCAAGAGAGAGAGGCGCGCATGGCACTAAACACGTTGCCTGCGTACACCATTCAGCCGACATACCTGCGGGTCGTTGCTGGCCGCGTCGAGGACGATCCCGACCTGCCGATGATCGGCATTCAGGCACACGACAGGCGCGGTCAGTTCACGCTGCCGCTATCGGCAACCGACGCAGCGACAATGGCGAAGCTGTTGATGATGCTCGCTAATGACGTTCGCGAACGCGACGGCTTGCCAGCCTACGAACTGTAGGGCGACACATACCGGCGATGCCCGGACCACTTTTCTGCACCGGAGTGGTCCGGGCATTAGTCGTTGAAGGGGGAACAATGGCCGTAGCAATCCTGCGCCGAACAACCGGATACACAATCACGGTAGACGGACAAACAGCGCACCTAAACACAGAACAGGCACATGAACTAAGGACAGCCCTTACCGACGCGCTAACCGAAGTCAATTCACGCGCGGTGACACCGGCACAAGCCCGGTGGGAACCCCGGTGACGCCGGTATGGATACCGCCAGCCAGCGGGCGCGGCCCCCAGTACCGAATCAGAACCGAGGACAACCGGATCAAGCTCGGTCGAGCATCCGGCAAGGGACGCGAACACACAATCAACTTCACCGCAGCCGACGCCTTAGCGATATCAAATGCGCTGGTCGATGCGGCAGAACAACTAGAACAGGACCACAATGACTGAGACGACGATTGCCGCTGATCACTACGAGTTCAGCTTTGGACGCCAGGCCGCCGACAGCGACGAGACAATCACCCACATCGCGCTGCACGCCATCGAAGGCGATGAGCGGTTCACGCTGGCAATGCCGTTGGACCTCGCCGAAAAGGTGGGCAAGCTACTGATCGGCCACGCCGACTATGTTGCTGGCCGACCGCCACGCGACTGGTAATGCAGCGCCCATGCTTAGGGTGCTCAACGTTAATACCTAAGGGCAGCAGGTGCGGCGACTGCCAACCTAAGCGACCGGCAACACCCGGACGTAAGGGAAGAACCGCCACTGATTGGCGATGGCGCAAGCTAAGCCAGAAGCTAAGACGACTTAGCCCATTCTGCGAGAAATGCTTAGCGACAACGGATTTAACCGTGGATCACATCATCCCGCTAAGTGAGCGGCCCGACCTAGCGCGCGACGAACCGAATTGCCGGGTGCTCTGCCGGCTGTGCAACGCTGCCCGAGGCGAAAGATGCACTGATCAAGAGCGCCAGCAAGTTCTCGCCACGTTAGGCGCGCGCCAACGCCGCTTGCACCGCTCGCGGTCAGTCCCGCCCTAAGATTGATGAGATACTCGGGGGGAGCCGATGAAACCTAAGTCCACCTTCGAAGGGGTTGCGCTGACCTTAATAACCCTCGTCGCGGGCTTGTTACTGGTGCTCCAACTCAAACACAACGGTTGGTCCGTCGATGTCTGGGTGGTAGTTCTTTTCGCCATCGGCGCGCTTCCGTGGTTCTGGAGAACGTTCGAGAGCGTGACGTTTCCGGGCGGCGGCCTGACGATGCGTGAGATAAAGGACGAACTAGACGAGCAACAACGCGATATTCGTGCCGTCGAGTTCCTTGTCTCAAACCACCTGACCCCTAAGCAGCAGGAAGTCTTACGTAGGTTTGCAACTCCGGAACCGTTCCGCGTTGACATTCAGAGCAAGTACACCCTTGAGACGGCGAACGCTTTAGGCGCGATAGGTCGAGCAGGTTTGATCGAAGGACACGATGGAACTCAGTTCGATATCCAAGACCCGCCGTTTCAGGACTACAGCGAAGGCGACTTAAAGACTGCATACAGGCTGACCAGTCGTGGTCGTCAATACCTAAGGTTGCTCGACAAGACGGCCTAGCCAAACCGGGGGGCAAACCCCGAGGCGGCTCGGCCCTCCTCTCGTACTACCAGCGCGAAGGCCATTACTCTCGCCAGTCTCGCCAGTCTCGCCAGTCTCGCCAATTTTGCCAATTTTGCCAATTTTGCCAAAATTTCCACTGCAAATATGGTGGGATAAACCTGTACCGAAAATATATTAATTTACTTCCATTATCCATTTTAGTGGTGGCGCGGCGGTATTCCTTCACCATCGTCGCTAATTCTTCGAATGCCTGCCTTTGGCCTGCCCGCATCCGAACGATCACCTCCGTTGGATCCTCTTGTTCAATCAATAACTTGCCCAGCATTTCATTCAACTGCTTATCGTCTCGGAATGAAAGCGCCAAACCATTGACAACAGTGTGCAGGTATTCAATATGTCGGTCACTTGGAGATACAAGGCCTTCATTTCGGATAATTTCTAGTTTGCCGGAGGCTTGTTGAAGTACGAGGGGGTCGGCTTCGCCGCTCCAATGGTAAGAATTAAATTGGTTTGACAGGTCATGGAGAACATCACGGAATTGCTTCCGTAGTTCGCGTTGGCGTTCTCGTATTGGCGCGCGAGCACCGTGTAGAAAGTAGCCGAAGCCGAAGGCAGTGGTGATAGCTGCTACTAAAACTGCATACATCTGCCAATTAGTCATCGACGGGAGTTTAACGTGAAAGCTGGTCCCAAACGGGCCGTCGATGACAGTGGGTTGCCGTTTCGGCCACGGTCGGGCGGCTCAGCGGCATTCGCCGCGTTCTGCAAAAAATTCCTCATGGTCCGTGAGTCGCGGCGCGTGGTCCCGCTGGTGCTACGTCCGTGGCAGCGTGAACTGATCGGCACAGTGCTGGACGCTGAACCGCAGCCCCGCGTAGCCGGGTGGTGCCTGCCACGCGGGCAAGGCAAATCAACCCTTGT
This sequence comes from Mycolicibacterium hippocampi, assembly GCF_010723735.1. Classification (GTDB taxonomy): domain Bacteria; phylum Actinomycetota; class Actinomycetes; order Mycobacteriales; family Mycobacteriaceae; genus Mycobacterium; species Mycobacterium hippocampi. The sequence goes on along the minus strand of NZ_BLLB01000002.1, from coordinate 3,491,822 downwards.
CGCCGCGCTCGGTCTGTATGAACTGATTACCGGTGGCGAAGGCGCGACGGTGATCGTTGCGGCGGTCGATGAACGTCAGGCAGGCATCGTGTTCGGTGTTGCGGCCCGAATGGTGGAACTGAACGACCACCTCGGTAGCCGGGTGCAGGCGTTCAAGGACCGTCTTGTCGTGCCGTCGCGCGGCGCATCGTTCACCTGTCTTCCGGCCTCACCGGCCAGCCTTGAGGGGCTGGACTACTCGCTGGCAATCGTTGACGAGATTGGTCGCGTTGCTCCGGAAACATGGGAAGTTATCGCCCTGGCGCAGGGCAAGCGCGAGCGCTCGACGCTTATCGGCATCGGGACACCCGGACCTAACGAGGACAACGTGCTAACCCGGCTACGGGCTTACTCCCTTGCGCACCCGGAGGACACCAGCCAGGTCTACAGGGAGTTCGGCGCAGCAGGATTTGAGGATCACCCGGCGTCGTGTGAGCACTGTTGGGAACTGGCGAACCCGGCGCTTGATGACTATTTGCACCGCGACGCCATGCGGGCACTGTTGCCGCCAAAGATGACTGAAGCGCATTTCCGTAGGGCGAGGTTGTGTCAGTTCGTGGGTCCGGTCGAAAACGCACTTTATGGCGCCGATACGTGGGACGGGCTGTGCAGCGGACAAACTATTGCTGACGGTGTGGATGTGGTTATCGCCCTGGACGGCAGCCTCAGCGATGACTCGACGGCGCTAGTTGTCGGCACGGTGGCTGCGACACCCCATTTCGACAAACTCGCGGTGTGGGAGAAGCCAGCCGGCGATGACAGTTGGCGGGTGCCCGTGCTCGACGTGGAACAGGTAATCCGGGATGCCGCTATGCGGTGGCGGGTCCGGGAAGTGGCGTTCGATCCGTACCTGTGGACCCGTAGCGCTCAGGTGTTGGAGTCGGAGGGGCTGCCAATGGTGGAGTTCCGGCAGTCACCAGCACGTCAGACAGCGGCAACCAACGATCTGCACAGCGGCGGCGTGAATGCACGTTTCACGCACTCGGGTGACTCGGACCTTAGGCGGCACGTCTTGGCGGCGACTGTGCTGGAAACCGACAAAGGTCTAAGGCTTGCTAAGGCTTCACGGTCTAAGCATGCTCCAAAGATTGATCTTGCAACAGCGTTGATGATGGCGCATAGCCGGGCGACATGGCTTGCTACGCAACAGAAACCGCGTAAGCGAACCGTTTCGTTCGCCTGAACCTTAAGAGAGACAACTAAATATGAGTTCTGACCTACTTGTGGAGCTACTACAGACGCTGGATGGTCCGCAGCATCGTTACGCTGAACTGGATCAATACGCCAGCGGCAAACAGAAGCTTGCTTACCTCAGCCCCGAGGCGCGTATCGCTCTACCGGCACTTAACCGGATCGTGTCGAACATTCCCGGACTGGCAGTCACATCGCTTGCCGAACGGCTAAGGGTGACCGGCTTTAAGGGTGCGGACGTGTGGGCCGACTGGGTGGCTAACGATCTGGACCAGATGGGCACGATTCTGCATCGTGAAGCTTTGACGTTCGGCGATGCCTACGCGATTGTGTGGGCGCGTCAGGACGGTTCGCCTCTGGTGACTGTGGAGTCGCCGCAGCAGGTGGCGGTCATCCGCGACCCGGCGACCCGTGAGATCGAATCGGCGGTTAAGCGCTGGCGCTCCAAGACGGAGACGTTCGCGGTGGTCTATACCCGTGACCGTATCGAGCATTGGAAGGCCCGTACGGCGGGTACGGCGTCGTCGGGGTTTGAGCTTGTGGAGGTCATCGAGCACCCGTTGCAGGTGGTCCCGGTCGTGAGCTTCTGTAATGCGGCCCGGATTCTTGGCTGTGGCCGGTCAGAGATTGAGGACTTGGTTCCGCTGGTGGACGGGCTCAACTCGACGTTGGCGGGTTTGGCTGTAGCGCAGGAGTTCACGGCGCGACCACGGCGTTGGGCGACCGGTATTGAGCTAATCGAGGTTCCCAAGCTGGACGGGAACAATGTTCCTGTTCTGGACGGAGACGGCCAGCCGGTGATGGAGACGGTTAACCCGATTCCGGAGGGCAACCGGGCCATGCTCAGCGAGAACGATCAGGCGAAGTTCGGGCAGCTTCCCGGCGCTGACCTCAAGGGCTACGAGGCAGCGTCCCGTATCTGGCTACAGCAGATCATGGCCGTGTCTGCGCTTCCGGCGCACATGGTGGGCATCACGACCGAGAACCCGTCGAGTAGCGAGGCGATCCGCGCCAGCGAGTCGGCGTTGACGGCACGCGCAGAGCAGCGCCAGGCCGTGTTCGGTAGGAGTTGGGAGCAGGTAGCCCGGCTGATGGTCGCGATCCGCGACGGCGTTGACGTGGCGTCGGTGAACGTGTCCGTGCTGTGGCGTGACCCGTCGAGCACGTCTGTCGCTGCCGAAGCGGACGCGGTCACCAAGTTGGTGCAGGCGGGCATCTTGAGTAGGTCGGGCGCATTGCGGCGGTTGGGTTACGCCGAAGACGAGATTGCCCGGGAATCGGCTAGCCGCACCAGCGAGGAACAAAACGAATCCCCTATGGGCATCTTCTACGGACGCCAAGCTACTGAGGCCGGAAACGCCGCGACTGCTGCATTGAATAATCGAGAGGCTGCTTAAAATGAGTGACGATAATTCTGGCCTAGATGGCGCAGACTCCAACGAATTAGACCAGCCGGATACGGTGCCCGTCGAAACAGTTAATGGTGCGGCAGAATCGCAGCCAGACGACAAAGCCGATGGTTCCGGCAGTGACACATTCCCTCGCGAATATGTTGAGGAATTGCGTAAAGAATCAGCGGGATTCCGAGAGCACGTGAAGGCTGCTGAGCAACGCGCCGAGACATTGGCTAGGCGTCTCCACCGCGAACTGGTCACGGCAACAGCACGGTTGGAGAACCCCGACGATCTCGCATTCGACGCCGGGCACCTGGACGACGACAGCAAGCTAAGTGCAGCGCTCGATGCGCTGCTTAGCGACCGGCCTTACATGGCTAAGCGCGTCGTTAAAGGTGACGCCGGGCAGGGTGCCCGTGGTGGCGCTGAAACCGGCGTCAGCCTGTTGAGATTGCTTAAGAGTGCACGATGATTGGGGAAACCCTCACCGTGACCCGTGGCAGTACCAACAGCTTGGGCAACCGGGAAACCACGGGCACACACTCAATCTCAGGTGCGCTGTCGTGGGGAACGTGGTCCCGGACCCGAAACCAGCGCGCAGAGTCCAGCAAGGGCAGCGCGGAGCTGTACGCCGTTAAGGGTGTGGACCTCCGCAAGAGTGACCGCGTAACCCGGACGGACGGGCAGACATTCACGGTGGTTAGTCCAGCGTTGTGGGACGGTTGCCACCCTTTGACAGGTCACGATTTTGGGGTGGTCGTTTATCAGCTTGAAGCGGTAAGCGGCTAAACGCGCCAGGTGCGCAATTGATCAAAACCCGTCCCGGTGACGAGTATTCTAAACACAACTTAATAAACAATTGAATAAGGACAAAAGAATATGGCTATTGAAATTCCTAGCGGTAATGGCACGCTGCTCACTAACGAGGTTGCCGACATTCTGGTCGGACCTTTGGAGCAGGCTTCAACTTTCTTGGCGGCTGGTCCGCAGATCGTGGATACCCCGAACCCGCTGCGGGTGCCGCGCATCTCTGGTGGCGCGACCGCCGCTTTCGTGGCAGCCGGTGGGCAGATCAGCGACGGCGACGTGACCTTTGACGAGGTCACGCTTCTACCGTCAGCGCTTAAGGGCCTTAAGGTCCTCGTCCGGGTGTCCAATGAGCTTCTTCGGCAGTCTGTCGTGGCGCTTGAGGCGACGTTGCGTACCCGTCTGATCACCGACATTGCGAACGCGCTCGACGCAGCTCTGTGGAACGGCGTGGGCACCTCTGACAGCGTTGAGGGCATCCTCAAGGCTTCGGGTATCGCGACCGGCGACCTGGACCTCACGGACCCCGATTCACTGATCGACGGTATCGACACCGCCCTCGGCAACTATGTTCAGCCTTCTCACCTTGCGATGCGAAGTGCGACGTTCACGCAGTTTCGCAAGCTCAAGGTGGGCAGCACCGATGCGCGTTACCTGTTCGATCCCGCAGCGGCGTACGCGGCCAGCCGGTACAACCTGTTCGGCCTGCCTGTCATCATCACGAACAACGTGCCAGCGGACACCGTTGCCGTCGTTGACTTCTCCAAGGTCATCGTGGCCCGCGACGTTGACTCCGAGGTCAAGATTCTGACGGAGACGTGGGGCGACTACGACAGCGTCGGCATCCGCGTCGTGAGCCGTTTCGACACGGCACTGTTGCAGCCCAAGGCTGTAACACTGCTGACGGTTCCGGCTGGACCGTAGTCGTGGCCGCGCCGACAGCTAGTGATTTGACGGCGTTGGTGGGGCGCGACATTGACGCTGGGCAGGCCACGGCTGTACTCAACGTCGTCGCGGCGCTCGCGGCCAGCTACACACGCGGGCGGGGCTTCGTCGATGGCGTTCCGACCGCCGACTTGAGGGCTGTCATCTTGACCGCGTCAGCGCGGCTTATCGCGGACCCGTCGCAGATCACAGACGAACAGACAATGGGACCGTTCCGCGTCACGTACTCCGCTAATCACGCAGCGCAGTGGAGCACGTCGGAGCTTCACGTCCTTAACCGATATCGGGAACGCGCCCGATAGCGGAACGAACAGGCGGGCCGCTGCCGGGTTTCTTTATTTACCGGCACTTCTTAGCGGCTTGGGCCCGCGTGGTTGCTGCAAGGAACAGCCAACGGCGTGGACTTTAGGGTCCGGGTGGGGTTGACTGGCCTCCACCCGGACCCGCGCCACTCAATCGCTAGTCCACCGCGTTGCGAATAGTGAACACGTCGGAGAAACGGGCAGTGCCGAACGTCAGCAGCACACCCGCGATGAACCTGGGACCGGGTGCTGCCGTACCGGCGAGGACACGCGACACCGTGGACGTGTCTACGCCGATAGCGCGGGCGAGCGCCTCGTTTGTGGTTGTGCGGGTGGACGCGCGAAGCTCCGTCAGTGCCGGATGGTTGATGGCCAGTGTGTGCGTCATTGGGCGGAACGGTACAGCCCGCAGCGAGGCCCGTCAACGGCTAGATACGTTGTGCTGCAACAGTTTTAACGTACATCGCGTGTACCCTGCGCCCGCCTAACCCAGTCCGCACAGAGTCAGCGCCAGTCCGCACACAGTCCGCACGGCACTACGCTGCGCCACCTAGCGACCACCGGTGACAAACGGACAATGAGTGCTTTGATCAGCCAAAACACTCCCCCGTCCACCACTCGCCACCATTGGCACCAAACACCCACGACCTGGGGTTTTACTGAAAACACCATTTCAAAACCCGTGCAGTGTGAGTTCGAATCTCACCGAGGGCACCGCAAAACGCACAGGTCAAAGGCCGTCGGGCGATAGGCTCCGGCAGTGGTCAAGGTGCGACCCGTATGTGTCCCCGACGTGGCGCTGGGCAACAGCGCCTGGTCTCCGAGCCACCACCGCGACGACCGGATCGGGCGCCGGCTGCGGGTGCTCAAGATCGCCGGCTGGATCGCGGCCGCGGTCTCGATCGGTTTCGGGGTGTTCCAGCTGGCCATGGGCGGAGCGCTGTGGTGGCTGGGGGCCGTCAACCTGTTCTGCGGCCTGGTCTTCCTGGCGATCCCGCGACTGTGCCGCTTCGGCGAGCTGGTCGCACCCCTGACGTTCGTCGGGTTCGCCTACGTATCGGTCGGCTTCATCTGCTTCACCATCGGGACCGGCTCGGGACTGCAGTTCTACACCCTGGTCGCCGCATCACTGGCGGTGCTGATCCTCGGCATCGAGCGCATCGTGCTGACCGCGGTGATCGCCGCCATCGGGGTGGCGATGACGGTCGCGCTGGAGCTGACCGTGCCGCACAACCGGGGGCTGGGACCACCGTGGACGTTGACCGCCGGGTTCATCACCGCGGTGGCCACTTCGGCAGTGATGATCATCGCCACCATCTGGTACACGCTGCGCGAGATCGAACGGGCGGAAGCGGCGATGGAAGCCGAATACCAGCGCTCCGAACAGCTGCTGGCCAACATCCTGCCCGCGACGATCGCCGCCCGGTTGAAGGATCCGTCGCGCACCGTCATCGCCGACAAGTACGACGACGCGTCGATTCTGTTCGCCGACATCGCCGGCTACACCAAACGCGCCAGCGACACCGCGCCCGCGGAGCTCGTCCGGTTCCTCGACCGGCTCTATACCGACCTGGACGCACTCGTCGACCAGCACGGCCTGGAGAAGGTAAAGACCAGCGGCGATTCCTACATGGTGGTCAGCGGCGTGCCCATCCCCCGCGCTGACCACCTGGAGGCGCTGGCATCGCTGGCGCTGGACATGGCCCACGCCGTCGCCGACCTCAAGGACGCCCAGGGCCGCGACGTACCGCTACGCATCGGCATGGCCGCAGGGCCCGTCGTCGCCGGCGTCGTCGGCGCCAGGAAATTCTTCTACGACGTGTGGGGCGACGCGGTGAACGTCGCGGCCCGCATGGAGACCACCGACGTCGAAGGACGAATCCAGGTGCCCGACAACGTCTATGAGCGGCTGCACGACTCGTTTGTGCTCGAGGAGCGCGGCCACGTCGACATCAAGGGCAAGGGCATGATGCGCACCTGGTACCTGGTCGGCCACCGGGCCCAGGTCGTCACACCTTCCGGTTCTCCGACTTCAGCAGCCACGCCAACTTCTCCAGTCCGTCGATGAGCTGGTGCAGGATGTCCGCAGTGCTCGGATCCTCGGCGTCCACCGTGTCGTGGACCGACCGCAGCGTGTCCACCGCCGCATAAACGCGACCGGTGATCAGGTCGACGACCTCGCCGGTGCTCCGCTCGTAGGCGGGAAACTCCGGCAACGAGGTGCTCGCCGCCACGGTGTCCGACCGACCGTCCGGCACCGAGTCCAGTGCCCGCATCCGTTCGGCGACGGTGTCGCTGGCTTCACGGGCGAAGTCGACGACCTCGTCGAGCTGGAGGTGCAGGTCGCGGAAGTTGGTGCCGACGACGTTCCAGTGCGCCTGCTTACCCTGCAGGTGCAGCTCGATGAGGTCGACCAGCACCTGCTGCAGCGCGGCGCTGAGTTCCGGTGAAGCCTGGAAGCCCGCGATCTCGGCCTCTGTCCTACGCACGTTCGTTGTTGTAGCCATACTCAACCCAACGAACCATAATCTGGAATCGATCCAATCTATGGGGTGATCTGCGTCATAGCGTGGTCCTGTTTCTCCAGCAGGCGGGCGTAGCCCGCACCCATGCCCAGCAGAATCAGCCCGACGACGATGAACACCGCGACCCGGAAGATGCCGTCCAGGGTGCCCAGGTCGAACAGGAACAGCTTCGCCATCGCGGCGGCAACCAGCCCCAATCCCCCGGCGATCGGCACCGAGCGCTCGGTGCGCGGCCGGCGAGCGGCGTAACCGAACAACCCCGCCGCCATCACGATCCAGCAGATGGTCGCCGCCATGTGGCCGGCGTAGAAGCCGAGGTCGTCGTCACCGCCGACCAGGGTGCCTGCGGTGACGGTGAACAACGTGACGGCATAGACGATCACCACGACGGCACCGACCCACAGCGCGTGCGCCGTGGTTCTCCACGACCACACGATCACCACCGCGCACGCGGCCAGCAGGATGCTGGAGACCAACGTCGAAATGGCCGAGGCGGTGGCGAGCACGGTCGGCTCGAGCAGCGCGCTCGGCGGCGCGTACCCGGACTGCAGTGCGGCGCCGACGATCGCGAAGCCGGTCGCCGCCCAACGCGCCACATGGTCACTGCGCCCCGCCACCGCCACCACCACGGCCATCGCCAGCAGCACCGGGGCGGCGACCGGGCCGTCGAACGCCACGGTGACGGCGATCAGAGCGGCGACCGCGGACGTCGCGGAGAACACCCGCCGCACCACACCGGGCACCCCCGGAAAGCGTTCCCCGACAAGCACGATCGCCAGCAGTGCCGCCGACAACGCACCGGCCATCAACGCCGCGATGACGTGGTCCACCGCGAGGACCACACCCAACACCGGTGTCACCCCGGCCACGGTCAGCAACGCCATCGCTGTGCGGTTGGCCGTACCCGGAAGCAGGATCAACGCAGCGCCGAGGCTCACCACCGCCGCGATCGCGCACGCCGCAGCCAGCGACAGGTCCTCACCCGAGTCGAAGGCGCGCGCTCCGAGCGCCGCCAAAAGGGGCAAGACCATGGCGGCGATCCGTGCGACGTGCAACCAGATCCAGTCCCTACCCAGTTGCGCCGGCACCGACACCGCGGACAGGGCGAGCATGAACCCGATGAGCAGAAGGGTGACACCGTCGGTGACGACGGGCGCCAGACCGATCAAGGGCACCACCACCAGCAGGCCGAGATGTTCGGAATCCCACCGGCGTGCCAGGGCCAGACCGCCGCCGGCGATCACCACGGCGAGGACGAGTCCCGCCGGCGCGGAGACCCAGCCGTAGATCGTCGTGACGGCGATGACATCCATGTACGCCGCGGCGATGCCGGTGGCGGCCAGCGCGATCGCCCCGACGCGCCCACCGGGCCGGGAGTCCAGCCACCATGCCGCGCCGACCAGGCCCGCCGCCAGCATGGCTCCGGCAGCGACCCGGAACTCGGGGCGCAGGATCCCGGCCTGCGCCGCGAGCACCAACAGCAGCACGACGCCGACCAGCGTGACCGCGACGCCGGCGACCGCGAGCAGCTTGCCGATCCAGCCCTGCGAACGCTCCCGTGGCGGCTGCGGCGGCCTGGGCGGCGGGGGTGGCATGGGCGGCGGGGGTGGCAAGGGCGGCACAGGCGCTTGGTAGCGGGGCCGGTACTGCGCCGGCGGCGCCGGGACCGCCGGGCCCCCGGCGAGAATCCGATCCAGCGCGGCGAGATCGGCGGACACCCTGGCGAACTGGTGGGACATCGCGGCGAACTCCCCGGAGAGCCGGTTGATCACAGCGGCGTGCGGTTCGGTCATGCCGTCATCGTCGCAGCGGGAACCCGACTACGGATGAGTACAACTACTCTGCTACTCGTCGAGGCCGTGTTCGATCGCGTAGCGCGCCAACTCCACCCGGTTGCCGATCTGCAGCTTGCGGAACGTGGCCTGGACATGGTTCTCCACCGTGCGGTGACTCAGCGACAGCCGGGATGCGATCTGCTTGGCGGTCAGCCCTTTGGCGACGTAGCGCAGCACCTCGGTCTCGCGCTCGGTGAGGGTCGGCACCGCCGGCTCGGCCGATCCGGCGGAGTCCCTGGCGATCCGGCGATACTCGCCCAGCACGAGGCCGGCCAGCCCGGGGGTGAAAACAGCCCGCCCGGCAGCGGTGGCCCGGACCGCGTCGGCGAGCTCCTGCTTGGAGGCGCTCTTCACCAGATACCCGAGGGCACCCGCCTTCACGGCCTCGAGGACGTCGTCACGCTCATCGGACGCCGAGAGCACCAGGATGTGTGAGGACGGGGACACCGCGAGCACTTCGGCCGTCGCCTGTGCACCGTCGCCGTCGGCCAACCGCATGTCCATCACCACCACTTCCGGCCTTACCACCGCCGCGCGCCGTTTCGCCGAGGCCACCCCGTCTGCGGTCGCCACCACGTCGAAACCGTCGGCGGCGAGGTCCCTGGCGACCGCGTCCCGCCAGATCGGGTGGTCGTCGACGACCATGACTGTCGTCGCACCCCCGCTCACCGGGAACTCCGCGGCACTGTCAACTCCCATTCGGTCCCGGATCCGGGACCGGTGTTCAGCTCGGCCCGGCCACCCAACCAGTTCATACGTCCCACAATCGATTTCGCGATCCCGACCCGGCCCTGGTCGACAGCTTCCTGGAGGCGGTCGGCAGGTATGCCGACGCCGTCGTCGCGCACGCTGACCGTCACCGAATCACCGAGGTCCTCCAGGAGAACGTACGTGTGGGCGGCCGGCCCGGCGTGCAACTCGGCGTTGTCGAGCGCGTTGCACACCGCGGCGAACAGTTCGTCCGCCACCGCGGAGTCGAGCAGAACGGGATCGGCAGGCACACTGACCGACACCCGGTCGGAGGCCCGGCGGCGCAGCAGCGCCCCGAGGTCCGAGGTCGCCGCGTCCGGCGGTCCGGCTTCCCGTGCACTGACCAGTCGGCGCAGGGCACGTTCCTGCTCACCGGCCAACTCGGCCAGTCGGGCAGTCTCACCGCCGATCTCCCGCCCCCGGCGCGCCACCAACGCCAGCACCTGGATGGCGCCGTCGTGAACCTGCCTGGACAGCCGTTCCCGCTCCTCGAGCGACGCCGAAAGCCGGGCGGCACGCTCCAGGTCGGCATGCGCACGCCGGGCTGTCTGAGCCGCCATCCCGACCGCCAGTCCGACCGCCAGTTCGATGACTATCGTGGCGTTTCGGCTCAGGTCGATGTGGACGTATCCCTTCAACGCCGCGCTGGCCGCCATCACCAGCAGACCGGTGAACATCCCGCCGATCGGACCGAACTGGATCGCAGCGGAGATGGTGGCGTTGGTCGCCCACAGTGTCGTCGGCAAGGACTGGTTGTCCGCCACCCACTGATCGGAGGCGACGAGTTCGGTCGTCAAGATGAGCGCCACCACGACGGTGATCTCGGTGAGCACCCAAGCGGGACGGCGCCCGAAGCCCTCTAGATAGGCGGCGGCGGACGCGATGCTGAACCCGATCAGCCCCGCGAACAGCACCCAACCCGCCGCCGGATGCTCCAGGTCCGGGCTGCTCAGAAGATGAAAGCCCAGCGCGTAGAAGCAACTGAGCAGTCGGAACACCTGCGCGGCCCGCCACAGCGGTGTGGCCGGGTCAGGCGTCACATCACCTTGGAGAGAAACGCTTTCGTCCGTTCGTGTTGCGGGTTGGCCATGATCTCGACGGGGTCCCCACGCTCGACCACGACGCCGGCGTCCATGAACACCACCTCGTCGGCGACCTCGCGCGCGAAGCCCATCTCGTGGGTGACCACCATCATCGTCATACCCTCGGAGGCGAGGGTTTTCATCACCGCCAGCACCTCGCCAACGAGTTCGGGATCCAGCGCCGAAGTGGGTTCGTCGAACAGCATCAGCTTCGGATCCATCGCCAGAGCGCGCGCGATCGCCACCCGCTGCTGCTGACCGCCCGACAACTGCGCGGGGTAGGCGTCCGCCTTGTCGGCCATCCCCACCTGCTCCAGCAGGTCCTTGCCCCGCTTCACCGCGACGCTCCTCTTGACGCCCTTGACACGGACGGGCGCCTCAACGATGTTGCCCAGCGCCGTGCGGTGCGGGAACAGGTTGAAGTGCTGGAACACCATTCCGACCTCACGGCGCTGTTTGGCGACGTCGCCCGGCTTCATCTCGTACAGCTTGTCACCGCGCTCCCGGTATCCGACCAGGTCGCCGTCGACGTAAAGCCTTCCCGCGGTGACGGTTTCGAGGTGGTTGATGCAGCGCAGGAAGGTGGACTTGCCGGACCCGGAGGGTCCCACCAACACCAGCACCTGCCCTTTCTGCACTTCGAGTGTGATGCCCTTGAGCACCTTGAGGGCACCGAAGTCCTTGCAGACGACTTCGGCCTTGACCATCGGCCTCGACGATTCGGATGCGGTCACATGCCATCACCTCCTTGCGCTTTGGCCAGCGCGTCGAGTTGCTTGGTGGTCAGCTTGCGGGACGCACCCCGGGAGAAGTGCCGTTCCAGGTAGAACTGTCCGACCATCAGAACGCTGGTGATGATGAGGTACCAGGTGGCCGCCACCATGAGAAGTGGTACCGGCTCGAAGGTCCGCGCGGCGATCTCCCGGGTGGCGATGCTGTACAGGTCGAACGAGTACGGCACCGCGGTGACCAGCGACGTGGTCTTGAGCAGGCTGATGACCTCGTTTCCGGTCGGCGGGATGATCACCCGCATCGCCTGGGGCAGCACCGTGCGCCGCATCGCCATGCTCCAGGACATGCCCAGCGCCGTGGACGCTTCCATCTGCCCTTCCGGCACCGAGGTGATGCCCGCACGGATGATCTCGGCCATGTAGGCGGCTTCGTTCAGCGCCAGTCCCACGATCGCCAGCGCGAACGGAATGGACAGCGCCTGCAGGTCGAACTGGAACAGCGACGGCCCGAACGGCACCCCGAGCTGGAGGTTCTGGTAGATCGTCGGGAACAGCCCCCAGAACGCCAACTGCACGTACACCGGGGTGCCGCGGAAGATCCACAGGAAGACCCACGACACCGCGCCCAGCACCGGGTTGGACGACAGCCGCATCACGGTCAGCGCCACCCCGAGGACGATGCCGATCACCATCGAGTAGACGGTCAGCTGAAGGGTGTTGAACACCCCGAGCAGGACCCGCTCGTTGAACAGGTACTCGGAGTAGGTCGACCACCCGTAGGCCGGGTTGGTCGCGGCTCCGTACAGGAACAGCCCGACCAGCACGATGATGACGCCCGCCGCCACCCACCGCCAGGGGTGACGCAACGGGACGGCATCGATGGCTTCCGGCGGCTTGCCGACATCGGTCATGTGTCTGGTCCCGGGCGGGTCAGGAGACCGCGCCGTTGATGACCGGCTTGTCGATCATGCCCTCCTCGAGACCCCAGTTGGCCGCGATCTCCTCGTAGGTGCCGGTCTCGATCAGATGCTCGAGCGCCTGCAACAGCGACTGGGCAAGCGGAGAGCCCTTCTCCACCGGCCACCCGTAGGGCGCCGAATCGAAGACCTCGCCGGCCTGCTCCAGCTTGCCGTTGGTCTGTTTGATCGCATACAGCGTCACCGGCGAATCCGCCGACATCGCGTCGGCCTGACCGAGGACCACGGCGTTGGTGGCGGCATCCTGGCTGTCGAACGGGACGATCTCGATCGGCGGCTGGCCTTCGTCGGTGCACTTCTGGCTGCGGGCGGGCAGTTCGTCGGTCTCCTGGACCGTCGTGGCCTGCACCGCGACCCGCTTGCCGCACGCGTTCTCCGGATCGATGCCACCACCTACGGGCTGCGCCCACAGGGTGCCCGCGGAGAAGTAGGTGACGAAGTCGACCTGCTCCTCGCGCTCCTTGCTGTCGGTGAACGACGACATCCCGACGTCGAACGTGCCGCCCTGGATGGAAGGGATGATCTTGGCGAAGTCGGCCTCGCGGTATTCCGGGGTCAGCCCCAGGGTGCCAGCAATCGCGTTCATCAGGTCGACGTCGAATCCGACGATCTTGCCGTCGGGATCCTTGAACTCGTTCGGGGCGTAGGGGATGTTCACCCCGATGATCAGCGTGCCCGCCGACCGGATGTCCTCGGGGACGGTCTGTGCGATCGCGTCGACGGTCTCGGCCTGTGGGGCTTCGGTCGGCGACGACGGATCGCTGGTGTCGGAGCTGCTCGAACAACCCGAAAGGGCCAGGGCGCCGGTGGCGGCGAACACCGCCGCGATACGCCAGAACCTGGGCCGGCGGTCTTGGATTTCACCCAACACGGTTGCCTCTACTTTCTACTTCGGGTCGTCAGCGTCATGCGCCTGGGTCCCCGCGCATTTCCCAGCCAAGGACGTTAACGACCGATGACCCGACGCGCAGCGCCGGTAACGAGACATTAACGACCGCATTGAGACATCACAGCCGTACTGCGAAATCAGGCTGGGGCCCCCTGGCGGTATGCGACACTTCGCGCATGGAAACCGCCGCTCCCCCAAGCATGTTGCAGCATCTGTGGAAGAACACACTGTTTTCCGGGGTGCTCGCCGTAATCCTCGGTGTGATGGTGCTGGCCTGGCCCGGCATCACCATCGTCGTCGCTGCCATCTTCTTCGGCGCCTACCTGTTGATCACCGGTATCACGCAGGTGTTCTTCGCGTTCAGCCTCCACGTGTCGGCCGGCGGCCGGGTGCTGCTGTTCGTCAGTGGCGCAGCGGCACTCATCCTGGCGGTCCTGTGCTTCCGCAGCCTGCAGGAATCGATCCTGCTGCTGGCCATCTGGATCGGAATCGGCTTCATCTTCCGTGGCGTGGCGACCGCGGTGTCGGCGATCAGCGATCCCACTCTCCCCGGCCGTTGGTGGGAGGTCTTCATCGGCGTGATCAGTCTGATCGCCGGGGTGATCCTGCTGGCCTCGCCGTTCGAGTCGCTGGCGACGCTGACCATGGTCGTCGGCATCTGGCTCATCGTGATCGGCGTGTTCGAGGTGGTCTCGGCCTTCGGCATCCGCGCGGCGAGCAAGAAGATGACCGGGTCGGACCGACCGGACGGGCCGATGGAACCGAAAGAAGAAGTTGCGGCTTCATCGCCTGAATAAAGAGGCCAAAAGCCCCTAGCGCCCCTGGCCGGAATAGCTACTACACTCTGTCGTAGATGTAGTAGGTGGATCGGTAGAGCCCTGGGAGTGGCGCATGGACGCACTGGACGTGTCTCGATGGCAGTTCGGTATCACCACCGTCTATCACTTCATCTTCGTTCCGCTCACGATCGGGCTGGCTCCTCTCATCGCGGTCATGCAGACCGTGTGGGTGGCGACCGGAAACCCGGCCTGGTATCGCTTGACCCGGTTCTTCGGGAAACTGTTCCTGATCAACTTTGCGATCGGGGTGGCCACCGGCATCGTGCAGGAGTTCCAGTTCGGCATGAACTGGAGCGAGTACTCCCGGTTCGTCGGTGACATCTTCGGAGCGCCACTGGCCTTCGAAGGTCTGATCGCGTTCTTCTTCGAGTCCACCTTCATCGGGTTGTGGATTTTCGGGTGGAGCCGGCTTCCGCGGCTGGTGCACCTGGCATGCATCTGGATCGTCGCGTTCGGCGTCAACGCGTCGGCGTTCTTCATCATCGCCGCGAACTCGTTCATGCAGCATCCCGTCGGCGCCAGATTCAATCCGGAGTCCGGTCGGGCCGAGCTCGTCGACTTCGGTGCACTGCTGACCAACAACACCGCGATCTGGGCGTTCCTCCACGTCATCGGGGCTTCGCTGCTGACCGCCGGCGCGTTCGTGGCGGGGGTCTGCGCGTGGCTGATGGTCCGCTCCCGCGCCGGAGAGGGGGTCGAGGCGCAAACCATGTACCGCCCTGCGGCGATCCTCGGCAGCGTCGTCGCGTTGTTCGCCGCGATCAGCCTGCTGGCCACCGGAGACGTGCAGGGCAAACTGATGTTCGTTCAGCAACCGATGAAGATGGCGTCCGCGGAATCGTTGTGCCACACCGAAACCGACCCCGATTTCTCGATCCTGACCGTGGGCACGCACAACAACTGCGACAGCATCACCCGAGTCATCGAGGTGCCCTACGTACTGCCGTTCCTGGCCGAGAGCAAATTCTCGGGGGTCACCCTGGAAGGAGTCGAGGACCTCCAGCAGCAGGCAGAGCAGAAATTCGGACCGGGGAACTACCGGCCCAACCTGTTCGTCACCTACTGGGCGTTCCGGGCGATGATCGGACTACTGCTGGTTCCCGTGGCGTTCGCGCTGTTGACGCTGTGGCTCACCCGGCGGGGCCGGATACCCGACCAGCGGTGGTACGGCACGATGGGCATCCTCACCATCCCGACACCGTTCCTCGCGAGCTCCGCGGGCTGGATCTTCACCGAGATGGGCCGGCAGCCGTGGGTGGTGGTGCCCAACCCGACGGGCGACCAGATGGTGCGAATGACGGTGCAGGAAGGCGTGTCCAACAACGCCGCCGGAACAGTGCTGTTCTCGCTCGGGCTCTTCACGCTGCTCTACGGCGCGCTGGCGGTGGTGTGGTTCTACCTGATGCGTCGATACGTCACCGAAGGCCCGCAGGAGCACGACTCAGAGCCCGCCCCGCCGACACCGCCCGACAAGGACGACGTCGCGCCGTTGTCGTTCGCCTACTAGGAGAGATCCGTGCCACTTCACGAACTGTGGTTCTATCTGATCGCCGTGATGTTCCTCGGCTTCCTGGTGCTCGAGGGATTCGACTTCGGGGTGGGCATGTTGATGGCACCCCTGGGCTCGAGCGGAGAAGGTGAACCCGACGACCGCCGGCGCGCGGTACTAAACACCATCGGACCCGTCTGGGACGCCAACGAAGTGTGGCTGATCACCGCCGGCGCCGCGATGTTCGCAGCGTTCCCCAACTGGTACGCCACGCTGTTCTCGGCGCTATATCTTCCTTTGCTGGCAATCCTTTTCGGCATGATCTTGCGGATCGTCGGAATCGAGTGGCGCGGCAAGATCAACGATCCGCAGTGGCGGCGGTGGGCTGACATCGGCATCGCACTGGGTTCGTGGCTGCCTGCCATCCTGTGGGGGGTGGCGTTCGCGATCCTGTTGCGCGGCCTTCCCATCGACGCCGACGGACAGTCCCTCGCCGGTGTCGGTGACGTGCTCACCCCGTACACGCTACTCGGCGGACTCGCCACCGCCTCGTTGTTCGCGTTCTACGGATCGGTGTTCATCGCGCTGAAGACCTCCGGCGTCCTTCGCGACGATGCCTTGCGGTTCGGCCGCGGGTTGTCCATCCCGGCGATCGTGCTCGCCGGCGCGTTCGGGCTGTGGACCCAGCTCGACTACGGGAAGTCGTGGACGTGGCTGGCGCTGGGGGTGGCGGTGCTGGCGTTGCTGGCGTCGGTGGCCCTGGTGTGGCGCGGCACCAGGGAAGGCTGGGCCTTCGCGTCGATGGTGCTCGTCATCGCCGCGGTGGCGGTGCTGATCTTCGGTTCGATGTACCCGAACCTGTTGCCCTCGACGCTGGACCCTGACTGGAACGTCACCATCGAGAACGGTTCATCGACCCCGTACACGCTGCGCATCATGACCTGGGCGTCGCTGGCCCTGCTCCCCCTGGTGATCGGTTACCAGGCATGGTCTTACTGGGTGTTCCGCAAGCGGATCAGCGCCGACGGCATACCGGCCTCCATCGGATTGTCGAGGCGCCGGTCCTGACAGAGAACACGCGAGCCCCTATCGACCCGCGGCTGTGGCGGGTCTCTGGCGCGATGCGTCGCTTCCTGGTCGCCACCACGGTGTGCGGCGTGCTGACCGCGGCGTGCACCATTTCGTCGGCGGTGGTGCTCGCCGGCATCGTCGCCCGGGTCATCACCGACCCCGCCTCCCGTGAGCTCGACCAGCACCTCGGCCCCATCGTCGTCCTGTCGGCGCTGTGGACGGTTCGCACCCTGGTCCAGTGGGTGCAGGGCCGGCTCGCGCAGCGCGGCGCCAGCTCGGTGATCGCCGATCTGACCGACCAGGTGCTGACCATCGCCACCGCCCTGCCGCCGCGTGAGCTCGCGCGCCGCCGTGACGACGCCGCCGTCGTTGTGACCCGCGGGCTGGACGGATTGCGGTTGTATTTCACGACATATCTGCCGTCGCTGTTCCTCGCCGCGATCCTGACACCGGCCACCGCCGCGGTGATCGCACTGTACGACTGGCAGTCGGCGGTGATCGTGCTGATCGCGCTGCCGCTGATCCCGATCTTCATGGTGCTGATCGGCCTGGCGACCGCAGAGAGGTCCGCGGCGGCGCTGACCGCGATGTCGACGCTGCAGTCCCGCCTTCTCGACCTGGTGGCCGGTCTGCCCACGCTGCGCGCGCTCGGTCGCGCGCAGGGGTCGGTGGCCCGCATCGCCGAACTGGGTGAGGCGCATCGGCGTTCGGCGATGGCGACGATGCGGATCGCGTTCCTCTCAGCGCTGGTGCTCGAACTGCTCGCGACGCTCGGGGTGGCGCTGGTGGCGGTCAGCGTCGGCATGCGACTGGTGTACGGCGACATGACCTTGGTGGCCGGCCTGACTGCGCTGCTGCTCGCGCCGGAAGTGTTCTGGCCGCTGCGCCGCGTCGGTGCGGCGTTCCACTCGTCTCAGGACGGAAAAACCGCGGTGGAGGCCGCATTTGAGTTCATCGACACGGCCGCCCCGGCGCCTGCGGGCAAGCAGGTGGTGGTAGAGCCGGTGACGGTGCAGATCGACGATCGGGCGGCGCTGCCCGGGCGGGTCACGGTGCTGACCGGCCCGAACGGAATCGGCAAGACCACGCTGCTGCAGGGGATCCTCGGGCTGGAACCCGCGCGAGGCGTGCGGGTCAACGGTGTTGACGTAGCCGACCTGGATCTGCAGCGATGGTGGTCGGAGATCGGGTGGCTGGCCCAGCGGCCTGTGCTGATCCCCGGGACCGTGCGGGAGAACCTGGAACTGTTCGGCCCGCTGCCCGATTTGATGGCGGCCTGCCGGGCGGCGTGCTTCGACGACGTCGTTGCCGGACTCCCCGACGGGCTGCAGACGGTGATCGGACGCGGAGGCGTCGGGCTGTCGTTGGGCCAGCGGCAGCGGCTCGGGCTGGCTCGGGTGCTCGGCTCCACGGCACCGGTGCTGCTCCTCGACGAACCCACCGCTCACCTCGACGCGCCGACCGAGGATCGGGTGCTGCGCGCCATCACCCGACGGGCTGCCGGCGGCGCCACCGTGGTCGTCGTCGGGCACCGCGAACCGGTGCTGGCGATCGGCGACGACGTCATCGACCTGGGAGCCGTCCGTGTCGCGTCTTGAGGCCCGGGCCTGGACCCTGCTGCGGCCGCGACTGCCCCGGGTGCTGATGGCCGTCGCGTTCGGGGTGGGATCGCTGGGCAGCGCGCTGGCGCTGGCCGGGGTGGCCGCATGGCTGATCACCAGGGCGTGGGAGATGCCGCCGGTGCTGCATCTGACGGTCGCCGTGGTGGCGGTGCGCGCGCTGGGCATCTCGCGTGGCGTGCTGGGCTACTGCGAGCGGCTGGCGTCCCATGACACCGCCCTGCGCGCCGCGGGCACCGCGCGTGAGCAGCTCTTCAGCCGGCTCGCCGGCGGCCCGGTGGACGCCGTCATGCGACGGCACAGCGGTGACCTGGTGGCGCGGGTCGGTTCCAACGTCGACGACCTGTCCGACGTGCTGGTGCGCGCCGTGGTGCCGATCTGCGTCGCCGCCGTTCTCGGTGTGGCGGCCGTCGGGGTGATCGCCGTGATCTCGGCGGGCGCGGCCGTGGTGCTGGGCGGCTGCCTGGTGATCGCAGGGGTACTCGCGCCGGCGGTGGCCGCGCGGGCCGCCGCGGCGGCCGAGAGGGTGGCGGTCGAGCATCACGCGCGGCGGGACACCGCGGCGATGCTCGCCCTCGAGCACGCCCCCGAGTTGCGGGTGAGCGGCCGGCTCGCCGGAGTCCTCGCCGAGTCCGCTGACGAGCAACGCCGGTGGGGACGCGCCATCGACCGTGCCGCCGCTCCCGCCGCGGTAGCCGCTGCGGCGCCCACCGCCGCAGTCGGGGTCAGCGTGATCGGTGCGCTGGTCGCCGGCATCGGGCTGTCGAACGCTGTGGCCCCGACCACCGTCGCGATCCTGATGCTGCTGCCGCTGTCGGCGTTCGAAGCCACTGCGGCGCTGCCCGGCGCGGCCATGGCGCTGACCCGGGCACGCATCGCGGCCCAGCGACTGCTGGCACTGCAGGGACCCGCCGATGACGGTCGCCGCCCGGTGGTGGCGCCGTTGGAGCTGACGCCCGGCTCCCGGGTCGCTGTGGTCGGACCGAGCGGATGCGGCAAAACCACGCTGCTGATGCAGACGGCGGGGCTGCTGCCCGGCACCGTCCCGCTGGGCGTGTTCTTCGCCGAGGACGCGCACCTGTTCGCCACCACGGTGCGCGACAACCTGCTCGTCGCCCGCGGCGACGCCTCCGACGAAGAACTACGCGATGCACTGCACAAAAGCGGACTCGGGACGTGGTTGCAGGGGCTGCCCGACGGGTTGTCCACAGTCCTCGTCGGGGGCGCGGCGGCAGTGTCCGCGGGGCAACGTCGGCGGCTGCTGCTGGCGCGGGCGCTGCTGTCGACGGCGCCGACCGTGCTCCTGGACGAACCCACCGAGCACCTCGACAGCTCCGATGCCGACCAGATCCTGGTCGACCTCCTCACTCCCGGAGCGATGTTCCCCGCGGACCGCACCGTGGTCGTGGCCACCCACTGCCTGCCCGAGCGCCTGCCCGGCGAAGCCGTCTGTACCACCGTCGACCTCGCTGCTCAACGGGTAATCTCACCGGCATGAGCGAACCGCCGCCTCCACCTCCGCAGTACGGCGCGTACCCGGGCGGCTACCCGCCGCCACCGCCCTACGGCTCGTACGGCGGCTATCCCCCACCTGCCCCGTCGGCGCCGAAGAACGGCCTCGGTGTGGCGTCACTCGTGGTCGCGATCGTCAGCCTGTTCACCGTCTTCGGCGGCATCGTCCTCGGAGTCGTGGCGATCATCCTCGGGTTCCTGGGCCGGGGCCGGGTCAAGCGCGGCGAGGCCACCAACGGCGGCATCGCGGTCGCCGGGATCGTCCTGGGCGCGCTGAGCATCCTGGTGTCCATCGCCGCGATCGCCTTCGCTGTGTGGGGCTTCAACGAGGTCGGCGGCGGTGACTACATCGACTGTGTGACCCGGGCCGGTTCCGATCAGCAGGCCATCGACGACTGCGCCAACGAATTCACCCAGCGGGTGGAGGACCAGTTCTCCGTCACGGTCACCCCGACGCCGTAGGTCGCGCACTCGACCTGGGCGGGAAGTACTTCACGATTCCCTCCTGCACGACGGTGGCCAGCGGCTGACCGGAGCGGTCGTAGAAGTGGCCGGTCCCCAGACCGCGGGAGTCCGAAGCCACCGGTGACCTCGTCGAGTAGAGCACCCAGTCGTCGAACCGCAGCGGCCGGTGAAACCACACCGAGTGGTTGGTGGTGACGGCGAAGATGCGGTCATGACCCCACGACAATCCGTGGGTGGTGATGATCGAGTCGAGCACCGTGGTGTCCGACGAGTACACCAGCGCGGCGCCGTGCAACACCGGATCGTCGGGCATCACGCCGCGGGCCTTCATCCAGACCCGGTTGTAGGTCAGCCGGTCACCCTTGTCACGCATCACCCAGGCCGGGTCGTTGGTGTAGCGCCACTCGATGGGGCGCAGCGCGTTCGCGAAGTGCGGCACCACATCCTCGTAACCGCGCAGCAACTCGTCGATCGGCGGCAGTTCGTCGGGATCCTCCGGCGACGGTACTTCGGCACCGTGTTCGAGACCGCGGCCACCGGCCAGGTAGGACACCAGCGCGGTGGTCAGCAACTGCCCCTTCTGCATGACGTCGACGCGCCGGTTGGCGAAACGGCGTTCGTCGCGCAGCCGCACGACATGGAACTCCAGGTCGAGCGTGGGGTCGCCGCCTGCGATGAAATGCGCGGACAGCGCGCTGGGCGTCAGCGGGTGGGCAAGGGTGCGGCCGGCGGCGACGAACGCCTGCGCCATCATCTGACCGCCGAAGGTGCGGATGGGGTTCTTGCTCGGATGGGCGCCGGTGAAGGTGTCGTCGTCGAGTCGTTGCAGGTGCAGTATCGCCAGCAGCTCGTCGAAATCAGCGGCCGGCTCGGACTCCTGCACGCACTACCCCCTGTGTCTAGACGTCGTCCTCCCCGATCCGGTGCACATGGATCAGATTCGTGGAGCCTACTGTGCCCGGCGGAGCGCCCGCGACGATGACCACCAGGTCCCCGCGCCGGTAGCGGTCCATCTCCAGCATCGATTTGTCGACCTGACGGATCATGCCGTCGGTGGTCTCGATGTGCGGAACGATGAATGTTTCGGTGCCCCAGGTCAGCGCCAGCTGGCTGCGCACCTCGGGCAGCGCGGTGAACGCCAGCACCGGCAGCGGCGTGTGCAGCCGGGCCAGCCGACGAACCGTGTCACCGGATTGGGTGAAGGCGACCAGCGCTTTGGCATCGAGGCGTTCGCCGATGTCGCGGGCGGCGTAGGAGATCACCCCGCGCTTGGTGCGCGGCACGTGGGTCAGTGGTGGCGCCGCCACCGAGTTGTCCTCGACCGCGCTGATGATCCGGGCCATCGTCTTGACGGTCTCGAACGGGAACTTGCCCACCGAGGTCTCACCCGAGAGCATCACCGCGTCGGCGCCGTCGAGCACGGCGTTGGCGACGTCGGACGCTTCGGCCCGGGTGGGACGGGAGTTCTCGATCATCGACTCCAGCATCTGGGTGGCCACGATGACGGGTTTCGCGTTCTCCCTGGCCATCTGGATGGCACGCTTCTGCACGAGGGGAACTTCCTCCAACGGGAGTTCCACACCCAGATCACCGCGAGCGACCATGATCGCGTCGAAGGCCAGAACGATCGCCTCGAGGTTGTCGATGGCTTCCGGCTTCTCGAGCTTGGCGATCACCGGGACCCGCCGGCCGACCCGGTCCATCACCTCGTGGACCAGTTCGACGTCGGCGGGCGAACGCACGAACGACAGCGCCACCAGGTCGACACCGAGTCGCACCGCGAACTCCAGGTCTTCGATGTCCTTCTCCGACAGTGCCGGGGCCGAGACGCTCATCCCGGGCAGCGACATGCCCTTGTTGTTGCTGACCTTGCCGCCCTCGGTGACCGAGCAGACCACGTCGTTGCCGTCGATGTGCTCCACGACCAGACCGACGTTGCCGTCATCGACCAAGACCCGGTCACCCGGGCTGGCGTCCTGGGCCAGGCGCTTGTAGGTCGTCGACACCCGGTCGTGGTTGCCTTCGAAGTCCTCGACGGTGATCCGCACCGTCTCGCCGTTGGCCCACACGACCGGCCCATCGGCGAATCGGCCCAGCCGGATCTTCGGTCCTTGCAGGTCGGCGAGGATCCCGACGGCGTGTCCGGTCACATCGGAGGCAGTCCGGACCCGCTTGTAGTTGGCCTCATGGTCGCTGTAGTCACCGTGGCTGAAGTTCAGTCTGGCGACGTCCATCCCGGACTCCACGAGCTTCTTGACCGCCTCCTCGGAGGCGGTGGCGGGGCCCAGCGTACAGACGATCTTTCCGCGTCTATTCACGGCTGTTGAGCATAGTCGTTGATCGATTCAGACGACGGCCAGCGGTAGCGCACCGGGCCTGACCGGCGCAGGAAGGTCCGACTCCCCCATCAGGTAGCTGTCGACGGCGTGCGCGGCGCTTCGGCCCTCCGCGATCGCCCACACGATCAGCGACGCGCCGCGGTGGGCGTCCCCGCACACGAACACGCCGGGGGCGTCTGTCTGCCAGTCCTGCCCGCACGGCAGCGCACCGCGGCGGTTGAGCTCCAGCCCGAGACCCTCCAACAGCGGCATGTGCTCGACACCGTCGAACCCGATGGCCAGCAGTGCCAGCTCACACGGGATCTCCAGTGAGTCGCCGACCGGCACGATGTGGCGTCGTCCGGTCTCGTCGCGCTCGACCTTGACCTCGGCGATCTCCACCGCCCGGACGTTGCCCTGCTCATCGCCGAGGAACCGTTGAACCGCCACCTGGTAGCGACGGTCGCCGCCTTCGGCGTGGGCCGGCGACAGACGGGTCCGCAGCACGATCGGCCAGGTCGGCCACGGTGACCTCGAGTCGTCCCGCAGCTCCGGCGGTTCGGGGTTGTAGTCCAGCTGGGTCACCGATGCGGCGCCCTGCCGGTGCGCGGTGCCCAGGCAGTCCGCGCCGGTGTCGCCGCCGCCGATGATCACGACGTGTTTGCCCGCTGCGGAGACCTCGCTTTCACCGTCGCCCTCACACTCTTTGTTGGCGGGCACCAGATGCTCCATCGCCAGGTGCACACCGGCCAGGTCGCGTCCCTCGACGTCGTTGTCCCGGGCCCGCAGCGCTCCGATCGCCAGCACCACGGCGTCGTGCTGGGCGCGCAGCTGCTCGATGGGCAGGTCCACACCCACCTCACAGTCGGTGACGAAACGTGTTCCCTCCGCGCGCATCTGGGCCAGACGCTGGTTGAGGGTGGCCTTCTCGAGCTTGTACTCGGGGATGCCGTAGCGCATCAGCCCGCCGATCCGGTCGTCCCGCTCGTAGACCGTGACGTCATGCCCGGCCCGGGTGAGCTGCTGAGCTGCGGCGAGACCGGCGGGACCGGAGCCGACGACCGCGACACGCTTGCCGGTGGAGATCGCCGCCGGCTGCGGCGCGATGATGCCGTCCATCCACGCCTGATCGGCGATCGTCTGCTCGATCCGTTTGATCGTCACGCTGCCGCCGGTCTGCTCTTCGGCGATCGACAGCACACACGCGGCTTCGCACGGGGCGGGACACAACCGGCCGGTGAACTCCGGGAAGTTGTTGGTGGCGTGCAGTCGGTCGCTGGCCGCGTCCCAGCGGCCCCGCCGGACCAGGTCGTTCCATTCGGGGATCAGGTTGCCCAGCGGGCACCCCGCCGTACCGGAGTGGCAGAACGGGATACCGCAGTCCATGCAGCGACGGGCCTGCTGGGACACCTCGCCGGCCCGCTGGTGGGGATCCTGCTGTTCGTAGACCTCGCGCCAGTCACCGACCCGCTCGTCGACCGGACGTTTGGTCGCCTCGACCCGGTGCACCTCGAGAAATCCATGTGGATCAGCCACGGCTCGCCTCCATGATCGCAGCGTCGACGTCGCGGCCCTCGGCTTTCGCCATCCGGGTCGCCTGCAGCACGCGCTGGTAGTCGCGCGGCATGACTTTGGTGAATTGTGCACTGCGCCTTGGCCAGTCCGACAGCACCGACGCCGCCACCGTGCTGCCCGTGTAGCACGCGTGCTGCGCGATCACCGCACGCAACCACACCAGGTCCTCCGGGTCGAGGCGTTGCAGCTCCACCATGTCGGTGTTCACCCGCTTGGGGTTGATGCCCAGGACGAACGCGATCCCACCCGACATACCCGCGGCCATGTTCCGGCCGACCCGGCCGAGCACCACGACGCGACCACCTGTCATGTACTCGCAGGCGTGGTCACCGACACCTTCGACGACAGCCAGCGCTCCGGAGTTGCGGGCGCCGAACCGTTCGCCGACCTGCCCACGTAGGTACACCTCCCCCGAGGTCGCGCCGTAGAGCAGGGTGTTGCCGGCGATGACGTTGTCCTCCGGCAGGAACAGCACGTCATCCTGGGGTTTGACGA
This sequence comes from Mycolicibacterium hippocampi, assembly GCF_010723735.1. GTDB lineage: Bacteria > Actinomycetota > Actinomycetes > Mycobacteriales > Mycobacteriaceae > Mycobacterium > Mycobacterium hippocampi. The sequence goes on along the minus strand of NZ_BLLB01000002.1, from coordinate 3,466,972 downwards.
TCACCTTCCCGCCCGAGAGCCCTTTACCCACATAGTCGTTGGCGTCACCGATGAGCTCGAGGGTGATCCCCGGCGGCAGGAACGCACCCAGGGACTGACCGGCCGAGCCGGTGAGGGTCACGTGGATGGTGTCGTCCGGGAGCCCCTGGGCCCCGTACCGCCGGGTGACCTCACTGCCGAGCAGCGTCCCCACCGTGCGGTTGACATTGCGGACCGGCAGATCCAGCCGCATCGGATGCGCATCCTCGAGTGCCCCTTCGGCGAGCTGGATCAGCGTGCGGTCCAGAGCGTGGTCGAGGCCGTGATCCTGGTCCCGCACCCTCCTGCGCTGCGTCAACCGGGCACCGTCAGCGTCCGAGGGGACCGCGAAGATCGGGGTCAGATCCAGGCCCTTGCTCTTCCAGTGCGCCACGCCCAGGGCGGTGTCGAGAACCTCAGCGTGTCCCACCGCTTCGTCGATGCTGCGGAAACCCAGTTCGGCCAGGTACTTTCGGATGTCCTCGGCGATGAACCGGAAGAGGTTCTCCACGAACTCCGGCTTGCCGTTGAACCGCGCCCTCAGTTCCGGGTTCTGCGTGGCGACACCGACCGGGCAGGTGTCCAGGTGGCACACCCGCATCATGATGCACCCGGCGACCACCAGTGGCGCGGTCGCGAAGCCGAACTCCTCGGCGCCCAGCAGAGCCGCCACGATCACGTCCCGTGCGGTGCGCATGCCGCCGTCGCACTGCACGGTGATCCGGTCGCGGAGGCCGTTGAGGACCAGGGTCTGCTGGGTGTCGGCCAGCCCGATCTCCCATGGCGCTCCAGCGTGTTTGAGGCTGGTCAGGGGGGCCGCACCGGTGCCGCCGTCATAACCGGAGATCAGGACCACGTCGGCGTGCGCTTTGGACACCCCGGCCGCGACAGTGCCCACACCCACCGAGCTGACCAGCTTGACGTGGATGCGGGCCTCGGAGTTCGCGTTCTTCAGGTCGTGGATCAGCTGAGCGAGGTCCTCGATCGAATAGATGTCGTGGTGCGGCGGTGGCGAGATGAGCCCGACGCCCGGGGTGGAGTGCCGGGTCTTGGCGATGTTGGGGTACACCTTGTAGCCCGGGAGTTGCCCGCCCTCACCGGGTTTGGCACCCTGAGCCATCTTGATCTGGATGTCGGAGGCGTTGACGAGGTAGTCGCTGGTCACTCCGAAGCGACCGGAGGCGACCTGTTTGACCGCGCTACGGCGCGTCGGGTCGTACAGGCGGTCGACGTCCTCGCCGCCCTCCCCGCTGTTGGACCGGCCGCCGAGCTTGTTCATCGCGACGGCCATCGTCTCGTGGGCCTCGGCGGAGATCGAGCCGTAGCTCATCGCCCCGGTGTTGAACCTGCTGACGATGGATTCGACCGGCTCGACCTCCTCCAACGGCACGGGTGGGCGAAGGTCATTCCGGAACTCGAACAGCCCCCGCAGCGCGCCGCCTTCCCGCGCCAACCGGTTCACCTCGTCGGAGTAGTTCTGGAAGACCTCGTAGCGGCCGGTGCGCGTCGAATGTTGAAGCAGGAAAACCACTTCAGGTGTGAAGAGGTGCAGTTCACCCTCGCGCCGGAATGCGTACTCGCCTCCGACCTCCAGCCGCCGGTGCACCCGCTCGGTGGGGTTCTCCGGATAGGCACGGCGATGACGCAGTTTGACCTCTTCGGCGATGACGTCGAGGCCGACGCCGCCGAGTTGAGAAGGCGTGCCGCTGAAGTACTCGCTGATGACGGCTTTGTCGATCCCCACTGCCTCGAACGCTTGCGCGCCGGTGTATGAGGCGACCGTGGAGATGCCCATCTTGCTCATCACCTTCATGACACCCTTGCCGAGCGCCTTGAGGTAGTTGCGCACCGCGGTGGCGACTTCGATGCCGGTGAGTTCGCCCTCACGGATGAGGTCTTCGATGGACTCGAAGGCCAGATACGGGTTGACCGCTGCGGCGCCGAAGCCGATCAGCATCGCGATGTGGTGGACCTCGCGGGCGTCGCCGGTCTCCACGACGAGGGCGACCATGGTGCGCTGTTTGGTGCGCACCAGGTGGTGGTGCACAGCCGACACAGCGAGCAACGAGGGAATCGGGGCCTTGGTGTGGTCCGAGTCCCGGTCTGAGATCACCAGTGTCCGAGCACCTTTGGCGATGGCATCGCAGGCCCGCAGCCTCAGGTCCTCGATGGCTTCAGCAAGGCCCTCGCCACCGCGTTCGACGTCGTAGAGAGCCCGCAGGACCGCGGTGCGCAGGCCCGGCTGTTCTCCGTCGTGATTGATGTGGACGATCTTGTTGAGTTCGTCGTTGTCGAGGACCGGCCAGCGCAGGACGATCTGGCGACAGGAAGCCGCCGCCGGTTCGAGCAGGTTGTGCTCGGGCCCCATGACCCGTGACATCGAGGTGACCACTTCTTCGCGGATGGCATCCAGCGGAGGGTTGGTCACCTGGGCGAACAGCTCGACGAAGTAGTCATAGAGCTGCTTGGAGCGTTGCGACAGCACCGCGGTCGGGGTGTCGGTCCCCATCGACCCCAGGGGCTCGGTCCCCGACGCCGCCATCGGCGCGAGCAGAATCCTCAGGTCTTCCTCGGTGTAGCCGAAGGCGACCTGTCGGCGAACCACCGACTCATGGTTGGGTGCAACCCGGGCTCGCTCGGGCAACGTCTTGAGGTCGAGCAGCCCGGCGTGCAGCCATTCCCCGTACGGCTCGGCCGCGGCGAGCTGCTCTTTGACCTCGTCGTCGGAGACGATGCGTCCCGCCTCAGTGTCGATCAGGAACATCTTGCCCGGCTGCAGACGTCCCTTCGCCACGACCTGAGCGGAAGGCACGTCGAGCACACCGCTCTCGCTGGCCAGGATGATCCGGTCGTCGAGGGTGCGCCACCAGCGTCCCGGCCGCAATCCGTTGCGGTCCAGAACCGCCCCGACCAACGTCCCGTCGGTGAACGTGACGCAGGCGGGGCCGTCCCACGGTTCCATCAGCGAGGCGTGGAACTGCCAGAACGCCCGCTCGGCGGGGTCCATTGCGGTGTTGTTCTCCCACGCCTCGGGGATCATCATCAGTACGGCGTGGGGAAGGCTGCGGCCGCCGAGATGCAGCAGCTCGAGAACCTCGTCGAAGGACGCCGAGTCGGACGCCTCGGGTGTGCAGATCGGCGAAAGTCTGCCCAGGTCACCGGGAATGCGTGCGCTGCCCAGCATGGCCTCGCGGGCGTGCATCCGGTTGCGGTTGCCGCGCACCGTGTTGATCTCACCGTTGTGGGCGACAAACCGGAACGGGTGAGCCAGCGGCCAGGACGGAAAGGTGTTCGTCGAGAAGCGGCTGTGCACGATCGCTATCGCACTGACACAGCGCTCGTCACGAAGGTCCGGAAAGTACTGGGGCAGTTGCATCGTCGTGAGCATGCCCTTGTAGACCATGGTGCGACTCGACAGCGACGGGAAGTACACGCCGTTGCGCTCGGCACGCTTTCGCATCGGAAACACCCGGCGGTCGAGGTCGACGCCGCCGAGCTTGTGTTCGGGTGCAGAGACGAAGAGCTGCGACATGTGCGGCATGCAGCCCAGTGCGGTGACGCCGACTTCGGCACCGTCGGGGTCGACAGGAACGTCGCGCCATCCCAGAACCTCGAGACCCTCCTCTGCGGCGATGGTTTCGACCATGTCGCGGGCGGCGGTGCGAGCACCGGGTTCCTGGGGGAGGAAGCAGATCCCGGCAGCGAAGGTATTCGCGCCGTCGGCGGCGGGAGCCGGGAGTTCGAACTCGACGACCTCGCGAAGCAGATCGACCGGGAGCTGGATGAGGATGCCGGCACCGTCACCGCTATTGGGTTCGGCCCCTGCCGCTCCGCGGTGCTCGAGATGTTCCAGGGCAACCAGGCCGTCGGTCACGATGGAATGTGACCGCCGCCCCCGGATGTCGGTCACCATCGCGACACCACAGGAGTCCGACTCGTTGTCGGGGTCGTACAAGCCTTGGGGTTCGGGCAATGCCGAAAACAGCATGGACATGGGCCTCCGCAGTCCTGAAATTCCTGGTCAGGGACTGCACCGGCCCGTTGATCGAGTGTATCAGCGCAGCGCGGTGGCTACCCGTCGAGAACTGTCGGGACCAGCGGAAACCCAGGGAGATTGCGTACGACGGTCCACGTCACCGCTGCGGCGATGATCACAACGAACGTGGGAACGTTCAGCGCTGGTTTTCCGCGACTCCGGCGCACCAGCACCCAGACCAACAGCATCGGCAGGCCGATGAGCAGGAAAGCGTTGTCGACGAACGCGGTGGCCAGATCGCCGTGCAGCAGGTCGTGGGTCATCCGGAGCCCACCGCATGCCGGGCAGTTCAATCCGGTCAGCGCTTTGAAGGGGCAGGGCGGGAACACAAAACTCGTGCTGTGCGGATCACCGAGGCCCACATACGCGAGGCCGCCGGCCGCCACTGCGCCGGTGCCGAGCGCGGTGTAGACCCTGGTGGGGTTGGACGTGCTGCTAGGTGCCATCACGCAGGGGTCGTCCGTCCGGATCCCGCACCTTGTCGGTGAGGATCAGAATGGCGTCGATGATCCCCCAGATGACCGCACCGATACCGCAGGTGATCAGTCCGACGACGAGCTGGGCGATGCCGAAGCCCGTGTAGCCGAGGTAGATCCGGCCGATGCCGACCAGACCGAGCAGCCCCAGCAGTTGCAGCAGCCCGGCGACCACCTTGGACTTCTCCGACAGCGGTTCACCAGTCATCGGATGGCGGCCGTAGGGCGCGCCCGGGTCCATATAGGGATACGGGTACTGCCCTGCCGGCGGCGGGTACTGGCCCGGCGGTGGATAACCCGGCTGCTGCGGCGGTGGTGGATACGAGTTGCCACCGTCATTGCCACTGAACTGGGGCTCCGTCATGACAACAGCATGCCAGAACCGCTCGCCGCTCAGAAGGGTGGCGGTTCGTAAGTGGCGGCGAGCCACGCCTGGTGCTGGCGTTCTTGCTCGGCATCGATTTCGACGCGTTGTCGACGCTCGCGGCTGATGCGGTCCCTGCGGTCCTGTTCGCGGGTTCTGATGCGCCTCGGCATCATCGCTGACCTGTTGGCCGACTGCTCGGGGACTTCGACCTCTGGCAGCGAAGCTGTGGGCACCGCCAGGGCGGGAAACAGCTGGCCGCCGTGGGCTTCGGTGGTGTAGACGTGTCCGGTCGGTGCCCTGAGCTCGATGGTGCCGTCAGGACGTTGCTCGTCACTCCAGCCGTTCTCACCGGTATAGAAGGTCTTGATCAGATGATGCGTCCGGCAATAATGCTTACACCCTGATGCATGCGTGACGCCGAACGGCCAAGGCTTCGTATGGTCCACGTCGCACCGCGCGACCGGCGCATCGCAGCCCGGAAATCGGCACGTGAGGTCACGCCACTGCAGATAGTCCTTCAACCGAGCTGACGGGCGATATCCCGCTTCCCGGTCCGCGCCGGGCAGACACACCGGTTTGAATACAGCTGCCTTCGATTTGGCGGCTTCACGCACCTCTTCGGCGGGCAGGATCCCGAAGCCTGACAGATAACCAGGATTGTCGCTGGTCCCGTCGAGAGTGGCCTGCTCAGCGAGGACGTGGATGGCAAGCTGGGTCGCTTTCTCGCGGGTCTGCACGGCCGGGCAGGCCGGGGATCCGCACTGGCATTTCAGCGTCGACTCTCTGCGCCCGATCGCACCACAAGCATCAGAGCGCCGCTGCGAAATAGTCCGCGGATCATCGGCGCATACCGTGCCGGCAATCTCGATGACGAGTTGGTCCAGGGCGGCCGCGTCCAGTGCGTTGAGTACGCCACCCGCGAAAGCCAGGCCCGGGATATGCGGCTCGATGTCGAAATACCGGTTGTCCTTGGCAACCGGCGGCACGCGTACGGCCGCCGGGTCGAATTTCGCCACCCATAAATCGAGCCGGTCGCGCAGCTTGCGAGTCGACAACCGCATCCACTTGCTCACCCGCTGCGCCAATGCGTCGTCGACGACGGCTATCACGTCGTCCTCGACGTTGTCGGTTCGGTTGATTACCGTGTGCACCATTCGCAGATCGATATCTCCGCGCGCGAACAATTCGGCGACACGCGGTAGCCGTTGATGCAGATGCTCCGCCATCTGCACCTGACTTCTCGCTCTCGATCGGCTGATGTTCTGCGCGGCCGAAACCTCGGCGGCCACCGCCTCGACCACATCGGTGAGCCAGAGCTCCGCCTCCACATATTCCTCACGACGGCGCCGCAACAACGCAGCGACTGCGGCCAAACGCTCAGCTACAGCGGCCGACTCCCTGCGCAGCGCCGAACCCATCACGTCGATGAGTTCTGGAGCTTCGGTGGACTCGAACATACATTCGATTATGCCACCGCCATGTGACAGATTCCCGTGTCACGAACCGCTGCAACCCTTTACGCCTTGGGGATCATCGCCATTTCCCCAGCAATGCCGTGACTCAGCGATTCCTGCGTCGACGCATCCACTGGCGGACTCTGCCACCCGACGGGCGATAGTTACTGCCAGAAGCAGTCTCGAAGCTGGTCGGCGAACCGGATCTACTGGCAGTATCGGCGTCGCCGTCGTCGGGTTCGGGCTCAACATCAGCTGCCAACGCCTCTGCAACAGAAGCGCCTTCCGCTGCGAGCTGGTCTGGGTCGGGTGAATCCGGGGCGTCCTCGACATCGTCGACAGCCGCCTCGCCGGAGTCCTCGGCCGCTTCCTCGTCTGCGTCAGGTTCGGCTTCCAGTGCCTCAGCTACAGAAGCGCCCTCGACCGCAATGCCATCACCGTCTTCGATCACTGACTCGGCATCCGCCTCGGGCTCTTCGGCGTCGGCCTCGTCAGCGTCGGCTTCGTCCTCGGCGCCATCGCCTTCGGACTCTTCAGCGTCCGCGTCGGCCTCGGACTCTTCGGCGTCGACCTCAGCGACAAATGCCTCGGCGTCAGCCTCACCCTCGACCGCAGCCTCTGCAGCATCCGAAGCACCCTCGGCAGCCTCGTCACCCTCAACCGAACCCACACCACCAACAGCCGCAGTCACCGGGCCATCAGAATCGGGCTCTTCAGCGTCGGCTTCGTCCTCGGCAACCGCCTCGGCCGCCTCGGCGCCATCACCTTCGTACTCTTCAGCGTCCGCGTCGACCTCGGCAGCTAGCGCTAGCGCCTCCGCCTCCATCTCACCCTCGACCGCAGCCTCATGAGCCTCCGAAGCACCCTCGGCAGCCTCGCTGGCCTCGTCACCCTCAACCGAACCCACACCACCAACAGCCGCAGTCACCGGGACATCAGGCTCGGGCTCTTCAGCGACGGCCGAGTCCGGATCGGCCTCGGACTCTTCGGCATCAGCCTCGGCAGCTAACGCCTCTGCCTCAATCTCACCCTCGACCGCAGCCTCATGAGCCTCCGAAGCGCCCTCGGCAGCCTCGCTGGCCTCGTCGCCCTCGACCGAACCCACACCACCAACAGCCGCGGTCACCGACTCGTCGGACACAGTCTCGGACTCTTCAGCCTCAGGCTCTTGAGCGTCGGCCTCGTCCTCGACAACCGCCTCGGCGCCATCACCTTCGGACTCTTCAGCGTCCGCGTCGGCCTCGGACTCCTCAGCGTCGACCTCGGCAGCTAGCGCCTCCGCCTCAATCTCACCCTCGACCGCAGCCTCATGAGCCTCCGACGCACCCTCGGCAGCCTCACCAGCCTCGTCGCCCTCAACCGAACCCACACCACCAACAGCCTCACCCACCGGGACATCAGACGCGGGCTCAGCCTCAGGCTCTTCAGCGTCGGCCTCGTCCTCGGCAACCGCCTCGGCGCCATCACCTTCGGACTCTTCAACGTCCGCGTCGGCCTCGGACTCCTCAGCGTCGACCTCGGCAGCTAGCGCCTCCGCCTCAATCTCACCCTCGACCGCAGCCTCATGAGCCTCCGAAGCACCCTCGGCAGCCTCGCTGGCCTCGTCACCCTCAACGGAACCCACACCACCAACAGCCTCACCCACCGACTCGTCGGACACAGTCTCGGACTCTTCAGCGTCGCCCTCAACGTCCGCACCGGCGTCAGTCTCGCCCTCGGCGGCGACTTCATGAGCTTCCGAAGCGTCCTCGGCAGTCGGCTCTTCGTCCTCCTCGGCAGCGACCTTGGCCGCAGCGACGACGCCGGTCGTGGACGCCGCGACGGCGACATCCTTGACCAAGTCCTCGGCAACGGTGTCTTCGTCGGCTTTCCCGCGCGGTTTACCCAGCAGCGTCGCAGGATCTTCGCGGCCCTTGGGCGCAGCCATGATGTACACGACCGCGCCGATGAAAACGAACGTCGCAGTGAACGAATTGACGCGAACACCCGCGATCAATGTGGCGGGGTCGCTGCGCATCAGTTCGACACAGAACCGGCCCACGCAGTACCCCGCGACATACATCGCGAACAGCCGGCCGTGTCCGATCCTGAACCTGCGGTCGATGATGATCAGCGCCGCGAAGACCAGCAGATTCCACAGCAGTTCGTACAGGAACGTCGGATGGACAACCGCGATGAGCTCGCCCGTCGACACCCCGTTCAGGGAATCGAGCACGCCGTTGGCGTTGCGTCGCTCGTAGATCTCCAAACCCCACGGTAGCGTCGTCGGCCGACCGTAGAGTTCCTGGTTGAAGTAGTTGCCCAGCCGCCCGATCCCTTGGGCGAGAATGATTCCCGGCGCGATCGCGTCGCCGAACGCAGGCAGCGGTATCCCGCGCAGCCTGCAGGCGATCCAGGCGCCGAACGCACCGAAGGCGACTGCGCCCCAGATACCGAGGCCGCCATCCCATATCCGCAGCGCGGCACTGAAACCTGCTCCGTCGGGTCCGAAGTAAGTACTCCAGTCGGTGAGCACGTGGTACACCCGGCCACCGATCAGACCGAACGGCACCGCCCACAACGCGACGTCGTAGATGACCCCTGGTTCGCCTCCCCTGGCCACCCAACGCCGGTCGCCGATCACCAACGCGGCGATGATCCCGGCGATGATGAACAGCGCGTAGGCGCGCAGCGGCAGCGGCCCGAGTTGCCAGACCCCCTGAGACGGACTCGGTATGTAGGCGAGGACCGTCGTGGTCACGCGGTGATCCTCTGGCGCACGCCGTCAGCGAGTTCCTCGGTCAAGGACCGCAGTGCCGGGATCCCGTCTTTGAGGGCGGACACCAGCGCCGAACCGACGATGACCCCGTCGGCATAGGCGCCGATCTCGGCGGCCTGCTCACGGGAGCGCACACCGAGACCGACACCGACCGGGATGTCCGAGATCGCTTTGACGCGGGAGACCAGTTCGGGGGCGGTGTTCGACACCGCGTCACGTGCGCCGGTGACACCCATCGTCGAAGCCGCGTAGACGAACCCGCGGGAAGCCTGCACCGTCTCGGCCAGCCGCTGCGGCGTCGACGACGGCGCCACCAGGAAAATCCTGTCCAGGTCGTGCGCCTCCGATGCCGCGATCCACTCCTCGGCCTCGTCGGGGATCAGGTCAGGCGTGATCATCCCGAGCCCTCCGGCCGACGCCAGATCGCGGGCGAAGGTGTCCACTCCCTTGCGCAACACCAGATTCCAATACGTCATCACCACCGCGCGGCCACCGGCGTTGCTGATCGCCTCGACCGCAGTGAGTGCGTCGCGCACCTTGACCCCACCGCTCAACGCCGCCTCTGTCGCCGCGGCGATGGTGGGTCCGTCCATACCCGGGTCGGAATAGGCGACGCCGACCTCGATCAGATCGCATCCGGACTCGACCAGCGCAGTCATCGCCGAGATGGAGGTCTCCACATCGGGAAAACCGGTGGGCAGATACCCGATCAGGGCGGACCGGTTCTCATCGCGACACGCGTCGAAGAGGCTGGCCAGCCGACTCATCAGGTTCCACCTTCGAGCAGCCCGAACCACTTGGCCGCCGTCTCGACGTCCTTGTCCCCACGTCCGGACAGGTTCACCAGAATGAGTGACCCGGCACCGAGTTCAGAGCCCAGCTTCAACGCTCCGGCGACAGCGTGCGCCGACTCGATGGCCGGGATGATCCCCTCTGCCCGGCTCAGCAACGACAGCGCGTCCATCGCCTCGGTGTCGGTGATCGGTTCGTATCGCGCTCGACCTACATCTTTGAGCAACGCGTGCTCGGGGCCGACACCCGGATAGTCCAAACCGGCAGAAATCGAATGTGATTCGATGGTCTGACCGTCCTCGTCCTGCAACAGATACGAGTACGACCCCTGGAACGCTCCCGGCGACCCACCGGTGAACGTCGCCGCGTGACGGCCGGTCTCGACGCCGTCGCCGGCCGCTTCGTAGCCGATCAGCCGGACCGCGGGGTCGTCGAGGAATGCATGGAAGATCCCGATCGCGTTGGATCCGCCGCCCACACACGCGACCACCGCGTCGGGCAGCCGACCCGCCTGATCGAGCATCTGTGCCCGGGCCTCGAGTCCGATCACCCGCTGGAAGTCGCGCACCATCATCGGGAACGGATGCGGGCCGGCCGCGGTGCCGAAGCAGTAGTAGGTGTCGTCGGCGTTGGTGACCCAGTCCCGGAACGTCTCGTTGATCGCGTCTTTGAGGGTCTTGGACCCCGACTCGACCGGCACCACCGACGCACCCAGCAGCCGCATCCGGGCCACGTTGAGCGCCTGCCGCGCGGTGTCGACCGCACCCATGTAGATCACGCACTCCAGGCCCATCAGCGCGCAGGCGGTCGCCGTGGCGACCCCGTGCTGACCGGCTCCGGTCTCAGCGATGACCCTGGACTTGCCCATCTGCTTGGCGAGCAGAGCCTGCCCGAGCACGTTGTTGATCTTGTGAGAACCGGTGTGGTTGAGGTCTTCTCGCTTCAAGAAGATCCGGGCGCCGCCCGCGTGCTCGCTGAGGCGTTCTGCTTCGTACACCGGTGACGGCCGTCCGGTGTAATGCCGCTGGAGGCGATCGAGCTCATCGAGAAAGGTCTGGTCACCGCGCGCCTTCTCATAGGCGGCGGTCACCTCCTCGATGACGGCCATCAACGCCTCGGGGACGTACCTTCCGCCGTAGGCACCGAAGTGCCCCCGGGCGTCCGGGTCGTGGGTGGTGGGTTCGGCCACGGCCGCACTGGCGCGCGGCAGTTCGGGGCCGGCGTTCTCAGCCACTTAACGCGAGGTTTTCGGGCACGACGGATGCGTACCGGCGGTGACGAGGTCGGCGACAGCGCTCCGCGGGTCACCACTGGTGACCAGCCCTTCGCCGACAAGAACTGCGTCGGCGCCGGCACCGGCGTAGGCGAGCAGGTCCGCGGTGCCACGTACCCCCGACTCGGCGATCCGGATGACATTGCTGGGCAGGCCGGGCGCAATCCTGCCGAAGCAGTCCCGGTCGACCTCGAGCGTCTTCAGGTCGCGGGCGTTCACACCGATCACGGAGGCGCCGGCCTGCAACGCCCGGTCCGCCTCCTCTTCGGTGTGCACCTCGACCAATGCGGTCATGCCCAACGATTCGGTGCGCTCGAGCAGCGACACCAGTACCGGCTGCTCGAGCGCCGCGACGATCAGCAGAAGCATGTCCGCGCCGTGCGCGCGTGCCTCGTGGATCTGGTACGGCCGGATGATGAAGTCCTTGCGCAACACGGGAATCGACACCGTGGCACGCACCGCGTCCAGATCGTCGAGCGACCCGTTGAACCGGCGCTCTTCGGTCAGCACGCTGATCACCCGGGCGCCGCCGTCCTCATAGGCTCGGGCGAGCTCCGCGGGGTCACCGATCGGAGCAAGATCACCGCGCGACGGGCTGGCCCTCTTCACCTCGGCGATCACCCCGATGCCCGGGGCGCGCAGGGCAGCCATCACGTCGAGCGGCTTGCGCGCGCCCTTCGCCTGCTCCTTGACTTCGGCCAGGCTGACGGCCGCCTCACGGGCAGCAACGTCGGCACGGACTCCTTCGAGGATGGAGTCGAGCACGGACGCCGAACCCATAGGTGTCGCTTCCCTTCCCCTGACTGCCATCTGATTCCTAACGAAGGGTAGTCGCCACCACGCCACTGTCGATCACCGCCCCTTGTTGTCCGGATCAGCCGGGTCCCGGGTCGGATCGGAGCCCTCGTCGAGGGCGTCCCAGAGCATCCGCTCCGACATCGCAGCCGCCGGCTCATCGGCCCGGGCGGCCGGACGGCGCGTGTAACGCGCCGGCTCGGTTCGCGCCCCGGACGCCGACCGCATGAGCAGCACGGATCCGAGGAGCGACAGCGCCCCGGCGACCAGCGTCACGACGGCACCGCCGTAGTGCCGCTGGGTGCCGAGAAGGTCCGCCACCGGCACCTCCGCCAGCTGAGCGGCACGAACCGCCACGTCGGCGACGACCCACAGGCTGATCGCCAGATAGCCCATTCCGGCGCTGGCCGCCGCCACCAACACCGCCAGCACCCGCAACGGCCACCCGCGGACGGCCAGCGCGGCCACCCCGGCCGCGGCGACCAGCAGGGCCAGCGGGATCAGCGCCGTGGACCACACCGCCCCGGACAGATCGGCGGTTCTGGGATGCCCGAGACCGTCGAACGAGGTGATCTGGACCCACGTCAGCCGCGACGCCACCCACAGGCCCACCGCGGCGAGCACCAGGGACAGCTGCGCGACCCGGATCACGGCTCGCTCAGCGTCTCGGCGGCGGCGATCGCACTGAGCACCGCGCGCGCCTTGTTGGCAGCCTCGGTGTATTCGTAGGGACCGTTGGAATCGGCGACGACACCACCGCCGGCCTGCACGTAGGCCGTGCCGTCACGCATCAGTGCGGTGCGGATCGCGATCGCGAAGTCGGCGTTGCCGGCGAAGTCGAGGTAGCCCAGTACGCCGCCGTAGAGGCCGCGACGGGTCTTCTCGACCTCCTCGATGAGTTCCATCGCCCGCACCTTGGGCGCGCCTGACAGCGTGCCGGCCGGGAAACACGCCGTCACGGCGTCCAAGGCGGTCCTGCCGTCGGCGAGCAGCCCGGTCACCGTCGACACCAGGTGCATCACGTGGCTGTAGCGCTCGATGTGGCTGTAGTCCTCCACCCGCACCGTCCCGGGCGTGCAGACCCGTCCCAGATCGTTGCGGCCGAGGTCGACGAGCATCAGGTGCTCGGCGCGCTCCTTCTCGTCGGACAGCAGCTCCTTCTCCAGCAGCAGGTCCTCCTCCTCGCTGTCCCCGCGCCACCGGGTACCGGCGATCGGATGGGTCGTCGCGCGCCCTTCCTTGACGGTGACGAGCGCCTCGGGACTCGACCCGACGATCGAGAAGTCCAGTCCCCCATCATGATCGGGAACGTTGAGCAGGTACATGTACGGGCTGGGGTTGGTGACCCGAAGCATCCGGTAGACATCGAGAGGATCCGCGGGAGTCGTCATCTCGAACCGCTGTGACGGCACCACCTGAAAGGCTTCGCCTGCCTCGATGTCGCCGACGAGCTTGTCGACGATCTCGGTGTACTCCTCGACGGTGCGTTGCGAGCGATGTTGCGGCGCGGGCCTGCTGAACGTGGCCACCGTCGATTTGAGCGGTTCGGCCAGCGCGGCGGTCATCACCTCGAGCCGGGCCACCGCGTCGTCGTAGGCCCAGTCGACGCGTTCGTCGGTGCCGTTCCAGTTGACGGCGTTGGCGATCAGCGTGATCGTGCCCTCGTGGTGGTCGACCGCGGCGACGTCGGTTGCCAGCAGCAGCAACATGTCGGGCAGGCCCAGGTCATCGACGGTCAGCTCGGGGAGTCGCTCGAGCCGGCGCACCAGGTCGTAGGCGAAGAAGCCGACCAGGCCGGACGACAACGGCGGCAGTCCGGGCAGCGCCGCGGTCTCCAGCAGCGTCAGCGTCTGGCGCAGCGCATCCAGCGGATCGCCTCCCGAGGGCGCGTCCTTCGGGGTGACACCCAGCCACGCTGCCTCGCCGTCGCGGACGGTCAGCGCCGACGGGGCGCCGGCACCGATGAAAGACCAGCGCGACCACGACCGACCGTTCTCCGCCGACTCGAGCAGGAACGTCCCGGGACGGTTCGCAGCGAGCTTGCGGTAGGCCGACAGCGGTGTCTCGCTGTCGGCGAGCACCTTGCGCGTCACCGGGACCACCCGGTGTTCGGCGGCCAGCGCTCGGAAGTCCTCACGCGAGGTCGTCACGAGGTGGGCGGTCGTCTGCACGGTGTCATCCTCCCAGACGTACGGTAGGAACCATGGACCGCATCAAGCAGGGTGACCAGGTGTCCGACTTCGAACTACCCGACCAGACAGGGACGACGAGGACGCTGACCGAACTGCTGGCGAGCGGACCGATCGTGTTGTTCTTCTATCCTGCGGCGATGACGCCGGGATGCACCAAGGAGGCCTGCCACTTCCGCGACCTGGCGGCCGAGTTCGCCGCGGTGGGCGCCAGCCGGGTGGGCATCAGCGCCGACGCCGTCGACAAGCAGGCCAAGTTCGCCGAGCAGCAGAGCTTCGACTACCCGCTGCTGTCGGACACCGACGGGGTGGTGGCCACGCAGTTCGGGGTGAAACGGGGCCTGCTGGGCAAGCTGATGCCGGTGAAGCGCACCACGTTCGTCATCGACACCGACCGCACCGTGCTCGCGGTCATCGCCAGCGAGTTCAGCATGGACACCCACGCCGACAAGGCGCTCGAGGTGCTGCGGCAGCGTCAGTCCGCCTGATCCTGCGGCCCCAGCAGCAGATCCGCGTCGAAGCAGGTGTGGTCACCGGTGTGGCAGGCGCCGCCGACCTGATCCACCTCGAGCAACACAGTGTCTCCGTCGCAGTCCAGCCGCGCCGAGTGCACATGCTGGGTGTGACCTGACGTCGCGCCCTTGATCCACTGTTCTCCGCGGGACCGCGAAAAGTAGGTGGCCTCGCGGGTTTCCAGCGTGCGGGCCAGCGCGTCATCGTCCATCCACGCCACCATCAGCACCTGACCGGTGCCGCGCTCCTGCACCACCGCGGTGAACAGGCCATCGGCGGTGCGCTTGAGCCGCTTCGAGACTGCCGGGTCCAGAGTCACCGCACCACGATCCCTTCCGCCGCCATCGCCGCCTTCACCTGGCCGATGGTCAGTTCCCGGAAGTGGAACACGCTGGCGGCCAGCACGGCGTCGGCACCTGCAACAACAGCGGGTGCAAAATGTTCCACCGCGCCGGCTCCGCCGCTGGCGATCACCGGAACCGACACCGCCCCGCGCACCGCACGCAGCATCTTCAGGTCGAAACCGGCCTTGGTGCCATCGAAGTCCATCGAGTTGAGCAGGATCTCGCCGACGCCGAGTTCGGCGCCACGCGCCGCCCATTCGATCGCGTCGATGCCGGTGCCGCGGCGCCCCCCGTGGGTGGTCACCTCCCAGCCCGACGTTGTGGGCACCGCGCCCTTCTGGTCCATCGGGACCGTGCGGGCGTCCACCGACAGCACGATGCACTGCGAGCCGAACTGCCGGGAGAGCTCCGACAACAACTCCGGCCGCGCGATCGCCGCGGTGTTGACGGCGACCTTGTCGGCCCCGGCCCGCAGCAGGACATCGACGTCTTCGACCGCTCTGACCCCACCCCCGACGGTGAGGGGGATGAACACCTGCTCGGCGGTGCGTCTGACCACCTCGAGCATGGTGGCCCGGCCCGACGAGGAGGCCGTCACGTCGAGGAACGTCAACTCGTCGGCGCCCTCGGCGTCGTAGGCGGCAGCGAGCTCGACGGGATCACCTGCATCACGCAAGTTTTCGAAGTTGACTCCCTTGACCACACGTCCGTCGTCGACGTCGAGGCACGGAATCACCCGGGTGGCAACGTCACTGGCGGCCCTCACGCGTAGTCCTCCGGCTCCCCGACGGCTCGCACGATCTCCAGCATCTGCTCGTGCACGCCCGGCGCGGCCATCAGCGCCGATGGCGAGGACACCGTCCACGGCCGGCCGGCGAGGTCGGTGACGACACCGCCGGCGGCCCGCACCAGCGCCACCCCGGCGGCGTGGTCCCAGACGTGATGGCCGAAACTGATTGCACCGCCAAGGACGCCGGCCGCGACGTAGGCCAGGTCGATTCCCGTCGCGCCGTGCATCCGCAGTCGCGAGCACTCGCGGCTCAGCCCCTCCAGGACCGCCATCCGGTACCGGCCCGGGTAACGACCGCGCGAGTCGATGTTGAAGGTGCCGATGGCCACCACCGAGTCCGAAAGTTCCGAAGGCGCAAGCGACTGCAGCACCTCGCCGTTGCAGCGCACCGGTTCCCCGACCATGGCGGTGTAGCGCTGCGAGGTGAACGGCAACCAGGTCAGCCCCAACACCGGCTCGCCGTCGGCGAGCAGACCCAACAGCATCGCCGCCGTCGGCAGCCCGGCTGCGTAGTTGAACGTCCCGTCGATCGGGTCGAGCACCCACACCAACTCCGAATCCAGCGGTTCACCGCCGAACTCCTCGCCGTGCACCCCGATGCCGGTCAACCGGGTCAGCTCGGCAACCACCCGGCGTTCGATGGCGAGATCCACCTCGGTGGCGAAGTCGTTGCCCTTCTTGGCGACGGCGGAGTCGGCGCGGTGGCCCGCGATGAACTGCGTCGACGCGGCATCGAGCACCTCGGCCGCAGTGGCGAGCAGCGGGGCCAGGTCCACGGTCACGTGTTGACCGCGGCCAGCGCCTGCGGCAACGTGAATCTTCCTGCGTACAGGGCCTTCCCGACGATGGCGCCCTCCACTCCGCGGCCGGTTAGGGTGGCGATCGCGCGCAGATCGTCCAAGCTCGACACCCCGCCGGAGGCGATGACGGGCGCGTCGGTGCGCTCGGTGACCTTGGCCAGCAGGTCCAGATTCGGTCCGTTCAACGTGCCGTCCTTGGTGACATCGGTGACGACGAAGCGTGAACATCCCTCGCGGTCAAGACGTTCCAGCACCGGCCACAGATCGCCGCCGTCGGTCTCCCAGCCACGACCACGCAGCCGGTGCTCCCCTGCTGCGATCTTGACATCGAGCCCGACCGCCACGCGTTCGCCGTGCTCTGCGACGACCTTGGCACACCACTGCGGGTTCTCCAGCGCCGCCGTACCCAGGTTGACGCGCGCGCAACCGGTGGCCAGCGCCGCCGCCAGCGACTCGTCGTCGCGGATACCCCCGGACAGCTCGACCGCCACGTCCAGCCTGCCGACCACCTCGGCGAGCAGCTCGCGGTTGGACCCCCGGCCGAACGCAGCGTCGAGGTCCACCAGGTGGATCCACTCGGCGCCGTCGCGCTGCCAGGTCATCGCGGCGTCGAGCGCCGAGCCGTACTCGGTCTCACTGCCGGCCTGGCCCTGCACCAGACGCACCGCACGTCCGTCGACCACGTCGACGGCGGGCAGCAGGATCAGCGTGGGGGTGGTCGCATTCACCGTGGCGTTCACGCTGGTCAATTTAGCGCCTTCATCCAGTTCGACAGCAGATGGGCACCGGCGTCACCGCTCTTCTCGGGGTGGAACTGGGTGGCCGACAACGGGCCGTTCTCGACCGCAGCCAGGAACGACACCTCGTGGGTCGCCCAGGTCAGCAGCGCGTCGGGATCGCCTTCCCACAGCTGCGCGGCGTAGGAATGCACGAAGTAGAAGCGGGTGTCGGCGTCCATCCCGTCGAACAGCACACTGCCGGTGGGGGCATCGACGACGTTCCATCCCATGTGCGGGATCACCGGGGCGTCGAGCCGGACGACCGCGCCGGGCCACTGTCCGCAGCCGGTGGTCTCGATGCCGAACTCGACGCCGCGCGCGAACAGGATCTGCATGCCGACGCACACCCCGAGCACCGGGCGTCCGGCTGCCAGGCGGTCGGCGATGATCTTCTCGCCGCCGATCTTGCGCAGCCCCGTCATGCACGACTCGAAGGCTCCCACGCCGGGCACCACGAGGGCGTCGGCGTCCATCGCCGCCGACGGGTCGGCGGACACCTCGACGTCGGCACCGACACGCTGCAACGCCCGTTGCGCCGAACGCAGGTTGCCCGATCCGTAGTCCAGTACGACGAGTTTTTTTGTCACAGCGTGCCTTTGGTCGATGGCACACCCGAAACGCGGGCGTCGTACTCGACCGCCTGGCGTAGCGCGCGGGCCACCGCCTTGTACTGGGCCTCGGTGATGTGGTGCGGGTCGCGTCCGTACAGCGTTCGCACGTGCAGCGCGATCCGTGCGTTGAAGGCCAGCGATTCGAACACGTGCCGGTTCACCACGGTGTGATACGGCGCGCTGGATCCGGCGATGGTGAACTCCACCATGTACTCCGGTTCACCGGTGTGCACGAAGTAGGGCCGCCCGGAGACGTCGACGGCGGCGTGAGCCAGCGTCTCGTCCATCGGGATGAACGCGTCGCCGAAGCGGCGAATCCCCGTCTTGTCGCCCAAGGCCTGCCCGAGGGCCTGACCCAGCACGATGGCGGTGTCCTCGATGGTGTGGTGGCCCTCGATCTCGATGTCACCGACGGCCTTGATCATCAGGTCGAAGCTGGCGTGGCTGCCCAGCGACGTGAGCATGTGGTCGAAGAACGGCACCCCGGTCTCGACGCTGACCTTGCCGGTGCCGTCGAGGTCGAGTTCGACGACGATGTCGGATTCTCTGGTCTTGCGTTCGACCCTGGCGCGACGGGTGGCGCGGACGGGTTCGGGGTGTGTCACGGTGCTCCTATTCGGGCGCTGGCGGCCAGCAGCGCGTCGTTCTCGTGGGCCAGACCGATGGTGGTGCGCAGGTATCCGGGGATCCCGACGTCGCGGATCAGCACGCCGTCGTCGAGGTAACGCTGCCAGGTGGCGGGTGCGTCGGCGAACTCGCCGAACAGCACGAAGTTCGCGTCGCTTGGGATCACCCGGAAACCCATGGCGGTCAACGCCTCCGACACCCGGTGGCGTTCGGCGATCAGCGTCGCGACGCTTCCCAGCGTGTCGTCGGCGTGGCGCAGCGCCGCGCGGGCCGCGGCCTGGGTCACCGACGACAGGTGGTAGGGCAACCGCACCAGCAGCATCGCGTCGATGACGGCCGGCGCCGCGATCAGGTACCCGAGCCGGCCCCCGGCGAAGGCGAACGCCTTGCTCATGGTGCGGGTGACGACGAGCCTGGCCGGATATTCGTCGAGGAGGCCGACGGCGCTGGGCTGGGAGGAGAACTCGCCGTAGGCCTCGTCGACGATCATGACGCCGCCGTTCATGGCGTCGAGCAGTTGGCGCAGATCATCGGTGGAGACGCTCTGCCCCGACGGGTTGTTGGGACTGGCGACGAACACGATGTCGGGGTTGTGCTCCTTGATCGCCCGCGCGGCCACTCCGGGATCGAGGCTGAAATGGTCGCCGCGGTGGGCCACCAGCCAGGCAGTCTGAGTGCCGTCGGAGATGATCGGGTGCATCGAGTAGGACGGCACGAAGCCGATCGCGCTGCGGCCCGGACCTCCGAACGCCTGCAACAGCTGTTGCAGGATCTCGTTGGAACCGTTTGCCGCCCAAACATTCTCGACGCCCACCGCGGTCCCGGTCTGGGCACTGAGGTAGCCGGCGAGGTCGGTACGCAGCGCCACCGCATCGCGGTCGGGATAGCGGTGCAATTCGCCGGCGATCGCGCGGACCGAGTCGGCGACGTCGTCGATCAACGCCGGTGTCGGCGGGTGGGGGTTCTCGTTGGTGTTCAGCCGAACGGGGACGGCCAACTGCGGTGCGCCGTAGGGCGATTTGCCGCGTAGATCGTCGCGCAACGGCAGGTCGTCCAGCGTGATCTCGGCCATCACCGCTCGAACCTCCGCCGCACGGCCTCACCGTGGCTGGGCAGGTTCTCGGCGTTGGCCAGGGTGACCACATGGCCTGCGACGTCCTTGAGCGCCGCCTCCGTGTAGTCCACGACGTGGATCCCACGCAGGAACGTCTGCACCGACAGACCGCTGGAGTGTCTGGCGCACCCGGCGGTGGGCAGCACGTGGTTGGACCCCGCGCAGTAGTCCCCCAGGCTCACCGGTGACCAGGCGCCGACAAAAATCGCTCCGGCGGAACGGATCCGGTTCGCGACGTCGGCTGCGTCGGCGGTCTGGATCTCCAGATGCTCGGCGGCGTAGGCATTGACGGTGCGTACCCCGCTGTCGATGTCGTCGACCAGAACCACCGCCGACTGCTGCCCGCTCAGCGCGACCGTCACCCGCTCGCGGTGCACGGTGGTCTCCAGCTGGCGGGCGAGCTCGGCGTCGGTGGCATCGGCCAGTTCGGTGCTGTCGGTGACCAGAACGCTGGCGGCCATCTCGTCGTGCTCGGCCTGACTGATCAGATCCGCCGCGACGTGCACCGGGTCGGCGGTGTGGTCGGCCAGTATCGCGATCTCGGTCGGGCCGGCTTCGGCATCGATGCCGACCTGCGACCGGCAGATCCGCTTGGCCGCGGTGACGTAGATGTTGCCGGGTCCGGTGATCATGTCCACTGGGGCGAGCTCGGTGCCATTTCCCGGCGCTCCGCTTGCCCCGCTGACGCCGTCGGTGTCGGTGCCGCCGTAGGCGAGCAGCGCGACGGCTTGCGCGCCACCGACCGCCCACACCTCCTCGACCCCGAGCAGCGCGGCGGCCGCCAGGATCGTCGGGTGCGGCAGACCTTCGAAGGATCCGGTATTCGCCGCCTGTGGCGGGCTGGCGATCACCAGCGACTCCACCCCGGCCGTCTGCGCGGGCACCACGTTCATCACGACGCTGGACGGATAGACGGCGTTTCCGCCGGGAACGTACAGACCGACCCGCTCGACGGGCACCCAACGTTCGGTCACGGTGGCCCCGGGCGCCAGCGTGGTGGTGGTGTCGGTGCGGCGCTGGTCGGCGTGCACTGCCCGGGCCCGGTGTATGGCCACCTCGAGCGCGGTCCGGACATCGGAGTCCAGCTCGGCCAGCGCCGCGGTGAGCTGCTCGGCGGGCACCCGGACCTGCGGGGGCCGGACCCCGTCGAAGGACGCACCGTATTCCAGGGCCGCCACGGCACCCCGCTGCACGACCGCATCGACGATGGGCCTGACCTTGGGAACGACGCTGTCGACGTCGACGCCGCCGCGTGGCAGGGCACCCCGGAGTCGGGCCACCGGCAGCGTGGTCCCACGCAGATCGATGCGCCGCATGAGCCCTGGGGATACATTCACGCTGACCATTGTCCCAGAGCAGCACAAATCGGTATCGGAGGCGTCATGTCCGATCGACCCACCAAGCGTGAGCACCCCAACAACGCACCGGGCGTACCAATGATCTTCCCGCCCTGGTTGGAGAACCTGCAGATCAAGTACATCAACCCGCTACTTCGACCGCTCTCCAGGCGGATGCCCGGCCTCGCTGTGATCAAGCACCGTGGCCGTACGTCAGGCAAGGACTACGAGACGATCGTCACGCCGTACCGAAAAGGACAGGTTCTGGCGATCGGTTTGGCGCATGGCAAGACCAACTGGGTCAAGAATGTGCTGGCCGCGGGCGAAGCAGACATCCAGATCGGCAAGAAGACCCTGCACCTGGTCGACCCGCGGGTGCTCCCTGCAGGCACTGTCGACCCTTCGCTGCCCCGGATCGCCCAGGGCCTTGCCAAACGCTCGGGGGTCTTCGTCGCCGAGATCGCTTGACTCCACCTGACACACTCCACGGCATGGCCTGGCAGATGTGGCTGGCGTTCTTCGGCGCCGCCATCGTGATCGCGGTGTCGCCGGGCGCCGGCGCCATCCAGTCGATGGCCACCGGCCTGACGCACGGAGTCAGGAGGGGGTACTGGAGCATCGTCGGCCTCGAAGCGGGGCTCATGCTCCAGCTGACGCTCGTCGCAGTCGGGTTGGGCGCAGCAGTGATGAATTCGATACTGGCCTTCACCGTCATCAAGTGGCTGGGTGTGGCATATCTGGCCTACCTGGCGGTCCGGCAGTGGCGCAGCGCCGCACTCGACCTCGACGCCCGGGTGCACCGAGCCGCCGACGGCGGGCGCACGTCGCTGCTGGCGCGAGGGTTTCTGGTGAATGCCACGAACCCGAAAGGGCTGCTGTTCTTTCTGGCGGTGATGCCGCAGTTCGTGGTGCCTACGGCGCCGCTGGTGCCCCAGTACCTCGCCATCGGGGTCACGATGGTCGCCGTCGACCTGGTCGTGATGGGGTGTTACGCCGCGCTGTCGGTGCGCCTGCTGGCGTGGCTACGAACTCCAAGGCAGCAGACGGCGCTCAATCGGGTGTTCTCCGGCCTGTTCGCGACGGCGGCCGTGGTGCTGGCGCTGCTGCGGCGGGGACCGGCCACTGCCTGATCGGCGGTTCGACCTTCTCGGCTGACCGCTACCGGCACAGCGCGTTGATGACAGCGCTGGTGGCCTCGGCATCCTCGAGTCGGCGGGATTGCGCCGGATCGGTGTTGGGCACCCCCGCGGTCGCGGCGGCGCCGATGTCCATCAGCTGGTTGCCGAACCGCCGGATCTGGTCGGCGAGTTCGTCGGGGGTGGCCGGGTCCAGACGGGCGAGCAGGTACTGGCCGCCGTCGTAGAGCGCCACCCGGGCGTTGGCGGCGACCGCGAGCGCACCGCCGATGTCGTCAGCGCCGCCCGGCGGCTCGAGGTTGGTGTTGGTCTGCACCCCCGCGCGGACGGTCTGGAAGGCCGCACAGATCGCAGTCTCGGCCTCGCTGCGCTGCGCGTCGGTGTAGTCCGGCCGCGTGTCGATGGGGCGCAGCAGCGCGACCGCTGCGACACCCAGGGACAGAAAGGCCAGCACCAAAGCCGTGTAGAGCAGGCCGCTCCGTGGCGACGGATCGGTCACGCTATAGATCCAACCCCAGGTCGAGCACCTGCACTGAGTGCGTGAGCGCCCCCACCGCGAGGTAGTCCACCCCTGTTCCCGCGTAGTCCGCGGCGTTCGGTAGCGACAGCCCGCCCGAGGACTCCAGTTTCGTGTCCGGGGATCGCGCAGCGCGCCGTTGCGCCGCGATCTGGGTCTGCCACACCGGGAAGTTGTCCAGCAGCACCAGCTCCACACCTTCGGCGAGCACTTCGTCGAGTTCTTCCAGCGAGTCGACCTCCACCTCACAGGGCAGATCCGGGGCAGCGGCGCGGACCTGGCGCAGGGCGGCCACCACCGACCCGGCCGCGGCCACATGGTTGTCCTTGATCAGCGCCGCGTCACCTAGCCCCATGCGGTGGTTGACGCCGCCGCCGACCCGCACCGCGTACTTCTGCAGGGCCCGCAGACCGGGCAGGGTCTTGCGGGTGTCCCTGATCTGGGCGCCCGTTCCGGATACCGCGTCCACCCACGCCGCGGTGGTGGTCGCGATACCGGACAGGTGACACACCAGGTTCAGCATCGTGCGCTCAGCGGTGAGCAGGCCTCGCGTCGGGGCGTGCACGGTCAGCGCCGCGCCGCCGGCGTCCAGCCGGGTACCGTCCGGCACCCGGTGTTTGACCCGGTAGCTGCCGGCGCCGAGCACTTCGTCGAACACCATCAGCGCCAGCTCCGAGCCTGCGATCACGCCCGGTTCCCTGGCCACCACCGACGCTGTGGTCCACGCGTCGGCAGGCACCGTGGCAACAGTGGTGACATCCGGCCCGTAGCGCAGGTCCTCCTCCAGCGCGCGGGTGATGACAGCGCGGGCCTCGGTGAGCTCGTCCTCGGTGAGCGCCATCAGCAACTCACCGCCGCCTGCGCGAGCCTGCCGACCGCACCGCCGCGCAGCACGCTGGACGCCTGCGCCGGATCGGTGTCGGGGAAATCCGAGCGGTGATGACAGCCACGCGATTCGGTACGGGCCGACGCCGCGGTGGCCACCGCCCCCGCGACGGCCGTCAGCGCTGCTTCTTCGAAGTCATTGCGCGACTTGATGACCCGCGGTGTGGCCGCCGCCAACAGGTCGAGCAACCGTCTCAACCCATCCCCGTTGCGGACGACGGAGGCGTGGCGGGTCATGGCCCGCTGCAGGTCGGCGCGGGCCACGACGGAGCGCACCGGCAGTTCCGGGGTCACCACCCGACCCACGCCGGCGACCTGAGCATGGCGGGCTGCGGCAGCACCGGCACGGCCGCCGACCACCAGGCCTTCGAGCAGGCTGTTGGACGCCAGTCGGTTGGCACCGTGCATCCCGGTGCGCGCCGCCTCGCCCGCGGCGAACAGTCCGGCGATCTCGGTGTGTCCGGAGACATCGGTCAGGACACCGCCGCAGCTGTAGTGGGCACCCGGAACGACCGGGATCGGTTGGCGCTCTGGGTCGATGCCGGCCGCCAGGCAGGCCGCGGTCACGGTGGGGAACCGCGTCGAGACGTCCGTGACATGGCGGGCATCGAGGTAAACGCACCGATCCCCGGACTCGGTCAGCCGGGTCTCGATCGCCGCCGCGACCACATCCCGGGGTGCCAGATCTCCCATCGGGTGCACCCCTTCGGTGATCGAATGTCCGCGGGCGTCTACCAGTTTCGCGCCTTCGCCGCGGAGCGCCTCGGTGATCAGGGGACGGCGGCCACTGCCGCGCCCGTCGAAGAGCATGGTCGGGTGGAATTGGATGAACTCGAGGTCACCGACAGCCAGGCCGGCGGACATCGCCAGCGCCACCCCGTCGCCGGTCGATCCCACCGGGTTGGTGGTCGCTTCATAGAGGTGCCCCAGTCCCCCGGTCGCGAGGATGACCGACGGGGCGTGGATGACGCCGGGGCCGTCGTCGCTGAGCACCAGCACCCCCGTCACGGCGCCCGACTCCACCAGTAGCTCCACGGCGACATGGTTCCTGCGGATGTCGAGGGTGGCCGCCGCGTTGTTCAGCGCGCGCTGCACCTCGGCTCCCGTCGCATCTCCTCCCGAGTGGATGATGCGTCGGCGGGAGTGCCCACCCTCTCGGGTCAACGCCCACCGACCCGGTGCCGATTCGTCGAAACATGCACCGTCCGAGACCAAGTCGGATACCGCACGGTGGCCGTCGGCGACGATCGAACGAACGGCTTCCGGATCGCAGAGCCCGCCGCCGGCGGCCAGGGTGTCGGCGACGTGGGCGTCGATGGAGTCACCGTTGCCGTAGCAGGCGTCGGGCAGCACGACGGCGATGCCGCCCTGGGCGTAGAACGTGGCGGTGTCACCGCCCTTGCTCAGCACCACCACCCTGCGCCCATGGCGATGCGCCGCCAGTGCGGCGGCGAGGCCCGCGACACCGGTGCCGATGACGACGACGTCGGCGCGCTGCCTCCACAGACCGGCCCCGCCGCACCCGGCGGTCATTCCCCGCCACCGCCGGGCTGACCGATCTCGATCATCCGCTGCACGCTCAGACGCGCGGCCGCCGCGACATCCACGTCCACGTCGACCTCGTCGGCGCCTTCCACCAGACACCGCAACAGCGCCGCCGGGGTGATCATCTTCATGTACTTGCACGAGGCCCGCTCGTTGACCGCCCGGAAATCGACGTCCGGCGCTGCCCGGCGCAGTTGGTGCAGCATCCCGACCTCGGTGGCCACCAGAACCTGACGGGCGCCCGTTTCCCGGGCCGCGTCGAGCATTCCGCCCGTGGACAGGATCTTGACCCGGTCCTGGGGGAAGGAGCCTTCGCCGGCAAGATAGAGCGCCGACGTGGCGCAACCACACTCCGGATGCACGAACAGTTCGGCGTCGGGATGGGTGCGGGCCTGATCGGCGAGTTCATCACCGTTGATGCCGGCGTGCACGTGACACTCACCCGCCCAGATGTGCAGGTTCTTCCGGCCGGTGACCCGACGCACGTGCGCGCCGAGGAACTGGTCGGGGCAGAACAGCACATCGCGGTCGGCCGGGATCGAGGCCACCACATCGACGGCGTTGGACGACGTGCAGCAGATGTCGGTCTCGGCCTTCACCGCGGCGGTGGTGTTGACATAGGAGACGACGACGGCGTCCGGATACTCGGCCTTCCACGCGCGCAGCTCGTCGGCGGTGATCGAGTCGGCCAGCGAGCAACCTGCCCGCTGGTCGGGAATCAGTACGGTTTTTGCCGGCGAGAGGATCTTCGCGGTCTCTGCCATGAAGTGCACTCCACAGAACACGATCGTGTCCTCGGGCGCCTCGGCGGCGATGCGCGACAGCGCCAGCGAGTCGCCGACGTGGTCGGCGACGTCCTGGATGGCAGGCAGCTGGTAGTTGTGCGCCAGCAGGGTGGCACCGCGAAGCTCCACGAGACGGCGCACCTCGGCGGCCCATTGCGCGTCGCCGTCGACGCCGGAGAAACCCCCCGGCCCGTCGACGATCTGGCTCATCAGATGGTCAGCGGACAACTGTTCGGTCACCGTCATCGTCGCCTCCTTCACTTCGCCGAGGTTTTCGACTTATAATCGAAAACATGGTTCATACTAGCACCGACCACGAGGTGTTGGCCGCGGTGTTCCAGGTCCGACAGGGCCAGGCGTCCGGCGCCGGACACAAACCCGCACTTCACGTGCTGTTGTGGCAGCGCGCACTGAGCCCGGAGCGCGGAAAATGGTCCCTTCCCGGGGGGCGGCTCGGCGACGACGAGGACATGACGAGCTCGGTCCGGCGTCAGCTCGCCGAGAAGGTGGACCTACGTGAACTGGCGCACCTCGAGCAACTCGCGGTGTTCTCCGACCCGGACCGGGTGCCGCACCGGCGGACCATCGCGTCCACGTTCCTCGGTCTGGTGCCCTCCCCCGCTACCCCTGAGCTGCCCGCCGACACGCGATGGCACCCGGTCGGCGATCTGCCGCCGATGGCGTTCGACCACGGCCCGATGGTCGAGCACGCCCGCACCCGTCTGGTCGCCAAACTCTCCTACACCAACATCGGATTCGCTCTCGCCCCAGCGGAATTCGCTCTCTCGACGCTGCGGGACATCTACAGCGCCGCGCTCGGCCACCCAGTCGACGCCACCAACTTGCAGCGGGTGCTCGAGCGTCGTCGCGTCATCACCAGGACCGGCACCACCGCGCGATCGGGCCGCAGCGGTGGCCGGCCGGCGGCGCTGTACCGGTTCACCGACTCGCGCTACCGGGTCACCGACGAATTCGCGGCATTACGGCCCCCGGGGTGAGTCGGCTGGCTTCTTAACACGTTCTTAAGCAACAATGCCTGGATGGAACTCGGCAGCGTGGCGCGGTCCACCGGAGCGCAGTGGATCGGCCAGGCTCCCCATGAACCCATTCAGCCCAAGGCGCGCCCGGTCGTTCCCGCCTACGACTCGTTCTACCGGCCGCCGGCCGGTTACGAACACGCCCGGCCAGGAACGGTGCTGCGGTCCCGCGACGTCGAGGTCGCTTTTCTCGGCTTCATCCCGCAGAAATTCCACGCGACCCAGCTGCTGTACCGCACCACCGACCTCAACGGCGAGCCGCAGACCACGGTCACGACCGTGGTGGTCCCCACCGAACGGGCCATGGACGGCCCTCTGCCGATCGTGTCGTATCAGTGCGCCATCGACGCGGTGGCGGGGCGGTGCTTTCCGTCCTACGCCCTGCGCAGGGGCGCCAAGGCGATCGGCTCACTGGCACAGTTCGAGTTCCTGCTGGTGGCTGCGGCGCTCGCCGAGGGCTGGGCCGTCTCGGTCCCCGACCACGAAGGCACCGCCGGTAGCTGGGGAGCTCCCCACGAACCCGGCTATCACGTGCTGGACGGGGTGCGCGCGGCGATCAACCACGAGCCGCTGGGGCTGGCACCCGGGGCGCCCGTGGGGCTGTGGGGCTACTCCGGAGGTGGGTTGGCCTCTGCGTGGGCCGCCGAGGTGCAGGACAGCTACGCCCCGGAGCTCAACGTCGTCGGCGCGGTGCTGGGCTCGCCGGTCGGCGACCTCGGTCATACGTTCAAGCGTCTCAACGGCAGTGTGTATTCAGGACTGCCGGCGATGGTCGTCGCGGCGCTGACCCACATCTACCCCGACCTGGACCGCATCATCTCCGAGCACGCCACCGACGAAGGCAAGGCGATGCTCGCGCGGATCGAGAAGATGACCACGGCGCATGCCCTGCTCCGGCTCGCCGGAAAGGACATGGCCGATCTGGTCGACCGGCCGCTCGAGGAGATCCTGTTGACGCCGGAGGTCCAGAATGTCTTCGACCGCATCAAACTCGGCACCGCCACCCCCAAGACACCGGTGCTCATCGTGCAGGCCGTCCATGACCGGATCATCTCCGTCGACGACATCGACGAATTGATCGAGACCTACACCCGCGGCGGCGCCCGCGTCACCTACCACCGCGACATGTTCAGCGAGCACATGCTGCTGCACCCGATGTCCGCGCCGATGACGCTGCGCTGGTTGCGAGACCGCTTCGCCGGACGGCCGCTGCGTGCGCACATCGCCCGCACGAAGTGGCCGACGCTGCTCAACCCGTCGACCTACCGCGGGATGCTCACCCTCGGCGTGATCACGGCCAAGGTGCTGACGGGGCGACGGGTGGAACGTCAGCCCCTGTCCCGATTCGACCGGTAGTCGGCAGCGGGTACTCCACCGGCGGCCAGGCACCCAGGTCGTCGCGCGGGGTCGCGGTGACGCCAAGCAGATACACCAGCGCCGCGACCGCGGCGGGGAGCAGCACCGTAGCCGCGATCTGAAGTGCAGAATGGCCGAAGAACACCGCCGGGGCTTCGACGACGTAGTGCACCCGGCTCTCCTCGGACACCGGTGCCGCTGCTACGTCGACGACCCCATACCGCAGGCGCGCCAGCGACGCCCCGACCGCCGCTGCCACCACCGCGGCGGCCACACCACCGACCGTCAGCGCCGCCGCCATCACCGGTCCGCGGTGAGCGCGCCACTGCCACAACAGCACCGCCCCGAGCACAGCCACCACCGCGAGCATTCCGACGAACATGAACGCCGCGGTGAACCAATGGTCCGACTCGCTGCCCAGGGACGCGGTGATCCGCTCACCGGAGCGGGTCAGCGCCACCACGCCGTGGATCGGCGGCGCCAGCCACGCCCACAAGCCGCCCACAAGGGCACCTGCCGCCACGGCACCGACCACGACGGTCAGCGCGGCACGCGTCCGCGACACCCTCGGCTCCGGGCTCGGGAGGGTCACCGGTAGAGCTCCAGATCCTTGGAATCGACCAGGCCGTGCCGCGAGCACTTCGCCCACCAGCCGTCCGGACGCACCTGAACGATCATCCGGCGGCCGCATTCGGCACAGAAGCGGGGCGGCTCCAGCCCCAACTGCGCCGTGGTCGGCACGACGCTGCCTGCGGGTTCACCCGTGTACACGTTGTAAACGCCTGCACCGACCGGAGCCGGCAGCTCGCCCTCGGGTGAAACGACGGTGTCCATCACAGGCTGGCGTTGAGCGCCTTGATCGGCATCTGCAGGTCGTCGAGCAGCTCCAGATCCGCTTCGGCGGGCCGGCCCAACGTCGTCAGATAGTTGCCGACGATGACGGCGTTGATGCCGCCCAGAATGCCCTTCTTGGCCCCGAGGTCACCCAGCGTGATCTCCCGGCCCCCGGCGAAGCGCAGCATCGTGCGCGGCAGCGCCAGCCGGAACGCGGCCACCGCCTTGAGGGCCTCGGAGGCGGGCAGCACGTCGAGGTCGCCGAACGGGGTGCCCGGACGCGGGTTGAGGAAGTTCAGCGGCACCTCGTGCGGGTCGAGCTCGGCGAGGTTGGCGGCGAACTCCGCACGCTGCTCCAGCGTCTCCCCCATGCCTAGGATGCCTCCGCAGCACACCTCCATGCCGGCCTCGCGGACCATCTGCAGCGTGCCCCAACGCTCTTCCCATGAATGGGTGGTCACGACATTGGTGAAGAACGACCGCGCGGTCTCGAGGTTGTGGTTGTACCGGTGCACGCCCATCGCCGCGAGCGCCTCGACCTGATCCTGGGTCAACATGCCGAGCGAGCAGGCGATCTGGATGTCGACCTCGTTGCGGATCGCCTCGATGCCGGCGGCGACCTGCGCCAGCAACCGCTCGTCGGGACCGCGTACCGCGGCGACGATGCAGAACTCGGTGGCGCCCGTCTTGGCCGTCTGCTTGGCCGCTTCGACCAGGCTCGGGATGTCGAGCCATGCGCTGCGCACCGGAGATGCGAAAAGCCCTGACTGCGAACAGAAGTGACAGTCCTCGGGGCAGCCGCCGGTCTTCAGGCTGATGATGCCCTCGACCTCGACGTCCGGACCGCACCACGCCATCCGCACCTCGTGGGCCAGCGCCAGCAGGTCGTCGAGACGCTCATCCGCCAGTTGGAGCACCTGCAGGGTCTGGTCCTGATCGAGGCCTTCGCCCCGTTCCAGCACCTGCTCGCGTGCCACTGCCAGAATGTCGCTCACTCGCCAGCCCTATCTGTCGCCCACTTGAACACCGTTCAGGTTAGGGTACCGGTGTGCAGCTCCACAAACGTGACGTGGTCGACGCGGCGACGGCGCTGCTGGACGACTACGGCATCGCCGACCTTTCGATGCGGCGGCTGGCCCGCGAGCTGGCCGTCACCCCCGGTGCCCTGTACTGGCACTTCGCCAACAAGCAGCAGCTCCTCGGGGCGGTGGCCGACCGCATCCTGGAGCCGGTGCGCGGGGAGCCGGGCGACTGGAGTGCCCGCATCGTCGGCATCTGCGGCCGGCTCCGCGATGCATTGCTGTCACACACCGACGCCGCCGAGCTGGTGTCGGCCAGTTTCGCCGCCGGCCAGTCGGAGGTGATGGGCGACGTTCTCGCCGAGCTCGGCGCCGCCGCGGCCGAAGCCGGTGTGACATCGGCGAACGCGGAGCTGGCCGCCCGCTCCGTCGTCTACTACGTGCTCGGCTTCACCGCCGACGAGCAGTCCCGGATGCAGTGGGACGCAGCGGGTGCCGACGTCTCCTCGACCGTCTGGACCCAGAACCCCAGCGCCCGGTTCGCGTTCGGCCTGAGCCTGCTCGTCGACGGGATCGCCGCACACAGCCGCGCCGACGTGTGACCGGTCAGCCGATCGGGTGCACGACCTTCGTGTTGCCGTCCCAGTGCCGCAACCCCGTGATGCGACCGCGGATCTCGGCGCCCACCGGTAACGCCAACGCCTGCGGCAACTGATCTGGCGGCATCCGCCGCGCCAGCGTGACGTGTGGTGTCCACTGTCCCGGTTCGGTGTGCGCAAGAGGACCGTCCGGCATGTGCGCAAGACAGATCCGGTGGACGTCCGCCTGCAGGTCCAGTAGTTCGGCAGAGGGCACCACGAGGCGGACCAGCGTGATCGAGCGGACGCCGAACACCATCGGCGCCCCGATCCGGCACTCCAACGGCAACCGGGCCAGGGCCGGTCGCAAGGCGGCGTCGACGGTGTCGGCCATCTGTTCGGCGACGGTGACGGTGATGTGGGGGCGGTTGCTGGGCGACCGGTGGGCGGCCTGGCTGCGAATGCCGAGCGCCATCATGTCGTGCCAGATGCGCTCGACTGCCGCCTCGGTCTCGGCGTCGAACAACATCTCCACCGAGTGCACCATCAGCCGACCAGGCTCCGGACCCACGATCGGTCGAACGCCGCCGCGCTGACGGACTCGAATCGCTGCGCCGTCATCGACCCGGCGCCGTCGGGCAGCACGGCGCGCACCGGCGCCAGCCCTGCCAGCTCGTCTCTGTTGCCCACCTCGGCCACGCCCGGCTCGGCCGGCCACGCACCGATCACCAGGCCCGCGACGACGATCCGCCTGGCCGCCAGGGCCTCCAGCGTCAGCGCGGTGTGATTGAGGGTGCCGAGACCCGGAGCGACCACCGTCAGAACCGGCGCGCCGAGATCGGCCGCGATGTCGCGCAGCGTCACCCCGTCGGCACCGATCTGGACCAGCAGACCACCCGCACCTTCGACGAGGGTGAGCCTGCCCGGCCGGTCGACGGCGGTGACCATGTCGACGAGCGACGTTCTGCTCGGTAGTGCCGAGCCGACCCGCGCAGCAGCGGCCTGCGGTGCCAGCGGCTCGGGAAACTTTGCCAGAGAATGTAATTCGAGCACCCCGGACAGACGGGCCACCTCGGCGAGATCGTCGTCGCCGTCTTCGGTTCCGGTCTGCACCGGCTTGCACACCGCGACGTCGACACCGGCGGACCTGGCGTGGCAGGCCAGAGCCGCGGTGGCGATGGTCTTGCCGACGCCGGTCCCGGTTCCGGTGACGACGAGGACGCTCACGTCGGTGACAGCACGTCGGTGAGCACGGCGCGCGCCAACACCATCTCCTCGTCGGTCAGGGAGGCGCGAGCGGTCAATCGCAACCGGGAGGTGCCCGCGGGCACTGTGGGGGGCCGGAAGCACCCGACCCGCACTCCGCGCTCCAGGCAGGCGGCGGCGGCGGCCAGCGCGACCTCCGGCTCGCCGAGGATCACCGACACCACGGCCGAGGGCGGAACCTCGCCGACGCCGCACACCGACGCCAGCGCGGCGGCGTGGTCGAGCACCCGCTGCGCACGCCACGGCTCGTCGACGAGCACCTGCAGCGCGGCGTGTGCGGCGCCGACGGCTGCGGGTGCCAGCCCGGTGTCGAAGATGAACGGCCGGGCAGCATCGATCAGGTGGTCGCGAACAGCCACGGGACCCAGCACCACGCCACCCTGGCTGCCGAGGGCCTTGGACAGCGTCGTCGTCATCACCACGTCCGGGGCGCCGGCCAGGCCCTGCTCATGGAGCAGGCCACGGCCACCGTCGCCGCGCACCCCCAAGCCGTGGGCTTCGTCGACGATCAGCAGCGCTCCGCGGCGCCGGCACACCTCGTGCAGCGCCCGCAGCGGCGCCAGCACGCCGTCGGCGGAGAAGACGGAGTCGGTCACCACGACCGCGCGCTCCTCGGTGCGTTCGGCCAACGCGGCGTCCACCGCGGACACGTCGGCGTGCGGGGTGACCACGACCCGGGCCCGCGACAACCGGCACGCGTCCACCAGAGAGGCGTGGGACAGCGCATCGGACACCAGCAATGACCCCGGTCCCGACAACGCCACCACCGCTCCGAGGTTGGCGGTGTACCCGGAGGAGAACACCAGGGCCGAGGCCGCGCCGACGAACTCCGCCAGCGCGTTCTCGAAGCTCTCGTGGAGTTCGGTGTTGCCGGTGACCAACCGGGACCCGGTCGACCCGGCGCCCCAGGTGCGCAGCGCGGCCACGCCGCCGTCGAGCACCCGAGGGTGCTGGGAGAGGCCCAGGTAGTCGTTGGAGGCCAGGTCCAGCTCGGCGCCGACTGGAGGCCGCGCGCGCAAAGAGCGTCGCAACCCGGCCGCACGGCGCCGCGTCTCGACCTCGTCGAGCCAGGCCAGCGGGGACAGACCGACGCGGGTCACAGGCGCTCCTCGGGCTCGCTCAGCACTCTTGAACACCGTTCAGGTTAGAGCACGCGCGACACCGACCATCGCCGAGGTGATCTGGTCGACCTCGGCGGTGCTGCAGATATACGGCGGCATCACATAGACGAGGTTGCGGAACGGCCGCAGCCACACGCCGTGCTCGATGGCGGCCGGGGTGGCGATGCGCAGGTCCACCTGCCGGTCCAACTCGAGCACCCCGATCGCGCCGAGGACCCGGACGTCGACGACGTTGGGCAGCATCGCCGCCTCGGACAGTCCGTCGGTCAGCCCCGTCTCGATCGCGCGGACCTGCGACTGCCAGTCGCCGGACATCAACAACTCCACCGAGGCGACGCTCACCGCGCATGCCAGTGCGTTGGCCATGAACGTCGGACCGTGCATCAGCGCCCCCGGCGGGTTGGAGCTGATCGTGTCGGCGACCAGCCGTGTGCACAGCGTCGCGGCCAGGGTCAGGTAACCGCCGGTGAGAGCCTTGCCGACACACATGATGTCAGGGCAGACACCGGCGTGGTCGGCAGCGAACATCACCCCGGTACGGCCGAATCCGGTGGCGATCTCGTCGAAGATGAGCAGCACGCCGTGCTCGTCACAGGCCCGTCGCAGGTCGACCAGATAGCGCGGGTCGTGGAATCGCATACCGCCGGCGCCCTGCACCACCGGCTCGACGATGACCGCCGCGAGTTCGTCGGCGTGCTCGGCGAGCTGCCGGGAAAAGGCGGCGCTGTAATCGGGGTCGTAGGCCGACGGCACCGGCGGGGCGAACACCTGGTCTGCCAGCAGCGAGTTCTGCCCGGTCCACAGTTCGTGCATGCCGCCCTGCGGATCGCACACACTCATCGGTGTGAAGGTGTCACCGTGATAGCCGCCGCGCCACGTCATCAGCCGTCGCTTGTCCCCGCGCCCGGTGCTGCGCCAGAACTGAAGCGCCATCTTGACCGCGACCTCGACCGACACCGAGCCGGAGTCGCTGAAGAACACCGTCTCCAGCCCCTCTGGCGTGACCTCCACCAGCAGCTCTGCCAGCCGGGCGGCCGGCTCGTGGGTGAGCCCGCCGAACATCACGTGGTTCATCGTCGCGAGTTGCCGGGTGATCGCGGCGTCGAGAACCGGATGACCGTGGCCGTGCACCGCGGTCCACCACGACGCCATCGCGTCGAGCACCTCAACAGGTCTGTTCTCGTGGATCAGGGTCAGCCAGGCGCCGCGCGCACCCACCGCCACCGTCGGAGCCAGTGCGTCGGCCCCGATGGGGCTGTAGGGATGCCAGATGTGGGCGGCATCAACAGCGCTGATCTCGGCGGGCGTCATCGCAGGCACCTTCGGTAGATTAACCGTCGACCATGATGACCCTCGCCCCCGCCCGGCCGGCGCCCGCGACCGCTCCGGGAGTGATCCCGCCTGCCGCGGTGCCCCGTACGGTGGCGCAGACTTCCGGCTTCTATCGCCACGACCTCGACGGGCTGCGCGGTATCGCGATCGCGCTGGTGGCGGTGTTCCACGTGTGGTTCGGGCGGGTGTCCGGCGGCGTCGACGTCTTCCTGGTCCTGTCCGGGTTCTTCTTCGGCGGCCGGTTGCTGCGCGGCGCACTGACCCCGGGGGTGGCTTTGCGGCCGGTCCGGGAGGTCACCCGGTTGGTCCGCCGACTGCTGCCCGCCCTGGTCGTGGTGCTGGCCGCCTCAGCGGTGCTGACCGTGCTGATCCAGCCGGAGACACGCTGGGAGACATTCGCCGATCAGAGCCTGGCCAGCCTGGGGTATTACCAGAACTGGGAACTCGCCCGCTCCGCGTCGGACTACCTGCGTGCCGGCGAGGCGGTCAGCCCGCTGCAGCACATCTGGTCGATGTCAGTGCAGGGCCAGTTCTACATCTCGTTCCTGGTCCTGATCCTGTTGTCCGCCTTCTTGTTCCGGCGCGTACTGGGCAGGCACATGCGGGCGACTTTCGTGGTGTTGCTCACCGCACTGACCATCGCCTCGTTCGTGTACGCGATCATCGCGCACAACACCGACCAGGCCACGGCGTACTACAGCAGTTTCGCGCGTGCCTGGGAGCTCCTGCTGGGCGCACTGGTGGGAGCATTGGTTCCGCACGTGCGCTGCCCCATGTGGTTGCGCACGGTGGCCGCCGTGGTGGCGCTCGCGGCGATCCTGTCGTGCGGCGCGCTGATCGACGGCGTCAAAGAGTTCCCCGGGCCGTGGGCGTTGGTCCCGGTGGGCGCCACGCTGCTGTTCATCCTGTCCGCGGCGAACCGGCACGCCGATCCGCACACCCGCGGCCGACTGCCCGCGCCCAACCGGTTGCTCGCGTCGGCGCCGTTCCTGACGTTGGGCAGCATGGCCTACTCGCTGTATCTCTGGCACTGGCCGTTGCTCATCTTCTACCTGGCCTACACCGGTGGTACGGGTGTGAACTTCCTCGAGGGCGCGGCAGTGCTGTCGGTTTCAGCCCTGTTGGCCTGGCTGACAATGCGTTACGTCGAGGAGCCGCTACGCACCCGCAGTTCCTCAGCGGTCGCACCTGCTGCCGCACCGCCGAAGTCCTCGGTGGCCCTGCGCCGGCTGCGTCGGCCGACGATCGTGCTCGGGTCCGTCGTCGCGCTGCTCGGGGTGGCGCTGACCGCGATGTCGTTCACCTGGCGCGAGCACGTGACCGTACTGCGCGCGAACGGTGGCGAGCTCGCCGGCCTCTCGCTGCGCGACTATCCCGGCGCACGCGCGCTGGTCGACAACGCCAGGGTGCCCAAGCTGCCGATGCGCCCGACGGTGCTCGAGGCCGACGACGACATACCGCAAACCACCATCGACGGATGTATCAGCGACTTCGAGAACGCAAGCGTGATCAACTGCACCTACGGAGACGAGAACGCGTCGCGCACCATCGCCCTGGCGGGCGGTTCACATGCCGAACACTGGATCACCGCGCTGGATCTGCTGGGCAGGCAACACCACTTCAAGGTCGTCACCTACCTGAAGATGGGCTGCCCGCTGACGACGGCGGAGAGGCCGCTGGTGATGGGCGACAACCGGGAGTACCCGCGGTGCCGTGAATGGAACAAGCGGGTGATGCCGATGCTCATCGCGGACAAGCCCGACTACGTCTTCACGACCTCGACCCGCCCGTGGAACACCAAGCCCGGCGACGTCATGCCGTCCAGCTACCTGGGAATCTGGGAGACATTGTCCGAGAACGACATTCCCATCCTCGCGATGCGGGACACACCGTGGCTGGTGCGGGACGGGGAGCCGTTCTTCCCCGCAGACTGTCTGGCCGACGGCGGCGACGCGACATCGTGCGGGATCGGACGATCCGAAGTACTGTCGGATCACAACCCGACACTGGACTACGTGGCGGAGTTTCCGCTACTCAATCCGCTCGACATGAGTAACGCGGTGTGTCGCCCCGATCATTGCCGAGCCGTGGAGGGAAATGTGCTGATGTATCACGACTCTCACCACATCTCGAGCACCTACATGCGCACCATGACCGGTGAGTTGGGCCGCCAGATCGCCACCGTCACCGGCTGGTGGCGGGCCTGATGCCACCCTCCGGACCGGCGTCCACACCGACCGTCTGGCCAGGTTCCTCCTATCCCCTCGGCGCCACTTATGACGGCGCGGGCACCAACTTCTCGCTGTTCTCCGAGGTCGCCGACCGGGTGGAACTGTGCCTGATCGGCAAGGACGGCCGCGAGCACCGGATCGACCTGGAGGAGGTCGACGGCTACGTGTGGCACTGCTACCTACCGACGGTGACCCCGGGGCAGCGTTACGGCTACCGCGTACACGGCCCGTGGAGTCCGTCGTCCGGGCATCGCTGCGACCCGAGCAAGTTGCTACTCGATCCGTACGGCAAGTCTTTTCACGGCGAATTCGAGTTCACCCAGGCGCTGTTCTCCTACGATCTGCGGGCCGACGACCTGGCCAGCGGGGGTGAGCCGCCGCGGGTCAACTCGCTCGGGCACACCATGACCAGTGTGGTTATCAACCCGTTCTTCCAGTGGGGGTCCGACCGCGCTCCCCGCACGCCCTACCACGAGACCGTCATCTACGAGGCGCACGTCAAAGGGATGACGCAGGCGCACCCGGGCGTTCCCGAGGAACTGCGCGGAACCTACGCCGGGCTGGCACACCCCGCGATCATCGACCACCTGAAATCGCTGAACGTCACCGCGATCGAGTTGATGCCGGTGCACCAGTTCCTGCACGATCATCGACTGCTCCAGCTGGGTCTGCGGAACTACTGGGGCTACAACACCTTCGGCTTCTTCGCCCCCCATCACCAGTACGCCGCGAACAAGCATGCCGGCGGCGCGGTGGCCGAGTTCAAGACGATGGTGCGCGCCTTCCACGAGGCGGGCATCGAGGTGATCCTGGACGTGGTCTACAACCACACCGCAGAGGGCAACCATCTCGGGCCGACCATCAACTTCCGCGGCATCGACAACGCTGCCTACTACCGGTTGCTCGACGGCGACAACCGGTACTACAAGGACTTCACCGGCACCGGCAACAGTCTCAACGCACGTCATCCGCACACGCTGCAACTGATCATGGATTCGCTGCGGTACTGGGTGCTCGACATGCACGTCGACGGGTTCCGGTTCGACCTGGCCGCGACCCTGGCTCGGGAGTTCTACGACGTGGACCGACTGTCGGCGTTCTTCGATCTCGTCCAGCAGGATCCGGTGGTGAGCCAGGTCAAGTTGATCGCCGAGCCCTGGGACATCGGCGAGGGCGGCTACCAGGTCGGGAACTTCCCAGGTTTGTGGACCGAATGGAACGGGAAGTATCGCGACACTGTGCGTGATTACTGGCGGGGCGAGCCCGCAACCCTGGGTGAGTTCGCATCCCGGCTGACCGGGTCGTCGGACCTCTATGAGGCGACGGGTCGACGGCCCAGCGCCAGCATCAACTTCGTCACCTGCCACGATGGCTTCACCCTCAACGACCTGGTGTCCTACAACGAGAAGCACAACGAGGCCAACGGCGAGGACAACCGAGACGGTGAGAGCCACAACCGGTCCTGGAACTGCGGCGTGGAGGGGCCCACGCAGGACCGGTCGATCCTCGATCTGCGGGCCAAGCAGATGCGCAACATCATGGGCACGCTGATGCTGTCGCAGGGCACCCCGATGATCGCGCACGGTGACGAGATCGGCCGAACCCAGCGGGGCAACAACAACGTCTACTGCCAGGACTCCGAGCTGTCCTGGATGGACTGGTCGTTGTGCGAGACCAACGCAGACCTGCTGGAGTTCACCCGCAAGGTGGTCAGGTTCCGCAGGGACCACCCGGTGTTCCGGCGCCGGCGCTTCTTCGAGGGCAAACCTATCCGCACCGGTACCCAGGCCAGGGACATCGCCTGGCTCACCCCGGCCGGCAACGAGATGGCCGCAGAGGACTGGGAGGCCGGACTCGGACAGTGCGTGGCGGTGTTCCTCAACGGGCAGGCCATCCCGGCCCCCAACGAGCGCGGCGAGCGCGTCGCCGACGACTCCTTCCTGCTGTGCTTCAACTCTCATGACGAAGTGGAAGACTTCGTCGCACCGCGGGCCGATTACTATGCGCAGCAGTGGACGGCCGACCTGGACACCGCCGACCCGACGGGTAGCACCGAACTGGTGGTTGCCGCGGGAGAGAAGATCTCGGTGCAACCGCGTTCCCTGCTCGTCCTGCGAAAGACCGCCTGACAGATGCGAATCCTGTCGACGTACCGGTTGCAGATGCGCGGCCCCGCCAGCGGGGAAGCGTTCACTTTCGCCGACGCGGAGAACCTCGTCGACTACTTGGCCGAACTCGGTGTCTCCCACCTCTACCTGTCACCCATCCTCACCGCGGCCGAGGGATCCAGCCACGGCTACGACGTCACCGACCCCACCACCGTGTCGGCCGAACTCGGCGGCGCAGAAGGTCTGCAACGGCTCGCCGACGCTGCGCACAGTCGGAAGATCGGCCTCATTGTTGATATCGTGCCCAACCATGTCGGCGTCGACGTGCCCCGGCAGAACCGGTGGTGGTGGGACGTGCTGACCTACGGCAGGGAGTCGGCCTTCAGCTCGTACTTCGACATCGACTGGACGTTGGACCCCGACGGCCGAATCGTGTTGCCGGTCCTGGGTTCTGACGACGACGTCGCCGACCTGGTGGTCGACGGCGAGGTGCTCCGACTCGGCGACCTGGAGTACCCGATCTGGCCCGGCACCGGAGAGGGCACCGGCGCCGAGGTCCACGATCGCCAGCACTACAAGCTGATCGGCTGGCGCAACGGATCCTGCGGCTATCGGCGCTTCTTCTCGATCACCTCGCTGGCAGGTCTGCGCCAAGAGGACCGCGCGGTCTTCGACGCCACCCACGCCGAGGTGCGCCGGTGGTTCGCCGAGAACCTCGTCGACGGCATCCGCATCGACCATCCGGACGGGTTGTCCGATCCTGCAGGCTATTTGACCTGGTTGCGAGAAGTTGCGGGGCCGCAGGCCTGGATCGTCGTCGAGAAGATCCTCGCGGTCGACGAGCCGCTGGATCCCAGCCTGCCCGTAGCAGGCACCACCGGGTACGACGCGCTGCGCGAAGCGGGTGGGCTGTTCGTGGACCCGTCCGGTGCCGAAGCGCTGACTGCCCTGGTGGATTCAGCAGGCGGCGACCATGCGGCGGCTGCCGAAACCGCCCGCGGACTCAAGGTGAAAGCCGTCACCGAAACGCTGGCCAGCGAGTTGCGGCGACTGCGCCGGGCGGTCGTCGCCGCCACCGGACGTGACCACGACCTGCTCCCCGACGCGGTGGCCGCCCTGCTGAGCAACATCGGCGTCTACCGCTCGGATTACCTGACGCTCACGTCGGTACTGCCGGTCGCCGTCGCCGAGACCGCCTCGGCCCAGCCGGAACTCGCCGACCCGCTCGCGCTCTTGATGGCCGCCACGACCCGCAACCCGGAGGTGGGCGTGCGACTGCAGCAGCTGTGTGGAGCGGCCACCGCGAAGGCGATGGAGGACTGCCTCTTCTACCGCGACGCCAGGCTGGTGTCGCTCAACGAGGTAGGCGGCGAACCGGAGTACTTCGGCGTCAGTGCCGCGGAATTCCACCGGCGCGCCGCGGACCGCGCAGCGCTGTGGCCGCACGCGATGACCACCTTGACCACCCACGACACCAAACGCGGCGAGGACGTGCGCGCACGCATCGGGGTACTGTCGCAGGTTCCCTCGCTGTGGAGCGAGCTGATCCAGGGCTGGGAACGGACGACCCCATCCCCCGACCCGCTCACCGGACTGTTCCTGTGGCAGAACATCTACGGTGTCTGGCCTACAGACGGAACCGTGAGCACCGAACTGCGCCAACGCCTTCACGGCTACGCGGAGAAGGCCATCCGGGAAGCCGCGCTGCACACGACGTGGAACGAGCCCGACGTGGAGTTCGAGGCTGCCGTGCACGACTGGCTGGACGCGGTGCTGGACGGACCGGTCGCGGCGGAGCTGACCGCAACCCTGGCCAGACTGGACGAGCATGCCCGCACAGATGCGCTGGGCCAGAAGCTCGTCGCGCTGACCGCGCCCGGCATTCCGGACGTCTACCAGGGCACCGAGCTCTGGGAGGACAGCCTGGTCGATCCCGACAATCGACGCCCGGTCGACTACTCGCTGCGCCGCGACGAGATGGCGGCCGACTCGCATCCCAAGATGCGGGTGGTGCGCGCGGCGTTGCAGTTGCGACAGCAACGACCCGACACCTTTCTGTCCGGCGGGTACCGCCCGGTGCCGGCTGACGGCGAAGCCGCCGAACACATCGTGGCGTTCCTGCGCGGTGAGGACGTGCTGGTCGCCGTCAGCCGCTGGACGGTC
Source organism: Mycolicibacterium hippocampi (assembly GCF_010723735.1). GTDB lineage: Bacteria > Actinomycetota > Actinomycetes > Mycobacteriales > Mycobacteriaceae > Mycobacterium > Mycobacterium hippocampi. The sequence continues at coordinate 3,425,986 of NZ_BLLB01000002.1, read as the reverse complement.
CGGTTGGCCGACAACGGTTGGGGTGAGACCACCTTGGCGCTTCCCGACGGACACTGGAACGATCTCCTGAGCGGCTCGACACACGCCGGCGAGATTCCGGCGGGTGAGCTGTTCGGCGCACTGCCGGTGGCATTGTTGGTGCGCGCCGATGGCTGAGCACGAGTTCACCGTCTGGGCGCCGCGACCAGACAGGGTCCGCCTCGACGTCGACGGTGCGCTGCACCCGATGACGCGCACCCACGACGGCTGGTGGCACGCGGTTGCCGACGTCGCTGCCGACGCCCGCTACGGATTCGTCGTCGGCGACGGCCCCAAAGTGTTGCCCGATCCTCGGTCGCCGCGCCAGCCCGAAGGCGTGCACGAACGTTCGCAGCTGTGGCATCCCTCGCCTGAGGCGTGGACCGACGACGGGTGGCAAGGGCGCTCCATCGAGGGCGCGGTGATCTACGAGCTGCACGTCGGGACGTTCACCGCCGAGGGGACATTCGATTCGGCGATCGAGAAGCTGGAACACCTGCTCGATCTCGGCGTCGACTTCGTCGAGCTGATGCCCGTCAATGCGTTCGGTGGAACGCACGGCTGGGGCTACGACGGGGTCCTCTGGTACGCGGTGCACGAACCCTACGGTGGCCCCGACGCACTGATCCGGTTGATCGACGCCTGCCACGCCCGCGGGCTCGGTGTGCTGATCGACGCGGTGTTCAACCACCTCGGCCCGTCGGGGAACTACCTGCCCGAGTTCGGGCCCTATCTGTCGACGGGCAGCAACCCCTGGGGCGAGTCGATCAACATCGCCGACGCCGACGCCGACCCGGTGCGCCGCTACATCCTCGATTGTGCGCTGCGCTGGATGCGTGACTTCCACGCCGACGGGCTGCGGCTGGACGCGGTTCACGCCCTGGTGGACACCACGGCCATCCACATACTCGAGGAGCTGTCGGCCGAGACCGATGCGCTGGCAGCCGAAGTGGGGCGGCCGCTGTCGCTGATCGCCGAGAGCGACATGAACGATCCGAGGCTGATCACGCCGCGCGACCAGGGTGGTCTCGGCATGACCGCCCAGTGGGACGACGACATCCACCACGCGATCCACTCCGCTGTCTCCGGTGAACGACAGGGCTACTACGGCGACTTCGGCACCCTCGAGACGCTCGCACAAACCCTCCAGCACGGCTACTTCCACGCGGGCACCTACTCGTCGTTCCGGCACCGTCGGCACGGACGGCCACTGGACACCGCGACGATCCCGGCCACCCGCCTGCTGGCCTACACGCTGACCCACGACCAGGTGGGCAACCGTGCGATCGGTGACCGGCCGTCGCAGAACCTGACCACCGGCCAGCTCGCGGTCAAGGCGGCACTCGCGCTCGGCTCCCCCTACACGGCGATGCTGTTCATGGGTGAGGAGTGGGCATCGTCGTCGCCGTTCCAGTTCTTCAGCTCCCATCCCGAACCCGAGCTGGCCCGGGCAACAGCGGAGGGCCGCAAGAAGGAGTTCGCCGAGCACGGCTGGGACGCCGACGAGATCCCCGACCCACAGGACCCGGCGACGTTCGAGCGCTCGAAGCTGAACTGGGACGAGGTCGGCGACGGTGAGCACGCCCGGCTGCTCTCCTTCTATCGCAGCCTGATCGCGTTGCGCCGCAGCGAGTCCGACTTCGGCGATCCCTGGCTGGATCACCTGAAGATCACCTACGACGAAGATCGGCGGTGGATCGTCATGCACCGCGGCAACTTCACCATCGCATGCAATCTCGGCGACCTGCCGGTGGACGTTCCCGTCACCGGCGAGGTAGTGCTGGCCTGGGAGGAACCGGAGACCGGCGGCGACCGCACCCGGCTTGCCGGCCATTCTGTCGCGATCGTCCGCAGACCCGGTTAGTCCGACACCCGCGACGGCCCCCGCGCGGCCCGGGCCACCGCCTCTGCCCAGCGGCGAACCGAGGTCCGATAGTTCTCCGGTGTCGACAAATCGACGTCGCCGATCGAGTCCTGGCAGCGCAGGACAAGCGACCGGGACTCCTCGCCGCGCCGGATGATGCGGCGCGAACCATCAGAACGCTGCCGAATCTCACTGCGGGCGTGTTGGTTCGGGGGTTCGTCGAGGTAGGCCAGGACGAATTCAGCCATGGCGTGCACATTTTCATCGGTGTAGCGACCGTGTTGCAGCATGTATGTACTGACCGTCAGATGGTGCACCACACCGTATTCCGGGTCGGAGAAGTCCCGGTCCAGGCATGCGTGGAACTTCGTCTCACAGTCATCCACGCCGCAGTATGGGCAACCGGCCGCCATCAGGTCAGATAGCGGTACGTGGGCGAACCCGGCTCGAGCAGTTCGACGTGGCACTCCGAGGTCTGCATCCGCGCGATCAGCCCCTCCAGATCCGACGCCGACCCCATCTCGATACCGACGAGCGCCTCGCCGGTCTCGCGGTTGTTGCGCTTGACGTACTCGAACAACGTGATGTCGTCGTTCGGGCCGAGCACCTCATCGAGGAACCGGCGCAGCGCGCCGGGCTCCTGCGGGAAATCGACCAGGAAGTAATGCTTGAGCCCCAGGTGCACCAGGGAGCGCTCGAGGACCTCGCCGTAGCGGGACACGTCGTTGTTGCCGCCGGAGATCAGGCAGACCACCGTCGAGCCCGGCTGGATGTCGGCGTCGAGCAGCGCCGCCACCGACAGCGCGCCCGCCGGTTCGGCGATGATGCCTTCGTTCTGGTACAGGTCGAGCATCGCGGTGCACACCGCACCCTCGTCGACGGTGGTGATGGACACCATGTCCCCGGCCGCCGACAGCGCGGCGAACGGCAGCGTCCCCACCCGGGCGACGGCCGCCCCGTCGACGAACTGGTCGACGTGCTCGAGTGTCACCGGCGTTCCGCTGGCCAGCGCGGCCACCAGCGCCGCTGCACCGGCCGGCTCCACCCCGAGGACCGAGGTCGTGGTCGTCCGCTCCGCCAGGTAGGTGGTGATCCCGCTGATGCACCCGCCCCCGCCGACCGGCACGATCATCAGGTCCGGCTCGCCGCCGAGTTGGTCGAGGACCTCGACCGCGATCGTTCCCTGGCCGGCCATCGTGCGGAGATCGTCGTACGGCGGTACCAGCGTCGCGCCGGTGCGCGCGACGTCCTCGCGGGCAGCCTCGGCCGCCATGTCGTAGGTCTTGCCGCCCACGATCAGCTCGATGTAGTCGCCGCCGTGATAGCGGATCCGGTTGCGCTTCTGCTTCGGCGTCTTGGCCGGAACGTAAACGCGCCCGTGCACCCCCATCGACCGGCATGCCAGGGCGAAACCCTGGGCATGGTTGCCGGCGGACGAGCACACCACCCCGGCGGCCTTCTCTTCGGGACTCAGCTGCATCAACAGGTTGTAGGCACCCCGCAGCTTGTACGAGCGCACTTCCTGCAGGTCCTCGCGCTTCAGGTAGACCTGCGCACCGGTCAGTGCCGACAACCGATCGCTGAGCTGCAACGGCGTGCGGGACACCACGCTGGAAATTCGCCGGGCTGCCTCGTCGACATCCGAGGCACGCAACGGCGCCTCGGGATCGATGCGAAGGCTCTGGCTCAGCTCAGCGGACACCGCACAATGGTGCCACCGCAGCGCACCGCAGCAAAAACGGATTCAGCCGGCACGTCCGACAGCTAGCCGGACTAGCCAAATCGCTCGTCCACAATCGGGATTTCGGCTAGCCGAAACCTTTCGTACGAGCTATCGTCATTTTTATGACCACCGCCGAACAGTTCCGCGAGGCCGTGACGCATCCGGCCTCGACGGTGTCGGTTGCCGGGGTGCCGTGGCCCGCCTACAAGGTGCTGGCCCTGCTGGTCGGTCTGCTGGTGTTCGCGGTGGTCATGGTGGCGACCACCACCGCCGCCACCGCGGTCCTCAGCGGCGCAGGCGTCGGCACGTTGGTTTGGCTCGTCCTGGGGTTGGCCGGCTCCTCACGCTGAGCGTCGAGATCAACCGGGCTCGGGTCGGTGAACTCCGCATGTGCATGCGTCGATAGACGGACACGTGCAGCGCATCCCCCACTCGACGGTCTTCCTCGCCATGGCCAACTCCGCCATACGCGCGTCGATCTCGATCAGCTTCGCCTCGGCCAACGCCCGACTGGCGGGTCGCCCCGGCATCTCGTCGGCATAGAGGACCTGGATCTCGGCCAAGGTGAATCCCGCGGACTTGCACAACCGGATGACTTCGAGGCGCGTCAGCACGGAATCGTCGTAACGGCGTTGACCACCAACCCGCGCCGACGGCGTGATCAGGCCGAGTTTCTCGTAATAGCGCAACGTCGTCGGCGCGATTCTCGCCCGGCGCGCGATGTCCCCGATCGTGTGAGCCTTCATTACACCTCGAACCCTTGACTTGAAGTCAACTCTAAGTGGTTCGCTGATCCTCGTGGACACCGTCGACGCCTTATCCGAAGCCAGATACCTCCTCCTGCGGTCCTACCGTCGAGACGGCACGGCCGTCGACACCCCGATCTGGTTTTGCCTCGACGGCTCGTCGTTGGTGTTCCGCACAAAGATCGGCCCGAAGACTCGCCGGCTTCTCGCTCGACCCGACGTCGAACTCACCGCCTGCGACCACCGCGGCCGGGTACTCGAAGGCAGCCCCACCATGCGAGGTCGGGCCACACTGCTCTCCGGCGACGACGCTGAATCGGCGAACAGCGCCCTGCGCCGGCGCTACGGCTGGCAGTGGAACACCGTGCCGATGCTGAAGGTCCCCGGAGTGACCAACGTGCACCGGAACCTGTCGCTGCGCGAGAAGCTGCGGCGGATCCGCAGCCGCACATTGTGGCCGGACAGCGCGATCGTCCGAGTCGACGTCTCGGTGATCCGCCCGATCAACCGCCCAGGCAGCCGGGGCCCAACAGCGCCTTCAGGTCGCCCATCAATGCCGAGGACGGGGTGACCCGCAGCGACTGATCCAGCTCCAGGGTCGTGGTGCGCTCCCCGCTGATCAGTCGCAGATGCACCTGTGCGGTGCCCGGATGACGTGCCAACACCTGCTTGAGCGCGCTGACCTTGTCGACCGTGCACTGCCGGGTGGGCAGGCTCACCGCGACCGGACGATTCGCCTGGGCGGTCGAGAAGTCAGGAACGACAAGCTCATTGGCGATCAGCGAGATTCGGTCATCGCGAATCGCCACCTTGGCGCCGACCAGCACTACGACATCGTCGGCGATCTCGGCACCGAACATCGAGTAGGTCTGCGGGAAGAACAGCACCTCGATACCGCCGGTGAGGTCTTCCAGCTGAGCCGAGGCCCACGGCAGCCCGTTCTTGTTGACCCGGCGGTTCACCGACGCGAGAATCCCACCGATCCGGACCTGCGTGTCGTTGGCGACGTCCCCGTCCAGGATGGCCGGGATGGCGGTGTCGACCTGGGCGGCGAGCAGATGAGCGATCCCGTTGAGCGGGTGACCTGACACGTAGAGGCCCAGCATCTCGCGCTCGAGCGCGAGTTTGTGCTTGTCGTCCCACTCCTCGTCGGGCACCTTGATCGTGAACACCGAGTCCCCAGCGCCGGAGTCGGCCCCTCCGAACAGGTCGAACTGCCCCATCGCCTCGGCCTTCTTTGTCCCGAGCACCGAGTCGACGGCGTCGGTGTGCACCAGGAACAAGCCCTTGCGGGGGTGGCCCAGCGAATCGAACGCCCCGGCCTTGACCAGCGATTCGGTCACCTTCTTGTTGCACGGCCCGATGTCGATCTTGTTGAGGTAGTCGGAGAAGTCGGTGAACTTGCCCTTCTCGTTGCGGGTGTTGATCAGCGACGCCACGACGTTCGCGCCGACGTTGCGGACCGCGCCGAGCCCGAAGCGGATGTCGGTTCCCACGGAGGCGAAGTTCTGCGCCGACTCGTTGACGTCAGGCGGTAGCACCGTGATGCCGAGCCGCCGGCAGTCGGCCAGGTAGACCGCGGCCTTGTCCTTGTCGTCGCCGACCGACGTGAGCAGCCCCGCCATGTATTCGGCGGGATAGTTGGCCTTGAGGTAGGCCGTCCAGTACGACACCAGCCCGTAGCCGGCGGCGTGCGACTTGTTGAACGCGTAGTCGGCGAACGGGAGCACCGTGTCCCACAACGCCTTGACGGCGGCCGCCGAGAATCCGTTGGCCTTCATGCCCTCGGAGAAGCCCTCGAACTCCTTCTCGAGAACCTCCCGCTTCTTCTTGCCCATGGCCTTGCGCAGAATGTCGGCTCGGGCCAGCGAGTAGCCGGCAACCTTCTGCGCGATCCGCATGATCTGCTCTTGGTAGACGATCAGGCCGTAGGTCTCGGACAGGATCTCGCGCAGCGGCTCTTCGAGCTCCGGGTGGATCGGCTTGATGGCCTGCCGCCCGTTCTTACGGTCGGCGTAGTCGTTGTGGGCGTTCATCCCCATCGGCCCGGGACGGTACAACGCGATGACGGCGACGACGTCCTCGAAGCCGGTGGGCTGCATACGACGCAACAGGTCGCGCATCGGTCCGCCGTCGAGCTGGAAAACTCCGAGGGTGTCACCGCGCCCGAGCAGTTCGTAAGCCGCGGGGTCGTCCAGCGGGACGGTGTCCAGGTCCAGATCGATGCCGCGATTGGCTTTGATGTTCTCGATCGCGTCGCCGATGATCGTCAGGTTCCGCAGGCCGAGGAAGTCCATCTTGAGCAGGCCGATGGCCTCACACGACGGGTAGTCCCAGCCGGTGATCACCGCACCGTCCTGCGGGCGGCGCCACAGCGGGATCGCGTCGATGAGCGGTTCGGAGCTCATGATCACCGCACAGGCGTGCACACCCGCGTTGCGGACCAGACCCTCGAGGCCCCGCGCGGTCTCGTAGATGGTCCGCACGTCCGGGTCGGTGTCGATCAGCGCCCGGACCTCGGCGGCTTCCTTGTACCGCTCGTGGGCCGGATCGGTGATCCCCGACAGCGGGATGTCCTTGGCCATGATGGGCGGCGGCAGCGCCTTGGTGATCCGGTCGGCGATGGCGAAGCCGGGCTGGCCGTAGTGCACCCTGGCCGAATCCTTCAGCGCCGCCTTGGTTTTGATGGTGCCGAACGTGATGACCTGGGCCACCCGGTCGCTGCCCCACCGGTTGGCGGCGTACCGCAGCATCTCGCCGCGGCGCCGGTCGTCGAAGTCGATGTCGATGTCTGGCATCGACACCCGCTCGGGGTTGAGGAACCGCTCGAACAGCAGCCCGTACGGGATCGGATCGATGTTGGTGATTCCCATCGCGTACGCGACCAGCGATCCGGCAGCCGACCCGCGGCCCGGGCCCACCCGGATGTCCACCGAACGGGCATAGCCGATCAGGTCGGCGACGATCAGGAAGTAGGACGGGTAGCCCTTCTCGCAGATGACCTTGATCTCGTAGTCGGCGCGGTCGGTGTACTCCTGCGGCACCGCGCCGGGGAACCTGCGCTGCAACCCGGCCGCAACCTCGTGGCGCAACCAGGTCTCCTGAGTGTGCCCCTCGGGCACCGGGAACACCGGCATCCGGTCGACCGGCTGCCACACCTCGGTATAGGGCTGCACCCGCTCGGCGATCAGCAGGGTCGAGTCGCAGGCACCGGGCACCTGGTCATCCCACAGCGCGCGCATCTCGGCGGCGGACTTGAGGAAGTATCCGTCGCCGTCGAACTTGAAACGGGCCGGATCCGACAACGTCTTGCCGGTCTGGATGCACAGCAGCGCCTCGTGGTTGTGCGACGCGTCGCGGGTCACGTAGTGGCAGTCGTTTGTGGCCAGCGGCGGGATGTTCAGCTTGCGGCCGACCTCGAGCAGCCCCTCGCGGACCCGGGTCTCGATGGACAGGCCGTGGTCCATCAGCTCCAGGAAGAAGTTCTCCGGGCCGAAGATGTCCCGCCACTTCGCCGCGGCCTCCAGCGCCTCGCGCTCGTGGCCCAGCCGCAGGCGGGTCTGCACCTCACCCGAGGGACAGCCGGTGGTGGCGATGATCCCCTCGGCGTGCTCGGCGATCACCTCGGCGTCCATCCGTGACCACTTACCGAGCTGACCCTCGAACGATGCCAGCGACGACAACTTGAACAGGTTGCGCAACCCGGTGGCGTTCTCCGCGACCATCGTCATGTGGGTGTAGGCGCCACTGCCCGAGACGTCGTCACCCTTCTGGCTCGGGTCGCCCCACAGCACACGCTTTGTGTCGAATCGTGACGCGGGGGCGATGTAGGCCTCCACGCCGATGATCGGCTTGATCCCGACCTCGGTCGCCTTGTTGTAGAACTCGCTGGCGCCGAACATGTTTCCGTGATCGGTCATCCCCACCGCGGGCATCTGCAGCCGCTGCGCCTCGGCCAGCATCGGGCTGATCTTCGCGGCGCCGTCCAGCATCGAGTACTCGGTGTGGTTGTGCAGGTGAACAAAAGACCCTGAGGACCGCCAGTCTGAACCGCTCATAGGGTGGCCAGTCTATGACCGGCCACCGACAGCGCGCGGCGTGTCGCAGTGCGTGTCTCGCGTTGTTCGGATCAGGCTTGCACCGGCGCGCCGACCCGCTGGTCCAGCAACCCGGTTTCGAACATCCGGAGCAGTTGCCTGGCAATCTCGGTGGCCCCGGTGGCGTCGACGAAGCCGGCGTAGAAGCCCATCCCCCAGAACAGCGCCGCCAGCATGTCCGCGACCGCGCGCGGATCGGAATCGGCTGCCAGCTCGCCGTGCGCGATCGCCTGCATCACTATCGAGTGGTAGAAGCCGTGCACCGAGGCGACCACGGCGTCGGCCGCGTCGGTGCGGGGCCGGCCGCGGTGGTGTTCGAGCCGGGCGGTCACCAGGAACTGCATCGCCGCGGCATCGGGCAGGACCAACCGCTGCATCTGCTCGATGAACACCGTCAACTGATTCTGCAGCCCGCTCTCCCCCTGAGCGGCCACGGCACATTCCGCGACCCGCGTGTAGGCGTCGCGGAGCAGGATCTCGTACACCTCGTCGCGGGTGGCGAAATAGTAGTGAAGGGTCGGCCTGCTCACGCCGGCGCGCAGCGCGATCTGCTGGAACGTCGCCGCGTGGTAGCCACGCTCGGCGATGACCGCACGGGCGGCATCGAGGATCTGCACCCGCGTGGCCTCAGAGTCCGAGCCCACCGGACGGCCGCGGCCCCGCGTTCGGGGCGGGGTCAGGGGTCCGGGCTCCACGAGCAAACGCTATTGCATAGCTGGTAACCGGTCAATCGATACTTTCGCAAATATCACACCGAGGACGGCTCAGCGGACCGCCGCACGACACGCGCGCGGCGCACCGCATCGACGGTGAACACCGCCAGCGCCACCCAGATCAACGCGAACCCGAACCAGCGCGCGGGCGGCATCGGTTCGTGGCCGACCAGCACGCCCCACGACAGCTGCATCGCGGGGGTCATGTAGAACAACAGACCCAGCGAAACCATCGCGAGCCGCTGCGCGGCGGCGGCGAACAGCAACAGCGGCAGCGCCGTGAGCACGCCCGCGAGCACCATCAACCCGGCATGCCCGGCACCGTGGCCGGTGAACGTTCCCTGACCCGTGACCTGCAGGTAGGCCACGTACGCCACCGCGAACGGCGCGGCTATCGCGGCTTCGACGCCGACGCTGACCCTGGGGTCGGTGGGCACCAGCTTCTTCACCGCGCCGTAGAGGCCGAAGGACAACGCAAGACCGAGACCGATCACCGGCGGCGCCCCCACGTTGACCGTCAGCACCACCACCGCGACGACCGCGATTGCCAGCGCGCTCAGCTGCCAGCGGTTCAGCCTCTCCCGGAAGATCAGCAGCCCCAGTGCGATCGACACCAGCGGGTTGATGAAGTATCCGAGCGCGGCGTCGACGACGTGACCGTTGTTCACCGCGTAGACGTAGATCACCCAGTTGACCGAGATGAGGGCTGCGGCCGCCGTCAACAGCAGCCAGTTCCGTCCGGTGATCGCCTTGAGATCACCCAGCCGGCGGACCACGGCGACCACCACGAGCATCAGGACGAAACTCCAGATGATCCGGTGGGCCAGCACTTCGACCGCGCCGGCAGGTTTCAACAGCGGGAAGAAAGCCGGGAACAGCCCCCACATGCCGTAGGCGCCGACGCCGAACAGCAGCCCGGATCTCACAGGTCGTGATTGCGCAGGATGTCCAGCGCGTGCTGCAGGTCGGCCGGGTACGGGCTGGTGATCTCGACGCGGCGGCCGTCGGCCGGATGCACGAACGCCAGCGATCTGGCGTGCAGCCACTGCCGTTCCAGCGCCAGCTTCCTGGCCAGGTTCGGGTCCGCACCGTAGGTGAGGTCACCGCAGCACGGGTGGTGCAGTGCGGCGAAGTGCACCCGGATCTGGTGGGTTCGCCCGGTCTCGAGGTGGACGTCGAGCAGGCTCGCAGCCTGGTGCGCCTCCAGCGTGTCGTAGTGGGTGACACTGTGCCGGCCCCCGTCGACGACCGCGAACTTCCAGTCGTGGCCGCGGTGGCGGCCGATCGGTGCGTCGATGGTGCCGCTGGACGGATCGGGGTGCCCCTGCACCAGGGCGTGGTACCGCTTCTCGACGGTGCGCTGTTTGAACGCCCGTTTGAGCACGGTGTACGCCCGCTCGGACAGGGCGACGACCATGACCCCCGACGTGCCGACGTCCAACCGGTGCACGATGCCCTGGCGCTCGTGGATGCCCGAGGTGCTGATGCGGAAGCCGGCGGCCGCCAGACCGCCCAGCACGGTGGGTCCGTGCCAGCCGACGGTGGCGTGCGCGGCCACTCCCGGCGGCTTGTCGACCGCCACGATGTCGTCGTCGGAGTACAGGATCGACATCCCCTCGATGTCGACCGGGGTGTTCTCCACCGGCGCGGGCGGCGCGGGCAGTCGAACCTCGAGCCAGGCCCCTGCGGTCAGCTTGTCCGACTTGCCCGCCGGGGCGCCGTCGAGTTCGACGTCGCCCTCCTCGGCCAGCGCTGCCGCCGCGGTACGCGACAGCCCGAGCAGCCGGGCCAGGCCCGCGTCCACCCGCATGCCCGCCAGCCCTTCCGGGACCGGCATGGAACGTGTGGTCATCAGTCTTCGGACTCGGTTTCCGGCTGGCGCCTCCCGATGGTGTCGAAGTCGAACCCGAACAGTGACAACACCACCAGCAAGATCGCCCCGCCCACCACCGCGGGGTCGGCGACGTTGAACACCGGCCACCATCCGATGGACAGGAAGTCGACAACGTGGCCGCGCAGCGGTCCGGGCGACCGGAAGAAACGGTCGACGAGATTGCCCATCGCGCCACCGAGGATCATCCCGAGGCCGATCGCCCACCACGGGGACACCAGCCTGCGTCCCATCCAGATGATCCCGAAGACCACACCGGTGGCGACCAGGGTCAGCACCCACGTGTAGCCGGTGGCCATCGAGAACGCCGCACCCGAATTGCGCACCAACGTCCACGTGACGGTGTCACCGATGATCGACACCGGTTGCCCGGGCGTCAGCAGCCGCACGGCCAGCACCTTGGTGACGATGTCCAACACGAGCACCACGGCCGCCACGGAGAGCAGCAGGCGCAGCCGCCGTGGTGCAGACGGCTGAGCCGGCTCGTCGCCGGCCACCGGCTCGGCCGCACTCGATGATTCATCAGTCACGCCCACCATCATCGCAAAGAGCCGGTGGTGAACAATTCCACCCATGCCTCGCCTCGTCGTCATAGCCACCGGTGGGACGATCTCGACCAGTGCGGACGCCGACGCCGTACTTCGCCCCACCCTCACCGGAGCCGACCTCACCGAAGGGCTCGACGTCGAGGTCATCGACGCCATGTCGGTGGACAGCTCGCAGCTGACCCCGCCGGACTGGGACCGGATGGGCGCGGCGATCCGGTCGGCCGCGGCCACCCATCATGCGGACGGGATCGTGGTCACCCACGGCACGGACACGATGGAGGAGACCGCGTTGTGGCTCGACCTCACCTACGGCGGGGAGGCGCCGGTGGTGCTGACCGGTGCCCAGCGCAGTGCCGATGCACCCGACGCCGACGGCCCGGCCAACCTGCGCGACGCGCTCGCCGTCGCCGCCGGTCAGCAGGGCCGCGGGGTGGGCGCGGTGGTGAGTTTCGCGGGCACCGTGTTCGAGCCGCTGGGTCTGCGCAAGGTCGCCACCGGCGAATCACAGGCTTTCGCCGGGCGCGTTCTCGGTCCGGTCAAGGACCGCCCGTTCCTCGGCGCCCTGACGGCCGCGGACGCGCCGCGGGTGGACATCGTCGCGGCCTATCCCGGGGCCGACACCGCCGCACTCGACGCGTGCGTGGCGGCCGGCGCCCGCGGCATCGTGCTGCAGGCCCTGGGTTCCGGCAATGCCGGCGCCGCGCTGATCGACGGGGTGCGGCGGCACTGCCGCGACGGCGTCGCGGTCGCGGTGTCGACCCGAGTTCCCGGTGGGCGGGTCAGCCCCGGCTACGGACCGGGACGCGCGCTGGCCGACGCCGGGGCGTTCGTGGTGCCGCGGCTCGGGCCGCCGCAGGCACGGGTGCTGCTGATGGCCGCGCTCGCCGCCGGCTCACCGGCTCCGGCGGTCTTCCAGCGTTGGGGCTGACCGGCTCGCGAGGCGTCAGGTCGCGCTCTGGGACCGGTTGAGTTCGGCGAGGAAATCCGGCCAGTCCAGGCTGTCCACCGGGTTGGCGCGGGTCAGCGCGGGGTCGTCGCCGGCGAAGGTGCGCGCCTGCCCGGGGCCGGAGCTGCGCGTCTCGAAGCGCACGGTCACTACGCCGTGTCCGGCGCCCTGGACCCAGCCGTGCCCGAAGTCGGTGTGTGCGACGTCGTCGCCGACCCGCCACGCCGGCGCCGTCGGTCCGGCTTCGGCGAGCGGCTCCGGCAGACCGATACGGGCGATCTCCTCGGTTGCCATCAACTCCAGATCGGGGAACAGCGACTCCTGCTGGACCTCGGACAGGCCGGAAAACCCAACTCCGACAAGGCGGATCGGGCCGATCTCGACCGGGTCGAGGAGCAGTCGTCGCGCGGTGGCGTTCAGTGTCGCGGCGTCGGTGGTCGCGTACGGAAGGGTCGCCGACCTGGTCAGCGTGCTCATGTCGGACTTCTTCAGCTTGACGGTGACGGTGCGCGCACCCCGGCCGTCTTTGAGCAGCCGGCGGTGGGCGTGCTCACCGATCGGCACCGCCGCGTCGCGGAGCTGGTCGAGCGTGGTCAGATCCTCGGGAAAGGTCGACTCGGCGCTGATCTGTTTCGCCGGGGCGTTCTCGGCGACCGGCCGGTCGTCGATGCCGCGCGCCAGCCGGTGCAGCGCCGGGCCGACCGTCGGTCCGAGGATGTTCGCGACCTCGGCGTCCGACAGCGCCGAGAAACCGCCGATGGTCTCGATGCCGAGCCGGTGCAGTTTCTCCTCCGCCACCGGCCCGATGCCCCAGAGCTTGCGTACGGGCAGCCCGTCGAGCAACGCGTGTTCCTCGTCGCGGGCCACCACGGTGATGCCGTCGGGTTTGGCCAGACCGGAGGCGATCTTGGCGATCTGCTTACCCGAGCCCGCGCCGACGGATGCGACCAGACCGGTCACGGCGGTCACTTCGGCACGCAGCGCCTCGCAGAACGACGCCACCTCGGCGCTCGGAGCGCCGGCCAGCTCGGTCGGCTCCCCGAACGCCTCGTCGAACGACAGCTGCTCGAGCACCGGCACCATGGTGCGCACCGTCTCGAAGACACGGCGGCTGGCCAGCCCGTACACGACCCCGCGCGGCGGCAGCACCACGGCGCCCGCCCCGACGAGACGGCGCGCCTGGTGCATCGGCATCGCCGACCTGGCGCCGTAGACCCGCGACTCGTAGCTGGCGCCGGCCACCACACCGCGGCCGCCGAGCCCGCCCACCAGCACCGGCCGCCCCCGCAGAGTGGGCCGGGTCAGCTGCTCCACCGACGCGAAAAACGCATCCATGTCCAGGTGCAGCACCCATCGCGCGCCCACAGCTGTCGATGCTATGCGGTGCGCGATAGCCTCACCTGCATGGCACACCCGGACGCCGAGGCTTCCGACGTCCCGATCCGGGATGCCTCGATCCGCCTCGGACAGTTCCTCAAGCTGGCGGGCCTCATCGACTCCGGCGCCGACGCCAAGTCGGTGATCGCCGACGGTCTGGTCAGCGTCAACGGCGACGTCGAAACCCGCCGCGGCAGGCAACTGCGCTCCGGTGACGTCGTCGTCTTCGCCGGACAGGGTGCCCGCGTCACCGAAGTTGACGCCCCGTAGACCGCGACAGTGAACTCACGGTCGCAATCGCGGCGTGATCACAACCTTGGATTCACGCTCAGCGTCAGATCATGCCTTGGCGATCGCCACCCGGACGCCATCGCCGATCTCGGTGAATCCGTCAGGTTCACCGAACTCGAAGCTCGTCGCCAGGATCTCGTGCGCGATGAGGTCTCGGTGGGTTCGCGCCCAATCCTCTTGCTCCCCAGGCACCGAGAGCACCACCGAGATCCGGTCGGACACGTCGAAACCGCTGGATTTCCGCAACTCCTGCAGCTCGCGGATGCGGTCCTTGGCCCAGCCCTCTGCTTCCAGCTCCGGGGTCACGGCGCCGTCCAGCACCACCAGACCGGCTCCATCGGGTAGCGCCGCCGTCCAGTCCGGGTCCGCCGCGACCAATTTGGAGCTGAACTCCTCGGGGAGCAGGACCGCGGGCCCGGCCTCCAGAGTGCCGTCGCTTCTGAGCACGCCCTCCCCTGCCTTGACCGCCTTGATGGCAGCCTGCACATCCTTGCCGATGCGCGGACCGGCGGCGCGGGCATTGACCGCGAGCTCGAACCGGCCGTGCGCGGCGATGTCATCGGTGAGCTCGACCGACTTCACGTTGAGCTCGTCGGCGATCAGGTCCCGGTACGGCTCGAGCCGGCGCGGGTCCTGCACCGCCACAGTCAGTTTCGGCAGCGGCAACCGGACACGCAGCTTCTTGGCCTTGCGCAGTGACGATCCGGTCGAGGCCACCTCCCGCACCAGATCCATGTCGGCGACCAGTTGCGGGTCGGCAGGCAGCGCGTCGGCCTCCGGCCAGTCCGTCAGGTGCACCGACCGCTCTGCGGTGAGTCCCCGCCAGATCACCTCGGAGATCAGCGGCAGAAGCGGGGCGGCCAACCTGCTGGTCACCTCGAGGACGGTGTGCAGCGTGTCGATCGCATCGCGGTCCTCTTCCCAGAACCGCGCACGCGAACGCCGCACGTACCAGTTCGTGAGCGCCTCGGTGAACTGACGCAGCTGGTCGCAGGCCACCGAGATGTCGCAGACGTCCAAAGACGCGGTCAGCTCGTCGCGCAGCGCGGCCAGCTTGGCCAGGATGTAGCGGTCCAGCACATGCGTGGAATCGGTACGCCAGCTGCCCTTCTCGGGCGCGTAGAGCGCCAGGAAGGTGTAGGCGTTCCACAGCGGCAGCAGCACCTGGCGGACACCTTCGCGGATGCCCTGTTCGGTGACGATGAGATTGCCACCCCGCAGGATCGGCGACGCCATCAGGAACCAGCGCATCGCATCGGAGCCGTCGCGGTCGAACACCTCGGTGACGTCGGGGTAGTTGCGCAGCGACTTGCTCATCTTCTGGCCGTCGTTGCCGAGCACGATGCCGTGCGCGACACAGGTCCGGAACGCGGGCTTGTCGAACAGCGCCGTGGACAGAATGTGCAGGGTGTAGAACCAGCCGCGGGTCTGACCGATGTATTCGACGATGAAGTCGCCGGGAAAGTGCGTGTCGAACCAGTCCTGGTTCTCGAACGGGTAGTGCACCTGCGCATACGGCATCGACCCGGAGTCGAACCAGACGTCGAGGACGTCCTCGATGCGGCGCATCGTCGAGCGCCCGCTCGGGTCGTCGGGGTTGGGCCGGGTCAACTCGTCGATGTAGGGCCGATGCAGGTTGGTCGGGCGTACCCCGAAGTCGCGCTCGAGTTCGTCGAGGCTGCCGTAGACGTCGATCCTCGGGTGGGCCGGATCGTCGGACATCCACACCGGAATCGGAGTGCCCCAGTACCGGTTTCGCGAGATCGACCAGTCGCGGGCACCAGCCAGCCACTTGCCGAACTGCCCGTCCTTGACGTGCTCGGGGTACCAGGTGATCTCTGCGTTGAGTTCGACCATCCGGTCGCGGATCTGGGAGACCTTGATGAACCACGAGGACACCGCCCGGTAGATCAGCGGGTTCCGGCACCGCCAGCAGTGGGGGTAGGAGTGCTCGTAGGTGTCATGACGCAGCAGCACCGCGCCGTTGTGCGCCGCGGGCCCGGTGCCGTTCTTCAGATCTCGGATGATCTGCGGGTTCGCGTCGAACACATGCTGTCCGGCGTAGTCGGGCACGGTGTTGTCGAACCGCCCCTTGGCGTCGACGGGAGTGACCGCCTCGATGTCGGCGGTCAGCGCGGTGGCCATGTCGTCCTCGCCGTAGGCCGGCGCCATGTGAACCACCCCGGTGCCGTCCTCGGTGCTGACGAAGTCGGCGGGCAGTACCCGAAACGCGTTGGCCGAGTTCATGAAGTACGGAAACGGGGGGACGTAGTGCACGTCGATGAGGTCCCGGCCGGACACGGTGGCCACGACCTGCGGCTCGTCGCCGAGCTCGCGGGCGTAGGCGCCGAGGCGGGCCGCCGCCAGCACGTACCGCCGTCCGTCGGGCGCTTCGACGACGACGTAGTCGACGTCGGGGTTGACGGCCACGGCCTGGTTGGACGGCAGCGTCCACGGTGTCGTCGTCCATACCAGCAGGTAGGCACCCAGGAGGTCCTCCCGCGGCCCTCCCGCCACCCGGAAGCCCACCGTGAGCGCCGGGTCCTGGCGGCTCTGGTAGACGTCGTCGTCCATCCGCAGCTCGTGGCTCGACAACGGCGTCTCGTCGTTCCAGCAGTACGGCAACACCCGGTTGCCCTCATAGGCCAGACCCTTGTCCCACAGCTGCTTGAAGGCCCAGATCACCGACTCCATGAAGCCGAGATCGAGTGTCTTGTAGTCGTTGTCGAAATCGACCCAGCGCGCCTGGCGGGTCACATAGGACCGCCACTCGCCGGTGTACTTGAGCACCGACGCGCGGCAGGCGTCGTTGAACTTCTCGATGCCCATCTGCTCGATCTGGGCCTTGTCGGTGATACCGAGTTGGCGCTGCACCTCGAGCTCTGCGGGCAGGCCGTGGGTGTCCCAGCCGAAGCGGCGTTCGACCTTGTAGCCGCGCATGGTGCGGTACCGCGGCACGATGTCCTTGACGTATCCGGTGAGCAGGTGCCCGTAGTGCGGAAGCCCGTTGGCGAACGGCGGGCCGTCGTAGAAGACGTACTCCGGCGCGTCGTCGCGACGTTCGATGCTTGCGCGGAAGGTGTTGTCGTTCGCCCAGTACTCGAGCACGTCGGTTTCCAGCGCCGGGAATCTGGGCGCTCCGGCGGCCGGCTTCGGGTAGGCGGTCACGTGCGTACGTCTCCTGTGCCGATGGTTCAGGCACGGGGACGACGTCGCGCCGGTGCGCGAGCGCCGCGGTACCACCCCGCTTGCGCACCCGGGGTGCGCCGCTCAACGGAGGCGATCACGGGCCCACCCGTTCGGTTCTACTGAGCGCGGCGCGCCGTTCTTCCGAAAGCTCCCCGGTGATGGCCGGATCGACGCTGGTGGCCCACAGTCTAGCGGGCCTGCGGAATCACCGGCGATTCACAACGGCGCCGCGGCGTCGGAGGTGATCTCGATCAATGCGAGCGGAAACTGTTCGGCCACCTCTTCGATGCTGTATGCGTCGAATCTGGTGGTGTCGTAGCGCCAGTCGAGGTGCAACGCTCCACCGGCGCGGTGCACGTGCAGTCCGAGGGCGTGGCCGCCGCCGGAGTCGGTCGCCTCGGCGGTGACATCGAGCAGGACCTCGCACCGGATGGCCGCCCTGCCTGCTGCCGCGGCCAGTGCGGTGTGGGCACCCTGCAACATCTCCGTGGGCCCCATCGGTGCGGCGTCCGAACAGATCAGCCACACCGCGCGGTGCGTAGGTGCCGGACCGGTGACGACGTCGACAGCCACCTCCCCTTCGCCGCGGGTCCGGCCGAGCGCTCGGCCGAGCGCGGCGAGCAGGATTTCCTCCACCGGTATACCGAGCCATTCCGCGGCGCCGTCGACCTCGTCTGCGAATTCGCTCGTCGGTGTCATTCTCAAAATCTCGAATCGCGGGGCATGTCCCTCGATGACGGGATGATCGAACACCTCGAGAGGTGCCGCAACAGTGGTGACCAAGGGGCTGACCTCGTCGGCCATGTAAGGAGCGACCATGTCGCTCACCGTAGCGCGAATGTCCCAGAATTGGGAGACCACTCCCAAAACCGTGACGACTGTGTCAATTAAGGCGGTGTCATCTGTTTGCCCGCAGGGGCTGCCCCGGCCCGGGAATTCGGTTTATTGTGTTCTCGTGCCACGCACCGACGAGAACGGCAGACAGCTCAAAGCCCTGCTCGATTACCTCCTCGACGGGGAGATCGACGCGAAGGATCTCTTCGACGCGCTCGGCGTCTCCAGCAGCACCTATTACCGGCGGATCAAGGAAAGCGACTACCCGAACGCCGAGGAGCTACGGCGGGTGGCCGACCGCTTCGCGCTGAGCTACCCCGACCTGCAGATCCAGTTCGGCCTGATGAGTCGCCAGGAAGTGTGGAACTACGTCAGGGCCGCCGAGTCAGCCGACTCGGCAGTGGCGACCCTTCAAAACACTACGACCCTTCAAAACACTACGACCCTTCAAAACACTACGACCAAACCAGCCGTCCGGCAGCGACCGAAGCTCTCCGAGCTGGCCCCCCGCCTCGACGCGCCGCCCCTCTGAGCAGGTCCGGAAATGGGTTTGGCGACACTCATCGCGATCACGCTCCTGTGCATTCTGTGGAGCCTGTGGATCCGTCGTGTCACCTGGTCCTGCCGGTGGGAGGTGGCCGCCACCCTCAACATCGCGTTGCAGGGCCTCGCGGTGCTGCTGATGTCACCGCTGGCCTCTGAAACCCTGGGCGTCTGGCTTCACTCGTTGACCGGCAAATGGAACCTCGAGGACTACCTCGGCCACGACGCCTACATCGTCGCGGCGTCGGCTGTCGTGTACAACGCGTTGGGCAGGCTCGAACAGGACCACGCGATGCACCGACGGTTCAAGCAATTCGTCGAACGGCCCGCCACGGTGTGCATACCGCTGCTGCTGGCGGCCTTCTGGTTGGGCAACGGCGCAGCGATCTACCGCCCTGACTTCTTCGACGTGCCCACCGACATCTGGCTGAACGTCTACTGGCTGATGCTGTGCGGCATGCTGATCTACCTGCTTGTATACGGCTCGCGCGCGCTGCTGATCCTGCGTGTCGATCCGCGCTCGCGACAGATCGCGAACATCTACCTGTTCGCGTGCGGCATGGGCATCGCGGCCTGCGTGGTGCGCATCGTCACCGCGTTCGTCACGCCTTTGCAGACCGTCCAGGGCAGCACCCTGGTGTGGATATTCGCCTGCGCCTGCGGCGCCGGCTTCGCGCTGACGTCGGCGTATTCGTGGCGGATCAAGACGAAGTGGTTCACCCGCGCCACCAGCTGAGTCAGACCGCCGTCCGGGTCTGGTCGGCGAACGGCGCCCCGAACTCCCGCACCGGACGGTAGCCGTTCTTACGGGCCTGGGCCGCCCCGCGGCGGAGCAGCGCCGCGGTTGCCACAAACCCGGCCTGGTCCGCGACCACGAGTGGGGTGAGCAGCCGGTTGTGCACAAAACCGAACGCCAGACCGGACTCCGGGTCGGCCCATCCCAGCGAGCCGCCGAGCCCGACATGACCGAACCCGGGAAGCACTCCCGGGAACGGCAGGCTGTGATACCCCAGGTGAAACGCCAGCGGCAGCACCATGGTGTGGTCGGGTCGCAGGCTCGGCCGGCCGACGAGTGCGGCGGCGGTTTCGCGGGACAGGTACTGCACCCCGTCGATGCGGCCGCCGTTGGCGATGGCTCCGTACATGCGGGCCAGCGCACGAGCGGTGGCCACGCCGTTCGCCGCGGGGATCTCGCTGTCGAGCATCGGGATGTCGCCCTGGACGAACGCCTTCACGCCCGGGAAGTACATCGCGCCGAATCCGCCGGAGATGGGCAGCGCGGCCAGTCGGGGGGCGACCAGGTTGAAGATCGGGTTCTGCAGCGCGCTCTGCGGACCGATGATCTGCGCGGCGTGCGTCGGCGCGTGCGCGGGCGGGCGGCCCAGGTGCAGCCCGTCGGTGTTCAGGGGTGCCGCGACCTCGGTCCGCATCAGCTCGCGCATCCCCTTGCCGGTGATCGCGCGCGCCAGCCCGGACAGCAGCCAGCCGAAGGTCAGCGCGTGGTAGGCGGGCCTGCCGTGCAGCCAACTGACCGGGGCCGCGGCCAGCCGCTCCTCCATCCGCAGATGATCGACCAGATCACCCTTCACCGCCCCGTTGAGCTGGGAAAGGCCGGCCCGGTGCCGCAGTGCGTCGCGGACCGTGATCTTCGACTTGCCGTTCGCGCCGAACTCGGGCCAGTGGTCGGCGACGGGCGCGTCGTAGTCGACGAGGCCGCGGTCGGCGAGCCGGTGGATGACTGTGGCGGCCACCCCCTTGGTGGCGGAGAAGACCATCGTGCCGGTGTCGGCGTCCCAGTGCCGGGTGCCCTGGCGGTCGGACCAGCCGGTCCACACGTCGACGACCGGTTCGCCGTCGAGATAGACGGCCAACGCCCCGCCGCCGAGGCGCCGCCACGGGAACAACTGTGAGAACGCCCGCACCGCGCAACCGAAATTCGGGTCCGCCGCGCCCTGCACGCCTCGTGGCAGGGCAGCGCCGTCGGACCCTTCGGGGAACGCCGCGCTGCGCTCCCGGCTGTTGACGGCCGTCACAATATTGAATTTACCCCGCTGCGCGGCAAAGAACCCAGGAGTTATCGATTCGTTAATTCCGGGGAGCCGGTGGCTGCTCGGCGGCGTCGATGATCTGCTGTGCAGCAAGCGCCGGAGTGAGCTCGCCGTCGCGCACCTGGCGCTCGACATCGGCCCGGATCCGGCGTACTCCCGGGCTCGACAGCACCCGATCCAGCACCGTGTCACGCACCATCGACCAGGTCCAATCCACCTGCTGTTGCCGCCGCCGGGCGTCGAACTCGCCCGCTTCGGTGAGCACCTCACGGTGCTTGAGCACCGTGTCCCAGAGCTCGGTCAGCCCGGTGCCGTGCAGCGCGCTCAAGGTCAGGACCGGTGGGCGCCAGAGTGTTTCGCGAGGGTAGATCAGGCGGATAGCGCCGGCGAGCTCCCGGGCTGCAGCCTTGGCCTCCACGGCGTGTTCACCGTCTGCCTTGTTGACGACGACGATGTCGGCGAGTTCGAGCACGCCCTTCTTGATTCCCTGCAGTTGATCGCCCGTGCGGGCCAGCGTGAGGAACACGAACGTGTCCACCATGTTGGCAACCGCCACCTCGGACTGGCCGACGCCCACCGTCTCGACGAGGATGACGTCATAGCCTGCGGCCTCCAGCAACACGATGGTCTCGCGGGTCGCCTTGGCGACACCGCCGAGTGTTCCGGACGTCGGCGACGGCCGGATGTAGGCGTCGTCGTGTACCGCCAGGCGCGCCATCCGGGTCTTGTCGCCCAGGATCGAGCCGCCGGTGCGGGTCGACGACGGGTCCACCGCCAGAACCGCGACCCGGTGCCCCTGCTCGATCAGGTACATGCCGAGCGCCTCGATGCTGGTCGACTTGCCCACCCCGGGCACACCGGTGATGCCCACGTGCACGGCACTGCCCGCTTGCGGCATCAGCTCCAGGAGCAACTCCTGCGCCTTCTGGCGGTGATCGGCGCGGGTGGACTCGACCAGGGTGATCGCCCTGGCCAACGCCGAGCGGTCACCCTCGCGGACTGCCGCGGCCAGCTCACCGGCGGATGGGCTCATCTAGTTCAGCGTGTAGCCGAGGCGTTCGGCCAACTTGCCCAGCAAGCCGATCGCCGCGTCGGCGATGACGGTGCCCGGGGGGAAGATGGCCGTGGCTCCCGCTGCATAGAGCTCGTCGAAGTCGCCGGGCGGGATCACTCCCCCGACCACGATCATGATGTCCGGTCTGCCCACCTCGGCGAGCGCATCCCGCAGTGCGGGGACCAGGGTCAGGTGGCCGGCCGCCAGCGAGGACACCCCGACGACGTGCACGTCGTTGTCGGCAGCCTGGCGCGCCACCTCGTCGGGCGTGGAGAACAACGAGCCCACGTCGACGTCGAAGCCGATGTCGGCGAACGCCGTCGCGATCACTTTCTGCCCGCGGTCGTGGCCGTCCTGCCCCATCTTGGCGACCAGGATGCGGGGCCGGCGGCCGTCGGCCTCGGCGAACTTCTCCACCAGCTCGGTGGCGCTGCTGACATTGCTGGCCATGCCCACCTCGTCTCGGTACACCCCGGCGATGGTCCGGATCTCGGCCTGGTGCCTGCCGTAGACCTTCTCCAGCGCGGCGGAGATCTCCCCGACCGTCGCCTTGGCCCGCGCCGCGTCGATCGCCAGGGCCAACAGGTTGTTGCCCAGCCCATCGGCTCCCGAGACGCCGGTCTCACCTGCCGCCCGGGTCAGTTCGGCCAGCGCGGCCTGCGTCGCGGTGTCGTCGCGATCAGCGCGCAGCCGTTCGAGCTTGGCGATCTGCTCGGCCCGGACCCGGCTGTTCTCGACCTTGAGGACCTCGATCTCGTGATCCTCGTCGACCTGGTAACGGTTCACGCCGATCACCGTCTGCTGACCGGAGTCGATGCGCGCCTGGGTGCGCGCGGCGGCTTCCTCGATGCGCAGCTTGGGAATTCCGGCGTCGATGGCCTGGGCCATGCCGCCGTGCGCGGCGACCTCCTCGATGTGTGCGCGGGCACGTGTCGCCAGCTGATGGGTCAGCCACTCGACGTAGTACGAGCCGCCCCACGGGTCGATGGGCCGCGTGGTTCCGGACTCCTGCTGCAGCAGCAGCTGGGTGTTGCGTGCGATGCGCGCTGAGAAGTCGGTCGGCAGTGCCAGCGCCTCGTCAAGCGCGTTGGTGTGCAGCGACTGGGTGTGGCCCTGGGTGGCAGCCATCGCTTCGACACAGGTCCGTGCGACGTTGTTGAACGCGTCCTGTGCGGTCAGCGACCAACCGGAGGTCTGCGAATGCGTGCGTAGCGACCGCGATTTGGGGTTCTTGGGGTCGAACTGCGCGACGAGCTCGCTCCACAGCAGCCGGCCCGCACGCAGCTTGGCGACCTCCATGAAGAAGTTCATGCCGATGCCCCAGAAGAAGGACAGCCGCGGCGCGAACTTGTCGATGTCCAGCCCGGCGTCCAGCCCTGCCTTGAGGTACTCGACCCCGTCGGCCAGCGTGTAGCCGAGCTCGAGGTCCGCAGTAGCACCGGCCTCCTGGATGTGGTAGCCGGAGATCGAGATCGAGTTGTACTTGGGCATCTTCACGCTGGTGTAGCCGAAGATGTCGGAGATGATCCGCATCGACGGCTTCGGCGGATAGATGTAGGTGTTGCGGACCATGAACTCTTTGAGGATGTCGTTCTGGATGGTCCCGGCCAACTTCTCCGGCGGCACGCCCTGCTCCTCGGCGGCCGCGACGTACAACGCCAGAATCGGCAGCACCGCACCGTTCATCGTCATGGACACGCTCACCGCCGACAGGTCGATCCCGTCGAACAGCTGGCGCATGTCGAGAATGGAGTCGATCGCCACGCCCGCCATGCCGACGTCCCCGGCCACCCGTGGGTGATCCGAGTCGTAGCCCCGGTGGGTCGCCAGATCGAAGGCCACCGACAGGCCCTTCTGCCCAGCGGCCAGGTTGCGGCGGTAGAACGCGTTGGATTCCGCGGCGGTGGAGAACCCGGCGTACTGCCGGATCGTCCAGGGCTGGTTGACGTACATCGTCGGGTAGGGGCCGCGCACGAACGGCGGCTCCCCGGGCAGGCTGCCCAGCGGATAGCCCTGTCCCACGATCTCGTCGCGATCGGCGGCGATGTACACCGGTTTGACGTCGATGCCCTCCGGGGTGGCCCAGTCGAGCTGATCGGCGGTGTACCCGTGCGCCGCGGCGGCAGCCGAAACCTGTTCGGCGACATCGGCCGACGTCGGCGCCGTCGGCGTGCGCTCACCGTGCAGCGGGACGTCGGCGAAGCTGCCGATGGCGGCGACATCGGATACCGGAGCCGGGTTGCCGGCGACATCGGATACCGGAGCCGGGTTGCCGGCGACATCAGATGCGGTCATGTCATGCCCCCAATCGGGTCAGCAGGTCCGAGAGCGTCGCGACCGCATCGATCTTCGCGGTCAGGTAGCCGTCGGGTTTCGAGTCGGCGTCTGCGACCGCCTTCTCCGGTCCGGCCAGCAGTAGGTGGCGCACGCCGGCCTGCCGTGCGGCCTCGACCACCGCCGACGCCTCGTTCGCGTACCGGCGGTCGGTGCCGCAGATGACGGCGATCTCGGCGCCGTCGACATCCCGCACCGCCTGGTCGACACCGGCGGCCTCCAGCGGCCCGGGGTTGACCGCCTCGATTCCCCCGGAGGCCAGCAGATTCGAGATGAAAGTCGTTCGGATGTTGTGCTCGGCCAGCGGTCCCACCGGTAGCAGCAGCACGCTCGGGCGGGCGCCGGTCTTCTCGAGGTGGACGTCCGAGCGGTTCCGCAACGCTTCGAACCCTTCGGCGTACCGCCGCACCGAGGGCAGCGGATCACCCTGCGGCAGCGGAACTTCCGCCAGGTTCGGGTATTCGTTGACGCCGGTCAGCGCCGTGCGCCGGTGCGAGATGTCCCCGGCCCGACGCTCGGCGATCTCCGCGATGCGCCCGGTGAGGTGTTCACCGGCTGACGCGAAACCGCCCTGGGCCTCGATCTCCTGGAAGTGTGCCCAGGCCTGCTCGGCGAGCCGGGCGGTGAGATCCTCGACGAACCACGATCCGCCCGCGGGGTCGAGCACCCGGCCGATGTGGGACTCCTCGAGCAGCAGCAGCTGCGTGTTGCGGGCGATGCGCCGCGCGAAGCTGCGCGCGGTGCCGGGAAACCCACCGGGGATCGCCACATCGAACGGGTGCACCAGCACGGTGTCGGCCCCGCCGACGCCCGCCGAGAAGGCCGCGACCGTGGTGCGCAACATGTTCACCCAGGGATCCCGCTGCGCCATCATCGCCAACGACGTGCTCGCATGCACGGTCGCCGCACCGGCGTGCGGCTCCCCGACGACGTCGGCGACCCGCGCCCAGAGTTGCCGGGCGGCACGCAGTTTCGCGATGGTGGTGAACTGGTCGTCATCGGCGGCGAACCGGAAGCTGATCTGGCGCAACGCTGTGGCCGCGGACAGACCCGCGTCGACCAGCTCTCGCAGATAGGCCACCCCGGCGGCGACGGCCGCACCGAGCTCCCACGAGGCATTGGCACCGAGGTTGTGGAAGACCGGACCGTCCACCGTGATGGTCCGCACGTGCCCGTCGTACCCGGCGACCTTCTCCGCGGTCGCGATCACGTCGTCGAGGCCGGGCGCCGGCCGGCCGGCCCATATCGCGGTGAGCGGGTCGGCGCCGAGATCCACCGACAACCGGGACCGCTGGTCGTCGTCGAGTCCGGTCAGCAGGTCCAGGAGCGCGTCGGCCGCGGCGCGGTAGGTCGGCCCGTCGCCGGTGACGTCGAGCACCACGGGGACGAGGTCGAGAAAGACACCGTCGAGCAACCGGTCCAGGTCTGCAGGACGGACAACGCCGTCGACCTCACCGACGCGCAGCACCAGCGCGCTCACCCCCTCGGTCAGCCCGAGCAGCAGCGAGCCGTTGCCGTTGTCTGCGGTGGCGTCCACGGTGGCATCCGTGGTGGCACTGTCGGCGGGGAAGACCTCGGCGACCTTCCAGCCGGACTTCACGTCGCGCAGCGCGTCGCCACCGCGGACAAACGGCCACCGGCCCGGCAGTTCCGGCTCGGTCAGCTCGTCGGCGCTGGTGTACAGCGGCCGGATCGGGAACCCGTCGTAGGTGGGCGAGTCCAGCAGCCGCTCCGGTTCGGCGGGCAGATCGGCAGGATCACGCCGTGTTGTCTTCGCCAGCACACCCGCCACGGCGGACCGCCATCGGTCGAGATCGGAATCCACTACGCCCCCGGCAGTGCCGGCGCTGGGTTTCTGCACAGCCATCAGGCTAAATGATGGGCATCACGCCGGCGTGCCCCGGTCCGGCCGGGGAAGACGGGCGCAGGGCCTGTCCGAGCGCCGGTTCGACGCCTCGCCCCGTACTCTTGGAAGACGTGAACTCCGTCGTCAGCACGCTGCGCACCGTCCGTGCGGCGGTGCTCACCACGCTGAGGACGTTTCCTCCTCGCCGGTTCGCCGCCATCCTCACCGCGATTGTGATCCTCGTCGCAATCGCGGCGCTGGTGCCGCTGCCGACCGCCGTGCAACTGCGGGACTGGGCCACTTCGGTGGGTCCGTGGTTCCCGCTGGCCTTCCTGGGCGCGCACATCGTCGTCACGGTGTTCCCGTTCCCGCGCACCGTGTTCACACTGTCGGCGGGTCTGCTGTTCGGCCCGTATCTGGGGGTGCCGTTGGCCGTGCTCGCGAGCACCGTCAGCGCGGTCATCGCACTGCTGCTCGTGCGGGCGGCAGGCTGGCAGCTGGACAGATTGGTGACCCACCCACGCCTGGAGGCGGTGAACAGCAGGCTCGCCGACCGCGGCTGGCCGACGGTGTTGTCGGTCCGGATGATCCCGGTCGTCCCGTTCTCCGTGCTGAACTACGCGGCCGGCTCATCGGCGGTACGCGCGGTGCCCTACACGCTGGCGACGTCGGCGGGTCTGCTACCTGGCACTGCGGCCGTCGTCATCCTCGGTGACGCCCTCACCGGCAACGTCAGTCCCCTGCTGTTCGTGGTCTCGTTGTGCACCGCGAGCATCGGCGTCGCCGGGCTGATCTACGAAATCCGGACAGACCGCCGCAACCGCGGACCCGAGGTCCGGCCCGACGAGCCGGTCGAACCGACCGAGCCGGCGATCAGCGCCGGCTGACCGAGGGGCCCTTCGCCGTCATCGTGGCGTACAGCGCGAGGAACGACGACGCCGCCGCCATCCCGGGGCTCCAGTCCCTGGCCCTGATGTGGGACCCCACGGCCAGCACGAAATAGACCGTCAGCATGAACGTCGTCAGACGGGCCAGCGCCGGAAACCGGTACACCGATACCAGGCCGACGGCAGCAGCCGCCTTCACGAACGGGATGATCGGGCGCAGCTCCGGCGCCAGGCCCACATCGTCGAACGCCTTCTCGATCGGCGCGATGGGCACGGCACACGCGACGGCGTCGCCGGCCTGAACTGCCGCCAGCACCGCATACGTCCGTGTGGAGGTCAGCGCACTCATTGATCCGAGCTGCCTTGACGGGGCGGCGGTGCCTGTTGTCGGGAGTAGTCGGTCACGTCCGGCTGCGACTGCTGCGTGAGCGGCGGATACTGGCGTGGCCCGTCGAGACCGGCCACCGGGGTGCGTGCCTCGGCCACCGCCTCGGCGACGGCCTGGGCGATCTCCGGATCGGTCTGGGTGTTGAACCAGTCGGCCACCTCTGCCGAGTCGTCCTCCGGCTTCGGCAGGTTCTCCTCGACCGGCGACGGCGTGTAGCGGAACACCCCGTCCTCGCCCGGTGCGCCCAGCAGCTTGGTGAAACCCTGCAGCGCGGTACCGAAATCGCTGGGCACCAGCCACACCTTGTTCGCCTCGCCTTGGGCCATCTGCGGCAACGTCTGCAGGTACTGGTAGGCCAGCAGCTCCGGGGTGGGGCGGCCGGCCTTGATGGCGGCGAAGGTCTTCTCGATCGCCTTGGCCTCGCCTTGGGCCTGCAGGTAGGAGGCGGCACGCTCACCCTGGGCCCGCAACATGCGCGATTGCCGGTCGGCTTCGGCGGTGAGGATCGCGGCCTGCTTGGCACCTTCGGCCGCCAGGATCTGGGACTGCTTCTGCCCTTCCGCCTGCTTGATGGACGCTTCCCGGTGGCCCTCGGCGGTCAGGATCATTGCGCGCTTCTCCCGGTCGGCGCGCATCTGCTTCTCCATCGAGTCCTGGATCGACGGCGGCGGGTCGATGCTGCGTAGCTCGACGCGGGCCACCCGCAGACCCCATCGGTTGGTGGCCTCGTCGAGCACCCCGCGCAACTGGCCGTTGATCGAGTCACGGGAGGTCAGAGTCTGTTCCAGGGTCATACCGCCCACCACGTTGCGCAGTGTGGTGGTGGTCAGTTGCTCGACGCCGACGATGTAGTTGCTGATCTGGTAGACCGCCGCCTGCGGGTTGGTGACCTGGAAATAGACGACCGTGTCGATGTTCACGGTCAGGTTGTCCTCGGTGATCACCGGCTGCGGGGGGAACGACACCACCCGCTCGCGCAGGTCGACCCGCGCCCGGATTTTGTCGATGAAGGGCAACAGCAGCGTCAGCTGCCCCGACACTGTCTTGCTGTAGCGGCCCAGACGTTCGATCACCGCGGCCTCGGCCTGGGGTACCAGCGCCACCGATTTCGCCACGACGATCACGGCGAACACCACCAAAACGGCCAGCAGGACCAACCCTGCGACAGCACCGTCCACAACGGACTCCTTCTCTAGACGATCTTGGCGACGACCGCAGTGGCCCCGTCGATCTGCACGACGGTCACCTGGTCACCGGCTTCGTAGACGTCGGTCTCGACGTGGGGCCGCGCCGTCCAGATCTCGCCGTCAAGCTTGACCTGACCTTCGTGGCGCGCCACCCGGTCGAGCACCAGCGCGCTCTTGCCCTCCAGCGCTTTGGCGGGATCCAGAAGACCCTTGCCCGACTGCACCCGCCGCTTGATCGCCGGGCGGACCCCCACCAGCAGCAGGACCGACACCAGCAGGAACACCAGACCGTCGGCCCAGACCGGCCACGCGAGCAGCCAACTGGAGCCGGCTGCGGCCAGTGCCCCACCGCTGAGCATGAGCAGGAACAGATCACCGGTGAGCGCCTCGGCTCCGGCGAGGGCCAGTGCTGCGATCAGCCAGATCAGCGGAACGGGCATGACACGAGCCTAGCGCGGCGCCGACGGTGTCAGCAGGTAACAACCAGACCCAACAACTACACTGCCTGCATCATGTGGTGTCCCAGTGTTTCGCTGTCGGTGTGGGCCAATGCCTGGCTCGCCGGTGCCGCCGCGCCCGATGATGTCCTGGATGCGTTATCCCAATGGACATCAAAGCATTCGGTGACAGCATATGACTCGGTGGCCGCCGAACGCACCGGCCTGTCGTGGCCCGATCTCGATGATGCGGGGGCGGTGTCTCTGCTGCAGACGATGCGCACGGCGGCACGGCCGGCGGGGACACCGCCCTCGATCGTGCTCGCGTTGCCGGTCCCCGGCGACGTCCGCGGGCTGCCGCCGGGCACCCAGTTCGGCCGCGACGCCATCACCGCCGGTGAGGCGATCATGGTCGGATCACCGGAGTCGGCGATCGGGCTGGTCCCGGACCTGGAGTACCCGGACACCCCCGACGGCGAGGAGTACGAATTCGAACCCGAACTGTCTGCGCTGTCGTGGACGGTGTACTCGCTGCCCGCGCTGCCGCTACCCGAGGACCTCGACCTCGGCACGGCGGAGTACGCACTGCGCGACGCGGTGCGCGCGGCGGCCGATGCGCTCGGCGCGCTGCGCGCCGAAGCCCCGGGCGGTGATGTCGCCGACCCGCGCAGGATGGTCGAGCAGGTGCTGGAATCCACCCAGGCACATCGGATCCCCGACCATGCGCCCACGCGGGCGGTGCGGGTTCTCGAGAACGCGGCTCATGTCGACGCGATCATCGCCGTCAGCGCCGGACTGATCCCGAGCGGATTGCAGAGCTCCTCGGAGGTCCAACTCGCCAGCGATGCGTTACGTCCGCTGTCCTCGGTGGTCCGGTCGGCTCGACTGGCCGCGGTCGCGTCGATCCTTCGATCCGCCTGGCGCGACTAGCGCTCGGCCGAGCACGCCGGGGTGCACAGGGCGCCGTTGACGCTGCACCCGTAACCCGGCACCTCGCGCTCCCCGATGCTTCCCCGGGCCCTGGCCGCAGGCCGGTCCAGACGCATCTCGTCCATCAGGTCGACCACCAGTCGCGCGAACCGGGGCTGCGCGTTCGGCGTCGTCGCCCGCGCGAAGGCGATCCCCGCGTCGGCTGCCTGTTCGGCGAGTTCACTGTCGAGATCCCAGACCACCTCGATGTGGTCGGCGACAAAACCGACCGGGCAGACGATCACCGCCTCGGTGCCGGTGTGCGCCAGCGAGGCGAGGTGGTCACCGACGTCGGGTTCCAGCCATGGCACCTGCGGCGGTCCGGATCGAGACTGCCAGACCTGGTCGTAGTCGGGGTATCCCGCGGCTGCCGCGACCAACGCGCTGGTGTGGGCGACCTGGCGTTCGTAAAGGTCTGGTCCGCAGCGCGAGGCAGCCCGCAACGGGATCGAATGCGCGGTGAAGACGAGCCGGGCGTCGGCGCGCACCGCCTCGGGCAGGGTCGCCGCGGCGTCGCGGATGGCGTCGGCGAACATCTCGACGAGCAGCGGGTGATCGAAGTACTGGCGAAGTTTGGTCAACTCAGGTGCGTCGGAACCGGCCGACGCCCGGGCGCGCGCGATGTCTTCCTGGTATTGCGTGCAGCCGGAGTAGCCGCCCCAGGCCGATGTCGAGAACACCGCGGCACGCCGAATGCCGTTGTCGCGCATCTGCGCGACTGTGTCCTCGACGTAGGGCTCCCAGTTGCGGTTGCCGAAGTAGACGGGCAGCTCCAGCCCGCGGCGGGCCAGCTCCGCCTCGATCGCGACGATCAGCTCGCGGTTGATTCCGTTGATCGGCGACACCCCACCGAAGTGCAGGTAGTGCTCGGCGACAGCAGCCAGCCGTTCCCGGGGGATGCCCCGGCCCCGGGTGACGTTCTCGAGGAACGGCATGACCTGGTCGGGCCCCTCCGGACCACCGAACGACAGCAGCAGCAGCGCGTCAAAGTCCATCACAGGAGCTGGGTGCTCGCCCCTCCGTCGGCGAAGATGATGGTGCCCGTGGTGGCCGGCAGCCAGTCCGACAGCAGGGCACACACCGTTTTGGCCACCGGTGTCGGGTCTTTCATGTTCCAGCCCAGCGGCGCGCGCTGATCCCACCCCTCTTCGAGGAGCTGCATCTGCGCCCCGGCCTCGTCGCCGAGGGCGCCGCCGACGATCGCACTCATGGCCAGGGTCCGGATCGGGCCTGCCGCAACAAGATTCGATCGCACCCCAACCTGTCCGGCCTCGCGTGCGACGAATCGGTTGACCGATTCCAGCGCGCTCTTGGCCACCGTCATCCAGTTGTATGCAGGCATCGCGCGGGTGGGGTCGAAGTCCATGCCGACGATGCCGCCACCGGGGCTCATGATGGGCAACACCGCCTTGGCCAGCGACGCGTAGGAGTAGGCCGAGATGTGGATGCCTTTGGCGACATCCTCGTAAGGCGCGTCGAAGAACGGGTTGATGCCCATCCCGGTCTGCGGCATGAACCCGATGGAGTGCACCACCCCGTCGAGTTTGTTGCCCTCACCGATCACCTCGCTCACCCGGTCCGCCAGGGTGTCGAGATGTTTGTCGTTCTGGACGTCGAGTTCCAGCAGCGGCGCCGGATTGGGTAACCGGTCCGCGATGCGCTGGATCAGCTTCATCCGGTCGAACCCGGTGAGCACCAGCTCGGCGCCGGCTTCCTGGGCGACCTTGGCGATGTGGAACGCGATCGACGAATCGGTGATGATCCCCGTGACGAGGATCCGCTTGCCTTGAAGAAGTTTCACTGTGAAGAGTCCTTGTCTGGTGGAGAGTCCTTGTCTGGTGAAGAGACCTTGTCTGTTCTGCTCTAGTGGCCCATACCCATGCCGCCGTCGACGGGGATCACCGCACCGGCGATGTAGCTCGCGTCCTCCGACGCGAGGAAGCTGACCGCGCCGGCGACTTCCTCGGCGGTGCCGACGCGCTTCGCCGGGATGAAGTCCAACGCACCCTCCTGGATCCGCTCGTCGAGAGCGCGCGTCATCTCGGTGTCGATATAGCCGGGCGCGACGACGTTGGCGGTGACACCGGCCTTGGAAAGCTCCCGCGAGATCGAGCGGGCCATACCGATCAGGCCTGCCTTGGCGGCCGCATAGTTGGCCTGGTTGCCGATGCCCCACATCCCGGACACCGAACCGATGAAGATGATCCGGCCGAAACGTTTGCGCTGCATGCTGCGCGACGCTCGCTGGGCCACCCGGAACGCCCCGGTGAGGTTGGCATCGATGACGTTCTCGAAGCGCTCCTCGGTCATCCGGATCAGGAAGGCGTCCTGGGAGATGCCGGCGTTGGACACCAGCACCTCGACCGGCCCCTGATGCTCCTCGACCTCTTTGAAGGCGCGGTCGACGGCCTCGCTGTCGGTGACGTCGCACTGCACACCGAACAGCCCGTCGGGCGCCCCCGATCCACGATGGGTGACGGCCACCTTGTGGCCGTCGGCGGCGAGGCGCTGCGCGATCGCCAGGCCGATACCCCGGTTTCCGCCGGTCACCAGGACCGAACGGGCGACGAATGCGGGGCGGGCGCCGGTGGTTTCAGCGGCGGTGTCGGCGGGTTCTTCGGTGGCAGCGTCCGCAGTCATGCCCGCCAACCTAATGCCTGGCGCTCGTTCACAAGAAATCGCCATACGGCAGGTGGGAGCAGCGACACAGGGATATTTCTAGTCGGGTAGGCGCCGGTTGATCAGCAACGCGGCCAGGGCCGACGCGGCGAGCACCAACGCACCGAGCCGCAGCCAACCCACGCTGGCGTCACCCTTGATCGTCTCGTAGCCGATCTGCTCCTGAAGGTTGGTGAACACCTCCTTGAGCTGCTCGAGGCTCGATGCCGTGAACGCCTCTCCTCCGGAGAGGTCGGCGATCCTCTTGAGCATCTCGTCGTCCACCGGGACCGGCTGACGCTGGTCGTTGATCTCGACATAGCCGTAGGGCGTCCCGAAGGACACCGTCGAGATCGGCACACCCTGATCGTCGGCGGTCCGGGCCGCGGTGTAGGCACCCTTGGGGTTGTCCGGGTTGGACGGCACGGTCTCCTTGCCGTCGGACATCAGCACGATGCGCGCCGGTGGGGGTTCGTCCCCACCCCCGATGACCGCCCCGACCGTGGCGACCGCCTGCAGCGCCGTGAAGATGCCCTCGCCGGTCGCGGTCCGGTCGGCGAGCTGCAGCTTGTCGATCGCGTTCTTGGTCGCCTCCCTGTTGGTGGTCGGCGAGACGAGCACGGTCGCGGTGCCGGCATAGGAGATCAGTCCGAGGTTGATGCCAGGGGTGAGCTGGTCGGCGAACTGCTTGGCCGCCTCCTGCGCGGCAGCCAACCGGTTGGGCGCGACGTCGGTGGCACGCATCGACTGTGACACGTCGACGACCAGCATCACCACGGCACGGTTGCGCGGGATGCGGACGTCGTGTGTCGGGCCGGACATGGCGACGGTGAACGACACCAACGCCAGGATCAGCAGCGTCGCAGGGAGGTGGCGCCATCGACTCGGCCGCTTCGGCGCCACGCTTTCCAGCAGCTCCATGTTCGCGAACCGCAGTACCCGCCTGTGTCGGGACAGCTGCACGACCACGTAGAGCGCGATCAGCCCGATGATCACCAGGAAGAACAGGAAGAACCACGGGTGCTCGAAGCCGGACAGCGACATCGGCCCGAAGAACGGTAAAGTCATGTGCTACTTGTCATTTCGTTGTTTCTTTTGTGACCGCGCGTGTCGGTGCGCTGTTCATCGACCGGCCAGTGCGCCGCGCCGCCTACCGGCGACGAACCTGACCACATCGGAGATCCAGTCCCGGTCGGTGCGCAGGCACAGCAACGGCGCACCGCAGCGCCGGAGCGTGCGCGCCACCTCGGCACGGTGTGCGGCGGCGGCCTGCTCGAAGTCGGTCCGCAGCTGCTCGTCGATGGTGAACTCGCGGGTGCGCCCGGTCTCGGTGTCCTGCAGGACGACATCGCCGACGGCCGGCAACTCGACGTCGCGGGGGTCGAGGACCTCGATGCCGAGTACCTCGTGGCGGCCGGCGATGGCCCGCAGCGGGCGCATCCAGTCGACCGGACCGAGGAAGTCACTGATGATCACCACCATGCCGCGGCGCCGCTCGGGCCTGCGCAGCGCGTCGATCGCCGCGGCCAGATCGCCGCGGACCCCGACCGGCGCCCGCGGCGTGGTGGCGATCGCGCGCAGCAGTTCCTGCTCGTGCACCCGGCCGGACAGCGCGGCCACCCGGCGGGTGGTCTCGCCGTTGGAGATGATCGCGCCCAGCCTGTTGCCGCCGCCGCTGTTGAGGAACGCGATCGACGCCGCGGCCGCGACGGCGAGGTCGCGCTTCTCACAACCGGCGGTGCCGAAGTCCAGGCTGGCCGACACGTCGACGACGAGCCAGGTCTCCAACTCGCGGTCGGCGATCATCTGACGCACGTGCGGCGCCTGGGTGCGCGCCGTCACCGACCAATCCATCCGGCGGACGTCATCGCCGGGCTGGTAGATCCGCGACTCCCCCGGTTCGGAACCCGGGCCGGGCAGCAGCCCGAGGTGGTCACCGTGCAGCACCCCGTCGAGCTTTCGCCGGACGGTCAGCTCGAGCTTGCGCAACGCTGCCGTCAAAGCCGGGTCGCGGATCTCGCCGCGCTGCAGCGAGGGCAGATCGACGCTGCGACCGGAGGGTTTGGCGCCTGGAGAATCGGGAGGAGACGTCACTTAGTGGGCCGCTTACCGGGTCAGCGGCCGCCGGCTGCGGCTGCCGCAGCCGGGACCCCGGGTGGGACCGAATGACCCTGCTGCGGGATGGCGTTCACCTGGGGCAGCGCGACTGTCTGCATGATGCGGTTGACGACCGTGTCGGAGGAGACCTCGTCGGCGAGCGCGTCGTAGGTCAGCACCAGGCGGTGCCGCAGCACATCCGGGATGACCTCGACGACGTCCTGCGGTATCACGTAGTCGCGCCCGCGGATCAGCGCCAGCGCGCGGGACGCGGCGATGATGCCCAGCGAGGCACGGGGTGACGCGCCGTAGGCGATCCAGGCCTTGGCGTCGGGCATGCCGAACTTCTCCGGCTCGCGGGTGGCGGTGACGATACGGACGACGTAGTCGACCAGCGCGTGGTGGACGAACGTGTTCGCAGCGACGTCCTGCAGGCGCAGCAGGTCCTGGGTGGACAGGATCGCCTTGGCCTCCGGCGGCTTGACGCCCATCCGGTAGATGATCTCGCGCTCTTCCTCCGGCGACGGGTAGTCGACGTTGAGCTTGAACAGGAAGCGGTCGCGCTGCGCCTCGGGTAGCTGGTAGACGCCTTCCTGCTCGATCGGGTTCTGGGTCGCCATCACGAGGAAGGGGCTGGGCAGCGGGAAGGTCTTGCCGCCGATCGAGATCTTGCGCTCGGCCATCACCTCCAGCAGTGCGGACTGCACCTTGGCCGGGGCGCGGTTGATCTCGTCGGCGAGCAGGAAGTTGACCACCACCGGGCCGAGTTCGATGTCGAACTCCTCCTTGCCCGCACGGTAGATCCGGGTGCCGACGATGTCGGTGGGCACCAGGTCAGGGGTGAACTGGATACGGGCGAAGGTGCCGCCGACCACCTTGGCGAACGTCTCGACCGCCAGTGTCTTGGCCACGCCGGGCACGCCTTCGAGTAGCACATGGCCCTTGGCCAGCAGCCCGACCAGCATCCGCTCGACCAGCAGGTCCTGGCCGACGATGATCCGCTTCACCTCGAAGATCGCCCGCTCGAGGGTGTGCACCTCGTGTTGCAGCCCACCGTTGGAGTTCGGAGCGGCGTGAGCACCCGCGGAGTAGCCCTGTGCCGGCGCCTGCCCGGGATATCCTCCAGCGCCCTGAGGCGGCCCACTCGGTGAGGTCATCAACGTTCCTTCCACATGCGCAGTACATGGTGGTCTGTGCGGCGCCGGCCGGTTGTGGCCGCGCGCTCGTCGTCAACTATTCCAGTTGCTTCTGTATCCGTCGACGCTGCCCGGGGTGAGAGGCGCTGCGCGCCGGTATTCACCAGTGGTGCTCAGGTTTAACTCAGGCCACACTCAGGATTCGATGACGCGGACGGCATACGGCTGCAGTCCCGCGGTGCGCAGCGGGTTCACACTCACGCTGCCCACGCTGCTCGCCGATTCGAGCATCTTGCCGCCACCGAGGTAGATGGCCACGTGCTGGGTGCCACCGGGACCCCAGAACAGCAGATCTCCGCGCTTGGCCTGGTTCACCGGGACCTTGCGGCCGGCGTTGTACTGGTCTCCGGAGTACTTGGGGATCAGCACCCCGACCCCGGCGAAGGAGAACTGGGTGAAACCGGAGCAGTCGTAGCCGACGGTGTTGGCCCCGGAGTCGACGCCGGTGCTCGGTCCGTTCGGCTTGCCGCCACCCCAGGAGTACGGAGTGCCGATCTGGGAGCCGCCGCGGCGGATGACGTACTCGACGGCTGCCGGACCCCGCACCATTCCCGGCGCGACGCCGGCAGGCGCGTCCGCGGGCGCCAGACCGATGCTCTGCAGGAACTTGCGGCCCAGGTTCATCGTGACCTGGGTGGCCTGTGCGGTCGCGGCGAGCGACGCGTTGGCGATGGACAACGGATCACCCGGCGCTCCCGCGCTGAGGATCTTGGGCAGCGTCGGATCCCACTGGCCGGCCGCGGGCTGCGCGGACGCCGGGGCGACCGGCGCCAACAGCAACGCGCCGGCGGTGAGCAGGACGAGAACCAGGCGGCGCAGTGTGATCACCACTCGATCATTCGGGTGACGTACGGGGTCATGCCGCTGGTGCGCACCGGCGAGACCTTGACCACCGATCCGGTGTAGGGCGCCTCGAGCATCTGCCCGTTGCCGAGGTACATCGCCACGTGCTGGCTGGCGTTGGGCCCGTAGAAGATCATGTCCCCGCGGCGCATCTGCGACGACGGGATCTTGCGGCCGGCGTTGTACTGCGAGCCCGAGTAGTGGTCGAGCTTGATGCCGACACCGGCGAACATGTAGAGCATCAGCCCCGAGCAGTCGAACCCGACGGTGCCTGCGCCCCGGTCGATGCCGCGGCTGGGTCCTGCGGCGTTGCCGCCGCCCCACGAGTAGGGCACCCCCAGCTGTGACATGCCGCGTCGGATCACCAACTCGGTGGCCTGCGGACCGGCCACCGCCGGGATGGCGCCGTTGGTGATGCCGGTCTCGGTCGGCAGCAACCCGATGCTCTGCAGGAACTTGCGGCCGAGGCTGGCGGTGACCTCCAGCGACGTCGTGATGATCTTGATCACCGCGTTGATGATCTGGATCGGGTCGCCGCTGACGAAGGCGCTCGGGATCTGGGGCAGGGTCATGTCCCAGGCGGTCTCGCGGTTTCCGGTGCTGGGGTCGACGTCCCAGTCCGCAGCGGCACGACCCGGGTCGGGCTTGCCGCTGGGCGCGGCCGCAGGCGCCTCGGCACCTGCGGTGGCCCGGCCGGTGGGAGCGGCCACCGCGCGCGCCTCCTTCAACTTGGCCTGGGCCGTCGCCCGCTCGGCGGCGAGCCGGTCGAGCTCGACCTGCTGGGCCTTGAAGGTCTGCTGGACGTCGGTCAGTGCGGTCACCGCGGTCTGCTGGCTGGACTCGGCGGCCTTGACCGCGTCGTCGGCCTGTTGCTTGGCCTGCCTGGCTGCCGACTCCTTGTTGACCTGCTCGGTACGCGCCCGCTGCAGGTTGGCCATCACCTGCTTGGAACTGATGGACAGTGTCTGACCGGCGGCGGCGGTGTTGAGGATGTCGACGGGGTCTGCCGCGTTCAGATACGAACCCGACGGGCCACTGACGTACATCGCGGCGGCGAACTTGTCGAACCGCTGCTGGGCGGCCTCGATCGCGGTGTTGGCGTCCGCGACGCGCTGAGCGCTGGCCTCGACCTCCTGCTGGGCGGCCGCGGCGTCGTCCCGCGCCGTCTTCACATCCAGGATCGCCTTGTTGACGCTCTCCTGCTGGGTCTGGATCGCGGCACCGAGATCCTGCAGTTGCTGGTTGACGTCGGCGACGGCGGTCACCAACGTCGAAAGGCTGTCCGGGTTGGCAGGCTGCGCCTGGGCCAGTCCGGGGGTCGTCAGGACCATGCCGGAGGCCAGGGCCACCGCGCACAACCGCGTAGCGGAGGCGCCGCCAGGGATGCGTCTCATTCGACTCAGGTCTCCTAAGGCTCCACGCGAGCGTGTCGGCACATTTTCGGGCGCCTCGGACAGAGAAGTCACATCAACCACATCCGCAACATCAGGCACCGATTGCACCGTACGTCACATCTGACGCTAAAGAAACTTTAGTAACAAATTACAACAATGTAATTGCAATTGGTGTTATCAAACAGTGACGTTTGAATTTGCGTGAGTGTTGTCAACCCTTAATCAGAGCTGGTGGATGCTGCGCCCGACTCCGACTGCCGTTTGCCACGGATCTGCAGTATTCGGGTAGCTACAACGGCCATTACAACTGCCAGAACAAGGACAATCGTGAATGGTGTCCAAGGAAAGTGGGAGTCGGTCAACTCGCCGACAAAGTTCTTCGAAGATTGCACGGCGTCGCCGGTCTTCGCGACGTCCTGACCGGCTTCCAGCGTCACCCGATCGAACTCCGGACTGTAGGTCCCGGCGAAGGACGGACTGAGCGCGAGCACCGTCGAGCCGGGGTTGGCCGTACCGACTTCGGTCGCGATGTCACGAAGCGGGGTGTCGATCGGCGGGTTGAGGTCGATCACGACGATCTTGAGGTCGATGCCCTCGCTGCGCGCGTCGGCGACGACCTGTCGCAACGCGGGCACGTCGGGCTCATCCCCGGGGGGCACGCTGACCCCGTCGTCGGCCACGTCGGCCTGCACCCGCTCCATGTCCACCTCCGGCGGGATGTACGCCGGCAGATGCGGGACCCAGAGCGGAATCGAGTGCGGTCCGGTCACAGCAGCACCGTACGCGACCGTCCGCCGGTCGCGACGGCGACACGACCCTGCGGATTTGGTCATGGCATCCGGGTGGCACCACGCGCGCGTGGGTACAAGACTGGAGCCGGACGACCGAAACACCCTTCTTGCCTTGTAGGACAAGCGTACTGTTACGATTACAAGCGCCGCTGACACAGCCCGTCGCGGCGATGATCCAAAGCGGGAGTTGATGTGAGCAGCAAGAATTCATCCCTGAACTCGTTCGGCGCGCACGACACGCTCGAGGTCGGAGACCAGAAGTACGACATCTACCGCCTCGACGCGGTCCCGGGCACCGAGAAGCTCCCCTACAGCCTCAAGGTGCTCGCCGAGAACTTGTTGCGGACCGAGGACGGCGCCAACATCACCAAGGAGCACATCGAGGCCATCGCGAACTGGGACCCGTCGGCCGACCCCAGCGTCGAGATCCAGTTCACCCCGGCACGGGTGATCATGCAGGACTTCACCGGGGTGCCCTGCATCGTCGACCTGGCCACGATGCGCGAGGCCGTCGGCGATCTCGGCGGGGACCCGCAGAAGGTCAATCCGCTGGCGCCGGCCGACCTGGTCATCGACCATTCGGTGATCGCCGACCTGTTCGGCACCGCCAACGCGTTCGAGCGCAACGTCGAGATCGAGTACGAGCGAAACGGTGAGCGCTACCAGTTCCTGCGGTGGGGTCAGGGCGCCTTCGACGACTTCAAGGTCGTGCCGCCGGGAACCGGCATCGTGCACCAGGTCAACATCGAGTACCTCGCGTCGGTCGTGATGAACCGCGACGGGGTCGCCTACCCCGACACCTGCGTGGGCACCGACTCTCATACCACCATGGAGAACGGACTCGGCGTGCTGGGCTGGGGCGTCGGCGGGATCGAGGCCGAGGCCGCGATGCTGGGACAGCCCGTGTCGATGCTGATCCCGCGCGTCGTCGGCTTCAAGCTCTCCGGCGAGCGCCGCGCCGGCGTCACCGCCACCGATGTGGTGCTCACCGTGACCGAGATGCTGCGCAAGCACGGCGTGGTCGGCAAGTTCGTCGAGTTCTACGGCGAGGGTGTGTCCGAGGTGCCGCTGGCCAACCGCGCCACTCTCGGCAACATGAGCCCCGAATTCGGTTCCACCGCAGCAATTTTCCCGATCGACGAGGTCACCATCGACTACCTGCGGATGACGGGCCGCAGCGAGGAGCAGCTGGCGCTGGTGGAGGCGTATGCCAAGGCCCAGGGCATGTGGCACGACCCGAGCCGCGAGCCCGAGTTCTCCGAGTACATCGAGCTCGACCTGTCCGACGTGGTGCCGTCGATCGCCGGTCCGAAGCGTCCCCAGGACCGCATCGCGCTCGACGACGCGAAGTCGGCGTTCCGCAAGGACATTCACAACTACGTCGGTGACGAGGCGGGGCAGGCGGAGTACTCGAAGCTCGACGAAGCCGTCGACGAGACGTTCCCCAGCAGCGACCCGGTGTCGCTGTCCTTCACCAACGGCGGAACCCCGCCACTACATTCCGCCGCCGCAGGCGCGGAAGGCCGACCCACCAACCCGATCAAGGTGCACTCCGACGACCGCGGCGATTTCGTGATCGACCACGGCGCCGTGGCGATCGCCGCGATCACGTCCTGCACCAACACCTCCAACCCCGAGGTGATGATCGGCGCGGCGCTGCTGGCCAAGAAGGCCGTGGAGAAAGGCCTGACGTCGAAGCCCTGGGTCAAGACCACGATGGCGCCCGGATCCCAGGTCGTCACCGACTACTACAACAAGGCCGGGCTGTGGCCCTACCTGGAGAAGCTCGGCTTCTACCTGGTCGGTTACGGCTGCACCACGTGCATCGGCAACAGCGGACCGCTGTCGGACGAGATCAGCCAGGCGATCAACGACAACGACCTGTCGGTGACCGCGGTGCTGTCCGGCAACCGCAATTTCGAGGGCCGTATCAACCCCGACGTGAAGATGAACTACCTGGCGTCGCCGCCGTTGGTGATCGCCTACGCGCTGGCGGGCAGCATGGATTTCGACTTCGAGGCCGACCCGCTGGGCAAGGACGAGACCGGCAACGACGTCCACCTGAAGGACATCTGGCCGACGCAGAAGGAGATCTCCGACACCATCGCCTCGGCGATCAACCAGGAGATGTTCACCAAGAACTACGCCGACGTGTTCAAGGGCGACGACCGGTGGCGCAACCTGCCGACCCCGTCCGGCGACACCTTCGAGTGGGCCGAGGACTCCACGTATGTACGCAAGCCACCGTACTTCGACGGCATGCCTGCCGAACCGGCTCCGGTCACCGACATCAGCGGCGCCAGAGTGCTTGCCCTGCTGGGTGATTCGGTGACCACCGACCACATCTCCCCCGCCGGCAGCATCAAGCCGGGCACTCCGGCGGCACAGTATCTCGACGAGCACGGGGTGGACCGCAAGGACTACAACTCCTACGGTTCGCGGCGCGGCAACCACGAGGTGATGATTCGCGGCACGTTCGCCAACATCCGGCTCAAGAACGAGTTGCTCGACGACGTGTCCGGCGGTTACACACGGGACTTCACCAAGGACGGCGAGCAGGCGTTCATCTACGACGCTGCGCAGAACTACGCTGCCGAGAACATCCCGCTGGTGGTGCTGGGCGGCAAGGAGTACGGGTCGGGCTCGTCGCGCGACTGGGCGGCCAAGGGCACCAGCCTTCTCGGCGTCCGGGCCGTGATCACCGAGTCGTTCGAGCGCATCCACCGCTCCAACCTGATCGGCATGGGTGTGATCCCGCTGCAGTTCCCCGAGGGAGAGTCGGCGGCCTCGCTGAAGCTGGACGGCACGGAGACCTTCGACATCACCGGGATCGAGGACCTCAACGAGGGCCAGACCCCTAGGACGGTGCACGTGAAGGCCACCAAGCAGGACGGTGGAGAGGTCGAGTTCGACGCCGTGGTCCGCATCGACACCCCCGGCGAGGCGGACTACTACCGCAACGGCGGCATCCTGCAGTACGTGCTGCGCAACATGCTGAAGTCGTAGCAGGTGCCCCGGGTAACCGACGACCACCTGGCGGCACGTCGTCGTCAGATTCTCGACGGTGCCCGGCGGTGCTTCGCCGAGCACGGTTACGACCGGGCGACAGTCCGACGACTCGAGCAGACGATCGGGCTGTCGCGCGGCGCGATCTTCCATCACTTCCGCGACAAGGACACGCTGTTCTTCGAACTGGCCCGCGAGGACGCCGAGCGGATGGCCGAGGTGGCGACGCGGGAGGGCCTGATCCAGGTGATGCGGGAGATGCTCGCCGCGCCGGAACAGTTCGACTGGCTGGCCACCCGGCTGGAGATCGCACGCAAGCTGCGCAACGACCCTGCCTTCAGCCGGGGCTGGGCGGAACGCTCCGCCGAACTGTCGGCGGCCACCACCGAGCGGCTACGGCGCCAGAAGCAGGCGGGCCGGCTGCGTGACGACGTACCCGCCGAGGTGCTGCGCACCTACCTCGAGTTGGTGCTCGACGGGCTGGTGGCGCGACTGGCCTCCGGCGACGATCCCGAGAGGCTCGGCGCCGTGCTGGATCTGGTCGAGGACTCGGTCCGGCAACGGTGAACCGTCACCGGCGGCCGCGATGGTTGGGGCCGCCGCGGCTGCGCATGGCGGTGCCGGATTCGCGCAGCATGCTGTGAATCGAGCCGTACGAACGGCCGGTTGATGCCACCAGTGACCGGATACTCGCGCCGCGCTCGTATTCGTGGCGGAGCTCGCTGATCAACTGTTCCCTGGTCTTGCTGTCCTGCTTCATCGGCGCCTCCCCGCGGTTGATGCCTAGGCATACCCGGCGCGGGAACTGTTGACACGCGAAAGATCAGGCGAGCTCGATCAGGTCGCGGTATTCGTCGGACCAGAAGTCCTCGGTGCCGTCGGGCAGCAGCACCACCCGCTGCGGGTCCAGCGCCTCGGCGGCCCCGGGGTCGTGGGTCACCAGCACCACCGCGCCCCGGTAGCTGCGCAGTGCGTCGAGGACCTGTTCGCGCGACGCCGGATCGAGGTTGTTCGTCGGCTCGTCGAGCAGCAACACGTTTGCCGTCGAGGCGACCAGACCGGCCAGCGCCAATCGTGTCTTCTCGCCGCCCGAGAGGGTGCCTGCGGGCTGGTCGAGTTGCGCGCCGCTGAACATGAACGCACCCAACAGGCCGCGGAGGTCCTGCTCACCGGTGTCCGGGGCGGCATGGCGGATGTTCTCCCAGACCGAGGCCGACCCGTCGATCGTGTCGTGTTCCTGCGCGAAGTAGCCGAGCTTGAGGCCATGCCCGGGCTCGATCACCCCCGCATCGGGCAACTCGGTTCCCGCAAGGATTCGCAGCAGCGTGGTTTTACCCGCACCGTTGAGTCCGAGGATGACCACCCGAGATCCCTTGTCGATCGCCAGGTCGACGCCCGTGAACACCTCCAGGGAGCCGAATACCTTGGTCAGACCCTTGGCCACCAACGGGGTTCGACCGCACACCGCAGGCGTGGGGAACCTGATTCTGGCGACCTTGTCGGCCACCCGCTCGTCGTCGAGCTCGGCGATCATCCGCTCGGCCCGCTTCAGCATGTTCTGCGCGGCAACGGCTTTGGTGGCCTTGGCGCCCATCTTGGCCGCCTGGGTGCGCAGCGCCGACGCCTTCTTCTCGGCGTTGGCACGTTCCCGACGCCGGCGTTGCTCGTCGGTGGCACGGGCATCCAGGTACTTCTGCCAACCCATGTTGTAGACGTCGGCCTCACCACGCACCGCATCGAGGAACCACACCCGGTTCACGACGTCGGCGAGCAGGTCCACGTCGTGGCTGATCACCACGAGGCCACCTGTGTGGTTCTGCAGGAAGGTGCGCAACCACCCGATGGAGTCGGCATCGAGGTGGTTGGTGGGCTCGTCGAGGAGCAACGTCGTGTCCGATCCAGAGCCGGTGTCCGACGCGGCGAACAGGATGCGGCTGAGCTCGACGCGGCGACGTTGGCCACCCGACAGCGTGCGCAGCGGCTGGGTCAGAATGCGCTCGGGCAGGCCGAGGCTGGCGCAGATCCGGCCGGCTTCACTCTCCGCGGCGTACCCACCCAGGGCGGCAAACCGCTCTTCGAGTACTCCGTAGCGCTTGATCGCCTTGTCACGGGCGTCGTCGTCGGCCACCTCGGCCATCAGCACCTGCTGCTTCTCCAGATCGGTGAGCAGGGTGTCCAGACCGCGCGCCGACAGCACCCGGTCGCGGGCCAGCATGTCGAGGTCACCTTCGCGGGGGTCCTGCGGCAGGTAGCCGACCTCTCCGACCCGGGTGACGGTCCCTGCGTAGGGCTCGCCCTCCCCGGCCAGAATGCGCATGGTGGTGGTCTTGCCGGCCCCGTTGCGACCGACCAGACCGATACGGTCGCCGGGCTGGATACGCAGCGCCGCCCCGTCGACCGAGAGCAGGGTGCGCGCCCCGGCGCGGACCTCGAGGTCCGTTGCGGTGATCACGCTGATGTCCCTACTTACTTGTCGTCGGTGAAGGCGGGGGCGCGCCGCTGGGC
The DNA here is from genome assembly GCF_010723735.1 of Mycolicibacterium hippocampi. GTDB lineage: Bacteria > Actinomycetota > Actinomycetes > Mycobacteriales > Mycobacteriaceae > Mycobacterium > Mycobacterium hippocampi. The sequence continues at coordinate 3,381,566 of NZ_BLLB01000002.1, read as the reverse complement.
ACGCGCGGCGACCGCTTCCTCGAAGTTGCTGGTGAGCAGACGAAGGTACAGCTGTCCCAGACCCTCGGCCTGCATGTGCCCTTCCAGGCTAGTGGCGTCCAGTCCACTCCACAGTGTGCGTTTGGTCAACTCGATTCCCGGCCTCGAGAACGACGCGATCCGCGCCGCCATGTCGAAGCACACCTCGAGAAGCTCGGACTCGGGAACCGCGCGCGACACCAACCCACTCCGCTCGGCTTCTTCGGCGGTGACATCGCGCCCGGTCAGCATCATCTCGAAGGCCCGCGAGGTGCCGATCGCGCGCGGCAACAGGAACGACAGGCCCAGTTCGCTGGCGGTCAGCCCGTTGTTGATGCCTGCCGCGCGGAAGTAGGCGCCGCTGGCCGCGACACGGATGTCGCAGGCCAGTGCCAGGCACAGTCCCCCACCGATGGCCGCGCCGTTCACCGCCGCGATGACCGGTTGGTGCATCTTGCGCAACGCCAGGATGACGTCGTCGAGAACCTCCATCGAGCGCAGCGCGAAGGTCGGTCGGGTCAGGCCGTCGACATGGGGCACCGACCCGGCCGACTTGTGATCGGCCCCCGAAGAGAACCCGCGCCCCGCGCCGGTCAGCACGATCGCGCGCACCGTGTTGTCGGAGTTGAGCTCGTCGAGGACCTTTTTGAGCGGGACCATGACGTCGAAGGCCATCGAGTTCATCCGCTCGGGCCGGTTGAGCGTGACCAGCGCGATATGTGGGCGCGGACGGTCTACCAGGACGAACTGCGCAGGCGTATCTTCGGTCACGCCTGCACGGTATCGGGCGTCGGGTCAGGCGCTACTGCTGACCGGGCGCCTCACCGTCGTCCTGGGCTGCCATCGCGGCGTCGACGTCGAATTCCTTGACCTTCTGGACCAGATCCTCCAGCGCTGCCGGCGGCAGGGCGCCGGCCTGGTTGAACACCAGCTTGCCCTTCTTGAACGCCATCAAGGTCGGGATCGAGCGGATGTCGGCGGCAGCGGCCAGCTGCTGCTCGGCCTCGGTATCCACCTTGGCGTACACCACATCGGGGTGTTTGTCCGACGACGCCGAGAAGGTCGGCGCGAACTGCTTGCACGGCCCGCACCACGACGCCCAGAAATCGACGAGCACGATTTCGTTGTCATTGATGGTGTCGTTGAACTGTTCAGCAGTCAGGTCTTGGGTAGCCACGTCATTCCTAACGTCGGGTTCTTGGGCTCTGTTCCCAGCATGTACCCGTCCAGCGCTCGCTACAACGTGTAGGTCTTCACCCAGTCGACTTTCATCTGAGCCTGGAAGGGTGCCGACGGGTCAGGATCGCCGGTCCAGGGATTGCCGACGGCGACGTTGAGGATCAGATAGTGGTCCCAGGCGCCGGAGAACGGTGTCCAGTCGCCCCCGAGTGCCTCGTACTGGGCCTGGGTGACCCTTCCGACCTCTACACCGTCGACATGCCAGACGATGCGGTCGGAGTACCAGTCCATGCCGTACTCGTGGAAGTCCTGTGACAGGTCCACCCCGAGGTCCGCGCCGACGTGGTGCAGCTTGACGTCGACGGTGTTGTCCGCATCCGACGGTCCGTGGATGTTGCCGGTCCATCCTCTGCGGGCTGCCGGGGTGCCCAACCCCGGGATCTCGACGATGTCGATCTCCCCCTGGCGGGGCCAGTCGTATTCGTGGCCCGGTTCGAGGCCGACCGACCAGAACGCCGGCAGCGTGCCCTGGGTGACCGGCATCTGGATACGGGCCACGACGCGGGTCCCCACGCCGATGGACTGCTTGCCGAAGGTCACCACGCGCGCCGAGGTGTAGTTGTGCGGCGCGCCGAGCCCATCCGGGGTGGGCTCCCTGCGGGCTTCGATGACGAGGTTGCCGTCGGCGTCGATGTAGACGTTGTCGCCGTCGGTGTAGTACTGGTTCTCGCCCGCAGGCTGTCCCCACCGCCCGGTCTGCAGACCCCAGTACCGCAACGCCTCGTCCATGTCGGTGAAGTTGGTCTCCCACAGCGTGGGCTGGTCCGGCTCTGACGGCTCTGTTGGCTCTGGTGGTGCCGGGATGACCACGTCGCGGTAGATCCGCGCGCGTACCCCGAGCCACCAGTTCGCGATGAACCCCGGCACCTGCGCACCGCCGTCGTCGATGCCCAGCTTGGCGCTGCGGATTCCGATGGAGTACAGCCAGTCGCGCATCATCGACTTGAAGGTCACTTTGGTGCTCGTCGCCGCGGCGATCAATGCCGCATCGGTCTCGACCGCAGCAGCGGTGAACGCTTCTGGAGCTTCCGGCGCAACGGTGACCGCGGCGATCTTGTCCATGGTTGTGTCGGGTTCGGCACTGGCTGCCGCGTCGCTGTCCTCGTCGGCGCCACGATCGTCGGTGACCTCGGTGTCGTCGGTGTCGTCGGTGTCCTTGCGGACCAACGCAGGAGCGGCGACGTCGGCGGAACCCTCGGCGTCTTCGGCGGCCGAATCCGCGATGTCGACGACCTCGGTGTCCACATCATCGGAGTCCACGGCCTGGGTGCCGGGTTCCTCCTCCGTGCCGGCGTCCTCGGCCTCTGCCTCGGCTTCCTTGTCCGCTGCCTCGGCTTCCTTGTCCGCTGCCTCGGCTTCCTTGTCCGCTGCCTCGGCATCGGCCTCGGACCTGTCGTCGGACGGCGCGTCCCCTGGGTCCGCCCGTTTGTCGGCCCGCTTGTCCGCCCGGTTCCGACGCGAATCAGCCGTTGCCCCATCGCTTGTCGTCGATGCATCGGTCACGCGTGTGGCGCCGGAACCCGCTGTGTCGCTGTCCGACGAGCTGGTTGACCCTGTCGCACCCGGATCCGCGGGACCGGCTGCCGCGGTCGCGGCACCGGTGACCACAGCCGCCCCCAGGCCGGCCGCCATCAGGCCTCCGGCCAACCAGGATTTGCCGACTGCTGCTCGTGATCGATTGCACCGCCTATTACCCATCACCACATCCATTTCTTCGGCAGGTAATCAAAAGGAGAAGCGAGCATGAATACGCCACCGCCTCAGCGGCACAGAAGAGCGAATACAATTCTTGGTCGGCCAATGAGCTTGACCGCCTGTCTATCGTTCACTATCAGTGTCTTCGGGGGATCGCCGTCTCCTCTCCGCTGGTAGCGAGGCGTGTGCAGCAAACGCTATCGAATCAACATCAAATGTGCTTGCTTTCCCAAAAAAGAGAAAGTGGAGTTCGGTATTCGGACACCACACTGGTGACACACTCGGCACCAATTGCACATGTCAGCGTAGCGCCATGAGTTAGCTGACAGCACGCATGGCTATAGCAGCCAGGGACAAGGGCACCGCAGGCGAACAGCTTTCGCGCAACGGTGGCGAGACGCTTCGGCCGCGGCCGATTGCCGGAAGCGGCATGGGCAAAAAGCGGCGCGCCGAAGCGCGCCGCCCGTGGTTGTGCCGACGATCAGGCCAACGGAATAATCACCGCGGCCGCAAGCGTGGTCAGACGGTGAAGCCCAGCGCCCGAAGCTGTTCGCGTCCGTCGTCGGTGATCTTGTCCGGACCCCACGGCGGATTCCACACCCAGTTGATCTTGATCTCGTTCACCAGGCCGGCACCGACCAGTGCACTGCGCGACTGATCCTCGATGACATCGGTCAGGGGACACGCAGCCGAGGTGAGGGTCATATCTATCAGCGCGACCCGACCGGCGTCCCCGTCCTCGACGCCCACCCCGTACACGAGGCCGAGGTCGACGACGTTGATCCCGAGTTCGGGGTCGACGACGTCGCGCATGGCCTCCTCGATATCGGCGAGCAGTTCGTCATTTGGTACTGCCGTATCACTCATAAAATCTCCTCACGACTGTCTGACACGCGCGCCTGCGCCAGCGCCCCGTCTGATTCGCTGGCCTCCGCCAGCGCCCCGTCTGATTCGCTGGCCTCCGCCAACGCGGCCTTGAACGCTGTCCATCCCAGTAACGCACACTTGACCCGCGCCGGGTACTTCGCGACGCCGGCGAACGCCACACCGTCGCCCAGCACGTCCTCGTCACCCTCGATCCGGCCGCGCGACGACACCATCTCGGAGAATGCAGCCACCGTCTTGAGCGCGTCCCCGACGGTCTGTCCGATGACCTGCTCGGTCAGCACCGAGGTCGACGCCTGGCTGATCGAGCAGCCCTGACCGTCGTAGGAGATGTCGTGGACCGTCTCTCCGTCCTCCGACAACGCCACCCGGAGCGTGACCTCGTCCCCGCAGGTGGGATTGACGTGATGCACCTCGGCGCCGTAAGGCTCCCGCAGACCGCGGTGGTGCGGACGCTTGTAATGGTCCAGGATCACTTCCTGGTAGATCTGTTCCAGCCGCATCGTCAGTTCCCGAAGAACTCGACAGCCCGACGCACGCCCGACACCAGCCGGTCCACCTCGTCGAGGGTGTTGTACACCGCAAAGGATGCCCGCGCCGTCGCAGCGATGCCGAACCGGCGATGCAGCGGCCAGGCGCAGTGGTGGCCGACGCGCACCGCCACACCGTCGTCGTCGAGAACCTGACCCACGTCGTGCGCATGGACACCGTCGACCACGAACGACACCGGCGAACCCCGATCCTCCATGGAGGCGGGGCCGATGGTCCGCACGCCGGCGATACCCGACAGCCCGGCCAACGCGGCGGCGACCAACTCGGCCTCGTGCTGCTCGACCGCGGCCATCCCGATGTCCTGCAGATACCGCGCGGCCGCTCCGAGCCCCACCACCTGTGAAGTCATCGGCGTGCCCGCCTCGAACCGCTGAGGAGCCGGCGCGTAGGTGGTGTCCTCCATGGTCACCGTCTCGATCATCGAGCCGCCGGTCAGAAACGGTGGCAGCGCGTTGAGCAGTTCACCGCGGCCGTAGAGCACACCGATACCGGTGGGACCCAGCATCTTGTGGCCGGAGAACGCGGCGAAGTCGACATCGAGGGCATGCAGATCCACCGGCTGATGGGGCACCGACTGGCAGGCGTCGAGCAGGGTCAGCGCACCGACCGCCTTCGCCCGCCGCACCAGCTCGGCCACCGGCAGCACCGCGCCGGTCACATTCGAATGATGGCTGAACGCAACGAGTTTCACCCGCTCGTCGAGCACGAGGGAGTCCAGGTCGATACGGCCGGCATCCGGTCCGTCGGGAATCACGCTGTACCAGCGCAGCTCGGCACCCGTGCGTCGGCAGAGCTCCTGCCACGGGATCAGGTTCGCGTGATGCTCCAACTCGGTCGTGACGACGACGTCGCCCGGACCGATCGCGGAGGCGAAACGGTCGTCGCCGATGGCGTAGGAGACGAGGTTGATGGCCTCGGTGGCGTTCTTGGTGAACACCAACTCATCGGAGTCGGCGCCCACGAACGCCGCCACATCGTCGCGCCCCTGCTCGTAGGCGTCGGTGGCCTCCTCCATCAGCTGATGAGCACCGCGGTGCACTGCACCGTTCGAATGGAGCAGAAACTCGCGTTCGGCGTCGAGAACCTGGACGGGACGCTGCGAGGTCGCCCCGGAATCCAGATACGCCAGCTGACATCCGCCGCGCATCACCCGTTGCAGGATCGGAAAGTCCGCCCGTATCCGGGTGATCCTCTCCACGTCCAGCGGGCGGTCGAACGATGTCGTCATCTCTGACACCTCCTAGGAGGCCGATGCAGCCTGCGTGAAGCGTTCGTAGCCGTTCTCCTCCAGCTCGTCGGCCAGTTCCGGTCCACCGGACTGCACGATCCGACCGCCGATGAACACATGCACGAACTGGGGCTGGATGTAGCGCAGGATCCGGGTGTAGTGGGTGATCAGCAACACGCCGCCGTTCTCGGACTGCGCATAACGGTTGACGCCCTCGCTGACCACCCGCAGCGCGTCGACGTCCAGACCGGAATCGGTCTCGTCGAGAATCGCGATCTTCGGCTTGAGCAGCCCGAGCTGCAAAATCTCGTGGCGCTTCTTCTCACCACCGGAGAAACCCTCGTTGACGCTGCGCTCGCTGAAGGAAGGGTCGATGTCGAGCTCGCCCATCGCGCCCTTGACCTCTTTGACCCAGTGCCGCAACTTGGGAGCCTCGCCGCGCACCGCGGTTGCCGCGGTGCGCAGGAAGTTCGACATCGAGACGCCGGGCACCTCGATGGGGTACTGCATCGCCAGGAACAGTCCGGCGCGGGCTCGTTCGTCGATGCTCATCTCCAGCACGTCCTGGCCGTCCAGGGTGATCGACCCGGAGGTGACCGTGTACTTCGGATGGCCCGCGATGGCGTATGAGAGTGTCGACTTGCCGGATCCGTTGGGGCCCATGACCGCATGGGTCTCCCCTGACTTCACGGTGAGGTCGACACCCTTGAGGATCGGGATGTCCCCGTCGTCGGCCGAGATGACGGAGACGTGGAGGTCCTTGATTTCCAATGTGGTCATGGCTACGAACTTCTCGATTCAGTGATTGCTAGTTCTTTTTCGATTGCTTCGGTGAGTCGCTCCCGCACCGCAGGCACGGCGATCTTGGCGATGATCTCGTTGAAGAACCCGCGCACCACCAAGCGGCGGGCCTGTGCCTCCGGGATACCGCGGGCACGCAGATAGAACAACTGCTCGTCGTCGAAACGGCCGGTGGCACTCGCATGTCCGGCTCCGATGATCTCGCCGGTCTCGATCTCCAGATTGGGCACCGAGTCGGCCCGCGCCCCGTCGGTGAGCACCAGGTTGCGGTTGACCTCGAAGGTGTCGGTGTTGGTGGCCTCGGCGCGGATCAGGACGTCACCGATCCACACCGTGTGCGCGTCCGGCTTGGTCGAGTCCGGGTCACCCTGCAACGCACCCTTGTAGAGCACGTCGGACTTGCAGTTCGGCTGCGCATGGTCGACCAATAGGCGCGATTCGAAGAACTGGCCGTCGTCGGCGAAATAGGTGCCGAGCATCTGAGCGTCGCCGCCGGGTGCGGTGAAACGCACCGTCGCCGAGGTGCGGACGACCTCGCCACCGAGCGTCACGTTGACGTGTCCGAGCACGGCGTCCTTGCCCAACCGGGCGTGGTGGGCGCTGACGTGGACCATGTCATCGGCCCAGTCCGCGATCCAGATGACACCCAGGCCGGCGGAGTCGCCGACGATGATCTCGACATTGTCGGCGTAGGTTCCACTGCCGCGCAGGTCGACGACGACGATGGCCCGGGCAAGTTCTTCGACCCGGATCTGCAGATGCCCGTAGGCCACCTCACCCTCGCCGGGGCCGGTGACGGTGATCTCGATGGGTTCGGCAACCTCGGTGTCACGCGCCACGGTCACCACGGTCGCCGATGTGAACGACGAGAACGCTTGAGCGGCAACACGGTCGGCGGGTGTGCCGGCCTGGCCGAGTCGTTCGTCGCCGCGACTCACGGATTCCACCGTGACACCCGCACGCTCGCTGACCTCGATCTGCGCGGTCGCGGTGGGCCGCCCGTTCGATCCGGCGGACCCGTCGTGCAGGCCCCGTAGCCGCTTGAGCGGGGTGAACCGCCACAGCTCGTCGCGACCGCCCGGAACCTCGAACGCATCGACGTCGAACGAGGCGAACAGCTCGCCCTTGTTGGCGCCGGCGAGCGTCGACCCCTTCCTGTTGCCGCCTTCGACGGTGTCGGTGAGATTCTGGGTCACCCGACGGCGCCTTCCATCTGAAGCTCGATCAGCCGGTTGAGCTCCAGCGCGTATTCCATCGGCAGTTCCTTGGCGATCGGCTCGACGAACCCGCGCACCACCATCGCCATCGCTTCGTCTTCGGTCATGCCGCGACTCATCAGGTAGAACAGCTGATCCTCGCTGACTTTCGACACCGTCGCCTCGTGGCCCATCGTCACGTCGTCCTCGCGGATGTCGACGTACGGGTAGGTGTCGCTACGGCTGATCGTATCGACCAGCAGCGCATCACATTTCACGCTGGACTTCGATCCGTGCGCTCCCTTGTTGACCTGCACCAGGCCACGGTATGAGGCCCGGCCGCCGCCGCGCGCCACCGACTTGGACACGATGTTGCTCGAGGTGTGCGGCGCCAGGTGCAGCATTTTGGCGCCGGTGTCCTGGTGCTGACCTTCGCCGGCGAAAGCCACCGACAGGACCTCACCCTTGGCGTACTCACCGGTCATCCAGACCGCGGGGTACTTCATGGTGACCTTGGAGCCGATGTTGCCGTCGACCCATTCCATGGTGGCGCCGGCTTCGGCGCGGGCCCGCTTGGTGACCAGGTTGTAGACGTTGTTCGACCAGTTCTGGATGGTCGTGTAGCGGCACCGGCCACCGGGCTTGACGATGATCTCGACGACCGCCGAGTGCAGCGAGTCGCTCTTGTAGATCGGCGCGGTGCACCCCTCGACGTAGTGCACGTAGGCGTCTTCGTCGACGATGATCAGCGTCCGCTCGAACTGACCCATGTTCTCGGTGTTGATCCGGAAGTACGCCTGCAGCGGGATGTCGACGTGCACGCCCTTCGGTACGTAGATGAACGAACCGCCCGACCACACCGCGGTGTTCAGCGCCGAGAACTTGTTGTCACCGGCGGGGATCACCGTGCCGAAGTACTGCTTGAAGATCTCCGGGTGTTCCTTCAGCGCGGTGTCGGTGTCCAGGAAGAGCACGCCCTGAGCCTCCAGATCCTCGCGGATCGAGTGGTAGACGACCTCCGACTCGTACTGCGCGGCGACGCCGGACACCAGGCGCTGCTTCTCCGCCTCGGGGATGCCGAGCTTGTCGTAGGTGTTCTTGATGTCGGCGGGCAGGTCGTCCCAAGTGGCAGCCTGCTTCTCGCTGGAACGGACGAAGTACTTGATGTTGTCGAAGTCGATGCCCTCGAGGTCAGAACCCCAGTTCGGCATCGGCTTCTTGCCGAAGGTGCGCAGCGCCTTGAGGCGGATGTCGAGCATCCACTCGGGCTCGCTCTTCTTCGCCGAGATGTCGCGCACCACCGCTTCGGACAGCCCTCGCTGCGCGGCGGCTCCGGCGACGTCGGAGTCCGCCCAGCCGTAGCCGTACTTACCCAGGGAGGCAATGGTCTCTTCCTGGGTCAGTGGAGTCGCCGGTGTGGTCTTGGCCTCCGGTGTGAGTGTCACTACGACACACTCCTTTTGCTCTAGTTGTGGCTCCGGCTCGGGCTGCGTGCCGGAGGTGCTTCGGTTTGCGCTTACAGCCCCGTCACGCCTTGACCGGGCCGAGGGGGACGTGGGTGGTGCATGCGCAGTCGCCGTTGACAATGGTCGCCAGCCGCTGCACATGGGTACCCAGCACCTCGGCCATCGCCTGCTGTTCGGCCTCGCACAGCTCGGGGAACTCCTCGGCGACGTGCGACACCGGACAGTGGTGCTGACAGATCTGCACACCCTGAGCCGGGCCGCCCACCCGGGTGGTGGTGGTGGCATACCCGGCAACGGTCAGCGCGTCGGCGATCCGGTCTGCGGCGCCCTCGACGCCGTCGCCGGAAGCCGTGCCGGCCACCGGTGGGACATCGGCGAGGATGGCGTCGATGCGCCTGCGGGCGAAGGTCCGGATGGCCTCGTCACCGCCGAGTTCGCGCAGTTGGCGCATGGCGGCGGAGGCGAGGTCGTCGTAGGTGTGCTCGAGCTTGGCGCGGCCCGCGGCGGTGAGCTGATAGCGCTTGGCCGGGCGGCCGCGCCCCTCCTGCTGCCACGCCGCCGCGGCGTGGGCCTGGGCTTCCCCCGCGTCGATGAGCGCATCGAGGTGTCTGCGCACCCCCGCCGCGGACAATCCCAGGTGCTCCCCGATGCTGCTCGCGGTGGTCGGACCGGATTCCAGCAGGAGCCGGATGATGGCGCCCCTGGTGTCGCCGTGCGAGTCCCCGTCGGCAGCGTGCGATGACGCCGACTGCAATGCAGTCGCGCGTGTCACCTGCGAACGGATTTTCACAACACCAGTGTGACGCAATTCCGAAATCGGGTCTAGCAAGGGCACCCTTATCAGGGGCTGTTGCAATGCTCACACCGACTTGCCACGGGCTGCCGGGAATATCCGACCGCTACGCTGCGTTCGTGGCTGCCCGCCTACGCTCCCTCAGCACCTCGATCGCCGGCTGGCACGGTGACGAGCGAACCGTCGGCAGCCCCCTGATCGACCCTGAGCTTATCGCCCTGCGCCGGACCCGGCTGTTCGGGGCGACGGGCACGGTGCTGATGGCGATCGGTGCCCTCGGCGCGGGCGCCCGCCCCGTGGTCCAGGACCCGACGTTCGGCGTCCGGCTGCTCAACCTGCCCTCCCGAATCCAGACCGTCTCGCTGACGATGACGACCACCGGTGCGGTGATGATGACCCTGGCCTGGCTGATGTTGGGCCGGTTCGCGCTCGGCAAGCGCAAGATGACCCGCAGCGACCTCGACCGCACGCTGCTGCTGTGGGCGCTGCCGCTGCTCATCGCGCCGCCGATGTACAGCAAGGACGTCTACTCCTACCTCGCCCAGAGCCAGATCTCGCTACAGGGTGACGACCCGTACCGCGTCGGTCCGGCCACCGGGTTGGGCCTGGACCACTTCTTCACGCTGTCGGTGCCCAGCCTGTGGCGGGAGACACCGGCGCCGTACGGGCCGCTGTTCCTGTGGATAGGACGCGGTATCTCCGCTCTGACCGGCGAGAACATCGTCGAGGCTGTGCTCTTCCACCGGCTTGTGGTGTTGCTCGGCGTCGGGCTGATCGTGTGGGCGACGCCACGGCTGGCCCGCCGCTGCGGGGTCGCCGAGGTGAGCGCCCTCTGGCTGGGGCCGGCCAATCCGCTGCTGTTCATGCACCTGGTCGCCGGCATCCACAACGAGGCGTTGATGTTGGGGTTGATGCTGGCGGGCACCGAGTTCGCGCTGCGCGGCATCGATGCGGCGGCACCGCTGATCCCGCGGCCGTGGACCTGGCCGCGCAGCTCCCGGCAGTGGGCGCGCTGGTACCCGATGGCCATGCTGCTCGCCGGTGCCGTGCTGATCACGATGTCGTCGCAGGTGAAGCTGCCGTCGCTGCTGGCCCTGGGCTTCGTCGCGATGGCGCTGGCGCATCGGTGGGGCGGCACCGTGAAGGCGTTCTTCATCGCGGGGGGGTCGCTGACCGCGCTGTCGCTGGCGGTGATGGCGGTGATCGGCTGGGCGAGCGGGCTCGGGTTCGGGTGGCTGTTCACCCTCGGCACCGCCAACGTCGTCCGGAGCTGGATGTCGCCGCCGACGCTGCTGGCGCTGGGTACCGGCCAGGTGGGAATCCTCCTCGGCCTCGGAGACCACACCACCGCGGTGCTGGCGCTGACCCGTCTGATCGGTGTGAGCCTGATCGCGGTGATCGTCACCTGGTTGCTGTTCGCCGTGCTGCGCGGCCGGTTGCACCCGGTCGGCGGTCTCGGCGTCGCTCTGGGCGCCACCGTGCTGCTCTTCCCCGTCGTGCAGCCGTGGTACCTGCTCTGGGCGATCATTCCGCTGGCCGCCTGGGCGACCCGGCCCGGCTTCCGGGCCACCGCGATCGCCGCCACCCTGGTGGTCGGGATCTTCGGCCCCACCGCGAACGGCGATCGGTTCGCGCTGTTCCAGATCGTGATGGCGACGCTCGCGAGCGCCGCGATCGTGCTCGTGCTGATCGCGCTGACCTACCGCCGGCTGCCCTGGCGGCCCATTCCCGAGCCGCCCCAGGAGCCGCCGCCACCACCGGAGCCACCGACTGCCAAGTCCGACGCCTACGCTGAGTCTTCGTGACCTCCCGCTCCGGTGCTGTCCCCGTGCTGCTGAGCGGCGTCAGCAAGCGGTACGGACCGACGACCGCCGTCTCCGAGCTCGACCTCGACGTCCAGACCGCCGAGATCCTTGCGCTGCTCGGCCCGAACGGCGCCGGCAAGACGACCACGGTGGAGATGTGCGAGGGCTTCCTCAAGCCCGACGAAGGCCGGATCGAGATCCTCGGTCTGGATCCCGTCGCCGACAACGCCGAGCTGCGGGCGCGTATCGGTGTGATGCTGCAGGGCGGGGGTGCCTATCCGGCGGCCCGGGCTGCAGAGATGTTGAACCTGGTGGCGTCCTACGCCGCCGATCCACTGGACCCGCAGTGGCTTCTCGACACCCTCGGGCTGACCGAGTCCGCCCGCACCACCTACCGTCGGCTGTCCGGCGGCCAGCAGCAGCGACTGTCGCTGGCCTGCGCCGTCGTAGGCCGTCCCGAACTGGTGTTCCTCGACGAGCCGACCGCGGGCATGGACGCGCACGCACGAATCGTGGTGTGGGAGTTGATCGATGCACTCCGCCGCGACGGGGTGACGGTGGTGCTGACCACACACCAGCTGCCCGAGGCCGAGGAGCTGGCCGACCGGATACTGATCATCGACCGCGGCGTCGCTGTCGCCACCGGCACCCCGGCCGAGCTCATGCGCAACGGCGCGGAGAACCAGCTCAGGTTCCGGGCACCGCGGATGCTGGATCTGAGCCTGCTCGTCGCGGCGCTGCCGGAGAGTTACCGGGCCGTCGAGACCTCGCCGGGTGAGTACCTCGTCGAAGGCCACATCGATCCTCAGGTGCTGGCCACCGTGACCGCGTGGTGTGCCCGTCTGGATGTGCTGGCCACCCACATGCGCGTCGAGCAGCGCAGCCTCGAGGACGTGTTCTTGGAACTCACCGGCCGGGAGCTACGGAAATGACGATCGAGACCAATCGGTTCGCTCCGGGGACGTTCACCCCCGACCCCCGGCCGGCGGCGGTGCCGCAGATGCTCAACGCACAGTTCGGGCTGGAACTGCGCTTGCTGTTGCGCAACGGCGAACAGCTGCTGTTGACGATGTTCATCCCGATCACGTTGCTGGTGGGCCTCACCCTGCTGCCGCTGGGCTCGTTCGGGGACGACCGGGCTGCCACCTTCGTTCCCGCGATCATGGCGCTGGCGGTCATCTCGACCGCGTTCACCGGGCAGGCGATCGCGGTGGCCTTCGACCGCCGCTACGGCGCGCTGAAGAGGCTCGGCGCCACGGCTCTGCCCGTGTGGGGGATCATCGCCGGAAAATCCCTGGCCGTCGTCGCCGTGGTGTTCCTGCAGGCGATCCTGTTCGGCGTCATCGGCGTGGCGCTGGGCTGGCGGCCACCGATCGCCGGGCTGGCGTTGGGCGCCGCGATCATCGCGATGGGCACCGTCGTCTTCGCCGCGCTGGGCCTCCTGCTGGGCGGCACCTTGCGCGCGGAGATCGTGCTCGCGGTCGCCAACCTGCTCTGGTTCGTGTTCGCCGGGCTCGGAGCGCTCACCTTGGAGGGCGGCATGGTGCCCACCGCCGTGCAGTGGGTGGCGCGGCTGACGCCCTCGGGTGCCCTCACCGAGGCGCTGTCGCGCGCGATGCTGCTGTCAATGGACTGGTTCGGCCTCGCCGTGCTCGCGGCATGGGGTGCCGTCGCCGCGTTGTGCGCGCTGCGCTGGTTCCGCTTCACCTGACGAGTCCAGTAGCGGCAGCAGGTATTCCAGTTGTCCGACTTCCTCGATGTTGTGTTTCACCCAGGCGTGGGCCATGTCGTCGTCGAATCGACTGCGAATCAGGCGGTTCACTGGACCCAACATCGGTGAGCGGGTACCGAGATCCATCACGGAGACGTAGTGTGCGCCGTCATCCCCCGCCGACCAGGCGTGCTCCAGTTGGAAGACCGGAATCCCCGCGACACGGAGCACAAGCCGAATGCCGGTCTCGTCGAGTTTCTCGACTCGGGCGATCTCGTCGGAAGTGAATTCAGGCTTGGCACCGAACGCTTCGACTATGTGGAACCGCGCGCCCTCGGCGGCGCCGCCAGTGGGCGCCGGGCGCGCCAACTCCCAGCGGATGTGGTCGATCGGGTGCCATGCGAGGTAGCGTTCGACGGTCTGCCCGCCGTAGGTCATCGTCCCGCCGAGGTGGGTGAACCAATCGAGCAGCAGTCCCGGTGTCACCCCCCGTAGCGGACGGTGGTCGATGGTGATTCGTCGACGGCGGTGCGGGAGTTCATAGTATGCGACCCGCGCGGTGTCGACCGTTCGCAGCGGATGCAGCACGGGCAATGGCATGTCAACCTCCAAGATACGATTTAGTTTCTTATATGGTTGACCGTACGTCCCGAACATAAGATACGCAAGCGTTTCTATCTGAGAGGGTGGCTGGTGACTCGACGACGGGGTGCGCAGCTCGAGGACGCGATCCGCTCGGCGGTGTTGCAGCTGCTGAGCGAGCGTGGCCCCGAGGGGGTGACGATGGAGGCCGTGGCAGCGGCCGCCCACACCAGCAAGCCCGTGCTGTACCGGCGCTGGCCCGATCGCCGGGCACTGATTCGGGACACCCTGCTCGGCATCGCGGCGTCGGCGATCCCGAGTCCCGACACCGGCAGCTTCCGCGGTGACATGCTCGCAGTGCTGCGCGCATGGGCAGCGTTGTTCACCGGTGAACGGGCTGCGCTGATGCGGTCGGTGGTCATGGCGGTGACGGCTGATCCGGACCTGGAATCGACGTTTCGCACCGACGTCATGGGCTGGCGCAAGGACCAGATGACCGCGCTGCTGACCCGGGCCGTCGAGCGCGGCGAGGTCCGGCCGGACTGTCCCGTCGAGGTGGTTCGCGAACTCGGTCAGAGCGTGCTCTGGCACCGCCTGTTGATCACCGGAGACCCCATCACCGACGAATTGGTGGTGCAACTCGTCGACGAGGTGCTGACCCCGGTGGTACGCCCCTACTACGGAATGTAGTTCCCAAGGCTCTACCATCAGAGCGTGCCCGCCGGACGTACTCTGCCCAAGCTTTTCGTCGGGCTCGTCGACCTGCTTCCCGAACCGAGCCTGCGCGTTCAGCGCTTCGTCGCGGCGGCAGTGATCCTCACCCAGGGCGGCATCGCCGTGACCGGGGCGATCGTCCGCGTCACCGCCTCCGGGCTCGGCTGTCCGACCTGGCCGCAATGCTTCCCCGGCAGCTTCACCCCGGTGCCACACGCCGAGGTGCCCGGCCTTCACCAGGCCGTCGAGTTCGGCAACCGGCTGCTGACTTTCCTCGTGGTGCTCACCGCCGCCGCGGCGGTGATCGTGCTCACCCGGGCCCGCCGCCGTCGCGAGGTGCTGGTCTACGCCTGGCTGATGCCGGTTTCGACGGTGGTGCAGGCGGTGATCGGCGGGATCACCGTGTTGACCGGGCTGTTGTGGTGGACGGTGGCCATCCACCTGCTGGCCTCGATGACGATGGTCTGGGTGGCCACGCTGCTGTACGTCAAGGTGGGTCAGCCCGACCGCGCAGTGCCGGTGGCCCGGGTGGTGAAACCGCTGCGTCAGTTGACCGTGCTGTCCGGGCTGGCGCTGGCTGCAGTCCTGGTGACGGGCACCATGGTCACCGGGGCGGGTCCGCACGCCGGGGACAAGAGCCTCGAAAGGCCGGTGCCACGGCTGCAAGTGGAGATCACCACGCTGGTGCACATGCACTCGTCGCTGTTGGTGGCATACCTGTCACTGCTGGTCGGCTTGGGCTTCGCGCTGCTGGCAGTGCGTGCTCCCCGGCCGGTGCTGACCAGGCTGAGCGTGCTGGTGGTCCTGGTGGTGGCCCAGGGCGCCCTCGGCACGGTGCAGTTCCTCACCGGTGTGCCCGCCGCGTTGGTGGCAGTGCACGTGGCCGGAGCGGCCGCCTGCACGGCGGCCACCGCGGCGCTATGGGCGTCGATGCGAGAACGGACCGAGTCCGAACTCGTCGAGAGCTGACTCGACCCCGAGGGCGAACTGCCGCTGCCGAAGCCGCCGCTCGGTCTGGCCGAGTTGGCACCAACCCAGGGACGGCTCGACCAGCTCCAGTTCGAGCACGGTGGGCGCGTCCGCGCCGCCGAGGACGTCGACGCGGGCGTAGAGCAGGGCGGTGGGATCGATCCCCAGATGGGTGGCCGCGGCCGCCAGCGCTGCATGGCCGACGTCCCAGAGCTCGAAGTCCGGGTCGGCACGACCGAGCCGTTCCTCGGCGAAGGTTCCCGAGGCGTCCAGCAGCGGCGCGTGCCCCGGCGGTGGCAGGATCGGCCCCTTGGTGAATGCGTGGGACTGCACACCGCGGAGAAACACCAGCGCCGTCTCACCGTCGCCGACCCGCGGGTCATAGGGCTGCACCAGGACACCCTGACCGGCGGCCTGTAGTGCGGCGGCATGTTCGACGGCTTGGTTCGGGTCCGAGAAGCGCAGAGCACCAACAGAACCCGCGCCCACGGACGGTTTGACGACCACTTCCCCGTGCGGGATGCGTACCTGCTCCCCCGGCGCGAAGAAGTCGCCGGGAACCGTCGGCACCCCGGCAGCGGCGAGGTCGGCCAGGTAGCGCTTGTCGGTGTTCCACGCGACCACCGCGGGCCCGTTCAGCAGTCGGGGCACTCGCCTGGTCCAGGCCAGGAACTCGTCGAGTCTTTCGGTGTAGTCCCACGTGGCGCGCAGGATCACCAGATCGGCGTCGACGGCGGCCGGGTCGTCCCAGGACAACCAGCGGGCATGCAGTCCGCGATCTCGAAGCGCCCGCACCAGGTCGGCGTCGTCGCCGTCGCCGTCGGGCAGCGCCGGACAGCCGGCGAGCACGATCCTCGGGTGGAAGACGTCGGGGCGGGCGGGCTTCATGACCCGATCGACTTTACCGAGCAGGCAAGATGGTGGACATGTACGCCATTGAAGTCGCCCAGACCGGTGGGCCGGAAGTCTTGTCCTACGTCGAGAGGTCGCTGCCTTCACCCGGCCCCGGCCAGGTGCTGATCAAGGCCGAGGCGGTCGGTGTCAACTTCATCGACACCTACTTCCGCTCGGGCCTCTACCCGAGGGACGTGCCGTTCATCGTGGGCATCGAGGTCTGCGGAACCATCGAAGCCGTCGGTGACGACGTGGCGGCGCTGACCGTCGGCGACCGGGTGGTGACCGCCCAGGGACTCGGGACTTACGCCGAATATTGCTTGGCGCCTGCAGATTTTGTTGCCTATGTGCCCGACGGTGTGGCGCCCGATGTGGCGGCGTCGGCGCTACTCAAGGGCATGACCGCGCACTATCTGATCAAGTCGACGTACCCGGTGCAACAGGGTGACACGGTGCTGATGCATGCCGGCGCCGGCGGCGTCGGACTCATCCTCACCCAGTGGGCGACCAGTCTCGCCGCCTCGGTGATCACCACGGTGTCGACGCCCGACAAGGCCGAGCTGTCCCGGCAGGCCGGCGCGGTCGAGGTGCTGGACTACCCGGACGACCCGCGGGATTTCGGTGACCGGATCCGCGGGCTCACCGACGGCAACGGTGTCGCCGCGGTCTATGACGGGGTGGGCGCCTCGACGTTCGAGGCGAGCCTGGCCAGCCTCGCCGTGCGCGGCACGCTGGCTTTGTTCGGCGCGGCCAGCGGACCGGTTCCGCCGTTCGACCCCCAGCGGCTCAACGCCGCCGGGTCGGTGTTCCTGACCCGCCCGAACCTGGCACACCACACCCGGACTCCAGACGAGTTCTCCTGGCGGGCCGGCGAACTCCTCACCGCGATCTCCGACGGCACCCTGACCGTCACCGTCAGTAACCGCTACGCCCTGCGCGACGCGGAACAGGCCCATCGTGATCTGCAGGGCCGCCAGACCGTCGGATCCGTGGTGCTGATCCCCTGAATCCGCCGGGCCTGAGCGGCTGGGTTCTACCCTTTCAGAGTGGCCGAGGATCTGATCGTGACGCGCACCCTGGTGGTGCCCGCGTCCGATCTGAGCGAACGCTTCTCCAGATCCTCCGGGCCCGGCGGACAAGGTGTGAACACCACCGACAGCCGGGTAGAACTGTCGTTGGACCTCGCCCGCTCGTCCTCGGTGCCGGAGTGGTTGCGCGACCGGATGCTCGCCAGGCTGGGTAGCCGTCTCATCGACGGCGTGCTGGTCGTGACGGCCAGCGAGCATCGCGCCCAACTCCAGAACCGCGTCGCCGCGCGCGAGCGCATGGCCCGTGTCCTGCGCGCCGCAGCGGCCGCGCCCCCGCCGGTGCGCCGGCCCACCAAACCCACGAGGGGTTCGAAGGAACGACGGATCGCGGAGAAGAAGCACCGCGGCCGAACGAAAATGGGCCGTCGGAGTGCCTGGGACCGGGATTAGACCGTGAACAGGGTCGGCAACGCCAGGGCGGAATCGACCGCGAGCGCCAGGAACACCACGGCGAGGTAATTGTTCGACTGCAGGAACAGTCTCAGCGGCTTGACCGCCTCACCGCGCCGCACACCGGAGTACAGCTGGTGTGCCATCACCAGGAACCAGGTGCCCGCCACGATCGCCACCGCGGCGTACAGCCAGCCGGTGGCCAGGGCCAGCACCAGGGTCGCAACGACGGTCAGCCAGGTGTAGATCAGGATCTGCTTGGTGACCTGCTGCTCGGTGGCCACCGCGGGCAGCATCGGCACGCCGGCCGCCCGGTAGTCCTCCTTGTAGCGCATGGCCAGGGCCCAGGTGTGTGGCGGCGTCCAGAAGAAGATGATGAGGAACATCACCAGGGCCGGCCACTGGATCGTGCCCGTCACGGCGGACCAGCCGATCATCACCGGCATGCAACCGGCCGCTCCACCCCACACCACGTTCTGCGAGGTGCGGCGCTTCAACAACAGCGTGTAGACGAGCACGTAGAACGCGATGGTGGCGCCCGCCAGATGCGCTGAGAGCAGGTTCGTCGTCCACCACAACCAGAAGAACGAGGCGACGGACAGCGCCAAGCCGAACACCAGGGCGTGGCCCCGGGGCACCGTGGCACGCGCCAGCGGCCGGCGCTCGGTGCGCTTCATCATCTTGTCGATGTCGGCGTCGGCGACACAGTTCAGGGTGTTGGCACCCGCGGCCGCCAGCAGTCCGCCGAACAGGGTGTTCACGATCAGCAACGGGTCGACGGTGCCCCGTCCGGCGAGAAGCATGGCCGGGATGGTGGTGACCAGCAGCAGCTCGATCACCCGGGGCTTCGTCAGCGCGAGATAGCCGAGCAGCGTGGTGCGGAATCGGTGCGAGGATCCCGCTGCCCCCTCGGTGGAGTCACTGACGAGGTGGCCTTCGCGAATCCTCACGCAACCAACTCCTCAACAGAACAGCGTGCCACGCCACGGGCGTCTACTACACACGATGGTAGACCGCGGGTGCCGATCCCCGTAATTGCAGGGTCGGTTCGCACAGACCGGGATGACCTCTGCGTCGGCACGCCGTTCCCCATTAGGGTGGTTGATGCGGACCGACACGCCCCCGCCTATCCAAGGAGTGCGCCTCGTGACCACGACGGAAGAGATCGCTTCCCTCACCCGACCGAACCACCCGGATGACTGGACCGATCTGGACACCCAGTCGGTCGACACCGTCCGCGTGCTGGCCGCGGACGCTGTCCAGAAGGTCGGCAGCGGCCACCCGGGCACCGCGATGAGCCTGGCCCCGCTGGCCTACACCCTCTTCCAGCGGCAGATGCGCCATGACCCGAGCGACGTGCACTGGCTCGGCCGCGACCGGTTCATCCTGTCGTGCGGCCATTCCAGCCTCACGCTGTACATCCAGCTGTATCTGGGCGGCTTCGGTCTCGAACTCTCCGACATCGAGTCGCTGCGGACGTTCAAGTCGAAGACCCCGGGCCACCCGGAGTTCCGGCACACCAGGGGCGTGGAGATCACCACCGGCCCGCTCGGCCAGGGCCTGGCCTCGGCGGTCGGGATGGCCATGGCAGCACGCTACGAGCGGGGGTTGTTCGACCCGGATGCCGCACCGGGCACCAGCCCGTTCGACCACCACATCTACGTCATCGCCTCCGACGGTGACATCGAGGAAGGCATCACCAGCGAGGCCTCGTCGCTGGCAGGCACCCAGCAGCTCGGCAACCTGATCGTCTTCTACGACAAGAACCAGATCTCCATCGAGCACGACACCAACATCGCGCTCTCCGAGGACGTCGCGGCGCGCTATCGGGCCTACGGCTGGCATGTCCAGGAGATCGAGGGCGGGGAGAACGTCGCCGGAATCGAAGAAGCCATCGAGGCCGCCCGCGCGGTGACCGACAAGCCGTCGTTCATCGCCGTGCGCACGATCATCGGTTATCCCGCGCCGACGAAGATGAACACCGGCGGAGTGCACGGCTCCGCATTGGGCGACGACGAGGTGGCGGCCACCAAGAAGGTTCTCGGCTTCGATCCCAACAAGAAGTTCGAGGTGCGCGACGAAGTCATCGAGCACACCCGCAAGCTGGTCGACCGTGGCCGCGAGGCACACGAGAAGTGGCAGCCCGAGTTCGACGCCTGGGCCGAACGCGAGCCCGAGCGCAAGAAGCTGCTGGACCGGCTGCTGGCCCAGGAGCTCCCCGACGGCTGGGACTCGGACCTGACCTACTGGGAGCCGGGATCAAAAGCCGTCGCGACCCGCGCGGCATTCGGGCAGGTGCTCAACGACGTGGCGCCGAAACTGCCCGAATTGTGGGGCGGGTCAGCCGACCTCGCGGGCAGCAACAACACCACCATCAAGGGTGTGAAATCCTTTGGGCCGCCCTCGATCTCCACTGACGACTTCACCGCGGACTGGTTCGGGCGGGTGCTGCATTTCGGTGTCCGCGAGCACGCCATGGGCGCCATCCTGTCGGGCATCGTGCTGCACGGGCCGACCAGGGCCTTCGGCGGCACGTTCCTGCAGTTCTCCGATTACATGCGGCCCGCGGTGCGGTTGGCGTCGCTGATGGACATCGACACCATCTACATCTGGACCCACGACTCGATCGGTCTCGGCGAGGACGGGCCCACCCACCAACCGATCGAGCACCTCGCCGCGCTACGGGCGATCCCGAACCTGTCGGTGGTCCGCCCGGGTGACCCCAACGAGACCGCCTACGCGTGGCGCAGCATCATCGCGCGCGGCAACGGCAGCGGTCCGGTCGGGTTCATTCTGACCAGGCAAGGGGTACCCGTACTCGACGGCACCAGCGCCGACGGCGTGGCCCGGGGCGGCTACGTACTCGGCGGAGGCAAACCCGCCGAGGATGCCGACGTCATCCTGATCGCCACCGGTTCGGAACTGCAGGTGGCGGTCGAGGCCCGAAAGATACTGGAGGGCAAGAACATCTCGACCTACGTCGTCTCGATGCCGTGCATCGAGTGGTTCGAATCGCAGCCCAAGGAATACCGCGACAGCGTGCTGCCGCCCACCGTGTCGGCGCGGGTGGCCATCGAAGCCGCCGTCGCGCAGAGCTGGTACAAGCTCGTCGGCGACACCGGCGAGATCATCTCCATCGAGCACTACGGCGAATCCGCCGACGACAAGACCCTGTTCCGCGAGTTCGGCTTCACCCCGGAGGCAGTGGTGGCCGCCGCGGAGCGCACCATCGCCAACTAACTAAGGAAATGACATGACTCAGAACCCGAACCTGGCCGCTCTCGCCGCCGCAGGCGTATCGGTGTGGCTGGACGATCTGTCCCGTGACCGGCTCCAGACCGGCAACCTGCAGGAACTGATCGACACCAAGTCGGTGGTCGGCGTAACGACCAACCCGTCGATCTTCCAGGCAGCGCTGTCCAAGGGCAACGCCTACGACGCGCAGGTCAAAGAGCTCGCCGACCGGGGCGCCGACGTCGACGCCACCATCCGGACGGTGACCACCGACGACGTTCGCAACGCCTGCGACGTGCTCGCCAAGCAGTACGAACTGTCCGACGGCGTGGACGGCCGGGTGTCCATCGAGGTCGACCCGCGACTCGCCCACGATTCCGACAAGACGATCCTGCAGGCCGTCGAGCTGTGGAAGATCGTGGACCGGCCCAACCTGCTGATCAAGATCCCCGCCACCGAGGCCGGCCTGCCCGCCATCACCGCGGTGATCGCCGAGGGCATCTCGGTCAACGTGACCCTGATCTTCTCCGTAGAGCGCCACCGTGCCGTGATGGATGCCTACCTCGCCGGGCTGGAGGGTGCGGCGGCCGCCGGCCACGACCTCTCGCGAATTCACTCCGTGGCGTCCTTCTTCGTCTCCCGCGTCGACACCGAGATCGACAAGCGACTCGAGGACATCGGCAGCGACGACGCGGTGGCGCTGCGCGGCAAGGCGGGCGTCGCCAACGCGCGACTCGCCTACGCCGCCTACGAGGAGGTATTCCTCGGTGGCGACCGTTTCGAGGCGCTGAAGTCCAAGGGGGCACGGGTCCAGCGGCCGCTGTGGGCATCCACCGGAGTCAAGAACCCGGACTACTCGGACACCCTGTACGTGACCGAGTTGGTCGCGCCCAACACCGTCAACACGATGCCGGAGAAAACCATGGACGCCGTTGCCGACCACGGGGTCGTCACCGGGGACACGGTCACCGGGCGCGCGGCCGAGTCGCAGCAGGTGTTCGACAAGCTCGCCGCGGTCGGGATCGACCTCACCGACGTGTTCCTGGCGCTCGAGAACGAGGGCGTGGAGAAGTTCGAGAAGTCGTGGCAGGAACTGCTCGACGCCACCCAGGGCCAGCTCGACGAAAAGAAGTGACCGGCCAGCTATGAGCCAGCCGTGGCACAACCCGTTGCGGGACAAGCGCGACAAGCGCATGCCGCGGATCGCCGGCCCCTGCGGGGTGGTGATCTTCGGCGTCACGGGCGATCTCGCGCGCAAGAAGCTGATGCCCGCGATCTACGATCTGGCGAACCGTGGTCTGCTGTCACCGAGCTTTTCGCTCATCGGCTTCGCCCGACGCGATTGGGCCGACGAGGATTTCGCCAAGGTCGTCTACGACGCTGTGAAACAGCATGCGCGCACCCCGTTTCGCCAAGAAGTCTGGGACCGGCTGGCCGAGGGCTTCCGGTTCGTCCAGGGCACGTTCGATGACGACAGTGCGTTCGATCAGCTGAGCGAAACCCTGCGCACGCTGGACGCAGAGCGGGGCACCGGAGGCAACCACGCGTTCTACCTGTCCATCCCGCCGAAGGCGTTCCCCCAAGTGCTCGAGCAGCTCTCCAGGTCCGGGCTCGCCGAGAAGCCGGACGGGTGCTGGAGCCGGGTGATCATCGAGAAGCCCTTCGGCCACGACCTGTCGAGCGCCGAGGATCTGAACAACTTGGTCAACAGCGTCTTTCCCGAGTCGTCGGTGTTCCGCATCGACCACTACCTGGGCAAGGAGACCGTCCAGAACATCCTGGCGCTGCGTTTCGCGAACCAGATGTTCGAGCCGATCTGGAACGCCCACTACGTCGACCATGTGCAGATCACGATGGCCGAGGACATCGGGCTGGGCGGCCGCGGCGGCTACTACGACGGCGTCGGCGCAGCACGTGACGTGATCCAGAACCATCTCCTCCAGCTGCTGGCGCTCACCGCCATGGAAGAACCGGTCAGCTTTCATCCGTCGGAGTTGCAGGCCGAGAAGATCAAGGTGCTCTCGGCGACCCAGCTGGCCGAGCCACTGGATCTCAACACCTCGCGGGGCCAGTACGCCGCAGGCTGGCAGGGCGGAGCGAAGGTGATCGGCCTGCTCGACGAAGAGGGCTTCTCCAAGACCTCGACGACAGAGACGTTCGCCGCGATCACAGTGGATGTGGACACTCGGCGCTGGGCGGGTGTGCCGTTCTACCTGCGCACCGGTAAGCGCTTGGGCCGCAGGGTGACCGAGATCGCTTTGATCTTCAAACGTGCACCGCATCTGCCGTTCGACGCCACCATGACCGAAGAACTCGGCAAGAATGCCTTGGTGATCCGGGTACAGCCCGACGAGGGCATCACGTTGCGGTTCGGCTCCAAGATCCCGGGCAACAAAATGGAGGTCCGCGATGTCAGCATGGACTTCTCCTATGGCTCGGCGTTCGCCGAGGATTCACCGGAGGCCTACGAGCGGTTGATCCTCGATGTGCTGCTGGGTGAGCCGTCGTTGTTCCCGGTCAACGCGGAAGTCGAGTTGGCCTGGAAGATCTTGGATCCGGCGCTGGAGTACTGGGAGTCCCACGGCACACCCGACACCTACGAGTCCGGCACCTGGGGTCCCGAATCGGCGTTCGAGATGTTGCAGCGGTCCGGCCGCGAATGGAGAAGGCCGTGACGAGGGCTTGCGCGAGGAACAGAGGACTATGATCGTCGACCTGCCGGACAGCACCACCGATGTCATCAACAAGAAGATCGTGGCGCTCCGCGAGGAGGGCGGTGCCATCACGCTCGGGCGGGTTCTGACCTTGGTGATCGCACCGGATACCGAAGCGCTGCTGGAGGATTCGATCGAAGCGGCCAACGCGGCCAGCCGTGAGCATCCCTGCCGGGTGATCGTGGTGACTCCCGGCGACCGGCTCGCCAACGAAGCCCGGCTCGATGCTCAGCTGCGGGTCGGAAGGGATGCCGGCGCCAACGAGGTCGTCGTACTGCGTCTGTCCGGCCCGCTGGCCCGCCACGCCAGCAGTGTGGTCACACCGTTCCTGCTGCCCGACACCCCGGTGGTGACGTGGTGGCCTGACGTCGCTCCCCCCGTTCCCGCCGAAGATCCGTTGGGCAAGTTGGCGATTCGACGCATCACGGATGCGACGAACGGTCCAGACCCGTTGGAGGCGATCAAGAGCCGTCTCGGGGGTTACACAGCGGGAGACACCGACCTGGCTTGGAGCCGAATCACCTACTGGCGGGCACTGCTGACCTCGGCGCTGGATCAGGCACCGCACGAGCCGGTCGTCTCGGCGCTGGTTTCGGGGCTCAAGACCGAACCCGCACTCGATATCCTGGCCGGCTGGTTGGCAAGCCGTATCGACGGGCAGGTGCGTCGTGCCGTCGGCGATCTCAAAGTCGAACTGGCTCGTTCCAGTGAGACCATCACGCTCAGTCGCCCACAGGAGGGCATCACCGCGACCATCACCCGCACAGGTAAACCGGACACGCTGGTTCCGTTGGCCCGCAGAGAGACCCGGGAGTGTCTGGCTGAAGACATGCGCCGACTCGATGCCGATGAGATCTACCACGAGGCGCTGGCCGGAATGGACAAGGTGCAGTACGTATGAAGCCGATCATCGAAACCTACTCCGACAGTGCCGAGTTGGTGGCCGCGGCCGGTGATCGCCTGGTCGGTGCGATCACTGAGGCGATCGCCGCGCGTGGTGTGGCGGCGATCGTGCTGACCGGCGGCGGGACCGGCATTGCGCTGCTCAGACGTGTCGGCGAGCGCAGCAACGAGATCGACTGGGACAAGGTGCACGTGTACTGGGGCGACGAACGTTTCGTCCCAGCCGATGACGACGAGCGTAACGACAAGCAGGCTCGCGAAGCGCTACTCGATCAGGTCGGTATCCCGGCCACGAACGTGCACGCGATGGCGGCCACTGACGGTGAGTTCGGTGATGATCTCGACGCGGCCGCACAGGGATACGCCCAACTGCTGGACGAGAGCTTCGAAGCAGGGCCCGAGTTCGACGTCCACCTGTTGGGCATGGGCGGCGAGGGCCACATCAACTCACTGTTCCCCGACACCGCGGCGGTGCGGGAGACCGAGCGACTGGTCGTCGGCGTGACGGACTCCCCCAAGCCACCTCCGCGCCGGATCACGTTGACGCTGCCGGCGGTGAAGCGCTCCAGGGAGGTCTGGCTGGTGGTGTCCGGAGCCGGGAAGGCCGACGCGGTGGCCGCGGCGGTCGGCGGCGCTGATCCCGTCGACGTCCCTTCGGCGGGCGCGGTGGGGCGCGAGGCCACCGTGTGGCTGCTCGACGAGGAAGCCGCGTCGAAGCTCTGACCACCTTGCGCCGGAACTGCATTCCAGCAGAAATGTTGCGAGTACGAGCCTGCTGGAATGCAATTCCGGCGAATGGGTGAATTGGCCGGCGGGCAATCAAATAGATATTGGCGACAATTAGCCGAATATTCGCTCACCGTCGCAGCGAGGCGTCCCGAAGAGCTTCGCACTCATTCGGGGTCCGTAGCGAGCGCCGCGCCGAAGGTGCTGCTAGCTGGGAGAACTTCTCAGCTGAGCCGATGCCTCGTTGCGAATGACTTTCGTCAAAATCGTCCTCGAAGAGGAATGGATCATGCGAAGATCGGCGACGACACGCCATGACAGCAAATGGCAATGCATGGTGAGCAGCATTCCTACCTGGGGAGCGAGAGATGAGTCGGCACATGGCTTCGAGGGTCCGCGGTGCGATCACGGGAACCGCGGTGGCGGCAGCACTCGTAGGCTTGGCCGCGGCGGGTGTCACCGTTCCGGCGGCCGCAACACCGCCGCCTCCCCCGGGCCCCGACTCCGGCCTTCCGACAAGCCCGGATGACCCCAGATGCGCCGCGATGCCCACGGTCGCCCCGTGCCTGGGCGGCCCGTACGACATTCCCACCGGACCTGCAGATCCCGGCTGCATCACCCAGCCCACCAACCCGGTGTGCGCAGGAGGCCCGTACGGCCTGCCAACGCCTCCACCCCCGCCTCCGCCGCCGCCCGCGGCCCCGATGTTGCCGCCTCCGCCGGCGGCGCCCCCGATCGCACCGCCACCCATGGCACCCATCGCACCGCCACCCATGGCACCCATCGCACCGCCACCCATGGCGCCGATCGCACCGCCGGCAATGCCTGCAGCCCCTGCAATCGCACCGATGCCCACAATGCCGACCGTGGGCACCGGGATGCCCGGGCAGATCTGACTCGAGCGGCTACCGACGGCACCACATCCCACCGGCGGCGCACTGTGTGACGCGCGCTGCCAAGCCTGTGCCGACTGCCCGGGGATCGGGTTCACATTGTCGAGACGGCCTGTAAGTCACACGTTTTCGACGCCTGGTCGGTTCCATCTAGTCGACGACCAAAACATGCAGTGTGCGGGGACCGTGGACACCCTCGACGCGGTCGAGTTCGATGTCACTGGTCGCGCTGGGGCCACTGATCCACGTCAACGGTCGGGTATGTAGTCCCGAGTTGACTAGCTGGGCAACCGCTTTGGGAACGTCGTCGACTATCTGACCGGCATGTACGACACACACATGGACATCGGGAACCAGGCTCAGCGCCCGCCGCCCCTGACCCGCTCCGTGGTCGAGGATGATCGTGCCGGTGTTCGCGATCGCGACCGTCGCGGTGGTCACCACCGCATCAACCCGGTCGAGGTCGTAGGCACCGAGTCCGTCGTCGACGATCCACTCGGCGGCGCCCGGCCAGGCATCCTGCACTGCCGGATCGGCGACCACCCGCTCGAACCCCCGCACCGCCGCCGCGATCGCCGCGCCGGTACCTGACTCGTCGACCCGCTCCACCTGCGCACGGTAGTCGGCGACGCGGTCCACGAATCGGGCGACGATATCGATGCCACCGGTGCCGACAGCCTGCCCGTAGGTCCACGGCACCTTTTGCGCCGCGGGACGGTCGGCCAGCGCCGCCCGGACCCGCCCGAGGATCTCGGCGCGCGCCTCACTCATCGCCGCCGCCGGTTCGCTGCCACCAGCTGCGGAAAGACTCCGCCGGCGGTATCGGCGCGTCGCGTGCCTCCGACCAGGCACCCACCGGCCACGGCAGTCGGCGCAGGACCTGTCTGCCGCCTGAGCGCTTGCTGCGCAACGCTTTACCGGCCATCGTCACCGCCCTGCCCATAGCTGCCCACCGTCGGTGTCCGGCGAACGTCCAGCTCGCCGCGGTCATCACAAGCTGCTCACCGGACGGCACTCCCCCGCGGCGTTCGTCGACCACCCGGGTCCGAAGGTGCACCAGCATCGACGGGATGTCGATACGCACCGGGCAGACGTCGAAGCAGGCCCCACACAGGCTGGAGGCGAACGGTAGTGACTTGTCGATGTCGCTGCCGGTGCCGCGCAACTGTGGGGTGAGCACCGCCCCGATCGGACCGGGGTACACCGAGCCGTAGGCGTGGCCACCGGTGCGCTCGTAGACCGGGCACACGTTCAGGCAGGCCGAGCAGCGGATGCAGCGCAGCGCAGCGCGACCCTGCGGGTCGGCCAGCACCCGGGTCCGGCCGTTGTCCAGCAGGACGATGTGGACGTTCTGCGGGCCGTCGCCGGCGACCGGACCGGTCCACACCGACGTGTAGGGGTTCTCCCGTTCACCGGTACTGCTGCGGGGCAGCACTTGGAGGAACACCTCGAGATCGCGCCACGACGGCAGCACCTTCTCGATGCCGACAACCGAGATCAGCGTTTCCGGCAGCGTCAGGCACATCCGGCCGTTGCCCTCGGATTCGACCACCACCAGGCTGCCGGTATCGGCGATCGCGAAGTTGGCGCCCGACACCGCCACCCGGGCCCGCAGGAACTTCTCCCGCAGGTGCAGCCTGGCCGCTTCGGCAAGGCGCCGCGGCTCGTCGGTCAGGTCGTCCGGTGCCGCACGGCCGACTTTGCCCATCTCCCGCAGAAAGATCTCCCGTACCTCGCCCCGGTTGCGGTGGATCGCCGGCACCAGGATGTGGCTGGGCCAGTCGTCACCGAGTTGCACGATGAGCTCGGCCAGATCGGTCTCCCACGCAGCGATCCCGGCGGCGGCCAACGCCTCGTTGAGTTCGATCTCCTGGGTGGCCATCGACTTGACCTTGACGACCTCGGCGGCCCCCTGCGCCCGCACCAGATCGACGACGATGCGGTTGGCCTCCTCGGCGTCCCGGGCCCAGTGCACGGTTGCCCCGGCGGCGGTGGCATTTGCCTCGAACGCCTGTAGGTGCTCGTCGAGGCGGTGCAGCGCCGCGTCCTTGATGGCTTCCGCGGCGAGCCGCAGCTCCTCCCAGTTGTCGAGCTCGTCGACGGCCGCGGCGCGTTTGGCACGGATGGTGCCGGTGGCGTGCGCGAGGTTGCGGCGCAGCACCGGATCGGCCAGCGCCGTCCTCGCCGCGGTCTGGAACTGCGGAAGACCCAGAAACGCCTCGGTGACCCCGACGTGCGGCCGGTCGCTCACGCCGCACCCCCGGTGTTGACGAGGATCTCGGCCAGGTGCATGACCCTCATTCCGCTGCGCTGCCGCGACAGCACCCCACCGATGTGAGCGAGGCACGAGTTGTCGCCGCCGACAAGGACTTCCGCTCCGGTATCGAGTGCCGCTCTGGCTTTGTCGGCGCCCATCGCCACCGAGGTGTCGGCGTTCTTCATCGCGAAGGTACCGCCGAAGCCGCAGCACTGCTCGGCACCCGGCAGGTCGACGAGGTCGATCCCGCGCACCGCTCTCAGCAGCCGCAGCGGACGGTCACCGACCCGCAGCATCCGCAGCGAATGACAGGTCGGATGGTAGGTCACCCGGTGCGGGAAGTAGGCGCCGACATCGGTCACGCCCAGGACGTCGACCAGGAACTCCGAGAGCTCGTAGACCCGCGGTGACAACTCCGCGACGGCGGCCTGCAGTCGCGCGTCGCCCGCGCGCCGCGCGACGGCGCCGTGCTGGTGGCGCACCGACCCGACACAGGAACCCGACGGTGCGACGACGGCGTCGTACCCGGCGAATGTGGCGGCGAAGTTGCGCACCGCGGGGATGGCCTCCTCGGCGTAGCCGGTGTTGGTGAACATCTGCCCGCAACACGTCTGTCCGGCCGGGAAGTCGACGTCGCAGCCGAGTCTGCGCAGCAGCCGCACAACTGCTTTGGGCGTCTCTGGCCACATCACCTCGTTGAAGCACGTCGCGAACAGCGCAACCCTGCGAGCCGTCATCATGGGGGAACATATCGGACTCTCCGATGGCACGCGTCATACTGGCCGACATGGCAGACAAAGGTGGCAGACCAGCAGTCCGGACCGGTGGCGAGCGGATCAGGAAGCTCGCCCAGGCGGCGCTGAACGCCGACGTCACCGTCGAGCAGGTCGACACCATCCTCGAAGGCCTGGCCGAGACCCTCGAAGATTTGAACAAGTCCACCGGCAACCTCGACGCCACCCTGGAGCGGTTCAACGACACCATCAGCCGAATCAACGAACTGGCGCCCCGGCTGAACGCGGTGGTCGACCGGATGGAAGGCATCGTCGTTCGGGTCGAGCGGATCGTCGGTATCGGGGAGTCGGTCATCTTCCCGCTGGCGGCCACCGAACAGGCGGTCCGCGGCGCGGTGAACAAGGTCCGCCGCAGCGCCGGTCTGTGATCGCTACCCGCTGTTGCGCAACGCGGTGGCCAGCCCGCTCATGGTGAGCAGGATGCCACGCTGAACCAGCTCGTCCTCGTCGCCTGAGCGGTAGCGACGCAGCAGTTCGACCTGCAGATGGTTCAGCGGTTCCAGGTACGGGAACCGGTTGAACACCGACCTGGCCAGCGCCGGGTTGTCGGCCAGGAGATCGTCGTGCCCGGTGATCAGCTTGTGCATCCGGATCGTGCGCTCATGCTCGTCGGCGATCTTGTCGAACACCCGTCTCCGAAGCGCTTCGTCCTCCACCAGTTCGGCGTAGTGCGCAGCCAACCCGAGGTCCGATTTGGCCAGCACCTGCGCCAGGTTCGACAGCACCGTCGCGAAGAACGGCCAGCGTCGGTACAGGTCCTGCAGCACCTCGAGCCGGGCTTCACCGTCGTCGCCGTCGGCGATCCACTCCTCGAAGGCGGTGCCGGTGCCGTACCAACCGGGCAGCATCACTCGCGACTGGCTCCACGCCAGCACCCACGGGATGGCCCGCAGATCCGAGATCGACGTGGTCGGCTTGCGCGACGCCGGCCTGCTGCCGATGTTGAGCGCCCCGATCTCGCTGACCGGTGTCGACGCCTTGAAGTAGTCGACGAACCCCGGCGTCTCGTGCACCAGCTCGCCGTAGGCCCGTTGCGCGCGCCCCGCCAGGTCGTCGAGCACCTCGTACGCCGGTTCGGCCAGCTCCCCCAGACCCTCGGTGTCGAGCAGGGTGGCTTCCAGGGTCGCGGCCAGCAGGGTCTCGAGATTGCGGCGCGCGATCCGGGGCTCCGCGTACTTCGCGGCGATCACCTCGCCCTGCTCGGTGAGCCGCAGCGAGCCCTTCACCGCGCCCGGCGGCTGCGCGAGGATTGCGTCGTAGCTCGGGCCACCACCGCGCCCGACCGTGCCACCACGACCGTGGAACAACCGCAGCCGGATCCCGGTCTTGCGCGCCGACTCCACCAGGTCCAGCTCGGCGCGGTACAACGCCCAGTTCGCGGCCAGGTAGCCGCCGTCCTTGTTGGAATCCGAATAGCCGAGCATCACCTCCTGGCTGTCACCGCGTGCGGTGACGACCGCTCGGTACAACGGAAGATCAAGTGCCGCTTCCAGAATCGAGGATCCCCGCTGGAGGTCATCGATGGTCTCGAACAGCGGAACGATCCCGACAGGTGCGTAGGGGCGCTCAGCGGATGCGTCCAGCAGCCCGGTCTCTTTGAGCAGCAGCGCCGCTTCGAGCATGTCCGACACCGACTGGCACATCGAGATGATGTAGTTCGGCACGGCCTGGGACCCGAAGACGTGGACGGCCCGTGCGGCCGCGGCGATGATGTCGAGTTCTTTGCGCGCGAGCTCGGACAGCTCGGCGTCGGGACCGGTCAACGGCCGACGGGTGGACAACTCCCCGACGAGCAGCTCGACGCGTTCGGATTCACTCAGCGAGGCATAGTCGGCGTGCACCCCGGCCCACGACAGCAGCTCGGCGACGACCTCCTCGTGCACGTCCGAGTTCTGCCGCAGATCCAGGCCGGACAGATGAAACCCGAAGACCCGCACCGCCTCTCGAAGCCGAGCCAACCGATCATCGGCGAGAACGGCGCTGCCGTTGCCGCGAAGCGAATTGTCGACGGCATCGAGGTCGGCCAGCAGCTCCGCGGGCGTGCGGTAGGCCTGCATGCCGAGGTCGAGTTCGTGCTCGGGCTGGCGGTCGAGTATCTGTTGCGCCGTCGCGGTCAGGCGGGCGTGGATCACCCGCAGCGCCCGCCGGTAGGGCTCGTCGGCGCGGGCTGGTTCGTGACAGGCCTCGGCGAGTGCGGCCACCGCGTCGCTGATGTGCACCAGCCGCGACGACATCGACAACTCCTCCTCGAGCGCGGTCAGCTCGACGAAGTAATGCGCGAGCGCGGTGTAGGCGGCACGGCCGGTCGCCAGCCGGACGACTTCGGCCGTGACGTTCGGATTGCCGTCGCGGTCGCCGCCGATCCACGACCCCGGGCGCAGGATCGGCGCCTCCAGCAGTTCGCCACCCGGCCAGCGGGCCTGGAACGCGGCCCGGACCTCGGCGTTGACCTGCGGTATCACCTCGAAGAAGGCGGCCGGATAGTAGCGAAGTCCCGTTTCGATCTCGTCCTGGATCTTCAGCCGGGACAGCCTGATCAACGCGGTCTGCCAGAGCGTGAGAATGTGTCGCCGCAGTTCACGCTCGACGTCCCGGCCGTCCTCGGTGGTGGCATGGCCGTGCAGGCGCAGCCGCATCAACTCGGTGATGCGGTGCTGGGTGTCGAACACCGTACGCCGCCGAGTCTCGGTGGGATGGGCGGTGATGACCGGCGAGACCAGTGCACCGACGAGCGCGTCGGCAACGGTTCCCGCGTCGAGTTCGGCCGAGTCGAGTTTCAGATAGGTGGCGGCCAGGCTGCTGTTCTGCGGTGGCGCTCCAGCAGCCTCGTGGACCGCTCTGCGGCGCTCGCGGTGGATGTCCTCGGCCACGTTGGCCAGCAGTGCGAAATGTGTGAACGCGCGGATGACGGGGATGGCCCGATGGACATCAACACCGTCGAACAGCTTGGCCATCTCGGCACGGTCGATCTCGGATCTGCGCACCCGGAAGGATTCGACGCGGGCCCGCTCGACGAGATCAAAAACCTGGTCACCGTTCTGCTCGCGCACAGTGTCGCCCAGGATGGCACCGAGAAGCCGGATGTCCTCACGCATCGGCTCGGTGGCTTCCCGGCCCACCTTGGTCCGCTGCACGGCTCCGATGGGTTCCAGGGCAGCGTCGGACGTCGGGTCAGAAACCTCAGTCATGCGTCCAGTATCGGCGGCGAGTTGCCGGCGTGCAGGGTGGGGCGCCGGCGACGTCGAGACCTAGCCGTACTTGATCTGGAGAGCTGTGCCGACGATGGACACCACCCAGATACCGGTGACGAACAGCGTCAACCGGTCCAGGTTCTTCTCGACCACTGTGGAGCCGGACAGGCTGGACTGCACGCCGCCGCCGAACAGGCTGGACAGACCGCCACCTTTGGCGCGGTGCAGCAGTACCAGGAGCACGACCAGCACACTGGTCACGACCAGGATGATCTGCAGGGCCAATTCCATGGCCGCCAGACTACAGGGCGCGGGATGTGCCCCAGGGCTGCGGGTTAGGGAAGGGGGCCGCCCGCCGCGATGGCGGACAGAGTCGCGAACTGCTCACCGTCCAGCGACGCCCCACCGACCAGCGCACCGTCGACGTCGGCCTGACCGACGATCTCACCGACGTTCTTGACGTTGACCGAACCGCCGTAGAGGATCCGCACCCCG
The DNA here is from genome assembly GCF_010723735.1 of Mycolicibacterium hippocampi. Classification (GTDB taxonomy): domain Bacteria; phylum Actinomycetota; class Actinomycetes; order Mycobacteriales; family Mycobacteriaceae; genus Mycobacterium; species Mycobacterium hippocampi. The sequence goes on along the minus strand of NZ_BLLB01000002.1, from coordinate 3,348,333 downwards.
GCAGCGACGTCGACAGACGCCAGCGCGGCGAGTTCGGTGCGAATCGCTTCACACACCTCCTGCGCGTCGGCCGCACTGGCCACCCGTCCGGTGCCGATCGCCCACACCGGTTCATAGGCGATGACAGCCTCGGCGATCTGGTCGGCCGACAACCCGGCCAGCGAGCCGCGCAGCTGACCGAGGTTGTACTCGACATGGTTGCCGGCTTCCCGGATGTCGAGGTGCTCACCGATGCAGATGATCGGCGTCAACCCGTGCTTGAACGCGGCCGCCGCCTTCGCCGCGACCAGCGCGTCGTCCTCGTTGTGGTAGGTCCGCCGCTCGGAGTGCCCGACCACGGCGAACGTGCAGCCGAGCTTGGCCAGAAACGCGCCGCTGATCTCACCGGTGTAGGCGCCCGAGTCATGCTGCGAGAGGTCCTGCGCGCCGTAGGTGAGCCGCAGTTTGTCTCCGTCGACAAGCGTCTGGACGCTGCGCAGATCGGTGAACGGCGGGATCACGGTGACATCGACTTTGTCGAAGTACTTGTCCGGCAACGAGAAAGCGATCTTCTGCACCAGCGCGATCGCCTCGAAATGGTTGAGGTTCATCTTCCAGTTGCCGGCGATCAACGGCTTACGCGACACGAGAGTCTCCTAGTTCAGTCCGACAGGATCTGGATGCCGGGCAGCTCTTTGCCCTCAAGGTATTCCAGCGAGGCGCCGCCACCGGTGGAAATGTGGGAAAAGCCGTCCTCGGGCAGGCCCAGCTGGCGCACGGCGGCTGCCGAGTCCCCACCGCCGACGACGCTGAAGGCGCCTTTGCCGGTGGCGGCGACGATGGCTTCGGCCACCCCCTTGGTGCCGGCCGCGAACGCCGGGAACTCGAAGACCCCCATCGGACCGTTCCAGAAGATGGTTTTGGCGTTGGACAGCAGCGCGGTGAACCGTTTCACCGACTCCGGTCCGACGTCCAGTCCCATCTTGCCGTCCGGGATCTTGTCTGCGGCCACGGTCTCAGCCGGGGAATCGGCTGCGAACTTCTCCGCAACGACGATGTCGACCGGCAGGTGCAGCACGTCGCCGTAGGTGTCCAGCAGCTTGCGGCAGGTGTCGACCATGCTCTCTTCGAGCAGCGAGCTACCGACTGAGAGTCCCTGTGCGGCAAGGAATGTGAAGCACATACCGCCACCGATGACCAGGCTGTCGGCCTTGGTGGCCAGGTTCTCGATGACGGCGATCTTGTCGGAAACCTTGGATCCGCCGAGAACCACCGCGTACGGCTTCTCTGTGGAACTGGTCAGCTGCTCGAGAACCTTGACCTCGGCCGCGACCAGGGTGCCCGCGTAGTGCGGCAACAACGTGGCGACGTCGTACACCGAGGCCTGCTTGCGGTGCACGACACCGAAACCGTCGGAGACGAACGCACCGTCCTCACCCACCAGCTCGACGAGCGCCCTGGCCAGCGAGAGGCGTTCGGCGTCGTCCTTGCTGGTCTCCCTGCCGTCGAAACGGATGTTCTCCAGCAGCAGGATGTCACCGTCGGTGAGCCCCTCGGCGCGGGCGAGCGCATCGGACCCGACGACGTCACCGGCGAGCTGGACGTGCCGGCCCAGCCTCTCGCCCAGCGCCGCAGCGACCGGGGCCAGGGAGAACTTGGGGTCCGGCTCACCCTTCGGCCTGCCCAGATGCGCGGTCACGACGACCTTCGCCCCGGCGTCGCTGAGCGCCTTCAGCGTCGGAACCGATGCGATGATGCGGCCGGGGTCGGTGATCGAGCCATCATCGAGCGGGACGTTGAGGTCGGAGCGCACCAGCACGCCCCGCCCTGTCACTCCCTCTGAGAGAAGGTCGTCGAGCGACTTGATGCCCATCGCTGTCTACCTACTTTCCCGTCGCTTCGCTCGCCCTCAAAGCGACTTGCCGACCAGGCCGACCAGGTCGACCAGCCGGTTGGAGTAGCCCCACTCGTTGTCGTACCAGGAGACGACCTTGGCCTGGTCGTCGATGACCTTGGTCAGACCCGAGTCGAAGATCGAGCTGTGCGGATCGGTGACGATGTCGCTGGACACGATCGGCGCGTCGTAGTACTTCAGGATGCCCTTGAGCCTGCCGTCGGCGGCCGCCTTCATCGCGGCGTTGATCTCGTCAGCCGAAGCGGCCTTCGCCAGCTCGACGGTGAGGTCGGTGACCGAACCGGTGGGGATCGGCACCCGCAGCGCGTATCCGTCCAGCTTGCCCTTGAGTTCCGGCATCACCAGACCGATCGCCTTGGCCGCGCCGGTCGAGGTGGGCACGATGTTGAGCGCCGCCGCACGGGCCCGGCGCAGATCCTTGTGCGGACCGTCCTGCAGGTTCTGGTCCTGGGTGTAGGCGTGGATCGTCGTCATCAGACCCTTGACGATGCCGAACTCGTCCTGGAGCACCTTGGCCATCGGGCCCAGGCAGTTCGTGGTGCACGACGCGTTGGAGATGATGTTCTGGCTGCCGTCGTACTTCTCGTCGTTGACGCCGAGCACGATCGTGATGTCCTCGTCGCTGGCGGGCGCGGAGATGATGACCTTCTTGGCGCCCGCGTCGAGGTGGCCCTGCGCTTTGGCGCGGGCGGTGAAGATGCCGGTCGACTCGACGACGACGTCGACTCCCAGGTCACCCCAGGGAAGGGCGGACGGGCCCTCCTTGACCTCGAGCGCCTTGATCTTGGTGTCGCCGATGACGATGGTGTCCTCGCCCTCGAGGCTGACGTCGTAGGGCAGTCGGCCCAGGATCGAGTCGAACTTCAGCAGGTGGGCGAGCGTGGCGTTGTCGGTGAGGTCGTTGACAGCCACGATCTCGATGTCGCTGTTCTTTCCTTCGGCCTTCTGCGCATCCAGCGCGCGGAAGAAGTTGCGTCCGATGCGGCCGAAGCCGTTCACGCCTACCCGGATCGTCACGTCTTTCTCCTCTTGTTTCGTCACTGAACTCTTCGGCATCGCTCGGCGTTCAGCCTAGTCGGTGCCCTTCCCGCTGCGCGCGGCCTGTCCCCGACGTCTCAGAGCGATCCCAGGCTCTGGTCGACATACGGGCTTCCCAGCCATTTGCGTCGAATCCGCTGCAGCGTGCCGTCCTCTTCGAGCTCGGCCTGGGCGACCCGCAGCCTGCCCGCGAGCGCCTGGTCGGCGGGCGCCACCGCGATCGCGATGTGCTCCACCGAAAGGCCTTGCTGCACCACGTCGACACCGGGCAGCGACTTGACGAGCTCGGTCAGCACCGGAGCCAGCTTCATCACCGCATCACATTCGCCGTTGCCCAGGCCACGCACCGCCGCCTCGATGTCGCCGTATTCGTAGACCCGCACCCGCGCGGCCTTACCCTCGGCGACGAGGCGCTCGGCGATCGGCTCGCTGGTGTTGCCGCGCTGCACCCCGATCGTCAGGCCGTCGAGGTCGTCGATCGAGTGCACCTGTGGCAGCCGGCCGGTGTCGACGGCCAGGGCCTGCCCGGAGATCAGATACGGCGGGAGAAACCCCGCCCTGGCTTCGCGGGCCGGTGTCACGGTGGTGCCCGCGGCGACGCAGTCGTAGTCGCCGGCTTCCAGACGCGCGAAGATCCCGTCGAAATCCGCACCCTCGTAGCCGACGAACTCGACGGACTCACCGAGCGCGCGGGCGAGTTCGGCCATCAGCTCGATGTCCAGGCCGGTGTCGCCCGGCATCGCGTTGAACGGCGGGTCCGGATAGGCCACACCCACCCTCATGTCAGGCGTCTTCCAGCAGGTCCGGGGTCACCGCCGACTCGGTGTCGGGGACACCGTCCTGCTTGGCCTTGCGGTCGGCCATCGACAGCAGCCGCCGAATCCTCCCCGCCACAGCGTCTTTGGTCATCGGGGGCTCGGCAAGGCGGCCGAGCTCCTCCAGGGACGCCTGCCGGTGCGCCACGCGCAGACTGCCCGCGGCGGCGAGATGGTCGGGCACCGTATCGCCGAGGATCTCCAGCGCACGTTCCACGCGGGCGGCCGCAGCCACCGCGGCCCGCGCGGACCGCCGCAGGTTGGCGTCGTCGAAGTTGGCCAACCGGTTCGCCGTCGCCCGCACCTCGCGGCGCATCCGGCGCTCCTCCCAGGTGAGCCGGGTGTCCTGCGCACCCATCCGGGTGAGCAATGCGCCGATGGCCTCGCCGTCTCGAACCACGACACGGTCGCTGCCGCGCACCTCGCGTGCCTTCGCGCCGACCCCCAGCCGCCGGGCCGCACCCACGAGCGCCAGGGCGGCCTCCGGGCCGGGGCAGCTGACCTCCAGCGCCGACGACCGCCCAGGCTCGGTGAGCGATCCGTGCGCCAAAAACGCGCCCCGCCAAGCAGCCTCGGCGTCGGCGACGCTTCCGCCGACGACCTGGGCGGGCAGCCCGCGCACCGGCCGGCCGCGCAGGTCGAGCAGACCGGTTTGCCTGGCCAGCGCTTCCCCGTCCTTGGCGACCCGCACCACATACCGGGTGCTCTTGCGGATACCGCTCGCGGACAGCACGTGCACCACCGCGTTGTAGCCGTACAGGTCGTAGATGTCCTTGCGCAGCCTGCGGGCGATGATGCCCAGGTCGACCTCGGCCTCCACGACCACCCGCCCGGACACGATGTGCAGCCCACCGGCGAACCGCAGCAGTGAGGCCACCTCGGCCCGGCGTGCACTCACCGAATTGACCACCAACCGGCTGAGCTCGTCCTTGACCTCGGCTGTCATCGCCACGGGTCGTCACCTCTCGGTCCGTTCACTGTCGGTGCGGGCACAGTCGGCTGCTGGGGCGCCTGGGCTGTGTCGGTTGGTGCCATGCCGCGCCTGCGTACCCCCTCGAGCGCCGCGGCCAACCTCGCCGGGTCATGTAAAGGTGTACCAGGTCTGGAAACGGCAGCAAACTCAACGTGGGCGTCGAGGATGGTGGCGGTGCGGCGCAACTGGTCCCGCTCGCGGTCGCTGGGCACGCTGGCGGAATCGACGATGATGTCGTGCACGGTGAAGTCCGGCGCATGCTGGGCCAGCACGTGGATGTGGCGCTCCACCGAGAACCCCGCCGTCTCCCCCGGCTCGGCCACCAGGTTGAGCACCAGGGCGCGGCGGGCGGGCGTCGCTCGCAGCGCCGCCGCCAACTGCGGCACCAGCACGTGCGGAATCACGCTGGTGAACCACGAACCCGGCCCGAGCACGACCAGGTCGGCGTGCATGATCGCGTCGACGGCCTGCCTCGTCGCCGGCGGGTCGCCGGGCAGCAGCCGGACCCGGCGCACCTTGCCCACGGTCGTGGCGATCGCCACCTGGCCCCGGATCGCGCGGCCGATGCGGGGGTCGGACTCCAGACCCACCACGTCGGCCTCGATTTCGAGCCCCACCGGGCACATCGGCAACACCCGGCCCTTGACGCCGAGCACCCGGCCCAGTTCGTCGAGCGCCGCCACCGGGTCGGCGAGGACCTCGTGCAGTCCGGCCAGGATCAGGTTGCCGATCGGATGGCCGGCCAGGGCGCCGCTGCCGCCGAACCTGTGCTGGATGATCGTCGCCCACAAAGTGCCCTGCGGACTGTCGGAAGCCAACGCCGCCAACGCCATTCGCAGATCACCCGGCGGCACCACACCCAGCTCGTTGCGCAACCGGCCGGACGAACCACCGTCGTCGGCGACGGTGACCACAGCGGTGACGTGCGGGCTGATCCGGCGTGCCGCCGACAGCGTGGCATAGAGCCCGTGTCCGCCGCCCAGAGCGACGATGCGGGGACTCATCTGTCCTCCTCGCGTGCGGAGAAACTCATCTGTCCTCCTCGCGTGCGGGGAACCTCATTCGCGCCCCAGATCCCGGTGCAGTACCCGCACCGTCAACGCCGCGCCGCGCTCCAGCCGGGCTGCCAGCGCCTCGGCCATCGCCACGCTGCGATGCTTGCCGCCGGTACAGCCGATGGCGACGGTCATGTAGCGCTTCCCCTCCCGCCGGTAGCCGTCGATCACGACGTCCAACAGCTGATGGTAGGAGTCGAGGAACTCCACGGCGCCGGGTTGGCCAAGTACGTAGTCCCGGACGTCGGAGTGCTGGCCGGAGTGCGGCCGCAGGTTGTCGACCCAGTGCGGGTTGGGCAGGAACCGGACGTCCATCACGGTGTCGGCGTCCATGGGCAGGCCGTACTTGTAGCCGAAGGACTCCACGGTGACGTTGGTGTGGTCGACGGTCTCGCCACCGAAGGCGCGTTCGATGCTCTCCCGCAGAGCGGGCACCGACAACGCCGAGGTGTCGATCACCAGGTCGGCGGCGGCCCGCACCGGAGCCAGCATCGACCGTTCCGCGGCGATGCCCTCGGCGAGTGTCTGGTTGCCCTGCAACGGATGACTGCGGCGGTTCTGCTCGTACCTGCGCACCAGGATGTCGTCGGAGGAATCCAGGAAGAGCACCCGCGGGGTGATGTTGCGGGTCGCCAGGTCGGAGCGCACCCAGTCGAGATCGCCGGTGAAGCCCCGCGACCGCACATCCATCACCACGGCGAGCTGGGTGATGCGCGATCCCGCGGCCAGCCCCAGCTCGACCATCCGCGCGATCAGTTCGGGCGGCAGGTTGTCGGCGACGTACCAGCCGAGATCCTCGAGCACCTTTGCCGCAGTGCCCCGACCGGCGCCCGAGAGGCCCGTGACGAGCACCACGTCGATACCCGGCTCGGCGTCTTCCGGGTTGCCGCCGTCATGCAGTTCCTCGTGCATTCCCTGCTCTGTCATCCCGATGCCCTGCTGTCCTGATCATTGCCGATAACCGCCGCGGGCGCCTCCGAAACGGCCTCCGGGCCGACCCCGCCCAGCGCGTCCAGCACCGCCCGCGCTGTTGTCTCACCGATGCCCGGGACCGCGGTGATCTCCTCGACGCTCGCCTGTTTCAGCCTGGCAAGCGACCCGAAATGGGTGACCAGCGCCTTCCGGCGGTGCTGACCCAGACCCCGCACCGAATCCAGCGCCGAGGCCGTCATCCGCTTGGACCGCTTGCTGCGGTGGTAGGTGATCGCGAACCGGTGGGCTTCGTCACGCACCCGTTGCAGCAGATACAGCCCGTCGCTGTTGCGGGAGAAGATGACGGGCTCCTGCGGTGATGCGTCGTGGGACGGCACCCACACCTCCTCCAGCCGCTTCGCCAACCCGATCACCGCGACGTCTGTGATGCCCAACTCTTCGAGAACTGCGGCGGCCGCGTTCACCTGGGGGGCACCACCGTCGACGACAAAAAGGTTCGGCGGGTACGCGAACCTGGACGGACGGGCGCTCGTGCGAGGATCGTTTTCCAGCTGATCGTCGGCGCGCTCCTGGACATCACGCAGATGACGGTGGAACCGCCGGCGGGTCACCTCGGCGATCGAGGCCACGTCGTCGGACCGGCCATCGCCTGCGGCGTCGCGGATCGCGTAGTGCCGGTAGTCGGATTTGCGGGGCAGCCCGTCCTCGAACACCACCAGCGACGCGACCACGTCGGTGCCCTGTACGTGGCTGATGTCGACACACTCGATGCGCAACGGCGCGTCTTCCAGACCGAGAGCTTCCTGAATGCTCTGCAGCGCAGCACTTCTCGCGGTGAAGTCACCGGCACGCTTGAGTTTGTGCTGCGCCAGCGCGTCCTGCGCGTTGCGCCGCACCGTCTCGGCCAGGGCCCGTTTGTCCCCGCGCTGCGGCACCCGCAGCGACACCCGCGACCCCCGCAGCTGACACAACCAGGTCTCCAGCTCCTCGGAGTTGCCCGGCAGCACCGGGACCAGAACCTGGCGCGGCACCGGATTGGTGGCTTCGTCTGTTCCGGCGGCGCCGGCACCACTGAGCTCGGCCTGGTCTCCGTAGAACTGCGTCACGAATTGTTCGACCAGGTATTCCGGAGTGGATTCGCCCGGTTCCCCGGACTTTTCGATGATCCATCCGCGTTGCCCGCGGACCCGTCCGCCCCGCACGTGGAACACCTGGACCGCCGCCTCCAACTCGTCGTCGGCGAACGCGACGACGTCGGCGTCGGTGCCGTCACCCAACACCACCGCCTGCTTCTCGAGTGCCCGCCGCATCGCGGAGATGTTGTCGCGCAGCCTGGCGGCGCGCTCGAAGTCCAGATCCGCGGCCGCGGCGTTCATCTGCTGTTCCATCTCACGGACCAACCGGTCGGTTTTGCCCGCGAGGAAGTCGCAGAAGTCCAGGACGATCCGCCGGTGCTCCTGCGCGCTGACGCGGCCGATGCACGGCGCCGAACACTTGTCGATGTAGCCGAGAAGACATGGGCGGTCAATCTGGGTGTGCCGCTTGAACACTCCCGCCGAGCAGGTACGGGCCGGGAACACCCGGGTGAGCAGGTCCAGGGTTTCGCGGATGGCCCAGGCGTGCGAGTACGGGCCGAAGTACCGCACGCCCTTGCGCCGCGGGCCGCGGTAGACCATCAGCCGGGGATACTCCTCGTTGAGGGTCACCGCCAGCACCGGATAGGACTTGTCGTCGCGGTACCGGATGTTGAACCGCGGGTCGAACTCCTTGATCCAGTTGTACTCGAGTTGCAGCGCCTCCACTTCGGTGTTGACAACCGTCCACTCGACACCCGCCGCGGTGCGCACCATCTGCCGGGTGCGCGGAGCCAAGCCGCCGATGTCGGCGAAATAGGAGTTGAGCCGGCTGCGCAGGCTCTTGGCCTTGCCGACATAGATGACCCGGCCGTGCGGATCCCGGAACCTGTAGACACCCGGTTGGACGGGAATCGATCCAGGAGCGGGTCGGTACGTCGCTGGATCGGGCACGCAACCCAGGTTACTGCGGTGTCCCGACGCGGCCGATCGACTACCGTCGAATGATGCGGTTCTGGTCCGCGCGACGGGTGGGGTGGCCGCTGCTGGCGGTGGTGCTGGTGCTTGCCGGATGCGCAGGCGACCAGAGCGCCGCCCCGCCCCCGGCAGGTCCGTGTGACATCGTCGCCAACGGCACCCCGGCACCGCGGGCGGAGTCGTCGACGGAGCCCGGCAACCGGGACACCACGGCAGCACCCGAGACCGCCACGGGATACCGCACGGACATGACCACCGTCGCCGCCACCGGCTTCGCGGTGGCCACCGCGAACCCGCTCGCCACGCAGGCCGCGTGTCAGGTGCTGCGGGACGGCGGCACCGCCGCGGATGCGATCGTCACCGCGCAAGCGGTCCTCGGGCTGGTCGAACCGCAGTCCTCAGGACTCGGCGGGGGCGGGTTCCTGCTCTACTACGACGCCGCCGGTGGTGCCGTGCAGGCCTATGACGGACGTGAGGTGGCCCCGGCCGCGGCGACCGAGAACTATCTGCGGTGGGTCTCCGAAGCCGACAAGACGGACCCGCAACCTGATACCCGCGCCTCCGGCCGCTCCATCGGCGTGCCCGGCGTCGTGCGGATGTTGGCCGACGTGCATGCCGAACACGGCGAGACACCGTGGCGCGACCTGTTCACTCCCGCCGTGGCGCTGGCCGACGACGGCTTCGACATCAGCCCCCGGCTCGCGGCCGCCATCGCCGATGCCGCACCGCAGCTGCGGCTCGACGCGGACGCCGCAGCGTACTTCCTGGAACCCGACGGCTCCCCGAAATCCGCGCAGAGCGTCCTGACCAATCCGGCGTATGCAAAAACGTTGGGCGCCATCGCCTCCGACCCGGAAGCGTTCTACACCGGCGAGATCGCCCGCAACATCGTCGCCGCGGTGGCCGACACCTCGGGGGGACGCACCCCGGGCCTGATCACCGTCGAGGATCTGGCCGGTTACCGAACGAAGATGCGCGAACCGCTGTGCACGGGCTACCGAGGCAAACAGATCTGCGGCATGCCGCCCCCGTCCTCCGGCGGCATCGCCGTTGCCGCGACCCTGGGGATGCTCGAGCACTTCCCGATGGACCAGCACAAACCAACCGACGTCGACCTCAACGGTGGCCGGCCCACTGTGATGGGCGTGCACCTGATCTCCGAAGCCGAGCGACTCGCCTACGCCGACCGGGACCGCTATGTCGCCGACACGGACTTCGTGCCGCTTCCCGGAGGGTCCCCCGCCACGTTGCTGGGCAGCGACTACCTGGTGGGACGCGCGGCGCTGATCTCGCCGGACCGCACGATGGGCACGGCGCAGCCTGGCGAGTTCGGGCCCCCCATCGCCCCCGTGCCGGCACCGCCGGAGCACGGCACCAGCCACATCAGCGTGGTCGACCGGCAGGGCAATGCGGCGTCGTTCACGACGACCATCGAGTCGGCGTTCGGCGCGTTCCACATGGTCGACGGATTCCTGCTGAACAACCAGCTGACCGATTTCTCCGCAGAGCCGGTCGGCCCGGACGGGGTGCCGGTGGCCAACCGCCTGCAGCCGGGCAAACGCCCCCGCAGCACGATGGCGCCGACACTGATCTTCGAACCGGGCGCCGCCGGTGCCCGCGGTCGGCTGTACGCCGTCACCGGCTCGCCCGGCGGGGCTACGATCATCCAGTTCGTCGTGAAAACCGTTGTGGGCATCCTGGACTGGGGCCTGGATCCGCAGCAGGCGGTCTCCTCGGTCGACTTCGGCGCGGCCAACTCCCCGAAGACGAACGTCGGCGGCGAGCACCCGTCGATCGACGCCTCGGACGACGGTGACCACGATCCGTTGGTACGCGGGCTGCGCGAACTCGGCCACCAGGTGGACGTCGGCGATCAGTCCAGCGGGCTGTCCGCCCTCGTCCGCGGCACGTCCGGCTGGATCGGTGGCGCCGACCCGCGTCGCGAGGGCGTGGTCATGGGTGGGTCGAATTGATGTCGGGCTGGTAGCGACGCAGCGCGGTACGCACCCGCTCCATCGACTCGACGGCTCTTCGCTTGTCGACGGCCTGGATGGCCATCACCGCCATGTACTCGTCGTCGGGGAGATCGAGCCGCGCCCAGCGCGCACCTGGGTGAAACGACACGCCTCTGACTTCACTCCAGGGGAACAGCTTGTATCCGAAGAGGTTTCGCACCGCAACCCCGGAGGGTCCGATCCGCAGCCGAGGCCGCGCGAGCAGACACACGAAGGCCGCGATGACCGCGCCGACCATCGCGATGGCCACCTGGTCGGCGGTGCGGAAGATCACCCCGGTGGACGACGCCTTGAGCAGCACCCCGACAACAACGTGGGCGGCCAGGATCACCAGCGCCGCGCCGTAGGCGAAGATCGGTGTCAGGTGTGGCTTGACCTGGACGTCCCAGGTGTCCTTGCCGGCAGTGTTCACGAGCTCAGCCGGCGCAGCGTGAGCGCCGTCGACAGTGCGGCCGCGGCGGCCTGGGCGCCCTTGTCCTCGGCCGATGTCGGCAGCCCTGCGCGGTCGAGCGCCTGGTGTTCGGTGTTGGTGGTGAGCACTCCGTTGGCGACGGGTGTGGACGCGTCCAGCGACACCCGCGTCAGCCCGGTCGTGACGGCATCGCAGACGTAGTCGAAATGTGGTGTCTCCCCGCGGATCACCACGCCGAGCGCCACCACGGCGTCATGGGTCGCGGCCAACGCCTGCGCCACCACCGGTATCTCGATGGCGCCGAGCACCCGCACGATCGTCGGGTCTGCGATCCCCGCGCCTGCCGCCGTTCTTCGCGCACCCTCGAGGAGCGCGTCGCAGATCGTCTCGTGCCAGGTGCTGGCGACGATGCCCAACGTGATGTCAGAGGCGTCGAGCTCGGGGAGGTCCGGGACGCCGGCCGCAGGACTCATTTCGCCCCTCCACTGTGGGTGCTCATACTGCGCCACCGAACTCTCCGGGCAGTGCCTCGTCGAAGTCCTCCAGACCGACCAGGTCATGGCCCATCCGGTCGCGCTTGGTCATCAGGTATCGGATGTTCTCGGCGTTGGCCCGCACCGGCAGTGGCACCCGCTCGATGATGTGCAGGCCGTACCCGTCCAGCCCGACGCGCTTGGCTGGGTTGTTGGTCAGCAGACGCATCGACCGCACGCCGAGGTCGACGAGTATCTGGGCACCTATCCCGTAGTCGCGGGCGTCGGCCGGCAGCCCCAGCTTGAGGTTGGCGTCGACGGTGTCGTCACCGGCATCCTGGAGCTGGTAGGCCTGCAGCTTGTGCATCAGGCCGATCCCCCGGCCCTCGTGGCCTCGCATGTAGAGCACCACCCCGCGACCTTCGCGGGCCACCATGGCCAGCGCGGCGTCGAGCTGTGGCCCGCAGTCGCAACGGCGGGAGCCGAACACGTCACCGGTCAGGCACTCGGAGTGCACCCGCACCAGCACGTCGTGACCGTCCCCGTGGGGGCCGGCGATGTCGCCACGGACCAACGCGACGTGCTCGACCTCGTCGTAGATGCTGGTGTATCCGACGGCCCGGAACTCACCGTGGCGGGTCGGGATGCGGGCCTCGGCGACCCGCTCGATGTGCTTTTCGTGCTTGCGCCGCCACTCGATCAGGTCGGCGATCGAGATGAGGGCCAAGTCGTGTTCGTCGGCGAAGATGCGCAGCTCATCGGTCTGCGCCATGTCGCCCTCGTCCTTCTGGCTGACGATCTCGCAGATCGCGCCGGCAGGCTGCAGTCCGGCGAGCCGGGCCAGGTCGACGGCCGCCTCGGTGTGGCCGGGACGACGCAGCACCCCGCCGTCCTTGGCGCGCAGCGGGACCACGTGCCCGGGTTTGGTGAAGTCGTCGACGACACTGGTCGGATCGGCCAGCAGCCTCATGGTGGTCGCCCGGTCCGAGGCCGAGATGCCGGTCCCGACACCGAGTTTCGCGTCCACGGTGACGGTGTAGGCGGTGCCGTGCTTGTCCTGGTTGACCGCGTACATCGGCAGCAGGCCGAGCCGGTCGCAGATGTCGCCGTCGAGCGGAACGCACAGATACCCGGACGTGTAGCGGACCATGAACGCGACGAGTTCGGGAGTGGCCTTCTCGGCGGCGAAGATCAGATCGCCTTCGTTCTCCCGGTCCTCGTCGTCGATGACGACCACGGCCTTGCCTGCGGCGATATCGGCCACCGCCCGCTCGACCGAATCAAGCCTCGTCATCTCCACCACCCTTGCCGGTCCCGGCGCGGAACCCTGTCGTCAGTGCCTCTCAGTATGAACCACAAGTGGAGACCGGTTATTGCCCGGCGGTTTGGGTGACGATGGAACGGGGACAGTGGCCCCTCACGCCGGATAGGACAGCGTGAACGTCGTCGACAGCCCCTTCGAGTCGGTGACCGTGAGGTAGATCGTGTCAGAGGGGCCGTTGGAGGGCAGTTGGATCGGCCAAGCACTGCCGTCACTGCCACCGTTCGACTTGTAGGTCACGGTCCGACTGCTGGTCCTGGAACCGCTGATGGGGTCGGTGATGTCGACCGGTAGGGAGAAGCTGACGGACCCGTTCGACGCAGAGTAGGTCCAGGTCAGGCTGTCACCGTCGGGGTCATTGACGGTCACGCCGGTCCAGACCTCGGTCTTCCCGGGGGTGAGTGTGATGTTCAGACCCTTGGTGGTCAGCGTCGGCGCCTGGTTGGGCGTGACTGTGACATTGGCCACGGTCAACGACGCACCGTCGGTGTTGGTGCCCACGATCGAGAAACTCGTCTGCGAGGTGCCGGTGTAGGCGTACGTGCCGTCGGGGTTGACGGTGACGCCTGCAGGGGCACCTGCCCCCAGGCTGTAGGTGAGCAGACCGGACATCGCAGACGGGATCGACAGCCCACCAGTCACTCCCCCGCTGACGACGGTGTTGTCGTAGTCGATGTTGAGCTCGTGGGTGATCAGGCCGATGAGGGTGGAGGCTTCTCCGCCGCGGCCGTCGGTCACATAGATCCTGAAGCTGTCGTCGATGATCCCCAGGATCGGATCGCCACCGTCCAGCGACGGGATGTAGGTCCACTTGCCGTCGGAGTCGACGACCACCATGCTGCCGCTGCCGAGGATGGCCGACTGGCCTCCCCCGTACCCGGTCACGCTGTAGTGCAGGTCGTCGCCGTCGGGATCGGTGCCGAGCACGGATCCGGTTGCGACTCCGCTGACGATGTCGGGGATCGCCGTCCCGACGGGGACGACGAGGGGCGGGCTGTTCGGGGGGACGAGGTGAACGGTGACCGTGCTGATCGCGAAGCCGCCGTTGGCATCGGTTGCGGTGATCGTGATCAGATCGCCGACGCCGAGTATGTCGAGCGCCGCAGCCTGAATGGCGGCATCCGACGGGGTGTAGGTGAAGGTGCCGTTGCCGTCCTCGTCGGAGCTGACCTGGACGGTCGTCCCCAACAGCGACGACACGGCGAGACCGGTGAACGTCAGCGGCGTGCCGTCAGGATCGGTGGCAGCGAAGGTGCCCTGCATCTGCTGGGTGTCGGGGTCGACGCTGACGATGGTCGCCTGCTGGGTGAAAACCGGGAAGCTGTTGATCACCGCACCCGACTTCACGTCGATCGTCATCGTGACCGTGTGCATCCCCAGCGGGTGGTTGCGCCAGCCTCCCTTGTCGTCGATCGTGATGGTGAACGAGTCGTCGATCTCCCCGAGGGTGAGCGGGTTGTTCGCGGTGTAGAGGTACTGGAAGCCCCCCAGCAACGGGCTGCCGATGATCTCCACGTTGCCGTTCGCCGGCCCGGTCGCCAAGGTGATGTTGACCGGGTCACCGTCTTCGTCGTCGCCGATCAGCGTGCCGGTGACCAGGCCGAGAGCCCGGACGGTGCCGACCACCTCTGCGGTGGGTGCGTGATGGTTGGTGCCGAGCTCCTCGAACCGTGTCCAGGCGGCAACGGTGACGAGCAGCAGCGGGATCGTCAACAGCGGCGCGATCGGAATGGACACCACGGTGGCGGCCGCCGCGGCGATGAAGACGACAGCGGCCACCTCGGTCTTGGTGACGCCCGCGATCTCCGGATACTCGGGCAGGAAGTCCCACGGCGACTTCGTGTCCTCTTCTGCAGGCACATCGGCAGTGGTGACCATCAGCGTGCTCGGCGCCTCCGCCGCAGGCTCATCACTATCTGGAGTCTTCGCTTCCGGCTCGATGACGACGGAGGTCGACGCGGTTTGCTCGTCCGCCACCAGGCTCGGGTCGTTACTTCTCAGCGCGGCCGTCTGGGTGGCAGTCTCGGGATCCGGTGTCGGCTCGGGATCGGTGTCGTCCCCGTCGACCGTCTCCTCTCCGGCGGATTCCGGATCGGTTGGTTCGTCGGCCTCATCGGTGTCGTCCTCGTCCTCGTCACCGTCGGCGTCCTCGTCACCGTCGACGTCCTCGTCACCGTCGACGTCCTCGTCACCGTCGACGTCCTGGTCGACGCCTGCATCTTCACCGCCTGCATCTTCACCGCCTGCATCGTCGCCCTCAGCGTCCCGATCAGCCTTCGGACCCGCATCGGGCTTCGTGCCGGAATCGGCACCGGACGACGCAGACGCGCCTTCGGTGGCTTCGGCGGACGCGACCGCGAGCCCGGGCGAGGCGACCACCAGACCCAGAAACGCAACGACCGCTAAGCGCTTAGCCTGATTGTTTTGCTTAGCTGAGACCTTACGATGCTTGGCCACAACGAACTCCTTGCCTGGTCACCCCCGCCAGGCAAGGAGATTACGTCATCGTCAATTGATTGGCGAGGCTTTCTGACGCGTTGCTACATTCGGCGTGTTGCGAAACGAGCAAAGTGTGACAGGTGCGCACTCAGTGGCGTTGCGGACGGTGCCCGCGAGGAGCTCGATCCGCTTGCCGGGATGTCTTGCGGGAGGTCTACCCGCTGGGATTGCCATCCCGGGCGCCCAGCAGCCGCTCGACATACTTGGCGATTAGAGGCGAGCAAGCGGTGCGCTTGTACTGCTGCGATGCTGGTCGGCGTTGACCCAAGAGCGCGAGATATCTTCGACCTGAGCGAGATCGAGTCGGTCGGCTTGATGCGTGTACCGGCGGGGGCGGCCATTTACTGAACCCGAGGGGGACCAGGCAGATCTCGCCGCGCTCGTATTGCGCGTGGACGCTCAGCAGCGGGGGCCGCCGGTGGCACCTCAGTCCACGTCATCGGCTCTGCATCTGGCAGATCAGGTATCCAGGTGATGTGAACCTCGCCGCCGCTGCGGCTGAAAGAATGCCTCATCTCCAACAGTCGGGCCTGTCCAGCCGCTATGTGCACGGGTCCGTCGTCATACTCATCAATCCGACGGAACCTCACCTGAAAGAAGTTTCCCTCAAGGGTCACGTTGCGCGCGTTGATCGTGCCGACGTTACGCAATGCAAATGACTTGACCGAGTCATTCGCAGAGGCCTCGATGCGCCAGCCGTGTTGTCGATGGATCTCAGCCTGTTCGGCGACGTCCGCCGACCGCGTTGCTGCATCCGCAGACCGGACCGAGGCACTGGCCGACCGGCGGGCGTAGACCACAGAACACACTGCGACAACTACCGACACAACAGACACACTCAGCGCGATCACCGCCAGACCCCAGTCGCCCATGCTCCGATGCTATGGCTGCGCACCGACACAACCTCTGAAATGAAGCTGTGGGCCTGCTCCTCAAGTACGAAGCCATCAAGAGCCTCGCCACCCGGCGCGGCGCGGTCGCCTTGGTTCTATAGGGTTCGTAATCTCGGTACGTGCACAGACTGGTGTTCTCGGGCGCGAAGGCCGTCCTATGGGTCGTCGGGATAGGCGTGGGCGCGTTCATCCTCCAGCGGTTCGATACGGGCGCGGGGTGGACTGCCTCGCTGTCGGCTATCGCTACGGTGGGTGCCACGTTCGCGGCGCTGTTTATCGCCACCCGCGCCCGCACTGACCGGCAGGCCGAACAGCTCGCCACCGACCGCGCCCAGGCGCGTCTGGTCTTACTAGAGGTGGATGGGCCGTATCCAGGGCAACACAACAACCCCCCTTACTTCATCGTCCACGTCGAGGACAACGGACAGCAGCCAATTCTGGATGTGGCGCTGGAGTCGGCAGAATACGTTGGGGGGCCAGGGGCGCAGAGTATGACACTCGTCGGCCTGCCGGGTGCAGTGGTCCCAATAGTCAAGCCTGAACGTGCGCCTGGGGGACTCCCCGTCTCTTTTCCACCGGAGAACGTCACCGCAGAGGAGCTACTCGCGGGTGGCGGTCTCGATGGCGAGGGGAACTACAGCAACCCGAACGTTTCCCCTTCGCATGTCGTCGCCAAGGTGCAGTTCACCGACGCCAGCGGCAACCGGTGGCGACGGTCCACGACCGGCCTCGTCGAGCTGGTCTAGGCGAGCCGCAACCGAAGACGCCGCAATTTTGGCTCCGAGCGTTTCGGAAGGGGTGAGGCCACCTCCGTGCCTCGTTAATGAGAGGAGTCACACCGTGAGGCTGCTGGCGTGGTTTGTGGCGGCAGCGCTGCTGCACTCCGTGTTGGTGTGGGTGCCGCCATAACTCTCACTGAGGGTGGTGAGCTACGCGAATGGGCTCAGTAGTGCGGGATCGGCCTCGACTTGAGCGTGATGCCTACATCGGCGAGTCGGCGCGCTGCTTTCTCTCCTGCCTGCTCTCTTGCTGCCCGCATACCCTCGTCGCCAGTGTCGGGATATTCGTCCAAGGTGTCGAGCAGATCCTGGGCGATGTCGATGACAGCTCCAAGTCGCTCCTTCGTCTTGCGGTTCCTGCGCTTCAGGAAGACCGAGCGTATCCACATGCGGCTGATCCGAACCCACGTCCACGACAAGCGCATGTATCCGAACAAAATCTTGGCGAGCGAGTAAATCAAGCGGGCGGATTGCCAGAGGTATCGCAGCGCCAACAGCACCCAGAACGCGAACAGTCCGTAGTACACGACGGCCACACCAGGGCCAATCACCTCCGGCACACCGCGCTGTCGCCACCATTGCAGGCCCAACAGCATGCTACTGACCAGGAACAGTGGCGCGAAGGTCCAGATAATGTCGACGAGCTGCTCGCGGCGCTCGTCGCGGTGGATGAGCTTGCCGATGCTGGCCCTGACGTGAGCTTCCAGCTTCTTGGCCTCGTCGGAGGTTGGTTGCAGCTTGCCGATGATGTCGACTTCGCGGTCGATGTTCGCCCGCAGATCATTGGCGTTCTGGCGGCTGATTGCGTAGGTGACCACCTGGGTCAGGACCACGCCGCACACCGCGATTATCGCGACGACGACTTCCGTGGGCACAGTTCGAGCCTAAGGTCAGACCCTGCAAAAGCCTCGTCAACCTGCCGGAGGGCCGGACGGGTATGTCGGCCCGGCTGGTTCTCAGGGATGCCACGTAGCGTTCTTGCCGGAGCAGACGCACGGGGAGGGCAACGGTGGGTGGAGATCACACAGGGTCGGGGTACGGCTTCAAGATCGTCGGGGTCACGGAGATCGACTCAGGCGACGACATTGCTCAGAAGGCCGACTCTGGCGACGTTCTGCTGATGCATGTCAGCGAGCGGGGCTTTGGCTCCACTCCGGTCCCCAATCGCACATTCACTGGCCCGACGTATCAGCTGACGCGCAACGGTGAACCGATCCCCCGTGAAGCCCTCGGCGAGGACACCTGGAGGTTCGCGGTCACTGACACGACGACCGGGAAGACAACCAGGGTGCTGATGTTGGTGCCCGTCGAGGAAGCTGACATCAAGTAGGCCGTCCCTCTCTCCGCAAGCTATGCGCAGTAGTAGCCCTCTGTCACCGAGTGCCCGGCAGCACGAGCTGTCGTCGACACCGTTGATGCCGGAAAGTCGCCTCCTGCCTCGCCACGCGAATGGCGTCTGCTCTGCAGGTTGCCAACAACGGGTAATCATTCACACGGTCTGGCACGATGCGTTAATGATGACCAGAATCGTGGTTGCGGCTGGCCTGTTGCTTTCCATGTCGCTCGGCACACCTTCAGCGAAGGCCATAGACGACGAGGACGAGGCCTTTCTTCAGTACTACATGACTCTCGGCGGGCAACTCTCGGGGAACGACGACGCAGAAGCAGTCATCCAAATCGGAGAATACTTCTGCAGCGTGCTGCGATCCGGCGGCAGACAATCGGATGCTTACATACCGCTTTACGAGAAGTACCAAGATGCGAACGACCGGCAGACGGTTGGTCAGGCAACGGCTGCCGCAGTAATGATTTACTGCCCTGACCAATTGGACAGTGCCTGACCGGAGCCATCAGAGGTTTCTGAACTCGCAGAGGCACAGCGCCACCCACGGCACAGATGCGCCCCAGACGAAAGGCGCGTCGCAGTCGGAGCACCGGGGAGCCTCCTCGGCCTCTGCAGGCCTTTCGATGTTCACTGGGCGCGCGTAGGGCCGGCCAGACAGGAGCAATGGGATTTCGCCCTGTAGAGAAGCCGCAAATGCTGACACCCAGATCCGGCGAGGAGTGGCTATTCGGGGTACTGGCAATCCATCGCAAACCCCTGATCAGGGCTAACGCGCATTCAGTCGAGCATCTGAGGTACTCGGTGAATCGTCATTAACCGCCATCTGGGTCAGCGTTGAGTTTTGTGGGAATTGTCAGACATCGATTTCCTCGCGGATCAAAAGACGCCGGGCGCAGCTCAGCCCCGAGCGCACCGAACGGCTGGAGGAACTGCCCGGCTGGGATTGGGACCCGCCTCGCGGAGCATCAGCACGGCACTGAAGTCATTCGCGAGATCGTTGAGCGCGACTACGCCTGCGAGTGGCAAATCTCGGTCGGGTATCGAGACTGAAGCGGAGTCACCCGGCGAACAGGCCGAACTCCACGACATCGGGAGCCTGCTGCCACGCCGGGTCAGATGCCCACTCTTCTGCGAGGTTGAGGTAGCGGATGTAGTCGGCTTCGCGCACCAGTCCTCGTGCGGGCACTGTGCCAGGAGCGAGATTCTGAAGCGCGGCACGCACACGTGCGTCCAGGACGAGAGGGCGCGGTCTGTGCTCGGTGGTGTACCCGGCGAAGTAGAGCAGCTTGGTGCCGAAAGCCATGTTGAAACCGGTGATCTTGTGCGTGACCAGCAGTGCCCGCCAGCCAGCCGCTGCGCCGTCGTCTCGCGTCGCCTGCACGATCGCCGCGATCTTCTCCTCGGCACCGTCGGCCCGCAGCACGGCCTGCGTGCGTGCGGGGCCGTAGTCCTTCGGTCGGTAGCCCCAGGCCATCGCCATCAGGAACAGCTCGACCGGGTCGCCTCCAGCATGGCTATGGATGAAGTCTCGGGCGATGCCGCCCGCCTCCTCTGAATGCGCTCGCAGGTCGGCGTGGGCGTGCTCATGACCTGTGAACGTGGCGGTCCATCGGTCGGGAATCCACTGCACGCGCTGGGCGTCGACGTCGGCGGTGCTGTACCGGCGGATCGCTGCTGGAATCGCGCTGACAAGCCAGGCACCGGTATCGAACCGGCCACGAGACGCTGCCTTCCGCGCTGCCGCGTCGATCACCTCTTGCTGCGCGATGTCGTGCAGGGACATGAGCGCAGAGATCACCTCAGTGACGTCGGCCAGCTCGTCAACGAGCGCGTTACGGTCGGCGACTGCGCCAGCGGCTTCGGCTGCCTCCTCCCGCAGCTTCGCTGCTAGGGCGGCCAACCGGTCGTTGCCCGAAACGTACCGGACATCTGCATGCCTGCCGGACTCACGAATAATCTCTGGTATCCGGTCGCGAACAAGCTTGCCGTCCGTCACGGTGGTGGCCTCCAGTCTGCTCGGGCGTGCTCGGTGGCGCGGGTCTGGACAGACCGCAGGAAGGCGAGCCGGGCCTCTGGTGTCTTGCCGGTCACCGCGATCACCGCCTCGCGCAGCGGATGATGACTGGAGATCAGCGTCTCGTTGCGCCTCCACAGTCGTTCGAGGAAGTCGCCGTGCGCGAGCCGGTGGAACTTGCCCGCCGGTCCTCGGTTGCATGCAGAGCACGCCAGGACCAGGTTCCAGACGTCGTCGAGGTCGATGAACACGCCCCGCGCCATCAGCGAGTGCGGGAAGAAGTGGTCCACGTCGGCGGAGTGTTCAAGGCCCAGAAGGGGTGTCACCGGCGCACCGCAGTAGAAGCAGGCACTGGACTGGTATCCGCTCAGGCCTGGACGCACCCAGGTGATCGACCTGCGGTGGCCCAGCATGCCGCGCACGATCATCTCAGAGGGCCGGTCGTAGACCACCCGCAGCGTCGAGCCGGTCGATCGCTTCTCGTGCCAGGTGCTCTCGACCAACCGCCATCGGGACTCCGCCTCGGCCTCCAACGGCTCCTTCGCATCGGCGTCAGAGGCCAGGGAGAGCAGCTCGTCGGTGAACCGAATACCGCGCAGGGACTGCTTGCGCTCGTCGTAAAAGAAACGGGTGCCGACATCCCCGTCCCCTACCTTGTGGAAGGCGTTGATGACATCACCGAAACCGAGCAGCGCCGTGGTGGTGACGAGTTCGTCGTGGTTGATGATGCCCTGGTTGTAGTGACGGCAAGCATCGAGGAACCGGCTCCCGGACGACGTGGACTGTGTGTCCACATCCTTGATGTGCGCGCACAACTCCTGGCTGAAGGGAACCGCCAATTCCTCCAATGGCGCTGAGGTCTTACCCACCTCGGCCAACGACAGGACTGACTTCGCCAACGCGAACTTGAAGGAGGCCACGTTGCGGCCACGAAGGACAACACTACGGAAATCCTCAGAGGCGGTCGTCGCCGATGACATGACGTGACGGTACCGAAGTGGGGTACTCGGCGGGCCGCTGCAGCCAGAACAGGCCGGAGTGTGTCCAGCGCAGCAGCTAACATCTCGCCATGCCGCTGCGGATCGGGAACACGTTCGCCGGGTACCGGGTTCTGCGGTTGCTCGGCTCCGGCGGAATGGGTGAGGTTTACCTGGTCCAGCACCCGCGCCTGCCCCGCCAGGAGGCGCTGAAGATCCTCCGCCACGATGTATCCAGCGATCTTTCCTTTCGAGAACGGTTCATCCGCGAGGCTGACCTAGCTGCCGGTCTGCGGCATCCCCACATCGTCGCGATTCATGACCGGGGTGAACACGACGGTCAGCTTTGGATCGCGATGGACTACATCGACGGAACTGACGCGGGCCACCTTCTGGAACAGAAGTATCCGGCAGGCATGCCGACCGACCTCGTCATGCGCATCACGACTGCTGTTGCCAGCGCGCTGGACTACGCTCACAAAAAGGGCCTGCTGCACCGCGACGTCAAGCCTGCCAACATCATTGTCGCCGACCTCGACACCGATGAGCCGACGGTCTTCCTCGCCGACTTCGGTATCGCTCGTCCGCTCGATGACACCAGCGGCATCACGACAACCAATATGACCGTGGGCACGGTCGCCTACGCCTCTCCGGAACAGCTCATGGGTGAGCCAATGGACGGTCGGGCTGATCAATACGCTCTGGCGGCGACGACTTACAACCTGCTGACCGGATCGCAACTCTTCCCGAATTCGAACCCAGCAGTGGTCATCAGCCGCCACCTCAACGCACCAGCGCCTGCCCTCGCCAACATACGACCCGAACTTGCTTCGCTCGATCCAGTTCTGGCTGCCGCGTTGGCCAAGAGTCGCGATGATCGGTTCGCCTGCTGTCAGGACTTCGCCCGCGAGTTCGCGACGGCGACCGTCGCCGGCCCTGGGGCATCCCCGACAGCACCCACTCAAGAGTCTTCCGTCGCGGTTGAACCGGTCGCCCCGCCGGGCGGGCGACGCTACTCGCTCGTGTGGGCTGCCGTGGCCGTCGTTATCGTCCTCGGGCTTCTGACTGTTGGTGTGACCTTGTGGCGACCCTGGGCGAATCAAGGTGATCGGGTAGCCGATCCCAGCACCACATCCAGTGTGGCGATAACCGTGTCGACCGCGCCGACAACGACGCCCATGACCTCTGCGCCGCCACCGGTCAGCTCAACAAGCAGCCCGCCCCGTCCCCCGCAGCCGACGACGCCATCAGCACCAGAGTATCCACCGGCGGGTGCCCTCGGCGAATGGTGTGACGACCCGAACGGCATCGGCACCGGGCCGAGTGGTACCCCCTACTACTGTGCGCGGATGCAGTACACAGACGGTTACCAGTGGTCACTCACACCAGATGACATCCCCAATCCCGACTACACGCCAAGGCCGCCGACGCCACCCTCGGAGATTGATCCTTCGGGTCCGTCAGCGGGGTACCGGTGTAACGCCCCCGGCGCTATTGTGCGCGGAACTCTGGGTCTCACAGAGTGCAAATGGATCGACATTGGCAACCCCGCCTTCACGGGCTGGTTCTGGGCCTTAACTTGACGACGATCTCACTGTCTCGAAAACGATGGGTTGATGAGACCGCGACGACTCGCTTGCGGGATCGGGCAGCCCCAGGCGCAACGTGCGGTTCACTGTCTTGAAAACCCGTCTCATAACCAGTATTCTCATAACCCAGTGCATTACGGGATTGTGAGACAGGGGCGGGAATGGCGATCATCGGGTACGCGCGGGTCAGCACCACCGACCAGGACCCCCAGCTTCAACTCGACGCGCTCCGCGATGCTGGGGCAGCTCGCGTCTTTACCGACCACGGAGTGAGTGGCTCGACGTCGAGCCGCGTGCAGCTTGACGCATGCCTGGACCACCTCCGCGAAGGGGATGTCCTCACGGTCTGGAAGCTCGACAGGCTCGGGCGTAATACCCAGCACGTACTCGCCGTCGTCGAGGAGTTGACCGCTCGCGGCGTCGGCTTCCGCAGCCTGACCGAGGGCCTTCACACTGACGGCCCGATGGGTAAGGCGATGCTGACGATCATGGCCGCGTTCGC
Organism: Mycolicibacterium hippocampi; assembly: GCF_010723735.1. Classification (GTDB taxonomy): domain Bacteria; phylum Actinomycetota; class Actinomycetes; order Mycobacteriales; family Mycobacteriaceae; genus Mycobacterium; species Mycobacterium hippocampi. The sequence goes on along the minus strand of NZ_BLLB01000002.1, from coordinate 3,324,755 downwards.
CCAGCTGGAACGCGACACGATCATCGAGCGCACTCGCGCCGGCCTTGTCGCCGCAGCCGCGAACGGACGCAAAGGTGGCCGTCCCCGCAAGGTCGACGACGCCGACGCGGCCAAGGCGCGCAGCCTTCGGGAGAAGGGCATCAACGCCACCGACATCGCCAAGATGCTGGGCGTCTCCCGCGCCACGGTGTACCGCTACCTGGACTCTGCGGAGAAAATTGCTTGAGCATGACCCAACGTAGACAGAAGGCCCGTCAACCGCCGACTGACCAGAGATAATGGCCGCATGGCGATGCCCAGAAGGTCTCGGCGACCTCCGTTGCCGTCGCTTCAACCAGGCCCAGACGGATATTCGGTACTGCCACCAGCTCGCTACACGTGCACCCGGCGGCAATTCGAGAGAAAGTTTGTGAGGGGGAATCGATTCCGCGAGGAGCTGGTTGAGGACCTGGACATCTACCGGCGCCAGCAGGCCAAGCGCGGTTTGGTGGTGTCGGCCTACTGGGTCGGCGGGAGTTTCGTCTCCGATAAAGACCAGCCCGGAGATATTGACTTCACTGCACTCATCGACGGCGCAGCAAGTACCCCCGATCCTGCAGCCATCCGTGACTGGACAAATCCGGGCAAAAAATGGGCACGCCAGATACATCCTGATGTCGGGCGGCTACTTCGGCTAGATGCCTATGGCATCGTCAAGTATCCAGACGGAGACCCTCGCTTACAGAGCTATCATGAATTACGGGGGTATTGGGACGACTGGTGGCAAAGGTCACGAAAGACCGGACAGTCCTTGAGCAGGGGATACTTAGAGGTGGTGGACTGGTAGTGAGCAAAGTCGACATGACCTCACCTGCGGGTGCGTCGTTGCAGCACCTCGCCCTATCTTCACAGAAGTTGGCCGAAGGGAAGCACGACGACTGGATGGCCCAGGTCAACGCGCAATCGGCAGCGCAACTCAGCGCCATGGCCAACCAGGCAGCGTCACGCCCGTCATCAGCATCATCTATCCGCACGCGGATCTCAGCTAGAGACGACAAGCTCGGCATTGACGACCTCAAGGCCCCGCTGCTCGCCGCCGTCGGTGCTGCCGACCTTGCCCTGGAGCGTGTCAACGAGATCGTCGCGACGCTGCGTGAGCGTGCCGGCGACGCCCGCACCGACGCCGAGGCCCGCGCCGAGGCGAGCCGCGCCCGCATCAACAAGCTGCAGGAAGAACTGCCGACGCAGGTCGACGACATCCGTCGCCGGCTCACCTCTGAAGAGCTGCGCAGGTTCGCCGAGGGCTACGCAGACGCCGCGCAGACCACCTACAACAAGCTCATCGAGCGGGGCGAGGCCGCGTTGGAGCACCTGCGCACCCAGCCCGCGCTGGAAGAGGCCGCAAGCCGGGTCGAGGGATACACCGACCTAACCCAGGAGGCGCTGGGCAACGTGGCGACCCAGACCCGCGCGGTCGGCGAGCGCGCCGCCAAGCTGGTCGGCGTCGAGCTGCCCAAGCGTGGCGAGTCCCTCTCGCAGCCAGCCAAGAGACCTTCCAAGAAGTCACCGGCGAAGAAGGCCCCAACGAAAAGGGCGGCAGCTGGTACGAGTAGAGCCGCAAAGGCCCCTCGAAACTCGTAGCGTCGCCCTCGTGAGGGCCGGGGCGTCTGCTGGGACAGGGCAGGCCGGTGGGTGTCATGGCTTGATCAAATGCCCGAACGGGACGGCCCTATCCCTGAGCGGGGCCTTTCTGCACCCTGTGGCTGAATTTTCAGGTGGCCGAACCGGCGCTCCAGCTTCTCCAGCGCCTTGGCGGTGCTCAGAGAGAGGTAAGGGTTCTGGTTCTTGGTCCGCCACTTGGCGAGGATCTCGGAGTCGGTCATCAGATCGTCCCGATCTCTCCGTTGTGCTGGGGACACAGCTCGTAAGCCGAGTACTGCGCGAACAGAGTGGCGTAGTAATGCCGATTCGGTGAGTCGTCCCCGTTGTAGGAGTTCAGAACCTCCTGGATCGCGGCAGTGTCACCACCGGCGTCGAAGGCCTGACACACCCGGTACCCGACGTCGAGAGCATCCTTGGCGCAACCAGCGCACTCGATGGCGTAGTGGTCGAGCGAGTCGATCGCTTTCACGAAGGCGTTTTCACTCGCCCCGGCCACCGGCGCACCCGCCAGCGCGACCCCGAGAGCCGCCAGCGTCGAGATCAAAAGCTTCTTCATCGTCAGTTCCCCTGGTATTGCGAGTCCCCTTGTGTTGCGAGCGCGCTCAGCGGCGTTGACACACTACCTGGACGACCGAGCCACAGTCATCGCTGCCGTAAGACCGGGTTTGCGCCCATGCGCTGCATGTTCCTCCTCGTGGGCGCCCAAGCCCAGACGGTACCGGTTCGGTAGGACACTTCGCCGGTTCTCCGAGATCGGAATACGGCTCGCCAAAGGATCTGCAGCCCCAACCGGAGTTTGGAGTTGACTTTTTCAGTGCGGCGAAGGCTATAGCGCACCCACTAGGTGACGGCGCTGCCGTAGAACAGGGCGTGTGCGGTAGGCCACAACACGGTGCGCCATCAAGCCGCGCGGGCTGCGTAAACGGTCTGGCGTGTGGTGTCGAGCAACTCGATGACCTCGCCGGGCCAGTGCACCGTGATCGGCTTGCCGGTGTTCTCGTGCAACCACTGGGCCACCTCAGGCGTGATGCCTGGGCTGGTGCAACCACATCGGTCGGTGGCAGGTGGATCTCGTCGGTCAACTCATTGACCTCCTCTTCGTAGAAAGACGTGCCAGACGGCGGGAATGGACATCCCGCCGAGGTATAGGACGGAGAACAGCAGCCAGCTCATCGCAGCACCTCCTGGGCGCAGGGCTGATCTGACTCTCGCCCACAGCCCACGGGCGTGGGCATAAGCCGTTCCCGTTGATCCTTGGTTGAGTAGTTCCGCAGCCGTTCCCCATAGTCGTTCCCCCTATAGGGGGGGGGAACGAGGGAACGACTGGGTTTGGGCGTTCCTGGGAACGACCGGGAACGACTCGGGAACGGGGAACGACAAGGGGTTTCAGTCATCGCCTTGCACCTCCCCGTCGGCATGACGGCGGAGCCGATCGCCGAGTTCGAGGTGTTGCTCGGAGTTGGGGTCCTCCGACTGCAGGTAAGGACGAAGCGTGGTGTACCGGGGGTACCTGTCCGAGCTCTTGGTCACGAAGCCCTCGGACACTAGGAGGTCGATCGCGTTCAGGGAGTGCCGTTTGCGTCCACCGGCCTGCTTGGCGATCTTGTCGCGGGTCAGCTCGCCGGGGTGTGCCTCGATCACCCGGCTGGCCTTCTCCATCAACCCGGTGGGCCGGAACTCCCCGGTCGTCGCGGAGTCCGACTCCGGGGTGATGCGCCACCGCGCCACATCCCCGTCCGTGGGGTCGAGGGTGAACGTCCCTGCGAGCTGCTCGCCGTTGTCCCTGGGCCGTGCCGCTGTGCAGTGATCCCGGACTCCGCCGTGGCGGTCCTTGTTCACTAGCAGCCGGGACCTGCCCCCGCCGGTCTTGGTGTAGGGGTGTTCCCGTACTACGCGCAGGGACAGCCCACCGACGGTGCGGCGCTTCGCCATGGTGCCGCCGGGGCCGATGTCACGCGACTCCTTGCCCTTGGCGAGGTGGTCGACCAGCAGCACAGCCCCGCCGGTCGCGGCCAGCGGCTGCAACACCCTGTTGTGCACCCTGGTGAAGTCGTCACCGTTGTCACTGGAGGCACTAAACATCGGCAGCAGCTCGCCGGTGGAGTCGACGAGGATGACCTCGGGGCACCACGCTGTGCAATCGTCGACCATCTGCATGACACGGGCCACCTCGACCGGTGCGCAGTGCCGGAATTGTTCAGGATCTCGCAGGGCCTCGACGGGCGCACCCAGCAGCAGGAGGCGGCTGATGATCGCCGGGGCACCGTTGTGGTCGAGGTCGGCCACCAAGACGCGGCCTCCGGCTTGCAGCACCTGAGCGCATGCGGCCAGACCCACCCATGTCTTACCGTGCTCAGGGTCGCCGAACAGGATGTTGACCTCACCCCGGTAAAACAGCGGCACCCCGTCGACACGCTTGAGAACCCCGGGGCGCGGTGCCTCGGGCAGACCACCGTCGAGCAAGCCAGCGACATCCGTGTAGAGGAGAGGCGCCCTGTCGGCAGGTGCTGCGGTGTCGACGTCGTTGCTCTGGTGCTCGTGGTTGCCGAGTTCCTTGCGGGTCTGCTCGTCGGTGAGCGTGGACACCTTCTCCGTGGCCCACCGGTACGCGCCGTCGATCTCGTCGGGTTGCAGATCTCGGGGGTCACCGACGGTGTTGCACCAGTGCTCCAGACACTGGGCCAGGTGCTCCACGGACGCACGCAAGCCGTCTTCGGTAATGCAACCCAGCCGGTGCGCAGCCGCCAGGCGTACGGCCTTGTTCATGGCCCACTGGTGCCGTCCGCCTCTTGGCTTGTCGGACTCCTCACCCCACGGCACCACCATGTTCACTACGTACTGACAATCAGAGTCGCCGAACTCCCACCCGTCGGGTGCACTGATCATCGCGCCGGTGAACGCGGCGTCCGATTGGATCTCGGGCAACCCGTACTCGTCGAGGGCCTGCGCGATGTCCTCTGCCGTCAGCGCCGTGCCGGTGTCGGCTTCACACCGCGTGGGCGCAGGGTGCTCCGGGTCCTTGACGTTCATCGTGTCTGGGACCCGCAGCACGCGGGTCAGGTCACTCACGTTGTCGAGCGCCACATGCCGCTTGTCGGCGATGTCGGCGACGAGACGCCCGAATCGGCGGGCCAACTTCTGTGATTCCGGGTTGGTCAACTTCTCGGCGGACTCCCGGTCCACCGGCCAAATGGGCTGCAGCCCGTGCCCACTGTGGATGATCGCTGCCGGTCGATGTCCGAGAACGACAGACAGGTCCTCGATCACGCCATAGCCGGTTTCGAGGTCCGGGCAGGCACCCGGCTTGACGTCGACATCGGCATACAGCGCGGCGATTCGAGCGATGTCCTTGACGGTGCCGCGACCACGGGTCACATGAGAGTTGACCGGGTTGACCCCGAACCAGACGTTCACCGTGCCGCCGGTCTGAGCCAACAGTTGTTCGACGAACCTGGGTGCGGTCTCGACGGTGTGCAGTTCTGAGGTGAAGGGCTTTCGGCCTGGGCGATCCCAGCACACAGCGACTTGGTCGTGGCGGTAGTCATCGGCGTGACCCAGCACCGTCAGCAGCTCGGCAAAAAGATACCGGGTGGGGGTATGCTCACTATCAGGCTTCCCGGCCTCTTGGAGCGCCTCGGTGACATCACCGGGGCGTTCTACAATCTCAGTCATCCACCAGCCCTCCGACATGAAGAGGGTGCAATGGTGCGCCGAGACGCACGCCGGGGCTGATCACGTCGTGGCCGTCGGGGGCGTCGGGGGCGTGCTGGGTCATCGGGCGCCGTGTACTCACTGGGCACCTCCGGCGCGACGGCGGCGCGACCTAGCGCTGGCCATGCTGAGCTTGAGCATGTAGGCCTTCCGGGCGTTCTCGGCCCTCTTGGCGCGCTCTTCAGGTGCCAGCACCCCGTCGGGATCGACCTGTGACTCGAACCGCTTATAAAACCCGCTGCGTGCGGCTGCGGTGCGAGCCGTGCGGTCCTCGGTGCGCGCCCACTGTGCATGAGCACCAAGCTGTGCCCGCATAGTGCGCTCGGCGGGGGTAAGGCCACTCACCGAGCACCGCCAGCAGTCAGCAACTCGGCGATGCGGGTGCGCTGCTCATCGTTCAGTGGCGGATCTGCGGCCAACCACTTCTCGATGTGGTCGGCCAGGCGCAGAGCGCGATAGTTGCGCCTTGCCTCGGTGATCTCGGACTTGGGTGCACCCATGCGCACCTGGTGGGCCAGGCGGGCGCGCTCGGACTTCCAACTGGTGGGGTCGTAGGACATCGGGACATCTCCAGGAACACGGGCACCACGGGTGTGGTGCAGATGTGCATCTGGCAGCAGTCGGCCCCTCACTGTGGGGTCAAACCGTTGCCAGTCCCAGACATGTAGTCAGCGGCACTCGCCGCCTCCGGCCTAGAACTCCACCGTGCGCATAGGGCGCTCGGTTCTTTCGGAGACTAGCGCGACAACGCTGTGCGCCACAAGCGTTGTGCCGCAGGGTCATAACACTCCGTAATGAAGGCTCGGCGTGTCTTGCTGTCGGGCGTGTCGGTCAGACGCCGAGGTTGCCCAGATCGAGTTTTCGCGACTCGGCAGCGGCGCGGTCGGAGGCCGAGGCCCGCGTGTACCGATCGAGCATCTGCCGGGAGGACCACCCGGCGACGGCCATTAGACCGTTCTCGGAGCCGCCTGCGGCCAACCACCTGGCGGCGGCAGTGTTCCTCAACCTGTGCAGATTGAAGTGCGGCATACCGGCGGCAGCAGCGCGGCGCTTCATGGTGGTGTCCAGCCCGTGGTACCGGAATTGCTGACCACCCCCTCCGAGCCACAGGGCGTCTGTGTGGGCCAGGCGGTGCGTCCGGCGCAGGCGGAGGTATCGGTCGATGCTGCGAGCCACCTGCGGTCCGAACGGCACGATGCGCCCCTTGCCTCCCTTGCCGCGACGGACGACAGCTAGGCCGCGTTGGACGTCGACGTCCTCGACCGTCAAGCCCAGGACCTCACCGGCCCGCATACCAGTCTCGATGAGCAGGCGGGCCACCGCCTCGTCCCGCCGGTCGACGAACTCCTTGCCTTGGCACGCTTTGACCAGCGCGGCGCACTGCTCGTCGGTCAGGCCCTGCACCACCTTGGTGTCGAGCTTCGGCGGCTTGAGGTCGCGAATCGGATCGACGTCAGTCTCGCCCTCCTCCAGCAGCCAGGCCGAGTACCGCTTCAGCGCCATCTGACGGGTCCTGGCGGTGGCCGGTGCCGCTCCCCCGTCGAGCATCGCCGTGACCCACGAGCGCACCGTGGGGCGGTCCAGAACAGCCGGGTGGCCGTTGCTGGCGCACCACTCCAGGAACAGCCGCACGCCAGTCACGTACGCCTCGACGGTCTGCTTGCTCTTGCGATCGGCCTGCAATGCGAGCCGCCAGGACGGCAGGAGTCCAGCAAGGTCCACAGCGGAGTCAGCGGGCACACCAAATATGTTAGACCTGCACCGGTGCGCTTACCGGAAATGACACGAAATGGGCCCTTAGTCTCTGGTGGAGCCGTCTTTTGCCGCCAGCAATCGCTCGACGTATTTGGCGATGACGTCGACCTCGAGGTTCACCGGGGCTCCGACCTCCGCCCGCCCGAGAGTCGTCAGATCCAACGTCGTCGGAATCAGCGAAATCTCGAACCAGTCGTCCCCCAGCCCGGACACCGTCAGGGACACGCCGTCGACGGTGATCGATCCCTTCTGCACGACGTAGCGGGACAGCTCGGCAGGTAGCGCGATTCGCACCACGGTCCAGTGCTCCGACGGGGAACGCGACAGGACGTGACCGGTCCCGTCGACGTGACCCTGCACGATGTGGCCGCCCAGCCTGCTGCTGAGCGCCGCGGCCCGCTCCAGGTTCACCCGCGACCCGACATCGATGCCGCGCAGGCTCGACCGGTTGAGCGTCTCATCCATCACGTCGGCCGAGAACGAACCGTCGGCCAGAACGTCGACGACGGTCAGACACACGCCGTTGACCGCGATGGAGTCCCCGTGCCCGGCGTCGGACGTCACGATCGGACCACGGATGACCAGCCGTGCGGAGTCGCCGAGGTTGTCCCTGCCGACGACTTCGCCCAACTCTTCGACGATTCCGGTGAACACGATGCAAGCCTAGAGGCCCGTCCGGTGATCGGTTCATCGAGATGTACTGAAAGTGCAGCTCGGAAGCCATGATTGCCCTCACACCACGGGGCCGGGCGGCACGTCCACACGCCGGTACCCACTACGATGCTGGCATGCAGACCCGCCTTCTGGTGATACTCGCCGCGCTCGTGGCCATCGTCGCCCTCGTTGCCGGGTGCTCCGGCTCATCGTCGGAGGATTCCGGCACCGAACTGCCCGACGCCGCCACCCTGCTGCAGGAGTCCAGCGAAACCACCAAGGGCCAGACCAGCGCGCACCTCGAGCTCTCGGTGCAGGGCCAGATTGCCGAACTGCCGGTCGAATCCCTGGTGGGCGATCTCACGCAGACGCCGGCGGTCGCCGCCAAGGGCACCGCCGACATCATCTTCCTGGGCCAGCGGCTCGAGGGTGTCCAGTTCGTGGTCTCCGACGGTGACCTCTATGCCGCGATCACCTCGGGGGGCAGCCTGTCGAATTTCGGGCCCGCGTCCGACATCTACGACGTCGCGGCCATCCTCAGTCCTGACGCCGGGCTGGCCAACGTGCTGGCCAATTTCTCGGAGGCCCGGTCCGACGGTCGCGAGACCATCGAGGGCGTCGACACGGTGCGCATCACGGGCAACGTCACCGCCGACGCCGTCAACAAGATCGCCCCGCAGATCGCCGCGACCGGCCCGGTGCCCGGCACGGCCTGGATCGCCGAGGACGGCGACAACGAGCTGATGCAGGCCCGGCTGGAACCGAGCCCGGGTAACAGCGTCACGATGACGCTGTCGAAGTGGGGCGAGCCGGTCACCGTCGACAAACCCGCGGTGTGATGCACGCTTCGCCCCCGGCCACCGGGCCGGCCGTGAAGTCGGGCCGGACCAGCCGCCGCATCGCGATCAGCGCGGGCAGCCTCGCAGTGGTGCTCGGTGCCCTCGACACCTACGTCGTCGTCACGATCATGACCGACATCATGCGCGACGTCGGCATCGGCGTGAATCAGATCCAGCGGGTCACCCCGATCATCACCGGCTACCTGCTCGGTTACATCGCCGCGATGCCGCTGCTGGGCCGGGCGTCGGACCGTTTCGGCCGCAAGACGCTGATCCAGGTCAGCCTGGCCGGTTTCGCTCTCGGATCGGTGATCACCGCACTGTCCACCGATCTGACGATCTTGGTCCTGGGCCGCATCGTGCAGGGCACCGCCAGCGGCGCGCTGCTTCCCGTGACCCTGGCGCTGGCGGCCGACCTGTGGGCGGCGCGTAACCGGGCGGCCGTCCTCGGCGGTGTCGGCGCCGCCCAGGAACTCGGTAGCGTGCTCGGCCCGATCTACGGCATCACCCTGGTGTGGCTGTTCGGCCACTGGCAGTCGGTCTTCTGGGTCAACGTGCCGTTGGCCGCGATCGCGATGGTGATGATCCACTTCAGCCTGCCCGGACGCCAGAAGAGCGAGGACCCCCAGAAGGTCGACGTGGTCGGCGGCCTGCTGCTGGCCGTAGCGCTGGGACTGGCGGTGATCGGGCTGTACAACCCCGCACCCGACGGCAGGAACGTGCTGCCGAGCTGGGGCCCGCCGGTGCTGATCGCCGCGGCGGTGGCAACCGTCGGATTCTTCGTCTGGGAGAAGTTCGCCCGCACCCGCCTGCTGGAACCGGCCGGGGTGCACTTCCGGCCGTTCCTGGCAGCGCTGGGCGCGTCGCTGACGGCTGGGGCTGCGTTGATGGTCACGCTGGTCAACGTCGAACTGTTCGGTCAGGGAGTCCTCGGCCAGGACCAAAACGAGGCAGCGTTCCTGCTGCTGCGGTTCCTGATCGCGCTGCCCATCGGCGCACTGCTCGGAGGCTGGCTGGCCACCCGGGTCGGCGACCGGATCATCGCGTTCGCCGGCCTGCTCATCGCCGCCGGGGGCTACCTGCTGATCTCCAAGTGGCCCGTCGATCTGCTGGCGGCGCGCCACGACCTCGGATTCGTCACGCTGCCCACGCTGGACACCGACCTGGCCATCGCCGGTTTCGGGCTGGGCCTGGTGATCGGTCCGCTCACCTCGGCGACGCTACGCGTGGTTCCGGCCGCTCAGCACGGCATCGCCTCGGCGGCGGTGGTGGTCGCCCGGATGATCGGCATGCTCATCGGTATCGCGGCGCTGAGCGCCTGGGGCCTGTACCGGTTCAACCAGCATCTGGCCGGCCTGCCCCCCAGCACCGGGGGCAACACCCTCGCCGAACGGCTGAGCGCCGAGGCCGCCCGGGTACGGGAGGCCTACGTGCTGCAGTACGCCGAGATCTTCTCGATCACCGCGATCGTGTGTGTGGTCGGCGCGGTGCTGGGTCTGCTGATCAGCGCCCGCGACGAGCACGCCGAGGAACCCGACCCCGGTGAACCGGAGATCACGGGCCACCCTCAGCAGCGCTCGAGCCCGCGGCCCATCAGCTGAGGCTCATCCGCCGGCCCGGACTCCCCTGACGTCAGCTGCCGCCAGGTGTCACGGATGACGGCCTTGATGTCGCGGGGGTCGACCGGGCTGATGCGGAGCCAGTCCTGCAGTGCAGTCATGCTCGTTGTCCTTTGTTCGTGCTCACCTTGCGCAACTCACCGGTGAAAGCGCGATATTCCCGCCCCGTCTTGACGGCGTTGTGGCCAGTTTACGAGTGGATCGCCCTGATTGACCGTCCACCGCCCCGGGTATCGGGTGTGAAACCCGACACTGAGGAGAGGGATGAACATGACGGAACCAACAGGGAAACGATTGGACAACAAGCGGATTGCGTTCCTGGTCGCCACCGAGGGCGTCGAACAGGTGGAGCTGACCGAGCCGTGGAAGGCGGTCGAGCAGGCCGGGGGTCTGCCGGAGCTGATCTCGACCGAAGCGGGCAAGATCCAGGCTTTCAACCACCTGACCGCCGCCGACACCTTCGACGCGGACAAGGCCGCGCAGGACGCGGCGGTGGGCGACTACGCCGGCCTGGTGCTGCCAGGCGGGGTGGCCAACCCCGACAACCTGCGTACGCACCCCGCGTCGGTGAATCTGATCAAAGGATTTCTCGGAGCGGGCAAACCGATCGCGGTGATCTGCCACGGTCCGTGGACCCTGATCGAGGCCGACGCGGTCCGCGACAGGTCGATCACGTCGTGGCCGAGCCTGCAGACCGATCTGCGCAACGCCGGCGCCAACTGGGTGGACGAGGAGGTGGTCACCTGCACCAACGGACCCAGCACGCTGGTGTCCAGCCGCAATCCCGACGATCTGCCGGCCTTCTGCGACACCCTTGTGGACGTCTTCGCCGCCTCGTAGCAGCTGCTAGGTGGGCGTGAGGCTGAGCAGCACGTCCGGCCCCAGGGGCTGCATCCCGTCGAAGCGCCAGCGCTGGGCATGGGCGATGCTGAGCACGCCGACGTCGTCGACGGCGGTGATCGGTCCCCCCAGCAGGATCGGCGCCACGTAGGCCAGAATGCGATCGATCAGACCTGCGCGCAGGAAGGCGCCCGCCAGCGTCGGGCCGCCTTCGAGCAGGACGTCGGTGCGGTCGGCCAGCGCCTTGAGAACCTCGTGCGGGTCGCGGGTGCGGATCACCATCGTCCGGGTGTCGTCGTTGAGAACCTGAGCATCCGGCGATATCTCGCGCATCCCGACCACCACCCGCAACGGCTGGTTGTCGGCCAGGTTGCCGTCGGGAAGCCGGGCGGTCAGCTTCGGGTCGTCGACGAACACGGTGCCGGTGCCGACCAGGATCGCGTCGGCGGCGGCCCGCCTGCGGTGCACGTCGGCGCGGGCGGACTCGCTGGTGATCCACTGGCTCGTCCCGTCGGCAGCGGCACTGCGGCCGTCGACGCTGGTGGCGAATTTCCATGTGACGTGCGGTAATCCGGTGCGCTGCTTGTGCAACCATTCCCGCAGCGGTCCGCCCGCGACGGACTCGGACAACACTCCGGCGGTGACCTCTATGCCGGCTTCGGCAAGCCGGCCGGCGCCGCCTGCGGCAATCGGGTTCGGGTCCGCTACGGCGTAGACCACCGACGAAACCTGCGCTTCGACAAGGGCGTCGACGCACGGCGGGGTGCGCCCTACGTGGTTGCAGGGCTCCAGGGTGACCACTGCGGTCCCGCCGATCGCCCGCCGACCGGCGCGGCGCAGCGCCAGCACCTCGGCGTGGGGTCCACCGGCCGGCGACGTGGCCCCGACACCGGCCACCTCGCCCTCACTGTCCAGGATCACCGCGCCCACAGGCGGATTCGGATAGGTACGCCCCTTGACCCGGTCGGCCTGCTCGATGGCCGCCCGCATCGCGGCGTCGAGGTTCATAGCGTCAGATGTTTGGATGCGGCCGCGGCCCGGCTGCGCAGCGCCGCCACCGCGGCAGCGGGGTCCTCGGCGCTGTAGACCGCCGAGCCGGCGACGAAGCAGTCGACCCCGGCCTCGGCGGCCTCTTCGATGGTGTCGTCGTTCACGCCGCCGTCGATCTCGACGATGACCGTCAGTTCGCCCGCGTCGACGAGGCGGCGCAGTGTTCCGACTTTCGGCAGCACCTCGGAGATGAACTTCTGACCGCCGAAACCCGGTTCCACGGACATGATCAGCGCGGTGTCGAAATCCCGGAGGATCTCCAGGTACGGCTCCACCGGGGTGCCCGGCTTGATCGCCAGCCCTGCCTTGGCGCCCGCGGCCCGGATATCCCGGGCCACTGCGCAGGGATCGTCGGTGGCCTCGGCGTGAAAGGTCACGTTGTACGCGCCGGCCTCCGCATAGGGCGGCGCCCACCGCTGCGGGTCGTCGATCATCAGGTGACAGTCCATCGGAATGTCGGTGACCTTCAGCAGCGACTCCACCACGGGAAGACCGAGCGTCAGGTTCGGCACGAAATGGTTGTCCATGACGTCCACGTGCAGCCAGTCGGCGCCGCGCACCGCCGCGGTTTCCTCGGCCAGCCTGGCGAAGTCGGCGGCCAGAATCGACGGGGCGATCAGCGGGGCTGACGGCACGGCAGACATGGACGTCAGCCTACTTGCAGCGCGGCCGTGAACATCGCGTCGGTTCCGTGCCGGTGTGGCCAGAGCTGGACGTAGGGGCCGGTCCCCAGGTTTTCGGCCGGGTCGAACAGCGGCCTGGCGTCGAGTGCGTGCACCGGGTGTCGGCGCAGGGCGTCGGCGACCACCCCGACCGTTTCGGCCAGGTGCGGCGAACACGTCGCGTAGAGCACCACGCCGCCGGGCCGGGTCAGCCGGATCGCCGAGGCCAGCAGCTCGCGTTGCAGTCGGCCCAGCGCGGGGACATCGCCGGGTTGGCGGCGCCAGCGGGCTTCGGGACGCCGCCGCAGCGCTCCCAGACCGGTGCAGGGAGCATCGACGAGCACCCGGTCGAAGCCCGGCGCAAAGCCCGGCTCGCGGCCGTCGACGCGGACCACGTCGACCGGCAGACCCCGGGTGTTCTCCTCGACCAGATCAGCGCGCCGCGGCGCCGGTTCCACCGCGGTGACCCGGACGCCCTCGACACCGGCCGCCTGCCCCATCGCGGCCAGCAGCGCCGTCTTGCCCCCCGGTCCCGCACACAGATCCAGCCACCGGCCACCGTCGGCGCCGTCCAGTGGCGCCAGCGTCAACGCCCTCGCCACCAGCTGACTGCCCTCGTCCTGCACCAGCGCCACCCCGTCGCGCACCGCGGCGAGCAACCCCGGGTCCCCACCGCTGAGATGCACCGCGTAGGGCGAATACCGACCGACCGTGCCGTGCACCTGCGCTGCCAGCTCTGCTGCGGTCAGCGCCGTGGGCCTGGCCGCGAGATGCACCTCGGGGCGCGCGTCGTCGCTGGCCAGCAGCTCGGCCAGCTCTCCGGCGTCTTTGCCCAGAGCATCCGCGAAAGCCTGTGCGATCCAGCGCGGATGGGCATGCACGAACGCCAGATGGCCCACCGGATCGGCCGACATCGACGGGGCGAGCTCGTCGACCCAGCTGCCCTCGTCCCTGCGGGCGATCGTCCGCAGCACCCCGTTGACGAAACCTGCGCGCGCGGTGTCGAATTCGATACCGGCCTGTTCCACGGTCGTCGACACCGCGGCATGCTGTTCGACCCGGGTGCGCAGCAACTGGTAGGAGCCCAACCGAAGTAGATCGAGCAACACCGGATCGATCCTGTCGATGGGGCGACCCGCGGCGTGCGCGATCACCGCGTCCAGCAGGCCCCTGGTGCGGCAGGTGCCGTAGGTCAGCTCGGTCGCGAACGCGGCGTCCCGGCCGTGCAGGCCGCGTTCCCGCAGCGTGGCCGGCAGCGCCAGGTTGGCGTAGGCGTCCTGCTCGGAGACGGCTCGCAACACGTCGAAGGCCGCCCGGCGGGCCGGGTCGAGCTCTTGGCGCCGTGCCGGGCGCCGCTTGCCTGGCCCGGTCACCGAGCGTGTTCGCTCTCGTCCAGGCGGGCACCGCGGGCCCAGTCCGCTGCCGGCATCAACTTCTTGCCGGGCGGCTGGATCCGCTCCAGCTGCACCGGCGTCGATCCGGTGCCCACCCGCACACCGTCACGGGTCACCCGAATCTGCCCCGGCTGCAACGGTTCCGGCTCGTCGTGAACAACTGACACCGGCGCCACCTTGACCCGCAGATCACCGATCATGGTCCAGGCACCGGGCTGGGGGGTGACGGCGCGGATCCGACGCTCGACGACATGAGCGGGCAGCTCCCAGCGGATCCGGGCCTCGTCGACGGTGATCTTGGGTGCGACGGTGACGCCCTCGGAGGGCTGCGGCACCGCGGTCAGGATGCCGTCGGCGATCCCGTCGAGGGTCGACTCCAGCAGGGCTGCACCTGAGACCGACAGCCGGTCCAACAGGGCCCCGGCGGTGTCGGTGGGCCGGATCGTCTCGGTGACCACCCCGTACACCGGCCCCGAGTCCAGGCTGCGTTCGATCTGGAACGTGGTGGCACCGGTCACCGAGTCGCCCGCGGCGATCGCCGCCTGGACCGGGGCCGCACCGCGCCACGCAGGCAGCAACGAGAAGTGCAGGTTGATCCAGCCGCGGGCGGGCACGGCGAGCAGGTCGTCACCGAGCAGCGCGCCGTAGGCCACCACCGCGCAGCAGTCCGGCGCCAACTCGGCAAGTTCGGCGACGAACTCGGCGGTGTTGGGGCGCGCGGGTCGCAGCACCGCGATGCCGGCGTCGAGCGCGAGTTGCGCCACCGGCGACGGCGCCGGGCGTCCGCGCCGCCCCGCGGCGGCGTCCGGCCGGGTCAGCACAGCGACCACCTCGTGCCGTGGCGAGTCGATGAGCCGACGCAGGGACGGAAGAGCGGGGTCGGGGGTACCGGCGAAGACAACGCGCACCGAGCCAGTGTAGGGACGCCGTCGCGGGCCTATCGAGGCGTCTGGTAGTACTCCCGCTCGCCGACCCCGGTGAGCGGGGCGACGAACATCCACGGGATGGTGCTCAGTGAGCGGTTCAGGGTGGCGACCGCGTCGTTGTAGTACTGCCGGGCGAAAGCCAGCTTGTTCTCGGTGTCCGCCAGGTTCTGCTGGAGGTCGAGGAAGTTCTGCGACGAGTTGAGCTGCGGGTAACTCTGCCCCAGCGCAAGCAGCGGCACCAGGGCGCTGTCGAGCTCCGTCTCGGCGGCGCTGCGCTGTGCCACGGAGTTGCCCGTCGTCGCCGCGGCCAACGCAGCACGGGCGTTGGTGACGTGCTCCAGCAGGCCCTTCTCGTGGGTGGCGAACGTCTGCACGGTGTGCACCAAGCTGGGAATCAGCGAGGCCCGTCGGGTGAGCTCGACGTCGATACCCGACAGCGCCTCGGCGACCCGGACGTCTGCGGCACGAATTTTGTTGTAGCCCAACACGAATCCGAGGAGGACGAGCACCGCCACGATCAGCGCCACTACCAACAGGAACGTCACCACGATCCACCACCTCCGCCGCCTCCGCCGCCGCCCCCGCCGCCGCTGGAACCGCCGCCGCCCGACGAAGAGGACGACTGAGAGGCGGTGTAGGCGCCGATCGAGGAGGACAGGGCCGATTCGAAACTGTCGAAGTCCGGACCACCGGACCCTCCACTGAGCCCCCAGCCCGTCGACGAGGACGACGAGCTGTACCAATCCGGTTGCGGCGCAGCGCTACCGGTGTACGCCTCGTACTTCTTGGCCCACAGTGCGGCGGCTCCCGCGGCGACGGCGAACGGCACGTAGGCGGTGTACAGGTCTCTCCTTGCGCCGAAGTCGAACCTGGCCTCGGCCGAGTCGGTGGCCAGCATGCGGTGGAATCCGCCTGCACGCGACCACAGCTCCCGGCCCGCAGCGGTGCGCCTGGTGCCGACGCCGGGATTCCACGATCCCGCCGAGAGCACGAAGAACGCCGCGAACGGCAACGCCCACATGGTCGCCGGGAAGCCCCACAAGAAGCATGCGCAGATCATCAGGACGAAGGCTACGGCGTTGGCGACGCGCACCCAGAGTTCTCTGTTGCGCTTGACCATCAGCCGGTTGACGGTGGCCCACTTCTGCACCGCTTTGGTCATGTCAGCCTTGGCCTTGCTGAGCCGCTCCCCCGACTTGACCGTCTTCTTCGCCTCGAACACCGTTCCCGGCTTCGTCACCTTCAGCCGCTTGGCGACCGCCAGGCTGACCGGGTCCATGCCCGCCCATTGGCCGGGTTGACCGATACCGCGGACCTTCCAGTGCTTGTCGTTGACCTGCTCCAGGCTGATCAGCCTGCGCTCGGCAAGGTAGAACAACGTCGCGGTGAGACCGTTCTTGGGGATCGCCTCGGTGCGGATGTACTCGATCTGCACCGGACCCAGCCCCGGTGGGGGCGCGTACTGCAGCGGGAAGCCCGGTGAGCGTTCCAGCGTCATCCGGTACCAGCCCAGCCCGCCGAGCCCGAACAGCACGGTCAGCACACCCACCCAGATCACCCCGCCGACCGACTGGCCCAGAACCTCGTCCCAGGCGTGCGGCCACGGCAGGTTCTGCCGTTCGGGCGCCGGCAGGTCTACGCCGGCGCGCAGCGTGACCGGGGTCCGGGGCGGGAGCGCGGTGGCCGACAGGGTCACGGTGTTGCCGCTGACGGTGAGGTCGTCGCAGGCCCGACCGATACCGAGGCCGACCGAACACTGGGCCGTGCCGACCGCTGTGGGGAGGGTGACGGTGATGTCGGCGCGTTCGATGCGGTTGTTCCAGGACGGGGCGATGACGTTCCAGAAGAAGACCGAGGCTTCCGCGTCCGACTCGGCGGTGCTGCCGACGGTCTGGGCAAACTGCTTGTCGGCGCCGGTGTCACCGGGGTCGAGGACGCCGGGGATGGTGTAGCGGATCTCGAAGACGTGGGTGCCGGCGCTCAGGGTGCGGTCCGGATCGCCGATCTTGGCCACCCGGAACCGCTGGCCGTCCTCCCACAGCATCTGGTACGGCACCCGCTCGCCGTCGAGCAGCACGGAGTTGACCATCGGCTTCTGCCGCACCCGCGGGTCGTTCTGGTTGGCGACGTCCCAGTACCGGAAGATGCCGTGGCGTCCGCCGGGGAACTCGGTGGTGATGGTCTCCACCGCAGTCATGTCGCCAGCGGTGTCCACCGCGATGTCGACGTCGTAGTCGGTGATCACCACCGGGTCGTAAGGGGCCGCGCCGGAGTCGGTTCCGCCCTGGAAGATCACCGGCCAGAACAACCCGAACCCGACGAGCAGCACCGGGATCAGCCACCTGAGCAGACGCCCCATGCCGCCTCCTGTCGGGTGTAGTCAAGATCACCCTATGTGCAGCGGGTCGATCTGTACGCGGACGGGCTCCTGATCGTGGCGCGCGCTCTGGACCGCACTGGCCCGCCGCAGCGCAGCAGCCAGCGCCAACCCACCGTCGCGCGGCACCCGTACCAACATCCTGCTGACCGGCAGGTCGGCCGGCACCCCCGGCGGTCTGCGAGCTCCGATCGGCAGATCCACCGGCCCGATCCGCTCACCGGGTTCCGACAGTTCGGCCGCATCCAGCAGTGACGTCACCGCCGCAGGGGTCCCATCCACCGCGGCGATGTGCACGGCCGGGGGCAGGCCGACCTCGGCGCGGGAGTCGAGTTCGGTTTGGGCGTGGCCGATCGGATCCCACCGGATCAGGGCCTGCACCGTCGGCAGCGCCGACTCCGCGACGACCACGACGACACCGCCCTCGACGCGGCTGCGTACCAGCGCCGCTGCCGCCATCCACCGCCGCAACGTGTCCTCGGCGGCGCGCAGATCCTGTCTTCCGAGCAGCGCCCAACCGTCGAGCAGCAACGCTGCGCCGTACCCGCCGGTCGCAGCCGGCTCGACGCCCGGTGTCGCGACCACCAGGGCCGGCCCGGCCGCCACCGACTCGACCACGGCGTCACCCCCGGAGGTGACGACCGAAGTCCCCGGGAACGCCCGCCCCAGTTCCTCGGCGGTTCGGCGGGCTCCGACGACGACGGCCCGAACCGCCTCGGAACCGCACCGGGCGCAGCGCAGCGCCAGTTCTTCACGGCCGCACCACCGGCAGACCGCACCAGGGGCGTCGCGACCGGGCAACGACAGCGGACCGGTGCAGTGCCGGCATCTGGCGATGGTTCGGCACCGTCCACACGCCAGCGCAGGCACGTAACCGCGCCGGGGAACCTGCACCAGCACCGGTGAACCGGCGGCGAGGGACGTGCGCGCCGCATCCAGTGCCACCGAGGGGAGCCGCGCGGTGCGTGCGGCCGGATCTCGTTCCTGCGCGTAGGCGCTGTCTTCCAGCGCGACCACCCGCGGCGCCCGTGCCCGCAGCCCCTGCCTGGGCGCCGCGAGGTCGTGTGCCCACCCGCTGCGCACCAGCGCCTGCGCTTCAGCGGTGCGTGCGTACCCACCGAGCAATGCAGCGCAGCGGACCTGGTGAGCGCGCAGCATCGCGACCTCGCGGCTGTGCGGATAGGGCGCCCGCGGCTCGGCCAGCGAATCGTCACCGTCGTCCCACATGATCACCAGCCCGAGATCCGCCACCGGGGCGAAGACCGCGCTGCGGGTGCCGATGACCAGCCGCGCGTCACCGCGCAGCACCGACAACCAGCGCCGGTAACGTTCCGCCGGGCCCAGCCCCGCTGACAGCGCGACCACCCGGGACTCCTCGACCTCGGCGACCGCGGCGGTGTGGAGCAGATCGACGTCGCGCTGATCGGGTACCACCGCGAGCACGCCGCGACCGGTGCCCACGGTCACCGCCGCGGCCTCGGCCAGCCGATGTGACCACGACTCGCCGGGAAGGGCCTGCCAGACGGCTCGCGCCGCGCGGCTGTCCTGCAGTGCGGCGATGAACTGCGCACCCCCGCTGTAGGCAGACCAGCCCGCGGTGTCGGGCTCCGGGGTGACGAAGTGCTCGAGGTGAGCCGGCGGCTTCTTCTCCACGTTGGCGTGCCGCGGCGGCACGGCCAACCGCAACACGTCGGCCCGGGTGCCCGCGTAGCGGGCGGCGACCGCGTCGACCAGCCGGCGGACCTCGTGGGTGAGCACACGCTCGGCCGAGACCACCTTGTCCAGCCAGCCGAGCTTGCCGACATGGTCGGTCTCCGAACGTCTCTCGAGCACAAACGCGTCGACCAGCCGGCCGTGGAAGCGGACCCGTACGCGCACTCCCGGCTGTGCGTCGTCGGACTGGTCGGCCGACACCAGATAGTCGAACTCGCGGTCCAGGTGGGGCACCGAGAGCATCGGCAACACCCGAGCGACCGGTTCGTGCTCGGCGACATGCCGGGTAGTCGTCACCCCGCAGGTCTAGCAGACGGTCCTGACGCACGACCGAAGAGCAATCCCGCGGTGATCAACAGCAGCGAGGTGGCGTACGCCCACCAGATCGGCACCGCCAGCGCCTCGGTGTTCTCCGGCGCCAGCACGAACTTGCTGATGCCGATCATCGCGTCCGACACCGCGAAGCACACCGCACCCAGCGCCGTCCACGGTGTCGGCAGGTCGGCGAGCAGCGCGGCGCCCACCATGGCGCCCAGCACCGCGATGTACAGGGTCACCGGCACCGCCATGCCCTCGGCGAGCAGCCGCGGCCAGAACCACACCAGCAGCGCGACGCAGGCCACGGCCACCAGCGCCACCGCGACGATGCGGGCAGGTGTCGGGGCGACCAGCGGCAGCAGCGCCGCCAGGAAGCACAGGTGGGCGACCAGGAATGCCGCCAGACCCAGTACGAACGAGGGCGCCCACCATGGCATCGCGAGCAGGAAGTCACCCGCAGCCGAGAAGAGCAGCGCACCCACCAGCCACCGACGTTCCCGCGTGACGGGATGGCCGAGCGCGGCGCCTGCCAGCAGTACCGCGGTCAGGGCCTTGACCGCGGGTTGCAGGCCGAACTGGCCGGTGAGCTCGGCGCCCGCCGGGAGTCGGACGGCCGTGACGATCAGGAACAGCCCGTAGCCGGCCGCCACGGCCACCCCGGCCGACCACAGCACCCGGGTACGCGACTGCGCGGCGACGGTGCTGCCGCGGTCGGTGGTGGTCATGGTCAGAACCTACTAAATCGGGTCGCGTCCTCGCGCGATTGTCCTTGTCCCCCTTCGGCAGATTCGTCGACACCTGCGAATATGGCGCTCTGATAGGTTCTTGAGGCAAATGGTTCAAGCCCTGCGCCGCCGGCAGCCGGACACCGTTCGGGTCGCGACGCTCGACGTGGCGCACAGCCACCGCCGGTCCGCGGTGATCGTCGGACCCGTGCGGATACCGCCCACAAAGGAGCTCATCGCGCGGTTTGCGGCGATGGCCGCCGTCGGTCCGGTGACGCGGGTGGGGTTGCGTCCCTCGACCACCAGCACCCGCTGGCGATACGCCCCCAACAGCGTCGGTGATGCCGTCAGCTCCACCGTTCGTGCGGCCGCATCGGACCCCGTCACGCTGCTGACGCCCCTGCGGCAATGCCCGGGCGACGGCATCCGGGTGTTGGCCGCCGGCGACCATCTGGCCATCGACTTCAGCCACGGGCTGGGCGAGGTACCCCTGTTGGACATGCTCATCGCAGTGCTCCTGGGAAGCGTGGATCCCGCCGACCCGGCTGTTTGGGCCGCCTATCGACATCGGGTACCTCCGCTGCCGGAAGCCGTCCTGAGAGCATTCGGCCTTGGGCCGCAACGCCTCTGGCCGCTGTGGCGGCAGTATCGACGTGGCACCGCGGCGGTGCCGGCCGGCTCCGGCTCGCCGGAACCAAGCGGGATCCTGCCGCGTCCCGCGACATACGTCGGGCAGATTCCGGCGGACACCGTCGCCGAATTGCGCCGCCTGCGCGATTCGGTACTGCCCGGTGTCAGCATGTTCGCCGTCTACACCTGCGCGCTGCACCAGGCGTTCACCGATGCCGGATTCGACGTCGATCCGACGGTGACCGTTCCCTTCGATGTCCGCCCGTACCTGCCCACGGGGCACAGCACCCTGGCGACCTTCTCGGCGGGCCTGGAGTTCACCCTCGATCACCGAGCCGGCCCGCGCGGATTGCATGCCGAGATGGTGGCAGCCAACCGAATGGCGCGGCCCGTGGCCAACCTCGTGGTGAGCACGCTGAAGGCCCGGGCCGCGTTACGCGCCGGGCACCACCCCGAATGGCTGGCGCCCCCTCGACCCCGGTTGCGGTTGCTGCACTCCAGCATCGGCGACGTCCCGCGCACCGGGTGGCTGTTCAGCGAACCGACCGCGGCCCGGATCCTGGTCGCCAGCGACCCGGCCGAGCCGTCAGGGATGACCGTCACGACGTCCACCGCAGCAGGTGCGGTGTGGCTGACGGCGGCATTTCACGATTCGCTCTTCGACGCCCGGCGGGTCGGCGCTGCGCTCGATTCGGTTGCACAGCAGGCACGTTCGCTGATCTCACCCCGCAAGGCAAGGTGAACCTCAGCCACTGCCGTCGGCGGTGGTCTGCGGCGGCACATCCCAGTCGTGGGCGGTCCGGAACACCACGGTGTCACCGTCTTCATAGAACACCGTCCAGTTCGGCGACCTTCGCAGCGCGTCCTGCATGATCTCGACGGCCTCGGGACGGAAATCACCGTAGTACCGCACTGCCTTGTTGGATTGTTCGCTGAACAACACGTAGGCCCGGAAGGCGTCGTACTGCGCGTAGTCGTCGAGCGTCTTCAAATCCTCGGGTGTGGGGAACGACGCTTTCAGTTCCGGCAGGTTCGGATCCCGGTAGTCCCACAGATCGAAACCGATGGTCGAGTCGAAGTAGTGGTTGTACCGGGTGACCTCCGCGTAGCTGGCGTTGATCCGGGTCGGCATCCCTCCCAGTCGCAGCGTCACCAGACGGGTGCGCACGTCGGCTCCGTCGGTGATGCGGTCCATCAGTTCGACCTGCGCACGGGTCTCGAAGACCATGGGCCACAACGCGACATAGCCGTGCAGACCGGCCACCGACACGCCCGTCATACCGAGCACGGCGACGCCGGGCCAGAGCATCCGCCGGCCCCGTCCCCGCAGTCGGTCGACAGCGCCGACCACCGCCGGAGCGATCAGCAGCGCACAGCCGAGCAGCGAGTACAGGTAGACCCGGAAAATGGCCTCGCCGCCGTAGCTCTGCCCCAGCAGCAGGCCGAACGAACTGAACGCCAGCACCGACGCCACGAACGCCGGCCGGTTGCGGCGCCACGACCAGACGGCACACCCGAAGGCGGTGAGCACGACCACGACCGACAGCGTCCGCACCACCGCGGAGGTGAAATCCTTGGCGGGCAACCCGGACGTCAGAACATTGCTCGCGGCGTTGCTGATCGGGCTGCCACCGGAGAGCAGTCCGTACGGCAACACCGCTTCGAGGTTCAGCAGCAGGTAGCTGATGGCGATCGCCGCCATCGCCACCGCCGCCCACCGCGGTCGGGCTCTCTTGAACAGGCACAGCAGAAACGCCGCGGCCAGTGCCCAGAACGGCGTCAACTGGTGGGTGGGCACCATCGCCGCGAAGACCAGGATGCTCAACACTCCGCAGGCCGGACTGCGCGGTGACGTCAGCAGCAGGACGAGCATGCCGAAAGCCAGGACCAGTGACCAGGCCTGCGGGGAGAAGTAGTCCTGCCCGACCCAGTTCGTGATCTCGGCGATGAACGCCGCGGTCAGCGCCGTGCGCCGGGACCGTCCGAGGACCCGGGCAGCGGTGTAGACGATCAGGGCGATGAGCACGTGCGTCACCGGCGCAAACACATGCGCCACAGCCATCGGCGCCACACCGGTGACCTCACAGAACCACGCCCAGAACACGAAGAACGCCGACCACTGCGTGTAGATGTCGGTGCCGTCGGGTGCGATCCGGCCGTGCACCATCACGTAGTCGACGACTGCCAGGTGCTTGTAGGTCCAGTCGTAGAGCGGCACCTCGGTAGCGACGAAGGTCGTGACCCGGGCGACCACGATCGCCGCGGCGATCGCCACCGCCGTTGGCAGCAGCAGCCGGTCGCGGACCGCGACCAACAGCGCCCAGGTGCACAGCACGATGCACCCGGCCAGCAGTGGTCCGGCGCCGGAGAACAACAGGCCGTAATAGCTCGCGTCGACCCCGGGCAGACCGGGGACCGCCGCGACCCACAGCGCCACCGCCGAGCCGCTCAGCAACAGCGACAGATGCCGCCGGACAAAGCCCTTGCGCGGCAAGGGCGTCGACGCGACAACGGTGCGCCGACGCCACTGCCGCGGCGCGTCGAGCGGGCTGGTACCGCTGTGGTAGTACCAGAGTGCGCTGCTGGCGGCGACCGCCACCACCTGCACCCAGAGCATGTCGGGTGGACTCCACCGGTAGGACCACATCGCGGTGATGGTGATGAGGGTGACGATCGCGGTACCCAGCACCGGCACGGTGCCCAGAAGTGCCCGCCGCGGGATACGAACCCAGGTCAGCACCGCCGCACCGGGTCCGACGGCGATGAACAGTGCCAAGCTGACCGCCCGAAGGCCGGCAGGGAGGTCCAGCAACGCGATCACGCCGGCAGCCGCCCCCGCGCCGGCGAGGTCGGCCATCCGCACCGAGCCCACCGGTAGCAGGCGGCGCGCCGGTGCCGCCCCGGCGGTCTCGGGGGGAACGCCACCGACCGCCGCTTCCAGTGTTGCGGTCATCGCCTGTCGGCCATCGGACGGGGTTTCGCACTTCGCCTTCTGCCACGCCACAACGCCCTGGGGCCGCCGAGCACAGCGAGCACCTCGGTGCGGCCCACCGATACCGGCACGTCCGGGCGGACAAGGGTCAGCGAGGTCATGATCGCGCCGTAGCCCACGTCGGTGCGCAGGGACGTCCGAGACTGCCGCCGGACCATCCCGACAACCAGCTTCCCGATCACCGTGGCCGCCAGCCGTCGGTGGGCAGCGTCCAGACCCACCTTGGTCAACCACGCGCCCAGTCCCAGACCGTAGCCCCGCGCCTGGGACAGCAGGGCCTCGTTGTCGCTTCGATGGCGATGCCAGACGATCGCCGAGGGTTCGGTCGCCAAGAGGTCACCGCTGGTGAGGACGCGGAAGAAGATGTCCAGGTCCTCGCCGCCCTGCGCCGCAGTGCCCGCTCCGAGCGCCTCGTCGAAGCCGCCGAGCTCGAGGATGCGGTCCCGTTTGACCGCGAAGTTCGCTCCCGTGCCGAACCGCCCGATCTGGAAAGGGAACAGCGGCTGATCGGGCGGCGGCGCAGCCACGTCATACAGGCGCGGCCGCAGCGACACCGCCCAGGAGACCCGCTTGTCGAAGTAAGCCTGTGCGGCCGTACGCAACTCGCCGCTGGGAACCAGACCCGACACGCACGACACGCGCGGTGAGCGCGCAAAGCCGCCGACAATGCCAAAAAGCCAGTGCCGGTCGACGACGACGTCATCGTCGGTGAACGCGACCAAACGGTGGCGAGCGGCCCGTAACCCGGTGTTGCGGGCAGTGGACAGACCAGGAATCGGCTCGGCCACCAGCCGAACGCGCGGATCGGCGATGCGCTCGACCACCTTCGCGGCGGCGTCGGTACGTGCCGCGTTGTCCACGACCACCACTTCGAAGTCCGGATAGTCCAGCGCCAGAACGGATTGCAGTGCGTCCGCGAGCTGGTCCGGGCGATCCCGAGTGCATACCACCACCGATATCGGCGGTGACACGGCCGGCGCCCCGGGGGCGTCCACCTCGTCGAGCGGCGGCACCCGCATCGATATCCGACCGTCGACGACGGGGGCGTCGACGAATGCGATCGGCTGCCGTTGTCGGCGCACCAGCACTCGCGCGTCCCGATAGCCCTCCGCGTGCCGGGCGACGAATTCCAGCTCGTCGTCGGCGTCGTGCACAGAGTCGTCGAGGTCGAGCATGCCGATCCAGCGGGCATGCGGCCAGGTGGGCTGTGAATGCGGTGGCATGGCCGGGTCGAGGACGGTGAGTTGCGTCATGAGGCGGTCACTCTCACCCAGTCCACCAGCATCGTCGAGGGGTTCGGCGTGGACTCATCCGGTGGGCCCGGCCACGAACCGCCCACCGCGAGGTTCAGCAGCAGAAAGAACGGGGCGTCGAACACCCAGGTGCTGTCCGCCGCGAGATCCGCAGGCGTGACCGTGAACAACGTCAGGTCGTCGATCCCGGTGACGATCCGCCCGGGTGATCGTTCGATCCAGTACGTGTGGAACTGACCGGCCAGTGGGAAGGGAGCCGGACCGGACGCGGAAACCTCCTGCCCCCGTGGTGTTCCCTGCCGAGGCGCGTGGACACCGGTGTGGTATTCGGCGGCGTCGTTGAGCGTCTCGATGACATCGATCTCGCCGGCAGCGGGCCAGCCGGCCCGGTCGATGTCGCTGCCGAGCAACCAGAATGCCGGATGTAGACCGGCCCCCGCCGGAAGTGCGATTCGCGCCTCGGCGCGCCCCGAGGTGAACTCCACGCTGCCCTGAGTGGTGATCCGGGCCGACGTGATCTGATCCAGCGCCACACCGCGCGCGGTGATCGCGAGGTTGCCTGCGCCGTCGAGGCTGACGTTGTCCGTGCTGTCGGTGTATACCTGTAGTTCGTTGTTGCCCCAGCCACCGCCGCCGGTCTGGATCCGCCAGGACGACGACGGCGGCGTGCCTGCGGGTCCGTCGAACTCGTCGGCGAATACGACACGTGGTCCGGTCGGCTCGGCGTGGCCCACCGTCAGCGGCAGCGAACAACCACACAGCACCAGAACGCCGACCGCGCCGGCGGCGCGAAGCCAGCGGGGTCGAGATGGCCCGCGCATCACCGCTTCTCCTCCACGAGCTCCGGGGTCTCGGCATTCTGAACCGGCGCCGATCGCAACCCGGCAGTGCCCAGGGTGATCACGGCCGCCAGGATCCCGTAGACGGCCATCCGCTGCGCCCCGCCCGCCCCGAAGAAGTCGTGCCCATCGATGTAGCTGAAGTAGCCGACGAGGCTGACGATCCCGGCGATCACGGCCACGCCCCGCCGTTCGGCCGACATCTCGGTTGTCGACCCCATCGCGATGAACAGCACACTGACCGAGCCCAGGGTGGTGAAAACCGTGGTGGCTGTGAGGCTCCAGGTATAACTCACCTGATGGGTGATCATCCCGGAGGCCGCCAGCCCGAACCCGGCGACCATCAGCAGGGTCGCGTGGCCGCGTTCGGTCACGCGCTGCACGAGCAGGCTCGCGGCCACGAAGACGATCGCCAGACCGGTCAGCACCAGGGCGACGTTCATCACCCGGTAGAGCTCGCTGCACGGCCAGTTTCCCTGCGGCCCGCAGAAGGCCACCCCGAGCGGACCCAGCAGGTCTTCGCGATATCCGTAGTAACCGCGCCACGTCGCCGAAACCACCCATTCGGCAGCGAAGAACACCAGGGTCGTCAACGACACCCACCCGGTGACCCGGGCATCCTTCAGGTAGCCGAGGACTCTGACCATCGAACATCCCCCTGTTTTGTCGTCTGGACCAGACCCACGAGATACCCGGTGGTGGTGACGAGCAGCCCCGCACCGAGCGCCAGCATCCGCGACGGACGCCTGCGGGCATGCCAGATTCCCGCGGGAAGCGTCCTGGTCGTGTAAGCACGTTCGCTGCGCAGCGACGCCTGCCTACCGCACAGCCGAGTCAGGATCGCTTTGCTCCGGCCTTCATTGAAGCACCGACGGACGAAGTAGGACAACGTCGTTCGGTCACTGGGCACCGCATGTGACACAGCAAATGCGGCGTGCCGGATGATGCGCGCCCGCGGGTTGCGCCTGCTCAACTCGATGCCCATCAGGGTCTCTTCACAGCCCGTGGGCAGGGCCCCGACACGTCCGAGCCGGTCGGAGAAGCCGCCGATGCCGTCCAGGTCGCGGCGCCGAACCGCCATCGCCGCCCCGATCGGGTTGCGGATCGCCGCCCCGTCCGACGCCAGTCCCCGGTAGTCGCATCCGACCACCCACCGGAATTCCGGTGGGAACCACGGGGGTTCACCACCCGAGTGCCACTGCGGATGGACGGCGCCGCCCAGCGCCGTGACCCCGGAGTCGGCGAAGGCCGTTCTGACCCCGTCGAGGGCCGCAGGATGGAGCACGGCGTCGTCGTCGAGGAACACGACCACCTCGCGAGAAGCCCGCTTCAGGGCGGTGTTCCGGGCACCCGACAGACCGCGGCGAAACGCGTTCTGCAGGACCGTCATCTGTTGCCCGTGAGTGGACAGCAGATCATGGTACAGAAGATCGTTTCCGTCGACGACGACGATCAACTCGTCGCCGGGGCGCAGTTGGGTCAGCACCGCGGCGGTGGCGGCGTCCAGATTCTGCCGGCGCCCCATGGTGTAGCAGCAGATCACCACGCTGACCGAGACCGCGGTGGTGACTGCATCGTCGAGCGTGGTGTGCTGGACGGTCACCGCAACCCGCCGACGGTGGCAGCCGCGCGACCTGCGTGGCGCTGACGTCGTTCACGGTTTATGGTGCGCAGCACCCGGATTCCATCGGTGACCGCGTTGAGATTGCTGCGTCCGTAGAGCCGCTTGCCCTCGAAACTGCTCACCTCGCGGATCAACCATCCACTGCGTGCCGCACGAACGTTGATCACGGTCTCGATCTCGAACCCGTCACCCCACTGAGGGTCCGCCAGTTCGATCGCGGGTAGGTCCAGGCAGTCGAGGTTCCGTCGCCAGAACGCGTTGTAGCCGTAGCACAGATCGCTGAACTCGGTGTGGAACAGCCGGTTCACCAGCCAGTTCAGCCCCTTGTTGCCGGCCCTACGGAACTGTGTGATGTCGTCGCTGCCACCACCGCGGGAGAATCGGCTGCCCTTGGCGAGGTCCGCACCGGCGACGAGCGCCTCGACGAACATCGGTATCTCCGCCGGGTCGGTGGAGCCGTCCCCGTCGATCATGACCACGATGTCTCCGGTGGCTGCACGGAACCCACAGGCCAACGCATTGCCTTTGCCGGCCCGGGTCTGCTCGATCACGGTGGCCTCGGGCCACAGTTTGCGCGCCACATCGGCGGTGCCGTCCACCGACCCGCCGTCGATGACCACGATCTCGTCGACGGGCGGCATCCGCTGCGCGACATAGGGCAGGTTGAGCGCCTCGTTGCGGGCGGGCAGCACCACGCTGACCGTGGGCCGGTCGGTGTGATCGGCAGTCGAGGTCTCGGCATCCACACCCTCGGCACCCTGCCCGGACGAGGTGCCCACAGCGTCACCGTCGATGTCGTGAAGGAATTTGCTGATATCGCTTCTGTTGCGCACACCGGAGTCGGGAACAATCTCCGTCAAGTCACAAGCTCCTTGTCTAGACGTTTTCAGACGCGCGTGCGACGTCATAGGCGTGGTGGCAGCAATTTGCTATGAGTGCGCCTGCTGGGAATCAGATGCGACCATAGCGAAGTTAGGGCAGGCTATGTCGCCTACGCCGCCGGCTATGACCAGCATCACAACTATGGGTAGCCTAACCAAATTCTGGTGTGGTTAGTATCGTCATCCGAGCGGTCGCCGACGACCCCACTCAACCGCGCTCATGGCGGGCCCGACCCTCCCCTAGGAACTCACGCGACATGCCGACCACAGGCCCTGCCACCGCCCTTGACGGCGCCGGTACGGGCGCCGCGGTGAGCGCCACCCGGACGAGCACGGCAGGGCCAGCCCCCCGACGCCTACAGGGCGGCGCGCTCGGAATCGACATCGCCGCCGTCATGACCTCGAGTGCCGCCACCGGGATTCTCGGATTCGTATTCTGGACCGTGGCCGCACGTGGCTACGACACCGCCGAGGTCGGCCGCGCATCGGCGATCATCTCCTCGGCCTCCCTCATCGCGATCCTCGCCAACTTCAGCCTCGGCAGCCTCTACGAGCGCTTTCTGCCCCTGGCCGGTGCCGACACCTCGCATCTGGTGCGCCGCGGAATCGGGTTCGCCGCGTGTACCGCACTGTTGTTCGGGACGGTGTTCGTGGTCGTCGGGCCCCGCTCCCAGCTGTTCTCGAATTGGGTTGAGGCGCTTCTGTTCCCGCTTTTTGTCGCGGTGCTGGCGTTCTACGCGTTGCAGGACCAGATCCTGATCGGCCTGGGTCGGCCGCGCACCATCGCCACGAAGAACATCGGGCAGTCCACAGCGAAGCTGGTCGCGGTGGCCGCGTTGATCCCGCTGGCCACCGGCACCGCCATCGTCTGGTCCTGGGTGGCGCCCGCCGCCGTCATCACCGCGATCATCGCGGTCGTGGTCATCAGGCGTGAGATTGCGCGCCGCGAGGGACCCCCCGATCTGCCGCCGCGGCGGGATCTTTTCCAGTTCTTCGCGAGTTCGTATGCCATCAACGCCGTCCACGTCACGGTGCCGCTGCTGGTGCCGCTGATCGTGGTTGCGCAGCTTGGCACCGAGATGAACGCCTACTTCTCGATGTGCTGGCTGGTGGTCAACACGCTCGGAATCCTGATCGGTGCCACCGCCGCGCCGTTCGTCGCAACCGCGTCCACACCGGGCGCCGATCTGCGTTCGTGCACAATGCGATTCGTACTACTCTGCGGGGGTGCCGCGGTGGCCGGGTGCCTGGCCCTGCTCGTCGCCGCGCCGCTCATCCTCAGCATTCTGGGGCCGGACTACGCCGAGCACGGTACGACGCTGATCCGCATCATGGCCTTCACCCTGCCCTCGGTGGCGTTGATGACGATCTACACGGCACTGGCCCGGCTCCGGCGCAGGCTCCGCCTCGCGGTGACCGCACAGGTCATGCTCGGAATCGTCGTGGTGGCCGGCGTCATCGTGACCCTGCCCCACTGGGGAATCAACGCCGTCGGCTACACCTACCTCGCGGCCGAGATGATGTGCACGCTCATCCTGGTGGGCCCGACGGTCGCACTGCTCCGTAGCGCCGTGAGCACCCCCCGCCCGGAGCCCGTCAATGCCGGGACGGCAACAACCACGCGGCAGGCTCCCGTCGTCGACGACTCCGTCCGACATCGCTCGGTCAGCGAACGGTTCGCCGAGGTCGCCGAACAGCGCGCCGACCACGTTGCCCTGCGCACCGAGAACGACTCCGTCAGCTACCGAGACCTCGCCCGTGCTGCCTCGAAGTGGACTGCTGCACTGCACAACCGGCCACGCCCGGAAGCGCCGGTAGCGCTGATCCGCGACCTCGACCCGGATACCGCAGCTGTGATGCTCGGCTGCTTCGCTGCCGGCGCGCCGCTGGTGCCGCTCGACACCGGCCTCCCCCGGGACCGCGTCGCACACATCGTCGGCGCACTCGCCGAGCGCGGCTACCATGTCGACACCGTCGTCACCGAGGACCTGCCGGATCCGCCCGCCGGCGGGGTCGACGGCCGAGCGCCGATGCCGGTCCCGGACGTCCAGGCGATCACCAGCATCCAGTTCACCTCCGGTTCGTCGGGTGAACCGAAAGCGGTGCTGCATGTCAACGGGACCTGGTTGTGCGACTGGGTGTTGCACCGCGACCGATTCGGGATCACCGCGGGCCGCAGGGTGGCGCTCTGCATGCCGGTGAGCTTCGCCGCCGGTCTCAACGTGCTCATCGGCTCACTGCTGTCGGGCGCCGAGGTCATCGTCATCGAACCGCGCAACTGCACTCCCGACGTCGCGCTTTCGCGGATCACCGAGGCCGACATCGTGATGTGCACCCCATCGTTCCTGCAGTCACTGACCGAGGTCGCCGGCACCCGGGTGCTGGACAGCTTACGGCGCATCGTCACCACCGGAGAGCCGCTGTACGGCAACGTCATCCGGCGCGCCCGTGTCGTGGCGCCGAACGCGGTGCTGACGAACTGGGCCGGCTCATCGGAAACGCTCGGGATCGCCCACCACGACATCCGGCCCGGCGATGACATTCCGGCGGGAGTCGTTCCCGCCGGCGTGGCGACACCTCACAAAACCCTCGACATCGACGGGCACGGACGCCTGACGGTCACCTCGCCGTATCTGGCCGCCGGCTACCTCGACCCCGGCGCCGCTACCACGGGCTTCGTCGAGAACCCGGACGGCAGCCGGACTTTCGTCACCAATGACCGCGCACGGATCACCGCCGACGGCGTCCTGACGATCCTCGGGAGGATGGACGCGGCGGTCAAGATCCGCGGCTACCTGGTCGAACCGGCCGAGGTGGAGGCAACGTTGCTGGAATGCCCGGGAATACGCGAAGCGCTGGTGGTCGCGGACGCGGTCGCCGAAACCCGGGTCCTGACCGCATATGTCGCACCGGCGCCGGGAGAACGCAGCCCCGCCGTCGCAGATCTCCGAGCACAACTGCACACCCGGCTGCCCGCATGGATGGTGCCCACCAACATCGTGATGCTCGAAGCTCTTCCGCGAAACGAACGCGGCAAGGTCGACCGCCTGGCTTTGCCCGTCCCGACCCGCGGAGCCATCGAACCTGCCATGCCGGGGCTGGAGACCCAGATCGCCGCGGTGTGGGCCAACGTGCTGCGTCTCGACGAAGTCGGGCGCACCGAGAACTTCTACGCACTCGGCGGGGATTCGCTCAATGTCCAGCAGATGCTCGGCCAACTCGGCGGCGGTCACGGCCTGCGCCTCACCACGGCGGATCTTGCAGGCGCTCCGACGGTGGCTCAGTTCGCCGAGATCGTCGGTGCCCGCCGCGAAGGACGCACGACAGACCCGACGGGTGAGATCGCGTCGACGACAGTGCTGTTGCGACCGCCGACCGGATCCACCACCGAGACCCTGTTCTGCTTCGCGGGCGCAGGAGCGTCGGCGCTGTCTTTCGCTGCCTTCGCCCATCGTG
This sequence comes from Mycolicibacterium hippocampi, assembly GCF_010723735.1. Classification (GTDB taxonomy): domain Bacteria; phylum Actinomycetota; class Actinomycetes; order Mycobacteriales; family Mycobacteriaceae; genus Mycobacterium; species Mycobacterium hippocampi. Next base: position 3,292,856 of record NZ_BLLB01000002.1, on the reverse strand, counting down.
TCCACGCAGCCGCCGCGGTCGTCGCGTTCCAGGCCCACGGACTGGAGAACCGTGGTTTCCCCGACTGGACGGTGGCCCGCGCCGCTCGACGACACCTGCGCGATCTGTTCAAGCTGCAACCGCAGGGCCCGTACACGCTCATCGGTCACTCGCTGGGGGCTTTCATCGCGATCGACGTGGCCAACCGCCTCGAGGCGATGGGCCACGACGTCGAACTGGTCGCGATGCTTGATCCGTTTCTTCCGACCAGAACGGTGCGCCACGCACGCAAGACCCTACCCGGGGTGATCGCGTCGGCCCTGTTGGAAGAACCCGCGATGAGTCGCGGCCGGCTGTGGCGGCGACGGCTGCTGCTGCCGGTGGCGGGCCTGGTGGAGAACACCCCCGAGCGGAAGACCGAAGCGCTGCGCGAAGTCGGTGTCCGGGTGGGCCGCCTGCACCGACCACGTCCCTACGGCGGACGAACGCTGTTGGTACTCAGCAGCTTCAACCGGGACGACGAGCGGGTGTGGCCGCTGGTGCTCCCCGGGGAACTCACCGTCCGTCGGGTCAACTGCGACCACGACTCGGTGGTCCGGGCGCCCCATGTCGGCCGCGTCGTCGATCTTGTCGCCGAGGCCAGGGTTCAGCGCTGATCCGCCGGTGTCAGCAATACGTCCGACAGCACACCGTGGTGGTCGGACCCCGGTAGGTCGACACGCTCGAAGGACGTCGGCGTGCCGCCGCGGGTCAGGATCCGGTCGATCGCCAGCACAGCGGGGAACCCCCGGTCCGCCGGATAGGTGGCGACGATGCCCGATCCCAGATACTCGGCCGCGTCGAGCAGCGGTGCCCCGTCCCGCTCACCTGCGCGGAGCAGATTGCGGAACCGCTCGTGATCGTAGGTCGAGTTGAAGTCGGCACCGACGACCAACGGAAGACCCTCGGCGGCCAGAATCGCACCGATCCGGTCGAGCTCGACCGCCCAGCGCCAGGCCGGCTCGGGATAGGGCGGCAACGGATGCAGCGCGTACACGGCGACGGGTTCGGCACCGGGCAGGTCGACGGTGGCGCGCAGGTTGGTGTGGCGCAGCCCGGGCAGCATTCGCCGCTCCGACAGCGGGTGTCGTGAGTAGATGCCCTCTCCCCCACCGCCTTCGCGTGGCCGCAGATAGGTGAACGGCAGCGTGCGCTCCAGCCCTGCGGCCGCCAACCGGCCGACGGCGGCCTCCGTCAGTTCCGCGACGGTCAGTACGTCGACGTGGTCACGGCGTACCCGTGCGGCCAGTGCGTGCGGGTCGGCTTCACCTAGCCGAATGTTGGCCTGCAACAACCGCAGCTGCGGCCCCGGCGTCGTCTCCGACGGCGCATCGCCGAGGTAGAGCGGCAGTTGTGCGGCCACGCCGACGACCGCCACCAGCAGCGCCGCCGCGGCCGCAACCCGATGCCGGGCAACGGCCAACAGCACCGCGGACAACGCCGCCAGCACCGCGAACAACGGGCTGAACGAGGCCAGCAGAGTCACCACCGTGCTGACCGGACCGAAGAAGTGCGCCGCCACCCCGATGCCCGCACCTGCCGCGGCAGCCAGACCGACAACACCGACCGCTGTGCGCACCGGCCCACGGCGATGCTGTACCGAATTCTCGACCAAACGCGAGGTCACGCCGACAAACGTAGTCGCCCGGCGTCCGCCCGCGAAACGACGTCGCGGGCCGCACGCAACGCCGCCCGGGCCCGCACCCCCGCCGGCGCTCGCCATCGGACCGGCGCCTCGACGCTGACCGGGACGCACGGCAGCGCCTGCAGCATGGCCACGATGTCGATGCCACCTTCCCCGGGCAGCAGGCGGGCATTGCGGCCCTGAAAGCGCAACTCTTCCACCGATGTCGGGCGAGGCAGCACCCCATCGCAGATCTGGACGTAGTGCACCCATTCCGGGGGCAGCGCCGCGAGATCGGCGGTGGTGGTCAGCGCGCGGTCGTAGTGAATGGCGTCCACGAGGACCCCGGCGTGAATGGCGTCCACGAGGACCCCGGCCCCGCTACCGGCGCAGCGCTGCAGGATCCTCGCTGCCTCGTCGAGGTCACGTACCTCGGTCCACGGCATCGGCTCGAGGTTGGGGACCACACCGAAGTCGCGGGCCAGGTGAGCCAGCTGGGCGAGATTGTCGCCCAGCCGCGAATGGTCGGGATCGTTGCCCGTCACCAGAACCTGTGAGGCACCGAGGTACGCCCCGGTCTCCAGGAACGGGCCGAAATCGTCGCGCACGCGGGTGTCGGGGCGCAACCGCAGCACCTCGATGTCGAGCACGAACAGCCCGGTGTCGTCCAAGCGCCGGCGCGTTTCCCGGATCATCGGTGTGCGGCCGATGGTCGGCCGGACCGGCTCCTCGGCGGTTGCGCGGATGAGCCGCAGCCCGACGCCGTCATAGCCCGCCTCGGCGGCACAGGCGACCAGCTCGGGAGGACTGAGCTCCAGAACCGTCAGCGGCGCGAGCGAGATCGGTCGCCCAGCAGCCCGTCCGTCGGCCGACCCACGATGGCGTCGCAGCATCCTCACCGCAGTCCCTCTTCCTCTGGAAATTCCGTTCCCGCTGCTCCATTGTCCGGGACAGGGCACCGTCATGGGGTCCTACCTCAGCTGCCCGCGACCGGCTGCGTACGGTGTTTTCCATGTCCGTGGATGACGTCCTGCAGAAGGTGCTCGAGGCTGTTCCGTTCCAGCTGACGACCGACGGCGGTCCGCAGGAGGCCCGCCGGCGCTTCGCTGAACTCCCCCGCACGCCGCTGCATCCCGAGGTGACAGCCGAGGACCGCAGCGTCGACGGGCCGGCCGGACCGATCGCCGTACGCGTCTACCGTCCGCCGTCAGACAAAGCGGTGCTGCCCGCGGTGGTCTTCATCCACGGCGGCGGCTGGTCGGTCGGCGATCTGGACACCTACGACGGCACAGCCCGGCTGCACGCGGCCGCCACCGAGGCAGTGGTGGTGTCTGTCGACTACCGACTGGCACCCGAGCATCCTTACCCCGCCGCCGTCGACGACGTGTGGGCGGTTACCCGGTGGGTGTTCTCGCATGCCGGACAGCTCGGCGTCGATCCCGCCCGGGTGGCCGCGGCGGGCGACTCCGCCGGTGGAAACCTCACCGCCGTGGTCGCGCAATTGGCGCGAGATGCAGGTACCCCGTTGCGGTTTCAGCTGCTCTGGTATCCCTCCACGACGTTCGACACCTCACTGTCGTCGTTCACCGAGAACGCCGACGCGCCCATCCTGTCCCTGGCGGCGTGCAAGGGCTTCACCCGCTGGTACGTCGGTGACGCCGACTTGAGCGAACCGCCGGCCACGCTCGTACCTGCGCGAGGCGACCTGTCGGGACTTCCGGGGGCCTACATCGCGGTGGCCGGCCATGACCCGCTGCGCGACGACGGGATCCGGTACGCCGAACTGCTCGCCGAGGCGGGAGTTCCTGTCGAACTGCACCACGCGGAGTCTCTGGTGCACGGATACGTCGCCTACGCCGGTGTGGTGCCGGCGGCCACGGAGGCTGCCGAACGCGGCCTCCGCGCGCTGCGGGCCGCGCTAGTGTGAGTCCATGTCGCCCGACCACGAGGTCCTGATCGTCGGTGCCGGGTTCTCCGGCATCGGGACGGCGATCGGACTGGACCGGTCGGGGATGGGTGACTACCTCATCGCCGAGGCCGGCGACGGTCCCGGCGGCACCTGGTACTGGAACACCTATCCCGGTATTGCCGTGGACATTCCGTCGTTCTCGTATCAGTTCTCGTTCGAGCAGAGCAACTCGTGGTCGCGCACCTACGCACCCGGGGACGAGCTGCAATCCTACGCTGCACACTGCGTGGACAAGTACGGTCTGCGGCCGAAGATCCGCTTCGGCACCAAGGTGCTGAGCGCAGATTTTGATGATTCACAAGGGTTCTGGCGCATCCGGCTCGAAGGCGCCGCGACGGCCGAGACCGTCACCGCCCGATTTCTCGTCAACGCCAGCGGAGTGTTGACCGTCCCCAACTCGCCTGACATCCCCGGCGTCGACTCGTTCGCCGGAGCGACCGTGCACACCGCGCGCTGGGATCACGACCAGGCGCTGGCGGGCAAACGCGTCGCCGTCATCGGTACCGGCGCCTCCGCGGTGCAGGTGATACCCGAGATCGCGCCGATCGTCGAGCGCCTGACGGTGTTTCAGCGCACACCGATCTGGTGTTTCCCGAAGTTCGACGTCCCGTTGCCCGGCGCGGCGCGGCGGATGATGCGGCTGCCGCTCGGCAGGACCCTGCAGCGGCTGCTCAGCCAGGCCTACGTGGAGTTCACGTTCCCGCTGGCCGCACAGTACTTCACCGTGAACCCGCTGGCGCAGCGGATGGACGCGGTGGGCAGGGCCTACCTGCGCAAGCAGGTCGCCGACCCGGCCGTCAGGGACAAACTGACGCCCCGCTATGCGGTGGGCTGCAAGCGCCCCGGCTTCCACAACACCTACCTGTCGACGTTCAACCGCGAGAACGTCGACCTGGTGACCGAGCCCATCGACAAGATCACCGGGTCGGGTGTCGCCACCGCCGACGGCAACCTGCACGAGGTCGACGTGCTGATTCTGGCGACGGGCTTCAAGGTGTTCTCGGCACTCGACGACAAACCCTCGGGGCCCACCTTCCCGGTGACCGGCCCGGGGGGACGCTCGCTGAGTCGGTTCTGGGAAGAGCACCGACTGCAGGCCTACGAAGGGGTGAGCGTCCCGGGGTTCCCGAACTTCTTCACCGTCTTCGGCCCGTACGGCTACGTCGGCTCGTCGTACTTCGCGCTGATCGAGGCACAGACCCACCACATCGTCAGGTGCCTCGACACCGCGCGCCGACGACAGGCCACCCGGGTGGAAGTGCGCCCGGAGGCCAACGACCGCTATTTCGCCGAGATGATGCGCAAGCGGCATCGTCAGATCTTCTGGCAGGACAGCTGCCGGTTGGCCAACAGCTACTACTTCGACCAGCACGGCGACGTTCCGCTGCGGCCCACGAGCACGGTCGAGGCCTATTGGCGCAGCCGCCGCTTCCCGATCGACGACTACCGGTTCCTGTCCTAGATCTCCGCAGCTTTGTCGGATCGTCCACCAGACGCTTCGTCCAGCATCGCCCGGGCCACCTCGAGGGTGTCCAGATTGTGCACCAGAGTGATCTCGGTCGCGGCCTTCACATCCCCCGCGCGGTAGGTCCTGATAATTTTGGCGTGGTCGTCGTCCCCGCGAGCTCTACGCTCGGCGTCGCCACTGATCGACAGCCCGACGTAAAGCGACGACAAATCGGCGAGCGTGACCAACAACTCGTAGACCTTTGGCCGTTGGCTTGCAACATAGAACACCTTGTGGAACTCCCTATTTAGCTCGACCCACGCAATCGGGTCGGCCTCGGCTTCCATTCGGCGGGCCAGTTCCTCGGCCGTGTCCAGCTCCTCAGCCGTGATGTTGTTGATGCCTTCTCGTACCGCCAGCGGAATGAGCACTGATCTCAACTCGTATATGTCCTCCAACTCGGCGCGTGACGTGCGGTGCACGGTGGCGCCGTGAAAGGGGCTGTAGTCGACCAAGCCTTCAGACATCAAGTTGCGCAACGCCTCTCGAACCGGGGTCACGCTGACCGACAGGCTCTGCGCGAGTTCGGTCTGAACCAGCCGTGTCCCGCCGGGCAGCTCGCCCGAGATGATGGCCTTGCGTAGACGGTCGGTCACCGTGGTGTAAGCGGTGCGAATTGGACTCGGGCCGAGCGCCGGAACGCCCAGCGTCTTGTTCACGACGGATTTCGGCAGTGAGGACGATGACACCGCGGACTCCCTCTCGAAGCGTGCATGGGCGTGAAAACAATTTACCGCACAGAAACACCTGATGCCTCAAACATGAGGTTTCATATATGAGACCTCATGTCCTACCTTTCGGAGGCACACACCATGACATCCCGCCATCTCAGTCGCCGTCTAACGATCGCCCTCGCCGCCGGCGTGGCGACCGGGCTCGTCCTCTCCTCCTGCAGTTCGAGCGAACCGGCGCCACCCGACCAGGGTGCCCCCGTCGTCCGGCTACAAGGACTCGAGGGCGGGTTGAGCTCGATGGCGCTCAAGATCATCAAGGACCAGGGGTTCGACGAGGCCAACGGCTTCACCGCGGAGAACTTCGAGGTGTCCAGCGACGCCTCTGCGCAGTTCTTCCTCCAGGGCGACGCCGATGTGTCGTTCGATGGGGACCCACTCACCGCCGCGCTGTTGCGCAGCCAGGGCAATGACGTCACCACGTACTTTCCGATGGCGGTGCAGGACGTCGCCCTTGTCGTGCGCGGCGACTCTCCGTACCAAACCGAGCAGGACCTGATCGGCATGCGCGTCGGGCACGACGGTCTCGACTCAGGCGGCATGACCGCGGCGCTGGTGATGCTCGAGGAGTTCTCCGAGCTCGACATCGAAGAGCAGTATGATCTGCAGCTCACGCAGGAGGCCGCCCTCCTGCGACTACTCGATCGCGGCGACCTCGAAGCTGTCTTCACCGCCGAGCCGAACACCATCATCGCGGCCAAGGAATACGGAATGCGTCCGGTGTGGGGCCCGGGGTGGCAGGAATGGGAGACAGCGGCCGGCGGCCGGTCGTGGAACCTCACCGCGATGGCCCGCGACAGCTGGATCGACGAGAATCCCGAACTCGCCGCGGGTGTCCAGAACGCGTGGAACGACGCCTATGACTGGATCACCGCCGACCCCACCCGAGTCACCACGGGTGAGCTCGGCGATCTCATCGGCATCGAAAGCGAAGACGTCGCAGCAGGGTTCGAAGAACTCATCGAGACCAGCGAGTACTTCACCAAACGCTGGACCGAGGAGGACGTCGCGGCGGCGGAGATGTTCATCGAGAAGGCCGCAGCGGCGGGCCTGGGCGGACTCACCTCGGCGCCGGAGGGCGCCGTCACCCGGCTGCCCGGTTCCGAAGAGTAGCTACCGATGACTTCTGCTGATCGACCGCTGCAGCCGGCACCGCGGGCGTTGCTGATGCTGTCAGCGGCCGCGGTGCTGCTCATGGCCTGGCAGTTGTTCTGGGAGGCGACCGATTTCCTCCCGTCACCAACTCAAACAGTGCAGACCGCCGGCCTGTTGCTAGGCGAGGCGGCCACCTACGAGGATCTGTGGGCGACGCTGCGCCGACTCATTCTGGGGTTGGCGATGGGCTACACCGCTGCCGTGGTGGTTGCGCTGCTCATGCAGATCAGCTCCTGGTGGAACAGGTTCTTCGGTCCCGCCGTCTACGTCACCATCACCGCTCCCAGCATGGTGGTGGCGCTGTTGAGCCTGATGGTGTTCGGGCTCGCCGAGTTCGGCGTCTGCATGTCCGTGGCGATCGTGGTGTTCCCCTTCGTAGTCGTCAGCCTCAACGAGGGCGTCAAGGCGTTGGACCCCCGGCTGACCGAGATGTCACAGATCTACGGCTTCGGGCCGCTCGACCGCATCCGCCACCTCGCCCTGCCCGAAATGGCGCCGTATCTATTCAGCGCATTCCGAAATGTCCACGCGCTGGGCTGGAAGATCGTCGTCATCGCCGAACTGTTCTCCCAGCAGATCGGCGTCGGCGCAGAGTACAAGCGCGCCTACGGGTACTTCGAGCTCGACCGGCTCATAGTCTGGACGCTGTTCTTCATCGTGATGATCACCACGGTCGAGTATTTGATCCTGCGTCCGATCGAACGACGAGTCTTCCGGTGGCGTGCGCCCACTCGTCGATCCCTACGCGCACAGCCGACCGCCACCTCGACGTGAGGGCCGGCGATCATGACAAGCCCTCCAAAGGAGCGTCTTTCAGCCTCATGACCGATTTTCTGACCATCACCGATCTGTCGTACTCCTACCCCGGCAGCGCCGTACCCGCCCTGTCGAATGTCAGCCTGCGCGTCGCCAACGGCGAGTTCGCCTGCATCGTCGGCCCCAGCGGTTGCGGGAAATCGACTCTGCTGAACATTCTTTCTGGTCTCGCCACGCCGACGGTGGGCACCGTGACGATCGACGGCACACCGCTGGTGGTCGATGGCGTCGACCAGCAGGTCCCGAGGCCGCGCCTGGGCTACCTGTTCCAGGATCCTCGCCTGCTGCCCTGGCGGAGCGTCCGAAAGAACATCGAGTTGGCGTTGAAAGCAGCCGATGTCCCCCGCGCAGAGTGGCGAGAACGCACCGATCGATACCTCGACCTGTGTGAGATCGGGCAGTTCGCCGAGAACTGGCCCGGGAGCCTTTCCGGCGGACAACGACAACGTGTCGCGATCGCGCGCGCACTTGCCATCGAACCTGCCTGCGTGCTGCTGGACGAGCCGTTCTCGGCGCTGGACGAAGTCACCGGCCGCTCGCTGCGGGGCAAACTGCTCGAACTGTGGGCCAAGGCCGGCCAGACGTTCATCTTCATCACGCACTCCATCCGCGAGGCGGTGTTCCTGGCCGACCACGTCTACGTCATGGCGCCGGGCCCAGGACGGGTGCTCGAACGGGTCACGATCGACATCCCTCGCCCCCGCCGCTACGAGTCCGCGGCCATCGCCCAGGTGGAGGGCAACATGATCGACTCTGTGCTGCAGTACTGGACCACCGACGACAACTCCGGGAGTGCGGCGTGACCAGCGTGCTGCATCGCACCGAGACCGCCGACCGCACGGCGCCACCGGCCGGGTTCCGCCGACCACCGCCAGAGTTGGTGGCCGTCGGCATCGGTCTGCTGATCTGGTGGCTGTGCGCGGGACGTTTGCTGCCACATCTGCCCTCCCCAGCCGCGGTCGTCGAGGAGTTCGCAGCGGCGGTGGCGTCACCGGACTTCTACGAATCGATGCTGACCACCCTGCGTCGCATCCTGATCGCCTGGACCACCGGGTTCGCCATCGCGTTGTCCATCGGAGTGACGATGGCCCGCAACCGCTATGTCGAAGCCTTGGCCCACCCCGTCGTGTTCATCGGGCTGGCCCTACCGGGCCCGGTGACGATTCTGTTCTCGACGCTGTGGCTGGGACTGGGTGAGCTGGCCACTCTGGTCGCGCTCACTCTGGCCGTCACCCCGTTCATGGTGACGTTCGTCTACGACGGCAGCAAAGCCTTGGACTCGGGGCTCTTCCAGATGGCGACGGTCTACCGCCTCGGGTCTGTCACGCGATTCCGGCACGTGATACTGCCGCAGCTGGCGCCGGCCTTGCTGTCGGCGGCCCGATTCGGTTTCGCGATGGGCTGGAAACTGGTGGTGCTGGTAGAGGCGCTGTCCGCCGGATCGGGTATCGGCGAACGCATCGAGTACTACTTCTCCTACAACCGTCCCGCAGCGGTGATCGCCTGGACGCTGGGCTTCACCGTGGTCATGGTCCTCGTTGAGCTGCTGGTCTTCCGCACCGTGTCCCGCCGAGTCTTCCGTTGGCGGACAAAGGCTGCGAGCGCCCGATGACCGGCTTTCATCTCGGGTTCCCCTCACATTCGGTTGCCGACGTCCACATGAGCGACTGGGGCGACCTGGCCGCCGAAGCCGAACGGATGGGTTTTGACGCACTCTGGCATTCCAACGAGCGGTTCTTTCGCGACATGTTCGTGCGGATGACGGTGTCGGCGACGCGGACCACTTCGATCACTCTCGGCGGCGCGGTCGCCGATGGCTACGCGGCCAATCCGGCCCTCACCGCCCAAACGCTCGCCACCGTCAGCGAGCTCGCCGACGGGCGCGTCACGCTGGCGGTCGGCGCCGGCGGATCGGGGCTGCCGATGATGGGCTTGTCCCGTTCGGCAGTGACGGAAACCACCCGCGCCGCCTACGAGTCGATCGCCGGCCTGCTCGCCGGAGAAACGGTGACACGACAAACCGCGGCCTTCACACTGCGTGCGGCGAACTTGAAAATTGTTCCTGACCAACATCTCCCGCTATGGATCGCCAGTCGGGGGCGGCGCATGCTGGAGATGGCCGGAGGCGCTGCGGAGGGCGTGATGATCGCCAGCCAGGCAAGTCCTGCTGGGCTGGCTCGGTCGCTGTCCCACGTTCTGCGCGGCGCTGCCGCGCACGGCCGAGGGGACGCCGCACTGCGCACCATGGCACGCGTGGACACCTGTGTCCACACCGACGCCGAACGTGCCCGCGAAGGATGCCGCCTGATGGTGGCCAAGCTGCTGTGGATGAGTTTCCCTGACCGCCGATTCGTCACCGACGCCGGACTTTCGGTACCCGAAGAGCTCGAGGAGATCATTGCGACACGCAACTATGACGCACTGGAGGCAGTGGCAGATCTTGTGCCCGACAGCATGATCGACACCTTCTGCTGGGCGGGAACCCCGGACCAATTGGTGGACAGGGTGTCCGCCGTGCTCGACGAGGTCGAAGTGACCGATATCGGATTCTGGTTGTTGCGAGCGCCCGGTCAGTCGCTGCGCGAGGCACTGGCGCTGTTGGCTCAGACCCTCACCGAGCTAAGGCGCCGGTTGAGCGGTCCGGAGACGGCGCAGTGACCGGGCTCCTCTACGACCCCAACCGCCTATCCGCCGCTCTCTCCGAGGCCGGACTGGACGCACTGGTGGCCACAACTGCGGCGAATGTCCGCTATCTGACCAGGTTCGGCAAGCCCGGTCGTAGCGTCGCAGTGGTGCGCCGCGACGACCCGGCGCGACCGGTTCTGCTGACGCCCGCGGCCGAGCTCGACTACCTCATCGAAGACCTGGCGCCCGGGCTCGCGCACCACGCCTGGGGGGACTTCTTCCGGGAAGAAGCAACCGGTGCGCACCTCGATGAGGCCCAGCTCCTTGTCGCGTCCGCCCACCGCAATCGCAGACCCGAACTCGACAGGACCGCGATGATCGCCAGAACTGCGGCCGACCTCGACCTGCAGAGGGCCAAGATCGGTATGGACGTGGCGCCGGCGAACGAGCCCGCCGTGACCGCAGCCTTGAGGGACCACGAAGTGTGCGACGCGACGGCCGTGTTGCCCCGACTGCGAATGCGTAAGACCGAGCTGGAGGTGTCCAGGCTTCAGGAAGCCGCCAGGATCGCTGAGTCGGCGATCCTGGCCACCGTCGCGATCGCGGCGCCCGGCATCACCCAGGCCGAGTTGGCCACCGAGTACCGGGTGGCGGTCGCGCGAGAAGGCGGGTTGCTTCGAGTCGACTCGGTGTCCGTGGGCACCGCGACGGTCTTCGGGAACGCGAACCTGCCCGGCTCAGCGTTGGCGCCCGGGGACATCCTTCGCTTCGACGTCGGGGCCATCTACGGCGGGTACCAGTCCGATCTGTCGCGATGTTTCGGCCTCGGCGAAACCTCGGAGAAATCGCGGAGCTACGCCAACGCCGTGATCGCCGGCCAATCTGCGGCGCTGGAGATGCTGCGCCCCGGGGTCCGCACCGCCGATGTGTTCGCGGCGGCTGTGGCCGAGACACGACGCGCCGGCATCCCCCACTATGACCGCACACACGTCGGACACGGCATCGGACTCGTCGGCGGCTACGACGCGCCGCTGCTGGCGCCCGGAGACCCGCACGTCATCGAAGAGGGGATGGTGCTCTGCGTCGAAACGCCTTACTACGAATTCGGTTTCGGCGGAGTCCAAATCGAGGACATGGTGGTGGTGACCGACGCGGGCTGGCGGGCGCTCAGCCAGCTGCCCAGAACCTTCGAGACACTGTGATCTCCGGACGCTTGCCACTCGTCTGCATCCGCTGTGGCGCCGAGGGCGACCCGGCGCCACACGGCCGCGGCTGTGAACGGTGCCGGGCAGTCGGCGTCGCAGCCAACCTGAGAACTGACTACGACCTGACCGCCGCGGGGGAACGCTTCATCGCTGATCTGACCGGACCGCTGGGCGGAATCGCGCGCTACCGCGCCCTGTTGCCAATCGAACCCGACGACTCGGCGGCCGCGGCCACCGCGCCGAGCCCGTTGTTGCCCGCGCCACGTCTGGCGGCGGCGATTGGGCTGGATCGGCTCTGGATCAAGGATGAGTCCCGCGGATTGACCTGGTCGTTCAAAGACCGGGCGGCGGCGATCGCGGCACACCACGCACGGTCACTCGGCATCGGCGTGCTGGTGACAGCCTCAACGGGGAATGCGGCCGCGGCGACCGCAGCACATGCGCGACGAGCCGGACTGACCGGCGTGGTCGTGTTTGCGCGGGGGGTAGACCCATTGATGGCCGCTTTCGTGGCCGGCTACGGAGCGCACATCGCGATAGCCGATACCAAGCGCGATCGATGGCGCCTGGTCGGTGAGGCGGTCGAACAGTACGGCTGGTACCCGATGTCGAACTACTCCGACCCACCCGTCGGCAACAACCCATACGCCATCGACGGATACAAGCCGATCGCCTATGAGACATGGGAACAACTGGGCCGCAGTGCGCCCGATGCGATGTACTTTCCGATCTGCTACGGCGACGCAGTGGCCGGGAGCCGTCGAGCGTTCGCCGAGTTGGTCGAGATGGGCCTGGCCGCCGGGGTTCCCGAACATTGCGGCGGTGAGATATACGGCAGCGTGTCCGCCGCCCTCGCATCGGGGTCCGACACCGTGCCACTCGCCGAAATCGACCACCCAACGTCAGCAACTTCGATCTCCGCTGCGCAGAGCACCTTTCAGGCGCTGCAGGCGATCCGAGACAGCGGCGGCGCGGTCCACACCGTCAGCGAAGACGAACTCGCCGACGCGGCGCGCCTCGCGGCATGCACCGAGGGCGTGCTACTCGAGACCGCTGCAGCCGCCGGGCTGGCGGCGCTGACACGCCATATTCGTGACGGCACTCGGCGGCGATCCGATGAGGTCGTCCTCGTGGCGTCGTCGACTGGGCTGAAATCACTGGGAAGCAAGATCAACGAAGGCATCACCGCGCACCAGGTCGACGATGTAGCCGGACTCGCGGAGTTGGCGCAACAACAATCGGAGGTGTCGCGAAGATGAAATTCGGAGTTGGAATGCCGACCGGAATGGAGGGCCTGATCAACCCGATCCCGTTCTTCGAGCCACGGCACTTCATCGAGGCCGCCTGCCGGGCAGAAGAGCTCGGCTACGACTCAGTGTGGGGAAACGATCATTACGCCCCACAGAACTATGTCCGTCAAAATCACGGGGCGACGCCGAACTTCTACGAAGTGCTCACCGTTCTCACCGCCGCGGCAGCGGTCACACAGCGGGTGCAAGTCGGCACCGCGGTGCTGGTGTTGCCGATGCGGGATATCGTCACACTGGCCCGCCAGGCGGCTACCCTCGACCAGATCAGTAAAGGCCGACTGTTACTCGGCGTGGGAATCGGTGCTTACCCCGAGGAGTATGCGGCCGCGCGGCCCGATCTCGTGGGCGCACACCGTGGGGAGATGCTTGAGGAGGGCCTAACCCTACTGCGCCGTTTGATGCGCGAACCGACGGTCAGCCATCACGGGCAGCACTACGCGGTGGAGTCACTCGAGCTGGCGCCCAAGGGGTATGACGGCGAGGTTCAGGTGCTGGTGGGTGGCCATCAGCTTCGCGGTATCGATCGCGCCATCCGATATGGGACGGGATGGATCCCGGGTTGGCGACCGTTCGACGAGTTGGCCGAGTGGATTCGAACGCTTCGCGAACGCGCCGAGGCCGCCGGGCGTGATGCCAATTCGCTGACTGTGGCGCCGCAGCTGTCGTGCCTGATCGGCCGTAACCACGAGGCTACTGAACGCCGTTACGTGTCAACAGGCATGGTGCAGCATCGTCGATCGCTGGCGTTCGACGGCCGCGATCCGGCGAAATCTCTGCATAACAACCTCATCGGCGGCTATGACGCCGTCTACGAGCGTGTCGAACGGCTCGCGGAGATGGGGGCCGACCATCTGGCCTGCACAACCTTCTGTGTCGATACTGTCGAGGAGTGGTTTGAGCAACTCGAGCTCTTCGCTGTAGAGGTGATCAGACCGTACCGACGAGTACACGGCCTTTCCGACACGGTGGCGACTTCCCGGTGATTGACCTACGCACCGACACGGTCACTCAACCTACCGACGGCATGCGTGCCGCAATTGCCAGCGCGGTGGTCGGGGACGAGCAGAAAGGCGAGGACCCGACGACGACCGAGCTGGAAGGCCGCGTCGCCGACCTGCTCGGCACGCAGGCCGCGGTGTTCGTACCGTCGGCGACGATGGCAAACCAAATCGCCCTGCAGCTATGGGCGCGACCAGGCGACGCCGTCGTCGCTTCGGCCGACGCGCACCTGATCAAAAGTGAGGCCGGAGGCCCCGCCGCCCTCGCCGGCCTCATGCTCCAGCCGATCAGCACTGTTGACGGTACGTTCGACGACATCCAACTGACGGCCGCTATTGCCGAGGGCGGAGCCGAGACACCCCGCACCGCAGTCGTTTCAGTGGAGAACAGTCACAGCAATGCTGGCGGCCGGGTATGGCCACTCGAGCGGTTGGACCAGATGCTCGCGACTGCAGCCCGCCGTGGAATCCGCGCCCACCTGGACGGTGCCCGACTGCTCAACGCGGCGTTGTACAGCGATGTGCCTCCTGCTCGAATCGCGGCAGGCTCGGATTCCGTGACCCTCTGCCTTTCGAAGGGACTGGGATGCCCGATGGGGGCACTACTGGCGCTCCCCGCCGCCGCCGTTCGCGACGCGCGGCGTCTCAAACAGCGCCTCGGCGGCGCGATGCGCCAATCAGGAATGCTAGCGGCGGCGGGTCTGTACGCACTGGATCATCACGTGCGGCGCCTGGCGGATGATCACCACCGGGCGCAACGGCTCGCCGATATCCTGCAGGGCACCGGCATGGTGAGCGGTCGTGTCGAAACCAATGTGGTTCTGCTGGACACACACGCCATCGGTTGGACGCCAGAAGCGCTTCGCAGCCAACTCGCAGCCGAGGGTGTCCTGGTCTCAGCCGTCCCACGGCCAGGGATGCTGCGCGCGGTGACGCACTTGGATGTCGGAGATGACGAAATCGAATTCGCGGGCAACGTCATTGCCCGCACCATCACCAGCTGAGCCTGGCTTTCTTCCCGATCACGACTACCGGTTCGTGTCCTAGATTTCCCGGCTTTCGATCTGGCTGTCCGACTCACCGCCGTCGTCGGCGTCGGCTTCGGTGTCCTCCCCCAGCGCCGGCTCCAGCGCGATGCTGGACGCATGCTGGCTGCCCGATCGTGTCGGTGCAGCCGAATCGGCCGGCTGGAGCGCGACCACGGCACCGACGGCTCGGCGCAACCCGGGCGGGCCTTCGACACGCAGGAACTCGCCGATCCGGCCCGCTCGGTAGCGCAGCGGCGAGCCGATGAACTCACCGAGCACCACACCCGAGCCCAGGGCCAGTGCCACTGCGGCCGCGGCGATCAGCTGTCTCATGCCGTCGGTGAACTCCTCGTCGACCGCGAGGTAGAACACCGCCCGGAAGACGGCGAGGCCGGGCAGCATCGGCATGATGCCTGCGGTGGCGGTCACCAGCGCCGGCGACTGACGGCGAATCGAGATCAGCGTCGCGATCACGCCGACACCCACCGCGGCGATGCCGCTGGCCACCACCTGGCCGAAACCTGCGGTGCCCAGACCGATCAGCACGAGCTCGGCGAGCGCGGCGGTGAGCCCCGCAGTGACCACCGACCGCCACGGGGCGTAGCTCGCCACGGTCAGGGAGGCTCCCGCCAGCCCTGCGCCGACCACCGCCAGGGCGATGGGAAGCGGCCGGTTCGGCATGATGAACGTCTCGGTGGCGTCGACGTGCAGCTCGATCACGACGCCGAGCAGCTCCGCGACCTGTAGGCCGGCCAGGATCCCCACGACGATTCCCGCGGTCAGGAACATCGCCTCGGTGAGCCGGGTGACGGCGGTGAGCATGTAGCCGGTCACCGCGTCCTGCATCGCGCCGACCAGCGTCATCCCCGCCAGCAACATCACGATCCCGGTCGCGACGAGCGCGGTGGGCCCCTGGCCGGCGAAGTAGTAGGCCGCCACCGCGACCAGGGTCGCGATCATCGCGCCCACCACGTGCTGGAAGAAGAACGGGGTACCGATCCTGTTCAACAACCGGCCCGCCCGGTCGATCGTCGCCGCGGTGAGCGCGGCCAGCAGGCAGGTGAGCCAGTTGCCGCCGAACAGCATCGCGATGCCGAGGGCAAAACCCGCCCAGCCGGCGGTGGCCACCCAGCGCGGATACGGATGTGGCCGTTCCGACAGCTCGTCCATCGCCTCGTGCGCCTCGTCGACCGTCACGCCGCCCGTGGTGATCCGGCCGACCAGCCGGTCGAGTTCGGCCACCCGTGTGTAGTCGGTCGAGCGGGCGTTCACCGACCGCACGATGGTGATCGGCGGACTGTCGGCGGTCGGCAGTGCCGAGACGAACACCGTGGTGACGAAGATGTCGACGACGCAGTCGGTGAGCCGGTAGGCCCTCGCGACGTCCTGAGCGGTCGCGACCACGTCCGCGGTACCCGAGCCGGACGACAGCATCACCTCGGCCAGCCGGATGGTGAGGTCGAGGACCTTGCGGGTGTGCAGGTCACCCATCGTGTTCTGGCTACGGCTGCGCTGACCCGCGAGCGGCGCCGGGTCACGCCGCCCGCGAAGAGCCATCTTCAGGCCACGACTGATGCGTGTCGTGCCGACCGTGTGATCTCTCGCCATTTCCCCAGCAGGATACTGACGTCCCGAAGGACGCCTTCTCGGGTCGCTCGGCCTAGACCGCGCTCTTGAGGTCGTCGACCTTGTTCAGCTGCTCCCACGGCAACTCGATGTCGGTGCGGCCGAAGTGGCCGTACGCCGCCGTCGGTGCGTAGATGGGACGCAGCAGATCCAGATCGCGCACGATGGCTCCGGGCCGCAGGTCGAAGACCTCGCCGATGGCCTTCTCGATCTTGACCGGGTCCACGGTTTCGGAGCCGAAGGTCTCGACGAACAGGCCGACTGGTGCAGCCTTGCCGATCGCGTAAGCGACCTGAACCTCGACACGCTCTGCGAGGCCGGCTGCGACGACGTTCTTGGCCACCCAGCGCATCGCGTAGGCCGCCGAACGGTCCACCTTGGACGGATCCTTGCCGGAGAAGGCGCCGCCACCGTGCCGGGCCCAGCCGCCGTAGGTGTCGACGATGATCTTGCGGCCGGTCAGCCCGGCATCTCCCATCGGACCCCCGAGCACGAACTTGCCGGTCGGATTGACCAGCAGTCGCGGCGCCGTGGTGTCCATGGTGTCGTGGCCCAGCTCGGCGAGCACGGCATCGATCACGTGCCGCTTGATCTCCGGGGACAGCTGTTCGTCCAGGTCTATGCCGTCGGCGTGCTGGGTGGACAGCACCACGGTATCCAGCCGCACCGGCTTGTTGCCGTCGTACTGGACCGTCACCTGGGTCTTGCCGTCAGGACGCAGGTAGGCCAGGGTGCCGTCCTTGCGGACCTCGGTCAGCTTGCGGGACAGCCGGTGCGCGAGCGCGATCGGCAGCGGCATCAGTTCCGGCGTTTCGGCGATGGCATAACCGAACATCAGACCCTGGTCGCCGGCGCCCTGCAGGTCCAGTGGATCCGAGCCGCCGCCGACGCGGGTCTCGTGCGCGGTGTCCACGCCCTGGGCGATGTCGGGCGACTGCTTGCCGATGCCGATGTTGACGCCGCAGGTCGCACCGTCGAAACCCTTGTCGGAGCTGTCGTAGCCGATCTCGAGGATCCGCTCACGCACCGTGTCGGTGATGTCGGCGAAGGCGTTCTTGGCGGTCGTGGTCACCTCACCGACGACGTGCACCTGCCCGGTCGTCACCAGCGTCTCGACCGCGACGCGCGACCTGGGGTCGTCGGCGAGCAGTGCGTCCAGCACCGAGTCGCTGATGGCGTCACAGATCTTGTCGGGGTGCCCCTCGGTCACCGACTCACTGGTAAACAGCCGAGCTTCACTCACGGTCGATCCCTTCTTGTATGTCGTGGCGATGGTCCCGCCCGTTGCGCTCCATCGCGTTGCCTCCTGCACCCAAGCACGTACTGCGACCTCGTGCCCGGCCTACCCCCTGCCGGTGCGCAGGAATGCCGCGATCGCGTCCACAATACGGCTGGCGATCAATGTCTTCGAACCGTGCTCCAACGCCGCCTCGGCGCCGTCCGCCGACAGCAACCAGCCGTCGTTGTGATCGACCTCGAAGGCGCGGTTGTCGCCGACTGCGTTGACCACCAGCAGGTCGCAGCCCTTGCGCTTGAGTTTGGCGCGGGCGTGGAAGAGCACGTCGCCGTTCTCGTCGCCCGTCTCCGCGGCGAACCCGACGATGGCCCTCATGTGGGGCAACTGGCCGTCGGTGCGGGCGCGCACTGCCCCGGCCAGGACGTCGTCGTTGCGAACCAGCTCGATCGTGGGGTCGCCCGCAGCGTCCGGGCCCTTCTTGATCTTGCTGGTCGCCAGGTGCGCGGGCCGGAAGTCGGCGACGGCGGCGGCCATGACCAGGACGTTGACGTCGGGGGCGCGCTTGGAGACGGCGTCTCGCAGTTGGACCGCCGAACCGACATGGACCACGTCGACGCCGGCCGGATCGATGAGGCCGGCCGTGTTTCCGGCGATCAGCGTCACCTCGGCACCACGCTGGGCCATCACCCGGGCCATCGCATAACCCTGTTTGCCCGAACTGCGGTTGCCGATGAAGCGGACCGGGTCGATCGGTTCGCGGGTGCCGCCGGCGGTCACCAGGACCTTGACGCCGGCCAGGTCGTAGGGCAGCGCGTCGCCCCGGTCGAGGAGCAGATGGGCGAGCGTACTGATCTCCTCGGCCTCGGGGAGTCGGCCCGCGCCGGTGTCGGCTCCCGTCAGCCGGCCCGAGGCCGGTTCCATCACGATCGCCCCGCGCCTGCGCAGCGTGGCCACATTTTCGCA
Source organism: Mycolicibacterium hippocampi (assembly GCF_010723735.1). Taxonomy (GTDB): domain Bacteria; phylum Actinomycetota; class Actinomycetes; order Mycobacteriales; family Mycobacteriaceae; genus Mycobacterium; species Mycobacterium hippocampi. The sequence goes on along the minus strand of NZ_BLLB01000002.1, from coordinate 3,274,044 downwards.
GGTCGCGGGATGTAACCACATCTCGGTGTGCATCGCAGGCGCGAAGAGCACCGGGCAGCGTGCCGTCAGCAGGGTGGCGGTCAGCAGATCGTCGGCGCGTCCCGCGACGGCCCGGGCCAACAGGTCCGCAGTGGCCGGGGCGACCACGACCAGGTCGGCCGACTGGCCGAAGCGGACATGGGGCACCTCGTGGACGTCCTCGAAGACGCCGGTGTGAACGGGGTTACCCGACAGCGCCTCGAAGGTGGCGGCACCGATGAACCGCAACGCGGAGTCGGTCGGAACGACCCGGACCGAATGGCCGGCCTCGGTGAGCTGACGCACGACCGTGGCCGCCTTGTAAGCGGCGATCCCGCCGGCGACGCCGACGATGATCCGCTTGCGCTGCACCGGCGGTGTCCCGCCTACTCGGCGCCCTCGGTGTGCTCCAGCAGGTCGCCGTGGATCTCCCGCATCGCGATCGACAGCGGCTTCTCCTGCAGACCGGGCTCGACCAGCGGGCCGACGTACTCGAGGATCCCGTCACCGAGCTGGTTGTAGTAATCGTTGATCTGACGTGCGCGTTTAGCGGCGTAGATCACCAGCGCGTACTTGCTCGACGCGCGATCCAGCAACTCGTCGATGGGCGGGTTGGTAATGCCCAGCGGCGTGTCGTAGGCGCTGGCGGCAGACGGATCGATGTCCACGGCTGCCAGCCGCGTGTCGGCGTGCGGGGTGCTCACGAAGAAGGTCTCCTGGCGGTTCTGAGTTGATGCAGATCTGACGTGTGCTGGGCGGCGATCAGGCTTGATCGCGCGGCACCGGCGTGTGGGCCACCAGCAAGGATACCAATTCCGCGCAGGCAGATTCCAATTGACCGTTGACGACGACCTCGTCGAAGTCCCCCTGGGCGGCCAGCTCCGTCCTGGCGGTCTGCAATCTGCGGGCCCGCACTTCAGGCGATTCGGTCCCGCGCTGGGACAGCCGGCTCTCCAGCACCTCCCAGCTGGGCGGGGCCAGAAACACCGTGGTGGCCTCCGGCATGGCCCGTTTGACGGCCCTGGCCCCGGCCAGATCGACCTCGATCAGGACCGGCCGGCCGGCCGCGGCGGCAGCCCTGACAGGCGCCGCGGGCGTCCCGGAGCGGTGCAGCCCGCCGTGGATGTCGGCCCATTCGAGCAGGGCATCCTCGTCGACGAGGTGCTGGAACTGCTGGTCGGTGACAAAAAAGTAGTCCACCCCGTCGACTTCACCGGGGCGTGGCGCCCTGGTGGTGACCGAGACGCTGAAATACAGGTCGGGAAGCCGCTCGCGCAGACAGCGCACCACTGTGGACTTCCCGACGGCGGAGGGACCGGACAGCACGACGACGCGTGTCATCGCGCGAGCTTTTTCGCGCGGGCACTCATCGGCACCGTCCGGCCCCTCGGCCGGCGTTCACTGATCGCCTAGGACGTGAAGTCGAACTTTTCCAGCAGGGCCTTGCGCTGACGATCACCCAGGCCGCGCAACCGGCGGGTCGGGGCGATCTCGAGCTCGGTCATGATCTCCTGGGCCTTGACCTTGCCGACCTTGGGCAGGGCCTCCAGCAGCGCGGAGACCTTCATCTTGCCCAAGACCTCATCGGTCTCGGCGTCCTTGAGAACCTGCTTGAGGTTGGTGCCGCCACGCTTGAGCCGGTCCTTGAGTTCGGCACGCGCTCGACGAGCGGCAGCAGCCTTCTCCAACGCTGCCGCGCGCTGTTCGTCGGTCAACTGGGGAAGGGCCACGGGTTCCTCCGTCTCTCACCATCATCTGTTTTGTCTCGGCTGGTCCGAGAACCAGCCAGCGTGCACGACCGTACCCACGCGGGCTGACGAAAGCTAACCCCACCCCCCGGTAGCCAGCCCAAAAGCCCAGCGTGTAGGGCGCTGACGCGCAGCCGCCCCCTGCGGGCCGAAGCATCGCTGAAGCGTCCCGACAGCCGCGAATTCGGCTGAAATCCCTGCATATCAAGGGTATTGGCCGAGCGTGGCCGCCGATCGCGGTTCGCCAGGACCGTAACGGGCCGGCGCAGCACCCCGCGGGAGTCGCCGCACAGAGAAATTTTCGCTGGTCACCGCGTCTCGGGCGTGTCGCGGCGAGTGCGCCGGTCAAGGGCTGAGGTAGGCGACGGCGTCGCGCATCCGCTGCGCCGCTGTACGCAGCGTGGCGATGTCCGGTCCGGCCCGCAGCACTTCCCGGGACACCGCGGGCAGCAACTGCCCCGGCAGCGCCCCCGCGAACCCCGCGAGCGCGTCGGGCCGGCCGCCCTGGGCGCCCACCCCTGGCACCAGCACGGGGCCGTGGAGCCCGCCGACTTCGGGCGGGTCGGTCAACATCGCTCCGACGACCACACCGACCGGTCCGAACCGCCCCGCGCCGTTGATCGCCGCCGCGGCGTCGACTATGGATTGGGCCACCGTGCGACCCGCGGCCCCGGGCTCCCATGCCCGCTGCACCGAGGCGCCCTCCGGGTTGGATGTCGCGGCCAGCACGAACACCCCTCGGTCGCGCTCGAGCGCCGTGTCCAGCAGCGGCTGCAGCGACCCGAAGCCCAGATACGGCGAGGCGGTCACCGCGTCGACCGCCAGCGGCGAGTCTCCTGCCCAGGCCTTCGCGTAGGCGGCCATGGTGGTACCGATGTCTCCGCGCTTGGCGTCGGCGAGCACCAGCACACCACGCTGCCGCAGCTCGGCGATGGTGTGCTCCAGAACGGTGTAGCCCGCCGACCCGTACGCCTCGAAGAAGGCCACCTGCGGCTTGACGACGGCGAAGCCCTCGAACGCGGCGACACAGATGTCGCTGAACCGCGCCAGGCCCTCGGCGTCCGCTCCGAGCCCCCACGCACTCAGCAATTCCGGGTGGGGGTCGATCCCCAGGCACAACGGACCCCGTTGCGACATCGCAGCCGACAGGCGGTCACCGAACCCGCCCATCGTCACGACCCCAACGTGCTGTGCAGTTCCTGCAGCGACATCACACCGATGTCGCCACGGATGCCGGCCTCGATGCCCTGGACCGCCGCCGAGGCCCCCTGCACAGTCGTCACGCAGGGGATGTTCATCGACACCGCGGCCGAACGGATCTCGTAACCGTCGATGCGGGGCCCGGAGTTGCCGTACGGGGTGTTGATCACCATGTCGATCTCACCGGCGCGGATCGCGTCGACCGCCGAGAGAGCGGGCCGGTCCGGGCTCGGCTCTTCGAAGTGCTTGCGCACTTCACCACACGGAATACCGTTGCGCCGCAGCATTTCCGCGGTTCCCGCGGTGGCCAGTACCCGGAATCCGAGATCGGCGAGGCGCTTGACGGGGAACACCAGGGAACGCTTGTCGCGGTTGGCCACCGAGACGAACACCGTGCCGCTGACCGGCAGCGAACCGTAGGCCGCGGTCTGGCTCTTGGCGAAGGCGCTGCCGAAATCGCGGTCGATGCCCATCACCTCGCCGGTGGACTTCATCTCCGGGCCCAGCAGTGAGTCGATCTGGCTGCCGTCGGCCTTGCGGAACCGATGGAACGGCAGGACGGCCTCTTTCACCGCGACCGGAGCGTTGCGCGGAGTGTTGCCACCGTCGCCGGTGCGGGCGAGCAGCCCTTCCTCGCGCAGCTGGGCGATGGTGGCGCCGAGCATCACCCGGGCGCAGGCCTTGGCCAGCGGGACGGCGGTGGCTTTCGAGACGAACGGCACGGTACGACTCGCCCGCGGGTTGGCCTCCAGCACGTAGAGCACGTCGTCCTTGAGCGCGTACTGCACGTTGAGCAGGCCCACCACCCCGACACCGAACGCGATGGCCTCGGTGGCGCGTCGCACCGCGTCGATGTCGCTGCGGCCCAGCGTCACCGGCGGAAGCGCACAGGCGGAGTCGCCGGAATGGATGCCGGCTTCCTCGATGTGCTCCATGACGCCACCGATGTAGACCTCGCTGCCGTCGCACAGTGCATCCACATCGATCTCGATCGCGTCCTCCAGGAAGCGGTCGACCAGCACGGGATGTTCGGGGGACAGTTCGGTGGCGCGGGTGATGTAGCCCTCGAGGGTCTCTTCGTCGTAGACGATCTCCATGCCGCGCCCGCCGAGGACGTAGGACGGCCGGACCAGCACCGGGTAGCCGATGTCGGCGGCGATCTTGCGGGCCTGGTCGAAGCTCGTCGCCATGCCGAACTTCGGCGCCGGCAGACCGGCATTGGTGAGCACCTCGCCGAACCGGCCACGGTCTTCGGCCAGATCGATGGCTTCGGGCTTGGTGCCGACGATCGGCACCCCGGCCTTTTCGAGGCGTTCGGCCAAACCCAGTGGAGTCTGGCCTCCGAGTTGCACGATGACACCGACCACGCCCGGTCCGCCGCGGCCCGACGCCTGCTCGGCGTGGTAGATCTCCAGGACGTCTTCGAAGGTCAACGGTTCGAAGTAGAGCCGGTCTGCGGTGTCGTAGTCGGTGGACACCGTCTCGGGATTGCAGTTGATCATCACCGTCTCGAAACCGACATGGCTCAGCGTCGTCGCCGCATGCACACAGCTGTAGTCGAACTCGATGCCCTGCCCGATGCGGTTGGGGCCGGATCCGAGGATGAGGACCTTCGGCCGCTCGGCCTGCGGCGCGACCTCGGTTTCTGCGGCGGGATCCAGTTCGTAGCTGCTGTAGTGGTATGGGGTCTTGGCTTCGAACTCGGCGGCGCAGGTGTCGACGGTCTTGAACACCGGGTGGATGCCCAGTCGGCCGCGCAGCGACCGCACCCCCATCTCCCCTGCCAACTCCGGTCTCAGTGCGGCGATCTGGCGATCAGACAGACCGTGGTACTTGCAGCGGCGCAGCAGCTCGGCCTCCAGAACCGGCGCGTCGATCACCTCGGCGCGCAACGCGATCAGGCCGGCGATCTGCTCGACGAACCATGGGTCCACACCGGAGGCCTGCGCCACCTGCTCCACGGTGGCCCCCAGCCGCAGCGCGTATTCGATGTCATAGAGCCGGCCGTCGGTGGGGGTGCGCAGCCGCTCCAGGACGTCGGCGACGCCCCCCTCGGGGTCGGGACCTGTCCAGAAGCCGGTCCGCTTCGTCTCCAGCGAGCGCATCACCTTGCCGAGCGCCTCGACGAAGTTGCGGCCCAACGACATCGCCTCGCCGACCGATTTCATGGTGGTGGTCAGCGTCGCGTCGGCACCGGGGAACTTCTCGAAGGCGAACCGCGGCGCCTTGACCACGACGTAGTCCAGCGTCGGCTCGAAGCAGGCGGGGGTCTCCTTGGTGATGTCGTTGACGATCTCGTCGAGCGTGTAGCCGATCGCCAGCTTGGCGGCGATCTTGGCGATCGGGAATCCGGTGGCCTTGGACGCCAGCGCACTCGAGCGCGACACCCTGGGGTTCATCTCGATGACGATGAGCCGGCCGTCGACGGGGTTGACCGCGAACTGGATGTTGCAGCCGCCCGTGTCCACACCGACCTCACGCAGGATGTCGATGCCCAGCGTGCGCATGGTCTGGTACTCACGGTCGGTCAGTGTCATCGCCGGGGCGACGGTCACCGAGTCGCCGGTGTGCACGCCCATCGGATCGACGTTCTCGATCGAACACACCACGACGACGTTGTCGCGGCCGTCGCGCATCAGCTCGAGCTCGTATTCCTTCCACCCGTAGATTGACTCCTCGATCAAGACGTTCGCCGACGGCGATGCGGTCAGACCTTCGCCTGCCATCCGGTCGACGTCTTCTGCGGAGTAGGCCATGCCCGATCCGAGCCCACCCATCGTGAAGCTCGGCCGCACCACCACCGGCAGGCCGAGGTCCTTGACGGTCTCACGCACCTCGTCCATCGTGAAACAGACCCGGCTGCGGGCGGATTCGCCTCCGACCTTGCTGACGATGTCTTTGAACTTCTGCCGGTCCTCACCGCGCTGGATGGCCTCGAAGTCCGCGCCGATCAGCTCGACGTCGTACTTGTCGAGAGTGCCGTTCTCGTAGAGCTTGACAGCGGTGTTGAGCGCGGTCTGTCCGCCGAGGGTGGCCAGCAGCGCGTCGATCTTGTTGCCGCGCTCGGCCTGCTGGGCGATCACCCGCTCGACGAAGTCGGCGGTGATGGGCTCGACGTAGGTGTGGTCGGCGAACTCCGGATCCGTCATGATCGTCGCGGGGTTGGAGTTGACGAGGCTGACCTGCAGGCCCTCGGCCCGCAGCACCCGGCAGGCCTGGGTGCCCGAGTAGTCGAACTCGCAGGCCTGTCCGATGATGATCGGTCCGGAGCCGATCACCAGGACGTGGTTGAGATCTGTGCGACGCGGCATCTACTTACTCCTACTGATCGCCGGAACTGCATTCCAGCAGCGAACGTGCGAGAAGACGCCTGCTGGAATACAGTTCCGGCGCGGCTCGGGCGTCATTTCTCCCCCGCCATCAGGTCGACGAACTGATCGAACAGGTACTCGGCGTCGCGTGGACCCGCGGCTGCCTCGGGGTGGTACTGCACCGAGAACGCCCGCCCGCTGACCAATTTGATTCCTTCCACCACACCGTCGTTGGCACAGGTGTGGCTGACCATCGCGCGTCCGAACTGCGTGTCGAACTCCTCGCCGGCCTCTCCCTCCAGGGCGAAGCCGTGGTTCTGGGCGGTGATCGCCACCCGTCCCGTGGCGTGATCCATCACCGGGATGTTGATCCCCCGGTGTCCGAACGTCATCTTGTAGGTGGAGCGGCCCAGCGCGCGGCCCAGGATCTGGTTGCCGAAGCAGATGCCGAACAGCGGGATCCCGGCGTCGAGCACCTCCTGGGTCACCGCGACCACGTGGTCTGCGGTGGCCGGGTCGCCCGGGCCGTTGGACAGGAACACGCCGTCGGGGCGCAGCGCGGCGATCTCGCTGAAGCTCACCGACGACGGCAGCACGTGACTGCGGACTCCCCGCTTGGTGAGGTTGCGGGGGGTGTTCGTCTTGATGCCGAGATCCAGAGCGGCGACGGTGAACCGATGTGGCCCATCGGGTTCGACGACGTAGCTGCCGTCGGTGCTGACCTCGCCGGCCAGATCAGCGCCGAGCATCGCGGCCTGATTGCGTACCCGCGCCAACAACTCCTCGGCGTCGGCGAGCGCGGCCCCGCTGAATACTCCCGCCTTCATCGACCCGCGACTGCGCAGGTGGCGCACCACCGCGCGGGTGTCGATTCCCGCGATGCCGACGATGCCCTGTCGCACCAGTTCGTCCTCGAGCGTTCCGGTCGCGCGCCAGTTCGACGCCCGCGGTGACGGATCACGCACCGCGTAGCCGGCCACCCAGATCTTGTCGCCGCGACTTTCGCCGTCCTCGAGGTTCCATCCGGTGTTGCCGATCTGAGGCGCGGTCGCCACCACGATCTGGCGGTGGTAGCTGGGGTCGGTCAACGTCTCCTGGTAGCCCGACATACCTGTGGAGAACACGGCCTCCCCCAGCGTCTGGCCGGTCGCCCCGAACTCGGTGCCGGTGAAGATCCGGCCGTCCTCGAGCACGAGGAATGCTTTGTGTGCGGTCATGCGACCTCCTCCGGAAGCCATTTCGTGTAGTCGCGACGGTCGTCGGCGCGGAAGCCGGTGTCGATCTCGACGCCCGACGGCAACCGCCAGCGGATCGCCAGGATCCCGTCATGGGTTAGCGCCTTGCCCGCCAGATACTTCTCGGTGCGGATGTCGACGATCGCGTCGTCGGGGATCCAGATGGGGCCGGCGCCGGTGCGCTGCAACATGATCCCTTCGGGGTAGCGGGTCAGAACGGACTTCGCCCGGAATCCGAGATCTCCGGCGGCAACCCGGTCGTTCCAGTGCGGGGCCAGCGTGCTGCCGACGTAGAGCCCCTTGGTGGCCGCGACGACCACCGGACCGACGGTGTCGGGCAGCGCCGGCAGCGTGCCCACGATCTTGGCCTGACGCTCGACCCGGCGTCGCCACCCGCGGATCATCGCCTGGATCAGCACCGCGATCAGAAGCGCCACCACCCCGGCCATCACCAGCGAGGCGACCAGTGTCGGGGTGTTCACACCGGGCTCTTTCCATCGCGCGCGGTGAGCTTGCCGCGCAGCATCGTCACCGTCACCACCCCCGGCAACTCCATGTCCTCGTACGGTGTGTTGTCCGAGCGGCTGGCCAACTCCGGACCCCGCACCGTCCACTTCGCCCCGGGATCGACCACGGTCAGGTTCGCCGGCTCCCCCACTTCCAACGGTCGTCCCTGATCGGGAAGCCCGACGATGCGTGCCGGACCCTCGCTCATCACGCGGGCGACGTCGCGCCACGTCAGCATCCCCGGCGCCACCATCGTCTCGACCACCACCGACAGCGCTGTCTGCAGGCCCAGCATGCCAGGGCGGGCATTGGCGAACTCACAGCATTTCTCGTGAGCGGCGTGCGGTGCGTGATCAGTGGCCACACAATCGATCACACCGTCGGCAAGGGCTCGGCGCAGTGCGACGGCGTCGCTGGCCTCGCGCAGCGGCGGGTTAACCCGGTTGCTGCCGTCGTAGGTGTACAGCCGGGTGTCGTCGAGGAGCAGATGATGCGGCGTGACCTCGGCGGTGATCGATATCCCCTGCTCTTTGGCCCACCTCACCAGCTCGACGGTGCCCGCGGTCGACGCGTGGCAGATGTGCACCCGGGCTCCCGCATCGCGGGCCAGCAGCGCGTCGCGGACGACGATCGACTCCTCTGCGGCGCGCGGCCATCCCGCCAGACCGAGGCGGGCGGCGTTCGGACCCTCGTGGGCGACCGCACCGCGGGTCAGGCGTGGCTCCTCGGCGTGCTGGGCGATCAGCACTCCGAGGCCCGTCGCATACTCCAGCGCGCGGCGCATCACCAGCGGGTCGTCCACACACAGGCCGTCGTCGGAGAACATCCTGACCCGCCCGACACCGGCGGACATCAGCCCCATCTCGGTCAGCTGTTTGCCCTCGAGGCCGACGGTCACCGCGCCGACCGGGTGCACGTCGACCAGGCCCACCTGCTGACCGCGGTGCCACACGTGGTCGGTCACCACCGCGGAATCGGCGACCGGATCGGTGTTGGCCATCGCGAACACCGCGGTGTATCCGCCCAGAGCAGCTGCAGCGGAACCGGTTTCGATGTCCTCGGCGTATTCGCGACCGGGTTCGCGCAGATGGGTGTGCAGGTCCACGAACCCCGGCAGCAGGATCTGGCCGTCGGCGTCGATGATCTCGGCGCCGTCGGGGACTGCCACACCGGCGCCGATGGCCTCGATCTGGCCGTGGTCGACGAGCACGTCGACACCGTCGCCCTCGCCGTACGGGCGCACGCCTCTGAGCAGGACTGTCATGCGCTGATCGCTTCCTCTTCCGCACCGACGAGCAGGTGGAACAACACCGCCATCCGGATGTGTACGCCGTTGGAGACCTGTTGCAGCACGGCCGATTGCGACGAGTCGGCCACCGAGTGCGCGATCTCCATACCGCGCAGCATCGGACCCGGATGCAGAACCACGGCGTGTTCGGCCAGCTGGGCCTGGCGCTTCTCGGACAGGCCGTAGCGCACCGAGTACTCACGTGCGGACGGGAAGAACCCGCCGTTCATCCGCTCGGCCTGCACCCGGAGCATCAGCATCGCATCGGCGAGCGGGAGTTCGGCGTCGAGTTCGTGTGACACCGTCACCGGCCAGCCCTCTACACCGACGGGCAACAACGTGGGCGGTGCGACGAGCACCACCTCCGCGCCGAGGGTGTGCAGTAGTGCGACGTTGGATCGGGCCACCCGGCTGTGCAGGACGTCGCCGACGATCACCACCCGTTTGCCGTCGATGGTTCCCAGCCGTTGCCGGATCGTCAACGCGTCGAGCAACGCCTGGGTGGGGTGTTCGTGCGTGCCGTCACCGGCGTTGATGACAGCCGGCCCGCCATCCTCGTCGAGTGTCCATGCGGCGAGCTGCTGTGCGGCGCCGGAGGCCGGATGCCGGATGATCAGCGCATCGGCGCCGGCGGCCCGCAGCGTCAGCGCGGTGTCGCGCAGCGACTCCCCTTTGGCCGCAGACGATCCCGACGAGCTGACGTTGATGACATCGGCGCTCATCCACTTTCCGGCCACCTCGAACGACACCCGGGTGCGGGTGGAGTTCTCGTAGAACATCGTGATGATGGTGCGTCCCCGCAGGGTGGGCAGTTTCTTGACCTCGCGTCCGAGCAGCGCCTCGCGGAACCGGTCGGCGTTGTCGAGGATCGCGGTGGCGTCGTCGCGGCTGAGGTCGGCCGCTGCCAGAAGGTGTTTCACCGCGCGGGACCTCCGTAGGGTGCAATCCGGACGCCGTCGTGCCCGTCGTCTTCGGTGAGGCGGACTTTGACATTCTCGGCGCGCGAGGTGGGCACGTTCTTTCCGACGTAGTCGGCCCGGATAGGAAGCTCGCGGTGGCCGCGGTCCACCAGCACCGCCAGTTGCACTGCCTTGGGGCGACCCAGGTCGCGCAGGGCGTCCAGCGCCGAGCGCACCGACCGGCCCGTGTAGAGCACGTCGTCGACGAGCACCACCAGCGCACCGTCGATGCCGCGTTCGGGAATCGACGTGGTCGCCAACGCCCGGGGAGGCTTGCTCATCAGGTCATCGCGGTAGAGCGTGGTGTCCAGGGCTCCGTGGGCGACGTCGACTCCGCTGAACTCGGCGATGTTGCGCGCGAGCCGGGTGGCCAGCGTCACGCCGCGGGTCGGGATTCCCAGCAGGATGACGCGGGGGCCGTCGGATCCGTCGAGTGCGGTCTTCTCGATGATCTGGTGGGCGATGCGGGCGATGGTTCGGCTGACGTCCGCTGCGGACATCAACTCCCGGTCGGTAGAGCCGGTCTGATCTGGCGAGCCCACGGGGAGCCGGACCTCCTTCTCCGCCTCACGGGACGGATCGTTAAAGGATGTCGAAAACTGCGGGCAGCCTAGCACCCGCGGAGAGGGTGGGCGACAGAGCCACGTTCCTCGGAGGCTGTGCCGCTGACTTAATCTGACGCGATGAACCTCGACCGCAACAACGCCTCCATCGTCGAAGCGATCGACGCGGGTCTGCTGGCGGGTGCTGTCACGCTGGTCTGGCACGCCGGCGAGGTGTTGCAGGTCAACGAACTGGGCTACCGGGACGTCGACGCCCGACTGCCGATGCAGCGCGACACCATCTTCCGGATCGCCTCGATGACCAAGCCCGTGACGGTGGCCGCGGCGATGTCGCTGATCGAGCAGGGCAAGTTGGCGCTGACCGATCGGGTGGCGACGTGGCTGCCGGAGCTCGAGAACATGAGGGTGCTGGCGGAACCCCGCGGTCCGCTGGACCGCACCGTGCCGGCCCAGCGCCACATCACCGTCGAGGACCTGATGACGCATCGCAGCGGGTTGGCGTACATGTTCTCGGTGCTCGGACCGCTCGCGGACGCTTACCGCAAGCTGCCCACCCGCCAGGATCAGGATCGTTGGCTGGCAGAGCTCGCCGTGCTTCCCCTCGCCCATCAGCCGGGCGAGCGGCTCACCTACAGCCACGCCACCGACGTCCTGGGTATCGCACTGTCGCGGATCGAAGGGAAACCGCTCAGCGAGGTGCTCGACGAACGGATCCTGGGGCCGCTGGGGATGTCGGACACCGGTTTCAGTGTCGGGTCCGCCGGGCGCCGCCGGGCCGCCACGATGTACAGCCTCGACAGCGACAACACCCTGCGCCACGACGTGATGGGGCCTGCACCCATCGTCGATCCGCCGTTCTGCACCGGTGGCGCAGGACTCTGGTCCACCGCGGACGACTACCTGCGCTTCGCCCAGATGCTGCTTGCCGGTGGCACATTCGACGGCGTCCGGGTCCTGTCGGAGGAATCGGTGCGGTCGATGCGGACAGACCGGCTCACCGATGAGCAGAAGCGCCAGGATTTCCTGGGCGCGCCGTTCTGGATCGGCCGCGGCTTCGGCCTCAACCTGTCGGTGGTGACCGATCCTGCGAAGTCCCGTCAGTTGTTCGGGCCGGGCGGGTTGGGGAGCTTCTCCTGGCCGGGGGCCTATGGAACGTGGTGGCAGGCCGATCCGTCAGCGGATGTCATCCTGGTGTATCTCATCCAGAATCTGCCCAACCTGACCGTTGATGCCGCCGCCGCGATCGCCGGCAACACCTCGCTGGCGAAACTGCAGAGCGCCCAACCGAAGTTCGTCCGACGGACCTACGAGGCACTCGACTTGTAGCGCTGGCCATGTCGGTGGGGTGGCTTAGTTTGGGTGTGTGTTCGAACGTGTGTTCTATGTGGATCCGGGGCCGGTGAGGCTGAGCTGCGGGCGCAGGTCGAGCAGCTGGAGAAGCTGAAAAGTGTGGCCGCGGCGGCGCAGGCGCGGGTGACGGCGTTGTGGGCGGCCAAACGCCGCGCCGCGGAACAGGCCGCTACGGTGCCGGCACGCCGGCGCAGAGGCCTGGCGTCGGAGGTGGCGTTGGCGCGTCGGGAGTCCCCGACGTGCGGGAACCGCCATCTCGGGTTCGCCCAGGCGCTGGTGCACGAGATGCCCCACACGTTGGCGGCGCTGGAAACCGGGATCCTCTCGGAATGGCGGGCCACCCTGATCGTCAAACACTCCCCCTGTTTGAGCGTTGAGCATCGCCGGGTGTTGGACGCCGAACTGTGCGCCGACGCCGCGCGTCTGGTCGGTTGGGGTAATGGCCGGGTCGAGGCCGAGGCCAAGAGGATCGCCGCCCGCCTGGACGCCGCGGCGGTGGTGGCGCGGGCGGCCAAAGCCGCCGCCGACCGCAGCGTGTGGATCCGCCCGGCCCCGGACACCATGACCTACGTGACGTTCCTGCTACCCGTAGCACAAGGCGTCGCGATGTACGCGACCCTGAAGCGCGAAGCCGACACCACCTTCGATGGGCGGTCGCGGGGGCAGGTGATGGCCGACACCGCCTACCAACGCATCACCGGGCGTCCCGCGGCGCAGCCGGTGCCGGTGGCGTTGAACATGGTGATGGCTGACACCACCCTGGCCGGCGACGATGAACAGCCGGCGTGGCTGGCGGGGTTCGGTCCGATCCCGGCCGGGCTGACCGGCGACGCCGCCACCGACACCAAGATCAAAGCCACGCTGCGCCGGCTCTACCGGCATCCCAAATCCGGGCAGTTGGTGGCGATGGAATCGCGGGCCAGGATCTTCCCCAAAGCGTTGGCACGGTTCCTGCAGTTGCGGGATCAGACATGCCGGACCCCGTACTGCGATGCCCCGATCCGGCACTGCGACCACGCCACCCCGGCCCGCGACGGCGGCCCCACCAGCGCCCGCAACGGCCTCGGTGACTGCGAGGCCTGCAACTACGCCAAAGAAGCCCCCGGCTGGCAAGTAACCACCACCGAGGCTGATGGGGAGCACCGCGCCGAATACCGCACCCCCACCGGAGCGGTCTACCAGTCCACCGCCCCACCACTACCCGGACCACCGCTCCGACGCCGAATCAGCCTCCTCGAAGGCCAACTCAGCATCGACCTCGTCACCTTCGACGCCGCATAATCACGTAGTGCCGACGGGAGTTCGACCGGCGCACTAATTTCGGAGTATGGCCGCCCCGCTAGTGCTCGTCAGCGGCGCCGGTATAGCCGGACCGTCGCTTGCTTTCTGGCTGACCCGAAACGGCTATCGCGTCGTCGTCACGGAGATCGCACCGGGAATTCGACCGGGCGGTCAGACCGTGGACCTGCGTGGGGCAGGCGGGGATGTCATCGAGAAGATGGGACTGATGGGCGTCATGCAGTCCCATGCACTGGACCAACGTGGCGCCGCGTGGGTGCGATCGGATGGCAGCCGACGTGCCGAGATGTCGGTGACGGCGTTCGGAGGCCGCGGTCTGGTATCCAAGCTCGAGATCCTGCGCGGCGACCTCGTGTCAGGCCTGTTCCAGGCCACCAGAAAGCACGCCGACTACCGTTTCAGCACAAGAATTTCCGACCTCACGCAGAACCCTGACGGGGTGAACGTCACCATGTCCGACGGGTCGCACCTCGTCGCAGATCTGGTGGTCGGTGCCGACGGTCCCCATTCCGGGGTGCGGCAGTTGGCATTCGGGCCGGAGGAACATTTCATCAGGCCGATCGGCGGCTACAACGCGTGGTTCTCTGCACCTGACACCGTGGGACTGGACGGGTGGTACCTGCTCTACCAAGCTCCCGGCGGCCTCAACGCTTCCATGCGACCGTCACACGATCCGCGGATCGCCAAGGCAGGTCTGGCATTCCAGTCGGAGCCGTTGACCTACGACCGACGCGACACCGATGCCCAACGAGCAATCCTGGTCGAACGGTTTGCAGGCAAGGGGTGGCAGTGCGACTCGCTGCTGGCGGCGGCGCAAGCAGCCGACGACTTCTACTTCGACTCGTTCGCACAGGTGCACATGCCTGCCTGGTCTGCAGGGCGGGTGGCACTGGTGGGTGACGCCGGCTACTGCGCATCCCCGCTATCCGGCATGGGCACCAGCCTAGCGCTCGTCGGTGCGTACGTGCTGGCAGGCGAGCTCGGCGCAGCCGAGGACCTCGACAGGGAGGGCATTGACGCAGCACTCGGCAGGTACCAGACAGTGATGCGGCCTTATGTCGACACCTGTCAGGACCTGCCCAACACCATGGATCGTTTCGCCCCGATGACCGAGAGGGACATCGCCGCCAACGCCGCAGTGATGAAATGGATGCAGCGTTGGCCGTTTCGCCCGATCGCCGCCCGGCTTTGGTTCGGCAGCGCGGATTCCATCACACTGCCGGAGTACTGACTACATCGAGCGGGACAGCACCCTGCCGAATTGGAGTAGTCGCTGCATCTGCGCCAGACCTCCGTTGTCGACCGACTTCACGAAACGGAAAGACTCACAATAGATGTCGGCATCGGTCGCCGACTTCTGCCGCGTCCTGGTGACCAACTGGGTGTAGATCCGCAGCTTCACCTCGGACAGGCGCCGGGTGCCGTCGCCGAGCACCTCGTATTCGGTGGACAACACCTGATCGGTCAGTGTGGACAACAGGATCGACCGCACCGACGCCATCAGGATTCGGTGCGGCTCACCCGCGTCGCGCGGACCGGACACGTCGTCGTCAGCACGCCACATGATCAGTCGGTGTCCGTCGGTGGCGAGCACCTCCTGCCACAGCGCCTCACCCCACACCTTCTCGGTGAACCCGCGCGACATGACAAACGACCTGATCGCAGCCGATTCGACGACAGAACGCAACTGATCCAACGCCAGGTCAGGGTCGCGCAGATACACCCTCGCCGCCTCGCTGACGCTGGTGTAGGGAGCCCAGTCCTGCGGAGTCGCCATCTCTCAGGACCCGAGACTGCCTTCTCGGCCGCCCTGCACCGCGGCGGCGGCGGCTCGAATCTGCGGCGTCACCAGCATGACCTGCCCGAGCAGGCCGTTGACGAAACCGGGTGAGTCATCGGTGGACAGTTGCTTGGCCAGCTCGACGGCCTCGTCGACCGCCACCGGTTCGGGGACGTCCTCGGCGTGCAGCAACTCCCACACCGCGACGCGCAGAATCGCTCGATCAACCGCAGGCAGTCGTTCCAGGGACCAGCCCTGAAGGTGCGCCGAAATTAGGTCGTCGACGTGCGCCATGTGTTCGGTCACACCGCGCGCTACCGTCACCGTGTACGGGTTGAGCGGCGAAACTTCGTCGGACTGACTCAGCGCCAACGCATTTCGCGACTCGGCGACCTCCGCGGGGGTGATCCCACGTGCTTCGGCCTCGAACAGCAGGTCTACGGCGCGTTTACGGGCCTGGTGCCGGCCCCGGTCGCCCTTCCGGTCAGGCATTGACCCTTCCCAGATAATTACCGTCCCGCGTATCCACTTTGAGCTTGTCACCGGTGTTGACGAACAGCGGGACCTGGATTTCGGCGCCGGTCTCCAGAGTTGCCGGCTTGGTGCCGGCACTGGACCGGTCGCCCTGCAGGCCCGGCTCGGTGGAGGCGACCGAGACCTCGACCGTCACCGGCAGCTCGAGGTACAGCGCCACACCGTCGTGGAAAGCGATCTGCACCGGCATGCTCTCCAGCAGGAACCCGGCGGCCCGGCCGACGAGCGACTCGGACAGTGAATGCTGCTCGAAGTCCTCACTGTCCATGAACACGAAGTCAGAGCCGTCGCGGTACAGGTAGGTCGCGTCCCGGCGGTCCACCGTGGCCGTCTCCACCTTCACCCCGGCGTTGTAGGTCTTGTCGACGACCTTGCCCGAGATCACGTTCTTCAGCTTGGTCCGCACGAAGGCCGGGCCCTTGCCCGGCTTCACGTGCTGGAACTCGACGATCTGCCAGAGCTGGCCGTCGATCTGCAGGACGAGCCCGTTCTTGAAGTCTGCGGTCGATGCCACGGTGGGTTGTTCTCCTAGCTATCAGAGGATCGCCAGTTCCTTGGGGAACCGGGTCAGCAAGGCGGGGGTCTTATGGGAGTCACTGCCCACGACCAACGTGTCCTCGATTCGGACACCGCCACGGTCGGGCAGATAGACACCTGGCTCCACGGTCACGGCGGAGCCAGCAAGCAGTGTACCGGCGGCCGAGGCGTTGATTCCCGGCGCTTCGTGGATCTGCAGCCCGACTCCGTGGCCGAGGCCGTGCCCGAAGTTCTCGGCGTACCCGGCATCACTGATGACCGACCGTGATGCCGCGTCGACGGCGCTGAGCGCAACCCCGGGGGCCAGCGCCTCCCGCCCGGCCCGCTGCGCGGCGAGGACCAGGTCGTAGATGTCGTGTTGCCACTGGGCGATGGGAGAAAGCACGAACGTACGCGTCATGTCCGAGTGGTAACCGCACACCAGCGCGCCGAAGTCGATCTTGACGAAGTCGCCGGCTGCCAGCACGGCGTCGGTCGGGCGGTGATGCGGGATCGCCGAGTTCGGCCCGGTCGCGACGATCGTCTCGAACGACGCGCCGTCGGCGCCGTGGTCGAGCATCAACGCCTCCAGATCGCGCCGGACATCCTTCTCGGTGCGTCCCGGACGCAGGCCACCCTGCTCCACCAGGTCCTTCAGCGCCGCGTCCGCCGCCTCGCACGCCAACCGGAGCAACGCGATCTCGCCGGCGTCCTTGACTTCGCGCAGACTCTCCACCATCCCCGCGGCGCTGACCAGCTCACAGCGCTCGCCGGCCGCGCGGGTCAGTGCTGTGAACCCGTCGACGGTCACCACGTGGCTTTCGAAGCCCACCGTGCGCACCGTGCCCGACTCGGCCGCCCGGCCGACCAGATGCGGACCACACGCCCGCTCGATGACCACTTCGGCATCGGGTGCCTGCTGAGCAGCCTGGGTGCGGTAGCGCCCATCGGTGGCCAGTACCGGCGTTTCGTCCTCGGCGAGGATCAGCAGGGCGGCGTTCGAACCGGTGAATCCCGACAGATATCGGACGTTGACCAGGTTCGACACCAGAAGGGCGTCCAGTTCCGCAGCCGCCAGACGCTGACGCAACCGGTCGCGGCGCTGAGAAATAGTCACAGGCGGTGACGCTACTCGCTAAGGTGATGCCTCATGAGTAAGTGGTTGCTGCGCGGACTGGTGTTCGCCGCCCTGATGGTGATCGTTCGGTTACTCCAGGGAGCGATGATCAACGCGTGGGAGACCAAGGCGGGATTGATCAGCCTGACGCTGGTCGTCCTGTTCGCCGTAGTCGCGCTGATATGGGGCTATGCCGACGGGCGTTCCGATGCCCGTGCCAATCCCGATCCCGACCGGCGCCCAGACCTCGCGATGACGTGGCTGCTGGCCGGGCTGTTCGCGGGTGTGGTCAGCGGTGCGGTGGCCTGGTTCATCGGCGTGTTCTACCAGAACCTGTACGTCGAGGGCCTGATCAACGAGGTGACGACCTTTGCGGCGTTCACGGCGCTGCTGGTGTTCATCTGCGCCATCATCGGCGTCGCACTCGGCCACTGGCTGGTCGACCGCAAAGCTCCGCAGCAGGGGCGACGCCGGGAGAGCGACGATGACCGCGCCGACACCGATGTGTTCGCCGCCGTGCGCGACGACCGCGCCGACGCCGACTACCGGCCCCAGTCCACCGCGACCGAGGCCGATCAGCAGACGTCGCCGGTCGCCGTCGCCGACGACGAGACCCGGCCCGTCGACAAGCGCGACTAAGTCCGGGCGACCTCGGCGTAGGCGGCGGCCAGCAACGAGGGATCGGGGCCTTCCAGCCGCCCCGGCTTGGCCAGGCCGTCGAGCACCACAAAGCGCAGCACCCCGGCACGGGTCTTCTTGTCGCCGACCATCGCCTCCAACAGCTGCGGAAGCGCGTCGGCGTCGTAGGAGACCGGCAGCCCGAGCGAGCCGAGAATGGCGCGGTGCCGCTCGGCGGTCGCGTCGTCGAGCCGCCCGGCCAGCCGGCCCAGTTCAGCGGCGAACACCAGACCCACCGATACCGCGGCGCCATGCCGCCACTGGTAACGCTCGCGGCGCTCGATGGCATGGGCCAGGGTGTGCCCGTAGTTGAGGATCTCGCGCAGTTGCGATTCCTTCTCGTCGGCCGCGACCACCTCCGCCTTGACCGCCACCGCGCGTCTGATCAACTCCGGCAGCACCGCGCCGTTGGGATCGACGGCGAGCTCCGGGTCCGCCTCGATGAGGTCGAGGATCGTCGGGTCGGCGATGAAACCGGCCTTCACGATCTCCGCCATCCCGGCCACGATCTCGTTGCGTGGCAGCGTTTCCAGTGTGGCCAGGTCGATGAGAACCGCCGCCGGCTGGTGGAAGGCGCCCACCAGGTTCTTGCCCGCGTCGGTGTTGATCCCGGTCTTGCCTCCCACCGCGGCGTCGACCATGCCGAGCAGGGTGGTCGGGATGTGCACGACGTCGATGCCGCGCAGCCACGTCGCCGCGGCGAAACCGGCGACGTCGGTGGCTGCCCCGCCGCCCAGGCTGACGATGGCGTCCTTGCGGCCGACACCGATCCGTCCGAGCACTTCCCAGATGAACCCGAGCACCGGCAACTCCTTGCCGGCCTCGGCGTCGGGGATCTCGATCCGGTGTGCATCGATCCCCTTGTCCGACAAGTGCTCCCGGATTACCTCGGCGGTCTGCGCCAGCACCGGCTGATGCAGGATCGCCACCTTGTGCCGGCCGTCGAGGATCCGCGCGAGGTCGCCGAGAAGACCCGTCCCGATGAGAACCGGATACGGCGGATCTGTACGTACGTGAACAATCACGGGGTCCGTCACCGGCTCAGTCACTCAACGTCCTTTCTGGAACAGGAGGAGCCGCCGGCCTTTCTGGCAGCGACAGCCGCGGGACTCGGCGGTGCCTCCGTCGACGGCGGCGTGCTCAACGACAGCGGCGCGCGCCGCCATGACGGACGCCGGCGACGACGATCGGGTTTGGGCTTGGGAGAGTCCGGGTTGTCCAGTTTGGCGACGATGAAGCGCACCACCGCACCCGGGTTCCGGTGGTTGGTGTTCACCCGCAACGTGGCCACCTGCCGGTAGAGCGGAACACGTTCTGCCATCAGCGCTTTGAACTTCTCGCTGCGATCCGGGCCGGCCAACAACGGCCGCACGGTGGTCCCCCCGGTGCGGCGCACCCCCTCCGCGGCACTGATCTCCAGATAGATCACGGTGTGCCCGGACAGTGCTTCGCGGACGCCCGCGGTGGTCACGGCGCCGCCGCCCAGCGACAGCACGCCGTCATGGGTGGCCAGGGCCTCGCGGATGACACGCTCTTCGATGCGGCGGAACTCCGCCTCCCCGTCGGTACCGAAGATGTCGGCGATGGTGCGCCCGGTGGTCTCCTCGATCGCCGCATCGGTGTCGAGCAACGCGACGTCCAACGTCTTGGCCAGACGACGGCCGATGGTGGACTTACCCGACCCGGGAAGCCCGATCAGAACCACTTTGGGGGCCATCAGCCCGATGCCCGCACGGCCACTGTCGGTTCGCGATCGGCCAACGCCCGCAGGTAGGTCTCGATGTTGGCGCGCGTCTCCGCCAGCGAGTCACCGCCGAACTTCTCCAGCGCGGCGCGAGCCAGCACCAGGGCGACCATCGTCTCGACGACGACGCCGGCCGCCGGTACCGCACACACGTCCGAGCGCTGGTGGATGGCGACCGCTTCGTCGCCGGTCGCCATGTCGACGGTGGCCAGCGCGCGGGGCACGGTGGAGATCGGCTTCATCGCCGCACGCACCCGCACGGGCTGGCCGTTGGTCATGCCGCCCTCGAGGCCGCCGGCGCGGTTGGTCGACCGCATCACGCCGTCCGCGCCGGGGTACATCTCGTCGTGGGCGACGCTGCCGCGCCGACGCGCGGTCTCGAAGCCGTCGCCGATCTCGACGCCCTTGATCGCCTGGATGCCCATGACCGCGCCTGCCAACTGACTGTCGAGGCGGTTGTCGCCGCTGGTGAACGAACCCAGTCCGACGGGCAAGCCGTGGACCACCACCTCGACCACGCCGCCGAGGGTGTCGCCGTCTTTTTTCGCGGCCTCGATCTCGGCGATCATCGATGCCTCGCTGGTTTCGTCGAACGCGCGCACCGGGCTGTCGTCGATCGCAGCCAGGTCGGCTGCCTGCGGCGGCGCACCGTCGTAGGGCTGGGACGCACCGATGGAGATGACGTGTGAGAGCACCTCGACGCCGAGGGCCTGCTTGAGGAACGCGCGGGCGACGGTACCCGCAGCCACCCGGGCGGCGGTCTCGCGGGCGCTGGCACGTTCCAGCACCGGACGGGCGTCGTCGAAGCCGTACTTGAGCATGCCCGCGTAGTCGGCGTGTCCGGGGCGTGGCCTGGTCAACGGCGCGTTGCGGGCGGCGCTGTCGGCCAGCACGGCGGGGTCGACGGGATCGGGCGCCATCACCGTCTCCCACTTCGGCCATTCGGTGTTGCCGATCTCGATGGCGATCGGCCCGCCGAGGGTGAGGCCGTGACGCAGCCCGGCGAGCAGGGTGATCTGGTCCTGCTCGAACTTCATCCGCGCGCCGCGACCGTAGCCCAGCCGGCGCCGCGCCAACTGTGCGGCAATGTCCTGCGAGGTCACCGAAACGCCGGCGACCATGCCCTCGACCATGGCCACCAACGCGCGGCCGTGGGATTCGCCTGCTGTAGTCCATCGCAACACGCGTCCCATTTTCGCACGGCGGCGTCACCGTCCCGAAACTGCGCGAGGGCTACAGCAGGGCGAGGGTCACCGCCGCCCCCGCAGCTACACACATCGACGGCCCGTGCGGCAGCGGCGAGCGGTCACCGCGGACCAGCGCGGCCACCCCCAGCAGAACGGTCAGAACGGACGCCCCGAGGGCGGCCACCAGCCACACGTCGACACCGAACGACCCGGTGAGGGCGCCGAGCCCGATCGAGAGCTTCACGTCGCCAGCACCCATCGCCTGTGGCGCCACCAGATGCACCGCGGCGTAGACGGCGAACATCGCCGCCGCCCCTGCAGCAGCGTCCACACCGTGACCGGCGAGCGAGGCCGCGACGAGAATCGTCGCCGCGCCGGGCAGTGTGAGCGCATTGGGAAGTCTGCGCTGCCGGACGTCGAAACAACTCAGCGCCACCAACCAGCCCGCCACACCGGCGACAGCGAGCGCCTTCAAGGCCTGCCCCACCTGTCCAGGCTAGGACCGCCGCCGGACGGTCAGATGCACCAAAAGGCTCAGGTCGCGGCATCGAGCGCAGCCCGCATCGCCTCCTTGGGCGCGGGTAGCCCGGTGAATTGCTCAACCTGGGTGAACGCCTGATGCAGCAGCATCTGCAGTCCGCTGATCACCTGGCCGCCGGCCGCCCGGACCGCCACGGCCAGCGGGGTCGGCCACGGGTCGTAGATCGCGTCGAGCAACACCGGGGTCCGCGACAGCGCCGCGGCATAGTGCGCCGCCGCGTCGGCCGGGACGGTGTTCACCACGACGTCCACGCCGGCGACGATGTCCGCCAACTGCGCGTCGCCGACATCACACCAGTGCGCCCGAACGCCGCAGCGGATCGCGAGTTCGACCAGCGGGGCCGCCTTCCCGGCGTTGCGTGCGGCCACCGTGATGTGTCGCGCGCCGAGCTCGACGAGGCCGACGATCACCGCGGGTGCGGTGCCGCCGGAACCCACCACCATCGCGCGGTCGGACGAGGGCACGCCGGCCAGCGCGCCCACCACCCCGTCGACGTCGGTGTTGTCGGCGTGCCAGCCCGCCGGTGCGCGCACCAGGGTGTTGGCCGACCCGACCATCCTCGCGCGGGCGGTGGCGTCGTCGGCGAACCGCAGCGCGGCGAACTTGCCCGGCATCGTCACCGACACCCCGACCCATTCCGGACCGAATCCGCCCACCACGCCGGGCAGTTGCTCACCGGTGCACTCGATGCGGTCGTAGGTCCAGCCGTCCAGGCCCAGCGCCCGGTACGCCGCCAGATGCAGCAACGGGGAACGCGAATGCGCAATCGGGGAACCGAGCACGGCAGCCCGCCGTGCGCTCACTGGTCCTGTCTGCTCATCGCGCAAGCGCTCATCGCCGCTGTCTGCTCATCGCGCCGAGTCGAGGACGCCGTTGCTGATCGCCACTTCGATGTTGGCCAGATGCTGCTCGTACTCGCGGGTGAACAACGTCGTGCCCTGCATGTCGACCGTCACGAAGTACAACCAGTCCCCCGGTTCGGGCTGCTCGGCGGCAACGAGGGCGGGCAGACCCGGTGAGCAGATCGGGGTGATCGGAAGTCCCGGCCGGACATAGGTGTTCCACGGGGTCGCACGTCCGCGGTCCCCGTCGGTGGTCGCCACCTCGACGCGGTCCAGCGGGTAGTTCACCGTCGAGTCGAACTCCAACGTGCGCTGTTCGGCAAGCCGGTTGTAGATCACCCGGGCCACCTTTGAGAAGTCCTGCGGCAGGGCCTCGCGCTGCACCAGCGACGCGACCGTGAGCACCTCGTACGGCGAGATGTTCAGCGTGGCCGCGGTATCGAGCAACCCGCTCTGTTCGTACTGCCCCGCGCTGGCGGCGATCAGCGTGGCCATGATGTCCTGCGGCTCGGCCGACGGGTCGATGTTCCAGGTGCCGGGAGCGATCAGCCCCTCGAGCCGCCGGTGATCGGAACCCAGGGCGTCGACCGTGCTCATCGCCCATCCGGGCACCGCAAGCGCGGACGGTGCCGCGGTACCGGCGACGTTCCGCAGGTCGTCGGCCGATACGCAGGTTCGGTCACCGTCGAGATCCACGCACGAGGCATCGGAGATCAAGGTGAGAATGCCGTCGGTGACCGCGTCGGTCCCGACGTCGCGGATGTCGTCGAGCTGGCGGCCTTCCGGGATGACCAGCCTGCCGACCCGGTTCGCCGGATCGGCGAGGCGGTCGACGGCACTGGCCGCCGGGATCTCGGTGCGGACCTTGTAGAAACCCGGCTGGATGGCCGAGATGGCGTCATTGCCCGACGCCGCGCTGACAAACGCCTCGGACGTCGCCACGACGTTCTGCTCCTGCAACGTGTTGCCGATCGCGGTGGTCGAGTCACCCTCGTTCACCTGGATCACCACGTCGTTGACGCCGTCACCGGCGTAGTCGCCGCTCGAGCCGCCGAACAGCGAGTTCCACATCCTGGATCCGAGGAACACCGCGACGACCACCACCACCACGAGCATCACCAGCGCCGCCGCCGCACCGACCCGCCGTCTGCGCAGCGTCCGGGCTTCCTGCATGCGGTCCCGGCGGGTGCGCCGACGCCGCGGCGGGCCCACCGCGACGGGCTCGGCACGTTCGCTTGGCCAATCGTCAACCATCCCCGACCTCTCCGTGTGCGGTCAGCGCCGCCCGCCGCTGGTCCAACCAGTTCTGCAGAATCCCCACCGCCGCAACCTGATCGATCATCGATCGTTGCCCCTTGGCGCGCACCCCGGCCTCCCGCAACGAGCGTTGCGCAGTCACCGTGGTGAAGCGCTCGTCGGCCAGCCGCACCGGAACCGGCGAGATCTGGTCGGCCAGCCGATCAGCGAGCTCGACGGCGTCTCGTGCCGACGAGCCGGCACGGTCGGCCAGCGTGCGCGGCAGACCCACGACCACCTCCACCGCCTGATGGTCGTCGACCAGCCGTCTCAGCCGTCGCAGGTGCTTGCCTGAGCGACGGTCCCGGGCGATCGTCTCCACCGGGGTCGCCAGGATGGCGTCGGGGTCGCTGACCGCCACCCCGATGCGGACGCTGCCGACGTCGATACCGATGCGCCGGCCGCGCCCCGGATCCGGGGACGAGTTCGGGTCCCCCGGCCGGTCCGGCAGACGGTCCTGGTGTTCGGGGTCGTCGGGGTGATCCACCAGGCTATCTCCGGGCGATCTCTGCACGTACCGCCGCCAGGGCCGCGTCGATACCCGCTGCCCCCTTACCGGATCCCTGCGCGAGATCTGCTTTGCCCCCGCCGCGTCCGTTGACCGCTGCACCCAGCTGTTTGACGAGGTCGTCGGCCCGTAGTCCGAGATCCTGCGCCGCGGGATTGACCGCCACCACGTACGGCACGGCGTCGTCGTCACCCTCAGCCAGCAGCGCAACCACCGCCGGACCGCTTCCGAGCTTGCCGCGGACGTCACCGACGAGTGAACGCAGGTCACCCGCCGACATCCCGCCGGCCATCCGCTGCGCCACGACCCGGACCTTACCGATCTCCTCGGCGCCGGCGGCCGCATTCGCCGCCGCGGCGCGCGCGTTGGCCATCCGCAGCCGGTCGAGTTCCTTCTCCGC
The DNA here is from genome assembly GCF_010723735.1 of Mycolicibacterium hippocampi. Lineage (GTDB taxonomy): Bacteria > Actinomycetota > Actinomycetes > Mycobacteriales > Mycobacteriaceae > Mycobacterium > Mycobacterium hippocampi. The sequence goes on along the minus strand of NZ_BLLB01000002.1, from coordinate 3,249,423 downwards.
GGCGCGCAACCGCTCCACCAGGTTGGCGACCCGACCAGGCACCTCGTCCGAGGGCACCTTCAACGTCGACGCCAGACCCGCCATCAGCGCGCGCTCCTTGGCCAGATGGCGGAACGAATCGAGACCGACGTAGGCCTCGACGCGCCGGACACCGGACCCGACCGACGACTCGCCGAGGATCGTGACCGGCCCGATCTGCGCGGAGTTGCGGACATGGGTTCCGCCGCACAGTTCCAACGAGAACGGCCCGCCGATCTCGACGACCCGGACCTCGTCGGGATAGGCCTCACCGAACAGTGCCATCGCACCCATTGCCTTGGCCCGCTCCAGATCGGTGATGAAGCTGTGCACCTCGAAGTCGGCCTCGACGGCCTCGTTGGTGACCTCTTCTATCTGGGTGCGCTGCTGTTCGGTCAGCGCACCCTGCCAGTTGAAGTCGAAACGCAGATAGCCGGGACGATTCAAGGAGCCGGCCTGGACGGCGTTGGGGCCCAGCACCTGTCGCAGGGCAGCGTGCACCATGTGCGTCCCGGAGTGCCCTTGGGTCGCCCCATGACGCCAGCGGGGATCAACGGCGGCAACGATGGTGTCACCCTCGACGAACTCGCCGGACTCAACGGTGACGCGATGCGCCCACAGCGTTTTGGCGATCTTCTGGACGTCGGTGACGGCTGCGCGCGCCGTCTCCGAGGCGCCGGTCCCGCCGATGCTGCCCTCATCGGCGATCTGGCCGCCCGATTCGGCGTAGAACGGCGTGCGATCGAGAACGAACTCGACCCGCGACTCCGAGGTGCCTGGCTCGTGCGCCACCACCGGCACCCGCTTGCCATCGACGAATATCCCGAGAATCCTTGCTTCGGTGGATAATTCGTCGAAGCCGGTGAACTGCGTGGGGCCGGCGTCAACCAGGTCGCGGTAGGCCGACAAATCGGCGTGCGCCTGCTTGCGCGCTGCGGCGTCTGCCTTGGCCCGGCGGCGTTGCTCGGCCATCAGGCCGCGGAAGCCCTCCTCGTCGACCCGCAGATCGGCCTCGGCCGCCATCTCCAGGGTCAGTTCGATCGGGAAGCCGTAGGTGTCGTGCAGGGTGAACGCGTCGGTGCCCGACAGCACGTCGGTACCCGAAGCCTTCGTGGCCCGCGCGGCGTCGTCGAACAGCCGCGAGCCCGAGGCCAGCGTGCGGTTGAAGGCGGTTTCCTCGGCCACTGCGATGCGCTGGACGCGGTCGAAGTCGCTGACCAGTTCCGGATACGCCGGACCCATCGCGTCGCGTACCACCGTCATCAGGTCGGCCATCACGGGATCGTCGACACCGAGGAGTTTCGCGGCGCGGATGATGCGCCGCAACAACCGGCGCAGCACGTAACCACGGCCCTCGTTGCCGGGGCTGACGCCGTCGCTGATGATGATCGCGGCGGTGCGGCTGTGGTCGGCGATGATCCGGTAGCGCACGTCGTCACCGTGGTTGCCCTGGCTGTATCCCCGGGGCGCGCGGTCAGCCATCAGATCGATGGCCGGGCGGAGCAGATCGGTCTCGTAGACGTTGTCCACACCCTGGAGCAGACAGGCAACCCGCTCGATGCCCATCCCGGTGTCGATGTTCTTGCGCGGCAGCGGGCCGAGGATCTCGAAGTTGTCCTTGGAGGTGCCCTCGCCCCGTTCGTTCTGCATGAACACGAGGTTCCAGATCTCGATGTAGCGGTCCTCGTTGGCCTCCGGACCACCCTCGATTCCGTACTCAGGCCCGCGGTCGTAGTAGATCTCCGACGACGGACCGCACGGTCCGGGGATCCCCATCGACCAGTAGTTGTCGGCCATCCCCCGGCGCTGGATCCGGGCCGGCGGCAACCCGGCGATGTCCTGCCACAGCGCAGCCGCCTCGTCATCGTCCAGATAGACGGTCGCCCAGAGCCGTTCGGGGTCGAAGCCGTAGCCACCCTGATCCACCGGGTTGGTCAACAACGTCCACGCCAACTCGATGGCGCCGGCCTTGAAGTAGTCGCCGAACGAGAAGTTGCCCGCCATCTGGAAGAAGGTGTTGTGCCGGGTGGTGATGCCCACCTCGTCGATGTCCGGGGTGCGGATGCACTTCTGCACGCTGGTCGCACGGTCCCACGGCGGCGTGCGCTGGCCGAGGAAAAACGGGACGAACTGGACCATGCCGGCATTGACGAACAACAGGTTGGGATCGTCGAGGATCACCGAAGCGCTGGGCACTTCGGTATGGCCCGCCTTCACGAAATGATCAAGGAACCGCTTCCTGATCTCGTGTGTCTGCACGTGCTGCTGTCCTCAGTCCTAGTCAGTGGAGCCGACCAGCTGATTGGCCGTCACCTGCGAATACTCGACGCCCCACAGTACCGGTCGCCCCGGCTACGCCTTCAGGAAGCAGCCTTGACGAAGCTCAGCCGCACTGAGCGACGCGGGTTGTCGGAGTTCAGATCCACCAGCACGATGCTCTGCCAGGTGCCCAGCAACGGCTCTCCGTCGGCCACCGGCACCGTCACCGACGGAGACACCAGGCCGGGGAGCACGTGGTCGGCGCCGTGCCCCGGGGACCCGTGTGCATGCCGATACCGGTCGTCACGGGGCAGCAGCCGATGCAGCGCGTCGATGAGATCGTCGTCGGAGCCGGCGCCCGTCTCGATGATCGCCAGGCCCGCTGTCGCGTGCGGGACGAACACGTTGCACAATCCGCCGGAGCCCTGGTCCTGGGATGCGCAGAACGTCTGCACCGCGGCGGTCAGATCGACGATGCGGCGGTCGGTGGTGTCGATGTCGAGCACTTCGGTTTTCATCGGTTTCAGCCTACGAGCCGATCCACTGATTGACGCGCGCGTTTATCGCCGATCCGGCGAGGGTACTTCTGCCGCAATCGAACCCTCGGAGGAGAACATGACCGTCACCGGCATCATCACCGCAATCTTGATCGGCGCAGTTGTCGGTGCTCTCGCCCGACTGGTGCTCCCGGGCAAGCAGAAGATCGGCATCCTGCTGACGATCGCGGTCGGTATCGTCTCGGCGCTGATCGGCACCGCACTGGCCGGAGCACTCGGCATCCCCACGGCAACCAGCGGCGTGGACTGGCTCGAACTGTTCGTCCAGGTCGTCGTCGCCGTGATCGGTGTGGCGCTGGTGGCCGCACTCATGGGTCGCCGTAGCAGCGGCGTCGGCGGCGGTCGACGTTCCGGCATTCCCCGCTGACGTCACCGAGCACCCCCACGTGATCCCGGCTGGAGCCCCGACCGGCCGGGATCACTTTGTACGTCAGAGGTCTGCCAGCAACCGGTCGAGTTTCTCGTATCCGTCGGTCATGCCACCCTCCATGCCGGATGACAGCAACGCGTCGCGGGCTTCGACGTTGGGGCAGATCGAGCGACCGCGCAGCCGGGAACGCCCGCCGCCGAGGTCCTCGAACCACAGGTACTCGATGTTGACCATGTCGGGCGCGCCGTCGAATTCGAAGGTCTGCAAGATGAATTCGTTCGCGCGCACGGTGTGAAACGTGCCGTTGAAGGCGTACTCGCCGTTTTCGTCTGCGTGGGAGTAGCGGTAGCCGCCGTGGCTTCTGAAGTCCCACTCCGTGATGTTCATCTCCAGACCGTGCGGACCGAGCCAGCGCTTCACCAGCTCCGGTTCGGCGTGGGCACGGAACAGCGCGGCCACGGGCGCGTCGAAGTCCCGGGTGAACTCCATGGCCAGGGTGTCCACCGGTGCCACCAGGTCGAGTGCGTTTGTCATCGTGCCTTCCCTTTCATGTCGGTCTCCGGCGGAAGCTGCGCGAGCAGCGCGTCCAGCCGGCGGTAGTTGCGTTCGGCGTCCAGTCGGTAGCGGTCGATCCACGAGGTCAGCTCCTCGAGGGCAGCTGCCTCGAGATGAACCGGTCGACGCTGGGCGTCTCTGGACCGGGTGACCAGACCCGCGTGCTCGAGCACCTGGATGTGCTTGGACACCGCCTGCTTGGTGATGGAAAACGGCGCGGCCAGCTCGTTGACCGTCGCAGGCCCTCGCGACAGCCGCGCGACCATCGCGCGGCGAACGGGATCTGCGAGCGCCGTGAAGGCCCGATCGAGCCGGACCTCGGCGTTTCCATCACTCGCCAATAATCAACCTCCTATTTGATCAACCAATAGATTGATCAACAAAGTAGGTCAGCCGCCATCGCGCGTCAAGGGGTCGATCCGTCCAGAGCCGACTTTTGCAGGGAAAGTGCGGGTGCGCGCCTGCAAAAGTCGGGTTTCGATCTCTGCGGAGCCCGCGAGTCCCTGCCTGAATTCTGCGGTCAGCGGCTGCGACGGATGATGGCGCGCAGCTTCTCCAGCCTGGTGGAGATCTCCCGCTCGACGCCACGCGCGGTGGGCCGGTAGTAGTCAACCCCCACCAACTCGTCCGGCGGGTACTGCTGTGCCACCACCCCGTCGGGGACGTCGTGCGAGTACCGGTACCCGATGGCGTTGCCGAGCTTCGAGGCGCCCGAGTAGTGCCCGTCGCGTAGATGGGCGGGCACCAGACCCGCCTTGCCCGCCCGGATATCGGCCATGGCCGCACCGAGCGCCGTCGTCACGGCGTTGGACTTGGGCGCCGTCGCCAAATGCACAGTGGCGTGCGCCAGCGTCAGTTGCGCTTCCGGCATGCCGATCAACTGCACGGTGTGTGCGGCAGCGACGGCGGTCTGCAGCGCCGACGGATCAGCCATCCCGATGTCCTCGCTCGCGAGGATCACCAGGCGCCGGGCCACGAACCGCGGGTCCTCCCCCGCCACCAGCATGCGCGCCAGATAGTGCAGCGCTGCGTCGACGTCGGAACCCCGGATCGACTTGATGAACGCGCTGACGACGTCGTAGTGCTGATCGCCGTCGCGGTCGTAGCGCACCGCCGCCCGGTCCAATGACTGCTCGATGATGTCGACAGTCACCTCGTCACCTGTTTCAGCGGCGACCTCCAGCGCGGTCAGCGCTCGGCGCGCATCACCCGCGGACAGCTGCACCAGCAGGTCGACCGCGTCGTCGGCGACCCGGACCCGCCCGCCGAGGCCGCGCTCGTCGTCGATGGCACGGCGGATCACCGTGGCGATGTCCTCGGCGGTCAGCGGCTGCAACTGCAGAATCAACGAGCGACTCAGCAGCGGAGCCACCACGGAGAACGACGGGTTCTCGGTGGTGGCGGCGACGAGCAACACCACCCGGTTCTCCACCGCGGACAACAGCGCGTCCTGCTGGGTCTTGGAGAACCGGTGCACCTCGTCGATGAACAGCACCGTCTGGCCACCCCGGACGGCGCCGAGCCGGGCCGTCTCGATGACCGCACGGACCTCTTTGACCCCCGCGGACAGCGCCGAGAGCGCCTCGAAACGCCGGCCGGTCGCCTGCGAGATCAACGAGGCCAGCGTCGTCTTGCCGGTCCCCGGGGGGCCGTACAGGATCACCGACGCCGCGCCGGAACCCTCGACCAACCGGCGCAGCGGAGAGTTCGGCTTCAGCAGGTGCTCCTGTCCGACCACCTCGTCGAGCGAGGCCGGACGCATCCGCACCGCCAGCGGCGACGACGCCCCGCCCCCGATTGCGTCAGCGGCGCCGCCGTCCGTCTCCCGGCCGGGCACATCGAACAGGCTGTCGGACACGCCTTCTGCTTACCACGGCCTCACTGCGCGGGTTGGGTCACGAAGTCGATCAGCTCCTCCACCCGGCCGATCAACTCCGGCTCCAGGTCGGTCCAGTCCCGCACCCGGCCGCGAATCCGCCGCCAGGCCGCGGCGATGTCGGTCTGGTCGCGGTGGGGCCAGTTCAGCGCCGTACAGATGCCGTGCTTCCAGTCCTGGCCCTTCGGGATCGTCGGCCACGCCGCGATCCCCAGCCGGGCCGGTTTGACCGCCTGCCAGATGTCGATGAAGGGATGGCCCACCACAAGCGTGTGGGGCCCGCCCGGACCGCGGCGGACGGCGTCGGCGATCCGCGCTTCCTTGCTTCCTGCGACCAGATGGTCGACCAACACCCCCAGGCGCCGCCCGGGCCCCGGGCGGAAGTCGGAGACGATGCCGGCCAGGTCGTCGACGCCGCCGAGGTACTCGACCACCACGCCCTCGATCCGCAGATCCTCGCCCCACACCTGCTCGACCAACTCCGCGTCGTGGCGGCCTTCGACATAGATGCGGCTGGCCAGTGCAACCTTCGCCCGTGCGCCGGCCACCGCAACGGAGCCCGACGCGGTGCGGGCCGGCTCCGTCGGGATCGGCCTTTTGGGAGCGGTGAGGATGACCGGCTTGCCGTCGATCAGGTATCCGGGTCCGACCGGAAACGGTTTGGTACGGCCGTGCCGGTCCTCGAGTTGCATTCGGCCGTACTCGACATGCACCACGGCACCGACGAAGCCCGTCTGCGCGTCCTCGACCACCATGCCGATCTCCACCGGTTGCTCGGTGGACCGGGGCCGCCGGGCGCGATGCGGATTGTCGGCCAGGATGTCGGATCCATAGCGATCAGCCACCCGGTGATCGTAGGGAAGAGCGCCGCCGGCAGCGACCACCGTCCCCGCGTGTTGCTTGTGAACTGCCTCCCGGGATGTCCTCCGCAACTCATTTGGATGGCAGGTGAAACAGACGGCATTCTGCGACGAATATCCGGCATGTCCGAGCCGGGGCCCCAACGGCCCAAACTGTCTGGCTTTCTCATTGTGTGGCTTGAGGACAGAGATGGCCGCGACGCCTGCGACTCGCCCCCTTCCGTACATGAGCACGGCGACTGGGACCAAAACCACGACGGCCATCTGGCAAATATGTCACTTCGGTGACGGACCAGATTTCGATATTGCTGAGGCGTGCCAGGCGAGCGGTTCGGAAATGGGCGAAACCGAGCGTCCACGCCGGGCGCGGACCGTTCGTTGCTGGAAATCGCTCCCGGTGACGGATGCGTCAACCGTCGCCGGAGGTCGGGGCCTCACCGCAGACGCCAGTGAGCACTCGCAATTTTCGTCCATCGTCGAAAAGGCAACTCTTACAGCACTTAAGATACCCAGTCGCGCAGGCATCTATCGCCCCCACGGACCCCGGGGCGCACCGGCGCCGGCCACCCGGGTGACCCAGTCGACGGTTGCTCGATCAGGCGGTCGGCGTCAAGCTTTTCCGCGACACCGCAGCAATGGCCAGCTCGCCGGCACGCCGGGAAATCGCGCGGCGGGCGCACCCACGAGGATTCGCTCGCGAGGCGTGACGTGATGCTTGACACATCCTCCAGCAAAGCCTACTGTCCGTTCATACACGGATCCTCCTCGAGGATCTTTTCGATCTGGCTGGGGCCTAAGGGATGGTCTTCAGCTCGCAAGGGGGCGACGGCGACGTGAAGTCGCCAAGCACGGTGCGGACCTTCATACACTCCGCATGACACACGAAGTTCGCACGGCATTTCGGCCGCGTCTACGTCGTAATTGCCCACCGTTGCATTTATCGTCTATCGCTTTCATCGTCAATCGCTGCCCTTTCATGCGCTTTTGAGGCACCGATCGACCATTCAGCTTTACGTCGCTCTCCCTTGACGACGTGGGGGGCAATCATTTCGCTGGGCGTGCTTCGAGGGGGGCGCACCCGGAGTCACGAATCAACAAATTGTCACCAGTTCCACCCACCGATTCATCCGGGCACACGCCCGATCAGCAGAAATTGACAGGAGCTCGACATGAGAAATTTCGTGTACCCATGTGCCACGGGAATTGCAGCAGCCGGAGCAGGCGCGGTTTTTGCGCTCGGTTCGGCGGGTACCGCAGCGGCCGCGCCGACCCTCCCCGCGCCACTGGCACCGTTGTCCAGCCAGTGCGACCCCGCTGTTGCGGGATGCGTGCCAGGTGTCGGGCTTCTCGGGGCAGGAAACACCCTCGCGCTCACGTCAAATGCACTGGCCTTGGCCATTGTCGAAGACTGCCCGTGCGACCCCGGCCACACGTGGGCCGTCAATGCACCGTTCTATGACCTCATCGGCGTCTTCGGCTACATCCCGATTGTCAACATCTTCGTCTCCAACGGTGAGGACGGCGCTCTGGGCTCAGGAGCCAACGGCGGCAACGGCGGGCTGTGGATCGGCTACGGCGGTGTCGGTGGTTCCGGCGCCGCGGGCCAGATAGGCGGTAGCGGCGGCCAGGGCGGCTTGTTCTTCGGCAACGGCGGCAACGGCGGCGACGGCGGCACCTCCGCGGCAGGCGGAAACGGCGGCAATGCCGGGACGTTCGCACTCGTCGGCCACGGCGGAAACGGCGGAAACGGCGGCAACGGGACGCTTGGCACGACAGGCGAGACCGGCACCGGCACCGCTGTCGACGGCGAGACGGGAGCGACCGGGGAAAATGGTTCCACGGGCGCGAACGGGGTCAACCCGGCCGCGGGCGGACCGGCCGGCGCGGAGGGCCTCGCAGGTGCCGCAGACACGGTCACCGGTGGCAACGGACTTCCCGGATCTGACGGCAACCCCGGCGGAGCAGGCGGTGCCGGCGGCGCTGTCGCAGGTGACGCACTCCTGGCGACCGGCGGTACCGGCGCGGCAGGTGGCGACGGCACCCCGGGCGCCAACGGTGGAGCGGGCGGTGCCGGCGGCGCATCATCGACCACCGGAATCGACGGAGTGGCCGTCGGCGGTGACGGCGGTGACGGCGGCAACGGCGGAACAGGCGTCACCGACGGTGGAGCCGGCGGCGCGGGTGGCGCAGGCGTGAGCACCAACGGCGTCGGGTCCGGCGGCGACGGCGGCGACGGCGGCGACGGCGGAATCGGCGCTGCGGGTGAGGCCGGCGGAACCGGCGGAACCGGCGGAACCGGGACCGATGGCTCAGACGCCACTGGTGTCGGGGGCACAGGTGGTGCGGGCACTCCGGCAGGCGCCGGCGGTAACGGCGGCACCGGCGGACTGTTCGGCGGTGGTGGCGTCGGCGGAACAGGCGGCACCGGCGGAACAGGCGGCACCGGCGGAACAGGCGAGGCCGGTGGTGACGGTGGCACCGGCGGAACCGGTGGCACCGGCGGAACCGGTGGTGACGGCGACGACGGCGGCAACGGCGGAGTCGGCGGCGCCGGCGGCGCAGGGACCGGCGAAGGCGGCACCGGCGAAGGCGGCACCGGTGGAACCGGGGGATCGGGCGCAACCGGCGGCCCCGGCGGCGAAGGCGGCGAAGGCGGCCTCGGCGGCGACGGTGGCCTCGGCGGCGACGGCGCGGACGGTGGCCTCGGCGGCGAGGGTGGCTCAGGCGGAGCAGCCGGCACCGGTGGTGACGCCGGGTACGGCGCCCACAACGGGGCCGACGGCACGGACGGCGACGACGGCAGCACCGGCGCAACCGGAAGCACCGGCGCGAGCGGCAGCACCGGGAGCACCGGGAGCACCGGCGGCACCGGAGGAACCGGTTCCAGCGGCGCCGGCGGTACCAGCGGCGCTGATGGGGCCGATGGCGCTTCGTCTTAACAGATCGGTCGGCAGGGGCCGGTGAGAGGCCCCTGCCGTTCGGCACACTCGGGGGCGTCGGCTTGTGCCGGCGCCCCCGAGTGGCGTTGCAGGGGTGGACATTCGACGACCGGAGGCGACGGACATGGAACCATCAGGTGGTGGCGATGTAAGGACCGATGTCGGCCGGTTGTTGTTGCGTTGCGGCGACCGTCCGGGACTGGTGGCTGCCACCAGCGAGTTCCTGGCCCTGGCCGGGGCCAACATCATCTCCCTGGATCAGCATTCGACCGAGCAGTCCGGCGGAACGTTCGTGCAGCGCACCATATTTCACTTACCCGGGTTGCCCGCCGCGTGCGACGCGTTGTCACATGAGTTCGCTGCGCGGGTAGCCGTGCGGTTCGGTATGGACTTTGCGCTCACCCAGGCGTCCACACCCAAGCGGGTGGCGATCATGGTGTCGAAGGAGGACCACTGCCTGCTGGACCTGCTGTGGCGAAACCGTCGCGGTGAACTCGACATGTCGATCGAGATGGTGATCTCCAACCATCCCGACCTGGCTGATCAGACGGCCGCGTTCGGGGTGCCGTTCTTCCACGTTCCTGCCTCCCAGGACGTTCGGGCACGCTCCGAGCAACGTCAGCTCGATCTGCTCAGTGGCAACGTCGACCTGATCGTGCTTGCCCGCTACATGCAGATCCTCAGTCCCCCGTTCCTGGAAGCCGTCGGCTGCCCATTGATCAACATCCATCACTCGTTCCTGCCCGCCTTCATCGGCGCGGCTCCCTACCGGCGCGCCAAAGAGCGCGGCGTCAAGCTGGTCGGCGCGACCGCCCACTACGTCACGGAAACGCTCGACGAGGGCCCGATCATCGAGCAGGACGTAGTGCGAGTGGACCACCGCCACCACGTCGGTGACCTGATTCGCCTCGGTGCCGACGTGGAACGTGCGGTGTTGTCACGTGCGGTGCTGTGGCACTGCGAAGACCGAATCATCCGCCACGGCAATCAGACCATCGTCTTCTGAGCGGACGGCCGCAGGCCTAGCATCGCCGTGTGTTGCTGAATCGTGCCACCGCGGAAGGAATCGCGGACGGCAGCATCACCATGGTGCTGCGCCGTTGGGATGCGCCGCGCGCCAAGCCGGGCGGCACCCAGCGCACCCAGGTCGGAACGATCCGCGTCGACAGGGTCACCGAACACCCCGGGAGCTACCGGGTTTCCGCCGCCCAGGCACGCGCCGCCGGCTACCCGGACGCCAAGACCGCGCAGGCAGAACTCGACCGCCGCCCAGCCGCGCACACCTATGTGATCGACGTGTCCTACCTCGCTCCGGACGAGCGTCCGGACCTGGCGGCCACCGAGACGCTCACCGACTACGACGTCGCGCAGATCGCGGCCCGCTTGGACCGTTGGGACGCCGCCACCGAGCCGTGGACGCGGGCCTATCTGGAGCTCATCGCCGCCAACGAGGCGCGTCGGGCTCCCGATCTGGCGGCGACGCTCGGGATCGACGTGCCGCGCTTCAAGCGCCGGGTTCGGCAGCTCAAGAGCCTGGGGCTGACGGTTAGCCTCGACGTCGGCTACCGGTTATCCCCGCGCGGGCGGGCGTTCCTGCGTGCCGACCGATCCGCGGCGTCCGGCCGGTAGGCCAGTGGCAGGATGACCTGGTGAATTCACCGTCTTCAGTGCGCACCGAACTGACCCGCTACGGCCCCTGGGCAGTGATAGCCGGCGGATCGGAAGGTGTCGGCGCGGAGTTCGCCCGGTTGCTGGCCGGCGCGGGGCTGAATCTGGTGCTGATCGCCCGCAAGTCGGGACCGCTGCAGCAGACCGCGGCCGACTGTCGCACCCAGGGTGTCGAAGTGCGGGAGTTGGCTCTCGACCTCACCGACCCCGCCGCGGTGGACCGCATCATCGACGAGACCTCGGATCTCGAAGTCGGACTGTTGATCTACAACGCGGGCGCCAACACGTGCAGCCAACGCTTCCTCGACGGCGACCTGGCCGACTTCGGGAGCGTGCTCGATCTGAACGTGGGGACCATGCTGGCGCTGGTGCAGCACTACGGGCGCTTGATGCGCGACCGCCGTCGCGGCGGAATTCTGATGGTCGGGTCGATGGCGGGCTACCTCGGCTCCGACAGGCATACCGTCTACGGCGGGGTGAAGGCGTTCGGGCGAATCTTCGCAGAAGGGCTGTGGCTCGAGTTGCGCGACTACGGCGTCCACGTGCTGGAGCTGGTCCTCGGGGTGACCCGCACCCCGGCGATGGAGCGCGTCGGACTGAACTTCGATGTGCCCGGGATGCGTGTCGCCGATCCGGCCGACGTCGCGAAGGAGGGACTCGAACAACTCCCCCAAGGTCCGGTGTTCATCGCCGGCTGCAATGCCGACGACGTGGCACGGCGCAACGATCCGGATCGGGCCAAAGTGGTCATCGGTGCCCACCGGGTGATGCAGAGACTGATGGGCGAAAGATAATGACGAGCCAGGGTCTTTCGGCTCTGGCGCGCTGAGGCGCGAGATCGGTACGTTCGCCAACCATGACCGCCGCGATGATCTGCCAGCTGACCGATTCCGAGGCGACCGATCCCGGTCGTACCGGCGGCAAGGGCGCCAACCTCGCCGTGCTGCTGCAGGCCGGTCTGCGAGTACCACCGGGCTTTGTGGTGCTGACCGCGGCCTACCGCAAGTTCGTCCGTGACCATCAGCTCGACACCCTGATCCGGCGGGAGATGGCCGACCTGGACACCGACCCGGATGCCGTCGCCGCAGCGTCCACGCGTCTGCGCCGGGCTTTCGAATCCGTGCCGATGTCTGACGGGCTGCGCGCTGAGATCGTGGCCGCCCATAACGCGCTCGGTCGGCCGCCGGTGGCCGTCCGCTCATCGGCGACAGCCGAGGACCTGCCCGAGGCCAGCTTCGCCGGCCAACAGGACACGGAACTGAATATCGTTGGCGCGGAAGCCCTATGCGAAGCAGTGCGCCGATGTTGGTCGTCACTGTGGACCCCACGCGCGATCGCCTACCGGGACCACCAGGGCATCGGACACGAGAACCTCTCGGTTGCGGTCGTGGTGCAGCCCATGGTGCCCGCCGAGGTGGCCGGCGTGCTGTTCACCGCGGATCCGATGTCGGGGCGGCGCGATCGCGTGGTTATCGAGGCTGCAGCCGGGCTCGGTGATGCGGTGGTGAGCGGCGCAACAACGCCGGACCGCTGGATCGTCGACGCGCCCACCCGCCGGATGATATCGGGCCCACGACGCGCGCTGCTCACACCCGAACAACTCGACACCCTGGTCGATCTGGGGTTGCGTGCGGCCCGGATCTTCGGAGTGCCACAGGATGTCGAGTGGGCCATGCACGGCGAACGCTTCTGGCTGCTGCAATCCCGGCCGATCACGTCGCTGTTCCCTGTGCCACCTGTCACCGGGTCCGGTCTGCGGGTGTATGTGCCGGTCATGCTGTTCGCCCAGGGCATCGCCGAGCCGATGACCCCGGCGGGTAACACGTTCTTCCGGGCGATGGTCAGCGGCTGGTTCCGGTTCTGGGCCTCGGGTCGACGTCCCCGGGAGATCGACCGCCCACCCGACTGGCTGCCGATCGTGGCGTACCGGGTGTTCCTCGACGCCACACCCGTCCTGCAGCGGCCCCGGTTGGCGGCGCGGATGGTGGCCAACTTCGGGCTGAAGGATCCGACCGGGAGTGCGGCATTGCGGAAGTGGTTGTCGCAGAACCGCGATCGTCTGGCGCCTTCGGGCAGGTCGGCCCTTCCGCGCGGGCTCGTCGTGTGGATCCCGTCCATGCTGTCGGGTGTGGTGGCCTCGGTAGCCGTTCCGGCCCGCTCGCGTCGCCGCCTGATCGCGGGCGCAGACGAGGTACTGGAGCGTCTGGAGCGGCACGCCGACGGCCTGTCGTCGCCCACTGAACAGCTGGACTTCGTCGAACGCAGTCTGCCTGCGGCGACGTGTGACATGTTGTTGGGCGAGCTGGCCGCTGCGTACGGCGAGTGGTTGACACGAGCCGTCATCGAGCACTTGGTGCGTCGCTGGCTGGGTTCGACGCAGGGGTTCGAGCCGCTGCTGCGGTGGCTGCCGCACGACCCGACAATTGCCATGGGTGCCGCGCTCGCCGCAATGGCGCGCGAACACGCCGCCGCCGGCGTCGAGCCGAGCGCGACCAGCCCAGGAATGGTCGAGTTCCTGACCACCTTCGGACATCGCGCCCCGGATCGCGAGATCGATCTGGGTCTGCCCCGGCTCTCCGACGACCCGACGTACGTGATGGAGCTCATCGACGGATATCTGCATTCTGGTGCGCTGGACACCTTCGAGACCGGCGCGGAGCAGGCCGCCACAGCTGCCGCGACACTGGTTTCCGACGTCCGCCGGACGAAGGGCCCGCTGCGTGCCGCGGTGTTGAGAAGCTTGCTCGGCCGCCACCGTGAGCTCGGCGGGCTTCGTGAGCGACCCAAGTTCGACATGGTGCGCGCGATGGCCCTCGGCCGGCGCACCCTGCAACGGTGTGCTGTCACATTGGTCGACCGGGGCCTGCTCGATGACGTCGACGACGTGTTCTTCCTCGACGGTGCCGACGTGCGCGCCGCCCTGGCCGGTCAGCCGCGCGACGTCCGCGCACTCACCCGGAGCAACCGTCGCACGTTCCAGCGCGAGCTGGGCCGTCGCCTGGTCCCGCGCGTACTGACCAGTGACGGGGAGGTGGTCTACGGGTCGGCCGCAGCGCGGCCCTCCCCGAGCTCGCAGGTGCTGATCGGCACCCCTCTGTCGCCAGGGATTCATGAAGGCACTGTCCGCGTGCTGGACTCGCCGGTGGGTGCGAACCTGCAGGCGGGCGAGGTGATCGTCGCGGCCAGCACCGATCCCGGCTGGACCCCGCTGTTCCTGCTCGCCGGGGCCTTGGTGATGGAGGTCGGCGGGGTGGTGTCACACGGTGCGCTGGTGGCCCGGGAGTACGGTATCCCCGCGGTGGCCGGGATCGCCGACGTGCTGACACGACTGCACACCGGAGCCCGAGTGCGCGTCGACGGCGCCGCGGGGACCATCACGCTGGTGGAGCCGGAGATCGCCCATGCCGTTGAGTCGTCGTGACAGGTTGTCCGACAAGCTGACTGCCAACCGGGTCGGCGAAAAAGGGCTATCCCTTCTATGATGACTCGACGACCGAAGACCTGATCGCCGCCATGGGCACCGGCCCTCGACGCCTAACTCAGCTGCTGGCCCTGGTCCTGCACCGGCGCGCCGACCTCGGCGAGTTTGGCGGGGCTGGAGGTGATCTCGTCGATGACGGTGTGGATGAACCGCATCTTCTCCAGCACCGCCGGGGGCAGCACGAACGGATAGAGGTCGTCCTTGCCCATCGAGCGGTTCACCATGTTCAGCGCCCACGCCAGCGGCAGCCACATCTCGATCATGGTGTCGAACCCACTGGGCCCGAGCACTTTGCGTTCGAAGGTGGCACTGGCGGCGGCCATCCCGAACGCGGCCGCGGTGTCGAGGGTGTCACGGATGTGCAGATAGTGGGCGAACGTCTCGGCCCAGTCCTCAGCCGGGTGCATCGTCGCATAGGAGGAGACGAAGTCGTTCTCCCAGCCGGCGGGTGCCCCCTGGCTGTAATGCCGGTCGAGCGCAGCCTGGTAGTCGGCGTTGGGATCGCCGAACAGCTCGTGGTAGCGCTGCAGGTAGTCAGGCGAGGTCCCGATGAGCCGATACTGGTAGTAATGCCCGATCTCGTGGCGGAAGTGGCCGAGCAGCGTGCGGTACGGCTCGTCCATCGAGATGCGCAGCTGTTCGCGGTGGACATCGTCGCCCTCGGCGAGATCGAGTGTGATGACGCCGTTGTCGTGGCCGGTGAAGACCTTCTCGAAGTGGCTGGACAGCAGGTCGAACGCCAGCCCGTACTCGGGATCCTGGTCGCGGCCGACGATCGGCAGCTTCAACTCGTGGAGCTCGGCGATCAGTCTGCGCTTGGCCTTCTCAGCGGCAGCGAACGACGCCAGTGCCACGGTGTCGGCGTCGTTGGGCCGGGTGCGGGTCAGCGCGCAGGACGCGCAGAGCCTGGCGACCGGCCCTTTCTCCACGAGCCAGTTGCACTCGGCCAGATGCAGATTCGCGCACAGCCGGTACTGACTCTCGTCGACCGCGCCGGCGTGCTCGCTCTCGGCGGGCGGGGCGATGACCAGAAGCGCCATATCGTCGAGCGAAAACCCAAGCGAACTCTTACAATTCAGGCACACCGAGTTCTCGAAGGACAGCCGCTGACCACAGTTGGGACAGTTGAAGTCACGCATCGAGCACTCCCCCGGTGCAGGGCGCCACGTCGACGGCGACGTCGATGACGCTGCGCTCCGAGTCGGTGTAGATGATTCCGCGCAGCGGGGGCACGTCGGCGTAGTCACGACCGAACCCCACTGTGACGTAGCGCTCGTCAACCATCTGATTGTTCGTCGGGTCCAGGCCGAGCCACAGGTTCTGAGGCGTCCACACCGATGCCCAGGCGTGTGTCGCGTCGATACCCACCATGCGTTCCTTCCCGGGCGGAGGGTCGGTCGCCAGATAACCGGAGACGTAGCTGGCGGCCAGACCGTTGGCACGCAGGCAGGCGATCGCGAGCCGCGCGAAGTCCTGACATACCCCTTCTCGGGCCGCCAAAACCTCGCTCACCTTGGTGGACACCGTCGTCGATCCCGACCGATAGGTGAAGTCCGTGTAGATCCGCGACGTCAGGTCGCGCAGCACCTCGATCAGCGGCCGACCGGCCGTGAAACTCGGTGCCGCGTAGGCGCGCAGTTCCTCGGTGATCTCCGGGGGTTGCAGGTCCAGCGTGAACTCGGTGGCCAGTGCCCCGTCGGTGCCGACCGGGCGGGCGATCTCCCAGGGCGCCACCGCCGACGGGCCCTGGTAGAGGTCCGGTGGCGGCGCGTCGACCTCGACGACCGAACGGCTGGTGATACGGAGTTTGCGGTGCCGCTCGATGACATGGAAGTACGCACTCAGGTTGCCGTACGCGTCACGGCTGGTGGAGCTGTCGGCGGCCTCCGGTTCGATCACCAACTCGTGGAACAGGCATCGCTGGCGCGCCGAGTCCCGTGGGATGAGAAAGCCCCGGCCGTAGGAACTGGTGACCACATCGGAGTATCGATACTCGGTGCGGTGGGTGACCTCGTAGCACCGGCTCGTCACCGATGCGGTGGGACCGTCCGGGAACGCGGTCACGGCATCACCCGTCGAGCGTCGGGACCCCACAGCGGCTGCATGCCGCCGGGCAGCGACAGGTGGGTGGCGGTGATGACGCCCGACAACTCACGCAGGTCACGATGGATCCCGGTGAGGAGTCCCTCGAGTTCGTCGCGTGCCCCCTCGGAGGTGACCTCCTCCAGCTCGGCCGGCTCGATGCGGCGCAGCCGGGTGGCGATCTCGTCGACCATCCGTTCCGGCCGTGACGACCCCGATGCGCCGGGCAGCGCTTTGAGGTCGGTGCGCAGCCGCTCCAGCTGGTAGACCAGCGATCGCGGGTTGTCCGCGTCGAACAACACCAGTTCGGCGACCCCGGCGATGCTGACCGTGCCGGGATTGCGCCTGCGGTAGATCACCAGCGATTCGCACGCGATCAGGGTCGACTCGGTGATCGTCTGCTCTGCATCGGGTAGCCGGGCTTTGGTCAGCGTGGCCCGCAGCAGCGCGGTGAGTGCAAGCCCGCGCTCGATCCGTTTGCCGATGTCCATCATCGTCCAACCGACGTCGTGCACCATCGATTCGGCGACCACCCCGGAGAGCGCGAGCATGCCCGCCAGCGTCAGGGTGTTCGTCGACGACAGGAACGCATCACCCTCGGCGCGAGAATCCGGCGGGGTCTCGGGGCTGTGCAGCAGCGCGCGCTCGAGGGCGGAGAGCACCATCCAGGTGTCGTTGGACATCTGGTCCCGGACCGCCCGGGCGGCCAGACTGAGACGCTCCACGGACTGGGCGAGCGAACCGGGGCGGTAGCGATCGGCGGTCAGTGACCACAGCGTGGTCGGCGCCGTCGCCACCAACTCGGCATAGTCCCCGCTGGCGCCGGTATCAGTCCCGGTGATCCGGCCCAGTGCCGTAAGCAACACCGGCACACATTCGCTGCCGGCCAGCGCGCGCCGATAGCGATACTCGTGATAGCGCTCGCGGGTGACCGTCAGCAGCCGGGCCATGTTCTCCGCGCGCTCGGCGTACCGGCCGATCCAGAACAGATCCGACAGCACACGGGGCGAACTGATCGCATGCGTCGGACTCGAGGTGACCAACGACGGCAGCTCGGCGACCACGGTCTCCTCGGGCACCTCGACCTGCGGTGCCGTCGCCACCTCCGCCGTCACCCGCGTCGGGGTACGAACCCAGATATCCTTGGCCGCAACGGTGTTGAGGCGGTAGGCGGCGGACCCCGATGCCAGCAGATAGCCCAGACCACCGATCATCGGCGCGTAGCCGCTGTGCTGAGCCACCGTGAACAACCGCATCCCGACGCTGGCAGACGACAGCCCGCCGGGGCGGTAATCGGAAGGGGCCGAGGAGAACTGCGGTAGCTCCTGCCCGGTCCACTGCCATGGGTCGGCTTCGATGCGGGCCGCCAGCTCCTCGAGCTGCGCCGCCGACAGTTCCGGGCCGACGATGGGTTCGCCCCCGGTGACCGGTCGGATCAACAGGGAGGACAGGTTGGTCAGCAGGTGGGAGCGCTCCACGTCGATGCCGCCCCAGTAGACAGGCGCGGTTTGCAGCAGCGGCGTCTCGCCTAGCAACTCCTCGGCCAGTTCGGGCAGGAATCGAAGTAGCCCAGGGCTTTCCAGCACCCCACTTCCGATGGTGTTGACCACCGTCACCGCGCCCCGGCGCAGCACCTCGACCAGTCCCACCACCCCGAGCCGGGAATCCGCACGCAGGTCCAGGGGATCGACGAAGTCGGCGTCGACCCGGCGCAGCACCACGTCCACCCGGTTCAGCGTGCCCATGGACCGCATCCACAGTTTGCCCTCGCGGACCACCAGGTCGGCGCTCTCGACAAGCGGGAAGCCCAGCACACTGGCGAGGTAGGCCTGGTCGAACGCGGTCTCGGAGAAGATGCCCGGGCTCAGCACCACCACCACCGGCTCCTCGGCCGATTCGGGGGCGGCGTCGACCAGGGCCAGCCGCAGCGCCTGGGCCCACGGCGAGGCCGGGCGCGGCCCGATCTGTTCGTAGAGGTCCGGGATGGCGTGCGCGACAACACGCCGGTCCGCGAGCGCATACCCGGCCCCGGAGGGCGCCTGCGTCCAGTCGGCGTTGACCAGGAACTCGCCCGACGAGGACCGGCTGATGTCACATCCGTGCAGGAAAAGCTGGTGGCGGCCCGGTACCTCGATGCCTCGGGCGGCCCGCACATAGCCGGGATGGGCGAACAACAGCTGGGGTGGCAGCACGCCGCTGGTGACCGAGCGCCGCTCCCCGTACAGGTCGGTCAGGACGGCATCCAGCAGCCTCGAACGCTGCACCAGCCCGGCTTCGAGTGTGTCCCAGTCCGCGGCGGAGATCACCAGCGGCAGTGCGTCGAGCTGCCAGGGCCCGGGCACCGCCGTGCCGTCTCCGTTGGTGATCGCCTCGCCGTTGTGATCGACCTGGATGAAGGTGATGCCGTCGTTGTCCACCAGGCTGCGCACCACGGCCCGCAGTCGGTCGAGTCCGCCGCGGCCACGCTCGTTCAGACAGTCCGCGAGTTCCTGCCAGGCGGGCCGGACCTCGCCTGCCTCGTCAACGAATTCGTCGTAACCGGGTCCCGGGTCCCGCAGGGTCGGCTGGACGTCGAACAGTGCCGGCTGGGCCCGCATGGTGCGGTAGGGCGCCAGCGGGTTGTCGAAGTCGAGGGACCCGGCGCCCGACCGGGGTGCCGGACCTGTTGCGGGAAGTGCCATTACTGCAGCACGGTACGCACTCGCCGCAGATCCAAGATCCCCGGCGCGCCCACGTCGGTCGACTGACGTGCCTGCTTCTCCCGCAGACCGGTCAGGTCGGCCTTGCCCGGCGTGAAACCACTCGCCTCGAAGCGGCGACCACGCCGCGACTCGGCCTCGACGGCGTTGACCGGCGGGGCGTCGTACGCCCGTCCACCCGGGTGGGAGACGTGGTAGGTGCAGCCGCCCCGGGACACCCCGGATGCGGAATCGACGAGTTCGAACCGTAGCGGCCCATCGACGGTGATCGTCGGGTGCAGCGCGCTGGGCGGCTGCCAGGCTCGATAACGCACCCCACCTACCTGGACGTCGGGGTTGTCGGTGGCCAGCATCGGGATCGGGTGGCCGTTGACGGTGACGATGTAGCGCTGTCGGTCGGCGCCGATCAGCCGGACCTGGATCCGTTCGACCGAGGAGTCGACGTAGCGGGTGGTGCCGCCCGCCGTGGACTCCTCGCCCAGCACGTTCCACGGCTCGATGGCGCCGCGCAACTCGATCTCCACGCCCCCGAACACCGCGGTCCCGATGCGCGGGAACCGGAACTCGGTGAACGGATCCAGCCAGCTGGTGTCGAAATCGATGCCGTGGGCCCGCAGGTCCGCGGCCACCTCCGCGATGTCTTGAATCAGGAAGTGCGGCAACAGGTACCGGCCGTGCAGGTTGGCGCCGTGGCGGATCAGCGGGGCGCGTAGCGGCTCGTCCCAGAACCAGGCGACCAGAGATCGCACCAGCAGCGACTGCACCATGGCCATCTGGTAGTGCGGCGGCATCTCGAACCCGCGCAGCTCGAGAAGTCCGAGCCTGCCGCGGGGACTGTCCGGGCTGTAGAGCTTGTCGATGCAGAACTCGGCACGATGGGTGTTGCCGGTGATGTCGGTGAGAAGATGGCGCAGGGCCCTGTCGGGAATCCACGGAGCGGAGCTTGCGGAGCGACCATGATCCGGAGGGACGCTTGCGGAGCGACCATGATCCTGCCTCGGACCACCTTCGGATTTTGACAGCCGCGCGATCTCGGCGAAGGCGATCTCGAGTTCGTAGATCGAGTCCGGGCGGCCCTCGTCGACGCGCGGCGCCTGCGATGTCGTGCCGATGAACCTGCCGGCGAACAGGTACGACAGTGACGGATGACGCTGCCAGTACGTCAGCAGCGAGACCAGCAGATCGGGACGCCGCAGCAGCGGCGAATCGGCGGGGGTGATACCGCCGAGGGTGATGTGGTTGCCTCCCCCGGTGCCGCCGTGGGTGCCGTCGACGTCGAAGGCCTCGGTGGACAGGCGTGCCAGACGAGCCTGGGCGTACAGCCCTTCCAGTTGCTCGCGCTGCTCGGCGAAGCTGGACGTCGGCGCCACATTGACCTCAATGACGCCCGGGTCCGGCGTGACCGACATCGACTGCAGCCGGACATCTGTCGGCGGACCGTATCCCTCGACCACCAGCGGGGAGCCGACCTTGGCCGCGGCGGCCTCGATCCGATGGATCAGGTCGACGAAGTCGTCCAGTTCCTCGGTGGGCGGCAGGAACACATACAGGACGCCTTCGCGGACCTCGCCGACCAGGGCGGTGGTCGGCATCGGGTCGGCATCCTCGACCACCGCCGCGTCGTCCTCGGTCTCGGCGGCGGGGTCCCGCAGCGGCGGCCGGGACTCCATCGGATCGGCGTCGAAGGTCACCGGCGGCGGTTCCCAGCTGATGGACTTCAGTGGCAGCCGCAGGCCCGCGGGCGAATCACCGTCGAGCAGCACGATGCGCCCCCGACGCAACCTCCAGTCGGCGCTGGCCCAGGCCGACCCGTCTTCGAGGCGATGCAACGGGAGTACGTACGCCGCGGGTTCGGTGACCGCGGACTCGAGACGAGCCAACAGTGCCGCGCGGGCCCGCGGGCTGTCGGAGGCCAGGTCGTCCTCCCCGGCGACCGGGTCCCCCTCGGGTTGGCGCACCGCATCCGCCAGTCTGCTCAGCGGGTCCTCGAACGCCGGGCGGACCTGGCTGTCGGGCAGCCCCAGCCCTTCGGCGATGGCGGCGAGGAGTTGCCGGGCCGTGTCGGGATCGAGCGAGGGAGCCTGCGGCTGTTCGGCCCACGGGTCGGCCAGCAGCGCTTCGTCGGTCCACAGTGGTTTTCCGTCGGTGCGCCAGAACAGCCCGATCTGCCAGCGCGGCAGCAGCTCTCCCGGGTACCACTTGCCCTGACTGCGCTGCACCAGCCCCTGGGGCGCCCACAACGCCTTCAGCCGCGCCGCCAGGGCCGAGGCTCGTTCGCGCTTGTGCGGACCGTCCGCGTCGGTGGTCCACTCCGGGTCGACCTGATTGTCGATCGAGACGAAGGTGGGTTCGCCGCCCACGGTGAGCCGGACGTCACCGGCGGCCAGGCGGTCGTCGACCCGTGCCCCGAGAGCTTGGATCTGCGCCCATGACTCGTCGTTGTAGGGCAGCGTGACACGCGGATCCTCGTGCACCCGCGTGACCACGTTGGTGAACTCCAGCGTGGTCTCGCACGGTTCGGTCGAGCCGGTGATGGGTGCCGCCGACTCGGGATGCGGCGTGGCCGACAACGGGATGTGACCCTCGCCGGCGAACAGGCCCGAGGTGGGATCCAGGCCGATCCACCCGGCGCCCGGGATGTACACCTCGGTCCAGGCGTGCAGATCGGTGAAGTCCGCTGCCGGGCCCGACGGCCCGTCCAGCGCTTCCACGTCGGAAGTCAGCTGGACCAGGTACCCGGAGACAAATCTGGCCGCCAGACCCATCTGGCGCAGGATCGACACCAGCAGCCACGCCGAGTCCCGGCATGACCCGATCCCCGTCCGCAACGTGAAATCCGGTGTCTGCACGCCCGGTTCCATCCGGACGCTGTAGCCGACATCGGCGTTCACCGCCCGGTTGAGCGCGACCAGGAAATCGATCGTCCGGGTGCCGCGGGCGACAGAGAAATTGTGCACCCACGCCTCGGCGAGGTCACCCGGCCCGGACGCCTCGCCGTGCTCGTCGACCGGCCGGAGGTAGGGCTTGAGATCCTCGGCCAGCGCCTTGGGGTACTCGAAGCCGACGCACTCGGCGTAATCCTCGATGAAGAAGTCGAACGGGTTGATCACCTTCAGGTCGGCGATCAACCCGACGGTGATGGTCAGGCTGCGCGTGCGGGTCGGGAAGACCAACCGGGCCATGAAGTTGCCGAATGCGTCCTGCTGCCAGTTGACGAAGTGGTCGGCGGGCTCGACCTGCAATGAGTAGGCCTCGATGGGGGTACGTGAGTGCGGCGCTGGGCGCAGGCGGACCACGTGTGGATAGACCTCGATGAGGCGGTCGAACGTGTAGCTGGTGCGGTGCTCCAGCGCCACCTTGATACCCATAACGTCAAATCCCATCACAACCGGGACGGCGATGCAGGTCGCGTCACGTCTGTGAAGCCCGCCGGTTGAACCGAACCCTACCGGCGGATCCGGACCCCGAGTCCATCGAGCGGCACCACGTGGCCCTCCTCACAGCGCAGCACCACGGCAGTGTCGGCTCCACAGCCCTCGTGCGTGAGCCGAAGCGGCGCCGGCGCAGGCAGATGCCGCTGGCCCCAGTCGAACATCGCCCACACCACCGGCATGAAGTCCACTCCGGCCGGGGTGAGCACGTATTCGTCGCGGCTTCGCTGGCCCGGTTCGCGATATGGTCGCCGCTCCAGTAGGCCTGCCTCGACCAGATCGGACAGGCGCGCGGAGGCCGCAGCCTTGGTGACGCCGACGCGGCGCCAGAAGTCGTCGAAGCGGGTGGTGCCGTAATAGGCCTCGCGCAGGATGAGCATCGCCGACTTGGCACCGAGCAGTTCGATGGTCTTCTCGATCGGACACTGGCCCACCGCCGACCAGGCGTCCCGGTCGACCAGGCGGCCCTGCAGCACTGTCATGGCGTTCACAATACTCTGGGTCTCCGGTCCTATACCCAGACCCTCGCCGGAACGGTATTCCAGCAGCGAAAAGTCGAGAGACGCCCTGCTGGAATACCGTTCCGGCGGTTGGGCGGGCTAGGTTCGGGTCAGTTCGAACAGTGGGATGGCCCGTGCCGTCTTTGCCTGATACTCGGCGAACACCGGCGCCAGCTCGATGATCTTCGGGTAGGTGGCGTCGCGCTCGTCGGCAGGAAGCTCGCGCACGTCCACGTCGTAAGCGTCGGTGCCCACCTCGATGTACGCCCGCGGATTGGCGCGCAGATTGTGCACCCAGGCGGGATCCTTCGGCGCACCCGCGTACGACCCGATGATCAGCATCTTCTCGTCGACGGTGAGGTAGGCCAGCGGCGAAAGACGGGTCTTGCCCGTCTTGGCGCCGGTGGTGTGCAGCAGCAGAAGAGTGGCACCTTCGAACGGGCCGCCGACCTTACCGCCGTTGGCGCGGAACTCCTCGACGATGGCGCGGTTGAAGTCGTCGAGCGCCGCGGTGTCCGCGACGAGCTTGTCCTTGTCCGGTTCGGTCATGACTTCTCCAGCTTTTCCGGCTTGGCATCTATTCCGGATTCCTTGCGCTGCTGTGCGGTGATCGGCGCAGGCGCGTCGGTCAGCGGATCCACCCCGCCGCCGCTCTTCGGGAACGCGATCACCTCCCTGATCGAGTCCAGCCCCGCCAGCAGCGCCACGATCCGGTCCCAGCCGAAGGCGATGCCGCCGTGCGGTGGCGCACCGAAGGTGAAGGCATCCAACAGGAATCCGAATTTCTCCTCGGCTTCGTCCTTGCTGATGCCCATCATCGCGAACACCCGTTCCTGGACATCGCGGCGGTGGATGCGCAGCGAGCCGCCACCGATCTCGTTGCCGTTGCAGACGATGTCGTAGGCGTCGGCGAGCGCGGAGCCGGGATCGGTGTCGAACGTCGCCTCCGACTCTGGCGCCGGCGCGGTGAACGCGTGGTGGCTGGCCGTCCATGCCCCCGACCCCACGGCCACGTCCCCTGCCGCGGTCGCGTCGTCGGCCGCTTCGAACAGCGGCCAGTCGATCACCCAGGTGAAGGCCCAGGCGGTCGGGTCGATCAGGTCGAGGCGCTTGGCGATCTCGATGCGGGTGGCCCCCAGCAGTGCCCGTGCCGACTTGGCCGACCCGGCGGCGAAGAACACGCAGTCCCCCGGTTTGGCGCCGACGTGTGCGGCCAGTCCGTCACGCTCGGCGTCGGAGAGGTTCTTGGCGACAGGTCCGCCCAGCTCTCCGTCGTCACCGATCAGCACGTAGGCCAGCCCCTTGTGCCCGCGCTGCTTGGCGAACTCCTGCCAGCCGTCGAGGGTCCGGCGCGGCTGCGAGGCCCCGCCCGGCATCACCACCGCGCCGACATAGGGAGCCTGGAACACCCGGAACGGGGTGTCGGCGAAGTACTCGGCGCACTCCACGAGCTCCAGTCCGAATCGCAGGTCGGGTTTGTCCGAACCGAACCGGCGCATCGCCTCGGCGTAGCTGATCCGCGGCAACGGCAGCGGCAGGTCGTAGCCGATCGTCGACCACACCGCCCGCAGCACTTCCTCCGACACCGCGATCACGTCATCGGCGTCGACGAAGCTCATCTCCATGTCCAGCTGGGTGAACTCAGGCTGGCGGTCGGCGCGGAAGTCCTCGTCGCGGTAGCACCGCGCGATCTGGTAGTAGCGCTCCATGCCTGCGACCATGAGCAGCTGCTTGAACAGCTGCGGGCTCTGCGGCAGCGCGTAGAACGACCCTGGCTGCAGCCGGGCGGGCACCAGGAAATCGCGGGCGCCCTCCGGGGTGGAGCGGGTCAGCGTCGGGGTCTCGATCTCGACGAAGTCGTGTGCGGCGAGCACGCCCCGCGCGGCGGCATTGACCTTGGAGCGCAGCCGAATCGCCTGCCCCGGCCCCTCGCGGCGCAGATCGAGGTACCGGTATTTCAGCCGCGCCTCCTCACCTGCGGTCTCGTCGAGCTGAAACGGCAGCGGGGCGCTCTCGCTCAGGACCGTCAGCGTGGTGGCGTTGACCTCGACGTCACCGGTGGCGATCTCGGGGTTGGCGTTGCCCTCCGGCCGGACCTCCACGACGCCGGTGACCGTGACGCAGAACTCCGAGCGCAGCCGGTGCGCCTGCGCCAGCACCTGTCCCTCCTCCAAACCCTCGCGGAACACCACCTGCGCCACCCCCGAAGAGTCGCGGAGGTCGATGAAGATGACGCCGCCGTGGTCGCGACGGCGCGCCACCCAACCGGCCAGCGTCACAGTCTGGGCGGCGTCGGCGGCGCGCAACGATCCGGCGGTGCGGGTGCGCAGCACGAAGTACTCCTCGAGTCGGGGTTCTCAAACGACTGCTCAGTCTAAGGGGCGACGTCCGCAGGCCTGACCAGACAGCTATCGTGATCTGTCCGGTAAGCGGTGCAGCGACGAAAGGCCCGGTCCGATGGCTCAGCGTCACCCCTGTGAACGCGTCGACCTGGATTTTGTCGATCGCGCTCCGTATCGCTTCGTCAGCACCGTCGACTTGGCCGTCACGCCGGAGCAGCTGTTCGAGGTCCTCGCCGACGAGACCTCGTGGCCGCAGTGGGCGACGGTCATCACCGACGTGACGTGGACCAGTCCCGAACCTCGCGGGGTGGGCACCACCCGCACGGTCGACATGCGCGGTGGCATCACCGGCGACGAGGAGTTCCTGGCCTGGGAACCGTTCACGCGGATGGCGTTTCGATTCAACGAAGCGACAACCGATGCGGTGGCGGCCTTCGCCGAGGACTACCGCGTGGTGCCGACGGCCGACGGCTGTCACCTGACCTGGATCATGGCGATGAAGCCCCGGGGCCTGGCCGGCCGGCTCGGCCTGTTCGCCGGACAGCCCGTGATGGGCTGGATGTTCCAGCGGTTCTTGCACAACCTCCGCCGTTATACCGACGAGCGGTTTTCCAGGTCCTAGTAGACGAGCGCCCACGCCGTCCGCCGGACTGCGTCGGGATCCTCGGCGACGACATCCCGGGCGGTCAGGATGAGCCGGGTGCGTCGGCGTCCGGTCTCGTAGAGCGGCCAGTCCGCCTCGTCGATCCCGTCGGCGTGGGCGAAGTCCAGCCAGGCACGCTGCATCCGGCGTCCAACCGAAGGCTGCAGTCGCCGGGCGAGTGGATGCAGTTTGCGGCCGACGAAGGACGCGTAGCTGTGCTGGACGTGCACGATCTCGCTGCCGTGGGTGGCGCCGAGGCCCAGCATGCGCAGGCTCATGCCGAAGTGGTCGAAGCGGTACATGCGGGTGGGGGCATGCGCACTGTATGCGTCGGCGAACGACCAGGCCGGTCCGCCGAACATCACGTCGGATCCCAGGTCGATCAGGGCGCGCCGCCGGGGAAACGTCGGATATGCCTGCAAAACAAGCTCTTTGGCTTCGGGGGCGACGCGGGCGAAGTACGCGTCCACCGACGCCTGCGTGGTGGGCAGCATCGGCGGCTTGGTCCAGGCGAACATCGAGGCCTCGTGGCTGTTGGTGCCGATGATCAACGGCATCCGGGCCAGGTGGCCACTTCGCGCGGCGTCGAGCGGGTGGCGGGGCAGCAGATCCGTGCCGTGCGTCAACCCGTAGGCCAATGTCGGTGTCGTCGACGCGCTCTTCAGTTGCAGTGCGCCCGCGGCCCGGCGAAGTTGCCGCTGCGGTAGTCCCTTGACCTCGGAGACGCGCACCCCGAGACGGGCCAGGAACTCATGGGCGCGGGCCGCGCGCAGCTCCCGGTCGGCGATCAGCGGCAACGCCGGACTCTGGGCTATCGCGCGGTGGAACAGTCCGGTCGCCATCGGGCTGGCCAGCAATGCCAGCACCGACGTCGCGCCTGCGGATTCACCGAACACCGTGACCTGGTCGGGATCCCCACCGAACGCGGCGATGTTGTCGCGCACCCAGCGCAGCGCCGCGATCTGGTCGCGCAGCGCCAGGTTGTCGTCGAATCCCTCACCGAGGTCCCCGAGCTCGAACCCGCCGAACACCCCGATCCGGTAGGTGACGTTGACGACGACGACGTTGCCGTTGGCGGCCAGCCTCGACCCGTTGTACAGCTGGAACTGGCCTGCGCCGTAGACGAATGCCCCGCCGGGGATCCACACCATCACCGGCAGCGAACCCGTGGTGTCCGGCGACCACACGGTCAGGGTGAGGCAGGCTTCGTCGCGCACCTTGGGGTCGTCGCGGCCGCCGCCGACAAATGATTTCGTCTGCGGTGGCAAGGGGCCGTGCTCGAGTGCGTCACGGACCCCCGACCACGGCTCGAGAGGACCCGGGCCCAGGAATCGACGTTGCCCGACCGGCTGGGCGGCGTAGGGCACGCCACGCCAGACACCGATGCTTCCCTCGGTGTCGCCGCGCAGATCCCCTGATGCGGTCTTGATCACGGCGCCTTGTCCGGCAACGACTGCCACGCGACAAATCGTAGTGTGCGAAGCTTGACCCGACTTGGGGCCGGGCGCGCCCGGCGTTGAAAAGAGGTAGTGCGATGACCTTCAACGAAGGCATGCGGATCGATACCAGCACCACGTCCAGCAGCAGCGGCGGTCGCGGACCCGGCCGGGGCATTGCCGTCGGCGGTGGGTTGGGCGGATTGCTGATCGTCGTGGTCGCGCTGTTCCTGGGCGTTGATCCCAGCACTGTGGTCCCGCCACAACAGATGGACACCCAGGGGGTCGAGACACCCGGGTTCGATCTCAGCCAGTGCCGCACGGGCGAAGACGCCAACAACATCGTGCAGTGCCGCGTGGTGGCGACCGGGAACTCGCTCGACGGGGTGTGGGCGCAATTGATGCCCGGGTACAGGCGGCCGAGCGTCGAGATCTTCACCGACGGTGTCCAGACCGAGGGTTGTGGCTCCGCGAGCAGCGCGATGGGACCGTTTTACTGCCCTGTCGACCAGACCGCCTACTTCGACACCGGGTTCTTCGACACCTTGGTCAGCCAGTTCGGTTCCAGCGGTGGACCGTTCGCCCAGGAATACGTGGTCGCCCACGAGTTCGGCCATCACGTGCAGAATCTCCAGGGCACGCTCGGTCGTGCCCAGCAGGACCCCGAAGGGCCCACCGGCGGCGGCGTCCGCACCGAATTGCAAGCCGATTGTTACGCGGGCGTGTGGGCGCACTACGCCGCGATCACCAAGCAGGAGGGTACCGACGTGACATTCCTGAAACCGTTGAGCGACAGCGACATCGCCGACGCGCTGTCGGCCGCATCAGCCGTCGGGGACGACCGCATCCAGGAGGCCGCCACCGGTCGGGTCACTCCGGAATCATGGACCCACGGCTCCTCCGAACAGCGGCAGAAGTGGTTCACCGTCGGATATCAGACCGGAGAGCCCGCCAAGTGTGACACGTTCGCCACCAACAACCTTGGCTAGGACCGCCACCGCCGTCGACAGCGTCGCCGAGCGCTACCTCGAGACATCGGCGGCCCTGGACCCCTGCGCGGCAACCGAATCAGGCATCGCCGGCCACGACGACGAGATCACCGACTACTCCCCCGACGGAGTCACCGCACGTGCCGAGGCGGCCCGGTTGGCGCTGCGGGAACTCGATGCCGCGCACCCGGTCGACGACGTCGACGTGGTCACTGCCGCGGCGATGCGGGAACGGCTCGGGGTGTTGCTCGACATCCACGACGCCCGGCTCGACCTCGGCGAACTCAACGTCATCGACTCACCGCTGCAGACGATGCGCGATGTGTTCGACCTGATGGCCACCGACACCGAGGACGACTGGACGGTGATCAACCGCAGGCTGTCGCGGATTCCGCAACGCGTCGCCGGGTACGCCGAATCGCTGCGCGCAGCCGCGGCGGCTGGGCATGCCCCCGCCGCCCGCCAAGTGCGCCGTGGGATCGAGCAATCCGGGCAGATCCAGCGCTTGTTCGTCTCGATGGTCGCCGATGCCGCTCCGGGCAACGAGGTGCTGCGCGCCGAATTGCACCAGGCCGCCGAGGACGCCGCCGATGCCTACGCCTCGCTGGCCAAGGTGTTGCGCGAGGATGTCGGCCCCTACTCCCGGGAGACGGATGCGTGCGGGCGAGACGCCTACCGGGTGCTGTCGCGGTCTTTCCTCGGCGCCGCCGTCGACCTGGACGAGTCCTACCAGTGGGGTCTCGAGCAGCTGGAAAGCATTGTGGCCGAACAGGATTCGACGGCCGACCGGCTTTATCCCGGTGCCTCGGCGGAGGAAGCGCTGCGGCGGCTCGACAGCGAGCCACGCTATGCCGTACACGGCACCGAAGCCTTGCGGCAGTGGATGCAGGACCTCTCGGACCGTGTCGTCGAGTCGTTGGCCGATCGCCACTTCGACATCGCCGAACCGCTGCGCAATTTGGAGTGCCGGATCGCCCCGACGCACACCGGCGGCATCTACTACACCGGGCCGTCGGAGGACCTGTCCCGCCCCGGCCGGATGTGGTGGTCGGTCCCGCACGGTGTCGACACGTTCCACACATGGCAGGAGACGACCACGGTGTTCCACGAAGGTGTCCCCGGCCACCATCTGCAGATCGGTCGGGCGGTGGTGCTGGCCGATCAACTGAACCGGTGGCGCAGGCTGGGGTGTTGGGTGTCCGGGCACGGTGAGGGGTGGGCGCTCTACGCCGAACGGCTGATGGCCGAACTCGGGTGGCTCGACGATGCCGGGAACAGAATGGGAATGCTTGATGCCCAACGGTTCCGGGCCGCACGGGTGGTCATCGACATCGGTGTGCATTGTGGCCTGACCGCCCCGGACGGCGGAATCTGGGATGCCGAGCGGGCGTGGACGTTCCTGAAATCGCACAGTGCGATGGCCGACGAGAATCTGCGATTCGAACTCGACCGCTATCTCGGCTGGCCGGGTCAGGCCCCGTCGTACGCGATCGGACAGCGCATCTGGCAGCAGCTGCGTACCGAGACACAGGCCAGAGGTGTCCCACTCAAGGAGTTCCACAGCCGGGCACTGGATCTGGGTGGTCTACCGCTCGACGTGCTGCGTTCGTCGCTGGCCGCCTGACCGCCGGCACCCGTCAGAGACGCGACTGCTCCTTGATGGAGGTGTCGGTCCTGCGCAGCGGGCGGATCAGCGCATCCTGGGTGAACGACGCGATCAGCGCGCCTTCCCGGGTGTGCACTGCCCCGCGTACATAGGACATTCCTGCGCCCACCTGGGTGCTCTCGTGGGTATAAAGCAACCAGTCGTCCCAGCGCACCGGCTCGTGGAAGCTGACCGACACCGTCATGGGAGCTGTCGAGACCGTCAGGTGCGCCTGACTGGTTCCGATGCCGGCGTGCGCTCTCATGGTCGTGGAGATGCCGAGGTGGCCGGTGAAATAGGCGATCAGCGCCTTTGCCAGGTCGTCGCGCGCCGGAATCGGGTCGTAGTGCAGCCAGGCGTACAACTCGGGTGGCCCGACCTCGTCGGGACTGTTCACATCCTCGACGTCGACCAGTCGCAGCTCGCGGCCGACCATCGGCATCGCAGACACGTTCGCCTTCTCGGGCGGGGCCACGTCGGGCCGGGGCAGGTGGTGCCGGATGACGTCGTCGGTGGGGACGTCTGCGAGCACCGTCGTGGTGATGCAACGCTTGCCGTTCTGCCTGGCGGTCACGACCGCCGTTGCGGTGGAACGGCCTTCGCTGACGACGTCGACATCGAGCTCCACCGGCCCGGCGCCGACCATGACGGCACGGGCGAACACCGAGTACACCGACCGCACCGACTTCTCCGGAAACCGCTTGGCAGCAGCCACAATCGACTGTGCGAGCACCTGGGTGCCCTCGACCACCTGCCGTTCGTCCTCACCGGCGGGGCCGGTCTGCGCGGTGAACGTGCCCTCCGAGCCCGGTGCGGCGTCGAAGAGATCGAGCAGTTCCTGCACTGTCCACTGCGCGTCTGCCGAATCAGTTGTCATTGTCGGTGGGCCTCCCCTGAAGTAACGGTCGTGGGAACAGTAACCGAGGTTCGCCGATAGCGGTAACGTCATTACCATCAGCTGACGGCGAGCAGGAGGGCGGTGAACGATGGCGGCGAACTCCGAATCCCGCGCCACCCGCTTCATGGGTTCGGCGCTGGCGATCCTCGGCGAGACCGGCCGCACCGACTTCACCGTCCTGGAGGTGGTCGAACGTTCGAAGACCTCCCTGCGGGCCTTCTACCAGCACTTCGCCACCAAAGACGAACTGTTGTTGGCATTGGTGGAGAAGATCATGGCCGATGCGACCCTGCAGTGGCGCGCCGAGACCGATGCGCTGTCGAGTGCCGACGCGTTGCGGCGGCTGATCGAGCGCATCA
This sequence comes from Mycolicibacterium hippocampi, assembly GCF_010723735.1. GTDB lineage: Bacteria > Actinomycetota > Actinomycetes > Mycobacteriales > Mycobacteriaceae > Mycobacterium > Mycobacterium hippocampi. The sequence continues at coordinate 3,217,816 of NZ_BLLB01000002.1, read as the reverse complement.
GTGCTCCTGCCGAATCCACCACCCAGGACAGCATCAACCGGGGTCTGACCTACTACAACGACCACCTGCTGGAGACCCGGCCCCGGGAGTTCGCCAAGGTGCTGTCACCGCTGCACACATTGTTCGCCGACATCCTGCGCCGCGGCATCGCCGAGGGGGTGTTCCGCGTCGACCTCGATGTCGACACCGACGCCGCGATCATGATGCAGACGGTGCTGGGCGCACTACGGTTGCGCGACCTGGGCGCCGAGCTGAACGGCATCCCGATCGACGGCGGCCACCTGCACACCTTCTGCCTCCGCAGCCTGACGCGCCGGCCCTCTGAACTGCAATAACAACGCCACAGCACTACTGGCACCGTTACATCCGAGCGTGGTAATGTCGTTACCACGGACCGGTAATGTCATTACCGGTTCTCGCATACACGCCATGTCAGGAGCCCGCATCATGCCGTCTCGCAATCTCGACTATCCGGTGTTCGACGCCGACAACCACTTCTACGAGCCCAAAGAGGCGTTGACCGAGTTTCTGCCCGATCACCGCAAGGGCATCATCGACTACATCGATGTCCATGGGCGGACCAAAATCGTCGTCCGCAACACGATCAGTGACTACATCCCCAACCCGACCTTCGAGGTCGTCGCGCGCCCGGGTGCACAGGAGGAGTACTTCCGGCACGGCAGCGGGGGCAAGAGTTACCGCGAGGTGATGGGCAAGCCGATGAAGGCCATCCCGGCCTTCCGCAATCCCGAGGCCCGCCTCGAGGTGCTCGACGCGCTCGGCCTGGACTACACCCTGATGTTCCCGACGCTGGCCAGCCTGGTCGAGGAGCGTCTCAAGGACGACCCCGAAGCGATTCTCGACATCGTCCACGGGTTGAACCGGTGGATGTATGAGACCTGGCAATTCAACTACCAGGACCGGATCTTCTCCACCCCGGTGATCAACCTGTCCATCGTCGACCGCGCGATCGAGGAACTCGAATGGTGTGTCGAGCGCGGGGCCAAGACCGTGCTGGTCCGGCCGGCGCCGGTGCCTGGTTACCGGGGCAGCCGTTCGTTCGGCCTGCCCGAGTTCGACCCCTTCTGGGACGCCTGCGTCAAGGCCGGCATCCCGGTGTCGATGCACGCCTCGGACAGCGGCTACGCCGAGTACCTCAACGACTGGGAGCCCGGTGACGAGTTCAAGCCGTTCAAGCCGACCTCGTTCCGGATGGTCGCCATGGGCAAGCGGCCCATCGAGGACACGATGGCCGCGCTGGTGTGCCACGGCGCGTTGACCCGCAACCCCGACCTGCGCATCCTCTCGGTCGAGAACGGCGCGTCATGGGTGCCTTACCTGTTCTACCAGTTCAAGGACGTCTTCATGAAGATGCCCAACGAGTTCCCGGAGGACCCGATCCAGGCGTTCAAACGTTGCGTGTACGTCGCACCGTTCTGGGAGGACAATTTCAAGCAGATGGCCGACCTGTGCGGCATCGACCGCGTGATCTTCGGCTCGGACTGGCCACATCCGGAGGGCCTCGCCGACCCGATCAACCTGGTCGATGATCTCGTGGCCCATGGGCTCGACGAAGAAGGCGTCCGAAAGGTGATGGGCGGCAACATGGTCGATCTGTTCAAGGTCGAGAACAAGAAGGTCTACAAGCCCGACGTTCCCGCCCTCGTCCTGACCTGACATCCGCCCACGAAATTGCGAGGAACAGACATGACGGTCGCCAACCCGGAACAGATGCTGTTCGCCTCCACCACTGCGACCTTCCTGGAGAAGCAGGCATCGCTGACCCATGTGCGTGGCCTGCATGCCTCCGGCGTCTCGTTCCAGGACGAATGGTGGCGGCGGGCAGCCGAACTGGGCTGGACGAGCCTGCTGGTGCCCGAGGAACTCGGTGGCGGCAGCGTCTCGGGCGACGGGGTCGCCGACCTCGCCATGGTCGCCGAGCAGATCGGGCACACCGTCGCACCGGGGCCGCTGCATCCGGTCAGCATCGTCCTCGCCGGCCTGATCGAGGCGCCGAGCGGACACGAAGCAGCGATCGAGGCCCTGGTGTCGGGAGACACCGTGGCCTCCTGGGCGGTGTACGAGCCCACGCGGGGCTTCGCCCCAGCGCACGTCGCCACCACCGCAACCCGCACCGGGGCGGGTTATCGGATCGACGGCGTCAAGGACCGCGTCGAAGCCGGAGCCGAGAGCGGCGCGGTACTGGTGGTCGCCGAATGCGAGGGCCGGGTCAGACAGTTCCTGGTGCCGACCGACGCCGCCGGGGTGACGGTCGCGCCGCAGGCTTCGATCGACATGGTGAAACGTTACGCGCGAGTGCAACTCGACGGTGTCCAGGTCGACGAGTCGGCAGTGGTGGGTGGTGCCGAACAGACTCCGGCAATCATCGAGCGGCAACGCCAGGTCGCGCTGATGCTGCAGTGCGCAGAGATCGTAGGGATCCTCGACGCCGTCCTCACGATGACCAATCAGTGGCTGTTCGACCGCCACAGTTTCGGCCGCCCGCTGGCGTCCTACCAGGCCCTCAAACACCGGGCCGCCGATATGAAGATGTGGTTCGAGGCGTGTCGGGCCACCACCAAGGGGGCGGTCTCCGCGGTCGCGGCACGCTCGCCGGAGGCCCAGATGCTGGTCAGCGTCGCGAAAGCCTATGTCGCAGATCGTGCTCCGGCGATGCTGCAGGACTGCGTCCAACTACACGGCGGGATCGGCGTGACCTGGGAACACGACCTGCATCTCTACCTGCGCCGAGTCGCGTTGTACCGGGCGATGTTCGGGTCGCCCGAGGACCATCACCGTGCGGTGTTCGCACTCACCAGCGCCAACCGCAGCCGCGAGGAGCAGCAACGAATGGAGCCCTCAGCATGACCGAAACCGCACTCTCGACCGGGACCAGCGAATCGGTCGCCGACTTCGCGGCCCGCGCCCGCACCTGGCTCGCAGCGAACATGCCGCGCATCGACCCCGACCATCCACCGTTCGCGGTGCGCGCCGAGGCCGAATCCTGGGAACGCGCAAAGGAGTTGCAGAAGCGGCTGTACGAGGGCGGTTTCGCCGGGATCTGCTTCCCGCGGGAGTACGGCGGGCTCGGCCTGGACTACTCCTACCAGAAGGCCTTCGATGCCGAGTGCCGCTGCTACGAGATGCCGCTGATCCTCAATGTGCCCACGTTCACGATTTGCGCCGCGACGATCCTCGACATGGGTAGCGAGGCGCAGAAGCGCGACCGCATCTCGGCCGCCATCCGCGGCGACGAGATCCTGGTGCAACTACTCAGCGAGCCCAGCGGCGGATCCGATCTCGCCGGCGTCATCACCCGCGCCGACCGCCGTGACGGCAAGTGGGTGGTCAACGGTGCCAAGACGTGGAGCACCAGCGCGTTCGCCGGCGACTACGGCTTGCTGCTGGCCCGTACCGACTGGAACCTGCCCAAGCACGAGGGACTGACGATGTTCCTGGTGCCGCTGAACTCCCCCGGTATCACGATGCGCCGGATCAAAGAGGTCAACGGTTCCGAAGAGTTCTGCGAGGAGTTCTTCGACGGACTCGAACTCGGTGACGACGCAGTTGTCGGTGAAGTCAACAAGGGCTGGGAAGTGGCCTCTCGGCAGCTCTTTCACGAGCGCCGCGCGGTCGGGGGCGGGTCGGAGTTCGCCAGCGGATCCGGCGCAGAGAACGCCCATGAGATGCCACCCGACCATGTCGAACTGGCCGAGATCACCGGACAGGCCGACGATCAGCGGGTCCAGGACCTCGCGGGTCGTGCGTTGGTGCGCCGCGCGGTCAAGGAGCAGCTCATCGCCCACGTGGCGCAGTCCATCGCGGAGGGCTCGCTACCGCCGAACGCGGGCACGTTGATCCGGCTCTTCCACGCCGAAACCACCGAACTGGAGATCGACACGGCGTTGGCCATCGCCGGCACTGCCGGTGTGGTCGACGAAGGCGGGGACCTCGCAGGCCTCATGGACAGCGTCGGCGTCCGTTACCTGTCCCGGCAGACGGGGTCGTTGGGCGGCGGTAGTTCGGAGATGGCCCGCAACGTCATCGGCGAACGCATCCTCGGCTTTCCCCGGGAGCCCGCGGCCGACCGGGGCGTTCCCTTCAATCAGGTCAAACGCGGCCGCCAGTAGCCGTCACCTGAACCGGACCACCGGCATCTGCCGTAGCGCAACTCACAGCGACGGCTCTGTGTTTGCCCGGGGATGTGATCCGGGTCATAGTCGACATAAGTTCGCTAATGGTTCGGACAAGCGTTGCGCGGCAGGCAATGTCGGACTTGCGCCCGGCTCGCGGCACAACGGTCGATAACAATTCGGTAACAGCACCGAAACCATAGATCGTCGCGTCCGGACCGGCATCAGGGCAGGTGAGACCCCTGGCGGCGACCTCTCGACCACCGAGTTCGGCGTTGCCGCTGCTTGCTTCTGCCCATTTGCTGAAATACGGTCGAACCACCGATGACGTGACTGACGAAACTCGATACTTGTTCGGTGGTGAACAAAACCAAGTGGATGTGCGTGCGCCGCGCGCTGGACTGAAAAGTCCGAATGCGCGCCCAAGCGGTGTGAACAACTCAGCCGGACAGCCTGATTCATGGCAGCGGTATCTGCGTCGTCCGACCGACGCGGACGCGATCGCGATGCACCGTCTGGTCGCCGAGACCGGGGTTCTCGATCTCAACTCCACCTACGCATACCTGTTGATGGCCACCGATTTCGCCGACACATGTATCGTGGCGGACCGCGACGGTGAGCTGTGCGGGTTGATCACCGGCTACCATCCGCCGACCAGGCCGGAAGTGCTGTTCGTCTGGCAGGTAGCCGTAGCCGCATCCGCGCAGGGTGCCGGCCTGGCGGGCACGATGCTCGACACGCTGACCCGATGGGTCCGCGCAGACCGCCATGGTCACCCCGTCACTGTGGAGGCGACAGTCGCTCCCAGTAACACAGCCTCGCGCGCGTTGTTCGGTGCCTTCGCCCGACGGCACGGTGTGCCGATGAGCGAACACGAACGATTCCTGGCCGAGCATCTCGATGCCGATCAGGCGCACGAAGCCGAACCGATCCTGCAGATCGGTCCGATCACCGCGAATCTCGACAACTCAGATCTGTGAAGGGACTTATGTCGATCTCAGAGCTCAACCCACCCATGACCGATGCCGACCTCCCCGAGGTGTACCACTCGGTGGAATCCGAGGTGCGCAGCTACTGCCGCAGCTGGCCCACCACGATGGCGGTCGCGCAAGGCTCCTGGCTGACCGACATCGCCGGCCGGCGCTATCTGGACTTCTTCGCCGGCGCAGGGGCCCTGAACTACGGCCACAACAACCCTGCCCTCAAGCAGCCTCTGCTCGACTACCTCGCCAGTGACATGATCGTGCACTCTCTCGACATGGCGACCTCGGCGAAGACCGACTTCCTCGAGACGTTCGAGCGGCTGATCCTGCGGCCACGCGGCCTCGACTACAAGGTGCAGTTCCCAGGCCCCACCGGGGCGAACTCCGTCGAAGCCGCCCTGAAGCTGGCCAGGAAGGTGACCGGCCGCGAGTCGATCATCAACTTCACCAACGCTTTCCACGGCATGACCCTGGGAGCACTGTCGGTGACCGGGAACTCGATGAAGCGCGCCGGCGCCGGCATCCCGCTGGTCCATTCGACCCCGATGCCCTACGACAACTACTTCGGCGGAGCGACAGAGGACTTCCACTGGTTCGAGCGGGTGCTCGACGATTCCGGCGGTGGGCTCAACCACCCTGCGGCCGTCATCGTCGAAACGGTGCAGGGCGAGGGTGGCCTGAACGTGGCCCGCGCTGAGTGGCTGCAAGCACTGGCCGAACTGTGCCGACGCCGAGACATCCTGCTCATCGTCGACGACGTGCAGATGGGGTGCGGACGCACCGGACGGTTCTTCAGCTTCGAGGAAGCCGGCATCGTGCCGGACATCGTGACGCTGTCCAAGTCGATCAGTGGCTACGGCCTGCCGATGGCGCTGACGCTGTTCCGGCGCGAACTGGACGTCTGGACGCCCGGTGAACACAACGGAACCTTCCGTGGCCACAACCCGGCATTCATCACCGCCACCAAGGCGCTCGAGACCTACTGGGCCTCAGACTCTTTCGCAGATGAAACAGAGTCCAAGGGTCGGCATGTCAGGGATCGCCTCGAGGCCATCGCGCAGACCCACGAAGGTGTCAGCGCCCGCGGGCGCGGGATGGCCCAAGGGCTCAAGTTCGCCGAAGCCTCCCAGGCCGGCGAGGTGTGCCGGGCGGCGTTCGACCGCGGCGTGACGATGGAGACGAGTGGCCCCCGTGACGAGGTGGTCAAGTTGCTCCCGCCGCTGACCACGACGGTGGAAGATCTGGATAAGGGCATCGACATCCTGGCAGAATCGGTCGCAGCGACCCTGTCCTGACCCACCCTCTACCTGACCGAAAGGAGACGCGACTTTGATCGTGCGTACCACCGCCGAGATAACCGGCACCGAACGTGACGTGTCGGCCAAGCACTGGCGGTCCAAACGGATCATCCTCGCCGATGACGGCGTCGGATTCTCGTTCCACGAGACCACCATCGAGCCCGGCTCGGTGAGTGAGTTCCACTACCAGCATCACGTCGAGGCCGTGTGGGTGGTCGAAGGCACCGGCACCCTCACCAACCACGAGACCGGCGAGGAGCATCCGCTGGCTCCCGGATCGATGTACCTGCTCAACGGCCACGAGCGGCACCGCGTCAGCTGCCACACCCAGTTGCGCATGCTGTGCGTGTTCAATCCGCCCGTCACAGGGCAGGAGGTGCATGACGAGAGCGGAGCCTACCCACCCGCGGCGGCGATCCGATGAGCGCCGACGGCACCGACCGCTGCCACGACCACTACCCCACCCGGCTGCCGCATGCCGTCGAGCCGATCGCACGACGCGAGCCGACGGTGTGGGGCCAGGAGTCCGACGGGCCGCTCACCGACGCGGACCTGACTTCGATGACCGCCAACGGGTACCTGGTGCGGCCCCGGACCGTCGAGGAGAACTGGCTACCGCCGGTTCGTGACGAACTCCAGCAGATCGGGGCACGCGCCGACGACAGCGACCCGCGGATCATCCGTGAGTCCTCCGGCGGCATCCGTTCGGTCTTCCAGCCGCATCTGCTCAGCGACCTGATCGCCGAAGTGGTCACGCTCGACACCGTGCTGCCCGTGGCGCGCCAACTACTGGGTAGCGACGTCTACCTGCACCAGGCACGGATCAACCTGATGCCCGGATTCACCGGCGGCGGCTTCTACTGGCACTCCGACTTCGAGACCTGGCACGCAGAAGACGGCATGCCGCTGATGCGTGCGGTGTCCTGCTCCATCGCGCTGACCGAGAACTTCACCTACAACGGGGCTCTGATGGTCATGCCGGGATCGCACAAGACGTTCTACCCGTGTGTCGGTGAGACGCCCCAGAACCACCACCAGGCGTCGCTGGTCAAGCAGGAGATCGGGGTGCCCGATCGGGCGACGTTGACCGCAGCCGCCGACCAGTTCGGGATCGACCAGGTGACCGGCCCCGCAGGCAACGCCCTGTGGTTCGACTCGAACATGATGCACGGGTCGGCGTCCAACATCACGCCGTTCCCGCGATCCAACATCTTCCTGGTGTTCAACTCGGTGGAGAACCGGCTGTGCGCCCCGTTCCGGGCGGACAGCCCCCGCCCGGAATATCTCGCCGCCCGGACCGAGCAACCGTTCAGCGTCGCCGCCGCGACCTGATCACCGGTACGCATCCAACGGCCCTGCAGGGGCCGTCAAAACAACGTCTGCTGTGCAGCCACCACCGGTGCGGGCACTGCCCGTGCCGGTGCGCTGCGCTGTGGGCCGCGCATCAACCGGTGCTTGGTGAGCAGCGGGGAGACCCGGGTTCCGAGCTCGTGGCGATACTCCGGCGGCAGGTAGGCGCCGCGCCGATACAACCGGCGATACTCGCCGACCAACTCGGGGTAGGTCCGCCCCAACCAGTCCATGAACCACCCGCGGGTCGACCCTCGCAGATGCAGTCCGAACACCGTCGCGCTGGTGGCGCCGGCCGCGGCGATGCGGCCGAGCAGGTCATCGAGGTGCTCGGTCGAATCGGTCAGACATGGCAACACCGGCGCCACCATGACGTGACAGTCGAGGCCTGCCGCCCGCACCGCCGAGATCAGCCCGAGGCGCGCCTGGGGCGACGGGGTACCCGCCTCGACCCGGCTGTGCAGTTCCGGATCACCCACGGCCAGCGACACCGCCACGCCGACGCGGACCCGGCGGGCCGCCTCGGTCAGCAGCGGCAGGTCCCGGCGCAGCAACGTGCCCTTGGTCAAGATCGAAAACGGCGTTCCGGAGTCGGCCAGCGCAGCGATGATCCCGGGCATCAACGCGTAGCGGCCCTCGGCCCGCTGGTAGGGATCCGTATTCGTCCCCAGCGCAACGGTTTCCCTCCCCCACGACGGTCGATGGAGCTCGCGGCGCAGCACCTCGGCGACGTTGGTCTTCACCACCACCTGGGTGTCGAAGTCGCGACCGCAGTCGAATTCCAGGTACTCGTGGGTGGGCCGGGCGAAGCAGTACCGGCACGCATGTGAGCAACCGCGGTACCCATTGACGGTGTACTCGAAGGGCAGGTGGTCAGCCGTTCCCGGGACCTTGTTCAACGCCGACTTGCACAGCACCTCGTGGAAGGTGATGTTCTCGAACTGAGGAGTGCGTACCCTGCGGACGAAGCCGATGCGCTGCAGTCCTGGCAGTGCACCGTCGTCCACGCTGACGCCCTGACGATCCCATCGCATACCCTATGCGAACACACGTTCGATTACGCGTCAAGGAGGATGGTCGTAGGAGAAGGAGCAGTCGCGCCTTCCGTAGGTTGAGGGGCACATGTCGACTCAGGAACACACAGACCTTCAGGACCACGCCGCCGAACTGGCGTCCGAGAAGCGCTACATCGCCGGGCTCTACGAGCGGCTCGACGCCGAGCGCGCGCGGGTGGGACACCGCTACAAGTCGGTGTTGCGCGGCAGCGGGCAGACGCTGGTGGAACGCGATGCCGAGGTCCGCGCGCTGGCCAGGCAGATGTCCCGGCTGGATGTGGCCGACAGCGGGCTGTGCTTCGGCCGGTTGGACAGCCTCGCGGGGGAACGGCTGTACATCGGCCGGATCGGCCTCCTCGACGAGGAGAACGACTACGACACCCTGCTGCTGGACTGGCGGGCGCCGGCGGCCCGCGCGTTCTACGTCGCCACCGGCGCCTCCCCGGAGAACATGCGCCGCCGCAGGCAGTTCCACACCCGCGGGCGGCTGGTCCTCGACTACACCGACGAGACCCTCGGCCGTCCCGGTGACGGTGAGCGCGGCGGCTCGGGCGACGCCGCCCTGCTCGCCGCCGTCAACGCGCCCCGCGGTGACGGGATGCGCGACATCGTCGCGACCATCCAGGCCGAGCAGGACGAGATCATCCGCCTCGACCATCAGGGGGTGCTGGTGATCGAAGGCGGCCCCGGGACCGGCAAGACCGTCGTCGCGCTGCACCGGGTGGCGTACCTGCTCTACACCCAGCGCCAACGGATCGAGCACCACGGCGTACTCGTGATCGGACCCAACCCGGCCTTCCTCAACCACGTCGGGCGGGTCCTGCCGTCGCTGGGCGAATCCAATGTGGTGTTCCTGACCGTCGGCGACCTGGTGCCCGGCCTGCGGGCGACGGACGAGGATCCACCCGAGGCCGCACGGCTCAAGGGTTCGCGCACGATGCTCGACGTGCTCGACGCGGCGATCGCCGACCGGCAACGGGTCCCCGAGAGCCCTCTTCCGATCGAACTGGCCGACACCTCGGTGCGTATCGACGCCGAGACCGCCGAGTGGGCCATCCAGGAGGCCCGCGCGAGCAAGCAGCCCCACAACGACGCCCGCGCGGTCTTCACCGACGTCATCACATGGGTGCTCACCGAACGGGCGATCGCCAAGATCGGCCGGGGGTGGCTGACCCGTGAGGACCGTGCCGCATGGGAACATCTGCGGGCCGAACTGGTCGACGAGCTCGGCGACCACGCCGGGTTCGCGGCGGCGCTCGACCAACTCTGGCCGACGCTGACGCCGGAAACCCTTCTCGGCGAGCTCTACTCGTCGCACGAGCGGCTACGGGCCGCAGGCGCCGACCCCGCGCTGTTTCGCGCGCAGGGCGAGCGCTGGACGGTCTCGGACGTGCCGCTGCTCGATGAACTGGTGGACCTGCTGGGTCGCGACAAGACCGCCGATCAGGCGGCCGAGCGAGAACGTCGGGCCGAGGCCGAGTTCGCCGAAGGCGTGCTGGAACTCATGGTCAGCCGGGAAGATCTCATGGAGGACGAGGACCAGTTGCTGGCCACCGACATGCTCTACGCCGAGGACCTCGCCGACCGCTTCACCGAGCGCGACAACCGTGAACTCGACGAGCGGGCCGCCGCGGATCGGGACTGGACCTACCGGCACGTCGTGGTCGACGAAGCCCAGGAACTCTCCGAGATGGACTGGCGGGTGCTGATGCGACGTTGCCCGAGCAGGTCTTTCACCGTGGTGGGCGATCTGGCGCAACGCCGGTCGGCCGCAGGCGCCACGTCATGGGACACCATGCTCGAGCCCTATGTGCCCGGCCGTTGGATCTACCGGCCGCTGTCGACGAACTACCGCACCCCCGCGGAGATCATGAACGTCGCCGCCGCGGTTCTCGCCGAGTTCGCACCGGGGGTCAGGCCGCCGGACTCGGTTCGCGCAACAGGCGTCCAGCCATGGTCGCGTCAGGTCGAGGAGAGCGAACTGGGCACTGCCATCAACGAGTTCACCGCAGAAGAAGCAGCCCGGGAAGGCACCAGCATCGTGATCGGGCCACCCGGTGTGCCGGGCACCGTCACCCCCGCGGAAGCCAAAGGTCTGGAGTTCGACGCCGTGTTGGTGGTGGAGCCGGAACGGATCCTCGCCGACGGACCACGCGGCGCGGCCGAGTTGTATGTCGCGCTCACCCGGGCCACCCAACGTCTGGGAGTGCTGCACCGGGACCCGCTGCCGCCGGCCCTGTCAGGGCTGAATGCGCGGTAGCCGCAGGGCTACCACTTCGACAGCTGGCACCGCACGTTGTAGGGGTCGTCGTGCGCGACGAGCACCTGACCATCGACCGCGATGTCGCAGTGCGCGTTCGGCGCGGCCTGTCCACCGCGGGTGGTGCTGCTCACGGTCAGAATCGCCCACTGCGGATCCGCCATCGTGGTCTCGAACACCCACGGCACGCCGGGGGCGAGGTTGACCTTCTCGCGCTTGGCGAACGCGTAGGCGTCGGCGTTGAAGGCCTCCATGCTCGGCGGTTGAGACGTCAGATAGAACAGGTCGAACTCGTAGGCGCCCGCCGAGGTGAGCGTGTACCGGACCTGCTGACCGTCGGGCTGCGCACTCGCCGTCACCGGGCCGACCGCAATGGATGCGGCCGCCGCCATCAGTGACACCCCGAGCGCCGCCCCTACTTTGGCTGTGGCTGTTCGCATGATGGTCACATCGCCGGACGGTACCGGATCGTTACGCACAGGACAGTCCTCCGACGCCGGGCTGGGTTAACGGCAAACCAAGTGCCGGATTGTCCGCACGTTAATTTGTTCGTCACACGCAGACATTTCTCAGAAACACAGGCGTTCTAACGTCCCGATTCGACACCCGCTCGGTGTGGTCGCCTCGGCGCGAACTGTGTCCCGAAGCTACTCCGACTCGACGCCTCATCAGCGAATGAACGCTGTCGACAGCAAGAAAGGCCGTTCATGGAAAACCCCCGACGCACTTCCTTCAGACGATCCGCACTCACCGCAGGAAGTGTCGTAGCGGTAGCCAGCCTGCTGTTGGCAGGCTGCGGCAGCAGGGCAAGTGAAACCGATTCAGCAAATGCAGAATCCTGTGTGGACACCTCCGGTGACACCATCAAGGTGGGAGCGCTGAACTCGCTGTCGGGCACCATGGCGATCTCCGAGGTGACCGTCCGCAACGCCATCGATCTGGCGGTCGAGCAGATCAACGCCGACGGCGGGGTGATGGGCAAGCAGATCCAGGTGGTCGCCGAGGACGGCGCGTCCGAGCCGACGGTGTTCGCCGAGAAGGCCGAGAAGCTGATCAGCAGCGATTGTGTGGCCGCCGTGTTCGGGGGCTGGACGTCGTCGAGCCGCAAGGCGATGCTGCCGGTGTTCGAGAGCGCCAACTCACTTCTCTACTACCCCGTGCAGTACGAGGGCCTGGAGTCCTCCCCCAACATCTTCTACACCGGTGCGACCACCAACCAGCAGATCGTGCCGGCCCTGGACTACCTCAAGGAGCAGGGCGTCCAGTCGCTGTACCTGGTCGGCAGCGACTACGTCTTCCCGCAGACCGCCAACCGGATCATCAAGGCATACGCCGAGGCCAATGGCATGGAGATCAAGGGCGAGGACTACACCCCCCTGGGCTCGACCGACTTCTCCACGATCGTCAACAAGGTCCGCAGCGCCGACGCCGACGCGGTGTTCAACACCCTCAACGGCGACTCCAACGTGGCGTTCTTCCGGGAGTACCGCAATGTCGGCCTGACCCCGCAGGACATGCCGGTGGTGTCGGTGTCCATCGCCGAGGAAGAGGTCGGCGGCATCGGTGTGCAGAACATCGAGGGTCAGCTGACGGCCTGGGACTACTACCAGACCATCGACACACCGGTGAACAACGAGTTCGTCGCGGCCTACAAGGCCAAGTTCGGCGCCGACAAGCCGACCTCGGATCCGATGGAGGCAGCCTACGTTTCGGTCTACCTGTGGAAGAACACCGTGGAGAAGGCCCAGTCGTTCGACGTCGCGGCGGTGCAGGAAAACGCGGGCGGGGTCACGTTCGACGCACCGGAGGGCCTGGTCACGATCGACGGTGAGAACAACCACATCACCAAGACCGCCCGCATCGGGGAGATCCGCCCCGACGGCCTGATCTACACCATCTGGGAGTCCCCCGGCCCGATCGAGCCGGATCCGTTCCTGGAGTCCTACCCGTGGGCCGCCGGCCTCTCCGGCTGATATGGATGTCCTGATCGGGCAGCTGGCAACAGGATTGAGCCTCGGCTCGATCCTGTTGCTGGCCGCACTGGGGTTGTCGCTGACGTTCGGCCAGATGGGCGTCATCAACATGGCGCACGGCGAGTTCATCATGGCGGGCTGCTACACCGCGTACGTGATACAGCAGGTGGTGTCGAGTGCCGGTGCCTCGCTGTTGATCTCGCTGGTCCTCGGCTTCTTCATCGGTGGCGCGATGGGCGCTCTGCTGGAGGTCACACTGATCCAGCGGATGTACGCCCGCCCCCTGGACACCTTGCTGGTGACCTTCGGCGTCGGGCTGATCCTGCAGCAGGTGGCGCGTGACATCTTCGGAGCACCCGCAGTCAATGTGGTGGCCCCGGAATGGCTGTCGGGCGGCGTGGACATCCTCGGTGCCGTCGTGCCCAAGACCCGCATCTTCATCCTGGTGCTCGCCGTCGTCTGCGTCGCGGTGCTGGCCACCGTGCTCAAGACCAGCCCGATGGGCCGGCGGATCCGCGCCGTCGTGCAGAACCGCGATCTTGCTGAAACCAGTGGCATCTCGTCGCGCAAGACAGACATCACGACGTTCTTCATCGGATCCGGGCTGGCCGCTGTGGCAGGCGTGGCGTTGACGCTCATCGGCTCCACCAGCCCGACGATCGGTCAGAGCTACCTGATCGACGCGTTCCTGGTGGTCGTGGTGGGCGGACTGGGCCAGATCAAGGGCACCGTGATCGCGGCCTTCACGCTGGGCTTCCTGAACTCGTTCATCGAGTTCAACACCACCGCGTCGCTGGCCAAGGTCATCGTCTTCGTGATCATCGTGATCTTCCTGCAGGCCCGTCCGCAGGGCCTGTTCACCGTCAGGACAAGGAGTCTGGTGTGAGGACCCTCATCGGACGCTGGCAGACCTGGGCGGGCTTCGGGATCGCCGCGGTACTGCTGTTCGGGGTGGCACCGGTGGTGTTCTCCGAATTCCGGCTCAGCCTGCTCGGCAAGTTCCTGTGCTTCGCGATCGTCGCGGTCGGCATCGGCCTGGCATGGGGCCGGGGCGGCATGCTGGTTCTGGGCCAGGGCGTCTTCTTCGGCCTCGGCGGCTACATGATGGGCATGCACCTCAAGATCGCCGACGCGCAGGTGTTCGGCAACGATGTGCCCGACTTCATGCAGATCGCCGGCGTACGCGAACTCCCCGGCTACTGGGCGCCTTTCGCCTCTCCGGCGTTCACCCTGCTCGCCATCGTGCTGGTTCCGGCGGCGATCGCCGCGGCACTGGGGTTCGGCGTGTTCAAACGCCGGGTCAAGGGCGCCTACTTCGCGATACTGTCGCAGGCGCTGGCTGCGGCGCTGGCCATCCTGCTGGTCGGCCAGACCAGCCTCGGAGGAAGCAACGGCCTCAACCGGTTCCGCACGTTCTTCGGCTTCACACTCAGCGACCCGGCGAACCGGCGGATGCTGTACTTCATCGCAGCCGCGGTCCTGCTGATCGTGGTGGCCGTGGTGCGCCAGCTGATGCAGAGCCGCTACGGTGAGCTGCTCGTCGCAGTGCGCGACGGCGAGGAACGGGTGCGCTTCCTCGGATACGACCCCGCCAACATCAAGGTGGTGGCCTACACCGTCGCCGCACTGTTCGCCAGCATCGCCGGTGCCCTGTTCGCGCCGATCGTCGGCTTCATCGCCCCGTCGCAGGTCGGCATCCTGCCCTCCATTGCGTTCCTCATCGGTGTCGCCATCGGAGGACGCACCACACTGCTGGGTCCCGTGCTGGGAGCCATCGGGGTGGCTTGGGCGCAAACCCTGTTCTCCGAACGGTTTCCGTCGGAGTGGACCTACGCGCAGGGCCTGTTGTTCATCGTCGTCGTCGGGTTCTTCCCCGCCGGTTTCGCGGGTCTGGCGGTGCTGTTCAGGCGGCGACGCAAGGCCAAGGACAGCGTCGCCACCGAACCCGAGAAGGAACCCGACGCAGAAAAGGTGGGAGCCGCCCCATGACCGAAGCCGAGGCCATCTCTCCCGAACGCGGACCGAAAGCCGGCGGCAATGTCGGCATGGGCACCCAGTACCTCGAAGTACGCGGTCTGACAGTCGATTTCGACGGATTCAAAGCAGTCAGCGACGTCGACCTCACGCTCTTCCAAGGCGATCTGCGGTTCCTGATCGGGCCCAACGGGGCCGGTAAGACCACGGTGATCGACGCCATCACCGGGCTGGTGGGCGCCTCCGGTTCGGTCAGCAAGTCCGGGGTGGAACTGCTGGGGAAGAAGGTCCACCAGATCGCGCGTCGCGGCGTGGGCCGCACATTCCAGACCGCGAGCGTGTTCGAGCAACTGACCGTGCTCCAGAACCTCGACATCGCCGCCGGCGCCGGCCGGTCACCGTGGACGCTGCTGCGGCGGCGCCACGGTGTGCTGCCCGTGATCGAACAGGCCCTGGACACGACCGGGCTCAGCGCGCTGGCCGACAAACCCGCGGGCGTGCTGGCCCACGGCCAGAAGCAGTGGCTGGAGATCGGCATGCTGCTGGTGCAGAACGCCGACGTGCTGCTGCTCGACGAGCCCGTCGCCGGTATGAGCCACGAAGAGCGGGAGGAGACGGGAAACCTGTTGCGCCGCATCGGTGCTGAACGCACCGTCGTGGTCGTCGAGCATGACATGGACTTCATGCGGGCGTTCGCCACCTCGGTGACGGTCCTGGCGCGGGGGCAGGTCATCGCCGAGGGGTCAGTCGCGGAGGTGCAGGCAAACCCGAAGGTCCAAGAGGTCTACCTGGGAACGGCCGCCGCCGGCGCCGAAGCAGCCCGCGGCCAGACCGGTGAACAGACGGAGGTTTCCTAGATGCTGCAACTGGTCGACGTGCACAGTGGGTACGGCCGCTCCGAGGTCATCCACGGAGTGAGCATCGAGGTGCCCACCGATGGGGTAGCCGCGGTGATGGGGCACAACGGTGCGGGAAAGACGACACTGCTTCGCGCAGCGGTGGGCCTGCTCAAGTGCACTTCGGGCAAGGTGCTGTTCGAAGATCAGGACATCACCAAACTGCGCCCGTCCGCACGGGTGGCCCGCGGGCTGGCCTATGTCCCGCAGGGCCAGCAGTCGTTCGGGCAGCTGACCACAGCCGAGAATCTCCAGGTGGTCGCCGACGGGCGCAAGAACGGAAAGGCGCTGATCGACGAGCAACTCGATCTGTTCCCCGCCCTCAAGGAGCTGCTGACCCGGCGCGCCGGCCTGCTCTCCGGCGGTCAGCGCCAACAGCTCGCGATCGCGCGTGCGCTGATCACGACGCCGAAATGCCTCATTCTCGACGAGCCGACCGAAGGTATTCAGCCGTCGGTGGTCGGCGAGATCGAGGAAGCCATCACCGCGCTGACCGCGCGCGGGGACCTCGGTGTACTGCTGGTCGAACAGCACATCGGCTTCGCGCTGGAGTCCTCGCAGCAGTACTACATCATCGAGGCCGGCCGGGTCACCTCCAGCGGCACCGGCGGTTCGTCGTCCGAGGACGACGTGCGCGCCGCCATGGCCATCTAGCCTCTTCCCTTCTCCGCGAGCGCGCATGTCTGCACGCGACACGCCGCTGAATTCTGTGCAAATGCGCACGCTCGCGTCCGAATTCGGCAAGGTCGACGTTCAGGGTTTGTGCTCTGCGTTTCCCGGGTACGGCGCGATGGAGAGGATGCCCCCGAACGTGCGAGGAGGAGCGGCCGATCATCAGACCGACGGCAGCGAGACCACGGCCGACACAACGGCGAGGCGGGCGCCGCGGCCGGTCGCCGTCCGTGGCTGCCGTGTGGCTCACCGCCGGGGCTCTCACCGCCGCCGGATGCGTACCGTCCGCACCGGAGCCAACCGCACCCGCCGGATCGACCACGCCGCCGTCCAGCACAACCGCCGGCCCGCTGGCCCATCGGGACAGCACATCGTGGACGGCGCGCAGCATGGTCAATGCGCTGGCCGACGCTGGTCTGGCGGTGCCCAATCCGCTCGACGACACGGCCACGGAATGCCGGGCCGTCGGCTGCTTTCAGTCCGTCGTCACCGACACCCTCAGGATCAAGACGTTCCCGACGGCCGAAGACGCCGCACGTCATGCCGCGCCGCGCGGCCTGTACCGGACGGACACGATCGTCGTCGCCTTCGCTCCCCCGCTGACGGCGGCCGAGCGTGAACCCTACATGCGGACACTGGACAGGCTCACGAAGTGACCGACGGTCCGGCCAAGAAGTTGTCTCTGACCGGTTCGGTCGCCCTCGGAACCGGTGTGATGATCGGCGCAGGCATTTTCGCGCTGGTCGGCCAGGTCGCCGAGCTCGCCGGCTCCTGGGTGCCCTGGGCCTTCCTCGCTGCTGCGGTGGTGGTGGCGTTCAGTGCGTACTCCTACACCCGGTACTCGAGCGAGAATCCCTCGTCCGGCGGGATCGCGATGCTGCTCAAGGCCGCCTACGGGCCGGGGGTGATCGCCGGGACGTTCTCGTTGTTCATGTACGTGTCGATGGTGCTCGCCGAGAGTCTGCTCGCGCGTACGTTCGGCACCTACCTTCTGCAGCCGTTCGGGCTGCAGGGCTCGGCGGTGTGGGTACCCGTCCTCGCGGTCACGGCAATCGTGGCTGCGACCACGGTCAATCTTGTGGGCAACCAGTTGGTGGAAACCTCTGCCACCGCGACCGCTCTGATCAAGCTCGTCGGCATCGCCGTCCTGGCCGTCGCCGGCATCGCCGCGACCGGGGTCTCCGCGTTCTCCCGACTTTTCACCGGTGGGGACGGACAGCCGCCGCCCGACCATGGCTGGATCGGGTTCCTGGCCGGCACCGCGTTGTGCATCCTCGCCTACAAGGGGTTCACCACGATCACCAACCAGGGCGACGATGTCCGCGACCCGCGGCGAAACATCGCCCGCTCGATCGTGATCGCCATCGCGTTGTGCACGGCGATCTACCTGCTGCTGGCGGTGGCGGTGGCCGGCAGCCTGTCGGTATCGGAGATCATCGCGGCGCGGGACTACGCGCTCGCCGAGGCCGCCGCACCGCTGTTCGGGCGGTGGGGAGTGTGGCTGACCGTCGCGATCGCCGTCGTCGCCACCCTGTCCGGTTTGGTCGCCAGCCTCTTCGCCGTCTCCCGGCTCTACGACATGCTTCGTCAGATGGGCCAGGTTCCCGCCCTGCCGGGCTCGGTGAACAGACAGTCCCTGCTCATCACGGCGGCGCTGGCCATCGTGACCGCGGCGGCCTTCGACCTGAGCCAGATCGCTTCCCTCGGGGCGTTGCTGTACCTGTCGATGGACATCGCCATCCACTGGGGAATCATCCGCCACCTCAAGGACGAGGTCGATGCCAAGATCTGGGTGCCGGCGGTGGCCATCGGGCTCGACCTACTGGTGCTCGCGCCGTTCGTGGTGATGAAGTTCCGCACCGATCCACTCACGCTCGGCATCACGGTCGCCGTCGCCGGCGCGATCGTCGTGGCTCAATGGTGGGCCGTGCGTCACCGATCGAGCGAATCTGTCTGAGCCGTCGCACGACGATAGAGTTCGCGGCCGAACACGCCGGTGAGACCGAAGGCAATCGTGCTGCCCGCCAGGACAAGTGACCCGGCAGCCAGCACCTGCTCGTTCGCCCCGAGCCGCTCCGCCTCCATCGTCAGGTAGAACAACGCCGCCACCCCGACGGGGCCGAACCAACCCAGATACAGCGCGTCAGGAGGCCGCAGCTTCAGCGGCCTCTTCATCAGCAGCACGATCGGGATGCGGCGCAGCAACAGCACCGCGAGCAACAACGCCACGCCCTGCCACCCGAGTTCGACCCACTGCTGCCAGGGCAACGCAACGCCGAACAGGACGAACAACGGCAGCACCGCAAACCGGTTGATCGCCTCGTCGACGGAGTCCTCGGAGGCCCGCTCGCGGCCGGTGCCGACAATGTTGAACGCGACACCGCCGACGAACACAGCGAGGATGCCGTCCAGGTGCAGCAGACCGGCGGCTCCGAGGATGCCCAAAGCCAGCACCACGGTGAAGAACAACGCCGGCGCGCTGGCGGTGGCGCCATGACGCGCTCCCAGCCGGAGTGCGTGCCCACCCAGCCAGCCGATCCCCACGCCGAGTACCACGCCGCCGCCCACCTGCCATGCCGATTCGAGGAGCGCACCACCCGGCGTGAGCGCACCGGCCATCGTGACCGCCACCAGAACAAGAGGCAGCGCCAGGCCGTCGTTGGAGCCCGATTCGACGGAAAGCAGTTGGCGATCACGGGCCGGTAGGACACGCTCGGCGGCCTCGCCGGTGACCACACTCGATGACAGCACCGGGTCGGTCGGACTGATCGCCGCCCCGAACAGTGCGGCAGCCGCCAGCGGCATGCCGAGGATCGCCCACCCCAGCCCCGCCGACACCATGGCCATCACCGGCAGAACGAGCAGCAGCAGGATCAGCACCGGGCGAATGTGCCGCCGGATCTCGCCGAACGGATAGCGCAACGCGACCGCCATCACCGAAATCGCAAGCAGTACTCGGCTGACCTCGTGGAGCAGCGACTGCTCGGCTGCCAGCGTGGGCATCGTCAACACGCCAACGACCTGCGGTCCCAGCACGATACCGGCGACCAGGCCGAGCAGAGGCTCCGAGATCGGCAGGCTGCGCATCTTCGCCGACATCGTCGCGACCACGACCCCGAGCACGCCGACCGCGGCCAGCACTATGTCGAGTTCCACGTGTCAAAGACTCCCATGCTGGTGTCGGGGCAAGGGCCACAGCGGCGCACGAACTCCGCCAAAAGGTATGCCGCTGGGTGTCTCGGGTACTTGGATCACCCTATGCGTATCAAAGTTGCCCGGAATCGGCACGCACCGCGACGCCGATGACCCGTCTGGACATCGTCGAACGTCGACGCCGATGAGCGGCAACGGCGGCGGCGGGGGCAGCATCGTCGAGGCTGTACGGCAGCGGCGTACGGCATTCGTCGAGGGCTGGCGAAGCCGGCTGTGGCCGGTGCCCGCCCTGGGCGTGGTGCTCGCGTTCCTTGCCGGAATCGCCGTACCAGAACTCGACGGTGCGCTCGACGACAGCATGCCGCCGCGGTTGGCGGACTACATCTTCGGCGGCGGCGCAGACGCGGCGCGGGAGGTTCTCGGGGCGGTCGCCACGTCGCTGATCACCGTGACATCGCTGACGTTCTCGTTGACGGTGGTGACGCTGCAGCTGGCGAGCAGTCAGTACACGCCACGGCTGCTGCGGACGTTCGCATCGGATCGGTTCGTTCAGCGCACGCTCGCGTTGTTCCTCGCAACGTTCGTCTACGCGCTCACAGTTCTGCGTACCGTCCGCAACGACAGCGAGGGGGGTGCGGAGTTCGTCCCCCAGATCGCCGTCACGCTGGCCTACCTGCTGGCGATGGCGAGCGTGCTGGCGCTGGTCCTCTTTCTCGGTCATCTGGTCCGCCAGATCCGGATCGAGACGATGCTCGAGCACGTCTGCGCCGACATCAAGGACACCACCCACCGGGTGCTCGACCCACTGGACGAACACCCGGACCACGCATCGGCGCCGTCCCCGCCCCCGGGGGCGGGGCTGATCACCGCGCGCTCGTCGGGATTCCTCGTCGAGGTCGACGAGCAGGCGCTGCTGGCGGCGGCGGTCGACAACGACGCGGTCATCTGGCTCGACCGCCCGGTCGGGTCCGACGTCCTGGCGGGGGTTCCGGTGGCGTTCTGCTGGTCGGCGACCGGCTCGCTCGACGAAGAGCAGTTGGACGCGGTACGCAAGCGGGTGGCCGGCGCGCTGAGCACCGGTATCGAGCGCACCGCCACCCAGGACATCGCCTACGGGCTCCGCCAGTTGGTCGACGTGGTCGTGCGCGCGCTCAGTCCGGGGATCAACGACCCGACCACCGCGGTGCACGGGCTGAATTCGTGCAGCGCGACATTGTGCGAGCTCGCCGGTTACCGCCTGGGACGCCGGACCCTACGGGACGACGACGACGTACCGCGTGTGGTGGTGGCCCGGCCTGACCTACCCGACCTGCTCGACCTGGTCTGCGACCAGCCGCAGCTCTACGGCGCGTCCGATCCCGCGGTGCTGGCGAGGTTGCTGTCGATGCTGCGTGAACTCGCCTGGGTGGTGGTGCTGCCCGCACACCGGCAGGCGATCGCCGATCGACTCCTGCGTCTGGAGAGGGCGGCCGCCGAGCAGGATGTCGATCGCGTCGACCGCCGCATGTTGGAGCAACTGGCCCACCATGTCCGGGAGGCACTGGATCGCCGCTGGGCGCCCACCTGAGACGTCGACGTGGCCTCAGCGCTGTGGCGGCGCGGGGATGTCCGACAGCCCTTCCAACGCCGACCAGTCGCCGATCTTGTCGCCGCCGATGACGCTCAGGGAACCGTCGGTCTCCAGCACCACGGCGGCGATCTGGCTGATGTCGCCTTGTCCGGAGGACCGGATCGCCTGGTGGATCTCGTCGACACTGACCCGTTGACGGCGCAATGCGCCGTCGAGTAGGACGCCCTGTGACACGAGGACCGTCGGCCGCGCTGTCAACACCGAACGACCGGCCTTCACCCGGGACGACACCGTCGCCGCCAGGAACTGCAGCGCTGCCAGCAACGCGAATGCCGCGGCCCCTTCTGCGAAGGACACATCCGAGTTCAACAGGATCGTGGCCAGCGTCGAACCGACCGCCACCGTCACCACCAGATCGAACGCGTTGAGTTTGGCCAGCGTGCGCTTCCCGGAGATCCGTAGCACCACGATCAGCGTGACGTAGGCGGCGGCACCGACGAGCAGCACCCTGGCGACATCGGCCCATTCGTCGAACCACATGCCGCTCAACTACTTTGCGACACGGCGGTCAGAGCCGACGGCGGCCGGGCTGTTGGCGAGCTGATGATTCACGCGGCCTCCGCGGCCGGCGCGGCGACGCCGTCGTCCATCCGGTCCCGAAGCCGGGTCAACGTTCCGTCGAGCAGCCTCGATACCTGCACCTGAGAAATGTCGAGGCGCAAGGCGATCTCGCGTTGGGTCAGCCCCTGGAAGAACCGCATCCCGAGAATGGCCCGGCGCCGCGGGTCCAGTTCGGCGATGGCCTCGCGAAGCACCATGAGGTTCTCCACCGTTTCGTAGCCTGGATCGTCCACCCCGTGCGTCGCGCCGATACCGGTCGGCTCCGAACTGTCATCCGCCGGACGGGGCGCATCCAGCGACAGCGGGCGGTACGCCCAATGTGCGGAATGGGATTGGGCCACATCCTCGTCGTCCACGCCGAGCTCTCGAGCCACTTCGGGGTTCGTCGGTGAGCGGTTCAACCGCTGTGAGAGTGTGTCGACCGCGTGGCGCATCCTGAGCTGAGTCTCCTGCACCTTGCGGGGCACCCGCATCGACCACGTGCCGTCGCGAAAGTGCCGTCGCACCTCGCCGCGAATCGTCGGCACCGCGAAGGCCATGAAGCGCCCCTTGGCGGGCACGTACCGATCCACGCTCTTGACCAGGCCGATCCGGGCGACCTGGATGAGGTCGTCTGAAGGTTCACCACGACCGACGAAGCGGTAGGCGATGTGGTCGGCAAGCGGCAGACACTCCGTGATGATCCGCTGGCGCCACCGACAGCGCTCGCCGGGCGTGGAGCATGCCGCCAGCCGCTCGAACAGGTCCTCGACGGCAGACCAGTCGGGGTCTCGGGGGTCGGGATCTCCGGTCTTCACACAGTTGCGCTCCGCGACGTCCATGGTGGCCTCCTTCGGCGGCGCGGAAGAAATGTGGTGGCGGCTCTTCCGTGCGGTGGATCGGTCTGCAGTCCGCCTACCCCGATGAGGTGCAAAAACCTGACCGGGCCACAATCGTTGCCTAATCGCAATAACTGCCCGGTCACGGACGTCACGAGACCCGCGAAGCTCATCCGATCTGCACGAATCCCACAACCGGCTCTTAGGTTGCCGGGGTAGGCAACCGACGTTGCCATCTGCAGCGGGTATCAACGACGCACGGTGGGGAACCTGTCGTGCGAACCATGGGTTCTCGGCAGCCAGACACAGCGGGCAGGCGGGCGAGTGCGTACCGCGTCACGCCGCCACGAAGGGAGACAATGAGGGCGTCACAGTTTTGGAGAAGCGGAACCGCGTTGGCAGCGGCACCGGCGTTGGCCATCGGTGTCAGCGGGTGCGGTGAGGACGTCGTGCTGGATTCATCCAACCGCGGTTCGGGCTCGCACACCGAGAACACGAGCGTGGAGAACGCCTACATAGTGCCGACGTACGTTCCCGGCTACTGCGAGATCCAACTCAACGCCGGGGGCGCGATGCGCTTCACCGTCACGAACAACCGTCCGGCGGAGACCGAGCGGCTCCTCGGTTTGTCGACGAGCGCCGCCGAGCAGGCCCGCATCGTCGGCGCCGTGGAGATTCCGCCCAAGTCCACCGTCAGCTTCGGCGAGCCGAAGGTGGAGCCGGGCAATGACGAGGCGAGCCGGCCGGCGGTGTTACTGGATCGACTGGACCCGGATCTCAGGCCGGCCACCAACACCGACGTCACGTTCCGCTTCGAGCAAGCCGGCGACGTGACATTGCCGGTACCGGTGGAAGCGTGTCCCATCCAGTCGCAGTGATCTCCCTCAGCAGTCCGTCCGGATCTCGAATTCGGCGGTCGCGGATTCCGCGGGGTCATCCTGGTAGAACCCTGTGGCGGTCCCCGAAATGGTGAACGCTCCGTCGGCCACCTCGGCATCGGCCTCGACACCGACGGGGATGGCGGGACCGGTGATGTCGGCATTCCAGGAACTTCCGGTGAAACCGCCGAGGTCTTCGATGCGCACCAACCGGGCGACCACCGTCTCGCCGGTCCGTACCTGGGCACTGAAGCCCGGCGTCTCCTCCAGCGATTTGATGAACCAGACCCATTGGACCTGCTCGCATCGGATCCGTGGGTTCTCGGCGACCTCGGTGCCGTTGATCGACACCTGCGCGGTGCGGGTGCCCAGCGCTTCGTAGCCGCTCGCGCAGCCCGCGGCGACCAAGGCCATGGCCCCCATGGCGACAGCCAACCGTCTGGTGCTCATGCCGAGAAGTACCCGAGCGCCGCCGGGCCATACCGTCAAAAAGCACAAATCCGGTGATCAGGGCCGTCCGGGTATCAAGGTGCCGACTGCGGGTACCAGTGTCCGCATGAAGGTGCGACTGATAATCGTGGCCGCGGGCGCCGTGGCTCTGCTCGTCGGGATCGTGGGCCTGGTTGTTCCCGTGTCGGTGACCGCAGGCGAAGGCGAAGTCGTCAGGTGCGGTAGCGCGATCGCTCCCGACCTGTCCGCCGCCCGCGCCAATGACGACGCCAGTGAGGCGAACGTCCCGGTCTTCGGCGAGGTGCTCGTGGACCCGAACTACGTCCGGCTGTGTGAAAAGGACCTCGAGGACCGCCGGATGTGGACGATCACGCTCGGCGCCGTCGGAGCGCTCACCCTCGTCGCCGCGGGGGCGCAGGGCGCGGTGGCACGCAGATTCACGACGTCGCGCTGACAGCACCGTCACCGTCGGTGAGCGCGACGTTTTGCACGGCAGTACCCGGCGCGTCTACGTACAGACCCGCGCGCTCGCCGAAATGAAGGTCAGGTGAGGCGCGGAAGCAGTTCGGCCACAACGGCATCCGCGGCGATATCCTCCTGTTGGCCGTTGGCCAGGTTCTTCACGCCGACGGTGCCCGCCTCGATGTCGCGGTCACCGGCGACCAAAGCCAGCGACGCGCCTGACCGGTCGGCGGCACGCATGGCTCCCTTGAGTCCCCGGTCGCCGTAGGCCATGTCGACGCACACGCCGGCCCCGCGCAGTGCCGCCGCCAGAACCGCCAGCTCGAGCTTGGCCCGCTCCCCCAACGGCACGCAGTACACGTCGACCCGACCGGCCGAACCGACCTTCTTTCCCTCTGCGCGCAGCGCCAACACCGTCCGGTCGACACCGAGGCCGAACCCGATGCCGGACAGGTCCCGGCCGCCCAGCTGCTGCATCAGACCGTCGTAGCGGCCGCCGCCGCCGATACCGGACTGCGCTCCCAGACCATCGTGCACGAACTCGAACGTCGTCTTGGTGTAGTAGTCCAGCCCGCGCACCATCCGCGGGTTGATCACGTACGGCACCGCCAACGCGTCCAGGTGCGCCAGCACCGTCTCGAAGTGCTGCTTGGCCGCATCGGAAAGGTGGTCGATCATCACCGGGGCGTCGGCGGTCAGCTCCTGCATCTTCGGGCGTTTGTCGTCGAGCACCCGCAGCGGGTTGATCTCGGCACGCCGCCGCGTCTCTTCGTCCAGGTCCAACCCGAACAGGAAGTCCTGCAACAGTTCCCGGTACTGCGGGCGGCAACTGTCGTCGCCGAGGGAGGTGAGCTCCAATCGGAACCCGTCCAGTCCGAGCGAGCGGAAACCGGCGTCGGCGACGGCGATGACCTCCGCGTCCAGGGCGGGGTCGTCGACACCGATCGCCTCCACACCGACCTGTTGCAGCTGGCGGTACCGGCCGGCCTGGGGACGTTCGTAGCGGAAGAACGGGCCCGCGTAGCAGAGTTTGACCGGCAGCTGCCCGCGATCCAGACCGTGCTCGATCACCGCGCGCATGACGCCCGCAGTTCCCTCGGGTCGCAGCGTGACCGAACGCTCGCCACGGTCGGCGAAGGTGTACATCTCCTTGGAGACCACGTCGGTGGACTCCCCCACACCCCGCGCGAACAGCGCGGTGTCCTCGAAGATGGGCAACTCGATGTCGCCGTACCCGGCCCGCCGGGCCGCGGCGAGCAGGCCGCCACGCACAGCGACGAACTCCGCCGACTCCGGCGGCACATAGTCGGGAACGCCCTTGGGCGCCTGAAAGGAGACAGAAGGACCACGGTCAGTCACGGATTCAAACCTTCGAGAAACGGGTTGGCACGACGTTCGTCGCCGATGGTGGTGCGCTCGCCGTGCCCCGGTAATACCAGGGTGTCATCGTCGAGCACCAGCAGTTTTGTCACGATCGATGCCAGCAGATCACGACCGCTGCCGCCGGGCAGGTCGGTGCGGCCCACCGACTGGCGAAACAGCGTGTCGCCGGTGAAGGCCGCCGCGCCCGGACCCGCGCCGACACCACCGTCGACCCGGAACACGACAGAACCCCGGGTGTGTCCCGGGGTGTGGTCCACCGCCACCGTGACGCCGCCCAGTTCGATCTTGTCGCCGTCGCGATCGAGTTCGATCACCTGTCTGGGCTCGCGGAACATGGCGCCGAAGGCCATCTGCGCGATCCGCGGCCCGAAACCCTTGATCGGGTCGGTGAGCATGAATCGATCCTCCGGATGTATGTAGACAGGGCAGCCGTACGTGTCGCCCACCTTCTGCGCCGACCACATGTGGTCGATGTGGCCGTGGGTCAGCAACACCGCCGCCGGGGTGAGGCGGTTCTCGTCCAGAATCCGGCGCAGTGGCCCCATCGCCCGCTGACCGGGATCCACGACGACGGCGTCGGCGCCGGCCTTGGGGGCGAGCACGTAACAGTTGCACGCCAACACGCCCGCCGGGAATCCGGTGATCAACACTGTTCCAGCTTCCCATGGCCGGTTCCCGTCGCTGTTCACGAGGGTCGCGGCGCCCGTCGTGGACAACAGCTGGCACACTCGGTGCCGACCGGATCGAACGCGAGGAGGAACCGGCGGTGCCGACGAACGAACAACGGCGTGAGACAGCCAAGCGCAAGCTCGAACGACAACTCGAGCGACGGGCGGAGAACGAACGCAAACGCCGTATGTACACGATCATCGGCTCGGCCGCGGCCGCGGTCGTGGTGATCGGCGCCGTGGTGGCGACCATCGTCCTGACCAACCGCGATTCCGGTCAGCAGACCGCGTCGACGTCCGGCACCACCGCGACCACCTCGGAGGCGTCGCCGCTGGACGCGCCCGAGCCGGCACAGGCCGGTGGGCTGCCCCCGTTCCAGCCGCCCGAGGGCCTGGGAAGCGACTGCCAGTATCCGCAGTCCGCGGAGGAGGCCAGCAAGCCCAACGACGCGCCGCGCGCCGGCCGGGTGCCGACCGAGCCCGCACAGGTCAGCGCCAGCATGGCGACCAACCAGGGCAACATCGGACTGCAACTCGACAACGGCAAGGCCCCGTGCACAGTCAACAGCTTCGCCAGCCTGGCCCAGCAGGGTTGGTTCGACGACACCCCGTGCCACCGGCTGACGACCAGCGAATCACTGAAGGTTCTGCAGTGTGGCGACCCCACAGGCGCGGGCACCGGCGGTCCCGGATACCAGTTCGCCAACGAGTACCCGACCAATCAGTACCAGCCCGACGATCCGGCCTTGATGCAGCCTGTGGTCTACCCGCGGGGCACCCTGGCCATGGCCAACGCGGGTCCGGGCACCAACGGCAGCCAGTTCTTCCTGGTGTTCGGCGATTCGCAGCTGCCGCCGAACTACACCGTGTTCGGCACCATCGACGAGACCGGCCTGCAGACGTTGGACAAGGTTGCGGCCGAAGGGACGATCGACGGCGGCCCGGACGGCCCGCCGAAGCTTGACGTCAACGTCGAGTCGATCGCCCTGGACTGACCTGGCCGCCGGCGACACCTCCATCAGAGCGCGACACTTCCTCGGTCAACACCGCCCTAGCTGCCTGAACCAGTTGACCCACATCGGCAGTGACCCGCGCTCGAAGCAAAGAACACCGGCCGCGTCAGGCGTTGCGGTCGCGGGTCAGTGAGAATGTTGCGCAGGGACGCTCTCCATGGCTGCGAGGATGGGCGACCGGGCTTCGGTGTCGCTGATCAGGTTGCGGGCGGTCTCGGTGAGGTGCTCGCCGTGGGATCGGGCGTGGTGGCGTAGCAGGGTGAAGGCGTCTTCGACGGAGATGTCGAAGTGTTCGCGCAGGTAGCCTTTGGCCTGCTCGACGACGATCCGGCTGGCCAGCGCCGCGCGTAGTTGTGGCAGGACCGTGGTGGGGGTGGGGGCGTGGTCTTGCAGGATGGCCACGCAGGCGACGTGGGCCAGGGTTTGGGCGACCAGTAGGTCGGCGTCGTTGAGGTCGCCAGGTTGGGTTCCGAACAATCCGAGTGCGCCGAGTACGGTGCCGGCGGCGCGCAGGGGGACGGCGTGCACGGAGGCGTATCCGGCGTCGGTGGCGGCGGGCACGAACTGCGGCCAACGCTCGCGTTCCTCCGAAATGTCGGCCACGGTGACGGGTTGGCCGGTGGCGTAGCAATCCAGGCAGGGGCCTTCGTCGGCTTGGAGTTGGAGCAACTCCAGCTCGCGGGAGCGCTCGGAGGTCGCGGCCATCAAGTGCAGGTGGTGGCGTGGGTCGGCCAGCAGGAGGCCGGCCGCCTCGACGTCGAGCAGCGGGGTGCAGCGTTCGGTGAGGTCGGTGAGCAGTTCCACGACGTCGAAGTCGTCGAGCAGGCTGTCCACCAGCGAGACCACCGCGTCCAGGACGCGGGTTTCCCGATCTGTGTCGCTCATGGGTGTGTCCCTCCTGCGCCCGTCGCCTCGCCTACGGCGGTGACGCGGTGGTGGCGCATCAGTGTGGGTCCAGTCGCAGGCGGCGTTCCAGGATGTCGCGGGCGATTTCGGTGGCGCTGCGGCCGCTGGCGTAAGCGTGTGCCCGCAGCCGCACCAGCGCCACGGGGGCCGAAATGTTGAGTTGTGCCATCAGCATGCCGGTGGCCTGGCTGACCTCCGCACGGGTCAGAGTGTTCAGTTCGTCCCAGGCGGCGCTGCCCGGTGTGGCGGCGGCGTCGTGCTGGTTCTGCTCGAGCAGGTCCAGCATCGGCATTTGAGCCAGTTCGGCGGCCACGGTGACTCCGGCGATCTGTTCGGCTGTCAGCATGGTGGGCGTGGTCTGGAATAGGTCCAGGGCGCCGACGCACTGGCCGGCTACCGTGATCGGCATCGCGTACACCCCGCGGATCTGGCGGGCCAGCATCGCGGAACCGTAGGCGGGCCACCGGATTTCGGCGGGATCGGCGAGATCGACGACGACCACCGGCGCCTTGTGGGCCACCGCGTCCAAGCACGGTCCCTCGCCGTGGGTGAACTGCTCCTCGTCGTACATCCGTGCCGCCGGACCGCTGGCGCCCAAGGTGCCGATATTGGTGCCGCTGAACACCAGCGACACCGCCGCCGCGTCGATGTCCAACAGCCCCACGCAGGCCTCACAGAGCCGATCGGCGGCCCCGACACCCCGTTGCCCACCCATCGCGGCGAGCAACTGCTCCTCGATCGCCGGCATCGTCAACGCCCGAATCGCACGTTGGGAACGCAAAGCTCAAATCTCATCATGAGTCCATCCCCGAGCCCACCGACCAGCAACTCTTGGCCCGAAGGCTCGACGGGCCGAAGGCTCGATCCTCGAATACCCGATGTCGGGAGCCGGAAACAGGGCGTCATGGGGTCGGTGTGACGTGATCGCCGCACCGGATGCGTTTCAGCACGTCTGCGGAGGTAACCCACTCACAATGACCTACGCAACTTCCAGGACCGACTTCGAGTATGTCGAGATGCACGGTGAGCGGATCGCTTACCGGGAAGCCGGTAGCGGTGAGGTCGTCGTACTGCTGCACGGCATGGCCGGAAGCTCCGACTCCTGGCAGCAAATCATTCCCCTGCTCGCGCACCGCTACCGGGTGATCGCCCCGGACCTGCTCGGCCACGGACGCTCCGACAAGCCCCGCAGCGACTACTCGTTGGGCGCCTTCGCCGCAGGCCTACGAGACCTGCTCGACGAGCTGGACATCAGCCGGGTCACGCTGGTCGGGCATTCGCTGGGCGGTGGAGTCGCGATGCAGTTCCTCTACCAACACCCCGAATACTGCCAACGCCTCGTCCTGGTCAGCAGCGGCGGCCTGGGACCCGACGTGGGCTGGATCCTGCGGCTGCTCTCCGCGCCGGGTGCGGAGTTCGTGCTACCCCTCATCGCACCGAATGTGGTCCTCGCGATCGGAAACCGAATCCGTTCATGGCTGCGCGCGACACGGCTGGGTTCGCCACAAGCCGAGCAGAGCTGGCAGGCCTACAGTTCGCTCTCCGATCCGCCCACCCGGTCGGCCTTCCTGCGCACCTTGCGCTCGGTGGTCGACTACCGCGGCCAGTCGGTCAGCGCGCTGAGCCGACTGCGGCTACGCGCCGAGACCCCCACCTTGGTGATCTGGGGCGATCAGGATCCCATCATCCCCGTCGACCACGGCCACGCGGTTCATGAGGCACGCCCGAACAGCACCTTGACCGTCCTGCCGCGTCTGGGTCACTTCCCGCACGTCGAAGCGCCCGCCGAGGTCGCCGCCGCCATCGATGAGTTCATCACCGGCAGTCGTCGCGACGAGGAGTACGCCGCCGATCAGTTGCCGCCCACCGAGTGTGGAACTGGCGGCGGCGAGGATCTCCCCGAGGTCGTCCTCGAGCAGCGCTCGATCATCGAGGGCCTCGTCGAGGATCTCGAAGCGCGCCAGCAGACCGCGGTCGCAGTCGGCCTGTTGATGGGTCTGCGGGGATGCTCGCACACCGCCGCCGACAACGAATTCCGCGCCGCAGTCGACGAAACCGGCATCGCGGCCAAAGACCTCGCCCGGGCGCTCGTGGCCGAGGCCAGCACCGACACCACCGCCGACGCTGTCCCCACGCACGCTCATCGCGAGCAGGTACAGGCCCGGTGGGCGCGACTGCTGGCGGTCCGTGGCCGCGACGACAATCACGACAGTGCATCGATCCCCGCCCAAACGCGGGTCCGCTTCGGCCGCGAGAACGAGGCGATGATCTGCTGAGATGTCGGCGTCTCACCGCCAGCGCACGGCGCGACCCACGAATCAGACGACCCTTTGTGCGCCGACACGCCACGTTCTTACGACGCTGCAGACGCCGCCGAATTACACGACAGAGTGGCCCAGGGCCACGAATGGGGCCGCCCCAAGCCAGCGGAGGCCAAGGCACCCGCCACCAGGACACTGCTGAGACCCATCACCACGCCGCCACCGAAAAGGAAAGCCGCAACCGAGAGAATGTGGAGCCTTGATCGTCGGATTCCGTCTTCGGACCATCAGCGCGCTCGGACTGTAGTGTCTGATGCAGTTCGCCGCCGAGGGGGAAGTTGTGTTCATGTCAGAGGTTGAGCACAACGAAATCGTTGCTCAACTCGCCGCGTTGGTCGGTGAGCAGCAGCGCAGCGAGTCCCCGATGGCATCGGGGCTGGAAGAGCTTGTCGCCAAAGCCGCCAGCCACGTCCCCGGCACGCAATTCGTGGGGATGACCGTGGCTAGCCGTACCCAGGGAATCAGCACTGCAGCGGCCACCCATCCGTACGCGAAGACGCTTGATGAAATTCAGCAGCGTCACCAGGAAGGCCCGTGCCTCTCGGCGGCCTGGGAGCACCACACCGTCCGCATCGACGACCTGAAAACCGAGCAACGTTGGCCCCTCTACTGCATTGACGCACTTGCCGAGACTCCAGTGCGATCGGTGCTCGCCTTCGAAGTTTTCGTCAACGACGACATTCTGGCTGCGCTCAACTTCTACTCGGAACATCCTCGCGCGTTCGAGCAGGAATCCATCGAGCTCGGCATCATCTTCGCCACCCATACCGCGTTGGCGTGGAGCATGTTTCGCCGGAACGCCCAGTTTCGCAGCGCACTTGCCTCACGCGACCTCATCGGGCAGGCCAAGGGCATCCTCATGAACCAGTTCAATGTCGATGCCGTCCGAGCATTCGAACTGCTCACCCGCCTCTCACAAGACTCCAACACCAAACTCGTCGACATCGCCAAACAAATCGTCGACAACATCAACTAGCCCGCGTCCAACCCCTTTTACTGGGCCGGGCAGGCCGGGTTATCACGCTCAGCACCCGACGCACCACCGGCTCTCTTGAGGCGAGGCGTCTCGCCGGTGAATCGCTTTGCATTGGTGTCTGTGCTTTCCGAGGCCGGGCATGGGAAGGACCTCGATGACGACGTGCGGGAAATCGGGCCCCTCAGGCCGCCGAGGTGACGCGGTAGACGTCGTAGACGCCCTCGACGTTGCGGACCACGTTGAGTACGTGACCGAGGTGCTTGGGGTCGCCCATCTCGAAGGTGAACCGACTGATCGCCACCCGGTCGTTGGACGTCGTCACCGACGCCGACAAGATGTTGACCTTCTCGTCTGCCAGCACCCGGGTGACATCCGAGAGCAACCGGTGCCGGTCGAGCGCCTCCACCTGGATCGCCACCAGGAACACCGACGACGGAGACGGTGCCCACTGCACGTCGATGATGCGCTCTGACTGGTCTTGCAGCGACGTGGCATTGGTGCAATCGGTGCGGTGCACGCTGACTCCCCCACCGCGGGTCACGAACCCCATGATGTTGTCGCCCGGCACCGGCGTACAACACTTGGCGAGCTTGGTCAGCACCCCCGGCGCTCCGGGCACCGCGACCCCGACATCGTCGGTGCTGCGCTGCCGCATCGGCATGGTCGCCGGCGTGGAGCGTTCTGCCAATTCGTCGGCGGCTTCGTCGTCACCACCGAGCTGGGCGACGAGTCGCTGGACCACATGTCGCGCCGAGACGTGCCCCTCGCCGACCGCGGTGTAGAGGGCGGAGACGTCGAGATAGCGCAGCTCCCGCGCCAACGCGCCCATGGATTCGCCGGTCATCAACCGCTGCAACGGAAGTCCGCCGCGGCGCACCTCCCGGGCGATCGCGTCCTTGCCGGCTTCCAGCGCTTCCTCGCGGCGCTCCTTGGCGAACCACTGCCGGATCTTGGCCTTGGCCCGCGGCGACACCACGAACATCTGCCAGTCGCGCGACGGGCCCGCGTTGGGCGCTTTGGACGTGAAGATCTCGACCAGTTCCCCGTTTTCGAGCTTGCGCTCCAACGCCACCAGCCGGCCGTTCACCCGGGCGCCGATACAGCGGTGCCCGACCTCGGTGTGCACTGCGTAGGCGAAGTCCACCGGCGTGGAACCGGCGGGCAGGGTGACCACATCGCCCTTCGGGGTGAAGACGAAGATCTCCTGCACCGCAAGGTCGTAGCGCAGCGACTCGAGGAACTCCCCGGGGTCGGCCGCCTCCCGCTGCCAGTCGAGCAGCTGACGCATCCAGGCCATGTCGTCGATCTCGGCGGCGGCGTGGCCGGTCGGCAACCCGTTGCGTCCCTTGACCTCTTTGTAGCGCCAGTGCGCAGCGATGCCGTACTCGGCGGTGCGGTGCATATCGCGGGTGCGGATCTGCACCTCCAGCGGCTTACCCTCAGGCCCCACGACGGTGGTGTGCAGCGACTGGTACACCCCGTAACGGGGCTGGGCGATGTAGTCCTTGAAGCGCCCCGCCATCGGCTGCCACAGCGAGTGCACCACGCCGACGGCGGCGTAACAGTCCCGGATCTCGTCGCACAGGATGCGCACGCCCACCAGATCGTGGATGTCGTCGAAGTCGCGCCCTTTGACGATCATCTTCTGGTAGATCGACCAGTAGTGCTTGGGCCGGCCCTCCACCACCGCGCTGATCTTCGATGCGGTCAGCCTGGCGTTGATCTCGGCCCGCACCTTGGCCAGATAGATGTCGCGCGACGGCGCCCTGCCGGCGACCAGGCGCACGATCTCCTCGTACTTCTTCGGATGCAGAATTGCGAACGAAAGATCCTCGAGTTCCCATTTCACCGTCGCCATGCCCAGCCGGTGCGCCAGTGGCGCAATCACTTCCAGCGTCTCGCGGGCTTTGCGGGCCTGCTTCTCCGGGGGCAGGAATCGCATGGTGCGCATGTTGTGCAGCCGGTCGGCAACCTTGATCACCAATACCCGCGGGTCGCGCGCCATCGCGATGATCATCTTGCGGATGGTCTCGCCCTCGGCCGCGTTGCCCAGCGTCACTCTGTCCAACTTGGTGACGCCGTCGACGAGGTGGCCGACCTCGGTGCCGAACTCCTCGGTGAGCGCCTCCAGCGTGTAGCCGGTGTCTTCGACGGTGTCGTGCAGCAGCGCCGCGATCAGCGTGGTGGTGTCCATCTCGAGCTCGGCCAAGATGTTGGCGACGGCCAGCGGATGGGTGATGTACGGATCCCCGGATTTGCGTAATTGGTCGGCGTGGCGCTGCTCGGCAACCTCGTAGGCCCGTTGCAGCAGGGTGAGGTCCGCCTTCGGGTAGATCTCGCGGTGCAGGGCGACCAGGGGCTCGAGCACCGGGTTGACGGTGCTGCGCTGGGAAGTCATCCGGCGCGCCAACCTGGCCCGTACCCGCCGTGAGGCACTGGTCGGCACCTTCGACGGATCGGCCTTGGGCAGCTCCATCGGCTGGGTCTCGGGGCTCTGCACACCCACGCCGGCCGGCGGTTGCGCGGCCTGGGGCGGGCGGGGGTCCTCGCTGGCCATGCTCACCTCCGATGCTGTGCTCTCCGCAGGATATCCGCTCAGACGGTGTAGAGGCTGGTGACCGGCAACGGCTCCAGCACCGCACGACCCCCCAGGGCGGCGAGCTCCAACATCACCACCGCCCCGATCACCTCCGCTCCTGCGGCGGTGAGCAACCGGTTGGTGGCGGTCAGTGTCCCGCCGGTCGCGAGCACGTCGTCGATCACCATGATCTTGCGTCCCGCCAACTCGATTCCCTCGGCTGGAACCTCGAGCGTCGCGGTGCCGTACTCCAGGCTGTAGGTCTCGGTCAGCACCGGCGGCGGCAGCTTGCCGCCCTTTCGAACCGCCAGCACGCCGATGCCCAGCTCGAGGGCGACCGCGCCGCCGAGCAGGAATCCGCGGGCATCCACACCGGCCACCAGGTCCGCGCCGCGGGCGAGCTCGGCGATCGCTCGGCTGACCTCGGCGAGACCGCCGGCATCGGCGAGCACCGGGGTCAGATCCTTGAACTGGATACCCGGCTCGGGAAAGTCGGGCACTTCACGCAGCAGCGAGGCGATGACCTGCGCCACCCCTGTGGTACTCACTGGCTCAGTTGCCATCGGTCCATGTTCCACCCCGCACCCCATCGCGTCGGATTGCTACTCACCGCATACATCTGTGTCGACGTCAGCAGTGTCCGCTGCTGACGGTACAGCGGCAGGGTCGGCATGTCGGTCCACAGGATCTGACCTCCCTCGCCGAGCAGCCGGGCGAGCTCCTTGGGGTCGGAGATCACAGCCACCGTCGAGATGATCCCGTCGATGCGCTCGTTGGTGTAGCGGGGCAGGTTGTTCCCGTTGCCGCTGTGCAGGCTGTAGGCGTCCATGATCGAAGACCCCGACGAGCCACTGCCCGCCGCTCCGCCGACGCTCGCAATCAGCACATCGATCTCGTTGTCGCGCAATGACAGCGGTCCGATCTCCTCGTCTGCGACGTCCTCGACGGTGATCCCCGCCGGCGCACACGCGTTCGCGATGGACCCCACCATTGCGGCCAGTCGGGCGTTCGGTGTCTGGTAGCCGATGCGCACCATCAGGGGCTGACCGCCCAGTGCGTCGCGGGCGGCGTCGGGATTCGCGGCGACGAACTGCCCGGCCTCCGGCGGGGTCTCGGCCACCCCGTAGGCATCTTCGGTTGCGGCGTTGAGGCGCGAGTCGAAGACCGGCACCGACGCGGTGCGGGCGATGACGTCTCTGGGGGTGCACAACGCAAGGGCCCGGCGCGCGGGAACCGCGGCCAGCGGGCCCTGCGGGGCGAAGATCAGCTGTTCGACGCCCGCCGACGGCGCATCGGTCCGCTCGTAGTCGTCCGGAAGGTTCAGCGTGCCCGACGATCCGGCGGTGATGTCGACGACGTCGTAGGCGCCCTCGTTCACCCGGTCCTGCAGATCGGCGCTGCGGGGCCACACGGTGACCCTGCCGGTGATCGGTGGGGCACCCCACCACTGGTCGTTGGCGACCAGCACCACGCCGCCTTCTGCCGTCACCGATTCCAGCTTGTAGGGCCCCGACGACGGGAAACGATCCAGGTCCAGGTCAGGGGCCAGGTCCCAGGTGGTGTTCCAGGCCTGGGCGATGCGCTCGACGACCGGCCCGTCGTTGTTGAGCAACGCCGTGGTCACCCCGCCGTCGCCGAGACCGAGTTCGTCGGCGATGACGTGTGACGGCATCAGCGATGTCGCGGCGAACAGCTGACCGTAGTCGGTGAACGGACGGTCCTGCGCGAAGGACACCCGCGCCTTCTTCTGCCCCGGCGCACAGTCGATGGAGGCGATGTCGGTGTAGCCGGCCCGGTTGGCCGCGTCGAACCAGGGGAACCTTCCCGACTGCGACGCCCATGCCAGCACCATGTCATCGCAGGTGATGGGTTTCCCGTCGGAGTACACCGCCTCGGCCTTGATCTCGTAGTCGAGGATCAGTGGTGTCCGGCCCACCACCGAGATGCTGCCGAAATCGTGGTCACCGACCACCTGGCCGTCCGGGCCGTGGTAGTTGAACCCCGTCAGCACCCGGGCGAAGGCCGCAGGACCGCCGGACGCCGCGCCGGCGACGGTGTTGGTGTTGTAGGTGGTCAGCTTCCCGTCGACGACGTAGTCGATGGAATCCGCGGGGCTCTCCGAGCACGACGTGAGCCCCAGGGCACCCACCACTGCCAGTACCGCGGACAGCAGTGTCGTGCGACGCGGGCGGGGGCGGTGGGTCATCGGACCTACCGCCCCTAACGCTTTCCGGGGCTTCGCTTACCCGACGGTCGTCCGGTCCTGCTGGAGGTGGGCCGGACGGGGCGGGCACCCGGCGCCGGCTTGTCCGGCGGCAGTGGCGCGGGCACGGCCGGGGCCGCGACCGATGCCGGCTCGGCGTCGGTGCGCTCGTCCGCGCCATCGGTGTGCGATTCGGCGTCGGCCGACTTCGCCGCCGCGGTCTGGCGCCGGTTGAAGACCTTCGTGTTGTGCTTGCGCACCACTTCGGTACGTTCGCGCAGGCTCACCAGAAGCGGGGTGGCGAAGAAGATCGACGAGTAGGTTCCGACGATCACACCGACGAACTGGACCAGAGCGAGGTCCATCAGGGTGCCGACACCCAGCAGCCACACCGCGATGACCATCAGTGCCACGATCGGCAGCACCGAGATGAGGCTGGTGTTGATCGACCGCATGAACGTCTGGTTGACCGCCAGGTTGGCTTGTTCTGCGAAGGTGCGTCTGGTCGTGTGCTCGAAGCCCTGGGTGTTCTCCTCGACCTTGTCGAACACGATGACGGTGTCGTAGAGCGAGAACCCCAGGATCGTCAGCAACCCGATCACGGTGGCCGGGGTGACCTCGAATCCGACGAGCGCGTAGACGCCGGCGGTGACCAGCAGGTCGAACACCAGGGTGGTCAGCGCGGCGATCGCCATGTAGCGCTCGTAGCGCACGGCGATGTAGATGGCCGCCAGGACGAGGAACACGACCAGAGCGATGAGGGCTTTCTGGGTGATCTGGCCGCCCCAGGTCTCCGAGACCGCTGAATCGCTGATCGCCTGCCTGCTCGGCTCACCGTCGGCGCCCCGCGGCTGGAACTGCTCGAACAGCGCGGTGCGCAGTTCCTCGGTCTCCTCGTTGCTCAGAGTCTCCGAGCGGATCTGGAATGTCGCCGTTCCACCGCTGCCGACCACCACCACCGACTCGGGTGCCTTGCCGATCGTCTCGCTGAAGACCTGCTCGACCTGCTGTGTGGTGGCCTGCCCGTCACCACGCGGCAGCGAAACCTTGGTACCACCCTCGAAGTCGATACCGAAGGTGAAGCCCCGCAACAGGATCGCCCCGAGAGAGATGGCGACGATGACAGCGGTGACGGCGTACCAGAACTTGCGCCGGCCCATGACCTCGAACGCGCCGGTACCCGTGTAGAGCCGGACGAAGAAGCCGTGCTTGGGGACGTCGCCCACTGCGAACTCGGGGTCCGGTGCCTCGACTGCGTTCGATGTGGCCGTCTCACCGCGGTTGTGCCGTGCCGCCATCTGCTATCCCCGTCCCGCGGCGTGTGCCGCCGCTCGGCGTTCGCGTGCGATCTGCTGGACGGCTCCCAATCCGTTCAGGGACGGCTTGGCCATCGTCGTGGACTTGGACGCGAGATAGGCCAGCGGCCACGTCACCAGGAACACGACGACGACGTCGAGGATCGTGGTCAGTCCCAAGGTGAACGCGAAGCCCTTCACCTGGCCGACTGCCAGGAAGTAGAGCACTGCAGCGGCCAGGAACGTGACGGCGTTGCCGGACAGGATCGTCTTGCGCGCCCTGGCCCAGCCTCGCGGAACCGCGGACCGGAAGGAGCGGCCCTCGCGTATCTCGTCCTTTATTCGCTCGAAGAACACCACGAACGAGTCGGCCGTCATCCCGATGCCGATGATCAGACCCGCGATGCCGGCCAGGTCCAAGGTGTAGTTGATCCATCTGCCGAGCAACACCAGGATCGCGAAGACCATCGCGCCCGACGCCACCAGAGACAGCGCGACGAGCAGACCCAGCGCACGGTAGTAGAGCAGCGAGTACAGCAGCACCGCAGCCAGACCGACCGCGCCGGCGATCAGTCCCGCCCGAAGTGAAGACAGGCCCAGGGTGGCGGACACGGTCTCGGCCTCCGAGGACTCGAACGACAGCGGCAGCGAACCGTACTTCAGCACGTTGGCCAGTTCCCGCGCCGAATCAGCGGTGAACTGCCCGGTGATCTGGGTGCGGCCGCCCGGTATGGCCTCCTGGATCTGGGGGGCACTGACCACCTGCGAGTCCAGCACGAACGCGGTCTGGGTGCCGACGTTGGCCGCGGTGAACTCGGCCCACACGTCTCCGGCATCACTCTTGAACTCCACGTCGACGACGTTCTCGCCACGCTGCTGGTCCAGTCCGGAAGTGGCGTCGGCGATCCCCTCGCCGCTGATGATGGAGCTGTCCAGCAGATAGACCTCGTCACCGTCGACCGAGCAGGTCACCAACGGCAGATTGGGGTCGTCATTGCCCGAGAGGACATCCTCTTCACCGCAGCGGGTCGCCTGGAACTGCATGGCCAGGATCTGGATCGCCTGCTCGGAGCTCTGCCTCAGCTGCTTCTCGTCCTGGATCCGTTCGGCCAGCGGCGCGTCGTCGTTCTGCAGTGGCCCGGGTTCCGGGCCCGGGGCCGGCTCTGGCCCGGGTGACGGGCTCGGTGCCGGTTGCGCGGGGAACGGACGGGGCTGCGGCGTCGGGGGCGCTTCGGCAGGGGGTGCTCCCGGTGCAGCGCCCGGAGGCGCGCCCGGGGCCCCTCCGGGTGGCATGCCCGGGACCGCGCCGGGTGGCATACCCG
This sequence comes from Mycolicibacterium hippocampi, assembly GCF_010723735.1. Classification (GTDB taxonomy): domain Bacteria; phylum Actinomycetota; class Actinomycetes; order Mycobacteriales; family Mycobacteriaceae; genus Mycobacterium; species Mycobacterium hippocampi. The sequence goes on along the minus strand of NZ_BLLB01000002.1, from coordinate 3,178,605 downwards.
GGACCGCGCCCGGCGGTGGCATGCCGGGCAGGGGTGCTTCCTGCGGCGGTCCGGCGCCCTCGGCCGGGATGGCATGGATCACCGGCCGGATGTACAGCCGCGCCGTCTGCCCGAGGCTGCGGGCTTCGCTGCCGTCGTTGCCGGGCACGGTGATCACGAGGTTCTGGCCGTCGATGATCACTTCCGAACCCGACACGCCCAGGCCGTCGACGCGGGCGCTGATGATCTGTTGTGCCTGGTTCAGCGCATCCTGGGTGGGCGGTGAGCCGTCCGGGGTGCGCGCAGTGAGCGTGACCCGGGTGCCGCCCTGCAGATCGATACCGAGCTTGGGGTCCGGCTCCTTGTTCCCGGTGAAGAACACCAGCAGGTAGGCGCCGATGACCAGCACCAGGAACACAGCCAGGTAGCGGGCAGGGTGCACCGGCGTCGAGGACGATGCCACGTGTAAGGGTCTCCTAGAGATCAGTTCGTCAGGTACCGCGCAGGGCGCAGAGGCTCACAAAGACTACGTGCTGGCGCTGAGTGTCAGCTGTCAGTCTTGGTGTTCCGGCTCTCGGTGATCTCGGTGGCCTCGTCGAAGTCGTCATCCTCGACGTCGTCGACCTCGTCGGCTCCGTCGACGATGCGGTCCCGCACGGCCAGCTTCATCCAGGTGGTGACGACGCCGGGAGCGATCTCCAGGTCGACGTACTCGTCGCCGAGGGCGGTGATGGTCCCCTGCAGGCCCGAGGTGGTGTGGATGCGGTCACCGACCTCCAGCGAGTTGTGCAGGTCGATGGTGGCCTGCATGGCCTTCTTCTGGCGGCGCGACGCGAAGTACATGAACGCGCCCATGACGATGAGCAGTGGGAGGAAGATGACCAGATCCATGGCAGCCGTGTCTTTCGTATCGGTCTCGCGGTCACGGCTCCCGAACCCGCGGGTGGGGGCCGCATCTATGAAGAAGCTGTTGACCAGTGTGCCATTGCGGCCGACCGCGCCCACGTCCCCGGGTCGGCTTCGGCGCCCCCGCAGCCGGGTCGCCGGTGGCCGGCGGGAGCGATCCCAGGCGACAGTGCGACGAAATCCGTTGCCGCGGTGCCGTGTCACTGATCTTCCCGGTACGAGCAGTGTTGGTTCTCGACGGATCCAAGCACCTTGCGACTAGGCTCGAACCCACCGCGGCAGTCCAATTCTTCCGTTTCCGTACGGGCACCCAGGAGGTTTCCAGTTGAGCACCCTCGAGCAGAGCCGCCACCTCGCCACCGAGATCCCGGGCCCGCTGTCGACCGAGCTGATCGCCCGAAAGAGCGCCGCGGTCGCGCGCGGAGTGGCCAACACCATGCCCGTGTACGCGGCGCGGGCGTTCGGCGGCATCGTCGAGGACGTCGACGGCAACCGGCTCATCGACCTCGGCTCGGGAATCGCGGTCACCACCATCGGCAACTCCTCACCCCGGGTCGTCGAGGCCGTTCGTGACCAGGTGGGCAAGTTCACCCACACCTGTTTCATGGTGACCCCGTACGAGGGGTACGTCGCCGTCGCCGAGGCACTCAACCGGCTCACCCCTGGTACCGGCGAGAAGCGGTCGGCGCTCTTCAACTCCGGTTCGGAGGCCGTCGAGAACGCAATCAAGATCGCCAGGACCTACACCGGCAGGCAGGCCGTCGTCTCGTTCGACCACGCCTACCACGGCCGGACCAACCTGACGATGGCGCTCACGGCGAAGTCGATGCCCTACAAGCACGGGTTCGGCCCGTTCGCGCCGGAGATCTACCGCGCCCCCATGTCCTACCCGTTCCGCGACGCCGAGTTCGGCAAGGAGATGGCCACCGACGGCGAACTCGCCGCCAAGCGGGCGATCAATGTCATCGACAAGCAGGTCGGTGCCGAGAACCTCGCCGCGGTGATCATCGAACCGATCCAGGGTGAAGGTGGCTTCATCGTCCCCGCCGACGGCTTCCTGCAGGCCGTGCTGGATTGGTGCCGCGCCAACGACGTGGTGTTCATCGTCGACGAAGTGCAGAGCGGGTTCGCGCGCTCCGGCGCGATGTTCGCTTGCGAACACGAAGGCATAGTGCCCGACCTGATCGTCTCCGCGAAGGGTATCGCCGACGGGATGCCCCTGTCGGCGGTCACCGGGCGGGCCGAGATCATGGATGCACCGCACGTCAGCGGCCTGGGCGGGACCTACGGCGGTAACCCGGTGGCATGTGCGGCCGCACTGGCGACGATCGAGACCATCGAGGCCGAGGGCCTGGTGCAGCGCGCGGCCGAGATCGAGACGCTGATGAAGGACAAGCTGGGCCGGATGCAGGCCGAGGACGAGCGCATCGGCGACGTCCGCGGGCGTGGTGCGATGATCGCCGTCGAACTGGTCGAGCCGGGCACCACCGAACCCGACGCGGAGCTGACCAAGAAGCTGTGCGCGTCGGCGCACCGTGCCGGGGTGATCGTGCTGTCGTGTGGGACGTTCGGCAACGTGCTGCGGTTTTTGCCCCCGTTGACGATCAGCGACGAACTGCTGCTCGAGGGCATCGACGTGATCGCGGGCATCCTCGCCGACATCCGCTGACACCGCGGGAGCGCACCGCCTCGAGGCTCCCCCGCCGCACCCTCTCGGAAGTGCGGCCGGGAACCTCGATGGCAGCGCGTTAGTGGTGACTCAGCGTGCGGTCACTGCGGTCGCCGCGGCGGAACATGTTGCGCCAGCTGCGGCCGCCTTCGCCGGTGGCCTTGTGGTCGGCCCTGTGACCCGAGGTGACGGCACCGCCTGATGCGTCTTCGGCCGCCACGTCCTGCGGGCCGGTGTGGGTGCCGACTGCAGGGTCGGTCGACACACCGTGGTCGGGCGACTCCAGTGGCCGTTGGGCGTATTCGACGTCGCGGACGCTGCGCACCGACAGGCGGCCGAGCCCGAGCGCACCCAGGAACACGACGAGCGCGCCGAGTCCGTAGAAGTACGTCAACTCGAGCCACACCTGCTTGGTCTCGGCCGCGGCGACCGGCGTGCCGACGTCGCCCAGCCCGAGTGGACCTGCCAGCGCACGACCCACCACGAACCACGCACCGCCGGCGACAGCCAGCCAGCTACCGAGCATCGCGGTCGCGCGGTTGCGGGACGCCAACAGGATCAGTCCGCCGACCACGACCACCACACCCGGCAAAACCTCGAGCCAGCCTCGGCCGGTGGTCCACGCCCACGGCCGGTCCGGACTGAACGCGAAGTCGAAGTACGGACCCACGAACGGGATCAGCGCACCCCAGGCACCCAGCAGTATCAGCAAGAACCCGCTGGCCGCGCCGCGGCTACGGGCAATCTTCATCCGGCCGCCCCGGGGACTGTCCGGATGCTTCGATCCGATCATGATTCCTCCTCTTGAGTGGAGGACGGGTACCCGACAGCGAACGCAGATAACCCCGATACGGCGTGGATTTACCGGTTTGAGACCAACGGGCCGGTGCACCCGGCTACAACGCCACTCCCACCACCAGTTGCACAATGGCGACGAGTGGCAACAACCCCTGGTTCACGGCGGCGCGCGCCTTGTCCGGCGACGAAGCGAGCAACACCACGGCGGCGGCCAGCATCGAACCCACTCCCGCGAACACGAGCGCGATGCCCACTGACTGGGAGCCGCCGACGACGATTGTCACCCCCACCACGGTGACGATCGCCAGGAACAGGTTGTAGAAGCCCTGGTTGAAGGCCAGCAGCTTGGTGGCCTGGGCCTCTTCCTCGGTCGTACCGAAAACCGCGCGGGTTCGAGGCGTCGTCCACGTCTGGGGGTGCCCCCAGCTTCCTAGGGGGACGACTCCAGCACAAAAATGTAGACGTGGAGCAACGCCGCGAGCACCGCCGCGATCAAGCCACCGGTCAACATCGCTCGATCTCCCGACTCGGTCCTGTCATTCGAACAGCCCGGCCTGGCCCAGCCCGGTGGCTCCGCTGGGCGGTGTCATTCCCAGGTGCGTCCAGGCCTGGGCGGTGGCGACGCGGCCGCGCGGCGTGCGCGCGATCATGCCGGCCCGTACCAGAAACGGCTCGCACACCTCCTCGACGGTCGCGGCTTCCTCCCCTACCGCCACGGCGAGCGTCGACACTCCGACCGGGCCGCCGGCGAAGCTGCGCGTCAGCGCCGAGAGCACCGCGCGGTCCAGCCGGTCCAGGCCGAGTTCGTCGACGTCGTAGACCGCCAGCGCGTACTTGGCGATGTCCCGGGTGATGACGCCGTCAGCGCGCACTTCGGCGTAGTCGCGGACCCTGCGTAACAACCGGTTGGCGATGCGGGGCGTACCGCGGGACCGGCGGGCGATCTCGGATGCCGCGTCGGCACCCAACTCGATACCGAGGATGCCTGCCGAGCGGGCCAGCACCCGCTCGAGCTCGGCCGGCTCGTAGAAATCCATGTGCGCGGTGAACCCGAAGCGGTCACGCAGCGGGCCGGTCAGCGCGCCCGACCGGGTGGTGGCGCCGACCAGGGTGAACGGCGCGACCTCCAACGGAATCGACGTGGCGCCGGGGCCTTTGCCGACGACGACGTCGACGCGGAAGTCCTCCATCGCCAGGTAGAGCATCTCCTCGGCGGGCCGGGCGATCCGGTGGATCTCGTCGATGAACAACACGTCGTGCTCGACGAGGTTGGACAGCATCGCCGCCAGATCCCCGGCACGCTCCAGCGCAGGTCCGGACGTGACGCGTAGCGAGGTGCCCAGCTCGGCGGCGATGATCATCGCCAGCGACGTCTTGCCCAGACCGGGCGGCCCGGACAGCAGAATGTGGTCGGGGGTGCCGCCACGGTTCTTGGCTCCCTCGAGCACCAGCTGCAGCTGCTCGCGGACCCGGGGCTGGCCGATGAACTCACCGAGCGATCGGGGCCGCAGGCTGGCGTCGATGTCACCCTCGCCGACCGTCAGCGCGGCGGACACCTCGCGGTCGCTGGTGTCCTCGTGGTCTTCCTCGTCGAACCGGCCCATCACTTCCTACCCAGCATGGACAGCGCCGAGCGCAGTGCGCTCGACTGGTTGGCGTCGGGGTCGTCGGCGAGCACCTTGTCGGTGGCCTCCTCGGCCTGCTTGACCGCGAACCCGAGCCCGACCAGTGCCTCGACGACCGGCCCGCGCACGGTGTGGCCGCCGGCCGTGGCGGGGCCCGTCGACGCCACCACCCCCACCTTGTCCCGCAGCGTCAGCACCAGCAGCTCAGCAGTCTTCTTGCCCACCTTGGGGATTCGGGTCAGCGCGGTGACGTCACCGTCGCCGATCGCCTGCCTCAAGGTGGGGCCGTCGTACATCGCGAGGGCTCCGAGCGCAATGCTCGGGCCGATGCCGGAAACCCCGATCAGGGTGAGGAACAGATTGCGGGCATCGGCGTCGGCGAAGCCGTACAGCGTCATCGAGTCCTCGCGGACGATCATCGCGGTGATCAGCCGGGCCTCGGCGCCGCGGCGCAGACCGGCCAGCGTCGCGGGGGTCGCCATCACCTTGTAGCCGACACCGGCGGCTTCGATGACGGCGTGGTCGAGGGCGATATCGAGGACTTCGCCTCGCACCGCGGCGATCATGTACCGCTCCGAGACATCCGCACCGGTTTCGCGTGACCCTTGGCGGCTTTCAGCGTGGCCTGGTACTTGCGGCGCTGCTCGGCCGCCATCGCCTCCGCCTCGGCCATCCTGGCGATCATCGGGGCCCGCCAGCAATGGCAGATCGCCAGCGCCAGTGCGTCGGCGGCGTCCGCAGGCGTCGGCTTCTGCTGCAGGGTGAGGATTCTGGTGACCATCTCGGTGACCTGTGCTTTGCCGGCCCGTCCGTTGCCGGTGACCGCAGCCTTGACCTCACTGGGTGTGTGGAAGTGCACGTCGATGTCGCGCCGGGCCGCGGCCAGCGCGATCACCCCGGCGGCCTGGGCGGTGCCCATCGCGGTGGAGGCGTTCTGGTGCGCGAACACCCGCTCGACGGCGATCACGTCGGGTCGGTGGGTGTCCATCCAGTGTTCGACGGCGTCGCTGATGGTGAGCAGACGGTGCGCCAGCGGGTGCTCGGCCGGGGTGCGCACCACGTCCACATCGAGCGCGATCACCTGACGGCCCTTGCCGCTCTGGATGACCGACAGGCCGCACCTCGTCAGCCCGGGGTCGACTCCCATCACCCGCACGTCAGCCCCTTCGTCAGAACATCTGTTCGAGAGCTTAGCGGCTGCCGCCGACGACCCCGGGCAGGGACACGCGCCGATCTCAGATCGAGCGGCGGGCGACGTCCAGGTGCCCGGCGATCGACGCCACCCATTCACGCACCTGTGCGGCGTCACGCCAATCGCCAGCGCTGGCCTTCGCCATTGCGCTCGCAGGGAATCCCTTCGCGTCCGGGCTGAGACGACCGCCGAACGTCACGTGCCCACGGGCGCCGACGCGGGCCATGAGTTTTCGGACCTGTCGAGTCGGCGCGATGTCGCCTTGTGCCGCAGTATCATCCAGGGGTCCACTGCTGACCAGCCACACCGGCAAATCGCTGAGTGCAGCGCGATTCCGCCGCACGAAACGCCTGGCGTCGCGGTGCCACCGGTTTGCGTACAGCGCCCCGGCGACGATCACCACATCTGCGCCCTCGAGGGTGGCGATCTCGCTCGCCGGGGACACCACGACTTGGTGGCCGGCGTCGGTCAATGCATCACCGATCATGGCGGCCAGACCGGCGGTGCCGCCGCGTTGTGATCCGTACGCGACAAGAATGCGGCTCATCGGTCGCGGCTCACCGCTGATACACCTGTCGCCGCGGACGCAACGGCGTCGGCGGCAATCTGTCCCAGCGTGGCCCGCATGATGTGCCCGACAAACGGCCGGACCAGTCGCCAGTAGCGAAGGAACCGCCGGCGCGACGCGAAATCGGTCGTCAGCGTGCGACATTCGTAGCTGAGCAGCGTGGCGGTGCCATAGGGCCGGACGGAGAGGTTCGCAGCGATCTTGCCCCAGCCGGGTTCGTTGAAGCCCGCGAAGTCGGCAACGGCGACATCTCGCCATTCGATCGTGGGCTGCCAGAATTTGCCGACTGCGCCGAAGGCGATCTCGCGATTCGGCTGTTCACCGAGGAACGTCCACCCGGGCAGCCCCATGTCCTCCCTGATCAAGAGTTCGGGCATTCGCGGCGCGGCCTTTCCGGTGATGCGGGCCGGCAGGGCCCGAAGCCACATCGACACGTCCAGCAGTGGCGAATGCACGGTGAGCAGATCGAGGTCCTTGGCAGCCGTGAAGGTCTGCGCTGGGTCCGCCGCGACCACCAGATGCTCGGCAATCGCGGTGTCGTAGGTCGGCATCATCGAATCGATGACTAGTGGTTCGGTATCGGCAACGGCCATAGGTGCCACTGTGCGGCAGGTTGGCCGCGGGCCCTAGGGTCTATGGTCACCGTCGGGCGGTACGAGCGACTTCCGCGGTGAGTCGGCGCTCGCCGGGCCCGCGGGCCACAGAACCGGCGGTCCCGCTGCGCCGAGGTCGGCAGTCAACGAAGCTCGACGGCCGTATGCTGCACGTCCCATCGGCCGCCATCGTCGGCCTCCCCTTGTGCCCGGGCCCACTCGACCAGTTCGCTGATGCGCTGTCTGGAACCACGCCAGCCGCGCACCCGTTCGCGGTCGACCTCGACGCCGTCGCATTCGACGACGATGGTCCACGGGACCCCCAGCCACTTGGCCATCAGCCAGAACGGCCACATCACCATCAGCGGCAGCGCGATCAGAAGCAGAACCATGTCGAGGGTCGCGAAGCCGGTCTCCCATGGGAGCGTCCGCCACCACCAGCGACGCACCGTCCACCCCGCGCCGTCGAGGTCTCTCACCTTCGCCATGGGCCGCTGCTTCCGATCGCGCCGGGCTGTCAGTCCTCGTCGAGCGCGGCGGCGACGTCGTCGGGAATGTCGATGTTGGTGTAGACGTCCTGCACGTCGTCGCTGTCCTCCAGCGCGTCGACGAGCTTGAACACCTTGCGGGCAGCCTCGAGGTCGACGGGCACGGTCACCGAGGGCTGAAAGCTCGCCTCGGCGGAGTCGTAATCGATTCCGGCTTCCTGCAACGCAGTTCGAACGGCAACCAGATCGGTTGGCTCCGAGATGATCTCGAAGCTGTCGCCGAGATCGGTGACATCCTCGGCGCCGGCTTCGAGCACCGCGGTGAGCACGTCGTCCTCGGTGAGGCCGTTCTTCTCCAGCGTGATGACGCCCTTACGGGAGAACAGGTAGGCCACCGAACCGGGGTCTGCCATGTTCCCGCCGTTGCGGGTCATCGCGACCCGGACTTCACCCGCGGCGCGGTTGCGGTTGTCGGTCAGGCACTCCACCAGGACAGCGACGCCGTTGGGTCCGTAGCCCTCGTAGGTGATGTTCTGCCAGTCCGAGCCGCCGGCTTCCTCACCGCTGCCCCGCTTGCGGGCGCGTTCGATGTTGTCGTTGGGCACCGAACTCTTCTTGGCCTTCTGGATGGCGTCGTAGAGCGTCGGGTTGCCTGCCGGGTCGCCACCGCCGACCCGGGCGGCGACCTCGATGTTCTTGATCAGCTTCGCGAACATCTTCCCGCGGCGCGCGTCGACGACGGCCTTCTTGTGCTTGGTGGTGGCCCACTTGGAATGGCCGCTCATGCAGCTACTACCTCGCTCGTCTCAGTCGGTGGCAACCCGACGAGTCTACGTCGACGCCGCTGGGGCGTAGTCACACCCGCGCCGAGATGTCGCCCTGGATGTAGCGCTGGAGGTTCGGGGCAACAGCGGCGACGATCTCGTCCTCGGTCATCGATGCGACGGGCTCTATCTTCCACACGTAGCGCATCATCGCCAGGCCCATGATCTGTGACGAGATGAGTCCGCTGCGCACCAGCCGATCGCGCTCGTCGACGCCTATCTCAGAAACGCCCATCAGGCTTCGCTCGACGATCAGCCGTAGCTTCTCCCGGGTGGTCTGCTCGTGTGCGGCCGTCTGCAGCACTGCGCGCAACACCGGGCCCACCTCGTCATCCGCCCAGGCGGCGAACATGGCGCGGAGCAGCGCGCCACCCAACCCGCCCACCGGTGTCGCCCAGGTCTTGGCCACGTCGTCCAGCCACTTTGGCGGCGGCGTCGTCGCGGCATCGAGCAAGCGCTCCTTGGACCCGTAATAGTGGTAGACCAGCGCTGGATCTACGTCGGCGCCGCGGGCGACGGCACGCAACGTGGTCCCCGCCCATCCGGTCTCGGCGAAAGCCGCGCGGGCTGTGTTCAGGATCTGCGCGGCCAGCACACCGCGGTCGTCCCGCGGACCCGGGTTAATCGACTTCTTCGGCACATGTTTCATCCTAGCGTGAATCTCACGTTGCGTTGAAACTAGTTTCATCGTACCGTGAAACTATGTCCAACCACGAACGTGTGCTCAACGGCCCGCAGACGACAGGTCGTGAGTTTCGGAATCTCAGCCGGCCCCGGTACGGGATCCGTCACATCAACAACGCCGCAGTGCCGATGCGTGACGGGGTGGCCCTGCTCGCCGACGTCCACTGCCCCGATTCGCACGGCAGATACCCGGCGTTGATCGCAGCGTCGCCCTACCCCCGCCAGATGCAGGATCTCGGGGCGCCCGCCGGGTTCATCGAGGCCGGCGCCACCGACTTCTGGGTTCCGCGCGGATATGTCCATGTGATCGCCAACGTCCGTGGCACCGGCGGCTCCGGTGGCACTTTCGGATTCTTCGACCCACAGGAACGCCGCGACATGTACGACCTGATCGAGTGGGCAGCATCGCAACCGTGGTGCGACGGCAACGTGGGCATGATCGGCATCAGCTACTTCGCCATGGCGCAACTGGAGGCCGCCGTCGAGCGGCCACCCCATCTCAAAGCCATCTTCCCCCTCGCGGTGACGGCGGATCTCTACGAGGCGGCTTCGCACCACGGCCTGGCCAGTACGTCGTTCGTCACCCCGTTCCTGGCGATGATGGGGCTGACATCGGACCGCAGCGACACCTTCTGGCGGCGCAACCCGGTGATCGCGGTGGCCCGCCGAATCCTCAACACCCCCCGGGTGCACCGCAAGTTCGCCACCATGAACGGTGAAGGCGCCGTCACGATGATGCGTGAGCTGCTCAAGCTTCCGCACAGTCCGCACCCCTGGGACGACCTGTGGCTGGAGACGATGGTCAGACGCCCGCTGCGCGACGAGTGGTGGGAGGCCCGCAACCTGCTGCCGCTGTTGAAGAACATCGACATCCCGGTCTACCTCGGTTGCGATTGGGAGAATGTGCCCCTGCATCTCCCTTCGACGTTCACTGCGTGGAATGCCCTGGCGGACAACCCGAATGTGCGGATGGCGTTACTGGGCAAGTTCGGCCTCACCTGGCCGTGGGAAAGTCTGCACACCGAGGCGCTCGCCTGGTACGACCACTGGCTCAAGGGCGTCGACACCGGGATCATGGACGGTCCGCCGGTCCGGTATGTGCTGCCCGGCGTCGACGACTGGCGCAGCGCCGATTCCTGGCCGCCTGCGTCCACCCACCGCCAACTGGCGTTGCGCGCCGACGGCGAACTCTCCGAAGAAGAGGGCCGGCCCGGGGAGCGCGAGTACCTGACGCTCGGCTCCGGACTCAACCGTGCGAAGGCCAGCCCGATCGATCCACCGTCCATGCTCACGTGGACCTCTGCGGCACTGCCCGCCGACCTCGATGTGGCCGGCGGCATCGAGGTCCGCCTGGTGGCGTCGGCAACCGCGATGGACACCGCGTGGATGGCCACGCTGCAAGATGTGGCGCCCGACGGCGAGGTCACCGATGTCACCGCCGGCTGGCTGCGCGCGAGCCTGCGAACTGTCGACGAGGCGGCGAGTCGGGACGGCGCTCCCGTGCTGCCTTGCACTGAGGCCGTCGCAGTCCCGGTCGGCGAACCACTCACCTATCGAATCCCTTTGGTGGCCAATGCCCGCCGGTTCGCCGCCGGCCACCGGGTGCGTCTGGTGCTGACCAGCGACGACCAGGATCCGGCCACTCCGGCGATCATGAACTTCCGGCACGCGAGTGTCGGGACTAGCAGCCTGAACACTGTTCGCTCATCGTCACGGCTGCTGCTTCCGGTCCTCGAGTGAAAGCCCGCGGTGTTCCTTCGGTCACAGTCCACAGGCAACGAACTTACTGCGAAGTAAGATTCTTGCCCATGACGTTCTCCCTGGAGCTGTCCCCCGACCTGACCCACGTCCGCGATTGGGTGCACGAGTTCGCCGCCGACGTGGTCCGTCCCGCGGCAGCGGAGTGGGACGAACGCGAAGAGACGCCGTGGCCGATCATCCAGGAGGCGGCCAAGGTCGGGCTGTACTCCATGGACCTGTTCGCCGAGCAGGTCGCCGAGCCTTCCGGCCTGGGCTTGATCGTCGTGTTCGAGGAGATGTTCTGGGGAGACGCCGGCATTGCGCTGGCCATCCTGGGCACCGGGCTCGCCGCAGCCTCGCTGGCCGCGAACGGAACCCCGGAGCAGGTCGGCGAATGGGTGCCACAGATGTTCGGCAGCATCGATGAACCCGAGGTCGCCGCGTTCTGTTCGTCGGAGCCCGGCGCCGGATCCGACGTCGGCGCGATCCTGACCCGGGCCCGCTACGACGAGGCCACCGACGAGTGGGTGCTCAACGGAACCAAGACGTGGGCCACCAACGGTGGCATCGCCAACGTCCACGTCGTGGTCGCGTCGGTACATCCGGAGTTGGGCACCCGGGGCCAGGCGTCGTTCATCATCCCGCCGGCAACCCCGGGGCTGAGCCAGGGCCAGAAGTTCCTCAAGCACGGCATCCGCGCCTCTCACACCGCCGAGGTGGTGCTCGAGGACGTCCGCATCCCCGGCCGGCTGATCGTCGGCGGCAAGGAGAAGTTCGACGAGCGGATCGCCAAGGTGCGCGAGGGCAAGAAGGCGGCCGGCCAGGCGGCGATGGCGACCTTCGAGCGCACCCGGCCCACCGTCGGCGCGATGGCGGTTGGGGTGGCCCGGGCCGCCTACGAGTACGCCCGCGACTACGCCTGCGAGCGTGAGCAGTTCGGGCGCAAGATCGGCGACTTCCAAGGGGTGGCGTTCAAGCTCGCCGACATGAAGGCCCGCGTCGACGCTGCCCGACTGCTGGTCTACCGCGCCGCGTGGATGGCCCGCAACGGCAAGGAGTTCACCTCCGCTGAAGGTTCGATGGCCAAACTGGTGGCCAGCGAGACGGCGGTCTACGTCACCGACGAAGCGATCCAGATCCTCGGCGGAAACGGCTACACCCGCGAGTACCCCGTCGAGCGGATGCACCGTGACGCCAAGATCTTCACCATCTTCGAGGGGACCAGCGAGATCCAGCGCCTGGTCATGGGGCGTGCCATCACCGGCCTGCCGATCCGCTGATTTCGCGCCTCAGGCGCGGCCGGTGACCATGTCGACGAACAGCGCATGCACCCGGCCGTCACCGGTGACCTCTGGATGAAACGCCGTGGCGAGGGTGCGCCCCTGCCGCACCGCCACGACATGGTCGGCGGCGCGTGCCAGCACCTGCACCTCGGATCCGACACGTTCGACCCACGGCGCCCGGATGAACACCGCGTGCACCGGCCCGTCGAGCCCGTCGAAGGCGATATCGTCCTCGAACGAGTCAACCTGACGACCGAAAGCGTTGCGGCGCACCGTCATATCTATCGCCTTCAGGGGTACGGCGTCCCGGCCGGCCACCCCGGCGTCGAGGATCTCGCTGGCGAGCAGGATCATCCCGGCACACGATCCGTAGGCGGGCATGCCGTCGGCCAGTCGGGCCCGCAACGGGTCGAGGAGTTCGAACTCGCGCAGCAGGTGGCTCATCGTGGTGGACTCACCGCCCGGAATCACCAGCGCCTCCACCGAGTCGAGTTCACCGCCCCGGCGCACCGTGACCGCGTCGGCTCCGGCGGCCCGCAACGCCGCGAGGTGCTCACGGGTGTCGCCCTGCAACGCGAGCACACCGATTCGAGTGCTCACCCGCGTCCCGGCGTGAAATCGCGGGGGTAGCGGGTCAACCCCTCCTGCATCACCGCCGCAACCATCTCGCCGTACTGGTTGTAGATCTTGCCCTGGGTCAACGACCGCCCACCGCAGGCCGATGGGGACGACTGGTCGTAGAGCAGCCACTCGTCGGCGCGGAACGCGCGCATGAACCACATCGCGTGGTCCAGCGACGCCACCATCAGGTGCTTTCGCTCCTCGGGGTGGTTGACCTGAGCCGAGCCGAGCAGCGTCAGGTCGCTCATGTAGGCCAGCGCGCAGATGTGCAGGACATGGTCGTCCGGCAACGGGTCGCGGTGCCGGAACCACACCTGCTGTTGAGAGGCTTTGCCCTCACGTACCCCGAGGAGTTCGCGGGGCACGATCCGCACGTCCCATTCGTCGAACTGGCGGAAACTGGCGTCGTCGAACACCTTGCTGGCGGACTTGAAGTCAGGGATGTCGTCGGGCGGTGGAGCGGCGGGCATCGTGTTCTGATGCTCGATGCCGCTCTGGTCGGTCTGGAACGACGCCGACATCGAGAAAATGGTCTCGCCGTGCTGGATCGCGGTCACCCGGCGGGTGCAGAAGGAGCCGCCATCGCGGATCCGCTCGACGGTGTACACCGACGGCGACCGGGCGTCACCGGCGCGCAGGAAGTACCCGTGCAGGGAGTGCACCTGGAACTTCGGGTCGACGGTGCGCACCGCGGAGACCAGCGACTGGCCCGCGACATGGCCGCCGAACGTGCGCTGCAGGAAACCGGACTCCGGGCTGAAAACGCCGCCGCGATAGATGTTGACCTCGATCTTCTCCAGATCGAGGATCTCTTCGATCGCCACCGTTGAGTTCTACCAGCCGCGTTCGGCGAGCCGATGCGGGGCTGCGATGCCCTCCACGTTGATGCCGACCATGGCCTCCCCCAGCCCACGGGACACCTTCGCCAGCACGTCGGGATCGTCGTGGAACGTGGTGGCCTTGACGATCGCAGCCGCGCGCTGCGCCGGGTCGCCGGACTTGAAGATGCCCGAGCCGACGAACACGCCTTCCGCGCCGAGCTGCATCATCATCGCCGCGTCCGCCGGGGTGGCGATGCCACCCGCGGTGAACAGTGTGACCGGCAGCTTGCCGGCCCGGGCGACTTCGACCACCAGGTCAAAGGGTGCCTGCAATTCCTTTGCGGCGACGTATAGTTCGTCTTCGGACAGCGACGTGAGACGACGGATCTCGCCACCGATCTTGCGCATGTGGGTGGTGGCGTTGGAGACGTCGCCGGTGCCGGCCTCACCCTTGGAACGGATCATCGCCGCGCCTTCGGTGATGCGCCGCAGCGCCTCGCCCAGGTTGGTGGCCCCGCACACGAACGGCACGGTGAACTTCCACTTGTCGATGTGGTTGGCGTAGTCGGCGGGCGTCAGCACCTCGGACTCGTCGACGTAGTCGACGCCCAGGCTCTGCAGGATCTGCGCCTCCACGAAATGACCGATACGCGCCTTGGCCATCACCGGGATGGTGACCGCATCGATGATGCTCTCGATCATGTCGGGGTCGCTCATCCGCGACACCCCGCCCTGCGTCCTGATGTCGGCGGGGACGCGCTCCAGCGCCATCACGGCCACCGCACCGGCGGACTCGGCGATGCGGGCCTGCTCCGGGGTGACGACGTCCATGATGACGCCACCCTTGAGCATCTCGGCCATACCGCGCTTGACCCGCGCAGTCCCGCGGGCGGGCGGTGCCCCCAGGCCTTCCCCAGGCATTTCGGATTCCACCGTGATCTCCTTCAATCGCTACTGATCCAGTCTAAGGGCGGCGGCAAATCCATTGATCCGGTGTACGCCGCCGTGACGAGCCGCCGTCACCGGATCGGCCGCAACGGCCTCTCGGTCGCCACGTCCGATGCGTCGGCCAGCGCATTCGCCTCGCCCAGGAGCTCGCCCAACTGCAGCGGGTACACCGTCTCACCACCGGCGACCAGTTCGTCGATCATTGTCGCATCGCACCACCGGTGGTCGGTGATGTAGGTCCGCTCCAGGCCGGAGCGCCCCGATTCGGACGGCTCGAACCGCCTCGTCCGGTGGACGAAGTAGATCTCCTCACTGCGGATCACCGAGCCGTTGAAGTCGATGACGGCGTCGCGACGCCACACCGGACCGACCAGATCCTCGGCGGTCACCTTCAGCCCGGTCTCCTCCTCGAGTTCGCGGGCCGCCGTCTGCGCCAGCGACTCCCCGACCTGGGCAGCGCCTCCGATGGTGAACCACCACCGGGGGGCCGACGCGGCACTGGCGGGGACCGCAGGATCGGAGCCGCGCAGCAGCAGCACGGAGCCGTCATCGTCGAGCAGCACCACACGTGCAGATGTCCGCCGGTTCGCAGGCACCGTCTCACGGGGCGACACCTCGCCGCCCTCGGAGATCTCGAAATAGGTTGGCAATGCGGCGGTCCCACCGAGCCGCAGAATGCGGACGGCGGGGCGTTCGCGCAGGGCCAGCGTGTCGCGGACGGCGTCGTTGTGGAAGCGGCGCGCCAGCAGCACGCGCGCCTCCGCGTCGGCCAGCTCGGCGATCAACGCCACAGGCAGCCACGCCGGATCAACCTGGGCCAGCGCCCAGGACAGCTCGTTTTCGGCCGTTTCCCTGCCTGACCGCGGCGCCCTCTCGGCGGCGTCCGCAAGCGCAGCCAGGCGCCTGCCTTCCGGTCCCCGGCCGTAGGCGTCGACGGCGACCGCTCGTGCCACCACCGCTCTGCGGGCCAGCGCCCCGTCGAGTGCCTGCCACGACAGGTCGTAGCGCACGTGCAACCTGTCGAGACGGTTTGCGGTCTGGAACGCCCAGACACCCACCACCAGAACGGCCGCGACCAGCACAGCGATCAGGACCGCGGTGACCCACGGAATCAAGTTGTTCTCCCCGTGGCTTCTCGATTACCCGCCACCTGCACCTTCGTGCCCGATCCTGCGACCGTCTCGTAGACCCGCATGATCTGCTCGCCGACGACCGACCAGTCGTAGCGCTGCACCGACACCGCTGCGAAGTCGATGTAGCGCTGCCGGACGACGTCATCGGCGAGAACCTCGATCAGCCCGGCGGCCAGCCCGGCAGGGTCGTCGACAGGGACCAACCGCCCAGCCTCGCCGTCCGCGAGTACCCGCCGGAACGCGTCGAGGTCACTGGCCACGACTGCGGTCCCGGCGGCCATCGCCTCCACCAGGACGATGCCGAAGCTCTCCCCGCCGGTGTTGGGTGCGCAGTACACGTCTGCGCTGCGCATCGCCGAGGCCTTGCCGGCATCGTCGACCTGGCCCAGGAACCGCAGCCGATCGGCCAGCGGGCCCGCCGCGGCGCGCAGCTCGGCCTCGTCGCCTCGGCCCACCACGAGGATCTCGATGTCGGCGAACCGCTCGACGAGCGCGGGCAGCGCACCGAGCAGCACCGCCATCCCCTTGCGGGGTTCATCAAAACGCCCCAGGAACAGCACGGTCTTGCCGGCACGCGGGTATCCCGGCAGCCGTGGCGCCGTCGCGAACGACCCGACATCCACTCCGTTCGGAATCTCCACGGCGTCGCTGCCCAGAGCTTCCATCTGCCAGCGCCGAGCCAGATCCGAGACTGCGATCCGGCCGACGATCTTCTCGTGCATCGGCCGGAGGAACGGCTCGAACACCGACAGCGTCAGTGACTTCGTCGTCGAGGTGTGAAATGTCGCGACGATCGGCCCCTCGGCAATGTTGAGCGCCAACATCGACAGGCTGGGGGCGTTCGGCTCGTGCAGGTGCAGGACGTCGAACTCCCCCTGCTGGAGCCATTTCTTGACCCTGCGATGGGTGGCCGGTCCGAAACGCAGTCGGGCCACCGACCCGTTGTAGCGGATCGGGATGGCCCTGCCCCCGGACACCACGTAGTCCGGAAGGGAGCCGTGCACGCCGGCCGAGGCCGGCGCCAGCACGCTGACGTCGTGGCCGCGGCGGTGCATCACCTCGGCGAGCTGCAGCACGTGCGATTGCACGCCGCCGGGGACATCGAACGAGTACGGGCAGACCATGCCGATGCGCATCAGGTGGCCTCCAACCGGGCCCTGCGCTCCTCCGACAGGTCGGCGACCCACTGCGGCTGCATCATGTGCCAATCGGCCGGGTGCGCGGCGATGTTCACGGCGAACCGGTCCGCCAACGCCTGGGTGATGGCCACCAGGTCGCCCGACGAAGTGTTCACCTCCGGGTAGACCCGCATGCCCCAGCCCTGGCCCTCGAACCAGCAGTGCACCGGAAACAGCGCCGCCCCGGTCTGGACGGCCAGCCTGGCCGGGCCTGCGGGCAGCCGGCTCGCCTCACCGAAGAAGTTCACCTGCACTCCGGTGCGGGTCATGTCACGGTCGGCCATCAGGCACACCACGCCGTTGTCGCGGAGCCGGTCACAGAGCACCTCGAAGGGCGGCCTCTCGCCTCCCGACAACGGCACCACTTCGAATCCCAACCGCTCCCGGTAGGCCAGGAAGCGGTGGTAGAGCGATTCGGGCTTGAGGCGCTCGGCGACGGTGGCGAAGGTGCCGTGGTTCTGCACCAGCCACACCCCGGCCATGTCCCAGTTGCCGCTGTGTGGCAGCGCCAGCACCGCCCCGCGGCCCTGCTCCAACGCCGTCCACAGCAGGTCGATGCCCTGGACACTCAGTTGTGCGCCCAGTTTTGCGTGATCCATCGACGGCAATCGGAACGCCTCCCGCCAGTATCGGGCGTAAGAGGCGAGCGAAGCACGGATCAGCGCATCCGGCACCTGCTCGGGAGCCGCCCCGATCACCCGGGCCAGGTTCCTGCGCAACTGGTCGGGACCGCCGTTACGCGCCGCGAGTTGGGCGCCGAAACCGAACGCATTGCGCGCCACGACCTCCGGAGCCGCGCGGACCAACCGCCACCCGGTCGCATAACCCCAGTCGGCGAGATGGCCACCCCAGGAGCCGGGGGGGCTGAGAAAGGCGCCGCGATCGGTGTTGGCACCGGCCGGGTGCTTCGTCATTGTTCCCCGGACTCGGGTTTCTCACCGCTGTCGGTGACCGTGAGCCGATCCATCGCCCCCGTCGAGGTCCGCACGCTGTGCAACCGTTGCCCGACCGTCACCACGCTGGCCACCGCCAGCGCCCACATCGCGGCGTCGAGCACCCACGGCAGCGGGACGAACGGCAGATCGGACAGCCAGGCACCGAGCAGGATGATCACCAGCCGCTCGGGTCGCTCGATGATGCCGCCGTCGCCGGTCAGCCCGCTGGCTTCCGCGCGGGCCTTGATGTAGGAGATCACCTGCGACGACACCAGGCAGATCATCGTGGCGACCACCAGCGCGGCATTCTCGAGTCCGAACGCCGCCCACCAGAGCAACCCGCAGAACACCGCGCCGTCGCTGATCCGGTCGCAGGTGGCGTCGAGGACCGACCCGAAGCGGGTGCCGCCACCACGTTCGCGGGCCATCGCCCCGTCGAGCATGTCGGCGAGGACGAAGAACGCGACGACGAACGCACCCGCGAACAGCTGCCCGATCGGGAACAGCGTGAGCGCGCCCAGCACCGCACCCGCGGTGCCGAGGATGGTCACGCTGTCGGGCGTCAACCCCAGGCGCAGCGCCCCTTTGGCCACCGGCCGCGACAGCTTCGCGTACGCCGCGCGGGTCATCAGGTAGAAGTCACTCACCGCTGGTTTTCCCACTCGGTGGCCAACAGCTGGCGGGTGTCCCGCAGCAACTGCGGGATGACCTTGGAATCCCCGATGATCGTGATGAAGTTGGCGTCACCGCCCCACCGCGGAACCACATGCATGTGCAGGTGCTCGGCCAGGCTGCCGCCCGCCGAGTGACCGAGGTTGAGGCCGACGTTGAACCCGTGGGGCTGCGAAACCGCCTTGATGACCCGGATCGCCTTCTGCGCGAAAGCCATCAGCTCGGCGCCCTCCTCGACGGTGAGATCCTCGAGCTCGGACACCCGGCGGTAGGGCACCACCATCAGATGACCAGGGTTGTACGGGTACAGATTGAGCACGGCGTAGACCAGCTCGCCCCGGGCCACGACCAGGCCGTCCTCGTCGGACATCGTGGGGATGTCGCTGAACGGCTCGGTGGTGGTGGCGCGACCGGTCTTCATCGGCGCCTCGGCGATGTAGGACATCCGGTGTGGCGTCCACAGCCGCTGCAGGTGGTCCGGGTCGCCGACGCCGCGGTCTACGATCGTGTCCTCCGGATCCACGTCACCCCTCGCCTGCAACAGGGCCGTCCGAGCCGAGGACGACGAGTTCCGCGGTGGGCGTGGCGTTCTCCCGGCGCGCCACCCAGTCGACGATGGCCGCGATCGCGACGTCGCACGGAACTGCGTTGATCTGCGTGCGGTCACCGAACCGGAACGACACCGCGCCCGCTTCCACATCGCGGTCGCCCGCGAGCAGCATGAACGGCACCTTCTGATTGGTGTGGTTGACGATCTTCTTGGCCATCCGATCGTCGCTGGCGTCGACCTCGGCACGGATGCCGTGCTTGCGCAGCCTGGTCACCACGTCGTCGAGGTAGTCGACGTGGCCGTCGGCGACCGGGATGGCCACCACCTGCACCGGCGCCAGCCAGGCCGGGAACGCGCCCGCATAGTGCTCGGTGAGGATGCCGAAGAACCGCTCGATGGAGCCGAACAGCGCGCGATGGATCATCACCGGACGTTGCCGGCTGCCGTCCGCGGCGGTGTACTCGAGTTCGAAGCGCTCGGGGAAGTTGAAGTCCAGTTGGATGGTCGACATCTGCCAACTGCGGCCGAGCGCGTCGCGGGCCTGCACCGAGATCTTCGGGCCGTAGAAGGCCGCACCGCCCGGATCGGGAACCAGTTCCAGACCGGACTCGGCGGCCACCTGCGCGAGGGTGTTGGTGGCCTCTTCCCAGATCTCATCGGAGCCGACGAACTTCTTCGGGTCCTTCGTGGAGAGCTCCAGGTAGAAATCCTGCAGGCCGTAGTCGCTGAGCAGGTCGAGGATGAACTGCAGCAGCGAGGCGAGCTCGCCGCGCATCTGATCGCGGGTGCAGAAGATGTGCGCATCGTCCATCGTCAGCCCACGCACCCGGGTCAGGCCGTGCACCACACCCGACTTCTCGTACCGGTAGACCGCGCCGAACTCGAAGGCGCGCAACGGAAGCTCGCGATACGACCGGCCCCGCGCCCGGAATATCAGACAGTGCATCGGGCAGTTCATCGGCTTGAGGTAGTAGTCCTGTCCGGGCTTGCGGACAGTGCCGTCATCGTTGAGCTCGGCATCGATGTGCATCGGCGGGAACATCCCGTCCGCGTACCAGTCGAGGTGCCCGGAGGTGTGGAACAGCTGCGCCTTGGTGATGTGTGGGGTGTTGACGAACTCGTACCCGGCCTCGATGTGCTTGCGGCGGGAATAGTCCTCCAGCTCGCGCCGCACGATGCCGCCCTTGGGGTGGAAGACCGGAAGACCCGATCCGATCTCGTCGGGAAAGCTGAACAGGTCGAGCTCCGCACCGAGGCGGCGGTGATCGCGACGCTGAGCCTCCTCGAGCAGTTCGAGGTGCCGGTCGAGTGCTTCCTGCGACTCCCACGCCGTGCCGTAGATGCGCTGCAGGCTCGCGTTGTCCTGATCGCCACGCCAGTAGGCGGCCGAACTGCGGGTCAACTTGAACGCCGGGATGTAGCGGGTGGTGGGGATGTGCGGGCCGCGGCACAGGTCACCCCAAACCCGTTCGCGGGTACGGGGATTGAGATTGTCGTAAGCAGTCAGCTCGTCCCCACCGACCTCCATGACGTCGGGGTCACCGGACTTGTCGTCGATGAGTTCGAGCTTGTACGGCTCGCCGGCGAGCTCTTCGCGGGCGGCGTCCTTGGACTCGTACACCCGCCGCGAGAACAGCTGGCCGTCCTTGACGATCTGGCGCATCCGCTTCTCGAGCGCCTCGAGATCCTCCGGGGTGAACGGTTCGGCGACCTCGAAGTCGTAATAGAACCCGTCGGTGATCGGGGGACCGATGCCGAGCCGGGCGTCGGGGAACAGCGCCTGCACCGCCTGGGCGAGGACGTGGGCGGCCGAATGGCGGATGACGCTTCGTCCGTCCTCGGTGTCGGCCGCCACGGGTGTGACCTCGACCTCGACGTCGGGCACCCACGACAGGTCGCGCAGTCGCCCGTCGGCATCGCGCACGACGACCACGGCGTCGGACGCTCCCCTGGCCGGCAAGCCGGCGTCACGTACCGCCTGCCCTGCGGTCGTCCCGGCAGCGACCCGGATCGGGGCTGCTGGGGCGGTGCTGGCGGGGGCGCTCATCGCGGGCTCTCCAAACTCTCGAGAAAATCGGTGGTGTGTCGGGCGGCGGTCGGGCCGCTGACCGCGACCATGCTATCGGGGCCTACCCTCACACCCCGATACCAATAGGACTATCCAGCCACTTGTGCTCGATGTTCACCAATTCCCCTGCCCAGTCGAGCGCACCGATGACCCACAACGTCAGCACAGTGATCGCGAAAGTGAACACCGCACCCAGCACCTTCACCCACAGGCCTTGGCGTTTGAACCAGTCCATCGTGGCGTCGTAGCGGGTGCGGGCGTAGGCCAGCAGTCTGCGTGCCCAGTCGAACTCGGTGGCCAGGATCGCCAGGCCGACGAACACGATCGCCCAGCCCGGGCCGGGGTAAGGGATCGCGATGATGCCGACGGCGAGGACCAGTAGACCGACCACCCCGACTGTGACGCGGTAAACCAGGTCGGCGACGCGCCGTTCCCGCAGACCGTCGCGCCAGCGCGCCCACCGCCGGGTCAGCAGCACCAGCCGCCCGTCGCTCACGGCTGACCGGCTTTCAACGTGACGAACAGGGCGTGCGCTTCGGCGACCACGTCGTCTCCGTCGAGGATCCGGCCGGAGACGAAGATCTTGCGACCCTCCATCGAGTCGATGCCGGCGTCGACCCGGAGCTGCTTTTCCACCGGGGCGATGTTGCGGTAGTCGACGTGCAGGAACGCGGTGCGCTGCGCGCGGCTGCGGCTGAGTTTGAACGCGGTGAATCCGAGCAGCGAATCGAACAGCAACGCGACGGCGCCACCATGGGCGGCTCCGTTGCGACCGAGGTAGTAGCGGCGGAACAGGGCGGTGCCTGCGACCCGGCCGTCGTCGGTGACGTGCAACTCCGTCGGCACCTGCAGGATGTTGCCGCGGTTGGGCAGGTCCATCCGGCGTCCCGACGGGGACGACCATTCGTCGGCGTCGTATGGCGCGAGCAGCTGCGAGGCCTTCTCGAGCAGGTCGGCGGCTTCGGTGATCACCTCGTCGGGCGCGTCGGCAGCGCGCGCATGGTCCTGCAGCGAACGCACGGCCTCGACTAATCGCCCGTAGTCCGGTCCCCCACCACGGGTGGGTTCCGGCGGATTGAATCCCCCACCTGCGTGCACATCGACGGATTCGTGGGCGCTCACCCGCTTACCGTATTGGTTGGCTCATGTGTCGGCTGCCCCGGCTTTGCTCAACGTGTCGAATTCGGCGTCGGTTCACAGTGAGGTCGCCGAGGGAGAAGGTCGAGTCACGGGGACGACGCTACGCCGACGGTGACAAGCTGACATCTGTGAAACTGAGCGCCCTGGCCGGCAAGCCGCTGACCTACGCCGAGGTCGGGGCGACCGCGGGTCCGATGCCGTCCGGATACCACCACCTGCACAAGTCGTCGGTGATCGGTCGCGGCCGGGACCGATTCGCCGAGGCCGCCGCCCGGGGGATGCGCTGGGGCATGCTGCGCGGCGCGGGGCTGCGGGTGGAGGCGACGGCGCCGGTCGCCGCAGTCGGCGCCGAGGTGCTGGTCCACCTCGGACCGGTTGTCGCGCCGTGCCGGGTCGTCTACGTCGTCGACGAGCCCGACCGCCGCGGTTTCGCCTACGGGACGCTTCCCGGCCACGCTGAATCCGGTGAGGAACTGTTCCTGGTCCGCTACGACCCGGCCACCGACACCGTCATCGCCGAGGTGATCGCGTTCTCGCGGCATGCGACGTGGTGGAGCCGGTTGGGCTCCCCGGTCACCTCGCTGGTGCAGCGCCGGGTCACCGATCGCTACCTCCGCGCCCTGTGATCGGCCCCCGCGCGGTCACAGACTCGAAATCGTCATGCATGGGGCCATTTGCGGTGGTCACAGGTATCCTGAACACCGATAAGGCGGCTCGATACCAAACGGACGGTGACGGTGAACGATAAAGCCGGGTTGGAGGCTGCGCATCTGCGTGTCGCTGAGCTGGTGCAGGGGCTGCACAGCAGGCCAGACACCGATTCCGACACCGTGGTGGCAGAGCTGGCCGAACATGCCGCCGTGGAGATCCCAGGTGCGCAGTACGCCGGGATCACCCTCACCCGCAGTGTCAAGAAGGTCGACACCCCGGCGGCATCGCACCACTGGCCGCTGCTTCTCGACAAGATCCAGGAACGCCATCAGGAGGGCCCCTGCCTGACGGCGGCGTGGGACGAGAAGATCATCCACGTTGTCGACCTCGAGACCGATGAACGCTTCCCGAAGTACCGCCGTGATGCGTTGGCCGAGACCCCCATTCGGTCGATCATGGCGTTTCAGATGTTCATCGCAGGTGAGACGGTCGGCGCATTGAACGTCTTCTCCGAGCAACCCGGCGCCTTCACCGCCGACTCGCGTGACCTGGGCCGGGTCTTTGCAGCGCACTCGTCGGTGGCATGGAACTCGGCGCGACGCGACGAGCAGTTCCGCCGGGCGTTGTCCAGCCGCGACATCATCGGCCAGGCCAAGGGCATGGTCATGGAGCGCTACGGCGTGAACGCCGTCCAGGCGTTCGAGCTGTTGCGCAAGCTGTCACAGGATTCGAACGTGCCGTTGATCAAGGTCGCCACCAACCTGGTCGAGGACGCGCAGTCATCGGTGGACTAGTCGGCCGAGCGCACGCAGTGGTGTTGCCGGGCAGCTGAGCATCACAGGCGCTGATGCCTGATCGCCCGCCGGTTGAGGACTATTGGCCCTGTCGGGTCCAGCTGAGTTCGGGCAATGCTGGCAGTGCACCGAACGGAGGCCCGATGCCCGCGACACACCCTCGCTGCGAGGTGATCGTCGACGCGCTGCAGCTGGCCTGCAGGGCACCTTCACTGCACAACAGTCAGCCGTGGCGCTGGATTGCCACCGACAACACCGTCGAACTGTTCGCCGACCCGGCCCGCCTGGTCCGGTCGGCCGACTCGACCGGCCGAGAAGCCCTCATCAGCTGCGGCGCCGTTCTTGATCATTTCCGCGTGGCGATGTCCGCTTCCGGTTGGGAGGCTGCGGTGCAACGCTTTCCCGACCCGGCCGACCCCCTACACCTCGCGACGATCGAGTTCACCCCAGCCGCGGTCTCGGACCAGCACAGGCGCCGAGCCGATGCGATCCTGCTGAGGCGCAGCGACCGGCTCCCGCTGGGTCCGCCGCCGGGCTGGGATGACCTGGCAGGCACTTTCGAGGAGCACACGGCACGCGGTGGGGTCCGGGTGGACGTCGTTGCCGACGAGTTCCGCAGCTCGGTGGCCGAGGCCTCCGATCTGGTCGAGGCACTGCGTATCCACGACGCCGAATACCATTCCGAGTTGTCCTGGTGGACTGCCGGTTTCGTGACCGATGAGGGCATCCCGCGGAGTTCTCTGGTCTCGGCGGCCGAAAGCGACCGCGTCGATGTCGGAAGAACGTTTCCCGTTGTCGTGCAGGCCGAGCGCCGCACCGAGGTCGACCACGACCAGTCGAAGATCCTGGCGATTTCGACCGAGGAAGACTCCAGCAGGAGCGTATTGCACTGTGGTGAAGTGCTTTCCGCAGTCCTGCTGGATGCTGCGGCAGCGGGGTTGTCCACGTGCACCTTCAGCCACATCACCGAGGTCCCGACGGGTCGCGACATCATCGCCTCACTCCTCCCGGGCGGCGGCATCCCGCAAGCACTTGTGCGGGTGGGCCTCGCGCCGTCGTTGGACGCCACACCTCCCCCGACTCCGCGCCGCCCGGTTGAACAGGTACTTCAATTGCGCAGGGGGCCAGAGTGATGGATCAGAGCCGAACATCCGGTGTCGTGGTCGGCGTCGACGGCTCCGCGGCTGCGGTCGAGGCCGCCCTGTGGGCGACCGACGAAGCGATCGCGCTCGGTGTTCCGTTGCGATTGGTCCACGTGATCGAACCGACCGAGCAGATGACCATCGATGTGCACGAACAAGCCCACCGAGTCGCGACGGCCGAGGCCGCGGTGCGCTCGGCCCTTGCTGCGGTCGAGGCGACCGAGCGTCCTGTCAAGGTCGACATGGAAATCCTCGAGGGGCGACCGGTCGAGGCGCTGCTGGGAGCGGCACAATCCGCGGTGCTGCTGTGTGTGGGGGCGCGGGGCCTCAAGCACGCCACCCGCGGGCGCATCGGGTCCACCGCGGCAGCGCTGTCGGCTGCCGCCCGCTGCCCGGTGGCGATCGTGCGGACGCATCGTCCCCACGACAGCGCCACCGACCGCGCGGTGGTCATCGAGATCGGCGACGCGGCCGAGGGCGACACGGTGCTGCAGCGTGGCCTCGATGAAGCACGGCGGCGCCAGGCTGCAGTCCGGGTCCTGGCGCCCGTCGGGGGCGTTTCCGACTCCCGGTCCCAGCGGCGGTTGGCCGAATGGCAGCACCGCTACCCCGATCTGGACATCACGTCGGTACCCAGCCGTGGCGATATCTTGGATTACCTCGCCGCACACGCCGACTCGATCCAACTCGTGGTCGCCGGTCGCGGACGAGCGGGTGGCGTGGCTGCGCTCGTCGGTCCGCCCGGCAATGCCGCGCTACGAGACAGCGACTGCTCGATACTGGTCTGTGAACCGCACAACGCACTGTGAACAGTGCCCGGAGAGGTGTGACATCGCAACATGGTGACCGTTTTCCTGGTCGACGACCACGAAGTCGTCAGGCGCGGCCTGATCGACCTGCTCAACAGCGACCCCGAACTCGATGTCGTCGGTGAAGCCGGTTCGGTGGGTGAAGCGCTGACACGGATCCCGGCGCTGCAACCCGACGTCGCCGTTCTCGACGTTCGTCTCCCTGACGGCAACGGCATCGAACTGTGCCGCGATCTGCTCTCCCGGCTGCCCGAACTACGCTGCCTGATGCTCACCTCGTTCACGTCGGATGAAGCCATGCTCGATGCGATCCTGGCCGGGGCCAGCGGGTATGTGGTCAAAGACATCAAGGGAATGGAACTGGCGAAGGCGATCAAGGAAGTCGGCGCCGGACGATCCCTTCTCGACAACCGCGCGGCGGCCGCGTTGATGGCCAGGCTCCGCGGGGAGGGTGACCGCTCCGATCCTCTTTCCGGTCTGACCGACCAGGAGCGGGTGCTTCTCGACCTGCTCGGTGAGGGTCTGACCAACAAACAGATCGCTGCGCGGATGTTCCTCGCGGAGAAGACGGTCAAGAACTACGTCTCCCGACTGTTGGCCAAACTCGGGATGGAACGTCGCACCCAGGCGGCGGTGTTCGTGTCCAGGCTCGACCGGCAGCACCACCCGGGTTCCGGGGGGCCCGCCTGAGAGATCACCGGCTCACGGCAGCGGCGAGCCATCAAGCCGCACAACGACATCCGACAGTGCACGGCGCGGCGTCGCAGGCAACGGATCAGCGTTGACCGGAGCCCACCCGATCCGAAGCAGCATCTGTGGATGTCCTTCGGCGCCGAAGACGTCGCTGCGCAGCACTTCCCGGGTCGCGGCGATCTCCAACGGCTCGGTGATCGGGCAGCTCGCCAAACCCAGCGCCGTGGCCGTCAGCAGCACAATACTGGTCGCCTCACCGGCACGCAGCCGGGACAACGGTTCGTCGTCAACCGTGCCGAGCGCAACGACGACGGCGTGTTCGTCCTCGGGATCGGTGTTCGGGACCTGTTCCAGCACACCGCCGGCGAACGTCCGCGTCGGAATCGGTCCGGTTCCGTCGGATCCAGGCACACTTTTTGCGGGCACCCCGGCCGTCGAGGCGTAACGACCACTCCAGGTGGCCAATTCGGCAAGGTACTCCTTGTCGGTGCCGTGCTGGAACGCGGCCTGGTTCACCACCCTCTTGAGTCCGTCGAGATCATCGACCCGACGCAGTGTCACCCCGGCCCGGGCCGCCCGCGCACCCATCAGCGCGACGTCACCCCGTGGTACCGGCCAGGGACTGTAGTGGCGCCGGTCGGTGCGCCGGCGCGGAATCGCCGCAGCCAGCGCCACGTCGAGGTCGGCGGGTGGATAGGGGTGCATCTGCAGGGCGGCGAGGTGGTCGGACTCGTCCGGGCGGGGAAATCGATGAACTTTGGTCTGCCAGCCCAGTGCGGCCAACGCCACCACGCAGTGATTCAACGCAGCTCCGCAGCTGAGCATGAGATCCCGGGCATCGGGATCGGTGTGGGGCAGCAGCAGTTCGCGGTTCGCGTACAGGTGCAGGCTGTCATGACCCAGCCGCCATTGCCAGGGCTGGGAGTTGTGCACCGACGGAGCACGGCCTGCCAGCGACAACGCAGACCGGATGGTGTCGAGGTCGGCAAAGTGACCGCTCATCGCGCCACCCCTTCGAAGTTGGTGTGCATCCAGGGTGCGCCACCGAGGCAGTCAGCAAGAGGGCACAAAGACCTCTCATCAGCCCCCTATCGGCGGGGCTCGGCAAACGTCAGCCACACGGCCGTGTCCGGGGGCAACACTCGGTCGACGCCCGGCGCTGACGACAGCACCACCGTTGCCACCTCCGGCAACCGGGCGTCGGTGTCACCGGTGTTGACCCAGCACTGGGTGCCGCCACGTTCGAACGCCGCCACCTGTGGGGCGACGTCCAGCCACTTGACGTCGCCGGCATCGCGCCACAGCGAGTGGCGCAACCGCAGTCCCGCGCGGTACAGGTTGAGCGTGGAGTCAGGATCACGGTCCTGCGCCTCGACGCTGTGCTCTGCCCAGTGCGCCGGCTGCGGCAGCCACGTCGCGGCGCCCTCGGCGGTCGCGAATCCGTACGGCACCGATGTCGCGGTCCACGGCAACGGGATTCGGCACCCGTCACGGCCGACGTCGGTGAAACCGGACTGGGCCCAGGTCGGATCCTGGCGCACCTCGTCGGGCAGGTCCTCGATCTCCTCGAGCGCCAGCTCTTCACCCTGGTACACATACGCGGTGCCGGGCAGTGCAAGCTGCAGCAGGGCCGCCGCGCGGGCACGTCTGCGCCCCAGGACGTGGTCAGGATCCTCATCACCCCACCGCCCGCGCTCCCAGTCCGCTCCGACCAGGTGGGTGGGCTGCGAGCGGGAGAACCGCGTCACCGTTCGGGTCACATCGTGGTTGGACAGCACCCAGGTCGGCGGGGCACCGACCGTGGCCGCGGCGGCGATGGCGTCGTCGACCACAGCACGTAGCAACTCGGCCCGCCACGGCGCGCGCAGGAAGTCGAACTGGAAGGCGGTGTGCAGCTCGTCGGGCCGCAGGTAACGGGCCAGCCGCTCATTGCTGGGAACCCAGGCTTCGGCGATGAAGATCCGCTCCGGCGAATAGCGTTCGGCCACCGACCGCCATCCCCGGTAGACCTCGTGCACGCCGTCCTGGTCCCAGGCGGGATGTCCCTCGCGGTGCTCGACGAGGGTCTGCGAGGTGTCGGCGACGCCACCCTCGTCGGGCAGCCCCGCTTCTTTGACCAGGCCGTGCGCCACGTCGATGCGGAAGCCGTCGACGCCGCGGTCGAACCAGAACGCCAGGATGTCCTCGAATTCGCGACGAACCTCGTCGTTGTCCCAGTTGAGGTCGGGCTGGCCGGGCGCAAACAGATGCAGGTACCACAGGGAGCCCGAGTCGTCACCGATTCTTGTCCACGCCGGCCCCCCGAACACGCTCTGCCAGTTGTTGGGCGGCAGATCGCCGGCGGTACCCCGACCGGGCCGAAAGTGGTAGCGCTGCCGGGCGCCGGGTTCATCGGCGAGCGCAGCGCGGAACCATGCATGCTCATCGGAGGTGTGGTTGGGCACGATGTCGAGCAGCACCCGCAGCCCCAGCGCGTGCGCCTCGGCGATCAGTGCCTGCGCCTCGTCCAATGTGCCGTAGGAAGGTTCGATGTCGCGGTAGTCGGCGACGTCGTAGCCCGCGTCGGCCATCGGTGAGGGATACCAGGGATTGATCCAGATGGCGTCGACACCCAACTGCGACAGGTAGGGCAGCCGAGCGCGCATCCCGGCGACATCGCCGATGCCGTCGCCGTTGCCGTCGGCGAAGCTGCGGATGTAGACCTGGTAGACGACGGCGGTCTGCCACCACGACGGGGCTGCGACGGGCACGGTTCTCCTCGGGTTCATTGCGTAAGCGTTTACGTCCCCAGAGTCCCGATAGACACGCATATTGTCAATCCGTATTGCGAGTACGTAAGTACTTACGTTGCGCTATCGTCGGGTTCGATGATCCCGAAACAAGCGGTCAACATGACCGACGTCGCACAGCGGTCGGGCGTCTCGATCGCGTCGGTGTCGCGTGCGCTGCGGGGCGAGAGCGGCGTCTCCCCCGCCACCCGGGAGCGAATCCTCACGGCGGCGCGCGAACTGGCCTATGTGGTCTCGCCCGAAGCGTCACGGCTGTCGGGCGGGCCCACGGGCCGCGTCGGCGTCGTGGTCCCCCGTGTCGACGCGTGGTTCTACTCGACCGTGCTCGCCGGGATCGCCGGCGAATTCGACGCGGTGGGGGTGGATCTGGTGCTTTGCGCGCTGCCCGATCATCCGGCGCGCCACCGGTTCTTCGAAGCGCTTCCGTTGCGCCGCAAGGTCGACGCGGTGGTCGTCGTCTCCGTCCCGTTGACCACCCGCGAGCGGTCCCGGCTCACCCAGCTCGGACTTCCCACGGTGTTCGTCGGCGGGCACCACCCCCGCGACGGTCAGCCGTGGGTCGGCATCGACGACGAGCTGGCCGCACAACAAGCCGTCGGGCATCTGCTGCGCATCGGCCACCGCGACATCGCGATGATCCAGGCCGGTGACAACGAGGGAATCCCCTGGGCCACCAACGAGGCCCGGATCCGCGGATTTCACCGGATGGTCAGCGAGGCAGGCTTGGGCGACTCGACCGTGGTGACCGTGGAATGGGGTATCGACGGCGGCGCGCGGGGCATGGAAACCCTGCTGAGCGGCCCGGAGCTGCCCTCCGCGGTCTTCTGCCACTCCGACGAGATCGCGCTGGGCGCGCTGCGCACCCTGCGGAGATCAGGAATCTCTGTCCCGCACCAAATCTCGGTGATCGGGGTCGACGACCACCCGTCCGCCGACCTGAGCGACCTGACAACGGTCGCGCAACCGGTCTGCCAACAGGGGCAGATCGCAGCGCGTCAGGTGCTCGCACACCTCGATCCCGACGCCGTGCAGGCGCCTGCGGAGGTGACGACGCTCCCTACCCGGCTGGTCGTCCGCGGATCCACCGCCCCGCCGCGCTGAGACCACTGTCCCCTCAACGTTGTGAACTGTGACACACTCTTCGCGTACCGAATGTGCTGCCCTGGCCCTCATCCGGACTCGGGCGTCGTTGCAGGCTTCTTGGACGAGGACGTGATGAAGAGAATTCAGTTCGCCCGGGGGCGACGCCGCCGGGCAACCGCCCTGGCCAGCGCGCCTTTGGTGGCGGCAACACTGTTGTCCGGGTGCGGCAGTCAGGGAGGCCCGCCGACATTGACGTGGTACATCCTGCCCGACAACGGTGGCTCCGTGGCGCGAGCCCAGGAATGCGCGGACGCCTCAGGGGGCGCCTACCAGGTGAGTATCGAGTCGCTGCCCAGCACCGCCACCGCCCAGCGCGAGCAGATGGTTCGCCGCCTGGCCGCCGGTGATTCCTCCATTGATCTGGTGAGCATGGACGTGGTGTTCACCGCCGAATTCGCCAACGCCGGCTTCCTTCGTCCGTACACCGGTGAAGAGGCCAGCCGGCTCACCGCGGGAATGCTGCCCGCCCCCATCGAGACGGGTATGTGGAAGGACACGCTCTACGGGGCGCCCTACAAGTCCAACGCCCAACTGCTCTGGTACCGCAAGTCTGCCGCGGCGGCCGCCGGGGTCGATCCCGCCTCACCGACGTTCACGTGGGACGAGATGGTCAAAGCAGCTGTAGGCCAACAGAAGAAGGTCGCCGTTCAGGCGCAGCGCTACGAGGGTTACACGGTGTTGATCAACGCGCTGGTGCTCTCCGGCGGCGGTGCGCTGTTGGAGGACGTCGAGGCCGGCCGCGACGCCAAGCCCTCGCTGGCCAGCCCGGCCGGAGAGAAAGCCGCCGAGATCGTCGGCAACCTGGGACGGTCTCCCGCGGCTCCCGCCGACCTGTCGAATGCGTCGGAGGAACAGGCCCGAGCCAACTTCCAGTCCGAACAGGGCATGTTCATGGTCAACTGGCCCTACGTCCTGGCCGCGGCTCGCAGCGCGGCCGAGGAGGGCACGCTGCCACAAGAGGTGGTCGACGACATCGGCTGGACCCGGTACCCCAGGGTGTCTCCCGACCGCCCCAGCGCCCCGCCACTGGGCGGCGCAAACCTCGGTATCGGCGCGTTCACCGAGCACCCGGATCTGGCGCTGGCTCTGGTCGAATGCATCAACGCTGAGCCCAAGGCCACCCAGTACATGCTCGACGAGAGCGAGCCGTCGCCGTATGCGGCTTCGTACGACAACCCGGACATCCGCGCCGAGTACGCCAACGCCGACCTGATCCGCGAATCCATCGCCGAGGGCGGGCCCCGGCCCCAGACGCCGTTCTACACCGACATCTCGGGCGCAATTCAGAAAACGTGGCACCCGCCGGCCTCGGTGACGGCTGAAACACCGGAAAGGACAGACGAGTTCATGGCTGACGTGCTGGCGGGGAGGCGGCTGCTGTGACGGCCGTTCAGGATGCCCCGATCCAGAAGGATCCCGGCAAGGGCGCTGCCAGCGAGCGTGTCAAGGGTGAGCGCCGGCTCGGCTTCTACCTGACCCTTCCGTCGTATGTGGTGATGCTGCTGGTCACCGCGTATCCGCTGGGTTACGCACTGGTGTTGTCGCTGTACAACTTCCGCCTCACCGATCCTGGCGGCCGCAGCTTCGTCGGGTTGAGCAACTACCTGGTGATCCTCACCGACCCGCTGTGGTGGAACGACTTCGTCACCACGCTGGCCATCACGGTGGTCACGGTGGCCGTGGAACTCGTGCTCGGGTTCTGGTTCGCCTTCGTGATGCTGCGCATCGTCCGGGGCCGAGGACCGCTGCGCACGGCGATCCTCATCCCGTACGGCATCGTCACCGTCGTGTCGGCGTTCATCTGGCGCTACGCCTTCGCCATCGACTCCGGGTTCGTCAACCAGTGGTTGAACCTGTCGGAATTCGACTGGTTCGGCGACCGGTGGTCGGCCATCTTCGTCATCTGCCTCTCGGAGATCTGGAAGACCACACCGTTCATCTCGCTGCTGCTGCTGGCCGGCCTGGTGCAGGTCCCCGAGGACATGCAGGAGGCCGCCAAGGTCGACGGCGCCACCGCATGGCAGCGCCTGTGGAAGATCACGCTGCCGAACATGAAGGCCGCGATCATGGTGGCGCTGCTGTTCCGCACCCTGGACGCGTGGCGGATCTTCGACAACCCCTACGTGATGACCGCGGGCGCGAACAACACCGAGACGATCTCGTTCCTGGCCTACCGGCAGAACGTCACGTTGGTGAATCTCGGTATGGGGTCGGCCGTCTCGGTGCTGTTGTTCCTGTCGGTGGTGCTCATCGCCTGGATCTTCATCAAGATCTTCAAAACCGACCTCTCGCAAGTCAGGGGTGACCAGTGACCAAGAGCACCAAGTGGTGGACGATCGCAGGCATCGTCATCGTCATCTACAGCTTCGCGCCGATGCTGTGGATGATCAGCCTGGCCTTCAAGCCACCCTCGGACATCGTCTCGGGCAATCCGACCTTCCTGCCCAGCACATTCACCCTCGACAATTTCGCCCAGATCTTCAGCAACCCGCTGTTCACCAGGGCGCTGATCAACTCGATCGGCATCGCGGTCATCGCCACGCTCATCTCGGTCGTCATCGCGATGTTCGCGGCATATGCCATTGCGCGTCTGGACTTCCGGGGCAAGAAGGTGTTGCTGTCGCTGGCCCTGGGCATCGCGATGTTCCCGCAGGCAGCTCTGGTGGGCCCGCTGTTCGACATGTGGCGCGGACTCGGGATCTACGACACCTGGCTGGGTCTGATCATCCCGTATCTGACCTTCGCGCTGCCGCTGTCGATATGGACGATGTCGGCGTTCTTCCGCCAGATCCCCTGGGAGATGGAACATGCCGCGCAGGTGGACGGCGCCACCTCGTGGCAGGCCTTCCGCAAGGTGATCGTGCCGTTGGCGGCGCCGGGGGTGTTCACCACGGCGATCCTGACGTTCTTCTTCTGCTGGAACGACTTTCTGTTCGCCATCTCGCTGACATCGACCGACAGCGCCCGCACGGTGCCGGCGGCGTTGGCGTTCTTCCAGGGTGCGTCGTACTTCGAGTCGCCGGTGCCCTACATCATGGCCGCGTCGGTGATCGTCACGATCCCCGTCGTCATCTTGGTCCTCGTCTTCCAACGGCGCATCGTCGCCGGCCTGACTTCCGGAGCAGTGAAGGGATAACCCATGGCAGCAATCACGATGCGCAACATCGTCAAGAAGTACGACGACGGCTTCCCGGCCGTCAACGACGTCAGCCTCGACATCGCCGACGGCGAGTTCGTGATCCTCGTCGGGCCGTCCGGATGCGGGAAGTCCACGCTGCTGCGGATGATCGTGGGCCTGGAGGACATCACCTCCGGCGACATGCTGATCGGCGACACCCGTGTCAACGACAAGGCCCCACGCGACCGCAACCTGGCGATGGTGTTCCAGAACTACGCGCTCTACCCGCACCTGACGGTCTTCGAGAACATCGCGTTCCCACTCCGGCTGTCCGGCAAGCATTCCGACGACGAGATCCGCAAGCTGGTCACTGAAGCAGCCGACACCCTCGAACTCGGTGAGCACCTCGATCGAAAGCCGGCCAATCTGTCCGGCGGCCAGCGCCAGCGGGTGGCGATGGGACGGGCGATCGTCCGCCAGGCCGACGCGTTCCTCTTCGACGAGCCGTTGAGCAACCTCGATGCCAAACTGCGCGGCCAGATGCGCACCGAGATCCTGCGGCTGCAGCGCCGCCTCGGTGTCACAACGGTGTACGTCACCCACGACCAGACCGAGGCCATGACTCTCGGCGACCGGGTCGCGGTGCTGAAAAAGGGCATCATGCAACAGGTCGCCAGCCCGCGCGAACTCTACGACCAGCCGGTCAACCTCTTCGTCGCCGGCTTCATCGGTTCTCCCCCGATGAACTTCGTGCCCGCGAAGGTGGAGGGCAACGAGATCGAGTTGCCGTTCGCGAGGATCCCGCTGCGTGACGAGTGGCGCGGGGTCGTCGAGGACGGGAAGGTCTACATCGCCGGGATCCGTCCCGGCGCGTTCGAGGATGCCGAGTTCGTCGACACCGACAAGCGCTCGCGCGGAGTCACTTTTGATGTCGAGATCGACGTGACCGAATGGCTGGGCAACGAGCAGTACGCGTTCGTGCCCTTCGAGGCCACCGCGGAGATCTCCGGGCAGCTCGCCGAACTCGCCAGCGAGCTCGACAGCGAGCAACTGCGCACGCAGATCTGTGTGGAGTTGGACCCGCTGAGCCGGGTGCGTTCGGGCGACAAGGCCACTCTGTGGCTCGACGTCGAACGGCTGCACCTGTTCGACCCGCAGACCGGAGACAACCTCACCCGGGTCACCCCCGAGCGCTCACGCGAGGAGCCCGAGTCCGAGTCGCGCGGGCGGCACGCAGCCTC
Organism: Mycolicibacterium hippocampi; assembly: GCF_010723735.1. Classification (GTDB taxonomy): domain Bacteria; phylum Actinomycetota; class Actinomycetes; order Mycobacteriales; family Mycobacteriaceae; genus Mycobacterium; species Mycobacterium hippocampi. The sequence continues at coordinate 3,143,810 of NZ_BLLB01000002.1, read as the reverse complement.
CAACGGCTGAGCTACGGAGCCTCAACTGCGATGGCGGCTCCCGAGCTGCGACTTCGGGCACCATGTCCGGGACTGCTCGCGCTGCCGTGGGACCGTCCTCTGGCGGATTGGAAGGCACCGGAGGTCCCACTGCGCGAGATCGCGGTGGGACCGAGCAGGCACCTGGTCAAGTTCGTCGACTCCGACGGCGAGTTGTGGGCGCTCAAGGAGCTCCCCCCGCGGATAGCGGCACGCGAGTACGACGTGTTGCGCCGCCTCGAGGAGATGTCCCTGAACTCCGTGCGGCCCGCGGGGCTGGTGTTCCAGCCGGACTTCGACACCGCGATCCTGCTGACCCGCTACCTGGTCGGATCATGGCAGTACCGGCGGCTGTTCATGCGGTTGCCCGCCGACGCACCCAAACACCGGGCTCGGTTGTTCGACGCCATGGCCACGCTGCTCGTCGAACTCCACCGCCACGGGGTTTTCTGGGGCGATTGTTCGCTGGCCAACACGCTGTTCTCCCGCGACGGCCAGGTGCTGCAGGCGTTCCTCGTCGACGCCGAGACCAGCGAGGTGCATCCCCGGCTGTCCGACGGGCAGCGCACGCACGACGTCGACATCACCGTGGAGAACGTCGCGGCCGGCCTGTTGGATGTGGCGGCAAAGCTCGAAAAGCCGGAGCTGGAACCGGGATTCATCAACGAAGCGCTCGACATCAGGACGCGCTATCAGCGGCTGTGGGAGCTGCTGCACTCCGAGCCGACCTTCGGTTTCGCCGACCGGTACCGGGTGGAGGGAACCATCCGCAAACTCAACGAGCTCGGTTTCGCCGTCGACGAGGTGTCGATGCAACCGGTCGCCGATGACCCGACCGGGGCCGCCGACCAGGTCCGGCTGCACGTGGCGGTCGGCGACCGCCGCTACCACGCCACGCAGCTGCAGCGGCTGACCGGTCTCGACGTCGGCGAAGGGCAGGCGCGCATCCTTCTCGGTGATCTGCAGGCCTACCAGAGCCAGCTCTGCCGCGAGGCCGGTCACGACGTGGACCAACGCACCGCCGGGCAGTTGTGGGTGATGGAGGTGGCCACGCCGACCATGCACCGCGCGCATGCGGCGGTCGGCGGTACCGGGACGCCGATCCAGGCGTATTGCGACCTGCTGGAGGTGCGCTGGTTGCTCTCCGAGCAGGCCGGCCGCGACGTGGGTACCGAACGCGCCCTGCAGGCCCTGACCCGCAACGTGGTGCCGTCGGAGTCGGCCGCGCAGCTGATGGTGGTCGAGACCCCGACCGAGCCGTTCTCGGTGCTGGACGACGACGATTAGACCCGAGCTCGGAAGTTCCGCGGATACGGATAGAATGACTCATTCTGTACGTGTTTACGGAAGGAACGCGCGATGGTGCCGGCAATCCGGATCAAGGAGGCCGCTGCGCTGCTCGGGGTCAGCGACGACACTGTGCGGCGCTGGATCGACTCCGGCGACCTGACCGCGCAGAAAGACGAAGCCGGCCGCAAGGTGATCGCCGGCGACGTGCTGGCCGGGTTCGCCCGCGAGCACGCGTCACCGCTCCCCGACCTCCTCGGCGTCGGCAGCTCCGCGCGCAACCGATTCGTGGGCCTGGTCACGAAGGTGACCGCGGACCGGGTGATGGCCGAAGTGCAGATGCAGTGCGGTCCGTTCACCGTCGTGTCCCTGATGAGCTCCGAGTCGGCAACCCAGCTCGGCCTCGAGCCCGGCGTCGTCGCGGAGGCGGTTGTCAAAGCGACCACGGTGATCATCGAGACACCGGCGGGCGGATCGTGAGGGTTGTCGTCGGGGTGGCCGCGGCGCTGTGCGCAGCGGCCACCGGAGTGGGTTGCTCGTCGTCGCCGAGCGGAACCTCCGACGAGATCGTCGTCTTCGCCGCGGCGTCATTGAAATCCCCGTTCACCGAGCTGGGCAGTCGATTCGAAACCGAGAACCCCGCGACGACGGTGACGTTCAACTTCGCCGGTTCCTCCGACCTCGTCGCACAGCTCGTCCAGGGCGCTCCTGCGGACGTGTTCGCCTCCGCCGACACCGACAACATGACCAAGGCGGTCGATGCGGGCCTGGTGGAAGGCGATCCCGCGGCCTTCGCCGCCAACACGCTGACCATCGTCACACCGCCCGGGAACCCCTCCGGTATAAGCACTTTCGCTGATCTGGCCAGGCCGGGAACACAGCTGGTGGTATGCGCGCCACAGGTGCCGTGTGGGGCGGCGGCCGAGAGGGCCGAGGATGCCACGGGGGTGACCCTGTCGCCGGTGAGTGAGGAATCCTCCGTCACCGACGTGTTGGGCAAGATCACCTCCGGCCAGGCGGACGCGGGACTGGTGTATGTCACCGACGCCGCCGGTGCCGGCGAGATGGTGACCTCGGTCCCGTTCCCCGAGTCCGCGAACGCGGTGAACCACTATCCGATCGCGCTGCTCACCGGATCGTCCCGCCCGCAAGCGGCGCAGGACTTCATCGACCTGGTGACCGGCCCGCACGGTCGGGAGGTCCTGGGAGCGGCGGGATTCGCCGTACCGTGAGCACGGCCCGCCAGACAGACGGCCTGGTCCAGGTCGGACTCCCGGCCTGGATCTATGCGCCCGCGCTGGCCGGCGCGTTGTTCGTGATCACGCCGTTGGTCGCCATTCTGCTCACGATCGACTGGGAGCACTTCATCCCGTTGATCACGTCCGAATCCTCTAGGGCCGCACTGATTCTGAGCTTGAAGACGGCGACAGCGAGCACCGTGCTGTGTGTACTCGTCGGAGTTCCGATGGCGCTTGTGTTGGCCCGTGGCCGATTCCGCGGCCAGTCGGTACTGCGCGCCCTGGTGCTGCTGCCGCTGGTGCTGCCGCCGGTGGTCGGCGGCATCGCCCTGCTGTACACCTTCGGCCGGCAGGGCCTGATCGGGCAGCACCTGGAAGTCCTCGGCATCCAGATCGCCTTCTCCACCACCGCGGTGGTGCTGGCCCAGTCCTTCGTGTCGCTGCCTTTCCTGGTCGTCAGCCTGGAAGGGGCGCTGCGCTCGGCAGGTTCGGGCTACGACAACATCGCCGCCACGCTGGGGGCCCGCCCCACCACGGTGTTGCGCACTGTGACGCTGCCGCTGGTGCTCCCCGGGCTGGCGTCGGGCGCAGTACTGGCATTCGCCCGCTCACTCGGTGAATTCGGGGCGACGCTGACATTCGCCGGCTCACTGCAGGGCGTCACCCGGACGCTGCCTCTCGAGATCTACCTGCAACGCGAGACCGACGCCGACGCTGCCGTCGCGCTGTCGCTGCTGCTGATCGCGGTGGCCGCAATCATCGTCCTCGCGTCGGCCGGTCGCCGGCTGACGGGGTCGCTGTGAGCGGCGTGCACGTCCGGGCCGGCCTGCAGCAGCGGGGCGTCGATTTCGACCTGGTGCTCGATGACGGTGAGGTGCTCGCGGTGTTGGGCCCCAACGGTGTCGGCAAGTCCACCCTGCTGCTGATGATCGCCGGCCTGCTGCGGCCCGATCGGGGTCGGATCGAACTCGACGGCACCGTGGTGACCGACACCAGCACCGGGACCTTCGTGCCCGCCCACTCCCGCGGGGTCACCATGCTCTCGCAACAAGCGATGCTGTTCCCGCACATGAGCGTCGCCGCCAACGTCGGTTATCCGCTGCGCTGCCGTGGTGCGTCCCGTTCGGCCACAAGGCGTGCGGTGCAGCACTGGCTGGAGGCCGTCGACGCCGTCGATCTGGCCGGCCGGCGGCCCGCGCAGCTGTCGGGAGGTCAGGCGCAACGTGTCGCGGTGGCCCGCGCCCTGGCGGCCGACCCGCGACTGCTCCTGCTCGACGAACCGATGGCGGCCCTCGACGTCACCGCGGCTCCGGCGTTGCGGCGGCTACTGCGCGAGGTCCTGCGCGACGGCCGCCGCACCGCAATCATCGTCACCCACGACCTGCTCGACGCCCTCGCCATCGCCGACAAAGTCGCCGTCGTCGAGGACGGACGGGTGGTCGAGGCCGGACCGGTCCGCAGGGTGTTGTCCGCACCCCGCAGCGACTTCGGCGCCCGCATCGCAGGCATCAACCTGATCCCCGGCGTGATGTCCCGGTCGGGCGCGCTGCGCACCGCCTGGGGCACCGACATCTCCGGAAGCGGCACCGTCACCCCGGGCACCGCGGCCATCGCGCTGTTCCGGCCGAGCGCGGTGGCGGTGCACCTTTCCCTGCCGCACGGCAGCCCCCGCAACGCCCTTGCGGTGACGATCGCCGAACTCGACGTCCATGGCACGACCGTCCGGGTTCGCGGTGCCGATCAGCCCGACGGCGGCACCGGGTTGGCCGCGGACGTCACCGCGGCATCGGCCGCCGACCTGGACCTTCAGCCAGGTCAGACGGTGTACTTCGTGGTGAAAACCCAGGAGGTGGGGCTGCACCCCGCGTTGCCGGCAGATGCGGCCGAGGCGGCATCAGCCGCCCCCTCTGGGTAAATTACTGACCACGTGAGCCGGGTGTGTCCAGGCCATAGTCATGTAGTCCCTGGTCAGTGAGGCGGTGAGCGTGTCCGGCATGGTGCGCGAAGCGGTGGCGTCCCCCGTGACGGCCGCCCCGCAGCCGGCGACGCCTGCCGGTGGCCGCCGCGACGATCTCGACGGGCTCCGGGGTCTGGCGATCGCGCTGGTGGCGGTGTTCCACGTCTGGTTCGGGCGGGTATCCGGCGGTGTCGACGTCTTTCTGGTGTTGTCCGGGTATTTCTTCGGGGGCATGGTGCTGCGCAGCGCGCTGGCGCCCGGGTCGTCGTTGTCGCCGGTGCCGCATATCCGCCGCCTGGCCCGACGCCTGCTTCCCGCGCTCGTCGTCGTCCTCGGTGTGTCGGCTGTGCTGACGGTTGTCCTACAGCCGGAGACTCGCTGGGAGGCCTTCGCCGACCAGAGCCTGGCCAGCCTCGGGTACTACCAGAACTGGTATCTGGCGATCTCGTCCTCGGACTATCTGCGCGCGGGTGAGGCCATCAGCCCGCTGCAGCACATCTGGTCGATGTCGGTGCAAGGGCAGTTCTACATCGCTGTGCTGGCGCTGACGCTGCTGCTCAGCTACGCGTTGCGACCGATGCTCGGTGCACGCCTCAAACCCGTGCTGGCAGTTCTCCTGGGCGCCCTGACCGTAGCGTCGTTCGTCTTCGCCATCATCATCGGTTCCGAGAACCAGGCCGCGGCCTACTACAACAGCTTCGCCCGGGCATGGGAACTGCTGGTCGGGGTGCTCGCCGCGATGTTCCTGTCACAGCTGAGGCTGCCGTTGTGGGCGCGCACGGCGGCAGCGACGGCCGGGATCGCGGCGATCCTGTCCTGCGGCGCGTTGATCGACGGAGCCCAACAGTTCCCCGGTCCGTGGGCGCTGGTTCCGGTCGGAGCGACGCTGTTGGTGATCGCCGCGGGTTCGGCTCGCACCGGGGCGCCGGTACTGCCGTTGCGGATACTGTCCGCGCGTCCGTTCCTGATGCTGGGCGCAGTCGCGTACTCGTTGTACCTCTGGCATTGGCCGGTGCTGATCTTCTGGCTGGTGCACACCGGCAGAAACGGTGTGGGGTTCCTCGAAGGGCTTGCCGTGCTGGGCGTTTCCGCTCTGCTGGCGTATCTGACCACCCAGTTCGTCGAGAATCCGCTCCGCTATCCACGCTCGCAGACCGCAACGCCGGATCTGGCGACGCCACTGTGGGGTCGGCTGCTGCGGCCGACGCTGGCCCTCGGGTCGGCGGTGGCCCTGGTGGCGGTGGCCCTGACGGTGACCTCGTTCGGCTGGCGGGAACACGTCGTCCTGCAGCGGGCGAACGGACACGAACTCGCGAACCTGCCGGTGCGGGACTATCCGGGAGCGCGGGCTCTGATCGACGGGGTGAGGGTTCCCGATCTGCCGATGCGGCCCACCGCGCTGGAAGCCGACGACGACGTGCCGGCAAGCACGACCGACGGATGCATCAGCGACTTCCTCAACCCCGCAATCGTCAACTGCATCTACGGCGACCCGGACGCCACCCGCACCATCGCGCTGGCCGGCGGCTCGCACGCCGAGCACTGGATCACCGCCCTGGACCTGCTGGGAGTCCGGCACCATTTCCGGGTGGTCACCTATCTGAAGATGGGATGTGCGCTGACCACGGAGCTGGCGCCGACGATCGCCATCTCCGACAAGCCGTATCCGCAGTGCCACCACTGGAGCAAGAAGGCGACGGCCAAGCTGATCGCCGACCGGCCCGACTTCGTGTTCACGACCACAACGCGGCCCAACCTCGACGGCCCGGGCGATGTGGTTCCCGAGGGCTACCTGGGTATCTGGGACATGCTCTCTGCCAATGGAATCCGCATTCTCGGCATCCGGGACACCCCGTGGCTGATCCGCAACGGCAGGCTCCGCGACCCGGCCGATTGCCTGTCGCGCGGCGGCACCGCCGTCAGCTGCGGTGTGCCGCGCTCTGCCGGTCTGGCCGAGGTCAACCCGACCCTGGCGCTGACCGCGCAGTATCCGCTGCTACATCCTCTCGATCTCAGCGATGCGGTGTGCAACGCCGAACAGTGCCGGGTCGTCGAGGGAAACATCCTGGTGTATCACGACGCCCACCACCTGTCCGCCACCTATATGCGCACCCTGGCCGACGAGCTCGGTCGCCAGATGGCCGTGGCGACCGGGTGGTGGTGACGGCGGCGCTCGGTCAGCTGCCGAGGTGCGTGGCCAGGAAGTCGCGCAGCGCGTCGAAAGTCGGAGCGGGTTCGGTGCCACTGGTCGTGATGCCGCCGGTGGTGTGCTGGACCACCCGGCCCGGTGAGTAGTCCCGGTCGAACAGATGGGCATCGGTGTGCCCGACCCCGGGCAGCTGCACCAAGGTCGCGGTCGCCCCGGCACCGGCGTAGGCCTCGAACAGGATCTCGGACTGATTGGCGGGCACCAACGGGTCCGCGGCGCCGTGGGTGATGAACGCCGGCGGGCTGTCGACGCGCACATAGGTTGCGGGGTTGGCCTTCTCGACCGCGAGCGGATCGGACTGAATGGGGAAGCCCATCAACACAGACTCAGGCGAATCCGCGGCGTCGTGGACCTGCCCGTCGGGCGTTCGGTGGGCGTCCATCTGGAGAAAGTCGGTCGGGCCGAACAGATCGATCACCGCGCTGACCGCGCTCGACTGCTCCGGATAACCGAGGTCACCCTCGAGTTCGGCGACCCCCGAGGTCAGTGCAGCCATCGTCGCCACCCATCCCCCGCTGCTGTTGCCCATTGTGGCGAAGCGGTCGGGGTCCAGGCCGAATTCGGCGGCGTGGGCCCGCAGAAATCTGATCGCCGCCTTGACGTCGTGCACCTGCGCGGGGAAATTCGCCTGGCTACTGCTGCGCACGTTCAAGCCGACGACCGCGTATCCCTGCGGCGCCCACTCGACCGCCAGCTGCGGTGCGTCGATCATGCCTCTCGCCCGGGTGTCCGCGATGCCGTCAGCGTCGTCGGGGACGGCGGTTCCTTTGACGTCGTCGTTCTCGAAGGCCGATCCCATCTGGAAGATCACCACGGGCACCGCAGATGCGGCCTCCAACGGCACGTACACATCCAGCAGGTGGGCCCGTCCGACCGGGGTGGCGTACTCGACATCCGTGAACACCCGGTAGTACTCGGTGAACTGCGGCTCCCGCCCTGCCGATCGGGCAGGCAACCGATCCGCGCACGCCACCGCGCCCAAGCCGGCCAGTGCGATCAGACCGCCGCGCAGGAACTCGCGCCTGTTCGACGTTCCGGTCATGGGCCCTCCTCATCTCGGCAGACCAAGGTCTCGCAGCCCAGCCGGTTCTGCTGCCGACGACCGGCCCATGCTAATTGCGGTTCGGGTTCGGGAGGCACCGGAGAGCAGGAGCTTGCGCGCGCCGAGGGCTGTTTCGCGGTCCGCATTCCCGGCAATGTGGAGGTCATGATCGGAACGTTGCGCACCGTTGTCGTCGACTGCACCGACCCCAGGGGGCTCGCCGAGTTCTGGGTCGAGGTGATAGGCGGCAGCGTGACCGCCGAGGACGAAACCTGGGTGACGCTCGACGATCCGGCCGGTCACCGACTGGCGTTTCAGCTCTCACCCGACCACGAGCCGCCGACGTTCCCGGACCCGCGCGGCTCTCAACAGTTTCATCTCGACATCGAGGTCGACGACGTCGATCAGGCCGAACGCGACGTGCTTGCGCTGGGTGCGACCCGGGTGGCCGGCGCCGAGGGCGAGGAAGACTTCCGGGTGTTCCGCGACCCCGCCGGACACACGTTCTGCCTGGTGTTCAACGTCCCGGACAGCTGAGCGTTCCAGCTGCCACCTGTCGAGGCGCCGCGGTCCCCTTGGCAGGATTGAGCACGTGACAGAACCGCCGCCGTCGCCTTTCGAGGAGCAGGTCCCGGCACCGCCCGCTGCGGCCCCGGTGATCATCATGGGGCCCCGTACCGCGGCGGTGCTGGTGTTCGCGTCGTCGGCGGCGGTGCTGGTCGTCGAGATCGCCGCGCTGCGACTGCTGGCTCCTTACCTCGGCCTCACGCTCGAGACGAGCACCCTGGTGATCGGCATCGCGCTGGCCGCGATCGCCCTCGGTTCATGGGCCGGCGGACGGTTCGCCGACAGTGTCGATCCGCGCCGGCTCATCGCGCCGGCACTGGGTGTCTCGGGGGTCGTCGTGGCGCTCAGCCCGGCGCTGGTGCGGATGGCGGCAGAGTGGGCACCGCCGCTGCTCATCCTGGTTGCCTCCCTGGCCATTCTGGCGCCGGGCGCCTTGCTTTCGGCGGTCACGCCGGTGGTGACAAAAATCCGGCTGTCCAACCTCGCCGAGACCGGGACGGTTGTCGGCAAGCTGTCGGGAGTGGGCACGGTGGGCGCCATCGCCGGCACCGTGATCACCGGATTCGTGTTGATCTCGCGCCTGCCGGTCAGCGCCATCCTGGTGGGCCTGGGAGTCCTGCTGGTGACCGGTGCCGCCGCAGTCGAGTGGCGGACGAAGGGGTGGGTCCGGTCCCGAGCCGCCGCGTTGGTCGTTGCGTTGCTGATCGGCGCGCTCGCCAGCACCGTCGCACCGGGGGGCTGCGACGCCGAAACCAAGTACCACTGCGCCCAGGTCGTCGCCGACCCGGACCGGGACAGCGGACGCATCCTGATGCTCGACGGGCTACGCCACTCCTACGTCGACACCGCCGATCCCACCGTCTTGGAGTTCGACTACGTCCGCGCCATCGCCGCGGCGGTCGAGGCGACATTCCCGGATCGGGGACCGCTCGCGGCGTACCACATCGGCGGCGGCGGACTCACCTTTCCTCGCTACCTCGCCAGTGTCCGGCCCGGAACCCACAGCCTGGTCTCGGAGATCGACGGCGGAGTGGTCAGGCTCGACCGCGACGAATTCGGCGACTTGGCGGGCACCGGGATCAACATCCGCGTCGAAGACGGCCGACGCGGCCTCGAGCGACTCGATTCCGGCAGCCGAGACCTGATCGTCGGCGACGCGTTCGGTGGCGTCAGTGTGCCCTGGCATCTGACCACGATGGAGGCGTTGACCGAGGTACGGCGGGTGCTCACCCACCGCGGTCTTTACGTGGCCAACCTGATCGATCACGCCGAACTGGGGTTCGTCCGCGCCGAAGTTGCTACTGCGACAGAGGTATTCGACCATGTCGCGGTGCTGGGCGAACCCGCCGATCTGAGCGCGGACCCGACTTCGGCGCGCGGCGGCAACTTCGTGGTGGTAGCCGCCGACCGAGCAATCGACCTGCAGGCCATCATGGACGCGCTCGACGCGCAGGCCATCGGGTGGACGACGGTCGCCGGTGTCGAGATGCACGACTGGATCGGATCGACGCAGGTTCTGACCGATGACCACGCCCCCGTCGATCAGCTACTCGAGCCGTTCGGGGCTGGGCGGTGAATTACGGTTCGCCGACAGAAATCGACCATCGGGCTGCGGCGACCGGTGGTGGTCCCGGCTGGTATCGAACCAGCGACCTTCCGCGTGTGAGGCGGACGCTCTCCCACTGAGCTACGAGACCGGAACTCGAACGAATCGAACGAGGCAGAAGACTAACACGCAGTGCCCTCGAACCCGGAATCCGTCGGGTGGCAATCTCCGGCAACACCGCGCCTATCAGGCATTTCACCGGTAGTGTCCGAGAAGCGGGCGCACTACGGCAAGCGTCGCAACTCAATTCGGACTCAGTCCTTCTGGCAGGAGCAACGACCGATGAAACCACTGGTGCTCGCCGCAGCGACGGCAGCCGCATTGTTCAGCGCCCCAGCCGCGTCGGCCGAGGTCGTGGGGTTCACCTCCCCGAGCGGCAACATCGGCTGCATCATGGCCGAGGACCTGCTCCGCTGTGACATCGCCACCCGGGACTGGTCGCCTCCTCCACGCCCGGCCGACTGCCCGGACTTCACCGACTACGGGCAGGGCATCTCCCTCGGCCCCTATGGCCCCGCCAGTTTCGTCTGTGCCGGGGACACCGCGCTGGGCAGTGGCCCTGCCCTGGAATACGGCCAGTTCCAGGCCGGGGGCGGCATGAGCTGCAACAGCGAACCGTCGGGCATGCGGTGCTCGAATTCCGACGGCCACGGATTCACGTTGTCGCAGCAGGCCTACACGCTGTTCTGACCGCCAACGCGCGGGAGAGCAAGGGATTTGTGTACCCCTGACCGGGTGGACTATCGTTCTGCTTCGCGACGGGCGACGATCTCGCCCGTGGCGCGCGGATGTAGCGCAGTTGGTAGCGCATCACCTTGCCAAGGTGAGGGTCGCGGGTTCGAATCCCGTCATCCGCTCGAAGGTGCAGTGGCATCAACCCAGCGGTGGAGTGGCCGAGTGGTGAGGCAACGGCCTGCAAAGCCGTGCACACGGGTTCGATTCCCGTCTCCACCTCCGAGTATGTACCGGCGCGATTAGCTCAGCGGGAGAGCGCTTCCCTGACACGGAAGAGGTCACTGGTTCAATCCCAGTATCGCGCACCATTGTTTGGCGAGGTCAGGCCCGGTTTTCACCGGGCCTTCGTCGTCTCTGCGCAACAAACGCGCAATAGAGGCCCCGGTGCAGGACGCAACCGCAGAGGGGAATCAAATAACGCAAGCCACCGAACCTCACCCCGCCCTCAACCACCGCTGCCCGTTCTGTCACGCCGACCCCGGCCAGCCCTGCCGAAGCCACCGGGGCCGCGGGCACGCGCTGGACCATCCGCACTCGCGGCGCATTCGGATGGTGCATCCACTTCCGGAGACTCCGCGTCAACAGGCTCTCTGCTGCACGTGCGGACAACTTCGCACCGTCAGCAAGAACTATTCCCTCGGTCCGACTGACGAGAACAGGGGCGGCGGCTTGTTCTCCGACCCGCGAGGCTGGTTCCACACCGGCACGCTCAAGTGCTCGCACTGCGGCACCAGAACCCGACACGCGCTCATAGAGCACGAAGAGGATTACCTGCGCGACTTTGCCGAGGAATACCAGCGTTACGCCCTCGGCGGCCAATGGAACGGCCAGTATCCGCCAGACCGCGAGCGGCTCCGCGAAGAGTACTTCGCGCAGTTCCCGCGCAACCCCTTCGTGACTCACAAGTGGTGGAAGTCGGCCGAGGACCAAGCACGCGCAGCCGGCCAAAAGCAGTTCCCGGCGATGTGCGGCGAGATGGTCCCGCTGCCCGACTCACCTCGCCCAGGCGCGACTCCGAGCGAGGGCGTGGCGCCCACGCAGATGACCGACCCGGAGCAAACCCAACATGAGAACCTCGACGTCGAGACCGGCTTGTGGTGGACCGAAGACGGGTGGTGCATCAACTGCCTGCGAGTGCGCCACGACTGGCTACTCAAAGAGAACCGAACCCAACTGCTCACCCAGCTACTCGAGGTGTCCAGTGCCGTCGACCAGATGACCGCGGCCGACGTCACCGCGCTACGCGAACACCTCGACCGAATCATGCGGGTGGCCCGATGAGCACCGCAGATGAAGCGGAACTCTGGCGGCTACGCAGCGTCCTCGCGGACCAGCTCGACGCCTACCCCGTCGAGACGTGGCCCGAACCCCTTGTCGCGGCGGTCGTCGGCGTTCTCGGCCGATATGCGGCGGGCATGCTTCAGGACCGCCCACTGGCGCCGGTACTGAAATTGGTGCGCCCGAGTCCTCCTCCTGGCGAGTTGGCCTCGACGTAATCAGGGCTCGCATTTGAAATGGGACCCTTTGCTCCGCTCGGCCCGTCACCCAGTCCCCTCGGGTAGCGGGCCGAGCCCAACTCGCCGAGATCGACGACAGTCGTCGATCTCCCTCTATAGCGTCAACCCATGAGCCTGGGAGAGAAGTACTACGAGACCGGCGACATTTGCAGCGCGTGCAAAGAGCCGATCAGTTTGTCGGCTCCGGTCGAATCCTGAGCAGCCTGCTCCGGTCGAAAAGTGAGCAGGTTTACGGGGTTGAGTCTGCCTGACGATCGACTTCTACGGAGGGCAGTGACTCGATCGGGGTGTGTTTGATGCGGTAGCTGGCGCCTTTGAGGGCGATGACATCGGCGTGGTGGACGATCCGGTCGATCATTGCCGAGGCGATGGTGGCTTCACCAAAGACCTGTCCCCACCTCGAAAACGGCAGGTTAGAGGTCAGGATGATCGAGGATTTCTCGTATCGCGTCGAGACCAGTTGGAAGAACAGGTTGGCGGCCTCGGTGTCGAATGGGATGTAGCCGACCTCGTCGATGACGATGAGTCCGTATCGGGAGATCTTGCGCAGTTCGGCGTCGAGGCGGTCGATGCGATGCGCTTCGGCAAGGCGGGTGATCCAGCCGGTGGCCGGGGCGAAAGCGACCCGATGTCCAGCGTGTGCCGCAGCGATCGCCAGGGCAGTCGCCAGGTGGGTTTTGCCGGTGCCCGGCGGGCCCAGCAGGACGATGTTGCGGGCTTCGGCCAGCCAGCCTCCGCCCTCCAGTCGAGCGATCTGCGCGCGGTCCACAGCGGGTTGGGCGGTGAAGTCGAAATCAGTGATCGTCTTGATCGCCGGGAAACCCGCGTATCGGATCCTCTGTCGGGCACCGGATTCAGCACGGGCATTGGACTCCACCGCCAGCACTGCCCCGAGATAGTCCTCGAGTGACCAGTTCGACGCACGGCCTTGCTCGGCGAGTCGGTGATAGTGCGTGGCGATCCGTGGGGCCTTCAATAGCCGGGCCTGATGAGCGATCAGTTTGTCGGCCTCACCTGGAGCTGGGGTGCGTTTCGTGGTGGCCATCAGGCGACCTCCCCGGTTCCGAAGATCGCGTCGTAGGCACTCAGATCGGCGACTTCGACGCTGACATCCAGATGAGCGCCGGCAGCCGGGCGGGTGCGGAACTGCTCGCGTAGCACCGCCGCAGCGGCCACATGTTCCGGCTCAGATACTAATCCTGCTGTTCCCCAGAGTCGTTCATGATCAGCGACCACGCGATCACCGCACAGTGCGATGATTCGGTCCAGACTGGCCCGCACGGTGATCATCCGGCCGATCACCTCCGGATGCACCGAGTAGGCGTTGCCGCCGAGGCTGACGTAGTAGTCGCGGCCCAGCCGCGTGGTCACCGTCGTGCCGGTCACCGGGGCCACTGGCGGCAGGCCGGCCATCGCTACCCGGTCCGCGACCAGTGCATCCGCGGGGATCATCCGGGTGCCCGCGTGGATGCGCCGGTTGGCATACGAGCTCAGCCAGTCGTGCAGCTGAGCGTTGAAATCCTCTGGCGAGGCGAAGGTGCGCCCGGGCAGAAACGAGGTATCCAAATAGCCGTTGGCCCGCTCCACCACCCCCTTGGTTTCGGGGTCATAGGGTCGGGCCTGAATCAGCCGGGTGCCCAGCACCCCACAGAACCCGGCCACCCCTTGAGCTAGGCGGCGGCGTTGACCGATCCCGGACTCGTTGTCCCACAACAGGCTCCGCGGCACACCGCCGATATCGCGGGCGATGAGCTGCCACATCCCGGCCAGCAGATCCCCGGTGACCCGCGACGGAATCATCATCGCGGCGATGAACCGCGAGTGGGCAGCGACCATCACGAGCACCGGAAACGACCGCAACACACCGGCGTGATCGGGAACCAGCTGGCCGGGGAACCACAGGTCGCACTGGACCTGCTCGCCGGCCAGATGGACCAACCGATCGCACGGATCGGGCGGCGCGTACTCGGGGCGGATCCTGGTCACGTTCTCGGCGAACCAGGAATGCCCACCAATCCAGCCGACCCTCTCGGCGATCACCGTCGCCGGCATCGTCGGAAAGTCGGTGAGCAGTGCACGCACCGCCGGTTCGATCTGTGCCCAGGCCGAGGTCTGCACCGGCGCTCGCTCATAGCGCGGTGGTACATCCGCCTGCAGCGCTTTGGCCACGGTGTTTCGCGACAAGGACAGCCGCCGCGCGATCGCAGCCTGCGACAGCTTCTCCGACCGATACAGCCGGCGAATCTCCGCCCAATCCTCCACAGTGATCACTCTCCAATCGAAAGGTGAAGTGCTCACTTTTCAACCGGAACTACCTGCTCACTTTTCGACCGGAACTGACACAGTTTTCAATCGCAGATCAGCCCACGGGGCCGGGAGCTCACCCGCGAGGGGCCGTTCTGCTGGAACGAAGAATGCTCCAGGTACCGCAAGCCCGCCTAGGGCCGCTAGGGCCGCGCCTCACCTGATGTCCACCGGCCATGCCCCATCCGCCCCGGCCGCCCTCACGGGGTGGTCGGGGGCCCGTTCTCGTCCCGCTACGAGACCCGCTCCCACGGTCGGCACCCCATCGTCGTGAACCATTCGCCGCTCCTCAACTCCACCGTCGCCCGCCGTCCGGGCTCCACCTGGCCGCGGTCGAGCTCGTTACTCCGCGACACCTGCGGGCTGCTGCGCTTGATCCAGAGACACATCCCATTGGAGCGGTGCTCGCCAACTGTCTCCCATGTGCCGGCAGACACCTCGCAGCCGAAGCATCCAACCTCGTAGGTGCCGTCCTCGACAATCGGGTCAGGATCGGCGCGCGGTATGAACGCCGCTACGCACGCCCCGACGACCAAGAAAGGCGCCGCGATCAGCGCGGCTTTCCTCCAGCGAGATCGTTCCCCCATCGTGCAGAGGGTACGGGCTCGAGGACACCCACCACGTGTCCTTCCGCACCTTCCGCACCCAATAAGCAAGGGCCTCACGACTGGTCCGGGCGCACTTGCATCGCCCTGTTTCGGCACCATGGGCGTGCCACAACCGCCTCAGGGATCGATCGCGTCAGCGAACACCCATCGAGCAGGGACTTGCCACTTGCCGCCGGTGCATGTGCCGCCGTCACCAGATCCACGACCCGAGAAACAACGGGGACGGCCTTGGAAATGCTGCTCAGCCACGGTGTTCCCGCCGTTGCCGGTTGGCCTACTTGCCCAGTGCGTCGACGCGTCTCCGCAGGTACTCCGCGAACTTCGGCGCGGTGTACTCGTACTGCCCCTTCTGAATTCGATAAAGCACGCCCTGTTCAGTCAGACGGCCCATCAGAACATTGATGTTTGCGTCACTCTTCGAGCTAATGCCCCGAAGATCTGAGGTTTTTAATGGCGGGTACGAGCATCTCGCGGATTGCATGAGCAAGTCCTGCTCGGCTGGGGTTAGGGTCTCAACCCTACCCACATAGAACTCCTCGTCTAAGCGCTCATAGATTCCATCCTCAATGGCGGCGAGCATGTCAGTGGTGAACCGGTTGGTTCTGGCGGCGGCCGCCGCCTCCCATAACTCCGCACCCCATAGCTGGATAAAGAACGGATATCCCTCGACTTCTTCGAGCACCCGCGAGATAAGTGCCTCATCTGCCGAGATTACGGTGCCGTCCAATGGCACCACGAACGCATCGCGAGCGGGTCCGGGATTACCATCGAGAGCCCCGATATGTTCACCTTTGAACATTCGTTCTGAGTAGGTCCGTGCCCGCTGAAGGTTCGCTCGCAGCGTAGGCAGGCCGCAGAGCACCAACGAGATCGGCAACCCGGCCTCTTGAATGACGTTGACGGTCGCTACGAGCATCGAAAGTGGATGTTCGCCGTCGCGGTCTTTGTCATCTCTGACTACTTGAGCCTCATCCAACAGTAGGGCGAAACCTTCATGACCTGTCTTCACGGCGGCTTCAACTGTCTTGAATAGAACCTGTGCGAGCTCGGTTTCGGCACTGCTTGCGCCAGCGAGGCTGAAAGTGACGTCCTCAACCGTCACATTCAGAAGCCCCCTGCTCGCGGTCCATGCGTCGGTCACTTTGGCGCGCAAGGCCCGAGTTCGCGACATCTTCCGTTCGGTTGCGGACGCAACCGCCACGATTAGATCGCGCAACTCACTTTCAGTGTTGTGCCGAGGCTCCAGCTGTCGTCGAGCCACCGCCCAGTTCTGGCCCTGCGCGGTGGTTTCCAACTCCTTCAGTAGCACCGACTTGCCGACACCCCGCAGCCCCGTGAGACGGAGATTGGCTGGAAGTTCGGGAGCGCCGCCGAGGATTTTCTTGAATCTGTTGATTTGGTGATCACGTCCAGCGAGGTGCAGTGGTGCGGTTGCCGCACCAGGCCTGTAAGGGTTCTTCCCCGGCAGTTCAGACATAACAGCATCCCCTTTATGTTCGCCAACAATAACAGAATATCTGTAATGTGTCAGATTCCGGGATGAATCGCAGGAAGTGCTGCGCCCGGCAGGACCTCAGCTTGTTGTACGTTCTTCCTGCGCCGCACAACGCGGCCTGGAGATACTGCCCCTATGGACGACATCTGGACAACCCGCGACCTTCCGGTCCTGAAGGCCGTCGTGAGGATCTTCATGGCGACCGGGGAGGCCAACATCGACGTGGACTACGTCTACCGCCTAACGCGTATGCCCAAGGCCGATGTCCAGCGTGCCTTGCGAGCGCTGTATGCCCAGCCTTTCCTCCAAGAGGCCGGAAAACAGGTCCAAGCTAACGGTGAATTCTGGTACGTCGGGGCGCCAACTGGTGAAGCCCTTCGAGTCGCCGGTGCGTGGCCGACTCCCGAAAACCTCCTCGAACGGCTTGTAGCTGCGCTAGAAAACGCTGGCGAAGACGAGGCGCGCGACCCTGAGGACCGCAACAACCTGAAGCGGGCCGCGTTGTGGCTCAGCGGAGCCTTCTCTCAAGTCGCCCTCGGCGCCCTCGGCGGCGCCGGCGGCAACATCATCAGCGGCGGATAGTCGGGTACATGCCAAGGGAAGAGGTTGAGCTCGTCCTTCCGGGCGTGCTCTTCGGCGGGGATCCCCGCGGCTTCCTTGACTATCTTGGCCTGCACGGCCGACCGCTCGGTAACAATCGATGGAAGGTCTGGCCGAACAACGACAAGCTATTCATCAGCCATCACCTCCTAGCCGACGACACCGAGTTCAGCAACCGCTTCGACCACCTGAATAACATGCCGATATCCTCCCCCCATCTCGACGACCCCGAGACCGTCGCAAGGTTCGCCGAGATGGACAGACAACTTGCCGAGCGCATGTCTGGAGAATCAGACATCGCCGCGCATTTTCACAGCATCCAGGCCAGCGTTCTGAAATGTTCGACTCACAAGGAACTGATCGAAGCAGTCGAGCAGGCTTGCGCAATGCTCAGTACAGCCGCCGTCGGCGCAACCAACGAACTCTTGTTCGCTGGTCTGTCGGCGCACTTGCTGATCGCAACAGACCTGCTCGTTCATCGAGTCCGGCTTCCTGCCATCCTGTTTCGGTTCGACCAAGATACTGATGCCGTTAACACAATCGCCGGCCTCGGCGACGAGGGCGGCTACTTCGCATCATCGACAAAATGGTTCCACGGCATCATCAGTGCGTCCCACTACTTCGGCCCGCTGCTCGGCTGCCTCGCTCCGGGATTCTGGTGCATCCCCGCCGGGCGCCCCCCAGCGACGATCCTCTTCAATCTGGGAACTGGGATCGCAGGATACCGCCACACACCAATGGAACCAATGCAGTTACTGCCGGCCGAGGGTAGAGACGAGCCTGTCTCGAAAGTTGAGCTGTCCCCCGAGACGTGCAGAGTCGCTATCACTTGGTGGACTAACCGTCTCAATCAAATGTTCGGGTATCTCTGCGATCCAACGACTTTCAGCAATAAGCAGGGAATCTACGACCCCTACGAACACCAACATTGGTTGCTTACTTTCGGCCAGGTCTTCGAACTTACTACCGCGATACAAACTCTGAGTCGCAACTATGCTGCGCAGCGCGCCCTCATGAACACACTGTTAGATAGCTTCGCGGACAGAATCATCGACTGCGATTTCGACAGGCTCTGCAGGTACGACCACGCAAAGGACACTGCCGACCGGGTGCGGAGCAAGATGCCGGATGTGGTTGCCACGCTGCTGATGCCTCTGGCGGATAGGGCCGTTGAAGCTCTTGGCGGAGTGCGGGACGGGTTCTTCTTTCGTGAACAGCGGGGCGACAAGAACGTTGTTGTACGAATCCCGGGCAGCGGCCAGGGACATCATCGGGAGCCACCGAGAGCCGTGGCCATGCTGCTGAAGCTCTACCGCAACGCCACCCACGGCTTTGGTGGGCTTCGGCAACCTCAAAACGAGAAAGACGTCGTCGCCGAGCGTCTGCTTGCGCATCACACCGGCGAGATGCCCGACGACCTTGTGTTCCTGCCCTACCTATACCTGCTCGATACGCTTTGCCATCCTGACGCAGTTCGGAGAACGATCCTGAAACGGGCACGGGACCGAGACTAGGCGTACAAGTTGTTTCACCGGCCCATCGCCTACCCAAGAAACGCTGCGGCAGCAGCATTAGAGCGGGCGGATCACGCTGCTCCATCTCCCGATTCGGGATCATCTTCTCGCAGATCCACAACAGAGCTGTTCACTACACAGCCGGCGCCTGGAACCGTCCGCGGGCACACTTCAGCAACTCGCGGGCGTCTGACCGATCAATGCGACCATCCGCACACGCCTGTAAAAGCGTGAACAATTCACGGGTGTCAAGCACCAAGCCATCATCAGCACTGAACTCCTCGACGTCACCGTCCTGGCCACGGAGTAGTTCCGGTCTACCCGACGGATCACGCACGCGATGCTGATTAACGACATACCATTTCGCGTCCGGAAAGCGCTGAGCCTCCTTGAAGTAGGTCCGGACGAAGCGGCTTAACTTCAGTAGATCACTCGTCGATCCGCCCTTGTTATAGCCTTTCACCTCAGCGAGAGCGAGCCAACCGCCGTCCACCACTCGCAGATCCTCCAGCTTATGCCTTGCACCTTGAGCATCGCGGTCGTCGACCTCAAACCCTAGCTGCCGCAACGCCTCCGCTACAGCGTCCACCAAGTCATCACCTGTAGCGGTCAGCAGTCGCCGCTCATTGCGATCAGCGTCAGCATGCCGGCTTTCCAGTAGCTTGCGGGCATCAGCCAATTCCGATTCAAGACGTGCGGTGGTATGGATGAGCTCGCGCTGAGCATCGTCCACAACACCAAGTGCGGCTCGCTCATCAGTTGTCATCCACTCCGATCGTTGAGTCCAATCCGCGACCGCGGGGAACGCGTCTACAGATGACTCAGACCACCGCTCGAAGGCCAGAGCGACCCACCTCCGACTTGGCGCGAATCCGCCGGGGAGGTAGATAACTTCCTCGACGACAGGGATCGGACCGGCGGGCTTGTAGATCGCCGCGAATGCCCGACCATCAGCGTCTGTGATAAGCGGGATGAAGTATTCAGTCGCGTCCGTCTCTGCTTGGATGACGTCTCGCGGAAGGGGGGCCGCGCGCACAAACCTGACCACCTCTTTAAGCTCATCTCGCAGCGACTCCGGGACAGCCTCCGTCAGTATGACTTCGAATCCCACAGTCCGTTCCAACCGGAGGCGTCGTCGTTGATCGTTGAAACATAGTGGCGCTCCGCCGAACTGCAGCACTCTGAGATGCCCGGCCCGCCCGTTGGGTGTGTCGACAGAGACGATGGCATCCCAACTATCTGGACGGAACTTCTTCAACCCATTCGCATCGAGATGCGCAACGGTCGGTGCGAGACCTTCCACGATCGAATCGTCGTCGAATCCATGAAGCAGCACGCGTGGTCGCGGAGACTCGTCGTAAGTCACGGAATCAGCCACGCCAAGCAGAATACGACGCGGCTCACCATAGACCCGGCATCACGCGGTATTGCTCGCTGCCCACGTGGCGCGTGGCGGTACCCGTCCTCGGTTGTGCGCCCGGTAGGACTTCATCCGACACGCATTCGAGCACCACCGCCGCTGCGGCCCTGAAGCCCGATTCCCTACCCGTTTCCCGCACCACCCGCACGGCACCACTGGACACCAAAAATGCATTTTCACCTGCGGAAACCCCCCAACTGAGAGGTCGGGTCAGCGTGCAGGTCGAAAAACCCCAGACCCGAGCACAACGCGAGCGACCTGACCCGGGGTCTAGTCGGGCACCCCCGGGGGGAGGGTGTCCCCGGTTGGTAAGCGACGGCCGGCGCAGGTACATGGTCGGCACGTGTTGCGGGTCGTCGTCGTGGCATGTCCTTGCCCCTTCCTAGTCGGGTTTGACGCCTAGCCGTCGCTTGGCTTCAGGGAGTTTCGAGGTCGATGACGCGGTTCTCGAGGCTGTGGACGGCGTCGAGGATCGCCCGGATCGCCCTGGTGTTCGGGACTGCGCCCACTGCTGCGGTCGCTCCGGTTGCTCCGGGCCAGGTGGCGCGGATGGCTTTGGTGAGCGGCGGCAGTATGTCGGGGTCGGTGTCGAAGGTGTCGGGCATTGAGTTGACCTCTCGTTGGTTGTCGGGTGGTCAGCGTCCGCCGAGGAAGCTGCCGTTGAATGTCTGTCTCGGTGCTGGCAGGTCGGGGCGTCCGGAGCGGACTTTGGCGATTGGGTTGGCGCGGTCCTGTCGGTCCTTGAGGTGTTGTGTCAGTTCGCTGCTGGTCGGGATCCACGGTTCGGCTGCTGAGGTGACGAGCCAGCGCAGCTGTTGCGTGGGGTCGGACGGCCATGGTTCGAAGCGGGGTTTGGTTCCGTTGACGTGGACGAATCGCGCTGTCTCGACCCCGGGGGTTTTCCACAGCGGCCAGATGTCGTCGAGGTTCTTGAGGTAGAGATCGGATGCGTGGTCCTCGCCGCCGTCGGGGGGTGCGCAGTCGAAGCGTGTTCTGGGGTCAACGTGGCGCATCTGGTGTTCACGCAGTACGGCGTAGTCGTTGGTGAGTTCGGTGAGGCGTTTCCATTGCGCAGTGCGGTCGTTGGCGATGGCCTCTGCTGCGGTGGCGCAGTCACCGAGGTCGTCGACCACCTTCTCGGCATGGCCGAGGAAGGTCTGCAGCTCCTCGTGTAGCGCGGCGAGAAAGTGGTCTCGGTTTTCATTGTAGAGGTACTCAGAGCGGCCGTTGGCCTCTTTGAGGACTGAAAGCAGTGCGCCTCTGCGTATCTCCCAGAGCGGCGTGGCTGTCTTCTGCGCAACGACCTGGTCCAGCCATTCGTCGCTGATCATCCCGGTGGCCAGGGGTGCGAGGGCAGGGTCGGCTGCGGGCGGGCCGGGCAGGGTGCTCAACCGCTGGTGTGCTTGTGCTGCGACTTCTTGGGCTGTGAAGTAGTCCTTGGGGAGTAGTTCGAGTTCGAGCGCATCGAGGCGCGCTTGCATGGTTTTCGTGGTCATCGTGCTGTCGCCTTTCGTGCGGAGCGGCGTTGGGCTTCGGCTCTACCGCCGGCCCCCTTCGATGGATTGCTTTTGGGGCGGACCCTCTCGGTGAGGGCTTCCCATTCCTGATCCGAGAGGCTTTTAAGATGCTGCTCGAATGCTTCTGCCAGATCGGCCATTCCGCTTCTCCTGGGCGTATTCGGTGACTGTGAATAGGTTGAAGACCAGGCGGCCGGCGATGTATTCGCCGTCGAGATCGGAGGCGATCCGCCGGGTGTGTCGTTCTGTCATCTGCAGGATGGTCGCTGCCTCGCTTGTGCCGATCAATCTGTCTGCCTCTGATTCTGTTTCACTGCAACCGCTTTCATGTCCGCTGGGGGACATGAGGCTGGCGAGTTTGAGCCGCATTCCCAGCTTGGTCATCCAGTTCGGGACGGGCACACCGGCGCGACGTCGGCGGTCGACAAGTTCGGTGACGCAGTACAGCGCCGCCTGGGTTTCGTCTTCAGACAGGTTCATGTCACGAGTCCTCACCTTCGTGGTCATCTCGGCCACGCAGGTCGTCAGAAGCCCGTGTGCGCCAGGCGTTGGCAGCGGCGTCGGCGAGCAGGATCCGTGAGCGATAGTCAGACGCTTCCTGTTCCAGTTTGTCGAGCATGGGCGGCATGACGTGCTCGGCGATCGTGCACAACGCTGCAGAGAACACGAAGAACAGGTGCTCGATGTTGCCGTCGAGTGCCGAGAAGTAGCGGCTCAACACTTCCTCGACCGCTTCCCGGTCATCGCCGGCATCGAGGAAGTCGAACGCCGCCCGGGCGCCCCACAGCTCTTTCCCGTCGATCGTGGGTATCGCCATCATCCCGGTGAGTTCGCCGGTGTCCGCGTCGGTCATCGGCAGAGCTTTCCAGCAGTCGGCCCACGGCTCAGCGACCAGCGCCTCTTCTCGCGCTGTGTCGGCGTCCTCGCGGGCCATCGCGAGGAACTCGGGTTGGTGGCCGCGTTCGCGGTCGATCTCGTCGATGCGGCGTCGCAGGATCTCGGTGGCCGACGCTGTGAGGAGGTCGATGTCGTCGAGCGAGTCGGGAGTGGTGGGGTTGGATGGTCATCGGTTTTTTCCTTCGGGGTTGAGGGCGAACACGCCGGGGCGGCGCGGGCATTGGTGGGTTGTGGTGTCGGCGGGCAGCCAGTGGCGAACTCCGCAGATGGGACAGGCGACTTGGACGAGTCGGCGTCCGTCGGCGAGGGTGCGGCGCTGCCGGATGACGGCGCGCTTCATGCCGCACCTGCCTGGCAGCGATCGTGGTGGCCCTGCGTTTCGGTGTGAAAGCCGCACTCCGTGCAGCGGCCGGGTCCGGTGACCAACGGTGCGTGGGCGGTGACCTGCAATGTCGCCGCTGTAGCGGATGTAGCGGATTCATGGGGCGGGTCACCTAGAGGCTGTTCGTCCCCGGGTTCGTCGTCGGGCAGATACCTGGCCCAGGCTTGCTCGAACTCGGCGCGGAAATAGACCTTCTGGACCTTGCCGTCACCGATGCGTTGATCGTGGGATTCAATGCCGTACCTGCGAAGATGGCGCGCCAGGGCGCGGGCGTCGATGGGGTCACCGTTCTTCTTGAACGACGCCCACGGGGACTCCTCCACCTCGTTCAACTCTGTAAGTACGGATCCGCTACCGATGTAGGGCTGTTCGTGCTTTTTGAAGATGGTCAGGAGGTCTTTGAGAAGCAGCACACCGATCGTGGGTGCCTTCCGCATGGATGCCGCTACAAGCGCTACAGCGCTACGCCGGGCAGTGTCTGGCCAGTGCCCTCCGGCCAGATCGCCGACCGCGAGCAGCGCTTCCCACACGTCTGCGGGACGGTCCTGGATGCCCGCAGGCATGGTGGGCCAGCTGCCGACGGCCCTGGGTGCGACCGTGGCCGACCATGCCTCGAGGCGTTGCCGAAGCGTCTCGGCTTCGGGTCCGTTGACGCGCAGCCGCCACGGTTCGACCTTCTCGCCGGGTGCGCGGCGCTGCATCCTGACGATTACGCTACGAGTCATCAAGGTGTCGGGCATGTCGTCGAGGCCGGCCAACGCGACGGCGCAATAGGCCGGCAGTTCTTCGGTTTCGATGATCTTGCCGCGCACCACGCAGCGGCCCGCTACGGCGCCTTTTCGGTGTCCGGCGTTGAGCAGGCCGCGGATGTCCTCGTTCTCTTTGGCTTTGGGGCCGAACACGGTGTCGATCTCGTAGTACAAGATCGTGGGTAACCCGCCATCGTCAGACACTTTGCGAAACAGGTAGGCCGATGTGGTGTTGACGGCGTGGACGGGTCGAGGCACCAGCGGCTCGGTGACTTCAAGGGCGCGAGACTTACCGCTTCCCGGCTCGGGGCTCAGGAACGCGATTCGTGGTGTGGATTCCCAACAGTCCATGAGGTGGGTGTGGCCGATCCACAGAGTGTGTGCCCGGCGTTCGCATTCTCCGGGGTACACGACAAACCGGGATAGAAAACCGTCGATGTCATCGAGCAGTTCAGCACCGTCAGGTTCGGGCATTGGTTCGACTTCAGTCGCGTCGATCACTGGCGTACCCCCTGCAATGCCCGCGCGGCGGCGCGCATATCGCCGCCGTGGTCCAGCACTGCGTAGGCGCGGAACTTGGTGTATCCGCTTGGGTTTCCGGGTTCGGTGACGTCGAAAGCCGTGTTCGGCGAGTAGACGAACAGGCATCCATTGCGGATCGTCGCCGAGCATTTTGATGTGGCCGCGGGATGCAGCCAACGCGCGCCGTCGCCGTCAGGGTCAGCATCGAGGCACTGCCAGCCGTGTACCCCCAGGATCGTCGCCCAGGATGCTTTTACCGCGAACTCGTCGGCGATTGAAGGGCCGCCACGAAGGCCGTAGAGCGGTTTCGTTTGGCATATGTTGGCCGGGACGAGCGGGCGCAAAAGCGCCACGAGCCAGCTCGGCGGCGCAGCCACCGGGGCATCGATGCGTTCGTACCGCGTACCGGTGTCGGGGTGGATCGATGGTGCTTGCACGGTGTAGCCCGTTGAGGTCTTGATCTCCAGCCCCTTGGGCAGTCGCCGATGCGAGAGCTTGCCCTGCGGGCGGCGGAAGTACAGATGTCGTCCGCCAGCGGCCCGACCGGAGATCGTTGTCAGAGTCGCCGGAAGCACGCCGTAGGACGACTCGAGTTCGGCTAGGCCGTCGAGATCATCGACG
Organism: Mycolicibacterium hippocampi; assembly: GCF_010723735.1. GTDB lineage: Bacteria > Actinomycetota > Actinomycetes > Mycobacteriales > Mycobacteriaceae > Mycobacterium > Mycobacterium hippocampi. The sequence continues at coordinate 3,119,005 of NZ_BLLB01000002.1, read as the reverse complement.
TCGAGGACGAACATGGATTCCGGGACTCGGGCGCCTATGTTGCAGTCGCCGTAGCGGCCCGACCACAACTCAGCGACCCGCTCGGCGTCAGTCGTCGCGTCGTAGAGACCGTGACCGATGCGGCCGCACTGGCCCTTACAGGTCTGCCGTTCCAGCCCTTCAGGGTGAATCTGCTTGTACGCCGGGGCCTTACCGCGAAGTGGGAATACTGCCCACCCGTTGACGGCGTACTCGATGGCGATCGCCGACATGTTCACTTACCCACCGCCCTCGAGGCGCACACGGGGCCGCGGTGCCGGCGCACGCTGCTGGGCGCGGTGATCCAGTGCCCACAATCCAGGCAACGCGTCGAAAGCCGGAATCCACGCTCAGCCGCAGCGATGATCAGGTCCAGGTCGGCACGATCTTCGGGCGTCAGCGGTTCGTGACGTTGAAGCCCGAGCAGGCGCGTAAGATCTCTGTCAGAGGTGTTGAGGTCTCTGGGAGCGGCTCCGTTGGTGGCGGGGCCGTTTCTTTTTGTCTTCATGCCGCGCCGCCGAATGGCTGCATCGCGGCGTCGACCTCGTTGAGGTCAAGGCGGATGAGCCGACCGCCTGAGCGATAGCCGCGGAGGCGCCCGTCGGCAATCATCTGTCTGATGGTCCGATCGGTGACACCGAGGTGTTCAGCGGACTCTTGAATCGATGCCCAACGACGGGCGCTAATCGTTCCTGATTTGGTCATTACGGAGCCGTCCCCTTCGGGAACTGGCTCGCTGGCCCGTCCTAATTTGCGAGCGTCCGCCGTCTCTGCGGCATATGACCAACACCCATCGTAACGTGCTTCCGCTCGATTCCGCCCTACTCCAGCGTTAGTGGCGTGTCGGGCGTGATGTAGACCGGTTGCCTTCGCGCTGGAGGATCCCGGCGAGCGTGAAATTGTGCTGCCCACGACAGCGGCAAGAGCCTTGGACGAGCTGCCTACCGGGTTCAGCGTCTCCCTCTGCGATGGGAAAGAAAAGCCAGTCACGGTCGAGCCTGATTGAACGCTTCCGCCTTGCCATCGCCTCCGCCCGTGCCCGCGGATTCATATCGGCGGGAAGCGATTCGCGGCTGAGTTCTACAGAGCGATACCGAAGTACTCGGTACGGATCCAATGCTAGGACTTGAACAACTGGATCGCCGCACCCAGCGCAACGTATCTCATGCTCTACAAAAGCTTTTCGGCGCTGAATGGGTCGCTTGTCCAAGGCTCGGAGCTGGGCCGCCAGGTAAGAGGTCTGCGCAGCGCACTCCCGCTCCCACTGTTCTTCGTTCACTTCTCGCCTGCGGCAATCTTCGACAATAGGGCTGCGATCTGCTTGTCGCGGCCGCCGGCGACATGCTGATAACGGAGAGCCGCCTGCGGGGACGAATGCCCCAGTCTGCCCATCAGTTCCGCGAGTGTGGCACCTGTCGACGCGGCGAGGACGGCGCCCGAATGTCTGAGGTCGTGCACCCGCAAGTCGTCTCGGCCCGCCGCCTTCCGAGCCTTGTAGAACATTCGGTACAGCGCCGACGGCGCTAGGTGCCGCTCGGGGTCTCCGACCGATGGGAACAGTAGTGCTGCTTGGCCCTTGCCGACGTAGGTGTCGAGATGGTCCTCGATGACCGGCACCAGGTGCGGTGGTATGGAGATGTCGCGGACGCCTGCATCGCTTTTCGGGGTGGTCACCTTGAAGTCGTCACCAGCGCGCACGACCGCGCGGCGGACGCGGACCACCTCGTCGCGGAGGTCGACATCCTTGCGGCGCAACTCGGTGATTTCACCGAATCGCATCGCCAACCAGGCGGCCATGAGGATGAACGCTTGATAGGCGTCGGGCATCGCCTTCGTGATGATCTCGAGTTCGGCAAGGGTGGCGGGCCGGATCTTGTGCACTCGCCGAGAGGATGAAGCGCCAGAGATCCGGCACGGGTTGCTGTCGACCAGATCGTCGGCCAGGGCGGTCTGCATGATCGCCCTCAGCAGGGAGTAGGCGTGCGCCCTCATCGTCGGCGTGCCGACCGCCGTTGTGGCGTACCAACGGCGCACGGCACTTGGAGTGATGTCGCGCAGCTCGACACCGCCGAACGTCTCGAGGATGTGGTTGTCGAGCAGCTTCCGGTAGTGCTCGCGGGTGCGGTCCTTGATGCCCCGTTGCTTCAGCCAGCCCTCGGCGTACTCACCAAACGGCGCGCTGGGCCTGTCCTCCTGGCCGCTGGCGGGTGACCACAACTCACGGTCGATCTCCCGCCGTCGGTCGGTGAGCCATGCCTCAGCGTCGACCTTGCCGTCGAATGTCTTTGGCGCGATGTAGACGTTGGCGTCGGGGCCGGTGTAGCTGGCTTGCCAGCGACCGGAGTGGAATTGGCGGATGCGACCGAACTTGCGGCGCTGTCGCGCCTTGCTCTGCGTCACTGTCGTCTCCGATCCGCGCAATAAACGCGCAATAAGAAACTACATCAGACGGCACTTGCTTCCGCTTAGCTCCAGCGTTACTGTCGGACGTGTCGCCAGTTCAGAGGCTTTCTTGGCTGGTCAGACAGTTCCACACCGGCCCTCCAATGAAACTGGTTCAATCCCAGTATCGCGCACCAGCATTACTAGAGATCAAAGGCTATTTTTAACATTCGGCCGGGGCTGCATGCCCAATACGTGCCCAACCGGATCCGCTTAACTCGCCTGGGCATCGTTGTTTGGTCCGGACATTGGCGTCTGCCTGCCGTAGCCTCGTCATCCGATGGGGAACTCTGACTTTGCTGGTCTAGACATCAACGCAACCACGAACAGCGTGAGCGACGCCGCATCCGGCATGCCCGCCTGGGTCGACCAACTAGCGCCTCTCGGCATCACCGGCCTTGTCTCGGGCTTAGTCGTTGCGATCGCGACGCACTTATTGACCGTCAGACGAGGTCGGGACGAATGGTTGCGCGAGCTCCAGATCAAAGCGAATCGTGAGTTCTACGGCAGTGCGCAAGACCTTATGACCTACGTTGTGGACGGCCGCCTGCTCCAGCCAATCATTCCGCCAGGCACACAACTCGGTGCAGTTCCCGACGAGATTGCCAAACGCCGAACTGGGTTAAACCAGAAAGCGCTCGAGCTTTTAACTGTTGGGCAGGAACGGACGGTCAAGGTTGCGGGCACTGCGACGCGAATATTGCCGCGTTTCGCGTATCTGGCCGTTCCACTTCCTGGGACGGAGCACTCCGCAGCGCTCGCACAACGGAATCAAGCGATAGCAATGATGTCTCAACTCTTGGAACAGCTCGGCGCCGTATTGAGGGGAGACGTTGGACTACTCAGGAGGCGGCAACGTCGGGCGCTCGATCAGACGTGCGACCTCTTCAACAGCATCAAGGTTGAATGTGAAGTCGATGACCCTCGGTTCAAAGAGTCTCCAGACCTGCTGAAAATCTTCGGAGACTGGCAAGTCCGACCGTTGTCCGGAGCGGACCCTCCTGCAGATATCGAGCAGTACCGACTCGACACGCTCCAGACCTACATCGACACGCCAGACGACAGACATGCGATACAGGCAGTGGCCGTCAAAGCTGGAGACGAACCTTGGCGACTGGGCATCGTGCGATCACTACCAGTTGTTGTCGACTTCGAGATTCTGAAGGACGCTATTCGCTTGATTACAGGGCACATTCATGGCTTTGACTGCAAATTCTCACCAAAGTTGATTGCAAATCCGGGCGTCAACGCGTACGCCTGGATAGATATCGACGAAAGTGCTTGCCAAGCAGAGCAACCGAAAGTCGTTGCTCCGCATTATTAAGCGGTACATCGTGGACAGGGGTTGACGGATCAATGAAGTTGCCTTAGTCCCTGACAGAGGGTGCCGAACCGCGAGCGACCGTCACGGCAGTGGAGAAGCATTCTGGTAGCTGGAACATTTATCGGTGGTTGCCGCGCTGCACTTAGAACCTGGAGTTGAGCAATTGCCCCATGCCGCCCACGCGGAAGGGTCTACCGCTTCTGGCGATAGACTCGCGAATAACACTCACCTTGAATCACGCATATTAGGCGGGTGTCGCCGATACGCCGATTGTGACGTTATATCCGAGAGAGGGGTCGACGCTTCGGTGCATAGCCAACTCGGTGACCCTGCCGTCCCGCGGGTTCCATGGGCGGAATGGATGATCGTTCCCAAGTAGCGCGCCGAGTGAGTCGATCGTCGGCTTCCACAGGTTCAACCAGTTCCTGCTTGGGCCGACAACAAACGACAGATCTAGCCTGACTGGACCCTCTGGCAACTGTGCTCGATCCGCGGTCGCCTCAGCGATCTGCTCTTGCGCGGCGTGACCGTCCCATGACGCTGTCGTTGTCACAACTAGAAGGTCGGTAGGCGGCAAGGGTCGCGCTTTGGCAGCTTCGAGTCTCACGAATGATCGCTCAGCGTGTTGCTTGGTACACCAAATCGACACCAGACGATCGTTACTGAGGCGAGTAGCCAAAGGCTTCGCATAGTTGTCGAGATCCCTCTTGTCCAGGAGATCCACAGCCGCCGGCAGTCCCACATCAAGTCGGAGTGCGCAAGGGCCACCGATTGCAGACGAGGATAAGAGCAGAGCGGCGTCGTCGAGGAATGCTCGCAGCTGAATCTGATTTGGATGATCAGACTTTTCCATCGACCACAGTCTCGGAGTGACCCTCAGCTGGTGGCTCTCGCCGTCGGGACGAGCATACCAACGCACGGTCATTAAGATAGCGCATCGTCGGTGTCGGCTCCGGTCGAATCCTGAGCAGCCTGCTCCGGTCGAAAAGTGAGCAGGTTTACGGGGTTGAGTCTGCCTGACGATCGACTTCTACGGAGGGCAGTGACTCGATCGGGGTGTGTTTGATGCGGTAGCTGGCGCCTTTGAGGGCGATGACATCGGCGTGGTGGACGATCCGGTCGATCATTGCCGAGGCGATGGTGGCTTCACCAAAGACCTGTCCCCACCTCGAAAACGGCAGGTTAGAGGTCAGGATGATCGAGGATTTCTCGTATCGCGTCGAGACCAGTTGGAAGAACAGGTTGGCGGCCTCGGTGTCGAATGGGATGTAGCCGACCTCGTCGATGACGATGAGTCCGTATCGGGAGATCTTGCGCAGTTCGGCGTCGAGGCGGTCGATGCGATGCGCTTCGGCAAGGCGGGTGATCCAGCCGGTGGCCGGGGCGAAAGCGACCCGATGTCCAGCGTGTGCCGCAGCGATCGCCAGGGCAGTCGCCAGGTGGGTTTTGCCGGTGCCCGGCGGCCCAGCAGGACGATGTTGCGGGCTTCGGCCAGCCAGCCTCCGCCCTCCAGTCGAGCGATCTGCGCGCGGTCCACAGCGGGTTGGGCGGTGAAGTCGAAATCAGTGATCGTCTTGATCGCCGGGAAACCCGCGTATCGGATCCTCTGTCGGGCACCGGATTCAGCACGGGCATTGGACTCCACCGCCAGCACTGCCCGAGATAGTCCTCGAGTGACCAGTTCGACGCACGGCCTTGCTCGGCGAGTCGGTGATAGTGCGTGGCGATCCGTGGGGCCTTCAATAGCCGGGCCTGATGAGCGATCAGTTTGTCGGCCTCACCTGGAGCTGGGGTGCGTTTCGTGGTGGCCATCAGGCGACCTCCCCGGTTCCGAAGATCGCGTCGTAGGCACTCAGATCGGCGACTTCGACGCTGACATCCAGATGAGCGCCGGCAGCCGGGCGGGTGCGGAACTGCTCGCGTAGCACCGCCGCAGCGGCCACATGTTCCGGCTCAGATACTAATCCTGCTGTTCCCCAGAGTCGTTCATGATCAGCGACCACGCGATCACCGCACAGTGCGATGATTCGGTCCAGACTGGCCCGCACGGTGATCATCCGGCCGATCACCTCCGGATGCACCGAGTAGGCGTTGCCGCCGAGGCTGACGTAGTAGTCGCGGCCCAGCCGCGTGGTCACCGTCGTGCCGGTCACCGGGGCCACTGGCGGCAGGCCGGCCATCGCTACCCGGTCCGCGACCAGTGCATCCGCGGGGATCATCCGGGTGCCCGCGTGGATGCGCCGGTTGGCATACGAGCTCAGCCAGTCGTGCAGCTGAGCGTTGAAATCCTCTGGCGAGGCGAAGGTGCGCCCGGGCAGAAACGAGGTATCCAAATAGCCGTTGGCCCGCTCCACCACCCCCCTTGGTTTCGGGGTCATAGGGTCGGGCCTGAATCAGCCGGGTGCCCAGCACCCCACAGAACCCGGCCACCCCCTTGAGCTAGGCGGCGGCGTTGACCGATCCCGGACTCGTTGTCCCACAACAGGCTCCGCGGCACACCGCCGATATCGCGGGCGATGAGCTGCCACATCCCGGCCAGCAGATCCCCGGTGACCCGCGACGGAATCATCATCGCGGCGATGAACCGCGAGTGGGCAGCGACCATCACGAGCACCGGAAACGACCGCAACACACCGGCGTGATCGGGAACCAGCTGGCCGGGGAACCACAGGTCGCACTGGACCTGCTCGCCGGCCAGATGGACCAACCGATCGCACGGATCGGGCGGCGCGTACTCGGGGCGGATCCTGGTCACGTTCTCGGCGAACCAGGAATGCCCACCAATCCAGCCGACCCTCTCGGCGATCACCGTCGCCGGCATCGTCGGAAAGTCGGTGAGCAGTGCACGCACCGCCGGTTCGATCTGTGCCCAGGCCGAGGTCTGCACCGGCGCTCGCTCATAGCGCGGTGGTACATCCGCCTGCAGCGCTTTGGCCACGGTGTTTCGCGACAAGGACAGCCGCCGCGCGATCGCAGCCTGCGACAGCTTCTCCGACCGATACAGCCGGCGAATCTCCGCCCAATCCTCCACAGTGATCACTCTCCAATCGAAAGGTGAAGTGCTCACTTTTCAACCGGAACTACATGCTCACTTTTCGACCGGAACTGACAGTCGGCGCCAGACTGGTGGTTATGTGCTTGTCCGGTAGCAGATCAAAGGCATCGGGACGAGAGATAATAGGCCGCCCAGACTCGCGGATGGTCGAAGAGGATAGCCTCTGCCGAAGAATTCTCCAGCATGGCAGGGACGTCTAGACCATTCGTCCTCAGAAAATCGGATATCTCGCCTGCAGTCGACGTACGCACCCATATTTGCGTCCTTGACAATGACTCGAATAAGGATTCGATGTGCACTTCAGCCTCATGCGTTAATTCTGAATAAAAACGGCTGGTTACGATGTATGACACTACATCGAATATCGGCCATAAAGTGCTTAACGTGATTCGACAGCCACGATACAGAAGAGCGGTATTTATTCCTAAGAATTCATCCGCCAACACAGTAGTGGATTGGTGACCCGACTGGCACGAACTTATCGTCGCAAGAAGAAGATTGCGTATTGGTTTGTGCGCCAGAATGAATGTAACGGCCCATGGGCCATCCTCAAACAGCATAGACGCGAACTCGGGCTCGAATACCGTTGCAATTGAATGACCAGAAAAATGAATAAGATTACTCTGCGGGAGAGCGGCGGCGAAATCAGCGACGCTGGCCTGATTGACCACCGATACCTGAGCGCCAGCGGTGGACAGGAAGTGGTCCAACGAGTTGATCTCGGAATCGGGGTACGTAAGAACGGGCATATCTGGAATCCAAGACGTAGTCTGAACACTCATTGCGGTTGCGGAGAATTCGGTGTCTAGAGGCAGTGAGTACCGCCGAGAAACGGTGTGCGTTCTGCTCGGAACGACTACAACGAAGGGGTAGTGTACCGAGTCGTCAACACATAGCGCCGCGCTCACAGGTAGCGTCACGTATAGTCCACCAAGAATGAGACATACTCCCCGGTTTTCAGGAATCATGCTTTGTATTGCCGCGGAAAGCGGCGCTAAAATTTCAAAGGCTCTCGCCGTCGCGGCTGTCAAATGGTTCGGCATTCCACCGACTTGGGCGTGCATCAGACCGACTGACTCATCGGCGAAGGAAAAATGTAAGTCCGAGAGCGTGGCGCCATCGATGTCTTCGACAAAGACGCCGGACGCCGATCCTCGCTGGTCCTCCGGTCCGACGATTACGTATGTTCCCTTAGGAGAATGCATGACGTACACCCATGATGGTGGGTCAGTTGGCTCAGTTGACGGGAGGTCGCACTCGCGCGACTCTTGTGCGTGCGTCGAGTAAAGAAGCACGCGCGAGTTCTCGATCACGGAGATAGCGCTGTCCCACAATCCGTGTTCACAAAGGTCGCACGCAACGAAGCGCATATGCGCAGGATTCTCGCGCAGGAACATTTCAAGCCGCTTTGCGTCACGTTGCCTGCTGATCTCTCCGAACGCATCGGCGATAGCAAGCAATAAGTCGACAGGGGGTTGTTCTCCGACGTATCGAGCCATGCCTGTAACGTAGGATCCGCGGCGTATCAGTTGCTCCGGGGTGAATTCGCTTGCATAGTCGGTAATCAGGTTAAGCATATTTTGATAAGCCTCGCCGGCTGGCAGCAGATTTACATCGATTTCTGCCGCTTGCCAGCGACAGCCCAACCGCGCCGTATAGTCCGACTCATTATCACCTTCAACCGCCAACAATAGCCTGTCACGCGCCGCTCTCAACATGTCAGCGTCTTCTTCGGCTGGCGAGGAATCTGTAAGCTCCAGAAGCCAGTCCGGAACAGTTTCATAACCATAACTTGTCGGATTCTTCCGAATGCTGTCGGCGATCATATTGGGCATTTCTGGCGCCCATCTTTGCGCTGCTACAGGTAGTTCAGTTACGTGCTCTAGAAGCGCATCTGCGATCTTTTTGTTTAGACGCTCCCGATATAGATTCATCTCTACGCGAGATATCATTGACTGAGAGGCGACTGACACAGTTTCGCCATAAGTTTGAAAGATCTGTGCGGCCCGGTCGTACGCGTCCTTTGATGCTTCGAGATTGGCGATTCTGTCAGACGTAGATGAAGATTTGAGCCGATCATAATACATGCCGAGTGCGGCTTCCGAGTAGCCCCAATCGACGGAACCGGGCTGCTTATGTTCGAATCCCAAGTCAATTAGACTCTTAATGAGTCTGAACTCGCTCTCCGTAATACTTGATTTCTCTAGCAACGCCACGGCTGCGTTTGTGAAGGGGATAGCGGCACTGCCCATCTCACCGATGTCGACAAACCCGCGTCCAGCGCGCCGCATCCATTTTGATGCCTCAACGCTCGCTGCATCCCCATCCATTGAGGGGTAACGCGCATAGATCGAGCCCATGACGTCGAGGATGTCGAATTGCTCTCCAGTGAATCCGTAGTTCCCGGCGATTTGGTAGGCGAACCCGAGTTGCTCGGCAGCTGCTAGATAATCTTGAGGCTCTCTAGCCTCCCGAACCATTTGCTTCCCACGCTCGTGCGCGGGCGGTGCCTCGAACACGCTAGCGTTTCCAGCCCGCCTCTTCCCCGCTTCGAAGGCGGTAACGATTTCGTCGGGCATCAAGACTGCCTTTTCATGGGGTTGAATGAATTCGTCTGCGGATCCTAGTCGCGTGTGGTCCTCCTGTAGGGGACCTCCACCGCGACTAGGAGTTAGGCATGCAGTTGGCGGTTGCGCCGCCGTCTACCGGCCTGCCGACTGCCCCCACAACACTCGCTTAGATCTGCGACTCGTCCCACGGCTCGTCGGGCGTCGTCGCAACCACTGACTCCGGACTTGTTCTCGACATGCTCCCCGCGGCAGCGAGGTCGATCGCGTGAATTTCGGCCGCGATATCGCGCTGCTGCTTGATCAATGCCGCGAACGCCGGACCCGCGGTCTTCGGATCGTCGATGGCCTTCGCGATCCGATACTGCAACGCGACGAGCAGCTTTCGACGATCACCACTCCTTGCAGCATCGACAACCGACATCGGCGCGGCCTTCCGCGGAGTCCGCTTCGCCGGCGCCTTCTCATCCGGCGTCACGGCGCGCAATCTGCGTTCGGTCAAGTCGGAAATTCCTTCTGCTCGCGTGTGAAAAAAATGAGGCGGAGGGGGCGGTGCCTATGCCTCGGGGGGCGGCGAGGTACCGGGGGTAGGGTCACCCCCCCTGGGTGCTGAGCGGCTCATGCGTGGGTTGGGTTTGGTCGTCGCGGCCTGGCGCTGCGGCGGAGCGCCGGGAATGGTTCTGCGCGCACTGGCCGCGAGGTGTCTGTGTGGTGCATCGCTGCGTCCGTCACTGCTAGGCGACGTCGACGTCCTGGTCGTCGTTTTGGTGTGCAGCTACGCGTGCGGTGAAGGTTTCGAGGGTGGCGAGATGGAGCGGCACGCCGTGGCATGCGAGGGTCCAGGCGTCGACGTGGCGTCCGGTCGCCACCGTGGGCTTGACGGTGGCGGCATCGGAATCGGTGAAGATGAGATACCGCTGCCCGGTGTCGACGCGGGCAGCGGCGGCGAACGCGGCGAACCCTGACGCGGCGGCGACCCAGACCTGATGGCGTGCTGCGCGTCGTTCCAATGTTGGACGGCGTCGAGTCCGGCGGCGATGATCGTCGCGGTGTCGGCGAGGTCGTGGGTCGGCAGTTTGGCCGCGGCTGCGGCGAGGGCAGCTGAATGCCGTTCGATGGCGTCTGCCCACGCCGCGAGGATGTCGTCGGCGTGCTCGACGAGGGCGGCTCGGCGTCGGCTCATTGCGCGGGCCTGGGCGGCTTCAGTGACGCCGTGGGACTGGAAGTTGGCGATCATGCGGTCGAGTGCGTTGCGTTGCACGGCCGGGTCGTTGTGGTAGTCGCGGCCAGCTTCGAGGGCGTCGAGGATGGCGCTGTTGAGGTCGCCGCTGATACCGACCATCGTTTCGGCGGCGTGGACGAGCGCGTCGGCTTGGTCGAGTTGCTTGGTGAGGGTCGGCGGTAGTGGCACGCCGATGGTGTGGGCGGCGTTGCGGATTTGCGTGACGTAGAAGCGGGGCGTGATTTGCATGGGTGTGGGTTCCTCTCGGGGACTATGGGTTTCGACGGGGTTGGGTGGATCGGTTTGCGATGCCGCGCAGGAACGCTGCGGCGCTTTCCTCGTCGGTGAGGGTCGCGTCGGGTGAATCGTCGGTGGGGTTGGTTCCGTCGTTTTCGGGCTCGGCTGAGCCGAATAGGTTGGCGAGTTCGGCCATCCACTCGCGCGGGTGCGCAGATTCGGAGAGGGCTTGGAGGAACTGCCGTTCGACTTCGCCCTCTTCCGGTGCGGGCAGCTTCGCTGCCCGTTCGGTGAGTTCTTTCAGTTCGTCGTCGGTCAGCGAGGCGATGATTCGGGCGTGCTCTTGCCGGTTCACTGTTGGCCGCCGAGGTGTTCGCGGAGGGCGAGTTCGTCGACAAACCAGCGGCCGGCGATCCTGCGGCCGCCGAGTTGCGGCGCCAGTCGGCGAGCTTGCCGGTCCGAGATGCCCAGGCGTTCAGCTGCGTCGGCGAGCGGCACGGTTGGTTGGTTCACGGCGACAGCCTTGCTGACGGCCGGCGAACGGACGTCCGAGTGACCGGCTGCGGCCGTCGCAGCGGCGAATTCGCACGCCAAGGCCTCGTAGGTCTGATACGGAACGCCGGACAGCTTGCGGTGTTTGACGGCGATCAGGGCACAGTCTCGCGCCGCTCGCAGCGCCGAACCGGACAGGACCACGAATCCGCCGGCGCGAATCAGGCCGGACTCTGCGGCGGTCATGAGTCCGCCTCGGAAGCGATGAGCGTGGCCGGCGTCCCGGTCCTCGACGGCATTCCGCCAGCCGTTATCACCCCTGCGTTCATACCTACGCCTGGCGTATCACCAGTGCGTTGCGGCAGGCCGCAGACCCCCGCCGGGGGCCTCCCGCCCCTCCCCTTTGGCGCGGTAGCGTTGGGGCCGTGCGGCTTCGCGGTGCGTTCTTCTGTGACCACGTCGAGCCGTCGCCCAGCGGGGGCATGGACATCCGCAACGCAGGCTGGTCGTCGGTGCGGCTACCCGTCGACGAATCGTGGCTTGTGCTGGTGTGCGACGTCGCGGGTGACGACGCCGGAAAGCACTTCACGATGTTCATGGACGTGCTCGCACCGAACGGCCAGGAGGCGAAGCCTGCCCTCAAGCTGGAGAAGCCGGTCCCGGTGGGCACGATGTTTGTCGCGCTGACGCTCCAGCCGATGGCGCAGCATGATGTGCCGGGCCGATACGTCTACACGTTCCGCCTTGAGGGTGCGGCCGAGACGGAGTGGGTCGTCGTTCCGCTCGACGTCCGGTTCACTGACTAGTTGAGCAGCGCCACGATGTTGCCCGCGCAACCAACGAGGATGCCGAGCACGATGATGCCCGGGCCACGCACTGCCTGCCAGCCTGATGGGATGTGGATGTGCTTGACGCCGGGGTGGTCGGGGACGTCGCGGATGAAGCTCTTGCCGGTCGCGAGGATGCCAACGATCTCCATCGCGGCGCTGGTGACGAACAGGATAATCAGGATGTTGTTGTGCACGGCTGCGCATTTAACTCCAGCAGGGTGCAGCGGTGTCGGCGCACGGCTGGCGCAGGTGCGTACTGGGCAGAGTGTCACTGCCGTGATGGTGCGCCCTTGCCCCTTCTCGTTGTGGGTTTGACGCTGCCGCGCGCCTGTCTGGTTGCTCATCATCCGCGGGTGGTCGCCAATCGTGCTTGCCGCTCCAGGCTTTGGTGCATCTGGTCTCTCTGCTGATCACCGCGGGCTCACAACCGGTCACGTTTAGGTGTCGCCGCCGCGCACTGTGGCGGTGGATGGCCGGTTCTGCTCGGCGCGCATCACCTGCCCCGACGGGGTGTCGGTGAACAAACCGGGTACTGAGCCGACGAGTGCGCTCGAGACGACGTTGGCGACGTTCGTGGCGACCTTGCCGATCTGTTGGGCGCCGCCGGCGATCATCGATGCCGCAATGCCGCCGAGCGGTCCCGCTCCGGCGGCGCCGGCGCCCATGGATGCCGCGGTGGCGGCGAGGTTGCCCGCGACAGAGGCTGTCGACGCGATGCCCTGGTTGATCCACGGCAGCGTGTGATCGAGACCGGACGGCGGGGCCACGATGCCGAGCGGCGGCTGTCCGCCTGCGGCGCCAGGCCCGATCGCGGGGCCCGACTGTGCGGGTTGCGGAGGCTGTTGAGCCACCGGGGGCGGCGGCCCGGTCGGCGGCTCCTGAGCGATCGGCGCTGGCAGCTGCTTCATCGGCACCCGCGGCTGCTGCTGCGGGATCTTGGTCTGCGCGTCCGGCACCTGCGGGCGCGGTGTCGGCTGCGGCTTGGTGACCTGCTTGGCCATCGCCTGCACAGCTTTGCCCTGATCATGGGTCAGCACCGGCTCGCGATCACCGGTGTTGTTGATCGCCAAACTGACACCCTTCGGCAGCCAGCCACCGACGTCGTACCAGTTGTTCTGGTCGTGGAAGTTCAACGCCTCCAGCGGTGATCCGTTGTACCGCTGCTTGAGGTACCGGAACACGTAGTCGAGTTGCTGCGCCGGATCGGAAGTGAACGCGCCACCGACATCGTCCCACGTCGTGTCCAAGAACTGGCCCAGCCCGTACGCCGTCGAACCCGAGTTCTTCGCCGTCGGATTCCACGACGACTCCCGAGTGATCAACAGTGCTCTGTTGATCAACTTGATTCTGAGCGGATTGTTCACAGAGAGTTAGGACGATTGGTGCGGACCTGCAAGTCTGCCGGTTCCGCATCCTTGACGAGCGAGGGGGAAGTGACATGACGATGAAAGCCGTGCTGGCGACGACCGCATTGCTGGCGGCCTCGATATTGGGAGCGGGAGTTGCGCACGCGGACTACATCGACTTCGGGACGAACCAGGTGGCGTGCAAGGCTGCGGCTCGACAGGCGAACGCCTCCGGTTACGGCTACTCGTACTGCTATGAGACCGGGCCGGGACACTACTCGCTGTACCTCGCGGACTAGCCCGTCCTTGGTCTTCCGCGCTCCCAAAGGTTCTCGGAGAGGGAAGAACATTGATGAAGAAGATTGCGACCGCTGCCCTGGCAGCAATGGCCGTGGCCGTGGCGGGATGTACCGGAACGGGTTCCCACCCGCTCGCCTCGACGGTGACGGTAACTGCACCGGCTACCGTGACCGTGACCGTGACGGAGTCCGCAGCCCCAGCGCCAGGAGGGTCGTCACCGTCCCCCACGGCGGAACCGGCGACTCCGGTCGCGTTCCAGTACGGTCCCAACGGTGCCTATGCGGTCGGTCAGGCGCGCGGAGGACTCACCCAAGTGATAGCGCCAGGCCGGTACCGCGTAGAAGGCGTGAATGGCTCGGGCTTCCTCAAACAATGCGACAGCGTGATCTGCGACATGACCGGGACCGAACATGTTGTCGACACCACGATCACCCAATCGGGCGTGCCGACAATTCTCGACATACCCGGAAGTGCGAGTGTCGTGGCGGTCTACCTGTTCGACACCACGGCGACCCCGCTGGAGTAATTCGCGCAATCGACGACCACCGCCTCAAGCCGAATGCCACGAGCTGTTGCGGGTGTCCTACCGCTGCAGCGCTATGAGATTCAGGCCGGATGCACATCCGCGGCGGGCGAGTGCCAACGATCCGCTACACCCGCGGGGCCAGCCATGCCATGGTGTATTCGATGCCCGCAGAAAATCGAGGAGGAGCCACAAGCGGATGACGACCTTGGAGGGCGACGATGATTCTCGTCGTCAGCGAAAAAACCTGCTAGACAACGAGATTCGAGCTTGTCGGCGTTGCGACGGCATGAACAAGGCAGGTGTAACCCAGGCGGCGCCCGGCTGGGGCGATCTGCATTCACCGGTCATGATCATTGGACAAAGCCTCTGCAAGCAGTGCATGAAGCCGCAGGAGCCGTTCTTTGAAGGAAGCGGAAGTCTGCTGAACCAGATTCTGCGACTCGCGGGCCGCGCCAAGGATGAAACCTTTATCAGCAACGTGGTGCATTGTCACCCACCCAAGAACCGAAGGTCGCACGACCACGAGATCGTGAATTGCTCCTCGTATCTGCATCGTGAGCTTGAGCTCGTTCGTCCGCGACTGGTTATCGGTCTCGGTAAAGATGCCCAACGTGTTCTGTCATTTTTTTATCCCTCTGCGCGGGTATCGCCGTGGCCTTTCGGCGTTCCAACTGGTAGGCGACCCAGAGGGCCTTATCTACTTTGCGCAAAGCATCCTTCCTGGATCAAACGCCAGCACAACGACGCCCTCGAACAGGAGTACGTGAGCAGTTTGGCGCACGCACTGCGGTGGGGTTTTCAGAGTGCGACACATCTTCCCGAACCGACATGCGCTGGAATGGCCGACATCAACGGTGAGGCCTCGCGCGCATGAGGAAC
Organism: Mycolicibacterium hippocampi; assembly: GCF_010723735.1. GTDB lineage: Bacteria > Actinomycetota > Actinomycetes > Mycobacteriales > Mycobacteriaceae > Mycobacterium > Mycobacterium hippocampi. Next base: position 3,103,767 of record NZ_BLLB01000002.1, on the reverse strand, counting down.
TGACACCATGGGGCGCGTTTCCTTGCTCCGAACCCAGGTGGTGCCGACCCGCCCCCTCGGAACGTGGCTATCCAAGTCAAAGTTCGTCGGGTGAGAACGGAACATGGTGCGTGCCGACGTTAAACAGCACTCCGACGGTCAGTCCATCACCGTCATCGGGAAGGTACTGATGCGAGGTAGCGATGGTTCCGTAGCACTCGCCACAAACTACAGTTGGCTCGCCACAGTCACTCGACTTTCATACCCTGCACCAATTCCTGGGTTTGCGACCGGCCGGCGGCAGTGGCAACGGTCGCGGCCCCACCTCATAGTGGAGAACACTTTGAGAAAACTCCTTCGTTTCCTTCCTTTCGCCACGATGGTGCTCGCGGTTTCAGGGTTTCTCGCGCCGGCGACGGCGTCCGCCGATCCGGTCAACACCACAGCCGACGTGCTCCGGGTCGTCGACGGCGACACCATCGACATCCGTGATGACAACCGCGGCCGCCTCCGCGTGCGGGTCCTCGGCATCGACACACCCGAGACGAGCAAGCCCGGCTACACCGTCGGGTGCTGGGGCCCGGAAGCGACGGAGTTCGCGAGAGCGACTCTGCTCGGGCAGCGCGTCGCGCTGGAACTCGACCCGACACAAGACCGGACCGACAGCTACGGCCGCACGTTGGCTTACCTGGTCCGAGGCGACGGATGGGACTATTCGGTCGAGGCAGCGCGCGCCGGCACCGCCCGGTCCTACGTCTACGGCGGCAACCCCGTCAGTCGACATGACACGATCCAGGCTGCGGAAAGCGAAGCCAGAGCTGCCGGCCGTGGCCTGTGGGGCCCGCCCTGTTTTGGTGACACCACATCGACGCCGGCCCACACCGCGCCTGCTGCCACGCGACCGGCCGGCACCCACTACGACACCTGCGCTGACGCGCGCGCCGCGGGCGCCGCTCCCCTGCTGGTCGGCCAGCCGGGGTACCGCTCGGGACTGGACGGGGACGACGACGGTGTCGCCTGCGAGTAGCGGCGCGGCTGTTTTGTCGGTGGCAGATGCCAAGGTGGAGATCCATCTCACCGAAGGACACGCGCCATGCCTTTCACCCCACCTCTGAGCGCCGGCGACCTGCGCGACGGCTGGCGTTCGCTGGCCCAGCACCTCACCGCAGACCAGGTGGAGCACCTCTCGGCGATGGAACGTCACCCGGCCTACGCCTTCCGGCCGGGGTTTCTGCTCCTCGAAGCGCTCGAGCTCATCCAGCCCGGCTGGGCTGCCGAATACGCCGTAGCGCTCGCCGTCCGATAGCTGCATCACCGGCGCAGGGTTAGCGGCCCAGCCCCGGGGCTATTCTCCTTCCGTGCCAGAGGGACGGCTGTTGGTGGACCGCTACGACCTACGCGGAATGCTGGGACGTGGCGGGATGGCCGAGGTCCACGACGGCTGGGACACCAGGCTCGACCGTCCGGTCGCGGTGAAGCTGCTGCATCCGGGTCTGGACGCCCAGCCCGACAACCGGGACCGGTTCCTCGCCGAGGCCCTGGCTGCAGCCTCGCTGAACCATCCGAACATCGTCGCGGTCCATGACAGCGGTGAGGACGACGGCACCCCGTTCATCGTCATGGAACGGCTGCCCGGCGCGACCCTCGCCGACGAGATCGCGCACGGACCGCTGCCGCCGGCCAGGGTGCGGTTGATGCTCGACAACATCCTCGGCGCGATGGCCGCGGCGCACGCCCAGCAGATACTGCACCGCGACATCAAACCGGGCAACATCCTTCGCGCCGCCGACGGCGACGGATACAAACTGGCCGATTTCGGCATCGCGAAAACCGGTGGGGCGGCGTACACCATGACGGGTCAGATCATCGGGACCATGGCGTACCTGAGCCCCGAGAGGCTTTCTGGGGCGCCCGCTTCGGTGGCCGACGATCTGTATGCGGTCGGTGTCGTGGGCTACGAAGCTCTCACCGGTCGGCACCCGTTCGGCCGCGACGAGAACGTCGGCGCCCTGGCCAAGGCGATCCTCTACGACACTCCACCGCCGCTTCGCGCAGCGCGCCCCGATGTCGACCCGCAACTGGCAGCGCTCATCGAACGCAGCATGTCCCGCGAGCCCGGCCTGCGCTTCGCCACCGCCGACGACATGCGTGCCGCCCTGCACGGCCGGGTACCGGTGCCGCCCGCCGGTTCGGGCGGAGCACCCCGGCCCGCCACCAAGGTTCTCGAACCATCCTCCACGGCAACGGCATTCGCTGTACCGATGCATCCTGGTCAGCCACTGCCCGGTGACGTCCACCGGAACCGGAAGACGAAGCGGGTTCTCGCCGCAACAGGCGTCGTCGCCGCGTTGGCAGTGACAGCCTTGGCGGTGGCGCTGGATTCACCGACCACCGTCCCCGCCCAGCCCGTCAGCGAGAGCACCACCTCCGAGCCGGCGCCCGCACCACCGAGCACACCGCCTCCACCACAGCCGACCGCGAACACCCTGGCTCCCCCGTCGGCGCCGACACCGGTCGTTCAACCGTCCGATGCGGGGGTGCAGCCTCCCGGCTTGGGCAACCGCGACAAGAGGGGCAACGGGAACAAGGGCAACAACGGCAAAGGTGACAAAAAGAACTGACGTCCCGGCAGAAATCCCCCTTGACGACGGGGTTAATACCGCAGTATGCGGGTAACCGTTCGGTCACAATCTTTCCGTCAGCAACGTGCACGAAAGCGATACGACCATGCAGGACAAGATCGACACGGACACCCTCGGCATCTGCCCCGCCTGCGGTTATCCCAGGTTCGGGGTCGGCCTGTGTGCCTACTGCCGCCCGGTACAGGCCATGCGCGGCCCCTACGACTTCACGTCGACTCCTGCAGCATTCCAGCCTCGATTCAGTCCGGCCGCCGCGGCGTCGGTCGTCGGGTCGGAATCAGACGTCGCGGACGCCGGCGCTCCGCTACCGACCGGATAGCGGCCGCTGGGATCTGTTTCCAAGTAGTGATCTATCTATTAGGTCGTTCTCAGCTTCGGGTCGTAACTTCGCTATCAGCACAACAGACAACCCCGATAAGCTCGGCCCGCCACCAACCCCCCGGGTGGCGGGCCGAGATCGTGTTTGCTGCTCTGGAAACCTGACGACGACCCCGCGGCAAGCGCTAATGTTCGCGGTACGCCAGCATGGTTCAGACAACCCAGGGGTAGGACATGATTCGCGAGATTCTCGCGGCGACCGCCGTCGCCGCTGCCGCCGTGTGCTCAGCGCCGACAGCGGTAGCCGAGCCGGGTCCGATGTACCCCGACAATCCGGGCCGGTACGCCACCGACGTCCCCGGCATGATCTACGACGCCCGACTCACCGCGCCCTGCACCAACATGGAACGGTTCACCTTCGGCCGGGGTAAGGGCGGCGAAGCGTTGCAGTGCCGCTGGATCCCCAACCAGTGGCCGCCGGTGTACACCGGGTTCTGGCAGATCGCGTACGAACTGCACGGTGTCCAGGAAATCGGTGCGCGGTGCCCTAAGCCCCAAGCCGCCGCGCAGGCCCCCGACGGCCGGCCGTTGCTGTGCGTCGGCGCTCAGGGCTGGCAGCCCGGAATCCTCACCAGCGCCGGCTTCACCCCGCTCTGACGCTCAGCAACTGCGCAGCGTACGGCTGGGCTCGGTACCGAAAACCTGCTTGTAGGCGCTGCTGAACCGACCGGGATGACTGAACCCGCACCGGCCCGCGATGGAGGTCACGGTGTCGAGAGCCGGATCGGCCGACTGCAGCTCGCGGTGGGCCCGTTCCAGCCGGACCCGCCGCAGATACTCCAGTGGTGTTGTGCCCAGATGCTCTCGGAACGCGTACTGCAGGGCACGCGGGGTCACGTCGCTCGCCGACGCGATGTCGCGAATCGTGATCTCGTACTGCGCGTTGTCGTGAATGAAATCCAACGCCCGGCGCAGCAACCGCGGTTGCGTGGTTGTGGTCCCTCGGCTGTCCGGCCTCATCGAGGTGTCGAGTTCCCAGACTTCGCGCACAGCGAAACCCCCAAGTGATCGATACCACTGCCCGGCCTGACACGATCGGGACCATGACCGACCGCATCGAGGTGTCACGCACCATCCCCGCCCCCGCCGCCGAGATCTTCGCTGTCCTGTGCGACCCGCACGGCCACGTCGCGATCGACGCGACCGGCATGTTGCAGGACGCCGACGGTCAACCCGTTCGCGCTGTCGGTGACACCTTCGTGGTGCACATGGACCGCGAGGCCCTCAACGACTTTCCGTTGGGTCGTTATGACGTGACGGTGCAGATCAGCGCGTACGAGCAGGACACGTTGATCGCGTGGACGATCCTGGGTCAGATCAAACCGCAGATCGGCCACGTCTACGGCTACCGCCTTCAGCCGGCCGAGGAAGGCACCCTGGTGACCTCGTTCTACGACTGGTCCGACATCGACCAGCACTGGCGCGACGCCGACATCTTCCCTGTCGTGTCCGAAGGTGCGCTACGCGCCACCTTGGGGATTCTCGACCGAACTGCCCGGCGGGGCTACCCCCGCGGCTGACCGTCAACCGATGGTTGACCGAAGCCATCCGTCAACCTAGAGTTGACGCATGAGTGATGCCGCCAAGATCCGCAATCCCGTCCGCCTCGACGACCTCATCGAGGTCATCAGGAACGTCCACGCCGAACCCCTCGAACAGCTGACCGACGCCGTTCTGGCCGCCGAGGCCCTGGGCGACGTTGCCGACCACCTCATCGGCCACTTCGTCGACCAGGCCCGTAGATCGGGCGCGTCGTGGACCGAGATCGGCCGGTGCATGGGCGTCACCAAGCAGGCGGCCCAGAAGCGTTTCGTCCCGAAGACCCCCACCAACGCCGCGGCGATGGATCCCAACGACGGCTTCAGCCGGTTCACCCCCCGGGCCCGAAACGTCATCGTCGAGGCGCAGAACAAGGCTCACGCCGCCGGCAACCCCGAGATCCAGCCTGCACATCTGGTGCTCGGCCTGTTCGCCGACCCGACCGGTCTGGCAGCACGCCTGATCGCCGGGCAGGGAATCGACCTCGCCACGGCCGCAGCCGCGATCACCCTGCCACCGCGAGTGGCCGAGGTCCCGGCCCTGATCCCGTTCGACGCGCGCGCCAGAAAGGCGCTCGAGCTGACGTTCCGCCAGGCCCTGCGGCTCGGCCACAACTACGTCGGCACCGAGCACCTGCTGCTGGCGCTCCACGAGGAAGAAGACGAGGACGGCACGCTGCACGGCATCGCCATCGACTGGGAACGCTTCGAACGTGAACTGCTCGCTGCCCTGGAAGCGTTCACCACGAACTGATCTCAGCCACCCGAGGCAACACCCGAGGCAAGGTGTCCTGACCGCGAACCGCCACCACCCCCGTCGCCGGGTGTGCGATCATGCGAAGCACGCCTACGAGGGGACCCACAACATGCGTCGCTGGCTTGTGCTGCTGATCGCCACCATGGCAGCGCTCGGAACTGTGCTGGCACCGTCGGCGTCGGCGGCCAAGATCCCGATCGGGCGACTGGGTGAGCCACTGCGCGTCGAGTTCGAGGGCCTGGTCGCCGATGTCACCGTCAACAATATCCTGCCCTCGCCGGTACCCCCGGGCTTCGGCTATCCGCCGCGGGCGCCGCGCTACCAGGTCTACCGCGCCGACATCACGATCACGCCGGTGCAGGTGCCCACGCCCTACGCGATGGCCATCACCTACCAGTTCCGCGGGGTGACCCCGACCGCCGACGCCTACGAGCCGCGCAACAGCGACTCCCCCGATGCCCTGCAGTTCGGCATGCAGAACGCCCGGGTGGGCCAGACGTTCACCGGCGGGGTGTGGTGGGACTGCTACCGCGACCTGGTGTCCAATGTCGTGCTGCTGGACAAGATCACCGGCACCCGACTGGCGCAGTGGAACGTGGCCTGACGCTTGACCGTTGAGATCGAGTCGGCCACCTCATCGCGGCTGGCCGAACTCGCCGACGTCGCCGCCCGCACCTTCCCGCTCGCCTGCCCCCCGTCGGCCACCGCGGACGACATCGCGGCCTTCGTCGCCGGGAACCTGAGCCCGGCACGCTTCGGCGACTACCTGGCCGACCCCGACCGGGTGCTGCTCACCGCCACCTCGGCCGGGCGGATCGTGGGCTACGCCATGATGATTCGCGGTGTGCCCGACGACCCCGACGTGCTGCGCGCGGTCACGCTACGCCCGGCGGTCGAGCTGTCGAAGATGTACGTGCTGCCCGACTCCCACGGGGTGGGAGTGTCCGCCGCGTTGATGTCGGCGGCGCTGGCGAAGGCCGAGACACTGGCTGCGGCGGGGGTGTGGCTCGGCGTCAACCAGCAGAACCGGCGCGCCCAACGCTTCTATGCCAAACACGGGTTCACGGTCTGCGGGACCAAGTCCTTTCGGCTGGGCACCGCCGTCGAGCAGGACTACGTGATGGTCCGCCCGGCCTGACCGGCGGCGGTCAGCGCCAACAGCCGTGACGTGGCGCGCAGATACTTCTTGCGGAACCCGCCGGCCAGCATCTCGGTGCTGAACACGGTGTCCAGCTTGGCACCTGAGGCCACCACCGGGATTCCGGCGTCATAGAGCCGGTCGGTCAGCGACACCAACCGCAACGCGACGCTCTGGTCGTCGATGGGGCGAACGCCGGTGATGAACACCTCCGAGACCCCTTCGATCAGCGACAGATAACGCGACGGGTGCATGGTGGCCAGATGCGCGCACAGCGCGTCGAACTCGTCGAGCGTCGCACCGGGAACCGTCGCCGCCCGCTCGGCGACCTCGGCGTCACTCAGCGGCTCCGGCGCCGGCGGAAGGTCACGATGGCGGTAGTCCGGACCCTCGATGCGCACGGTGGTGAACATCGCTGCCAGCGTGTTGATCTCCCGCAGGAAGTCCTGGGCGGCGAACCGGCCCTCCCCCAACTGTTCCGGCAGCGTGTTGGAGGTGGCCGCGATCGACACACCACGTTCGACGAGCGCCGACAACAACCTCGAGATCAACGTGGTGTTGCCGGGGTCGTCGAGCTCGAACTCGTCGATGCAGACCAGCACATAGTCGGAGAGCAGGTCGATGCACTCGACGAACCCGAACACCCCGGCCAGCTGCGTGAGCTCGCCGAACGTGGCGAAGGCCCGCTTGAACTCCGCAGGACCGGACACCGCGTAGTAGGACGACGCCAGCAGGTGGGTCTTACCGACACCGAATCCCCCGTCGAGATACACCCCCGCCCCGGGCAGCACCTCACGTTTGCCGAACAGCTTCTTCTTGCCGGCCCGCCGCTGCACCGCCTGCTCGCAAAACCGCCTGCACGCCTGCACCGCCGCAGCCTGGGAAGGCTCGGCCGGATCCGGCTTGTAGCTGTCGAAGCTGACGTCGGCGAAGGTGGGCGGCGGGATCAGCTGGGCGATCAGCCGCTCCGGGGTGACACTGGGCCGTCGATCGACCAGACGCCCCACATCGCTGGACCCGTGCATGCAGGCACCTTAACGGCGTGCTGTGATTCTTCGTATGTCCGGCGACGGTGACGGGACGCAGTTCACAGTGCTGGGCCGGATCGACGAGCTCGGCCCGGGTGGACTCGCGCAGCTCTACGCCTACCCGTCCGACCTGCGGTCGTACTGGGTGCGGGGCAACATGATCGCCTCCCTCGACGGCGGCGCGACCAGCGACGGCAAGTCCGGGGCGCTGGGCGCGGCCGGTGACCGGGCGGTGTTCGTGGCACTGCGCGCGGTCGCCGACGTGATCGTGGTCGGTGCGTCCACCGCGCGGGTGGAGAATTACGCGGGGGTGCAGCTCAGCGCGTCGCAGCGGCAGTCCCGGCGCGACCGCGGCCAGGCCGAGGTGCCGCCGATCGCGGTGCTGACCCGGTCTGGACACCTGGAGCACGACGCGCGATTGCTGCGGCACACCGAGGTGACGCCGCTGATCCTGACCAGCACCGACGCGGTCTCCGACACCGAAACGCGCCTCGGTGGGCTCGCCGAGGTCCTCGACGCCTCCGGCGACCGGCCCGACTCGGTGGATCTGCGCACCGCACTCGCGCTGCTGGCCGAGCGGGGGCTGAGGCGCGTGCTGACCGAGGGTGGCCCCGGGGTTTTGGGCATGTTCACCGCCGAGGAGGTACTCGACGAGATGTGCCTGACGGTGGCCCCGGTGCTCGTCGGTGGCGCGTCGCAGCGCATCGTGACCGGGCCCGCAGAGGTACACACCGCGATGCGGCTGCGCCATGCGCTCACCGACGACGACGGCTATCTCTACCTGCGCTACAGCCGGTCCGGACCGGCGCGCTCCGGCGCAGCTCAGTGATACCGGTCAGTACTGTGGTCGGCATGCGTCGTCTGCTGCGTGCCCCGGGCACTCGAGGCTCCGTGCTTGCGGTGGTGGTCTCGGTGGTGTCACTCGTACTGGCAGGCTGCTCACCCGGCCTCGCGGCAAACCCGCGCTACGCCACCGACTCCGGGGCCGGCCCCCAGGGGCAGGCCCCGCCCGCCCCGCCGTCGGACGGGCCGCCGGGAATCGAAGCCCCGAAGAACGAGCTGTCGTGGCGGGAATGCACGTCGCGGCTGTTCAGCGACGCCGAGCTCGACCCGGTCCCCGGCGTCTCGCTGGAGTGCGCCAGCTACGACGCCGACCTCGACCCCATTAACGGGGCCACTGGGACCGTCAGCATCGGGGTGGTGCGCGCCAGATCCGCACAGACGCCCGCCGACGCCGGACCGCTGGTGATGACCACCGGATCGGATCTGCCGTCGTCGGTTCAGCTTCCGGTGTGGCTGTCCCGGGCGGGTACCGATGTGCTGGCCGGCAACCCGATCGTGTCGGTGGACCGCCGCGGCATCGGCATGTCCGGCGCGCTGGATTGCCGCGACCTCTACGACCGCCAGGAGATGTTCGAGCAGGCCCAGTTCCAGACCGGTGACGACCCGGTGGCCAACCTCCGCGCGGTCACCGTCACAGCCACCACGAACTGCACCGACACCATCGCTCCCGGCGATTCGGCCTACGACAACGCGCACGCCGCCGAAGACCTCGAACGCCTGCGCACCACCTGGGACGTGCCCGCGTTGGCGCTGCTCGGCGTCGGCAACGGCGCCCAGGTGGCGCTGGCCTACGCGGGATCACACCCGAACAAGGTGGCCCGGCTCGTCCTGGATTCGCCACTGCCTCTCGGGATCGCCGCCGAGGCCGCCACCGAGCAGCGGGTGAAGGGCGAGCAGGCCGCCCTCGATGCGTGGGCCACCCAGTGCGCCGCTGCGGGCTGCCCGTTGGGCGCCGACCCCAAGGCCGCCGTCGACGCGGTGCTGGAATCGGCGGCGCAGGGCCGCGGTCCCGGGGGCGCCTCGGTGGCCGGCGTCGCCGCCGCCATCTCCACGGCGCTGGGCTATCCGCAGGGCGAGAGGGTGGATGCCGGAAACGAACTGGCCCTGGCGATCGCCGACGCCCGCTCCGGCAATACCAGCAGACTGAACGATCTGATCAACCAGGCGGAGTCGCTGCGCCAGACCGACGGCCAGTTCGTCAACAAGTGCAGTGACGCCCTCAACCGGCCCACCCCCGACCGGGTTCGTGAACTCGTCGTCGCCTGGGACGACCTGTATCCACAGTTCGGCAGGGTCGGCGCGTTGGACATGGTGAAGTGCCTGAACTGGCCCAGCGGCAGCGCACCGGCCGAACCGACAGGTCTCGAGATCCCGACACTGCTGCTCGGCGTGCAGAACAATCCCATCGTCGGCAACGAAGGCGTCGCCGCCGTCGCGGCCACCGCGATCAACGCCGGATCGTCCAACCGGAGGGTCATGTGGCAGGGCATCGGCCACGGCGCCAGCATCTACACGCCGTGCGCGCTGCCCCCGGTGATCGCCTACCTCGATTCGGGCGAGTTGCCACCGACCGACACGTACTGCCCGGCCTGACGTAGGCCATGTCGCCGCGGGGCGCCCCGGATCGTCGGGTACGGTGCGCACGTGCGTGATCTTGTAATGGGCCCGTTCCGGCCCCGCACCTCTCCCCCGAGCACCGCGTCGGTGCTGCGGTCGATCCTGTGGCCGCTGGCGATCCTGTCGGTCATCCACCGCAGCTTCGTGCTCGCCACCAACGGCTACATCACCGACGACTTCGCGCCCGTCTACCGGGCGGTGGTGAACTTCAAGCTCGGCCTGGACATCTACAACGAGAACTTCAACCACGTCGACCCGCACTACCTCTACCCGCCCGGCGGCACACTGATCATGGCGCCGTTCGGTTATCTGCCGGTCGAGGCGTCGCGGTACTGGTTCATCTTCTTCAACACGCTCGCCATCGTGCTCGCGGCCTATTTTCTGCTGCGGCTGTTCAACTACACCCTCGCCTCGGTGGCCGCGCCGGCGTTGTTGCTGGCGATGTTCTGCACCGAGAACGTCACCAACACCCTGGTTTTCGCGAACATCAACGGGCCGATCCTGTTGCTGGAGGTGCTGTTCTTCCGGTGGCTGCTCGACAAGAACCGGAGCCACGAATGGTGGGCCGGCGTGGCCATTGGGTTGACGTTGGTGGTCAAACCGCTGCTGGCGCCACTGCTGTTGCTACCGCTGCTCAACCGACAGTGGCGGGCTTTGGTGACCGCGTTCGCCGTCCCGGCCGTATTCAATGCCGCGGCCTGGCCGCTGATCAGCGACCCGATGAGCTTTGTCACCCGCACGCTGCCGTACATCATGTCCACCCGCGACTACTTCAACAGCTCGATCCTGGGCAACGGGGTGTACTACGGGCTGCCGATGTGGCTGATCATGCTGCTGCGCGTGGCCTTCGCCGTGCTCGGCGCGGCGTCGCTGTGGCTGCTGTACCGGTACTACCGCACCCGCGATCCGCTGTTCTGGATGCTGACCTCGTCGGGCGTGCTGCTGCTGACGTCGTGGCTGGTGCTCTCACTGGGCCAGGGCTACTACTCGATGATGCTGTTCCCGTTCCTGATGACCGTGGTACTGCCGAACTCGGCGATCCGCAGCTGGGTGGCCTGGTTGGCGATCTACGGTTTCACCACGATGGACCGCTGGCTGCTCGGACACTGGCCGACGACCGGACGCGCGCTGGAATACCTGAAGATCACCTACGGCTGGTCGTTGCTGTCGATCGTGGTGTTCGTGGTGCTGCTGTTCCGCTATCTCGATGCCAGGGATGACGACCGACTCGACGACGGCATCGACCCGCAATGGGTCACCCCGCTCACCCCCACCGGGGCCAGACCCGGCGGGTAACCTCGGAGCCATGACAGCGACAGGCCCCAAACTGGTGCTGAGCGACGACCAGTGGCGCGAGCGACTCAACCCGGAGGAGTTCGCGGTGCTGCGCCGGGCTGGCACCGAGCGACCCTTCACCGGCGAGTACACCGACACCAAGACCGAAGGTGTCTACGAGTGCCGCGCATGCGGCGCCGAACTGTTCCGCAGCACCGAGAAGTTCGAATCCCATTGCGGCTGGCCCTCTTTCTTCGACCCGGCCGATACCGACGCGGTGATCCTGCGCTCCGACGACTCGTTGGGCATGCACCGCGTCGAGGTGGTGTGCGCCAACTGTCACAGCCACCTCGGACACGTCTTCGAAGGTGAGGGCTACCCGACACCGACCGACCAGCGCTACTGCATCAACTCGATCTCTTTGCGCCTGAAGCCCTCAGCCGGGTAGTCGTCGGCGCACACGGGCTCCCCCGTGTCGCATGCCTGCCGCGTGGACCGCAACAGCGCCAACATCGCCTCGGGGTCCAGCGGCCGGCTGTAGTGGAAACCCTGGGCGATGTCGCAGCCGTAGGCGAGCAACTCGGCTGCGGTCTCGGCGTCCTCGACCCCCTCGGCGACCGGCGTCACCCCCAGCACGTGGGCCAGGTCGATTACGGCTCGCACGATCGCCGCCGACGTCGGCTGGGTCAGGATGGGCGTGATGAACTCCCGGTCGAGCTTGACCTCGTCAATCGGGAACTCGCGCAGGTACCACAGTGCCGAGTAACCGCTGCCGAAGTCGTCGATCGCGATGCGGATTCCGCAGTCCCGCAGCTTGGCGAACACCGAGCGGGTCTCGGCCATGTTCTCGAGCAGCACGTCCTCGGTGATCTCGACGGTCAGTGTGTCGGGCGACAGCCCGGTACGTTCCAGCGCCCGCATGATCTGCGCCGGCAGATCGGTGTCGCTGATGGACGGGGCGAACACGTTCACAGCGACGGGCACCCCGACGCCGTTGGCGTACCACTCGGCCGCGTCGTCCAGCGCGAGGTCCAGCATCACCGACGTCACCGATTCCATCAGGCCGTGCTCACGTACCAGCGGAAGAAACTCGTCCGGAACGAGTAGCCCGTACCGCGGGTGCGGCCAGCGGACCAGCGCCTCTGCCCCCACGATCCGCCCGGTGCGAACCTCGAACTTCGGTTGGTACACCGCGCTCAGACCTCGGTGTTCGATGGCGTGCCGCAACTCGCCGAGCAGCCGCGCCGAGCCTCCCCCGACCGCACCGTTTCGCTGCGGGTCGGCCGCCGGCGAAACACACTCGAGGCCACGGTGCAGTTCCATGTCCGGCGCGTACGCGACGAGTTGCCTGGACCGGGATCGTTTGGCCGTGTACATCGCGACATCGGCCCGCTTGAGCAGTTCGTCGGCCGTGAGCGCCGCGTCGGTGAATCCTGCCACCGCCAACCCGACGCTGGGTCGCACCAGAAGGTCCTGCCCGTCGATGTCGAAGGACCGGTCGAAGGCGTGCACGACATGCTGCGCCGCCTCCCGGGTCGCCGCAGCATCACCTTCCATCAGCACCGCGAACTCATCGCCGCCCAGACGGGCGACGGTGTCGCCGGCCCGCACCGTCGCGGCCAGCCGCTCCCCCACCCGGACCAGCATGGCGTCTCCCGCCGGATGCCCCAGGCTGTCGTTGACCAGCTTGAAGTCGTCGAGGTCGATCAGCAGCACCCCTACCGAGAGGCGCTCACTGCGGTGCAGGTGCATCGCGTGCTCCAGCCGATCCTGGAACAGGGTCCTGTTGGCCAGCCCGGTCAGCGGGTCGCGCATCAACTGGTCCGAAACCTCTGCCAGCAGGCGGCGGTTCTCGGTGAGAAGCAGGAGCTGACGGATCATCACCGCGAACACCGTGATGATCCCCACGATGTACAGCGCGCCCAGCGTCGGGACCAGGACCGGAGCACACAACGCCACGGCGATCGTGACGGGCACGAACGGCAACGACATCGATGCGCGCGACGGTACCCGCGGCCGGGCCCGTACCGACATCGGCCGTGTCCGCCCGTCGAGCATCGCCGCTCCCGCGATGGCCAGGAAACCCCAGGCGTACCCGAGCGAGATCGCTTCGTAGTACTGGCCTTCCACTGCTGTCACATACGCGTACGCGGTGTCCGCGATCATGATCAACACCAGGCCCAGCGTGAGCATCACCATCATCGACCGGTCCTCGGACGGCACGCGGACCAGCAACAGCAGCGCGATGGTGACCAGCGCGATCCCGGCGACGGGATAGGCAAGCGTCAGCGCCATCGACAATGCGTCCTGCACCCTGACCGTGTAGATGCTGTCCAGGAGTGTCACCCACATCGCTCCGAAGAGGGCACCGGCCACGATCACGCCGTCGAGCAGCACCCGCAGCCTCATCGACCGTGGGTGGTCGCCCAGGAAGAACAGCAGCGCCAAACCGGCGCCGACCGGCAGCAGGGCGTACCCCACGTCGGCGACCGACTGGAATTGCAGCGTCCCGTGAACCAGGCCGATGTAGCCCCAGACCAGTTGGCCGGCGGCGAAGCCACCGGCACCCACGCCCATGCAGATCCATGCTGTGCGGCGCCTGCCCTGCGCCCGCCGGGCGGCTGCCAACGCACATCCCACGGCGAACAGCGCGAACGCCGACATCACCAGATCGGCGCCGAACCGGACCGTCGGGTGAGTGCTCCAGCTGGTCAGTTGCAACACGGAGAAGCCGGCACCCACGGCGAAGAGGGCTGCCACCACCGGTCTGGGGTTCGGCACCGGACGATGCTAGCAACCTGCACAGCGGCCAGGGCATTTTTTGACGTCAACGTCATAGAGCGGTTACGCGTCGAAGAGGGCCAGACAGCGGGAACAACAGGCAGGCGGCAGGCTAGCCTAACCATTGGTCAACGGCCGCGGTGGCCGCTTCTCAGCAAATAGTCACGGCAGCGCGGTGACCAGTTTCTCCACCGACACCCGCGGCCCGGTGTAGAACGGTGTCTCCTCGCGCACGTGCCGGCGAGCGTCGGTGGCACGCAGGTCGCGCATCAGGTCGACGATCCGGTGGAGCTCCGGGGCCTCGAATGCCAGCAGCCACTCGTAGTCACCCAACGCGAACGCGGGCACCGTGTTGGCCCGCACGTCCTTGTAGCCGCGCGCTGCCATCCCGTGCTCGGACAGCATGCGGCGCCGCTCGTCGTCGGGCAGCAGATACCACTCCAGTGACCGGACGAACGGGTAGACGCAGATGTAGGCACCCGGCTCCTCACCGGCCAGGAACGCCGGGATGTGACTCTTGTTGAACTCGGCCGGCCGGTGCAGCGCGACATTGCTCCACACCGGCGTCGACGCACGCCCGAGCGCGGTGGTGCGCCGGAAATCCGAGTACGTCGCCTGCAACGCCTCCACGTTCTCGGCGTGCGTCCACATCATGAAGTCCGCGTCGGCGCGCATCCCGGCGACGTCGTAGAGACCGCGCACCACCACGCCGTTGTCCTCTTGTTGCTTGAGGAACGTGGCGGTCTCGTCCACCACGGCCGCCCGTGCGTCGTCGTCGTAGGCCAGCGCGCCCGGCCGCACGGAGAACACCGAGAACATCAGGTAGCGGATGGTGGAGTTGAGGGTGTCGTAGTCGAGCTTGGCCATGCGCCCATCGTGCCACGGGCACACTCCCCGTCGCTTCGCTCGCCCCCGGTCACATCCCCCGTCGCTTCGCTCGCCCCCGGTCACATCCCCCGTCGCTTCGCTCGCCCCCGGTCACATCCCGCGTCGCTCAGCCTCCGGCGACCACCAGCCCGGCCACCGCCCGCGTCGCGGCCGCCACACAGGCAGGCACCCCGATCCCGTCCAGGTACGCGCCGGCCACCGCCAGCCCGGGGGGCAGGCCGGCACGCAGTTCGGCGACGACGTCGGCGTGGCCCGGCCCGTACTGCGGCATCGCGTCGATCCAGCGGGCCACCCGGTGTTCGACCGGCTCGACCGAGATGCCGAACAGCGTGTCGAGGTCCTGCCCGGACCATGTCAGCAACTCCTCGTCACCGATGGCACGCGCAGCGTGGGTTTCGGCGGCGTCACCGAACCGTCCGAACGACAGCCGCACCATCTCGAAGTTCCCGCGCCGCCCCCACTTGCGCGACGACAGCGTCACGGCCTTGGCGCGCAACCGCCCCGGGCCGGCGACCAGTACTCCGGACTGCTCGGGCAGCGGCGTTCCGCCCGGCAACGCCAGCGCCACCACCGCCGCCGAGGCCACCGGGATGCTGCGCGCAGCCGCCGCGCTGCGCGGGGCGAGCTCGGACACCAGCGCCGCAAGCCGCGGCGCGGGCACCGCGAGCACCACCGCGTCGGCGGGCCATCGGGTGCCTTCGTCGTCGGTCAGTTCCCATCGGCCCGACGCGCGGTCCACGCTGCCGACGGCCACCTGAGCCCAGCGCAGCCCGGAGCGGCGCACCAGCTCGTCGATCAGCACCGTGTAACCCCCGTCCACCGCGCCGAACACCGACCCGGTCAGCGGTGGGGGCAGCGCGGTGCGCACGGCGTCGGTCAAGCAGCGGGCGCCACGATCCAGCGCCGCGGCGACCGTCGGGGCCGCCGCGCGGATGCCGATGGTCGCCGACGAACCGGAGTACACCCCGGTCAGCAGAGGATCGACCGAGCGGACCACCACCTGCTCGCCGAAGCGTTCGCCGACGAGGTCGGCCACCGCCGGGTCGGCGCCGGGACGCCAGCTGAAAGGGCGCCGGGGTTCGTCGAGCATCCACCTGATCGTGGCGTCGTCGACCAGACCGGACAGTGCCTCGGGACGGGACGGGATGCCGTTGACGGTGTCGGTGGGCAGTGGATGCAGTCGGCCCTGGCTGTAGAGCAGCGGGCGCGCACCGGTGGTGGTGATCTGTTTGCCCGCAAGCCCCAACTCGGCCAGCAGCGCGGGCACTTCCGGCCTGCGCGCCACAAACGCCTCGGCGCCGACGTCGACCGGTTGGCCGCCGATCCGCTCGGTGCGCAGCACACCGCCGAGCCGGTCGGCGGGATCGAACACCGTGATAGCCGCGTCCGGCCCGACAGCCACCCGCAGCCGGTATGCCGCGACGAGACCCGAGATGCCGCCCCCGACAACGCAGTACTGGCGATGCCTGGTCGACATCACAGCTCGTGCACCAGTGCAACGGCGTCGGTGATCACCTCGGGATCGGTAGCGGGCAGCACACCGTGGCCCAGGTTGAACACGTGCCCGACGGCGCCGGCGTCCACTGCGCGCCTTCCGTCCTCGACGACGGCGCGTACGGCGCGCTGCACCACCGGCCAGCCCGCCATCAGCACCACCGGGTCGAGATTCCCCTGCAGCGCGCAGCCCCGCTGCACCCGGGCGGCGGCATCGGTCAGCGATGTCCGCCAGTCCACCCCGACCACCGCGGGCACTCCCCGCCCGGAGACCGCCTCCGACATCGCGCCCAGCAGCTCGGCGGTACCGACGCCGAAGTGCGTCATCGGCACGCCGTATCCGGCCAGTGACTCGAACACCCGCGTGCTGTGCGGCAGCACGTAGGAGCGGTAGTCGGCCAGCGACAGCGTGCCGGCCCAGGAGTCGAACACCTGGATGGCGTCCACGCCGGCGTCGAGCTGGGTTCGCAGGAACGCGATCGTCACGTCGGTCAGCGCCGTCATCAGTGCATGCCAGGTCGAGGACTCGCCCAGCATCATCGCCTTGGTGTGCTCGTGGTTGCGGCTCGGACCGCCTTCGACGAGATAGGACGCCAGGGTGAACGGGGCGCCGGCGAAGCCGATCAGCGGCACGTCGCCGAGCGCGGCGGTCAGCTGGCCGATCGCCGTGGCCACCGGGGCCACCTGCTGGGAGTCCAGCGGAGCGACGGTGCGGACGTCGGCACGGGTACGGATGGGGTGCTCGATCACCGGTCCGACATCGGGGACGATGTCGAGTGCGATCCCGGCGGCCCGCAGCGGCACCACGATGTCGGAGAACAGGATCGCGGCGTCGACGCCGTGCCTGCGCACCGGTTGCAGCGTGATCTCGGTGATCAGGTCGGCATCGAAACAGGCCTGCATCATCGTGTTCTCGGCGCGAAGCGCCCGGTACTCCGGCAGTGACCGCCCCGCCTGCCGCATCATCCACACCGGCACCCGGTGGGGTTTGCGGCCTGCGACGGCGGCCAGGTAGGGCGATTCAGGCAGCTCGCGGCGCGTGTTCATCGACACCCATGCTGCCATGGCCTGTCCGGTTCCTGATCGGCGCGCCTGCACCAAGAGCTGGACAAATGGACTACCGTCAGACGCCGTGACCACCGCCGAACCGGCTCAGTTCCGTGAAGCGGTGGCGGCGATGAACGCCACCACCGTGCGACCGGAGATCGAGCTGGGCCCGATCCGGCCGCCTCAGCGGCTGGCGCCGTTCAGCTACGCGCTGGGCGCCGAGGTCAGGCACGCCGAGACCGCGATCATCCCGGAACGCTCCGAGGGCGACGCCTTCGGCCGGCTGATTCTGCTGCACGACCCCGAAGGCGCGGAGGCGTGGGACGGCACCATGCGCCTGGTCGCCTACATCCAGGCCGATCTGGACTCCAGTGAAGCCGTCGACCCGTTGCTGCCCGAAGT
This sequence comes from Mycolicibacterium hippocampi, assembly GCF_010723735.1. GTDB lineage: Bacteria > Actinomycetota > Actinomycetes > Mycobacteriales > Mycobacteriaceae > Mycobacterium > Mycobacterium hippocampi. The sequence continues at coordinate 3,085,960 of NZ_BLLB01000002.1, read as the reverse complement.
CGCCTGGAGCTGGCTGGTCGACGCACTCGGAGAGCGGGCCGAGCACGTCACGGCGCTGGGCGGCACCGTCACCGCCACCACCTCGGTGCGCTACGGAGACATCTCCGGGCCACCCCGCGCCCATCAGCTCGAGCTGCGCGCCTCCTGGACCGCGACGACGCTGGAACTCGGTCCCCACGTGGAAGCCTTCTGCGAGGTCCTCGAGCACGCCGCCGGTCTGCCGCCCGACGGGGTGACCGATCTGGGCTCCCGCACCCGCGCCTGAGCACATGTCCGAACCCGAGACTGTCGGTTCCCCCGCGGAACCCCGAGCATCAGAGGTGTCCGGCGACGCCGAACAGGCCGAGCCCGACGCCACGCCGCTGCTGGCACCGCGGGACGGCGTCCCTGAGGTATCGGTCAGCCGCGATGAAATCGCCAGGGCAGCAAGAGCTTTGGCCGCCGGCACCGGACCGTTCGCCGTGGACGCCGAACGCGCGTCGGGTTTCCGCTACTCCAACCGCGCCTATCTGGTGCAGATCCGCCGGGCCGGGTCGGGCACCGTCCTGATCGACCCGGTCATGCACGGCGGGGACCCTGTCGCGGTGATGGCGCCGGTGGCCGAGGTGCTGGCCACCGACGAGTGGATTCTGCACGCCGCCGATCAGGACCTGCCGTGCCTCGCCGAGATCGGGATGCGTCCGACCACGCTGTTCGACACCGAACTCGCCGGCCGGCTCGCCAACTACGACCGGGTGAACCTAGCTGCGATGGTGCAGCGGTTACTCGGCCTGCAGCTGACCAAGGGTCACGGCGCCGCGGACTGGTCGAAGCGGCCGCTGCCCGCCGACTGGCTCAACTACGCGGCGCTGGACGTCGAGGTCCTCGTCGAGTTGCGGGACGCGATCGCGGCGGTGCTCTCCGAGCAGGGCAAATCTGATTGGGCCAGACAGGAATTCGAGTTCCTGCGGACCTTCGAAGCCACCCCCACCCGGCGCGACCGGTGGCGGCGCACGTCGGGGATCCACAAGGTCCGCGACGCCCGCACCCTGGCCGCGGTGCGGGAGCTCTGGACCGCCCGGGACCAGGTCGCCCGCCGCCGAGACATTGCCCCGGGGCGCATCCTGCCCGACAGCGCGATCATCAACGCCGCGACGGTGAATCCGGACAGCGTGGAGAAACTGACCGCGCTGCCGGTGTTCGGCGGGCCCAAACAGCGGCGCAGCGCCCAGATGTGGCTGGAGGCGCTGGCCCGCGCCCGCGTCACCACCGATCTGCCCAGCACCTCTGAAGCATCCAACGGCCCGCCGCCGGCATCGCGGTGGGCGCGGCGCAAGCCGGAGGCGGCCGCCCGGCTGGAGGCGGCGAGATCTGGTCTGACCGAACTGGCACAACGGATTTCCGTTCCCGCGGAGAATGTGCTGTCTCCCGATACCGTGCGGCGACTGTGCTGGGACTGGGAAGGCGCCGACGACATCGCGGCCGCGGTCGACGTGTTCCTGCGGGAGTGCAACGCCCGGCAGTGGCAACGCGAACTGGCGGTGCCGGTGCTCACCGAGGCGCTGTCCGCACCAGCTTGATCGCCGCGGCCTCGATGGTCTCCTCCGACAGCAACACCTCCAGTGCGGCATCGCCGAGCGGGATGAAGCTGTCGTAGCCGGCGACCCGCGCCAGCGCACCGCGGTACCCATGGTCGACCAGTGTGGTCACGATCCCTTCACCGACACCGCCGCTCTCGCGCGTCTCGTCGACGACGAGCACCCGCCCCGTCGCGTCGGCTTCGGCCAGGATGTCCTGCAACGGGAGGGGGGCCAGCCAGCGCAGGTCGACCACGCGTGCCCTGATGTCGAGGGCGAGAAGGCGACGTGCCACCCGCAGGCTCATCCGCAGCCCGTTGCCGAACGTCAGGATCGTCAGATCCCGGCCGTCGCCGTGGGTCCGGGCCCGACCGAGCGGCACCATCGCGCCGGAATCCGGTGCCAGCCAGAGTTCGTCGCCGTCGTCGTAGAGATCGCGGGTGTGATACAGCGCGATGGGCTCGATGAACAAGCACACGATTCCCGAGGACTGCGCGGCGGCGACGCAGGACCGCATCATCGCGGCGGCGTCGTCGGGGCGCGCCGGTGAGGCGATGACCACGCCGGGCAGGTCCCGGATGGCGGTGATCGAGTTGTCGTTGTGGAAGTGCCCGCCGAAGCCCTTCTGGTATCCGTAGCCCGCGATGCGCACCACCATCGGGTTGCGGTACTGCCGATCGGAGAAGAACTGCAGCGTGGCTCCCTCGCCGCGGATCTGGTCGGCGGCATTGTGCAGATACGCGAGATACTGGATCTCGGGAATCGGTAGCAGTCCGGACACCCCGGCGCCCAACGCCAGACCCAGGATCGCCTGCTCGTCGAGCAGCGTGTCGAACACCCGCGCCGTCCCGATCTTGGCCTGCAGGCCGCGGGTGACGCCGTACACGCCGCCCTTGCGGCCGACATCCTCGCCGAACACCAGTGCCTGGGGATGGTTCGTCAGCACGTCGAGCAGACCGCGGTTGATGGCCTGGGCGACGGTCAGCGCCGTGCCGTCGGCGGTGGCGCCCGGAACGGGCGCCGTCTGGGTCGCCGCGGTGGCCTCGTCGAGGGTACGGCGCAGCGGAGACATCACCGCATGGGCGTTGTCGAGTTGGGCGAGTTCGGCGACCTCGCCTGCCAGCGCGAGAACTTCGGCACGCTTGGCCTCGTAGCGCTCCAGGACCTCCGACGGGGTCAGCACACCCGCGCCGACGAGAAGGCGTGCGGTACACAGCACCGGGTCGCGGTCGTAGTCGGCGGTGATTTCGTCGGGTTTGCGATAGCCGCGCTCGAAATCCGAACCCGCGTGCCCCATCAGCCGCACGGTGCGCAGGTGCAGGAACGCCGGACGGCGTTGCACCCGGACGTATTCGGCCGCCTCGGCCGCTGTTGTCAGCACCGAGGGCAGGTCCGTGCCGTCGGCGGCGAAGTAGCGCAGGCCGGCACGGTCGCCGTAGGTGCGCGCGATCCACCCCTGGGGCGACTTGACGCTGATCCCGATGCCGTTGTCCTCGCACAACAACAGCAGCGGCATCGGCATACCCTGGTAGGAGCTGTGCAGCGCGGTGTTGATCGCCCCGACCGCCGTGGAGTGGTTCGCCGATGCGTCTCCGAAGCTGCACACCGCCAACGCGTCAGCCGGCCACGGGCATTCGACTCCCAGCTTGCGGGCGCGGGCGATCGAGAACGCGACGCCGACAGCCCGGGGCAGGTGCGACGCGATGGTCGATGTCTGCGGGATGACGTTGAGGTCGTGCCTACCGAAGACCTTGTGCCGGCCCCCGGAGATCGGTTCCTCCGTGGCGGCGACCATGCCGAGAAGCACATCCCGCAGCACGTCGCCACCGCTGCCCTGCCGCGCTCGGGCCAGGAAGAAACCTCCGGAGCGGTAGTGCAGCAACGCCGGATCGGTGACCCGCAGGGCAGCGGCGACGGCGGCGTTGCTCTCGTGTCCGGCCGATCCGATGGTGTAGAAGCCCAAGTTGCGCGACCGAAGCCAACGCGCGGCGAGGTCCAGGTGCCGGCTACCGAGCTGCGCATCGAAGATGTCGAGGCAGTCCTGCGCCGAGACCCCTTGTAAGACAGCGACGTCGGAAACAGACGGCGCCGTCAGCGACGAGACAGCCGCGGTGAAGTGTTCGTCGATCGGTTCGGCCATGGCAACTCCCCGATGTCAGCGGAACGCGGCAGTGCCCGTGAGGGCCTGCCCGATCATCAGCGTATGCATCTCACTGGTGCCTTCGTAGGTCAACACCGATTCCAGGTTGTTCGCGTGGCGCATCACCGGGTACTCGCCGGTGATGCCGCTGGCGCCCAGGATCGTGCGGGCTGTGCGGGCGATCGTGATGGCCTCCCGGACATTGTTGAGCTTGCCCAGGCTGACCTCTTCGGGCCGCAATCCGTCGGCGTCTTTGGCGCGGCCGAGGTGCAACGCAAGCAGCAATGCCTTGCCGTACTCGAGCGTCATGTCGGCGAGCTTCTGCTGGGTCAGCTGAAAGCCCCCGATCGGACGGTCGAACTGCATGCGGGACCGGGAGTAGGTCAGAGCGGTCTCCAGGCAGTCCCTGGCGGCGCCCACCGCTCCGAACACGATGCCGAACCGCGCCTCGCTGAGGCAGCTCAGCGGTGCCCGCAGGCTGGTGGCGCCGGGCAGTCGCGCGCTGTCGGGCAGTCGCACGTCCTCCAGCACGAGCTCACTGGTCACCGACGCACGCAGCGACATCTTCGACTTGATGGTGTGCGCGGTGAAGCCGGGAGCGTCGGTGGGAACGGCGAATCCGCGCACACCGTCGTCGGTGCGCGCCCACACGATCGCCACGTCGGCGACCGACCCGTTGGTGATCCACATCTTGGTGCCGTTGAGAATCCAGTCATCTCCGGACCGGGTTGCGCGGGCACGCATTCCGGCCGGGTTTGAGCCGAAGTCGGGTTCGGTGAGGCCGAAGCAGCCGATCTTGCGTCCTGCCGCCATGTCGGGCAGCCACTGCTGCTTCTGTTCCTCGCTGCCGTAGGCGTGCAACGCGAACATCGCCAACGAACCCTGCACGCTGACCAGCGAGCGGATGCCGGAGTCACCGGCCTCGAGCTCCAGACAGGCCAGCCCGTAGGCGACCGCCGAGGTTCCGGCACATCCGTAGCCCTGCAGGTGCATCCCGAGCAACCCGAGGTCTCCGAGTTCGGCGGCCAGTTCCCGCACGGGCAGCTCACCGTCCTCGTACCAGGTCGCGATGTCCGGGGCGATGCGGCTCTTCACCAGAGCGCGCACGGTGTCGCGGATCTGGCGTTCCTCGTCGTCGAGCAGGCTGTCGACTCGCAGTAGCACATCCGGGGTGATCGGTCCGGTGTGCGGGGCGGGCTGGCGGGACATGGCGTCTCCTGACGTCGTCGGGGGTGGGTCAGCAGCATCCGGAGGCGTGAGCGCCGACCGGGGCCGGTCGGGCGGGTGCCGGTCGCGGGTCAGCGCCCCGCCAGGTCACCGAACGGCTCGGGGGCGGCGTCTGCTCGCTGCGGGTGGCGACGAGTGGAACCCCGTCGACCAGCACCGTGGCAATACCCGGCAGATCACCCAGCGCGAAGGACTCCAGCGCGTCGGTGGCGGTCGAGCCCGTGATCGGGCCCAGGACAAGTAGATCCGCCGGCATGCCCTCGGCGATCACACCGGTGTCGAGCCGGTGCGCGCGTGCGGTCTGCCCGGTGGCCGCGGCCACGGCCGTCGCCGCATCGACGCCGCAGACCGACGCCAGGTAGCAGATGTTGCGCAACATGCCGCGCGGGATCACACCGGTCCCGCCGGGGGTGTCGGTGCCGAGGGTCAACCGGTCGAGCCGGCCCCGCCGGGTGAGTTCGTCGACGACAACGGTGGTGGCCCGGTAGTTGTTGGAACTGCAGACCTCCACGTAGGTGTCGGGCAAGCCGGCGATGATGGCGGAGATGTCGGCGTCGGGAGGGGGGATCGGGCCGCCGGAGATGTGGCCGACCACGTCCGGCTCGACCGCGATCACGACGTCGGCGCCGGCGACCCGGCTCGAACCGGACCGCGAGACCCCGCCGGAGTGCAGCTTGACGGTCATCCCGCGCTCGTGAGCCCACTGCACGTACCGCTGCGCCTCACCGTCGCCCAGGCGATTCCAGTCGTAGAAGATGAACTTCAGCTGATCGATGCCCTCCCGGTGGGCCCGGTCGAAGTGCTCCTCGGACATCCCCGGCACCAGCAGCACCGTGCCGGCGTTGACCTTGACCCCCGACGGCCGCATCCGTCCGGTGGTGTGCTTCGAGGTGATCGCGATGCTGAGGACGAGTTCCGGGGTCAGCGCGTCGAAACTCAGCCCGGGAATATGCAATTCGCCGGCGGACACCATCGACGTGGTGCCGCCGTGCAGATAGTTGCCGATCCAGCCGACGGCGTTCTGGGCCGGGGTCCACTCCCCGAAGGTCGGATGGATGTGACCGTCGACCAGCCCGGGGATCACGGTCAGCCCGCCCGCCGAGAGCACCTGGTCGGGCGCCGCCACGTCCACACCGATCCCGGCGATCACCCCGTCCTCCACGAGCAGGGTGGTGTCGCGGACCGGTGCGACCGTGAAGTCGCCGGGCACAAGGAGGCCGATGTCCTCCACGAGCAGCGTCGTCACTGAGACCTCCCTGATTGGATTTTGTATACACTATCCGACTGATCGTGTTCGGTGAAATCGCCCCTCCCGCTGCGAGAAGCGATGCGGGTCAATGCCGGAACGCCGAACACCACCACCAGCACGATCGCCGCGCCGGCCAGATTCATCGCCAGGCGCACGCCTCCCTCGTACCAGGGGAACAGTTCGGGATACTCGCTGATCACCAACAGCACCGGCGGACCGGTGACCGCCCACCAGGTGTAGTTGACCGGGCGCAACGCCATCGCGAGCGTGAAGAGGACGACGGTCAGCGCCGCGACGACGGGGATGGACGGGTGGGCACCGAGCAGCACCGCGGCGATCAGAGCGCCCACCGTGTTGCCCGAGAGCCGCTGGGCCAGGCGCATTCCGGTCCCGCCGGCGGTGGGCTGCACGGTCAGGATCACACTCGTGACGAGCCAGTGTCCGCCGACCAGATCCTCGGGTAACAGGCCGGCCAGCGCGACAGCCGCAGCCACCGCCACACCGACCCGCAGAACGTGCGGCCACGGTTCCCGCCAGGCCGTCGCCGCTGTCTCGGCGACCGGCGATTCACCGCGGGCCCGCCGCAGGGCCGCGGCGCACCCGAACCACCCGCCCCACGCGATGAGCACGACCAGCACGCCGATCGCGTAGGGCGCCAGCGTCGCAGCGACCCGGCCCGGGTCGTATCCCACCGACGTCGCGGGCAGGTCGACGGCGATCAGCACCACAGCCAGCCCGGCGGTCGGACCCACGCGCGCGAGCGCGGCCCCACATACCGCGGTCGCCACCGTCGCCACAGCGAGCACCGCGGGGTGTCCGGTCGTCAGCATCGCCACCAGGGCGCCGATCAGCACCGCGCACCCGCGGATCACCATCGTGGACAGGGCCGGACGCCACGTCAGCGGCAGCGACGGAACCGCCGTCAGCACCAACCCCAGGCCCACTGCCGAGCCCCACTCGGCATGACCGAGTGCCGTGGTGGCGCCGAGAATCGCGCCGAGCCCGAGCGCCAGCCACGCAGCCATTCCCCACCGGGGCGCGCCAACGGGCTGCAGCATCCGGGTGGCACGCCGGCGGCGCGCCGACGTGGACACCGCCGGCGCGCCGTCAGGAGTCCGCACCGTCCGCACCGTCCGCACCGTCCGCGGGTGCGCCTACCGCGTCCAGCACCGCGGCCACGATTCCCTGGTATCCGGTACAGCGGCAGATGTTGCCGGACAACGCCTCTCGGACCGAGTCCGCAGTCAGCGGCTTCTCTGCGTCCGGATCGCGCAGCAGTTCGACAGCAGAGACCAGGAATCCCGGCGTACAGAAGCCGCACTGCAACCCGCCGCGCTCGGAGAACGCCTGCCTGAGCCGCGCGGCCTCCTCGAACTGATCCAGCCCCTCGACGGTGTCGACCCGCAAGCCGTCCGCCTGGACCGCCAGCATCAGACAGGCACGCGCCGACCGGCCCTCGACGAACACCGAGCACGCGCCGCACACCCCGTGTTCGCATCCCAGGTGTGTGCCGGTCAGGCCCAGCTCGTCGCGGAGGAAGTCGGCCAGGGTCAGCCGTGCGGGCACCGTCCTGCTGATCAGGGTACCGTTCACCGTGACCGAGACCGTCACCGTCGTCGCATCATTCGGCATCGGATCCCCCTGACTGCGCGCGGGCGCGTCGAGCGGCATCCGTGAGCGCCTCCTCCAGAGCGGCCGCGCAGAGCCTGCGCGCGTAGTCGACGTCGTCTGCGGTCGGTTCGATCCGAGCCGCCCAGCCACCGGCCAACTCCTGCCACAAACCTTCCGACGGGAGCTGCCCGACGGCATCGTCGCCGACGAACAACAGTGGCCGGTCCGCCACGCTGAGCACCCCGGCACGCAGGCCCGCGACCCTGCCGTCCGGATCCAGCGTGAGCAGACAACCCGCTCCGGCCAGACCGTAATCTCCGTGCTGGTGCGCGTATTCGACAAAACCCCAGCCCTGGTCGGGCCTGATCGCCGGCACCGAGATCCAGGTGAGCATCTCGTCGGGGGCCAGCGAGTTGGTGAAGAACGACACGAACATCTCGTCGGCGGTGACCTGTCGGCGTCCCGCTGACGCCGATTCCACATGGAAGGTGGCACCGAGAACCAGTGTGGCCAGCGGCATCTCGGCCGCAGGATCGGCATGTGCCACCGACCCGCCGAGGGTCCCGCGGTTACGGATCCCGACGTGTCCGATGTGGCGCGCCGCGTCGGAAAGCATCGGCGCGCGCGCGGTGACCAACGGGTCCACCTCGACGGTGCGGTGGGTGACCAGGGCGCCCAGCACAAGGTCTTCGGTGTCGTCGAAGATCCTGCTCAACTCGGTGAGCCGGCCGATGTCGATGACCGCTGAAGGTCGGGCCAGGCGCAGGTTCATCAGCGTCAGCAGGGACTGACCGCCTGCCAGGAGCTTGGCCTCGGGATCCTCGGCCAACAGCGTGAGCGCCTCTGCCACCGAATCGGGTCGGTGGTAGCCGAATTCGGCGGGCTTCACGCTCCCACTCCCGCCAGTGCCCGGCAAAGCTCACCCGTGGCGACGGGGGTGCTGGTCACGTGGAAGCCGTTTCCCAGCGCGTCGTCGACGGCGGCGGCCACCGCGGAGTACACCGCGATGGTGCCGCTCTCCCCCGCCCCGCGGACGCCGAGCGGATTGGTCGGGGTGTCGACGTGCAGGTGGGTCACGGTCACCTCCGGCATGTCGGTGGTCAGCGGCAGGTGGTAGGCCGCGAACGTCGTCGACATCGGCTCACCCGCCGGCGAGTACCGCCACGCCTCGAACAGCGCCCCGCCGATACCCTGGGCTACACCGCCGACGATCTGGCCTTCGACGATGCGCGGGTTGATCTCGCGGCCGCCCTCGTGAGACACCGCATAGCGCAACACCTTCACGATTCCGGTACGGCGGTGCACCCCGAGGATCACCGCATGCACGCCCATCGTCCACGTCACGGTGGCCACCCGGTAGACGGTCGTGACGTCGAGCGGCGCACCGCGCTCGCGCGCACCCCCCACCCGTCCGGCCGCGGCCAGATCGTCCCAGCCGACGGCCCGGTCCCCCGCCGTGAAGCGGCCGGCGCGGTAGGCGACGGACTCGACCCCCATCAGCTCCGCGGCCCGGCGCGACGCGAGGTCTACCAGCTCGCCGCAGGCCTGGTGCACCGCCGACCCGGCCAGAACGGCCGAGCGACTGGCGAACGTGCCGACCCCCTCGGGCAGCCGTTCGGTGTCGGCGGCGACGTAGCGCACCTGTCCCAGCGGTATGCCCAGGGCGTCGGCGGCAACCTGCGCGAACACGGTTTCGTGGCCTTGGCCTGCCGATGCCGCGCCGGCGGTCACCTCGACGCGGCCGGACGGCAGCAGCCGCACCCGCGCCGTTTCGTGGGGTCCGCGGCCGGTGGCCTCCAGGTAGCAGGACAGGCCGTAACCGATGCGGTGATCGGGGTGTTCGACGGCACACACGTCGAGCTCTGACCGCGGCAGCACGCCGATCACCGACTCCAGGCAGGCCAGGTAATCGCCGCCGTCGTAGGCGATCGGCACTCCGTCGCGGTACGGGAGCGGCCGGTGGTAGGGCATGTCGTCGGCCGTCAGCAGGTTGCGTCTGCGGATCTCCGCGCAGGAGATGCCGACCGCCGCGGCCGCGGCGTCGAGGCTGCGCTCCAGCGAGAACGTGGCCTCGGGCCTGCCCGCGCCGCGGTACTGCGCCACCAGGGTCTTGTTCGTCAAGGCAGCACGGCCACGAACGTGCACGGCGGGAACCCGGTAGGGCCCCATCAGGTGGACCGCGGTGTTGGCGATGATGCCTGCGACCCACAGGCTGCCCGCCCCGATGTCCACGACAAAGTCGACGTCCCACGCCAGGATCCGGCCGTCGGCATCGACCGCCAGCCGCGCCCGGTGAAGCTGGTCTCTGGCCTGAGCGCTGGCCACCAGGTGCTCCTGACGGTCCTCGACCCAGATCAGCCGCCGACCGGTGTGCCCGGCCAGCACGGCGAGCACGATCTCCTCGCCGTAGACGTTGGCCTTGGTGCCGAAGCCGCCCCCGACGTCGGGCACGCTGATCTTGACCGCGTCGCGGCCCCAGCCGGTGACGGCACAGATCGCGTTGCGCACCATGTGCGGGACCTGGGTCGAGGTGTGCACCTCCACCCGGTCCTCGTGGTCGTTGAATTGGGCCAGTACACCGCGGCATTCGAGCGGCACCGCACCATGACGTTCCATCCGGTAGGTTCCCTCGACGACGTGGTCGGCGTTCTGGAACGCGTGGCCCGGGTCCCCGAAGTCGTATTCGAGGGCGGCCGCCTGGTTGTCGGGCAGGTGCTCGAACAGCGTGGCGCTGGTCGGCTCGAGTGCGGCCAGTGCGTCGGTCACCGGCGGCAGCGGCTCATAGGACACGACGACGTTCTCGGCGGCGTCCTCGGCGATGTAGCGGTTCTCGGCGACGACGACCGCGATCGGCTGACCCACGTAGTGCACCCGGTCCGAGGCGAGGATCGGCAGCCGCTGCTCGGCGAGCACCAGCGCGGTGGCCGCGGTGAAACCGGGATCCGGGGTGGTCAGCAGCGGGATCGGAGCGCCCTCCAGGCCGAGATCGGCGGCGCCGAAGATGCCGTACACGCCGGACATCCCGTCGGCGGCGGAGGTGTCGACACCGGTGATCCTGGCATGGGCCTGCGCGGACCGGATGAACACGACGTGCTGTGCGCCGGCGGCATGGTCGGCAAGGAACCTGCCGTTCCCGCCGAGCATGCGGTCGTCCTCCCGCCGCCGCACCGAGCTACCGACCCATTCCCGGCCGGTACCCGGCTTCGATGCGTCGGCGGTCAATGGATTCGCTTCTCCCACTGCCACAACGCGATCGAGATGCCGAACGAGATCGTGATCAGCAGCATGATGGTCGCCACCATCGACGGATAGTCACCGTGGCCGTAGGCCTGCAGCACCACCCGGCCCAGTCCGCGGCGGGTCGCGAAGAACTCCGAGAGCACCACGCCGACGACCGCGAGGCTGACGGCCAGCCGGATTCCGGTGAGCAGCGGCCGCCTGATGGCCGGGAAGATGACGTGCACCAGCGTCTGCCACGCGTTGGCGCGGACCGAGCGCGCGAGCTTCCAGTACACCTTCGGAATTTCCTGCACGCCCGTAGACACATTGATCAGCACCGGGAACAGCGCGAACAGCACACCCATCACGACCTTGGACCCTGACAGGGTGAAGATCGGCAGCAGCACCGGGTACAGCACGATCTTCGGGATGCCGTTGAGCATGATGATCAAAGGCTCGAAGATCAGGCGCAGCTTGCTCGACAGGCCCAGCAGCAGACCGATCCCGCCGCCGACGGCCGTGCCGACGACAAACGCCATCGCCACCGCCTGCGCGGTCACCCGCAGGTCGAACAGATAGGCAGGGTCGGAGAGATTCTCGAACAGCACGGTCAGGGTCTGCACCGGTGACGGGATGACAAACGTCAAACCGGACACCACCTCCCAGGCGATGGCCACCAGCACGGCGAGCAGGCTGGCGCCCACGAACTGGTTGCCCAGGATGTTGCGCGCCGAGAACCGGCTCGGCGCAGCGTGTTCGGTGTCGGGCTCGACCGGGAGTGTGGCAGTCATGCGTTCCTCCCACGCAACAGCACCCGCTCGACCGCCGCGAGCGCGACCGTCAGCAGACATGACAGCAGCAGCACGACGACGATGTAGGCGAACATCGCGATGTTGTCGAAGATCTCGTACAGATAGCGGATGCGGTACCCGAGTCCGGCCTGCGCGGTGGTGAACTCCATCGCGATGGTGCCGATGAGCGCGTACACGACCGCGAGTCGCAGGCCGGCGACGATGTACGGTCCGGCGGCGGGAATGGCGATGGCGAACAGCGTCTGCTGCGGCGAAGTGCGCAACGAGCGGGCGAGTTTCATGTACACCGGCGGCATCTGGTTCAGTCCGACGGCGGTGTTGAGCGCCATCGGGATGGCCGCCATGATCGTGGCCAGGATGATCACCGACATCGCGTTGATGCCGACGAGCACGATCATCACCGGATAGAACAGCACAAGAGGCACGGCGTAGAACGACACCAGGTAGGGCTCGAACACCCGGCCCAGCAGCGGGATCTTCCAGAACAGCAGTCCGGCGGCGAACCCCAGCAGGCAGCCGAACAGGATCGCTGCCGCGACCTCGATGCCGGTGCGGCGGGCATCCAGCCAGAACTGCGGTTCGGTGAGAAGGCCGCCGAGTTCTGCGAAGATGACCGACGGGGCGGGCAGCACATGGTCGTTCCACCACCCGGCGCGCGAGCCGATCTCGGTGAGAGCGATGAACAGCAGGATGAGCGCGAGCGTCGAGCCGGCGCTGAGTGCCAGCGTGCCGAACCGGTGCCCACGCCGGGGTGGCCGCGGCGGCTCCCCGGACGACGACACCGTCTCGGTGGGCAGGTCGTCGGCTGCTGCGAAGGACTTCGTGGACGCGGCGGTCACTTCTTCGCCGTCTCCTGCTGCTGGAACCCGCGCATCGATTCGGCCTGCAGCGAGCCCCAGACCCGGTTGTGCAGTTCGTTGAAACGCGGGGTGGACACCACACCTGCGTCACGCTCGTCCGGCAGATCGATGTCGACGACGTCGATGATGGTGCCGGGCCGGTAGGACATCACCCACACCTGCTGCGACAGTAGGATCGCCTCGGAGATGTCGTGGGTGACGAACATGATGGTCTGCTTGGTCCTGGCCCAGATCTGACGCACCTCGGCACCGAGAAACAGCCGGGTCTGCTGATCGAGCGCCGCAAACGGCTCGTCCATGAGCACCACCTCGGGCTGCACCGCCAGCGTCCGCGCCAGCGCGACACGTTGGCGCATTCCACCGGAGAGCTGGGACGGGTAGGACTTCTCGAATCCCCCGAGCCCGACGAGTTCGATGGCCTCGGTGGTCCGTCTGCGCCGTTCCGGCTTCGGGGTCCCGATCATCTCCATGGCGAACGCAACGTTCTCCTCGACGGTGCGCCACGGCAACGTCGAGTCCTCCTGGAACACCATGCCGATCTTGGGGTCGGGTCCGGTGACGGGCCGACCCGCCACGCTGACCGTGCCGGCAGTGGCCTTCTGCAGCCCGGCGACCACCGCCAGCAGGGTCGACTTGCCACACCCGCTGGGCCCGACGATCGAGACGAAGCTCGAGTGCGGCACGGTCTGGTCGATGCCGGTGACCGCGGTGATCCGGCGCGCTGCCGTGTCAAAAACCACTGCCACGCCGGTCATCTCGATGCCTTGCGGGTCCAAGACGCTACCTCTCGTCGCTGGGTTGGGACGGTTCGTGGCGTGTGCTCAGAAGCTCGCCCGGTCGTCCTCGGGAAGGTACTGCTGGTCGAGCACGGTGGCCCAGTCGACAGGCTCGTCGATCTGGCCGGCGGCGACCATGAGCTCGGAGAGATTGGTCAGGCCCTCGGTGTCGACCTTGAGCGAGTATCCCTTGGCCAGGTCCGGGCTGTTCTTGAGCGCGGTCTGCATCACCTCGGGCGAAACGCCCACCAGCGGCCCGATCTCGGCGCCGGCTTCGTCCGGGTTGGACACCACCCACTCGTTGAGCCGGTCGGCCACCCGGAAGAACGTCCTGATGTTCTCCGGGTTGGCCTCGGCGTAGCTGGAGTTGACCGCGACCAGGTCTGCGGGCAGGTCACCGAGCACATCGCGGGCATTCACCAGGATCTCGGCGTTCTCGGTGGCCTGCTTCTCGGCGATGAAGGGCTGCATCGCCCACCCCGCGGTGATCTGATTGGCCCGGGCGGCGGTCCAGTTGTCGCCCATTCCGCCCACGGCCTGCGCCTTGACGCCCTGCCCGAGTTCCTGCTCGAGGCCCTTGACCAACAGCTCCGTCGACGACCCTGCCGAGCTGAAGCCGAGCGTGGCGCCCTCGATGGTCCGACCGGGCGGGCTGATCCAGGAGAAATCGTTGATCTGGAACCATGGGGCGATCACCGTGAGGTTCGAATCCGGTTGCTGCGCAGCCAGGATCACCGAGCTGTTCCCGGCGATCGCCATGTCGGCGTCGCCGCTGGTGACGACGCGCAGGGTGTTGCCACCCCCGCCGCCGGAGTAGAGGTCGACCTTCAACCCCTCCTCCTCGAACCACTTCTTGTTGATCCCCGCCTGCAGGATCGCCATGAATGGCAGGCTGTCCACGCCGGTCGCGGAGATGCTCAACGTGTCGGTGGTGGCGCCACCGCCCTCAGTGGGCCCCGAGGACTCGTCGGCACACGCGGTGGCACTGACGAGAAGCGCGGATGCGGCGGCGAGTGCGCCGATGACCTTCGGGAACCTTGACATCAGAAAAGCCTCCGGGCGTTGAGTGGATATTGGATCCAACTATAGGAAGCGGTGTGATCTGCGTCAACCGCTAGTTGTTACGTCGACGTGAAATGATCCCGGCGATCTCCAGTCCCACCGCCACCCCGGCCATCGCCGCCGCGGCGTGTAGCCCGGAACCAGCGATCCGTCCTGAATTGCTTTGCGGTGCAGCGGTTTCGGCAGCCCTGCTGGCATCGGCATCGGCATCGGACAGGGCATCGACCACGCCATCGGCAGGTGTCAGTGACCGCTTCAACGCCGGCGGCGCCCCCGGCACGGCGCTGCCCGGCGCGGGATGTGCGGACGGGTTCGGCACGCCGGGCACCGTCACGCCAGGCGACCGCGGACGATGTCGGCGAAGGTGCGGATGGTGCCCTCGCGGCTCTGCCCCGGCCTGACGAACGGCACGATCGAGACCTGGTCGACGCCCAGCGACTCGATTTCCTTCAGCCGCTGCGCACACTCGGTCGCCGTGCCTGCCAGCGCGAACAGATCGACGAGCTCATCGGGCACCAGATCGGCGTGCGCGGCCTCGGGGTTCATGTGCTCGTAGTAGTTGTACTGCTCTCGGATCCGGTCGATGGCCTTCTCCAGGGCGGGGTCGACCTTGGCGGGCAACGGGCGGATCGCGACGCGCGAGACGTGCGCGCGCACCAGGTCGCGCGCCTCGGTGCTGTCGTCACCGATCGCAGTCGGCGTCCACAGCACGATGTGCAGATCGGCGAGAGTTCGGCCGCTGCTCTTGGCGCCGCGCTCGATTGTCTGCAGCGCCGCCTCGATGAAGTGCGGTGCGGTGCCGACCAACACGATCACCCCGTCGGCGATGCGTCCCGACATCTCCAGGATCTTGGGTGCGGACGCGGCGATGTAGACCGGTACGTGGAGCGGACCGCTCAGGTAGTTCAGGTGGTACTCGGCGCCACTGGACGCCTCGGCGACCTTGTCCCCGCGCAGCAGCGCCCGCAGGTCCTCGATCGAGCGCTCGAGTTCGGCGAGCTTGAGCGGCTTGAGGCCCATCGTGCGCAGCGAGGAGTCGCCCGTGCCGATCCCGAGAGCGACCCGACCGCCGGTGAACTCGGCAAGGGTCGCCCAGGTCGAGGCGAGCAGCGACGGATGGCGGGTGACCGCGTTGGTCACCCCGGTGCCGAACACGATGCGCTCGGTCCCGACCGCGGCCGCACCCATCACGGTCGACGACTCACGCCAGATGTTCTGGGAGTCACCGAACCAGACGTTGTCATACCCGAGGTCCTCGCAGAGTCGGACGTAGGAGCACATCGCTGCCGTCGGTTCGGTGGGAAACAGTCCTACGCCCATGCTCAGCATCCAGCAGCCTCCTCGGGCCATGTCGACGATTGATGTATATCGTATCCAATCGTATGGTGAGGACATTCGATCCACAACCGCTGACCGCCCGGGAGACAGCAATGCAACTCGTCAACGAGTTCGCGGTCGATGCACCGCTGCACGCCACGTGGGCGGTACTCACCGACATCCCCACGGTGGTGGGGTGCATTCCGGGTGCAGCACTCGACCACCGCGACGGCGACGATTTCCACGCACACGTCGCCGTCAAGGTCGGCCCCATCGGAATGACGTTGGCGGGCACGGCGACCCTGGTGCGACAGGACGACGCCGCCAGGGAGATGATCGTGCGGGGCAACGCCCGCGACCGCAGAGGAAACGGGTCGACCGAGGCCACCGTCCGGCTGGTGGCCCGCGACGACGGCACCCGGTCGGTGGTCACCGTGACCACCGACCTCGAGCTCGGCGGCCGCATCGCCCAGTTCGGCAAGGGTGCGATCGTGCCGGTGAGCAACCGCATCATCGGACAGTTCGTCGACCAGCTCAACGCCACGATCGTCGGCGAGGACCGGCCCGCTCCGGTGGTCGCGCCGGGTCGGCCGCGGGCTTGCGACCGCGCTCCCGGGCCCGAGTGGATCACCTTGCTGCTCAACGGGTTCGCCGGTGTCGCACTCGGCCTGGCGATCGGTCGGTGGCTGGATCGTCTCAGCGCTCGCCCGCAGCGACGCTGACCACCAGATCGAGTTCCACGCAGGCACCCCCGGGCAGCGAGGCGACACCGATGGCGGTGCGTGCGTGCGCCCCCACCTCCTCGCCGAAGCCCTCGAGCAGCACCCGGGAGGCTCCGTCGATCACCGCGGGGTGGGTGTCGAAATCAGGCACTGCGCGGACGTATCCGCGCAACTGCACGACCGCGGTCACCGCGTCGAGGCCGACGGCCGCGTCGATCGCCCCGAGCAGGTTCAGCGCGGCCAGCTCGGCCTGCTCGCGGGCCTGCTCTGTGTCGACGTCGGCGCCGACGATGCCGCGCAGCGCCGGCGCGCCCTCCCTGCGGGCCGTGGCGCCTGATACCCACAGCTGATCACCGCAGCGGCGGCTGGGGAAATACGCACCCTTCGGGGACGGTGGCTCCGGAATCACCATCCCCAGCGCGAGCAATCTGTCGACCACAGTCATGCCGAGGCGGTGGATTCCTCGTCGAAGATCTGGTGGATCGGCGCCAGGGCGTGCGCCCGGTGCTCGTGGTTGAGCTTCACCATGCGTTCGACGTCGCGCTCGGCCATCGCATTGATCATCAGCGTGTGCTCTTTGCAGACCTTCGGCATGTCGAGCAGGGGAAGGTACAGCGGCCGGTAGGCGTCGGCGGTGTTCCACAGCTGCGTCACGATGCGCTTGGTGCGTGCCATCGAGCTGGCGTGAAAGGTCAGAAAGTGGAACTGGCGGTTGGCCACCCCGACCGCGATCGGGTCACCGGCAGCCTGCGCGGCGTCCATTTCTGCGTTGCACGAACGCATTTCGTCGACGATTTCGTCGGTTACACCCGGCATCGCGTCGCGGATCAGCGCCTCCTCGAGGATGGTCCGCAGCGTGAACACCTCGACGAGGTCGTCGAGGCTGAGCTTGGTGACCCGATAGCCGCTGTGCGGCACGTAGGTGATGTACTCCTCGGCCTCGAGAGTCTTGAGCGCTTCCCGGATCGGAATGCGCGACATGCCGAACTGCTCGGCGACGGCTTCCTGGACGATCCAGCTCCCCGGGGCCAGCTTGCCGGTGGTGATGTCGTGCCGCAGCGCCTCGGCCACCGCCTGCTGAGCGGTTTTGGGCCGCACGAAGTCCGATCGTCGTCCCCGGACGGCGTCACCGGAGTACCCGGCGGGAATGGCTCGATCTGCGCCCTCGGGTTCGGAGCGCTTGGCGGCGGTGCGCGGTGGCATCGGCTCTCGCTTTCAGCTGATATTGGATACTCTATGCGGTCAACCTGGCGGCGCGTCAACTTCCCATCACCATCGTGATCGATGGTCGCGCTCGGCGCTCCTCGGACGCGCCGGTCACCGCAACTGCGACGCCGGCAACCGCACCGGCCCACCGCATCCCAGACCGACAGGGTGGGTAAGGCCGCGTCAGTCGAACTGCTGGGTCAGTCGAGCTGCTGGCTGATCTCCCGCTCACTGACCGAGGTGCCCAACGCAGCCACCCACCCGGTGATCTGGCGGGCGATGTTGCGTTCGGTGAGGCCGACGGCCGCGAGGACCTCTCCGCGGGACGCATGGTCGAAGAACTGCTGGGGCAGTGCGGCGTCGCGGCACGGAACGTCCACCTCGGCCCGCCGCAGCGCACCCGACACGGCCGAGCCGACCCCGCCGTGCACACCGTTGTCCTCGAGGGTCACCACCAGCTTGTGGTCGGCCGCCAGCGCGGCGATTTCGGCGGGCACCGGCAGCACCCACCGCGGATCGGCGACGGTCACGCCGATGCCCTGGTTGCGCAGCAGTTCGGCGATCCCGAGCGCCATCTTCGCGAACGGCCCGACGGCCACGAGGAGCACGTCGTCGGACAGACCGTCGGCCGGTACCGCCAGCACGTCGACTCCGCCACGTCGTTCGACCGCCGGAACATCTTCGCCTACATCGCCTTTCGGGAAGCGAATCGCGGTGGGACCATCGTCGATGTCGAGCGCCTCGGCGAGTTCCTCGCGCAACCGGGCGCCGTCGCGGGGCGCTGCGACCCGCATCCCTGGCACGATGCCCAGGATCGACAGGTCCCACATGCCGTTGTGGCTGGCACCATCGGGTCCGGTGACCCCGGACCGGTCCAGCACCATCGTCACCGGGAGCTTGTGCAGTGCGACGTCCATCATGATCTGGTCGAACGCCCGGTTGAGGAACGTCGAGTAGATCGCGACCACCGGATGCATGCCACCCATCGCCAACCCGGCGGCCGACGTCACCGCGTGCTGCTCGGCGATACCGACGTCGAAGAACCGGTCCGGGAACCGGTCCCGGAACGCACTGAGCCCGGTGGGCCCGGGCATGGCGGCGGTGATCGCCACGACGTCGCGACGCTTGGTCGCCAGTCGGATCAACGCCTCGGCGAACGTGGAGGTCCAGCCGGGGCCGGGAACCGTCGTGGCCAGACCGGTCTCCGGGTCGATGACACCGCACGAGTGCATCTGATCGTCTTCGTCGTTCTCGGCCGGCGGGTAACCCATGCCCTTGCGGGTGACGACGTGCACGACAACCGGGGCGTTGAAACCGCGGGCATGGCGCAGCGCGCTCTCCACCGCGTGCTCGTCGTGACCGTCGATCGGGCCGACGTACTTGAGGCCCAGATCGGTGAACATCACCTGGGGCGACAACGCGTCCTTGATGCCCGCCTTGACGCTGTGCATGCACTGGTAGCAGAACTCGCCGATCATCGGCAGACCGCGCACCGCCTTGCGGCCCTCTTCGAGCGCCCGCTCATAGCCGGGCTGCAACCGAAGACCGGCGAGGTGCTCGGCGAAGCCGCCGATGGTGGGCGCGTAGCTGCGGCCGTTGTCGTTGACGACGATGACCACCGGCCGGCCCGAAGCCGCGATGTTGTTGAGCGCCTCCCAGCACATGCCGCCGGTCAGCGCCCCGTCACCGACCACGGCGACGACGTGGCGGTTTCGGTGCCCGTTCAGCTCGAACGCCTTGGCCAAGCCGTCGGCGTAGGACAGCGAGGAACTGGCGTGGCTGGACTCCACCCAGTCGTGCTCGCTCTCGGTCCGCGACGGGTAACCCGACAGGCCGTCCTTCTTGCGCAGCGTGTCGAAGTCCCGGGCGCGGCCCGTGAGCATCTTGTGCACATAGGCCTGATGACCGGTGTCGAACAGGATCGGGTCGTGAGGGGAATCGAAGACGCGATGCAGCGCCAACGTCAACTCCACGACGCCGAGGTTCGGTCCCAGGTGCCCGCCGGTGGCCGCGACCTTGTGGATCAGGAAGTCGCGGATCTCTCGGGCCAGTTCGTCCAGCTGCGCCTGCGTCAGGTGCTGCAGATCAGCGGGACCGCGGATCTGTTCAAGCATTCGGCCAGTCTACGCACGGCCGGCACCTTCAGTCCTGCCGAGATTGGTAGATGTCGGGCACTCCGTCCTGATCGGCGTCGGCGGTCTCCTGGACGTGAATGCGCCGGTAGGCGCGGTTCCTGGTGAGAAGCACGACAGCAGCGAGCATCGCTGCCAGCAGTGACCCACACAACACGCCGACCTTCACCAATTCGTCACGATCGGACCCCAGTCCGTATGCCAGATCGCCGATCAGCAGCGACACGGTGAACCCGATGCCGGCGAGCATCGACATGCCGAGCACATCCACCCAGCGCAACGAGGCGTCCAGCGTCGCGCGGGTCACCGAGGCCATCACCCGGGTGACGCCCAGGATGCCGACTGGTTTTCCGATCACCAGACCCAGCACGATGCCGAGCGCGATCGGATCGCTGAGGGCGCTGGTGAGTCCGCTCAGGCCGCCGATGCTCACGCCGGCTGCGAAGAACGCGAACACCGGGATCGCGATCCCTGCCGAGACCGGACGGATGCGGTGCTCGAAGTACTCGGCCATCCCGGACTCGACCTCGACGCCGCGCCGCCGCGCCGACCGCCGCACCGGCACCGCGAAGCCGAGCAGCACGCCTGCCACCGTGGCGTGCACGCCGGACTCGTGCACCAGTACCCAGGTGAGGAGGGCGAGCGGGATCAGCACCCACCACGCCTGCACCCCGCGCTGCACACAGACCGTGAACAGTGCCAGCGGCACCAGTGCCAGCGCGAGGGCGACCGCGTTGATGTCCACGGTGTAGAACACGGCGATGACGGTGATCGCCAGCAGGTCGTCGACGACGGCGAGGGTCAGCAGGAACGTGCGCAACGCCGAGGGCAGGTGCGTCGAGATGACCGCCAGCACGGCCACCGCGAACGCGATGTCGGTCGCAGTCGGAATCGCCCAGCCCCGCAGCGCGCCGTCTCCGGTGTTGAGGTTGACCAGGACGAAGATCAGGGCGGGCACCACCATGCCGCCGACTGCCGCGGCGATCGGCAACGCGGCGCGACTGGGGTCGCGCAGGTCCCCGGCGACGAACTCGCGTTTGAGTTCCAGCCCGACCACGAGGAAGAAGATCGCCAGCAACCCGTCCGCCGCCCACGCACCGACGGTGAGGTTCAGATGCAGGCCGAACGGCTCACCGCCGATCTCGAGGTCCCGCAGCGCGAAGTAGCTCTCCGACCACGGGGTGTTCGCCCAGATGAGCGCCGCGCCCGCGGCCACCAGCAGGATGACGCCACCGACGGTCTCCTTGCGCAGGATGGTGGTGACGCGACTGGTCTCCGACCAGGAACCGCGCGCAAAGAGCGCCGGTTTGTTCACTGGCGGGACACGGTCGGCAGGCATGGTAGGGACCCCTCTGTGCTCAAGGCTCGACAAAAACGCGCCGACCAGACTTCCCGGCACACCTATTACGATCAATGTAAGTCATCTCCCACCCACGTACTCTCCGAGCCGGGTTCCGTGCAGTCGGTGAGCTACCGGGAGCCTGACCGCAACGATGCCGCGGGACGCCCGGATCGACGGCATCCGATGCGATTCGGAGCGTGGAGATGACGACACCGTCGCCCGGCCAGTTACCGCAGCTTTCCAAACGCGGTCGAATCTGGGCGATCGCGGCCGCTGTGATTCTTGTTCTGCTTCTGGTCGGCCCACCGGTTCTCGACCTCTACGTCGACTGGCTGTGGTTCGGGGAGGTCGGTTTCCGATCAGTGTGGCTGACCGTGCTGCTCACCAAGCTGGCCACCTTCGCGGCCGTGGCGGTGTTGGTCGGCGGCTGCGTGGCGATCGCCATCGTATTGGCCTACCGCTCGCGCCCGGTGTTTGTCCCCGAGCGCAAGCCTCAGGATCCGCTGACGCCGTACCGCACCGCCCTGATGACTCGGCCGATATTGGTCACCCTCGGCATCGCCGGCGGTCTGGGCCTGCTGTGTGGGCTGATCGCGCAGCTGAACTGGGCGACTGTGCAGTTGTTTCTGCACGGCGGCGCATTCGGCATCGTCGACCCGGAATTCGGCCACGACATCGGTTTCTTCGTCTTCGATCTGCCGCTCTATCGGTCGGTGCTGAGCTGGATGCTCGTCGCCTCGGTGTTGGCACTCGTCGCGAACCTGGTCACCCAATACCTGTTCGGGGGCTTCCGCGTGGCGGAGGGCAAGGGAACGCTCACCCAGTCCGCGCGCATCCAGGTCGCTGTGCTCGCCGGCCTCGTGGTGCTGCTCAAGGCGGTGGCCTACTGGTTCGATCGCTACGAACTGCTGACCGGCGGCCGAAAGGAACCGACGTTCACGGGCGCGGGTTATACCGACATCCACGCGGTACTCCCCGCACGCCTCGTGCTGTTGGCCATCGCCGTGCTGTGCGCCGCCTCGTTCTTCGCCGTTGTCTTTCTGCGCGACATGCGGATACCCGCGATGGCCACGGCACTGCTGGTGCTGTCGTCCATACTCGTCGGCGGCGTGTGGCCGATGCTTATGGAACAGTTCTCGGTGCGTCCCAATGCAGCCGACGTCGAACGGCCCTACATCCAGCGCAACATCGACGCCACCCGACAGGCGTTCCGGCTCGATGGGGACGCCGTCGAGTACCGGGCCTATCCAGGCATCGGCACCAAGCCCCCGCAGGAAGTGCCGGCAGACCGGACCACCATCGCCCAAACGCGTTTACTCGACCCCGACATCCTGTCGCGGACGTTCACCCAGCAGCAACAACTCAAGAACTTCTACAGCTTCCCTGACATTCTCGACATCGACCGGTACCGCATCGACGGTCAGTTGCAGGACTACATCGTCGGGGTTCGTGAACTCTCTCCGGACAGCTTGACCGGCAACCAGACCGACTGGATCAATCGTCATACCGTCTACACGCACGGCAACGGATTTGTCGCCGCCCCGGCGAACCGGGTCAACGCCGCCGTGCGCGATGCCGCCGAGGCATCCGAAACCAACAGCGGTTACCCGATCTATGCGGTGAGCGACATCGCCACGCAGGCATCGGGCGACCAGGTCATTCCCGTGGACCAACCCCGGATCTACTTCGGTGAGGTCATCGCCAGAACCGACCCCGACTACGCCATCGTCGGCGGGGCTCCGGACTCACCACCGCGCGAGTACGACACCGATACCTCCACCTACACCTACACCGGCGCCGGCGGAGTTTCGATCGGCAACTGGTTGAATCGCAGCGTGTTCGCGGCGAGGTTCGCCGAACGCAACATCCTGTTCTCCCGGGCGATCGGCTCGGAGTCCAAAGTGTTGTTCCACCGTGACCCGAAAGAACGGGTGCAGCGCGTGGCGCCGTGGCTCACCACCGACGGCAACGCCTATCCCGCCGTGGTCGACGGCCGAGTCCTGTGGATCATCGACGCGTACACAACCCTCGACTCCTACCCCTACGCCCAGCGGATGGCACTCGAGGCCCCGGCCATTACCGACAGCGGCGTGGTACGCGCGGGCGCAGAGGTCTCGTACGCCCGCAATTCGGTCAAGGCGACCGTCGACGCCTATGACGGCACCGTGACGCTCTACCAGTTCGATACCGACGATCCGGTTCTGGCCGCGTGGATGCGTTCGCTGCCCGGGAGCGTCAAAGCCGAAGACGAAATCTCCGATGAACTGCGCGCCCACTTCCGCTATCCCGAGGATCTCTTCAGGATCCAGCGCGAGCTGTTGGCCAAATACCACGTCAACGAGCCGCGAGAGTTCTTCACCACCAACGCGTTCTGGTCGGTGCCGAGCGATCCGACCGATGACGCGAACCCGGCCCAACCACCGTTCTACATACTCGTCGGGGATGAGCAGACGGCCGAGCCGTCCTTCCGACTCGCTACAGCGATGGTGGGCTACAACCGGGAGTTCCTGTCCGCGTACATCTCGGCCCATTCCGACCCCGAAGACTACGGCAAGCTCACCGTGCTGCGTCTGCCGACCGACACCCTGACCCAGGGACCGCAACAGATCCAGAACTCGATGATCTCCGATACCAGGGTGGCCTCGGAGCGCACACTGCTCGAACGATCGAACCGGATCCACTACGGCAATCTGTTGACCCTGCCGATCGCCGACGGCGGCGTGCTGTATGTGGAACCGCTGTACACGGAACGCATCTCGACCAACCCGAACAGCTCGACCTTCCCGCAACTCTCCCGGGTGCTGGTCAGCTTCCGCGAACCCGGAGACGGCGGTGTCCGGGTGGGCTACGGACCGACGTTGGCCGAGGCGCTCGACCAGGTGTTCGGGCCAGGCACCGGCCGGGTGGCCACCGCGCCCGGCGGCGACGCCGCGTCAGCCCCCCCGCCGTCGGCCACGCCACCACGAGATCTGCCCGCGCCGGAAGCAGCACCACCGGCGGCGGTGCCGACACCCGGCCCCGGAGAGCCTGCAACGTCGGCAGCCGAGCTCAAAGAAGCCATCGAGGAGATGCGCGAGGTGCTGGAACGAATGCAGCAGGCAGTCGACGGACTCGAAGCGGACGATCCGTAGCGGCGGCGACTCACCGGGTGAGCACCGCGATGCACTCGACGTGGTGGGTGAGCGGGAACGAGTCGAAGACCTCCAGCTTCTCCACGGCGTACCCGTGCCCCCGGTAGAGCCCGATGTCCCGCGCGAAAGATGCTGCTTCACAACCGATATGGATGATGCGCGGCACCTCGGCCGCTGCCAGCAGATCGATCACGTCGCGCCCTGCCCCGGCGCGCGGCGGGTCCAGCACCGCGACGTCGGCGCGGCTGCGCTGCCCGGTCAGTGCCCGCCGCACGGAGTCGGTGAGCACCTCCACCCAGCTCAGGTCGGCGAGTGCGGCACGCGCCGCGCGGGAGGCACCCCGCGACGTGTCGACGGTGAGCACCCGGCCGGTGTCCCCGACCCTGTCGGCCAGCGCCGCCGCGAAAACGCCTGCGCCACCGTAGAGATCCCACGCCGTCATCCCCGGCTCCATCGCGGCCCAGTCGGCGACTACCGAACTGTAAAGGTTCGGTGCGTCGCGGTGCGCCTGCCAGAACGCCGTCACCGGCACCCGCCAGCTGCGCCCACCGACCCGCTGCACCGCCTCGTAGCCACCCTCGGCCACCGTCGTGGTCTTGCGCGCACCCCGCGAGCCGGACACCACCACGTGGCGGGCGGCCTCGTCGTCAACCGCGACATGGACCCCCGAACCCGCGGGCCACCGGGTCTCGGCGATCCCTGCGAGCATGCCCGGCGGCAGCTGCGCGCAGTCGAGCCGGTGCACCAATTCGGCGCTGTGATAGCGGTGAAAGCCCGCCCGGCCGTCTGCCGAGGTGCCCAGCCGCACCCGGGTCCGCCATCCCGTGGCACCGAGCTCACCCACCGGCGACGCAGCGGCATCGTCTTCGTCGCGCCAGTGGTACCCGCCGAGGCGCGCAAGCTGGTTGGCCACCACCGCACCCTTGAGCCGACGCGCGGCGGCCGGGTCGGCGAACGCGAGGTCGCAGCATCCCGCGGCGCCCACCCCGGCGATCGGACACAGCGACTCGATCCGGTCGGCCGACGGCTCGAGCACCTCGACGACGTCGGCGTTCCAGTAGGACCCGTGGGCGCCGGCACCGCCCGTCACCCGGGCCCTGACCTTCTCCGACGGCAGCGCGTACCGCACGAAGACCACCCTGCCGTCGTGGCGCGCCACGCAGCTGCCGCCGTTGGCCGCAGCCCCGGTGGTCAGCGTGAGTTCGGTGGGAGCGGAATCGATGCTCAATCCAGGAACCCCTTGCGCGCATCGCCTGGGGCCGACTGCGGTTCCAGCTTCTTCAACCGCTCCGACGACGTCAGCTGCCACGGGACCGAGGTCACCATGACGTTGGGCTCGAACAGCAATCTGCCCTTCAGTCGCAACGCACTCTGGTTGTGCAGCAACTGTTCCCACCAGTGGCCGACCACGTACTCGGGGATGAAGACGGTGACCACGGTGCGCGGCGAGTCCTTGCTGACCCGCTTGACGTATTCGAGCACCGGGCGGGTGATCTCCCGGTACGGGGACGCGATCACCTTCAGCGGCACGCTGATGTCGCTTTGCTCCCACTTGTGCACCAGTGCGCGTGTCTCGGCGTCGTCGACGCTGACGGTGATGGCCTCCACCAGGTCGGGACGGGTGGCGCGGGCGTAGGCCAGCGCGCGCAGCGTCGGCAGATGCACGTTGGACACCAGGACGATCGCGTGGTTGCGGCTGGGCAGCACGATGTCCTCGGCCTCGGCGGCGCGCAGTTCGAGCTCGCGACTCACCGACGCGTAGTGCTTGTGGATGAGTTTCATGATGGCGAACAGCGAACCCATCGCCAGGATCGCGATCCAGGCACCCGCCAGGAACTTGGTGGCGACGACGATGATCAGCACGGTGCCGGTGCAGAGGAAGCCCACGGTGTTGATGGCGCGGGAGCGCTTCATCCGGCCGCGGGCATCAGCGTCGGTCTCGGTGCGCAGCAGCCGGGTCCAATGCCGCATCATGCCCATCTGACTCAACGTGAACGACACGAACACCCCGACGATGTACAGCTGGATCAGGGCGGTGACCTGAGCCTGGAACGCCACCACGAAGGCGATGGCACCGAAGGCCAGGAACAGGATTCCGTTGGAGAACGCCAGCCGGTCGCCCCGGGTGTGCAGCTGACGGGGCAGGAACCGGTCCTGCGCGAGAATCGAGCCGAGTACCGGAAATCCGTTGAACGCGGTGTTGGCCGCAAGCACCAGGATCAGTGCGGTGACACCGGCGATCAGGAACAGCCCGACCGGGGAGCTGTGGAACACCGCGTCGGCCAGCTGCACCACCAGCGTCTTCTGCTCGTAGTCTTCAGGCGCGCCGACGAGCTGTTCGCCGGGCCGTTCCGCGATCTGCACGCCGGTCGCCTTGGCCAGCATGATGACGCCCATGAACATGGTGATCGCGATGATGCCCAGCCCCAGCAGGGTGGTCGCGGCGTTGCGCGACTTCGGCTTGCGGAACGCCGGAACGCCGTTGCTGATCGCTTCGACGCCGGTCAGAGCGGCACTGCCCGACGAGAACGCCCTCGCGACCAGGAACACCAGCGCGAAGCCGAGGATGTCGCCGTGCTCGGAGGTCAACTCGAACTCGGCAGATTCGGCACGCAACGGCTCGTCGAGTGCGTAGACCTGGAAGAACCCCCAGACCAGCATCGTGTACATGCCGATCATGAACGCATAGGTGGGAATCGCGAAAGCGGTCCCCGACTCCCGCACTCCGCGCAGGTTCAGCGAGGCCAGCAGCAGGATCGCGGCGACCGCGAACCACACCTTGTGCTCGTTGACGAACGGCACCGCCGAGCCGATGTTCGACATCGCCGACGACATCGACACCGCGACGGTCAGTACGTAATCCACCAGCAGCGCGCTGGCCACGGTGAGTCCTGCCGTGGGCCCGAGGTTGGTGTTGGCGACCTCGTAGTCGCCACCACCCGACGGGTAGGCGTGCACATTCTGCCGGTAGCTGGCGATCACGATGAACATCACCGCCGCCACCGCGAGGCCGATCCAGGGCGCCATCGAGTAGGCGGCCAGCCCCGCCACCGACAGCACCAGGAAGATCTCCTCGGGTGCGTATGCCACAGAGGACAACGCATCGGAGGCGAAGACCGGCAGTGCTATCCGCTTGGGCAGCAGGGTGTGCGACAGGTTGTCGCTGCGGAAGGGCCGGCCCAGCACCAGCCGCCGTGCGGCGGTAGAAAGCTTGGACACGAGAGCCAAGAGTAGGCCCACACGACGATCGCGGTAGCGTTCGGAGTGCGCAGGTCTGCAACAGCAGTTTGGGTGAGCCACAGCTGGCTCCGGCCGGAAGGGACCGTCAGGTGCGTGTAGTGGTCATGGGATGTGGCCGGGTGGGCGCATCCCTTGCGGACAGCCTGGCCCGTATCGGCCACGACGTCGCCGTGATCGACCGGGACGGCACGGCTTTTCACCGGCTCTCCCCCGACTTCTCCGGACAACGGGTGCTCGGCATGGGCTTCGACCGTGACGTGTTGCTGCGCGCGGGCATCGAGGACGCTGCCGCCTTCGCGGCGGTGTCGTCGGGCGACAACTCGAACATCATCTCCGCACGGGTGGCCCGTGAGACGTTCGGCGTCGCCCGCGTCGTGGCCCGCATCTACGACGCCAAGCGCGCCGCGGTCTACGAACGGCTCGGCATCCCCACCGTCGCCACCGTGCCCTGGACCACCGACCGGCTGCTGAACGTCCTCACCCGCGAGACCGAGACCACCAAGTGGCGGGACCCCACCGGCAACGTCGGGGTCACCGAGCTGGCCCTGCACGAGGGCTGGATGGGGCACCGGGTCACCGAACTGGAAGCCGCCACCGCGGGCCGGGTGTCGTTCATTATCCGCTTCGGCGCCGGGTTGCTGCCCGAGGCCAAGACCGTCATCCAGGCCGGCGACCAGGTGTACCTGGCCGCCGTCTCCGGGCACATCGCCGAGGCGCTGGCCATCGCGGCACTGCCCCCGAGCGAGGATTCGGACAACGCATGAAGGTCGCCATCGCCGGGGCGGGTGCCGTCGGGCGCTCCATCGCGCGGGAACTCGTCGAATCCCACGAGGTCACGCTGCTCGAGCGCAACCCCGATCACATCGACGTCGACGCCATCCCGGCCGCGCACTGGCGCCTGGGTGACGCGTGTGAGCTCAGCCTGCTGGAATCGGTCAAGCTCGAGGAATTCGACGTGGTGATCGCCGCCACCGGCGACGACAAGGCCAACGTCGTCGTCAGCCTGCTGTCCAAGACCGAGTTCGCCGTTGCCCGGGTGGTGGCCCGGGTCAACGACCCCCGCAACGAATGGCTCTTCGACGAGGCGTGGGGCGTCGACGTCGCGGTGTCCACCCCGCGGATGTTGGCCTCACTGGTCGAGGAAGCGGTGTCGGTCGGCGATCTGGTCCGGCTGATGGAGTTCAGCAAGGGCCAGGCCAATCTGGTCGAGATCACGCTGCCCGACGACACCCCCTGGGGCGGCAAGCCGGTCAAGCGTCTCGAGCTGCCCCGCGATGTGGCACTGGTGACGATCCTGCGGGGTCCGCGCGTCATCGTCCCCGAAGGCGACGAGCCGCTCGAGGGCGGCGACGAACTGCTGTTCGTCGCGGTCGCCGAAGTGGAGGACGAACTGCGCGAACTGCTCCTGCACCCGCGGCTGCGGTGAGCTTCAGCGCGGCTTCTGCACCGAGTCGTCGGGTTCGGACGCCGTGTCGAGGTCGTCGGTGGTGTCGTGCTCGTGCAGCGCGCGTTGGGCGGCTCTGATCGCCAGGTAGGTCACCAGCGCTGCCACGGCCGTCAGCGGCCAGCCCATCGAGATCCGGGCCACCCCCAGCCAGCCCGTCTGGTCGGCGTCGTAGAGATGGTTCTGCACCACGAACCGTGAGGTGAACACCACCACCCACACCAGCGTCGCGGCATCGAAGGCGCGCACCGCTCGGGGTACGTCGCGCCACCGCCGGTCGTGGGTGTTGACCCACCCCCAGATGTAGCCGACCACAGGCCTGCGGATGACGACGGACGTGGTGAACACGACGGCCCAGAACAGCGACATCCAGATGCCGAGCAGGAAATACCCCTTGGAGGCCCCGACGAGGTAGGCGATCAGGGCGCTGACGCCGACCGCGAAGAAACCCGAGATCGCGGGTTGCACCGAGTCCCGGCGGAACAGCCGCCATCCGAGGATCAGCGTCGCGACCCCCAGGGCGGCGCCGATGGCGGGCATCAGCCCGAACGCCGAGGACACCGGGACGAACACCACCACCGGCAGCGACGAGTAGATCAGCCCGCTGACGCCGCCCATCTGTGCGAGGACGGCCGCTCCCCGCGGTGCTGAGGCCTCGCCCGGTTCGGTACCGGGGGCGCTCACTTCTGGATCTCGTAGTGGGGGTTGTAGATCGCCTTGGAACCGTTGTCCAGTTTGCCGACCCGGCCATGCACCTTGAGGGTGCGCCCGGACTCGATGCCGGGGATGCGGCGCTGCCCGAGCCACACCAGCATCACCGAGTCGGTGCCGTCGAACAGTTCGGCCTTGACGCCGCCCGCACAGCTCTTGCCGTTGCATTCGACGCTGCGCAGCGTGCCGACCATGGTCACCTCTTGGCCGCGGTGACAGTCGATCGCCTTCTGCGCGCCGGTGCTCGCGGCTTCGTCGCTGAGCTCCTGCACGTCGAGCTGTTCGGGGTCCTCGGTCAACCGACGGGTGAGCCGCCGCAGATACCCCTCGGCCGTGGCCATGGCTTCTCCTGACCTTGTCGATCGATTGTGGTACACCCAATCAAACGCCACGGTAGACCTCTTGCTTCCGATTTGCCACGTGGGCCCGGCCCCGCCACGCCGGGGATTCCGGCAGCGGGCACGATCATGTGATGGCGGTCGATCTGCGCGGTGTCACCACCGTTCTGCTTCCTGGCACAGGCTCCGACGACGACTTCGTCTACCGGGCTTTTTCCCCTTCGCTTCACGAGGTCGGGGCGGTTGTCGTGACCCCGCCGCCGCAGCCGCGCCGACTGCTCGACGGGTACCGCGACGAACTCGACAGCGCGGCGCGGGCGGCCGGTCAGCAGCCGATTGCGGTGGGCGGTGTGTCGATCGGCGCCGCCGTCGCGGCGGCGTGGGCGTTGTCCCATCCCGGCCGGGTGGTTGCGGTGCTGGCCGCGCTGCCGGCGTGGACCGGCGTGCCCGACGGAGCGCCCGCCGCGCTGGCGGCCCGCTACTCCGCGGAGGTGTTGCGGCGCGACGGCCTGGTGTCGGCCACCGCGCAGATGCAGGCGTCGAGCCCGGCGTGGCTGGCCGGGGAGTTGACCCGATCATGGGTCGGGCAGTGGCCCGCGCTGCCCGAGGCGATGGAGGCGGCGGCCCGATATGTCGCGCCGACCGTCGGCGATCTCGAGGCACTCACCGCGCCGATGGGGGTGGTGTCGGCCGACGATGACCAAGTGCATCCGCTGGAGGTCGGTATCGAATGGGTGTCGGCGGCCCCGCGTGCGGCGCTGCGCACCGTGACCCTCGACGAGATCGGGACCGATCCCGGCGTCCTGGGAGCGCAGTGTCTGGCCGCGCTGCGGGACGCCGACGATCCGGCCCGACCCAGACGAGCCCCGTAAGCCGCCGGAACTGCATTCCAGGCGCGAAAAAGCGAATGCTGACCTGCTGGAATACCGTTCCGGCGCGGAGTGGTCCGGGCTATCCCCCGGTGCCGGTGATGGTGGTGCGCAGTTGCTGCATCGCCGACCCCTGGGTGCCGCGCCGGGCCTCCGGCTGTTGTTCTTCGGGCGGCTGTTGTTCTTCGGGCGGCTGCTGTTGCTGGGGTTGGGGCTGGCCCGACGCCGCCGCCTGCTGCGCAGCGGCCTGTTCGGTGGCGGCGCGCAGCTGCGCCGCCATGGCGTCCGGCAGCTGTATCGGCAACGGGGTGCGGACCGGCATTGGCGTGTCCCCGCGGCGAACGACCGTGTCGGCCAACGCATCCCGTGCCTGCTGGGCCAGCGCGGCGATCCGTTCGTGGGGGCCGCTGACGACACATCTGATCATCCAGCGGTAGCCGTCCACACCGATGAAGCGCACCACACCGGCATTCTCGGCGCCCACTCCGACGACCTCGCGACCCCACGGACCGTCCTCGATGCTGACCTTGGGGACGTCTTTGCGCAGCGAGTCAGCCAGCTCCGAGGCGACCTCCCGCCACAGGCCGGTGGACTTGGGCGCCGCGTACGCCGCGATCGTGAAGCGGCCGTTGGGGGTCACCACCCAGACGGCGCTGGGCACGCCGGTGTTGCCGAGCTCGACCTGCACCTGGCCGGCCTCGGGCATCGGGATCAAAACCGAGCCCAGGTCGAGCCGGGCCACCGCCGCGACCGCCGGATCGTCGAAGTCGTCGATGTCGAACGGGCCTTCGAGCTCCTCGCCGGCATCGGCGGCCGTGCCCTCAGGGGCGTCGGAGCTGTCGTTACGTTGTCTCTTCAATGCCATTTCACAAACTCGCATGTCCGCCGGAGGAACCGTGGCCACCGTCACCACGGGTTGTGTCGGCCAAGCCGGCCTCGTCGAACGACGTCACCTCGATCAGTTCGGGCAGTTCCACTCGCTGCACCAGCAACTGGGCTATCCGATCTCCACGACGGACGACGATCGGGGTCCGGGGGTCGAGGTTGATCAGCGAGACCTTCACCTCGCCACGGTAGCCCGCGTCGACGGTGCCGGGACTGTTGACGATCGAAAGCCCTACGCGGGCAGCCAGGCCCGAACGCGGATGCACCAGCCCGACCATGCCGAACGGTATCGCCACCGCGACGCCTGTCGGCACGAGAGCCCGCTCACCGGGCCCGAGTTCGATGTCCTGGGCACTGTAGAGATCGACTCCCGCGTCACCGTCGTGGGCGCGGCTGGGCAGCGGCAGGTCGCGATCCAGTCGCAGTACCGCCAGAGAGGTGGACACGACGTCAGAGATTACTCTTGGCCGCGTGTCCGACACGCGCGCCACCACGCAAACCGTTCGCTACCGCGAACGCCTGTGGGTCCCGTGGTGGTGGTGGCTGCCCGGCCTGGGCCTGGCCGCGCTGATCGCGCTGGAGGTCAACCAGGGGGTCAAGGCGCTGCCCAACTGGCTGCCGTTCGCGGTGCTGCTGCCGGTCGCAGTCGTCGTGCTGTTGTGGCTCGGCAGGACCGAGTTGCGCGTCACCAGCGGTGACGGAGAGACCGAACTGTGGATCGGCGGCGCCCACCTGCCGGTGAGCGTCGTCGCGCGCTCCGCCGAGGTGCCCCGCTCGGCCAAGTCGGCGGCGCTGGGCCGCCAATTGGACCCGGCCGCCTACGTCGTGCACCGGGCGTGGATCGGTCCGATGGCCCTGCTGGTCCTCGACGATCCCGACGACCCCACCCCGTACTGGTTGATCAGTGCCCGGCACCCGGACAAGGTGCTCGCCGCACTGGCCTCCTGACCTCAGGCGCCGCAGTCCGTGCAGATCATCTGGCCGTTCTTCTCGCTGGCCAGCCGGCTGCGGTGATGGACCAGGAAGCAGCTCGAGCAGGTGAACTCGTCGGCCTGCTTCGGGATCACCCGCACCGACAGCTCTTCGCCGGACAGATCGGCGCCGGGCAGTTCGAACGATTCGGCGGACTCGGATTCATCGACGTCGACCACCGCCGACTGGGCCTCGTTGCGCCGAGCCTTCAGTTCTTCGAGTGAGTCCTCGGAAACGTCATCGGTCTCGGTGCGCCGTGGGGCGTCGTAGTCAGTGGCCATCTGTGTCCCCTCCGTGGAGCTAGTGCAGCAGTGCTTTGTACCAGCGTCGAACGCATCCGCCAAATGATTCGTGCCCGGATTGCCTCCGGTTCTAATGTGATATGCATCACATCTTCATCCGCGCCGGTCGGAGCGCCGCGGACGGCTGCGCTTAGAGTGCACAACGTGGTCGCGCATATCACCGACGGAACGGCGTTCGACAAGCACGGACGGCCTTTTCGCCGCCGCAGCTTCCTGCCCGGGATCGTGCTGTTCGCATCCCTGGCTGTCGTGACCGCCCTCGTGTGGATGATCGCGCTGTCGCGGCCACCGGACGTCCGCGAGGCAGCAGTCTGCAATCCGCCGCCCACGCCTGCCGATCCGGACGCGTTCACACCCCGACTCGGCGAACAGGTTCCCCGCACCGAGATGACCGATGTCACCCCCGCCAAGCTCGCCGACACCAACGTCCGGGTGCTCAACGCCAGCGGGCAGGGCGGGCAGGCAGCCGAGGTCGCGGGAGCGCTGCGTGACCTCGGGTTCGCCGATCCCGAGGCCGACAACGACCCGATATACGAGACGGCACGGCTGGCCTGCCAGGGCCAGATCCGGTTCGGCCCGTCCGGGCGGGCCGCTGCGGCCGCGGTCTGGCTGGTGGCGCCCTGCACCGAGTTGTTCCAGGATGAGCGCACCGACGACACCGTCGACCTCGCTCTGGGCACCGACTTCACCGAGTTGAGCCGCGGTGACGACATCGACGCCGTGCTCGCCAGCCTGCTGCCCGAAGCGACCCAGCCCGCCGACCCGGCACTGCTGTCCAAGATCCACACCGGAGCGTGTTGAGCGGGCCCACCCGTGAGTGAGGGGTCGCGATCGCGACCTACAACGCGCCGCAGCCCGCCAGCGCAGCGTCCAACGCCGCGCTGATCCCCGGAGCCGCGGTCACCACGAATCCGGGGCCGTCGAGCGACGACGGCAACCGCACATCTGCCCCCGCCTCGCCGGCGATCAGCGCCCCCGCCGCCCAGTCCCACACATGGACACCGTCTTCGTAGTAGGCGTCGAGCCTGCCCGCGGCCACCATGCACAGGTCCAACGCGCACGAACCGATCCGGCGCAGGTCACGCACCTGCGGCAGCAGCTCGGCGACGATCTGGCCCTGCCGGCGGCGGACTTCGGGCCGGTAGCCGAAGCCCGTGCCCACCAGCGCCATCGGCAGTTCGGTCACCGCACTGCAGCGCAGCTCGGTCACCACCCCGTCACGGCGCAGTCGGGCACCGTGTCCCAGCGCCGCCGAGTACACCGCGCCGGCCGCGACGTCCGCGACCGCCCCGGCCACCGAGGCGCCGCCGCGCTGCACACCGACCGACACCGCATACGCCTCGATCCCGTACAGGAAGTTCACCGTGCCGTCGATGGGGTCGAGCACCCAGGTCAGCTCCCCGTCCGCCCCACCGGTGGGCCCGCCCTCCTCCTCGCCGAGGATGCGTTCCCCCGGGCGCAGTTCGGCCAGCCGGCCCCGCAGCAGCCGTTCGGTCTCGGTGTCGACGACGGTGACCGGGTCGGTCGCCGTGCTCTTCGAGCGCACCGCATGCGCCGCCGACGCACCGCCGCCACCAGCGCCGAAAACCTCCACGCGGCGCTTCCTGACGAACGCCGCCGCCTCCGACGCCAACTGCTCGGCCAACGAACGAAGCTGCACAGGGGCGGTGTCCTCGGTCACCCACCCATCGCAACACACCCGGCGACCGCAGACGATTCGGGATGCAGGACCGACCCGCGTCCCGATAGGCGAGCCGATAGTGTGTCAAGCGCACCCGCGCAGAGGAGCTCGCATGACCGCCACTCAATCCTCCGGTCCAGCCGGTACCGAATCCGGTTCCGGGGCTCGCCGCGGTTTCGGCGTCGACGTCGGCGGCAGCGGCGTCAAGGGCGGCATCGTCGACCTGGACACGGGGTCCCTGATCGGTGAGCGGTTCAAGGTACTCACCCCCCAGCCGGCGACGCCAACGGCCGTCGCCGAGACCATCGCCGAGGTCGTCGCGCATTTCGACTGGCAGGGACCGCTGGGGGTGACGTATCCCGGGGTGGTGACCGACGGGATCGTGCGGACCGCCGCCAACGTCGACAAGGCCTGGATCGGCGCCGACGCCCGCGAGGTCATCGGCGGGGCGTTGGGCGGGCGGTCGGTGACGGTGCTCAACGACGCCGACGCGGCCGGACTCGCCGAAGAGAAATTCGGTGCCGGCCGGGACAACACGGGAGTCATCGTGCTGCTGACGTTCGGCACCGGGATCGGCTCGGCGGTCATACACAACGGCGTGCTGCTGCCCAACACCGAATTCGGCCACCTCGAGGTCGGCGGCAAGGAGGCCGAGCACCGCGCCGCCAGTTCGGTCAAGGACCGCAAGGAATGGTCGTACCAGCGTTGGACGGAAGAAGTCACGAAAGTGCTGGTGGTGATCGAGAACGCGATCTGGCCGGACCTGTTCATCGCCGGCGGCGGCATCAGCCGCAAGGCCCACAAATGGATTCCGCTGCTCGAGAACCGGACCCCGGTGGTCGCGGCGGCACTGCAGAACACCGCGGGCATCGTCGGTGCCGCGATGGCGGCCGAGACCGACGTCACCGCTACTCACAAGTAACCCCGCTGGAACCCGGTGTGGCGGCGTCAAATTTGCCGCTCGGCGCAGCGCCGACCCACACTGTCGTTACAATGGTCGACGGCGGCCGCCTACCGAGTAGCGGCGAAGCATCCCGAGTTGAGATCAACGCCGACATTCGACATAGCCGACACTTTTCGGTGGCGCACGTGTGCGCGCCGGAACCAGCACGACCGAAAGGGTGTACGTGGCAGCGACAAAGGCAAGCCCGGCAACCGATGAGCCGGTGAAGCGCACCGCCGCCAAGACCCCCGCCAAAAAGGCCGCGCCGGCGAAGTCGGCGAACGGGTCCGCGCCCGCCAAGAAGGCCGCGAAGGGCGCTGCGGCCAAGACGACCAAGCCGCGTGCGGCCAAGGGCGACGCGCCGGCCTCCCGTGGCCGCGCCAAGAAGTCGACCGCCCCCGCAGCAGAGGGCGTCGACGGAGACCTGGTCGACTCCGACAGCACCGAGGACGCGGTCGTCGAGCCCGGCGACGAGCTCGAGGTCGACGAGACCGACATCGACCTCGAGGACATCGTCGTCGACGACGACGCCTCCGATGACGAACCCGACACCGACGAGGCGTCCGACGACGCCGACGTCGTCACGAAGGCCGCGCCCAAGGCGGCCGGCAAGGCCGCCAAGGTCGACGACGCCGAGGACGACGGGATCGCCGAGCCCACGGAGAAGGACAAGGCCTCCGGCGATTTCGTCTGGGACGAAGAGGAATCCGAGGCGCTGCGGCAGGCCCGCAAAGACGCCGAGCTGACGGCCTCGGCCGATTCGGTACGCGCCTACCTCAAGCAGATCGGCAAGGTCGCGCTGCTCAACGCCGAGGAAGAGGTCGAGCTCGCCAAGCGCATCGAGGCGGGGCTTTACTGCACGCAGCTGATGACCGAGTTCGCCGAGCGCGGCGAGAAGCTGACGACGGCACAGCGCCGGGACTACCAGTGGATCTGCCGCGATGGCGACCGCGCCAAGAACCATCTACTCGAAGCGAACCTGCGCCTGGTGGTGTCGCTGGCCAAGCGCTACACCGGTCGCGGGATGGCTTTCCTGGACCTCATCCAGGAGGGCAACCTGGGCCTGATCCGCGCGGTGGAGAAGTTCGACTACACCAAGGGTTACAAGTTCTCCACCTACGCGACGTGGTGGATCCGCCAGGCGATCACCCGGGCCATGGCCGATCAGGCCCGCACCATCCGCATCCCGGTGCACATGGTCGAGGTCATCAACAAGCTCGGCCGCATCCAGCGTGAACTCCTGCAGGATCTCGGTCGTGAGCCCACGCCCGAGGAACTCGCCAAGGAAATGGACATCACGCCGGAGAAGGTGCTGGAGATCCAGCAGTACGCGCGTGAGCCCATCTCTCTGGACCAGACCATCGGCGACGAGGGCGATTCACAGCTCGGCGACTTCATCGAGGACAGCGAAGCCGTGGTGGCCGTGGATGCCGTGTCGTTCACGCTGCTGCAGGATCAGCTGCAGTCGGTGCTGGAGACGCTGTCCGAACGCGAGGCGGGCGTGGTCCGGCTGCGCTTCGGCCTGACCGACGGACAACCGCGCACCCTCGACGAGATCGGCCAGGTCTACGGGGTGACGCGCGAGCGCATCCGGCAGATCGAGTCGAAGACCATGTCGAAGTTGCGCCACCCCAGCCGCTCCCAGGTGCTGCGCGACTACCTCGACTAGGCAGACCGTTCATGTCGGGCGTGCCCGACGGCGGCGACGCCTATGTCCTCGAGAGCGTCATCCACGACTGGCACGACGAGACGGCGCTGACGATCCTGCGCAACGAACGCACGCACGCACGCACGCAGGGAGAATGCGCAAAGTTGTTGGCACAGGCCGGTTTCCGGCTCGATCGCGTGGTGAGGACCGCGACCCGACATCGATCGTCGAGGCAGCCCATCTGAGGCAGCCCGTCTGAGCCAGCCCGGTTCAGTCGGAGCTGTCGGCGGAACCGCGGCTTCCGTTGCCGCCGCTGCCACCCTGTCCGCCGGCACCGCCGCTGCTGCCCGCCGGCCCGCTGCCCGAACCGCCCGCGGTTCCGCGATCACCCGAAGCGCCGTCGCCGGCTGCACCACCGTTGCCGCCACTGCCGCCGAAGCCGCCCGAACCCCCGCCGCCGGTCGCTCCCCGCTCACCGTCGCGACCAGCCGGCCCCTCGGCGCTCCCGGCGCCACCCGTACCGGCGGCGCCGCCGGGGCCACCATCACCACCGTCGCCCCCGTCGCCGCCGAATCCGCCGCGACCCCCTTGACCTGGTTTCACCGTCCCGCTGCCGGGATCGGAGATGTCGGCGCCACCGTCACCGCCGGTGCCACCGTCACCACCGACCGCGCCGTCACCGCCGGTGCCGCCCGCTCCCCCGGAACCGCCGGCTCCGCCGCTGCCGGTGAGCCGTCCGCTGCGGCCACCTGCACCGCCGTCCCCACCGCTGGTGCCGAGTGCGCCGGCCGCTCCCGCGCCACCGGCGCCGCCCGCACCGCCGGGCCCGCCGAAGCCCAGGGTCGGACCGACCTTGACGTCCCCGCCATCTCCGCCGTCGCCGCCACGGGCGCCGATGCCGCCGTTGCCGCCGGCACCACCGTTGGACCCGAACACCGCGACGGTGGGCGAGAAACCCTGGGCGAGACCGGCGTCGCCGCCGTCGCCGCCGAGCCCACCGCCTGCGCCATCACCACCGTCGCCGCCCGCGCCGCTGACGCTGAAGTCGTGTAGAGCGGCGAACCACGGGGTCACCCCCTGGCCTTGGCCGCCCTGACCACCGGACTGGTTCGTGCCGGCCGCGCCGTCGGCTCCGCGGCCACCCATTCGGCCGATGAGCATGCCGTCGACGACGTTGTTGGAGTGCAGCAGCCCCGTCTGCCCCAGGAAGCTCGGGTTGCCGGTCGCGGCGCTGCCGCTGGCGGCCGGATTGCTGCCGTCGAGTCCTTTGCCGCCGTTGCCGCCGTCGCCACCGGCACCGCCGTCGCCGAACAGCAAGCCCGCTGCACCGCCGGCTCCGCCGCTCCCGCCCGCGATGCCCTCGGCACCGTCTGCTCCGTGGCCACCGTCGCCCCCGTCACCGGCGAGCAATCCGGCGCTACCGCCGTTCCCGCCGGCCTGCCCGGGCAGCGCGCCGTCACCACCGCGGCCCCCGTCGCCGCCGAACAACCCGGCGTTGCCGCCCCGGCCGCCGTTGGCCCCGTCACCACCGCTGCCCCACAGCAGCCCGCCGTTTCCGCCGTTGCAGGCAGCGCCTGCACAGTCGGCGGCAGCGTCGATGCCGTCGCCGACGAGCCAGCCACCCTCGCCGATCATCGGGACCACCGCCGACCGGGAGTCCGCCCCGCTCGACGTGCGCTGGCTGCCCGGCGCGCCCGACACTGTCCACCACAGCTCGTCGGACACCGGCGTCTGGGGCACCAACAACGCATCGAAGGAAGCCAGCTCGACGGCGCGGACCGGGGCCGCCGGCGTCCCCGCCTGGGTGGACAGCAACACCCCGATACCGACTGCGGCCACGCCCCCTGCACCGGCTGCGACCCAGCGGTGGGCGGTGGCTCCCCGGCCTGCGCCAGCGCTGCGGTCGGTCACATCGTCTGCGGTGCGGCGGCGTTGAGCCATGCGCAGTTCCCCCTGGTCTGCTCGGTCTCCGGATTCGCCGGAATCTAACACAGCAAATCGGCACCTCAGTCAATTACCCTGCCCGAATGGTGTACCGTGTTGCGCCTTGAATTAGCTGAGGCCGCACTTGGACCCGGAAGTCCCGGTAGCTGAGCCGGATCGGCGAACGGCCGGCTTCGCGGCCACGGCCGTCCACCCCACAACGACGTCCGGAACGCTGCGAATATCGCAAAGACCGGTGACAATGCCGGACCGCAACCGGGCGGCCCGTGGCGGGTCAGCGCCTGCGCTCGCGCACCTTGTACGAGGAGGGCCAGGATTCGCGCGTCTCGTCTCCGACAAGCGGAATGCCTTTGCTGCCGATCCGGATGTCGTAGGCCTCCTTGCCCGCGCCGACTTCGCGGTTGGCGTGCTCGGTGGCGAGGTAGATCAGCTGATCGATCTCCGCCTCGGCGAACGCGACGAAGGTGGTCTTGCGGACCACTTCGTCCGCCGCCGGCACCATCCGGTCCGGCAGCACCCGCGTCAGCAGAGCCGCCACCCCCAGCAACGTGAACGGCACCACCCAGTAGCAGACGAACGACAGCGGCGTGCGGGTGTCCAGGATCGTCGCATCGCCCTGCACGATCGGCGGGATCGCCGACGACAGCGCCATGCCACCGAACGCCGCGATCCAGATCCAGGTCAGCAGCGAGGTGATGCGGGCGAAGGGCTCGCTGTCGATCACTTCCTTGGGCTGACCGACGACGGCGAACTCGCGGACGAACGGCTTGCCGATCAGCACGCTGACCAACGCCACCACGAAGATCCCGGCGGTACTCAGCGGCTGTATCCACCGTTCCATGAAGTCCTGGCTCACCGTGAACGTAAGCACCGTCAGCAGGAAAAACGTTGCGACAGCACCGATCTCCAGCGTCCGCCCAGGGGACCCACCGAGCCTGGAGACCACGAGTGCCGCTACGGCCATCGCAAACGCGACGAGCACCGCGGTGACGAAGGGAACGTTGCCGACGAGAATCCAGTAAACGATCCACGGTGCGAAGCCGAACAGTATGCCCACGAGTGGTCAGTGTATTGAGTCACAATCCGACCACCGATGTGGGTTCCGCACTCCGTGCCGACAAGAACCCGCAAACCAGTGACCAAAACTGGTGCGTCACAGAGCGATCGATCACGCTGGTTTTCAGGACCCGCGTGGCGGGAACGAACCATCGGGCCCGCACGGGTAGGACGTGACGCTTATCACAGCTGCTACCGGTAAGGGGCCGTACAAATGCGGGAACACCATCCCCGCGGGATCGCTGGGAGCCCCGGGTTCCCAGCGGACCGGAGAGGAGAGACGTGCGGCGTCGATGCGCAGCAGCAGCAGGTCTGTCCGGCCGGTGTAGAGACGGTTGGCGGGCAGATGGACCTGATCCGGTGTCGACAGGTGCACAAAGCCCACCGCGTCCAGCGAATCGGGCCGTAGTTCTCCCGACCGGCGGGCCGCGTCCCACTGCGGCGCAGAGCACAGATGGACGAGGTCGTCGGTCATACCGTCAGCCCCTATCTGTCGCAACACATACATCCGTGAGACACGACACACCCGTAAACCCCCGGGGAACAAGGCCGGAACCCCAAGCGTCTGACAGAGTAGAAGAACGTCGCCACATCCTATGGAGGTGCCATGACCGCAACGCTGACCAGTCCCGCATTGACCAAGGCTGACCGCTGCGACCGTTGTGGCGCCGCGGCCCGCGTACGGGCGAAGCTTCCGTCGGGCGCCGAGTTGCTGTTCTGCCAACACCATGCCAACGAACACGAGGCCAAGTTGGTCGAGCTGGCGGCGGTCCTGGAAGTAAGCCAGTTGGAGCCGTAGCGGCACATCGGCGATGCTGGACTGGTCATGAGTGACCAGTCAGCATTGCCACCCGACCGGCCGAGGCCGTCACGCCACCACTTCCGGCACATCGCCGGCCGGACTTTGGCAAAAAGTTGGGACGACTCGATTTTCGCGGAGTCAGCGCAGGCTGCCTTCTGGTGCGCGCTGTCACTGCCGCCGCTGCTGCTGGGAATGTTGGGCAGTTTGGCCTATGTCGCTCCGATGTTCGGTCCGGACACCCTGCCGATGATCCAGAGCCAACTGGTCAGTACCGCCGGGCGGTTCTTCTCGCCCAACGTGGTCACCGAGATCATCGAGCCGACGGTGCGCGACATCATCAGGGGCGCCCGGGGCGAGGTCGTCTCGCTCGGGTTCGTCATCTCGCTGTGGGCGGGCTCGTCGGCCATCTCGGCGTTCGTCGACTCGATCA
The DNA here is from genome assembly GCF_010723735.1 of Mycolicibacterium hippocampi. Classification (GTDB taxonomy): domain Bacteria; phylum Actinomycetota; class Actinomycetes; order Mycobacteriales; family Mycobacteriaceae; genus Mycobacterium; species Mycobacterium hippocampi. The sequence continues at coordinate 3,044,333 of NZ_BLLB01000002.1, read as the reverse complement.
CCGAGGCCCACGGCCAGACGCCGCTCCGACATCCCGTGCGGCAACGGTTCTACGCACTGGGCCTGTATGTGGTGATGTTGGTCGGGGCCATCGTGACGGCCCCGTTCCTGGCGCTGGGCCCGCGCAAGATCGCCGAGTTCATCCCCGACAGCTGGGACCACTTCCTGCGGTACGGCTACTACCCGGTGCTGTTCCTGGCGCTTGTGGTCGCGGTGAACCTGCTCTACCGGGTATCACTGCCCAAGCCACTGCCGTCGCATCGGCTGGTGTACGGCTCCGTGCTGGCCGCGGTGGTGTTCCTGGTGGCGACGTGGGCGCTAAGGGTCTACCTGACCTGGATCACCAGCACCGGCTACACCTACGGGGCGCTGGCAACCCCGATCGCATTCCTGTTGTTCGCGTTCTTCCTCGGTTTCGCCGTCATGTTCGGCGCGGAACTCAACGCGGCCATCGAGGAGGAATGGCCGGCTCAGCCGACCCACGCCAAACGTCTGCGGTGGTGGCTGGAAGCCAAAGCCAGTGCCTTCAGCGGCGCACCGACCGCGCAACCGGACGACGTCCCCGAACAGATCGACACACCCACAGGCGACGCGCCCGCGGCGGTCGCCAAGGGCGACGCCGCTACTTCTTGAGCTGCTCGTAGATCTGCTTGCAGTCCGGGCATACCGGCGAACCGGGCTTCGCCGAGCGGGTCACCGGGAACACCTCGCCGCACAGTGCGACGACGTGTGTGCCCATCACGGCGCTTTCGGCGATCTTGTCCTTCTTGACGTAGTGGAAGACCTTGGGAGTGTCGTCGTCAGTCCCGTCGTCGACGCGTTCGTCGGTGTCGGTGCGCTCGATGGTCTGGGTTTGCATGTCACCATTCTGCCTCGCCACAGATCGGTAAGAAACGTCACCGGCACACCGGGCGCCGATGTGCAACAGTGGAGTCATGAAACAAGGCCAAGAGCTGAGTTTCGACGACGACGGCCGGCCCGTGTTGATCACCCGGGCCGCACTCGCTCACGAGGAACAGCACCGCGCCCGGGTACGCAAGTACCTCACCCTGATGTCGTTCCGTATCCCTGCCCTGATTCTCGCCGCGGCGGCTTACGGCATCTGGCACAACGGCCTGATCTCGCTGGGGATCATCGTCCTGTCGATCCCGCTGCCGTGGATGGCGGTGCTGATCGCCAACGACCGTCCGCCGCGACGCGCCGAGGAACCCCGGCGGTACGACTCGAAGCGCCGCATCCCGCTGTTCCCGACTGCCGAGCGCCCCTCGCTCGAGGGACCGGCGTCGGTGTGGCCACACGCCGAGACCGAGCACTCCGGGTACGAAGCCGACGATCTCCACCGCGACGTTCCCCGCTGAGCACCGCCGGGTTCACTTCTCAGCACATTCTCAGGTGAAGCGGTGAAAACCGCAGCTCAGCAGGTGTGAGTCGCGGTGAGGTTGGGAACTCTTTGAACTCACAGAGCGTTGTAGCTCTTGAAAGTTCGACCCGATCAGGAGGCCGTAATGGCAAATGCCACCAGCAGTCGCTTCGACCAAGATCTGGATGCCCAGAGCCCAGCCGCAGATCTGGTGCGCGTTTACTTGAACGGCATCGGCAAGACCGCGCTGCTCAATGCGGCCGACGAGGTCGAACTCGCCAAGCGGATCGAGGCGGGCCTGTACGCGCAGCACCTACTCGACACCCGCAAGCGGCTCGGCGACAGCCGCAAGCGCGACCTTGCGGCGGTGGTGCGCGATGGCGAGGCGGCGCGGCGGCACCTGCTCGAAGCCAACCTGCGTCTGGTCGTCTCGCTGGCCAAGCGCTACACCGGTCGCGGCATGCCGCTGCTCGACCTCATCCAGGAGGGCAACCTCGGGCTGATCCGCGCGATGGAGAAGTTCGACTACGCCAAGGGGTTCAAGTTCTCGACCTACGCCACGTGGTGGATCCGCCAGGCGATCACCCGGGGCATGGCCGATCAGAGCCGCACCATCCGCCTCCCGGTTCATCTCGTCGAGCAGGTCAACAAGCTCGCCAGGATCAAGCGCGAAATGCACCAGAACCTGGGTCGCGATGCCACCGACGAGGAGCTGGCCGAGGAATCGGGCATCCCCGCGGAGAAGATCGCCGATCTGCTTTCGCACAGCCGTGATCCGGTGAGCCTGGACATGCCCGTCGGCAGCGACGAAGAGGCTCCGTTGGGCGACTTCATCGAAGACGCCGAGGCGATGTCCGCGGAGAACGCCGTGATCTCCGAATTGCTGCACACCGACATCCGGTACGTGCTCACGACGTTGGATGAGCGCGAACAGCAGGTCATCCGGCTGCGGTTCGGCCTCGACGACGGCCAGCCCCGCACGCTGGATCAGATCGGCAAGTTGTTTGGGCTCTCCCGCGAACGGGTGCGCCAGATCGAGCGCGAGGTGATGGCCAAGCTGCGCAACGGAGAGCGAGCAGACAGGCTGCGCTCCTACGCCAGCTAGCAGGACCACCTAGCAAGACCACGAGGAAAGCCCGCCGGAATTTTCGGCGGGCTTTCTGGCGTCGCTGTTGTCCAACCCCGTGTCGCCATATGAAGCACCGCTGTTCAGCGGGTCGACCGGTAGACTCGGCTCAGACGGAGGGTGTGCGAATGAACGATCTGGTCGATACCACCGAGATGTACCTGCGAACCATTTACGACCTCGAGGAAGAGGGCGTCATCCCGCTGCGTGCGCGGATCGCGGAACGTCTCGATCAGAGTGGACCCACCGTCAGCCAGACCGTGTCGCGGATGGAGCGCGACGGACTGCTGCACGTCGCCGGCGACCGCCACCTGGAGCTGACCGACAAGGGTCGCGGTCTGGCGGTCGCGGTGATGCGTAAGCACCGTCTTGCCGAGCGGCTACTGGTCGATGTCATCGGACTGCCCTGGGAAGAAGTCCATGCCGAGGCGTGCCGGTGGGAGCACGTGATGAGCGAGGACGTCGAGCGCCGGCTGGTCCAGGTGCTCAACAACCCCACCACGTCCCCGTTCGGCAACCCGATCCCGGGGCTGTCGGAGCTCGGTGTCGGCGATGACCTGATCAACGAGACCATCAGCCTGGTTCGGCTGACCGAGTTGCCCGCCGGGATGCCCGTGGCGGTAGTGGTGCGGCAGCTGACCGAACATGTCCAGGGCGACGCCGAGTTGATCGCGCGGCTGAAGGACGCCGGTGTGGTGCCCAACGCCCGCGTGACGGTCGAGGTCAACAACCACGGCGGCGTGATGATCGTCATCCCAGGGCACGAGCAAGTCGAACTCCCGCATGAGATGGCCCACACGGTGAAAGTCGAGAAGGTCTGACCCGGTACGCAAGCTAGCCCGCCCGCCGGCCGAAGAGCCGCTTAGGCGGCAGCTGCACTCCGAGCTGCTTGGCCAGGCGGTAGCCGGTGCGGGCCAGTTCGCGTATCTGTTCTGGCCGCATCCCCGACTGCAGAGCCTGGTCGAGCATGCCGGCCATCCGGTGCTTCGGCGAGCACGCCAGCGCGGCATCCAGTGAGATCCCGGCGAGCGGCCCGTCCCCCCGCGCATAGGCCGAAAACGCCAGCAGTACCAGCGCTTCGGCTCGCCACGGTTCGGGCAGCAGCCGGGCGAGGTCGGCCCACAACGATTCGGCCGCGCCCGCATGGTCTCCGACGGCCAGTGCATAAAGGGTGTCGCGCACCCGCGGATCGGTCAGCGCCAAGCCCAGCCGCGTGAGCTGCCCATCGGCCAACGGGCGGCCCTCGGTGAGTTGATCGGCGCAGGCCAGAGCGTGCTCGATGTCGCTTCTCGCCTGCGAGTCCGGGCGATCGGGGTCCACCTCGCCGGCCGCGTCGATGGCCAGGGCGAGTGTCGCGCTGCGTTCGGGATCGACCTGGGCGACCACGGCGACCAACTCCGAGCGGCGGGCGTACAGACGCCGACCGTCCAGCACGGCAGCCACGGCGATGGGTGATGCCGCCGGGTCCTCGACCACTCCTGTGCTGCCGCACCCGTCCGCGCAGTACCACCGGCCACCGGCGGCGACCTTGTCGACAACGTGCACGGCGGACAGTTCGACGTTCCATCTCGCGAGCTCGACGGCCAGTTCGTGGGCCAACTCCCGGTACTCGTCGGCGCACATCCGGCAGGCGGCGCCCTCGTCGTCGACGATCACCGCGATCGCGATCTCCGCTCGCGAGGCGGCCGCCAATTCCGCGAGGTGCCCCAGCGAGCAGTCCGCGCCTTCGGAGAGTTCGGCGCGTATCACCGCGCCCATCTCACCGTGGGCAGCGGTCACCAGCACCAGCGATCTCTCGGGGACGAACCCGAGGACAGCGGGCAACGCCGCAATCAGGGCGCCGGGTCGGTCGAGCGGGTTATCGGGGCGATGTGTTGTGGACATACCGCAAACCTGGCAACACCTGCCGACGGCGAGGCGCTGTCGACGGTGTGGCGGACCCGAACTGTGGATGGAATCGCGATTGGGGATCGGTGTTCGCCCGAGCGGTGAGAGTTCACCTGGAGTTGACGCCGGCCGACATGCGAGACGGCGGTAACCGGCGTAGATCTTGTGCCATGGGTTCCACGCAGGAATACGATCTCGTCGTCATCGGGTCCGGCCCGGGAGGGCAGAAGGCGGCCATCGCGGCGGCGAAGCTCGGCAAGTCGGTCGCCGTTGTCGAGCGCGGGCTGATGCTCGGCGGGGTGTGCGTCAACACCGGCACCATTCCGTCGAAGACGCTGCGTGAGGCCGTCGTCTACCTCACCGGCATGAGCCAGCGCGAGCTCTACGGCGCCAGCTACCGCGTCAAGGAGAAGATCACCCCCGCCGACCTCCTGGCGCGCACCCAGCACGTCATCGGCAGGGAGATCGACGTCGTGCGCTCGCAGCTGATGCGCAACCGCATCGAGCTCTACGTCGGTCACGCCCGGTTCATCGACGCGCACACCATCCATGTCGACGACCCCGGACGCGCCGAACGTGTCACCGTCAGCGGCCGCTACGTCGTCATCGCCACGGGCACCAAACCAGCCCGCCCGCTCGGCGTGGAGTTCGACGAGAACCGCGTGCTGGACTCCGACGGGATTCTCGACCTGAAGTCCATCCCCGGCTCGATGGTCGTGGTCGGGGCCGGAGTCATCGGAATCGAGTACGCCTCGATGTTCGCGGCGCTGGGCACCAAGGTCACCGTCGTCGAGAAGCGTGACAACATGCTGGAGTTCTGCGATCCCGAGATCATCGAGGCGCTCAAGTTCCACCTGCGCGACCTGGCCGTCACGTTCCGCTTCGGCGAGGAGGTCACCGCCGTCGACGTCGGATCTGCGGGCACGGTGACGACGCTGGCCAGCGGCAAGCAGATCCCCGCCGAGACCGTCATGTACTCGGCGGGCCGGCAGGGCCAGACCGACCACCTGGACCTCCCGAACGCCGGCCTGGAGGCCGACGACCGCGGTCGCATCTTCGTCGACGACAACTATCAGACCAAGGTCGACCACATCTACGCCGTCGGCGACGTCATCGGTTTCCCGGCCCTGGCGGCGACGTCCATGGACCAGGGCCGACTGGCCGCCTACCACGCGTTCGGCGAGCCCTGCAAAGGCATGACCGAACTCCAGCCGATCGGGATCTACTCCATCCCCGAGGTGTCCTACGTCGGGGCGACCGAGGTGGACCTCACCAAGGGGTCGGTGCCCTACGAGGTCGGTGTCTCCCGGTACCGCGAGTTGGCTCGCGGCCAGATCGCCGGCGACTCCTACGGCATGCTCAAGCTGCTGGTCTCCACCGAGGATCTGCGCCTGCTCGGGGTCCACATCTTCGGCACCAACGCCACCGAGATGGTGCACATCGGCCAGGCCGTGATGGGCTGCGGCGGCACCGTCGAATACCTCGTCGATGCCGTGTTCAACTATCCGACGTTCTCCGAGGCCTACAAGGTCGCGGCACTGGACGTGATGAACAAGCTACGTGCTCTGCACCAGTTCCGATCCTGAGCCGGGCCGGCCCCGTCCACCGGGATGCGGAATGTCACATCGGTGTGAGCGCGTTCGAACAAAAGGATGACGGGGGTATACCGCCGTGGCGGGGAACCCCACGTGCGGGACACTGGTAGGACGACACTGGTAGGACACAGTGCGAACGACACCCACTGTCGCGACCACAGTGGCAAGGAGGCAAGAGATGGCCGAGAACACAGACAATCCAGGTCAGCAGTACCAACCTGAGCAGACGGGCATGTACGAGCTCGAGTTCCCCGCCCCCCAGCTCGCGGCCGCCGACGGCCGCGGACCGGTGCTGATCCATGCACTGGAGGGATTCTCCGACGCCGGCCGGGCGATCAAGCTGGCTGCCGAACACCTCAAGGACACGCTCGACACCGAGTTGGTGGCGTCGTTTGCGATCGACGAACTGCTCGACTACCGGTCCCGGCGGCCACTGATGACGTTCAAGACCGACCACTTCACCCACTACGACGAGCCGGAACTGAATCTCTACGCGCTGCACGACAGCGTGGGGACGCCGTTCCTGCTGCTCGCCGGCCTCGAACCGGACCTGCGTTGGGAGCGCTTCATCACCGCCGTGCGGCTGTTGTCCGAGCGGCTGGGGGTGCGCCGGGTGATCGGGCTGGGCGCGATCCCGATGGCGGTTCCACACACCCGGCCTATCACGATGACCGCGCACTCCAACGACAAGGAGCTGATCGCCGGCCACCAACCCTGGGTCGGCGAGGTCCAGGTCCCCGGCAGCGTGTCGAGCCTGTTGGAGTTCCGGATGGCTCAGCACGGACACGAGGTCGTCGGGTACACCGTGCACATCCCCCACTACCTGGCGCAGACCGACTATCCCGCTGCTGCGGAGACGCTGCTGGCGGAGGTTGCCAGAAGTGGTTCGCTGCAGATCCCGACGGCCGCGCTGTCCCAGGCAGCCGCCGAGGTCCACGACAAGATCAATGAGCAGGTCGCCGCCAGCCCGGAGGTCGCTCAGGTGGTGGAGGCGCTGGAGCGCCAGTACGATGCATTCGTTGCCGCCCAGGAGAACCGGTCTCTTCTGGCGCACGACGAGGATTTGCCCAGCGGGGATGAACTCGGCGCCGAGTTCGAGCGATTCCTCGCCCAGCAGACCGGTGAGAATGACAGGAAAGACGGGGACGATCCCACCGGTAGTCCCTAGCCGAGGTAGCTGCCATCGGTCCCGACGACGAAGTGGGCGACATGACCGTCATCAGCGGGTTTGCGCTGTGACAGACCGCAAACCCAACCTGCGCCCCGTACGGGAGTGCACCCCGGCGTTGCACTACCGGACCATCCACGGCTACCGCAGGGCGTTCCGGATGGCCGGGTCCGGTCCGGCGATTCTTCTGATCCACGGCATCGGTGACAACTCCACCACCTGGAGCACTGTGCAGGCCAAGCTCGCGCAGCGGTACACCGTCATCGCCCCCGATCTCCTCGGCCACGGAAAATCCGACAAACCTCGGGCGGACTACTCCGTGGCCGCTTACGCCAACGGCATGCGGGACCTGCTCAGCGTGCTCGACATCGACAGCGTCACGGTGATCGGTCACTCACTCGGCGGCGGCGTGGCGATGCAGTTCGCCTACCAGTTCCCGCAGCTGGTGGACCGATTGATCCTGGTCGGGGCCGGTGGCGTCACCAAGGAGGTGAACATCGCGCTGCGGATCGCGTCGCTGCCCATGGGCAGTGAGGCGCTGGCATTGCTGCGGCTTCCGATGGTGCTGCCCGCCTTGCAGCTCGTCGGCCGCGCCAGCGGCACCCTGTTCGGGTCCACCGGGATGGGCCGCGACATCCCCAACATGCTGCGCATCCTGGCCGACCTGCCCGAGCCCACCGCATCCTCGGCCTTCGCCCGTACGCTGCGCGCGGTGGTTGATTGGCGCGGTCAGGTGGTGACCATGCTCGATCGCTGCTACCTGACGCAATCGGTTCCGGTGCAGCTGATCTGGGGTAGAAGCGATTCGGTCATCCCCGTCAGCCACGCCGAGATGGCACATGCCGCGATGCCGGGTTCACAGCTGGAGATCTTCGAGGGTTCAGGGCATTTCCCGTTCCACGACGACCCGGACCGTTTCGTCGAGGTCGTGCAGAAGTTCATCGATTCCACCGAACCCGCCGTCTACGACCAGGATTACCTTCGCGGTCTGCTGCGGGCAGGCATCACCGAGGGCGCGATCTCGGGTTCGGTGGACACCCGGGTGGCGGTGCTGGACGCAATGGGTGTCGACGAACGCAGCGCCACCTGACCTTCGCGACGACAGATCACCGGTTCGTCACGGTTGCCAGCACGTAGCATCGGCAACATGGCCATCGACGTCACAGTGCTGCGGGTGTTCACCGACCAGCAGGGCCGGTTCGGCAACCCGCTCGGCGTGGTGGACTCGGCCGCGGTGGACCCGGCTGACCGGCAACGCATCGCGACCGAATTGGGCTACAGCGAAACCATCTTCGTCTCCCTTCCCGATGCGGGCAGAAGCACCGCGCACGCGCACATCTACACCCCCACCACCGAACTCCCGTTCGCCGGCCACCCCACCGTGGGCGCATCCTGGTGGCTCAAGACCAGGGGCACACCTGTACGGACCCTGCAGGTGCCGGCCGGGATCGTGCAGGTGGCCTACACCGACGACCTGACCTCGGTCAGTGCCCGCGCCGAGTGGGCACCGGACTTCTCGATCTACGACCTCGCCACGGTCGACGACCTGTCCGCGGCCGACCCCGACGACTACGGCGACGAGGTCGAGCACTACCTGTGGACCTGGCTGGACGAGCCCTCGAGCACGATCAGAGCGAGGATGTTCGCCCCCAGACTCGGGGTGCGTGAGGACGAGGCGACCGGCGCGGCCGCGGTCCGCATCACCGAGTACCTCAATCGCGACCTGACCATCCTTCAGGGCCAGGGCTCGATCATCCACACCACGTGGAGCGCGGAAGGCTGGGTGCAGGTCGCCGGACGGGTCGCCGACGACGGGATACGTCAGATCGACTGAGCGGGTTGGCCATGCGCGGCCACGTTTCGATGCGCACGCAATGCCTCGATCTCCCGCTCGAAATCCTCGGCAGACGAGAACGACCGATAGACCGAGGCGAATCTCAGATAGGCCACCTCGTCGAGGTCGCGCAACGGGCCGAGAATGGCAAGGCCGACCTCATGACTGGGCACCTCCGGCGAGCCCGTCGCTCTCACCGCGTCCTCGACCTGCTGTGCCAGCAGGTTGAGTGCGTCGTCGTCGACTTGGCGACCCTGACAGGCTCGGCGCACACCTTTGATGACTTTTTCCCGACTGAACGGCTCGGTCACGCCGCTGCGCTTGACCACCGCGAGCACGGCGGTCTCGACGGTGGTGAACCGGCGCCCACACTCGGGGCACGACCTGCGCCGGCGAATCGCCTGCCCTTCGTCGGTCTCGCGGGAATCGACGACCCTGGAATCGGGATTACGGCAGAACGGACAGTGCATCACCGCTCCTTCGCCGCACCGACGGACAACCGCTTCGAACGCCTTTGAGCGTACCTGCGTGATCCGTGGCCGGCCCGAGGGCGGACCGATTGGGGCATACTTCACGAGACGGCTCCTCAGTGCACTTGAGCGACAGAGCATTCGGAGCTGCCGCGGATCACGCGACCGGCGCGATCAGCGTCTGCCCGGCGGCGAGCGTCACCGAGTCGAGTTCGTTCAGTTCGCGGATCCGGTCGACGACCTCGTTGACCGGGGCATCGGGCGCCACGCGCTGCGCGACCTGTTGCAGCGACTCCCCGGTGTGCACCTGAACCACCGCCAGCCTGCCCGGAATCACGGCATCGCTGCCCACCACACCGCCCGACTGGGCCACCAGGCCCAGCCAGATCGTGATCACACCGGCGATCAACGCCAGCACCACAGTGGTCGCGGGGGTGATCGGCCGCCGCCGATGGGAGGCCCGCGAGACGAGCACCCCGGTACCGCGGTAGCGCAACGGCGCCCCGCCGGGCCGCAGCGACGGCGTTGACCGCCGGGCACCCGGGGAACCCGGCCTGCGCGACGCGGTGCCCGGCCGGACCCGCGGCCTCTCGACGACGGCGCCCTGCACCGCACGGCACCCGCCGCGGACGGCACTTTCGGCATCGAGGTCGTTGCAGGCCTCACGAGTGTGGAGGATCGTCATCTGTCTGCCCTTTCGATCGGGTGGCCTTCGCTCTTGTGTTCGAACCATAGTCGATCATGTGTTCGATGAATAGAACACGTGATCGAACTGTTGCGAACGCTAACGCACCCCACCGACATGTCCGCCGGCTCGCTTCCGGCACCGGGAACGGGGGCACGCGGGCCGACGACACGCCTCGAACACATGTTTGATTATCGCGGCGGTCCAGGTTACATTCGGGCTCATGACCGATGACAGCAGCGACAGCTCGGCCGGCGCGAGCGAGCTCCGGCCACGTGAAGCGGGACTGACCGAGCGGCAGCGAACGATTCTCGACGTCATCCGCGCGTCGGTGACCACTCGCGGTTACCCACCGAGTATCAGGGAGATCGGCGACGCGGTCGGGCTGACGTCGACCTCTTCGGTCGCCCACCAGCTGCGCACCCTCGAGCGCAAGGGCTTCCTGCGGCGCGATGCCAACCGCCCCCGCGCAGTAGACGTGCGCAGCCCCGAAGACAGCGCCCCGCCGATCGTGACCACCGACGTGTCAGGGTCCGACGCATTGCCCGAGCCCACCTTCGTGCCCGTTCTCGGACGGATCGCGGCCGGCGGTCCCATCCTGGCCGAGGAAGCCGTCGAGGACGTGTTCCCGCTCCCGCGCGAACTGGTCGGCGAGGGCTCGCTGTTCCTGCTGAAGGTGGTCGGCGAATCCATGGTCGACGCCGCGATCTGCGATGGCGACTGGGTGGTCGTCCGGCAACAGAGCGACGCCGAAAACGGCGACATCGTCGCCGCGATGATCGACGGCGAGGCCACCGTGAAGACGCTCAAGCGCACCAAGGGTCAGGTGTGGCTGATGCCGCACAACCCGGCGTTCGACCCGATCCCCGGTAACGATGCTGCCGTGCTGGGCAAGGTCGTCACCGTCATCCGCAAGATCTGAGGCCTGCCTAGTCCCCCCGGACGAATCCGTTGGTCCGGGCCATTTCCTCACTGGCGAACCAGATCTCGGCCGGCGCCTCGTCGTAGTCGTCGCTGCCGGGCGCCCAGTACAGGCCCGACTCGGTGTCTGCCTTGATCGGATAGCCCTCAGGGATCTCGTTCGGATCGTCGAGGGGCAGGTGCAACGCGGTTGCGGCCGGGGCAGGTTCGTCGAAGTCGATCCGCGCGTGGCGACCGGTGTCGGTCATCGGATCACGGTCGAACGCGACCAACGGTTCCCGGTCGAACGCGACCAACGGTTCCCGGTCGGCCACCACCGGCGGCTCGTCGTACGGCGCTGCTTCCGGGGGCTCGTCGTACGGCGCTGCTTCCGGGGGCTCGTCGTACGGCGCGGTCTCCGGCGACTCGTCGTACGGCGCGGTCTCCGGCAAGACCTCGGCGGCGTCCGGAACGCGGGTCGGCGCGGTGTCCACGGAGTCGGGGTCTTCCTGCCCGACGTCCGACTGCCCGGCCTCGCCTTCGGCCTCACGCGGCGCTCCCACAGGTGCGCCCCAGAAACTCAGCGGCCCCGAGGGGAAGTCGTCGGACGGGGCCGATGCGGCAGGGACACCTGACGACAGCGAGCCGAGGCCTTCACGGGCATATCGGTCACCGAACAGCGTGTCCTCCCGGCCGACCTCGTCCTGGTAGTCACCGCCCGACCGGGCAGGTTCGAAGTCCCCGTCGTCGTCGGAAACCGATCCGGCACCGGGCCCGAAGATGTCGTCGTCGTCGTCGCGACGTCGCTTCCGGACCACGACGAGGGCCACCAGACCCGCCAGCAGCAGCAGCGGCACAACGGCCAGCAACCACCACCATGTCCACCGGAACGTGGCCTCGCCGGTGTCGGCTGCCTGCGGAGGTGCCAGCGGCGCCTGCTGTTGGGACACCGAGATGTCGGTCAACTGCGACGCGAGATTACCCGGTTCGGTGCTGAACGATCTGGTCTCGGTGTTCCAGGAGACAGCGCCCTGGCCGAAGCGCTGGGTGATGACCTGCCCGTTCTGGGTCTGGTCTGCCACGGGCGGGCCGAGTTCGCCGGTGGCGCCGCCGAGCTCCTCCCAGGCAGCCTTCATCGGGCCGCGGACGATCACCGCGCCGTGGTCCGGCGTCCAGAAGATCACCGGTTCGTCCTCGGCGGCGAATGTGCTCATCCGGCTCGCCGGGGCCACGCCGCCGTCCACCTCGCTGGTTACCGGGAAGCCGAGGTCGCCTTCCGGGCCGCCGACACTCTCGTACTTGGCCAGCACCTGACCGGTCACCACGTTCGCGCCGGTGGCGGGGCTGTAGAAGATCTTGCCGTTGACGAAGTCCTGACCGAAGCCGTCCGCACCGATCGGATACGGTTCACCCTCGGCGGCACCCAGCGGACCCAGCGGCCCCCCGGCCGCGCGGCGGGCGGCGTTGATCGCCGACACCGGATCGTCGGGGATGTCGAGATCCGTCAGCTGGTCGGCCAGTTCAGGCGGCACCGTGGTGAACGTCTTGGCGCGGGCGTCATAGGAGATCTCGCCGCCGGTGAACCGCTGTGTGACGACTGCACCGTCGTAAGTCGCGTCTTCGGCGGGCACACCGAGTACCCCCGACGACCCACCCAGCTCGTCCCATGCCGCGTTGACCGCACCACGGACCACCCGCGCGCCCGTCTCCGGTGTCCAGAAGATCACCGGATTGTCGGGGGCACTGAACGTGCTGTTGCGGCTGCCGGCCGCCCGGCCCGGGCCTTCGTCGATCTCGGGGAAGCCCAGGTCGCTGTCGGCGGGCCCGCCCAGCGATTCGTACTTCTCCAGGATCGCGCCCTGCATGAAGTGGGCGCCGGTATCGGGGGTGAAGAACATCTTGCCGGACGCGAAGTTCTGCACGAAGCCTTCACCGGCTGGGTACACGTCGCCCGACTTCGGCCCCAGCGGGCCGGCGTCGCCACCGTTGGCCTGCCAGGCTGCGGTGATCGCGTCGCCGGCCTCGACCTCGGGCTGTGCCAGCGCGGCGGGCGCGAGTAGGAGCGCCGTGGCGACCCCCAACAACCCGATCGCTGCGCGACCGACCACACGTATGCGCAGCATGGGCTGCCGGATCATTCATCCTCCCCGCGGTCGGCGACAGGTGCTCAGCAAGACCCTCGAAGCCGTGCTTCAAAAAGTCCTGCGAAAGTACCGCGTCCGTTCACTTTGCGTCAGCGGACGCCGATTACCAAGGACCCTCGCCGGTTCAACAAAAAGAATATGCAGTTGCGCACTATCGCCGGACCACTTCGGATGCCGGTATTCATACCCCGAGGCTGCGCCCGATGATCTCCTTCATGATCTCGGAGGTTCCCCCGTAAATGGTCTGAACCCGCGCATCCAGATAGGCGCGCGCCACCGGATATTCCCGCATATATCCGTAGCCGCCGTGCAATTGCAGGCACCGGTCGATCAAATGCACCTGCTTCTCGGTGGAATACCACTTGGCCATCGCGGCCTGCTCAGCAGTCAGTCGATCGTCGAGGTGAAGGCGGATGTACTCGTCGACCATCATCCGCACCACCGTGGCTTCGGTTGCCAGCTCGGCCAGCACGAAACGGCTGTTCTGGAAGCTGCCGATCGGCTTGCCGAAGGCCTTGCGCTCCTTGGCGTACTCGACCGTCTGACCGAGTACCGCCTCCATCGCCGCGGCCGCCATGATGGCGATCGAGATCCGCTCCTGCGGGAGGTTCTGCATCAGGTAGACAAAACCCTGGCCTTCTTCCCCGAGCAGATTCTCCGCAGGCACCTTGACGTCGGTGAACGACAACTCAGCGGTGTCCTGGGCGTCGAGGCCGAGTTTGTCCAGATGACGGCCCCGCTCGAAGCCCTCCATCCCGCGCTCGACCATCAGCAGCGAGAACCCCAGCGCGCCCTTGTCGGGGTCGGTCTGGGCCACCACGATCACCAGGTCGGCGTGGATGCCGTTGGTGATGAAGGTCTTGGCGCCGTTGAGGATGTAGTGGTCGCCGTCCTTGACCGCTCTGGTCTTGATGCCCTGCAGGTCACTTCCGGTGCCCGGCTCGGTCATCGCGATCGCGGAGATCAACTCTCCGGTGCAGAACCCGGGTAGCCAGCGCTGCTTCTGCTCCTCGGCGCACAGCCTGGTCAGATACGGGGCGACGACGTCGTTGTGCAGGCTGAATCCCAGCCCGCTGAACCGCCCCGCGGTCACCTCCTCGGTGATGACGGTGTTGTACCGGAAGTCCGAAACGCCCCCGCCGCCGTACTCCTCGGGCACCGCCATGCCCAGAAAGCCCTGCTTGCCGGCCTCCAGCCAGACACCCCGGTCCACGATCTTGTCCTTTTCCCACTCCTCGTGGAACGGCGCGACATGACGTTCCAGGAAACCGCGGAAGGACTCGCGGAACAGTTCGTGTTCGGGCTCGAACAGCGTGCGGTCGTAGGCGACGACGCCCATGGGGAATCCCTCCGTGGTTGGTACGGGCTGTTACCGCCAACGTACCCCATCCAACCGGATGGTTGGCCGACGCCGAACGGGCCGCAGAGCGTCCGTCGTGGTCGGCTCGGAGCCGGGGCCCGGCCGCACCGAGGAGCCACCGGTCATCCGGTGACCCGCGGGTCAGGACGTCGTCTGAGCACGCCCCCGCGCACCGGCGCCGCGGGTACCGCGTCGCCGGTTGCCGTGCGCGCCCCGGGCGGGCGTACCGCGGCGGTGGTCGGGGCCACGGTCGGGCTTCGGTCCGGCAGCTCTGGCTACCGGGGCAACCACTTTCGGCGCCGCACGCAGTGGTGCGATCTCACCGACCAGCGCGTGCACTGGATCGGAGTCGGCGGTGACTTCCTGAGGCCGCACGGTGATACCTGCGCGACGCAGCAGCTGCTGGGTGTCCCTGCGCTGCTCGGGTAGCACGACGGTGACGACGTCGCCGTCGCTGCCCGCCCGAGCGGTGCGTCCCGACCTGTGCAGGTAGGCCTTGTGTTCCATCGGCGGGTCGACGTGCACGACGAGTTCGACCCCGTCGACGTGGACACCACGGGCGGCGATATCGGTGGCGACCAGTACGCGCGCGGTGCCGGTGGTGAAGGCCGCCAGGTTGCGGTCCCGCGCCGGCTGCGAGAGGTTGCCATGCAGGTCCACCGAGGGAACCCCCGATTCGGTGAGCTGCTTGGCCAGCTTGCGCGCCTGGTGCTTGGTGCGCATGAACAGGATCCGGCGTCCGGTCCCGGAGGCCAGCCGGTG
Source organism: Mycolicibacterium hippocampi (assembly GCF_010723735.1). GTDB lineage: Bacteria > Actinomycetota > Actinomycetes > Mycobacteriales > Mycobacteriaceae > Mycobacterium > Mycobacterium hippocampi. The sequence goes on along the minus strand of NZ_BLLB01000002.1, from coordinate 3,029,043 downwards.
CACGAGATCCTTCTTCTGCTGTGCTCCCCCAACGTGAAACACGTGGTGGGTCATCACGGCGGGCACTTCGTCGGCCTCCTCGACCGAGTGCATCACCGGATTGCTCAGGAATCGTTTCACCAGCTTGTCGACGCCGTTGTCCAGCGTCGCGGAGAACAGCAGCCGCTGGCCGCCTGCGGGAGTCGCCGCCAGGATGCGCGTGACGCCGGGGAGGAAGCCGAGATCGGCCATGTGATCGGCCTCGTCGAGCACCGTGGTGCGGACGTCGTCGAGACGGATCAGCTTCTGCCGCATCAGATCCTCGAGGCGGCCGGGGCATGCCACCACGATGTCGACACCGGAGCGCAGCGCACTGACCTGCTTGCTCTGCGACACACCGCCGAAGATCGTCGTGACGCGCAGGCCGGACGCGGCGGCCAGCGGCTGCAGCACGGCGGTGATCTGGGTGGCGAGTTCCCGGGTGGGAGCCAGGATCAGCCCGGTGGGCCGCGAGGGTTGACTGCGGCGCCCGGTCAGCGTCGCCACCAGCGGCAGCGAGAACGCCAGCGTCTTGCCGCTGCCGGTCTTTCCGCGGCCGAGCACGTCGCGTCCGGCGAGTGCATCGGGCAGGGTGGCGGCTTGGATCGGGAACGGTTCTGTGATGCCGCGCTCGGTGAGTGCCTGTACCAGCGATGCGGGCACGCCGAGGTCAGCAAAGGATTGGGGGGTCATGTGTGTGTGCCTTTCCGGCCTGTTCGGGCAGCGTGTGCCCGGGCAACCGCGACGGGAACCGTCCAGCGGAAGTGCGCACACAGTGGCGGTTTCGCCGTAGTGGGTAGTCGGTCGTCAGCGTTTCCAGGAGCGGGCGGTGTGCTCGAAGAGATGGTGATGAGCTGTCCGCAGCCGACGTTCACGACGAGCCTACCGCACCACCAACCACATACGCATCTGTGGCGGTCAGAACGTCGGGAACTCGGCGAGCCCGGCCGCCAGCGCGATCGGCACCCGCGCCTTGATCCTGGTGCCAGAAGCAGTGTGCTCCATGGCATCGACGCGCCCGTCGGCGTGCACCCGGTTGACGAGATCTCCTCGGCTGTAAGGGATTGTGACATCAATCACTACATCGCGGGGCGCCACCATCTCCGCCATCCGGGCCCGCAGGCGGTCCAATCCTTCACCGGTGCGGGCAGAGACGAACACCGCGTCAGGCAGGGCCCGCCGCAACTTCGCCAGCGCCAAGTCCCCGGCTGCATCGATCTTGTTGACCACCAACAACTCTGGAGCCATCTGACCGTCACGATCGGCCACCACATCGTTGACGACCTGCCGCACCGCGTTGACCTGCGCCAGCGGGTTGACGTCGGAGCCGTCGACGACGTGGACGAGCAGATCTGCGTCGACGACCTCCTCGAGGGTCGACCGGAACGCCTCGACGAGCTGGGTGGGCAGATGACGGACGAAGCCCACGGTGTCGGTGAGCACGATCTCCCGACCGTCGGCGAATTCGCCACGGCGAGTAGTCGGCTCGAGGGTGGCGAACAACGCGTTCTCGACCAGCACACCGGCCCCGGTCAACGCGTTGAGCACACTGGACTTTCCGGCGTTGGTGTAACCGACGATGGCCACCGAGGGCTTGTCACTGCCGAGCCGACGGCTGCGCTGCGTATCGCGAACCTGCTTCATGTCGCGGATTTCCCTGCGCAGCTTGGCCATTCGCTCGCGGATCCGGCGGCGGTCGGTTTCGATCTTCGTCTCACCCGGTCCGCGGGTTCCGACACCGCCGCCGCTGCCGCCGGCGCCGCCACCCTGACGGGACATCGACTCACCCCAGCCTCGCAGTCGCGGGAGCATGTACTCCATCTGCGCGTAGGCGACCTGCGCCTTGCCTTCGCGGCTCGTTGCGTGCTGGGCGAAGATGTCCAGGATCAGCGCGGTGCGGTCGATGACCTTGACCTTCACCGCCTTCTCCAGCGCGTTCAACTGCGCCGGGCTGAGCTCACCGTCGCAGATGACGGTGTCGGCACCGGTCGCCAGCACCACCTCGCGCAGTTCAGCGGCCTTGCCGGACCCGATGTAGGTCGACGGGTCCGGTTTGTCGCGACGCTGGATGAGACCTTCGAGCACCTCCGAACCTGCCGTCTCGGCCAACGCGGCCAGCTCCGCGAGGCTGGCGTCGGCGTCCGCGGCGGTGCCGTCGGTCCACACCCCGACCAGCACCACGCGCTCCAGTCGCAGCTGGCGGTACTCGACCTCGGTGACGTCGGCGAGTTCGGTGGACAGCCCGGCTACCCGGCGCAGCGCCACCCGGTCTTCCAGGGCGAGCTCACCGGAGCTTGGGATCGTGGGTTCAGTCATGTACTTGGAGATGTTGCCCCTTTTGGGTGTGTTCGTGCATCTGAATTACTGCGCTCGCCACCACGTGTCGGACAGTTCGCCGGCGGCGACCAGGACCGAGGGACCCCGTAGGTAGCTGGCGCCCTCGGTGACGGTCACCGTGACTTCGCCTCCGGGGAGGCGTATCCGCAGGGTGCCGGTCGACAGGCCCTGGTGCTGCAGAGCGGCGTAGGCCGCGGCGACGGTTCCCGTGCCGCAGGATCGTGTTTCTCCCACCCCTCGTTCGTGCACCCGCATGGTCACCGCACCGTCGGCCGGGGCGGTCAGCACCTCGACATTGACCCCCTCCGGGAACTGCGCGGTGTCGAAGGTCACGGGGCCGGCGACGTCCAGTGCGGCGAGGTCGGCATCGGTCAGCGAGTCATCGACGCAGGCGAGGTGGGGGTTGCCGACGTCGACGGCCAGGCCGTTAAAGCGGCGCCCGCCGACCACCGCCGAACCGTTGCCGAGCGCGGTGGCCTTGCCCATGTCGACGGTGACGTCGGCCCGGATCGCATCGGCGGCGTGCAGTTCGACCGGGCGGGCACCGGCCCGCGAGCCCACGACGAACTCCCGCCGGGACTCCAGGCCCTCGGCCCGCAGGTAGTGGGCGAAGACCCGCACCCCGTTGCCACACATCTGCGCGATCGACCCGTCAGCGTTGCGGTAGTCCATGAACCAGTCCTCGGCCGCCACGCCCTCGGGCAGCTCGTCGAGCACCCCCGCCTCGCATGCGGCACCCGCGACGGTGACGCGTAACACCCCGTCGGCGCCGAGCCCGCGCCTGCGGTCACAGAGCGCAGCGACCGCGACCGGCGTCAACTCGATCGCGGCCTGCAGGTCGGGAATCAGCACGAAGTCGTTCTCCGTGCCGTGCCCCTTGGCGAACTTCACCAGCTCAGGATACGTCGCGCCACCGCTGCAGCGCCCGGTCGAGGTTTCCGGGGGCGGCGCCGTCCAGCCAGGTGATGCGGTGGTCGCGGCGGAACCACGACCGCTGCCTGCGCACGTAGCGACGGGTGCCGACGAACGTCGGCTCCCGGGCCGCGGAGCCGTCACCGCCTGCGTCGAGGTCCGCGATGACCTGTGCGTAGCCGAGCGCCCGGGACGCGGTGACACCGTCGCGCAGACCCCGGCCGAGCAGCGAGGTGACCTCGTCGACCAGGCCGTCGGCGAACATCTTGTCGGTCCGGTGTGCCAGACGCTGATCGAGAACCTCGGTGTCCCAATCCAGCCCGATGATGGCGGCATTCCACCGGGGGGCGCCGATCCGGGGGGCCGACGCCGCGAACGGTTCGCCGGTGAGCTCCACGACCTCCAGCGCGCGCACGATGCGGCGGCCGTCGGTGGGAAGGATCGCCTCGGCCGCTGCCGCGTCCACCCCGGACAGTTCGCGATGCAGTTGAGCCACCCCGACCTCGGCGAGGCGCCGCTCCCACCGCGCCCGCACGTACGGATCGGTGGCCGGAAACGTCCACTCGTCGAGCAGGGACTGGATGTAGAGCATCGACCCTCCGACCACGATCGGAAGGGCGCCGCGCGCGGCGATCGCCTCGATGTCGGCGGCCGCGTCCTGCTGATAGCGGGCGACGGTCGCGGTCTCGACGACATCGAGCACGTCGAGTTGATGATGCGGAATGCCCCGCCGTTGGGCGACCGTCAGCTTCGCGGTGCCGATGTCCATCCCGCGGTACAGCTGCATCGCGTCGGCGTTCACCACTTCGGCGGCGATCTCGGCACCGAGCGCCTCGGCGATGGCCAGTGCCAGGTCTGACTTGCCGGTGCCGGTCGGGCCCACGATCGCCAGTGGGCGCGGGGCGGTCACGGGTGCCAGAGGCCGACGAAGTAGCCGACACCGTACGGCGCTCCGCGGTAGAGCTCTTTCGCCGACGCGGGCGCCGGCTCGGTGAGCCCGGCCAGTACCTGGTAGGCGATGCGGCCGACGATGCGCTCGGGCAGCCGGGTCAGCGCGGCACAGTCACCCGCGGCCAGGGCCTCGTCGAGGACGGCCTGCACCGGTATCGAGTCCGGCTGGTAGCCGCCGGGCGCGGGTGGGCTCAGCGTGTTCGCGCCGTCGGCGACCACGAGCACTCCGATGGGATCGGCGGTGCTGTCGAGTTCCGTGCGCAGCTGCCTGCCGAAGTCCAGCGCGGTATCGAGATCGTGACCGCTGTCGTAGGCGCGCACCTGGGCACTGGCCGCCGGGGCGGCGAGTCCGCGCAGCCAGCCGGCGATCAACGCGCACAGCGGCAACCGGGCGGGCGCGGCGCCGAGGGCGACGGCCTCGGGCGACAGCCCCACCCGGACATCGACGCCGTAACCGGCGAACGTCCCGGCCGACTCGGGACCGGCGACCCGGTCCGACGATGCGGCGCCGATCCCCAGCCACCGCGGCGGCAGCGCCGCCGCCGCCGACAGTGCGGCGGCACGCAGGTCCGCGGTCTCGGAGGCGGCCGACCCGGCGAGTTGCGGAACCATCACCGGCGCCGACGGCACGATCGCGATAGTGCTCAGCACGCCGTCAAACCTAGCCCTCGGCCTGACAGTCAACCGGTCAGACCGACGGCCACCCGGGTCAGACGGGTTCCCGGGTGGCGGCTTCGCCGCGGGCCAGAGCGGCAGTGGCGGCCACCATCACCGCCACCGCGACGACGAGGGTGAACCACCCCGCCTCGCCCGGCCGCAGCGTCTCGCCGAGCACCACGACGCCGAGCACGCACGCGACGATCGGCTCGGTGACCGTCATCGTCGGCAACGACGCGGTCAGCGCCCCGGCCCGGAACGACGCCTGCTGCATGGCGGTGCCCGCCACCGCCACCAGGGCCCACGCGTAGAGCTCGGGGGTGAGCAGCAGCGCCTCGACACCGGTCCAGCTGGTCACGTCGAGGCGGTCCACCACGGACTTGGTCAGCACCGCGAACAACCCCCACAACGCCCCGGACACCACGGCGAGCAGCACCGCGCTGGCCGGGCCGGACCACAGCCTGGCGCCCAGCAGGCACAACGCCAGCACCGGCCCGAGTACAGCGGCCACGCCGAGCCAGGTCTCCAGTGAGGCGCGCGAGTCGCCGGCGGTCGGATTGCCGACGGTCACGATGACGATCACCGAGCCGGCGAGCAGCACCGCCCACACCCATTCCCACCGGGTGACCCGCCGGTGTGACTGCCGGGCGCTGATCGGCAACGCGAACAACAGCGCGGTCACCAGCACGGCCTGCACCAACAGCACCGAGCCCAGCCCCAGTGCCGCGGCTTGCAGCGCGAACCCGGCGCCGGCCACGCCACTGCCCAACCACCATCGGCGGTCGCGCAGCAGGGTCAAGAACAGCGTGAGGTGGCCGACGTTCTGATCGGTCACCTCGTGCGCGGAGCGCTGATGGATGACATCACCGACCGCGATGAAGAAAGCGGCGGCCAGGGCCAGCAGTGCAGCGATATCCGCCTTGGCCATCCACCACCTCCCGGGTTTTCGTCCCGAGCCTAGAGACCTGGCACGCCAAGCCATGGGCGCAGCGCCTGATGACCTGTTTCAATGGCTTCGGACGCTTAGGACGCTTCGGAGGCTTCGGACGCTTTGGAGACTTCGAGGGCTCCGACGCTGAGTCAGCTGGTAGGCGCCGCGTAGCGCGGCAGGTGCGCGGGTGTCCGCGCGGAGGGCACGAGGTAACGGATATGACGATCACCGAGCCGGGCGGTTCCCAGGAGTTCGAGCACGACGCCCCCAAACCCAAGCCGGGGCCTGTCCGGCCGGGACCGGGCTCGATGGGCCCCCGGCCTGGTGCGATACGGCCGGGGCCGGTCGCCCCGCCCAAAGTCACGACGGTCAGCCCGGTCCCGGCAAGCGATCCCCACCGCTTCGGACGGGTCGACCCCGACGGCACGGTGTGGCTGCTCACCGCTGCGGGCGAGCGCAGGATCGGGTCCTGGCAGGCCGGTGACACCGAAGCCGCCTACGAGCATTTCGGTCGCCGCTTCGATGATCTGCACACCGAGGTGATGCTCCTGGAGCAGCGGCTGGCGTCGGGATCCGGCGAGGCCCGCAAGATCCGCTCTGCCGCGACCACCCTCGCAGAGAGCCTTCCGGAGGCCCACGTGCTGGGTGACGTCGACTCCCTGGCCGCGCGGCTGCAGGCGATCGTCGAGCACGCCGAGAGCGCCACGGCCCAGGAGAAGGCCAGACGCGAACAGGCCCGTGCCGAGCACACCGCCCGGAAAGAGGCGCTGGCCGCCGAGGCAGAGGAGCTCGCGGCCAACTCGGTGCAGTGGAAAGCCACCGGCGACCGGTTGCGGGCCATCCTCGACGAGTGGAAGACCATCACCGGCCTGGACCGAAAGACCGACGACGCGTTGTGGAAGCGCTACTCGACGGCCCGCGAGACGTTCAATCGCCGCCGTGGTTCGCACTTCGCCGAACTGGACCGGGAGCGCGTCGGCGCCAAGCAGGCCAAGGAAGCGCTGTGCGTGCGCGCGGAGGAACTGTGCGACTCCACCGACTGGGGTCCGACGTCGGCGACCTTCCGCGAGCTGCTCACCGAGTGGAAAGCGGCGGGTCGTGCCGCCAAGGACGTCGACGACGCGTTGTGGCACCGGTTCAAGTCCGCCCAGGACAAGTTCTTCTCCGCCCGCAATGCGGCCAACGCCGAACGCGACGCCGAATTCCGCGCCAACGCCGCGGCCAAGGAGGCGTTGCTCGCCGAGGCGGAGAAGCTCGACAGTTCGGACCCGGACGCGGCGCGGGCAGCGCTGCGTGCCATCGGGGACAAGTGGGACGCCATCGGCAAGGTTCCGCGGGAACGCAGCGCAGACCTGGAGCGGCGGTTGCGCGCGGTGGAGAAGAAGATTCGTGACACCCCGACCGGCGGCGTGGACCCCGAGGCACAGGCGCGGGCAGACCAGTTCCGGGTACGTGCCGAGCAGTTCGAACGCCAGGCGGAGAAGGCCGCGGCCGCCGGCCGCAGCAAGGATGCCGAGCAGGCCAGGGCCAGCGCCGAGCAGTGGCGGCAGTGGGCCGACGCGGCCGCTGACGCGCTGACCAAGAAGCGCTAGCCGCGGTCCGGGTTCTCTGGGCCGGCCTGCCCGTCGCCGCCGAAGTCGTCGAGCAGGCCCCGGTTCTGACGGTCGGCGGCCATCCGGCGGCGATCCTCTTCGGTAGCCAGCTGCAGCGCTGTGCGGGTCAACACCACCCGTGCCCAGTTGTAGGCGAGCACGATCACGGCCAGCCACGCCACGACCAGTCCGATCCCGGGGCCGGGGTACGGCTCGGGCGCGGTCTGACGCGACCACACCGCCAGCAGGCCCACGAAGGACGCGACCGTCGACCCGGCCAGCGCGACCCATGCCAGCGCCCACCGGCGGGCCACCAACGCCAGCATCGAGAAACCGACGCCGAAGACCAGCACGAACCACGTGAACACCCGCGACGGCAACGCGACGCCGTCGCTGACGGCCGCGTCGGACCCGATCAGCGCGTCGAGTCCCCTGGCGCCTCCGGTGTGCGGCAGCAACATCGTCACCATCAGGATGAACACCAGCACGGCGATGACCAATGCCCGGGCACCGGGATCGATCTCGCGTGCGACTCGCCGCTCGGCGGCTTCAAGGTCACCCTTGAAGGCCTCGAACTCGGGTCCGCCTCGGGGTTCTGCGCTCATCGTGCACATCCGGTCGTCGTGGCCGTGGCGGCGGGCGGACCGACACCGGGCATCCCGAGCCCGGTTCCGGTGCGGGGCTTCTCCCCCGCGGCATGGGCGTCACCCGCCCGGGTGCGGCGATACTCGATCACACCGGCGTCGGCGATCAGATGGTGCGGGGCGGCGCCGGTGACCGTGGTGACGACGATGTCGCCCGGACGGACCCGGGCCACGTCGCCCGCGGCGAAGTGCACCAGCCTTCCGTCGCGCGCCCGGCCCGACATCCGGGCGGTGCTGGCGTCTTTACGGCCCTCGCCGGTGGCCACCAGCACCTCGACGGTCCGGCCGATCTGAGCGGTGTTCTCCTCCAGCGAGATCCGCTCCTGCAGTTCGATCAGTCGTTGATAGCGCTCGGAGACAACGTCTTTGGGGATCTGCCCCTCGAGATCGGCGGCGGGGGTGCCGGGCCGCTTGGAGTACTGGAAGGTGAACGCACTGGAGAACCGCGCCGCGGCCACCACGTCGAGCGTGGCCTGGAAATCCGCTTCGGTCTCACCGGGAAATCCGACGATCACGTCGGTGGTGATCGCCGCATGGGGGATCGCGGACCGGACCCGTTCGATGATGCCCAGGTACTTCTCTGCGCGGTAGGACCGCCGCATCGCCCGCAGCACGGTGTCCGAACCCGACTGCAGCGGCATGTGCAGGGTCGGGCACACGTTGGGCGTCTCGGCCATCGCCTCGATGACGTCGTCGGTGAATTCCGCCGGGTGCGGCGAGGTGAAGCGAACCCGCTCCAGTCCGTCGATCCGTCCACAGGCGCGCAGCAACTTGGCGAACGCGCCCCGGTCACGGGGTTGGCCCGGGTCGGCGAACGACACACCGTAGGCGTTGACATTCTGGCCCAGCAGCGTGATCTCCAGCACACCCTGGTCGACCAGGGATTGCACTTCGGCGAGCACGTCATCGGGCCGGCGGTCGACTTCTCTGCCCCGCAGCGCCGGGACGATGCAGAACGTACAGGTGTTGTTGCAGCCGACCGAGATCGAAACCCATGCGGCATAACAGGATTCGCGACTGGCGGGAAGCGCCGAGGGGAATTCGCGCAGCGACTCTTCGATTTCGACCTGCGCCACCCGGTTGTGCCGGGCACGGTCCAGCAGAGCGGGCAGCGAACCGATGTTGTGGGTGCCGAACACGACGTCCACATACGGGGCTTTGCGCAGCACCGTGTCCCGGTCCTTCTGGGCCAGGCATCCGCCGACAGCGATCTGCATGTGCGGGTCAGCCTGCTTGCGGGGCGCGAGATGGCTCAGGTTGCCGTACAGCTTGTTGTCGGCGTTCTCGCGGACCGCGCAGGTGTTGAACACCACGACGTCGGCGTCGATGCCGTCGTCGGCGCGCCGGTACCCGGCCGCTTCGAGCAGCCCGGCGAGCCGTTCCGAGTCGTGCACGTTCATCTGGCAGCCATAGGTTCGCACCTGGTAGGTGCGAGTGGCGCGACCGGTACGGCGATCAGGAAGGGCCCCGTTCGCCAGCTGCGTCACCGTGGAAGTCACGGCCCCATCCTACGGCCGGCCATCGGCACGCTGAACCGCCGCGGGGACGCGCGCCCACCCGCGGCGATCCGGGCGGATTGCCGAGTTCCGGGCAAGCTGAGCATTCCCTGGGTAAGGTCAGCACCCATGGAGAGCGCCCCTGCTGTGCCGATGATCTCGATGAAGTCGGTCAACAAGCATTTCGGCGAGCTCCACGTCCTGCAGGACATCAACCTCGAGGTGGCCAAAGGGCAGGTCGTCGTCGTGCTGGGGCCGTCCGGCTCCGGCAAGTCCACGTTGTGCCGAACCATCAACCGTTTGGAGACCATCGATTCGGGCACCATCGCCATCGACGGCACAGTGCTGCCGGACGAGGGCCGCAAGCTGGCGCAGTTGCGGTCCGATGTCGGCATGGTGTTCCAGTCGTTCAACCTGTTCGCGCACAAGACAATTGTCGAGAACGTGATGCTGGCACCGATGAAGGTCCGCAAGACGCCCAAGGCCGCGGCACGAGAGAAGGCCATGAGCCTGCTCGAGCGGGTCGGGATCGCCAACCAGGCCGACAAGTACCCGGCTCAGCTGTCCGGCGGTCAGCAGCAGCGGGTCGCGATCGCCCGCTCGCTGGCGATGGACCCGAAGGTGATGCTGTTCGACGAGCCGACCAGTGCGCTGGATCCGGAGATGATCAACGAGGTGCTGTCGGTGATGGTCGCGCTGGCCACCGAGGGGATGACGATGCTTGTCGTCACCCACGAGATGGGATTCGCACGACGGGCCGCCAACCGCGTGGTGTTCATGTCCGACGGCGCGATCCTGGAGGACGCAGAGCCCGTGCAGTTCTTCGACCACCCCGAGACCGAACGTGCCAAGGACTTCCTCGGCAAGATCCTGCACCACTGACCACCGCTTCAACACCATCCGCCCCGGCGAAAGGAACACCGAGAATGGTTGCCATGTCTCAGATATCACTGTCCAAGCGAGTCTTGGGCGCAGTCGCACTCGCGGTCACACTCCCGCTGGTCGCGACCGCGTGCGGTGGCGGTGGCGGCGGTGACAGCGACAACATCGTCATCGGCACCAAGTTCGACCAGCCCGGTCTCGGCATGCAGAACCCCGACGGCACGATGAGCGGCTTCGACGTCGACGTGGCGACCTACGTCGCCGGCGAGCTGGGCTACACCCCCGAGCAGATCGAATGGAAGGAAGCCCCGTCGGCGCAGCGGGAGAACCTGATCCAGAACGGTCAGGTCGACTTCATCGCCGCCACCTACTCGATCACCGACTCCCGCAAGGAGAAGGTCGCGTTCGCCGGTCCCTACCTGATCACCGGGCAGAGCCTGCTGGTGCGGTCGGACAGCAACGACATCACCGGGGCGGCGTCGCTGGAGAACAACAAGATTCTCTGCTCGGTGTCGGGCTCGACGCCGGCGCAGAAGATCAAGGACGAGTACCCGGGCGTGCAGCTGCAGCAGTACGACACCTACTCGGCCTGCATCGAGGCCCTCAAGAACGGCGCGGTGGACGCCGTGACGACCGACGAGGTGATCCTCGCCGGATACGCCGCACAGTCGCCCGGCGCCTTCAAGATCGTCGGTGAGCAGTTCTCCGAGGAGCGCTACGGCATCGGCCTGAAGAAGGACGACGCCGAGATGCGCACCCAGATCAACGACGCGTTGACGAAAATGGAGGAAAGCGGCGCCTGGAAAGAGGCGTTCGACAAGAACCTCGGCCCCGCGGGCATCACCGCGCCGGCTCCGCCGCCGCTCGACAACTGAGGTCGGCTGGGTAACCAGGGGATTCTTCAGTGGAGGTTTTCACCGAGTATCGCGAAGAGATCTTCGGCGCGTTCTGGACGACGATCCAGCTGACGGTGTTCTCCGCGATCGGTGCGCTGGTCATCGGCACGGTGCTGGCCGCGATGCGGCTGGCGCCGGTGCCGATGCTCAATTGGATCGGCACGACTTACGTCAACACCGTGCGAAACACCCCACTGACGCTGATCATCCTGTTCTGCTCGTTCGGGTTGGCGCAGACGCTGGGCGTCACGCTGGCCGGCCGGCAGTCGCCGACGTTCATCGAGGACAGCAGCTTCCGGCTGGCGATGCTCGGGTTGACCGTCTACACCGCGGCGTTCGTGTGTGAGACCGTTCGTTCCGGGGTCAACACGGTGCCGCTCGGTCAGGCCGAGGCCGCCAGGTCCCTTGGCCTGACCTTCGGGCAGAACCTGTCGATCGTGTTGCTGCCGCAGGCTTTCCGCGCTGTCATCATCCCGATGGGGTCGGTGTTGATCGCCCTGACGAAGAACACCACGATCGCGTCGGCCATCGGCGTGGCCGAGGCGGCGTTGCTGATGAAGGAAATGATCGAGAACACCGCGGCGGTGCTGGTGGTCGGCGGGATCTTCGCGCTCGGGTTCGTCATCCTGACGCTGCCGTTGGGGTTGTTCTTCGGCTGGCTGGGCAAACGGATGGCGGTGTCGCAGGCATGATGGGCGCTGCAGCGACGAACGGATGGACACGGTGAGCGGCGCGTCGGTTCTCTTCGATGCACCCGGACCGCGCGCCCGGGTGCGCAATCACATCATCAGTGCGGTCACCGCGGTCATCGTCCTCGCGGTGGCGTGGGCCGTGTACACGCGGCTGAACGCCAACGGGCAGCTCACCGCCGCGAAGTGGGAACCGTTCCTGACGGCCAACCTGTGGACCACCTACGTCCTGCCGGGGGTCCGGGGCACGCTCACGGCGGCGGCGGTATCGATCGCTCTGGCGCTGGTGTTGGGCTTCCTGCTCGGCGTCGGCCGGATGTCGAAGCACACCGGCATCCGCTGGGCATCGTCGGTGTTCGTCGAGTTCTTCCGCGCGGTGCCGGTGCTGATCATGATGATCTTCGCCTACTTCCTGTACGCGTTCTACGGCGTCTTCCAGTCCCAGTACCTGGCTCTGGCCGGCGTCATCACCGGCCTGACGCTCTACAACGGTGCCGTCATCGCCGAGATCGTCCGCGCCGGGGTGCGCGCGCTGCCCCGCGGGCAGGGTGAGGCGGCCTCGGCGCTGGGGTTGACGTCCGGGCAGACGATGCGGGCGATCCTGCTCCCCCAGGCGGTCACGTCGATGCTGCCGGTGCTGATCTCGCAACTGGTGGTGGTCCTCAAGGACACCGCGATCGGCTACCAGATCACGTTCGTCGAGATGGTGCGCCAGGGCACCGTCGTCGGTTCGTCCTACGGCAACTACATTCCGGCGTTGATCGTCATCGCCGTGCTGATGATCAGCGTCAACTTCGCCTTGTCGTGGTTCGCGACCTGGCTGGAGAAGCGCATGCGAAGAGCGCGGCGTGGCGGCGCGGCGCTCGACCCCGATGAGATCGAACAGGAGGGCGTGCCCGGTGCGAAGGTCGAGTGACCCTCGCCGTGTGCACCCGAACCTGCGATGATCCAGTCTTTCCACGCGTTCGAGGTGCTGCCCGAGTCGGCGCTGCGCGACATGGTCGACCTGATGGTGCGCCTCATCGAGGGCTGCGGCGCGATCGTCATCATGATCGGGGCGATCGTCGCCATCACGAAGTTCGCCATCGCGCTGGCACGGCGTGACATCAACCAGTTCTCGGCGGTGCGGCTGTCGCTGGCCCGGTTCCTGGTGCTGGGCCTGGAATTCCAGCTGGCCGCCGACGTGCTGCGGACAGCGATCTCGCCGTCGTTCGAGGAGATCGGCAAGCTGGCGGCGATCGCGGCCATCCGGACGATCCTGAACTACTTCCTCAACCGTGAGATCGCCCAGGAGCAGCGCGAAATCGAGCTGGCCCGGTCACGTTCCGGGTCTCCGCGCCCGACCACGGAACCACCCCCGGCTCGATGAGCCCGATCATCACCGCGTCCTGGTGCCTTGCTCTTGCCGGAATCCTGCTCGGCTTCGGGGCCCTGGCGGTGTTCGGCCGACCGTTGGTCGCGCTGCGCGCGATGGTGGACCTGTTCGTCGCCGCAGGGCTGCTGCGGTTGAGCGCCGACCTGTCCTGGGCGGCAATCGCGTCCACCGTCGCCGTGATCGCGGTGCGGTTGATACTCACTCGGAGTCTGACATCCGATATCGGCACCGCTGCGCGTAGCGTCCATGCCGGTTAGGCGGCACTACACCCTGCGACGTTCCCTCTCGTTCGCCAATTCCGCGGTCACCACGTCCACGGCCATCGACTGCCCGTATCCACGACGAGCGAGCATCCCGACAAGCCGGCGTATCACCTTGTTCTCCGCATCCCTGTCCTCGGGGTCGCCGAGCTTTTCCCGCCGCAGCTTGTCCCGCACCAGTTCCTCGGCACGGGTCCGCTCGGCGCCCGCGTCGATGCCGGCCAGCGCGGCGGTGATCACCTCGTTGTCGACGCCCTTGGTGCGCAACTCGGCAGCCAACGCCCGCTTGCCCTTGCCGGCGTTGATCCGCCGGGAACGCACCCACTGCTCGGCGAAGTCCTCGTCATCGACCAGCCCCACGTCGGCCAGCCTGTCGAGCACCTGCGCACTCACGTCGTCGGGATAACCCCGCTTCTGCAGCTGCCCGGCCAACTCGGCCCGGGTACGTGCCCGCACGGTGAGCAGGCGCAGGCACAGCGACCTGGCCTGCTCTTCCCGTGACGGCGACTCTGCCGGCGACTCAGAAGTCGACGGGGGTGGGAAGCGCGTCATCAGCCACTGCATCGTCAGTCACCACGGCGCCGATGCCGAGCTTCTCCTTGATCTTCTTCTCGATCTCGGCGGCGATCTCGGGGTTCTCGATCATGAAGTTGCGGGCGTTTTCCTTGCCCTGGCCAAGTTGCTCACCCTCATAGGTGAACCACGACCCGGACTTGCGGATGAAGCCCTGCTCGACCCCCATGTCGATGAGCGAGCCCTCCTTGGAGATGCCCTTGCCGTAGAGGATGTCGAACTCGGCCTGCTTGAACGGCGGCGACACCTTGTTCTTGACGATCTTGACCCGGGTGCGGTTGCCGACCGCATCGGTGCCGTCCTTGAGGGTCTCGATACGGCGCACGTCCAGGCGTACGGACGAATAGAACTTCAAAGCCTTTCCGCCCGTGGTCGTTTCGGGACTCCCGAACATCACTCCGATCTTCTCGCGGAGCTGGTTGATGAAGATGGCGGTGGTACCCGAGTTGCTCAGCGCTCCGGTGATCTTGCGGAGCGCCTGGCTCATCAGCCGAGCCTGCAGACCGACGTGACTGTCGCCCATCTCACCCTCGATCTCGGCCCGCGGAACCAGTGCGGCGACGGAGTCGATGACCAGGATGTCCAGGGCGCCGGACCGGATGAGCATGTCGGCGATCTCCAGCGCCTGCTCACCGGTGTCCGGCTGGGACACCAGCAGAGCGTCTGTGTCGACGCCCAGCTTCTTGGCGTAATCGGGATCAAGCGCGTGCTCGGCGTCGATGAACGCCGCGATCCCGCCCGCGGCCTGCGCATTGGCGACAGCGTGCAGCGCCACGGTGGTCTTACCGGAGGACTCCGGTCCGTAGATCTCGATGACCCGGCCGCGCGGCAGTCCACCGATGCCCAGTGCGACGTCGAGCGCGATCGACCCCGTCGGAATGACCGATATCGGCTGGCGGACCTCGTCGCCGAGCCGCATCACCGAACCCTTGCCGTGACTCTTCTCGATTTGGGCGAGAGCCAGCTCGAGGGCCTTCTCGCGGTCGGGCGCTTGCGCCATGGTGATACCTCTTCCGGTAGTCGTTGTTGACCGGTTCTCGGTCGGTTGGCCGTGACGTTAGATCAGGGCACCGACAAGTCACTGCGTCGAACGCTCCCCACAGTAGACGAACAGGTGTTCGATTCAAGCAGACACGCCGACGGACTACGTTGTCGGCATGACGGCAGCACAGGACGTCCGGATCCCTAGCCGCGGCGAGCAGCTCGCCGCCTACCTCTACCGGCCGCAAGACCAGGGCCGATCCCCCTGCATCGTCATGGCCCACGGTTTCTGCGGCACCCGCGACGACGGGCTGCCTCCGTACGCCGAGGCGTTCCGTGACGCCGGGTACGTCGTGGTGCTGTTCGACTACCGGCACTTCGGCGCCTCGACCGGCCAGCCTCGCCAGCTGCTCGACATCCACCGCCAGCAGCAGGACTACCACGCCGTCGTCGAATGGGCGCGCCGTCAGGACGGCATGGACCCGGATCGGATCGTGGTGTGGGGATCGTCGTTCAGCGGTGGCCATGTGCTGGCCGTCGCCGCCGACGATCCCCGGATCGCAGCGGTGATCTCGCAGGCTCCTTTCACAGACTCCATCGCCGCCCTGCGGCAGGTGCCGCCACGAACCTCGGCGGCGCTCACCGTCGCCGCGGTGCGGGATCAACTGGGCGCCTGGCGCGGGCGCCCTCCCCGGCTGGCGCCCGCCGTTGGCGACCCGGGCACCGTCGCCGCCATGACCTCCCCCGGCACCAAGCCCGGCTATGAAGCCATCGTGGGCGGGGATTCACTGTGGCGCAACGCGTTCGCAACACGACTGATGCTGCATTTCCCGTTCTACCGGCCCGGGCGCAAGACCTCGCGGCTCCGGATGCCACTGCTGGTGTGCGTCTGTGACAACGACACCACCACGCCACCGGGTCCCACGGCGAAGGCCGCGCACCGGGCGCCACTCGGCGAACTGCGCCGGTACCCCTACGACCACTTCGACATCTACTCAGACCCGCAGGTCAAGACCGACCAGATCGACTTCCTGCGCCGGGTGCTGGCGAGCGGTGGGCCGCGTAGCGCTTGACGGGCCATGGGCCGATTCGTGGACACCCGGCCGGAGACCGGCCTATCGTGGGTTCACCCGGCCAGAACGGGGTGACATGCACGAAATGGCGATCACGCAGAGCGTCGTCGAGGCAGTATGCGAGCACGCCGCCGGGCGACGCGTCCACAGCGTCAAACTCGAAGTCGGCGCACTGTGCGCGATCGTGCCGGAGGCGATGGAGTTCTGTTTCGGCCTCGCGGTCGAGGGAACCGTCGCCGACGGCGCCATCCTCGAGGTCGACGTCCGGCCCGGGGCCGCGCAGTGCCGAAGCTGTGCCACCCGTTTCGAACTGAGCGATCCGATCCTGTTGTGCCCCTGCGGCAGTGCCGACGTCGAGGTGCTCGAAGGCCGGGACCTGCGGATCCTGTCGATGGAAGTGAGCTGACCATGTGCGCTACCTGTGGCTGCGGCGCAGACGAGGCCGTCATCACGTTGGCCGGCCACCACCATCCGCATGACCATCCGCACGACCATGACCATCCGCACGACCACGTCCACACCGAGACGATCACCCTCGAGCAGAAGGTCCTGGCGAAGAACGATCTGGTCGCCGAGGAGAATCGCCGGCGGTTGGCCGACCGCGACATCCTCGCGCTCAACATGACGAGCTCGCCCGGCGCGGGAAAGACCACCCTGCTCGAACGCACAATCCGCGATCTCGGGGGACAACGCCCGATTGCGGTCATCGAGGGTGACCAGGAGACGCTGCTCGACGCGAACCGGATCCGGGACGCCGGCGCCCGTGCGGTCCAGATCAACACCGGGGCGGGCTGCCACCTGGACGCCGACATGGTGCGGCGCGCCCTCGACACCCTCGACCCGGAACCCGGTTCGCTGTTGTTCATCGAGAACGTGGGTAATCTCGTCTGCCCCGCGATGTTCGACCTCGGGGAGAACAGCAAGGTCGTCGTGATCTCGGTGACCGAGGGCGCGGACAAGCCGCTGAAGTACCCCCACATGTTCGCCGCCGCGGGATTGGTCGTCGTCAACAAAACAGACCTGCTGCCGTATGTGGACTTCGATCTCGAGGCGTGCGCCGGCTATGCGCGGTCGCTGAACCCCGGCGTCAATATTCTGCCGCTGTCCGCGACCACAGGTGCTGGTGTCGCCGACTGGTACGCCTGGGTCGGACTATTGGCGAACCGACCCCAAACCGGGCAGATGTCACTGCATTCCGTTGACAAGACAAACTCGCCGGAGTAGACCCAAGAGTTAGCGCCACACAAGCGGGCCGAGGGTCGACTCCTTTGGCGCAGGGCTCCCCAGCCCGGAGCTCGGAAAGCTGTGACACATGCCGACAGAGGCTGCAGTCAAAGCGGAAGAGGCACTGATCCACGTGCTGTGGATCAATGCCGGATTGAGTTGCGACGGCGATTCTGTGGCGTTGACTGCCGCCACCCAACCCAGCATCGAGGAGATCGCCCTGGGCGCCCTCCCCGGGCTACCCAAGATCGCCGTGCACTGGCCACTCATCGATTTCGAGTGTGGCCCGAACGGAGGTGCTGACGACTTCCTCGAATGGTTCTTCAAAGCAGACAGAGGCGAACTGGAACCGTTCGTGTTGGTCGTCGAGGGATCGATCCCCAACGAGCAGCTTCACGACGAAGGATACTGGTGCGGTTTCGGCAACGACCCGGCGACGGGACAGCCGATGACGACCAGCGAGTGGCTCGACCGGCTCGCACCCAAGGCGACCGCGATCGTCGCCGTCGGCACCTGCGCCACCTACGGCGGAATCCATGCGATGGCGGGCAATCCGACCGGAGCCATGGGGGTCCCCGACTATCTCGGATGGGACTGGAAGAGCAAGGCCGGCATCCCCATCGTGTGCGTGCCCGGCTGTCCGATTCACCCGGACAACCTTTCGGAGACCCTGACGTACCTGCTGTACATGGCGACCGACCAGGCACCGATGATCCCGCTGGACGAGGCACTCCGGCCGCAGTGGCTGTTCGGTCAGACTGTTCATGAGGGGTGCGACCGCGCCGGCTACTACGAACAGGGCGACTTCGCCACCGAATACGGCTCGCCGAAATGCATTGTGAAGCTTGGCTGCTGGGGTCCGGTCGTCAAGTGCAACGTGCCCAAACGCGGCTGGATCAACGGCATCGGCGGCTGTCCGAACGTGGGCGGGATCTGCATCGGGTGCACCATGCCCGGCTTCCCGGACAAGTTCATGCCCTTCATGGACGAGCCGCCCGGCGGCAAGGTGTCGACGGCGGCATCCGGCCTGTACGGCTCGGTCATCCGCAGCCTGCGCCAGATCACCGGCAAAACGGTGGACAAAGAGCCCAAGTGGCGCCACCCCGGGCCGAAACTCGAAAGCGGAGCGACTCGCACCTGGTAGCGGCCGCGCCCCGGGCGTCCTCGGCGGCGCCGGGTGTCGAACCCTCTTCTCGTGCAGCGCCTCTAGACGAAAGAAGCAGATCTCGATGACCACCATCATCCCCGAGCCGTCCCATGTGAAGCGCGATCCCGGCCAACTGGTGGAGATGGCGTGGGATCCCATCACCAGGATCGTCGGCAGCCTGGGCATCTACACCAAGATCGATTTCGAGAACCGGGAGGTCGTCGAGTGCCACAGCACATCGTCGATCTTCCGCGGCTACTCCATCTTCATGAAGGGCAAGGACCCGCGCGACGCCCATTTCATCACCAGTCGCATCTGCGGGATCTGCGGCGACAACCACGCCACCTGCTCCTGTTACGCGCAGAACATGGCGTACGGGGTACAGCCGCCGCACGTCGCCGAATGGATCGTCAACCTCGGCGAAGCCGCGGAATACATGTTCGACCACAACATCTTCCAGGAGAACCTGGTGGGGGTCGACTACTGCGAGAAGATGGTCGCCGAGACCAACCCGAGTGTGCTGGCCAAGGCGGAGAACACCCAGTCCCCGCATGCCGACATGCACGGCTACCGGACCATCGCCGACATCATGCGCGCGCTCAACCCGTTCACCGGAGACTTCTACCGGGAGGCGCTGCAGGTCAGCCGTTGGACCAGGGAGATGTTCTGCCTGATGGAGGGGCGGCACGTACATCCCTCCACGCTCTACCCCGGTGGCGTCGGCACGGTTGCGACGATCCAGCTGATGACCGACTACATGACCCGGTTGATGCGCTACGTCGAGTTCATGAAGAAGGTCGTGCCGATGCACGACGACCTGTTCGACTTCTTCTACGAGGCGCTGCCCGGATACGACCAGGTGGGCCTGCGGCGCACGCTGCTCGGCTGCTGGGGCTCGTTCCAGGATCCCGAACACTGCAACTTCGCCTACAAGGACATGGAGAACTGGGGCCGCAAGATGTTCGTCACCCCCGGGGTGGTGGTCGACGGCAAGCTGGTCACCACGTCGCTGGTGGACATCAACCTCGGTATCCGGATCCTGCTGGGCAGTTCGTATTACGACGACTGGGAAGACCAGGAGATGTTCGTCAAGACCGACCCGCTGGGCAATCCGGTGGATCGGCGCCACCCGTGGAACCAGCACACCAACCCCAAACCGCAGAAGCGGGACTTCGACGACAACTACAGCTGGGTGATGTCTCCGCGCTGGTTCGACGGCAAGGATCACCTGGCGCTCGACACCGGCGGCGGCCCGCTGGCCCGGCTGTGGTCCACCGCGCTGGCCGGACTCGTCGACATCGGCTACGTGAAATCCACCGGCCACAGCGTGCAGATCAACCTGCCGAAGACCGCGCTGATGGGGCCCGTCGAGTTCGAATGGAAGATCCCGCATTACGGCAGCAACACACTGGAACGCAATCGGGCCCGCACCTACTTCCAGGCCTACGCCGCAGCCAGCGCGCTGCACTTCGCCGAGAAGGCGCTCGTCGAGATCCGCGCCGGACGCACCAAGACGTGGGAGAAGTTCGAGGTGCCCGAGGAGGGCATCGGCTGCGGCTTCACCGAGGCGGTGCGGGGGGTGTTGTCGCACCACATGGTGATCCGCGACGGAAAGATCGCGAACTACCACCCGTACCCGCCGACACCGTGGAACGCCAATCCACGCGACAGTTACGGCACCCCAGGTCCGTACGAGGACGCGGTGCAGGGGCAGCCGATCTTCGAGGAGAACAGCCGGGAGAACTTCAAGGGCATCGACATCATGCGCACGGTGCGCAGCTTCGATCCGTGTCTGCCGTGCGGGGTGCACATGTATCTGGGCGACGGCAAGAGCCTGGACCTGCTCCACTCCCCGACTCAGTCGGTCACCGGGGAATGACGTATGGGCCCGTCGGGACCGTCACCCGTGGACGAATCCGTGGTAGAGGCGCAGTGGCGCACGGCGGGCGATCGAATACAGGCGCTGCTCGACGCCAGCGCAGCGGGCGGTGCTGCCGCCCGGGAACGCGCCGAGCACCTCGTGCGGGAGGTCACCGACCTGTACGGCGCGGCGCTGGCGCGGTTGATGGGGCACGCGGCGCAGGCCTGCCCCGAGCTGGCCGACGATCTCGTCGCCGACGACCTGGTCGCCAGCCTGTTGTTGGTACACGGTCTGCATCCGCATTCGGTCGAGCGCCGGATCAGCGACGCCCTGGACACCGTGCGGCCATACCTCGGGTCGCACGGCGGCGACGTGCACCTGCTCGACGTCGGTGGTACCCCGGGAGATCAGACGGTCCGGCTGCAGTTCTCCGGCAGCTGCAAGAGCTGCCCGTCGTCGGCCGTCACACTCGAGTTGGCCGTCGAGGACGCGGTGCGCGCCGCCGCACCGGAGGTGTCCTCGATCGAGGTCGTCGCCCAGCAGTTGCAGACAGACACCGCGTCGTCCGCACCCGTCATCCCCGCGCAGTCGCTGCTGGACCGGGTGCACGCCGCCGGGCACGCACCCGCCACCTGGCATGCGGTCCCCGAACTGGCCGAACTGTCACCCGGTGAGGTGGGCGGTTTCCGGGTCGCGGACACGACCGTGCTGGCCTGCCGTGTCGGCGACGACGTGTACGCCTACCGGGACCGCTGCGGTGGTTGTGGTGCGTCCTTGGCGGGCGCGGTGTTGCACCGCCGAATGGCCTCCACCGATGTCGTGTTGCGATGCCCCAGCTGCCGTGCGCACTTCGACGTCGTGCACGCCGGGGCCTCGATCGACGGCAGCTCCGGCGGCGCGGCCCATCTGGATCCGGTTCCGGTGCTGGTGCGTGACGGCGTGCTGTCGATGGCGCTGCCCCGCTCCTCGGCCGAGAGTGTGGCCTGATGAGCTCGGCAAGCGCCTACGACGTGTTGGCCCGCATCCGCGGGAGCCGCACGGCGCCGCCCGCCGCCGGCGAGTGCTGTGAGATGTGCGCCGAACGCATCGCCGACGAACACCAGCACGTGGTCAATGTCGAGGGCCGCCAACTGATGTGCGTCTGCCGCGGGTGCTATCTGCTGTTCACCGACCAGCAGGCGACGCTGCGGTACCGTGCGGTGCCCGACCGCTACCTGGCGTTCCCCGAATTCGCGCTGGACCGCCGCCGGTGGGAGGCACTGCAGATTCCGGTCGGGGTCGCGTTCTTCTTCCGCAACTCCCACCTCGACCGCACCGTCGCGTTCTACCCCGGCCCGGCCGGGGCCACCGAGTCCGAGCTGGATCTGGAGTCCTGGAACGACCTTCGCGCCGCCGACGCGCGGGTCGGCCTCCTGGCCGACGACACCGAGGCGCTGCTTGTCCGGGTCCCCGACCAGGACACCGCACCGCCGGTCTGCCATCTGCTGCCGATCGACGCGTGCTACGAGTTCGTCGGCCGGCTGCGGATGCTGTGGCGCGGCTTCGACGGTGGCCAGCAGGCGCGCGGCTACATGGAGGAGTTCTTCGCCACCGTGGCGGCCCGCAGCAAGGTGGTCACCCCGTGACGGGGACGGAGGTGACGTTTGCGGTGCTCGACGTGGCGCCGGAACCGTACGCGGTCACACCTGTCCTCACCGCCCGGGTCGGCATCGCCGCGATCGGCGACGAACCGATCCACGCGATCGCGCTGCGCTGCCAGGTTCGGATAGATCCGCTGCGGCGCAGCTACTCCGACGAGGAGGCCCACGGCCTGGCCGATCTCTTCGGCACCCGCGACCGATGGGCCACCACTCAGCACACGTTCCTGTGGCAGCACACCACCGCCATGGTGCCCGGGTTCACCGGGGCGACCCAGGTCGATCTGCCGCTGCCGTGTACCTACGACTTCGAAGTGTCCTCCGCGAAGTACCTGCATGCCCTTCGGGACGGAACGGTGCCGCTGCAGTTCCTGTTCAGCGGCACCGTTTTTGTTCAGGGAAGCCGTGGCTTCTCGGTCCTACAGGTGCCGTGGGACCGGGAAGACCGCCACCACATGCCGGTGTCGGTGTGGCGGGAGCTGATCGACCAGCACTTCCCGAACACCGGTTGGCTGCGACTGGACCGCGACACCGTCGACGCGCTCGCCGACTACCGGTCTGCGCACGCACTGCTGTCCCACGACGAGGCGATCATGGCGCTGCTGTCGCGGGCTAGCGAGGACGTGCGATGAGCGCCGACTGGGTGCGGGCCCGCGCCGTCGCCGACGCCGTGCTCTACGAGGGGTACCTGCTCTATCCGTACCGCGCGACGTCGGCCAAGAACCAGTCCCGCTGGCAGTTCGGAGTCCTCGGTCCGCAGGACGCCGAACAGCGCGGCATCGGCGAGAACAGCACGCTGTCGGCTGATGTGCTGATCCAGCCGGGCGGCGCGGCGGCATTGTCGGTGGTGGTGCGCTTCCTGCAGTTGCAGCACCGCGCAGTCGAACGCGCCACCGACGACGGTGGTTTCGAGGCCGTCGACGAGCTGATCGCCGGTGACCGATCCTGGCTGCGGTGGGACGAGGCGATCGAACACGAGATCCCGTTCGGTCCGATCCTTCTCGGTGACATCGACGGCACCCTGCGACTTCCGCTGGTGATCCCCGCGGGCACCGACGTCGAGAACGTGGAGGCCGGTCGCCTGGTGCGCACCCGGCGCGAACTACGTGCCGAACTCACCCTGACCGCCGAGCCGGACGGCGGATTGACCAGGGTGAGCGTGACGATCCACAACCTCGCCCCGTCCGCCACCGACAAGGACGACGCGATCGCCGCGTCGCTGATCGGCACCCACGCGCTGACCGAAGTACAGGGCGGGCAGTTCGTCTCGCTGCTCGAACCGCCACCGGATGCCGCCGACGCGGTGGCGCGCTGCCGGCGCCACCGCTGCTTCCCGGTGCTGGCCGGCCCGGCCGGCGCGCGTGACCTGATGCTGATCTCACCGATCATCCTCTACGACCACCCGGAGATCGCCGAACAGAGCGACGGGGCGCTCTACGACTCCACCGAGATCGACGAGATCCTCACCTTGCGCATCATGACGATGACCGACCAGGAAAAGGACCAGGCCCGAGCCACCGACCCGCGGGCCGCCGCGATCATCGACCGTTGCGACACGATGTCCCCCGAGGCCTTGCTCAACCTGCATGGCGTGCTGCGTGATCCGCACGCCACAGCCGGGGATGCAGGCCTCATCCCCCAGATCCCCGACGGCGTCGACTGGTGGGACCCGTTGGCGGACAACGCGGTGAACCCCGGAGTGGACGCCGTGCTGGTGGACGGCGTCCGTGTCAGTTGCGGCAGCCGGGTGCGGCTGCGGCCCACCCGTCGCGCCGACGCCCAGGATCTGTTCTACGCGGACAAGGTCGCCCGGGTGACCTCGGTGCACGAGACCGTCGACGGTGAGACCCACGTCGGCGTGGTGATCGAGGACGACCCGGCGGCAGACCTGCACGAATGGTATGGCCGCTACCTGTATTTCGCACCTGACGAGGTCGAACCTCTCGACGCTCAGGATCTCATCCCGGAAAGGAGTTCGACATGGAGGTAGTCGGTTGGACCGCCACGGCGGTGGTCGCGGTGGTAGTTGTACTGGCGGTGACGCTCGGCGTTCGGTCGATACCCGACGCGCAGCGCTACCTGAAGATGCGCCGGATGTAGCGGAGCGGAGTCATCACGTCTATCACCCTGGTGGCCGGTATCGGCAACATCTTCTGCTCCGACGACGGATTCGGGCCGGAGGTGCTTCGCCGTGGGGCACCGCGCTTCACCGACCCGGCCGTCCGCGCGACGGACTACGGGATCCGGGGCATGCATCTGGCCTACGATCTGCTCGACGGGTACGACGCCCTGGTGCTCGTCGACGCGTTGCCCGACCGCGGCGCGCCCGGCACCCTGCACGTCTTCGAGGCTGACCATGACACTCTTTCGGCGGCAACCGGCATGGACGCCCACGCGATGGATCCGGCGGCCGTGTTCGCCAGCCTGAACGCGCTCGGCGGCAGCCCGCCCTACACGGTGGTGATCGGTTGTGAGGTCGGTTGCATCGACGAGGGCATCGGCCTCTCCGACGTGGTCGCTGCCGCCGTTCCGGACGCGGTGCGGGCCGTCGAAGAGGTGCTCGCCGGGCTGCCGGCGCGCCTCGCGGCGCGGGGGGGCTGACCGGTGTGCCTGGGGATCCCGGGACGGGTCATCCACATGCTCGACGGATACGGCGGACAACTCGCCCTCGTCGACGTTGCGGGCGAGCCACGCAAGGTCAACATCGGCATGCTGCCCGAGGAGACGTTCTCCGCCGGTGACTGGGTGGTCATCCACATGGGCTTCGTCGTCGAGAAGACCGACGAGGCCGGCGCCGCCGCCGCGCTGACCGGGCTGAAGTTGATGGGCAGCGGGGCCGAGGATCCGCCATGAGCAGTCGGTGCCGGCGACGAATCTGCGTGCACGGTGTGGTCCAGGGTGTCGGCTTCCGGCCGTTCGTCTACACCAGTGCCGCGGCGGCCGGCCTGTCCGGCTCCGTGCGCAACGACAGTGCGGGCGCCGTCATCGAGGTGGAAGGCGAACCCGCAGACATCGACGGTTTCCTGGACCGGTTGCGGGCAGAGCCGCCGCCGCTCGCGGTCATCGACGCGGTCGAGGTTCGCGACATTCCCGCGGTCGGCGGCACCGGCTTCCGGATCGAGGACACCTCCCGCTCGGACGGCGGGCGCACCCTGGTCTCCCCCGACGTGGCCATGTGTGCCGATTGCGAGGCCGAACAACACGATCCGGCCGACCGCCGCTACCGGCACGCGTTCGTCAACTGCACCAACTGCGGTCCGCGGTTCACGATCATCGCCGCGGTCCCCTACGACCGCGCGACCACCACGATGGCGGCCTTTCCGATGTGCGCGGACTGCGCGGCCGAATACGCCGATCCAGCCGACCGTCGGTTCCACGCCCAACCGGTGTGCTGCCCGCACTGTGGCCCGACCCTGTCCTACCTCGACGCGCAGGGCCGCCGCAGCGCAGCCGAGGACGGGCTGCGCCGCGCCCGGCAGCTGCTGCGCGACGGCGGCATCCTTGCCGTCAAGGGCATCGGGGGCTACCACCTGGCCTGCGACGCCGCGAACGACACTGCGGTGTCGGAGCTGCGCCGGCGCAAACGCCGCGGCGACAAGCCTTTTGCGGTGATGGTCGCCGACGTGGCAGCGGCAGGCAGGCTCTGCGTGCTCGATGAGGACGCCGAACGACTGTTGGCGGGTCCGCAGCGACCGATCGTGCTGATGGCCCGGTCACCGTCGGCTCCCGTCGCCGAGTCGGTGGCGCCGCACAACCCCGACCTCGGTGTGATGCTGGCCTACACGCCGGTGCACACGCTGCTGCTGGGGCTGCCCGGTGACGGGCCGGGTCCGCTGGCTTTGGTGATGACGTCGGGCAACCTCGGCGGTGAACCGATCTGTTATCGCGATGACGATGCGGTGCAACGACTCTCGCATCTCACCGACGGCTGGCTGATGCATGACCGGCCGATCCTGGTGCCCTGCGACGATTCCGTGGTGCGGCCGCTGGGCGGCGGTATGGAGATCCCGATCCGCCGGTCACGCGGGTACGCTCCGCTGCCGGTCGCCCTGCCGGTGTCCGTCCCGCCGACGCTGGCGGTCGGTGCGGACCTGAAGAACACCATGGGCCTTGCCGACGGTCGGTACGCGTGGCTGAGTCAGCACATCGGTGACATGGACGATGTGGCCACACTGTCTGCCTTCGACGCCGCGGCGGCGCACCTGAGCACGTTGACGGGGGTGCGCCCGCAGATCGTCGTCGCCGACGCGCACCCGCGGTACCGCTCGACGGCGTGGGCCCACCGCAACGCCGCCAGCCGGCCGGTGCGCTCGGTGCAGCATCACCATGCTCATGTCGCCGCGGTGATGGCCGAACACGGTCTCGACGGGGTGCAGGAGGTGCTCGGCTTCGCGTTCGATGGGACCGGATACGGTCCGGACGGGGCGATCTGGGGCGGTGAGGTGTTGCTCGCCGACTACAAAGGCTTCCGGCGGATGGCCCACCTCAAGTACGTTCCCCTGCCCGGTGGCGACGTCAGCGTGCTGCGGCCCTACCGGATGGCGCTGGCGCACCTGTGGGCTGCGGGGGTGGCGTGGGCCGAGGAACTACCGCCGGTGAACGCCTGCCCGCCGGAAGAGCGCGGGGTGTTGAGGCACCAACTCGAGACCGGGTTGGGATGCGCAGCGACCTCCAGCATGGGAAGGCTTTTCGACGCGGTCTCCGCGCTCGCCGGTGTGCGCCAGGTGGTGGACTACGAAGCGCAGGCGGCCATCGAACTGGAGGGGCTGTCCCGCGCCGCAGACCCCGGCGCGCTTCGGTACCGCTTCCACGTCGACCTCGCCACGGCACCGGCACAGATCGATCCCGCACCCTTGCTGCGCGCGGTCGTCGACGATGTGTGCGACGGTGTACCTGCGGGCGTGATCGGCGCCCGGTTCCACGCCGCGGTCGGCCGGCTGATCGTGGATCTCGCCACCGAATACGCGGGCGCCACCAACACGGTCGCACTGTCGGGCGGGGTGTTCCAGAACGCGCTGCTGGCCGCGGTGACGTTCACGGCGCTCCGCGAAAACGGTTTCGAGGTCATCACCCACCGCCGGGTTCCCCCGAACGACGGCGGCATCGCGCTGGGTCAGTTGATGGTCGGGAACTCGGGGTAGTAGGAAAGGCAGGGCAGCTCATGTGTCTGGCGGTACCCGGGAAGATTCTGCGGATGGAGGACCGCGACGGCACGCTGATGTCGGTCGTCGACTTCGGCGGTGTCCAGAAGGACGTCTGCCTGCAGTACATACCCGACGCCCAGGTGGGCGAATACGTGGTGGTGCATGTCGGTTTCGCGATTCAGCGTCTCGACGAGGAATCGGCGATCCAGACGCTGGCCGAGTTCGAACGTCTCGGGGTGCTCGACGAGGAGTTCGGTGACGGGTTCGAACTGGCCGCGCAGCAGGCAGGGCTGACCGATCCCGAGGAGACACGATGAAGTACCTGGACGAGTTCAGTGATCCCGAACTGGCGGGCAAGTTGATCGATCAGATCCGGGCGGCGACCACCAGACGCTGGGCGATCATGGAAGTCTGTGGCGGACAGACGCATTCGATCATCCGCCACGGTATCGACCAACTGCTGCCCGACGAGATCGAGATGATCCACGGGCCGGGTTGCCCGGTGTGTGTGACACCGCTGGAGATCATCGACAAGGCGTTGGAGATCGCTTCCCGGCCCGATGTCGTCTTCTGCTCGTTCGGAGACATGCTGCGGGTCCCGGGCAGCGGGAAGGACCTGTTCCGGATCAAGAGCGAGGGTGGCGATGTGCGGGTGGTGTATTCGCCGCTGGACGCGCTCACCATCGCCAAGGACAATCCGGACAAACAGGTGGTGTTCTTCGGAATCGGTTTCGAGACCACCGCGCCCGCCAACGCGATGACGGTGTACCAGGCCAAACGGCTTGGCATCGAGAACTTCTCACTACTGGTCTCGCACGTCCTGGTGCCGCCGGCCATCGCCGCGATCATGGAGTCTCCCACCTGCCGGGTGCAGGCGTTCCTGGCCGCCGGCCATGTCTGCTCGGTCATGGGGACCGAGGAGTACCCGCCGTTGTGCGACAAGTACGCCATCCCCATCGTGGTGACCGGCTTCGAGCCGCTGGACATCCTCGAAGGTATCCGGCGCACCGTGCTGCAACTGGAATCGGGTCGCCACGAGTTGGAGAACGCGTACCCGCGTGCGGTGCGCCCGGAAGGCAACGCCGCGGCACGGGCGATGCTGTGGGACGTGTTCGAGGTGACCGACCGGTCCTGGCGCGGTATCGGGACAATCCCCTCGAGCGGCTGGCGCCTGTCGGCCGACTACCGCGACTTCGACGCCGAGCACCGGTTCGCGGTGACCGACATCCACACCGAGGAGTCCGCGGTCTGCCGTTCCGGAGAGGTGTTGCAGGGCTTGATCAAACCGCACGAGTGCTCGGCCTTCGGCACGCTGTGCACTCCGCGCAATCCGCTCGGCGCCACCATGGTCTCGTCCGAGGGTGCCTGCGCCGCCTACTACCTCTACCGGCGGCTGGAGGTGACGCATGCCTGAGGCGAACTCCGAAGTCTCGGCCGCCGAGCCGGCGACCATCGACATGGAGGCCTGGGTGTGTCCCGCGCCGCTGCGCGACGCACCCAACATCCTGATGGGGCACGGCGGCGGCGGGGCGATGTCCGCCGAGCTGATCGAGCACCTGTTCCTGCCGGCGTTCGGTTCGGCGGCCGACGCCCAGATGGGTGATTCCGCGGTGCTGCAGGTGGGCGCCGAAAGGCTGGCGTTCTCGACCGACTCCTATGTGGTCAAACCGCTGTTCTTCCCCGGCGGCAGCATCGGTGATCTGGCCGTCAACGGCACGGTCAACGATCTGGCGATGGCCGGTGCGCAGCCGGTCGCGCTGTCGACCGCGTTCATCCTCGAGGAGGGCACGCCGCTGGCCGAACTCGCCCGCGTCGCACACGCCGTCGGCACCGCCGCCTTGGCGGCCGGGGTGAAGTTGGTCACCGGTGACACCAAGGTCGTCGACTCCGGCCACGGTGACGGCGTGTACATCAACACCGCGGGCATCGGCCTGGTGGACCGCCGTGCCGACATCCGTGCGCAGCGGGCCCGTCCCGGCGATGTGGTGATCGTCAGCGGTGACATCGGCGTGCACGGCGTGGCGGTGATGAGCTGCCGGGAGGGCCTCGAGTTCGCGACCACCGTCGCCAGCGACAGCGCCCCGCTGCATGGGTTGGTGGCGGCGATGATCGACACCGGCGCCGACATCCACACGCTGCGCGACCCCACCAGGGGCGGTGTCGGGGCGACGCTGAACGAGATCGCCAGGGCTGCGGGTGTCGGGATCTCGCTTGACGAGCGGTCTTTCCCCATTCCCGGCGACGTGCGCGATGCCTGCGGGCTGCTGGGGCTCGATCCGCTCTACGTCGCCAACGAGGGCAAGCTGATCGCCTTCGTCTCCCCCGAGGATGCTGACGGGGTGCTCGCCGCAATGCACGGCCATCCGTTCGGGGGGCGCGCCGCGGTGATCGGCGGCTGCGTCGCCGAGCACCCGGGCATGGTGGTGGCGCGTACCGCGCTGGGCGGCACCCGGGTGGTGGATCTGCCCGTCGGCGAACAACTTCCGCGGATCTGCTGAATGGCGGCGGGCAGCCACCGGAATCATCCCGGTCACGCGATGTTCGCCAGGTATGCGTTCCCGCCCAACGAACTCGGGTACTGCGGGCCGCCGGATACCGTTGCGCTGTCCGGCCCCGGCGCCACCGACCTGGCCGACTACGCCCGCGAGTTCGACGGCGCCTGGCCCTATCTCGATGCCCTCGCCGCGGCAGTGGGTCAGCACGACCCGCTCGATGAGCAGATCGTGCGCAGTTACTGGGTGGGCGGGCCGTTGCTGGCCGCAGTCGACGCGGAAGCGCTACTGGCCACGTTGCGGACGGCGTTCACCGGTCAGGTCACCGGCCTGCTCGATGCCGTGTCGCCGCAGAATGCCCTGGCCAATCACAGTTTTCACGTGTTCGTGGTCTACCCGTGGGCGCGCTTTCTGCATCGTGACCCCCGCACACCGGTGAAGGTGATGCAGGATTGCCGGATCCGCTGGGGCGTCGTCGAGACCGTGGACGACGAGCACGCCGTGATCGTGTCGCGTCCGCTGATCTTCACCGCCGGCGCGCTCGGCCTCGGTGGGCCCGTGGCCGAGCGGGTGCGGTGGCGCCGCGACGGTGCGTCGTTGGCGCCGGCACCGATGCCCGGGCAGACGGTGGCGGCGCACTGGGACTGGATCTGTGGGGCACTGACCGCCGACGAGGTCGCCGATCTCGAAGCGGCCACCAGTGCGACGCTGACGCTGGCCAACGCCGCGCTGTCAGCGGCACAGTCCGCGCGACACGGTTTGTGACGTCGGTCACACGGGTAGCCGCACAGCAGCCAGCCGTGTCGCCGCGGCGGGCGGTGAGGAGACGTCATGGTCCGGCCGCGCCGGGTGACTCACCACTGATCGCGGGGCACGTCGAAGTCGGCACACAACGCCCGCCACACCTCGCGCGGGTCGATTCCGTCCTCGATGGCCTGCGCGCCGGTGCGGCCACCCAGGCTCGTCAGCACGTGGTCGAGCAACAGCGACGAGGCCCGCGCCGCACCGAACTGGTGCTCGACGAGCTCTGAGAATTCCGTCAGCCGCACACGACCAACTTACGCTGACGCCTGCACTGCTTCATGGCACACCCGTACCGGATCGGCGACCTGCGCGGCGGTGGCACCGGCCTCGCGGGCGGCCTCGCGGTAGCGCGGCGTGGCGAGCACCTCGCGAGTCGCGGCAGCCAGCGCAGCCTCGGTCAGCGGCCGGATGAGCTGCGCACTCCCCTGGCGTACAACACGATTGGCGATCTCCCACTGGTCGCCACCGCCGGGCACGATCACCATCGGCACGCCGGCGAGCAGTGCTTTGGCGACGGTTCCGTGGCCGCCACCGCAGATCAGCAGGTCCGCCGCCGACAGCAGTTCGTCCTGTCGGCCGAGACCTACCACCGCCCACGGTGGGAGGTCCCCCTCGGGGCCCTCGAGCCGCGACACCGCCACCCGCGCTCCCGCCGGCAGCACCTGCGCCGGTATCAGTGTCTCCAGGGCCAGTTCGGTCAGTCCCTTCGCTCCGGTGGTGGCCGTGGAGGGGGCCACCACCACCACGGGTCCATCGCCGGGGGGCAGGGGAAGCACCGACGTCGTCGGCTCGAAATGCAGCGGGCCCACGACGACCGCCTCGTCGGGCCAGTCCGGGCGGGGCACCTCCAGGGCAGGCAGGGTGGCGATCAGGCGCCGCAGCGGGCCGGGATCGTGGGCGGGCAGCCCGATCCCGACCCGCGCCGCCGAGCGCTGGCGCAGACCGGCGCGCCATGAGCGTGCGCTCAGCGCCCGCAGTACCGTGTCGCGCATCCGGCCGCGCACACCGGTGCCGGGGGCCAGCCCGCTGCCCAGCGGCGGCAGCCCTTTCGAGGGTCGGTACAGCGGGTGGGTGTTCAACTCGATCCAGGGCAGACCGAGCAGGTCGGCGGCCAGCCCACCGCAGGTGGTGATCGAATCGGAGATCACCACCTCCGGCGCCAGATCGGCGATGCGCTGGGTGTTCAGCACCGCCATCCGGGCCGCCCGTTGATGGATCTTCGCACCGTCATCGGCATCGTCGTCACCGGACGTGGGATCCAGCCCGCCGAGTTCGACCGCGTCGATTCCCTCAGCACGGGCCACGTCCAGCCATTTCCGGCCGGTCAACAGGGTCGGGACGTCGCCGGCTGCCAGGAACCGCAGGCACAGCGCGATGGCCGGAAAGGCATGTCCCGGATCGGGTCCAGCGACCACCGCGACGCGCATGCGGGCTACCCTGCCACAGCATCCGCCGTTAGGCTCAGACGATGACTGACGAGGTACTGACGACGCCGTACACGACAACAGCAGCCAACGCACACACCGTGGAAACGTTCCTGTTCGCGCTGGCCGACGAGGACTTCGACGTCGTGGAGTCGCTGGCGGCGCCGGAGCTGATCTGGCAGAACGTCGGCCTGCCGTCGATCCGCGGTCGTGCCCGGGTGATGAAGTTGCTGCGCAGTGGTCAGGGCAAGGCGGGTTTCGCGGTGAAGTTCCACCGGATCGCCTGCAACGGCAGCGTGGTACTGACCGAGCGCACCGACGCGCTGATCATCGGGCCACTGCGGCTGCAGTTCTGGGTGTGCGGCACCTTCGAGGTGCACGACGGCAAGATCACGCTGTGGCGCGACTACTTCGACTTCTTCGATGCCCTGGTCAAGGCTCCGTTGCGGGCCGTGGTCGCCGCGGTGTTTCCGTCACTGCGGCCCACCTTCTGAGCCCCGCCGCTCAGGCCCCTCTGAGCCGTCCCAGCTCGTCGAACGCCTGCGCCCAGCCCGACAGCCGGTCCGTCGCCGAGACCAGCTCGTCCCGGTAACGGCGCTGCGACATCGGCGAGCTCGACATCGACCCCGAGTTCGCGGCCGACACCAGTTGCGCTGCTGCGGAGACCATCTCGTTGTACTGATGTGCGCCGCGATCGAGTTGGGTCCGGAACGCGGCGATGGTGGGTGCGAGGTGGGCACGCGACTGCGGCGACGAGCTGATGGCCCGTTCCATCGACACCACCTCGCCTGCGGTGGCCGCCATCGTCGCCACCGTCTGCTCGGCAGCCAGCCGGATCTCGCGCAGCTCGTCGGCGGGCAGCATCCGGCCCCGCTCCAGCACTCCGAGCAGCGAGGCCAACCCACGTTCGGAAGCTGCCAGGGCCGCCATCGGCGGCCGCGCGGCCGACCCCCAGGGCGGCAGCCGGCGTGCTGTCCGGTTCCGCTGCGCCGGCAGTGGTTCGCCTCGCAACCAGCGGTAGCGCAGGAACGCCAGGGTCGCCAGGAACGCTGCACCGACGGCGATCGGTGCCGGGATGAACAGCGCCCACACCGGCGTGCTCCACGACGCCAGCAGCGCCGTCACCGCCACCCAGAACAGTGCCGAGACCGTGAGGAACACCCCGAGCCGCAACGCCCAGCGCCGCTTGCGCAGCAACTTCGCCCGCGGGTCGGCTGCGGCGTTGAGTTTGTCGGCCAGCAGGTCCGACCACTCCGCGGCGGTGTCGACACCACGTTGCGCCATCGAACGCCAGGCCTGCGGTCTGCTGGTGCGTGCAGTCATCTTTTCACTCGGCAGTTTTCGTCACAGTCATTGTGACAGCGGGTTTTCCGGTGTCGGGTCGGAGGTGGTGGCCGGGGTGGCCGGGTTCTGGGCGGGTGACGCGGGAGTGGCTGGGGTGCCGGCGGGCAGCTGCTCACCACGCATCGACGCGCGGATCTGCTCCAGCCGGGAATGACCCGCCATCTGCACGCTGGCCGACTGCACCTCCATCATCCGGCCCTGCACCGAGTTCTGCGCCAGCTCGGCGGAGCCGATCGCGTTGGCGTAGCGCCGTTCGATCTTGTCGCGCACCTCGTCGAGGCTCGGCGTGTTTCCGGGAGCCGCGAGCTCGCTCATCGACCGCAGCGACGAGCTGACCTGCTCCTGCATCTTCGCCTGCTCGAGCTGGCTGAGCAGTTTGGTGCGCTCGGCGATCTTCTGCTGCAGCATCATGGCGTTTTGCTCGACGGCCTTCTTGGCCTGGCCGGCCGCCTGCAGTGCCTGGTCGTGCAGACCCTTGAGATCCTCGACGCTCTGCTCGGAGGTCACCAGCTGCGCCGCGAACGCCTCGGCGGCGTTGGTGTACTCGGTGGCCTTGGCGGCATCGCCTGCCGCGGTCGCCTGGTCGGCCAACGTCAACGCCTGACGGACGTTGACCTGCAGCTTCTCGATGTCGGCGAGCTGGCGGTTGAGCCGCATCTCCAGTTGACGCTGGTTCCCGATCACCTGGGCCGCCTGCTGCGTCAGGCCCTGGTGCTGGCGCTGGGCTTCTTCGATCGCCTGCTGGATCTGCACCTTGGGATCGGCGTACTCGTCGACCTTCGAGCTGAACAGCGCCATCAGGTAGCGCCATGCCTTGCTGAACGGATTGGCCATCGGTTCGCTCCGCCTTTGTCTCTGGATGTCTGTGTGTATGTGCAACTGTGTCAGCTGTGCGGTGAAAGTGCCCAGCACCCAACTTATCGGTTCCGCGCAGATCACCACACCCCTGCGGGTCTTTTGCGCACCTGATCGGTCAGGTCACCGGCGTCAGGCCACCGCCATCGACACGACCTGCGGGATGACCACCTTGGTGGTGACGTCGATGCCTGCGGCCCGGGTCGGTTCCGGTGACGCGGCGACCGTGCTGACCTCGGCGCGGGACTCCTCGAGCGCCAGCTCGTCGCCGGCCTCCGACAGCACCCGGGAAAGGGGGACGTCCAGCGCGCCGCAGATCGCGCTGATCAGCTCGCTTGATGCTTCCTTGCGCCCGCGCTCCACCTCGGAGAGGTAGCCGAGGCTGACGCGCGCCGAATCCGACACCTCACGCAGGGTGCGTCCCTGCTCGACCCGGGAGCGCCGCAGCACGTCGCCGATCACTTCGCGCAGCAATGCCGTCATCGCGTTCTCCTGTTCGCTTGGCTGGCGTCCTGCTTGGCTACCTAGCCCAACGCTCGGTGTCACCGGGATGGTTCCCGAAACGCACCGGCAATCGCCGGTGCGCGCGCGGCGTCAGTGACCAGCGGGTCGTGCCCGTGAATCCCGGTACGCCGAGACGAAGTAGTCGATGCCGGTGATCACGGTGAGCACCACGGCGGCCAGCATCAGCACCCAGGCTCCGGTCAGCCAGCCATCGGACAGCGGCAGCACGAACAGACCGATGGCGACGGCTTGCAGCAGTGTCTTGAGCTTGCCGCCCCTGCTCGCCGGGATGATGCCGCGCCGCAGCACCGCCAGCCGGAGCAACGTCACGGCGAGCTCGCGGGACAGGATCACCACGGTCACCCACCACGGCAGGTCACCGAGCATGGACAGCCCGATGAGCGCGGCACCGATCAGGGCCTTGTCGGCGATCGGGTCGGCCAGCGTGCCGAATTCGGTGACCATGCCATAGCTGCGGGCCAGTGCCCCGTCGAGCCGGTCGGTGATGACCGCGACCGCAAACACCACGAATGCAACCACCCGCCAATATGTTTCGTGACCATCGCCGACGAAGAGGGCCACCAGGAACACCGGCACCAGCGCCATCCGGACCCCGGTGAGGGCATTTGCGAGGTTCGCGACCCGAGCGCGCGGAACCACAGGGTCGGTATGTGGTTGGCCCGGCACCGCCACAGAATACTGGTTGCCGGAACCGATACTCTTCGGTGTGTGAGCGCAGGTCCGGATGAGTCCACCGGTCAACTCGTCGTGCGGCGTGCCCGAACCTCGGATGTGCCCGCCATCAAGACCCTCGTCGACATCTATGCCGGCAGGATCCTGCTGGAGAAGAACCTGGTGAATCTGTACGAATCGGTGCAGGAGTTCTGGGTCGCCGAATTGCAGGACGAGCTGATCGGGTGCGGGGCCCTGCACGTGCTGTGGTCCGACCTCGGCGAGGTGCGCACCGTAGCGGTGCACCCCAAGGTCAGGGGCCGCGGTGTGGGCCACGCGATCGTCGACCGACTGCTCGCCGTGGCCGCCGAACTGCGGCTGGAGCGGATCTTCGTGCTCACCTTCGAGGTCGAGTTCTTCGGCAGGCACGGGTTCACCGAGATCGACGGCACGCCGGTCACCGCGGAGGTCTACGACGAGATGCGCCGCTCTTACGACACGGGTGTCGCGGAGTTCCTGGACCTCTCCTACGTCAAACCGAACATCCTCGGCAACACCCGGATGCTGTTGACGCTGTGAGCCCACCCCCGCCGGAACGGTATTCCAGGGCGGGCCCGACTCGGCATTTCGCTGCTGGAATACCGTTCCGGCGCTAGAAGTCGGGGGCGTCGTCGGTGCCGGTGGCGTCGCTTCCGCCGCGGATCAGGGCCAGCGTGCCGGCGAGCTCGTCGGGCTTGACCAACACCTCGCGGGCCTTGGACCCCTCCGACGGACCGACGATGTTGCGCGTCTCCATCAGGTCCATCAATCGGCCCGCCTTGGCGAACCCGACCCGCAGCTTGCGCTGCAGCATCGAGGTCGAGCCGAACTGGCTGGACACCACCAACTCGACCGCCTGCAGGAACACGTCCATGTCATCACCGATGTCGGGGTCGACGTCGGTGCGCTCTCCGGCGGGCTTGGCGGTGGTGACACCTTCGGTGTACTCGGGTTCGGCCTGGTCCTTGCACGCGGCGACGACGGCGTAGATCTCGTCGTCGCTGATGTAGGCACCCTGGAACCGGATCGGCTTGTTGGCGCCCATCGGCAGGAACAGCCCGTCGCCCATCCCGATCAGCTTCTCGGCGCCCTGCTGATCGAGGATCACTCGGCTGTCGGTCAGCGACGACGTCGCGAACGCCAGCCGCGACGGCACGTTCGTCTTGATCAGGCCGGTGACGACGTCGACCGACGGACGCTGGGTCGCCAGGATCAGATGGATGCCCGCCGCGCGCGCCTTCTGGGTGATGCGCACGATGGCGTCCTCGACGTCGCGGGGCGCGGTCATCATCAGGTCGGCGAGTTCGTCGACGATCGCGACGATGTACGGGTACGGCTTGTAGACGCGCTCACTGCCCAGCGGGGTGGTGATGACGCCGGATCGCACGTTCTTGTTGAAGTCGTCGATGTGGCGGACCCGGTTGGCCTGCATGTCCTGGTACCGCTGCTCCATCTCCTCGACCAGCCAGGCGAGCGCGGCGGCGGCCTTCTTCGGCTGCGTGACGATCGGCGTGATGAGGTGCGGAATGCCTTCGTAGGGCGTCAGTTCCACCATCTTCGGGTCGATCAGGATCATCCTGACCTCTTCCGGGGTCGCGCGGGCGAGCAGCGACACCAGCATCGAGTTGACGAAGCTCGACTTGCCCGAACCGGTCGAACCGGCCACCAGCAGGTGCGGCATCTTGGCCAGGTTGGCCGAGATGAAATCGCCCTCGATGTCCTTGCCGAGCCCGATCACCAGCGGGTGGTGGTCACGACGGGTGGACGGAGCGGTGAGCACGTCGGCGAGGCGCACCATTTCACGGTCGGTGTTGGGCACCTCGATGCCGACGGCCGACTTTCCCGGGATCGGCGCCAGCATGCGCACGCTCTCGGTGGCCACCGCGTAGGCGATGTTCTTCTGCAGCGCGGTGATCTTCTCGACCTTGACGCCGGGCCCGAGTTCCACCTCGTACCGGGTCACCGTCGGCCCGCGTGTGCATCCGGTGACCGCGGCGTCGACCTTGAACTGGGTCAGTACCGAGCCGATGACCTCGATCATCTTGTCGTTGGCGGTGCTGCGCACCTTCGGCGGGTCACCCGCGGTGAGCAGGCTCAGCGACGGCAGCGCGTACGGCCCGTCCACCACCCGGTCCAGCTGCATCTCCGGGGGCTTCGGCGCCTTCTTCTTGCGCGTCCTCGCGGCCGGTTCGGGGGTGGTGGGGGCGTCGTCGTCGATCGGATAGTTGTCCATCGGCGTGCCGGCCGGCCCAGCAGTCAGCGCCAGCGGTGCCGGTGACTGCGCCGACGGCCACGAAGGGGCCTCGTCCTGCCGGTAACCTTCCGGGTCGTCGTAATAGCCGTCGGAGAAATCCTCGGACTCGGCGCTGTCTGACTCGTAGCCGCTGTCTGACTCGTAGCCGTCGTCGTCGTAGTCGTAGTCGTCCTCGTACTCACTGCGCCACCGGGTCGGGAACATCGCGCGCACCGTCTCGGGCACCTCGCGGATCGTCGTCCCGGTCACCAGCAGCAGCCCGAACAGCACGCCGAGGAACAGCAGCGGAGCGGCGATCCACGGTGTCAGGCCTTCGGAGAGCGGGCCGCCGATCGCGAAGCCGAAGAAGCCGGCGGCATCCTCACGGGCGGCCGGGGCCTGCGGTGAACCCGACCACAGGTGCCACAGGCCCAGGGCCGGCAACACGATCATCGCGGTGCCGAGGATCAATCTCGGCCGCGATTCCGGATCGGGCTCGGTGCGCATCAGACCGACCCCCAGCGCGGCCAGAGCGATCGGGACCAGCACCACGGCTGCACCGATGAGAACCCTCACGAACGTATCGATCCACTCGCCGACGGGGCGCGCTGCGTCGAACCACGAACTGGCGGCGACGACGACGGCGAGGCCCAGCAGAGCGAGCGCGACCCCGTCACGGCGGTGTCCGGGTTCCAGATCCCGCGCCCGGCCCACCGAGCGGGCCGTGCTGCCCGCTCCCCTGGCCAGCATCAGCCAGCCGGCGCGGGCGCCGCGACCCACCGCGGTGCCTGCGGCCGAGACCGCTGACGGCTTGCGACGGACGGGGGCACGACGCGGCGACGCCGGCCGCGACCCACCCCGCGAACTGGTCTTTGACCTGGTCGGACGGGCAGCAGATCGGGCCGCGGTCTTACTCGCCATGCCCCCAAGCCTAGTCCCAAGCGCCTCATATGCACCATCTGCCACACGGGTCACGGATTGGTGTCGATTCCCCTGGGTGGCGGAAATCCTGGCAGAGGGGCTGCAGCACACACCGATACCGCCGGTTCGGACGCCTGCGTAATAGGGTGGACACCTGTCCAACTCAGTGTCGAGATCGAGGAGCCGCCCCAATGCCGATAGTCGTCGTCGCCACCATGAAAGCCAAGCCCGAATCCGTGGACACCGTGCGGGACGCCTGTAAACAGGCCATCGAAGCGGTGCACAGCGAGCCCGGCTGCGACCTGTATTCGCTGCACGAAGCCGACGGCACCTTCGTGTTCGTCGAGCAGTGGGCCGACAGCGACGCGCTGACGGCACACAGCACGGCACCGGCGGTGGCGACACTGTTCGGAACGATCGGTGAACACCTCGACGGCGCGCCGGACATCAAGATGCTGCAACCCGTCGTCGCCGGAGACCCGGCCAAGGGCCGGCTGCGGCCTTGACGGGGCACCATGGCTGAACTCACAGGCAAGGTCGCGTTCATCACCGGTGCCGCGCGGGGCCAGGGGCGGGCGCATGCGGTCAAGCTGGCGTCGGAAGGCGCCGACATCATCGCCGTCGACCTCTGTGCCCAGATCGACTCGGTGCCCTACCCGTTGGCGACTCCCGACGACCTGGCCGCCACCGTCGAGCTCGTCGAGGAGACGGGGGCGCGCATCGTGGCCAGCCAGGCCGACGTCCGGGACCGCGATGCCGTCAAGACCGCGCTTCGGGAGGGGACCGAGAAGCTCGGCAACCGCCTCGACATCGTGGTCGCCAATGCGGGAATCGCTCCGATGGCGGCCGCCGACGCATGGCAGGACGTCATCGACGTCAACCTGACCGGCGTGTACAACACCGTCGACGTGGCCATGAAGCCGATGATCAAGTTCGGCAACGGCGGCTCGATCGTGTTCATCAGTTCGGTGGCCGGCCTGGTCGGGATCGGGGCGCCGGTCGGCGGCTCCGTGGGCTATGCGGCCGCAAAACACGGCATGGTCGGCATCATGCGGTTGTACGCGAATTTCCTTGCGCAGTACAGTATTCGGGTGAACTCGGTGCATCCGGCGGGCGTCAACACCCCGATGATCGACAACGACTTCACCCGGTCGTGGCTCGAAGGGGTGGCGCAGGACAGTCAGGGCGGGCCGGACATGGGTAATGCGCTGCCGGTGCAGGCACTGGAACCTGAGGACATCGCCAACGCGGTGTTCTGGCTGGTGTCGGACGCCGCCCGCTACGTCACCGGCGTCACACTGCCGGTCGACGCGGGGTACGTGAACAAGCGTTGAGACGATGAGGCAGCCGCGGAATCCGGCAGCGCAGACGGCTGTCGGGCCGATCGTGCTGTCGGCCATCGAGCAGCAGGAGCCGCCGGAGCGCCGCCTGGTCGACGACGATCTGGCGGCGTCCTTTCTGCCCGCGCGGCTGCGCCTGCTGGTGAGGCTGACCCGGTTCGGTGCGGTGCGGCGAGCCGCCGTCGCCGCGTCGAACCGGTCCGGTCCCGGGCTGTGGGCGAGCATCGCCTGCCGGAAGCGCTACATCGACGAGCGCCTCTCCGACCCGGTGATCGAGTTCGACACCGTCGTCGTCCTCGGGGCCGGCCTGGACACCCGGGCCTATCGGATCGCCCGGCACAGCGACCTGCCGGTGTTCGAGGTCGATCAGCCGGTCAACGTGGACCGAAAGACCGCGGTCGTGCACCGGGCACTCGGCGCGACGCCCCCGTCAGTACATCTGGTGCCGGTCGACTTCGAGCGGGACGCGCTGCTGCCGGCGCTGCAGGCGCACGGCTACCAACCCGACGGGCGCACGTTCTTCATCTGGGAGGGCGTCACGCAGTACCTCACCCCGGAGGCGGTACGCGCCACCCTGCGACAGCTCGGCGCCGCGGCGCCCGGCAGCCGGCTCATCTTCACCTACATCCGCCAGGACTTCATCGACGGCACCCGGTTGTACGGGGCCGACGCGGTGTACCGCCGGTTCCGGGGACGCCGGCAGGTGTGGAAATCGGGGTTGGTGCCTGAGGAGGTCGGTGAACTGCTGGCCGACTGCGGCTGGCGGTTGGTCGAGCAGGCCGGGCCGAGCTACTTCCGCGACACCTACATCCGTCCTACGCAGCGCTCGGTGGCGGCATCGAGCATCGAGTGGTCGGTGCTCGCCGAGCGGTGAGAACAAGGCACTGCCCGATCGGGGACTTTAGACCCTCCCAGACGCGTCCCCTCGACTCTTACCGGCCGGCCCGTCACAGACGACCCTGGAGTCGTCCAGGGAATCGGGGAGGATGCGGGGTGGGGGATCACGATGGCTACGATACTGATCGCCGAGAGTGACCCTCGAGTTCGTTCAGTTATTCAGAAAGGCCTTACTGCTCAGGGCTTCTCAGTGCAGGTGGCCACCGACGGCAGGGCGGCCTGTTCGGGTGCCCGCAGCGGCAGATTCGATCTGATGGTGCTCGCCGCCGAACTGCCGGGGTGCGGCGGCTTCGAGATCGTGCGCCTGTTGCGGGCCGAGGGGCGATCACTTCCCATCGTGATGCTCACCTCGCGGACCGACGTCGCCGCCACGGCGGCGACGCTGCACGCCGGGGCCGACGCCTATGTGGGCAAGCCGTTCCGATTCGAGGAGCTGCTCGGCCAGGTGCGGCGGAGGCTCAATCCCCCACGGCCGGTTGATCACCCGCTTCTGACGTTCGGAAAGCTGCGGCTCGACCTGAAGACCCGACGCGCCTATGTCGGCGACTACTTCGTCGACCTCTCGGTGACCGAATGCGCGCTGGCCGAGATGTTCCTCCGGCATCCCGGAGAGATCCTCACCCGCGAACGGATACGCCGCCAGGTGTGGGGTGCCGACAATGCCCGCTCCAACGTGGTGGACGTGTACATCCGTTACCTGCGAGGAAAACTGGGCCCGGACTGGATCGTCGCGCTGCGGGGTGTCGGCTACCGGCTCCAGGCGGCCTAGATCTCGATGACGGTCGGCACGATCATCGGCTGCCGCCGGTAGGTCTCCCCCACCCACTTGCCGACAGCGCGACGGACCGCCTGCGCGATCCGGGGCGGGTCGGTGATGTTCTGCGAGGCCAGGTTGCCGAGTTCGGCCTCGACCTTGCGGACCGCAGGTTCCAGCGCCTTCGGGTCTTCGGAGAAGCCTCTCGACATCAGGTGCGCCGGGCCCGCGGGCTTGCCGGTGCCGCGGTGCACGACGACGGTCACCGCGATGAACCCCGAGGACAGGATCAGCCGTTCCCCCAACGTGGCATCACCGACGTCCCCGGTGACGAGTCCGTCGACAAATACCTTGCCGACGGGCACCGCGCCGGCGATGCTCACCCTGCCGGACACCAGGTCGACGCTGACGCCGTTCTCGGCCAGCACGATGTTGTCCTCCGGCACCCCTGCGCGAGCGGCCAGGGCCGCGTTGGCGCGCAGCATTCGCCAGGTGCCGTGCACGGGCATCACGTTGCGTGGCCGGACGCCGTTGTAGAGGAACAACAGCTCGCCGGCATAGGCGTGGCCCGAAACATGCACGCGCGCGTGCTGGTTGGTGACGACGCGAGCGCCGATCTTGGCCAGCGCGTCCATCACGCCGAACACCGCCTCCTCGTTGCCGGGGATCAGCGAGGACGACAGGATGATGAGATCGCCGGCGGTCAGGGTGATGCTGCGGTGCTCGCCGCGCGACATCCGCGACAGTGCGGCCATCGGCTCGCCCTGCGTACCGGTCGTGATGAGCACCACCCGGTCGGCCGGCATCATCTCCGCGGCGGCGATGTCGAGGACGTCGTC
Source organism: Mycolicibacterium hippocampi (assembly GCF_010723735.1). Classification (GTDB taxonomy): domain Bacteria; phylum Actinomycetota; class Actinomycetes; order Mycobacteriales; family Mycobacteriaceae; genus Mycobacterium; species Mycobacterium hippocampi. The sequence goes on along the minus strand of NZ_BLLB01000002.1, from coordinate 2,986,645 downwards.
GTCGGCGACGGTGATGTAGCCGAGTTCGCGGGCGATGCCCATGTTGCGCACCATCGACCTGCCGACGAAGGCCACCCGGCGTCCCAATGCCACTGCGGCGTCGATGATCTGCTGCACCCGATCGACGTTCGATGCGAAGCACGCCACGATCACCCGGCCCTCGGCGCCGCGGATCAGACGGTGCAGTGCGGGTCCGACCTCGCTCTCCGAGGGCCCGACACCGGGGATCTCCGAGTTCGTCGAATCGCAGAGGAACAGGTCCACCCCGGCATCGCCGAGCCGCGACATCCCGGGCAGGTCCGTCGGCCTGCCGTCGAGCGGCAGTTGGTCGAGTTTGATGTCACCGGTGTGCAGCACCGTGCCTGCGCCGGTGTGGATTCCGATGGCCAGGCATCCGGGGACGGAGTGGTTCACTGCGAAGTACTGGCACTCGAACACCCCGTGGGTGGAGCGCTGCCCCTCGGCCACCTCCACGAACACCGGCTTGATGCGGTGCTCGCGGCATTTCGCGCCGATCAGGGCGAGCGTGAATTTCGAACCGACAACCGGGATGTCGGGCCGCAGCTTGAGCAGAAACGGGATCGCACCGATGTGGTCTTCATGCCCGTGTGTCACCACCAGCGCTTCCACGTCGTCGAGCCGGTGCTCGATGTGGCGCATGTCGGGCAGGATCAGGTCGACGCCGGGTTCGTCATGATTGGGGAACAACACCCCGCAGTCGACGATCAGCAACCGCCCGAGGTGCTCGAAAACGGTCATGTTGCGGCCGATTTCGTTGATGCCGCCCAGGGCGGTCACCCGCAGACCTCCGGCGGCCAGCGGCTCCGGCGCAGCGAGCTCGGTGTCCACTACCGCAACACCGCCGCGGCGCGCATGTCGACGGCCAGTGCTGCCATCTGCTGGTCGTCGGCGGGCATCTGGGGCAGGCGCGGCTCACCGGCGTCGAAGCCGAGCAGTCGCAGACCCGCCTTCGACAGCGTGACCCCGCCCAACCTGGTCTGGGCGGTGTTCAGCGGCGCCAGCGTGACGCTGATCTTGCGGGCGGTCGCGATGTCACCGGAGGTGAAGGCCGTCAACATGTCCCGTAGCTGACTGGCCGCGACGTGGCCCCACACGCTGACGAACCCGACCGCGCCCATCGCCAGCCAGGGTAGGTTCAGCGCGTCGTCACCGGAGTAGTAGGCCAGCCCGGTCTCGGCGATGATCGAAGCGGCGCCGTGCAGATCGCCCTTGGCGTCCTTGATCGCGACGATGTTGGGGTGCTCGGCCAGGGTGCGCATGGTGTCCCACATGATGGGGACCACGGAGCGCGCCGGGATGTCGTAGAGGATCATCGGCAGCTCGGTCGCGTCGGCGACGGTGGTGAAGTGGGCGATCAGACCCGACTGCGGCGGTCGCGAGTAGTACGGCGTGACCACGAGCAGGCCGTGTGCGCCTTCGGCGGCGTACGCCTTGGCCAGGCGCACGCTGTGGGCGGTGTCGTAGGTGCCGGCTCCGGCGACGACCCGCGCGCGGTCACCGACGGCGTCGAGCACGGTGCGCAGCAGCCTGACCTTCTCGTCGTCGGTGGTGGTAGGCGACTCTCCGGTGGTGCCGGAGACCACCAGTCCGTCACAGCCTTCGTCGACCAGCCGGGTGGCCAGCCGGGCGGCGGTGTCGGTGTCCAGCGAACCGTCGGGCTTGAACGGAGTAACCATCGCGGTCAACAGGGTGCCCAATCGGGCGCTGGCGTCGAAACCGCTGGTACTCACGGGCACCAAGATTACCTCCTCGGCTCGCCGCGCCACGACTGCATTGTCGGCTCACACCTCGGTTGCCAGCGGGCTGGTCGCGACCTCTGTGCCATCGGCGAGCACCGTGATCTCGAAGTCGGAGAACACCTGGGGGGCGACACCGACGAGTTGGCGGAGGCACTCGATCGCCAACCGTCGGATCTCCACGTCAGCGTGCTCGCTGGCCCGCATCGCGATGAAGTGCCGCCACGCCCGGTAGTTGCCGGTGACCACGATGCGTGTCTCGGTGGCGTTGGGCAGGACCGCGCGGGCCGCCTGACGGGCCTGTTTGCGTCGTAGCACCGCAGCGCCGCCGGCGGGCTGGTCGCCGATCAGCTTGGCCTCCAGGCGGCTGAGAAGCTCGGCGTAGGCGGCGCGGCCGGCATCGGCGGCGGCGGTGAAGATCTCCTCCAGCTCCGGGTCGTTCTCGATTCCCGGTGGTGCCACCACCTGCGACTCGTGCTCGGGCACAAAACGCTGGGACAGCTGCGAGTAGGAGAAGTGCCGGTGCCGGATGAGCTCGTGGGTGCAGGAGCGCGAGATGCCGGTGATGTAGAACGACACCGACGCGTGCTCGAGCACCGAGAAGTGCCCGACGTCGATGATGTGACGCAGATAGGACGCATTGGTGGCGGTGCGGGGATTGGGCTTCGACCAGCTCTGATAACAGGCGCGGCCGGCGAATTCCACCAACGCGGCGCCGCCGTCGGCGTCGGTGTCCCACGGCACGTCCTCCGGTGCCGAGAACTCCGTCTTGGCGATCAGCTGCACACGCAGCGGCGCGATCTCGGCCACGGGCCCAACCCTATCCGGCGACGACGCCGATTCGGCGGACCGCACCGGGGTTCGCTGGACAACTGTGTGTTAGTGAGTAACATGTTAGCTACTAACATCCGGGAGGCGAGCGTGCACACCGACGTCGTCGTGGTGGGGGCCGGCCCCACCGGCCTGACCCTCGCCTGCGCCCTTCGCTCTGCCGGGATCGCGGTACGGGTGCTCGACAAGGCGCCACACGCCGCTGTCACCTCGCGCGCCCTTGGCCTGCAACCCCGCGGCGTCGAAGTCCTCGACCGACTCTGCGCACTCGGCGGCATCCCCGACCGTGGCCTGCCGATTCGACGGGTGACCGTCAATGTCGACGGTCGGGCTCTGGCGAGCTTTCCCGTCGGCCTGTCCACCCGTCTCGGCGGACCTCGCGCGCTGTTGATCTCGCAGGCCGACATCGAGGGTGCGTTGCGCGAGCGCCTCACCGCCCTGGGGACGACCGTCGAATGGGGCCGGGCGGTGTGCGGTGTCACCGCGTCGTCGAATGGCGCCACCGTGCACCTCGAGGACGGCTCCGACGTCGACGCTGCCTGGGTGGTCGGCGCCGACGGTGCCCACAGCGTGATCCGACGGTGCATGGCCGTGGGCTTCCCGGGGGTACCGATCATCGAGCGTTTCCTGCTTGCCGACGTCCACGCCGACCTCGACCGGCCGCGTGACGGCGTGCAGACCTGGATGCGCGCCGACACCATGCTGGCCGCGTTCCCGCTGCCCGGCGAGGACCTCTGGCGGCTGATGGCCCTGGCGCCCGAGGGTCACGAGAATCAAACCCAGGACGAGATCGTCGAGACCCTGGCACGCCACCTCGCAGAGGAAGCCGGAGCGACGGTGCGCTCGACGGAATGGACGTCGACGTTCCGCATCCACCGCAGGCTCGCCGACAGCTACCGCACCGGCCGGGTGTTGCTCGCGGGCGACGCCGCCCACATCCACAGCCCGTTCGGCGGTCAGGGGATGAACACCGGGATAGGTGACGCCGAGAACCTCGCATTCAAACTGGCCTCGTCATCTCGGGCCGCGCTGCCGACCGGCTGCTCGACACCTACGCCGCCGAGCGGCGACCCGTGGCCGAGGATGTGCTCACCTCGACCAGTGGGGTCACGCGGATCGTGGTGGGCCAAGGGCGCCTGTCGCGACTGCTGCGCAACCGGGTGGCCGTGCCCTTGCTCAATCGTCGCCCCATCCAGCAGTTCATGACCGACAAGAGTTCGCAGTTGCAGGTCTCCTACCGGCGCGGGCCGCTCGGCGCCGGACATCTGCGGCTGCTGCCGGGACTCCGGGCCGGTGACCGGGTGCGTGACCGCGCCTGCCTCACCGACGACGGCCGTGCGGTTCGGCTCTATCAGGTGCTCGGTCCCGGGTGGGCTGTGCTGGGTGACCGGAGCATCGCCGAGGTGGCGAAGGCCCGCCTGGGCGAGGTTGCTGCACTCCACGGACAAAAGGACACCCTCCTGATTCGGCCGGACGGACACCTGGCGTGGCGTGGAACCAGTCACGGGGCCCTCGAGGCGTGGCTCGATGAGGCACTCGGGGAGCGGACGCCGGTGTCGTGACCGAGACGACCTGGCACGCCCGCAAGAAAGCGCGGACCCGTCGCCTCATCCAGGACCACGCACTTGCGCTCTTCGCCGAAAAAGGCTTCGATGCAACCACTGTCGACGAGATCGCCGCCTCGGCAGGCGTCTCGCACATGACGTTCTTCCGGCACTTCCCGCAGAAGGAAGCAGTGGTCGAGTACGACGAATACGATCCGCTGCTCGAAGAGTTCATCGCGACGCGCCCACCCGGAGAACCGCCGCTGGCCGCCGTCGGGGCCGCGTTACGCGAAGGATTGCGCGCGATCTTGGCGACCGACCGGGACGCGTTGCTGATCCGGACCCGGCTGGTGCTCGACACTCCGGCACTGCGGAGCCGGAACCTGTTGGCCCAGGAACAGACTCGGGACCTCATCGCGCGAGCTCTGGCACGCCGAGCGGGTTTGGCCGCCCCGAACTACGCCGTCACCGTGCAGGCCGCCGCCGTGTTGGGGGCCATGACCGTGGCGATCTCGGCGTGGGCGGCCGGGGACGACGAGGATCTGGTCGCGCTTTTCGACCGCGCGTTCGCCGTGCTACAGGACGGGTTCGTCGGCGGCGGGTGACGACCGACCGCGTTAGTGTTGGCCATGGCCGTGACGCTCACCTCCCGACTGCTCGACGTCATCGAACACGACGTCCTTCCGCTCACCGAGCGCGCCGTCGCCGACGGCAACAAGGTGTTCGGCGCGGCGCTGTTGCACAAATCGGACCTCTCACTGGTCATCGCGGGCACCAACGACGAAACCGACAATCCGCTCTGGCACGGTGAGATCAACACGCTGCGGCAGTTCTACGAGCTGCCGGCGCGGCCGTCGACGCGCGATCTGGTGTTCCTGACCACCCACGAGCCCTGCACGCTGTGCATGTCGGCCATCACCTGGGCGGGCTTCGACAACTACTACTACTTCTACAGTCACGAGGATTCTCGGGACAGCTTCGCGATCCCCCACGACCTCGCGATCCTCAAGGAGGTGTTCGGCCTGGACCCCGGCGGGTACCGCCGCACCAATGAGTACTGGACGGCATACGCGATCGGCGACCTGATCGACGGCGAGCCCGAACCGCTACGCACCCGACTGCGCGAGCAGCGCCACGTCATCCGCGGCCGCTACGATGCGCTGTCGACGCAGTATCAGGAAACCAAGGGTGACAACGTCATTCCACTGAATTAGGGGCATTCGGCCTGATCGAGATAACGGCGTTGGGACCGGTTGCCGCCGGCACGTTTCGACCGGTACATCGTCTCGTCAGCCACCCGGATCAGCTGCTCGATGAAGTCGGCGACGCTGTCCGAGACATCCACGGGCAGAGCCGCGCTGCAGGTTCCGAGGCTGGCGGTGATCCGGTAGGGCGTCGCGGCAATGCCGGCGCGGATGCGTTCGGCCGCCGCGGCATGCTCCGCAGCGGTGGCGGTGTCGGCGATGACGAACTCCTCGCCGCCCAGCCGGCCGAGAACCGCGCCTCGACTGCAGTTCTCGGCAAGAACGACGCCGACACCGACCAGCGCCTGATCGCCGACTGCATGCCCCCTGGTGTCGTTGAGCTTCTTGAAGTCGTCGAGGTCGACCATCGTGACGTTGAGGTGCAGGCCTGCCGTACCCTGCACTGCCACCAGGAGCTCCTGGACCGCGTTGTAGAACGAGCGCCTGTTCAGCAGTCCGGTCAACGGATCGCGGTCGGAGTTCCTCAGATCCACTCGCAACGTGTGCACCACCGAGTAGATCCCGAACGGAACCCCGATGTTCAGACCGATCACGAGCAGAAACGACGCGACCACCAGAACGCCGTCCCCGGTGTCGACGAACATCCTGGTGGCGGTGATGGCGGCACAGCCCATGGCCACCACAAAGTTCGCGAGCACATGTGCCAAGGCGTGGAAGTAGGCCAGGAACCCACCGACGGCCGCGAAGAGCGTGCATCCCATCAACCCGCCGTACGGGTCCGGTACCACGAGGCAGCCTGCGGCGATGCAACCCGAGCAGACAGCGTTGTAAATCAGCGACTGGGTGCGGGACGGCCAGCGCAGCAACCACAACGTCGATACCGCGAACGCCGAGACCGCAGCGGCGATCGCGAAGCCCCTCCGCAGGGCGGTGTCCGGCCCGGCAGGGCTGGCGAGCAGCAACAGGGGAACCGCACCCAGGAACACCGTGAAGACGAAGACGGCAAGACGCCACCGCAACTGCAGCCCGCGGTCACGCAGATAGATGGTGAACCAGTCGAACTGGTCGGTCTGCCACCAGCCCATCAGCGACCCCGTCCGAACGTGCACATTCCTGACCGGCGCGCGTCCACGTCAGCGCAACCATACCGAAGTGTGCCCGCGAATCAGCGCTGCGTCATCTCGGAAGCCCGACCTGCATCGCCTAACGCGGGTTGGCGTTGACGAAATCCACCACGACTTCGGCGAGCTCGCGGCCTTTGTCCTCCTGCAGGAAGTGGCCGGCCTGCTCGATCGTCACCAGGGGCTGCCCGGCGGCTCCCGGGACGAGCTTGCGCAGCATCGGTGCGGCATCACGGGTGATCGGGTCGGAGTCGGAGAACGCACACAGGAAAGGCCGGTCGAAACGGCGCAGCGACTCCCAGGCGGCCCGGTTCGCCGCAGACGCGGGATCGTCGGGGCTGGTCGGTACCAGCATCGGGAAGTGCCGTGCGCCGGCCTTGTAGGAATCGTCGGGGAACGGCGCGTCGTAGGCCGCCATCACGTCTGCGGGCACATTCGACACACAGGCGTTGTTGATGATCTTGCCGACGGGGAACTCCGGGCTCTCCTGGCTGAACCGTCGCCATGCCAGGAACGCCTCACCGGGAGGCTGATCTCCCGTGGGCAGCACGGTGTTGGCGGCCACGACTCTGGCGAACCGGTCCGGGTGCTCGCCCACCAGGCGCAGGCCGATGAGTCCACCCCAGTCCTGGCAGACCAACGTCATGTCGGTCAGGCCGATGGCCTCGATGGCCGCCCAGGTCCAGTCGACATGCGCTTGGTAGGTGTAGCTTTCCCGGAGGGTCGGTTTGTCGCTGCGGCCGAACCCGACGAGGTCGATCGCGACGGCGCGCAACCCGGCGTCGACGAGGACCGGGATCATTTTCCGGTACAGATAGCTCCAGGACGGCTCGCCGTGGAGCAACAACACCACCTCCCCGTCCGGCGGCCCCTCGTCGAGGTAGTGCATCCGCAATCCCGCGAGGTCTGCGCCCAGCTCGACATAGTGCGGCGCGAAGGGAAAATCCGGCAGCTGTTCGAAGCGCTCGTCGGGCGTGCGGAGAAAGTCCATGGGCACCATCCTTTCCCTACGGGCACCACTTAACCAAGACTGCGGCGCAACTCCGTCACGAGGTCGCCGCGCTCACCGACGCTGACGTCGTCGAGCCCGAGCCAGCTCGCCATCGCACGCAGCTCCCCCGCCAGCGCCGCGGCGACCTGCGAATGCCGGTGCCCGTCCTCGGCGAACGCGCCGCCGACGTGGAGGGTGCTGGTGATCCGGTCGGCTTTGAGGTCGACCCGGCCGACGAGCTGCCCGTCGACCATCAACGGCCACACGTAGTAGCCGAACTGACGCCGGGGAGCCGGCGTGTAGATCTCGATGCGGTAATGGAACCCGAACAGCCGCTCGATCCTGGGACGGAAGAAGATCAGCGGGTCGAACGGGCACAGCAGTGCCGTCCCCCGGTCCTTGCGCGGGATGATCTGGCCGGCGCGCAGATAGGCCGGCGCCGCCCAGCCCGCGACGTCGACCCGCTCGATCTCCCCGCAGGCCAGCAGATCCGCGATGGCCGGCTTCACCTGCCGGGCGGCGAGCCGGAAGTAGTCGCGCAGGTCGGCTTCGGTGCCGATGCCGAGCGCGGTGGCCGCCCGCAGCGTCAGCTCCCGGATGGCGTCGGCTTCGTCGACGTCCCGTGCCACCACCTCGGCAGGCAGCACCCGTTCGGTGAGATCGTAGTGACGGGCGAACCCGACCCTGGTCGCCGTCGTCAGCACCCCTGCCGACCACAGCGCCTCGGCCACCCACTTGGTGTCGCTGCGATCCCACCACGGCCCCTTGCGCCCGCGGGGTGCGGACTCGAGGTGCGCCTCGATCTGAGCGGCGGTCGACGGACCCAGGGCCGCGACCGCGGCCACGATGTCGTCGGCGAGCCGGGCGTTGCGCTTGACGATCTCGGTTCCCCACCGGCCATGGCGGTACTCCCGCATGCGCCAGCGCAGCAGCGGCCAGTCGTCGACCGACATCAGCGCGGCCTCGTGCGCCCAGTACTCGACGAGCAGCCGCGGTGAGCGCGCCGAGTGACTCCACGCCGCCCGGTCCAGCACCTGACGGTCGTAGGGACCGAGCCGGCTGAAAACGGGTGCGTAGTGCGCTCGTACCGCCACCGACACCGAGTCCAGCTGCAGCACCTGGATGCGGTCGGTCAGCCTGCGCAGGTGCGCCCGGGTGACCGGGCCACCCGGCTTGGGTTCGGTGAATCCCTGCGCGGTGACGGCGATCCGGCGTGCCTGGGCGGCGGTCAGCGTCGCCCCGCGAGCGGGGGCAGAGGAAGCCATCACGACATCGTCGCCTACCGCACCGACAGAATGCGACGTCGCGGCTACGACTCGGGGATGCGGTGATAACTGTAGAACCGGTAACGCAACCCCGAGGAGCTGTCCTGCCAGGGCCCTTCGGTGCCGGCCCAGGACTCGTCGAGGACCGGCGCCAACGCGTCGTCGTCCTGCCTGTGCAGATCGAGGTCGACCTCGGTGATTTCACATCGGCTCGCCAGCGGCAGCGCCAGACCGTAGATCTGCGAACCACCGATCACCCAGGCGTCGTCGAGCGGCGCGTCCTCGAGGGAGCCGACGACTTGCGCCCCTTCGGCCAGGTAACCGGGCTGCCGTGTCACCACGATGTTCTTGCGGCCGGGCAACGGGCGCACAGTTGTCGGCAGTGACTCCCAGGTCAGCCTGCCCATGATGACGGTGTGGCCCATGGTGAGCTCTTTGAAGCGGACCAGGTCCTCGGGCACCCGCCACGGAACGGTGTTGTCCCGGCCGATGACCCCGGAGCTGGACTGCGCCCAGATCAGGTTGAGGGTCGCCGTCATGATCCGGACCCGCGAGCAGTCCTCATGATTCGGACCTGCGAGCAGTCCTCCATGATTCGGACCTGCGAGCAGTCCTCATACCGCCACCGGTGCCTTGATCGCCGGATGTGGGTCGTAGTTCTTCACGACGATATCGTCGTAGGTGTAGTCGAAGATCGAATCCCGATGCGCCAGAACGAGTTCCGGGTAGGGACGCGGAGTCCGCGACAGTTGCTCGGTGACCTGCTCGACGTGGTTGTCATAGATGTGACAGTCTCCTCCGGTCCAGATGAACTCGCCGACACCGAGGCCGGCCTGCGCGGCCATCATGTGGGTCAGCAGCGCATAGCTGGCGATGTTGAACGGCACCCCCAGGAACAGGTCGGCGCTGCGTTGGTAGAGCTGACAGCTCAGTTGGCCCTGTGCCACGTAGAACTGAAAGAACGCGTGGCACGGCGGCAGCGCCATCTGCGGTATCTCTCCGACGTTCCACGCCGAGACGATGTTGCGTCGCGAGTCGGGGTCGGACTTCAGCAGTTCCAGAGCTGCGCTGATCTGGTCGATGTGGGCACCCGACGGCGTCGGCCAGGACCGCCACTGGACGCCGTACACCGGGCCGAGATCTCCTGTGGGGGACGCCCATTCGTCCCAGATCGTGACACCGCGTTCTTGCAGCCACCGGACGTTCGAGTCACCGCGCAGGAACCACAGCAGCTCGTAGACGATCGACTTGGTATGCACCTTCTTCGTGGTGATCAGCGGAAACCCGGCCCCGAGGTCGTAGCGCAGCTGGTGACCGAACAGGCTGCGGGTCCCGGTGCCGGTGCGGTCGGACTTCGGGATCCCGGTGTCGAGCACCCGGCGCAACAGATCCTCATACGGGGTGGCGATCGGCACGCGCCCAGCTTACGTGGCCCGGCCGGAGTAGAACTACAACCATGCCGACGATCAACGATGCCGTGGCGACCGCCGACGGCTCCTGCCCTGTCTCCCTACACACCCCCGACGGGAACGGGCCCTGGCCCGGCGTCGTCATGTACCCCGACGCGGGAGGCGTGCGCCCCACCTTTTCCGCGATGGCCGACGAACTCGCCGGTCATGGATACGCCGTGCTGGTGCCGGACGTCTACTACCGCGAGGGTGAGTGGGCGCCGTTCAGCATGGCCACGGTGTTCGAGGACCAGGCCGAACGCGCGCGGTTGTTCGCGATGATCTCCACGGTGACCACCGACAGGATGGTGGCCGACGCAACGGCGTTCTTCGATTATCTGTCGGCGCGGCCTGAGGTCAGCGGAACGTCGTTCGGAACCACCGGGTACTGCATGGGCGGCCGCACCTCCCTGGTGGTCGCCGGCAGTGTTCCCGAGCGGGTCGCGGCGGCGATGTCCTTCCACGGCGGCGGGCTCGCAGCCGACGATCCCGGGAGCCCGCACCTGCTCGCCGACCGGATGCGGGCGGCGGTTTATGTGGGGGCCGCTCAGGACGACCGGTCGTTCACCGCCGAGGACGGCGAGACCCTGGACCAGGCGCTCACCGCGGCAGGGGTCGAGCACACGATCGAGTTCTACCCCGCGTTGCACGGGTTCGCGGTGCCGGACAACGCTCCGTACGACGAGGCGGCGGCGCGGCGCCACTGGGACGCGACGACCACGTTTTTTGCTGCGCACCTGCCGCGGTGACGGACCCGGCCCCGGAGAACCTCAGGACGCAGGCGAGTGCGCGCCTGAGCCGCCGGGGCGTTTGCGGCGGAACGCGTTGCGGACGTCGCGCAGCACGTAGCCCGCAACGACGATGTTCAGTGCCACGAGCACGATGAACATCAACATCCAGTTCGATCGACTGTGGTCGATGTGCCACCAGATGACCGTGAACAACAGGGTGGCCACCAGCACCATGACGTCGCGCCAGCCGCCGAGCCCCGTGTAGCTCGACGCCGCTTCGCGCAGTTGCCTGCTCTTGTCGGTCGCGGCGATGAGGTCGTCGATGCGCTGATCGATGCTGCGCTGCAGCCTGGCCCGGCGGTCCTCCTGCTCCGCTGGGATGCGGGCGAGCAGATCGAGATCCTTGCTGATCAGTCCGCGCATGTCGGGCGGCTTGATGTTGCCCGCGGCCGCTCCGAGCAACGCGCCCCCGGCGATCGGCGCGGCGCCCAGGGCGAGTTCGGCGATTCCCGGCATGTGTTTCCCTCCGTCAATCTGTCGCTGCGGCCAGGGGGCCGAGCCTTCGTCTCAGCTGGTCGACCCAGATCCGGTGATCGGCCGCAGCGAAGGCGCCGTCCATGCTCCGCTGAAGAACTCCGCGCGTGGGCGGTAGAGCCGAATCAGATAGTTCCAACCTGGCGGTGTGATGATGCAGTTCGGCATGTCAGCCGCCCCGGACCCGGCGCTGAAGTACACGGTGATCGACCCGTCCTCGTTCGGTGCCCCGGTGACACTGTTGACGGAGTAGAGCCCATGAGGATTCGGCTCGAAGAAGCCGTCGGCGTTGTACACCGAGACAGACCAGAACGCGTCGACCGGAACGTCCTTGAACGTCAGCTCGTAATCGCCAGGCGCCACGCCGGGGTCGACGCCGACGTAGGCTGCCTCCGACGTCGGGAGGCCACCCCATCCAGCGGCAGTGCCGATCAGGTGGCGAATCGGATCGACGTCTTCCGACCTGCCGAATGCACGCTCAAAGCCCGTCAAGCCGCTCGCCAAGCTGAGCAGGGCGGCGCGCGTCTTGTCGAGAGTGACGGTGTCGTACTCCGGACCGGTGAATGCCTCCGACGAATTCGACTCCAGGGAGATCCGGTCCTGAAGAGCACCGACCGCGGCAACGTCGCTGGGATCGCGCGGGTCGACCAGAGTACGGACCGCCACCAATGCGTAACGCGACCCACAGCACTCTCGGGTCAACTGGTGACGGACCGGAGAATGAAGGATCACATTGATGAAGTGATTTTCGTTCACCACCATTGCCGACATGTATCGGCCTCCGCACTCGGGCAATGAGAGCCAGGCCGGCTTCGCCAGATCGACGATCGCGAAGCTGTAGAGCGTGTCCCGGTTCAACCGGATGACGGTCTGCTCGTCGATCGGCGCCGGTACCCGCTTATGCCGGAAACGTCCGACCCCGCCCGCGTCGCGCTGGATGTCCCCGAACATCCGGTGCGTCTCCGCTCGCACGAAGTTATCGGCGTTCACCAGGACCGCCATGTCGACTTCTCCCATCAGTTCAACTGAACCCACCCTCGATCGAAACACAAGCCACATTCCGGTGGGATGGTCTATCCCATCAATTGCGCAGCGACGCTCGCGCCGAGTTCCCAGCACGCTTCCAGGTCAGACTTGTCAGGCTTGCCTGCCACGATGACCGTCTGCGCGGCCTGTGCCCACCCCAGCCCGTTGGTGATGGACGAAACCGCGCGCTCGGCGCCCTCGGTGCCCTCGTTGCCGTGCAGATACAGACCGAATGGTCGGCCGCGGGTGGAATCGAGCAGCTGGTAGTAGGACTGATCGAAGGCGTGCTTGAGAGCGCCACTGATGTAGCCCAGGTTGGCTGGAGAGCCCAGAACGTAGCCGTCAGCCTCCAGCAACTCGGCGGGCGAGACCGTCAGGGCGGGTCGACGGATGACCTCCACGCCGTCGATGTCAGGGTCGGTCGCACCGGCGAGCACAGACTCGAACATCTCGTGGCAATGCGGTGACGGTGTGTGGTGAACGATCAGGAGCGTCTTGCTCACGATGCCTCCATCTCGACAGCCCTCTTCATCGCTTCCCGGGCCCGGGTGCGATCACCGGCATAGTCGTACGCGCGTGCCAATCGATACCAGCGCCGCCAGTTGTCGGGGTCGGATTCCAGTTCGTCGCGCACCGTCGCGAAAAGAGCGTCTGCGGCGTCTCGCTGGATACGGCCGGACGGCCTGCGGGGCAGTTCGCTGACGTCGAGTTCCATCCCCTCGTCTCGCGCCAGTCGTGCCAAGCGCTGGTGCGCCAGCCCGGCCCGCAACGTCGCCACCATCACCCAACTGCCGATGACCGGCAGGATCAGGATCGCCACGCCCAGCCCGATCGCCGCAGGCCGCCCAGAGGAGATGAACACGAACGCGGCGCGACCGAGCATCACGAAGTACACGACGAGCGCAACGCACATGAACGCGATCAGCAGCTGGATGCGTAGCGCGCGCGCTCCGTCACTCATGTCAGATCGAGAAGGGGCTCGAGACCCACCGTCAGCCCGGGGAACTCGCGGATCTTTCGCACGGCCAACAGCACTCCCGGCACGAACGACGTCCGGTCCATGCTGTCGTGCCTGATCGTCAACGTCTCACCCTGCGTGCCGAACAAAACTTCCTGATGTGCGACGAGCCCGGCGAGGCGTACCGAGTGGACCGGGACGCCGTCGACGTCGGCCCCACGCGCGCCGTCCAAACCGGTGCTGGTGGCATCGGGGTTGGGCGGCAGGCCTTTTCGTGCTGCGGCGATGAGCTTCGCGGTACGGGCGGCCGTCCCGGACGGGGCATCGGCCTTGTGCGGATGATGCAGCTCGATGACCTCTACGGACTCGAAGAACCGCGCTGCCTGCTGCGCGAAGTGCATGGACAACACCGCGCCGATCGCAAAGTTCGGCGCGATCAGCACCGCCACCTCGGGCTTGGCCGTCAACCAGCCCTTCACCTCGGCGATGCGCTCATCGGTGAAGCCGGTGGTGCCGATGACGGCGTGGATACCGTTGTCGATCAGGAACTTCAGGTTGTCCATCACCACGCTGGGATGAGTGAAATCGATGACCACCTCGGTGTCGGCCTCCACCAGCACCGACAGCGATTGGTCGGCGTCCACCCCTGCAGAGAATGTGAGATCGTCTGCATCCTGCACTGCCTGCACCATGGTCGCGCCGACCTTGCCGTGGGCGCCCAGCACTCCGACTCGCATGGCCTAACCCTAACGTGCGCGCCAGACCGCACTGTGGGCCTCGCGAGATACCTCTCCCCCGAAGACGGCAAAGATCCGCGACGACACCTCTACGCTTCTGGGTATGAACAGCATCGTCTCGGCACTGGCCGCTGCAGGCGCGTTGGCGTCGGCGGGCATCCTGGTCGCACCCGCCGGGGCGGCACCGGTGAGCTACGGAAGCAACGGCGTCTTCGGCGTCAGCACCCAACCGCGCGAGGGCTGGGCGACGACGTTCATCCCGCCCGGGCGCTACCGCGTCGACCAGTCACCGAGCATGCAGCCCTATCAGAGCGCTCCGGGGTACTGGTTACGATGCAGCAACTTCCCCTGTGCCGGAACATTTCCTGCCAACATCATCGCCACCGGCGGCGCACTGCGCGACGCCCCGACGTTCGTCGACATCCTGCCCGGCGACGTGGCGGTCAACCTGTACAACGTCACGTTGACAGCTGCGTAGCGCCACCCCATGCGCGGCTACAAGATCCTGATCACCGGCGCGTCGGGCCAGGTGGCAACCCCCGTCGCGAAAGCGCTGGTGGCCGACAACGAGGTGTGGGGCATCGCCCGCTTCACCGATGCCGCCGCCCGCGAAGAGCTGGAGAAGTCCGGGGTGCGTTGCGAGACGGTCAATCTGGCTGCCGGTGACTTCTCCGGCATTCCCCGCGATTTCGACTATGTGCTGAACCTGGCGGTGGCCAAGAGCGGGCGCTGGGACAAGGACCTCGGGGCCAACGCGGAATCCGTCGGCCTGCTGATGGCGCACTGTTCCGATGCAAAAGCGTTCCTGCAGTGCTCGTCGGCGGCGGTGTACGACCCGCCGGACGACGAACCGCGCACCGAGTCCACCGCGCTCGGCGACAACCACAAGTCGTTGTTCCCCACCTACTCCATCTCCAAGATCGCCGGTGAGGTGGTGGCCCGGTCGATGGCGCGAGCCCTCGGCGTGCCGACGGTCATCGCGCGCCTCAACGTGCCCTACGGCGACCACGGCGGCTGGCCGTTCTACCACATGGAGATGCTGCTGAACGGGGTCCCGATCCCCGTTCCACCTGGCGGGCCGGCGCGCTACAACCCCATCCACGAGGACGACATCATCGCCACGCTGCCCAAGCTGCTCGACGCCGCGTCGGTACCGGCCACCACCGTCAACTGGTGCGGCGAACAGGAAGTCAGCCTGCAGGAGTGGGCCCGATACATCGGTTCGATGGTCGGCCGAGAACCCGTGTTCGAGGACAGCGCCCAGGCCCTGCGCGGCGGACCCACCGACTCCACCAGAATGCGTGAGCTCACCGGCGGCACCACTGTCGATTGGCGTGACGGGATCCGGCGGATGGTCACGACGTTCCACCCCGAACTGGTCGGCTGACAACGCGTCACAACGGCGACGCCCCCCGAAGGTGCTCGAAGATCAACGATGTCTGCGTGCCTGCGACATCGGCGTCGGCGTTGAGGTTCTCCACGACGAACGACCGCAGGTCGTCGGTGTCGCGCGCGGCCACGTGCAGGATGAAGTCGTCGGCGCCTGCCAGGAAATACACGTCCATCACCTGGGGCATCCGGCGGATGTGCTGGATGAAGTTGCGGATCTTGCTTCGCGCGTTGAATTGCAGGCTGACCGAGATCATCGCCTGCAGGGTCAGACCGATGGCGGCCGGGTCGATGTCCGCGTAGAAGCCCCGGATCACGCCGGACTCCTGCAGCCGGCGCACCCGGCCGTGGCAGGTCGACGCGGCGATACCGACCAGCTCGGCCAGCGCGCTGTTGGACATGCGGGCGTCGGCGTGCAGCGCAGTCAGGATCCGCCGGTCGACGTCATCGATCACGGCCGGCCGAACATCCTTCGGGGACCGCGGCTGCCGATCGGCAGGCTGTGATGAATATTCACTCACGAGCGAAGAGTATCGAAAGATAGTCGACTTTATTGCACAGACCCCGGCAGTTCTTCACAATTAGCACCAACAACCAATACTTTGAGGAGCGATCATGCGTGTCGGCATCCCGACCGAGATCAAGAACAACGAGTTTCGCGTGGCGATCACCCCGTCGGGGGTCGCCGAGCTGGTCCGCCGCGGTCATGAGGTCCTCATCGAGTCCGGTGCCGGCGACGGATCGGCGATCTCGGACGCAGACTTCAAGCGCGCGGGAGCGCAGCTCGTCACCGAAGCCGACGAGGTATGGGCCGAGGCAGAGCTGCTGCTCAAGGTCAAGGAGCCGATCGAGGCCGAGTACTCGCGGATGCGCAAGGGACAAACGCTGTTCACCTACCTGCATCTGGCCGCATCCAGGCCGTGCACCGACGCACTGCTGGCCTCCGGGACCACCTCGATCGCCTACGAGACCGTGCAGACCACCGGATCGGACGGGTCGGTGGCACTCCCTCTCCTCGCGCCGATGTCCGAGGTGGCCGGCCGGTTGTCCGCGCAGGTCGGCGCCTACCACCTGATGCGCACCAAGGGCGGTCGCGGGGTGCTGATGGGCGGCGTCCCCGGCGTCGCCCCGGCCAAGGTCGTCGTCATCGGCGGCGGGATGGCGGGCGACAACGCCGCGGCGGTGGCCTGGGGTATGGGCGCCCACGTCACGGTGTTCGACCTGAATGTCAACACGCTGCGCAAGATCGACGCCGAGTACGGCGGCGCCATCGAGACCCGCTACTCGTCGACGCTCGACCTCGACGATGCGGTCAAGGCGGCCGATCTCGTGATCGGCGCCGTCCTGGTGCCTGGCGCGAAGGCGCCCAAGCTGGTCACCAATTCGACTGTCGCTCAAATGAAGTCGGGTGCAGTGTTGGTCGACATCGCCATCGACCAGGGCGGCTGCTTCGAGGATTCACGCCCGACCACCCACGACGACCCGACGTTCCCGGTGCACGACACCGTCTTCTACTGCGTGGCCAACATGCCGGGCGCGGTGCCGCGGACGTCGACCTTTGCGCTGACCAACGCCACCATGCCGTACGTCCTCAAGCTCGCCGACAAGGGCTGGAAGAGCGCCTGCCGCGCCGATAGCGCTCTGGCGAAAGGACTCTCGACCCACGAGGGGGCGCTGTTGTCCGAGCAGGTGGCCACCGACCTCGAGCTGCCGTACACCGATCCGGCGGGCCTGCTGGCCTGACCGACGGCCTAGATGGCCACCGGCCGGTCGTCGGCTCCGCCCCAGGCATCCACGGCCTCCTGCACGGGAAGTCCGAGGGCACCGCACAGCCCGACCACCGTCCCGAAGCTCGGGCTCGGCATCCGGCCGACCTCGATCTTGCGCAGTGTCTCGGGGGAGATCCCGGCGTCCCGTGCGATCACCTCGGGATCGCGACCGGCTCGGGCTGTTCTGATCAGCGCGCCGAGACGCTGCCCGGCTCGCACCTGTTCCGGACTCAGAGGTACACGCACCATGCCGCCAGCATAGTCGGTATACAAATACCGGCGCTGGTACCGTGGCAACGGTATAAAAATACCGACGGGTGAACGGAGACCAGGCGTGATCGAGCTCAAGACTGCCGCGGAGATCAACAAGATGGCGGTGACCGGTGAATTCGTCGCGGAGACGCTGGCGACGTTGTCGGCCCAGGCGCAGCCGGGAGTGAACCTGATGCAGCTCGAGCACCGGGCCCGCGCACTGGTCGACGACCGCGGCGCGACATCGTGCTACTGGGACTACGCCCCGTCGTTCGGTCGCGGGCCGTTCCGCAACGTCATCTGCCTGTCGGTCAACGATGCTGTGCTGCACGGCATGCCGCACGACTACGTGCTGCGCGATGGTGACGTGTTGAGCCTGGACTTCGCGGTGTCGATCGACGGTTGGGTGGCCGACTCCGCGGTTACCGTCGTCGTGGGTGACGCTGCCGGAGAAGGTGACGGGGCCGCCGATACCGCGCTGATCGAGTCGACGCGACGTGCCCTCGACGCGGGCATCTCCGCCGCGGTGCCGGGCGGTCGCCTCGGTGACATCTCCGCCGCGATCGGCGAGGTCGCCACCGAGGCCGGGTTCCGGGTCAACGCCGAGTTCGGCGGCCACGGGTTGGGCCGCACCATGCACGAGGATCCCCATGTCTCCAATCGCGGCCGGCGTGGACGCGGCCTGCTGCTGCGGCCGGGCTTGACGCTGGCCCTGGAACCGTGGTGGGCGCGCGGCAGTGATCGTCTGGTGATCGATGGCGACGGCTGGACCCTGCGATCGGCGGACGGCTCGAACACCGCGCACTCCGAACACACCATCGCCATCACCGAAAACGGCCCTCGGATACTGACGTCGGTCCGCTAGTCGCTCACGTCCCCGTCGACGTAGAACCACCGCCCGGCGCGCCGGGCGAACCGCGACCGTTCGTGCATGACGCCGTGTTGATGGTGGGCACGGAACTCCACCTCGCCCAGTTCGTCGCCCTCGCCGCCACCGGCGACGGTGGCGATCTCGAGCCGCGACCACGTCACCGCGCCGTGCCCGATGTCTTCCGGACGGGTGCGCGGATGCCACGTCCGCCACACGTACTCGGTGTCGCCGACGACGTAGGCGCTGTAGCGGGACCGCATCAGCTGTTCGGCCGTTTGCGCGGGCCGCTCGCCGATGTGCAGCGGCAGGCAGCACCGGCCGAAGGGATCGCAGGTTCCGCAGGGACAGGGGCCGTCGGGTCGCACCGATACAGTGTGCCTGACTTGACAGCTGTCAAGTAACGTGTGGGCATGCTTTCGCTCACCGACGTCCTTCCCAACGCCCCGACCACCACCGCCGATGCGCTGGCCCTGTTCGACTCCTGCCCCACCGTCGCACCGGAGTTCATGATCGGTCAGTGGCACGGCGCCGAGTTGCCCACCGGCCATCCGCTCGACGGCATGCTCGCCGCCAGCGGGTGGTGGGGCAAAGCGTTTCTCGACTCCGAAACCGTTCACCCGCTGCTGTTCCCCACCGGCGACGGCGCCGCGCTGTGGGCGCTGAACCCCGCGCTGGCGTTCGGCGGCCTCGGCCTGGCCACCAAGATCCCGGCCCTGAAGCGACAGAACTTCGCGGGGGCGATCACCACGCTCAAGCCCGCCCTTGCGGCACGCGGACCCAAGGCCCGGCTGCGCACAACGCGCTACCGCGACGTGGACACCGCGACCATGATCTACGACCAGCTGCCGATCAACGACGTGTTCCGGCTGCTCGACGACTCCGCCGGATCCGAAACCGTCCTGGGCGCGATGGATCTGCGCGGCATCCGGGCGCCGTACTTCTTCGTGCTGCGGCGCGACGACTCACTGCCGCTGGTATAGGTCGGCCACCGCGAGGGCGGCCAGCTCACCGATCAGCGGACGCTGGTTCGGCGCGTCCGGGTCGTCGGCCGCCGACCTCGTCATGATCGCCAGCAGCAGCCGCTGCCCCTCGGGTCCGTAGGCGATCCCGACGTCGTTGGTGGTGCCGTAGCCACCGCTGCCGGTCTTGTCAGCGCTGGTCCATCGGGCGGGTAAGCCGGACCGCATGCTCGAGGTCTGGTTGGCCAACATCCAGTCCTCGAGTCGGCGGCGTCCGTCGGTCGACAGCACGTCGTCGGTGAGCAGGTTGCGGTATCCGGCCCCCACCGCGAACGGCGTGGTGGTGTCCCGCGGGTCGCCGGGAACGGCGGAGTTGAGCTCGGTCTCCCAGCGGTCCAGCCGGGACTGGTCGTCGCCGATGCTGCGCGCGAACGTGGTGATCGCCGCCGGGCCGCCCAGCACCCGCAACAGCAGGTTCGCCGCGGCGTTGTCGCTCTGTTGCAGCGTCGCCTGGCACAGCTCGGCCAGCGTCATGGTCGCGCCGACCCGTGTCCCGGTGACCGGTGAGTGGGTGATGATGTCGGCCGGTTCGATGTTGACGGCCTCGTTGAGCGCGAGCTCAGCCCGGTCGGCCCGCTGCAGCACAGCGCCTGCGGCGTAGGCCTTGAACGTCGAACACATGGCGAAGCGTTCCTTACCGCGGTGCGCCAGCCACCGGCCGCTCGGCAGCTCGACAGCCGAGAGACCGACGACGACGTTGTGCTGCCGCTCGAACGCTTCGATGCGCTCATCGGTCGGTGGCACCGGCGGGTTGGGGTCGACAGGATCGGCCGGCGCGGCCGGACTCGAACATGCTGCCAACGCGGCCAGGGACGCGCCGCCGAGCAGAAGGTGCCGTCTGGATACAGTCGGGTTCACTGCCATACCTCTCTGGCATTCGGAATCGTCAACCTGCCCACGCCGAGCGAGAACGGCGCGGGTACAGGTGGGAGCCGGCCACGCAGAAGCCTACGATGCGCAGTCGGCCACCAACGCGGAGCAGGGGCGGTTCCACTCGTGAACACATACATCGTGGTTGCGTCTTCAGGTCGACGTCCGAAACGGAAGTCAGGGCCGAACGCCCCGCGCTCGAGCCAAGCGGGTGGATCCGACTGAGCGTCCAGAAGCTGCACCGGACGCTCAGTCCAGCTCTTCCGCGCCCCGCTGTGCGACGTGCTACGCACCCACCAAAGACCCTGTGCTGGAAACGGTTCGGTCCCGTAGAGGTTCGATCCACGAGCCAGCAGCATGTCGACGCCGGAGCGGCCGGCGTGCACGGCATTGTCGAAGTACCCCTCGTCGCTGTCGAAGACCACCACCGGCGTACTCCACCCGGCAAGGCCGTCGCGGCTCTCGGTGTAGCACAACCGGTACTCAGGCTGTTCGCCCCTTCCCACCTCGTGCGGAGCCCACTGAAACCACAGCCGCCACAGCCCGTCCTCGTAGCGGACCAGAGGCTCGAAGACGCTGCGCAGCTCAGCCGTACCGACGAGCACCGGCTGGTCCCGACGCCGCCAGATGCCGTCCCGACGTTCGGCGACACCGATCGAGTATCTGCTGCGCGGGCCACCATTGTGCCAAGTGCCACGGCCTGCGTAGTAGATCCGTTCGAGCGGGTTTCCGACGCTGTCGCGCCCGAGAACATAGGAGGGAGTGTGTGTTCCGTGGCTGTCCCAGGCGCCGAATCGCGGCGGGCGGAAGAGGGACCGGGCCCACCGCCGGTGGCCGGGCACAGTGCTCAGCGACCACGCGTTGCTGTCGAGTTCATGCCCGGTCGGCAGCCGGGCGGTGAAGATCCGCACCGTGAAACCGGTGGTGAATCCGCCGAGGAACATCGTCCACCGTCCGTCGACCAGGTGGACATCGGGGTCACCCAAACCGATTACGTTGCAGACTCCGAGCCCGGCACCCATGTCGAACAAGAGATGCTCCGAACCGCCTTTGGCACGCCAGAGGTCGGGTGCGTCCATCGTCCCATCATGCCGCTTTCGTTGCCGACGGATCAGCGCGGGATCGTCTGCAGCGGCTTGGGCAGCGACCTCTTGCCTTTGACCGGACCGAGGACCGCGGCGCCGAATGGGCGCGTGAGCAGAAGTCGCGCAACGGCATTGACGTCCTCGAGGGTGACCGCGTCGATCTGCTCCAACGTGTGGGCGATGCTGCGGTGATGGCCGTAGTTGAGCTCGCTGCGGCCGATCCGGTTCATCCGAGAGCCTGAGTCCTCCAAGCCCAGCACCAACCCACCGCGCATCGATCCC
Organism: Mycolicibacterium hippocampi; assembly: GCF_010723735.1. GTDB lineage: Bacteria > Actinomycetota > Actinomycetes > Mycobacteriales > Mycobacteriaceae > Mycobacterium > Mycobacterium hippocampi. Next base: position 2,964,960 of record NZ_BLLB01000002.1, on the reverse strand, counting down.
TTGGCGATTCGGCATTCATCGGCCGTGATCCCGTCACGGGCGACCTCGGCCAGCACGTCGGTCGTCACCCGCACGACCTCGTCGAACCTGTCAGGCAGACACCCGGCGTAGATCGACAGCGCACCGCTGTCGGCGAACGTGTCCACGGTCGAGTACACCGAGTACGCCAGCCCGCGGGTCTCCCGAATCTGTTGGAACAGACGCGAACTCAACCCGCCGCCGAGTGCGGTGTTGAGCACCGACAGGGCCCAGCGGTGATCCCAGTGCCGTCCTGGGGTCCGTACCCCGAGGGACAGATGGGTCTGTTCGGCCTCCCGGCCCACCAGTTGCAGCGACGGGCGGCCAGGGACCCGTCCGGACCCCTTGCGCGGCGCCAGCGGGGACCGGCCGCGCACCAGCCGCGGGCCGAAGTGCTCCCGGACCAGCGCGACGACCTCGTCGTGTTCGATGTTCCCGGCGACCGCGACGACCATCCGGTCCGGCGTGTAGCGGCGGACATGGAACGAGTGCAGCTGCGCGCGAGTCATCGTGGAGATGGACTCCACGCTGCCGATCACCGGACGGCCCACCGGGTGCTCGCCGAACATCGCGGTCAGGAACAGGTCGCCGAGCGTGTCCTCCGGATCGTCGTCCCGCATGGCGATCTCTTCGAGCACGACGTCGCGCTCGACGTCGACGTCCTCGGCGAAGCACCGGCCCCGCAGCACCACATCGGCTACCAGGTCGACGGCCAGCTCCAGGTCCGAGTCGAGCACGTGCGCGTAGTAGCAGGTGTGCTCTTTGGAGGTGAACGCGTTGAGCTCACCGCCGACGGCGTCGACCGCCTGGGCGATCTGCACCGCGGTCCGTGTCGGCGTCGCCTTGAACAACAGGTGCTCCAGGAAGTGCGCGGCACCGGCGACACTGCGGCCCTCGTCGCGGGAGCCGACGCCGACCCAGACCCCGACCGACGCCGAGTGCACGTGCGGGATGCGCTCGGTGACCACTCGCAGGCCACCGGGCAGATCCGTGCGGCGCACGGTCAGGGATGAGTCGTCGTTGCGGCGCCCCCGGCGCAGCGCCCCCGAGTTAGCTGCTGGCGGTCGCTGCATCAACCGGGATATCGGCGGGTGCGTCGGACGCATCGCTCTCGGCGACGAGGACCAGCGAGATCTTGCCGCGGTTGTCGATGTCGGCGATCTCCACCCGCATCTTGTCGCCCACCTTGGCGACGTCCTCGACCTTGTTGACCCGCTTGCCGCGGCCCAGCTTGGAGATGTGCACCAAGCCGTCGCGTCCCGGCAGCAGTGACACGAACGCACCGAAGTCGGTGGTCTTGACCACTGTTCCGAGGAAGCGCTCCCCGACCTTGGGCAGCTGCGGGTTCGCGATCGCGTTGATCTTGTCGATCGCGGCCTGGGCGGCCTCGCCGTTGGAGGCGCCCACGAACACCGTGCCGTCGTCCTCGATGGAGATCGAAGCGCCGGTCTCCTCGGTGATCGAGTTGATCATCTTGCCCTTGGGCCCGATGACCTCGCCGATCTTGTCGATCGGCACCTTGATCGTGGTGATCCGCGGTGCGTACGGGCTCATCTCGTCCGGCGCGTCGATGGCCTCGGCCATCACCTCGAGGATCGTGATCCGGGCGTCCTTGGCCTGGGCCAGGGCGCCGGCCAGCACCTGGGAGGGGATCCCGTCGAGCTTGGTGTCGAGCTGCAGGGCGGTGACGAACTCCTTGGTGCCTGCGCACTTGAAGTCCATGTCGCCGAAGGCGTCCTCGGCGCCGAGGATGTCGGTGAGGGTGACGAAGCGTCGCTCGGTTTTTCCGTCGACCTCGACATCGTCGGACACCAGGCCCATCGCGATACCGGCGACCGGCGCCTTCAACGGAACACCGGCGTTGAGCAGCGACATGGTCGACGCGCAGACCGAGCCCATCGACGTCGAACCGTTCGAGCTCAACGCCTCCGACACCTGACGGATCGCGTACGGGAACTCCTCGACGCTCGGCAGCACCGGCACCAGCGCGCGCTCGGCCAGGGCGCCGTGACCGATCTCGCGACGCTTGGGCGAGCCGACGCGACCGGTCTCACCGGTCGAGTACGGCGGGAAGTTGTAGTGATGCATGTAGCGCTTGGACGTCTCCGGCCCCAGCGAGTCGATCTGCTGCGCCAGCTTGACCATGTCCAGCGTGGTGACCCCCAGGATCTGGGTCTCGCCCCGCTCGAAGAGCGCGCTGCCGTGAGCCCGCGGGACCACGGCCACCTCGGCCGAGAGCGCCCGGATGTCGGTGACACCGCGGCCGTCGATGCGGAAGTGATCGGTCAGGATGCGCTGCCGGACCAACTTCTTGGTCAGGGAGCGGTACGCCGCACCGATCTCCTTCTCGCGACCGGCATAGGTGTCGGCGAGCCGCTCGAGCACCTCGACCTTGATCTCGTCGGTGCGGTTGTTGCGCTCGTCCTTGCCGGCGATGGTCAGCGCCTTGGACAGCTCGTCGGTCGCCACCGAGGACACCGCGTAGAACACGTCGTCCTGGTACTCCGGGAACACCGGGTACTCACGGGTCTCTTTGCCCGCGGCGGTGGCCAGCTCCTGCTGCGCGGTGCACAGCGCGGCGATGAACGGCTTGGCCGCCTCGAGGCCCTCGGCGACGACGGTCTCGGTGGGGGCCACGGCGCCGTTGCCGATGAGCTCGATGACCTTGTCGGTGGCTTCGGCCTCGACCATCATGATCGCGGTGTCGTTCGGGTCGTCGCCGACCTTGCGGCCCGCGACGACCATGTCGAAGACGGCGTTCTCGAGCTGCTCGACGGTCGGGAACGCCACCCAGGTGCCGTCGACGAGCGCGACGCGCACCCCGCCGACCGGGCCGGCGAACGGCAGGCCGGAGATCTGGGTGGACGCGGACGCGGCGTTGATCGCCAGCACGTCGTAGAGGTCCTTGGGGTCGAGGCTCATCACCGTCACGACGACCTGGATCTCGTTGCGCAGCCCCGAGACGAAGGTCGGGCGCAACGGCCGGTCGATGAGGCGGCAGGTCAGGATCGCGTCGGTGGACGGGCGGCCCTCGCGGCGGAAGAACGAGCCCGGGATGCGGCCCGCGGCGTACATCCGCTCCTCGACGTCGATCGTGAGCGGGAAGAAGTCGAAGTGGTCCTTCGGGTTCTTGCTGGCGGTGGTGGCCGACAGCAGCATGGTCTCGTCATCGAGGTAGGCGACCACGGCGCCGGCGGCCTGCTGGGCCAACCGGCCGGTCTCGAAGCGGATGGTGCGGGTGCCGAAGCTCCCGTTGTCGATCACGGCGGTGGATTCGAACACGCCGTCTTCAATCTCAACTACAGACATAGACGTCCGTATGGCCTCTCTGGTCATCATTCAGCTGTTTCGCGTGAACACTGCGCGTTGAATGCGTCAGTTGCAGACAACCTCAGGAGACCCCGAGACCGGCTCGGATGCGTCGACGGCCGTCGATCGAAGCGGCCGGAGTACATCCGGCAGCCACTACCGAAGACCGCGCGATCGGGCGGTACCTGTCGTGTCACGCGGGGGCGGTACACGCGGATCGCGAAGACCACACCCACTTGTTCGTGCCATGCCGTCTGTGCCACTCGGACACGCCGACTGGCGAACGCACCCATCGTACATCCCGGGGTGCGAGTAATCCCTAATCCGGGGCCGCTGCCGGACATGCCGACGCGGTCACCGCACTGCGGGTGGGGTGCTGCGTCAGCGACGCAGACCGAGACGCTCGATCAACGAGCGGTAGCGCTCGACATCGACCTGAGCGACGTACTTGAGGAGCCTGCGGCGGCGGCCGACCAGCAACAGCAGCCCGCGACGCGAGTGGTGATCGTGCTTGTGCATCTTGAGGTGCTCGGTCAGGTCGATGATCCGCTTGGTCAGCAGCGCGACCTGCGCCTCGGGGGAACCGGTGTCGGTGTCATGCAGGCCGTACTGGCCCAGGATGTCTTTTTTCTGTTCGGCAGTGAGCGCCACGAATACAACTCCATCAAACTCGGTCCGCGATCAAGATGCCGGTGGATCCGTGAGGATCCCCGACAGGCGCAGCCACCGCGAACTGCAGCACACGCCAGGTCGGCACGGAGCTTAGCAGCGCCGACAGGCGCGCCGCCAATCGCTACCGGGCGGACAGGATGGTGCGCGCGCGTTCGGTGTCGGCACCCATCGCCGCCACCAGATCGGTCACCGAATCGAACCGCTCCTGTCCGCGCAGCCGGGCGACGAAGTCCACGGCGACGTGCTGGCCGTACAGGTCGGCGGCGGTGTCGAGCACGAAGGCCTCGACGGTGCGGGTGCGGCCGGAGAAGGTCGGGTTGGTGCCGACGGACACCGCGGCCTGATACCGCTCGCCGGGGGTCACGGTGCCGACGACGGGACCGTGGCCGAGAACGGTGAACCAGGCTGCGTACACGCCGTCCGCCGGGATCGCCGAGTACATCGGCGGGGCGACGTTGGCGGTCGGGAAACCGAGCACCTTGCCGCGGCCGTCCCCACGGACGACGACGCCCTCGACCCGGTGCGGCCGTCCCAGCCCCTCGGCTGCCGCGACCATGTCACCGGCGTCGACACAGGACCGGATGTAGGTCGACGAGAAGGTGACGGTCTCGTCGCGGTGGTGTTCGGCGACCAGGGAGACCGAATCCACGGCGAATCCGAACCGCTCCCCCGCCTTGCGGAGCAGATCGACGTTGCCTGCCGCCTTCTTGCCGAACGTGAAGTTCTCCCCGACCACGACCTCGACCACGTGCAACCGCTCCACCAGCAATTCGTGGATGTAGCGCTCCGGGGTGAGCTTCATGAAGTCGGCGGTGAACGGCACGACCAGGAAGACGTCGATGCCCATCTCCTCGACCAGCTCGGCCCGCCGGGTCAGCGTGGTCAGCTGTGCCGGGTGGCTGCCCGGGAACACGACCTCCATCGGGTGCGGGTCGAACGTCATCAGAACCGTCGGGATCCCCCGCGACCGCCCCGCCTTCACCGCACGGCTGATCAACTCCTGGTGACCACGATGGACACCGTCGAACACGCCGATGGTGACCACACATCGGCCCCAGTCGGTGGGGATTTCGTCCTGCCCCCGCCAGCGCTGCACGCCGTTAGCCTACGACCCGACCGCAACCCCAGACCATCAGCACCACCAGATCAGGTGATGATTGCCTAAACTTTGTGCTTGTGAGTCCTGCAAGCGCGGCCAGCGATCCCCGCGACCTGACGACGGTGGCGCAGGACTATCTGAAGGTCATCTGGACCGCTCAGGAGTGGTCGCACGAGAAAGTCAGCACGAAGTTGCTGGCCGAACGCCTCGGGGTGTCGGCCAGCACCGCCTCGGAATCGGTGCGCAAGCTCGCCGACCAGGGCCTGGTGGATCACGAGAAGTACGGGGCCGTCACCCTGACCGACGCCGGACGGCGAGCTGCGCTGGCGATGGTCCGCCGCCACAGGCTGATGGAGACGTTCCTGGTGCGCGAACTCGGCTACGGCTGGGATGAGGTGCACGACGAGGCCGAGGTGCTCGAGCACGCCGTCTCCGACCGGATGCTCGACCGGATCGACGCCAAGCTGGGTTACCCGACCCGGGACCCGCACGGTGACCCGATCCCGGCGGCCGACGGTCAGGTTCCCACCCCGCCCGCCCGTCAGCTGTCGGTGTGTGAGGACGGTGACGCGGGCACGGTCGCGCGGATCTCCGATGCCGACCCGGAGATGCTGCGGTACTTCGACACCGTCGGGATCAGCCTGGACTCCCGGTTGCGGGTGGTGGCCCGCCGCGACTTCGCCGGGATGATCTCGGTGACCGTGCAGAACCCGGGCGATCCCGCCGTCGATGACGACAGCCAGACCACCGTGGACCTGGGAAGCCCTGCAGCGCAGGCGATCTGGGTCGTCGCGTAGCGGGCAGTTCGTCGAGCGGGCCAGGCGCGAGCGGATGGTGGCGATTCACCCCGGAAACATTCGACGCCCGTGCCCTACGGCGAGCCTGCAATCACAGGGACGGCACCTGCTGACTGGCCGTCTGGAAGCCGCCGGCGACAGCAGTGATGGTGTCGCCGGGGGATAACGCGATCTGGGCGTACCCCTGCTCGTCGGTGGTCGTCGTCACAGAACCAACGGTCACCGCTACCCCGCGGACGGGTCGGGGCTGCCCATCCTCGGCCACAGTGGCCGTCACTTGGACCCGGTCGCCGGACGACGAAATCGCGAGCTGGGGCTGGCCGATAACCGGGGAGTCAGTTTGGGTGGGGATTCCGCTGTACGTGACGCCATTGATCTCGGAGGACACCTCGCCCGAAAACTCGTTGCTCTTGCCGATATTGATCTTGCCGGTGAGGTAGCCGGTACGTTCACCGGTGCTGGTCAGATCGGCGCTCCAGACGGAGTTGCCCATCGGGTTCTTGATCTTGACCTTCTCGGTGCCGTTGATGAAGGTCTTGCCATCGTCCGAATAGTCCTTGTAGGTCACGGAGTAGGTGCCGAGGGCGAAGATGCCGCTGTATCGAAGCGTCGCCGTTCCGGAGTGCGTCCCCTTGAGGACTCGGGTTTCCGTGCGGCCGATCATCGGCTTGTAATCCTTGACAGGCACCGACCACGTGGCGATCGCCTCGGGGTCTTGGTGCACCGGCGGGAGCGGGGTCGTTGCCGTCCGGGAGGGAAAGCTGATGATGCTGATGCGCCATGGAGTGTCGGGCGCTCCAGCTGTCACTGTGTCTGGGCGCTGCTGCTCGTTGATCAGGGCGCGGGTGGAATCGGGGAACCAGCTCCACCCACGGATCGTCCAGTCTGGGTCGATGATGATCGGCTGACCCGAATAGCCGCCCACCTGTTGGCCTGCCTCGAGGTTCATCAACCAGGGCTCGTTCATGGAACGCCGGTTGTTCCACAAGCTGACCCGCCCGATCTGCGGGAATGCCACCACGTCGAGCAGCGACGGACGCACCAAGGCGGTGAACACATCCATGCGATCCAGGCCGCGCGCCGAACTGAAGTACATCGACATGCCATCCGGAGACATAGCACCGGACTCGTTGTAGTCGAGGTCGGTGGTGAGCTGGCGGCGTTCACCTGTGGCCGTGTCCAACAGATAGATGTCGTAGTTCAGTCCGTCGCTGGTGGTCTGATACTTCAGGTAGCGCCCGCCAGCATTCCAACTCGCTCCCTCGTAGAAGCGCGTGGCGTTGGCGAAGTCCACGGCGTAGTTCGTGTCCTCGTACCACTGTGGGCTGAAGACCCGTTGCTCGACGAGTTCGTAGCCTCCGTCGGTGGGTACCAGCTTCGCGATACTCATCCGCGGGCCGGTGAAGAACGAGACCTCGGTCCACGTCACGTACTCGCCGTACGGGTCGGGTTTGGCCTCTCGATTTTGAGTGGGCAGCAGACGCCGCAGCCCTCGGTCCGACGGGAACGTCACTTTTTTGACCGTGGGCTGACCACATGAGTGGAGCGACGTCCCGCACTCAAGCACCATGTAGGTGATCGCTCCGGCTCCCCCGAGCGGGTCGTCGGCGGACTGCTGTCCGTTCGTGCTTGCGAACCAGATTCTCTGGTTGTCGTATAGCGCCTTGATTTTGGTGGCATTGGGGACCAAACCGCAGGAAAGGCATTGGTAGTCGCCGCCATCGAGATTGGTCACGGCAATCTGCGTGCTGCCGTCGGCGACCTCTACCTCGAGGATGATCTGTTCGCCGTCCGGGCTGAGATCCGCACCGGTGACTTTGACTCCGTCCGGGAGTTCGAACTCGATCACCTTCTCAACTTCGAACGCTTCCAGGGCTGGTGATGACGCGGGGTCGGCCACGGACACGACGGGGACAGCGATCCGCGCTATTGGACTGCCGCGGTCCGGCGAGAACAGATAGGACAGCAGATGAAACCGGTTGTCGCTGACCCGCACGGTGAACGCAGTCGTACCTCCGGCGCGCGCGAACGACAAGGTAGGCGTGAAAGTGAAATCCCCGGTGAGTTGGTCGATGACCACAGTCCCGTACGGCGACCCTGCAATCAGCTTGTAGGACAACTGATCTCCGTCCGGATCCACCGCGCCGATGTTCCCGATGATAACGCCGTTGCTCATATCTTGGGCGTTGAGACTGATGTCGTACTCAACGGTCGGCGGCCGGTTGAAGAACGTCCGTCGCATCCAACCGAGGAGGGTCCAATCCGCTGCGGTTTGCAGAGGTGCATGTGGCAGCGAGGCGGGACTGGGACCGACGGCGGCGCTGGACGCCGTACCGACCGTCGACACGTACGCGGCGCTTGCAGGCTGCAACTCGATCGTTTCCGTGTCGGGCACGGTCACCGTGTCGGTGGGATCATCGTCGACGACGCCCGTCGACATGTCCGCAGAGTCGATGCCGGGATCCGTCGACAATCCCTGGTCGGACGGGTCGACATCGGTCTCCGATTCTTGGGCCGAGCCGTCATCTGTGGGCCCGACAGCGGCGCTGGTCGCCGTGTCCGTGGGATCATCGTCGACGACGCCCGTCGACATGTCCGCAGAGTCGGTGCCGGGATCTGTCGACGATCCCTGGTCGGACGGGTCGACATCGGTCTCCGATTCTTCGGCGGGGCCGTCATCTGTGTTGATCGTGGACGCGTCGTCGAACTCGCCGTCGGTGGCGGCCTCGGCCTCATTGGCGTCCTGCGATGCCGACGCGTCGGCCTCGCGGCTGTTCGCTGAATCGGCGTCGGATTTCCGTCGCTCGGATCGAGCGGCATCGGCTCGATCCTTCGCCGATGAGGACGTCGCATCGCCGTCGCGTGCTGCTGTGGTGTCACGCTGTGCCGAAGAAGCGACGGAACCGGCGTTGCCCGCATCACCGGACATTCCGGTATCGGCCGCGGCCACGCCATGGCCTGCGGCCACGGCTGTCATGACGTAGGCCGCGACCGCCAGTCCACCGACCTGAGCCGCCCGCTTGCCCAACTGCGCGACGTTCACACTCGGAACAGGGCTGCCGACCCCGGACGGGGATGTGGATGTGGATGTGGCAGGAACCCCTAGCGCCGGCTCCTCCGAGGGGTCCGAATTCACGGCGGCGGGTTCTGGGCACTCAACCATGGTCTTTGGGTCCGATCCTTTTAGATGAGCCGGCAGGGGCCTCCCGAGAGGCCTCAGTCACTCTGCGTGGATTGTGTGACATAGATCGCAATTAACATACTGTTCGCGCTGTATCTAGTCAATGGCGGTTGCTGCGCAATCATCGCAACGCCCGACGTCGCGATGATTCAGTTCCGGGAAACGCGGCCCTCTTCTAAGGTCATACAGCAGCTGAAATGCAGCGATCGCGGCACCGTCCGCGCAGAATGTCGAGGGCAGGGTAAGCGGCAATTTTACGTTCGGAAGTGAATGTAAAAGATGACAGTCGCGAACCTGGGGTGCGGGACGGCTAATCGGCCTCGATGCGGTGTTCGTAGCCGCTGCGGGCACCGGAATCGGCGTCGAGCAACTGATGGTCTGCCCCCAGGGTGGCCATGACCCGGGTACGCGCAGAGCTCGGGAGCAACCCGTAGGCCAACGACACCGCCCGTAGCTGTGCGGGCACATAGACGGTGCGCCTGCCGCGCTGCACCGCCGACAAGACGGCCGCGGCGACCTTCTCGGGTTCACACGACCGCAGCAGCCAGTGGTCGCGCAGCCCGCTGGTCAGTTCGGTGTTCACGACGCCGGGCAGCACGCACGTGAAGTCGACGCCGCTGAGCCGCAGCTCGAGAGCAACGGCCTCGGTGAACCCGACCACCGCGAACTTGCTGGCGCTGTAGGTTGCGACTCCGCCGAATCCCATCCTGCCCGCCGCCGACGCGACGTTGACGATGTGGCCGCGGCGGCGGGCCGCCATCCGGCGCGCGGCGTGCTGAGTGCCGTAGATGACGCCGGCGACGTTGACCGCGAGCTGGCGCTGGACCGATTCGGCCGACTCGTCGAGTATCGGCGTGACGGGCATGATGCCTGCGTTGTTCACCAGCACGTCCAGCGCACCGACGTGGCCTTCGACTGTGGCGAGGAACTTCTCGACGCTGACGTCGTCGGCGACGTCGACACGGGCGGCCACGCACCCGATCCGGGCCGCCGTTTGTCGCGCCAGGTCCTCGTCGAGGTCGCCGATGACCACCTTGGCCCCCGCGCCGACGAAGGCCCGCGCGGTGGCCTCTCCGATGCCTCGCGCACCGCCGGTGATGGCGACGACGCGGCCGGCCAGGTTGTTCTTCGATGTCACGGGCGTGGGCCTCCTGCCGACGGGGCACGATCCGGCCGGATCGCGAGCGGACCTAATCTGTGCACATGAGCCGACCGCGAGCCGATCCCGCAGAGAGCCCAGACGCGCGGACGAGGATCGTCGACGCGGTCCGGGACCTGGCCGAACTGACCGGCCTGCGCAAGCTCTCCATGGACGAGGTAGCCCGCCGTGCGAAGGTGGGCAGGGCGACCCTGTACACATACTTTCCCGGCCGCGATGCGCTTCTCGCCGCCGCGGTGGCCGAGGACCTCGCCCGCCTCACCGACGCTGTGACGCGCGCGGCTTCCGATTACGAAGATGCCGACGAACGACTCGTACACGGGTTCGCGCAGGCTTACCGGTCGCTGCGGCAGCACGGGCCGCTCAGCGCGATTCTGCGGATCAACCCGGAGATACTGCTGCCCTTCGTGATCACTGACAGCCGCGACACGCTTGACATGGGTTCCGCGCTCATTGATACCTCGCTGGGACTCCACGATCTCGACGAAACGTCCCGTGCGGCACTCAGCGAGCATGTGACGCGGTTGCTGCACACCCTGATGCTGGTACCGCGGACTTCCCTCGGACTCGAGGATCGGGATGGACCTGAGAGGTACGCACGTGCATTTCTCGTGCCAGTGAGGCGCCACCTCAGCACCCATCCATATCGGCCAAAGCGGTCTTGAGAACCTTCCCGGTTTCGTTGCGAGGCAGGGCATCGAGAAAGATCACATCGCGCGGGACCTTGTGCCGCGCCAGCCGCGAACGCACCGCCGCCCGGATTCGATCGGCGTCGATGTCCGCGTCGGTCTTGGTCACCACGAAGGCGCGTAAGCGCTTTCCGAAATCGGGGTCATCCATGCCGATCACGGCCGCCTCCAGCACGCCGGGCAGTTCGGTCAGCAGGTTCTCGACCTCGAGCGGGAACACGTTCTCCCCGCCCGAGACGACCATGTCGTCGTCACGGCCGTCGATGAACCACAATCCGTCAATGTCGAAATGTCCGGTGTCACCGCTGGACAACAATCCGTCGACCGACTTCTTCTGTCCGCCATCGGAGTATCCGGCGAAACTCAGCCCGCTCGACACGTAGATCGTCCCGACCGCACCAGCACGGGTGATCGGCCGGTCCTGATCGTCGTAGGCGGCGATGCTGCACCCGACCGGGGGCCGTCCGACGGTGCCGGGCGCCCGTCTGAGTTCGTCTGGGGTCGCGACGGCGGCGGTGGCAACCTCGGTCGAGCCGTACAAGTTGTAGAGCACGTCGCCGAATCTGTCCGCGGTCCGCCGACACAGCTGGGGTGACAGCGACGAGCCCGCGGCGAAAATCACCTTGAGCGACGAGAGGTCAACGGAGTCACCACCCTCGGCGACGAAGTCGAGAATGCGCGTCAGCATCGTCGGCACCAGGATGAGCGCTTCCGCACCGTACCGATCGACGGCAGCCGTCGTGGCGCGGGGATCGAAGCGCCGACTCAGCACCACCCGATTCCCGAGCGCCAAACCCACCGAACAGGTCGCCAGACCGGTGGCATGGAACAAGGGAGCCGCCACGCAGTACGTGCTGGCGCGTGGCCACGGGATCCGGTCGAGCAGCTGCGCGGACTGCAGCGGACTGATTCGGCTTCGCGGAGCCCCTTTCGGTGTGCCGGTGGTGCCGCTGGTCAGCAGGACCAGACCACCGGGTTGTCGGGGCGGCGCAACGGGTTCGATCGACAGACTCGCCGCCGACTCCGAGATCTCGCCGTCGATCAGCCGACGAACGTGCGGGGCCAGCGCGGTGAGGTCGTCGGCGAACTCCGCGTCGGCCAGGATGGCGGTGACGCCTTCCCTCGTGCAGACATCAGCCAGTTGTGGTGCGGCGAAGCCGGTGTTCAGCAGAACCGCCCGTGCCCCGGCCTTGTTGGCGGCCGCGAGACCCAGCACGAAGTCGACGCTGCCCCGGCGCAGCAACGCGACCACCGGATTCGGGCCGGCCTCCGCGAGCAGGGCCCGCGCGAGCGCATTGGAGCGCTCCTCCAGCTCGCGATAAGTCAGCGTGCCCGTGTCGTCGGTAACGGCCGGTGAATCCCCGTACTTCTCGGCGGTATAGGTGGTCAGCCCGCCGAATGCTCCGTAACGCCGCAGCGCCCGTGCGGCCCTGATCGCATGATGCGGTTCACGCGGGTCGACCATCCCGCGCCGAACCAGGACGACCCCAGCCGCAATCATGTGCTGTGCCCGGCGCAGGGTTTCACGGTCGATCATCAGTCGATCCCCTCCATCAGTCGCAGCGTCAGCCGGACGACTTCGTCCGGATCGTCCAGCTGTGGACAGTGCCCGGATCTCGGCAACACCACCAGGTCGCTGCCCGGAATCTGGCGGTGAAGCGTACGACTGGCCTGCACGGGAATGATTCGGTCGCATGCGCCGTGCACGATCAGGGTCGGGCATGTCACCCGGATCCCGCGATGGCCGCCCGCAGTCTCCACCGCGTACTGGAATGCATAGCGTCCCAGCGTCGCCAGCGCGGACGGCCCGGACAGCGAGTCCGCCCAGTGGCCGAGCACAACCGGGTCGACGGCCGCGCCGGGCCCGTACAGCACGCGTTTGGCGGCAACCTGGGTGGCCCACTTCACCGCCGGTGCGGGCACCGGAATCCTGCCGACCCCGTTCCACAGCTGCACGGGCAGCGGCCGGGTCCGGGCCAGCCGTGCCAGCCAGTGCCGAGCATTGAGCGGATCGTCGAGCGCGACGAGGGCGGCCACCCGCTCGGGACGGCGGGTGGCCGCGCGAACGGCCGTCGCAGCCCCCAACGAGTTACCCATCAGCACTGCGGGACCGACGTCGTCGAGCAGGGCGCCGGCGAAGGCGTCGAACTGCTCGACCAGCGGCCCGGGAGCACGCGCACCTGCCCGGCCGAACCCAGGCATATCGACAGCGAGGGCGCGCCGGCCCGCGGTGGCGAGCCGTTGCAGCACCGGGCGCCAGGTGTCTGCGGAGTCGGCATACCCGTGCAGGCAGACGATAATTGGTCCGCTGCCCGGCACGGCGAGCACTCGGGTCCCGGTCCCGCCGAAGCGGGACCGGGTCTCGGTGATCATCCGGCCAACAGGCCTTTGGCGATGTGGGTGACCTGGATCTCGTTGCTCCCCGCATAGATCATCAGCGACTTGGCATCCCGCGCCAACTGCTCGACGCGGTACTCCGCCATGTAGCCGTTGCCACCGAACAGTTGCACGGCGTCCATTGCGACCTCGGTCGCGGCATCCGACGAGTACAGCTTGATCGCCGACGCCTCGGCCAGACTGGGCAACCGGCCATCGCCGAGCCGCTCCAAGGTTTGGAACACCATGTTCTGGACGTTCATCCGGGCGACTTCCATCTTCGCCAGCTTGAGCTGGACCAGCTGGAACTGGCCGATGTTCTTGCCCCACAACGTGCGGGTCTTGGCGTAGTCCAGGCAGAGCCTGTGACACTCGTTGATGATGCCCAATGACATCAGGGCGATTCCGAGCCGTTCGGCGGCGAAATTGGCGCGCGCACTGTCGCGCCCGTCACCGCCGTCGTGCTGTTCTGTCTCACCCAACAGCCGGTCGGGAGTGATCCGGAGATTGTCGAAGAACAACTCACCGGTCGGTGAGGACATCATCCCCATTTTCTTGAACGGTTTGCCCTGGACCAGCCCGGTCATCCCCGAGTCCAGGACGAAGGTCAGCACGGGTCGCCGGCGCGGGTCGATGTCACCCGTGGCCCCATCCGCCAACTTGGCGTAGACGACGATCACGTCGGCGAACGGTCCGTTGGTGATGAAGGTCTTCTGCCCATTGAGGATGTAGTCGTCCCCGTCCCGGCGCACAGTGGTCTTCATCCCACCGAAAGCATCGGAGCCGGCGTCGGGTTCGGTGATCGCCCAGGCGGCAATCTTGTCGAGGGTCATGATGTCGGGCAGCCACCGTTCCTTCTGCGCGAGGGTTCCCCGACTCATGATGGTGGCCGCACCCAGGCCCAGACTCACCCCGATGGTCGACAGCAGTCCGATGCTGACTCCGGCGATCTCGGAGACCAGCACAGCCGCCATCGACGCCTGCGGGCCGATGTCCCCCAGACCACTGCTCTTCTTCTCGCTGTCGGCGCCGGCGCTGCCGCCTTCCTGGCGCGCTCGCTGTTTGTCCAGCATGGACTTGACCGCCTCGGCGGCCATCACATCGAGCCCGAACTCGCTGAACAACTTTCGCGCGATCGGATAGGGCGTCAACTCGCCGCTCTCCAGTCCGTCGAGGTGCGGCCGGATCTCCTTCGCGATGAACTCGCGCACGGCGTCACGCATGATGATGTCGGTGTCCGACCATTCGAACATCGCTAAGCTCCCGGCAGCCGGGTGGCGATGTCGTCGATTTCCCAGACCTCGTCGGTCTCGATCGTCTCGACATCATGCCAGCCCTTCAGCAGGGAAATCGCCCCGCCCTGAACGGCATACACCTGACCGGTGACCGGGCACTTACCGCTGGCGAGATACGCGACGAGCGGCGAGATGTTCGCCGGCGCGAACAGATCGAGTTCGCCGTCGGTCGGCTCACCCATCAACGCGCCCATCCCCGGCGTCGCCAACGTGAGTCGGGTGCGGGCGATCGGCGCGATCGCGTTGACCCGGACGCCGTAACGTTCCAGTTCCTCGGCGGCGATCAACGTCAACGCCGCGATACCCGCCTTGGCGGCACCGTAATTCGCCTGGCCCGCATTGGGAATCGTCAGTCCGGAGCCGGAAGCCGTGTTGATCACAGCCGCCGAGGGCTGCTCACCTGCTTTGGACTGGACCTTCCAGTACTCGGCCGCGTGGTGCAGCATGGCGAAGTGCCCCTTGAGGTGCACGTTGATCACCGAGTCCCACTGCGACTCGGCCATGCCTGCGATGAACGCGTCACGCAGGATCCCGGCATTGTTGACCAGCACGTCGAGCCGGCCGTACTCCTCGACGGCCTGCTGTACCAAACCCTGAGCGCCCGCCCAGTCGGCGATGTTGTCTGTGTTGGCCACCGCACGTCCCCCGTTTGCAGTGATCTCGGCGACCACCTCGTGGGCGGGTCCAGCATCCGCGCCGTCGCCGTCGTTGCTCCCGCCGAGGTCGTTGACCACCACCGCCGCACCCTGGCTCGCGAACAACAGCGCGTGTTCGCGCCCGATTCCCCGCCCGGCGCCGGTGATGACGGCCACCCGTCCTTCAAGAATTCCCATTGGTCGATGTCTCCTTTGACAGTGTGTGATCAGTCGGCGATCTCGGCCAGGCCGTCGGTGATCGCTTTCTCGGTGCCGCCCGCTCCGCGGGTCGTTTCGAAGGCGTAGGTCGTGGTGCCGTTCGCCGATCCACTCCGCCAGATCCGGGTGTGCAGATCGTCGCCGGGGATGACCATCCGGGAGAAGCGCACCGCAAGTCGCTTGAGCCGGCCGACATCGGAGCCGGCGACCTCGGTGAGCACCGCCCACGAGGTGAACGCCATGGTGCACAGACCGTGGGCGATGATCCCGGGAAGGCCGGCGTCGAGAGCCACCTCTTCGTCGAGATGAATCGGCATCGGATCCCCCGAGGCCGGCGAATAGCGGAGGGTCTGATCGGTGTCGACATGCTGGAGGACCTCCGCGACCGGATTCCGGCTGCGCAGACGATCATCGAACTTGTGCGAGGGGCTGAGGTCACCGATCTTCTTACCCGCGTCGAAGCCTCGGACAAAACAGGTGACGTACTGCTCGTTGACCAGTTCGCCGTCCTCGGTTCGACACTCGACGAGGATCGCCGCGCGGGTGCCGTTCTCCAGACCCTCGTAGCCGATCATCTTGCCCCTGGACACCAGCTTGTCGCCAGGACGGATGGGACGGTGGAAGAAGAAGTCCTGCTCACCGTGAACTACCCGCGGCACGAGTTCGACGGGCAGCACGTCGACAGTCGGCATCATCATCGACTCGAAGACCGGCACGATCGCGAACACCGGCGGAGCGACGTCACCCGCCCGGTGCGCCGCGATCGGATCGTTGGTGGCCGCGGCATATTCGGCGATACGCTCGCGCGTCACCTCGAAGTGGTCGTCCTCGGTCCAGGTGTCCAGACCGCTGTCATCGAATGCGAGCGGCTCAGCCAGCTCGGCAACAGTGTCGGTCACCGTCACACCGTCGCCGACGCGAGCTCATCGAGCTGGGTGAGTGTCTTGTCCAACTGGCGCATCCCGTCTTTCTCAACAGCCTTGGCGAGGGCACCCTTGACCAACGCCCCCTCGAAGTCACCGCTGACGGTGAACCTCGATCCGCGCTCCAGCGCTTCGATGGTGAACACGAAGTCAGCCTTGACACCTGCCATTCCGGTGCCGCCCAACGCCAGCTCGGTGGGGCCGTCGACAGACTTGACCGACCATTCGATCTTGTTCGCCATGTTGAGCATCACGATCTTGGCGATCAGACGCGCTCCCGGCGTCAGCGTGGCCGGCGGTTCCTCGATCCATTTGTCATGCACCGTGAACCATTTGTCCCATGTCTGCGGGTCGGAGATGATCGCCCACAGCTCCTCGGGCTCGGCGCTCAGTTCGCGGGTGGCCTCGATGTGTCCCATGATTTTCCTTTCGATGGATGTTGTTGGTTGCGTTAACGTTCGGCGCGCTGGTATGCGGTGACGACCGCGGCGCCGCCGAGACCGATGTTGTGCTGCAGCGCCGCAGTGACGTTGCCGACCTGGCGCTTGTCGGCGTCTCCGCGCAGTTGCCAGGTCAACTCGGCACACTGAGCGAGCCCGGTGGCACCGAGCGGATGTCCCTTCGAGATCAGTCCACCTGACGGATTGACCACCCACCTGCCGCCGTAGGTCGTGTCGCCGGTGTCGATCAGCTTCGGCGCTTCGCCTTCACCGCAGAGGCCCAGTGCCTCGTAGAGCAACAGCTCGTTGGCCGAGAAACAGTCGTGCAATTCGATCACCTGGAAGTCCTCCGGCCCGAGGCCGGATTGGTCGTAAACACTTCGTGCTGCAGCAGCATTCATGTGATGTCCGATAAGCGCCTTACAGGTGCCGTCGAAACTGTTCACGAAGTCGGTGGTCATCGCCTGCCCGACGATCTCCACCGCGTGTTCGGACAGTCCGTTCCTGTCGACAAATTCCTCGGAGGCCAGCACCGCCGCCCCCGATCCATCGGAGGTCGGGGAGCACTGCAGCTTTGTCAGTGGGTCATAGATCATCCGTGACCCCAGAATGTCGTCGAGACTGTATTCGTCCTGGAACTGAGCGTACGGGTTGTTCACCGAATGCTTGTGGTTCTTGAGCCCGATCTTGGCGAAATGCTCTGCAGTCGAGCCGAATTCCTTCATGTGCTCCCGTCCCGCCGCGCCGAACATCCACGGCGCGGGCGGAAACAGCACCTCCGATATCTCGGCCAGGGCGAGGAAGTGTTTCTCCATCGGCTGCGCACGGTCGTCATATGTCGATCCCAACGAACCGGGTTGCATCTTCTCGAATCCCAATGCCAGTGCGCAGTCGACCAGACCACCCCGAATGGCTTTGGCAGCCAGGTAGAGCGCGGTCGAACCGGTCGAGCAGTTGTTGTTGACGTTGACCACCGGGATGCCGGTCATGCCCAATTCGTAGACAGCGCGCTGCCCCGATGTCGACTCGCCATAGACGTAGCCCACATAGGCCTCCTCGACCTGGCAGAAGTTGACGCCGGCGTCGTCTAGCGCCTTGGTTCCGGCCTCGCGCGCCATGTCGGGGTAGTCCCAACCTTTTCGACTGCCGGGCTTCTCGAACTTCGTCATTCCGACGCCGATTACAAAGACCCTGTTCGCCACCACATCTCCTCTCGGGCGACCGTCCGCCGAAAACAAACATACCTGCCGGACTGTATTTATACAAGCGGCAATACAAGAGTGGGCGGAGAGCAGATGTGGATGTTGAGTTGCGTTACTCGGTCTCGGCGCTGCGCAAGGCCGCCGAGAGCGCCCCGGCGAGGTACTCGCACGCTCGATCCCAGCGTCGACGCGCCTCCGTGCCGTCGCGATCGACGAAACTGATGACCAGAATTCCGCGGAGTGCATCCATGGCGGTGTAGATCGCGTTGCGGACAGCACGCTGAGCGGCATGCTCCGGCAGGAGCTGGGCGATGGCGGTGATCAGCGTGCTGTTGACCAATGGCTCGACCCGCCGAACCTGTTCGGCCAGGACATCATCGGTCCTGGAGGCCACCCACAACTCGATCGTGGCCACGAACATGTCCCCCTGATGTGCCTCCCAGAGGAAGTCGAGCACGGTGGCGACCGGGTCGGGACTGCTGAAGACCTTGCCCTGTCGGCGGATGGCTACCTGAACGCGCTGCTGGGCAAGATGTTCGACGGCAGCCACCACCAGATCTTCCTTGGACCGGAAGTGGTGGACTTGAGCACCACGGGTCACGCCGGCGATATCGGCGATCCGCGGGGTGGTCGTCCCCGCGTACCCGTATGTGACCAGACACTCGACTGTGGCGTCGAGGAGTCGGGTGCGCATCGCGGCAGTGCGCTCGGCTTGAGTGCGCCGCCCGGTGGTGCGCTCGACTCCCGTTGCCATCCAGAAGCGCCTTTCCCCAGTCCCAGACCCGCAAGTCGGTTCAGAGTACCCGCTGATCACACCGATCGATGGAGGACCGGCGAGGTAGGCCGCGGAGGTTCGGTGCCGCACATACCTTCACCTGTGCATGACACCGACGATGGCGTCGAACCTGCACAGGCGCACCGCTACCGTGGTCCGGGCTGCGCCGTCACTGACCTAGCTGGAACAGGCCAACTCGTGCAGCAGGTCGCCTGGAGTCATCCGCTCACACCACTGGTGTTCCCATCACCAGTTGGTTACCGTCGACCGAGGATTCGATCACCCCGGTCATGCTCAGTTGGTTGACGATCTTGACGTTCTCGGCCGTCAGGTAGCCGCGCTCACTTCCGTCACTGCCAGTCACCACGATGTGCGCGTTGTAGGTGATGTTCGTCAACGTGGCATTGGCGACGGTCGTCTCCGTCCCGTTGAGGATGAAGCCCTGCTCGTCCTCGAAGTCGGTATAGACCACGGTCATGGTGGTGATGTTGCCCGCCTTGACTGATGTCACCACCGCGCTGCCACCAACCTTGCCGGGGCGGGACGGCTCCGTCGGGGTGGCCTTGACGCTCACCGACGACAGCGGGGTCGCCCATGCCGACACGTCAGGTGTGGATACGTCGAGGGCTCGCGTCCCCCCGTCGATGTTGCGCAGCGTGGCGAGCACCAGTCGAGTATCGGCCGGGTCTGTCTTGCTGCGCTCCCAGAACGCGATCTGGGCGCCGTCGGGACTCCAGTTCGCGACCGGCACCGAGTTGTACAGTCCTGTCGTGTCACCGAGATAAATGCCGTTCTCGCCTGCCAACTCGTCGTCACGAGAAACGACCCAGGCTTGGTTGAGTGAGCCCTTCTTGGCCTGGAACGTCGGGAAGACCACGTAGGCGGGCACGAATGTCGGCCGTACGACCTGCGACATCGGTGTCAGGTAGTCCAGCGTCCGTGAACTTCCGACGGCCAACCACTGCCCATTCGGGGACACGTCAACCGATTCGTCATAGTCGAGGTTCGCGGTAAGCCGGGCGACGGTTCCTTCGCTGAGATTCACCAGGACGTTGTCGGCGTTACCCGCCTCGTACCTGCCGGAGAAGTCGGTGACAATCACACCCTTGCCATCCGAGGTGAAGTTCTTCAGCTCACCTCCCACATAGACGACGTGCGCGTCGACGATGAGGTATTCGGTCTCGGTGCGTTCCAGCCTGCCCACGCTGGACACCAACTGGGCTACTGTGCCGGAACCGAGGAGTTGGGTGAACCCGACATGCAGTCCATCGGGAGCTACGCGAAGTTCCCGCTGCCTCTGAATGACAACAACATTCGCCGGGACATTGGTAGGTACCGTGATCTTGACCAACATTGTCCCGGAACCACAGGTATTGACTCCGCCCGAACATTCGAGCACGTAGTGGTCGGCAGTCTCCCCGCCGGTATCGGATTGAGTTCCCGAACTCAGGAGGATCCTATTGCCATCGTCGAACACAAAAGGCTTCGACAGGTTAGTGGTGAGTTCCGGCGCCAGACCGCAGGTCAAGCACTGCGGTGCGGTCCCGTCAGGGTTGACGCGGTAGATCTCCGAACGCGAGGCCCCAGCCGGAGTGGCCCTGAAGACGATCGCTTTGCCGTCGGCCGTATACACAGGATTCTGCGGTTGGTCCACGGAATCGGGCAGCGGAACGATGAACCGGTCGGCGCTGGGAAGTATCGATGCTACGTCGACGCCGACCTTCACCCGCGGGATGCCGAAGTCGGGCCGCAGGAAATGTAGAAGGTTCAGCTTGCCGTCGGTGACACGCACCACGAATACGTCCGTTCCGCCTGCTTGCGCGTACTCGAGATTCGGTGTGTAGGTGAACGTTCCGGCGGCCTGATCGACGACTACCGTGCCGTGTTGCGGCTTGCTCGTGATCATGTACTTGAGCGTGTCCCCCTCGGGATCCGTTGCGCCGAGGCTACCGGTGACGACTCCCAGCGAACTCTGGACATTGCTCGACGGGTTGTAGTGGACGACCGGTGCCTGGTTGAAAAAATTGCGCCGCACCCATGCGAGGAGCGTCCAGGCGACCGGCGACTCGGCCGGCTGTCGGGTCGGCTCGGGAGCGAGGGACGACACTCCGATCGCGGGCACGTCCCTGTGCGTTTCGCTGGAGGTCCAGGACTCCGTCGGCGCGGACGATGCAGGGTTCAGCACCACCTCGTCGACCGACGCTTCAGTCCCTGTGGGCGCCACTGCCTCGGTCGTCTGTTGCGACTCCTCGACGTCCGCGACGCCCCGCTGCTCCTCGTCGGATCCGACGTCGGTGACGACCTCGGTGACGACGGAATCCGACTGAGCTGACTTGGTGCTGGCGTTCCCTGACACCTCGGCCTCAGCTTCCAGACCATCGGTGTCGGCCTCATGCTCCGCCGACTCGTCCGATCCGTCATCGTCTTCGCGACTGGCCGGGTTCGCCCGCGCACTCCCCGCCGAGGCCGTGGAGCCATCGGAGTCATCGGAGGCATCGGAGGCATCGGAGGCATCGGAGGCATCGTTTCGGTCACCGCCGCCGGCATCGGTGTCACGGTGCTTCGCGTCCGACGCCGCCTGAGAGGTGCCGGAACTTTGCGAGGTCGACGAATCGGCCGCGGCGACCCCGTAGCCGGTGGTCAACGCAGCGGCCAAGGCCAGGGCCAGGGCCATACCCCCGTACCGCACCGCCTGCAGCATCGTTCCGGGCGGGTGGGAGGCGGCAGTGGCCCCTTTCGCCGGAGGTTCCGTCGGTTGGGGTGGGCGGACAGGGTTCGGCATTGATCCTCCGTCGGGGCGAAATTGTCATACTGAAGTGAATGTAATTGACGCTAAAGTAGCGTCCGCCTGTGGTCAAGGGCCAGTTTCGGGAGATGTCCGGGCCGTTCCCAGTGGCAGCGACGAACCTTATGGACGAGACGAAATAGGTGGTGAAACGCCTACTAGGTCCGATGATTAAACCGCGCGCCACACCCACGTTGGGGCCTCGCGGCCATCTGCGCAATACATTCTGGACTGTCTGCAACTGTCGCGCAGCGCGTGACCCGACTCTCAGCCTGGCATCACGAACAACCTAGACAAAAAGACGACATATGTCTATGTTTCCATCGTGTGGTTATCACGCTGGATGGCCCTTGCCGCCGTCGCCGTCACCCTGTCGGCCTGCGGATCGTGGCAGGGAATCGCGGGAGTGCCGCTTCCTGGCGGGCCGGGTACCCGCAGCAGTCATGTGACGGTGTATGTCCAGATGCCCGACACACTGGCCCTCAACGTCAACAGTCGCGTCAGGGTTGCCGACGTCTACGTCGGACGAATCCGCGGGATCGAACTCATCAACTGGGTCGCCACCGTGACAGTCGACCTTGAACCCGATGTCATGCTTCCCGTCAATGCGTCGGCCACGATCGGGCAGACCACGCTTCTCGGCACCCAGCACCTCGAACTGACGCCCCCCGCGCGCCCGTCGCCCACGCCGTTGCGCGACGGCGACACCATTCCGCTGCCCCGCGCAACGGCGTTCCCTACGACGGAGCGAACCCTGGCGGCGATCTCCACGATCCTCACCGGCGGTGGCATTCACAACCTTGAGACCATCCAAACCGAAGTCAACGCGGCGCTGACCGGCCGGGCCGACCGGATTCGCGAGTTCCTCGGCAGACTGGACACTTTCACCGCCGAGCTCGACCGGCAGCGAGCCGATGTGACCCGCGCGATCGACTCGACCAACGACTTGTTGTCGATCATGGCCAACCGAGCCAGCACCCTTGACACCGTACTGACCCAGATTCCGCCGCTGGTGGAATATTTCGCTGACAGCCGGGACAGTATCGGCGAGGCCATCACCGCGCTGGGCAGGCTCAGTGCCGCTGCGACATCGAGTCTGAAGGGGATCAACGACGATATCCATGCCAATCTCGAATCGTTACGTCGTCCGCTTCGCGAGCTCGCACGTTCGGCTCCGCTGCTCGTCGAGACGTTGAGTTTCCTTGTGACCAACCCGTTCCCGATCGACAACATCGGCAAGGTGGTCAGGGGCGACTACATCAACGCCTCGATCACCGTGGATCTGACTCTGAGCGCGCTCGACAACGGCTGGCTCTCCGGCACCGCCCTGTCAGGCTCGCTGCGGGCCCTGGAGCAGGCATGGGGACGGAACCCGAGCGAAATGATTCCCGACGTCCGGTTCACCCCGAATCCGCACAACGCCCCCGGTGGTCCCCTGGTGGAGCGCGGCGAGTAGCCATCTGTTCGTCGGGTCCTGACCATGGGACGGCTTAAGCTCTGCGGTCATGGCGAAACTCGAATTGTCGCGGTCCCTGCCGATGCCGGCGCAGCAGGCCTGGCAGCACGCTTCCAACCTGGACACGCTCGGCGACTGGATGACCATGCACCAGGGATGGCGCTCGGAGCTGCCCGAAGAGCTCGACGTGGGCACGACGGTGGTCGGGGTGGCCGGAGCCAAGGGGATGCGCAACCGCGTGACCTGGACGGTGCGCAGGTTCGACCCGCCGTCGGCCCTGGAGATCAGCGGCGAAGGCGTGGGCGGCACCCGGTACAAGCTGTCGATGAAGGTCGCCTCCACCGGCGACGGCTGCACGTTCACGGTACGGATGGACCTCGGCGGGGCCCCGCTGTTCGGTCCGATCGGCACCGCCGCGGTCCGCGCGGTCAAAGGCGACATCGAGAAATCGATCGAACAGTTCGAGACGCTGTACGCCTGAATCCCGTCGCGAAAGCACGGTTTCTGATGGAAACCGCCCCCTGATTCCGTCATAAACCGTGCGTTCGGCGGCGAAACGCCTACAGCGTCGCCGGACGCACCACCACGACGGACTTCGTGCGGGTTTCCCCGTCCTGCAGCAACGCGATGACGCTGCCGTCCGGCGCGGTCGCGGCGTACACCTCGTCGAGGCCGGCCGGCGGCAGCGGGCGTCCGTGGCGCGCGTCCTCGGCCTCGGCGTCGGTGAGGTCGCGGCGCGCAAACGCCTGCAGGCAGGCCTCGTCGATGCCGTAGGACAGTTGCGGAGCCTCGGCGAGCTGTTGGAGGGTGCGTGCCTGGTCGAGGCCGAACGCACCGACACGCGTCCGACGCAGCGCGGTGAGATGCCCGCCGACGCCGAGGGCGGCACCGACATCGCGGGCCAGCGCGCGGATGTAGGTGCCGCTGGAACAGTCCACCTCGACGTCGACATCGACGACACCGGAGGGGTCGGTACTGCGCCGCACGCCGAGCACGTCGAAGCGGTCGATCCGCACCCGGCGCGGCTTCAGCTCCACGGTGTGGCCGTCGCGCACCAGTTGGTAGGCGCGCTTGCCGTCGACCTTGATCGCGCTGACCGCCGACGGGATCTGGTCGATGTCGCCCCGCAGCGCTGCGACCGCAGTCTCGATCTGCGCGTCGGTCACATCGGCCGCCGACACCGACTGCAGCAGTTCGCCTTCGGCGTCCTCGGTGGACGTGGTCTGCCCCAGCCGCAGCGTCGCGGAGTACGACTTGTCGGTCGCCGTCAGCAGCCCGAGGATCTTGGTCGCGCGCTCCACCCCGACCACCAGCACGCCGGTCGCCATCGGGTCGAGCGTGCCCGCGTGCCCGACCCTGCGGGTGCTGAAGATCCGCCGGCACCGGCCCACCACGTCGTGGCTCGTGAGCCCGCCGGGCTTGTCCACCACGACGAGGCCACCGAGGTTCACAGCACGATCGCCGTCAACGCGATGCCGTTGCGCACCGACCACCGCCCGGCCAACGAGGTCAGGGGTGGACCCGACTCGGCGGCCGGGTCGATCAGGATCTGTGAGGTGAACGTTCCGGCATGCCCCGACCCGTCGACGTCGAATCGGATGTGGGCGTCCTCGAAGCCCAGCCACCGGTGGGTCAGCGGGAACCACGCCTTGTACGTCGCCTCCTTGGCGCAGAACAGCACCCGGTCCCAGTGCACGCCGGTGGGCATGGCCTGCAGCTCGTGCCGTTCGACCGGCAGGCTGATCGCGTCGAGTACGCCGTTGGGCAGTACGTCGTGCGGCTCGGCGTCGATACCGACCGTGCGGACGGCCTCACGACGCCCCACGGCGGCCCCGCGGAACCCCTCACAGTGCGTCAGGCTGCCGACGATGCCCGCGGGCCAGCATGGTTCGCCCTTGTCGCCCTTCAGGATCGGCACCGGCTCCATCCCGAGGTCGACGAGCGCCTGGCGCGCGCAGTACCGCACGGTGATGAACTCGTTGCGCCGCTTGGCCACCGACCGCGCGATCAGCGGTTCCTCTTCGGGCAGCGGCGCGAGCTCCGTGGGATCGGTGTACAGCTCCGCGGCCGCCAACGCGTCCAGTGAGCCGGGCAGCACCCCGGCGAGCAGGGTCGCCGAGATCATTCCCGGCCGCTCCTGATCCGCTGCTGCATCTTCTCGGCGTGCTCGCGCATCTCCTGGGTGATCTGGAAGTGCCCGCCGAACTCGTTGAGGTAGCCCGGGGTGTATTTCGGGTCGGGCAGGATCTGGCGTAGCCAGCGAAAAGGCCTGCGGCGCCGCCACTCCCGCGGGTAGCCGACCGAGACCTCCTCGAACCGGACCCCGTCGTACCAGGTGGTGCGTGGGATGTGCAGGTGTCCGTAGACCGAGCAGACGGCGTTGTAGCGGGTGTGCCAGTCGGCGGTCGCGGTGGTTCCGCACCACAGCGAGAACTCGGGGTAGAACATCGCCTCGCAGGGTTCGCGCACCATCGGGAAGTGGTTGACCTGGACGGTCGGCATCATCCAGTCCAGTTCCTCGAGCCGCTTTCGGGTGTAGGCGACGCGGTCCCGGCACCACGCGTCGCGCGTCGAGTACGGCTCCGCCGACAACAGGTACTCGTCGGTCCCGACGATGTTGCGCTCCTTGGCGATCGCCAGACCCTCGGCTTTGGTGCCCGCGCCCTGCGGCAGGAACGAGTAGTCGTACAGCAGGAACATCGGCACGATGGTCGCCGGGCCACCCTCCTCGGTCCACACCGGGTACGGGTGCTCGGGGGTCACGATCCCCATCTCGTCGCACATGTCGACCAGGTAGTCGTAGCGGGCCTTGCCGAAGATCTGCATCGGGTCCCGCGAGGTGGTCCACAGCTCGTGGTTGCCCGGTATCCAGATCACCTTCGCGAACCGCTTGCGCAGCAGATCCAGTGCCCAGCGGATCTCGTCGGTGCGCTCGGCCACGTCGCCGGCCACGATCAACCAGTCGTCGGGCGAGGCCGGGTGCAGTGACTCGGTCACCGGCTTGTTGCCGGTGTGGCCGGTATGCAGGTCACTGACGGCCCACAAAGTCGGCCGTCGGTCGTCACTGGTCACAACAGGTCAGCCTACTGGTGCCCCGCCGTGGGGGACTTCCCGGCAACTAGAACCTGTTCTAGGTTTCCGTTCCGGCGGGCCACCGCGCCCGCTACACTCCCGGCAGGGTCGGACCGAACCGGCGGAGTCCACCGCCACGAGATCAGGGGGTGCGATGGTCGCCAAGCTGCGGCTGCTCTCGGCGCTGTGTGCGCTGGTCGCGGCGGTTGTGGTGGTCTGGCAGGCAAACCCGGCCGCCCCGCTCACAGCCGAACGGGTGGAGCTCAGAGCCACCGGTGCGCCGCTGACCAACATGTCCACCACCATCAAGTCGCCCGTCGTCGAGGTGGTGGATCCCGATCCGTTCGACCCCTGCCGCGACATCCCGCTCGACGTCATCCAGCGGGTCGGTCTGGCGTTCACCCCGCCGACCCCGGAAGACAGCCTGCGCTGCCGCTACGACGCCGGCAACTACCAGATGGCGGTCGAGGCGTTCGTGTGGCGCACCTATGAACAGACCCTGCCCGCCGACGCCGTCGAACTCGACATCAACGGCCACCGGGCGGCCCAGTACTGGATCATGAAGCCCACGGACTGGAACAACCGCAACTGGATCACCTGCATGGTCGCGTTCCAGACCAGCTACGGCGTCATCCAGCAGTCGCTGTTCTACGCGCCCGTGTACTCCGAGCCCGACCCGGACTGCATGCAGACCAACCTGCAGAAGGCCCACGAGCTCAGCCCGTTCTACATCTACTGACCGCAGTTCAATCGCGGATGATCCGGTCCATCGGGCTGGACCGTTCGAGCATGCCGATCGCCTCTTCGCCGTCCCAGCGGTAGCGCACCCCGGCCTGTTGCAGCGCCGGAAACGTCCAGTTCGCCATCTTGGCCAGCGCCTCGGGTGGCACCTCGGCCGGGTCGGTGATGTCGTGCGTCGAGAGCACCGTCTCCCCCGCGATCCGCACGGTGCCCCGTTCGGTTTCCAGCACCACCGAGACGTCTTCGCCGGTGGGCTGCAGTCGGGTCAGCCACGGCGCCTGCACGACCCGCGCCGCGATCAGGTCACCGTGGCCGTCGAACAGGTACCCCTCGTTGAACGTCGGCGCGGAGTGCCGCAGACCGACACGCGCGGAGTCGGGACGGGGCGGATACGCGATGTAGCCGAACGCCCGGCCGCTGCCGAAAAGAGCCGACTGCCAGCAGTGGCCCCAGAAGCCCTCGAGCCGGCGGACACCCTGGCGACGGATCCGCAGTCCGCTGCCGGAGAAGTCCTGCCGGCGCCCGGCCACCTCCATCGATCCGGTGGCCCGGAACAGTTGCTCGTAGCGCGGGCCGCCCATCATGTCGCCGACGATCGACGTCGCCAGCTGTGAACCCGCGTCGGCCTGCAGGGTGCCCTGCACCCAGGGCGGCACCGCCATCGTGGCCTCGACCTCGAAGCTCAGGTCGACCGAGGGATCGGTCTTGCGTCCGGCGACCAGCTCCGCCGACGACGTCTGCACCGCCCGGCCGTCGAACTTCACCGTCCACTCGTCGAACGGTGCGACGCAGGTGAAGACCAGTGGACCGGCACCCAACACGGTGGGTGCGCCGCCGGCGCCGAACGGCGATCTGCTGGCCGCGTCGTCACGGAGGCGGTACACCCGGCCGTCGGCGAAGGCGACGTTGACCTGGATCTGGTGCGCGTCCCAGTTCGACGCGACCGCCTCGATGCCGATCCGCGGCAGGCCCAGCTCGCCGCGGTCGTCGAGCACCCAGAAACTGACCGAGTCCCGCATCTCCGGGTTGTCGGGCCTGCGGGCGAACACATACTCGCGTCCGGGGTCGATCCCGCCGGTGAGGTCAATCGGCATCCGAGCTCCCCAAGTAGGTGTCCACGTACCGGGCGAATCGGGGCCGGATCGTGGGCAGGTCCAGGCCGAACACCTGCGGCTCGGCCTTCGGGTGCGGTTCGCGCTTCTGGGCGTTGTCGTCCCACCACTCCCGCATCCCGTTCTCGAACTCCTCGGTCACCGGTTCGCCGAGCCAGTCGTACAGACCGCGCACCTGACCGATCGGATCATCCTGCATCGCACGGAAGTCGATGTCGTAGAAGCGATCGTCGCGGCCTGCCCTCCGGAAGGCGAGGGTCCGGTCGACGCCCGTGGACCACTGGATGACGTTGAGCTCACCGAGGTAGCGGTGGTCGACGTCGTCGCTGAACCCGCCGACGATGTCGGCGTACACGTCGGCCACCGACACCAGCACGTCGGTCGGGTCACGATGGGTCATCACGAAGCGCGCGTCCGGGAAGACCCGGCCGAGGGAGTGCACAGAGAGCAGGTGGGCCGGTGACTTCAGCCGCCATGGGCGGGTCGGCCGGCCCCACTGCAGCAGCCGCAGTACCCGACGCTGGTAGAGGTACGTCGAGGTGAAGTCGGCACGCTCGAGCAACCACTCGGAGTAGGTGGGCACCTGCGCGAACGCCTGGAAGATCTGCGATTTGAAGTCCAGCGCCATCAGGTCCAGGCACTCCGCCGGGCCCTGGATGTCGTGGGGGACGTGATGTCTGCTGCCGGCGACCGCCGGGCGCAACTCCGGCGGTATCCGCGGGTCGTCGCCGGGCACGGTGGACGGCGGGGGGCAGGGTTGGGCGGCCTCCCAGCTGCGCAGGTAGCGAATGTGCGGGTCCCGCGCCAGCAGAAACGACAGGGCCGTCGAGCCGGTGCGGGGCAGGCCGAGGCCGAACAGCGGCGCGACGATCGGTTGGTCGCCGATCTCGGGATGGCGGCGGTACCAGTCCTCGACCTGCAACCGTTGGCACAGGTGCAGGCCGATGCGGCCGTAGACGAACGCTTGGCCGCGTGCGTTGAGGCGGGCCTCGCGGGACAGCGCGCCGGTCAGGATCTCCAGGCCCTCGCGAAACGAGTCGTCACCGAAATCGTCGAGTCCGGTTCGTTCGACCGCTGCGGCAAGCAACTCGCCCGGTGTTGGCACTGGCGGCACCTCCACATCAGATTGGTGACAGTACACTGTCATCAATATGAGTGAGTCGTCAATGATGGCCCCGACGGCCTCCCGCC
The DNA here is from genome assembly GCF_010723735.1 of Mycolicibacterium hippocampi. GTDB lineage: Bacteria > Actinomycetota > Actinomycetes > Mycobacteriales > Mycobacteriaceae > Mycobacterium > Mycobacterium hippocampi. The sequence continues at coordinate 2,935,814 of NZ_BLLB01000002.1, read as the reverse complement.
GCCGCTATGACAACCGCGCCCGCGAGCAGAAGGCCGCGCAGACCCGCGAGCACATCGTGTCCGCGGCCGCCGACTTGGTGCACGAGTTCGAGAGCTGGGATTGGCGGGAACTGACGTTCCGGGCCGTGGCCGCGCGCGCCGGCGTCAGCGAACGCACCGTCTACCGCCACTTCCCCACCGAGCGCCATCTGCACGACGCCGTCATGCACCGGCTCGAGGAGGACGCCGGCGTCTGCTACGACGACGTCGGCCTCGGCGATCTCGAGGAGATGACGGCCCGCGTTTTTGCGTCACTGCAACGCTTCTCGGTTCGTCAGTCGGTTCAGACCACCCGCGATCCGGCGTTCGTCACGGTCGACGAGCGTCGTCGCGAAGCGCTGCGCAGAGCGGTGTCCACATCGGCTCCCCAGTTCACCGACGCCGAACGGCGCACGGTCGCCGGACTGCTCGACGTGTTGTGGAACGTGCCCGCCTACGAGCAACTGGTGGGCGCGTGGGGTGTCGACGCCGAAGACGCCACCCGGGCGATCGGCTGGCTGATGACCAAGGTCGTGCACGCGATCGAACAGGGCGAGTCCCCGCTTGCGTAGCGTGTCGGAGGTGAGCCGAACCGCTGAAGCCTCGACCACGGCCCCGCAGCCGCGGAGTCGTCCGAAGTTCCCCGGGAGCGCGCTGAGCAAGCTGCTGCGCCTGCCCGCGCCGAGCACCGACGTCGTCGTGGACCGCGGGCTGCGGGTTCCGATGCGCGACGGCGTCGACCTGATCGCCGACCACTACGCGCCGCAGACCGACACGCCTGCAGGCACGCTGCTGGTCCGCGGACCGTACGGCCGCGGCTGGCCCTTCGCTGCACTGTACGGCTCGGTGTACGCCGCGCGTGGCTATCACGTGCTCGTCCAGAGCGTGCGCGGAACATTCGGCTCCGGCGGCGAATTCAGCCCGATGGTGCACGAGATCGACGACGGCGCCGACACGGTCGCCTGGCTGCGCACCCAGCCCTGGTTCACCGGCACATTCGCCACGTTGGGGCTGTCGTACCTCGGGTTCACCCAGTGGGCGCTGCTCGCCGATCCGCCGCCCGAGATGACGGCGGCGGTGATCACCGTCGGCCCGCACGATGTCAGCGGGCCCCGCTGGGGCGAAGGATCTTTCGGCCTCAACGACTTCCTCGGCTGGAGCGATCTGGTCGCCCGCCAGGAGGACCCGCAGCGGTTGCGTGTGCTGCTGCACCAGGCCCGGGCGCAGCGGTTGGTGAGCAAGGCCGCGCTGGGCCTGCCGCTCGCAGAGTCCAGCCGCACGCTCCTCGGCGACGGCGCCCCATGGTTCGAGTCGTGGCTGGAACACCCGCAGGCCGACGATCCGTTCTGGACCAGATTGCACCTGGGCGACGCGCTGGACCGGGCCGAGATCCCGGTGCTGCTGCTGTCCGGCTGGCAGGACCTGTTCCTCGAGCAGACCCTCGAGCAGTACCGACGACTCCGTGCCCGCGGCGTCACCACCGCGATGACGATCGGTCCGTGGACACACGGACACATGATGACCAAGGCCGCCCCGTCCGCGATCCGCGAATCGCTGGACTGGCTCGACACCCACCTGGCCGGTGCGCCCGAACAGCGGCAGGCACCGGTACGCATCCACCTCGACGGCCGGGGCTGGCTCGAACTGGCCGACTGGCCGCCGCCGATGCCCGAACAGGTGCTGTACCTGCAGCCGGGCGGCGCCCTGTCCGGCGCTGCGCCCGCCCCGGACACCGCGACGTTCGTCTACAACCCCGCCGACCCGACACCCACCGTCGGTGGCCGACTGCTGTCCCCGGTGGGCGGTTACCGCGACGACACGTCATTGGCACGCCGCGCCGACGTCCTGACGTTCACCGGTGACCCGCTGCCGGACGATCTGTACGTGGTCGGGACGCCGGTGCTGGAGCTCGAACACACCTGCGCCAACCCGTACAACGACCTGTTCGTGCGGATCAGTCAGGTCGACGAGCACGGCGGCTCACGCAACGTCAGCGACGGATACCTCGCCGCAGCCCCCGATTCCGGCACCGTGCGCATCGAACTCGACGCCCTCGCCCGGACGTTTCCAGCCGGCTCCCGCATCCGCGTGCTCATCGCCGGCGGCTCGCACCCACGCTTTCTGCGCAACCTCGGCACCGGCGAATCCGCGGCCACCGGGACCAGACTGGCCACGGCGCGGCATACCGTGCATCTCGGCGCCTCCTCGCGGCTGATCCTGCCCGCCGGAAAGCGGCCACCCTCAGCCGACTGAACGACGCACCCGGGTGGCGATCTCGTCCAGCGCCGCGTCGTCGTGCACCGGCGCGCCCCATTCGGGATCTACCGGCAGCTGCACCCAACTCGAGCAGCCGCGGTAGTCCGGGGTTCGCACCAGCCGGACCGGCTCGGCCAGCGGCGCCGCGGAGACGACCAGCACCGTCAGCCGGTGCCGCGGCCTGAAGTCGAGGCGGTCGGCGCGCACCGAGTCGGCCGTCCAGATGTGCAGCGGCGCAATGTCGTCCAGCCTGTCCGGTTGACCGACCTCGACCGCGGCCACGACCCGGGCCCCCGCTCGCAGCACCACCTCGTCCTCGGTGCTGTCCGCCGCGGCGGGCCCGAGGAACTCCCGGTGCTCGGGGCGCACCCGCTCAGCGTGGCTGTGCGCCACCGTCGGGAACAGCAGGAACCGCGACGCCGCAACCTCGAAACGCTTCTCGCCGATGCCGCCCTTGCGCAGCAGCACCGTCTGCCTGCCCTCGAGCAGCGCGTGCACGACAGCGCTCCATTCCTTGAGGGCCAGAGTGGTCAGCGTGGCAGTCATCCGAGCCCGAGGCGGGCGCGCACCTCGGGACGACGAAGCGGCGGAACGGTTTTCGGCGGTTGCCGGCGCGGCTGCAGGTCGGCGAGGAGCCGCGCCGTGGTGGCCGTGACCTCGGCGACGGCAGACTCGAACGCCTCGACGTTGGCTCCCGAGGGCCGGGTGATACCGCTGACCTTGCGGATGTACTGGCGCGCCGCGGCTTCGATCTCCTCGGCTGTCGCGGCCGGCTCCAGCCCACGGAGCTCGGTGATGTTTCGACACATGACCTCCACGATAGGCCCGAACGCCGCGGCCGATACGGTGAGCGGATGAGCACCCCCGCAGACCCCGGCACCGACATCCTGCTGGTCGACACCCGCGACCGGATCCGGACGCTGACGCTGAATCGACCCGGTGCCCGTAACGCGCTGTCGTCGGCCTTGCGCACCCGGCTTTTCGGCGCGCTGCGCGAGGCCCAGGCCGACGACACCGTCGACGTCGTCATCGTCACCGGAGCAGACCCGGTCTTCTGCGCCGGCCTGGACCTCAAGGAACTCGGCGACACCACCGACCTTCCCGACATCTCACCCAAATGGCCGGCGATGACCAAACCCGTCATCGGCGCCATCAACGGGGCGGCGGTGACCGGCGGTCTGGAGATCGCGCTCTACTGCGACATCCTGATCGCTTCGGAGGCGGCCCGCTTCGCCGACACCCACGCCCGGGTCGGCCTGCTGCCCACCTGGGGGCTGTCGGTGCGGTTGCCGCAGAAGGTGGGCGTCGGGATGGCCCGGCGGATGAGCATGACCGGCGACTATCTGTCTGCCGAGGATGCGCTGCGCGCCGGACTCGTCACCCAGGTGGTGCCGCACGGCGACCTGCTCGACACCGCCCGCCAGATCGCCACCTCGATCGTCGGCAACAACCAGCGGGCGGTCCGGGCGCTGCTGGCCTCCTACCACCACATCGACGACGCCCAGAACGGCGCGGCGCTGTGGTTGGAGGCCGACGCCGCCCGCGCATGGATGAGCAGCGCGTCCGGCGACGACATCGCCGCCAGCCGCAGCTCGGTCATCGAACGCGGCCGCTCACAGGTGCGCTGAGGCGCAGGCGCACCCGCTCATTCGTCCGGGGTGTGCTCGGCGGCAAGCTGTTCCACGCTCATGCCGTCGAGCAGTCGGTCCAGGGCCCCGGTCATGGTGGCGCACTGCCGGGCCGGGTGCTCGGCCGGACAGTGCAACGCGTGGGTGAGGAACTGCTGCGCGGCGCGCGCCTGCGCGATCACCCGGTCGAGTTCGTCGATCTGCCGGCGAACTGTGTCGCGCCACTGCTCACTCGGGTCGTCGAGCACGGCGGCCGCGGTGTCCAGCGGCAGGCCCAGCCGGTGCACGATCTTGAGGAACGCCAGCCGGCGCAGCTCCTCGAGCCCGTACATCCGTCTGCCGGATCGCCTCGACCGCGGGCGCACCAGGCCGCGGTCGTCGTAGTACCGCAACGCCGACGGCGTCATCTGCAACCGCGACGCGGCTTCGCCGATCGAAATCACGTCCATCACGCCATTTGACTTCAACCCGCCTTGAACGGGCAAGGTCTATTCCATGAGCGATGATTCGACTACTCCGGCGGTCAACCACCATGGCGATCACCCCGGCTTCACCGGTGTCACCGGGACGCTGTTCGGGGTGATCTTCCTGCTCACGGGCCGCGGCAACGCCCGACTGGCCGCCGACCTCGCCCAGGTCAGCGCCACCGACCGCGTCGTCGACATCGGCTGCGGTCCCGGAACGGCGGCCAGGACGGCCGCGCGCCGCGGCGCAGCGGTCACCGGCGTCGACCCGGCGACGTCGATGTTGCGGCTGGCCAGGGTGGTCACCCGCGCAGCTACCGACATCACGTGGGCCGAGGGCACCGCGGAGGCCCTGCCGGTACCTGACGCCTCGGCGACGGTCGTGTGGTCGCTGGCCACGGTGCACCACTGGCAGGACGTCACCCGGGCACTCGCCGAGGCGCACCGCGTGCTCACATCCGGCGGCCGGTTGCTTGCCGTCGAACGCCAGTCGCCGCCGAACGCCACCGGGTTCGCCAGCCATGGCTGGACCGCCGAGCAGGCGCAGTCCTTTGCGGAGCTGTGCCGCACCGCAGGCCTGGTCGACGTGCAGGTGCGCGGTGACCGCGTCGGCCGCCGAGACGTCTGGGTGGTGCGCGGCACGAGGCCCTGACGCTCGGGGGACTCAGCCGGTGCCGGGCACCAGCCAGCGCCCGGAGAGCACCCGCCAGCCGACGAAGACCAGGCGCAGCACCATGAAGGTGCTCAGTCCCGCCCAGATTCCCAGCAGGCCCCACCCGTAGGCCAGCGACAACCAGATCAACGGCAGGAAGCCGACCAGGGCGCTGACCAGTGTCGCGTTACGCATGAACCTGGCGTCCCCCGCCCCCAGCAGCACCCCGTCGATCGCGAAGACGATTCCGGCGACCGGCAACTGAGCCACCAGGAACCACCAAGGCACGCCGATCTCGTCGAGCACCGACCGGTCGTCGGTGAAGACCCCGGGCAGCGTCGAGGAGCCCAGCGCGAACATCGCCGCCAGGGCGAGGCCGGAGACGGTGGAGAAGATCGTCACCCGCCACGCCACCGACTTCGCGTGTGCCAACTGCCCCGCTCCGAGGGCCGCACCGACCAGTGACTGCGCCGCGATGGCCAACGAATCGAGCACCAGGGCAAGGAAACTCCACAGCTGCAGCACGACCTGATGGGCTGCCACGGCGGCCGCGCCGAACCGGGCGGCCACCGCACCGGCGGAGACGAAGCACGCCTGAAACGCCAGGGTCCGCAGCACCAGGTCGCGGCCCATCACCACCTGGGCGCGCAGCACCGGCGGTTGCAGCCGCAGCGGGGCCTTCTCGACGAACAGTGCCCTGAAGAACAGCCCGGCGGCCAGCCACTGGCCGATCAGGTTGGCCACCGCCGATCCGGCGAGCCCGAGTTCCGGGGCACCGAGCCAGCCGTACACCAGCAGCGGGCACAGCACCGCCGAGACCGCGAACCCGAATACCACGAAGCGCAGCGGGCGCACGGTGTCCTGCACGCCGCGCATCCAGCCGTTGCCCGCGGCGGCGACCAGGATGGCGGGCACCGCCAGGCTGGCGATGCGGACCCAGGGCAGCGCCGCCGCGGCGATCTCGCCGCCGCCGGACCCGCCGGCCAGCACCGAAACCAACGGTTCCGCGCCCACCTGAACGGCGACCACGATGGTGGTGCCGATGCCGAGGGCCAGCCACGTCGCCTGCACTCCCTCCCCGACGGCGGCGGCCCGGTCACCGACCCCGTAGAACCGCGCGGCGCGTGCCGTGGTGCCGTAGGACAGGAACGTCAGTTGAGAGCTCAGCACACCCATGACCAGCGCGCCGATGGCCAGACCGGCCAGATCGACCGCGCCGAGGCGCCCGATGATGGCCAGGTCGAACAGCAGGTAGAGAGGTTCGGCGGCGAGCACACCCAGCGCCGGGAAAGCCAGGGCAGCGATGCGACGGCCGGTCGCCGCCGGCACAGGTTCTCCGTGCGCACCGGTGACGGAGCCGCTGACGGGATCAGCCAAGGGAACTGACGAGCGCCGACACCACGTCGTCGGCGGGTCCGACGGCCGAGTAACCGGCGGCGAGACGGTGACCGCCGCCGCCGAATGCGCTGGCGACCGATGCGAGGTCCATCGACTTCGAGCGCATCGACACCGACCAGTTGCCCGGCTCGATCTCCTTGAACACCGCCGCGACCTCGGCCTGCTCGGTGGTTCGCACGATGTCGACGATGCTCTCCACCTCTTCCGGTCTGGCGCCGGCCCACTCACCGTGGGGAACGACGGCGTACACCAGACCGCGACCGCCGGCAGCGTCGGCCACCAGCCGCGCCGATCCCAGCACCCGGGACAGCATGGGCAACCACGCGAACGGGTGGGTGTCGAGCAGGGTGCGGCTGATGGCCGCGTTGTCGACGCCCAGCTCGACCAGACGTGCGGCCAGCCGGTGCGCGCGGGCACTGGCCCACCGGAACGAGCCGGTGTCGGTGGTCAGTCCCGCGTACAGGCAGTGCGCGACATCCGGGTCGATCGGCTTGTCCCAGGCGTCCAGCAGGTCGGCCACCAGCATGGTGGTCGAGTCGGCCGACGGGTCGACGTAGTTCGCGGTGCCGAACATCTGGTTGGAGGCGTGGTGGTCGATGACCAGCACCTGACGCCCGGGCGCGGCGTGATCACGCAACGCGCCGAGCCGGTTCACGCTGGGGATGTCCACGGTGATCACCAGGTCGGCGTCCGGACTCAGCGCCTCGGGCGCCACCAGCAGATGGCCGCCGGGCAGCGACTGCAGCGACTCGGGCAACTGGGCCGGCTCGGCGAAGCTGACCGCGACATCCTTGCCCGCGTGGTCGAGCACCAGCGCCAACGCCAGCCCCGCCCCGATGGTGTCGGCGTCGGGGAAGACGTGACAGACCACGCTGACGGAACCGACCGCCGCCAGCAGTTCAGCTGCGCCGCGCGCGTCGACGCGCGCACCGGTCACCAGCGCGTCAGTCGCCGTCTCTGTTGCGGTCACTGTCTCTGTTGCGGTCACCCGTGTCCTCAGAGTCCGGCCCCAGGTCTGCCGTGTCCTCCACCCCGGTTACACGGTACGGGTCCGCGTCGCCGGCGTGCTTGGCTCCTTGCCGAACTCTCGCCAAATCCTCATCTGCCGCCCGCGCGCGCGCCAGCAGTTCCTCCATGTGCGCGGAGGTTTCCGGCACCTTGTCGAGCACAAACGCCAGCGTCGGCGTGAAGCGCACCCCGGTCGCGGCTCCGACCTTGCTGCGCAGCGTGCCCTTGGCGCGCTCCAGCGCCGCCGCCGCGGCAGCGTAGTCGGGTTCGTCGGCCAGCGTCTCGCCGCGCACCGTGTAATACACGGTGGCGTCGTGCAGGTCTCCCGTGACCTTCGTGTCCGTGACGGTCACGAAGGCCAACGGGGGATCCTTGATCTCGAACTCGATGGCCGTGGCGACAACCGTGCCGATGCGCTTGGACAGCCGGCGCGCCCGTCCTACGTCGACCATGGTGCTCGCCTCCTAGTCACGGGCCTTCTCCACGAGCTCGTAGGCTTCGATGACGTCGCCCTCCTTGATGTCGGAGTACGTCAGCGTCAGACCGCATTCGTAACCCTCGCGCACCTCGGTGGCGTCGTCCTTCTCCCGCTTGAGCGACGAGATCGTGACGGTCTCGGCGACCACGGTGTTGTCGCGCAACAAGCGCGCCTTGGCGTTACGCCGCATGATGCCCGACTGGACGAGGCAGCCGGCGATGTTGCCGACCTTCGACGACCGGAAGATCGCCCGGATCTCGGCGCGGCCGAGCTCCTTCTCCTCGTAGACCGGCTTGAGCATGCCCTTGAGCGCGCTCTGGATCTCGTCGATCGCCTGGTAGATCACCGAGTAGTACCGGATGTCGACGCCCTCGCGGTTGGCCAGTTCCGTGGCCTTGCCCTCGGCGCGCACGTTGAACCCGATGATGATGGCGTTCGACGCCGACGCCAGGTTGACGTTGGTCTCGGTGACGCCACCGACACCGCGGTCGATGACGCGCAGCTCCACCTCGTCGTCGATCTCGATCCCGAGCAAGGCCTCCTCGAGCGCCTCCACGGTGCCCGAGTTGTCGCCCTTGAGGATCAGGTTCAGCTGGCTGGTTTCCTTCAGCGCTGCGTCCAGATCGTCGAGGCTGATCCGCTTGCGGCTGCGGGCAGCCAGCGCGTTGCGCTTGCGCGCACTGCGCCGGTCGGCGATCTGCCGGGCGATGCGGTCTTCGTCGACCACCAACAGGTTGTCGCCCGCGCCGGGCACCGAGGTGAAGCCGACGACCTGCACCGGCCGCGACGGCAGCGCCTCCGCGACATCCTCGCCGTGCTCGTCGACCATCCGTCGAACCCGGCCGTACGCGTCGCCGGCGACGATCGAGTCGCCGACCCGCAGGGTGCCGCGCTGGATCAGCACGGTGGCGACGGGTCCGCGGCCGCGGTCCAGGTGTGCCTCGATGGCCACACCCTGGGCCTCCATGTCCGGGTTGGCGCGCAGGTCCAGGGCCGCGTCGGCGGTCAGGATCACCGCTTCCAGCAGGGCGTCGATGTTGGTGCCCTGCTTGGCCGAGATGTCGACGAACATCGTGTCGCCACCGAAGTCCTCGGCCACCAGGCCGTACTCGGTGAGCTGGCCGCGGATCTTGGCCGGGTCGGCACCTTCCACGTCGATCTTGTTGACGGCGACGACGATCGGCACATCGGCTGCCTGCGCGTGGTTGATCGCCTCCACCGTCTGCGGCATGACGCCGTCGTCGGCGGCGACCACCAGGATCGCGATGTCGGTGGCCTTCGCACCGCGGGCACGCATGGCGGTGAACGCCTCGTGACCCGGGGTGTCGATGAAGGTGATCAGCCGCTCGCTGCCGTCCAGCTCGGTGAGCACCTGGTAGGCGCCGATGTGCTGGGTGATGCCGCCGGCCTCGCCCTCGCGGACGGTGGCGTCGCGGATCGTGTCCAGCAGCCGGGTCTTGCCGTGGTCGACGTGACCCATGACGGTGACCACCGGCGGGCGGAACTCGAGGTCCTCCTCGCCGCCCTCGTCCTCGCCGTAGGTGAGGTCGAAGGACTGCAGCAGTTCGCGGTCCTCGTCCTCTGGTGAGACGACCTGGACCTTGTAGTTCATCTCGTTGCCGAGCAACTCCAGGGTGTCGTCGCCCACCGACTGGGTGGCGGTGACCATCTCACCGAGGTTGAACAGCGCCTGAACCAGCGAGGCCGGGTTGGCGTCGATCTTCTCGGCGAAGTCCATCAGCGATGCGCCACGGGCCAGCCGGATGGTCTCACCATTGCCGTGTGGCAACCGCACGCCGCCGACGACCGGTGCCTGCATGTTCTCGTACTCGGCGCGTTTTGCCCGCTTCGACTTGCGGCCCCGCTTGGGGGCCCCGCCGGGACGACCGAACGCACCTGCGGCTCCGCCGCGCTGACCGGGACGACCGCCACCGCCGGGACGGCCGCGAAAACCGCCGCCTCCTGCGGGTGCGCCGCCGCCACCGCCGGGGCCGCCGCCGCGGTAGTTACCGCCGCCGCCACCACCGGGACGACCGCCGGGACCACCAGCTCCGGGTCCGCGGGCGCCGGGTCCGGGTCGTGGACCGCTGCCGGGTCGTGGGCCGCCGCCCGGGGTCGGCCGGGCACCTGCCGGCCGGGGCGGCATGTTGCCGGGGGTTGCTCCCGGACGCGGGCCGCCGCCGGGGCGCGGACCGCCGGGGCCGGCTCCTGGCCGAGGGGCCTGGGGTCGCGGTGCCGGCCGCTCGACCGGCTGTTGCGATGAGAACGGGTTGTTGCCGACGCGCGGGGTGCGCGGTGCGGGCTTGGGGGCTCCGCCGGGCACCGGACCGGGACGCGGGCCCGGGGTCGGCGCCGGACCGGGCGTCGGCGGGGCCGGCGACGCGGAGGCTGCGGGCGCAGCAGGTGTGGGCGGTGCCGGGGGCGCCTCGGGTGGCGCTGCGGGGGCCGGCGGCGCGGCGGGCTCCTGGGCGGCCGGCGGCGCAGCCGGTTTGGGTGCTGCCGGCTTGGGCGCAGCGGGCTTGACGGCGGAACCGTTGCCGTCGCTCTTGACCTTTTCGGCTGCGGGTTTCGAGCCGCCGAACGACTCACGCAGCCGGCGGGCGACGGGCGCCTCGACCGTCGACGACGCCGATTTGACGAATTCGCCCTGTTCGTTCAGTCGGGCGAGAACTTCCTTGCTGGTGACACCGAGTTCTTTAGCCAACTCGTGCACGCGGGCCTTACCTGCCACTACATCTCCTGTCTGGGAGGCGACAGCGGTGGTGGGCGCCGCGCCTCGGTTTAGCTATGACGCATGGTCATCGAGACTTCACGGTGTGCTCATGTTCTTCGCTACCTGTCCTGTTGCCGCCGTGGATCGAGTGCCCCCGAGTCCGGGAAACGCTCGGTCACCGCGGTGATGTCCGGTGTACCGGTGATCCGCAACGCTCGGCCGAACGCCCGCCGACGAACTGCCGCTTGAAGACACTCGGGGTCGGGATGCAGCCACGCACCACGCCCCGGGAGCGTTCCTGCTGCGTCAACGGTCACGGCACTGGCGTCATTCCCAGGGCCATCCCCGCCATCGACAGCAACAACTCGAAGCAATTCGACGGCCAGCTCTCGTTTTCGGCATCCGATGCAGGTCCGCACTGGTCCACCCGGAGGTTCGACGGTGTTTTTCTGCATCCGAGCCGATGTCTCGCGCTGGATCACAGCTGAGTCTACCGTCACCGCAGCACCGAAAAGAAAATCGGTACCGAAAGCCGGCGGGCGCGGCGCGTCAGCGCTCGCCCACGGCCCCGTGCGCAGCGCCCGGATTGGGCTGGGGCCGACCCGGCGGACGGGCGGCCGGGTCCACCGACGCGTCGTCGTCGCTGCGGATGTCGATGCGCCAACCGGTCAGCCTGGCCGCCAGGCGGGCGTTCTGCCCTTCCTTGCCGATCGCCAGTGACAGCTGGAAGTCCGGAACGATCACCCGGGCGGCGCGTGCAGCCTCGTCGATGACCGACACCGAGACGACCTTGGCCGGCGACAGGGCGTTGGCCACGAATCGGGCAGGGTCCTCGTCGAAGTCGATGATGTCGATCTTCTCGCCGGACAGCTCACTCATCACGTTGCGCACCCGCTGCCCCATCGGGCCGATGCAGGCGCCCTTGGCGTTGAGGCCCGGCATCCGGGACGTGACGGCGATCTTGGAGCGGTGGCCGGCCTCCCGGGCCACCGCGATGATCTCCACCGAACCGTCGGCGATCTCGGGGACCTCCAGCGAGAACAGCTTGCGTACCAGATTGGGATGGGTGCGCGACAAGGTGATGAGTGGTTCCCGGGCACCGCGGGACACCCCGACGACGTAGCAGCGCAACCGGTCCCCGTGCTCGTAGCGTTCGCCGGGAACCTGTTCGGCGGCGGGGATGACGCCTTCGGATCCCTTGGTCTCGCTGCCCATCCGGACGACCACCAGGCCGCGGGCGTTCGCCCGCGAGTCGCGCTGGATGACCCCGGCGACGATGTCGCCCTCGCGGGCCGCGAACTCGCCGTAGTTCTTCTCGTTCTCGGCGTCGCGGAGCCGCTGCAGGATCACCTGGCGTGCGGTGGTGGCCGCGATGCGGCCGAAACCCTCAGGGGTGTCATCCCATTCGTGCAGAAGGTTGCCGTCGGCGTCGGTCTCGCGGGCCATCACCTTGACGATGCCGGTCTTGCGGTCGATGTCGATCCGCGCGTCGGCCTGATGACCTTCGGTGTGCCGGTATGCGGTCAGCAGTGCCGACTTGATGGTGTCGACCACGACGTCGACGGTGATTCCCTTGTCGGCCTCGATGGCGTGCAGGGCCGCCATGTCGATGTTCACGTTGAGGCCTCCTTTCCGGATTGGCCCGCCAGTTCCAGCTCGTGCGGATTCGGCGGCGAGAACTCCACCTGGACAACAGCGTTGGTGATGGTGCCGAGAGCGATGTCGCGGACGACGAACTCCCCGCGGGCGCGTTCGCGCAACACGAGGTCGACGGTGGATCCGCGGACCGCGCCCAGCCGTCCCGTCAGCGTCGATCCGTCGGACAGCGTCAGTTCCACCTTGCGGCCGCGAGCCCGGCGGAAATGCTTCTCTGTGGTCAGCGGGCGCTCCACGCCCGGCGAGGTGACCTCGAGTACGTAGGGCGCGGTGTCCAGTTCGTCGAGCAACGCCGAGGCCGCCCGGGACAGTTCGGCCACCGCGTCCAGGTCCAGGCCGTCGTCACCGTCGGCGATCACCGTGATCCGGGGCGGACGCGCGGCGGTGTCGATCACCACGTCCTCGATGTCGAATCCGGTGCGCGCGAACTCCCCGTCGAGCAGTTCGATCACCTGTCGTTGCGACGGCAGTGCCGTAGACCGCTCCGCCACGGTGAGCTCCTCGTCTTGAGTTGTCCGGACACGGTTCGCAGGGGTTTCGTGTGAACACGGTCCCCGGACCCGACACTCCACGATACGCCAGCGTCCTCGACCCGAATGACGTAAATCGATGCGACACCGATGACGCCCCCAAGCCGCCGCCCCGGCAATGGCAGGATGTTGCTCGTGCCGAGCCGTCCGCCGATCGTCAGCCGACGACGCGTGCTGGCCGGTGCGGCGGCTCTGGCCCTGTTCGCGGCGACCACGACGACGTCGGTGGCCTGCGGCACCGCCCCACCCCCACCGGATCTGGACGAACTCACCACCGCGCTGGACCGCGCCCGGGCCGACAGCCGGCTGGCCACCGAGGTCGCCGCGACCGCGCGTGGCTCCGTCGCGGACGCGCTGACCGAGGTCGCCGCCGAGCGGGCGGCACACGCCGAAGCGCTCGGTGAGGAGATCGTCCGGATGACGGGCCACGCCCCGACCACGAGTGTCACCACCACGACGACGACGTCGGCGTCAGCGTCGTCCACCGTGCTGCCCGAGCCCACCGTCGAGGACGTGATCGGCGCGCTGCGGGTGTCGGCCGACAGTGCCGCACAGGCCGCCGCCGCGCTGTCCGGCTATCGCGCCGGGCTGCTCGCGTCGATCTGCGCTGCGTGCACGGCAGCTTTCAGCGTGGCGTTGACACCGATCGGCGGGGCACCGTGACCTCACCGACCTCACCGACCTCCGAGCCCGCACTGCCGACACGGCCGGACGATGCCGCCGAGGGCGCGCTGTTCGACGCGGTCGCCACCGAGCACGCCACCATCTACGGCTACGGGTTGGTGTCGGCGCACTCCACGTTCGACCGCAACTACCTGGTGGCCGATGCGATGGATGAGCATCGGACCAGGCGCGAGGCGGCCATCACGATCCTCGAGGAACGAGAGGTGGCTCCCCCGCTGCCGGCGGCCGGGTACTCGATGCCGATGGAGGTCGACACGCCCGCCGACGCCGCCAATCTCGCGGTGACGATGGAGCAGGACGCGGCCACCGCCTGGCGGGCCGTCGTGGAACAGGCGACCGATGAGACGGTGCGGGCCTTCGGCGTCACGGCGCTGACCGAGTGTGCGGTCACCGCGGCACGCTGGCGGCGCATCCGCGGCGACACCGCGACCACCGTTGCGTTCCCCGGCGGAACCGAGTAGCTCCCGCTATCCGCGGGGCGCCGTGACGGCGGCGACGATGTCGCCGACCGCCGCATCAACCGGGACCTCGCGTTTGTCACCGGTGAACCGGTCGCGCAACTCGACCACCCCGTCGGCCCAGCCGCGGCCCACCACCACGATCCACGGCACCCCGAGCAGTTCCGCGTCCTTGAACTTCACCCCAGGTGAGGACTTCCGGTCGTCGAGCAGCACCTCGAGGCCCCGGCCGTCGAGGTCGGCGGCGAGTTGGGTGGCCCCGGTGCGCGCGTCGGCGTCCTTGTTGGCGATGACCACGTGCACGTCGAACGGCGCGACCGACGAAGGCCAGCGCAGCCCGAGCTCGTCGTGGTGCTGTTCGGCGATCACCGCCGCCAACCGGGACACCCCGACGCCGTAGCTGCCCATCGTCAGGCGCACCGGCTTGCCGTCCTCACCGAGCACGTCGGCGGTGAACGCATCGGTGTACTTGCGACCGAGCTGGAACACGTGTCCGATCTCGATGCCCCGCGCCGCCACCAGGGTGCCCGCGCCGTCGGGTGAGGGGTCACCCTCGCGCACCTCGGCGGCCTCGATGGTGCCGTCGGGGGTGAAGTCGCGCCCGGCGACCAGCCCGACCACGTGGCGACCCGGCTTGTCGGCACCGGTGATCCAGGATGTCCCGTCGACGATCCGCGGGTCCACCAGGTAACGAACACCGTTGGCCAGCAGCCCCTTCGGGCCGATGTAACCCTTGACCAGAAACGGATACTTGGCGAAATCGGCGTCGTCGAGCATCGAGTACTCCGCCGGTTCCAGTGCGGCGCCGAGGCGCTTGTCGTCGACGTCGCGGTCACCGGGCACGCCGACGGCGAGCAGCTCCCATTCCCCGCCGGGCTGGCGCACCTTGAGGAGCACGTTCTTGAGCGTGTCCGCGGCCGTGACGTCGCGGCCGAGGCCCGCGCCGTTGGCCCACTCGACGAGCGTCGCGATCGTCGGCGTGTCACCGGTGTCGTACTCCACCGGCTCGGGCAGCCCGTCGAACGGGATGGAATCCGGCCTGGCGGTGATCACCGCTTCGACGTTGGCGGCGTAGCCGGATTCGGGACAGCGGACGTAGGTGTCCTCCCCCACGTCGCTTTCTGCCAGGAACTCCTCGGAGGCACTGCCGCCCATTGCGCCCGACACCGCCGACACGATCACGTAGCGCACCGCCAGGCGCTCGAAGATCCGCTGATAGGCGTCGCGATGGGCGTAATAGGCGTTCTCGAGCCCCTCGTCGTCGACGTCGAACGAGTACGAGTCCTTCATGATGAACTCGCGGCCGCGCAGGATTCCCGCGCGTGGCCGCGCTTCGTCGCGGTACTTCGTCTGGATCTGGTAGAGCCGCAGCGGGAAGTCCTTGTAGGACGAGTACTCGCCCTTGACGGTCAGCGTGAAGAACTCCTCGTGCGTGGGGCCGAGCATGTAGTCGTTGCCGCGGCGGTCCTTCAGCCGGAAGACACCGTCGCCGTACTCGGTCCACCGGTTCGACGTCTCGTACGGACCGCGCGGCAACAGCGCCGGGAACAGGATCTCCTGTCCGCCGATGGCGTTCATCTCGCTGCGGACGACGGATTCGATCTTGCGCAGCACCCGCAGCCCCAGCGGCAGCCAGCTGTACAGGCCGGGAGCGACCGGACGCACGTAGCCGGCCCTGATGAGCAACTTGTGGCTCGGCACCTCGGCGTCGGCGGGGTCGTCTCGCAGCGTGCGCAGGAACAGCTCGGACATGCGGGTGATCACAGCGGACAACCTTACTGATGCGGGTGAATCGGGCGCGCCGGCGCACCGTCACGGTCGCCCAGCGCGCCGAATCCGCAGCTAGAGCTCTCCGGCGTCGATCGCGTCCTTGACTTCCTGCGCGTGTGCCACCTGTTCGGCGGTGTACCCGATGAACAGCGCGGCCCCGCCGACGATCACCGCCACCGCAGCCACCCACAGCAAGCCGTAGGAGTAGCCCTGGTCCAGCGCGTGCAGCTGGGCGGCGGTCATGTCCTTCACCGGGCCGTTGGTGCCGCCCAGATACAGCGTGCGCGACGTGATGACGGCCTGGATGATCGCCAGTACGACCGGCCCGCCGAGGCTCTGCAGCATCAGCGCGATCGCCGACACCGGCCCGATCTGGTCGAACCCGACACCGGCGATGGCCGACACGGTCAGAGGCACCACGATCATGCCGATACCGAAGCCGCCGACCGTGATCGGGAGCACCAGGTTCGGGAAGTACGGGATGCCCGCGTCGAGCGTGGAGCCATACAGCATCGCGGCCAGCACCAGCACGCCGCCGGCGATCACCAGCAGCCGCGGCGGGAACTTCGACACCAGCGCAGACGACAGGCCCAAGCCGATGCCGAGCGCGATGACGAACGGGATGAAGCCGATGCCCGCCCGCAGTGCGCTGTAGCCCATGATGTCCTGCACGTACAGGCCGATCAGGACGGTCAACGTGAACATCACACCGCCGGCGAGGAAGATCGCGGCGAACGTG
Organism: Mycolicibacterium hippocampi; assembly: GCF_010723735.1. GTDB lineage: Bacteria > Actinomycetota > Actinomycetes > Mycobacteriales > Mycobacteriaceae > Mycobacterium > Mycobacterium hippocampi. The sequence continues at coordinate 2,919,362 of NZ_BLLB01000002.1, read as the reverse complement.
GCCACCCGGTTGCGGTCGTGGAACAACTCGAACGGCACCACCGGGTTCTCCGCTGTGCGTTCGACATAGAGGAATGCGGCCATACAGGCCAGCGCCGCGGCGCCGGAGCCGAGCGTCACCGCCGACAGCCAGCCCTGTTCAGGTCCCATCGAGAAGGCGAACACCGCGGCCGTGCAGCCCAGGGTGGCCAGCAGCGCGCCTGCGGCGTCGAGCTTGAGCCGCTCCTTGTTGGTCTCCCGCAGCGTCTTGCGGGCCAGGTAGATCACGAGCAGGCCGATGGGCACGTTGACCAGGAAGGCCAGCCGCCAGGACACCTCGGTCAAAGCCCCGCCGATCACCAGACCCATCACCGAGCCCACGCCCGTCATCGCGGCGAAGACCGCTGTGGCGGCATTACGCGCCGGCCCCTTCGGGAACGTCGTCGCGATCAGCGCAAGACCCGTGGGTGAGGCGATGGCGGCGCCGACGCCCTGCAACAGCCGGGCGACCACCAGGGTGGCCTCGTCCCAGGCGATGCCGCACAGGATCGAGGCGATGGTGAACAGCGCGACGCCGACGATGAAGGTGCGCTTGCGGCCGATGGTGTCACCGAGGCGGCCACCGAGCAGCATCAAGCCGCCGAACGTCAGCACGTAGGCGGTGATGACCCAGCTGCGGCCGGCGTCGGACAGGCTGAGTTCGTCCTGGATCTTCGGCAGCGCGACGATCGCGATCGTGCTGTCCATCGTGGCCAGCAGCTGCATACCGCCGATGGCGATGACCGCAGCGAAGAACCGGCGCGAGGGGAGCCAGGCGGGGGTCTTGCCGTACCGCGGCGGGGCGCCGTCACCGGTGCCGGATCCTGGGAGCGCGTCGGGCGCTGCTCGGTTATGGGCGCGTTTTGAAACCCGTCGCCCCTTCCCCTCGGCATCACGTCGCATGGCGGCACGCTCTGCGTCATTGAGAGCCGTCATAACGAGTTACCTTACAGTACTCTTAAGAATCCTTTAGCCAGCGAAGCCCGCGACGGACCCGATCACGATGATCGCGGGAGGCCGGATGCCTTCCGACCGGATCCGCTCCGGCGCGTCGGCGAGCGTGGCGCGCAGCGTTCGTTGCGCCGACGTGGTGCCGTGCTGCACCACCAGCACCGGCGTCTGCGCTGGTCGGCCGCCCGCAAGAAGCACGCTGGCGAACAGTTCGATCCGCTCGACGGCCATCAGCAGCACAATCGTGCCGCTCATCGCGGCCAGCGCATCCCAATTCACTAACGATTCGGGATGGTCGGGCGCGAGATGCCCACTGACCACCACGAACTCATGGGTGATGCCCCGGTGGGTCACGGGAACGCCGGCGAGCGCGGGAACCGCTATGGCACTGGTCACACCAGGAACGACGGTGACCGGGATGCCCGCCTCCGAGCACGCGATGACCTCTTCGTATCCGCGGGCGAACACGAACGGGTCACCGCCTTTGAGCCGGACGACGAACTTACCCGCCTTGGCCCGGTCGATGAGCACGTCGTTGATCGCGTCCTGCGCCATCGCCCGGCCGTAGGGGATCTTCGCGGCATCGATCACCTCCACCTCGGGCGCCAGCTCGGCCAGCAGTTCCTGCGGCGCGAGACGGTCGGCGACGACGACGTCGGCGTGCGCCAGCAGGCGCCGCCCCCGCACGGTGATCAGCTCCGCGTCTCCCGGACCGCCGCCCACCAGCGCCACGCTGCCGGGGACGGCGCCGGGCGCCGCCGAGGTGTCCGCCGCGATCAGTCCCTGCTGCAGCGCCTCGTGGATCGCCGAGCGGATGGCCGCCGAGCGCCGGTGCTCACCGCCGGCCAGCACGCCCACCGCCAGCCCCTCGTACTCGAAGGACGCGGGCGTGACCGCCGTGCCCTCGCGCGCCACGTCCGCACGCACGCAGAAGAGGTGCCGCCGCTCGGCTTCGGCGACGACCGCCGCGTTGACGACCGGATCGTCGGTGGCCGCGATGGCGTACCACGCGCCGTCAAGGTCGCCGTCACGAAACGGCCGCATCGTCAACGTGATCCCGTCGAGAGCCTCGACAGCCGGGGTGGCGGCGATGGTGATGACGTGCACGTCGGCGCCGCTGGAGACCAACAGGGGCAGGCGCCGCTGCGCCACCGTTCCCCCGCCCACCACGACGACCTTCTTGCCCGTCAGCCGCAGACCGACCAGGTAGGCGTTCTGGGAAGTCTCCTGGCTCTCCCCCTGGCCGTCGTCCGGGAGTTGCCCACGCGTGCTCACCACCCGGCGAGCCTAGATGTCGAGGCCGCGGCGACGAAGCGGGTGATCGCCTGCGGGTGGGCGGCGGGATGGGTGTGCAGGTAGCCGGCATGCACTCCGCCCTGGACCACGCCGTCCTCGACTGCTTTGCCCGCCCGGCCCCGGTAGCGCCACGCCGGATCGGGGTTGCCGGCGAAGCGCACGGTGGTCCGGTGGAATTCGTGGCCCACCACCCGGTCCCCGACGGCGTGCAGCGAGGAGTCGGCGACCGCGACCGCGTCGCGGTACCCGAGTGTCAGGGTCTGGGTGAACACCGCCGAGCCCGGCAGCACTGCGCACATCGGGTGCCCGTCGAGGTCGTCGACGAGATAGGTCAGCCCTGCGCATTCGGCGTGTACCGGGGCGCCGGCGGCGGCGAGCCTGTTGATCTGCCCGCGGACCAGATCGTTGGCCGACAACTCGGTGCCGAACTGCTCGGGGAATCCACCGGGAAGCACCAGCGCGGATGCGCCCGAGGGCAGGGGATCGTGCAGCGGGTCGAACTCCACGACGTGCGCCCCCGCCGCGCGCAGCAGTTCACCGTGTTCGGTGTAGCCGAAGGTGAATGCCTTGCCCGCCGCCAGCGCGACGATCACCGGTTCGTTCTCCGGCTCGGTCTGCGGCGGCGTCCACGGCTCGCCGGTGACCCTGCTGGCCGCGATGGCCGCCACCGCGTCCAGGTCGACGTGGCGGGCGACCAGCGAGGTCATCGCATCGACAGCGTCGCCGGCGCGGCGGCCGTGCTCGACGGCGGTGACCAGACCGAGGTGGCGCGACGGCACGGCCAGCTCGTCGGCGCGCGGGATCGACCCCAGCACCGTCACCCCGGCCTGTGCACACGCCTGGCGCAGCACCTGGTCGTGGCGCGCCGACCCGACGCGGTTGAGGATCACCCCGGCCAGGCGGACGGTGTGATCGAAGGTCGCAAAGCCGTGCAACAACGCCGCCACGCTGTGGCTCTGGCCGCGGGCGTCGACGACGAGCACCACCGGTGCGCCGAGCAACGAAGCGACGTGGGCGGTGGAGCCTCGCGCGACGCCGCCGGCGTCGGCGGCGTCACTGATGCGTCCGTCGAACAGGCCCATGACGCCCTCGACGACGGCGATGTCTGCGTCGTCGCTGCCGTGCCGGTAGAGCGGACCGATGAGCGGGTCACCGACGAGCACCGGGTCGAGGTTGCGTCCGGGCCGGCCGGCGGCCAGAGCGTGGTACCCCGGGTCGATGAAGTCCGGGCCGACCTTGAACGGCGCGACCCGGCGACCCGCCTGGCGCAGCGCCCCCATCAGCCCGGTGGCCACGGTCGTCTTCCCGCTGCCCGATGCCGGCGCCGCGATCACCACCGCCGGCGTGCTCACCACGCGTTCACCACTCGATGCCCTTCTGACCCTTGCGGCCGGCATCCATCGGGTGCTTCACCTTGGTCATCTCGGTGACCAGGTCCGCGGCGTCGAGCAGGGCCGGGGGCGCGTCGCGGCCGGTGATCACCACGTGTTGGATTCCCTGACGGGACCGCAGCACCTCGACCACCTCGTCGACGTCGACCCACCCCCACTTCAGTGGATAGGTGAACTCGTCGAGCACATAGAAGTCGTGGCGCTGCTCGCCCAGTCGGCGGGCGATCTCGGCCCACCCGTCGGCGGCTGCGGCGGCGTGGTCGTCCTCGGTGCCGGTCTTGCGGGACCAGGACCAGCCGGCGCCCATCTTGTGCCATTCGACCGGACCACCGACCCCGCGCTCGTCGTGGACGCGGCCCAGTTCGCGCAGCGCCGATTCCTCCCCGACCTTCCACTTCGCGCTCTTGACGAACTGGAATACCGCGATGTCGAAGCCCTGATTCCAGGCCCGCAGCGCCATGCCGAACGCGGCGGTGGACTTGCCCTTCCCCGGACCGGTGTGCACGGCGAGCAGTTGCGCGTTGCGCCGCGCCCGGGTGGTCAGACCGTCGCGGGGCACCGTCAGTGGCTGACCCTGAGGCATCCCGTCATCCCTTCTGATACTTCATGCCGCGCCCCTGTCGGCCTGCACCTTCACCAGCGCCGTCAGGTTGTCGGCCCGCAGCTGATCGAGCCGCACCGACGGGGCCTTCAGGTGCCGGGCCAGATCGACGGCCAAATCCAGTCGGATATAGGACGTCTCGCAGTCGACGACGACGGCAGCGGCACCTTCGGCGACCAGTCGCGCCGCCGCGATCCGGGCCCGGCCGACCGGGTCCGGTCCGCCCGTTGCCCGGCCGTCGGTGAGGACCACCACGAGGCTGCGGCGGGCACGGTCGCGGGCCCGCTCGCGCACCACCATGTCGCGGGCCGCCAGCAGGCCCTGCGCCAGCGGGGTCCGGCCCCCGGTGTCGAACCTGGCCAATCTGCGGCTGGCGATGTGCACCGACGACGTCGGCGGTAGCAACACCTGGGCGTCCTGTTGCCGGAAGGTGATCACCGCCACCTTGTCCCTACGCTGATAGGCGTCCCGGAGCAGGGACAGGGTGGCTCCGCCGACCGCCGACATGCGATCTCGGGCGGCCATCGAACCCGACGCGTCGACGACGAAGATCACCAGGTTGCCTTCGCGTCCTTCCCGCACCGCGCGCCGGACGTCCCCGGCCGCCGGGCGCAGTCGCCCGGGCGCCGCCTGGCGTCCCGCTGCCGCCAGTAGCGTGGCGAACACATGCAGTCCGTGCCCGGCGTCGGTGTCGTGCGCTGCCGACACCACGGTGCCGGTGCGGTTGCGGGCACGGGACCGCCGTCCGGGTGCGCCTTCGCCGACGCCGGGTACGACGAGGGCCTTGGTCCGGAAGGCTTCCGAGGGCGGAGCACTCGAATTGGGCACCGAGGGCGGAGCACTCGAATCAGGCACCGAGGGCGGAGCACTGGAGTTCGAGCTGTTCGACGACGTCGGACCCTGGGGTGAGGACTGCCCGTCGCCGTCGGGGAGCGCTTCCCCACCGCCAGGCGGGTCCGGCTCCGGATCAGGATCGGACGCGGGCGCATCGTCTGCGGACTCGCCCGCCTGTTCCATCGCGTCGTCCAAGCGGCCCGGATCCAGACCCGGATCATCAAACGGATCGCGTCGACGCCGGTGTGGCAGCGCGAGTTCGGCGGCCACCCGGATGTCCTGCGCGTCGACGGTGACATCCCCCGTCGCTTCGCTCGCCGCCGTGATCTCCCCCGTCGCTTCGCTCGCCGCCGTGCCATCCCCCGGCGCTTCGCTCGCCGCGGCCCGCCACGCGGCGTGCGCCACAGCCGTGCGCGCCACCACCAGATCAGCACGCATCCCGTCGACGTCGAAGGCCGCACACAGCGCGGCGATCCGGCGTAATTCGTTGTCAGGCAACACCACATGGGGCAGCAGTGCCCGGGCCTTTGCGATGCGCGCAGCAATCTCGGTATCGGCTGCGGCGTGCTGTTCGGCGAACCCCGACGGGTCGGCCTCATAGGCCAGCCGCGCTCGGATCACCTCGGCCCGCACGTCCACGTCACGCGAGGCCGCCACGTCCACGGTGAGCCCGAACCGGTCCAGGAGCTGCGGACGCAACTCCCCCTCCTCGGGGTTCATCGTGCCGATCAGCACGAAGCGCGCCTCGTGGCTGTGCGAGACGCCGTCGCGTTCGATGTGCACCCGTCCCATCGCGGCGGCATCGAGCAGGACGTCGACCAGATGGTCGTGCAAAAGGTTGACCTCGTCGACGTACAGCACGCCGCCGTGAGCGCGCGCCAGCAGGCCCGGCGAGAACGCGTGTTCGCCGTCCCTCAACACCTTCTGCAGGTCCAGCGATCCCACGACACGGTCCTCGGTGGCACCGATCGGCAACTCGACGAGTTGGCCGCCGAAATCGCCGGACGCCTCGAACGCCTCGGTGAGCACCTGCGCCAGACCTCGCACGGCGGTCGACTTCGCAGTGCCCTTCTCGCCGCGGATCAGCACTCCCCCGATGTCGGGCCGCACCGCGCACAACACCAGCGCCAGCCGCAGACGGTCGTGGCCCACGACCGCACTGAACGGGTAGATCGCCTCTGTCTGTGGGGAACTGGTCATGGCTTCACCATCGCCACATGCGGGATCCCGTCGTCGAGGAACTCCTCACCCTCGCGCACGAACCCGTGCCTGCCGTACATCTCCTCGAGGTAGGTTTGCGCGTTGATGTGACACGGGTGGTCACCCACCTCCGCCAGCGCGGCCTGCAACAGCCGGGCGGTGTGGCCGTGGCCGCGGTCGGCGCGTTTGGTGCAGACCCGCCCGATCCGGAACGCCTTGTGGCCGCCGGGATGCTCCTCCATCAGCCGCAACGTCGAGATCACTACTCCTTCAGGACTTTCCAGCCAGAAATGCCGCGTCTCGGCCAGCAGATCACGGCCGTCCAACTCGGGGTACGGGGTGGCCTGCTCGACGACGAACACTTCAACGCGCAGCTTGAGCAATTCATACAGCGTTGCGGCATCCAGATCCTTGGCCCAGCTGCGCCGCAGCGCCACCGTCATTCGGCGGTCACCGTCATGCGGTCGCTGCGGTCGGGGAATGCTCGGTGCCCGCGCTGGCCCCGTCGCCTGCGACGGCCGGAACGGCACTGGCCGGCTTGTCCAGCTTGAGCACCTTGGTGCCGTGCGCCCACACCTCCTCGAACAGCGCAGGCTCGCCGGACAGTTCGGTACCGAGCGACGGGACCATCTCCTTGAGCTTGGGCAGCCAGCTCTGGTAGCGGTCGCCGAAGCAACGCTGCATCACGTCGAACATCGCGGGCACCGCGGTCGACGCGCCCGGCGACGCGCCGAGCAACCCGGCGATGCTGCCGTCGGCGGCCGTGAGCACCGTGGTGCCGAACTCGAGCACACCACCCTTGCCCTTCGCTTTCCGGATCACCTGGACGCGCTGTCCGGCGATGTCGAGCTCCCAGTCGGAATCCTTTGCGCTGGGCGCGAAGTCACGCAGATTCTCCACCCGGGCCGATTCGCTGAGCAGCAGCTGGCCGATCAGGTACTTCAACAGCCCCATCTCGGTGAGCCCGACACCCAGCATCGAGACCAGGTTGTCCGGCTTGACCGAGAGCGGCAGGTCGGTGACCTTGCCCTGCTTGAGGAACTTCGGCGACCAGCCGGCGAACGGACCGAACAGCAGCCAGGATTTGTCGCTGATCACCCGGGTGTCGAGGTGCGGGACCGACATCGGCGGGGCGCCCAGCGGGGGCAGACCGTACACCTTGGCCTGATGCTTGGCCGTCAGCTCAGGATTGCCGGTACGAAGCCACTGCCCACCGACCGGGAAGCCGCCGAAGCCCTTGGCCTCCTTGATGCCGGCCTTCTGCAGCAGCGGCAGCGCGTTGCCGCCCGCGCCGACGAAGACGAACTTGGCGTTGAACTGCCGTGTCGCACCGGTGCGCCGGTTGACCACCTTGGCCGTCCACGAACCATCGGAGTTCTGGCTCAGGTTGCGGACCTCGTGGCCGAACAGCGTGTCCATCCCCTGCTGGGCGCCGAAGCCGATCAGCTGTCGCGACAGCGAACCGAAGTCCACATCGGTACCGTCCTGCGTCCAGTTCAGCGCGACAGGCTCGGAGAAGTCGCGCTTCTCGGCCATCAACGGCAGCCGCCGGGTGAACTCGTCGCGGTCGTTGATGAACTCCATCGAGGCGAACAGCGGGTTGCCGACGAGCGCCTCGTAGCGCCGCCTGAGGTAATCGACGTTGTCCTCGCCCGAGACGAAGCTGACGTGCGGAATCGGGTTGAGGAAGCTGCGTACGTCCGGCAGCACGCCGTTCTCGACGGCGTAGGACCAGAACTGCCGGGACACCTGGAACTGCTCGTTGACGTGGACGGCCTTGGTGATGTCGATCGACCCGTCGGGCCGGGCCGGGGTGTAGTTCAACTCACACAAGGCCGAGTGGCCCGTGCCGGCGTTGTTCCACGGATCGCTGCTCTCTGCGGCCGCGCCGTCGAGGCGTTCCACCAACGTCATCGACCAGTTCGGCTCCACCAAACGCAGCAGCGCGCTGAGCGTGGCGCTCATGATGCCCGCTCCTACCAGCAGGACGTCGGTCTTCTGTGGTTCAGACACTGTCTTGTCGGTCCTTCGTGGTCGTGGCCCGTCCCCTCACGGCTTACCAGGGTTCAGGTTATCCCGACACGGATGCCGCCAGCGGGGCGACCACTGCCCGCACTGCTCTCGGGCGGTCGGTTTCGACATAAGGTGGCTGTCGTGTCTGGATGGGAGCCCGACGTGCTGGCCGGATACTGGCAGCGGACTTTCGCCCTCGGCCCCGATCCGGACGGGGAAGGCGAACTGGAAGCGACGCTGGTGCGGCGTGGGGAGCCGAATCCCTCGGCGGCGCGGGCGGTGCTGATGGTGCACGGGTTCACCGACTACTTCTTCAACACCGAGCTGGCCGATCATTTCGCGTCCCACGGCTTTGCGTCCTATGCGCTCGACCTGCACAAATGCGGGCGATCCCACCGGGAGGGCCAGACTCCGCACTTCACCACGAACCTGGCCCGCTATGACGCCGAACTGGAGCAGGCGCTGGACACCATCGCTGCGGAGTCTGACGCTCCGGTGCTGGTCTACGGACACTCGGCGGGCGGTCTGGTGGTGTCGCTGTGGCTGGATCGTCGCCGTGCGGCCGCGGCACCGGCAAAAGGCGTGTCGGGGCTGATCCTCAACAGCCCCTGGCTGGATCTGCAGGGGCACCCGGTCCTTCGGACAGCGCCCACCTCGGCGGCGCTGCTGGCCCTGGGGCGACTGCGCAAGCGGGCAGTGGTCCGTCGGCCCACCGAGGGTGGCTACGGCACCACGCTGCACCGCGACTACGACGGTGACTTCGACTACAACCTGAGCTGGAAACCGGTTGGTGGTTTTCCGGTCACCGTGGGCTGGATCCACGCGATCAGACGCGGGCAGGCCAGGCTGCACCGCGGTCTGGACGTCGGCGTGCCGAACCTGATCCTGCGTTCGGATCGCAGTGTGCGGGAAGTCAGCGACCCGGCCGCGATCCAGCGTGGTGACGCTGTTCTCGATGTCGCGCAGATCGCCCGGTGGGCGGGCTGCATCGGCCACCGCACCTCGATCGTGCCGATCGTCGACGCCAAGCACGACGTATTCCTGTCGGTGCCCGAGTCCAGGCACCTGGCCTACGCCGAGCTGGACCGCTGGCTGCACTGGTACCTGACCGACCACCGCGCCGAGAATCCGGCGCCACCAACACCATTCGAGGAGACCTGACGGGCATGGCTGACTTCGATATCGCAATCATCGGCACCGGTTCGGGTAACTCGATCCTCGACGAGCGCTACCTCGACAAGCGGGTGGCCATCTGCGAGAAGGGCGTCTTCGGCGGCACCTGCCTCAACGTCGGGTGCCTGCCGACCAAGATGTTCGTCTACACCGCGGGCGTGGCGCACCAAGCGCGTGAATCGAGCCGTTTCGGTGTCGACGCACATGTGGACAGCGTCCGCTGGCCAGACATCGTCTCGAGGGTGTTCGGCCGCATCGACCCCCTGGCCAGCGGGGGTGAACAGTACCGGCGCTCCTCACCGAACGTGGAGGTGTTCGCCAGCCACACCCGCTTCGCCGCGCCGACCCCCGGGGGCGGTTATCGGTTGCGCACCGACGACGGCGACGAGTTCAGCGCGGATCAGGTGGTGATCGCCGCGGGCGCGCGGGCGACGGTGCCGCCGGCCATCGCCGACTGCGGCGTCGAATATCACACCAGCGACACCATCATGCGGATCTCGGACCTGCCCGAGCACCTCGTCATCGTGGGCGGTGGTTTTGTGGCCGCCGAGTTCGCCCACATCTTCTCGTCGCTGGGGACCAAGGTGACGATCGTGCTGCGCGGTACCACGATGCTGAGCCACTGCGACGACACCGTGTGCGAGCGGTTCACCGACATCGCGAGCAGAAAGTGGGAGATCCGCAGTCGCCGCAACATCGTGCACGGCACTTCTGACGACACCGGGGTCACCCTGACCCTCGATGACGGTTCGACGCTGCACGCTGACACGCTGCTGGTGGCCACCGGCCGGGTCCCCAACGGTGATCAACTCGAAGCGCACCACGCCGGTGTCAAAGTGGAGGACGGGCTGGTCGTGGTCGACGAATTCCAGCGCACCACCGCGCGAAACGTCTTCGCTCTCGGTGATGTCAGCTCGCCCTATCAGCTCAAGCACGTCGCCAATCACGAAGCTCGGGTGGTCAAGCAGAACTTGCTGCAGGACTGGGACGACACCGACAATCTGATGCGGGCCACACACCAGAACGTCCCCTCGGCGGTGTTCACCGAGCCACAGATCGCCTGCGTCGGGCTGACCGAGAACGAGGCACGCGCGGCGGGCTACCGCATCCTGTCCAAGGTGCAGGACTACAGCGACGTCGGCTACGGCTGGGCGATGGAGGACGCCACCGGGTTCGCCAAGCTGATCGTCGACGACGACTCCGGACTGCTGCTCGGCGCGCACATCATGGGGCACCAGGCGTCGTCGATCATCCAGCCGATCATCCAGGCGATGGCTTTCGACCTGCCGGCGCAGGACATGGCGCGCGGCCAGTACTGGATTCATCCTGCGCTGCCCGAAGTGGTCGAGAACGCCCTGCTGGCGCTGTGTGGGGAGCCTCCCTGGCCCCCACCACGGCGTCACTGACTGCCCGTCGCCGGAACGGTATTCCAGCAGGGCCCTTCTCGCGATTTCCCGCCTGGAATACAGTTCCGGCGGAAAGCAATTCAGTGACGGACCGTGAAGCCCCACGGCAGCTCGAGACGGTGTGCGGCCAGCAACGTCTCGTCGGCCAGGATCTCGTTGATGGCGCCGTCGGCGACCACCACCCCGTGGTCCACCACGACCGCACGGTTGCACAGCTGAGCCGCGTAGGGCAGGTCGTGGGTGACGATCAGCATCGTGGACTCCAGCGCCGAAAGAGTCTCGGCCAGTTCACGTCTGGCCACCGGATCGAGGTTGGCCGACGGTTCGTCGAGGACCAGGATCTGCGGATCGCACGCCAGCACCGTCGCCAGTGCGGCACGGCGGCGCTGTCCCGCCGACAGGTGGGTGGGGTTGCGATCGGCCTCCTCGGTCAGGGACACGGTGGCCAGTGCCCGTGCCACGCGGTCGGCGAGTTGCCGGCCCCGCAGACCGAAGTTGGCAGGGCCGAACGCGACGTCCTGGGCGACGGTCGGCATGAACAGCTGATCGTCGGGGTCCTGGAACACCAGGCCGACGCGCTGGCGGATGTCGTGCAGGTTCTTGCGGTTCACCGGGGTTCCGCCGATGCGCACCGACCCCGAGGAGGCGGTGAGCACCCCGTTGAGGTGAAGCATCAGCGTGGTCTTACCTGCACCGTTGGGCCCGAGCACCGCGACGCGTTCACCCGCCGCCACGGTGAGGTCGACACCGTCGAGGGCCACATGACCGTCCGGGTAGACGTGGCGCAGGGCATCGACCTGTACCGCGGCCGGCGTCATCGGAGCACCCATGCCGCCACCGACACCGTCACCGCGGCGGCGGCCGGGATCATCGTGGACACCCACTGGCCCGGTACCGCCCGGGGCGGCGCACCGATCACCGCGAGGTCCGGAACTCCACCGTCGAAGCCTCGCGACAGCATCGAGTGATACACCCGTTCTCCCCGCTCGTAGGATCGCAGGAACAGCGCGCCGATACCGGTGGCGATGGCACGCGCCTGGTGCAGGGCACGCGGTGAGTCTCCCCGCGAGATCCGGGCCATCCGCATCCGGCTCGCCTCGGCGGCGAGCAGGTCGATGTAGCGGATCATCAGCACCAGCACCGAGGTGACCATCGCGGGCACGCCGAGTCGGCTAAGCGCTGCGGGCAACTCGGCCGCGGCCGTGGTGGCGGCCAGCGTCAGCGCAGCAGCCACACCCAGGGTGCCCTTGACGACGATGCCCCATGCCGCGTACAGCCCGGTCACCGACAGTTGCATTCCCGCCACCTCGACCCGCTCGCCGCCCTCGGCGAACGGCAGCAGCAGCGCCAGCACCAGAAACGGCGCCTCGATCAGCATCCGGGGCAGGATCCAACGCAGTGGGATCCGGGCCAGCTGCCACACGGCGACCACGATCAGCGCAAACACCGCGTACGGCCAGAACATCTCCCGAGGAGTCGCGACAACCGCCAGCACGAAAACCAGCAGGCAGACGATCTTGACCTCGGCCGGCGCCCGGTGCACCGCCGAGGTGCCGTGCCGGTACAGCGGGTGGGCTCCGGCGCCCACGCCTATCGCCTGCTCGGCTCGGACACGCCCGGTTCGCTGGTGCTGCGGCGGGTGCGCGCGATCAGCCAGAAGCCGCCACCGGCGATCCCCACGGTGACGAGCACGCCGATGACACCGGCGACGCCGCCGGTGCCCTCGCGACCGCCGAGCGCGTAATCAGCCAAGGGCGAGTCGGCGAGGTCGTGCTCGCCGGCGTGGCGGGCGATGCAGTCCCCGGTCAACTCTTTGCCGACACTGGTCTCGACCACCTCGCAGCCGCGCAACGTCGTCGAGTCCAGGCCGTCGGGGCTCGAGCTCGCGAAGTAGGAGACCACCCCGGCGATCAGCAGGGTGGCCGCAGCGAACGCCACCCAGAACCATCTGCGTTGCGTCATACCGGAACCTCCGCTCGCTGGCGCCGCATCAGGTAGACGAGGTCGGGACGCGCCCGCGCCACCGCCATCACGGTGACGGCGGTGATGGCGCCTTCACCGAGACCGATCAGGACGTGAGTGAGGAACATGTAGCCGGTGACGGTGCCCATGGACGCCGGGGCGGCTCCACCGATCGAGTATTCGAGGACGAATCCCATTGCTGCGCAGACGGTTCCGACGAGTGCGGCGACGAACGCGACGACCCCGATGGTGCGCACCGACGGTTCGGCGGACCGGCGGCGCACCACTGCGTACAGCGCCACCGCCAGGCCGTACCCGGCCGCCACCCCGATGACCGCCATGTTCACGATGTTCATCCCCAGAGCGGTGACGCCACCGTCGGCGAACAGCAGGGACTGCACCACCAACACGATCGCGATGCACAGCGCACCGGTATAGGGCCCGACGAGGATGGCCGCCAGCGCGCCACCGAGCAGGTGGCCGCTGACGCCGGGCAGGATCGGGAAGTTGACCATCTGGACGGCGAAGATGAAGGCCGCCACCAGACCGGCCAGCGGCACGGTGCGCTCGTCGAGTTCGGTGCGCGCCTTCCAGACGCAGATCGCCAGCGTGATCACCGCGATCGCGCCGAACGCCACCGACGTCGGGGCGTCGACGATGCCGTCGCTCATGTGCATGGCGTGGTGGTGGACGATCACCCGACGAGCCTATTCCGCCATCTGATCACCTGTCTAGCTGAGCAGATGAACAGCTTTCACCCTGCCCGAACGGTCAGCGGTGACCGTGACCGGCATGCCTGGCGCCGATCCAGTGCAGCAGATCGTGGACGATGTCGTCGGCCAACCGGTAGCTGACCGAGCGGCCGCTGCGGGTGCTCGCCACCCAGCCCTGCGTGCGCAGCACTCGCAGCGCCTGCGACACCGCGTTCTCCGAACGCCCCAGCGCAGCCGCGAGATCGCTGACGCAGATTCCCGGCGCCCGGTGCAGGCTCAGCAGGATCTCCAGGCGATGCGGGTCGGACAGCAGGTCGAAACGTTGGGCCCAGCCGGCCGTGTCGACGTCGGACAGTGCCGACGACGCCAGCTCGATCACCGACGGATCCTCCACACCGCCAAATGTAGTCCTCGGCGAGCGTGCGGAGAATGCCGGCATTCACGGCGTGTCGAGGTGCAGACGCGCACCCTCGCGCAGCGGCATTCAGTCGAGGAAGCCGTGCAGCAGCGCCGCCGAGGCCCAGACGTGCGCGGTCATCGTCTGCGCCGCGCTCTCGGCATCACCGGCCAGGATCGCCATCACGATCGCCTCGTGCTGTTCGTCGGAGTGTTCGATATTGCGTGCCAGCAGCGGGATCCGGTCGAGCAGTTCGTTGAGCCGCATCCGGTTCTGGGCGACCAGCGGCATCAGGGACGGCACTCCGGCCGCCTCGGCTATCGCCAGGTGCAGCCGGGAGTCCAGCCGCCGGTACGCCTCGGGCTCGGACCCGCGGACATCGGAAAGCCGGTTCCACAGCGCCTCCCGCTCGGTGGCGGTCAGCGTCCGGCCCGCCGCCAACCGCGCGGCGCCCACCTCGAGCACCTCCCGCAGTTTCAGCGCGTCATCGATGTCGGCGCGGGTGAACCGGACCTCCTCGGCGCTGGGCGCCGGCAGCGCGTCGGCCAGGAAGGTCCCGCCGTAACGCCCACGGCGGGACACCAGGTACCCGGCGTCGGCCAGCGACTTGATCGCCTCGCGGACGGTGTCGCGGCTGACACCGAGCCGGGCGGCCAGCTCCCGTTCCGGCGGCAGCGATTCACCCGGGTGCAGCACCCCCAGCCGGATCGTCTGCAGCAACCTCTCGACGGTGTCCTCGAACGCGTTGAGCGGCCGCACCGGGCGCAGCAACGCGTCACTGGCATCAGCTCCCTCGGGGGATCCAGCTCTGTCGCTCGCGTCCGGTGCTGCCGACATCGGTGAACGCCGCCCTACAACGGCGTGACGTAGGCCGAGCTGATGCCGCCGTCGACGAGGAACGACGACCCGGTGATGAACGACGCATCGTCGCTGGCGAGGAAGGCCACCGCGGCGGCGAGTTCCTCGGGTTCGGCGAACCGGCCCACCGGCACGTGCACCAACCTGCGGGCGGCGCGTTCGGGATCCTTGGCGAACAGTTCTTTGAGTAGCGGCGTGTTCACCGGTCCGGGGCACAGCGCGTTGACGCGGATCCCCTGACGCGCGTACTGCACACCGAGTTCCCGCGACATCGCCAGGACCCCGCCCTTGGACGCGGTGTAGGAGATCTGGGACGTCGCCGAGCCCATCACGGCGACGAACGACGCGGTGTTGACGATCGCCCCCTTCTGCTGCGGGACCATATGCCGCAGTGCGGCCTTGCAGCAGAAGAACACCGACTTCAGGTTGATGTCCTGCACCCGGTCCCACGCGTCGACGCTGGTGTTCTCGATCAGGTCGTCCTCCGGCGGACTGATGCCCGCGTTGTTGAACGCGATGTCGACGCCACCGTGGACCTGGACCGCGGTGTCGAACAGGTGGTCGACCGCGACCTGGTCCGAGACATCGACCTGCACAAAGGTCACGTTGAGGTCGTTCGCGACGCTCTGGCCGGTGGCCGGGTCGACGTCCCCGATCACAACGATCGCGCCTTCGGACTGCATCCGCTTCGCAGTCGCCAGACCGATGCCGCTGGCGCCGCCCGTGATCACGGCGACCTTGTCCTTCAGTCGCTCGGTCAGATCCATCAGGCACCTTCCTCGTCGGCTTGGACCGAAATGAACACATTCTTGGTCTCGGTGAACGACAGCGGCGCGTCAGGACCGAGCTCACGGCCCAGCCCGGACTGCTTGAAGCCGCCGAACGGCGTGTTGTACCGCACCGACGAGTGCGAGTTGACTGAGAGATTGCCGGCCTCGACGGCGCGCGACACCCGCAAAGCCCGCGACAGGTTGTCGGTCCAGATCGACCCCGACAGTCCGTAGACGGTGTCGTTGGCCAGTGCGATGGCATCGGCTTCGTCGTCGAACGGCAACACCGTGACCACCGGACCGAAGATCTCCTCGGTGACGGTGCGGTCGTTGCGCGGCGGTGTCAGCACCGTCGGCGGGAACCAGAATCCCGGACCTGTCGGTGCGGAACCCTGGAACACGATGGGCGCGTCCTCGCCGACGAACCCCGCCACCGAGTTCCGGTGCGCCTCGGACACCAGCGGACCCATCTCGGTGCCACCCTCACGTGGATCACCCACCACGACACCCTTGACCGCGGGCTCCAGCAACTCCATGAATCGGTCGTACACGTTGCGCTGCACCAGGATCCGACTGCGGGCACAACAATCCTGGCCGGCGTTGTCGAAGACCCCGTAGGGTGCGGTGGCCGCGGCCTGCTCCAGATCACAGTCGTCGAAGACGATGTTGGCGCTCTTGCCGCCCAACTCCAGGGTGACCCGTTTGACCTGTGCGGCGGCACCTGCCATCACCCGGGTACCGACCTCGGTCGATCCGGTGAACACGATCTTGCGGACATCGGGGTGGCTGACGAAGCGCTCCCCGACCACCGATCCCTTGCCGGGCAGCACCTGGAACAGACCGGGGGGCAACCCGGCGTCGAGGGCCAGTTCGCCGAGCCGGATCGTCGTCAGCGGGGTCCACTCCGCGGGTTTGACCAGCACGGCGTTGCCGGCTGCCAGCGCCGGGGCGAACCCCCATGACGCAATCGTCATCGGGAAGTTCCACGGGGTGATCACCCCGACAACCCCCAGAGGCTCGTTGAACGTGACGTTGAGTCCACCCGCAACGGGGATCTGCTTGCCGGACAGCCGCTCCGGCGTCGCGGAGTAGTACTGCAGGACATCGCGGACGTGCCCGGCCTCCCACCGTGCGTTACCGATCGGGTGCCCGGAGTTGGCGACCTCGAGAGCGGCCAGTTCCTCGACGTGCGCGTCCACCACGGCCGCGAACGCCCGCAGGGCCGCGGCGCGGTCGGCGGGGGCCCGCCCCGCCCAGTCCCGCTGGGCGGCGACGGCTCGGGCCACCGCGTCATCGACCCCGGACTCGTCGGTCTGCTCGACGGTGCGCAGCACCTCCTCGGTCGCGGGGTTGATCACATCGCTGGCGGTCATAGGCTCACTTTCCGGATCTTGTGGGTTGCGTAGGACGTCGCGGCGGCCACCAGCCCCGCGAACAGCCGAAGGTCATCGAGGCGCTCCTCGGGATGCCACTGCACCGCCACCGCCCAGCTGTGCGGGTACCGCCGCGGGTCGACCTCGACGGCTTCGATCACGCCGTCGGCGTCGGAGGCGCTGACGATCAGGCCGTCACCGATCCTGTCGATGGACTGGTGGTGGTAGCACTGGGCGTCGGTGCTGTCTCCGACGAGCGAGGCGACCCGCGTCCCGGGCACCGTCACGATCGTCGAGGTGCTGAACACCGCGTTGCCCTGCTGGTGGTGGGCGTGTCCCAGCACGTCGGGCAGGTGCTGGTGCAACGTGCCGCCGAGCGCGACGTTGAGCACCTGTGCTCCCCGGCAGATGCCGAGAACCGGCAGACCCCGGCGCAGCGCCCCCTCGACCAGGGCGAACTCGAAGGCGTCCCGGGTGCGGCTGTCGGCGACGGGCTCGTCGGTGGCGGGATGCCGGGGGCTGCCGTAGGCCGCCGGGTCGACGTCGCGCCCGCCGGTGACGATCAGGCCGTCGATACCGTCGAGCACGCGCTCGGCGATACCCGCGTCCACCGGCTGCGGCGGCAGCAGCACCGAGATGCCGCCGGCCAACCCGACCCCCTCGAAGTAGATGGCCGGCAGGAAACTGGCACGCACGTCCCATACTCCGGTCTGGGCGGGCTGCAGATACGTGGTCAGCCCGATGACCGGCCGATCGGTGCCGACGTCAAAGCCGTTCGAAGCCACGCACCCTCTCCCAATCCGTCACCGCGGCGTTGAACGCCTTGAGCTCCACGCGGGCGTAGTTGAGGTAGTGGTCGACGACGTCGTCACCGAACGCATCCCGCGCGATCCGCGAATTGTCCAGCAGCTCCACCGCTTCGGTCATCGTCGTCGGAAGCCGCTCGGCGCCACTGGTGTAGGCGTTGCCTTGCACCGCATCCGGCAGTTCGAGCTCCTGGTCGATGCCGTGAAGTCCGCCGGCGATCAGCGCCGCGACAGCCAGGTACTGGTTGACGTCACCGCCCGGGGCCCGACATTCCATCCGCATGCCCTGGCCGTGGCCGACCACCCGCAATGCACAGGTGCGGTTGTCGATTCCCCAGGCGACCGCGGTCGGCGCGAAGCTGCCGTCGACATACCGCTTGTAGGAGTTGATGTTCGGCGCGTAGAACAGCGTCATCTCCCGCAGCGTGGCCAGCTGGCCGGCGACGAAGCTGCGGAACATCTTGGACATGCCGAGCTCGTCGTCGGGATCGGAGAACACCGGGACGCTGGCGACACCGTCCTCGATGCCGCGGAAGGAAATGTGGATGTGGCAGCTGTTGCCCTCGCGCTCATCGTATTTCGCCATGAACGTCAAGCTCTTGCCATGCTGGTCGGCGATCTCCTTGGCGCCGTTCTTGTAGAT
Source organism: Mycolicibacterium hippocampi (assembly GCF_010723735.1). Taxonomy (GTDB): domain Bacteria; phylum Actinomycetota; class Actinomycetes; order Mycobacteriales; family Mycobacteriaceae; genus Mycobacterium; species Mycobacterium hippocampi. The sequence continues at coordinate 2,900,958 of NZ_BLLB01000002.1, read as the reverse complement.
GGTGTGGTTGTCGCAGACCACCAGCGCCTCGTCGTAGCGGAATCCGATCTCCTGCTGCCCGAGGTTGCACTCCCCCTTGACCCCCTCGCAGTAGAGCCCGGCGCCCTCCATCCCGAGACGGATGTCGCGCAGCAGCGGCTCCATCCGGGTCGACGCCAGCATGGCGTAGTCGATGTTGTAGTCGGTGGCCGGCACCAGCCCGGCGTAGTCGGTCTTGAAGGCCTCGCGGTAGGGCGTGTCGAACACCATGAACTCGAGCTCGGTGGCCGCGATCGCACCCATGCCGCGTTCGGCGAGGCGGTCGAGTTGACGCTGCAGGATGGTGCGCGGCGCCTGCGTGACCGGTCTGCCGTCGGTCCACGACAGATCCGCCATCACCAACGCCGTCCCCGGCAGCCACGGCAGCAGCCGCAGCGTGCTGAAGTCCGGCGTCATCACCATGTCGCCGTAGCCCGTTTCCCAACTGGAGATCGCATACCCGTCGACGGTGTTCATGTCGACATCGACGGCCAGCAGGTAGTTGCAGCACTCGGCGCCGTGCTCGGCGACCTCCTCGACGAACAGTCGCGACGAGATCCGCTTGCCCGTGAGTCGGCCCTGCATGTCGCAGAACGCGACGATCACCGTGTCGATCTCCCCGTCCGCGACCCTGCGTTCGAGGTCTGCCTTCGACAGCATCCCCGGTGCGCCGCCCATCAGTGCTGCCGCCTCTTCGCCCGAACGCTCATCAGTACTCCCGCTCTCTTCGTGCCGAACCCGACGGTCACCCGACCATTGGCGCGGGTGTCGGCTGCGGCCGTTCCCCCACGGTTCCCCCAAAATGCCACGTTCAAAGGTAGGACGCCAGACCAATAGGACACCGATTATTGCCGATGGTGCGCGCCGTCGCTGCCGTCGGACCCACCCCGGGTGCGCCGCGCCTCTCAGCCGGGGTCACCGATTCGCGGGGTTTCAACAGGGGATGTCCGGGTATCAGACCTGCGCTCCGGGGCCTGTAGCGTGGCCGCGAAGTCAGATCGAGGAACCGCCGACACTGGAGTAGGGTCGAACAGGTGTGTGGAGCCACCGGCGAGGTACGCCTCGACGGAAGAACCCCAGATATCAGCGCTGTCGCGGCGATGGCCGCCTGCATGGTGCCCCGCGGGCCGGACGCCGCAGGGGTGTGGTCGCAGGGCAGGGTCGCACTCGGGCACCGACGCCTGAAGATCATCGATCTCTCCGAGGCGGGCGCGCAGCCGATGGTCGACTCCGAACTCGGGCTGTCGGTCGCCTGGAACGGCTGCATCTACAACTACGAAGAATTGCGCGACGAACTCCACGGCCACGGTTACCGCTTCTTCTCCCACAGCGACACCGAGGTCCTGCTCAAGGGTTACCACCACTGGGGGGACCGGTTCGTCGACCATCTCAAGGGGATGTTCGCCTTCGCCATCGTCGAGCGTGACAGCGGGCGGGTGCTGCTGGGCCGCGACCGTCTCGGCATCAAGCCGCTCTACATCACCGAGGACTCCCACCGGATCCGGTTCGCGTCGTCACTGCCCGCGTTGCTGGCCGGCGGCGGTATCGACACCCGCATCGACCAGGTGGCGCTGCACCACTACCTGACGTTCCACTCGGTGGTGCCGCCGCCCCGCACCATCCTGCGCGGTATCAGCAAGGTGCCGCCGGCCTCGCTGGTGGCGATCGAGCCGGACGGCACGCGCACCACCACCACCTACTGGGAGCCGGACTTCAGCCGCGCCGAGGAACGCTCCGGCTGGTCCGAACAGGACTGGGAGGACGCGGTTCTGGAGTCGCTGCGGCTCGCCGTCAAACGCCGCCTGGTCGCCGACGTGCCGGTGGGCTGTCTCCTGTCGGGCGGTGTCGACTCCAGCCTCATCGTCGGGCTGCTCGCCGAAGCCGGGCAGCAGGGCCTCAAGACTTTCTCGATCGGCTTCGAGTCGGTGGGCGGGGTCAAAGGCGACGAGTTCCACTACTCCGACATCATCGCCGACAGGTTCGCCACCGACCACCACCAGATCCGCATCGGCACCGATCGCATGCTGCCCGCGCTCGACGGCGCGATCGCCGCGATGAGCGAGCCGATGGTCAGCCACGACTGCGTGGCGTTCTACCTGCTCAGCCAGGAAGTGTCGAAGCACGTCAAGGTGGTGCAGTCGGGGCAGGGCGCCGACGAGGTGTTCGCCGGCTACCACTGGTATCCGCCGATGGGAGCGCCGGAGGCGGCCTCGGTGCAAGGGTCGGTGGCCAGCTACCGGGCCGCGTTCTTCGACCGCGACCAGACCGGGTACGCGTCGCTGGTGTCTCCCGGCGTCGCCACCGCGGACGATCCCAGCGAGCGTTTCGTCACCGAGCACTTCGCCCGCGCCGGAGCGCAGTCCGGCGTCGACCGGGCGCTGAGGCTGGACACCACCGTGATGCTGGTCGACGACCCGGTCAAGCGCGTCGACAACATGACGATGGCGTGGGGACTGGAGGGCCGGGTGCCGTTCCTCGACCACGAACTCGTCGAGCTGGCCGCCACCTGCCCGCCGCACCTCAAGACGGCGCACGAAGGTAAGGGCGTGCTCAAGCAGGCTGCCCGCCAGGTGATTCCGGCCGACGTCATCGACCGGCCCAAAGGCTACTTCCCGGTGCCCGCACTCACCCATCTCGAGGGGCCCTATCTCGACCTGGTCCGCGATGCGCTCTACGCGCCCGCCGCCAAGGAGCGTGGACTGTTCCGCCCGGAGTCCGTGGAGCGGTTGCTGGCCGACCCCAACGGCAAGCTCACCCCGCTGCGCGGCAACGAGCTGTGGCAGATCGCACTGCTGGAGCTGTGGCTGCAACGGCACGGCATCAACGGGCCTGCCGCATGACCGACACCGATCCTCGCCTCGATCCCGACGAGGGTCACCCCGAGGGGATCACCCTCGCCCTCCACGACGCGTCCCCGCCACACATGGTGGACGCGATGGCTGACGACGTCGTACTCGAACTCGGTTGGGGCCGACTCATTTTCGGGCAGACCTTCGCCGACCAGGAAATGCTCGCCGAGGTGCTGCGCCAGGAGGGCCACGGCCGCCGCGACATCTGCATCTACGCGCGTGAACCCCACGTCCTGGTGTCCAAGGCGCCGGCCGAACTGTTCATCGATCCCAGTCACACCTACCGGTTGCGGTTCGCCGAGAGCGAGGAGACCGCGCCGACGCTGCGCGGCTTCAGTGTCCGCACGCTCGAGAGCCGCGTCGACGCCGACGAGATGAACCGGGTCTACGTCCGCTGCGGGATGGTGCCCGCCCCCAACGACGTCATCTGGGACAACCACTGTCACCAGGATTCCATCGACTACCTGGTCGCCGTGCGTGATGACGACGGCGCCGTCCTGGGCACGGTGACCGGCGTCGATCACGCCGCGCTGTTCTCCGATCCCGAGAACGGATCGAGCCTGTGGACGCTGGCGGTCGACCCGGCCGCCACGGTTCCCGGTGTGGGGGCCGCATTGACCCGCAGCCTCGCCGCCCTGTACCGCGACCGGGGCCGCGCCTACATGGACCTCTCGGTGGCACACGACAACACCGCCGCGATCGCGCTGTACGAAAAGCTGGGTTTCGCCCGGGTGCCGGTGATGGCGGTCAAGCGCAAAAATGCCATCAACGAACCACTGTTCACCCATCCGCCGGAGACCGTCGACGACCTGAACCCGTACGCGCGGATCATCGCCGACGAGGCCATCCGCCGCGGAATCTGGGTGGAGGTGCTCGACGCCGAGGCCGGTGAGATGCGGCTGTCGCACGGCGGGCGCAGCGTCGTCACCCGGGAATCCTTGTCGGAGTACACCTCTGCAGTGGCGATGAGCCGTTGTGACGACAAGCGGCTGACCCGCCGCATCGTCTCCGACGCCGGCATCATCGTGCCGAGAGGCCGGCTGGCCACCTTCGACGAAGCCGACCACGAGTTCCTGGCCGAGGTCGGGGACGTCGTCGTCAAGCCGACCCGCGGCGAACAGGGAAAGGGCATCACCGTCGGGGTGGACGGCCCCGAGGAGCTGGACGCGGCGCTGGCCCGGGCGCGCGAGCAGCATCCCGAGGTGCTCATCGAACAACGCGCCGAGGGCGACGATCTACGGCTGGTGGTGATCGACGGCAAGGTGGTCGCCGCCGCGCTGCGCCGGCCCGCGGAGGTGACCGGGACCGGCCGCCACACCGTCAAGGAGCTGATCGAGGCGCAGAGTCGCCGACGGGCGGCCGCCACCGGCGGGGAATCGCGGATCCCGATGGACGCGGTGACCGAGACGACGGTCAAGGAGGCGGGCTGGTCGTTCGACGACGTGCTTCCGGAAGGCACCCGGCTGCGGGTCCGCCGGACCGCGAACCTGCACCAGGGCGGAACGATCCACGACGTCACCGCGACCGTGCACCCGGAACTCCGGTCGGTGGCCGTCGCCGCCGCCGACGCGATCGGCGTCCCGGTCACCGGCATCGACCTGCTCGTCCCTGACGTCACCCGGCCGGAGTACGCGTTCATCGAGGCCAACGAGCGGCCCGGGCTGGCCAACCACGAACCGCAACCCACCGCGAAGGCTTTTGTGGACTTCCTGTTCCCCGGACAGCCGGGAATACCCCAGAACTGGACCCCTGAAGAGGTCGATCGCACGAAGTCCGATTCGCCGTAGGTCACCAGGTGCTGGTGCGCATCACGATCTCGGCGGCCAGTTGTGCGGTGGAGTCGGCCGCATTACGTCGGCCGAGCAGATCGACGACCCGGTAGTCGCCGTAGACGAAGCGCTGGGTGGCCTTGGCGACCGCACGCGCCGCCGGGGTGCTCACCAGCGCGGTGGTGTTCAGCTCGACAGGTGGGCAGCGCTCGTCGCGGACCACCCCGGCGAGATCGGCCACCCGCGGATGGCCGCGGTCGATCACCACCAACCCGGTGAACCGGTCGAGTCGGGTCGCCGCCAGCTCCCACGCCAGTTCCCCACCGAGCCGGTCACCGACCAACAGCGCCCACGAGACGTCGAGGGCATCGAGGACGCCGATCACGGATTTGGCGGTGAGTCTGGGGTCGGGACCGATGACGACGGTCTTCAGTGACGCGGTGTGCAGACGCTGGCAGACGGGCTCGTAGGCGGCGGGGGCTTGATGGGCCGCGCCGAGCACCACCACGACAGACCCCTTCTCCGGGCCGGCGACCTCGACGGGCACCCCGAACCCGTCGACGGTGATCATTGGAGAAGGCATTGCGTAAAACTACAGGCAGCAGCGAAGTCCGCGGGCGGCTTTTCATGCTCTGGTCCAGCGGTCAAGCCGCCTGAGCGCGTTCGGCCTGTTGGTCGGCGATTTCCAGAAATGTCTGCGGCAGCGCGCCTTTGACGGCGATGCTGGGGTCCGGCGTGGGCAGAGCGAGGCCGAACACTGCCATCGTCCCCACGTTCTCGAACGAGAAGTACACGCTGCTCTCGACGCCGCCCAGCTTCATCGTCTGTTGGTAGACCAGCGCATCCGGCCGTGGGGTCTGCAGCTTGGTTGTGGTCACCGGGATACCGGGATCGGACGGCTCGAAGAACGTGTCGTACTGTGCGCACCGCTCGGCTGTGGCGGCCAACTGCTCGAGGTTCAGCGACCACGTCAACACGGTCATGACCACCCGCGCACCGTCGTAGGCCACCACGTACTCCGCTGCGCTGCCTGCCCCGCGCTCAGCCGTCGCGGCGATGTCCCGGGTCAGCCCGTCGGTGCAACCCTGGGGCGACGAGAGCATCGGCGGTGGCGCGCCCGCGCCGTCTTCTTCTCCGCGGTCTTTGACAATGCGCTGGTAACGCACACCGGCAGGGAAGTCGGCCTCGGTGAGCACCGCGCGCTCGAGCCTGGCGCCCGGCCAGACCGCGGTGCCGGTGACCGCCTGCGCACACCCGGCGAGCACGGCGGCGGCCAGGGTCGCCACGGCAGCCCTCGCCACCCGGTGCCCGGTCATGCCACCAGGCTACTCAGGTACCGGGCCTCACAGCTGGGTGAGGATTTCCGCTCCGGCGTCGGTGACCACCAGGGTGTGTTCGAACTGGGCCGTCCACTTCCCGTCCTTGGTGACCACGGTCCAGTCGTCGTCCCAGATCTCGTAGTCCAGGCTGCCGAGGTTGATCATCGGCTCGATCGTGAACGTCATGCCCGGTTCGAGCACCGTCTCGACGGCGGGTTGGTCGTAATGCAGCACCACCAGACCGTTGTGGAAGGTGGTGCCGATGCCGTGCCCGGTGAAATCACGAACCACGTTGTAGCCGAACCGATTTGCGTAAGCCTCGATGACGCGGCCGACGACCGAGAGCGCCCGCCCAGGTTTGACGGCCTTGATGGCGCGCATGGTCGCCTCGTGGGTGCGTTCGACGAGCAGGCGGTGCTCCTCGGAGACGTCACCGGCCAGGAACGTCGCGTTGGTGTCACCGTGCACTCCGTCGATGTAGGCGGTGACGTCGATGTTGACGATGTCGCCGTCCTCCACCACCGTCGAGTCGGGGATTCCGTGGCAGATCACCTCGTTGAGCGACGTGCAGCACGACTTCGGGTAGCCCTTGTAGCCCAGCGTCGACGGGTAGGCGCCGTGGTCGACCATGTAGTCGTGGGCGATGCGGTCCAGTTGGTCTGTCGTGACCCCGGGGGCGACGGCTTTGCCGGCTTCGGCGAGTGCCCCCGCGGCGATCTGTCCGGCAACCCGCATCTTCGCGATGACCTCTGGTGTCTGCACCCATGGTTCGGTGCCCTCACGCACCGTCGGCCGCCCCACGTACTCGGGACGGGCGATCGACTTGGGCACCGGCAGCGTCGGTGACACCACGCCGGGGCGAAGGGCGGTCCGTACTGGCATGTGGCCAGACTATCGGGAGAATGGGACTCTCGTTCTCGGAGAATGGTGCTAGCGTTCGTGGCATGCAGGTCACCCCGGGTCACTTGTTCAGCAGGCTGGACTTCCGTGATGTGGAAGAGTCCGACGAGCGGCTGGTCATCGAATTGGACAACCGCCCCGACCTGGTGAACAGACGTGGCGCACTGCAGGGTGGCCTCGTCGCCACCCTGATCGACATCGCCGCAGGCCGGCTCGCAGATCGACACGTCGGACCGGGGCAGGATGTCACGACCGCGGACATGACCGTGCACTTCCTGGCGCCGATCCTGGAGGGCCCGGCCCGGGCGGAGGCCACCGTGGTGCGCGCCGGGCGCCGCCTGTCGGTCATCGCGGTGGACGTCACCGACGCGGCGCGTGACCGGCTCGCGGCGCGCGCGACGCTGAGTTTCGCGGTCCTGGACCCGCGCTAGGTTCACCCGATGCTGATCGCGGCGAGTGCCCGGTGCACCCGCGACGGCAACGAACCTCCGCTGAGGAGCCAGTCGTCGAGAGCGATCCGGATCGCGGCCATGGCGAGCGCGCCCAGCAGCCGTGGCCGCGGATCGTCGGGTGACGGGTCGGTGAACCGGGGAGCCACCAGCTCGGCGATGGTCGCCTCGTACCGCAGGTAGATCTGCAGCGTCCAGGCGCTGAAGACCGGCGATGAGCGCGTCAACGTCGCGAGCTCGCGAACCTGGTCACTGATCTCGTCAAAGCCGTCGCCGAGGTCCTCGAACGCCGCGACGACCGCCGCGGTGGCGGATGTCCCCGGCGGCTGCGTGGCGATCGCGGCGGTGATGCGGTCGAGCCAGTGGGCGGTCATCCCGTCGGCGACCGCATCCTCCTTCGCGTTGAAGTACCGGAAGAAGGTGGCGCGACCCACTTCGGCGGCCGCGGCGATCTGGTCGACGGTCGCCCCGGCCAATCCCTGTTCGACCACAACCTGCGCTGCCGCGGTCGCTATCCGGGCCCTGGTCGCCCGCTGCTTGCGGACGGTCAGACTTTCCGGCGATTTCTCCTCTGAGACAGCGTCCATAGTGAGACTATGTCTCACCGTGGAAGCTATCGGCAACGAAGACACCCGGGCGGTCCTGGAATCCTGGCGGTTCGTCCAACAGATGCTGGCCGACCTGACGGGCACGGTCCTCGAAGACGCCGCCGATGACCGTGAACTGCGCGAGGGGCTGCGCATGCTGGCCAAGGTGACTGCGCTGTGCACCGAGTTGTCCGTCGAGGCCGACCCACTGCGGCCACACTTCTTCGACATGTGCACCGCCACCAGGATGGTGGGCGGACCCAACCCCGACGGTCGATATCTGCTGGCGATGATTCGCGGTGACCACCGCTACCGGGTCACCGGACGCCGCGGCAGCACCACCTATCTCGGGTTCCAGGTGCTCGCGGGCACCGGGCTGACCCCGCGGCGGATGGCGGGCTATCTCAGCGACACCGCACTGCAGTGCACGCAGGGGTCCTTCGCCCTGGTGCTCGCCGCCACCGACCCGGGCCCCGACGCGCTGAACGGCGCCCAGTGGATCCCCATCCCCGAAGACGCGTCGGCGATCGTGGTGCGCGAGTACATCGCCGATGCCGCCACCGAGACGCCGGCCTCGATGACCATCGAGTGTCTCGACAGCGCAGCGCTGCAACCGGTTTCAGCCGCCGAGGCGGCCGCCGCGTTCACCGCGATGGCGTGGACGATCGTCAAGCTGGCCACGCTGCACCGCACCATCAAGCCCGAACTGCTCACCCAGCCCAACACGCTGGTCACCGCCGCAGCCGCCGAACTCGGTGGGGCGGACACCACACCGGACAACCTGTACATGCTCGGGTCGTTCGCGCTCGACTGCGACGAATCGCTGCTGCTCGAATTCACCCCTCCCGACACCCGCTACTGGAACGTCACGCTCGAGAACGTCTGGCACGAATGCCTCGAACCACACCACCGGCACAGCTCGGTCACGAACAAGGGCGTCACCCCGGACGGCGACGGCGTGGTGCGCATCACAATCGGCGCCGGCGACCCCGGCCACGGCCACTGGCTGGACACCGGCGGCCGGCGCCGCGGCTTCGTGGTGCTGCGCTGGCTGGACAACCCGGACGCACCGGCCGTGCACACGACCGTCCGCCGCGGCACCGCCTCGTGAGCGCCCGCCTCGCCCCGGACCACCTCGTCGCACAGTCGGTCGAGACCGCCGGTACCGACGATTTCGGTGACGATGCCAGTTGGCGCGAAGGCCTCGCCCGGCTCTGCGACGGGTTGGCCGCCGACGCGCGGCTCAACGATCTCGGCGTGGAGATCGCGGTCATGGACGTCGTCCGGGCCCTCAGCAACCGGCTGCGGATCGTCGACTGGCGCAGGCGCCACCCCGAGGTCGCCGCGTCGCCCGTCGGGCGACCGCTGTTCATCGTGGGGCAGCCCCGCACCGGCACGACCATCCTGTTCGACCTGCTGGCCCAGGATCCCGCGTTGCGACCGCCACTGACCTGGGAGGTGGACCACCCCTACCCGCTGCCCCGGCCCGACACCTACGACAGCGACCCGCGGATCGCCGAGACACAGGCCGCCATCGAGGCGTCGGAACAGATCGTGCCCGGACTGCTGGTCCATCACCCGATGGGTGCTCTGGTCGGGCAGGAATGCGTCCGCATCACCGCGGGGCAGTTCTGCAGCATGATCTTCTCGGTCCAGTACCGGCTGCCCGGCTACTATCACTGGCTGCTCCACGAGGCCGACCACGCCGCTGCCTACCGGTACCACCGAATGTTCCTGCAGCACTTGCAGTCCGGTGTACCCGGTCCGGCAGAGTCGCCCTGTCAGTGGCTGCTGAAGTCACCGGCGCATCTGTGGCAGCTCGACGCGCTGGCAGCCGAATACCCCGACGCGGTGATCGTGCAGACCCATCGTGATCCGCTCAACGTCATCTCGTCCATCAGCGCGCTCACCCACCATCTACGCCGGCTGGCGTCCGACGAGTCCTCGATCACCGAGTGTGCGACGCAGTCGAGAGAGGAGATCGTGATCGGCCTCGAGCGTGCGATGGCGCTGCGGGACTTCGGAGCCCTGGGCGGGTTGCGTTTCGTCGACGTGCAGTTCGCGGAGTTCATCCGGGACCCGCTGGCCACGGTACGGGCGCTCTATGCACGCCTGGGCCGCGAGCTGGAGCCGGCCACCGAGAGGCGGATGCGCGACTTCCTGATCGCCCACCCCGGTGACCACGGTGGCACCCGGTACCGCTGGGCTGACACCGGCCTGGACGCCGCCGAGGTCCGCGAGCAGGTCCGCGGGTACCAGCAGCGCTACGGGGTTGCCGACGAACAGCTCAGGTAGCGGTCAGCCGCGTAGCGGACGGGGGAACCGAAAAGACTTGCGCGGCCCGCGAACGTCCACCGAACCGCACACCACCTTGCCGGTGAGGATGACGTGCGGGGCGCCTTCGGCCGGGGCGTCCCTGCGGTGGTCGTGGGCGCTTCCGACGTTGACCTCGACATCGTCGATGGACGCGCTCGCACCGTCGGGGAGCCGCAGATCCAGGCCGCCGAACTTCATGTCGAGTTCGATGACGACGATCGGGCCCGCGAAGCGCGCACGAGTCAGGTCGAGCTCGACCGATCCCATGCGCCGGTGCAGCGCGAGCCTGCTGGGCACCACCCACTCACCCTGGCGCTTGAGCGATCCGAGCACGCCGCGCAGTTCCACGCGGTCGGCGGCCGAGGTGACGATGGCGCCGGGACCGGGCAGGTCGCCGACGAGCGTGTCGAGGTCGGAACGCAGCCGCGCCCGCGACACCATCGCCGAACGCTCCTCGAACTCGTCGATGTCGATCAGACCGAGGGCCACGGCGTTGTGCAGCCGGCGCAGCGTGCCGTTGCGGTCGGCGTCTGAGATCCGCATCTCGACGGCTTCGGCGGGCAGGCCGCCGGGGATGTGGTTGATTTCGGTCATGGCGTCTTCCACGGTACCGCCGTCAGCTGCGCAGATCCCAGCCGATCCGGCACAGTCGGGCGCTCAGGCGAGGTAATCCGGCGGCAGTTCGTCGAGCATGCCCTTGAGCATCCGCACCGCGTACTCCGAGCTGCCGCCGCCGACGATCAGCGCCGAGAACGCCATGTCACCGCGATATCCGGTGAACCACGAGTGCGACCCGCCTGCGAACTCCGCCTCACCCGTCTTACCGCGCACATCTCCGGCGCCCTGCAGGTCCTCGGCGGTGCCGTTGGTGACCACCAGCCGCATCATCGGCCGCAGGCTGTCGACCACGCCCGCCGGGATGGGCTCACTCTCACCGCTGATCTCGGTTTCGCGTCCGTCGATGAGATGGGGAACCGGGGTGCGCCCGGCGGCGACGGTGGCGGCGGCCAACGCCATCCCGAAGGGACTGACCAGCACCTTGCCCTGACCGAAACCGTCCTCGGTGCGCTCGGTGAGATTGACCGTCGGCGGCACCGATCCGGTGACGGTGTCGATGCCCTCGATGGTGTAGTCCGGGCCGATGCCGTACTGCGCGGCGGCCTGGGTGAGCCCACGCGGGGGCATCCGGCTGGCGAGTTCGGCGAACGTCGTGTTGCACGAGCTGGCGAACGCCCGCGACATCGGCACCGTGCCGAGGTCGAACCCGCCGTAGTTCGGCACGGAGCGGTGGCCGATGTCCATCCGCCCCGGGCAGCCGAGAAGCGTGTTGGGCGTGGCCATGTCGCGTTCGATCGCCGCGCCTGCGGTGACGATCTTGAACGTCGACCCGGGCGGGAACAGGCCCATGGTGGCGATCGGGCCCTCGCGATCGGCGGCGGCGTTCTGCGCGACGGCCATGATCTCACCGGTCGATGGCTTGATCACGACGATCATGGCCTGCTTGCCGGTGGTGTCGACGGCGTGCTGCGCGGCGTTCTGCACCGAGCGGTCCAGGCTGATGGTCACCGACGGCGCCGGGTCACCGGCCACCTCGTGGAGGATGTCGACGTCCACGCCGTTCTGGTTGACGCTGACGATGCGCCACCCGGCGGTGCCGTCGAGCTCGTCGACGACGGCGTTCTTGACCTGATTGACCAGAGCCGGAGCGAAGTTCTCGTCGGTGGGCACCATCTCCGGTTGCGGGGTGATCACCACCCCCGGGAGGGCCCCGATGGCGCCGGCGACCGCGTCGTGATCGGCCTGACGCAGCGTGATCAGGCTCAACGGAGCCCGCTTCGAACTGGCCAGTTCGGCGAGCCGCTGCGGATCCAGGGTGTTGTCGAACCGGTGCAGTGCGCCGACCACCGCCCGCGCGGTGGGCATCAGCTCGGAGCCGGCCGCCCGGGCATCCAGCGCGAAGTGGTACCGGTAGCCCGGCACCAGGACGTCGGTGCCGCCCCGTTCGTTGACCGAGGCGCGCCGCGGCTCGTCCGCCCGCAGCGCCAGGGTCTGGTTCTCCCCCAGCCTCGGGTGCACGCCGGTGGCGCTCCAGCGGACTTCCCACCGCCCGTCGGCCCGGACCATGTTCAGCCGTCCGTCGTAGGTCCAGGAGCGGTCCTTGGGAAGGCGCCAGGTGTAGCGGTAGGCGATGCTTCCGGTGTCCTCGGCGTACTTCGAGCTGAGGATCTGGGCGTCCAGGCCAGTGGCCTGCAGGCCGGCCCACACCTCGTTGAGCGCGGCCCGGGCGGCCTCTGGCCGGTCGCTGAGCTGGGCGGCGGCCGTGGTGTCGCCGACAGCCAGCGCGGCGAAGAACTCCTCGGCCGCCGGTTCGGGTCCATCGGGCCGAGGTGTGCAGGCGCCGAGGGTGACGACCAGCAGGACCGCCATGGCGACGCCGGTCGCGCGTGATGCAGATGAGAACAGAGTTGCCATTGAGGCAGATGTTACGAACCTGAGACCGCATCGTCGCGTAGGCGCACCGTGACCACGCCGAGATCCGACTTTCGCAGCCGAAGTGCGAGAGGCGACCTGCAGAAGTCGGATCTGGGCGTGGCGAGTGATGCGGCTTCTAGCTGCCGGCGGCCGGCGCGCGCACGACCAGCGGCACCGCCGGGAAGTAGGCGGCCATCTCCGAGCGGGAGGTGCGCAGCGCAGCGGTGCCGTAGCCCTGCTTGCGGTGGTCCGGGTGGATCCAGATGCGGACGTCGACCTCACCGTCGGAGAGCTCGCCGAAGACCATCCCGACCTTGGACGACCCGACCTCGGCCACCAACCAGACCGCCTCCTCGGCGGCGACCCGTTCGACGGCCTCGCGGATCTCCTCGCCGAGTTCACCCGGGGGCGCGGCCGTGCCGTCGCCTGCTGCACGCACGTCGTCGGTGCGGGCGGCGAAGATGTCCCGGTCCACTTCGGCCGCGAACGGCCGCAGCATCAGCCGGCGCGCCGAGCGGGCGGACTGCTCGGCGGAGGCGAACGACAATTCCTGGCTGTTGAGGTCGTCCAGTTCGGCTGCGATCCTGCGGCGCGAGACCTTGGTCAGCCGGTCGAACGACAACCTCAGCACCGCTTCGGCCGCCGTGTCAGAGGTGTCGAGCAGGTCGGCGATCGCCTCGATCGCCGCGTCGTAGTCGTCGGAGGCAACGACCGCGTCGAGCACCTCATGTCTACGTCGAAGTGCGTGGACGAGCGCGTCGGCGATGATCCTGCGCTGCGCCGTCATGTCCTGCTCGGTCATGTGGGCCAGAGTATTCGGCCGTGGAGGTCAGTCGAGCAATACCGTGGCGAACGACCCCACCTCTTCGAACCCGATCCGCGCGTAGGTGGCGCGTGCGACGGTGTTGAAGCTGTTGACATACAGGCTGGCGATGCGGCCACTGGCCACTACGGCGGCGGCCAGCGCGGCCGTACCTGCCGTTCCGAGGCCGCGGCCGCGCCAGTCGGGATGTACCCACACGCCCTGGATCTGGCCGACCGCCGGCGACTGGGAGCCGATCTCGGCCTTGAACACCACCTGACCCCGCTCGAACCGGGCCCAGGCCCGTCCGGACGCGATCAGCCCGGCGACCCGGCGCCGATAACCCCGGCCGCCGTCCCCTGCACGCGGGTCGATGCCGACCTCGCCGATGAACATGTCGACGGCGGCGACGAGGTAGGCGTCGAGCTCCTCGATGCGCACCGGGCGGACCTGCGGGTCGACCGCACACACGGGTGCCGTGCCCAGCGCCATCAGCGGCTGGTGGGCGCGAACGTCACGGGCAGGGCCCCAGACATGTTCGAGGCGCTGCCACATCGGCAGCACCAATTCGGCGCGGCCGACAAGCGACGAGCATCGCCGCGCCTGGCTCATCGCCTTGTCGGCGAAGGCATTGAGATCGTCACGCCCGCCGCGTAACGGAATCAGGTTGGCCCCGGCGTAACACAACGACTCGCCGGCCCGCCGCCGGGTCCAGAGCTCGCCGCCGATCCCCGAGGGTTCGATGCCGTACTCGGCGACGCGCGATGCGACCATGCACGAAGCCACCGGGTCACTGTCGAGCACCTGCCGAACCGCGGACATGTCACGGATGTCGCGCAGCACCGACACCCTTCGCTCATCAACGAGGCGGAAAAGCGGAGGAGCCGACATCTGGACTCTTTCTGCGACTTACCTTGAAAAGGCCGACCCGGCACCCCGGGGGCCGAATCTCAGCTTACGGTCACAACCGGCGAACCGCTGCCATCATTTGAACCCGGTGTCGCACCGGATTCTGCCTGCACCTCCGAAGCCAGCCGAAGCGCCTCTTCGATCAGGGTCTCGACGATCATGGCCTCGGGCACGGTCTTGATGACCTCACCCTTGACGAAGATCTGGCCCTTGCCGTTGCCGGATGCGACGCCGAGGTCGGCTTCGCGGGCTTCGCCGGGTCCGTTGACGACACAGCCCATCACCGCGACCCGCAGCGGCACCTCCATACCCTCCAAGCCCGCGGTCACCTCGTTGGCCAGGGTGTAGACGTCGACCTGGGCGCGTCCGCACGACGGGCACGACACGATCTCGAGGCCACGCGGCCGCAGGTTCAGCGACTCGAGGATCTGGTTGCCGACCTTGACCTCTTCGGCAGGCGGTGCGGACAACGACACCCGGATGGTGTCACCGATCCCCTTGCTCAGCAGCGCCCCGAAGGCGACCGCCGACTTGATGGTGCCCTGGAACGCGGGTCCGGCCTCGGTCACACCGAGGTGCAGGGGGTAGTCGCTCTTGGAGGCCAGCAACTCGTACGCCGCGACCATGACGACGGGGTCGTTGTGCTTGACGCTGATCTTGATGTCGCCGAAGCCGTGTTCCTCGAACAGGGAGGCCTCCCACAACGCGGACTCGACCAGCGCCTCCGGCGTCGCCTTGCCGTACTTCTCCATGAAGCGCTTGTCCAGCGACCCGGCGTTGACGCCGATGCGGATCGGAATACCCGCCGCCCCGGCCGCCTTGGCGACCTCTTTGACCCGCCCGTCGAACTCCTTGATGTTGCCCGGGTTGACCCGGACGGCAGCACAGCCCGCGTCGATGGCCGCGAAGATGTACTTGGGCTGGAAATGGATGTCGGCGATCACCGGGATCTTCGACTTCTTCGCGATCACGGGCAATGCGTCGGCGTCTTCCTGGCGCGGGCACGCCACCCGCACGATGTCGCAGCCGGACGCGGTGAGCTCGGCGATCTGCTGCAGGGTCGCGTTGATGTCGTGGGTCTTTGTGGTGCACATCGACTGCACCGCGATCGGGTGATCGCTGCCGACACCGACGTCGCGCACCATCAGCTGGCGGGTCTTTCGGCGGGGGGCCAGGGTGGGCGCCGGCGCTGCCGGCATCCCCAACCCGATGGACATGGTCATGAGATCTCCTACTGGAAAAGTCTGATGGGGTTGACCAGGTCGGCGGTGACCGTCAACAGCATGTAGCCGGCCACCAGCACGAGCACCACATAGGTGGCAGGCATCAGCTTGAGGTAGTTCACCGGCGCGGCGGCCACCATGCCGCGCGCCGATCGGAACAGGTTGCGTAGCTTCTCGAACACGGCGATCGCGATGTGTCCGCCGTCGAACGGCAGCAGCGGAACCAGGTTGATGGCGCCGAGCACGAAGTTCAGTTGGGCCAGGAAGAACCAGAACGCCACCCACAGCCCGGCGTCGACGGTGTCGCCGCCGATGATGCTGGCGCCGACGACACTGATCGGCGTTTCGGGATCGCGTTCGCCGCCGCCGATGGACTCCACCAGCGCGCCGACCTTGGTCGGGATCTTGGCCAGCGCCTTGCCCAGTTCCACGGCGAGGTCACCGGTGAACGCGAACGTCGCGGGCACTGCCGAGAGCGGGTTGTGCTGCGTCGGTCCGAACGTGGCGCCCGTGACGCCGATGGTGCCGAC
Organism: Mycolicibacterium hippocampi; assembly: GCF_010723735.1. GTDB lineage: Bacteria > Actinomycetota > Actinomycetes > Mycobacteriales > Mycobacteriaceae > Mycobacterium > Mycobacterium hippocampi. The sequence continues at coordinate 2,884,815 of NZ_BLLB01000002.1, read as the reverse complement.
GTCCGCGGGAACCGGCTCGGCGGCCCCGTCGCCACCGGCGACATAACGCTGACTCTGCGTGACGTCGACAGTGGTGGTGAACTCCCGCAGCTGGCCGTCCTGGTCACGCTGCACCGTGAACTGCGTCGGCCCGTTGAGCTGGCGGACCGCGGTGACCAGCTCGTCGAACGACGCCACGGCTGTGTCACCGACCTCCACCACGACATCGCCGGCCTGGATGCCCGCCGCGGCCGCCGGGCTGGGCGCGATGCAGTCGCCCAGAGTGCCCTGCGCGACTTCGGATTTCACGCACGACGTCTCGCCCACCATGGCGCTGGTCGGCGGGTGCAGGTTGGGCAGACCCCAGATGACCGCGATGGCGTAGATCAGCACCAGCCCGATGGCGAAGTTCATGCCGGGTCCGGCGGCCAGCACCGCCACGCGCTTCCACGTCTTCTGCTTGTACATCGCGTAGGGGCGCTCGTCGGGTGTGAGTTCCTCGACCGATGTCATGCCCGCGATGTCACAGAAGCCACCCAGCGGGACCGCCTTCACCCCGTACTCGGTCTCCCCCAGCTTGTTCGGTCTGCGGGTGGACCACAGCGTGGGACCGAAACCGACGAAGTAGCGACGCACCTTCATCCCGGTCGCGCGCGCGACCCACATGTGGCCGCACTCGTGCAGCGCCACCGACAGCAGGATGGCGAGTGCGAAGAGCACGATGCCGATCGTGAACATCATGTGGCGGCGGGTCCTATCTTCTGGCTGCGGGTTCGCGCTCGACTGCCCGCCGGGCCCGGTCACGGGCCCACAGCTGCGCGTCGAGCACGTCCTCCACGGTAGCTGGTTCGGCCGACCACTGGTCGGCAGCGCGCAGGACGTCCCCGACGGTCCTCACGATCGCCGGGAACGGGATGCGGCCTCCGAGGAACGCTTCTGCGGCCTCTTCGTTGGCGGCGTTGTACACCGCGGTCAGGCATCCCCCGCCACGACCCGCCTCGCGGGCCAGGTCGACCGCGGGGAAGACGTCGCTGTCGAGCGGTTCGAATTCCCAGGTGGCAGCGGTGGAGAAGTCACACGCCGATGCCGCGCCGGCCACCCTGGCGGGCCAGCCCAGCGCCAGCGCGATGGGCAACTTCATGTCGGGCGGGCTGGCCTGGGCCAGGGTCGAGCCGTCGGTGAACGTCACCATCGAATGGACGATCGACTGGGGGTGCACGACCACGTCGATGCGGTCGTAGTCGACCCCGAACAACAGGTGGGTCTCGATCAGTTCCAGTCCCTTGTTGACCAGGGAAGCCGAGTTCAGGGTGTTCATCGGCCCCATCGACCAGGTGGGATGCGCCCCGGCCTGCTCGGGGGTGACGTTCTCCAGCCGTGCGGCGCTCCACCCCCGGAACGGCCCGCCCGACGCGGTCAGGACCAGCTTGGCCACCTCGTCGGCGGTGCCGCCACGCAGGCACTGCGCCAGCGCGGAGTGCTCCGAGTCGACGGGCACGATCTGTCCGGGAGCGGCGGCCCTGAGCACCAGGGGGCCCCCCGCCACCAGCGACTCCTTGTTGGCCAGCGCCAGCCGGGCACCGCTGGCCAGCGCCGCCAGGGTCGGTTTCAGACCCAGTGCGCCGACCAGCGCGTTGAGCACGACGTCCGCCTCGGTGTCCTCGACCAGCTGAGTGACTGCGTCCGGTCCGGTGTAAGCGACATCACCGACGATCTGGGCGGCAGCCGGGTCGGCGACGGCGATGTTCGTCACCCCGGTCCGGCTGCGCTGCCGCGCCAGCAGGTCGGGGTTGCCTCCGCCTGCGGCCAGCCCGACGATCTCGAAGCGCTCGGGGTTGGCGGCGATGACGTCGAGCGCCTGGGTTCCGATGGACCCCGTGCTGCCCAGGATCAGCACCCGCAGCCGTCTGTCCGATTCGCTCACCGGTCCATTGTGCCGCCCGCGACCGCGCCGCCGCGGCCGAGTCCTTGCATCGGCGTCCTTGCACCGGCGTCCTTGCATCGGCGTCCTTGCACCCGGCCACGGCCCGGAAGTTATTACGCAAATGTGACAGAACCTGTCCCGACCCATCCGTCGGCGCCGCAGTTAGGAATCACGTGTGTCAGCTCAGGGCGGGCAACGCCGTCCGCTCATGAAGGGATAGGGAGAATATGAAGGCATTTCACCGGAAGTCAGCTGCAGCGGCGGGTATCGCTGCAGTGGCGATCTTTGGGGCAGCGGCCTGTTCGAGCGAGGAGGCCGAGACCAACGTCACGTCGGCCACCAGCGCGGCGGAGTCGGCCGTGGAGGACGCAACCGGCACCTCAGAAGCCCCCGCGACCACCAGCGCGATGGCCGACCCAGCGGCCAACCTCATCGGCTCCGGCTGCGCCGCCTACGCCGAGCAGGTGCCCGAGGGACCCGGTTCGGTCGCGGGCATGGCCCAGGACCCGGTGACCGTGGCGGCATCGAACAACCCGATGCTGACCACGCTGACCTCGGCGCTGTCGGGACAGCTCAACCCCGACGTCAACCTCGTCGACACGCTCAACGGCGGTGAGTTCACCGTCTTCGCGCCGACCGACGATGCGTTCGCCAAGATCGACGCCGCCACCCTGGAGACCCTCCAGACGGACGCCGACCTGTTGACCAGCATCCTGACCTACCACGTGGTGCCCGGGCAGGCGAGCCCCGACCAGGTCGCAGGCGAGCACGCCACGGTGCAGGGTGCGACGCTGAATGTCACCGGCGCCGGTAACGACATGATGGTCAACGACGCCGCCCTGGTGTGCGGTGGCGTGCAGACCGCCAACGCCACGGTGTACATGATCGACACGGTGCTGATGCCTCCGGCCAACTGACCGGCCCAGCCACCCCGGAAATCCCCCGCACTGCCTGCAGTGCGGGGGATTTTCCTGTCTGCCGGTGTCGACAATCTTTGCCCCACAACCCATCCGTGACGCGATCGGCGCCGAATAGCAATTGCAACAACACAAACAAGACGTCGCCGGGCCTCCGGTTGGCGATACGAAGGGAACTCCAGGACATGATGGTCAACGGAAAAGCATTGGCAGGAGCCGGATTCGCTGTAGCCGCGACGATCGGCCTGTCGCTGGGAGCAGCGGCCACAGCCACCGCCCAACCGGTCGGGCCGGGATGCGCGGCCTACGCGGAGCAGGTGCCCACCGGACCGGGATCGGTGCAGGGCATGTCGCAGGAACCGGTCACCGTCGCCGCGGCGAACAACCCGCTGCTCACCACTCTGACCAAAGCCCTTTCAGGACAACTCAATCCAGAGGTCAACCTGGTCGACACCCTCAACGGCGGCGAGTTCACCGTCTTCGCGCCCACCGACGAAGCGTTCGCCAAGATCGACCCGGCGACCATCGAGACCCTCACCACTGATGCTCCGCTGCTGACCAATATCCTCACCTACCACGTGGTTCCGGGCAAGGCAGATCCGGCCGCGGTGGTGGGCACCCACACGACAGTGCAGGGCAGCGACGTGACCGTGACCGGACACGGCGGCGAGCTGCGCGTCAACGACGCGTCGGTGGTGTGCGGCGGCGTGCAGACCGCCAACGCCACGGTCTACCTGATCGACACGGTGCTGATGCCGCCCGCGTAGTCACCGTCAGGGCGCGGGGAAGTGCTCTGCCCAGTGTCGCGCGATGTCGATGCGCCGGGTGATCCACACCCCTTCGTGGGACTGCACATGGTCCAGGAACCGCTCCAGCGATGCGATCCTGGCAGGCCGGCCCACCAGCCGGCAGTGCAGTCCGATGGAGAGCATCTTCGGCGCGCCGGCCACCCCCTCGGCGTACAGCACGTCGAACGCGTCACGCAGGTGGGTGAAGAACTCGTCTCCACTGGGAAATCCGCCTGCGATCGCGAAGCGCATGTCGTTGGTGTCCAGGGTGTACGGGACGACCAGATGGTTCGTCCCGTCCACTCTGGTCCAGTACGGCAGGTCGTCGGCATAGGAATCCGAGTCGTAGACGAAGCCGCCGTGCTCGACCAGCAGCCGGCGGGTGGCCGGTGAGTCACGTCCGGTGTACCAGCCCAACGGGGGCTGCCCGGTCACCTCGGTCATCAACGCGACCGCCTCGGCGAGGTGCCTGCGCTCCACCTCCGGTTCGAGCAGTTGATAGCTGATCCAGCGAAGGCCATGGCAGGCGATCTCGTCGCCGCGCTCCAGAAACGCCGATACGGCCGCAGGGTTTCGTGCCAGCGCCATCGCGACCCCGAAGATGGTCAGCGGCAGGTCACGTCGACCGAAGGTCCGCAGCACCCGCCACAACCCGGCACGCGAGCCGTATTCGTACAGCGACTCCATGCTCATGTGCCGGTTCGGGAAGGGTTGGGCGGCTACGATTTCCGACAGAAAAGTCTCCGAGGACGCGTCGCCGTGCAGCACACTGCTCTCCGCGCCCTCCTCGTAGTTGAGCACGAACTGCACCGCGATGTTCGCTTCGCCCGGCCAGTGAGGGTGCGGCGGGTGGGGGCCGTAGCCCACCATGTCCCGCGGATAGCGCTCGCCAGGCTGGGTGGTCATGCTGGCATTCTGGCAGCAGTGCCGGTCAGGCGTTGACCTTGGCGATGACCGTCTCGGCGAACTGCTCGATGGGACCCCGGAATCGCTCGACACCGCCGGAGGGCACGCCCTCGGCGCCCATCCACGGCGCGCACATCACGGCGGTGATCCCGGCGTCCTCGGCGCGCTTGTAGAGGTCGGGGGTCGGCGGCTCGAGCAGAGCCAGCAGGATGTCGAACGGTTCGTCGCCGCGTCTGTAGTGGCCTCGTAGGTCCGTCAGCTTCTGGGCGTAGCGCACGGCGTCGTCCCATCCGTAGGCGTAGCCGACCCAGCCGTCGCACAGTCGTGCCGCGCGGCGCAGTGCGGCCTCGGACTCGCCGCCGCAGAGGATCGGGACCGGACCCGGCGGATGGGGCTCGATCATCAGCTCGGGCACCTGATAGTGCTCGCCGTTCCACGACACCCAGCCTCCGGCCCACAGCGCCCGCAGCGCCGGGATCATCTCGTCGAGGCGGCTCCCGCGGTTCCCGAAATCCTGACCCATCAACTCGTACTCTTCGCGCATCCAGCCTGCGCCGACCCCGAGCGACACCCGGCCGCCGGAGATCACCGACGCCGTCGCGACCTGTTTGGCGACCTCGAGCAGCGGCCGCGCCGGGGCGATGTAGATCGCATTGGAGAACCGCAACGTGGTCGTCACCGCGGCCATCGCACCGATCAGCACCCAGGGGTCCGGCCAGCTGGTGTCCGGTCGCCACGGCGGCTTCTGCGTGGGCGAATCGGGATAGGGCGATTTCAGTTCGCGTGGATAGATCAGGTGATCGGCGCAGATGATCCCGTCGTAGCCCGCCTCGTCCACCATCTTCGCGACCGCGATCGCGTCGGCGACCTCCATGAACGGCGTGCCGCTCCAGAATTGCATCAACTGCCTCTCGTCGATCCTTGTTTCTCTACCGCAGATTCCGGGCAGCATCAATGCCATGCCCGCTGTGTTGTGGTTCCGCCGTGATCTGCGGTTGGGCGACCTGCCCGCCCTGTTGGCCGCTGCCGATGTCGACGGCGAGGTACTCGCCTGTTATGTGCTGGACCCGCGACTGCAGAACGGCGCGGGTGAGCGGCGGTTGCAGTATCTGTACGACGCGCTGCGCGACTTGCGTACCGGACTCGACGGCCGGTTGCTGGTCACCCGCGGCGACCCGACGGTGCGGATACCGGCGTTGGCCAAAGCGGTCGACGCACCGTCGGTGCACGTCTCCGACGATTTCACGCCCTTCGGGCGGCGCCGCGACGAGCAGGTGCGCGACGCGCTCGGCGAGGTGGAACTGGTTGCGACCGGATCGCCGTACCTGGTGTCGCCGGGCCGGGTCACCAAGGGTGACGGCACTCCGTACAAGGTGTTCACCCCGTTCTTCGACACGTGGCGCAAGCACGGGTGGCGGTCCCCGGCGGAATCGGGCAGTGGGTCGGCCCGCTGGATCGAACCGGCGCAGGTGCCCGGACGGTCCGCGGTCACCGACATTCCGGACTTGGGAGTCGATCTCGAGCTGCCGGCAGGCGAGAAGGCCGCCCGTGATCACTGGCAGCAGTTCTGCCGCGCCGGGCTGGTCGACTACGACGGTGACCGCAACCGTCCCGATCTCGACGGGACCAGCCGGATGTCGGCGCACCTGAAGTTCGGCACCATCCATCCGCGCACTCTGGCTGCGGACCTGGGCCGGGGCAAAGGGCCGCAGGCCTACCTGCGGGAGTTGGCTTTTCGCGATTTCTACGCCGGCGTGCTGCACGAGTGGCCGAAGAGCGCGTGGTGGAACTGGAACTCCGCATTCGACCGTATCGAGGTCGACGACGGCGGCGATGCCGAGAAGGCGTTCGAGGCGTGGAAGGCCGGGCGGACGGGCTTTCCGATCGTCGACGCCGGGATGCGACAGCTGGCCGAAACCGGGTTCATGCACAACCGGGTGCGGATGATCGTGGCGTCGTTTCTGGTCAAGGACCTGCATTTGCCGTGGCAGTGGGGTGCTCGGTGGTTTCTCGAGCAGCTGGTCGACGGTGACATGGCCAACAACCAGCACGGGTGGCAGTGGGCGGCCGGGTGCGGCACGGACGCAGCGCCGCTTCCGGGTGTTCAACCCGACGACCCAGGGTGCGAAGTTCGACCCGTCGGGCGACTATGTGCGTCGCTGGGTGCCGGAGTTGTCGGGGGTCGACGATGTGCACAAGCTCGGCGCCGACCGCCCCGACGGCTACCCGCAGCCGATGGTCGACCACGCCGAGGAGCGGTCCGAGGCGTTGCGCCGGTACGGCGCGTTGAAGTGAAGCGGTACGGCTACTTGAGCATCAGCCCGGCGTCGACGGGCAGCGCCACGCCGGTGACGTGACGACCGGCCGGTCCGCACAGGTACACCATCGTCTCGCTGACCTCGTCGGGTTCCATCATCGGGATGGTCAGCAGGGGGCGCTGCGACTCTCCGAACGACGGGTGCTCGGCGACAAAACCGGCCATGGCCTCGTTGAGCACCATCGGGGTGGCGACGCCGCCCGGATGCACCGAGTTGACCCGGATGTTCCTGCTCGCCAGCGACGTGGCGAAGTGCCGCATCAGGCCGACGACGCCGTGTTTGGCCGCGGTGTATCCGGCCGCTCCGTGGCTCATGCTGTCGAAATCGGTGCTGACGGATTTGAACCCGGCTGCCGAGCTGGTGATCACGATGGCTCCGCCGTCCGGATTGGCCAGCATCGCCGGCAGTGCGGCATCGACGGTGAAGTAGACGCCGTTGAGCATCACGCCGATGGCGTCGGTGTAGGCGGTGATGTCGCGGCCCTGTTCGCCGGCGGCGGGCAGGATCCCGGCGTTGGCGAGCACGAAGTCGAGGCGCCCGAACTCGGCCACCCCGCGGCTGACGACCTCGGCGAGCCGGTCGCGGTCGCGCACGTCGCCGCGCTCGGCGATGATCCGCCGTCCGGTCTTCTCGACCAGTCGCACCGTCTCCTCGAGGTCCTCGGGCGTCGCCATCGGATAGGCCACGCTGTTGATCTGGTCGCACAGGTCTACGGCGATGACATCGGCGCCCTCTTCGGCGAACCGGATGGCGTGTGCCCGTCCCTGGCCCCGTGCCGCACCGGTGACGAAGACCACCTTGTCGTCGAAGAGGCCCGGTCTGTTGTGCGCTGTCATGACCGGCGAGCCTACTGTGCCGATGCTGTGCATTCGGTGGCTCTACGGCCACTCGTAGTAGGCCTGTGTCAGAATGGCGGCAACCGAGCCCCGATCGTGAGGAGCAGCCGTGGCAAGCACCGAGGTGGAACGTCGCAGCGGCGTTGACGTCGAGGACGTGCCGTCCGCGGAGTGGGGCTGGTCGAAGGAGAACCCCCGCGTCCAGCAGATCGGCGGGGTGCTGGGAGGGATCTTCCTGCTGCTGATGCTGCACGGCAACCACACCGGTCGCGTCGAGGACTGGTTCCTGGTCGGCTTCGCGGCGTTCATTTTTGCTGTCGTGGCGCGTAGTTGGTACGTCCACCGCAACCGTGAGACCCGCTGAGGTCTGCGACTCACAGCGAGTTCCGCCGGCGGTGAGGTAGCCCGCGCACCCGGAACAGCGCTTCATGTGGTTCGACGGCGGCGGCGCTGTCCGCCGCGCCGCCGGTCGCCAGGAGGGCGTGCGCTTTGAACGCCCTGGCCGCGGCGCTCATCGGGAATGTGACCGGTTCGAGCCCCTGGGCGAGGTTGCCGAGTGTCGGCCGGCCCCACACCGTGACATCGGCCAGACCCCGGCTGACCAATCGCGACACTTCGTCGCGGCTGTCGGGGTCCCGGGCCAGGACATCGGCGCAGACCGCGAGCGCGCCGCCGTCGGTGAGCCCGCGGATCACCGACACGAGATCGGCGTCGACTTCGTGTGCCGCGATGCCGAGGATGCGCAGCGCTCGGGTGTCGCACGGTGACGTGAGCAGCATCCTGACATCCCACCCGGCACGCGCCCGGTCACAGAGGAAGCCGCCCGCAGACCGCACGACCTCCCCGATCCCCGCGGCAGGCACCATGAGGCGGAGGCGATGCAGGCGACCGTCGTCGGTGCCCTCCCGGCCTTCGGGGCGCAACCGTCGCGAAATCACCGGTATCCGATCTCCGGTCACCGGCTCGACGAGACCGGCACCAGATCGCTGCCCTCCGGCGGGTACCACAAGGCACAGCTGCGGAACTGCTCGACGGCCGGCAACGCGGAAGGGGTGCCGGACGGCCGAAGTGCCCGTGCCTTGAACGCCCGCGCGGCGACGCTGAGGGGGTGTTGCACCCGCCCGAATCTCGGGTCGGCGGCAAACAGTGGCGATTCACCCCACACGGTGATCTCGATACCGGCGCCTCCGACGCCGGCCAGCACCTCCCGGCGCAGCCGGTCGTGGTGGTCCAGGACGTCGGCACCCACCGCGACAGCGGCCGGCGGTTCGGGGCCCAACACGGACTCCCCCGGTTCCCAGTTTCCCGCGCGCAGGCCCAGGATCGTCAGTGCGCGTGTGTCACTGCCCGGCGGCACCAGCACGGTGACCTGCCAGCCGGCCCGGGCCCGGTCGCAGAGCCATCCACCGGCGTTGCGGACGACCTCCTCGACGTCGGCGGCGACGGCCGTCAGGTCGTAGGTGAGGAGCATGTCGCCGGAGCTACGCACTCCGGAGCTCTTGCGGTCAGCCGGTCCGAGGCCGCCGACCTCGGACGTGCGAGCAGTCACCGTCTGCCTCCCTGGGGACTCCTGCGTCATCGCCGCACCTTGTGCGCAAGTGGTCTCGCGCACAGACAGCGTGACACTTATTTGAACATCTGTAAAGCCCGCAGGCGCCCGAGCGCAGCCCGTGTCTCCGTTGGGTGCGGCGAAAAAACTGACCGAGCAACGGTTTCCGCCGGAACACCGGCGCAGCCTGGAAGCTAAGTCGCCGGAGCCATCGGCATGGCGGTCTCGACCACGGTCAGCGCGTCAGCCAACCCTGCAGCACGGCGGATCTCGACGAACGAGTCGATCAGCGCATCGGTGGCCTCGTGCGGATCGGCGAGGGTGCGGTCGTCGGTGAGCACCGAGATGGCGAGCTGGTCGACATAGCTCCACACGGTGATGTTCATCCCGCTGCCGGCGACGATCGGCCCGACCGAGTAGATCTCGTCGACCGTCGCGCCTTCGATGAACCCCCGTTGCCGCGGTCCCGGCACGTTGGAGATCGTCAGGTTCATCACGGTCGCGGATTCGACCCGCCGAGCCTGGCTGCGGAAGATGCCCGGTGTCAGCGCCGGCGGCAGATAGGTCAGCCAGGACGGAATCAGCGTGGGCCCGAGCAGCTGGTGGTTCTCCTTGGCGATCGACGTCGACATTGCGGTGAGCCGCACACGTTCCAGCGGATCGTCGACATGGACCGGCAATGACGGTGTCATGTAGGTGAATTCGTTGCCGACGAGCCGCTGCGGGGAGGGGTCGACGCTCACCGGGACCCCGGCGATCAGCGGCGCGTCGGCTCTGCCGTCGTAACGCAGTTGCAGCCGGCGCAGGGCACCGGCTGCCGTCGCCAGGACCATGTCGTTGAGCGTCACGCCCAGGTGCTTGGCGGTGTCCTTCACGTCGTTCAGCGCCAGCGGCGCCGTCGCGAAGCGCCGCCCCGGCGTCACCACGTGGTTGATGAACGTGGCCGGCGGGGCGAAGTTGCGCGCCAGGTCGGGATTGCGGCCGCGCTGCCTGGACTTCCTGTGGACCCTCAGCACGCCGGTGGCGGTCTGGTTCATCAGGTGTGGCAGCCTTCGAATCTGCCTGAGGTGGTCGAGTCCGGCGGCCCTGAGCAGGTTTGCCGGTGTTCCGGAATCGGGCAGGGCGGCTGCGAGTTGACCTCCCACCGCAGGCTCCTGCGGCTGGATCGCCATGGCCAGCTGGTTGGCGGAGGCCATCCCGTCGGCGAGCACGTGGTGAACCTTGTGGATGATCGCGATGCGGTTGTCGGCCAACCCTTCCGCGACGTACATCTCCCACAGCGGGCGATCGCGGCGCAGCGGAGTGCCGGCGAGCTCTCCGATCAGTTGGTCGAGTTCACGGCGGCCTCCCGGGGCGGCGACCCGGGCGCGGCGCACGTGGTAGTCGAGGTCGATCTCGGCGTTCTGCACCCACATCGGGTGATGGAACTTCAACGGTATGTCGACCAGCTGATACCGCAACGGGGCCAGTGCGTGCAGACGAGCCGCGGCGACCGACCGGAACAGCTCGAAGTCGTAGCCCTCGACATCCGACACGTCGAGGATGCCGATCTTGAGGGTGTGCATGTGGATCTCGGGGGTCTCGCTGTACAGCATCATGGCGTCCACGCCGTTGAGCCGTTTCACTGTCACCCCGTTCGTCTACGACCCACCGCCGCACGCCGTCGGTGCCGATCCTGGTCGTGGTACCCATTTCACAGGGTCCCGCACACGTGATGTCTCCTTCGCCGAAACCGACACCGTCTGTTGACATGAGCCGGCGGGGGGTCGGGACGCACCAACGTGATATCTCCAGAAGACTTTGTAAGGTCTGAAGGCATGCAGGCGCCGACGAGTCCGAGTCTCACCGGGAACCTTCGATGAGCCTGGTCGCCGGAACCGGCCCGCTCAGCGGCGACCGTGCCGGCCTGCTCGCGCCCCGCGTCGCCGACGACGTCGTGTACATCGAGCCGCACCCGCGGCGGGTACAGGCGATCCGCGACGGCTGCACGGTCATCGACACCGAACGCGCCCTGATGGTGCACCGCCGGGGCCGGCCGCTCAGCTACGCCTTCGCCGCCGACGAGGTCGGCGACCTGCCCGGCGATCCGGTACCGGAAGCTCCTGGCTACGTCGTGGTGCCCTGGGCGCTGATGGACAGCTGGATCGAGGAGGGGCGACAGTTGGTGAACTATCCACCCAACCCGTACCACCGGGTGGACTGCCGCCCGACCACACGACGGCTGAGGGTGGACGCGCTGGGCGCGACCCTCGTCGACACCGACGACACGACGATCCTGTTCGAGACTGCGCTCGAACCGAGGCTCTACGTCGATGCGGCGCACGTGCGCACGGACCTGTTGAGCCGCTCCGCGACGACCAGCTACTGCAACTACAAGGGGTACGCCACCTACTGGAGCGTCACCGTCGGCGGCGCCGTCGTCGAGGACGCGGCATGGAGCTACGCCGACCCGCTGTCCGAGAGCCTGCCGATCAAGGCCATGTTGAGCTTCGACGCGTCGAGGCTCGAGGTGCTGGCCGAGTTGCCCGAACCCGCTCGGTGGCCGCCGAAATCGAGGTGATCCGGTCCGGCTGATCGGGTCCGGCACCGCCGTGGCTTGGGTAACTTCTGCGTGATGCCGACGCAGAAGAACCGCCAGATCCTGTTGCGCCGCCGGCCACGCGGGCTGGTCGCCCCCGAGGACACCGAACTGGTCACGGTCGACGCACCCGAACCCGCCGACGGTGAGGCCCTGGTGCGCACCACTTACGTGGGTATCGACGCCGCGGCGCGTACCTGGCTCGACGACCAGCCGAGCTACCTGCCGCCCGTGCAACTGGGTGAGTGCATCCGCGCAGCCGGCATCGGCGAGGTTGTGGTGTCCCGGTGTCCGGCCTATTCCGTCGGCGACGTTGTGACGACCCTGACGGGTTTCCAGGAGTACACGTTGGTGCGCGACGACCTGTTCACCACACCGGTGCCCGGGCCCGGGGATCAGGTCGACCACCGTGCGGTGATGTCGGTGTACGGCCCGACCGGGGCCACGGCGTACTTCGGGATGATCGGTGTCGGTCGCCCGCAGCCCGGGGAGACGGTCGTGGTGTCCGCGGCCGCAGGCGCCACCGGTTCGGTGGCGGGGCAGATCGCCAAGATCGCCGGCGCACGAGTGGTGGGTATCGCCGGGGGGCCGCACAAGTGCCGGGCCGTGGTGCAGGACTTCGGCTTCGACGCGTGCATCGACTACCGCGGCGAGGATGTGCCCGCCGCACTCAAGGAGCACTGTCCACGGGGTATCGACGTGTACTTCGACAACGTCGGCGGTCCGATCCTCGACGCGGTGCTCGGCCGGCTGGCGCACAAGGCGCGCGTCGTGCTCTGCGGCGTCATCTCCAGCTACCTCACCGGCGATCATCCCGGGCCGGCGAACTATGTGAACCTGCTCGCGAAAACCGCGACGATGCAGGGGTTCAACGCGCTGGACGAATGGGGCCGTTTCGACGAGGCGTTCGCAGCGCTGCGGCAGTGGGACCACGAGGGTCTGCTGGTGCACCGCGAGCACATCTTCGAGGGCATCGAGTCGTGCGTCGATGCGCTCAACGGCCTGTTCACCGGCGCCAACATCGGCAAGACACTGGTGCGGCTCAGCGGCGCATGACCTCGCTGACGACCGAGGACCCGAACTCCTCGATCGCCTCGAGGGTGTGCGACAGGCTGTCGCCGGGCACCGACACCTGAACCCACGTCACCCCGGCCGTCTCGAGTTCGGCCACCCCGGCCAGAAACGCGTCCGGGTCGAAGTCGTCGTCGCCGGGACTGCCACCGGCGCTGTTGGTGAACACCACGTCGACGTCCCCGGGGTCCCGACCGGCGTCCTCGAGGCGCCGACGCAGATCTGTGATCCCGGCGGCGAGGCGGTCAACCGAGTCGAGGGTGGCGGTGCGGGCGGTCTGGGCGAGCACCGCGGGAGCCCGGAACGGACACCACCCCTGGCCGTGGGCCGCCACCCGGGCCCGCGCCGCGGCCGTGTTGCCACCGATCCAGATCGGCGGATGCGGCTTGCCGACCGGCCGGGGATGAGCGGTGATTCCCCTGGCGCTGAAGTGCGCGCCCTCGAAGGTCAGATCGTCGCTTGTCCAGATGGCCCGGATCACCTCCAGCGACTCCTCGAACAGCGCGGCTCGTTCATCGAAATCGACGCCGAGCGCCGCGAATTCACGCTTCAAATAACCCACGCCGACCGCCAGCGTGAACCGGCCGTCCGACATCAGGTCCAGCGTCGCGCCCGCCTTGGCGACCACGAACGGATTGCGGTACGGCAGCACGACGATGTTCGGGATCAGTCGCAACGTCCTCGTGTGGGCGGCGGCGTAGCTCATCGCGACGAAGGGGTCGAGCGCATCGTGGCCGCCGGCTTCCAGCCACCGCTGCGTCGGCGCCGGGTGATCCGTGAACCCGAACCCTCCGAAGCCGGCCTTCTCGGCAGCCACCGCGACCTGCGCGATGCCGGCGCCCGTGACGAGTTCGGGGTTGTACGGGTGACTGTGCATCGGATGGGTGATCGAGAACTGCATGTCGGCCCTTCTGGCTCGAGGTAGCCGAAACCATTTCAGAACTACCTTCTCCAATACTGAGAATGTCGTTACCATGCGTGCGGGGGAATGTACAGCAGCGCCCGTGCGCGGAAAGGTGACCACGCGGTCATGACCAGACCCGAGATCGGTGTCTACCTGCCCCAGATGGGCTTCTCGTTCGACGATGTCCTGCACCGCACCCGGCGCTGCGAGGAACTCGGCATCGACTCGCTGTGGCTCTATGACCATCTGTACGGCCCCGGGATGCCCGAGTACCCCTCGATGGAGGCCTGGACGCTGGCCACCGCCCTGCTGGCCCGCACCGACCGGATCCGCGTCGGACACATGGTGCTGTGCAACCAGTTCCGCCATCCGGTGACGCTGGCGAAGATGGCGACCACGCTGGACCAGATCTCGGGCGGCCGGCTGACGCTGGGCCTCGGCAGCGGCTCGATCGAGGACGAGCACCGGCGTGCCGGTCTGCAGTGGGGCACGTTCGCGCAACGATCGGCCCGGCTGGGCGAGACGTTGCAGATCCTGCACCAGGCGTTCACCGAGGAGCGGATCGACTTCACCGGCGAGCATTTCACCGTGTCGGACATGCCGATCAAACCCGGGGCCGTCCAGCACCCCCGGCCGCCGATCGTGGTCGGAGGCGTCGGCGAGAAGTTCACGCTGCCGCTGGTTGCCCGCTACGCAGATGTCTGGAATGTGCCCACCTACGCGCTTGGCGAACTGGAACACAAGCTGTCGGCACTTCGGTCGATCTGCGAAGACATCGGTCGCGATCCCGACTCCATCGTGCTCTCGATCGAGGCGGTGATGGCGCTCGCCCCCGACGACGACGCGCTGCCCGGGATCCGCAGCCTTGCCGAGAAGCGGTTCGGGATGGCCGCATTCGGCCTGCACGAGGCGGGCCTGATCGGCACCGGGCCCGCGATCGTCGATCGTCTCGGTGAGCTCGTCGAGATGGGATTCGGTCAGATAGTGCTGTTCACCCACGACCGCTGCTCGGATCAGACCCTGGGGCTACTCGCCTCAGAGGTTATCCCCCACCTCTAAGTCTCTAGGTGCGCTGCGCCGCGGGCGGCGCGTACTGGGGCCTGCCGAGGCCGAGCGCATGCTGGGCGATCATGTTGCGGAACACCTCCAGGGTTCCGCCGTAGATTCCGGTCGGACCCGCCAACCGGAACAGGTACTCGGCGCCGAGCCCGTCCGGTACGGCGGACCCCGCGCCACAGATGTCCATCAGATCGGGCGTGACCTCACGAAGTGTCTGGGCAATGGCGACCCGGCCGAACATCTGCGGGGTGCTCAGGGCCGCCTCCAACCGAGCGATCGCGCGGCCGAGGCGGAACCCGACGGACTCGTCCTCGATCCGGGCCTCGGCGGCCACCCTGTCGACGGCGCCGGCGAGCAGCAGCGCGTGCTCGGTCATCACCGCGATCTTGTGCAGACCGCTGTTGTCGCGTTCCACCGTGCCGTGTTCGGCGTTGAGGGCCTCTCGGAGCACCGCCCAGCCGCCGTTCACGGCGCCGACGCGGTATCTGTCGTCGACACGGACGTCGCTGTAGAAGGTGATGTTGGTGCGGTCACCGTCGACGGTGCGGATCGGCTGGATCTCGACACCCGGCGAGTCCAGCGGGACCAGGAACATCGTCAGGCTCTGATGCTTGGCCGCCGCGGGATCGGTGTTGGTGATCAGGAAGACGTACTGGGCGTGATGGGCATTGGAGGTGAACATCTTCGAGCCATTGACAACCCAGCTAGATCCATCCGCTTCGCGGACGGCACGGGTCCTGCAGGTCGCCACGTCGGAGCCGCCGTCGGGTTCGGTGTAGCCCAGGCACAGCCGGTAGTGACCGGACAGCACCTTCGCGAAGACCTCGTCCCTGAGGTCCTGCGAGCCGAACTGCTTCACCGCGCAGGCGACCATCGCCGTGGTGCCCCAGTGGAACCACGGCGTCTGCGCGCGGCCGATCTCAAGTTCCCAGATCCTGCGGCGCACCGGGCTGAAGCCACCTTCTTCCTCGGGCAGGAAGTCGCATTCGAGGTATCCGGCGGCGCCGAGGGCCAGATGGACGTCCTCGTCGAAGTTGTCGCCGGTCTCGCGGTCACGCCGGATGACGTCCTCGGTCACCAAGGACCGCAGAAACGCCCGTAGCTCGGCCTGAAAGGCCCGATCCTCCTCGGACAGCTCTACTTCGGAGAAGTCCATGCTGACATCCCGTCCTTTCCGGGTGGCTGCGCCGACAGCACGAGCGTGACATTTGGCAGGTACTTTGTAAAGTAGACCGCGACCAGACAGAAGGGCGGACCCCGTGGGAATCGTGACGACGACGTCGGAGACGGCATTCACCCAATCTCCCGAAGAGATCTACGACTTCGTGACCAATCCCGCCAACTGGCCGAAGACCTATCCAGGAAGCGCACATGTCGGCAAGGTCGTCGAGAAGGCGCCCCTCGAAGTCGGTGACACCTGGACCGAGTCCGGCCCGGACGGCAAACGGATCTTCACCTGGCATCTGGCGATCGCGATGCGTCCCAAGTTGTGGATGTTCACCTCAGTGGGAAATCTCGGCCACGACGCAGACGGCAGCGGCGGTATGCCCGGCCGGATCACCGTGCAGTACAAGTTCACCCGGCCGGGCGAGGACGTCACGTTGTTCAGCCGGACGATGACCGTCGAGGCCTACAGGGACTCCCCGTTACCGGACGGGTTCTTCCGCACCGTCAATCCCGCCAACATCGACGCCTACCACGCGGCCGTCGCCCGCGAACTGGCGCTAGCGCAGAAGGGCGCGCCGTAGCGCGGCGCCCTGGATGTCGAACAGTTGACCGCTGGTTTCCCAGTCGGGCACCAGCGAGTCGAACCCGTGGCAGGTGCCGGCGAACACATGCAGCTCGGTCGTGACACCGGCCCACATCAGCCGCAGAGCATAGTCGACCGCTTCATCGCGCAGCGGATCGAGTTCCGAGCAGGTGATCAATGTCCTTGGCAGGAAGTCCAATTCGTCGGCCCGACCCGGCGCCGCTTCGGCGGCCGGCGGTCCTGTCCCGCAGTAGTGCCGCCACATCAACATCGTCGCCGGGCCGTCGAACCCCGGCGTGCAGGTGAACTCCTCCTTCGATGGTGTCGGCCTGTCATCGAGGACGGGCTGGTGCAGCATCTGGAAGACGACCGGGGGTGCGGTCCCGTCCGCGGCACACCGGGCAAGGCCGGCCGCCAACGCCGCCCCGGCGCTACTGCCGGCGACCGCCAGTGCGGCGGCATCGACGCCCAGTTCGGCGGCGCTGCGCGACACCCACTCGAGGATCGCGCGTGCGTCGTCCAACGCGGCGGGAAAAGGGTGTTCGGGCGCCAACCGGTAATCCACCGAGATCACGGTGCAGCGTCCGCGCCGGGCGAACTCGATGCATTGCCGGTGGTCGGTGTCGAGGTTGCCGAGCACGAAAGCGCCCGCGTGGCAATAGATGACGGCGGGTGACGGCGGCGGCCCGCCGCGGTAGATCCGGACGGTCACGACGCGTCCCGCCTCGACGGGCACCGCACGCTGCTCGATCTCGACGGCCACGGTGTCCGCGGTCCTCGCGGTCTCGGCACGCCGCTGGTTGAGCGAATCCCGGACCGCGCCGAGCACCGCAGGCGACAGGTCGGTTCGCGCCGCGGCGAACGGCCGCAACGCCGAATCGAGTCGATCGGCGATGTCGCGGACCGGCGGACGCCGGGGAATCGTCATAGCGGTCTACCGCTTCACAGCGGTCTGGGTCCCGACACGGATGTTTCGGCCGCCGGAAGACCCGGGAGTTTCGGAGAAGGTGTAGTCAGCGGACCGAAAACAGCGGGTGAGTCCCCAGAAGGCCCGCGCGCTCCGCGGCCACTGGGTGACCACCCTTCCATTGGCGGCGCGGAAGTAGTTGCTGCACCGGGTCAACCAGACGGTGCCCTGCATCCAGGTGTCGATCCTGGTCAGGAACCGCTGTGTCACCTCAGCGCGCACCTCGATGTAGGATTTGTCCTTGCGGCGCATGTACTTCAGCGCCCGCACGATGTAGTGGGCCTGTGCCTCGAGCATGAAGATGACGCTGTTGGAGCCGACGTTGGTGTTCGGCCCGTAGAGCATGAAGAAGTTGGGGTAGCCGGGCACCGCCATCCCGAGGTAGGCGAACGCACCGTCACGCCAGGTGTCGCGCAGCGCGGTGCCGCCGGCCCCCTGGACCTCGATCTGACCCAGATAGTCCGCCGCCGCATACCCGGTCGCGCACAGCACCACGTCGACGTCGAGTTCGGTGCCGTCCTCGGTGACCAAGGACCTCGCCCGAAGCGTGCGCGCCGGGCTGGACACCACCTCGACGTGCGGCAGATTCAGTGTTTGCAGATAGTCGGTGGCGAACACCAGGCGTTTACACCCGAACGGATGGGTCGGGGTGAGCTTGGCCCGCAGCTCTTCGTCGGGAATCGTCGCTTCCAGTGTGCGTAACGCGATCCCCTTGAACTCCTGGGTCTTGTCGCTGCCGTTCTCGATGACCGAGATGTTCGACTCGCTGCGCAGCCACAACCTGGTGCGGTAGATCTTCTTGGCCAGCGGAACATGGGCGAACAGCCACTTCTCGCGTTCGGTGTAGGGCCGGTCCGGTTTCGGCAGCACCCAGGTCGGCGATCGTTGCACCGAGTAGACCTTCGACGCGACCCTCGCGACCTCTGGCACCAGCTGTGCTGCAGTCGATCCCGTGCCGAGGACGGCGACCCGGGCGTCTCGGAGGTCGACCGAGTGATCCCAGCGTGCGGTGTGCATGAGGGTTCCGGTGAACGGCTCCTCCTCCACCAGGTCCGGCATCACCGGCTGGGTGAAGATCCCGACCGCCGACACCACGATGTCGAATGTGAACTCCTCACCGGTCGCGGTGCCCAGCCGCCATGTCCTGTCGGCGGTTTCCCACGTGGCCGAGACGATCTCGGTGTTCAGCCGCAAGTGTGCGTCCAGGCGGTAGCGCCGGGCGCACCGCTCGAAGTACTCCAGGATCTCCTCCTGCCCCGACCACAGCCGTGACCAGCGCGGGTTGAGGTCGAACGAATACGAGTACAGATGCGACTTCACGTCACAGGCCAAACCCGGATAGGTGTTGACCCGCCAGGTACCGCCGACTCCGTCCTCGCGGTCGAAGATCGTGAAATCGTCGAATCCTGCCTTGCGCAATAAGGTTCCGAGCGCCAGGCCGCCAGGCCCGGCCCCGATGATGCCCACGGAGAGCGTCTTCGCCATTGAGGTCCTCATCCAATCTTCAGGGACTGCCCACCGTCGACGATGAGCTCGGATCCGGTGATGAACGACGCATGCTCGGAGACCAGGAACGCCACCGCGTCGGCGATCTCCACGGGCTTACCGATGCGGCCCATCAACGCGGTTGCGGCGAGCCGGGACTGCGTGTCCGTGTCGAGCATCGGGGTCTCGACGGGGCCGGGGAACACGGAGTTGACCCGGATCCGCGACGGCGCGAGTTCGACCGCGGCGACCTGGGTGAGACCCCGCAGCGCCCACTTCGACGACCCGTACGCGGCGTGGTTCGGGAACGGCCGGACCGCTCCGGTGCTGCACGTGTTCACGATGGCCGCGCCGTCGGCGTCACGCAGGTGGACAAGCGACGCCTGGATTCCGAGGAACGGGCCGAGGCAGTTGACCCGCCAGCTGCCCTCGAAGCCCGCCGGAGTCTCGTCAGCCAGCGAAGCGCGGTGCAGCACGCCGGCGTTGTTCACCAGGGCGGTGAGCGCGCCGAACCGGTCGACGACGGTGCGGACCGCATGGGCCCACTGGTCGGCCGAGGTCACGTCCAGCGCCACGGCGACGGCCCGGTCGGTGTCGAGTGCGGCCACGGTCGCCGCCAGTTCGTCGGCGAGCAGGTCGCAGGCGGCCACCCGGAAATCGTCCTCGAGCAGCCGGGCAGCGATCGCCGCGCCCTGCCCGCGGGCGGCTCCCGTGACCAGTGCGACCCGATCGGCGGCCATCAGTACCCCGCCTTCCGGGGATCCGCCGCGTCGGCGGTCCCGAGTGCCTCGCCGAGGTGTGCTGTCGCGCCCCGGTGCAGCGCCTGCGATTCCGAGGCGAGCGTGATCATCCGAAATCCCAGCTGTGCAGCGGTGTTTCCGAGGGCGCCGGTGCCGGCGTGGACGCCGCTGACCAGCCCTGCCGAATCGGTGGCGTGGCGGATGTCGGTCATCGCGTCGCGGACCTCCCGCCGTGTCCATGCGTCGGCCGGCGCAGAACCCATGGAGATCGCGAGATCGGCGGGCCCTACATACACACCCGTCAACCCGTCGACGGCACAGATCTCGTCGATCGCGGCGAGCCCGCGCGCGGTCTCGACCATCGCGAACACCGACGCCCGTGCCTGGAGACCGACGGGGTCGTGACCCATGTCGGCCCGCAGCGGCCCGAAGCTGCGCACGCCGGCCGGCGCGTACCTGGTGGCGGCGACGGCTGCGGCGGCCTGTTCGGCGGATTCGACCATCGCGATGATGACAGCGTCGGCACCGGCGTCGAGCACCCTGCCGATCGGGGCGGCATCGGGTGTCGGCAGGCGTACCGCGGTGGCGACGGGGACGTGCTCGAGCCTGCGCAGCATCAGTGCGACGTCGGCGTCGCCGAGATATCCGTGCTGAACGTCGAATCCGATGTAGTCGTAACCGGCCCTGGCGAACTCCTCGGGGCCGAGGATCGTCGGGCCCACCACCCAGCCGCCCCACACCCGGTCTTTTGTGGCCAGCGCATCCTGCAGCCTGCTCATCGTCACCACGACCTCACGGCACGATCGCGATCTTGACCCTGCCGGGCACCGGCAGGCAGGCCAGTTCGAACGCGGCCTGGACCTCGTCGGCGGGGAACGTGTGGGTCAGGTAGCGGCCGAGCAGGCCGGGGTGCTCGCGCGCGAACGCATCGGCGCGGTCGAGGACCCGCCGCCGGTCGAGTGTGATCCCGGCTTTCAGGGTGAGGTTGTTGCGCAGCATGGTGCGCATGCTGATCGGGTAGGAGTCGTCGTCGGGCACCCCGAAGTAGAAGACGGTGCCACCCGGCGCGACGGCCTCCACCGCGTGCCCGAGGGTCGCGACCTGGTGTCCGACGGCCTCGATCACGATGTCGGGCTTGGAATCCGGGGCGAGCCGGCTCACCCAGCGATCGCTGGTCGCGCGCACCACGGTGTCGACCCCGAACGCCGGGCCGACGTCGTCGCGGTCGACCGGGTCGACGCCGATGACATGCGCGGCCCCCGCCGCCTTGGCGACGAAGGAGAACAACAACCCGATCGAGCCCTGGCCGAGGACCGCGACGTGCCTGCCGGTCAGGTCGGGCAGTTGCTCTACGGCGTATAGGACGCAGGCCAGCGGCTGCAACCCGACGGCGTGCTCGGGGCTCAGCGCGGGGCCGTAGGGCGCCAGGCCGTCACCGTCGGCGACGACCTGTTCCATCAGCCCGTCGAACCCCGATGCCCACCCGACGACGCGGTCACGCGGGCGGTGGTCCGGATGGCGGCTGGCGATCACCTCGCCCACGACCTCGTGGATCGGGAACCCGTCCATCTCCGCGGCCGAGACGCCGGTGTCCCCCGGCAGCCTGCCCTTGGCGCCGCGGAATCCGGGAAGGTCGCTGCCGCAGATCCCGCCGGCCAGGAATCGCAGCAACACCTGGCCGTCATCCAGAGAATCCGGCGATCGCTGTGGCACATCGGTTTTCACGAAGGTGAACGGAGCGACGAGCCGGTGGGACCACATTCAGCCGACCTCCGCCCGGACCTGCACGGGGACGTTGTTCCAGCCCCATTGGAAGCTCGACGGCGGCCGCGACGCGGCGCCGGCGTCGATCTGGAAGTCAGGCACCCGCTTGAGCCACTCGGTCACCATGATCGCGATCTCCAGCCGTGCGAGATGGGCGCCCAGGCAGAAGTGCTGGCCGCGGCCGAACGCGAGCAGCCGCGGGATCGGCCGGTTCCAGACGAACTCGTCAGCGTCGGGGTACTCGCGCTCGTCGCGGTTGGCCGACGCGAGCAGCGAGATGATCCGCTGACCCGGCCGGATCGTGGTGTCGTGGAGGGTGAACGGCCTGCGTAGCGTGCGGGCGAACCACTGTGCGGGTGCGCAGTAGCGGATCATCTCCTCGCGCGCGACGGGAACGTTGTCGTCCGGGTCGGCGCGGACCGCGGCCAGCTGGTCGGGCCTGCCGGAGAGCTCCCACAACCCGTGCGCGACGATCTTGGGGACCGTCTCGGTGCCGCCGATGAAGACGCCGAGCATCTGCACGGCGGCCTCGGTGTCGGACAGTGCCGATCCGTCCGGCAACCGGTAGGCGAGCAGGTTGTCCACGATCGGCAGATCGTCACCATCGCCCGCCCGCCTGCGCGCCACGACCGGCGCCAGGTACTCCAGATAGCCGGGCCGCGCGTTGGCCACCTCGACACCGCTGCCCGGCTGGGCGAGGCTGCCCGCGTTGACGGTGGCGAGCACGTCGGCAGCGAGATCAACTGGTAGACCTACGAGTTCACATACCACCGACGCGGCGACGATTCCGCCGTACTCCTGGGTCAGGTCGAAGCTGCCACGCGGCAGCAGTTCGTCGAGGCGCTCGTTGGCCAGTGTCCGGATCCGGTCGGCGAGCTTGGAGACGGACTTGGGCCGGAAAGGTGCGGCGGTGCAGCGGCGGACCTCGTCGTAGAGCGGTGCGTCGAAGTTCGCGTGGAACGGCATCGGGTGCAGCGGCGGGTCGGGAACCGGACCGTCGTTGTGGTCGGCGAGCACCGCGGCGGCAGGCAACGTCCCCTCGGAGGCGACGAACGTTCCGTCGTTGATCTCCAACACGTTCCAGATGTCGGAGAAGCGGGACAGCGCGTAGGTGTCCCACTTCTCGAGGTAGTACACCGGGTGCTCGTCGCGCAGCACCCGGTAGTACGGGAGCGGGTCGGCCATCACCGCCGGATCGAAGGGGTCGTAGATGAACTGCGTCGTCGGCATTTCCGTGCTCACTGGAGCGGGGAGGGCGGCAGGGCGGCGAGGATGGAGTCCTCCCAGCCGTCACGCAGGGCGGGCGCGACGCTCATCCACGTGACGATCTCGGCGGGCGGGCTGTCCTTCCACGACGGGTAGTGGTTCTCGAAACAGTCCCAGTCTCCCTCGAGCGCCCAGTAATGGATGACCTCGTTGAACCGGAACGTGGTGATGAACGACCCGAGCCACCGCTTACCGGTGGATTCCGACCAGGGCACGTAGAGCCGCTCGAGTTCCCGGATGTAATCGTCCTGACGGCCCGGCTTGGTCTGCATGATCTCCTGGATCACCAAGCCCGCCTTGAAGTCTGCGTCCCGCAGCTCGGCCAGCGTCTTGTTGCTGCGTCCCGCGTACATGATGCGGCCTTCTCCGCGGGCCCCGATGTCACGCAGGAATGTCGTCCACTTCCCGGCGGCGCCCTCATGGCTGCCGCCGCGGGCCTGTGCACGGCCGATGCGGGCGTAGTCGGCGAACGCATCGATCTCCCAGATGACGGTGACCTGCGGCCAGTGTCCGTTGTACGGGGTCGACTCCCACATCGCGAACAGCCTCGCGCCGAGCTCGCTCATCATCGGGTGGTAGTTGTCGCTGAACTCCGACACGAACTGCTCGCTGCCCGCAGCTCCCAGATCGATCGTCTCGTGCAGGTAGAGGAGGGTATGGCTGTGGTATTTCTTCATGTTCACGGCTGGCAGTTCCTCTCACCAGCGAGTGCGCCAATGTTGCAGGTAGTTGACAGTGACACCCAGCGAGCGTGACACTTGTCGCGTGTTTTGTAAAGTCTCGAATTGCCCCCGGCGGGTGCTGGGCAGATGACCCCCACACCGCTTGCCAATGGATTCTGCTTCGGTGAGGGCCCCCGTTGGTTCGAGGGCCTTGTGTGGTTCTCCGACATGCTCGGCGAGGCCGTGCACACCGTGACCCTCGGCGGCGAGATGAGCACGCTTGACCTGGCCGGACATTCGCCGTCCGGGCTGGGATTCCGCCAGGACGGGACGTTGCTGATCGTTTCCACGCAATGCAGGCAGGTGCTCGGATACGACGGCGAAACCGTCACCACGGTCGCCGACCTGTCCGAGCTGGTGCCGGCCGATCTCGGCGACATGGTCATCGATCGGCACGGGTGCGCCTACGTCGGCTCACAGGCGCGCACAGGCGGGGTGATCGTGCGGGTCGACCCCGATCGGGACGGCGCCGAGCGCGCCACCGTCGTCGCCGACGACCTCGACTTCCCCAACGGCATGGCGATTACGCCCGACGACGTGACGCTGATCGTCGCTGAGTCGACCGGGCGCCGGTTAACTGCGTTCACCATTGCGGCGGACGGATCCCTCAGCGATCGAAGGGTTTTCGCCGACCGCCTGGACGGGCCGCCGGACGGCATCTGCCTCGACGACGGTGGCGGGGTCTGGGCGGCGATGACACTGGCTCACCAGTTCGAGCGGATCACCGAGAGCGGCAGCGGGGCGTGCACCGTGACCGACCGGATCGACGTGGGTGACCGGACGGCCATCGCCTGCACGCTGGGCGGTCCGGAGGGACGGACGCTGTTCCTGCTGTCGTCCACGGACGCCTACCCTCAACGCCTTGTCGGGACGAAGCTTTCCCGTCTGGACGCCACGATCGTCGACGTCCCTGCAGCCGTGCTGCGCTGAACCGTTCCGAAAGGTCGAGATGTCGGATTCGTATTACGAGTTGGTCGACGGCGACGTCGAGGTCGGCGGTACTCGCGGCGAGCGGTTCACCGCGACCGATTTCGTCCGCAGCACCTGGTCTGCGGCCATCCAGCACGCCGCGCCGGTCTCGGCGTTGCTGGTCCGTGGACTGCAGCGGTGCGAGGCGCGCGACGACACCAGGCTCAGCCGTGTCCTGGTCGATCTGCTGGGTCCGGTGCCCGCCGAGGGCGATCTGTGGGTTCGCGCGCGGCGAGAACGCTCCGGTAGGCAGATCGAACTGATCACCGCCGAGATGCTGGCGCCGGGCCCCGACGGCGCACCCCGGCCGGTCGCCCGGGCCAGTGGGTGGCGCCTGCAGACCCTCGACACCGCCGCGGTGGTGCACGCGCCCGTGCCGCCACTGCGCCCGGTGGCCGAGGCGGTCGGCAGGGACATGAAGAAGGACTGGGACCGAAACTATGTCCACAGCCTGGATTGGCGCTGGCTCACCAAGCCGATGGGCGACGGTCCCGGCGAATCCTGGATCAGGCCGGAGGTCGATCTGGTCAAGGGTGAATCGATGACGCCCCTGGAGCGATTGTTCGCCGTCGCCGACGACGCGAACGGGATCGGCACCAAGCTCGACATCCGCCGGTGGACGTTCCTGAACACCGATCTGGCGGTGCACGTGCACCGGATGCCCGAGGGTGAGTGGATCGGCATCCGCGCCGAGACCAGTTACGGGCCCGACGGTATCGGCACGACGATCGGCACGCTGTTCGACGAGGATGGTGCGGTCGGCGCGATCCAGCAGTCGGTCCTGGTGCGCCCCCGGCCCTCGAAATGACTCTCGCGGAATAGTATTTCGCGAAGCCTCAGTCCGTGATCTTCAGCGCGGCGGCCGGGCACTGCGTGACGGCCTGCTGCATCCGCTCCCGATCGGACTCGGGGCGCTCGGCGTCGTGGATCATCACCGTGCCGTCGTCCTGCACCTCGAAGACCTCTTCGGCGATGGACTCACAGATGCCGTGCCCGGTGCACTTGGCGAGATCGACTTCGACCTTCATCACGCTTCCCTTTTCGTGTCCGATCCGCCCAGTGGGTCACCGGACGTGCGCAGGCAGCCGCTTCACGCCGTGAACGAAGCTGCTGTACAGCAGGTCTGGTTCGCCCAACTCGATGGTCTTGCAGCGAGTCAGAAGTTCCCGGAACAGGTTTCGCAGCTCAGCCTTCGCGAGCTGATTACCGAGGCAGAAGTGCGGCCCGCCACCCCCGAACCCCAGATGCGGGTTGGGCGAGCGCGCCAGGTCGAACCGCCACGGCTCGTCGAAGACGGTTTCGTCGCGGTTGGCCGAGCAGTAGAACAGTCCGACCTTGTCGCCCTCGGCGACGGGTTGGCCGTTGATCGCGGTGTCCTGGGTGGCAAAGCGGGCAAACTGCAGCACCGGGGTGGACCACCGCACGAATTCCTCGACGGCCGTGCCGATCCGGTTGTCGAAGTCCGCCATCAACCAGGCTCGCTGGTCGGGGTTCTCGACCAGGGCCATCATCACATGGGTGGTCGTCTGTTTGGTGGTGTCGTTGCCCGCCGAGGACAGCAGGATCAGGAACGCGCCGATCTCCTCGTCGGTGAGCCGCTGACCGTCCACCTCGGCGTTGACGATGCTGGTCATGAGGTCGTCGCCGGGGTTGTTGCGGCGGAACTTCGCCAACTCGGCGCCGGTGCTGGATAGCAGCATGATCTCGTTGATGGTGTTGGCGGCCCGCTCTTCGATGGAGCTGTACTCGTCGTCGCTCATCGAGAACAGCTTCTCGGCGGCCTCGGCCACGGCAGGCTGATCGGCCGCCGGTACACCGAGCATCTCCATGATGGTCAACATCGGCAGTCGCGCCGCACAGTCTGCGACGAAATCGATGTCGCCCGCGCCGACGAGATCGTCGACGATGGCCACCGCGCCGCGATGGATCTGCTGTTCGATCTGGCGGACGTTTCTCGGCGTGAACGCCGAGCTGATCAGCCGCCGATACGTGGTGTGCTGCGGCGGGTCCATCGTCAGGAAGAACGACGCGAAGCGCTGGATGTCGGCAGGCATCGGGTCGAGCGCCACGCCGCGCTCGGAGGTGAACAGCTCGGGATGCTGGCTGACATAGGCGATGTCGGCCCGTCGGGTCAGCGCCCAGTAGCCGGGCTCCTCCATCGGGAACAGCGAAGGGAACGGCCGATGCCAGGTCAGCCCGTCACCGGCGCGCAGCCGCGCGAAGGTCTCGTCGCGCACCGCGAACGGCTGGCTCCAGAAATCGTGTGAGGTGATGTCGATCGAGCTGTGCTCACGCTCATGCAACGAGGGTGCTGTCACAGAATTAGCGTGACACTCGGGCGATAATTTGTAAAGCTGTCACCATGCCGCAGGTGTCGCCTCATGCTCGACACGGCCCAGAAGATCCCCCTGATCCCGACCATCCGACCCGGCAACGGATCCTCGCGGCCACCGCAGAAGTGCTCGGCCGCAACGGCATGACGAAGCTGTCACTGTCCGAGGTGGCCACCCAGGCCGGCGTCTCGCGGCCCACGCTCTACCGCTACTTCGCCGGCAAGCGCGAGCTGCTCGACGTCTTCGCGGTGTGGGAACGGCGCTACTACGAGCACGCCATCGCCGCGGCCACCGCCGGACTGCCCGCCCACGAGAGGCTCGACGCCGCCCTTCGCGTCATCGTGGAGTACCAACTGTCCTATCCCGGTGTGCGCATGGTGGACATCGAACCCGACCAGGTCATCAAGCGGATGGCCGAGGTGCTGCCGCTGATGCGGGAGCGCCTGCAACGCCTGTGCACGGGGCCTGAGGCTGCCTTGTCGGCGGCGACCGCGGTGCGGGTGGCGATCTCCCAGTACCTGGTGCGCAGCGACGACAGCGCAGACTTCCTCGCCCAGCTGCGTCATGCGGCCCACGTGAGACACCACGCTCCTTCCCCAGCCAGCAGTGAGACCGCCGACGGTTGACCCTGTTACGCCAAACGATTCGTCCGCCCGGCCAGTTCGGCGAGCACCTCCTCGGTGTGCTCACCCAGTCCGGGCGCACAGGATCGCGCCTCCCACGGGGTGGCGGAGAAATCCGCGGGCGAGGCCACCATCGGCACAATGGAGTCGTCGTCAGGCACGTAGACGATGCCGCCGGCGGCGTGGAACTGTTCGTCGGCAGCCACATCCTCCATCGAGTTGATGGGCGACCAGAACAGATCCGGCTGTGCGGCAAAGGATTCGGCCCACTCGTCGAGCGACTTGCCCGCAAAGATCGTGTCGAGTTCGCCGATCAGCTCCACAGCATTGGCGGCCCGCGACCGTGCCGTCGCGTACCGCTCGTCGGTCAGCCAGCCAGGGCGCTGGATCGCGGCGCACAGCGCGGGCCAGTGCCGCTCCCCCTGCAGGCCGACGAGCCAGAACCGGCGGCCGTCTCCCGCGGTGTAGTTGTTCATGCAGGGGTTGCCCATCGACTCCCGCTGCCCGATCGCGATGGAACGTCCGGTGATCAGAAACGTGTTGAGGTCGAAGCTCACCGTGTAGGCGCCCTGGCGGTACAACGACGTCGACACCAGTTGCCCCGCCCCGGTACGACCCCGCGCGACCAGCGCTGCACACACCGCCGCGGCCAGCGTCATGCCTGCCATGTGGTCGCCCATCCCGCCCCGCTGGAACGGGGGTGAGTCCCCGGGCCGCGTCAGCAGGTGCGCCAGTCCCGCGCGCGCCCAGAACGCCGCGACATCGTAGGCAGCGCGGTCGGCGTCGGGTCCGGCGGTTCCGTAGCCGGTGATCAACCCGTAGACCAGGCGCGGGTTGTCGACGGTGATCGTCTCGAAATCCAGCCCGATGCGCCGCAACGCGCCGGTGCGGATGTTGGTGATGAAAACGTCAGCGTCGCTGAGCAGTTCCTGCACCCGGCGCCGACCTTCGGCGCTGTTCAGGTCGAGCACGACGCTGCGCTTGCCGCGGTTGTCCATCTCGAACGGCGGGCTGACATGGTGGCGATCCTGCGGGTCGATGCCCAGCATCCGGCCGAACATCCGGGCGGGATCACCGGTCGGCGGTTCGACCTTGACGACGTCGGCGCCCCAGTCCGCCAGGATGCCCCCGGCGGCGGGACCCGCCACCCAGACACCGAGTTCGACGACTCTGACGCCCTCCAGCGGTCCGGCCATGTAGCCTTCCTTCTCCGCGACCATTACAAAAGGCCGCACTGTTGTAAGCCCGTAGGGGCTACAGCCCAAGCCTAGGGAGGCTCGAGGTGTCCGTCCTGGAAAACCGGATCGCACCTGTCGCCGGATTGGCCGCGCACCTGGGCCGCGGGGTGGGACGCATCGCCACCGACGCCGCGATCGGCCGGTTGCGGTCGATGCCGCGCACCGTCGGCGACCTCGACGCGCTCACCATGTCACAGCTCACCGGGCGCGTCGTGACGTCGGTGACGCTGCTCGGCGGCGATGCGGGCACCTCCTCACGGGCGCGACTCGCGCTCACCGGTGCAGACGTCCCCGCCACCGTCTTCGTCAAGATGGCCGCCGAGACCGTCGCCACCAGACTGATGGGTGAACTCGGCAACCTGGCCGACACCGAGACACGCTTCTACCGCCAGCTGGCACCACAACTGACCGGCGTTCCGCTCTGCTACGGCTCTCAGTTCGATCCGTGGACCGGCAGGTTCGTACTCGTCCTGGAAGATTTAGCAGACCTGTCGATCTCCGCCGCGCCCTGCGAGTTTCCCGACACCCTGCACCCGATCGACCCGGACCGGGCCGCATCGGTCGTCGAGTTGCTGGCCCGGTTGCACGCGACGTACTGGGAGCGCCTGCCCGCGCAGGCCGGCAGGGGTCCGCTGGGTTGGCTCTACACCGCCTCCGCCGACAGTGCCTCCATGCTGACCGGTCCGCTGTTGAAGACGTCGTCGCGCCGCCTCGCCGAGCGGACCGACCTACCGCTGGAGCGCGGCCGGTTCATCGACGAGCACTACCGTGCGGTCGCGTCACTCGTCGACCGTCCTCCCCACACCGTCATGCACGGCGACGCCCATCCGGGGAACCTGTACTTCCGCAACGGTCAGGCGGGACTGTTGGACTGGCAGGCGGTGCGTCGCGGCCACCCCGGCCGGGAGCTGGCCTACACCCTGGTCACCAGCATGACCAGTGAGCAACGCCAGGCCACGCAGCGGGACCTGCTCGATGTCTACCGCGATGCGCTGGCCGGTGCGGGCGGACCCGAGCTGGATCGTGACGAGCTGTGGGACCGCTACCGGCAGGGCGCGCTGTACCCGTACGTCGCCGCTGTGATCACCGCCGGCATGGGCGGCATGCAGGCCGAGGACATCGCGATGAAAGGGGTGGAACGCAGCCTCGCCGCGCTCGAGGACCTCGACACCGTCGCGCTGCTGGAGAAGGCTCTGTGAGCGACACCCCCGGCCGGGCGCCGGTCACGACGGCCGGAACCCTCTACGATCGACAGCGAACCCCACCGCAAGCTGCAGTCGAGGCCAGGTCGTGAACGAACCCGCACGCGAAGCATCCGACGCCGCCGAGGACACCTCGACGCGGCACCGGATCCTGGTCGCTACCGCCGAGGTGCTCGGCCGTAGCGGTCAGACCAAGCTGAGCCTGTCCGAGGTGGCGCTGCAGGCCGGGGTGTCCCGCCCGACGCTGTACCGCTGGTTCGCCTCCAAGCAGGAACTGCTCGACGCTTTCGGGATCTACGAGCGCGAGATGTTCGAAACCGGCATCGCCCGGGCCACAGCGGGGTTACGCGGCAACGACCGCGTCGACGCCGCCATGCGGTTCATCGTCGAATACCAGCAGTCCTACTCGGGCGTGCGGTTGGTCGACATCGAACCCGAGGTCGTCATCGGCAGGCTGGCGCACATCATCCCGACCATGCGCACCCAGCTGGAGAAGCTGCTGCCCGGGCCCAACGGAGCCGTCAAGGCGGCGACGGCGATCCGCGTCGCCGTGTCGCACTACATCGTCCGCAGCGACGACGACGACCAGTTCCTGGCGCAGCTCCGGCACGCGGTCGGGGTCAGAACCAGCTGACGACCGCTCGAGAAAGTCCGCAGGAATGCGTGACACTCGGACAAAAACTTGTAAAGCTAGCGGCATGACGACAGCGGAGACTGAAACGGGCGTGCTGGCCGGGGACGAGCGGATGCTCATCGACGGCGAACTGCAATTCACCGCGGGTGAAGCGACATTCGATGTCGTTCATCCGGCCAGCGAACAGGTGGCAGGCCGGGCCACCGACGGCACCGTCGACGACATGGCCCGCGCCGTGGGCGCGGCTCGACGGGCGTTCGACACCACCGACTGGTCCCGCGACCTCGATTTCCGCTACCACTGTCTGACCCAGCTGCACGACGCGCTGGAACGCAACAAGGAGCGGCTGCGCCGGATCCTGATCACCGAGGTCGGCTGTCCGGTGACGGTGTCGGGTTCCCAGATCGAGAGTCCGATCGAGGAAGTCAAGCACTGGGCCCAGCACGGCAAGGCATTCGAGTACCTGGTCGACACCGGGGTCCACCCCACCCAGCTCGGCCCCGCCCGGCGCAAGATCCACTACGAGGCCGTCGGCGTCGTGGGCGCGATCACGCCGTGGAACGTCCCGTTCTACCTCAACGTCGCCGAGACGGTCCCCGCGTTGATGGCCGGCAACACCGTGGTGCTCAAGCCGGCACAGCTCACCCCCTGGTCGGGCAGCGAGTACGGACGCATCGTCGCCGAGGAAACCGACATCCCACCGGGCGTCTTCAATGTCGTGGTGTCCAACAGCAACGACGTCGGCGCCGCGCTGTCGGCCGACCCGCGGGTGGACATGATCACGTTCACCGGATCGACCGCGACCGGGCGCGCGATCCTGGCCGCCGGCGCCCCGACGGTGAAGAAGACGCTGCTGGAACTAGGGGGCAAATCCGCCCACATCGTGCTCGACGACGCCGACTTCTCGGCGGCGTTGCCGATGGCGGCGATGATGGCGTGCGTGATGTCGGGGCAGAGTTGCATCCTTCCCAGCCGGATCCTGTTGCCCCGCAGTCGTTATGACGAAGGTATCGAGATCCTCAAAGGGATGATGGAGGGCTTCCCCGTCGGTGATCCGTGGACTCCGGGAAACATGCAGGGCCCGCAGATCAGCGAAGGCCAGCGGCAGAAGGTCCTCGGCCTGATCCGCTCCGGCATCGACTCCGGCGCCCGCCTCGTCACCGGCGGTGGGATCCCGGAAGACCTGCCGGTCGGCTACTACACCCAGCCGACGCTGCTGGCCGACGTCGATCCGGATTCGCAGGTGGCACAGGAGGAGATCTTCGGTCCGGTGCTGACCGTCACCGGCTACGACACCGACGACGAGGCGATCGCGATCGCGAACAACAGCATCTACGGCCTGTCGGGTGAGGTCAGCAGCGGCGACGTGGACCGGGCGTTCGCGGTGGCGACCCGGATGCGCACCGGCAAC
This sequence comes from Mycolicibacterium hippocampi, assembly GCF_010723735.1. GTDB lineage: Bacteria > Actinomycetota > Actinomycetes > Mycobacteriales > Mycobacteriaceae > Mycobacterium > Mycobacterium hippocampi. The sequence continues at coordinate 2,852,882 of NZ_BLLB01000002.1, read as the reverse complement.
GTCACGATCAACGGCAAGAGCCACTTCGGCATCGGCAGCCCGTTCGGCGGCACCAAGCAGAGTGGGCTCGGCTATCGCAACGGCGACGAGGGTTACAAGGAGTACCTGGAGGCCAAGACCATCGGCATGCCGGAGTGAGCGACGCTTGCGAGCGAACCACGGATATGAGCGACGCTTGCGCGCGAACCACGGATATGAGCGACGCTTGAGAGCGAACCACGGATATGAGTGACGCCGAACAGATCGCCGCACTGCTGTACCGGTACGCCCGGGCCGTCGACTCCAAGGACTGGGAGCTGTACCGGTCGGTGTTCACCGCCGACGCCCACATCGACTACTCGTCGGCCGGCGCGGCCGTCGGCTCCCGCGACGAGGTCGCCGACTGGCTCGCCGCAGGGTTCGGCGCGATCCCGTGGAGCATGCACTACATCACCAACATCGAGATCCTCGACAACAACGGCACGTCGGCCACTGTGCGGGCGATGTTCTACAACCCGATGCAACTGCCCGGGATGCCGGAACAGAGTTCGTGCGGCGGCTACTACCATCACGAGTTGGTGCGCACGCCCGACGGTTGGCGCAGCCGCCACCTGCGCGAAGAGAACGTCTGGTTCGTCAACGCTCCAGACACAGGCTGAATCCGGCCGCGCTGACGACGAGAGTCGACTTTTGCAGACAACTGCCGAGTGCAGGCCTGCAGAACTCGACTCTCGTGCGCGCGCTCAGCCCTCGGCCAATTGGCCGCAGACAGCGGCGATCCGCGCCGGTGGGGTGTCACGCGCAAATGAGCGCTTTCTCGGCGGACGGACGCCTGCCGGTCACGTCGGCCCGCATGCCCGACCCGTGAGCGAAGAGATCCGGCCCCGGTCCCCCGTCACGCCGTCGCAGGCGACGAGTTGTGCGATGACGAATTTTGAGTGAACGTCAATATTTGCTCTGGTTACCGGCTGGTGTCGACAGAACGCCGGAGTCGGCGTGCCGGGCGAAAGGTCGACTACGCGGCTCAACGGATGCCCTATGTTTCGGGATCGCCTGACCTGCAACGTAGACCGCACTACAGCGGCTTCGGGCCCGAGGCTCACTCTGCGACGAAATTGCCGCCTTGGTGTGGTAGGAATAGCTGCGCCCTAGACGTGGGCAGGTTTGCTGCTGCACTTGATGGTGGGAAGAAGGCCTTGATGTCAGCTCATTCACGACGCCGGCAGACCAGCGCAGCAGCGAAGGGGGCACGTCGAGATGTTCGGAGGTCGCGGATCGTGCCCTATGCCTGGCTAGGAGCGGGGGCGATCACGCTGGGCATTGGCGCGGCACTGGTCGGCGGAGCCGGCGTCGCGCACGCCGAAGACGGAGCGAACGACCGCTCGACGTCAACGTCGGATTCGAACTCGACCTCCGAGAGCAAACGCAGCACGCCGCACACCGCTGCCGCCGACGGTGACGACGCGGGCAGCAGTGCTCAGCAGCCGAAAAACAGCCTGCCGTCGTCACGTCGCGGAAGAAACTCTGAAGCGCAGCAAGACACTGATCCGCTCCCGAACCCTTCGGTCAGCTTGGCGACGAAGTCGGAGGAGGCCGACGTTCCGATCACGGCAGACGATCAGCCGACCCCGGGAGATTTCACCGAACGATCGGAATCCGAAGCCACAGCAGTGGATTCGGCATCGGCCAGTGTCACTGCACAAGCCGACGACTCGGAGGCTTCGGCTCCGGTCGAGCAGCGCGGCGACCGCCGGCGATCCGCAGAGGAAGCCGACAACGTGGGCGCCGACGATGAGGAAACGGCGGCGGCGCCCACAGTGACATCGGACGTTCGGCCCACACCGCCGGCCGACACCGCGACGTCCGCCACACAATGGCTTCCGGCGGCCGCCCCGCGCTACGAAGCGGCCGACGACAACGCCGGCACCCGAGCTCCTGTGCCAGTTGTCGCCGTCTCGGAAACGACCTTGGACATGAGTCTTCCGTTCAGCCGTGTGGCGCTGGCTGTACACACTCTTCTGAAGCCCTTTGGGACTCTTCTGACCGAGCTGGGGGGCCTCATACTGGGCACCCGCGCCGACCCCGTCCCTCCCGGAGCGTGCCGGGACGGCGTCTGCAATCCCACCAGTGACATCTTTCTTCCGTGGGTCCGCAACGAGGTCACCGTCCTCAACCTGACCGGCAGGCGGGTCACCCTGACCGACCTCGACACCAAGCTTCCGCTGACCTACGGCCCCCAGGAAGGATTCGCCCTCGACAACGCTCGCCAGGTCGAGCTGGCTTTCTACCAGGGCAATAGTTACCACGACAACGACTGGACCTACGAAGGCACGATGAAGTGGTCGGACGGCTCCACGACCGTCACCGTCGCCGTCGACGCGGGCGGCGCCACCGCGTCGACGACGAACAGCGGCATACAGACCGTCATCTTCGACACCCCGCAATCCATCGGTGGCCCCTCGCTCATCTCACTCCGGCAGACGTTGGTGCTGTTGCCGGCGGCCGGCACCATGCTCACCATCGACAGCACGGACCCCGTCGGGCAAGCGCTTGTCGCCTCGGCGCTGTGCAAGGTGACGGGCAGCTGCACCCAGGAGGTCGTCGACGAGCAGATAAGGCTCAGCGCGCCGAAGCAGGTGGGCAACACACTGTTCAACGCCGGAAGCGTCATTTCGACCAACAGGTACAAGGTTGTCCACGAGGTGACCAAAACCAGCGGTGTCGAGGAAAACCTGAAGGTGGTCGCCGGCACCTCACTGAACTTCGCACTCGGTCCGTTGGCGTTCCAGACCGAAATCGGTGCGCTGGTGCAGCAGAAGTACGGGCACAGCTGGAGCGACGGCTTCACCACCGAGTCCCAGGTGGATCTGGACGTGCCGCCCGGAAGCTACGGCCAGATCTATGTGCAGTACCCGGAGTATCACGACTACGTCAACATGACGCTGACCAATTCGGGCGTCACCATCACGATTCCGAACGTGGAATACGTCAGTCTGGCACCCTCGGGCGTGATCGACCAGGACGGAAACCCGGTCGCGGTCACCTATACCACTGTCGACTGGCCGATCGGGACCGGCCCGCATCCATCTCCCGACTCCAATTCAGATCCCACTCCGCCGGAGACCGCTGCCGTCGGCTTCGAGTCCCCGCCTGATATCGCGGCACCCGTCCCGATACCCGCTGCCACACCGAAGTCCCTCTTCGGCATCATCGGCGGCTACCTACGGGATCAGGTTGACGCGTTTCGGATCTTGCCGAACATCCTGTTCGCCGGCCGCGCCGTCAGTTCCCAGACGATCCGGGTGGTCAACCTCACGCCGTACGCGCAGACACTCGACAGCATCACCGGCGAATACGAAGAAGACGACTCCCCGGAGACAGGCTTTGTCCTGCAACCGTTCCAGATGATTTACATCGAGGTCGACTACAACGTCTTCCAGGACCAGGAAGCGTATGTGACGTGGACGAACGCGACGGGAATCGACGCCTCGGCGGAGCTGAAGGTCTTCAACGGGGGCAGTGCACCCCGGGTCACCTGCCAGAGCGCCGGATGCATGTCGGGCAGCTATGACCGCGACAGCGCCGTCATGTACCTGATCTACCCGTACGCCACCCCCGGCCGAATGGACGTCACGGACGACCCGAACCTTGCGGCTGCGGCCGTCGACGTGGCCTGCGCACCGGGCTACAACGGATCGATGCCGGGTTCGTGCGGGGTCAACGCCACCGGTGACACCTACTACAACGCGCCGACATCGGGACCTGTCCAGCAGCAGAACAACTATGGCTCCCAGACGAACTCGTACTACTACACCGTCACCACCACAAAGAGTGAGTCGGCGAGTTGGGCCGCCGGCGGGGGCGTCAAGCTCAAGGAGAAGGCGGGTGTGTTCGTCGGCCTGCAGATCGAGATCGAAGCCTCGGTGCTGTACAACAGTTCGGTCCAGGTCAAGGATTCGGAGTCGAGCACCGTCGTACAGAATCTGCTCCCGGATTACGGCGGCGCCATCTACATCGGCGATCCCTACCTCCGCACCTACGGCGACTACATCGTCAACCTGCCCAACCTCACCATGGTCGTCACCGGCCAGTGGATCGAAGCGGCATCAGGCCTCGCCGCTCAGGGACCGGTCGCCAATGTCGTCGACTACCCGCTGAGCTAGCCGTCGGCGGCCAATTGGCCGCAGGCAGCGGCGATTTCGCGGCCGCGGGTGTCACGCACCGTGCACGACACGCCGCGCTCCCTGACCCTCCTGACGAACTCCCGTTCGGCTGGCTTCGGGCTGGCGTCCCACTCGCTGCCCGGTGTCGGATTGAGCGGGATCAGGTTGACGTGCACCAGCGAACCGAGCGCCCCGCGCAGTTTCTTACCGAGGAGATCCGCTCGCCACGGCTGATCGTTGACGTCGCGGATCAGCGCATACTCGATCGACACCCTCCGACCGGTGATGTCGGCGTAGTAGCGGGCGGCATCGAGTACTTCGGAGACCTTCCACCTGTTGTTGACCGGCACCAGGGTGTCGCGCAGTTCGTCGTCGGGGGTGTGCAGTGACACCGCCAGGGTGACGTTGAGTCGTTCGTCGGCGAGCTTACGGATGGCGGGCGCCAGCCCGACCGTCGAGACGGTGACCGATCGCGCCGAGATGCCGAATCCATTCGGTGGCGATTCTGTGATTCTTCGGACCGCGGCAACCACCCGGTTGTAGTTGGCCAGCGGCTCGCCCATGCCCATGAAGACGATGTTCGACAGCCGGCCACCCTCGCGGGTGCGCAGCTCGGCACTCGCTGCCCGTACCTGTTCCAGGATCTCGGCGGTCGACAGGTTGCGTTGCAGACCGCCTTGACCGGTCGCGCAGAACGGGCAGGCCATGCCACAACCGGCCTGCGAGGAGATGCAGACGGTGTTGCGGTCCGGATAGCGCATCAGCACCGACTCGAACGTCGTCCCGTCGACGGCGCGCCACAGCATCTTGCGGGTCTGGCCGGCATCGCACTCTATTTCCCGGGTCGCCGTCAACAGCGTCGGGAACAGCGTCTCGGCGACCTGGGTGCGGATTGTCGCGGGTAGGTCGGTCATCTGCTCCGGGTCGGCGGTGAGCCGGCCATAATACTGATTGGCCAGCTGCTTGCCGCGAAACGCCGGCAGTCCGAGATCGGCGACGGCCGCGGTGCGCTCGGCCTCGTCCAGGTCGGCGAAGTGCCGCGGTGGCTTGGCGCGGCGCGGCGGGTCGAAGACGAGCGGCAGGGCCGCGGGAGAATCAGACATGTGCGCCCAAGTATCGCACCTGCCGGAGCTCCCCTGCTCAGGCCAGCAGGGTCAGCACGATCCAGGTGGCCACGGCCGAGGGCAGCATGGCATCGATACGGTCCATCATCCCGCCGTGGCCCGGCAGCAGATTACTCATGTCCTTGATGCCCAGGTCGCGCTTGAACTGCGACTCGACCAGGTCGCCGAGCGTGCCGGTGATGACCAGCATCACGCCCAGAGCGAGGCCGGCCCACCACGGCTTGTCCAGCAGGAACATCACTGCCAGCACGGACGCGGTGACGCCGAACAACAGCGAACCGGCCAGGCCCTCCCAGGACTTCTTGGGACTGATCGCCGGCGCCATCGTGTGCTTGCCGAACAGGACCCCCGCCACGTATCCGCCGATGTCGGAGAAGACGACCCCGAGCATCAGGCAGAAGACCCGGTTCGCACCGTCGTCGGGGTAGATGAGCAGCGCACCGAAACTGGCGAACAGCGGGACCCAGGTGGCGAGGAACACCGTGGCACTGATGTCGCGGGAGTAGTTCTGCGGCGCATGGTTGAGCCCCCGCCCGACCAGACGCCAGATCATGCACACCACGACCGTGCCCGCAAACCCGCCCAGCGCGCCCGCCGGACCGAACGGCCAGGTCAGCCACAGCGTGGCCTGCCCACCGACCAGCAGCGGGATGAGCGGGATGTGATAGCCCGCCTCCTCGAGTCGCCGGCTCACCTCGACGGTGCTGATGGCCACCGCCACAGCGACCAGGGCAAGCCACAGGTAGGGCGCGAACAACAGGATGGCGATCAGCCCGCCGCCGAGGAGCACCCCCACGGCAATGGCAGCGGGCAGGTTGCGCCCGGCACGCGACGCCTTCTTCTGCGGCGGTTCGTTGACCGGCTTCTCTCCCACGGGAATCGCTTGCTGATCGGTCACCTCAGACCTCCAGCAGCTCGCCTTCTTTGTGCTTGACCAGCTCGTCGATCTGACTGGTGTACTGGTGGGTGCTCTTGTCGAGTTCCTTCTCGGCGCGGGTCACCTCGTCCTCGCCGGCGTCACCGTCCTTCTTGATGCGGGACAGCTCCTCCATCGCCTTGCGACGGATGTTGCGGACCGACACCTTGGCGTCCTCGCCTTTCGACTTGGCCTGCTTGACCAGGTCGCGGCGGCGCTCCTCGGTCAGCTGAGGGATCGAGACCCGGATGACGTTGCCGTCGTTGGTGGGGTTGACGCCCAGGTCGGAGTTGCGGATCGCATCCTCGATGTTGCGGAGTTGGTTGGCCTCGTAGGGCTTGATGACGATCAGCCGCGCTTCGGGCACGTTGATGCTGGACAGCTGGGTGATCGGGGTGGCGGAACCGTAGTAGTCGATGTTGATGCGGTTGAACATGCCGGGGTTCGCACGACCGGTGCGGATCGACGCCAGATCGTCCCGCGCCACCGACACGGCCTTCTCCATCTTCTCCTCGGCATCGAAGAGCGTTTCGTCGATCACTGTGCTCCTACTTTCCTGCTCCGCGCGTGCGCGGTAGTCCGTCGATCATGTGGTGACCAGTGTTCCGATCTTCTCACCCGCCACCGCACGCGCGATATTGCCATCGGTGAGCAGGTTGAACACCAGGATCGGCATACCGTTGTCCATGCACAGGCTGAACGCGGTCGCGTCGGCGACCTTGAGTCCGCGGTCGATGACCTCACGGTGGCTGATCGCGGTGAGCAGTTCGGCGTCGGGGTGCACCCGCGGGTCTGCGGTGAACACACCTTCGACGGCTTTGGCCATCAGCACCACTTCGGCACCGATCTCCAGGGCGCGCTGCGCGGCGGTGGTGTCGGTGGAGAAGTACGGCAGCCCCATTCCCGCACCGAAGATGACCACCCGGCCCTTCTCGAGGTGCCGCCGGGCCCGCAGCGGAATGTAGGGCTCGGCCACCTGCCCCATCGTGATGGCGGTCTGCACCCGGGTCTGGATGCCTTCCTTTTCCAGGAAGTCCTGTAGGGCAAGGCTGTTCATCACGGTGCCGAGCATGCCCATGTAGTCCGAGCGGCTACGTTCCATGCCCCGCTGCTGCAGTTGTGCGCCGCGGAAGAAGTTGCCGCCACCGATGACGACGGCCACCTGGGCGCCACTGCGCACCACCTCGGCGATCTGACGCGCGACCAGTGCGACCACGTCGGGGTCGAGGCCGACCTGCCCGCCGCCGAACATCTCGCCACCGAGCTTGAGCAGCACTCGCGAGTAGGCGGGCCTGATCGGGGGCGACGAGCCCGCACCGTGGGAACCTGTGGATTCCGCCATCCGACTCCTTTGCGGTCCTCGCATGCGTCGCCACCCCCTCCGATGCCGCGGACGGCTCCCCTAATCCTGCCTCATCGCGACCAGTGCACCACGTCGGGGGCCGTGTGGGCTCAGCTCCGGTGTGCCGACAACAGCCAGGCGGGCATCGACTTCCGGCCGTCTGCCTCGTCGCGGATCCCGGATCCCGCGAAGGCCTCGAGGTTCATCCCCGCCGGGATGTTGGCGTGGATGCGAGCCGGCCTGATCTCGTCGATCTGCCAGTACGGGGATACCGCGGCGTGCAGTTCGGGTTCGGTGACGGCGTTGACGGGCCCGTCGGCAGGCATTCCGGCGGCGTCGAACACCAACACGAAGTACGACGCGGCAGGCGCGGCGGCCCGCAGGATCGACTGTTGGTAGCCCTCCCGCAGTTCCACCGGCATCGAGTGGAACAGCGTGCTGTCGACGATGGTGCCGAACCGGCCGTCGTAACCGGTGAACGCGCTGATGTCGGCAACGTCGAAGGTGGCGTTGCCGAGCTGCCGTCGGGCCGCCTCCTCGCGGGCCAGCCGGATCGCTGTCGGTGACTGGTCCAGTCCGACCGTGGTGAACCCGCGCTCGGCGAGGTACATCGACACGGCCGCCTCGCCGCACCCGGCGTCGAGGACGTCGCCGTGGAACTTCCCGGCCTCGATCAGCGCCAGGATCTCCGGCTGTGGTTCGCCGATGCTCCACGGCGGTTTGATGCCTGCCCCCATCTCCGCGGCTTCACCGCGGTACGCCGATTCGAACATCTGGTCTGTCGGGTTCGTCATGAGTCCGGTTTATCAACGACGTTGATATATGTCAACATGATTGATATGTCGCCTACCGAGGACCGGCCGCTGGGTTACCTTCTGTACCGGGTGGCGTCCGTGCTGCGCTCGGAAGTGTCCGCCTCGGCGCTCGATCCGCTGAATCTGTCGTTCCCCCAATACCTCTGCATCCGAATCCTGTCCCAGCACCCGGGCCGCTCCAATGCGGAGCTGGCGCGCGACCTCAACGTGTCCCCGCAAGCGATGAACGTGGTGCTGCGCGCTCTGGAAGCGCGTGGTGTGGTGGGCCGCCCTCCCTCGCCGGCTTCCGGCCGCTCGCTGCCCGCGCAGTTGACGCGTGAGGGGAACGAGTTGCTGAGCGCCCTGGAGGCCGCGGTCCACACGGCCGAGGAACGGGTTCTGGCTCCGCTGACGGACGCGCAGCGGCGTGAGTTCCGGCAGCTGCTCGCCGCACTCGGTTAGGGCCGACCGATCGCTGACATTCCCTGGTCGGAGTTCACTCCATCCGGGGTGCAGCACTCCCAGGAGAACGGGATCCTGCCGGGTTCATGCTCGCGTCCCTAGGTTCGGTGGCATGACATTCGATTTCATCCGGCGGCGACGGCGCGCTGCCCGCGTACTGGTCGCCGGTGTCCTGGCGGTTGCCGTGATGGTCGGCAGCGGCACACCCGGTAACGCGCAGGAGCCTTCGCGCAGCGGCGAGCAGCAACGCAACGCCGACGTGGTACGTGAGGCATTCGCGCGCGGCGTTGGTGGCGAGGACAGCTTCTTCTCGATCCTGGCAGACGACGTGCACTGGACCGTGGCGCGAGCGGTGGAACCGACGACGTATACCAGCCGAGCCCAGTTCCTCCAGGACGGCGCCGGGCCCATCCAGGCCCGCCTCGTCGGACCGATCGAGGCGCACGTGCGTGAGCTGATCACCGAAGGTGACGTCGTGGTGGCGATCTGGGACGGCACCGCGACGGCTCGTGACGGCCGCCCGTATGTCAACAGTTACCTCTGGGTGATGACCATGCGCGACGGAAAAGTGGTGCGCGCGACGGCGTTTCTCGATCTGGTGACCCTCAACGAGCTGCTCGACCGAGTCGACCCGATCTGAGGACCGGTTGGCCAAACCCCGAAAACGTCAGAAGACCCTGATCCAGTCGACGCGCATCTCGGCCGGATAGGTGCCTCCCGCGGGCTCGCGGCCGCCGGAGCCGCCGACGGCGATGTTGAACACCGGCGCCATCGTGAAACCGGGGTCGTTGAACGGCCAGTCCGCGACGGAGTGCGCGGGCACGGTGAAGAACGGCTCCATGCCCGGCTGGAAGTCCTTCCAGAAGTACAGCCCGCTGGGAAGCCACGTCATCCGCCAGGTGTGCCATGCGTTGTCGACGGGATGGCGGTGGGTGGCGAACGACGTACCGTCCAGCCGGGCGTGCACGGTGGTCCCGGACGGCCAGTCGTTGTTCCCGTACCACTCGACCAGGTCGATTTCGCCTCCCCGCACCGGGTTGTCGTTGATCAGCCAGAAGGCGGGCCACGCGCCGTCGGTCAGACAGTCCAGCTTGACCCGGGCTTCCCAGGTGGTGCCCATCCCGCCACGCCAGTTGCCGACGATCTTGGCGCTGGCGTACTTCTCCTGGATGGTGGTGCCGGGGCCGCGGGTGGCCCGGATGACCAGGTTGCCGTTGCCGTCCTGGAACACGTGCTCCTGGTCGGTCACGTAGCGCCCCATGTTGAAGGGTTTGTCCCACTCGTGGGGATTCCTGATGGTCTCGCGTTCCGGAACGATGAACCACGACGCCGGGTCGGGCGGCGATCCGGCCGGCCCGTTGAACTCGTCCTGGAACAGCAGACCCGTACCGGTCTCGGAAGCGGGCGCCGGCGCGCCGGGTGGGCCCGGGACGGGCGGAATGTCACCGGGGACGGGCTGGGCGCGAGCCGTGGCTACCGGCAATGCGGCGGCCGCCGCACCCAGACCCATCATGAACATCAGGTTGCGGCGATCCATCTCTGGCACGCCCAGAATATAATCGACGCCGGGCCGTGACAGCCGCTGATATGGCCATCCGATTCACCAGGCGTCACCGCCGTCGGCTGTCAGTGCTGGTGGCAGGCCATCGGCGGCGACGGCGGAATGTCCAGGGCCGGGTTGCCGTCGAAGAAGCCGACCGGTTTGAGATGGAAACCGGTGTAGGCGCACGGCATCACCGGCCAGTCCTCGGGCCGCACCACGTGGTGTGCCCCCACCGTGTACCAGAGCACGACGTCGGTGTCCTCCAGCGGCGCATCACCGCCGATGAACTGGGGCAGCCCCTGAGCATCCGCGCACTGGTACATGTAGTCGCCCGCCGCGAACTTCTCGGCCGGGTCGTATTTCGTCACCCACAGGTTGTGCTGGACGAACCGGGCGCGGTCGTAGATGTGCGAACCCTCCTGCACCATCACCGGCACCACGTCCTTGGGGGTGAGCTTGTAGGCCACCGGCTGACCCAGCTCGTTGATCTTCGACGGGTTGGACACCTTCCAGTACCGGCCGGTGGACCAGTTCCAGTCCCGGGCGCCGTCGGACTCCGAGGCCACCAGGGTGTCCCGGGTGATCCACGCGTTGCGGTGCGGGTTGAGCGCCGGGTCCGGCTCGCAGATCGAATCGACTTCGTACACACTGTTTCCGGGCCCGTCGACGCTCATGTCGAGCCGGAAGTTGAAGAAGTGCTGATGGTTGGGACCGTAGAGGCCCGGGGCGACCATCTTGCCCCAGCGGGGCTGCTCACCGTCTGAGATGGCACCGGTGGTGAGCACCCCGGACAGCTTCACTTCCACCTCGATGGAGGCATCGTTGTAGAAGTACCAGAAGAACCCGTACTCGTAGTTGCCGACGGTGCAGATCATCGAGACCACCAGCCGCCGCGACCGTCGAACCTCGACTTCCCCGGTGCGGAAATCGGTGTGCTTCCAGGAGATTCCGTAGTCCTCCTCGTGCATGCAGATGGCGTTGGGGATCGTCACAGCGTTCCCGCTGGAATCGTTGACCGTGCCGTCGAAGTAGTGGATCTCGCCCAGACAATCGCACCCGAGCGTCAACGGATTGGCCGAGAAGCCCATCCCGACCTCGCCCATGTCGAAGACGTTCTTGTTCCAGTGGGTCGGCGAGCTGTCACCGTAGGGCACCACCATCTCCGAGAGCGAACCGCGGTACAGGATCGGCCTGGCCTCGCCCCGATCGGTGTAGGTGACCTCGTGCAGCGTGATGCCTTCACGGGGGTTGAAACCGATCCGCATCGACCACTTCTGCCAGCTGACCTGCCAGCCGTCGACGGTGAAGCTCGGGCCATCGGGCTGGGTGATCTCGATCGGTTTGACGTCCTGCCGGAACTCGGTGAACGCCGGGCGGTTGTCCGGATCGAACATGAACTTCTCGGCATAGTTGCCCGCGGTCGGCGGCAACGGCACGACACCGTGATCCTCGATGTCGATGACCTCCATCGCATCGAGATCGAACGTGACGATCAGGCCTTCGACGGGGCGCGCGTAGCCGTGCTCGGAGGGAGCGGCCCGCATGAACGTCAGCGGGCGGCAGATGAGTGCGGAGTTGTCGTGATGATCCTGCGCGCCGTAGTAGCCCGCGGGCCACGGGTCGATCATCGCCAGGCTGAAGTCGGTCACTCCGCGTTTGCGCATAGCGGCCTGCCAGCGCGGGTCCTCCCGCACCTTCTCCTCCACCCCGGTCATGTGCTCCACGAGGTAGGAGGGGAACCGGCCCGGGATCTCCTTCCACTCGTCGACGGTGCCCGCCAGCACGTCGACAACCGCTTCGTAGATCATCTTGGCGGCCGCGTCGTACATGGTGGCGAACGCCTGCCGGGGGACGTGGACAGTGGGATCGAATGTCAGCTCCGGGGTCTTGGCGGGTTCACAGAGCTGAATCATCACGAATTTCATTGTGGGAGTTCCATAGTCGGATTCCGACAGGATCCGGGCTGCCGCTTCGATCTCGGCGCCCGACAACGGGTCCAGTGGATAGCGGACCGGATCACCGGTGCCCGGCGTGCTCACGATGGGGCTGGTCTCCACGAGAAGCGATGGTGCGAGCGCAAAGTTTCGCCGACGGCCACTTGCAATGTCGGTGTTGTTAACACGTCGCCGGTCGCGTTACAGCGATGTGTCCTCACCGCAACGGATTTCGTCGCCTCCTTTGCGCGAGCGCGCATGTCTGTACGTCGGCGCGCCGAAATTCATGGCATTTTGCGCGCGCTCATTGCCGACGAGGGTCGTTGTCAGGCCTGGATTCGCGCCCAGGGCCGGGCTTCCTCGAGCTCGTAGGCCAGCTCGAGCAACCGGGCGTCCTGACCGAGAGCGGCAGAGAACATCATCCCGACCGGGAGTCCGGACGCGGATTCGGCCAGCGGCAACGAGATCGCCGGCTCGCCGGTCGCGTTCTGCAGTGGCGTGAAGGCCACCCACTCGACGAGCCGGTCGATGATCTGCTGGTAGTCGGCAGTCGGGTCGAGGTGGCCGATGCGCGGCGTGACATCGGCCATCGTCGGTGTCAGCAGCACGTCGTAGGTCGACGACAGCCGCGACGTGACCCGCCGGATACGGGCCAGCCGGGCGATGGCCAGCGGCAACCGGTGCAGGTTGCGGGCGGCGTGGCTCTCCAGCCCCAGCGTGAGGTTGTCGAGACGGTCGCGGTCGAAACTGTCGCCGAAGGTGCGGCGGCCACCCCTGACCAAGGCGAACGCCAGAAACGACCAGTACAACAGGAAGTCGTCCATGAACCGGGCCGGCACCGGGTTGTCGATCGGCGTCACCCGGTGACCGAGCTCCTCGAGCAGCGCCGCGGTCCGGTACGTCAACTCGGTGACCTCGGGACCGGCCTCGCGGGTGATCGACTTGACGCACACGGCGATTCGCAGTCGCTTCTCGGCAGGTCCGGCGATGTCGCCCACTGGGGGCAGCTTCGGGTTGGCATGCACGCGTTCCATCTCGCGGTAGAACGCGGCGGTGTCGCGGACGGAGCGGCTGAGCACGCCGTTGTGGACGATGCGCACCGGCATCTGCCGCATGTCCTTGTCCAGCGGGAGCCGGCCTCGCGACGGCTTGAGACCCACCAGCCCGTTGCAGGACGCAGGAATCCGGATCGAGCCCCCGCCGTCGTTGGCGTGGGCGATCGGCACCACACCTGCGGCGACGAACGCCCCCGAACCCGACGACGAGGCTCCGGCGGTGTGGTCGGTGTTCCACGGATTACGTACCGAGCCGAGCCGGGCGTGTTCCGCAGACGCGCTGAAACCGAACTCCGAGAGCTGTGTCTTGCCCAGCGGTATCAGTCCGGTCGCCAGGTACGCGCGGGCGAAATCCCCGTCGGCGTCGGCGGGTCGCGGATCCCAGGCGTCGGTGCCGTTCATCGTCGGCATGCCGGCGACGGCGACGTTGTCCTTGATGAACGACGGCACCCCGTCGAAGAAACCGCCGTAGGGCCGGCGCAGTCGGGCCCGCGCCCGTGCCTGCTCGAAGGTCTCGTAGGCCAGACCGTTGAGCGCCGGGTTCACCGCCTCGGCGCGGGCGATCGCCGCCTCGACGATCTCTGCAGCAGACACTGTTCCGGCGCGCATCGCGTCGACCAGACCAACGGCGTCGAGGTCGCCCAGGGCATCATCGGAGAAGGCGGTTATCCGGTCCATCGAACGACGGTACCAAAGCGTACCGGGGCGTCGTCACTGGTTCATTCGGCGCGACGGAGCACCGCCAGCACCGTCATCGCCAAGATCCGCCAATCGAGCCAGATCGACCAGTTCTCGATATAGAAGTTGTCCCATTCGGCGCGGTCGGCGATCGACGTCTGTCCACGCAGGCCGTGTACCTGGGCCCAACCAGTGATCCCGGCCTTCACGCGGTGCCGGTCGCCGTACCGCACGATCTGGGCGTTGAACAGGTCGACGTACTCCGGGCGCTCGGGACGCGGACCCACCAGGCTCATCTCGCCCCTGATGACGTTGAGCAATTGCGGGAGTTCGTCGAGCGACGTGGCCCGCATGAACTTTCCGATCGGCGTGCGGCGGTCCTCCCCTTCGACACCCCCCGGCGCGGTGCCGTCGCTGAGCGTGAACCGGGCATCGGATTCACGCAGCGGGCGCATCGAACGGAACTTCCGGCAGCAGAACACCCGGCCGTCACGCCCGATCCGATCCTGGCCGTAGAAGATCGGCCCCGGGGAGCTGAGCCGGACCAGCAGCATCAACGTGAGGAACAGCGGGGAGATCAGCACGAGCCCGGCCGTGGCGAACACCCGGTCGGAAATGTGCTTGGCGCGAAACTCCCAGCCGCGCGGGTCGGTGCGGGGAACCGAGATCAGGGGCAGACCGCCCACATGATCGATGCGGGAGTGCACGCCGATCGCATCGAAGATCCGTGGCACTATCCACACGTTCATGCTGTGCTTGTAGGCGATGCGGACCACATCGGCCAACGCCTCATCGCGGGTTCGCGAGAACGCCACGATGATGCATTCGGCGCCGGTGCGGGTGATCGCCTGCTCGATGTCGGCCAGCTTGCCCAGGTACGGGACGGCAGCCGGTGATTTCCGGTCCGGGCCCATCGAGGGGACCTCGTCGTCGATGATCCCGACCGCGCGCAGGCCGTATGCGGTCGATCCGGTGATTCGCTCGAGCACCTTCTCGGCGATCTGGCCGTTGCCGACGATCAGAGTGGGAGCGGTCAGACGGTCGCGGCGGAAACAGTAGCGCTTCCATTCGATCCACAGCAGCCGGCCGACCGGAATGAGGATCGCCCCGCACATCCAGACACGAGCCACCGCACCGCTGCGTGACCCGGTGATTCCGGTGTTGAGGACAAGGCCGCTGAGCAGCAGCATCGCCGCCAGGGCGGTGACGGCCTCGATCGTCGGCAGCTCTTCGAGGAAAGAGCGGTTCACTTTGCGCCTGTACCGGCCACCGAGCGCCGACACTGCGACGACAGTGGGGGCGAAGAAGCACACCATCCAGCTCGGCGGTAACAGCTGATTGGTCTTGTTGGCCCACGTCATTCCGACGGCCACCGCCAGCGACGCGGTCGTGAGGTCGACCATCGCGCTGGCATACGGCACCCATCGCGTCGATCTCTTTCGCTGGCCTGCCTCGTGCCGAATCTCGGCCGCAATCCCTTGCGCCGACATCAGTGTGGCGACGTGGGAGGAATCAATCGTGTTGGTCATCGTGACCAAGCCAGTTCGGACGTTCCCCCATGACACGAGGTTAGCTCGTCCACGAGCAAAACATCCGGAAGTAGCTTGTCACCTGTTGCGACATAAAGCCGCGCCGGATCTCAGATGTTTGCCGAATACCGTTCACGGCAGATCGGGCAAAGATCGGGACCGCCGACCGGAGCGCCGCCTCGGCGGCAACGGAGGTGGCCCACGGCGTCCTACGCCAGACCGATACACCTGTACCCGGTGCTGGCAAACAACATCTCGCCCCGGCTGCGTTCCCCGGAAAGCACGAAACCCCCGAGACCTGGGTCTCGGGGGTTTCGGTGCAGAAGCGACTATGCCTGTCCGACCTCGAAGCGGGCGAACCGCGTCACGGTCACGCCGGCCTCGTCGAGCAGTGCTTTGACCGACTTCTTGTTGTCGGACACCGACGGCTGATCCAGCAGCACGACATCCTTGTAGAAGCCGGTCACGCGGCCCTCGACGATCTTGGGCAGGGCCTGCTCGGGCTTGCCCTCTTCTTTGGCGGTCTCCTCGGCGATACGACGCTCGTTGGCGACGACGTCCTCGGGCACGTCCTCACGGCTGAGGTATTTGGCCTTGAGGGCGGCGATCTGCAGGGCGACCGCGTGCGCGGCCTGCTTGGCCTTCTCCGCGTCGGCGCCGGTGTACTCCACCAGCACGCCCACCGCAGGCGGCAGGTCGGCCGCCCGCTTGTGCAGGTAGGCCTCGACCGTGCCGTCGAAGTAGGTGGCCCGGCGCAGTTCGAGCTTCTCACCGATCTTGGCGCTGAGGTCCGCGATCGTCTGCTCGACTGTGGTGTCTCCTACTTTGGCGGCCTTGAGCGCGTCGACATCGGTGGCCTTCGAGGCTGCCGCGGCAGCGACGATCTGGTCGGCGACCGACTGGAACTCGGCGTTCTTGGCGACGAAGTCGGTCTCGGAGTTCAGCTCGATGAGCGCTCCGTCCTTGGCGGCCACCAAGCCCTCGGCGGTGGCACGCTCAGCGCGCTTGCCGACGTCCTTGGCGCCCTTGATACGAAGCAGTTCGACGGCCTTGTCGAAGTCGCCGTCCGAATCGACGAGCGCGTTCTTCGAGTCCATCATTCCGGCGCCGGTCAGCTCCCGCAGGCGCTTGACGTCGGCAGCGGTGTAGTTAGCCATATGGGCCTTTCCTTAGAGACGAAGCGGTTCAGGAGGTGGGTTCTGCCGCAGCAGCCTCGGCCGGGGCAGCTTCGGGTGCGGCGGCGGTGGCGGTGGCGGTGGCACCCGCCAGAAGCTCCTGCTCCCACTCGGGAAGCGGCTCGGCGGCCTGCCCCTCTTGGCCGGCCTCGGGCTTGTCGGCACCGGCACCGGAACGGGCCTGCAGGCCCTCGGCGACGGCCGAGGCCACCACCCTGGTCAGCAGCGCGGCCGAGCGGATGGCGTCGTCGTTGCCCGGGATCGGGTAGTCGACGAGGTCCGGGTCGCAGTTGGTGTCCAGGATCGCGATGATCGGGATGTTCAGCTTGCGCGCCTCGGCGACCGCGAGGTGCTCCTTGTTGGTGTCGACCACCCAGATGGCCGAGGGCACCTTCTGCATGTCCCTGATACCGCCCAGGGACCGCTCGAGCTTGTTCTTCTCGCGGGTCAGCATCAGGATTTCCTTCTTGGTGCGACCCTCGAAGCCACCGGTCTGCTCCATGGCCTCGAGCTCCTTCATCCGCTGAAGGCGCTTGTGCACGGTCTGGAAGTTGGTGAGCATGCCGCCCAGCCAGCGCTGGTTCACATACGGCATTCCGACGCGGGTCGCCTCCTGGGCGATGGACTCCTGCGCCTGCTTCTTGGTGCCGACGAACATGATGGACCCACCGTGGGCGACGGTTTCCTTGACGAACTCGTAGGCGGAGTCGATGTAGGTCAGCGTCTGCTGCAGATCGATGATGTAGATGCCGTTGCGGTCGGTGAAGATGAACCGCTTCATCTTGGGATTCCAACGACGGGTCTGATGCCCGAAGTGGGCGCCGCTGTCGAGCAGCTGCTTCATTGTTACAACAGCCATGATCGGCCATTCCTCACTGTGTCGGTTGTGCGCGCAGCGTCGGGTGACACTGTGCCCTGGTGCCTGCTGGGTGCCGGACCCGTTCCGAGGGACTCGGGAAGGGACCGCCGGCATCCGGGTATGACCGCCAGTGGGTGGCCATGTGCAGACACGCGAAGTCAGCTCACAGTTGCGAGCTGCTGAAGGCAGTTTACACGCTGGACAGGGGTGGTTTTACCATCGCGGCAGCCATCCACAGCGGGCTGTTCTGGGGCTGGCGTGCCCCGGCTCCGATCCGCTGCACTGCCGGTATGCGGATACTCGCGGTGGTCCTGGTGCTGTTGGTGCTCGGCGTAGCCCCCGTGGCGGCCGACGCCGGGCGGCTCGACTGGCCGATCCGGCCAACCCCGCAGGTGGTGCGGGCATTCGACGCGCCGTCCCCCGACTGGCAGCGCGGCCACCGTGGCGTCGACCTGGCGGCGACGGCCGGGCAGCCGGTCTACGCGGCCGGGCCGGGAACCGTGGTGTTCGCCGGGGAGCTGGCCGGCCGCCCGCTGGTGTCGATCGCCCACCCCGGTGGCCTGCGCACCAGCTACGAGCCGGTGCGCCCCGCCGTCCGCCGCGGCCAGGCGGTGAATGGCCGGACGGTCATCGGCGAGCTGAGCGCAGGCCACGCTGGCTGCACGGCGTCGGCGTGCCTGCACTGGGGCGCGATGTGGGGTCCCGCCGCGCGAGCCGACTACGTCGACCCGCTCGGGCTGCTGGCGAGCACGCCGATCCGCCTCAAGCCGGTCCGCTGACCCCCTTTCGCCGGAATGGTATTCCAGCAGGAAAAGTTCGAGTTCAGCCGTGCTGGAACGCAGTTCCGGCGGTGGTCAGCTTCCCGCACCGACCATCGTCATCAGCGGGTCGTCCGCGCCGATGTCGTAGGTGCACTCACCTGCTCGCGGGTCGGGAACGAACGCCCAGAACTGGACCCCGGCGGCGCCCGCGCGTCGCAGTTCGGGGACCACCCGGGAAACCAGGTCGTAGCGCTGTCGAAGGGGCATGCACGATCCGGCGTTGACGCCGAGTTCGGCGACGACGAGGGGTTTGTCGAGTTCACGAGCCTGCTGCAGCCGGCGGGCCAGGCCACTGTTCGGATCCCCCGGCAGTTCGTGGCCCACCTCGTAGTCGTGGTATTCGAGCACGTCCACTCCGGGTGATGCGCCCACCAGCGCGTAGTCGTCGCCAGCCGACCCGCACTGCCCGCCCCCCGCGCGCCCACCCCAGAGCACCGCGTCGGGCTGGAGGCCGCGGATCCGCGCGCCGACGTCGTCGACGAACCCGCGCAGGACCACCGCCGCGTCCGCCGGGCATTCGCGGGCGGCCCAGTGGCAGTCGACGGAACCGCAGTTCGACGGTTCGGGTTCGCCGACCGCGGTCCACGCGGCGGCAGCCGGCGAGTCGCCCCAGCGGCGGACCGCGGTGTCGATCCACGCCGCGAAAGACATCGGATCCCCGGTGAGCACGTCTGTCCGCCAGCCTCCGGCGAACCAGGCAGCGCCCTTGAAGTCACCGTTCTCGCAGGCACCTTCACTGCTGGTGAGCACCGCGTTGAGCAGCTGATGGTGCCGGGCAGCGGTCTCGAAGACGGCATCGAGGCGACCGAAATCGAGCTGTCCGGTGCGCTTGTCCACCACGAAGCTGGAGTAGGCGTTGACCCGTGTCAGCGTGTTCGGGGGCAGCGCGCCGAAGTACTGCTCCAGGTCGACCTCGGCACCGCATCCGGCGTTGATCTGCCAATCCGTGCCCAGTTGGTAGGCGTTGACACCCACCGGCCACCATGGGTCGCCGTCCAGGGTCAGCGACATCCCCGAGGTGCCCATCCGGTTGGTGCCGGCGTCGTCGGTCCCGCCGCCGTCTCCGCACGCCGCGGCCACCAGCATCAGCGCCGCTGCGGCGACGACATCTCGGCACCATCGACGTCCCGGCATCTGCTCCACCCTCGCGTGCGGCTATGCGCGGGGGTGGGCCTGGTCGTGCACGGCGCGCAGCCGCGCGACGGTGACATGGGTGTAGAGCTGCGTGGTGGCCAGCGACGAGTGACCGAGCAATTCCTGGACCACCCGCAGATCAGCGCCCCCCTCAAGCAGGTGGGTGGCGGCACTGTGCCGCAGGCCGTGCGGGCCGATGTCGGGCGCACCGGCGACGGCGGTCATCGTCTGGTGCACGACGGTGCGCGCCTGTCGCGGATCCAGCCGACCACCGCGGGCACCGAGCAGCAGCGCAGCACCCGAACCGGCGGTCACCAGCGCCGGGCGCCCGTCGGTCAGCCACTGCGTCAGCGCGACGTGGGCGGGTTCGCCGTAGGGAACCGTCCGCTGCTTGTTGCCCTTGCCCAGCACCCGAAGCAGCCGCCGCGGGGTGTCGACGTCGTCGACGTCCAGGCCGCACAGCTCGCTGACCCGGATACCGGTGGCGTACAGCAGCTCCACGATCAGGCGGTCCCGAAGGGCGAGCGGATCACCTTGTTCGGCACCGGATTTCGCGGCGTCCATGGCGTCGCTCGCCTGGTCCTGACGCAGCACCGAGGGCAGGGTGCGGCGCGCCTTGGGCACCTGAAGCCGGGTCGCCGGGTCGTCGGTCATCAGACCACGCCGCACCGCCCAGGCGGTGAACGTCTTGACCGCCGAGGTGCGGCGGGCCAGCGTCGAGCGCGCGGTTCCGCCGGCGGCCTGGGCGGCAAGCCAGGAGCGCAGCACCGGCAGGGTCAGGGTGCGAAGCCCGGGCTCGGGGGCGCGCTGGGCAAGGAAATCGAACAGCGAGCGCAGGTCGCCGAGGTAGGCGCGACGGGTGTGCTCGGAGCGGCCACGCTCCAGCGCGAGATACTGGTCGAACTCCTCGAGGATGGCCTCCATTGCACCACCGTGGCAGACGCCGGTACCGCGACTCAGGTGACGCGCCGCAGCGTGTCCGGGGTGAGATCGGCCAGCGTCGGGTAGCCGTCGACGGCCATGATGAGGTCGGTTTCGGCCAGCAGCGACCGCAACACGTGCACGATGCCGTCCTCGCCGCCGATGGCCAGGCCGTAGGTGTAGGGCCTACCGACGCCGATCGCAGTCGCCCCCAGAGCCAGCGCCTTGACGATGTCGGCGCCACTGCGAATTCCGGAGTCGAACAGCACCGGCGTTCCGTCGGCGGCCTCCACCACGTCGGGAAGGCAGTCGATCGCCGGTAGCCCGCCGTTGGCCTGCCGGCCGCCGTGGGTGGAGCAGTAGATGCCGTCGACGCCGCCGTCCTTCGCGCGGCGGACGTCGTCGGGATGGCAGATGCCTTTGAGTACCAGCGGGAGATCGGTTAGCGACCGCAGCCAGGGCAGGTCCTCCCAGGTCAGCGGATTGCCGAACAGCTGCACCCACTGCATGATCGCGGCCTGCATGTTCTCTTCGGGTGGTTGGGACAGCAAGCTGAGGAAGACCGGGTCGCTGGTGTAGTTCGCCAGACAGTGCCCGCGTAGCTGCGGGAAGTTCGAGCTCGCCAGGTCACGCGGTCGCCATCCCGGGATCCAGGTGTCGAGGGTGACGATGATGGCCTTGTAGCCCGCGGCCTCCGCGCGACTGACCAGGCTGGCGGCCAGGTCGCGGTTGGTCGGTGTGTAGAGCTGGAAAAAGCCTGGGGTGGCCCCGAACTCGGCGGCGACGTCCTCGATCGGATCCTCGGTCAGCGTGGACACCGCCATCGGAACACCGGTGCGCGCGGCCGCGCGGGCAGTCGCCAGGTCACCGTGCCCGCCCTGCGCACAGATTCCGATCACCCCGACCGGCGCCATGAACAGCGGCGACGGCAGCGTCATGCCGAAGAGATCGACGGTGAGGTCGCGCTCGGTGGCGCCGACCAGCATCCGCGGCATCAGTCCCCAGCGGTCGAAGGCCGTCCTGTTGACGCGCTGGGTGCGTTCGTCACCGGCACCGCCTGCGACATACGACCAGATCGACGGTGGCATCGCGACCTCGGCCTTGGCCTCCCAGCCGGCGTAATCCATGGGGAGGGAAGGCAGTACGCCGGACAGGCCCTGCAGGTAGATCTCGAGCTGGTAGTTACCGAAGGTCATGGCGTAAGGGTGCCACTGGTAGCTGGCTCGGCAGGGCTATTTGGCCTCGGCCTCGGCCAGTTCCCGCTTCCACTGCCGGAAGGTCTCCTCGGTGCGGCCCCGTCGCCAGTACCCGGAGATCGACCCGGCCCACTTGGCGTCGACGCCGCGTTCCTTGCGGATGTAGGGCCGCAGATTGTGCATGACGGCCTGTGCCTCGCCGTGGATGAACACTTGGACCTGGCCCGGCAGCCAGGCGGCTTCCTTGACGGCGGTGATCAACGGTGCGTGGTCACCGGCGCTCTCGTCACCGATCAGGTCGGCGCGCCCACCCCGGTAGATCCATGCGACGTCCACACCGGCCGGCGCGGTCAGCTCGATCTGGTCCTCGGGGCCGGCCACCTCGATGAACGCCTTGCCGATCGCGTCGTCGGGCAGCGCTTCCAGCGCGGCGCTGATCGCGGGTAATGCGGCCTCGTCACCGGCGAGGAGATGCCAGTCCGCGGCCGGATCCGGTGCGTACGCACCGCTGGGACCCATCACGAAGATCCGCTGTCCGACGGTGGCGGAGGCCGCCCACGGCCCGGCGACGCCATGCTCGCCGTGCACGACGAAGTCGATGGTGATCTCGCGCCGTTGCGTGTCGGCACGGCGAACGGTGTAGGTGCGCACCGTGTGGTCCAGTGCTTTGAAGCTGTCCTGCGTTAGCGGCTGGTCGAGGCTGCCGACGTCGACGGCGTCGTCGACGAACACCAGCTTCACGTATGCGTCGGTGCTGTCGATGGGCGTGAAGGTGTCGAAGCCCGTTCCTTGTCCTGAGCCACGTCCCGAACCACCGAGCACGACCCGGACCATGTGTCGCGTCAACTGCTCGGTGCGCACCACCTCGAAGGTGTGCACGGGACGTCCTGCCACTTCAAACCATCCTCTGCTCGCTGTCCTGTCCGACTATACGAGCGCGCCAGCCACCTCAGGGTTGTCCGCGGTTCCGCGCGACTACCGTCCGGCCAGCTTCCAACTGCCTTCGACCTGCGTGACCAGCCCCCGCACCTCGAGCATTGTCAGCGGGCCGAGCACCTCGGTGACCGGCAGTCCGGCGGCCACCGCGATCTCCTCCACCGCGCGTTTCCCACGCCCCGGCAGGGCTTCGTACACCGTGAGCTCCTCGTCGGTCAGGCCGTCCAGAGAAGTGGCCGGGCGCGCCACGTCCGGGGCGAGCTCCCCCACATGACCGACCAGTTCCACCACGTCGGCAGCCCTGGTGATGACCTTCGCTCCATCGGCGAGCAAATCATGACAGCCGACCGACGCCGAGGACGTGATCGGGCCGGGAACCGCGCCCACCGGACGACCCAACGCAC
This sequence comes from Mycolicibacterium hippocampi, assembly GCF_010723735.1. Lineage (GTDB taxonomy): Bacteria > Actinomycetota > Actinomycetes > Mycobacteriales > Mycobacteriaceae > Mycobacterium > Mycobacterium hippocampi. The sequence goes on along the minus strand of NZ_BLLB01000002.1, from coordinate 2,829,917 downwards.
GGGCCCACGACGCCGTATTGGCCGCACCGCTGCGGACACCGGCCTCGACGACCACCGTAGCCCGCCCCAGTGCCGCCACCAACCGGTTGCGCGTCAGGAACTGCCGGCGCGTCGGTCGCGTTCCCGGCGGGTACTCCGTGACCACCAGTCCGTGTCGGCCGATCCGGTGCAGCAACGCCGAATGCCCTGCCGGATAGGGCACGTCGATGCCGGCAGCGAGAACCGCGACGGTCTGCCCGTCTGCAGCCAATGCGGCGCGGTGCGCGGCGCCGTCGACGCCGTAGGCACCGCCGGACACCACCGTCACATCCCGCTCGGCCAGGCCGGCGGCCAGATCGGCGGTCACATACTCGCCGTACGCGGTGGCGGCCCTGGTGCCGACGATCGACGCCGACCGCTCGGCGACATCGGCCAGTGCCAACGGCCCGACAACCCACAGCACCAGCGGCGGGTGCCCCTGCGGCCGCTTTGTATGGTCCAGCGTGCGGAAGCCGGTGAACGCCAGGTGCGGCCATTCCTCGTCCTCTGCAGTGATCAGACGTCCGCCCAACCGGTCGAGCACCTCGAGATCCGCTTCGGCGGAGTCGATGTCGTAGCGCGCGGCGGTCGCCCGCAGCAGACCCTGGTGGCCGCGTCGCCTGATGAGGTCGGCAGCCTCGACAGCCCCCACCGAAGTGACGAGTTCGGCCAGCAGCGGATTCGGCGGTTCAGCGACCCGGGACAGGTACGCCCACGCGCGGCGGCTCTTGTCGTCCATCACAGCGCTCCTCCCTGCCGGAACGACAGCGCCGTCATGACGTCGGTCTTCCCGGGGCGGGGACGCCCTGCGAGGTCGCACAGTGTCCACGCGACCCGCAGCGTCCGATCGACCCCTCGGATCGTCAGTTGCCCGCGGTCCAGGGCGGTCCGCAGTGGGGCCATCGCCTCGGCCGGGGGCCAGAACTTGGTGCGCAACAACGCCCCGCCCACTTCGGCATTGGTCGTGATCCCATACGGTCGCCAGCGGCCCTCGGCAGCCTTGCGCGCTGCCCAAACCCGTTGCCGCACTGCCGATGTGTTCTCCCCCTGCTCCGCGGCGAACGCACCCCCGCGGGAGGCGTGCATCTCGACGCGCAGATCGACGCGGTCGAGAAGCGGTCCCGACAGCTTGGTGCGGTAACGCCGCTTCTCCGCGGATCCGCAGATGCAGTCACGCGGGTCAGGGGGTGCGCATGGGCACAGGTTGGCTGCGAGCACCAACTGGAACCGGGACGGATACCTCGCCACACCTTCCCGCCTGGCGAGCCGGATCTCACCGTCTTCCAGGGGGGTTCGTAGGGCTTCGAGTGCTCCGCTGTTGATCTCGGCGAACTCGTCGAGGAACAACACTCCCCGGTGGGCGTGACTGACCGCGCCCGGTCGCGCCATCCCCGAACCGCCGCCGACCAGGGCAGCCACGCTGGATGTGTGATGCGGAGCGACGAACGGCGGCCGGGTGATCAGCGGTGCACCACCGGTCAACAACCCTGCGACGGAGTGAATCGCGGTGACCTCCAGCGCCTCCTCGTGAGTGAGTTTCGGCAATAGCCCCGGGAGTCGTTGTGCGAGCATCGTTTTCCCGACACCGGGCGGTCCGGTCATCATCAGGTTGTGGGCGCCGGCTGCCGCCACCTCGACCGCGTAGCGGGCGTGTGGTTGCCCGAGCACGTCGGCGAGGTCGGCAGCGGTCTCCGGGGTTTCGAGCGGCCCGTCGATCCGCGGATCGAGGTCCCCCTTACCTGCCAGCCACATCCGCAGCTGACCCAGCGTCCTGGCACCCCAGACCTCGATCCCACCGACCAGACTGGCCTCGGCCAGGTTGTCGATCGGCACCACCACCGCGGGCCAGCCCTGTTTCTGCGCCGCCAGCACCGCCGGCAACACCCCCTTGATCGGACGGACCCGGCCGTCGAGCGCCAACTCACCGAGCAGAACCGTCTTCTCCAGACGCGGCCAGGCTTTCTTGCCGTGTGCCGACAGCACGGCAGCGGCCAGCGCGATGTCATAGACCGAACCCATCTTCGGCAGCGTCGCCGGGGACAACGCGAGGGTCAGCCGAGCCATCGGCCAGTCGAACCCGCAGTTGGTGATGGCCGCCCGCACCCGGGCCTGCGACTCCCGCAACGCGGCATCGGCCAGCCCGACCAGGTGAACTCCGGGCAGCCCCGCGGTGATGTCCGCCTCGATCTCCACGATCTCGCCTGCCACACCGCGAACCGCCACCGAGAATGCCCTGCCCAGCGCCATCACCCGACCGCCTGGATGTGGGTGACCTCCGGCGTGCGGCGACGACCGATCCGGATCGTGATCACGTCGATGCGCACCGACGCCCAGTGGCCGTGCTGCTGGGCGAGCCACAGTCCGGCCAGCCGCCGCAACCGACGCACCTTGGCCGGCGTCACCGCCTGTTCCACACCGCCGAACTGTTCGCTCGTCCGGGTCTTCACCTCCACGAACACCACCGTGCGTGCGGCGTCGTCGGCGGCGACGACATCCAGTTCTCCGTAGCGGCAGCGCCAGTTACGCACCAGCACCCGCAAACCGAGTCGCTCCAGGTGGTCGACGGCCAGCTGCTCACCCATCGCCCCGATCTCGGCGCGGCGGTCTGTTGTAGTCATACTGTGCACTCTGCGCCGCCCGGCCGACAGAATCCGGGCTCAGCCGCCGGCTGTCCCCAACCGCGAACTCATCCCCAAGCCGATCATCCGCGCACGTCCGGTGGACGGGTCGCATGCCGCCAGGCCAGCGGGTTCAGTTCGCGGTAGGGATCGCCACTGCGCACGTCCAGTAGGCCGGCCATCGCTGCCTCCAACGACTGCTGGGTCCTGTCCTTGACGGTGCTCACCCACTCGTCGCGGGCGATCCGCGCCGGTTTCGTGGTGTCGATGTGCGCCGCGAATTGCAGATACATCCGCTGCGGCCGAGGGATGAGCGTGGGTCCGATTCCCCGCATCAGCGGGGGTGCCATATCGGTCGTGCCCGAGAACCTCTGGGCTGCAGCCAGGCTCAGTTGCCCCAGTCGGCTTGTCCGGGTGATCAGGCTGCGGTACACGTCATCACCGCCGATCAGCGCGACCGGGACGATCGGGTAGTTGTTCTCCACCGAGACCCGGGCGAACCCGGCGCGGCCGTGCCAGCGCAGCGTGTTCTCCTCACCCTTGAACTTGGCGATCTCCCGGCCGCCGCCGGGAAAGACCAGGATGGTCTCGTCGTGGCGCATCAGTTCGCGCGCCGTGTCCGGCGAACCGATGACTGCCCCGTACGCGGCGATCAGGTCCGCCATGGGGGCGGGAAGATCACCCATCCGGCGCTCGGCCAGCGGGCGCACCCTGGTGCCGATTTCCCGCCGGACGAAGTAGGGAATCAGCAGTACCTCGGCGCCTCCTTGAGTGTGGTTGCCCACCAACAGGAACCGACCATCGCGCGGCAGGTTCTCCAACCCGTCCACATACGGGCGGGACAGATCGACCAGCGGGCCGATCCGCTCCAGGACGGTGTCGACCGCCCGGCGCACCGCGCGGACCCGCTGCGGGGGGTTCATGATGGCGTCGATCACCGGCATCGCGTTCATGACATCCACACTACCGAACGAACCAGTTCGTTTGGTTATGCTTCTGCTGTGAGAACCAGCGACGAGTTGCGCCGGCAAATCCTGAGCGCCGCACGTGCCGAATTCGCCGCCTACGGCCTCGCGGGCGCCCGGGTGGACCGCATCGCGCGTGCCGCCGACGCCAGCAAGGAACGCCTCTACGCCCACTTCGGTGACAAAGAGGCCCTCTTCCGCGAGGTCGCTGCCGCCGACGGCGCCGAACTGTTCCGGGCGGTGACACTTCGCCCCGACGCGGTGCCCGACTTCGTGGGCGACCTTCACGACCTGGCGCAGCGGCACCCCGAACATCTACGCATGCTCACCTGGGCACGGCTGGAGGGCATGGGTTTCGACCACCCGCCCGGTGCGGACGCGGCCCTGCCCGGCCAGACGATCGCGGCCATCAGGATCGCCCAGGACAGCGGCCACGTCGACCCCGCATGGGATCCGGAAGAGCTGCTGGTACTGCTCTTCGGGATCGCGATGGCGTGGGCGCACTGGCCGGGGCCGCGGCCGGCGGCGGACGACCGCGCTGCACCGCACCACCGTCGCAGCGCCGTGGAGGCGGCCGCCCGGATCATCAGCGCCCCACACTGAGCCGTCGCGACGCCCACAGTTTCGCCGGCGTCAAAACCAGGGTATACAGCGCCATCCGCGACCAGGAGGCGTCATGGCCAACAGATCCTCACCCCAGTCCGTGCACGGCGTCGCCGACCGGGCCACCGACAGCGACGCCTTCGAGTACATCGCTCGGGCCGGCTTCGCCGCCAGCGGCGTGCTGCACCTGCTGATCGGCTACATCATCCTGCAGCTCGCCCTCACCGGCGGCGGCGGAAACGCCGACCAGTCGGGGGCGCTGGCCACGCTCGGCAGCCAGACCGGAGGCAAGGTCATGCTGTGGGCCGCGGCGGTCGGCCTGGTGGCTCTGGGCCTGTGGCGCATCGCCGAGGCCGTCGTCGGTCCCCGGCCCGGGGAACGTTCCGGCTCCGATGACGACAACCCGGCCTGGAAACGTGCCCGATCTCTGGGCGTGGCCGTCGCGAACTTCGCCATCGCGCTGTCCGCCGCGCGGTTCGCGATGGGCAGCGGCCAGTCCAGCGGCCAGCAGAACGCGGGCATGTCCGCCCAGCTGATGCAGTCGGGATGGGGCAAGGCGGTGCTGATCGTCGTGGGCCTGGCCGTGGTGGCCGTCGGCGGGTATCACGTCTACAAGGGCGTGACGCAGAAGTTCCTCGACGATCTGCGCGTCTCCGGCGGCACCGCGATCGTCGCCACCGGGATCACCGGGTTCGTCGCTAAGGGCCTGGTGCTCGCCGGCGCCGGATTGCTCGTCATCATCGCCACCCTGCAGGCCGACCCGGCCAAGGCCAGCGGTCTCGACGCCGCGATCAAGACCCTCGGTCAGGCGCCGTTCGGGAAGTTCCTGCTGATCGCTGCGGCGCTGGGGATCGCCGCGTTCGGCGTGTACAGCTTCATCCGGAGCCGCTTCGGCCGCATGTGATCGCCTTTGGGCAGATGGTGAGGTGACGGTATCCTCACTTCGGTAAGCCTCAGCTCAGGTGCTCGGTACCTGTCGCCGAAAGGACTGCCCGGATGCGACGAGCGCCCCAACGGGTGCCTCGGGCCCTGCGATGAGCCCGCTGGTCGCTCACCTGCGCCGCCATGGCCAGAACGTCGCGGTGCTGACCGACTCGCGGCGACTCTGCTACGACGAGCTCGCCGACCTGGTCGCCGCCGCCGCCCGTGACCTGGGCGACCGACGTCGCCTGATCCTGCTCGAGACAAGAAACGACGTCGACACACTGGTCCGCTACCTGGCCGCGCTGGCCGGTGATCACGTGGTGATCCCTGTGCCGCCCGGACGCGACCACAGCGCGCTCATCACCACCTACCGGCCCGATGTGGTCATCGACGCGACGGGCATCCACCTGCGCCCGGGGGCCGGCCACGACTTGCACGATGATCTCGCCTTGCTGATGTCCACCTCCGGGAGTACCGGTTCCCCGAAACTTGTTCGACTCTCCCGCGCCAACCTGCTCGCCAACGCGTCGGCCATCGCCGAATATCTGCAGATCGACAGCACCGACAGGGCGGCAACCACGCTGCCGATGTCCTACTGCTACGGGCTGTCGGTCGTCCACAGCCATCTGCTGGTCGGCGCCGCGCTCATCCTGACCGAACACTCGGTGGCCGATGACGCGTTCTGGGATCTGTTCCGACGCCACCGGGGCACCACGTTCGCCGGGGTTCCGTACACCTTCGAACTGCTCGAGAGGGTCGACTTCGCCTCGATGCATCTGCCCCACCTGCGCTACCTGACCCAGGCCGGTGGCCGGATGCCCGCCGATCGGGTCCGCCGGTTCGCCACGCTGGCCGACAGGCAGGGCTGGCAGCTCTTCGTGATGTATGGGGCCACCGAAGCGACCGCACGAATGGCTTATCTGCCACCGGATCTCGCGCTGAGCCGCGCCTCGGCGATCGGCCTGCCGATCCCGGGGGGATCGTTTTCCCTCGAGCCTGTCGACGGTTGGCCCGAGGACGGCGCCGGCGAGTTGGTGTACCGAGGCCCCAACGTCATGATGGGCTACTCGCACGGCCCCGAGGATCTGTCACTCGGGTCCAGCATGGACGCGCTGCACACAGGCGACATCGCCCGCCGTGGCGGTGACGGATTGTACGAAGTCATCGGCCGCAGAAGCCGTTTCGTGAAGATGTACGGCCTGCGCATCGACCTCGCACAGGTCGAGACAACGTTGCGCGACAACGGCCTGCGTGCGCTGTGCACCGACAACGGCGAGCAGCTGGCGGTGGTGGCCGCCGGTGATCACCGCCCGAGAGAGCTGCAGCAGCTGGCCGCCGCCGCGGCGGGTATTCCCGCGGGCGCCGTGGCCGCCGCGTCCGTGCGGGAGTTACCGATGCTGGCGTCGGGCAAGCCCGACTACCCGGCGGCGCGTGCCCTGGTCTCCGGCACCGCCGCCGCGGCCCCGCCACCGAACGCCGACCTACGGGCGCTCTTCGCCGAAGTGCTCCACCTCGACCCCGCCGAGATCGACCCCGACGCCAGTTTCGTCGACCTCGGCGGCAACTCGCTGTCTTACGTGGCCATGTCGGTGCGGCTCGAACGTGCACTCGGCCGACTTCCGGCGCAGTGGCAGCGGCTGTCGCTGCGTGAACTCGAAGCACAGCCCGCGCCGCCACACCGGTGGTGGCGATCATGGGGCAGCACCTTGGAGACCAGCGTCGCGCTGCGCGCGGCCGCGATCCTGCTCATCGTCGGCTCACACGCCGAAGTCTTCGAACTGTGGGGCGGCGCCCACATCCTGCTGGGCGTCGCCGGCTACAACTTCGGCCGGTTCTGCCTGACGCCGCTGCCCAGGACGGACCGGATCCGCCATCTCGGCAACACGATCGCGTGGGTCGCGGTGCCGTCGGTGCTGTGGATCGCGGTCGCGCTGGTGATCACCGATGACTACCATCCGACGAATCTGTTGCTGGCCAACAAGTTCCTCGGCCCTTCCGACAGCATGACCGCGGGACGGCTGTGGTTCGTCGAAGTACTGGTGTGGACACTGGTCGCGCTCACGGTGCTGTTCTGGTTGCCGGCGGTGGACCGACTCGAACGTCGGCATTCGTTCACGCTGGCCACCGCATTCCTGGTGGGCGGCGTCGTCCTGCTGCGGTTCGACGTGCTGGGCCTGGGCATCGCCCGTGACGCATGGTTCACCGTGCTGGCCTTCTGGTTCTTCGCGGCGGGCTGGGCGGCGGCGAAGGCGACGACGATCCCACAGCGCGTCCTGGTGTCGGTCGTGTTGGCGGTAGGCGTGCATGGTTACTTCGGCAACACCCTGCGCGAGACCCTGGTGCTCGCCGGCCTCGCCCTGCTGATCTGGGTGCCCGTGATGCGTTGCCCGTCGGTGCTGGCGGCCGTCGCGGGCGTGGTCGCGGAGGCGTCGCTGTACACCTACCTGACCCACTACCAGGTCTATCCGTTGTTCGGCAGCTATCGGGTCCTCGGCGTCGTCGCATCGATCGCCGTCGGCGTCGCGATCACCGCGGCGGTGACCCGGCTGCGCAGACGGCTCGCCGAACGCAGGGTCAGCGCGCAGGATCCGGCACAGGCTCCCGCGCTGCGATCAAGCCTTCCTGAACCAGGGTCGCCGCGATGACGCCGTCGCTGCCGATCAGGCTCGCCGTGACGACCCCGCGGCCGCGCCCGGCCGCGGGTGAGCGGCATTCCAGCAGATTCCACTGATCTGCGATGATCCCGCGGTGAAACCAGGCGGAGGAATCGGTGGTTCCGCTGCGGTGGCTTCTCGACCGCATCGAGTGCCCGTGCACCTGCAGCGCCGGATCGATCAGGTAGACATCAGTGACATACACCGCGATCAGGGTGTGCACCAGAGGCTCGGCGGGCAGCGGCACCGTCGCCCGCCACCACAACCGGCGCACGAACTGCCCGTCGGACGTGCCGTCGACGACCCTGATGTCCAGTTCGTCCAGCGGCATCGACGGTGCGGGACCCGGGGGGCCGGTGCGGGGCAACGTCTGCGGGTCCTCCGGCATGGACCCGCGCAGGCCGTGTTCGGGCCCGGGCATCGCGGCGGCGAACGACATCGTCGCCGTGGCCAGTAGCCGCCCGTCCTGCAGCGCGTCGACCCGCCTGCAGGCCGCGGTGCGGCCGTCGAAAACCCGCTCCACCCGATAGTCGACGGGCGCTCCCGCGTCTCCCCCGCGCAGGAACTGCAGGTGCAGATTCGTCGGCGATTTTTCCGCGTTGACCGTCCGAGACGCCGCGGCCAGGGCCTGAGCCACCAACTGGCCGCCGTAGGCCCGCTTTCCGGCGGGGCCACTGCCCCGACCCTGCCAGGTGTCCCCGGATCCGGCGGTCACATCCAGCAGATCCAACAGGGTGCTCATCGCGGACCGGCCACGGTGCCGGATCGGACCAGCTCCTCGATCTTCTCGGCGGACAGTGCCAGATGATCGCCGAGGACCGCGGCGGTGTCGTCGCCGAGCGCGGGCGCGGGCACCGCCGCCGGGTAGGCCCCGTCGATCGACACCGGCAGGCCCGGAGCCAGATAGCGACCCACCCGTGGCTGGTCGACTTCGGTGAACATCGGGTTGGCGGTGACCCTTTCGTCTGCGGCGGTCTCGGCGAAGGTTCGGTAGCGCTCCCACAACACCGACGTCGTCGCGAGCGCGGCGCTGATGTCCTCTGCGGACCGGGCGGCGAACCATTCGGCGAACAGCGCACTCAGCGCACTGCGGTGCCGGTATCTCTCACCCTCGTCGGAGAAATCCGCGCCCAGCGACTCGGCCAGCGCCGCAACGGCTTCGGTGGTTTCGGTCAGCGCCGTCAGGTCGCGGAAGTGCCGACCCGTCAACACGACGACCATGAACGCCACCCCGTCGCTGCTGATGAAGTCCTGCCCGTAGGTTCCGTACACCGCGTTGCCGATGCGTTGCCGCGACGTGCCGTTGACCATCACCTCGGTGAACAGGCTGAGGTTGCCTGCCGTCGCCAACGCCACGTTCTCCAGCGGGATGCTGATGCGCTGGCCGTGACCGGTCGCATCGCGGTGACGCAGCGCGGTGACCACCGACAGTGCCACGTAGAGCCCGCAGCTGACATCCCACGCCGGCAGCACGTGGTTGACGGGTGTGGCCAGGTCGGCCGGCCCGGTGACCAACGGGAAACCGATAGCGGCGTTGACGGTGTAATCGACGCCGGTGCCACCGTCGGCGCGTCCCGACACCTCGACGTGGATCAGATCCGGCCGCAGATCTGTCAGGGTTTCGTAGGAATGCCATTGCCGGCCAGCAACATTGGTGATGAAAACGCCGCTGTCGGCGATCAGTTCGGCGACCAGCTGCTGCCCCTTTTCGGAGCGCATGTCGACCGCCAGCGAGCGCTTGCCCTTGTTCAGCCCGGCCCAATAGATGCTCTCGCCGCCCTCGGTGAGGGGCCAGCGGCGGTAGTCGGCCGCACCGCCGATCGGGTCCACGCGGATCACCTCGGCACCGAGCTGGGTCAGTGTCATCCCGGCAAGGGGCACCGCGACGAAGCTGGAGATCTCGACGATCCGCACCCCGGCGAGCGGGCGGGCCGGGTCAGGTGCAGCGGTCATCGGGTCAAGCTATCAAGCCCCGGACAGCACGCTCAGATCAGCTCGACCGCGTCGGCGATGGAGTCCAGCACGCGTCCCGGCCGGAACGGATAGCGCGCCACATCGTCGACCGTGGTGGATCCGGTGAGCACCAGGATGGTTTCCAGGCCCGCCTCGATGCCGGCGACGATGTCGGTATCCATTCGGTCGCCCACCATCACGGTGTTCTCCGAGTGCGCCTCTATCCGGTTCATCGCGCTGCGGAACATCATCGGGTTCGGTTTGCCGACAAAGTAGGGCTCGCGTCCGGTGGCCTTCGTAATCATCGCCGCGACCGAGCCGGTGGCCGGCAGCGGACCCTCGGCCGACGGTCCGGTGACGTCGGGATTCGTCGCGATGAAACGCGCGCCGCCGAGGATCAGCCGGACAGCTTTGGTGATCGCCTCGAACGAGTAGGTGCGGGTCTCACCGAGCACCACGAAGTCGGGCGCGACGTCGGTCAGGGTGTAGCCGGCCTCGTGCAGCGCCGTGGTGAGACCGGCCTCACCGATGACGTAGGCGGAGCCGCCTGGCAGTTGGTCGCCCAGGAACGTCGCGGTCGCCAATGCCGAGGTCCAGATCGATTCCTCCGGAACGGACAGCCCGGCGCGCATCAGCCGCGCCGCAAGGTCACGGGGGGTGAAGATGGAGTTGTTGGTCAGCACCAGAAAGGGTCGCTCGCGGTCGACGAGGCGCTGCAGGAACTCCGCGGCCCCGGGGAGCGCGTGTTCCTCGCGGACGAGTACGCCGTCCATGTCGGTGAGCCAGCACTGCGGTGTCGAAGCCATGATCTGCTTTCCCTGAGCTATTCGGGAAGCCGCAACTCCGGCTTCTCGACCTCTTCGATGTTGACGTCTTTGAACGTGATCACCCGGACCTGTTTGACGAACCGCGCGGGCCGGTACATGTCCCACACCCAGGCGTCGGCCAGCCGCAGTTCGAAATAGACCTCGCCGTCGGCGTTGTGCGGCACCATCTCGACGCTGTTGGCCAGGTAGAACCGCCGCTCGGTCTCCACGACGTAGCTGAACTGTCCGACGATGTCCTTGTACTCGCGGTAGAGCGAGAGCTCCATCTCGGTTTCGTACTTTTCGAGATCCTCGGCACTCATCTGCTCAACTGTCCTTCATGTAGGTCGGAGTCCACAGGACCCACTGGCCCAATCTTCCCGCACGTGAGTTCTGCATGCTCCCCGGGTTCCCCGTCAGCGCCGACTGTCACCAGGCGCCGCACGTTGATGAACGAGTACCGATGCTGTCTGGACGGGCCGAGGCTGGCCAGCGCCGCGGAGTGGGCGCGGGTGCTGTAACCCTTGTGCTCGGCGAAGCCGTAGCCGGGATGGTCGCGTTCCATGGCCACCATGAGTCGGTCGCGACTGACCTTGGCCAGCACGCTCGCCGCCGCGATGCACGCCGCGGCGGCGTCACCGCCCACCACCGGCAGCGACGGCGTCGGCAGGCCGGGTACCCGGAATCCGTCGGAGAGCACATAACCCGGCCGCACCGGCAGCCCCGCCACCGCCCGTCGCATCCCTTCGATGTTGGCGACGTGCACACCCCGGCGGTCCACCTCGACCGACGGGATGAACACCACGTGATAGGCCAGGGCATACCGGCGGATCAGCGGGAACAACCGTTCCCGCTCGGTCTCGTTGAGTCTCTTGGAATCGTCGAGCGCCGCCAGACTCTCCAACCGGTTGGGGCCGAGCACACACGCCGCCACCACCAGCGGCCCGGCACACGCACCCCGGCCGACCTCGTCGACCCCGGCCACCGGACCCAGACCGGCACGGTACAGCGCGGATTCCAGGGTGCGAAGGCCAGACGATTTGCGGATCACCACTCTCGGTGGCCAGGCAGCGCGCAAGTGTGAGGGCCTCCTGTCAGCGCTCAGCTGGATTCTTGGGGGTTCACCGAGCCCACACCGCCCCACCGTGACGGCGGCCAGGCGATGAACCGCGCCTTGCCGACGATGTTGTCCACCGGGATCGTCCCGGCAACGGGGTCACCGGTGCACAGCAGACCACGTTGCGCGTCCTCGGGTCGGTTACTGCAATGTGTGCGGGAGTCCGCCGAGTGGGTGCGGTTGTCGCCCATCACCCACACCCGGTCCTCGGGCACCGTCACCGGTCCGAACTCGTTGCCAAGGCACGGGTACACCGCGGGGTCGGCCATCATGGTGTCCGGACTGAGGTAGGGCTCGTCGAGCGGTTCCCCGTCGACGGTGAGACCGGTGTCGGCGCGGCATGCAACCGTCTGTCCGCCGACCGCGATGATTCGCTTCACCAGGTTGTTCTCGTCGGGTGGGACGAACCCGACCACTGCGAGCGCATTCTGTAGCCAACGGATCGCGGTGTTGTCCGACCGGATCGACTGGTAGCCGATGCTCCAGTTGGGCGGCCCCTTGAACACGACGACGTCCCCGGGCTCGGGTTCGGTGAACCGATAGGTCATCTTGTCGACCATGATGCGGTCGCCGACACAACCGGGACACCCGTGCAGCGTGGGTTCCATCGACTCCGACGGGATGAGGTACGGCCGGGCGATGAACGTCAGCATCACGTAGTACAGAACCACCGCGATGGTGATCAGCAGGGCCGCCTCGCGGACCGCGCCGCGCTTCTTCTTCGCCGGTTCCGGCTCGTCGTCGGCGGCTGCTGCGGCCGGATCTGCGGTACCGAGCGTGCGCTCGGACGACAGGTCGTCGGGTTCGGGTCGGCCGTCTGAGGGTCCGGTCACGAGATCAGCGTAGCCAGCGCGCCGAAGGTTTCGGCGCGAGCCGGCAGGTCAGCGCTTTTCCTTGATCTTCGCCTTCTTGCCCCGCAGCTCACGCAGGTAGTAGAGCTTGGCGCGACGCACGTCACCGCGGGTGACGATGTCGATGTGGTCGATGTTGGGCGAATGCACCGGGAAGGTCCGCTCGACGCCGACGCCGTAGCTTTCCTTGCGCACGGTGAAGGTCTCGCGGACGCCACCGCCCTGGCGGCGCAGCACGACGCCCTTGAAGACCTGGATGCGCTCCTTGGAGCCCTCGATGACCTTCACGTGGACGTTGATGGTGTCACCGGGGCCGAAATCCGGGACGTCGTCGCGCAACGACGACTGGTCGACGAAATCCAGGGTGTTCATCGGAGACACTTCCTTGCTGTTCGGGCTGCTGGCGGACGTCGCGGGGGACGCGCGCAGAGCCGATGGGTGATTCGGACGTCTGGGGCAGTCGTGCGGCGGTTCCGGCCGTGCACAGACAACTGCCCAATTGTGCCAGACGAACTCCGATTCCCCGAAATCGGAGTGTCCGCCCCGTGGGGTGTGGTGGCTTACATCGGCGCCCAGGCGGGGCCGGTCTTGTGAGGCTACCCTGGGAGAACGGGTATACGGCCTCGACCACGCAGGATCGGCTCGGCAGTTTCAGCCGAGAATTCACGGAGGACACAGATGCGCAGGCGGCCATCGAGGCTGGTCACCGAGTTGACGGCCGTGGTGACGGCGGCCGTTGTCATCGCCGGGTGCGAGGCCCAGGTGCACGGGTCGCCCCCTGCGCCGTCGGGCCCGCAGCGGACGGTGGTCGCACCGCTGGGCACCATGGCCCCGCTGCCCGAAGCCCCACCGGATGCGCCCAGCGCCGGCTTCGCCGGGTTGGCGGACCGCCAGCGGCTGGCCACCGACGAGGCGGCGGGAGCCGGCGCCGAGATCACCGCGGCGGTGCTGGACCGCAATACCGGCCAGTTGGTGACCAACGGCAACGGCATGACGATCGCCATCGCCTCGGTGGTCAAGCTGTTCATCGCAGACGACCTGCTGTTGCAGGTCTCTCGCGGTGAGACCACGCTGTCCCCCGAGGATCGGCAGTCGCTCGACGTGATGTTGCGGTCCTCCGACGACAGCGCTGCGGAGGTCTTCTGGAACCGCAGCGGCGGCAGCGCGATCATCAACCGCGTGGTCGCCCGGTACGGGCTGGGAGCGACCCGTCCGCCCGGCAACGGCCGGTGGTTCAACACCATCAGCACCACCACCGATCTGGTGCGCTACTACGACATGCTGCTGGCGGGCACCGGCGGACTGCCGCCCGAGCAGGCCGACATCATCCTGTCCGACCTGGCGGCGTCGACGCCCACGGCGCCCGACGGGATGGTCCCCGGCGGCATCTACCCGCAGCGGTTCGGCATCCCCGAGGGGCTGTTCGCCGAACCGGTGGCCGTGAAGCAGGGTTGGATGTGCTGCATCGGCGCCGACTGGATGCACCTGTCCACCGGTGTCGTCGGCTCCGAGCGCCGCTACGTGATGGTCATCGGGGCGATGCAGGCGGCCGATGACGACACCGCACGGCAGACCATCACCCAGGCCGTGAAGACGATGTTCCCCGACGGCCGCATCTAGTCCAGCAGATCCGGCCGGCGTTCACGGGTGCGCTCGAGCCCCTGCTCGTGGCGCCAGGCGGCGATCCGCGCGTGGTCGCCGGAGAGCAACACGTCCGGGACATCGAGTCCGCGCCAACTCGCCGGCCTGGTGTAGCTGGGGCCTTCCAACAGGCCGCCGACCAGGTCAGAATGTGAATCGTCGCGGTGGGACTCGGGATTGCCGAGCACGTCGGGCAGCAGGCGCACCGTCGCCTCGATCATCACCAGTGCCGCCGATTCACCACCGGGCAGGACGTAATCGCCGATGGAGACCTCCTCGACCCGCATCCGGCGCGCAGCGTCCTGTGCGACACGCTGGTCGATCCCTTCGTAGCGACCGCAGGCGAACACCAGATGTTCCTCACCACTCCAGCGCGCGGCGTCGGCCTGGGTGAACAGTCGGCCCGCCGGCGTCGGAATCACCAGAAGTGTGTTCTCCGAACAGATCTCATCGAGAGCCGCACCCCACACCGGGGCTTTCATCACCATTCCCGGGCCCCCACCGTAGGGCGAGTCGTCGACGGACCGATGGACGTCGTGGGTCCAATCCCGCAGGTCGTGCACGGCAAGTTGCACCACCCCGGCCTCGATGGCCCGGCCCGGCAACGACTGCCGCAGCGGTTCGAGGTACGCGGGAAAGATGCTCACCACATCAATGCGCACCGCGCACCTCACTCGAGGTCGGCAAGATCGAGCAATCCGTCAGGTGGATCGATCTCGACCACGCTGTCGGCAAGCGACACCGTGGGCACGATCGCGCTCACGAAGGGGATCAGGATCTCCCGGCCCTCGGCGGATCTGACGCTGAGCAGTTCACCGGCGGCGGTGTGCAACACCTCGGCGACCGTGCCGACATCCTCCCCGGTCACGGTCCGTACCCGCAGCCCCTCGAGCTGATGGTCGTAGAACTCGTCGGCTTCGGTGATCGGCGGCAGATCGTCGGAGTCGACGAGGAACAGCGTGCCGCGCATCGCCTCGGCGGCATCGCGGCTGCGGACTCCGTCCAGCCGCACGAGCAGCCGCCCGGAGTGTTCGCGAACCGATTCGACGGTGTAGTCGCGTTCGGAACCACCGCGGGGAGCGCGCCCCCGCAACGTCTCACCGGGCGCGAACCGGCCGTCGGGGTCGTCGGTGCGGACATCGACGACGATCTCACCGGTGACGCCGTGCGCCTTCGCCACGCGCCCGACGACCAGCTCCATGGGCGATTCCTACTGGTCGGTGTCCACCACGTCGACGCGGATACCCCGGCCACCGATACCGGCCACCAGGGTGCGCAACGCGGTAGCAGTGCGCCCCCCACGCCCGATGACCTTGCCGAGGTCTTCGGGATGGACGTGCACCTCGACCGTGCGGCCGCGACGGTTGGTCACCATGTCGACCCGGACGTCATCGGGATTGTCGACGATCCCGCGGACCAGATGCTCGACAGCGTCGACGACGACTGAACTCACCGGCGTGCTCAGCTCTCGCTGGGAGCGTCGGCGCTCTCGGCCGCGTCGGCGGTCTCGGTCTCGGCCTTCTCGGCGGCAGGCTTGTCGTCCGCTTTCGCGTCCGCTTTCTCGTCTGCTTTCTCGCCGGCAGGCTCGGCCTTCTTGGCCGGCGCCTTCTTCTTCTTGGGCTGGGTGGCCTCGCCGGTCGGAGCGCCATCGGCCTCGGCGAGCGCTGCATTGAACAGGTCGAGCTTGCTGGCCTTGGGCTCCTTGACCTTCAGCGTGCCCTCGGCGCCCGGCAGGCCCTTGAACTTCTGCCAGTCACCGGTGATCTTGAGCAGCTGCAGGACGGGCTCGGTGGGCTGGGCGCCCACGCCGAGCCAGTACTGGGCGCGTTCCGAGTCGATCTCGATGAGGCTGGGGTTTTCCTTCGGGTGGTACCGGCCGATGACCTCGATGGCGCGACCGTCGCGACGATTGCGTGCGTCGGCGACGGAGATGCGGTACTGGGGATTGCGGATCTTGCCGAAACGGGCGAGCTTGATCTTGACAGCCATGGTGGTGCGAATTCTCCTGTGATTGCCACGTTGGCAATTCAAGCGACGCGGGCGGGCTGCCCGGTCCGGTTTTGCCTTACGTGTGTGACCGCCTGGGGTCTCAGTCCCAGGGCAGACAGCCGCTCATTGTGCCAGAACCAGCATCGCAGGACGAAATCCCGGTGCAGCCGCCGCCTCAGTGCCTTGGCGAACCTTTACAAACTATGCAGCCAGTGTCACCCTCGCCCCATGGATGACGCCGCCGCTCTGCTGGAGATCGAGTCGATCAAACAGCTGAAGGCCCGCTACTGCCGGTACCTGGACACCAAGGACTGGGCCTCCTGGCGGACCCTCTTCACCGACGACTTTCGCAGCGACACGGTCGGCGCAGGCGGCAAGGTGATCGTCGGCGCCGATCCGTTCGTCGCGTTCACCCGCCGCAGCCTCGGCGACCGGGCCACCGTGCATCAGGTGCATGCACCGGAGATCGAGCTGACCTCGGCGACGACCGCGCACGCCGTGTGGGCCTTGGAAGATGTCGTCCGGCTGGCGCCGGGCGTGAACCTGCGCGGGTACGGCCACTACGACGAGACGTACCAGAAGATCGACGGGCGGTGGTTCCTCACGAGCTCGACGCTGACCAGGCTTCGGGAGGACATTTTCAACGTCGTCTTCTCCCTGTACATCTCGGACCGGATCAAGAAGGTGGCGCGCCGGCTGGCCCGCTGAGCGGGTCAGAGGATCTTGTCGAAGCACTTCTCCTCGACGCGCCTGCTCATCCGCCAGCCCTGCGCGGTCCGGACGAACTCGTCGAGGTACCAGATGCCGACAAAATAGATCTGCTGCTGGTCCCCGCCCATCACCATCGGGTTGAAGCAGATCGCCCGCGAGGTCGCGGTGTCGCCGGTGACGCGCACGTCGACGTTGCCCAGCATGTGGTAATACGCCGGGAAGTTCGGCAGCACCTCGGAGAGCCACGCCTTGATCTCGGGGAACTGTCCGTCGATGCCCCCGGCGGCCCGGTAGTCGATGTAGGCGTCGGAGGTGAACACCGCGTCGAGGTCGTCGAAGCGTCGCTGGTCGATCGCCGTCGAGTAGTCGATCAGCAGCTGCTGGATTTCCAAACGGTCCGAGATCTCCTCGAGGCTCAACATGGATTGATTGAACACGATCAACGACCGGGATTAGGCTCACCCGACATGACAAGGCTTCTCGCGTCCCTGGCGGTCACCGTGGGCTTGGTCGCGGGAACGTTCGGTCCCTTCGCGCCGACCGCTGCGGCCGTGCCCGCGACCGGGGTCATCCAGCCGGCGGGCTCGATGCCGATCCCCGACGGGCCGGCCCAGGCGTGGTTGGTGGCTGACATGGACACCGGCGCGGTGCTCGCTGCCCGCGACGAACACGGCCAGTACGCCCCGGCGAGCACCATCAAGGTGTTGCTCGCGTTGACGGTGCTCGACGAGCTACCACTCGACGCGACGATCGTGGCCAACGAGGCCGACACCCGGGTCGAATGCAACTGCGCGGGCGTGGCCCCGGGGAAGACGTACACCACCCGGCAGCTGCTGGAGGCGCTGCTGCTGGTGTCGGGCAACGACGCCGCCAACACGCTGGCCACGATGCTGGGCGGTCACGACGTCGCGGTGATGAAGATGAACGGCAAGGCCGCGCTGGTGGGCGCCTACGGAACCAACGCCGGGTCACCGTCGGGAATCGACGGGCCCGGCATCGACATGTGGTCCTCGCCGCACGATCTGGCGGTGATCTTCCGGGCCGCGATGGCCAACCCCGTCTTCGCCCAGATCACCGCGATGCCCACCGCCGTGTTCCCCACCAAGACCGGCGACAAGGTACTGGTGAATCAGGACCAGTTGCTGCAGCGCTATCCGGGCACCTTCGGCGGCAAGACCGGCTACACCGACCTCGCCCGCAAGACCTTCGTCGGAGGCGCCCAGCGCAACGGCAAGCGACTCGTGGTGGCGCTGATGTTCGGCCTCGACAAGGAGGGCGCGCCCAGCTACTGGGATCAGGCCGCCAGCCTGCTCGACTGGGGATTCGCGCTCGAACCGAACGCCGGTGTCAGCCGGCTCTGACCGGGCGAGAAGAGACCCGATGGAGACCTGATCGCGCGCTCAGCGAGTCCTGGCGCCACTACCGTCGCCTGCTGTGCGACGAAGTTTCGCCGGGCTGGCGCTCGCCCTCAGCGTGGTTCTGCCTGCCGCGATGACGGTCGGCGCACCCCCCGCGACGGCCCAGCCCGATACAGCGCCGGCCGCTGCGCAAGCGCTTCCGGACGGCCCCGCCAAGGCATGGCTGGTCGCCGACCTCGACACCGGCCGGGTGCTGGCCAGCCGGGACCCCTACGGCACCTACGCCCCGGCCAGCACGATCAAGGTGCTGCTGGCCACGGTGGTGCTCGATCACCTTCGGCCCGACAACTTCGCCCGGGCCAACACCTCCCACACCGACGTGGTGTGTTCCTGCGTCGGGCTGAAACCCGGCCAGGCCTACACCACCCGCCAGCTCCTCGAGGCGATCCTGATGGTGTCGGGCAACGATGCGGCCAACATGCTTGCCGACATGCTCGGCGGGAAGCAGGTGGCGTTGGCCGCGATGAACCGCAAAGCCGCCCTCGTCGGGGCGCGCAGCACCAAGGCGTCGTCGCCGTCGGGGCTGGACGGCCCCGGCTGGGAGTCGGTGACCACGCCACACGATCTCGCGGTCATCATGCGCGCGGCCCTGCAGTATCCGTTGATCGCCCAGATCATGCGGCAGCCGTCGGCGCAGTTCCCCGGCAAGACGATCACCAACCAGAACCAGCTGCTCACCCGATACCCGGGCGACCTCGGCGGCAAGACCGGTTACACCAACCTGGCCCGCAAGACCTACGTCGGCGCCGCCCAACGCGGCAACCGGCGCCTGGTGGTGGTGCAGATGTACGGCGACGGCGACCTCTACGGGCAGGCGACCAGGCTGCTCGACTGGGGATTCGCCCAGCCCTAGCGCGCTCACCCGCCGCGGAATAGTACTCCGGGTCGTGATCGCGGCCCCGATCACGACCCTGGCTTCACACTCGGCGATCAGTAGACGGCGCCGCGCAGGATCACCAGCGTCGGGGCGCCCAACACTGCCGCACCACTGCGCGGGTCGTCGGCGTAGCAGACCAGATCGGCCGACGCCCCGTGGGCCAGCCCCGGCCGGCCCAACCACTGCCGGGCGTCCCAACAAGCGGCACCCAGTGCTTCGGTCGGGGTCATCCCGATGCCCTTGAGCGCGTCGACCTCGTCGCCGATGCGGCCGTGGGCGACAGCGCTGCCGGCGTCGGTGCCTGCGTAGATGGGCACACCGGCCTCCCGCGCCGCGCCGATCCTGGCTGCACAACTCTGGTGCAGCGCGCGCATGTGGCGTTCGTAGCGGGGGTACTTGCTGGCTGCCGACGCGATGTCGGGGAAGTTCTCGATGTTGATCAGCGTGGGCACCAGCGCGGTGCCGTGCTCGACCATCAGGTCGACGGTGTCGTCGGTGAGCCCGGTGCCGTGCTCGATGCAGTCGATCCCTGCCTTGATCAGCCCCGGCAGCGCGTCCTCGCTGAACACGTGGGCCGTCACCCGCGCGCCATTGGCGTGGGCAGCCTCGATCGCGGCCTTGAGCACGTCGTCGGGCCACAGCGGCGCCAGGTCGCCGATGTCGCGGTCGATCCAGTCCCCCACCAGCTTGACCCAGCCGTCACCCCACCGGGCCTGCGCTGCCACCACGTCGGGCAACTGCCACTGGTCCTCCAACTCGATCGCGAACCCGCGCTGGTAGCGCTTGGGCCGCGCGAGATGGCGACCGGCGCGGATGAGGCGCGGCAAATCGGCTCGGTCGTCGAAGCTTCGGGTGTCGGTGGGCGACCCGGCGTCGCGCAGCAGCAGCGCCCCGGCGCCGCGCTCGGTTTCGGCCTGCGCGACGGCCTCGTCCATCTCGATCGGTCCGTGTTGGCCGAGCCCGACGTGGCAGTGCGCGTCGACCAGGCCGGGGAGGATCCACCCGCCATCCCCGTCAGCTCCGAACACCGTCTCCGCGCCGGTCACCGGTTCGGCGCTGAGCCGGCCATCGACGATCCACCACTCCACGGGTTCACCGTCGGGCAACCCGCGCCCCCGGACGTGCAGGGGCATCAGTTCTTGGGGAACTTCAGTTTCGACAGATCGATGTCGGCCAGGCCCGGTGGGAGCTCGTCGAGCCCCTTGGGCATGCTCGACAGGTCGGGGAAGCCGGCGGGCATGCCTGCGCCGAGCGGATTGCGCGTCTTCGGCGGCGTCGGGCCTGCGCCCGATTTGCGCCCCTTCTTGCCCTTCTGCTTGTTCTTGCCCTTGGCAGCCTTGCGAGTGTTCTTGCGGCCGAACGGCATCCCCATCTGGCCGGCCATCTGGGACATCATCTTGCGCGCCTCGAAGAAGCGGTCGACGAGCTGATTGACCTCCGAGACCGTCACCCCGGAGCCGTTGGCGATACGCAGCCGGCGCGAGGCGTTGATGATCTTCGGGTCGGCACGCTCGGCCGGGGTCATCCCGCGGATGATGGCCTGCACCCGGTCGAGTTGGTTGTCGTCGACGGCAGCCAGCGCGTCCTTCATCTGGCCGGCGCCCGGCAGCATGCCCAGCAGGTTGCCGATGGGCCCCATCTTGCGGATCGCCAGCATCTGCTCGAGGAAATCCTCGAGCGTGAGCTCGCCGCTGCCGATCTTGGCGGCCGTCGCCTCTGCCTGCTCGGCGTCGAAGTGCTGTTCTGCCTGCTCGATGAGCGACAGCACGTCGCCCATGCCCAGAATGCGCCCTGCCATCCGGTCGGGATGGAAGACGTCGAAGTCTTCGAGCTTCTCACCGCTCGACGCGAACAGGATCGGCACGCCGGTGACCTCGCGCACCGACAGCGCGGCGCCGCCGCGCGCGTCGCCGTCCAGCTTGGTCAGCACGACGCCGGTGAACCCGACACCCTCGCGGAACGCATCGGCCGTGGTCACAGCGTCCTGGCCGATCATCGCGTCGAGGACGAAGAGGGTTTCGTCGGGCGTGACGGCATCGCGGATGGCCGCGGCCTGACCCATCAGTTCCTCGTCGATACCGAGGCGGCCCGCGGTGTCGACGATGACGACGTCGTAGTGCTTGGCCCGCGCCTCGGCCAGACCCCCCGACGCCACGGCCACCGGGTCACCGGTTTTCATCTGCTCGATCGTGGCGCCGTCGGGCGACACACCGGGATGCGGCGCGAAGACGTGCACACCCGCCCGTTCGCCGACGATCTGGAGCTGGTTGACCGCTCCGGGACGTTGCAGGTCGCAGGCGACCAGCAGGGGTGTATGCCCTTGGCCCTTAAGCCATTTCGCGAGCTTTCCGGCCAGCGTGGTCTTACCCGAGCCTTGCAGGCCCGCCAGCATGATCACCGTCGGAGGGGTCTTGGCGAACGACAGCTGCCGGGTCTGGCCGCCGAGGATCCCGACGAGTTCCTCGTTGACGATCTTGACGACCTGCTGGGCCGGGTTCAGCGCCGCCGAGACCTCCGCACCCTTGGCGCGGTCTTTGATGCGGGCGACGAACTCGCGCACCACCGGCAGTGAGACGTCGGCTTCCAGCAGCGCCAGCCTGATCTCGCGGCTGGTGGCATCGATATCGGCGTCGGTGAGCCGACCCTTCCCGCGCAGGCCAGAGAGCGCGCCGGTCAACCGGTCGGAGAGGGATTCAAACACGAGGCCAGACTACTTGGCGTCCGGCTAGCTGGCTTCCTCGACCTGCTTGGTCGGCGGTGCGGGCAGCACCGCGTACAGCTCTCGCTCCAGCGCCTGACGCAGCGTGTTCTCCGGGCTGTCCGGCGGCAGTACCACCGCGAACGTGTCCACCACCGAGGATCCCAGCGTCGTCACCTTGGCCCAGGCGATGTCCACCCCGGCGCGTTCGAACACCGCGGTCAGCACCGCCAGCAGCCCGGCGCGATCGGTGGCCCGGATCTCCGCGAGCAGTTGTCCCGGGCCGGCCCCGGCATGCCAGATCACCCGGGGAGGCGCCGCCGGTGCGTTGACCGGCACAGCTGCCCGCGCCTCGCCCGCCCGGCCCGCTTGCGAGCTGTCCCCGCCGCGCAGCTCCAGCGCCCCCAGAACGTCGAGCTCCCCCTCGACGGCGAGGATCAACTGCTGCCGCAGCAGCTCCGCCGCCGGTGGGGTGCCGAAGTGCGGGGAGACGACGAAGGTGTTGATCGCCGAGCCCTGGTGCGAGTTCACCGACGCGGAGTGCACTCGCAACTTGTTGAGAGCCAAGACGCCGGCCGCCTTCGACAGCAGGCCTCGCCTATCCGGCACGATCATCGTCACGTTGTAGATGTGCGGGTTGTCGGCGGGCGTCATCTCGACATGCACGCCCTCGCCGGCAGCCAACGAAAGAAACCGCGGGTCAACGGGATCGGGTGCGGGCAGGCTCTCGCCGGCCATCACCATCCGGCATCGCCGCACCAGGTCGCCGAGCAGCGAGGCCTTCCAGTCCCCCCAGACGCCCGGGCCGGTGGCCAGCGAGTCGGCCTCGGCGAGCACATGCAGCAGTTCCAGCACCACCGGATCGCCGCCGAGGGCATCGACCACGGCAGCGATGGTCTTGGGGTCCTGCAGATCCCGCCTGGTGGCGGTCTGCGGCAGCAGCAGATGATGGCGCACCACCTTCGACAAGATGTCGACGTCGGAGGGCCACAGCCCCAGCCGGTTGCCGATCTGGGTGGCCAGCTCGGCCCCGATGACGCTGTGGTCCCCACCCCTGCCCTTGCCGATGTCGTGTACCAGAGCGCCGAGCACGAGAAGGTCGGGCCGGGCCACCCTGGTCGTGAAACCGCTTGCCCGGGAAACGGTTTCGACAAGATGACGGTCCACGGTCCAGATGTGGACGACATCGCGCGGCGGCAGGTCGCGGACGGCACCCCATTCGGGGAACAGCCGGCCCCACAGCCCGGTGCGGTCGAGCGCTTCGATCGTTGCCACCGCGGACGGACCTGCGGCGAGCATCACGAGCAGGTCCTTGAGCGCCTGACGCGGCCAGGGGGTGCGCAGCTCCGGCGCGTTCTCCACCAGGCGACTCAGGGTGGAAGCCGCCATCGGCAAACCGGTGGTCGCCGACGCTGCTGCCACCCGCAGGATCAGACCCGGATCGCGCTCCGGGCGGGCATCGCGGGCCAGGATCACCTCGCCGTTGAACTCGACGACACCTTCATCGATGGGACGGCGTACCGGACGGCGCAATGCGGCAAGCCCGCGGCGGGGCAACGAATTTCCCGCCGTGCGGATCCCCGCGTCGACGTAGTAGCTGACGGTGCGTGCGGCGTCGGACAGCATCCTCGCCAGATCGAACCGGTCGCCGATACGAAGCAGGGCGCCGATCTCGTCGGCGTGCTGAGCCAGCAGCAGTTCACGGCCGCGTCCGGCGACGCGGTGCAACTCGGTGCGGACGTTGAGCAGCGACAGATGCGCCTCGCCGAGGGTTTCGGTCGGCGACGCCAGCGACCGGCTCGGGTACACGTCGGCCAGTTGCGCGATGGCCAGTGCGTTGAGCAGTTGGACGTCGCGCAGACCGCCCCGGCCGCACTTGAGGTCCGGCTCTGCGCGGTGGGCGATCTGGCCGCTGCGCTGCCACCGCGCCCTGGTGTGCTCGACCAGTTCGTCGAACCGCGACGCGATCCCGGTACGCCATTGGCTGCGCGCACCGCTGATCAGCAGCGACGACAGGTCGGCGTCCCCGGCGATGTGCCGCGCCTCGAGCATCGCCAGCCCGGCCGAGATGTCCTCGCCGCCGACCTTGAGCGCCTGCGGCACCGTGCGGACACTGTGGTCGAGGCGAATGTTGGCGTCCCACAACGGATACCACAACAGTTCGGCCACCTCACCCACCACCTCGGTGGGCATGTTGTCGTGCAACAACATCAGATCGAGATCGGAGTAGGGCAGGATCTCGCCCCTACCCAATCCCCCGGTTGCGACGATCGCGAAGCCACTCGTCGGGGTGATGCCGATCTCGGTGGCCTTGGAGGCCAGCCAGAAATCGTAGAGATCCAGCAGCGCGGTGCGCAGCGCGGCCGAGTCCAGTTGACGTGGTCCGCCGACCAGTAGCTGTTGGGCGGCGGCGACCAGATCGGTTGCGGGACGCAAAGAACCCGCCGCCGGGCGCACCCAACGAGGGGCTCCGGCGGCGGGGTCTTGCTTGTGTCCTGTCATGAGTTGTCCTCTCCGGCACTGACCGGTCTAGCGCTCTTCCGGTGCAATGCCGGGAAACGACGGCTCATTCCACGCTGTGTCTCAGAGGGCGTCGGCCCCCCGCTCACCCGTGCGCACCCGAACCACGGTGTCGACCGGGCTGACCCAGACCTTTCCGTCACCGATCTTTCCGGTGCGCGCAGCCTGGACGATGACATCCACCACCTTGTCCACGGCGGCGTCGTCGACGACGACCTCCACGCGCACCTTGGGCACGAAGTCCACCGAGTACTCGGCTCCTCGGTACACCTCGGTGTGCCCCTTCTGGCGGCCGTAACCCTGAACCTCGCTGACCGTCATACCGAGTATGCCCGTCTGTTCGAGACCGGTCTTCACATCCTCCAGCGTGAACGGCTTGACGATCGCAGTAATCAGCTTCATGTAGTCGATCCCTTCCGATGAAATTGTCGCCGATCAGGCGAGCTCGTAAGCCGTTTCGGCGTGTTCGGTTTCATCGATACCAGTGTCCTCGTCCTCCTGGGACACCCGCCAGCCCAGAGGCTTGACGATGAACGCGATGATCACGGTCATGATGCCGGTGAAGATGACCGCCACCAGTGCGATGACGACCTGCACGACGAGCTGCTGGACGCCGCCACCGTAGAACAGACCGGTATCCAGGGCCAGGAATCCGATTCCGACGGTGCCCCACAGCCCGGCGACCAGGTGGACGCCGACGACGTCGAGCGAATCGTCGTAACCGAACTTGTACTTCAGCCCGATGGCGAGTGCGGAGAGCACACCGGCGATCGCACCGAGGATCAGCGAGCCGATCGCGCTGAGCGAACCACATGCGGGGGTGATCGCGACCAGACCGGCGACGACACCCGAAGCGGCGCCGACGCTGGTGGCGTGGCCGTCACGGATGCGTTCCACCAGCAACCACGCCAGCATTGCGGCCGCGGTGGCGGCAGTGGTGTTGACCCACACCACGCCGGCGAGCATGTCCGCAGCGCCTTCGGAGCCCACGTTGAAGCCGAACCAGCCGAACCACAGGATGGCCGCGCCGAGCAGCACGAAAGGAACGTTGTGCGGACGGAAGGCGGACTTGCCGAAGCCGGCGCGCTTTCCGAGCAGGATCGCCAACACCAGAGCGGCCATGCCGGCGTTGATGTGCACCACTGTGCCACCGGCGAAGTCGATCGGTGCGACGTTGGCGGCACCTTCGTCATCCACGCCGAACAGTTTGGCCGCGATGCCCGACTCCGAGGCCGACAGCAGGCCACCGCCCCAGACCATGTGCGACAGAGGGAAGTACACCAGGGTGACCCAGATGCCGCCGAACAGCAGCCAGGTGCCGAACTTCATCCGTTCGGCCACCGCCCCGCTGATCAGGGCGACGGTGATCACCGCGAAGGTGAGCTGGAAGGCCACCCAGACGATGGCGGGTACCGTCCCGAATCCACCGAGCACAAACGTGTCGACACCGTCGATCTCACGCACCTCGCTCAACTGGCTCAGACCGAAGAGTGAGAACGGGTTGTCGAAGATCCCGAGAATGTCGCTGTTCCCGGTGTGCGCCGACGCGAACGACATCGAATAGCCCCACAACACGTAGATGACGCTGACGACCCCGAGGGAGCCGAACGACATCATCATCATGTTGAGGACGGACTTCTGTCGGGACAGACCGCCGTAGAAGAACGCCAGGCCCGGTGTCATGAACAACACCAGCGCGGCGGATGTGAGCACCCATGCCGTGTCACCGGCGCTCAGGCCCTCAGGCCCGAACGGCAGAAACATCTCGTCCGGTATGGCTAGGGCCACATCATGCAAGCCAACCACTTTGTGTGAACCTCCTTGGGGATGACAGCCGACAGGATCGGCCTCGCAAAGAGACTGTTCGGCCCGCGTTTCACCTGTGATTCTGTTGTGTTTCGGCTGCGTGAACGGACACACTCAAGTGGTTACGCTCGTGTTTCGACGACCAAGATCAGCAAAAAGCCTTGGGCCGTGACACAATTACCGACCCGTTTGCACTCTGACGAGCGTTTCGGGAACCACTACCCCAGCAGCGCGTCGACAAATGCGGCCGGTTCGAACGGCGCAAGATCGTCGGGCCCCTCGCCGAGACCTACCAGCTTGACCGGCACTCCGAGCTCCTGCTGGACGCGGAAGACGATGCCGCCCTTCGCTGTGCCGTCCAGCTTGGTCAGTACGACGCCGGTGATGTCGACCACCTCGGCGAAGACCCGCGCCTGGGGCAGGCTGTTCTGCCCGATCGTCGCATCCAGGACCAGCAGGACTTCGTCGACGACGGCGCGGCGCCCCACCACCCGTTTCACCTTGCCCAGCTCGTCCATCAACCCGGTCTTGGTGTGCAGTCGGCCTGCCGTGTCGATCACCACGACATCGGCGCCCGAGGTGATCCCCATGTCGACGGCATCAAACGCCACCGACGCCGGATCGGCGCCCTCGGGGCCGCGCACCACCTGTGCACCGACCCGGGAGGCCCATGCCTGCAGCTGATCGGCTGCCGCCGCGCGGAACGTGTCCGCCGCGGCGAGCACGACGCGCCGGCCGTCGGCGACTAGCACCCGGGCCAGCTTGCCGACGGTCGTGGTCTTGCCTGTCCCGTTGACCCCGACGACCAGCAGCACCGACGGCTTGTCGTCGTGCGGCAGCGCCCGGATCGAGCGGTCCAGGTCGGGTTGCAACGCCGAGATCAGCACCTCGCGCAGCACCGCCCTGGCGTCGGCCTCGGTACGCACCCTGTTGCTGGCCATCTTCGACCGCAACGCGGTGACGACCGACTCGGTGACGACGGGGCCGAGGTCGGCGATCAGCAGGGTGTCCTCGACCTCCTCCCAGGAGTCCTCGTCGAGGTCGCCGCCACCCAGCAGGCCCAGCATGCTCTTGCCGAGGGTGTTCTGGGACTTCGCGAGCCGGCCGCGCAGCCGATCCAGCCGCCCCTCGGTGGGCGCGATGTCCTCGACGTCAGGTGCGGTGACCTCAGGTGCGGTGACGGTCGGCGGCGCGGGCTCGTCAGCGACCTCGGGCGCCTCGGCGGGGGCCGCCGGTGGCGCCGGCGGCGCGGGGGGCTCGGGCAACGTGACGTCGGCGATCGGACGCTTGGGAGCGTCACGCGGGATTGTGGCGTCGTCGCCGACCGCAGGTGAGCCGGTGGTGTCGATGGGGGCGGGGTGCTCCGGAGCAGCAGGACCGGGCTCCTCCCGCGGGACCGGCGGCGCGTCGGCGGGCGCCGAGGCGGTGAACGTGATGCCCGAGGATGCGCTGTAACCCCCCGAACGGTCGACGGGAGTGGCGGTGTCCGGGGCCTTGAGGCTGATCCGACGTCGGCGGTACCGGAGCAGCCCGACCACAAGCGCAGCGACCAGCAGAACAGCGATGACCGCGATCGCGATCCAGAGACCCTCAGACACCACGCCATTGTCGCAGGGAAGGTAATCGGTGCTGCCGGACCCCGGCGGTCAGGAAGGACTGGCCACGAGCTCCTGGCCGCGCATCCGCTGCGAGATCACCGTGGTGATGCCGTCGTTGCGCATCGTCACGCCGTAGAGGGCGTCGGCGATCTCCATCGTCGGCTTCTGGTGGGTGATGACGATGAGCTGGGATACTTCGCGCAGCTGTTCGAACAGGCTGATCAACCGGCGCAGGTTGACGTCGTCGAGTGCGGCCTCGACCTCGTCCATCACATAGAACGGCGACGGGCGGGCCCGGAAGATCGCCACCAGCATCGCCACCGCCGTCAGCGACTTCTCCCCGCCGGACAGTAGCGAGAGCCGCTTGATCTTCTTTCCGGGCGGCCGGGCCTCGACCTCGATCCCGGTGGTCAGCATGTTGTCGGGGTCGGTCAGCAGCAGTCTGCCCTCACCGCCGGGGAACAACGTCGAGAACACTTGGGCGAACTCACGTTCGACGTCGGCATACGCCTCGGCGAAGACCTGCAGAATGCGGCTGTCGACATCGGCGATCACGTCGAGGAGATCCTTGCGGGCCGCCTTGACATCCTCGAGTTGGGTGGACAGGAAGTTGTAGCGCTCCTCCAGCGCCGCGAACTCCTCCAGCGCGAGCGGGTTGACCCTGCCCAGCTCGTTGAGTTCACGTTCGGCTCGCTTGGCTCGCCGCTCCTGGGTGGCCCGGTCGAACGGCATCGGCGTCGGCGCGGTGACCTGCTCACCGCGTTCACGCGCCTGCTCGTACTCGGCCATCTCGAGTTCCGTCGGAGGCAACGCGACGCTGGGACCGTACTCGGCGACGAGGTCGGCGACCGCCATTCCGAACTGCTCGAGGACCTGCTGTTCGAGTTGTTCGATGCGCAGTGCCGCTTGGGCTTTGGCCACCTCGTCGCGGTGCAGCGAATCGGTGAGTGTGGTGATCCTGGCGGTGAGTTCGTTGACCTCCTCGCGCGTCTTCGTCAGCGCGCCAGCCCGGACCTGACGCTCGGCGGCCACCTCGTCGCGAATCCGCGACGCCACGCCCACCGCCGTACTCAGCCGCGCGGCGACCAGTCGTCCAGTCTCGGCAACAGCGGCCGCCACCGCTGCGGCGTGCACCCGAGCCTCTCGGGCCCGGCGGGCACGGACCCGCGCCTCGCGTTCTGCGTTCGCCGCCCGTCGCAATGAATCCGCGCGCCCCCGAACGGCATTCGCGCGTTCCTCGGCGGTGCGCACCGTCAACCGGGCCTCCACCTCCGCCGAACGTGCCGCCTCCGCGGCGGCAGTCCACTCCTGGCGGTTGACGGGCTCGGCCTCGAACATCGGTTCCTGTTGGGCGTTGTGCAGCCGATCCTCGAGCGCGGCGAGCTCGGAAACCGTGCGACTGCGCCCCGCCTCCAGCTCGTCGCGCTGGCTGATCAGGCGCTGCCACTCGTCGTCGGCGGCGCGGGCTTCCTGACCCAGCCGGCCCAGCTGCTCATAGATCGCCGAGATCGCGGCGTCGGACTCGTTGAGTGCTGCCAACGCCTGTTCGGCGGCATCCTGGCGGGATGACTGCTCAGCCAGCGCACCGGACAGGGCAGCCGACAGCTCACCGACCTGCCGCTCGGCGTCGGCGAGCTCTGCCCGGGCCTTGTCCACTTGAGCGGTGATCTCCAGTGTGCTCGGCCTGCGGTCGGAACCGCCGCTGACCCAGCCGGCTCCGACCAGGTCGCCCTCAGCGGTCGCCGCACGCAGTTGCGGTTGTGCGGCAACAAGTTCCATGGCGGTCGCGAGATTGTCGACCACCGCCACCCCGGCGAGCATCGCGGCCACTGCGGCGCGCACCCGCGGGGCGGCATCGATGACGTCCACCGCCCACACCGCGCCCTCGGGCAGCTGACCTGTCAGGGGCACCGGTTGCGCGGGCCAGTCACCCAGCACGATGGCGGCCCGCCCTCCGTCGGAGTGCTTGAGCGCAGCCACGGCGTCGCGGGCAGCGCCGAAGCTCTCCGCCGCGACGGCGTCGGCCGCGGCGCCGAGCACTGCGGCAACCGCCGACTCGTGGCCGGACTGCACCTTGACCAGGTTGGCGATCGACCCGAAAAGCTCTGCCCCACGGTTCTCTTGGAGCCACGCTGCGCCGTCCTTGCGGTCCAGCCCGACCGACAACGCGTCGATGCGCGCCTGCAGGGACGCCACCTGGCGTTCGGCGGCGCGCTCACCGGCCTGCAGCTCAGCCACCCGCTCGTCGGCCAGCCGCAGCGCAGCCACGGTCCGGTCGTGATGGTCGTCGAGCCCGACCTCGCCGGCGTCGAGCTCACTCACCCGGGTCTGCACGGTCTCGAACTCCGCCTGGGCCTGCTGGGCGCGTGCGGCGGCCTCGTCGATGCTTGTGGTCAGCCGGGCGACGGTCTCATCGATGGACTCGACCCGGGTGCGCATGGTGTCGACCTGTCCGGAGAGCCGGGCCAACCCCTCCCGCCGGTCGGCCTCGGCACGGGCGGCGGCGAGATGGGCCCGCTCGGCTTCGGCGGCCACCTGTTCCCGCTCGGCCAGCTCGGCGCGGGTCGCTTCCAGACGTTCCCGCGATTCGGCCAGTTCCTCGAGGAGCTGCCTTTCCTGCTCGGCCACCTCCTCGGCCTGGGCCTCGAGCTCGTCGGGATCCGGGCCACCCGACATCTCGGGCTCGGCGTCGAGGTGCTGCGCACGCTCACTGGCGATGCGGACCGTCGCGCTGACCCGCTCGGCCAGCGCCGAAAGCCGGAACCACCGCTGCTGCGCGGAATCGGCGCGCTCGCTGAGTTCCTCGACAGCGGACTCGTGGGCCTCGAGCTCGACCGCGCGGACTTCCAGCCGCGCGGTCAGCTCGTCGTGCTCGCGGCGCAGCGTCGTCTCGGCCTGGTTGGTGTCGTCGAACTCGGCCTTGCGGGCGACAAGGTCGTCGGCCGCCAGCCGCAGCCGCGCGTCGCGGAGGTCGGCCTGGATCGTCTGGGCCCGCCGCGCCATCTCTGCTTGGCGGCCCAGCGGCTTGAGCTGACGGCGCAGTTCGGTGGTCAGATCGGTCAGCCGCGCCAGGTTCGCCGACATCGAGTCGAGCTTGCGGACCGCCTTCTCCTTGCGTTTGCGGTGCTTGAGGACGCCCGCGGCCTCCTCGATGAACGCGCGTCGGTCCTCCGGACGCGACTCGAGGATCTCGGAGAGCTTGCCCTGGCCGACGATGACGTGCATCTCCCGGCCGATGCCGGAGTCGCTGAGCAGCTCCTGGACGTCCATCAATCGACAACTGCTGCCGTTGATCTCGTACTCGCCTGCGCCGTCACGGAACATCCTTCGGGTGATGGACACCTCGGAGTACTCGATGGGTAGCGCGTTGTCGGAGTTGTCGATGGTCAACGTCACCTCGGCGCGTCCCAGCGGCGCCCGCGAGGACGTGCCGGCGAAGATGACGTCTTCCATCTTCCCGCCGCGCAACGTCTTGGCGCCCTGCTCCCCCATCACCCAGGTCAGCGCGTCGACGACGTTGGACTTCCCGGAGCCGTTGGGCCCGACGACACAGGTGATGCCCGGCTCGAAGCGCAGAGTCGTCGGCGAGGCGAAGGACTTGAAGCCCTTCAGCGTCAGACTCTTGAGATGCATGTCGTCAGACCCTACCGCCGAGCAGGTCAGCGCTCGGTGAAGCCCGGGAACGCGTCGGCGGGTTCGGACCAGTCGGAGACCACCTTGTCGACCTGGCCGGGGGTTTTGCCGCTCTGGAGCAGTTCCAGGAGGCGTTCGCAGGCGTCCCGGGAGCCCTGGGCGACCACCTGTACCCGCCCGTCCGGGCGGTTCGAGGCATACCCGGTCAGGCCCAACTCGAGCGCCCGAGACCTCGTCCACCAGCGAAAGCCCACGCCCTGGACGGACCCGTGCACCCAGGCGGTCAGCCGGACCTCAGCTGCTGCCGACATCTTTGACCCCAAACGTCACTTTGGTACCGGACTTCAGCGTTCGTCCCACCGTGCACACCTGGTCGATCGCGCGTTCCACCACGGTCAGCAACCGCGTGACATCGTCGTCGGACAGCTCCGACAGGTCGACCTCCAGCGACTCTTCCAGCAGCGGGTAGCGCTCCTGCTCGCGGTCGGCAGGCCCGGACACCCTGATCGTGGCCCGGTAGTCGTCGCCGAGGCGCCGGCGCAACGGCTGGTCGCTGGAGAGCCCGCTGCACGCGGCCAGCGCGATCTTCATGAGCTCCCCGGGCGTGAAGGCGCCCTCGACGTCCTCGGAGGCGACGAGGACCTCGGCACCGCGCGTGCTGCGCCCGGTGTAGCGACGCACCCCGGTGCGTTCCACCCATAGTTCGGTCATGGCTCATTTCTACAACGTCCGCCGCAACGGTATTCCAGGCGCTGGGAGCGGGCCGCGACACTAGGCGCGTGGACGAGGCTGGCACCTCGGGCAGTAGAACGACGACCGGTTCATGAACTTCTCCCGCCGCATCACCGCTCCGCAGCGCCGGCACGGTTCACCCGCACGGCCGTAGGCATCCAGCGACCGGTCGAAGTACCCGGACTCGCCGTTGACGTTCACATAGAGCGAGTCGAACGACGTGCCGCCCTCGTCCAGGGCGTCTGTCATCACCGCGGCGGCGGCATCGAGCAACTCGGCGAGCTTGCGCCGCGGCAAGCCCGAGGCCAGCCGGGCCCCGTTGACCTTGGCCCGCCACAGTGCCTCGTCGGCGTAGATGTTGCCGACGCCCGACACCACGGCCTGGTTCAACAGCTGACGCTTGATCTCGGAGTGCTTGTGGCGCAACACCGTGACGACGGAGTCGCGATCGAACCGCGGATCGAGCGGGTCGCGGGCGATGTGCGCAACCGGCATCGGCACGTCGGTCCCGTCGACGGTGACCATCTCGGCGATCATCCAGCCCCCGAAGGTGCGCTGGTCGACGAAGCTGAGCGTGGTGCCGTCGTCGAGCAGCGCGGCGATGCGCAGATGGTTGTCGTTGGGCACGTCGCCCAGCAACATCTGCCCGCTCATCCCAAGGTGCACGACGAGCGCGCTGCTCGATTCGACTGTGTCCCCCAGCGTGAGCCACAGGTACTTGCCCCGGCGTCCGGTCCCGGTGATCGCGGAGCCGAGCAGCCTGGCGGTCAGGTCGGCGGGCCCGGCCTCGTGCCTGCGCACGGCGCGGGGGTGGTGCACCCGGACCGCGGTGATGGTCCGGTCGGTGACGCGCTGGGCCAGCCCCCGCCGGACGACCTCGACCTCGGGGAGTTCAGGCATCGGATTCAGGCACTGTCGAGGGCGTTCCACGCCGCCGCGGCGGCCTTGAGTTCGGCCTCTTTCTTGGTGCGGCCGATCCCCCTGCCGTACTCGCGCTCGGCGACCACCACCGTCGCGGTGAACTCCTTGTCGTGATCCGGCCCGGTGGACGTCACGAGGTAGGAAGGCACCCCCAGGCCACGGGACGCGGTCAACTCCTGCAGGCTGCTCTTCCAATCCAGGCCCGCGCCCAGGGTCGGGGCGGTGTCGAGGAGGTTGCCGAACAACCGCAGGATGACCTCCCGCACGACCGACGCTCCGTGCTCGAGATAGATTGCGCCGAGCAGAGATTCGACGCCGTCCGCGAGAATGCTGGACTTGTCGGCGCCGCCGGAGTTCTCCTCGCCCTTGCCGAGCAGCAGGTAAGAACCCAGACCGACCTCGGTGAGATCACGACCGACGTCGGCCAGGGCGTGGGTGTTGACGATGCTGGCGCGCAACTTCGCCAGATCACCTTCCGAGCGGTCCGGGTGCCGGTGATAGAGCTCCTCGGTGATCGTCAGGCCGAGCACCGAGTCCCCGAGGAACTCCAAACGTTCGTTGGTGGGCAGCCCGCCGTTCTCGTAGGAGTAGCTGCGGTGCGTCAGCGCGATGGTGAGCAACTCCTCGGGCAGATCAACCCCCAGCGCCTTGAGCAGCAGCGCGCGGTCGACCGTCACGACTGGTCTCCGCCCCGCTCGCCGGGCTCGGCCGTCTGCTCGCGCAGCTCGGCCAGCTTCGCCCATCGCGGATCGATCTGCTCGTGACGGTGGCCGGGCTCGGCGGTGGCCAGCGGCACACCGCACTGCTGGCACAACCCTTCACAGTCCGGGCCGCAGACCGGCGAAAACGGCAGCGCCAGACCCACCGCGTCGATGATCGGCTGCTCGAGATCCACCGTGTCGGCACCGCCGTCGCGGCCGACACGCGCGACCTCGTCGGCGTCGGTGGTCTCGTCGGTCGCGCTGTCGGGATAGGCGAACAACTCGGTCAGATCGATCTCGACCTCACCGGTGATCGGCTGCAGGCAGCGCGCGCACTCGCCCGCCGTCGGCGCCGACACGGTGCCGGTGACCAGCACGCCCTCGGACACCGCCTCCAGACGCAGGTCCAACTCCAGCGGCGCATCCTTCTCGACCGCGAGCAACTGCAGGCCCATGCGCGACGGACTCGGGACGGTGGTCTCCAGGGTCACCATCGAGCCGGGTCTGCGGCCGAGCCGCGAGATGTTGATCACCAGAGGTGATCGAGATCCTCGGCGCGCGGCCGCGTTCGCATGCGTCGGCATGCACGTATCGTACGTTCAGCCGTCCACGGGTCAGCGTGCCGCGTAGTCGTGCGTTCCGGCCGCGGTGCGCAGTTGGTGGCGGCCCCGGCCGACGGAGCGCAACGTGCCGTTGAGGAAGTCCTCGAACTCGGCGAGCTTGCTGTCGACGTAGATGTCGCACTCCCCGCGCAGTCGGTCCGCCTCCGCGTGCGCGGAGTCGATCAGCCGGGTGGCCTCGCCGGTGGCCGTTGCGACGATCTCGGTCTGCGACACCAGCCGCTGCTGCTCCTTGATGCCTTCCTGAACCGCCTTCTCGTAGGTCAGGTTGCCACTCTCGATGAGCCGGTCGGCTTCGGACTTGGCCCGCCCGGTGGTGGCCTCGTACTCACGCTTGGCGGTCGCCGCGATCCGGTTGGCCTCCTCGCGGGCCTCGCCCACCATGCGCTCGCTGTGCTGACGCGCCTCGGCGACCATGCGGTCGGCCTGCGACTTCGCGTCCGCCAGCAACCGGTCAGCCTCTGCCCTGGCGTGGTTGACCATCGAATCGGCCTCGGCGTTGGCCGTGGACACGGTCGCCTCCGCGTGGTCCTTGGCCTCGCGCAGCAACGAGTCGCGGGCATCCAGCACGTCCTGCGCGTCGTCGAGTTCGCCGGGGATCGCATCCTTGATGTCGTCGATCAGCTCCAGGACGTCACCGCGAGGCACCACACAACCCGCCGTCATCGGCACGCCGCGGGCCTCTTCGACGATTCCACCCAATTCATCGAGTGCTTCAAAAACTCGGTACACGGCAACACCCTCCAGGCGTAGTTGACAGTGACCAGTGTGCCTGGTGTTACGCCTGTGACTCCGCTACCGGCACCGGTGTGTCGTTACCAATTGCTTGTGCCCAGCATTATGTCAATTTCCTGCGAGCTTGGCCTGCACCCGCGCGTTCACCGGCTCCGGCAGCAGCGCCGAGACGTCGCCGCCCAGCATCGCGACCTCTTTCGCCAGCGAGGACGACACGAAGGAGTACTGCGGGTTGGTGGCGACGAAGAACGTGTCGACCCCGGCGATGTGCTTGTTCATCTGTGCCATCTGCAGCTCGTACTCGAAGTCGGTGCCCGTGCGCAGACCTTTGACGATCGCCGTCATCCCCCTGGCCTTGACGAAGTCGACGACGAGCCCCTGCCCCGACTCCGCGCGCACGTTCGGCAGATGGGCTGTCGACTCCTCGATCAGCGCGATCCGTTCCTCGACGCTGAACATGCCCTTCTTGTTCGGGTTGACGAGCACCGCGATCACCAGTTCGTCGAACTGCGCCGACGCCCGCTCGAAGACGTCGATGTGACCCAGGGTCACCGGGTCGAAGGATCCCGGGCACACCGCTCCACTCATGGAGATCGACGCTAGCAGCCCGACCGCCCGGCCAGCTCAGTCGTGTTCGGCGAGCTCGATCCGGGTGTCCCCGTAGCGCCGGGCACCCCACGTCGTCCACCCGTCCGGCCAGGTGATCTCCGGCCCCGAGGCCGAGCGCTCCACCACCGCCACCGTGCCCGGCATCGTCCACCCGCCACGCGCGAGGGCGGCGAGCATCGCGCCGACCTCGGTCTCACCCAGCCCATACGGCGGGTCGGCCAGCACCAGATGCACCGGCCGGGTGGTGCCGGCATCCAGTACCGCCGCCACCGAGCCTCGGCGCACCGACGCCCCCTCGACGCCCAACGTCGTGATGTTCTTCGTGATCACCGCCGCCGCCCGGGAGTCGGACTCCACGAACAGCGCCGACGCGGCGCCTCGCGACAAAGCCTCCAGGCCCAGCGCCCCCGAACCGGCAAACAGGTCGAGCACGTCGAGTCCGGCGAAATCGATCCGCGCGGCCAGCAGGTTGAACAGCGACTCGCGGACCCGGTCGGTCGTCGGACGGGTACCCTGCCCGGACTTGTGCTGCGGCACCGATATTCGGCGTCCCCCGAGGGCGCCGGCAACGATGCGGGTCAGGTTGATCCCCCGGTCGCATCGCTCCTGCCCGCCGAACCCACCACCACGAGCAGGTCTCCCCCTTCGACCTGCGCGGTGGCCGACACCGCGACGCGGGTGACGCTGCCCGCCTTGGGCGCGGTGATGGCGGCCTCCATCTTCATCGCCTCGATCGTGGCGATGGTCTGACCCGCCTCCACCGCGTCGCCCTCGGCGATGTTGACGGTCACCACGCCCGCGAACGGGGCCGCGACGTGATCGGGGTTGTTGCGGTCGGCCTTCTCGGCGGCGGGCACCTCGCTGGCCACGCTGCGGTCCCGGACGACGACCGGCCGCAACTGGCCGTTGATGATGCACATCACCGTGCGCATGCCGCGTTCGTCGGGATCGGAGATCGCCTCGAGCCCGATGAGCAGCTCGACGCCGCGCTCCAGCTTGACCCGGT
The DNA here is from genome assembly GCF_010723735.1 of Mycolicibacterium hippocampi. Classification (GTDB taxonomy): domain Bacteria; phylum Actinomycetota; class Actinomycetes; order Mycobacteriales; family Mycobacteriaceae; genus Mycobacterium; species Mycobacterium hippocampi. The sequence goes on along the minus strand of NZ_BLLB01000002.1, from coordinate 2,793,193 downwards.
GCTCGTCACCGTGGCGCAGCCCGTAGAGGAACTGGTTCGCCGACAGGCTCGAGGTGTCCCCGTACAGTTCCCGGTGGGCCTCGAATTCCTTTGTCGGACCAGGGAACAGCAACCTGTTCAGGGTGGCCTGACGCGTGGTCCCCGCCTGGCCCAGCGCCTCGGAGTCCTCGGCGGTGAGGTCGACCACCGGCTTGGCGGGGGCACGCCCGGCCAGCGCCTTACTGCGCAGCGGCTCCGGCCAGCCACCAGGGGGGTCTCCCAACTCACCGCGCAGGAACCCGATGACCGAGTCCGGAATGTCGAATTTGTCCGGCTCGGCGGCGAATTCGTCGGCCGTGATGCCGGCGCCGACGAGCGCCAGCGCGAGATCACCCACCACCTTCGACGACGGCGTGACCTTGACCAGTCGACCCAGGATCCGATCGGCGCCCGCGTAGGCGGCCTCGATCTCCTCGAAGCGGTCGCCGAGGCCCAGCGCGATCGCCTGGGTACGCAGGTTGGAGAGCTGTCCACCCGGGATCTCGTGGCGGTACACCCGCCCCGTGGGTGCAGGGAGGCCGGACTCGAACGGCGCGTACACCTTTCGGAGCGCTTCCCAGTAGGGCTCCAGGTCGCACACCGCGGACAGCGACAGCCCGGTGTCGTATTCGGTGTGCGCCGTCGCCGCGACGATGGAGCTCAGCGCGGGCTGACTCGTGGTGCCCGCCAAGGGCGCCGAGGCGCCGTCGACGGCGCTGGCGCCGGCCTGCCAGGCGGCCAGATAGGTGGCCAGTTGCCCGCCCGGGGTGTCGTGGGTGTGGACGTGCACCGGCAGGTCGAACCGGCTGCGCAGCGCACTGACCAGCATCGCCGCCGCCTGCGGCCGCAGCAGACCCGCCATGTCCTTGATCGCCAGCACATGCGCCCCGGCGTCGACGATCTGCTCGGCGAGCTTGAGGTAGTAGTCCAGGGTGTAGAGGTTCTCGCCGGGGTCGGACAGGTCCCCGGTGTAGGACATCGCGACTTCGGCGACGGCGGTGCCGGTTTCGCGCACCGCGTCGATCGCCGGACGCATCGAGTCCACGTTGTTCAGAGCGTCGAAGATCCGGTAGATGTCGATACCCACCTCGGTCGCCTCCTGCACGAAGGCGTGGGTGACCGTCTCCGGGTAGGGGGTGTAACCCACCGTGTTGCGACCCCTCAGCAGCATCTGCAGGCAGATGTTGGGCACCGCTTCGCGCAGCGCGGCCAACCGTTCCCACGGATCCTCCTTGAGGAAGCGCAGGGCCACGTCGTAGGTGGCACCGCCCCAGCACTCGATGGACAGCAGTTGCGGGGTGAGCCGCGCGATGTGGGGCGCCACCATCAACAGTCCGGAGGTGCGAACCCGGGTGGCCAGCAGGGACTGGTGCGCGTCGCGGAACGTCGTGTCGGTGACGCCGACGGACTTCGACTCCCGCATCCACCGGGCGAAACCTTCTGGCCCCACCTCGGAGAGCAGGTGCTTGCTGCCGCGCGGCGGCATCGTGTCGAGGTCGACCTGCGGCAGCTTGTCGTGCGGATACACCGACGACAGCCTGGGTCCGTGCGGCTGGTTGACGGTGACATCGGCCAGGTAGTTGAGGATCTTGGTGCCGCGGTCGGCGGGCGAGCGTGCGGTCAGCAGGTAGGGGCGTTCGTCGATGAACGAGGTGGTGACCCGGCCGGCCCGGAAGTCGGGATCGTCGATGACCGCCTGCAGGAACGGGATGTTCGTCGACACCCCGCGCACCCGGAACTCCGCCAACGCCCGGTAGGCACGTGCCACCGCCGACCCGAAATCACGGCCCCGGCATGTGAGCTTGACCAGCATCGAATCGAAATGCGCGCCGATCTCCCCGCCCAGCACGGCGCCGCCGTCCAGGCGGATGCCTGCGCCTCCCGGGGAGCGGTATGCGGTGATTCGGCCGGTGTCGGGCCGGAACCCGTTCGTCGGGTCCTCGGTGGTGATCCGGCACTGCATCGCAGCACCTCGAATGACCAGCGACTCCTGGCTCAGTCCCAGGTCCGCCAGCGTCTCCCCCGACGCGATGCGCAACTGGCTGCCGACCAGGTCGACGTCGGTGATCTCCTCGGTGACGGTGTGCTCCACCTGGATCCGCGGGTTGCACTCGATGAACACGTGGTGCCCACGTTCGTCGAGCAGGAACTCCACGGTGCCCGCACAGGTGTAGTCGATCTGGCGGGCGAACGCGACGGCGTCGTCGCAGATCTTCTGCCGCAGCTCCTCGGGCAGGTTCGGCGCGGGCGCCAGCTCGATGACCTTCTGATGGCGGCGCTGCACACTGCAGTCCCGTTCGAACAGATGCATCACGTTGCCGTCGTTGTCGGCGAGGATCTGCACCTCGATGTGACGTGGGTTCAGCACCGCTTGCTCGAGGTAGACGGTCGGGTCCCCGAACGCGGACTCGGCCTCGCGGCTGGCAGCCTCCACGGCTTCGGCCAGCGCAGCGCGGTCGGTGACCCGGCGCATGCCGCGGCCGCCGCCGCCGGACACCGCCTTGACGAACAGCGGGAACTCCATGTCGGTCGCGGCGGCCATCAGTTCGTCGACCGAAGCCGACGGGTCCGAGGACGCCAGCACCGGCAGCCCGGCCGCACGCGCCGCGGCGATCGCCCGGGCCTTGTTCCCCGTCAGCTCCAACACCCCGGAGGTGGGGCCGACGAACGTGATGCCCGCGGCGGCGCACTGCGCGGCCAGTTCCGGATTCTCCGACAGGAACCCGTAACCGGGGTAGACGGCGTCGGCTCCAGCCGCGGTGGCCACCCGGATGATCTCCTCGACCGACAGGTAGCCGCGAACCGGATGCCCGATCTCACCGATCTGGTAGGACTCGTCCGCCTTCAGTCGGTGCAGGGAATTGCGGTCCTCGTACGGATACACCGCGACGGTCGCGATGCCCAGTTCGTACGCGGCGCGAAACGCGCGGATTGCGATTTCGCCGCGATTGGCCACGAGGACTTTGGAGATCCGACCGGTCACGGTTCACCTTAACCTCATCGGGGGCGCCGATCAGATGAGAGTCGACCAGTAGTTCCAGAATCGCTCGAGAATCAGCAGGGTCACCGCGGTGAACCACAGCGCCACCAGCGACCACCGCCACGTGTAGAGGGTCCTGACCACCGCGGAGCCGCTGTGCTGCGGCTGCGTCGCGATCGACACGGCCACCACCAGCAGCGGGATCGTCACGGCCCACACCACCATGCAGTAGGGGCACAACGCGCCGATCCGGTACAGGCTCTGGAAGATCAGCCAGTGCACGAACACGGTGCCCAGCAGCGTGCCACCGGCCAGACCGGCCCAGTACCAGCGCGGCAGCGCCACCTTGGCCAGCGCCAGCACGCCCGTGACCACCACCACGCTGAACGACACGATGCCGATCAGCGGGTTGGGGAAGCCGAGCAGCGACGCCTGCGGGGTGATCATCACCGAGCCACAGGACAGGACCGGGTTGATGCTGCAGGAAGGGACGTAGTCGGGATTGATCAGCAGTTCGATCTTCTCGATCGTCAACGTCAGCGCCGATGCCAACCCGATGACCCCGGCGACCAGCACCCACAGGGCGCTGCTCCTGGCGACCGCGACGCCCGTCGGCTCGGCGTCCGACGAATCGGCTGCCGATGCCGCCGGGCCAGACGCCGTGACGGTCACGACGCCGGGGCGGGTGCGACCGCGTCGAGGGCGGGAACGTCTCCGACGATCTCCCTGATCTCGGCGACGAGCGCGTCCGGCGTGCTGGGCTGGTAGTCCTCGCCGTTGATGCGGATCGTCGGGGTGGACTGGACCTCGGTGGCCGCGGCCAGGCCGCTGACCATGTCGACGAAGGTGCCGTTGTTGATGCACTCGGGGACATTTCCGGCGGCGCCGGCCTGACGGGCGATCTCGACCAGTCGGGCGTTGTCCGGATAGTTGGTCCCGGTTTCGCTGGGCTGCTGGGCGTACAGGGCTGCATGGAAGCGGCGGAACGCCTCCTTCGACTCGGAGGCCACGCAGTAGGCGGCGCCGGCGGCTCGCGACGAATAGTTCTGGTTCTGCGGCCGATCCAGAATGCTCACCATGTAGTAGTCGGCGGCGATCGCTCCGGAATCGATGAGCTGGCTGATGGTGGGCCCGAACTGCTCCTCGAAGCTGCGGCACGCCGGGCACAGGAAGTCCTCGTAGAGCGACACCAGCGCCTTGGGCTCCTCGGTGCCATCCTTGGTGATCAGGCTGCTCGACTCCACCCTGATGGCTTCGGCCTCACCTGCGGTCGGCCTGTCCTCGGCGCCCATCACGATGTAGAGCACCAGGGCGACCGCGAACAACACCACGACGGAGGTCAGACCGATCTGGATGAACAGGTTGCGCTTACGGTCGGCTGCCTTCAGGTCGTAACGCGCGTTCTTCTTGGGTTTGGTGGCCACGGAAGACAGAGTACCGGCGTCCCCGGCGAGGATTAGCCCGCGCGGGTCAGATGCGCACGCATTGCAGAGATGAAGTCGGTGGTCGCGGTGGCGCTGGCTCCGCCGAGCGGGAAGAAGTTGGCGAACCCGTGCACGATCGATCCGTACTCGCGATAGTCAACGGCCACGCCCGCCCCGCGCATGGCCTCGGCGTAGTTCCTGCCCTCGTCGCGTAGCGGGTCGAACCCGGCGGTGACGACCAGGGCCGGCGGCAGCCCGGACAAATCCTCGGCAAGAAGAGGGGACACCCGCGGATCGGATCCTTCGACCTGCGCACCGTCGAGGAACCGGTTGTTGAACCAGTCGATGTCGTCGCTGGTGAGGAAGAAGCCCCGGGCGAACAGGGTCCGCGAGCGGGTCTGCGCGGTGTAGTCGGTCACCGGGTACAACAGCAGCTGTAACGCGGGCGGCGGCGATTTGTCGTCCCGGGCACGCAGGCACACCAGCGCGGCCAGGTTGGCCCCGGCGCTGTCTCCGCCCACCGCGACCCGCCCCGGATCGGCGCCGAGCTCGGCGGCGTGCTCGATGGCCCACAGGTATGCGGCGTAGGCGTCCTCGGCTCCGGCGGGCGCCTTGTGCTCGGGAGCCAACCGATAGTCGACTGACAGCACGTGGACCTGTCCGGCGCGGCAGATCTCGCGGCACAGATCATCGTGAGTGTCGATGCTCCCCATCACCTGGCCACCGCCGTGATAGAAGACCAGCAGCGGCGCGTCGGGCTGGTCGGTGCGGTAATGCCGCGCCTTGATCGGCCCGACGGCACCGGCCACCGCCAGATCGTTGACGGCAGATACCGGGATGCGTTGTCTGTAGCTGTCCGCGAGCAGCTCCAGCTGGGCGCGCGCGGCGACGAAGTCGTCGTCGCCGACCAATCCGTCAAGTCCCAGCGACTGCTGGCCGGTGAGCATCAGCTGCAGCGTGGTGTCGAGGGTGTTGCCGTCGAGGGTGATCGACCGGCCACCCAGCAGAACGCGCTTGACGCCGTCCGGGATGCTCGGCAATGCCCGCAGCGTCACCCCGGCGACCTTGTTGGCCAGTACGTCCCGGACACGGACCTTGCGGCTCGGACGCGTACCCGGGAATTCGGTGACGGGCGCCTGACCCGTCGCGCTCTGCGTCATGTCTGCTCCATCGGTTGGGGCAGACCTTACCGCCGGCGCCGAGTGAGACGGCCCACTACGGCGCACCAGGCGCAAAACTCCCGGGCAGGCGAATGATTAGGCGACTTACCGACACCGCAATATAGTCATCGGCGAAACCGTGTCCCCGGCCCGGATCCACATCGACGACCGGGGTTCCGGTGAACGAGCATTCCACTTCAGCAGGGCAGGTGACATGACCTCGGCGGCAGCGATTCCCACCGTCACACTCAACGACGACAACACGATGCCGGTGCTCGGCCTCGGTGTGGGCGAGTTGTCGGACTCCGAAACCGAAGCCTCGGTCCTGGCGGCGTTGGAGGCCGGCTACCGACTGATCGACACTGCAGCCGCCTACGGTAACGAAGCCGCGGTCGGACGGGCGATCTCCCAGTCCGGGGTCCCGCGCGACGAGCTGTTCGTCACCACCAAACTCGCCACCGAGGACCAGGGTTTCCAATCCTCGCAGAACGCCCTGAAGGCCAGCCTGGAGCGGCTCGGCCTCGAGTACGTGGACCTGTACCTCATCCACTGGCCCGCCATCGAACACGGCAAGTACGTCGACAGCTGGGGTGGCCTGATGAAGGCCAAGGAAGTCGGTGACACCCGCTCGATCGGTGTCTGCAACTTCAACGAGGGCCACCTCGACGACATCATCAACCTGTCGTTCTTCACCCCCGCGGTCAACCAGATCGAGCTGCACCCGCTGCTCAACCAGGCCGAACTGCGGACGATCAACGCCGGGTACGGGATCACCACCGAGGCCTACGGTCCGCTGGGCGTGGGCAACCTCCTCGACAATGCCGCGGTCACCGCGGTCGCCGAGGCACACGGCAAGACACCGGCTCAGGTGCTGGTCCGGTGGAGCCTGCAGTTGGGCAATGTCGTGATCCCACGCTCGTCGTCTCCGGAGCGAATCAGGTCCAACCTCGAGGTCTTCGATTTCGAGCTGACCGACGACCAGATGGCCACCCTCAACGGTCTCGACAACGGAACCAGATTCCGTCCGGACCCCGAGACCTACTCCGGAACCTGACCTACTAGTCCGTGTAGTAGTACGAGTAAGGTATCCCTCGTGGAATCGCCGACGTCACGGGCGCGCGGGTTGCGTGGCGCCCTGGTCGGCGTGGCCTCGTCGCTGATGACGATAGGTGCACACGCCGCCGCCGGCGGTGGCGTCCCTCTCGGCGGAGCCCTGGTCATCTCGCTTCTGGTCTGCGCCACGATCGGGACGGCAATCGGCTTCCTCCGGTTGGAAGGCCGCTCCGCTCGGTGGCTGGCGACCGCGGCTGCGCTGTGCGCTGCGCAGTTCTTGGGACACGTGGCCCTGGTGGCGACGGGCCACCACCATGCCGGCAGTGCGCTGGGCATGAGCCCATCGATGGCCGCCTCCCATATCGGGGCGGCCGTGGTCCTGGGTATGGCCATCACGGCCGCCGAGTACCTCTACGTGGTCTGTTCGTCGGTGCTCTGCTGGCTACGCCTGTTCGCGCTGCGTGCGCCGCGACCGGCGATCCGGACCGTCCGACGGACGACGAACATCCTTGCCGTACGACCGGTTTTCACCACCGGGCTGGGTATGCGCGCTCCCCCCACGATTGATTGCCACCGCATAACAGCGGTTCCCTGACTCGCGAACCCGCGCTGCAGAACTGCGGCAGCTGGGCTTCGTCCGCTACCTGATCGCGCGCTATTGCCGCGCCGGCGGTCGCGCGCTCTTCCTCCACTGTTGCGCTGTGCTTTGCGGTTTCGAAGTCGTGAAACCGGATCTCGGCGCGATCCCACATCGTTTGCATCACTTTGCGAAAGAAGAATCCCTTGTCTGACATGAGAATCCGAGCTACCGTCGGCGCTTTCCTCGCCGCCGCGGCACTCACCGCTTCCGGATGTACGTTGTCATCGGAGCAACAGGATGCACCCATGGCCTCCTCCGTCACCATCACGGACCAATGGGCAAACTCCAGCGACGAAGAAATGGCCGCAGTATTCGGCACGATCACCAACGATGGACAGCAGGATGTCCGCATCGTGTCCGGTGACTCGCCACTTGCAGGCCGTGTTGAAGTGCATGAGGTCGTTTCCGGCTCCGCCGGCACCAAGACGATGCGCCCCAAAGCCGACGGAGTTGTCGTACCCGCAGGCGGGACACACGATCTGGTACCCGGGGGCGACCACCTGATGCTGATGGACCTCACGGAACCGCTGCAACCCGGCGCTGACGTCGCACTCGATGTGGTGTTCGAGGACGCTTCCACACTGCCGGTCACTGTTCAGATTCGCGATTTTCCTGGCGCAGACGAGGATTATCAGCCGAACAGCGATACCCACGCTGAAATGCCCCACCATGAACACGGCTGACGAACCTGCCCCGCGCCGACTGCCAGTCAATCGGCGGCGCCTCCTCACCGGAGGTGCCGCCGCATTGGCCGCAGGCGCCGCCATGACCCATGGCAGTGCCGGCCGTTCCGCAAGCTCGGCCAGCGAACCCTTCTCCGCTGCAGAGCCATTCAACGGTGTACATCAGGCCGGAGTAGCGACCATCCCGCAACGGCACGCAACATTCGTCGCGCTCGATCTCACTCCCCAATCAAGCAGAAACGCACGCGACACGCTCGCTGCAGTCCTCAAGTTGTGGACCGCCGATGCTTCACGACTCACCCAGGGTAGGCCGGCTCTTGCCGACACTGAGCCTGAACTCGCGGTCCAGCCTGCGCGTCTCACTGTCACCGTCGGGTTGGGGGCGAACGCCTTCGAGCGCATCGGTCTGACTCATCTGCTGCCGGAAGCAGCAGTTGAGTTACCTGCGTTCGCAACCGACCGCCTCGACCCAGGGTGGTGTGGCGGTGACATCCTGCTTCAGGTCTGTGCCGACGATCCCATTGTCGTGTCGCACGCCCTGCGAGTTCTGCTGAAGAACGTCAGAAGCATGACGCGGCAACGCTGGCGGCAGTCGGGTTTCCGCGGCGCACCCGGACCTGGTCGGCCCGGCGGCAGTATGCGCAATGTGATGGGGCAAGTGGACGGAACCGCAAATCTTCACGACGAGGCGGCGTTCGATCGGAACGTCTGGGACGACGGCGCCCAGCAGCAGTGGTTCGCCGGCGGAACCGTACTGGTTCTTCGGCGCATCCGCGCCGAAATGGACACCTGGGACGAACTCGACCGAACGAGCAAGGAGTTGACGATGGGGCGGCGTCTCGACACGGGCGCCCCGCTGACCGGCGAACGGGAGAACGACGTCCCCGATCTCACCGCGAGCCGCAATGGAATCCCGGTCATCCCGCCCAACGCTCATATCGCCCTGGCACGGCACCGCAACGATGAGGAACAGTTCTTGCGCCGGCCATACAACTACGACGATCCTCCGTCGGACGACGAAACCAGTGACAGTGGACTGATCTTCGCCTCATATCAGCGCGACCCCCGAAGACAGTTCATCCCAGTCCAACAACGGCTGGCCGACGCTGATGCCCTCAACCGCTGGGTGACGACGATCGGCTCGGCGACGTTCGCGATCCTGCCCGGCGTCGTGAAAGGCGAACACCTGGGCCAGAAGCTGCTCGCAACGTGACGAATGCACAGACACTCACGAGTTGGCGACCGAGGCGCACTGCCTGATCAGTTGCGTTGCACAACTGCACTTTCCATACCACCACGAGCGTGAATTCACCGAAATCGAGGACCGATGTCCGTCACCGAAACCGAACAGAGTCCGGCTCCCGAGGCCGGCCCACCAGCGCGCCACCGGCAGTTCTTCATGCGTCTGCACTTTTACGCCGGCATCTTCGTCGGCCCATTCCTCCTTGTGGCCGCCCTCAGCGGCGGCCTGTACGCGATAGCTCCCACCCTTGAGAAGTTGGTCTACCGGGACTATCTGCATGTCGAGTCGCAGGGTCCGGCGCTACCGGTCGCCGAGCAGATACGTGCCGCCCAACAGGTGCGACCCGACCTCATCCTGGCAGCGGTCAGACCGGTGGGCAATCCGGGCGACACGACGCGGGTGATGTTCACCGACTCAGACCTCGGCCCCTCTGAGCGGCACGCGGTGTTCGTCGATCCGGTAACCGCCGAACCGGTGGGTCAGCTGACTGTCTACGGCAGCAGCGGAGCCCTGCCGGTGCGGACCTGGATCAGCAATCTGCACCGCAGTCTGCTTCTCGGAGATCCGGGCCGGATCTACAGCGAACTCGCCGCCTCGTGGCTGTGGCTCATCGCGCTGGGTGGCGGGTACCTGTGGGTCAGTCGATACCGCCGGATGAAAGCGCGGGGTTCGGCCAAAGCACGGTTGCTGACGGTCGATCGGAGCACGACGGGCCGCTCTCGGACCTTGAATTGGCATGGAACGGTGGGAATCTGGGTCGCCGGCGGCCTCCTGTTCCTGTCTGCGACCGGACTCACGTGGTCAACTTATGCAGGTGCGAACATCGACACGTTGCGCTCAGCGATGTCGTGGACCACACCCGCGGTTTCGAAAGCCCTGCCAACCGCCGGTCGATCCGGTGCCGAGGGCGATCCGGCAGCCCACGCCGGGCACAACCACCACGAGGCCGCTGAACTCGGCACATCACAGGCGTTTTCGGCTTCTCATGTGAACGAGGTCGACCGGGTGCTGAGCTCGGCCCGTGCGGCCGGGCTCGACGGGCCGGTGGAGCTGGGCATTCCCGCCGACGCCGATTCCGCGTTCACAGTGGCGCAGACCCGTCAGCCGTGGGTGATGTCGAACAGTGCGGTCGCCGTCGACGGGGCCACCGGGGCGATCACCGACACTTCCTGGTTTCCGGACTGGCCGTTGGCAGCCAAGCTGTCGGCATGGGGCATTCAGCTCCACATGGGGACCCTGTTCGGGCTGGCGAATCAATTGGCCTTGGCGGTCCTGGCGATCGCACTGGTCACGATGATCGTCCGCGGCTACGTGATGTGGTGGAGACGCCGACCAAAGCAGGGGAACCGTCGGTTCGGCCGACCACCGCGTCGCGGCGCGCTGGCGATGTTGCCGCGCGGTGCGGCACTCGCGGTGATCGTCTGCGCCGCAGCGATCGGCTGGTTCATCCCCCTACTCGGCATCAGCCTCGTGGCGTTCGTGGCAGTCGACGTGGTCGTCGGACTGTTGCAGCGCCACAGGCCGAGACGGCAGGGAAACACCTGTCTACCTGTTCACATGTTAAAGTGAAAACACGGTTCGGCCGTGGGCGGCGTCGATGCAGCACATCACGTAGCGACTGTCTCCACAGGCGGTGGCGATGCCACGGCCGAACCGTTCTCGAATCAGCCCGTCGGGCAACTCTGCGCGGCGTCACGCAGCACTTCCGCAGACGGCGCATCCACGGGCAGCCCGTAGCCCCGAAGCACCGCGATGTACTGCATCGAGTACTGGCAGTGGAACGCGGAGTTCGGCGGCATCCACAGTGCCGGCTCCTTGTCCCCCTTGTCCTGATTGGTCGGCCCGTCGACGGCCAGCAGGTTGGCCGGATCGTTGGCGAAGCGCGTCCGCATCCCCTCGGTCCAGTTTCGCGCACCGAGGTCCCACGCGAGCGCCAGCGGTACCAGGTGGTCGATCTGCACCGCGGCACCGGTCTGGTTGCCGCGGGTGAACGGCACGACCCCGCTGGTGTACGGGTCGTGCAGCGTGCCGGTGGCCACCGCGGTGGGACAGCGGCTGATCGACACATAGGTCTTGTCGCGCAGATCGCGGTCGAGGATGTCGTTTCGGGTGTCGCAGCCGTTGCGACCACCCGGTGCGGTGGTCTCGTCGGTCCACGACTCGCCGAACGCGTCCCGCCGGTAGTCGTATCCGCGGACACGTTCCGGTATCTCGGCCACGCCGGCGAGCACATCGGCACCCGGCGCCACGGTCGGCAGTTCGGCCTGCGCGATGACCCCGGAGTGACTCTGCGATGTCGAGGTCACCTGCACGGCGACGATCACCGCGAGCGTGGCGATCACCATTGCCCACAGAACTTGCCTGCGGCTCATGACTTCTCCAGAAACTGCACTCGATCGGCGTCGATGAACGGTGCCGACAGCACTGCCATGCCGGGGTCGTGCGGGTCCGCTTCGTACACCCGCTCGCTCAACTCTTTCGCCGCGAGGATGATGTCCAGATGCCTGGCCAGCGACAGGAACCGCAACGTGACGGCGCGGCCGGACTGGTGGAATCCGAGCACATCCCCTTCGCTGCGTTCGACCAGGTCCAGATCGGCCAGCTTGAAGCCGTCGAGGGTGCCGGCCACCGCCGTGAGCCGTTGCCCTGCCTTGGATGTCTCCGGCAGCCGGGTGGCCAGCAGGCACAGGCTGGGATGCTGGCCGCGGCCGATCCTTCCTCGAAGTTGGTGGAGCTGACTGATCCCGAACCGGTCGGCGTCCATCACGACCATGACGGTCGCGTTGGGCACGTCGACGCCGACCTCGATGACCGTCGTGCACACCAGGACGTCGATCTCGCCGGCGCGGAACGCCGCCATCACGGCTTCCTTTTCGTCGCTGGGCAGGCGACCGTGCATCAGCCCGAGCCGTAGACCCGCCAGCGGCCCGCGCTGCAGCCGCGCGAACAATTCCACGACGGTGACCGGTGGCGGGCCCTGCTCCTTGGAATCCTGGCCCTTCTTGGCGGGTTTCGTATCGTCCTCGTCGATCCGCGACGCGACGATGTATGCCTGTCGCCCGGCGCGCACCTCCTCCACCACGCGGGCCCAGGCCCGGTCCAGCCAGGCGGGCTTCTGGGTGATGAAGATGGTGTTGGTGGTGATGGGCCGCCGGCCGCGGGGCAGTTCCCGCAGCGTCGAGGTCTCGAGGTCGCCGTACACCGTCAGCGCCACGGTTCTGGGGATCGGGGTCGCAGTCATCACCAGCAGGTGGGGGGTGATGCCCTCGGGAGCCTTGGCGCGCAACCGATCCCGCTGCTCCACCCCGAACCTGTGCTGCTCGTCGACGACCACCATGCCCAGCCGGTGGAACTCCACGGCATCCTGAAGCAACGCATGCGTGCCGATGACGATCCCGGCCTCGCCGGAGGCGACCTCGTCGCGCACCTCGCGTTTCTGTTGCGCCGACATCGATCCGGTCAGCAGGCCCACCCTCGTGGCCTGCTCCGCCCCGCCCAGCTGCCCCGCGAGCGCCAGTGGTCCGAGCATCGCGCGGATCGACTGAGCATGTTGGGCGGCAAGCACTTCGGTCGGCGCGAGCAGTGCGCACTGGTAACCGGCGTCGATCATCTGCAGCATCGCCAGCACGGACACGATCGTCTTGCCGGAGCCCACCTCGCCCTGCAGCATGCGGTTCATCGGACGGGTTGCGGTGAGCTCGGCGGAGATGACACCGAGGACCTCGCGCTGCCCGTCGGTCAGTTCGAACGGCAACCGGTCGGCCATCGCGGCCGCCAGACCGTCGTCGCGGCGCGGCGCCGGCGGGCCCGAGTCACTCAACTCACTGTGCCTGCGGACCACCAGCCCCCACTGCAGTCCGATCGCTTCGTCGTAGGTGAGGCGTTCGATGGCTCGCGTACGGTCGATGCTCGTCTCGGCGAGATGGGCCGCTCGTAGCGCCTCGTCCTCCGACATCAGATCATGTTCTCGGACAAACCATTCCGGAACCGTCTCGGCGACCGGGTCCAACACGGCGAGCACCTGACGCACACAGGCGTAGATCTCCCAGGTCTGCATCTTGGAGTTGGCCGCATAGATCGGGAAGAACTCCCGCTCGAACTCCGACAGCAGTTCGTCACCGGACGCGCCGGAGGCGGCCGCGATGGAGGCCAGCGACTTGGTGCCTTTTCCGGAGTCGAGGACCAAAAACGCCGGGTGCGTCAGCTGCATGGTGCCCTTGAAGTAGCCGACCTCCCCGGACAGCATCACCCGGGCCTTCTCGGTCAGCTGCCGTTTCAGGTACTTGGCGTTGAAGAAGGTCGCGGTGACCTTCGGCCGGCGATGTCCGAGCGTGATCACCAGGTACTCACGTCTGGGCCCACGGGTGGTCCATTTGGGTTCTGCTCTGGTGATCTCGTCGACGAAGGTGACGTGCTCCCCTTCCTCGAGGTCGAGCTCCTCCCCTTCGCCGCGGGTGGTCATGGCATCGCTGTACTTGCGCGGGAAGTACCGCACCAGGTCGTAGACCGTGCGGATACCGAAGTACTCGTCGAGTTGGCTGGCAGCCTTGTCGCCGACCAGGAACGGCAGCCGATCGTTCAACGAGGCCATCGTCACTCCACTCCGATCAGCAGCGCGTCGCCGCGGTGGCCGGTGTGGAAGGTCACGATCTCCGTCCCCAGGTGATGGTGATGGACGTGGTTGACCAGCGCCTCGGCGACGTCGTCGTCCACCCCGTCGCCGGTGAGCACCGTCACCAGTTCACCCCCCGCACCGAGCAACAAGTCGATCAGTCCTGCTCCCGCGGTGACGATGTCTTCGCCCACGATCACCACCTCGTCGCCGGCGATCCCGAGCCCGTCGCCCGGCTTGCAGGCGCCCGCCCAGGTCAACGCCTCGACGGCAGCCACGCGGACGGATCCGTAGCGGGCGCCCGCCGCCGCTCTGGCCATCGTGTAGCCGTCGTCGACGAGCTGACGGTCGGCATCGTGGACGGCCAACGCCGCCAGGCCCTGCACCATCGATCCGGTGGGTACGGGCGCCATGACGATTCCCCAGTCCGAGGCGACCGCCCACCCGGCGAGCAACTCCTCGGCGGCGACGTACCCGTTCGGCAACACCATCACCTGCGCGGCGCCGGTGTTGACCAGCGCGTGCAGCAGCTGCTGGGCGCTGACGGGCAGGTCCGGCTCCGCGCGCAGGATCTGGGCGCCTTCACCGGTGAAGAGTCGTTCGGCGCCGTCGCCGTCGACGACGGCCAGCACGGCCCGCTCGCGGCTCCAGCCGCCGGCGGGATGGCGGTCGGTGGTCGCCGCGAGCGAGGTGATCTGGATCCGGCTGAGGCGCCCCACGTCGAGGCCGGCTTCGACCGCGGCCCCGGCGTCGTCTGCGTGCACGTGCACCGAATAGTGCCCCGCCCCGGCGCCTCCCGATGCGGCGATGGCCACTGATTCGCCGAGTTCGTCCAGACGGGCCCGCAGTTTCTCCACGGCATCGGTCTCGCAGTCACCGAGCAGATACATCACTTCGAACTCAGGAGATCGTGAGGCCGCGGGCACTGCTGCGGCCGTCGCCGGGGCCGGTAGGTAGGCGTCGCGCTGGCAAACCTGCCCGGACAGCGTCGCGCTCAGCGCATCGAGCAATACCAGCAGGCCCCTGCCGCCCGCATCCACCACACCCGCTTCGGCCAGCACCGCGAGCTGAGTGGGTGTGCGGTCCAGGGCCTCGGCCGCCGCATCGGCACTCGCGGCGACCACCTCGGCCACCTCACACCGGTCACCGGCGGCCTGCTCAGCGGCAGCAGCCGCCCCCTGCAGGACCGACAGGATGGTGCCGGGCACGGGTTCGCCCATCGACGTCACGACCAGGGTGGCCGCGTGCCGCAGCGAGGCGCCGAAGAGCGCGCCGTCGATGTCGGTCAAGGGGCCGTCGCGGTCAGCGGCCGCCGCCCCCGTCACCTCCGCGAGGCCGCGCAGGATCTGCGACAGGATGACCCCGGAGTTGCCCCGCGCACCGCGCAGTGCGCCGTCGGCCAGCGCGGCGGCCAGCGCTGCGACGTCGTCCACAGTGGCGAGCACGTCGGCCTGGGCCCAGGCGGCACGCATGGTGAACAGCATGTTGGTTCCGGTGTCGGCATCGGCGACCGGGAACACGTTGAGCCGGTTGATCTCGTCGGTGTGCCTGATGAGGTCCGCGACGGCAGTGTGTGCCCAGCGTCTCAGGGAAGGCGCATCGAGCCGCCGAGCCGACATCCCCACCTCCAAGACCCGCCGTGGTGCCGGCGTTGCACCAGATACGCAGCCGCCGTGGGCGCCAGCCTATCCAGTACCGGCGACAGCGCCGAAGACGACGAGGCCGGGCCTGTGGACACCGCCCCCGGGCCCGATTTTTGGCGATACCTGCGTCGGCCGGTATTCTGATCGGGTTGTCGGGTCAAGCCGCTGATGAGCGGCTGAGAGGCCCAGACCCCCAAGTACTGATTCGAGGAGTTCTACATATGGCTGCGGTGTGCGATATCTGCGGGAAGGGCCCCGGCTTCGGCAAGTCGGTGTCGCACTCCCATCGCCGGACCAGCCGTCGGTGGAACCCCAACATCCAGCCGGTGCGCGCGGTCACCCGGCCCGGCGGCAACAAGCAGCGGGTCAACGTGTGCACGTCCTGCCTGAAGGCCGGAAAGGTCTCACGCGGCTGAACGCCGTGTCACGCGGCTGAACGCCGTATCACGCGGCTGAACGCCGTGTCGTACATCTGCACCGACAGCGCGGCCGTTTAGTGCCGACCCTGTCGGGTACGCCAAACCTTGAGGTCGGGCACCAGGCCCGGTCGGAAAGGAAATGGCCATACAGATGACTTTTGCCGCAACGGCCCGTCCCGCTCTGATCACCGTCTCCGGGGCTCTGGCTGCCGGATGGTTCCTGGTCGCATGTGGCGACGACGGATCCGCCGACACCGAGAACACCACCGTCGAGACGACGGAGACCACCCAGACCACAGAGCCAGCGGACACGACTGAACCCACCATCGAGGTTCCCTCGCCGGACGTCGAGGCGCCGGACGTCGAGGCGCCGGACGTGGACATCCCGTCGCCCGAGGTGCCAGAGGTCACGCCGAGCCCGGTTCCCTGACCCGCGTCCGGCGTCACTGGGGCAGCCGCCAGTCGACTGGCTCGGCTCCCATCTTCTCCAGCAGGTCGTTGGTACGGCTGAACGGCCGCGACCCGAAGAACCCCCGTGACGCCGACAGCGGTGACGGATGCGCCGATTCGATGACCGCGGTGTTCCCGAGCATGGGTTTCAGCGTGGCGGCGTCACGCCCCCACAAGACTGCGACCAGCGGTTGCCGGCGGGCCACCAGCGCTCGGATCGCGCATTCGGTCACCGCTTCCCAGCCCTTGCCGCGATGTGACGCCGGCATCCCCGGGCGCACCGTGAGCACCCTGTTCAGCAGCATCACTCCGCGCTGCGCCCATGGCGTCAGGTCTCCGTTGGCCGGGGCGGGGAGGCCGAGGTCGTCGCGGTATTCGGTGAAGATGTTGGCCAGGCTGCGGGGCAGCGGGCGTACCTCCGCTGCGACCGAGAAACTCAGCCCGACTGCGTGCCCCGGCGTCGGGTAGGGATCCTGGCCGACGATCAGCACCCGCACCTGTTCGAACGGGAAGCTGAACGCGCGCAGGACGTTCGGCCCGGCAGGCAGATAGCGCTGGCCATCGGCCAGTTCCGAGCGCAGGAACTCACCCATCTGCGCGACCTGGGGTTCGACCGGCTCGAGTGCGCGGGCCCAGGCCTCGTCGACCAACTCGCTGAGAGGACGTGCAGTCACGAGAGGCCAACATAGTGTGCGGCGTAGTTCAGAACGACTGCCAGCCCGGATCTCCGCTCCACCGGGCGCCGTCGACGGTCACCCGCGGCGGCGCTTCTGTGGTGTCGGTGGCGTCGAGGACCGTGCCGATCACGCGCCAGCCGGGCGGGGGCGCGGCCCGGAACGTCGCGACGAGGGCGTGATCCTCCCCACCCCCGAGCACCCAGTCCAGCGCCGCTGAGCCCGACGCGGCGGCCGCGGCCACCAGAGCGTCGATGTCGGACCGCAGACCGGCGGTGTGCACATCGACCCGCACCCCTGAGGCCGACGCGATGTGGTCCAGGTCGGCCAGCAGTCCGTCGGAGACGTCCGACATCGCGGTCGCACCGGCTCGCGCCGCCACCGCGCCCTGGCCGTAGGGCGGTTCGGGCACCAGGTGGTACCGGCGCAGTTCGTCGAAACCACCGATACCGCCGATGCCGTTGCGCCACAACGTATATCCAGCCGCCGAGCGGCCGAGATGGCCGATCACCGCCACCGTGTGACCGAGGCGGGCTCCGCCGCGGCGAACCGGTTCGAGCCCGCCGAGGTCGCCGAGCGCCGCCACCGAGATCACCCACTGCGGAGCACGCACCATGTCACCGCCGACGATGCCCGCCCCCAGCAGACCCGCCTCGTGCCACATTCCGTCGGCGAGTTCGACCGCACTGGCGGTCGCGGTGTCACCGGGGGCACCGAACCCGACGACGAACGCCGTGGCGCGGGCCCCCATCGCCTCGATGTCGGCGGCGTTCTGGGCGATGGCCTTGCGGCCCACGTCGTACGGTGTCGACCAGTCGAGCCGGAAGTGGCGGTCCTCGACCAGCATGTCGGTACTGACGACGGTCCTGCCGTCGGGCGATGCGACCACCGCCGCGTCGTCGCCGGGGCCGAGCGAAACCCACGGCGGCTGACGGCGTCCAGCCACCAGCCGGTCGATGGCTGCGAACTCCCCCACCCCTGCCAGCGACTCGTCCGGGTGATCGCCCGCCATGTCCGGTCCTTCCGTCGCGCTTGCCGCTTCGCCGCGTCTTCGTGCCCTGAACACTCCGCCCACCTGCGGTACGTTTGGTCCCTGCGGCGAGGAGTCTATGCAGCCGGACGGAGGGATAGCGGCGTGGTCGAGGCCTTTGTTCTGATCCAGACCGAGGTCGGTCGCGCCGAGGTGATCGCCAAGCAACTCGTCGGCCTGACCGGGGTGTTGTCGTCGGAGTATGTGACCGGACCCTACGACGTCGTGGCACGGGTCGGCGCAGACACCCTCGACGAGCTTCGGACCGCCGTCGTTCCCGGCGTGCAACAGGTCGCCGGAATCACCCGCACCCTGACCTGCCCCATCGCCGACGGGTCGGCGCCTTAGAGTCCAGCGTGATGAACAGCGAAACCGGTGACGGCCCGCCGCGGCCATTGCTGATCGCGGCGCTCGTCGTGGCCGTCGGCGCCGTTGTCGCGGTCCTCGTCGTCGCCGCCGTCGTGCAGCGCCCGTCCGCACCGTCACCTGTCGCCATCGCCGCCGCACCGGCGCCGCAGGCCGACAGTCCCGACTGCCGCGCGCTCGTCGAGGCACTGCCCGAGCAACTCGGCGATTACACGCGGGCGCCGGTGCGGGAACCCGCCCCGGCCGGCACGGCGGCCTGGCAGGCCGACGGTGCGGACGACGCGCTGATCCTGCGGTGCGGACTCGACCGCCCTGTCGGTTTTGTGGTGGGCGCCCCGCTGCAGATGGTCGACGCCGTTTCATGGTTCCGGGTCACCGACCAGGCAGCGCAGGGACGCAGCACCTGGTTCGCGGTGGACCGGCCGGTCTATGTGGCGCTGACCCTGCCTCCCGATTCGGGTCCGACGCCGATCCAGGCCATCTCCACGGCGATCACCGAGGCGTTGCCCGCCACCGCGGTCCGTCCCGGGCCGGTCGGATGACCGTCAGCGCAGGCCGGTGCCGCGGGCGATCGCGGTGTCGACCATCGTGGCGAGCAGCGTCGGGTAGTCGACGTCGCTCGCTGCCCACATCCGCGGATACATCGAGATCGTGGTGAACCCGGGCATCGTGTTGATCTCGTTGATGACGGGTCCGTCGTCGGTGAGGAAGAAATCGACGCGGGCCAGGCCCTGGCAGTCGATGGCGCGGAAAGCCCGGATCGCCAACCCCCTGACCTCCTCGGCGACGGCGTCGTCGACCTTGGCCGGTACGTCGAGTTCCGCGGCGTCGGCGAGGTACTTGGTCTCGAAGTCGTAGAACCCGTCTTCTCGGCCGCGCACGCCGGCCACCCGGATCTCGCCGACGGTGCTCGCCTCGACGCGTCCGTCGGGGAACTCCAGCACGCCGCACTCCAGTTCCCGCCCGGGCACGGCTGCCTCGACGATGACCTTGGGGTCGTGCCGGCGGGCCTGGTCGATGGCGACGTCGAGCATGTCCCAACCGGCGACCCGGCTGACCCCGATCGACGAGCCACCACGCGCTGGCTTCACGAACACGGGCAGCCCCAGCCGTTCGCGATCCTCCAACGACAGCGTGGCCTGCTGCGGGCGCAGCACGACGTGCTCGCCGCTCGGCAGCCCCTCCGCCGCCAAGAGCTTCTTGGTGAACTCCTTGTCCATGCCGGCCGCGCTGGCGAGCACCCCCGCGCCCACATACGGAACGCCGGCGAGTTCCAGCAGGCCCTGGATGGTGCCGTCCTCGCCGTAGGGCCCGTGTAGGACCGGGAAGACGACGTCGACGGCGGCCAGCATCTCGCCGGCTCCCTCGCCCAGGGACAGCAGTTGACCGTGTCGGGTCGGGTCGGCGGTCAGCGCGAGCGCGGTGCCCGACGATTCACCGACCTGCGGCAGGATGCCGTCGGTGATGGCCAGCGTCTCGGGTCGACCGTCGGTGAGCACCCAGGCCCCCCCGGGCGAGATCCCCACCGCGACCACCTCGAAGCGCTCCGGGTCGAGGTTGCGCAGGATGCTGCCGGCAGAAACACACGAGATCGCGTGCTCAGAGCTACGTCCGCCGTAAACGACGGCTACGCGGGTGCGGGCAGTCACAACCTAGAGAGGCTACCGCCCCCGGAGGAATACGCAGGGGCCGCGCCCGCCCGTCACGCCGGCCCGAGGGCCTGTTCGATGTCGCTGACCAGGTCATCGGTGTCCTCGATGCCCATCGACAGCCGGGCGAATCCGTCGGCGACGTCATCGCCCCACCGGGCACGGCGGTCCACCGAGGAGTGGATCCCACCAAAACTGGTCGACGCGACCAGCAGCGCGCTGTTGCCGACCAGTTCGTGCACAGCCGCCGCGGTTGCCAACTCCACGGCGACGACGCCACCGAAGCGACGCATCTGCACGGCGGCCACCGCATGCGAGGGGTCGTCGGGCAGACCGGGATAGCGGACCGCCTTCACCGCGGGGTGTGATCGCAGCATCAGCGCGACCGCGGCGGCGTTCTGGCATTGGCGTTCGAACCGCAACCCGAGACTGCCGAGGCTGCGCAGCACCAGCCAGGCCTCGAACGCGCCCAGGATGGGGCCGGCCAGCAGTCGTTCCCGCTCCAGGCGCGCCATCACCTCGAGGTGGCTGCCGGCGACGTACCCGGCCAGCACGTCGTGGTGCCCGGCAAGCGCCTTGGTGGCGCTGGCGACCACGAGGTCGGCGCCCAGCGACAGCGGTTGCTGCCCCAGCGGCGTGGCGGTGGTGTTGTCGACGACGAGCATCGCACCGCCGGCCCGGCAGATCATCGCCAGCTGGTGCAGATCGACCACGTCGAGCCCCGGGTTCGACGGTGTCTCGGCGAGCACCACGTCGCCGCGGCCGGCACCGGAGGCCGCGTCGCACATCTGGGCACACCTCGCCTCGACCACCCTCACGCCGCGCGGTTCGAGATACTCGTGGGCGTAGGCGCGCACCTGGTAGTAGCCGTCGGCGGGAACGACGACGGTGCGGCCGGGCTGGGCGACGGTCCGCAGCACCGCCGTGATGGCAGCCATTCCGGAGCCGAACGTCAGTGCCCCTGCGGCCCCCTCGAGCCGGGCCAGTGCCGATTCCAGTTGCCGCCACGTGGGATTGGACCTACGGCCGTAGCTGTCCAGTGAATCGTCTTCGTCGGCGGGGAGGTGGTACGCAGCGGCGGGAACCGGTGGCGACGCGATGGGACTTCCCGGAATCGCCTCTGAGCCAACAGCTTTGATGCTGCGAGTGGAATCTCCGTAGGTGCCGGGCATGGGCCCTACTCCGGCTTGGTGGTGCGGCCGAGCAGCAAGGCCACCGCGTCGTCGACGGACAATCCTCTGTGGCAGACCCCGTGTACGGCCTCGGTGAGCGGCATCTCGACGTCGTAGGCGGACGCCAGCGCCAGCACCGACTCACACGACGTGACACCTTCGGCGACGTGGCCGCCGGTCGCGGCGAGCGCGGCCTGCATGGTGCCTCCCCTGCCGAGCCGCTCGCCGAACGAACGATTACGGGAGTGCGGCGACATGCACGTCGCAACCAGGTCGCCGATGCCGGCAAGCCCGGCCAGGGTGGCGGGCTTGGCTCCCAACGCGATTCCGAGACGCATGATCTCGGCGAGACCACGGGTGATGATCGCCGCCGCGGTGTTCTCGCCCAACCCGGAACCGGCGGCCATCCCGCATGCCAGGGCGATGACGTTCTTGCATGCGCCCCCGACCTCCGCGCCGATCACGTCGGAGTTGGTGTAGGGCCGGAAGTAGCCGGTGGCCAGCGCCCGCTGAATGGTCACCGCCCTTCCGGAGTCGCTGCACGCGACGACGGTCGCGGCGGGTTGACCCTGTGCGATCTCACTGGCCAGGTTGGGCCCGGTGACCACGGCGACCTGCGCCGGGTCGACCCCGGTCACCGCGACGATGACCTGACTCATCCGCATCAGGGTGTCCAGTTCGATGCCCTTGGCCAGGCTGACCAACGTGGCGTCGGGATCGATGGCGTCCTTCCAGCCGATGAGGTTGGCCCGCAGGGTCTGAGCCGGCACGGCCATCAGCACCGTGCAGGCGCCGTCGAGGGCCTCGGCGTGGTCACCGGTGGCGCGGATCGACCCGGGTAGCTCACCGTCGAGGTAATCGGCGTTGCGGTGGGTGCGGTTGATCTCATCGGCCAGCTCGGGCCGACGGGCCCACAGCCGGACGTTGTTGCCGGAATCTGCCAACACCTTCGCCAGCGCTGTTCCCCACGCCCCGGCACCCATCACCGCCGCCTCGACCACGGCTTCAGCGTAGCCGGGGAATAGCGGCTGGCAGGATGGCGCTCGTGAGCAGCATGACCAACGGCACGGCCGAGCCGGTAAGCGCTCGCGCGGAGAACAGACAGCAGCCGGCCACGCTCACGCGTGCTCAGGATCGCGACATCGGGCTGGTGATCGCGGTCAAGCGGCTCACCGCGGCCAAGACACGGTTGGCGCCGGAGTTTTCGGCGGCGACCCGCGAGCAGATCGTGCTCGCCATGCTGGTCGACACGATCGGCGCCGCCTCGGGCGTGACGGCACTGCACTCCGTGATCGTCGTCACCCCCGACGAGACCGCCGCCGCCGCGGCGCAACGGTTGGGCGCGGTGGTGCTCACCGATCCGACGCCCGACGGCCACCCCGACCCGCTCAACAACGCTCTGCTGGCGGCCGAGGCCATGGCACGCAGGCACACAGTGAACGTCGTTGCGCTGCAGGGCGATCTACCAGCGTTGCAGACCCACGAGTTGACCGAAGCGATCTCGGCCGCACGGGGTCGGCCGCGCAGTTTCGTCGCCGACCGGCACGGCACCGGCACGTCGGCGTTGTTCTCTTTCGGAGTCGGACTCGATCCGCGATTCGGCCCTGATTCCGCACAGCGCCATCGTCGTTCGGGGGCAATCGAGCTGACCGGCGCGTGGCCCGGGCTGCGCTGCGACATCGACACCCCCGACGACCTGGTGGCGGCGCGGGGACTGGGCATCGGGTCGGCAACGGCGCAGGCCATCAGCCACCAGAAATGACGGTGACCACCCGATGACCCGACTCGGTGGCAGCAGGACCCCCGGATAGGGAATCATCACAGAGATGACCGAAGCCCAGACCCGGCCCGACAGCTCGGACGCATCGGAGACGGCGGCACCCCTGCCGGTGATCCCGGGCCCGGCTGATGCGGAACCCGAGGCGCCACCGGCGGCAACGCCGCCGCCGGTCGACAACCCGCTGCCCGAGGATCGCTACCTCAACCGGGAGCTGAGCTGGCTGGACTTCAACGCCCGCGTGCTGGCGCTGGCCGCCGATCCGTCGCTGGCCCTGCTCGAACGGGCGAAGTTCCTGGCGATCTTCGCGTCCAACCTCGACGAGTTCTACATGGTCCGGGTGGCCGGCCTCAAGCGCCGTGACGAGATGGGGCTGTCCGTCCGGTCCGCCGACGGGCTGTCACCGCGCGAACAACTGCGCCGCATCAGCGAGCGCACCCAGCAGATCGCCAGCAGGCACTCCCAGGTGTTCCTCGACTCGGTCCGTCCGGCGCTGGCGGCGCAGGGCATCATCATCGTGACGTGGGCCGAACTCGACGAGGCCGAGCGCGGGCGGTTGTCGACGTACTTCCACGAACAGGTGTTCCCGGTACTCACGCCGTTGGCGGTCGACCCCGCGCACCCGTTCCCCTTCGTCAGCGGTCTGAGTTTGAACCTGGCCATCACGGTCAAACATCCCGACGACGGCGGCCAGCACTTCGCCCGAATCAAGGTGCCCGACAACGTCGACCGTTTCGTGGAGCTGTCCAGCAGGGAAGGCACACCAGATGTGGTGCGCTTCCTGCCGATGGAAGAGTTGATCGCCGCCTTCCTGCCGGTGCTGTTCCCCGGGCTGGAAATCGTCGAGCACCACGCGTTCCGGATCACCCGCAACGCGGATTTCGAGGTGGAGGAAGACCGCGACGAAGACCTGCTCCAGGCACTCGAGCGGGAACTGGCGCGCAGGCGCTTCGGGTCCCCGGTAAGGCTCGAGATCTCCGGCGACATGACCGAGGGCATGCTCGAGTTGTTGTTGCGTGAACTCGACGTCGCTCCCGGAGATGTCGTCGAAGTGCCGGGCTTGTTGGATCTCTCGTCGCTGTGGCAGATCTACGGCGTCGACCGGCCGGCGCTCAAGGATCGTCCGTTCGTGCCGGCCACGCCGCCGGCGTTCGGCGAACGGGAGACGCCCAAGAGCATCTTCTCGACCCTGCGTGACGGCGACGTCTTGGTTCACCACCCGTACGACTCGTTCTCCACCACGGTGCAGCGCTTCATCGAGCAGGCGGCCGCGGATCCCAACGTGCTGGCGATCAAACAGACGCTGTACCGCACTTCGGGTGACTCCCCGATCGTCAACGCGCTCATCGACGCTGCAGAGGCCGGCAAGCAGGTCGTCGCGCTGGTGGAGATCAAGGCGAGATTCGACGAGCAGGCCAACATCAAATGGGCACGTGCCCTCGAGCAGGCAGGCGTGCACGTGGTGTACGGGCTGATCGGTTTGAAGACACACTGCAAGACATGTCTGGTGGTGCGGCGTGAAGGCTCGATGATCCGCCGGTACTGCCACGTCGGCACCGGCAACTACAACCCCAAGACCGCACGACTGTACGAGGACATCGGCCTGCTGACCGCCGCACCCGACATCGGTGCCGACCTCACCGATCTGTTCAACTCGCTGACGGGCTACTCCCGCAAGGAGTCCTACCGCAATCTGCTGGTCGCTCCATACGGTGTGCGCAGGGGCATCATCGAGCGGATCGAACGGGAGATCGCAGCCACCAGGGACGGCGCCGACGGCCGGATCCGGATGAAGGCCAACGCCTTGGTCGACGAACAGGTCATCGACGCTCTCTACCGGGCTTCGCAGGCGGGCGTGCGGGTCGAGGTGGTGGTCCGGGGAATCTGCGCCCTGCGCCCCGGCGCCGCGGACTACTCCGAGAACATCTCGGTGCGCTCGATTCTCGGCCGTTTCCTCGAGCATTCGCGGATCATTCACTTCCGCGCCATCGACGAATACTGGATCGGCAGCGCCGACATGATGCATCGTAATCTCGATCGGCGTGTGGAAGTGATGGCCCAGGTTAAGGATCCGCGGTTGAGTGCACAGTTGAACGACATCTTCGAGTCTGCGACCGACCCGAAGACCCGCTGCTGGGAACTCGGCCCGGACGGGCACTGGACAGCGTCTCCTCAGGAGGGGCGGACCGTGCGCGACCACCAGATGTCGCTGATGGAACGCCACCGCCACCCGTAGGACTGGATCTCCGGACCGATTGACCCGCAGGAGCTGAGGTGTCCAAGGAGACCCCACTGGATACGACCATGGCCAAAAAGCCCATCCTTGCCGCCGGCGCGGTGTTGTGGCGGCCCCGCGACGGCGCGGCCACGCCGGAGGTGGCGATCATCCACCGTCCCCGCTACGACGACTGGTCGCTGCCGAAGGGCAAAGTCGATTCGGGCGAGACCGAACCGGTGGCCGCCGTGCGGGAGATCGAAGAGGAGACGGGCTTTCACGCCCATCTCGGCCGCCGTCTCACGACGGTGAGCTATCCGTTGGATCCCGGCATCAAAAAGGTGCGCTACTGGGCGGGGCGTTGTGTCAGCGGGCAGTTCAGCGTCAACGACGAGGTCGACGAGCTCACCTGGCTGCCGGTCGACCAGGCGATGAAGGCGCTGACCTATGCGCACGATCGCAAGGTGTTGCGGCGCTTCGCCAAATTGCCCGCGGACACCCAGACGGTGATGATCGTCCGCCACGCCACCGCAGGGAGCAGGGCCCGGTACAAGGGCGAAGATCGAAAGCGCCCCCTGGACAAGCACGGTCGCGCTCAGGCCGAGTCGCTGGTCGGTCAACTCCTCGCGTTCGGCGCCGGCGACCTGTTCGCCGCGGACCGGCTGCGGTGCCGGCAGACGCTGGATCCTCTGGCCGACGAGCTGGGTGCGGCGATCCGCGAAGAGCCCGAGCTCTCCGAAGAGGCTTACGCCGACAACCGCAAGGCCACCCGCCAACGGATCCTCGAGATCGCGGCGACATCGGCGAACCCGGTGATCTGCACTCAGGGCAAGGTGATTCCCGACCTCATCGAGTGGTGGTGCGAGCGAGACGGAGTCCGGCCGGACAAGTCACGCAACCGCAAGGGCAGCACGTGGGTGATGTCACTGGCCGACGGCCGACTGGTCGCGGCCGACCACCTCGGCACGGCGCTGCCGCCGAAGAAATGACGCGGCAGATGAATTCATACTTCCCGGCTCACCGGCACTGATCCGCGCTGACCGACACACACAAACACGCCGCGGGTCTTGCGACCCGCGGCGTGCCTGAGGTTCTGACTACCTGCGACCGCGCTTGGCCGGAGCCTTCTTGGCCGGAGCCTTCTTCGCGGGAGCCTTCTTGGCAGGAGCGGCCTTCTTCGCCGCAGCCTTCTTCGCGGGAGCCTTCTTGGCAGGAGCGGCCTTCTTCGCCGCAGCCTTCTTGGCCGGAGCCTTCTTGGCAGGAGCGGCCTTCTTCGCCGCAGCCTTCTTGGCCGGAGCCTTCTTGGCAGGAGCGGCCTTCTTCGCCGCAGCCTTCTTGGCCGGAGCCTTCTTGGCAGGAGCGGCCTTCTTCGCCGCAGCCTTCTTGGCCGGAGCCTTCTTGGCAGCCTTGCGTGCAGTGCTGCCCGCAGTCACGCCACGCTTGACCGCCGGGCCATCCGCCGGGAGACGCTGTGCGCCAGAGACAACAGCCTTGAACTGAGCGCCTGGGCGAAACGCCGGCACGGAGGTGGGCTTGACCTTGACCGTCTCGCCGGTGCGCGGGTTGCGCGCCACCCGGGCGGCACGACGACGCTGTTCGAAGACGCCGAAGCCGGTGATCGTCACGCTCTCACCTTTGTGAACCGCACGCACGATGGTGTCAACGACGTTCTCCACCGCCGCAGTTGCCTGCCGACGATCCGAGCCCAATTTCTCCGTGAGTACGTCGATGAGCTCTGCTTTGTTCATGCAAAACCTCCGAATACCAGTGGTCCTCTTTGAACCGACTAGTGGACACGGTAAACCCAATGGCCGCTGATTTCCAAGAGCCACGCGCAATTTCAGGGCAACCCAGCGAACTTTTTTCAATCCGATTGCCGCCCTTGCCGTCCTGCCGGCGACCTTGAAAAGGGGATCGTAGGGGCGCGATTTCGGCCGGAACGGCCGTTCGTCAGGCCGGCAGAGTGCGGGGTTTCCACGCCGGACGGGCGGCCTCGAATTGTTCGATCTCATCCCGTTTCCGCAGCGTAAGGCCTATATCGTCGAGGCCTTCCAGTAGCCGCCAGGCGGTGTAGTCGTCAATGTTGAACGGCACCATGACCGTTCCGGCGGCAATGGTTCGATCTTGTAGATTCACAGTGATTTCCAGACCCGGCTGCTGCTCGATGAGTTTCCACAACAATTCCACGTCGTCTTGCGCGACTTCGGCCGCCAGGAATCCTGCCTTGCCCGCGTTCCCCCGGAAGATGTCGGCGAAACGGGACGAGATCACCACCCGGAATCCGAAGTCCATGAGTGCCCAGACGGCGTGCTCGCGGGACGAACCGGTGCCGAAATCAGGTCCGGCGACCAGAACAGAGCCTTTGTCGAAGGGCGCCTGATTGAGCACGAACGCCGGGTCGTTGCGCCAGGCCGCGAAGAGTCCGTCCTCGAATCCCGTTCGGGTCACCCGCTTCAGATAGACCGCAGGAATGATCTGGTCGGTATCGACATTCGACCGGCGCAGCGGAACGCCGATTCCGGTGTGGGTGCGAAAGGCTTCCATCAAAGTCTCCTGTCGGGTTTCAGTGAGTCGTGACGGCCGGCAGGTCCGCCGGTGAGGACAGCGTGCCGCGTACCGCCGTGGCCGCGGCAACCGCCGGGGACACCAGGTGCGTACGCCCGCCCTTTCCCTGCCTGCCCTCGAAATTGCGGTTGGAGGTCGACGCGCACCGCTCGCCGGCAGAGAGCTGGTCGGGGTTCATCCCGAGGCACATCGAGCAGCCGGCCTGCCGCCATTCCGCACCCGCGGCCGTGAAGATCGCGCCCAGCCCTTCTGATTCGGCCTGGGCGCGGACCCGCATGGAGCCGGGCACCACCAGCATCCGGACGTCGTCAGCGACCCTGCGCCCGCGCAGCACCTCGGCGACCACCCGCAGATCCTCGATCCGGCCGTTGGTGCAGGAGCCGACGAAAACGGTGTCCACCGGGATGTCCCGCATGGCCGTACCCGCGCGAAGGTCCATGTAGGTCAACGCCTTTTCGGCGGCCTGGCGCTCCCCCTCGTCGACGATCAGCTCCGGATCCGGGACCGAACCGGACAGCGGAACACCCTGCCCCGGATTGGTCCCCCACGTCACGAACGGGCTCAGGGTCGACGCGTCGATGTAGACCTCGGTGTCGAATTCGGCGCCATCGTCGGTGCGCAGCAGACGCCACGCGGCCACGGCTTGGTCCCACTGCGGCCCCTCGGGGGCGTGCGGCCGCCCACGCAGGAACTCGAAGGTCGTGTCATCGGGCGCCACCATTCCGGCGCGAGCCCCCGCTTCGATGCTCATGTTGCAGACAGTCATCCGACCTTCCATCGACAGTGCTTCGATGGCGCTGCCGCGGTACTCGATGACGTACCCCTGGCCGCCGCCGGTGCCGATCTTGGCGATGACGGCGAGGATGATGTCCTTGGCACTGACCCCGGGTAGCAGCACACCGTCGACGTTGACCGCCATCGTCTTGAACGGCGAAAGCGGCAGCGTCTGGGTGGCCAGCACATGCTCGACCTCCGAGGTGCCGATACCCATTGCCAATGCCCCGAATGCGCCGTGAGTGGAGGTGTGACTGTCCCCACACACCACCGTCATACCGGGCTGGGTCAAACCCAATTGCGGCCCGATGATGTGCACGATGCCCTGCTCGGCGTCGCCCATCGGGTGCAGCCTGATGCCGAATTCCTCACAGTTGCGGCGCAGCGTCTCCACCTGCGTTCGCGAGATCGGATCGGCGATCGGCTTGTCGATGTCGATCGTCGGCACGTTGTGGTCCTCGGTGGCGATGGTCAGATCCGGCCGGTGGACCGGGCGCCCCGCCAGCCGAAGCCCGTCGAACGCCTGCGGGCTGGTCACCTCGTGCACCAGGTGCAGGTCGATGTAGATCAGGTCCGGCTGCCGCGCGGCACCCTCTCCGGAGCCGGTGACAACAACGTGTTCGCTCCACACCTTCTCGGCGAGCGTGCGGGGCTGGTTCGCGATGGCCATCTTGACTGTCTCACAATCTGGGACGCTAGTATCTCCTTGTGAGACAGGATAGCGGCATCGGCGTGCTGGACAAAGCCGTCGGCGTGCTCCACGCGGTCGCCCAGTCCCCGTGCGGTCTGGCAGATCTGTGTGAGCGCACCGACCTGCCCCGGGCGACGGCCCATCGGCTGGCCGTCGGGCTGGAGGTGCACCGCCTGCTGGCCCGCGACGGTGACGGACAGTGGCGTCTGGGCCCTGCTGTCACCGAGCTGGCCGGCCACATCAGGGATCCGCTGCTGTCCGCGGGCGCCTCAGTGCTGCCCCGACTGCGCGAACTCACCGGGGAGAGCGTGCAGCTCTACCGGCGCGAAGGGACCGCACGGATCTGCATCGCCGCTTTGGAACCGCCTGCCGGACTGCGCGATACCGTGCCGGTCGGGACGCGGCTGCCGATGAACGCCGGATCGGGGGCCAAAGTGCTGCTCGCCTATGCGGATACCGCCACCCAGCAGGCGGTTCTGCCGTCGGCGGCGTTCAACGACCGCACGCTGGCCGAGGTGCGCAAACGGGGGTGGGCCCAGAGTGTTGCCGAACGCGAGCCGGGGGTGGCCAGTGTGTCCGCGCCGGTGCGCGACGGGCGCGGCGCGGTGATCGCGGCGGTTTCGGTGTCCGGGCCGATCGACCGGATGGGCCGGCGTCCGGGCGTGCGGTGGGCCACCGACCTCGTCGCCGCTGCTGACGCGCTGACCCGCAGGCTTTGAGAATTGCCGGCTGTTCGCTTGTTGTACCCCCGATGGGATTCGAACCCACGCTACCGCCGTGAGAGGGCGGCGTCCTAGGCCGCTAGACGACGGGGGCCAGAACTGTTTTCGGTGGGTCAGCATAGCTCAGGTGAGAATGCTGACCTAATCCGTTGCATCGGCTGGGGTACCAGGACTCGAACCTAGAATGGCGGTACCAGAAACCGCTGTGTTGCCAATTACACCATACCCCATTGGCCACCTGTAACCGCTGGTCACAGGCCATTTCGTGAACCCGGCACAGCACGGGAACTCCGCGCTGGGCCTACTGCCGGGCCGACGTGCACACTACCAAATGTTCGGCGGTGTTTTTCTCAGGCCTCCACCGTCGTCGCGGCGGCGACGTCCCGGCCGGCCCGCAGCCGGTCCAGGCTGCGGTCCCGTCCCAGCAGTTCCAGCGACTCGAACAGCGGCGGGCTCACCGACGAACCGGTCACCGCGACCCGGACCGGGCCGAACGCCTTGCGCGGTTTGAGCTCCAGACCGTCCACCAGCGCCGACTTCAGCGCCTCCTCGATGGTCGCCGTGGTCCACCGCCCCAGCCCCTCCAGCGCGTCGAGCGCGGCGCTGAGCACCGGTACGGCCGCGGGCCGCAGCTCCTTGGCCGCCGCCTTCTCGTCGAGCACGAAACCGGCATCGTCGAGGAACTTCAGCAGGTCCCACGCGTCGCCGAGCACCACGATACGGGTCTGCACCAGCCTCGCCGCCTCGGCGAACCGGGCGTCGTCCAGGCCCGTGCGGTGACCGTGCGCGGCGAAGAACGTCGACAGTCGGGCGGCGAAATCGTCCTCGTCCAGCATTCGAATGTGCTCGGCGTTGATCGCGTCGGCCTTCTTCTGATCGAAGCGGGCCGGATTCGAGTTCACATCGGCGACGTCGAATGCGGCCACCATCTCCTCGAGGCTGAACAAGTCGTGATCGTCGGCGATGCCCCAGCCGAGGAGCGCCAGGTAGTTCAGCAGCCCTTCGGGGATGAAGCCGCGGTCGCGGTGTAGGAACAGATTGGACTGCGGGTCACGCTTGGACAGCTTCTTGTTGCCCTCCCCCAGAACGCTTGGCAGATGGGCGAACTGCGGAACCTGCTCGGCAACCCCGATCCGTATCAGCGCCTGGTACAACGCGATCTGGCGCGGAGTGGACGGCATGATGTCCTCACCCCGCAGCACATGGGTGATCTTCATCAGCGCATCGTCGACCGGGTTGACCAAGGTGTACAACGGGTCTCCGCTGCCGCGCGTCAACGCGAAGTCGGGCACCGACCCTGCCGGAAACGTCGTCTCGCCGCGAACCAGATCGTTCCAGGACAGGTCGGCGTCGGGCATCCGCAGTCGCAGCACCGGGTTACGCCCCTCGGCGCGGAAGGCTGCGCGCTGCTCATCGGTCAGGTCGCGGTCGAAGTTGTCATACCCGAGTTTCGGATTACGGCCGGCCGCCAGATGCCGCGCTTCCACCTCCTCGGCGGTCGAGTAGGCCTCGTAGGCCTCGCCCGAGGCGAGCAGTTGATCGAGCACGTCTCGGTAGATTCGGGAGCGCTGCGACTGCCGGTAGGGCTCGTAGGGCCCCCCGACTTCCGGGCCTTCGTCCCAGTCCAGGCCGAGCCAGCGCAGCGCATCCAGGATCGCGGCGTAACTCTCGGCACTGTCCCGCTGCGCGTCGGTGTCCTCGATGCGAAAGACGAACGTGCCACCGGTATGGCGGGCGTAGGCCCAGTTGAACAGCGCGGTGCGGACCAGTCCGACGTGGGGAATACCGGTCGGCGACGGGCAGAATCTGACCCTCACGGGTATGCTTGTCACGACTTTCCTTTGCGTACAACGGGATTGGACAGCGTGCCGATCCCCGAGATCGTGATGCTGACGGTGTCCCCATCCTCGATGGGGCCGACACCCTCCGGTGTCCCGGTCAGGATCAGATCGCCGGGGAGCAACGTCATCACCGCCGACACCCACTCGATGATCGCGCCGACATCATGGATCATCAGCGCGGTGTTGGAGTTCTGGCGCACCTGACCGTTGACTTCGGTGCGCAGGTCCAGGTCGCTCGGGTCGAGGTCGGTGACGATCCACGGACCCACCGGACAGAAGGTGTCGTGGCCCTTGGCCCGCATCCACTGGCCGTCCTGGCGCTGCTGATCGCGCGCCGACACGTCGTTGGCGATCGTGTAGCCGAGAATGTTCTCGGCGGCCCGGGATGCGGGCACGTCCTTGCAGGGCCGGCCGATCACGGCGGCCAACTCACCCTCGTGATGGACCGGGTGGGCATCCGCGGGCAGCTGGATCGGCGAATTCGGCCCGATGATCGACGTGTTGGGCTTGAGGAATATCACCGGGTCCTCGGGGGCGGTGCCGCCCATCTCCTCGGCGTGGGCGGCGTAGTTCTTGCCCATGCACACCACCTTGCTTGCCAGGATGGGGGCCAGCAGCCGGACATCGGCCAGCGGCCAACTCCGCCCGGTGAAGGTCGGGTTGCCGAACGGGTGCTCGGCGATCTCCTTGCAGATTGCCTCGTTCGGGTCGCCTTCGATGCTGACGAAGGCGACTCCATCGGGACTGGCGATTCGGCCGAGACGCATTGCCTCAGCGTAATGCCCGGCCCCTCCGGGCCGACCGGCGCGGCGCAGCTCACCGGTGTCATCTCATGGAGTGAGATGTCGATTCAGCATGATGAGATACCTGTGCGACCATGGCACGGTGGCCGCCTCGTCGATGAGCACCGCCAAGCGCTGGTCGATGCTGGGCATCGCACTGTCGACGACACTGTGCGCGAACGTGTTCATCAACGGCGTGGCGTTTCTGATCCCCACCCTGCACACCGAGCGCGGCCTCGACCTCGCACAAGCCGGCCTGGTGTCGGCCATGCCCAGCCTCGGCATGGTGGTCACCCTCATCGCGTGGGGCTATGTCGTCGACCGGCTGGGCGAACGCCTGGTGTTGGCGCTGGGCTCGGCGCTCACCGCTGCGGCCGCCTTCGCGGCCGCGTCCGTGCAGTCGCTGGTCGCGGTGAGCGTCTTCCTCTTTCTCGGCGGGATGGCGGCAGCGAGCAGCAATACGGCCAGCGGCCGCCTGGTCGTCGGGTGGTTCGCCGCCGAGCAACGCGGGCTGGTGATGGGGATCCGGCAGACCGCTCAACCGCTTGGGGTCGGTCTCGGCGCACTGGTCATCCCACGGGTGGCGGAGCACCACGGCGTCTCGGCGGCACTGCTGTTCCCGGCGATCGTGTGCACCGCATCGGCGTTGATATGTGCGGTGGCCGTGATCGATCCGCCCCGGCCGCCCCGCTCGCTGGCAGCCGCTGCCGATCTGGCCAATCCGTATCGCGACTCGCGGCTGCTGTTGCGTATCCACCTCGCATCGGTGCTGCTCGTGGTGCCGCAGATCCTGGTGTGGACGTTCACGCTGGTCTGGCTGATCGCCGAACACGGGTGGTCGCCAGGCTCCGCCGGCTTGTTGGTCACGCTGGCACAGCTTCTCGGCGCAGGCGGACGGATCGGCGCCGGGCGATGGTCGGATCGGGTTCTCAAGCGTTCCGGTGACGTACTCGGTGCGCGGATGCGACCGATCCGGATCATCGCGGCCGCCGCGGCCGTGTCCATGGCGTCTCTCGCCCTCACCGATTGGCTGGACTCGCCGGCGAGCATCGCGGTGATGATGGTCGCCTCGATGGTCACCGTCTCCGACAATGGCTTGGCGTTCACCGCGATTGCCGAGATCGCCGGCCCGTTCTGGAGCGGGCGCGCTCTGGGCACACAGAACACCAGCCAGTTGTTCACCGCCGGTGTGGTGCCGCCGTTGTTCGGGGCCCTGATCGGCACGGCGGGATTTCCGGTCACCTTCGCGGTGTGCGCGCTGTTCCCGTTGATGGCGATTCCCGCTGTGCCGGTGGCTTGCGGGGCAACGACACCACCGCGGCCGTCAGGAAGCACAGGGCACCGATGAACGTGCCGAGGTTGGCCAGCCGTTCGTCGGCGGTCAGGCCGGACACCCGGACGAACGCCGCCACTGCCGACACCCCGAAGGCCACGCAGCCGATCAGGTTGACCGCAGCCGCCCACCAGGCACGCGACCGGAGTTCGAACACCCCGACCGTCGCGGCCACGGCGGCCATCGCAAGCACCCCGCTGAGCAGGAACGCGATCGACCCGGTTGCGTCGGGTGCCCACACGTAGCGCCGTTGCGCACTCACGGCGTGGGCCCACACCGCCGCGCCGGTGCTGAGATTGAACAGCAGAGTTCCCGCGAACTGGACTGCCGCCGAAGCTGACTCGGCGTCGGATGCACGACTGTGCGGTCCCGGCTGTCTCGTCGAGATCAGCTGCATCCATGCGGCGGTGGTGAAGAACCACGAACCGACGAAGCACAGGACATTGGCCGCACCCGCACCGGCCCACGCCGGGAACCCCGGGACGGTGGCCACCGCGAACAAGGACGAGCCGAGCGCGAACAGCCGGCACTGTCGTGTCAGCGTCGCGAATCCGCCGGCGGTGCTTACAGCTTCCCCAGGATCCGCGCACCGACCGCGGACGTCGACAGCTTCTCCTCACCACGAGTCGCCAGATGCTCTTCCACGGCCTTGTCGACCCGCGCCGCCGCACCGAGTTCGCCGAGGTGCGCCAGCAGCAGCGCCACCGATATGATGGCGGCCGTCGGATCCGCGATGCCCCGGCCGGCGATGTCCGGCGCACTGCCGTGAACCGGTTCGAACATCGACGGATTGGTTCTGGTGGCATCGATGTTGCCGCTGGCCGCGAGCCCGATCCCGCCGCACACCGCAGCGGCGAGGTCGGTGATGATGTCGCCGAACAGGTTGTCGGTGACGATCACGTCGAACCGGCCCGGGTCGGTGACCATGTGGATCGTCGCGGCATCGACGTGCAGGTAGGCCACCTCGACGTCGGGGTACTCCGGTGCCACCGCCTGCACGGTGCGCCACCACAGCGACCCTGCGTAGGCCAGCACGTTGTTCTTGTGCACCAGGGTCAGATGCTTACGCCGCTGCTGCGCCCGCCCGAAGGCGTCCTGCACCACCCGACGCACCCCGTAGGCGGTGTTGACGCTCACCTCGGTGGCGATTTCGTGGGGCGTGTCGACGCGGATCGCGCCACCGTTGCCGGTGTACGGGCCCTCGGTGCCTTCCCGGACCACGACGAAATCGATCTCGGGGTTGCCCGCCAGCGGGCTCTGCACGCCGGGATAGAGGCGGCCGGGACGCAGGTTCACGTGATGGTCCAACTCGAACCGGACCCGCAGCAGCAGGCCGCGTTCGAGCAGCCCGCTGGGCACCGATGGATCTCCGATCGCCCCGAGCAGGATGGCGTCGTGGGCCTTCAGCTCGTCGAGCACCGTCGGGGGCAGCACCTCACCGGTGGCGTGGTACTGCCGGGCACCGAGGTCGTACTCGGTCTTCTGCACACCCGGCAGCACTTCGTCGAGCACGTTGAGCGCCTCGCCGATGACTTCCGGACCGATGCCGTCGCCGGCGATCACCGCGAGTTTCATGAAAGATCCACCACTTCCAGCGTCACCGCGTTGACGTCGCGACCGATGGCCGACAGGACGTCGGCGGGCACCTGCCGGTCCAGCCGCAGCATGATCGTCGCGCCGTCACCGTCGGCGTCCTGGCTCAGTTGCGCGGCGAGGATGTTGGCGCCGGCGCTGCCGAGCAGGGTGCCGATCTTGCCCAGCGCCCCCGGCTGGTCGTCGTAGTTGATGATCAGGTTGACGCCCTCGGCGCGCAGGTCGAGGTTGCGTCCGTTGATCTGGACGATCTTCTCGACGAGCTGCGGGCCGGTCAGGGTTCCCGCGACGTTGACCGTGGATCCGTCCCCACCGACCGCGCGCACGTCGACCACGCTGCGGTGGTTCGGGCTCTCCGGGGCGGTGGCGATGGACGCCTCCACGCCTCGCTCGGCGGCCAGCGCCGGTGCGTTGACGAACGTGACCTGATCCTCGATCACCGCCGAGAACAGCCCGCGCAGTGCCGACAATCTCAACACCTCGACGTCTTCACTGGCCAGCTCGCCCTGGACCTGCACCGACAAAGAGACCGGCAGCTCGGCGGAGAGCACCCCGACCAGCAGGCCCAGCTTGCGGACCAGGTCCAGCCAGGGCGCCACCTCTTCACCGACGACCCCACCGCCGACATTGACGGCGTCCGGCACGAACTCCCCTGCCAACGCCAGCTTCACGCTGGCTGCGACGTCCGTGCCCGCCCGGTCCTGCGCCTCGGCGGTGGACGCGCCCAGATGCGGGGTCACCACCACCTGCGGCAGCTCGAACAGCGGGCTGTCGGTGCAGGGCTCGGTGGCGAACACATCGAGCCCCGCGCCGCGGACGTGTCCGCTGGCCACGGCATCGGCGAGGGCCGCCTCGTCGATCAGGCCGCCGCGGGCGGCATTGACGATGATGACGCCGGGCTTGGTCTTGGCCAGTGCCTCTTTGCCGATCAGCCCCGCGGTCTCCTTGGTCTTGGGCAGGTGCACCGAGATGAAGTCGGCGCGCCCGAGCAGTTCGTCGAGCGTCAACAACTCGATGCCCAGCTGCGCGGCACGAGCGTGCGAGACATACGGGTCGTACGCGGTGATGTGGGCGCCGAACGCGGCGAGCCGCGCAGCCACCAGCTGGCCGATCCGCCCGAGGCCGACCACCCCGACGGTCTTACCGAAGATCTCGGTGCCGGAGAACGACGACCGCTTCCAGGTGTGCTCACGCAGCGTGGCGTCGGCGGCGGGGATCTGACGTGCGGCCGACAGCAGCAACGCCAGCGCGTGTTCGGCCGCGCTGTGGATGTTCGATGTCGGCGCGTTGACCACCAGGACGCCTCGCGCCGTTGCCGCGTCGACGTCGACGTTGTCCAGGCCGACACCCGCGCGCGCCACGATCTTCAGCTTCGACGCCGCGGCGAACACCTCGGCGTCGACCGTGGTGGCCGAACGCACCAGCAGCGCGTCGGCGTCACCGACCGCAGCCAGCAGCTTCTCCCGGTCGGGGCCGTCGACCCAACGCACTTCGACCTGGTCACCGAGGGCTTCCACGGTCGATTCGGCCAGCTTGTCGGCGATCAGTACAACAGGCAAACTCACCCGGACAGCCTAATGGGCTGTAATGAAGCAGTGGACATCACCATCGTCGGAAGCGGGCCCAACGGTCTGGCGGCCGCTGTCATCTGCGCACGAGCGGGTCTTTCGGTACAGGTACTCGAGGCCCAGCCCACCGCAGGGGGCGGCGCACGTACCCTTCCCGACCCGGAATTCCCAGACGTCTCGCACGACATCTGCTCGGCGGTGCACCCGCTGGCCCTGGCGTCACCGTTCTTCGCCGCGTTCGACCTCCCCTCGCGGGGGGTGGCGCTGGCGGTGCCCGAGGTGTCCTACGGCAACCCGCTGCCGGGTAGGCCCGCAGCCATCGGCTACCGCGACATCGACCGCACCTGCGCCGAACTCGACCACGGTGCGTCCTGGCGCCGGCTGCTGGGTCCGCTGTCGGCCGATTCCGAAGGCGTGGTCGGCCTGCTACTCGGCGACAAGCGGTCGATCCCGCCCAGTATCGCTGCGGCGCTGCGGGTGGCTCCGCGGCTGCTCGCCCAGGGCACCCCGGCGTGGAGCACTCTCACCGGCGAGGACGCCCGCGCATTGTTCACCGGCGTTGCCGCGCATACCATCTCGCGGATGCCGTCGTTGGTGGCCGCGGGCGCGGGGCTGATGCTGGCGACGCTCGGCCACTCAGTTGGTTGGCCGATCCCCGTCGGCGGCTCGCAGGTCATCCCCGACGCGCTGATCGCCGATCTTCGCTCGCACGGTGGTGAACTGACACTCGGCGAGGAGATCACCAGCCCACCGTCGGGAGTCGTCCTCTACGACACGGCGCCGACCGCGCTGCTGAACATCTACCGAGACCGGCTGCCGTCCCGGTACGCCAGGACCCTGCAGCGCTATCGCTACGGGCCGGGCGTGGCGAAGGTCGATTTCGTGCTGTCCGGGGAAATACCTTGGCAGGATCGGCGATTGGCGGACGCCCCGACGCTGCACCTGGGGGGCGACCGGGCCACGATGGCGCGCGCCGAAGCGGAAATCGCCGAGGACCGGCACGCCGAGTGGCCGATGGTGCTCGCAGCGCTGCCCCACCTGGCAGACCCCGGCCGGATCGATGCTCAGGGTCGCCGGCCGATGTGGACCTATGCTCACGTGCCGCAGGGCTCGACGATCGACATGGCCGAGACCGTCACCGGCATCTTCGAGCGCTTCGCGCCCGGCTTCCGGGATCTGGTCGTGGGGGTGCGCAGTGTGCCGGCCGCGCGCCTGTCCGACCACAACGCCAACCTCGTCGGCGGAGACATCGGGGTGGGCGGCAACAACATGTTCAGCGCACTGACCGGGCCTGCACTGCGGTGGAATCCGTGGTCGACCCCGATCCCGGGGGCGTACCTGTGCTCGTCGGCCGCGCCACCCGGCGGCGGTGTACACGGGATGGCGGGGTATTACGCCGCCCGCACCGTATTGCGGAAAGAGTTCGGCATCAAGAAGCTACCGGAACTCTCCCCCTAGCCCCCGGCTCGCCGGAACTGTATTCCAGCAGAGCGTTTCTCGATCTTTCCCCGCTGGAATACAGTTCCGGCGACGCTTGCTCATGGGGCGAGCACGGCCCCGCCGGGCGAGGTCTGCGCATACCCGGGCCACAAGATCATGCCCTCCGGCGGTGCGGGCGCCTGCGTGGCGACGGTCGCCGGCGGGCCGACGGCCCCGGGCGGCGGAGGCCGCGGAGTCTGGGTGGCCACGGTCGCCGGCGGACCGACTACTTCGCCCCCTGGCGGCGGTGGTGGCGGCGATGGTGGTGACGGCTCCACGGTGCTGTTCACCGTGGTGTTGGTGTAGACGCCGTCGACGTAGTTGTCGCACTCCTTGTTACCGTCGATGTCTCGATAGCAGCACTTGGAGTACCTCTTCCCGTCGTTGAGGGTCGTCGTATACGTGCCGCCATTGGCAGCATCGCACTCGCTGACGATCTCCGATTCAGGGATCGCGTTGCCGGCGGGCGCGGTCAGCATCATCGCGCCTACTGCGATGGCGCCCGTAGCGGCCAGGCGGGCGGCGAGGACGAGGCTCCGGCCAGTGAGTGTGGGGATTGCCATGATTGCTCCCTCGATCGGACGCTCGTGGCCTGGCGCCGGTGTCCGATTTGACGGGAGGTCACATACCCCAACCGGTAGGTTGGTTCCGCCTACTATCCGCCTATCACCTGGTGTTTGTACAGAGCACCCACGCGCGACGGGCGAGGCCGGCGACCTCCAGCGCCGCCTACCCCGCCCGACCCGCTCTAGGTCACCTAAGCCGTTTCGGTGATCGGGCGGTCCACCCAGCTCATCAGGTCGCGCAGCTTCTTGCCGGTCACCTCGATCGGATGCTCGGCGTTCTCCTTGCGCAGCTGCTCGAGCTCCTTGTTGCCGCCCTCGACGTTGGCGACCAGTCGCTTGACGAAGGTGCCGTCCTGGATGTCGCCGAGGATCTGCTTCATCCGCTGCTTGGTATCGGCATCGATCACCCGTGGGCCGGACAGATAGCCGCCGAACTCCGCGGTGTCGGAAACCGAGTAGTTCATCCGGGCGATGCCGCCCTCGTACATCAGGTCGACGATCAGCTTGAGCTCGTGCAACACCTCGAAGTAGGCGAGCTCGGGCGCGTAACCGGCCTCGACCATGACCTCGAAGCCGGTCTTGACCAGTTCCTCGGTGCCACCGCACAGCACGGCCTGCTCACCGAAGAGATCGGTCTCGGTCTCGTCCTTGAACGTGGTCTTGATGACGCCGGCGCGGGTGCCGCCGATGCCCTTGGCATAGGACAGCGCCAACGCCTGGCCCTCGCCCTTCGGGTCCTGGTCGACGGCGATCAGGCAGGGCACGCCCTTACCGTCGACGAACTGCCGACGCACCAGGTGCCCCGGTCCCTTCGGGGCCACCATGCCGATGGTGACGTTCGCCGGGGGCTTGATCAGATCGAAGTGGATGTTCAGCCCGTGGCCGAAGAACAGCGCGTCACCGTCGTTGAGATTCGGCTCGATGTCGCTGGAGAAGATGTCGGCCTGTGCGGTATCGGGCGCGAGCAGCATGATCACGTCGGCCCACTTGGCCACCTCTGCCGGGGTGTCGACCTCGAGGCCCTGCTCGGTGACCTTCTCGCGGGACTTCGAGCCCTCCTTGAGGCCGACCTTCACCTGGACGCCGGAGTCGCGCAGGC
Source organism: Mycolicibacterium hippocampi (assembly GCF_010723735.1). Classification (GTDB taxonomy): domain Bacteria; phylum Actinomycetota; class Actinomycetes; order Mycobacteriales; family Mycobacteriaceae; genus Mycobacterium; species Mycobacterium hippocampi. The sequence goes on along the minus strand of NZ_BLLB01000002.1, from coordinate 2,752,972 downwards.
TCAGCGAGTGCGCGTGCCCCTGGCTGCCGTAGCCGATGACGCCGACCTTGCGGCCCTGGATGATCGACAGGTCCGCGTCGTCGTCATAGAACATCTCAACTGCCATCTTCGTGAATCTTCTTTCTCTTCTTTGCTTTTCGAATCATTACTTGGTGCTGATACCGCGGGGGCCGCGGGACAACGACACCACACCGGACTGGACGATCTCGCGCACCCCGTAGGGCTCGAGCACCCGCAACAGCGCCTCGATCTTTCCAGGCGTACCGGTGGCCTCGACGGTCAGCGACTCGTTCGAGACGTCGACGACCTTGGCGCGGAACAGGTTGACCGCCTCGATGACCTGGCCACGGGTGGCGGCATCGGTGCGGACCTTGATCAGCGCGAGCTCGCGGGAGACGGTGGTCTCCTCGTCCTGCTCGACGATCTTGATCACGTTGATCAACTTGTTGAGCTGCTTGGTGATCTGCTCCAGCGGTGAATCCTCGACGTCGACCACGATGGTCATCCGGGAGAGGTTCTTCTGTTCGGTGGCCCCGACGGCCAGCGACTGGATGTTGTAGCCGCGCCGGGAGAACAGCGACGCCACCCGGGCGAGCACGCCGGGCTTGTCCTCGACGAGCACCGACAGCGTGTGTGTGCGCGGAGCAGCGGTCATCACGCGTGTCCCTCTTCCGGATCGCCGAACAACGGCCGGATCCCCTGCGCCGCCTGGATCTCGTCGTTGCTGGTGCCCGCGGCCACCATCGGCCACACCTGGGCGTCCGCGCCGACGGTGAAGTCGATGACCACCGGCCGGTCGTTGATCGCCCTGGCCTGGGCGATGACTTCCGCCACGTCTTCCTCACGCTCGCAGCGCAATCCGACGCAGCCCAGCGCCTCGGCGAGCTTGACGAAGTCCGGGATGCGCCGCGAGTGGGTGGACAGATCCGTCTGGCTGTACCGCTCCTGGTAGAACAGCGTCTGCCACTGCCGCACCATGCCGAGGTTGCCGTTGTTGATCAGGGCGACCTTGATGGGGATGCCCTCGATCGCGCAGGTGGCCAGCTCCTGGTTGGTCATCTGGAAGCAGCCGTCACCGTCGATCGCCCACACCTCGGTGTCCGGGCAACCCATCTTGGCGCCCATCGCCGCGGGCACTGCATAGCCCATGGTCCCCAGTCCACCTGAGTTCAGCCACGTCTTGGGCTTCTCGTAGGTGATGAACTGGGCGGCCCACATCTGGTGCTGGCCGACACCTGCCACGTAGATTGCGTCCGGCCCGGCGATCTTGCCGAGACTTTCGATGACGTACTCGGGCGACAGGCTGCCGTCGCTCTGCGGCCCGTAGCTCAACGGGTAGGTGTCCTGCACGTTCTGCAGGTATTTCCACCACTCGTCGATCTCGATGGCGGCGGCGGTGTCGTCGCGGCGCAGCGCATCCAGCAGATCGGTGATGACCGCTTTGACGTCACCCACGATCGGCACGTCGGCGTGTCTGTTCTTGCCGATCTCCGCCGGGTCGATGTCGGCGTGGATCACCTTGGCCTCGGGGGCGAACGACTCCAGCTTTCCGGTCACCCGGTCATCGAAGCGGGTCCCCAGGGCGATCAGCAGATCGCTGCGTTGCAGTGCGGCCACCGCCGACACGGTGCCGTGCATGCCGGGCATCCCGAGGTTCTGGCGGTGGCTGTCCGGGAACGCACCGCGCGCCATCAACGTGGTCACCACCGGGATGCCGGTCAGCTCGGCCAGCGCGGCCAGTTCCGCGGTGGCTTCACCGCGGATGACGCCGCCGCCGACGTAGAGCACGGGCTTGCGGGCGGCGGCGATCAGCTTGGCCGCCTCGCGGATCTGCCGGTTGTGCGGCTTGGTGTTCGGCTTGTAGCCCGGCAGATCCATCTGCGGTGGCCAGCTGAACGTGCACTCCCCCTGCAGGATGTCCTTCGGGATGTCGACGAGCACCGCGCCCGGGCGCCCGGTCGAGGCGATGTGAAACGCCTCGGCCAGCGCGCGCCCGATGTCGTCACCGTTGCGCACCAGGAAGTTGTGCTTGGTGATCGGCATCGTGATCCCGGAGATGTCGGCTTCCTGGAACGCGTCCGTGCCGATGAGACCTCGTCCGACCTGACCGGTGATCGCCACGACGGGGATCGAGTCCATCTGAGCGTCTGCCAGCGGCGTCACCAGGTTGGTCGCGCCGGGGCCGGACGTCGCCATCATGACGCCGACCTTGCCGGTGGCGTGGGCGTAGCCGCTGGCTGCGTGGCCCGCACCCTGCTCGTGGCGGACCAGGACGTGCCGCAGCTTCTCCGAATCGAACAGCGGGTCGTACACCGGCAGGACCGCACCGCCGGGGATACCGAAGATCACCTCGACGTCGAGTTCCTCGAGCGCCCGGATGACCGCCTGTGCGCCGGTGAGTTGCTGCGGGGCAATGCGGTTCGGTTGACGGATGGCTTGCGCCGGGGCCATCGCGGAGTTGTGCTTCGCGGTAGCCGCTCTCCCGTGCGTCGGGGTCGCCGACTGCTCGGGTGGTCGCGTGGTGGGTGCGCTCACGGTGTCCTCTGGTCCTTTTCGGTCGGTGCGATCTTCTCAGGTCGGTGCTGGGAGCAAGAAAAAACCCCCGTCAGCCCGGCGGCTGTACGAGGGTTGCGCGTCGATGCTGAGTTGCTATGCCCGAATCGGGGCCAGCGCGGCATCAACGCGCAACCCGATTACTACGAGCATGGTGTGCATAACCGTCGACGGTAGCCGCCGAACTGGCCAAAGGTCAAATTCGGTCCGTGCCGCCGAGCACCGGACGACGCGCTGCCCGGCGATGGGATGATGGCGGCATGGGTTCCCCCTCAGCGGCGGCCTCGACACCGGTCGTCATCAGGATCTCGCCGATGGCGCATCTGGCCGTCGCGCTGTTCACGTTCGGCCTGCTGTCGGTGGTGCTGGCACTGCGCGGCTTGTCGGTGCTGCTGCTCCTCATCCCGGCACTGTTGTCGCTGGTGATCGTCCGGTATCGCACGACCGCAGATCGCGATCACGTGACCGCGCGCAGCCTGTTCGGCAGCCGAACCGTCCGCTGGGACGACATCGAGGGACTGCGGTTCGGCCGTCGGTCCTGGGCACTGGCGCGGCGCCACGACGGCAGTGAGATCTCACTTCCTGCGGTGACCTTCGCGACACTGCCGGTGTTGACGGCCGCCAGCGGCGGCCGGGTTCCCAACCCGTACGAATAGCGGTTACGCCAAGGGGTTTGCGCCGTTGAGCAGAACCCATATCGCCACCCCGACCCCCACGCCCAGGATGAGCGCGGCTGCCGACCCGACAAACGGCCTGCGGGTCCAGCCGCGGCCGGCGTCCAGACCGTAGCGGCCGGGACCGATCAGGATGATCGCCGCCACCGCACACAGCAGGATGACCTGATACTCGTGCCCGTCGGTGAGAAAGGCGGACAGCCGGGCCTCGTCGTGGGCGATCATCACCTCGGTCAGCATCGCGGTGACGAGGTAGGCCAGCGCACCGGCGGCGGCGACGGGAGTGAACAGTCCGAGGACCAACAGCACGCCGGCCGCGATCTGGCCACCTGAGGCGACGTAGGCCAGGATGTCGGCGCGCTGGAAGCCCCATTCGGTCAACGAGTCCCGGAACCCGTCGAGCCCGGGCCCGCCCCACAAGCCGAAGACCTTCTGCAGGCCGTGACCGATGAGAAGAGCGCCGACAGCGACCCTGAGCAAGAGCAGGCCGAGATCCTGGGTACCTCTGCGGTCGCGGGCCCCGTCCTGGTCGGCATCACCGGGGCCGACTTCGGCAGGTGCGGCCGTGGCGCCGTATGCCCCGGCCGCCAGACCGCCGCTGGGCTGCACATACGGCAGCGGCTCCGGATCGTTGATCAGTCCGAACGGGTTGTCACCGGCCGGTTTGCTGGCGTCGTAGCGCGGGATCGCAGTGGTTTCGAAGTCTCCGCCGTAGTTCGCGGAGGGAAGGTCGTCTTCGGGGTCCACCAGGCTCGCCGACGCAGGCCGCCCGCCCGAATCGTCGGGCCGCTGCCAGGGGCGTGGGTCATGTGGACTTGTCACGCCTGCCAGGGTAAGTGCAAGTCACTCCCGAATCGGGAATTGGCGCGGCGCGTTGGGCCTGTTTGTGCTGGCTCGCGCAGGTGCCAGGCGGGCGCGCGTGGCGCGCACCGCCCGACGATCCGTAACCTGGCGGGCATGAGTCAGCGTCGGCCGCCGGGGGCAATCGTCGTCCTGTTGTCCACGGCGTTGCTCGTCGGGTCCGGCTGCGCCAGATTCGACTCGGCGCAGTCCCAGCCGTTCACCACCCCTCCGCAGCTCGCGCCGGGACCGACGTCGACGCCACCCCCGCCGCCGCCGCTGCCCGCCAAACCCTTCCCCAAGGAATGCCCCGCACCCGGGGTGATGCAGGGCTGCCTGGAGAGCACCAGCGGCCTGATCATGCTGCCGGACAGCCAGTCCGCGCTGGTGGCCGAGCGCAGCACCGGAGCTGTCAAGAAGGTGTCTGTGCGCGCCGAACCGGAGGTCGAGACGGTGATCCCCGTCGATCCCAGCGGCGACGGCGGCCTGATGGACATCGTGTTGTCCCCGACGTACTCCCAGGACCGGCTGATGTACGCCTACATCAGCACCCCCACCGACAACCGCGTCATCCGGATCGCAGACGGCGATGTCCCCAAGCCGATCCTGACCGGCATCCCCAAAGGTGCCACCGGCAACAGGGGCTCGCTGCTGTTCAGCAGCCCGACGACGTTGATGGTGCAGACCGGAGACGCCGGCGATCCGGCCCAGGCGTCGGATCCGGGTTCGATGGCGGGCAAACTGCTTCGCATCGAGCAGCCCACCACCGTGGACCAGGCCCCGACCACGACGGCGATGTCCGGCCTCGGCCCGGCAGGCGGCACGTGCACCGACCCGGCCGACGGGTCCCTCTACGTCACCGATCGGACGCCGACGGCGGACCGGTTGCAGCGCATCACCAAGGACTCGACGGTGTCGACGGTGTGGACCTGGCCGGACCGTCCCGGCGTGGCCGGCTGCGCAGCACTGGACGGCACGGTGCTGGTCAACCTCGTCGAGACCAAGCAGACGGTCGCCGTGCAGTTGGCCCCGGACACCGGTGCGGTGACCGGCGAGCCCGAGGTGGTCCGCCAGGATCGACACGGTCACGCGTGGGCGCTGCAGGTGTCACCGGACGGCAATATCTGGGGCGCCACCGTCAACAAGACCGCCGGCGACGCGATGAACCTCGACGACGTCGTGTTCCCGCTCTTCCCGCAGGGTGGCGGCTTCCCGCGCGCCAACGAGGAGAAGACCTGATCGACCGGCCGGCGGTCAGTGGGGGGGTCCCGAACCCTGCAGACGCAGGATCAGCCGTGTCCCGCCCATCGGGCTGACTTCCAGCGCGGCAGTGCCCCCGTGTATCTCGGCCTGCTGGGCGACCAGCGCCAGCCCCAGACCGGAACCCGAGCGCGAGGCGGTGCTTCCGCGGTGGAAGCGCTGAAAGACCTCGGCCCGCTCCTCGGAGGGCACGCCCGATCCGTTGTCGTCGACGGCGATCTCCACGCCGGCGGACGAACTCACGACACTCAACCGGACCTGGGTCGCGCCGCCGTGCTTCACGGCATTGGCTATGGCGTTGTCGATGACCAGTCGTAATCCCGCCGGCATCCCGAGCATCAGCACCGTCGTCGAGGACGCCAGCGACACGTCGAGCCCGGGATAGTTGTGCATCGCGTCGTGGGCTGCGCGGTCCAGCAGTTCGGCGACGTCGACGGGAACGAAGTCGTCCACCGTGGTCAACTCCCCCTGCGCGAGCCGCTCCAACGCGCTCAGCGTCGCCTCGATCCGGGTCTGGGTGCGCATCACGTCACTGATCACCTCCTTGCGCTGCTCGACGCCCATGTCGAGGGTCAGCAGCACCTCGAGGTTGGTGCGCATCGCTGTCAGCGGTGTGCGCAGTTCATGAGAGGCGACGGAGGCGAAATCGCGTGCCGACTCCAGCGCCGCCCGGGTGCGCTGCTGCTCGTCTCCGATCCGGGCGAGCATGCCTTCCACCGCCTCGGAGATCTCCACCGCTTCCCACACACCCCGCACCTGCACTTCGTCCGGATTGGACTGCGCGTTGATCGCCCTGGCCTGTTGAGCGAGCAGCCGGAAGGGGTTGACCATGATCAGCGCGATCACCCAGCCGACGAGCAGGGTGGCGACGATCACCCCGAAGCAGATCCAGAACACCCGCCAGTGCAGCGAGTCGATGCGGGCCTGCGTCTCGGCCAGCGGAGCTCCCAGCGCGATCGAGGCCGTGCCGGTGGTGATCGTGCGGACCCGGTACTCGACACCTTGGATCGTGGTGTCGGAGTATCCGCTGGGAAGTTCGGGCAGCACCACGTCGGCGGGGATCGAGACCGTGGCGTCGCCGATGCGGGCGGTGCGCACCAGGCCGCCCTCGGTCGGCTCTGGCCCGATCCCGTCCTGCGCGCTGCGCAGCAGGGTGTTGACGTCACCGAAGCTCGACAGTGAGTCCAGTCGCCGGTCCAGCTGGTCGTACTGGTCGTTGGTGACGCCGACCCACACCCAGACTCCCAGCGTGAGCACAAGGATGATCACGCCCAGCTGAGCGAGGATGACGATCGACCGCAGCGACAGCAGCCGAAGCGGGTGCGCCAGCAGCCGGAACACCAGATCCTGGGGTCGCTTCATCGGCTCGACGCCCCCCGCACCAGCGCGTTGATGGTCATGTCAGCTGCAGGCAGCCATGACCAGCTCGCGTACCCGCGCGGCGTCGGCCTGTCCCTTGGTGGCTTTCATCACCGCGCCGACGATGGCGCCGGCGGCCTGCACCTTGCCGCCGCGGATCTTCTCGGCGATGTCGGGGTGAGCCTCGAGAGCTTCATCGATGGCGGCCTGGATCAGTGAGTCGTCGCGCACCACGGCCAACCCACGGTCGGCCATCACCTGCTCGGGTTCACCCTCGCCGGCCAGCACCCCTTCGACCACCTGCCGGGCCAGCTTGTTGGACAACTTGCCGTCGTCGACGAGCTTGACCACCGCGGCGACCTGCGCCGGGGTGATGGCCAGGGCTTCGAGCTCGACGCCGATCTCGTTGGCCTTCTGCACCAGGAAGTTTCCCCACCAGGCCTTCGCGGCGTCGCTGGAGGCGCCGTGTTCGACGGTCGCGGCGATCAGGTCGATGGCGCCGATGTTGACCAGGTCGCGCATCACCTCGTCGGAGATACCCCATTCCTGCTGAATCCGCTTGCGGGTCAACCACGGAAGCTCGGGGATGGTCTGGCGCAGTTGATCGACGTACTCGGCACTCGGGGCCACCGGTTCCAGGTCGGGCTCGGGGAAGTACCGGTAGTCCTGCGCGGTCTCCTTGCTGCGCCCCGGCGAGGTGTAGCCGTCCTCGTGAAAATGGCGGGTTTCCTGGACAATCGATCCGCCGGACTTCAGAACTGCTGCCTGCCTGCGCATCTCGTAGCGGACTGCCACTTCCACGCTCTTGAGCGAGTTGACGTTCTTCGTCTCGGTGCGGGTGCCGAACTCCGCCTGGCCTCTCGGCTTGAGCGAGACGTTCGAGTCGCAGCGCATCGATCCCTGGTCCATCCGGACATCGGAGACGCCAAGGGCACGCAGCAGGTCTCGAAGGGCCGTCACGTACGCACGCGCGATCTCGGGAGCCCGGTCACCCGCGCCCTCGATCGGGCGGGTGACGATCTCGATCAGCGGAACACCCGAACGGTTGTAGTCGATCAGCGAGGTGGTGGCCCCGGCGATCCGCCCGGTCTCGCTGCCCAGGTGCGTGAGCTTGCCGGTGTCCTCCTCCATGTGGGCCCGTTCGATCTCCACCCGCCAGGTGGTGCCGTCGTCGAGCGGTACCTCGAGATGACCGTTGATCGCGATGGGCTCGTCGTACTGCGAGATCTGGTAGTTCTTCGGCATGTCCGGGTAGAAGTAGTTCTTCCTGGCGAACCGGCACCACGGCACGATCTCGCAGTTCAGCGCCAGGCCGATGCGGATCGCCGACTCGACGGCCACCTGGTTGAGCACCGGAAGCGACCCGGGCAGGCCCAGACACACCGGACACACCTGGGTGTTGGGTTGATTTCCGAAACTGTTGGCACAGCCGCAGAACATCTTGGTCCTCGTCGAGAGTTCGACATGGACCTCCAGGCCGAGCACGGGCTCGTACTCGGCGATGACCTGGTCGTAATCCAGCAGGTCTGCACTCGCCGCAACACTCATGTACGGAATCCTATTCGTGCTTGAATTGTCCGATGCCGATGGATCGGCGCACGTTCCTTCGCGCGGGCACGATCGGAGCCCTGGCCGGCGGCACGCTGCTGGGCGGCTGTGCCCGCCCTCCCCGACCCGGTGCGGACGCCACGATGACCGCCACTGTCACCGATATCGACCTCGGAGCGGGCGTCGTCGTCTCGACCTGGGCCTGGAACGGGCGGGTGCCCGCTGATGAGATCCGCCTGGCACGCGGCCAGACCCTGCAGATCACGCTGGCCAACGAGCTGCCGGAGCCCTCAACCATTCATTGGCACGGTCTGGCCATCCCCAACGACATGGACGGCGTACCCGTGCTCACCCAGCAGCCCGTCGCCCCTGGTTCGACGTTCCGTTACGACTTCGTGGTGCCGGACAGCGGCACCTACTGGGCGCATCCGCACTTCGGGTCGCAGCTCGACCGCGGGCTGTACGCCCCGGTGATCGTCGAGGATCCCGCGGACGGCGCCGACTACGACGACGAGCTGACCCTGGTCCTCGACGACTGGCTCGACGGCACCGGCACCGATCCCGATGCGGTGTTCGACAATCTCCGCCGGACCGGGATGGCACCGATGGAACCGGGCGGGCCCGGGGTGAGCACCACGATGCCGCTGGGCCGCGACGGCGGCGACGTCGTCTACCCGTACTACCTGATCAACGGCCGGGTGCCCGACGACCCTCGGGTCGTCGAGTACCCGCCGCGCCGCCGGATCAGGCTCCGGATCATCAACGCCGGCGGCGATACCGCGTTCCGGGTCGGCGTCCCGGGCATTCCGATGACGGTCACCCACACCGACGGCTATCCGGTGCTGCCCCAACAGACCGATTCTGTGCTGCTGGGGATGGGCGAGCGGGCGGACGCGATCCTCACTCTCGGCGACTCGTCGGTGCCGGTGGTCGCGGCCCCCTACGGCAAGGACGGGTGGGCCCAGCTGAACCTCCGGGTGGCCGGCGCCCCGATTTCCGGTGACCAGGGAGCAGTCGGCCGGTTCGCCGCACAACTGGCGCAGCAGGAGCCGCTGGACACCGCGACGCTGCGTGCCACCGAGGCCGACACCCTGCCGGAAGCACTGCCGACCCAGACGCTGGACCTGCGGTTGGGAGGCCCGATCACCCCGTACACCTGGGTCATCAACGACCAGGTCTACGACCCCGAAGCGCCCGGCCTGCCGGTCCGCCCCGCCCAGCGGACCAGGATCCGCTACATCAACGACTCCATGATGTTTCACCCGATGCATCTGCACGGGCACACGTTCCAGGTGCAGGGGTCGAACGGACCACACGCCCGCAAGGACACGGTGTTGGTGCCGCCGCTGGCGACCGTGGTGGCAGACTTCGACACCGACAACCCGGGCAAGTGGATCACCCACTGCCACAACGAGTATCACCTCGAGGCGGGCATGGCGACCTACCTGCAGTACACCCCCTGACGGGTGAGTCCTCAGCCCTCGACGAGTCTCAGACCGACGATGCCGGCGACGATCATGACCAGGAACACCGCACGGCCGACTGTGAGTGACTCACCGAAAGCCGCTGCGCCGACGAGCACGACGCCGACCGTGCCGATGCCCACCCACGCGGCGTACCCGGTCCCTGCCGGCAGCGACCGCAGTGCCACCCCCAGCAGCAGCAGGCTGACCATCGCACCGGTCAACCCGAATACCGTCGGCCAGAGCCGGGTGAAGCCTTCGGCCTGCTTGAGAGCGGTCGCCCAGAACACCTCGAGCAGACCGGCGACGACCAGCAACAGCCACGCCATCAGGTGTCACGCATTGACGCCGCTGTCCGCGGTCAGGACGGCGCCGGTGACGACGCGCCCGGCGTCGCCGGCCAGGAAGGCGACGGCCGCGGCGATGTCCCCGGGTTCGGCGTAGCGCCCCAGCGCGCTGAGCGCGCGTTGATCGTCGGCGGTGGGGCCGTCGGCGGGATTCATGTCGGTGTCGGTGGAGCCCGGTTGAACCAGGTTCACGGTGATGCCCCGCGCGCCCAGGTCGCGGGCCAAGCCCTTGGTGAACCCGATCAACGCGGATTTGCTCATCGCGTACAACGTCACCCCGGCGAAGGGCACGCGCTCGGCGAGGTTGCTGCCGATGCTGATGATCCGCCCGCCGTCGGGCAGGTGCCGGACCGCAGCGCGGCTGGCGAGGTAGACCGCGCGGACGTTGACCGCCAGCGCACGGTCCACCTCCTCGAGCGAGATGTCCTCGATCGCCCCGAACGGGTAGATCCCCGCGTTGTTGACGAGGATGTCGAGGCCGCCGAGTTCGTCGACCGTGCGCTCGACGGCAGCGCCGATCCGGTCGGCGTCGGCACTGTCCGCCTGGATCGCGATCCCGCGCCGGCCCGCCGCCGTGAGCTGGTCCACCACCGCCCGGGCCTCGTGGTCGCTGCGGGCGAAGGTGATCGCCACGTCCGCACCCGCGGCCGCCAGGCGTAGGGCGATGGCGGCCCCGATCCCCCGGCTCCCGCCCGTCACCAACGCCACCTTGCCGAGCAGCTCGTCCATGTTCGTCCTCCTTTTTGTATCGATCACTAAATAATTGTGCCGGCGGCTAGGATTGTCAATACATTCCGTGTCGCTCGATACAGAAAGGGGCAGCATGGCCGTCCGCGGCAGACCCCGGGCCTTCGACCGCACCACCGCCCTGCACCGGGCCATGGAGGTGTTCTGGCAACGCGGATACGAGGGTGCGTCGATGAGCGACCTGACCTCGGCGATGGGGGTCAACTCGCCGAGCCTGTACGCAGCGTTCGGCAGCAAGGAACAGCTGTTCCGCGAGGCTGTCGCGTACTACGACGCGACGGAGGGCGCCGCGGTCGCCGCGGCGTTACGCGACCGGCCCACCGCACACGACTCGATCGCCGCGGTACTGCGGCATCAGGTCCAGGCATTCACCGAAGCCGGCCGGCCGCGTGGATGCATGATCGTGCTCGCAGCCACGACGGCCACCGACCGCACCCGGCAGGTACACGAACACCTCGCCGGGTGGCGCGTCGCCGGCGAAGACGATTTCCGCGACAGGATCGAGCGCGGCATCGCCGAGGGGGACGTCCCGGCCGGCGCGAACCCGGCGGCCTTGGCCGCGTTCTACAACGCGGTCAACCAGGGCATGGCGCTTCAGGCGCGCGACGGTGCGGACCGCGACAAACTGTCAGCGGTGGCCGAAGCGGCCATCGCGGCGTGGCCGACACTGGTAGCCGCTCAGCCGAAGAACTCGGCCGCGTCGTCGTAACGGCTCTGCGGCACCAGCTTGAGCTGACGGACGGCGTCGGCGAGCGGAACCCGTCCGATGTCCTGCCCGCGCAGCGAGACCATCATCCCGTACTCGCCGGCATGGGCGGCGTCGGCGGCGTTGACGCCGAAGCGGGTGGCCAGAACCCGGTCATAGGGTGTCGGCATGCCGCCGCGCTGCACGTGGCCGAGCACCGTCACGCGCACTTCCCTGTTGATCCGCTTCTCGACTTCGACGGCGAGTTGTTGTGCCACCCCGGTGAACCGTTCGTGGCCGAACTCGTCGGTTCCGCCCTTGAGCAACTGCATCGAGCCCTCGGCCGGTTTCGCGCCCTCGGCCACCACACAGATGAAATGTGAATCGCCGCGGATGAACCGCTGTTTGACCAGCCGGCACACCTCTTCGACGTCGAACGGCTGTTCGGGGATCAGCGTCATGTGCGCGCCGGAGGCCAGCCCGGAATTCAGCGCGATCCAGCCCGCGTGACGGCCCATCACCTCGACGAGCATCACACGCTGGTGTGACTCGGCGGTGCTGTGCAGACGGTCGATGGCATCGGTGGCGACGTGCAGCGCGGTGTCGTGGCCGAATGTCACGTCCGTGCAGTCGATGTCGTTGTCGATCGTCTTCGGCACACCCACCACGGGGACGTTCTCCTCCGACAGCCAGTGCGCGGCCGTCAGGGTGCCCTCCCCACCGATCGGGATCAGCACGTCGATCCCGTTGTCCTCCAACGTCTGCTTGATCTGATCCAGCCCCGCGCGAAGCTTGTCCGGGTTGGTGCGGGCGGTGCCGAGGATGGTCCCGCCCTTGGTCAGCAGCCGGTCGTTGCGGTCGTCGTTCTTCAGTTGGATGCGGCGATCCTCGAGCAGGCCGCGCCACCCGTCCAGGAACCCGACGACCGAAGAGCCGTAACGGACGTCGCACGTACGAACCACGGCCCTGATGACCGCGTTCAAACCGGGGCAGTCGCCTCCACCGGTCAACACTCCGATACGCATTCGCTAAGCCCTCCAGCTCCTCGGGGTCGGCACCATCCTCCCCCGTTACAGCGCAGTTGGCAGTGGACCGCGTGCCGCCTCGTAGGCCGCACCCACCCGGTAGAGCCGATCATCCGCCAGGGCCGGCGCCATGATCTGCAGTCCGACGGGCAGGTTGTCGTCCGCCGACAGACCTGACGGTACCGACATTCCGCAGTGACCGGCGAGGTTCAGCGGCAATGTGCACAGGTCGAACAGGTACATCGACAACGGATCGTCGACCTTCTCGCCCAGTGCGAACGCGGTCGTCGGCGTGGTGGGTGACACCAGCACGTCCACGTTGCGGTACGCCTCGTCGAGATCGCGCGCGATCAGCGTGCGCACCTTCTGGGCCTGGTTGTAGTACGCGTCGTAGTAACCGGCGGACAACGCGTACGCACCGATCATGATCCGGCGCTTGACCTCGGGACCGAAGCCGGCGGCGCGGGTCAGCGCCATCACCTCTTCGGCGCTGTGGGTGCCGTCGTCCCCGCTGCGCAGACCGAAACGCATCCCGTCGAACTTCGCGAGGTTCGACGACACCTCCGACGGCAGGATCAGGTAGTAGGAGGGCAACGAGTAGTTGATGTGCGGGCAGTCGACCTCGCTGACCTGCGCGCCGAGCGCGGTCAGCTGCTCGAGGGCGGCGTCGAAGGAGGCAGAGACCCCCGGCTGGTAGCCCTCACCGCTGCGCAGTTGTCTGATCACCCCGACCCGCACGCCGGTGAGGTCACCGGTCGCGCCCGCCCGGGCGGCGCCGACGACGTCGGGCACTGCTGCGTCCACCGACGTGGAATCGCACGGGTCATGGCCCGCGATGACCGCGTGCAGCAGCGCCGTGTCCAGCACCGTTCGTGCGCACGGACCACCTTGATCCAGCGATGAGGCGCAGGCGATCAGCCCGTACCGGGACACCGTGCCGTAGGTGGGCTTGACGCCGACCGTCGCGGTGAGAGCCGCCGGTTGCCGGATCGAGCCGCCGGTGTCGGATCCGATCGCCAGCGGTGCCTGGAAAGCGGCCAGCGCGGCGGCGCTGCCACCGCCCGACCCGCCGGGCACCCGGTCGACGTTCCACGGGTTGCGGGTGGGTCCGTACGCCGAGTTCTCGGTCGACGATCCCATCGCGAACTCGTCCATGTTGGTCTTGCCGAGTATCGGGATGCCCGCGGCGCGCAGCCGCGTGGTCACGGTGGCGTCGAACGGCGATGTCCAGCCCTCGAGGATCTTCGACCCGCACGTCGTGGGCATGTCGGTGGTGGTGAACACGTCCTTGAGTGCCAGCGGGACACCCGCCAGCGGGGACGGCAGCTGCTCACCGGCGGCGACCGCGGCGTCCACGGCGGCCGCGGTCTCGAGCGCCTGATCGGCCGCGATGTGCAGGAACGCGTGGTATTCACCGTCGGTGGCGGCGATCTGGTCCAGGCACGCCTGGGTCACCTCGGTGGAAGATACTTCCCCGGCGGCGATCTTGTTGCTCAGCGTCGCCGCATCGAGCCTGATCAACGTGCTCATTCGGCTTCTCCCAGAATCCGCGGGACCGCGAACCGTTCGTCGGCCGATTTCGGCGCCGCCGCCAGGACCTGTTCCTGTGTCAGCGACGGCCGGACCACGTCCGGACGAAAGACGTTGACGTCCTTGAGGGGATTGTCGGTGGCCTCCACCCCGGTGACGTCGACCGCCTGGATCTGACTGACGTGGCCGAGGATGGCGTCGAGCTGGCCGACGAAGCTGTCGAGTTCGTCATCGGTCAGGGCGAGCCGGGCAAGGCGTGCCAGGTGGGCAACTTCGTCTCGCGAGATCTGTGACACGACCGCCAAGCCTAGTTCAACGCGTTTCAAGCGATCGCGCCCGAGTCGCCTGCCAGCCACTCTCCGTGAAACAGTGTGCGCGTGCCTTCGTATCTGCTGCGGGTCCAGCTAGAGGACAGGCCCGGCAGCCTCGGCTCGCTGGCCGTCGCCCTCGGTTCGGTAGGCGCCGACATCCTGTCCCTCGACGTGGTCGAGCGGGCGGCCGGTTACGCGGTCGACGATCTGGTGGTCGACCTTCCCTCCGGCGCGATGGCCGACATGCTGATCACCGCCGCCGAGAAGCTCAAGGGTGTCTACGTCGACAGCATCCGGCCACACACCGGGCTGCTGGAAGCGCACCGCGAACTCGAGTTGATCGATCACGTCGCCGCGGCCGACGGTAGGCTCAAGAGGTTCCAGGTACTCGTCGACGAAGCCCCCAAAGTACTGCGTGTCGGTTGGTGCGCGGTCACCCAGCTGACCGATGAGGGTCCGCGGCGCCTGGTCGGCAGTTCCGGAGCCCCCGAAACCCAAGCCGCCGAGACGCCCTGGCTTCCGATCGATCAGGCCGAAGCCCTCGACGCCACCGCCGACTGGGTGCCCCAGGTGTGGCGGGACATGGACACCACACTGGCCGCCGCGCCGCTGGGCGATGCCCGCACCGCTGTTGTCCTCGGCCGTCCGGGCGGGCCGGTCTTCCGGCCGAGCGAGGTCGCGCGCCTGGGCTACCTGGCCGGGATCATCGCGACGATCCTGCGCTGAGCCCTACCGCTCCAACGCTTCCGGCCCGCCCTCGAGCAGGCGCCGGAATCCGTCCTCGTCGAGCACCGGCACCCCGAGCTCGATTGCCTTGTCGTACTTGGATCCTGGCGCATCACCTGCCACCACATACGCTGTCTTCTTAGACACCGAACCGGCCGCCTTGCCGCCCCTGGCGACGATGGCTTCCTTGGCGTCGTCACGGGAGAAGCCGGGCAGCGACCCGGTCACCACTATCGACAACCCCTCCAGCGTGCGTTCGATGCTGGTGTCACGCTCGTCGGCCATCCGCACGCCGGCCTCGCGCCACTTGTCGACGATGGCGCGGTGCCAGTCGACGGTGAACCAGTCGATGATTGCGGCGGCGATGGTCGGCCCGACCCCCTCGGTGGCTGCCAGTTGTTCTTCCGATGCCGCGGTGACCGCGTCGAGGCTGCCGAACTCTGTCGCCAGTGCCCGCGCAGCGGTCGGCCCGACGTGCCGGATCGACAGCGCGACCAGAACCCGCCACAGCGGTTGGGACTTCGCCTTGCCCAGATTGGCCAGCAGCCGCTTCCCATTGGCCGACACCTCTCCGGCCTTGGTGGTGAACAGGTCGGTCTGCAGCAGATCCTCGGCGGTGAGGTCGAACAGATCGCCTTCGTCGATGATGACTCCGGCCTGCAGCAGCGCTGTCGCGGCCTCATAACCGAGGCCCTCGATGTCGAAGGCGCCGCGACCGGACACATGAAACACCCTCTCCCGCAACTGCGCCGGGCAAGTGCGTGAATTGGGGCAGCGGATGTCCGCATCACCCTCCTTGGCGGGCGCCAATTCGGTCCCGCACTCCGGGCAGTGGGTGGGCATCACGAACTCCCGCTCGGTGCCGTCACGCAGGTCGACGACCGGCCCCAGCACCTCGGGGATGACGTCGCCGGCCTTCCGGATCACCACGGTGTCACCGATCAGCACACCCTTGCGTCTGACCTCCGAGGCGTTGTGCAGCGTCGCCAGTCCGACCGTCGACCCTGCGACCGTCACCGGTTCCATGTACGCGAACGGCGTCACCCGTCCGGTGCGTCCCACGTTGACGCGGATGTCGAGGAGTTTTGTGGTGGCTTCCTCGGGCGGGTACTTGTACGCCACCGCCCAGCGCGGGGCGCGTGACGTCGAACCGAGGCGGCGCTGCAGCGCGACATCGTCGACTTTCACGACAACCCCGTCGATTTCGTGGTCGACGTCGTGTCGGTGCTCTCCCCAGTAGGCGATCCGTTCGGTGACCGCGTCGAGTCCTTGGACCTGGGCGGTGTGATCGGACACCGGTAACCCCCACGCAGCGAGCGCCCGGTAGGCGTCGTGCAGCGATGTGAAGGGAAAGCCCGCGGGGCCTTCGATGTGGCCCAGCCCGTGGCAGATCATCCGCAGCCGGCGCCGCGCGGTGACCGCGGGGTTCTTCTGCCGCAGCGAACCGGCCGCACTGTTGCGCGGGTTGGCGAAAGGCGGCTTGCCCTCGGCGACCAGACCCGCGTTCAGGTCTTCGAAATCGACGATCCGGAAGAACACCTCACCACGCACCTCCAGCACCGCCGGAACCGGGAATTCTTCTGTCCCGGTGAGCTTTTCCGGAATGTCGTCGATGGTGCGCGCGTTGAGGGTGACGTCCTCGCCGGTGCGCCCGTCGCCGCGGGTCGCCGCGCGGACGAGCTGTCCGTCGCGGTAGACGAGCGCCAGCGCGACCCCGTCGATCTTCAATTCGCACAAATAGTGCACGCCGTGACCGATCTCCCCTTTGATCCGCTCGGCCCACGCGGCGAGCTCGTCGGGAGTGAACACGTTGTCCAGGCTCAGCATCCGCTCGAGGTGATCGGCCGAAGTGAAATCGGTGGAGAACCCCGCTCCGCCGACAAGCTGGGTGGGCGAGTCGGGTGTGCGCAACTCGGGGTGGGACTCTTCGAGCGCCTGGAGTTCGCGCAGCAGCGTGTCGAACTCGGCGTCCGAGATCACCGGCGCGTCGCGTACGTAGTAGCGGAACTGGTGGCCCCGCACCTCGTCGGCGAGCTCCTGCCACCGGCGCCGCACGTCGGCGGCGGGAGCATCGTCAGCCTGCTCTGCCAGCGCCGCCTCAGGATCGGGGATCGCCTTGGGACTCACCCCCGCAGGTTATCTGAGCCCTCAGACACCCGGCGCCGTCGGCGGCGGTGTGGATACCCTGGCGTCATGCCACATCCGATCATGTTCCGCGAAGACGACATGGGGTTGGCCGAAGTGCGCGAGATCGCCCTCGGGTTCCCGGCGGCGTTCGAGAAGATCTCCTGGGGTCGGCCGGTGTTCTGCGCGCCCAAGATGTTCCTGATGTACGGCGGAAGCGTCAAAGGAGACAAGAAGGGCGAGTACCTGGCGCACCCACACTCGATCCTGGTCAAGGTCGACGACAGCGACCGCAAGGCGCTCGAGCAGGACAGCCGCTTCTTCTACCCCGCGTACATGGGGCCGTTCGGCTGGCTGGGGATGGACTTCACAGTCCGCGCTGTGGACTGGGACGAGGTCACCGAGCTGGTCGACTCGTCGTTTCGGTTGGTCGCTCCGAAGAAATCGGTGAAACAGCTCGACGAACGCTGACCCGGCCGGGGCCGGGCATGGTTCGATCGGGACCATGAGCTTCGCGAGCCCCTTCCCCGAAGTCGACATCCCGACAGCCAGCGTCTACGACTACCTGTTCGACCAGCTGGACACCGCCGATGCCGACCGTGTCGCGCTGATCGACACGAAGTCCGGTAGGAAAACCACCTACGGCGAGATGGTCGCCCTGATCGATTCGTTCGCCGGTGCGCTGGCCGGACGCGGCCTCGGCGTCGGCGACGTGGTCGGACTGCTCGCCCCGAACAGCTCGGCGTTCGCCGTCGCCTTCCATGCCATCCTCCGCGCCGGTGCGACGGCCACGACGATCAACGCGCTGTTCACCGCCAAGGACATCACCAAGCAGCTGACCGACTCCGATGCCAAGATGCTCATCACCGTGACCCCGATGCTGGCGCAGGCCAAGGAAGGCGCGGCGGCGGCCGGCATCCCCGACGAGAACCTGGTGGTGCTCGACGGTGCGGGCCGCGACGCCGACGGTCATCCCAACGCCACGGACCTGCTTGCCGGCGGAAACCGCGCCCCGGAGGTGAACTTCGCGCCCTCGGCGCACCTCGCGGTGCTTCCCTACAGCTCAGGGACCACCGGGAACCCCAAGGGCGTGATGCTGACGCACCGCAACCTCGTCGCCAACGTCGCACAGATCCGCCCACTGCACGGAATGGTCTCCGACGACGTCATCCTGGCCGTGCTGCCGTTCTTCCACATCTACGGGATGACCGTCCTGCTCAACGCAGCCCTGCACGCCCGTGCGCGACTGGTCATCATGCCGGGCTTCGACCTCGGCGAGTTCCTGGGCAACATCGCCGAGCACAAGTGCACCATCGCCTTCATCGCGCCTCCGGTCGCGGTGGCGCTGGCCAAGCACCCGCTGGTGGACTCATATGACCTGTCGTCGCTCAACGTCGTGATGTCCGGTGCGGCACCGCTGGACGCCGACCTCGGCCGGGCCGTCGCCGAGCGACTGGGCTGCAAAGTGGTGCAGGGCTATGGGATGAGCGAGCTGAGTCCGGTCAGCCACATAACCCCGTTCGACGGTGGCCGGCACAACCTGCGGGCGGAGGCGCCGCTCAGCTCGGTCGGCTGGACGGTGTCGAACGCCGCATCCAAGATCGTCGACCCGGAGACCGGTGACGAGATCCGGCCCCCGGCAGAAGGTTTGAGCAGAACCGGCGAGTTGTGGTTCAAGGGGCCGAACGTGATGGCCGGCTACCTCAACAACGACGAGGCCACCAAATCCACCATCGACGACGACGGCTGGCTGCACACCGGCGACCTCGCGCAGGTGGACGCCCACGGCTGCGTGTACATCGTGGACCGGCTCAAGGAACTGATCAAGTACAAGGGGTATCAGGTGCCGCCCGCCGAACTGGAGGCCGTGCTGCTGGCGCACCCGCAGATCGCCGACGCTGCGGTGGTCGGCGTGCCCGATGACGAGGGTGAGGAAGTGCCCAAGGCGTTTGTGGTCAAGCGTGAAGACGCCGAGTTGACCGAGGCCGACGTGATGGAGTACGTCGCCGGCCAGGTGGCCCCGTACAAGAAGGTCCGCCAGGTCGCGTTCATCGACGCGGTCCCGAAGTCGGCGTCGGGCAAAATCCTTCGCAAGGACCTGCGGATGAACTAGGGCGCGCACGGCCCGCGACCGCCGAGCCCGACGATCAGAAGTGCCCGCTCGGTAGCACGCCCGCATGGCCATCAAGTTCGAGAACGTCGGCATCGCCGTTCGCGACCTCGAGGCGACGATTGACTTTTTCACCGACCTCGGTCTGACGGTCGTCGGCCGTGACACGGTCAAGGGCGAATGGACCGACACCGCCGTCGGCCTCGATGGCAATCATGCCAACATTGCGATTCTCCAGACGCCCGAGGGTCACGGCCGCCTCGAACTCTTCGAATACCTCCACCCCGAAGCCATCGAGTCGGAGCCCACCACTCCCAACGAGATCGGCATGCACCGCGTCGCGTTCTCTGTCGACGACATCGACAAAGCCCTCGAGATAGCCGCCAGGCACGGCTGCCATCCGCTTCGCGGCGTAGCGACATATGAGGACGTTTACAAACTCACGTACGTCCGCGGTCCGAGCGGCATCATCGTGATGCTCGCCGAGGAGCTGAATAGGAATTGACGGCCGCAGCTCGACGGCCTTGGCGCTTCGACGCCGAGATCCGAGTTCTGCAGCAGTCGGGTCGCACTTTCGCGACAAAACTCGGAACTCGACATGTCGGACGCCGCCTGACACCGCCGGTCAGACGGCCTCCGGGTCTTCCGCCAACGCATCCGCGGCTTGTTGGGCTAGCTCGATGGATCTGCGGGCCCATGCCGGCTTCGCGGTGGCCAGTCCGCAGGCCGGCGTGACGCCGATGCGGTCGCGCAGCACGGCCCGTGCGAACCCCAGCCGATCGGTCACCTCCGCGACGGTCGTGGCGACCTGCCGAGCAGAAAGCTCCGGTCCGGAAAACACCGTCGGCACGGCTCCGAGCAGAACCGTACGACCGGATTCGACGAACTCGCCGACGCCGTCCAGATCCGCCGCGGTCAGGGCCTGCACGTCCACCGATACCGCGGCGATAGTGCTGCGCTGCAACAACTTCCACGGCAGGCCGGCGGCGCAGCAGTGCACTGCGACCTCCCCGCCCACGACTGCGACACATTCGTCGAGCAACTGGATCACCACCGACTCGTCCACCGGATGCACCGGCGAAAAGCTCGTCACACCCGTCAACCGACCCGCGAGGGCGGCCGGCAGCGACGGCTCGTCGAACTGTACGACCACTGCTGCCTCCAACCGTCGCGCCAGCTGCGCCCGCAGACCGGCCACACCTTCGGCCAGTGATCTGGTCAGATCGCGGACCGCACCGTTGTCGGTGATGGCCCGGTGTCCGCCGGGCAGCTCCAGGTGCGCGGCCAGGGTGACCGGACCCGGAGCCTGCACCTTGACCACACGGTCGCCGCCACGCAATCCGGCGGTCTCCCACGCTTCCTCGAGCGCGTCGATGTCCTCATCGAGGAGGCTCACCGCCCGGCGGGTCACCGATCTGCGACCAGTCGCGATTCGGTACCCCCGGGGCACGGTGTCGATGGCGATGTCCACCAACAGCGCACCGGCGCGGCCGATCAGATCTGCTCCCACGCCACGCTCGGGCAGCTCGACGAGGTGCGGTAGGCGGTGCAACTCACCCACGACGATCTCGGCGGCTTGCCGGGCCGACGAGCCCGGCCACGATCCGACACCGGTCGCACTGGCAAAAACACTCACTCGAACGACACTATGCGACGGTCTACTCTCGTGCGTATGACGGCCCGGCTGCGCGCGTCTGCCCTGTGCGTCGTCTTGCTGCTCGTCGCCGGGTGCGCGCACACTGTGGACGGAACCGCGGTCCGGTCGGTACCCGGCATCGACGAGGACTCGCGTTCGCCGGTTGATGTCGACGTCGTGCTACTCAAACGTGCACAAATGCAGGCCGTCACCGGGGCCGGCGATGACCTCACCGCCATCCCCGGAATGGACAGCAAGATGCCCGTGGACATCGATGCCATGTTCGAATCCGTTCCGCCACAATGTCAATGGGTCTTCGCCGAGTCGCAGATCTTCGGAACCGAGGTCGAGGAGTTCCGCAAGTCGACGTTCCAGAACCCGCCGAGGGGCGGGCTGATCTCGCAAGCGGCGGCGGGCTACCGCGACATCGCGGCCGCGCAACGCGCCTTTGACGGCCTCGTCGAACTAATCGGCGGATGTGATGCGACCGATTCGGGTCCGGCCATCGTCGGCGCTGTGACGACCACCGAGGACTCAGTCGCCACCCGCCCAGGCAACTGCGGACGCGATTACCGGGTCAAGTCGGTCGTCCTGGTGGAGGTCACGTTCTGCGCGTTCCCGGACTCGGTCCCCGACATCGTCATGTCGAACATCCTCGCCAACGTGCCCGGCTAGTGCGCGTCGCGAATCGTCGCGCTGCCCAGAACCTCGTCGCCATCGGGATCGGGGCGGTAGAGCACCACGGTCTGGCCGGGCGCGACACCTCGCAGCGGCGACCGCAGATCGACCACCAACTCCTCGCCGCGTAACTCGGCGACCGCGTCGACGATGCCGCCGTGAGCGCGCACCTGCACCACGCATTCCACCGGGCCGTCGGGCGTGACGCCCGAGGTGAACACCGGCGCCTCCCCGGCCAGGGTGGTCACCTCCAGGTCGGCGAGGTCACCGACGCGCACGGTGCCGGTGTCGGCGTCGATACCGGTGACGTACCGGGGGCGGCCGTCCGGACCGGGGCCGGCGATGCCCAACCCCTTCCGCTGGCCGATGGTGAAACCGTGCACTCCATCGTGCTCGGCCAGCACGGTGCCCGCGCCGTCGACCACCTGGCCGCGCCGCACACCGATGCGGGCGCCGAGGAACGCTCGGGTGTCCCCCGACGGGATGAAGCAGATGTCGTGACTGTCGGCTTTGTCCGCGACCGACAAGCCGCGGCGGGCGGCCTCCTCGCGGATCTGCGCTTTCGGAGTGTCGCCGATCGGGAACACGGCATGACGCAGCTGTTCGGCGCTGAGCACCGCCAACACATAGGACTGATCTTTGTCGTGGTCAACGGCCCGGCGCAGCCGCCCGGCAGACAACTGCGCGTAGTGACCGGTGGCCAGCGCGTCAAAGCCCAGGGCCAGTGCCCGGGATGCCAACGCGGAGAACTTGATTCGCTCGTTACAACGCACACATGGGTTGGGCGTCTCGCCCCGGGCGTAGGACTCCACGAAGTCGTCGATCACGTCCTCTTTGAACCGGTCGGCGAAATCCCAGATGTAGAACGGGATGTCGAGCACGTCGGCAACGCGGCGGGCATCACCCGCGTCCTCCTTCGAACAGCACCCACGTGAGCCGGTACGCAACGTCCCGGGCGCCTTCGACAGCGCCAGGTGCACACCGACGACGTCGTGGCCGGCGTCGACCATCCGGGCTGCGGCGACCGAGGAATCCACACCGCCGCTCATCGCAACGAGCACCCTCATCGGGGCCCCGAACTGGCCAGCGCGGCTTGCCGGGCTCGTTCCACCGCCGCGGGCAGGACCTCCAGCACAGCATCGACATCGGAGTCGGTGCTGGTGTGCCCCAGCGACAGCCGCAGCGATCCGCGCGCGCTGGCCGGGTCGGCACCCATCGCGGTCAGCACATGGGACGGCTGCGCCACCCCGGCGGTACACGCCGAACCGGTGGAACATTCGATTCCCTTGGCGTCCAACAACATCAACAAAGAATCACCTTCACACCCACGGAAGGTGAAGTGGGCGTTGCCGGGCAGCCGGGCGGTGCCCGGCGCGCCGTTGACGTAGACGTCGCCGATCGTCCCCAGCACCCCGTCGATCAGCCGGTCGCGCAGTGCCCGCAGCCGCGACGCGGTCGACTCCATGCCCTCGACGGCTGCCCGGGCAGCAGCGGCCATCCCCACCACGCCGGCGACATCCTGGGTGCCGGAACGTACGTCGCGCTCCTGTCCGCCGCCGTGCAACTGCGGCACACAGGCAGTGTCCCGACGCAGCAGCAGTGCGCCCACGCCGGTGGGTCCGCCGAACTTGTGTGCGGCCACGCTCATCGCCGACAACCCGCTGGCGGCGAAGTCGACGGGGATCTGACCGACGGCCTGGATCGCGTCGCTGTGCATCGGGATGTCGAACTCGGACGCGACAGCGGCCAACTCGGCGATCGGCATGACGGTGCCGACCTCGTTGTTGGCCCACATCACGGAGATCAGGGCGACATCGGCAGGGTCACCGATCGCGGCGCGCAGTGCTGCCGGGCTGACCGCGCCGACCGCGTCGACCGGTAGCCACGTCACCTCGGCACCCTCGTGCTCGACCAGCCACTGCACAGCGTCGAGGACCGCGTGGTGTTCGACGGGTGTGGTGATGATCCGCCGGCGCTGCGGCGACGCGTCACGGCGCGCCCAGAAGATGCCCTTGACCGCCAGGTTGTCGCTCTCGGTCCCGCCTGCGGTGAAGATCACCTCCGACGGGCGTGCTCCCAGCAGCTTGGCCGTCGTCTCCCGCGATTCCTCCAGCCGGCGCCTCGCCAGCCGGCCGGAGCCGTGCAGCGAGGAGGCGTTGCCGACGGTCGCCAGCACAGCGGCCATCGCCTCGATCGCGGCGGGACGCATCGGGGTGGTGGCGGCGTGGTCGAGATAGACCGGCGTGCACGCAGACATGACCGTTCCACAATAGCCGTCACGCGCCTGCCGGCCTCATTCCGCTCACGCCACCAGTGCGTGGCCCTCACCGCAGTCGGACCGTGCGGTCAGCACTGAACGCGCCGTGGCGCCACGCACGGCGACCTCGCAGCGTGCGGCCAGCTCACGACGGTCTGCACCGGGCAGTTGCAGCGACTCGACCGAGACGTGGCAGACGGTACGGCGTGCGGTGATGACCCGCTTGATCGACGTCAGCAGCGAGTCCTCACCCACGAACGCCGGCACGGTGGACGGCCGGCCGTCTTTGTGCCGGTAGGTCAGCCGCAGCGGTTGCACGGGCCGGCCGGCGTCGACCGCGGCCTGGAACATCGCGGGACGGAACCGGCCGTAGCCCAGTCCGCACCACGTGGTGCCTTCCGGGAACGCGACCACGGTGTGTCCGGCCCGCAACCGGTCGGCGACGGCCGCCACCACGGCCGGCAGCCTGCGCAGCCGGCCCCGGTCGATCGGGATGACCTTCATCAGCCGGACGACCGGGCCGAGCGCCGGCCAGTCCACGAGGTCGGCGCGGGCGACGAATGAGCCCGGCAGCACCGCCCCGATCGCGAAGGTGTCCAGCCATGACACGTGCCCACTCACCACGAGCACGCCACGAAGATTGCGGATCGGTCCGCCGGACACCGACATCCGCACCCCGAGGCACCGCAACATCATTCGGCAGTAGCCACGCTGCAGATGTGACCGTCCCGGCATCGGGACGGCCAGCAGCCACACTCCCGAGAACAGCAGCAGCGCTGCTGCCACCCGCCACGCGGTGCGCACCGCGACCACCCACCGTCGACCGGGCACGTCTGCACCGGCGTGGACGCATCCGGCGCCACAGGTCGCTCGCTGCAGCCAGGCGTGTTCAGGCGTGGTGGCGGTCATGACTCCACCTCGTTGCCGATCGCGGTGGCCGCCCCGACTGAACGGAGTCGGCGCAGGTACCGGGTGTCGGCGTGGCGTTTGTCGAGCAGCGCCGGAAAGTCTCCCACCCCGAAGTCGGGGTCGTGGGCAGGCTGCCCACACACCTGGGCTCCCAACCGCAGGTAGCCCCGCATCAGCGGAGGCACCGACAGCCGTGCCGGTGGCTCGATGTCATCGAGCGCGACACCGTCGATCACGACGGGGCGGAAGGGGCGGACGCCATACTCGGGAGGCGCAGCGTGGCGCCGCAGGACGAAGTCCCGCACCCCGCGCAGTTGACTGCCCGCAACACTGCGACCAACCGGATCCAGTACCGGCACCGAGACGCACCCGGTCACGTGGTCGTAGCCGCTGCGGTCCAGGTAGGCCAGGATCCCCGCCCACATCAGCAGCACGACGGCGCCGTTGCGGTGGTCGTGGCGCACCACGGCACGCCCCATCTCGACCAGCGAGGGACGCAGCGGGTCCAGCGCGGTCACGTCGAATTCGGTGGCGATGTACAGGCCACCGGCGGCGATCGCACCCGAAGGCGGCAGCATCCGGTAGCAGCCGACGAGTTCGCCGGTGTCGTCGTCGCGCACCAGAAGGTGGTCGCAGTGTTGGTCGAAGCGGTCGGCGTCGAGACCTCCGGAGCAGCCGTCGTCGGCCAGCGCGAAGCCCGGCTCGGAGGTGAACACGTCGTAGCGCAGCCGTTGCGCCGCCTCGATCGAGTCGGCGTCGGTGCACAGCAGCATCGAGTACCGCGGTGCGGCACCCGCCGAGGCAGCGCTGTCGGATCGGATGAGTACAGAAGCAGTGCTCATACCGTGCACGCTCGCGCAGCCGGGTCTCCGGACGGCATCGCGCGCGTGACGTGTCCGTGAGCGCCAGATGACGAAGTGTGGTGTCTGCCCGCAAAGACACGAGAAGACGCAAGAACCCCGGCGCCACGGGGTGCGCCGGGGTTCTCGCGTTCAGAACGGGTTCGACCGTCGGAGACGGTCGATCGGTTGGAGGTCGATCGGTTGGAGTCAGCCCTTGCGGGTCTTGACCGCCTCGGTCAGCTGCGGGGTCACCTTGAACAGGTCACCGACGATGCCGAGGTCGGCGATCTCGAAGATCGGCGCCTCTTCGTCCTTGTTCACCGCGATGATCGTCTTCGACGTCTGCATGCCCGCGCGGTGCTGGATCGCTCCGGAGATGCCCAGCGCGATGTAGAGCTGCGGGGACACCGTCTTGCCGGTCTGGCCGACCTGGAACTGGCCCGGGTAGTAGCCCGAGTCGACCGCGGCACGCGAGGCGCCGACAGCGGCACCGAGCGAGTCGGCCAGTTCCTCGACGATGCCGAAGTTCTCGGCACTGCCGACGCCGCGGCCACCGGAGACGACGACGGTCGCCTCCGCCAGCTCGGGGCGGTCACCGGCGACGGCAGGTTCACGCGAGGTGATCTTGGTCGCATTCTCGGCGGCGGCCGGCACCTCGACGGTGACGACCTCTCCGGCACCGTCGGCCGGCTCGGCGTCGACCGAACCGGCACGCAGGGTGATCACCGGGGTGTCACCGACGACCTCGGCCTCGACGGTGAACGCACCGCCGAAGATCGAGTGGATGCCCTTGCCGCCCTCTTTCACCTCGACGACGTCGGTCAGCACACCCGAACCGATACGGGCGGCCAGCCGGCCTGCGATCTCCTTGCCGTCTGCGTTGGCCGACAGCAGCACGCCCGCCGGGCTCACGGATTCGGTCAGGGAGGCCAGCACGTCCACCTGGGGGGTGATCAGGTAGTTCTCTGCGTCGTCGGACTCGGCGACGTAGATCTTGCCGGCACCGGCGGCCTTGAGCCCCTCGATGAGCGGCTCTGCCGTACCGGGCTTGCCCACCACCACGGCGGAGGGTTCGCCCAGTACACGGGCGGCGGTGATCAGTTCAGCGCTGACTTTTTTCAGCGCACCTTCGGCGTGCTCGGCGAGCACGAGTACTTCAGCCATGCGTTCGTTCGCCTCTATGTCTCAGTGGTTCATGGAATGGGGGTGGAAGATCTGCCTAGATGATTTTCTGGGCGACCAGGTACTCGGCGACCTTGGTGCCGCCTTCGCCCTCATCGGTGATCTTCTCGCCCGCGGTCTTGGGCGGCTTCGGGGTCGACGCGAGCACCTTGGAGCCGGCGTGGGCAACGCCCACCTCGTCGGCCTCGACGCCGATCTCGGCCAGCGTGAGAGTCGTCACTTCCTTCTTCTTGGCGGCCATGATGCCCTTGAAGGACGGGAAGCGGGGCTCGTTGATCTTCTCGTTGACGCTGACGACCGCAGGCAGGCTCGCCTCGAGCGTGAACAGGCCGTCGTCGGTCTCGCGCTCGGCGGTGACCTTGCCGTTCTCGACGGTCAGCTTGCGCACGTGGGTCAGCTGGGGCAGGCCCAGGTACTCGGCGATGATCGCCGGGACCGCACCGCCGGTGCCGTCGGTCGCCTCGTTGCCGGCGATGACGAGCTCGGTGCCCTCGATCGTGCC
Source organism: Mycolicibacterium hippocampi (assembly GCF_010723735.1). GTDB lineage: Bacteria > Actinomycetota > Actinomycetes > Mycobacteriales > Mycobacteriaceae > Mycobacterium > Mycobacterium hippocampi. Next base: position 2,725,664 of record NZ_BLLB01000002.1, on the reverse strand, counting down.
CAGCGCGCGGGCCAGCGCCCAGCCCGTCTGCACCATGTCGGAGCCGTGCATGCCCTCGTCGACCAGGTGGACCGCCTTGTCCGCGCCCATCGACAGGGCCTTGCGGATCGCCTCGGTGGCCCGCTCGGGCCCGGCGGTGAGGACGGTGACCGTGCTGTCGCCGCCTTCACGCTCCTTGATCAGGAGCGCCTCTTCGACGGCACGCTCGTTGATCTCGTCGAGCACCGCGTCGGCGGCCTCTCGGTCGAGGGTCCAATCACCCTCGGACAGCTTGCGCTCCGACCATGTGTCTGGGACCTGTTTGATCAGGACCACGATATTCGTCATGACTCTGGTTCGTCCTCCTCGAAGGGACCGGCGACCGGCCCGCAATATCACGTTTCAAGCAACCACCACCATGTTACCCGCAAGTAACTTATTTGTGGATCGCAGAAACACCATAGCTGGTCGAAGTTTGTGCTCTGCCGGCCCCGCGAACAGCACGGGTTCGACGAACAGTTCGCCTCCGGACGGTTACGGGTTAGCCTGCCTTCCAATGAGCGCATTTGTTACCGGGTCGACCGAGCCCGGCGAGGCTCCGGCGGCAGCCCCGATGCCGCTGACCGGCGAGCGGACAGTGCCAGGCCTGGCCGAGGAGAACTACTGGTTCCGTCGCCACGAGGTCGTCTATCGGCGACTGGCCGAACGCTGTCGCGACCGCGACGTGCTGGAGGCGGGCTGCGGCGAGGGATACGGCGCCGACCTGATCGCCGACGTCGCCCGTCAGGTGATCGGGCTGGACTACGACGACTCGGCGGTGGCCCATGTCCGCGCGCGTTATCCCCGCGTCGACATGCGCCAGGGAAACCTCGCCGAGCTGCCACTGCCCGCCGAATCGGTGGATGTGGTGGTCAACTTCCAGGTGATCGAACACCTGTGGGACCAGGGGCAGTTCGTCTCCGAATGCCACCGGGTGCTGCGCCCCGGCGGGCTACTGCTCATCTCCACCCCCAACCGCATCACCTTCTCCCCCGGTCGCGACACCCCGGTCAACCCCTTCCACACCCGCGAGCTCAACGCCGCCGAGCTGACCGAGTTGGTGACGGCCGCCGGCTTCGAGATCGAAGGTCTCCACGGGGTTTTCCACGGCGAGCGCCTCGCCGACCTCGACAACCGCCACGGCGGATCCATCATCGACGCGCAGATCGCGCGCGCGGTCGCCGACGCGCCCTGGCCGCAGGACCTGCTCGCCGACGTCGCGTCCGTGAGCGCGGACGACTTCGACATCGCCGAGGCGGGAAGTCGCGACGACAGCGCCATCGACAACAGAGCCATCGACGACAGCCTCGATCTGGTCGCGATCGCGGTGCGCCCGTGACGGAGGTCGACCCCGGGTCGCCCGACGCCACCCCGGTACCCGGGCTGTTCACCCTGGTGCTGCACACGCACCTGCCCTGGCTGGCCCATCACGGCCGCTGGCCGGTCGGCGAGGAATGGCTCTACCAGTCGTGGTCGGCGGCCTACCTTCCGCTGGTGCGGGTGCTGCGCACCCTTGCCGCCGAGAACCGCAGGCACCTGGTCACACTCGGTATCACCCCGGTGGTGGCCGCACAGCTGGACGATCCGTACTGCCTGCAGGGCATGCACCACTGGCTGGCCAACTGGCAGTTGCGTGCCCTCGAGGCGGCAACCATCCGCACGTCACCGGCCTCGGCGCCGGCGTCCACGCCGGAAGCCCTGCGCCAGTTCGGGTCCCGGGAGTACGCCGAGGCAGACCGGGAGCTCACCGAGTTCGACACACTCTGGCGCCACGGCGCCAGCCCGGTGTTCCGCGAGCTGCTGGACGGCGAGGTGATCGAGCTCCTCGGCGGACCGCTCGCGCATCCGTTCCAGCCGTTGCTCAATCCTCGACTCCGCGAGTTCGCGCTCCGAGAGGGTCTTGCGGACGCAGGTCAACGGTTCGCCCACACCCCGACGGGCATCTGGGCACCGGAGTGCGCGTACGCCCCTGGCATGGAGGTCGACTACGCCGCCGCCGGCGTCGGCCACTTCATGGTCGACGGTCCGTCCCTGCACGGAGACACCTCGCTGGGCCGCCCGGTCGCCGACTCCGACGTCGTCGCGTTCGGGCGGGACCTGGCGGTCAGCTACCGCGTCTGGTCACCGAAGTCCGGCTATCCCGGTCACCCGGCCTACCGAGATTTCCACACCTATGACCACCTCACCGGGCTCAAGCCCGCCCGCGTGACCGGGCGCAACGTCCCGTCGGATGCCAAGGCGCCCTACGACCCTGAGCGCGCGGACGCCGCGGTCGACGTGCACGTCGCCGATTTCGTCGACACGGTTCGCCGGCGACTGAGCGCCGAGAGCGCTCGGATCGGCAGGCCCGCCCACGTCATCGCCGCATTCGACACCGAACTGTTCGGCCACTGGTGGTACGAGGGCCCGGTCTGGCTCGAGCGGGTGCTGCGCGCACTGCCGGCCGCCGGTGTCCGCGTCGGCACGTTGGCGGACGCGGTCTGCGGTGGCTACGTCGGTACGCCCGTCGACCTGCCACCGAGTTCATGGGGCTCGGGCAAGGACTGGCAGGTGTGGTCGGGTGAGAAGGTGGCCGATCTGGTCCAGCTCAACAGCGAGGTCGTCGACACCGCGCTGACCACGGTGGACAAGGCGCTGGCCCAGGCCGGATCTCGGGGATCGCTGGGCTCACCGACACCGAGGATGTTCGTCGCCGACCAGATACTGCGGGAAACACTGCTCACGGTGTCCAGCGACTGGCCGTTCATGGTCAGCAAGGACTCGGCCGCCGATTATGCGCGCTACCGGGCACACCTGCACGCACACGCCACCCGCGAGATCGCCGGGGCGCTCGCCGCGGGGCGCGCCGAGCACGCGCAGCGCCTGGCCGTGGGCTGGAACCGCGCCGACGGCCTGTTCGGGGCGCTCGACGCGCGGAGACTCCCGGGCACATGAGAATGAAGATCCTGCTGCTGTCCTGGGAGTACCCGCCGGTGGTGATCGGCGGCCTGGGCCGGCACGTGCACCACCTGGCCACCGAACTGGCGCTGGCCGGCCACGACGTCGTCGTGCTCAGCCGCAGACCGACCGGCACCGATCCGCACACCCACCCGTCCACCGACGACGTCACCGAAGGTGTGCGCGTGATCGCCGCCGCGGAGGACCCGCACGAGTTCACGTTCGGCGCGGACATGATGGCCTGGACCCTGGCAATGGGGCATGCGATGGTGCGCGCCGGCCTGGCGCTGTCCGACTGGCGCCCGGATGTGGTCCACGCCCATGACTGGCTGGTCGCCCACCCTGCCGTCACCCTGGCTCAATTCTTCGACGTGCCACTGGTTTCCACCATCCACGCCACCGAGGCGGGTCGGCATTCCGGGTGGGTTTCGGGTCCGGTCAGCAGGCAGGTCCATGCGCTGGAATCCTGGCTGGTGTGCGAATCCGACTCTCTCATCACATGTTCGGCGTCGATGCGGGACGAGATCAGCACGCTGTTCGGACCGGAACTCGCCGAGATCTCGGTCATCCGCAACGGGATCGACACCGACGGTTGGCCGTTTGCGACGCGTCGTCGGCAGTCGGGACCGGCCCAACTGCTGTACTTCGGGCGTCTCGAGTACGAGAAGGGGGTGCACGACGCGATCGCCGCGCTGCCCCGGATCCGTCGCACGCATCCCGGAACCACGCTCACGATCGCCGGCGACGGCACCCAACTCGACTTCCTCAAAGAGCAGGCCCGCAAGCATCGGGTCCTGAAAGCGACCAACTTTGTCGGCCGCGTGGACCATTCGCAACTACTGAAGTTGCTGCACCGGGCCGATGCCGCCGTGCTGCCGTCACACTACGAGCCGTTCGGCATCGTCGCTCTCGAGGCCGCCGCGGCCGGCGTTCCGCTGGTCACGTCCAACGCGGGTGGGCTCGGCGAGGCGGTGATCGACGGCCTGACCGGGCTGTCCCACCCGCCCAACGACGTGGCCGCGCTGTCCGCCGCGGTGCGGGTGGTACTCGACTCGCCGGCGGCCGCCCAGCAACGGGCCAGGGCGGCACGCGAGCGGCTCACGTCGGACTTCGCCTGGCAGACCGTGGCCGCCGAGACCTCGCAGGTCTATCTGGCCGCCAAACGCGGTGAACGTCAACCACACCGGCGCAGGCCCATCGTCGAGCGGCCGCTGCCGAACCGTTGAGCGTCAAGGCCCGTTGAGCGTCAAGGCGCCTTCTTGTCCCGCCAGCCCCGCTCGAACGGCAGACGCCAGCCGTTGGGCGCGATCAGTTGGTGAATCGCATTGGGACCCCACGTTCCTTGCTGGTACATCTTGACCGGCGGGGGGTCGGCGAGCAGATGCGCCGAGCGTTCCCACAGCGACTCGATGCCCTCGGCGGTCGTGAACAGCGTGTGGTCACCACGCATCGCGTCCAGGATCAAGCGCTCGTAGGCCTCCAGGACATCGTCGCTGTACTCGGTCTCCTGGGTGGAGAACTGCATCGAGAGCTTCTCCAGCTTCATGCCGGGCCCCGGCCGCTTTCCGTAGAACGACAGCGAGATCTTCGACGAGTCGGCCAAGTCGAAGGTGAGATGATCGGGCCCCTGCGAGCCGACCCCGGACCCGGGCGGGAACATCGTCCGCGGAGCCTCTTTGAACGCGATCGACACGATCCGCTGCCCCTCCGCCATCCGCTTGCCGGTGCGCAGGTACACCGGTACCCCCGCCCACCGCCAGTTGTCGATGCCGACCTTCAGCGCGATGAAGGTCTCGGTGTCCGAGTCCCGCGCCACCCCCTGTTCCTCGCGGTAGCCCGAGTACTGACCGCGCACCACGCAGTCGGGCTCCACCGGCAGCATCGACCGGAAGACCTTGTTCTTCTCCTCGCCGATGGCACGCGGCTCCAGCGCAGTCGGAGGCTCCATCACGACGAAGGCCATCACCTGGAACAGGTGGGTGACCACCATGTCCTTGTAGGCGCCGGTGCTCTCGTAGAAGTCGGCCCGCTGATCGAGGCCCAGCGTCTCCGGGATGTCGATCTGGATGTGGTCGATGAAGTTACGGTTCCAGATCGGTTCGAACAGACCGTTGGCGAACCGGAACGCCAGGATGTTCTGCGCGGCCTCCTTGCCCAGGAAGTGGTCGATGCGGAAGATCTGCGACTCCCCGAACGTGTCGTGCACGAACTTGTTCAGTGCCACGGCGCTGTCGAGGTCGGTACCGAACGGCTTCTCCATCACCACCCGGGACCGGTCGACCAGGTCGGCCTCCTTGAGCATGGTGATCACCGACTCGGCGGCCTTCGGCGGGACCGACAGGTAGTGCAGACGCTGGGCTTCAGGGCCCAATGCGCTCTCACATCGGGCCACTGCGTCGGCGAGCGCCTGCGGGCCCGCCGACTGCGGGATGTAGGACACCTTGGCGGCGAACTGGGCCCACTGCTCCTCGGAGAAGTGATGGTTACCGAACGAGTCGATGGCCTCGCGTGCCAGCGTCCGGAACTCGTCGTCCGTGTACTCCTCGAGCGACGTGCCGATCAACCGGATGTCCGGGGTCAGGTCCGACTGCTCGAGGTGGGCGAGTCCGGGCAACAGCTTGCGGCGCGCCAGGTCGCCGGTGGCGCCGAACAGCACGATGACAAACGACGCCAACTTCGCTTCGTCCCTGCGGAACGGGTGGGCGCCTGGAGCGGGGTAGGAGATGTTGTGCGATGTCCCGTTGGTCACCACCGGAATGCTGTCACCAACGTCGCGCCCATGCAGCGCTTGGGTGGGTTTCTACGCTCAGCGGCTGGACTTCTTGCGTTCGATGTCGGCCAGCGCCGCAGCCAACTCGGCCCGCTGCGCCGCCGACGTCTCCCAGGACAGCTTGCGGTTCTTGACCACCTTGGCGGGCGCCCCCACCGCGATGGAGAAGTCCGGAATGTCGCCCTTGACCACCGCGTGGGAGCCGAGCACACACCCCCGGCCGACGCTGGTCCCCCGCAACACCGTCACCTTGGCTGCCACCCAGGTGTCCGGCCCGATCTGCACCGGGCTCTTGACGATGCCCTGGTCCTTGATCGGCAGCTCGATGCTGTCCATCCGGTGGTCGAAATCGCACACGTAGCACCAGTCGGCCATCAGCACCGAGTCGCCCAGTTCGATGTCGAGGTAGGTGTTGATGACGTTGTCGCGCCCGAGCACGACCTTGTCACCGATGCGCAGCGACCCTTCATGGCAGCGGATGGTGTTCTTGTCCCCGATGTGCACCCAGCGGCCGATCTCCATCTCGGACAACTCGGGGGCCGCCTGGATCTCGACGTCCTTGCCGATGAACACCATGCCCCGGGTGATGATGTGCGGGTTGGCCAGCTTGAACCGCAGCAGCCGCCAGTACCGGACCAGGTACCACGGGGTGTATGCGCGGTTGGCCAGCACCCATTTCAGCGATGCCGCGGTGAGGAAGTCAGCTTGACGCGGATCCCGCAGGCGGGAGCCTCGCCAGCGCTTATGCAGCGGCGCACCCCACATCGTCGTCATGGCCGGAAAGCCTACGCGAGCACGGTCGGTGGAACGGTTACCCTCTCCTGGGCTCGAACAACAGGCGGAGGCGGCAGGCCGCTCCGAAGCGTCAGAAGGGATCCAGTGCTCCGGCGAATCCTCGCGTTGGCCGCAACGGCGCTGATCTCGGGTGCGCTCGCCGGCTGCGGCAACACCGATTCCTGGGTGCAGGCCCGCGCCGCGACGGGCTGGGCCGCGCAGTACGCCGATGCCGCGAACAGCAGCTACTCGCGCGTCGACGGCGCCGACACGCTGCGCCTGGAGTGGACACGTTCGGTCAAGGGTGAGCTCGCCGCGCAGGCGGCGCTGGGCTCCGGCGAATACCTGGCCGTCAACGGCCAGACCGCCGGGGGCTGCTCGCTGATGGTCTGGGAAACCGACAACCAGGCGCGGCAACGCTGGTGCACCAGGCTGGTCCAGGGCGGCGGCCTGGCCAGCCCGATGTTCGACGGCTTCGACAACGTCTACATCGGTCAACCCGGCACAGTGCTGTCGTTTCCGACCACCCAGTGGATCCGGTGGCGCAAACCGGTGATCGGGATGCCGACGACGACCCGCATCCTGTCGCCGGGGAATCTGCTGGTGGTCACCCACCTCGGACAGGTGCTCGTGTTCGACGCCCACCGGGGCACCGTGACGGGCAACTCGCTGGATCTGGTCGCCGGCGTCGACCCCACCGACTCCCAGCGAGGCCTCGACGACTGCCGCCTGGCGCGCCCGGAATGCCCCGTGGCCGCGGCACCGGCGTTCGCCGAGGCGACCGGCGTCATCGTGCTGACGCTGTGGGAGCCGGGCGCCGACGCGCCGGTGCTGGTCGGCCTGCGGTACCGGCCCGGTCAGACCCCGCTGCTGACCCGCGAATGGACCAGCGACGCCGTCGGCGGCGGACCGCTGGCGAGCCCGGTGGTCTCCGCCGACGGGTCGACGGTGTACGTCAACGGTCGCGACGAGAGGTTGTGGGCGCTCAACAGCGACGACGGCACCGAGAAATGGTCGGTGCCGCTGAACTACCTGCCCCAGACCCCACCGTCGGTCACCCCGGACGGGCTGATCGTCGCCGGTGGCGGCCCGGGAGCGCGGCTGGTGGCGTTACGCGATGTCGACGACGGGGGCGAGGAGGAGTGGAGCCGCGACGACACCTCACCGCTGTCCACATCCAGCCTCGCCGGGGTGGGCTACACGGTGGTGCGCGACGGCGACAACGGGATGGCCCTGGTCGTGTTCGACCTCGGCGACGGTCACACGCTGAACAGTTATCCGCTGCGCGGAGCCACCGGATGGCCGGTCGGCGTGTCGATCGGCCATGACGGGCGGGTCGTGGCCGGCACCAGCGACGGCCGGGTCTTCGGTTTCGCGCCGTCCTGAACTCGCGACCTCCGCAACAGCCAGTTCACAATTTTGCAACACGCGCAGCGCTCGCCGGTGCAATCATCCATTGCGATCATCCGGATGTTGCCACTAGAGGGGACACGATCTTGTCGGATTTCCTGAGCACCGTGAACAGCTATATATGGAGTAACGCGCTGGTCTACCTGTGTCTGGCCGCAGGCGTGTACTTCTCGATCCGGTCCAGGTTCGTCCAGGTCCGTCAGGTCCCCGAGATGATCCGGCTGATGTTCAAGGGCGAGAAGTCACCGTCGGGTGTCTCGAGCTTCCAGGCGCTGACCATCTCCCTGGCCGGCCGCGTGGGCACGGGCAACATCGCCGGTGTCGCGACGGCGATCGCCTTCGGCGGCCCGGGAGCCCTGTTCTGGATGTGGACCGTCGCCTTCCTCGGCGCCTCGACGTCGTTCGTCGAGTGCACCCTGGGCCAGATCTACAAGACCAAGGATCCGCTGACCGGGGAGTACCGCGGCGGCCCTGCCTACTACCTGAGCAGGGCTTTCGCCCACACCGCGGCGGCGCCCGCGATGAAGATCTACGGCTACGTCTTCGCGGCCGTGACCATCCTGGCGATGGGCCTGCTGCTGCCCAGCGTGCAGTCCAACTCGATGGCCTCGGCGATGAACTCCGCCTGGGGCTGGTCGCAGTGGTGGGTGGCCGTGGGCACCGTGATCGTGCTGGCCTTCGTGATCATCGGCGGGGTCAAGCGGATCGCCACGTTCGCCTCGATCGTGGTGCCGTTCATGGCCGTCGTCTACATCGTCCTGGCGTTGATCATCGTGTTGCTCAACGCCGGAGAGATCCCCGGCGTGATCTCGCTGATCTTCTCCAGCGCCTTCGGACTCGACTCGGCGTTCGGGGCGATCCTCGGCTCGGCGGTGATGTGGGGCGTCAAGCGCGGCATCTACTCCAACGAGGCCGGCCAGGGCACCGGTCCGCATGCCGCGGCGGCCGCGGAGGTGTCCCATCCGGCCAAGCAGGGCCTGGTGCAGGCCTTCGCGGTGTACATCGACACGCTGTTCATCTGCACGGCCACCGGTTTCCTGATCCTGTCCACCGGGGCCTACCGGGTGTTCGAAGGTGAGAGCGCCGACGGCGCGGTCATCCGCGAAGGCGGCTCGATCCTGCCGGCCGACGCCGAGGTCGGCCCGACGTTCGCGCAGACCGGCTTCGACACGCTGTGGAGCGGCGCCGGGTCCAGCTTCATCGCGATCTCGCTGGCGTTCTTCTGCATCACCACGATCATCGCCTACTACTACATGGCCGAGACGAACCTGCGTTTCCTGCTGGGCAAGAGCAACACCGTCAACGTCCCCTACATCCGCGGCACCGTCGGTTCGAACACCACGATGATGCTGCAGGCGCTGATCCTGGTGTCGGTGACCATCGGCGCCGTGTCCACCGCCTCGGACGCATGGACGCTGGGTGACATCGGCGTCGGCCTGATGGCGTGGCTCAACATCATCGGCATCATCATCCTGCAGCAGCCCGCCTACAAGGCGCTGTGGGACTACGAGAAGCAGAAGAAGCAGGGCCTGGACCCGATGTTCGACCCGACGGCGCTGGACATCAAGAACGCGACGTTCTGGGAGAACTACGACCCAGCCACCGGCAAGTACAAGGAGCCCGCCAGCAGCGCTTGACCGCCTCTCAGGCCAGCATCGGTGCGATCGCGCTGCGCGGCACCGCCGCCTGCAGCGCGCCACCGGCGCCGGGCATCATCTCGCCCTGGCCGAAGAAGAAGATCACCGAGTCGTCGGTGATCGCGAACTCCTGGTACTTGGCGGGATCGAGTCCGTCGGCCGGCGATATCGGCGCGTCCACGCCGATCTGCCGAGCCACCGCGGACTGCACGATCGGGAAGATCACGTCCAGCGGCTGGGCATCCGGCTTGAACAGGGTGTCGAAGGTGATCGGAGCCTGCGCCTCGACGTCCCAGTTGAACGACTTGTACCAGGTCTGCGGGCGTGCACCCCCGACGTTCTCGTACACCTCGAAGACCACGCTGCTGGTTCCGGCGTCCTCGGGTCCGGACCGGTAGGCGCGGCCCTTACCGTCCAGCACATAGGGCAGGTTCCACGACCCGGGCATCTCCGAGACGTTGACGAATCCGTCGCGGGTCTGCGTCAGATAGGCCGTCAGGGCCTGCTGGTCCGGGTAGTCGGCGGGGAAGGTGAAGTCCAGCCGGTAGGTGGAGTTCTCCGCGACCACGTGACAGATCTGTTCGTCGTCGACCGTGCCGCCCAGGTCCGCGCAGGCCGTCTGGGCGGCAGCCGCCGGGGCGGCGGCCCAACCCGCCACCACACCGGTGGCCAGCAGGGCAGCGGCGAGAATTCGCATCGTCGTCCTCAATCTCGGCGCCGACTCGGACCACGGCGCTGTTGCTGCCAGGGTACGTGGCCGATCAGCGTGACGGACGACATATGAATGCCGTTGCCCGGCTTGCCGCCCCGGACCCCAGCCGGATCACCACGACGGAGAGCTGGGCCGAGCCACGCAGTCGCAGACGGGACCGCAGCGCATCGGGATCGACGTCGACGCCGCGGACCAGGATCTCCACCGCCCCCACATCGCGGACCGAAAGCGCCCGACGCAACTGTCTTTCATTGAACGCCAGCTGCTCGAGGACCTCGAAGCCGCGCACACCGTCGGGCAGGGTGTCCCCGGACAGATAGGCGATGTCGGGATCCAACTGCCACAGCCCGTGCCGCACGGCGTAGTGGCGCACCAATCCGGCGCGCACCACCGCGCCATCAGGATCGACGATCCATCGGCCGGCGGGGGCCACAGCGCAGTCGTCGGGCTGCGCGTCGGTGATCTCCTCTGCACTGTCGAGCAGGGTCGCCCGGCGGCGCACCCCCGCCTCGGTGAGTCCGGCAGACCACAGGCACGCTTCGCGCACACTGCCCGCGAGCGAGGTGACCTCCACCTCTCCGTCGAACCCGAGCTGCCGCAGGACGGCGAAATCCACTCCGGGAGAACACTTCACGACGTAGGCACGCCTGCTCAGCACTTCCAGCAACCGGTCCAGCGGTGGCAGATACGCGCGTGGGTCGAATCGGCGCCTCGATGCACTGCGCCGTGCGGGGTCGACGACGACGACGGCGTCGGCGGTCACCGGCCGCAGCGCGTCCGCGCGGCACAGCGGTACGGCCGCGCCATCGGCAGCCAGATTGTGGTCGGCCATCGCCAGGCGCACCGGGTCGATGTCGCTGCCCACCACAAATTGTGCCGAATGCCGAAGGGCCGCAAGCTCGGTGCCGATCGAACACGTGGCGTCGTGCACCGTCGCACCGGCCAGCCGACGCGCCCGGTGCCGGGCAACCGGGCCGGCGGTCGCCTGCTGGAGCGCCTCGTCGGTGAACAGCCAGTCCGACGCGTCGGCGAACTTCGCGGCGGCTTTGCGCCGCAGCATCACGGTCTCCACCACGACGGCCGCCCGGTCACCGAAACGCGTTCGTGCCGAATCGATATCGGCGATGAGACTCCGACTGTCGAGGCGATACCCCGCGACCTCGGCCAGTGCCAGCTTCCCGGCATCACTGCAGAGATAGTGCACATCGTCGAGGCCGAACGCTACGACGGCTTGACCCCGGTCACCATGACGTTGTAGAACCAGCCCTTCGGAACTACCCGGCGCCAGAGGTTGGCGTCTACCCAGGACAGTGTGGTCCAGCTGCCGAACGCGAACTTCGCCCAGCCCCAGCCCAGCTTGCCCGGCGGCACCGTCGACTCGAATGTCCGGACCGGCCAACCCAGCATCGCCGCGGTGAACTCCTCGCTCGCGGTCTGCACCTGTACCGCACCGGCCGAGCGAGCCATCGACTCCAGCTCGGCGGGGTCGAAGGTGTGCAGGTCGACGATCCACTCCAGGGCCGCGGCACGCGAGTTCTCGTCGAGTTCGGCCTGCGGACGACGCCAGCCGGCCAACCCAGGCAGCTTCATCGCCGCCACGGTGGACTTCCACGTCAGATCGGCCAGCCGGCGGGCGTAGGCGTTGCCGACGGTTGTGGGTTCGCCGGCGAAGATGAACCGGCCACCGGGCTTGAGGACCCGGACCACCTCGCGCAACGACAGCTCCACGTCGGGGATGTGGTGCAGCACCGCGTGCCCGACCACCAGGTCGAAGGTGTTGTCGTCGTACGGGATGCCCTCGGCATCGGCGACCCGACCGTCGATGTCCAGCCCGAGCGACTGACCGTTGCGGGTGGCCACCTTCACCATGCCCGGGGACAGATCGGTGACCGATCCGCGTCGTGCGACCCCGGCCTGGACCAGGTTGAGCAGGAAGAACCCGGTACCGCAGCCCAACTCCAGGGCCCGGTCGTAGGGCAACTCGCGCTGCACACTGTCGGGCACGATCGCATCGAAGCGGCCGCGGGCGTAGTCGATGCATCGCTGGTCGTAGGAGATCGACCATTTCTCGTCGTAGCTCTCGGCTTCCCAGTCGTGATAAAGCACCTGGGCAAGCTTGGTGTCGTGGCGGGCGGCTTCGACCTGCTCCTCGGTCGCGTGCGGCGTCGGAGCCGGCACGGCGACATCGGGGTAGGCGCCGGGTTCCTTCGTTTCCGTCATGCAGGGCAGCCTAACGTGCGGATCTGCTACCCGAACGACGCCTTCGCCGCCCTCAAGGCCGCCGGCGTATAGTCCAGAAACCGGCCGGCCCACGTGGCGGCAGCGTCGTACACCCCGTCCGGTGCCACCATCTGGTCGATCAATCCCAGCTCCAGCGCCTCGCGCGCGTCCACGAAACGTCCGCTGAACACCATGTCCTTGGCTTTGCTGTCCCCGACCGCGCCGGCCAGCCGGCCGGCGCCGCTCCCGGCGGGCACCAACCCCGCCAGGATCTCCGTCGCCCCGAACTTCACGTTGTCACCGCTGACCCGCCAGTCCGCCGCCAGCGCCAGCGTCAGGCCGGCGCCGAGCGCGTACCCGGTGATGGCGGCGACGGTGGGTTTGGGTACCGCGGCGAGCGCGTCGACCGCCTGCTGGCATACCCGCGCCGCCTCGTCGGCCTCGGCGGCGTCCAAGGTCTGCAGCTCGGGCATGTCAGCGCCGGCCGAGAAGATCTCGTGACCGCCGAACACGATGACCGCGCACACGTCGTCGAGCCGGCCGACCTCCTCGGCCGCCTCCGCGAGCTCGCGACAGACCTGGCGGGTCAGCGCATTGGTGGGCGGGCGGGACAGCAGCAGCGTCGCGATCCGCGCCGGTTGCGGGCCCCGGGCGATGGCGCGCCCGTCATGCTCGGAGAGCACCACGCTGACGAACTCGGTCACGCGAGCGGCGCCCCGTCGGTGTAACCCTGAGGAGCGCGCCGGTTGCGCGCGTCGTTGTAGCGGTCACTGTTGAAGAACTCGATCTCCCAGTTGCCGCCCTTCGCGGCAGAGAGATGGGGCTCGACGGCCACGATCTGACGCTCCACGGCGAGCACCTCGGCCACCGACCGCCCGTGCAGGGCGTCGAGCTGGGTCCACGTCGGCGGCAGCAGGAAGCTGCGTCCGTCGGCGAAGTCGTCGAGCGCGGCCTGCGGGGTGACCCAGTCGGCCTTGTCGGTCTCAGTGTTGTCGCCGTCGGCACGCTGTCCCTGCGGGATCGCCCCGACGAAGAAGTACGTGTCGTAGCGGCGGGTGCGTTCCTCTTTCGGGGTCACCCAGTTGGCCCAGGGGCGCAACAGGTCCGCCCGCAGCATCAGCTTCTCGGAACGCAGGAACTCACCGAACGACAGACTCTTGTTCTCCATTGCCGCGCGCTGCTCGCGGTACACCGACGCGTCGTCGACGAGCAGGTCCGGGTCGTCGGCGGCGCCGGCGAACAGCACGCCGCACTCCTCGAACGTCTCCCGCGCCGCGGCGCACACCAGCGCTTCGGCGAGCTCGACGTCTATCCCGAACCGGTCGGCCCACCACTGCCGGCCGGGCCCGTGCCAGGCGACGTCGGCGTTGCGGTCGCGGTCGTCGACACCGCCGCCGGGGAACACCATCACCCCGGCGACAAAATCCATCGCGGAGTGCCGGCGCATCAGGAACACTTCGAGTCCCTGCTCGTGCTGGGGCTGGTCGCGGATGAGCATCACCGTCGCGGCGGGCCGCGCAGGCAGTGGCGCGGCGGGCCGCGCAGGCAGTGGCGCGGCGGGCCGCGCAGGCAGTGGCGCCGATGAGTCCGTCATTTCCGCCTCCTGTGTGCCGCGCGGCTTCGTGCACGACGCGCGAAGTAGCGCCCGTCGATGACGTCGAGCGCGATGGACTGCCCGAACGCAGTGGAGAGGTTCTCGGCGGTCAGCACGTCGGGCAGCAGACCCGAGTCCACCACCCCGCCTTCAGCGAGGATCAGGCCGTGGGAGAACCCCTGCGGGATCTCCTCTACGTGATGGGTGACCAACACCATCGCCGGGGAGTCGGCGTCGACGGCCAGGTCACCGAGCCGGGCGACGAGTTCCTCCCGGCCGCCGAGGTCGAGTCCGGCCGCGGGCTCGTCGAGCAGTAGCAGTTCCGGGTCGGTCATCAGTGACCGCGCGATCAGGACGCGCTTGCGCTCGCCCTCGGACAGGGTGCCGTAGCTGCGCTCGGCGAGGTGCTCGGCGCCGACGCTTTCCAGCATGTCGATCGCCTGGTGGTAGTCGATGTCGTCGTACTGCTCGCGCCACCGGCCGAGCACCGCGTAACCCGCAGAGACCACCAGGTCCCGCACCACCTCGTCGTCGGGCACCCGCTGGGACAGTGCCGAACTGCTCAGGCCGACGCGCGCGCGCAGTTCGGCCATGTCGACCCGGCCCAGCCGCTCCCCGAGCACGTAGGCGGTGCCCGAGGACGGATGTTCCATCGCCGCGGCGATCCGCAACAGCGAGGTCTTGCCCGCACCGTTGGGCCCGATGACCACCCATCGCTCGTCGAGTTCGACCGACCAGGTGACCGGACCGACGAGGGTCCGTCCGCCCCGGCGCAGCGTGACCTCGGCGAAGTCGATCAGCAGGTCGGGGTCGGCGGCGGCTTCCTCTTCGTCAGACCTGTCGACTGGCACCCGACCATCGTAGTCAGGCGGCTTCGGCGTCAGCGGTTCCGCTCACCCAGGCGTCAGGCGTGATCCGGGAACCGGGCCCGCATGGCGTCGAGGTCGTTGAGCTCGCGGCGACGATCGGCGGTCACATCCCAGCGATCCCACGACTCGACACCACCCGACGGGCGCATCGCGGCGAAAGCCAGCCTGCGCTTCAGTTCCACCAGCCGAGCCACCCAGATCGATAACCAGTTCTTCGTCATACGGGTAGTCTTCTGGGCTACTGGCTTGCCAACAATATCCACTTCGCCAATACTGGCCTCAAATGACTGCGGTGATGGCGGCACGAGCGCTCAATGTGGACCTCTTGGTGCGCGAGCTGGGGAACTGGCGCACCTCCACTCGCAGCGGACCTGCCTATCACGGTCTGGCAGACGCGATCCGGCTGTTGATCGTCGACGGCAGACTCCCGGTGGGGGCACGGCTGCCCAGCGAGCGGGTGCTGGCCGAGGCGCTGCGCGTCTCACGGACCACGGTGACCGCCGCCTACACCCAGCTGCGCGAGGACGGGTACCTCAACGCGCGCCGCGGCGCGCGCAGCACCACCGCGCTGCCCGTCACGTCCGCGATCGCCGCGCCCATCTCGGCGCCGACCCTCAGCCTCGCCGGCGCAGCCCTCTCGGCGCCGGCGTCAGCGGTGATGGCGGCCTTCGCCGAAGCGGCCGATGACGTGGCGCCCTACCTGCAGGGCATGGGCCACGAACTCGTCGGTACCATCGCCCTCCGTCAGGCCATCGCCGAAAGATATTGCGAGCGTGGCCTTCCGACCGAACCCGACGAGATCATGGTCACCACGGGCGCCCTGCACGCCATCGGGTTGATCCTCACGGCATACCTGCAGCCCGGCGACCGTGTCCTCGTCGAGCAACCCACGTATCACGGTGCGCTGTCGGCGATCACCACCGCCGGCGCTCGTCCGGTGCCCGTCTCGATGACCGAACACGGCTGGGATCTCGAGGCGCTGGAGGCCGCTGTGCATCAGCTGGCCCCCAACCTGGCGTACCTGATCCCCGACAACCAGAACCCGACCGGGCACACACTACCCGCCGAAGATCGAAAGCGGCTGGCGCACATCATCACCGAGACCCGGACCCGGACCATCATCGACGAGACCATCACTGACATCTGGCTCGACGAACCGGCTCCCCCGCCGTTGGCCACCGAACTGAGGAGCCGACACGATCTGGTGCTCACGGTCGGGTCGATGTCCAAGTCCTTCTGGGGTGGGCTTCGGATCGGCTGGATCCGCGCCGAGCGCAACACCATCGCCACGCTGGTCGCGCTGCGCCCCTCCGTCGACATGGGCACCCCGATCCTCGAACAACTCGCGGCGGCAAAGCTTCTCGCGCAGCGCGACGATCTGTTGCCGGAGCGCCGGGAGATCCTGCGGACCCGCAGGGCGTACCTGCGGTCCTTGCTGCAGCAGCATCTGCCGGACTGGCAGCCGGGCCCCGGCGCCGGGGGGATGTCACTGTGGGTGCGACTTCCCGCGCCCGTGAGCACCGCCCTGTCGGCCGCCGCGTCGCGGATCGGCCTCGAGCTGCCTGCCGGACCGCGCTTCGGCGTCGACGGGACACTGGAACGCTTCGTGCGCGTCCCGTACGCATTGCCCGAGGCTCAGCTCACCGAGGCAGTGGCGCTGCTCGCCCGGGCATGGCACAACGTGACGGGCTCCGCCGCACCGGAACCCACCACCGTGGTGGTCTGAGCCCGCTCGTCGCCGGAACGGTATTCCAGCAGCGAAAATCCGAGAAGTGGCCTGCCGGAATACAGTTCCGGCGGAAGGTGACCCGAGTGGAAGGTGACCCTAGTCGGGGATGTCGACCCGGCGCACGACGCCGTCCATGGCGTCGGCCGCCTCGATCTCGCCGCGGGTGACGCCCAGGACGAACAGCACCGTGTCGAGGTACGGATGGCTCAGGGAGGCATCGGCGACCTCGCGCAGCGCCGGCTTCGCGTTGAACGCCACCCCCAGGCCCGCCGCCGACAGCATGTCGATGTCGTTGGCGCCGTCACCGACGGCCACCGTCTGCTCCATCGGCACGCCGGCCTGCTGAGCGAAATCGCGCAGCGCCTTGGCCTTTCCGGGCCGATCGACGATGTTGCCGACCACCCGGCCGGTCAGCTTCCCGTCGACGATCTCCAGTTCGTTGGCGGCCACGAAGTCCATCATCAGCTCATGCGCGAGGGGCTCGATCACCTGGCGGAACCCGCCGGACACGATGCCGCAGTGGTAACCCAGCCGTCGCAGCGTGCGCAGCGTGGTGCGGGCTCCCGGCGTCAGTTCGATCTGGTCGGCCACTTCGTCGAGCACCTCGGCCGGCAGGCCCTCCAGCGTGGCGACCCGGCGGTGCAGCGACTCGGCGAAATCGATGTCGCCACGCATGGCCGCCGCGGTCACCTCGGCCACCGCGGCCTCGGCACCGGCGTGCGCGGCGAGCATCTCGATGACCTCACCCTGGATCAGCGTGGAGTCGACATCGAAGACGATCAACCGCTTGGCGCGCCGCGACAGGCTGTAGTCCTCGATCGCGATGTCGACGCGTTCCTCGACGGCCACCTGGGCCAGCACCGTCTGCAGTTGGCGGTACACCCCGGATGGCACCGACACCCTCAGCTCCAGGCCCGTCACGGGGTAATCCGACACCCCGCGGATGAAATCGATGTTCACCCCCAGAGACGCAGCCTCTCTGGCCACCACGCCGAACGCCGAGGCACTGATAGGTCGCCCCAGCACCACGATGGTGTGCGTGGAGGGCTCCGTCATCACCACGATGGCGTCACTGCGCTCGATGGTGACCTCGAGGCCGACACCGTGGATCGCCGACTCCACCTCGGCCGGCAGCTCAGGGCCGCCTGTCACCTCGGCAGGGCCGCCCACGAGCACCCCCAACGTCAACCGGCCGCGGATGACGACCTGTTCGACGTTGAGCAGATCTACCCGGTGCCGGGACAGCACCTCGAACAGCGCTGACGTGACACCCGGCTGATCGCGGCCGGTCACGGTGATCAGGAGCGACGAGCGCGTGCGCGCCGAGCCGAGGGAATCGGCCGCCTCTGATGCGTTCACCCCCGAGTGCCGCCCACGCGCTCCGTCAGGTGCGGACCTTCTCGTCATCGAGCCTGGTGACATCGCCGTCGTCGGGTCCGTGCGCACGACCCACATGGGCCTCGCGGCGCATCCGCTCGACCATGTGCGGATAGTGCAGTTCGAACGCCGGACGCTCGGAGCGGATCCGCGGCAGCTCGGTGAAGTTGTGCCGCGGCGGCGGGCAACTGGTGGCCCACTCCAGCGAGTTGCCGTAACCCCACGGATCGTCGACGGTCACCACCTCGCCGTAGCGCCAGCTCTTGAAGATGTTCCACAGGAACGGCAGCGTCGAGGCGCCGAGGATGAACGCGCCGACCGTCGAGATGATGTTCAGCGTGGTGAACCCGTCGCTGGGCAGGTAGTCCGCGTACCGGCGGGGCATGCCTTCGTCACCGAGCCAGTGCTGCACCAGGAACGTGGTGTGGAAGCCGATGAACGTCAGCCAGAAGTGCAGCTTGCCCAGCCGTTCGTCGAGCAACCGCCCCGTCATCTTCGGGAACCAGAAGTAGATCCCCGCGTAGGTGGCGAACACGATCGTGCCGAACAGCACGTAGTGGAAGTGCGCGATCACGAAGTAGCTGTCGGTGACGTGGAAGTCCAGCGGCGGGCTGGCCAGCAGCACGCCGGACAGGCCGCCGAGCAGGAACGTCACGATGAACCCGACGCTGAACAGCATCGGTGTCTCGAACGTCAACTGCCCCTTCCACATCGTCCCTATCCAGTTGAAGAACTTGATGCCCGTCGGGACCGCGATCAGGAACGTCATGAAGCTGAAGAAGGGAAGCAGCACCGCGCCGGTCGCGTACATGTGGTGTGCCCACACCGCCACCGACAACGCCGCGATACCCAGCGTCGCGTAGATCAGCGTGGTGTAGCCGAAGATCGGTTTTCGGCTGAACACCGGGAAGATCTCGCTGACGATGCCGAAGAACGGCAGCGCGATGATGTACACCTCGGGGTGACCGAAGAACCAGAACAGGTGCTGCCACAGCAGCACACCGCCGTTGGCCGGGTCGTAGACGTGTGCGCCCAGGTGCCGGTCGGCGGCCAGGCCGAACAGCGCCGCGGTCAGCAGCGGGAACGCGAGAAGCACCAGGATCGACGTCACCAGGATGTTCCAGGTGAAGATCGGCATCCGGAACATCGTCATGCCGGGGGCACGCATGCACACCACGGTGGTGATCATGTTCACGCCGCCGAGGATGGTGCCCAAACCACCGACGGCCAGGCCCATGATCCACAGGTCACCGCCTGCGCCGGGTGAGTGGATCGCGTCGGTCAGCGGCGAGTACGCCGTCCAGCCGAAGTCGGCCGCACCGCCCGGGGTGATGAAGCCTGCGGTGGCGATCAGCGCACCGAACAGGAACAGCCAGAACGAGAACGCGTTCAACCGCGGGAACGCCACGTCGGGCGCGCCGATCTGCAGCGGCAGCACCAGGTTGGCGAACCCGAACACGATCGGTGTCGCGTAGAACAGCAGCATCACCGTGCCGTGCATGGTGAACAGCTGGTTGTACTGCTCGTTGGACAGGAACTGCAGACCCGGCACCGCCAGCTCGGTGCGGATGAACAGCGCCATCAGCCCGCCGATGAGGAAGAACGCAAAGCAGGCGACGCAGTACATGATGCCGATCAACTTGTGATCGGTGGTGGTGATCAGCTTGTAGATCAGGTTGCCCTTGGGACCGAGCCGCTCCGGGAAGGGTCGCCGGGCCTCGAGTTCTCCGATTGGGGGCGCTTCGGCTACCAACAGGTCCTCCAACGTTTTCGCAAGCCACCGGGCAGGGTCCCGGGCTGTCCCGACGATCAATTCGACGGTTCGCCGACGGGTGTTCGTTATGAATCTTAGCCCCCGAATCCGTCCGCGGTCGGGGAGGTCCTACAAACGGTCGTATTCGATTTCGGGTCGCCGCCTGAACAGCCCCGAACTGCCGGAATGTTACCGTCGGCGACGTGCTGTTCAGGCGAGTACCGGGGGGCCGCAGAGGCTGCCGGCCGGCGCGGTCCGCGGGGCTGGGCGCCCTCGTCGCCACCCTCGTTCTCAGCGGTTGCGGAGCAGGCGACACACCGGCGCCGGGTAACGGCGAAGGCTCGATCGTCACCAGCACGACCCGGATCGCCGGTGCGGGAGTTCTCGGCAACGACCGACGACCCGACGAGTCGTGCGCGCCCGAGCCGGCCGCGCTCGACGACGGGCCGCCGGAGCGTGAGGTGGGTAATGCGGTCGGGCATGCGGTGACGCCGCCGTTGCCGGAGACGACGCTGGTGCCCGCCGACCCGCAGCGCATCGTCGTGCTCGCCGGGGATCAGCTCGACGCGCTGTGCGCGTTGGGGCTGCAGTCCCGCATCGTCGCCGCCGCCCTCCCCGACGGGTCGGACCAGCAACCGTCGTACCTGGGCAGCGTGATCCACGACCTTCCCGGCGTCGGGAGCCGCGGCAAGCCCGACATCGCCGCCGTCGAGGCGGCGCAACCGGACCTGATCCTGGGGTCGGTGGCCCGAACCCCCGAGGATTTCCCGGAGCTCTCGGAGATCGCGCCGACGGTGTTCACCGGACCCCCAGGTGCGGCGTGGAAGGACAACCTGCGCACGGTCGGCGCCGCCACCGGCCGCGGCGGGGCGGCCGACACGTTGATCGAGGACTTCGACCGCGCCGCACAGAAGACCGCGACCGACAACGACGCCACTCATTTCCAGGCCTCGGTGGTGCAGTTCACCGACTCCACGATGCGCGTCTACGGCGCCGACAACTTCCCGGGCAGTGTGCTCGCCGACGTCGGCGTCGACCGCCCCGCCGCGCAACGGTTCACCGACAAGCCGTTCGTCGAGGTGGGCATCTCCGAGGCCGATCTGGCGGACTCTGCAGACCTGTCCATCGCCGAGGGAGACATCGTGTACATCTCCTTCGCCTCGGCCGAGGCGAAGGAGCGCGCCACCGAGGTGATGAACGGTGATGCGTGGCGGCGGTTGTCCGCCCACCGCGACAACCGGGTGTTCGCGGTGAACAATGAGGTCTGGCAGACGGGCGGGGGCATCGTCGCCGCGCGCGGCGTCCTCGCCGATCTGCGGTGGGTCAACGCCCCGATCAACTGAGACGGCCCAGCCCCCGGTCGGATGTCACAAGCTCGATCGGGACTAAATACCGCCCACTCGCTCGTTGAGAAACCCTGAAGCCGCATCGTCGCGGCAGCATGCCCGCAGGTGTTGCAGACGCGACCCGCGCAATCCCCCGAAGCACAAAGGACGTGATGATGAGCACTGTTTCCGCCTATGCGGCCACCTCGGCTGTCGACCCGCTGACCAGGACCACCATCACCCGCCGCGACGTCGGCCCGCACGATGTGGCCTTCGACATCCACTTCGCCGGGATCTGCCATTCCGACATCCACACCGTGCGCGCGGAGTGGGGCAAGGTGAAGTATCCGCTGGTACCCGGCCATGAGATCGCGGGCATCGTCACCGAGGTCGGATCAGAGGTGTCGAAGTTCACCGTCGGCGACCGTGTCGGTGTCGGATGTTTCGTCGACTCGTGCCGGGAGTGCGATTACTGCCGCGCCGGTGAAGAGCAGTACTGCAACAACCCCGGGATGGTCGGCACCTACAACGGCGTGGGCCGCGACGGGCAGCCCACGCAGGGCGGGTACAGCGGCGCGATCGTGGTCGACGAGAACTACGTGCTCCGGGTCCCGGACGCCATCTCATTGGCGGATGCGGCTCCGCTGTTGTGCGCGGGCATCACCACCTATTCGCCGCTGCGGCACTGGAACGCCGGGCCGGGCACCCGGGTCGCGGTCATCGGCCTCGGCGGTCTCGGGCACCTGGCGGTGAAGCTGGCGGTGGCACTCGGAGCCGACGTCACGGTGCTCAGCCAGTCGCTGAAGAAGATGGAGGACGGTCTGCGGTTGGGCGCCTCGGAGTACCACGCCACCAGCGACCGGGACACGTTCAAGAAGCTGCGTGGCAGCTTCGACCTGATCCTCAACACCGTCTCGGCCAACCTCGACCTCGGCGCCTACCTCGGGTTGCTCAAACTGGACGGCACCCTGGTCGAGCTGGGAATGCCCGAGCACCCGATGGAGGTGCCGGCGCCCGCGCTGATCTTCGGCCGCCGCCGGCTCTCGGGTTCGTTGATCGGCGGTATCGCCGAGACCCAGGAGATGCTGGACTTCTGCGCCGAACACGGCGTCACCCCGGAAATCGAGGTCATCGAGCCCGAGTACATCAACGAGGCCTACGAGCGCGTGGTCGCCAGCGACGTCCGCTACCGGTTCGTCATCGACACCCAGTCACTTCGGTAGGGGGCGGCTAGAAGTCCCAGTCCTCGTCTTCGGTGTTGACGGCCTTGCCGATGACGTAGCTCGACCCCGAGCCGGAGAAGAAGTCGTGATTCTCGTCGGCGTTGGGGCTCAGCGCCGACAGGATCGCCGGGTTCACGTCGGTCTCGTCGCGCGGGAAGAGCGCCTCGTATCCCAGGTTCATCAACGCCTTGTTGGCGTTGTAGCGCAGGAACTTCTTGACGTCCTCGGTCAGCCCCACCCCGTCGTAGAGATCCTGGGTGTATTCGACCTCGTTGTCGTAGAGCTCGAAGAGCAGCTCGTAGGTGTAGTCCTTGAGCTCGGCCTTGCGCGCCTCGTCCTCGAGCGCCAGACCCTTCTGGAACTTGTAGCCGATGTAGTAGCCGTGCACGGCCTCGTCGCGGATGATCAGCCGGATCATGTCGGCGGTGTTGGTCAGCTTGGCCCGGCTGCTCCAGTACATCGGCAGGTAGAAACCCGAGTAGAACAGGAAGCTCTCCAGCAGCGTCGAGGCCACCTTGCGCTTGAGCGGATCGTCGCCCTTGTAGAAGTTCATCACGATCTCGGCCTTGCGCTGCAGGTTCGGGTTCTCCTCCGACCAGCGGAACGCCTCGTCGATCTCCACCGTGGAGCACAGCGTGGAGAAGATGTTGCTGTAGCTCTTGGCGTGCACCGACTCCATGAACGCGATGTTGGTGTAGACGGCTTCCTCGTGCGGGGTCAGCGCGTCGGGGATGAGGCTGACGGCGCCGACGGTCCCCTGGATGGTGTCCAGCAGCGTCAAGCCGGTGAACACCCGCATCGTGAGCTGCTTCTCGTGGGCGTTGAGCGTTCCCCAGGACGGGATGTCGTTGGAGACGGGCACCTTCTCGGGCAACCAGAAGTTGCCGGTCAGCCGCTCCCACACCTCGGCGTCCTTGTCATCCTGCAGGCGGTTCCAGTTGATCGCGGAGACGCGGTCGATCAGCTTCATTCCCTCGGACACCAGGACCCCATTTCGCCGGATTTGCAGTGGCTGTACCTGTTCTACAAGCCGACCCCGACACTACAACTTGTTGGGGCTCAAAAGCTGTGACGCCGCAACATCTTGTGTTGGCGTGTCGCGGCTTCGCCGAAGAAATGTGTACTCCGAGGCCTTGAACCGGCGCGTCGCCAGCCAGTACTGCCACGTCATGCCGCTCCACAGGGTGCGGTTCACGCCGTGCTCGTCGAGGTACCAGCTCTGGCAGCCGCCGGTGCTCCAGACCGTACCGCGCAACTCGTCCTGGAGTTCGGCGTTGTAGCGATCCTGCGCCGACCGTGTCGGCGCGAGCGCGCGGGCGCCTGCCCGGTCCACCGCGGCGATGGCCTGGGCGGCGTAGCGGATCTGCGACTCGATCATGAACACCACCGAGTTGTGCCCCAGCGCGGTGTTCGGGCCGAGCAGGAAGAACAAATTGGGCATGTCGGCGACGGTGATGCCACGCAGCGCCGCGATGCCTTCGGCGTTCCAGCGGTCGACGAGGTCCTCCCCACCGGGGCCTTTGATGTCGACATAGGTGTAGGAGTCGGTGACGTGGAACCCGGTGGCGAACACCACGACGTCGACCGCGCGCTCCACGCCGTCGGCGGTGACGATGCCCGTCGGGGTCAGCCGCGCGATGCGGTCGGTGATCACCTCGGCCCTCGGGTCGGCGATGCCGCGGTAGTAGGTGTCGGAGTTGAGGATCCGTTTGCAGCCGGCCCGGTAGTCGGGGGTGAGCTTGCGGCGCAACTCGCGATCCTTGATCGAACGCCGGATGTTCCACTTGCCGAGCATCTCGCCGATCTTGAGCAGCCGGGGCTGCCTGGTCATCGCGAAGCCGACCGTTTCGTGCACCCAGTAGATGCCCGCCCGCATCGCGGCCCGGGTACCCGGCACGTTGGCGAACACCCGGCGCATCCCCTCGGGGATCGGGTTGTTCGGCCTGGGCATCACCCACGCCGGCGTGCGCTGGTAGAGCTGCAGCGACGTAACGTCCTTGACGATCTCGGGCACGATCTGGATGGCGCTGGCGCCGGTCCCGATGACGGCCACCCGCTTGCCCGCGATGTCGACCGAATGATCCCACTGCGCGGAGTGGAAGGCCGATTTGCCGGCGGCCAGGAAATCGTCGAGGCCCTCGAACTCCGGGATCAGCGGGATGTGCAGGCCCCCGGCCCCTGAGATCAGGAACTGTGCGATGAACTCACGACCGTCGGTGGTGAACACGTGCCAGACGAGTTCGTCGTCGTCCCACTGGGCGCGGTCGACGTGGGCGCCGAAGTGGATGTAGCGACGCAGCCCGTACTTGTCGGTGACGCCGAGCAGGTAGTCCTGGATCTCGGGCTGGAAGGACCACATGTGGGTCCAGTCGGCCTTCGGTTCGAACGAGAACGAGTACATGTGCGCCGGGATGTCACAGGCACACCCCGGATAGGTGTTGTCACGCCAGGTGCCGCCGATCTCGTCGGCCTTCTCCAGGATCGCGAACTCCACACCCCGACGCTGCAGTTCGATGCCCATCCCCAGACCGGAGAACCCCGAGCCGATGATCAAGGCGCGGGTGCGCACCGGGGCACGGTCGACCGAGACGTTCTCGACGTGTTCACTGACGCTCATGGACCCGACTGTACCTGGGAACGCTGGTACCGGTTAAGTCGATGCGTCAGGCGACCTGCTCGCGGCGCTGCACACCTTCGTGCAAGGGTACGTCCGGGTCGATGCGGATGCCGAGCACCTCACAGGTGCCGTTGATGGAGCCCATCATGATGGTGGTCAGGTACTCGACGAACTTCTCCGGCGGCAGCCGCCGCGGGGTGTCCCCCGCCGAACCCAGCCACCAGTCGGTGGCCGATGCCGCCGCCCCGAAGGTGGCGAACCCGGCCATCTCGAAGGCCGCACCGTCGAGTTCCATCTCCCTAAGCTCGTTGCTGAACATGTCGGCCATCGCCAGGGTGATCTCGCGACCCTCGTTCAGCGCGCGAATCGTCGACTCGCTCTGCTCGGTGAAGCGACCCAGCATCAGGAAGCGCACCACGTTGGGGTGTTCGTCGACCAGCCGCACGTACTGCTCGACTGCGCGGTGGATCACCGCGCGGGCGGGGTCTTTCGCGATGTCGATGGCCGGGAAGATCGCGGCCCACAACATGTCCCTCATCCGCTGGCCGATGGCCTGGAACAGGTCGGACTTGTCGGTGAAGTGCCGGTAAATCTTCGGCTTGGCGGTGCCGGCCTCCTCGGCGATCTCCCGCAGGGACACCTCCGGCCCCAGCCGGTCGATCGCCCGGAAGGCGGCGTCGACGATCTCGGACCGCACCTTCTTGCGGTGCTCACGCCAGCGCTCACTACGGGCGTCGACCTTGACACCCGATTCTTCGGAGGAGCGCGCCCTCGACCCTCGTCGCACGCGACCACTGTACCCGGATCGACGTCGCTGACCTGCTCAGACCCTCGCGGGCTGCGAATGATTACCGAACTATTAGGGAATCTTCCCGGCGAGATGGCTGACACCGACTTGGGTACTATCGCTGCGACAAGCCGATCGACGAGACGAGATTCATGACGCAGCGATACGACCTGGTCATCGCCGGTGGAGGGCCTTCGGGTTCGGCCGCCGCGTGGCAGGCCGCGCAGACCGGCGCGAAAGTCGTGGTCCTGGACAAGGCGCAGTTCCCCCGCGACAAGCCCTGTGGGGACGGTCTGACCGCCCGTGCGGTGAGCTACCTGCAGAAGATGGGCCTGGCCGACGAGGTGGCCACCTTCCACCGGGTGAACCGGGTGACGGTGTTCAGCCCGAGCGAATGGGAGCTGTCGTTCCCGAAGCGCCCGGGCATGCCCGACCACGGCCACACCGTCAGCCGCACCCACCTGGACACGGTGTTGCTCAAGCACGCCGAGTCGGCTGGTGCCGAGGTACGCCAGGGCGCCGAGGTCACCGGACCGGAGCTGGACGCCGGCGGCCGGGTGGTCGGTGTGACGCTCAAGGGTGGCGAGAAGGTCTACGGCGACGCGGTGATCGCCGCCGACGGCGCCTACTCCCCGATCAAACGCGCGCTGAAAATCGACTCGGAGTACAAGGGCTACCAGGCGATCGCGATCCGCTCGGAGATGCACGCCAACCGGCCGGACTCCGACTCGCTCGACATCTACCTGAAGTTGGTGTTCGAGGGCGATCAGCTGCCCGGGTACGGCTGGGTGTTCCCGATGGGCGACGGCATCTTCAACATCGGCCTCGGCTACGTCAACAGCTACAAGAACTGGCAGTCGATCAACGCCACCCAATTCCTCGGCGATTTCCTGCGCACCCTCCCGCGCGACTGGGAGCTGCCGCCGATCGAGGAACTCAAGAAGAACAAGAGCGTGCGCGCCTGGCGGCTACCGATGGGGTTCACCGCGTGGCCGCCGTGGCGGCCGGGTGTGCTGTTCACCGGTGACTCGCTGGGCGCAGGCAAGCCGGCCTCCGGCGCCGGCATCTCGAAGGCGCTCGAGTCAGGGCTGGCCGCCGGAGAGTGTGCGATCGCCGCGCTGCAGAACGGCGGGCCCGACGACTTCACCAACTACGCGCAGCGGATGGAAGCGGCGTGGGGCCGGGAGTACAAGCGCGGCCGCTACATGCACAAGCTGATCGGGCAGCCGAAGCTGGCAAATGCCGGTGTCAAGCTGATCGACAACGCGGCATTCCGGGACCGGATGCTCAAGGCGCTGTACAAGAAGGCACAGGGCCCGCAACACAAGGTGAAGTAGGCCGGCACCCACCCGATGACGGTGTCGCAACCCGACGGCGCCCGACTGGGCGTCGAGGCGGCACGACGCTTGCGCGTGCTCGGCTCGGTGGACATCGCTCCCGGTCTCAGCGCCGCCAAGATCATCCAGGTGCAGACCGAGTTCGACTTCGAGTTCGCCGACGACCATCGCGCGTTTCTGTCGGCGGGGCTTCCTGTCGGCGAATCGTGGCCGGACTGGCGGTCGGGACCGCGCAGAACACTGGGTGCGGTGCTGCAACTTCCTGTCGACGGCGTGCTGTTCGACGTGGAGTGGAACGACTTCTGGCACCACACCTGGGGGCGACGGCCGGTCCGGATGAAAGACGCGCTGCGGACCGCGCGCTATCGGCTGGCCCGGGTCCCCCGGATGGTCCCGGTGTTCGGTCACCGTTTCCTGCCCGCGGGTCGCGGCTCCGTCGGCCACCCGGTGTTGTCGATCTACCGCACCGAGATCCTCAGCTGCGCAGACGATCTCGTGCACTATGTCGACAACGAGTTCGGCCCGCACCCGCACCGCCCCGGCACCGTGCACCCCACGGTGGAGTTCTGGTCCGACCTGACGCAGTGAGATGCCGAACATGTCGTAGGTTCCGATTACCCTCGCCGCCATGGAACAGCGGATCAGCCTCATCACGCTCGGCGTCGACGATCTCGACCGGGCCCGCCGCTTCTACGAGGACGGGCTGGGGTGGGTGCCCAAGCAGGCGCCCGAGGGCGTCGTCTTCTACCAACTGCCGGGCATCGCTCTGGCGTTGTTCGGCCGCGGTGAGCTCGCCGAGGACTGCCGGCATCCGGTCGACGGCCGGTTCAGCGGCATCACCATCGCCATCAACCAGCGCTCCGAGGCCGATGTCGACGCGGTGCTCGGTCAGGCCGAGGCGGCGGGCGCGACCATCCTCAAGCCTGCCGAAAAGGTGTTCTGGGGCGGGTATTCGGGTTACTTCGCCGATCCGAACGGCCACGTGTGGGAGGTCGCACTCAACCCCGAGTGGACGATCAACGACGACGGGACGTTGACGATCTGACGGCGCTAGCCGAGCCTCCGTCAGCGTCGACCGCGCCCGGCCCCGCCCGGCTTGCGCGCGACCTTGCCCGCGGCAGCGCGGGCGGCCTGCTTCGCGAGGGTCTTCTCACGCGCGGTGCGTTTCGGTACCGGCTGGGACTGAGTCCGCGATGAACCAGGTCTGCGCCCCCGCACGATCCCGATGAACTCCTCGACCAGGGCGGGCTGCGGCCCTTCCGGGACGGCGAGCGCCACCGGACAGGTGGGCGCGTCGGTGATCGGGCGGTACGTGAGGTCTCTGCGGTGGTACAGCCGCGCCAGCGACTGTGGAACGACGAGCGCGCCCGATCCTGCAGCGACGAGCGCTATTGCGTCCTCGGTGGTTTCGGGCCGGTGATCGACCGGGATGCCGGGAGCCCCCTCCCAGGCGACGACGTCGTCGAGGGGCAGCAGTACCGGCTCACCGTCGAGGTCCGCGGCGGTGATCTCGTCTGCGGCACTGAGAAGGTGATCGGCCGGCACCACGGCGACCGTGGTCTCCTCGTAGAGGGGGATCACGGCCAGCCCAGACGTGTCGGCTGGCGGACGCAACACCGCCACATCGACGGTGCCTGCGCGCACTTCGGCCGCCGCGTCCGCAGCGGCGACCACGCGCAACTCCAGGGGGACCTCGGGGTGGCGCTCCGCCCAGGTCCGGGCCCACTTCGCGGGCGTCCCACCGGGGACGTAACCGAGGGTGAGCGAGGGCAGCGAGGACGAAGCCACCGCCTCAGGCTACCGCTGGGCTCCATCGATAGGCTGGGGTGATGAGCAGGCCGAACGCGCAGTCCATGAAACCCGCCACGGCGGCGAAGAAGCTGGACGTGTACTTGCCCGCGACGCCGCCCGAGTTCCAGGAGAACGCGATCACCCGCGGCGAACTGGCCGCCCTGCAGGAGGACCCGCCGCAGTGGCTCAAAGACCTCCGCAAGAACGGGCCGCACCCGAAGAATCTGGTGGCAGCCAGGCTCGGCATCTCGATCGCCGCACTGTCGCGCAATGACGTCGACGACGCGCTCACCACCGAGGAGATCAACGCGCTGCTCGAGGAGAAGCCGCAGTGGCTCGTCGCGGAACGCGAGAACTACCAGGGCGTGCTTCGCGAGGAGCGCCGCTTGAAGGCGCTGCGCGCGGAGAAGTCCCGCGAGAGCTGACCGCAGCCGGCGACCGTGCATTTTCGTACGCAACTCGCCGCACCGGGCGTATGAATCCGCACGCTCGACAGCATTCGCGTCAGAGCGCTACAGCATGCAGGACACGCAACCCTCCACCTCGGTGCCCTCCAACGCCATCTGGCGCAGCCGGATGTAGTACAGCGTCTTGATGCCCTTGCGCCACGCGTAGATCTGCGCCTTGTTGACGTCGCGGGTGGTGGCGGTGTCCTTGAAGAACAGCGTCAGGCTCAGCCCCTGGTCCACGTGCTGGGTGGCCGCGGCGTAGGTGTCGATGATCTTCTCGTAGCCGATCTCATACGCGTCCTGGTAGTACTCCAGGTTGTCGTTGGTCAGATACGGCGCCGGATAGTAGGCCCGCCCGATCTTGCCTTCCTTGCGGATCTCGATCTTGCTGGCCACCGGGTGGATCGAACTCGTCGAGTGGTTGATGTAGCTGATCGACCCGGTCGGCGGCACTGCCTGCAGGTTCTGGTTGTAGATGCCGTGCGCTTGCACCGACTCCTTGAGACGCTTCCAATCCTCCTGCGTCGGAATGCGAATCCCGGCGTCGGCGAACAACTCCCGCACCCGCGCGGTGGCCGGCTCCCACACCTGGTCGGTGTACTTGTCGAAGAATTCCCCCGAGGCGTACTTCGAACGCTCGAACCCGCCGAACGCTGTACCCCGCTCGATCGCGATGCGGTTGCTCGCCCGCAGTGCGTGGTAGAGCACGGTGTAGAAGTACATGTTGGTGAAGTCCACGCCCTCTTCGGAGCCGTAGTGGATCCGCTCGCGGGCCAGATACCCGTGCAGGTTCATCTGCCCCAGGCCGATGGCGTGGGACTCGTTGTTACCCTGCTCGATCGACGGCACCGACGTGATCGAGGTCTGATCGCTCACCGCGGTCAACCCGCGGATGGCCACCTCGATGGTCTGGGCGAAGTCCGGCGAGTCCATCGCCTTGGCGATGTTGAGCGAGCCGAGATTGCACGAGATGTCCTTGCCCACCTTGGAATAGGACAGATCGTCGTTGAACTCCGACGGGGTGGACACCTGCAGGATCTCCGAGCACAGGTTGGAGTGGGTGATCTTGCCGTCGATCGGGTTGGCCCGATTCACCGTGTCCTCGTACATGATGTACGGGTAGCCGGACTCGAACTGCAGCTCGGCCAGCGTCTGGAAGAACTCCCGCGCCTTGATCTTGGTCTTGCGGATTCGGCCGTCGTCGACCATCTCGTAGTATTTCTCGGTGACCGAGATGTCGGCGAACGGCACACCGTAGACACGCTCGACGTCATACGGCGAGAACAGGTACATGTCCTCGTTGTTCTTGGCCAACTCGAAAGTGATGTCGGGGATCACCACACCCAGCGAGAGCGTCTTGATCCGGATCTTCTCGTCGGCGTTCTCCCGCTTGGTGTCCAGGAAGCGGTAGATGTCGGGGTGGTGGGCGTGCAGGTACACCGCGCCGGCACCTTGGCGCGCGCCGAGCTGATTGGCGTAGGAGAACGAGTCCTCGAGCAGCTTCATGATCGGGATGACGCCCGAGCTCTGGTTCTCGATGTTCTTGATCGGCGCGCCGTGCTCACGGATGTTGGTGAGCAGCAACGCGACTCCGCCGCCACGCTTGGACAGCTGCAGCGCCGAGTTGATGGAGCGCCCGATCGACTCCATGTTGTCCTCGATGCGAAGGAGGAAACAGCTAACGGGCTCGCCGCGCTGCTTCTTGCCGGAGTTGAGGAACGTCGGGGTCGCGGGCTGGAACCGACCGTCGATGATCTCGTCGACCAGCTTCTCGGCGAGCACGGTGTCGCCGGCTGCCAGCGTGAGGGCCACCATGACCACCCGGTCCTCGAAGCGCTCGAGGTAGCGCTTGCCGTCGAACGTCTTGAGCGTGTAGCTGGTGTAGTACTTGAACGCGCCCAGGAACGTCGGGAACCGGAACTTCTTCGCATACGCGCGATCCAGCAGCGTCTTGACGAAGTTGCGCGAGTACTGGTCGAGGACCTCGCGCTCGTAGTAGTTCTTCTGCACCAGGTAGTCGAGCTTCTCGTCCTGGTTGTGGAAGAACACCGTGTTCTGGTTGACGTGCTGCAGGAAGTACTGGTTGGCGGCTTCCCGGTCCTTGTCGAACTGAATCCGGCCGTCGGCGTCGTACAGATTCAGCATCGCGTTCAGCGCGTGGTAATCCGTTTCACCCGGTAGCGCGTGAACTTCGTTGGCTACAGGTTCTGCAGCTGTGACGGTTGGGGGCACGTCTGGTCCTTCCAGAAGTCAGAGAGGCCCGCGCGGACGGCGAAGACGTCGTCCGTGGTGCCCATCAATTCGAAACGGTAGAGAAACGGCACGCCGCACTTGCGGGAGACGACGACACCCGCGTAGCCGAACTCGGCGCCGAAGTTGGTGTTTCCCGCGGCGATGACACCGCGCAGCAGGCCTCGATTGTGCTCGTTGTTGAGGAACGCGATCACCTGCTTGGGGACGTATCCCCCGGCGTCCGGATCGGGGCCGTTGGCGTGACCACCGCCGTAGGTGGGCAGCACCAGCACGTAGGGCTCATCAACCTCGATGCGCCCGCGCAGCGGAATGCGGATGGCAGGGATCTCCAGCTTCTCGACGAAGCGGTGAGTGTTCTCCGAGACGCTGGAGAAGTAGACGAGGTTGCCTTTGGATATTTCGCGGTACATCTCGCGGCGCCCTCCTTCCTGCCCTTGGATTGCCGGTTATGCCGTGGCTGCGACGGCGGCACCGGCCAGCGCCTTGATCCGATCGGGCCGGAAGCCGGACCAGTGGTCGTTGCCGGCGACCACGACGGGTGCCTGCAGGTAACCGAGCGCCATGACGTAGTCACGCGCGTCGTTGTCGACCGAGATGTCGACGACGTCATATGCGACCCCCTGCTTGTCCAACGCCTTGTAGGTGGCGTTGCACTGGACGCAAGCGGGCTTGGTGTACACGGTGACAGTCATTCGGCGGGCTCCCTCAGCGAAATTTTTGTTCGACGATCGGTGGTTCTCGGTGACTTCTCTATGACTTCTCGGTGACTCGGACGACGTCGCAGTGACGACGTTGCACCGCACTAACGAACGGCTGGCTGGTCAACAGAAGCTCCTGACCATCAACACCGGGTCGAGGCTGAGAACTGCCCCCGCGCCCTGGTGAAGCTCGCCACGCGCCGCTGTCGCTGACTACCATCCTAGACACTAGATGTTGTGCTCCGTTAGTAGAGCACACACAAGATGGTCTTAATCACACGTTTGGAATTTTGCCTGGTAAGCGCGGTGTGTCGCGTGGCCTCCGGCGTGTCGCAAGTCACATCGGGGACTGGCGGGCACCACATGTCGTGTCTATCAGCAGCCACCGACATCCTGCGGCAGGCTCACCGGCGGGTGGGCCCACGGGCGACAGACCACAGGTGCGGCGCGGTCATCGGCCAGCAAACATTCCTGTGAGCACCGTCAGGGTACTGAGTGGCGCTACGCTGCGGCAGCGCAGGGTAGCCCGACGCGCGGGCGGAACCGGCGCAAAGGGCGCTGGGGCACTCAGCCGATTTCGGCGGCGAGCTTGCCGACGATCTCGCGCAATCGCGTGGCGATCTCGGTGTTCTCCCAAGGATGCTTGCCGTCCAGCGAGGACACCGGAATGGACAGGTCCAGGTCTTCGATCACCCGCGGTCCGGCGAGTCCGAAGGACTTGCGCGTCTCGTCGTGCGCCCAGACCCCGCCGTACTGGCCCAGCGCCGCGCCGACCACCGCAAGCGGCTTGTCTTTCAGCGCGCCGTCGCCGAAGGGACGTGACAGCCAGTCGATGGCGTTCTTCAACACACCGGGAATGCTGCCGTTGTACTCAGGGGTGACGACCAGGGCCGCGTCAGCATGGCCGGCCGCCTCACGCAACGCCGCCACCGGTTCCGCGACACCGCCGTCCTCGTCGGAGTTGTCGATGTCCTCGTTGTAGAAGGGCAGTTCGCCCAGTCGGTCGAACAACTCGAGCGTGACTCCGGCCGGGGCCGATTCGATCGCCAATTCGGCGAGCTGACGGTTGACCGAGGCACCCCGCAGGCTGCCCACCAGAACCAATACCTTGCTGTCCGACATTCCGTCCTCCATCGCTTGAGTGCCCCCTCCTCAACACACTAACCGGACTGCGGTCCGAATTATTTCCCCTGAGCTAGAGTTGCAAGGTGAGTGTGTCCGACCGGCTGACGATGCTGCCGGTGAGTGAATCCGGCCCGCCCGAGCGCGGGGACGCCGCACGCAACCGGGCGCTGCTCCTCGATGCCGCACGGCGACTGGTCGACGAGCGTGGCGCCGAGGCGGTCACCACCGAGGACATCGCCGCGGCGGCCGGCGTGGGAAAAGGCACGCTGTTTCGCAGGTTCGGCAGCCGCGCCGGCCTTATGGTGGTCCTGCTCGACGAGGACGAGAAGACCCAGCAGCAGGCCTTCCTGTTCGGCCCGCCGCCACTGGGGCCCGGCGCGCCACCACTGGACCGGCTGCTGAGTTACGGGCGGGAACGGCTCAAGTTCGTCATCGTTCACCACGCGCTGCTCTCCGACGTCAGCCGCGACCCGCAGATGCGGTACAACGCGCCGATGACACTGCACCACCGCCATGTTCGGCTGCTGCTCGAATCCGCCGGCACCACAGGCGATCTCGACGCCCAGGCTACGGCACTGCTTGCCCTGCTGGATGCGGATCACGTCCACCACGAACTCAACGACCGGGGCCGCACCGTTCACGAACTCGGCGACGCGTGGGAGACGGTGGCGCGCAAGCTCTGCGGGACATGAGCACCGCCCACCACCGGTGGATCCTGCACGTCGACCTGGACCAGTTCCTGGCCTCGGTGGAACTACGACGCCATCCCGAACTGACCGGCCTTCCGGTGATCGTCGGCGGCAGTGGTGACCCGACCGAACCCCGCAAGGTCGTCACCTGCGCGTCGTATCAGGCCCGCGAGTTCGGCGTACACGCCGGAATGCCGCTGCGCGCCGCCGCGCGCCGGTGTCCCGACGCCACGTTCCTCGCCTCGGATCCAGCTGCCTACGACGCGGCGTCGGACGAGGTGATGGCCCTGTTGCGCGACCTGGGGCATCCCGTCGAGGTGTGGGGATGGGATGAGGCCTACCTGGGAGCCGATGTCGAGGACCCGGTGGCGCTCGCCCGCCGGATCCAGGACGTCATCACCACCGAGACGGGCCTGTCGTGCTCGGTGGGGATAAGCGACAACAAGCAACGGGCCAAGGTCGCGACCGGGTTCGGTAAACCCGCGGGTGTGTACGCGCTCACCGACGACAACTGGATGTCGACGATGGGCGACCGTAACGTCGACGCGTTGTGGGGCGTCGGGCCCAAGACCACGAAAAAGCTTGCCGCGATGGGCATCACGACGGTTGCCGACCTGGCCGCAACCGATCCCGCGGTGCTGACGGCCGCGTTCGGCCCCAGTACCGGACTGTGGATCCTGTTGTTGGCCAAAGGCGGCGGCGACACCGCCGTCAGCGCGGCGCCGTGGGTGCCCCGGTCACGCAGCCATGTGGTCACCTTCGCCCAGGACCTCACCGACCGGACCGCGATGGACGCGGCGGTCGTCGAACTCGCACAGCGGACACTGGCCGAGATCGTGGAGCAACAGCGGGTGGCCACCCGGGTGGCGGTGACGGTACGCACCAACACGTTCTTCACCCGCACCAAGATCCGCAAGCTCCCGTCGCCGACGACGGATGCCGAGAGCATCGTCGCCACCGCGCTCGAGGTCCTCGGACTCTTCGAACTGGACCGTCCGGTCCGCCTGCTGGGAGTGCGGCTGGAACTCGCGATGACCGACGAGTCGGCTGTCGGTACTGCCCGCTAACGTCGACGGCATGCTCGAGGCCGTTGCCATCCGCGGATACCGCTCGCTGCGGGAGCTCGTAGTGCCGCTGCGCCGTCTCACCGTCGTGACCGGGGCCAACGGCACCGGCAAATCGTCGCTGTACCGCGCACTTCGGCTGCTGGCTGACTGCGGCCGCGGCGAGGTCATCGCCTCGTTCGCCCGAGAGGGCGGTGTCGGCTCGGCATTGTGGGCCGGCCCGGAGAACCTCGGCGGTGCCCGCCGCACCGGTGTCGCACAGGGCGGTGCCCGCACCAGGTCCGTATCGATCGAACTGGGTTACGCTGCAGATGATTTCGGGTATCTGATCGATCTGGGGCTGCCGCAGGCCGGGGGTACGGCGTTCACACGCGACCCCGAGGTGAAACGCGAGTTGGTCTTCGCCGGCCCGGTCGCCCGTCCGAGCGCGACGCTGGTGCGCCGGGTACGCGGCTTCGTCGAGGTCGCCGGTGACTCCGGATTCGACGAGCTCAGCCGCAACCTGCCCGCACATCGCAGCGTGCTCGCCGACTGGGCCGGCGCGGTGCCCGAACTGGTCGTAGTGCGTGAGCGGCTACGCGACTGGCGGTTCTATGACGGCTTCCGCGCCGACAGCGCGGCGCCGTCCCGCCGGCCTCAGGTCGGGACCAGGACCCCGGTCCTGGCCGACGACGGCGCCGACCTGGCGGCAGCGGTGCAGACCATCCTCGAGACCGGCACAGATGACCTGCCCCGCGCGGTGGCTGCCGCCTTCGACGGCGCAACGGTCACGGTGTCCGCCGCCGACGGGCTGTTCGACCTGCAGCTGCATCAGCGCGGCATGCTGCGTCCACTGCGCAGCGCCGAGATATCCGACGGCACTTTGCGTTTCCTGCTGTGGGCCGCGGCTCTGCTGAGCCCCCAGCCACCGTCGCTGATGGTGCTCAACGAACCCGAGACCTCGCTGCACCCCGACCTCGTCCGCCCGCTGGCAGACCTGATCGGCCAGGCTGCGACACGGACCCAGGTGGTCGTGGTCACCCATTCGCAGACGCTGCGACAGTGCCTCGGTGCCGCCCCCCTGGGCAGCGACGACGACGCCTGCGAGATCGAACTCTTCAAGGACTGGGGCGAGACCAAGGTGGCCGGACAGGAGCTGCTGACCACCCCCGCATGGGACTGGGGAAAGCGGTGAACCTCAGCGCCGCTTGGCACTCGGGCGCAGTGCCCGGGTGAACAGGACGTTCACCTGCTTCATCGAGATGCTGTAGGGCAGCCACATCGTGCGCTTGAACAGGTACAGCGCCCGGATGTCCTGCGAGGTGTAGATCAGATACCGGTTCTTCGCGACCCCCCGCAGGATCTTCTCGGCGGCGAACTCCGGTGACACTGCGTGGCCGGCGAACCGGTTCGTCCACTTGCGGACGTTGGGATCGTCGCGGTCCACGCCGGCGATGTGAACGGTGTTCACCAACGGTGTCTTCACCGCGCCCGGGACCACGACCGACACCCCGATGCGGTGCCGGGCGAGATCGAAGCGCAGGACCTCGGACAGGCCCCGCAGCCCGTACTTGCTCGCGCTGTAAGCCGCGTGCCACGGCAGTGCCACGATCCCGGCGGCCGACGACACGTTGACCAGATGGCCGCCACTCCTGGCCTCGATCATCGGCGGCACGAACGCCTCGATGACGTGGATCGGGCCCATCAGGTTGATGTCGATCAGCGACTTCCAGTCCTGGTGGGTGAGCTTGTCCACCGTGCCCCACGCCGAGATCCCGGCGATGTTCATCACCACGTCCATCGCCGGGTGGTCGGCGTGGATGTCGGCGGCGAACGCGGCGACCTCGTCGTGATCGGAGACATCGAGAACCCGGTGCGCGGCGACGACACCGCCCAACGCGCGGGCGTCGGCGACGGTCGCCTCGAGCCCGTCGGTGTCACGATCGGTCAGGTAGAGCTCGGCGCCGGCGGCAGCCAGCTTCAACGCGGTCGCGCGCCCGATCCCGCTGGCGGCGCCGGTGAGGAAACACCGCTTGCCCCGAAACCGTGCACCGAACCCGTCGTCCGACTCCATCCGTTGCGCCATGACGGTGACAGTACCGGCGCGTGGCCGGTGCTCAGTTGCGCCGGGGGGCGGCGTCGGCGCCGCCCCACAGTGCGCTCAGCCACAGCCGCTCGACGATCTCGACGGCGGCAACGGGATCCTGGTCGCGGCCCACGAACGCACTGTCGTGGGCGAGCGTCATCGAGGTCACCGCGGTCAACGTGCGTACCAGCGCGGTGATGTCGTCCGACACCGGTCGTGCTCCCGAGTCCTGCTTGACCAGCCCGACGATCTTGTCGACGACGGTGTCCTGGAAGTCGTCCATGATCTCGCGGATCTGCGCGTCGGTGCTGCGGGCCAGGTTGCACGCCCCCATGATCGGGTCGTGTGAGGAGAACACGATCGCGGCGTAACCCACCATCCGCTTGGCGAACTCCGACGGGGACTCGTCGGGCTCGCGCGGCGCGAAGTCGTGGGTGAGTTTGTCGAGCTCCGCCATGGCCTCGGCCACGATCACGGCGAGCACCGCGTACTTGGAGTCGAAGTAGAAGTAGAAGCCGGATCGGGCCACTCCGGCGCGCTCGCTGATGGTGCTGACCGACAGATCGGCGAACGCACGTTCCTCGAGCAGTTCGCGGACCGCGGCGATGATCGCGTCGCGTTGCCGGTCCCCGCGGCTGCGCCGGTTCTCCGGAGGAGGTGATGGTTCGGCGGTCATGGGGAAAACCTTCGCATCGCGACTCGCTCCCATCAAAACTTGACATGCGTCAAGTTGCCCCACCAGGATAGAGGCAAGGTGACATCCACCACAGCTTGTCCTTTCAGGAGCATTTGATGGCGACGATCAGCACCCCCAAGTATTTGCGCGACCAGGCCAAACGGCGGTTCACCCCGTCGATCACCAACTTCCCCGGGATGGGCGCGTTGGAACGCCGGCTGCTGCGTCACGACTTCCCGCAGAAGGCCATGGCGATGCCACCGGCGGGCAGCGACCTCAAGCCCGTCATGGGCGACGCCGGACTGCCGATCCTCGGCCACATGGTGGAGATGTTCCGTGGCGGTCCGGACTACTCGCTGCACGTCTACCGCAAGCACGGGCCGCTGTTCTATGTCGACTCCCCCGCACTGCCGTCGGTGGCTGCGCTCGGCCCCGATGCCGCCCAGGCCATCTACTCCAACCGGAACAAGGACTTCTCCCAACAGGGCTGGGTGCCGGTGATCGGGCCGTTCTTCCACCGCGGTCTGATGCTGCTCGACTTCGAGGAACACATGTTCCACCGCAGGATCATGCAGGAGGCGTTCGTCCGGACCCGGCTCGTCGGCTACACCGAACAGGTCGACAAGGTGGTCTCGAAGGTCATCGCCAACGACTGGGTCGCCAACGACGCACGCTTCCTGATGTATCCGGCGATGAAGGAACTCACCCTCGACATCGCGTCCATGGTGTTCATGGGCCACGAGCCCGGATCCGACCACGAACTGGTCACCAAGGTGAACAACGCATTCACCACCACCACCCGCGCTGGTAACGCAGTGATCCGCACCCCCGTGCCGCCGTTCACGTGGTGGCGCGGCATGCAGGCTCGCAAGCTGCTGGAGAACTACTTCGAGGCGCGCGTCGAGGAACGGCGCGGCAAAGAGGGGTCCGACCTGCTGACGGTGCTGTGCCAGACCGAGGACGAGGACGGCAACAAATTCTCCGACGCCGACATCGTCAACCACATGATCTTCCTGATGATGGCCGCGCACGACACGTCGACCTCGACCGCCACGACCATGATCTATCACCTGGCCAGCAACCCCGAGTGGCAGCAGCGCTGCCGCGATGAGTCCGACCGCCTCGGCGACGGACCGGTGGACATCGAATCGCTGGAGAAGCTGGAATCGCTCGACCTGGTGATGAACGAGTCCATCCGACTGGTGACTCCCGTGCAGTGGGCGATGCGCCAGACCGTGCGCGACACCGAACTGCTGGGCCACTACCTGCCCAAGGGCACCAACGTCATCGCTTACCCGGGGATGAACCACCGGCTCGAAGAGCTCTACCCCGAGCCCATGAAGTTCGACCCCGAGCGGTTCGCCGAACCGCGCAACGAGCACAAGAAGCACCGCTACGCGTTCAGCCCGTTCGGTGGCGGAGCGCACAAGTGCATCGGTATGACGTTCGGGCAGCTCGAGGTGAAGACCATCCTGCACCGGCTGCTGCGCAAATACCGGCTCGAACTCCCCCGGCCCGGCTACACGACCGAATGGGACTACGGCGGCATGCCGGTGCCCAAGGACGGCATGCCCATCGTCCTGCGCCCGCTGCGATGACCGGCGCGCGCAGGCAAGGCGCCCGGGTCGCGCACACGGGCCTGCTGTCGCTTGCGGCGATGCGGATCGGCATCGGCGCGTTGGCCTGGGCCAGGCCCGACACCGCCGCAGCGCTGTTCGGATTACCCACGCCCGACGCGCAGGCACGTTATCTGTGGCGGCTTTTCGGTGTGCGTGACGTCGTCATCGGGCTCGGGACGGTCGCCGCCTCCGAGGAACGCCGCAGGATATGGGCCGGTGTCGGGTTGGCCTGCGATGTCGCCGACGGCGCAGCCGGCGCACTCGGACGAAACGACGTGCGCCCCACCACCGCTGCGGCGATGGTCGGCGTGCCCGCGGCGGCGGTCACCTTCGGCGCGTGGGCGCTGAGCAAGACGGGCGTCGGCAACAGCGCCGACTAGGCTCCGGACACCAGCAGTCGGTTGACACACGCGACGACCGCGCGCAGCGCGGACTGCACCGGGTCGTCGGCCCAGCCCATCGCCCATTCGCTCCTGCCGCCGCCGTCACTACCCCGGACGAACGTCGCGGTGTGCTTCCCGGCGGACTGCTGGTGGAACGCCGTCATCTCGAAGGCCACCCCACGCTCGTAGAGCATCGCGGTCAGGGCCGCGACCGGCCCGCACGCCGCGGCCCGCGACGTACCGATCCGATCTCCGACGGCCAGCGTCGCCTGGTAATTGCGGGCCTGGGGGCCCAACCGTCCCGACGGCCGTTCGGTATCCACACAGGACCACTGGCCGAGGCGTAGCGGGCCGGCAGTCGGTGCGTACTCGTTGACGAACTCGCGGAACGACTTCGTGCCCGCCTGCTCGCGCAGTGCACGGGGGATCGGGCCGTCGACACGCGCCGCGAAGCACAGCGGCGACGCCAGGTACTCGGTGACAGATCGGGAGTTCATGTGCCGGCTTTCTGACTTCAAAGGAAGTGACCGACGAGTAGCGACGACCCACAGCGAGGGGTCGGTCAGGATCAGACCCCGCTGCGGGTTGCTACTACGAGTCGTCTCGGCACATCCGCGATGCTAGCGCTCGGCGCTCGCTCGACGCAAACGAATACGACTGCCTCCGGCCGTCACACGAACGGGTTGTCCCCCTTGGACACCGCGGTCCCCAGCTCGATCAGGTTCTGCGCCGAGGCATGCAGCCGCTCGCCGGCTTCCGAGCTCGCCTGTCCGGCGAGGTAACGCGACCAGGTGCCTTCGATGACGATGGCGAGCTTGAAGCAGGCCATCGCGACGTACCAGTCCAGCCGGGTGGTGCGCCGGCCACCCGCCGCCAGGTAGGCCTCCAGCAGCTCGGCCCGCGTCGCCAACCCGCCGAGCGCGGCAAGCTCGGACCCGGCGTTGATCGGATCGGGGCCTTCGGGCCAGCACACCAGCATCCATCCGAGGTCCAGAAGCGGGTCACCGACCGTGCACATCTCCCAGTCGATGAACGCGGCCAGCTCCGGCGTGTCCCGCCGCAACAGCACGTTGTTCAGATGGGCGTCGCCGTGCATGACGCCCGGCTCGGTGTCCGGCGGGCGTTGGGACTCCAGCCATTCGGCGAGCGCTCCGACGGACGGAAACGACTCCGGCGCGTAATGCTCGTGCCGGTAGCTCTCCAGCAGCCGCATGAATTGTGGAACCTGGCGCGCCAGAAAGGATCCCGGCCGCTTGATCGCTGCCAGCGCGCTGTTCTCCCACGGCACCCTTCCGAGCCGCGCGAGACCGGCCGCATAGGACAGCCCGACACGGTGCCGCATGCCGGGGTCGCGGACGTATGCGTCGTCGGCCTCGGTACCCGGGTTGAATCCGTCAACGGCCTCCATGAGGTAAAAAACCACACCGAGCACGTCGAGGTCGTCACAGCCGGCGATCAACTCCGGATGCGGGACCGTCGTGCCGGCCAGCGTCTGCAGTACCGCGATCTCCCGGCGCATGGTGTTGTCACTGGTGGGGCGGGGTGTTCCGGCGGACGCCGCAACACCATCGGCTGCCCGTCGACATCGAGGCGGACCACGATGTTCTGTGAGCCCCCGGTGAGGGGCTCGACGTCGCTGACCGTCGAGCCGATCCCGGTGCGACGCAACCACCGCTGCACCGCTTCCTGATCGGATTCGCTGAGTGGGATGTCGACGGGCATGCCGGACATGCTTTCAGGTCACGCTGCACACGCGCGGGAAATCCAACGCTCCTGCGCTCACCCGGCTCGCGTCACTTGGGGGCGAAGCGCTGGCCGGCGTCCAATCGCAGACACTGGCCGTTGAGCATCGGGTTCTCGACGATCGCCACCGCGAGCTTGGCGTACTCCTCGGGACGGCCGAGGCGCTTCGGGAACGCCGCGTCCTTGGTCAGGACCGCGGCGTACTCGTCCGGGATGCCCTCGGTCAGGCCGGTGGCGAACAGGCTGGGGGCGATGGCCAACGCCCGGATGCCCAGGCTGCCCAGATCGCGCGCCATGGTCAGGCACATGCCGGCGATCGCAGCCTTGGACGCGGTGTACGCCAACTGTCCGATCTGGCCTTCGAACGCCGCGATCGAGGCGGTGTTGATGATGACGCCGCGCTCTTCTGCCTCGTCGTCGACGGGGTCGTTCTTGGTCATGTGCCAAGCGGCCAGGCGGCTGATGTTGAACGTCCCGATCAGGTTGAGATCGATGCTCTTACGGAAGCTGTCGAGACCGTGCGGGCCGTCCTTCTTCACCGTCCGCTCGGCGATCCCGCCACCGGCCGTGGTGACGGCGATGTGCAGCCCGCCGAGACCCTCGACGGCGCTGCCCAGCACGGCTTCGGTGCCGTCGAAGTCGGTGATGTCGACCTCGTAGAAGGCGCCACCGATCCCGTCGGCCACTTCTCTGCCGTTCGACTGCGGACGGTCCAACACCGCCACGCTCGCGCCGCGCTTGGCGAGAGCCTCTGCCGTGGCACGTCCGAATCCCGATGCGCCACCGACGACGACGGCCTTCTTGCCCTCGATCTCCATGTACTTCCTTTCATCAACGTTGCAAGTAGAGGTAGATCTGTAAAGCAACTTAGCGGACGACATCTTTCGGTAAGGGTTTCGGGTTCGCTGCGCCGGTAGTTTGGCGGCATGACCACGCTGGGCGCGAAGGCGATGTGCGGTGTCGCGGCGGCCGCGGTGTCGGTCGGTGTGGCCCAACTCGTCGCAGCCGTGTTCGGCCCGCAAGCCGA
This sequence comes from Mycolicibacterium hippocampi, assembly GCF_010723735.1. GTDB lineage: Bacteria > Actinomycetota > Actinomycetes > Mycobacteriales > Mycobacteriaceae > Mycobacterium > Mycobacterium hippocampi. Next base: position 2,682,993 of record NZ_BLLB01000002.1, on the reverse strand, counting down.
CGTTCGCACCGCTGTCGGGTCCTCGGTGATCGAGTTGACCCCCGGGCCGGTCAAGGAATGGGCCATCCAGACGTTCGGCACCGCCGACAAGCTCGTGCTCAGCGTGCTCGTGCTGGTGGTCATCGGGGTGATCGCGGCAATTGCGGGGATCGCCGAGGGGCCCCGCAGGCCGATCGGCAGCGCCGCGATCGTCGCCGCCGGCGTTCTCGGTTGCGCCGCGGTGCTCTCCCGCGCCGGTTCGACGTTCGTCGACGTGATACCCACCGTGGTGGGCGCCGTTTGCGGGGTGGCCGTCCTGCGGCTGTTGACCTCGGGGCGGTTCACGGACACCCGGGATGCGCCCGCGGGCTCGGACCACTCCGAACCCCCCGACCGGGGCAGGCGACTGTCCCTGGTGACCCTGGGTTTCCTCGGGGTCGGCGCCGCGTCCGGTGTCGCGGGCGCCGTGATCAGCCGGCTGGCGTCGTCGGTCTCGGGCGACCGTCAGGCGTTCGCCCTGCCCCGTGTCGACGTCGCCGCTGCGCCGGTGCCGCCATCGGTGCAGCCCGAAGGTGTCGCGCTGCCGTCGTTCATCACCGACAACGCCGACTTCTACCGCATCGACACCGCGCTGACCGTCCCCCAGCTCAGCCGGGCGGACTGGCAGTTGCGGATCCACGGGATGGTGGACCGCGAGGTCACCTACCGGTTCGAGGACCTGGAGCGGTTCGAGGCCGTCGAGCGGGTGGTCACACTGACGTGTGTGTCCAATCCTGTTGGTGGCGAGCTCATCTCGACTGCCGCCTGGACCGGCTACCGAGTTCGGGACCTTCTCGCCGAAGCCGGTGTGCAGCCCGACGCCGACATGGTGCTGTCGATGTCGACCGACGGCTGGACCGCGGGCACCCCGGTCGAGGCGCTCACCGCCGACGACGCGCTGCTGGCGGTCGGGATGAACGGCGAGCCGCTGCCTGTCGAACACGGATACCCGGCGCGGCTGGTCGTTCCCGGGCTGTACGGCTACGTCTCGGCCACCAAGTGGCTGATCGACCTCGAGCTCACCCGCTTCGACCGCGCGGAGGCGTACTGGACGCGGCTCGGCTGGTCCGCGCGGGGACCGATCAAGACCGAGTCACGCATCGACGTGCCACGGGCCGGCGAGGACGTGGCGCTGGGCCCGGTGAGGTTCGGCGGTGTGGCTTGGGCCCAGGACCGGGGCGTGCGTGACGTGGAAGTCCAGATCGACAGCCCGAGCGGCGAAGGGCAGTGGCAGCGCGCCGAATTGGGCGCCGGCTACTCCAATGACACCTGGCGGTTGTGGAGCTTCGACTGGGAAGCCGAGGAGACCGGGTTCCACACGATCACCGTGCGCGCCACCGACAACACCGGCTACACGCAGACCTCCGAACGCGCCGACCCGGTGCCCGACGGCGCGACGGGATGGCACTCGATCACCTTCGCCGTCAGGTGAGCGCCGCCCCTTCGCCGGAACGGTATTCCAGCAGGTCTCCACGCGAATTCTCGCTGCTGGAATACCGTTCCGGCGGGTTGTCGGTGTGGCGTGTCAGGCTGGTGGCGTGCTGCTGGTAGACGTCGCCCGTGCGTCCGCCGACGTCGGTGCGTCGTCGGCGCGGCTGGCCAAGATCGCCCGCCTCGCCGAGTTGCTCCGGCTGGCCGGAGCCGACGAGGACGCCCACCTGGTCACCGTCGTGGTGTCGTGGTTGTCCGGAGAGCTGCCGCAACGGCAGATCGGAGTCGGCTGGGCGGCCCTGCGATCGCTGCCGGAGCCGGCCGCCGAGCCGAGCCTGGGTGTCGGTGAGGTCGACGCCACGTTGACCGACATCGGGGCCGTATCCGGAAAGGGGTCCCAAGGGCGCCGTGCCAAACTCCTCGCCGACCTCTTCGCCGCGGCCACCGACGTCGAGCAGCTCTTCCTACGGCGTCTGCTCACCGGGGAGCTGCGCCAAGGCGCACTGATCGGGGTGATGGCCGACGCCGTGGGCCGGGCCTCCGGCGTCCCGGCGGCGGCGGTGCGCCGGGCCGCGATGCTCGGCGGAGCCCTCCCGGCGGTGGCGGCGGCGGCTCTGACCGGCGGGGCGGGCGCGCTCGAGCAGTTCACGTTGCAGGTCGGCAGGCCGGTTGGTCCGATGCTCGCCCAGACCGCCTCCGATGTCGGTGATGCGCTCGAGCGCCTCGGCGGCACCGCGGTGTTCGAGGCGAAACTCGACGGCGCGCGAGTGCAGATCCACCGGGACGGTGAGGCGGTCTCGATCTTCACCCGCAGCCTCGATGACGTCACCGCTCGGCTGCCCGAGGTCGTCGACGCCGCCCTGGCGCTCCCGGTCACCGAACTGATCGCCGACGCGGAGGCCATCGCGTTGAAACCCGACGGCCGCCCGCACCGCTTCCAGGTCACCGCATCCAGGTTCGGCCGCCGCGGCGGAGTGGCCGGACCGGGCGCCCACGCGCTGTCGGTGTTCTTCTTCGATCTGCTCCGCGTCGACGGCGACGACCTGCTCGATCGGCCCAACAGCGAGCGCCTCGCGGCGCTGGACGCGATGGTGCCCGACCACCAGCGGGTCGATCGGCTCACCACCTCCGATGTCGCTGCCGCACAACGGTTTCTCGACACCACGCTGGCGGCGGGACACGAGGGGGTGATGGCGAAGTCGCCGGCCGCACGCTACGAGGCGGGCCGCCGCGGCGCGGGGTGGTTGAAGGTCAAACCGGTCCACACCCTCGACCTCGTCGTCCTCGCCGTGGAGTGGGGCTCCGGCCGACGGACCGGAAAGCTCTCGAACATCCACCTGGGTGCCCGCGACCCGCACACCGACGGGTTCGTCATGCTGGGCAAGACCTTCAAGGGCATGACCGATGAGATGCTGGCCTGGCAGACCGAGCGGTTCCTCGAGCTCGCGGCCGGGCCCACCGACGGGTATGTCGTCCGGGTGCGGCCCGAGCAGGTGGTCGAGATCGCGTTCGACGGTGTGCAGACGTCATCGCGCTACCCCGGCGGCATGGCGTTGCGATTCGCCCGGGTGGTGCGCTACCGCCACGACAAGAACGCTGCCGAGGCAGACACCGTCGACGTGGTGCGTGCCCACTACGAGCGCGGCAACTGACTCACCGCACCAGCCGGCCGCGCTAAACTGAAACCCATACGGTAAGCGCCCACAGAATGGAACCGTCATGCACAAGGACGAGATGATTTTGATCAGTGTTGATGATCATGTGGTGGAGCCGCCGGACATGTTCAAGAATCATCTGCCCAGGAAGTATTTGGATGAGGCGCCGCGGTTGGTGCACAACGCTGATGGGTCGGATACCTGGCAGTTTCGTGATGTGGTGATTCCGAATGTGGCGTTGAATGCGGTGGCGGGTCGGCCCAAGGAGGAGTACGGGTTGGAGCCGCAGGGTCTTGATGAGATCCGGCCGGGGTGTTGGAAGGTGGATGAGCGGGTCAAGGACATGAACGCCGGCGGCATTTTGGGGTCGATTTGTTTTCCGTCGTTTCCGGGGTTCGCGGGTCGGTTGTTCGCCACTGAGGATCCGGAGTTCAGTTTGGCGTTGTTGCAGGCCTACAACGATTGGCATGTCGAGGAGTGGTGTGGGGCGTATCCGGGGCGGTTCATTCCGATGACGTTGCCGGTGATCTGGGATGCCGAGGCGTGCGGGAAAGAGATTCGGCGTAACGCTGAGCGTGGGGTGCATGCGTTGACCTTCAGCGAGAATCCGGCGGCGATGGGGTATCCGTCGTTTCATGATGAGTACTGGACGCCGGTGTGGGAGGCGTTGGTCGACACCGACACGGTGATGAATGTCCATATCGGGTCGTCGGGGCGGTTGGCGATCACCGCGGCGGATGCGCCGATGGATGTGATGATCACGTTGCAGCCGATGAACATCGTGCAGGCGGCGGCGGATTTGTTGTGGTCGGCGCCGGTGAAGAAGTATCCGGGGTTGAAGATCGCGTTGTCCGAGGGTGGGACGGGCTGGATTCCGTATTTCCTGGAGCGTGCGGATCGAACCTATGAGATGCATTCGACGTGGACGGGTCAGGATTTCGGCAAGCAAAAGCCCTCGGAGGTGTTCCGGGATCATTTCCTGACCTGTTTCATCTCTGATCCGGTCGGGGTGGCGTTGCGTCACGAGATCGGGATCGACAACATCTGCTGGGAAGCCGACTACCCGCACAGCGATTCGATGTGGCCCAACGCGCCCGAGGAACTCGACGCGGTCCTCAAGACCCATCAGGTCACCGACGCCGAGACCAACAAGATGACCTATGAGAACGCGATGCGCTGGTATCACTGGGACCCGTTCACCCATGTCCCCAAAGACCAGGCCACCGTCGGAGCACTGCGCAAAGCCTCCGAAGGCCACGACGTCTCCATCCAAGCCCTCTCCCACCACAAAGAGGGTGACCGTGGCGGCGGGGCAGGACATTTCGACGCGCTGAAAGCAGCGGCGCGCGGAAACTCCTAGCCGGACAGCTCGTAGCGGATCGGGAGGTGCTTGAGGCCGCCGACGAAGATCGTGGCGGTGTGCTCCGGCGTGCCGGCCAGCTCGATCGACTTCAGCCGCGGTAGCAACGCCGAGAAGAAGCTGTTCACCTCCATGCGGGCCAGGGCCGCACCGAGGCAGAAATGCACTCCGTAGCCGAAAGCGATGTGCTTGTTGGGATCCCGCCCGACATCGAACCGGAACGGTTCGGTGAACACATCCTCGTCCCGGTTTCCCGACGGGTAGGACAGCAGCACCGAATCTCCCGCCGTGATGGGCACGTCGCGAATCACCGTGTCCTGCTGCGCGGTTCGCATGAACTCCTTGACCGGGGTGACCCACCGGATCATCTCTTCGGTGGCCAACCCCATCAGATTCGGGTCGTGCTGCAGCCTGTGCATCTGGTCCGGGTTCTCCACCAGTGCCTGCAGTCCGCCCGAGATGGTGGCACTGGTGGTGTCGTGGCCTGCGGTGGCGACGATCAGGTAGTAGGACACCGTGTCGATGTCGGACAGCGGCTCGCCGTCGATGCGGGCGTTGGCGATCGCCGATGCAAGGTCTTCGGTGGGCTGTGCGCGCCGCGCCGCGGTGATCTCGTTGAAGTAGTTGAACATCTCGAACAGCGCCAGCCCGCGCTCCTCCATGGTGGCCCCGCGCTGCAGCTCGGCATCGTCGCTGCCGAACAGCTCCTGGGTATAGGTCAGCATCCGGGGAAAGTCCGATTCCGGGATGCCGAGCAGCGACATGATGACGTAGAGCGGGAAGTTCACGGCGACCTCTGTCACGAAATCACATTCGCCACCCCGGTCGGCCATCTGGTCCACGAACGACTTCGCGAGTTCATCGACCCGAACCTTCAATGCCCGCATGGCTTTCGGACGGAACCAGTCCGCACCGATCGCGCGCACCTTGCGGTGCTGCGGATCGTCCATGTGGATCAACGTGCTGACCCCCATGGCTGCCTGCTGTTCGTCGCCCTCGGCGGTGGTCAGCACCGGCCGGGGCGAGTTGGTGAACAGGTCGTCGGCACGTTCGATCGCCATGATGTCGGCGTGCTTGGTGATCGCCCAGAACGGCCGGTAGCCCGGCACATCGACCCACGACACCGGTGCGGTCTGCCGCAGATGGGTCAAAGCGTCGTGCAGTCTGCGTTCGTCGGCGTAGGCCGCCGGGTCGGCGAACACCCTGGCAGCCGCGTCGACAACTCGAACGTTCATCCCGACTCCTTCTTCGTACTCGATGCGCCGCAGCGCAGTTCCGCCACCACGTCGATGACCGTGGCCTCGTCGACCGTCGGCGGAAAGCCCACCAGCACTCGGTCGATCAGGCCGTCGCAGCGGGCCCGGATCTTGTGGGCCAGTTCCTCCACCGGCGCCACCACGGCGAACTCGGCGAGGATGGTGTCGTCGATGAGTGTGCCCATCGCGTCCCAGCGATCCTCGCGGGTCAATCGGTGCAGTTCGGTCTGAAGCTCGCCCCAGCCGTGCAGTTCCAACACCGTGCGATAAGCCGGGGTGGACGCATAGAAAGCGATCTGCTTCCGGGTTCGGTCCGCCGCGGACCTCAGCTCCGCCTCGTCCGAACCGGTCACGACGAACAGCGGACTGGCCACCTCGACGTCGTTGCGCTGCCGACCAGCCCGCTGCAGTCCCCGGGACAGCGTCGGAAGCGTCACCTCCCGGAAGTACCGCTGGGTCGAGAAGGCGTGCGCCAGCAGCCCGTCGCCGACTTCCCCACACATCTCGGTCATCCGGTCACCGACGGCCGCGACGAAGATCTTCGGGTCGCCATGGGCGTGTGCGGGCGGCACGAACATCGGCGTCATCAGCGTGTGGGTGTAGAACTCGCCCTCGAAGCTCAGGACCCTGTCCTCCCGCCAGCAGGACCAGATCTCCCGCAGCGCCGTCACGAACTCGTGCATCCGGGCGACCGGCCTGCTCCACGGCATGCTGAACCGCTTCTCGATGTGCGGCTTGATCTGAGAGCCCAACCCGAGGATGAACCGTCCCCGCGAATAGTCCTGCAGATCCCATCCGATCTGCGCCACCGACATCGGATTGCGGGCGAACGCAACCGCGATGCTGGTGCCCAGCTCGATACTGGTGGTGTGTTCGGCAGCCAGGGTCAAGGGCAGGAAGGGGTCGTGGTTGATCTCCGCGGTCCAGCAGCCGTCGTAGCCTCGATGTTCCAGCGTCCTGGCACCGGCCGGCACTTCCGAGAGTTGGCTGACGACGGCCGCGTCCACCTTCAGGCCGCCTTCAGCACCCATGCTGAACGAAGCTACAGTAAGCAATTCAGTAAGGTCAACGTTGCGCCCCTGCGCGCGGGTCATCATCGGGACAGGAGTAGCGAATGCCCAGAGCCGAGGACTGGAAGGACACCCTCGACGAACTCGCGCGCCGCCGTGAGCACTCCCGGGGCATGGGGGGCGGGGAACGCCTGGCCAAGCACCACGGCAAGGGCAAACTGGATGCTCGTGGCCGCCTTGATCACCTGCTGGACAAGGGGTCGTTCCGGGAGTTCGGCACCCTCGTCGGCGGCGAGATCGCGGCCGACGGGATCGTCGCCGGCTCGGGCCTGATCAACGCGTCGCCGGTGATGGTGGGCGCCGAGGACTTCACCACACTGGCCGGCAGCATCGGCCCGGGCGGGAACGCGAAGCGCTACCGGCTGGCCGAACTCGCGCTGCGGGATCGGATCCCGCTGGTGATGCTGCTCGAGGGTGCGGGTTTTCGCCCCAGTGGTGAACACTACGGCCGCACCCCCACCGATCTGTTGGCACAGGCGCAGTGTTCCGGCAAGGTTCCCACCGTCGGCGGGTTGTTCGGTCCGTCCGCCGGGCATGGCGCCCTGGTCGCTCCGGTGTGTGACTGGACGATCATGACGAGCCAGGGCGCGATCTTCACCGCCGGTCCCCCGGTGGTCAAAGAGTCCACCGGAGAGGAGATTTCGAAAGAAGACCTCGGCGGCCCGGGGGTCGCTCTGGCCAGTGGCGTGATCCACAACCTCGGTCAGGACGACGCGGTGGCGCTCGACGACATCCGCCGCTACCTGTCCTACTTCCCGTCGAGCGCTTGGTCGTATCCGACCTCGCGTCCTGCCGACGAGTCGACCGCACGGCGCTCGACCCCCGAACTGCTCCAGATCGTGCCGCGCGGCAATCGTCAGGTCTATGACATGCGCGCGGTGCTCGACGTCGTCTTCGACGACCCGGACTGGTTCGAGGTCCAGCCGAAGTTCGGCGCCGCGATGATCTGCGCGCTGGCCCATCTGGGGGGTCATCCGGTGGCTGTGGTGGCGAACCAGCCGAAGGTCATGGCGGGGTCCATCGATGCCGACGCCGCCGACAAGGCGGCGCACTTCATCGCCGTGGCCGACTCGTTCCATCTGCCGATCGTGTTCCTCGCCGACAACCCCGGGATGATGCCGGGCAGCCGATCCGAACGCCAGGGCGTGCTGCGCAGCGGCGCCAGGATGTTCGCCGCACAGACCGCTGCAACGACGTTGAAACTCCATGTGACGCTGCGCAAGGCCTACGGCTTCGGCTCGATGGTGATGTCGCTGCTGGGTTTCGACAGCCAGAGCGCGACGTTCGCCTACCCCGGGGCCACGATGGGAGCGATGAGCGCGGCCGCGCTCAGCCGCGCCTCCCACGCCGCCGAAGATGTCGAGGAGAGACTGCGCCAGGCAGAGGTCGACGCGTCATTCCGGTCGGCAGGCCATCTCGGCTTCGACGACCTGATCCACCCCGAGGAGACCAGGGACGCGTTGCTGGACGCACTGGAACGCGGGATCTACAGCCGCCAGGCGGCGGCCGGGCCGGTGAGCCGCACCGTCATCACCCCTTAGCCCCTAGTGCACGGTGGCGCGGTACTGCGCGACGATCGGCTCGAGTTCGACGGGCGTGGCCCCGTGCATGATGACCGCGTCCGCGCCGTAGTCGAACTCCTTACGCACCCGGTCCACGCACTGCTGCGCTGATCCCGTCGCAGAAGGCTCGAGCCACTCCTCGGGAATCAGCGTGGCGATGTGCTCGATCTGCTCTGCGGTGGCCTTGTGGTCGATGCCGCCGGGAATCGACTGCACCACCTTGTCATCCCGGAAGCGTTGCAGGACAGCGGGATCCCAGCCATTGGTCTTGACCAGCAGGTCACCGTAACCCTGCAAATAGGTGGCCAGCCGCGCCACGGTCTTCTTCAGCCGTAGTTCCTCGGGCAGGTGGTCGCCCACGGTGGCGAAGCACGACCACACCCGCACGGCGGCGGGGTCACGGCCGGCCTGCTCCGCGGCGTTCTTGACGGTCTTGACGGCGCGCTGCAACGTCTCCGGGGTGAAGTAGGTGTGCAGGATGACGTCGTCGAACTCCCGGCCCCCCAGCGCCAGGGTCTGCGGGCCGAACGCGACGAGGGCCAACCGGATGTCCTCGTCGAAGTCCGGATCCAGGAACAGCACCGGGTACTTGCCGATCGGCCCATCGTGGTCGAAGACCAGCTCACCGTGCCAGAGCTTGCGCATGACCTGTGCGAAGTCCTCCATCTGCGCGGTCGTCACGGCGGGCACGCCGAACGCGTTGTACATCGCCGCGATCCCCCGACCCAGCCCGAGCGTGAAGCGGCCGCCGGACAGCCGGTGCATGGTGGTCGCCCACGATCCGGTGATCAGTGGATGGCGGGTGTTGTGATTGGTAGCCGCGGTGGCGATCTGCATGCGGCTGGTCACCGCCAGTGCGGCACCGGTGAGCGACGACGCCTCCTTGACGTTCCACCGTTCGGAGATGAACGCCGTGCCGAACCCCAGCTCCTCTCCGTGGCGGGCCTCGTCCATCAGCGTGGCCGGGCCTTCACCCCCGGCGCCCGCCAGAAGGTAATAGCCGAGCTCATCGAGCACAGGTTCGGTCACGCCCAGACTCCTTGCTTGTAGCCACAATTCCAGACCTCGGTGATCCTGCCGTTTACGACGCGGAAGATCTCCATGCTGCCGACGGCGGTCTCGGTGCCGTCTTTGAGCTTCATCGGCGACTGGTAGACGACCGCCACGTGCTCACCGTCGTCACCGGCGACCACGAGGTTGAGGTCAAAACGGATCGTCTCGAACATCTCCCAATGGTCGACGACCCGCCGCACGGCTTCGTCGTGGGTCAAGGTCGTCACCTCCCCCACATCATGACGGATCACCGAGTCCCCCAGCAGTTCGTCGGCGAGCGCGAAGTTGCGTTCGTTCCAGACGACCAGGTTGTACAACTCCACGACCTCACGCGCCGATCGGGTCACCCGAACACCTCCAGGGCGCCGATCTCGTCGATGGCGGCGATCGCCCGGTCGGTGAGCGCCAGGCACAGCTGACGAGATCGTTGCGGCAACGTGTCCCAACCGTTGAGGGTGATCACCGGAAGCACCATCAGGTAGACGGCGGCGAATCGGTAGTGCCGCCAGGCCTCGTCGAACGAGTAGTCGGTGACGCCGAACCCAGCGAGATGGTCGAGGTAGTGCCGCACCAGGGCTTGGTCGTGGCCCTCCCGCGTCCGGGTCGGTAGCCCCTGTGTGACCAGGTAGGCGATATCGGCCGCACCGGCACCGCATGCGGCGAACTGGAAGTCGACGACCTTCAGCCGGTCACCGTCGAAGAACAGGTTGTCGGCCCTGATGTCGCCGTGCAGCAACATGTCCCGTTCGGTGAGCACGGGCAGGGCCGCGGCGGCCCGTTCGGCGAAGGTCTCGGCGAACCGGGCGAGGCCGGCCGGCACTAAGCCGGTGCAGCGGTCACGGTAGATCTGCCAGCCCGGCGCGAATGCGGGCAGCAGCAGGCCACGAGCCAGCGGCGTGTCGAGGCTCGGAAAGTGCTGCAGCACGGACCGGTTGGCCGAGTCGCAGGACCAGCCGTGAAGCCCGGCCAGCGCTTCGATACACAACCGTGCCCGATCCATGTCCAGGCCAGCGAGATGGTCGGCGTTCTCCCAGTGCCGCAGGTCTTCGAGTAGCAGCACGAAGTCGGCTGAATCCTCGGCCATCTCGGCGGCGTACACCTTCGGGGTGGCCATCGGCGCCCGACCCGCGACGTGCCGATAGTAGGCCAGCTCGCGCCGGTAGCCACCGAGGAGTTCCATGGCTCCGCGCGCCTCCGACTGTGCGGGCAGCTTCGCGATCAGCGTGGCAGGCACCTCCACGCCGGCGGTCAGGTGCAACCGGTAGAGCAGTGACGAAAAGCCGGTGTCCTGGGCGATCCGCTCGACGCGGACGTCGGTGACGGTGGTGCCGAGTGCGTCGGTCAGCCAGCGCGGGGTCACCTCGTCGACACCGCCGGGAACCGACGCCGTGCCCGCACTCACCATCGAGTTCCTCCGCCACATATTTGACGCAATGCAACTAACTTAATTGTCGATCGTCTAATATGCAAGGGTGCCCACCCCAAGTCGCGGCCTGACACAGCCGGAACGGGTCGAGATCTCCAGCCGCAAGCTGGCGCGCGCCGCGGCCGAGCTGATCATCGAAAAGGGCTGGGAGGCAACGACGGCCGCGGAGATCGGGCGCCGGGCCGGATACAGCCGGGCCATGGTGCACGCCCGGTACGGCAGCAAAGACGCCGTGCTGGACGCGATCTTCATGCGTGAGTACATGGCGCAGCTGAGCCCCGATCTCGACCCCGAGGCCGACGGTCTGCGACATGCGCTCGCGCATCTGGACCGGATCGGCCGGCTCGCCTCCGAGGACCCCGAGTTGCTGCGGGCGATGTTCGTCGCCGCCTTCGAGGCGGTGAAGAGCACCTCACCGCTGCGTCCCCGCTCGCTGGGCCAGCTCGACGTCGGCATGCAGAAGGTCAAAGCGGGTCTCGAGAAGGGCATCGCCGATGGTTCGGTGCAGGCCGGGATCGACGTCGGGCGTGCCGTCAACGACATCAGCTCATCGGTGTACGGCATCGCCTACCTCTGGCTGGTGCTGGCCGATCGTTACGACCTCGAACTGGAGCTGAAAAACCTGCGGGAGCGGCTCATCCGGGACTACGGCCCGCATCCAGGCTGACGTCGCGGAGAAACCGTTCCGAGGCCTGCTTGACTCCGCCGGCGAACAGATGACCGACATGACTGCCCTGATGCCAGTGCAGCTCGCCGCCCCAGCGCCGGTGAAGCGCCAGCGCGGGTTCGCGATCGGCCATCCGATCGTGCCATGCCCCGACGATCAGCCGGCGCTCCGGCGGCGACGACGGGACCACCGCCTGGTAGTCGACGACCGACATCACGCGTTCCACGATGTCGGAGCGCAACAGATTGATGGTGTCCGTCACCGACGGCCCCCAGCGGCCCAGGTGCGCGGCGATCATCGCGTTCAAACCGAAGATCGGCGTGTACACCGCCACCGCGTCGACAGGCTCGAGGTGGGCCACCAGGCCCGCGACCGGGCTGCCCATCGACACACCGGACACCGCGACTGCACTCGCCTGCGGCCTGAGCCATCGCAGCACGGCGCGCACCTCTGAGACCGCGCGCATCATCCCGGCGACATTGGCCAGCGGATCCATGTTGGGATAGGCGGGCCAGCTGTCGCGACGGACCCCGCATCCTGGCTGCACCGGCAGCGCGATGTTGAACCCGAGTTCCTCCTGGATCCGGCGCGCGCGGGAGAACACCAGATCGAGCGGCTGGCCCTGGCCCGCTCCGTGCACCCACACCAGCCAAGGCCGCCGAGCCTCCCCCTGTCGGCACAGGTGCACCACGGCGGTCGCAGTACCGCCGAAGCCCTCTGCGGCTAGCGAGTCCGGCAGGAGCGGGTCGTGCTGGAACGTCAGCTGCTCGTAGCTCTGCCGACCGAAGCGCCGGCGTCGCACCGAGGCGGTCTGAAGCGGCTCGGGTGCGGAGTGTGCCCCCACCAGGCCCAGCCCGGTGAGCTCGGCGGCCGCGGCGGTACAGGAGTCCGCGGTGCGCTCCAGCTTCGGCGGAGGCGCGGTCAACGTCATGCCCGACAACGCCAGTTCGTCGAGCACGACCTCGCCGAACTGGCGGGCGCCGTTCGACGACAACGGGTTCCAGCCACCCGCACCCGCTACCGCCGCGTGCGCCCGCGGCAGCACCCCGGCGAAGTCGCGACCGATGCGCCAAGCGCGTTCTGTGGTTCTCACCCGAGCTCGAACCCGGTGTAGCCCGCGGCGGCGATCTCGTCGCAGCGTCGCCGGTATTCCGGGATCCCCGCGGTGTAGCCCATGTACATCCGTTTCTTGCCGGGGACGTTGCCGCCGTTGTACCAGGAGTTGCAGGTGGGGTGGACCAGCACGGTCGGAGCAACCAGCGCCGTGGTGTGTTCGATCCAGTCGTGCTGGGCATCCGGCAGCGCTTCGATGGTGCGGTGGCCGTGTGCGCGCAGGTGGGACAGGCAGTCGCCGATCCACTCCACGTGCTGTTCCAGTGCGGCAACAAAATTGGTCGCCGCCGAAGGGCTTCCCGGCGCCTGGATGATGAACAGGTTCGGGAACCCGGACACCGCGATGCCGAGGTAAGAGTACGGTCCCTCGGTCCCCCAGAATTCGGCCAACGACATGCCGTCGCGGCCCCGGATGTCGATGCGGGTCAGCGCACCGGTCATCGCGTCGAAACCGGTCGCGTAGATGATCACGTCGAGTTCGTGCAGTTGTTGCCCGGTCCGGATGCCCGCGGACGTCACCGCCTCGATCGGGTCGTTGCGCAGGTCGACCAGGGTCACGTTGTCCCGGTTGAACGTCTGGTAATAGCCCTGATCGATGATCGGACGCTTGCAGCCGAACGGGTGGGTCGGCTTCAGCGCCTTGGCGGTCGCGGGATCGTCGACGATGCGGGCCACTGCCTCACCGTAGAGTTCGGCGGCCCGCTGGTTGGCCTCGATGTCGAAGAAGATGTCGCCCCAACTGAGCGCACCCATGACGCCGTTCTCGTCGATCGCCCGCAGCTGCTCCTCACGGGTTGCCGCCTTCAGCGGCGGCCGGGCGAGCATGTCGAGCAGCACCGAGAACGCGCTGAGTCGGGCCGCTCCGACGGGGTGGGCACGCTGCGCTTGCCGGATCTGGCCGTAGTTGCTCTTCAGTTCGTCGAGCTCACCCGGCTCGAACGGACGGACCTGCCACGGCAGCGTGTACGCCGGTGAACGCTGGAACACGGTGAGGTGCCCGGCCTCCCGTGCCACCACGGGGATGAGTTGCACGCCGGTCGATCCGGTGCCGATGACGCCGACACGTCGGCCGGTGAGGTCGACGTCTTCGGCCGGCCAGCGGCTGGTGAACAGCGACGTGCCGGCGAAGCTGTCCATGCCGTCGATGGCGGGTTCCAGCGGCACCGAGAGGATGCCAGAGGCGGCGACGACGAACGGGGCGACGAACGATTCGCCGGCGGCGGTCTCGACGCCCCACACCGCCGCGTCCTCGTCATAGGTCATCGACACGACCTCGGTACCGAACACGATGTCGCGGCGCAGGTCCAGGCGATCGGCGACGAAGTTGAGGTAGGCCTCGATCTCGGGTTGGGCCGGCATCGTCTCGGTCCACACCCACTCCTGCTGGATCTCCTCGGAGAAGCTGTAGGAGTACTCGATGCTCTCGATGTCGCACCGCGCTCCCGGGTAGCGGTTGAACAGCCAAGTGCCGCCGACACTGTCGGCCTTCTCCAGGATCTGCGCCCGGAAGCCCAGTTCACGCAGACGATGCAGCGCATACAGTCCGGAGAAACCGGCACCGATGACGATCACGTCCGCGTGTCCTGTCACATTTCCTCGCCGCGATTCGGTGGTCCAGACTGTTTGGAGATACTACTGTAACTATTACAGTATTGTCGCCGGAGCCGTGCGGATTCCGGTGTATCTCTGCCACCTCGAGGGAGGCCCCGTGAAGGTTCCGTTCACCTGGAAGGTCACCGGGTGGTTCATGATCGGCTGGTCGGCGGAGTTCGAGGTCGGTGACGTGCGGGCACTGAAGTACTTCGGCGAGGAACTGGCCGCCTACCGCGACGCCTCGGGCGAACTGCATGTGCTCGAAGCCCACTGCAAACACCTCGGCGCCCACATCGGGCACGGTGGCACGGTCGTCGGCGACTGCGTCGAATGCCCGTTCCACGGCTGGCGCTGGGGACCGGATGGGACCAACCGTTACATTCCGTACCAACCGGACCGCCCCAACCGGGCACTGCGCCTTCGGTCCTACCCGGTCAAGGAGCAGTACGGCTGCATCTTCGTGTGGCACCAACCCGACGGTATGGGGCCCCAGTGGGAGCTACCGGACATCTTCTTGAAGTTCCCTCAGTTCGAGACCGACGCGAATACCTACTACCGCCCCTATCCCGAATTCTCCAGCCGCGCCGGTGCGATCCCGGTGCATCCGCAGATCGTCGCCGAAAATGGCCCCGACAGTTCCCATTTCCGATATGTGCACGGCGCCACCGTGACGCCGGTCTGCTTGCACTGGGAGCACGTCGGCGAGGAGTGGCGCTTCCTGACCGGCTGGCCCGATGCCCGTAGCGACGATCCCGGTGAGATGGCGCTGCGCATCCACAGCCACTTCTCCGGCCTCGGCTTCGCGATGAGCGCCTTCGAGGGTTCGTCGAATCATCGGTTGATCTTCGCGTGCACCCCCGTCGACGACGAAGTGTCGGACATGTTCTATTCCATCTGGTGGCCCAAGGAGCCCGGCGAGACGTCCGACATCCCGCCGGACCACGTGCGCGCCAAGGTCGAACGCCAGTTCCTCAAGACCGTCTGGGAGGACTGCGACATCTGGCGCTACCAGAAGTACGTCGAGAACCCGCCCTTGGCGAAGGTCGACGCGAAACCGTACATGGCCATGCGGAAGTGGGCGACGCAGTTCTACGACGTGCCCCCGACCGGACAACCGGTCGCCACGACATGACGCCCGACCTGGCCGAGTTGGTGGGGCCCGAGCACACTGCCGTCGTCACCCAGGAGTGCCAGGGGGCGATCGTCGGGCCGGATGCCGGACTGAGGATGCTGGCCGACGAAGCGCGCCGTGAGGCGCTGCCGAACATCGCCAAGCTGCTTCCCGCGGCCCGTGCGGCCGGAGTATCGGTCGTGCACTGTGTGGTGCAGCGCCGCCCCGACGGCTTGGGTTCGAACCACAACGCCAAGATCTTCGCGTTCGGCGCTGCAGGCGTGGACATCAGCCCCGGTAGCCCGGGCACCCAGCTGATTGACGAACTCGATTTCCGCCCAACTGATCTCGTGCTGGCGCGGTGCCACGGCCTCGGGCCGATGGGTGGTACGGACCTGGATTCCATCCTGCGCAACCTCGGGGTGTCCACCATCGTCGCAGTCGGGGTCTCGGTGAATGTCGCGATCATCAACCTGGTGATGGACGCGGTCAACGCGGCCTATCGCGTCGTGCTCCCGCGCGACGCGGTCGCCGGAATCCCAACCCACTACGCGGAGGCGATCATCGACAACACACTGTCCCTTCTGGCGACGGTCACCACCACCGACGAACTCATCACGGCTTGGGAGCGCACCTGATGGCCATACAACTTTGGACCAACTGTCTACCCGTCGTGTGCGGGCGTCTAGAGTGCCTCCCATGACCGAGTCGATCCAGTTCACCGTCCCGGCCGCCGCCGATGCCGTCGCTGCCGTCATCGGCGATCGCGAGTTCATCGTCCAAGGTGATCGCCGCTTCAGCTACGCACAGGTCGTGGATCGGTCCACCCGTTTGGCCGGCTATCTGCATTCCCGCGGGCTGGGTTGTCACACCGAGCGCTCCGAGCTACCGGGCCACGAGGCCGGCCAGGACCTGTTGGGCATTTACGCGCACAACGGTCCCGAGTATGTCGAGGGAATGCTGGGCGCGTGGCGTGCCCGTGTCGCGCCGTTCAATGTGAACTACCGCTACGTCAAGAGTGAACTGCAGTACCTGCTGTCGGACTCCGGTGCGACCGCACTGCTGTACCACGCCGCATTCGCACCGCGGCTGGCCGAGGTGCTGGCCGAGCTACCGGCGCTCGAGGTGCTGATCCAGATCGCCGACGACTCGGGCAACGAGCTGTTGCCGGGCGCTGTGGATTACGAATCGATCATCGCCGGCGCGACCGCCGAGCCGCCACCGGTGCAACCCTCACCCGACGACCTCTACGTGCTCTACACCGGTGGGACCACGGGCATGCCCAAGGGCGTGCTGTGGCGTCAGCACGACATCTTCATGACCTCGTTCGGCGGCCGCAGTCTCTACACCGGCGAGCTGGCCACCAGCTACCAGGACATCGCCAACCGTTGCGCCGAGGCGCCCGGCACCAAGCTGATGGTGTTACCGCCGCTGATGCACGGCGCCGCCCAGTGGGCCGTGCTGACGGCGATGAACACAGGTCAGACCGTGGTGTTCTCGCCGGTCACCAGCCACCTCGACGTCGACGACGTGGTGCGCACCATCGAGCGGGAGAAGGTCATGGCGGTGACGGTGGTCGGCGACGCGATGGCCCGTCCGTTGGCCGACGCGTTCGAGCGCACCGAGGCGGATCTGTCGTCGCTGGCGGTGGTGGCCAACGGCGGCGCCCAGCTGACCCCGACGGCCAAGCAGCGCCTGATCGACAGCAAGGCCAACCTGATGGTCGTCGACGGCGTCGGCTCCTCGGAGACCGGCGCCCAGATGACCCACATGTCGGCGTCGGGCGCGGTGTCGACCGGCAAGTTCACGGCGGGACCGGACACCTTCGTCGCCTCCGAGGATCTCACGTCGATCCTGGAACCCGGCCACGAAGGCATGGGTTGGCTGGCCCAACGCGGTTACGTTCCACTCGGTTACAAGGGTGACGCGGTCAAGACCGCGGCGACATTCCCCGTCATCGGCGGGGTCAGGTACTCCGTCCCCGGCGACCGTGCCCGCCATCTGGCGGACGGGTCGGTGGAGTTGCTCGGCCGCGACTCGGTGACGATCAACTCCGGTGGCGAGAAGATCTTCGCCGAGGAGGTGGAGTCCGCGATCGCGTCGCACCCTGCTGTCGCCGACGTGGTGGTTGCCGGACGACCGAGTGAGCGGTGGGGTCAGGAGGTGGTGGCCGTCGTCGCGCTGGCCGACGGTGCCACCGCCGATGCGCAGCAGATCATCGACCATGCCGCCGAGGTGATCGCGCGCTACAAGCTGCCCAAGGCAGTGGTGTTCCGGCCCGCGATCGAACGCAGTCCGGCAGGCAAGGCCGACTACCGGTGGGCCCGCGAACAGGCCGTCAGCGACTCCTGAGTCTGCGGCGGGTGCGGTTGCGCGCCATCGTCAGGGCCAACGACGTGGTGGCACGCATCGGCCGGGAGAACGGCGGCGCGGCACGCCCGGTGATGGTGAACGGCAGGTCGGTGCCGACCACGGTGCGGTGATGGCTGAAGGTGTCGAACCCCGCTTTGCCGTGGTAGGCACCCATGCCGCTGCGACCCACGCCCCCGAACGGCGCCGCCGACGGAATCATCTGTGCGGCAAAGTCGTTACGGGCGACACCACCGCTTCGGGTGCGTTGCACGAAGCTTCTGAAGTCGTGGTCGTCCGGTCCGAACCAGTACGCCACCAACGGTGCCGGGCGGGCGTTGACGTAGTCGACGACGTCGGCGAGACGGTCATAGGTGCGCACGGTCAGGACCGGGCCGAACGTCTCCTCGGTGGCGATGAGCATGCTGTCGTCGACGCCGCGCACGATGGTCGGGGCGATCTTGCGGGTGTGACGGTCGGGCAGGTGCTCGCCGGGCGGTGCCACCGCCTCCACCTGGGCACCCTTGGTCCGGGCATCGTCGATGAGCCCGACGACGCGGTCGAAGTTCGCGTCGTTGACCGACGAGCAGTAGTCGGTGTTGGTCACGATCGACGGGAACATCGAGCGCAGGGTGCTACGGACGACGCCGACGAACTCGTCGGTACGACCGGCCGGCACGAAGACGTAGTCGGGACACACGCAGACCTGGCCGCCGTTGATCATGCGCCCCTGGGTGATCCGGGTGGCCGCCCGGGTGATGTCGGCACCGGGTGACACCACGACCGGATTCTTGCCACCGAGTTCGAGGGTCACCGGCACCAGGTTGGCCGCCGCGGCCCGTTGGACCAGCCCGCCCACCGCCGGCGAGCCGGTGAAGAACAAGTGGTCGAAAGGTAAAGCCGCAAAGGCCGCCGAGACCGTGGTGTCGCCGGTGACGACATGCAGCTCGGCAGGGTCGAAGTAGTCGCAGGCACGCGTCTCCATCAACTCGGCGGTGCGCGGCGTGATCTCCGACATCTTGATCATCACGCGGTTGCCTGCCGCGAACGCCGCCGAGGCGGGCAGCACCACCAGATTGATCGGGAAGTTCCAGGGACCGATGATGCCCACCACCCCCAACGGCGAGGGCTCGACTTCGGCCTTCATGCCGAACACCCGCGCCGCACGCATCAACTTCGTCGCCCGCATCCACTGCGGCACATGAGCTCTGGTGTGCTCGATGACCGAGATCATGCCCAGTATCTCGGTGAACAGCGACCCCGCCCGGGGCCGGGTGCCGAAGTCGGCGGCCATCGCGTCGACGAAGTCGTCGGCGTTGTCGAGCACCAACGCCAGCAGTCGGTCGATCCGGTTGCGCCGTAGGGCCGCGTCGGGAGGTCCGTCGGCCAGGAACGCCTGGCGCTGTCGGTGGAGGACCTCGTCAAGCGACATGACCATACGCAGTTCCTCCGTCAGACGCTCATCCGGTAAGGACAACAGTAACACTGTCTGCACATTGTCCGGTCGCCGGAAATCGATTACTGTCACCCTTACTGTCGGTCATTCAGTGTCATTCAGTGTCGTTCAGTGTCGTTCAGTGTCGTTCAGTGTCGTTCAGTGTCGTTCAGTGTCGTTCCGGGCAGCGCGGGCCCGTGTCCCGAGAGGTCGGTGGGTATGCGCAAGGTCGTCGTCGTCGGTGCCGGATCCGGGATCGGCGCGGCGGTGGCCGCACACTTCCACGAGCACGGCGACCACGTCATGGCGGTCGACCTGAAGCCCACTGAAACACCTGCTTCCGAGTACGCGCAGTGCGATCTGCGCGACGCCCGCAGCATCCACGATCTCACCGAAGGACTCGGCAGCGGATGGGACCTTCTCGCGCACGTCGCCGGGGTGCCGGGCACCGCGCCCGCCCATGACGTGCTGACGGTCAACTACCTCGGCATGCGACTGATGACCGAGAGCATGCTGCCGCGCCTGCGTCGCGGCGGCGCGGTGGTGGCGGTCGCCTCGACCGCCGGCATCGGCTGGGAGCAACGACTTGACGCACTGTCGGAACTCCTGGAAGCCACCGATGCGGAGTCGGTCCAGAGGTGGCAGGACCGCCAGGACCCCGACTATCCCGTCTACACCTCCTCCAAACAGGCAGTCATCCTCTACGCCAAGCGCCTGTCCGGCCCGGCGCTGGCCAGGTACGGCGTACGGATCAACACCGTCAGCCCTGGGCCGGTCGAGACCCCGATCCTCCCCGACTTCGAACGCTCGATGGGCAAGGACGTACTGGACTTCCTGCGGTCGACCTACGGCAGGCACGGCACTGTCGACGACATCGTGCCTGCCATCGCCTTCCTGGGCTCCGATGCCGCGCAATGGATCAACGGACAAGACGTGCAGATCGACTCGGGGTTCGTCAGCTCCATGACCGCGGGCGAGCCGATCACCCTGTGACGGGTCAGGGTGTACACGCAATACTGTAAGCGTTACAGTATCTGCCTGGGCAAGCTGTAGAACCCCGACTGGAGGCCAGACGTGGAAACCCCGGCACAGGCTGTCGCGATGGACGAGCCCATCGACCTACGCGACCCCTACCCCATGTTCGCGCGCCGGCGCTCCGACGGTGGCGTCTTCCGCGGCTCGGTCATGGACTGGTCGAAAACGCCGGAGTCGCTCAAGCCCGAGAACCTCTACGCCGCGGTCTCGTTCGATGCCGTCAATCGGGTGTTCCGCGACGGCAAGGTGTTCAACTCGAAGATCTACGACTCCACCATCGGCCTGTTCATCGGCCCGACGATCCTGGCGATGGAGGGCAAGCCGCACTGGGAGCATCGCAACCTGGTGTCGGCGGCGTTCAAGTCGCGATCGCTGGCGCGCTGGGAACCCGAGATCGTCCGGCCTGTTGTCAACGGACTCATCGACGAGTTCGTCGAGTCCGGCGAAGCCGATCTGGTGCGCGACTTCACCTTCGAGTTCCCCACCCGCGTCATCTCCAGGTTGCTGGGCCTGCCCGAAGAGGACCTGCCTTGGTTCCGCAAGCGTGCGGTCGAATTGATCAGCTACACGGTCAAGTACAAGCGGGCGTTCGAAGCCTCCACGGCGTTGAAGGACTACTTCCTCGGGCAGATCGACAAACGCCGTTCCGCGCCGACCGAAGACATCATCGGCGACCTGGTGTCGGCCGATATCGACGGCGAGAAACTCAGCGACGAGGCCATCTTCTCTTTCCTGCGGCTGCTACTGCCCGCCGGGCTGGAGACCACCTACCGCTCGTCGGGAAACCTGTTGTACCTGTTGCTCACTCACCGCGATCAGTTCGAGGCGGTGGTGGCCGACCGTGACCTCATCGGCTCGGCGATCGAGGAGGGTCTGCGCTACGAGACCCCGTTGACCACGGTGCAACGCTTCGCCACCGAGGACACCGAGGTCGAGGGCGTGGCGATTCCGGCGGGTTCGGTGATCGACGTCTGCATCGGTTCGGCCAACCGCGACGCGCAGCGCTGGGAACGCTGCGAGGAGTTCGACATCTTCCGTAAACGGCTGCCGCACCTCTCTTTCGCCGCGGGCGAGCACACGTGTATGGGTCTGCACCTGGCGCGGATGGAAACCCGGGTCGCCGTCGAGTGCCTGTTGGACCGGCTGTCGGACATCGAACTGGTCCTCGACGGCGACCCGCACATCCATGGTCAGCCGTTCCGGTCACCGACGGCGTTGCCGGTGACCTTCACCCCATCCGCCGCGAAATAGAATTCCTGGCTGTGGTTTGCGGGCCGACCACAGCCATGGCTTCACGCTGGCGGGTCAGCTCTGCCGACGCACCCGGCGGGCGATGGTCTTGGTCTCGAGATACTGCGCGAAGCCCTCGATGCCGCACTGCCGGCCGACACCGCTGCTCTTGTAGCCCCCGAACGGTGCGTCGGCGCCGTAGAACATCCCGCCGTTGACGCCGAACGAGCCGGTGCGGACACGCCGCGCGATCGCCATCCCGCGTTCGGCCGACCGCGACATCACCGCGCCTGCCAGTCCGAACATGCTGTCGTTGGCGATGCGCACAGCGTCGTCGTCGTCATCGAACGGCAACAGGACGAGGACCGGCCCGAAGATCTCCTGCTGAGCGATGGCGGCACCGTTGTCGACGCCGACGATGACCGTCGGGGCGACGAAGTGCCCGCCGGCCAGATGGGCGGGTAGGCCGCCCGCGGGTCCTCCACCGACGGTGATCTGGGCGCCGTCGCGCCGCGCGCCCTCGATCGCGGACAGCACGCGGTCCTGTTGCGCGGCACTGATCACCGGCCCGACGAGCGTCCCGGGGTCGGCCGGATCACCTACAGGGACAGACTGATACGCCGCGGTGATGTCGGCGACCGCCTGGTCGTACAGCGACCGGTGGATCAGCATTCGGCTGGTAGCCGCGCAGGCCTGGCCGGCGTGCACGCACACGCCCACCGCGGTCGGGACGATCACCGCGGGGTTGGCATCGTCGAGCACGATCGCGG
Source organism: Mycolicibacterium hippocampi (assembly GCF_010723735.1). Classification (GTDB taxonomy): domain Bacteria; phylum Actinomycetota; class Actinomycetes; order Mycobacteriales; family Mycobacteriaceae; genus Mycobacterium; species Mycobacterium hippocampi. The sequence goes on along the minus strand of NZ_BLLB01000002.1, from coordinate 2,660,859 downwards.
CGGACTTGCCGCCGAGCTCCAGGAACATCCGCTTCATCGTGTCGGCGCCCTGGCGCATCAGCAGCCTGCCGACCGCGGTCGAACCGGTGAAAGACACCAGGTCGACGCGGGGATCGGTGCCCAGCATGCCGGCGACATCGTTGGACGGTGTGGTGACGACGTTGAGCACCCCGGGTGGGATGTCGGTGTGCTCGGCGACGAGCCTGCCGAGCCGGGTGGCGTTCCACGGGGTGTTGGGGTCGGGCTTGAGGACGACGGTGTTACCGGCCGCGAGCGCAGGTCCGAGCTTGTTGAGGATGACCTCGATCGGGAAGTTCGACGGGGTCACCGCGGCGACGACGCCCGCCGCCTCCTTGACCACGGTGCGCACGTTGCGGTCGCCGAACAGGCCGCCGCCGTCGAGGGTCCGTTCCCATTCGAACTCGTCGATCAGCTGCGTGGGATAGCGCAGCGCCTCGGCCAGCGGCCAGTCCAGCTGCGCCGTCTGAGTCGTCATCACCGGGCAACCCACCTCGGCGACGAGTTCGTCCCGTAGGTGCTCCTTCTCGGCCTCCAGTGCGCCCTGTAGCTGTTCGAGGCACCGCCGGCGCAGTGATCTGTTGGTCGACCAATCGCCGGTGTCGAACGCCTTGCGTGCCGCGCCGATCGCCCGGTCCATGTCGGGTGCGCCGGCCGCGGCTGTGGAGCCCAGCAGGTCCCCGGTGGCCGGGCTGACGTTGTCGAACTCAGCACCGGAGGCGGCCGCGACGAGGTCGCCCGCGATGAGCATCCTGCGCTCGGCCCGCCGCCCCGCACGCACGCCCACCTCGACGCTGGTCTCAGCACGTTCCATGACGCCGTCGCTCACCTGCACCTCCGGGCGGCTTTCTCGGATGTTCAACGGTAAAGATTACAGTATCTCGACTCCGCTAGACTCGCTTCCTGAAAGCCGTGCGACAGCGACGTCAGGATGGGGATCGACTTGATCAAGGTCATGGAGGGCGTTCGTGTCCTCGAGGTAGCTCAGTTCACCTTCGTCCCGGCTGCCGGCGCGATCCTCGCCGACTGGGGCGCCGATGTGATCAAGGTCGAGCATCCGGTGCGGGGCGACACCCAACGCGGGTTCATCAACATGGGCGGCTTCCAGATGGACCCCAACCGCCATCCGCTGATCGAGCACCCCAACCGCGGCAAGCGAAGCGTCGGCATCGACATCTCCACGCCCGACGGTCAGGAGGTGCTCTACGAGATCGCCCGGACCGCCGACGTCTTCCTCACCAACTACATGCCGCAGGCCCGGCAGAAGAACAAGTTCGATGTCGAGCACATCCGTGCGGTGAATCCCGACATCATCTATGCACGCGGAAGCGCCTACGGCGACAAGGGTCCCGAGCGCACGGTCGGCGGGTTCGACGGCACCGCGTTCTGGACCCGCAGCGGAGTGGGCCACGCACTGACTCCCGAGGAGATCGGAGGCGCTCTGTCGCAGGGCATCCCGGCGTTCGGGGACTCGATCGGCGGGATGAACATCGCCGGCGGAATCGCGGCGGCACTGTTCCACCGCGAACGTACCGGCGAGACCGCGGAGATCGACGTGTCGCTGTTGAGCACCGCGTGGTGGGCAGCGGGCGCAAGCGTGACACAGGGCATGGAGTCCGGCGAGACCATGCGCTCGCTGATGCCCGACTCGGTGGGCCCGACGGTCAATCCGTTCCTGGGCAACTACCTGACCTCCGACGGCGGCACCATCAACCTGTGCATCGTCAGCCCCACCGGGTACATCCGCGATGCGTTCACCCATCTCGGCCTAGCCGAACTGGCCGACGACCCGCGTTTCTCCGACGTCCTGCCCCTCATCGAGAATGCCGGGGCCGCAGCGGAGATGATCGCCGACTCGATCCGCAGCAAGCCGTTCGACTACTGGCGCGAGCACCTCAAGACCATGAAGGGCCAGTGGGCGCCGTTCCAGAGCCTGGTCGACCTCGGCACCGACGAGCAGGCCATCGCCAACGACATGATCGTCGAGGTGGAGGCCGGCGACGGCGGCAAGCCGTTCAAGGTGGTACGGGGGCCGGTTCAGTTCAATCACGAGCCGTTGGAGACCACCCGCGCGCCGCAGGCTTCCGAGCACACCGAGATCGTGCTGATGGAACTCGGCCTGGACTGGGACCGCATCGAAGCGCTCAAGGACAGCGGCGCCATCGCCTGACGCCCCGCTGCCGGAACGGTATTCCAGCAGCCAAAATGCGAGTGAGCCTCTGCTGGAATACCGTTCCGGCGGGAGTCACAAGGTGTCGATGCGTACCGGCACGCCGGTCAGCCACGCCATTCCCGACAGGGACTCGACGTCGGCCGGGTCGCTGGAGGTCAGCTGGTTGACATTCGCGCCTCCGGCCCGGTTGGCCAGGCGCCAGCCGCCGGTTCCCTTGTGGCCCCAACCGTGGGGCACCGCGATGACCCCCGGCACGATGTCCTTCGTCACGGCGACCGGAACCGTGATCTGTCCGAACGGCGAGCTGACCCGGACCTCGTCGCCGTCGCCGATGTTCATTTCCGCGGCGTCGTCGACGTGCATCAGCCCGTGATGGGTGCGCTCTCCGCGCATCAGCAACGGCGAGTTGTGCATCCAGGAGTTCTCCGATCGCGGTTCCCGCATACCGATCATCCGCAGCGGGTAGCCGTCGGGATGGTGGTTGCGCGACAACATCGCGACCTGTTCGGCGATCTCGTCGTGTACCAGGCGGATTCGGCCGCGTGGGTAGCTGATGCTCTTCTTCAGCACGCCGGTGCTCAGGTTCGGGGCGATCACGCTCCCGTGTGGGTGACGATCGGTCAGGCGAGCGAAGGTCAGGCCGCCGCGGCGCAGCCCGAACAGGTTCCCGCCGGCGGTCGATCTGATGATGCCGTCGGCCAGCAGTCGGGGTGAGGCCTGCAACCCCACCCGTGTGAGCAGCCTGCCCGTGGCCGACAGCACCTTGAACGCGGTCACCCGGCCCGACAGCCGCCGCATCAACTCGCCGACGATCACCCACTCGGGACGGGCCTGCCCGATCGGCGCCACCACGGCTTCGGTCGCCTGGCGAAACGGCGTGGCCTGAAACGCCTGAAACGTCAACGGGAAGTCGTCCCGTTCGTACATGGTCGTCACGGGCAGGATGTAGTCGCACTGTGACGTCGTCTCCGTCAGGTAGAAGTCCAGTGCCACAGACAGTTCCAGCGACCCCAGTGCCGATTCCAATTCGTTGCCGTTGGGGACCGACAGAACCGGATTGCCTGCGCTGATGAACAGCGCTCGCATCTGGCGCTCACCCGGGGTGCAGACCTCCTTGGCCATCAACGCCGCCGGCTCCGAACCGATCAGCGACGGGAACCCGCCGATGCGAGAACGCCTGCGCCGGTAGGTGCGCCGCAGTACCGCACCCAACGCCATGTTCACCCAGCGTTGCCCGGGCAGATCCAGGCTTCCGAACACCGATCCGCCTGCGACGTCGAGGTTGCCGGCGACGAGGTTCACCACGTCGATCAGATACGACGTCAGGGTCCCGTACCTGCCCGCACAGGTTCCCAACCGTCCGTAGATCGCCGCGCGCGGCGTCGTGGCGAGGTCGCGCGCCAGACCCCGAACCGCGCCGGGATCGATGCCGGTGTGGGGTTGTGTCGCCTCGGGCGTGAACGGTTCCGCGAGACAGCGGAGCCAGTCGAGTCCTTCGGCGTAGGACATCAGCCTGGACGTGTCGACCAGTTCCTCGGCGAACATCACCTGCAGCAGCGACAGCAGCAGATGGGAATCGGTGTCCGGGACGATCCCGCACCATTCGAACTGCGACGCGGTCTCGGATCTGCGCGGATCGACCACCACGACCCGACCGTTGCGCTTGAGGATGTCGTGCATCAGGTCCTTGATCCGCGGGGCGGTCAGGAAACTGCCGTGGGAGACCACGGGGTTGGCGCCCATCACGACAAGCAGGTCGGTGCGGTGCAGGTCCGGGATCGGCACCGATGTCGGCGTGCCGTAGAGCAGCTGGCTGGCCATCAGGCGGCTGTTGGTGTCCTGTGACGACGCCGTGAAGAAATGCGAGCGCCTGCCGAGGCCCTTCACGAAGGCCAACGCGGCGAGCACATGTGAATAGCTGAACGCCCCCGGATTCCCGAAGTACCAGCCGACCGCACCCGACCCGCGCTCCCGCAGGATCGACGAGAGCCGCGAGGCGATATCGGCCATCGCCTCGTCCCAGCTGACCTCCTCGAACCCGTCGGCTGTGCGGCGCAGCGGCACCGTGACCCGATCGGGGTCGTTGACCACCTCGGTGAAGGCGATCCCCTTCTGGCAGGCGAATCCCGCAGACAACGGATGACGCTTGTCGGGCCGCAACGCGACGAGCCGACCGTCCTCGACGGTGGCGATCATGCCGCACAGCGGCTCACAGATCCGGCAGAACGTGACCTTGTGTTCGATCTTGTCGGCCATGATGGGTCCCCTTACCAGCTTCGCTACCGGGATAGTCTGATCGGGATGCGTTGGATTGTCGACGGTATGAACGTGATCGGATGCCGCCCCGACGGTTGGTGGCGCGACCGGCACCGCGCGATGGCCACCCTGGTGGACCGCCTGGAGGGCTGGGCAGTGCGCGACGGGCTCGACGTGACCGTGGTATTCGAGCGGCCGCCGTCTCCGCCGATCCAGTCGACGGCCATCACCGTGGCCCACGCGTCAGCCGCTGCACCGAACTCCGCCGACGACGAGATCGTCAGGCTGGTCGCCTCCGATCCGCATCCCGAACTGCTCAGGGTCGCGACCTCGGACCGGGAGCTGGCGGGCCGGGTGCGAGCGGCGAATGCGACCGTGTGCCCCGCCGAACGCCTCCGGGATCTCATCGACCCCCGGTGACGTCCTGTAAGGCCTCCGGTTGCACTTTCGATAAGTCCGACCATATCCTGCGGCAGGCGACCGCCGTGCGCGAAAGACAGGACCGGGACGTGACCGACGCCTATTACGAGCTGATCGACTCTGCCGATCCCCGCGGGGAGCGGTTCGCGGCCTCCGAACATGTGGTCAGCACGTGGGGCTCGACGATGCAGAACGCCGCCCCGGTGTCGGCGCTCCTGGTCAGGGCACTGGAACGCTGCTCCCCGCGAGACGATTCGCGCATCAGCAGAGTGGTGGTCGACCTCCTCGGGCCGGTCCCGGTCACCGACCGGCTGTGGGTGAACGCCCGCGTCGAGCGTCCGGGGACGCGGATCGAGCTGGTCGCCGCAGAGATGACCGCGCCCGGACCCGACGGCACACCGCGACCGGTCGCGAAGGCGACTGCCTGGCGGTTCCAGCACACGGATACCGACGAGCTGCACTTCACGCCCGCCGAGCCACTTCCTCCGGTGGCCGAGGGGCGACGCCGCATCGCCGAGGCGGGCTCGGATCAGACCTACATCCAGAGCCTGGACTGGCGCTGGCTCAACGACATCCTCAACAGTGTGCAGGCCCAGTGCTGGGCCAGGCCGTTGGTCGACCTGGTCGCCGGTGAGTCGATGACGCCGACTCAACAGCTGTTCGCGGTGGCCGATATCGCCAACGGTATGGGAACCCGGCTCGACCCGACGGAGTGGACGTTCCTCAACACCGACCTCGCGGTGCACATCCATCGCCTTCCGGAAGGACAGTGGGTCGGGGTACGCTCCGAGAATCATTACGGCACAGACGGAGTCGGCATCTCCCGCGGCACCCTCTTCGACGAGGTCGGCGCGGTGGCCGCGATCCAGCAGGCTCAGCTCGTACGACGGCGCCCGGCACCGGACGTTCCCGGCTGAGTCGCTTTACCGTAAGATTTACCGTTGGCTGGTCAGCACGACCCGGAAACGCACAACGGACCCGCCGGTCTGACCGAGAGGAAATCCTGACATGCATGACGTCGCGATCATCGGTGTGGGAATGCACCCGTTCGGCAGGTTCGAAGGCAAGTCGGCGATGCAGATGGGCGTCGAGGCCATCACCGCCGCCGTCGCCGACGCCGGAATCACCTGGAACGACATTCAATTCGGCGTAGGCGGCAGTTGGACGGTAGCCAACCCCGACGCGATCGTCGGGATGATCGGCCTGTCGGGCATTCCGTTCACCAACGTGTTCAACGCGTGTGCCACGGCCGCCAGTGCCACCAAGGCGTGTGCCGACGGTATCCGGTTGGGTGACTACGACATCGGTATCGCGGTGGGACTGGACAAGCATCCTCGCGGCGCTTTCACCGAGGACCCGGCACTGGTCGGCATGCCGAGTTGGTACGCCGAGAACGGTCAGTATCTGACGACGCAGTTCTTCGGCATGAAGGCCAACCGCTACTGCCACGAGCACGGCATAAGCCACCGGACCCTGGCCAAGGTCGTCAACAAGAACCTCCGCAACGGAGCGTTGAATCCCAACGCCTTCCGCCGCAAGCCGATGGCCGAGGATGCGATCCTCGACTCTCCGATGCTCAATTACCCACTGACTCAGTACATGTTCTGCTCACCGGACGAGGGAGCGGCGGCGGTGGTGATGTGTCGCGCCGACATAGCCCACCGGTACACCAGCAAGCCGGTGTACGTCCGAGCGGTCGAGGTGCGCACCCGCAAGTACGGCGCCTACGAGGTCAACACGACCTTCGCGCCGGTCGAGGAGGACGTAGCACCCACGGTGTACGCCGCCCGCGCGGCCTTCCAGAAGGCAGGCATCGCACCCTCGGAGGTCGACGTGATCCAGCTGCAGGACACCGATGCCGGCGCCGAGGTCATCCACATGGCCGAGGCCGGCTTCTGCGCCGACGGCGATCAGGAGAAGCTGATTGCCGACGGTGCCACCGAGATCGGCGGCACCATGCCGGTCAACACCGACGGCGGCCTGCTGGCCAACGGCGAGCCGATCGGCGCGTCCGGATTGCGGCAGCTCCACGAGATCGTCCGGCAGCTGCGCGGGCAGGCCGGCGACCGCCAGATCCCCGGCGAGCCGAAGGTGGGTTTCGCCCAGCTCTACGGCGCGCCGGGCACCGCAGGCGCAACCCTCCTGACCACCTGAATTGGCGATTTCGGCGTGATTTTCGACGGTGAGCGGCGATAGTCACGCCCAGATCGCTTCACCTCACCGGCGAGTAGTTGGGCTTACCCAGCCCGAGTGCGTACTGCGCGATCATGTTCCGGAACACCTCGAGGGTGCCGCCGTAGATTCCGACCAGCGGTGCGAACCGGTAGACGTACTCGGCCGCGCCGTCGTCGGCTGCTCCGTCGCTGCCGAGCGGCAGCGCTGACGCGGCCCCGAGGATGTCCATCAGGTCCGGCGAGATGTCCCGCATCGTCTGTGCGAGGGCCACCCGCCCGAAGATGCTCGGTGCCGACAGCGCCGCCTCCATCCTCGCCACACTGCGACCCAAACGGTAGGCCACCGCGCCGTCGTCGATCAGCCTGCGGCCGTTCGGATCCGGGAGGGCGGCCTTCGCGGCGGCCTTGTCCGCCGCAGCCGCCATGAAACCGGCCTGGTGCATCATGATCGACACGTCCTGCAGACCGTCGTCGGCAGCGTTCACCGCACCGTGCTCGACGTTGAGCGGTTCGCGCACCACTGCCCAACCGCCGTTGACCTCACCGAGGCGATAGCGGTCATCCACCCGGACATCGCTGTAGTAGACGATGTTGGTGCGATCGCCGTCGACAGTGCGGATGCCCTGGATCTCGATGCCGGGCGCATCGAGGGGAACCAGGAACATGGTCAGGCTCTTGTGTTTCGGCGCAGCCGGGTCGGTGTTGGTGATGAGGAAGACGTACTGACAGTTGTGGGCGCCGGTGGTGAACATCTTCGACCCGTTGATGATCCAGCTCGACCCGTCGGCCTCCCGGACCGCTCGGGTCTTGCAGGTGGCCACATCCGAGCCGCCCTCGGGTTCGGTGTAGCCGAGGCACATCCGCACGTGACCGCTGTACACGCCGGGCATGACTTCGTCTTTGAGCTCCTGGGTTCCGAACTTTTCGACCGACCGCGCGATCATCGCGGTGGTGCCCGCGGTCACCCACGGTACGTGGGCGCGGCGCTTCTCCAGCTCCCAGATGCGACGTTGCACTCGGCTGAACGCCCGCTCGGAGTCGGCCTTCCATTCCCGCTCCCAGTACCCGGCCGCACCGATGGCCAGATGCACGCCCTCGTCGAAGTTGTCCCCGGTTTCGCGGTCGCGGGCCAGGACGTCCTCGGTGACGATCCCATGCAGAAATGCCCGGGTCTCGTCGAGAAACTCCCGGTCGTCCTCGTCGAGTTGCACTCGTGAGAAATCCATTGCTCAGCCCTGTCCTTCACGCTCGGCGACGAGCTCGGCAACGTGCTTGGCGGTTGCGCCGGGGTCGCCTCCGGCGATCGCCCATCCCCTGGCCCGGACCAGGTAGGCGGTTGCGGCCGCCTCCGCCGCCACACCGAGCCCGCCCTGCACGTGCACGGCCATCGTCGCAGCTCTGGCCGCCTCCTCAGCCATGAACACGAACACCGACGGCGCCAGCTCAGGCCTCTCGGCGGGCTCGTTGTCGAGGAACCACGCCGCCCGGCGGGCGAGGTTGCGACCTGCCTGCACGGTGATCGCGATGTTGGCCAGCGGGTGGGAGATGCCCTGCAGGGTCGAGATCGGGACGCCGAGCGTGTACCGCGTCTTGGCGAACTCCGCAGCGATGGTCATCGTCTCCTCGACGAGGCCGACCAGCGCGGCCCCGGTCAGCAACCGCCATTCATCGAGGGCCCGTTGGTATTCGGCGAGTGCCCGGGGGCCGCCGGCCAAGACGGTACGGCTGTCCGCCGCAGCCGGATCCACCCACGCCATCGGCAGTTTGCCGATGTTGTCCACCCGAGCGGGCCGGGAGGCGAAGGTCAACTGCACGACCTCGTCGCCGGTACGGACCACGATGCGGTCGGCGATCGAACCGGTGGGGATCAGCCTGACTCCGGAGCCGCTCTCCAGTTGCGGGTCCAGGCCCACCAGTTGCGTGCCGTTGACCACGTCGGGATCGACGACCCCGAGGCGGGCGAGCAGACGGGTGGCGCAGACATGGTCGATCCACGGCACCGGGGCGAGCGAGCGGCCGATCTCCTCGGCGACCAGAGTGAGGTCGACCAGCGTCGCCCCGTCACCGCCGACGCTCTCCGGCAGCGCCATCGTCGTCGCGCCCATGGCGCACAGCCGTTCCCAGAGGCTCTCGTCGAAGCCGGACTCCTCGGCGGCACGGACGGTTTCGATCGTGCAGTGGGTTGAGAACACGTTCTTGTAGGCGGCCTGAAGGGCTTGATGGTCCTCGGACAGCGAGTAGTCGAGCCTACGTAGTTCGTATCGGTCCATCAGGACTCCTGTCCGAAGAAGAAACTGTTCGCATTGTCGAAGAGGTAGTTGTCGAGCACGTCGGCGGGCAGATCCAGCGCCAGCGCCTCCGGGACGACGCGGCTCTGCCGCAGTACCGGCCAATCCGAGGCGAAGATGACCTTGGTCTTGCCGCGGGTACGCATGTAGTGCAACAGGCTTTCCGGAAGTCGCTTCGGTGACCATGCCGAGGTCATGATGCGCAGGTTGGCGTACTTGAGCAGCAACCGGATCGCCACGTCCCACCAGGGATCGGCACCGTGGATCATGCACAGCTTCAACTCCGGGAACCGGACACACACCCGGTCGAGGTGAATCGGGTTCTGCACCTCACCGGGGATCGGCGGTCCGGGCAGCCCGGTGTTGATGCACAGCGGCAGCTCGAGTTCGGCACATTTGGCATAGAGCGGGTAGTACACCGCGTCGCTGGGCGGGTACATGCCGTCGCCCCAGAAGCTCGGTCCGACAGCGGTATACGCGATGGGAAGGTCACGGCTGACGGCGGCCAGTTCGCGCAGCGCCGGTACGGGGCGCAGCAGGTTGACACCGCCCATCGCCAGCGCGAAGCGGTCCGGCCGCTCCTCGACGAACTTGCGCGCAGTGACCGACGGTTTGACCAGGTTGTCCATCAGGATCGCCTTGGCGACGCCGTGCTCGTCCATCTCATCGAGCAGCGCGGGCAACTCCACCTGGTCGTAGAGCGACTGTGGCCCTTTGAAGTAGTCGTCGCGCACCTTGAGCATGAACTCAGGCTGCCTGGCGGTTTCCCCGAAGTGGACGTTGACGAGGCAATCGATGACCCGGTTCGCGCGGGGCGTCATGCGCGGCTCGCTTCGCTCTTCGCCCATCGGTAGTCGGCCTTCCCGTTGCCGAGCCGGCGGATCTTCTCGACGACGATGAACTCCTTCGGCGCCTTGAACCGTGCCAGCTCCCCGGTGCACGCGGCGTGCAGTGTCTCGGGGGCGACGCTCTGTCCGGCGTCCATCTGGACGAGCGCGACCACCTCCTGGCCCCACCTGTCGCTGTCGCGTCCGACCACCAGCGCGTCGGCCACCCCGGGGTGGGCACGCAGCACGGCTTCGACCTCCTCGACGAACACCTTCTCGCCGCCCGTATTGACCACCAGCGAGTCCCTCCCGTAGAGCCGCAGCGTTCCATCGGATTCCAGACTGGCGCGGTCGCCGGAGACCACGACCCGCCGGCCGCCGACGACGGGGAACGTCGTGTCGGTGGCTCGAGGATCGTCGAAGTAGCCCAACGGAATCCGGCCGGTGCGCACCACCCAACCGACCTCCGTTTCGCCGGGCGTCAGGAACCTCGTCATGTCCTCGGACAGCACGGTCCCGCCGTCACGCAGGTCGAAGGTGTCACGATGGGACCCCCGCTGGTTGTGGCCAAAACCCATGTTCCCGGTCTCTGAGGAGCCGTAGCCGTTGATGATGGTCAGCTGTGGCAGCTTCTCCAACAGTGCGCTCACATGCTTGGGATTGGTTGCCGCGCCGCCGGTCCCGATGGCGTAGATCGACGACAGCTCGTAGCTGGCGCGCTCGAGTTCCTCGATCAGCGGTGCCGCGTAAGCGTCACCCACCATCGTCATCAGGCCGACCTTCTCCTGCTCAGCCGTACGCCACACCAGCTGCGGATCGAACTTGGCCCGATCGTCGTAGAGCACCACCGGTAGCCCAGCAAGGGCGCCGGAGAACACCGTCCACAACCCCGCGGCATGCATCAGAGGTGATACCGCGAACCACGGCGGACCCTCGTTGCCGGTCACCTTGTCGTGGATCTCGGTCACCGACGCGTGGTCGGCTCCCACCATCGACGACACGTAGGTGTCGCTCTGGCGCCACAACACCCCCTTCGGCCGGCCGGTGGTTCCGCCAGTGCAGTACATGATGAGGTCGTCCGGCGAAGTGGTGATCCGGATGTCCGGATCCCCCTGTGCCACTGCATCTTCCATCGTCACCGAACCGGGAAGCAGTGGCGCGTCGCTGCCATCGTCGACGGCGATGAGCAGTTCACAGCCCGGCGGCGGGAGCACATCGGCGAACTTCGCGCCCAGCGCCCGGTGGTAGATCACGGCGCGCGGCTTGACGTAGGCCAGCAGGTCGGCGACTTCGCGCGGCGTGTAGTGGTGGTTGACGTTGACCGGGACGGTACGCGCCTTCAACGCTCCGATCACCGCCTCGGGGTAACAATCGTTGTACATGATCAGGGCGATGCGGTCCTGCCCGCATTCCCAGTTGGCGAGTTCATTCCGCTCGCGATGGGCCCCGAATCCTCTGTCGGCCAGAAAGTTCGCGAGCCGGCGGGTGCGCCGGGCCATGTCCGCGTAGGTGGTCCGGCGATCGCCGCACAATGTCATCGTCCGCTCCGGGATGACGTCGGCGATGGCATCGACGACGTCGCCGATTGTCCACTCCCCCATGTTCTACGCCGAAGCCGTCACGTTCGCGCCGAGCAGGGTGAGCGCGTTGTCGCGCATCACTTTCCGGGTGTCCTCTGCACTGAATTCGGGGAACTGCGGGATGTCGGCGGTGAACGCCATCGGGTCGGCCAGACCCTCGCCATGCGGCCAGTCCGAACCGAACAGGATCTTGTCCACTCCGATGGTCTCGGCGAGCAGCTTGACGTCGTCTTCGTAGTACGGCGCGATCCACACGTTGTTGCGAAGCTGTTCCACCGGGTCCTCCTTGTAGTGGTAGGGCGCGGTGTTGGCGGACTTCTTCAGCCGTTTGATGAGCCGGTAGACGAAATAGGAGCCGTTCTCGATACTGGCAACCTTCAGGTTGGGATGCCGGGTGAACACCTGGTGCACGATCATCGACGCCATCGCGTCGTGGATCGCGCGGTCGTCGAGCAGCACCTGGTCGAGCGGATCCTTCTTGCCGAATCCCTCGAACGTCGCCTTGCCACCCCACAGCGCGGCGATCGCCAGGTACCCGCTGTCGGACAGGTGGAACACCACCGGGACTCCGGCCTCGGCCAACCGTGCCCACACCGGGTCGTGCACCGGGTCACCCAGCGATCGCGGCTTCACCGCCCCGGGAACCGGGGCCGGCCGCACACACACGATCTTGGCGCCGCGGCCCAGGACGAAGTCCACCTCGTCGACCGCCTTGTCCGGATCGGCCAGGGAGATGATCGGCGCCGACAGGAACCGGTGGTCGGGACGATCGAAACCCCAGTCCTCGTCCAGCCAGAGGTTGAACGCGTGCACCGTGGCAATCGTCGCCTCGATGTCGTGCTTGAGTGCTTCCTCGACCCCGCACGCGAATGTCGGCAGCATGAACACGGTCTCGAGGTTCTGCTTGTCCAAGATCTTGACCCGGGCGTCACGGTTCTGGTACTCGGGATGATCAGCCAGCCGATCGACCTTCATCAACGACGCCGGGTCGACGCCCTCAGGGATCTCGCCGCGGAACAGCAGGTCCAGGCAGCCGGGTTCGATGATCGGGTCGAACGTCGGATTCGGGATGAAGTGGTTCACCACACCTCCCATCACCGCGAAGGTGCGTTTGCCCTCGGTGAGCATCTGCACGCCACGGCGCTTGAACTCCTTGGGCAGGTGGCGGGTACACGAGTCGGTCGTCTCGTAGTAGTGATTGTCGACGTCGATCGCCCGGTAATCCAGGGGTGCCACGTTCACTGTTCCTCCTCGAGCGGCGGGAATGTGGGCTGTCTCTTCTCGAAGAAGGCGGTGATGCCTTCGATGAAGTCGGGCCGCAGCATCGACTCGTGCATCAGCTTTTCCGCCGTGGTGCTGGTCTGGTGGATGTCGCGCAACGCATCGCCGTAGATCTGCCGCTTGATGACCGCCATCGCGCTGGGCGCGCAGTGCATCGCCATGTCCTCGGCGTAGGCCAGGACCCGCGGCATCAGCTCGTCGGGCGCGACGACCTCCTTGACGATGCCGAGTTCCTTGGCCTCCTCGGCGTAGAACGTGCGTCCGCTCAGCAGCAGGTCGAGCGATTCCCCCCATCCCACCACCCGCGGCAGGATCCAGGAGATGCCGTATTCGGCGATCAGGCCGCGCCGGGCGAACGCGGTGGTGAACTTGGCGCCTGCAGCGGCGAACCTGACATCGCACATCAGAGCCTGGGTGAGCCCGATGCCCGCGCATGCCCCGTTGATCGCCGCGATGACCGGCTTACGCAGGCCGGTCACGAAGTGGGGATGACGCTCCCCGACCAACTTCGCGACGTCGGTGTCCGCACCGGCGGATTCACCCGCACCGCTGATCGTGTCGAGATCACCCATGTCGGCGCCGGCGCAGAACGCGCGGCCGTTGCCCGTCAGCACGATCACGCGAACGTCGGGATCGGCTTCGGCGCGGTCGATGCACCGGTAGAACGCGCCGGCCAGTCCGCCGCCCCAGGCGTTCATCCGCTCGGGACGGTTCAAGGTGACCACGGCGACACCGCTGTCCCGCAGGTCGAAGAGCACCGGGCTGTCCGGATCGGACTCGGTGTCAGACTTCGTGTCGGAAACGGTCACTGCGACCTCATGCCCGTTCGGCTCCCTCAGAAGCGGTTCCCACTTGATGTACGTCCATACTGTACACCTATCGGTAGCGCCTTCTGCAAGATGGCGGAGTGCTGCGGGATTCAGCCATCGACCGATCCGAGCCGGTGATACCGGAGCGGATCTGGTTCTTGGCCTCTTCGGGCAGATCCCTTGCGAGGGAATTGATTCCGGGTGAGAGCCGACGGGCTGGCTCAGCGCCGAGATGACGTATCCGGCCGTTGCCATGCGCCGCTCCCCTCAGGTGTCACCGATCAGGTGAAGTCACTACCACCGTCGACGTTGACGTTCGCGCCGGTCATGTAGGAATTGCGCCGGGACGCCAGGAACGCTGCGACGGGGCCGATCTCGTCGACCAGGCCCGCGCGGGGCAGGTGGGCCGGATGCCCGAAGTGCTCGTCGATGGCCTCCATCAGGCGGTACGGATCGGTGCCGTCGACGCCCACGGATTCGGCCCAACCCACGAGCGCCTCCGACGCGATGCTTCCCGGTGACACGACGTTGACCAGGATCTCGTCAGGAGCCAACTGCAGGGACAGGTTCTTCGACACGCTGTTCACCATCGCCTTGGCTGCGGTGTAGGCCGCAAGCCTGGTGCTCTGCCGCTGAGTCGAGTGCGCGGAGAAGTTCACGATCCGTGCCCACTCGGCGCTGCGCAACAACGGCAGCGCCGCCCGCACGCAGCGCACCATGCCCATCGCGCCGTCTTCGATGGCAGCCCGCCACTGGTCGTCGGTCAGCTCCTCGAAAGAGCCGGCGGCGCTTGGCCCCACCGTGTTGATCAGGACATTGAGTTCGCCGCCCCAGCGCCGGCCCAGTTCGGCGAACACCCGCACCACCTGGTCGTCGTCCGCGATGTCGGCGAGGATACCCACGGCATCGGGGCTGCCCAGGCGGCTCAATTCTGCGGCGGCTTGATCCAGGACGGACTTCGTCCGCCCGAGCAGCGCCACCCGGGCACCGTCCTCGGCCAGGCAGCGGGCGGTCGCCAGGCCCATGCCACGGCCCCCGCCGACGACGACGGCGGTCGCATTCGCGAACCCGAGGTCCATCCGGGTGCCGTCAGGTTCCCGTCCAGTTCGGCGCGCGCTTCTCGGCGAATGCCGTCGCACCTTCCATCGCATCCTTGGACGCGAACACCGGCATGATCAGGTCGCTCTGCTTCTTCCACATCTCGTCCTCGGTCCAGCCTGCCGACTTGGCGATGATCTCTTTGGTGACCGCCACCGCCAGTGGACCGTTGGCGGTGATCCGTTCGGCCAGCGCCATCGCCCCGGCCAGCGCTTCGCCGGGCTCGGTGAGGACGTTGACGAACCCCCATCCCGAGGCTTCTTCGGCGGTGAAGTTGTCGCCGGTCAACGCCAGCTCGAGCGCCTTCTGGTACGGGATGCGGTGCGGCAGCCGAAGCAGGCCGCCGCCCGCGGCCACCAGCCCGCGCTTGACCTCGGGGATACCGAATTTGGCGTTCCTGGCTGCAACCACCAGGTCGGTGGCCAACACGATCTCGGTCCCGCCGGCCAGCGCATAGCCCTCTACGGCGGCGATGACGGGCTTGCGGGGCGGACGTTCGGTGAATCCGATGCCGCGCCCGGGAATCGCAGGCACTTCGCCGGCCATGAAAGCCTTGAGGTCCATCCCCGCGCAGAAGGTGCCCCCGGCGCCCGTGACGATCGCCACCGACAGCTCGTTGGTGTCGTCGAGCTCGTCCATCGCATCCGCCAGACCCTGTGCCACGGCGAGATTGAACGCGTTGCGCGCCTCCGGACGGTTGATGGTGATGACCAGAGTCCGTCCGTGGCGTTCGGTGAGAACCTCGTCTGACACAGTGCCCCTTTCGCCTGCCGCTCAACACCATTGGCCGGTTGCCGCCGGACGATGATGGAAAAGCTTACTATAGGCCTTACAGTAGAAGAGTGGAAACACGGTGGCCGTGTCCCCCAGCCGCCGGACGGTAAGGTCGCGTGCACGGTAGCGGCGCGACACGACTGCAAAGGCGCAGTTCAGAATACCGGCTGCCGGTGATTCACGACCACCACCCCGGCTCCCGGAGCGGCACGACGTGGCATCGAACGATGGAGGTTCCCCGAGTGGCGAAGCAGGCGACCGCGGAGAAGCGTCAACGGCGTGAACGCGGATCGATCAATCCCGACGACATCATCAGCGGAGCTTTCGAGCTCGCCGAACAAGTGTCGATCGACAACCTGAGCATGCCGCTCCTCGGCAAGCACCTGGGCGTTGGAGTCACGAGCATCTACTGGTACTTCCGCAAGAAGGACGACCTGCTCAACGCGATGGCCGACCGTGCGCTGCGCCAGTACGTCTTCGCCACCCCGTATGTCGAGGCCAAGGACTGGCGCGAGACGCTGCGCAACCACGCGCGGTCGATGCGCAAGACCTTCCTGGGCAACCCGATCCTCGCCGACCTGATCCTCATCCGGTCGGCGCTGAGCCCACGCGCGGCGAAGATGGGCGTCCAGGAGGTGGAGAAGGCGATCAGCAGTCTGGTCGAGGCGGGTCTGTCGCCCGAGGATGCCTTCGACACCTACTCGGCGATGTCGGTGCACGTCCGCGGGTCGGTGGTGCTGCAGCGACTTCGCGACAAGAATCTGTCCGGCGAAGAGGCGCACGGCGACATCGACGACACGATGTCGATCGACCCGGAGACCGCGCCGTTGCTGGCGGCGGTCACCCAGAAGGGGCATCACCTGAGCGCGGCCGACGACCGCAACTTCGAGTTCGGTCTCGAGTGCATCCTCGACCATGCGGGACGGCTCATCGAGCAGAACAGCAAGCCGACACGCAAGGCCGCCAAGAGCACCGCGCGCAAACGCTGACCCACGCCGCCGACCAGCGCCGGAACTGTATTCCAGGCGGCCTGGTTGTGGTTTTTCCCGCCCGGAATACCGTTCCGGCGGAGGTCTAGACCTTGACTATGACGGCGCCGCCCTGGCCGCCGCCTGCGCACATCGCGGCCACGCCGATCCCGCCGCCGCGGCGCGCCAGCTCATAGACCAGCGTCGTCACCATCCGGGCACCGGATGCGGCGATCGGATGGCCCAGGCTGCAGCCGCTGCCGTAGAAGTTGACCAGCTCCTCATCGAGACCGAACTCGCGGCAGGCCGCGATCGGCACCGACGCGAACGCCTCGTTGATCTCCCACAGCGCGACGTCGGAAGCCTTCAGGCCGCCGCGATCGAGCACCTTGCCGATCGCTTTCAGCGCGCCGAGGCCACAGTCGCGCGGCGCGACGCCCGCGGACGCCCAGGCCTTCACGGTGGCCATCACGTTGAGCCCGTGGGCATCGGCGTAGTCGCGATCGACGACCGCCACGCCGGCCGCGGCGTCGTTGGTGCCGCTGCTGTTTCCGGCGGTGATCGAGAAACCCTCGATCTCCGGGTGCAGCACCTTCAGCCCGGCCAGCTTCTCGACCGTGGTGTCGCGGCGGGGATGTTCGTCGACGCTGAAGTCGATCACCGATCCGTCGGGGAGTTCGACCTTGAGCGGGATGATCTCGTCGGCGAACTTGCCCGCGTCCTGAGCGGCGACCGCGCGGTGGTGGGAACGGGCGGCCCAGGCGTCCATCTCCTCACGGGTGATCCCCATCGACTGCGCGGTGTTCCACCCGACGGTGATGGACATGTCCTTGGCCGGGGCGTCGGGTGTCTCGACGTGGGTGGGCGGCATCCAGCGCTCCTCGAACTTCAGCTCGGGGCCGGGGATGCGCCAGTTCGTCAGCGGCGTCATCGACAGCGACTGGACACCGCCGGCGATCAGCACCCGGTCCATGCCGGAGCCGATCTGCGCCGAGGCATTGCCGATCGCGGTGAGGCTGCCTGCGCAGTGCCGATTCACCGACTGTCCGGGAACATGCTCAAGCCCGGTTGCGGTCGCCGCATAGCGGGCGAGATCACCTCCACCGTAATGACTTTCGGCGAAAATGATGTCGTCGATGTCGGCTGGGTCGACACCGGAGCGCCGGACCACCTCGGGCAGCACCGTGGTGATCAGGGTCTCGGGCGGCGTGTTGACCAGCGTGCCCTTGAAAGACCGGCCGATGGCCGTCCTGGCAGCACCGACGATGACGGGTGTTGGCATGTTCTCGACCTCGGTTTCGACGTGAGCGAACTTTACAAAACTAGCAGATACTGTAGCGCGGACAGTAGGTGAGGCGGGTCACTCGGGTTCTGGCACGTGGAAGTGCTCGTCACGGAGCCGGAACGCCTCCTTGGTGCCGTGCTGCGCGCGGGTCTTGACGAAGTTGAACTCGCCGGGCGCGAACTGCAGGTTGGTCCCGTAGGCGTGGAAGAGGTAGCTCGCGACCTCTTCGCCCTGGTAGGCCTGGCTCTGCTCGACGAGACGGAACGCTTCCTTGGCGATGACGACACCGTCGGCGGGCATCTTCGCGGCCTTCTCGGCCCAGTAGCGGGCGCGTGCCGTAACGGATGCAGCGTCGCAGGTGTCGGTGAAGATCCCGAGGTGTTCGACTTCACCGGCCTCGATGATGTCGCCGGTGAGCAGCATGCGCCGGGCCAGCACAGGACCCAACCGGTGAAAGAACATGTGCAGGCTGCCCAGGGCGGGTCCCAGAAACCGGGTCGCCGGCATCCCGATCCGGGTGGTACGCCCGATCACCGAGATGTCGGTCATCAGCGCCATCTCGAAACCGCCGCCGAGGGCGTAGCCATCGATCTCACCGACCGTGACCTTCGGGAAGCCCATCAAGTTGTGGTAGAAGCCGAAAGACTTGCGGTCCACGGTGAGCCGCCGCCGCTGGCTCGGACGGCGGTTGGATGTGGGTTTCTCCGAATCGCCGTACCAGCCGTAGGCGTTGTTCATGTCGGCTCCGGTGCTGAACACTCCGTCGGCCCCGCGCAGCAATACCACCGTGAGGTCGTCGTCCTCGGCGACCAGATCGAGGTGACGCGCCAACTGGTCGCGCATCGCCGCGTCGTAGGAGTTGCGCTGCGCGGGATTGTTCAGCGTGATGGTCGCGATGCGCTTGTCCCGGTCCGCGTCGAACAGCACCCGGTCGTCGGCAGTGGTGGTCATGGTGTGATCCTGTCGTCGGTTCGTCAGCGGTCGTGGCCCGAGATCAGCTTGGCCTCGATGGTCTTGGAACTCCCGGCGGCCAGCGTGTTGCGGCGCGCTGCGGCCAGATGGTCTTGGGCCAGCCGCACCGCACGCACCGCGTTGCCCTCGGCAATGGCGTCGAGCAACCGGTTGTGGTCGCGAAGTGCCGCCCGCATCGTCTTGGGCTCCATCGGGTCGCCGGGGTGGTGTTCGTCACTCCACACCGATGATTCATGGGCCGACCAGATCACCTCCAGGGAGCCGATGAGCAGGATCATCGGCTCGTTTCCGCATCGGGAGACAAGCGCCTCGTGGAACCTGCGGGCGTTGGGCACGTAGCGCGAGGGCGTGTCGAAATGCTCGACCTGGGAGTCGATCGCGGCCCGTAGGTGCGGCACCACCTCGACCTCGCGGTCCTCTCGCGCAGCGCACATCCCGGCGCAGATCGGCTCGAGGTGCAGCAGCGCCGCGCTCACGTCGCCGGGTGTGGCGGACCTGGTCTGCAGCACCATGCTGATCATCTGTGCGGTCCGCTCCGCCGACGGCAGGTGCACAACCGCACCGCCGACGTTGCCGCGGCGCACCGAGATCAACCCGTCCGACTCCAGGATGTGGATCGCCTCCCGCACTGCGGGCGGACTCACGCCGAACTCGGCGAACAGGCTCTCCTGGGAGGGCAGCACGTCGCCTTCTTTCAGCCGCCCGGTCAGGATGTCGTCGCGCAACCGGGACGCCACCAGTTCTGCGACCCGTGGCGGCCTGATGCGCTGCACTGTCACTGTTCCGTCGACGACCTTTCCTTGCTAAGTTGTACAGGATACTAATGGTAGTGCCAACTGTATGGCTATCTGTATGGCTATCCGAGGAGATGACCGGGTGGGTGACGACGGGGATGCAGGCGCGGTCCGGCAGACCAGGAGCGGCGCCGTACTGACCATCACCATGGATCGGCCGACTCGGCGAAACTCGCTGAGCCGCAGCATGGTCGACGACTTGGTCGCCCTCTTCACCGCTGCCGCCACCGACGATTCGCTGCGTGCCGTGCATCTGACCGGCGGCGGCGCCGACTTCTGTGCGGGCGCGGACTGGGTGGCCACCAACAACGCCAGCAGTCGGCCGAGGACCGGAGATCTCGCGCGGCGCATCCCGCACACCGCGAACCGGCTAATCGAACTCATCACGACGATCCAGTTGCCGGTGGTGTGCAGTGTGCGCGGGTGGGCCGTCGGGCTGGGCTGCAACCTCGCGTTGGCCGCCGACTTCACCGTCGCCGCCACGGGCGCGACCTTGTGGGAGCCCTTCGTCGACCGCGGATTCAGCCCGGACTCCGGCGCGACCTGGCTACTGCCCAGACTCGCCGGGGTGACCAGGGCCAAACGCATGCTGCTTCTGGGCGAGAAGGTCTCCGGCGGCGAGGCCGCCGAATGGGGCCTGATCGATCAGGCCGTCGCACCCGACGACGTCGAGGCGGCCACCGACGACCTCCTCGCCCGGCTGGCATCGGGTCCGACGGTGGCGATCGGGCTGGCCAAGCAGGCGATCAACTACGGGCTGGGAGCCACGCTCGGCCAGTCGATGACACACGAGTTGTCGAGCCTCGAACTCTCCTGCAGAACAACCGACTTCAAAGAGGGGCTGGCTGCCTTCCGGGAGCGACGAGCACCCGAATTCAAAGGCAGATGACGAAGGGAAGTACGTGACGACCAACCCAGGCCGATTCGACACGATCGGCTACGACGTCGACGGGCACACCGCCACCATCACATTGAACCGCCCGGAAGCACTCAACGCACTGTCACCGCACATGATCACCGAGTTGCGCGCCGCGTACGACGAAGCCGAGAGCGACGACAACGTCTGGCTGATGGTCGTCACCGGGACCGGTCGGGCGTTCTGCACCGGAGCCGACGTCAAGGAGATCCCCGAGGACGGCAGGGTTGTCTATGAGCGGCCCTATCTGTCGACGTACGACCAGTGGGAGGCGCCTCAGGAGGGCACTCCCCCGTTCCGGCGGATGGCCAAACCGGTGCTCGCCGCCATCAACGGCATCTGCTGCGGCGCGGGTCTGGACTGGGTCACCACCGGCGACATCGTGATCGCCTCAGACAAGGCCACTTTCTTCGATCCGCACGTGAGCATCGGCCTGGTCGCCGCACGCGAGATGGTGCGGTTGGCCCGCGCGCTGCCGCGCTCGGTGGCGCTGCGGATGGCGCTGATGGGCAAGCACGAGCGGATGAGCGCCGAACGCGCGTACGAACTCGGCATGGTCACCGAGGTGGTCGAGCACGACAAGCTGCTGGAGCGGGCCCACGAGATCGCCGGCATCGTCAACTCCAATGCGCCGCTTGCGGTGCGGGGAACCCGGCTGGCGATCCACAAGACACTCGACCTGCCGCTGCTGGAAGGCGAGATCCTGGCCGAGACGTTCCGCGAACGGGTGGTCCGCACCGAGGACGCGCAGGAGGGACCGCTGGCCTTCGTGGAGAAGCGCACACCCAACTGGCAGTGCAGATAGGACTGCCGATGAGCGACTTCGAAACCATTCTGCTGGACCTGGACCACGACGCTCACGTCGCCACGATCACGCTGAACCGGCCGCAGGCGTTGAACTCGTTCAACCGCCAGATGTGTCACGAGATGAAAGACATCTGGCACGTCGTCAAGGCCGATGAGGCGATCAACGCGGTGGTGTTGCGGGCGGCGGGCGACCGGGCGTTCAGCGCCGGACTCGACGTGAAATCCCGCTACGCACAACCCGATATCGTGTGGAACCACGAGGACCCCGGTGAACTGCTCAGCCCGAAGTGGCAGAAGATGTGGAAGCCCGTGGTGTGCGCGGTTCAGGGCATGTGCACCGCAGGGGCTCTCTACTTCGTCAACGAGGCCGACGTGGTCATCTGCTCTGACACTGCGACGTTCTTCGACTCCCACGTCAGCGCAGGTCTGGTGTCCGCCCTCGAGCCGATCGGGCTGATGCGCCGCGTCGGTCTCGGCGACACGCTGCGCATGGCCCTGATGGGCAACGACGAAAGAGTGTCGGCACAGACCGCGCTGCGGATCGGTTTGGTGACCGAAGTGGTCGCCGAAACCGATCTCTGGAGTCGGGCACACGAGATCGCAGCAATGATCGCGGCGAAACCACCGACCGCCACCCAGGGCACCGTCAAGGCGATCTGGGAATCACTGGACAAGCCGTACCGGGCCGCGATGGACCAGGGACTCATCTACACCCGGTTGGGCAACCCGATCGGCAAGGCCGAGCTGGCGAAGAGTGTGGCCCCGAAGGCTCGGCCGCGGATCCGCTGATGACCCATCCACTTTCGAGACGAATCGAGCATGTCCTCGGCCTGGCGCCAACCGCACCGGCGTTGGAGTTCGAGGGCCGGTGGCACTGCTGGGGTGAGATCGCCTCCCAGGCCCGGCGGATCACGGCGATCAGCCACGGGCGCACTGTCGGGATCATGCTGCGTAACGAACCGGCCCATGCCGCCGCCCTGCTCGGCGTGCTGGCAGGCGGTGGCACCGTCGTGGTGATCAATCCGTCACGCGGGGACGAGCGCACCAGGGCCGACCTGGAAGCGCTACGGCTACCGGTGCTCATCGGCCTCGAGGACGACCTGGCCGCGCTCGCCCCGTCGACCACCGCGACGACGGTGGCGATCAGCGACCTCGATGCCTCCCCCGTGGTCACCGAGGGCGCAGTCGCCGAGGACCAGAGCCGCCCCGGTGTCGCGGTGTGGATGCTGACCAGCGGCACCACCGGCCCACCCAAACGCGTCGATCTCACCTACGACATGCTGGCCCGCAGCGTCATCGGCGATGACCCCGCGAGATCGGCGGCGCCGGCCGAGATCAGGCGTGGCGTTGCGATCGTCAACTCGCCGCTGGTGCACGTCGGCGGCGTCTTCCGGGTGCTGCTGTGTGTCGCGGAGGCCCGGCCGTTCGTACTGCTCCGGCGCTTCGACTTGGAACAGTGGGCACGCGCGGTGCGCCGACACCGACCGCGGGCGGTGTCGCTGGTGCCTGCCGCGCTGCGCACGGTGCTGCACTCCGGTCTGACCCGCGAAGACCTCGACGGTGTTGCGGCCGTGACGTCGGGCACCGCGCCATTGTCGGCCGACGACGCCGATGCGTTCACCGAGAAGTTCGGCATTCCGGTTCTCACGTCCTATGCGGCCACGGAATTCGGAGGCGGGGTAGCCGGCTGGACGTTGGCGGACCACCGGAAGTACTGGCGTGACAAGCGTGGCAGCGTCGGCAGGGCGAACCCCGGTGCGGGGCTGCGGGTGGTCGACGCGACCGGCGTACCACTGGGGCCTGACGAAGCCGGCCTGCTGGAGGTCAAACCCGCGCAGCTGGGGCCGCAGGCGGACTGGTTGCGCACCACCGACATCGCACGCCTGGACGCCGACGGGTTCCTGTGGATCCTCGGGCGGGCCGATCAGGCCATCATCCGCGGCGGTTTCAAGATACTGCCCGACGACGTGCGTGCCGCGCTGGAAGCTCATCCCGCCGTACACGGCGCGGCGGTCATCGGTCAGCCGGATTCTCGTCTCGGTGAGACTCCGGTCGCCCTGGTCGAGTTGCGTGCCGGCGCCGTCGCCAGCCATCACGAGCTGGTCGAGTTTCTGCGGAGCCAGTTGGCCCGCTACGAGATTCCCACCGACATCGTGATCACCGCATCGATCCCCCGGACGCCCTCGGGCAAGCCCGACCTGACGGCCGTCCGGAGCTACTTCGCACCATGATGCCGATTCCGCTGACCGTCGCCGGACTCGTCCGAAGCCAACGCCGGTGGGAGGACAAGCCGCTGCTGGTCTGCGACTCCGAGCGGCTCAGTTACGCTGATGCCGAACGGTTCTCCGCATCGCTGGCCGGTCGGCTGGTCGAGCTGGGAGTAGGAAAGGGCACCCACGTCGGGCTGCTCTACCCCAACGGGGCGCAGTTCGTCGTCGCGATGCTGGCCGCCACCAGGATCGGTGCGGTGGCGGTCCCGTTCTCCACCTTCAGCACCGCACCGGAACTACGCACGCAATTGGTCGACAGCGACGTCACTGTGCTGCTCGCCGCGCGGAGCTTCCGCTCCCACGATTACGTCGGCCGCCTCGGCGAAGCGCTGTCGACCTCGCCGGAAACGCCGGGACCGTTGTACTGCGTGGCAGCGCCGGCACTGCGCCATGTGGTCTTCACAGGCGACGAGCACGCGGCTACCACCGCGTTCGTGTCGACCGGACTGGAGGACGACGTCGGCTGCGACGACGTCATGGCGATCATCTACACCTCCGGCTCGACCGGCACACCCAAAGGTGTCGTCCACACCCACGCGGCTCTGCTGGAACATCAACACAACCTCAACGAAATACGTCGGCTGCGGTCGTCGGACAGGTTGTTCTGCAACTCACCGTTCTTCTGGATCGGTGGGTTCGCCTTCGGACTGCTCGCCACCATGGTCAGTGGGGCCACCCTGGTCTGTTCCAACGCCACCGACGCGGGCGAGACGCTCGACCTGCTCGAGGCCGAGAAGCCCACCATCACGAACGGATTCGTCGCCGGAATCACACACTTGACCCGACACCCGAGCTTCTCCGGCCGCGACCTGCACTCCATGCGGCGGGGCAATCTGTATCCGATCATGGCCCCCGATGTCCGACCGGCCGACACCGAACTGCGCCACAACATGCTCGGCATGACCGAAGCCGGCAGCGTACTTCTGCTCAGTGGAGACGACACCGACCAGCCCGAAACCCGGCGTGGTTCCTACGGGGCGCTGGCGCCGGGATTCGCCGCCCGCGTCGTCGATCCCGACACCGGCCGCGACGTGGCCACCACAGAACTCGGGGAGCTGCTCATCAGGGGTCCCCACGTGATGCAGGGGTACTACGGGCGCAGCCGCGAGGAGTGTTTCGACCCCGACGGCTGGTTCCACACCGGCGATCTCGTCCGGTGCGACAACGACGGGTTCTATTACTTCGCCGGCCGAGCCGGGTCGATGATCAAGACCTCCGGCGCCAACGTTGCGCCCGCCGAAGTCGAGAAGGCACTCGCGGCTGTCATCGAAGCGACCGACCCGGCGGCAACCGCACACGTCCTCGGCCTTGCGGACGCCGACAGGGGCCAGATGGTGGCCGCGGTCGTGGCCACCGACTCCCCCGCGATGCTCGACGCGGCAAGCATCCTGCAGGCGTTGCGCTCCGAGCTGTCGGCATACAAAATTCCGCGGCGGCTCATCGTTGTGCGGCATCCTGAACTGCCGGTGCTGTCCAGCGGCAAGATCGACGTCCCCGGCCTGCGGCGGCTCTTCGGTGACTGACACAATCGACGCCCTGTTGCGGGAGCACGCCGCTCGGCACGGCGCCAAACCCGCGATCATCGATCCGCAGAGACGCATCTGCTACCGCGAGCTGGACACGGCCACCCGTGAGCTCGCCGCCGCGTTCGTCGAAAACGGCATCGGCAAGGGATCGCGTGTCGGCTTGATCATGCCCAACGGTGTGGAATGGGCCCGGATCGCGTTCGCACTGCTGAGGATCGGCGCGGTGCTTGTACCGCTGAGCACGCTGTCGACTCCGCGCGAGTTGACGGCGCAGTTGCGCACTGCGTCGGTGCAACACCTCATCTCAGTCGAGCAGTTCCGTGGCCACCGCTACCTCGCTACGCTCGAGACCTCCGGGCTGCCCGCGCTCAGGTCGATCAGTACCCCGGAGCAGGCCGACGCGCTCACCGCACGCCCGGCTGCGGCGTCGGTCGTCGAGGCGCTGTCGCGGGGTGTCAGACCCGGTGATCCGCTGGTGGTCATGTTCACCTCCGGCAGCAGTGGCCCGCCGAAGGGAGTGCGCCATTCCCACGGCAGCGCTATCGGTGCAGTGCGGTCTGGCCTGGCGGCTCGGTGCATCGATCCAGGCACCCGGCTCTACCTGCCGATGCCGTTCTTCTGGGTCGGCGGCTTCGGCGGCGGCCTGCTGTCGGCTCTTGTCGCCGGTGCCACCTTGGTGACCGAACCTGCCCCCGAGCCGGTTTCGACGCTGCGCCTGCTCGAGGCCGAGCAGGTGACGCTGTTCCGCGGCTGGCCCGACCAGGCTGCCGCGTTGGCGCGACACCTCGACGGGGTCGACGTGGATCTGTCGACACTACGGCCGGGAAGTCTCGAAGACCTGCTGCCGGCCCATCGGCGCGCCTCACAAGGCGCCAGGGCAATGCTGTTCGGAATGACCGAGTCGTTCGGTCCGTATTGCGGTTTCCCCGCCGACACCGACATGCCGCCGTCGGCGTGGGGCAGCTGTGGCCGGCCCTTCGCCGGTATGCAGATCCGCATCGTCGACACCGACACCGGGGTGCCGGTGCCCGTCGGCACCGTCGGGGAGATCCAGATCCGGGGCCCCCACGTGTTACGCGGGCTGTGCGGCCGCAGCAGGGAGGAGGTGTTCACTCCCGATTACTACTATCCGACAGGCGATCTCGCCCGGCTGGATGACGCGGGGTTCCTGTTTTTCCACGGCCGCTCAGATGACATGTTCAAAGTCAGCGGCGCCACCGTCTATCCCAGCGAGGTCGCCCACGCTCTATGCACCCTCGACGGCGTGAGGGCTGCCTTCGTGACGAACGTGCCCGGCCCTGGGGGCGGCCAGGTAGGCGCCGCGGTGGTCTGCGGGACCAGCACCACCGCGGAGGCACTCCACACTGCGGCCAGGACGGTATTGAGCAGCTTCAAGGTACCCACGGTGTGGCGGGTGCTGGCCTCCGCCGACGCTGTTCCGCGAGGGGCGACGGGCAAAGTCGATGTGGCCGGGCTCCGCGAGATGCTCACCCGGGGCTGAGGCTCATACCACGCAGCGGTCCCTGAATTCTGCAATATCTGTTGTGGTGTAGCCGATCTCGTCGAGGACTTCGTCGGTGTGCTCACCGAGCAGCGGGGCCCGCCGACGGATCGCCCCCGGCGTCGCCGACAGCCGGAACGGGGTCTGAGTGATCGGGACGTCATGCGCCGCGCCGGGGAACGGGACACGCTGGAGATAACCCATCGCCGTGACGTGCGGATCATCGAGCACTTCCTGGGTCGAATACATCGGCGCAGCAGGCAGCTTCGCCGCCTCCAACAACCCGGTGACCTCGGCCTTGGTCTTGTCGGCGCACCACTGGGCCATGATCTCGTTGAGGACGTCGCCGTTCTCCCAGCGAAGGTCGTCGTCGGCGAACCGGGGGTCGTCGAACAGGTCCGGTCGCCCGACCAGCCGGCACCACCGTTTGAACATCGGCTGCCCCGCCACCTGCAGCAGCACCCAGCCGTCATCACAGGTCCGGTACAGATCACAGGGCGCCACCGACGTCCCCTGGTTCCCCATCCGCGGTTTGTCGGTGCCGAGCAGGTCGCGTTCGATGAGGAAGGCATTCGACATCATCATCGCGGTGGGCAGCAGTGCACCCTCGACATGCTGTCCCTCACCGGTGCGGTCACGGTGGTACAGCGCCATCATCACCCCGATGGTCATGGTCAGTGCGGTGCCGAAGTCCGCGTAGGGCACCACCGTTCGGATCGGCCGCTCCGGCATCCCCTGCCGGTAGGTCGCACCTGACATCACCTGACCGGCGCCGTCGAAACCGATCCGGCCGCTGTACGGGCCCCCCTCACCGTAGGCGGTCGCACTCGCCAGGATGATGTCCGGCCGGACAGCCCGCAGCGTGTCGTAGTCCAGACCGTTGGCACGCATTCCGGTCGCGGGCATGTTGGCCACCACGATGTCTGCCCGTGCCACCAACTTTCGGTTGATCTCCTTGCCCTCGTCGGTGGTCGTGTCCAGGGTCAACGAGCGCTTGTTCCGATTGCACTGCAGAAACGTCCCGCCCTCACCACCATCGGTGACCGACTGAACCCAACGATCCTCGCCACCCTCCCGCTTCTCCACCCGCACCACGTCCGCGCCCATGTCCGCCAGAAGCGCCGAACACCACGGCGCGGCGATGAAACGCCCGTAGTCCAGCACACGCAAACCGTCCAGGACGCCCATGACCCACCTTTGCAGACACAATGACTGTAAGGCTTACAGTATCCCAACCGCTCCTGTCGTCGGGTCAGCCGATCACACCGCGCCGGGTGAGATGCTCGATCAGTGGCACCGCCCCCGCCGCGAGGTGTTCGGACATCGCCGTGCGCGCAAGTTCCGGATCACGGTGCGCCAGCGCATCGAGCAGCCTCCGGTGGTGGCCGTTGGACCTGTCGGGCCAGCCGTCGATGGTCGGGAACACCGACTCCGGGGCGTAACGGGTGATCTGGGACATCAACTGCGCCAGCTTGGGTGAATCCGCGGCCACGTTGATGGCGCGGTGGAACTCGTGGTTGAGGCGCACCGCGCGTTCGCCGTCATCGGCGGAATAGGCCGCTTCCAGCTCGGTCTGAATTCTCTTCAGCTCCTCCAACGCCGTGTCGGTGACGTTGGCCGCCGCCCTGGCCGCCAACTCGCCGCCGATGTGAGCTTGCACATCCGACACGTCGGTGATGTCCCGCGTCGTCACCGGCAGCACCACGAAGCCGCGCCGGGGTTGCTGGTCGAGCAGCCCCTCGGCCTTGAGCTCGAACAGCGCTTCTCGGACCGGGGTGACGCTCACCCCGAGCCCGGCGGCCAGTTGGTCCAAGCGCACATATGTTCCGGCAGAGTAGGTTCCGTCGAAGATCCGGTGGCGGACGATCCGCGCCACATCCTCGGCGAGCTGCGGCCGGGCGGAGAAGTCGGGAGCACTCATCGCATCAGACCCGGTAGTCCGCCAGCAGTCGCTTGCTGATGATGTTCTTCTGGATCTCGCTGGTGCCCTCGCCGATAAGCAGGAACGGCGCGTCCCGCATCAGACGCTCGATCTCGTACTCCTTGGAGTATCCGTAGCCACCGTGGATCCGGAAGCTCTGCTGGGTGACCTCGGCGCAGACTTCGCTGGCGAAGTACTTGGCCATGCCGGCGGACACGTCGTTGCGTTCCCCGGAGTCCTTGAGCCGTGCCGCGTTCACCATCATCAGGTGCGCGGCTTCGACTTTTGTTGCCATCTCCGCCAATTGGAATGCGATGGCCTGGTGCTCGGCGATGGGTTTGCCGAATGTGCTGCGTTGCTGGGCGTAGCGGACGGCCAGCTCGAAGGCCCGGACGCCGACCCCGCAGGCCCGAGCCGAGACATTGACGCGCCCGACCTCCACACCGTCCATCATCTGGAAGAAGCCCTGCCCGGGCGCCTCACCGAGGATGTCGGTGGCCTTGGCGCGGTAGCCGTCGAAGATCAACTCGGTGGTGTCGATGCCCTTGTAGCCGAGTTTGTCGAGCTTGCCGGGGATGGTCAGACCCGGTGCCACTTCACCGAACCCCGTGGGCTTCTCGATCAGGAACGCGGTCAGGTTGCGGTGCGGTTTGTCGGCTCCCTCGTCGGTGCGGACCAACGCCGCCACCAGCGTCGAGCTGCCGCCGTTGGTCAACCACATCTTCTGGCCGTCGATGGTGTAGCTGCCGTCCCCGTTGTCCTTGGCCCTGGTTCGGATCGCCGCGACATCGGAGCCGAGCTCGGGCTCCGACATCGAGAAGGCGCCGCGGGTCTCGCCGGTCGCCATCTTGGGTAGGTAGTAGCGCTTCTGTGCGTCGGTTCCGTGTTGGCGGATCATGTACGCCACGATGAAGTGGGTGTTGATCACCCCGGACACACTCATCCAGCCGCGGGCCAGCTCCTCTACGCACAGCGCATAGGTGAGCAGTGACTCCCCCAGCCCGCCGTACTCCTCGGGGATCATCAGCCCGAACAGACCCATCGCCCGCATCGCGTCGACGATCGCCTGCGGGTAGGTGTCGGCGTGCTCGAGTTCCTGGGCGGTCGGAATCACCTCCTTGTCGACGAATTGTCGTACCGTCGCCAAGATCTCGGTCTGGAACTCGCTGAGCCCCAGCGTCTGCGCAAGCCTGGTCATGGGCGATCCACCCTTTCGAACACCGCGGCCAGACCCTGCCCGCCGCCGATGCACATGGTCTCCAGGCCGTACCGACCGCCGCACCGGTCGAGTTCACGGGCCAAGGTGGCCAGCATCCGTCCACCGGTCGCACCGACAGGGTGCCCGAGCGAGATGCCGGAGCCGTGCACGTTGGTGCGCTCCAGATCCGCCTGCGTGAACTTCCATTCGCGCATGCACGCCAGCGCCTGGGCGGCGAACGCCTCGTTGAGCTCGATGAGGTCCATATCGGACAGCGTGAGATCGGCCTTCCGGAGTGCGACGTCGGTGGCGGGCACCGGTCCGATGCCCATCACGTGGGGTGCCACCCCGGCCACGCCCCACGACACCAGCCGCACCAGCGGTCTGAGCCCGAGATCTGCGGCCTTCTCGGGGGTGGTCACCACACACATCGACGCGGCGTCGTTCTGCCCGCTGGAGTTGCCCGCCGTCACGGTGGCATCGGGATCCGCGCTGCCAAGAACGGCTTTGAGCTTGGCCAAGGTTTCCAGCGAGGTATCGGCGCGGGGGTGTTCGTCGGTGTCGATCATCTGGTCACCCGACCGGCTCGTGACGGTCACAGGAATGATCGTCTCGGCGAGCAGTCCGTCCTTCTGCGCCGTCACCGCCCGACTGTGCGACAGCACGGCGAGTTCGTCCTGCTCCTGGCGCGAGATGCCGTACTCGCGGCGCAGATTTTCGGCGGTCTCCAGCATGCCGCCGGGTACCGGATGGTTCTTGCCGCCCGCGGTGGTTCGGCCGCGGGCCAGCGCGTCGTGCACCGTGACTCCACCCCGGGCACCACCCCAACGCATGTCGGTCGAATGGAACACCACGTTGCTCATCGATTCGGCACCCCCGGCGACGACAAGATCATGGTCTCCGCCGACGACCTGCATTGCCGCCTGGATCACCGCCTGCAGGCCGGATCCGCAGCGCCTGTCGATCTGCATGCCCGGGACCGTCACCGGCAGCCCGGCGTCCAGAGCGATCACGCGTCCGATCGCCGGTGCCTCCATGCTCGGATAACAGTGACCGACGATCACGTCCTCGACCGACTCAGGTCCGATTCCGCTCCGCTCGAGCAATCCGCGCAGGGCGGCGACACCGAGGTCGACGGCGGTCAGCGACTTGAACATCCCGCCGTAGCGGCCGATCGGCGTCCGGACCGGCTCACAGATGACAGCCTGGCGTGTCACAGATGTCGCCCCCCGGTGACCTCCATGACCGTTCCGGTCATGTAGGACGACAGGTTCGACGCCAGGAACAGCGCCACGTTGGCGACCTCGTCGGGCTCGCCGGCTCGACCCAAGGGGACCTCGGCCACCTTGGAATCCCAGATGCGTTGGGGCATGGCCTCGGTCATCGCCGAGCGGATGAGGCCGGGCTGGATGGCGTTGACCCGCACGCCGAGGTAGGCGAGCTCTTTGGCGGCCGCCTTCGTCATCCCGACGATCCCCGCCTTGGCGGCCGAGTAGTTCGTCTGGCCGACCATCCCGACCTTTCCGGAGATGGACGACATGTTGACGATCGCGCCACTCTTGTTCTCCCGCATCACCGCTGCCGCGGAGCGCAGGCCGTTCCAGGTGCCTTTCAAGTGCACCGAGATGACCTGGTCGAACTGCTCCTCGGTCATCTTGCGCAACGTGGCGTCGCGGGTGATGCCGGCGTTGTTGACCATCACGTCCAAACCCCCGAAGCCGTCCACCGCGGCGGCCACCAGCGCGTCGACCTGCTCTACGTTCGTCACGTCGCAGCGCACCGCGCGGGCGACGTCGTCGCCACCCAGTTGCCCGGCGGCGGCCTGCGTCGCCTCGAGGTTCACGTCACCGAGCACCACCCGCGCGCCCTCGGCGACGAAGCGCTGCGCGATCGCGAAGCCCAGACCCTGAGCACCTCCGGTGACCACCGCGGTTTGACCAGTCAGCAATGACACTTGTGCACCCATCCTCACTCGGTCGGCACCTGGCCGACGCTTCTCATATTTCATATAAGATATTTCAAAAGCATATCCGATAGGGAGCCCCAGCCGATGACCACAGCCGAAGTCAGCGACGAGGATTTCCAGGAGATCCTCGCCCAGACTCGCCACTTCGTCCGTACCGCCGTCGTCCCGCGTGAGCAGGAGATCCTGGCCGACGACCGGGTTCCCGACGACCTGCGCGAGCAGGCCAAGAAGATGGGGTTGTTCGGGTACGCCATCCCCCAGGAGTGGGGCGGCCTCGGCCTCGACCTCGCCCAGGATGTCGAGCTGGCGATGGAGCTGGGCTATACGTCGTTGGCGCTGCGCTCGATGTTCGGCACCAACAACGGCATCGCCGGGCAGGTACTCGTCGGGTACGGCACCGACGAGCAGAAATCGACCTGGCTGGAGGGCATCGCGTCCGGTGACGTCGTCGCCTCGTTCGCGCTCACCGAACCCGGCGCCGGCTCCAACCCGTCGGGGTTG
Organism: Mycolicibacterium hippocampi; assembly: GCF_010723735.1. GTDB lineage: Bacteria > Actinomycetota > Actinomycetes > Mycobacteriales > Mycobacteriaceae > Mycobacterium > Mycobacterium hippocampi. The sequence continues at coordinate 2,628,536 of NZ_BLLB01000002.1, read as the reverse complement.
CGGACCAAGGCGGTCCGGGACGGATCCCCCGTCGATGCCCCCGACTGGATCATCAACGGGCAGAAGCAGTACATCACCAATGCCCCGACCGCCGATCTGTTCGTGGTGTTCGCCAGGACCAGGCCCGCCGACGCGAAAGGTGCCGGCATCGCGGTGTTCCTGGTACCCGCCGGCACCCCGGGCGTCGAGGTCGGCGCCAAGGACAAGAAGATGGGCCAGGAGGGCGCCTGGACGGCCGACGTCCACTTCAGCGACGTCCGGGTGCCGGCCGGCGCGCTGGTCGGCGGGTCCGAGGACATCGGGTACCGGGCGGCGATGACGTCGCTGGCCCGGGGCCGGGTGCACATCGCCGCGCTGGCGGTGGGGACCGCTCAGCGTGCTCTCGACGAGTCGGTGAGCTACGCGGCGACGGCCACCCAGGGCGGCACCGCGATCGGCGAATTCCAGTTGGTGCAGGCGATGATCGCCGATCAGCAGACCGGGGTGTTGGCCGGCCGCGCGCTGGTGCGTGACACCGCACGCAAGTGGATCACCGACGAGGACCGCAGGATCGCGCCGTCGGCCGCGAAGCTCTTCTGCACCGAGATGGTGGGCCGGGTTGCCGATCTCGCGGTGCAGATCCACGGCGGCGCCGGCTATATGCGTGAGGTCCCGGTGGAGCGGATCTACCGCGATGTCCGGTTGCTGCGCCTCTACGAGGGCACCAGCGAGATCCAGCGTCTGATCATCGGTGGCGGACTGGTGAAAGCGGCGCAGAAGCGGTGAGCGGGCGGTTGGACGGCAGGGTCGCATTCATCACCGGCGCCGCCCGCGGACAGGGGCGTGCCCACGCCGTACGGATGGCCACCGAGGGAGCCGACATCATCGCCGTCGACATCGCCGGCCCACTCCCACCCTGTGTGCCCTACGATTCCGCGACCGAAGACGACCTCGCTGAAACGGTAAAACTTGTCGAGCAGCGTGGCCGTCGGATCCTCGCGACCGTGGCCGACACCCGCGACAGTGAGGCGCTCAACGCCGCCGTCGCGGCCGGGGTGTCCACCCTCGGCCGGCTCGACATCATCGTCGCCAATGCCGGGGTCGCCGCACCCCAGGCGTGGGACCAGATCAGTCCCGGGGATTTCCGCGACGTCCTGGACATCAACGTCACCGGCACCTGGAACACCGTGATGGCCGGTGCGCGCGAGATCGTCGACGGCGGCCGCGGCGGGTCGATCGTCCTGATCAGCTCTGCCGCGGGAATCAAGATGCAGCCCTTCATGATCCACTACACCGCGAGCAAGCACGCGGTCACCGGCATGGCGCGTGCGTTCGCCGCCGAACTCGGCAAGCACTCGATCCGGGTGAACAGCGTGCACCCCGGGCCGGTGATCACCGACATGGGCACCGGCGACATGGGTACGGCGCTGTCGGCGGCGATGGAGACCAACCCGCAGTTGGCCAACATGATGACGCCGTTCCTGCCGACGTGGGCGGTCGAGCCCGAGGACATCGCCGACGCCGTGTGCTGGCTGGCCAGTGACGAATCGAAATATGTGACCGCGAGCGCGATCTCGATCGACCAGGGCTCCACACACTACTGAACGCGCAAGGTCCTGCTCAGGAACGCCACCTGATCCTCGACGGTCTTGTCGAACCAGTCGTGGCCCGGCCAGACGTCGAAGTGATCGCAGGGGTATCGATGCACCTGGGCCCTGCCGTGCTCCGCGGTGGCGGCGACCGCGCCGGCGGGTACGTACCGGTCGAAATCGGCGATCTGGACCTGCAGCGGGCAGCGCAACCTCTTGGCCGCTGCAGTGGAGCGCACCCCGACGACTTCCAGGCCGATGGCACAGTCGATCTCGTTGCGCCAGGTCGGCCCGGCCAGGGACAGATAACTCTCGTACGCACCGTCGAGCCCCAACGCGCCCGCTCCGCCGGGCTGCGACACCAGCGGCATCAGTGTCGGCGCCTGACCCCGGCCCACCGCGATCCGGCTCTTGACCCCCGTGAGCGTCCAGCGCAACGACGAGACGAGCGCGCGCGGACCTCCGGACAGCGCCGCGGCGCGGCCCACGGCCATACCGCTCGTCAACGGTGTCAGCGCGACGACCGCACCGATGTCCTCGCGATCGGCGGCGACGCGCAGAACATGTCCACCCGAGAACGACGCTCCCCACAGTGCGATCCGGTCCGGATCCACCCCGTCCAGCGCCTTGGCCGCCGCGACCGCACTGTGATAGTCCGCGATCTGTCGGCGAACTGAAAGCGATTGGCGTGGTTGACCTTGCGAAGCTCCGAAGCCGCGGTAGTCGAAGGCGAACACATCGATTCCGGCAGCGACGAACCGTCGGGCGAACGGTTCCAACCCGGAGTCCTTGGTGCCGCCGAAACCGTGTGCCATCACGACGACAGGACGCGACCCCGCGGCGGAGCGGTGGCCGTTCGCAGCGAAATACCATGCGCTGCAGGTGGATTCTCCACTGGTGAAAGCCACCTCGTCCGGTCTCACCGGGTAGCCTCGAGTGCACGCACGAACCCCGCGGGCAATTCACGTTTGCGCAGATCGTGTTCGTAGACGAAGTAGTCGACCTGCTGGGTGTGACGGGGACGGTCGGTGCAGTGCCCGGCGTGCAGCTGCTGGTCGGCGTCGATCGTGCGCTCCATCTCCGCGACGGACGGAAGCGCGTAACGCCCGATGGCATACGCCGCCAGCAGCCGAGACTGACACTCCACGAACGGGAACAGCGTCGGCACCGATTGCGCGAAGCCGATGAAGACCAGGTCATCGATGCCGGGCTTGAACATCCGCTTGTAGAGCCGGATGTGGTTGTCCGGCGCGTCGACGAACTCCGGATCGAAGAACGGGAAAGTGATGTTGTACCCGGTGGCGTAGATGATCACGTCGAACTCGTCGCTGGTGCCGTCGTCGAAATGGACACAACGCCCGTCGAGGCGAGACACGTTGGGCTTGGGCACCACGTCGCCCGATCCGAGCCGCAACGGCAGCTCCACGGACTGGGTGGGATGGGCCTCGAACAGCTTGTGGTTGGCCGGCGGCAGTCCGTACATCGTCGGGTCGGTTCCCAGCATCGGCGCGACCAGCTGCACCGCCTTTCGTTGCCACGACAGCGGGAGATGAGGCGAGGTGCGCCAGAACATGTCACCGGGACGCCCCGCGATGTACTTGGGCACGATCCAGGCGCTGGAGCGGGTCGACAACGTGACGTGGTTACGCAGCGCCTTCGACGACAGCTCGACGGTGATGTCGGCGGCACTGTTGCCGATGCCCACCACGAGGATGCGCTTGCCCGTCAACTCCAGCGGGGCGGTCGGGTCGATGTAGTGATGGGAGTGCATCGTCTCACCGGTGAAGACTCCCGGAAACTCGGGCGTCCGCGGGTCCCAATGGTGCCCGTTGGCCACCACCAGCAGGTCGAATGACCGCTCGGCACCGGCCTGGTCGCGGATGTGCCAGCCTCCCTCAGGCCGGCGCGACGCGTGTACCACGCCGTTGCCGAACTCGATGTGACCGAGCAGCCCGAACGCGCTCGCATAGTCGTCGAGATAGGCCTTGACCTGAGAGTGGTGCGGAAACGAGGGAAAGTGCTCCGGCATCGGGAAGTCCTTGAACGACAACCGATGCTTGGAGGTGTCGATGTGCAGTGAGCGGTACGCGCTGCTGTGCCCGTTCGGATTGCCGAATGCCCAGTTGCCGCCGATCCGGTCCGACGTCTCGAACGTCGTGTAGCGCACGCCGTAGTCCTTGAGCATCTTGCCCGCGGTCAATCCACTGATGCCGGAACCGATCACCGCGACATACGGGTCTGCATGATCCACCGCCACTCCTCACGCCGAAGAGGAATCTACGAGCGTTTTTGACGTACGTCAACAGTCATTGACGCTCGTGAATTCACTTCGGCCGCGACCGGGGTCAGCCGATGAACCGCACGATCGACTCGGCCACCGCGGCCGGCTTGTCGGAGCCCTCGATCTCGACGGTGGTGTTCAGAACCGCCTGCACGGCACCGTCGAGCTGGGTGACCGAGGCGATCTCCGCACGGGCCCGAAGCATGGCGCCGACCCTGACCGGCGTGATGAAGCGGACCTTGTTGTATCCGTAGTTGATCGCCATCGCCACGTTGTCGACGCTGTAGAGCTGGTGGGTGAAATGAGGGATCAGCGACAACGTCAGCAGTCCGTGCGCGATCGTCTCGCCGAAGGGCCCGCTCGCTGCCCGCTCCGGGTCGACATGGATCCACTGATGGTCATCGGTGGCCTCAGCGAACAGATTGACCCGATCCTGGGTGATCTCGAGCCACTCAGTGGGGCCCAGTTGGGTGCCCTCCGCGGCAATGAATTCGGCCAACCCGTTGAACTTCTTCACAGTTGTCTCCTTCGACCCTGACCGCCCATAGGAACGACCTCTCCATTTCGGCGAGTTGATGCTGCGTTGCCCACAGTGCCATAGCGCTGCGGGCGCATTCCCGCCGACCTTGACCATGTAGATGCCCCCTTGCGGGGTCGTCTCAGCAGCGCATAATTCTGGCATTCGCTGCCGAAATCCCGTCGCTCTCGGTGTTGCGCCGACCGAGAGCAGCGAACCTGTCAGCCTGACGAAGCACTTTTCAGGTCCGCGAAGCAACCGTCCCGCACAGCGTGCCGCAGCACCCGCTGCCAGGGTTACCGACGGTACCGCTGCGAAGGTTGGCGAATGCCGCCGCAGAATCGAGAGAGCGTCGTCAAAGGACGAATGCACCTGCCACCGGGTTCGCCAAAAACGAATTCCGCGATACAACACCCGTCGGATCCGATGAATTTCTGCTTGCCAAAAGTAGTTCCCGGGTAAACCAAGTGTCCCGTGAATGCTCCCGCAATGCGGGAAAGCAGGAAATATCTGTCGGCTAGCTGGAATAAATGGCCTGCACAGCGACATAATGATCTTGCTCTATTTACTCCGAAGCCGGATAGGGCCGGATTCGGATAGTCGGCAGACAGGCGGCACCCCCCTTTGTTCCGCCCACTGCCCTACGACGGGAAAGAACCATGACAGTTTCATCGCTTGAATCCGACCACGAGTTCGATTTCCGTCTGGGCCGGCGCCACAGCTGGTGGGACGAGGACGCGGAATGCACGTTGATCATGTCTCAGCCACACCTCGACCCGGAACTCTGGCTCCAATATCTGCACGGCGCAGAGCGCAGTTACCGCAAGCATGGCGTGGAGGTTGCCCTGCAGATCGCCGACATCCGCGACGGTCATGACACCACGCTGTTCTGGGCGGCCGTGGACACCGCAGGGCGGGTGATCGGCGGGGTTCGCGCGAAGGGGCCGCTGACCTGCGCCGAGGATTCCCACGCCGTGGTGGAGTGGGCCGGCCAGCCCGGGCTGCCGGCAGTGCGCAAGATGATCAATGACCGGGTGCCCTTCGGCGTCCTCGAGATGAAGTCGGGGTTCGTCACCGACGACGCCGATCAGAGCAAGGGCGTGACCCGGGTGCTGGCTCGCTCTGCATTTCATGCCATGGCCGCTGTCGACCTGCAGTTCTGCATGGCCACCTCCGCGGCCCACGTGCTCGACAAGTGGCGGTCGTCGGGCGGGGTGGTCGCGTCGATCCCCGCGACGCCGTATCCGGACCCGCGCTATTGCACCAAGATGATGTGGTGGGACCGCCGCACGTTCATCAAGCACGCCGAACCTTCCCAGGTGTCGAAGATCTTCAACGAGATCCTTTCACTGGACCAGGCGCTGGCCGGAACGAGGGAAAACCCGTTGCGCCGTGACACCGCGCTGTGACATCTGAGCACTTTGGGACCCCAGCGACGGATGTGATTTGCGCCCGCGACTTCCGATATCGCCGTGGTCACCCACCCCTGAGTGCCGCACCGACCGTATTGTGACTGCACGATGCCTGAGAACGCCCCCCACCGCAGCCTCGACCTGATGGTCACGTCGGTGGCCACCCAGTTGATGGCGGCGACTGCCGTCACGTCGGTCGAAGTCAGCCAACGAGTGCTGGGTGACCTGGTTTCCTTCCTCGGCGTCGACGTCAGCTTCCTGCGCTACAACGACCACGCGCTGCGCGCGTCGAGACTGATCGCCGAATGGCCGATCCGGACCAACCCCCCCGACCCAGACCCCCTCGGGTTGGTGTTCTTCGCCGACGCCGACCCGGTGTTCGCCGTGTCGGAGCACGCCAAGAAGCCGGTCGTGTTGCGTCCCGAACCGGCCACCGACGACTATCAGCGCCGGATCGAGGAAGGCCGCGCGGTGCCGGCCACCTCGATGGCGGCGGCCCCCCTGGTCTCCGGCGAGGTCACCACGGGCGCACTGGGATTCGTCAAGTTCGGCGACAGAGAGTGGAGCCAGGAGGAACTCAACGCCCTCGAGGCCATCGCGTCGCTGTTCGCACAGGTCCAGGCGCGGGTCCAGGCCGAGGAGCAACTGCGTTACCTGGCAGAACACGACGATCTGACAGGGCTGTACAACCGTCGGGCACTGCTGGCACACCTCGACGAGCGGCTGGCAGCAGGCCGTCCCGGCCCGGTCTCGGCGTTGTTCTTCGACCTCGACCGGCTCAAAGCCATCAACGACTACCTCGGCCACACTGCAGGCGACTGGTTCATCCGGGTGCTGGCCGAACGGCTCCGCAGAGGCGCCGATGGCCCCAACCTGATCGCCCGGTTGGGCGGTGATGAGTTTGTCGTGGTCCCCGCGAACCCGATGGACGCCGACAGCGCCGAAGCACTCGCCCACCGGCTGCAGTCGACGCTGCGCGAACGCGTGTCCATCGACGGCGAGATGCTGACCCGCACCGTGAGCATCGGTGTCGCACTCGGGATCCCAGGTCAGGACACCACCTCCGATCTGCTCCGTCGGGCCGATCAGGCGGTGTTGACCGCCAAGAGCTCCGGGGGCAACATGATCTCCGTCTTCACCGATGACATGTCGATGGAGAACGAGTTCCGCAACGACATCGAACTCCACCTGCAGAGCGTCATCGAGAACGGCGCACTGCTGCTGCACTATCTGCCCGAGATCGACATGCGGACCGGTGACATCCTCGCCGCCGAAGCGCTGGTTCGTTGGCAGCACCCGACCCGCGGCCTGCTCTCCCCCGATTCGTTCATCGGCGTCGCGGAATCGATCAATCTCGCCGGCGAGCTGGGACGCTGGGTGATGCGCTCGGCCTGCACCGAGTTCGCCGGGTGGCGAGCCCGCGGCGTGGGCAAGAACATCGTGCTGCGGATCAACGTGTCACCGGTACAGCTGGTCACCGACGGCTTCGTCGAATCGGTGGCCGACATCATGACCGAGTTCGAGCTCGACCGCGGATCGGTGTGCCTGGAGATCACCGAGAGCGTGGTCGTGCAGGACATCGAGACCACCAGGATTACCCTCGCCGGGTTGAAGAAAGCCGGCGTGCAGGTCGCCATCGACGACTTCGGGACCGGCTACAGCGCGCTGAGTCATCTGAAGTCGCTGCCCGTCGACACTCTCAAGATCGACAAGTCGTTCGTTCGTGAACTCGGCTCCAATCCCGGCGATCTCGCGATCGTACGGGCGATCATCGCGCTGGCCGAGGCGTTCGGGCTCGAGCTGGTCGCCGAGGGCGTGGAAACCGAGGCGGCGGCGCTGACGCTGCTCCGGCACGGGTGTCACCGGGCTCAGGGCTTCCTGCTCTCCCGCCCGATAGCCGCCGCCGCGATGGAGTCGCTGCTGGCCAAGGGGCGGATTCCGATCCACTTCTAGGCAGGGTCCGATGTCAGCAGCTCGACCCGGCCGAACCGGCTCGCCGGTTTGCTGACCATCGCAACCCGCACCACACCGGCGGCGGGAAGCCCCTGAGCCCGGCCGGCAGGCGGTCCGGCACCGCAGAACAGCACCCCATGCCGGGCCCGAATGGCCAGAGGGCCCTCTGCGGTCGCGAACACGGCTCCGACCACCTGACCGTCCTCGAAAACCAACCGGTCCAATCGGCTCACGGTTTCGACGTCCACGTTGCGGAGGCGGGCTTCTGTGTCGAGCCAGTCGAGCACCGAGCCGACGACGTCGAAGGGGTCCGGGGTCATCGACCCGATCTCGGCGACCCCGACGGCATCGCCGTCGGCCGACAGCATCGGTGTGGTGGTCCAGTCCGTGACCCGGGTGTACAGGTAGCCCGACGGAGAGGTGACGCACCGGGCGGTCCAGTCCCGCAACAGGGCACCAACGAACGGGGGGAGTTTTCGTTCAGGCGGTGCCGCGGGTTGCGGGGCCGCGCGAACAGGCAGTCCGTCGTCGAGCAGCGACAGTGCCGCGGCATCGAGGTCGCCGGTCAACTCGGCGAAGTACGCCATGGTCTCGCTGTCGCCACTGTCGACGGTGAACCATCCCGAGGAGGAGCCCGCAGCAGTGGACACCGGCGGCGCCTGGACGTTCGCGACGAGCACCTCGGCCCCCGCGTCCACCGCGGAGATGGCGCCGGCCAGTCCCGCGACACCGGCATCGGTACACAAGACGTCGACTTCGTCGTCCCATTGCATATCCCACGTCACGGTTATTTGCCCTAAATTTGCCATGGCCGGTTTGTCATTCGGCTTCGGGTGCGGTCTTGTTGCCTATCGATCGCGGATAAAACCCGACATATCCGCAATCGGCGGAACCGCGTTAGCGGTTGAAAACGATTTGCCATCACAGCTGGCGGCAACAGAAGAAACGTACCACTCGAATAGCATCCACCCCGCACGGCCCCGTTCCGCCGCGCCGAAATGCCGAGCCCGTGAATGGCCGACGATGCGACGTTCGTGCCGAGTGCGTTCACCCATTCATTGTCGGCGGTGCATGGCCGGCAACGGGGACGACTGGAGGAATCCGTAAGCCCGCCCCGACCTATCGCCACCTAACTAACTAGGTTTACTGTGTTCTCTGACGTTGTGAGCAGAAGGGAACTCCGATGGACCTGCAGTGGTCGCCCACCGACCTCGCGTTTCGCGATGAGGTGCGCGCGTTCCTCGATGACAAGCTGACACCTGAGTTGCGTCGCGCCGGGCGTCTGATGACCAGCGTCTACGCCGACCACGACGCCAGCATGCAGTGGCAGCTGATCCTGCACGAGCACGGCTGGGCCGCACCGGCATGGCCGGTCGCGCACGGCGGGTGCGACTGGAGCCTGACGCAGCACTACATCTTCAGCCGGGAATCGACGTTGGCGGGCGCACCGTCGTTGTCACCGATGGGCATCCGGATGGTCGCCCACGCGATCATCAAGTTCGGCACCGACGAGCAGAAGGACTATTTCCTTCCGCGCATCCTGACCGGCGAGGTGTTCTTCTGCCAGGGCTACTCGGAACCGGAGGCGGGATCGGATCTGGCGGCCCTGTCGATGACCGCGCGCGACGACGGCGACCAATTGGTCTGCACCGGAAGCAAGATCTGGACCACGCACGCCCGGGAAGCCAACTGGATGTTCGCCCTGGTGCGCACCACCCGCTCCGACAAGAAGCAACGCGGTATCACCTTCGTCCTGATCGACATGTCCTCGCCCGGGATCGAGATCCGCCCGTTGGTGATGACGTCGGGCGAAGAAGTGCAGAACCAGGTGTTCTTCGACGAGGTCAGGGTGCCCAAGGCCAACGTCATCGGGCAGATCGACGACGGGTGGACGGTCGCCAAGTACCTGCTGGAGTTCGAGCGCGGCGGTGGTGCCGCGGCGCCCGCCCTCCAGGTGATGGCCGAGGAGATCGCCACCGTGGCTGCCGAGCAGCCGGGGCCGGGCGGTGGTCGCCTGCTCGACGACGCCGCCTTCGCCCGCAAGCTCGCCGATGTGCGGATCCGGACCGAGGTGCTCGAGATCCTGGAGTACCAGGTACTGGCCGTGGTCGCCGAGGGTGGCAACCCGGGCGCGAAGTCCTCGATGCTCAAGGTGCTCAGCACTGAGCTCAGCCAGTCGATCACCGCGCTTGCGATGGAGGCAGCCGGGCCACGCGGACGGGTCTATCAGCCACACGCCACGTGCCCCGGTGGCCCCATCGCCGAGTTCGAGCCGCCCGCAGGAGATTACGTCAGCGGGGACGCGTGGCAAGCGGTGGCGCCGCTTCGCTACTTCAACGACCGGGCGGGATCGATCTACGCCGGTAGCAACGAGATTCAGCGCAACATTCTGGCCAAAGCGGCATTGGGGCTGTAAATGGACTTCAAACTCAACGACGAACAGGAACTGCTGCGCGACGGCCTCAGCAGGTTCCTCGCGACCCGCTACGACCTCGAGAAGAGCAGGTCGACAGCGAAGACGGGCAAGGGCTTCCAGCCCGACATCTGGCGGGCATTCGCCGATGAGCTCGGGATCCTGGGCGCGACGCTGCCCGAGGAGCACGGCGGCATCGGCGGCGGTCCGGTCGAGATGATGCTGATCTCTGAAGCGCTCGGGCACGCCCTGGTGATCGAACCCTTTGTCGACACCGCGGTCGTGGCAGCAGGATTGCTGCGCCGCGCCGGCGCCACCGCCCTGCTGGACAGAGTCGTTGCCGGCGACGCGATCGTCACCCTGGCCGCCACCGAGCCCACGTCAGGTGAGCACTGGCAGGACGTGTCGACGGTCGCAGAGCGCGACGGCGACCAGTGGGTGCTGCGCGGAACGAAGATCGTCTCGGCCGGCACCCCCCTGGCCGCCCATGTGCTGGTGACCGCCCGAACGTCCGGGCAGCGGTCCGACCGCGACGGCATCTCACTGTTCGCGGTGGACCTGGCCGGCGCCGCACCGGGCATCGAACTGCACCACTACCGCACCATCGACGACCGTCGCGCGTCCGACATCCTGCTGGACGGTCTCCGACTCCCCGCCGACGCGCTGCTCGGTGCTGAGGGCGGCGCGTGGCCGTCGCTGTCGCAGGCCCGCGACGAGGGCGCCGCCGCGATCTGCGCAGAAGCGGTCGGGTGTATGCGCAAGGTGCTGGGCGACACGGTCGAGTACTGCAAGCAGCGCCAGCAGTTCGGCCAGCCCATCGGCAGCTTCCAGGTACTCCAGCACCGCATGGTGGACATGTACATGGAGGTCGAACAGGCTGCCGCGGCGGTGTATCTGGCCATCATCAACCTGGAGGCAGACGACGCCTCACGGGCGCGCGCCGTTTCGGCGGCGAAGGCAACCGTCGGCCGCGCCGCACAGTTCGTCGGGCAGCAGGCAGTTCAGTTGCACGGCGGCATGGGGATGACCGAGGAGCTGGCCATCGGACACTATTTCAAGCGGCTGACGGCGATCCAGTTCGAGTTCGGCTCGACCGACCACCACCTCACCCGCTACGCGCAACTCACCGCCGGCTAGACGGTATGAGGGCTGACTCGAGGCCGAAGGCCTCGGGCTGCAATCGGACGTGGGTTGCCGGTGACGAGTGAACACTCGCACTGGTAGAGCCACAGTTGCAGATCAGGAGGCCTCCGGTGAGTTTCAACGGTACGAGTGTCGGGTTGGACGTGCATGCGCTTTCGGTGGTTGCGCATGCATTTGATGAAGAGACGGGTCGGGTCGAGCGGGCGCGATTGTGTCCCGATCACGGCGAGATCCTGGACTGGTTGCACAGACTGCGAGGTCCCTTGCGGGTGGCCTACGAGGCCGGGCCGACGGGGTTCGGGCTGGCCCGGGCATTGACTGATGCCCAGATCGACTGCGTGGTCGCGGCACCGTCGAAGTTGATCCGCCCGGCTGGGGATCGGATCAAGACCGATGCCCGCGATGCCGCGCACCTGACCCGGCTTCTGCGGTTGGGCGAAATAACCGCGGTCACGGTTCCCGAGGCTGAGGTGGAGGCGGTGCGCGATCTGGTGCGGGCCCGCGAGGACGCCCGCGCCGATCTGATGCGGGTGCGGCACCGGCTGTCCAAGCTGCTGTTGCGCCAGGGCCGGGTGTACTCGGGCGGGAACGCCTGGACCGGGGTCCACGAAACCTGGCTGCGGCGGCAACGATTCGATGACCCCCATACCAGGGCGGCCTTCGACCATCACTTTGACGCGGTCCTGTCGGCGACTGCGGCGAGGGATCGTCTCGACGAGCAGATCGTTGCGGTCGCGGCCTCATCGCGATGGTCTGATCCGGTTGATCGGCTGGGGTGTTTGCGTGGGATCTCCGCATTAACCGGGCTGGCGTTGTCGGTGGAGATCGGTGATTGGACCCGGTTCACCGGTGCCTCGATCGGCGCCTACGTCGGATTGGTGCCCACCGAATACTCCTCGGGGGCCTCTCGGGTGCAGGGTTCGATCACCAAGGCCGGCAATGCCCATGTCCGGCGGTTGTTGATCGAATCGGCCTGGCACCACCGGGCGGCGTACCGCAATCCCGGTCCTGCGATGCGAGCCCGCTGGGCCAAGGTCGACCCCGCGCTCAAGGACCGCGGCCATGCCGGCAACCGACGCCTGCACCAACAATGGTGCCGATTCAACGAACGCAAGAAGCCTCACGTCGTGGCCAACGTCGCGGTCGCCCGTCAACTGGCCGGTTGGTGCTGGTCGCTGGCCACGCTGGCCTAAGCGTGGCCGTCCAAACTTGATTGGAGTCGGTCGGTCGACGGCGAGGTAGGCGAACTGGATCTGCGTTACAGCTATGAGCAACAACAGCATTCGATGAATGTTGATGTGACGCCCGTCCCTAGAGAGCAGCCACCGTTCGCGCCGAACCATCGTCTTGCGGTATCCAACCCGCGTATATCAGTCTGACACCCACCGTCGTTGATCAACGACCGCCGCGACACCGACTGACCCCGATCAAACGAAAGCCGCCCCGGCATCAAAACCGGGGCGGCTTTCACCTGCCTATTGACAAACGATGCCTACATATCAGCTGTTGCGGGTCATGACGTTGTAGACGCCGACACGGGTTGAGGTGTCTAGGGGACGGGTTCTTCGGCGGCAGGATGAGAAATCGCCAAACCCCTCGTCCTGAGAACCGAAGGAACCCGTCCATGACCCACGGTAATGCCCCGTTGTCTGTTGAAGGCCGGCGCCGACTCGTCGCTCGGTGTGCTGATCGTCCGATCGCCCATGTGGCCGCTGAGATGGGAATCTCGCGGGCCTGTGCCAGTAAGTGGGTCAACCGGTTCCGCCAGTTCGGGGAGATCGGCCTGCTCGACCGTTCCTGTGCTCCACACCACCAGCCCACCGCGACCGCCGCGGAGCTTGTCGTCGAGATCGAGGCGCTACGGCGCACCCGGAAGTGGTCGGCGTCGCGGATCGCCTTCGAGCTGGGCCGCCAGGGCGTGCTGGTCAGTCGGCGGACCGTGAGCAGACATCTGGTGGGCTTGGGCTTGAACCGGCGCCGGTTCATCGACCCCAATGGTGACCTGAATCGAGTGCCGCGACCCATCGTGGCGCGCCGGCCGGGTCACATGGTCCACGTCGACGTGAAGAAAGTCGGCCGCATCCCCGACGGTGGCGGCTGGCGTGTGCACGGCAAGGGCAGCGCCCAGGCTAAGGCGGTCGCCTCGGCCACCAAAGCCGGCACCCGGGCCGGGTATGTCTATCTGCACTCCGCGGTCGACGGCTACTCCAGGCTGGCCTACACCGAAGCACTCGACGACGAACGAGCAGTCACGGCAATCGGATTCGTACACCGAGCCCGCGTATGGTTCGCCGCTCACGGCATCAACCACATCCAGCGGATCGTCACCGACAACGGCTCCTGCTACCGAGCCAAGGACTTCGACCACGTCCTGCACGGCGCCCGGCATCAATTCATCACGCCCTACACCCCACGCCACAACGGCAAGGTCGAGCGCTACAACCGGATCCTGGCCGAAGAGTTCCTCTATGCCCGAATCTGGACCTCAGAAACCCAACGAGCCGACGCACTCAAGGTCTGGAACATCCACTTCAACTACCATCGACCACACTCTGCCGCCGCAGGTCAGCCACCAGCATCACGACTCGCCACCGGCGTCACCAACGTCATGGCCTCATACAGCTAGCTCGCCTCGCCCCACGCCTGCTGCTCGGCGCGGCGGCGGATGCCGAGCAGCATCTTGCGCTCCATCACGAAGTGCGCGATGTCGTAGATCGGGTTGCCTCCGAAGCCACCGTTGCCGCGGGCCAGCAACCGGGTCCGCCGGCCTTCCGGAAGAAGATGGAAAGACCAACTGCCCGACGCTTTTTCGCCGCGTTGTAGCCGTTCGTAGTCCTCGGGCGACATCAGCACCAGATGGGATTTCGGCACCGCGGCGGCGACCACCTGTCTCCCCCTGTCGCCGCCGCGGCGAGCCAGCCATACGGTGTCACCGACCTGAACGTCCTGCCATTCCGGATGGATGACATTGGCGTTGTGGATGTCTGCGCCCACCGCACGTTCGAGAAAGCTGTAGCTGTAGAACCCGCCACGGTTCTCGCCGATCTGCGCCAGCCACGGCCAGATCGCCTCCGGGCCGGCGTCGACGGTGACCGCACGGGTGGTGCGGGGTCCGTCGGTGTCGACCAGCTCGTCACCGGGAAGCCCCTGGGCCATCTCCTCCCGCGATGCGCCCCAGAAGTACATCCAGGGCCGGACGCGGGTCTGATAGCCGATGGCCAGGCCCACCAACGCCATCGCCGTGGCCAGGCGACCCCTCGCAGTCATTTCCGTCTCGCCACGATCACCGGCATCCGCGCCGATTGCACCACCTGGGAACCGACCGAACCGAGCAGCATTCCGGCGAATCCGCCCCGGCCGTGGCTGCCCACGACCAGCAACTGCGCCTGGCCTGCTTCCTCCAAGAGCCGGTGACCCGGCCGGTCGCGGTGTACCACCCGGCGCACCGTGACATCGGGATAGCGCTCCTGCCAGCCGGCCAGCCGCTCGGCCAGCACCATCTCCTCCTCGGGCTGGATCTCGCTCCATCCGACGCCGGGCAGTTCGTAGCCGGCGTCGCTCCAGGTGTGCACGGCGACCAGGTCGACACGGCGGCGCGATGCCTCGTCGAACGCGATCTCGGTGGCGTGCTCGGAGGCCGGAGAGCCGTCGATGCCGACGACCACCGGCGCCCTGTCAGGATGCGGTATCAACGGGTCTTCGTCGTGGATCACCGCCACCGGGCAGTGCGCGTGCTGCACCAACCCGGTGCTGACCGACCCGAGCAGCCGTCGCTCCCACTTCCCCAGCCCGCGACTACCGACGACGATCATGTCGGCGTCCTTGGTGAGGTCCGCCAGCGCCGGGATGGCCTGGCCGGTGACGATCTTCTGGTCGACACGGACCGGCTGCCCGCCTTCGGTGGCGGCCTCGACGACTGCCACCGCGTCGGCGAGGATCTCCCGCGCCGCCTTCTGTTCGTCCTCAACGAACGCCGGTGGCAGGGGGACCTGGATCCATGCTTGAACCGCGGCCCCGGGCAGCACGTGCACCAGCGTGAGCGGGACGCACCGCAATGCCGCGTCGCGCGCGGCCCAGTCGACGGCCACTCGGGAACCTGCCGAGCCGTCGACGCCGACAACGATGCCGAGAGGTGCTGGTTGGGTGGACATCGGTGTGTCTCCTCACATGTGTAGCGGACGATGCCGCCGATACCTCGACGCTATCGCCGGACCGCATCGCGGTATAGGGGGCGAGGGTCCACGCTACGGTGGGACGAAAGTCCTTCCGGCCGGTCCGCCCAATCCGCCTCGGGGGCGGCAACGAATCGTTCAATAGCATCGGCAGCATCGGCTGAATATGCCTTCGTGTCCCTTCGAGCGCTCTTGCGGGTGGTGTCCATGAACTCGGTAACTGGTCAGGAGCTCGTCGTTCTGCTCGACGATGCGGGCCGCAGCATCGGCACGGCGTGCAAATCGGAGGTCCACCACGGCTCGACGCCGCTGCACCTGGCGTTCTCCTGTTATCTGTTCGACGACGCCGGCAGGGTGCTGCTGACCCGCAGGGCCCTGCACAAGCGCGCGTTTCCGGGGATCTGGACCAACTCGTTCTGCGGCCACCCTGGCCCCGAGGAGGCGATGGACGACGCCGTCGTACGTCGGGCCCGCCAGGAGCTCGGGGTCGGCATCGCCCGACTGCACTGCGTGCTGCCGGATTTTCGCTACCAGGCCGTTGATGCCCAGGGCATCGTGGAGAACGAGGTCTGCCCGGTTTTCTGCGCCCGCACGGTCGGCCCGGTGAGCGCCGACCCCGACGAGATCATGGACTCCGCGTGGGTGCCGTGGGATGACCTGCGTACTCCTGCGCGGTTGCCGTGGGCACTGAGTCCCTGGGCGATCGAACAGATCCCGCTGCTCGATGACGCAGGTGTCGACCAGTACAACTAGGCGCATTCACCGCCGTGCCGCAGGCGGGCGTTCCAGGACCGGACGATGCCGCCGGCGGCGACGGTGAGTCGCCGGGCGTTGCCGACGGTGGCCCGTTGACCGAAGATCTGGAAATCCATCTCCTCGATGCGCTCGAGGATCTCCGAGTACAACGTCAACGCCGCAGCCACGCATGGGCGTGACGTCGGGGCCAGCATGCCAAGCCCCGGCTCGGCTTCGGAATACACCTTCCGCGCCGCGGCGTGCTGCTCCATCAGAGCCCGTCGCACCCGCGATTCGGTGCGCCCGTTGTCCTGGCACCAGTTCAGCAGCTCGCGGTCGACGCCGTGTGCCGCGAGTTCATCGGCGGGCAGGTAGATCCGGCCTCGCCGCAGGTCTTCGTCGACGTCCCGGATGAAGTTGGTGAGCTGGAAGGCTTTTCCGAGCGCCGCCGCGTGCGGGGCGGCGTCCTCCCGCGGTCCGCAGGTGCCGAGCACGGGCAGCAGCTGGAGGCCGATCACCTCGGCAGACCCGTACATGTAACGCTCCAGCGCGGCACGATCCGGATAGTCGGTGACGGTGAGGTCCATCCGCATCGCCGCCAGGAAATCGTCGAACAGTCCCCAGCCGATGTCGTACTTGCGCGCGGTGTGCACCACCGCCGTCAACGTCGGGTCGTCATCACACGGTTGGTTCTGGACCAGCGCGTTGAACAGTCGGGTGGACAGTGACTGGAGTTCGTCGGCGCGCGCTTCGCTGCCACGAGCGTCGAAGTCGTCCAGGATGTCATCGGCACGCCGGGCGAACCCGTAGAGTGCGTGCACTGCCGGACGCTGTCGGGGCGCCAGCAGCCGGGTGGCCAGGAAGAAGGTCTTGCCGTGCCGGGCGTTGATCTCCCGGCATCGTCGAAACGCCTCGCGCAGTGAGGGGTCCCGCACACCGGCGGCATCGAGCTCGGATCCGATCATCGTTGATACACCTCGCGTTCCGGACGACGGGTGGTTACTCCGGTGATCCGGTCGGCGGCCAGCCGCCCGGACAGGATCGCGGTGGGCACCCCCACCCCCGGCACGGTCGATGAGCCGGCCAACACCACGTTGTCGACACCGCGCACGGTGTTCGCCGGGCGGAACGGCCCGGTCTGGGCGAAGGTGTGCGCAAGTGCGAACGGGGTGCCCGCAGCCATGCCCTGCCGGCCCCAGTCGGCCGGCGTCACCACCCGCAGCAGCTCGACGTCGTCTCCGAGTTCGGGCAGCCGCGCGGTGACCGCGCCCAACATCTCGTCGACGTAGGCCGTCCCGGCGGCATCCCAGTTGACCTGCCCAACTTGGGTGTTCGGTGCAGGAGCCAGTACGTAGAGCAGATCGCGGCCCGGCGGCGCGAGGCTCGGGTCACTGGCCGTGGGTCGCGTCACGAGCAGCGACGGATCCCCCATCACGCGGCCGTCGTCGATGATGTCACGGAAGGTCTGATGCCAGGCGTCGCCGAACAGGATGCTGTGGTGGCCGACTCGGTCATCGGCTGCGCGACAACCGACGTGGGCCACCACCGCCGAAGGGGCCGGCCGTAGTTTGAGCAGCCGGCGTGGCGTGTGACCCAACAGTCGATACGTGTCGGGCAGCTCGGTGGTGAGCACCACGGCGTCGGCAGGCACGCGGTGCCCGGACGTGGTGTGCACGCCGGTGACCCGCGATCCGCTCCATTCGAGATCGGAAACCGCTGACTCATACACGAATTCGACCCCTGCAGCGGCCGCTGCGGCCGCCATCGCATCCGGCAGCGCCCGCATGCCGCCGCGTGGGAAGTACACCCCGGCGATGGTGTCCATGTAGGCGATCACGGCATACACCGCCAGGGCACCCTGTGGCGGCACGCCGGCATACAGCGCCTGGAAGGTGAACACCCGTTGCAGTCGTTCGTCGGTCAGGAACCGGCGAATCACCTTCTCCCAGCGCCTGAATCCGCCCATCGCGGCCAACCGGGCCAGCTGCGGAGTCACCAGTGAAAGCGGTGAGTCGAAGTTGGCGGCGATGAACCCGTCGAACTCGGTGCGGTACAGCTCGGTCAACCAGGCACGCAGCCGCAGGTAGGCGTCTGCCTCCCGGGGGCCGGAGAAGCGGGCGACCTCGGTGAACATCGCGTCCGCATCGGTGTGCACTGCCAACGTGCTCCCGTCGGCGAACATCGCCTGGTAGGCCGGGTGTACCGGCATCAGGTCCAGACGGTCGGTCAGCGATTCGCCGACGGCGGCCATGGCGTCGTCGATGATGTCCGGCATCGTCAGCACCGTGGGTCCGGTGTCCAGGCGGTAGCCGGCGATGTCGGCGCGTCCCACCCGGCCACCGGGAACCGCTTCACGTTCGACGACGGTGACATTGCGACCGCGCCCCGCCAGATACAGCGCGGCGGACAATCCGGACAACCCGGCCCCGACCACAACGACTCGGTCGGTTCTTCCCTCGAAACTACGCATCACGCAGCCCTTTCGGTGCACAGCACGGCCATGTCTTCAAGTGCCGCACGGGTCTTTTCGGGAATCTGGACAGAGCCGAGGCGGTCCAGCGCGTGGGTCAGACGTTCGGCGATGACCTGTTCGATCCACTGCACGGCCCCGCTGGCGGTGATCAACGTCCGCCACCGTTCGGTGTCTGTTGAGCTCAGCTCGCGGGTGCTCATCAGCTCGGAGAGCTGGTGCCGCAGACCGGCGTCGGCCAGCTGATGGGCAGCGACGACGACGCTGGTCGCCTTCTGCGCCGCCAGGTCGGTGCCCACCGACTTACCGGTGAGCGTGGGCGAGCCGAACACCCCGAGCAGGTCGTCCCGCAGTTGGAAGGCCTCTCCGATGGCTGCCCCGTACCCGCCGAGAGCGTCGACGACATCGGGCGGGCACCCCGACATCGCCGCGCCGATCTCCAGGGGGCGACGCACGGTGTAGTTGCCCGACTTTCGCCTCAACACGTCGAGGACCTCGTCGAGCGTCGGGAAGGCGTGTGCATCGTTGACCAGATCGGCGAACTGCCCGATGGCGAGTTCGATCCGCATGTCGTCGTAGTGGGGCCACACCCGCGCGAGGGCGTCGGCGCCTATGCCGCTCTCGCGCAGCATCTTGCCCGCCCACACCAGGCACAGATCACCGAGGAGCACGGCGGCCGATTCACCGAACCGGGCCGAGGCGCCGGTCAGCCCACGGTCGCGGTGCCAGCGGCTGAACATCACGTGCGCGGCGGGCCGCCCCCGCCGCAGCGTCGATTCGTCCATGACGTCGTCCTGCATCAGCGCGAACGCATGGAACAGTTCCAGGCTGGCCGACGCGCGCAGCGCCGCTTCGTCCTCCTGTGCTCCACACAGCCAGCCGAGGTACATGAACGTCGAGCGCACGTACTTGCCGCCGTCGACGAACCCGGACAGGATCTCGCCGGCCACGTCGACCTTGGCCGCACCGAGGTCGTCGCGGCACTGACCGGCCACGAACTCACCGAGGTGTGACCGCACCGCGCCGCGAATGTCGTCGCGCCAGCGAATCGGTACCGGCGTACCGGTTCGGCCCCGGCGCCCGCGGATGTGCCGGTGCGGCGGGATCATCGCACGGGTCCCACCGTCACCACCGCTCAACAACACGTCCTCCCGCACGACACTGGGAAGGCACCTCGAAGATGTGGATCTCGCACGTTCGGCAACTCAGCGCTCCCCAATCACACTCAGTCCGGCTCTCTGTCGGTCACACCGCGCCCGCACCATTGCGGACCCCGCGTCCGTAGGTCATTCGGCGCCGGGTGCGCTTTGGTTGGGTTGACGAGCAGGAAAGTTTTCGCTGGGTCCGTGACCTGCGCTTTTGCCAGCGGACCAGGCTTCATCTTCTCGACGTTGACCTCGACTTTGACCTCGACGCCGACCTTGGCGTCGCCCCCGAGCCTGCGGTGCAGACGCGCCAGCGGTTGCGGTGCCCACCAGTTCCAGCGCCCCATGCCCCGCATGAAGGCCGGCACCAGAACCAGCCGGACCAGGGTGGCGTCGACCAGTATCGCCAGGGTCAGCCCCACCCCGAACATCCGCATGAACGACACCTGCGAGGCGATCAGAGCGGCGAACGAGATCGACATCACCAGCGCGGCCGCCGTGATGACCCGCCCGGTGTGCGCCAGGCCGAGGGCCACGCTCTCGTGGTTGTCTGCCAGCGTGCGCCCGCTTGCCAGCCAGTACTCCCGAATCCGGGCGATCAGGAAGACCTCGTAGTCCATCGACAGGCCGAACGCGATGCAGAACAACAGGATGGGCATCGTGGCGACCAACGTGCCGGTGGGTGTGGTTCCGAAGGCGCCGAGGTGACCTTCCTGAAAGATCCACACCAACGCGCCGAAGGCTGCGGTCAGCGAAAGAACGTTCAGCACAAGCGCTTTGACCGGCAGGATGAGACTTCCGGTGAGCAGGAACAGAAGCGCGAAGGTGACCACCGCGATCACGGCCAGAACCACCGGCACCCGGGACGTGATCGCCGCGACGCTGTCGCGGTTCACCTGCGCCATGCCGGCGAACTCGACGAGGCGTCCGCCGGGCGTGCCGACCTCGTGCAACCGGTCGAGCTGAGCTTCCGATGCCGCCGAGAACAACAGCGCCTCGGTGGTCACGGTCAGGAACGCGCTGCCATCGGCCTGCGCTGCGGCAGCCACCGGTGCACCGATCCTGGTCCCCTCGGCGAAAGCGCCAGTGGGGGCGCTGACCGCTGCGACGTCGGCCACGGTCGACAGCCGCGCGGCGTAACGTTCGATCTCTTGCGGGGCCAGACCCGCAGCGTCCGGTATCACGATGGTCACCGCGGTCGCCGAATCGTCGGCGAAGCCCTCGCGCATCCGATCACCGACCTGGTGGGCCGAGGCGGACTGCGGGAGCACCCGGTCATCGGGAAAACCCCAGGTGATCCCCAGGAACGGCAGACCGGCGACGATCAGCACCGCAGAGCCGGCCAGGCCGACGGGCAACGCGCGTCGCATCACCGAGATCGTCCATCGGTACCAGAAGCGTTGCGGTACCGGGGTGGGCGGCGGCTCGCCGCGGCCGCGAAGCCGCCGAATCCCGCGGCGCACGTCCCAGGCGTCCAGGCGGTCGCCGAGCAACACGATCGCCGCCGGCGTGACGACCAGCGCCGCCACCGCGCACAGGGCGACGGTGGCGATGCCGGCGTAAGCGAACGACTTGAGGAAGTACATCGGGAAAAGGACCATCGCGGCCAACGACAGCGCCACCGTCGTCGCCGAGAACACCACGGTGCGCCCCGCGGTGAGCATCGTCTGGACCAGCGCCTGCTCTCGTGGTGCGCCGGCGGAGATCTCGTCGCGGTAGCGGCTGACGATCAGCAACGTGTAGTCGATGGCCAGCGCCAGCCCCAGTGCGGTCGAGAGGTTCAGGGCGAAGATCGACACGTCGGTGGCCGACGCGATGAGACGCAGGACCGCCAACGAGCCGACGATCGCCAGCCCACCGACCATCACCGGCAGCACCGCCGCCAGCAGTCCCCCGAACACCCACACCAGCACCACGAAGCTGATCGGAATCGCGATCGCCTCCATCAGCAGCACGTCGCGGCCGGTCTGCGAGGTGATCTGGGCGAACACCGTCGCCGACCCGCCCGCCTGCACGGTGACGTCGGGGTGGCGGAGCTGCACGAAATCGGCGACGGCGTCCGTCATCGCCTGAGCCCGCGCGGGTGCCTGCTTCTCGCCCCCGGCGATGCCCGCGACGACCAGACCCGACTTCCCGTCGACACTGATCAGGTTGCCGGCCGCCGGTTCGGGTGCGGTCCAGGCAGAGATCACCCCGGTCACGTGTGGCTCGTCGTCGAGGTAGTCGGCGATCTCGGTGCCCGCAGCGCGCGCGCCCGCGCCGACCACCCCGTCCGGGGCGGTGACCATGAAGATGAGCTGGATGTCGGACTGGCCGAACTTGTCGCTCAGCAGTTGGGCCGCCCGCGCCGATTCCGCTGCGGGGTCCTGGAATCCGCCGGCGGAGAGGCTCTTGGTCACCGGCAGGGCGAACACCCCGGCGAGGACCATCAACAGCGCGGTGACAGCGAGGACGCGGCGTGGTGCAGCGATGGCCAACCCGGCGATCCGGTGCAGCACGTTCGCCCTCTCTGGGACGGCTGCCTGGGTGACCGCCGGATCCATGTGGTGGATTCGGCGCTGTCGGCCGTTTGGATCGGTCGCGGGGGCACGTTACGGGTTCTGCTCGAAATAAGCTTTGTCGTCTGGGCCTCGGGCCTTGGCCCGATACATCGCGGTATCGGCGTCCCGGAGCACTTCGGCGAGACTTCGACGATCGGCGCGGGACACCGTCGTGATCCCGATGCTCGCCCCGATCTGCAGGGTCAGCGTCCCGATGACGATGTCCGCGGAAAGGACGTCGTGAAGCCGGGCGGCGAGGGCTTCGACCTCATCGCCGCTCGTGGGTCCTATCATCAGCACGACGAACTCGTCGCCACCGATACGCGCGACGAGATCGGACGGTCTCATCGCCGACTGCATCCGCTGCGCGGCGACCCGAAGCACGTCGTCACCGACCGGGTGACCATGACTGTCGTTCACCGATTTCATCCTGTCGAGATCGACGAACAGCACCGCGGAGAGGCGACCTTCTCCGCTTTCCGCAAGACCCGCGGCGGCCTGGTTGAGCGCGTGCACCCGATTGGGCAGGGCGGTGAGCCAGTCATGGGTGGCGTCGTACTGCAGGCGTTCCCGGGCGTCGTGGTGCTCGGTGATGTCGGTGAAGGAGAACAGCACCGACGAGTTCTGGGGGTCGGTCGGATCGATCAGGCAACCGCGCCCGGTGATCCAAACCCGTTTGCCGTCGACTCGATCGACGCCGACGACGTCCCCGCCGAGGCTCAGCCCGGTCCGCTGGATCCACCGGATCGGATGCGCATCCGCACTGATCTGTTGGCCTCCAGCGTTGAACAGCGGAAGATCGATCCCACTGTTGCTGTGGTGCACACCGACGAGATCCCCTGCCTCGCTGCCCAGAATGCGGCGCGCGGCTGCGTTGGTGAACTCGAAGCGGCCGTCGCTGCCCATGATCACCACGCCGTCGTGCAGAAGGTCAAGCACCGCGCGGAACCGCTGATCCGCGGTCTCCGTCATTGGTACGGACTCGGCGCCGATCTCGCGGGCCGACAGCGGGACTCGGTCGAAGATGACCTCATACGTCGGTCCGTCGTCGGTCTTCCTCACCGCGGCGACGGAGTGCGCAGCCAACGTGGTGCCGTCGACACGGAGCAGAGTGACCTCGGACGGTTCGGAGACGTCGCCGTCCCCGAGCAGATCGGCAAGACGGGCGTGCACCCCGGCCAGCGAATCGGGATGGATGAAGTCCGTGATCGGGTGTCCGACGATCTGCGCCTCCGTTGCCGCTGCGAGAACGCGGACCGCGGCCGGGTTGACGTAGACCACCGTCTGACCGTCGTGCACACACACCGGCGCCGGGCTGCGGTCCAGCAACCGGCGGTAATCCGCTTCGGCGCTTCGCTGATCGTGGCCGGGATCGTGGCCGGGCGTCATCGGTCCGGCGCCCCGCATCGTGTCTTCACCACAACCCTTTTCGGCACATGCTCCCCCGTCAACGGCATGCGACCCCACGCCCGCTGATCCGCTGCTGCGGTGTCAGGCTAACAAGTGGCAGACCCTGAAGCAGCGGGGCTGCCACATCGTCGAGGGAGCGGCCGTCGGAGTGAAACAAGGTTAGGCAGGCTGGATAGGTAGCTCTTGTAGGTGAGGTAAGCCTCGGCTAACCTCCCGTCTGGCCCGTAGTGGCTATCCGTCCCGTTGTGACTATTCAGGAGTTCCGCCGTGCTATTAGCCCTTCGTGCCGACTCAGACCGCAGCTTCTGGTCTGCGCCGTCGCCATCCAATCCCCGCGACAAGAGATTGCTGCTGGCCGGTGTCGCGATCGCGGGCGCCTCGGTCATCGCCATCAACCCGGTGGCGCCCACCCTGCCCGCCGTGCAGGACCGCGCCGTTGAGCTCTCGGCGTGGATCGACCCGATCGGCGTGGTGGGAGACACGATCACCACCACCGTCGAGAACGTCGGCACCCGAGGCAACGAAGTCTTCAGCGAAGGCCTGCCCGCGGCGTGGGAGATCATCTCCAACTCGTCGCTGTACACCGAGATCGCCGAAGCGGTCTTCAACCCGTTCCCCGGCTTGGAGCAGTTCTTCACCAACCTGCCGACCTACGCTGCCACCATCGGCGCAGGCCTCGAGGAAGCGAACGCAGGCCTGACCGACCATTTCGCCGAGTTGCCGGTTGCGTTGGAAGAGGCGTGGGACTTCGCGCTGCAAGGTCAGTTCACCCAGGCGTTCGCGAAGGTAGTGAGCTGGGGCATCTTCGGTCTGGGCTATTCGGCGTGGCCGCTGGCGCCCGCCTTCGAGATCCCCGGCCAGATCGCGCGCGACTTCGGCGCGCCGACCGTCGGGGTGGTTCTGGACGCGCTGTTCGTCGGCGACACCACGACAACCGGATACGCGTACTCGCTGCTCGGCCCGCCGCTCACCGCGATGTACCAGCTGACCGACATCATGAACGTCATCTCCGGGTCGCTGTACGAGGGCGACTTGGTCACCGCGGTCAGCGAGGTGATCAACGCCCCGGCCAAGGTCCTCAACGCGTTCCTCAACGGCTACCAGGCCAGCATCTCCCCCGAATGGGAAACATTCCCGGGACTGTTCACCGAAGGTGGTCCGATCGACGCCTTCTTCGTCCAACTCCCCAAGACGATCGCGGCGGCACTCGCCGCTGCGTCGGAGGAGGACTCGGAGACCGAGACGACCGATGAGGGCACCGACGTCTCATCGGCCGAACTCGTCGCCGACGCCGACCTGGTGACGCTGAACGTCAGCGCCGAAACCAGCGCGGAGGGCACCGCTGAGGCTGATGCCACGGAGGGCGAACCGACCGAGCCGGCCGGCGAAGTGGTGCCGGCGACCACCGACGAGGAGACCACCGAGGAATCCTCCGAGGAAGAGACCGAGGAGGCTACCGAAGAGGCGACCGACACGGTGACGGAGACGGACGAAAGCACCGAAGAGGGTGCCGACGCCGATGAGGTCACCGAGGACGAGGCCGACGACGACAGTGCGACCGACGCCGACGCCGACGCCGATTCCGATGCC
Source organism: Mycolicibacterium hippocampi (assembly GCF_010723735.1). GTDB lineage: Bacteria > Actinomycetota > Actinomycetes > Mycobacteriales > Mycobacteriaceae > Mycobacterium > Mycobacterium hippocampi. Next base: position 2,603,187 of record NZ_BLLB01000002.1, on the reverse strand, counting down.
GATGCCGATAAGGGCGAGAAGAAGCGGGACGGCGGCAAGTCCGACGACAGCAAGTCGGGTGACAGCAAGTCCGACTCCAAGTCGGACAGCAAGTCCGACACCAGCAAGTCGGGCACCAGCAAGTCGGGCAGCGACGACTAACCAGGATCGATCAAACGCGCGGCCCCCTCGCCGAGGCGAGGGGGCCGTTCGTCACTGGCGGCGCAGGCTGAATTCGTCGAACTTCACCGCTCCGTTCTGCGTGTCCCGCATGTCCACATACCAGCTCGTCACTGTGCCGGTGCCGGTGTCGAGCGCCTGGAATACCACCATGTTGTTGTCGGCGATGAACGGCAACGGCCTGCCGTCGGCGCTGCGAAGCGGCGCGATGGTGGGCACCACCGGTTCGAGGCCGCCGGGATTGCCCTGCGCCAGGTAGTTTTCGGCATGCCACGGCTCGGGCGGAATTTCGCGGCTCTCGCCCGAGAGGGCGTGGAAGGCACCGTAACTGTTGCCGGTGTTGGACGCCTCCAGATAGTTGACCCCGTTCGCGGAGACGAACCTGTTCCACAGGTGGCTGTGTCCGCTGTAAACCAGGTCGACCCCCGCCTGCTCGAAGAGTGGCTGCACGTCGCGCAACAGGATGTCCTCCGCCGCCGGGTACTCGTAGCGGGCGCCGCCGGGCGCCCCTCGGTCGCCTGGCTCCTCGATACGTTCGGGGTGGGTGAACGGCGGTGTCGCGTTGTCGCCGAGGCCCTGCGGACCTTCGTGCATCATCACCACCGTGTACTTGGCGTCGCGGAACGCCGCCGAATTCAGTTCCCGGACCAGCCAGTCATGCTGCAGCGACCCGACGGCGAGGTCTTCGAAGATGAACTCGCCGTAGCCCTGGGCCAGGCGGTCGTCCAGGTCGGCTCGAGCCTCCTGGTAGCGGCTGGTGGCGGTGCGGACGCTCGGGTCGGGGTCGGCCTCGGTGGAGCGCCAGATGCGGGTCGCGAACAGGGAGACCAGACGCACGTCCCCGACGGTGGTGGCGTAATACCGCTCGCCTCCGGTGTCCGACGTCGGAAGCGAGAAGATCTCCTCATAGGTGGCGGTCGAGAACGAATTGTCAGCAATCCATTGGGCTTTGACCAACGGATCACCCGTCGGGTTGACGACATCGGAGACCTTGCCGTACTCGGCTTCGGCCACGGCACGGGGCACTGGGTTGTTGAAGGAATCGTCGAGAGAGGTGTGCGCTGACCTGCGGCCCTGCACCTCGTGGTTGCCGATCGCCGGGTAGATGGGGGCATGCTGGATCACCTCGCCGCCGCGGTAGACCTTGCCGTCGGTGGCCCCGCGCGCGCCGTTGCCCTGAAGCGCTGGGAAGAAGGCCGACCCACGACGATCGTCGAACCACTCCGAAGCCCGGTCGGGAGTGTTCACCAGGTCACCAGGCAAGAAGACGGCGTCGATTCGGCCGAGCTCCGCGGTGATCGTCGCGGTCGCCAACTCGAGGTTGGCCGGCGTATTGACCTTCGCCTGGTGATCCGAGGTCAGCATGATCACCGCCGGCTCACCGGACCCGAGTGCTCCGCGGAGACTGAAGGCGCCCGAGCCGATCAGGTCGTCGCCCCGGGTGCTGACGACGCGGTACGGATGGCGGCCGGGCCCCGGGACGGCGACGGCGGCGTGGTGCCGGAAGACTTCCCGCCCAGCGATGCCGGAGGAAGGCTTCTCATCGGCGTGCAGTTCCGACGCGCCGTCCTCGGCAACGCGCGACAGCCGGAGGGATTCCGCCGGGGACACGGTGACTCCAGCCACGTCACCTCCTGTGACCGCGTCCCGCAACTCGGCTTCCGTCATCGCACCGACGCGGTCCCCAACGAGCACGTGATGCGTATCGCCGGCAAATCCGGTGAACCATGCCACTTCGACGGAGTCCTCGGCCGGTTGTTGCAGGAAAGGGTCGGTGAGCAACTCCAGCGACCCGACCGGCTCTGCCGATGCCGGCGTCGGTTCCGGCTCGCTGTCACACCCTCCGATGAAGCCCGCAACCGATGCGGTCACGATGACGGCACGGGCAACGTGTGACAGCGACGAGTGGTGCGGGCGCACGGGAACCATCTTTCCTGCGAGTGACGCGTCCCGCCGCATGGAAACCCGACTACCAGAGGATTGTCACCCGCAGTACACCGGAAAGCCGCTCGGGAAGAAGGCCACGCCGAGGCGCTGGAGACCCTCGAGCGGCTGATCGCTCCGTCCGCTGCTAGCAACGGATACGGTGCGTCGCGCGCTATTCTTCGGGGCGAAAATAGGGTTCGACCGTGCCGCTGAGCTTGACGACCATAGGATTTCCGCGACGATCCTTGGCGGTGGGAACCTCAACACGCACCCAACCCTCGGCCACGTTGTATTCGACAACATTGGTTTTCTCGACGCCGTTGAAGCGAATACCCACGTCCCGGCTGAGCACCTCTTCGTCATAGCCAGGGCTTCTCGGATCAATGGAGAGGTGATTGGGTGGAACGTCGGAGATCTGGTCCTCGGACATGATGGCTTTCGTTGAATGCTGTTCCCTGGTGGAGCTAAGGGGATTCGAACCCCTGACCCCCACACTGCCAGTGTGGTGCGCTACCAACTGCGCCATAGCCCCTAGATGTTGTGCTCATCGAAGTTACACCACCCGCGGTGGCCGTTCAAAATCGCAGGTCACGGTACTTCCCCGCCGGCTTCGGGGCCCAGCGGACGGACCTGCGTGTGCTCGGTGTCAGTCCGCGGCCGGGTTTCCGGGGCGAAGATCCAGCCCACCGCCGCGATGCCGAGGATCAGCCCGCTGACCAGGAACGCCCACCCGAAGGAGGTGTACTGGGCGATCAGGCCCACCAGCAGCGATCCGCCGATCGAGCCGAAATCCGCCATCATCTGGAAGGTGGCGACCGCCGACCCGCCCCGCGACTTGTTGCCCAGCACGTCGGCAACGGCGGCCTGCTGCGGTGAGATGAAGATGCCGGTCGCCGCACCGGCGATGACGGCAGCGACCAGGAACACCGGCAGTGAGGTGGTGAATCCCACCAGCGCGGTCGACACCGCCGCCAGCGCCAACCCGAAGATCAACAGCTTGCGGCGCCCCAGGCGGTCCGACAGATATCCACTGGGGATGACGACCGAGATGTTTCCCACCGCGAAGGCGGTCAGCGCAAGACCGGCCGCGCCCGGCCCGCCGCCGAGCACCTCCACCACGAACAACGGCACCAACGCTATCCGCAGACCGAATGACGCCCACCCGGTGGCGAAGTTGGAGAACAACGCAGCCCGATAGGCCCGGTGCCGGAACACCGTCCGGAGCGGCACCGGCGGCGCCGCCTCTTCGTCAGCTTGGGCGACAACGGCGGAATTGCGCAGGCTGACAAAAACGACGGTCGCGGCGACCAACAGCGCAGCGCCGTAGATCAGGAACGGTGCCGACAGACCGAACCCGACGGTCAGGCTCCCCAGGATCGGCCCGCCCACCGAGCCGAACATGAACCCCGACGAGAACAGCCCGGCGACGCGGCCACGCGCGTCGGGCGGGGAGATCCGGATCATCAATCCCAGCGACGACACCGTGAACATCGCCGACCCGACTCCGCCCAGGGAGCGGAAAAACAGGAGTTGCCAGTATGTTTCGGCGAACGCGCACGCCGCGGTCGACAGGGCGACGATGACGAGTCCGCTGATGTAGACCTTCCGCTCCCCCAGGCGCTGGACCATCCAGCCGGCCGGCGGCGCCCCCACCAGTCGCATGACGGCGAACGCGGTGATGACGAATGTCGCGAGGCTGATGCTGACTCCGAAGTGACGTGCGTACTGCGGCAGCACCGGCGCCACCACGCCGTAGCCGAGCGCCACGACAACGTTGGCGAATACCAGGACCCAGACTTCACGGGGAAGTCGGCGTTTGGTCTTGTCCTGACACTCGCCCTCCGGGCGCGAACTCAAGCTTTGACCTTGTTCACGAAATGACCTTGTTGACCACTTCGCGGGCGGCGTCCTGCACCTCGGCGAGATGCTCGGGTCCGCGGAACGATTCGGCGTAGATCTTGTACACGTCCTCGGTTCCCGACGGCCGCGCGGCGAACCACGCGTTCTCGGTCGTCACCTTGAGCCCGCCCAACGGGGCGCCGTTGCCGGGCGCCGTCGTCAGCTTCGCGGTGATCGGCTCCCCGGCCAGCTCGGTGGCGGTGACCTGCTCGGCTGACAGCTTGGCCAGCCGTGCCTTCTGCTCGCGATCGGCCGGGGCGTCGACCCGGGCGTACGTGGGGGCGCCGTACTTTTCGGCCAGCGTGGCGTACCGCTGCGATGGCGTCGAACCGGTCACGGCAAGCATCTCCGCAGCCAGCAGCGCCAGGATGATGCCGTCCTTGTCGGTGGTCCACACCGATCCATCGCGGCGCAGGAAGGACGCCCCGGCGCTCTCCTCGCCACCGAAGCCGATGGTGCCGCCGATCAGGCCGTCGACGAACCACTTGAAGCCGACCGGCACCTCCACCAGTTCGCGACCCAGACCGGTCACCACCCGGTCGATGATCGACGAACTCACCGCCGTCTTGCCGACCGCGATCGAGGCGGGCCAGTCCGGACGGTTGGAGTACAGGTAGTCGATCGCCACCGCGAGGTAGTGGTTCGGGTTCATCAGGCCGCCGTCGGGCGTGACGATGCCGTGCCGGTCGGCGTCGGGGTCGTTACCGGTGGCGATCTGGTAGTTCCCGATGCCGCCGATGAGCGAGGCCATCGCGTTGGGCGAGCTGCAGTCCATCCGGATCTTGCCGTCGGTGTCCAGCGTCATGAACCGCCACGCGGCGTCGACGAGCGGGTTGACGACCGTCAGCTCCAGGTTGTGCCGCTCGGCGATGGCACCCCAGTAGTCGACGCTGGCACCGCCGAGCGGATCGGCACCGATGCGGATGCCCTGCGCGCTGATCGCGTGCATGTCCACGACGTTGGGTAGATCGGCGACGTAGGCGTCGAGATAGTCGTGGCGCTGGGCGGTGCCCAACGCTCTGGCCAACGGCACCCGCTTGACCGCTTTGAGGCCGTCGCGCAGGATCTCGTTGGCGCGCTTTGCGATGACGCCGGTGGCGTCGCCGTCGGCCGGGCCGCCGTTGGGCGGGTTGTACTTGAACCCGCCGTCACGGGGCGGGTTGTGCGACGGCGTGACGACGATGCCATCCGCCAGACCGGTGTCGCGGCCCCGATTGAACGCCAGGATCGCGTGGCTGACCGCCGGCGTCGGGGTGTAGCGGTCTGCCGAATCCACCATGGCGACAACGTCGTTGGCGGCCAGCACCTCCAGCGCGGAAACCCACGCCGGCTCCGACAGTGCGTGGGTGTCGCGCCCGATGAACAACGGACCTGTGGTGCCCTGTGCGGCCCGGTATTCGGCGATGGCCTGGGTGGTGGCCAGGATGTGCGCCTCGTTGAACGCTGCGTCCAGACTGGATCCGCGGTGTCCCGAGGTGCCGAACGCCACCTGCTGGTCGACGTCGTCGGGGTCGGGGTCGACGGTGTAGTACGCCGTCACCACCGCAGCCACATCGATGAGATCCTCGGGTTGCGCCAACTGGCCGGCACGCGGGTTCGCCATGGTCTCGATTGTGCTACGTCTGCCTCCGGTAAAGAACACTGGAGCACGACCGAGCAGGCATACTCCTCGGACATGGCCTACGACCGGCGGGAACTCGCCGCGGTGTTCGTCGGAGGCGCCTTGGGCGCGTTCTCCCGTGCCGCGTTCGAGACGTTGGCGGCCCCGGACCCCGGACGATGGCCGTGGCCGACGTTCGTCGTCAACATCGTCGGCGCGTTCCTACTCGGCTACTTCACCACGCGGTTGTTGGAGCGGCTGCCGCTGTCCAGCTACCGGCGCCCACTGTTGGGCACCGGGTTGTGCGGTGGCCTGACGACCTTCTCGACGATGCAGGTGGAGACCATTTCGATGATCGAGCACGGTCACTACGCGCTGGCGGTCGGCTACACCGCCGGAAGCATCTCGGCCGGCCTGGTCGCGGTGTATGTCGCGACGATGCTGGTACGACGGGTCCGGGTGCTGCGGTGAACGTCCTGGTCTGGAGCGGCGTGCTGGTCCTCGGCGGCCTCGGCGCGGTGGCACGTTTCCTGGTGGACCGCAGTGTGGCGCGCCGTACCGCAGGCTCGTTCCCGTTCGGCACCCTGGTGGTCAACCTCAGCGGCGCGCTGGTACTCGGCTTCCTCACCGGTCTGGCGCTGCCCCATGAGGTCGCCCTGTTGGCCGGAACGGCTCTGATCGGCTCCTACACCACGTTCTCGACCTGGATGCTGGAGACCCAACGCCTCGGCGAGGAACGTCAGGCCAGGCACGCGGCGGCCAACATCTTCGTCAGCGTCTCGCTGGGCCTGATGGCGGCGGCCGCCGGAATGTGGCTGGGAATGGCTGTGAACGGGAACTGATCGTGAACGAGAACTGTCTGAAACTGACGACGTACTTCGGCGAGCGCCAGCGCACCGACGGGCACTTTCTCGCCGAGGCGCTGCTCGACCTGTACGACCGCGAATGCGTGGCCATCAGCATCATGCTGCGCGGCTCAGCCGGTTTCGGGCCGCGTCATCTACTGCGCACCGACAGTTCCCTGAGCCTGTCCGAAGACCCGCCGGTGGCCGTGGCGGCCGTCGACACGGACGTCAAGATCTCGGGCCTGGTGGATGCGGTCGTCGGCCTCACACCGCGCGGGCTCGTGACGGTGGAACGAGCGCGCCTGATCGGCGGCGAACGCGAGGGTCACGGCTTCGCGATGGCCTCGGCACTCCACGATGGCGTCAAACTGACGGTCTACGTCGGTCGACAGGAACGCGTGCAGCGTCGGCCGGCCTACCTCGCCGTTTGCGACCTGCTGTTCCGGCACGGACTCGACGGGGCGTCCACCTTCCTGGGGGTGGACGGCACCGTCAACGGAGACCGCCACCGCGCCGGCTTTTTCGGCCGCAACGTCGACGTACCGGTGATGATCATCGCCGTCGGCAGCGCGGACAGCGTCGGCGGCGCAGTGTCTGAACTCGACGGCCTGCTGAGCCGGCCACTGATGACGATCGAACGCGTTCGAGTGTGCAAGCGCGATGGCAGTCTGTTGGCCCGGCCGGACCATCTCCCCGGCACCGACGGCAAAGGCCGGGCCTTGCACCAGAAGCTGATGGTGTACACCTCGGAGGACTCGCTCTACGACGGGGTACCTGTCCATCGCGCGCTGATCCGACGGTTGCGTGCAACCCAGGGCGCCAGTGGCGCAACAGCATTGCGCGGCATATGGGGCTTCCACGGCGGTGACCCACCCCATGGGGACCGGTTCCTGCAACTCGGCCGGGGCGTTCCGGTGACGACGATCGTGGTGGATACCCCGGGCAGCATTGCTCGAAGTTTCGAGATCGTCGACGAGATCACGCAGCAGCACGGCTTGGTGACCAGTGAGATGGTGCCGGCGCGAGCCTCGATCGACGAGAACAGGCCACCAGGCACCGTCGAGCTGGCCAGTTACGACTACTGAGGACCAACCGGGGTAAGCGTAGCCTACCTTTACTTCGGGGTGTAACGTCCCACCGCATGGAGACGTCAACCCCGGAAGCCGTCAGCGCGGCCCTCGAGGAGATCCTGCGCGACGACCTGAATGTCGACACCGGTCGGGTGACCCGCGAGTCACGGCTGATCGACGACGTCGGCCTGGATTCGGTGGCTTTCGCGGTCGGCATGGTGGCCATCGAAGACAAGATCGGCGTGGCGTTGTCCGAAGAGGATCTGCTGACCTGCGATACGGTCGGCGACCTGGAGGAGGCAATCCTGGCGAAGGTGCCGGCCGACCGGTGAGCGCGCTCGCGACCGCACTGTCGCAGGCGATGACGACGTCCACGAACAATCTCGTGGTGCTCGACCGCGCCAGCGGACAGTGGACTCCCCATCCGTGGCAGGAGGTCCATGCCCGGGCCGAGAACATCGCCGACCGGATCCTCGACGGCCCCGCCGGCGCCGTCGGCCTCGTCGGTGAGCCCACCGTGGAGTTCGTCGCGGCGATCCAGGGTGCATGGCTGGCCGGCCGTTCGCTGTCGGTGCTTCCCGGCCCCATCCGTGGCGCCGATGCCCAGCAGTGGGCCCGCACCACCGCAGAGAGATTCGACGGCATCGGGGTCACCCAGGTGTTCAGTCTCGATCCACACCTGGACCCCCTGCGCGCCAACGGCACCCGCCTGACCGTCCACGACGTCGTCGCCGTCGGCCACCAGCAGCGCTCCTCGACTTTCGCTCAGCAGGCGACAGCCGAGGGCACCCCGGCGGTCCTGCAGGGCACCGCAGGTTCCACCGGAACTCCGCGCACCGCCGTGCTGTCGCCCGAGGCGGTCATGGACAATGTCACCGGACTGCGCACGCACACCGGGGTGTCCCCCGGTCACGACGTCGGGTGTACCTGGTTGCCGCTGTACCACGACATGGGTTTGACGTTCCTGCTCACCGGCGCCATCAGCGGCGCCGAGATGTGGTTGGCACCCACGGCGGCCTTCGCCGCGTCCCCGTTCCGGTGGCTCAGCTGGCTGTCGAAGAGCCGCGCAACCGTCACCGCCGCACCGAATTTCGCGTACTCGGTACTCGGCAAGTACGCCCGACGGGTGCCCGACGTCGACCTCGGCAGCCTGCGATTCGCCATCAACGGTGGCGAACCCATCGACTGTGCGGGGTTGGAGCTGTTCCTGACCGAGATGGCCCGCTTCGGCCTCGATCCGCACGCCGCCGCACCCTCCTACGGGCTGGCCGAATCCACCTGCGCCGTCACCTCCCCCCGTCCGGGAACAGGGTTGGAAGTCCACGAGATCCTGGATCCGGCAACCGATTCGGTCAGCCGGCACGCTGTCCTCGGCACCGCCATCCCCGGCATGGAGTTGCGGATCGCCCCGACCGACCACTCCCAGGGCGGTGCCGAGATCGGCGAGGTCGAGATCCGGGGCACCTCGATGATGTCGGGCTATCTCGGCCAGGCGCCGCTGGTGCCCGGCGAGTGGTTCCCCACCGGGGACCTGGGCTATCTGACCGACGCCGGGCTGGTGGTGTGCGGACGGATCAAGGAACTGATCACGGTGGCGGGACGCAACCTGTTTCCCAGTGAGATCGAACGCGTCGCCGCCCAGGTGCGCGGCGTCCGCGAGGGCGCCGTCGTCGCGGTGGGCACCGAAGGCGACTCGGCGCGCCAGGGGCTGGTCATCGCCGCAGAGTTCCGCGGACCCGACGAGGCCGGAGCGCGAGCCGATCTGGTGCAGCGGGTCGCGTCTCAGTGCGGCGTGGTACCTGCGGAGGTGGTGTTCCTCACGCCCGGGTCGCTGCCCCGCACGTCGTCGGGCAAGCTCCGCCGGCTCGAAGTCAAACAGAACCTGCAGGCGGTGCGCGCGTGACCGCGTCGATCGGTGCCGGCATCGATGACTACCGCGAGCTGCTCGACGACGTCTTCGGCGAGCGGATCGTCACGTGGACTGCAGAGGCCGAGGCCTCAGAGCGCTTCCCCCGCAAGCTGATCGAGCATCTGGGCAGCAGCGGGGTGTTTCGTGGCAAGTGGGGGCCCGCCGGTGACCAACACCCCGACGTCGCCAAGCTGAACGAACTGGCCTTCCGGCTCGGCCGTCTCGGCTCCGCCGGCATCGGCGTCGGGGTGAGCCTGCACGATTCGGCGATCGCCATCCTGCGCCGGTTCGGCAGATCCGATCACCTCAGGACCATCTGCGAGAAGGCCGTCGACGGCGAGACCGTGCTCTGCATCGGGGCCTCCGAGGAGTCGGGCGGCTCGGACCTGCAGATCGTCGAGACCGAAGTCCGCACCGCCCGTGACGGTTTCGAGGTCCGTGGGATCAAGAAGTTCGTGTCGCTGTCGCCGATCGCCGACCACATCATGGTGGTCGCCCGGGGTGTGGACGGCGACCCCGCCAGCAGGCATGGAAACGTCCTGGTGATCGCGGTGCCGACGACGCAGGTGCAGGTCCAGGCGCCGTACCGCAAGGTGGGTGCCGGTCCGCTGGACACTGCGGCGGTGCACATCGACACCTGGGTTCCCGCCGACCATCTGGTGGCCAGAGCCGGCACCGGCCTTGCCGCGATCTCATGGGGCCTGGCCCACGAACGGATGTCGATCGCCGGGCAGGTCGCGTCGTCGTGCCAGCGGGTGCTCGGCGTGACCCACGCCCGGATGCTCCAGCGCCGCCAGTTCGGTGCCACGCTGTTCGAGCATCAGGCGCTGCGGATGCGGATGGCCGATCTGCAGGCGCGTGTGGATCTGCTCCGGCACGGTCTCAACGGCATTGCCGCACAGGGCCGCCTGGATCTGCGGGCCGCGGCGGCGGTCAAGGTCACCGCCGCGCGGTTGGGCGAGGAAGTGCTCTCGGAGTGCATGCACATCTTCGGCGGATCCGGCTACCTGGTCGACGAGACGCCGCTGGGTCGGTGGTGGCGCGACATGAAGCTGGCCCGGGTGGGCGGCGGCACCGACGAGGTGCTGTGGGAGTTGGTGGCCGCGGCCATGAAACCCGACTTCGACGGCTACGCCGAGACGATCGGCTCGCCCACCTCGCCCGCGAAATATCATTCCGGGCTGTGATTTTTGCCAGATCGCGACCCGGAATGATATTTCGCGACGGGCGGAGGGGCGGCTAGCGCGTGGCCGGGATGTCGTCGGGGGTGCGGGGCAGCGCGTAGAGCGCCATCCTCCGGTTGGCCATGTCGTGCTCACCGAGGAACGCGCACTTGGCGAACTCGCACACCCGGCGCGCGCTGGTGTTGCGATGGTCCGGGTCGAACATCACCCGACGACAGCGGGGTTCGATTTCGAACAGGCTGGCCACCAGCTTGGGGAACAACAGCGGCACCAGGCCGCGGTTGACCAGCTTGAGGTCGGCGACCGCCGCGTGCAGGCCCAGGTCGTGCGGGTCGGCGTGGTAGCGGGTGGCGATGGAATCCTTTGCTGCCCGATAGATCTCGATGTAGGCCACCTCCCGGCCCCGGAAGCTGCCGATGAACGGCCGCGAGTACTCGCCGTCGACCTGGGCCTGCAGGTAGCGCCGCCAGCGCTGCGGCGGCCAGGGATACTCCCAGGCTTCGACCAGGTGCGGACGATTCATCCACTCCGACACCAACTCCGCGTCGGCGACGGGATCGGCGACCCGCAACCCGTACGGTTCGTCGACCGGCGGTGTCGGCGGGCCCGGCACCATCCGCACGTCGTCGGGTATCGAGGTGAGCTCGCGCGGCAGGACAGGTCTGAGGGCCTCGTCGATGTCGGTCATTTGACCGAGCAGCCTACCGGAGAAGATTAGGGCAGGGTTACCTTCATCCCTCGGTCATCGCGTCAGCAACAGCACACCCGCGGTGACGAGTGCGGCGACCTTGACCACCTCCAGGCCCACGTACCACAAATGCGCGTGCGACCGCGGTCCCTGCTCCCCGGCCAGCACGGCATCAGAGCGCCTGCTCAGCGCCGGCCGCACGGCGATCAGTTGAACGAGCAGCGATACCCCGGCGGTCAGCGCCGCGACAACGGTGCCCGGGGCCGGGGGTTCCACCAGGAACGCGACGGCGATCGCGGCGGCCAGCACCAGTTCGCATCCGTTGAGCGCGCGAAATACCAGTCGACCGATCCCGAGACCGATCTGCAGCGTCACGTTCGGGGCACGGAACTTCAGCGGCGCTTCGAGAAACGAGATCGCCAGCACCATCCCCAGCCAGATCAGCACGGCCGCGGCGGCCACAGCGGAGGCGGGGTGCACGGACGCGATCCTACGGTGACATCGTGGAGCGGTGGACGTCGATCGGGTCGCCGAACTACAGCGCTGGGAGGATGCCGGAGCCCTCTGGCGGGTGCTCTCCCGAACCTCGGGCGCGCTGACGGTGGTGCTGCTGACCTGTGACGGCGGCGAGGAGGTGGGCCGGTTCACCACCGACGACCCGCGGTTGCTCGGATATGTGGGCGACCGCGACGGCAGCGACGAGTAGCTGCGTGTTACGCCTCGGCCTCGGCGGGGTGCTTGTCTTTGCGACCGAACGGCAGCACGTACATGACCGCCACGACCAGCAGGCCGACAACAAGCCCGATGACCGCCGATGCCGCCGTGTTGACCATCCAGGCCAGCGCACCACCGACGCCCGCGACGTCGTGGACGTATCCCTCGAGGTGGTGCACCAGTCCGTAGGGCGAGCGCCACCCGAGTTCGTCGGTCCCGACGAGCAGGATGTGCCCGCCGACCCACAGCATCGCCACCGTCCCGATCACCGACAGCGCGGCCAGCAGCTTGGGCATGCCCGCGACCAGCCCGCGGCCGATCTTCTTGGCGAAACCGGAGGACTGCTGGGTGAGCCGCAGGCCGATGTCGTCCATCTTCACGATGCCGCCGACGACGCCGTACACGACCAGCGTGATCACCACGGCGACCACGAGCAGGATGATCAGGCGCGGCACAAACGACTGGTCCGCCACCTCGTTGAGGGCGATCACCATGATCTCGGCCGACAGGATGAAGTCGGTGCGGATCGCGCCGGTGACCATGAGGCGCTCGGCCTCCGGCCCGACGGTGGCGACGGGCGCGCTGTGCGCGTCGTGGCCGCGGATCTTGCCCCAGACTTTCTCGGCGCCCTCGTAGCAGAGATACGTCGCCCCGAGCATCAGGATCGGGGTGAGCAGCCAGGGCACGAACTGGCTGAGCAGCAACGCCGCAGGCAGGATGAAGACGATCTTGTTGCGCAGCGAACCGATCGCGATGCGCTTGACGATCGGCAGCTCACGTTCGGCGGCGAGTCCGTGGACGTACTGCGGTGTCACGGCGGTGTCGTCGATGACGACTCCGGCGGCCTTCGCCGTCGCACGCCCGGCGGCAGCGCCGATGTCGTCGACCGAGGCCGCGGCCAGCCGCGCCAACACCGCCACGTCATCGAGGAGCGCGAACAAGCCTGCGCTCACGGCGTCACCGTGATCGGTTCTGCGACCATGGGATCGAAGATTACCCGCACCACGCCGGGCCGGGCGCGCGGGAGCTCCGGCGTTTCAGCCCCCCGCCGCTCGGGTATCTGCCGGGAACCCGATCAGCGTTAGGACGACTCATGCCAACCTCGCCACCGGCCGTGCTGTTCGACGTGGACGGCACCCTCGTCGATTCGAACTACCTGCACGTCTGGGCGTGGCTGCGCGCGTTCGACGCCGAAGGGCTGTCTGTCGACGCGTGGCGCATCCACCGCTGCATCGGCATGGACGGCACCACGCTGGTGCGCACGCTCTCCGGCGATGCCGGCCAGGGATTGCTCGACCGCCTCAAGAAGGGCCACAGCGATTTCTACGAAGAGAGCGCACCGCTGTTGGCTCCGCTCCCCGGCGCGAGAGACCTGCTGCGCGCAGTGGCCGACCGAGGACTTCAGGTGGTGCTGGCCACCTCGGCGCCGGAGGACGAGCTGGCCATGCTGCGAAAGGTGCTCGATTGTGACGACGTCGTCGCGGCGGTGACGTCGTCGCAGGATGTGGAGACCGCCAAACCCAAGCCCGACATCGTCCAGGTGGCGTTGGACCGCGCGTCGGTGAGCGCCGACAACGCGGTGTTCGTCGGCGACGCGGTATGGGATTGCGAAGCGGCCGCCCGGGTGAGGGTTCCGTCGATCGGTCTGCTGAGCGGCGGAACGTCGCGCGCGGAGTTGCTCGAGGCCGGCGCCTCGGCGGTTTTCGAGGATGCGGGCGACCTTTTGTGCCAGCTGGACGCAACCGGGATCGGCGCGCTGTCCGGCCGCCGCACCGGCTGAGCCCGGTCGCTCCACCAACTTTCGGCATTCCACGTACAGGCTTCTTCCGCGAGGGCTAGCGTCGATCTGCGCGTGAGGGGGCCTTCCATGGCAGTGGGAAGAGGCACGGGTCGGGCCGCCGGCCTTTCTGTTTCGCTGGGGATCGGTCTGGCGATAGTCATCGGCGGACTCAGCGAAGCCGCCGCGGAACCCACCGACTCCTCGTCGGCGTCGTCGACGAGCAGCGCGGACTCCGGGTCCGATGAGCCGACGAAACGGTCTGCCGAATCGGCCGGCACCGACGACAAGCCGTCGAATCGATCCGAGCGCGAAGGCCCTGAGGCCCGGTCGCCGAGTAGAGACAAGCGCGGATCAGACGAGGACTCGGCAGACGGGTCGCAACGCCGCAGCACCGTGGCGGTGACCGACCACGACTCGGATGAGGCTGTCACCGACACGGCCTCTCCGGAACCCGATGACGACCCCGCCCCGGTGCAGAGCCAGGCGGTGCCGGTGATGATGGCCGCCGCACGCCGCCCGTCCCTCGACGTCGCCGAAGTGACCTCCGATCCGCCGCTGGCGACATCCACCACTCTTGTGCCCGAACCTGATTCGACAGCCAATGTCGACAGTCCGCCGGTCGTCACCGCCTCGGTCGCCGACCCCGATCCGCTTTCGGGCGCCACCCGTGTCACCGTCACCGCCGACGACCCCGAACCGGATGCGCTGACGTACACCACCACCCGACCGATCCTCGGGACGGTGGCCGCGGGTGTCACTGCCGGCGAATTCACCTACACACCCACTCGTTTCGGACGGATCCTGGCCCGTTTCCTGCCGTTCGTCAGGTCCGACCGGTTCTCGGTGACCGTGACCGACAGCCAGGGTGCTGCGACGTCGGTGCGGGTGACGACGACCATCGTGCCGATCAACTCCGCACCCAGACCGGGTGCGGTCACCATCGGTTCACCCAACAGCTCCTCCGGAATCGTTACCGGCACAGCCAAAGCCACCGACCCGAACTGGGACAGAATCCACTATCTCGCCGCCACCGCGGAGACCACCCACGGCAGCGTCACGGTCCGCAGCAACGGTACCTTCACCTACACCCCGACCGCCGCCGCGCGCCACCGGGCAGCGGCCGTCGCCGCAGGCACCGCGGACAGAACCGACACGTTCACCGTGACGGTCTCCGACGAGTTCGGCGCACTCACCCACATCCCGGTCACCGTGCGCATCGCCCCCACGAACACCGCGCCCACCGGCACGGCGGACGTCGAGGGCCCCGATCCGGGCGACGGGGTCGTCACCGGCACCGTGCTCGGGTTCGACCCCGACGGCGACACACTCACCTACAGCGGGCCGACGGCCACATTGAAGGGAACCGTCGTCGTGCATGACGACGGCAGCTTCAGCTACACCCCGTCGGACACCGCGCGCTACCACGCTGCGCACCCTCAGGCGCTGTCCTACGACACCTCCGACTCGTTCCGTGTCACCGTCGACGACGGCCACGGTGGCCTCACCACGATTCCGGTCAGCGTGGTGATCAGCCCTGGTGCTGAAGCCGTTGCAGTACCTCCGCTTTCGACGTTCTGCGGATGCATCCTGATGCCGGCTGACACGATCTTCCGCGCTGATCTGCGCGACCTTCCCGCAATGCCCGAGTCCGAGACGTGGATCAGACTTCTGGGGGGTGACCGGGGAGCCACCCTGCGCGCCGCCTGGGCAGGCAATGAATGGATGGGCAGCACCGGCGGCATGCCGGTCAACGTCGTCGGCGCCGACCATCCCACAGAAGACGTGGTGTTCAACCGCGGCTATTCGACCACCGGGCCGGGCATCGATGACCGGCCCTACGCGATCCCGGACCGGCCGCTCGTCGAAGGCATGCCGTCATTCCCGGCCTGGGACCGCCACCTGCTGGTGTTCCAGGAAGGAACGTGTATCTCACAGGAGCTCTACAACGTCGCCAACGGTGTAGAACTGCCGGGCGCCGGACTCCTCGATATCCTCGGCAACGCCGCCTACGCGGCGATCTGGGGCTCCAGCTGGATCGCCGAGGCGGGCGCACAGTACGACATGAGCTCGCCGCTGTACCCGGAGATCGGCCACGCCAACGCGTCCAGGCTCCCGTACCTGCCGATGATCCTGCGTCCGGACGACCTCGAGCGCGGCTACATCGACCACATGCTCGGCATCACCATCGCCAAGGACGTCGGCGCGGGCTACGTCTGGCCGGCGCGCGCCGGCGACGGCAGCGCCGAGGACGGCATCCCGATGGGCACGGTGCTGCGGCTGCGCGGGGACGTCGACATCAGCCAGTACGCCCAATCCACCCAGGTCATCCTCCGCGCTCTGCAGGTCCACGGGGCGGTGGTGTTCGACTCCAAGGGCGCCGGCACCGACGGCGCCGGCCTGCTCGCGATGAGCAACGGCTGGGCCGACACCGACTACGTCACCGCCAAGAGCGAGCTGAACACCATCCCGATCAACCTCTTCGAGGCGGTCGACGCCGCGAGTCTGGCCCTCGACCCCGCCGCCGGCTGGCAGATCCGCTGACCTACCTCGGGGTGTTCAGCTCGTCGAGGGCGTGGCCGCAGGCGGAAGAGTTGCGGGCTGGTTTGCCGGCTTGTCTCCGTGGCGTTACCGGAAAGCCTCACCTGTGCCTCTATGCTGGTCCTCGGCATCGACAATGGAGGCGTTCTGAGTATCCGTTCATCGTTGATGGTTGGCGCGTGACATACCGGCCGGCCGATGCGACGACGCCGGTGTGGGCGCTCAGCCACGCTGACGACGCCGCCATCACCGGACCGGTGGAGACGGTCGTCGACGACGACATGCCTCAGGTCGTCGCCGACACCATCACCGATCTGCTGCACACCCCCCGTGCCCGCGGCTGGATCCACTTCTATTCGGCCGCCACCGCGATCGTGGCGGGGCTTGCACTGGTACCCGTCGCATGGATCACCGTGTCACCCAAGGCGGGCTGGGCCACCTTGATCTACGCCGTCGGCATCGTGGCGATGTTCGGTATCAGCGCGGCCTACCACCGGGTGCAGTGGCGCTCCGCGGCGGCGATGAAATGGATGATGCGGATCGACCATTCGGTGATCTTCGTGTTCATCGCGGCCAGCTACACCCCCTTCGCGGTGCTCGCGATGCCACCGCACACCGGCGCCGAAGCGCTGACGTTGGTGTGGACCGGCGCGGCCGCCGGCGTCGTGCTCAAGATGTGCTGGCCCTCCGCCCCGCGGTGGGTCGGGCTGCCGCTCTACCTGCTACTCGGCTATTCCGCGATCTGGTTCGCCGGAGTACTGGTCGACGGTGCAGGCTGGGGTGTGGTCGGGCTGCTGGTGCTGGGCGGCGTGCTGTACAACATCGGCGCCGTCTTCTACGGCCTGCGCTGGCCCAATCCGTGGCCGCGGACGTTCGGCCATCACGAACTGTTCCATGCCTTCACCGCCGCGGCGGCCCTGTGCCACTACTTCGCGGCCTGGGGCCTGATCGTCTAGTCGAAGAGTTGATCGAGCGCTCGGTGTTCGAGTTCGACCCATCGGCCGACCTGTCGCCGCACGTCCTCGACTTCGGTCGGGCTGAGATGGTCGGCTCCGTCGGGGGTGATCCGGCAGATGTCCATCGGCCCGCCCACGCTGGGTGAGGACGCGTCGAGCGCGTCGAGCACCCGCAACGCGGCGACCACCCCGTAGTTGATGTCCCGCTCGCGCATCTGGAAGTGCGCGAGCAACGCGTGTGCCTGCTGAGCCATCGGGGCGCCACTGCCGACAGCCTGAAATCCGGTCTCCTCGTGGTGACCGATCAGGCCGTTCGGGTCGAGGTCGATGATGAACGGAACGTCCCCGGAATAGCCGGCGGCGAGCAGATAGGTGGCCGGGGTGCCCGCGGTTTCCTGCCCCGGCACCGCGGAGATGAAGTTCTCGTAGTGGTACTTGAACACAGGTACCGCCCTGGCCTGAAGGGCGTGCCCGATGTTCTTGGCCTCGATGACGGCGTCGGCTTCGTCGTTGAAGATCTGTTCGATGTCGTAGAGCACCGCCCGCGACCCGCTGCCGCCCCACGCCGCGTGCTCGCCCAGGGAGTGCAGCTTCTGCGCGGGATAGGAAAGGCCCCTGCCCGGATCGGTGATCTGCGAATCCGACGCCATCACGATCCCGTTGGCGCAGCGGACGGCCAGGACGACGGTCACGACGACGACGCCGGCTTCACGGTCGCCACCTCGGTGAGCCCGCTGATGGTCAGGACCGGCAGCAGGATCGGGTTGACGACGATGTAGATGCCGTCGGCGTGGTCGAACAGCACCCCGATGGCGCCGCTGTCCAGGTAGTCGACACCGCTGAGATCGATACCGAGCTGACGCTGCGGCCCGGCCCTGCGGGCCTCGGCCACGGCTGCGGAGAACTCCGCGACATTGCTCAGGTCGACTTCACCGATTGCTCTGACCACCAGTGAGCCGTCGTCACTGCTGTCGGTGGACAGGCTCAGCGGTGTGACCATCAAACAATCCTCGCGTGCATGTGAACGGTGGTGCCGCCGACATCCGGTTCGATCGTGACATCATGCATCAACCCCTTCATCAGGGCGATGCCCCGGCCGCGGTGCACAGCGGCCACGGGGGTTTTCCACGAGCCGCTGTCGATCACGGTGACGTGCAACCGGTCCGCCACCGCGGTCGCGCGCAGGGTCACCGTGCCCCGGTCGAGGTGACGGTGGCCGTGCTCGATGGCATTGGCCAGCGCCTCGCCCGTGGCGATCAGCACGTCGAGCGTCTGCTCGGCGTTGACGCCTGCCCGGGTGAGCCATCCGCGCAGCGCGGCACGGCTGCCCGCCAGTTCACCGACGTCGGCGGCGAGGTCCAGTTCCAGCGGTGCCGGCTGGCGGTACAGCAGCAGGGCCACGTCGTCCTGGTATCCACCACCGGGCGCCAAGCGCGCCATGACCAGTTTCGCCAGGTCATCGACAGTGGCGGCATCCGCGTGTTCCATCACCTCGGCTGCCCTCGCGATGCCGTCATCGATCCCCTCGCGCCGTCGCTCGACCAGGCCGTCGGTGTAGAGCAGCAACGTGGCCCGCGGAGGCATCGTCATCTGGGCATCCGGCCGGTCCCGGTCGGCCAGTCCCAGCGGGGTGGCGGCGGCGCCGTCGAGCAGCACGGGGCCGTGGTCGGGCCCGACCAGGATCGGCGGCGGATGGCCGGCGCTGGAATAGACCAACTCCCCCGTGTCGGGGCGGAGCACCGCGCAGAAGGCCGTGGTGCACCGCGCTCCGGGCAACCGCCTCGCGAACCGGTCCACGGCCGACAGCGTCGCCGCCGGGCTCGGGTTCTCCAGCAGAAGCGCGCGGAAGGCGCTGCGGAGTTGGCCCATCACCGTCGCGGCTGTCAGGCCGTGGCCCACGCAGTCGCCGACGATCAGGCCGATCCGGCCGTCGTCCAGGTCCACCACGTCGTACCAGTCGCCGCCGACCTGGAGCGGGCGCGTCGCGGGCTGGTAGCGCACCGCGAACCCGGCGGGCACCGCGGGCCCGAGGATCGCGTGCTGCAGGGCCAGGGCCGTCTCCCGCTGCTGATCGACCTGATGCACCCGCTGCAGGCCCTGGCCGAGGCGCCCGGCGAGCACGGTGAGCAGAGTGTGGTCCTCGGTGGTGAAGGGCCGTGGCTCTCTGAGCTCCAGATACATGACCAGCACCCCGTGGGGGTGCTGCAGCGCGATACCCATCGCACCCGGGACCCTGCTTTCGGGCACCAGCAGCTCACCGGCGCACAACGCGGTGATCGCCTGTCGGGTGCCTCGGGGCAACGCTTCCCAGCCGGCCGACTCTGCGCCGGCGCAGCCGAGCTGGGGGACGGGGGTGCCGGGGAGGGCGTGGGTGGGAAACACGGCGACGTGCACCCTCTCGGCGTCCCACACGCCGAGCAATGCCTCGGCCGCCCCCGACACCGCGTCGTCGACGGTGGCGGCTTGAACGAGCCGCTCGTTGAGTGCGGCCAGCGCTGTCTCGCGCTGCACGGCGTACCTCTCGGCGGTGACGTCGCGCATGGTCCCGACCATGACGCGGCGGCCGGTGTCGGGGTCGGTGGCGTGGCTGAAGTTCGCGCTGACCCAGCGGCGATGACCGTCACGGTGGGTGACGGGGATCTCCGGCAGATTTCCGTTCGGTTGCTCGAGCAGCCGGTCCAGCGCTTCCACTGCCTGCCGATGGGCCGCGGAATCGCTGTCGAGCGAAGGCCACCACGGAAAGGGCGGTTCGTAGGGCAGTCCGTCGGAGCCGAAGCCGAGTATCTCGGTGAACGCCGCGTTGATCTCGATGACGGCGCCGTGCTCGTCGCAGACGAAGAATCCCTCCTGCAGCGAATCGACCAGCGCGGCCCGCCACCGCGATTGGTGATTGCGCAGCCGCGCGAGTTCGACGTTGGCGCGCACCCGGGCGAGCAGTTCCGCCGCGGCGAACGGCTTGACGAGGTAGTCGTCTGCGCCGGCCTGCAGACCGCCGATGGAGGCCTCCTGCCCGGCCCGTGCGGACAGCAACAGCACCGGCACGGCGGAGGCGCGACTGTCGGCGCGCAGGGCGGCGACCAACTCCAAGCCGTCCAGCCGCGGCATCATCACATCGCTGATCACGATGTCGGGCGGACTGACCCGGATCGCATCCAACGCCTGCCTACCGTCGCCGACGGCTTCGACGGCGTATCCGTCTCCGCGGAGCAGCCGAGCCAGATAGTCGCGCATGTCGGTGTTGTCGTCGGCGATCAGCACCCGCACCGGAGGCTCGTCGGCGCCGGCTGCCTGCGGTGTCGTCGCCGGGGCCGCATCCTCGGCCGGGGCCCCGCCGTCGGGGGCGCCGGGCATCCACCGCAGCGCCTCCTGCAGATATGTCTCGGCGGTGGTGTCGGCCGTGCGCACCGGCCGGGTCGAGACGACCGCATCCGGGGGCAGGTGCGCGGCGCCGAACGGCAGCCGGACGGTGAACGTGGTGCCCACCCCTTCGGCGCTGTCGGCCTCGATGGTGCCGCCGTGCAGGGCCACCAGTTCCTCGACCAGCGCCAGCCCGATACCACTTCCCTCGTTGGACCGGGCACGTACGTTCTCGATGCGGTGGAACCGCTCGAAGAGCCGGGGTATCTCCGCGGCGGGCACGCCGATCCCGGTGTCGGCGAAGGTGATCACCGCCTGGTCCTCCTCGCGCCGCACACCGACCGAGATGGCGCCCTCGAAGGTGAACTTCAGCGCGTTGGACAGGAGGTTGAACACCACCTTTTCCCACATGTCGCGGTCCAGGTACACCGGCTCGTCCAGCGCCGGGCAGTCCACCGCCAGCGTCAGCCCGGCCCGGTCCACGGCGGAGCGGAACACGCCGGCAAGCTCGGCGGTGGTGGTGGCGACGTCGACGGGCTCGTAACGCGCCTGGGTGCGCCCGGCTTCGATGCGGGAGAACTCGAGCAGCGTGTTGACGAGCTTGGTGAGACGAAGTCCATTGCGCCACACCACATCCAGTTCCTGGCGGGTGCGGTCGCTGACATCCTCGGCCTGTCGCAGTTCGGCGACCGGGTCGAGGATCAGCGTCAGCGGAGTGCGGAACTCGTGGCTGATGTTGGAGAAGAACGCCGTCTTGGCCCGGTCCAGCTCGGCGAGCTCGTCGGCCCGGCGCTGTTGGACCCGGTAACTGCGAGCCAGACCGAGCCCGGCCGCGATGTGACCGGCGACGAGGGTGACGAAGCCACGGTAGGCATCGTCGACGGGGCGGTACCGGTTCAGCGCGGCCACCAGGAAACCGCTGGGCGAGCCGCCCTGCTGCAGCAGCGGCACCACCAGAGCCTGCATCGGCGCATCGGGCCAGTCCCCCGTCGGCACCTCGCCGTACTTCGCCGTGTCGAGGTCCACCAGCACGGATTCCCCGCGCGCGGCGGCCTGCATCGGCCACACCGCCTCACCGGCCGAGGGTTGGATCAACGGCGCGGCGGGATGCCCGTGGGCGATCCCGGTGGCACCGGCCAGGACCCCGGCACCGTCCTCGTCGAACAGGTAGGTCAGCGTGAACGGCAGGTCGCGCTGGTTCTGGCTCAGCTGGCGATCGGCGAAGCTGAGGATCTCGCTCTCGTTGCGCACCACGCTCGGGTCGGATCCCAGATCCCGCAGCGTGGCCATCCGCCGTTCCCCGATCACCCGCTGGGTGTCCTCGCTGACCACGCAGAGCATGCCGACGACCTGTTCGTGGTCGTCGCGCAGCGGGCTGTAGGAGAAGGTGTGATAGGTCTCCTCGGGATATCCGGAGCGTTGCAGGAACAGCAGCAGGGAAGTGTCCCAGGTGGCCTCTCCGGTGGAGAGCACCTGATCGATCCGCGGCCCGATGTCCTTCCAGATCTCCGCCCACACCTCACGGGCGGGACGGCCGAGCGCCCACGGGTACTTCTGGCCCAAGGTGTCGCGGCGATAGGCGTCGTTGCAGAAGAACGTCAGGTCCGGGCCCCATGCCATCCACATCGGAAACCTGGAGGAGAGCAGAATGCTCACGGCCGTCTGCAGACTCTGCGGCCAGCTCTCGGTCGGACCGAGCGCAGTGGCGGCCCAGTCGACCCGCGCATGGTCGCGACCGACGTCGCCGCCGGCTGCGAACAGCGCAGACGAGGAGCCGCTGTCTGCATCCACCTCAGCCACCGCCGATCGCGTCGTCGACCGAGGGGTAGGGCCGTAGCACCGAGTCGAGTTTGGTGATCTGCAGGGGCCGGACCACCATGGGGTTGACGGCGGCCACGCGCACCGTCACCCCGCAGGCCACACCGCGTTCATGGCACGCCAGCACCGCGTTCAGGCCGGCGCTGCCGAAATAGGTCAGGCCCTCGAGTTCGATCACCAGCTTGCCGGCCGGATGAGCTGCGGCGACATCCAGGGCCGCGCGCAACGAGGACTGGAATGCATCAACGGTCATCGAATCGATGTGGCCACCGGCAGACACCACCACCGCCGCATCAGAAACCTCCTGCCGTACGTCCAGTCCCACGTGCGCATCCTCTTGTCACCGTCACTCGCGGCGGGTTACCCGATCAGGGTCCCGCACACACTCGCGCTTTCCCCAGCGGCCGCGTCATCCACCGCCGCGGCCGGGAATCCGCTCGTGGGCCGTGAGCAGCAGATGGTCGAACTGCTCGCGGAGAGCCTGCGGGTCGAAGCTGAGCGTCCCGAGCTCGGCGACGATCTGTGTCGCCAGCAGGCGCAGCTTGGTGTTCGAATGCTGCGACCGCCACTGCAGGAGCTCGAACGCCTCGTCGGCGTCGATGCGGTAGACCAGCATGAGCGCCCCCTTGGCCTGCTCGATGGCCGCCCGCGCGTCGAAGATGTCCGACAGCGTGTCGGTGAGCGCCTCCTGGCGGACCTGCTCGAAGTTCAGTGTCAGGTCGACGTAGTACCCCTCGGTGCCGACGACCGCTCCGCTGCCGTCGACCATCCGGTCGCCGAGCACGATGACGTTGTGTTCGGCGCCGCCGGTGTCGATGAAGCGATGCCGGCTGGAGAACGATCCGTCGAAGTGCAGGGCATGGTCCAGCAGGTCCTGGACGGGGCGCCGGTCGTCGGGGTGTTTGTGTGACAGCAGCAGCTCGGTGGTCGGGGTGACGGTCCCCGGTTCGTAGCCGTGCATGCGCGCCACTTCCTCCGACCACTCCCACCGCTGCCCCAGGAACCAGAAGCGGAAGCCGCCGACCCGCAGTCGCTGGAGCCCGTCACCGGAAGCGTCCCGATCGGCGTCTGACGTGCTCTCACGGTCCGACACCCGCTCATTTTGACATCGTGCTGGTCACCGCACATGTTTTCGCGAACCCAATCGACGGGGGAACGGTTTGGCGGTGTCGCTGCGGGGTAGTCGCGCCGATATGACTTCTCTGTGGCTGACGGGCCGTGCGGATTCGGCGGCTCGACCCGATGTTCCTCAACGCGCCGACGTGGTGGTGGTCGGCGCCGGCATCACCGGTCTGACCACCGCCGCCCTGCTGGCCAGAGCCGGCAAGCACGTCGTGGTCCTGGAGGCCCGCTACATCGGGGCGGGCACGACCGGGAACACCACGGGCAAGGTGAGCCTGTTGCAGGGCACGAAGTTGTCCCGGATCGCGGCCAAGCATGGTGACGACGTGCTGCGCGCCTACGCCACCGGGAACATGGAGGGCCAGGACTGGCTGCTGAGGTACTGCGACGAGCACGGTCTGAACGTCCAGCGCGAGGATGCGTTCAGCTACGCGCAATCGCCCGAGGGGGTCGGCACCGCAGAAGACGAGCTTGCCGCCGGACGCGCGGCAGGCCTGGACGTCAGCTGGTGCGCTGATGCCGACGTGCCGTTCCCGTACCACGGTGGTGTCCGACTTCCGGATCAGGCACAGATCGACCCGGTTCCGCTGCTGCAGAGCCTCGCGGCCGAGCTCGAAAGCCACGGCGGCACGGTGATCTCCGGCGCCCGGGTGCACTCGGTGTCGGGCCGCGGCCCGGTACGCGTCGACGTGCGGTTGTCGACCGACGACCCGCGCGCTCCCCGGCCGGTCCAGATCACCGCGCCGCGGTGCGTCCTCGCCACCGGCATCCCGATCCTGGACCGGGGCGGGTTCTTCGCGCGGCTGAAACCGGAACGTTCCTACTGTCTGGCGTTCGACGTCCCCGGCGATGTCACCAGATCGATGTACCTGTCGGTTGATTCTCCTACCCGCTCGCTGCGCTACGCGCCGAGCGCCGACGGGGACAAACTCGTCGTCGGCGGTGCCGGACATACCGTCGGCCGCGCCAGCTCACCGTCCCGCAGCCTCGCGGAGCTGACTCACTGGACCCGACTTCACTATCCCGGCGCCGTGCAGACCCACTTCTGGTCGGCGCAGGACTACACGCCGGTCGATGAGCTGCCCTACGTCGGACCGATTCTGCCGGGCAGCGAAAGCATCTATGTGGCAACCGGGTTCGACAAGTGGGGGATGACCAACGGCGTTGCCGCGGCACTGGCGCTGACCAGCCGGATACTGGGTGGCCGAATGGATTGGTCCGCTGCCTTCGCCAGCTGGCGAACAGCCGAACTGGCGGGGGTACCGACGGCGCTGCAGGCCAATCTGGAGGTCGGCTTCAACCTGGCGAAAGGCTGGGTGAGCCCGTGGCTGAGCCGTTCAGAGGTGCCGCACGACGGTGGCGTGGTCAGTGGACCACCTTGGCGGATGCACGCCGACAGCATCGTCGACGGAGTCGCACACACGACTTCCCCGGTGTGCCCACATCTCGGTGGCGTGGTGCGATGGAACGATGCCGACCAGGCCTGGGAGTGCCCGTTGCACGGCTCGCGCTTCGCACCCGACGGCGAACTGCTCGAAGGCCCGGCCACCCGGGGTCTCACACCGTCAGCCCAGAAGGTGAGCGGCTGAACCGGGCGGTCGCCCGTCAGAGAACGGGCCGACCGCCGGTCACCGCCACCCTGGCGCCGGAGATGTAGCTGCCCTCGTCAGAGGCGAGAAGCACGTAGACCGGGGCGAGTTCGACTGGTTGGCCCGCCCGGCCCAGCGGGGTGTCGTCCCCGAAGTTGGCGACTTTCTTCTCGGGCAGGGTGGCCGGGATCAGCGGTGTCCAGATCGGCCCAGGCGCCACGCTGTTCACGCGGATCCCCTTCTCCCCCAGCATCTGAGCCAGGCTCGCGGAGAAGTTGGCGATCGCGGCCTTGGTGGCGGCGTAGGGCGCGAGGGTGGGCGACGGGGTATCGGAGTTCACCGAGGAACTGCCGATCACCGATGCTCCGGCCGGCATGTGCGGCAGCGCCGCCTTGAGCAGGTAGAAGTAGGAACCGACATTGAGCCGGAACGTGTGGTCCCATTCCTCGTCGCTGATCTCGTCGAGGCTGTCGTGGGACATCTGGAACGCGGCGTTGCTGACCAATATGTCGATCCCGCCGAATTCGGTGGCCGCACGGTCGATCACCGCGCGGCAGTGGGCCGGATCAGCCAGGTCACCGCGCATGAGCACACACTTACGCCCGGCATCCTGCACAAAGCGCTCGACCTCGGCGGCGTCGTCGTCCTCGTTGAGGTACGCGATCAACACGTCGGCGCCCTCTC
The DNA here is from genome assembly GCF_010723735.1 of Mycolicibacterium hippocampi. Taxonomy (GTDB): domain Bacteria; phylum Actinomycetota; class Actinomycetes; order Mycobacteriales; family Mycobacteriaceae; genus Mycobacterium; species Mycobacterium hippocampi. The sequence goes on along the minus strand of NZ_BLLB01000002.1, from coordinate 2,577,349 downwards.
GGGCGTACGCGATGGCCACCGCGCGTCCGATGCCGCTGTCGCCACCCGTGATCACCGCCCGTTTGCCCTCGAGGCGACCTGTGCCGCGGTAGCTGGATTCACCGCAGTCCGGTACCGGGTTCATTGCCGACTGCAGTCCGGGGACTTCTTGCTGTTGTGGTGGGAAACCCATCGTCAACCTTTCTCTTCGGCGGCCTCGAGGTCGCGGCGTTCCGCGAGGGACGCCAACCTCCAGGTACATTCGCGATTTCTGGGCCATGCCGCCGCGAGCCCGACCGAGTCGGGCAGCCATCTCAGCGGCACGTTGGCAGGGACCTCTGCCATCTCGATACGGCATCCGGTGGGGGTCGGGGCGAGCCGCATGGTGATCCGTGCCGCACCGAACGGCCTGGTCTTGGCCAGGAGCACGAGTTCTTCGAGCGGCGTGCACTTCTCGACGGTGGTGGTGTCGTTGATGACCAACGGCCACAACCCGATCGAGTGATGGATCTGGCTCCCCGGTGCCGGCCAGTCACGGTCCACCGCCCGCATCCGGCTGTTGCCCACCACCCACTGGGAGTAGGTCCACCCGTCGGCGAGCAGGTCCCAGACCCGTTGCACCGACGCCGTCGTCTCCCGGGTCACCGTCAGCGAGTTGTGCGCTTCGGAAGTGGTCATCGCCCCACCGTTTCCGCGTCGCGTCCCTCGCGGCTGCTCCGGTAGGCCAGCCGACGCAGCCGCAGCAGCCATTCCGGCCACAACTGCACACCCGGGGCGCTGTTGCGCACCGGGTCGAACGCCACGTCGTCGTCGGGGTGTTCGGCTGCCCGCACGATGTCGGTGAGTGTCAGCCGCGCCAACGGCTCGAACGGCGCAGAGCCGCCGGCCTGTTCGATGTCGAACTGCAGTCCGCCGCGCCCGATACCGTCGACGACGGTGTCCAGGGACAGCCCCGGCACGTTCTCCGGCATGGTGAGGCGGGCACGGACCCACCACAGTCGGTCCCGGTAGCTCAGCGGCATCAGGCTGGAGTACAGCGCGTCCGACCAGGACGTGACCGGCCGCAGCAGCAGCCGGTTGGGCAGCATCGACGCACTGCCCACCCCTGCGGTGACCAGCAGCACGTCCCACGGACAGGCCCCGGGGGCCGTGGGCGGCATCCGCCACGCCAACCCGGCTGCGTCGGGCAGACTCCCGGGGATCCCGACGGCTTTGGAGACCCTGCCGACGACAGGCCCGGACTCCACGGGCAACCCCTCGCCGGGTGCGGCCACTCGCTCGATGGCGCCGTTGGCCAGCACCCCCGCGGGGTGGAACAACCGGCGATGACGGATTGCCGCACCCAGTTCGAACGGTGCACCCACGATTTCGGAAGCTTTCATGCGCGACGTATACCGCTGGGCATGAAGATCAAACCGATCAGTCGCAAAATCGGCTGTTTGGGCTGGTGATACCGCATTTGTCGCTATGATTCGCAGGTGCCGCCCAGCGTGCGGAGCACGGCCTGGTGATCCGCTGGCGACCGAAGGAGAAGGTCGATGAGCACATCCGACGCCGCACCGGTCTCACAGCCCGAACACGACGCCGATCGGGCGCTCAAGGCCAAACACCGGGCGCTGTGGGCGTCGGGCGACTACCCGGCGGTGGCCGCGGACCTGATTCCGGAGCTGGGTCCCCGCCTGGTTCAGGCATGCGGCGTCCGGCCCGGACAGCGGGTGCTGGATGTGGCAGCGGGTGCGGGCAATGCCGCCATCCCCGCCGCCGTAGCCGGGGCCACCGTGACTGCCAGTGACCTGACGCCGGAACTGTTCGAGGCGGGCCGCAGCATCGCCGCGCGGCGCGGAGTGGAGCTGGAATGGATCGAGGCCGATGTCGAAGCCCTGCCGTTCGACGACAGTGTTTTCGACGTCGTTCTTTCGAGTGTCGGGGCCATGTTCGCACCCCACCACCAGGCCACTGCCGACGAGATCGTGCGGGTGGTCCGCCCGGGCGGAACCATCGGGATGATCAACTGGACGCCCGAAGGATTCATCGGTCAGCTGTTCGCCACGATGAAGCCCTATGCTCCCCCTCCGCCGCCGGGAGCATCACCGGCGCCGATGTGGGGCGACGAGAACCATGTGCGAGAGCTGTTCGGCCACAGGGTGAGCGACCTGACCGTCCGCCGCGAAACCGTGCTGATGGATCATTGCGCAAGCGCACTGCAGTTCCGGGAGTACTGGAAGGCCAACTACGGGCCCACCATCGCCACGTACCGGTTCAACGAGGCCGACGCGGAGCGGACCGCGACTCTGGACCGCGACTTCCTGACCCTGCTGGAGACCTGGAACGAGGCATCGGAGCCGGACCGCACGGCATACTCCGCCGAGTACCTCCTGGTGACCGCCACCAAGAACTGAAGGTGGCGCGCTATTCGTCCTCGGGGCCGTCGAACGGTGAGCCGTCGAGCCGGGTCACTCTCTCGCTGATCGGCCGCCGAGGCGTCGCCGGCAGTGGGTCGGCGTCGACCGGGGCCCATCCCACGCGCATCAGCATCTGCGGGTGGTACCGGTCGTCGAAGATCTCCGATCGCACCATCGTGCGGGTTTCGGCCACCTCAAGCACCTCCGACACCGGGCAGGTCGCCAGTCCCCTGGCCGTCGCGGTGAGCAGTGCCGAGCTGGTCGCCTCCCCGGCCCGCAACCTGCTCAGGTCATCGTCGGCCGAGGTGCCGAGGGCCAGCAGCACGCCGTTGTCATAGGCAGGCGGTGCATACCGTGGCTGGCTCAACGCGGTCCCGGCGAAAACGCGGGAGGGCACCGCCGCCACCGGATCGGATTCAGGCGTGTTGCGCGCAGGCACCCCCACGTCCGCAGCATGTCGACCACTCCACGTCGTGAGCTCTTTGGCATATCCGGAATCGATTGCGTGCTGCCACATCGCTTGGGTCAGGATCGCTTTGAAATCGGTGGTGGTCTCGACGCGGCGCAGCGACACGCCCATCCGGGCCACCCGGGCACCCATCCAGGCGATATCGCCGAGGGCTACCGGTTGCGAGCTGAAGTTGCGTCGATCCGTGCGCCTCTTGGTGATCGCGGCGGCGAGCGCGATATCGGTCTCGTCCGCCGTGTGGCGACGCAGGCTGATCGCGGCCAGGTGATCCGGCTCATCGGGATTCGGCAAGCGGTGAATGGTGGCGTACCAGCCCAACGCCGCCAACGCGATGGTGCCGTGATGAAGCGCGGCGCCGCAGCTGACGAGCAGATCGCGCCGGTCGGGATCGGTGTGCTCCAAGTGCAGAGACCGATCGGCGTAGAGGTGCAGACTTTGCGGCCCCACCCGCCAAAGCCACGGCTGGGAATTGTGCACCGACGGTGCGCGGGTTGCCAACGTCAACGCCGCGCGGATGGTGTCGGCATCGGGAAACTGTGCGGCCATGTATGTGGTTTCCTCTCTGGCATTTACACCTCCGAGTTTGCTCTGGGTGAGGGCTGTCGCACAGAGACGGAAGTCCCGTCATCGCGGGGACCTTTGCCCGGATGCCCGACTGGTTACTTTGGTCCTTCGCACCAGGGAACAACGCCTCACAGGCCGGACGCCCACGATTGGCTAGCGTGGCCGTATGAGCGATGAAGCCACCCCGCGACCGGTGACGATTCTGCCCGAAAGCGAATGCTGGCAACTGCTCTCCCGCGCTGCCCTCGGCCGGCTGGTGACCAGCGCCGACGGGGTGCCCGAGATCTTTCCCGTCAACTTCGTCGTCCAGCGCCGCACCGTGCTGTTCCGCACAGCAGAGGGAACCAAGCTCGTCAGCACCGCCATCAACAAGGACGTGCTCTTCGAGGCCGACGACCACACTGCGACCGACGGCTGGAGTGTGATCGTCAAGGGGGTGGCCCGCAGCCTGCACACCGACGAAGAGATCGAGGAAGCCGAACGCGCCCAGCTCCTGCCGTGGACTGCGACGGTCAAGGAGCACTACGTCCGGGTGCTTCCGACGCGGATCACCGGCCGCCGGTTCGGTTTCGGTTCCGAACCGGACCGCGAGTTCACCGTCGTCTGAGTTCACCATTGTCTGACCGGCGATCGCCGCAGCGGTCAGCCCACGGGGTCGTCCCGCTGCCGGAACGCGGCGACCGCCGTGGGTAGCGTCGGGTAGATGTGCTCGGCTCCGATGGCGTCGAGCATCCCGGCCGCCTGCAACGCATCTCGGAGATCCTGCTTGACCCGTGCCATCCCGAACCGGATGCCTCGCCGCGCCAGGTCGACGCGCAACCGGTCCACGGCGTCGAGCGCGGTGAGATCGACCTCCGAGTTGGCCTCGGCGTTGAGCACAAACCACTCCACTGGTTGCGGGTAGGCCGCCACCGCATCCAGCGCTCGCTTGCGGAAGTCTTCGGCATTGGCGAAACACAGGGGAGCGTCATAGCGATAAACCACCAGGCCCGGCACCATTTCCGCCTGCGGATAATCGTCGACGTCGTGCATGCCGGGCAGGCCGGGAACAAAACCGAGGACGCTGTCGTGCGCGCGGGCGACCCGGCGCAACAGGTCGAGGATGGTCAGCGCCACCGCGGCCAGCACTCCGTAGAGCACCCCGAGGCCCAGGACGGCCGCGGTGGTCGCGAACGCCAATATCAGCTCGCTGCGCCGGAACTGCCCCAGGCGACGAAACTCCGAGACATCGATGAGCTGCAACGCAGCCACGAGGACCAGCGCCCCCAACGCCGCCAGCGGCACCGCCGACAGCAGGCCGCCCCCGAACGTCAGCACCACGAGAACCACGGCCAGGGTGGTCAGCGACGCGAGCTGGGTGCGGCTGCCCAGTGAATGGCTGATCGCGGTGCGGCTCCCGCTGGCGCTGACCGGGAAACCGGATGCCAGCCCCGCACCGAGGTTGCACACCCCCAACGCCCGCATTTCGGCGTTGGCGTCGATCTCCTGACCGCTTCGGGCGGCGAAAACCCGCGCGGTCACCAGGTTGTCGGAGAACGCCACGATCGCGATCCCCACCGCAGGGAGCAGCAGTGGTAGCAGATCGTCGACGCGCAGCCCCGGGATCCCGAGGTCCGGGAGTCCGGAGGGAACGGATCCGACGACGGCGATCCCGCGTGTCTGCAATGAGAACAACATGACGGCAGCCGATGCGAGGATGACGCCGATCAACGGTCCGGGCACGTGCACCCCGCGCTTCGACGACACGATTTGCACCGCTACCACAGCGCTAGCCAACGCGACCGTCGGCCAGTGCACGTCGGCCAGGCGGGCCACGAAAGAGCCGGTCTGCCAGATGAATTCGTTGCCTGTCACCTCGGTACCCGTCAGCCTGCCCAGCTGGCCCGCGATCATCACCAGCGCAATGCCGGCCATGTAGCCGATGAGTATCGGCCGGGACAGCAGGTTTGCGAGGAAACCAAGTCGCGCTACCCCGCCCAACAGACAGATGACACCGACGAGCGCGGCGAGCACGGCCGCCGAGGCCGCATAGCGCGCGTCGTCACCGCCGGCGATCGGCGCCAGAGTCGCGGCGGTCATCGCCGTGGTGCTGGCATCGGGTCCCACCGACAACTGCCGGGAGGATCCGAGCACGGCATACACCGCAAGTGGCACCAGGGCGGCCCACAGCCCGGCGACCGGAGAGACTCCGGCGAGGGTGGCGTACGCCATCGCCTGGGGAACCAGATACGCCGCGACGGTCAGGCCTGCAGTCAGGTCGGCGCGCAACCAACCGGTCTCATACTCCTGGAACTGGGAGAGCCCCGGCAGCAAGAGGTTCGCCCGCGACCGTCGCTTCGCCGGCGCGATCATGTCAGTGGCGGACCAACAGCACAGAGCAGTCCGGGTAGCCCACGATCGGGTGGCAGTTCGGGACCTCGAGGTCGGTGATGCGGTCGGCATCCGCCTGACCCACGACGGCCAACTGCACTCCCTGGGCGCCGTGATGCCCGGGGAGGTAAGGGCGGCCGCTTCCCGCGGCGACCATCTCTACGTGCACGTCGGGAAACCGCCGGATCCAACTGTCGACGCGTCTGTCCACCTGCCGCACGGTCGCCTCACGCAGCCGACCCTCCTGCATCGCGAGGTGGACAACCGAGTTGTTGTCCGGTTCGTCATCGAGGACGACTGAGATCACCCCCGACTCGGGGGGCGACCCCGCCGAGTCGGATCGGATGAGGGCGACTGTGCAGTGCGCGTGGGCGGCGAGCGCGGCGGCTGTCGGCCCGAACAGCCGCTCGCTGGACCGGGCCCGCCAGGGAACCCCGATACAAACCATCAGGGCATCCCTGGATTCGGCGATGAGAACGTCGGCGACATCGCCGTCGACCCGCACCGACTCCACCCGGATGGACTTGCCGGTGCGCTCAGCTTCCGCCTCGACCGACAGCACCGCTGCGTCGACGGACGACCCGGCGCCATGGGCCGCGGCAGATCCGTCGTGCCGGTCATCGCCGGGGGTCACCTGGACCACCCGAAGCGGCACATCGCGGGACTCGGCTTCCGGCACCGCCCACCTCAGGGCGTTGAAGGCGGTCCGCGACCCGTCGAAGCCGACGACGATGGGCTTGTCACTGTCCGCGGACACCGCATGAGCCGGGCCCGAGTCGTGCGCGGTACTCATGGATGAACGGTATCCCTGGCCGCGCCAACCGGTTAGGGCCTTTGGTCGCTACCTGCCCGCGGGGACGTCGCGGTCACGGCAGCGGTGCGGACCACCGCAACACCGTTCCGCCGCGCGGCGAGTTCACGATGCTGAACGCCCCGCCGACGTCCTCGGCGCGTCGACGCAGGTTGATCAGCCCGCTGCCGGTGACCTCGTCGGATATCCCCAGGCCGTCATCACTGACCTCGATGCACAGGTCGTCCTCGACGACGACGTTGACCGCGAGGTTGCTGGCCTTCGCGTGTCTGACGGCGTTGCTGACGGCCTCGCGGACAACTGCTTCGGCGTGGTCGGCAAGTCTCGCGTCGACGACGGACAGCGGACCGACGTACTGCACGGTCGTCCGCAGATCCGCACCGGCGAATTGAGCGACGGCCTCGTCCAGGCGCTGGCGCAGCCGGGTGACGCCCGACGAGCCGCCGTGCAGGTCGAAAATCGCGGTACGGATCTCCTGAATGACTTCCTGCAGGTCGTCGACACAGCCCATGAGCCGCTGCTGAACCTCGGGTGCCCGTGCTCGTGGGATCGTTCCCTGCAGTGCCAGTCCCACGGCGAACAGCCGTTGGATCACGTGGTCGTGCAGGTCGCGCGCGATGCGGTCGCGATCCGTCAGGATGCTGAGCTCGCGCATCTGGCGCTGGGTCCTCGCCAGCTGCCACGCCAGCGTCGCCTGGTCGGCAAAGGCTGCCATCATGTCGAGCTGCTCTTCGGTGAACGGTTCGCCCCCGACGGGTCGAAGCGCGACGAGGACGCCGGCGACGGCGCCGGCGGCACGCAACGGCAGGACCAGCGTCGGGCCGGCCCACATGCCCTCGCCGGTGACGTCGAACCTGTCGAACCGGGCGGACGCGCGTTGCATAAAGGCTGAACCGACGATGGTTCCCTCGACCGGGATGGAGTGCAGGTCCGTGACCGGGCCTTCGCCGGCGGTTGCCGCGACGACGAGTTCCGTCGTCTCGCTGACGGGCAACTCGGGGTCTTCCGGAATCGCCACGAACGTCATCTCGGCGCCGCTGAGCACCCGAGATGCGTCGGCGACCAGGCGGAACACCGTGGCCGGATCGGTTCCCGACAAGAGTTCGGTGCCGATGTCCCGGGTGGCCTCGATCCACGCCTGCCGCATCTTCGACTGCTCGTAGAGCCGGGCGTTCTCAATGGCGATCCCGGCCGCCGCGGCCAGCGCCTGGACCAGCACCTCGTCGTCCTCACTGAACGGCTGGCCGTCAGCTTTCTCTGTCAAATACAGGTTGCCGAACACTTCGTCGCGGATCCGTACCGGCACCCCGAGGAACGTTCGCATCGGCGGATGGTGGGGCGGGAAGCCCACCGATGCGGCGTGGTGGGAGATATTGTCCAGCCGGATGGGCTTTGGATCGTCGATCAGCACACCGAGTACACCGCGGCCCTCGGGGAGGCGACCGATCTTCTCGCGCATCTGTTCGTCGATGCCCTCGTAGATGAACTCGACGAGTTCGTGGCCATGCCCCCGTACGCCAAGCGCCCCGTACTGCGCATCAACGAGGTCGATTGCCGTGTGCACGATCGTGCGGAGAGTCTCGTCGAGCTCGAGCCCTGCTGTGACCACCAGCATGGCTTCGACCAGGCCGTCGAGGCGGTCCCGGCCCTCGACGATCTGCTCGACGCGGTCCTGGACCTCCATGAGCAGCTCGCGCAGCCGCAGTTGAGACAGCGTGTCCCGCAGCGGCGACATTCTGGCTTGCGGGCCCCGTTCACTCCTGTCTGTCACAACACCCATGGTCCCACCACCAGAACCTCTGGCAAGGGGTTTCGGCGGCCGGAGGGTCCAAGGTCCTCGCAGGCAGCGCCCGAAGTTCTCTATCCGCCTCCGGGCGGTGCGACCACCATGTGTCAATGACGCGGACGCGGTGGCTGGTGATGGAGCCCCACAGCGGGGAGTGCTCCGCTCCGTACCGCACCCGCCTGGCGGGGGCTGGGCGCCACCTCCCCGCGACACATCTGAGCACGTCGGAGTTGATGTCGCGGACCCGTCACCACACACACATCGACCTCGAACGGCTGACCGGGATTCGCGAGCGCCGGGTCTCGGTGGGTGATGAGGACTCCTACAGCCTCGCTACGGCCGCTGCGTTCGACTGCCTCGACAGGGCACGGCGCCCCGGCTCCTCGGTGGACGTCGTGATCAGCTGCAGCATCACGAAGTTCCACGGCGGTCTGACGCAGTGGCTGGAGCCGACGATGAGCCGCGCCGTGGCCGACGCCATCGGGGCCCAGAGCGCGATGACGTTCGACGTCTCGAACGCCTGCGCAGGAATGCTCACCGGCGTCACCATCGCCAACAACTGGATCCGCCACGGCGCGGTGGAACGCGTGCTGGTGGTCAGCGGTGAGTACATCTCCCAGCTGGGCCAGAACGCGGCGCGCCACATCCGCAACATCATGAGCAAGGAACTGGCGTCGCTGACCCTCGGCGACGCGGGGGCGGCGCTTCTGCTGGAGAGAGCTCCCGCAGGATCCGACGGGATTCGGCGCGCCGGCTTCACCACCGTGGCCGACTACAGCCGGTTGTGCCTCGGCTACCCGAAGGGAAACGAGCCGGGCGCCCGGATGTTCACCGACGCCAGGGGGATTCACCGGGCAGCGATGTCGAACACCCCGTTGCTGCTTCACGAGGTGCTGGACGCGGCGGGCATCTCGATGCACGACATCGATCATGTGATCACCCACCAGACCTCGGCACGGGCGATTCGCAAGGGCATGGCCGAACTCACGGCATCGTTCGGTGACAGTCCCCGGCATGACGCGGTGATCACCGTCGACCGTTACGGCAACACCGCGTCGACGACGCACACGGTGGCCCTTGTCGAAGAGCTCGAAGCCGGCCACATCCTGCCCGGGGAGACGATCGCGCTCATCGCGCTGGCGTCCGGGCTGGAGATCGGCGTCGTTCTGGTGACGTTGGACAAGGAACTGGTGGACCGGTATGGGCACCGTCATTGACCGGGTGGCCGTCACCCACGGCGGCTGGCGGACCCGCCACAGCGCGCTACGGCTGGCAGTCAAGTCGGTCAGGGACTGCCTGCACGCCGCCGGATGTAATCCCCACGACGTGGATCTGCTGATCAATGCCGGGGTCTACCGGGATCGGAACCTGGGCGAGCCCGCGCTGGCGGCGATGATCCAGCAGGACGTCGACGCCAACCCGGAGGATCCGCACGCAGGTGCGCACGGCACGTTCTCGTTCGATGTCGCCAACGGAAGCTGCGGGCTGCTGACTGCGCTGCAGATCGTCGACGGCTTCCTGAGGTCGCACACCGTCGGGTGCGCGGTGGTGGTCGCCAGCGATGCCAATCCGGGGCATGGGATGAGTCAGGATTTCCCGTTCTCCCCCGCGGGGGCGGCCCTGTTGTGCGGCTGGGCCGAGGATGACTTCGGGCTCGGGCCGATCCACTGGGTCAGTGCTGCGGATTCCGGCGAGAACTTCAACGCCACAGTGGGACTCGTCGACGGACGCAACGTGCTCCGCTTCTCGGAGTCGGAGGCGAAGGACGACAGGTACGCCGAGGTAGCGGCACGGGCGGTGCACGAGTGCCTGCGCGGGTCGGAACTCGAGCTCGAGGACTTCGATGCGATCGTCGCCGCCCCGGCACAGCCCGGGTTCCGCACCGCTCTCGCCGACCACCTCGGGGTATCCGGGTCGCACATCGTCGTCGCCGACGACGCAGGCATGCACACCGCCTCGTTGGCTGCCGCTTTCGACAGGGCGGCGGGCGGGGTCCGGCGAAGCGGCAGCATCCTGTTGGTCGCCGCGGGTGCCGGGATCACCGCCGGGGCCGGGGTGTACCGCTTCCCGCCCGATCAGGTGTGAACCGCGTCGACGTCCTCGGCGTCGGGAACGATCCCGAAGAAGCGTTCGACGTCATCGCGGGTGCAGGCGGCGGTTCCGGGCGTCAGCAGCATCGCGGCGCCGGCGGCGATCCCGAACCGCACCGACTCGGTCAATGTCCAGGACCGGCTAAGGCCGACCACGATCGCCGCGACCATCGCATCGCCGGCGCCGACACCGCTGACAGCCCGGACCGGCACCGCCGAGATGCGCCTGCTGTGCATGGGGGTTGCCAGTAGTGCGCCCTCGGATCCCAGCGACACCACCACCGCTTGTGCGATCTCCCGGTCGACCAACTCATGGGCTGCCGCCAATTGCTCGGCCTCCGTGGTCAGCTCACGACCGACGCATTCGCGCAGTTCGCGCAGACTCGTCTTGAGCACGAATACGCCGTTCTTGATGTGAGTGAGCCCACCGCCCGAGGTGTCCAGGATCAGCAGCGCGCCCATCGGCCGGCATACGTCGGCCACCCGCTGGTACCAGTCGGGCGGGACGCCCGGCGGCAGGCTGCCGCTGGCCACGACGAACTGGGCCGAGGCCCCCGCACTGCGCAATTCGTCTAGGCACTGCGCCTGTTCGGTGAACTTGAGCCGCGGCCCTGGGAGCACGAAGCGATACTGCTTGCCGGTGCTGCGTTCGTCGACGGTGAAGCTCTCCCGGGTCGGTTCGGCGATCTCGATCTGCTGCAGCGGTACGCCGGCCTCGCCGACGAGGCGGGTCAGCAGATGGCCGGTGTGCCCACCCGCGGGAAACACCGCCGCCACGGAGGCGCCCAGTACGTGCGCGATGCGGGCGACGTTGATGCCGCCGCCACCAGGATCGTATCGCGCAGCCGCACAACGCAATTTGTCTGTAGGGCGGACGACGTCGACCTCGGTGGTGATGTCCAGTGCCGGGTTCATCGTCAGGGTGACGATGGTGGGTGACGGCGACGATGACATTGCGCTGGTGCTCCGTTCGTTGGTGGGGTTCCGCGGCATCACAGTCCCGTCGGATAAGTCTCCGGTGTCTCGCCCTTCGACCACGTACTCGTCACCTCGAGCGGCTCCAGTGCCCGCGTGCTGTCGATGTGGATGATCGCGTCGAACTGGTCACCGGGCCGAACGTGGTAGTAGTGGCTCTGTCGTTCCGTCGCAGGCTGATAGATGACACCGATCGCCCGTCCCAACCGGACACCGTCCAAGGGCTCGCGCACCGCGTGACTGATCGCTGCGGACACCAGGAACTCCGCTCTGCCCGTCTCGTGGAACAGTTCCTCGACGCTGCCGTTGAGCGCCGGCCGGACGGACTTGCGTTCAGCGATGCCGCCCCACTCGCTGGCTGCGGTCACCGTGCCCTGGTACGTGGTGAACCCGATCAGCCGGGTGTCCTCACCGTAGTGCTCCCGCGCCAGTTGCCCCAGCGTCAGCTGCCCGTCAGCGCCCACCTCGGTGGCCCTGGCGTCCCCGACGTGAGAGTTGTGCGCCCACACCACGATCCGGGCCGGTTCCGCCTCGCGGTGCCGATCCAGGTGGGCGAGCAGCGCGTGCAGCGTCTGCGCCATGTGCTGGTCGCGCAGGTTCCATGACGTGACACGACCGCCGAACATCGCCCGGTAGTAGACCTCCGCATCGCGGACGGTCTGGGCGTTCTGCTGCGCGTAGAACACCTCGTCCTCGGCGAGGAGGCCGTCGCGACGCGCATAATCCATTGCGTTGCGCTGCATCTCGACGAGCTGCTCGATCGCCTGGCGTTCACAGGACAGGCCCGCGCCGAATGCTGCGGCGAAACCGTAGGCCTGACCGTCGTCGGCGGAGGTGTGGTCGAAACATGCGTACCGGGCCCGTGCCCGCGCCGCTGCCCGGGGATCGACGTTGTCGAGGTAGCCGATCACTTCCTGCATCGACCGGTGGAGACTGTAGAGATCCAGCCCGTAGAAACCGGCCTGTCGTTGCCCGTCCTGTCGGCGTCGCCGGTTATGCGTGTGCAGCCAGTCGACGAAGTCGCGCACGACGACGTTTCGCCACATCCAGGCGGGAAACCTCGTGAATCCACTCAGAGCCTCATCGGGGGTGGTGTCGTCGCCCAACCCGCGGACATAACGGTTGACCCGGTAGGCGTCGGGCCAGTCGGCCTCCGCGGCGACGGCGCAGAAGCCCTTCTCCTGGATGAGCCACTTCGTGATCGCCGCCCGCGCCTCGTAGAACTCGTGGGTGCCGTGTGAGCTCTCGCCGATCAGCACGATTCGCGCGTCACCGATGATCTCCTCGAGCGCCTCCGTCGGCGGTATGCCGGCCGGGGCGTCGACGGCGCCCCGGTTGACGACCGCTGCGGGCGTCTCCTCGGTCCGGATCGTCGCGGTGGCCGCACCCATCGTGGATGTGGCGAGGTAGTCGCGGACCTCATCGTCGCTGACCTGCTTGAAATCCCAGAAGGACTCCCCGACCGCGAGGAACGGGGTAGGCATCGTCGCGCACACGACGTCGTCGACGAGACCGGCGAACTCCCGGCAGGTCGACTCCGGAGCCGCAGGCACCGCGATGACGATCTCGGCCGGTTCGGCCTCCCGCAATGCCTGTACGGCGGCCAGCATGCTGGCCCCGGTGGCGAGCCCGTCGTCGACCAGAATGACGGTCTTGCCGGCGACGTCGACCGGCGGTCGCCCACCCCGGTACGCAGCTTCCCGCCGGATCAGCTCCCGCCCTTCGCGTTCGGCGACATCACGCAACTGCTGCGGTGAGATCCGCAGCGCGCGCAGGATATCGTCGTTGACGACGACCCGGCCGCCACTGGCCAACGCCCCCATCGCGAACTCCTCGTGGCCGGGTGCTCCCAGCTTGCGCACGATGAAGGCGTCCATCGGAACACCCAGGGCCGCCGCCACTTCCCATGCGACGGGCACGCCACCGCGCGCCAGACCGAGCACGACCACATCTGTACGCCCGCGGTATGCGCCGAGCAGATCGGCCAGGATTCGGCCGGCTTCCCGACGATCGCGGAACACCCGCCGTGGCGCTCTGTGTGTCGGATCCTGTATGCGGGTCATCGCTATAGCCCCTGTTCCCTGGTCCCGGAGCGTCGGTAGCGCCGAGACCGTAGATCGACTATTCCGCGGACTCGACCGTGACGTGCTTCTCGGCAGGTGCAACCGCCTCGGCAACGGGTACCGATACGGTGAGGATGCCCTTGTCGTAAGTCGCCTTGATGGCATCCTCGTCGGCACCTGCAGGCAGCGTGACCGACCGCATGAAAGACCCGTACGAGAACTCGGAGCGCCCATTCGACTCCTTCTTTTCGCTGCGCTCGGCCTTGATCGTCAGGACGCCGTCACTCACCGTGATGTCGATGTCCTTGGCGGGATCGACCCCTGGTACCTCGGCACGTACCTCGTAGCTGCCCTCTTTGGTCTCGTCCTCGACCCGAATGATGTGGTTGCCGAATGTCGGCCGCAGGCTCGCCCACGACGGGAATCCCTCCAGGAGCTCGGACAACTCCGGAAAAAACGACCGGCGGTGGTGGTGTTGAACAGGAAGATTGGTCATGACATCCCCTCAGATTGAATGACTTGTACCTTGATCCGACCACTTGCCGGGGGGCGTCACTAGGGACCGAAGTCCCGGCCCGTGGAGTAGTTGGTCTGCGTTGAGACGGTCGCCGCCGTGACCGGCCCCTGCGTGTCTATCGGCCACCATCAGAGGACTACCGGCCCTAGTTCACCGGCTCGCGGGCTCGCAGAGTGAGTTCATGACTGGAAACCTGGCGCGGGTCGCCGGAGCGGCGGCAGTGCTCTATGCGGCACGCCGGTACTACCGCAATTGGGGCACGACCAAGGAAGAGTGCGCCATGCGCCTCCCCGGCGACGAGCTGATCCGCCCCCCGTCGGTCCAGTCCACCGAAGGCGTATGGATCGATGCGCCGCCGGCGTCGGTCTGGCCGTGGCTGGTCCAGATCGGCCAAGACCGCGGCGGCCTCTACAGTTTCGAGACGGTCGAGAACCTCGTCGGCCTGGACTACGACACGGCCAACCGGATTCATCCGGAGTGGCAACGGTTGGCGCCGGGCGACACTATCCGATTCGCACCGGACGGCTGGATGGGTCTGCGGCAGGGGCTGACCCTGACCGTCGACCAGGTCGTCGACCAGAGCACCCTCGTGCTGCGCGGCACTCCGCCCGGGTTCCCCTGGGAGACCGTGTGGTCCTTTCATCTGCTGCCCCGCTGGCAGGACCGCTGCCGACTGCTGGTCCGCACCCGCACCCGACTGCGGCATCCCGGGGAGGTTCTCGGCGTCGAACTGGCCGGTCCGTTGACCTCGATGCTCACCCGGGGGTTGCTACTCGGGATCAAGCGCAGGGTCGTCGAGGTCGCGATGCCGAACCACGACCCGGCGAACGAGGTTCTCGGAGGACCGTTGACCGTCGAACCGGTGCCACTGCATCCCCGACGGTCAACAGGAGCGCGATAGCCGTCAGGCTTCGCTGTCGGCCAGCGCCAGCACCTCGTCGAAACCGGCGACCAGGCACTCGAAGAACACCTCGTAGTCAGGGATCGCGCCGGTGTCAACATCGATACCCAGCGTGCAGACGTCGACGTAGGTCAACAGCGTGACGTTGACCGCGGAGCCGATGGTCGGGCCGAAGCCGTACTGGGTCAGCACCTTTGCGCCTCCGAGGAACACCGGCACCGGGATTCCCGGCACGTCGCTGCACAGGAAGTCGACGTTGCGCAGGATCGAGCCGATGTACCACCGCGGCATCATGTTCAGCGCTCCGGCGATCCATTGGGTGTAGGGCACCGACTTCTCGTGACGGACCCTGGCGGTGATGTCGTGGATCTGACGGATACGCTCGGCCGGATCGGCGACACCGACCGGAACGTCGAACCGCATGATGGTGATCCGGTTGCCGCCGATCTCGTCGCCTTCTTCCCGCAAGCTCATCGGCATCGTCAGGTGCAGGTCGCCGACCGTGACGCCGTGCTTGTCGTGGTATCGCCGCAACCCTCCGGCGACGCCGGCGACAAACGCGTCGTTCAGCGCGCCACCCCCGCGGTGCGCTGCGGAACGAAGTCGGGGAAACGGGACCTCGAGCACGCCGAGGCGGCGGACCAGGCTGCGGTCAGTCATCAACGGCGAGCCGGTCCGGTTCACCGGACGCACCGTCCGGTAGACCGAGGCGACCAAACCGGCGGCCGACGACACGGTGTCCACCGGCCGCAGAACGCTCTGCGTAACCAGCTTGGGCGCGGCTTTCAGCGCACCTATCAGCGCGTTGCCCACCACACGCGCGTCGTAGCCCGCGGTGTCGCGATAACCGCTCAGCCACGGCGGCGGTGGCACCTCCGGCAGCGCCGCGACCGGCCCGTGCCGCTCCGGAGCTTCGGACAGGTCGAAAAGGATCATGCCGATCTGAACTCCCCCGACTCCGTCTGTGAGAGCGTGATGGAACTTCAGAACCACTGCCGCACTATCGTTTTCCAGACCGTCGATCAGCGTGGCCTCCCATAGCGGGCGTGCGCGGTCGAAGTCCTCCATCGCCGCGACCCGTGCCATCTCCAGCACCGCGTCCATGGTGCCGGGCGCCGGCGCGGTAACCCGTCGCATGTGGAAGTCCAGGTCGAAGTCCGGCGCGTGCTCCCATCTCGGCGGCGCCGGCGGCGGGGAGGGCACGACGCGCTGGCGCAACATCGGTACCGCGAGTGTGATCTCCTCGAAACGACCCCGCACCTCATCCCAGTCCGGCGATCGGTCGAGGACGATCACCGTGACCACCGTCGAGCGCAGCCGGGGATCAGTTTCCATCGCCCAGGTGAACGCATCGCTGTTGCGCATGAACTCCGCCATCAGCGGTCGCCGTCGACTTTGGCCAGGTACCGCACCGCATCCTCGATCCCGCGCGCGAGAGCGTCGACGTCGGGGGCACTGTCGAAATCGGCGGTGATGCCGAAAGAGAACCGGCCGGCGTAGCTGAGCATCGCGATACCGGTGCGCAGGTGCAGCGCGATCGGCGGTATCGGCAGAATCTCCAGCACTTCCCGGCCCAGCACCCGTTGGCGGCCACGGGGGCCGGGCACGTTGGTCGCCAGCGCGGCCACCGACTTCTGCGGCAGCCGGGTGAGTAGGCGAATGGCCCACGCCGAAAGCGCAAACGGAAGGTTCCCGGCGGCCGCGACCACCGCGCTGGCTCCTTCTCGTTGACCACTTCCCTTGGCCTCGGTCAGCCGTTGGTGCACGATCTCGAGCTGCTTGACCGGGTCGGGTTCGTCGACCGGCAACAACGGCAGCATTGCCGATACCCGATTGTCGGTGACGTCGAAGTGATCCGCCGAGCGCATCGACACCGGAACCAGGGTGCGCAGCGCGTGGGATCCCGGCGATTCACCGCGGCTCAGCAGCATGGCCCGGTAACTGCTGGTGATGGCAGCCAGCGCCACGTCGTTGAGGGTCACGTCGAAGTCCCGGCACACGTCCTTCATGACGGACAGATCCACCAGGGCCGCACTGTATCGGCGCATCCGGGTGACCGGACCGTTCAGCGAGGACTCCTGGCCCGCGCTGAGCACTCGGGCGGTCAGCTCGGCCGCCCCCACCACGGCGTGCTCCGCAGCACTGGTGGCGGCGAGCGTGGCGCGCCAGACGTCACCCACCCAGCTGACCGGGTTGAGCCTCGGCCGCAACAGTCCCAGGATCGAGGGCCCCGTCTCCTGCGCCGCACGGATGTTGCCGGCGAACGTCTCACCGGCGCCGCCGTCGCTCAGCTTCGCGAGCATCTGCGCGGTCGCGATGCCGTCGGCGATGCAGTGGTGGATCTTCATCAGCGTCGCCCACCGACCCTCGGCGAGACCTTCGATGACCCAGCACTCCCACAACGGGCGCTCGCGGTCGAGCCTCTGCTCCATGATGTAGCCGACCATCGAGAACAGTTCGGCGTCGTCACCCGGCTCCGGCAGGGCGACGTGGTGCACATGGTGGCCGATGTCGAAGTGGGGGTCCTCCACCCATCCCGGCGCGCCGAGGTCGAAGGGCAGGGTGTGCAGCTTCTGCGTGCAGCGCGGAATGCTCTGAGCCCGTTCGGCGAACGCCGACACAAGCTCGCTGTAGCCCGGCGCCGGGCCCTCGATGATCGACACGGCGCCGACCGCGAGGCTGACGTGAGGATCGGAGTCCTCGGCCTCGAGGAAGCTCGCGTCAAGCATGCTCAGGCGCTCCATACAGTGACCCTGCCCGAGGCACGGCAACCCCGGCAGGGTCGCAAGTCCTCAACCCGAAGGCACAACGTCGTGCGCACCGGGGGCGTCACGCCCGGGCGGGGGGACCTTCGGCCCTGTCTGCACAGATTGGGTTGTGGGAGTTTGAGGTCGGATGGCGGCACCGGTGCTGCGCTACGAGAGGACACGTCATGGGTACGTCTGAATATGTTCGCTTTTTCGAAGACATGGGCATCGAGGACGTGCCGCTGGTCGGCGGCAAGAACGCCTCGCTGGGCGAGATGTTCCAGAAGCTGGCCGGACAGGGCGTGCGTGTGCCGCACGGGTTCGCCATCACCGCCGCCGCCTACCGCCACATGCTGGACGAGGCCGGCGCCTGGGAGCGTCTACATGCCGAACTCGACGATCTGGACCCCGACGACGTGGCAGCCCTGGCACGCAAAGCCAAGCGCGCCCGCGAGATCGTCTACGGCGCCGGGCTTCCCGACGACTTGGCTGCCCAGATCCTGGAGGGCTACCGAGCGCTGCAGCAGGAGTACGGCGAAGAGGTCAGCCTGGCGGTACGGAGTTCGGCGACCGCGGAGGACCTGCCGACCGCCAGCTTCGCCGGTCAGCAGGATTCTTACCTGAACATCAAGGGCGACGAGAGCCTGCTCGACACCTGCCGCCGCTGCTTTGCCAGCCTTTTCACCGACCGGGCGATCCATTACCGCATCGACCAGAGCTTCGACCACTTCAAGGTCTCGCTCTCGATCGGGGTGATGAAGATGGTGCGTTCCGACATCTCCTCGTCGGGGGTGATGTTCTCGCTGGACACCGAGTCGGGCTTCCGTGACGCGGTGTTCGTGACGGGCGCCTACGGACTCGGCGAGAACGTGGTGCAGGGCGCGGTGGACCCCGACGAGTTCTACGTGCACAAGCCGACCTATCTCGCCGGCCACCGTACGGTGCTGCGTCGCCTGCTCGGCGACAAGGCGGTGAAGATGATCCTCGTCGAGGGCGAGACGAAGAACACCACCCGCAACATCCCCACTCCGAAGTCCGACCGTGCCCGGTTCTGCCTCAACGACGCCGACGTCCTGGAACTGGCCGGCTACGCGTGCGCCATCGAGGCGCACTACGGGCGGCCGATGGACATGGAGTGGGCCAAGGACGGACTCGACGGAAAGCTCTACATCGTCCAGGCCCGTCCCGAAACCGTTGCCTCCCAGCACAGCGTCACCGCGCTGGAGTCCTACGTGCTCGAAGGCGGCGGCGAAACACTCGCCGAAGGCCGCTCGGTCGGTGAACGGATCGCCTCGGGTGCGGTCAGACGCATCGACAACCTCGGGCAACTCTCACAGTTCAAACCCGGTGAGGTGTTGGTCGCCGACACCACCACCCCCGACTGGGAGCCGGTCATGAAGACCGCCGCAGCGATCGTCACCAACCGTGGTGGTCGTACCTGCCACGCGTCGATCATCGCCCGCGAACTCGGCATCCCGGCCGTGGTGGGCACCGGCAACGCCACCACGAAGGTCCCCGACGGTGCGGTGGTGACGGTGTCGTGCGCCGAGGGAGACACCGGCCGGGTGTACGACGGCGCGTTGAGTTTCCACGTGGACCGTACCGAGGTCGGTGACATGGCCCGGCCCCGCACGCAGATCATGCTCAACCTGGGCAACCCCGACCTGGCGTTCAAGACGTCGTTTCTACCCAACGACGGTGTGGGACTTGCACGGATGGAGTTCATCATCAGCGAGTACATCCGGGTGCACCCGCTGGCGCTGCTGCATCCGGATCAGGTCGACGACCCCGAAGCGCGCCGGACCATCGATCGTCTCATCGAGGGCTATTCCGACGGCAGCGCGTTTTTTGTCGAGCGCCTGTCCGAGGGCATAGGCACCATCGCTGCGGCCTTCTGGCCCAAGCCTGTGGTGGTGCGGATGTCGGACTTCAAGACCAACGAGTACGCCAGTCTGGTCGGCGGCCGCGGTTTCGAGCCGTCGGAGAGCAACCCGATGCTCGGGTTCCGCGGCGCCTCGCGGTACGCGCACCCGTCCTACGCCGAGGGTTTTGCGCTCGAATGCCGCGCCATGCAACGGGTGCGAGACAAGATGGGCCTGACCAACGTCATCCTGATGCTGCCCTTCGTGCGTCGTGTCGCCGAAGCGGACCTCGTGCTGCAGACCATGGCGGACCTCGGGTTGAAGCGCGGCGAGAACGGACTCGAGGTGTATGCGATGTGTGAGATCCCGAACAACGTCATCCTGATCGACGAGTTCGCCAAGCGCTTCGACGGCTTCTCCATCGGTTCCAACGACCTGACCCAACTCACCCTCGGGGTCGATCGGGACAGCGAGGTCGTGGCATTCGACTACGACGAACGCGACGAGGGCGTCAAGGAGATGATCAGGTTGGCCGTGGAAGGTTGCCGCCGCAACGGTATTCATTCGGGGCTGTGCGGCCAGGCGCCGTCGGACTACCCGGACATGGCGGAATTCCTGGTGAGGCTGGGCATCGATTCGATGAGCCTGAATCCGGACACCGTGGTCAAGACCACCCGGCAAGTGCTGGAGTTGGAACAACAGCTCGTGCCGGTGCCATGAAGCTTCCGGTCATCATCGACCCGCGATACCACGATGCGGTGTTGCTGGACCTCGATGGCGCGCTGACCAGTGAAGCGCCGTTGTTCGGGGCGACTGTCGACCTGGCCGCAAAGCTGCGGGGCATCGGCGTCGCGCTGGCCGCCTACTCGTCGAGTCCACAGTGCCGCCACGCTCTCGAGGCCGCCGGCATCGACGACCTGTTCAGCGTTTACATCGGGGGCGCCGCCGGTGAACGCGGAACGATCGACAAACCCGATCCCACAGTGCTTCGGGAAGCTGCCCGGCAACTCGGGGTGCGGCCACAGCGGTGTGTTGTCGTCGAAAACTCCGCTGCCGGCGTGGCAGCCGGTCGCGCCGGCGGGTTCGCACTGATCGTCGGCATCGACGGCATCGGTAGCGCCGACGAGTTGGCCCGCCAGGGTGCCGACGTCGTACTCGACGAGCTGGCCGACATCACCGTCCGCACGGGTGACCGGCGGATCTCGGAACTGCCCAACGCCCTGGCCTCGTACGGCCAGCTCGTCGGCATCACCAGCATGCGCCGGTCGATGCTGTTCCTGGACTTCGACGGCACGCTGTCTCCGATCGTGTCCGATCCCGGCGCGGCCGGCCTCGTCGAGGGCGCGGCAGAGGCCTTGAAGCTGGTGTCCGAGGTGTGTCCGGTGGCCGTGCTGAGCGGCCGCGGCCTCGCGGACATCAGCGACCGCATCGGCATCCCCGGCTTGTGGTACGCCGGCAGCCACGGGTTCGAGCTGACCGGGCCGGACGGTACGTACCACTGCAACGACGCGGCAGCCGCGTCCGTGCCCGCCCTCGAGCACGCCGCCACCGAGCTGAACCGGTCCCTGGCTCACATCAGGGGCGTGCGGGTCGAGAACAAGCACTTTGCCGTCGCGGTGCACTACCGTGAGGTGGCTCCGGAATATGTGGGCGAGATCATCTCGGCGACAAAGCAGCTCGCAGCACAGTCGGGACTCCGCGTGACGAGCGGGCGGATGCTTGTCGAGCTCCGGCCCGACATCGACTGGGACAAGGGCACCACGCTGGCCTGGATCCGCGACCGTGTCGATCCGAGCGGTTCACTCATGCCGATCTACATCGGCGACGACCTCACCGACGAAGACGCCTTCGACGCGGTCGGATTCGATGGGGTGGGCATCGTCGTGCAACACGACGAGGACGGTGACCGCAAGACCGCTGCGCACTTCACCCTGCAGAGCCCTGACCAGGTACGCGAGTTCATCCACCGCGGGGCACAGTGGCTGGCGTACGAACAGAAGGTCTCAGGTGAGGCGTGGGACTACGTTTTTGATGGCTACGACCCGCAGACCGAGAAACTGCGGGAGGCATTGTGCACGTTGGGAAACGGCTACTTCGCCACCCGGGGTGCGGCGCCGGAGTCCAAGGCCGGGCAGGTGCATTACCCGGGCACCTACGCGGCCGGGGTGTTCAACCGCCTCGTCGACAACGTGGCGGGAACCGAGATCGACAACGAAAGCCTGGTCAACCTGCCCAACTGGCTCCCGTTGACCTTCCGCATCGACGGCGGCGACTGGTTCGACATCGACGCGGTCACCGTTCTGGCGTACCGGCAGACACTGGATCTTCGCGGGGCGGTGCTGACTCGCGAAGTTCGCTTCCTCGACAGCGCCGGCCGGACCAGCTCACTGACGCAGCGACGGTTCGTGGCCATGCATCTGGCTCACGTCGGCGCGCTGGAGACCACGGTCTCGGCCGAGAACTGGTCAGGAACGATCGAGTTCCGCTCCACGGTGGACGGAAACGTGACGAACTCACTGGTCGAGCGCTATCGCGACCTGGCAAACGAGCATCTGGAGTTGGTGGACGCGCGCGAGATCGCCGACGATGCAGTGCTGTTGACCGTGCAGACCACCCAGTCCCGCATCCCCGTCGCGGTGGCGGCGCGAACCAACGTGTGGCGCGACGGTGAGCCCGTTCCCGCAGCGTTCGAGCTGTTTCGTGACCACGCCGAGATCGGACACGACATCGCAGTCCAACTGTCGGTCGGCGAGCAGGTGCGGGTGGAGAAGGTCGTCACCGTCTACACCGGCCGCGACGTGGCGACCTCCGAACCAGGAATCGACGCCCAACGTTGGGTCACCCGGCTCGGCGGGTTCGCCGAGCTGCTGGCCGGCCATCTGACCGACTGGGCGCATCTGTGGGAGCGGCTGTCGATCGAGTTCGACGACTACACCGACGAAGTGCGAATCCTGCGCCTGCATCTGCTGCACCTGCTGCAGACCGTGTCTCCGAACTCCGCCGACCTCGACGTCGGGGTGCCGGCCCGCGGATTGCACGGTGAGGCGTATCGCGGCCACATCTTCTGGGACGAACTGTTCATCTACCCGGTGTTCAACCTGCGCTTCCCGATGATCACCCGCTCGCTGCTCGGCTACCGCTATCGACGCTTGCCCGAAGCCCGCCAGGCTGCCCGCGCCGCCGGTCATGCCGGCGCGATGTTCCCCTGGCAGTCGGGTAGCGACGGACGCGAGGAGAGTCAGCGGTTACACCTCAATCCGCGAAGCGGCCGGTGGAATCCGGATGCCAGCGCCCGCGCCCACCACATCGGCATCGCCGTCGCCTACAGCGCGTGGCAGTTCTATCAGGCCACCGGCGATCTCGCCTATCTGATCGACTACGGCGCCGAGCTGATCGTCGAGGTCGCACGGTTCTTCGTCAGCCTGGCCCACCACGACGAAGCACTTGACCGGTTCGGTATCAACGGCGTGATCGGTCCCGACGAATTCCATTCCGGCTACCCCGAGGCGCCTTACGACGGCATCGACAACAACGCCTACACCAACATCATGGCGGTGTGGGTGATCATGCGGGCACTCGAAGCGCTGAACCTGCTGCCGTTGCCGAATCGGCTTGATCTGATGGAGTCCCTGGGGTTGAGCAGTGCGGAGTTGGCGCACTGGGACCAGGTCAGCAGGCGGATGCACGTCCCATTCCACGCCGGTGTCATCAGCCAGTTCGAGGGCTACGGAGAGCTGGCGGAACTGGATTGGGACCGGCTTCGCGGGCAGTACGGCAACATCCAGCGGCTGGACCGCATCCTCGAAGCGGAGGGCGATGACGTCAACCGCTACAAGGCATCCAAACAGGCCGACGCTCTCATGTTGCTCTACCTGTTGTCGGCGACCGAACTCATCGAGTTGCTCGACCGGCTCGGGTACCGCTTCCTGCCCGAGCAGGTGCCCGAGATGGTGGACTACTACCTGGCCCGCACCTCACACGGGTCCACGCTCAGCGGAGTGGTGCACACCTGGGTGCTCGCCCGGGCCAACCGCGATCGCGCGCTGGAGTTCTTCCAGCTGGCACTGAAGTCCGACGTCTCCGACATCCAGGGCGGCACCACGTCCGAGGGTGTCCACCTCGCGGCGATGGCGGGCACCGTGGACCTCATGCAGCGCTGCTTCACCGGGCTGGAGACCCGGTCCGATCGACTGATCCTGTCGCCGTACTGGCCGGAATCACTTGGTGTGCTGGCGATACCGATCCACTACCGCGGACTGCACCTGCACCTGCGGGTCAGCGGCAAGGGCGTGATCATCAGCGTGGATCCCCGCGATGCCGCCGGCATCGAGGTGGAGTGTCGCGGGCGCGTCGTTCAGTTGATGCCCGGAACCACCGTCCGGTTTCCCGACTGAGCGGGGCCGAGCGAGATTTCTTGTCGGTGGCTTCTGCTTTGATGGTGGCATGTCTTCGGCGGCAACTTCTTTGGCTCCCAAGGAGCGTCTTGAGGTGTTGTTCGACGAGTTGTCGGAGCTGGCGGGGCAGCGTAACGCGATCGATGGTCGGATCGTGGAGATCGTCGCCGAGATCGACCGCGACGAACTCTGCGGTCTGACCGGGGCCCGATCGGTGGCCGGGTTGGTGGCCTGGAAACTGGGCACCTCACCGACCAACGCGCACACCATCACCACCATCGCAGGCCGGCTCGCAGAGTTTCCGCGCTGCACCCGAGGGTTACGCGACGGGCGATTGTCACTGGATCAGGTCGGGGTGATCGCCGGACGCGCCGCCGCCGGCTCCGACGCCCATTACGCGCAGCTGGCCGAATCGGCGACGGTCACCCAACTACACACCGCCCTCAAAGCCGCCCCCCGACCCAAACCCGAACCCAAGCCGCAACCCCAACCGGAGCCCGACCCGGTGTGGGAGCGGTCGGTCATCAAAACCGGCGACGACACCCACGCCACCTACCGGATCCGGCTCCCGCACGACGAAGCCGCGGTCGTCGACGCCGCGCTGGCCTCCCACCTCGAGGCGCTGGCCGCCGACTGGAAACACCACCACAACACCGGCAGTCGGGTGTCGGATCAGGCGCCGCCGCTGCCGAGCACCGCGGATGCGTTCATGAGCCTGGTTGAAGCCGGCTGGGACACCGAGGTGGCGCGCCGGCCGCACGGCCAACGCACCACCGCGGTGATGCTCGTCGACGTCGACCAGCAGGTCGCGTCGCTGCATCTGGGGCCGCTGCTGTCCGACAGCGAACGCCGCATGATGCTCTGTGATGCCACCTGTGAGGTGTGGTTCGAACGCCACGGCCGCGTCATCGGCGCCGGGCGGGCCACCCGCACCGTCAACCGGCGGCTACGCCGGGCGTTGGAGCACCGCGACCGCTGCTGCGTGGTCCCCGGCTGCGGCGCCACCCGCGGCCTGCACGCCCATCACCTGCGGCACTGGGAAGACGGCGGCCCCACCGAACTCGACAACCTGGTCTTGCTCTGCCCTTACCACCACCGCATGCACCACCTCGGCGTGATCACCCTCACCGGACCTGCGCACCGCCTCACAGTCACCGACAACGACGGCCAGGAACTCAGGTCGGGATCCCTGGCCCGACCACCCACTACGCCACCCCCGGCCGTCGCCCCCTACCGAGGACCGACCGGCGAACGCGCCCAATGGAAGTGGTACACCCCCTACCAACCACCACCACCAACCGACAACTAGCTTGCCGGTAGTCGATCTGAGCGCTGCGACGAGAGATAGGCCGTCGCGTCTTCGAGGTTGCGCTGCGCCGCCATGGTCAAACCGATCTCGAGTTCGAACTCGAACCCCCTGATCGCCAGGACGTGCACCTCCGGCAGGCGCTGGAAGCACTGCTGACAGGTCGCCATGATCGCGGGGATCGAGATGGCGTGGGAGGTGAACGTGAAGTCCATTTTCGGCACCGCCCGCTGTAGCGTGAACGACTGTACCGCTTCGTCTTTGGTGGCGTCGATGAACAGCACCCGCCTCTTGGTGCTGAGCAGTTCGGCGTCCTCGAGTAGCAGCTGGTAGTTGCGCTGCAGCTGGGCACTCGGGCAGTGTCCGTTCGCCTCGAGCCAGTCGATGAAGGCCCAACCCAGGCCGTCGTCCTGTCGGCCCACGTTGCCGATCCCGTAGATCAGGCAGGAGTCGTCGTCGTACTCGTCGAGGTTCACGACCGAACACGCTCGTTGATCACGTTGCCCGCCGGCCCTTCGACGGTGACGATCAGCGGCATCTGCCCGAACGCGTGCGTCGCGCAACTCAGACAGGGGTCGAACGCCCGAATCCCGACCTCGATGGCGTTCATCATCGCTTCGGTGATCTCGCCGTGGCCCACCAGGTAGTCCTCGGCCACCGAACGCACCGTGCGGTTGAGGACCTGGTTGTTGTGTGTGGTCGCCACGATGAGGTTGGCGAAGGTGATGTCGCCTTCCGCGCCGGCGCGGTAGTGATGCAGCAGCGTGCCACGAGGGGCTTCCACGACGCCGACACCCTCACCGACCCAGTCGCCCGCCGCGGGTGTCACTACTAGGTCTTCCTTCTGCAGGTCGGGGTCGCGCAGCAGCTGTTCGATCAGTTCCGCGGCGTGGAGCACTTCGATGGTCCGCGCCCAGTTCGTGTGCAGCGTCATGTTGTTCGGTGCGCCGGCGGTGTAGGCGTGGAAGCGCTCCAACGCCTGCTGCGCGAGTGGGGTCGGCAGGGAGTTCGTGACGTTCATCCGCGCGAGCGGGCCTACCCGAACCGAGCCCTTCTCCCGACCAAGCTCCTTCAGGAAGGGGAACTTCATGTAACTCCACGGTTCGACAGCCTCCGAGAAGTGGTCGAGGTAGTCGTGATAGTCGAGTTCACGGACGATGCGCTTGTTCTCGTCGACGATCCGCAGTGCCCCGTGGTAATAGTCCACGTTGCCGCCGGCGTCGACCAGGGACATGTTCAGAGCCGGAACGTTCGCGAAAGCGTCCACCTGGCTGCGGTTCTTCTCGTGGAAGTCGTAGAACAGGCGAAGGCCGTCCTGGGCGTAGTCGAGTACCTCGTCGAGCGATGGCAAACCGTCCTCGCCGTTGAGCAGCCGGTCACATTCGGCACGACTGAGATTCTTGTCGACACCTCCCGGCACCGAATTGATGCCGTGCATCCTCCTCCCGAAGACGGTCTTGATGACCTCCTGACCCCACTTGCGCAGCATGATCACCCGTCGCATGAGTTCGGGGTTGGCCTCGACGAGGCCGAGTAGGTTGCGCTGCTCGGGCGCGGCGTCCATCCCGAACATCATCTCGGGGACAACGAGGTAGAAGTACGCCGTCGCATGGGATTGCAGCATCTGCGCGTAGTGGCCCAGACGGCGGATCTTCTCGGCCGTCGGCGTGATCCCGGTTGCCGAGTGCACACCGACGCCGACGATGTCGTCGAGAACCTTTGCGCCACAGAGGTGGTGGCTGACAAAACAGATTCCGCAGATGCGCTGCATCAGCATCGGCGCCTCCCAGAACGGATGGCCCTGTACGAACTTCTCGAATCCGCGGAACTCGACGACGTGCAGCCGGGCATCGACGACGTTGCCGTCGTCGTCGAGGTTCACGGTCACCTTGCCGTGCCCCTCGATCCGAGTGACCGGGTCGATGACGAGTTTTCTGCTCACGCGGGTCTCCGAGGTCAGTCGTAGTGGTTCAGCGAGCGGGGCAACACGACCGGTCGACCGTGTATCAGGTCGTCGAGGACGGTGAAGATGGCGTCCGCGTCCGGGGGGCAGCCGGGGATGAAGTAATCCATCTCGACCACCTCGTGACAGGGGTGGACCTTGGTGGTGATCCGGGGGATGTCCGGATGGGAGGGGACAACACGTTCGGCGCCCGGGACCGCTGTCGGCGAGTCGAGATAGGCCTCCGCCAGACAGTCTTTCAACTCGAAGACATTGCGCATCGCCGGGATGCCGCCCCAGACGGCACAGGCGCCGACGGAGATGAGCACATCACAGTTCTCCCGGAAATGGCGCAGTGTCTCGATGTTGTCCTCGTTGGCGACACCACCTTCGATGAACCCGATGGCGCAGCGTTCGGTGATCCGTTTGATGTCGGTGAGCGAGGACCGGTGAATGGTGACTTTCGTCAACAGCGGCACGATCCGCTCGTCCATGTCGAGAAACGACAGGGTGCATCCCCAGCAGCCGCACAGACTGATCATCGCCACGTTGATCTTGCCGTCGCGGCCCGCCGACAGGGCAGGATCGGGTGGCGTCTTGGGTAGTTGGTCCGACCTGGTTTCCTCGGTCACGGTGCCTCTGACTCGTCTGCCGGGTCGAGGGCCCGGTCGCGAACGGATTTCACTTCGTACTTGCGGCGGCCGATGGGCACGTCGTATCCGACCCCCTTTTCCAGGATGGCGCCTACCGGACAGATCTCCACCGCGTAGCGGACCTGCTCGATCGGCATGGCGTCGGCCCTTTCGGCATCAACTTCGATGCGCGACTCGCGACCGCGGTGGCTGATGCTGAAGATCTTCTGCCCGTCGTCGTCGCGGACGAATTCCACGCACCGTTGGCAGAAGATGCAGCGATCCCGCTCGAGCCAGATCCGCTCGGACGCGTGGTCGCGTTCGCGCACCGGGAACCGGTACGGGAAGCGGGACACCAGCATGTCCACCTCGTAGCCGACCGCCTGGAGAGTGCAGCGGCCGCTCTTCTCGCAACTCGGACAGTTGTGGTTGCCCTCGGTGAAGAGCAACTCCACCAATGCCTTCCGCATGTCTTTGGTCTCCGGTTCGTCGACCTCGACGATCATCCCGTCGCGCACCCGAACCGTGCACGCCGCGACCACGACGCCGTCCACCTTGACCGAGCACGCCCGGCAGGTCCCCAGGCATGGTTTGCCCTCGAGGTAACACAGTGTCGGGATGTACACACCTGCCTCCGCGGCGACATCGACCAGGACGCGATTCTCCTCGGTGGACACCGGAGTTCCGTCGATCTCGATTCGGATGCTCATGTCGTCGGATCCGTTCCCAATTCGGTGAGTGCATCGCCGTATCCGGCGAGGGCCGCCTGGAGGTCGAACGACGGCAGCAGGACGTCTGTCTCCCCGCCCCGCAGCCTGCTGCGATACATCTCCGGAAACTTGTTCAGACTCGTCAGGATCGGATTGGCTGCGGTGGCCCCGAGTCCACACCGGCTGGTCCTTTGGACCAGGGCTCCCCAACTGGCCGCGTCGTCCAGGTCGCTCTGGACCGCGACACCCGCGAGGATGCGCTCCATCTTCTCGTGCAGATCGACGGTGCCCGCCCGGCACGGAACACAGATGCCGCAGGATTCGTCGCGGAAGAACCGGGTGTAGTCCTTGACGCAGTCGAGCAGGTCGCGGGTGGCATCGAAGACGGTGACGGCGCCGTTGCAGGGGATGTCTTCGTACGCGATCCGGCGGTGACCGTCGGCCTTCACCGAGAGGCACTCCCCCGAAGGGCCACTGATCTGGACCGCCCGAGCGTCCTGGGCGCCGACCATGGCCAGCACTTCGTCGAGGGTGATACCCCATTCGACCTCGTAGACGCCCGGTCGGCCGCAGTCGCCGGCGACGCTCAGCAGGCGCGTGCCTGCCGAGGTGGGTGTACCCATACTGCGGAACCATTCGGCGCCTTCGGCCGCGACCCGACCTGCGGCAGCAAAGGTTTCGACGTTGTTCACGCAGGTGGGGTTGCCGAGGTATCCCTGCTGGATCGGGTAGGGCGGTTTCAGCCGCGGTGTCCCCCGGTTGCCCTCGCAGGATTCGATCAGTGCGGACTCTTCGCCACAGACGTAGGCGCCGGCGCCCATCTGGATGCGGATGTCGAAATCGAAGCCCGGCAGCCCACCGACATCGGATCCGAGGAGTCCGTCGTCGCGGAGTTCCTGCAGCTGGCGTTCCAGATACCGCCGGAGGTAGATGTATTCGGCTCGTAGATAGATGATCCCGTGCCTGGCGCCGATCGCGTAGGCGGCGACGACCATACCGGTGAAAACGTCCTTGGGTGAGCGGGTGAGCAGCGCCCGGTCCTTGAACGTGCCGGGTTCACCCTCGTCGGCGTTGCAGATGACATATTTGTCGGCGCCCGGCGCAGCCCGGCACAGCCGCCACTTCAGCCCGGTGGCGAAGCCGGCACCCCCGTATCCGCGCAGCCCTGACTCGGTGATGGCGTCGATGATCTGCTCAGGGGTACCGGCGAGGCAGCGCTTCAGTGTCACCTGGTGATCGACCTGACCGCAGAAGAACACCGGGCCGCGGGTGTGGACGTTGGACTCCACCAGGCTGTCGACATAGCCGACGTCGTCAGCGGGAAGCCCGGCCGGGTTGGCGATGTCCGCGGGGGTTCTGCCCGTCTTCAACTGGCCGATGATGTCTGCGACGCTGTCGGGCGTCACCCGGGTGAACACCACGTCGTCGAGCAACATCGCCGGCTCCTGGTCACTGAGCCCGATGCACGGCGTCTCGAACAGGCCGAACATCCCTGTCCCGGTCTCGCCGAAGCGGACCCCTGTCTCATGCTCCAGCGCGTCGTGCACCGCCTGGTATCCGCGTGATTTGGCGATCACCGTGTTGCTCAGAAAAATGCGGTACCTGCCTGACGGCTCGGTGTGGAAGAAGTGGTAGAACGACGCCGTCTCCGCGATGTCACGTGCAGTCCGGTTCAACGCGGTCGCCATCGGCGGGAGGTGGTCATCGGGAATGTAGCCGTACAGATTCTGGATGTCCCAGAGGATGTCGATCAGCCGGGTGCCGTCGAAGCCATAGCGCCGCAGCACGGCGTCGATGTCCGGGTTCACCGAAACCATCTTCCTCTGTTGCTGAGGAGTGACCAGGGCATTTGGTCACTTTGCGACATCGTGCCGGAACTGGTCTGGTCCAAGAGATACGGTGAACAGTTCGACGACTGTCCGGGCACGACCCGACCGAGGAGGGTCCATGAACAAGATCTCGCTGACGGCGTTGGCCCGCGAGCAGCTGGCAGGCGCTGAACGTGCTTCCAGCGGGCGTAGTGCACACACCGTGTACGGCGGCCACGAACACGTCCTGCGGCAGACCGTGATCGCACTGGTGGCTGGTCAGAAGCTGGACGAACACCAGAATCCCGGCGAAGCCACCGTCCACGTCCTGCATGGACGCGTACGGCTGATCGCCGGTGACGACAGCTGGGAGGGTTCCGCCGGGGATCTCATCATCGTGCCGGATTCACGCCACTCACTGGAGGCCGTCGAGGGTTCCAGTGTGCTGCTGACCGTGGCGAAATCCACTTCCCCACAAGCCGGCTCGTAGCCGCGGCGCGGGCAGGTGACCTAAGCGTCCGAAACCGAGGACCAAAGCCTCCTCTCTGCACGCCGGTGGTGTCCATAGCGTCGGTGGCGCGGTGTGATCTGGCACACCACCACTCGAGCATGGAGGACGACGATGTCCGAGACACTGGTGTCTCCACCCCCTGAAGCCCGCTCCACCGGTGCGAAACCCGGCCTGGGCCTGGCCGCCCTGACCGCGATCGTCGTCGGTTCGATGATCGGCAGCGGAATCTTCGCGCTGCCTTCGCAGATGGCCGGCAGTGCGGCCCCGGGCCCACTGCTCATCGGTTGGGCGATCACCGGGGTCGGCATGTTGACCCTGGCATTCGTCTTCCAGACCCTGGCCAGCCGCAAACCGGACGTCGACGGCGGTGTCTACGGGTACGCCCGCGCCGGTTTCGGCAACTACATCGGGTTCACCTCGGCGTTCGGCTATTGGGTGTCGGCGTGGGTCGGCAACGTGGCCTATCTCGTGCTGTTGTTCTCGACTCTGGGCTACTTCTTCCCTGGGTTCGAGGGCGGCGCAACCGTTCCCGCGATCATCGGCGCCTCGATCGTGTTGTGGGTCGTGCACTTCCTGACGCTTCGCGGCATCCAAACGGCCGCGGCGGTCAACGTGGTGGTGACCATCGCGAAGGTGGTCCCGATCCTGGTGTTCATCGCGATCGCCGCCGTCGGGTTCCGGGCCGGACTGTTCAGCGCCGACTTCTGGGGCCGCACGGCGGAGATCGACGGTGCGCCGCTCGGGGACACGATGACCCAGGTCAAGAACATGATGCTGGTGACCGTGTGGGTGTTCATCGGCATCGAGGGTGCCGCCGTGTACTCGCAGCGTGCCGCCAAGCGTCGCGATGTCGGCCGCGCCACGGTGCTCGGCTTCGTCGGGGTGTTGGCCCTGTTGCTGATGGTCAACCTGCTGTCGTACGGCCTGATGACCCAGGCCGAGCTCGCCGGGGTCGCCGATCCGTCGATGGCCGGGGTGCTGGAGAACGAGGTGGGCGCCTGGGGCGCGGCATTCATCTCGATCGGTTTGGTGGTCTCACTGCTCGGCGCCCTGATCGCGTGGGTGATGCTCTGTGTCGAGATCCTGCGGCTACCCGCCCTCGAACATGTGATGCCGCGGGCGCTGGCTCGGGAGAACTCTCACGGCGCACCGGCAAATGCCTTGTGGCTGACTAACATCTGTGTTCAGGCCCTGCTGCTGTGGACTCTGGCCAACGCCAGCACCTACACCAACCTGGTGTACCTGGCGACGTCGCTGATCTTGCTGCCCTACCTGTGGTCGGCCGCCTACCAGGTGCTGCTGGCGGTGCGCGGCGAGACGTACGCGTCCGGCGGTGGACGCACCCGCGATCTGCTGATCGGCATCGTCGCGCTCGGGTACGCGGTGTGGCTGGTGTATGCGGGCGGGTGGCAGTACCTGCTGGTGGCGGCGATGTTCTACCTCGCGGGCACCGCGCTGTACCTGTGGGCACGACGAGAAAGCCGGCTCCCGGCGTTCAGCAAGCCCGAATTCGTGGTGGTGGCGGTGGTGGCGCTGACATCGGTGCTGGCCGCCGTGCTGATGGCAACCGGAAACCTGTCGGTCCTGTGAGCGCGACCGAATCCCGGCTCGGCGTCTGGTCGGAGGCCGGCAAGCTGCGTCGCGTCATGGTCTGCGCTCCCGGCCTGGCCCACCAGCGGCTCACCCCGCAGAACTGTCACGAGTTGCTGTTCGACGACGTCATCTGGCTGCAGCAGGCCCGACGTGACCACTTCGACTTCGTCGCCAAGATGGTCGACCGCGGCGTCGAGGTGCTCGAGCTCCAGGATCTGCTCGGCGACGTCGTGGCCAAGCCCGACGCCCGCGAGTGGGTGCTGGATCGCACGGTGACCGACGACCTCGTCGGACCGGCGCTCACCCGGGAGATCCGGTCCTGGCTGACCGAACTGTCGCCGGACCGGCTGGCGGAGTTCCTGATCGGCGGCGTGGCCTACCAGGACGTGATCGACGAGGTGGACAGCGGCTTCCTGTCGCTGTTCAACGAGTTGGACCCCGCAGGGTTTGTCGTCCGGCCGCTACCGAACACACAGTTCATGCGCGACAACTCCGCCTGGATCTTCGACGGCGTGACGCTCAACCCGATGTACTGGCCGGCACGGCGCCGCGAGACGCTGCTCACCACCGCCGTCTACAGGTTCCACCCTGCCTTCGCGGATCAGGAGTACAACGTGTGGCTGGGCGATCCCGACGGACTGCCCGCCGATCGCGGCCTGGCCACCCTCGAGGGCGGCGACGTGATGCCGATCGGCAAGGGGCTCGTCGTGATCGGCATGGGCGAGAGATCCTCCCACCAGGCGATCACGCAGGTGGCCCGCAACTTGTTCGCCGCCGGGGCGGCCGAACGGGTGATCGTCGCCAGCCTGCCGAAGACCCGTTCGGCGATGCACCTGGACACGGTGTTCACCTTCTGCGACCGCGACCTGGTGACGGTGTTCGCGCCGATCGTCGACGGGATCGTGCCGATCAGCCTTCGGCCCGACGACAGCTCACCATCCGGCTTGGACGTCCGGCGCGAACCCCGGGGCCTGATCGAGACGATCGGCGACGCCGTCGGTGTGGAGTTCCGGGTCGTCACCACCGCCGGTGATGTCTACGGCGTGCAGCGCGAACAGTGGGATGACGGCAACAACGTGGTCGCGCTCGAACCGGGCGTGGTCATCGGCTACGACCGCAACACCCTGACCAACACCGCCCTGCGTAAGGCCGGGGTGGAGGTCGTCACCATCGACGCCAGCGAGCTGGGCCGCGGCCGCGGCGGTGGCCGGTGCATGACCTGTCCGATCCTGCGCGACCCGCTCTACACCTGAAGGACATCTGCCATGGCATTCAACACCCGAAACCGCAGCCTGCTCAGCCTCGTTCACCACACCGATCGGGACCTGCACTATCTGCTCGATCTGGCGCGCGATCTCAAGCGCGCCAAATATTCAGGCAGTCCGCGTAACAGCCTGGCGGGCAAGAACATCGCGCTGATCTTCGAGAAGACGTCCACCCGTACCCGCTGTGCATTCGAGGTCGCCGCGTACGACGAGGGCGCTCACGTCACCTACATCGATCCGACGTCGTCGCAGATCGGGCACAAGGAGTCGATGAAGGACACCGCACGGGTGCTGGGCCGGATGTACGACGCCATCGAGTACCGGGGCGCCGCCCAGGAGACCGTCGACGAACTCGCAGAGTACGCAGGGGTGCCCGTTTTCAACGGGCTCACCGACGAGTTCCACCCGACCCAGATGCTCGCCGACGTGCTGACCATGACCGAGCACTGCCCGAAACCGTTGCACGACATCTCGTATGCGTTTGTCGGCGACGGCCGCAACAACATGGCCAACTCCCTGTTGCTGGTGGGAGCCAAACTGGGAATGGATGTCCGCATCGGCGCGCCGAAGCAACTGTGGCCCAGCGATGCCCACGTGGCGATGTGCCAGGACTTCGCCGCCGCATCCGGGGCGAGGATCACCATCACCGATGATCCGGGCGAGGCGGTCAGCGAGGTCGACTTCATCCACACCGATGTGTGGGTGTCGATGGGGGAACCGCTGGAGACGTGGGGTGAGCGGATCGACATGCTGCTCCCCTTCCAGGTGAACTCGGCGCTGATCAAGGCAGCCGCCAACCCGCGGGTGAAGTTCATGCACTGCCTGCCGGCCTACCACAACTGCGAGACGACACTCGGCGCCAAGATCGCGGCCCAGTATCCGGTGCTGTCCAACGGGATCGAGGTCACCGAGGATGTCTTCGAGAGCCCGGTCAACATCGCCTTCGAGCAGGCGGAGAACCGGATGCACACCATCAAGGCCGTGCTCGTCTCGGCACTGAGCTGATCCGTTGTGAGGATCGTGATCGCGCTGGGCGGGAACGCGCTGTTGAAGCGGGGCCAACCGATGACCGCGGACAATCAGCGGGCGAACATCCGCATCGCCGCGGAGTGCATCGCCGCCATCACCGCGGGGAACGAGATCGTCGTGGCGCACGGCAACGGACCCCAGGTCGGGCTGTTGGCGCTGCAGGCCGCGGCCTACCACGAGGTGGCGCCCTACCCACTCGATGTGCTCGGGGCCCAGACCGAGGCGATGATCGGCTACGTCATCGAGCAGGAGTTGGGCAACCTGCTGCCGGCTGAGCAGTCGCTGGCCACCCTGCTGACGATGATCGAGGTCGACCGCGGCGACCCCGCGTTCGACCACCCCACCAAGCCGATCGGGCCGGTCTACGACCGGGCCACAGCAGAGCGACTGCGAGCGGCCAGCGGCTGGACCATCGCCGCCGACGGTGACATGTTCCGGCGGGTGGTGCCCAGCCCGAAACCCAAGCGAATCTTCGAGATCGGACCGATCCGAAACCTGGTCGAGCACGGCACGATCGTGATCTGTGCCGGTGGTGGCGGTATCCCGACCATGTACGACGAACGCGGGGACCTGCGTGGCGTCGAAGCCGTCATCGACAAGGACCTCGCCTCCGCGCTGCTGGCCGAGCAACTGGACGCCGACCTGCTTGTCATCGCCACCGACGTCGACGGCGTCTACCTCGACTGGGG
Source organism: Mycolicibacterium hippocampi (assembly GCF_010723735.1). Classification (GTDB taxonomy): domain Bacteria; phylum Actinomycetota; class Actinomycetes; order Mycobacteriales; family Mycobacteriaceae; genus Mycobacterium; species Mycobacterium hippocampi. The sequence continues at coordinate 2,541,934 of NZ_BLLB01000002.1, read as the reverse complement.
CACCCCGGCTCAGACGCGCCTGGGCCGAGTCACCCCCGACGACCTCGCGGGTGCGGACTTTCCGGCAGGTTCGATGGGCCCCAAAGTCCAAGCCGCATGCGACTTCACGCGCCACACCGGCAACGAAGCCGTCATCGGGGCACTCAGCGACATCACCGGGATCGTCGAGGGCAGCGCGGGAACACGCGTCCGAATGCCGTGACGCCGTGCACAAACGCCTCGTCCCGCGCCGATCCGCCGGAAGCTCTAGACAGCGATCGTCACTTCGACCGAGAGACGGTCAGCGATCGCATACGCAGCCGCCCACTGGCCGTCACGCACCGTCTGTGCAAGATCCTCGGCCAACGGGCTGTGCACGTCGAGGTCGGCAAGCCACGCCGACACCGTGCCGGCGATCCCGTCAACCGACACGCGAGCAGTACGTCCCTCGTGTAACCGGTCCGTGAGCTGGTAGGTCGGCGCGGCATCCCGGTGTGCACGTATCCGGTGGTTCAGTGATCTCATGATCAGCCCCCTCGCCCTATCCCTCGATCAGACCACCAGCGAACGTCTGAGGTGAGGGGCGAAGGCACGTGCTCGATGCTGCCTAGGTCCCGCAGTGAGGAGGACTTTCGGCAGTCACGAAAGCAGTAGCGTCACCGCTACAAGGTAAATTCCGATCGACAGCAGATCCTGGATCACGGTGGCCAACGGTCCCGAACCGAACGCGGGATCCTTGCCCAGCCGGTTGAACAGCCAGGGCAGCACCAGTGCCACCAGAGTGGCGATCGCGCTGGCGGCCAGCAAAGCGACGGCCACCGCGCAGGCAAGCATCCAGTCGCCGACCATCAGACCCACCATCGGCAAGATGACAACGCCCAGCAACACGCCCACCAGGAGCCCCGTCAGCACTTCCGGACGAAGGATGCGGCGGATTCCCACGCCCACCGACAGCCCGCGGATGGCGACGGTCTCGGTCTGCGTGCCGACGGCATCAGCAAGGTAGACGATGCCCGGCACGAAGTATGCGACCGCGAGCGTCGCGCCGAGTCGAGCCTCGAACGCCGCCATCAGCCCCGCGGCGACCATAGCGCCGATGAGCCCGACGAACAGCCACGGCATTCGGTGCCACAGCCGCCGCCTGACACTCTCCACTGTGGTCGTTCTCGCCTCTTGGACCGAGTGCAGGAAGCCACCCAACCGTGCCATGTCCTCGTCGTGCTCGGCCAGCAGGACCGCCAGCAACTGCTGAGGGGCGATCAGTCCGCGAAATCGCCCTTCGCCGTCGACCACAGCGAGGCCGGGTTCTCCACGCTGCACCGCCTGCCACGCCGCATGCTCCTGATCGGTGTCGGGTGCCACGACCGGTGGCGTCGCATCCATCACATCCGACAGCGTGGCGCCCTCCGGCGCAGCGAGGATGCTCTCGATGGTGGCGACGCCGATCAGGCGATCGCTGTCGAGCACCGCTACCGTCGCGGCACTGTCGTACTTCGCACCGCGCATTCGGTCGAGCGTTGCAGTGGCCAAGTCATCGGCTGCGGCAATGGGCACCCGCGTCGATGCATGTGACAGCGCGGTGCCCGTAGCTCCGATCGGATCGAGGATGAGGTCACGCGGCATGCGACCGGACTCTACCGACTGGCGAGTTGAGACAGTGATCGGCGAAAATTGGGGTCCTGATGAGAGGACCATCGGCCCACATACGGGGACTTTCGCCTCAATCCGCTCGTGCCGACTCCCGATACCGTTGAGACACGAAGTGGAGAGGAAAGGGTGAGACGATGAACGACAACCACCCCACCGCGCCGGTCATCGCAGGCATCGACGGTTCCGAAGCGGCTGTGCAGGCGGCCCTGTGGGCGGTCGACGAAGCCCTCAGCCGAGACGTGCCGCTGCGTCTGGTCTACGTGACCAAGGCCACCCACCCGTCGGCTGAGGACTACGAAAGCGACGTGCAGCACGGCAAAGCCTCGCTACACACGGCACAGGCTGCCGTCGAAGCTTGCAGCCGTCCGGTGAAGGTCGAGACCGCCATCGTCACGGGACCTCCCGGTGCGGCTCTGATCGCGGAATCCGATGATGCCGAGCTGGTCTGCGTCGGCTCGGTCGGGATCGGACGCTACGTCCGCTCGATACTGGGATCGACGGCAACCGATCTGGCCGAGAAGGCGCACTGCCCCGTTGCGATCATCCGCACCCACACAGACGACGAGTCGTCGCGAGATATCAGCTGGATCGTCGTCGGGGTCAACGACGAACCCGACACCGGCGAGGTCGTCGAGCACGCGTTCCGGGAGGCGGAACTCCGCGACGGCCCGGTACTCGTCATCGGGGAACACAAAACCCGCCTCGGGTCAGGTGAAGGTCTCGACGCCGCGGTCACCAAATGGCGACAACGCCATCCCGACGTACACATCTATCCGGTCGCCGATCAGGCAGATGTCGCGTATTTCCTGAAGCACTTCGACCAGCAGGTCGGCCTTGCCGTGATCGGTGGCACGCAGTCGGGCCAACTTGCCGACATCGTCGGCCCGGCCGGCCATCCCTGGTTCCACCACAGCGAATGTTCTGTCCTGGTCGTCCGTCACTGACCGAGTCGTCCGTCACTGACGGAAACGCGCGCTATCGCTTTCGTCCCACCGCATTTTGAGGAAGCAGTCGACGCCGAACCGTTCGAACACGCGCCGTCGCCGAAGTGACAGCTGCGCTCCGGCGGTTTTGGCATCGATGAGCTGCGGATCGGTGACCGCGTAGGTCCGGCCGTGCACGGTGATCATGGCGTCCCCAGAGGCGACCACGTTGCGTAGCCAGTCGACTCCGGTTCCGTACGGCAACGGCACGATGACACCGTCCGCCACTCGCTCGGCCACTACCGGTGTGGTGTAGGTCTTCCCGGAGCGTCGCCCGGTGTGCCGCAGCGCCGCGGCATACCAGTGCTTCCGGCCGGCCAACAACAGCATCGCCGGGTTCAGCACATGCTTGTTGAAGGTCCGCACCGCGTCCCAGATCATCCTGTTGGTAGGCATCTGTCGATTGTCGTGCGCCGCAGGATGGGTCAGACAGAGCCGACCGGACCAGAAGCGAAGTGACTTAGGGCCTCTGTCAGGGCCCCGATGTAGCGATACAACCGCCGGAAGTGTAAGTGACTTTTGTCTCTATTTCAGCCATCCGGGTTCGCGAACGATGGGTTGCAGCGACTGAAAGGGATCGCCGATGACGCCGCCGAACACCCCGATGTACAAGGATCTGGAGTCGATCTCTTGGGAATTCCTGAAGTCCGAGTTCACCGGGCCCACTTACGCCGAGTGGTCGATCGACCGGCGGCTGCAGGTATACCTTCGCCACCGCGGCCTGACCGCAATCGCCAACGACGGAACCGTATGCGCTGCCCTGTTGGAGCGGGTGATGGCGAACATCGGTCCCGCTCTCCGTCGCGGCGTGTTGAGTCCGCCAAAGGAACAGGTCCCGTCATGACCGTCATCCACAAGACTCCGGAAACCTGGCGACTGCAGCCCAACTTCGTCGACTATCAGCAGACCCGGGCGACTTTCGATTGGACCGAAGTTCCCGACGTCTGCGCCGGCATGCCCTCCGGCGGATGCAATATCGCCTACGCGGCGGTCGACCGGCACGTCGACGGTCCCACGGCGGCCCGCACCGCGCTTCGGTTCGTCACGCAGTCAGATCAGGACGGCACACCCGGCACACGCGACCTGACGTTTGCCGAACTGGGAAGCCTCACGGCGCGATTCACCAATGTGCTGCGCTCGCTGGGCATCGGCAAAGGTGATCGGGTCTTCACGATGATGGACCGCATCCCCGAGCTGTACATCACCATTCTCGGTGCGCTGCGCAACGGCAGCGTGGTGTCTCCGTTGTTCTCCGCATTCGGCCCCGAGCCGATCGCGACCAGGATCGACATCGGCCAGGCCGATGTGCTGGTCACCACCAAGGCCCTCTACCGGCGCAAGATCGCCAAGATCCGGAACAGGCTGGCCTCGGTCAGGTATGTCATCCTCGTCGGAGACGACGGGAAAGCAGAAGTCGTCGGAGACGACGCACCGCTGGATTTCTGGCACCGGATGGAGGCCGTCGACGACGTCGCTCCCATCGAGCCCACCACCGCCGACGACCCAGCCCTGCTGCACTTCACCAGCGGCACCACCGGTACCCCCAAGGGCGCCATCCACGTCCACGGCGCCGTGACGATGCACTTCGTCACCGGGTCCTACGCTCTCGACCTGCACCCAGACGACATCTTCTGGTGCACCGCCGATCCCGGATGGGTCACCGGAATGTCGTACGGCGTGATCACTCCCCTGTTGCACGGCGTCACCTCGATCGTCGACGAGGCGGAGTTCGACGCCGACCGCTGGTACCGAATCCTGCAGGACCAGAATGTGACCGTGTGGTACACCGCACCGACGGCGATCCGCATGCTGATCAAAGCGGGTGCGGAAGTGGCCCGAGACTACCGATTCCCACAGCTGCGGTTCATCGCCAGCGTCGGCGAGCCCCTCAACCCAGAAGCCGTCTGGTGGGGAGAGCGGGTCTTGGGCCTGCCGATCCACGACAACTGGTGGCAGACCGAGACAGGCGGCATCATGATCGCCAACACCCCGGCCTTCGACATCAAACCGGGCTCCATGGGAAGGCCGTTGCCCGGCGTAGATGCCTACGTCGTCCGCCGCGGTGAGGACGGCTCCGTGTCCGTTGTCGATGAGCCCGACGTCGAGGGCGAGTTGGCCCTGAAAACGGGTTGGCCGTCGATGTTCCGCGGCTACCTGCACCAGGAGGAGCGCTACCGGAAATCCTTCACCGATGGCATGTACCTGACGGGTGATCTCGTCAAACGCGACGCCGACGGCTACTTCTGGTTTGTCGGTCGCGCCGACGACGTCATCAAGTCGGCCGGGCATCTCATCGGTCCGTTCGAGGTGGAGAGCGCTTTGACCGATCATCCCGCGGTGGCAGAGGCTGCCGTCATCGGAATCCCGGATCCGACCGTCGGCGAGGTGGTGAAGGCGTTCGTCACAGTCAAGCACGGGTACGACGCCGACGACGCACTGCGAATGGAGTTGTTGGGGCACGCCCGCAAACGGCTCGGAGCTGCGGTGGCGCCCAAGCACATCGAGTTCGTCGACGCGCTGCCGCACACCCGCAGCGGCAAGATCATGCGCCGCCTGTTGAAGGCCCGCGAACTGGGTCTGCCCGAAGGTGACACGTCCACCATCGAGTCGACGCCCGACACCCACGTGACAGAGGCCTCACTATGACCGATACCGATACCACGCCCGACCCGGAGCGGGCCCGGGCACTGCTCTCCGACATGGTGCGGGTGCGGCGCATGGAGGAGAAATGCGCAGAGCTGTACGGCGAAAGCAAGATTCGCGGCTTTCTGCACCTCTATGTCGGTGAGGAGGCGGTGGCCGTCGGGTCGCTGCGCGCCCTGGCCGCCGGCGACGCCGTGGTCGCCACCTACCGCGAGCACGCACATGCGTTGCTGCGGGGCATCCCGATGAAATCGATCATGGCCGAGATGTTCGGTAAGCAGCAGGGCTGCTCACGTGGCCGTGGCGGGTCGATGCATCTGTTCGACGCCGCCACCCGGTTCTACGGCGGCAACGCCATCGTCGCCGGCGGCCTGCCGGTCGCGGCAGGGTTGGCGTTGGCCGACAAGATGCTCGGCCAAAGCCGGGTGACGGCCTGCTATTTCGGCGAGGGGGCTGTCGCCGAAGGGGCGTTCCACGAATCGCTGAACATGGCAGAGCTGTGGCAGCTGCCGGTGTTGTTCTGCTGCGAGAACAACCGCTATGCGATGGGCACCGCGCTGGAGTTGGAGCAGTCACAGCCGGACCTCACGGTGAAGGCGGCGTCGTACCGGATCCCGACCCTCGCGGTGGACGGGATGGACGTCGTCGCCTGCCACGAGGCGGCCCGACAGGGTGCCGACCACATCCGCAACTCCGGTGGCCCGTTCTTCATCGAGTTCCGCACCTATCGATTCCGTGCGCACTCGATGTTCGACCCCGAGCTCTACCGCGACAAGGCCGAAGTCGAGGTATGGCGCCACCGCGACCCCATCGCCGCGTTCTCCGGGAAATGTCTCTCCGAAGACACCCTGTCCGCCGAAGACGTAGCTGCCATCGAGGCCGAGGCCGACCGTGAGGTCGCCGAGGCAGTGGCGTTCGCCGAGGCCGGGACATGGGAGAGCGTCGACGATCTCGAACGCGATGTGTTGACACCACCCTCGGAGATGGTCTTGTGAAGACGACCTATCGCACCGCGATCCACGACGCGATCCGCGACGCCATGCGTGCGGACACCCGAGTGGTGTTGCTGGGGGAGGATATCGGCCGCTACGGGGGAACGTATGCCGTGTCCAAGGGTCTGCTCGACGAGTTCGGCCCGGATCGGGTTCGCGACACCCCGCTGTCGGAGCTGGGCTTCGTCGGAATCGGCATCGGGGCCGCTCTGGGTGGGCTGCGCCCGATCGTCGAAGTGATGACCGTGAACTTCAGCCTGTTGGCGCTCGACCAGATCGTCAACACCGCCGCGGCGCTGCGGCACATGTCGGGCGGCCAGTTCTCGGTCCCACTCGTGGTACGGATGGCCACCGGCGCCGGACGGCAGCTCGGAGCTCAGCACTCACACAGCCTCGAGGGGTGGTACGCGCACATCCCGGGCATCAAGGTGGTGGCCCCGGCGACGGTGGAGGACGCCTACGGAATGCTCGGCGCCGCGCTCGCCGACCCGGACCCGGTCATCATTTTCGAGCACGTCCAGCTCTACAACACGGCGACGGACGTCGAGGCGCTCGGTCCCACCGAATTGTCGGGTGCCGCGGTCCGTCGCAGTGGAGGCGACGTCACGGTGATCACCTACGGCGGTTGCCTACCGAAGGCCCTGGATGCGGCCAACGAGTTGGCACTGGCCGGAATCGACTGCGAGGTAATCGATCTCCGGTCGCTGCGCCCCCTGGACACCGATACCGTCGTCGCGTCGGTGAGCAAGACCCACCGCGCGGTGATCGTCGACGAGGCATGGCGCACCGGCAGTCTGGCGGCGGAGATCAGCGCCCGCATCGTCGAGAACGCATTCTTCGAACTCGACGCTCCCGTCGGCAGGGTCTGCAGCGCCGAGGTGCCGATGCCGTACGCCAAACACCTGGAGCAGGCTGCCCTGCCGCAACCTGCCACGATCGTCGCGGCCGTGAAGAGCCTCTTCGGTAGCCGACCATGATCGAGTTCAAGATGCCGGCTCTCGGCTCGGACATGGACGAGGGAACCCTGCAGGAATGGCTGGTCAAACCGGGTGACGAGGTGGCTCGCGGCCAGGTGGTCGCTGTCGTCGAGACGACCAAGGCCGCGGTGGAGATCGAATGCTGGCACGCCGGGACGGTTCAGGAGCTGCTGGTACCGGTCGGCGACACAGTTCAGGTGGGCACCCCGCTGGCGACCCTGGTGAGTCCCGACGAGACCGACGACGGCGGCCGCCCGAAGGCGGCCGTGGAGACCGCGGAGCCAGCCGTCGCGGAGCCTTCCGTCGCGGTCCCGCCGAGCCCACCCGGTGCGTTCCACCGCCGCCGCTGGGTGTCCCCCGCTGCACGCCGGCTGGCCGCCTCGCTGGGCGTCGACGTCGACACGCTCACCGGCAGCGGCCCACAGGGCGCGGTCACGCTCAGCGACGTGGAACATGCCGCTGCGGCGGCTCCCCGAGAAAAGCCGAGGGCCACCGCGGTTTCCGACCGCGCTGCTGCGATGCGCAAGTCGATCGCGGCGGCGATGAGCCGGTCAAAGCGGGAGATCCCGCACTACTACCTGGCCGACGAGATCACCATGGACCGGGCACTGACCTGGCTGACCGAGCGCAATACGCAGCGGCCGATCACCGAACGCGTGCTGCCGGCCGTGCTGCAACTCAAAGCCGTGGCCGTCGCGGCAGCGCGCTACGGCGAGTTCAACGGGTTCTGGCGTGACCAGGGCTACGAACCTGCCACGGGAGTGCATGTCGGCGTAGCGATCTCGTTGCGCGGCGGCGGATTGGTGGCGCCTGCCATCCATGATGTGCCGGAGAAGAACCTCGACGAGTTGATGGCCGACCTCACCGATCTGGTCGCCCGCGCCAGGGCCGGGTCGTTGCGCAGCTCCGAGATGTCGGATCCGTCCATCACCGTCACGAACCTGGGAGACAAGGGCGTCGACTCCGTGTTCGGGGTGATCTATCCCCCTCAGGTCGCTCTGGTCGGTTTCGGCAAAGCCGCGCAACGGGTGTGTGCGGTCGACGGAGGCATCCGGATCGCCACCACGGTGCAGGCGTCGCTCGCCGCCGATCATCGCGCCAGCGACGGCCACCGGGGCGCATTGTTCCTGGCCACGATCAACGAACTGCTACAGCAGCCAGATGAACTGGAGAAGTGAGACCCGACCATGGTGCACCACGATGTCCGCGGCGAAGTCCTGTCCGTGCTGACCACGATCGCCCCTGAAGTCGATCCCGACGACATCAGCGACGATCTCCTGCTTCGTGATCAGGTCGATCTCGACTCGATGGACTGGCTCAACTTCCTCGTCGGCCTCCACAAGCGACTCGACGTCGACATCCCCGAATCCGAATACGCGAAGTTGCGGACACTCGACGACATCGTGCGATACGTCGCCCAGCACTCGGACCGCTGACGGGCGCGCCCCCGAGCAGTCAGGCTTGGCTGTCCGTCCGGCCGCCACCGTTGTCGATCATCGACCTCCAGGCGCGTTCCCACGCAGCGTCACGTTGCCGGGCCAGACGGGACCGCAGCCACACGGTCAGACCCGCCACCGAGGCCACCGCACTCAGCCAGAACCCGGTCGCCACGGCCAGGGCGTCAGCTCCCGCCCGCCACTTCGCAGGCGGCTGCCTGACCTGGTCGCCGTCCTCGTCCACCCAGATCTGCAGCCGGTCACCGACTTCGGTCGCGGAACCGACCTCGACTTCGCCGCGTCGCTCGACGTCGCCGACACGCCATTCGACCGGCGCGGTGATGACCACGCGGTCGGACTGCATGTTCGATGCCGGGCTGCCCGTCACCGTGGCGACCACCGCCTGATGACCGCGAGCCTCTTCGGCGTAGAGGTGAGCGCGGGTTTCGTGGACGGCGGTGCCGATCGCCCCGGCGATCGGTGTGACCACAACGACGGCTGTGAACGCCAGGATTAGCACCAGGGCTTCCACTCGGTCGGTGGTTCGAACCAAGGGGCTGCTCCCGAAGGCGCGCGCCAACCAGCTCCGTCGGAGGTAGAACGTCACGGTGTCCATCAGATGCCTCCTGTGCCGGCGGCGTGCGCCTGCTGATGCATCGATCCTGGCAACGACCGCGTCGCCGCTCCAGGGGCGAACGGCCTTGCGACCGTCACAGGATGAAGTGCCCGCGGGCGTCGACATCGGTGACGAACGACCCTGGCCATCGGCGGAGTCAGCCCTTAGTCTCCACTCAGCCGAACAGGTGGGGGCACGATGTCAGAGAACGCGGCCGGGTACGGAATTCTCGTCGGGGTCGACGGGTCGGCGCAGTCCGATGCAGCCGTCCGGTGGGCAGCGCACGAAGCTGTGCTGCGCGCTTTGCCGCTGACACTGATGCACGTCGTCACGCCCGTCATCGTGGGCTGGCCGATGGGTCCGGTCCAGGCGAACATCGCCGAATGGCAGGAGGACAACGCCCGCGCGGTCATCGCTGCGTCGCAGAAGGTCCTGTCCGCCAGTGAAACCGAGAGCGAACTATCGGTGCGCGTCGAGATCCGATACGCGGGCGCCGTCACGGCACTGGTCGACGCCGCGCCGGACGCCTGGATGGTGGTCGTGGGCAGCACTGGGATCGGCGGCGTCGGCCGTGCGGTGCTGGGCTCGGTCAGCGGTGGAGTGTTGCACCATGCGCGTTGTCCGGTGACCGTCGTCCACGATGACGCCCGCCCTACTGGTTCGCAGTCGCCGGTGTTGCTGGGCATCGACGGCTCGCCCGCCTCCGAAGCGGCCACTGCGTTCGCCTTCGACGAGGCATCCCGCCGGGGTGTGGATCTTGTTGCGCTGCACGCGTGGAGCGACGTCGGCGTCTTCACGATCCTCGGCGCGGACTGGCATCAGTACGAGGACCAGGGCCACGAAGCGCTGGCCGAACGGCTGGCCGGCTGGCAGGAACAGTATCCCGACGTCCATGTGCACCGGCGGATCGTCTGCGACAGGCCTGGTCGATGGTTGATCGACGAATCCCAGAACGCAGGGCTGGTCGTGGTGGGCAGCCGCGGTCGCGGCGGGTTCACCTCGATGCTTCTGGGGTCGGTGAGCGCTGCGGTGGCCCGGGCAGCACACGCCCCGGTGACGGTCGTCCGCGGCTAGGCATGCCCATCGTCACGCAGGGGTGATCAGCCCGTAGTGGCCGTCATAGCGGTGGTAGAGCAGGCTGGCCCGGCCTTGCGCGGCATCGATGAAGAACAGGAACGGCAAGTCGAGGATCCCGAGCCGCTCGGTGGCCGCCTCGACCGTGATGCAGGGCGCCGGCTGCGAACTGAAGGTCACCGGCAGCTCGAACGGCGCCAGCTGCTCCGGTGACACCGCTACCACCTGGGCAAGCCGGTAGTCGGTCGGCCCGCTGCGGTAGAGCACACTGGCGATACCGCTGCCCTTCTCGGTGAACAGGTGGAACCGGTAGTCGAGCAGCTCCATTTCGAGTGCGGCTTCGTCGATGGTGCAGGCGGCCATGGTGAACGACTTGCGACGGACGATCTGGCGGTCCTCCGCAGGCCGGGGATGATGGCGTGGCCGCTGGGTGGGCTCGGATTGGTGGCGCCATTCGTGCGGGGCCGATTCGGGTAGCCGGCCGCGCCGCGCTTCCCAGTGCTCGGCTGTCTTGTCGAGCAGCCGCCGCAACCGTTCGTCGAGCCGATCGATGGCTTCGCGTGCGGTGGCAGCATCAACCTGGGCCCGGACCAGTCGGCCGTCGACGTCGAGGTTGGCCTGAGCGACGACTGGTCGCGCCACCGCCGGGTCGGTGTGCCGGGTGAGTCTGACACGTGCGTGCAGCACCGGCCGGCCGGTGAACCTGGCGATCTCGCTGATTCGGTTGCGGGCGTATTCGGCGGCCCCGGGCAGTCGACCGTCGGTCGTCACGGTGACATCGATGGTGTCCGGCAGGTCGGCTCTGTTGCTCATGCTCTACTTCCTACGCCGGGCCCGCGGTTGCGGCGAGGGCCAAAGGTCACTGCGACTCCGTTGTCCGGGAACAAATTTCCGCAGCTTCTTTCACGGTGTCCGCCAGGGGCCGGGAGGTGTCGATGTCGTGGGCACCGCTGCGACCGCAACCGGCATCGGCGAGGGCCGCGGCGATCTGCGGCGTGGCATCCGAATCCGACCGCGGTCTGAGCTCGATCCTGGCCGATGCCTCGGTGATCGGTACCGAACAGTTGAATTCGACCAGTGCTGCCGATGTCCGGCCGGCGAGTTCGTGTGCGCGGTCACGCTGCCTGACCTCTCGCCATGTGCCGTCCAGGATCACCGAATGCCCGGTGTGCAACCATGTCTGCGCCTCGCGCAGTACCGCGTCGTACACCGCCGCAACGTTTTCCGGTGAGTACAGACCGGCGTTGAGCTCGCCGGCCGCTCCGCAGATCACGCCGTCTTGCTGCAACCGCCGACGCACAGCGTCGGTCGAGACGACGTGGGCTGTCATCTGCGCAGCCAACGCTGTTGACAGAGTGGTTTTTCCGGTTCCCGGGCCGCCGCTGACGATGACGAGCCGCACGGTGCCTGCGCGCAGCCGTTGCACGGCGATGTCGAGATGCCGGCGGGCGTCGTCGGCTGCCTCGGGGTGGCCCTGCGAGACCCGCACGCAGTCGACCTTGGCGCGGACAAGTGCACGGTAGGCGACGTAGAAGTCGACCAACGAGCTCGGTGCGGGGTCCCGAGCCAGCTGTGTGTACCGAGCAAGGAAGTGGTCGGCGAGGTCACGCCTTCCGAGGAACTCCAGATCCATCGCGAGGAACGCGGCATCGTCGATGCCGTCGACGTAGCGGAGTCGGTCGTCGAACTCCAGGCAGTCCAGCAGCGCGGGCCCTTCGGGCAGACAGAAGATGTCGTCGGTCAGCAGGTCGGCGTGTCCGTCGAGGATGTGGCCCTCCTCGATGCGGCGGGTGAACAGCTGCTCACGGCCTGCAACGAACTGACCGACCAGGCGCGTCAACTCCAGAACCGAGTCCTGCGGCAGCACGTGCTCGGTGAACGCCTCCAGTTCCCGCAGGTTCTGCTGCCATCGTCCCCAGACGGCCTCGACAGAACCCTGGCTGTCGATTGCGGGCCCGCGCTCCGCCGTCGAATGAAAGCGCGCCAGCACACCCGCTATGGCGAGCAGTTCGTCGCCCACCGATCGGCCGCTCTTGACCAGCGTCGACAGCCGGGCCGCATCCGGGTGTCGCCGCATGACGATCACCGGTTCCGGCTGGCCGCCCTGCGGATCGCTCAGATGGGCCACGCCGAGGTAACTGCCCGGGGCGAGCCGCCTGTTCAGGGTGAGCTCGTGCCGGCACGCGCGTTCCCGATCGGCAGTGGTGCTGAAGTCCAGGAAGTCGGTCGCGACCGGCTTTTTGACCTTGTATGCCTTGTCACCGAGGAGCAGGACAACGCCGGTATGTGTTTCTCGCACCTGCGCGGCCAGGTCACCGTTCATGCCCTCAAGGCTCGACCGCGGTCCTCGGTGTCGCCAGAGCACTAGGCCACCGCAGAGAGGACCATTGGCCCTGGCCTGCCCCGCAGGGCCGGACGACGATGGTGGTGAATGAGGAGGTAGTACCGATGCGGGACTTTCCGGTGGACGCCGAGATCATCAAAAGCGCGGTGCAGCTGGCCTGCCGGGCGCCGTCGGTGCACAACAGCCAGCCCTGGCGCTGGACACTCGAGGGTGATGCCGTCCATCTGTTCATCGATCCAGACCACGTCGCCCCGTCCACCGACCGTTCCGGCCGGGAGGCGTTGATCAGCTGCGGAGCGGTCCTCGACCACTTCCGGGTGGCGATGGCCGCGTCCGGGTGGACCGCCCACGTCGAACGATTTCCCAACCCCAATGACCTCGACCATCTGGCCTCGATCGATTTCAGCGCGAACACGTTCGTCACAGAGGGGCATCGCCGTCGCGCCGAGGCGATCCTGGCCAGGCGCACCGACAGGCTCCCGTTCGCCGCGCCACCGGATTGGAAGCTGTTCGAGTCGGAACTGCGCGCCACGCTCGATACCGCAGCGGTGCCGGTCGCGGTGGTCGCGGAGGAGCATCGACCACAACTCGCGCAGGCCTCTGATCTTGTCGAGTCGCTGCGTCTGTACGACTCGTCCTACCACAAGGAAATCCATTGGTGGACCTCAGGTGCGGCCCGCGACGAAGGCATCCCGCAGAGCGCGCTGGTCTCGGCGGCCGAAGGCGACCGCGTCGACGTCGGGCGCAGCTTTCCGGTCACCGGCGACTCGCACCGGCGTGCAGAAGTCAGCGAGGACCGCTCCAAGATCGTGGTGTTGTCGACGTTCGACGACACCCGTGACAGCGTGTTGCGGTGTGGAGAAGCGTTGTCCGCCCTTCTCCTCGACGCCACGATGGCAGGGCTGGCCACCTGCACGGTGACTCACCTGATGGAGTTGCCGGCTACCCGGGAGATCGTGGCGACGCTGAGCGGGTCGAACACGCCACAGGTCCTGGTCCGGGTCGGGCTCGCCCCGGCCGCCGCCGATGTCCCTGCCCCGACCCCGCGCCGGCCGATCGACGAGGTCTTCGAAGTCCGGCGCGTCGCCCCGCAGAATTAGCCTGTCCTCACCCAGCCGACCGGTTCGGCGTCATCCGGGAACTGCAGAACGTACTCTCTGGGTAGCGGGTGATCGGCAGGGAGGACGTCGTGTGGTGAGAGTATTTCTCGTCGACGACCACGAAGTGGTTCGTCGCGGGCTGGTCGACCTCCTCAGCGCCGACGACGACCTCGAAGTCATCGGCGAGGCAGGATCGGTGTCACAGGCGTTGGCCCGGATACCGGCTCTGGCGCCCGACGTCGCCGTCCTGGACGTCCGGCTGCCCGACGGCAACGGCATCGAGCTGTGCCGAGACCTGCTCTCGCTGCTCCCGGACCTGCGATGCCTGATGCTGACGTCGTTCACCTCCGACGAGGCGATGCTGGACGCGATCCTCGCCGGTGCCAGTGGATATGTCATCAAGGACATCAAGGGCATGGAACTCGCTGCAGCCATCAAGGAAGTGGGCGCCGGTCGTTCGTTGCTCGACAACAGAGCGGCGGCGGCGCTGATGGCCAAGCTGCGCCACGACGCCGACCATTCCGATCCGCTGTCCGGGCTCAGCGATCAGGAGCGGGTGTTGCTGGACCTTCTCGGCGAGGGGTTGACCAACAAGCAGATCGCGGCGCGGATGTTTCTCGCCGAGAAGACCGTGAAGAACTACGTCTCCAGGCTCCTGGCGAAACTCGGCATGGAACGGCGCACCCAGGCGGCGATCTTCGTCTCCAAGCTGGATCAGTCCCGCCACCCCGCGGAGTGACGGCGGCCGGCGTGCTACGGCCTGCAGATCATGATCGGAATCCTGCTGTGCTGCAGAAGATTCATGCTCGTCGAGCCCAGCAGCGCGCTGGCGACGGTGTTGCGGCCTCGGGTGCCGACCACCAGTAGCTGAGCGTCGGCGCTACGTCCCAGCAATGCCTTGGCCGGGCTGACCGCTTCGATGCGGAATTCGGCACTGACACCCGGATGACGTTTGTTGGCGCGGTTGACGGTGTCGGCCAGCCGACTCCACTCTGCGGCTTCCAACGCCTCCCAGTCGATCAGGAACGGGATACTGACCGGCGCCGCGGGTGTGCGCGTCGGCCAGGAGTACACCACGCGCAGCGGTGCGCCGAGGCATTCGGCCACCATGAAGGCATTTTCCAGCGCGCTTCGCGCGGCCGGCGTGAAGTCGAACCCGACGACCACCGCGCGATCGTCGTCGGGCATCTGTCCGCCACGCCAGACCACGACCGGGCAGCAGGCATGGGTGGCCACCGACAGGGTGGTCGATCCGACCAGCAGTGCCACCGCGGGTATCAGGCCATCACCACCCAGAACCACCAAGCGCGCGCTGCGACTGGCTTCGATCAGCGCCTTGTCGACCGGGATGTCCAGCGCCTCAGTGCTGATCAACAGCGCGGGGTGATCGGCGCGCACCGCGTCGGTGGCTTCTCGGAGCAGGATCGCGACTGCATCGTCCTGGTAGCTCATCGCCGCGGCCGCGATTGCCGCTGCCGACTCGGCCAGGTTGCGTCCGATGCTGGGCAGCGCGTGCACGATGTGCAACCCGGTGCGAAGTTGTGCGGCGATGACCCCCGCCCAGCGTGCCGCCGCGATTGCACCTTCCGAACCGTCGACCCCGACGACGACGGGTGGATTGTCTTCCGGCATCAGGACTGCCGTGCGACGATCACCGGAATCCGGGCTCCTTGGACCACCGCCGAACTGACCGAACCGAGCACCAGTCCGGCGATGCCGCCGCGGCCATGGCTACCGACCACCAGCAACTGGGCGGACTCGGACAGGTCGAGCAGTTCATGCACGGGGTTGTTCATCTTGACCATCCGGCGCACCGTGACGTCGGGATAGCGCTCCTGCCAGCCAGCGAGTCGTTCTCCGAGTATCTCCTCGGCCCGCTCGCTGACGTTGGGCCAGCCGACGTCGATGAAGTCGTCAGTGCTCTCCAGCCACGTGTGTAGTGCCACGAGGTCGACGCCTCGCCGTGAGGCTTCGTCGAAGGCGATTTGCACCGCCCGGTCAGATGCCGGCGAGCCGTCGATGCCGACCACGACCGGTGCGTCGGCGGGCCGGTCCCGCGTCGGGTCGTCGTCGTGGATGTCGTCGTCGTGGATGTCGTCGTCGTGGATGTCGTCGTTGTGGACGACAGCCACCGGGCAGTGGGCATGGCGTACCAGCCCCGAGCTGACCGAACCCAGCAGCGCCCGCTGGATGGCGCCGAAACCACGGCAGCCCACCACCACCATCTCGGCGTCCTTCGACAAATCCACCAGCACCGCGCGCGGACTGTCGGAGGCAACGTGTCGGTCCACCGTGACGGGGGTGTCGGTTGGGAGTTCCTGCTGGGCGATCCGGGTCGCATCCTCGAGCAGGACTGTTGCCCGTGCGCGTTGCGCCTCCCAGTACTCCGCGGGCAACGGAACGTCCAGCCATGCCGCGGCGGTCGGATCGGTCAGCGCGTGAACCAGGGTCAGCCGCGTGCCCCGCATCCCGGCTTCGTGGGCCGCCCACGCCACCGCCGCGTCGGACTGCGGTGAGCCGTCCACGCCCACCACGATCCCGTAGTGCGAAGAACTCTCGGACATGGCATTTCCCCCTTCGACGGTGAGGTCGAGGCCTGGTTTGCGTCGTGGCCCCGACGCTATCTCGGCCACCGTCACACGTCTGCTGGCGTTGGTCCCGCCCGCAGAGGCCTAAAGACCTCACGACGGCGCTAACGGTTGGCGCTCGCTTCGGTCACGAACGATCACCGTCGAGCCGGATCCGGCGGCAACGGTGGTTGGATCGGGCGAGCCGCCGACACGGACGACGGCCGGAGGTTGCGAAATGGACTCACTCGGGACGACACAGTTGATCTCGCTGCTGCTGGCCGTCACCGTGGCCGCAGCCATGTCCGGATTCTTCGCCGCCGTGGTGACCCGCCGGCCGAGACGTCGCACCCGCCGGGTCTTCCTCGCGGGCGTGGTGTGCGGGGTGATGGCACGCGAGCTCGTTCGAGGACGGCGACGCGCCCTCGCGCTCGGTTCGAGGGTGAAGCTGTTCCGCTGACGGTGTTACAGGTGTGACAGCTGTGAATATTGGGTAGATACTGGCGGACGATCACCCCCACGCTTCAGGTCGAGGAGAGACCGTGGCAATCCGCCCCGCCGCCCGGCGCGCCGCCTTGTCAGCCCTTGCTGTCCTCATCGGCCTCACCGGCCTCACCGGCCTGAGCGCACTGAGCCCCGCAGCCGCCATCGCCGCGCCCGAGTGCAACGACATCGAGGTCGTGTTCGCCCGGGGCACCGACGAGCCCGCCGGGCTCGGCAAAGTGGGCAGCGCGCTGGTGGACACCCTGACGCCCATGGTGGAGGACCAGACGATCGGGACCTATGCGGTCAAGTACCCGGCTTCGTGGGACTTCCTTCAGGTCGCGGTGGGAGCCAATGACGCCAGCAGACGGATCCAGTCCATCGCCGCCACGTGCCCCGACAGCAAGATCGTGCTCGGCGGCTACTCGCAGGGCGCCGCTGTCATCGACGTGGTCACCACGTCACCGGTCGCGGCGTTCGGTTACACCGCGCCGTTGCCGGCCTCGGTGGTCCCCCACGTCGCCGCCGTCGCGGTGTTCGGCAACCCCGCGGCACGACTCGGCCGGCCGTTGACGATCCTGAGCCCCGACTTCGGCGCCCGTACCGCCGACCTGTGCAACACCAACGACCCGATCTGTTCGCGTGGCGACGATTTCGACGCCCACAGCCGCTACCCGCAGTCCGGCCTGGTCAAGCTCGCCGCGCAGTGGATCACCAAGCACGTCCAGCAGCAGGAGCCGTCAACGGCGAACTCCTAGGTCGCGCAGTCGATCGTGATAGGCCCGCACACTGGCCAGTTTGATGTCCTCATAGCCCCGCACCATGTCCGCCAGGCCGGCAACCTCCACGGCCCGGCCATAGTTGGACCGCTCCAGTTCGGCAGCCAGCCGGGTCACCACGGCCGTGTACTCGGCGAGCAGGCCGCGCTCGACCCTGCGCACGTGGGCGTAGCCGAAGGGATCGAACTTGGTCCCCCGCAGATGTTTTCCTTTCGCCAGCACGCGCAGAACGACGTGGCTGTGCGGGCCGAGGCCGATCTTCTTCTGCAGACCCATCGCCCGCAGCACCGGCGGGTGCAGCTTGTAGGTCAGTTTCTCGCCGGTCGGAAACTGCTCGTGCACCGACGACAGGAACTGTGCGTCGGTCAGCAGCCGTGCCACTTCGTACTCGTCCTTGTAGGCGGTGAACTTGTAGAGCCCCCTGGCGACGGTCTCGCTGAACTCGGTCTGCTCCCCCACCGCGCGCTCCGCTGACCAGACCGACTCGAGCACTTCGACATAGCGGCGGGCGACCTTCTCGCTCTGGAATGCGATGAGGTCAGCGGCCCGCCTGTTGATGAGATGACCGACGTGCCCGAAGAACGTGGTTTCCTCCAGGACGCGGGTGCCCTCCAAGACGCGGGTGCCGTCAGCCGCCCCGGACGGGACAGGCTCCGGCGCAACGAGATCACCGAACCGCACGGGGTCGGCGACCGCGAGCCGGCCCCACCGGAACGCAGCGATGTTGGATTGAACGGCCACACCGTTGATGGTGATGGCCTCCTCGATGTGTTCGGCCGGAATTCGCAGCGCACCGCTCTGGTGAGCAGCCCCGATGAGCAGGAAATTGGCGGGGGCCGTGTCCCCGAAGAGCGCTCGGGAGACCTCCAGGGCGTCGAACGAGTGCACATCGCGCGACACCTGGTCCAACCGGTTGAGCAGGTAGGCCGTATCCGGGTACGCGATCGTCTTGTCGTACACCATCTCTCCGGTGGGCGTCTTGCTCGTCGACACCACGCAGACGGTTCTGGCTGGGTCACCGTAACCGAGGTTCTTGGCGTCGGCGGCGACCAGCAGATCGAAGCCCACGATGCAGTCCGCTGCGGCGGGGGTGAGCCGGTTGGCGGGGTCGAGTGTGCCTGCGGCGAACCGCAGGTGGGACACCACGGGGCCGGCCTTCTGGCTCAGCCCCGTCTGGTCCAGGCTCGCCACGTCGTAGCCGGTGCGCAGCGCAGCGGTGGCGAGCACCTGGTTCACCGTGACGATGCCGGTGCCGCCGATCCCGGCGAAGAGGACGTTGTGGGTGCCGGTCACCGGCTCCGGTTCGACATCGGGCAGAGCCGGCGGCTCCGGCCGGCGAGGGGTCCGGTGCGACGACCGCGCAGGCTGCACCTCGACGGTGACGAACGACGGGCAGTCACCATCCAGGCAGCTGTAGTCGGTGTTGCAGGAGCTCTGGTCGATGCGCGTCTTGCGACCGTGCTCGGTGTCGACCGGTTGCACCGACAGGCAATTGGACTTCACACCACAGTCTCCGCAGCCCTCGCACACCGCTTCGTTGATCAGCACCCGGGTGGTGCGGGCGGGCAACGTCCCGCGTTTGCGTTGTCTGCGCGCATCGGCGGCACAGTGCTGATCGTAGATCAACACGGTGACACCTTTGACGTCACGCAGCCGTTTCTGCGCCTCGTCGAGGCGGTCACGGTGCCAGACGACGGTGCCGGGGGCCAGAGCACGCTTGCGGTGGCGCCCGGGTTCCTCAGCGCAGATGATGATCTGCTTGACACCCTCGGAGGCCAGTTTGTGTGTCAGCTCGGCGACCGCGAGTGCCCCCTCGGCGTGCTGAGCGCCCGTCATCGCCACCACGTCGTTGAACAACAGCTTGTAGGTGATGTTGACGCCTGCCGCGACGCAGGCCTGCACCGCGAGCTGACCGGAGTGGAAAAACGTTCCGTCACCGATGTTCTGGAACAGGTGAGGAATGTCGGTGAACGGAGCCTGGCCGATCCACTGGCTGCCTTCTCCACCCATCTGGGTCAGCCCGGTGACCGCGGTGTCCGTGCGGCCAGACATCGTCACCATGGTGTGACAGCCGATCCCGCCGCCTGCCAGCGAGCCTTCCGGCACGACGGTCGACCGGTTGTGGGGACAGCCGCTACAGAAGTACGCGGTGCGTTGTGCGGGAAGCACTTCCAGCGACAGGGCCGGCGGCGGAGACTTCTTCAAGTCCAACCGGTCCCCGAGAGCACGACGCAGCGGCGCCATCAACCGTCCGGCGGTCAGTTCACCACCGGCGGGCACCAGCGGCCTTCCTGCGGCGTCCTTCTTGCCGACGATCCGCGGCGCGCCGGCACGTCCGTAGAGGATCTCCCGAACCTGACTCTCGACGAACGCGGTCTTGTCCTCGACGACCAAGATCTCGTCGAGACCGTCGGCGAAGGCGGTGACGGCGTCGGGTCCCAGCGGGGTGGGCATGCCGATCCGCAACAGCCTGACGCCACCACGATGCAGTGCGAGGTCGTCGGCGCCGAGGTCGTGCAGTGCCTGCCGTACCGAGTCGAAGGTCGTTCCCGCGGCGGCGATGCCGATCCTGGCGTCTGGTGGGTCGAGCTCGATGACGTCCAGACCGTTGGCGGCACCGTAGACGCGCACCACCTCAGCCCGTGGTCCGTACAGATCCGCCTCGGCGTCGAGGCTGGCGGCGGGTGCCGCCATCGGACGCTGCCGGTAGACGAACGGCTCTCCCTCCCAGAGCACTTCGGGCGCGACGAGGTCGACGTCGACGTCAGCGGCGTCGACGGACCAGGCGCCGTCGGCCACGTCGGCGACGATCTTGAGTGCGACCACACACCCCGACGCCCGCGACAGCGCCACGCCGTGCATGGCCATCGTGACGATCTCGCGAGCGTTGCGCGGGAAGAGGACCGGGATACCGAGCGCGGCCAACGAACGCTCGCTGGCCGCGGGCACGGTGGAGGACTTCGACGCCGGATCGTCACCGACCAAGAGCAGCATCCCGCCGTGTGGGTTGGTGCCGTAGATGTTCGCGTGCCGCAGGGCGTCGGTGGCCCGGTCCAGACCGGGCCCCTTGCCGTACCAGACACCCACCACGCCGTCGTAGCGTGCGGCGCCCGAGGAGAACGTTGCGAAGTCGGCCTGACTGCCCCACACCGCGGTGGCGGCCAGCTCCTCGTTGAGGCCGGGCACGAAGGTGATGTCGTGCGCCTGCAGCACCTCAGGCATCCCGGACAGCATCCGATCGACCCCACCCAATGGGCTGCCCTGGTAACCCGAGACGAACGTCGCCACCCGCAGACCCGCGCGGGCGTCGCGCTCGTGTTGTTCGATCAGCGCCCGGGCGATGGCCTGCACCCCGGTCAGCAGAACCCGGCCCGACCCGGTGCGGTAGCGGTCGCCAAGTCGGTACGGATTCGTGTCGGGCCCCGGGTCCGGTCGGCGGGTGTCGAGATCGGTCATCGGGGCTCACCACCTCGGCGTTCGATGGGTGTGTTGCTACCTCCAGGGTGGCACTGACATACAGACTGAGCAAGCAATGACGATCGGATTGAGCATGTTGCCCATTGTCGGTGGAGTGTGACGTGCGATACTGCGCGGCATGACGAAGCTGGACCGCACCGATGCCCGTCTGCTGCTGGCGCTGTGTGACGCCCCCCGGGCCACCGGGGTGCAACTGGCGGCCACGCTCAACCTCGCGCGCAACACCGTGCAGGCGCGGTTGTCGCGGTGGGAGCAGGAGAAGGTGCTCGCGCCGATCGACCGCTGCGTGTCACCGCGCGATCTCGGTTATCCGCTCAAGGCGTTCATCACCGCCGTCGTCGACCAGCACCAGCTCGAAGACGTCCTCGCGGCGCTGGAGACCATCGCTCAGGTCACCCAGGTGACGGGGCTTTCCGGTGCGGCCGACCTGTTGATCGCGGTGGTTGCCACCGACGCCGATGACCTGTACCGCCTCGCCGGACTGGTGCTCGCGGTGCCCGGCGTGCAACGCACCACGATGTCGGTGGCGATGCACGAGGTCGTTGCCTACCGGACGCGGCCGCTGTTGGAGCAGCTGGCCCGCGGGCGGTGAACCGCCCTCCGCCGGAACGGTATTCCAGCACGCCGCCACTCGCGATTTCTCTGCTGGAGTACCGTTCCGGCGGGTAGGTGCTCAGAGTCGCGCGAAGCAGGGATTGGTGTCCTCTTGCGGGATCGACGCGTTGCGGCTGGAGAACTCCCCGACGACGCCGGCGTCGGTCACCACGACGCTGTCGGCCTGGATTCCGAGCGGGTAGTTGTCGTTGAGCCGCGTGGTGAGGTCGTCGAGTGCGCTCTGCACGGCGTCGCGCGGAAACGGGCCGACGACATCGAGCACCTCGAGCTCGAGATCGCCGTCGGTGACCACCGGCCTGGCCGTGACGCTGTTCTCGCCCGCCTGCAGCACGATGGTGCCCGCCGCCGGGTCGGTCACGACGCCGGTCACGAGGCTGCCGACACCGGGAAGATTGTCGGCGACGGTGTCCCTGATGCCCGCCGATGTCCACGTCAGCGTGGCATCCAGCGACCCGATGGTGCCTTTGGAGTCGCCGGAGTCCTGCAGTCGCACGTCTTCGAGGGTGACCGCCGCGGTCATTCCCTCTGCGGACTGCACCCGGTCCCCCGCGGTGCGTACCGAGATGTTCGTGTAATGACCGGTGAGGTGCTGCCACAGGAACGGCGGGTTCACGCCGTAGGAGATCGTCGCGCCGTCCTCGACGACACATTCGGCCACGCCGACCAGGATGCCATCGGCGCGATGTCTGGCGTAGAGCTCGCCGAGGGCCAGGCCGCCGACCAGCAGGGCGACCACGATGACCGCGATCAGGATGTTCGTCTGCCGGTTACGGGGACCGGCACCGCGCCCGGGGACAGCGGGCCGCTGCGCACGGTCCACAGCAGGAGGTGGCGGCGGTGGCGGCGGCCGCCGGAACTGCTCGGTGGGCACCGCATCCGCAGATCGCGCGCGGATCTTCTCGGTCGGCTGCTCGTGGCGGCCCGGACGCGGGAGCCGATGGGTCGCCGGGTCGGACGGCGGAGCACCCCGGTCGCGCCGGCCAGGCTGCCCGGGTCGCTGCGGCCTGTTCGTCACCTGCGCAAGTCTGCCTCATCGACCACCAGTGCCGGGTCCGACTCGTCAGCGCCTGGCGAGCCAGACATGACCGAGGCGCTAGTTTCACCTCATGCAGTCTGGATCGAACCCGTTGATCAGCTCCGTGCCGCGACCGCACCCGGCACGGCTGGAGGCGACGACGTACCCGGTCCACCAGCTGATCGACGCGCGCTTCGGGGACATGGACGCCAACGGACACCTCAACAACGTCGCGCTGGAATCGCTGCACGAGAACACCCGGGCAGGCCTCAACCGGCAGGTGTTCCCTGATGTGTATGCGCGCACCGTGCGAACTCTCCGCATCGTGACGTCGACGATCGTCGTGCACTATCTGCACGAGGCGCCGTGGCCGGCAGCGATCGACACCGCCATCGGCATCGGCCATGTGGGGACGACGTCGTTCGTCGCCTCCACCGCCCTGTTTCACGACGACACATGTATCAGCCTGTGCGACACCGTGCTGGTGCTGCTCGACGACAGCGGGCCGACACCCATCCCGGAGGACGCCCGCGCCCGCCTTGCGTCGCTGCGTCTGGAAGTGAACTGACAGAACAGCATTCGTTCGATGCCCTGCTCACGGCCATCCGGACGGACCCCGGCGGCGAACCCTCGAACGTGCCCGACACCCTGGTCTCCACCTTGTCACTCGTACGACAGCTCGGCATCGAGTCGTGCGGCGATGCCACCGGCTCGAAATCGACAGCGGTCCGCTGACCGAGCAGAGTCTTTCCCAGTCGCCGCACATGACACTCAGGAGGACCACATGACGACGTCCATCGCGCCCAGCAATCACACCGCCTCACTCCTCGACGGTGAGGTCGTCGAAGAGTCCGAACTCGGCTCGATGCGGCGCGTCACCGCCGACACCCTGCCGATCCTGAAAGGCTTGTCGATCAAGAGGGTGCTCCTGAACCCGGGAACGATGCGCACCCCGCATTGGCACGCCAACGCCAACGAGCTCACCTACTGTGTGTCAGGCACCGCGCTGGTGTCCATCCTCGACGACGGCAGCAGGTTCTCCACCTTCATCGTCACCGCCGGGCAGATGTTCTATGCCGCCTCCGGATCGCTGCACCACATCGAGAACATCGGCGACGACGTCGCCGAGTTCATCATCGCGTTCCGCAGCGAACGGCCTGAGGACTTCGGCTTCGCCGCCACCCTGGGCGCGTTCTCCGACGCAGTGCTGGGCAACACCTACGACCTGCCCGCCGCCGACCTGGCCAAAATCCGCCGCGATACCACCGACCACAAATTGGCTGCCCGCACCGGCGATCCCGAAATCCCGGCCCGCGCACTTTTCAACGATCCGCACAAGTTCGACATCGAAACCCAGGCGCCGGGACTGAACTACGTCAGTGGCAGCGCCCGCTTCGCCCGCGACCAGTACTGGCCGGTGCTCAAGGACATGTCGATGTACTCACTACGGGTCAGCGAAGTCGGGATGCGCGAGCCGCATTGGCACCCGGTGACCGCCGAGATGGGCTACGTCCACCACGGCGACGCCCGGATGACCGTCATGAATCCCGATGGGACACTAGACACCTGGACCATGACCACGGGGGACATGTACTTCATCCCACGGGCCTACCCACACCACATCGAGAACATCGGCACCGACGAGTGGCACTTCCTGATCTTCTTCGACCAGCCGTTCCCCGCTGACATCGGTTACCGCGCCTCGGTGAGTGCGTACTCCCGCGAAGTGCTGGCCGCGGCCTTCAACACCCACATCGACGATCTGCCGAACTTCCCCTTCACCCCGGCCGACCCGCTGATCGTCAGCCGCGTCAACCCGCTGGACTGACCGCCCCCTGCCGCGAGCAGACACAAACTCGCACAAACATCCCGGCTTTTGTGCGAGTTTGTGTCTGCTCGCGGTGGCCAAGCGGGAGCCGAGCCAGGGGTGTCCGCTACCAGTTCGTCGGCGAGTAGTCCTTGAGGAAGCAGCCGTGCAGGTCTTCACCGGCCTCGCCGCGCACGATCGGGTCGTAGACGCGGGCGGCGCCGTCGGCCAGATCCAGCGGAGCGTGAAACCCCTCGTCGGCGAGTCTGAGCTTGGTCGGGTGCGGGCGCTCGTCGGTGATCCAGCCGGTGTCCACGGCGGTCATCAGGATGCCGTCCTGCTCCAGCATCTCGGCGGCACTGGTGCGGGTGAGCATGTTCAGCGCGGCCTTGGCCATGTTGGTGTGCGGATGCCCCGGGCCCTTGTAGGCGCGGCTGAACTGCCCCTCCATCGCCGATACGTTCACGACGTACTTGCGGCGGGCCGGTGACGCGGCCATCACCGGACGCAACCGGCTCACCAGGATGAACGGTGCAGTCTGATTGCACAGCTGCACCTCGAGCAGCTCCATCGCGTCCACTTCGTGTACCCGCTGGGTCCAGCTGTTCACCGCGGCGGTGTCGGGCAGCAGGCCCCCCGCGTCGATCGCGGTACCCGCGGCGATCCGCTCGGGGGATGCGCTTCGCGCGGTGAGTGCGAGCTCGGTGACGGCGTGCGGATCCGGGTGTTCGGCCAGGCTCCCGGCGAGCGCCGCCGGATGGGCGTCGCTGACCCGGTCGAACGTGACGACGTCGACGTCCGCGAGCTCGGCCGGCGGGGTGCGCTCCGCCTCGACCAGCGCGGTGTACGAGCCCGGAGCGCGGCGCACCGTCTGGGCGGCGTTGTTGATCAGGATGTCCAGCGGGCCCTGCGCGGCCACATTGTCGGCCAGCGCGACCACCTGGGCCGGGTCGCGCAGGTCGATACCCACGATGCGCAGCCGGTGCAGCCAGTCGGCGCTGTCGTCCATCGCAGCGAAACGGCGCACCGCGTCGTTCGGGAACCGGGTGGTGATGGTCGTTTGGGCGCCGTCGCGCAACAGCCGCAGCGCGATGTACATCCCGATCTTGGCGCGGCCACCGGTGAGCAGGGCGCTCCTGCCGGTGAGGTCGGTGCGGGCGTCGCGTTTGGCGCGGTTGCGCGCAGCGCATTCCGGGCAGAGCTGGTGGTAGAACGCGTCGACCACCGTGTGGTGGTTCTTGCAGATGTAGCAGGCCCGGGACCGCAGCAGGGTTCCCGCGGTGGCTCCCGCCGCGGCGGACACCAGCGGCAGGCCGGCGGTCTCGTCGTCGATGCGCCCGGGCGCGCCGGTGGCGGTGGCGGCGATGACGGCACGATCGGCAGCGGCGACCGCGTCGCGCTTGGCGTGCCGGCGGGCCCTCTTCACCGACTTGAATATCCCCGCGGTGGCCCGGCGGACGGCGACGGCGTCGGGGTGCTCGGGCGGCAACGACTCGATGTCGGCCAGCACCTGTAGACACGTGCTGAGCTTGTCGGGATCGATCGCGGTCACGGTGGAAGAGTACGGGGCTTTCACCGCTCGCCGATGCGTCGCCGGAGCTCGGCGAACGAATCGAGGTCCTGCACCGCCTGCGCGCCGCGGTCGAGGCCGGCGCGGGTCACCTCCTCCCCCTGCAGCCGTCCACTGAAAGCCGCGGTGACCGCGGCCGCGATGTAGGCGGTGACGGCCAGCATCCGGTAGTCGTCCCAGGCCGCTGCGACCTGCAGCCGGGGCCCGGACCGCGCACACAGCACGTCGAGGTACTCGGTGAGCAGTTCGCGTTCGACGCTGCGCCGCAGCTCGGGCTCCAGCGACGTGACCGCGAAGTAGGCGAGATCCTTGAGGCCGGGGCCCTGCGCAGCGACCTGCCAGTCGAACAGGACGGGGCGGTCGCCGACAAAACAGACGTTGCCGCGGTGGGTGTCGCCGTGCAGGAAGGTCAGCGGGAAATCGCGCAGCGCCGCGGCGACGGCCCTGCGCCGGGTGCGCAGCAGGACGGCGTCGGCGCGGACCCTCGCCGGGACGACGTCGTGGTACCGGCGGGGCAGCAGGGCAAGCAGCCTCCAGGTCTGGGGGCCCCACGACACGGACCTGGCCGCGGGCGGGGTGAACGCCGCCAGATCCGCCGCGAACCGGGCCGACTGCCAGAACATCGCGTGGAATCCGGCCAGCGCCCTGGCCACCGCGACGGCCTCGTCGCGGGTGCACGAGCCGGCGACGTCGCCGAAGCGGGCACCGGCCTGCGCCAGATCCTCCATCAACAGCACGGACCTGCCCCCGCTCGACGCGGCGCCGTAGACCGTCGGTGCCACGTCGCCGAGATCCGGTCCCAGCCGCCGGTAGACCTCGACCTCGTTGCGCCCCAACCGCATCACATTGTCGAACAGCCGTTCCACCGGCCGGGTGGGAGTCAGCTTGGCGAACACCCGCCGCGGCGTGCCCGGCGGGCCCGTCACCTCCAGTCGCGCCCGCACGGCGGTGCCGTGATCGGCACCGGTGAGGTGTACGTCCGTGACCTGGTTCAGGCCCGTCAACGACCGGAACACCTCGGCGGTGATGTCGTCGGGGTGGATCGGCACGGTCATGGCGGGGACACCAGGGCCGGTGTGCCCGCGGGGACGCGGTTCCTGCTGCGCACCGCCACCAGGCCACCGCCGATGACCAGCGCCATCCCGAGATACGTTGTCAGCGTGGGGCGGTGGTCCCAGATGATCCAGTCGATCAGCGCGGTGAACACGATCACGGTGTAGATGAACGGGCCGACCTTCTCCGCCGATGCGTACCGGTAGGCCAGCACGATGAAAACCTGCGAGAACAACAGGGCGAACCCGAGACCGATCAACCCGCCCCACGCCCGGGCCGGGAACGGTTGCCAGTCGATGACAGCCAGCGGGATCGCCATGACCGTAGACAGCAGGAAGTAGTAGAACAGGATCCGGGTCATCGGCTCGGTCGCGCCGAGCCAACGCACCGACATCATGGCGACAGCCAGGAACAGCGCGCCGGCAACCGCTGACATTTCACCGATGCCGAAGCTGTGGCCCTGCGGCTGCAGCACCAGGATCACCCCGGCGAAACCGACACCGGCACCGACCCAGGTGGGGGCCGAGACCCGCTGGCGCGTGACACACCACGCGATCAGCGGCATCCACAGCGGGCACCATCCAGTCGGCCGCCTCCTGCGGGGTGAGCGCCGCCACCCCGTCGTAGGCGCGGGTCGGTGCGATCCCCGACGACGCACCGGTCAACAGGATCCGCTTGCCGGCCAGATCCACCACAGAGCGGGCGGGCCATCGCGGCAGGGGGCGCATTCCGGCCAGCCTCATCGCCGTCTTGAAATTCGCAATCACAACCCTGCACCTCTGGTGGGTCGGCGCGTGGCGTGGCCGAACTCGCTACCAATCTATGGCGCTGCCGCCGGGTCCGCAGCAAATCACGGTATTCGTCAGCAGCAGGCGTTCTCCGCCTTGTCGCCCGCGTCAGCGCCGCAACAGACGCCGGTCTCCCCGGTACCGCCCTCGGCATGCTGCGGGCTGGCGCCGAACACCTCGGAGTCCGCCAAAACCGTGTACACCTCCCACTTCTCCCCTGCGGGTCCGGTGACCCACACCTTGTCCTGGGTGGCGAAGCAGCAGGTGGTGTTCATCTCCTCTTCGGTGAAAAGACCCTCGGCGCTGAGCCGGCCGATCTCGGTGTGCACGGCCTCGCTCGTCGCCACCTCCACGCCGAGGTGGTTGATCGAACCGCCTTTGCCCGGGTTCTCGATGAGGACCAGTTTGAGCGGCGGCTCGGCGACCGCGAAGTTGGCGTACCCGTCTTTGATCTTGGCGGGTGCGGTGTTGAACAGCTTGGTGTAGAACGTGATCGCCGTGTCGAGGTCGTCGACGTTGAGGGCGAGTTGAACTCGGGACATGTGAACCTCCATACCTGTGTGACTTATATCGAATTAGCGCGCTACCGCCACACTGCCACCTTTTTGATATATGTCAATCTTCTGGCAGAATCGAGCCGTGCCCAAGACCCTGCCGACCATCGACATCTCCGCACCGGTGTGCTGCGCGCCGGTGGCCGCCGGCCCGATGAGCGACGACGATGCGCTGCAGGTGGCGCTGCGCCTCAAGGCGCTGGCGGACCCGGCACGGGTGAAGATCATGTCGCTGCTCTACAGTTCGGCGGCCGGTGCGGAAAACAGCGGAGACCTCGCTGGGGTCCTCGGACTCGGCGAATCCACCGTCAGCCATCACCTGGCCCAACTTCGCCGCGCCGGTTTCGTCGAATCCGAACGGCGGGGCATGAACGTCTACCACCGGGTGGCCACCGACGCGCTCGGCGCGCTGTGCGCGGTGCTCAACCCTGACTGCTGCACCTGAGCGGCAACGGGTTTCCCTTGCGCAGAGGCGCTTTCACCGTCGGTCGGTGATTGTGCGGTACACGTCCACGTACTTGTCGACCATCACCTCCACGGCGAAGCGCTCTTCGGCGATCGCCGCGATCCGGCTGCGGTCGAGGTCGGCGACAGCGGCGACGGCGGCGACCGCGGAGTCGATATCTGTGACCAGAGCGCCGGTGACGCCGTGCGTGATCAGCTCGCTCATCGACCCCCTGTCGTTCGCGATCACCGGCGTGCCGCAGGCCATCGCCTCCGCCACGCTGTAGCCGAACGGCTCGTCGAAGTCGATCAGGTGCAGCAGCGCGTGTGCACCGCCCAACACTTCGGCACGGGCGGTGGCGTCGACGGCGCCGAGGTAGCGCACCCGGTCGCCGTCGATGTGCGGAGCGACCTGGTCACGGAAGTATCTCTCGTCCTGGACTATTCCGGCGATGTCGAGGCGGCGGCCGCTACGGCGGGCGACCTCGATCGCGTCAGCGGTGCCCTTGTCGGGGTGGATCCGCCCGAAGAACAACAGATGCTCGCCCGGCTCGGGGTGGGTGGTGAACGCACTGGTGTTGATGCCGTGGTGGATGGTGGCGGCGTAGGTCAGGTTCGGGTGTCGGTCGGCGTCGCTGATCGACACGTAGGTGGTGGTGCTGTCGTAGCGCTCGTAGACCGGAACGATCCGCTCCGACGAGAAGCCGTGGATGGTCGTCACGACCGGCGTCGCGACCAGGGCGCTGTAGGTCAGCGGCAGGAAGTCGAACCCGTTGTGGATGACGTCGAAATCGTCGGCGCGTTCGAAGACCGACGCAACGTGCAGACACTCGGCGACCTTGGCGTCGATCGTCTCGTCCTCGGACCATCCGGTCGCTGCGGTCGCATGCAGAGCGGCGGTGGTGATCGAGTCCGCGGTCGCGAACAGGGTGACGTGGTGACCGGCCGCCACCAGACCTTCGGTCAGCAGGGAGGCGAACTGCTCCCACGGCCCGTAGTGGCGCGGCGGCGTCCGCCACGCGATCGGTGCCAGCACGGCAACGCGGAACGGGCCGCCGGACTCAGGTCGGATGGGAATGGTCTCAGGCTACCCGCCCCCGGTCGTCGGGCCGCCCGCCAGTTTGACGCCGGAAACATCGGGGCAGTACTGGAGTGCACCGCAGGTGCAGCGCGGCAAAGAAGGGCACGGACGAGGGGGTTCGCCAGGATGGTTGTCGCAGTCACCGGAGCCGCGTGACGATGTCGGCGCGTTCCCTGCTCGACGATGCCCTCGGTTGGGCGAAAAAGCAGGTCACGCCACAAGTCCCCGAGGCGGACCTCGACCATCGCGATCCCGACTACATCCGCGATCGGCTGCCCGGGACCTGGCTGCTCGCGTCGCTGTACTTCCGGGCCGATGTTCGTGGGCTGCACCGGATTCCGCCCGACAAACCGGTGCTGCTGGTGGGCAACCACAGCGGTGGCAACGTCCCACCGGACACCTTTGTGTTCACCCTGGCCTTCTGCTCCTACTTCGGGGTGGAGCGGCCGTTCTTCCAGCTCGCCCACAATCTGGTGGTGTCCGCACCCGGGCTGGGCTGGCTCCGGAAGTTCGGCACGGTGGCCGCGACCCCGGAGAACGCCCGCCTGGCGCTGCAAGCCGGGCGGGCCAGCGCATTGCTGGTCTACCCGGGTGG
Organism: Mycolicibacterium hippocampi; assembly: GCF_010723735.1. Classification (GTDB taxonomy): domain Bacteria; phylum Actinomycetota; class Actinomycetes; order Mycobacteriales; family Mycobacteriaceae; genus Mycobacterium; species Mycobacterium hippocampi. The sequence continues at coordinate 2,511,312 of NZ_BLLB01000002.1, read as the reverse complement.
TGACTACGAGGTCTTCCGCCCGTCGTGGCAGCGCAACGTCGTCGACTTCGGCGGCCGCAAAGGCTACGTCCAACTCGCCCGCGAAGCCCGGGTGCAGATCGTGCCGGTGGCCAGCGTCGGCGGCCAGGAGACCGCGCTGTTCCTGGACCGCGGACAATGGCTGGCCAGACTGCTGGGGGTGGACAAGCGGCTGCGGCTCAAGAGCGTGCCGATCTCGCTGGCCCTTCCGTGGGGCCTGAACATCAGTGACCTGGCCGGGCATGTGCCGCTGCCCGCGAAGATCACCATCGAGGTCCAGGACCCGATCGATGTCGACGGGGACGACGACACGGTCGACGAGGCGGTCCGAGCCAGCCTGCAGGCCGGTGTGGACCGACTGGCGGCCGAGCGCAGGTTCCCGGTGATCGGCTGATGCGCGTCGAACGCCACCGGATCCTGCGGGCCGACCGCCACACCGTGTGGTCGATTGTCAGCGACCCCGACCACTACCCGGATTTCATGCCGAACCTGGAACGGTGGGAGACCGTCACCGACGGCCCCGCCGGCATCGGTTCCCGCTACACCGTGCACTGGAAGATCGGCGCGGCGCCGGTGGGCGGCGTGATCGAGCTCGTCGAGTTCGACCCCGCGCGCGATCTGGCATGGGTCAGCATCACCGGGGTCAGCATCCGCGGCCGGTTCCGGCTGCGGGACGCGGGCCATGACGGCACGAAGGTGACGTTCCGGCTCACCTACCAGTCACCGGGCGGAGTGCTCGGGCTGCTCGCCGACCACATCGCGTCCCGCCAGGTCGGCCGGGTGCTGTCCGCCAGCCTCGACAACCTGCGCAGGCTCGTCGAGCCCTAGACCCTCGACCCTCAGACACTCGGCCCTCAGACACTCGACCCTCAGACACCACGCTCGACCGGCAGCCGTCCCCGGTCCACAGCGGCCACCAACGCGGCGTGGTCGGCTTCGGTCTGGTCGGCGTATCGACGGGCGAAGGTGACCAACGCCTTGTCCACCTTCTTCGACTGCCCGAGGTAGCCCGCGATCATCGAGGCGCCGCTGGTGCGGGCGTGGCCCTTGGCGAGCAACTGACCCACCACACCCGTGTAGTCGATGAGCGCCTTGGAGTCCATCGCGTCCAGCGGGATGGTCCCCTTCATGTTCCGGAACTGCCGCACGTAGTACTGCAGGCCGTCGACGGTGGTCCAGCCCAGTAGTGGGTCGCTGACCGTCTGCAGCGCCTGCTGGTACTCCACCACCCGCTGACCCTGATGCGCATGCAGCGCGGATTCGCCGTGCACGTAGCGCGCCAGGACCGAGCGGCGGGCCTGTTTGAGCTGCAGGAAAACCACGTCCTCCGGTGAAGATCCTTCCAGCAGGGCCACATACGCGCGCAGCCCGACACTGCCGACCCCGACCACCTTCTGCGCGACATCGAGCAGGGTGTAACCACCCAGCACGCGGCGCCAGTGGGTGGACAGGGTGGGCAGGTAGTCGTCGAGCGCCTCGGCCAACGCGTCGGCCTCCCGCTGCGGTAGCCGGTTGATCAGCGGCGGCTCCTCGACGATCCTGCGGACACCGTCGACCTCCTTGGTGAATCGCGGCAGCGCGCGGTCGCTGGTGCGGTTGCGCGCCCGTTTGGCCGAACGCCGTACCTCGTCGGCCAGCGGACCGGCTGCCTCCCCCTCGAGCTGGTCGACGTCCAGCCGCGCGAAGGACCGCGAGAACAGCGGCTCCTTCGACAGTCGCCGCAGCTCCCGCCGGTAGGCCGAGACGCAGGAGCGCACCGCGGAGCCGCAGTCGTCCTCGGAGGCACCGTTGTGGCGACCCGCCACCCAGATGCTGGCCACCAGGCGACGCAGGTCCCACTCCCAGCCACCCGGGTGCGCCTCGTCGAAGTCGTTGAGGTCGATCACCAGGTCACGTTCCGGCGATGCGTAGAAACCGAAGTTGCCCAGGTGCGAATCACCGCAGACCACCGGCCTGATACCGGTCGCCGGTAGCCGGGCCACGTCGTCGGCCATCACCACAGCAGTGCCGCGCAGGAATCCGTACGGGGAGGCGACCATGCGCCCCACCCGGACCGGGATCAACGGTTCCAGCCGGCCTCGATGGTTGGCGTTGATCAGCTCGATCGGGTCGGGTCGGTCCGCGGGCGGAGTCCAGTCGGCCATCGATCGTCGGGGCACCCGCTTGCGCAGGCTCTTGCCGAGCGCATACCGCTCGGCCCGGGTCACGGGCCGTTGCCGCAGCGAGTGGTAGGCGCCGCTGTCGGCTTCGGCCAGCACGGTGTGTCGGGTCGGTTCAGGACCCGTCGCGGCGCTGCTCACCGTTCTCATGGTGCGCGATCAGCCGTGTTGCGGGGGTGACTTGAGTGAATCCTCACGGTCGAGGGACTACCCGGGGGGTTCATCGAGCACACTGGGGCCATGACGGAATCCGGCGCCGCCGCCCGCGTTGCGGTGTACCTCGACTTCGACAACATCGTGATCTCGCGGTACGACCAGGTCAACGGCCGCAACTCTTTCCAGCGTGACAAGGCGAAGGGTCTGGACGACGACCCCGGCCGGCTGGCGCGCGCCACAGTCGACGTCGGGGCCATCATCGATTTCGCGTCGTCATTCGGCACCCTGGTGCTGACCCGGGCCTATGCCGACTGGTCGGCCGACATCAACGCCGGCTACCGCGGCCAGCTGGTGGGACGCGCGGTCGACCTTGTGCAGCTGTTCCCCGCTGCGGCCTACGGGAAGAACGGGGCCGACATCAGGCTGGCCGTCGACGCGGTCGAGGACATGTTCCGGCTGCCCGATCTGACACATGTGGTGATCGTCGCCGGCGACTCCGACTACATCGCGCTCGCCCAGCGGTGCAAGCGCCTCGGCCGCTACGTGGTGGGGATCGGGGTGGCCGGATCGTCGAGCCGGATGCTCGCGGCGGCGTGCGACGAGTTCGTCACCTACGACACGCTGCCGGGGATCCCGGTGTTGGAACCCAGCCCCGGCCCCAGCGACACCACCGACGAGAAACCGGCGCCGAAGAAACGGTCCGGGCGGGCCAAGGCAGCCGCCAAGTCCGAGCCCCCCGAGGAGCCGGAGCCGCCGGACCCGCAGGCCACGGCCACCGGGCTGCTGACCCGGGCGCTGCGGATCGGGCTGGAGAAGGACGACGCGGACTGGCTGCACAACTCCGCGGTGAAAGCCCAGATGAAGCGCATGGACCCGTCGTTCAGCGAGAAGTCGTTGGGATTCAAGTCGTTCAGCGATTTCCTGCGATCCCGCACCGATGTCGTAGAACTCGACGAGAGCTCGACCACCCGGATGGTGCGGTTGCGGGACAAGCCATGACAATGGACCCCCGGCTGCAGCAGATGCTGGACGAGTTCGAGTTACACAAGTTGGCGCACCGCTACTGCCGCGCCGTCGATCGCGGGGACATGGCGACACTGCGAACGCTCTACCACCACGACGCCGAAGACGGCCACGGCGGCTTCTCGACCGGCTCTGCCGATGGCTTCCTTCGCGAACTCGACGCCGCCCGCCCGTATCTACGGTCGATGCAGCACAACATCACGACGGTCAACTTCGGCGTCAGCGGCCACACCGCCGAAGGCGAGATATACACAATCGCGACGCACACGTTCGGCGCGGGCGATCACGACGTCGACGTGATCGTAGGCGGGCGCTATCTCGACAGGTACCAGAAGCGGGACGACACGTGGCGAATCGCCGAACGGACGATCGTCACCGACTGGGCGCACGTGAACGACCCCTCAACCGTCGACCTGAGCCACCCGATAACACGGCAGACCCAGAGGGGAGCGCCGGACGCGAGCGATCCGTCGTACCGGTTCTTCGCATTCTTGACCAAGGACACCCGATGAGCTCGACGCTGTTCGTCAACGCACGGCTCGTCTTGGACGACGCCGACCAACTCACCGAGCCGTGCCGAGTCACCGTCGACGGCAACAGGATCGGCAGCGTCGGCGGTGATGGCCCGGCGTCCGGCCTGCAGCGGGTGATCGACGTCGGCGGCCGGACCTTGATGCCGGGCTTGATCGACGCCCACGCCCACGTCACCGGGCTGTCGCTGAGCCCACGCAACGCCGCGGCCACGGTGGACGAGATCGCAGCGGCTGCAGCAGGATACCTGCGCGGTGCGCTGATGGACGGTTTCACCACTGTCCGGGAGGCAGGCGGGGCCGACCACCGCATCGCCCGTCGGCTGGAGCAGGGTGACATTTTAGGGCCCCGCCTGTTCTATTCGGGACGGGCGTTGACCCAGACCGGCGGAGGTGCGGACTTCCGAACCGTGGACGAGTCTGTCGATCCTTGTGGACACGCGATGCCGCACTCGGTGATGTCCGTCATCGTCGACGGGGTCGATGAGGTGCGCCGGGCCTCCCGCGAGGAACTGCGCCTGGGCGCAACGCAGCTGAAGCTCTTCGCGTCCGGCGGGGTGGTATTCCCCGCCAAATCCCACGCCACCCGCTATGAGTTCTCGCCTTCGGAACTGGCGGCGGCCGTCGAGGAGGCCACCGCTCGCGACACCTACGTGATGGCCCACGCGTACACCGATGAGGCTGTTCGACGCTGCCTGCAGGCCGGGGTCCGATCGATCGAACACGCGAACTTCGTCGACGAAGAGACGGTTGCGTTGATGGGTGAGCACGGGGCGTTTTTCGATCCCACGTTCATCTCCCTGGTCCAGCGGGTGGAAAGTGCTGGAGAGAACGGACTCTCGGGCACCGTCGTGGGCAACATCACCCATGCCATCGAGCAAGGGCGAACCGTCTACTCCTGGGCGCGCAAGCATGGTGTGCCTATCGCCCTGGGCACCGATCTGTGGGGTCCCGACGCCCGCCGCAGCCAGCTGCGGGAGCTGCAGCTTCGTTCAGAGCTGGACGAGTCCCGCAACGTCGTCCGGTCGGCGACCGCGGTCAACGCCGATCTGCTCATGATGACGGGCCAACTCGGCACCATCCGGCCAGGCGCATTCGCCGATCTTCTCGTGGTCGACGGTGACCCGCTGCGCGACGCTCGGATCCTGTGTCAGCCGGAGACCAACCTGCTCCTCGTCATGAAGGACGGCGTGATGCACCGCGACCGCCTCACCGGCACCGACTCGCCGTCAGGACACTGAGGTCGGCGCTTCTGCGAGCGTCGTCACCTCCGCCGTCGCCGGCCAACCGAAGTTTGCGGCTCCCGCATGCTATGGCTCGCCGAATTCGTTTGCCGCGCTGGCGAACGCGCTATTTCGACCGGTTCCTGAACTGAACGGCTGGGCTCGACCTCAACGCTGAAGGACGGGGTCGGCCTCGACCTGGCTCTCCACCAACAGCGACATCCCGTGCAGCGGGGTCAACTCGACAGCGAAGCTGTGCAGATCGTCAACGGCCGCCAGCTCGTGTCCGGTGAACATGTCGGACACCCGCGCCCCCGGAGGTAGGTGCTCCGAGCGCACGGTCCCGGCGATCGGCTCGTGGGCGAAGTTCAGGACCGTCAGCTGCAGGCGTCCTTCCCCATCGAGCTCGTGGACCAGAACCAGCATTCCGCGGTGGGACACTTCCGGGATGTCGAGCTGGCGGCTGGTCGCGACGCCGTAGTGTGATCGCACCTTGAGGATGGCCTGCAACTGCCGCACGAAGCTGGTGTCGTCGGCGAGCTGTTCGGGCAGCGTCCCGTAGAGGCTGCGGCCCCGCGGCATGCCGGCAGTCGACTGGTGCGCGTGCGGGTTGATACCCATCAGGTCGTGGGCAGCCCGGTTGATCCAGCGGGTGTCGCCGCCGGAAACCAGTTCGGACACTTTGCTGATCGGCAGTGTCAGCATTCCGCACAGATCCCACCCGGACAACGCGAACACTCCCGGCTGCAACGCGTTGAACATCGCCAGCAGCAGGTGCGCGCGCCGGATGAGGTCGATGTCCTCGATGGAGTCGAGCTCGCGGATGTCGAGTGCCGCGGCGACGACGGTCGCCGTCGTGCACGCGATGCCGTTGGTGGTGAACAGGCTGTTGTAGGGGGCGTCCGGGCCCGTCAGACGCTCGATGAGATCGCTGCGCACCGCATGGGCGATCTGTTCGCCGGTGAGTTCGGCAGCCTTGTAGGTGTAGATGTCGTCGCGGTGACCGTTCTCCCAGTGCAGCAGTTCGTAAGTCAGTTCGTCGTGGTTCTGCAGTGCGTGCACCAGCGACGCCGGGTCGACCCCCAGCTCGAGGGTGGTGCGCAGTGTCAGCCGGAGGAATTCGGTGTCCCCGGTGGCCAGTGCATGGTGGTAGGCGGGCCGGTTCACGAAGTCGTAGGACAGATCCGCCCCCGCCTCACCGATCTGGCGGATGTCGTCGATGGTGAGATTCAGTTCCTGGAAGGTGAACCCGCCGACCTTGCGCACCATGCTCGCGATCAGGTGGTTGGCCGCCTCGGACAGCGGATGGCCTTCCGACCATGCGCTACTGCCTTCGGACGCGGCCTTCTCGACCCCCAGGAAACCATTGGCGTCCAGACGTAGCGCGCCGGTGCCGAGGTCTGCCAGCGAGTGCAGGGCGTCGCCGATGACCATCCGCATACCGGCGAACGACGGGTCCAGCCAGTTGATCGAGGGCTGACCGTCTTTGAAGTAATGCAGGTAGACCCAGCGACGCTCGACCCCGTCGATTCCCGTGACCGGCCGGGTGACGCTCCAGTTGGTCTCCTTGACCCCCTCGGCGTAGAAGATGACACGTTGGAGACGGCCAATGATGTAGCCCGCCTTGGCAAGCCATTCCTCGGTGGCGGCGTCGATGTTGACCGAGTCCGCACCGGCGGGCACCTTGGGCAGCTCGTGCCAGTCCCTCGGATCGATCTCCACCATGTGGTAGATGCCCGGGTAATCGGCGTACTTCATCTCGGCGAGCCGGAAGTCGGCTCCCTTGCCGGTGTGGCCGGGAACGATGTCGTCGATGATGGTGCCGCCGTACCACGTTGCGGTGGCGCACATCTGGCGGAACTCGTCCTCGGTCCCGAAGGCGGGGTCGATCTGGGTGCTGATCCGGTCGAAGTGGCCGTCGACACTCGGGGTGTACTGCCATCCCGAGATACCGCCGGCGCGCTTCACCGGACCGGTGTGTATCGCCTCGATCCCGATCTCGGCGAACGCCTGCCACATCTCGTCACTGGCCATCGCCTTGAGAAACGACTCGTCGGGCCGGGTGATCAGCGACAGCGGGTAGGCGGTGAACCAGACCGAGGCGGTGTCCACCGCGGCGCGCGGATTCGGCGTGGCATACGGGTTCTGCCACATCGAACCCTGACCGGAGAACTGCTGGCTGATCTCGTTGGCGTCGGCGAGCATCGACTGGGCGCGCAACCACTCGACGTAAGCGGGGTTGTTGCCGTTCGCCGACCCGTCCTGGGCGATCGACCGGCGCGTGAAGGGCGCCTTGACGCGGGGCCGGAACCGCAACGTGCGGGGGCGGGCCGGGTGGAGGTGCTCGGCGTACGTCGGCTCCACGGGTTCCGGAGCGTGCTCGTCACCGAACTCCTCCAACTCCGACATGGGCCTCTCCTCCTCAGTCCGAACACGCGCGGGAGCGGCCGCGACGCGATCATGGCCGTATTGCCATCTGGCCGCATACGGAAACGCCGCCGACTTCCAAGATCGATCATCTCCACGGTAGAGGACTTCGGAGCACCTCATACCGTCCAGCCGGCGACGAGCCGATGATCCGGGAGGAAACGCTGACATCAGGACCCGTCACCTGGACACAATGGGCGGATGCGCTTCGGAAACTTCATGGCCCCCTTCCACCCCGTCGGACAGAACCCCACCCTTGCCATCGAACGAGACCTCGACCTGATCGTGTTGATGGACCGCCTCGGTTTCTCGGAGGCATGGATCGGCGAGCACCACTCCGCGGGATTCGAGATCATCGCCTCCCCCGAGGTCGTCATCGCCGCCGCCGCCGAGCGCACCAAACACATCAAGCTCGGCACGGGCGTGAGCTCACTGCCCTACCACCACCCGTTGATGCTCGCCGACCGGATGGTGCTGCTCGACCACCTCACCCGCGGCCGGGCCATGCTGGGCTGCGGACCAGGCCAGCTCACCTCGGATGCCCATATGCTCGGGATCCCGGCCGACCAGCAGCGGCCGCGCATGGAGCAGTCCCTCGACGCGATCATGCGCCTGCTGCGCGGCGAAACCGTCACGATGCACACCGACGGGTTCACCCTCCAGGACGCGCGGTTACAGCTGCGGCCCTACAGCGATCCCTGCTTCGACGTCGCGGTCGCGGCGTCCTTCTCCCCCACCGGTCCGCGCGGCGCCGGAAAGCACGGGATCGGAATGCTCTCTATCGCCGCCACCGCCAAACAGGGAATGGACCTGCTCGCCCAGCACTGGTCGACGTGGGAGGAGGTCGCGCTCGAGCACGGGCACGTCGCCGACCGCTCGAAGTGGCGACTTGTCGGGCCGATGCATCTGGCCGACACCCGTGAGCAGGCCGAGCGCGACGTCGAGTACGGAATCGCGGAATTCTCCCGCTATTTCACCCACATCCTGCCTGCAGGCCCGGTTCAGGGAGACACCGCCGCCGAGATCATCGCGAACAACCGGGAATCCGGCTTCGCGGTCATCGGCGCGCCGGAAGACGCGGTCGCCAAGATCGAAGACCTCGTCGAGGCCAGCAACGGCGGGTTCGGCGCCTTCCTGCTCTTCGATCACGACTGGGCCCCTCCCGCGGCGAAACTGCACAGTTACGAACTGTTCGCGCAGCACGTGATCCCGCACTTCACCGGCCAACTCGCAGCGCCGGCCGCGTCGTGTGACTGGGTGACCGGTAGCGGGACCGAGTTCGTGGACCGCGCCGCGCATGCGATCGGCAAGGCCATCGAGGACCACGCCGCCGAGCAGGCGGCCAAAAGCACCCCGTAGCCGGCTCGAACGGGACGTGTCGGTCGCCGTATTCGGGGAACACCTGCCGGATGGAGACTGCGCGGTACGCCCCGGGACGACTGGTCGACGTGTACGGAAACACCTCGGACCCCACGGTGCTGCTGTGGCACGGCATGCAGACCGATGCCCGCGCCGCGGTCGGACCGCTCGCCGGGATGCTCGCCGGCCACGGCCTCGGCGTCGCGGCGCCCGACTGGAACTCCCACGCTGACGACGGCGGGCGCGCGGACCTGTTGAACTCCGTCGCGTTCGCTCAGGGACTGCCCGGAGCTGCTGAGGGGCTGCTTCTGGTGGGCTGGTCGATGGGTGCTGCCGCCGCAGCGGGACTGACCTTGCATTCGTCCGGCTTCGACGTCACGCTGGCGCACACCGTCTGCCTCGGCGGCGCGTTCACGGCGCGGGACCCGATCTCCGGGGCGACACTGACTGACGGCCTGCGCTCGGCGGTCGTCGGCGCCCCGTTCACGTTGCTGCACGGGATCCACGACGACGTCGTCCCGGTCAGCTCGAGCCGGGAGTTCGCCGCCGAGCTGCGGCAGGCCGGTTGGCCGGTGGAGATCGCCGAGATCGACACCGATCACGGCGCCATCGCCGGGGCGCGCTACGACGCGGCCGCCGACCGCTACGTCCCGGCCGACGATGCGCCGACGCTGGCGGTGGCCGCCGAGGTCGCCGCGCGCGTCGCCGCGGTCCTCGGGCGCTGAGTCACGCTCACCAACGTGACGTGACGTCGTCGGCGATCTGGCGGGCGATCTTGGGGGCCGAGTCCGCGGGGTCGGCGCTGCACGTGTTGATGTCGACGATGATGTTGTTCCGCAGCGCCAGGGCACGGCCGCACGCCCAGCCCGGGGCCGCCGCATCCTGTTGGGTCGCAACGGTACTCAGGATCCCGTCAGCGTTGGTGATCTGCCCCGGCGACCACTGGGTTCCGCTCTGGGTATGGGTGTACTCACGGCAGGCCGGCCATTGCGCAGCCGAGGCGTCGAAGAACGCCGCCGCCATGTCCACGGTCGGGAACAACACCACGGCCTGCTTGAGGTAGTGCGTGAAGTTGTCACCGTTGTTGAGGCTTTCATCGCGCTCGGCCCGGAAACCGCTGTCGGCGTATACCAGAGCCTCGGCCGCGCCGTCGACAGCCAGGCATTCCGGCGGGGACATGGCGGCGCTGTGGTCGCTCATCGCGGACTGGCTCTGGGTGACGGCCATCCCGCGTGTTCCCATGGCCACGTCGACCTCTTCGGGGCTGAGCAGCAAGCTGGCCAGTTCCCGCTCGACGAGGGGACGCGGAATCAACGTCCTGGTCGGTGTCGTCGACTCGGCGTGACCGGTGCTCGTGCACCCCGCGATGAGAACACAGATGGCTACCGCCGCCAGCGAGGCCGTCGATCGGCGCATGTACCACTCCCCCTTCGAACCGGGACCAACTACGAACGTGGCGCGACATCCCCCGAGCGCGGCACTGAAAAAATGGTGCAGCAACGTCGCCGACACCGACGGAATCTCTTCCGGTGTTTCCTGGTCACGATGAACGGCCCTTATTGATAACGATCGGGCCGCGGGCCCGGCCTCACGACGCCGCGCGGCGATCCGCAACCCGCGCCACCGCGTACAGCACAGCACCGACCGCGACCAGGATCGCCGCGAACAGCCACACCGTGGCGCTCTGCTGGGTCATCAGCAGCACGCACGACGCCACGCCGAGCACCGGGACGGCCGTCCACACCCGGAAGTGGTCGTGGGTGACGGTGTCGCGGCGCAGCACCAGCACCGCCACATTGGTCGAGATGAACACGACCAACAGCAGTAGAACCACCGTCTCGGCCAGCGTCGACAGATCTCCGACCAGCGTGAGCAGCATCGCCACCACCGTGGTGGCCAGGATGGCCACCCAAGGGGTGCGCCGGTTCGGCAGCACCCTGCTCAGCACCGCAGGCAGCAGACCGTGGTCGGCCATGCCGTAGGTGAGCCGGCTCGCCATGATCATGGTCAGCAGGGCGCCGTTGGCCACGGCCACCAGCGCGATGGCACTGAACACCCAGGCCGGCACGCCGACGCCGGACGCGTCGACGACCGCCAGCAGCGGCCCCGACGACTCGGACAGCTCTGCGGGTGGGAGCGCGATGGCGCTGGCCACCCCCACCAACGCGTACACGACCCCGGCGGTGATGAGGGAACCGAACAGCGCCGCCGGATACACCTTGCTGGGGTTGCGGATCTCCTCGGCCACGTTGGCCGAGGTCTCGAACCCGACGAACGAGTAGTAGGCGATGATCGCGCCGCCGAGGATGGCCAGCGCGGGAGCGGAGCCATCGGGGAGCTGACCGACGCGGCCGAGGTCGCCACGACCGCCGCCGACCATCACGGCCACGGCGATGATCACGATGAGCAGACCGGTGAGCTCGATGACCGTCATCACGACGTTGGACTTGAGCGATTCGCTGATCCCGCGGGCGTTGAGGGCCGCGACCAGCGCCAGGAACACGATGGCCGCCGGTATCGCCGGGACGTCGATGAACGTGGTGAGGTAGTCACCGGCGAAGGCCAGCGACAGGCCCGCCGCACTCGTCACTCCGGCGGCCAGCATGCAGAAGCCGATGAGGAACGACAGCAGGGGTCGCCGGAAGGCCCGTTGCGCGAAGACGGCGGCGCCGCCGGCTTTCGGATACTTGGTGACGAGTTCGGCATAGGACCCCGCAGTGAGCAGCGCCAGGAACAGCGCCACCAGCAGCGGCGCCCACAGCGCGCCGCCGACGTCCTCGGCCAGCACCCCCATCAGCGCGTAGATACCGGCCCCGAGCACGTCGCCGAGGATGAACAGGAACAAAAGGGGGCCGGTGATCTCGCGTTTGAGTTTGCGCCCGTCGCACTCGTCGTCGGTCGCGTGCGCACGCGCAGTGGTCGGTTCCGATGTCACGCTCGCCTCCCCGGTGCGCTGAAAGCCAGCGCGTCAGCCGAATTCGACCGATGACATACCCGCTTCGGGGCGGGGTAAGCACGGCCGGCGTGGAGCTGGCCGGATCGCCGCTATTGCGCGAGGTACCCGCCGTCGACGGGGAGCACGGCGCCGGTGATGAAGGAAGCGTCGTCGGAGGCGAGGAAGACGATGGCGCTGGCAACTTCGGCGGGTTCGCCGATGCGGACCATCGGGTGCATGTCTTCGATCGCCGCCAGGTACTCCGAGCCACCGGGTTCCTCCGGGAGCTGCTTGATGTTCGGTGTGGCCGGACAAGTCCTGACCGGATGTGCGTCACCGCCGGGGGCTATGAGGTGGAGGCTTCATCCTAGGTGGACGCGCCAACGAGGACATCGCCGATTCCGATGACGACGCCGTCGGCTCCGCCGGGATCAACGACGTAGCCGACATGCTCCAGGCCGGTCAGACATTCACTGAGGCTGCAATTCGAGAGTTGCTGGACGGCGTCGGGGCGGAGTGACGGAGAGGCACAACGCAGGAAAGCCCCGCTCCGGGATCACCGGGCGGGGCTTTCTGGTGACTGCGGGCAGAAGGCTAGGTCGTGCACATCTCCACTGCCAGAGACTCGACATCACTGGATTTGAGTTCAAATTCTTCCTTGCTGAAAGTCCGTTCGACCTTCCGGTCGCCACAGGTTATGCGCACCGTCTGATCGTCCGACCCCCACACCAGCGGGTCCAGCGCCGCTACGATCAGCCCAGCAGGCACGATCGTGCTCAACGCCAGAACGAGCGCGACGACAAACTTGATGCCCATCGGCAGTGCGGTAAGCCACTGCGCGAACCTGTCTCCCCAACTTCTTCTATCCCCCATAGAGCTGAGAGTAGAGCGCACACGTCCAGTCTGTGAACTGCTGCATCGCGGTGGTAGCGCGCAGCAATAGGGTTCAAGGTGTGCGGGATCTCGGCGACGTCGACGCTGAGCTGAGACTGCTGCGTCTTGGTCTTCGGCGGACCTAGCTCGTAGCCTGTCCGGTCATAGGTCCGTTCCACACCCTGGTGATCCTGACGATGTTGGTCGCCATGTTGACGTCCGGTGGCCGCAGCGCAGTGGCCTCGCTCCAACGGGCACCGGAGGCCACCAAAAACTCCACGAGTGGCTTCCAGTGGTCGGTGACGTTGTCCAGCAGAGGGCAAAGTCTTCGTGGCTGAGGCAGGTCATTTCTTCCCGCTCGGAGGTTGGCAGTCGTTGACCGAGCGCTGGGTTGGTCGGGATACGTCCGGCCCGCACGGCTGCGTTGAGCGCCGAGGACAAGAACCCGTGCTTGTTGGAGATCGTCTTGCCCGATGCTCCCCCGGCGGCGAGATCCTGGGTCCACTTCGCGACGTGCTCGCGGGTGCGCCCAGTCAGCGGAAGCTCGCCGAGCGCCGGGCCGATGTCCTTGCGCAGATACGACTGGTAGTCCCACAGGGGCGACTTCCGGAGCCCGGTCAGATGCTCGATGTGGTGCTCCATCCATTCCTGGACCGTCATCGTCGTCATCTCGGGATCGGTGCCCAGTGCCGTCAGCGCCTGCGCGGCTCCGAACTTCTCGACCAGACCCTTGAACTTCGTCGCTGGACGTGCTCGGTGCCGTTCTTGCGGGTGACCGGTCGCAGCGACGCCATAGCGGGCACTTCAGACCCGAATGTTGATGAGATGTTGATGGAAAAAAGAAAGCAGGCCAGGGGGATTACGTCCCTGACCTGCTTCTTTCTGGTGGAGCTGCCGGGAATTGAACCCGGGTCCTACGGCATTCCCTCAAGGCTTCTCCGTGCGCAGTTCGCTATGTCTCTACTCGGATCTCCTGCTCACGCGAACAAGTCAGGATGACGATCCCAGTCGCTGTTTGATGTCCCGATACATCCCGCGACCGGACGTATCGGTGGGTCCCTCTAGCTGATGCCAGGGTCCGGGCCGAGGGCGCTCCCGGTCTGACAGACTCACCGTCGCTTAAGCAGCGAGGGCGAAGTCGCGCTGATTAGAATCGGCGCTTAATTGGTTGCAACGACGCTTACGGTGGTCAGTTGCCTGCACCGGCACGCTTCCCTTGATTCGATGCGCGAAGTCGAAACCGTTCAGCCCCTCGCACCCCTGCCGACCTCCGGCAGGACCTTTCATACTACCGGTCCGTTCAACACCGTCCAGCGACTAATTAATCCACAGGGGTCAGATCACGTAGTTCAGGCGCTCGACGATGCGACGGCTGACCTCCTCGTCGCCGGTGTAGCCGATCTCCGTGCCGGCTGTCGCCGGTGTTGTCCGGCCTCCCGCCACCCGGGTGAACAGCACCGCGTCCAGGGTGATCGTCGTGGTCGGCTCGTCGGCGCCGAAGTCCGGGACCACGCGCCCGCGGCCGTCCACCGCGACGTTGATCTCCCGCGCCAGCGGCCCCGTCAGCTCGATCCTGACCCGGGAACCGTCGGGCGCGCCGCCCAGCTTGCCCACCACGAACCCCATGCTGGCGGTCATCTCGTCCAGCGCCAGCCTCGACGCCGGACCGTCGAGCTCGTCGCTGCCTGCAGGCCGCCCGAGCGCGTCCCGGATGTCGAGTTCATGCATCCAGCAGTCGAAAACCCGTACCCGCATGAACCGCCCGTAGGTGTCGGGCCCGGCCGGCGTCGCGGTGGTGGTGTTCCACTCCTCGGCCGGCATCTCGGACAGCACCACCTGGCGCTGGGCGGTCACGTTGCGGAACTCCCCGTGCAGCTCGGTGTGGCCGAGGTCGCGAAGTTTCCACACCCAGTGCTCGTTCAGCACCCCGATGTCGTTGCGCACGTGTTCGAGGGCCGCGACGTCGATGTCCGCCTGCGGCGTCGGCATACCCTGCAGCATCGATTCCGTGCCCACCATGTGGGCGACGACGTCGTGCACCGTCCACCCGGGCAGCGACGTCGGCGCCGTCCAGTCCTCGGGACGCACCGTCTGCAACAACGCATCGATGTTGCGCCACGACGCAAAAAGACCATCGAGCACGTCGGACTTGTCGAGCAGGGTGACGGGGCGAGAGGGGCTGTTCACCCGGCAGAACGTAGTGCGTTCCGGCCGCGAGCGTGCGCGAAATGCACGTTCCGCCCGGCGTGTCGGCGAGCAGACGCGCCCGCTCGCGGGGACTGTGGGTCAGACGGGCGCGCCGTGCGCCTTCGAACCGTGGCTGAGCTCGGTGATGGGAACCGCGCTGCCGAACAGATGACCCTGGGCGAGCCGGCACCCGGCCAGGTAGACCGTCTCTGCCTGGGGAGGCAACTCGACGCCTTCAGCGATCACCGACAGTCCCAGCTCGCTGCACAGCCGGACGACAGACCGGTACATCGTCAGATTCCGTTCGGAATCGGTACCCACGGCGAAGCTGCGATCGAGCTTGACGATCTGCACCGGCAGCGCGTGCATGTACATCAGCGAATTGAATCCCGCACCGAAGTCGTCCAGCGCCACCCTGACACCCAATGACTGCAGCCGGTTGATCTGCGCGGCGGCGTCGGCGAGGTCGACGATCGGCACGGTCTCGGTGATCTCCAGGACGAGCCGGGTCGGTTCCACGTCGTGGCGGTCTATCGCGCGGCGGACGTGGTCCTCGAAGGACGGGTTGCCCAGCCGTGCCGCCCCGATGTTGACGTGGATGGTGAGGTCCAGACCGGCAGCCTTGACGTCACTGCACGCCAGGTCGAGGACCAGCGCATCGAGTTCGGCACCCAACCCCGCTGCTTCGGCGGCCGCGACGAAAGTCTGCGGGGCGATGTCGATTCCACTCGGCGCGGTCCACCGCGCCAGAGCTTCGACCGCCACCGGGATCCGCCCGGGGAGGCGCACGACCGGCTGGTAGGCGAGCCTGAACCCGTCGGGAACACCACCGCGCGCCCGCCGCAGCGCAGTCGGGAAATCGTCCTGAAGGCCGGTGGACGGTTGGTAGATCACCGCGGTGTCCTTGCCGAGCCGCTTTCCGGCATACATCGAGATGTCGGCCCGCCGCAACAGATCGTCCGACGTCTGGTCCAGCCCGTCGGCATCGGACCGGACCAGCCCCATGCTGGCCCGCACCCGCAGCGACGAGCCGTGCACCGCGAAGGGATCCCGCAGCGCCACCCGCAGCCGGTCGGCGACGATCTCCGGCTCGTCCGCCTCACCGGCGATCAGGATCGCGAACTCGTCACCGCCGATGCGCGCCAACGTATCCGCCTCGGTGATGCACCGCGTGAGGCGCTCACCCACCGCCCGCAACAGGTCGTCGCCCGCGGCGTGTCCGAACCGGTCGTTGACCTCTTTGAAGTCGTCGAGATCGACGAAGATCAGCACAAAACGGCCATCGCGGATCGCCTCGTCGAGCCGTTGGGCGAACAGCAGGCGATTGGGCAGTCCGGTCAGCGCGTCGTGGTGGACCTGATAGGCCAATCCCCGCTGGGCCCAGTACAACCGTTGGGTCAGCAGGTGCTGGGCACGCATCGCCACCACCTGGCGCACCGCGACCAGCAACACCATCACCACCGTCAGACTGACGACGAAAGTGGTCAACTGCCGCCCGGTAATCACATGGAAGGCGAAAAGCTGTGCTACGCCGAGGAATCCGATGTACGGGAGGATCAGCTGCGCCCAGTCCATCCCGGGGTTCTGGCGGTCGTCGGCATCATGCTGTCGTGGCGACCGGACCACCATCGCGTAGGCCAATATCAGCGGTCCGATGGCGAAACCTATTGCAGCCCATCGTTGACCGCTCACCGAACCCACCGATGTGAAGTAGGCGACCAGCCGGTCGGAAGAGGCCATGGTGACGATACCGCCGGCCAGCAGAAGGTAGTTCGCCCGAAACGGGCGATCCGGGCGGTAGATCATCGTCATCATCACCGCTGCCACCACCACGACCAGTTCAGCGAGCGCGAACCCGACTTCGATCACCGGATTCGCCGACCGCGGCAGTGAGGCGGTCGACCCGACGCCGAAACCCCCGATCGCACACAGGATCAGAAACGCCGCGGCCGCCACCACCCCGTCGAGAACGGTGGTGTCCCTGAACTGCCGCAACCAGCCATCCTGCGGTTCGGTGGCACCGCCGCTGGAACGCACCAGCACCACCACCGATGCCAGCGCGAACACCGGACACAGCAAATACGCGACAAGCCCTGCCGGCGCCACCGGATCACCGTCCGCCCCGGCGCCGCCGGCCCACCAGAGACCTTGACCGACCAGCCACGCCGTCAACCCCGCCGCGAGGAGCAGCCGCCACCGGCGCGCCATCCCCTCGGCCCGCAAACCGACGACGAGGCCGCAGACCACCGCCCCCAGTCCCGCAGCCAACTGGAGCATCACTTCCCCGCGCTGAGCCGCCTCGTCTCCCCACGGTGCCAGTGCGTTGACCGACACCAGCGCAGTGACGATGGCGAACAGCCAAAGGCGCAGCTGGTTTGACTTGACCGGCCCCTCCCTCCGCTGCGGGCGGCGCCCCCGTTTCGGGGTTGAACCCTGACCGTAGCTAACCGGAGGCGATCATTGCGACAGATGCCAGAGCCAGCACCATGCCGATCGCCTGCCACCGGGTCACGCGCTCACGCAGGACCATGATCGCCAGCAGGACGGTCGCGGCCGGATAGAGCGCGATCAGGACACCGGCCAGCGACAACATCGACGACTGCAGGGCAAGCAAAGTGGCAACGTTGGCGATCGTGTCCAGCACGCCGGCGAACACCGCCAACCGCAGCGGAATGCCCCGCTCGAGCACCAGGTTGGCCGTGACGACGGCAACCAGCAGCACGATGGCCGTCGCCGCGATCCGGCCGAACACCAGCGGCCACAACTCGGCCTCGGGCGGCACCTGATCGAGGACGACGAAGTTCATCCCGAACGCCACCCCGGCGCCGACGGTCAACCACGCCACCTTCACGGTGAACCTGTGCGGTCTGACGTCCTCGTCGGTCGCCTCGCGGCTGACCAGCACAACCGCGGCGAGCGCCAGCGCCACGCCGACGAGGGCGATCACCCCGGGCCGCTCCCCCAGTGCGAGCCCGAAACCCACCGGGATCCCGGCGACCAGGATCGCCGTCAGCGGCGACACCACCGAGATCGGCCCCGAACCCAGCGCGGCGTAGAACCACCACACCCCGAACGCCTGGGTCACGCCGGACAGCACGCCCCACACCACGGCGGGGGTGTCGATCTGACCCCCGAACGGCACCGCGATGACGACCAACAGCACCAGCGCCACCGGGTAGGACACCAGCACCACCCGCAGGGCCGCCACCCGCCGTGACGCGATACCGCCGACGAAGTCGCTGACGCCGTATCCCAGCGCCGCGATCAGCGCAGTGAAGATGCCGGTCAGGAGGTCATGCCCTTGACGCGACGGCCCAGTTCCCGGGTGACCTCGCGCTCGGCGTCACGACGGGCCAGATCCTGGCGCTTGTCGTGCGCCTGCTTGCCGCGGGCCAGCGCCAACTCCACCTTCACCCGCCCGCCGGTGAAGTACAGCGACAGCGGGACCAGGGTCAGGTTGCCGTCGCGGATCTTGCCGATCAGGTTGTCGATCTCGCGGCGGTGCAGCAACAGCTTGCGATTCCGCCGCGGCGCGTGGTTGGTCCAGCTGCCGTGGTGGTATTCCGGGATGTGCAGGTTGCGCAGCCAGATCTCGCCGTCGTCGACGGTGGCGAACGCATCGGCCAGCGACGCCTGGCCCTCGCGCAGGCTCTTGACCTCGGTGCCGACCAGCGCGACCCCGGCCTCGAACGTATCGAGGATCGCATAGTTGTGCCTGGCCTTGCGGTTGGTGGCAACCACCTGGTTGTTGCTGTCCTTGGCCGTCTTGGCCTTCTTCGCCACGGCTACCTTCGTACGTACAGTCGCAACGTCGCATACGCCGTCACCCCAGCCATCGCCACACCCACCAAGAGCAGGATCGGCGAGATGTAGAGGATGTCGGCGTAGTCGATCCTGGCGATCAGATTGGCCTGGTAGAACTGGTCGAGCGCGTTCTCCAGGAACAGTGCGCGCACCGCGATCAGGCCCACGATCGAGATCAGCACGCCGATCAGGGCGGCCAGCATCGCCTCCACCAGGAACGGCAGCTGGGTGTACCAGCGGCTCGCGCCGACCAGGCGCATGATTCCGATCTCGGTGCGGCGGGTGTAGGCGGCGACTTGGACCATGTTGGCGATCAGCAACACCGCACCGATCGCCTGCACCAGCGCCACCGCGAACGCGGCGTTGGACAGCCCGTCGAGCACCGCGAACAACCGGTCGATCAGGTCCTTCTGGTTCAGGACATTGAGCACGCCCGGTTGGCCCACCATGGCCTCGTCGAAGTCCTGGTGCTGCTCGGGGTCTTCGAGCCGCACCACGAAGGACGCCGGGAACGCGTCCCGGCCGGCGACATCCTTGTACTGGGGGAACTTCTGGATCGCATCGTCGTATGCCTCGTCGCGGTTCAGGAAGCGCACCGACCGCACGTCGTCACGGTCCTCGATCGCCTGCCGCAGCGCCACACACGGGTCGGCGTCGCAGTTCGGATCGTTGGCCGAGACGTCGTTGGTGAGGAAGACCTGGCTCTCGACCCGGTCGAGGTAGATGTCGCGCGACTGGTCGGCAAGGCGCACCACCAGCAGCCCGCCGCCGAGCAGACCGATGGAGATCGCCGTGGTGAGGATCATCGCGACGGTCATCGTCACATTGCGGCGAAGCCCCGTCAGGACCTCGTTGATCAGGAAGCCGAAGCGCACTTAACGGTCCATTCCGTAGACGCCGCGCTGTTCGTCACGAACCAGCCGGCCGAGTTCGAGTTCGACGACCCGCTGGCGCATCGAGTCGACGATGTGATGGTCGTGGGTGGCCATCAGCACTGTCGTGCCCGTGCGGTTGATCCGCTCGAGCAGGTCCATGATGTCCTTGCTGGTGTCGGGGTCCAGGTTGCCGGTCGGCTCGTCGGCCAGCAGCACCAGCGGCCGGTTCACGAACGCCCGGGCGATCGCGACGCGCTGCTGCTCACCGCCGGACAACTCCGCGGGCAGCCTGTTGGCCTTGCCGGACAGCCCCACCATCTCGAGCACGTCGGGAACCACCCGGTTGATGGTGTCGGCGCGCTTGCCGATCACCTCCAGCGCGAAGGCGACGTTCTCGAACACCGTCTTCTGCTGCAGCAGCCGGAAATCCTGGAACACACAGCCCATCACCTGCCGCAAGCCCGGGATGTGGCGTCCGGACAGCTTGTTGACGTGGAACTTGGAGACACGGATGTCTCCCGACGACGGCTGGTCCTCGGCCAGCAGCAGCCGCATGAACGTGGACTTGCCGGATCCGGACGGTCCGATGAGGAAGACGAACTCACCCTTGTCGATCTTGACCGAGATGTTGTCGAGCGCTGGACGTGCCGACGACTTGTACTGCTTTGACACATGGTCGAGGGTGATCATCACGGCACGCCAGTGTAGCGGGCAGACATCCGATTACCTCGGCACTACTGCGGGGGGACCGTGGTCGGCGGTACCGGAGCGGTCGGCGCGAGGGTGGGGACCTGCGCCGGAGTCTCGGTCGGCGCCTGGGTGAACGTCTCCGGGCTGCCCGGTCCCACGCCGTCGGGGTCGATGACGGTCGTCGTCGGGCCCTCGGGACCCGTCGGGGTCGTCGTCACCCCGGGCAGCGGCGGTTCCGTCGTGCCGGTCGTCGTCGGGGTGGTCGTGGTCGTGGTCGTGGTGGTCGTCGGGGTCGTCGTGGTGACCTCGGGTTCGCGGGTGCGCACGTTGGTTCGCGGCACCCAGGTGTAGTTCGGGTCGGGCACGAAACCGGGCGGCACCACCGACGATTCCGGCGCCGCCGGCGGTCGGGCCGGCGGCTCGAAGACCTGAGCCACCCAGGACAGCGCGATGAAGGCGACGATGAGCCCCGCTGTCGACGTGCGGATCCGGCCGCCCGGCATGTACCGCGGCCAACCCCGGTCGTCCCGGCGCCAACCGCGCAGCTTCTCCCCGAGGTTCATTTCTTGGCCTCCGCGCGGCCCTGGGCCTGCTCGCTCTGTCCGGCGATGGTGTCGAAGGTCGGCGGGTGCTCGCTGGTGGCGATGCCGGCGCGGTTGAGGGCCGCGATGATCCGGATGCGCAGCCGGCGGCCTACTTCGTACTGCTTGCCGGGCAGCGTCCGGGCCACCATCCGCAGGTTGACGGTGTCCAGCTCGATGCTCTCCACACCCATCAACTGCGGCGTGTCCAGCAGCAGTGCGCTGAGTCCCTCGTCCTCCATGGCGTCCACGCCGACCGCGTGCAGCAGTTCGTTGACCCGGTTGAGATCGGCGGTGGTGGGCACCGGGATGTCGACGACCGCGCGCGCCCAGTCCTTCGACATGTTCAGCGAGCGGACGATGTTGCCGTTCGGCACGGTCCACACCTCGCCTTCGCTGGTGCGCAACTTGGTCACCCGCAGGGTGACCTCCTCGACGGTGCCCTCGGCCTCATCCGGTGCGCCGAGCATGTTGACCTGCACCAGGTCACCGAAGCCGTACTGACGTTCGGTGATGATGAAAAACCCGGCCAGCAGGTCCTGCACCAGCTTCTGAGCGCCGAAACCGAGCGCCGCGCCGAGCACCGCCGCCGGTGCCACCAGGGACCCCACGGGGACGTTGACCACATCGGTGATCTCGACCGCGACCACGACGAACAGGATCGCGATCGACACCCACGAGATCACCGACGCCACCGCCTGGCGGTGCTTGGCGCTCTCCGAGCGCACCAGCTGGTTGCTTTCCTGATACTCGGCGTCGATTCGCCGCGTCACCCGCCGCGCGATCCAGTTGATGAACCTCGCGGCCAGCAGCGCGCCGATGACCAGCAGGGCGATCTGCAATCCCTGCGTAAGCAGCCACACGCCGATTTCGCCGTGCCAGAAGCTGCGCCAGCCCTCGGCGAAGTTGAGGGCTTGATAGGTACTAGTCGTCATCTTTTCTGTTGCGCCACCGAATACCGGCTTCCAGGAAGCCGTCGATGTCTCCGTCCAGCACGGCGGCTGGATTTCCGACCTCGTACTCGGTGCGCAGGTCCTTCACCATCTGGTAGGGGTGCAACACGTAGGAACGCATCTGGTTACCCCAGGAGCTGCCGCCGTCGCTCTTGAGGGCGTCCATTTCGGCCCGCTCTTCTAAACGCTTGCGTTCCAATAACTTTGCCTGAAGCACGCGCATCGCCGACACTTTGTTCTGCAACTGCGACTTCTCGTTCTGACAGGTGACGACGATACCGGTCGGGACGTGGGTGAGTCGAACAGCGGAGTCGGTGGTGTTCACCGACTGACCGCCAGGCCCACTGGAGCGGTAGACGTCCACCCGGACGTCGCCCTCGGGGATCTCGATGTGATCGGTGGTATCGACGACGGGCAGCACCTCGACGTCCGCGAACGACGTCTGACGGCGATTCTGGTTGTCGAACGGGCTGATCCGCACCAGGCGGTGGGTGCCCTGCTCGACCGAGAGGTTCCCGTACGCATAGGGCGCGTGCACGGCGAAGGTCGCGCTCTTGATGCCCGCTTCCTCGGCGTAGGAGGTGTCGAACACCTCGACGCCGTAGTTGTGCTGCTCAGCCCACCGGATGTACATCCGCATCAGCATCTCGGCCCAGTCGGCGGCGTCCACTCCGCCCGCACCCGACCGGATGGTGACGACGGCTTCGCGCTCGTCGTACTCACCGGAGAGCAGGGTGCGCACCTCCATCGCCGCGATGTCCTCACGCAGCTGGGCGAGCTCGGCGTCGGCCTCGACGAGCGCAGAGTCGCCTTCCGCCCCCGCCTCCTCGCCGGCCAGCTCGTAGAGCACCGGCAGGTCCTCGAGGCGCCCGCGCAACTCCTCGACGCGCCGCAGCTCTCCCTGGGCGTGCGACAGCTCGCTGGTCACCTTCTGGGCGTGCGCCTGGTCGTCCCACAGGTTCGGGTCGGACGCCTGCTGCTCCAGCATCTCGATGCGACCGCGAAGCGCCTCGACATCGAGAACCCGCTCCACCGTGGTGAGCGTGGTGTCGAGGCTGGCGATGTCGCTTTGACGGTCAGGATCCACGGGAGTTCAGGGTACTCACCGTGTCGGCGGCAAACGCTCATCGGCATGTTCTCGGAAAATCAGGCCCGATTCCGGACGACCCTGGCGGAATGCCGTGTCTGGGGTTCCTCGCGATCTAGCATCGGGATGGAACCTCGCCCGGCCGCGTCGCGACAGCCCCTTGCGCGCGCCCGGGCAGCGACAGAAGGCAGCCCTACATGCCCGAAAACCGGCCCTACCACGTGGCCATCGTCGGCTCAGGACCCTCGGGGTACTTTGCCGCCGCGTCCCTGCTGAAGTTCGCCGACTCCGACGGTGACCACGACGTGCGCGTCGACATGCTGGAGATGTTGCCGACCCCGTTCGGGTTGGTGCGCTCGGGCGTGGCCCCTGACCATCCGAAGATCAAGTCGGTCAGCGCTCAGTTCGAGAAGACGGCGATGGATCCGCGATTCCGCTTCTTCGGCAACGTCGTCGTCGGGGAGCACGTGCATCCGGTCGAGCTGGCCGAGCGTTATGACGCCGTCGTCTACGCCACCGGCGCGCAGTCGGATCGGTCGCTGGGGATCCCGGGCGAAGACCTTCCGGGCAGCGTGGCCGCAGTCGACTTCGTCGGTTGGTACAACGCGCACCCTCACTTCGGCGAGATCGCGCCCGACCTGACGACCGGACGTGCGGTGGTGATCGGCAACGGCAACGTTGCGCTGGACGTCGCGCGCATCCTCGTCAGCGACCCCGACGTGCTGGCGGCCACCGACATCGCCGACCACGCGCTGGAGTCGCTGCACGGCCGCGGTGTGGAAGAGGTGCTGGTGGTGGGCAGGCGCGGTCCGCTGCAGGCCCCCTTCACCACGATGGAGCTGCGAGAGCTCGGCGAACTCGAAGCGCTCGGCGACGTCGACATCATCGTCGACCCCGCCGACCTGGCGGACATCACCGACGACGATCTCGAGGCAGCGGACAGGACGGTGCGCAACAACATCAAGGTGTTGCGCGGGTACGCGGAGAACACACCCGCAGGCGCGACACGTCGCATCGTGTTCCGCTTCTGCACCTCCCCGATCGAGATCAGAGGCGAGGAGCGGGTCGAGTCGGTCGTGCTCGGCCGCAACGAACTGGTCAGCGACGCCGATGGCCGGGTGAGCGCCAAAGACACCGGCGAACGTGACGAGGTGTCGGCGCAGCTGGTGGTGCGGGCGGTCGGCTATCGCGGCATGCCCACACCGGGGTTGCCGTTCGACGAGCGCGCCGGGACCATCCCGCACGTCGACGGGCGGGTCGCGGGCAGCCGCAACGAATACGTCGCGGGCTGGATCAAGCGCGGCCCCAGCGGCGTGATCGGCACCAACAAGAAGGACTCCCAGGCCACCGTCAACACCCTGCTCGAAGACCTCAGCACCGCCGAGCTGGCCGACTTCGGCGACGACCACGCCGATCAGCTGGCGAGGTGGCTGGTGGAGCGGCAGCCGAAGGTGGTGACCGACGACCACTGGAAGCTGATCGACGAACACGAACGCTCGGCAGGCGTCGGGGCCGGGCGGCCGCGGGTGAAGCTGACGAGCGTGGCGGAACTGCTCCGCATCGGGCACGCCTGACGACGAAGCGGAAGTCAGGAGTCCTGAATGGGCGGCGGGGGTGCGGGCTGCGGCGCGAACGCCCACTTCTCGGGATTGCGCGGCGAGTACACCACCTCGAACAGCTGACCCATGGTCGGCCAGTTGTTCACGTCGACGGCCATCCGGGTGTAGACGGTGTACTCGTTGACCGTCGCGCCGTTGATCACCCCGGTGATGGTGACGTACTGCTCGCCCTCCACGTCGGGCCGCGGGCTGACCCCGGTGACGACCATGGTGCCCGGCACCCAGTCGTTGGCGACGCCGCGTTTGCGCCGGATCCACGGCGCGAGGAGCAGCGCCAGCGCGCCGCCGAGCAGGAGGAGGATTGCGAGTTCGGCCACCCCCACATGGTAGGACGGCAGGTATGGACACCCTGCTGGACGACATGGCACTGGCGCTCGAGTTGGCCGACGAGGCCGACTCGCTGACGATGCAGCGCTTCGGGGCGGTGGACCTGCGCGTGCAGACGAAGCCCGACATGACACCGGCGACCGACGCCGACCTCGACGCCGAGACGCTGCTGCGCGACCGGCTCGCACACCGTCGGCCCGAGGACTCGGTGTTCGGTGAGGAGTTCGGCGGCACCAGGGAATTCAGCGGCCGGCAGTGGGTGATCGACCCGATCGACGGCACCAAGAACTTCGTCCGCGGCGTGCCGGTGTGGGCCACATTGATCGCGTTGCTCGTCGACGGCGTCCCGGTGGTCGGCGTGGCGAGTGCGCCGGCTCTGGGCCGACGCTGGTGGGCCGGCGAGGGGCAAGGGGCGTTCACATCCTTCGGCGGCGCGACCCGGCAGATCTCGGTCTCGGAGGTCAGTGCGCTCGACGCGGCGAGCCTGTCGTTCTCCGACATGACCACCGGGTGGGAGGCGGGCCGCTCGCGGTTCGTCGACCTCACCGACGCCGTGTGGCGCACCCGCGGCTACGGCGACTTCTGGTCGTACTGCCTGGTCGCCGAGGGGGCCGTCGACATCGC
This sequence comes from Mycolicibacterium hippocampi, assembly GCF_010723735.1. GTDB lineage: Bacteria > Actinomycetota > Actinomycetes > Mycobacteriales > Mycobacteriaceae > Mycobacterium > Mycobacterium hippocampi. The sequence goes on along the minus strand of NZ_BLLB01000002.1, from coordinate 2,485,862 downwards.
CGTCGAGCCGGAGGTCAAGTTATGGGATCTGGCACCGCTGGACATCCTGGTACGCGAGGCCGGTGGCCGGTTCACGAATCTGGCCGCCGACCCGGGTCCGCACGGTGGCAGCGCGGTGGCGACCAACGGGTTGCTGCACGACGAGGTTCTGGCCCGCCTGGAGGTGTGAGGTCCATTACAAGTCGGTGAACCTTACTGGAGAGTCAGTTCCGGTACCTTACTGTGGAGTCAGTTGCGCGATCGCGCATCCCGAACCACCACACGAGGGCAGCTGCCAATGACGAACACCCTGCCTCCCAGACGGAGCGGCCACGAGAGCGCCGTCGGCCTCCAGAAGCACAAGCGAAGTGTGATCGACGTGGGGATGGCCCTGCTCACCCCGCTCATGGGCCAGGAATTCCTGGACAAGTACAACCTGCGTGACCCGCTGAACCGGGGCATCAAGTACGGCGTCAAGCACGGCTTCTCCGCTGCGGGCGCCACGACCCGGCAGTTCAAGCGGATCCAGGGCGTGGGCAAGCCGGCCACCCGGCTGAAGGCCGGCGGGTCGGACTACTTCGACCTGACGCCCGACGACGACCAGAAGATGATCGTCGAGACGGTCAACGAGTTCGCCGAAGTGATCCTGCGGCCTGCCGCCCACGATGCCGACGACGCCGCGACGTACCCGGCGGATCTGATCGCGAAGGCTGCCGAACTGGGCATCACCGCGATCAACATCCCCGAGGACTTCGACGGCATCGCCGAGCACCGCAGCACCGTCACCAACGCGCTCGTCGCCGAGGCACTGGCCTACGGCGACATGGGATTGGCGCTGCCGATCCTGGCCCCCGGCGGCGTCGCCGCCGCGCTCACCCACTGGGGCAGCGCCGACCAGCAGGCCACCTACCTCGAAGAGTTCGCCGGGGAGAACGTGCCGCAGGCCTGCTTGGCGATCGCTGAGCCGCATCCGCTGTTCGACCCCACCGCGCTGAAGACGACGGCGGTGCGCACCCCGAGCGGATACCGGCTCGACGGGGTCAAGTCGCTGGTCCCGGCCGCCGCGGATGCCGAGTTGTTCATCATCGCGGCCCAACTCAACGGCAAGCCGGCGCTGTTCATCGTCGAGGCGTCGTCGCAGGGACTGACGGTCAAGGCGGACCCGAGCATGGGGATCCGCGCCGCCGCCCTCGGCCGAGTCGAGCTGGACAAGGTCACGGTGCCGCTCAGCGCGCGGCTGGGCGAGGACGGCGCAAACGACCAGGACTACTCCGAGGCGATCGCGCTGTCCCGGCTGGGCTGGGCGGCGCTGGCCGTCGGCACCTCGCACGCAGTGCTCGACTACGTGGTCCCCTACGTCAAGGAGCGCGAAGCCTTCGGCGAACCTATCGCCCGCAGGCAGTCGGTGGCGTTCATGTGCGCCAACATCGCGATCGAGCTCGACGGGTTGCGGCTGATCACCTGGCGGGGAGCTGCACGTGCGGAACAGGGTCTGTCATTCGCCCGCGAGGCGGCCCTGGCAAAGAAGCTCGGCACCGACAAGGGCATGCAGATCGGCCTCGACGGCGTGCAGCTGCTCGGCGGCCACGGCTTCACCAAGGAACACCCGGTCGAGCGCTGGTACCGCGATCTGCGTGCCATCGGCGTCGCCGAAGGTGTTGTGGTCCTTTGATTCCCACCGGCCCTGACGAGAAGAGACTGACATGGCGATAAATCTGGAACTGCCGAAGAAGCTGCAGGCAGTGGTGGAGAAGGGGCATCAGGGCGCGGCCGAGATCCTGCGACCGATCTCGCGCAAGTACGACGCCAAGGAACACGCCTACCCCGTCGAACTGGACACCGTCGCGACCCTGTTCGAGGGCATCTCGGAGGCCAAGACGATCTCGTTCGCCGGCGCCGAGGCTTTCCGTGACGGTGAGGACGGCCCGAAGGGAAACGTCAACGGCGGCAACATGTCCGCTGTCCTCAACATCGTGGAGGTCAGCTGGGGTGACGTCGCGCTGGTGCTGTCGATCCCCTTCCAGGGGCTCGGCAATGCGGCGATCTCGGGTGTCGCGACCGACGAGCAACTCGAGCGACTCGGCAAGGTGTGGGCCGCGATGGCGATCACCGAACCGGATTTCGGCTCCGACTCGGCTGCGGTGTCGACCACCGCCAAGCTCGACGGTGACGAGTACGTGATCAACGGGGAGAAGATCTACGTCACCGCCGGGTCTCGTGCGACGCACATCGTGGTCTGGGCGACTCTCGACAAGTCCAAGGGCCGGGCGGCGATCAAGTCGTTCATCGTGCCCCGCGAGCACCCCGGCGTGACCGTGGAGCGCCTCGAGCACAAGCTCGGCATCAAAGCGTCCGACACGGCCGCGATCCGCTTCGACAACGTCCGCATCCCCAAGGACAACCTGCTGGGCAACCCCGACGTCAACGTGGAGAAGGGTTTTGCCGGGGTCATGGAGACCTTCGACAACACCCGGCCCGTCGTCGCCGGCATGGCCGTGGGCATCGCGCGCGCCGCGCTCGAGGAGCTCCGCAAGATCCTGACCGCCGCGGGCGTCGAGATCTCCTACGACAAACCCGCACACGCCCAGAGCGCTGCGGCGGCGGAGTTCCTGCGGATGGAGGCCGACTGGGAGTCCGGCTATCTGCTGACCCTGCGGTCGGCGTGGCAGGCCGACAACAGGATCCCGAACTCGAAGGAAGCGTCGATGGGCAAGGCCAAGGCCGCCCGCGTCGCCAGCGACATCACGCTCAAGACAGTGGAACTGGCCGGCACCACGGGCTACTCCGAGCAGGCTCTCCTGGAGAAGTGGGCCCGCGACTCGAAGATCCTCGACATCTTCGAGGGCACCCAGCAGATCCAGCAGCTGGTGGTCGCGCGCCGCCTGCTCGGCCTGTCATCGGCTGAACTGAAGTAACCGCGGGCACCGCTTGTTACGGTGCGCTCGTGGAGCATCGCATCACCTGTCCGTTGTGTGAGGCGATGTGTGGCCTGCGGGTCACCGTGCAGGCGGGGACGGCCGGCGCCGTTCGCGGCAACCCCGACGATGTGTGGTCCCGCGGGCACCTGTGCCCCAAGGGCGCGTCGCTGCAGCAGATCCACCACGACCCCGACCGGCTGCGGCAACCGCTGGTACGGACGCGCAGTGGTGCACATGTCGAGGTCTCCTGGGACGACGCGCTCGCCGAGGCGGAGGCGGTATTGCGGCCGGTCCTGGACCGCCATGGCGCCGCGGCGGTCTCGGTGTACATCGGCAACCCGGTCGCGCACAACCTCGGGTTGGAGACCTACGTCGGCGCGCTGGTGGGGATGGCCGGCGCCGCGGGAATGCCCGCGTACTACACCCCGGGCACCGTCGATCAGTGGCCGCTGAATGTCGTGAGCGCCCTGCTGTTCGGCGGTATGTGGAATGCACCAATCCCCGACCTGGACCGCACCGACCACCTGATGATGTTGGGTGCCAACCCTTCTGCCTCGCAGGGCTCGATGCTCTCGGCACCCGACATCATGGGGCGGCTCGCGGCGATCCGGGAGCGCGGCGGCACCGTGGTGGTCATCGACCCGCGGCGGACGCAGACGGCGCGGCGCGCCTCGGAGTGGGTACCGGTGCTTCCCGGCACCGATGCCCTGCTGCTGTTCGCCATCCTGCACACACTGGTCGAACAGCACCGGCTGCGGCCCCCACCCCATCTGGACGACATGGTGACCGGACTCGACGACGTCATCGCCCTCGCCGCCCGGTTCCCACCCGAGCGGGTCGAGGCAGCCACCGGTGTTTCCGCCGGCACCATCCGCCGGCTGGCGGCAGGACTCGCCGACGCCGACCGACCGGTGCTGTACAGCCGGATCGGCGCCTGCACACAGGAATTCGGCACCCTGGCCACCTGGCTGGTGTTCGTCCTGAACGTCGCGCTCGGGTCGGTGGACCGTGCCGGCGGAGCCCTGTTCCCCAAGGCCCCGGTCTGGTCGCCGATGTTCATGAAGCCGCCCGACCAGACCGGCCCCGGCTGGCAGTTCGGGCGGTTCCGCAGCCGGGTGCGCGGCGCGCCCGAAGTCCTGGGTCAGTTCCCGGTCAGCTGCCTGGCCGAAGAGATCGACACACCGGGTGACGGCCAGATCCGCGGCCTTGTCACCGTGGCCGGCAATCCGGCCGTCTCCGCGCCAGGGGCCCGCCGGCTCGACGCGGCGCTGGGCGGGCTGGACGCGATGATCTCCGTGGACAACTGGCTCAACGAGACGACCCGGCACGCCCATGTGGTGCTTCCCGGGCTGTCCCCGCTGGAACGCCCGCACTGCGACGATCTGTACTGGATGTACGCCATCGCGTCGTGCGTGAAATGGTCCGACCCGGTGCTGGCTCCGCCTGCCGGGAGACCCCAGGAGTGGGAGATCATGCTGCGCCTGGCCGGGGCGCTGCTCGGTACGCCGCTGCCCGACGTCGATGTCCCTGCGATGGACGACATGTACACCCAGGGCATCATCTACACCGCCTGCCAGGCTGCCGACACTCCCCTGTTCGGCCGCGATCCCGAGGAGGTCTTCGCCGCACTGCGGGGCCGGGGACCCGAGCGGATGATCGATCTCGGCGTCCGGGTCGGGCCGTGGGGCGACGACCTCGGACGTCGCCCCGGCGGCCTCACCCTCGAGGAGGTACGCCGCCATCCCGACGGACTGCGGTTGGGCGAGCTCGAAGGCGGTCGCCTGAACGAGGTGCTCACCACGCCGTCGGGACGCATCGAACTGATGCACCCGCTGCTGGCTGCCGACATTCCGCGACTGCTCGCCCGGATCGACCGCACCGTCGACGGGCTGGCGCTGACAAGCCGACGCCACTTGCGCTCCAACAACTCCTGGCTGCACAACGTGGCCGGGTTGATGCGTGGCAAGGACCGCTGCACGATGCTGATCAACCCCACCGACGCCGCTCGGCTCGGGGTGACGGACGGACACCTGGTCGACGTCTGCACCACCGAGGGTTCGATCCGGGTGGTCGCCGAAGTCACCGACGAGATGATGGCCGGCGTGGTGTCGCTACCCCACGGCTGGGGTCACGGTGTCGACGGGACCCGACTCGACGTCGCCAACGCCCATCCCGGCGCCAACACGAACATGCTCAACCCTGCTGTGCTGATTGATGTTCCGAGCAACACCCAGGTCGTCAACGGCGTGCCCTGCTGGGTCGCGCCGGTGAGCGTCGGGGCCGACTGAACGCCGCTCAGAACCCGTCGTGGACGACGACGCGGGTGCGCCCGGTGACGCCGCCGCCGACGATGCTGCCGAGGACGTCGGAGACATCGCGCACCGGGACGTCGCGGGTGATGCGGGTCAGGTGACGCGGCTGCAGTTCCGCCTCGATCTGACCCCAGACCTCGCGGCGTGCTCCGATGGGCAGCAGCACCGAGTCGATACCTGCCAGCGTCACCCCGCGCAGGATGAACGGCAGCACGGTGGCCGGCAGATCCGCCGACCCGGCGAGCCCCGAAATAGCTGCCACGCCGGCGTAATTCAGCGTGCTCAGCGCGTAGGCCAGGGTCTTGCCACCGACACAGTCGACGACGGCGGCCCAACGCGACTTGCCCAGTGGGCGCATCTTTTCCTCGGGGCCGGGGACCCGGTCGATGACCTCTGCGGCCCCCAACTCACGCAACAGATCGTGCGCCTCGGCCTTACCGGTCGACGCCACCACCTCGTAACCCAGTCCGGCGAGCAGGTCGACGCTGACGCTGCCCACCCCGCCGGTGGCGCCGGTGACCAGCACCGGCCCGTCGGACGGGCTGACACCGTGCGCGCGCACCGCGTTCACGCTCATCGCGGCGGTGAAGCCGGCCGTTCCGATGGCCGCCGCGTCGGCCGCGCTCAACGAGGTCAATTTGACCAGGAATTCGGCGGGATACCGCGCCGCCTGCGCATAACCGCCGTGCCGGCCGGTGCCGATGTCCTGCCCGTGGGCGATCACGGTGTCACCGACGGCGAACTCGGGTGAGGTGCTCGCGGTGACCGTGCCCACGACGTCGATGCCCGGGATCAACGGATAGCCGCGTGCCACTCCGCCTTTCGGGGTGATCGCCAACGCGTCCTTGTAGTTCACGCTCGAGTACTCGACCCGGATCTCCACGTCGCCCTCGGGCAGAAACGATTCGTCGACCACCTCGTGGCGCAGCACAATGGCACCTTCGGCGTCCTCATGCGCGACCATCGCATTGATTTCCGTCATGACGGCCACCCTAGCCAGGCCGGTGGCGGAGAACGACAAAGCCCCCGACCGCCGGCCGGGGGCTTTGTTCGTCAGTACCGGATCAGAGCAGGTGCGCCTGCAGGTCGGGCTTCATGGCCTGCAGCTCCCGGCCCCAGTACGCCCAGTTGTGCGTGCCGTTGGACGGGAAGTTGAACACACCGTTGCTACCGCCCGCGGCAATGTAGTTGTCGCGGAAGGTCTCGTTGGTGCGGATGGTCAGACCCTCCAGGAAGGTCGCCGGCAGGTCGCCGCCGCCGAGCTCGTTGGGCTGGCCGTTACCGCAGTAGATCCAGATCCGGGTGCCGTTGGCGACGATCTGCGGGATCTGCACCATCGGGTCATTGCGCTTCCAGGCGCTGTTCGGATCTTCGGTCCTGCCCCACATCTCGTTGGCGTCGAAGCCGCCGGCATCACTCATGGAGATGTTGATCAGGAAGGGCCACCACCCCTCCGACGGGTTCAGGAAGCCCGACATCGAGCTGGCGTAGGTGAACTGCTGGGGGTGGTACACCGACAGGATCAGCGACGCCGAGCCCGCCATCGACAGGCCGACCGCAGCGCTGCCGGTGGGCTTGACCGCGCGCTGCGAGGCCAGGAAGCCCGGCAGCTCCTGGGTCAGGAACGTCTCCCACTTGTAGGTGACGGTCGGGCCCTTGTTGGTGGCCGGCTGGTACCAGTCGGTGTAGAAGCTGGACTGGCCGCCGACGGGCATCACGATCGACAGCCCGGAGTCGAGGTACCACTCGAACGCCTGGGTGTTGATGTCCCAGCCGTTGAAGTCCTCCTGCGCGCGCAGGCCGTCGAGCAGGTAGACCGCGGGTGAGTTCTCTCCGCCGCTCTGGAACTGGACCTTGATGTCGCGTCCCATCGAGGGCGACGGCACCATCAGGTACTCGACCGGCAGACCCGGCCGGGAGAATGCTCCGGCAGTCGCCGACCCTCCGGTGAGGCCGACCAGCGCGGGCAGCAGCGCCGCCGTCATGGTCGCAACGCCGATCCGGCGCGCCCAGGGCCCGCGAATCCTGTCAAGAAGTCTCATACCGTCAATCCATCCATCCTGGTTACCGCGTGACGCGGCTTGTCCTTAGACTTTTCGGGCGGGCCAGCGCAACCGTTACCACCTCAGCGATGGCTTGCCGCACCGTCCCACTACTGCGCACTGCCGAATGGCGGCACAGTGAGCCGGAAAATCTTCAGTTGTAGCGGTTGCAGTAAAGCATGTGACCAGCATGTGAGAAAGCCCGGCCACGCCGAACAGCCACTTCCTGCTGGAAAACAAAACTGACGCTGCAGCCAATTGAGGTCCGGGCGCCGGCGAAATCACCGGCTGTTCCCGACGGCAGTGAGCAAGTACCACGCCTCGTCCAGTCCCGCCAATGTAATACCTCCGTCATGGTGACCGTCGTCACACCCGGCGTGGTCAGTAGGCTCCAGCGGATGGCGAGTAGTCCTTCCGGTGCAGGCAGGCTCTCCGCCGAGGACTGGATCCAGGCCGGTTACGCCCTGCTGGTGGACGACGGACTCGAGGCCCTCAAGATAGACCGGCTGTGCGGCCGCCTCGGCGTCACCAAGGGCAGCTTCTACTGGCACTTCAAGGACATCGCGAGCTATCGAGCCGCTGTGGTCGAGGCGTGGGCCCAACTGCGCGATCGGGACCGCAGTCACTTCGGCGACCTGGCGGATGTGCCGGCCCGGGAGCGGCTCGCGCAGATGATGGCGTCACTTCTCGGCGAACGGCAGTGGGCGTTGGAGCGGGCGATGCGGGAATGGGCACGCACCGACCCGGCCGTCGCCGAGAGCGTGCACGCCGCCGACCAGCGGGTGCTGGGCGCGGTTCGCCAGGCGTTCACGGATGCCGGGTTCGACGCCGATGACGCCGCGATGCGGGCGAACGCCACGTTCGCCGCGGGCATCGGCTTCCTGCACCTCTCGAACGCGCCGCCGACCGCCGGGACGGCCCGACAGCGGGAACGCTTTCTCGACCTCATGCTCAAGCCCTGACCGCAACGCTTCCATACCAAACCGTATGGTACGGTCGCCGTCATGCCAGTCATGGTCGCCACCACTACCGTCACCCCCGAATACGTCGCGCGGCTGTCGGAACGGGCGGCGGAGGCCGAGCGTCAGCGCCGGCTACCGGCGGAAACGTTGGCCGACCCCGCGACGACGGAGTTCGTCAACCTGCTGGTGCCGGCCCGCTACGGCGGCCGCCAGGCCCCGCTGCCGGCCATCCTCGACCCCGTCCGGCTGATGGCGCACGGGTGCGCATCCACGGCGTGGACCCTCGGGTTCTATGCCCTGCACAACTGGATGCTCGCGCTGTTCAGCGAGCAGGCACAGAGCGAGGCGTTCGGATCACGCCCCTTCCTGGCCCCGGCGCCGCTGGCACCGACGGGCCAGGGCGTCGGCTGCGACGGCGGGATCCGACTTTCCGGGCGGTGGTCGTGGGCGACCGGCGTGATGGACGGCAACTGGATCATCGTCGGTGCACTGCGCGAGCGCGTGCCGGGCGATCAGGCGACCGTCTATCCCGTGCTGGCGCTGCTGCCGATCGACGCCGTGCGCATCGAGGACGTGTGGCACACCGACGGCATGCGGGCGACGGGTTCCAACGATGTCGTGATCGACGATGTCTTCGTGCCGGAGCACCGACTGGTGGCCGTCGCCGACATCTACACAGGAACCGCACCCGGCGCCGCGCTACACGACGCCGACACCTACCGGTGGCCGATGGTGCCCGCACTGGCCCTGTTGGCCGCGATGCCCGCACTCGGCAGCGCAGAACGCGCCGCGCAGATCTACACCGAGCGGCTCTCCCAGCGGTTCCTGGCCTACGAGGGCGTGATGCAGAAAGACAAGCCCGTCGCCTCCGTGCACCTCGGGCAGGCGCTGGTCCGGCTGCGGTCACTGCGCGGACTGCTGGCCGACACCGTGGGCGAGATCGAGGGCATCGTCGCAGCGGGTGACCCGGTGGGACGTCCGGTGCGCGCTCAGGCCAGGCTCGCCGCGGCACACATCGTCCACGAGTCGCGCACGGTGATCGGCGATCTGCTCGGCGCGTCGGGCGCGAGCGCACACTTCCTGGACAACCCGCTGCAACGCATCAAACGCGACGTCGACGTCATCGGCGGTCACGTGGTCTTCGACTACGACACCAGCCGCGAACTCGCCGCTGCGCTGACAATGGGGATGGCGGTCCCCCGCACCGCCATGGTGTGAAACCGGCGAACGGAGTTCCGATGACCAGCGTCCGCGACAACGTCACCAAGTTCTTCCAGAAATATGTCGGGAATCAGGTGATGGGGCGAATGCCGTTCCAGACACTGCTCGAGACGACCGGCCGAAAGTCCGGCGAACCCCGACGCACGCCGGTGGGCGGCCGCCGGGACGGCGACGAGTTCTGGTTCGTCTCGGAGTTCGGCGAGAAGTCGCAGTATGTGCGCAACATCAAGGCCGACCCGAAGGTGCGGGTGCGGTTGAAGGGGCGCTGGCACCGCGGCACGGCGCAGCTGCTGCCCGACGACGACGCCCGCGCTCGGCTCCGGTCGCTGCCCCAGGTCAACAGCATGGGCGTCCGCACGTTCGGAACGAACCTGCTGACGGTGCGAGTCGATCTCGTCGACTGAAAAAGGTTCGGCCCCGCGACGTCATTGACGGCCCCCAAAAATAAACCTAACGTCAGTTTTACTTTCACTAGCCGGGAGGAACACCATGGAGTCGTTCGTGCACCTACGCAAAGGGGTCACGCCCCGACGGCTGCACGCCGACCTCAACGGGCTCAAAGACGATGAACTCGGCCGCGGCGGCTTCACCGGCCGCACTGCCAACCTCTACCGCCGCCACGACCCCACGGCGTACCGCACCGTCGGCCCGCTGCGGCCGCTGGACGTGCTGTCGAGCGAACTCAAGCCCGCGGATGCCACCGACGCGCAGGGAGGTCCCCTGCTGATGTTCTCCAATGCCGACTGTGAGGTATTGCTGTCCCGGCGCGCCTCGCCGATGCCGCACTTCGTGCGTCACATCGACGGGGACCTGCTGTGCTTTGTTCACGAGGGCTCCGGGCTCGTCGAGACCGAGTTCGGACCACTGCGCTATCGCCAAGGCGACTGGCTGTATCTGCCGAAGGCCTGTACGTGGCGGCACGTGCCGGACGACCAGTGCACCTGGCTGATGATCCAGGCCACCGACGAGTTCCGGGTGCCGCCGCCCGGTCAGCTCGGACGTCACTTCCCGTTCGACCCGTCGCAGGCGGTCATCCCCGAACCGCAGCCGTGCGACGACGACGGCCGCGACGAGTACGAGGTACGGCTGGTGCACTCACCCGTCGACGGTGTCGGCACCACAACCCTGTACTACCCACACCATCCGCTCGATGTCGAGGGGTGGCGTGGCGACAACTTCGCGTTCACCTTCAACATCGACGACTACAACGTGGTCACCTCTGACAGCGTGCACCTACCCCCCACGGTGCACCTGTTCATGCAGGCCACCGGGGTGTACATCATGAACTTCCTGCCCAAGCCCGCCGAAGGGGTACCGGGCACCGAACGCACGCCCTGGTATCACCGCAACGTCGACTTCGACGAGATCGCTTTCTTCCACGGTGGATCGCTCTACGGGATCGCGATGCCGCCGGGGCTCATCTCGCATGCGCCCCAGGGGGTCCATCATGGTGCGCCGGAGAAGGCCCGCGAGAGGGCACGCCGTAAGTTCGACGACTTCCAGTCCGTGGACTGGCGGGTGATCGCGATCGACACTCGTCGGCGGCTGGTCCCCTCGGCGGAGATCCTGGCCAACGACCTCGGGCAGCACTGATGCAGAGCCAGCAGACACCGGTCCGGTACGAATACGATCGCATTCCCTATCTGGTTGCGTATCAGAACAATTCGACCGTCCGCGACGTCTACGGTGGCGTGGCCGAATTGGTGGTGCTGGAGAGTTACCTCCTCAAACCGAAGGCGGTGCCTTCCGACACCGTGCTGGTGTTCATGCACCCCATCGGTGGTGGCGCCTACCTGCCGATGATCAACGCACTGGCCCGCGCCGGTCACCACGTCATCTACTGCAACAGCCGGTTCCGGGGCACCGACTCGGCGTTGCTGATGGAGAAGGTCGTCGAAGATCTCGGCGAGTGCATCAAGGACGCCAAGAACCGGCTCGGCTACTCGAAGGTGGTGCTCGCCGGCTGGAGCGGCGGCGGCTCGCTGTCGGTCTTCTACCAGCAGCAGGCCCAGCACCCCACGGTGACCGCGAGCCCGTCCGGCGACGGCCCTGACCTGACCACACTCGGGCTGATCCCCGCCGACGGCATCATGCTGCTGGCGGCCCATATCAGCAGGCACGGCACCATGACCGAGTGGATGGACGCCTCGATCCTCGATGAGAACGATCCCGCCAAGCGGGATCCCGAGCTGGATCTCTACAACCCCGACAATCCCAACCAGCCGCCGTACACGGCCGCCTTCCTGGAGCGCTATCACCGGGCGCAGATTGCCCGCAACCGCCGAATCACCCGGTGGGCCAAGGACAAACTCGCCGAGATCAGAGCCAGCGGGCGCCCCGGCGCGGACGTCGAGGAGTTCGCGTTCGTCGTGCACGGCACCATGGCCGACCCGCGCTGGCTGGACCCCGCCGTCGATCCCAACGAACGCACCCCGGGAACCTGCTATCTGGGTGATCCTGAGGTGGTGAACATGAGCCCGGTGGGTCTCGCGCGGTTCTGCACGCTACGCAGCTGGCTGTCGCAGTGGAGTTACGACGACGCCAACGGCGACGCAGTCAAGTGCGGCCCCGACATCGCGGTGCCCGCGCTGGTCATCGGAAACCTCGCCGACGACGCGTGCACACCGAGCCACACCCGCCGGATCTTCACCGCGATCGGCCATCCCGACAAGGAGATGTACGAGATCCCCGGCGCGAACCACTACTACGCCGGCGCCGACCAGCGGGGCAAGCTGCGCCAGGCCGTCGGCGTCGTGACCGACTGGCTGGTCCGCCACGACTTCGCGGTACCCCGATGACGGCAGCCGCCCCGCCGACCGGGCCGCTCGACGGAATCCGCGTCATCGAGGTGGGAACGTTGATCTCGGGGCCGTTTGCAGGTCGTCTCCTCGGGGACATGGGCGCCGAGGTCATCAAGGTCGAACCGCCCGGGTCACCGGACCCGCTGCGCACCTGGGGACAGGCCGAGCTCGACGGGCACCACTTCTTCTGGACGGTCCACGCGCGCAACAAGAAAGCGGTCACCCTCAACCTGCGGGAGAGCACGGGGCGGGATCTGTTCCTCGAGCTCGTGGAGCGCAGCGACGTCATCGTCGAGAACTTCCGGCCCGGCACCCTGGAGAAATGGGGGCTGGGCTACGAGGTGCTGCGCGAACGCAATCGCGGAATCATCCTGGTGCGGGTGTCCGGGTACGGCCAGACCGGGCCGGAGGCGCACAAGGCCGGTTATGCCTCTGTCGCCGAGGCCGCCAGTGGGCTGCGGCACATGAACGGGTTTCCGGGCGGCCCTCCCCCACGGCTGGCGCTGTCGCTGGGTGACAGTCTGGCCGGGATGTTCGCCGCGCAGGGGGCGTTGGCCGCGCTGTACCGCCGCTCGGTGACCGGACAGGGCCAGGTGGTCGACGCGGCGCTGACCGAATCCTGTCTGGCGGTGCAGGAGTCCACGATCCCCGACTACGACGTCGGCGGGGTGGTACGGGGCCCGTCCGGTACCCGTCTGGAGGGCATCGCCCCCTCGAACATCTACCCGGCGGCGGACGGCAGCTGGGTGGTGATCGCGGCGAACCAGGACACCGTCTTCCGCCGGCTGTGCGGAGCCATGGGCCGGCCCGAACTCGCGGTTGACGAACGTTTCGCCAATCATGTTGCGCGAGGACGTAACCAGGACGAACTCGACAAGATCATCGGATCGTGGGCCGCTGAACGCCAGCCCGCCGACATCATCTCGACGCTCTCGGAAGCCGGGGTGATCAGCGGCCCCATCAACACCGTCGCCGAGGTCGTCGAGGACCCCCAGCTGCAGGCCCGCGGCATGATCGCCGACCACTGGGACGACCGGATCGGGCGGAATGTGAAGGGGCCCGGCGTGGTTCCCGTGCTGTCCGAGACCCCGGGCACCATCCGCCATGCCGGATCGGCCCGCCCCGGCCAGCACAACGACGAGATCTACCGCGGCCTGCTCGGTATGAGCGAAGCCGAGCTGGGCAAGCTACGGGAGGAGGGCGTCATATGACCGCACTGCCGACACATGTCGACATCCGTGACGTTTCGCTGCGCGACGGGCTGCAGATCGAAGACCCGATTCCGCTGTCGGCGAAGCTCGACCTGCTCGCGGCGATCGCAGCCACCGGCGTGCGGGAGATGGAGGCGACGGCCTTCGTCTCCCCCTCCAAGGTGCCTGCGCTGGCCGACGCCGCCGAACTGGCCGCGGAACTGCACAACTTCGCCGATATCGAGTTCTCCGCGCTGGTCGCCAGTCCCAACGGCGCCAAACGCGCCATCGCCGCCGGACTGCGCTCCATCGAGTTCGTGGTTTCAGCAGCCGACGGGCACAGCCGTGCCAACGTGGGTCGCACGTCGGCGCAGGCGACCGCCCAGATCGCCGAGATCGTGGCGATCGCCCATGACAGTGGCGTGAGCGTCGAGGTCATCATCGCCACCGCGTGGGACTGCCCGTTCGACGGGCCGACGCCGCCGACACGGGTCGTCGACATCGTGGCCGCCGCCACCGACGCCGGGGCCGACCGGCTCGCGATCGCCGACACCATCGGCACCGCCACCCCCCGCCGGGTCAGCGAGCTGATCGACCTCGTCCATCCGGCAAGTGCAGAACTGCCCCTGGGCGCGCACTTCCACAACACCCGAGGGACCGGCCTGGCCAGTGCATACGCCGCAGTCGGCGCCGGTGTCACCCGGCTGGATGCATCCGTCGGCGGGCTCGGCGGCTGCCCGTTCGCCCCCGGCGCCAGCGGCAACATCGCCACCGAAGACCTGGTGTACCTGTTGCGCGACAGCGGTGTCGACGTGGACGTCGACCTGGAGAAGGCGATCGCCGCGGCCGAGGTCGCGCAGAACGCTGTCGGGCACGAACTGCCCGGCGCACTGTTGCGCGCCGGTGACCGGATCCTGGGTTAGCGGACGTGGCGCCCGGACCGTCAGCCACGTTGAGCGCAAAAGGCCGTCAAACCCGGCTGGCCCTCGAGCAGGCCGCCCGGAAACTGTTCGCCGAACGCGGGTTTCACGGCACCACCCTGAGCGACATCACCTCGGCAGCGGGCAAGTCCCCTGGGGCGTTCTACCGCTATTTCGCCGACAAGGAAGATCTTCTCGCCGCCCTGGCCGAGTCCTTCCTGCGAGAAGTGGTGACACCGTCGGGGCTGAGCCTGAAGCTGCCCGACTCCCCCGATGACGACGCCTTCTTCACCGCGGTGGTGTCCGGCTACTGGACGATGTTCAAGCAGAACATCGGGATCATGATCGCGGTGGCGCAACTGGCGTCCACCAAGCCGCGCTTCGCCGCCGTCCAGAACGAGTTCCGTCGCTTCGGTGTCGACATCGTCGCCGCCTCGGTGCAGCGCGCGCAGGAGCAGGGCTACGGTGGCGAGCTGAACCCGGAGTACACCGCCGCCGCGATAGCGCTGCTGTTCGAGAACTTCACCACCGTCTTCGTCGGCACGTCGGGTCTCGGCATCGACATCGGCGACGAGGACGCCGTCACCACGCTGTCACGCATCTGGAAGAAGACGCTGTACGGGTTCTAGCACCGCCGCCAACAAAGACCGCGACAAAGGAGATCACTGTGGATTTCAGCCTTCCGGACCACCTTCCCGGGTTGCTCACCGAGATGGACGCGTTCATCGAGGCCGAGATCAAACCACTGGAACGCGAACACATCCAGTACTTCGACCACCGTCGTGAGCATGCCCGCACCGACTGGGACAACGGCGGGATCCCGCGGCGGGAGTGGGAAGACCTGCTCGGCGAGATGCGCAGGCGTGCCGACAACGCGGGGTGGCTGCGGTACGGGCTGCCGTCCCGGTTCGGCGGCCGGAACGGCAGCAACATTGACATGGCGGTCATCCGGGAACACCTGGCTCACAAGGGGCTCGGGCTGCACAACGACCTGCAGGACGAGTCCTCGATCGTCGGCAACTTCCCCCAGGTGATCATGATGTACCGGTTCGGCACCGAAGCTCAGAAGAAAGAGTGGACCGATGCCCTGATCACCGGCGAGCGGTCGATGGCGTTCGGGCTCACCGAACCCAACCACGGATCTGATGCCACCTGGCTGGAGACCACCGCAGTGCAGGACGGTGGCGAATGGATCATCAACGGCGCCAAGCGGTTCAACACCGGTGTCCATCGCGCCACCCATGACCTGGTGTTCGCCCGCACATCGGGCGAAGCGGGTCAGGCCCGGGGCATCAGCGCATTCCTGGTGCCGACCGATGCCCCGGGCTTCTCGGTCCCGTACTACTGGTGGACGTTCAACATGCCCACCGATCACGGCGAGGTGGTGCTGGACAACGTCCGGGTGCCCGCCGAGGCGATCCTCGGGGAGGTGGACCGCGGCCTGGAGGTCGGGCAGACGTTCCTGCACGAGAATCGGATCCGTCAGGCGGCGAGCAGCCTCGGGGCTGCGCAGTACTGCATCGACCGGGCCGTCGCCTACGCCGGGGAACGCTCGGTGTTCGGGAAGCCGCTGGCGGTCAACCAGGCGGTGCAGTGGCCGTTGGTGGAGCTGCAGACAGAGGCACAGATGGTGCGGTTGCTGGTGCGGTTCGCCGCATCCGAACTCGACCGCAACCACCACATGGAGGTCTCGGACAAGGTATCGATGGCCAACTATCGTGCCAACCGCCTGGTGTGTGAGGCCGCGGACCGCGCGATGCAGGTGTTCGGCGGTGTGGGTTACAGCAGGCATGAACCGTTCGAGCACATCTACCGGCACCACCGCCGCTATCGGATCACCGAAGGCGCCGAGGAGATACAGATCCGCAGGGTCGCGCAACGGCTGTTTGGGTTCGGGCGCCGATGAGCGCTTGCCCGAAGAGAAAAGAGCACCGATGAGCGATACGCTGGCGCGCGCTCTCGAGCAGGTGCTGGCGCCGGTACTCGGTGAGGTCAGCGTCGAGGACCTGCAACCGCTGACCGGCGGCGCGTCCAGGATCACCTGGGCGTTCACCGCTGCGCACCCCGACCGACGGCGTGCCCTCATCCTGCGCACCGGCGCCGGTGACGACATCCATGCGGGCATGGAACTGGAGGCCCTGGTGCAGCAGCGGGCTGCCGCCGCGGGCGCACCGGTCCCCCACATCCTGACGGCCGACAACTCGCCTGCCGCCCTGGGCAATCCGTACCTGATCTGCGACGCGGTGGCAGGCGAGACCATCGTGCGACGCATCTTGCGCGGGCTCGACGAGGAGGGCAGATCCCGGCTGCTCGAACAGTGCGCCGCGGCACTGGCGGCGATCCACCGCGCCGATCCGGACGGGATCGGGTTGACCGCCCCCGACGACCTCGCGGACTGGCGTACCCGGCTCGACGAGATCGGCGACACCACGGCCACTTTCGAGTGGGCGTTCCGTCGGCTCGCCGACCGGCGCCCGGATCCGTCGCCGATGCGGTTGGTGCACGGCGACTTCCGGATGGGCAACCTGATCGTCGACGAATCCGGACTGGCCGCGGTGCTGGACTGGGAGCTGACCCACATCGGGGAGGTGTATGAGGATCTGGCGTGGTTCTGCATCCGGGCGTGGCGGTTCGGCGCGCCGGTGACGCTCGGCGCCGGTGGCCTCGGCAGCGTGGAGACGTTCCTGCGGGCCTATGAGCAGGCGGCGGGGACGGCGGTGGACCGCGACGCGTTCCGGTGGTGGCTGACCGTGGCGACGTTACGGTGGGGCGTTATCTGCAGGCACCAGGCCGAACGGCACCTGTCCGGCGAGCAGCGCTCTGTCGAGCTCGCCGCGATCGGCCGTCGGGTCAGCGAAACCGAATGGGACATATTGGATCTGCTGTCCGGAGGGGGACCGCGATGAATGCATTCTCCGGGCGACCCACCGCCGCCGAGCTCGTCGCCGCAGTCGCCGACTTCCTCGACGACGAGGTCCGCAGCGCCTGTGACGGGCAGGTCGGTTTCCACGCCCGCGTCGCAGCCAACGTGCTGCGGATCGTCGAGCGTGAACTGCGCGACGAGACGGCGGGTGAGGTGGCTGAGGCGTTGGCGGGCCTGGGGTTCCCCGACGAGACCGCGCTGTCGGACGCCATCCGCGCAGGCCGATTGGATGACCGGGGTGACGAGGTGATGGCAGTGCTGAGACTGCTGGTGCGACACCGGTTGTCCCTCGCACACCCCGGATACGATTCCCCGGGATGAGGCAGGCGTTACTGCCGGCGGATCCGGGCCAGCCAGGCCGGCTCGTCGACTCGGCTGCCGACGGCCAGACCCAGTTGCTCGGCGTGCACCTCGGTGACGAGACCGCGGTAGGTGGTCGCGGCCAGGTCCTCGATCTCCCACCCCGCACCGAACGCGTCCCGGATGGTCGCCTCGCTGACCTCGGGCCCGAACCCGCGCCCGGCGTCGGACAACGCGAGCACGAACACGGCCGCACCGGGTCGGGTTGCGGCGTGCAGACTGCGCACGTACGTCGCGCGGTCACCGTCGTCGAAGATGTGGAACAGCGCGCTGTCGATGATCGTGTCGTAGCCGGGCGAGTCGGCGAGGCGCAGCGCGTCGGCGACCTCGAAGCGGGCGTCCACACCCTGGTCCGCGGCGTTGCGCCTGGCCTGCTCGACGGCTGTGGGTGCGCCGTCGATGCCGAGCACGTCGACGCCGCCGCGAGCCAGCAGGATCGTGTGCTCGCCGGTACCGCACCCGACATCGAGCACCCGGCCGCTGATGGCGCCCGCGGCGGCCAGGTCGACGATCACCGGTTGCGGCTCGCCGATCACCCACGGCGGCGTCTGGTTCTTGTAGAACTCGTCGAATCGGGAGAGTGTGGGCGTCTGGTCCATGCACACCAGTGTTCAACCTGAACCGAAGTTGAGGTCAACAGGATGTCTGAAACCGATCTGCGCACCACCGCCGACGTCGCCGACCGGCTGTTCGACGCGATCGAACGCAGCGACATCGCCATGGTGGAACAGCTGTTCAGCCCCGAGGTGGCAGTGTGGAAGACCGGAGACGAGCGACCCAGCGACCGCGCCAGGTCGGTGCGGATCATCGCCTGGTTCGTCAACGCCACCGTCGACCGGCGCTACCAGATCCTCGACCGCCAGTTCTTCGACGGCGGCTTCGTCCAGCAGCACATCCTGCACGCCAACGGCCATGCGGACACGTCGATCGCCATGCGGGTGTGCATCGTGATCAAGCTGGACTCCGACGGCCTGATCAGCAGCATCGACGAGTACTTCGACCCGGCGGAGATCGCCGCGCTGCTGGCCGCCGGCCGCTGAGCACCGACTCGCCGATCAGGCAGGCGTTTTCGGTGCCGTCACCGCGCCGCGGGGCTACCATCGCGGGCATGGCTGCGCCCACGGTGACCCTGCGCATCCTGGTCTACAGCGACAACCCGAGGACCAGGGAACAGGTGCGCCTCGCGCTGGGTAAGCGGGTGCACCCCGAACTTCCCGAACTCAGCTACGTCGAGGTCGCCACCGCCGCGATGGTGATCAGGCAGATGGACGAGGGCGGCTTCGATCTGGTGATCCTCGACGGCGAGGCCAGCCCCGTCGGCGGAATGGGCATCGCCAAACAGCTCAAGGACGAGATCGATCCGTGTCCGCCGGTGCTGGTCCTGACGGGCCGACCCGACGATGCGTGGCTGGCCCGCTGGTCCCGCGCCGAGGCCGCGGTCCCCCATCCGATCGACCCGATCCGACTGGGCGACGCGGTCGTGTCGCTGCTCCGCACCGCCATGTGACCTGATCCAACACGGAATTACTTGTCGCGCTTGCATTTTCGCGGCAAAGCGACATCGCCGAACGGCGCCAATAGCGATACTAACCAAAATGTGTGGCTTGCATCCAAAACATGGTTAGGCTGTGGGTCAGCTCACATCGACAGCCCCGAGGAGCGCCTGCGCAGCATGAATTTGTACACGCCGATCCTGGTGCTTGGCGCGATCGCTGCCGTGTTCGCCGTCGGCTCGGTGGGCATCGCGCTGCTGGTCGGGCCGAGGCGCTACAACCACTCCAAGCTCGAGGCGTACGAGTGCGGGATCGAGCCCATGGACGTCTCCGATCCTGCCGTGGCCGCGACCGCGCAGCGCTTCCCGATCAAGTACTACTTGACGGCGATGTTGTTCATCGTGTTCGACATCGAGATCGTCTTCCTCTACCCGTGGGCGGTGGCGTTCGACAGCCTGGGCGCCTTCGGTGTGATCGCGGTGGCGCTGTTCTTGTTCAACGTCTCGGTGGCGTACGCCTACGAGTGGAGACGGGGAGGTCTGGCATGGGACTAGAGGAAAAGCTACCGGGCGGGATCCTGCTCTCGACGGTCGAGAAGGTCGCCGGTTATGTGCGGAAAGGGTCACTGTGGCCCGCGACCTTCGGCCTGGCGTGCTGCGCGATCGAGATGATGGCCACCGCCGGGCCACGCTTCGACATCTCACGTTTCGGCATGGAGCGGTTCTCGGCGACGCCGCGCCAGGCCGACCTGATGATCGTCGCCGGGCGCGTCAGCCAGAAGATGGCGCCGGTGCTGCGGCAGATCTACGACCAGATGGCCGAGCCGAAATGGGTGCTGGCAATGGGGGTGTGCGCGTCGTCCGGCGGCATGTTCAACAACTACGCGGTGGTCCAGGGGGTCGATCACGTCGTTCCGGTGGACATCTATCTGCCCGGCTGCCCGCCCCGACCGGAGATGCTGCTGCACGCGATCCTCAAACTGCACGACAAGATCCAGCAGATGCCGCTCGGCGTGAACCGCGAGGAGGCGATTCGGGAGGCTGAACAGGCCGCGCTGGCGATTCAGCCGACGATCGAACTGAAAGGTCTGTTGCGGTAATGAGCGCCGAAGACGGGGATTCGCCACCCGAGGTCATCGGGGTGCAACGCGGCATGTTCGGTGCCGCGGGCACCGGGGACACCTCCGGCTACGGCCGCCTCGTGCGGCCGGTGGCACTGCCCGGCGGTTCACCGCGGCCCTACGGCGGCTACTTCGACGACGTCGTCGACACGTTGGTCGCCACGCTCGGGGACGAGGCGTTCGCTGCCGCGATCGAGCGGGTGGTGGTGTTCCGTGACCAGCTGACGCTGGAGGTCCGACGCGAGCACCTCCCCGCGGTGGCTCAGGCGCTGCGCGACGACGCGGGCCTGCGGTTCGAGTTGTGCCTGGGCGTCAGCGGGGTGCACTACCCCGAGGACACCGGCCGTGAGCTGCACGCGGTTTATCCTCTGATGTCGATCACCCACAACCGGCGCATCTGTGTCGAGGTGGCAGCCCCCGACGCCGACCCCCACATCCCGTCGCTGTTCCGGGTGTATCCGACCACCGACTGGCACGAACGCGAAACCTACGACTTCTTCGGCATCATCTTCGACGGCCACCCGTCGCTGACCCGCATCGAGATGCCCGATGACTGGGTCGGCCACCCGCAGCGCAAGGACTACCCGCTCGGCGGGATCCCGGTGGAGTACCACGGTGCCCAGATCCCCCCGCCCGACGAACGGAGGGCCTATCGCTGATGACCACATCACAGAGCATTCCCAGCCCGGCTGAACGGGTGGTCGTCGTCGGCGGCCAGGACTGGGAAGAGGTCGTCATCGCCGCGAGGCAGAACGCCGCCGAGCATGCCGGGGAGCGCATCGTCGTCAACATGGGCCCGCAGCACCCGTCGACGCACGGGGTGCTGCGCCTCATCCTCGAGATCGAGGGCGAGACCATCGTCGAGGCCCGGTGCGGGATCGGCTATCTGCACACCGGTATCGAGAAGAACCTGGAGTTCCGGAACTGGACCCAGGGCGTGACGTTCGTGACCCGGATGGACTACCTGTCACCGTTTTTCAACGAGACGGCCTACTGCCTCGGCGTGGAGAAGCTCCTCGATGTCACCGACGAGATCCCCGAGCGCGCGTCGGTGATCCGGGTGATGCTGATGGAACTGAACCGGATCTCGAGCCACCTGGTCGCCCTGGCCACCGGCGGCATGGAGCTCGGGGCCATGTCGGCGATGTTCCTCGGCTTCCGGGAACGCGAACTGATCCTGTCGGTGTTCGAGTCCATCACCGGCCTGCGGATGAACCATGCCTACGTGCGGCCCGGGGGCGTCGCCGTCGACCTGCCCGACGACGGGCTCACCCAGGTCAGGGACCTGCTGGAGCTGCTGCCGACACGGCTGCGCGACCTGGAGGACCTGCTCAACGAGAACTACATCTGGAAGGCCCGCACCCTGGGCATCGGCTATCTGGACCTGACCGGGTGCATGGCGCTCGGGATCACCGGCCCGATACTGCGCTCCACCGGTCTGCCGCACGATCTACGCAAGTCGCAACCCTATTGCGGTTACCAGACATACGACTTCGACGTCATCACCGACGACCGCTGTGACTCCTATGGCCGCTATCTGATCCGGGTCAAGGAGATGCGTGAGTCGATCAAGATCGTCGAGCAGTGCGTCGAGAGGCTGGAGAAGCTCGCCGGTCAACCCGTGATGATCGAGGACAAGAAGCTCGCCTGGCCCGCCGATCTGACGCTGGGGCCCGACGGGCTCGGCAATTCACCCGAGCACATCGCCAAGATCATGGGGCACTCGATGGAGGGCCTGATCCACCACTTCAAGCTGGTGACCGAAGGGATCCGGGTGCCCGCCGGCCAGGTCTACGTCGCCGTCGAATCACCCCGCGGCGAGCTCGGGGTGCACATGGTGTCCGACGGTGGCACCCGCCCGTACCGGGTGCACTACCGCGACCCGTCGTTCACGAACCTGCAAGCGGTGGCGGCGATGTGCGAGGGCGGCATGGTCGCCGACGCGATCGCCGCGGTGGCGTCGATCGACCCGGTGATGGGCGGGGTCGACAGGTGACGGGCGTCTTCCTCGAGCTCGGGCAACGGCCCGACGAACCCGGACCGCCGATCCACGGGACGGCGAGTTACCCCGCAGACGTCGCATCCCGGCTCGCGGCCGACGCCGCGGTGATCATTGCGCGCTACCCGCAGTCACGCTCGGCCCTGCTTCCGCTGCTGCACCTGACCCAGTCCGAGGACGGCTGCCTGACACCGGCTGGAATCGCCTTCTGTGCCGAGCAATTGGGCTTGTCCCCGGCCGAGGTGACCGCGGTGGCGACCTTCTACTCGATGTACCGACGTACCCCCACCGGCGATTACCTGGTCGGTGTCTGCACGAACACGTTGTGCGCGATCATGGGCGGCGATGCCATTCTCGACACCCTGCAGGAGCACCTCGGGGTGGACGCGGGTCAGACGACCGCGGACGGCAAGGTCACCCTCGAACACGTCGAGTGCAACGCCGCCTGCGACTACGCGCCGGTCGTGATGGTCAACTGGGAGTTCTTCGACAACCAGACGCCGCACTCGGCCCGCGATCTCGTCGACGCGCTGCGCAGCGGTGAGCTCCCGAAACCCACACGCGGAGCGTCGTTGTGCACCTTCCGCGACACCGCGAGAGTCCTTGCCGGGCTGCCGGCCGCCGACCGCGAGGCCGACGGTTCGCTGCCCGGCGACGCCAGCCTGGCCGGGCTGCGATTCGCTCACCGACACGACATGGCTGCGCCGGCGCCGGACTCGTCCGGATCGGAGGCGGTGACCACCCGCGAAGGGCAAACCGCCGGCGACGACGAAGCCCATGCAGCCGAGTCCGCCAGGGACGAGCCCGCGCCGGCGCCTTCGGCCGATGTTCCGGCCGGGCCGTCGACACCCGAAACCGACCCGAAGGCGACGGATTCGTAGATGACGCCACTGACTCCCGTGCTCAGCCGGTTCTGGGACGAGCCGCAGCCCTGGTCGCTGGACACCTACCGTCGCCATGACGGTTATCAGGCCCTGGACCGGGCTCTGGCCATGAGCCCCGACGATGTCATCACGATGGTCAAGGACTCCGGGCTCCGGGGCCGTGGCGGCGCCGGGTTCCCCACCGGCACCAAGTGGTCGTTCATCCCGCAGGGCGATGAGGGCGCCGCGGCCAAGCCCCACTACCTGGTGATCAACGCCGACGAGTCCGAACCCGGCACGTGCAAAGACATTCCGCTGATGATGACGACCCCGCACTTCCTGGTGGAGGGGGCGATCATCGCGGCGTACGCGATCCGGGCGCACCACGCGTTCATCTACCTGCGCGGGGAGGTTCTCCCGGTACTGCGGCGGCTGCAGGCCGCGGTCGCCGAAGCCTACGCCGCGGGCCACCTGGGTACCGACATCCACGGTTCCGGGTTCGATCTCGACCTCGTCGTGCACGCCGGTGCGGGTGCCTACATCTGCGGCGAGGAGACCGCCCTGCTTGACTCGCTGGAGGGCAGACGCGGTCAGCCCAGGCTGCGGCCGCCGTTCCCCGCGGTGGCGGGCCTGTACGCGTGCCCGACGGTGGTCAACAACGTGGAGTCGATCGCCAGCGTGCCACCCATCCTGCTCAACGGGATCGACTGGTTCCGCTCGATGGGTTCGGAGAAGTCGCCCGGTTTCACGCTGTACTCGCTGTCGGGGCACGTCACCACACCCGGCCAGTACGAGGCCCCGCTGGGGATCACGCTGCGCGAACTGCTCGACTACGCCGGCGGTGTCCGGGCCGGACACACCTTGAAGTTCTGGACACCGGGCGGATCCTCGACACCGCTGCTGACAGCCGAACACCTCGACGCGCCACTGGATTACGAGGGAATGGCCGGCGTCGGGTCGATGCTCGGCACCAAGGCGCTGCAGATTTTCGACGAAACCACCTGCGTGGTGCGGGCGGTGCGGCGCTGGACGCAGTTCTACGCGCACGAATCGTGCGGCAAGTGCACCCCGTGCCGCGAGGGCACCTATTGGCTGGCGCAGATCTACCAGCGGCTCGAGGACGGTACCGGGACCCCGGCCGACATCAACAAGCTCCTCGACATCTCCGACAGCATCCTCGGCAAGTCGTTCTGCGCCCTGGGCGACGGCGCGGCCAGCCCGATCGTGTCTTCCATCGAATACTTTCGCGACGAGTACGAGGCACACCTCGATGGCGGCTGCCCGTTCGATCCGTACGCGTCGATGCTCGCCGCTCCGGAAAGGGTGGGTGCATGACACTGCGCACTTACGCGAGCAGACACAAACTCGCGCCGATCGGGTCGAAAGTGTGCGACTTTGTGTCTGCTCGCGGAGGGATCGGGGTGGTGCATGACGCTCGCTGAGCACAACCACGACGCGCCTCCGGTCGAGATGGTCACGCTGACGATCGACGGGGCGCAGGTCAGCGTTCCCAAGGGCACCCTGGTGATCCGCGCCGCCGAGTTGATGGGGGTGCAGATCCCCCGGTTCTGCGACCACCCGCTGCTCGACCCGGTCGGCGCGTGCCGGCAGTGCCTGGTCGAGGTCGAGGGACAGCGCAAACCGATGGCGTCCTGCACGATCACCTGCACCCCGGACATGGTGGTGCGCACCCAGTTCACCTCCGAGGCCGCCGACAAGGCGCAGCACGGCGTGATGGAGTTGCTGCTCATCAACCATCCGCTGGACTGCCCGGTCTGCGACAAGGGCGGTGAGTGCCCGCTGCAGAACCAGGCGATGTCCAACGGACGCCCCGAGACCCGCTTCGAGGATGTCAAGCGCACGTTCCCGAAGCCGATCAACGTCTCGTCGCAGGTACTGCTCGACCGTGAGCGCTGTGTGCTGTGCGCCCGGTGCACCCGGTTCTCCGACCAGATCGCCGGTGACCCGTTCATCGAGTTGATGGAGCGGGGCGCGCTGCAACAGGTCGGGATCGCCCCGGGCGAACCGTTCCAGTCGTACTTCTCCGGCAACACCGTGCAGATCTGCCCGGTGGGGGCGCTGACCGGTGCGGCCTACCGGTTCCGGGCGCGGCCCTTCGACCTGGTGTCCAGCCCGAGTGTCTGCGAACACTGCGCGTCGGGTTGCGCCCAGCGCACCGACCACCGTCGTGGCAAGGTGCTGCGCCGCCTGGCCGGTGACGATCCCGCGGTGAACGAGGAATGGAACTGCGACAAGGGCCGGTGGGCGTTCACCTACGCGACGGTCGGCGACCGGATCACCACGCCGCTGGTGCGCGACGCCGATTCTCCCGACGGCGGGTTGCGACCGGCGTCGTGGTCCGAAGCGCACACGGTGGCCGGGGCCGGGCTGGCGGCGGCGCACGGCAGGGCCGGGGTGCTCGTCGGCGGCCGGGTGACGGCCGAGGACGCCTACGCCTACGCCAAGTTCGCCCGAATCGTGCTGGGTACCAACGACGTCGACTTCCGCGCCAGGGCGCACAGCGCCGAGGAGGCCGACTTCCTGGCCGCCCACATCGCCGGCCGGCCGATGACGGTGACCTACTCGGATGTGGAGAACGCACCGGCGGTGCTGTTGGCCGGGCTCGAACCCGAGGAAGAGTCGCCGATCATCTTCCTGCGACTGCGCAAGGCGGTGCGAAAGCGCGGCCTGGCGGTGCACTCGATCGCGCCGTTCGCCTCCAGCGGCCTGACGAAGCTGTCGGGCCGCTTGATCAGGTCCGGCCCGGCAGGCGAGGCCGATGCGCTGGACCGGTTGACCGACGACGAATCGCTGACGATGCCCGGGTCGCTGATCCTGGTCGGTGAACGGCTCGCGGCCTCCCCGGGCGCACTGTCGGCTGCGGGACGTCTCGCCCAGGCCACCGGGGCACGGCTGGCCTGGGTGCCCCGGCGCGCCGGTGAGCGGGGCGCCCTGGAGGCCGGCGCATTGCCGAACCTGCTGCCCGGCGGGCGTCCGGTGGCCGATGCGGCGGCCCGCGAACAGATGGCCACCGCCTGGCACGTCGACGAGCTGCCGAACGTGCCGGGTCGCGACACCACAGCGATCCTGCACGCGGCACGCCACGGTGAACTCGGCGCTCTGCTCGTCGGCGGCGTCGAACTCGACGATCTGCCCGATCCCGGCGCCGCGCTGGCCGCGATCGAAGCGGCCCCGTTCGTCGTGAGCCTGGAACTGCGCGAGAGTGCGGTCACCGCCCGTGCCGACGTGGTGTTCCCGATCGCGCCGGTGGTGGAGAAGGCGGGTTCGTTCGTCAACTGGGAGGGACGGATCCGGCCCTTCGAGCCGTCGCTGCACACCAACGCGGTCCCGGACCTGCGGGTGCTGACCTTCCTGGCCGACGAGATCGGCGTCGACCTCGGCCTGCGGACGGTCACCGCGGCCGCCGACGAACACGCCGCGCTCGGACTGTGGGCGGGGGCCCGCCAAGAGCCGCCACAGTCCGGGGTCGCACCGTCGCACCCGGTGAGCGGGCAGGCGGTCCTGACGGGCTGGCGAATGCTGCTCGACGCCGGGCGACTTCAAGACGGCGAACCGCACCTCGCCGGTACCGCCCGCGCGCCCCAGGTGCGGCTGTCGGCCGCGACCGCCGCCGAGATCGGCGCCGCCCACGGCGAACCGGTGACTGTGCGAACCGACCACGGCGCCATCACGCTTCCACTGGAGATCACCGACATGGACGACCGCGTGGTGTGGCTGCCGCTGAACTCCGCCGGCAGCTCGGTGCACCACACCCTCGGGGTGTCGCTGGGGGCGGTTGTGGCGATCGGAAGGGGTCCGGCGTGACCTATCCAGATCCGACACTGTTCGGCCACGATCCCTGGTGGCTGATCCTGGCGAAGTCCCTGGGCATCTTCGTCTTCCTGCTGCTGACCGTGCTGTCGGCCATCCTGATCGAACGAAAGATCCTGGGCCGCATGCAGTTGCGTCTCGGGCCCAACCGGGTCGGACCGGGAGGGCTGCTGCAGTCGCTGGCCGACGGTGTCAAGCTCGCCCTCAAAGAGGGGCTGATCCCCGCCGGGGTGGACAAGGGGATCTACCTGGCCGCGCCGGTCATCGCGGTGATACCGGCGTTCATGGCATTCGCCGTCATTCCGATGGGTGGCGAGGTGTCGGTGTTCGGCCACCGGACCGCCCTGCAGCTCACCGACCTGCCCGTGGCGGTGCTCTACATCCTCGCGGTCACCTCGATCGGGGTGTACGGCATCGTGCTGGCCGGCTGGGCGTCGGGCTCGGTCTACCCTCTGCTGGGCGGGCTGAGGTCGTCGGCGCAGGTGGTCTCCTACGAAATCGCGATGGCGCTGTCGTTCGTCACGGTGTTCATCTACGCCGGGACCATGTCGACCTCGGGGATCGTCGCGGCCCAGAACGACGTCTGGTTCATCTTCCTGCTGTTGCCGTCGTTCCTGGTCTACCTGACCTCGATGGTCGGCGAAACCAACCGGGCACCATTCGATCTGCCCGAAGCCGAGGGTGAACTCGTCGGCGGGTTCCACACCGAGTACTCGTCGTTGAAGTTCGCGATGTTCATGCTCGCCGAGTACGTCAACATGACGACGGTGTCGGCGCTGGCCACCACACTGTTCCTCGGTGGCTGGCACGCGCCGTGGCCGATCAGCATCATCGACGGTGCCAACACCGGCTGGTGGCCGCTGCTGTGGTTCACCGCGAAAGTGTGGCTGTTCCTGTTCGTGTTCATGTGGTTGCGCGCCACCCTGCCCCGGATGCGCTACGACCAATTCATGGCGCTGGGCTGGAAGATCCTGATCCCGGTGGCGCTCGGGTGGACGATGATCGTCGCGGCCACCCGCACGCTGCGGGACTCCGGCTACCAGGCCTGGGCCACCGCACTGATCGGCGCGGGCATCGTGGCGACGATCGCTCTGCTGCTCGCCGGCTGGCGAGCCGTGCGCGCCAGGAACGTACGCAGGACCCCCGCACCACCCGCCCGATCGGTCGACGACGGTGCCTTCCCGGTGCCGCCGATGCCGGCGAAGGAGCCCGCAGATGCCTAAGTTCCTCGATGCCGTCGCAGGGTTCGGCGTCACGTTCGGATCGATGTTCAAGAAGCCGGTCACCGAGGAGTACCCGGAGAAACCCGGCCCCGTGGCGCCGCGGTACCACGGCCGTCATCAGCTCAACCGGTATCCCGACGGGCTGGAGAAGTGCATCGGCTGCGAGCTGTGCGCCTGGGCCTGCCCCGCCGACGCCATCTTCGTCGAAGGCGCCGACAACACCGAGGACGAACGGTTTTCACCCGGCGAGCGCTACGGCCGCGTCTACCAGATCAACTACCTGCGCTGCATCGGGTGCGGATTGTGCATCGAGGCCTGCCCCACCCGGGCGCTGACGATGACCACCGACTACGAGATGGCCGACGACAACCGGGCCGACCTGATCCTGGGCAAGGACAAGTTGCTGGCCCCGCTGCAGCCCGGCATGGAGCAGCCACCTCACCCGATGGCACCGGGCAGCACCGACGAGGACTACTACCTCGGTAACATCAGCCCCACCGAGGAGGCGCGGTGAGCACCGAGATCCTCGCAGCGATCACCGAATCCGGTAACACCACCACCGGCGAAGCCGTCCTGTTCTGGATCCTCGCGCCGGTGGCGGTGGCCGGCGCCCTCGGCGTGGTCGCCGCGCCGAAGGCGGTCTACTCGGCGATCGCGCTGGCTGTCACGATGATCGCGCTCGCTGTGCTCTACATCGCCCAGGACGCACCGTTTCTCGGCGTGGTCCAGGTGGTCGTGTACACCGGCGCGGTGATGATGCTGTTCCTGTTCGTGCTGATGCTGATCGGTGTCGACTCCTCGGATTCCCTGGTGGAAACCCTTCGCGGCCAACGCCTCGCGGCGATCGGCAGCGGTGCGGGCTTCGGAGTCCTGTTGATCGCCGGCATCGGCAGCTTCTCGGTGAGCGGGTTTGCCGGCATGACCGAGGCGAACGCGTACGGCAACGTCGAAGGGTTGGCGGCGCTGATCTTCACCCGCTACCTGTGGGCCTTCGAACTGACCGGGACACTGCTGATCACGGCCACGCTGGGAGCAATGCTGCTGGCACACCGGGAACGACTGGAGCGACGCAAGACCCAGCGGGAGCGGGCCGCCGAGCGGTTCGCGCCGGGCGGGCACCCGACCACACTGCCCAACCCGGGCGTCTACGCACGGCACAACTCCGTCGACGTGCCGGCCCGACTGCCCGACGGTTCGGCCTCCGAACTGTCGGTCAGCGCGATCCTGCAATTGCGCGAGGTACCCCGAGATCCGGACAGCGAGGACGGCGGCGTCGGCGGTGAGCTTCGGTGAATCCCGAGAACTACCTCTATCTGTCGGTGCTGCTGTTCACCATCGGCGCCTCCGGGGTGCTGCTGCGCCGCAACGCGCTGGTCATGTTCATGTGCGTGGAACTGATGCTCAACGCCGCGAACCTGGCGTTTGTCGCGTTCTCCCGGATGCACGGACACTTCGACGGTCAGGTGGTGGCGTTCTTCACGATGGTGGTCGCCGCATGCGAGGTGGTGATCGGCCTGGCCATCATCATGACCATCTTCCGTTCCCGACGCTCTGCCAGCGTCGACGACGCAAGCCTGCTGAAGAACTGATGAGCCGCTTGCGCGAAGAAGAGACGGGCCTGATGAGCCGATGACAGTTCCTGTGTGGCTCCTGATCGCGCTGCCACTGGCGGGTGCGGCGGTCCTGCTGCTGGCCGGCCGGCGCACCGACCGGTGGGGTCACCTGCTGGGGACGTTTGCCGCGGTGGCGTCCTTCGTTTGTGCCGCAGTGCTGTTCGTCGACATGGTCGGCCGTGACGCCGAGAGCAGGACGACCCGGGAATCGCTGTTCTCCTGGGTTCCGGTCGGCGAGCTGCGCGTCGACTTCGGTCTGCAGCTAGACCAGCTGTCGATGTGCTTTGTGCTGCTGATCACCGGCGTCGGTTCGCTGATCCATGTCTACTCGATCGGCTACATGGCCGAAGATCCCGGACGCCGACGGTTTTTCGGCTACCTCAATCTATTCCTGGCGGCGATGCTGCTGCTGGTGCTGGCCGACAACTACCTCGGCCTCTACATGGGCTGGGAGGGTGTGGGTCTGGCGTCGTACCTGCTCATCGGGTTCTGGTCGCACAAGCCGTCGGCCGCGACGGCGGCCAAGAAGGCGTTTGTCGTCAACCGGGTCGGTGACGTCGGCTTGGCGATCGCTCTGATGGTGATGTTCGCCGCCGTCGGATCCGTGTCGTTCGGCGCCGTGTTCGACGCCGCGCCGGTGCTCACCGAGGGCACGTTGACCGCGATCGGGTTGATGCTGCTGCTGGCCGCATGCGGTAAGTCCGCGCAGGTTCCGCTGCAGTCCTGGCTCGGCGACGCCATGGAGGGCCCGACACCGGTGTCGGCGCTGATCCACGCCGCCACCATGGTCACCGCCGGCGTTTATCTGATCGTGCGCTCGGGACCGGTGTTCGACCTGGCCCCGCATGCGCAGACCGCCGTCGTGGTCGTCGGCGCGGTGACGCTGTTGTTCGGCGCCGTCATCGGCTGCGCGAAGGACGACATCAAGAAGGCGCTGGCCGCGTCGACGATGAGCCAGATCGGTTACATGGTGCTGGCCGCCGGCCTGGGCCCGGTCGGCTATGCGTTCGCGATCATGCACCTGCTGACCCACGGCTTCTTCAAGGCCGGCCTGTTCCTCGGTGCCGGGTCGGTCATGCACGCGATGGACGACGAGGTCGACATGCGCCGCTACGGCGGACTCCGCAAGGCATTGCCGATCACGTTCGTCACCTTCGGGCTGGGTTATCTCGCGATCATCGGCATCCCGCCGCTGGCCGGGTTCTTCTCCAAGGACGGCATCATCGAAGTCGCGCTGGGCGCAGGCGGGGTCAAGGGCATCATCCTTGGTGGCGCAACGATTCTGGGCGCCGGAATCACCGCGTTCTACATGACCCGGGTGATGCTGATGACGTTCTTCGGGCCGAAACGCTGGAATGACAGGGCGAGCGAAGCGACGGGGGAAGGACACAGCGCGCATCCGCACGAGTCCCCCGCGGTGATGACCGTGCCGATGATCCTGCTGGCGGTCGGCTCGGTCACCGCAGGCGCCGCCCTGGCGATCGGCGGCACCCTCGAGCACTGGCTGGCCCCGGTGGTCGGCTCCGCGGAGATCCACCATGTGCTGCCGGTGTGGGTGGTGACGGTGATCGTGCTGTCGGTGGTCGCCGTCGGGATCGTCATCGCCTACCGCATGTACGGTTCGCGGCCGGTACCCGAAGCGGTTCCAGCCGGTTCGGCGCTGACGGTCGCGGCGCGCCGCGACCTGTACGGCGACGTGTTCAACGAGAAGGTGCTGATGGGCCCGGGAGCGGTCATCACGGCCGGACTGGTCGAGATCGACGACGAGGCAGTCGACGGTGCGGGCAGCGGACTGGGCGCCGCCGTCGGCCGCGTGTCCGACGGTCTACGGCGGCTGCAGACCGGCTTCGCCCGGTCCTACGCCCTGTCGATGCTCGCCGGCACGGTCCTCGTCGTCGCGGCGATCCTGGCGGTGAACCTGTGGTGACCTCGTTTCCGTGGCTGACGGTGCTGTGGGCGGTTCCCATGCTGGGCGCGGTGTTGGTGATGCTGCTGCCGGCGAGCCAGCGCGCTCTCGCGAAGTGGACCGCGCTGGCGGTGTCGTTGGCGGTGCTGGCAGTCACGGCGGTGGTGGCCGTCGGGTTCGACCCCGCCGGTGAGCAATTCCAGTTCGTCGAATCACACCAGTGGATACCGTCTTTCGGCACCGGCTACATCCTCGGTGTCGACGGCATCGCGTTGGCCCTGGTGGTACTGACCGCGGTGCTGGTGCCCCTGCTGATCATCGCCGGCTGGAACGACGCCCGCGACCGGCTCAGCTGGGGCGGTCGCTCGGTGCACATCTACTTCGCGTTGACGCTGGCCGTCGAGGGCATGGTGTTGATCTCGCTGGTGTCGCTGGACATCCTGCTGTTCTACGTGTTCTTCGAAGCCATGCTGATCCCGATGTACTTCTTGATCGGCGGCTTCGGTGGTGCGAACCGCAGCGCCGCAGCGGTGAAGTTCCTGCTGTACAACCTGTTCGGCGGTCTGATCATGCTGGCGGCGGTCGTCGGCCTGTATGTGGTGACCGCGCAGAGCGACGCCTTCGCCGCGGGAACGTTCGATTTCCGCGAGATCGTCGCGGCGGTGGCCGGCGGCGAGTTCGTGGTGAACCCGATGGTGATGCACCTGCTGTTCGGCGGGTTCATGTTCGCCTTCGCCGTCAAAGCACCGCTGTGGCCGCTGCACCGGTGGCTGCCCGACTCGGCGGTGGAGGCGACGCCGGCGAGCGCGGTGCTGATGATGGCGATCATGGACAAGGTCGGCACGTTCGGCATGATCCGGTACTGCCTGCAACTGTTCCCCGACTCCGCCAAGTACTTCAGCCCGCTGATCATCACGCTCGCGGTGATCGGGATCGTCTACGGCGCTGTGGTGGCGATCGGCCAGACCGACGTGATGCGGCTGATCGCGTACACGTCCATCTCACACTTCGGGTTCATCATCCTCGGCATCTTCGTGATGACCAGCCAGGGCCAGTCCGGCTCGACGCTGTACATGGTCAACCACGGCATCTCGACCGCGGCGCTGTTCCTGATCGCCGGATTCCTGGTGTCGCGGCGGGGGTCTCGTCTCATCCGTGACTACGGCGGGGTGCAGAAGGTGGCGCCGGTGTTGGCCGGGACATTCCTGGTGTCCGGGCTGGCGACGCTGTCGCTGCCCGGGCTCGCGCCGTTCATCAGTGAGTTCCTGGTGCTGATCGGCACATTCACCCGGTACCCGGTGTTCGCCGTCCTGGCGGCCAGCGCGTTGGTGCTGTCCGCGATCTACATCCTGTGGATGTATCAGCGGATGATGACCGGGCCGGTGCCCGACGAACTGGCCCACGGCGAGGGCAAGCTGCGTGATCTGGTGCCGCGGGAGCTCGTCGTCGTCACCCCGCTGATCGCGCTGCTGCTGGTGCTCGGGGTGTATCCCAAGCCGGCGCTCGACGTCATCAACCCCGCGGTGACCCATACTCTGACCACAATCGATCAGCCTGACCCGGCACCCCGGATGGCGGAAGGCCCGGCGCGATGAACGTCCCCACTCCCAGCGTCGAGTACTGGCTGCTGTCCCCCATGCTCATCGTGCTCGGCGCGGCCGTCGTCGGTGTTCTCGTCGAGGCCTTCCTACCCCGGCGGCAGCGCTACGGCGCCCAGGTGGCCCTGAGCCTCGCCGCGCTGGTCGCAGCGTTCGTCGCCGTGGTCATGGTGTCTCGAGACCTGGGCGGCGGCAGCGGATTCACCGCGATGATGGGCTCTGTCGCCGTCGACAGGCCCGCGTTGTTCCTGCAGGGCACCATCCTGTTGGTCGGCGTGCTGGGGGTGCTGCTGATCGGTGAGCGGCAGATCGGGCACACCGGCGAGCATGCCGACAACACAGCGGATTCCCGCGGGCTGGACGCATTCACCCCGCAGGCCTCGGCGATCGCGGGAAGTGTCGACGAGAAGCTGGCGACCCGGGCGGGCATCACCCAGACCGAGGTGTTCCCGCTGACACTGTTCGCGGTGGGCGGCATGCTGCTCTTCCCCGCGGCCAACGACCTGTTGACGATGTTCATCGCATTGGAAGTGCTGTCGCTTCCGCTGTATCTGCTGTGCGGCCTGGCACGACGGCGACGGCTGCTCTCGCAGGAATCGGCGCTGAAGTACTTTCTGCTCGGCGCCTTCTCGTCGGCCTTCTTCCTCTACGGCGCGGCGATGCTGTACGGGTACGCCGGCACGATGTCACTCGACGGCATCGCCGAGGCGGTGTCCTCCGGCGCCGGCAAGCCGTCGCTCGCCCTCGTCGGGACCGGGTTGGTGTTGGTCGGCGTGTTGTTCAAAGTCGGTGCCGTGCCGTTCCATTCGTGGATTCCCGACGTGTACCAGGGCGCGCCCACCCCGATCACCGCCTTCATGTCCGCCGCCACCAAGATCGCCGCGTTCGGCGCGATGCTGCGACTGTTCTACGTGGCGCTGCCGGAATTGCACGCCGACTGGCGGCCCGTGCTGTGGGCGATCGCGATCCTGACGATGGTGGTCGGCACGATCACGGCGGTCACCCAGACCGACGTGAAACGGATGCTCGGCTATTCGGCGGTGGCCCACACCGGGTTCATCCTGACCGGCGTGATCGCCGGCAACGAGGCCGGGTTGTCGTCGACGCTGTTCTATCTGTTCGCCTACGGCTTCTCCACCGTCGGGGCGTTCGCCGTGGTCAGCCTGGTCCGTGACACCGCGGGTGAGGAGGACGCCACGATGTCGCGGTGGGCCGGCCTGGGGAAGCGCTATCCCGTTGTCGGGGTGGTCTTCTCGCTGTTCCTGCTCGCTTTCGCGGGTATCCCGTTGACCAGTGGGTTCGTCAGCAAGTTCGCGGTGTTCAAGGCCGCCGGCGAGGGCGGCGCCATCCCGTTGGTGGTGGTCGGCGTGATCGCCAGCGCCATCGCGGCGTACTTCTATGTCCGGGTGATCGTGTTGATGTTCTTCACCGACCGCCCCGACGACGCCCCGGTGGTGGTGATGCCCAGCGCGCTGACGACGGCCGTCGTCACCGTCACCGCGGCGGTCACATTTGCACTCGGTGCGCTGCCGCAGCCGCTGCTGGACCTCGCCAATTCGGCGGACCGGTTCTTTTGACACGAATGATGAAGTGATGACCGAGACGCTGGCGCTGACCCTCGACCGGGGCGCAGTCCGGGTGGTGACGTTGAACCGTCCTGCCGCGCGGAACGCTCTGAGCCGGGACCTGATTCGAGCGACCTACGCCGCGCTGACAGCGGCTGACGAGGACGAGTCGGTGCGCGCGGTCGTGCTGACCGGAACCGATCCGGCATTCTGCGCCGGCGTCGACCTCAAAGAGGCGGCGCGCGACGGGTTGTCCTACTTCGAAGAGTTCCGATCACAGAGTTGCATCGCGGCCGTGGCCAAGATGCGCACCCCGGTCGTCGGCGCGATCAACGGCGCCACCTTCACCGGTGGCCTGGAGATGGCGCTGGGCTGCGACTTCCTGATCGCGTCGGAACGGGCGGTGTTCGCCGACACCCACGCCCGGGTGGGGATCCTGCCCGGCGGCGGGATGACCGCCCGCCTCCCTCAACTGATCGGCGCGGCGATGGCCCGGCGGCTGTCGATGACCGGCGAGGTCGTCGACGCCGCGCGCGCCGAGCGGATCGGACTGGTGACCGAGGTGGTGCCCCATCAGCGGTTGCTCGAGCGGGCGGTCGAACTCGCCGCCCAGATCGCCGACGTGCCGCGGCCGACGATGCGCGGCCTCAAGGAGATCTACACGACCGGTGCGTCGGCGGTGACCGGCCCGGCGCTGGCGGCCGAGGAGAAGATCGCGTTTGCCCAGCACCGGGATTTCGACACCCTCGGTGTCGCGTTCGAGGCGGTGTCGCAACGCAACAAGGAACAGATCAGGCCGGATTGATCGGTCGGCGCAAGATGAACTGCACCGTCGGCCGGCCGTCGAACGACGGGTGCGGGCGGGTCGTCTCCTCGACCTGAGTGCGCGCCTGCTCGATGACCGGTGTGTCCGGGTCGAGGACCCGCAAGTAGGCCTCGTGGGCGGCCAGCGATGCCACGGCGGCGTCGACGAACCCGTCCACCGGCTGCCCGTGCGTCGCCTCCGGGCCGTTCTCGAAAAGCCAGCGGGGCGGATCCGGCAACGAATCAAAGGCCGCCGCAACGGCATTGGCGAACTCGATGTGGTCGGCCTGGTTCGGCGCATCAGGCGCCCACCGCGGGCCGCCGTAGATGGTGATGACCACCTCGGGTCCGGTCTCGGAGATCGTCTCGGCGATCTGCCCGCGCAACTGCGGCGTGTCCCGCACCTGGCTGTCGGGAAAGTCCCAGAAGCGCACGTCGTGCACACCGACGACCGCCGCCGACCGCCGCTGCTCTGCCTCCCGCACCGGCGCCGCCTGATCCGGCGGCATACCCTCGATGCCGGCCTCGCCGCGGGTGGCGAGTGCGTAGTGCACCGTCTTGCCGGACGCGGTCCACGCGGCCACCGCGGCGCCGATGCCGTACTCCGGATCGTCGGGATGCGGGACGAGCACCAGCGCGGTGCGCCAGTCCGACGGGAACGGCTGCAGGGACTGCTCTTCGGACATTCCGCTATGCCACCACACCGTGCAGCAGGATCGCGGCGGTGTTGTCGACCCACGCGGACCCGGCGAGCTCGTCGGGGGTTTGCAGGAGCGCCAGCAGCGTCGCGCCGCCGATCAGCCCGACGAGCCTGTCCGGGTCCACGCCGGCGCGTACCTCGCCGCGCTCGACCGCGTCGTGCAACCGGGCGCGCACCACACCGAAGAGGTCGGTGAACCGCGCCGTGACCCGCCCGCTCAGCTCGGTGTCGGCCGACATGTCGGCGATCAGCCCGGGTAGCGCGGCGCGCACCACCGGGCTGGTGAACACGTCGCGGGCCGCTTCGATCATGGCGCGCAGATCGGCGGCGATATTCCCCGGCGGAGTTTGGATCGCCGTCGGAGCGGCCGGAAACGCCGCCTCGTGGACCAGTTCGGTTTTGCTGGACCATCGGCGGTACAGCGCGGTCTTGGTGGTCCCCGCGCGCTCGGCGACGGCGGCCATCGTGACGTTCGGATATCCGATTTCGACAAGCAGATCCGCGGTGGCGCGCAATATGGCAGCGTCGATACGCGGATCCCGGGGGCGCCCGGCACCCGGGGCCTTGTCAACCGGTAACGGCTCTGCTTTCATAACGCTACCCACGGTAGCGTAACGGTGGGCGGGAAGGACCCTTTCGTGATCAATGAACCAGCCGTCGAGGAAGTGGGGCGGCTCCAGCGGTCCAGCCGTGACATGACCGATGTCCCTGCCACGCTGTCGAAGTGGCTGTCCACCGTGCTGGGTGATGCCACACCGGAGATCACCGTGGAAAGCGGCGTCGACTCCAACGGCATGTCGTCGGAGACGATCCTGGTGTCCGGGCGGTGGCAACAGGCCGGCAACCAGGTCGAACAGAAATGGGTGGCCCGGGTCGCGCCGACCGAGGCCGACGTGCCGGTGTTCGAGCACTACCGCCTGGACCATCAGCACGAGGTGATCCGACTGGTCGGCGAGATGACCGACGTCGCGGTCCCGCGGGTGCGCTGGCTGGAGACCACCGGCGACGTGCTGGGCCGGCCGTTCTTCCTGATGGATCGCGTCGACGGAGTCGTCCCGCCCGACGTGATGCCCTACACCTTCGGGGACAACTGGCTGCACGACGCCACCGCCGACCAACAGCGCCGGCTTCAGGACAACACCGTGGAGGTGCTGGCCAAGCTGCATTCGATCCCCCACGCGCAGCAGGTCTTCGGCTTCCTCCAGGATGTCGACCCGCCCGGCGAGACCGCGCTGCACCGGCACTTCGGATGGCTGAAGAACTGGTACGAGTTCAGCGTCCCCGACATCGGCCGGTCGCCGCTGGTCGAACGGGCACTGGCCTGGCTGGAAGACCGATTCCCCGCCGATGTGGCCGCAGCCGAACCCGTGCTGGTGTGGGGTGACGCCCGTATCGGCAACGTCATCTACCGTGACTTCGTCCCGGTCGCCGTGCTGGACTGGGAGATGGCGACCGTCGGCCCGCGGGAGTTCGACGTCGCGTGGATCGGGTTCGCGCACATGGTGTTCCAGGAGCTGACCAAGCTGGCCGGATTGCCCGGCATGCCGGACTTCCTGCGCGAGGAGGATGTACGCGCCACCTACCGCGACCTGACCGGAGTCGAGGTCGGCGACCTCGACTGGTTCTACGTGTTCTCCGGTGTCATCTGGTGCTGTGTGTTCATGCGTACCGGGGCGCGCCGGGTGCGCTTCGGGGAGATCGAGAAACCCGACGACGTCGAGAGCCTCTTCTACCACGCGTCACTGCTGAAAAGACTGATCGGAGAATCCCACTGATGCTCGGACCGATGGACGAATACCCGGTACACCAGGTGCCGCAGCCGATCGCGTGGCCCGGTTCCTCGGACCGCAACTTCTACGACCGGTCCTACTACAACGCCCACGACCGCACCGGCGACATCTTCGTCATCACCGGCATCGGCTACTACCCGAACCTGGGTGTGAAGGACGCGTTCCTGCTCGTGGCCCGCCGCGGAGGCGGCAGATACGGCGGCAGCGGCGATACCCAGACCGCGGTGCACCTGTCCGACGCCATCGACCAGGACCGGCTCAACCAACATGTCGGGGGGTACCGCGTCGAGGTTGTCGAACCGCTGCGCAAGCTGCGGATCGTGCTCGACGAAACCGACGGAATCGCTGCCGATCTCACCTGGGACGGCCTGTTCGACGTGGTCCAGGAGCAGCCGCACATCATGCGCCGCGGAACCCGGGTGACGCTGGACGCCCAGCGGTTCGCGCAGGTCGGCACCTGGAGCGGTCAGCTGTCCATCGACGGTGAGGACATCACCGTCGATCCCGCCCGATGGGTCGGCACCCGCGACCGGTCCTGGGGTATCCGGCCTGTCGGTGAGGCCGAACCCGCCGGCAGGCCCGACGACCCACCGTTCGAGGGCATGTGGTGGCTCTACATTCCGATGGCGTTCGACGACTTCGGCATCGTGGTGATCATCCAGGAGGATCACACCGGCTTCCGGTCGCTCAACGACTGCACGCGGATCTGGAAGGACGGTCGCGTGGAACAGCTGGGGTGGCCCCGGGTGAAGATCCACTACCGCTCCGGCACCCGCATCCCCACCGGGGCCACCGTCGACGCGACTGCGTTCGACGGCAGCCCCGTTCATTTTGATGTCGAGTCCAAGCTGGCGGTGCCGATCCACGTCGGTGGTGGCTACGGCGGCGACTCCGACTGGATCCACGGCATGTGGAAGGGCCCGAACTTCACCGAGCGCCTGACCTACGACATGACCGACCCGGCGATCGTCGGCCGGGCCGGGTTCGGGGTCATCGACCACGTCGGCCGCGCGGTGTGCCGCGACGCCGACGGCGCCGAACGCGAGGGCTGGGGGCTGTTCGAGCACGGGGCGCTCGGCCGCCACGACCCGTCAGGTTTCGCCGACTGGCTCACCGTAGCGCCCTAGCCCCTGACTCTGCGCCGGAACGGTATTCCAGCACGCGTGCACTCGCACAAGCCCTGCTGGAATACCGTTCCGGCGGAAAGGGTGCGCGCTCAGGCGGGGCGGGGTTCGCGGACCGCGGCGCGGCCGAAGACCATCGACTCCTCGATCCGGTCGAACCGGTGGTCGATGACGTCGAGCACGTAGTTGTGCCGCACGTTCCACGGCCGGCGGGTGCCTGACCTCGGCAGCGCGTGCGGTGCCCGCTTGATGTAACCCGCCTGCAGGTCGAACGCCGGCTTCTCGGCCATCGGGGCGTCACCACGATGCGGGTAGGCGTGCGTGTAACCGCGAGAATCCATGTACGCCAACAGCTTCGCGAACGCTTTGGCCGTCATGTCCGCGCGCAGCGTCCACGACGCGTTGGTGTACCCGATGCACCACGCCATGTTCGGCACATCCTCGAGCAGGTACTCCTTGTAGACGAACCGGTCGGTGATCTTGATCTCGGTGTCGTCGAGGATGATGCGGATGCCGCCGAGGGCCTGCAGTTGCAGCCCCGTCGCGGTGACGATCACGTCGGCGTCCACTCGGGCGCCGGATTTCAGCACGATGCCGTTCTCGTCGACGTGGTCGATGGTGTCGGTGACCACCTCGGCGCGCCCGTCTTTGATCCGGTTGAACAGATCGTCGTCGAGGATCAGGCACATCCGCTGGTCCCACGGGTTGTACTTCGGCTTGAAGTGCACGTCGACGTCATAGCCGGCGGGCAGCGCCGCCTTGGCGCGGCTGCGGATGAGCTTGCGCCCGAACTTCGGCGCCTTGCGGAACATGAAATAGGTCAGGATGTGGAAGGCCGCGTTGCGGACGCGCACCACCGAGTGGGACAACCTGCGCGGCAGCACCCTGCGGATGAAGTCCACCATCGGGTCGATGCGCGCCATCGACATCATGTAGGTCGGCGAGCGCTGCAGCATCGTCACGTGTTCGGCCTTCTCGGTCAGCGCCGGGATCAGGCTGATCGCGGTGGCTCCGCTGCCGATCACCACCACCCGTTTGCCCGAGTAGTCCAGATTCTCGGGCCAGAACTGCGGGTGCACCACCTCGCCGCGGAAATGTTCGATACCGGGGAACTCGGGGGTGTACGGGTCGTCGTAGCTGTAGTAGCCGGTCCCGAAGAACACGAAGCGTGACCGGAACAGCCGCTCCTGGCCGTCCTGCTCGGTGCGAACCGTCCAGGTGTCGGTCGTCGAGTCCCATTCGGCGGACTTCACATACGTGTCGAACTGCATGTGCTGGTCGATGCCGTGCTTGCGCGCCGTCGTCGTCAGGTACTCCCGGATGTACTCGCCGTCGGCGACGTTCTCCGGACGCGTCCAGGGCTCCCACGGAAACGACAGCGTGAAGATGTCGCTGTCGGACCGGATGCCCGGGTATCGGAACAGGTCCCAGGTGCCGCCGATGCGCGAACGCCGCTCGAGGATCCGATAGCTCATCGCCGGGTTGCGCTCCTTGATGCGGTAGGCAGCCCCGATCCCGGAGATCCCCGCGCCGATGATCAGCACATCGGTGTAGTCCGGGTCTGCATCGTTGCCGTACATCCGCAAGCTCCTTTGGTCCGGTCACGTACCACGATATGGGTCCGTCCCCCGGCGCGTCGACGATCTCGCTCAATGAATCGGGCGATTTCGGCGTGCGAATCGTCGCTCCGCGCACGTTTGCACGCCGAATCCGCCACGATGGGGGAATGGCCGACGTCGTTGTCGTGGGAGCGGGTTTCGCGGGACTGTCCGCGGCGCGTGAGCTGACCCGGCTCGGATACGACGTTGTCGTCGTCGAAGGTCGCGACCGCGTCGGCGGCCGGTCCTACACCGCGGACCTGGCCGGGGTGCCGGTTGATCTCGGGGCGACGTTCGTCGGGCCGACCCAGGACGCGGTGCTCGCGCTGGCCGCCGAGCTGGGGTGCGAGTCGGTCCCGACCTACGGCCAGGGAAAGAACCTGATCCGCTGGCGCGGCCGGGTGCGGTCCTACCGCAGCACGATCCCCCGGTTGTCGATCATCGAACTGCTCGACGTGTCGCGGATCCAGTGGCGGTTCGACCGGTTGAGCAGGAAGGTCCCGGTGGCCGAGCCGTGGGCCTCGCCGATCGCCGCGGACCTCGACGCCGTCTCGCTCGACGGCTGGCTGCGGTCGGTGCATGCCGGGGCCTCGACACGCGACCTGATGGCGATCATGGCGCGGGTGACGTGGGGCTGCGAAACCGACGCGGTCTCGCTGCTGCATGCGGTGCGCTACGTCAAGGCCGCGGGCGGACTCGGTCGCATGCTCGACGTCGAGGGCGGCGCCCAGCAGGACCGCTTCCCGGCGGGAACCCAGCAGATCGCGGTCCGGATGGCCGACGAACTCGGCGACCGTGTGGTGCTCGGCGCACCGGTACAGCGCATCGAACGCCATCCCGACGGCACCCTGACCGTCGTCACCGCAGGTGGTGAGTTCAGCGGTCGCGCGGTCGTCGTCGCGGTCCCGCCCGCTCACCGCGCCGGCATCGAGTTCGAGCCGGCGTTGCCACCCGAGCACCGCGAGCTCCCGCGGCATTGGCCGCAGGGACGCCTGAGCAAGGCCTACGCGGCCTACAAGACCCCGTTCTGGCGGGAGAACGGCAGCTCCGGGGAGGCGCTGTCCGACGAGGGGCCGGTGTTCATCACCTTCGACGTCAGCCCCGGCGACGCGGGCCCCGGTATTCTGCTGGGTTTCACCGATGCCAGCGTCTTCGACCCGTTGCCCGGCGACAAGCGGCGCGAGGTCGCGCTCGCCGGGTTCGCCGCGCTGTTCGGCGACGCCGCCGCACACCCGGTGGACTATCTCGATCACTGTTGGGGCACCGAGCAATTCGCGCCCGGCGGGCCGACCGCAGCCGTCCCGCCCGGCTCGTGGACGACGCACGGGCGGTGGTTGCGCGCCCCGGTGGACGCCATCTTCTGGGCGGGCACCGAGACCGCCGACGAGTGGACGGGCTTTCTGGACGGCGCGGTGCGCTCCGGTCTCCGGGCGGCCGCCGAGGCACATCAGGAGCTGATGCGGCTCCCCTGACTCTCCCCCGTCGCTTCGCTCGCCCCAGCCTGACTTTCCCCCGTCGCTTCGCTCGCCCCAGCCTGACTCTTCCCCGTCGTTTCGCTCGCCCCAGCCTGAGCCCGACTCGCCTCCTCGGCCAGCCACCGCAGGTGTTCGTTGACCTCGGCCGGGCGCTCCAGGATCGCGCAGTGCCCACCGGCGAGCTCGACGAACCGGGCAAGGTTCGGCGCGGTGGCCGCGATCCGGCGCGACGACACCATCGGCAGCAGCCGGTCTTTCTGGCTGCCGATGACCAGCGTGGGCACCGTCAGGTTCTTCAGCGCGATGTGCTTCGGGCCGAGGTGGTCGACCAGCACCCGCGCCCAACCCCCGCGTCCGGCCGGCGGGGTGCCGTTGAACAACTCGAAGACGAAGTCGACGACGTCCGGGTCGGCGTCTCGGCCAACCGCGATCGTCGATACGAAGCGGCGACTCGGACGGTCCGCGGCGCGCAGCAACGGCGCCGCCCCGAAGGTCCTCAGCAAGGACCCCGCCGCCCGCACCCGCGCGTCGGCCAGCGTCGCGGGCACAGGCAGCAGGTTGACATTGCGCAGCAGGTCACCGGTGGTGGTATTGATCAGCGCCACCGCGTCCGCACGCTGTGCGACCCGATGCGGATACCGCTCCGACCAGGAGCTGATCGCGATGCCGCCCATCGAGTGGCCGGCGACCACCGCGCGCTCGTCGGGCGCCAGAGTCGCGTCCAGCACGGCGTCCAGATCGGCCGCCAGGTGGTCGAGGCTGTAACCGCCCCGGCGCGGCGGCACCGAGCTGCGCCCGTGGCCGCGATGGTCGTAGGC
Source organism: Mycolicibacterium hippocampi (assembly GCF_010723735.1). Lineage (GTDB taxonomy): Bacteria > Actinomycetota > Actinomycetes > Mycobacteriales > Mycobacteriaceae > Mycobacterium > Mycobacterium hippocampi. The sequence continues at coordinate 2,442,714 of NZ_BLLB01000002.1, read as the reverse complement.
GATCACCCGGTAGTGCTGGGCCAGGTCGGCGATCTGATAGGCCCAGACCCGGATGGCGCAGGTGATCCCGTGCGCGAGCACGATCGGGTAGCCGTCGGGGGGTCCGAACACCTCGGTGTGCAGCCGTACGCCGTCTCTGGACCGGACGTCGACGACCCTGCCCGGGGGCAGTTCCCGGGCCGGGGCGAATCCGCCCTGCAATCGGGTGCCAAAGCTTCGTGCCATCCGCGCTCCCTGTGCACTCCCCTGGTCCGGCGACTTTGCCGGCGAGCTGACTGTACCGGCCGAGGCGGCCGCGACGGTGCAGTTAAATGGTCAGATGCGCGCCATACAGATAGCCGAGCTCGAGGGACCGCAGGCCGCCAAGGTGGTCGAGATCGACGAACCCGCCGAAAACGCCGCCGGGGACGACACGGTCATCGTCGACGTACACGCCGCGGGGGTGGCGTTTCCGGACGCACTGCAGTCCCGCGGGCTCTATCAATACAAGCCGGCGATGCCCTACACCCCGGGTGCGGAGATCGCCGGGGTCGTCCGAAGCGCGCCCGACGGTGCCCACGTCGCGCCGGGAGACCGGGTGGCCGGGCTGACGATGCTGTGCGGGGCGATGGCCGAAGTCGTTGCGCTGCAATCGGAACGGCTGTTCAAGCTACCGGACTCGGTGTCGTTCGAGGCAGGGGCTGGGCTGCTGTTCAACGACCTGACGGTGCACTTCGCGCTGCGTACCCGCGGCAGACTGCGGGACGGGGAGACCGTGCTCGTGCACGGCGCCGCGGGCGGTATCGGCACCTCCACGCTGCGGCTGGCGCGCCCGTTCGGCGCGTCCCGGGTGATCGCCGTGGTCAGCAGCGAGGACAAGGTCGGTGTCGCCCGGGCGGCAGGCGCCGACGACGTGGTGCTGGCCGACGGTTTCAAGGACGCCGTCAAGGAACTCACCGGCGGGCGCGGGGTGGACATCGTCGTCGACCCGGTGGGCGGCGACCGGTTCACCGATTCGCTGCGTTCGCTGGCTCCCGGCGGGCGGCTGCTCGTCGTCGGGTTCACCGGCGGGGAGATCCCCACGATCAAGGTGAACCGGCTGCTGCTCAACAACGTCGACGCCGTCGGTGTCGGGTGGGGCGCCTGGACACTGAGCCATCCCGGCTACCTGCAGCAGCAGTGGGCGGAGCTGGAGCCGCTGCTGGCCTCGGGTGCGGTGCCCGCGCCCGAGCCGGTGGTGTATCCGCTCGAGCGGGCCGCCGAGGCGATCGCCTCGCTGGAGGATCGGACCGCCAAAGGCAAGGTCGTGGTGGTGCTGCGGTGACGCGGACCCGCAGAACCGACCGAAGTCGTGCGCCTGCCTTTGCCCACTGCGATGATGGACCCTGTGTCCTCCGCTAGCGGGTCACCTGCCGAGGATCGGCAGGTAGCTGGATTCCTGACTGCCGCAGCGTCACGGCCCACCGGGCTGGTCATCGAGGGGCAAGCCGGCATCGGCAAGACCACGCTGTGGATGTCGCTGCTGCAGCAGGCCCGCGACCGCGGCTTCCGGGTGCTGACGGCGCGTGTCGGCCAGGCGGAGTCGGTGATGGCGTTCGCGGCGCTGGCGGACCTGCTCGGCGACCTCGAACCGGCGTGCTTCGCGCGGCTGCCGTCGCTGCAGCTGCTGGCGTTGGACCGGGTGCTGCTGCGCGCGGGAGCAGACGGACCCCCCACCGATCAGCGTGTCGTGGCCGCAGGATTCCTGAACGTGCTGCACGCGTTGGCAGACGACGCGCCGGTGATCGTCGCGATCGACGACGCCCAGTGGCTGGACAGCTCCAGCCGCGCGGCGGTCGAGTTCGCCGTACGCCGGCTCAAGGGCGCGTTCGGGGTGCTGGTCACCGAACGATGCGAACCCGGCGACGGTACGGCCGTGAGCTGGATGCACCTGGACCGTCCGGACGGAGTCCACCGCGCCACGGTGCGCCCGCTGAACACCCGGCAACTGCACCGCGTGCTCTCCGAACGACTGGGACGGACGTTCTCCCGTCCGACCGTGCTCCGAATCGCCGAGATCTCCGGCGGCAACCCGTTTTTTGCGATCGAACTGGCCCGCGCGATCGGCGACGGCCCGGCCGGCACCGAACAACCGCTGCCCGCCACGCTCGCCGATGTGGTCCGCAGACGGATCGGCCTGCTCGACGACGACGTCCGCTCGTTGCTGCTCAGCGTGGCCTGCGTCGCCGAACCCACCGTCGAGCTGCTGGCCGGCGCCAACGACATCACCACCGCGGAGCTGGTCCGGCGGGTCGAGCACGTCGAAGCCGACGGCATCCTCACCCTGGAAGGAAACCGGGTCCGCTTCACCCACCCCCTGCTGGCCAGCGGCGTCTACGCCGACGCCGGGCCGACGGTGCGCCGCGCCATGCACCGCAGGCTGAGCGCGCTGGAAATCCAGCCCGAACTCAAGGCGCGGCACCTGGCGCTCGGCGCGGCGAATGCGGACGACGAGATCTTCACCGCGCTCGACCAGGCTGCCGACGCCGCGCGGGCCCGGGGCGCTCCGGCCGCCGCCGCCGAACTGGTCGACCTGGCGATCGGCCTGGGTGGCGACAACCCGCTGCGGCGCATCAAGGCCGCGGAGAACCACTTCCTGGCCGGCGACACCACCCAGGCGGGCACACTGGTCAGCACCGCCGCAGAGACGATGGAGCCGGGAATCCTGCGGGCCATGGCGTTCAGCCAGCTCGCCATGGTGCGGATGTACCAGAACGAGCACGACGAAGCTGTCGAGCTGCTCCGCCAGGCACTCGACGACGCTGCGGGCAACATCTTCGTGACCGTGACGGTGCTGCTTCGATTGTCGTTCGCGCTCAACAGCACCGGCGAGCTCGACGATGCCCGCAGGCACGTCCGCGACGCCGTCAAGCTCGCCGAGGAGCTGGGCGTGCCCGGTCTGACCAGTGCCGCGCTGTCCTGGTCGGTCCATGTGGACTTCCAGTGCGGACGCGGCCTGGACCATGCCGCGTTGGATCGGGCCCGTGAGCTCTATGACAGCTCCCTCGACGTCCCGATCATCTTCCGGGCGCCGTTCGTGCACGCGCTCGCGTTGTCCTGGACCGGTCGGCTCGAGCAGGCGCACCGGGAGCTGATGGCGGCCCGGGAGATCTGCGTCGAGCGGGGCGCCGAAAGCGACATGATGGCCATCGCCGGATTCCTGGCGATCAACCACGTGTGGCGCGGACAGCTCGCAGAGGCCGCCGCGGAGGCCGCCGAGGCCGTCGAACGGGCCGAGCAACTCGGCGGCGACGACGTGCTGATCATCCCGATGACGGTGCGAGCGGCCGTCGCGGCGTACGCCGGCCGGGTGGACGACGCGCGCGCCGACGCTCGATGGGTCCTGGTCGCGATGAAGAACCGCAGTTCGTCGCACGTCGCGGACTGGCCGGGGATGACGCTGTGCTTCCTGGAGGAGTCGCTGGGCAATCACCGCGAGGCACTCGAGGCGCTGGACAAGACGTTTCTGACCAGCGGCCGCCCGCCTGCCACCGAGCTGATGTACGCCTGGCACCTTCCCGACGTGATCGAGGCCATGGTCGGGGTGGGCCGGCTCGACGACGCCGAGTTCCTCACCGCCGCACTCGAGCACAACGGCGCCGAGCACGGACGGACTTGGATGAAGGCGGTCGGGGCCCGCTGCCGGGCGATGCTGCTGGCCGCGCGCGGAGACGTCACCGCGGCCGAGAAGACCGCGCATCAGGCGTTGGCCGAACACGATGCGCTGCCGATGCCGTTCGAACGGGCCAGAACCCAGCTGATCCTCGGCCAGCTGCAGCGTCGGCTGCGCCAAAAGCACACGGCAGCAGCCAATCTCACCGAGGCGCTGCAGCAGTTCGAGCAGCTGGGCACCCCGTTGTGGGCACGCCGGGCCCAGGCCGAGCTCGCCCGCGCCGTGGTGACGCCCAACGACGACCTCAGCCGGCTGACCCCGTCGGAGCAGCAGGTCGCCGAGATGGCGGCCTCCGGCGCCACCAACAAGGACATCGCCGCGTCGATGTTCATCAGCACCAAGACCGTCGAGCACAACCTGACGAAGATCTACCGCAAGCTCGGCATCGGATCCCGAGCGGAGTTGGGCCGGCGGATGGACCGGGCCCGCAGCGAGCCCTAGGCGATCCAGTCGGGTTGCTGGTCGACGTCGACAGCGGAGAAATCCTTGTGGGCCAGTCCGGCCAGCACCCCGCCGTCGACGACGAACTCGGCTCCGGTCGAGAAACTCGACTCGTCGCTGGCCAGATAGACCACCAGGTTGCTGACCTCCCTGGGCTGGGCGATGCGCCCCAGCGCACCGGCGAAGATGTCCTCGGGCACCCAGTCGGCCATCGGCGTCTTGACCAGGCCCGGGTGCACGGAGTTCACCCGAATTCCGAACTGCCCCAACTCCAGTGCGGTGGACTTGGTCAGCCCGCGGACCGCGAACTTCGTCGCGGTGTAGCCGTGGCAGGCGATGGTGCCGGCCATCCCCTCGATCGAGGAGATGTTGATGATCGATCCGTGCCCGGCGTTTTTCATCGTCGGCGTCACGGCGCGGATGCCCAAGAAGACACCGGTGAGATTGATGTCGAGGATGCGGTGCCACTCCGAGAGTTCGAAGTCCTCGACGGTGCCGATGCTCAGGATGCCGGCGTTGTTCACCAACACGTCCAGCCCGCCGAACTCGGCGACGGTATGGGCCACCGCGGCTTCCCAGTCCTCGGTGCGGGTGACGTCGAGGTGGACGTAGCGGGCGCTCTCACCGAGTTCCTTGGCCACCAGCTCACCTTCGCCGTCGAGGATGTCGCCGCACACCACCTTCGCACCGTGGGCGACCATCTCGCGGGCATGCGACGCCCCCATTCCGCGGGCTCCCCCGCTGATGAGGGCAACCTTGCCGGCCAGCCGTCCTGTCATCGATCCTCCTGTTGTCAAGGCATTTTCAGTTCGTAGTCGTCCGGGTCCGGACGGTGTGTCCACTTCCAGTAGTCGACGATGCGCCACGCGAACAGCGTCGGCAGCTCACCTGCGGAGTTCTTGTAGTAGCTGCTGGTGACGGCGGGATGGGAGTAGACCATGGTCTTCAGCCGTTCCTGGCTGCGCCGGTCGTAGTCGGTGCACACCTCGGCCTTGGGCATCGCCGACGCGGCGCCCGAGGTGAGCACCATGTCGATACACCCGAGGATGTAGCGCATCTGGCATTCGGAGTTGTAGATCAGGCTGGCGCCGTTGACGGCGTTGGTGCCCGGCCCGAACATGCAGAAGAAGTTCGGGAAGTCGTTGACCGTCATGCCGAGGTAGGCGTAGGCGGCGTCACCCCACACCTCGTTCAGGCCGACGCCGCCCACCCCACGGATGTTGACGGGGCCGAGTTGGTGGTTGACGTCGAAACCGGTGGCCCACAACAGAACATCGGCGGGCCGGTGCACACCGGCACCGTCGACGACCCCATCCGCGGTGATCTCGGCGACGCCGTCGGTGATCAGTTCGACGTCGTCACGCGTCAGCGTGGTCAGCCAGGTGCCGTCGTCCTGAAGCGTGCGCTTGCCCATCGGCGGGTACTTCGGCGTCACCTTGGCCAGTAGTTGCTCGTCGGTGGTGAACGCCTGCATCCACGCGACGAACACCTCCCGGATCGTCTGGTTGCCCGCGCTGACCGACAGCCCGCCGTTGTCCCAGTCGGGGTCGATGGTGATCTGCTCGTTGAGTGCGTCGGCGATCGGCCACCATGACACGAACCGCAGCCACCGGCCGTAGTACGGCAGATGCCGGATGGCCCAGCGGGCGCCGTCACCGACGGGCGCGTGGTAGTTGACGTTGGGCGCCATCCACTGCGCGGTGCGCTGGTAGACGTCGACGTGTGCGGTGGTCTCGGCGATCGCCGGGACCAACTGGAACCCGCTGGCGCCGGCACCGATGACCGCCACCCGCTTACCGGCGAGGTCGACGGTGTCGTCCCAGTCGGCGGTGTGAAACGACGGGCCGTCGAAGTTCTTGGCGCCCTTGATGTCCGGGATCACCGGGTTGCTGAACTGGCCGACCGCGCAGATCAGCCCGCGGGCGGTGAGCGTCTCGCAGGTGCCGCCGGCGTCCCTGATCTGCACCTGCCATGTCGACGTCGCGTCGTCCCACGCGGCCCCGGTTACCTCCGTCTCGAACCGGACGTGTTCGCCGATCTGGTAGCGATCCATCACGTCGCCCAGGTACTGCAGGATCTCGGGCTGGGTGGCGTAGTGGTGTTGCCAGTGGTCGGTGGGCTCGAACGAGTAGGTGTAGTACTGGCTGGCGATATCAACACGGCATCCCGGATAGCGGTTGGCCAGCCAGGTGCCACCGACCCCGGACTGCTTGTCGATGATCGTGAACGGGATGCCGGCCTGTTTGAGCTTGATCCCCGCCAGCAGCCCGGACTCGCCGCACCCGATGATGACCACCGGGAAGCCGGCACGTTGCTCAGCGGTCGAGGAGAGCACCGGCCCGGCCTGGTCCTTGTCGGTGAACCGGAGGTCGGCAGCGATGTAGTCGACGAACTCGTCGGTGACCTGTCCAGCGGACATCACGTCGAGCATCACCCGCAGCTGGTGCGCGTCGGGGATGAACGGCGGCGGGCACCCCCTGTCGCGGTAGTCGCGGACGACCTCGAACGCCCGGTCGCGCACGGCCTGTTTGTCCGGTTCGCTCATCCCGCCCTGCAGGTCCATCGCGATGAGCATGAACGGACCCGGCAGTTCGTCGAGGAGGGCGAGGTCGCCGGTCATGTGCACCATCGACATCAGCAGCGCGGGCACACTGGCTTCGGCGATCGCGGTGCGGATCACGTCGTCGGAGTCGTCGAACGGCAGACCGGTCAGCCGTGCCAGCTCCGGATCGCGGACCGCGGCACCAGTGACGTGTGGCATGCACCACACCATACATATGGCAGCCAATGGATGATCAACATCCACCGACGTGCGCAATACTGTGCCGATGCACAGGCTTGCGGGTAAGGGCGTCCTGGTCACCGGCGCGGCGTCGGGCATCGGTGAGGCCACCGTCAGGAGGCTGCTCGACGAGGGCGCCTCGGTGATCGGTGTGGATGTCAGTCCCGAAGCGCCGCCCGGACTTTCGACGAGTTTCGGCTATCACCGTGCCGACGTCCTCGACTCCGGGGCAGTGCAGCGCGCGGTCGCCGCGGTGGTCGAGGCAGCGGGCCGCCTCGACGGCGTGGTCCATTCGGCGGGCGTGGGCGGTGGCGGTCCGATCCACTTGCTACCCGAGGAGGAATGGGATCGCGTCGTCGACGTCAACCTCAAGGGCACGTTCGTGGTGATGCGTGCCGCGCTGACCCAGATGCTGACCCAGGACCGGGTGGCCGGTGAACGCGGCGCGATCGTGACGCTGTCCAGCGTCGAGGGCCTCGAGGGGACAGCCGGCGGCAGCGCCTACAACGCATCCAAGGGCGGGGTGGTGCTGCTGACCAAGAACGCCGCAATCGACTACGGGCCCAGCGGAATCCGCGCCAACACGGTGTGCCCGGGGTTCATCGAGACCCCGTTGTTCGAGTCGGTGATGGGGCTTCCCGGCATGGACGGGCCGCGCGAGGGGCTACGCCATGAACACAAGCTGCGCCGGTTCGGCCGTCCCGAGGAGGTCGCTGCCGTGGCGGCGTTCCTGCTTTCGGCCGATGCCAGCTTCGTCAGCGGCCAGGCCATCGCCGTCGACGGCGGCTACACCGCCGGACGCGACCACCATGTCACCGAGTTGATCGGCCTGGGCGAGCAATAGTCGGGTCGGTCACCACAGGACCGCGATCGCCGCCGCCAGGAATGCCAGCACCCCGACGCCGACGAAGAGCGGGCGCGGCACCGGGTCCCCGGTGCGGCGCTGCCGGGCGTTGCCCATGCCCAGCAGGCCGCCGAGGACCACCAGGATCACCAGCTTGACCCCGATCTTGGGGTAGTTCAGGTCGATCCCCGCCGGCCACGGTGCCGACAGCGCGAGGCCGGTCAACAGCGAGAGCAGCAGTCCGTAGTCCATCACCCGGGTGGTGCGGAAGCGGCGCGCCGCCGCTTCCGCCACCCATGCCCCGAACGTCACCGCGAAGCCGACGAGGTGAAGCAGTACAACTACGTCACGTAGTACTTCCATGCGGTGAGGTTACAACGCACTCCCCGGTCAGCTGATCCGGATGAGCTTTTTGTTGACGAACTCGTCGATGCCGAAGCGTCCGAGCTCCCGGCCGAAGCCCGACCGCTTCACGCCGCCGAACGGGAGCTCGGCGCCTTCGGCGCCGACGGCGTTGACGAAGACCATCCCGGCCTCGATCCTGTCGGCGACCCGGCGCGCCTGCTCGTCATCGGTGGTGAACACGTAGGACCCCAACCCGAACGGGGTGTCGTTGGCGATCTCGACCGCCTGCTCCTCCGAGGTCGCCTTGAACACGGTGGCGACGGGGCCGAACAGCTCCTCCTTGTAGCTCGGCGAATCCGGCGAGACGCCGGTCAGCACGCCGGGCGGGTAGAAGGCGCCGTTGCGCTCCCCCTGCGACACCAGCGTCGCACCGTCGTCGACGGCGCGTTTGACCTGCTCATCCAGGCGCTCCGCGGCGGCCACCGACGACAGCGGGGCCAGCCCGTCCGCCTTTGCGAGAACCTTGTTGGTGAACTTGTCCAGGAACTCGTCGTAGACGTCCTCGGCGACGATGATCCGCTTGGCGGCGTTGCAGGCCTGCCCGGTGTTCTCGAAGCGTCCGTCGATCGCCGCCTCCACCGCCGAGTCCAGGTCGTTGGTGCTGAGCAGCACGAACGGGTCCGAACCGCCGAGTTCCAGCACCACCTTCTTCAGGTTGCGACCCGCGATCTCCGCGACGGCGGCGCCGGCACGCTCCGAACCCGTCAGCGAAACCCCTTGCACGCGTGGGTCGGCGATGACGTCGGCGATCTGCTCGTTGGTGGCGTAGATGTTGACGTAGGCGCCCTCCGGGTAGCCGGCGTCGAGGAAGATCTGCTGCAATGCCGCGGCCGACTCCGGGCACTGCGGGGCGTGTTTGAGCACAATGGTGTTCCCCAGCACCAGGTTCGGGCCGGCGAACCGGGCCACCTGGTAGTACGGATAGTTCCACGGCATGATCCCGAGCAGCACGCCGACGGAGCTGCGGCGGATCAGTGCGGAGCCTTCACCCTCCAGTAGCTCGATTGGCTCGTCTGCCAGGAACTTCTCGGCATTGTCGGCGTAGTACTCGTAGATCGCGGCGCTGAAGTCGACCTCGCCTTCGGACTGGTCCAGCGGCTTGCCCATCTCACGTTGGATGATCTTGGCGAGTTCGCTCTTGCGCTGGGTGTGCAACTCGGCGACCTTGCGGAGCAGCGCGGCGCGCTCGGCCACGGTCGACCCACGGGACCATTCCCGGTGGGCTTTCGCCGCGGCGGCAACGGCCTGCTCGACCTGCTCATCGGTCGCAGTCGGGTACTCCCGGATCAGCTCGCCGGTCGACGGATCGACCACCGCGTACGCGGATGTGCTCATCGTGTTCCACTCCTTGGTGTCGTGGTCCTCCCGGACCAGGTCTGTTCGGTCTGGCGCTCAGCGTCAACACTACGGTCCCGGATCACTACGGTCCCGGATTCGAAGGGCCACGCTGTTGGCCGAACCCGCTCGAGGCAATCACTGGTCCGTACATCTGTGGCGGGGACCTTGTCGGACCTGAGCCGACCGGGTCGACGTCCTTGAGCCCGCGGCATGACAGCGACTTCGGTCGGCACGCGCTGCCGGGCCACCTGCAGCCAACGGGGTACGACAATCCACCGATCCAAAAGGTCAACCCGGCGAGTGCCGTAGCACCCGCCGGGCTCACCATTCGAGTCGTCTAAACGCGATCGCCCAGTGTCGAGTTCAGCTGCTCGTACCGTTGCGGCGACCGAGCTTTGATGATGTATGCGCCGATGATTCCGACGGCCAGCGAGGCGAACAGCATCGCGGTGAACGAGATCTGTAGCCAGCCGCCGCCACCGAGCAGCACATCCATTCCCGTTACTGCGTACCAGAGGAATGGCAGTAGACCGGCGATACCGAGCAGGGGTGCGATGAAGGTGTTCCAGGGCCGCTTGTCCACATCGGAGCGGCGGAAGAACACGAAGATCGCGATGCTGGCGAGGGTCTGCAGCAGGATGATGGCTGCCGCGCCGACACCGGTCCACCAGGTGAACAGGGTGGCGTAGGGGTCGAGGCCGAAGGCGGCGAAGATCGCCACCACGACGGCGACCATTCCGATCTGGACGTAGCACGCGATCGCCGGTGACCGGCGGGTGGGGTGGGTGGTGCCCAGACGGGACCAGAGGACGCCCTGGCGGCCCAGTGAGAAGAGATACCGGGCGACGTTGTTGTGGAAGGTGAGAATGGCCGCAAACAGGGCTGTGATGATCAGTAGCTGAAACGCCTCGGTGCCGACGCTGCCGAGCACACTGTTGCTGACAGCGAAAACCAGATTGCCCCCCTCGGTCTCGGCGAGGCCGACAGCATTGTCCACGCCGACAGCGTTGACAATGAGGAACGCGGTGACGGAGTAGAAAGCCCCCATGAAGATCACCGAGCCGTATGTGGCCCTGGGCACGGTGCGTTTGGGGTCCTTCGCTTCCTCGCCGTAGATGGCGGTGCCCTCGAATCCGATGAACGAGGCGTGAGCGAACATCAGCGCGACACCCAGCGCGCCTGCGAAGACGGCCGAAGGGAGGAACGGCTGCAACGAGTAGTCGCTGATCGGAGTCGGTGAATTGAACAGGATTCCGACGTTGAGCAGCGCGATGATGCCGGTCTCCAACGTCAGCAGTACGGCCAGTACGCGGGTACCGACGTGAATTTGCCGGATCCCCAGGAACAGCGATGCGCCCATGACCAGGAATGAGAACACCCACCACGGGATGACAACTTCGGTGTGCCTGGTGACGAATTCGGATGCGTAGTAGCCGAATCCGCCGATGACGCCGAGCTGGATGGCGTTGTAGCCGAAGATCGCCAGGGAAGCTGAGCCCAGGCCCACCGGCCTACCGAGACCTCGGGTGATGAAGGCGTAGAAGGCCCCGGCATTGGTGATGTGTTTACTCATCGCGACGTAGCCCACTGCGAAGACGGTGAGAACCATTGCTACCAGCACGAAGGCACCGGCGATGCCGACACCGTTTCCCGATCCGATGATCACCGGGAACAATGCCACCACAACCGTCAGGGGAGACGCCGCGGCGACGACGAAGAAAACAATGCCGAGAACACCAACCTGGTTGCGCGCCAGGCCTGGTGCGCCATCGGGCGATTCTTTGGCGGTTGCCTGTGGTTGAGGGCTGTCCTGATCGAGCATGGCGGGTCCTTTGTCTTGGGTTAGCGGGTGGTTTTACTACGGGCGACGAACTTGACGACCATGCGCAGTGCGGGGCTGGTCGCAACGGTGTATCCGAGCTTCTTGCCGGTCTTGGTACTCATCACTGCCTCCATCGCCCGGTCCACGACGCCGGCTTTGGCTGCGGGTCCGACGCGCGCAGCGGTAGGTGCCGGCGTGCCGTTGAGGTCGGCGATGACGACCTGGGCGGCGTTGTGGCCGTTGGCTCCCATCACCCCGCCGCCGGGGTGCGTACCTGAGCCGCAGAGGTAGTAGTTGCCAACGGTAGTGCGATAGTCGGCGAGCTCCGGGGTGGGTCGGTTGTTGAACAGCTGGTCGAAGAACATGGCGCCGTGGAAGATGTTGCCGCCGGTCAGGCCGTAGTCACGCTCGAGGTCCTTGGGGGTGATGATGACCCGCTCGAGGATGTGCCCGCGCAGGTTGGGGGCGTAGCGGAACAGCACCTCAAGCACCTTGTCGGCCCACTCGTCGCGGATGGTGTCCCAGTCAGTACTCGCCAGGTTGAACGGAAGCTGTTGTACGCCAAGGGTCATGGTGTGCTTGCCTTTGGGCGCCAAGGTGTCGTCGTGGGTCGATTGGATGACGGCTTCGATGACGAAGTCGTCGGGGATCTCGCCGCGGCGTTCGGCCTCCCATGCGCGCTCGAAATTTTCGATGGAGGCGCCCATGATCGCCTGTGCTTGGTGCTGTGGGCCCTGCACTCCGGCAGGGAATCCGATGTAGTCGGGTAGCTCGTCGATCAGCAGGTGAATGCGGGCCATCGAGCCGCGGGCGTCGTAGTCTTCCAGCTTCGCCGTCAGTTTGGCGTCGACGGTGCCGGCGGGCAGTAGCTGCAGCATGGAGCGCTGCGGGTCGGCATTGGAGATGACCGTGCGCGCCGAAATGATTTCGCCGTTGGCTAGTTTGACGCCGGAGGCTCGACCCCTGTCGACAACAACCCTCTCGACCGGCGAGTTCAACCGGATCTCAGTGCCGTAGGCCTCGGCACTGCGGGCCATCGCCTGGGTGATGCCACCCATGCCGCCCTTCACGAAGCCCCACTGGCCGAGAGTGCCCTTGAACTCGCCCACGGAGTGGTGCCCGTACACGTACCCGGTACCCGGCGTCGACGGACCGCCCCAGACAGAGATCATCCCAAAGAAGGTGAAAAGGCCCTTGATGTGCTCGTTTTCGAAGTATCGGTCGAGCAGATCCTTGGTGGACAGCAGAACCATCTCGTTGAACAAGTCTTCGGCGCCGGCAGCCTCGAACGCGGCCAACACCTGCGAGCGGCTCGGCGCGGGCGACATCAGGAACGGCGTCAGGATGGAGGCGAACTTCTTCACCCGCAGACCGAAGTCCAGGAACGCACCGGCGTCGCTCTTGGAGAACTTCTCGATCTCCTTGAGCGTCTTGTCCATATCCCGCCACAGAAACAGATGGCTACCGTCGGGAAAGATGCTGACCTCGTTTGCCTCGGTCTGGTACATCTCCAGGCCGTACCGTTCGAGCTCCAGGTCGGCGATGATCTCGGGTCGCAGCAGGCTGGCGATGAAGGCACACGACGACCACGTGGCGCCCGGGATCAGCTCCTCGCTGGTACACGCGCCGCCCACGACGTCTCGGGCTTCGACGACGAGAACCTTCTTGCCGGCGCGGGCCAGGTATCCGGCGGCGATCAGGCCGTTGTGCCCGGCTCCGATGACGATCGCGTCATAGGTGTTGGCGGGGTGGGTCATTGGAGTTCTCCAGGGATGGCGTGAGTGAAGTAGGTACGAACGGTGGCTGGGTCGACGAGTTCGTCGAAGCCCTTTGTGACTGGCTTCATCGTGGGGTGGGTGTCGCGAAGTGTCTCCCACGCCGCCCAATCACTGACCTCCATGACTTCCAAGATGTCCGCAGGGGCGCCATCGGGCGCCTCGTTGACTCGAAACGCTTCGAATCGCCGGACGATGTCGCGGTGGGCCAGGCACGTCGGCCGGTCGACCTCGGTGGAGAAGCGCTCGAAGTCGGCCGGGTCCACGCCGGGCAGCATCGAGAAAAGGTTGACCGCTACGACGGAGCGGCTGGGGGCAGTCATCCGGGAACTCCAAAAATGTTGTGAGGGAATGGCTGATAACTAAGATTCGAGGTTGATCATGATGTGCTTGATCTCGGTGTATTCCTCGATGGAGTAGATCGACATGTCGTTGCCGTGGCCGGATTGTTTGAAGCCGCCATGTGGCATTTCCGACACGATCGGCAGGTGATCATTGATCCAGACCGTACCGAATTGGAGCTTGCGGGCAGCGCGCATCGCGCGGCCGACGTCGCGGGTGAATACCGAGGCCGCCAAGCCGTATTCGACGTCGTTGGCCCATGCGAAGGCTTGGGCCTCGTCGCTGAACCGGGTAGTGGTGACGACGGGACCGAATACTTCCTTCTGCACGATTTCGGAGTCTTGTGCGGCGTCGATGACCAGCGAGGGCTTGTACCAGAAGCCGGGTCCGTTGCCGAGTCCGCCGACGGCGAGCGCGGCCGGTCCGGTGGCGACCGCTCGGTCGACGAAGCCTGCGACGCGGTCGCGTTGGCGTTCGGAGATCACTGGGCCCATTTCGGTGGACTCGAGTTGGGGGTCGCCCATGGCGACCTTCGAGACGGCGCGGGTGAGTTCGGTGACGAAGTCGTCGTAGATTCCGTCGGCGATGTACACGCGGGATGCGGCCATGCAGTCTTGCCCGGAGTTCCCGTAGCCACCTTCACAGATCTTGGTGATTGCCAACTCGGCGTCACAGTCGTCGAACACCAACACTGGCGCCTTTCCGCCCAATTCGAGATGCAGACGCTTGAGATTGTCGGCGCCGGCGCGGGCGACGACCTTGCCGGTTGCGGTGTCACCGGTCAGCGAGCTCATCCGTACCCGCGGGTGCGAGGTCAAAGCAGCCCCGACGGTCTCGCCCTGGCCGGTGACCACATTGAAGACGCCGGGCGGGAAGAGATCCGCCGCGAGTTCGGCCAACCGCAGCGTGGACAGCGGGGTCTGCTCGCTGGGTTTGAGCACCAACGTGTTTCCGGTCATCAACGCTGGGCAGATCTTCCAGATCGCCATGACGAGGGGGAAATTCCACGGTGCGACGCTGCCCACCACACCGAGCGGGTCTCGACGGATGATGCTGGTGTGGCTGGCGGAGTATTCGCCGGCGGCGCGGCCCTCGAGCACACGGCCGGCGCCGGCGAAGAAGCGCATGTTGTCCACGCCGAAGGGAACTTCGTCACGTGCCACCGCGATGGGCTTGCCGACGTTCTGGGATTCCAGCTTCGCGAACTCTTCGGCGTGTGCCTCGAGCCGATCGGCCAGCTTCAGCAGCAGCTCGGCGCGCTTCCCGGGCGGGGTGGCTGCCCAGTCGTCGAAAGCCTTCTCCGCCGCGGCAACTGCGCGATCGACGTCGGCGGCGTCGCCGAGCGGTACGGTCGCGATCTGCTCGTTGGTGGCCGGGTTGATGACCGGTTCGGTTGCGCCGCTGGCCGCGGAGACTTGATTGCCAGCGACGTACATGAGTTGGCCGTCTGCCATGTGCGATTTCTCCAGACTGGCGCTGACGACCGAATCGGCCGTTCATGTCCTAGTGTTGAACAGTTGCGTAATCGACTTAAGCACAGGCGGACTGTGTGTGCAAGACAACGGCCCGAAGCATTGTCAGATGCGTCCCCGGCCAGGGTGGACCACCGACTGCGCTCGGTTTCGTCGCGCGGACTACCGCGCATCCCGCGTTGGCCTGCTCGGCGCCTGCGAGATACGTTCTGCGAGCTGCGAAGTCGGGTGGGCTCGAGTGAGAGTCCGAGTCAGGCGTGTTCAGTCAGCGGTGCGAATCGCAAGGATCTTGCGGACCTTGTCGCGGTTCTCCGTGATGATCTCGGCGATGGTGGTGCGCGCCAAGTCCGGGTCACGGGAAGCGAAGGCAGTCACGATCCGCTGGTGTTCCTCTTCCAGAGTCGAGTCGCTCTCGTACTCGTGGTGATCCAAGGACAGGATGAGAAGAAAGTACCGGAGGTCGCCGAGCAGCTCGTCATAGAACTTGTTCAGCCGTGGACTATTCATCAACCCCACGATCGCGCGGTGGATATCCAGGTCCTTCTCCACGATCGTGCGCGGATCCTCGGTCGACATCGCCATCTTCAGAGCTTCCATGGCGGCCGTCAGCTTCGTCAGATCGGTGTCGTATCCCACTGACGCCGCGGCAGCCGTCTCCAGATGAAGTCTCGCGCGATAGATATCCAGGACCTCCTCGTCGGAGGGGTCCCAAACCGCGAGGCCGCGATTGAACACGTACCTCACCAGCCCCGTCCCCTGCAGCAACCGCACGGCTTCACGAACCGTGTTGCGCGAAATCCCCAGCTGATCGGCGATGACACTCTCCCGGATGCGCTCCCCGGGCTTGAGCTCGCCTTCCAGGATCATATCCATCAACCCGTCGGCGATCTGTTGCGCACTGCTGCGCCCGACGATCCGGATGCGATCTGCCACAGACATAGCCTCAGCGTACAACTGTTAAACAACATGCATGCCCATGACGGGACAACGGAACGAGCTCCTTGGCTATTCTGCCCTAATGTTCTACAGTTGGCGCCGACCGGGTCGCGGCCCCGGATGACCGATCGAGTGCTAGCTCGGGAGCGCGCATCGCCAGCGGTGGCGCGTCTCCCCGATCACAAAGGAATCAGATCTCGGATGCCGAACTCCGTCGATAGCTGGGTAACAGCGAGGCGCCGCTCCAAGCGGTCCGAACCAGTGCAGGCGTCGGCGCTGTGATCACCGGTTCGGACGCGCTCGCGCAGATCGCCAAGGAGAGTGCGCTGGAGTCGAGTGCCGAGAAGTTCCCCGAACAGCAGGTCGAGGCCGAGCTTCGCCGCCAGTACGACCTGGCGGGTGAGCTGACCCGCATTCCCACGGAAAAGGACGACACGTTCCGTCTCGCCACCGCAAGCGGGCAATACCTCGTCAAGATCGCTCCAGCCACGGAGAGTGCCCAGCTTGTCAACCTTCAGTGTGCGGTCATGCTGCATCTCGAGAGCTCCGCACACACCATCCCGTCCCAGCGGTTGGTTCGCGGTGCGAGCGGCCAGGTCGAGTCCGCTGTCGTCGACCCTCGCGGCAATGTCCGCATCATGCGGGTGATGACCTTCCTCGAGGGGGCTCTTCTTGCCAACACGACGCCGACGTCTTCCCAATTCACCTGTGTCGGTGCGATGTTGGCCCGGCTGGACTCCGCACTGACCGACTTTCGGCACGTGGACGAGTCGCGGCTGCTCATCTGGGATCTCAAGAGCTTCTTGCACCTGCGGCCCCTGCTGGAGTTGGTTCCCGACCGCGACGACGTGACCATGGCTACGTGGGTTTTCGACCAGTTCGAGGCTGTTGTCGCGCCCCGATTCAGCACGCTCGAAACTCAGATGATTCACGGTGATTTCAGTCCCTTCAACGTTGTTGTCGATCCAATGTCCAAGGAGTTCGTGACGGGGATCATCGACTTCGGTGACGTGGTACGCAGCCCCTTGATATTCGAGCTCGCTGTCGCGGTGGCCAACCAGATCGGCGTCGACGAGCGCCGGCCGTGGGACCGCGCGCTGCACATCGTGCGCGGGTACCGCTCTGTGCGTCCATTGGCCGACCGCGACATCATGCTGCTGGCGATCGCCGCCCCTGCACGGCTTCTACTGCGTGCCTTGGTTTTCGGATGGCGCGCAAACATCCATCCTGACAGTCGGCACTATGGACTGTCGCATTCGGCGCTCGATTGGAGCAGGCTGCGCTGCGCGCTATCGGTGGCTACACCCACCGTCGAAGCGCTGCTGGCGAAGACCGGCGCAACAACGTCTCCGACAGAAAGGGATTGGCAATGATCAAGCCTCTCAGCCCCAAGGCGTCCGAACCCATGGTGAACGGCTTCGACCCGTCACACATCGACGAGCTGTCCCCACGGACGCGTCAACAGGTCGTCGACCGAGAACGGCTTCTGGGACCCGGGTACCGACTGTTCTACAACGATCCGGTCGAAATCGTTCGCGGCGCCGGCACATTGCTCTACGACGCCGACGGCAATGACTACCTTGACGTGTACAACAACGTCACGAGCGTCGGCCACTGTCATCCCTACGTCGTCGAGGCCATTCACCGACAGCTCTCCACGCTGAACACCAACACACGATATATCCAGCAGTCGATTCTCAGCTATAGCGAACAATTCCTGGGCACCATGCCCGCCGACCTCGGGCACGTCATGTTCACCTGCACGGGTTCCGAAGCCAACGATCTGGCCATGCGAGTGGCCCGGTACTACACCGGAAACCAGGGCATCATCGTCACCTCCGGGGCGTACCACGGCCTCACGGCCGACGTGTCGGCCTTCTCGCCGTCGCTGGGCATCGGGGTCCCGTTGGGGCCGCACGTGCGCACGATCAGCGCCCCCGACCGCCTGCGGCACGGTGGGGACGAGGACCTGATCGACAGCCTGCGCCGTCAGATCCGGGAAGCCATCTCCGACCTGGAGCGCCACGGTTTCGGGGTCGCGGCGTTCATCGCCGACATGATCTTCTCCTCCGATGGCATTTACGCTGACCCTGCGGGATTCCTTCAGCCGGTCATCGAAGAGGTCCACAACGCTGGCGGACTGTTCATCGCAGACGAGGTGCAGCCGGGTTTCGGGCGCACCGGCCAGCACTGGTGGGGATTTCAGCGCCACGGCTTGGTCCCCGACATCGTGACGACCGGCAAGCCGATGGGCAACGGTATTCCCATTGCCGCGGCCGCCTTCCGCCCGGAACTGCTCGTGGAGTTCGGCCGTAACATCCGATACTTCAACACCTTCGGCGGGAACTCGGTGTCCATCGCGGCCGCACAGGCGGTGCTGGATGTGATCAACGACGAAGATCTCATCGGCAACGCCGACAACGTCGGCAATTACCTCAAGTCCGAAATCTCCACACTTGCCGACAACTATGAACAGATCGCCGAGGTGCGCGGTGCGGGGTTGTTCGTCGGTGTGGACATCGTGACCGACCGGGACTCCAACACCCCAGACGGGGAGGCGACCCTACGCGTGGTCAACCACATGCGCCGGCGCCGCGTTCTGATCTCCGCATCGGGACCACGGGGAAGCGTCCTCAAGGTCCGCCCGCCGCTGCCATTCTCGATCGGCGATGCGGACCGGATGCTGGAAAATCTGGCCGTCGTTCTCGCCGAGGAACTTCATTGAACGGTGGCCGCCGGGCCCGTTCCCGCCGGCCCGGTCGGGGTAACCTATGACTGTGGTAGGGCACGGCGTCGACATCGGCGGACTACTCGATACCGCTGGGGTCGAGATCGACACCACCAGCAGGCGCCTCGCCGAGTACAGCTACGACGCATCGAATTACCGCGTAGCGCCGCTGGCCGTCGCGTTCCCTCGTGACCCCGGCGACGTCAGCCGCCTCGTGGCGACGTGCCATCGGGCCGGTGTCCCCATCGTCGCGCGAGGTGGCGGAACGTCGATGGCCGGCAATGCGATTGGCCGTGGAGTCGTGCTCGACCTGTCGCGACACATGAATCGTGTCGTGTCCATCGACGCCGCAAGCCGAACCGCCGTCGTCGAGCCGGGAGTCATTCTGGCCGATCTCGCGCAGGCCGTCGAACAAAGCACGGGCAACCTGCTCACCTTTGCGCCGGATCCCTCCAGCAGGAACCGCGCCACCGTCGGAGGATCGATCGGCAACGACGCCTGCGGCAATCACTCGGTGCGCTACGGCCGCACTGGCGACCATGTGGTGTCCCTCGACCTGGTTCTCGATGACGGCACCCGACTTACCGCCACCCGCACCGCGCTGCAGGCCACCGATCCCACGGACGTGGCTGCTGTGGGTCGGGCCAGTGAGCTCTCTGCTGGCCTCAAGGCGCTGGCCACTGACTACATGACGCAATTCCGCCTCGAACTGGGCCGCATCCCCCGGCAGGTGTCAGGCTTTCACTTGGCAAATCTCCTCCCGGAGAACGGCTTCAACGTTGCGCGCGCACTCGTCGGTAGCGAAGGATCATGCGCGATCGTGGTGGGAGCCACCATGAAACTGGTGGAGGTGCCGTCGTCGGCGCTGCTGTTGATCGTGGCCTATGACGACATCGTGGACGCCGCGCGGGACGTGATGACGATTCTGCAATACTCGCCGGCAGCGATCGAAGGCATCGACGAGCAGATCGTGGCGACCATGAAGGCTCGGCGGGGCCCGGACTCGGTGTCTGAGTTGCCCGTCGGGCGTGCGTGGCTCTACGTCGACCTCGATGGAGAGGACGAAGTCGCCGTTTCGGCGCAGGCCAGAAAGCTCCAGAGCGACCTTCGGGCCCACGGGCGAGCGTTGGACTGCCACGAAGTCCGCGACCCCGCTGAGCGCAAGAAGCTGTGGCGCGTCCGCGAGGATGGGGCAGGCCTGTCGTCGCGGCTGGAGTTACCCGACGGATCAACGGTCACCTCGTGGCCAGGCTGGGAAGACTCAGCGGTCGCTCCCCAGGATCTCGCCGATTACCTTGCTGACTTTCGGCTCCTGCTCGATCAGTATCGCCTCATCGGGGTGATGTACGGCCATTTCGGTGCGGGCTGCATGCATATCCGCATCACGTTCGACCAACAAACATCTCAGGGTCGGGAAGTGATGTCGACCTTCCTCACCGCGGCCGCCCGCCTGGTCGTCAAACACGGCGGAACGCTGTCGGGGGAACACGGCGACGGCAGGGCTCGCTCGCAACTCCTACCCGAAATGTATTCCCCGGCAGTGATGGAAGCCTTCGCCAAGTTCAAGGGTCTCTTCGACCCCACCAACGTGCTGAACCCCGGCATGATCGTCGATCCGGCGCCGGTGACCGAGGCACTGGCATTGGCGGACATTCCCGCCCTGCCCTGGCAGACGACGTTCGTTCTGCACGACGTGAACGGTTCCGGTAGCGGGACTTTCGCCGACGCCGTCCAGCGCTGCATCGGCGTCGGCCGGTGCCGCTCCCATGGCAGCGGTGTGATGTGCCCGAGTTATCGGGCGACCGGTGATGAGAAGGACTCCACGCGCGGGCGCGCCCGGGTGTTGCAGGACATGGTTCGCGGCGCCCGCACCGTCGAGCAGGGGTGGGCGTCTGAGGACGTGCGGGAGGCACTGGACTTGTGCCTGTCGTGCAAGGCGTGTACGTCGGACTGCCCGACCGGCGTGGACATGGCGACCTACAAGGCCGAGTTCTTCGACCACTACTACCGCGGTCGGGTTCGCCCGATCGCGCACTACTCACTGGGATGGTTGCCTCGCTGGCTCGCCGTGACCTCGCGGGTGGCGCCACTGGTCAACGGTGTGATGTCCAGTCCGCTGCGTTCGATCGGACTGCGCATCGGCGGCTTGACCACCGAACGGCCACTTCCGCGCTTCGCTTCCAAGCGCCAGCTCCGAAACGAACTCCAGTCCCATGGCACGGAACAGGGCGATGGCGATGTGGTGCTCGTCGTGGACTCCTTCACCCAGGGATTTCGGCCTGAGGTCGCCGGGGCCGCGCGACGGGTCGTCGAAGACGCCGGACATCGTGCAGAGGTCCGCACCGATGTCTGTTGTGGATTGACCTGGATTTCCACCGGCCAGCTACGACAGGCGCGAAAACGGTTGTTCCGCAGCGCCACCGCTCTCGATGATGGGACAGAGCGTCCCATCGTCGTCACCGAGCCGAGCTGCGCGGCGACTCTGCGCAGGGACCTGCCCGAACTCGTTGACACGCCTGCCGCGCACCGGGTGGCGCGACGCGTCCGCAGCTTCGCCGAACAAGTCAGTGCACAAAGTGACCGCGGCTGGACACCGAGCGCGGCGCCACCGTCCTCGGTGACCGTGCAGACCCACTGTCATGAGTACGCAGTCTTCGGTGCCACCACCCAACGCCGGGCGCTCGAAGCAGTCGGAATCGAAAAAGTCCGCGAGGCAACCGGGTGCTGCGGCGTGGCCGGCAACTTCGGGTTCGAGCGCCAACACTATGACGTCAGCATGGCCGTCGCCGAGCAGGCACTCGCCCCGGCCTTGAGGGCCGATCCGGACGCCGTCGTGCTCACCGACGGGTTCAGCTGCCACATGCAGGCCCGAAAACTCACCGGCAACGCTGCGCCCAGTGCTTCCTCACACCTTGCGCAGATCCTCGACCCACGCGCCCCACAGGAGCTACACCGATGACCGCACCGATGACCAGTTCCGGCTCGACCACCTCCCACTCTCGCATCGCCACGATTCCCACCGGACTACTGATCGGTGGGCGCTGGCGTGAAGCCGTTGACGGCAAGGTCTTCGACGTAGAGAACCCCGCGACGGGCGAAGTGCTTGCTGCTGTCGCCGACGCCGGTCCTGCAGACGGGGACGATGCGCTCGCGGCTGCGGTGAAGGCACAGGCCTCTTGGGCGCGCACCGCACCGCGGTATCGCAGTGAAATATTGCGTCGTGCCTACGATTTGGTGATGGCCCGGCAGGATTGGCTGGCGGAAGTGATGACCTCGGAGATGGGCAAGCCGCTGGCCGAGGCCAAGGGAGAAGTGGCCTATGCGGCCGAGTTCCTGCGGTGGTTCTCCGAGGAAGCAGTCCGCATCTCGGGTGACCACACCACCACCGGGGACGGCGCGAACCGCATCGTCGTGACCCGCGAACCCGTCGGGCCCTGCGTCCTCATCACCCCGTGGAATTTTCCGCTCGCCATGGGGACCCGCAAGATCGCGCCCGCCGTTGCCGCCGGATGCACCATGGTGCTCAAGCCGGCACCCCAAACTCCGCTGAGCTCGTTGGCCCTGGCAGCGCTTCTGCAGGAAAGTGGTTTGCCCGACGGAGTTCTCAACGTCGTGAACACCACTGATGCGGCAACTGTGGTGGAGCGCTGGATGACCAGCGGCAAGGCCCGGAAGGTGAGTTTCACCGGCTCCACCACAGTGGGCAAGCTCCTGCTGCGACAAGCGGCTGAGACCGTGATGCGTGCGTCGATGGAACTAGGCGGCAACGCCCCATTCATTGTCTGCGCCGATGCCGACATCGATACCGCCGTAGACGGTGCCATGGCAGCGAAGATGCGCAACATGGGTGAGGCATGCACCGCGGCCAACCGCATGTACGTCCACCGCGACATCGCTGGCGCGTTCTCCAAACGGCTCGCGGCGCGGATGGCGGCATTGACGGTGGGCAACGGACTCGACGACGACACCGAGGTCGGGCCACTGATCGACTCGGCCGGGCGCGCGAAAGTGCAGCGGCTCGTCGACGACGCGCTGCAGCGCGGCGCCACCGCACTGACGGGCGGCCGGCTGCCGGAGGGGCCGGGCTACTTCTATCCGCCTACCGTCCTGGCAGATGTGTCCGCCGATTCCGACTTGATGACCACCGAAATTTTCGGACCGGTGGCTCCGATCGTTCCCTTCGATGATGAAGATGAGGTGATCAACCGTGCCAACAACACCGACTGGGGGTTGGTGGGATACCTGTTCACCCAGGACATCGATCGCGCCCTGGACCTGAGTGACCGTCTCGAAGTCGGCATGGTCGGTGTGAACACCGGGGTGGTGTCCAACCCTGCCGCGCCTTTCGGTGGGGTGAAGCAGTCCGGACTGGGACGCGAAGGGGGCAAGGTCGGCATCGACGAGTTCCTGGAGTACAAGTACCTTTCGATTCCGCGACGCAAGGGACGCTGACCTGTCGGACAATCGCCAGCGACAACGATCACGCCAATGGGTGCCCAGGGCGAGCCGACTGCCGTTCAGTGCGCGGTGGCGGACTAGACAGCGACACCCGGCCGCTGGACGAGCGGTGTGACCGCGGCCACTCAGCAAAGCTAGATCGCTGCTGACGTCCGCCGCAGTGGTGCCCGGCCGAATCGGGGGCATTCCGCTAGTCGGTGACCAGTACACCGCCCTCCACCTGCACCAACCTGCGGATGTATCCAAACTCACACCGGCAAAGTTGATTTACCCAGAATTTACAGAGACCATCGTGACGTTCTACTTGCCGAGTGATCCTCGCCCAAGTGGAGCGAGCAGCAAACAGAACCCCGCAATCCGGGGCCAAAGGAGAGTTGAGAGAAATGTCCATCGCGCACTTCCGCGCAGACGTCCGGCGCGCCATGAAACGGCGCCGCCTCTACGCGCGGATCAACGCCATGCCGGATTCCACGGTTCGTGACGAGCTTCTGGCCATCGCCCAGCGGCACGAGGGCATGCATCGCTGAGGCGACGCTCCTTGTTCAGAGCCGGCAGCCCCGACGGGGTGCCGGCTCTGTTGTTTCTGTAGGTGGCGGGCGGCGCTCACACCCGTTGCATCACCGGTGCACGGTCGGCAACCACAAACGTCGCGTCCGTCTGCACGGCGGCGCCCGGCCGGGAGACGTACGGCAGGACCCGGAAGTCGGCACGCACCTCGTCGGCGGTCACCCGCATCCGCACATATCCCCTGCGGTTGTTGAAGTATCGGATGTGCGGGTTGTCCGCCAGCACCGACACGATCTCGTCACGGGTATCGGAGCCGTCACCGCCTGAGCTGATCGAGCTGGTCACCAGTTCTGTCGCCACCACGGGCGTGCGGGTGTCGCCAGGACGTTCGTGGACGTCTGCGGCCCAATGGGAATGCACGTCGCCGGTCAGCACCATCGCGTTGCGCACCGGCGAGTCGCGGATGCCGGCCACGATCCGGTCCCGGTTGACCACGTATCCGTCCCAGCCGTCCGGATTGAACGAACGCTGATCGCCGGCGGTGAGGTCCAGTTGGGAGAAGAACACCTGCTGGCCCAGGACGTCCCAGCGCACACGGGATCTCGCTAACCCGTCCAGCAGCCACCGCTCCTGCTCCGAACCGGTCAAAGTCGCAGTGGGAGAATACCGTTCGACACACTCGGAGGCGTACGCGTCACCACACGGTTGATCGGTTCGGTGTTGGCGGGTGTCGAGCATGTGGAACGTCGCCAGCGCGCCCCAGTGCACCCTGCGGTGCAGATCGATGTCGGCACCGCGGGGCCGCGCCGACGCGCGCAACGGCATGTTCTCGTAGTACGCCTGCAGTGCGGCGGTACGCCGGCGCAGGAACGCCGGGTCCGGTGTAGCCGGCACCGTCCCGGCCCAGTTGTCAGCCACCTCGTGGTCGTCGAACACCGCCAGCCACGGTGCGGCGGCGTGGGCGGCCTGCAGGTCGGGATCGGTCTTGTACTGCGCGTACCGCTGCCGGTACTGGGCCAATGTCACCGTCTCGGAACCGATGTGGTCACGCACCCGGACTGCGCTGCGCCCGGCACCGTACTCGTAGTGGTAGTCGCCGAGGTGCAGTACCAGATCCGGGTGCTCCTCGGCCAGCCTGCGGTAGGCGGTGAACCAGCCCTGCTCGTAGTTCGAACAGGAGGCGACGCAGACCGTCAGCGGGTCGAGCGAAGACGCCGCGGGTGTCGTCCGGGTACGTCCCGACGGCGACACATATCCGTTCGAGCGGAACCGGTAGAAGTACTCGGCGCCGGGCCGCAACCCGACCAATTCGACGTGCACGCTGTGTGCGGCCTCGGGCACTGCGGTGACGGTCCCCCGCTGCACGGTTCGCGTGAACGTGTTGTCCTCGGCCACTTCCCAATCCACGTCCACAGGCCGTGCCGGCATACCCCCGAGGCCGTCGTCGGCCAACGGCTGCGGCGCCAGCCGGGTCCAGATCACCGCACCGTCGGTGGCAGGTTCCCCGGAGGCGACGCCGAGGGTGAACGGATCGGCCGCGGGGCTCAGTCGCTGTGGCGTGGTGAATCCGACGACGGGCAGCGCCGCGAGTAGCGCGGCACCTTTGAGCACGGTCCGGCGGGACGGATGAGGGGACACGGCGAAGTGTCAGTCCCGCAGCTGTCGCGGTGGTGACGCGCAGCGGTACGGTGTCCGCCTGTCGGTATGCCGTTCGGGAAACTCTTGGATGCATTCGCTCGGCAAGCGGCCGCGGCACCACCATGATTCGCTTCAAATCGCGGTGGCCTACGGCGCCTTCACCCCAGAACATGGCTTGCGCCCGACGATCGGGTGAACGCCGGGCAGCCTCAGGCAATCAAAAGGTGCGCTGGTGGTACCGGGGGTCAATCCGACGAGTCGGTGGAGCCGGAATCGCTGGAGTCGGACTTGTCCGCGCGGGAATCGCTGCCGCGCTTGGTGCCCCGGTCCGACTTGTCCCTCTTGGCAGCGCGATCCTTGTCGCCCGCTCGGTCACTGTCGCTGTCGCTGTTGCTGTCGGCCCGGTCAGCGTCGGCGTCGGCGTCGGTTGCGGCGTCGTCGGACTCCCGCTCGCTCGCAGCGTCGTCCTCGTCCTTCGGCGAGCTCGCGTCGGCGTCGTCGCTGTCTGAGACAGACTCCACCTCGCTCGCATCGGATTCGGTCGCCTCGTCATCGGAGCTGACAGTTTCCTCGGCCGGCACAGTCTCCTCGGCCGGCGTCTCGACGGTGTCTTCGACCGCCTCCGGAACAGCGACGGCGGTGCTGCGCAACCAGGAGGGAACCGGATCGTTGCGGGTGTACGCCTTGTCGATCGAGGCCTTCAGTTCGGCCTCGCGGGGCGCGAGGCTGGGGAACAGCTGCACCAGAGGCAGCCTCTCGGCCGGGATCAGATAGTGAGTGGTGCTGCCGCCCTGGGAGTTCACCTCCACGGTGACGTTCTCCTCGGGCACCTCGGTAAGGTCGGCGAACATCGTCGGAATATGGACGAAGATCGAACCGGCCATCGCATTTGCGACCGCGGTCAGATTCCACCAGCGGTCCGGGAAGTCGGCGAACCCGTCGTATTCGCCGGTGACGACGATCGTGTCGTACACCGTCTCGGGTGCCGGCCGGTAGGTGTAGTCGTAGACGGGGTTGTAGTTCTCCGTGTCGTCGATGATCTCCTGGCGGCTGGAATCAGCCACCACGACAAAATTGATCTCCCGCTCGTCGGGCGCATCGAGGTCCGCTGCGGCCAGCCGCAGCACCTCGGTCACCACCAGCGACCCTGCCGAGAGCCCGACCACGGTGACGCGCTCGCCGTTGATCACATTGCCATCCTCGTCCCGGGAGAGACGAGCGAGTGCTGCGTCGATCTGGGCGCTGAGGTTGGTGATGCCCACATTGATCGAGGCGCCCAACGTCAGGTCGTCGGCCCCGGTGTACGGCCTGGCCTCTGCCGGCCAGTCGACGCTGACCCGCTCCACGTCGCTCAGTGCGCCGCCGAGAAGCTGCGACATCACCACGTCATGCATCGTCGGGGTTCCGATGCCGCCGATGACCAGCGCTGTGCTGGCGGCCCACCCCGACGTGGCGGAAGACACTCCCAGAACCACAGCAGCCAAAGCACCACCGCAGGCAACGCCGGCTTTACGCATCCGTACTCGCACGAAGACTCCCCAAGAATGACCGGAATGGATTCGCCAGTTGGCGTGCTCGGAGCATATTGGTTGCTTCGCTTATTGCGCTAGGCGTATCCCCGTTGTGACACCCAGAGCAAATCCGTTTGCCATTGCCATGTCCCGCTTCATATGCGGCCTTTTCATTCCGTAGCCGACCAATGGGGTGCGTATTCCGATTGGAACCAGGCTCGGCGATGTGCGGCGTTCCGCGGTCTCTACAGCGAGAATGGCTTGGCAACAGGCCGTCTCGGTATTACCGGAAGGCACATACGACATTCGCGTCAATTAAAGGTGGCACCGATTGCCACTGCGTTGCCATATCGCGTCGAGGAGAAGATTATTTCTTCGGCAGTTTCGCTTCAGTTATCACAAACTCTGTATTACTACAGATTCGCACGGCGATGAACCTCTTAATTGATATGCCGCTGGCGGACCTCTCGGTTAATTAACTGACGCGATGATAATTTGAGGCACGATGATGATGACGGCCTGGCCGCGGAGCAACTACGCCGCCATCCACCCCTCCGGCGACGAACGCATTTTTGATCCGATCGGTACAGAAGTGCTAGCGTGATCGGTACCGGTCGGTACCGAAGTAGTCGGAGGGATGGCGATGAGCACGCACGATGAGTCGACACAGGTTGTCTTGATCACTGGGGGCACCTCGGGCATCGGCCTCAGCCTGGCGGAGGCCTTTCTGGCCCAGGGCGCTGCGGTAGCGGTGTGCGGCCGCTCAGCGGCGGCCCTGGAGAGGTTGTCCCGCGCACATCCGGACGTATTGGCCATTCAGGCAGACGTGACCAACACACAGGCCAGGGCCGCCATGGTGGAGGCAGTGGCCGAGCGGTTCGGTCGGCTCGACGTCCTCGTCAACAACGCCGGCACTTTCGTCGACCGTGACTTCCTCGGCGACTCGGACGCCACCCAGGATCTGGAACAAGAAGTCGCCGTCAATCTCACAGCTCCCATCCAGTTGACGGGCGAGGTGTTGCGGCGCTGGCCGCGAATCTCTGCAATCGTCTTCGTCACGTCGGGCTTCGCGCTCGTTTCGCCCACTCGCGCACCGACCTACGGGGCCGTCAAGGCCGGGCTGCATGGTTTCGCCGAAGGGCTGCGCCGACAGCTCGCTCCCAACACCCATGTCCTCGAACTACTTCCGCCGAGGACGGACACCCCCATGAACGCCGACTCCACCGGGAAGAAGACGCCGCCCGCAGAAGTTGCCGCCGTCACCCTCAAGGCCTTGGCGCGGCGCCGGCCCATGGCCTTGCCGGGCCCGACCAGGATGCTGCCGACGATGCTGCGGATCGCACCGAACACCATCAAGCGCACCGTCGCGAAGATGTGACCTCTGGACTGTCGCGTGGAGCGTCGAACATCTGACGCCGCTTCGTACCGCCAACGGTCCCAAATGCGTTCCCCGGACCATGAAAACGGCCCCCGGAGTAATCTCCGAGGGCCGTTTTACCTAGTAGCGGGGACAGGATTCGAACCTGCGACCTCTGGGTTATGAGACAGAAATCTGGAGTTTTGGCGTACCCGCGGTCTCTCATTTGTGCAGATCAGCACTGGTACACAGTCCGAGCGGTTCCGCCCGATTGCACATATTTAGGCCCGTTTCGCAGAGTCTTGTTCCCAAATTTGTTCCCAAAGATCGGGTCCGGTACGGCCGTGAGAACGGTCAAAGTCGGCTCGATGCCAATACATATCAGCGCTGTCCAGCGCTGTCGGGGCCTGCCCCGATCAAGCCGCCGACTGTATCGGTACGCGGCCGCGTTAGGGTCGCGGACAGCAGAACCGGTGATTATGAGTCAGCGGTTAGGTACACCACCAAGCGGGTTCACGCCCACGATCCACTACTTGCTCCCAGCGACGCCGCGCGCGACCGAGCGGCGGACGAACAGCACCACGGCATCTCCGCGCAATTTGCCCGGTACGCAAATGCATTGGAGCAGCTGCGCGGCCGGCGACAACGCGGCCATGGAGAGCTCTTCAGTCTGCTGCAGAAGAACG
This sequence comes from Mycolicibacterium hippocampi, assembly GCF_010723735.1. Classification (GTDB taxonomy): domain Bacteria; phylum Actinomycetota; class Actinomycetes; order Mycobacteriales; family Mycobacteriaceae; genus Mycobacterium; species Mycobacterium hippocampi. The sequence continues at coordinate 2,413,981 of NZ_BLLB01000002.1, read as the reverse complement.
TTCTGGACCGCCGCCGCTGGGGCACCCGAGAAGAACTACGGATCGCGTCTGTCACCTGGATCGAACGCATCTACCACCGCCGCCGACGCCAGCCCGGCCTCGGGTGGCTGACCCTGATCGAATACGAAGCGATCATGACCACACCGGCCAGTCAGGCCCGGTGACCGAAAACTGTCACCTGATGGTGCAGCAGACCCTCTCCTCAGTGTCGGTCCGAGGGCGATCGGTTTCTGCAGTGGCTTGGGGACACCGGCGCTGAGCGCAGTGATCAGTGCGGCCATCATGGTGCGGCCGGTCTCGCGGTCGGGATGTCGGTAGGCGGCGACGGTGCGCTGAAAGATCGTCCAGTTGGCCTCGACTTCGGCGTGGGCATCGAGGGCGAATAACGCCTGCCCCATCCAAGCATGGACTCGGTCACCGTCATCGACAGAGCAACTCGACCTTCGCGACTGTCGACCAACCACATGCCAAGGTTTGAGGAGGCTACACCGACGGCCTACATCTGATGAGCGAAATCTTCTCCAGCACTGATTATTTCACGGTTTTCGGTCGCAATCGGCTAATTGTATTGCACCGAGCGATCGTTGGGTAACACCGGTGGGTCGAGCGGCCGCACCGCCGTCATCTATCGGCACCCTGGTGTGGTCGAACGGCTCGCCGCAGCTTCGACACAGATAGAGCACCTTGCAGCTGCACGATCCGTGTTCGGCGATCTGGCTGGTGTCCAGGGATGCACACATCCGACAGCGGACAACCTCGCAGCATTCACTTGAGGACGAGCTGGCTGGCAGCAGTTCAAGCAGCGCAGTACGCGCTGGCATCATCGACCACACCTCAGAGGGCGAGGTCGATGACGCCGCGGATGTTCACACCGGCTTGCAGATCGTCATAGCCGTCGTTGACCTGCTCCAGGCTGTACCGGCGAGTGATCAGCTCGTCGAGCTTGAGATGGCCCTCGGTATAGAGGGCAAGCAATTTGGGGATATCGGCGGTGGGGTTCGCATCGCCGAACAGTGTGCCTTTGACAGTCTTTTTGTAGAGGGCCATAACGGTGCTGGGCAGCTGCACGGTGAGTTCATCGAGCCTTCCCATCCCGGTGATCACGACCGTCCCACCTTTGCGCACCGCATTGAAGGCCGCGGTGACCTCTGGCTCCTGCACCGTCCCGGTGGTAATGATCGCCTTGTCTGCGCCCACTCCGTAGGTGAGTTCTTGGCTTAGCGCCAATGCCTCGTTGAGGGTGGCCACGACATTGGTGGCGCCGAACTCGGCGGCGCGTGAGCGTTTGTACTCGATGGGGTCAACCGCAATGACCGCTCGCGCACCGGCATGAGCAGCGCCTTGCAGCGCATTGACGCCGATTCCGCCGATACCGATCACCATCACGGTGTCGCCGGGCTCCACGTCGGCGGCATACACCGCCGATCCCCACCCGGTAGTAACGCCGCAGCCGACGAGTACAGCCTTGTCGAGGGGGAGGTGAGGCTCGACCTTGACGACGGAGTTCTGGTGGATGGTGCCGTACCGGCTAAATGTTCCGAGCATGCACAACGCACCGTAGTCGCCACGAGCTCCGGTGCGGGGGAATCGGTTCGGCGGCAAATACCCTTCAAGGATATTGGCGCCCCAGTCGCAGATCGCCTGCTGTCCACTGGCACACCATCGGCACGCCCCGCAGTTGGGAATGAATGAGCACACGACATGCTCGCCCGGATTGACCCTGGTTACCCCGGGCCCCACCTCCTCGATCACCCCGGCGCCCTCATGGCCGCCGACCATGGGTAAGCGTGCCGGGAAGTCACCGTTGAGAACATGCAGGTCCGAGTGACACAGGCCCGCGTACGTGTAGCGGATGAGGACTTCATTCTCGCCGGGGCCCTCGAGTTCGAGTTCTTCGATCTCGAACGGCTTTCCAGCCTCGACAATGACAGCGGCTGTGGTCTTCATTGGTCTCTCCTCTAAGGTTTCGACGGTTCAGGACTATGCAGGCCGTCCGCGGGCAGCGCAGTCAGCGCCGTTCCGGCGCGATCGCCGGGAAGAATCGGTCGGCGTGAATCCGCCTATCCGGCAGCCCTTTCACTTCCAAGAGCAACCGCACCGCGTCGCACATCGCCGGTGGCCCACACAGATAGGCGTCGTACGCGCTGGCGTCGCGGATGTCTTCGGCGATGACACGGTTGACCCTACCGAGGCGTGCTCCATTGATTCCCTCACCGCTACCACGGCTAACGCACGGGATGAACTCGAAGTCGCTGAATCGCTCGGCAAGTCCGTTCAACGCATCCTGGTAGATGAGGTCATCAGCACAGCGGATGCCGTAGTAGAACCGAATCGGCACCTCGGCGCCGGCAATGTCGTTGAGGATGGACATGATCGGAGCAATGCCCGAGCCGGTCGCGACGATTAGCACAGGACGGCCCGTGTCACGGTAAAACATGGCGCCAAACGGCGCCTCGATGTCGAGACTGTCACCCGGGCGCAAAGTTTGTAAGAGAGTGCCGAAGGCGCCGCCATCGACGCGCTTGATGCAGAAGAGGCAGTCCAGTTCCTCGCTGGGGGCGCTGGCCAACGAAAAGGATCGCCGTTCGGACGTGCCTGGAATGAGGAACTCCGCATACTGTCCAGCCCGAAACGACAGAGTTCGATCTAGTCGTACGCGCAGCTCCACGAGGGACTTCGTAAGCGGTCTGACGCCGGTGACAGTGGCGACACGGCGTGCTGGTGGCTCCATCGGCGGGAGTTCCTCGCTGCCTTCGTGCTGGTCGATCTCAATCAGCAGGTCCGTGCGGGGATAGCTGCAGCACAGCAGGATCGCTCCATCTTCACGCTCGTCGCGAGGTATCGCGTAAACTGACGCTGCCGAATCGTCAACGTCGCCCTCCAGCAGCCAATGCTTGCACGACGAGCAGTTCCCATGACGGCAGCCGTATTGCAGGTTGATCCCGTGACGTAACGCCGCGGTGAGAATGTCCTCGTCGGCCGAGATCGCGAATTCGTCACCGGTCGGTTTGAAGATGACCTTCATCGCGCCGGCGCCCCTTGCACTCCTTCGAACTGGGTGACCTCCGGGGTGACCACGAACTCGTCATCGGTGGTCTGCACCCGCCCGTAGTAGGTGGACATGACCACCAGGAAGCGTGACAGGCCCAGCGGCTTGCCGAGGTACTCGGCCACTTCGGGCAACGGTATCCGGATGTCGCCGGTCGACTGCAGCAGGAAGTAGGTCCCGCAATCAGTCACAGTGATGCTGGGATCGCAGTCCCGGCAGTACTCGACTACCGCCTGCGCTTCTTCGCTTTTCATCAGCACGACTCCGACAGTCGCAGCGCGGTCGGCATGAATGCTCATGCGCGCACCTCCACCGGCACCTGCAGTCCAACCTGCTCGAGTATGTCGCGGGTGTTGGCCGCGACACTTGCCTTGGCCTGCCCGGCCCGCTGCGTCCCTGCCGGCAGCCGGTGGAAGACGCCTTCGAATGCGTCAACCGCCTCAACGGCCATCGGATACCACGAGTCCGTCCATGCCTGCAGGGTCTCCCGGTTATGTTGTGCTGGAACCGATTCTCCGGCCCGATCGGCTTCAGCGGTCACCATCCTGGCAAGCTCGCGGGTAGCATTAAGGTTGCGGATTCGGTCGGCTTCCGCAGTCATTTCAATAACCGGTGTGACGACGTCTCCATGTAGCGGTGCTAACGCGCGGAAGAATTCGCTTCCGATGAATGCGGTCACCATAGGATCGATCACAAGGTTGGTCATGGCGACGATCTCCACCCAGTCGGTCAGCGTCAACAGTCGCTCCACCAGTCGGCGGGTCGGTTGCCAAACCTCGTCGCCAAGCCACGCATCCATGCCAAGGCCTTCCTGGTAGCTACCGATCTGATCGTGCAACTCCAAGCTGTAGAGAGCGATGTCTTGCTGATGCCGTAACCGGTCCATACCGCTGAAGGTGAACGCCATGGTCAGCGTGTCGGACAAGGCCTCCCGCGCGACGAACGCGTGCGCTCTGAACATGCCCCACTCCAGCGAGGCGAATGCCTCGTAGTAGGGCGCAAGCAATTCAACCCATGGCGGCTGGATGTCTTTGAGTGAGCCGTTGAGAACCGCGGCCTCACTGGCCTGACTGATCGATCGTTCATGCTGGGCCTGCAGCTTGATGTAGGGCCGTTGCCACAACCCCGACGGGTCGCGGTAATCGAACCAGTTCGGGTGGCGCAGCGCCGTGGAGGCCGAATCGAATGATGCGCGCAGATCAGGTCGAAGCAGAAACCAACCGCCCGTGTCGAATTGATTCATATCTGGCTGCGCGTTACAGATGACAGCCTCGTATTCGGTCAGCCGTCGTCGCATCGGCTTGATGTAGGTGAAATCGCGTGGGCTATAGAAACTCTCAGGTACCTTGACGGAACTCTTGCTGGTCGTTGTCATCACAGCACTCCGAACTGCTCGATCGGCATCGCCTCCAGCGGGTCGGCGATCACCACCCCGCTGCGCTTGATGTCGTCGATGGTCCACAACCATTCCTCATCGGTGTGCACGTGCGGCTGGCCCATCAGTGTCTTTCCGTCGGAGCGCAACAGGCCCTTGGTCTCGATGTAGCGCCACAACTCGACACCGTGATTGAGTTCATACCAGGTCAATCCAGTGAATCGGTCCGGTGACTGCCGGTAGATGTGCTCACATCCGTCCGAGCAGAACGCCAGCCGACGGCCTTCTGCACCGAGGAAGAAACGAACCTCGTTGATGTCGGGCCGCGGAAACACCGCCGGCATTTGGCAGGTGTTGCAGATGGGCGGAAGCGCGGGGAACAGCTCCAGCGCCAGATGTCCGTGCCTCGGGTGCGCCATCTCGCGATACGCGCGCCAGAAACCACCGAAGTGTTCCTCCCAGCCCGGGTATTTGTCTTCCAGGTAGGCGAAATCGTCTTCGACCATGTAGTCGGATCGCCAAGCGTGCACGGGCCACAACGCAGCTGAGGCCATCGCCGAAGAATGTCCGGCCCAGTCGACGTTGCGACGCGCATCGTTGATCCAGCGAGGAACCTGCAGGCCGAACGGTGCTAGCTGTTCGATGTAACTGCCGGCCCAGTCCTCCCAAATCCATTGCATCCAATACTCTTTGTAGGACTTCGTCCGGACTTTGGAGAAGTAGTCATAGACCGCGCCCTGGAAGCTGTCGAGAAAGATGTGGTTACGCCAGAACGCAGTGTCGAAGTCCTCCTGCAGCATCGGCAGGTTGTCGGGCTCGGCGAGCACGGCGGCCAAGGTTGAGTAGCCGTTGGCCATATGACGCGCTTCATCGGACTGGACAGACAGAAACACCGACGGAGTGGCCTGGTCGCCGTTGGCGGCCGCGACTTCGGTCAGCGCGACGAATAAAGGGTTGGTGTAGGCGGTTTCGGCGACGACTTGCAGGTTGATGGCATTGGCGATCGGGTCGTTGTTCATGAAACCCTCCAGGGCCGCCCGGCCAGCCCGACCGATGGGGTCGTGTGCACGCATCTGAAAGGCCGAATTGAAACCGGCAGGATCCGGGGCGTGCTTGGCTAGATAGCGCATCAGGTAGGCCTCCTGGTTAACGTGGCGCACCTCGTCGATCATCTGCGCAAGATAACCCTGGCGCAGTTCAGGATTCTCGACGGTATCGACGAGCATCGCCGTTGCTTTCACCGCGGCGTACTCACCGAAGTCCACGATCGAGATGACCGGTTTGAGCGCCTCCATGAACCTCGGTTCAGCGTGAGCGGAGTTGTTCATCCGACCCAGCGCATCCTCCAGCGCGCCGTACTGACGGTCGTCCTTCTCTTCCTCCATGCCGACGTATTCTCTGACCAGAGTCCGGAACGGATCCTTGGTGCGAGGCGGGATCTTGTACCGCGTGGGATAGCGGGCCTCCTTATGGAAATAGCTCGGTTCCCAGTCGAATTTCTTGATCTTGTCGTGCTGCGCCGACAGTGACGTCGCCATTCCGATCTCCTTGCTTGTATGGAACCGTGTGATCTGTTGCGCCGATTGTGTGTCGAGGTGATGTGGAGCACTACCTCCGATCGGAGGTTGGTGTCGCTAGAGCGCTTGCCAGGGTGAGAGTGCGGCCCTAGCGTTCCTATATGCACGCAGACCGCGGGGACGCAGGCCACGGGGAAGTGCGGTGGGGGCCGGCGGGTTCTGACCGCGGTGTTACCCATGTGCTGCTCGTTGATGATCACCCGATCGTCCACGAGGGTGTGGAAACGCTGATTGGACGCGATCCGCATCTCCGCATGTGTCGTCGTGCCCATTCCGCCCGTGAGGGTGCGGCGATCGCTGCGCGCGAGCCATGCGATGTCGTCCTGCTGGATCTGCACCTACCCGATGGGTCCGCACCGGAGGCGGCCGCGGCCATCCGTTCCGCGCGCCCGGGAGTCAAGGTGATCCTGTTTACCGGGGATGCACGCCGATCGGCCGCACTGAATCTCGGACTGATCGGCACTGACGGGTTCGTGCACAAAGACACCGCGTGCACGTCGCTGGTGACAGCGATCCGCGACGTCGCCGCTGGCCGGAGATTCTTCGACTCCACCTTGGACCTCGAACCCGACGCACCGCTGTCGCGGCGGGAATACCAAGTGCTGCAACGGATCGCGATGGGCGAGAGTAACGCCGAGATCGCGGCGAAACTTGGCTTGGCCAGCAACACCGTCAAGTCGTATGTGCAGATGCTGCTGGCACGCATGGACGCCAGAAACAGGCTCGAGGCAGTGGTCAACGCTCAGCGCGCAGGGTTGTTGTAGCTGACGGAACCCAGGCGCGCACGATCCCGCCGCCGTCCTCGCCAACAGCGAAGGTCAGCCAGCCGCCGACCCGTTCCAGACGTTCTGCGGCCGCCGACAGCCCTAGACCCGCCGGATCGCGGTCGTTTGCTCGGTCGCGGACCGCTCCGTCATCGGCCAACGCGACACCCATCCCACCGTCTGCACTAAACAGGGTCAGCACAACAGAATTCGCGTTGGCATGTTTTTCGATGTTCAGCAGTGCCTCGCGACTGGCGCGCAGTAGGGCGTCGCTACGGGTTGATTCCAGCGGTGGCAGATCGCCAAGGATGACGACGTCTGCTCGGATGTCGGTGCGAGTGGTCAGCTCGTGGCAGTCCGCGCGCAAGGCCACCGCTAGGGCCTTGTCTGCCGGCGTGGCGTGCATATTGCGCAGCCGGACCCGCACACCGGTGCTGACCTGCTCGGCCAGCCGGTCGATTCTGACGACATGGTCGACGAGGTGAGCGGGAAGCCCCGGCTCGTCCTGAAGCCGTGTCAGGGCAGCCCGGATGTTGAACAACGCAGCGCCCACCGTGTCGTGCATCTCCACGGCCCACCGCTGACGTTCGGTGTAGACGGCCACATCGGACATTTCGCGCGCGCAGTCAGCGACTTCCATAGCCAGCGCAACTTGTCTGGCCATGTCCAACAATTGCTGTCGATCGTCGTCACTCCACGGGGCGGGGAATCTGTGTGCCGCATACAGCACCCCGTAGAGCCGGTGACCACGCAAGATGGGCGCGGCGAGTACTGCTCGCAGCCCGGCGGCGCGGATATCGTCGTCGTAGTCATGGCTGATGTCGCTGCTGGTGCAGTAGTCAGTGACAGCAACCGGATGGCGCAGGACCGCTGCCTGGCCGCCCAGCCCGGTACCGGGAGCGATCCTCAGGCCGATCAGCGCGGACGCTTCGCATGCCGCGATCACCTCGAGGGTGTCATCGTCGTCGACACGGATCGCCGCCGCACTTACCTCGACGTCCATCTGCTGCCGCACCAACACCGTCGCTTGGCGCAGCGCCGCCGTACTGTCGAGAAGGGGCAAAACCCCGGCGAGATCACCGTATTGGCTACGTAAATCGACCAGGCCACCACTGGGCTCAGCGGCCGGCGCGTCGGTCATGACTCAATCCGCCCTCGCCGGTAGAACAGAAACCGGCCTCGCTCGACGCACGACGTGTCGGTGTGAGCCTGGCTGTCATGACGGGGCTGCTATGAAGCGATCAGGTGTCTTCAATCGTCGCCGACATACTTCACGCAGGCGGCCCGCTGTCGCCGCATCGACGTGAGAGGCGGTGTAATCGGTGGCGAGCAGCCGCAATGTCCGCGCAAAGAATTCTCGCTCGGAAATGCCGAAGTCCACGAAGATCTCAGAAGCTGGCCCACCGCCGTAGAGGTGCCACCGCGTGACGAATTCAATCATCGCACGCTCGACAACGTCGGGTCCGTGGCCCACAGCGGGGCGACCGTGGTATCCCGGACTCTCCGCTGAACGCGCATCGGAGTGATCACCCCGGCCTTTGTGCTGTTGCACGCTCGGGCCTCCTTCCTGTTGGTGGTCCACTGTGGACGGATCCAAACTGGAGCCTCTTCACCCCTCAGTCCGGAGTCCCGCCCACTACGCGTCATGGCGGGTCTGCGTGCGCCGGCTTGGCACCGGCAGCTCCGCCTCGGCGGTGACCGCGACGCACAGTATGTGACCTGGCACACAGATTGACTTGGACTATGCCGCACATGTTGTGGGACGAATGCGTCAGCGCACCTCGACCGGCAGGGTTGGGTCGGACGCGTGCGCGGGGGGGTGGCGACGCTATGTTTTGCCGTGGCGATTGTTTCTGATCAACCGACCCAAGAGGCTGTAGGCCACCGCTGCAGGACCCAGGGGGTCAGCAAAGGTGCCAAACTCAGCCTTCGGGCTAGTTCATTTCGACGACGAAGTTTTGCTGGTGGCGTTTGAGGCCCCGGGTGGCATCGCCGGGGAATTAGTCGCGATTGTCGGCGCTCCCGGCGCCGGTACTTCAAGAGTACGGATTTGCCGGTGCCGGACGCACTGAGGAGAACGCTCATCTCACCTGCGGGGAGGTGAGGTGACGTCCTACGCAGATTCGGCAGGACCCTAACGACTTGGTCAGTCCCTCGCCTGCATACCGACGCCCAATTGGACTCTGCTCCCGTGTATTCGCCTGCAGCGCTATCGGATCGCCGCTGCGAGGTCACTGGACAGTGGACCCAGCTGCGGCCCCCAGGTGGCCCAGTTGTGCTGACCCCCAGTAGGAAAGTCGAAGTGCCCGTTGCGCCCACCTACGGCCCGGTAGTGCTGATAGAACGCGCGGTTGCTCCCGGGGGCCTGGTCGCAGTACCCGATCATCGCCGCCGGATCGCTGCACCCCAACGTGGCCGGGCTGAAGACCCACAGGCGAGTATTGTTCTGCGCCAACAGCGAAACGTGCACATCAGGGTCGTGCCATTTCCACCGGCCGAGCTGCGCAGCACCCCACATCGCCTGCGTGTTGACGCCGCCGAACTGTGCCAGGCCCGCTGTGATCGCACCGTTCATCGACGTCGACGAGGGAGTCATGAAACCCGACAGCGAACCGGCGTAGCGGAAACGATCGGGATGGAACACGGCCAGCGTCACCGCCGCGGTGCCACCCTGCGCGACGCCGACGACACCGTGCCCACCGGGGGCAAGGCCCATATTCGCCGCCAGCCAGTTCGGCAGCTCATCGGCGAGGAACGTCTCCCACTGCTTGGAGCCGTCGGCCTCCCAATTGGTATACATGCTCCAGGCGCCACCCGCCGGCGCGGCGACCGAGACGCCCTTACCCGCGAACGTGTTGAGTCCGCCGTTGCCGACCCAGTTGCTGACATCGGGCCCGCCGTTGAAGGCGTCCAGCAGGAATACCACGTGCGGGCCACCTGCCCGGAACGCCACCGGGATGTCACGCCCCATAGCACCCGAGGGCACCATCAGCATCTCGATCGAATCGGCTTTAGCCTGAACGGCGCTCCACAGACACATGCCGAGAACCGCGATCAATGCTGTGTGGAGGAGACGGATGGCGGTTCCGCTGGATCTTTCCATGGCCCTGTTGCGTGTCTAGACCGGCGGGTACGCGGGCGGTGGGTATACACCTCTGAGTGCCCAAGGCAGCCAGTTGAAGAAGTATTCGATCTCGTCGCTGGCGTCGTAATCAGGATTGGGATCCATGAGAAACTGCGCCCCCTTGCTTACGATTCGACAATCGACATCAGCGCGATGAAGCGCAGTGCCGTGATGGGGTGGATGAATAGTCCTCGAACCACGAGTTTTCCGGTGGCGATCGAGCCGAGAACGCCGAGACCGCGCTTGGTGAAGAACCCTGCCGGCCACAGTCCCCCGGCCTTCATCTCCAACTGCGAGACGTCGAGAATTTGATCCACGGTCGCCTTCACTGTCACGCTGGGGCGCCCCTGAATGTCGTTGTACACCGTCGCGCCATCAGTTCCGAAGACGGCAGTGCAGGCCGTATCGGTGTCGGCGCTGTAGACGCTGATCGGCCGAGAGATGCGCTGCGCGATGGCGATCCGCTTGGGGTAGCTGGCGAAGTTCTGGCCAAGCAGCATGCTGACGATGTCGACAACGCCGTTGGCGTTACTGCCGTCGTGCTTTGCCACCTCGTAGGTGGATGTGATTGTCATAGCTCGTCTCCTCGATGATGCGGGTCAGTGGTGTCGGCCGCGCCCAGGGAGTCAGACGGTCCAGTCCGTCGGAATCTCACCCCAGGTCAACAGGAAGTTGTTGAGCGCGTTGGAGTTCTCGATCGCAGCGCTCATCGGGCCCTTCAGGAACTTGATCTTGCCAAGCATCAGGAGCTTGCCGCCCTGCTCCTTGCCAGCCGCCGCGGTCTGCCAGGTCTCGAGGCTGCCCTCGATGATCAGCCACACTTCCGACTCGTCGATCACGCCCGCCATCCACGAAACGAGCTCGCCCTGGTCCCACTCGAGGGTGCTGGCCGGACCGTCGACCGTCTGGAACACCATCTTGTTGGTGAACGTGTCCGGATTCTTGAATCCCTTGTAGACCTCATTGTTGTTGTTGACCGCCTCGCGCGCGGCATCGAGCCATTCCTGCGAGAAGAACGTCAATTCGTCAGCCATCATTACCTTTCGAGATACGAGTTGTTGTAGGACCAGGCAATGCCTGTCGGCGATTCGATGCGAGATCCGGCTCACCGGCGCTTATGCGCTTACGCAGGCGCGCCCACCACTGCGGCCTGGGGGTCGACGACAACGCCATTCGAGTGCTCGGCGATCCACGGCGCGGCTGCATCCGGATTGGAGAACAGCTCCCACTGGGCTTCGGGGAAGTTGAAGTTGTCGGTGAACTTGTCGGCAAGCCCCCTGTCGAGCGAAACGGCTCCGAGGAACTGAATAAAACTCTCCGGCAACGTCGTCAGCGCGTTGAGCATGAAGTTGGTCCAGTTGGTCGCTCCCAGGACCCGAGGCGCCCGGTTCGCGTCGACTCTCGAGAAGAACCGCTCGTCGAACGCTTCGGCGGCGACGATCTCCTGACCGGCGATGTGGCCGGCGTACGACGCCATATTGCCGCCCTGACCGAGCACCGGATCGACCGTCGCGTGTGCATCACCGAGAAGCAGGGCCGTCTTGCCGTTGTCGAGTTTCACGTGGCCGTTTCGCACACCCGGGGTGACCGCGCCCTGCAGCAGATCGAGCGGGCTGTTGGCCAGGTCGAATTCGTCCTCGTTGATCCTGCGAGCTGTGATCGGGTAATGGGTCCGTAGCTTGTCCAGCACGAGATCGAGGAAGGCGCGCGGGTCGTCCTCGTACCGCGCGTGCGTGAGCTGCTCCAGGTCGCTGCCAGGGTGATTCTCGAACACCAGCGCCGACGCGTCACCGCTGAACGTCACGGTGGGAATCTCGATCATCTCGCCGGCACCGGGCGAGATGCAGAAGGTCACGGCCCTCGTCTGCTGCGGCGCAATGCCCTTGAAGAGACCGACGCACAGCTGCCGCTGCGGGGACGCGTAGGGGGAATGCTGCTCGTCGCGAGCGAACAAGGTGCCGAGTCCGCCTTTACCGGTACCGATCACGACGAGGTCGTACTCCTCCGACAGCTCGGAGACGTTCGACAGATCGACGTCGCGGTACTCGATCTTGCCGCCCCGGTCGAGGTAGTCCTGCATGAGCGTCGGCAGGTAGATGCGGTAGTCGACCGCGCGGCTGGGCCCAGTGCCCAGGTCGCCGTAGAACTCGAGCGGATTGCCGGGGATGCCCACGAAGTAGTAGTGACCGAAGTATCCGTCGTTCGGCCAGTGGTCGATGCCAAGCGCCTTCTCACGCTGAACCGTGACCGCATGGTGTGCGACGGTGTTCAGCAGCCGGACGTTGGGATAGTCCTCGATCCTCTTATCGGTAAAGATGGTGGAATCCAGGCCCTCCCTCTGCAGGTACAGAGCCAGGTGCAGGCCCGCCGTTCCGGCGCCGACTATGGCAACCCGCTTGCTCATTCAAATCTCCTTCTGTCGCGCTTGCATCGACTTCCGACAGCAACTGGCCGTCCGCTAAAGACGACTGCTACTGGGCGTCACGCCGGTGGGTACGTGACCCGTGTCACTCACTGATAGTGGTCCCGCGCGAGGCCGGAATGTTGGATAGATGCGCCCGGCTTCTGGGACACAAGCGCACTGTTCAGCGTCAATCACGTGGGTTCGCAAAGCCGCGACTGTCCAATGCCCCTGTGAGCAAACGAATTGCCTCTACAGGTTCGACAGTGGACCGGCCAACAACTGCGCGAGTGAGAGCGGCGGGACACCCGTGATCCGTTCGATATCGCCACTCACCGAACTCATCTGCCCGTCGGCGATCTCGGTGTAAGTCGATACCCACGCGTCATACTGCCATTGAGGCGCACGCCACCGACGACGGTATTCATATGCCTCAGCGAGACTTTCGCGATGGTAGGTGATCCGCTCGGCACGCGCCTGCGACAGTAACGATGCGACCGCGTCCAATCCGATCGCCTCGGGACCTGTGAGTTCGTACACCGAGTCTGCATACGCCGCAGGCGTATTGAGGATGTTCGACGCCGCGCGAGCGATGTCATCCCGCGCAACCCCGGGGAGACGTCCCTCACGCGCCGGTGCCCGAATCACACCGTCTGGCCCCGGCAGCGTCGCGAGGAAATCAAGCTAGAGATTATCGCGCAGGATCGTATGCGTGATTCCGGACGAGCGCAGGTCCTCTCGGCAGCGAAATGGTCGCGAGCGAGCGTGAACATCGCATCCGGAGCAGCCCCGACGAACGAGGTGTACACGATGTGCTCGACCCCGGCTTCTGCAGCCGCCTCGATGAGCGTGCGGTGTTCCTGGACACGATCCTCCGATTCGGTCGCCGACACCATGAACAGCGTGTCGACGCCCACCAGCGACGCAGTTGCCGACCCAGGATCTCCGTATGCGCAACGACGCACGTCGGCTGACAACGTGGGCGCGCGATCCGGACGCCGGGCGAGCATCACGAACTGTGCTTCCTCCGCCGCGAGCAGACGCGCGACGCGGCTCCCGACGGCGCCCGTAACGCCAGTGACGCCGATCATCAGCGCGGCCTCAACTCAACCCTTGGGACGGTTATCGATGAGCCGCTTGGCCTTTCCCTCGGACCGTTCGACGGCGTTGGGCTCCACAACGTCGACGGTTACACTCACACCGATGCGGTTCTTGATCTGCTTGACCAGGGTGCCTGCGGCATCCGTGCACTGATCCGGCGTCGCTCCAGGACGCCCCTCGACGCGGACTGTGAGAGAGTCCATGCGTCCCGCGCGTTCCAGCACGCACTGAAACTGCGGAGCCAAGGTATCGATTCCGAGGATCAGCTCTTCAATCTGCGTCGGAAACAGGTTGACACCCCGAAGGATGATCATGTCATCGCAGCGACCTGTGATTTTGTGGATGCGCCTCATGGATCGTGCAGTACCCGGCAGCAGCGCCGTCAAGTCGCGCGTCCTGTACCGCACGATCGGGAAGGCCTGCTTGGTGAGAGATGTGAAGACGAGCTCACCCTCGGATCCGTCGGGGAGCACTTTTCCGGTTTCGGGGTCGATGATCTCGGGGTAGAAGTGATCCTCCCAGATATGCAGTCCGTCCTTGGTTTCCACACATTCCTGCGCGACGCCGGGTCCGATGACCTCCGACAGACCGTAGATGTCGACTGCGTTCATGTCCAGCTTCTGCTCAAGTTCCGAACGCATCTGTTCGGTCCACGGCTCGGCGCCGAACACTCCGGTGCGGAGCGACGTGCTTCGGGGATCGATACCGGCACGTTCCATCGCATCGACGAGGGTGAGCATGTAGGACGGGGTGACCATGATGGCGTCGGGCTCGAAGTCGGTAATCAGTTGGAGCTGGCGCTCGGTCATGCCGCCCGAAACCGGAATGACGGTGCAGCCCAACCGCTCCGCACCGTAGTGCGCTCCGAGACCACCGGTGAACAGTCCGTATCCGTAGGCGATGTGTACCTTGTCAGTGGATCGCACGCCGGCTGCGCGCAGACACCGAGCCACGAGGTTCGACCACGTGTCGATGTCGGCCGCGGTGTATCCGACGACGGTAGGTCGACCGGTCGTGCCCGAGGATGCGTGCACACGCACGATCTCCGATTGAGGAACCGCGAACATGCCGAACGGGTAGTTCTTCCTCAGGTCGGCCTTCGTCGTGAACGGAAACAGGGCAAGGTCCGAAAGATCTTTGAGATCGCCGGGGTGTACTCCCGCCGCGTCGAACTCGGTTCGGTAGTGCGGCACGTTCTCGTAGACGTGGTGCAGCGACCATTTCAGGCGGCTCAGCTGCAATGCGGAAATCTCGTCACGCGATGCCGTCTCGATGGGCTCGAGGTCATCCGGTGAGCGTGTCGCAGTGGCGGTCGCGGGACGATCGACGATCTCGGTCATGGCGTTCTCCGGTGGTGGTTGGGATTAGGCGTCGAAGTCGACAGTCAGTGAGTCGGTGGTCGGAAAGGACTGGCACGTGAGCACGAAGCCGGCCTCGACCTCGGACGGATCCAGGGCGTAGTTTCGGCGCATGTCGACCGCGCCGTCGGTGATCTTCGCCCGGCAGGTTCCGCACACGCCGCCCTTGCATGCGAAGGGAAGGTCGTCGCGTGCCTGCTGAGCACCATCGAGGATCGAAATGGTCTGCGGTAGCGACAGAGTGCTCTCGCTTCCGTCGAGAATGATGGTGACGCTGCTGACCTGTCCGGTAGCTGCGGCTTCTGCGTGTTTCGCCTGATCCGGGGCGGCGTCCTCGACGAAGAACAGCTCCAAGTGGACTCGATCGGCACCCACCCCGAGATCGTCGAGCGCCGCCTGGGCGTCGTTCACCATCCCGAATGGCCCGCACAGCCAGAAGTGATCGACGGCCGCCACCGGCACCAGACGCTGCAGCAGAGCGTGGATGCGCTCGCGATCGAGTCGTCCGCTGAACAACTCCGAGGCGCGCGGCTCGCGCGAGAGCACGTGCACGACTTGAAGTTGTGATCCGTGAGCGTCCTTGAGGTCTGCCAGCTCGTCAGCGAACATCACCGTGTTGGCGCGCCGGTTGCCGTACAGCAGAGTGACTGTCGAATCCGGATGCGCCAGAACTGATGCGGCGATCGACAGGACCGGTGTGATGCCCGACCCGGCCGCGATCAGAACGTGGTTGGCGGCGACGTCAGGATCGGCCGTGAAGCTACCCGACGGCGGCTGAATGTCAACTTCGTCGCCCGGCGCCAATTGATGAACGAGCCAACCCGAGAATGCTCCTCCCGGCACCTCCCGCACACCGACGCGAGGGCTCGATCCAGCTGCCGCGCAGATCGAGTACGTACGACGCTGCTCGATGTCGTCGATGGTGCGGCGGATCGTCACGGATTGACCAGGCGAGAAGACGAATTCAGACGCGTACTCGTCGGGTATCGCAAAGGTGATGGCGGCCGCGTCATCACACAGTCGCTGCACCTCCGCGATACGAACCGTTCGGAACGGCCGGTTACGCAACGCGCGGCCGGTGGGCACTGATAGTTCGGCGGTAGTCATTCAGATTTCCTTGAATCGGTCGAACGGTTCTCCGCAGTTTCGGCATCGGTGCAGCGCCTTGCACGCCGTCGATCCGAACGCCGAGGTCTGTTCGGTGTCGAACGAGTCGCACTGCGGGCACTGCACCGGCGCTGGCCGCGGTCTCAGGGTCAGCGGCACCGGGCCGGCAGCCGGAATACCGACTTTGTGGGGCGGTGCGATCCCGTGCTCTTCGAGCTTGCGCCTCCCTTCTGGGGTGATGAGGTCCGACGTCCACGCCGGGGTCAGCACCGTTCTCACGTCGACCTTGCCAAAGCCCGCTGCAGCGAGTGCGTATTCGAGATCGGCCCGCATGGTGGCCATCGCGGGGCATCCCGAGTACGTCGGCGTGATCGTCACGACGATGGTGCCGTCAGGCTGTTCGGAGACGCTTCGAAGCACACCGAGATCGACGAGGCTGAGCATGGGCATCTCTGGGTCGGTGACGCAGGCGGCGACCTCACGCGCCCTGAGCACCGTGTCCTCGACCTTGGCGCACATCGACATCACCATGTTCCCGTCGGGTGAGCGCGAGCCACCGACTGCATCTCGGCCAGCAGATAGCTCAGGGCTTCGGTGTGGGTGCCGTCTCGCCCCGCCCGACGCGCCACCAACGGGGCCGGCCGAACCTGAGGCGGTTCCATCGATGCGGCGTCGAAAATCTGGTTCATAACCCCGTCGAATTCGGCACGCAGTGCAGATGCGTCCACTGCTGCACCGGCAGCTTCAAGTCTCTGCTCCACGGGATTAGGAATGAACAACTCGGCGACATACGGCCAGACGCTCGTTACACCGCTGTTCAAGCGTCGACGCGATTCATCGGTTCCGCCCGCGAGAGTCACGAACCAACGCGCGGCGTAATCGCGGTGATAGGTCAGTTCCTTGACGCCCTTGGCTGCGACCGCGGCGAGTACCGGATCGCGAGATTCGCGCAACCGCTGCATGGCGGCAAGACGATACGTCGCGAAGGCGAGAAGACGCACGATGCTGAAGGCGAAGTCACCGTTCGGCAACTCGACCAGTCGGACGCAGCGGAACAGCGGCTCGTCTCGGAAGAAGGCCAAAGCGTCTTCAGCCGGGACCGGCGAGCCCTCCGGCATCGCCGGCACGCTGGATGGATCGGCGGCGGCGGCACGTGCAAGGAGCAGCCGGGCCTGGCCCAGGAGATCGAGACCGATGTTGGCGAGCGCCACTTCCTCCTCGAGTTCGGGGGCGTTCGTGCACCATTCGGCCAGCCGCTGTGCAGAGATCAGCGCGTCGTCGGCGAGCATCACGCAGTACGCCGCCAAGTCGGGCCCGTCGATCCCGGCGGCCAACGTCGTGTCGACACCCTTGAGAGGGTCGTCGAAGCTCGTTCCGAAGGCCCATTGGTCATGGGCATCGGCGTCGACGAGGCCCACGTAGGCAGAGTCGTGGTCATTCATATCGTTTGTCCTCCTTCATCACATGTGGGGGACACTGTCGGGGATGTCGTAAAAGGTTGGGTGCCGGTAGACCTTGTCACCGCTTGGAGAGAAGAACGGATCCTTCTCGTCCGGGCTCGACGCGACGATGTCGGTTGAGCGCACTGCCCAGATGCTCACGCCCTCATTGCGCCGGGTGTAGACGTCGCGAGCGTGTCGAAGTGCCATCGCATTGTCGGCGGCGTGAAGAGATCCCACGTGCACGTGGTTCAGTCCGCGCTTGCCGCGCACAAAGATTTCGTAGAGCGGCCAGTCGGCGGCGACCTGGCTGGTATCGGAACTCGTCGGAGCGTCGTTGACCGGAACTGCCCCGTGGCCTCCCTCGGCGGTGAAACCGTTGTCGCTCATCATAATTGTCCTTCCGTGGGGTGTGCCTTCGCCGCGTATGCCATCGCCGCTTCGCGGACCCAAGCTCCGCTGTCGTGAGCGCGCTTCCGGATCGCGATGCGCTCGTCGTTGCACGGACCGTGCCCTCTGACAACGTCCATGAACTCGTCCCAATCTGGTGTTCCGAAGTCGTAGGCACCGCGCTCCTCGTTCCACCGAAGCTCAGGATCGGGGAAGGTCACCCCGAGCACCGCCGCCTGCGGAACGGACATGTCTACGAAGCGCTGCCTCAACTCGTCGTTGGTATGCCTCTTGATGCCCCAGGCCATCGACTGTTCGGTGTTCGGCGAATCCGCATCTGGTGGGCCGAACATCATCAACGCCGGCCACCACCAGCGGTCGACGGAGTCCTGGACCATCGCGCGCTGCGCGTCCGTGCCGGACATCATCGTGGTCAGCAATTCGTAGCCCTGCCGCTGATGGAAGGACTCCTCCTTGCACACCCTGATCATCGATCGCGCATACGGGCCGTACGAGCTTCTGCACAGCGGCACCTGGTTGCAGATCGCAGCCCCGTCAACGAGCCAACCGATGACGCCGACATCTGCGTAGGTCAGCGTTGGGTAGTTGAATATCGAGGAGTACTTCTGCTTCCCCTCGATCAGTTTTGTGGTGAGGTCGGCACGGTCCGCACCGAGTGTCTCCGCTGCGGAATACAGATAGAGACCGTGACCCGCCTCATCCTGCACCTTCGCCATGAGGATTGCCTTGCGGCGGAGTGACGGTGCGCGCGTGAGCCAGTTGCCCTCAGGTTGCATACCGATGATCTCGGAGTGCGCGTGCTGTGCGATCTGGCGGATCAGAGTCCTGCGGTATCCGTCGGGCATGCGATCACGCGGCTCGACGCGCAGACCGTCGGCCACGATCGCATCGAATTCGGTCTCCCAGTTGTCACCTTCATTGCCATTCAGCTGTGACGACGTATCACTCACGGTCATCGATTCCTCCTAGTGCCGATGAGAGTTCGGAAGGCATCAGTGCCCGACGAACGTGGGTTTCGTTTTCGCGAGGAAGGCCTCCACCGCAGCGGCATGATCTGTTGAGGCTCCGAGCCGCCGCTGTGTGGCGGCTTCGTTCGCGAGTACTTCTGAAAGCGGGGCTGTGACGTTCTCTCGGATGAGCGCCTTTACCGACGTGAACGCCGCCGTCGGACCTGAAGCCAGTCGCCTCGCGACGTCGCCCGCGTATACCGCCAACTCATCCTCGTCGACCACCTCGTGGACCATTCCCCAATCCTTGGCCGTGGCGGCGTCGACGTTTCCACCCAGCAGGAATAGTCCCGTGGCACGACTAGCGCCCACCAAGCGTTGCAGGGAAGCTGACAAACCCGAGTCGGCAGCGAGTCCGATACCGGTGAACGCCGTGCCGAACTTGGCTCGTGCGCCGGCAATTCGGATGTCGCCGGCGAGTGCGAGTCCGAGACCGGCTCCGACGCAGGCACCGTTGACGGCAACAATTACCGGCACCGCGATCGCATCGAGCGCTTCGACGATCGGGTTGTAATGCTCGGTGACGGTATCCATCGCGTGCGCTGGGTCAGCGCGCAGCGCCTCGACGTGCTCGGCGAGATCCTGACCGACGCAGAAGTTCTTGCCGGCAGCGTGGATGACGACCGCGCGCACCGTGTTGTCGTCACGGATCGCCGTCAAGGCGTCTAGCAGTTCGGTCTTCATTGCCCGATTGAGCGCGTTCGATGCCGCGGCCCGATCCAGCGTGATGGTCGCGACGCCGGCGTCCACGGAGTACGCGATTGTCGCAGTAGCGGTTTCGGTCATGGTGATCTCCTGACGATTGATTCAGCTCTGCCAGTTGAAGAAGCCCTGCCCTGTCTTGCGGCCGAGGTCGCTGTGTGCGACCTTGTCGCGCAACAGCTGCGGCGGGCGGAAGCGCTCGCCGAGTGTGGTGTGTAGGTGCTCGGCGATCGCGAGGCGCACGTCGAGTCCGACGAGGTCGGTGGAGCGTAGTGGTCCCATGGGATGGCGGTAGCCGAGTTCCATTGCGCGATCGATTGACTCCGCGTCGGCGACGCCCTCCTCAAGCATGCGGATCGCTTCGAGTCCTAAGGCCACGCCCAGCCGGCTGGTTGCGAAACCCGGCGAGTCGCGCACGACGACGTCGGACTTCCCCAACGCGTGCACCCAATTGAGTGCGTCACGGATGACGGCTCCCGCCGTCTCGGGCGCCCGGACAATTTCCACCAGCAGTGACGCAGGCACCGGGTTGAAGAAATGCATACCGAGAAAGCGCTCAGGGTGATCGAGCACGGCCGCCAGTTCCGTGATGGACAGCGAGCTCGTGTTGGACGCCATCACCGCAGTCGGCTCAACGATCTTTTCCACGATGCTGAGTACCTGGATCTTCGCCGCGAGATCCTCGGGTACGGCTTCGATGACGAGTCCCGAGTCGCCCGGCAACTCGGTGATCGAGGTGACCGTGTCCAGGCGGCCAAGGATGCTGTCGGGATCGTCGGCCAGACTGCCTTTTTCGGACGCGCGTCGCAGTCCGGTGGCCACGCGGTCTCGCGCCGCGTCGGCAGCGTCCCGGGTCGATTCCGCAATCGTGACGACCGCACCGGCGGTCGCAAACACCTGGGCGATTCCGGCACCCATTCGGCCGCCTCCGATGACGGAAACGGTTGCCGGCACAGTTACGTCGGTCATGAGGTCTTCCTCTCCAGGAATCGTGTCATGCGTTCCGATTTGTCGGGGCTCTCGAACAGCACCGCTTGCGCGATATCGTCGAGCAAGGGGTGCGCAGACTGGGCGTCGAGTACGGCCTTCGACAACCGAAGTGCCAGCGACGACTGCCGGACGATGCGGTCCGTCCACCCGCATGCTGTTGCCAACGCAGTGCCGTCCGCGACAACCTCGCCGACCAGACCGCACCGCAAAGCTGTCTGTGCGTCGATGACGCGAGCGCCCAGGATCACCTGCTTCGCCATCGATTTGCCCACGAGGTCGGCCAACCGGTAGCTGGCCCCCGCGGCGGCGAGGATGCCCAGGCCGGGCTCCGGGTTCCCGAACCGCGCGCCCGCACCCGCAACCCTGAGGTCGCAGGCATAGGTCAGTTCGGCACCGCCCCCGAGTGCGTTTCCTTCAACTGCGGCGATCGTCGGCAGCGGCAGCGACGCTATGCGGTCGAACACACTGCGGTTGATCCCCGCGAGTGCTTCGTCTCGACCTCGACCACGAAGCTCGGCGATGTCGGCCCCGGCGGCGAAGTCCGCGCCGGTGCCGGTCACGATGAGGACGCGTGGATGTGACTCGATATCGGCGCAAACCCGGTGGAGTTCGGCCACCATCGCTGCGTTGATCGCGTTGCGCTGCTCCGGACGATTCAACGCGACCACCACACGGTCGTCCCCTGGTGTGACGTGGAGAGTCGAGTAGCCCGTCACAACGCCTCGATCAGTACGGCGACGCCCTGGCCGACGCCGACACAGAGGGTGGCCAGACCGCGCGAACCGCCACTCCGTTCCAGTCGGCCGAGCAGCGTGACGATCAGCCGAGCGCCTGAGCATCCGAGGGGATGGCCGAGTGCGATCGCGCCACCGTCGGCGTTGACGATGTCCTCGTTCAATCCGAGGCGTCTGATCACTGCCAGGCTCTGGGCGGCGAAAGCCTCGTTCAGCTCGATGGCGTCGAGATCCCCTGCGCTCCAGCCGGACCTGCTCAACACCTTTTGAGTTGCTGGCACCGGGCCGAGGCCCATCAGATTCGGCTGCAGGCCCGCGCTGGCCGCGGCGACGACCCGTCCGCGCACGGACAGTCCGTGCCGGCGCACAGCGTCCTCACTTGCCAGGACCACGGCTGCAGCGCCATCGGACAGTGGAGATGACGAGCCAGCGGTCACGATGCCGTCTTTACGGAACACCGGCCGAAGCGAGGCGAGCTTGTCGAGTGTGGTTTGGCGGCGGGGACCCTCGTCGGTGTCGACGACGCCGTCTTTGGTGGTGACGGGCACGATCTCTTTGACGAAGCGGCCCGCCTCCTGCGCCGCGATGGCACGGGTGTGGCTGCGCAAGGCGAAGGCGTCGGATTCCGCCCTGGTGATTCCGTCGAGGGCGGCGACCTCTTCCGCGGTCTCGCCCATCGACAAGGTCACCTTCGTCGAGTCGGGTCCGGCGCCGGCGGGCACGGCGGCGTCCATCTCGACGAACCGCGGGTTGGTGAATCGCCAACCCAGCGAGGTGTCAAAGACCTCCCCTGGCCGCGCCCACGGCGTACCGGGCTTGGCCATGACCCAGGGTGCTCTGGTCATCGACTCGACACCGCCGGCGACAATGACATCCGCGTCGCCGGACCGGATCGCCTGCGATGCGGAGGCGATCGCTGTCAAGCCACTGGCACACAGGCGATTGACGGTGTATCCGGGGACGGTGTCCGGTAGACCCGCGAGAAGGACGGCCATCCGCGCGACGTCTCGGTTGTCCTCGCCGGCTTGGTTCGCCGCACCGAGGATCACTTCGTCGATGACCTCGACGGGGACTCCGGCACGCGACATGGCCTCACGGACCACCGCGGCGGCCAGATCGTCGGGACGGACGGATGCAAGGGATCCGCCGTAGCGACCCTGCGCGGTCCTCACGCCGTCGACGAGGAACACCTCTCCCACGGAACACTCCTTTCGTTCTACTCTTGAATAACCGACCGTTCGTTCGGTCGTCTATAACAAATGCGAACAGATCCGATGATCGACCCAGAAAGCAGGTGCAGTGCGATGATGATTCGCATGGCCGCGCCCAAAGCACGTTCGAACGGTCAGGTCGGCCGACCGGGCTACGACTTGGACTCCCTGCTCGCCGTTGCCGTCGGCGTGTTCATCCAGCGGGGCTACGACGGAACGTCGATGGAACACCTATCGGCGAAGCTCGGCATCAGCAAGTCGTCGATCTACCATCACGTGAGCGGGAAAGAGGAGTTACTCAGGCTTGCCACCGATCGTGCTCTTGACGCCCTCTTCGCGGCGACTGAGGCGTCGGACACCACGAGCGGATCGGCCATCGATCGCCTGGAAAACCTGGTCAAGCGCAGTATTCACGTTCTCGTCGGTGAGCTTCCCTACGTCACACTGTTGCTGCGCATTCGAGGCAACACCGCGGTCGAACGGCGCGCGTTGGCGCGCCGCCGCGAGTTCGACCACATCGTCGGCGACCTTGTGCAGGAAGCGTGTGACGACGGCACCATCCGCCCTGGGGTCGATCCTGCTCTGACTAGCCGGCTGATCTTCGGGACGGTGAATTCGCTCATCGAGTGGTACCGACCGAGCCGGAATCTGGGCGCGGACGAGGTGGCAGATGCCGTCGCCGCGATGGTGTTCGACGGGCTCCGCACTCCCACCAGGTGAACTGACCGTTCGGTTGGCTCCTAATTGTTCGCTTCTGTCCTAGACGCATTGGGCCGACCGCTGTAACAGTGGATACCGAACGAATGGACGGTTGGTAAAGGAGTGTGTCCGCTGTGACCGCAGTGTTGGAAAGTTATGTATCCGGAAAGTGGATCGCTCCCGAAGGCGAGTCGATCCCGCTCATCAACGCCTCCACCGGCGAGGAAGTCGCACGTTTCGCGTCAGGCTCTTTGGATGTGGCTGCGGCTATCGCGTACGGCCGCGAAGTCGGTGGACCGGCGTTGCGTGCGTTGACATTCCACCAGCGAGCAGGCGCGCTGAAGGCGCTGGGCAAGCTGCTCATGAGCCGCAAGGAGGAATTTTATCCGTCGTCGACTGCCACCGGCGCGACAGCGAAGGACTCCGGGATCGATATCGACGGCGGTATCGGCACTCTGCTGAGCTATGCCAGTAAGGGCACCCGCGAGCTGCCAAACGACACGATCTACCTTGATGGCGGCCTCGAACCTTTGGGCCGTGGTGGAACATTCGTCGGTCAGCACATCTACACGTCGCGACCCGGCGTCGCAGTCCAAATCAACGCCTTCAACTTCCCCGTGTGGGGCATGCTCGAGAAGCTCGCACCGGCGTTCCTGGCCGGCGTGCCGTCCATCGTGAAACCCGCACACCAGACGGCGTATCTCACTGAACTTGTGGTGCGCGCAATCGTGGAGTCGGGCCTGCTGCCCGAGGGATCGATTCAATTGCTGTGCGCGAGCCCGAGGGCGCTACTTGATCATCTCGACGGACAGGACACGGTGCTATTCACCGGTTCGGCATCTACCGCCTCCAAACTCCGCGGACATCCCAATGTCGTGGAGGGCGGCGTCCGCTTCAACGCCGAAGCCGACTCCCTGAACTGCTCGATCCTCGGACCCGATGCCGCGAAGGACACGCCCGAATTCGAGCTTTACATCAAGCAGCTCGTCGCGGAGATGACGACCAAGGCCGGGCAGAAGTGCACGGCCATTCGTCGAGCCCTGGTACCGAACGAGCTCGTCGATGATGTCGTCGAGGCGACACGGACACGTCTGTCCAAGGTCGTCGTCGGCCATCCCAACGCCGAGGGTGTACGCATGGGGCCCTTGGCAAGCCTCGATCAGCGCGAAGAGGTGCTGCGGTCCCTGAAGAGCCTGCGTGATTCCGCCACAGTGGTTTTCGGTGATCCTGATGACTTCTCCGTTGAAGGTGCGGACGCGTCGAGCGGTGCGTTTCTGCCTCCGCTGCTGTTGCGCGCCCAGGATTCCGCGGCAGCCGCCATCCATGAGGTGGAAGCGTTCGGCCCCATCAGCACCGTGATCGGATACAGCGACGTGGACGACGCCATACAACTGGCGGCAAGAGGCAAGGGCAGCCTTGTCGGTTCGCTGGTCACGCACGATCCCGCCGTTGCGCGGCAGGTCACCCTCGGTGTTGCGCCGTTTCACGGCCGCATTCTCATCCTCGATCGTGACGATGCCAAAGAGTCGACAGGCCACGGTTCCCCGCTGCCGACCCTTATTCACGGCGGTCCCGGACGCGCCGGCGGCGGCGAGGAACTTGGCGGGATCCGCGGCGTACTCCACTTCATGCAGCGCACGGCAATCCAGGCAAGCCCCGACATGCTGACGGCGATCACCGGTCGTTGGACAACCGGTTCAGCTCGTACCAACACCGATGTTCACCCGTTTCGGAAGCACCTCGAAGAGCTGCAGATCGGCGACACCGTTGTGGGTGGGCCGCGGGTGGTGAGCCTCGAAGACATTGACCACTTCGCGGAGTTCACCGGCGACACTTTCTACGCGCACACTGATCCGAAGGCCGCAGCCGAGAACCCGCTTTTCGGTGGGATCGTCGCGCACGGTTACCTGGTCGTGTCCTTGGCGGCGGGGTTGTTTGTTGAGCCCAATCCCGGTCCTGTCCTCGCGAACTTCGGCGTCGACGGACTCCGCTTCCTAACGCCAGTGAAGGCCGGCGACGCGCTGACCGTGACGCTGACGGCCAAGCAGGTGACGCCGCGGTTGTCGGCGGACTACGGCGAGGTCCGCTGGGATGCCGTCGTGGCCAATCAGAACGACGACCCGGTGGCGACCTACGACGTCCTGACGTTGGTCGCGAAGAAGAACTAGCAAACTCCAAGGAGACAACGATGTTTCGCGTTTCAGTCTGTTACGGCCAGCCCACCGACCCGGCCGCATTCGACGAGTACTACGAGAGCACTCACACGCCTCTGGCGCTGAAGATTCCCGGCCTGGCCGGGTTCACGACCGGGAAACCCAAGTCGCTCATGCCCAATCAGGATGCGCCGTACTACATGGTGGCGAGCCTTCTGTTCGACACCGCCGACCACCTCAAGGCTGCGTTGAAGTCATCCGAAATGGGCGCGGCGAGCGCCGATGTCGCCAATTTCGCGACGGGTGGAGTCACGCTGTACAGCACAGAAGAGATCACCCGCGCCTAGTGTTTCCACGCGGCGGTGACGGCGCGTCGTCCTTTTCTCCAGGTCGAGGCGCCTCTCCGTTCAGTTCCCCGACGCCCACACGTCGGTCACCCGCCGGTACGGCTCAACTGCCGGCTGTTTCCGCGGAATTCAGCGACGATGTCGTCTCCGCGACGCACGGTAACGTCGTATATTCCGCTGCGGCCGCAGCGGACTCTTTCCACCGCTTCCGCTGTGAGCTCGTCCCCGAGCTTCGTCGGCACCAAGAAGTCGATGCGCGCGGCCGCCGCCACCGCTGTCTCCCCGTGGCCGTTGCAGGCGAGCGCGAACGCCGTATCGGCGAGTGCGAAGACAAACCCGCCATGAGTGATGTCGTATCCGTTGGTCATGAACTCCGTGATCGTCATCCCCACCGTCGCGGCTCCTGGCCCGCAACTGATCAAACGCACTCCTAGGTGCGCAGAAGCACGGTCGTTGGCCAGCATGCGCAATGCGAACGTGGCTCCGGGGGAATCAATTTCATCACCGACCGACATCGTCAGAGTCTATCGCACCGACCGATCGATCGGTCGGTAGTGGCGTCCCGTCTATGGTCTCAGGACCGGTCACCGGGCGTCCAGACGCCACAGACACACATTTTGCATGAGGGCAATGGTGGCCGAAGATAGGCGAGCTGCCGTGTAGTCCGTCTTCAACAGTGCCAAGGTCCGCGAAAAGAAGTCTCGCTCGGTGATTCCGAACTCTACGAAGATCGTGCAGGCCGGACCGCCGCCATAGGAGTGCCAACGCCTGACGAACTCGATCATGGCTCGCTCCACGTCGTCGGGCTGATGCTCCGCATTGATGTCGCTGCATGTCTGCATTCTTTGCATCACAGTTTTCTTCCGTCCTTGATCAGGTGGCCATCGACCCGGTTGCCCGGCCCCCTCGGTCAGCCCGATGCTCCAGTGCGTCCGCAACAGTGCGCGCTGTGTCGATCGGCAACCGGCGGCCACTGGGCCGGTTTCCGCCAGGCCTCTGGCTGTCGGCGCCGGGGGCAGAACCCTCCATCTCCGTTATGGACCGACGACGCCTGGTGGTGTCATCCTTGAAAAACCGATGACCCGCGTGCGCAGCACACCATTGCCTCTGCGAGACGAAAGATGCTCACCGAAAACAGCTTTCGTCGCCTCTAGCCATCATGTGACACGCAACACATCGGTACTTGAACAGCGCCGCACACCTATTGCAACGAATGCGTCAGCGCAACTTCGCCAGAGCGGGACGACCGTGCGTGGGCTCGAATGGTCCCGTCGCCACGCCTTGACGGCGCAGCTGCCTCTTCGTGAGGTGACCCAAGAACAGGCCGTACAGGACCACAGCGATGCCCAGTGCGGTGAGAAGTGGAGCGAACACCGTCAGTTCCGGCCAGTTGGTGTCGACGACAACGTAGTTGCGCTGTTGGCGCTCGAGGCCCGGTATGACGTCGCCGCGAAAGTAATCTCGTATCAGTGGTACCGATCGAGCCGGTGTTCCGTCGAATCGAGTGAGCCCGTCGGTACCGGGTACCTCCGTCCACCCATCGGTGACGACCTTCAAATTGGTGATGAGCTGATACGTCTGCGGTAGTTGCTCACGCAGGGTGGCCATCATCTCGGCCGGCGTGACGTTCGAGGAGCTGGCGAGATCGTCGATCAGTCGGCTCGCATCAGCGGTGGACGCCGAGAAGGGAACTCCATCGAGGAGATCCGCTGTGTGCGGGAAGTCGAGGTGTACGAGATCTCGAACATCCTGGACCGGGACACCTACGTGCTGTGCCGCTTGATCGAGCAGTTTCGGATACTCCTCGGTGACTCCCCCGTCGGGCAGCACTGCCGGGCCAAGCGCGTTGACGAAGACATTGATGAACTCGATACCTGCACGGTCACCTTGAATGCGGTCGAGGGCGAAGACGCCCCGGGTGTCATCGAGGAGTCGTTGGCCACCGATCAAGCGAGGAAACAAGTTCAGTGCCAGCACCAACGCTACGACGATGACGCCGATCACCGGCACCAAGACCCAAACGAAACGGCCCTTACCTACGGGCACTCCGCGCCAAGTCTTGACCATCATCACAGCACCGAAGACGATTACCGCGATACCCAGCGCGAGCAGCAGTGGTGCGAGAAACGCTACGCCACCGCGCACTCCCAGCGGTCGGAAGTTGGCCTGCTGGCGTTCTACCGGAGCGACAACTTCCTCACTGAGATACGTTCGAAGTTCCGGCATCGACTGCACAGGTGTGCCGTCGAAGCGTGTGAGCTTCTCAGTACCAGGGATGTGATCCCACCCTTGCGTGAGTTGCGGCAAGTTGACGTAGACCTGCCAGAT
Organism: Mycolicibacterium hippocampi; assembly: GCF_010723735.1. Taxonomy (GTDB): domain Bacteria; phylum Actinomycetota; class Actinomycetes; order Mycobacteriales; family Mycobacteriaceae; genus Mycobacterium; species Mycobacterium hippocampi. The sequence continues at coordinate 2,386,104 of NZ_BLLB01000002.1, read as the reverse complement.
CTTCGGATAGTCCGACTGCAGCATCTGGTCCACCTCGGCGGGTGTCATCTGCAGTACCGTGCCCAGATAGTGCACGAGCTTCGGCAGTTCGGCGCTGACCTCCGGCAGCGGCAGCGAGGCGAGAAAGCCATTGATCGCCGGATAGTCGTTGCGCAACAAGGCTGCCGCGTCATCCTCGGACTTTGCGGTTCTTTCGGCGACGAGGCTGATCAACTTCGGGTATTCGGCAGCCGCGCCGTCGGGATGCATCATGGCGTCTCCCGTTTCGGTCGCGTTGGAGACCATGTTGATTCCGCCGCGGTCCCCGATAACCCGCTCGACGGTGAATGCGGGGCTGAGGTCGTTGACCAAACCCTGCGCCGCGAATAGCCGTGGGAAAAGTTGCCATGAAATCACAAGGATGATCACGATGACGCCGACTAGCGTCACGCCGGCCCACGCGTAGGGCACTGATCTGCTGCGACTCATGCGCACTTCCGTCCTTGTGCCGTCACAACTGCGGCGTCATATCGATGAAGCTGACGGTGGTCATGGTGTTAACGCGCCAGCTGGAATTCTCACGCTTCATTTCGAGGCGGTACGCGATGTACTTGAGGGCCGGCACGTTTTGGGTCATGGGGCTGGTGGCGCTTGTGTTCGTGAAGACGAGGGCCACGGCGTCTGAGCCTGTGAGCGATTCGACCGATACCCCGACGACATCGGTGGTGTCGGTGATTTGTGCGCGCTTGTTGGGGAGGACGACTGAGTCGAGGAATTTCCGGTACTCGGTGCGGAAGTCGCCGGTCAAGAATTCGTCGGTGCGATCGGCTAATTGATCGATCGTGTCCGGAGTGTATGTCCATAGGGTGGTGACAGCCTCGGCGGCGGTGTGGGCGACGTCCAGCCGGTTGGCTGCATCTGCGCGGTCGGCGAGGTAAGGCTGCAGGGCCGCGCCGGCGAACGCCACCGAGGCCAGAAAGAACACCGTCGCGACGGCAACGGCCGCACCTGGCCATCCGCCGATTCTGTCGAGCCGCCGTTGTGGCTCAGGGTGTTGGGCACAACCGTCGTCCTCAACGGCAGTGTCCTCGGTCACGAGACTTTTGCCGTGCGTATCGGTTAGATCATCGGACTCAGGCTGCTGATCATCCACCGGTCACCCTCCTCTCTCGCGGTGACCACCCACCGGTTGGCACGCTCCATCAGCAGCGCACCGTCGGTGGACTTGGCCAGCATTTTGGTGACGACGAGAACGTCGACGCTTCCGTCGTCGTTTCGTCTCGACACTCCCGCGTCCATAACGGTCCCAGTGGTGGGTTCCGACCGAGCGACGCCGATAAGGATCGCGTTCTGATTCTGTCTGTAGTACTCGGCGAAGTCGCCAGTCGCCTGCGCGAGGATTCGGCTCGCGTAGTCGTTGGCGTGGAAGGGATCCGGTGAAGTGAACTCCGTCATGAAATCTCGCACGTAGCCAAGTGCCTCGATATCGCGGACGGCGTCCAGTCGCTGCGTTTGATGGCTCGTGAAAACGTCGGCGCACAACGTAATCGAGATCAGCGCGATGATGACCCCGGCCAGCGCACTTAGGGGGAGTCCCCAGCGGAAGCGATGTCGAGGCCGCCACCCTGCGAAGAACGACACCTCATCGGGTTCCAGCTTGCGACGCGGACTCATGATTGCGAGCCGCCGGTCTGGGGAGAGGTGATAACGTCGAGTCGATCGACGCGCCAGCCTCCATCGCCACCGTTAACGAAGCTGGCCCGAACGGAAGCGGTGAGGTAGCGCAGGTCCGGCAATGTCCCCCGCTCGCCCTCAAGGAACATCAGCATCGTCACGGCATCGGGTTCCGCGGCGACGACTGCGCTACGCACCACCCAGTACTGGTTGCGAACCGGTGCGGCCGCCTGGATCGCCTGCTGCTGGGCTATGAGTTGATCGCGGTAGGTCTCAGAGGCTACCGCGCGTGCCCTGTCGAAGTCATCATCCACGGTTTCGGGTTGATAGCTCAGCAGCTGTTCCACCATGCGGGGTCCGTCGGCCGAGACCTGCAGCTGTGCGTCGCGAACGGCGGAGTCATACTGGCCGACGGCGGTATAGCTGATGCCGGCCAGCGCCGCGCACAGCAATGCGGCCGTCGCCACCAGCGCGGCACCTATTCGGCGTGGCTGTCCATCGGCGTGATCCATCGGCCTGCACGCTTGGGTACGCGTAGCCATGTCCGCGAAGGTGCCTCGGCGCGGGCTCCAGGCGGGCCATAGCCAGCCCACCACCGTGAGAACGTCGAGCAGGTGAGCAATCTCACGCGCAACCAGCCGCCAAGGACCGATGTCCGTACTGTCCCGAGTGGCAATGCGAACGCCGAACACAGCTCGCCCCACGCTATAGCCCCAGACAACCGGGAGGATCAGTCTGTTGGCGGCGGTCCAGACGATCGCGGCGACACCGACACCGGCGCACACCCACCACCATGAATCGCGTGATGGCAGCGCCAGCGCTGCCAGCGCGGCAGTGGACACCACGGCCGCTCCAGGTAGCACATCCACTGTGGCCGCTCCGAGGCGAGAAAACCAGCCCGCCGGAACAGCGTCTGATGGCTGGATGTCCGCGTCGAAGTTCCCCGCGGTGCTCATTGCGCGACCTGGTCGAGATTGGCCACTTTGAAGGTGCCGTTCTCGGAGACCATGCGCACTCTGACGCGGTAGCCGTTCTCCCGATCAGCCATTCCGGGCTGCGAGATGACCGCGCGGAAGGCGACCATGGCGGTGATGGAACCATCATCGTTGTGCCGCTCCACCGCGGCGTACATCGCGGGCACCTGGACGCGCACGTTGACGGCCCGATAGGCCTCATCCAGCACCGCTCCGTACCACTGCGCTTGGGTGCCGAAATCGCCTGTGGAACAGTCGATGAGCTTCTGCTGACTCGCCGGTAGCGCGGCGGTGTCGACCGGCTGCGTCGCCGAGATGCAGTCTTTGGCCGCTGCGATTGCGGCAGTCTCTTCGCTTCTGACCGAAGTGGACTGCTGGTGTGTGCGTGCGACAAGGAGGCCGGCGGCTGTGGTCGCTCCGGCGAGCACGGTCAACGCGGCCGCGGTGATCACCAGCGAGCGTCTGCTCGGCCGTCTCGTTCGTCGCGGCGAGGCTGATTCGTCAAGCTCGGAGCTCATCAGCTCGCTGGAGCCAGCATGTGCTTCCATCCGTCCTCTCCTCCGTTCGCATTGGTCACCGTGTACCTGACGCCGTCCGGACCCGTTGCTTCTCCGCTCTGGCCCACGGGATTGGCAGATGGTGACAATCCAGCCGGGGTGTACACGCACGGATTCGGCTGCTGCCCATCGCATTTGACCGTGCCGGTTATGGGTGGAGTGAGCGGATCACTGACCGCGGGCGGCGTGCCGGGCAGCTGGTCGGCCGGCAGAGGGATGAGACCGGTGTTGACTGTGGGCGCCGGGATGACCATCCCCGGTTTGACAGGTTGGTCACAGCGTGCCGCCGGCGCCGGGCATGCCACGATCTGGTTCGGATTGCCGTACCACGGGTTCGTACCCATCGGCTCGTAGGGTTCGCCGCTCCGGCACTCCTGCGGCGTCGCCGCGGTCCTGCCTGGTACGTCTACGCAGGGCAAGTTCCGGGCGCCGCGAACAGCGTTCGCCGTCGCGTCTTGTGGGATCTTGCAGTACGTTCCCGACGGCAACGGCGCAAGGCTCGTGTCGGCGGGTGACCGCCATTGCGCGGCTGGCAGGAACCCGGTCAGACACGGCGGCGGCTGATTGATCGCCAGTCCAAGGTCGATGTTGGCCTCACCCGGAAACGGCAGCGTGGTCGTCTGTGCGACCGCGCTCGCCTGCGGCAGCAGCACGAGAACCTGTTCGACACCCTGGCGATATCGCAGGAGTAGCCCGGTCACAATCTCGAGATTGGCAAGGGTTTGAGGAAGCGAATCTCGGAGCCCACCGGCCAGCTGGTTCGCGGTGTCCAGGGTCGGTGCGGCGGTTGACAGGACGTTCCTGAGTTGCGGATCTTTATCCGCGGTCTGAGTGAGTACCGTGTTTAGATTCCGGATCCACTGTCGGATCTCGTCGCCGGTCGCGGCCTGGCTGTCGAGCAACGGGACCGATTTGGTGATCAGGTCGTTGATATCAGCGGTGTTGGCGGCGAACTCCCCGGTCAGCGACTGTGTCGCGTTGACGAGGTCGTGAAGAGCGGGTCCCAGTCCCCCCACGGCCTGCGATGTTTCATCGAGCAGCGAGCCGATCTTGTCCTTCGGTAGCGCGGACAGATTGCGGTCGACCGCCTCGAGGGCTGTAACGATTTCCTCTGGGACGGTGCTCTTGGTGATGGTCTCCCCTGGTGAAAAGTACTGTCCCGAATCGCTTTCTGCGACCAGGTCGAGGTATTGCTCGCCCACTGCGGATACCGAGTGCACGTTGGCGCTAGCCTCCAGAGGAATTTTGTACTCGTCGTCGATCCGCATCGTCGCCTGAACCCCGGTTGCCGTGGGTTCGACGGCGGTGACCTTGCCGATGGTCGCGCCGCGGTACGTCACGTTCGCCGTGCGGTATAAGCCTCCTGACGTCGGCAGATCCGCCTTGAGCGTGTACTGACCCAGACCGGCCACCGCGGGTAGGCGCAGGTAGTAGCCGCCGAGGATCGCAAGGGTGGCCAGCGTCAGGATCGTGAACAGGATGAGCTGAATGCGAACCAGCCGGGTGATCCTCATCAGGGTCCTCGTTCCACGAGAGGCCCCCCGGGCGCGTTGTTGGGGTTCGGGGTGAATCTGACGTCGGGAATCATCGTCGCCGGGTCGCGCCCCCAGGCTTGCTCGAGAGCACGCAACGAGCCGGAAACGCCAGTGCCGGTGAGGAAGCCGTTGTCGATGGCACTGAGGGTGAGATCGACGTTGAGGGATGTGTTGATGAAGTCACCCCGGAAAGCTTTGGGCACGGCATCGATGTTGAACGGCGCGGTGAGCGCCAACTTGAGCGCGGGCACGAGGTGCGGCGCCGAACGGACGAGCTGTGCCAGCGGCCGCTGCAGCGACACCAGGTTGCGGTTGAGGTCCACTTCCAGCGGCTCGACGGTGTTTTGCGTGACGTCGCTAAACCTACCCAGGGCGGTGACGGCGTCGATGACGCGGCCTTGGGACCTGTTGAGGTAGTCAACGAGAGGCGGCACCGTGGCCAAGGCGTCGGCCAGTGTCTCGTTGCGCTCGGCTGCGATCGACAGCACCCGGTCGGCCGAATCGATGACATGGGTGATGTCGGCGATCTGTTCGTTCAGCTTGGCCGTAAACGTGTCGAGCTTGTCCAGCAGTGAGCGGATCTGACCGGCACGCCCGTTGACGATGGCGTATGCCTCGTTCTGGATCACTTCGAGATTGGCCACCCCGCCGCCACGTAGGAGGAGCGCGATGCTTGCCAGCGTCTGCTCGGTCGTCGGATACGCCGATGAGTGCTTCAGCGGGATCGTGTCGCCGTTGCGTAGAATCTCTGTCGATGAAATCGTCTGTGGCGCGGCTAGTTCGACGTGCTGCGTGCCGAGCAAGCTGGTCTGGCCGATGGTTGCAGTGGCGTCTTTCGGCAGCCGGACTCCGCCATCTACCTCGAGGGTCAGCGTCGCCACCCAGTTCTTCAATGCGATGGACCGGACTTTGCCGACAAAGACGTCGGAAACCAGCACTTTGCTGTTGGGGGTGAGTCCCAGCGTGTCCGGCATCTGCACGTACACGGTGTACGAGCCGGGGCCTCCGCCCGGTCCGCCCGGTATCGCGACGTTGGCGATTCCACGCCATTGCGAGCACGCACTCAGCACAACGGCTAAACCCAGTAACACGACTGACTTTCGGATGCCCCTGCGGGTCCGGCACTTTCCCGCACGGCGTCGCACCGCGCATGTGAATCGTTGGATAGCGTTCATCGACCTGCTCCGACTTCGGCTGGCAATGGTCCGGCGGCGGGCTGTCCCGGGGCGGCAGGGGCCGGCACGGGCGCGACTGGGCCGGGGACCACGTCGGGTCCGGGAGGCGGCGGCGGAGCCGGCTGCGGGTACCACGGGGGCGGGAGCGGGCTGCTCTCGTCGTACGCGTTCGGTGGGCCAGCCATGTTCTGCCCCGCTGGCGCCGGTAGAGGATCGGGGCCGCCCATCAGCTGCGAAAGCGACGCAGGTGTCAGCAGATTACCTGTCGACGGACGGACCTGAGTTCCCTGCATCCCGGGTGCCGTCACCCATCCGGGCTCGAAATTGCCGTGGGAGAACAGCGTGTCCGGTGAGAAGATGCCGGGCACCGTGGTGTCCTTGTATCCGCTTGGGGGTTGGAGCCGAGGTTCGGAGTAGGCAACGTGCTTCGGCAGGGACTCTGCGGTGCTGAACGGCATCAGGCCGAACGGCAAGTGGTTGAATTTGATTGCGTCGAGCACTGGTGTCAGATATTGCGCACAGAGCTCCGCAGAATCCTGGTAGCCGAGTCGGCTCCCGGCTTGTATCGAGCCGCAGATGAGCTGAATGGGATTGGCGAAGTTGGTGACCGCCGGAATGATCGTCAACGAGCCGTGGCTGGGATGATAGGCGTTGTTGGCGTTGGCCGCGAACGTCGGGAACACGTGCAGGAAAGTTTCCAAGTAGCTGGCCGTGTCGGCCTGCACCAGGGGTGTGGTCGCTTCTGACAGATTGTTGACGTCCTGAGTGGCGATTTCGCCGTTCTCGTCGAGAAACTTTTGCAGCACGGGCAAAAGACCGTTCAGACTCTCGACGGCATCGGCAACGTCGTGATCAGTGGGCGACAGGCTCGAGGTGATCTGGGCGAGATTGGTGTTCAACGATTCCAACTGCTGTTCGCTAATCTGCAGTTGGTTGAGAAAGGCCGCGAGACCACGCAGGATCGCGAACGTTTCGCCACGACTGTCGTTGATCGCCGACAGTGCGGTGGACACGGCGTTGAGCGACTTGTTGATCTCCTGTCCCTTACCGGCCAGCCCGTCGGCGAGGGATTCGATCGTGTCACCGATCGGACCTTTGGGTTGCTCGGGCGTCGGGCCCAGGGCGGTCACCGCGTCGCTCACGCTGTTGCGCAGGTCATCCCATTCCGCGGGCACCTGCGTGCGCTCGATTGGAATGACAGTGTTGTCGCCGAGAGTTTCACCGCCGGTGTATGCCGGTTCGAGCTGGATGTTGCGCGATGCCACCAGCGATGGGTTGAGAATGACCGCGGAAGCGTTGACGGGCACTTTGTACTTCGTCGGGTAATGAAAGGTCACCTTCATCTTGTCGCCGGCGGGCTCGACGCTGTCGATGACCCCGACGGGGATGCCCATGATCGTGACCTCGTCACCGGCGTACAGCGAATTCGTCTGCGTGAAATACGCCACCACGGTGTTGGTTGTCAGTTTGGTGAACAGCCGCCAGCCACCGTAGCCAGCGACGATGGCAAGCAGAACGGCGACGATCGAGATGACCAGCGTTTTGCGCGGCCTCTCAAGGGATTTGAGATCGGTGTTCACTAGCCGTTTCCTCCGGTTCCGACGGGTAACTGCGGGCCCGGCCCGGGGGGCGGTGGCGGTCCGACGAGTGCCGGCGGCAGCGGCGATGTGCCGTCACCCTGTAGCGAGCCCGGTGCGATGTAGGGGTCACCGGGGAGTGGCTCGACCGGCACTGTTCTGGCCCCTGGGGGACCTGGCGCGACTGGCGCGGCTGGCGCGGCTGGGGCGCCGGGCAGCGTCGGCGGCATCTGACTGGGGAACGCGGAACTCGGAACCCCGGGTGCAGGTGCCGGGTTGGCCGGATTCGGGGGCAGACCGACCACGTCGGGACGCTGTCCCTCGTAGTTGGGGCCATAGCGGTTGTCACCGAACGGCCCCACCGAAAGTTGATAGCACGGAAGAGGATTCGCCGGAGTCGGCAGCCCATCCTCGGGCGGAGTGTAGGAACACGGTGTGCCGGGTGCCACAGCCGGTCCCGGATGATCCGGAGTGCCCTCCAGTGGGACGGGGGCTGGCGGCGGCGCACCGTTGGCATGGCGTTGCCCGTTGGGATCGGGGAATTGGAATGCTGGTAGGCCTGCGTCGCGCCAGAACTTCTGCGGGTCGATACCTCGCTTCTTGAACGCCGCATCGACCCACGGTTGCAGCATCTGATACGGCAGCAGATTGAAGATTGCCGCCTTGACATACGGTCCCGACGAGACGATCTCTGACAGCGAAGCGACGAATTGGCCGAGCTGAGTCACGGTCTTGACCAGATCGTCCTTGCGGTTCACGAGGATCCCGCTGATGGTGCCCACCTGCTTCAGGACCGCGTTGAGGTTGGGGTTGTCGTCGATCAGCCCGTGCACTTGACTGGCGACTGCATTGACATTGCTCAGCAGGGCTTCGATGGCTTTGCCGCGTTGGTTGATCGCCGAGATCAACGTCTGGGCGTTGACCAGAAGTCGATTGATTTGGTCGCCGTGGATGCCAAGCACTCCGGCGACCTTGCTCGTCTCGCCGAGCAGATGCTGGACCTGCTCGTCACGCTTACCGAGGGTATCCGCGAATCTCCGTACGCCGGCTAGTGTTTCGCTGAGGTGTGGTGACGTCTGGTCCAGCGTGTCGGAAAGCACCTGCAGTGACTGCCGGATGGTGTCCGTGTCCCATCCTTGGGCGTCCTTAGTGGCGTCCTGGAACGCGTCGTAAATTTGATAGGGCGTCGTCGTCAGTTCTACGGGCACCGTCGCTCCGGGGCGCAGGGGCTGCTCTCCACGGGTGTCGACCGCCAGCACCTTTCTCCCCAGGATGGTGTCGGTGCGAATCATCAATCGGCTCTTTTCGCCGATCGTGTTGCCGCCAAGCGTGAATCGGACTCGGACATGGCCCGTGCCGATCTTCACCTCCTGCACCGTGCCGACATCCATGCCGGAGATCCGGACCCTGTCCCCAGTCCGCAGACCGCCGGCATCGGCGAATTCGCCGTAGTAGCGCGGCTCAGCGAAAACTATCGGATTGCTGGTGAAGCTCTGCCCTACCGCCGTAACGAGCAGGACGAGGGCGACGGCCATGATGCCGGTGCGGATCCGGTTGGCTGGTTCAAGCACTCTCATTGAGGCGTGCACCTCCCGGTCGGCTGCTGCGTAAGTCGGACGGTCCGGACGGGACCGCCTGGTTGAAGACCGTTGAGCGTGAGCGTGACATCGCAGAGATAGAGGTTGATGAAGTCGCCGTAGGTGCCGGCGCTGCGGCCGAGAAGTGTTAGCGCGGTGGGGAGTTTCTGCAGCAGGTCATTCACCTGGTCTTGTTGGACGACGAGCGGCTGCAGAATGTTCTGCGCGGACGCGACAGTGTCCTTCAGCAGCGGCCGGTTGTCGGCCAGTAGATCTGCCACCGCTCCCGTGGCGTTGCTGAGATTGGCCACGCTGTCAGCCAGCGGATCTGCTTGTTCGGCCAAGCCGGCAATGAGGTTCTCGAGATTGGTGACGGTGGCGTCTACATCGCCGGCCTTCGCGATGATCGTGTCGAGCACCATGCCGAGATTCTTGACGACCGCTCCGATGGCCTCGTCGCGATCGGCCAGTGCCGAGGTCAGCCGACCTGTCTGGTCGAGGATGTCGTTGATGGTTCCGCCCTGCCCCTGGAAGACGGTGATGATTGCCGAGGCGATGGTGTTGACCTTTTCGGGTTCGAGCGCGCGGAAGACCGGTTTGAAGCCTCCGATCAACGCATCGAGATCTAGCGCGGGGGCCGTGCGTTCAAGCGGGATCTCACCGCCGGGAGCCAGCACGCCATCGCCGCTGCCGTGACGGTCACCCCTCTTCAGTTCCAGGTACCGGTCGCCGATGAGATTGGCGTATCGGATCTGTGCGTTCGTCGAGTAGTAGAGCGGCAGGGTCTGGTCAACATCGAAGTCGACCTTCACTCGCTTGCCTCCGTCGATCAGGTGCAGCTCTCGCACCTTCCCCACTTCGACGCCAGAGGCGCGGACGAATTGTCCCTCTCTCAGACCGCTGGCGTCGGCGAACACGGCGGAATAACCGACCGTCTTGTCGAATCGGATCTGACCGAAGATCACGACGGTGACGGCGGCGAAGAACACCAACACCAGAGATAGCGCAGCCAGCTTGATGGCAGTCGCAGTGAGCCTCATGGGTTGACCGTGTTCTGGCCGACCTGGCGGCCCCAGATGTACTCGTTAGCCCAGGGCGAGCCAATCTCGAAGTGGTTGTACGGTGCGACGCTTGCGCCGGTATCGGTGATGAGTGCTGGTGCAGGCCAGAGTTCCCGCGTGATCTGCTGCCAGCATCCGGGCGCTCCGCCGGGTCCGCCGCGGGCGTTGACCCTCGGCAGGTTGTCGGGATAGACGTACGGATTCGTCCCGCCGACGAGTTGCGTGTGAACCCGTACTGAATAGCCGTTGCCTGTTCCCTGGGCCGCCGCCACAGTCGGCGCAACCTCGGCAGCGTTGCGTATCGCGCAGTGCAAACCGGGGGAATACGTGTCGAGCAGGGCCGACACCGGCGTCAACTGGGCGAGAGTTTGGGTGAGATGCGGGCTGCTCGCGTCCAGCACGTCAGCTCCGGTGTTCGAGAATCCGACGGCCGCGAGCAGCGTTGCATCGAGGTCGCTCTGTTGCTCATTCAGTGTGCGGGCTGTTGTCGACAAATTTTTCAGCGCGTTCCACAGCTCGGGTGACACATCGCCCACGGCATCGGTGAGGGCGGCGAATTGCTTAAAGTTGTGCTGGACTTGGTCCATCTGGGGGTTGAGGTTGTCCAGCACCTGGTTCGCGTCGACGAGCGACTCGCCGAACTTCTGCCCCAATCCGGACAGTGCTTCGGCCACACCACTCAAAGTCAGGTTCAGCTTGACCGGATCGACCGATCGCGCAACTGACGTCAAAGTCTGAAAGACCGTGTTGATTTCGGTCGAAACCGATTGAACATCGATGACGCCGTTGGCTCCGATCGGTGCGCCGGGGCTCGACGGCGAGGCCAGCGCGACGTACTTGCCTCCGAACAAAGTTGTCGCCTTGATCGCGGCGTCAACGTTGACGGGGATCATTGCGAGGTATCGCGGCGAAACGTCGAGCGTGAACTTGGCGGCGGGTCGCCCGTTACGCTCGACCTCGTCGATCGACTTCACTTTGCCGATTTCGATGCCGTTCAACGTAACTCGCGAACCGGTGCCGACAAGAAGTCCCGCGCGGTCGGAAAACAATGTCAGCGATTGGGTGGGCGTGAATCCGCCGCGAAACTGCACGAACACCAAGACGCCGACCAGGGTCAGCACGACCCATGCCGCCACGGCAGTCATGCGGTACGGGCGCCTCCGACGAGTGTTCTCCGGGTACTGAGTATCCATCACGTTCACACCGAGAGATTGAAGTTCGGGTCGACGCCGTAGAGCGCCAACGAGCCCAACATGGCAACAACGACTACCGCCACGAGAGAAAACCGCATCGACTGGCCAACCGCTTCCCCGACGCCCACCGGGCCGCCCGCGGCCGTATACCCGTAGAAACAGTGCGTGACCATGACAACGATCGCGATGACCACCGCCATGGCGAACGACCACGCCACGTCCTCGGGCCGCAGGAAGGTGCGGAAGTAGTGGTCGTACGTTCCGCTGGATTGCCCGTAGAAGAGCGTGGTAACGAGTTGCGGCGACAGAAACGCCATCACCATGGCAAGGCCGTAGAGCGGCAGTATGCACACGATTGCTGCGATAATGCGCGTAGACGCGAGGAAAGCGATCGATTTCACGCCCATCACCTCGAGCGCGTCCACTTCTTCGCTGATGCGCATCGCCCCGAGTTCCGCAGTCGCACCGGCTCCCACGGTGGCGGCCAGCGCGATGCCGGTGACCACGGGTGCGGCGATGCGGACGTTGACCAGGGCCGCGAAGAAGCCGGTAAACACCTCCACACCGATGTTTCCCAGCGAGGAGAAACCCTGGATGGCCACCAAGGAGCTACCAGACAACGTCACGAAGGCGACGATCGCGACGGTTCCGCCGACGACGGCCAGAGCTCCGCTACCCATGCCGATTTGCGCAATCAGCCGAACCGTTTCGGCGCGGTACCGTCGCAGAGTGAGCGGGATATCGCCGACGCTCTCAATGGTGAACCACACCATGCGACCAAAGGAATCCGCTATTCGTGCCGGACCCCCTGCGTAGCGATCGATACTTCCCGCTGTTCTCGGGAAGCGAGCGCGTACAACTGCAGCATTCGCCATGTCAGTTCCCCGTTCCGAAACGCACACCGATGGTGGTCAGGATGACGTTCACCGCGTAGAGCGCGATGACGCACAGCACCACCGTCTCATTGACAGCGGTGCCGACACCCTTTGCTCCGCCGGACACCGTCAGCCCGCGATAGCAGCCAACGAGTCCGGCGATCAGCCCGAACGACACCGCTTTGGCCATGGCGATGACGAGTTCGGGCAAGCCGGTGACGAGGGTGAGAGTCGACAGGTAAGCACCAGCGGAAACGTTCTGCAGGTACACGCTGAAGAAGAAACCACCGACCAGGCCGACAATGATCACGAGGCTGTTCAGCAGGCTCGCAACGATCGTCGCCGCGAGAACTCGCGGAACCACGAGACGGCGAATAGGGTCGATACCCATCACCTCCATCGCATCGATCTCCTCGCGGATGGTCCTCGCTCCGAGGTCAGCGCAGATCGCAGTCGAACCCGCCCCCGCGACTACCAGAACTGTGGTGAGCGGACCGAGCTGGGTCACGGCACCGAGGGCGGCGCCGGCACCGGAGATGTCCGCCGCACCGAACTCGGCCAATAGGACGTTCAATGTGAAAGTCAAAAGCACGGTCAGCGGTATGGCCGCCAGAATGGTGGGAAACATGGTGACGCTCAACAGGAACCACGACTGCATGATGAGCTCACGCCACTCGAAAGGTCGCTGGAAAAGGCCCTTCCCCGTCAGCGTGCACATTCGCGCGAACCCACCGACATGTCCGAGGGGTCGACCCAGTTGTGCGCCGACGAAGCCCGCGCGCCGCGATGTGGTTGTCACCGGACGCCCGCTCGTCCGCGAAGCGTGCGCGGTGACATCGTCGTCGGCGAGCTCATCGTTAGTCGCCTCTCTTCGAAACTCGTGCCGTATGCGGCCATGTCGCGTCCGCGTGCAATCGGTCCGTAATCAACTGCCCAGAATCATGTGGCCTACCTGACACTCGGTATGCGACGGAGGCGAACGGCTTCTGAGACGATTACGCCCTGTCACGTTCCAACCGCAAACGCTTTGTACACAACCGAGATTGGCGCCTACATCGGGACCGTCGCAGGGCTCGCGAGCACCGCACTACGTGAAGCGGAACCACCGTTTCGCCAAGCAGCCGGCCGCGATCGTCCAGATCGCCAGCACCAGAAGCGCATGCTCCTGGGACGCTATCGATGTCGACGTCATCCCCGAAGTGAGAGCGCCGGCGGGACTGAAGTCGACCAGCACATCAGCAGGACTCGCTGTCGGAGTATATGTTCCGTTGACGACCATCCCGAGTTGGATCAGCCACAACACATTTGCGAGTGGTAGCACGAGTTCGGCACGAAGCGCGCCGCCCAGTAGTAAACCCAGCGCGGAGAAGCATGAGGCCCCGGCGGCAGCAATAACAGCCATGTTGAAGATCTCAGTCGCTGCCGGCGACCATCCGACGAGGAGTCCGATGGCACCCAGGATGGTCAATTGCGCAGCAATGACGCCAGATACGGCAACTGACTTGCTGACGACGATGGCCCATCGTGGCGCGCAAGTGGCGCCGACGCGCTTCATTGCCCCGTATTTTCGATCGAACGCGATGGCGATTGACTGACCGGTGAATGCGCTAGAGATGATTGCAGCGGCCATGACGGCTGGCACTACTACGGCCGGCCGATCGGCGCCTAGATCGCCTACGGGAAGCAGTATCAGGGCCAAGAGCGCCGTCACGGGAATGATCAGGTTCACAACGATTTGCTCGCCGTTGCGCGCGAATAGCTTGAACTCCAGCCAGCTCAGTCTGATGACAGTTCGTGCGACGGGAACGGCACCCGGCGCTGGGACGAACGTTCCCGGTGCGATGGGCGCGACCGCGGTCGAGGTCATCCGACGCCCAGTTCGCGATGAGTCAGTTCTACGAAGGTCTGTTCGAGCTGACTGCTACGAACGTGCAGTTCCGACAGAAGAACTCGTTCCGCGGCACCCCACGCTGTGACGGCGTCGACGACTGCCGGGGAGATTCGTCCGAGTACCAGATATCGCCCGGGTGTGGACTCCTGGACGGTGTAGCGCGTGCCGAGCGAAGTGTTCAACTCGACGGTGTTCAGCCCACTCGAGGCAGTGAAGATGAGTTGCTCCTGAGCGCCGTGATGAGTCACCTCGGCGGGGCTGCCCTGGGCAATGATCCGGCCGTTGTCGATGATGACCACTTTGTCCGCGATTTGTTCGGCTTCATCGACCGCGTGTGTCGTGAGGACGATTGCGACGCCGTCTGCGCGAAGACGTCGGGTTATGTCCCACACGAGCTGTTGCCCAGCGGGGTCGAGCCCCTCGGTCGGTTCGTCTAGAAACACGACGTCGGGTCGTCCCACGAGAGCGCACGCTAGCGAAAGGCGCTGCCGCTGACCGCCTGAGAGTTGTCGATATTTCGTCCGAACAGCCTCGGCCAAGCCAAGCATGCCTAGCAGCCATTTCGTGTCGAGTGGCTCGGCAGCCGCGCTCGCCGCCAGTTCGAGCATCTCTCCGGTTCGTATGCCCGGATAACCGCCTCCGCCTTGAATCATGACACCGAGGTGAGGGCGTAGGCGGTCCCGGCTCGCCATCGGATCCATGCCCAGGATGCGCACGCGCCCGCTGTCCGGCGCGAGGAACCCCTCGCACATCTCGATCGTGGTGGTCTTGCCAGCACCGTTGGGCCCAAGGAGCGCAACAACTTCACCCGGCCATACCACCAGGTCGACACCATCTACGGCCAACAGACCGCCGAACTGCTTGGAGACGCCCTCGGCAACGAGGATCGGCTGGTGTGACGCACGAATCCCGTTGATTGCCAAGACCTCTCCCCTCGGTCGGTTACGCGCCCACACGGCCGGAAAGCGTACGTCGGCCGTGCGGGCGCGCAGGACTATAGAACGACTGTCACGACCTTCTCCTCGGTATTGGCGAGGATGCCGCTCCAGCCGAGTTCGCGGCCGATGCCGCTGGATTTCATTCCGCCCCAGGGCAGGGCGGGATCGATGGCGGCCCAGCCGTTGACCCATACCGCACCGGCACGTACACGGCGGGCCAGCGAATGGGCTTGCGACACATCATTGGTCCAGATTGTCGCTGCAAGACCGTATTTCGTGTCATTGGCCTGGCGAATCGCGTCGTCGACGTCATCGTATGCGATCACGGTTCCGACGGGCCCGAAGATCTCCTCGCGTGCAATCGTCATGTCGTTGGTCGCATCGGCGAAGATCGTCGGTTGCACGAAATAGCCAGGTCCGTCCGGACGGCCACCACCGGCTGTGACGCGAGCACCTTCACTTCGGCCACGCTGGATATAACCCAGGACCGAATCACGCTGCCGCGCACTCACCAATGCGCCGAGCGTGGTGTCGGGGTCGAACGGGTCGCCCAGCACTTGAGCGGAGGCTGCGGCGCTGAGCGCGTCCACGACATCGGCGTAGAGCGACCTGTGCACGAAGATGCGAGTGCCGGCCGCGCACACCTCACCCTGATTGAAGAACAGGCCCATAGCCGTACCAGCCACCGCTGCTTCGACGTTGGCGTCCGGAAGGATGATCTGCGGTGACTTGCCGCCGAGTTCAAGCGTGACTCGCTTGAACGTGTCCGCCGCCTTCTTCTGGATCAGCCGGCCGATTTCGGGGCTACCTGTGAAGCTAATTTTGTCGACACCCGGATGCTCGACCAACGCGTTGCCTGCAATTGATCCGGCGCCCGGCACGATGTTGACGGTGCCGGCTGGAAGACCTGCCTCCTCTAGAATCAGGCCGAGTGCCAGGATTGAAAGCGGAGCGTCCTCGGCTGGTTTGACGACAAGGGTGTTACCGGCTGCGAGCGCCGGAGCGAGCTTCCACGCTGCGATCATCAGCGGTGTGTTCCACGGGATGATCGCTCCGATGACGCCGACGGGTTCGCGCACCGTGTAGGAGTGGGTGGGGCGGCCCATGTACCCCGCTGTGGGAATCGTCGCTCCGCTGATCTTGTCGGCCCACCCCGCGAAGTGGCGGAAAGTGGCCGCGGCATTGGGGATGTCAAGCACCTGCGGCTGCCCGACGGGTTTCCCGATGTCTAGCGCTTCCAGAATGGCGAGCTTGCCCGCGTCGCGTTCGATGAGATCGGCGATGCGGCTGAGGATCTGGCCGCGAGCACCACCCGAAAGTGCTCCCCAAGCGCCGTCGAGCTGCGCACGTGCCCCGCGTACGGCGGCATCGATGTCCTCCACCGAACCTGCCGCGATGTCGGCTAGGGTTTCCTCATTAGCGGGGTTGAGGTCGGGGAGCGTGGCACCGCCGCTGGCCGGCCGCCATTGTCCGTCCACAAACAGTTCCGTCCGTGTGCCCTCCGGCAGGTGGGCAGTAGCGGATGCCGGCGCGCCGCTGACGATGGTCATTGGTTTCCTTTCGCATCGCTCCAGGCTGGAGCGGATGACTTTGGTGTGGCTACTGGAATGGTTGCGGTCAGGCGACGGTGAGCTTCTCAGGTAACTCGTCGTTGGTGGTCTTCTGTCGGATCAACCTCCAACCGATCATCGCCAGGGCAACCAGCGCTAGGACTCCGAAGACATACGCACCGGCAAGCGCTATCACACCGAAGATGTTGGTCTCGCCGAACTTGTTGTCACCGAAGCTCAGTCCTCGCGTGGGTGCGAAGTTGGCGAAGAAGTAGAAGATGACATTCGACCAACCGTCGAGGATGACAATCCACGCGAGAAGTCTCGCCTTCCTTTCGGGAAAGTCGACTCGGGTGATAACCAGTGCGACCGCGATGACCATCATGCCGTTCAGGGCAGGACCGACATGTGCGCGCGCCCAGCTTTCGGGGGTGCCGGGAATGTTGAAGTGGATGATGTAGCCGGGGACGAGCTCGAATCCGCCCACCAGGTTCATCCAGAGGAACACTCCGGCGACCAGGGTCGAGAAGATCATCAGTACGCCGTGGCCGTACATCTTGCGTTGAAAAGTCAGCATTACGAGGTTCTTTCGTTGAGATGGGACGCTGTCAGGGCGCCAGCAGCGGCTGGTGGTAGTTGCTGGCGAAGAACATGAGCGGTGAGCCGGTCTCCGACTCGCACCGCACGACTCGGGCGATGAACAGCGTGTGATCGTTCACCGGAACCGCGTTGACCACTTCGCACTCGAAGCGAGCGAGGCTTCCGGCGAGCGTCGGTATGCGATGGCCCTCGACGTACTCGGGCGTCCACTCTCCCTCGCGCTTCCCGGTGAAGTAGCGCGAATGTCCCTGCTGCGCCTCACTGAGCACGCTGACGCCGTAGCAACCGCTATCGGAAATCAGTTGGTGTGCTCGGCCGGCTTTGAGGGAGATCATCACCGTGGGCGGATCGAGGCTGATAGAAGTGAAGCTGTTCACGGTGATGCCATGGACGCCCCCTTTTCCGTCCGGCATCGTCACCACGGCGATGCCTGTGGCGAAGAGAGCGACGGAACTGCGGAACTGCGTCGCGTCGGCAACGACCGCGGCCGACGGCACCTCGTCGACAGGAACGGCGGCGGGAGCGGGGGCCACGAGGGCCGCAGTCACGACTGCGCCCCCGCTAGCACGAAAGGGTGACCATCCTCCCCAGGGACGCTGGAGTTCTCGTCAATCCACAGCCTGACTGCATCCGGGTTGGAGAATAGATCCCACTGCTTCTCGGGATAGTTGAAGTTGTCTGTGAACCGATCCGCCAGCCCCCGATTCTGAGATACCGCACCGAGGAATTGCGTGAAAGCGTCAGGCAGGGTGTTCAGCGCGCCGAGCATGAAGTTGGTCCACCGCGTGGCACCGAGCACTCGATTGGCCCGGCGAGCGTCGACCTCCGCGAAGAAACGCTCGTCGAAGAAGTCGGTGGCGACGATTTCCTGACCAACCACATGCGCGGCGTACGACGCCATGTTTCCGCCCTGGCCCAAGACGGGGTCCACCGTCGCGTGCGCGTCGCCGATGAGTAGTGCAGTCTTGCCGTTCGCGAGCTTGACGTGGCCGTGGCGGACCGTCGGCGTGACTGCACCCTGCAGGATGTCCAGCGGGCTGTTGGCGACGTCGAACTCCTCCTCGTTGACTCTGCGAGCGGTGATCGGGTAGTGCGTGCGCAGCTTGTCCAGTACGAGATCCAGGAATGCGCGGGGGTTGTCCTCGTACCGCGTGTGAGTGAGCTGCTCGAGGTCGCTGCCAGGGTGGTTCTCGAAGACCAGCGCCGATGCGTCACCACTGAACGTCACAGTTGGGATTTCGATCATCTCGCCGGCGCCGGGCGAGATACAGAAGCTGACCGCTTTCGTGTCCTGTTGCGCGATGCCCTTAAACAATCCGACGCACAGCTGACGCTGCGGTGACGTGAAGGGTGAACTCTGTTCGTCGCGTGCGAAGAGAGTGCCGAGCCCGCCCTTACCGGTACCGATCACGACGAGGTCGTATGCATCGGAGAGCTGGGGCAGGTCGGCGACACTAATGTCGCCGTATTGGATATGCCCGCCGCGGTCCTGGTAGTCCTTCATCAGCGTCGGCAAGTAGATGCGGTAGTCGACCGCACGGCTGGGCCCGGTGGTGAGGTCCCCGTAGAACTCGATGGGGTTACCTGGCATGCCGATGTAGTAGTAATGGCCAAAGTAGCCGTCTGTTGGCCAATGATTGACGCCGAGTGCGTCCTCACGCTGCACCGTCACCTGGTGGTGGGCCACAGTGTTGAGCAGCCGAACGTGGGGGTAGTCCTCGATTCTCTTGTCAGTGAAGATCGTCGATTCAACGCCCTTGTCCTGCAGATACAGGCCCAGCTGCAGACCGGCGGTGCCGGCTCCGACGATGGCAATGCGCTTGGTCATGAAGAACCCCTTCGTGTTCGCGCGGACGTCAACCCCCGGTCAACGTTGTTGGCATTTGCCCGACCAATTCGGCGACAGAGGTCTCACGCACTCCGCGTACGTGATCCGTGTCACCGAGTATCGGCGTGGTCACCGCAAGGGTCTTGGACTATTGCGAACTGTTGATACGACGGACGCGCCCAACGTCGAAAATCGCAGATTAGCGCCCTGAAATGCATTGATCGTCGATTAACCAACCGACTGTTCGGTTACATTCGCTGTGATGGTGATTACATTTGGCGCTAGAGTGGGGCGTGGTACACACTGCGAGCACCACAACTCCGGTGTTCTCGTGGAAGGAGGTGGTCGGAAGTGACGTCGATCGTCTCGTTTACCGATCTTCCCGCCAAGGACCAGTTCGATTCCTGGAGCGAGACTGTCTCGCAGACTTACGTGCCGCTTGCCGCGACCGCGCACACTGGCGGTCTCCCGTTCGGCGGCGAGTTGGTCAGCCAGAGCGTCGGCTCAACACATATCAGCGAGATCAGCGGCAGCTCGTGTGAAGTCGCCCGGACTGCACAGACGATTCGGCAGAGCGACCCCGGCCTGCTCAAGCTCGGCCTGCAGTTGCGCGGCTACTGCGTGCTCACTCAGGACGGTCGCGAGGCGGCGCTGACCCCCGGTGACTTCGCGCTGTACGACACTCGCCGGCAGTACCAGCTGTCGTTCGACGACACGTTCAAGTGTCTCGTCGTCATGTTCCCGCGCGAGCTCCTGCCGCTGCGCAATGACGAACTCGGTCAATTCACGGCCCGCCGAGTCTCCGGTCGTCAGGGCATTGGGGGTCTCGTCGCTCCGCTGCTTCTCACCATGAGCAAGCAGATGCGCAGTGACGAACTCTCCGCCAACCTCGAGGTGTCGTCGGCGGTCATCAACATGCTGGCGGCGGCCATCACCGAGCAGCTCGGTGTCGAGTCGCGTGTCCCGCCCGAGACGCACCGCGCAGCGTTGATCCTGCGCATCAAGGCGTTCATCGACGCCCGGCTCGAAGATCCCGAGCTGAGTTCGTCGAGAATCGCTGAGGCGCACAACATCTCGTCCCGCTATCTGCAGAAGCTGTTCGAGAGCGAAGGAATGACAGTCACCGACTGGATCCGGAGTCGCCGGTTGGAGCATTGCCGCAGCGACCTGCTTGACCCCCGCTTCGCGGGTACGTCCATCGGTGCTATCGCCGCACGCTGGGGCTTGATCGATTCGTCCTACTTCTCCCGCCTTTTCAAGCTTGCGTACGGAGAAGCCCCCCGCGAGTTCCGCGCCCATGCCCAAATCGCCTCTGGCGCAGTCGATCTGAAATTAAGGAAACCGCATGGAATCGCTTCAGCGTAAGATGGCCGGCCACGGCATCTTGATGATCTTCTCGACCTTGCTCGCGGGGCTAGTGTTGTGGGCGAAGCTGCTCGGCGGGTGGGAAGTCCGCCCCGGCAAGATCGTGAAGTTCAACGTCCCCGGCACGGACGAAGGATGGGCCCGAGCGCATACCGGCCCGGCACTGAACGGCATGATGGTGGTCGCGACCGCGGCGGTAATGCCGATGACCGGGCTTCCGGAGAAGCGCGCGAAGCGACTGGCATGGATCGTCGTCGCCGACGGCTGGGCCAATGTGATCTTCTACTTCGCATCGAACCTGACGAATAATCGAGCGCTGAGCTTCGGCCGCAACCGACACGGTGAGGCCAATCTGTGGTCGACCATCGGGTTGGCGCCGGCCTACCTGTTCGGCGTTCTCGTGACCTACGCGCTACCTGTGATCGGGTGGAAGGCGTTGCGCAACAACCGGCTTCCCTGAGTCTTCGCGTACGGAACCAGTGAGCCGCAACTACGACGGCCGTAACCGAAATGCCCGTGCTGGCCATGATGGCGCGGGGAAGCTCGCATCTCAACATCGGCTCAACCCCACCTACGTTCTTGCGCAACATATCTGCCGATGACATTGGACGCAGTCGACGTGGGCCCCGATGCATCTTGGTAGCGGGTTAACGAACGGAGCCGTCGCGAGCGTCACTGTTGCAAGACATATGACGCTCTGGTGCTACAGGCGTCTGAAGCGCGAGTTGAAGATATTAGAATGACCGAAACTATCGAAGCGGACTCGGAACGATGCCTATTCCTTCGTTCGACTGCATCAGACCTCCACCTGCTACGGCGTGAACTCCACCGAGATGGGCGGACACAGCATCGATCATGGATCATGCCGTCAGACGCCTGGATGTTCAGCCGTTTCGTTGTCGATCCTGGCCGCAAGTTCGAATGCAACGTGCACGCTGACGAGAAGCGCAAGAACGAGTTGACCCGGCCCGTGCCACTGCCCTACAACCACTCCGACTACCTGCGCTGTGCGATCGCCAACGGCGTGAACATGTCCATCTGGCTAACCGAGCCAGCCATCGTCAAGTGGATTAACGAGTCGCGCATCGACCTGTTCAGCCCCATCCTTGATTTCGAGTCCGAGGCGGCATTACCAACATTCAGGCGATGGGTGAGCTGATCCAGCAGGCGGTCCCGAAGATGCAGGCGCTGCTCGACAGCCACATGTAGAGGATAGAGGGAGAAGCCGTTCTCGCCTGATCGGCGACGCTAGGTTGCGGGCCGCAACCGCCGGACACAATGGCAAAGCGCGGAAAGATGAGGAGTCGACGTGCATGAGCGGAGGCGGCTCCAATCCTCGATGGGATTTACAGATCCAGGCTGTGGCCCGTGTCTCGCCCCAGGCTGACACCCTGTTCGCGGACCACACTCCCTTCCCGGGCTTGATGAGTCCGCACCGCCTGCCATGCATCGAAGCTGGCGCATCGGGACGCGAAGGCGTCTGCGCGGCGCTCCACAAACCGCGAGACGCTGTCGGGAGTTGCTGCGGGGTCTGCCTGCGCCGCGACTTCGTGCGCGCTGCGCGGACAATCATCGCGGGCGAGCAGCGATCTCACCAATTGGGCTGCTTCCATCGAGCTTCCGCGGATCAGTGGCACCTGAGTCATTGATTGTTCCTGGCTATCGGCAATCCGTTCGTAGAGATGTGCGGTGTTCGTGTGGCGCCCGCGAGTCATGGCTACGTAGAGCAGGTTTCGAGTGGTGTTTTCGCTGAGGACGGCATGGCTGGTGTCGGCGGTGACGCCTTGGGCGGAGTGCACGGTGACGGCGTAGCCGAGGTTGATGTGCTCGTGTAAATAGTCGCCGGTGAACACTGCGCCGGCTCCGTCATCAAGGCGAACCGCCACGATCCTGTAGTTCTCCTCATCAATCGCGGTGACTCGCCAGCGGTTTCCGTTGCGGACCATCGTCGCGGCGGCTTCGGTGGCCCGCGGGCTTTGGAGAATTGTGATGCTGGGATCGTTGCGGCGGCTGATGATGAGATCGCCGACTCCCACGCGCTGCCCGTTGGCCGCAGTGAGGGTGGGCTCGTCTCTGCCGATCCGTTGTTCATGGAGGCGTCGATTGAGCGCGCGAGTCATTTCGGTGGTGTCGCAGATCAGCACTGCGTCATGGCCTTTGGTGAGGTCGGTCTGGTAGGCGTTGAGGGCGTCGTGGGCCATGGTGACGGCGTCTCCGCAGTGCAGCCGGTCGTGGGTGCGGTACCAGTGCACCGCACGGGCGACGTCGGCGGGATTGCCGTCGCGCAACGCGAGAGACACGGTGCGTTCGTCCGGGTCATGCATCCGCCACACCTCGGACAACTTCTGGGTCCAGGGCAGGTCCTCGCAGAGTTGGGCGAACATGCCGCCGCGGGCTTTGACCGGGGCGAGCTGATGCTCATCCCCCACCAGAACAGTCTTCGCGCCGGCGGCGGTGGTCGCGGTGAGCAGCTGGCGCAGATCGTCAGTGCCCACCATCGCGGCCTCGTCAACGACGACCAACTTCGCCGGACTCAGGTCGAGATGCCTGTCGCGCAGCATCTGTAGTGCTTTGGCGACGGTGTGGCCGGTGTCGCCGACACCCTCACGCATCGCGACATCGACCGCCTTCCCCGTCGGGGCCAGGACCAAGACGTGCCCGTTGAAACGGCGGTGCACCGCCGGCATCAGGGCGCGCATGGTGGTGGTCTTGCCCGCACCCGCCGGGGCGGACAAGGGTTGCACCACCCACGGGGAGCGCCCGATGTTCTCGACGACGCGCCGCTGATCCTCCGACAGCCCAGCGGTGTCTTGCGGCTTGATCCACAGGATGGCGCGCGGCTCCTGCGCATCGACCAGATCGAGCACCGCTTTCTCTTCATTGAGGATCAGATCCAGGGTGAACCGCTCGTGACCCTCCCGCTGATGCGGGGCGCGCACCCCGGACAGGCGCACCGCCACCTGGTCGACCGCGGCCTCGACCACCGCACGCGGCGCTTGTGCGGTGTCCACCGGCAGCTGCGCACCCACGATCTCCACCAAGTCAGCACGCGTGAACGCCGCCTTCTCAATCGTGGCTGCCGCCGCGGCCAAGTGCTCCCGATCAAACAGCGCACGCCCCGATGTGCGCCGCGCCGTGCGCGCCGCACGCGCCGCCTCGAACGCTGCGCGGTCCAGCCGCAGCCCCCGCGCATCCGCCGCCCACTGCTCCTGCAACTGCCCCCACGAGAGCTCTTCCGGCTTGTCGGGCCGGGTGGCTTTCTGCGCGGCTGCCAGCTGCGCCGCCGACACCTGCCCGTCCACAAGGGTGAGGTTTCCGGCCGCCCACTCGCGCAGCGCGGTCGAGCGCCGCGACCACGCGGTAATACTGTCGCGCTCAACCCCGGCCAGCTCCGCCATTCCCGTCGCCGGGTCCACTGGCTCCCACTCGAAAGCCAGCGAGCGGTGCATCTCGCGACGCAGCGTGGCCTGATAGATCACCCCGGCCGCGCGCGCCTCGTGATACAGCGACGTGCCATCAATGGAGACCAGCTGCCCGTCGCCGCGAGCCTGGCGGTTCGGGACGATGACATGGGTGTGCAGGTGCGGATCGCCGCAGCGCGATGTCTCGTGCTGATAGGCGATCGCCACCAATCCCGGCAACCGCACCAAATCCTTCTCCCCAGTAACCGGGTTGTGCACCCGGGTATAGCCGGCATGCGCGCTCAGATACTCCATCGCCTCCGCCAGTGCGGTGGTGTGCGCATCGGCGATCGCCTTGGCGATCACGTCGTCGATTTTCAGCGCGCGGACCAGCGACACACTCTTGGGTGCGCAGAACGTCAGATCAAAACCGTGCACACCGCGCACCCCGAAGGTGCGCCCCCGCGCACCGCTGGGTCCGACGCCGTCATCGAGCCAGCGCGCCACCACCTCCGGGTCGGCCTCACCGCCCGCCCGCTCGTGATCGGTGAGCCCGACGAGTCTGGCGGTCGTATGGGTGTCACCGGCCAGTAGCCACACCGGCGTCCGGGTCTCGTGTTCGGAGTAGTACTCCCCCAGTCCGCCTCCGGCGCGGGCCCGGTCCTTGGTGGCGCGCTCGGCGGCCTGGGCGGTGTCGATGTAGTAGCTGATCGACCACCGCTTCAGCTTCGCGATCGTCAACAACAGAACCACCCACCCGGGATTAGAAGCAGCGGCACTTGCTGCGCCACAACCATTCTCGCACCCCTGTGCAAATGTGCCAATCGCTTTCTTCGGCGGTTTGGGCATGGAGATGCGGTGGAGCGTGGTGGTGTGAGTGTAACGGGGACAGGGTTTTTGGAGTGTGTGAGATGCAGAGGGATGCTGTGGATAGATGGAGACTTGTGGATAGGTGGGGCTGTTTGTGGATTTCTTAGCGTCGGCGTTTCGATCGACGGCTAGGGTCCGCGTAGGTATCCGTAGCGCCGGCCGGAGGTCTGAGTCGGTGCGAAAAGATTGTGCACAGCGTTGTCCCTGGCAGGAATTACAGTCATGTTGAGAGTCCCGATAGCACAGGACGATCAAGGGTCCACGCAGCAGTTCGACGCTGCCGGACAACCAGCACAACCACACAGGTCGCCTGCCACGCAGTGCCGGCGCAATCCCGCTTAGCCCCTTTTGGAGGGTGGTGAATAAATTGGAAGACAACGTATTCAACGAACTCCCGCTCTTGCTCGCCGTGCCGCGCGCCGCGAAACTGTTGGGAATCAGTCGTGCGGCGGCCTACCGACTGGCAGCCTCGGGCGAACTGCCCGTCCGCCGCCTCGGCGGCCGAGTGTACGTCGTGACCTCCGGGCTTCGTGAAATCGCGTCATGAAAGGCTTCGTGACACAGCGTGGGTCGAAGTGGTACTACAAGTTCCGCCTGACGGAGCGTGACCCAGCGACGGGCAAGTACGCGTGGATCTCGAAGGGCGGCTTCGACACCGAGCGCGAAGCGTGGAAGGCCTGTCGTGACGCCATGCGCGACGCCGACCACGGCCGCATCGTCAAACCGTCGGCGCGGACGATTGCTCAATTTCTCAGTGAGTGGTTGACCGCGGTCGAGCCCTCGATCGACGCAACGACGTGGCGGAACTGGAGTGACTATGCGCGGGTGTACGTCGTGCCGCATATCGGCGAGATGCGCCTACAGCAAGTCGACGAACCGACCCTACTGAAGCTGTACGCGAAGCTGCTGGCGGAGGGACGCGTCAAGCGGGACAACAACACCGTGATGTACAAGTACTGGGTGCAGCGGACCTCCCGCGGTGAGGAGCCGACTCCGCGTCAGGTATCGGAGAGTTGCGGGACGTCGATCCACGCGGCGCGTGACGCGGTGCGGCGCTTCCGCTCGGGCGTTGTGCCTAAGCCACTTTCGCCGGGTCTTTCGCCGAAGACCGTGCGCAACGTTCACGCGTTCCTGCATCGAGCTCTCGTGGATGCGGTCAACTGGAAGTACCTGATCGACAATCCCGCCAGCCGCGTGAAGCCGCCGCGCCGCCCACGCACCCGGCGGCAGGTCTGGAACACCGAGGAGATCAGAACCTTCCTGACGTCGGTACGCAACGACCGGTTCGCAGCGCTGTTTCTGCTTGAACTGACCACGGGTATCCGCCGCGGACAAGTGTGCGGGCTCAGATGGTCGGCAGTCGACCTCGACGGTGGCCGGATCAGGGTCCACGACAACCGAGTGGTCGTCGGCGGCCACGCGGTCGACAAAGCCGGCGGCAAGACCCGCAACGCCGACAAAACGATCTCCATCGACCCGACAACGGTGGCGGCGCTACAGCGATGGAAGGAAGCGCAAGACGTCGAGCGCGAGTTCTTCGGAACTGACTATCCATCAACCGATTACGTGTTCACTCAGCAGGACGGTCGGCCGGTGCACCCCGACTCAATTCGGCAGCGGTTCGACCGCCTGGCTGTCGCTGCCGGACTCCCCCGCATCACCTTCCACGATCTGCGCCATTCGTATGCCACCGGCGCCCTGCGCGCCGGTATCAGCCCGAAAATCGTCAGCGAGCGAATCGGCCACGCCAACGTCGGCTTCTTCTTGGAGACCTACGCCCACGTCCTGGAGATCGACGACCGCGAGGCCGCCGAGCAGGCCGCCGCGTTCCTGCTCGGGGATTCCTGGGACGCCGAGGACTGACCGCCCTTATCGGATCGTCCTGCAGGTCTATCCATTAATATAACTCTGAGGTTATAATCGTGTCGACTGCTTGGACGGTGATCCTGCTAGAGGAGGTCGAGCGGTGGTATTTCAGCCTCGATGCCGACGAGATCGCGTCGGTGACCGGAGCCATCGATCTTCTGGAGCTGGAGGGCCCGACGCTCGGCCGGCCGGCAGTCGACAGGGTGAAGGGATCGAAGTTTCACAGCATGAAGGAGCTGCGCCCAGCGGGCACAAGCATCCGGATTCTGTTCATCTTCGATCCTGAGCGACAGGCAATCCTGTTGCTCGGCGGTGACAAGGCAGGAAATTGGAAAGCCTGGTACGACAGGAACATTCCGATCGCAGAGCAGCGATACGAGGACTGGCTCGACATGGGAGGTGAGTGACGATGGCACGCAATTGGCGAGATATCCGCGCCGAGGCGGTCAAGCGTGGCCTCGTCGACTCTTCGCGAGCCGATGCCTCGCGCAAGGGCCTGCACGAGGCAGTCCAGGCCCAGCGCCTTGCCGACATCCGCGAGGCACACGGTCATCGCCAGTCTGACGTCGCTGCCCTGATGGGTGTCTCGCAAGCACGAGTGTCCAAGCTCGAAAGCGGAGACCTTTCGCACACTGAGCTCGGGACGCTCCAGTCGTACATCGCGGCACTTGGCGGGGAGTTGCGAGTTATTGCTGACTTCGGACAGCGCACGATGCGGTTGACCGACAAGTGAGGATGGCTGCCACGAGACGTCGCATGAGAGCAAGGCACATCTAGCGATCGTCTTGCCGGGGTGGCGGGAACGCCTTCGACGCTTAGGACCCAATGCTTCTAGGTCATTGAAAGCGCACCCGCAGCGCGCTTCGCGATCGCCACGACTCTCCCAAGAGTTTCCGCGTCTGCGAGCACATCTGCATAGCGCAGCTGGCGCGCGGCAAAGGCAAGAACAAGTGACCAAAACTCGCGATCACTAGCCCTACATTCCGAAATCCATTCTTGCACAGCCCGAAACCACGCCTCGCAGGCGTGCCCGCGACCGAAATCGGAAGTGCCGAGACTTTCGGTGATGTCTACTGGGCTCGGCCACCGCGCGCCAGCTATTGGAGATTCAGGATGGACGAGTGTCGATAGCAGAATCGTGACGGGATCCAGCAATCCGCTTCCGAAGGTGTTGCTATCAAAGTCGATCAGCACCGCGTCTGTGCCGTCTATCAGAATGTTCCCTGGATGGAGGTCGCCGTGCCTGAGACCGATGGCGGTGGAAGCAGTGATACTGCCGGCAGGAACGGTGATCTCAAAATCAGACAGCCGTTCAGAAATTTCCTCCCAATCGATCAACGAACTGCATATTTCCGCTACCGGCCGCGCTCTCTGCTGGTAATCGACCGCGTGGAGCGCGTCCCACAGCGGCCGCGCCAGGGCGACCGCCTGCGCTGGGTCCCGCGACAGCAAAGACATCAACGAATACGGATTTTCACCTGCAATCTGGAGCACGTTGATGTACCTGCCAGCTATTGGTCCGCCGAGTGTAGCGATCGTTGACGTTGTCGCGCTGCGATGGAGGAGAGCTGGGAGCCCCCCGAGGGGGCTCGATTTCGAGACGCACTTGGCAATTACTGTCGCTAGGAGCCCTTCCTGGCCTCTCAGCACACATTTCCACACTCTTGCCCCGGTTAATCCTCCGCTGAGCGACAAGGCTGAAACCGACACGGCGTGGTAAGAGAATGCAAGCCTTCGCAGCAGGCGCTTGTCCAGTGCAGTCAGCGACTCAGCTGGGTCTTCGGTGGTGATTTCGATGTCGTTGAGTAGCTGAAGCAGCTGCCGAAATTCAATGACGTGCTTTCGGAACTCGAGCGATTGATGCTTCTCAAGAACGGTGATCCGGTCCAGGGCCGGACCACCGTGAGATGGCAGCGACCCACCGCCTTCGAGCGCCTGCTGCAGGTGGGGCACGCTGGCATATCCGGTGAACACGATGAGCCGTGCGTCTGGATACGCAGCGCGAACAGCCCGTAACAGTTCGTCGCCGAGTTCGTCACCCGCGGCGTCACCGAAGTTGACTGGGAGCCGACGGTCTAATACGAAAAGATCGACGAGCTCCGTGGAACTTTGTAAATAATCCAGCACTGGGGCGACGGCGTCGAAATCGCGAACCTCAAATCCGGCCGTCTGCATTTCACGTTTCGATATTTCAAGCTGCTGTTGATCGTCCTCAACGAGGACCGCCAAAGGATTGGTCAATTCCAACGCTCTCCACTGAATGTAAATGACGCAGTCCCGCTCACGCCCTCAAGCGAGACTCTTAAACCCAGACGATCGCCAACAGTCCTGATCAAAGCGAGGCCTCGACCTTGATGTGCTTTCTTGGACGAACTACCAACTGGCACAACGTCATCAAGTGAGAGCCGATCGCCCTTAAACGGGTTCGTCACCCTGACCCAGAAGTCCCGCTCGGTGCATCCCCATGCGATATGAATTTTCGGTTCGTCCTCGACCTCCAGCGCAGCGTCCATAGCGTTCTGGAATATGTTCGACAGCATCAGGGCGAAGAGACCCTCATCCGTATCGATGTCATCGCTGGACGCATCGTTTGCGGGCGAGATCAACACCGAGTCGCGTGTATAGGGCCAGTTCTCGATTAGGACATGCGGCAAGCTCAACCGTTGAATTTTCAAAGGTTCGCTTGCCTTGATCATTGTTACCAGCCCATCAATCCGCCGCTGCAACTTGCGGATCGCATCGTTGGTCATGCTCGTTGCAAACGACGGAATTTCGTCCGCTGCCGCCAGCCGAATCCAACCGACTGGTCCCGACAGTTCATGACGAATCAGTGCTGCGACATCGGCGTGATCCGGGAGTGACGAGCGCTGAGATGTACCGTCAACCCCGGTGTCCACTTCTTCCCGGTCGCCGGCTCCCGACACGGATGCCTTCTGTCTGATTTCCAAGACTTCGATCAACGTTTTCCGCAATCGCGGAACAGTTTCGGCCTGTATCGCCTGAATAAGGTCGCGTGTGCTTATCTGCTGCGGATGCTGCAGTAGCCAAGCCACTGATCGTGCGCGCTCACTCGGCGGTCCTGAACGCAATCCGCTCAGTTGCGACTGCGGTCCGTCGCTCACTAAATACCGCCGTGTTCGGCGTAGAACGTCGAACGGCGCGCAAATGCGTCACGTCCACCTTCCATCAGGCGCGTGACCCGATCAACGATCTCGTCGTCGTCGAAGGCTCCCTGCACGTCCACACTGCCCGACTTGCCATCGCTTTTTAGAACGACGACGTTGTCTGCTGAGCCCAAGACGGGAATGTTGGCGTTGTGCGTCGCGACGATCGTCTGAGCTCCGTGCTCTCGCCTAGCTCGAAGGCCAGAAACTATGTTTGTCACAAGAAAAGCATTGTCCAAGTGGTCCTCCGGCTGGTCCAAGATCAGTGTTCGCTTCTGCTCAGATAGAACTATTGGAAGCGTCACTGCACACTTTTGCCCAGTGGACAGCTCATCTACACTCTTATCAACCGAACCATCCCGAAGGCGAAAATCGACGCTATCGGTCAAACGAGCCCGGCTAAGTCCATGGACAATTTCGCGGTCATCCAAATTTTCGATCAGCCGGCGCGCTTGGTCTACTGCGATACCGGCAATAGCGGCAAGGCTATTCGCGTCGTTGTTCTCGATGATTTCAAGCAGCTGCCTCGGCAACACGCGCTCCGCTACGGCGTCAACGATATTAGTTCGAGTGCCAGAGCGCCGGACAGCCCCCTGTAGGAATCGGCGGAACTCGCTGGAATCAGCAAGATGGTCGACTGCTACGACAACATTATTCGCAATCTGGGATGTCGTCGCTCGCGCGACGGCCGCCCGAGTCTCGTACAGAAGTTCTTCAGCGCGCTCCGCTTGATGAAACTCATCGGCACGCCGCTCTGAAAGGCGTGCGCGACGCGCTTCTAGAGCGCCAATTGCCAAATCATTCTCATCGAGATTTCGGAGTGCGGTTTCAATATTGCGGAGTTGCGCTGTAATTTGCCCTAAGCCCGCCTCGGCCTGATCGAGTTCGTCCCTGATTGGCGCGGCAACACCTCGCGCCGTGATGTTGTCTTGCTCTGTTGCCGCAGCGATGTCCTGGAGTCTTTCGCTAGCGAACTCCAAAACCGAGGAAGCATCCCGAGACAGCGTGACCGCTTTATCCAGTGCGTTCACAACCTCGTTCGAACTCAGAAGGGATACAGCCAGTTCGGCTGTCCGAACCATACGATCAATATGGCGCACATGGGTTTCAACCAGATCCTCGACATCAACGCTCACGGATTGTATCCGCTGCAGAGTTTGGCCTGTCTGCATGACCAACTCCTCAGCAACACGGAGTCGGTCTCGCTCCCCTGCCAGTAGAGCTGAGTTTTTCCCCAGGAGGGAAGCCTCTTGCGACCTGAGTAGCTCGCGGTCGGCCGTCAGACGACTACGCTTGGCCGCCTCTTCGCGGCGATCCTCTAATTCTCTTCTCAAATCGAAGATTTCTTCGCTGATATCTGCTGCTCGATCGCGATCGGGAATGTCCGTCGACGAACCGGTGCGCAGGTCAAGCAGATTCAACCGACTCGCCGCATCGGAGGCGATCTCCTCCAACTCATTCTGACCCAACACAAGAACCAGATGTGAAAGGTCGTGACGCCGCCCTCCGCCTTGTGCATCCACGACGAGATGTAAACCACCGTCGTCGGACTCGACGTCGACGATCACCTCGCCAGCGCCGAGCACAGCGTCGAGAAATGCCTGGCGACTCCGCTCTGCAGCTGGGCTCTGCTCAGCGTGTTGGGCTCCAACAGCGTGACGCAGAAGTTCGAGAAATGTCGTCTTGCCTACACCTCGGGGGCCCACGACAACATTCAGCCCCTTCGCCAAGGACACGTCGAGGCCGTTCAGGAAACCGCCGGTGATCCTAATCCTCGATATCCACATGTCCTTCTGCCCCTCCTCCCCGCAAGTGGAGAATTAGCGGGTGGCTGTTCGCGCTGACCATATCGGACGGGACAGCGAGATGACGTGTTCGACGCCTTCCTTCTTTCAGCTTGCCGCCGCGGGGCACTCGACTTGCGATTGGTGCCTGCTTTGCGGGGTCCGCGTGATTTACCAACTCGAATACTTAGTCAAGCTAATGTTCCCAAAAGTGTTCCCAAAACCAATGAAAACGGCCCCCGGAGTTACCTCCGAGGGCCGTTTTACCTGGTAGCGGGGACAGGATTCGAACCTGCGACCTCTGGGTTATGAGCCCAGCGAGCTACCGAGCTGCTCCACCCCGCGATGGTGAACGCAAGGTTACCCATGCTGCCGCGCCGCCTCCAAATCGCCTGTTCAGGCACCCTCGCGGGCCGCGAGCGCGCGCGTTTGCACACGATTTCCGGCGCGGCGACGGGCAGACACGCGCGCTCGCGGGGAAACGGTCAGCGCACCACCTGGCCGGTGGCCAGCACCCGGGCCGGGTCGTAGCGCTCAGCCAACGCCGCCAGCCAGTACCGGGTGTCGTCGTTGTAGACCCGCGACGGGCGCGCCGGGTCATACGACGGCGCGAAGTTCGCCATCTGCCCCCCGGTCGACCACGGTGCGACGGCGTGGACCACCGACGAGGCGTGGCCGATCACCATGTCGGCGATCTCCGGGATGAGCGCGCCGATGACCGCGAGTGAGAACGCGGCGTCGCGCTGGCAGAACGCGCTGCGGTGCCGCGGCTCACGCGCCAGCGCTCCTCCGAGCAACCGAAGCTCGACAATCGCCTGCGGGGAGCCTGAACCGGGGCCTGCGGCTGCGAGCAGCGCATCCACCGCCTCGGCGGGCAGTGCCGTCAGCAACGCCTGGTCCTCGTTGATCGGCATCGGATCCACCGGGTCGGCGTGTACCGCGCCGATAGCGGCATACGGCAGCACCCCCACGGTGTCCATCAGCGGCGTCGCCACCGTTCGCATCGGCTCCAGCGCCCGCTCGGCCTCCGCGAAATCTCCCACCGCGGTGTAGCGCACCGCGACCGTCATCCGGCCGGCCAGGGCTTCGGGAACCCCCGGCAGCGGTGGCAGCTGCTGTACCGCGATCGACGTGTTGATCGTCTCGGGCAGCTGGACGCTCCAGGCCGCCCACTCGTGCAGCACCGCGGTCACGTCGGCGCCGTCGAAATAGACTGCGCCGCCGTAGAACTGTTCGATCGGCAACAGGTCGATCTCGACCGCGGTGACGATGCCGAGCGTGGCCTTGCCGCCGCGCAGGCCCCAGAACAGGTCGGCGTTCTCGTCCGGCGTGGCGTGCAACAGCCGACCCTCCCCGGTGACCACGTCGAAGGCCCGCACGTGATCGGCCGACAGCCCGACGGTGCGCACCAGCGGCCCGATCCCGCCGCCGGTGAGATAGCCGACCACTCCGACGCCCGGTGCCGAACCGCACAGCGGCGCAAGGCCGTGCGGGGTGGCCGCCTCGAGCACATCCTGCCACCGCGCGCCGGCCCCCACCCGCGCCGTGCGGTGTACGACGTCGACCTCGCAGTGCCTCATCGCCGAGGTCTGCACCAGGATCGTGTCCCGCCCCACCCCGACGGCGCCGTGCCCGGTCGCCTGGACGGTGACCGAGAAACCGTGGGCGGCTGCGAACCTGACCGTGCCCGCCACATCCTCGGGCGAGGTCGCCAGCACGACCGCCGCCGGGGTCACAGGCGCCGCGACGTTCCACGGCGTGCACCGCTCGTAGCCCGGCTCTCCGGGCAGTGCCACGGGTGTCGCGACCTGATCACGCAGCGTGCGCAGCACCTCATCGCAGGTCAGATTGGTTGGTGTCGTCATCGAAGTCCTTTCTGGGAATGCTCGACGAGAAGCATCACCCAGCGGACTTGGCGGACCCTTGGTCTACGACACCAAGAAAAAACCAAGCGGTTTCGGCGTGCTTCGTCACCCCCGCGGTGACCAGCTACGCCGAAGTCACCCCGGGTCAGGCCATCTCGGGGACCCGCAGATGTGCCAGCACCAGGTCGAACTCGCATTCGTCGAGCACCTCGGCGCCGGTGTCACGGGCGGTGGCGAGCTTGAGCGCATCGGTCGCGATCCGGCTGCGCCTCATCGCCTCGGGGCTGTCGAACGTCACCGATGCGACGCCGAAGCCGGAGTCCCGGTCCACCAGCAGGCTGGCGCTGCAGAATCCGTCGAGCTCTTCCAGCGCGGGGATGGTGGCCATCCGGTAGCCGTCGATCGCGCGATCGGCCAGCTCGGAATCGACCCGGGCCCAGGTCACCCGGACGCACGCCCCCGGTGCCGAGTGGTGATGCCGGTGCAGAGCGGCGATCTCCCACTCGTCGACGGTGGGGCTGCCGCCGAGAATCGCCGCAGCCCGGTCGCGCAGGTCGCTGGTGACCGGGCCGCTGGCGTGCATCGCCTCCTCGGACTGCCAGGCGGTGGTCGCGATGCATCGACCGGTCAGCCGGTCCACGAGCAGGGACAACCCGACGTAGCCGTCGAGACCGGACAGCGCCGGCCAGACCGTGTCGTGAATGTAGGCGATGCCGGCGTCGATCTCCGAGGACCGCGCGTGAATAGTGGAACTGCGTGCGTACATGGGTCTGCCTCCGTGGTCCTCGGCAGCGTCCCAGCGGCGCCGCCGGACCACTCCATCGTCCTCTTCGACACGGGCCAGAGCAATGGCCGCAGGGGGTCAGACCAGAGCGCGCGCCGCCTGCACGACCGTGGACATTCCCGCCGCCGCGGCGTCGCTCGCCAGCGTGCGGGCCAGGGCGGACCTGCCCGGGCCAGGCTCGGTCAGCTCACACTCCAGCAACCGGCACCGCAGCAGCGTGGGCACGCCGCCGCTGCGCTCGGCGATGTCCCGCGCCGACGCCACGTCCTGTGCCGCACGCTGACGGTCATCCCGCAGCGCGTGCAGCCGCGCGGTGGCCAGGCTGACCGGTCCGGCGAGGCCGACCTGACCGATCACCGCGATCCGGTCGCGGAACGGGTCGAGCTGGACCAGCAGCGGGTCCGCGAACTCCGGTAACCGGTGATCAGCGGCCAGATGGGCCAACAGCGTCAGGTGACCCAGCGTCGTCCAGATATGACCCCGACCGGTGGCGTCCACGCTCCTGCGCAGCGTGGCGGCGGCATCGGCGCGGGCTTGGGGACCGGTGGCCAACGTGAGCAGTGCGGTGCGCACCACCCCCACCATGCCCTGTCCGCCGGTCGCCTG
The DNA here is from genome assembly GCF_010723735.1 of Mycolicibacterium hippocampi. GTDB lineage: Bacteria > Actinomycetota > Actinomycetes > Mycobacteriales > Mycobacteriaceae > Mycobacterium > Mycobacterium hippocampi. The sequence continues at coordinate 2,351,415 of NZ_BLLB01000002.1, read as the reverse complement.
GCTGGCATGCAGATCGGTCCACCCTGGGTCCAACGGGCCGCCCCGCTCCCGCAGCAGTGACGCCGCGGCCAGCAGCCCGCTTCCCGCTTCGTAGAGCTCGGTCTGCTCGTGCACGTGCGCGGCAGTGGCGTGGTGGCGTGCGGCCTGGGCGAAGTCTCCGACCCACATCGCCAGTACCGCTTCCATCCACCGCAATTGCGCCCGCAGCACCGGGAGCTTGAGTTCCTCGCTGCCCGCGATGCCCTCGAGCAGATGGCGGCGCGCCCCGGCCACGTCCGCGAGGTTCATCGCCGCCATCGTCGCCACCGAATGGGCGATCACCGCATCCTCGCGTGATCTGCTGTGCCGCAGCGAATTCAACCGCCGCACCCAGGACAGCGTCTGATGGCTCAGCGTGCAGACCCCGGAGTAGGTGATGAGCCTGCCCACCAGGACGTCGGCCAGCACATCTGGGTCACTCGCCGCTTCGGCGAGCCGCTCGGCCCGGTCCAGCAGCTCGGCAGCGATGCCGGGATCGGGGTGATAACAGTGACCCACGGCCAGCGCCGGCAGCACCCTGGCCGCCGAGGCCGGGGCGTCCTCGGACGGCGTCGCGGCCCGCTCCAGCAGCGTAATCAACTGCCCCGGGTCGTGCCCGGGGGCCAGCCACGGCCATCCCCCGCTGGCACGCAGCAGCGCGCTGGCCACCCGGCCCGCCGTCGCGGCCCGCCCGGTACGCAACGCCTCGCCCAGATAACGCTGCACGCTGTCGAGCACCAACTGGCCCCGACCGGCCCGGGAGTGCGCCTCGAGCAGCTCCACGGTCAGCGCGTCCCGCTCACCGTCCTCGCGGGCCGACGCCGGCAGCAGGTCGTAGGCGTCCAGCGCCGACTGCCACCACCCCGCCGCGATGTCCGAACTCCACTGTGCGGTGGCTTGTTCGGCGGCCACCCGGCAGGCCCGCACCACCTCCGCCGGCTCGACCAGGGGCTGCGCCGCGACGAGATGCTGCGCGCGCCGCGTCGGGCCGCCCTGCTGGGCATCGTCCGACAGCACTTCAGCGATCTTGGCGTGCAACCTTTTCCGCCGCAACGCCGGCATTGTGGCGAGCAACTGCTCCCGCAGCAGGCCGTGGGCGAACCCGTATCCGTCTCCGACGTGGGAGACGACGATGATCCGTTCGTCGGCCGCCTCGTCGAGGTGGTCGGCGAGGGTGTCCAGATCCAGCCCGGTCGCCCGCGCGAGCAGCGGGACCGCGGCGGCGTCGATCGTGTCGCCGATGACCGCGGCGGTGCGCAGCACCGACACGACGGCCGGGTCCAGCGCGGCCAGCCGCCGGTCGAGCACCGAGCGCACCGCCCGCGGGATCTCGTTGCCGGCCCGTTCGGCGCGCGGCAGCCGGGCGTACTCGGAGACGAAAAACGGGTTCCCGCCGGTGCGGTCGGCCAGCTCGGCAGCCTCGGCTGCGGTCACGACCTCCTCGGCGACCTCGTTGGCCAACGTCGCGACGTCGGCCGACGACAGCGCCGGGACGTCGATGTGGCGGTTGTCCTCCCCGCGGGCCACGGTGCTCAACAGCCGCGCGACCTCGGGGGTCAGCTCTGCGTCGCGCACCGTCACGATCAACAGCACCCTGCTGCCGCGGAGCGCCCCGGCGACATAGGCCAGGCAGCCGGCCGAGGCGGTGTCGGCCCACTGGACATCGTCCACGATCACCGCCAGTAAACCGGGCGTCGATTCCAGTAGCGACTGGATACGTTCGTAGACAAGGAATCTGGCGGTGTCGGGGTCGGCATCGGGGGGGACCTCGAGCACGTCGTCGGCGTCCCCGCCGAGTGCACGCACCAGTTGGCGCATCGGCCACCACGGCGGCGTCGCCCCCTCATCAGGGCAGCCGACCCAGATGACCTCGCCGCCGTCGGCGGACACCAGACCCGCGATCTCCTCGGCGAGGCGGGTTTTTCCGATACCGGGTGGGCCCGACAGCACCAGCCATCCGGTCGCACCAGCGCTCGCCCGTGCCAGAATCTCGCCGGCCCTGGCCAGTTCGCGTCCCCGGCCCACCAGTGGCACCCGCCGCGGACCGGCCTCGACCGTGGTCTCGACCACGCTCACCGCCTCGGGTGCGGGGAGTGCCGCGGCGCCGGTCCATTCCGGCGAGCGCGGCCATCCCGCCAGTTCGGGCGCCTGCCGCAGGATCGCCGTCTGCAGTGCCCGCAGTTCCGGTCCCGGTTCCAGACCGAGTTCGTCATCCAGCCGCCGCGCATGCCGGGTGTAGGTCTCCAAAGCCTCGGCAGCCCGACCGGCGCGGTAGAGCGCCAGCATCTGCAGTCGGCATCCGCGGTCGGCGAACGGGTCCCGTTCGCGCAGTCGTGACACCTCGGTCAGCGCGCGCGGTACCCGCCCCAGGGCAAGCAGCGCAATCACTTTGTTGGCCAGGCATTCCGAGGACATCTCGGCCACCCGAGCCGCGTCTTCCCGGACCCACGCCCCATCTGCCAGGTCTTCCAGCAGCTCGCCCCGCACCAGGGCCAGCGCCGCCTCCGCCTCCGCCAGTACCTCGTCCCAGCGCTCGGCCTCGACTGCCGCCGCGGCACGCACGCACCCGGCGGTGAAGACCGTCAGGTCGACGGTCTCGGCATCGACGTCGAGGTAGTAGCCCGGCGACCGGCGCACGATCGGTTGTGCCACCGAGGAAGCCATCGGCGAGTCACCCGGTCCGGCACGCAGGATGCGGCGCAGGTTGGAGACGTAGGCCTGCAGTCCGGCCGTGGCGCTGGCGGGGACGTCGTCCCCCCAGACGACGTCGATGAGCCGGTCCACCGACACCACCCGGCCCTGCGCCAGCAGCAATGCCGCCAGCACCGCCCGCTGTTTGGGCGGGCCGAGGTCCAGGACGGTCTCTCCCTGGACCACCTGAAGTGGGCCGAGCAACCGATATCGCACCGGCGGAGGCGACTACTCGGTGGTCTGGTACTCGTTCACCGCGTCGTCGAGGCGTTGCAGTGCCTCGCCGTACTCGGCGAAGTCACCGCTGCGCTGCGCCTCCTGAATGGCATCGAGAGCCTGGTTGACATCTTCCAGCGCAGCGGCTTTCGCCCCGGACAACTCGGTCGGCCCGGACGGAACCGCCGCGGGAGCCGGCGCTTCGGGCTGCGCCTGCGGGTTGTCGCCGCCGGGCCGGCTCGCCGGTGGCGTCACCGAAGCCTGCTGGTCGGCCTGCGGTTGGGCCGCGGGTTGCTCTCCGCCGGTGGGTTCCGGCCCGGTGGCGGTGGCGTCGGCACCCGCTCCGAACAGATCGGTCAGCGCGTCCCGCACCGTCGGCCCGTAGCCGATCTTGTCGTTGTACATCATCGCGACACGGATCAACCGTGGGTACGACGACGCCGCGTCGGTGTTGCCCGGCGAGGCGTAAACCGGCGCCACGTAGAGCAGCCCGCCCTCGGCGATCGGCAGCGTCAACAGATTGCCCCAGCGGATCCGGTTCTGGTTGTCCCGACCGATCACACCGAGGTCCTGGCTGACCGCGGTGTCGGTGCTGATCGCGTTGAACGCCAGCTTGGGGCCGTTGACCTGGCCCGGGATCGTCAGCACCGTGATCCGGCCATACGTGTCGGGATCCGAGCTGGCGCTGATGTAGGCCGCCAGGAAGTCCCGCTGGAACCGGTTCATCGCGCTGGTCAACTGGAACGACGACGTCCGGTCTTGCAGCGCAAGGTCTTTGGCGACGATGTAGTACGGCGGCTGGTAGCTGCTGGCCGTCGGGTTCGGATCCAGCGGCACGTCCCAGAAGTCCGACGTCGAGAAGAACGTCACCGGATCGTCGACGTGGTACTTGGCCAGCAGCGCGCGCTGCACCTTGAACAGGTCCTCCGGATAGCGCAGGTGTTCCTGCAACTCGGGGGTGATCGCGCTCTTGGGCTGGACGGTGTCCGGGAACACCTTCATCCACGCCTGCAGCACCGGGTCCTGCTCATCCTGCTGATACAGCGTCACGGTGCCGTCATAGGCGTCGACGGTGGCCTTGACCGAGTTACGGATGTAGGACACCTGCTTGTCCAACTGCAGCCGGTTCAGCGCCACCTCGGTGGAGTCGGTGGTCGCCGAAGACAGCGTCATCAGCTCCGAGTACGGGTAGTTGTCCAGCGTGGTGTAACCGTCGACGATCCACACGATCCGCTCGTCGACGATCGCCGGGTACATCGAGGTGTCAGTGGTCAGCCACGGCGCCACCGCCTTGACCCGCTCGGACGGGTCACGGTTGAACAGGATCTTGCTGTTCTCGTTGATGACATTGGAGAACAGGAAGTTGCGCTCCCCGTACTTCGCTGCGAACACGCTGCGGGAGAGCAGGTTCCCGATCGGCACCCCGCCCTCACCGGTGTAGGTGTAGTTGCGGGTGGCGGTGTTGGTCTCGTAGTCGTACTCGCGCGGCTCCCCGTTCTCGCCGACGATCGCGTAGTCGGCCGGCGTATTCGAGATGACCGGCCCGTAGTAGATGCGCGGCTGCGCCAGCGGGGCCGGTCCCGGTGAAATCACCTCACCGTTCTCGCCCACGACGCTGGCCAGGAACTCCGGGTAGCCGCCGTTCTGGTTGGGATCGTTGGCCACCCCGCGCACCGTGTTGGCCGGCGAGGCGATGAAGCCGTTGCCGTGGGTGAAGACGGTGTGCCGGTTGATCCAGTCGCGCTGGTTGTCGATCAACCGGTCCGGGTTCAGCTCGCGCGCGGCGACCACGTAGTCGCGCAGGTTGCCGTCCTCGTCGGGGTAGCGGTCCATGTTGAGCCGGTCGGGGAAGTAGTAGAAGTTCTTACCCTGCTGGAACTGGGTGAACGCCGGGCTGACGATGTTCGGGTCGAGCACCCGGATGTTCGACGTGGTCGCCCGGTCGGCGGCCACCTGCTGCGCGGTCGCGGGCGCATTGCCGGGGTAGCTGCGATAGGTCACCGCTTCCTCGGTCAGGCCGTAGGCCTGCCTGGTCGCGGTGATGCTGCGGCTGATGTACTCGCTTTCCTTCTGCGCGGCGTTGGGCCGGACGCTGATCTGCTCGACTACCAGCGGCCAGCCGGCGCCGACGACCAGCGACGACAGCAGCAGCAGCACGACACCGATCGCGGGGATCCGCAAGTCGCGCAGGAAGATCGCGGAGAACACCGCCACCGCACAGATCAGCGCGATGGCGAGCAGGATCAGCTTCGCCGGCAACACCGCATTGATGTCGGTGAACCCGGCGCCGGTGAACGGCTTGCCGCCGCGGGTGTGGCTGAGCAACTCGTAGCGGTCGAACCAGTAGGCCACCGCCTTCAGCAGCACAAAAAGGCCGACGAGGGTGATCAGTTGGATCCGCGCCGCGCGGCTGAGCGCACCGGCGCGACCGGTCAGCCGGATGCCACCGAACAGGTAGTGGCCCAGCAGGTTCGCGACGAACGCCAGGAACACGGCGACGAACAGGTAGGACAGCACCAGTCGATAGAACGGCAGATCGAAGGCATAGAAGCCCAGATCGATGCCGAACTGCGGGTCGGTGACGCCGAAGCTGCCGCCGTGCAGGAACAGCTGCACCCGGTCCCAGTAGCTCTGCGCCACGAAACCCGACAGCACACCGATGAACGCCGGCACCCCGATGCCCACCAGGCGCAGCCGCGACATCACCGCGGTGCGGTAGCGGGCCACCGGATCGTTGGGTCCCGCCGTCGGGACGAACACCGGCCGGGTGCGGTAGGCCAGCGCCAGCGCGGCGAACACCACCGCACCGATGAGGATTGCGACGACGAAGAACAACACGACGCGCGTCATGATCTGGGTGGTCCACACCGAGCGGTAGCCCAACTCACCGAACCACAACCAGTTGACGTAGGTGTCGATGAATCGGGGCCCGATCAGCAACAACACCACGACGGCCAGCGCGACCGCGATCAGAATTCGGCTTCGTCTCGTCAGCGCCGGCATTTTCGCCGCAGGCCGCATCCCCACTCGATCACTCCAGTCTCGAACATTCCCAGCGGTTGCGCAGGGACTATAACTAAGCCCTCACTGTACGCACCTGGGCCAGAGCGCACCGTCAGCAACGGGGGGGTTCGCCCCCGGCTGAAAGAGTGCGCAGCGCGTCGATCGTCTGCCCGAGGGTGTCCACCTTCAGCAGCTCGATGCCGTCCCCGTCGGCGGTCTTGGCCTCGTCGCAGTTCTCCGCAGGGACCAGGAACACACTGGCGCCGGCCTCTCTGGCGGCGACGATCTTGTGGGTGATACCCCCGATCGAGCCGACCTCGCCGTCGCCGGAGATGGTGCCGGTACCGGCCACCGACATCGAGCCGTTGATGTCGCCGGTGGTCAGCTTGTCGACCACGGCCAGGCTGAACATCAGGCCCGCGGACGGTCCGCCCACGTTGGCGAGGTTGAACTCGACGCTGAACGGCGCCCACGGCGCGTCCAGCACGCCGACCCCGAGCAGGCCCTGGTCCTTGTCGGGGTGTTCACCGAGGGTGATCTCGGCGATCCCGGCCGGGGCGTTCTTGCGGCGGTAGTCGACGACGATGGTGTCGCCGGGCTTGGTGTCCTCGAGGATCGCCTGGAACTCGTCGAGGGTGGCCACCGGCTGGTTGTCGACCGCGTCGATGGCGTCGCCGGGCTGCAGCTTGCCCTCGGACGCTCCGTCAGCATCGACGGTGCGCACGGTGACGGCCATCGGGTACTCCAGGTAGTCCAGCGCGGCGTACTCGGCGCTGTCCTCGGACCGCCGGAAGTCGGTGCTGTTCGCCTCGTCGATCTCTTCCCTGGTCTTGTCCGGCGGGTACACCAGATCGCGCGGGAGCAGCTGGTCTCGACCCGATGCCCAGAACACCAGGGCCTGTCCCAGCGTCAGTCCGTCGCGCTGCGAGACCGTGGTCATGCTGAGCTCACCGGTGGTGGGGTGCAGATCAGCGCCCTCGATGTCGACGATCTGCATTCCGTCGATCTCACCGAGGGTGTTGAACGTCGGACCGGGGCCCAGCGCTACGTAGGGCACCGTCACCGCCGTCAGCAGAATGCCGAACGTCAAAATCGGCACCAGCGCGACGATCAGGGTCGCGATCCTCCTGTTCACGCCGCCCACAGTAGAGGTACCGCCGGACGGGTTCACTGACAGCGTGACCCGCATCGCCGCACGGCGGCGCCGTGGTGAGTACGGTTGAAGGCATGGCTGACCCGCCTTTCGGCTTCTCCGCCGGGGACGACCCCGAGCGTGACAAGCGCAAGAAAGACCCTGGATCCGGTGGCGACCCCTTCGGGGGTGCATTCCCGGGGGGCAACGAGTTCGACATGTCGCAACTGGGTCAGATCTTCAGCAAGCTCGGTGAGATGTTCAGCGGCGCAGGCACCGCGGCGCCCGGCGCGCCCGGGTCCGGGCCGGTCAACTACGACCTGGCCCGTCAGCTCGCGTCGAACTCCATCGGGTTCGTGGCACCGGTGCCCGACCAGACCCGCACCGCCATCGTCGACGCCGTCCGGTTGGCCGAGACGTGGCTGGACGGGGCCACCGCGCTGCCCGCCGGGACCACCCAGTCGGTGGCGTGGACGCCGACCGACTGGATCGACAACACGCTGGACACCTGGAAGCGGCTGTGCGACCCGGTCGCCGAGCAGATCTCGACGGTGTGGGCCTCGGCGTTACCCGAGGAAGCCAAGGCCATGGCCGGCCCGCTGCTATCGATGATGTCTCAGATGGGCGGCATGGCGTTCGGCTCGCAGCTGGGCCAGGCGTTGGGCAAGCTCTCCCGAGAAGTGTTGACCTCCACCGATATCGGCCTGCCGCTGGGCCCCAAGGGCGTCGCGGCGCTGATGCCCGAAGCGGTCGAGGCCCTCGCCGAGGGCCTCGAGCACCCGCGCAGCGAGGTCGTCACGTTCCTCGCCGCGCGCGAGGCCGCCCACCATCGGTTGTTCAGCCATGTGCCGTGGCTGTCGGGCCAGTTGCTCAGCACCGTCGAGGCGTTCGCCAAGGGCACCAAGATCGACATGAGCGGCATCGAGGAGTTCGCCCGCGGCTTCAACCCCGCCTCCCTGACCGATCCGTCCGAGATGGAGCAACTGCTCAACCAGGGCATCTTCGAACCGAAGACCACCCCGGAGCAGGCCGTGGCCCTCGAACGGCTGGAGACGATGCTGGCCCTGATCGAGGGCTGGGTGCAGACGGTGGTCTCCGACGCTCTCGGGGACCGCATCCCCGGTACACCCGCGCTCAGCGAGATGCTGCGCCGGCGGCGCGGCACCGGCGGCCCGGCCGAGCAGACGTTCGCCACGCTGGTGGGCCTGGAACTGCGGCCCCGCAAGATGCGGGAGGCTGCGTCGCTGTGGGAGCGCCTGACCGAGGCCGTCGGGGCCGACGCCCGCGACGGGGTCTGGCAGCATCCCGACCTGCTGCCGAGCGCATCGGACCTGGACGAACCCGCGGGCTTCATCGACCGGATGGTGGGTGGCGACACCAGCGGGATGGACAGTGAGATCGAGGCGGCCTTGAAGGACGCAGCCGACATCGAACGTGGCATCTCCGACCCCGAGGCCGATCCCGAGCGCGGCGACGACGGAACCCCGCGGGAGTAACCCGGCCCCTGTGGATAACCCGGCTCGGGCGCGTCGCGGCGTGTCAGTGTCGTCGTATGACGCGATATGCGCTCAACCCGGCGACGCCGGTGCTGTCCCGGCCCGACGGCACCGTGCAGGTGGGCTGGAATCCGCTCCGCGCGATCATCGTCCACCCACCGGCCGGCCTGTCGTCGGAGGTGCTGACCGGGTTGCTGCGCGCGTTGCAGTCGACAGCCACGATCCCCGAGCTGCAGGCGATGCTCCCCGACCGCGCCGAGACGTCCGTGGTCGCCGGGCTGGTCACGCACCTGGCGGAGGCCGGCGCGGTCACCGTGGTGGCACCGCGGCGCAGCCGCGCGGTGTCGATCCGCGTCCACGGCAACGGCCCGTTGTCTGATCTGCTGACCGCGTCCCTGCGGTGCAGCGGGGTACGGGTCAGTCAGAGCAGCAGAACCCACGCCCGCACCGGCGCCGTCGACCTGGCCGTACTGACCGACAACCTGGTCGCCGACCCGCGCGTGGTGCGCGAACTGCACGACGCCGGCGTACCGCACCTGCCGGTGCGGGTGCGCGACGGCAGCGGGCTGATCGGCCCGCTGGTGATCCCCGGCGTGACGAGCTGTCTGCGCTGCGCTGACCTGCACCGCAGTGATCGTGACGCCGCCTGGCCTGCGGTGGCGGCGCAACTGAGCCAGACCGTGGGCACCGCCGACCGGGCGACGGTTCTGGCGACCGCCGGCCTGGCACTCAACGAGGTCGAGCACGTCGTCCGCGCGGTCCGCAGCGACAGCGGACGAGACACCGGAGCGACACCCCCGGCGCCTCCGGCGACCATCGACACCACGCTGGAATTCGACGTCGCCACCGGCTCGATCGCCGCCCGTCGATGGTCGCGGCATCCCGACTGCACCTGCTGACGAAACCCGTGCCCAACTAGTTGGTCGAAGTGCCGCGCCGTCGTGGATGATGGAGTGGTGAGTGACATCAAGCGTGGGCGCGCCGCGCGTAACGCGAAGCTCGCGTCGCTGCCTGTGGGAATGGCCGGGCGGGCGGCACTGGGCTTCGGCAAGCGTCTGACCGGCAAGTCCAGGGATGACGTCAACGCCGAGCTGATGGACCGCGCCGCTCAGCAGTTGTTCACCGTGCTCGGTGAACTCAAGGGCGGCGCGATGAAGGTCGGCCAGGCCCTCTCGGTCATGGAGGCCGCGATCCCCGAGCAGTACGGCAAGCCGTACCGCGAGGCGCTGACCAAGCTGCAGCGGGAAGCACCGCCGCTGCCCGCGCCCAAGGTGCACCGGGTCCTCGATCAGCAGCTTGGCACCAGGTGGCGGGACCGGTTCCAGTCGTTCGACGACAAGTCCATCGCGTCGGCCAGCATCGGGCAGGTGCACAAGGCGGTATGGGCCGACGGCCGCGAGGTCGCGGTCAAGATCCAGTACCCCGGCGCCGATGAGGCGTTGCGTGCCGACCTCAAGACCATGCAGCGGATGGTCAGTGTGCTCAAACAGATCTCCCCCGGCGCCGACGTTCAGGGCGTCGTCGACGAGCTGATCGAGCGCACCGAGATGGAACTGGACTACCGCCTCGAGGCCGACAATCAGCGCGCCTTCGCCAAGGCCTACCAGGGCGACCCGAACTTCGTGGTGCCGCAGGTGGTGGCCAGCGCGCCGAAGGTCGTCGTGCAGGAATGGATTGACGGCATCCCGCTGTCGCAGATCATCCGCGAGGGCACCCAGGAACAGCGCGATCTGATGGCTACCCGGATGTTCGTGTTCGCCAACGACGCGCCACGGCGACTCGAGATGGTGCACGGCGACGCTCATCCCGGCAACTTCATGCTGATGCCCGGAGACCGGATGGGCGTCATCGACTTCGGCGCGGTGGCTCCGATGCCGGGCGGCTGGCCCGCCGAGCTGGGCCAGATCCTGCGCTACGCCGTGGACAAGAACTACGACAAGCTGCTGCCCACGATGGAGAAGATGGGGTTCATCCAGAAGGGCCAGCAGGTCTCCGTCGCCGAGATCGACGACATGCTCAAGCAGTACGTCGACCCCCTGCAGGTCCCGGTGTTCCACTACACCCGCAAGTGGCTGCAGCGGATGACGACGCTGGAGCTCGACAAGGCCGCCGGCCAGATCAAGGCCGCCCGCCAGATGGACATCCCGCCCAAGCTGGCAATCCCGATGCGGGTGATCGCGTCGATCGTGGCGATCTCCTGCCAGCTCGACGCGCACGTCCCGACCCGCCGCATCGCCGAGGAGACGATGCCGGGATTCGCCGACCCCGACGCGGTGTAGCGCCGGGGCCGGCCGAGATTCACGCGGCGACAGGCTCTTTCGTGTCCTTGCGGGGCCGGCCTCGGGGCCGCTTGCGGGCGATGACGGTTCCCCGCTCGAAGATCTCGCCGCCCCACACGCCCCACGGTTCCTGACGTTCCAGCGCAGCGTTCAGGCATTCGCGCCGGATCGGGCACTGGGCACACAGCGCTTTGGCCTGCTCCAGGTCCCCCGGGTTCTCGGCGAACCAGAGATCGGGGTCCCCATCGCGACACGGAACCGCCAGTCTTGTTCTCTCACATGTCAGGGAAGACATGTCCAGTCCTCTGCTTCCTCGTTCGTTGACTCTGTCGGCCATCTGTCTGGGATGGATCTGCGACCAGGTCTTCGAGTTCGAGAGGCTGTCAGAAGCCCTGAAACGAATCTGGCCACGGATCCGGGTGATTGCGGGTCCGTGGCCTGAGGGCGTTTCGTGGGCTCTGGCTAGATGGAGCCCCGATTCACGGACGCGGCAATCGTGCCGGCTGCGGCGCGGCGCTTACGCGGCGCCGCAATAGCGGCGGTAGCCGGGATGGCGGCGGCGGGATGCGCCCAAGCAAAGGCGTGGAAGGTCCCCGGCATGCCGGCAACGCGTGCAGCGCTTACGCCGCCGAAGACATTGTTGCTTGTCATGATCGAGACACCCTCCTTTCGCACATGGCCGTCGTCTGTGTGTTCTGAGGCTAGACGGTAGCAGCCAAACCCGACAAGCGATTTTCTGACCAGCAGGTTTGGCACGATTTTTACGATGTTTGGCGGCTCTTGACCATCGAGAGCACGTCGGGGCCGAACTGTTCGAGCTTGCGGGCGCCGATGCCGGGGATGGCGACCAGCGCGGCGTCGTCGGTCGGCATCTCCTCGGCGATCGCGATCAGGGTGTTGTCGGTGAACACCACGTAGGCAGGCACGCTCATCTCTTTGGAGATCCGCAGCCGCCAGTCCTTGAGTTCGGCGAGCAGCTGCTCGTCGAGGTCGGACGGACAGTTCTCACACCGGCGCAGCACGATCGCCGCAGGCGAGGACAGCGCGGAGTTGCAGACTCGGCAGCGCGGCGCCGGGCCCCGAGGTTTGCGTGACCGGCTCGGGCCGTCGTCGCGTTGCGACTGCGGCGCGATGCCGTTGAGGAAACGCGAGGGCCGCCGGCCCTGTCGGCCTCCCGGGGTCCGGGCCAGCGCCCAGCTGAGCGCCAGATGCACTCGCGCCCTGGTGATGCCGACGTACAGCAGCCGGCGTTCCTCCTCCACGGGTTCGCTGTCCGGGCCGTGGGACAGCGCGTGGGAGATGGGCAGCGTGCCGTCGGCGAGCCCGACGAGGAACACCGCGTCCCACTCCAGGCCCTTGGCCGCGTGCAGCGACGCCAGCGTGACGCCCTGCACCACCGGTGGGTGGCGGGCGTCGGCACGCTGGCGCAACTCGACGACCAGGGCCCGCAGGTCGAGTTGTGGGCGCTGCGCGACTTCCTCGTCGACCAGTTCGGCCAGCGCGACCAGTGCCTCCCAGCGCTCCCGGGCCTTGGTGCCCGCCGGCGGTTCGGTGGTCAGCCCCAGCGGCTCCAGCGTCGCCCGTACGACGTCCGGCAGCGGCTGCTCGAGGTCTGCGGTGTCGCGTTCGGCGGCGCGTTGCAGGGCCAGCAGTGCCTGCCGGATCTCCTGGCGGCTGAAAAACCCCTCCCCGCCGCGGACCTGGTACGGGACACCCACTTCGGTGAGCGCCTCCTCGTAGACCTCCGACTGCGCGTTGATGCGGTAGAGCACCGCCACCTCGGAGGGGGCGGTGCCCGAGTCCAGGAGCTTCTTGATGTTGCGCGCCACCGCCGCCGCCTCGGCGACCTCGTCGGGAAACTCGCTGAACGTCGGCTCGGGCCCGGGTGGGCGCTGGCCGACGAGGTGCAGCTTGCTGCCCGCCATCCGGCCGCGGGCCGCGGCGATCACCCGATTGGCCAGCGACACCACCTGCGGCGTCGACCGATAGTCCCTCTCCAGGCGGATCACCGCGGCTTCGGGGAAGCGCCTGGAGAAGTCCAGAAGCTGCCGCGGGGAGGCACCGGTGAACGAATAGATCGTCTGGTTGGCGTCACCGACGACCGTGAGGTCGTCACGGTTGCCGAGCCAGGCGTCCAGGACGCGCTGCTGCAGCGGGGTGACGTCCTGGTATTCGTCGACCACGAAGCAGCGGTAACGGTCCCGGAACTCCTGGGCCACCGCGGCGTCGTTCTCGATCGCGGCGGCGGTGTGCAGCAGCAGGTCATCGAAGTCGAGCAGCATCAGATCCGCCCCGCGGGCTTTGAGTGTCTCGTAGCCGGCGTAGACGGTGGCGACCTTGCCCGCGTCGAACGGGATGTCACGCCCGACCGCAGCGACCGTCGACGCGTAGTCCTCGGGACTGATCAACGAGGCCTTGGCCCATTCGATCTCACCGGCCAGGTCGCGGACATCGTCGGTGCTGGTCGGCAACCCACCGCGGTTGGCGGCCTGGGCGACGATCGAGAACTTGGTGTCCAGCAGCTGCCACTGGGTGCTTCCCACCACCCGGGGCCAGAAGTACGACAGCTGGCGACGGGCCGCGGCGTGGAACGTCATCGCCTGCACTGCCCCGGTGCCGGTGCCGTCGTCGAGCGCACGCAGCCGCCCGCGCATCTCCCCCGCCGCGCGTTGGGTGAACGTCACCGCGAGCACCTGCGCGGGCGCGACGTGCCCGGCGGTCACCAGGTGGGCGATCCGACGGGTGATGGTGCGGGTCTTGCCGGTGCCGGCGCCGGCCAGTACGCAGACAGGTCCGCGGGCGGCGAGCACCGCCTCCCGCTGCTCCTCGTCGAGGTCGCCCAGCAACCGGTCACGCGAGGCCGTTGGGGACATGCCGACCATCATGTCAGCGCGGCCCGACATTCGTGGGCCGCGACGCGGGCATGCGGGCGGCATCGGCTACGTTGATGTGCTTATGAGCTCCGACGACACCGCTGCGGTGACCATGTACACCACCACGTGGTGTGGCTACTGCGTCCGCCTGAAGAAAGTCCTCAAGAACGAGGGCATCGCCTTCACCGAGGTCGACATCGAGACAGACCCGGCCGCCGCCGAATTCGTGGCCTCGGCCAACGGCGGGAATCAGACCGTGCCCACGTTGCGGTTCGCCGACGGCTCCACGCTGACCAACCCGAGCGGGGCACAGGTCAAGGCCAAGCTCGCCGGCTGACCCTGGCCTGCTAGTCCAGGGCCGCCCAGGATTCGATGATCTCCCGGGCGATCGAGATGGAGCCGGGCAGCAGCAGCCGCGAGGAGCTGTCGCTACTCCAATCCCCCAGCTCCAACGCCTCGCGGATCTCGCTGCGGGTGAACCATCCCGCCTCGGCGATCTCGCCGTCGTTGAACGAGAACTCCTGCTCGGGATCGCCGAGCGCGTGGAATCCGACCATCAGCGACCGCGGGAACGGCCACGGCTGGCTGCCCAGGTACTCGACATCGGTGACGGTCAGGCCGATCTCCTCGGAGATCTCGCGAACCACGCAGGATTCGAACGACTCGCCGGCCTCGACGAACCCGGCCAGAATCGAGAACAACCGCTCCGGCCACAGCGTCTGACGGGCCAGCACGGCGCGGTCGTGTCCGTCGTGCACCAGACAGATCACCGCGGGATCGATGCGCGGGAACTCTTCTCGGCCAGTTACCGGGTTCACCCGCGACCACCCGGCCTTGATCGCCGTGGTGGCCGACCCGTCGACGGGGCTGAACCGGGCGCTGTCATGCCAGTTCAACAGCGCGGTGGCGGTCGCCACCAGCTGCGCACTGACGTCGTCGAAGACCTCGCCGGCCCGACGCAGATCCAGCACCTCGGTCGGCGCACGGGGATCCTCAGGAGGCTGGAGGTCGGCGCGGATCGCCCACGCATGACGGCCGTCGGCGAGACGTCCGAGGAATACCGCGTCCTGCGGCGGCGCGTCGCCCACCTCGGCGGCCCGGCCGAGCACCGCCCGGCCCTCGGAGATCAGCACCTGGTTGCGGCGGTCCACCCGCAGCAGCAGGGCATCCGGCCATCCCGCCACCGCAGCGTCGACGTCGGTGCGCAGCGCGTCGGCGCGGTCGGCACCGACCCGCGACAGCAGCGGGACGTTCCGCAGCCGGAACCCCGGCGCGCTCATCGGGACACTCTGCTCATCGGTCGCTGTCCGCGCTGCGGATGAACAGCAGCCGATCCCCCAGCTCGAGCGCATCGACCTCAGGGTCGTCCACCCGCAGCAACTTCTGGTTGCGGACCACACCGAGGACGATGTCGCTCTGGTGCCGCGGCGACCCGCCGGCCTCCTTCGGGGTGACCTCCCGCTCGCCGATCGCGAACCCGGCATCCGGGGTCAGCAGATCCTCCATCATCTCGACGACGCTGGGCGTCTGCACCGCGATGCCGAGCAACCGGCCGGCGGTCTCGGAGGTCACCACGGTCGAGTCGGCGCCGGACTGCCGGAGCAGGTGCTGGTTCTCGGCCTCGCGCACCGCGGCGATGATCTTGGCCTTGGGTGCGAGTTCCCGTGCGGTGAGAGTGACGAGGACGGCGGTGTCGTCACGATTGGCGGCGACGATGATGGACTTGGCGTGCTGCACGCTGGCCAGCCGCAGCACTTCGGAGTCGGTGCCGCTGCCGCGGACCGTCACCAGCCCGGCGCTCTTGGCGCGCTCGAGTGCCGCCGGGTTCTCGTCGACGACCACGATGTCGGCCGGGGCCATCTCATCGCCGACCATCGCCGCGACCGCCGTGCGGCCTTTGGTGCCGTAGCCGATGACGACCGTGTGGTTGCGCACGTTGTTCCTCCACTGCTGGATCCTGAATGCCTGCCGCGACTCGGTGGTCAGCGTCTCCACCGTCGTACCGATGAGCACGATCAGGAACGCCACCCTCAGCGGCGTGATGATCACGATGTTGACCAGCCGGGCGGTCTCGGTGATGGGGGCGATGTCGCCGTATCCGGTCGTCGACAGCGAGACCGTCGCGTAGTAGAAGCAGTCGAGCAGCGACAGGCCGTCCTTCTGCGTGTCGCTGTACCCGTCGCGATCGATGTAGACGATGAGCACCACCGCGCACAGCACGCCCATCGCGATGACGATCCGCTTGGTGATCCGCACCCAGGGACTGGCCACCTCGTGCGGGATCTCGACACGATCGACGAGCGAGTGCACCGGTTGATCGGCGAGTGACCGGTTGATCCTGCCGAGCCGGCGCCGTAAGCGCCCTCTAACCATGGGGGTCCGTCACCGTCGGAGCCTGCAACACCAGCACAATGTAACCATGACCTCCCCCCCGCCCGAACTGCAGCAGATCACCACTTCGTCGCGTGGCGCCAAGATGGGTGCCTGGCTGATCGGGATGGGGGTGCTGCACTTCGCCGCCCCGAAACCGTTCGACACCATCGTCCCGGTCGAACTCCCCGGCAGCGCGCGCTTCTACACGCTCGCCTCGGGTGTCGCCGAGGTCGCCGTCGGCGGCATGCTGGTGGCCCCCAAGACCCGCCGGGTGGGCGCGTTGGCGGCCATCGCGCTGTTCCTCGGCGTGTTCCCGGGGAACGTGAACATGGTCAGGATGTGGTTCAACGATCCGACCAAGTCGCTGCCGATGCGCCTGATCGCCATCGCCCGGTTGCCCCTGCAGATCCCGATGATCATGCAGGCGCTGAAGGTCTACCGGGAGAGTTAGCCCGGCCCTCGGGGTCACGCGGCCGGCAGTTCCATCAGTTCGGCCACCTCCTCGGCGCTGAGCAGCGCATCGGGGACGATGGTGCGCCCGGAGCGCACGTAGTGGAATGCGGCGCGCACCGTCGAGACCGGGCAGCCCCGCAGCCCCGCCCACGCCAGTCGGTAGACCGACAGCTGAACCGCGTTGAGCTGCATCTCTTCCGGCGTGGACGGAGGCTCTCCGGTCTTCCAGTCCACCACCGTCACTCCGCCATCGTCGTCGGCGAAGACCGCGTCGATGCGCCCGCGCACCACCCGCCCGCCGAGCACCATGTCGAACGGCACCTCCACATCGAGCGGGGTGCGCGCCGCCCAGGCCGACACCGCGAACGCCGCCTGCAACTCCTCGAGCTCGCCGCGGTCCTGGCGATCGGCATCCACCGCACCGGGCAGGTCGTCGAGGTCGAACAGCTTCTCGGCCTGGAAGTACCGTTGCACCCACTCGTGGAACGCCGTTCCCAACAGCGCTTGTGAATCCGGACGCCGCGGCAGCCGCCGGTGAAGTCGCTGCGCTGCGGCCTCGGGATCGCGACCGAGATCGACCAATGTGCTCACCGACAGCTGCGTCGGCAGCGGCGGGGTGGGCCGGTGTGCGGCGAGTTCGCGTTCGGCGAGCAGCGCGTCGACGTCGGCGGCCCAGCCGTGCACGTCGGCGGAGCCGTCTTCGATTCGGTCCGCCAACGCCCGCGCCACCAACTCGGCGCCGCGGTCGACGTGCTCGCGGCGGCCCCCGACCGGGTCGACGGGCCACATGGCCTCGACGACCTGATCACGCAGCGGGTTCGGTTCACCGTCGGCAGGGGCGTCGGCCCAGACGTCCACGGCCCCGCACGGGGTCCCTGCCGCGGCGGACTCGTCGATGACATCCTTGAGTTCACTCAGGAACGTCGACGGGCCCCGGGGTTTGGCCCCGGTGGCGCCCCAATGATGGCCCGACAGGAGCAGGGTGTGCTCGGCGCGGGTGACCGCGACGTAGAGCAGTCGCCGCTCCTCGTCGGTCCGCCGCTGGTCGAGGCTACGCTTGTGTTCGGAAATCCTGTCCGACAAAGCTTTTCGGTCATTGACCGTCGAGGTGTCGAGGACCGGGACCCCGTGTGCGGACACGGTCGCGCAGTCACCGCGCAGCAGCGGCGGCAGGTCGGCCGCATCGGACAGCCAGGTGCGCGGGGACGCCGTCGACGGGAACACCCGTCCACTGAGGTGCGGCACCGCCACGATCTGCCACTCCAGACCTTTGGCCGCGTGCACCGTCAGAATCTGCACCCGATCGGCGGCCACCGTGATCTCGGCCGGCGCCAGGCCATTCTCGACCTGTTCAGCGGTGTCGAGGAACGCCAGCAGCGCCGACACCGTGGCGCCGGGCCGGGCGGAGAAGTCGGCGACCACGTCGCCGAAGCGGTCGAGGTGTTCGGTTCCCGCCCATCCCGCCGAAACTGGTTGGGCCGCCCTGACTTCCGCATCGACGCCGAGGAGCCGACGCACCTCGGCGACCAGCTCGGGCAACGGGCTGTCCAGGTGGGCACGCAGCCCCGTCAACTCGCGGCCCAACGCCACGATCCTCGAGTACCCGATCGGGGAGTAATCGGCGGCGGGCCCCGGGTCGCAGAGCGCATCGGCCAGGCAGGCCGCGTCGGCATCCGGGGCGACCTGTGCGAGGGCCTGATCGACCCCGCCTCGAGGCGCCGACGCACCGACGTCGTCGAGCTGTACGGCGCGCCGCCACAGCGCGGTGATGTCACGCGCACCCAGACGCCAGCGGGGACCGGTGAGCACCCGCATCGCCGCAGCTCCCGTCATGGGGTCGGCGGCCAGCCGCAGCATCGCGACCACATCGGCGACCTCGGGCACCGAGAGCAGCCCGGCCAGTCCGACGACCTCCACCGCCACCCCGCGCCGGGTGAGCGCTTCAGCCATCGGAGCGGCATCGGCGTTGCGGCGCACCAGGACTGCGGCCGTGGGAGCTGCACCGGCCGCGCTGACACCCTCGTGGTAGAGCCGCGCCACCTTCTCGGCCACCCATTCGCGTTCGGCCACCACGTCGGGCAGTAACGCGCAGTGCACGTCGCCGCCACCGGCGTCGGGGCGGGCCTGCAGCGACCGCACCGCGACCGACCGGTGCCGTGCATCCGCGGACACCGCGTTGGCCAGGTGCAGCACCTCGGGAGGGTTGCGCCAGCTGGTGCGCAATTCCAGGCTGGGCGCCGGGCTGCCGTCCGACAGGGGGAAGTCGGTGGTGAACCGCGGCAGGTTGGTCGCCGAGGCGCCGCGCCATCCGTAGATCGACTGGATGGGATCGCCGACGGCGGTCAGCGCCAGCCCATCGTCGGCGCCGCCGCCGAACAACGACGACAGCGCCACCCGCTGCGCATGCCCGGTGTCCTGGTACTCGTCGAGCAGCACCACCCGGTAGCGCTGCCGCAGTTGCTCACCGACCTGGGGGAACCGGGACGCCAACCGCGCGGCCGAGGCCATCTGCATGCCGAAGTCGAGGACCCGTTCGTCGCGCATCCTCCGGTGCAGCGCATCGATCAGCGGGATCAGCGCGGTGCGTTCGGTCTGGGTGGCCAGCATCTGCAGCAGCCACTGGCTGGGTCCTTTGTCGCGCTGGTACCGGCCGGCCGGCAACGTGTGCACCAGCCGCTCGAGCTCGACGTGGGTGTCACAGAGCTGCTCGGTGTCCACGAGGTGCTCGGCCAGCGCACCGGCCAGCCGCAGCACCATCGCGGTGATCGCCGCGGGTGACTTTTCGGTGTCCAGCGCGCCGGGATGCTCACACACCACCCGGAACGCCAACTGCCACAGCTCCGTCTCGCCGAGCAGCCGAGCGTCGGGCTCGACCGGAAGCAGCAGGCCGTATTCACGCAGCAGCGTGCCCGCGAATGCGTGGTAGGTGCCGACCGTGACGGGGTCGTCGCTGAGGTCGGGCGTGGGGGTGCCGGGAATCAGCAGTCCGGCACCGGCGAGGCGGGCCAGCCGGGAGCGGACCCGGCGCAACAGCTGGCTCGCTGCCTTGCGGGTGAACGTCAGACCCAGCACCTCGCCAGGGCGGGCGTATCCGTTGGCGACCAACCACACCACCCGCGCCGCCATCGTCTCGGTCTTGCCCGCACCGGCGCCGGCGATCACCACCAGCGGACCCGGCGGTGCGGCGATGACCGCGGCCTGCTCCTCGGTCGGTGCGAAAAGACCGAGAGCGGAGGACAACTCGGTGGGGCTGTACCGCGGCGTCATGACTGTTCACTCCTGGTCTCCTGGGCCGGGCACATGGTCCGGACCGGGCAGTGCGCACAGCCGTCGTTGACCCGCGCGAGGAACTGCGGACCCTGCGTCGCCGCGGCGGCCCGGTGAATCAGCGAGTGCCACTCGGCATGGCCGTCGCGGGTCATCGGCGCCTGATCGCGTTCGGTCGCCCCGCCGCCGCGGGCCTTGCCGATGTAGACGAGGCGCCCTCCCCCGGGCTCGTCGCCCTCGGCGAGCAGCCCTTCGGCGACGGCCAGCTGGTACATCGCCAGCTGGGCATGGGCCTGGGCGTCATCCTTGCTGACGGGGCTCTTGCCGGTCTTGATGTCGACGACGACGAGCCTGCCCTCGCTGTCGCGCTCGAGGCGGTCGAGGCGGCCGCGCACCCGCACCGCGGGGGACCCGTCGCCGGGATGGGCGACTTGTCCGTCGACCTCGACCTCGGTGCCGACCTCGGTGAGCTCGTGGCGGGTGTCGGCACGCCAGCGCAAGAACGTCGACAGCATCTCCAGGTGCCGGACCAGCTCGTTGTCGGCGTGCCACTGCGCGTCGAAAGGCAGTTCACTCCAGACCTTCTCGAGGTCGTTGAGCATCTGGGACTCCGTCTTGCCCGACTCGGACACCAGGGCGTGCACCAACGACCCGAGAGCCGAGCGCACATCGCGCCCGGCGGACCCGCCGTGCCGTTCGAGCAGCCACCGCAGCGGGCAGTCCGAGAGCATCTGCAACGTCGACGGCGACAACGTCACCACATGGGCATCGCCCTCTCCACCGTCCCACAGTGGTTCCTCGGTGGACAGTGCGCGCATGCCGAACCAGGACGCCGGGTCGGTACCGTGCACACCGGCCTCGGCGAGGCGGGCCAACTGTGCTGCCGCACAACATCTCTCCTCGTCGGACACCGCGCCGGGAGCCGAGCAGACCACCGACCGCAGGCGTCCGACAAGCGCCGCCGGGGCCAGCACCCGCGGGGCCCGGACCGGGACGGCGTCCTCGGCGAGCGGTTCGGTCGCCACCGCGCTGAGCTCGCGACAGAAAGACGACGGAAGCATCGCGTCATCCCCGTCATCGCTGTCGACGGCCGTCACCAACAGCCTGCTGCGCGCGCGACCCATGGCCGCGATCAGCAGCCGCCGCTCCTCGGCGAGCAGCGGCGCCCTGCTGGAGAGTCCACGCTCCCCGGCATCGGCGACACCGTCGATCACATCGACCAGCTGCTGGGTGGCGAGCACCCCGCCGCGCGGAGAGACGTTGGGCCACAGACCTTCCTGTAGTCCGGCGATCACCACGAAGTCCCACTCGCGGCCCAACGACGAGTGCGCGCTGAGCACCGCGACCGCGTCGGTGCGGGGAGCGTCGTCGCGGCGGACGGGAGGCAGCGCGAGTGCGGCGACGTGGTCGATCAGTCCGCGCAGTGAGGCCCCCGCCGTCCGCGCGACGTACTGTTCGGCGACGTCGAACACCGCGGTGACGGCGTCGAGGTCACGCTCGGCCTGGGCCGCGGCCGGCCCACCGCGCTCGGCCGCGGCCAACCACCGTCGCTGCAAACCGGAGCGGTGCCACGCCTGCCACAGCGTGTGCCGCGGATCCCGGCCCTCGTCGGCGCTGCGCTGCGCGGCTGCCAGCACCGCGCGTACCCGTCCCAGCGCCCGCCCCTGCTCGTCGGAGAGTGGGTTGGAGGTGCGGTGCAGCGCGGCGACGAGAAGATCCCCGAACCCAGTCGACGAGCCGGCTTCGGCCGCCCGGCGCAGCGCCCGCCGCAATTGCCGCAGCGACACCGGATCCACCCGACCGATCGGACCCGTCAGCAGTTGCAGGGCCCGCTGCCCGTCCAGACCGTCCGCGGTCGCCTCCAGCACGGTCAGCAGCGCGCGCACCGCAGGCTGATCCGCCAGCGCTGAATCAGCCTGTGGCACATCAACCGGCACGCCTGCGGCCGCCAACGCGCGCCCCAGTCCGGCACCCATCCGGGGCACCGACCGGACGATCACCGCCATCTGCGACCAAGCCATTCCGTCGATCAAATGGGCGCGGCGCAGCGCATCGGCGATCAGCGTGGCCTCGGCGTGCAGTGACGCGGCGATCCGCACCGTCAGCGCACCGGGCACGTCGGTGCCGGTGAGCCGACGGGTGCTCTCCTGGCCCGGCAGCCGGCGTGCGACCGCACCGATGGCATCGGCCACCGGGGCTGCGCACCGGTGTGACTCGGTCAGCGACAACACCGGTCCGTCACCACGCAGCAGCGCCGGGTCGGCCCCTCGGTACCCGAACACGGTCTGGTGCGGATCTCCGGCGATCACGGCGAGCTCGGCCCCGCTCGCCAGCACGGCCACCAGTCGAGCGGCCTGCGGGTCGAGGTGCTGGGCGTCGTCGACCAGCAGCAGCTTGACCCGCGCGCGCTCGGCGGCCAGCAGGTCGGCGTCCATGGCGAACGCCTCGAGCGCGGCGCCGACGAGTTCGGCGGCGCCCAATGCCGGCACGGTGGCCTGCGGAGCCGCCATGCCCACCGCCGATCTCAACAACATGATCTGCTCGTAGGCCCGGGCGAACCGGCCTGCCGCCCGCCATTCGGGCCTACCAGCCAGCCGGCCGATGCGTTGCAACTCAGCGGGATCGACTCCGCGCTCGCCGCACCGCGCCATCAGATCACGCAGTTCGGCGGCGAAACCGGCAGTGCCGAGCGCCGGCCGCAGCCGCTCCGGCCAACGCACCGGCGATGCAGCACCGTCCTCGATGTCGCCGGCCAGCAGTTCCCGGATGATGCCGTCCTGCTCGGCGCTGGTGATCAACCTCGGTGGCGGGGTCCCGTTGCGTTGCGCAGCCAGCCGCAGCACCGCGAACGCGTAGGAATGCACGGTGCGCACCAGCGGCTCCCGCACCACCGTACGTGCGCCCGAGCTCAGCAGCGTCGCTGTGATCGCGGCCTTGGCCTGCGCGCCGAGGCGCGCCGAACCCGTCAGCAGCAGAACCGATTCCGGATCACAGCCCGCGGACAGGTGTGCGACGGCCGTGTCTACGAGCAGGCGGCTCTTGCCGGTGCCGGCACCACCGAGCACCCGGATGGTGCCGCGCATCTCGGGACGACCCAGTGCGTCAGGGGTCAGCTCGGTGTGTGGCGCAGACATGTTGGCATGACACCACGAGGGTCTGACATCAGCGGTCCAGCACGCGCTCCAGGAAGGGTTCGACGACGCCGAGCCAGCCCTGCGGATCCGACGTGAAGGGAAGATGGCCGGTGTCGAACTCGACGTAGGCCGAGCCGCTGATCGCGTGGTGCATGGCACGCCCCCAGGACCTGCGCAGCGTGCGGTCCCGAGTGCCCCAGGTGATCAGTGTGGGCGAGGTGATCCTGTCGGCGAGTGCGCGCAGGTCGGCCGCGGGGTCGGGAAAGCTGCGCCACATCGCCGCCGCGGTCTGCCTGCCGACGCGGGTGCGGGCGCGGGCGAGCACCCGCGCGACGACGTCACGGTCTGCGTCGGTCCTCGCCGCCATGTACAGCGGCACCGAAAAGCGGAACACCGCGCCGATGGTGCCCGGATGGCCCATCAACGCACAGAACGCCCGGCTGACCGGGGTCCACGGGGTGAAGCCGGAACCGTTGACCAGCACCAGGCCGGCCACCCGGGAGGGATCTCTGAGGGCGAGTCGGCACGCTGCGAACCCGCCGACCGAGTTGCCGACGAACACCGCGTCGCGCAGCTCGAGGGCGGACACGAACTGCTCGAGCGCGTCGGCCAGGAGCGGGGCGGTCAGCGGCACTGCCGGGACAGGTGAGTCACCGTGACCGGGCCAGTCGACGGCGACGACGCGGTACCGGCCGGCCAGGGCGGCGGCGACGTGGGTGTAGTCGGTGCGGTCGTGCAACGTCGCGTGCAGCAGCACCACCGCGGGTCCGGTGCCCTGATCGGTGTAGGCCAGGGTTCCCGACGGCGTCCTCGCCAGGGGCATGCTCATCTCCTCATTGACCGGTCGGTCGGTCAACAACCTAGCGCACCGACGGTTCGTTGACCACCCGGTCGGTATGTTGGAAGACCGATGACTCCCCCATCTCAGACACCCGGCGCGCGGGCGGCGGCCAAGGAACGCACCCGCGACGCGCTGCTGTCGGCGGGCTTCGTCCTGGCCGAGACCACCGGTCTCGACGGCCTCAGCGTCAACGCGGTGGTGGCCACCGCCGGCGTGGCCAAGGGAACGTTCTTTCATCACTTCGGCGACCGCACGTCGTATCTCGTGGCGCTGCACCGCCGGTTTCACGACGACATCTTCGACGAGGTGCAGCGGGCCACCGCGTCGATGCGACCAGGCCGGGACCGGTTGACCGCGATGTCGGTGACCTACCTCGACGGCTGCCTGCGCCGGCGCGGCGTGCGGGCCCTGATCCTCGAGGCCCGCGGGCAGCTCCCCATCCAGGACGAGATCATCCGCCGCAACAGCACCACCGTCGATCTCCTCACCGACGACTTCGTCGCGATGCGTCGGCCCCGCCCGCGCGCAGCGGCCCGGCTGTGGCTCGCCGCGAACGCCGAATGCGCGCTGCTGGAACTCGACGCAGGTCGGGCTGACCCCGAGACCCGCGCCGCACTGGCGGATCTCCTCGACGGGCCACGAGTGGAGGCGTGACGGCCGAACTGGCACCATCATCGACGTGTTGCACACCCATCGTTTCGGACCGGCCGGGTCGGCGCGCGTGCTGGCGATCCACGGGCTGACCGGGCACGGCCGACGGTGGCAGACACTCTTCGAGCAGCACCTGCCCGACGTCGCGGCGCTCGCGCCCGACCTGCTGGGCCATGGCAGGTCGTCGTGGGATGCGCCGTGGACGATCGAGGCGAACGTGGCGGCGGCCGCGGCGTTGCTCGAGGCCGAGGCGGCCGGACCCGTCGTGGTCGTCGGCCATTCGTTCGGTGGCGCGGTCGCCCTGAGCCTGGCGTCGACGCGGCCCGACCTGGTCAGCGCTCTGGTGCTTCTCGACCCGGCGGTCGCCCTCGACGGGCGGTGGATGCGGGAGGTGGCCGACAGCATGATCGAATCACCGGACTACACCGACCGCGAGGAAGCACGCGCCGAGAAGGCCAACGGGTCGTGGGGCGACGTGGCCACCGCTGAACTGGACCGCGAACTCGACGAACACCTCGTCGCACTGCCGAACGGCCGAGTCGGGTGGCGCATCAGCATCCCGGCGATGCTGTCGTACTGGAGTGAGCTCACCCGCCCCGTTGCCCTTCCGCGCGACGGCACACCGACCACGCTGGTGCGCGCCACCCGCACCGATCCGCCGTACGCCTCCGACGAACTGATCGCAGGCCTGGACGCCGGGCTGGGATCGGGATTTGTTCTGCTGGAATGGGATTGTGATCACATGGTGCCGCTCGCCAAGACTGCGGAGACTGCGGCCGTGATTCGCGACCAGCTGAGCTGACCGTGGCGGCCATCACCGACGAGCAGGTGGAGGCAGTGCGCGCGCTCGTCGCGGCCGTGCCACCGGGAAGGGTGACCACCTACGGCGACATCGCTTGTGCGGCAGGGCTGTCCAGCGCCCGCATCGTCGGGTGGATCATGCGCACCGACTCGTCGGATCTGCCGTGGCACCGGGTGATCACCGCGTCGGGAAAACCGGCGCCGCATCTGGCGTCTCGGCAGTTGGAACGGCTGCGCGCCGAAGGGGTGCTCGCCGCCGACGGCCGGGTGCCGCTGCGGCAGTACCGCCACGCCTTCTGACCGCGAGCGTGCTGTCAGCGTAGAGATCTTGACTCTGAAGCTACGGTGAGCGCACGCTCGGGCAGCTAGACCGCCAGGCGGACCAGCGCTGCGGTGCGGGCCAGGCCGGGGAACGCCGCGGCCGTCGACCGCGGATGCAGCGCATGCACCGCCAACCGGAAGATCAACGCGCGCAACAGCATCTGCGGCCACTCCGGCAACGGTGTCCACCTCTCGATCAGGCCGTCGTCGGCGTCGCCCCAGGACAGCGCGTCGACCACCACCACCCCGGCGGCCCATGCCGGCGGTCGCCAGTACGGCGTGATGTCGGTGATCCCCGGAGCCGCGGTGCCGGCGAAAAGCACTGTGCCGTAGAGATCTCCGTGGACCAGCTGACTCGGACTCTTGGTGGGCCGGCGCAGCGAAGCGAGCTGGTTGATCAGTTCGACGGATTTCTGCCCGTCGGCGGTTCCGGGCGCCACCCGCGCACCTGGCGGCAGCGAGTGCAGCGGACGCTCCTCCCACGCCGCCCGGTCGGCGGCGATGAACACGTCGACGTCGGCCCACGGCGCCACCGGCGGCTGGGTCAGGAACCGGGGCCGCTCGAGCTTGGCGGTGGCTTCGTGCAACCGGACGGCAGCGGAGACCACCTCGTCGTGGCGGGGCTCCGGGGTGCCGGCGACGTAGGTGTCGGCGCGCCAGCCGGCGACGACGTAGCGGCCGTCGGTGGAGCGCACCGGCCGGGCCAGCCGCACCCCGTCGACGAACAGCGTCTCGCGCACCTTGGCCGACCAAGCGGCCCGGGCGTGATCGGCGACCATCGACAGCACCACTTCACCACAGCGCCAGCCGCCCTCCCAGCTGGATCCCAGCGGCGCCGGCTGCACCCCGGACAGCCCGAAGGCCGCAAGCACATGGTCGGGTGGGCGCTCGGCGGTCACCGGCTCAGCCTAAGCGGAACCGCGCCCAACCCAGCGTTAGTACATCACCATGTCGGGTTCGAGTTGCTTGGCCCAGGCCACGATCCCACCCTGCAGATGCATGGCGTCGGCGAAACCGGCCTTCTTGATGACCGCCAGGGCTTCGGCCGAGCGCACCCCGGTTTTGCAGTACAGCACCGGTACCCGATCGTGCGGCAGCCGCGTCAGACCGTCGCCGGTCTCGATCGTCGACTTCGGGATGAGCTCGGCGCCGTCGATGTGGTTGATGTCCCACTCGACCGGCTCACGGACGTCGATCAACGCGAACTTCTGGCTGGAGTCGAGCATCTCCCGCAGCTCCCGCGGCGTCACGGTGGCGTCGGCGGACGCTTCCGCGGCTTCGTCGGAGACCACACCGCAGAACGCCTCGTAGTCGATCAGCTCGGTGATCTTCGGCGTGGCCGGGTCCTTGCGGATCTTGATCGTTCGGTAGCTCATGTCCAGGGCGTCGTAGACCATCAGCCGGCCCAGCAGCGGCTCCCCGATGCCGGTGATCAGCTTGATGGCTTCGGTGCCCATCACCGAGGCGATGGACGCGCACAGGATGCCCAGCACCCCACCCTCGGCGCAGGACGGCACCATCCCGGGCGGCGGCGGCTCCGGGTAGAGGTCGCGGTAGTTCAGGCCCAGCCCGTCGGGGGCGTCCTCCCAGAACACCGACACCTGACCCTCGAAGCGGTAGATCGAGCCCCACACGTACGGCTTGCCCGCGAGCACCGCGGCGTCGTTGACCAGGTAGCGGGTGGCGAAGTTGTCGGTGCCGTCGAGGATCAGGTCGTACTGGGAGAACAGTTCGACGGCGTTGTCCGGTTCCAGCCGGACCTCGTGCAACCGGACGTCGACCAGCGGGTTGACCTCCAGGATCGACTCCTTGGCGCTCTGCGCCTTGGACCGGCCGATGTCGGACTGCCCGTGGATGATCTGCCGCTGCAGATTCGACTCGTCGACGACGTCGAACTCGACGATCCCGATCGTGCCCACACCGGCGGCGGCGAGGTAGAGCAGTGTCGGCGAACCCAGTCCGCCCGCCCCGATGACCAGGACACGGGCGTTCTTCAGGCGCTTCTGCCCGTCCAGGCCGAGGTCGGGGATGATGAGATGACGGCTGTAGCGCGCCACCTCTTCGCGGGTGAGTTCAGCTGCTGGTGCTACCAGCGGCGGCAACGGGGTCGACACCGAGTTCTCCTTGGTTGGCTTCAGGAATCATCACATCAGTTGTGCATGGGTACTGCAATCAACAGCGATGAGGGCCCGGGGCTTCCCGGGTGCTCACTGGCCCGGATTCAGGCGATCGGGTAGGGCCAGGGATTGAACCGGCAGGTGATGCCGTCCGGGGTGACCGTGCCGGGGTCGAACCGGGCCGCGTCGTTGTTGCTCGTCGAGAACGTCTGCTGCATCATGATCGGCGCCAGCTCACCGTTGGCGGCGCACTGCTCGTGGCGCTGGTAGCCGATCGCGTGGCCCACCTCGTGGTTGATCAGGTACTGCCGGTAGGAGCCGACGTCTCCCTGGAACGGCACCGCGCCGCGCACCCACCGGGCCTCGTTGACGAACACTCGCGGCTGGCCCTCGAATGCCGGGTTGTAGCAGGACGCCTCGAGCTGGATGTCATAGCCGCAGCCGTCCCGAATCGTCATCGGGGACGTCAGCGACACCCGGAAGTCCGGCTCGATGCCCGAGGCGGCGTCCACCCGCGTGAACGCGAACTGCTGGTTGTGGGTCCAGCTCTTCGGGTTGGCCAGCGTCTCGCTGACCATCCGCGCGAAGCCGTCGTCGCCGCCGAACGTCGTGGTGTCGATCCCGTCCTCCACCTCGACGGTGTAGGTGAACACCTTGGTGGTGCCCTGCCCGACCTGGGGCGTGGTGCCGGGCACCACGTGCCACGTCCGGGCACCCGCCGGGGTGAACGGCCCGCCGTCGGGCAGGATCCCGGTGGGCAGGCTGGCGTCGAACTCCGTGAGTCCCTTGGGCGGTGCGCCGACGATCGCGGTGCTCGCGACGCCGATGGTCGGCGGACCCTGCACGGGTCCGTCCTCGTCCACCACCTCCGGGACGCTGGTTCCGGTGATGGTCTGGTAGCCGACCACCACCGTCAGCGCGACCAGCAGCGGCAGCGCGTAGGCACGCCATCCGTATGTGGAGATGAAGCGACCGATCCAGGTCTGCTTGCGCCACCGCTTGCGGTCGTCCCGGTTCGATCTGACCCGGCCCGGCTGTTCGGCCAGCGGGTCACGCTGCGCGCGGAGAGGCTCTCGCCACTCGTCGCGCAGCACGGGGACCCGACCGCTCCCGCGACGCCCCGGGTCGTAGGTCACCGAAACAGGATGACACAGCTCAGAGGACTTGCACTCCCGGCGCGCCACCGCACGCCGCGCCAACCGGGCGCGGACCTCACGCGTACCGCAGGCCAACGGTAGTAGTGTCAGTGCGGAGCGAATCAAACACGCCGGTCGCGCCGGCTGTAGATCTAGAGGTTCTGATGAGCGATCTCGCCAAGACGGCGCAGCGGCGGGGGGGACAACCAGCCAACGGCACCGGGTTGCCCGCCACCGCGGCCCGGCGCGGTAACCGGCTGCCCCGAGACGAGCGCCGTGGACAGTTGCTGATCGCTGCCAGCGAGGTGTTCGTCGACCGCGGGTATCACGCCGCGGGCATGGACGAGATCGCCGACCGCGCCGGCGTCAGCAAACCGGTGCTGTACCAACATTTCTCGTCGAAGGTCGAGCTGTACCTGGCAGTGCTGCAACGGCACGTCGACAACCTGGTCTCCGGGGTGCGTCAGGCGCTGCGGACCACCACCGACAACCGCCAGCGGGTGCGTGCCGCGGTGGAGGCGTTCTTCGACTTCATCGAGCACGACGGCCAGGGCTACCGGCTGATCTTCGAGAACGACTACGTCACCGAGCCCCAGGTGGCCGCGCAGGTCAAGGTCGCCACCGAGTCGTGCACCGACGCCGTGTTCGACCTGATCAGCCACGATTCCGGGCTTGAACCGCATCGGGCCAGGATGATCGCGGTGGGTCTGGTGAGCATCAGCGTCGACTCCGCACGCTACTGGCTCAACAACGAGCGCCCGATCGACAAGAGCGACGCCGTCGAGGGCACGGTGCAGTTCATCTGGGGCGGGCTGTCCCACGTGCCACTGACCCGCTCCTGACCTTTCGCCGGAACTGTATTGCGCGCGGTGCTCACTCGGGATTTCGCGCGCGCAATACCGTTCCGGCGACGACTCAGCGGGTGGCTTCGGCGCCGACGGCGCCCACTCCGAATCCGACCCTGCGCGAGTCGGCGGCCCCGATCTCGACGTAGGCGATCTTCGCGGACTGCACGAGGAAGCGCCGGCCCTTCTCGTCGGTGAGGCTCAGAACGCCCGCATCGGCGGCGAGCGCATCGGCGACCAACTTCTCCACCTCAGCCGGCGTCTGCGCGCTGCTGAGGATCAGTTCGCGCGGGCTGTCGGTGACACCGATCTTGACCTCCACGGTGAAAACCCTTCTGTTCGAGTGCTCGTCTTCTCCACAGGAGGCTAATGGACGCTGTGCCCGTCAGGCCGCGCCGGGATCTACGCGGTCAGCGAAACAGCGCCGCGAGCCTGAAACCGACGGGCGACCGAACCGAGTCCCGACCGTGACCGCAGAGCAGGCGCGCCAACCTCATTCGTCACTTCTGTCCCGATAGCATCAGCCCTCGTACCGCAAGGAAAGCGACTGGGATAGCTGGATGAACAGGCCTTACACCGCACAATCGCCGTACTCCCTGACCCCGACGGAGCGCATCGAAAGCCCCCGCCGGGGCCGGCGCTACGCGGGCGGACACGGGAGTGCCGACCGGTACGCCGATCCGTACGGCGAACCCGACGGCGACCTGATCACCGATACCCTTCCGCCGTATCCCGGCGACTACGACCCCGACGGTCCCATCGAGGACTACGACGACTACGACATCGACGAGGCCAGCGTCGACCGCCGGTGGATGTGGATCGCCGGGATCGCAGGCGCCATCCTGTTCGTCGCCGTCATCGCAGCCAGCCTGATCCTGGGCGGGGGTGACAGCGGATCGGTGTCGGCGACCATCGCATCCAGCCAGGGCGCACCGACGTCCAGCAGCGCTCCTGAGCCCTCCGCACCCCGCGTCGCGGCCCCGCCGTCGCTGCCTCCCGAGACGGTCACCACGGTGACCCCATCCCCGACCCCGAGCGCGACCGCGACGCCGACGGCACAACCCGTGCTGCCCCCGCCGCAGGCCGCTCCGCCGCCCGCGGCTGTCGCTCCCGGCACCGTGACCTACCGGATCACCGGAGATCGCTCACTCATCGATCTGGTGACGGTGATCTACACCGACCAGCGGGGCGCCCTGGTGACCGACGTGAACGTCGCGCTGCCCTGGTCCAAGACCGTGGTGCTCGATCCCGGTGTGACGCTGAGCTCGGTGACCGCAACCAGCGTCCGGGGTCAGCTCAACTGCAGCATCACCGACGCCAACGGCGCCGTGATCGCCGCGCAGAACAGCAACTCGTTCATCACCAACTGCACGCGGTAGCGGGCCTGGTCAGGCCAGCCCGAGCTCGCGCATCCGGGTGCTGTGGGTGTGCTGCAGGCGGTCGAAGAAGTCGGTCATCTGCGACAGCCCACCGCCCGACATCACCAGGTCGACGAGCTCGTCGTGGTCGGCGAGGACGTATTGGGCCTGGGTGATCGCCTCACCCAGCAGCCGCCGCGACCACAGCGCCAACCGGTGGCGCTGACGGTCACTGGCCGTCACCGCGTCGCGCACCTCGCCGACGACGAACTGCGAGTGTCCCGTCTCCGACAACACCGAACGCACCACGTCGGCGACCTCGTCGGGCATCGACCCGGCGGTCTCGAGGTAAAAATCGGCGGCCATCGCGTCGCCGACGTAGGTCTTGACCAACGCCTCGAGCCAGGTGCTCGGCGTGGTCAGCCGGTGATAGTTCTCCAGCGCCGAGGCGTACTTGGTCATCGCCGGGACGACGTCGACACCGCGGCGCTCCAACGCGTCGCGCAGCACTTCGTAGTGGTTCATCTCGGCGGCCGCCATGCTGGCCATGTTGATCCGGCCACGCAGGTTGGGCGCCATCCGCGCCTCTTCGGTGAGCCGATAGAACGCCGCGACCTCGCCGTATGCCAACAGCGCGAACAGCTCGTTGATGCCCGGGTGCAGGGGCGACACCGTGGCAGCACCCGCTTTTTCCGGGTTGTTCTGCGCTCCCGCCGGAGCGGGATCGGCGGCCGTGGGAGGCGTCGAAGACATGGCCCCAACTCTAGAGCGCCGGCGCGCCCGCAACGAGTGCGGTGACCGGGCAGCCGACCGACCGGCTACCATGGGGTCTGGTGTCGGCGCGAAAGTCGACAGATCGATACAGGTCACGTGGGCTGATGGTCGCCGCAGGCACCTTGACAATGTGCGTGCACGACAGGCGGCCCGCCTCCTCATCGCAGGGCCTGACGGAGTTCTCTTCACAACTCGTGCGCGCTGGAACGCAACGAGGAATGACCGTGAAAGGCTTCGTTTACCCAGCATGACACCTGTAATCCCACATACAAGCCCGTCGTTTGCCGAGCTCGGAGTGCGCGAGGAGATCGTCCGCGCACTGTCCGAATCCGGCATCGAGCATCCCTTCGCCATCCAGGAACAGACCCTGCCGCTGGCCCTGGCCGGCGACGACCTGATCGGCCAGGCCCGCACCGGCATGGGCAAGACCTTCGCCTTCGGCGTGCCGCTGCTGCACCGGCTCACCACCGACACCGAACGCCCGCTCTCCGGTATCCCGCGCGCGCTGATCGTCGTGCCCACCCGGGAGCTGTGCATCCAGGTCTTCGGCGACCTGACCGAGGCGTCGAAATACCTCAAGGCCGAGCACGAAGGTCAGAGCCGACCGCTGTCGGTCGTCGCGATCTACGGCGGCCGCCCCTACGAGCCACAGGTGGCGTCGCTGCAGAAGGGCGCCGACGTCGTCGTCGGCACCCCCGGCCGCCTCCTGGACCTCGCGCAGCAGGGCCACCTCCAGCTCGGTGGGCTGTCGACGCTGGTGCTCGACGAGGCCGACGAGATGCTCGACCTGGGCTTCCTGCCCGACATCGAGCGGATTCTCAAGCAGATCCCGACCAACCGTCAGGCGATGCTGTTCTCGGCGACCATGCCGGACCCGATCATCACGCTGGCCCGCACGTTCATGAACCAGCCGACCCACATCCGGGCCGAGGGTGTGCAGGGCTCGGCCACCCACGAGTCCACCGAGCAGTTCGCCTACCGGGCGCACGCCCTCGACAAGGTCGAGATGGTCGCCCGAATTCTGCAGGCCGACAATCGCGGTGCGACGATGATCTTCACCCGCACCAAGCGGACCGCCCAGAAGGTCTGCGACGAACTCGCCGAGCGCGGGTTCAAGGTCGACGCCGTGCACGGCGATCTCGGCCAGGGCGCCCGGGAGAAGGCGCTGAAGTCCTTCCGCAGCGGTGATGTCGACGTGCTCGTCGCGACCGACGTGGCCGCCCGGGGCATCGACATCGACGACATCACCCACGTGATCAACTACCAGATCCCCGAGGACGAGCAGGCCTACGTGCACCGCATCGGCCGAACCGGGCGTGCGGGCAAGACCGGCATCGCCGTCACGCTCGTGGACTGGGACGAACTCCCGCGCTGGACGATGATCGACAAGGCCCTGGGTCTGGAGACCCCCGACCCGGCCGAGACGTACTCCAGCTCACCGCACCTGTTCGAGGAAATGAACATCCCGGCCGACGCCACCGGCAAGATCGGACGCAGCCGCGCGGCGGAGGGCGCCAAGAAGGCGCCCAGGCAAGAGGGCAGGCGCACCAGTTCCGCGGACTCCGATGACAAGCCGGCCCGCCGCAGCAACCGGACACGGCAACGCACCCGCGGCGGCCAGACACCCGGCAGCCATCCCGAAGCTGCTCAGCAGGGTGCGCCGGCAGAAGCCGACAACACCGGCGGCGAGCAGTCGGACGCGGCACGGTCAGGACGTCGCCGTCGGCGCCGCCGCCCCAGCAAGGCCCCGGCCGCAGGCACCAACTAGCTGCAGACCAACCCACCCGATGGTCAAACCCGAACGCCGCACTCGGGCCGACATGCTGGCGGCGGTGGCGATCGCCGGAGTGGTCGCGCTCATCGCGGCCGTGGTCTGGTGGACCAGCGACGCCAGAGCGACCGACAGCGTGCCCGCTGCGGCCCCGGTCCCCAACCTGGAACCGCCCACTGCGGTGCCGGAGTCGCTGGCCGAGCGCTGGACCGCACCCAGCCCCGCGACCAGCAGGCCCCTGGTGGTCGCAGGCGCCGTGGTGACCGGCGCCGACCGTGGCATGCAGGGCCGCGATCCCAGCACCGGCGAGCCGCTCTGGAGCTTCACCCGTGACCTCGATCTCTGCGGGGTCACCTCGGTGTACAGCTACGCCGTCGCGGTCTACCCGGACGTCCGCGGGTGCGGGCAGGTCAGCACCGTGGACGCCGAGACCGGCCTCCGCGGGCCGACCCGCACCAGTTACTCCGACTCCGAGGTGACGTTGTCCAGCGACGGCACCACGGTGCTCTCGGCCGGCGACACCCGCCTGGAGTTGTGGCGCTCCGACATGGTGCGGATGCTCAGCTACGGTGCGCTCGACGCCCCGATCAAGGCGGGCACGCCGAAGCTGCCGTTGTGCCGACTGGTCTCGGCCGCAGCGAGTTCGGCGGCGGTGTCCGTGCTGGAGGCCTGCGACGGTCAGGCCGACCTGCGCCTGACCTTGCTGCGTCCCTCCGAGGAAGAGGACACCCCGGAGATGAAGTACGTGCAGCAGACCGGCGTGGGGGTCGACAGCGACGCCCGCGTAGTGGCGGTGACGGACACCACCACCGCGGTCTACGCCCCCACCCCGAAACCGAGGGTCGACATCGTCGACGAGACGGGGGCGACGATCGCCAGCACGGTGGTGCCCGGGCCCCTCTCCCCCGACGCCACCATGTCGCGGACCGCCGATCTGATTACCTGGTGGACCGGTGACAGCCTGATGGTGTTCTCCGCCAACAACTTTCAGTACAAATACACGGTGGCCGCGGCGGGCGACAACGCGCCCGTCGGTCCGGCGACGGTGATGGCCGGACGGTTGATGGTGCCGGTCAGCAGCGGCTACGACGTCTTCGACGCGGCGACCGGCGCCGGTGAGCGTCACATCCCGCTGCAGCGCCCGCCGGTGGAAGGACCCGTGGTGCCCGCGGTGGCCGGGTCCATGCTGATCGAACAGCGAGGCGACGACGTGGTCGCTCTCGGTTAGACCCAGGCGATTTCGGCGCGATTCGTCACCTTCACGGCGACAAATGCACCCGAATCACACGTCGGGGGTGAAGGTGGCCAGCGCTTTGCCGTTCTTCCAGTACTTGAGCAGCGCGGCCGCGAGCTCGCGGTAGGCCAGCGCGCCCTTGTTCTTGCGCCCGGTCAGCACCGAAGAACCCGAAGCGCTGGCCTCCGCGAAGCGCACGGTGCGCGGGATCGGCGGCGCCAGCACCGGCAGGTTGTAACGGTCGGCGACGTCGAGCAGCACGTCGCGGCTGTGGGTGGTGCGCGAGTCGTACAACGTGGGCAGCGCACCCAGCAGCGAGAGGTCGGCGTTGGTGATCTGTTGGACGTCGGTGATGGTGCGCAGGAACTGACCGACGCCGCGGTGGGCGAGCGTCTCGCACTGCAGCGGCACGATCACGTCGTCGGCGGCGGTCAGGCCGTTGAGCGTGAGCACCCCCAGCGACGGCGGGCAGTCCACGATCACCACGTCGAACTGTCCGGAGATCTTCGCCAGGGCCCGCTTGAGCGCGTACTCCCTGCCGGCCCGCATCAGCAGCATCGCCTCGGCGCCCGCGAGGTCGATGTTGGCCGGCAGCAGGGTCATCCCCTCCGACGTCTCGACCAGTGCCGTGTCGGGTTCGACATCGCCGAGCAGCACCTCGTGGATGGAGACGGCCAGCTTGTCGGGGTCCTGCCCCAGCGAGAACGTCAGGCAGCCCTGGGGGTCCAGGTCGACGAGCAGCACCCGCTTACCGAGCTCCATCATCGCTGCGCCCAGCGACGCCACCGTCGTCGTTTTGGCGACCCCACCCTTTTGATTGGCGACCGCAAGTACCCGCGTCACGACACCATCCTGTCATGCACCCGCGAGTGGCGACGCGGCGTGCGGCAGAATCGGGGCTGTGGCCCTTCTGCAGCACCGGCTGATCCTGCTCCGACACGGCGAGACGGAGTGGTCGAAGTCGGGTCAGCACACCAGCCGCACCGAGCTCGACCTCACGCCACGCGGCCGTGAGCAGGCGGCCGCGGCGGCCGAGACGCTGCAGCAGCTGCGGTTGGACGATCCGTTCGTGGTCAGCAGCCCGCGCAAGCGCGCGAGGATCACCGCCGATCTGGCCGGCCTGACGGTCGATGACGTCAATCCACTGATCAGCGAATGGGATTACGGCGACTACGAGGGAACGACCACCGTCCAGATCCGCCAGACGGTGCCGAACTGGCTGGTGTGGACGCACGGCTGCCCGGGCGGCGAGACCTCGGCGCAGGTCTGTGAGCGGGCGGACCGGGCGATCGAGCTGGCGCTGGGCCACATGGAATCCCGCGACGTGGTCTTCGTCGGGCACGGCCATTTCTCCCGCGCGCTGGTCGTCCGATGGATCGAGCAGCCCGTCTACGAGGGCATCCGGGTGTCGATGCCGGCCGCGTCGATCGCGATCTGCAGCTTCGAGCACGGCGTACGTCAGCTCAGCGCGTTGGCGCTGACCGGACACCCGGACCCGGCCGCACCGGCGTGACCCGCGAGCCGACGTTCGTCCTCACCGGCCCCGACGGTGTGATCACCGCTGAGGGAGTGCACACCGCCTTCCCGAAGATCGCCGACGCGCGAGCCGCTCTGGCTTCGCACAGCGCGCCGATAATCTTGGGCGCCTTGCCTTTCGACATCTCCCAACCGGCGGCGCTGATCCGTCCGCAGACGGTGGGTTTCACCGAGGAGCTGCCCGAATGGCCGGTGCGTGAGCTCCCCGTCGCGCGGGTCGCCGAGACCATCCCGGCCGCCGACGAACACCGCGCACGCATCGCGGCGGCGTTGACCCGGCTGCGCGACCCGGCAGGCGACCTGCACAAGGTGGTGCTGGCGCGTGCGCTGCGGGTGGCCGCCGACGGACCGCTGGACGCCAGGACGGTGCTGCAGCGACTGGTCGCCAACGACGCGCTGGCGAGTTCGTTTCTCGTCGACCTGTCCGCGGCCGGCGAAGGGTACTCCGGTGCCGCGCTCGTCGGCGCCAGCCCCGAACTGCTCGTCGCCCGACGCGGCCAGCAGGTCACGTGCCGGCCGTTCGCCGGGTCGGCCCCACGGCTCGCCGACCCCCGGGCTGATGAGGCCAGCGGTGCCGCTCTGGCAGAGTCGGCCAAGGATCGCCACGAACATCAGCTTGTGGTCGATGCCCTGCGCGCAACGCTCGAGCCGTTGTGCACCGAGTTGCAGATCGCCGCGAAACCCCAGCTGACCAAGACCGCGGCAGTCTGGCATCTGTATACC
This sequence comes from Mycolicibacterium hippocampi, assembly GCF_010723735.1. GTDB lineage: Bacteria > Actinomycetota > Actinomycetes > Mycobacteriales > Mycobacteriaceae > Mycobacterium > Mycobacterium hippocampi. The sequence goes on along the minus strand of NZ_BLLB01000002.1, from coordinate 2,314,372 downwards.
CCCATCTCCGGCCGGTTGCGCGAAAGAGCAACCACTGCACTGGATCTGGCGCTTGCGCTGCACCCCACCCCGGCGGTGGGCGGGTCCCCTGTTCACGAGGCGACCGCCCTGATCGACCAGCTCGAGGGCGATCGCGGATTCTACGCCGGCGCGGTGGGCTGGTGCGACCAGCGCGGCGACGGCCGATGGGTGGTGTCGATCCGGTGCGCGCAGCTCTCCGCCGACCGGCGCACCGCCGACGCGCACTCCGGCGGAGGCATCGTCGCCGAATCCGACCCGGACGACGAAGTCGCGGAGACCACAACAAAGTTCAGGACAATACTGTCGGCGTTGGGAGTGCAGCCGTGACCGACCTCATCCGCACCGTCCGCCCCGGCGACGAGGCCGATCTGACCGCGATGATCCATGAGCTCGCCGACTTCGAACGCGCCGCGGCTGACTGCACGGTGACCGAAAACCAGCTTCGGGAAGCGCTTTTCGGCCCGAACCCGGTGGTCTATGGACATCTGGCCGAGGTGGACGGCGAGGCGGCGGCCGCCGCGCTGTGGTTCCGCAACTTCTCGACGTGGGACGGGGTGGCCGGCATCTACCTCGAGGATCTGTTCGTGCGCCCGCGGTTTCGCCGTCGCGGCCTGGCCCGCAAGCTGCTCGCGACGCTGGCCCGCGAATGCGTCGATCACGGCTACTCGCGGCTGAGCTGGGCGGTGCTGGACTGGAACGTCGACGCGATAGCGCTCTACGACAGCGTCGGTGGGCGCCCGCAGAGCGACTGGATCACCTACCGGGTGTCGGGCCCCGGGCTTTCGGAACTGGCCGCCGAATCCTGAGTCAGCCAGTGCAGCACCGACGGGCTGAACAGCAGCGCAAGCACGGCCACCGACACCACACCCACCAGCACCGCATACGGCAGCTGCCCCGAGCTGAAGACGTAGAAGGCCACGCCCAGCAGCAGCAGGTTGGCGAACACCGAGACGCCGCGGCCCCACCGCCGCCCCGTCCACAACGCCACGCCGGCCGCCACCACCGCCGATCCCATGATCGCGAACCATGCAGCCGTGCCGTACCCGCTGATCGCGGCCTCGCGGTGGCCGCCGAGCTCGCGCACCGTGAGCGCCACGGCCGTCACGATCGCCAGCGCTCCCTGCAGCCCGGTGATGGCACCGGCCGCGCGCACCGCGCGCGGGGTCACCGCGACAACCTGTCGGCCAGGTAGCGCACCGCCATCTCGTAGCCCAGCGCACCGGCGCCCGCGACCACCATGTCGGCCACGGCGGACACATACGAGTGGTGCCGGAACTCCTCGCGGGCGTGGATGTTGCTCAGGTGCACCTCGGCGACCGGCAACCCGACCGACCGCAGCGCGTCGGCGATGGCCACGGAGGTGTGGCTGTAGGCGGCAGGGTTGATGACGATGCCCGCGCAGTCGGCGCGTGCCGCGTGGATCGCATCGACGATCACGCCTTCGTGGTTGCTCTGCACGGCCCGGGTGTCGAGTCCCGACTCCGCGGCAACCTCGGCCACCCGCGCCTCGATGTCGGCCAGCGTGGTGGTTCCGTACACCTCGGGTTGCCGGGTGCCCAGCAGGTTCAGGTTCGGCCCGTTGACGAGCAGCAGTCGACGTTCGGTCACCGTTGTACGGTACCGGCGAAGCGCCGCCGACCCGAGGCACTGCGCGAGCTTGGGCGTCACCGGTGAAGCGGTTTAGGCTCACCCCTCGTGCGCGCCGTGCTGATCGTGAACCCGAATGCGACCTCGACGACGCCCGCCGCCCGCGATCTGCTGGCCCACGCCCTGGAGAGCCGGGTGGAGCTCAGCGTGGTGCACACCGACCACCGCGGCCACGCCATCGAGATCGCGCAGCAAGCCGCCCGCGGCGGGGTCGACGTGCTGATCGTGCACGGCGGCGACGGGACGGTCAACGAGGTGGTCAACGGCATCCTCGGTGAGCAGGGTCCGGGTGGCGAGGGACCCGCGGTGGGCGTGGTTCCCGGGGGTTCGGCCAACGTGTTCGCGCGTGCGCTGGGCATCAGTCCCGATCCCGTCGAGGCGACGAACCAGCTGGTGGACCTGCTCGGCGACTACCGACGCGGCAGGACGTGGCGGCGTATCGGCCTGATGGACTGCCAGGAGCGGTGGGGGGTGTTCACGGCGGGCATGGGCGTCGACGGCGATGTCGTCGCGGCTGTGGAAGCGCAACGGGCCAAGGGCCGCAAGGTCACCGCGTCGCGCTACATCCGGGTGGCGATCCGCGAGATGCTGGCCAGCGCCCGCAGGAAGCCGACGCTGACCCTGCAGCTCCCCGGCCGTGAGCCGGTCTCGGGCGTGCATTTTGCGTTCGTGTCGAACTCGAGCCCGTGGACCTACGCCAACGCGCGGCCGGTGTGGACCAATCCCGACACCACCTTCGAAACCGGGCTGGGCGTGTTCGCGATCACCAGCATGAACGTCTGGGCGAACCTGGGGGTGGTGCGCCAGATGCTCTCGCGTGACCCCCACCTCGATGCCGAGCACCTCATCCGGGACGACGACCTCGCGTGGCTGAAGGTGACCAGCGACACGCCTGTGGCATGTCAGATCGACGGCGACTACCTCGGGCTGCGCGAAGCCATGGAGTTCACCGCGGTGCCGGACGCGCTCGCCGTGGTGGCCCCGCCCCGCCTTTCGCCCATAGAAACGCCCTGACCAGCACGAACCAGCTGTGCAAGCTAGTTCACAGTGCGGAATCAGGGCGCAGGTGGGTTAAGCGTAGTACAACGGAGTAAGGCTTCCGCTACCCGACCTACGCAGTGAGATAGCCCACGTGTTATGGAACTTCTATTGACATCTGTTCAGCCTGTGAAAGCATCGGATGCAACAGCGCAGAAACATTTGGTGCGCTTGCGTTAACAGCCGATGTAAAGCTCGTGCGCTCTGCTGCGCACACATGACACATTGACGAGGAGTTTGATCTTATGGATTGGCGCCACAAGGCGGTCTGTCGCGACGAGGATCCGGAGCTGTTCTTCCCGGTGGGAAACAGCGGTCCGGCCCTCGCCCAGATCGCTGACGCGAAGCTCGTCTGCAACCGCTGCCCGGTCACCGCGGAGTGCCTGAGCTGGGCATTGGAGTCCGGCCAGGACGCCGGCGTCTGGGGCGGCATGAGCGAGGACGAGCGCCGCGCGCTCAAGCGTCGCAACGCCCGTACCAAGGCCCGCAGCGGGGTCTAGCGCGTTCAGCACTTTCACAGTGACGGCCCCGACAAAAAGTCGGGGCCGTCACTTTGTGAATACAATTCGACCGAATTCGCGTCATGCACCGCCATTTTTCGGTGACGGTCAATATTGATTCGTGCGGCCCCGCCGGCCGATCGGCACCCGCAGAATCACGTCGGTCCCGCCGGCTTCGGCGTCGTGCATGCCCAGCGATCCGTCCAGTTCGGCGGACACCAGGGTGCGCACGATCTGCAGGCCGAGGCGGTCGGACTTCTCCAGGCTGAAACCCTCGGGAAGGCCGCGTCCGTCGTCGTGGACCACGACGTCGAGCCAGCGTGCGGAGCGTTCCGCCCGGATCGAGACGCACCCCTGCGCGGTGCTCTCGTCGAAGGCGTGCTCGATCGCGTTCTGCACCAACTCGGTGATGACCATGACCAGCGCGGTGGCGCGGTCGGCGTCGAGCACGCCCAGCTCTCCCACCCGGTTGATCCGGATCGGGGCGTCCACCGTCGCGACGTCGTTCATGATCGGCAGGATCCGGTCGATCACCGCGTCGAGGTTGACCTCTTCGTCGACCGACATCGACAGCGCATCGTGCACCAGCGCGATCGACGACACCCGGCGAACCGACTCGAACAGCGCTTCGCGGCCCTCGGCGTTGTTGGTGCGACGCGCCTGCAGTCGCAGCAGCGCGGCGACGGTCTGCAGATTGTTCTTCACCCGGTGGTGGATCTCGCGGATGGTGGCGTCCTTGGACAGCAGCGCCCGGTCGCGGCGTTTGACCTCGGTGACATCGCGGATCAGCACCGCGGCGCCCACCGCTGCGCCGTGCACGACCAGCGGCAGGGTGCGCAGCAGGACCGCCGCGCCGCCGGCGTCGACTTCCATCCGCATGCTGGATCCACCGGCCAGTGAATCCCGGACGTGGTTGGCCAGCTCCTGGGCTTCGAACGGATCGGAGATCAGCGGGCGGGTGACGGTGACCAGGTTGTGGCCACCGAGTTCGGCCGCCAGCCCCATCCGGTGATACGCCGAGATGGCGTTCGGGCTGGCGAAGGTCACCACGCCGGTCTCGTCGAGCCGGATGAAGCCGTCACCCACCCGGGGGCTCGATCGCGACATCGCGAGGTCACCGACGTTGGGGAAGGTGCCTTCGGACAGCATGTTGAGCAGGTCACCGGCACAGGCGACGTACGCGGTCTCCAGCGGACTGGTCTGTCGCGGCGCCAATGATGTCTGGTGGGTGAGCACGGCGACGACGTCGCTGCCCTGCCGCACCGGAACGGCCTCGACGTTCAGGCCGGGTGAACCGTTTCGTCCCTCGACGGTGGCGCGGCCGATGGCGCCGGACTGGAAGGCCGCGGCGACGATCGGCACGTCCTCGCTTTCGGCGAGTGTTCCTACGGCATCGGCCAGCAGCACCGTGCTCGCGGTGTTGGGCCGCACCTGGGCCACGCAGACGACCTGCCCGTCGTCGCGCTGCACCCACATCAGGTAGTCGGCGAACGACAGGTCGGCCAGCAGCTGCCACTCCCCCACCACCGCGTGCAGGTGGTCGACGGCGCTGCCGGGCAGAATGGTGTGCTCGGCGAGGAGGTCACCGAGGGTGGACATCGCCTACTGCGTTCGTGACGTCGGGTCGGTCCAGGTCAAGGGGTGCTTAGCTGATGACCGCGATGAGGTCGCCGGCCTGGATGACATCGCCCACCGACACGCTGACCTTGCTGATCGTCCCGGCGACCTCGGCGAGCACGGGGATCTCCATCTTCATCGACTCCAGCAGCACCAGGGTGTCGCCTTCACCGATCTGATCGCCCTCGTGGACCACGACCTCGAGCACACTGGCCACGATCTCGGCGCGAACATCCTCGGCCATCTTCACCCCACTCAATCCACCGCTGGTGCTGTCGCGTCCTATCGAACCACAATCACTGGCTGAAGCGCGGAGCGGACGCGGTTCGCGCAGGACTTGCGTCCCCCGCCGCCGCGAAACCGGTGTCGGTCCCGCATGCGACAATGGATCAACGCTCCCGCCCGCGCGGGACAACCACCCACCGACTACCTGGAGGTACACCATGGCCAAGCGTGGCCGTAAGAAGCGCGACCGCAAGCACTCGAAGGCCAACCACGGCAAGCGGCCCAACGCCGGCTCGAAGTCGGTGCGCTAGCCGCCGCGGATGATCGTGGTGCGGCTGATCTGGATGCGCAGCCGCTCACGAAGTCCCTCCGGGGCCCGCTCGCTGCACTTGGTGGCGATCAGTTTCTTGACCCGCTCCTCGATCCCGTAGTGCCTCAGGCACGTCGGGCACTCCTCGAGGTGCTGACGCAGCTTGTCCCGGGTCTCGACGGTGCACTCACCGTCGAGCAGCGTCCACACCTCCGCGATCACGGCGGCGCACTCGGGATGCTCGGGGTCGACCGGTCCGATCGGCGGGGTCCACCGCTCCTCGGAATCCGACGCCCCGGTCGAATCGGTGCCGCTCATGACGAGACCTCCTCCGGCGCGTCGGACTGCTGGCCCCGGAGATACCCGCGATCGCGGGCCACCTCGGCCAACAACTCGCGTAGCTGGCGCCTGCCGCGGTGCAACCGCGACATCACCGTTCCGATCGGTGTGTCCATGATCTCGGCGATCTCCTTGTAGGGGAAGCCCTCGACGTCGGCGTAGTACACCGCCATCCGGAAATCCTCGGGCAGCGCCTGCAGCGCTTCCTTGATCTCACTGTCGGGCATCGATTCCAGTGCCTCGACCTCGGCCGAACGCAACCCCGTGGAGGTGTGTTCGGCGTTGGCCGCCAACTGCCAGTCGGTGATCTCCTCGGTCGGATACTCAGCGGGCTGACGCTGCTTCTTGCGGTAGCTGTTGATGTAGGTGTTGGTCAGGATGCGATACAGCCACGCCTTGAGGTTCGTGCCCGCCCGGAACGAGCGGAACCCGGCGTAGGCCTTCACCATCGTTTCCTGGAGCAGATCCTCGGCATCGGCGGGATTGCGGGTCATCCGCAACGCACCGCCGTAGAGCTGGTCGAGCATCGGGATGGCATCACGCTCGAAACGGGCGGTCAGCTCGGTATCGGTTTCCACAGGTTCGTCTGTGTCTTTCAGGGTCGTCTTGGAAGCAGACCCATCGGTGTCGGTCATCGTGGGGAACACCGTCCCTTCTGTCGCGGCGCCGCCAAAAACGTCCGGCGAAACCACCGGACGCCACGGGGCCTCCATGGCCAACACTGGCACCATCAATCCCCTTCTGCCGATCCTAGAGGTTTCGACCGACGACTTTCTTCGCTCGGCCGTGCGCTACCACAGCTGTGCTGAACAACAGCGCCGACGGGCGACGTTGTTCCCCGGTGCCTCGCGGCCCGGGTGCAGCTCGGCGATACTGACTTCGCCATGGACGTGCTGAGCAACCTCCTTGTCGGCGCGGTCGCGCTCGCGGTCGCCGCTGCGGTGTGGGTGTGGCTGCTCCGCCGCCGCGCCGCGTTCCGCTCTGCACTGGCGCATCGTGGCTGGCAGCAGACCCGCCGGGGCGGGAAGACCACCGTCGCCCCGGCCACCGGCGACTGGATGGTCACGATGAACCGGTCGTTCGCTGCGCAGATGTCGCCACCGAGCTCACACGTCGTCACCAGCGTGTGGAGCGCGCCGACCCCCGCCGTGCACGACGCGGCGCTGGTCGCCGGCCCGGCACCTGATCCGCAGTTGCGCGATCTCGCCGCGGAGCTACTCGGATCTGCGACGCCGGCGATGAGCCGGCTGCTGGGCATCGATCAGGTCAGCGACGGGCGCCCCCTGCGCGCGGTGCCGTCAGCCGATCGGCGTCTGCTGGTGTTCGCGACGGACGGTTACGGCCCGGTGGGTGCGCTCGCCGGTGTCGCCGACGCGGTCAGCGCCTGGTGCGCGGTGCATCGCGCCGAACGGGACCAGCCGGTGCTGTCGATCGACGACACCGGTGTCAGCATTCGGGTCCGCACCGACGTCCTGCGCTCGGTCGAGCGGCTCGACGCGTTCGTCGAACTCGGCGTGCGGTGCCGCGACGCGATCGGCCGGACCGGGACGTGACGCTGGCTGCCGCGTGGTGTGCGGTGGGGCTGGGCGCGGCGGTGCTGGCGCATCGATGGCGCCACCGGGCGCTGCGGCTGTGTGTTCTGGTGGTCGGCGTCGCGGCGGCCCTGGCCCTGACGGTGGCCGTCACCGGCGAGGTGGCGCCTGACCTGTTCGCAACGGCAGCAAAGATTTCCGTTGCGACGGTGGTGCTGTCGATCGTCGCGGTGCTGCTGCTCGTCCGGACCCTGCCTCAGCTCGTCAGCAGGAACGACCGGCACTCCGTGGTGGTGGTGTTCGCGGCGGTGGCGGCGATGTACCTGGCGGTCGGCGCGTTTCTGGCCGCGGCCGCACACGACGGGTCACAGGTGCAGGATCTTCCCCAGTTGCGTACCCGCGACGAGTTCATCGACCGGCGTGACTCACCGGGCCCGCCCGGTGCGGTGCTGCTGGAGGCCAGGATCAGTGCTGCCACAGCGGAATCGGCGTCCGGGGTGGCGGCGTCGTATCGGTGTCCCACCATCGGGTGGCTTCGGCTTCCGGCCACTCGCGATCAGCTGCCCAGCCGGTATCTGCTCGAGCTACCGGGCGGTCCGCCGATCGTCGCCGGGCCGATCGCGCCCGATCAGGCGTGGGCGTGGCCGTCCGTCGACGGCGAGTGTGTGCTGCGCCGCGGCGACCCGGTGGTGGTGTGGGGTGAGTTGCAGGGCGGCATGGGCGCCGGTGGCCCCACGTCCTACACCGGGCTGGCGAACGTGCAGATGATCGCGGTGGGCGACATCCGGTCTTTTCTCCACGACTTCGGTCCCGTCGCCGAACGCACCGGCCGGGCCGTGACTGCCGCGGCAGCGCTCAACGCTGTGCTCGCCGCGGTGATGGTCGGGGTTGGCGTGCGGGCCTTCCGGCGCCTGTCACGGTTCGGCACCGATACCCCGCCCCGGATCACCTGGCGCTCCGCCTCGCGGTGACTCCCGGCTCTACGCTGAGCCGGTGGCCCGTGCAGCAACACCGGCGATCGCGGCCCTGCTGGCCGCCGGCATCCCGCACACCGTGGTGCAGTACAAACACGACCCCCGCAGCGACTCGTTCGGCGAGGAGGCGGTCGACGAGCTGGCCCGGACCGGCGACGTCGACCCCGGGCAGATCTTCAAGACGCTTGTGGTCGCGCTACCCCGGGGGCTCGGTGTCGCGGTGCTGCCGGTGCCGTCGAAGCTGTCGTTGAAGGCCGCAGCCGCGGCGCTGGGCGTGCCGAAGGCCACGATGGCCGAACCCGCCGACGCCCAGCGGGCGACCGGCTACGTCCTCGGCGGCATCTCGCCGCTCGGCCAGCGCAAGCTGCTGCCGACGGTCGTCGACTCGTCGGCGCTGCAGTGGGACCGGGTGCTGTGCAGCGCCGGGAAACGCGGGTGGGACGTCGCGCTGGCGCCCGCCGATCTGATCACGCTCACCGAGGCGGTGACCGCGGAGATCCGCGCCATCTAGGGTGGGCCCATGTCACTTGCCGGGAAAACCATGTTCATCTCCGGTGCCAGCCGCGGCATCGGGCTGGCGATCGCCAAACGCGTCGCGGCCGACGGCGCCAACATCGCGCTGGTCGCCAAGACCGCCGAGCCGCATCCCAAGCTGCCCGGCACGGTCTACACCGCAGCCAAGGAGATCGAGGAGGTCGGCGGTCAGGCGCTGCCGATCGTCGGTGACGTCCGCGACGGTGATTCGGTGGCCGCCGCCGTGGCCAAGGCCGTCGAACAGTTCGGCGGCATCGACATGTGCGTGAACAACGCCTCGGCGATCAACCTGGGCTCCATCGAAGACGTCCCGCTCAAGCGTTTCGATCTGATGAACGGCATCCAGGTGCGGGGCACCTACGCGGTGTCGCAGGCCTGCCTGCCGCACATGAAGGGCCGGGAGAACCCGCACGTGCTGACGCTCTCCCCGCCGATCCTGCTGGAGTCCAAGTGGCTCAAACCCACCCCGTACATGATGGCCAAGTACGGGATGACGTTGTGTGCCTTGGGCATTGCCGAGGAGATGCGGGAGTCGGGAATCGCCTCCAACACGTTGTGGCCGCGCACCATGGTGGCCACCGCCGCGGTGCAGAACCTGCTCGGGGGTGACGAGTCGATGGCTCGGTCACGCAAGCCCGAGGTGTACAGCGACGCGGCGTACGTGGTCCTGACCAAGCCGTCCAGCTACACCGGCAACACGCTGCTGTGCGAGGACGTGCTGCTGGAATCCGGCGTCACCGACCTGTCGGTCTACGACTGCATCCCCGGATCCGACCTCGGTGTCGACTTCTGGGTCGAGGGCGCCAACCCGCCCGGCTACACCCAACCCTGAGTTCCCGGTCAGGCGACGCGGGCCGGTCGTCCGAAGCGGGTGTGCACCCCGGGTGAGAACACCGCCCGCAGTCGAGGGCCCGCCACGACGACGCCTGCAGCCGCCACCAGCTCGTCGTCGAGTTCGACGATCTCCGCGGCGTGCAGCGGCCAGCTGGTGTGTTCGTTGGGCAGCCACCAGGTGCGGCCCGCCTTGCGGGTGTGCGCGCCCCATCGCGCGGTCAGCCAGATCTCCAGCGCGGTCGGCTCCACGATCTCGCCGACACTCACGGTGACCCGGCTGTGCAGCCCGCGGTGCGGCCAGCGCCGGGTGCTGACGTAGGAGATGCGGTCCGCCGACCGGGTGACGCGCATCTTCGCCCAGGTGTAGGGCACCCCCAAGCTGCTCCGGACGGCGGGGACGACAGTCAGCCGCTCGGTCTCCAGTGACCGGAAGAGCACGCCGTGTCTGCCTGCGTCGTCCACCGAGTAGAGCCGGACGTTCGTCTCGGCGAACGTGCCGAAGTACGGCAGCGGCACCGAGGTGCCCAGCCGGGTGTGCCGCATGACGAACGGCACCAGGGCGACATAGGTCAGGCCGTCGTCGAACACGTCGGGGCGGGTGCCGGGCGGAAAGAGATGCGCGACGGCGCGCGGGTCGACGGGCCAGTGCACGAACGTCAGATCCAGCCAGTACTGGTCGAAGATCACGGGCCGCACCAGCGCCGGCGCCAGCAGGCTCACACCGCATGGACCGAGCTCACCGTTCACCTCGTCATCGTGGCACGCTGGTGCGGTGTCATCACCGACGATCTGGTCTGCCGGGCGCTACGAGGCCGTAGCCCAGCGCATCGCGAACATCTCCGAGGAAGTCCTCGACGCCGCCGAACAGCGCCGGCCGCTGCGCGACATCGGCCTCGTCGACCTGGCCTGCGGCACCGGCAACGCCGCGCTGTCGGCCGCGGCCCGCGGCGCCCGGGTCACCGGCGTCGACATCACCCCGGAGCTGCTCGCCCTCGGGGCGCAGAAAGCCGGCGGCACGTCGGTGAACTGGGTGACGGCCGACGCGTCCGCCACCGGACTTCCTCCGGCGTCGTTCGACGTCGCGGTGTCCAACATGGGCATCGTGTTCGTGGAGCCGACGGCCCAGGTCGCCGAGATCGCGAGGCTGCTGGCCCCGGGCGCCACCCTGGCGTTCTCCACCTGGGTGCGCGGCACCGACAACCCGTTCTACGATCCGATAGTCGCGACGCTGGGCGCGCCGCCCGACCGGGGCTACTCGCCTGACCAGTGGGGCGAGCCGGCCATCGCCGAGGCCAGGCTGGCAGCCGATTTCGACGACGTTTCCATCCGATCGGGTTGGCACACTTGGCAGTTCGCTTCGCACGCTGCGGCGATGACCTTCGTGACCGAGGAGTCGCCGATGCATGTGGACGTGCTGGGCCGGGTGCCGGGCTCGACACGCGACAACCTGGTCGCGGCGTTCGACCAGGCACTGCGCGCCCACAGCGACGACCGCGGCGCCGTCTCGTTCGACGTGCGCTACGCGGTGGTGGCGGCCACCCGGCGCTGACTACAGCAGGGTGGCCTGCTCCGGCTCGGGTTCGGCGGGCTCGATCAGCTCCGGTCCGTTGTTGCGGACGCTGTTCACCAGCCGGGACACCTCACGGATCTCGATCCGGTCGAGGTCACCGTGGCCGCGCAGCAGACCCTCGTCGACCGGCGCGTCGGGATCGAGCCAGTGGTCCCAGTCCCGCTCGCTGATCGTCAGCGGCATCCGGTCGTGGATGTCGGCGAGCGGGCCGGCCGCGTCGGTGGTGATGATCGTGCAGCTCAGCAGCGGTTTGCTGGCCTTGTCGGCGCCTTTGGGTCGCCAGGTGGTCCACAGCCCGGCCATGAACAGCGGCTCACCGTCGCCGGCGTACATGAAGAACGGTGTCTTGTTGCCTTTGGTGCCCTTCCACTCGTACCAGCCGTCCATCGGCACCAGGCAGCGCTTGGCCTTGGCGGAGCTGCGGAACGCCGGCGAGGTGGTCACCTTGTCCGAGCGGGCGTTGATCAGCAGCGGTCCGGACGTGTCGGGGGCGCCGTCGTCGGCGGTCTTGGCCCACGGCGGCAACAGACCCCAGCGCATCAGCCGGACCCGGCGCGTCGCCTCGTCGTCGGGCTCGCTGTGCCGTTTGACGACCGTGGCCACGGTGGTCGTCGGCGCGACGTTGTAGTTGGGTCGCGGCGGATCCTTCTCAGCGGATGCGGTCGCCGTGGTCTCATCGATCGCTTTGATCTTCTCGGCCAGCAGCGCTGGATCAGTGGTCACCGCGAATCGCCCGCACATGGTTTCCATCGTTCCAGACGTGGCGAATTCGGCGCGAAACCCGACGGTCACGGCGCTTTTGCGCGCCGGATTCACCCGGAAATCGCTGACAGGCAAGAATAGGAACTCGTGAGCACCTGGGCCGCCCCGTCGACCGACATCCCCGTACATGCGACCGTCACCGTGCCGGGGTCGAAGTCGCAGACCAACCGGGCACTGGTGCTGGCGGCGCTGGCTGCCGACCACGGCGCGTCGACGGTCAGCGGTGCGCTGCGCAGCCGGGACACCGACCTGATGATCGATGCGCTGCGGGTGCTCGGGTTCGTGGTGGACGCTTCCGACACCGACAGCACCGAGTTGACGGTCAGAGGCACGCTGGCGCCGCCCGGCACCAGCATCGACTGCGGGCTGGCCGGCACGGTGTTGCGGTTCCTGCCGCCGGTGGCCGCGCTGAGCACCGAGACGGTGACGTTCGACGGCGACGAGCAGGCCCGGGCACGCCCCATCGCCCCGCTGCTCGACGCGCTGCGGGGGCTCGGGGTGCAGGTGGAAGGCGAGGGCCTGCCGTTCGCCGTGCACGGCGACGGAGCGGTGCGTGGCGGCACCGTCGAGATCGATGCGTCGGCGTCGTCGCAGTTCGTCTCCGGCCTGCTGCTCTCCGGCGCCGCGTTCACCGAGGGCCTGACGATCGTGCACACCGGCGAGCCGATGCCCTCGGCGCCACACGTGGCGATGACGGTGTCGATGCTGCGCGACGCCGGGGTCCAGGTCGACGATTCCCAGCCCGACCGGTGGCAGGTGTCCCCCGGCCGGATCGAGGCGCGGCACTGGATGATCGAGCCCGATCTGTCCAACGCGGTGCCGTTCCTGGCTGCCGCGGTGGTCAGCGGCGGAGCGGTCCGCCTCACCGGCTGGCCGACGGTGAGCATCCAGCCGGCCGGCACCATCCTGTCGATCCTGAAGAAGCTCGGCGCATCGGTACGCAGCGGCGACTCCCACCTCGACGTGCAGGGCGCGACGGCCTACGGCGGGATCGACGTCGACCTGCGCGATGTCGGAGAGCTCACCCCGTCGGTCGCCGCCCTCGCCGCGCTCGCCACCGAGGGCTCGGTGTCGCGGCTGCGCGGCATCGCCCATCTGCGCGGCCACGAGACCGACCGGCTGGCCGCCCTGCGCACCGAACTCACCCGGCTCGGCGGCCAGTGCGAGGAGACCCCGGACGGGCTGACGATCACCGCACAACCACTGCACGCCGGTGTGTGGCAGTCCTACGCCGATCACCGGATGGCGACAGCCGGCGCGATCATCGGGCTGCGGGTGCCCGGCGTCGAGGTCGACGACATCGCCACCACGGCCAAGACGATGCCCGACTTCCCGCAGCTGTGGGCCGGCATGCTCGCCGGTCAGACCACCGATCTGTAGAAAGCCGGGAGCTTGAGTCCACGCGAATACGACGAGACCGACGTCCGGGTGCGACCGGGCCGGGGCTCGCGGCCGCGGACCAAGACCCGCCCGGAACACGCCGACGCGCAGGAAGCGATGGTGGTCACCGTCGACCGGGGCCGTTGGGGCTGCGTGCTCGGCCGCGACCCGGCCCGCCGCGTGACCGCGATGCGGGCCCGCGAGTTGGGCCGCACCCCGATCGTCGTCGGTGACGACGTCGACATCGTCGGTGACCTCTCCGGGCGCACCGACACGCTGGCCCGCATCGTGCGCCGCGGCGAACGCCGAACGGTGTTGCGGCGCACCGCAGATGACACCGACCCGTCCGAGCGGGTGTTCGTCGCCAACGCCGACCAACTGCTGATCGTGGTGGCTCTGGCCGACCCTCCGCCGCGGACCGGCCTGGTCGAGCGGGCGTTGATCGCCGCGTTCGCCGGCGGTCTGGTGCCGATCCTGTGCCTGACGAAGACCGATCTGGCTGCGGCGGAACCGTTCACCGCGCAGTTCTCCGACCTGGACCTGACGATCGTCAACGCCGGCCGCGGCGACCGACTCGACGAGGTCGTGCCCCTGCTGGCCGACAAGGTCACCGCCATGCTGGGACACTCCGGGGTGGGTAAGTCCACGCTGGTCAATCGCCTTGTCCCGGCAGCGGAGCGGGCCATCGGCACGGTCACCGACGTGGGCAGGGGCCGGCACACCTCCACCCAGTCGGTGGCGTTGCCGCTGGAGTTCGGCGGCTGGGTGGTCGACACCCCGGGCATCCGCTCGTTCGGGCTGGCCCACATCGCGCCCGACGATGTGATCATGGCGTTCTCCGACCTGGCCGAGGCCATCGCGGACTGCCCGCGAGGGTGCGGCCACATGGGGGCGCCCGCCGACCCGGAGTGCGCACTCGACGCGCTGTCCGGCCCGGCGTCGCAGCGGGTGGGCGCCGCCCGCAGGCTGCTGGCCGCGATGCGCTCACCCGCGAACTGAGATTCCCGGTCGTCATAATGGCGTTTACAGCGACCGTGTGGCCCGGTTCGACGGGCTCGAGCGGAGAGTTTGCAGCACCCGCTACCTGGGCACGCTGTGCGCGAAGGAGGACGACAACGTGAGCAAAGTTCCCACAATTCAACTCAACGACGGCACGCAGATTCCGCAGTTGGGCTTCGGCGTGTACCAGATTCCGCCCGAGGACACCGCAGACGCGGTGAAGACGGCCCTCGACATCGGCTACCGCCACATCGACACCGCGCAGATGTACCAGAACGAGAAGGGCGTCGGGCAGGGTGTCCGCGACGCCGGTGTCGACCGGTCCGAGGTGTACATCACCAGCAAGCTCAACAACGGTTTCCACAAACCCGACGACGCCCGGCGCGCCTTCGACGGCACGCTGTCCGCCCTCGGGTTCGACTACGTGGACCTGTTCCTGATCCATTGGCCGCTGCCCACGCTCTATGACGGCGACTTCGTCTCCACCTGGAAGGTGTTGGAGGAGTTCAAGAACGACGGCCGGGCACGCAGCATCGGCGTCTCGAATTTCCAGGTCGCCCATCTGCAGCGGCTGGCCGACGAAGCCGACACGGTGCCCGCGGCGAACCAGATCGAGGTGCACCCGTACTTCGCCAACAACGAGGTGCGGGGCTACGGCCAACAGCACGGCATCGCGACCGAGGCGTGGTCACCGATCGCGCAGGGCAAGGTGCTCGACGACGACGTCATCACCCGCATCGCCGAGGCGACCGGCAAGTCGCCGGCTCAGGTGGTGCTGCGCTGGCACATCCAGCGCGGCGACATCGTGTTCCCGAAATCGGTGACGACCCAACGCATCAAGGACAACTTCGCGCTATTCGACTTCGAGCTCGGCAGCGACGACTTCGACGCGATCTCGGCGCTGGACCAGGGCGAGGCGGGCCGCATCGGCCCGAACCCGGACACGTTCGACTACGTACCCGGCTGAGCTGTGGAATCGACACTGCGCTCACGGCGGGGAAGTACGAGAAACTCCCGCCGTGAGCGCAGTGTCAACGACAGATGATGACCGTCAGGCCGCGAGGTCGGCGCGCTTGACCGCAGCCTTGGCGGCCACCTTGTTGCGACGACGGGCCCGCACCGCGGCGATGGCGGATTTCAGCCCGCGCCGCTCCCCCGGTTCGAGGTCGGCGAACATCCGCTCGCTGCGCGTCTCCGGCGCATCGTCGGCGGTGTCGGTCAGAAAGCGGTCCGGCAGAGACAGTTTGGCGATCGTGCGCCACGACTTGCCGTACTGCACCAGGAACGACCCCGTGGTGTAGGGCAGGTCGTACTTGTCGCAGATCTCCTTGACCCGGAACGAGATCTCGTGCAGCCGATTGCTGCAGATGTCCGGGTAGAGGTGATGCTCGATCTGGTAGCAGAGGTTGCCGCTCATGAAGCGCAGCACCGGGCCGTTCTCGAAGTTCGCGCTGCCGAGCATCTGCCGCAGGTACCACTGTCCCCGCGACTCGCCGACCATGTCGGTCTTGGTGAATTTCTCGGCACCGTCCGGGAAGTGGCCGCAGAAGATCACCGCGTTGGCCCAGACGTTGCGGATGACGTTGGCCACCGCGTTGGCTTTCATCGTGGACGTGAACGTCGCGCCCGGCGACATCGAGGTCAGTGCCGGGTAGACGACGTAGTCCTTGGCCAGCTGGTGGCCGGCCTTGACGCCGAACTCCTTCACCCGGCCGAGCGTGGCCGCCCGGTCGTCGCGGCCCTTGGAGATCTTGCCGAGCTCCAGGTGCTGCAGGCCGACTCCCCATTCGAAGCCGATCGCGAGCAGGGTGTTGAAGAACAGATTGCTCAGATTGAAGGGCTTCCAGCGCTGGTCGCGCGTCACCCGGATCACGCCGTAGCCGACGTCGTCGTCCATGCCCAGGATATTGGTGTACTTGTGGTGCATGAAGTTGTGGGTGAAGCGCCAGTGCTTGGAGGCGCCGCTCATATCCCATTCCCACGTCGAGGAATGGATCTCGGGATCGTTCATCCAGTCCCACTGGCCGTGCATGACGTTGTGGCCGATCTCCATGTTCTCGATGATCTTGGCCACGCCCAGCGTCGCGGTACCGGCCCACCAGTAGGAACGCTTGGAACTGCCCGCCAGCATCAGCCGGCCGGCGACCTCCAAGGCGCGCTGGAAGGCGATGGTGCGGCGGATGTAGCGGGCGTCTCGCGCCCCGCGGGAGTCTTCTATGTCCTGGCGGATCGAATCCAGTTCGACCCCCAGGCTCTCGATGTCTGCGTCCGTGAGATGTGTGAACTCAGGTACGTCGGTAATCGCCATTGTCAGCCTCCTCTCGAGTACCTACGCTACCGTAACCTACGGCCTCGTAGGTTACCAGCCAGTAAAGTCTAGACATCGAGCACGCAATCACCCGATGCCGCCGACACGCACGTCTGTATCCGGGTGCCGGGCTCGTGCTCGACGCCGGTGCGCAGATCGCGCACGTGGCCCTTCAGCAGGCCCACCACACACGACTGGCAGATCCCCATCCGACAGCCGAACGGCATCTGCACCCCGGCGGCCTCGCCGGCGTCCATCAGCGACGTCGCCGCGTCGACCGTGACCGTCTTGCCGGCGCGCGCGTATTCAACCGTGCCTCCACTGCCGTGTACCGCGGTGCGCACGGCTGCAAACCTCTCCAGATGCAGGCGTTCCGGGACGCCCGCCGCCGCCCAGGTGCGCTCCGCGGCCTCGAGCATCGCCTCGGGCCCACAGGCCCAGGTCTGGCGCTCCCGCCAGTCGGGCACCACGTCGTCCAGCCGTGCCAGGTCCACCCGGCCCTCGGCGCGGGTGGCACGCAGCTGCAGCCGGTAGCCGGGATGCCGGGTGGTCAGCTCGGACAGTTCGTCGGCGAAGAGTACGTCGGCCTCCGTGGGCGCCGAGTGCAGGTGCATCACGTCGCCCAGCTGATCTCGCCGGGCCAGTGTCCGCAGCATCGACATCACCGGCGTGATGCCCGAGCCGGCGGTGACGAACAACACCGACGCCGGCGCCGGGTCCGGCATGACGAAGTTCCCCTGGGGGGCGGCCAATCTCACGATGGTGCCGGGTTCCACCCCGCCGACCAGGTGCGTGGACAGGAACCCCTCGGGCATCGCCTTCACCGTGATCGTGATGGTGCGCGAACCCTTGCCGAGGCCCCGGTGCCGCTCGGGCACGCTGGTCAACGAGTAGGACCGCCAACGCCACCGTCCGTCGACGAGCAGGCCGATGCCGATGTACTGGCCGGGCTGGTAGTCGAACGAGAACCCCCAGCCGGGCTTGATGACCAGGGTGGCCGAGTCGACGGTCTCCCGGCGGACGTCGAGCACCTTGCCGCGCAGCTCGCGGGCCGACCACAGCGGGTTGGCCAGCTTGAGGTAGTCATCGGGCAGCAGCGGCGTGGTGATCCGGCCCGCAATGGTGCGCAGCAGATGCCAGCCGGTAGTACCTTTGGCGATGTTCGGCCGGACGGTGTCGGCGACCTTGGCCGTGGTCTTGATGGTGTTCTTGGCCATGACGGCTCCTGCCGATTGCGGTGACACTCTGGGTCCCGTGAGGCGTCTACCTACGGTACCGTAACTTACGGTACCGTATCCAGCCCTCAGAGCAGGTCGAGCAGGAACGGAAGCTCCTGTGGCGCGTACCACGCCAGGTCGTGATCCTGGGCGTCGCCGACGGTGAGCTCGGCGTCCTCATCCCCCAGATCGGCCGCGTCGACGACCTCGACGGCAGCCAGCACCGCGGCCTCGGCGGCCGCGTTGTCGACATAGGCGGCGATCACCCGTTCCAGCGGGATCGGCGCGCCCAGCCGCACCACCGCGTCGTCGAGATCCGGCCGCAGCGTGACCTCGGCGTCGTCGCAGTCGGCCTCGAGCACCGCACGCCGGGCCGGCAGGCCCTCCCCCGAGCCGTCGGCACCGAGCAGACGCAGCGACGCCAGCGCCGCGTCGCGCAGCGCGACGTCGGCCAGTTCGTCTTCGTCCCCGTCCGAATACGCCTCCCGCAGCGTCGGGGTCACCGCGAACGCGGTGCTGCTGACGGGTCGCAGCGATCCGTCGGCGACCAACTGCGCCAGCATGGCCAGGGTTGCGGGAACGTAGACGCGCACAGGCCGAGACTACGTCCGCCGGCCCGCGTGCCGCGGTCCGGCAGGGCACGATGGAACACATGGACCTGCCTGCGGTGACGGCCGATGCTGCGTTCTAGGCCCAGACGCCGGCATCTGCTCCTGGCAGTCGGCGTTGCGCTCGCCCTGCTGGGAGTGCTCTACGTCGCCGACCTGACGGTCACCTCGTCGAAGCTGCCCAGAGGTGTCACCGCGGCCGGCGTGCCGCTCGGCGGCCTGACCCCGGATGAGGCCGAGCAGCGCGTCCGGGAGCAGATCGGACCACGGGCGCGACAGCCCGTCGATGTGACACTCGGCACGGTTCGCGCCCAAGTGGACCCCGATGCTGTCGCGCTGACCGTGGATGCGCGGGCCACCGTCGACCAAGCAGGCACCCAACCCCTGAACCCGATCACCCGACTCACGTCGTTCTTCGTGGACACCCCCGTCGGCGTGGTCTCCTCAGCGGACGAACAGGCCCTGGAAGCCACGCTCGAAGAGCTCGCAGCCACCGTCGCCGAAGATCCGGTCGAGGGTTCCATCGGGTTCGCCGACGGCGAACCGGTGTCCTCTGACCCCCGACCCGGACAGCGCCTCGACATCACCGCCGCCGCGGAACTGATCGCCCGCGACTGGGCGACCGGCGAGACCCTCGACCTGCCGATGGTGCAGATCCGGACGAGCACCACCCGCGCCGACGTCGCAGAAGCCCTCCGCGAAATCGCCACCCCAGCGGTGTCGGGGCCGGTCATCGTCAAAGGCGACGATGACACCGAGGCTGTGATCACCGAGGAGGTCATCGCAGCGGCCCTGACATTCCGGCCCGATGACGAGGGACTCGTGCCGGACATCGACCAGGCGCGGATCGTCGACGCCCTACGCCCCCAGCTTGTTTCGTCGGAAACCCCGCAGCGTGACGCCGACATCGACTTCACCGCCACGCCTCCGGTTCTGGTGCCCGCGCAGGACGGTCGACGGGTCGACTACGACGCCACCCTGTCCGATCTACTCTCGGTGCTCACCAGCGACGACAACCGGGAGATCACCGCGCAGTACGTGGACGAGCAGGCCAGGATCACCCTCGAAGACCTCGGCGAACTCGGTCCTGTCGAAGTCATCGGGGAGTTCCAGACGGGCGGGTTCGCCAGTGACTCGGGCAGGAACATCCGACGCGCCGCCGAGCAGATCGACGGCATCGTGGTCGGTCCCGGGGAAACGTTCAGCCTCAACGCAGCAACCAATCCGCGCAACGCCGCTGCCGGCTACGTCGAGGCCGGAATCATCAGAAACGGCAGGCCCGCCCGCGGTGTCGGTGGCGGCGTCTCGCAGATGGCCACCACGTTGTTCAATGCCGCCTACTTCGCGGGCATGGAGGACATCGAGCACCACGAACACAGCTACTACATCAGCCGCTACCCGCCCGCCCGGGAAGCCACGGTGTTCGGCGACATCCTCGACGTCAAGTTCCGCAACGACGGCCCGACATCGGTTCAGATTCAGACCGAATGGACGTCGAGTTCGATCACCGCACGACTGATCGGCATCAAACGCTACGAGGTGACGTCGTCGACGAGTTCGCGCAGCCGGCCGACGAGCCCGCGGACCGTCACGATCCCGGCTGGTGAAGCCTGCAGTGCCAGCGGTGGCGGGCCGGGGTTCACCGTCACCGACACCCGCACGCTGCGCGAGATCGCCACCGGACGAACCCGGACCGAATCCCACACCGTCACCTACGACCCCATACCCAGGGTGGTGTGCGGGGGGTGACGTGCACCCGGCCGTAGCGAGGCCGGCCGGTTACTCGACGTCGCCCATCAGCGTCCCGACGTAGTCCTCGACGTAGGTCGACAACTCGCGCGGCGGCCGTTCGTAGTATCCGCTGAGCACCGGCTTCTTCGGCAGCGCCACCTTCGGCGGATCCACGTCGTAGTAGTCGATGCTGGACAGCAGATGCGAGATCATGTTCAGCCGGGCGTGCTTCTTGACGTCGGATTCGACGATGTACCACGGACTCAGCGGCGTATCGGTGTGCACCATCATCTCGTCCTTGGCGCGCGAATAGTCCTCCCAGCGGTACACCGACTCCAGATCCATCGGGCTGAGCTTCCACTGCCGCATCGGGTCTTTGAGACGGGACCGGAACCGGCGGAGCTGTTCGTCGTCGGACACCGAGAACCAGTATTTGCGCAGCAGCACACCGTCTTCGATCAACATCTGCTCGAAGATCGGTGTCTGGCGCAGGAACAGCGAGTGCTCGGCGGGGGTGCAGAAACCCATCACCTTCTCCACGCCGGCGCGGTTGTACCAGGACCGGTCGAACAGCACGATCTCCCCCTTGGCGGGCAGGTGGGCGACGTAGCGCTGGTAGTACCACTCCCCCCGCTCGCGGTCCGAGGGCGCGGGCAGCGCGGCGATCCGGGCGATGCGCGGGCTCAGGTATTCGGTGATCCGCTTGATGGTGCCACCCTTGCCTGCGGCGTCACGGCCTTCGAAGACGATCACGACGCGGGCACCGGTGTCGCGGACCCACTCCTGCAACTTCACCAATTCCGTTTGCAGACGGAACAGTTCGGCCTCGTATACGTCCCTCGGGATCTTCTTGACCTTGGTGCCGGCCCGCTTGTTGCCCACCGACCGATCCTAGATGCCGGCTGCCTCCCGGCGCAGGTTACTGAGCGGCTTCGGTGAGCTCGTCCAGCGATTCGCGCAGCAGGCCGGGCAGCATATCGACGTCGCTCATCGCGTCCCGGTCGGCGTTGATGCCGAAGTAGAGCGTGCCGTTGTACGACGTGACACCGAGCGCGAGCACCTGGTCGTGCAGCAGCGGCGGCACGGCATAGGTCTCCAGCAGCTTGGTGCCGGCGAGGTACATCTGCTTCTGGGCGCCGGGCACGTTGGTGATCAGCAAGTTGAACTGGCGGGCCGAGAAGCTGGTCGCCACCCGGATGCCCATGGCGTGCAACGTCGGTGGCCCGAAACCCGTCAGCGTGACGATCGTCCGGGCGTCGACCAGGCTGGTCGCGCTGGACTGCGCCTCGGTGGCGTGGGCGATCTGGGACAACCGGACCACCGGGTTCGATTCGCCGACGGGCAGATCCACCAGGAACGGCGACACCTCGCTGATCGCCTGGCCCGGCCCGCTCGAGTCGTGTTCATCCTCCGGATAGACCGACATCGGCGCCATCGCCCGCACGGTCGTGGTGGTGCTCACCGGTTCGCCCCGGGACAGCAGCCAGTTCCGCAGCGCGCCCGCGATCACGGCCAGCACCACGTCGTTGACGTCGCAGTCGTAGCGGGCCCGGATACGCCGGAACTCGTCGAGGCCGGCCGAGGCCACCGAGAACCGCCGGTTGCGCGACACCGTGGTGTTCAGCGGGCTGCTCGGCGCGGTGCCGCGCGCGACGGTGCGGGCCACCTCGGCCGCGCGGCGCCCCAGATCCACCAGCAGACCGGTGTTGTTGACCGCCTCGGTCACCGCCGAACGCACGGCGGCCACCTGCGCGGTTGGGCCGGTGACCCATTCGCCGAGCGCACCGATCAGCAGTTGCCGGTCGTTGGGTTCGCGCGACGGGATCCAGATGTCCTCGCCGAATTCTGGCGGCTTCTGGGTCCGATCGGCGATGACGTGGCCGATCTCGAGCGCGGTCATCCCGTTGACGAGCGCCTGGTGCGATTTCGTGTAGATCGCGAGGCGGTTTTTCGCCAGGCCCTCGACCAGGTACATCTCCCACAGCGGCCGGGACTTGTCCAGCGGCCGGGAGCCGAGGCGCGCGATGAGGTCGTGCAGCTGAGCGTCACTGCCCGGGGACGGCAGTGCGGAGCGGCGGACGTGATAGGTGATGTCGAAGTCGGGGTCGTCGACCCAGACCGGCCGGGCCAGTCCGAACTTCACCTCGCGCACCTTCTGCCGATACCGCGGGATCTGTGGTAGCCGCTGTTCCACGGTGGCGAGCAAGGTCTCGTAGCTCAGCCCGTTGCGGGGCTTGCGCAGGATCGACAGCGACCCCACGTACATCGGGGTGGCGGAGTTCTCCAGCCGGAAGAAGGACGCGTCGGACGCCGACAACCTCGTCACCATTGCGGCGCCACGCTCCCTCGCTCGATTGACAATCAGTGCCACGTTATCCGGAAATTCTGGGCGCCCGCTCAACGGGTGCACTGATGTGCCTGTCGGACATGGGATCATGGAGCGGTCTGTGACTCTCCAGCAGACGCCCGCTCGTGCCGTGACCGATCGCTGGAGACCATTCATGACCACTTCGACTCTGCCTGATCCGATGCCTGATCCGACGCCCCAGCAGTGGACGTCCTCGCCGGTCATCGACTACGAACCCGCACCCGAGGCGCCCGGGCCGCGCCGCGGACCGGTGTGTGCGGCGCCGTCGGGCGAATCGCTGCATCGTCCCGCGCAGCGTCCGGCGCGACGCCCTCCGGGGCACCCGTGTGAGCCGCCCCCGCCGAGATCGGCGGTGGTGTTCGCCGAGACGGCGCTGCGCCAGGTGATCGAGGTGATCGACCGGCGCAGGCCGATCGCTCAGCTGCGCCCGCTGATGACCCCCGTGCTCGTCGACCGGGTGATCGCGCACGCCGGGGAGGCGCGCGGCGGCAGCGCCACGATACGCCGGGTGCGGGTGCGCGCGGTGGACGACGGCGGGACGCCCGACGACGTGTGCGCGGCAGAGGTGTTCGCCTCGTTCACCCGCTGCGGTCGGGTGCACGCCGTGGCCGCCCGCATCGAGCGGCACCGCGACCGCTGGCGCATGGTCGCGCTACAGATCGGCTGAGCCTCAGCGCTTGCTGTCCTTGGCGTGGCGGCCGCGCTGGCGGGCGGCTTCGCGACGCTCGCGACGGCTGCCGCCGCCATTGCCGGACGGCTTAGCCCCACCGGAGCGTTTGACCTCGACCGACCCGTCCTCCGACGGTCCGGAGTAGGTCAGCGGTCGGGCCTTGTCGTCGATGCCCTTGGCGCGAATGCCGGCACCTGGCGGGCGCTGCTTGGTGGCCACACCGCCCTGTCCTGCGGCCGCCGCGGCCGCGAACTCGGCGAGTCCGGGCGGGGCCGCCTGCGCCGAGACCGCCGGGCCGGCGGTGGCCTCGACCTGCACGTTGAACAGGAAGCCGACCGACTCCTCCTTCATGCCCTCGAGCATGCCGACGAACATGTCGTAGCCCTCGCGCGCGTACTCCACCTCGGGACGCTGCTGCGCCAGCCCGCGCAGCCCGATTCCTTCGCGCAGGTAGTCCATCTCGTAGAGGTGTTCGCGCCACTTACGGTCCAGTACGTTGAGCAGCACGTTGCGTTCCAGCTGGCGCATCGCGCCCTCGCCGGCGATCTCCTCGAGCTCTGCCTCACGCGTCGCGTAGGCCCTTTCGGCGTCCTTGAGCAGCGCGTCGAGCAGCTCCTCGCGGGTCAGTTCGCCCGGCTCGCCGACGGCGTCGGAGTCGATCAGGTCGTGGTGGTCGATCCCCACCGGGTAGAGGGCACGCAGCCCCTCCCACAGCTTCTCCAGGTCCCAGTCCTCGGAGTAGCCCTCGGCGGTGGCGCCGTTGACGTAGGCGGTGACCACGTCGGTGAGCAGGTTCTGGGCCTGCTCTGCGAGGTTCTCCCCTTCCAGGATGCGGCGGCGCTCGGCGTAGATCACCTTGCGCTGCTGGTTCATCACCTCGTCGTACTTGAGGACTTCCTTGCGGATGTCGAAGTTCTGCTGCTCGACCTGGGTCTGCGCGCTCTTGATGGCCCGCGAGACCATCTTGGCCTCGATGGGCACGTCGTCGGGCAGGTTCAGCCGGGTCAGCAGCGTCTCCAGCGTCGCGCCGTTGAACCGTCGCATCAGCTCGTCGGCCAGCGACAGGTAGAAGCGGGACTCACCCGGGTCGCCCTGGCGGCCGGAGCGGCCGCGCAGCTGGTTGTCGATGCGGCGCGACTCGTGGCGCTCGGTGCCGAGCACGTAGAGCCCGCCCGCGGCGACGACGTCCTTGGCTTCGGCGGCGGCCTCCGCCTTGACGTGCGGGAGGTCCTCGTGCCAGGCGGTCTCGTATTCGTCAGGGGTCTCGACGGGGTCGAGACCGCGCTGCCGCAGCCGCTTGTCCAGCAGGTAGTCGACGTTGCCGCCGAGCATGACGTCGGTGCCGCGGCCGGCCATGTTGGTGGCGACGGTGATGGCGCCCAGCCGGCCCGCCTCGGCGATGATGCCGGCTTCCTGCTCGTGGTACTTCGCGTTGAGGACGTTGTGCGGGATCCGGCGCTTCTGGAACTGGCGCGACAGGAACTCCGAACGCTCCACGCTGGTGGTGCCGATCAGCACCGGCTGGCCCTTCTCATAGCGCTCGACGACGTCGTCGACGACCGCGATGAACTTGGCCTCCTCGGTCTTGTAGATCAGGTCGGACTGGTCGGTGCGGATCATCGGCATGTTGGTCGGGATCGTCACCACGCCGAGCTTGTAGATCTCGTGCAGCTCGGCGGCCTCGGTTTCGGCGGTGCCCGTCATGCCGGCGAGCTTGTCGTAGAGGCGGAAGTAGTTCTGCAGGGTGATGGTGGCGACCGTCTGGTTCTCCGCCTTGATCTCCACCTGCTCTTTGGCCTCGATGGCCTGGTGCAGGCCCTCGTTGTAGCGGCGCCCGATCAGCACGCGGCCGGTGAAGTCGTCGACGATCAGCACCTCACCGTTGCGCACGATGTAATGCTTGTCCCGCTCGAAGAGCTCCTTGGCCTTGAGCGCATTGTTCAAGTAGCTGATCAGCGGCGAGTTCGCGGCCTCGTAGAGGTTCTCGATACCCAGCTGGTCCTCGACGAATTCGACACCGATCTCGTGCACGCCTACGGTCCGCTTCTTGATGTCGACCTCGTAGTGCACGTCTTTTTCCATCAGCGGCGCCAGCCGGGCGAACTCCGGGTACCAGTTGGAACCGCCGTCGGCGGGGCCGGAGATGATCAGCGGGGTGCGGGCCTCGTCGATGAGGATCGAGTCGACCTCGTCGACGATCGCGAAGGTGTGCCCACGCTGGACGCAGTCCTCCAGCCGCAGCGCCATGTTGTCGCGCAGGTAGTCGAACCCGAACTCGTTATTGGTGCCGTAGGTGATGTCGGCGTTGTAGGCCGCCCGACGCTCTTCGGGGGTCATCTGCGACAGGATCACACCGACGTCCAGGCCCAGGAAGCGGTGGATGCGGCCCATCTGCTCGGCGTCGCGTTTGGCCAGGTAATCGTTCACGGTGACGATGTGCATGCCCTTGCCGGCCAGCGCATTGAGGTAGGCGGGCAGCACGGCGGTCAGCGTCTTGCCCTCACCGGTCTTCATCTCGGCGACGTTGCCGAAGTGCAGCGCGGCGCCGCCCATCACCTGGACGTCGAAGTGCCGTTGGTTGAGCACCCGCCACGCCGCCTCGCGGGCGACGGCGAACGCCTCGGGCATCAGGTCGTCGAGGTCCTCGCCGCCGCCCAGGCGGTCCCGGAACTCGTCGGTCTTGGCGCGAAGTTCCGCGTCGGACAGCTTCTCGATGTCGTCGGACAGGGTGTTGACGTAGTCAGCCACCCCCTTGAGGCGCTTGACCATGCGGCCTTCACCGAGACGGAGCAACTTTCCCAGCACGCTGTTTCCTCTTTGTTGATGGCGGCACGCGTTCAGACGGACACCATCGTAGGTGACGCATCGAAAACGCTGGTCGAGCGTGTCAGGCGCGCCGCACTGAGAGCGAATCCGGCGCGCAGAGCGACACTGGCGGTGCTTCCGCGCGCCGGATCGACCTCAGGCCAGGTTGATCAGGCCAGCTTGATCAAACCGTAGTCGTAGGCGTGCCGCCGGTAGACCACACACGGCCGGTCGCTGTCCTTGTCGTGGAACAGGAAGAAGTCGTGGCCGACGAGCTCCATCTCGTAGAGGGCGTCGTCGACGGTCATCGGGATGGCGGGGTGCTCCTTGGTGCGGACGATCCGTCCGGGCTCGTGGTCGTCGACGGCGACCTCGTTGGTGTTCTCGACCGGCTCCTGCAGCGGGGTGAACCCGTCGACCAGGTGGTCCAGCGAGGTGGCCTCGTGCAGCGACACCGGCGTCTTGTCGCCGTAGTGGATCTTGCGGCGGTCCTTGCTCTTGCGGAGCCGGCGTTCGAGTTTGCCTGCCGCCGATTCGAGGGCGGCGTAGAAGCTGTCGGCGCAGGCTTCGCCACGGACGACGGGTCCACGCCCCTTGGCGGTGATCTCGACGTGCTGGCAATTCTTCCGCTGGCGGCGGTTGCGCTCGTGATACAGCTCGACGTCGAAGAGGTAGATGGTGCGGTCGAAGCGTTCCAGGCGAGACAGCTTCTCGGAGACGTAGTTACGGAAGTGGTCGGGGACCTCGACGTTTCGGCCCGTCACCGCCACCTCGGCGTTCGGAGTAGGTTCGGCCGATCCGTCAGTGCTCGGGTCCACCACCATCGTGCTGTCTGATTCCATGGAATGACTTGACATACTTGGCAACTCGATTCTGTTTCGCGTGTGCACACTTGCGTGTGCCCGGCTATACGAAGAAATCGCACCGACGAGGCTGTCCTGGTTGCGCCGCTCGCCGGTGCAAGGTGTCGACTACTCACCTCCTACCGCTGGGCGCGATACCGGCGTCTCCTGTGCGGATCGCCGCCGTGAGATGTTCACGGATGGTTGGTGCCGACGGTAGTCCGTGTTCACCTGGTCGTGCCACTGATTCGGCAGACGTGTTTTCAGTTCTTCATGTCCGCTTGATCTGAAGGCAATGCTCAGGCGTGCGCCAGCGCGAGGACGGCGACGACGTCGGTGCCGCACGTTTGCAGGACCCGGACCGATTCGGCGGCGGTGGCGCCGGTCGTCACCACGTCGTCGACCACCACGACGGGCCCCGTCACCGGTGTGGTGATGCGGATGCGCCCGGCGATGTTGCGCTGCCGGGCGGCGCTGGAGAGCCCGACGGAGTCGCGGGTGAAGGCCTTCATCCGCAGCACCGGGGCGACGGTCAGGCCGTGGTGGCCCTCGATGGCCCGATGGGCGAGGCGGGTGACGGGGTCACCACCGCGACGCCTGGCCGCTGAGCGTCTGGTGGGTGCGGGCACCACCGACATCGGGGTGTCGAGCAGCCCCCACGTCAGCAGGTGATCCAGCGCGGTGTGCAACGCCCGGGCCAGCGGTTCGAGCAGGTCGGCGCGGCCCCGCTCCTTGACCGCGACGACGGCCTTTCGGCGCGCGCCCGCGTACCGGCCGAGCGACAGCACAGGCACGCCGGGGTCCAGGCGAGGCGTCACCAGGTGGGGCTGGTCGGGCCGGACGGTGAGTTCTCGGTCGCACGCCGCGCACCAGCCCACGCCCGCGACACCGCAGCCACCGCACTGCAGCGGAAGGACCAGGTCGAGCACGCCCCCAGTGTGGCGTCGGCGTCCGACAGCCCGGCCCCGCTTCGCCGCGAAATATCATCCCGGGTCGTGGTTTCGCCCTGATCCACAGCCCTGGCTTCACACTCGCGGGGCACGTCAGCCGGCGACGATCGAATCTCCCTGCACGGTGATCGTCTCCTCGGTCAGCGGGCGCGCGGCCGGGCCCCTGACCACTGCGCCGTCGAGGCTGAACTTGCTGCCGTGGCAGGGGCAGTTGAGGGTCCCGTCGGCCACCACGTTGATCAGGCAGCCGGAGTGCGTGCACACCGCCGAGAACGCCTTGAAATCCCCCGCCACCGGCTGGGTGATGATGGTCTCGCCGACGATGATGCCGGAGCCGACGGGCACGTCCGCGGTCGTGATGAGCTCCTCCGACGCCGCCCCCGAAGCCTCGCCACCGGAATCACTCGAATCGCCGGAATCACCGCCCGAACACGCCGCCAGCGTGGCCGCCGCGAGGCCCACTCCCGCGCCGACGATCACCGACTTCCGGGAAACCTGCATCTTGTCGATATCCATCGGTGACCTCTCCATCGGCTGGCTGCCGGGGGGCTGTCCGGCAGCACGTCCAGTGTCAGCCCGGCAGCACCGGCAGCGCACCCGCTGTCATCAACGGCCGGACCTCCGCCCACCCGGGGTCGCCGTCGGCGGTCGACCCCGAGAGTTGAAGCACCCCGCGCGCGTCGGCGACGTAGACGGCCGACGGGTTCGCCGCCACCGTCGTCACCGGCCGCAGCAGGTTGTAGGTCGGGCCGTCGGAGTTCACCCCGTCGAGGTTCACGTAGGCCACCGGGTGCTGGGCATCGGTGCGGCTGACGACGATGTCGTCGCCGGTGCGCCAGGACAGCGACACCACCGTGTCGCGCAACCCGTAGCCGAGCCGTCGCGGGAAGGTCAGCGCGTACCCGCCGCCTTCTGTCTGCTCGACACCGGCGAGGATCACCCGTCCCTCGATCACCATGGCGGCGCGGGTGCCGTCCCGCGAGAGCTGCAGTTCAGCGATCGGGCCGGGGAATCGGGTCGACACCGAGGCGGAGTCGACGGGGATCCGGGCGGGCTGGCCCGAGGCGTCCTGGATGACGCGGACGACGTTGATGCCGTCGACGACGACCCAGATGGCGTCGTCCAGCGACCAGCTCGGCCGACTGAGGCTGCGGCCGTCCATCGCCTGGGATGCGTCCCCGCCCAGCGGTCCCACCCACAGTGTCGAGGCCATGTCGGGAGCGCCGGGGCGCTCGGTGATGATCGAGGCGACCAGCTGACCGCCGCGCGACAGCGAGGCGGCGCTCTGGCCGGGCATCTGCCCGAATGAACCCGACACCCGCGGCGCGCGCTGGCCGTCCAGCCGCACCAGGGACCCGCCGACGAGGGCGTGCAGCCCGGCCGCGGCACCGTCGACGGCACCGGGATCGGTCGCGGCGACGTCGGCGGTGTCCCAGCCGTCGGCGAACCGGTCGTCGAGTGCGGCACCGTCGGCGGTGATCACGTACGGCCCGTTGATGCCGGCCCGGGACAACGTCCAGATCAGCTGCGCGGCAAGCAGTTGCCTGCTCTGGGGGTCAGTGGTGGCCAGGTTATCCAGGTCGATGCGCGCCCCACCGTAGCCGCGTCCCACGCCGGTCTTGCCGCCGTCGGCGCGCGTCACCGGCCCCCGCAGTTTCAGCGGCGGGCCGAGCAGGTTGCGCACGGTGTCGGTCATCTCCGGCCGCGGACCCGCGATCAACTTGCTGACCAGCTCGGTGGGCAACTGGTCGGGCTCGGACACCGCGACGTAGCGCGGGTCCGGCACCACGGTCTTGCCCGTGGGGTCGGCGAAGTAGAGGGTGCTGCGTTTGTAGGTGGACTGGAACTGCTGCCAGTCCAGGAAGACCCCGTTGGGCAGACGGTCGATGCGCCAGCCGTCCGACGTCTTCACCAATTCGATCGGGCCGGGGTCGGGCAGGGCCCCCTCGCCCGTCTCGAACACTCCCATGTCCGACAGTGAGCCGAGGATGTCGGCGCGCATACTCACCGAAACCCGGTTGGGCGTACGGGTCTCGACAAAAACCACGTTGTCGATCAGCAGCGCGCTGCCCGCGTCGTCCCAGCCACTCGACGCCGATTCGGTGAGGAACTGCCGCGC
Source organism: Mycolicibacterium hippocampi (assembly GCF_010723735.1). Lineage (GTDB taxonomy): Bacteria > Actinomycetota > Actinomycetes > Mycobacteriales > Mycobacteriaceae > Mycobacterium > Mycobacterium hippocampi. The sequence continues at coordinate 2,284,472 of NZ_BLLB01000002.1, read as the reverse complement.
GGCCAGGTGCCTGTTCGCGGGGTCGGCGGTGGCCTTGAGGAATTCCCGCAGCAGCACGTCGGGGTCCATCCCCGGGGTGGGCTCGGGCAGGCTGGGTGGCGCCGGCAGGGCGACGGTGCCGATGGCCTGCGGCGACGACGAGCTGGGCACCCCGGAACATCCGGTGAGCGCGAGCACCAGTGCGAACAGCGCGGCTAGGAAGCGTGTCACACGCTCTCCCCTGCCGGTTCGCGTTCGCGGGTCGCTCGGGTGCCGGAGGGCACCGGTGTCGGTTCGACGGGCTTGACGGGCAGCGGGCTGCTGGTCACCTTGTGTCCGCGGACCAGTGGCAGCGTCAACCGGAAGCAGGCGCCCTTACCGGGCTCGCCCCAGGCTTCCAGCCTGCCCTGGTGCAGCCGGGCGTCCTCGATGCTGATCGCCAGCCCGAGGCCGGTTCCGCCGGAGCGGCGCACCCGCGACGGATCCGCCCGCCAGAACCGGCTGAACACCAGCTTCTCCTCGCCGGGGCGCAGGCCCACGCCGTGGTCGCGGACGGTGACCGCGACGGTGTCCTCGTCGGCGGCCATCCGGATGCGCACCGGTTTGTGCTCGGCGTGGTCGATGGCGTTGGCGATCAGGTTGCGCAGGATCCGCTCCACCCGGCGCGGGTCGACTTCGGCGATGACGTCGTCGGTGGGCAGGTCGACGATCAGGTCCACGCCGGCTTCTTCGGCGAGGTGACCGACGTTGTCCAGGGCGCTCTTGACGATGGAGCGCAGGTCGACGGCTTCGACGGCCAGCTCGGCGACGCCGGCGTCGTGGCGGGAGATCTCGAGCAGGTCGCTGAGCAGCGACTCGAACCGGTCCAGCTCGTTGACCATCAGCTCGGTCGAGCGGCGCAACGCGGGGTCGAGGTCTTCGGCGTGGTCGTGGATCAGGTCGGCGGCCATCCGCACGGTGGTCAGCGGGGTGCGCAGTTCGTGGCTGACGTCGGAGGTGAACCTTCGTTGCAGGTTGCCGAACTCCTCGAGCTGGGTGATCTGGCGGTGCAGGCTTTCCGCCATGTCGTTGAACGACACCGCCAGCCGCGCCATGTCGTCCTCGCCGCGCACCGGCATTCGCTCGGCGAGGTGCCCTTCGGCGAACCGCTCGGCGATCCGCGACGCCGACCGCACCGGCAGCACGATCTGACGCGCCACCAGCAGCGCGATCGCGGCCAGCAGGCCGAGCAGCACCACCCCGCCGGTGGCCAGCGTGCCGCGGACCAACGCGATCGTGGAGGCTTCGCTGTTCAGCGGGAAGATCAGGTAGAGCTCCAGGTTGGCCGCCGGCGACGACGTCGGGGTGCCGACGATCAGGGCGGGTCCGGAGAAGCCGTCGGTGTGCACGGTCGAGTACTGGTAGCTGACCTGTCCGGCGTTGACGAAGTCGCGCAGCGCGTTGGGCACCTGGTCGATCGGGCCGGCGGAGGTGGCCGCGCGGGGACCCATCCCGGGGACGACGAGCACTGCGTCGAAGGCGCCGGCGAGGCCGGAGCCGGCATCTGCCTTGCGGTCGATCAGGGTGTTGCGGGCCAGCTGCAGGCTGCTGTCGAGGGAACGGGTCTCCTCACCGCCGACGATTCCGCTGACCGTACCGCGGGCCCGTTCGATCTCCTCGGTGGCCGCGCGCACTTTGACCTCGAGGATCCGGTCGGTGATCTGACTGGTGAGGACGAAGCCCAGCACCATGATGACCGCCAGCGACAGGCCCAGCGTCAGGGTGACGACACGTAGCTGCAGAGAGCGCCGCCACGCCAAACTCAGCGCCCTGCCCAGCGCACCCAGGCCGCGGACAAGTGGTGCCGACCGCCGGTGGATACGCCGTCTCGAACTGAAGATCACGCCCACCGCCGAGCGGTCAGAGTCATGGGGGTCCGGCCTTGTATCCCACTCCTCGAACGGTGAGCACCACCTGCGGGTTCTCCGGGTCCTTCTCGACTTTGGCCCGCAGCCGCTGGACGTGCACGTTCACCAAACGGGTGTCGGCGGGATGACGGTAACCCCACACCTGTTCGAGCAGCACATCTCGAGTAAACACCTGGCGGGGTTTCCGTGCCAGCGCGACCAGCAGGTCGAACTCCAGCGGGGTCAGGGAGATCTGCTCGCCTTGGCGGGTGACCTTGTGGGCCGGGACGTCGATGTCGATGTCGGCGATCGACAGCATCTCGGCCGGCTCGTCCTCGTTGCGACGCAGCCGGGCGCGCACCCGGGCCACCAGTTCCTTGGGCTTGAACGGCTTCATCACGTAGTCGTCGGCGCCGGACTCCAACCCGAGCACCACGTCGACGGTGTCGGTCTTGGCGGTCAGCATCACGATGGGCACGCCGGAGTCCGCACGCAGCACCCGGCACACGTCGATGCCGTTCATGCCGGGCAACATGAGGTCCAGCAGCACCAGATCGGGCCGCAGCTCGCGGACCGCGGTCAGCGCTTGGGTGCCGTCACCGACCACCGCGGTGTCGAAGCCCTCGCCACGCAGAACGATGGTGAGCATCTCGGCGAGCGAAGGGTCGTCATCGACGACCAGGATCCTTTGCCTCATGGTGTCCATGGTGTCACCAGAAAGCAATAAACCTCGGATACCACACCGGGCGATTTGCGTGTTGACCGGCACCGAGGTCTGGAACGCCGTTCTGGCGGCGCAGGCTCAGTCGATCCGGTCGACGATCCGTTGCAGGATTTCCGAGGCGATCGTCTCGGAGTCGGGCAGAACGGTCACCGACACGTCGACGACGACCGAGGACTTGACCGCCGACGCCACCGTCCACTGATCATTGACGTAGGCGACCGTCGCCGGGTCGGGTCGCAGCACAGCTCCGTCCATGAATTCGAGGCGCAGGGCGGCGCAGTTGTCCATGTCCACCAGGCGGCGATCGAACGCGTCCCGCGCGCTGTCGCTGTCCGGATACGCCACCACGGCCTGGATGATCGAGGCGAACACCGGCGCCCGGTCCCCGATGTCCACATCGCCGTCGTCGACGACGGTGCGGGAGTCGACCCAGTCGTCACCGAAGGCCACCCCCTGGTCGAACAACGCGCGACACGGGCCCTCGGGGGTTGCGGTGTCCGCGACGGTCCGGTCATCGTCGGCTGTCCGGGTGAACTCGCCGAATCCGCTGACCTGCCTGACGTCCTGCACGGTCAGCGGTAACGACTGCAGACCACCGGCGGATGCGGATTCGCCGTCGGTCGAGCGCTGACAGCCGACCGCCACCAGCGATGCGCACCAAATCAGGATCGCTGTCCGGCGCATCACATCGGCGTTCGCCCGGTTAGATGTCAGCCGAGGATGTCGCGCTGCTGCCTGATCGACTCGATCACCTCGTAGCCGATCTGCCGCACGCTGGCAGGCACCGGGTTTCTCTCGAAAGTCTTCCCCGCCGCGCCGCCGGTTTCGCCTGCGAGCACCCACCCCAGCGAGTAGCTGTCGGCCAGCGCCCGCCGCGCAGCCGTCGTCTCCGGGTCGTCCGAGGCCACCAGCTCGTTGGCAAGCGCGAGCACGAGTTGCTTGCGGGAGTAGTCGGCGCCGTCGCAGTCCCGCACCACCGGGTTGGTCCACCAGTGGTCGAACGGGATGCGCGAGCCGCGGTCGATCCTGCCGCCGTCCCTGGTGCGGATCGGTGCCGGCGGGTACAGCCCGAGCTTCGGCACGTATTCGGCGTAGCCCTGCGGTCCGCTGCGGATCTTCATCAGTGTCAAGCAGGCCGCGCCGGACTGGTTCTTGGGATGGGGCACGCCCGCGGTGTCCACCCAGGTGAGGTCGCGCTGGTCGATCAGGGCGCGGGTGGTGTCGGTGTGGTGGACGAGCGCGCGGACGTGCACTGCCACTGTCATGGCCTCGACGAGGGTGCCCTGGTCGAATTGTCCGCAGGCCGACTTCATCCGGGCGACGCGATCGTCGACCTCCGCAAGCAGTTCGACGCGCGTATGAATTGGAACAGTCATCGGACCCCCCGGTACCACGTTGCACAATTTCGTCGCCTGGGCGACGCCCCATGGCTGAGGGTATCTGCCGTCTCGCCGATCCGCAGCGGTCTGGCGGCTAACGCAGAATTTCCGCGAGTTCGGCTGCGTCGACGTCCGGTGGCACGACTGTCCACGGCCCGCACCACTGGGCTGCGGCCAACTCGGTGTACACCGCTGACGTGCGACGCTGCAGCCCGTCGTCGCGCTCGTAGGCGTCCCGGGCCCGGTCGGCCTCTTCGGCGGCCCGGTTCACCGCACGTTGCGCCGCCAGTTCTGTCGGCACATCCAGCAGCACCTGCCAGTCCGGGGCGGGCAGCTGCAGCCGTCCGTACTCGAGGTCGCGCACCCAGGCCACCACATCCCCGTCGCCGCCCTGGTGCAGCCGCGCAGCGCTGTAGGCGGCGTTGGAGGCGACGTAGCGATCGAGGATCACGACGTCGGATTCCGCGGCCAGTCGCTCGATCTCGGCTTTACCGCCTGCGCGGTCCATCGCGAACAGCACGGCCATCGCGTAGACCGAGTCGGCGAGGTCACCGTGGGCACCGTGCAGGGCTTCGGCCGCCAGATCCGCGGGCGCCGAGACCCCGTAACGGGGGAACGCCAGGCTGGACACCGACCGGCCGCCGGCCTCGAAGGCGGCGCGCAGACCGTTGGTCAACGTCCGCTTGCCGGCACCGTCGACTCCTTCGATCACGATGAGCACTCGGCGAGCGTAATGCAGGCACCGCAGTGGCAGGGACGGCAAAGGTTGACCACGCGGAACCGTAGGCTTCATAGTGAGCCGATGGGGAGCAGAGTCCGTGCTGGCAAAGTTTGCGAAGTTGCGGTTGTGGCCGGTGTCGGCACCGCGGTGTTCCTGGGGTGGGGGTGCGCCGTCGCGTCTGCGGATGACGACTCCGGCGGGTCGCGGTCGGCCCCGAAGTCGACGCAAACCGACGGGGATTCCGGGAAGAAGCGGGCCGGTCCGGCGAGCACACCCAAGGACCGCTCCGGCGATGCCCCGAGCCGGAACGATTCGGCGCCAACCGAATCCGAATCCGAATCCGAATCCGAGTCCGCTGAGGACGCCGCCGCCGAGGCTGAGGGGGATGACGACGAGCGGAAGCCGCGCGCCGCGGAACCGGACGACACCCCCGCCGACGAGACGGCCGAGACGGTCGAGGACGACGAGCCGGCCGGCGAGCCCGAACCCCAGTCCGAGCCCGATCAGGTCTCCCACACCCTGTTGGAGCAGCCGGTCCCGGAAGACACACCGCGGCCGACGCCGACCGCCGTCCCACAGCTGTGGACGGCGCTCGGGGCGGCGCGCCGCGAGGTCGACGAGGCTCCGGCACCGGTGCTCAGAGCATCTGCCGACATCATCTCGGGCGCGGCTCTGGTTGCCACGCCTTCGGACTCGATCACCTACACCGCCGAACCGACCTTCTTCGACCAGGTGGTCGTTTTCAGCCTTCGGGTGATGCGTCAGATCTCCAGCTTCATCGGTGTGGACATCTACGGCTTGCTGGCCAAAGCGCTGGAGAGCGACAAGCCGCCGTGGTTCGTCAAGCGCGGCCTCGACGTCCGCAGCACCGAGTACCAGGTGTCGGAAGAGGAACCTTGGCAGGTGTGGGAGTTCCACCCGCCCAACCCGACGGGCAAGACCGTCGTCGCCGTCCACGGAGGCGGGTTCGTGGTGCAGCCACTGGTGACGCACTGGAGTGACTACGCGGCCATGGCACGCGACACCGGCGCCACCGTGCTCGTGCCGATGTATCCGCTGGCGACCACCGAGGCGGGGTCGGCCACCCGGGTGGTGCCCGCCATGGCCCAGTTCCTCTCCGATCAGATCGCCACGCACGGGGCCGAAGACGTCAGTGTCTACGCAGATTCGGCCGGCACCATCCTGGCGATGTCCGCGGTGCGCCGGCTGGTGATGAACGGTCGTCCCGTTCCCGCGAGCATGGTGTTGCTCTCCCCCGCCCCGGACGCCTCGCTGTCCAACCCGGCGATCCGCGACATCGATGACCCGGTGATCGACGTCGACGATCTCGACTTCTACAACGACGGCAGTCACTGGGCCGACGGATTCGAGCCGACGGACCCGGTGGTCAGCCCGCTGTTCATCGAAGACGCTGTGCTCGCAGGCTTTCCGCCCACCACGATCTACATCGGGACCCTCGAGATCGGACTTCCCGACACCCTGCTGCTGCACGAGAAGTGGAATGCCGCCGGCGGGGTGGCCTCGCTCGTGGTGGGCAGAGGCCAGATCCACGACTGGGCGCTGGGCGGTTCCATCAACTCGCAGGCGGCGAAGGTGCGTCCGGACATCTACCGCCAACTCGGGCTCAACGACGTCGCCGAGGGTCCACGCACCGTCACGACGACACCGCCCACGTTCGGGGACCAACTGGTCGTCGACACACTGCGCACCTTGCGCTGGTTCTCGGCGGTCACCGGGATCAAGTTGTTCAGCGGTGTGGTGGGGACGGTCACCAGCGTCGACCCACCACCGTCGACGACCACCGGGCTGACCGTGACCGAGCGCAGCTACAACGGCTGGAAAGTGTGGGAATTGGCGTCGCCGCAGCCGTCGGGCGAGTACGTCGTCGCGTTGCACGGCGGCGGTTTCGAGGCCGAAGCGAACATCATCCACTGGTCGGACTACGCGGAGATGGCCCGCGACACCGGCGCCACCGTGCTGGTGCCGATCTTCCCGCTGGCCCCGCCGCAGGGCACCGGCACGGCGAGCACGCTGGTGCCGCCGATGGCCGACTACCTGTCGATGTTGATCGACGCGCACGGCGTGGACAACGTCAGCCTCTACGGTGACTCTTCCGGCGGCTCGTACGCCATGCTGGCCGTGCAGGAGATGTTGCGCCGCTGCCGATCCGACGTGCAATGTGTAGTCTCCGAATCCCAACCCTCGAGAATGGTGCTGGTCTCACCGGCGCTGCATCTGACGTTGAGCGGGCCCGAGATCGACGCCATCGACGACCCGATCCTGCCGAGCCGTCCGGCAGGGGAAGGTCCGCAGTTCAATGGCGAGCTGGACATGGATGATCCACGGGTGAACCCGATTTCGAGCGCGGATCTGACCGGGCTGCCCCCGACCGCGGTGTACATCGGCACGCTCGAGAAGCTCTACCCGGGCGCGCTGGCGTTCCGCGACAAGCTTCTGGCGCAGGATCCCGACGCCGACTTCACTGTCATCATCGGTGACGGGCAGATGCACGGCTGGGCGCTGGGCGGCCTCTACATCAACTCGCAGGCACCCGTGTGGCGGTCCACCGTGTACCGGCAGTTGGGCCTGCTGCCGCAGGCGAATTCGGCGCGGTATGTGACCCTGCAGGTCGCCTGACGCGCCCGATTCAGCCGGCGATGCTGGACTGCAGCACCACCTCGTCCTGCGGCGGGTCCAGGAACACCCGGGTGCTCCTGCGCTCGGCGCCGAAGACCATGTTCAGCTCGATGCCGGTCAGAAACGGCCCGGGCGGCAACTCGGGCTCGAGCACCTTCTGCACCGCGGGCTGGCTACCGGTTTCCTCTGATTCATGTTGTGTCACAAGTTCTTCCATCGTGGCCGGGGTGACCTGCACGACGGCGTCGATCCACTGCAGCTTCAGCCGTGAGTTCTCAGGCCGGGTTGCGGTGTTGTCCCACTGGATCCACGACGCCGACACCGGAGCACCCAGAGCCGGGAAGATGCGGGCGAGCTCCTCGGTGTCGTGACGCACCTCCGGAGCGGGCGGCGCCGAACTGGCGGCCGGCTCTTCCTGCTGGGTCTGACACGCCGAGACCACCAGCAGGAGTCCGGCCGTCGCGGCCAGCCGACCGGCGAATCGGGCGCGCACACCGACCGTGGTGGTCACCGTGCGCGCCCGATTCGACCTGGTCACGTCAGTAGCGGTAGTGCTCTGGCTTGTACGGGCCGTCGACGTCGACACCGATGTACTCCGCCTGCTCCTTGGTCAACCTGGTCAGCGAGCCGCCGAGCGCCTCGACGTGGATCTTGGCGACCTTCTCGTCGAGATGCTTGGCCAGCCGGTAGACCTCGTTGTCGTACTCGTCGTTCTTGGTCCACAGCTCGATCTGCGCGATCACCTGGTTGGAGAAGCTGTTGCTCATCACGAACGACGGGTGGCCGGTCGCGTTGCCCAGGTTCAGCAGACGTCCCTCGCTCAGCACGATGATCGAGTGTCCGTTGGAGAAGGTGAACTCGTCGACCTGCGGCTTGATGTTGATGCGGCGCACGTCGGGATCCTTCTCCAGACGCGCCATCTCGATCTCGTCGTCGAAGTGGCCGATGTTGCCCAGGATCGCCTGGTGCTTCATCGCCTTCATGTGCTCGAGGGTGATGATGCCCTGGTTGCCGGTGGCGGTGATGACGATGTCCGCCCAGCCGATGGCCTCTTCGACGGTTTTGACCTCGAAGCCGTCCATCAGCGCCTGCAGCGCGTTGATCGGGTCGATCTCGGTGACCGCGACGCGGGCGCCCTGGGCCTTGAGAGCCTCGGCGCAGCCCTTGCCGACGTCGCCGTAGCCGCAGACCAGCGCGGCCTTGCCGCCGATCAGCACGTCGGTGCCGCGGTTGATGCCGTCGATCAGCGAGTGCCGGGTGCCGTACTTGTTGTCGAACTTGCTCTTGGTCACCGAGTCGTTGACGTTGATCGCCGGGAAGGACAGCTCGCCGGAGGCGGCGAACTGGTAGAGCCGCAGCACGCCGGTGGTGGTCTCCTCGGTGACGCCCTTGACGGCCTCGGCGATCTTGGTCCACTTGGTTTTGTCGGTCTCGAAGCGCTCCCGGATCAGTGACAGGAACACCTTGTACTCGGCGGAGTCGTCGTCCTCGCCGGGGGGAACCACGCCGGCCTTCTCGAACTGCGCGCCGCGCAGCACCAGCATGGTGGCGTCACCGCCGTCGTCGAGGATCATGTTGGCCGGCTCGCCGGGCCAGGTGAGCATCTGCTCGGCGGCCCACCAGTACTCCTCCAGCGATTCGCCCTTCCATGCGAACACCGGGGTGCCCTTGGGCGCGTCGACGGTGCCGTTGGGGCCGACGACGACGGCCGCGGCGGCGTGGTCCTGGGTGGAGAAGATGTTGCACGACGCCCAGCGCACCTCAGCACCGAGGCTCACCAACGTCTCGATGAGCACCGCGGTCTGGACGGTCATGTGCAGCGAGCCGGAGATCCGCGCGCCCTTGAGCGGCAGCACGTCGGCGTACTCGCGGCGCAGCGCCATCAGGCCGGGCATCTCGTGTTCGGCCAGCCGGATCTCCTTGCGGCCGAACTCGGCCAGTCCCAGGTCGGCGACCTTGTAGTCGATGCCGTTGCGGACATCGGCGGTCAGTGCAGTCATGTAGAGCCCCTATATTCGTTCGATTGCCTGTGCGTGCACGGATGTGCAGTCGGCGACACCCATAGCCTGCGGGCTCGCGGGACAGGCGCTCATCCGTTTTGCAACAGCGGCTGCGCTCTGCCGGCTAAGAAGTATCTATGACACCGTAGCGTTCGGCGAAGGGCGTCATCAATCTGGCCAGGTCCCTGGCCACATCGTGGTCGGCTTCCGGGGGCATCGACACGTAGCTCATGGCGAGCCGGACGATGGCCCGGGCCAGGACACCGGCGTCCTCCTCGCTGGCCCGCACCCAGCTCGACATCAACGATTCGGTCAGCCGCGTGGAGCACCGGCTGATGATCGGCGCGCTGTCGGTGGTGATGATCTGCAGCAGGTCTGGCTTGGAGGTGCCGGTCAGCAGCGAGATCACCAGCGGGTCGGCGGCCGATTCGGTGAAGAAGTCGCGGAACCCCTGCAGGAAGGCGGCGTAGATGTCGCCGGCGTTGTGGTTGATGGCGTCGTGGATCTGATCGACGAGCCGGTCGGCCAGGCGCAGGGCGTACCCCTGCGCGAGGCCCTGCCGCGAGCCGAACTCGTTGTAGATCGTCTGGCGGCTGATGCCGGCCGCCCTGGCGACGTCGGACAGCGTGATCGCCGACCAGTCGCGGGCCAGCAGCATCTCCCGCATGCCGTCGAGGATCGAGTCGCGCAACAGCACCCTGGACGCCTCGGCGTAGCTGATGCGCTTCTCGTGGGAGCGGCTCACACGCGCGACACTATCGCTTCCGACGGTCGTGCTCGCCCAGGCTGTCATGTCGTCCCGTCTTCCCCGCGAGCGCGCGTGTCTGCACACCTTCGCTCGGCATGTCGCGTACCTGCGCGCGCGCTGGCGGACATCGAGTGTGCGCTCACGGCCGCGCGACCTCGACCATCTCGAAGTCCGACTTGGCCGCGCCGCAGTCCGGGCAGCTCCAGTCGTCGGGGATGTCGTCCCAGCGGGTGCCCGGCTCGATGCCGTCCTCGGGCCAGCCCTTGGCCTCGTCGTACTCGAAGCCGCACTGCACACAGACGAACAGCTTGTAGTCGCTCATTTGGTTGCTCCAATCTCTTCGAAATCGACCTTCTCGCGCACCGCGCAGTCGGGGCAGCACCAGTCGTCGGGGACGTCCTCCCATGGCGTGCCAGCCGGAAAGCCCTCCCGCGGCGCACCTTTGGCCTCGTCGTAGACGTAGTCACAGCCGGGGCAGCGGTAGGCGCTCATGCGTCTCGGCCCGTCTGCTCCTCGCGCAAGCGCTCGTCGGCCCCGTACTTGGCCATCACCTTGTCCCGCACTCGCGGGTGGACGTTGACCTTGGAGATATCGCCGTCGTAGTGCTCCATGACCCGGTGGTCCATCACCTTGCGCCACAGCGGCGGGAAGTAGGTGAGCCCGATCAGCGAGGCATACCCGCTGGGCAGGTTCGGTGCTCCCTGCATGCTGCGCAGCGTCTGGTAGCGGCGCGTCGGGTTGGCGTGGTGGTCACTGTGCCGCTGCAGGTGGTACAGGAACAGGTTGGTCACCAGATGGTCGGAGTTCCAGCTGTGTTCGGGCGCGCACCGCACGTAGCGGCCGCTTTCGGTCTTCTGCCGCAGCAGGCCGTAGTGCTCGAGGTAGTTCACCGCTTCCAGCAGTGCGAATCCGAACACGGCGGAGATCACGATGAACGGAACGAGAGCGAGGCCGAAGACCGCGATCAGTACGGCATAGAACACGATGGACATCGCCCACGCATTGAGCACGTCGTTGGACCAGTGCCACTTGCTCTTGCCGGCCCGTTCCAGACGCTTGGTCTCCAACTCCCATGAGGACTTCAGGCTGCCCCACACGCTGCGCGGCAGGAACTCCCAGAACGTCTCGCCGAATCGTGCCGAAGCGGGATCCTCCGGTGTGGCGACCCGGACGTGGTGGCCGCGGTTGTGCTCGATGTAGAAGTGGCCGTATCCGGTCTGCGCCAGCGTGATCTTGGCCAGCCAACGTTCCAGCTCGTCCTTCTTGTGACCCATCTCGTGCGCGGTGTTGATCCCCACCCCGCCGAGCACGCCCACCGACAGCGCCAGACCGATCTTCGCCGGCCAGCCCAAGCCACCGTCGAACCCGAGCCAGCTCAGGTTGGACGCCGTGAACAGGTACGCGCCGAAGACGACGCTGGCGTACTGGAACGGGATGAAGATGTAGGTGCAGTAGCGGTAGTACTTGTCGTTCTCCAACTGCTCCATCACGGCGTCCGGCGCGTTCTGACCGTCCGGGCCGTACCGCAGGTCCAGCGCGGGCAGCACCAGGTAGAGCAGGATCGGCCCGATCCAGAACGGGACCTGTGCGGCGGCGTGCCAACCCGCCTGGTTGAACGCCCACACCAGGGGCATCACGACGAACAGCGCCGTGGGCACGATCAGGCCCATCAACCAGAGGTAGCGCTTCTTGTCCCGCCACTGCGTCACGCCGCTGTCGGTCATTCCTGAGATTTCGGTGGTCACCCCAATGCCTCCTTGCTGTGAGTGCGATCACGAACTGGGGTTGACTATATCGACACTTTTGTCGCGTGTCTAGACAGAACTAGCTGTTTTGTAAAACACCCTGGTCCCGCGAGGCCGCGTGTTTGTACGCCACCGGGCGGCGTGTTGCGTGAAGAACGTCGCGCTCGTCGGTGACGAGCGCGCGCAGAATGCCAGTCAGCGCGGCGTGTCGACGTGCAAACGCGCGCGCTCGCGGGGCGTCGGGAGTTACTGCGCCAGGCGCGAGTGCCTGCGGCCATACAGGAAGTAGACGACCACACCGATCGCCATCCAGATGCTGAAGCGAATCCACGTCAGCCCGGTCAGGTTCAGCATCAACCACACGCAGGCGATGATCGCCAGGATCGGCAGCAGTGGGACCCACGGCGTGCGGAAGCCACGCTTGAGGTCGGGCCGGGTGCGCCGCAGCACGAGCACACCCGCCGACACCAGCACGAACGCGAACAGCGTGCCGATGTTCACCATTTCCTCGAGGTTGTCGATCGGGAAGACCGTGGCAGTCACCGCCACCACCACACCGACCAGCAGCGTGATCCGCACCGGCGTGCCGCGGTTGCCGGTCTTGGCCAGCTGGCGCGGCAGCAACCCGTCCCGCGACATCGCGAACAGCACCCGCGTCTGTCCGAGCACCAGCACGATGACGACGGTGGTCAGCCCGGCCAGCGCGCCGATGGAGATCACCTTGGCCGCCCAGTCCACCCCGTTGAGCGCGAACGCGGTCGCGAGGTTGGGCGATTCGGCGTCGCGCAGCTCGGTGTAATTGACCATGCCGGACAGCACCACGGCCACGGCGACGTAGAGGACGGTCACGATCCCCAGCGAGGCCAGGATGCCGCGGGGCACGTCGCGCTGCGGGTTCTTGGTCTCTTCGGCGGTGGTCGCGACGATGTCGAAACCGATGAACGCAAAGAACACGATCGACGCGCCGGCCAGCAGCCCGTACCAGCCGTAGCTGCTGCCTTCGGCGCCGGTGATCAGCGAGAACAGCGACTGCTCGGCGGCCGTGCCGCCTTCGGCACCCCCGGGCTCGGCGGGCGGGATGAACGGCGAGTAGTTCTCGGCCTTGATGTAGAACGCGCCCACCGACACCACCAGCAGCACCACCGCGACCTTGAGCGTGGTGACGGCCAGGCTCACCCCGGCCGACAGCTTGGTGCCGTACGCCAGGATCACCGTGACGAACGTGATGATCACCAGCGCGCCCCAGTCGAGTTCCAGCCCTCCGACGTCGGCGACGCCGCCGCCGAACCCGAAGACCGTGCCCAGGTAGCTCGACCAGCCCTTGGCGACGACGGCCGCGGCCACCGCGAACTCCAGGATCAGGTCCCAGCCGATGATCCACGCGACGAACTCCCCGAAAGTCGCGTAGGAGAACGTGTACGCGCTGCCCGCGACCGGCACGGTGGAGGCGAACTCCGCGTAACACAGGGCGGCCAGCCCGCAGGCGATCGCGGCGAAGATGAAGGAGATGGAGATCGCCGGGCCGGTGATGTTGCCTGCTGTCGATGCGGTGATCGTGAAGATGCCCGCACCGATGACCACCGAGACCCCGAAGACGGTGAGGTCCCACCAGGTCAGATCTTTCCGCAGCCTGGTAGACGGCTCGTCGGTATCGGAGATCGACTGCTCCACCGACTTCGTCCGCCACCGGCCGGTGGTCCGGGTGATCGGATCCTGCGCCATCAGCCGTCCCCTTTTTGTCATGTTTGCAGCGGAATGTACCGGTTACCGTAAAAGCTCGATGGCCCAAACGACACAGACCGAAAAACATGCAATCGTCATCGGCGGCAGCCTCGGTGGGCTGTGCGCCGCGCGAGTGCTGTCGGACTTCTACGACCGGGTCACGGTGTACGAGCGCGACGAGCTTCCCGACGAGCCCGCCAACCGTGCCGCGGTCCCGCAGGGCAGGCACGTGCACCTGTTGATGGCGCGCGGCGCGCAGGAGTTCGAGGGGCTGTTCCCGGGCCTGCTCGACGACATGGTGGCCGCGGGCGTGCCGATCCTGGAGAACCGTCCCGACTGCATCCATTTCGGCGCCGCCGGGCATGTGTTGGGCACCCACCACCGGCTCCAGGACGCGTTCACCGCCTACGTACCCAGCCGCCCGCACCTGGAATGGCAGATCCGGCGCAGGACGCTGGCGATCGACAACGTGACGCTGGTGGCGCAGGCCGTCGACGAGCCGGTGTTCGACGGACGCCGGGTCACCGGGGTGCGGACCGACGAGGGTACGACGGTCGAGGCCGACCTGGTCGTGGACGCCGCAGGACGTGGCACCCGGCTGCCGGCGTGGTTGGCGCAGTGGGGATTCGACCGGCCCCGTGAAGACACCGTCGACGTCGGCATCGGTTACACCACCCATCAGGTGCACATCCCCGAGGGCCTGCTCAAGGAGAAGGTGATCGTTGCCGGTGCGTCACGGCAGCAGCCGGTCGGACTGGGGATGCTGTTCTACGAGGACGGCAACTGGGGGGTGACGACGTTCGGCACCGGAAAGGTGCCGCCCCCAGCCGATTTCGAGCAGATGTGCGCGCTGGCCGACGCGATCCTGCCCGAGCACGTGAGCAGTGCACTGCGCCAGGGAAAACCGTTGGGCCCCATCGCCGTGCACAAGTACCCGACGAGCAGGTGGCGGCGCTACGACGAGATGGAGCGTTTCCCCAAGGGCATCATCCCGTTCGGCGACGCGGTGGTGAGCTTCAACCCGACCTACGGCCAGGGCATGACGATGACGTCGATCCAGGCCGGCCACCTCCGACGCGCGCTGCAGGAACCCGCCGCGGATCTGGCGAAGACGCTGAGCAAGGCGACGGCGAAGACCACCTACCCGGTGTGGACGATGAACGCCGTCGGTGACCTCACGCTGCACGGCGCCACCGGCCCGATGCCGCGCTGGTACCGGCCCGTCGGCTCGTTGTTCGACCAGTTCCTGGGCGCTGCGGAAACCGATCCTGTTCTGGCGGAATGGTTTCTACGCAGATTCAGCCTGCTGGACAGCCTGTGGATGGTGCCGTCGGCCAAGCTCGTCGGCCGCACGGTCCGGCACAACATGCGGTTGTGGATGGCCGAGAAGCGGGCTAGATCCCGACGGTCACCCGAAACAGCCGCGTCGGCTGCTGGGCGTCCAATCTGATCGGACCGTCGTCGGCCGCGATCCATGCCGCGGCACCACGCTCGAGCACCACCGCACTCTGCTTGGCGTACACCGTCGCCGAGCCCTCGGTGCACAGCAGGATCTGCGGGCCGTCGTGGCGGGTGGGCGCGTCGATCTCGTGCCCGAGGTGCTCCCCGTCGACGGTGAGCACCGACACCGCGAACTCCGGTGCCGGGGTCTGGTAGACGAGTTCCGCTCCGTCGCGGACGGTTTCGGGGTGCACGACGACGTCGTTGGCCGGGCTGAAGTCGAGAACCCGCAGCAGTTCGGGGACGTCGACGTGCTTGGGTGTCAGGCCTCCGCGTAACACGTTGTCGGAGTTGGCCATCACCTCGACACCGATGCCCTGAAGATAGGCGTGCAGGTTTCCGGCGGGCAGGTAGATCCCCTCCCCAGGGGCCAGCGTGATCCTGTTGAGCAGCAGCGAGGCGAGCACGCCGGCATCGCCGGGGTAGCGCTCCCCGAGCTCGAGCACGGTCCTGGCTTCGGAGGTGAATTCCTGTTGCCCGGAACGCAGGTAGCTGATCGCGCCGTCGAGCACGGCCGGCACCAGCCTGTCCAGGTCGGGCTGCGGACAGGTGATCCACGTCGTGAACAACGCCCGCAGCCCGTCGGCGTCGGACTCCCCGGCGAGCAGGTGCACGAACGGCTCGAGGACGTCGGGAGCGAGAGCGCACATCAGCTCGACCGAGCGTGCCGCGGGCCGAAACCCGGCCAGCGCCTCGAACGGTCCGAGCGCCACCAGGAGTTCGGGCTTGTGGCTGCGGTCGCGGTAGTTGCGGTCCGGCGCCGACACCGGGATGCCCATGCGGTCTTCG
This sequence comes from Mycolicibacterium hippocampi, assembly GCF_010723735.1. Classification (GTDB taxonomy): domain Bacteria; phylum Actinomycetota; class Actinomycetes; order Mycobacteriales; family Mycobacteriaceae; genus Mycobacterium; species Mycobacterium hippocampi. Next base: position 2,268,642 of record NZ_BLLB01000002.1, on the reverse strand, counting down.
CGGGTGAAACCCTCGACGGCCTGTTCAGTACTCGGGTGCGCCTGCAGCGACAACGGTTCGTCGGCGGCGAGCACCTTCACCAGAAACGGCAGTGTGTCGCCGAATCTTCCGCGCACCGCAGCTCCGAGTTCGCCTTCCGGATCGGCGCGCAACGCCTCGAGCAGCGACTGCTCACCGTCATCGGTGCACAGATGCGCCGGGTCCCCCGGGTGCGCGCCGAACCACAGTTCGGCCTCGGGATGCGCCGTCGGACTGGGCGCCCCGGTGAAATCGGCAATCGCGGTCCGCGAACCCCATGCGTAGGTCCGCACCGCACCCCTGAGCAGATGCACTTACCTCAACCTCGAACCAGGCGCTGGTAGACCGCCGCCATCTCGATGCGGACCGCCAGCAGCGCCAATTGTTTTTCAGGACACCCGATTCCGGGCGCGGGTGCCGATACCGGCACGTCCTGATCCTCCCCTGTCACAACTACATCCGGGACGTCGTTGGAAGCGACCACGTGCACGTCGTCGAAGCCTGTCAACCGCGCGGCGACGGCAGGCCGGTCGGCGTCGGTGGTCAGCACGAAGGTGCGGGTCCGCTGCGGCAACGGCCCGTCGAGTTCCTCGTCGTGGAAGATCGAGGCCTCGGCTCCCGAGTCGCGGCCCCAGCCGGTCCCGATGGCCACCAGCACGTCGGCCAGTCCCACCGCGGACGCCGTCTTGTGGGCCAGTCGCAGCATCACGGTGCCGGCGTGGCGGGCCAGTACCTCGGTGGCCGCGGAGTCGCCGGCGAACACGACGTCGCGGCCCGACATCCGGTCGGCCAGGCTCTTGGCCGGGTTGGTGAAGGTCTGGTGCCCGGCACTGTTGCGGAACGCCTCGGCGTCCAGTTCGTCGGCCATCGCCGCCAGGTCGACGCGGCTGGCCGTGGTCGCCGTCTGCAGCACGGCCAGCCCGGCGGCCAAGTAGCGGACCAGGGTGAAGTCGTCGGGAACCTGCAGCCGCGGCGGCAGCGCCACGACGCGGCCTGCGGTGGCGTCGCGCAGCGGTCCTTCGAAGGGGGCCACCACGACGACGCGGGCGCCGCGGCGGACTCCGGTGGCCGCGGCGGCCACCAGCGACGGGTGACCGGGGTCGTCACCGGCGACGATCAGCACGTCGAGTGCTCCGAGCCAGGGCGGCGGCTCGGGGGTGACGACGATGGGGGCGCCGACGGTGCCGGCCAGTGAGGCGGCGAGCATCTCTCCTGCGGTCTGGGCGTTGCCGCGGCCGGCCACCCACACCACGGTGCGGGGCGGCCCGTCGGACCGGATCGCGTCCAGGTCGCCCTCGTCGAGCGCCGCAGCGATGGCACGCACCTGCGCACCGGCCATCGACGCTGCTCGCAGCAAACCCATGCGATCGGCCTCGAACAGCCCGTCGGCGTCGTCGAGGTCCACCGGGGGCACCGATATGCCGCTGGCGTTCACGCGGGTTCCTTTGTCGCCGTGGGCACGTGGCCGGCGATCTCGTCGACGATCTCCTGGACCCCTTCGGGGGTGCGGGCTTCGACGTTGAGCCGCAGCAACGGCTCGGTGTTGGACATGCGCAGGTTGAACCAGCTGCCGTCGCCGAGGTCCACGGTCACCCCGTCGAGGTGGTCGATGCCGTGCACCCGGCTGCCGTAGGCCGCCAGCACAGCGTCCACGACGGCCGGTGCGTCGGTGACGGTGAAGTTGATCTCGCCGGAGGCTTCGTAGCGCTGGTAGTCGGCCATCATGTCCGACAGCGGCCGGTCCTGTTCGCCGAGCGCGGCCAGCACGTGCAGCGCCGCCAGCATCCCGGAGTCGGCGCCCCAGAAGTCACGGAAGTAGTAGTGCGCGGAGTGTTCCCCGCCGAAGATGGCGCCGGTCTCGGCCATCAGCCCCTTGATGTAGGAGTGCCCGACGCGGGATCGCACCGCGGTGCCGCCGCGCTCGGCGACCAGTTCGGGCACCGCGCGGGAGGTGATGAGGTTGTGGATGATCGTCGCACCGATCTCGCGCTGCAGTTCGCGCGCGGCGACCAGCGCGGTCACCGCCGACGGTGACACCGCCCGGCCGAGTTCGTCGACGACGAAGCAGCGGTCGGCGTCGCCGTCGAAGGCCAGCCCGATATCAGCACCGGTCTCCAGCACGTAGGCCTGCAGGTCGACGAGGTTGGCCGGGTCCAGCGGGTTGGCCTCGTGGTTGGGGAAGGTGCCGTCGAGTTCGAAGAACAGCGGCGAGAGCTCGACCGACGAGATCGGGCCGAGCACCGCGGGCGTGGTGTGGCCGGCCATTCCATTGCCGGCGTCGACGGCCACCTTCAGCGTGCGCTGCCCGCCGATGTCGACCAGCGACCGGAGGAACGCGCCGTAGTCGGCGAGCACGTCGCGGTGGCTGACGGTGCCGGGCGGGCCGTCGTGGCCGGGGACCCCAGCGATGACCTCGTCGCTGATGGCGGTCAGCCCGGTGTCCTTGCCGACGGGTTTGGCGCCGGCGCGGCAGAGCTTGATGCCGTTGTAGGCGGAGGGGTTGTGGCTGGCGGTGAACATCGCGCCCGGGCAGTCCAGCAGGCCCGAGGCGAAGTAGAGCTGATCTGTCGAGGCCAGCCCGATGTGCACCACGTCGAGTCCCTGGGCTACCACCCCGCTGGCGAAAGCCTCGGCCAACATCGGCGAACTGGCCCGCATGTCATGGCCGATCGCCACCTGACCTGCGCTGTCGCGGACCAGCCTGGCAAACGCGCCGCCGACTTCGGAGACGAACTGCTCGTCGATCTCCGCGCCCACGAGCCCACGCACGTCGTAAGCCTTGATGACGCGCTGTACCGCCGCGGCAGGCCGGGACATAGAGCTCCTTGGACAGATGGACCGTTGCGCTCAAGCCTAGCCGTCACAGCCCGACTCCCGGCCGCCTCTTGCCGCCGGAACTGTATTCCACGCGCAAAAATCCACGCTGAGACCGCCTGGAACACCGTTCCGGCGGAGAGGGGGGTCAGTCGGCGGGGTCGGGCAACACGCGCAGATGCCCGCGACGGCGGCCGTTGGTCTCGGGCCGGTGAGCCGGCTGGGCCATCAGCGCGCCGCCGTGTGCGCCGGTGACCGGATCACTGAAGCCCGTCGTGAAGCCGGAGACCGGCGCGCCATTGGTCTTGCCTTCGCGCACCGCGTCGGCGAGCGCCACCAGGTCGTCGTCGTCGGGGTTGGCCGGAAGCGGGCCGGCATGGCGAACCAGTTCCCAACCGCGGGGTGCGGTGATGCGGCCGGCGTGCAGCACGCACAGATCCCAGGAGTGCGGCTCGGACACCGTGGCCAGCGGCCCCACTACAGCTGTCGAGTCGGAATAGACGAACGTGAGCGTCGCGACTGCATAGTGAGGGCACCCAGGCCGGCAGCAGCGACGGGGAACATTCACAGCGAGAGGTTAGCGTGCAGCGTCGCCCGCATGTCGGCGGACACGCGCAGCCTCGGGCCGCCCGACTCCCAACCGTTACGATCTTTTCCGTGACCGGGCTCAACCACCGGGGCTCGCGGCGGGGCCGTGAGATGCGGGGGCCGCTGCTCCCGCCCACTGTGCCGGGCTGGCGCAGCCGCGCCGAGCGTTTCGACATGGCAGTGCTGGAGGCCTACGAACCGATCGAGCGCCGCTGGCACGAGCGGGTGGCGACGCTGGACGTGGCCGTCGACGAGATTCCCCGGATCTCCCCGAAGGACCCGGACAGTGTGCAGTGGCCACCGGAGGTGGTCGCCGACGGCGCCGTTGCGCTGGCCCGCCTGATACCGGCGGGGGTCGACGTCCGCGGGAACGCTACGCGGGCGCGGATTGTGTTGTTCCGCAAGCCGATCGAGCGACGGGCAAAGGACACCGTCGAGCTGACCGAGCTGTTACACGAATTGCTGGTGGCGCAGGTGGCCACCTTTCTGGGCGTCGAGCCGTCCGTGATCGACCCGACGCTGGATGAGGATTGAGGGTCGGGAACTCAGATGATGCCGCGCTTGATGCGCCGGCGCTCCCGCTCGGACAGGCCGCCCCAGATGCCGAAGCGCTCGTCGTGGGCCAGCGCGTAATCGAGGCATTCGTCGCGCACCTCGCAGCCCATGCAGATCCGCTTGGCCTCGCGGGTCGATCCGCCCTTTTCCGGGAAGAACGCCTCGGGGTCGGTCTGAGCGCACAGCGCGCGCTCCTGCCATTGGTCTTCTTCGGAGATTGCCGAGTCGTCTCCGAAGAATTCGTCGTGCTCGGCCATGCCGGGCACCAAACTCAGTTGCGGGCGCCCGCCCCCCGCGGTCGGTACCGGCCCGGTCTGGAGGTGCGGTGCACTTCCCACCGAGCCGAGGAGCCTGTTGTCGAACGGGGCCGAATTACCGAAATCGGCCTGCTCATAAGCCATGTTCCCCTCCTCATTGGTCTCGTAGATCCGTGTATGCCGGCCCCACTATTTCTCAATGTGGCCATCCCAATTCGAACAAGTGATCGAATCTCGGTCTGCGACACCGGAACCGGCCGGCCAACCGCGAAATGACACTGGTGTGATTACACACGGGTTAGCTGCATCGGTCAAGCGCTAGAACAGGAATTCATACCATTCCGTAACCCGAAACCGGCGCGTCGTGTTGTGGCGTGTCTATCACTCTCCGGTCACTCTCCGGCCCGCCACCCGATCGCTCCCCCGTCGCGGCACCCTCCGGGCGGACCCCGGCCCGCCCTACGGCCTAGTCTCGGTCGGTGTGAAGGTCACTGTTCTGGTCGGCGGTGTCGGTGGTGCGCGCTTCCTATTAGGGGTGCAGCACCTGTTGAGCTTGGGGCAGTTCGCCACCGGCGATACCGGTGAGCACGAAGTGACTGCTGTGGTCAATGTGGGCGATGATGCCTGGATGTTCGGGGTGCGCATCTGCCCGGACCTCGACACCTGCATGTACACCCTCGGCGGCGGCATCGACCCCGAGCGCGGCTGGGGGCACCGCGATGAAACCTGGCACGCGAAGGAAGAACTCGCCGCCTACGGTGTGCAGCCCGACTGGTTCGGTCTGGGGGACCGGGATCTGGCCACCCACCTGGTGCGCAGCCAGATGCTGCGGGCGGGCTTTCCGTTGTCGCAGGTGACCGAGGCGCTGTGCCATCGCTGGTCCCCCGGCGCACGGCTGCTGCCGGCCAGCGACGACCGCAGCGAAACCCACGTCGTGATCACCGATCCGGAAGACGGCGAGAAGCGCGCCATCCACTTCCAGGAGTGGTGGGTGCGCCATCGCGCCAAAGTGCCCACGGACAGCTTCGCTTTCGTCGGCACCGAGTCCGCGACCGCGGCCCCCGGCGTCGTCGAGGCGATCGAGGGCGCCGACGTCGTGCTGATCGCGCCGTCCAACCCGGTGGTCAGCATCGGCCCGATCCTGGCGATCGGCGGAATCCGCGGCGCCCTGCGCACCACCGCGGCGCCGGTGATCGGCTACTCCCCGATCATCGCCGGAAAGCCATTGCGCGGCATGGCAGACACCTGCCTGTCGGTCATCGGGGTGGCCAGCACGTCGGAGGCGGTCGGTGCGCACTATGGCGCGCGGTCGTCGACCGGCATCCTCGACGGCTGGCTGGTGCACGACGGCGACGACGCCGTGCTGGAAGGCGTCGACGTGCGCGCGGCACCGCTGTTGATGAGCGAGCCCGCCGTGACGGCCGAGATGGTGCGAGCCGGAATGGATCTGGCCGGGGTCACTCCATGAGTGATCACGGGACCTCGGGGCCCGTCGAGATCCTGCCGGTTCCGGGGCTGCCCGAGTTCCGTCCGGGCGACGATCTGGCTGCCGCCCTGGCCACCGCGGCGCCGTGGTTGCGCGACGACGACGTCGTCGTGGTGACGTCGAAGGTCCTGTCGAAGTGCGAAGGCCGCATGGTCGACGCCCCGGCCGACCCCGATCTACGGGACACGTTGCGGCGCAAGCTCATCGATCGAGAGGCGGTGCGGGTGCTGGCGCGCAAGGGCCGCACGCTGATCACCGAGAACGCGTTGGGTCTGGTGCAGGCGGCCGCGGGGGTGGACGGGTCCAACGTGGACTCCCACGAACTCGCGCTGCTGCCGGTCGACCCCGATGGCAGCGCCGCGAAGCTGGCGACGGCACTGCGGGAGCGGCTCAGCGTCACCGTCGGCGTCGTCGTCACCGACACGATGGGCCGCGCCTGGCGCACCGGGCAGACCGATGTCGCGATCGGCGCGTCCGGGCTGACGGTGCTGCACGGCTACGCAGGCGAACACGACGAGCACGGCAACGAGCTGATCGTCACCGAGATCGCGGTGGCCGACGAGATCGCCGCGGCCGCCGACCTGGTGAAGGGCAAGCTGACCGCGGTGCCGGTGGCGGTGGTGCGGGGTCTGACGCTGCGTGACGACGGTTCGACCGCACGCACGCTGGTGCGTGCCGGCGAGGAGGATCTGTTCTGGCTGGGCACCGAGGAGGCGATCGCGCTGGGCCGCTCACAGGCCCAGCTGCTGCGCCGGTCGGTGCGCTCGTTCAGTGACGAGGCGGTGGCGCCTGACCTGATCGAGGCTGCGGTGTCGGAGGCGCTGACCGCCCCGGCACCGCACCACACCCGGCCGGTGCGGTTCGTCTGGGTGCAGGATCCGGCGGTGCGGGTGGCGCTGCTCGACGCGATGAAAGACCGGTGGCGGGCGGACCTCTCCGGCGACGGGCGTGACCCCGATTCCGTCGAACGCCGGGTGTACCGCGGCCAGATTCTCTACGACGCACCCGAACTGATCATCCCGTTCATGGTGCCCGACGGGGCGCACGCCTACCCCGACGCGCGTCGCACCGCCGCCGAGCACACCATGTTCACCGTCGCGGTCGGGGCGGCTGTGCAGGCGCTGCTGGTCGCGCTGGCGGTGCGCGGGGTGGGCAGCTGCTGGATCGGGTCGACGATCTTCGCCCCCGATTTGGTGCGCGCGCACCTGTCGTTGCCGGATGAATGGGAACCGTTGGGAGCCATCGCGATCGGCCACCCACTCTCCCCGGAGGGTCCCCGGGAGCCGGTGCCCACCGACGGCCTGCTGGTGCGGAAGTGAGCCTGCACCGGTCGGCGGTCGACACGCTGAGCGCCTGGCGGCCCGCCGATCCCGCGCAGGACACGCTGCGGCACGCGGTGCTGGCCTTCCTCGACGCGCGCGAAGACGCGTGCCTGCGCGAGTGCGTGCCGGGCCATCTGACCGCCTCGGCGCTGGTGCTCGACCACAGCGGCAGCCACGCGCTGCTCACCTTGCATCCGCGGGTCGGACGCTGGCTGCAGCTGGGCGGTCATTGTGAGCCCGACGACGAGAGCGTGGTGGCGGCGGCCCTGCGAGAGGCCACCGAAGAGTCCGGGGTCGCGGGGCTGACCATCGACCCGACACCGGCCGCGCTGCACGTCCACCCGGTGACCTGCTCGCTGGGTGTGGCGACGCGGCACCTCGACGTGCAGTTCGTGGTGCGCGCCCCGGGCGGCGCCGAGATCGAACGCAGCGACGAGTCGCTGGATCTGCGGTGGTGGCCGGTGGCCGAACTGCCCGGCGAGAGTGACCACGGCCTCACCCAACTCGTCGCCGCCGCACTCGCCGGTGACCGCTGAATGTGGCCTACCGTGGGTAGTCGAGAGGTGAGGCGGTGATCGGCAGTGGCGAGTGACTCATCTCAGGACCCGTCGGACGCGGCGCCACTTCCGAATTGGCGGGGCGCCCTGCCCCCGGGCGCTGACCCGTTGTTCGTCGGTATCGGTTCAATCTGTGACACCGCGGTGCGGCTGACCGGCGCCGATGGCGCTGCGCTCGCCGTGTTGACTCCGACGCGGGGTGTCCGGGAGCTGGTGTACGCCACCGACGCGTTGGCCCAGCAGCTCGACGAAGTGCAGTTCACCGTGGGTGAAGGTCCGTGTCTGGACGCCTACCACGAGGACCGGCCACTGCTGTGCGCAGAGCTCGACGACGAGACCCTGGACCGGTGGCCGGCGTTCTCCTCCGAGTTGGTCGGCCTGGAGGTCGCGGCGCTGTTCGCGTTCCCCGTACCCGGCCAGCATCGGCCGATGGGTGTATTGGAGCTGTATCGCCGCACCGCCGGCGCACTCAGCGAACAGGCACACCAGTCGGCGCAGCTGTGCGCCACGGCGCTGCAGAAGACGTTGGAGTCCAACTGGGCCCTTCATCTGCGTCACAGCACCACCGAGGAGGCGGCCATCGAAGCAGCCGCGCTCAGCGGGTCCGGCGCAGCCAACGGAGATCCGTTCACCCGCCAGCAGGTGTATGTCGCCGCGGGAATGGTGGCGGTGCAGCTGGAGATCTCCACCTCTGCCGCGCTGGACCGGTTGCGCGCCCACGCTTTTTCCCACCACGCCTCCGTCACCGCCGTCGCCGCCGACGTGGTGGCCCGGCGGCTGTCGTTCCGCGACCTCGACGATTCGAGCGTCGACCCATGAGCTCGTGCCTGACCCGGAAAGGGCGCCGATGACCCCGCAGCGGGACCAGTTGGCCATCGCGGCACTCACCGCAATGCTCGCCGACGAATTCGACCTACCCACAGTGCTGGATACGGTGGCCCACGACGCACGCGCAAGTTTCGACGCGGCGTCGGCGGCCGTGGCGCTTCTCGACGTCCGGGATCGGTCCGGTGACCTCGGCATGCAGGTGGTCGCCGAGGCGCTGCCGCAGTCCACCGACTCCGACCTGGGTTTCCTCACGGCCGGGCCTGCGCTGGCCAGCGCCCGCGATGGAGCGGTGTCGATGGTCGCCGACCTGGCCGATGCCAGCGACACCCGTTGGCCGAGTTACCGCCGCGACGCCCTGCGCGCCGGCATGCGTGGCGTCCGTGCGTTTCCGCTGGTCCTGCTGGGTTCCTCGGTGGGCACGCTGGTGGTCCATACCGGCGACCCGTGGGGGACGCAGCGACCCAACGCCATCGGCCAGACGCTGGCCAACCTGGCCGCCATCGCGATCTCGATCGCTCCGCACCTGTCCCAGCGGCGTGGCGACACCCAGGACACCATCGACAGCGTGCTGCAGGGCACCGTCACGATCGCCACCGCGACCGGCGTCGTCGCCGAGCTCGCCGATCTTGATGTGACCCAGGCGCGACTGCATCTGCACCGGTTGGCGCGTACCCACCAGGCGACGGTGGGCTCCTACGCCGAGCGGATCGTCACGGCCTACAACAGCGATCCCGCGCAGTTCGCCACCTCGGAGCTGCTTGCCCCTCCCGACGTGCTTCCGCCGCCTCCACACATCAACCTGTGAGCCGCGACCCGTATCAGCCGGTGCGGTTGCGCGTAGGCTAGGCACGCTTGCAATCGACCGAGGGGAGGCGGCGAGGTAGTGACAGAGCATCACCAAGACGATTCGCTTGCCACGGCAATGGCCGAACTGGTCAGCAACGTTGCTCGCCCATCGGGTGTCACGGAGATTCTGTGTTCTGTGACCGCCAGGGCCGTCGAGTTGCTTTACGAAATCGATTTTGCCGACGTACTGCTCATCGACGAGCATCAACATCGGTCGATGGCCGCGACGGCGGCGTTCGTCACCGAACTCGACGACATGCAGCTCGAACTCCAGGAAGGGCCGTGCCTGGCCGCCGCTGTCGAGGACGCGACCGTCATCTGCACCGACCTCACCGTGGAGTCGCGCTGGCCCCGGTTTGCCGCCGCTGCCACCGAAGCCGGCGTCAAGAGCATGATGTCGTTTCAGCTCTACACTTATCCGACACAGTCGCGTGGCGGGCGTGGCGGTCGCGGTGCCCTGAACCTGTTCAGCCGCAACAGTTGTGACTTCACCTTCGAGGACCGCACGATCGGCGCGATGCTCGCGGCCCACGCGGCGGTCGCGCTGATCTCCGCCGACCGGCAGACCCAGTTCGAGTCCGCGTTGGCCAGCCGCGACCTGATCGGCCAGGCCAAGGGCATGATCATGGAACGCTTCAAGGTCGACGCCAACCACGCCTTCGATCTGTTGGCCAAGCTCTCTCAGGACGGCAACACGCCGCTGCGGGTCGTCGCCCAAAAGATCGTCGACAGCGCCTGAGCTTTCGCCGCGGCCGCGGCCGCCGCGAAATATCATTCCGGGCTGTGGTTTCGGGGTTATCCACAGCCGTGGCTTAACGCTCGCGACGAGAGCCTGCCCGGGCGGCATGCTCATCGCATGGGAGACGTCATCGTCGGCTCGGACGCCATCACTGCGGGAACCGTCAGCCGAGGACAGCTTCGGTGGAATTACCGCCCGATCTACCGGGACATCTACGTCCCGAAAGCCATCGAACCGACACTTGCACACCGCGCCGAGGGCGCTTGGCTGTGGTCAGGTCGTCGCGGGGTGATCACCGGCCGTGCCGCCTCCGCACTGCACGGTGCGAAATGGGTTGCCGAAGAAGCGCCCGTCGAGGTGTTGTGGTCGAACAGCAACCCGCCGGAAGGGATCATCACCCGACGCGAACGCATCGCCCCCGGCGAGATCACCCGGACAAACGGCATGTTCGTCGCCACCCCCGCGAGAACCGGCCTCGACCTCGGACGTCACCTGCCACGCGGTGAAGCGGTGGCTCATCTCGACGCTCTTGCGCGCTCAACCAGCGTGGCAGCAGCGGACATCCTCGAGCTCACTCATCGGTACCGGGGCACCAAGGGCGTGAGGCGGTGTCGCGAGGCGGTGGATCTGATGGACGCCGGGGCGCAATCACCGAAGGAGACCTGGCTGCGGCTGGTGCTCATCGACGCGGGCTTCCCGCGACCGGAGACGCAGATCCCGGTGTACGACGAGTTCGCGGACCCGTTCGCCTACCTCGACATGGGGTGGCGCGACCTGATGATCGCGGTCGAGTACGACGGCGAACATCACCGCACCGACACAGTCCAGTACCGGCGCGACGCACGGCGGCTGCGAAGGATCATGGCCGCCGGTTGGATCCACATCAGGGTGATCGCAGGCGACCGCCCGAAGGAGATCGAAGCGTGGGTGCGACGGGCATGGGCGATCCGCGAGAGTGAAGGCAGGGCTGTGAAATGGCCGGCTTGAGCAGCCCGGAATGATATTTCGCGGGGCGGCCGGCCGCGCGGCCCGGCAGAGCTAGACGTCGGTGGAGAAGCGCAGGCCGCCGTCGGGCAGCGTCACCCCCGGCCACACCCGGGCGCCGCGCAGCAGTTCGCAGCGGGCCCCGATGTTGGCCCCGTCGCCGATCACGCCGTCACGGATCAGCGCCCGCGGCCCGATCCGCGCGCCGAAGCCGATGATGGACCGCTCGATGACGGCCCCGGCCTCCACGCGCACGCCGTCGAAGATCACCGCACCGTCCAGCCTGGCGCCGCCGGAGATCTCCGCGCCGCGGCCCACCACAGTGCCACCGATCAGCAGCGCACCGGGGGCCACCGACGCGCCGTCGTGCACCAGCGATTCGCCGCGCTGACCTTTCAGCGCCGGTGACGGCGCGATGCCGCGCACCAGGTCGGCAGACCCACGCACAAAATCCTCGGGCGTTCCCATGTCGCGCCAGTAGGTGGCGTCGACGTACCCGCACACCCGCCGACCGTCAGCCAGCAGCTGGGGGAACACCTCGCGTTCCACCGACAGCGCACGCCCGGTGGGGATCTCCTCGATCACCGAGCGCTTGAAGACGTAGCAGCCGGCGTTGATCTGGTCAGTCGGCGGGTCTTGCGTCTTCTCCAGAAACTCCGTCACCACTCCGTCGGAATCGGTTGGCACGCAGCCGAATGCGCGTGGATCGCCGACGCGCACCAGATGCAGCGTCACATCGGCTTCCCGCTCGGCGTGCGAGTCCAGCAGTGCACGCAGATCGCAGCCGGACAACACGTCGCCGTTGAACACGATCGCGGTGTCGTGACGCAACCGGGACGCGACGTTGGCGATGCCCCCGCCGGTGCCCAGCGGCTCGTCCTCGACGACGTACTCGATCTGCAATCCGAGCTTGGAGCCGTCGCCGAACTCGGACTCGAACACCTCGGCCTTGTACGACGTCCCCAGCACCACGTGCTCGATGCCGGCCTCGGCGATCCGGGACAGCAGGTGTGTCAGGAACGCCAGCCCGGCGGTCGGCAGCATCGGTTTGGGCGCCGACAGCGTCAGGGGCCGCAGCCGCGTGCCCATTCCACCGACCAGTACGACAGCATCAACCTCGGCTGGATTGACCATCAGCGTCCTTTCGCCTGCGCGCGGCGGGCCTTGAGCGAACTGCGCACCACCAGACTGGATCGCGCCCCCAGAGCCCCCCGGAAAGCCCACCGTAGCGGGGCCTGCCACCATTTGGGGTACCTATCGGCGAGGAAGAGATAGGTGCTGACGTGGTGGGCGGCCAGGTTGCGGGCCGGGTCGCGGCCGGTGGAGTGCCCCTTGGCGTGCAGCACCTCGGCCGAGGGAACGTAGACGTTCTGCCAGCCCGCCCGGCCGAGCCGGTCTCCCAGGTCGACGTCTTCCATGTACATGAAGTAGCGCTCGTCGAACCCGGAGACCTCTTCGAACGCCGAGGTGCGCAGCAGCAGGCACGAGCCCGACAGCCACCCGACGGCGCGTTCGCTGGGGTCGGTGCGTTCCTGGCGGTAGACCGCCGACCATGGGTTCGACGGCCACACCGGGCCGACGACGGCGTGCATGCCGCCCCTGATGATCGACGGTAGGTGCCGTGCCGACGGGTACACCGAGCCGTCGGGGTCGTGGATCAGCGGTCCGAGCGATCCGGCGCGGGGCCAGCGGCCGGCGGCCTCGATCAACAGGTCGATGCTGCGTGGCCCCCACTGCACGTCGGGGTTGGCGACGATGAAAAAGTCTGTCCCGGAGACGTATTCGCTGACGGCGCGGTTTACGGCGGTGCCGTAGCCGAGGTTGGCGCCGGTGCGCAGCAACCGCACGTTGGGATGGCGCTCGAGCGCCTCCTCCGGCGCGCCGTCGGTCGATCCGTTGTCGGCCATGACGACGGTGACGGGGCGGTCGGTGGCGTGTGACAGCGTGGCGAGGAACCGATCCAGATGCGGGCCCGGCGAATACGTCACCGTCACGACAAACAGTTCGTCGCTCACGCCAGCGCTGCCGATCTCACGGCGTAGAGGGTAGCGGCCCGGCAGCTTCCATCGCGGCGGCCACTGCGTCGCGCCACGGCCGCAGCGGTGTCAGGCCGGCCGCGGCGGACTTGACCTCGGACAACGCCGAATACGGCGGGCGCGGCGCGGGGCGGGGGTGCCGGTCGCTGCCGACGGGCTTCACCCGTGCCGGGTCGGCGCCGACCTCCTCGAAGATCGCCTGCGCCTGCTCGTACCGGCTGCAGGCGCCACCGTTGGCGGCGTGCAGCACCGCCTCGCTGATCTCGCAGTCGGCGATCTGCAGCAGTGCGTCGGCCAGGTCGACGACGTAGGTCGGTGACCCGATCTGGTCGGCGACCACGTCGACGGTGTCCGTTCCCGCAGCGGCGCGGCGGATCCCGGCGGCGAAGTCCGAGCCGTCGTCGCGGCCCTCGTAGATCCACGCGGTGCGCACGATGTACGCCGTCGGCATGGCTGAGAGCACCGCGAACTCACCGGCGAGCTTGGTCCGGCCGTACACCGACAGCGGGCCCACGGGGTCGTCGATGTCATACGGCCGGGGCTGGCCGTCGGGGAACGCGCCGCTGAACACGTAGTCGGTGGACAGGTGGATCAGCGACGCGCCGGCCCGTGCACACGCGTGGGCGACGTACTCGGCGCCGACGGTGTTGACCGCGGCGGCACGCTCGGGGTCGTCCTCGGCGGCGTCGACCTTGGTGTATGCCGCGCAGTTGACAACGACGTCGTCGGACGAGATGAACCGCTCGGAGGCCGACGGGTCGGTGATGTCACACTCCGAGGACGTCAACGCGAGCACGTCGCGGCCCTGCTGGCGGGCTTGACCTGCCAAGACCCGTCCGACCAGGCCACCTGCTCCGGTGATGACGATCCGTGACGACATCTGTCGAGTTTGGCACGCCGGTGCGCGCTACCCGGCATGTGGCCCGCTCGCCAGTAACCTGGCCAAATGCCTGCTGCTCAGCTGATGCGTGTCATTTCCGTGGCCGCGGCACTGGCGATCGTCCTCGGCACCGGTCTGGCGTGGGGCAAGATCCGGTCGTTCGAATCCGGGATCAACCAGATCAACCCGATCGCGCTGGGCGAGGGCGGCGACGACGGCGCGATCGACGTGCTGCTGGTCGGCATGGACAGCCGCACCGACGCGCACGGCAACCCGCTGTCGCAGGAGGAGCTGTCGGTGCTGCGCGCGGGCAACGACGTCTCCACCAACACCGACACGATCATCCTGATCCGCATCCCGAACAACGGGCAGTCGGCGACGGCGATCTCCATCCCCCGCGACTCCTACGTGGAGGCCCCCGGGATCGGGAAGATGAAGATCAACGGGGTGTACGGCTCGGTGCACCTGGAGAAGATGATCGAGCTCGTCGAGGAGCAGGGACAAGACCCCGCCGTCGCCGAACCGATCGCCCAGGACGCCGGCCGCGAAGAGCTGATCAAGACCGTCGCCAACCTCACCGGCGTCACCGTCGACCACTACGCCGAGATCGGCCTGCTCGGGTTCGCGTTGATCACCGACGCCCTGGGCGGCGTCGACGTGTGCCTCAACGCGCCTGTCTACGAACAGCTTTCGGGCGCCGACTTCCCCGCCGGCTGGCAGAAGCTCAACGGCGCGCAGGCGCTGAGCTTCGTCCGCCAGCGTCACGACCTGCCCCGCGGCGACCTGGACCGGGTGACCCGCCAGCAGGCGGTGATGGCGTCGCTGGCCCACGAGGTGATCTCCAGCAAGACGCTGTCCAGCCCGGCGACGCTGAACCGGCTCGAGCAGGCGGTGCAGCGTTCGGTGGTGCTCTCCGATGACTGGGACATCATGGATTTCGTCGAGCAGCTGCAGAAGCTCGCCGCGGGCAACGTCGCGTTCGCGACCATCCCGATCGTCGAGGAGGCCGGCTGGAGCGACGACGGCATGCAGAGCGTGGTGCGCGTGGACCCCAACGAGGTCGAGAACTGGGTGACCAGCCTGTTGGACGAACAGGAAGAGGGCAACACCGAGGAGCTGGCCTGGACCCCGGACAAGACCACCGTCGACGTGCTCAACGACACCGACGTCAACGGCCTGGCCGCCGCGGTCTCCCATGTGCTCGACGGCAGGGGCTTCGCGCCGGGAAACGTCGGCAACAACGAGGGCTCTCCGGTGTCGAACAGCCAGGTGCAGGCCGCCACGGCCGACGATCTGGGCGCCCAGGCGGTCGCGCAGGATCTCGGTGGGCTGCCGGTGGTCGAGGTCGACGGCGTGCCGGAAGGCTGGGCGCGGGTGGTGCTGTCCGACGACTACACCGGGCCGGGGTCGGGGCTGGACGGCACCGACGTCACGCTGTCCGCGCCGCTGAACAACGCCGCCGGCGCCGCGACGGCCGTCGACGCGCCGCCGCCGATCATCACGGCCGGCTCCAGCGACCCGCAGTGCGTCAACTGACGTGAGCACCGTCAGTTCAGCCGTCCTCGACCCGCTGATGGCCACCAACCCGGCCGGTCCGCGCATCACCTACTACGACGACGCCACCGGCGAACGCATCGAGTTGTCCACCGCGACGCTGGCCAACTGGGCGGCCAAGACCGCCAACCTGCTGCGCGACGAGATGGGGGCGACGCCGGGTAGCCGGGTCGCGGTGCTGTTGCCCGCGCACTGGCAGACCGCGGCGGTGCTGTTCGGGGTGTGGTGGATCGGGTGTGAGGTGGTACCGGCCGGGTCGGAGAACCCGGAGGCCGACATCGCGCTGTGCACGGCGGACCGGCTGGCGGAGGCCGACGCCGCCGTGGGCATGGGCGAGATCGCGGTGCTGTCGCTGGACCCGTTCGGCAAGCCGGTGCCCGATCTTCCCGTCGGGGTGACGGACTATGCGACGTCGGTGCGGGTGCACGGCGATCAGATCGTCCCCGAGCGGGTGCCGGGGCCGGCGCTGGACGGCCGCTCGGTCGATGACGTGCTGGCTGCGGCGCGGGCTTCGGCCGCGGCTCAGGGGCTGACTGCTGAGGACCGGATCATGTCGACGGCGGCGTGGGAGACGGCCGACGACATCGTCGAGCATCTGCTTGCGGTGTACGTGGTCGGCGCGTCGCTGGTGCAGGTGGCGAATCCGGACCCCGATTTGCTGGACCGCCGACGTCAGACGGAGAAATTGACGCGCACGTCGCCGTGACCAGATTGTTTTCGTTGTCACAGACTGCCCACAGCATGTAGGTTCACAATGTTCTGTGTCACGACGATTAAGTTTTGGCAAAGATCACACGCTGGGGGGCCGTCCGTGAGGAGGCGCGACCATGGAGTCGACCATCACCGCGATCGTGCTCGTCGTCGCCCTGTCCGTGTGGCATCTGCGTAACCGTCGCCATCCTGGTTGGCGGGCCAGCGCCGACGGCCGCTTCAGCATCTTCTGCGGATACGCGCTCGTCGTCTTCGCCGTCTACTGGCTCGTGTCGGCGCCGACGGCGACCGCGTGGGAGTGGGCGCTGGGCAACTTGTGGGCGCTCGCGGCGATGATGGCGTTCGTCACTGGTTTCGGCGCGCTGAACCGGGTGACCGCCGAGCACGCCGAGTTCGCCCAGCTGCTGGAGTCGCTGGAGCCCGCGACGCTGCGGTAGAGCGTCCGCATCATCGCGGCATGAGGGTGACGCTGGACGAGCAGCGGGCTGACGCGTTGCGTCGGCAGGCCGCCGCGGAGGGCCGCTCCATACAAGCGGTCGCGCTCTCGGCGATCGACGAGTACATCGCTCGACGCGAACACAAGGCCACAGTAGCCACTGCGTTGCAGCGCGTGGTGCGCGAAGAGGCAGCGGTTCTGGAGTGGCTCAAGGACGCGTGACCGAGCCCCAATTACGACGCACTACCCTCAACGCCGTGGATCGCTCCCCGCTCGACGTCGACGCCCTTCGTGCCGTGCTCCCTGCCACCGAGTTCCGGCGGGTCGACGTGGTCTCCGAAACGGGGTCGACGAACGCCGATCTGATCGCGCGGGCGGCCGGCGAGGACATCGCGGGTGCGGTGTTGCTGGCCGAGCACCAGAGCGCGGGACGGGGACGTCACGGCCGCAGCTGGTCGGCGCCGGCGCGCTCGCAGATCTCGATGTCGCTGGGCGTCGACACCAGCGGCGTGGCACCCGACGCGTGGGGGTGGCTACCGCTGCTCACCGGCCTGGCCGTTGCACACACGGTCCGTGACCTCGGCATCGACGCAGGACTCAAGTGGCCCAACGATGTTCTGGTCGGGACCGGGAAGCTGGCCGGTATTCTGGCCGAGGTGGCCGCGCCGGTGATCGTCGTCGGCCTGGGCCTCAATGTCAGCCTGACCGAAGACGAGCTGCCGGATCCGAACGCGGTGTCGCTGAGCATGCTCGGCCACGACGTCGACCGCACGATGCTGACTGCTCTGCTGCTGGCCGCGCTGAGCGACGGCCTGGCGCGGTGGCGCACCTCCGACAGCACGCTGGCGGCCGACTACCGCGAGGTGAGCACCACCATCGGCACGCGGGTCCGGGCGATTCTGCCCGGCGACGCTGAGATCGTCGGCACCGCAACAGGTATCGACGACGGCGGCCGACTGCTGATCGACGACGCGGGGACGACGGTGACGGTGTCGGCAGGCGACATCACGCATCTGCGGCCGGCGTAGCTGGTCGCCGCGAGTGTGAAGCCACAGTCGTGGATCGGCCCTCAACCACAGCCCGGAGTGCTATCTCGCGGGTTACTTTTCGCGATCGTTGAGGACCGGCTGCAAAAGTTCGACCATCTGCTGCTGACCGGCCGCCGCGGCGTCGAACCTTCCGCGCATCTCAGCGAACGCTCGATCGACCTGCTCGAACCCTTGGTCAACATGCTCGCGCAGGTCGACGAAGTCCTGTCGCATGGCGTTGAAACTCGCCGTGGTGGCCTGCCGGAAGTCGCGCAGCTCACCGCGGATCTCGCCGACGTCGCGATCGGCGGCGCCGGCCAGCACCCGGGCAGCGGCGGCATCGTGCTCGCTGGCACGCACGCGCCCAGTCAGATCCCGTACCTGATTCTCCAGAGCCGCGACCCGCGGCTCGAGATCCCCAGACTCCATGCGGAAAGCCTACAAGCGACTCCCTCCGCGCGGGCACACGAATTCCACGCCGCGAGTGTGAAGCCATGGTCGTGGATCAGCCCTCAACCACAGCCCGGAATGATATTTCGCGGCGGGGTTACTTCAGCAGGGCGCGGCTCATCACCACACGCTGAATCTGGTTGGTGCCCTCGTAGATCTGGGTGATCTTGGCATCGCGCATCATCCGCTCGACCGGGAAGTCGACGGTGTAGCCGGCCCCGCCGAACAACTGCACGGCGTCGGTGGTCACCTCCATCGCGACGTCGGAGGCCAGGCACTTCGACGCCGCCGAGATGAAGCCGAGGTTGCCCTCGCCCCGCTCGGCGCGTGCGGCCGCGGAGTACACCATCAGCCGCGCCGACTCCACCTTCATCGCCATGTCGGCGAGCATGAACTGCACCGCCTGGAACTCGGAGATGCTCTTGCCGAACTGCTTGCGGTCCTTGGTGTATTCGATCGCCGCGTCCAGCGCGCCCTGGGCGATACCGACGGCTTGCGCGCCGATGGTCGGGCGGGTGTGGTCGAGGGTGGCCAGCGCGGTCTTGAACCCGGTGCCGGGCTCGCCGATGATCCGGTCGCCCGGGATCCGGCAGTTCTCGAAGTACAGCTCGGTGGTCGGCGAGCCCTTGATGCCCAGCTTGCGTTCCTTCGGCCCGATCGTGAAGCCCTCGTCGTCGACGTGCACCATGAACGCCGAGATGCCGTTGGCGCCCTTGTCCGGGTCGGACACCGCCATCACGGTGTACCAGCTGGACTTGCCGCCGTTGGTGATCCAGCACTTGGTGCCGTTGAGGATCCAGTCGTCGCCGTCGGCCTTCGCGCGGGTGCGCATTGCCCCGGCGTCGCTGCCGGCCTCGCGCTCAGACAGCGCGTAGGAGGCCATCGCCTCACCGTTGGCGATCGAGGGCAACACCTGCTTCTTCAGCTCGTCGGAACCACGCAGGATCAGCCCCATGGTGCCGAGCTTGTTGACCGCCGGGATCAGCGAGGCGGACGCGTCGACGCGGGCCACCTCTTCGATGACGATGCAGGCGGCCACCGAGTCGGCACCCTGGCCGCCGAACTCCTCGGGCACGTGCACTGCGTTGAAGCCGGAGGCGACGAGCGCATCCAGAGCTTCCTGCGGAAAGCGCGAGTTCTCGTCGCAGTCCGCGGCGTGCGGTGCGATCTCCTTCTCCGACAGCGCGCGGATCGCTGTCCGCAGCTCCTGATGTTCCTCGGGCAACTGGAACAGGTCGAACGACGGATCTCCGGCCCAACTAGCCATGATCATCTCCTTGCTACTCGCCGGTAACTTTACCGTGCTGACGGCGCTACGCGAAGTCGGGTTCTCTCAGTAAAGGTTCAGCATCGTCGTGGTTGGTTCTCATTGTCCATGGGTACTTTTCAAGACATGCAGGCCTACATCGATGGGAGCACGTTCCGCTACACCGCTCGGTGCGATTGCGGGTGGGACGGCAAAACCCGCTGGTCACGCGCATCAGCTTTGATCGATGTCGGAACGCACGCCGTCGACACCGGCCACTACCCGGTGTCCGTGCCGGTGAACGCCGACGAGCGCGTGCTCGTCCTCAAGGCCTCGTAAGGCTCTTGTCGCGCCGTAACTGCGCTGAGGTGGACGAAAGCTACGCCGCCTACGACTTGCATCCCGTTGACGAACCCGACGAGTGGGGTGATTTGGCGAGCTGGGGAGATGCAGCCAGCACGTCATGAGGGCGGTGGAGGGCGCTGTCGGCGTTGACATTGCACTGGCGGCGACGCTCTCTCGCCCTTTCCCGCCGTGAGTGCAGTCTCGACGCAGGAGGGCTACTCCCCCAGCAGTCGCTGACGCAGCGCTTCGTCCTTCTCCAGCACCATTTTCTCCAGCCCGGCCTGGAAAGACGCCATCCGCTCCCGCAGCGCGGCGTCCGACGAGCCCAGGATCCGCACCGCCAGCAGCCCGGCGTTGCGGGCGCCGCCGATCGACACCGTGGCCACCGGCACCCCGGCCGGCATCTGCACGATCGACAGCAGCGAGTCCATCCCGTCCAACCGGGCCAGCGGCACCGGCACCCCGATGACCGGCAAGGGCGTGGCCGAGGCGACCATCCCCGGCAGGTGCGCCGCCCCACCGGCCCCGGCGATGATCACCTCGAGGCCGCGCTCGGCCGCCCCCTGCGCATAGGACAACATCCGCCCCGGCGTGCGGTGCGCGGAGACGACGCCGACCTCGAACGGCACGTCGAACTCCGCGAGTGCCTCGGCGGCGTCGGACATCACCGGCCAGTCGCTGTCGCTGCCCATGATCAGGCCTACCCGAGCGCTCATGCGTGAGGATCCCATCCGTCGGTCCACTGTGCGTGCGACAACCAGTGTGCCGCCCGCTCGGCACGCTCCCGCAGCACCTCGGCGTCGGTGCCGGCGAGGTTGACGTGCCCGATCTTGCGTCCCGGCCGCTCCTGCTTGCCGTAGAGGTGCACCTTGGCGTCGGGCATCCGGGCGAACAGGTGGTGCACACGCTCGTCCATCGACATGACCGGCGTCTCGGCCGCACCCAGGACATTGCCCATCACCGTGAACGGCGCCGTCGGCGACGTGTCGCCCAGCGGGTAGTCCAGCACCGCGCGCAGATGCTGCTCGAACTGCGAGGTGCGGGCGCCGTCCATGGTCCAGTGCCCGGAGTTGTGCGGGCGCATCGCCAGCTCGTTGACCATCAACTCACCAGAGACGGTCTCGAACAGCTCGACCGCCAGCACGCCGACCACCCCCAGCTCGCTGGCCAGTCGCAGCGCCAGCTCCGACGCGGCGGACCCGAGTGTCTCGGACAGTCCGGGCGCGGGCGCCAGCACCGTCACGCAGATCCCGTCGCGCTGCACGGTCTCCACCACCGGCCACGCCGCGCCCTGCCCGAACGGTGAGCGCGCGACCAGCGCCGCTAGTTCACGGCGCATCGCGACCCGTTCCTCGACCATCACCGCGACCCCGTCGTCGAGGTAGCGCGCCACCACGTCGCGGGCTTCGTCCACCGAGGACGCCATCACCACCCCGCGACCGTCGTATCCACCGCGCACGGTCTTGATCACCACCGGACCGCCGACCTCACGTGCGAAGGCCTCGACGTCGTCCACCGACGCCACGGCGGCGTAGCGCGGCACCGGGGCGCCGAGGGCCTCCAGGCGGCGACGCATCACCAGCTTGTCCTGGGCGTGGATCAGCGCTGACGGGGGCGGGGCGACGTTCACGCCCTCGGCGATGAGCCGCTCCAGATGCTCGGTCGGCACGTGCTCGTGGTCGAACGTGAGGACTGTCACACCTTGGGCTGCGCGGCGCAGCGCGTCCAGGTCGGTGTGCGACCCGAGGACGACGTCTGGGCTCACCTGGGCGGCGGCTTCGTCGCTGCTGGTGGCCAGCACGCGCAGCGTCTGGCCCAGCGCAATTGCCGCCTGGTGGGTCATTCGGGCGAGTTGTCCGCCGCCGATCATGGCGACGACGGGCGGTGAGGCTGATCTTCGCGACACGACGCCTATCGTGTCATGCCGGTGAAGGCGGGATTGACCTGCGGCAAAGCCGGCGATGAGGAAGTTCCAAGGCCGATTCCGTAGACTTTGACCTTGTGTCTTTTGCCGATGCGACGATCAAGCGCCTTCCGGGGCCGCTGCGTCCATATGCTGAGCAGCACCACGAGCTGATCAAATTCGCCATCGTGGGCGCCACCACTTTTGTCATCGACCTGACGATCTTCTTCACGCTCAAGCTGACGATCCTCGAGCCCAAGCCGGTGACCGCCAAGATCATCGCGGGCATCGTCGCGGTCATCGCGTCCTACATCCTGAACCGGGAATGGAGCTTCCGCGACCGCGGCGGCCGCGAGCGCCACCACGAAGCACTGCTGTTCTTCGGCGTCAGCGGGGTGGGCGTGCTGCTGAGCATGGCGCCGCTGTGGGTGTCCAGCTACGTGCTGATGCTGCGGGTGCCGATGGTGACGCTGGCCGTCGAGAACATCGCCGACTTCGTCTCGGCCTACATCGTGGGCAACCTGCTGCAGATGGCGTTCCGGTTCTGGGCGTTCCGCCGCTTTGTCTTCCCCGACGAGTTCGCGCGCAACCCGGACAAGGCTCTGGAGTCCACGCTCACCGGCGGCGGATTCGCCGAGGCCCTCGAAGACGAGTACGAACTGCGCCATCCGATGCCCGAAAGCAGCCTCGGCAGCGACAATGTGACCCCGATGCGGCAGTCACGCAGACGCTCGCGGCGTCAGGTCGGCGATTCCTCGGACCCCAGGGTGTCGAAGACCTCCTGAGAAGCTCAGATCACGACCAAGTGTTCCGGGTCGGCGTGGCGGACAGCGCCCACGGAGATCGACTGGTCGAGAGTCACGAACCGTCCGCCGTTGGAGGTCGCGAGGGCTAGCAGATATGCGTCGGTCACCTGGCGATGT
The DNA here is from genome assembly GCF_010723735.1 of Mycolicibacterium hippocampi. Classification (GTDB taxonomy): domain Bacteria; phylum Actinomycetota; class Actinomycetes; order Mycobacteriales; family Mycobacteriaceae; genus Mycobacterium; species Mycobacterium hippocampi. Next base: position 2,246,136 of record NZ_BLLB01000002.1, on the reverse strand, counting down.
CCGTGCAGCCGCGTGTGATCGATGAGCTCGTCGTCGAAGAGGCTGATCGAACACGGCCAGTACTCGTGATGCTCAGTCGCTGCGGCGCGCGCCAACGTGCTGATCGCTTGCGCGGGTGGCACGGGGCTTGGGTATCGAGGCTGGCTGACGATGCGAACGAAGCCGTTCTGAGTGATGGCGCACGACGCCCAACCGGTGTGGATCTCGGCAGCTATCCATTGCTGGACACGCTGATGGTCGACGTGGTCGCTGTCCAGCAGGGCGCGGGTCAGATCGCTTCGTCGCGCAATCGGTCGACGAGTGCGTTGGACACGGCAGGCCCGCGGTGCTCGAAGGGCTCAAAGCCGTGGACGCTTTCGACGGAGGTCCGCGGCCCCGCATTCTGCTGCTGAGTCTACGCCTGCCGCGCCAGCGCGGACAGCACATCACCGACGGTGCGCTCTCCCGGCGGGCGAGTTCCTCGACTGCGAGCAGCACATCGTCGTCGATGGATAGCGTGGTGCGCATGCATCTGAAGCTAATGCATCAGCGCGGGCGTCAGGTCGGCGATTCCTCGGTCCCGAGGGTGTCGAAGACCTCGTGATACAGCAGTGAGTGCACGCGTTCCACTCGTGGGATGTCGTGGAACTCGAGGGGTCCCTGCGCCGCGGACTCGATGATCAGCGTGCCGGTGCGGAAGATGCGGTCGATGAGCCCGTGGCGGAACTCCACGCTGTTGATCCGGGCCAGCGGGATGTCGATGCCCTGACGGGTGATCAGGCCGTGGCGGAACATCACCCGGCGGTCGGTGAGCACGAAGTGGGTGGTCCACCAGTTCAGGAACGGCCAGACGGTCAGCCAGCCGACCAGCAGCAGCCAGATCGCCGCGATCACCAGGAACACCGTGTTCTTGGCGTTGGACTCCCAGTTCAGCGTGTTGACGTAGCCGGCGATGAACGCGGCGGCGGCCGTCGCGATGATCAGCAGTAGCGCCGGCAGGGTCAGTCGGCCCCAGTGCGGATGGCGGTGCAGGACCACGTGTTCGTCTTTGGCCAGCACATTCTCCGGATATCCCACGCGAGCACTCTATCCAGAACCGCGAAATAGCGTTCCTGGTTGTGATTTGCCGCCTGAGCACAACCCTGGCTTCACACTCGCGCCCGAACCCCCAGGGCAAACCCCACCGGCGGCGTATCTTCTATCCGATGGAGGCTCAATGTCGGTGCGGCCACGACCGTTCGGCTCATGAGCATTACCGAGCCGGCACGGACTGTTCGACATGCGAATGCCCGCGTTACATGCCAGGAGGCAGCGGCCTGCGGGCAACGCTCGATCGGTTGGTCACGCGACTGTTCGGCCGCTGACGCTCATTTCCAATAGAATCGCGTTCCCAGCAAACCGTTTTCGACTAGCGGCAATTTCGACTGAAGGCCGCACTTGTTATCCCCTTCGACCGCCGGTCGCTCTCAACCCCAACCCCCAAGGAATGTGCGGAAACCCTTCCGTTGCATAGCGGTTGAGAGTTGCGCTCTGTCGCCCACCCGCAATGAAGGAACAAGGATCGCGCGGATATCGGCGAGCCGCTCGGATGGCGACATTCTGCGCCTGGTTCGAGGCCCGACTGGTCGACGTGCGGACGGCGCCGCCGCTTCCCGACTGCGACCACTCTGTGTGCCACGGCAGCGGCCAGATCTAACCGCCTGCGGGAGCGGACGACCGCCAGGCGAGCTCGAGTACCGGCGGCAAGAGATCGGCAATCCGAGAACCGACCATGGAAAAGACTTCCTTGTCTCGTCCAATCGGGTCGAGGATGTCCAGCGACTTGTCTGCAGGCAACAGCGAGCGCAGCGCGGGTAGGTCGGCAATCGTCTTTGCGCCGCACTCGGATGCGAGTCGGGCAGCTTCGCACAATGTGTAGGTCTTGTGAAGCTTCTGTGGGGCGCGTTCCAGAACAGCGTCGCGGTGTGCCCTCGTCATCGTGAGCACAAGGTCGGCACCTGCCAAAATTTTCGGCGTTAGCTGTCTCGCAGAGAAATCGGAAACATCACCCCCCAGGCTCTCCAGGACCAGTGCTGCATCGGAGTGAATCGGATGCCCTACTACTGCGCGTGTTCCCGCGCTGGAGACGCCGAAGTCAGAGGCACCATGGTCAGCGCCGTGCGCGGCGGCGAGTCGCTCCGCCGTCGGAGACCGACAGATGTTTCCCGTACATACAAATAGGATGTGCAGAGCGACCTCCTCATTCCTTGAAACCGCAGGCGACCACGCCCCACTGCCCGGACACCTTGCTGACCAGCATCCAGCATCCGCGTGCGCAAGGACGTGCCTCGATCGCGATCAACGTACCGAGGAGACTAATGGGAGTCGATCGGCGTGGCGTTGCCGCTCTGAAGCTTGCGGTCGGTCGACGCTGATTTTCGAGCCGCTGCGCTGGCCAGTGGACACTGGGACGGAAATGAACGATTGATTTCTTGGGCTAGATCGTGCCCCGGCCGGTTCGGTGAGGTCGCTTGCTGCGCCGATGGGTTGTGCCACTGCACTCACTAGTCCATTAGTCCGCCGCCTGGTGTCTGCATCTGATGGATTAAGCCGGCCATCGATTGGCAACCCGGCGACTACCCGAGAACTCATCCGGCATTCGGTACTTGCACGAACTGATCGCCCGTCACGCCGGCGAACCGGATCAGGCGATGATTGGGTAGCGAAACCGATCGCGGCCTATGGGTGTCTGCGTTGTCGGCATCGTTACCAGGTGTGGGCGATCAATCCGATGGCCGCCGTCCGTTAAACGCGACCGCCATTGTCGGTTCCGGTCCGAAGCCTGACGCCGGGGACGCCAGGCTGTCGTACCGATCGGTACAACCACGATCGGATCGGGGGACACCCCGGACGCCGAGGCGATCAAGGTGCTGGCGCGGATCCATCAGCGCCTGATCTTCGCACTGACCCAGCCTGCCAACACGTTGCGCAGCGGACTCTGAGAGCACTACCCGCCGCCCCGGAGGCCTTCGAGCCCCCGACGGTGACGCGTTGGTCATGTTGGGTCGCGCACCCACGCCGAAACAAGGCACCCGGTTGAGTCTGGGCAAGATCGGCTCAGCACTCAAAGCTGCTAGCCGAAACCGCAATATCGAGATACGCACCAATCGAGATCTACGCGATCATATGTCACGAGCACTTCACCACACCCATGCGGTGGCTGCTGCCTTCAAGAGCGACCACGACCGCTGCAATCCATGTCATCGCAGCGCTCAACGCTCAGGTCGCCGAACTCGAAGCAGCCTTGGCCACCCATTTTGAGGATCACCCCGATGCCGACATCTACCGCTCCCGGCCAGGACTCGGTGCAGTGCTCGACGCCCTGGTGCTCGGCGAGTTCGGTGACGACCGAACCGGTGCAGCACTGCCAAGTGTCGCAAGAACTACGCCGGAACCTCACCATTGACCATCGCCTCGGGCCGAAACATGCCGTACTGGCCCGCCACGTCTGCAGCAAACGGCTCTAGGACGCGCTAACTAAAGGGCCTTTGCACACTGCCCCGAATCGGAGGCCGTGTTCTACGATTAGCATCGCAGCAACAGCGACACCCACCACAAGTCCTAAGTCCTACCCCCTCGACATCCCCTTCGTCGGGCATCCTCGACGGCTGCCTAGGCCACCACTCGCTCTACGAGGAAAACAAGGCTTGGGCAAAACAAGGCTTGGGCACCGCATGCCAGCAGCGGATTGACAACTTATCGACCTAGGTATCTCGAGTTATCGACCTAGGTATCTCGAGCCGGGCAGACCACGTGGCCGTGGTGGTCGTGATACCAGCAGCGGGCGTTCGCTTGAGGCAACCCCCCGAGACCACCACGGGAGAGTGCCCTGCACGACCGCGTGGATGAGACTCGAGCAAGCTCACGCCGGGTGTCTAGAAGTTTGCGGCCGAATTTAGCCAGAAGCCTTTAAAACCACGGGCGCGCGCGCTACTGGTGCCGCGTACCTGCGCTGGGCCGGACGGAGGTGGCCACATCGCCCTTGGGCGCCCCGACGCTGGCCGGGTGAAACCGGCGGCACACCTACATGACCGCCGCATGAAGGTCGGGCCACAGTCGCGAGCATCTGACCGTCGCTCCATCGGGCAACGTACCTCCAGCAGCTGCGCATCGCGGAGAAGCGGGGACGCTTACCACCAGGGATTATGGTGATGGTAGCTGCATTCTCCAGCCTTGCGTGCGTTAAATCTGCGAGAACCGGACGAATCGGCTGGTCATTAGCGGTCTTTAGCACTACCATTTTGGTCACCGGTCGCAAGAGCGGAGAACGTGCGTTTTAGCTCTCTGGTGGGTCGAGGTTATAACGCGAGCACGTGGCCAGTTCTAATCGGTAGCGCCGCCGCTGGGTGGCACGGGCGGGATATTAGCAGGGGGGTTCTGTGGTCTCGGTAGGGGGAGACGCGTGCATGCGCGGGTATGGCTGGGGTGGGGGAAAAGCCCATGCCGTGGACTTGATGCACTTGCGGTCTGAAGGCACTGCGAATTCAACCCATCCATCGCCGGGTAGCAGGTCATGACCGACGTCATCGAGCCGACTACATCTACGCCTACGTGGAAGTCCGTGAACGGCGTTTCCGACGTCAACATCGCCGTTTCGAACCTCGCCAGTCCGCCATCCCTAAGGGTCATCAAGGATGTCAGTCGCCCTGCGACTGGACAGGCACACCGCACGCGCCTGCGGTCGCTGAGTCGAGTCCGGGCGTGGATGGTCGTGCCTGTTGTCGACTTTGCGTTGATGATGGCGCCGCTTCTGTGGCGGCCCCCGCAGCCCACGTCCCTCTTCACGATGGCAGTACTCGCGACGCTTCTCCTGACAGGGGGTGGCCGATACGTCGCACGCCTACATCTCAGCGTCTTAGATGAGCTGCCGTATCTCATCACCCGGCTCCTCACAGCCGTGGCCGCCGTGTCGACAATAATCCTCTGGCTTCACCAGAAGGCCGCGGTGCTGGTGTTTCTTGAAACGGCCTGCCAAGCCGTCGCGCTGGTCATCGTTGGCCGGGTCATCACAACACGGGTTCTAGCCATCGCTCGCAAAAGAGGGATTGCACAACACCGCACTATTCTGATTGGCGGCGGTCCGTTGGCAGCAGAGCTGGCGAGAATTCTCGCCGAACATCGCGAATACGGAATCACGTTGGACGGATTTGTCGATGACAATGTTTCCTGCCAAGCAGAGGATTACCTCCCACGCCTGGGCAGCCTCGCTGACTTGGACGTAGTGGCTGCGGAAAGCGGCGCAGAGATCCTGCTAATAGCTGACGGCAGCTTCGAGGAACACAAATTGATGGATGCTGTGCGCACTCGGGCATGCCAGCACACAGAATTGCTTGTTGTTCCTCGGATGCACCACTTCCACACACTGACCGGGATGGCGGACCACATTGGCTCGATCCCGATTATGCGGATCCGGAATCCAAACCTGAGGGGGCCGGCGCGGCTCATAAAGCGCGCGTTCGACATCGCGGTCGCTGCGACTGCGTTGATCGTCTTGTCACCTGTGCTGGCGGTAGCGGCGCTGGCAGTGCTCATGGAGGGTGGACCTGGCATCATCTTTCGACAGATCAGGGTAGGCCGCGACGGTAAGCACTTCGAGTTGTTGAAGTTTCGGTCGATGCGGCCAGCCAACGAACAGGAGTCGCAGACACAGTGGAGTGTCGCTACAGACAACCGCGTCGGTCCCGTAGGACGGTTCCTGCGACGCACCTCTATCGACGAGCTTCCGCAGCTGTGGAACATCCTTCGCGGAGACATGACAGTAGTCGGGCCAAGACCTGAACGGCCTCATTTTGTGGAGCAGTTCTCTACTCAGTTCGACAGATATGCTCACCGTCACCGGGTGCAGGTCGGGTTGACTGGTTTCGCCCAAGTCAGCGGCCTGAGGGGAGATACATCCATCGCCGACCGCGCCCGGTACGATAATTTCTACATCGAGAACTGGTCGCTGTGGCTTGATCTTACAATTATCTTTCGTACATTTCGAGAGGTGTTGTTCTACCGGGGGAGGTAAAGTGCCGGGACCGAATGTCACCATTGAAGGTGCGTACTCAGCCGTTCACGATTCTTTCTGATCGCCTTCTCAGTCTATAAGTCACTTTCCCCGGTGGGCCAGGGGTCTCTTGCACGAATAGGTGACATCTGAGTTGGCTTGCCCGTGACGGGTTAGTTGAAAGGATGTCCTTGTGCCCAGGCCCTGCCCCCCCGTGAAGCCCGCGACGATGTCGTCCGCGTGGCCCGCAACCGCAACGATGGTGTGACGATCGAGCAGATCGCCACCGATTTTTCGGGGTGCACCCGATGACGCTGACCAAGTGAATGCGCCAAGCCGACATCGACGAGGGCACCAAGCCCGGCAAGAGCACCAACGATTCTGCGGAGGTGCAGGAGCTACGTCGCCGTAATCGGTTGTTGGAGCAAGAGAACGAAGTCCTGCGCCGGGCTGCCGCCTACTTGTCGCAGGCCGATCTGCCGGGAAAGGATCTGCCCGCTCGTAACTGAGCTCCCCGCCGACGGGATCCCCGTGGCGCTGACGTGCCGGGTACTCAAGCTCGCCCGCCAGCCCTACTACCGCTGGCTGGCCCAGCCGATCATCGACGCCGAACTCAGCAGACCCGAGGTTCAGCAGCGATTCGCGGGTGTGTTCGTCGATCATCGAGGCGACCTTGATGGCCTTGCCGTCGATGGTGGAGTCGAACTGGAAATCGATGGCCCACACCACGTTGGGTGCATCGGCAATGAGACACGCCCTCGCCGGGGCGCAGCGCATCTTTTTCCAGCTAGGCGTCGGCCAGCAGCCGCTTGTTGAGGCGAGCGTTCTGCTCGCGTAGCTCCTTGAGCTCTTTGGCAGCCTCGGTGTCCATGCCGCCGTAGGTGCGCCGCGAGTTGTACAGCGTCGCCGCCGAGACCTGCAGCTCAGCCGCGATCTGCTCGCCGGTCTTGCCCTCGGCAGCCAACTCATCCGCCCGGCGAAACTTGCGCACAATGTCCTTCGCGGAATTCCGCTTCCGATCAGCCATGTGTTCCATCGTCCCTTCCAGCCCGATATAGGGCCACAGGACTCTAAATCCAGCTGATCTATCCCCGCCGTTTCGAGCCGTGGTTATGCGAGTTGAGGGATCGAATAGGTGGATGTCCAGAGCGTTTCGAACTCTGTCGGGCTGATGTTACCGAGGTAGCTGTGGCGCCGTTCGACGTTGTAGAAGTTGTCGATGTAATCAGCCATGGCGGCAGCCAGCTCGATCGTGGTGGACCACCTGCGAGTGTTCAGTAGTTCGACCTGCATCCGTGCCCAGAATGACTCCATGGCGGCGTTGTCGAAGCAGTCGCCTACGGTGCCGAACGAACTGAGCAGGCCCCATCGTCGCATGTTCTCCCCGAAGCTCCAGGACGTGAACTGAGTACCGTCGTCAGCATGCAGAACCGTTGGGCCACTGCGGTTTCTGCCGTTGACAGCCATGTTGACCGCATTGTTGACCAATGCGGTATCTGCGACGGTGGAAAAGGTGCGGGCCACGATCATCCGGGAGAAGCAGTCCAGGATCGCGCAGCAGTACACCTTGCCATCCCGCGCGGGGTGTTCAGTGATATCCGTGCACCACAGTTCGTTGGGCCGGGTGGCGGTGAACCGCCGATTCACCAGATCAACGGGGGTGCCGACGCCGATCAGGTTGGGTTTTCGGCGCCTCGGACGCGGCAACCCGTTCAAACCCTGCTCGGACATGATGGAGTGAACGAGTTTGTGGTTGACGTTCATGTCGTAGTCAGCCCACAGCGCAGCGCGGATCCGCTTGCGCCCATAGGTACCGCGCGAACGCTGGTAAATCGCGGTGATCGTGTCAGCGACGATCAACCGCCGCACCTGCCGGTCCTGGATGGGCCTGCGCCGATGGTACTGCAGCAACGATCAGGCTAATCCCGTGATCCGGCAAGCGGATCGGGCTGAATATCCTCGCGCGATCAGCCCCTCAGCGATCGCGCGTCGGCGTTTTGGGGGCACCACCGCCTCATCGTTGAACAGCTCGCACGCGTCGCGAGTCAAGGCAAGCTCGGCCTCGAGTTGAGCGATCCGTTTGTGGGCGGCTGCCAGTTCGTCAACCTCCACACTAGGAACACCCTCGATGGCGCCGGCGTCGATGAGGGCCTGACGCTTCCAGCGGAAGAGAGTCGCTTCGCAGATACCGGTCTCGATCGCCACGGCTGCCACTGCTTCACCCGATCGCAGCCGCGCAACAATTTGCCGGCGCACCGACGAGGAATACTGACGGGGCATGTGACCTCCTGATGATCACTCTGCCCTCGACTCGCACAACCGTGGACCAACAACACGGGTACAGATCAAGCTGTCTCAATCACGGGGAACACGCCACAAATCCTCGGAGCTTGCCGATCCACCCGAATCTTGGCGGTGGGGCCAGAACCCGCTCACCCTGGTGAGCGGCTCGCTGTCACATTCGGGTAAGTGGTGCGCCGCTAGGGGCCATCGGACCCGTCCGACATCGCCGATCGTCGCCGCGCCCGCGGGGCGCTACTACGCGAAAATCGTCAACGTTCCCGCTCGGCTGGCCCGACCCAACGACGGCCACTTCTCCACCTACCGCGCCGCTGGCCCCGGTCGATAGCCGGCCTGCTTGCACTGTGACACAGCACAATCGGGCACAGCCCACCACCACCGTGATACCCGAGCACTGCCGAAGGCCCGACCGGACACCGCATAGTACAGGCCGGTCGCCTGATGCCCGCAGCCCAGGATGTAAGGTCAACCCGCCCCAACACTCCTCATATCCAGCCGTCGGCGGATCGCAGCATGAGCCCATTTTCATCAGCATTTCCAGAGCGTTCGAGGTATGACTCAGCGGGACTCGTGTGCGCCTCAAAGTGGTTGAACCTCATGCACCACTGGGTATTACCGGTACAGTATCGACGATGGGGAGGACAATGAAAAAAACGACGTGGAAGTCGCAAGTCCGCAGGGCCGTCCCGCCGTCAATACTGAATCTGCGGCATCTATTTCGTGGCATGGTCAATCTTTCACGAGCTGACAAGCATGAATGCAATCTTTGCGGCTTTTCAGGGAGGTTCTGGCCGTTCGGCGACCCGCCTCGCCGAGGGGCTGCCTGCGGCAAATGTGACTCGAAGGAGCGCCACCGTCTCATGGGTCTGTGGATCGACAACAATTCGAGCATCGTTAGTGGGGCGAGGATTCTGCACTTTGCCCCCGAACCTTCCGTCGCCAGCTTGTGCAAGAGTCATTCGAGTGAGTATCACTCAGCCGACTTAACCCCTGGTCGGGCCGACACGGTGTTGAATATCGAGAGCATCGAACTGCCCGACGAGTCAGTCGATGTTGTTGTGTGTTCACATGTCCTTGAGCACGTCGACGATGTGCGAGCATTAGATGAAATCTATCGCATACTCACGCCGGGTGGCCGAGCGTTGCTGATGTTCCCCATCGTGGAAGGGTGGGAGCACACTTACGAGAACCCCGCCCACACATCCCGGGCCGATCGCACGAAGTACTTTGGGCAGTTCAATCACTTGCGGATGTTCGGTCGCGATGTTCGCGACCGAATCACTAACGCCGGTTTCGCTCTGGCGGAGTTCACCGCCGAAGAACCCGAGGTTGCCCGATATGGGCTGATCCGCGGGGAGAAGTTGTTCGTGGCGACCAAGCTGGTCTAATGCTTTTTCGGTGGGTGGAGATCGCGCGGCGTGGTTGGCCCCGACCGGATCGGCCATTCGTCGTGATATTCGGCCAGCACGGCGCCGGCGAGGCGGATAAGGGGCGTTGCGGCCGGGAAGATGCCGACGACGTCGGTGCCTCGGCGGAACTCCTTCTTCGTGCGTACCTGGGGTTCTTTCATGCGTACCTGGGGGTGTTGGACCAAATTTTGCCGCCAGATTTGGTGAACGTGGTGAATGCCAGCAGATGCGGCCTAGCCGACTCTACGTGCTCCGCGGGCCCGGGACGCTTGGCGGCGAGCGCGTCGGCGTTCCGATCATACTGTGCAGCAACCGATTCAGCGTCAGGTTGGTCAGCAACTGAGTCTAGCAGGGTCTTCACCCACGGCCAGGACGCCTTCGGGGTGACGGCCATTAAGTTGGTCGTGTAGTGACCAATAGTGCGTTCGGCAGCAGCACCGGGCAGCGTCGCAACCATCGCGGCAACGAACCCGGTGTGCCCGTGGGAGGGCAATCAACTTCACCCCGGACAGCCGCGCGCTGTCAGCGGGCCGCAGGAACGTCAGCCACCCGATTCCGTCCTCCCCTTGTGACGTCCACGCCCAGGACTCACGGTAACGTCGATGGCCTAACCGAGGTATCCATCCAGGACGGGTTCACGATTGCTCGGACGGCAGAGCCAACAGACCCTGTGCCCACAAAACTGGGTCGATCCCAGTTTCGACAAGCACCTGCTACCGTGATGCTGGTTGTCATGGGCCTGCCCGTTAGCACGAAGTACCAGGAATTTGGAAAAAGTTATGCGTGGCGGGCAAGTCCCTGAGCCGCGGCGCATGGGGTAAACGTTCTTGTCTGGTCCGCATGCGTCTTAATTGCTGATGTTGACCAGCAGTCACACTGGAACAGGTAGCTAGCACGGCTGGTTTTGTCAATAGGTGATCCACAGGAGAATGGCACATGCTGGATGCAGCGGACCCTCCGAAATTGATCGCGCTTGTTGGATCGCCGCTGCAAGCGCTGAATCTCGTTGAGTATAGTGAGCGATTTTCCCGCGAGGTTGACATTGTAGTGGTGGCAGGCCTGTCTATGCTCGCACCCGCTAGCCGCGCTCAGATCGAGGCGACGCTCTCACTGGTTAGCCCACGGAAGATTATCTTTCACGAGTGGAGGCTCCGAGCAAGGAGACCGCGAGGGGCCCGCCGAGATCACGCATCCGGAGTGGCCATTTTGAAGGCGAACCTAACCGACCGGCCATACCAATTCATAATTGGCGAGTACCGCTCGGCCTTTTGCTGGGCGGCGCTGCACCGTCTCAAGGTGCCGGCTACGAGTATTGTAGTGGTTGACGACGGGACAGCCATGCTCCGAATCGACCGGCGGAGGTCCCTGAGGTGGTCGCGCCGGCGATGGCGTGAGATTTTCAGAGGCCTCTTGTTCTTGATTTTCGGAGTTCGCGGCATCGCTCCGCCTGACGCTCTGACATTCTTCACGACGTATGCACTCGAGGACCGCGTTGGTGTCGGTGACACCATCGTGCGCAATGATTACCGGACCCTTAGGGCCGAACTGCACAACCTACCGCCCGACGATGACTCCGTATACGTAATCGGTACTCCTCATCGCGAGGCGGGCGCAGTGGACGAGGGCGACGTGGAACTTGCACTTGAGCTTATCCGCTTCGCCTCTGAGTCGACGGGGAAGGAGGTCGTCTATATGGCGCATCGGCGCGAACGCACTGAGAAACTCGATGCTCTGCGTGACGAAGTAACGGTTATTACGCCGAATGTGCCATTCGAGATCTACCCACGGGTGCTTGGCAAAAGACCGCGGACGGTCATCGGCTACTATTCATCGGTATTTGTGACGCTAACTGAGCTCTTGGGAGAATCTGTTGAAATCATTGCTCTGGAAATTCCGCGGAATTGTATCAACGATTCTTGGCTTCCGTTTGTTGACGAAGTGTATAGGTACTACCGGAACGAACTCGGAGCTTGCGTGAAAGTAGTCGAAAACCCGATTCCTCGCCCAGCGTGATGCACTTTGACTAAAGATGCACCTAAACAGGTTAGTCAGCGGCAGGTCGTCACGGCTACTGCGCAACCGAAAGAAGCTAGGCGCAGCCTCTTTGGCCGCAGCCGACGTGACAGGAAAGGCCGCCGGCTTCGTCATCACGCCCTTTTTGGCCAACCGGATGGGCGCTGCTGACTTCGGGGTTCTAAATCTCTACCTGTCGGTCACCCAGATATTGACCTACGTTATTTCGCTCGGCGGTGCCGGTCTTCTTGCCGTCGAATACATCCGGAACGGATACACGTCAGCGCGGCGTTTGCGTGCCGCAAATCTTCGGTTGTCACTGTGGATCATGATCGCGCTGCTCATTGTGAGCGTGACCGTGTCATGGCAACTGCCATCGGCGGTACCGCTGGTTTCGGGCGTATTAATCGTTGCCGTCAGCTACGTGCAGGCACTAAACGTGTGCGAGCTTTCCTACTATCGCGGCGCTCAGGCCTACTCCTGGGCTGTCACAGGGCAGTTCGCGTTTGCCATACTCAATGTGGTGCTGACCGTACTGGCATTTGAATTGGATTCCCCCACGGTCACCAATCGCCTGCTCTCTATCGCGCTCGCCGGTGGTGTCGTGCAGACGGTCTATGTGCTGGAGTTACGCAGAAAGCCATTCGAGTCCGCGGACAAGGCGACCAATCGGTCAAATACATCCCTGATCCTAAGGTTCGGACTGTCACTCTTTGTGCACCAAGCGAGTCAGTGGATTCGTACGAGCGTCGATAGATTCTTCGTATCGGCATACTTGGGTCTCGCCGCCGCAGGTGTTTACAGCGTTGGAGTCACACTCGCAATGGCGGAGGCGATGTTCTTCAACGCTATTACCCAACAGCTTCAACCATTTCTATATAGACGCCTCCTCAATCGCGACTTCTCCGGATTCTGGCGCATTCAGATCTGGTACGCGCTTGCGGTTGTAGGTTTCACAGCTGTCTATTACTTGCTCCTACTACTGTCTTTTAGGTCGCTGTTCGCGAACGAATACAACCAGGCAATAGGACTCCTTCCCGCCCTGCTCGGTGGGGCAGCCGCACAATCGATCTACCACGTCGTATCACTCGCGTCTTTTTACGAACGACGCGGTGGCCAGATCTCATCGGCGACGGCAAGCGCATTAGTCGTGCATCTGGGAGGACTTGGTGCGCTTGCCGCCTTGGGGCAGGTTACGATCACCAACGTCGCTTTCGTTTTCTTCGCATCGAGCGTCGTTGCCATGCTGGCCATGTTCTGGCTGTCGCGGCGCGTTGTGAATCAACTCCGTCTCACCCGCCCCTCGCCAACAGGGCAGGAGGGACCAGCGTGACACTCATTATCTGGGTCTGCTGCACGATCGGGTAACAGTTTCGGTCAAGCGCTCTGACTGGCCGGTGTGGTCATGATTGCTTCCTATTCGGTCGGGATCAGCCGGCCGAGGCCGGCTTGGCGGCGACGCCGGTGGTCGGTGCCGCTCGATCCAAGTGACGACGGCGATGCGCAGCTACTCACGGGCGTCTCATCGGCGGCGGTCGAGGACGTTCTCCTGTAGCAGGGTGAACTCGCCATCGCGGCGTTGTCGCCGGCGAGCCCGACGCGGCCCATGCCCATTGAGCTGGAAGTCGAAGCCCCAAGGCCCCAAGCCAGATGACTTAGCCCCGGGAAAGACCACCAGCATCGAAGGAGACCCGCCCTCATCGGCGAAGCACAGGTGCGCACTTACGGTGAGCAGAATTGGGAATTTCCAATTTGCGTCGTGAGGTTCGCCGCCTCGTGGTGGCGCTGTCACCAAGGCGGCATCAGTCAGTACACCGAGACGGGTATATGTCGTCCGAGTACCGGGCTGAAATGGTCGAACGTTTTTGAGTTGAGCGACTTGCCGGGGAAGTAATAATTGGTGAGCGCATAACGCTCACCCCCTACGAGCGGCATGCCGCGGTGAATACCAGTGGTGTCGGCGAGCACCAGGGTTCCCATCGACGCGGTGAGCACGCGGTGGCGGCGAGTTTCGGCGGAGGCCAACCTGCTGACAGATTCGTTCTCGATCCGTGAAGTACTCAGTGGAATGCCGTATTTAGCGTGATCTGAGAACTTCTGCTGAACGAGATGCGAGCCCAGGATGTACTCGAACGGGCCGTTCTCGGCGGTAACATCAGTCAGATAAACGATTGCCTTGAACTGATTAAAGAAGCTGTCACGGTGCCAGCCATCACCTGATCCTAGATTGCCCTCCCTATAGGCGATCATTCCAGCAAGCGTGAACGCGTTTGTAGCGTCACCGCCAAGGACGGTCCTTGCTGCATTCAGAAGCTGAGGCTCATCGGCAAACGCCCTTATTCCCTCTGCCGCGCAGTCCGCACCGAAGATGCGGCGGTCCGCCCCATTTGACCTGTTATGTACAGCACCTGGAAACCGCTCGGCTACATTCTCTATTTCCCGGCGTAACTCCGCGCATGTCGTCGGGTCATAGAAGCCGGGTATGACGCACACGCCATCTGTGCGCACTGCACGCATCCAGATTTTAACATCATCAGAATTCGGCTTCGCCAGGAATCCTCTCGCGCGAAGGGCTTTCCAGCCTCTCTTAGCCATCCTTGCCGAATCAAGTACGATCATTTGCGGGCACCTCCTCACTAACAGCGTCGCAGTTCATGAAGCGTTTTTCAACCACGCCCTAATGGGAGGTGATCGGCGAGCCTCAAGCAGATAGCGATTCGGAAGGATAACGCTGGTCGCCGGTCAGTGAGCACTTCCGCGCCCACAGTAACGTTCGACGCCTAAGGCTAGACGCGCCCCGGCCGGTTAGTTGTATGAGGCCATGACGTTGGTGACGCCGGTGGCGAGTCGTGATGCTGGTGGCTGACCTGCGGCGGCAGAGTGTGGTCGATGGTAGTTGAAGTGGATGTTCCAGACCTTGAGTGCGTCGGCTCGTTGGGTTTCTGAGGTCCAGATTCGGGCATAGAGGAACTCTTCGGCCAGGATCCGGTTGTAGCGCTCGACCTTGCCGTTGTGGCGTGGGGTGTAGGGCGTGATGAATTGATGCCGGGCGCCGTGCAGGACGTGGCCGAAGTCCTTGGCTCGGTAGCAGGAGCCGTTGTCGGTGACGATCCGCTGGATGTGGTTGATGCCGTGAGCGGCGAACCATACGCGGGCTCGGTGTACGAATCCGATTGCCGTGACTGCTCGTTCGTCGTCGAGTGCTTCGGTGTAGGCCAGCCTGGAGTAGCCGTCGACCGCGGAGTGCAGATAGACATACCCGGCCCGGGTGCCGGCTGTGGTGGCCGAGGCGACCGCCTTAGCCTGGGCGCTGCCCTTGCCGTGCACACGCCAGCCGCCACCGTCGGGGATGCGGCCGACTTTCTTCACGTCGACGTGGACCATGTGACCCGGCCGGCGCGCCACGATGGGTCGCGGCACTCGATTCAGGTCACCATTGGGGTCGATGAACCGGCGCCGGTTCAAGCCCAAGCCCACCAGATGTCTGCTCACGGTCCGCCGACTGACCAGCACGCCCTGGCGGCCAAGCTCGAAGGCGATCCGCGACGCCGACCACTTCCGGGTGCGCCGTAGCGCCTCGATCTCGACGACAAGCTCCGCGGCGGTCGCGGTGGGCTGGTGGTGTGGAGCACAGGAAACGGTCGAGCAGGCCGATCTCCCCGAACTGGCGGAACCGGTTGACCCACTTACTGGCACAGGCCCGCGAGATTCCCATCTCAGCGGCCACATGGGCGATCGGACGATCAGCACACCGAGCGACGAGTCGGCGCCGGCCTTCAACAGACAACGGGGCATTACCGTGGGTCATGGACGGGTTCCTTCGGTTCTCAGGACGAGGGGTTTGGCGATTTCTCATCCTGCCGCCGAAGAACCCGTCCCCTAGACACCTCAACCCGTGTCGGCGTCTACAACGTCATGACCCGCAACAGCTAGGTCGCGCTCGGTGAGCACCACGCACATCGGGTCGATCCCGAAGCGGTGGCGGTGAGCGTCGATGTAGTCGACGATCACCGAAGTCGGCGGTCGACCTCCGCCGCAGCGAAAAACGCCGACGCTGTCTTAAGAATCTCATTGGCCCTGCGTAATTCAGCGTTCTCCTTGCGCAACGCCGTAAAATCCGCCCCCGCATCGTACCGCTGTCGGTCACCGCGGGCCGGGTCGAGAAATGGCGGTCCTAAATCCAATATCCGCAACGTCGCCTGATTGATCCCGAGCAGCCCCCGACATGCCGG
Source organism: Mycolicibacterium hippocampi (assembly GCF_010723735.1). Taxonomy (GTDB): domain Bacteria; phylum Actinomycetota; class Actinomycetes; order Mycobacteriales; family Mycobacteriaceae; genus Mycobacterium; species Mycobacterium hippocampi. The sequence goes on along the minus strand of NZ_BLLB01000002.1, from coordinate 2,230,174 downwards.
CGCGCCGCCATCTACGAGTCCTCGGTCTCAGCAAGCCGGTCATACATCCGTGCTGCCCGCTCACGGGTCTCTCGGTCGAACTTCCTGTGCGCAGCCACAACCACATCCTCCTGGTGCGATCACAGCCACCACCAGGCCCAGGTCGGTTCAGTTACGAAATGGTACAACGGCGTGGACCGCATTCCCGCGTTGGTTTCGTCTCGCCTCCAGGGCACCACGCTGTCGAGTAGTTGCAGTATAAGGGGCGGGCCCAACTGCAATCCGAGCAGTTGACGCGATGGCAATCCACAATGGCAGCGATGAGACCGATGGATAGGCGAGTTGCGAAATTGCCAAGCTCCAAACTACTCCGAGAGTCCAAAATGGCAGCAGTGGACTTAACGCTACGATCAGGCGATACCCAGAGACAATAACGAGTCCTATAAAGGCAATCGCCGCCGGGATCCCCGCGTAAAGAGCGAACTCTAAGAATCCATTCTGCGCCGAGTTTCCCCTTTGCGATTCCCAGTATGTCGACCCATAGCCCCAGTATGGGGATTCAGATATCCCCTTCAGGCCATATTGCCAAATATCTGTCCTACGGCTGAAATCCTCATCGCGCCCCGTGACATCTGCAATTACAGAAAATATCGAAGTGCCAGTTAGGCCGAGCGCAGCTACAAAAACACCCATTCCTGCAACGACGAATACGAGCAGTCTGTGTCGAGCGTCTACCCGGCGCATCACGGTAAGCATCAGAAGCGAGCCAAGAGCCGCTACGCAGGCAAGCGTCGAAGTTGCCGACTTCGCCACCACGAGCGCAAAGAGTGCCAGTGCAACGGCCGGCAGATGCCACCACATGAACCCGGCGCCAAAAAGCAGCGTGGCGATACTCACTATCGCGACTGCAGCGCATACTCCAGAAAAACTATTCCATGGGAAATAGCCAGCGTATCCACCAGAACTGCCTGCATGCATAAACACGGGCATGCCAAGTGGAATGAACAGCCCCACCATTGAAGGAACAAGGGCTACTGTAGTCGCGAGCGCGAACGTTTGGAGCGTCGGCTTTGCGGCGCTTTGACGGAGAAAGACATACGCGATCATGCCCACCAGAAAAACAGGCCCGTAGCCCGGACTTTCGGACAACAAGTTAGCGAGGAGATACCAAGCAACCATAAATAGAACAAGGGGGGGAAAGTACACAGAGTTGAATAGGCGAGTCCGTTCGCGAACGATTAATACCAACAATATCGCGCCAACGGCAATCAGAATCAGATTCTTGCGCCACTGCTCTCCTGCGGGAATCAGCCCGAAGTAACCCTGCGAAGCGACGACGACAAGCAGGAACAGTCCCCAGTCAATCTGGCCACTCCCCCGCGATTGTGCACCCAGTCCAGAATCTCGCCCCGCTACGGACACAAACAGACCCCCTCGACCTGACTCATTTCCTCACCACCGGCATGTGCACCCATCAAAATCGCGTGCACATCCACGCCCAGCACTCCTACCGATCAATCTCACCCGAGACCCCTGAGCTGCAACTATACCGCTGTAGTCCGCGTGCCTAGTCGACACCGGCCAGCTACTCGATTGCAAACCCCGGGACTTCGGACTCGACTCGTTTACAGAACTTAGCCAGTCCGCCGTCGACGTAGAACGCTTTGAGCAGTTTCGACATGGCTGTAGGCTCAGCACCTCTTACTTAGTTCTTCGTACCGGCTGTTGAGCGCCTCTACAATTGCTGACCACGAGTAGCTCTGCTCCACCAATTCGCGGCCCACCTGTCCCATCGCCCTCCGTCGTTTCGGATCTTTCAGCAACATCAACAGCGCGTCTGCCGCCTCAGCGGAATCACAATTTGTTACTAATCCAGCGCCATTACGCGAAACGTCGGGGTGAATACCAACCTGGTCTGAGATAACTACGGGGAGGCCGCAAGCCATTGCTTCCACAACGGCCACGCCGAAGTTCTCAGTGCGAGAAATAAGGGCAAACACGTCGGCATCTACGAATGCTTGCTGGACGTCGACACCATCGAGCGGCCCTACGATATGCACATACTTGTCGAGACCAAGCTCAGAAACCCACCGGCGCACCTCTCGGCCATAGCCATCGTTGTCCGGTCCCGCGATCACCAAGCGAGCACTCGGCTCGGCCTGCCGCACCGCGTCGAAGGCGTGAACTAGTAAATCAAGGCCCTTAATCTCATCGATGCGCCCTAGGAACAAGACGAGTGGCGCGTCACCAATTCCCCAAGCTTCACGCAGCCTTCCTCGTTGCGGTCGTGATTGCCAAACATCCAAATCGAGACCGTTGGGGACCACAAAGGACGGCGCCCGAAGTCTGAGAAAGGCTGCGCGCTCCCGTTCCCTCTCAGCGGTGTAATGGATTGCGGCAGCCGCATTCAGATTTGGAATGACGAACCAGCGACGATACAAACTTTTCATCCAGATTCTGCCTGCCGCGCTCCTATTAGACGCATAAGGATCAAGCGTGCCGTGCGGACGAATGAGGTACGGAACTTTGTACCACCTACACAGATAGGCCGCGACAGTGGTTGGGAAACGATATACGCCGTGTATATGGACTACATCAAAGCTAGGAACTGCCGTCCAAAGGTATCTCGCCAGGTTTAGCGAAATCTTCAATGGATGGAACTGGACAGGTGCGTACAACACCTTGACGCGGCTTCCTTGGATTAAGTCCCAGCCGGGTTCGTGATAGGTACCAACAGGGACATCAGCATTCGTCGTCGCCACCACCACGTCGTGGCCTGCGGCCGCCTGCGCCTTCGCCAGCTGCGGCAACACGGCCGATGGGCCGCCATGTCTGCGCGCGAGCGTTTGCTGCACGTGCAATATCTTCACGGCCCTACGCCCCAAAGGGTTGCATAGGCGATGAATCGCACAATAGGCCCCTAACTTGTAACTTTGCTATAACGGGTGAGACATGCCTAGGTGGAAGTCGTCGAATGCGTCAGTGGCTATGCTTCCTGTTTTTACGCCACGAATTCGTAGCCTACCTTCCCTCCGAAGGAATCGAGGGCCCTTCCTTCAACCGTGTGAGGTTGTTGGGATACCTAATTGTGCCGTCGAGTGTCGATCTGGATCGCCACGAAGAATTCAGTTGTGAGCTAGTTGTATGAGGCCATGACGTTGGTGACGCCGGTGGCGAGTCGTGATGCTGGTGGCTGACCTGCGGCGGCAGAGTGTGGTCGATGGTAGTTGAAGTGGATGTTCCAGACCTTGAGTGCGTCGGCTCCTTGGGTTTCTGAGGTCCAGATTCGGGCATAGAGGAACTCTTCGGCCAGGATCCGGTTGTAGCGCTCGACCTTGCCGTTGTGGCGTGGGGTGTAGGGCGTGATGAATTGATGCCGGGCGCCGTGCAGGACGTGGCCGAAGTCCTTGGCTCGGTAGCAGGAGCCGTTGTCGGTGACGATCCGCTGGATGTGGTTGATGCCGTGAGCGGCGAACCATACGCGGGCTCGGTGTACGAATCCGATTGCCGTGACTGCTCGTTCGTCGTCGAGTGCTTCGGTGTAGGCCAGCCTGGAGTAGCCGTCGACCGCGGAGTGCAGATAGACATACCCGGCCCGGGTGCCGGCTGTGGTGGCCGAGGCGACCGCCTTAGCCTGGGCGCTGCCCTTGCCGTGCACACGCCAGCCGCCACCGTCGGGGATGCGGCCGACTTTCTTCACGTCGACGTGGACCATGTGACCCGGCCGGCGCGCCACGATGGGTCGCGGCACTCGATTCAGGTCACCATTGGGGTCGATGAACCGGCGCCGGTTCAAGCCCAAGCCCACCAGATGTCTGCTCACGGTCCGCCGACTGACCAGCACGCCCTGGCGGCCAAGCTCGAAGGCGATCCGCGACGCCGACCACTTCCGGGTGCGCCGTAGCGCCTCGATCTCGACGACAAGCTCCGCGGCGGTCGCGGTGGGCTGGTGGTGTGGAGCACAGGAAACGGTCGAGCAGGCCGATCTCCCCGAACTGGCGGAACCGGTTGACCCACTTACTGGCACAGGCCCGCGAGATTCCCATCTCAGCGGCCACATGGGCGATCGGACGATCAGCACACCGAGCGACGAGTCGGCGCCGGCCTTCAACAGACAACGGGGCATTACCGTGGGTCATGGACGGGTTCCTTCGGTTCTCAGGACGAGGGGTTTGGCGATTTCTCATCCTGCCGCCGAAGAACCCGTCCCCTAGACACCTCAACCCGTGTCGGCGTCTACAACGTCATGACCCGCAACAGCTAGGTCGCGCTACCGCCGCGGACCGTCTCGATAGATAGCCCCACCGGAACCGTCCAGCACCGCAGCACATCCTTGCGCCGGCTCCAAGTGAGCTCCTAAATTGGGTAGCCATAAGCCGTAAGCGAGGGTGCGAGGCGTTGGCTGACCATCTCAGCCTCCGCGTCGGTCATCCCACGCCGCCACTTGCCTGAACCACCTTCGCGGAATGTGTGTGACTTGCTCGGATCAACGGCCCGCCGCAACCGCTCGACAAGAGCGTCCTCGTCGGCGCTTGTGCCCCCTTGCAACCGCCAGGCCGCAACAACGCGCGCGATCTCGTCTGCCTGCCGGGGACCGAACAGGTTCTCGTAGCGAATTGCGACCACCCCCGGCACGTCGAGCCAGCCAGCGTAAGGCAGCATGCGTGCGTTGGCTTCGGGATAACGCGCGTCAAATCCCTCAAGGGCGAGCTTGAGCCGTGACGTTGCGTCGGGCAAGGCGGCGAAATGCCTGTGCATCCGGTGCCAGCGATTCATCTCTGCGAGGTAATTTACTTCGGAGATCACAACATCACGCGGGTCGCGGTAGATAAAGAGATGCAGTGCATTGATCCGCCTGAGCGCTACCTCGACTTCAGTGAAATGGAAAAGGTGGGCGCCCAGAGTCTCGGCGGGCAACGTCCGGGCAATCCGGCGCGCCAGGACCGCAGGACTCCTCTCCCGCTGAGTCAATGAGGGGCTCGTAGCGATAAAGCGACCGAAGTAGCGCGATCCGGGCAGCGCACGGGTGATCTGCAACAACAGATGTGTCCCGCTTTTAGGCAGGGAATTCGCGACGATTGGCGGCGCCGTGGCGAAGTCTTTTGAGTCCGTTACCAGACCTTGCAACTGCAGGACTGGCTCGCGGGCGAAGACAATACCCTTTCGCAGCACCGCGTTACGTTGTATGAGCGAGTGATCGAAGAACCGTTTGGACAGCATCAGTGATATCCCTTGATCGTTCGGACCCGTTCCGGTCAGCCCGGAGTCTGCGCCGTACACCACCTGCCCTCTAACTGGGTGATTCTGTGATCGCAGATTAGTAATGCCACTGTTGGCGGCCCCAGGGGCCACCTCTATCCCGATAACCGATCATAGTCGGACCTAGCCATCTTCTTGGCAATTTCAGGCGTCAATATCCTAGGCTCCCAGCCTAGAGCCGCCCTCGCCTTGCTGTTGTCACCGCGCAAATAGACCACGTCTGATGCTCGAAAATATTCAGGCGAGACATACGCCACAAGTTTCTTTGTTTCGACATCGAATGCCTTTTCCTCAACGCCCTCGCCCTCGAATCGAAGAGTCATTCCCAGCGCGTCCGCCGCGAACTCGAGGAACTGCCTTACCGTATGCTCAGTATTTGTAGCAATAACAAAATCGTCTGAAGATTCGTGCTCAAGTATCCTCACCATGATATCAACATATTCTGGGGCATATCCCCAGTCGCGGACGCTATCCAGATTACCCAATGGTAACGGCTTATAGTCAAATAGTTTGATTTTTGTCAACCAATTAGTGATCTTTCGCGTCACAAACTCTAAACCACGTAGCTCGGATTCATGGTTAAATAAGATCCCGCAGGAGGCGAACATCCCATACGCTTTCCGATAATTAACAACAAGACTGTGCGCGGCCAACTTCGACACCGCGTACGGGCTAATCGGGTTAAATGGCGTTGCTTCACTTTGTGGCTTCGTCAAAACTTCGCCAAACATTTCCGAAGTGGACGCCTGGTATATCTTACTATCGAGTTTCAATAGCCGCACTGCTTCAAGAACGTTGATCACGCCCATGTAATTGACGTCGGACGTGTAGTGCGGGAAAGCGAAGCTATCCGCGACAAAACTTTGGGCGGCCAGATTGAAGATCATTTCCGGCCGCACTTCATTCAACACATATTGAACATTAGCGAATTCGGTGATCTCCATTTGTACATAGTTTATCCTTTCGACTATGCCGAGTGTGTCGAGTCGCGATGTTTTTGAAGTACTTCCGCGTCGCATCGCGCCATAAACTTCGTACCCTCGATCCAGCAGATTCTTTGCCAAATACGCTCCGTCCTGACCCGAAATACCCGTAATAAGCGCTCTGTTCATTGCATACCCCCCAAATATTCGATCGCTTTTCTAAAGCCTTCACCATCAGCAAGGTGGCCCTGCCAGACTTCTAAGACAACTCTCGGGGGCATAGACAAAATATCGTTGGCATCGGACAAAGCACCGCTACCAAACTCGACGCCCTCGCCATCTATTCCAGAAGCATCAGCCAGGTGAATATGCTTCGTAACCCCAATCAATTTGCCATACCACATCTTCCAGTCCTGTTTAGCAAAATTTGCCGAGAGAATTAGATGCGATACGTCCAAGCAAATGTTGAGTTCGTGTTTGAGGACGTAATCGATGTCGTCCTCGCCACAGAACATATCTAGCGCCTCTGCGCCACCAAAATACCATGCGATTTTGGGTAGCCACTGAGGGAGTATATCTATGCCCTCTTCATCTCTCACATCACATAGAAACCTGGCGAGCTCTCGGTAGGTCGTCTCTTTTCCTTCAGGTAACAGACGCGAAAAGCTTCCGACTATGGGAACCTCTTTGCCTGAAACATCTTCAAGCTCTTTTGCCAATCTGACACATGCCCGAATTAGACTGATGCTATCATGCCGATTTGTAACATTTTGGGAGAGCGGATCGATCAACCTATTCCCCGGCATGTAGTCGGGCAAATGGATCGAGTACGCCTTTCTGAGATCAATACAATCTAAAAACGACGCACTCGAATCGAGATAGTTCTGCACTTCACCGTACGAGAGATGCAGCTCATAATTGTTTATCGGAAAGAGGGCCTGTAACTTTTTTGCATCATGTAGTCGAATCGGGATCGATATATCATTCTTGTCACAAAATTGTACGGTTTGATTTGATATCGGAGATACGGGGGCTGCGAAATGACTCGCAAGCACGGCATCACCCGCGCATATGTCGAGCGTCGCAATACGACTTGGAAGAGAAAGAAATTCGCTAGCGACTAAGCCTTTCCTTGGGGCTCGAACTTCAAAGTCATCGATCTCTGCAATTTCGCCCCGCAATATGCTGCGCGCCGCATAAAGTGACGAACCCAAGTTCTGCATGTTAATTCTCTCGCCCTGATTTACTATCCTTTCCTCGTTTGCAATAATATTCTTATACGCAGCTGCGATTTTACAAAGTACAGCAAACTCCGCTGGCTCCGAACTAGTGCTGTCGTCAAGTCCATCGCCACGCTTGTCAAACGTCAAATGGCGCTCGATATACTCGGCTCCTAGACTCATCGCAATCAAATTCACCTCCCAATCTTGATCATGACTGGAATATCCGACAGGATTAGGAGATACATCCTTGAGTTTCGAAATGAAACCTAGCTGCTGGTTTCCCAACAAGATCGGATAGTTAGATATGCAATGCATGAATACGACGTTTTTGCACTCCGCGTATCTATTGACCTGCCCAAATATCTGTTTTTCATCGTGGCCGCCCGTGCTCACAAGAACTAACTTACCCTGCTCCTTGAGTGAACGTATTAGGTCATCATTCAGTAGCTCAGCGGACGGGACCTTGTAGAAATCGAACTCTTTTAGATTATCACCAAAATCCGTCCGATCGGCGGGATTAAAAAAGCTGATGCCGACATGAAGGCGCGAAACCTGTGCATATTCGCGCAGTGCGCTGATAACAGAAGGGCTCAAATATGTTCGTTCCATTTCAGCGCTGATCATCTCGTCACCAATTTCGGTGACTTGCTTATAGAAATTGTCTTTCCTGCGATACTGGAACTTCACACCCCACGCGCCGGCCCTGCTCGCCGAATCAATGAGGCCTCTTGCCACCTCGCTGGAGCCTTTGTGGTTAATCCCGATTTCAGCAATGACCTTTATGTCTTTACTCATACGGATGCCGATTCTTCACGTGACTTTCTTTGTTTCATTAAAGCTTCCGCCAGTAGGAAGTCGTCCAACGTGTCAATGTCGAGGGAATCCGTCTTATCCATCTGATACAAGCCAATCAGCCCTCCCAGCCGACATTTCTCTCGCGCCAAAACATCACCGTCGGTGATATAAAAGGCCCCATTTTCTACGAATGCTCCGTGCCATTCCTGGCGTCTTGGTCGCATCCGAGGGTCGTAGTTAAGGGGCTGACCATTCGCATCCCAAAGAAAGTCGTGACTATGGTAGACAGACAGCATCGAGTCATAGCGCTTTTCTTCGTATTCTATCAGCGCAGTATCTAGATCGTCGGCGCGAAGGAACGGGGATGTTGCCTGGATAGTCACTAATGTGTCGAACTCGACCTGCTCGGCAAAATGTAGCATTACAGACTCGGTGGACGCCTCATCAGAGGCGAATCGAGCGGGCCGCTCAACAAGCTTGACTCCTAAGCCGAAACCGTTGACCACATCCATGATTTCTGGAGAATCAGTGGATACATATACACTAGATATACGCGCTGAACTGATTGCAGCATGTACAACCCAGTAGCAAAGTGGCTTGCCATGCAGGTTCTTGATATTCTTTCCTGGAATACCTTTAGACCCTCCCCGTAAAGGAATCATAGCAATTACGGTTTGATTTTCATTCATCTCTACACACCTAAGAGTGAGCAAACAGTGTTGGGAGTCCGTTCATAGTTCCCCAAGAGTACCTCGAGTGCAACGATTAGAGAGCGAAGGCGAAGCCGCCCCGGGATACGCTAGGCAGGCCGCCAGCACCGCTCTGACCAAAAACGACAAACTAGCCCCAGATCCCGATTGCTGGCCGCAATGCTGGCCCGCGATTTTTTTGCTGGTTCGTTGCGGATGCTGATCCGCGATAGCGGCTGGTCTCGACTGGCGATATCGACTCGTCTAACCTGCGCGCGCTCCGGAGCGGGATGCGAGCTGGTCGTAGACCCAGCGGTATGTCCGTTCCAAACCGTCTGCCAGTCGAATAGATGGCTCCCAGCCGTAGATCTCCTGGATCATCGTGTTGTCACTATTTCGCCCACGAACGCCAAGCGGAGCATCCAACTTGTAGTCCCGTCGGACTTTAATGCCGGCTATCTGTTCGATCGTGTCAACCATCTGATTTATTGTTACTAGTTCGGAGCTACCCACATTCACCGGCGCTGGGCTGTCACCTGCTGTAACGCGCATGGTTCCTTCAACGCAATCGTCGACGTACATGAAGCTGCGGGTCTGCTCTCCGTCACCCCAGATCTGAATCTCATGTCTGCCGCTAAAGACTGCTTCCGCCACTTTGCGGCACAGCGCTGCTGGTGCCTTTTCCCGCCCACCCTCAAAAGTTCCCTTGGGTCCATACACATTGTGGTAGCGCGCGACGCGCGTCTCGATTCCATAGTCTTCACGGAAATGCCGGCACATGCGTTCGCTGAAGAGTTTCTCCCAGCCGTATCCGTCCTCAGGCATCGCCGGGTACGCATCGTCCTCTTTTAGAGCCGTCACGTTAGCGTCGGTCTGCTTATCTGCTGCGTAAACGCACGCTGAACTGGCGTAAAAATAACGGCGCACGTTTGAGTCGCGCGCCGCAACGAGCATGTGAGTGTTGATCAGCACCGACAACATGCATTCCGCCTTGTGAGTCTCGATGAAACCCATGCCGCCCATATCGGCCGCCAGCATGTAGACGGTGTCGATATTGCGCGCCGCCTCTTGCGCGTCATCGAGCCGTGAAAGATCCAATTGCCGCGCATCTACGCCGGTGGGAATTTGGTTCCATTCGCTGAGCGGTTTCACGTCGGCCGCGCGTACCCGTAGACCCTGCTCGCTCAAGGCTTTGGCCAGATAGCCACCAATAAAGCCGCCTGCACCGGCGACCAAGACAGACCCAGTAGCTGTAGACACACTTAACCCCCCGTGATAGCTGTGGGCGCCTCCCGCACCCGTGGCCCACACCCTATCTCAGAACTAAGGAGTTTGCGGCTCTTCCCGGTTCGAGGCGGGCTATGGCGCCGGCTCCCGTGCAGCTGAAACATTTCGCCGAGTGCAAGCCCACCATGTCTCGGGCAATCTGAGGCGGGCCTGGATCCCCGGACGAACCGGTCTGCCGAGTGTCGATTGTGCCGGCGAGTCAGATGATCGCGCAACTTGCGGGCCGCACAAAACTGGTGGGAGCGGTCCAGTCGGCGGTGATCTCGTGGCCGACCGTAGTCTGCCAGGAAAAGCCGATCACGCAGCAGGTCTTTGACGATCCGGGCTCTAGCGAGGCTCTGGTGCGGGTCCGCCGCCCGACAGCTCGGCGCACAGACCGACACGCTGCAGCCATCATTGGCTTTGCCCGCGCAGTCACCCGGCCGGCCCCTGCCAGATCCGAGGGTGCCGGGGACACCAATTTTTGTGAAGAACTCGCGCTCCACGAACGTCCTAGTTGCGCGCCGCACCGCCCTGGGGGACATCAATTCGCTCATACCACCGGGCACGAGGACGTCCGAGTCCACCTGCACACCATGCGAGCAGGAGCCGGCCCGATAGAGTGCGAACAGCCAATTTCCCCTCATCCTGCGTGTCTCATCAAGGCCTTATCGATCACGGCTTCGAAGCGGTCGGCCACGTCTTCGATATTAAAGTTGCGCTCCGCGTAACGGCGCGCGGCCGTACCCATCTCGGCACGCAGGCTGGAGTCGGAGAGTAATCGGTTCAGGGCGGCGGCGGCCTCGGACGGGTCATCTGGGCTTACAACAAAGCCGGCACCGGCTGATTTGATCATCAGGGCAATAGCGTTGTCCGACGGCAGGAGTGCGAGGACGGGCCGGCCCGCACACATGTAGGAAAGGGCTTTCGACGGCACCGAATATCGACTCGCATTGCGCTCGAGCATCACAAGCAGGACGTCGGCGCTAGCCAGCATGTCGGGAAGCTGCTCAAAGGGTTGATAGTCAAGAAACCTCAGCCGTGTTTCGTCGCGCGCATTAATTTCGAGCCAATCACGGCCCGCTCCCTGGGACACAACGACAACGCGACAATCGGGCGGGGAATGTCGCGCGAGCTTGGCAATGGCAGACGGATCATGCTTAAGTCCGATTGTTCCTGCATACATCAGGACTGGCACTTCGACGAGCTCGTGGTCCTTCGTCCAAGCGTTATTTCGCGCGCGAAGAGGTAATTCCTCGAGGGCAGCCCAATTGGATATGACGCAGACGCGTTCACGACCCACACGCCATTCGTCAAGTTGGCTGACGAATGCCTCAGTGATGGGCACGACTGCAGCAGCACCGCGGGCGATGCTGCGCTCGACCCATGTGGCCGCGCATCCTAAAATTACGCCCGCCAACCCTAGCCGTCTCTTTGCGACTACGCGAATTCCTTCACTGTAAAAGTCCTGCCACCAAAATATATACGGGGTTCGTCGAAGGCGAAGCGTAAGCGTAACCAGAAATAGCGTACCGATAGGCACGTTGGCGAAGATGGCAACGTCCGGCTTTGCTCTCCATAATGCTTTAGCCGTTAAGGCCGCGTATCGAAACTCTTGCCAGATACGTATAAGCGGTGAGTAGCGGGCGAACTGCCGACCGAGGTCGATTGCTCGGACGCGAAACGACGCAGGATCACCTGGCCGGACTTGCACTGCGCCCCGTCCGGTTGGCACCGAGGAACAATATTGGTGCTCCACAGTGTGCCCACGACGTGCAAGCTCGCGGCTGAGCTGTACTTGGCCCGGGTGCCCCGCGAAATCATGAACGACGATCATCACGATAGCGCGCTAATCATACGTATCCCCCTGCTCAATCCCTGACTTATAGGCGTCAGGTTACGTAGCTTACTTCTCTTTTGGCCAAGTAGCCGAACTCTCAGGCGACGCATCTCGACCTGGTCGATGGGTTTTCGTTACCGTACTTTGGCAACAGCCACAGTTTCGAGCGGTGCGGCATTGCAGCGGTGGCCCCCCCTACCGGCGATTTAGATTTCCACGCCCTAGGGCATATACCGTCCACCCCGATTGCGACCAGAAGTCATGGTCCAACGTATTCCGTGCATCTACGAGGACTGGTTGATGAACGACTCCGAGGAACTCGATTGGATCAATGTTGCGGTACTCAGGCCATTCAGTTGCCAACACAACCAAGTCAGCGTGATTGCAAGCGTCTTTAATGGTCTCGCAGTATGTCAAAGTGGGAAACATCTTTTTTGCATTTTCAATAGCTTGGGGATCGTGGACGCGCACCGACGCACCTTTAAGGTGCATCGCGGCAGCGACGTTAAGCGCAGGAGAGTCTCGCACATCGTCGCTGTTTGGCTTGAACGCCGCGCCAAGGACCGCAATGCGCCGCCCCAAGAAATCACCAGCGAAAACGCTCCCCACCAGGGCGACTAAGCGTTCGCGGCGGCGTAGATTTATCTTATCGATCTCCCGGAGAAAGCTGACGGCATCGGCCGCACCGAGCTCGCCAGCGCGTGCGCTAAAGGCGCGAATGTCCTTGGGCAAACAACCTCCGCCGAATCCCAGGCCAGCGTTGAGAAAGCGTGCGCCTATTCGTTCATCATAACCCAGTGCGCGACTCAATGTCACAACGTCGGCATTGGCGACCTCGCAGATCTCTGCCATCGCATTAATGAATGAAATTTTCGTTGCGAGGAAAGAATTTGCGGCCACCTTGACCATCTCAGACGTAGCCAAATCAGTTGTTATGTAGGGGACCCCGTCTCCTATCAACCTCGCGTAGACTTCGATGAGACTTTTTTCGCATGTTTCGGAAGTTACGCCAAAAACTAACCGATCGGGACTCAACGTATCATCGATTGCCGTACCTTCCCGCAGAAACTCCGGATTCCACGCAACCTCAAGAGAGGGAGTTCGGCCTTCGCCTGAGATGGAATCCGCAAGACGTTGGGCGGTGCCTACCGGCACTGTCGACTTGCCGACAATTGTCCCTGGGCAGTCCGCGTTTTCCACGACGGTCTTGAACGCAGACTCAACATACGACAGGTCCGCGGCGTCCGCGCCGTGCTGTTGAGGGGTCCCGACGCATATGAAATGCATTTCTGAACCCTGAATCGCATCTTGTGCTGAGGACGAAAAGGTTAGCCGCCCGGTAGACAGAACTGAGCCAAGCAACTCGCCGAATCCCGGCTCATAGAACGGTGGTGTACCGCGCGCGAGCATCGCTATCTTAGCCGGATCTGTGTCGTAAACCTGCACCTCGTGGCCCAGATGCGCCATGCAGGTCGCGTGTATCGCGCCCAGATAACCCGAGCCATGAACGCTTAGTCGCACTTCAGTTCCCCCCTGCCTCGCCAATGCCGCGAAGCCACGCTCTCCATGCGTTGCGACGCTAATGCTTTAGGTGGATAGCCCCCGTTTCGCCCCTGATTATGCCACTGACGATGCTCGGTCGCCGTAGCGCCGAGGCCCACGTTTCCATTCCTGACAGCGACGCCGGCCGTGCACGCTCCGGCCTGCGGGTAACCACACCCACACCCCCATGGCCTGCAGCATCAGCTCAATCTGATCACACAATCCCTGCTCTAAAGCATCAAGAGTCAGAAAAAGGGGCTCGGCACCCCCGCTATTCCCGTGCACAGCCCTATTTCAAGGCCTAACCGTCCCGCGGTTTAAAGGGTCGAGGCGAAGCTGTTGACATCTGCGGGGCGCACCCACTCCGTAAACGCAACGCTGCGATCTACGGCCACGCAACCTATTCAATTCGCTTACGCCTCCTGCCAGATACACGCGGGACATTCTGCCCAGAGATCTTCTCTTTCTCACTTTGCGGTGTAGGACTTGGCGTTGGGTCGACGTTCGGCTGTCGGCGGGACGCTGCACGTTCCCCGCCTTCAGTGCCGTAATAGCTGTAACTATAGCTGTAGGAAGAGGTTCCGCGGGTGGGCATCATGGTGAATACCGCACCCAGCAGAGGAGCTCCAACGCTTGCGAGGTTCTCCGCAGCATGCACAAGTTGTTCACGCTTTGTTTGCCCAAATCGGGCAATGATCAGTACGCCGTCTGCGGCGGCCGCCAGAATCGCGGCGTCGGTAACCGCGAGCAGCGGCGTGGAATCCACGATTACGTAGTCGTGCTGTGAACGCAGCTCGCTGAGCAAGTTTCTTGCGGACTGTGACCCGAGAAGCTCGCTCGGATTTGGCGGAACGGTCCCCGAGGTAAGGACTGTCAAACCCGGAAATCGTGTCTTCTGCAGCGCTTCGTCAAGAGATGCGCCTCCGCTGAGCACGGTACTAAATCCGACTGGCCCGACGAGATCGAGGTACTTGTGCAGCATCGGCCGCCGCATATCACCGTCGACGAGCACCACGTTGTGTTCGGCTTCCGCCAGTGCGAGCGCGATGTTTATCGCCGTGGTTGACTTGCCCTCACTCGGCATCGAACTGGTGACGACTATAACTCGCGGTGGGTTATCTACGGCGAGGAACTGCAGGTTTGTTCGGACTTTGCGAAACGCCTCTGCAATGCCAGAGTTATCGTTGTCGAACGAAATCGCGGGATGCTTTCGCCGTTCCTTGTCGAGCGGAATGCTGCCGACGATACCGGCACCGGTGATCTCCTCGAGGGCTTCCCGATCTTTTACAGTGTTGTCGAGAAGATCGCGGAGAACTGCCAAGCCGATGCCAAGCAGTAAGCCGAGAAGAAGACCTGTTGCCAGGTTGCGTCCGGTCTTGGGAACCACAGGATCATCCGGGATCGATGCACGTTGCTCAACGACCACACGAGCATCGGGCCTTGCCCCGTCTCCAGGTGTCTCCAAGTCTCGGACCATCGCGACGAACTCATCGGACAGCGTATTCGCGATATCGCGCGCTCGGACAGGGGATTCATCGAGGACGTTGACATCAATTAGAACGGTATCCGGTTTCGAACTGGCGTTGACGTGCTGCCGTAGGGAGTCCGCCTTCATATCGAGACCCAGCTTGTCGATTGTCCGCTGAGCCAGCGTCTCGCCCATCAATAGCTGCGCGTATGACACCACTCGCTCCTGCGAGAAACGATTGCCTTGGTAAATGTCGGAGGCCGACGAACCTGATGTTGTGGAAACGAAAAGCCTTGTCGATGCCTCGTAAAGGGGGGTTGTCAGCAAGCTAACCGCGCCCGCACCTAACACGGCTACCACCACTGTGACACACACGGTGAGCCACCGTGAACGCACAAGTCTTACTAAGTCCTGCAGATTCAAAGTCTATCCCTCCACTGCCGATTGCCCGCCCTGCGCGTGTGTCGACTGAACATCGCGCCCCGTGGTCCTAAACCACGCATTCGGGCACCGGCATTACGGGAGCCACAGTGGCCGCCAAGGATTGAATCGGTACGCCCGGTGACCCTGCCGAATGCGGTTTGAAAAAACGGAACCGCAATTGCCCTGACTGTCCGGGAAGTGTCAATACTTTCGCCAACTAAGACGTTTACTACGGAAGTCGGGTGCCCGCGGTCCGTTCGTTCGGTTGCAGGTATGCGATCGTCCGTGACGAGGACACTTGCTCTGCTGTCGTCGTCACACCTCTCGGAAGCTGAAAAGCCCTGCCGCGCCGCACTGCGCGGAATGCTTAACCCGCGCACTTTGGCACCATCACCGTCGGAACGACCGTGTTCACCAGAGGCTGGCTCGGTACCCGCGGCGCGCCCGGCGCGGTCGGCTCAGAGAGCTGGAAGCTGATATCAGCGGATTGCCCGGGCGGAATGATGACCTGAACCTCAAAGACGGGATGTCCGCGTTCGGTATTGATAATCGCCGGTACGCGCTCGCCGTTGAGGATCGCACTCGATAGCTCGGCGCCCTTTGTCCCAAAGAGACGTACAGACGTGATGTTTGTGCCCTTGGGAACCGCGATACGCAAGTCAGGCGAAAGACCCGGAGCGTCCACCACATAGTCCGGCAACGGTTCGTCGGGAACCGTATTAGTCAACTTTACATTGACCGTGGACGCTCTTGTCTCGCCGTTACAACTATCGGCGGCGTATTCGATATCGGTCTTCAGATAATAGTCGAGCTTGTTCCCGCCGAGATTGTTGATGACCACCGCGGCATACGGGGCTTCGTCGGCCGGAAGCGCGTGCGCCAAAGAAGTCTCTTCAAGAAGTTCCTGCTCAGCTGGTGAGGCACTCCAGACGGCGATACGACGTTCGCTGAGAGCCTTACCTAGGGCGTCAAGCAATTGCCGGGGTGAGCGCACCGACCCCGTCATCTTCGTGACGACGGCGTTGGCGATGTCCTGCAGATACTGCTTGCGCGCCTCCTGATCGGTGGGGAACCGGATGTAGGCCGTCGATTCGGTCAGTTCGACGACATTGTCACGCGAAATCACCTCGCCGTCAGACATTGTCACCGGGCCGACGGCTCCGAGGATATAGCTCAATGCGACGGGGTCGATGGCGATTACACCGTCTACTTCCATGCCGGTTTGGTCCGCCCACATTCCCTTCCATATCTGGGCGGCGTAGGGGAAGTGCGGACTCAGGTTGCTATTGCGGAAGTCCATGAAAGGCTGCGCATACCCGTACTGCTGGTCATATTCCAGCCCGAGGTCGACCGGCGCCAACGCGCCGGCGAGGTCAGTATTGGGGGCCAAGGTGTCGACGGTGGGCACGCCGTTGTCGAACCGGAGGATCCCGTATCCGCCGAGCAGTCCCCCTGTTCCCCGCGCTTCGGCGTTTGTTTGGAAGCCCATGAAATACGTGCGCGGCCCGTCTGCGCCCATCATTGACGGTGCCAACTGCGCGGCCAACGCGGCGTTCTCAATGATGGAGGTGATGCTGGAGATCTGGGTCTGAAGTTCGGAACGCGCGTCGCTCATCAGGGACACATAGCGGGGATCCGTGATCGCGGCGGCGTCGCCATTGAGACGGGTAGCGTTCGCAGACAATTCCCTCAGCTGAGGTTCTTCATTTCGGAGTAGGTCGACATCCACCCGACCATCTCGGTAGAGCCGTTCGGGGGAGATCGCAATGCCGACATCGGCCGCGGGTCGGAGAACGTCGGACGCGAGACCGAGGACGACCTCGGTGACCTGCTGTCCGGTTTTGAAGGGGCTGCCCAGCCACGGCACGCCCGCGACAATGTTCCACGCCAATGAGTGCGTCGCGTCCCGGGCGTCCTGCGCGTGGACGAGCGCGTCGTCTGCCGACTTGGACGCGGCTTCGGTATTTCCCTCTAGCAGTGCATCTTTGGCATCCTGAGCACTACCGCGCGCTTGCTCGAGATTCGACTTGGCTTGAAGGGCGCCAACAGTAACCCAGGACCCTAGCCCAACGACCACGAGAAGCAGCAGGCCCAATCCCACGATGAACCCGCGACTACGAACGAACCCCGGAAGCCACCGCCAGCCCTCGTCATAATCCGCTTCAATCTCGTCGTCGTCGAAATTATGACCAGGTCGACGCCGCGGAAAAAATCGCACTCAGAGCTTCCTAAAGCATGGTTGAAGCCTGCACGTCGCCAACGCGACGTGCAGGCTTCAACACCATGAATTGATGACGGATGTCGAGCGTCCAACGGCCCGCTAGCAGGCGCCCGTTGTCACCGTTCCGTACGGGCCGGCCGAAATGCCCTGACCATCCCGGCAAGCGCTGAGTGAGAGCTGACCGAACGCCTGCCTCTGCACGTTGAGCTGTGCAATTCTGTTCTGCCAGAAGGGGGCGAAGATTGAGTTAGGGCGTCTTGTCAAAGCCCCTTCGTAGCTGGCGATCGCGGTGTCAGTCCAGAAGGTAGCGCTTCTCGTAAAGGTGGCAGCGAGCTGAACAGACCTGACCTGGAAGAACCAGATGAAATCGCCCGGCGCCTGAGCGATGTCTCCCATCACCTGGACCGGTGCCGCCGGAACCTGCACGGCAGGAGCCGCATTCGCGGCGACGGGAGCAAAAGCAGCGGTGGCACCGAGCGCCAGAGCGGCGGCACCCACCTGAAATTTGGTCGCGATGGCGTTCATTGTGTTCCCCCCAAGAAGGATTGTTCCCTTGATGTTGCTGTGAGCTTCGCAGACTCCCCGCACCCTGTCAACCGGAATGGCCGTATCGGTGCAACTTTCTCCGCAAATACTGAAGAACGTACGACCAGCGGGTCTCTGGCTTGGGCTACGACAGCTGGGGCCCGTCATGTACCTCTGGGAAACACACCGAGCAGCGTTCCGACAGACCCGTGTGGTGCATTTGCTGGCAGGAGCACGGCTAGTTGTTTGCTCAGCATGAGGCGTTCATCACTGGTACGCCTTTGGTGGCTAGCAGCGTCCGGTGGTCGGCGTCAGGCAGCGGAATCGCCTCAATCAAGGACATAGCAGCGTTCCGCGTAGGCGCCGTGCTGATCGTAGGTGTGGAGCCAGCGCGGGCACTCGGCGCAGCGTTCATCGTCGCTGGCGTAGAGCCGGGTGTAAGCATTTGAGTCGGCCAGCTTGCGGTGAAAAGCGTTCCACTTGCCGTTGGTTGGGTCTCCTGCAACGATGACGCTGCACAAGTGATGCGCCAAGCCGACATCGAGAAGGTGCCAAGCCCGGCAAGAGTGCCAGCGAGTTGGCCGCGTTGCGACGCCCTAATTGGATGCTGGAGCAGGGCTGACAAGCCCTTGGAGCAGGAGAAAAGGTTCTGCCCCGAGCAGCCGCCTAACCTGTCGCAGGCCAATCTGCCGGGACCAGGTGGTGGCGCCGCGCTCGACAGCGCAGTGGCCCGCCGCGGCGAGATCACCGACCGCATTCCGCACAGCGCGATTGCGGGCAGCTACTACCGCAGGCCCGCAGATTCGTGCGGGCCCTGGTCCACGATCGCATGGTCAGCGCGATGAGCCACGTCGGGGCGGCCGGCGACACCGGCGCGGTGGAATGCTGATATGGGGAGCTGTTTGTCAAGTGGGCAGGGTGAAGCGGCGGCCACAACCGTCGTCGTGGCCGCCGCTTCTTGGGCCAGTGCCTGGTCTCGGGTGACGGACTGGCGCGCGTGTCTTTGCGACGGCTTGTCAGTCTCTTGCTCCTCTGTCAAGCGGCCGCCGGAGTGGACTGGCTTGCGTCGGCGAGCATGGCTCGATATACGACGTCTGAGAGTCGACGCTTGAGAATGCGTAGCGCTTCCATTCCGCCGTCGCCATCAGCTTTTCGGCGGGCGAGTAGCTCTCGGGCGGGTGGGTGCATACGCGCCTGGGTCATGGCGATACGGTGCAGGGCTGCGTTGAGCTGACGATTCCCGGTGCGCGACAATCGATGCCGCTGTTTGTTCGACGACCATACGGGGATCGGTGCTGTGCCGTTGAGTCTGGCGAAGGCGTCTTTGGAGCGGAACCGGCCCACTTGTGCGGTTTCTCCGAGAATCTTGGCGGCGGTCAACGGGCCGCAGCCGACGATGGCCAGCAGCGAGGGCGCGACAACAGTGACTCGCTCGGTGATCTCAGCGGTCAGTGCGTTGATCTCGATGGTTAGTACCTGCAGGTATCCAACGAGCCTCCGCGCCAGTCGGAGCACCAGCCCTTCGTCCCGGCAGCTGTCCAGGTGGGCGTTGACCGCGGCGAACGCGCTGGGCCGGTCGATATTGGCCGGCGGCAGCCAACCAGGATCGAGTTCATGGAGGTGCCAGCGCAGTCGAGAGATGATCCGTATGCGTTCTGCGATGAGATCTTCGCGGTGATCGATGAGTAGGCGCAATTCCCGTTCGACTCCGTCGAGCCGAGCCACTGGCAGGTCGGGTTCCCGCAGTGCGGCGCGGGCGACCGCGAGAGCGTCGATGGGATCTGATTTGCCGTAGGTTCGAGCAGAGTCGCGGACGTCGGCCATCAGCTTCGGCGAGACTCGCACAACCAACTCGCCGGCGGCGATGAGGTCGCGTTCGAGCCTACGGGTCATGTGCCGACAGTCCTCGATGGCCCAAAGCCGCTCACCGCCGAGTGCGGTCGCCCACCTCAGGAGTTTGAGGTGGTCTTGAGTTTGTTGTGCCAACAGTTTTCGTTTCCTGTTGGCGCCCGTTGCCATCGATGGCAACTGCAGTGTGGCTGCGCTTGTGCGCGTCGATGCCGATGATCATCATGGAACATGTCTCCCTGTCGTGGGTGGCACGGACCGGTCGATCGGCATATCCCAATCGGGGCGACGCCACGCTCCTCTTAAGCCAGATCGGCCGGTCCTTCTTGCGTCGACCGGCCGCAAAACAGACTTAAGCCACGAAGGCGGAGAAATACGCAGAGCGAGCCAGCCGACTTGTTCAGAATGACATTGGGAAATTCGCGGGTTGGTTCCGCAGGACGGTGTTTCGAGTGACGGTGGACCGCTGTCTATTCTCGAGCGTGATCCGTTGTGACACTGATGGATTGCTCATAGCATTCCCGCGGGTCACCGTCAGCGTGCCCGCCTGACCGTTCCGAGATGACGCACTGGACGATCACGGCGTTGGCCTATTCCTCGAGGATGGCCAGCGACCAGCACCAGCCGGCCAACTCGCGGGCGATCGCGGTGTTGGCCACTGCCGGGCGTTTAGCGCGGGCGTCGAACCCGCGCCAGCGTGCGTGCAGACGCTGGTTGGCCTGCTGACCGCGTCGCCGTGCGGCCGGGCTGGCGGTCTGCCAGCGCCGTCGCAGCTCAACTCCGGGACGATACGGGCGGCGGTGATGCCAGGCCGCTTCGATCAGCAACCGGCGGGCGTGGGCGTTGCCGGTGCGGGTGACCGAGCCCTGCACCCGGGAGGAGCCCGAGGAGTACTCGGTGGGCACCAAGCCCAGGTAGGCCCCGATCGCCCGGCCGGTCAACCGTGACCAGTCACCGATCTCCACGGCCAACCCGAACGCGGTCAGGGTGGAAACCCCACGCAGACATCCCAGCCGGCGCACTACTGGGCTGAACTCGCTGTCAAGGGCCATCTCGGCGATCGCGGTGTCAAGGCGGTGGCGGCGATCGACGGTGGCCAGCATGGTCTCGACCGCGGTGTCGAACGTGAACTGCAGCGCCGCGGTATCGAAACGCTGCCGCCGCAGCCACGCCTCATGGGTGCCGGTCCACGCCGGCCCGCCGCTGTAGACGATGTCGTGGCGCAGCAGCAGCGCCGAAACCCGGTGCCGGGCCCGCATCAGATCAGCGCGGCAATCCTCGCGCGCACGCACCAGATCCCGGGCAGCTTCACGCTCCACACTGGGAATGCAGACCGGCGTGATCTCGCCCAGGTGCAGCAGGCGGGCCAGATGCGCGGCATCGCGGGCATCGGTCTTCACCCGATCACCGGACGGGCGCACCAGTTTCGACGGCGCCGCGACCAGACACTCAATACCCGATTCCAAGAGATACCGGGCTAACCCGAAACCCGTCGGGCCGGCCTCATAGGTCACCGCGACCGGAGCCGGTAACCCATTGATCCATTCCAGGATCTCTCGATGATCCGGACTCAACCGGCGTTGAAACACCTCACCGGTCTCACCATCGAGTCCACACCCAACCACCGAACGTGCGTGCACATCCAAACCAACACTCGTACGCTGAATCTTCACTGGGGCCTCCCACAGTTGTGGCTCTACCGGCCAGGACCTGATTCCTGACGGCAACCCACGCTCACATGTGGTGAGGCCCCAGCCTCCCCATATCGTCTATTTCAGCCTGGGTGCAGAAGAAACGCCCTCGGCCGCCACCGATGGGACACCCGCGAGCAGTTGCGTATCGCCATCGTCAACTGGATCGAGCGCACCTACCACCGACGCCGCCGTCAAGCCGCACTCGGGCGGTTGACCCCGATCGAATACGAAGCAATCATGACCACACCGGCCAGTCAGGCCGCGTGATCGAAACTGTCACCTGATCGTGCAGCAGACCCAACAGCTACCGCATCAATTCAGCGCGCGGGCGTCTGCGCGAAAGGTATGAGTCCGATACATTGGTTGTACAAGCCAGGCGCCGGGGAGTTGGTGCGCACCGGGATTGTCCGTCGTAACAGAACTTGGGGGTTCCGGCCTGTCGACGCAATCAGACCAGTGGATCACGGCAGCGCGTGTGCTCCGCCGAAGCGGCTTCGGCGCAACGGGGCCAGAAGTTGATTCAGCCGTCGCCGTGGGAGACCCTTCTGTCGTTGTCGCTGAAATCCTTGATGGAAACTTTCGCAAAGATCCCGGCGTCATCGCCACACCCATGCCTGACCTCGAAATACCGCATCGACCTCATCTAGACGCGGTGGCAGAACGTCGCAGATACCGCACGAAGCTCACCGAACAGCGAAACGAACTGACTCAGTGGTGGGTACGCCGCATGGTGGCGATTGATAACCCAATCAGCGAGAAGCTCACGTTCCTGTGGCATAACCACTTCGCGACATCGGCCGAGAAGGTAATCATCCCTCGCCTGTTGGCACGACAGAATGAGAAGCTTCGTAGCCATTGTCTTGGCAATTTTCGAACGCTGGCGGGCGCGATGCTGTCCGACCCTGCGATGATCGTCTGGCTGGATGGACGGGAAAACAAGGTCGGGTCACCCAACGAGAATCTCTCGCGAGAGTTTATGGAACTTTTCGCCCTCGGTCATGGCAACGGCTATTCAGAAGCGGACGTACGAGAGGGTGCACGAGCCCTTACCGGCTGGGCTTTGACGAAGGACGGTGGAGCCGAACTTCTGCGGAAGCGCCACGATGATGCGACGAAGACTGTACTAGACACGACCGGGGAGATTGACGCGAAGGAACTCTGTGACATCGTGGTGGCTGAACCAGCTTCGGCCCGCTACATCGCCGGACGACTATGGCAACAGTTGGCATCCGACGAACCGCCGTCGACCTCAACGTCGGAGCGGCTTATTGAAGCCTACGGCCCCTCTTACGACCTAAAGGCGCTGACCAACGCGATCTTGACGGATCCCACCTTCTTGGGGAGCACCGGGACAGTTGTCAGCCCACCGCTCGACTGGCTCATCGGCACGTTGAGAGCACTCCGGGTCGAACTCGATAAGCCGGACCAGATTAAACAGGCCGTCACCGTTCTCGAGTCGCTCGGGCAATTGCCGTTCTATCCACCAAATGTCGGGGGCTGGCCACGCGGCCGAGCGTGGCTTTCTTCGTCTGCGGCTAACGTCCGCCTGCAGACGGCGAACAAGGTGGTACAAGACGGCGACTTGAGCGTGGTCGCCGATTCCGCCGTCGCCGACCGCATTGATGCGGCCGGATACATGATCGGGATCGGCGCATGGTCCGACCGCACGGTCGAGGCACTCAAGCCGCTGCGAAAGCATCCGGATGCACTTGTGGCGGCCGCAGTGAACACACCGGAATACCTGACGTCATGAAGGAACCAGAATGCCAGGTATAAGTCGACGGAATTTTATCGCGGGTTGCGCAGGCGCAAGCGTCACTGGGGCCTTGGTGTCACTTCCGCTGACAACGTGGAACGAGGTCCTCCTGGCGGCGGACAATCGTCCGCTGCAGGCAGATGCACGGATTCTTGTGCTCGTCACCATGTATGGAGGCAACGACGGCCTCAATACCGTGATCCCCCACACGAGCACCGCCTACCAGGACGCACGTCCCGACCTCGCCTATGACGACAGTGAAGTACTCGACCTCGACGGACAATACGGACTGAATCCGGGCATGCGTGGAATGGCCGAGATGTTTGAGGCCGGGTCGCTGGCCATCGTTCGCGGCGTCGGCTACCCGGAACCGGACCGCAGCCATTTTCGCTCGATGGATATCTGGCAGTCCGCATCGCTGGACAACTTGGTCACTACCGGGTGGATCGGTCGCTGGCTTGACGCGAATGGTGGAGATCCACTCCACGCGTTGCATTTTGGCCGTACCGTCCCCCCGCTCGCAGTCGGCGCGAGTACAAGCGCTGCCTTGTTCTCGTACGATGTGAAGCCATCCCGCGGGTCGGAACAGTTGATGAGCAGGCTTGCGAAGCACCACCCCAGCGACAGCCCAGCGATGGC
This sequence comes from Mycolicibacterium hippocampi, assembly GCF_010723735.1. Classification (GTDB taxonomy): domain Bacteria; phylum Actinomycetota; class Actinomycetes; order Mycobacteriales; family Mycobacteriaceae; genus Mycobacterium; species Mycobacterium hippocampi. The sequence goes on along the minus strand of NZ_BLLB01000002.1, from coordinate 2,206,084 downwards.
CATGGTGTGCGACTCTTACCGCGATGCCACGCAGGTTAATCGGAAGCTGTCGCCGATGTTCGACGACGGACCACTGTCGACCTCCTTAAAATCCGAGAGCAAGGATTTGGCAGCACAGTTGGATGCAGTCGCAGCATGTATCGCTGCCGACGTCCCCACTCGCGTCTACAGTGTTGCAATCGGCGGCTTTGACACCCATGCTGACGAACGAGGAACTCAAGAGAAGCTGCTCAGGACCCTCGACAAAGCGGTCACCAGCTTCATGAAGAAGATCTCCGGCGACAAACACGCAAAAGACGTCGTCGTCATGGCGTACTCCGAGTTCGGCCGACGCGTGGCAGCCAATGCTTCCGACGGAACCGACCACGGAACCGCCGGACCGGTGTTTGTCGTCGGCGACCGTGTGCGCGGTGGCTTTTACGGCGACGACCCCAGCCTCACCGACCTCGTCGATGACGACCTCAAAGTCACCACCGACTTCCGCGACGTCTACCACGAGATCCTCACCCGCGGTCTCGGCAGCGACCCCGAGCCTGTCATCGGCAAAGGCCGAAAAGACATCGGCTTCTTGAAGGCCTGACGTGCGTCGCTGACCCGCCCGCCCGACTTTCTAAGGGACTAGTAAGGGCCACCCGCGACATGACGAACTCGCGCCGATAACATCGACTGCTATGACCAGCGTGACTGAGCCCGAAGCCGAGCACGAGATCGACATCCACACCACCGCCGGGAAGCTGGCCGACCTGCGCAAGCGCGCCGAGGAGGCCCAACACCCGGTCGGTGAAGCCGCCGTGGAAAAGGTTCACGCCAAGGGCAAGCTGACCGCCCGCGAACGCATCCTGGCACTACTCGACGAGGACTCGTTCGTCGAACTCGACGCGCTCGCCAAACACCGCAGCAAGAACTTCGGCCTGGAGAAGAACCGACCCACCGGCGACGGCGTGGTCACCGGCTACGGCACCATCGACGGCCGCGACGTCTGCATCTTCAGCCAGGACGCCACCGTGTTCGGCGGCTCCCTGGGCGAGGTGTACGGCGAGAAGATCGTCAAGGTCCAGGAACTGGCGCTGAAGACCGGCCGGCCGCTCATCGGCATCAACGACGGCGCCGGCGCCCGCATCCAGGAGGGGGTGGTCTCCCTCGGCCTCTACAGCCGGATCTTCCGCAACAACATCCTGGCCTCCGGCGTCATCCCGCAGATCTCGCTGATCATGGGCGCCGCCGCCGGCGGGCACGTCTACTCCCCCGCCCTCACCGATTTCGTCATCATGGTCGACCAGACCAGCCAGATGTTCATCACCGGCCCCGACGTCATCAAGACCGTCACCGGTGAGGACGTCACCATGGAGGAACTCGGCGGCGCGCACACCCACATGGCCAAGTCCGGCACCGTGCACTACGTCGCCTCCGGCGAGCAGGACGCACTGGACTACGTCCGCGACCTGCTCGGCTACCTGCCCCCGAACAACTACGCCGAGCCGCCGCGCTACCCCGCGCCGCACCCCGGCCCGATCGAGGAGAGCCTCACCGACGAGGACCTCGAGCTGGACACGCTGATCCCGGATTCGCCGAACCAGCCCTACGACATGCACGAGGTCATCACCCGCATCCTCGACGACGACGAGTTCCTCGAGGTGCAGGCCGGCTATGCGGGCAACATCATCGTCGGGTTCGGCCGCGTCGACGGCCGCCCCGTCGGGATCGTGGCCAACCAGCCCACCCAGTTCGCCGGCTGCCTGGACATCAACGCCTCGGAGAAGGCCGCGCGCTTCGTGCGCACCTGCGACTGCTTCAACATCCCGATCGTCATGCTGGTCGACGTGCCGGGCTTCCTGCCAGGCACCGAGCAGGAGTTCAACGGCATCATCCGCCGCGGCGCCAAGCTGCTCTACGCCTACGGTGAGGCCACCGTCGCCAAGATCACCGTCATCACCCGCAAGGCCTACGGCGGCGCGTACTGCGTAATGGGGTCCAAGGACATGGGCTGCGACGTCAACGTCGCCTGGCCCACCGCGCAGATCGCCGTGATGGGTGCCTCGGGTGCGGTGGGGTTCGTCTACCGCAATCAGCTCAAGGAGGCGGCCAAGAACGGCGAGGACGTCGACGCACTACGGCTGGAGCTGCAGCAGACCTACGAGGACACCCTGGTGAACCCATACATCGCTGCCGAGCGCGGTTATGTCGACGCGGTGATCCCTCCGTCGCACACCCGCGGCTACATCGGCACCGCGCTGCGGCTGCTGGAGCGCAAGGTCGTGCAGGTTCCGCCGAAGAAGCACGGCAACATCCCGCTGTAATCCGCCAATCGAATCTGCTTCCCAGACAGGACGTTGCCTCATGGACCACAACGCCGACATCGTCGAGGTCTCCGACCCGCGGGACATGACGATCGATGATCCGCCGGCCCCGGACCCGCACTTCCAGGTGCTCAAGGGTGAGCCCAGCATGGAGGAGATCGCCGCGCTGGTGACCGTGTTGGCCGGCGTCGGCGGTGGCGCCGCCGGCGAGCCCGGCCCGCAGGAGCTCAACCCGTGGGGCCATCCGGTCGACAAGCTGCGCTACGACGTCTCCAGCTGGCAGCGGGTCACCTTGCTGGAACGGACACATATGCGGCGATGAGCAGGCGGCGCCAGTCATGACCCGGGTTGTCCTGGGCTCCGCGTCGTCGGGCCGGCTGCGGGTACTGCGGCAGGCCGGCATCGACCCCCTCGTCGTGGTTTCCGATGTCGATGAGGACGCGCTGCTCGCCTCACTGGAACCGGAGACGCCACCGGAGGCGGTGGTGGCCAAGCTCGCCAACGCAAAGGCAGTAAGCGTCGCCGCGCAGCTACCGGACGACGTGGCGGCGGATTGTGTCGTGCTCGGCTGCGATTCGATGCTCTATCGGGACGGCGAGTTGTACGGCAAGCCCGGCTCCGCCGTCGCCGCGCGCCTGCAGTGGCAGTCGATGGCGGGCTCTGTAGGCCACCTGCTCACTGGGCACGCACTGCTCCGCATCTCGGCAGGTGTCATCACCCATACCGCGAGCGACACCGGCACCACGACGGTGCATTTCGGTCAACCTTCCGAGGACGAGTTGAATGCCTACGTCGAGAGCGGCGAGCCTGTCAATGTCGCAGGCGCTTTCACGCTGGACGGCCTCGGCGGTTGGTTCATTGAGCGAATCGAGGGAGACCCGTCAAACGTCGTCGGACTGAGCCTGCCCCTCGTGCAGCGCATGTTGCGCGGCGCCGGGTTGTCCATTTCAGAACTCTGGCAGACCAGTAGCTGAGGAATCGGCGAATCAGGGATTGTCGCCGGGGCGTTCCTACGAGCAAGCCCGCTGGTTGAATCGCTTAACGTAGAGGATTACCCGCATCGTCTTCTGCGATATCTGACGACCGGCGGACGGCCCCTGTGCGCACACCGACCAGTTCGTCTGATTGATCACCTCTTGACCGTTCTTCATATCGAACACCCTGAGATCGATGTCCGCCGGGTCGGTAACCTCGCGAATTGCCTTGACTGCCTGGCTCAGCACCATATTTCGCACATTCGGCATCACCCACACCTCGCTGGGAGCCTGAGGTAACGGCGCCTGCCGGGCCGCGATCGCCGGTGCCGCGAAGCCGACGGCCGGCGCGATCATTGCACATGTTACCGCCAACGCGCCGAAGGACTTCATTCGCATAAACTGCCCCCTTACGTCTGTCCCAACCCCTGATGAACAGTAGTCGAGTACACCGCCGTTTTCGGTAACAAAACGGTCTCGTTGGGTTTGCTCGACCCCGACTTTAGGTCAGCCTCTGCAAACCGCCGACACCGGGGCAGGGCGATGCTGAAGCGGGAACTATCGCCCTACGCGCAGCTTTCATCGTGGGGGCGCTGCACGGCGAGAGTGACCTTCAGCGTCTCGTGTGAGATCTTGGCGCCCTCCTTCGGGGACTGCCCGCACACCACCCAATCCTCCTGATTGATCACCGGCTGGGACCCCCTAGCGACGGTCCTGATGTCCAGAACGACCGGTTCGGTCACGTGCTGCACCGTGATCATCGCGTGCTTGAGCACCATTCCGTCGACGTCGGGCATCACCCACGACATGTCGTTGGATCCCGGCGTGTAGATCATGCCGTCCCTGGCCGCCGCCGCGGGCCCGGCGGTCCCGATCACACCCGCGGCCACCGCACAGGTTGTCGCTACGGTCGCAATGATTCTCTTGTTCATCGACCATTCCTTCATGTGAGTTCCAAAATCCTTGCCGCAGTACCTGATTCCCACACTGGAGACTGCAGCAGTCGGCCAAGTCGGCGGTGACTCAGCAATCAGCGGATTGCCAGTAACGATATGGCCCGGGGTCCGCTCTCGCTGGGGTCCCCAGCACATCAACAGAAACGACCCAGGAACCACGCAGCAAGAACGGGCCGCGCCGAAATCATCGTCTCGCTGACGTGACGCGGGTCACAGAACTGTAGCCAACGTGCATCGCCGTCAAGATTGAGCGAAGATCTGACGCAATAGACTATTTCTGCCGGGGGGCTCAAAAATGACTACTGTCATTGAACGTTATCGAGAATCGTCGCTGCGCCGACGCAGGCGTGCAGAACGAGCAAATATTCGCCTCGACATCCAGGGTTTGCGGATGGTCGCGGTCCTGGCGGTGGTGGCCTACCACCTGTGGGGCTGGCCGCAGGGCGGATTCGTCGGCATCGACGTCTTCTTTGTCATCTCCGGCTTCCTGGTCACCGACAGCCTGCTGCGCCACACCGAGCAAAACGGAGCGGTGGCCTTCCGGGACTTCTACTGGAACCGAGTCCGCCGCATCGTCCCGGTCGCCACCGTAGTCCTGATCGCTACCTGGGTCGCGTCGGTGTACGTCCTGCCGCCGCCAGGCGCGCGGGAAACCGGCATCGACGCGCTGTTCGCGTTCTTCTTCGTGGCCAACTGGCACTTCGCTGCCGACGGCGCGGGTTATCTCGCTGCGGCCCAATCGGTTTCGCCGGTGCAGCACTATTGGGTGCTGTCGATCGAGGAGCAGTTCTACCTGATCTGGCCGGTCCTGATCTTCCTCGCCACCCTGATCGTCATCCGCAAAGCCTGGTCACGCACCCGGTGGATGATGCTCGCCGGCGCAATCATCGGCCTCGTCGCCGCCGCGTCCCTGGCGTGGGCGCTCTACCTCGCCGCGACGTCCCCGTCCTGGGCGTTCTACGGGACTTTCGCCCGGGTGTGGGAGTTGGGCATCGGCGCGATGCTGGCCACCGCCGTCGGGGTGTTCGCCAAGATGCCGGACCTACTGCGGCCGCTGCTGTCCTGGGCGGGGCTGGCGGTCGTCGCCGCGAGCCTGTTCCTCATCGGCGACAACGCCGTCGGGTTCCCGGCCCCGTGGGCGCTGCTGCCGGTGACCGGAGCCGCCATGGTGATCGCGGCCGGCGTCGGCACCGAACCGAGATTCCAGCCACTGCTGCGCAACCGCGCCAGCACCTACCTCGGCGACATCTCGTTTGCGCTGTACCTGGTGCACTGGCCGGTGATCATCTTCCTGGCGACGATGATGGCAACCAGCGTCTACTTCTACGTCTGTGTGCTGGCGCTGAGCTTCGGGTTGGCGATCGCGTGCTACCACTTCATCGAGATCCCGATGCGCTACGCCGGCCGCGAAGCCATCCGCGACGCTCGAGATGCCATGAGACACGGCCTGTTCAAGCCCGAGTTGTCCACCAAGGTCGCCGCCGTCGCAGCGCTGGGCCTGGTGGCGGTCGCGCTGATCACCTACGCGATGCGTCCCGACCGGTATGAAGTCGCCGTCCACCATCTGCCGGCGGCGGTAGTTCAGGCGCGCTGAAAGCTCAGCGTCTCCCCGCGCACCCCGCCCAGCCACAAATCCTGGCACGCCGCGGCGATCTCCTCGAGGCCGTCGATCACCTCGCCGAACACGTTGCCGGGCACCCAGCCCTGGTCCCCGTTGATCAGCAGGTTGTTGCGGCCGTAGAACAGCGCGAGGTCGACGATCGCGCCGGTGGTGCCGGTGCCGGTGGTGTTCTCGTACCCGTACGCCGGGTTGCCCAGGGTGTCGGAGTCGAACGAGAACCAGCACAGGTCCCCGGGGATCGGCGTCACCGTGGTGTTCTCCTTGCCCGGATCGGCCGCGGCGAATTCGGGCAACAGCGTGTAGATCTCGTTGCGGGCGTACTTGCCGTGGAAGACCGGTGCCGAGAGCGGTAGCGCATCCCACACCGCCGCGCAGGTGCGCGGCGCCGCCTCGTCGAGCATCCGGGCCGTGCACGTCACGCCGCGCTTGTCCAACGAGACGGTGATGAACCTGCTCAACGGTGCTCCTTCTGCGTCATCAGTGTCGGCGTGCGCCGGTGCCAGTCGGTGGCCGATTGGTAAGCCTGCCCCACCCGCAGCACCAGCGCATCCGCGTGCCGCGGGCCGACGATCTGCAAGCCGACCGGCAGGCCCGCGGTGGTGAACCCGCACGGCACGCTCAGCGCGGGCTGCTGGGTCATGTTGAACGGATAGGTGTAGGGCGTCCAGCTCGTCCAGTCCGGTGACGGCGAGCCGTCCGGCACATCGCTGCCCACCGGGAACGCCGGCAGCGGCAGCGTCGGCGTCACCAGCACGTCGTAGCTCTGATGGAATCGACCCATCAACTGCCCCAACTGCATTCGCACCGCCGTCGCGTCCAGGTAGTCCGACGCCGAGAAGCTTGCCCCGATCTGCGCGGTGCGCAGCAGGCCGGGATCGGCCCGGCCCGCCAACGCCGCCAGCTCCCCGTACGCTTCCAGCACTTTGGCCTCCCCCGAGAACCACAGCACATGGAACGCCTCCACCGGGTCGGTGAACCCCGGGTCGACCTCCTCGACCACCGCGCCGGCGTCGGCCAGCACCGCCACCGCGGCGCGCACCGCGGCGTCGACCTCCGGATCGTTGCGCACAAAGCCCAGGTTCGGGGAGAACCCGACCCGCAGGCCCGCCACCCCGCCGTCGAGCCCGTCCAGGAACGAGGCCGTCGGCGTCGGCATCGCGGCCCAGTCCCGGGCGTCGAACCCGGTGATCACGTCGAGCAGCGCCGCGGTGTCGCGCACCGTGCGGGTCATCGGACCCGAGTGCGCCAGCGTCCCGAACGGGCTGGCCGGGTAGTGCGGGATCAAGCCGAAGGTCGGCTTCAGCGCGACCGTCCCGGTGAACGCCGCCGGGATCCGCACCGAGCCGCCGCCGTCGGTGCCCACCGACCACGGCCCCATGCCCAGCCCCACCGCCGCCGCGCTGCCGCCGCTGGAGCCGCCCGCCGTCACAGCCGGGTCCCACGGGTTGCCGGTGGGGCCGAAGGTCAGCGAGTCGGTGACACCCTTCCAGGCGTATTCCGGCGACGTCGTCTTGCCGAGCAGCACCGCGCCGGTGTCCCGCAGCCGCGCCACACACGGGGAGTCCTCGTCCCACGGACCGGCCGCGTCGATCAGGGCGCTGCCCCGCAGCGTCGGCCAGCCCCGCGTCAGGAACACGTCCTTGATCGACGTGGGCACCCCGTCACCCGGGCCCAGCGGTTCCCCGGCGTACCAGCGAGCCGCCGACGCCTCGGCCGCGGCCAGCGCCCCCTCGACGTCGATCATCACGAACGCGTTGACGTCCTCGTTGTAGGACTCGACGGCGTCGAACGCGGCGAGCGTCGCCTCCACCGGCGAGATCGTCTTGTCGCGATAACCCGCAACGAGCTCGGTGGCCTCGAACATCATCACCTCGTCCCGCCGGGGATGTAGCCCAGTTGCTTGTCCACGACATTGTGCAGGGGCTCCCCGGCCAGCCAGCGGCGGGCGTTGGCGGCGAACTGCGCGGCCAGCGCATCCCGCCAGCCCACGACGTCGGCGGACATGTGCGCGGTGATCGTCACGTTCGGAGCGTCCCACAGCGGGTGATCGGCCGGCAGCGGCTCGGTGTCGAACACGTCGAGCGTCGCTCCCCCGACCCTCTGTTGGGTCAGCGCGTCCAGCAACGCGGCCTCGTCGACCATCGGGCCGCGGGCGATGTTCACCAGATGCGCGTCGGGCTTCATCGCGGCCAGCACGGTGGCGTCCACAAGACCGTGGGTCGCCGCGGTCAGCGGGGCGGCCAGGATCAGGTGATCACACCACCCGGCGTGGCTGGCGAGGTCGGCGCTGTCGACGACCTCACCGAAGTCCGGATCGTCGGCGACGGGTCGACGTCCGGCGCCGCGCACCGTCAGCCCCGCCGCGCGCAGAAGCTTGGCGATCTCGCGGCCGATACCGCCGGTGCCGACGACCAGCGCGGTGGCGCCGGTGATGCTGCGCGTCTCGCGGTGACGCCACTCGTGGCGGCGCTGCAAGTCGAAGCTGGTGCGGCTGTCCTTGGCGTGCGCGATCACCGCGCCGAGCACGTACTCGGCCAGCGGCCGGTCGAACACCCCGCGCGCGTTGGTCACCACCACGTCAGAGGCCCGCAGCTCGTCGAACAGCAGCGTGTCCACACCCGCGGCGGTGATGTGAATCCACTGTAAATTCGTCGCCTCGGCCCACACGTCACGCACCGCGGTGGAGAAGAAGTCCCACAGCAGCAGTCCGTGGGCTCCGCAGACCGCCTCCGCGAGCCCGTCAGCGGCACAAAAGCGCAGCTCAAGATCCAGATCCTCGATCCCGGGGGGTCGGTCATCCGCGTGTGCGCACAGCACTGCCACCACCGGTCGAGTTCCAGGCACGGGGACGAGGCTAGGAACCCGACCGTCGGATTGTCAACAATCAGACTTGCGGAGAGGTCATGTCGGCCTCACACTGTGCAAATGAACCCCTCGCCACCTCTGCAGCAGGCCGGGATCGGAGTCGTTGTTCCCTACGATTTCGCTCTTGACCGGGAGCTTTGGCGATGGTTGCCGGACGACGTCAGCCTGCACATCACGCGGATGCCCTTCGCGCCGATGGCGGCGACGATGGAGATGGCGATGCACATCTCCGATCCGGACACCGCGGCGCAGGGCGTCATCGACATTTCGGCAGTATCGCCGCTGGTCACCGCCTATGCGTGTACGTCGGGCAGCTTCGTCGGCGGCACGATGGCCGAGCAGGCGCTGGTGGCGTCCATGGTGGCCGCCGGGTCGCCGGCGGCACTGACCACCAGCGGCGCCCTGCTCGAGGCGCTGCGCTACATGGGCATCACCCGGATCGCGACCGCCACCCCGTACACCGCGGACCTGACCGTGGGCCTCACGACGTTCCTCGGCGAGGCCGGCATCGAGGTCACCGCCGCGACCGGACTGGGGCTGATCTCCGACATCTGGACGGTGCCCCACGACGTCACCGCCCAACTGGTCCGCGACACCGACAACGACCAGGCTGAGGCGATTTTCATCAGCTGCACGAACATGCCGACCTACGACGTGATCGCCCGCCTGGAGGGCGAACTACGCAAGCCCGTGCTGACCGCCAACCAGGTGACGATGTGGATGGCACTGGGCCTGATCGGCCGCAAGGCCGTCGGCCCCGGCCAGCAGTTGATGGAGCGCTGAACGGGGTCGCGTTCCCTGGCGATGTCGCGGACGTTAACATTGTTGACAATCCACTCATTTCGGTATCAGCCAAAGGAGGCCGCATGCCGACAGTCGGTCTGCTCTACCCCGGTCACAGCGCCGAGGACGACTTCCCCGCACTCGAAAACCGGATCGCCGGAGCGGTGCGCCTGCCCGTCGTGATCACCTCCGTCGGCGAGGACGCCCACCGCGTCGACGCACTGCTCGACCTCGGCAGCAACACCCGCCTCGCCGACGGCGCCGCGCAACTGGCGCCGCAGAAACCGGACGCGGTGATGTGGGCCTGCACCTCGGGCAGCTTCGTGTTCGGCATGGAAGGCGCCGCCGAACAGGTCTCGGCGGTCTCCGCCGCAGCCGGGGTGCCGGCGTCGTCGACGTCGTTCGCGTTCGTCGACGCGCTGCGTCACCTCGGCATCGGCAAGGTGGCGATCGCGGCGTCCTACCCCGACGACGTCGCCCAGCACTTCGTCGGCTTCCTGTCCGACGGCGGGGTGCACGTGGTGTCGATGGGCAGCCACGGCATCGTGACCGCGGCCGAGGTCGGCACGCTGGAACCGTCCCAGGTGGTCGCGATGGTCACTGCCGCCGATCACCCCGACGCCGAGGCGGTGCTGGTGCCCGACACCGCGATGCACACGCTGGCGATCATCGAGGAGCTGGAAGCCGCCGTCGGCAAGCCGGTGCTGACCGCCAACCAGGTGACGGTGTGGAAGGGACTGGAGCTGCTGGGGCCGGTGCCCGCCTTACCCGGGCTAGGCGCCCTGTTCGGGGGTGCGCCATGACGAGCTACATCGGCCCGCTGGTGCAGGAGACGACGCCGAGCATCATCGCCGACAAGCTGCGCGCGGCGATCGGCCACGGCGAGCTCGAGCCGGGCGCCCAGCTGGGTGAGGCGGAACTGGCCCGCCAGCTCGGGGTCAGCCGCGGCCCGCTGCGCGAGGGCATGCAGCGCCTGACCCAGGAGGGGCTGCTGGTGGCGATCCGCAACCGCGGCATCTTCGTCAGCGACATGACGCCCGAGGAGGTCAGCGACATGTACCTGGCCCGCGGGGCCGTCGAACGCGCCGCGGCCCGCAAGATCCTCGACGACGGTGACTACGCCCGGGCGGGTGACGCGCTGCTGGCGATCGTCGACCAGATGGGACGCGCCATCACCTCGGCCGAGGCCAGCGAGCTCGACATCGCGTTCCACGAGCGGCTGGTGGAGCTGTCCGGAAGCCCGCGGCTGGGACGGATGCATCTGACGTTCATCACCGAGACGCGGATGTGCATCCACGCACTGGCCGAGAGCTACGCCAAGTCCGACTACCGCGAGGAGGAACACCGCATTCTCGCGTCGGCGATCCGGTCCGGGGACCGCGACCGCACCGACGAGCTGCTGGTGGGCCACATGGACGACGCGCTGGCCCGCCTCATCGACCAGGACGAGGCCGTCGGGGCTTAGAACTTTTGCCGAGGCCGACGGCCCGTTACATGTAACATCGAGGTGTGCCGCCATCCCGGGAACGTGTTCGCCGCCATCGCGAGCGGCTGCGCCAGCAGGGCCTGCGCCCGATTCAGGTCTGGGTGCCCGACGTGACTGCTCCGGAATTCGTCCGCGAAGCTCATCGCCAATCAGCGCTTCTCGCCGCCGATCAGCAAGAGCGCGAGGACCAGGCGTTCGTCGACGCGATCTCCGACGACTGGGACGACTCCCGGTAGCCGTGCGACGAGGCGACATATTCATCGCCGCGGCCCGCGGCGCCTACTCAGGAAAGCCCCGGCCGGTAGCGCTCATTCAAGACGACCGCTTTGATGCCACCGCATCGATCACCGTCGTGCCATTCACAACCAGCGACGTCGACGCCCCACTTTTGCGAATCGAGGTGCACGCATCTGATGTCAACGGCCTGGCCGAGAACAGCAGACTCATGGTCGACAAGGTGACGACAGTGCCCCGCGCCAACCTCACTCAGCAGATCGGGCGGCTGACCGATCAAGACCTCTTCGCGCTCGACCGCGCGCTACTGGTGTTCCTCGGGCTCGCCGGATAGGTCAGACCAGGCCCCGGCGTCGCCGCAGTGCCTCTTCGCACCGGTTGATGGTGTACTTCCGGGTGTCTTGCGGCAGCACCTCGATCAGCACCCAGCCCTTCTCGCGGAGCAGTTCTCGGAACTGGACGTCTTGCACGAGGCCACGACGGTGCGGGGCCCACTCCACCCCGACCTTGGCGTAGGGCCAGCCGATGCCGACGGCGAAACCCCATGTCTCCTCGCCAGTGATCGTGTTCCAGAAGTCGTCCTCGACGAAGATGCTGGTGCTCGGAGGCGGCAGGTAGCTGTCGATCAGCATCAACCGCAGCAGGGTCTCCTCCTTCGAGCGGGAGCCGCCGTCCATCAGCCTGATCGCTTCCCATGCCGAACCCATGCCGCGGGTGCTCCGGTAGCGGGCTTCGAGCGGGGCGACGTCGGCAGCCGTGACGTCGGTTTGCGCGCTGAGTTTGTCGAGGAGGACGACGGCCGCGTCGCGCGGCAGGTGCCGGGCGAGGTCGAGCGCCGTCCGCGCCGGCGTCGTGGTGGGTAGCCGGCCCGGGTCCACCTCGTCAGTCTCGATGCGATCATTCCGCACCACGAAACCGGGCCTGGCCCGTCGCGGCGGGGCGATGATCTCGATCGGCGCGGTTCCGTCCACCGGCCGCACCCCGTACAGCGCGGCGGCGGTTCTGCCGGCCAGAACTCCTCGCCGGCCGGTCCACAGCCAGGCTGCCATCGCCCTTATATACCAGCCGATCTGCGCGTCCCGATGAATGTAGACATCAGGCAGTATCGCGGTGTAGTTCCAGCGCAGCGCACCGCGAGTCAGCGCGCCGGATGCGAGTGCTTCACTGCCGATGATCGGTTCGTGCATGTGCGCCATGGTGTTCGGACCCACAGACACCCTTGCGGCGCTGTGGCCGACATCGACACCATGGTTGTGAATCGACGTCCGATTGGGGAAGACGCAGCCGTGACGTCGATCTGGCGTATAGCACTCGAAACGCAGCGGTGCGAACCTCCCGCCCGGCCCGCTCAGCTCATCTTGATGCCGATGTACTTCGTCTCCAGGAACTCGTCGATGCCCACCGCACCGCCCTCGCGGCCCAGCCCCGACGATTTCATCCCGCCGAACGGCGCCGCCGGGTTGGACACCACGCCCTGGTTCAGCCCCACCATGCCGGTCTCCAACGCCTCGGCGACCCGCAGCGCCCGGCGCAGGTCGTTGGTGAAAACGTAAGACACCAAACCGAATTCGGTGTCGTTGGCTGCTGCCACCGCCTCCTCCTCGGTGTCGAACGCCGACAGCGGCGCGACCGGGCCGAAGATCTCCTGCTCGCTCATCTGCGCGTCGCGGGCCACGCCCGTCAGCACCGTCGGCGGATAGAAGAACCCCGCGCCCCCGGGCGCGGTGCCGCCGGTCAGCACAGAAGCGCCCCGCTCCACGGCGTCGGCGACCAGCGTCTGCACCTTGCGCAGTGCGGCGTCGTCGATCAGCGGTCCGACCCGCACCCCGTCCTCGGTGCCCCGGCCGACCGGCAACTCCGCCATCCGGGCAGCCAATCGACGGCCGAACTCGTCGATGACCGAGGAGTGCACGTAGATCCGGTTGGCCGCCGTGCACGCCTCCCCCATGTTGCGCATCTTGGCGGCCATCGCGCCCTCGACGGCCTCGTCGAGATCGGCGTCCTCGAAAACCAGGAACGGCGCGTTGCCACCGAGTTCCATCGAGGTCCGCAGCACCTTCTCCGCGCACTGCTCCAACAGGATCCGGCCCACCTGCGTCGAACCGGTGAACGACAGCTTGCGGGCCAACCCCGACCGGATCATCGGCTCCAGCACCGCGCCCGCCTCGGTGGTGCTGATGCAGTTGACGGCCCCGGCGGGCACCCCGGCCTCGGCCAGGATGTCCATCAAGGCCAGCATCGACAACGGCGTCTGCGGCGCCGGCTTGATGACGCTGGTGCACCCCGCGGCGATCGCCGGGCCCAGCTTGCGGGTGCCCATCGCCATCGGGAAGTTCCACGGGGTGATCAGCAGGCACGGCCCGACGGGCTGACGCGCCACCAGGAACCGTGCCCCACCGGCTGGCGCGGTCTGATAGCCACCGTCGATCCGCACCGCTTCTTCCGCGAAGTGCCGGAAGAACTCTGCGGCATAGGCGATCTCGCCGCGAGACTCAGTGAGCGGCTTGCCCATCTCCAGCGTCATCAACAACGCCAGGTCGTCGACACGCTCGTGCAGCAGCGTGAACGCCCGGGTCAGGATGTCGGCGCGCTCCCGCGGCGCCATCGCGGCGAACGCCGGCTGGGCGGCCACCGCGGCGTCCAGCGCCGCCCGACCGTCCTGCGGCGCGGCGTCGGCGACCGCGCACAGCGTCGCCCCCGTCGCCGGGTCGACGACGTCGGACGTGCGTCCGTCGGTGGCGTCGACCCACTTGCCGTCGATGAACAGTTGCTTGTCGACGGCGTCGACGACCCGGCCCTCGTCGCGGTGTGTCACCGGCTACCCGCCCCGGCGAGCTCGAGTTGCGGTGGCGCGCCCGGGGTTCCGGGGATCTCGGTGCCGTTGATCGGACAGCGGGTGGTCTCGGGCACCCGCGACAGCGCGATCGCACCGACGACCACCGCGCCCATCATATAGAACGCCGGCCACAGGTTGTTGCCGGTCTCGCCGACCAGCCACTCGTTCACCGCCGGCGCGGTACCGCCGAAGATCGACGTCGACACGTTGTAGGCGATCGCGAACCCCGCGAACCGCACCTGCGTCGGGAACATCGCCGGGAACATCGCCGAAATCGTCGCCAGCTGAGGCACATACAGCAGGCCCAACACCGCGAAGCCGATGATCGCGCCCACCACCCCGGTGGACATCAGCATGAACATCGGCACCACGGCGATGAACAACCCGATCAGCGACACCCACCACAGCGGTTTCCTGCCGACCCTGTCGGACAGATGACCGGCGAACGGCACGAACACCATCATCGCCAGCATGCCGATGATCGGCACCACCAAGGAGAAGTTGGTGGACAGCCCGATGGACAGCTCCAGGTAGGTCGGCATGTAGCTCAGCAGCGTGTAGTTGACGACGTTGAGCGCGACGACCAGGCCGCCCAGCTTCAGGATCGGCGACCAGTAGCGGGTGATGAGGTCCTTGAACTCCGCACCGACCGATTCTTCCTCCTTGCCCTGGTCTTCCAGCTCCCTGAACACCGGGGTGTCCTCGAGCTTCATCCTCAGGTAGATGCCGATCAAGCCGAGCGGGGCGGCGATCAGGAACGGCAGCCGCCAGCCCCAGCTGCTCATCTGGTCGTCGGACAGCACCGCGGAGAAGCCCAGCATCATCAGCGCACCGGCAGAGAAGCCGGCCAGGGTGCCGAATTCCAGGAAGCTGCCGAGGAAGCCGCGGCGGCGCGCCGGCGCGTACTCGGCCATGAACGTGGCGGCGCCGCCGTACTCACCTCCGGTGGAGAACCCCTGGATCATCCGCAACATGATCATCAGCACCGGGGCCCAGAACCCGATCATGTCGAAGGTGGGCACCAGGCCGACGCAGAAGGTGGCGCTGGCCATCAGCACGATCGTGATCGCCAGGATCTGCCTGCGTCCGAGACGGTCACCGAGCGGACCCCACACGAACCCGCCCAGCGGACGCACCAGGAACGACACCGCGAACGTCATCAGCGCGAAGAGCGTGGCTTCTGTGGTGTCTCCGGGGAAGATGGCCGCGGCAATGTAGCTGACGCCGTAGGCGTAGAGGCCGTAGTCGAACCATTCGGTGGCGTTGCCGATGGCCGATGCGGCGATCGCCTTCTTCAGAACTTCGGGCGGTTGATCAGCGGGCTCAGCGGCGGCGGCGGGCTGGTCGGGGCTGCTCATCGGGGCTCCTCAAGTCAGGGACGATGTCGCACGGCTGCACCGACGCAGCAGTACCACCGAACTTCTCGGGCACACTCGCAAACTTGTAGCTTTGTTGACAATCAGACGTTAATCACGGTTCACGAGTGACAGCAAGGCAATCCTGTTATTTGGTTGTTAACTCGCCCCGGTCCCTCAACCACCGGGATTTCGGACGCTTACCCACAAGATCAAATTTGAAACGGTCTGGATGACCTGTCCGTGCCAACCGGGGCCGACGGTAGGCTGGAATCCGTGCCACTACCCCCAGATCCCAGCCCCGCCCTGCAGTCCTACGCCCACCCGGAACGGCTGGTCACCGCCGACTGGTTGTCCGGAAACCTGGGCCGGCCAGGCCTGGCGATCGTCGAATCCGATGAGGACGTGCTGCTCTACGACACCGGCCACATCCCCGGCGCGGTGAAGATCGATTGGCATACCGACCTCAACGACGCCCAGGTGCGCGACTACATCACCGGCGAGCAGTTCGCCGCGCTGATGGACCGCAAGGGCATCTCCCGCGACGACACCGTCGTCATCTACGGCGATAAGAGCAACTGGTGGGCCGCCTACGCGCTGTGGGTGTTCACGCTGTTCGGCCACCCCGACGTGCGGCTGCTCGACGGCGGGCGCAACCTGTGGATCTCCGACGGCCGCGACACCACGCTGGATGTGCCGAGCAAGCAGAGCACCGGCTACCCCGTCGTCGAACGCAACGACGCCCCGATCCGCGCCTTCAAGGAGGACGTCCTCGGCGTTCTGGGTGAGCAGCCGCTGATCGACGTGCGCTCCCCGCAGGAGTTCACCGGCGAACGCACCCACATGCCCGACTACCCCGAAGAGGGGGCGCTGCGCGGCGGTCACATCCCGACCGCGGTGTCGATCCCGTGGGCCAAGGCCGCGCTGGACAACGGCAAGTTCCGCAGCCGCGCCGAACTCGACGAGCTGTACGGCTTCCTGTCTCCCGAGAATAAGACGGTCGTCTACTGCCGCATCGGTGAGCGTTCCAGCCACACCTGGTTCGTATTGACCCACCTGCTCGGGCTGCCCAACGTGCGCAACTACGACGGTTCGTGGACCGAATGGGGCAACGCCGTGCGGGTGCCCGTAGCCGTCGGGGAAGAGCCTGGTTCGGCGCCATGAGCCTGCCGGCGCCGTTGGCCGAGGTGGTCTCCGACTTCCAGGAGGTCGAAGGCCAGGACAAGCTGGCCATGCTGCTGGAGTTCGCCAACGAACTGCCCGACCTGCCCGCCGACCTCGAAGAGGCGGCGATGGAGCCGGTGCCCGAATGCCAGTCACCGCTGTTCCTGCACGTCGACTCCGGGGACCGTGACCGGGTGCGGCTGTTCTTCAGCGCGCCCGCCGAAGCGCCGACCACCCGCGGGTTCGCCTCGATCCTGGCCGCGGGCCTGGACGGTCAGGCTGCCGACGACATCCTCGCCGTACCGGACGACTTCTACACCGACCTCGGGCTGGCGGCGCTGATCAGCCCGCTGCGGCTGCGCGGCATGTCAGCGATGCTGTCGCGGATCAAGCGCCGCCTGCGCTAGCGGCGCCAAAACCCAGCTCACTGGAACGGGAAGAAGATCGGCACCAACGCCGGAGTTGCCACGAGAACCAGCAGCGTCAGCGGCACGCCCAGGCGGGCGAAGTCCGTGTACCGGTAGCCGCCCATCGCCCACACCATCGTGTTGGTCTGGTAGCCGATCGGGGTGAGGAACGACAGACTCGCACCGAAGATCACCACCACCGCGAACGGCATGGCGCTCACGTCGGCCTGCTCGGCGACGGCGATCGCGATCGGGAACATCAGCGCTGCCGCGGCCAGGTTGGAGATCACCTCGGTCACCACCATGGTGGCCGCGAGCACCGCTGCCAACAATCCGAAACTGCCCAGCGGCGCCGCCGCACTCACCACCAGGTTGGCCAGCGTGGCGGCCAGGCCGCTGTCGTCCACGGCCAGCCCCAGCGCGAAGCTGGTCGCCATCAACAGCAAGACGTTGGTGTTGATGAAGCGGCGCGCGTCGTCGAGGGTCACGACTCGCGTGACGATCAGCGCGAAGGCGATGAGCAGCGACGCTTTCAGCAGGTCCAACAACCCGGTCCCCGCCAGCACGATCAGCGCAGCAACACTCACCTCGACCACCCTGGTGCGTTCGCGCCGGATCGGCCTGTCCTGGTTGAGCGGCGCGACCACCGCGAAGTCGCGGTGCTCGCGATACTGCTGGGCGAAATCGGGCCCGGCCAACACCAGCAGGACGTCACCGGCCCGCAACCGGACGTCACCGAGCTTGCCGGACAGCTGTTGGCTGGCGCGATGAATCGCGACCACCGCCGAGCCGTACCGGCTGCGGAACCCCGCGGCCTTCAAGCTCGAGCCGACCAGCGGTGAATTGACACCGATGACAGCTTCGACGAACTGGCGCTGCGGATTGCGGGCCAGGTCGTCGAAGTGGCGGGCCTCGGCCGAGGTCAGGCCGGTCATGTTCTGCAGATCCAGCACGCGGGCGATGTTCCCGACGAACACCAACCGGTCGCCCACCGCGAGGGGTTCGTCGGGGCCGACCGCCGCGATGACCCGCTCGGCACGTTCCACCTCGACGAGGAACACTCCTTCGAGGTTGCGCAGCCCGGCCTCGGCGACCGTCGCACCGGCCAGCGCACTGTCGGCGGCGATGGTCATCTCGACGGTGAATTCCCGCTCGTTCCCGGCCAGGTTTTCGCCCGGCGTGGTGCGGTCCTTGAGTAGGCGCGGCCCCAACAACACCATGAGCAGAACGCCGCCGATGGTCAACGGAAGTCCGATCCCGACGATCGAGAAAACCCCGAGTCGACCCAGACCGGCCGAGTCGATGAGATCGTTGACGAACAGGTTGACCGACGTGCCGACCATGGTGATCGACCCACCGAGGATGACCGCGTAACTCAACGGCATCAGGTAGAGCGACGGAGACCGCCCCGTGCGGCGACACCAACGCACCACCCGCGGAGCCAGCATCGCCACCAGCGGGGTGTTCGCGATGAACGCCGACACCCCCGCCGACGGGCCGCACACACGCAGCAACTCGGCCCGCGGTTTGGCGCGGTCGGCGCCACCGAGGAGTTTCGACGTCACCCCGTCGAACGCGCCGGTGATATCGGCCGCCCCGGCCAGCACGTACAGGGCGGCGACGATGGCCAGGGACTCGTTCGCCACGCCCGCCAACAGCTGCCCGGAATCGATGACGCCCGAGACGTACAACGCCAGGACCGCACCGCCCATCACCAATGACGGATTGAATCGGTCCAGAATCAGCACAACGACGGTGACTATGACCACGGCCAGCGTCACCCACGCGTCAACGGTCACCATCCCCCTATTTCCAGGCCGTCAGCGGGCAGAAGCCAGCACCGCTCGGTGCATCACCGTATCCCGCCAGCCAACCCCCTGCGGGTAGGCTCTGCCACACTCGGCAGCGCGGCCGAGGGGACGAAGCGGGGGCTTGATGGGGGCGATTCGGCGCTGGTGGGGGCACCCGGACCAGTACGACTGGCTGTCGAGCTACATGCACGCCCGTGGCTTCAGCCGGTCGGCCCAGATCCTGATGGCGGTGGTCGCCGCCTCCGGAGCGCTCGTCCCCGCCAACGCGTTCTGGAGTCCGGTCCCGGCGAATCTCGCGGTACTGATTCCCGTGGCGGTGATCGCGGGAGTGGCCGGGCTCGGCTACTGCGTGCTCTGGCTCACCCGGTGGCCCACCCGCATCCAGTCCATCGGTTTCGCGTCGTTCATCTGCCTGAGCATCGGACTCGGGAGCTGGGCCGCCGCCGACCCGCGAATCGGTCTGATGGCCTGCGCCGCGCTCGCGGTCTCGGGCGGATACTTCGCGTTCTTCCACTCGGCGCCGCTGGTCGCCGCCAACCTCGCGGTCGCGCTCGTCGTCGCCGCGGTGCATGTGGCGGCGCTGGCCGCCCAGGGCGAGCTGGTGTTGGCGCTGACGATGTTCTTCCTCGTCATCGAACTCAATGCCGGTGTCCCGCTGGCCATCCAGGTCATGGTGCACGCGCTCGGGATCGATTTGATCAAGTCAGATCGCGACCCGCTCACCGGGCTGTTCAACCGGCGCTCGTTCCAGCGCGCCGTCGTCGCGAGGGTGCTCGACGGCCAACCCGTTGGCAGCTACCTGGCCTTCGCCATGATCGACCTCGACCGGTTCAAAGCGCTCAACGACACCTACGGCCACAGCACCGGTGACGACGCCCTGGTCGCCGTCGGCCGCGCGCTGTGCACGACGCTGCCGGAATCGGCGATCGTGGGCCGGGTCGGCGGCGAAGAGTTCCTGGCCGCCGACATCATCGCCACCCCGGTCGCGGAGAGTCTCGGCGAGCAGGCCCGCGCGGCCGTCACCACGACGGGCTACGGCCTGACCGGAAGCGTCGGCACCGCCGCCGTCGAAGCCGCCTCCCTGAACAGTGGCACCATCGTCGACTCACTGCACTGGCTCACCGTCGAGGCCGACGTCGCGATGTACACCGCCAAACGCGCCGGCGGCAACCAGGTGCACCACCACGGGCCGCTGGAGGCGCCGCGCCGAGCCCCCGACGTCGAGCGCATGCACGGCGAAACGCCTCAATAGTGGCTGCCGCCTGCATTAGCTTTTCAAAAACCCGTCCTGACAAGGGTTTTCGATGGGAACGCGGACAGCTGCGCGGGTGAGCTGTTACGGTGCTTGGCAACCAGGTGATCGACAGCATTCTGCCAGCGACTATTCAGGAGACTCCCAGAAATGGCCAAGACCACCGCGGACCGCAATCGCATGCTGAAGAAGTTGGGTGGGGTCGGCGCGATTGCCACGGCGGCCTCGGCCGTCTTCATCGGCGTGGGCAGCGCGACCGCCAACGCCGATGTCACCGAGATCGGACCGAACCCCGGGGTGAGCAGCCGCCAGGCCGATTCCACGTCCCGCAACGGGGTGCGGAACGACGCGACGTGGGGCGAGGTGCGCGGCACCCAGATCGGCGACGTGCACGCCCACGGCGAGGTCAAGGAATCGATGAAGGCCGTGCCGGTCGGACCGCGAGGCAGTAGTCGTGCCGACGGCTTCCGCGGCGGTTGGTACAACGGCATCCGCGGCGGTCTGCGCTAGCACTTCCCGTCTGTCACACCGAAGTCGTCAACTGTTGTTGACGACTTCGGTGCTCTGCGGGCCCTGCGCACAGAGTTACTCGCGGGTAAGGGACCGGCTCGCCGACGCCTCAGCTAGGCCCCTTAAACTTCCCGAGATACATTCTTAAAGACGCTCTTAGAAAACGATGCCATCAGGAGGCGCAGTGGCCACTCACGCCAGCTCAAAGATCTCCAAGGTGCTCGTCGCCAACCGCGGTGAGATCGCGGTCCGGGTGATCCGAGCAGCCAGGGACGCCGGACTGGCGAGCGTGGCGGTGTATGCCGAACCGGATGCCGACGCACCCCACGTCCGCCTCGCCGACGAGGCGTTCGCCCTGGGCGGTCAGACCTCGGCGGAGTCCTATCTGGTGTTCGAGAAGCTGCTCGACGCCGCCGCGAAGTCCGGCGCCAACGCGATCCACCCCGGCTACGGATTCCTGAGCGAGAACGCCGACTTCGCCCAGGCCGTCCTCGACGCCGGCCTGATCTGGATCGGGCCCAGCCCGCAGTCCATCCGCGACCTCGGTGACAAGGTCACCGCCCGCCACATCGCCGCCCGTGCCGAGGCCCCGCTGGTGCCCGGAACCGCCGAGCCCGCCAAGGACGCCAACGAGGTCGTCGAGTTCGCCAAGGAGTTCGGCGTCCCGATCGCGATCAAGGCCGCGTTCGGCGGCGGTGGCCGCGGCATGAAGGTGGCCCGCACCATCGAAGAAATCCCCGAGCTGTTCGACTCGGCCACCCGCGAGGCCGTCGCCGCCTTCGGCCGCGGTGAGTGCTTCGTCGAGCGCTACCTGGACAAGCCGCGCCACGTCGAGGCCCAGGTCATCGCCGACACCCACGGCAACGTCGTCGTCGCAGGCACCCGGGACTGCTCGCTGCAGCGCCGCTTCCAGAAGCTGGTGGAGGAAGCGCCTGCTCCTTTTCTCACCGACGCGCAGCGCAAGGAGATCCACGAGTCCGCCAAGCGGATCTGCAAGGAAGCCGGCTACTACGGCGCCGGCACCGTGGAATACCTGGTCGGCCAGGACGGGCTGATCAGCTTCCTCGAGGTCAACACCCGCCTGCAGGTCGAGCACCCGGTCACCGAAGAAACCTCCGGCATCGACCTGGTGCTGCAGCAGTTCAAGATCGCCAACGGCGAGGCCCTCGACATCACCGAGGACCCGACACCGCGCGGGCACGCCTTCGAGTTCCGCATCAACGGTGAGGACGCCGGCCGCGGCTTCCTGCCCGCCCCCGGCCCGGTCAGCAAGTTCGAGCCGCCCACCGGCCCCGGCGTGCGGATGGACTCCGGCGTGGAGACCGGCTCGGTCATCGGCGGCCAGTTCGACTCGATGCTGGCCAAGCTGATCGTCACCGGCGCCACCCGCGAGGAGGCGCTGGCCCGCTCCCGCCGCGCCCTCGACGAATTCACCGTCGAAGGCCTGGCCACCGTCATCCCGTTCCACCGCGCCGTGACCGCCGACCCCGCCTTCATCGGCGACGGCACCAAGTTCGACGTGCACACCCGCTGGATCGAGACCGAGTGGAACAACACCGTCGAGCCGTTCACCGGCGGTGACCCGATCGACGAGGAAGACACCATCCCGCGCCAGACCGTCGTGGTCGAGGTCGGTGGCCGTCGCCTCGAGGTGTCGCTGCCCGGCGACCTCGCGCTCGGCAACGGTGGCGGCGCGCCCGCCCACGGTGCGATCCGCAAGAAGCCCAAGCCACGCAAGCGTGGCGGCGCCGGCGGTGCGGCTGCGTCCGGCGACTCGGTGACGGCCCCCATGCAGGGCACCGTCGTCAAGGTGGCCGTCGAGGAGGGCCAGACCGTCGCGGCAGGCGATCTGGTGGTGGTGCTGGAGGCGATGAAGATGGAGAACCCCGTCACCGCCCACAAGGACGGCGTCATCACCGGCCTGGCCGTCGAGCCCGGCGCGGCGACCACCCAGGGCACCGTGCTCTGCGAGATCAAGAGCAGCGAGTAACTTCGCCCCGCGAGCGCGCGTGTTTGCACGCCCTCGCGCGGCGTGTTGCGTACAAAACGTCGCGCTCGCCGGTCGCGACGGTGTCAGATCCGGCCGACGCGCCGCAGCCCGGCCACGGTGTCGGCCAGCGTCTCGGCCGGGTCGCGCTGCGAGACGCCGAGTTCACGCTCGCTGGGCCCGTCGTCTGACGGCGGCATCTGGGTGTAGTACTGCATCGCCGCGGAATTGATCGGCGTCTCGAACGGCAGGTAGGACCCGATCGTGTCGAACAGCGCGCCGACGCCGCGCAACGCGGTGTCGGGCACCGGGAACACCGCCAGCGAGCGGTCGGCGGCCGCGCCGATCAGCGACGCCAGCTCGTCGACCGGGATCCGCCGGCCGCCGGCCATGTAGCGGCGCGGGCCCTTCCCCGGCTCCAGCAGCGCGACGTGCAGCGCCGCGAGGTCACGGACGTCGACGACGATCCAGGCCGCGCTGCGGCCGGGAACCCCACGCATCTTGATCGCCGCCTCGACGCCTTCGGCCGCCTCGCCGAACTGCTCACCGGCCGGCGGCCCCAGCACCATGCCGGGATAGGTGATGTCGACCGGCGCTCCGCCGTCCTGCAGGCCGCGGGCGTAGGCCTCGACGACGGCCTTGGACTTGCCGTAGCCGTCGCTACCGCCGACCACCGGCAGGTCGGCATGCAGCACCTCGAGGTCCGGGCGGAACAGCGCGGTGAAGCTGGAGACGTGGATGATCGGGTCCAGGCCCTTGGCGGCCGCTCCCCCGAGCACGTAACGTGCGCCCTCGAGGTTGGTGTGCAGCATCTCCTCGGCCCGGCTGGGATCGGTGGAAACCATTGCTGCACAGTGGATCACCGCATCGCAGCCGTCCAGCGCGGCGTTGACCGATTCGGCGTCGGAGATGTCACCCAGGACGGAGTCGGCGACGTCGACGCCGATGCTGCCCGCGCTGGCGGCCAGCCGTTCGACGCTGCGCACCAGGAACCGCACGTCGTGACCGCTGTCCTGGACCGCCTTGGCGGTCCAGGCGCCGACGAAGCCGGTGCCGCCGGTGATAAGTACCTTCATCTGCCCCTCCGGTGCGGTCGCTGTCGCCCGCTACCGTACCGAGGCTCAGTAGCGCACCCGGAAGCCGCCGATCAACCGGATCAGGTTGCCGTCGGGATCGGTCAACGTCGACAACCGCACGCCCTTGTCGGCCTCGACGACAGGCTCCGGCTCCAGCCCGCGGCCGGCCACCGCGGCGAGGTGCGCATCGAGGTCGTCGACCGCCAGATTGAACAGACTCGACCCGGCGCGGTCCGGGTCGACGAAGACCTGCAGCCAGCCCTGGGGCGTCACCTGCCATTCGGCCAGCGTCGCCATGGGGTTGTTGTCGGGTTGCCTGCCGAACAGCGCGGTGTACCACTGCCGGCTGACGTGCAGGTCCGACACGGCCACCACAGCCAGCAGATGGTCGATCGCCATCGTGTTCCTTTCCGTCGCTCGCGGTTATGACCAGCGACGACCCGCAAACTCATCGAATGTTCGCTTGGCTAGATACTGAAGCTTGCCAACACTCGTGTTGTTGCCATTGAACTCTGGCGTGATTAGCTCTTTCGGGGACTGCCGTCTTCCTATAAGGTTTGCCCACGGCAGTAGTCCGGTTTGCTGAGGGGGTGGAGCGGCCCCGTTTTCGTCGCGAAGGTGGCGGGAACGGGGCCTGTCCCTTGTCGTGGCAAGCTGAACGAGTGGAGCCCGTCGAAATCAATGCCGGCAACTGGTACCTGCGTGCGCTGCGTGCCGACGACCGCGTCGACGACCGGCCCGCACTCGCCGACCTCGGCGAGCACACCCCCAACTACGTGGAAATACTAGCGGCACAGTGGGATTCGGAGACACTGTGCTCATGGGCGGTGTGTGAGCCGACGACCGGCGAGCTGCTCGCCGAGGTGACGCTGGACCCGGCGACTGGAGCGATCGACACCAGGGCCCGCCCGGGCCACGACACCGCCGCGCAGACCGGGGCGGACGCGGTGCGGCGGTTCGCACAGGCCGTCTTCGGCCAATAGCGGTTCAGCGCTCGTCGACGTCGACTCCCGAGCCCAGATCCGCGCAGTCCACCGTCACCACATCGTCACGGGCCCGCAGGAACGGCCCGGCGCCCTCGTCGCCGCTCAGCCCGTCGAGGAGCTGCGGCCAGTGCCGGCGCGCGATCACCACCGGGTGACCGGGGCGATCGCCGTAGCGCGCCCGGGCCAGCCCCGAGTCCGACGAACGCGCCGCGGCCACCACCCGGCGTACCGCCGCCGCCCCGATGTCGGGGGTATCGACGGTGGTCAGCACCGCATATTCGGTGGTCTCGGACAGCGCGAGCAAACCGGCGCGCACGGACGCGCTGACCCCGTCGGCCCATCGTTCGGCGACGACGCCGCGCGCCGGCGCGGGTACGTCGACCAGCGCGGCGCCCAGCACCACCACCACGTCCCCGCAGCCGCCGTCGTGCAGCGCAGACACCGCCAGCCGCAGCCACCGCCCGCCCTCGGCACGCACCTTCGGCTGCCCGTACCGCACGCCCGCACCCGCGGCCAGCAGCACACCTGAAACCGACATCTCCTGTGACACAGCTACTTTCGTCTTGCAGTTGGCTGAAATGACACGGCCGTCAATCCGAGACTATGAAGGTTCGGTTAATAGCTGCCGATCCCATTGTCCAAGATCACCGCAAGGGCGTAGGGTTCAAGCACGGGTTGATTGAAACAGCCTTTCTGGAAGCGTCAACGTCAACGCGGACATCGTTCGCGCAGGCTTTGAGACCAAGGGCCCACCTTGACGTGAACCGTAGTCGAATCACCACGCATTCCGACTGATGGAGTCACACAAATGTCCCAAATCACCGATACCCATCCCACCCCGGCTGAGCGCCTCGACTGCCATACCGCGCAGTTTGAGATCTCCCGGCCACAGCCCCGGACGGCTGTTGTCGCCGCCCACGGCGAACTGGACGCGGCCAACTGTGCCGGTTTTGTCGAGTACGCCATGCTCCACGCCGCGGACACCGACCGTATGGTCATCGACCTGTCCGGGCTCACCTTCTTCGCCACCGCGGGCTTCACCGCCCTGCACGCGCTGAACGTTCAGTGTGTCGCCGAGGACATCCACTGGGTGCTCGTGCCCAGCCCCGCGGTCGACCGGCTGCTCCGGATCTGCGATCCGGACTCGGTTCTGCCGATCTGCACCGACGTCGCTGCAGCGCTGACCGCGGTGCACAACGACCCGCCCCGGCTACTCCAGCTGGTCCCGGAGACGAGTTAGCGACTTCGCCAGCAGGCGGGAAACGTGCATCTGCGAGATGCCGACCCGCTCGGCGATCTGAGTCTGCGTCATGGACTCGAAGAAGCGCAGCACCAGGACTGTCCGCTCACGCTCCGGCAACGCCGCCAGCAGAGGCCGCAACGCCTCCCGGTTCTCGATCTGATCGAGAGTGGTGTCGACGTCGCCGAGCGTGTCGGCAATCGCCGGCGCTTCTTCGCTGCCGCTACCTCCGCTGTCGATCGACAGCGTGTTGTACGAGCTGCCGGCGACCAGGCCCTCGATCACCTCGTCGCGGTCCATCTCCAGCTCGGCGGCCAGCTCGCTGGCCGTCGGGGCGCGGCCGAGCCGCTGTGACAGGTCGGCGGTGGCCCCGCCCAACCGGAGATGCAGCTCCTTGAGCCGCCGAGGCACCTTGACCGACCAACTGTTGTCGCGAAAGTGCCTGCGAACCTCGCCCATGATGGTGGGCACCGCAAACGACACGAAGTCCGACCCGGCGGTGACGTCGAATCGGATGACCGCGTTCACCAGGCCCACCCGGGCGACCTGCACCAGGTCGTCGCGCGGCTCGCCACGACCGTCGAACCGGCGCGCGATGTGGTCGGCCAGCGGCAGGCACCGCTCGACGATGCGGTCACGTTGGCGCTGGAACTTGGCCGACCCCTCTTCGAGCCCCGCGAGCTCGCGGAACATGTCGGCCACGTCCGCATATTCAGAGTTCGACCGTTTCGACGAACCCTGTGACGACGGTCGTGTCACCGCAGCGAACTCGCTCGCCTCGTTGTCATCGAGATGCCGAACTGCTGGCCCTGGTCTGCCGACTGGCCGTTGGAGAAGGTGGACACCTCGTCGGTCAGCGAGCTGAGCACATGCCAGCTGAAGCTGCCCGGGGCGAGAATGTCGGTGCTGTCACACGTGGTCGAGGCATGCACGACGAGAGCCTCGGGCTGCGGCTCGACCACCACCAGCAGCGTGGCGTCGGGCACGGCGGACCTGATCAGCCGGGTACATGCCTCGTCGACGGCCAACCGCAGGTCAGCGACCGCGTCGAAGTCGAGGTCCTCGAAGGTGCCGATGGCGGCGACCAGGGTGCGCAGCACCGCGAGATTCTCCAGCGTGGCGGCAACCCGAAGCTCCACCGACTGGGCGCCCTGACTCTGCCCATTGCTGTGGCTCGCGACATCGGCCATCTGACCTCCCGGAAACTTGCAAGCGAGACTACCCCAGCCGTTGCCCTGGCTATTCATGGGCGCGGAAGGCAGTCGTGGACAACGTTAAGCCGAGACCCCGGTCGGGTAACCAACCGTCATGGAACAAAACATCCCGCCCCCCAGCGCCAAACCCAAGCGCAAGCCACTGCGCGGCACTTTGGTCACTGCTGGAGTGATACTGGCGATGCTCGTCCTCGTCGCGGTGGCGATTTATGCCGGCGCGTTTCTGATTCTCGCGCCGATGATGCAGTGATCTCGAAGGACTGCATCTCGATCCGAAAGTCGTCATGGTGTGGGTGCAGTACCCCATCCTTGGTACATACCAAACCAACATGCGGACTCGCGGCAATTGTGATGCGGCAGAAGGGTGTTCGCTGAGACCCACGTCACCCGTTTAGCGGCCCGACGTTCCGGGAAGCCTGAAGCTGTCCGGCGATGACGAAATCGCGGGTACGTCAGCTCGAGAAGTTGGGCGTATGAGACCTGATCCGACGAGCGAAAGGTAGAACATGAGCGACAGCGACAAGAACAACAGTGGACCCGAAGAAGGCATCAAGGGCGTCGTCGAGGACGTGAAGGGCAAGACCAAGGAAGCGGTCGGCACCGTCACCGGGCGCGACGACGTGGTCCGCGAGGGCAAGGCCCAGCAGGACAAGGCCGACGCGCAGCGCGACGTGGCCGAGAAGGAAGCCGAGGCCGAATCGGCTCGTGCAGGCGCCAAGGCCGCCGAGCAGCGCCAGGAGTCCAATCAGTAACAGCTTCACCACAGTGGGCCCAGCCGGTTCTCCGGCTGGGCCCACTGCTTTGGTTAGTGGCTACTTTGGTTTGTGGCTACGTCAGCGCGGTGATCAGTTCGCCGACGGTGTGAGCGGACTCCAACGGGTGGCGCAGGCGTCCCGACGGATTCACCGCGTAGCTGTTGCGCCGGCCGACCTTGGTCTTCTCCAGGTAACCGTCGGCGATCAGATCAGCCAGGATGGCCTGCACCGAGCGCTCGGTGATCCCGATGAGCAGGCTCAGTTCACGGGCGGTCAGCGAGCCCCGCGCCAGACACAACAGCACATGGGCGTGGTTGGTCAGAAACGTCCACCCGCGCGGCTGGCTGGGCTCGGCGGCAGCCTTGACGACGGCTTCGGGCGCCTTCTTCGGTCGCGCGCGGCTCGCCGGTTTGGCGGTGCGCGCCGGCTTGGACGGGGGCGTCTTCGGCGTTCGTTTCGAGGCGACCATCGCCGATATGGTACTGCCCGATTCGCGTGACCGGTTTCAGTAATCCAGCGGGTCGCGTGACGGTTTGCCGGTGCGGGTGGCAAGCAGACTCCACACGATCGAGACGGTCAGCGTGACGACGATGACGCCCAGGGTCAGCGGGATCGGCAGTTTGCCGACCGGGGTCTCCGAGAGCACCAGCTTGACGCCCGCGAACGCCAACAGCACCGCCAGCCCGTAGTGCAGATGGGTGAACCTGCGCAACAGTCCGGCCAGACAGAAGTACAGGCTCCGCAGCCCGAGCACCGCGAAGGCATTGGCCGTCCAGACGATGAACGTGCTGGTGGTGATCGCCAGCACCGCGGCCACCGAGTCGATCGCGAAGATCAGGTCGGTCGCCTCGATGGCGACCAGCACGACGAACAGCAGCGTGGCCACCCGCTTGCCGTCGATTCGGGTGAACAGCCGATCTCCGTGGTAGCGCGGATCGGTCGGGATCACCCGCTGCACCAGTCGCACCACCGGGTTCTTGTCCGGTTCGAGTTCCTTGTCGTGCTGGAAGGCCATCTTGTAGGCGGTGTAGATCAAGAACGCCCCGAAGATGTAGGCCGTCCAGAAGAACGTCTCCAGCATTTCGGCGCCGACGAAGATGAACACCAGCCGGAACAACAGCGCCCCGACGACGCCCCAGAACAACACCTTGTGCTGGTAGCGATCCGGAACCGCGAAGTAGGTGAAGATCAGCGCGAAGACGAAGACGTTGTCGACCGACAGCGCCTTCTCGATGAGGTACCCGGCATAGTAGGTGCCGGCGACCTCGGCGCCGTAGGCCCACCAGACGATCCCGCCGAAGCCCAGTCCCGCGGCGATCCAGATCGACGACCACACCGCGGCTTCGCGGAAGCCGATGACATGGTTGTCGCGGTGCATGAACAGGTCGATCGCCAGCATGACCGCGATGGCCGCGGTCAGCGCGACCCAACCCCACAGCGGAACGACTATCGCGTCGGCGGCCACCACTTCTCCTCGGGTCTCGTGAACTGTCGCAACGAAGTCGGTTGGTGCGCGCTCTCACTCGGACCAGTTCATACGAACAGTAACACGCGAAAACTGCTTCGTTCTTTGTGAACTGCTGCACCGTTGACACCTGAAACGCACTTCGTTAATCTCGGGTCCCGAGGAGTTGCCGATGACCAGCCCACATCCCGACGTCGATCCGCACTTCGGTAGCGCCAAACTCATTGCCGTCACCGTGGTCGCTCTCGTCGCCGCCTTCAACCTGACCGCCGTCTCAGCGGCACTGCACCCTCTGCTCGGGCTGATGACGCTGCTGGTCGCCCTGCTCGTCACTGTCGCCGTCGTCGACCGGTTGGGGCAGCGGTGGGCGCCGGCAGCGGTGAAGGTGTTCGACAGATGGTGCCGCGCCACGGCGCGACACCTCCGTACCGACTGACGCCGTCGTCAGGTCCAGGCGTGCTCGCGCCACCGCCACGCGCTGTCGCGCAGGAACTCTGGCATCGTGCGCGGCGGGCGGCCCAGCAGATGTGCGACGTCGTCGGTGATCGGTTGGTTCTGCCCCAGCCGGGTCAGGGTGTACACCGCGGACATGAACCCGATCGTGTCCCAACCCACCCCGCGCCGGCGCAGCCGAGCGGCGAACCGCACCAGTCCAGGACGGGTGTAGCGGATCGGGTGGCCGAGTTCGTCGCTCAGCGCGTCGGCGACCTCGTCCATGCTCAGCGCAGCGGCCCCGGTCAAGTGGTGGACGCGGTCGCGGTGCGACGCCACGTCGGTCAGCGCCAGCGCGGCGACCTCGGCGGCGTCGCGGGCGTCGATGAACGTGGTCCGGCCGGCCCCGGCCGGGATGAACAGCTCGCCGCGCTCGGCGATGTCGATGCCGTGGGTAGAGATCGCCCGGTGCAGGTTCTGCATGAAGAAGCTGCACCGCAGGATCGTGGTGCTCATCGTGCCGGCGCGCAGGGCCGCCTCGACCTTGTGGTGCGGAATGAACCGGGCCCGGTCGGCGCCGAACACCGAGACGTACACGACGTGCCTGCACCCGGCGTCTTCGGCGGCCTTCACAAAAGGGATCACCGCCTGGCGAGCTGCCTGGTTGCCCGGCAACGGGAACAGCAGAAACAGCGACTGCACGCCGGCAAGCGCCGACGGCCACGTCGAGCGGTCGAAGAAGTCGAACGCGCTGATCTGCGCGTCGTCGCCCAGACGATCCCGCAGCCCCTCGGGATGGCGGCCGGCCACCCGCCAGGCGTCCGGATCGGTCTTCGCGCGTAACAGCTCGACCAGCTCATGACCGACGTTGCCGGACGGGCCGGTGATGAGCATCATCAGACGTGCTTACCAGGGTTTGTCGCCTGGCATGTCACTGCGGGTGCTTACCATTCGTCCGTGACCAGGCTGCGGTGGAAGCTGTACGCCGTGCTGAGCGTGGCCGTCGGCCTGACCGCCTATCTGATCGGCGCCGGCCTGCCCATCAGCGTGGCGCTCGGGGTGCTGGCCCCGCTCGTTGTCACCACCGCTCCGCGCTTCTTCCTCGCCACGCTCGTCGGCGCCGCCACCCCGGGTGCGGAGGAGCGGGCCGTCGGGGAAGACATGTCGGGCACCGACTTCGAGGACTACGTCGCCCGGATCGCGCGGTCCTGCGGCGTCCCGGTGATCATGACCTCACTGACCGGCGATTGGGGCGTCGACCTGATCATCGGCCACCGGCCCAACCGGCTCGCGGTCCAATGCAAGCGCCGCGCCCGGCCGGTCGGAGCCAGCGCGGTCCAGGAGGTGGTCGCCGGGGCGCCGATGCAGGACTGCACCAGGACGATGGTCGTCACCAACAACGAGTTCACGCCCGCCGCACGCAAACTCGCCGAGCTGCACGGCTGTGAACTCGTCGGGGGTGCGGATCTGCCGAGGTTGCGCTCGACGATCCGCCGGCTCACCCTGCCTGCCGAACCGACATCCTCGTGAGCACGTCGCGGACCGCGTCGACCGCGGCGTCGAGTTCGTCCTGCGAGACCGTCAGCGCGGGCCGGAAACGCACGCTGTCGGCACCGGACCCCAGCATCACGACCCCGCTGTCCCACAGCTGCGCGATCAGGGTGTCGCGCTGCGCCGCAGTCGGCATGCTGAACGCACACATCAGGCCGCGGCCGCGGGAGTCGCGCACCAGCGCGGGGAACTCGACGGCCAACTCCTGCAGTCGCTCTCGCAGATAGCGCCCGTTCTCGGCGGCCCGCTCGAACAACCCGTCGTACTCGATGACCTCCAGGATCCGGCGCGACCGGACCATGTCGACGAGGTTGCCGCCCCACGTCGAGTTGATCCGTGAGCCGACGGCGAACACGTTGTCGGGGACCTCCTCGACCCGACCACCAGCCATGACGCCGCACACCTGGGTCTTCTTGCCGAAGGCCAGCACGTCGGGCAGTACCCCCAACTGCTGATAGGCCCAAGCGGTTCCGGTGATACCGCAGCCGGTCTGGACCTCGTCGAAGATCAGCAGCGCGTCGAACTCGTCGCACAGTTCGCGCATCGCCGCGAAGAACTCACCCCGGATGTGCCGGTCGCCTCCCTCCCCCTGGATCGGTTCGGCGATGAAGCACGCGATGTCGTGGGGTGCGGCTTCGAACGCCGCGCGCGCCTGGCGGATCGATTCTGCTTCCAGCGCATCCATGTTCGCGCCCGGCCGCTGATACGGCGCGTCGATGCGGGGCCAGTCGAACTTCGGGAAGCGGGCCACCTTGTTCGGATCGGTGTTGGTGAGCGACATGGTGTAGCCGCTGCGGCCGTGGAAGGCGCCGCGCAGGTGCAACACCTTGGTTCCCAGGGCCGGATCCAGTCCGCGGGCCTCGTTGAATCGGCTCTTCCAGTCGAACGCGACCTTCAGCGCATTCTCCACCGCCAGCGCCCCGCCGTCGACGAAGAACAGGTGCGGCAGGGCCGGGTCGCCGAGCACCCGGGCGAAGGTGTCGACGAACCGCGCCATCGGGACGCTGTAGACGTCGGAGTTGCTCGGTTTGTTCAGCGCGGCCGCGGTGAGTTCGGCGCGGAAGTCGTCGTCGTCGGCCAGTCCGGGGTGGTTCATCCCCAGCGCCGACGATGCGAAGAAGGTGAACATGTCGAGGTAGCCCCGCCCGGTGCGGGCATCGACCAAATACGAGCCCTGGGAGCGCTCGAGGTCGAGCACCAGGTCGAGGCCGTCGGCGAGGATGCTGCGCGACAGCACCTCGCGCACGTCGGCCGGGGCGATTCGGGCATGGCTGGCGACCGGCAGAAGATCAGTCATACCGTCATGCTAGAGGATATTTTGCGGTGTCACAGCCCTGGGACGGAGGTTGTGTCCGGTATGTGACGTCTCTCGCCATAAAATTTCTGTAAGATGACCGTCGTGCGCGTCTTCACGTCGGCTGCGGTACGGATCCGCTGGAGCAGACCTTCCAGCGCCCGCGCAGACTCGACGTGGACCAGCAGGACATAACTTTCCTCCCCGGCCACCGAGTAACACGCCTCGATTTCGGGGATGTGTTCCAGCCGGGCGGGTGCATCATCGGGTTGTGAAGGATCAAGAGGGGTGATGGCGACGAACGCGGACAGCATGCTGCCGACGGCCTCCGGGTTGATCCGGGCCGTGTACCCGGCGACGACGCCGCGGGACTCCAGCCGGCGCACCCTCGACTGCACCGCCGACACCGAAAGACCTGCCGCGGCAGCCAGATGGGCCAGCGTCGCACGGCCGTCGGCCACCAGCTCACGGGCCAGCACCCGATCGATCTCGTCGAGTGGCGCAGGTTCGTCGAGACCGCTCATGGCCGCACTGTATCGGAACCTCCACCCCTACAAGCTCGATGAGGCCTGTTGATGACCACCACTGTGAAGTCCCCGCTACCCACCTCCGACGCGTTGCGATCCCGGGTCCGCGACGCGCTGGCTGCCGTCGGCTCGTCGGTCACGCTCGGCGACCCCGGCGCCGGCGGGCTGAACGCCAGCTCGCCGATCAACGGCGACGTGCTGTTCACGCTGCGCGCGTCGTCTCTCGAGGAGACCGACGCCGCGATCGCCGAAGCCGCGCAGGCGTTCACGACGTGGCGGCTGACGCCGGCGCCGGTGCGTGGCGCGCTGGTGGCCCGGCTCGGCGAACTGCTGGTCGAGCACAAGGCGGCGCTGGCCTCGCTGGTCACGATCGAGGCCGGCAAGATCACCTCCGAGGCCCTCGGCGAAGTGCAGGAGATGATCGACGTCTGCGAGTTCGCGGTGGGCCTGTCGCGGCAGCTGTACGGCAAGACCATCGCCTCCGAGCGGCCCGGGCACCGGCTGATGGAGACCTGGCACCCCCTCGGCGTCGTCGGCGTCATCACCGCGTTCAACTTCCCGGTCGCGGTGTGGGCGTGGAACACCGCGATCGCGCTGGTGTGCGGTGACACCGTGGTGTGGAAGCCTTCCGAGCTGACGCCGCTGACCGCGTCGGCGTGCCAGGCGCTGCTGCAGCGCGCGTGTGCCGATGTCGGTGCGCCGCCTGAGGTGAGCCGGCTGGTGTTGGGTGAGCGGGAGATCGGCGAACAGCTCGTCGACGACCCGCGGGTGGCGCTGGTGTCGGCGACCGGGTCGGTGCGGATGGGTCGTCAGGTCGGGCCGCGGGTGGCGGCGCGGTTCGGCCGGGCGCTGCTCGAGCTCGGCGGCAACAACGCGGCGATCGTGACCCCGGCGGCAGACCTCGATTTGGCAGTGCGGGGCATCGTGTTCTCGGCGGCCGGCACTGCCGGGCAGCGATGCACGACGCTGCGCCGGTTGATCGTGCATTCGTCGGTGGCCGACGAACTGGTGTCGAGGATCGTCGCGGCCTACCGGCAGCTGCCGGTCGGCGACCCGTTCACCGAAGGCACGCTGGTCGGGCCGCTGATCCACGAGAGGTCCTACCGGGACATGGTCGGCGCGCTGCAGCAGGCCGAGGCCGAAGGCGGTGAGGTGATCGGCGGTGAGCGTGTCGACGTCGGGGACGAGGGCGCGTTCTACGTCACCCCGGCGGTGGTCCGGATGCCCATGCAGTCTTCGGTCGTGCACACCGAGACGTTCGCGCCGATCCTCTACGTGCTGACCTACGAGACACTTGACGAAGCTGTTGAGATGAACAATGCGGTACCGCAGGGGCTTTCGTCGTCGATCTTCACGCTGGACATTCGCGAGGCGGAACGCTTCCTGGGCGCCGACGGATCGGACTGCGGGATCGCCAACGTCAACATCGGCACCTCGGGCGCGGAGATCGGCGGCGCGTTCGGCGGCGAGAAGGAGACCGGCGGTGGGCGCGAGTCCGGTTCGGACTCGTGGAAGGCCTACATGCGGCGGGCGACGAACACCGTGAACTACTCCTCCGAGCTCCCGCTGGCCCAGGGCGTCACGTTCGGCTGAGAAGCCGTTGCGCTTGTTCCGCGAGCGCGCGGGTCTGCACGCCGACACGCCGTCTCATGCGTACATTTTCCGCGTGCTCGCGGGCGACGAGGGCACACTCGGGGCATGGAACTGGACAGCAAAGTCGCGGTCGTCACCGGAGGCGGCTCCGGTATCGGGCAGGCGCTGGCGTCGGCGCTCGCGGGACACGGCGTTCGCGTCGTCATCGGCGACGTCGACGACGCCGGCGCCCGAGCAGCCGCCGCAGCTATCGGCTCCGCCGGCGGCACCACGGTGGCCCTGCAGGCCGACGCCGCGACGACCGAAGGCATCGACGCGTTGGCGACCCTGGCTGTGCGCGAGTTCGGGCCCGTCGACATCTACGTCGCCAACGCGGGCATCACCGGCGCCGGGGGCATCGGCACCGACTCCGACTGGGACCGCATCCTCGCTGTCAATCTCCGCGCCCACGTGCGGGCAGCGGAACTTCTGGTGCCTCAGTGGAAGTCACGCGGCTCCGGGTACTTCGTATCGATTGCGTCAGCGGCCGGGCTGTTGTCCCAGATCGGCGCCGCCGGTTATGCCGTCACCAAACACGCTGCCGTGGGCTTCGCCGAGTGGCTGGCGATCACCTACGGCGACGACGGCATCGGCGTCAGCTGCGTGTGCCCGCTGGGCGTGGACACCCCGCTGCTCGACGGAATCCGAGCGGAGACCGATCCCGGTGCCCGCGCCGGAGCGCAATCCATCCTGCAGTCCGGTGACGTGCTCGCGCCGTCGGATGTCGCGTCGCTGACCGTCGACGCGGTCAAAGACAACAAGTTCCTGGTGCTGCCCCATCCCCAGGTCCTGGAGATGTACCGGCACAAGGGCTCCGACTACGACCGCTGGATCGCCGGAATGCGCCGGTACCAGCGTGCGTTACGCGCGACCTGAGCGGCGACGAGCGGGGCTACTGCTGATCTGCGGGATTGAACTCGCGGAACGCCGAGAACGCCCGCGCGCCGTATACGGTGGCCGGGCCGCCGTGCATCATGATGCTCACCGCGATCGCCTCGGCGGCTTCGTCCTCGGTCGCGCCGGCCCGGGCCGCACCCCGAGCGTGTGAGGCGATGCAGCCGTCACAGCCCTGCACGATCCCGATCATCATCGCCATCAGCTCCTTGACGTGCGCGCTGAGCGCCCCGTCGGCCAACGCGGCCGCGCTGATGGCGTTGAACGCGCTGTAGACCTCAGGGATTTTCTGACGCAACGCTCGATGCTCCGGGCGCAGTTCGGACAGGACGTCGTGATAGTGCTGGTCGCCGCTCATCCTGTGAGTCTGACCCTGCGTCTTGGGTGGTGAAAGAGTCGAAAGTAACCATCACTGGGACACTGCGCGCGCCGTGGACGTCGACGAGCGCGCGCCGTTGTACGCCCGGTGCGGCGTGTCGGCGTGCAGACCCGCGCGCTCGCCACAACAGAGAGGGGCTAGCGGCGGCGCAGGGACAGGTGGAAGTCCTTGGGCATCACCGTCAACCGTTCGGTGATCTGCAGCTGATACTCCGGGTCTGCGATGAGCTCGTAGCGGCGCAGCAGCACCGCCAGCAGCAGCACGGCTTCGTGCAACGCGAACTGGCGCCCGATGCACGAACGCGGGCCGGTCCCGAACGGTTTGTACAAGCCTGCCGGACGGGCCCTGACCTTCTCGGGCGCGAACCGGTCCGGGTCGAACGCGTCGGGGTCGGGTCCCCAGCGCGGATCGCGATGCAGGGTCCCGACGAGAGCGAGCACCCAGTCGCCCTTGCGCATCGGGTGCACCCCGGCGAGCACGGTGTCCTCGCGCGCTGCCCGGTAATACCCGGGGACCGTGGGTTGCAGCCGCAATGCCTCGTCGAAAATTCTTCGCACGTAACGGAGCTTGGCGATCTGCTCGAAGTCCGGCCGATCGTCGTCACCCCACACCTCGGCGATCTCCGCACGCGCCTTCTGTACCGCTTCCGGATGCTGAGACAGGTAGTACAGCGCAAAAGACAGTGCCCCCGAGGTGGTTTCGTGCCCCGCAACCAAGAAATTGATCAGCTGGTAGCGGATGTTGGCGAGCTGCAGATCGGAAGCCAGCATCAGCTCGAGAAGATCGTCGTGGTGCCCGAGGCCGTCGCGCACCCGGTCGGCGATGATCTCGTCGGCGATCGCGTGCAACTTCGCGGCGTGATCACGCACCGGCCGCTCGGCCCGCTGCGCGACGAAACCGGGCAGGAACGTCTCCCGCAGCACACCCACGCGGTCGGAGCCCTTCAGGCCCGCCACCATGTGCTCGACGAACGGGTGCACCGCCTCGGACTCGAAGCACCCGAACGGATGCCCGGCCGCGCAGCGTCCGATCGTCTCCAGCGTCACCCGGGTGGCGTCGACGGACACGTCGACCGTCGCACCGCGGGTGGCCTTGTGGTCCCAGCGGGCAGTGAGCTCGTCGGCGACGTCGAACATGATGGAGTGGTAGCGCCGCATCGCCTGCTGACTGAACGCCGGCATCAGCACATCGTGGGCTTTCTGCCAGTTCGGTTCGTCGTTGTAGGCCGTGAACAGACCGTCGCCGCCGAGAATGCGCAACGCGTCGATGTCGGGGCCGACATGTTTGCAGAACCGGCTCTCGTCGTTGACCTCGAGAACGGCATCCGGACCCGCGGCCACGACGTAGCGCGCTCCCAGAAAACGGAACTCGAAGACGGGACCGAGCGCGGCGAGCGCCATCGTCGACTGCGACGGGCTGTCCGCGTCGAACGCCAGCACGTCACCGAGCAACGGCACCCGACGGCGAGGGTGCGGCAACGCGGGATAGGACCCCCGGTGGTCTACAGCGGTCATCTCCCCAGCCTCCGCGGCTGTTCTACATGTGTCAAGTAGGATGGACCCATGCCTGAATCCCGGCGCCGTCTCTCACCGGAGGATCGGCGCAACGAACTGCTGGCACTCGGCGCCGAGGTGTTCGGCCAACGCCCCTACGACGAGGTACGCATCGACGAGATCGCCGAGCGCGCCGGCGTCTCCCGCGCGTTGATGTACCACTACTTCCCCGACAAACGGGCCTTCTTCGCCGCGGTCGTGCGGGCCGAGGGCGAGCGACTGTTCCAGGCCACCAACACCCCGCCCGAGCCCGGTCTGACGCTTTTCGGGCAGGTCCGAGCGGGCGTGCTGGCCTATCTGCAGTACGACGAACAGCACCCACACGGTGCCTGGGCCGCGTACATGGGGATGGGCCGGTCGGACCCGGTGCTGCGCGGCATCGAGGACATCGACAACGACAGGCAGGCCAACCGCATCATCGATCGCATCACCGAGACCACCGGTGGCGCCTTGGATTCGAAGGTGGAGCGGGACCTGCGGGCCACCGTCTATGGCTGGCTGGCGTTCACGTTCGAACTGTGCAGGCAACGGCTGATCGACGCGTCGCTGGACGCGGACTTCATCGCCGACCTCTGCGCACACGGGCTTCTCGACGCGGTCGGACGCGTGCCGGGTCTACCGCCAGCGCTCGCGGACGCCGTCAGCCGGCGCTGATCAGCCGCAGCGGTTCCGGAAGTCGACGGCAGGCTGACGGATACCTGTCAGGTCGGCCTTCACCTGCGGGTTGGCGTCCATGTAGGTCTGCAGCGCCGCCCGCTTCTCTTCTGCAGGAACATCCTTGAGCGTGGTGAAGAAGTCGTTGACGGGCGGGTGGGTGAAGAGATACGCCGACGTCGCGGCGGTGATTCCCGACATGATGCCCGCCAGGTCTGCCGCGGTGCAGTTGGGCGGCGGCGGCTGAGCGATCACGGGTGCGCTGGTGCCCAGCAGCACCGCCCCGGAACCGACCGCAGCCAGCAGCATGCGTCGCGCGAAAGCTCTGTGGGACGTCATGGGTCGCTCCTCGATCCAGGTGGAGGCGTCATCCGCCGTCGATTCCGCCCCCTGGTCGATTGCCGGGCCTGCCCGGCAAACCGATACCCGGACCGGGATCGAGGTCCAGATCCCATTCCCACCCGTAGTAGTCGTTGCAGTTCCAGTCATATTCGCACGGATAGGGCACGTAAGGACCGGAACCGCTGGGACCATCACCGGTGTCCGCACCGCGGGACTCCCCCTGCGCGCAGATCGTCGTTCCGCCGGCGCTGGTGCAATCGGCCGCTGCGGTCGGTGCGACGGTCAGGCCGGCGACCGCGATGATCGGTGCGACGAGTAGGAAATGAACTCGCATCGCAGATCTCCCGCTCAGCCGTTCGGCGAAACCAGGGCGGGGCTCAGCCCTCGCCCTCGACCTCAGCCAGCGGACCGGGGCCGCCGCCACAACGGGCACGGAAGTCCTTCGCCGGCTGACGGATGCCGCTGAGGTCGGCCTTCACCTGCGGGTTGGCGTCCAGGTAACTGGCCAGCGCTTCGCGCTTCTGGTCGTTGGGCACCTTGCCGAGATTGGTGAAGAAGTCGTTCACCGGCGGGTGGGTGAATAGGTAGGCCGACGTGGATGCGGTGACGCCGGACATGATGCCCGCCAGATCAGCCGCAGTGCAGTTCGGCGGTGCCGGCTGCGCGCTCGCGGACACCGCGGTCCCGAACAGCACAGCACCGGAACCGACGGCCGCCAGCAACATCCGCCCCGCAAAAGTCCTGTGAGACACCATTACTTACTCCTTTGTCTGCTTGGTCGAATCAACGTTGGCGCTACCACCACGGTCTCGGATGGAGCTCAGAATAGGTCCCAGCTGCCGTAGCTGTCATTGCAGTAGTAGTCGTAGGCGTCGACGCATTCGTAAGGCAGAACGGGGCCGGTGTTACCCGGCTCCCCGAACGAACAGAACGTCTGGTTCCCGGTCGTGGTGCAGTCTGCTGCTGCAGTCGGCGCGGCGGCGAGGCCGGCGACGACCAGGAAGGGGGCGACGATCAAGTACCGTAACCGCATCACTGCACTCCCTACTGAGTTTGATCACGAACGCGGCCATACCAACCCGCAGGTGAGCGCGGCCTCACTGTGAGGATGCTAGCAATCTGATATCAAAATGGGATCGGTTACGAAGAACTGGGTGCAGGCTTGCCCCACGGACGTCCGGCCACGTAGCGCTATGCCAACGAGGTCCGCAGTGCGCCAAGACGTCCTGATGATTTGCCGAAGCATCCGGTTACTGAGGGTGGGACCAGAGTCACCAATGCCGACCACCAGATGGCCGACTCTCAAGGGCCGCAGTCGCTCCCATCTCCGGGACGGCGTGCAGGCTCGGTGCGGAAGTTCATCGGCTTCACCACAGCCAACGCGTTAGCGCCTGCACGACAGCTCCTTTCACGAAATCTCAATGAGTCTCCAGGCCGCGCAGTGAGCACCCTCGTTGCTACCTTCTGGCGCCAGGAATGAACCGATCGCGCGGGTCAGTGCCCGCGCGATCG
This sequence comes from Mycolicibacterium hippocampi, assembly GCF_010723735.1. Taxonomy (GTDB): domain Bacteria; phylum Actinomycetota; class Actinomycetes; order Mycobacteriales; family Mycobacteriaceae; genus Mycobacterium; species Mycobacterium hippocampi. Next base: position 2,166,040 of record NZ_BLLB01000002.1, on the reverse strand, counting down.
GCCACCGATGAGCGTCATCAGGTTTGGGTGCGACGCTTTGCCGTCAGGCGTTCGGCACGGGGATTCGACTGCGCCCCGCGCCCGGTCCAACTCAGAAGAGCTCCCAAGCCTGGTACCCGTCATTGCAGTAGTAGTCGTAGTCGCCACAGTCATACGGCAGCACAGGGCTGGTACCGCCGGGCCCTCCGAACGAGCAGTACGACTCGTTCCCGAAGGTGGTGCAGTCGGCGGCGGCTGTCGGCGCGACGAAGAGGCCGGCAGCTGCTGCAATCGGTGCTGCAATCAGGTACTTCAAACGCATGTTCACTCCTCTCGGGCCTCTTTGCTCAGAACCGGGGTGCGGGCCCGTCGGTTCGTAGAGGCCCTCATTCCAGGCTAGAGAAGGGTCGTCGAACCGTCACCCGACAGCCGCGGATTTTCAGCCCTTATTTTGTTGCCACACAACATCTCCGATGTGGCTGGCCGCCTCCGAGTGATCAATTTCATGGATGTCCGACGTTTATCGCATCGTCAGGCTGCAGGATCCTGACCTTTCGTTGCTGTCAAGGCCGGTTGAGCACTCCCCGTTTGGCTGAGCAAACTAGCGGTCTGGCGGGCCGCGAGGGTGCGCTGTTGCACGCGACGCGCCGCGCACGGGCATGCAAACACGCGAGCTCGCGGGACAAGGTGTCGGTGCTTACGGGCACCATGGAGGGATGCCCACGAAGGCCGATCCGCTGTCCCGCTTCAGTCCGCTGACGCGGGAGTGGTTCACGGGCACGTTCGTCGAGCCCACCCCCGCGCAGGCGCAGGCCTGGAAAGCCATCGCCGACGGGGAGAACACGCTGGTCATCGCGCCCACGGGGTCGGGCAAGACGCTCGCGGCGTTCCTGTGGGCGATCGACGGCCTGGCCAGGAGCCCGCAGGCCGGCAAGGGCACCACGGTGCTCTACGTGTCCCCGCTCAAGGCGCTGGCCGTGGACGTGGAACGCAACCTGCGCACCCCGTTGACCGGGATCTCGCGCATCGCCGAGCGCACCGGGCAACCACCCCCGGCCATCAGCGTCGGCGTGCGTTCCGGCGACACCACCCCCAGCCGGCGCCGGGAACTGATCACCAAGCCGCCCGACATCCTGATCACCACCCCTGAGTCGCTGTTCCTGATGCTGACCTCGGCTGCCCGCGAAACGCTGGCGGGTGTGCAGACGGTGATCGTCGACGAGGTGCACGCCGTCGCGGCCACCAAGCGCGGCGCGCACCTGGCGCTGTCGCTGGAACGTCTCGACGAGCTGCTGGAGAAGCCCGCCCAACGTATCGGCCTGTCGGCGACCGTGCGCCCGCCCGAGGAGGTGGCGCGCTTCCTGTCCGGAACCGCACCCACCACCGTCGTCGCCCCACCGGCCGCCAAGACGTTCGACCTCACCGTGCAGGTCCCCGTCCCCGACATGGCCAATCTGGAGAACAACTCCATCTGGCCCGACGTCGAGGAACGCATCGTCGACCTGGTCGAGGCGCACAACAGCTCGATCGTGTTCACCAACTCCCGCCGGCTCGCCGAGCGGCTGACCGCACGCCTCAACGAGATTCACGCCGAACGCACCGGCACCGAGCTCGGCGGGCCCAACCCGGGCGTCGCCGGCGGCGCACCCGCCCACCTGATGGGCAGCGGGCAGACCTACGGCGCCGAGCCGGTACTGGCCCGGGCGCACCACGGATCGGTCAGCAAGGAAGCTCGCGCCGAGGTCGAGGAGGCGCTGAAGACCGGACGTCTCAAGGCCGTCGTCGCGACCTCCAGCCTGGAACTCGGAATCGACATGGGTTCAGTGGATCTGGTGATCCAGGTGGAGACGCCGCCGTCGGTGGCCAGTGGGTTGCAACGCGTCGGCCGGGCCGGTCACCAGGTCGGTGAGATCAGCCAGGGCGTGTTGTTCCCGAAGCACCGCACCGATCTGATCGGGTGCGCGGTGAGCGTGCAGCGGATGCTGGCCGGCCAGATCGAGACCATGCGGGTGCCCGCCAACCCGCTCGACGTGCTGGCTCAGCACACTGTCGCGGCGTGTGCGCTCGAACCCATCAGCGCCGACCGATGGTTCGACACCGTGCGCCGCAGTGCGCCGTTCGCGACGCTGCCGCGCAGCGCGTTCGAGGCGACGCTGGATCTGCTGTCCGGCAAATACCCGTCCACCGCGTTCGCCGAGCTGCGGCCCCGGATCGTCTACGACCGCGACTCGGGCAGCCTCACCTCCCGTCCCGGGGCGCAACGGCTGGCCGTCACCTCGGGCGGCGCGATTCCCGACCGCGGCCTGTTCACCGTGTACCTCGCCTCGAGCGCGGATTCCGAAAAGCCATCGCGGGTCGGTGAACTCGACGAGGAGATGGTCTACGAGTCGCGTCCCGGCGACGTCATATCGCTGGGTGCGACGAGCTGGCGGATCACCGAGATCACCCATGACCGGGTGCTCGTGATCCCCGCCCCTGGCGAGCCGGCCCGGCTTCCGTTCTGGCGCGGCGACGGCGTGGGCCGGCCGGCGGAGTTGGGTGCGGCGATCGGCGAGTTCACCGGCGAGCTGGCGCGGCTGGATCGCGACGCATTCGAACAGCGCTGCCACACAGTCGGCTTCGACGGGTTCGCGACCGACAACCTGTGGCAGCTGATCGACGAGCAGCGCAGTGCCACCTCCGCCGTCCCCTCGGACACCACGCTGATCGTGGAACGCTTCCGCGACGAACTGGGCGACTGGCGGGTGATCCTGCACTCCCCCTACGGTCTACGGGTGCACGGACCGCTGGCGCTGGCGGTCGGCAAACGGCTCTACGAGCGCTACGGCATCGACGAGAAACCCACAGCCTCCGACGACGGCATCATCGTCCGGTTGCCCGACACCGACGATACCGCCCCCGGCGCCGACATCTTCGTCTTCGACCCCGACGAGATCGAGCCGCTGGTCACCACCGAGGTCAGCGGTTCGGCGCTGTTCGCCTCGCGGTTTCGCGAGTGTGCCGCCCGGGCGCTGCTGTTGCCGCGCCGCAACCCCGGCAAGCGCTCCCCGCTGTGGCATCAGCGGCAACGGGCCGCACAACTGCTGGACGTGGCCCGCGGCTACCCCGACTTCCCGATCGTGCTCGAAGCCGTGCGCGAATGCCTGCAGGACGTCTACGACGTGCCCACCCTGGTCTCACTGATGGCGCGGGTGGCCCAGCGGCGGGTGCGGATCCTCGAGGTCGAGACGCAGACACCGTCGCCGTTCGCCGCGTCGCTGCTGTTCGGCTACGTCGGGGCGTTCATGTACGAGGGCGACAGTCCGCTGGCCGAACGTCGCGCCGCCGCCCTGGCGCTGGACCCCAAGCTGCTCGCCGAGCTGCTGGGCCGCGTCGAACTGCGGGAGCTGCTCGACGCCGACGTCGTCACCAACACCAACCGGCAGCTGCAACACCTGACCGACGAGCGCGCTGTCCGCGATGCCGAGGGCGTGGCGGACCTGTTGCGGTTGCTGGGGCCGCTGACGGCCGACGAGATCGCCCTGCGGTGCACCCAGGATGACGTCGGCGGCTGGCTGGAGGGGCTGCTGACGGCCAAGCGCGTGGTGACCGTGTCGTTCGCCGGGCAGAGCTGGTGGGCGGCGGTGGAGGACATCGGCCGGCTGCGTGACGGCGTCGGGGTCGCGGTGCCTGTGGGGGTGCCGATGGCGTTCCTCGAACCCGTCGTCGACCCGCTCGGGGAGCTGATGTCACGGTTTGCGCGCACCCGGGGACCGTTCACGACCGTCGAGGCGGCCACCCGGTTCGGCCTCGGGCTGCGGGTGGCCGGCGACGTGCTGGGCCGCCTCGCTGCCGACGGCAAGCTGATGCGCGGCGAGTTCATCGATGCACCAGCCGATTCCGGTGAGCAATGGTGCGACGCCGAGGTGTTGCGGATCCTGCGCCGGCGCTCGCTGGCCGCGTTGCGCGCCCAGATCGAACCGGTGAGCACCGCCGCGTTGGGCCGCTTCCTGCCGGCATGGCAGCTGATGGGAAGCGAAGCGGTGTCGGGGGTCGACGGACTGGCCGCGGTGATCGATCAGCTCGCCGGGGTGCCGGTGCCCGCTTCAGCGGTGGAGCCGTTGATCTTCGGTCAGCGGGTGCGCGACTACCAGCCCGGCATGCTCGACGAGTTGCTGGCCTCCGGTGAGGTGTTGTGGTCCGGTGTCGGTGCGCTGTCGTCGGCCGACGGGTGGGTGGCGTTCCACTCCGCCGACACTGCCCCGTTGTCCCTGGCCCCGCCGTCGGACACCGACCTCACCGATGTACACAGAGCGGTGCTGGACGCGTTGAGTGGCGGCGGCGCCTACTTCTTCCGGCAGATCACCGTCGACGGTGTCAGCGCTACAGCACTCAAAGAAGCGCTGTGGCAATTGATCTGGTCTGGCCATGTCGGGGGTGACACGTTCGCGCCGGTGCGGGCGCTGCTGGCCGGCGCCCGGGGCGCACGGCGGGCCGCTGCACCGTCACACCGTCATCGCCGGGCGCCGCGGCTGAGCCGCTACAGCATCAGCTCGGGCGCACACCGCGACTCCGACCCGACGGTCGCCGGTCGGTGGTCGGTGTTGCCGGCCGCCGAAACGGACACCACCGTGCGTGCGCATTTCCAGGCCGACCAACTGCTGGCCCGCCACGGCGTGCTCACCAAAGGGGCAGTGGCGACCGAGAACATCCCGGGTGGCTTCGCCTCGCTGTACAAGGTGCTCACTGCACTGGAAGAAACCGGGCGGTGTCAGCGAGGTTATTTCGTCGAATCCCTCGGCGGCGCCCAGTTCGCCACGGCCAGCACCGTCGACCGTCTGCGCACCCATGCCGACAGCATCGACGACCGCCAAGGCGCCCTGCGCGCCGTCGCACTGGCCGCGACCGACCCGGCCAACCCGTTCGGCGCCGCCCTGTCGTGGCCGGCGCGCGGCGACACCGACACAGCCCACCGGCCCGGCCGCAAGGCCGGCGCGTTGGTGGTGCTCGTCGACGGTGAGCTTGCCTGGTTCATCGAGCGCGGCGGCCGGTCGCTGCTGAGTTTCACCACCGACCCCGACACTCACCATGTCGCCGCGGTCGCGCTGGCCGAACTGGTCACCCGGCAACGGGTTCCGGCATTGCTGGTCGAGCGGGTGGACGGCGTTGCGGTCCTGGAGGACCGCGACTCGGCGGTGGCGGTGGCCCTGACCGAGGCCGGGTTCGCCCGGACACCACGCGGGCTGCGGCTGCGCTGATGCCTGAAGGCGACACCGTCTTCCGCGCGGCCGCGAAGTTGCGGGAGGCATTGGCGGGCAAGGAGTTGACCGGCTGCGACGTCCGCGTCCCCCGCTACGCCGCGGTGGACCTGTCCGGGCAGGTCGTCGACGAAGTGATCAGCCGGGGCAAGCATCTGTTCATCCGCGTGGGGTCGGCGAGCATCCACTCACACCTGAAGATGGACGGCGCGTGGATCATCGGTCGAGTCCGGGCTCCGGCGTACAAGATCCGGATCGTGTTGCAGACAGCCGACTCCCGCGCATCCGGCGTCGACCTCGGCGTACTGGAGGTCCTGGACCGCGCCACCGACATGGACGTCGTCGCGCACCTGGGCCCGGATCTGCTCGGGGAGGACTGGTCGGCCTCGGTGGCGGCCGCGAACCTGATGGCCGCCCCGTCGCGTCCGCTGGCCGAGACGCTGCTGGACCAGCGGGTGATGGCGGGGGTGGGCAACGTTTTCGCCAACGAATTGTGTTTCGTCTTCGGGCTGCTGCCCGGCACGGCGGTCGCGCAGGTCTCCGACCCGCTGCGGCTCGCCAACCGGGCGCAACAGATGTTGTGGGCCAACCGGATGCGGGTGAACCGCACGACCACCGGCAACACCCGTCCCGGCCAGGACGTGTGGGTGTACGGCCGGGCGGGACTACCCTGCCGGCGGTGCGGCACGCCGATCGAGACCGACCGCGGCGGTGAGCGGGTCACCTACTGGTGCCCCACCTGCCAGCGCTGACCCCCGCCGGAACGGTATTCCAGCAGGGCAATCGCGAGTTATCCCCAGCCTGAATGCAATCTCGGCGAGCAGCGCCGTGATCTGTCAGACGGGGTGACCAGTCTTCGGTCATGGGAAACATCATCATCGGCACGGAAGCCGTCACCAACGGCGTCGTCACCCGGCATCAACTGCGACGCTGGTACCGGCGCATCTATCCGAACGTCCACGCACCGCGCAACCACGAGCTCACCCTGCACGACCGGATTGTGGGCGCCTGGCTGTGGTCCAAGCGCACCGGCATCATCACCGGCCTGGCTGCCGCGGCGTTGCACGGGTCACGCTGGATCGACGACACCGTCGACATCGAGCTGATCCACAACTGCACTCGGCCACCCCGGGGCATCATCACCCGCAACGAGCACATCGGGTCAGACGAATGGGAGACGCTCGACGGACTGCCGGTCGCCACTCCGGCGCGGACCGCGTTCGACCTCGGCAGGTTCCAACGCCGCGACCACGCCATCGCCCAGCTCGACGCCCTGATGCGGGTGCGTCCGTACTCGATGGAGGACCCGATCATGCTGGCGAAGCGCTACCGCGGTCACCACGGAGTCGCGCGGCTGAAGGCGGCCCTGCCGCTCGTCGACGGCGGCGCCATGTCCCCGATGGAGACGTTCTGGCGGTTGCTGGTCATCGACTGCGGGTTCCCGGCACCCGCCACCCAGATTCCTGTCGTCGACGAGGACGGCCGGCCCGTTCGCGTCCTCGACTTCGGCTGGGAGGACTTCAAGGTCGCGATCGAGTACGACGGCGAGCAGCACCAGACAAACCGCGCGGAGTACCTGAAAGACCGACGTGTCCTGCCCGTGCTCGCGCGTCTCGGCTGGAACGTTGTCGGCATCGTCAAAGAGGACGATCCCGTCGACGTCATCCACAGGTTGCACGACGCGATGACCGCGCGCGGGTGGCGTGGCCGCATCGAGATCCCGTCGTACGCCTACAGCCGTTGGCGCGCCCAGATTGCTTCTGCGGAGCCGGAGTTCGAGTAGCCGCCTGCTGGAATACCGTTCCGGCGGGAACTAGACGGTGCAGTCGACGCCCGCGACGTCGGTGGCGATCACGCAGGCCGACGGGTTCGACAGCTTCCAGTCACCATCCTGGTTCACCCAGTAGATGTTGTGGGTCTTGGTGCCGAAGATCGGGATCGTGACCGCAATCTGCGCGTCCAGTCGGTCGCCGTTGAGCACCGGGTTCTGCACCTGCCAGTTGACCATGCCGCCGTAGGTGTTCAACCGGTTGGCGATGTTGTCGGCGGTGGGTACCGCCGCCTCGCCGCCCGCCAGCAGCGCGGCCCGCTCGGATGCCGGCGCGCCGGTGTTCAGCACCTGCTGCAGGTCGGAGGTCAACTCCCCGGCGCCGGGTACCGCCGGTTGCGCCAGCGCGACCCCCGCTCCGCTGAGAGCACCTGCCGCCAAGACCGTCATCGCCGCGAACGCAGCACGCATCAACACATTCCTTCCGAACGTTGCCCGACCCACGCAGACTTCACCACGCCTGCGCCGACCCCACAAGGCCTACGTCCAGACCAGCGCCGGAACGGTATTCCAGGCGCAAATCGTCGAGTGACGACCGCGTGGAATACCGTTCCGGCGAAGGAGGCGGGGAACTAGAACGGCAGGGCGAACTTGACGATCTTGCGCACCACCGTGCCGAACTGATGCGGCAGGGAGCCGGTGTTGTACGGCACGCCGTAGCGCTCGCAGATCTCCTGAACCTTGGGCGCGATCTCCGCGTGCCGGAAGGCCGGGATGTCCGGGAACAGGTGATGCTCGATCTGGAACGACAGGTTGCCGCTCAAGATGTGGAACAGCTTGCCACCGGTGAGGTTTGCCGACCCGAGGATCTGGCGGAAGTACCACTGCCCACGCGTCTCGGCCTTGGTCTCCTCGATCGAGAACTCCTGGACGTCCTCGGGGAAGTGCCCGCAGAAGATGATCATGTACGACCACACGTTGCGCATCAGGTTGGCGGTCAGGTTGCCCGTGAACACCCACGGCGCGAACGGCCCCGCCAGCAACGGGAACGCCACATAGTCTTTCAGCGTCTGCTTCTTGGTCTTGGCCCAGATGCCGGAGAGGATCTCGCGCTTGTCGGTCAGCGTGATCTCCCCGGAGGCGATCTTCTCGCTCTCCATCTCGTGCAGCGCCACCCCGTACTGGAACAGCACCATCAGCAGGAACGCATACACCGGATTGCCCAGGTAGTACGGCCGCCACTTCTGATCCGAGCTCATCCGCAGGATGCCGTAGCCGATGTCGCGGTCCAGGCCGACGATGTTGGTGTAGGTGTGGTGCATGTAGTTGTGCGAGTGGCGCCACTGGTCGGCCGGGCACGCGGTGTCCCACTCGAAGTTCTTGCTGGAGATGGCCGGATCGCCCATCCAGTCGTACTGGCCGTGCATGACGTTGTGGCCGATCTCCATGTTGTCGATGATCTTGCTCAGGCCCAGCATCGCGGTGCCGGCCAACCAGAACGGCGGGAAGATGCCGCCGAACAGCAGCGCGCGCCCACCGACCTCGAGCCCACGCTGGGCTTTGATCATGTTGCGGATGTAGGTGGCGTCGCGCTCACCGAGGTCGGCGATGACGCTCTCCTTGAGCGCGTCGAGCTCGCGGCCGAATTCGTCGGCCTGCTCGGGCGTCAGGGTGATCTTCTGTCCGCCGACCATCTTCTCGAGTGTCTTGGCCTGCGGGGTGGTCGGGGTGGTCGGGGTTTCCAGGGTGTCGGTCATGTTTGTCACCTCTCGGTATCGCCGAGACTGCATCCAGAGCGGGGATTACTTGGAAAACCGCTGCTGGAATACCGTTCCGGCGGGGGGTTTACAGGGCGATGTCGACGTCGCCGACGGGGGCGGACACGCAGATCTGCACGTCCTCTTCCTCGGTGCTCGACACCGCACCGGTGATCACGTTGCGCACTGCACCGTTGGTCTTGCGTCGGGTGCAGGAAAAGCAGATGCCCATCCGGCAGCCGCTCTCCGGTGTCAGACCAGCCGTCTCGGCCTGGTCCAGCAGTGGCCGGCCGTCGTCGGTGATCTCGACGCCGCTGTCGGCGAACATCACTCGGCCACCGGATGATTCGCCCGAGAACACCGGCGGAACGAAGCTCTCCGCCGCCGCATCCGGGTAGATCAACCGGACCGCGTCGGCGAGCTCGGGCGGCCCGCAGACGAACACGTGGTCCGCGGTCACCGACTCGACATGCTCGGCGGCGAAGCGCCCGTGCAGGTCCGAACCTTCCGGAGAGCGGCTGTAGCCGTGCAGCACGGTGACGTTCGGCATCGCACGCGCGATCTCGGCCAGCTCGTCGCGGTAGCACGCCTCCTCGGCGGACCGGGCGTAGTGGATGAAGGTGACGTCACCGGTGTAGCGCTGCGCACGCAGCGTGCGCAGCATCGACATCACCGGGGTGATCCCGCTGCCGCCGGAGACGAACAGGATGCGTCCCAACGGGCTGACGGGCAGCGTGAAGTCACCGCCGACGGAATCTAGGCCGACCACCATCCCCGTCCGAGCGTGCTCGAACAGGAAGGGTGACACCAGGCCGCCGTCGTGGTGACCGATCGTCAGCTCGATGTAGCGGTCGTTCTCGGCGTTGGCCGGCGAGTACGGCCGGGTGCGACGACGACCGTCGATCTCGACGGACAGGTTGATGTGCTGGCCGGCGCGGAATCCGGCGAACGCACGGTTGGGTTCCAGCGTCAGCGTGACGCTGCGGGGGGTGCTGCGTCGCACCCCGACGATGCGGGCGCGGGCGTCGCCGCGCGTCCAGGTGGGGTCGACCAGCTCGGTGAAGCGGTCGACACCGTGCGGACCGGTGAGCAGGTCCAGCAGCGCAGACCCTCGCCGTCGCTTGGTCAACGTTTCAGTGAACATATGTACACCGTGCGCCTCATCGGGCCAGTACGTCAAGAGGTATCGCCAGGCTGTGGTACCTTTCACACAGTGAACGACCGTACGCCCAGCTCACGCTCAAGCCATTCGAGCAGGCGTTCGAGGGACTCCCGCAGCAACGCCAAGGAGAGCCTGTCGCGCGACCAGCGCAAAGAAGCCACCAGGCGGGCGATCGTCGCCGCCGCCCTGCACCTGCTCGACGAGCGCAGCTTCGGCGCGCTGAGCCTGCGCGAGGTCACCCGGGAGGCCGGGATCGTGCCGGCTGCGTTCTACCGGCACTTCGAGTCGATGGAAGCGCTCGGGCTGGTGTTGATCGACGAATCGTTCCGCGCCCTGCGCGACATGCTGCGGGGGGCCCGTGCCGGCAAGCTTGACCCCAACCGCGTCATCGAGTCCTCGGTCGACATCCTCATCGACGGGGTGCAGGAGCGCCGGGAGCACTGGCGCTTCATCGGGCGCGAGCGCAACACCGGGGTCGCGGTACTGCGGTATGCGATTCGCACCGAGATCCGGCTCATCACTTCCGAACTGGCGATCGACCTGGCCCGCTTCCCGGGCCTGAACACCTGGAGCAGTGAAGATCTCAACATCCTGGCCAGCGTGTTCGTCAACTCGATGATCGTGATCGCCGAGTCCCTGGAGGACACCAACGACCCGGCGACCATCCAGGAGATCAGGCGCGTCGCCATCAAACAACTGCGGATGATCACGGTGGGCGTGGCGGGCTGGCGCAGCAGTTAACGTGACGCCATGGCGTCCACCCTCGAAGTCACCCATCCCAGGCCGGAGATCGCGGTCCTGACCCTCAACCGGCCGGACAAACTCAACGCACTGTCCTATGAGCTGGTCGAAGAGCTGCACGCGGCCCTCGACGCCATCGCCGTCGACAACTCCTGCCGGGTGGTGGTGCTGACCGGGGCCGGTCGCGGCTTCTGCTCGGGACTCGACCTGTCCGCACCGAGCCCCGCCGCGGCCGGCGGCGGCACCGAGTTCCCCCGGTCGGGGATGCGCTGGCAGGAACGCATCGCCGACCTCACCGCGAAGATCCACCGGCTGCGTCAGCCGGTGATCGCGGCGGTCAACGGCGTGGCCTACGGTGGCGGCTTCGGCATCGCGCTGGCCTGCGACATCCGGATCGCGTCGCCGTCGGCGCGGTTCTGCACCCAGTTCATCAAGCTCGGACTCGGCGGTTGTGACATTGGGGTCAGCTACACCCTGCCGCGCGTCGTCGGAGCGGGCCCTGCGTTCGACCTGATCCTGACGGCGCGCGCGGTCGACGCCGACGAGGCGCTGCGGTTGGGCCTGGTATCGCGGATCGCCTCATCGGCCACCGATGAGGCGATGTCGATCGCTGAGACTCTGTGCGGCTACGGAAAATTCGGCGTGGAGTCGACCAAGCAGGTGCTGTGGGCCAACCTGGAGGCTTCGAGCCTGGAAGCTGCCCTGCACCTGGAGAACCGCAGCCAGATCCTGTCCTCGACGAGCGGCGAGATGCGCGAGGCCGCCGCAGCGGTGCTGCGCAAGAAGTAGCCGCCGGAACGGTATTCCGGGCGGGAAATCGCGAGAACGGGCCTGCTGGAATACCGTTCCGGCGGAGAAAGGGGACAGCGATGCGAAGCCACGGTTGGTCCGGGAATCCTCCTGCGTCGGACGAGGAGGCGATTGCGCGCATCCTCGGCTCGGCCGAGCGGATCGTCGCCGAACGCGGATCCTCGATGCGCATCGCCGACGTGGCACGCGACCTCGGCGTCACCCGCCAGACGGTATACCGCTACTTCCCCAGCACCGAGGCCCTGCTGGTCGCCTGCGCGATGCAGCAGGCCGACGGGTTCCTGGGACGGCTGGAACGACGGGTCCGCGGCGAGACCGACCCGGTCACCGCGATGGTCGAGGGCATGGCGTTCACCATCGAGTCGCTGGCCGACGACCCGCAGATCGGTTTCCTGCTCAGCCAACGCGGCGCGCATTCGGTCGGCGGCTCCTTCACCTCCGACACCGCGTACACCTTCGGCCGTTCGCTGCTGCACCGCCTCGACGTCGACTGGATGGCCCACGGTTACGACGAGCCCGCCCTCAACGAGCTGAACGAATTCTCGCTGCGTGTGCTCAACTCGTTCCTCCTCGACGCCGGCAACCCCAAGCGCACCGGCGTCGAACTGCGCGAATTCCTGTCCCGGTGGGTCGGACCCGCCATCGTCTACCCGCAGCAGGCGCCGCTCCTGAGCCCGCTGATCGGACTCGACTAACACCGTCCGTCCCGTCCGGTGGCCTTGACGGCCATAGGGTAGCGCCGCTACGGTAGCGTCGCTACCTCAAGGAGGGTGATGACGCAGTCGGGTGAGCGGGCAGGCGGGTCCGGTGAGGCACCGCGCCCGCGGCTACCCAAAGGATCCGGCGACCTGCTGCGCGACCAGATCATCGATGCCGCAACCGAATTGATCCTGGCCTCCCAGGACGCCAAGGCACCGTCGACCCGCGAGGTGACCCGAGCACTCGGCATCACGGCGCCGTCGCTCTATCGGCATTTCGCGGACAAGGAAGAGCTTCTGGCTGCAGTGTGCGCGAAGTACTACCGCCAGCTCGGTCAGGCGATGCGCGACGCCACCCGAGGACTACCGACCGCCCTGGAACGCCTGCACGCGCTGGGCATGGCCTACGTACGTTTTGCCGTGCAGACCCCGCTCATGTACCGGGTGGCCACCGACACCGCACCCAGGCAACCCAGTGAGTTCGACGAAACCCTCGTCAACTCGGCCTTCGTCCATCTTCAGCACACCGTGCAGGAGCTCATCGACGAAGCCTTCTTCCCGCCGACCGATTCCCTGGGCCCGGCGTTGCAACTGTGGGCAGCCGCGCACGGTGTCGCCTCCCTGCTGGTCACCAGGCCCTATCTGCCCTGGGGCGACGCAGATGCCTTTGCCAGCAGTGTTCTTCGTGCCGTCTGCCTCGGCCAAGCCGTCGACGGACTGGACCTCTCGACGCTGCTACCACGACCCCAAGTGAACCCCACCACATGCCCGATACAGGAGGACTGATGACCGACGAGCTGGCAGGACTCGACGCCGTCGGCCAGGCAGAGCTGGTGCGCGCAGGGAAGATCTCGGCCCACGAACTCATCGACGCCGCCATCTCCCGGGTCGAGCACATCGACCCGCAACTGAACGCCGTCATCCACCGCAACTTCGAGCGGGCGCGCCGCGAGGCGGGTTCCCTGCGACCGGAAGCGCCGTTCTGCGGCGTGCCGATTCTGCTCAAGGACATCGCGGCCGGGAATCGAGCCGGGGATGCCCACCATTGGGGCACCCGGTTTCTGCGCGACGCGGGCTACTGCGCGCCGGGAACGTCGCACCTGGTGCAGAAGCTCCTCGACGGAGGATTCGTCGACATCGGCCGCACCAACGTTCCCGAACTCGGCGCCTGGGCGACGACGGAACCGGACGCCTACGGACCGACCCACAACCCCTGGAACACCGAATACGCCAGTGGCGGCTCCAGCGGTGGTGCGGCCGCCGCCGTCGCCTCCGGCATGGTGCCGCTCGCGCACGCCAGTGACGGCGGCGGCTCCATCCGCAACCCGGCGAGTCAGTGCGGCATCATCGGGCTCAAACCCTCCCGCGGCCGGGTCTCTGTCGGTCCCGAGTCCTCGGATGCGATGTGGGCCGGCCTGGCGGCGGAGCTGGCGGTGACCCGAAGCGTGCGCGATACCGCTGCGGTGCTCGATCTCGTCTCCGGGCCCATGCCGGGCGACACCGTCGTCGCACCCACTCCCGCACGCCGGTTCCGTGAGGAGGTCGGAGCCGACCCGGGACGGCTGCGCATCGGCTTCATCACCGAATTCCCCACCGGCACAGAAGACCCCACATTTCCACCGGAAGCCCTGCCCATGCTCGGCCGATTCATCGAGGCGCTGGGCTTCGTCCCCGATACCCCCGCCGCGTCCGTCCACCCGGAGTGCAGCGCAGCCGCGACGAGCACCGCCGCATTGCTCGAAGACCTGGGCCATGATGTGGAACCGTCCTTCCCGGCGCCGGTGGTCACCGGTGCCGGAGTCTTCGTGGTGCCCATCCTCGCCTGCAGCCAGGCCCATTTCGTCGAGCGGATGAGCGTCACGCTCGGTCGCCCGATCGGTGAGGCCGACATGGACACCGACAACTGGCTCATCACCCACGTGGGCCAACACACCACGGGCAGCGACTATCTCACCGCCCTCGCCGGCCTGAACGACTTCACCCGAAGCATGGCGGCGTGGTGGGCGGACGGGTTCGACCTTCTCGTCACCCCCACGCTCACCGATCTGCCGCCGAGGCTCGGGGCGCTGCGCCCCGACCCCGCCAAGCCCCTCGACGCGTGGATGCGCACCGCTTCCCTGCTGGCGTTCACGATGCCGTTCAACATCACCGGGCAACCGGCCATCTCCCTGCCGGTTCGGCTGAGCAACAGCGGCCTGCCGATCGGCGTGCAACTCGTCGCCGCCTACGGGCGGGAGGACGTTCTCCTGCGCGTCGCCGCTCAGATCGAGGAGGCCGGCGCCTTCATCGGCCGACCGCCGATCCACGCCTAGCACACCCATGACCACACCCAGATTCACTGGAGCCCACATGAACCCGATATCCAAAACCGCGTTCTTCTGCTGCGGCATCCGCGCCGACGACGCCCGCACACCGGGCTCGATATACGCCGACATCTACGCCGAGGACTTCCTGGCCGGCGAAGGTAGGACGGTCTATGCCCCGTTCTCCGGCGGCACCCGCCGAAACGTCAGCAACGTCGTGCGGGCGCGGATCATCTACGACGAGATCGCCAGACGCCTCAAAGCGAACAAAGACCTGCAGATCATCAACATCGGCACCGGCTTCGACAGCCGCGCCTATCGATTGGCCGGCGGCCGCTGGTTCGAGTTCGACGAAGCGGCCATCATCGAACACAAGAACACCATCCTGGCGCCTGAGAAGTGTCCGAATACATTGCGGCGCAGAGCCGTCGACTTCTCGGCCGACGAACTCCCCGCCGCGCTGGGCGAATGCGACCCGAACGCCGAGACCCTCATCGTGATCGAGGGCGTGTTCATGTACCTCGACAAAACCCAAGTGCACCAACTGCTCACCACACTGTCCGACACTTTTCCCGACCACACGCTGATCTGCGACCTGATGAACCGGGTGTTCTTCAACAGGCATATGGGCAAGCTGTACAAGCAGATCCTGGCGTTGGGCAGTGAGTTCAAATTCGTCGAAGACCATCCAGAGGCGACGTTCCTCCAACTCGGATACCGGCAACCGCGCCCGGCAGTGTCCATCGTCGGCCGAGCACGCGACTTCAAGGCATTCCGAATTCCCGGCCCGGTGCTGCGTACCGCGCTGCGCACGCTCCGCGACGGATACCGCGTCCACACCTTCGAACGGTCCCGCTAGCGGGGCGTCCCGCCACCGTCGGCGATGATCACCTGTCCGGTGATGTAGCTGCCGGCGTCCGACGTCAACAGCAGTGCGGCGCCGATCATCTCGTCGGCCGAGGCCAGCCGTCCCATCAGCGTTCCGGCGACCATGCCGTCGATGGCCTCCTGCGGGTTCTTGCGCATCATGTCGGTGTCCACCGGGCCCGGGGCCAGTGCGTTGACCCTGATGCCGTCACTTGCGAACTCGGCGGCCATCGAGCGGGTGAACGACATCAGCGCCGACTTCATCGCCGCATAGATCGACAGCATCGGCGCGAAGATGAACGCGCCGACCGACACCATGTTCAGCACCGCGGCATGCGGGCTGGCCTTCAGGTGCGGCAGCGCCTCCTGGACCAGGAGCACCGGGCCGCGCAGGTTGACCTCGAACGACTTCGTCAGCGCGTCGACCGTCAGCTGCCCCAGCGGCTGGGCCAGCGGGTTGGCGGCGTTGTTCACCAGCACGTCCACCCCGCCGAACTCGGACACCGTGCGGGAGACAAGCGTGGCGAGGTCGTCGATCTCGCCGAGGTGGGTCGGCACGCCGATCGCCTCCCCACCGAGATCACGCAGGTGCCGGGTCGCCTGCTCACACGCCTCGGCTTTGCGGCTGGCCACCACCACCCGTGCCCCGGCCAGCACATAGCCCTGCGCCAGCGCCAACCCGATGCCCCGGGTGCCGCCGGTGACGATGACCGTCCGGTCTGTCATGTCGAACAGCCGGTCGAATGACGTTCGGTCCACCTAGATATCCACCTAGATACAGCCCCCGACGCTGATCCGACGGCCCACGTCGGCGCAGACGGCGACGTTGGGGTGCGGGACATACACCGGCGGAGGTGGCGGCGGGGGCGGTGGAGGCGGAGGAGGCGGCGCACCCGGAGGCGGCGGCGGGGGTGGCGGAGGCGGCGGAGGCGGCGGAGGTGGTGGCGGAGGGAACGCGTTGAGTTCGGACAGCGGGTCCGCGCAGCCGGTGATGTCGACGTGCACGCCGCCGACCGAACCGCACACCGCGGCGTGCGCGGCAGGTGCAGGGCCCGATACGGGACCGAGCACCGCCCCCACGCACAGCGCCGCCGCTGCCACGAGCCAGGTGTTGCGCACTGTCGGCTCCTTCGAGGTTTCCAGCGGCGGGCGCCGCGCAGTCCCCCGATTGTTACAGCAGCGACGCCCGGATGGGGCTGAACGCGGGCGGCGCGCCTCAGAAGCGGTAGCGGACGATCCAGACGCCGCGACGGCCCTGGGCGCGCCATCGTGCGAACAGTTTGGCGACCATACGGGTGGCCCACGGGAAGTGCGCGGCCTCGGGCGCCGCGGCGCCGAGCTGTTCCTCGATGAACGTCAGGCGCGGGTTGAGTCGCTCGACGTCGTGTGCATCGTCAAAACCGAAGCCCCGAAACCCTTTTGGTATGCCGACCCTGCGAAGCTCCCCGATCGAGCCCATCAGCCTGGCGACGACACGGGTGTAGGCGACGAACGCGAGTTCGCCACCGGCGGTGAAGTGTTCGGTCAGTGCGTTCAGGATCTGGCGGTTGTCGGCCTCGGTGAGGAAGCCGAGGACCCCGTCGGCGACGACGATCACCGGGCGCTCCCGCGGAATGTCCTGCAGCCAGCCAGGTTCGGTCAGAGACGCCGCGACCGGGTGCGCGCGCTCCAGCGCGGGGATCATCTGCCGGCGCAGCGCGATGACGCGGTCGAGGTCGAGGTCGTACCAGTCCACGGTGGTCGGCGGCGTGATGCGGTGCATCCGGGTTTCCAGCCCGCACCCCAGTTCCACCACCACCGCGTCGGGGTGCGCGTCGATGAACGCCGTCACCAACCGGTCGAGCATCCTGCTGCGGATCGCGGTGGCCAACTGCACGGTGCCCGACGGTCTGACGGTATCGCCGATTGGGCCGAGTCGGTCGCACACGTCGGCGGCCAGTTGATCATTGAGCAGTGGGCGTGGTTTACGGGCGTCCAGTGCGCGGCCGGCCAGCGTGACCAGCAGCGTCTTCTCGACCGGGGTGAGGTCGTCGAGGGTCGCGGTCATCGGTCTCCTTCCTGGGCATCCCGGTGCTGGGTGACGGCGTCGGCGATCCGCCGGCCGGTATCGGAAGCCGTGAATTCACCCATCGCCGCGTACAGGTCGAACATCGCCAGACCGATGCGGGTGGCCTCCGCGCCCGCGAGGTCGCTGCCCATCTGCCTGGCGAGGTGGTCGTGCAACATGATCACCCCGGTGTGCATCGCGCACATGACCGCGGCGGCGTCGCCGGCCTGCTGCGAACCACGAGGGAAGCGTTCGGGCCAAGTGCTGCTCAAGAACTCCTCGGCCCCTGCCGCGAGTTCGTCGAGAACCGCGGCCGCGGCCGGCCCGCCCTCGACCGCGGCGCGTGCCAGGTAGCGGATCAACGGCGGAGCGGCGCGGTAGAGGCCGTTGATGAAGTCCGGCCTGGTGATGTCCCCGCTGGCTGCGCCCTCGACGGTCTGTCGCCGGAACACCTCGATGACCGTGTCGTCGCAGACCTGCCGCAGGTTGTCCTTGGTGCCGAAATGGTGCTGTACCAGCCCCGGGGAGACGCCGGCCTGATCGGCGATGCCCTTGATGGTGGCCCCCTGGACGCCGCGTTCTGCGAACTGGGCCAGCGCGGCGTCCCGAATCCGGGCCCGGGCGGTCAGGTCGTCGGCCGGACGGTCGCTGGCACCGAACATCCAGACACAATATCAACATATTGTTTCCAATACGAATACATCGCCGACGCATCCGATGTCACCGTGCCCAGCTTTGCCAGGTATGCGCGTCGGCGTATGCGTCGACAGCATCGGCACTGCACGCGGGCCCTGCACCGTCATCGTCGTCCGGTCACCGTTTCGTAGCGGTCACCGACCCCGCCGGGCAAATTCTGCTCACGCCAATTACGGCACTAGATGCCTCGTCCAAGCTGTTTTTGACTGCACCGTCGAATCGTGCAGCGAACAACTCAGGGATGTCGTACATTGCCTCTGTGCGCATTCGGACCGCGCACGGTATGCGCTCAGATCGCAGTAATGCGTGAAGCCGAGGGGAACTGCGATCTGAGCGCAGACTAACCAGCAGGTAGCTCGCGGGCGCTGGTGAACCGCCGGGCCATCCCGGTGAGCGGGTCCTCGAACTCCAGGCGATGCGCCACCAGTCGCAGCGGAACATCGAAGTCGTCGGCCGGGATGTCGGTGACGTCGGGGTACAGCGGGTCACCGGTGATCGGCAACCCCAGCGACGCCATGTGCACCCGCAGCTGATGGGTCCGCCCGGTGCGCGGGGTGAGTTGGTAGCGGCCGTCGCCGCGATGCTCGATGACCGTCTCGGCGTTCGGCTCGCCCGGCTCTTCCACGGCCTGCAGGCAGCCGCGGCGCTTGACGATCCGACTGCGCACCGTGAGCGGGAAGACGAGATCGGGGTCGACGGGCGCGTGCGCCAGGTAGGTCTTGCGCACCAGCCCCCGCGCGAACAACGACTGATACGCGCCGCGCACCTCCGGTCGCGTGGTGAACACCAGCACCCCCGCCGTCAGGCGGTCCAGCCGATGCGCGGGGCTCAGCTCGGGCAGGTCGAGTTCGCGACGCAGCCGCACCAGCGCGGTCTGGGCGACGTGGCGGCCGCGTGGCATCGTGGCCAGAAAGTGCGGCTTGTCGACGACGACGATGTCGGCGTCGCGGTGCAGGATCGGCATGTCGAATGGGACCGGCACCTCGTCGGGCAGATCCCGGTAGAGGTAGACGTGCGAATTCGGTTCCAGCACAGTCGATGCGGTGACGACCGTGCCGTCGGCGGTGCGCACTTCACCGTTGAGCACCTTGGCCGCGGCGGCCTCACCGAACCGGTCCGCCAACTCCACCAGCACCGCGCCGCCACGCAACCGGACCCGTGCCGGCCCGAGTCCGTCGCGCACCGGAAGCGGTGCCGGCGTCCGCGTCAAGTGAGCGGCACCGGTTCGAGGATCTCCGCGCGGGCTTCCGGTGCGGCCGCCCGCAACGCGTCGGCCGACTCGTCGTCTGCCTGCGACTGGGACAGCACCTCAGCCTCGACCCGCGCCAGGTAGGTCGCGACCTCACTGTCGATGTCCTCGGCGCTCCACCCCAGGATCGGCGCCACGACTTCGGCGACCTCACGGGCACACTCCACACCGCGGTGCGGGTACTCGATCGAGATCCGCATCCGGCGCGCCAGGATGTCCTCGAGATGCAGCGCCCCTTCGGCCGCCGCGGCGTAGGCGGCCTCGACCTTCAGGTACACCGGGGCGTCGGTGATCGGCCCCAGCAGGTCCGGGTTCTCCTCGCCCAGCGCCAGCACCTCCCCGATCAGCGACCCGTACCGATCCAGCAGATGCCGAACGCGGTACGGATGCAGGTTGTAATGCTTTCCGACGCTTTGAGTTTGGTTGACCAGCGCGAAGTATCCGTCGGCGCCCATCAGCGGCACCTTCTCGGTGATCGACGGCGCCACCCGCGTCGGTACGAACTCGGCCGCGGCGTCGATGGCGTCCTCGGCCATCACCCGGTAGGTGGTGTACTTGCCGCCGGCGATCGCCACCAGACCCGGGGCGGGCACCGCAACGGCGTGCTCGCGGGACAGCTTCGAGGTCGACTCGCTCTCCCCCGCCAGCAGTGGCCGCAGCCCCGCGTACACGCCGTCGATGTCGTCATGGGTCAACGGGGTGGCCAGCACGGTGTTGACGGTGCCGAGGATGTAGTCGATGTCGGCCTTGGTGGCCGCCGGGTGCGCCAGGTCGAGGTTCCAGTCGGTGTCGGTGGTGCCGATGATCCAGTGCGTGCCCCACGGGATGACGAACAGCACCGACTTGTCGGTGCGCAGGATGATCGCGACCTCGCTGACGACACGGTCCCGCGGCACCACGATGTGCACGCCCTTGGATGCCCGGACCCGAAACCGGCCGCGCTGCTTGGACAATGCCTGGATCTCGTCGGTCCACACCCCGGTGGCGTTGACCACGACGTGGCCGTGCACGTCGGTGATCGTGCCGTTCTCGGTATCGCGGACCTGCACTCCGGTGACCCGATCGCCCTCCCGCAGCAGCGCCACCACCTGGGTGGACGTGCGGACCACCGCTCCGTAGTGCGCCGCGGTGCGCGCGACGGTCATCGTGTGCCTGGCGTCGTCGACGACGGTGTCGTAGTAGCGGATTCCGCCGATCAGCGAGCTGCGCTTCAAACCCGGGGACAGCCGCAGCGCCCCGGAGCGGGTCAGATGCTTTTGCGCCGGAACCGATTTCGAGCCACCGAGCTGGTCGTAGAGCATGATGCCCGCCGCGATGTAGGGCCGCTCCCACCACCGGTTGGTCAACGGGAACAGGAACGGCAGCGGCTTGACCAGGTGCGGCGCCAGCGTCGTCAACGACAGCTCCCGTTCGTGCAGCGCCTCACGCACCAGCCCGAACTCCAACTGCTCGAGATAGCGCAGACCGCCGTGGAACATCTTGCTGCTGCGACTGGAAGTCCCCGAGGCGAAGTCACGCGCCTCGACCAGTGCCACCTTGAGGCCCCGCGTGGCCGCGTCCAGCGCGGCGCCCGCACCCACCACGCCGCCGCCGATCACGACGACGTCGAACTGCTCGCTGCCCAGCCGCTGCCAGGCGCGCGCCCGCTGCTCGGGACCCAGCAGGGTCTGCCCGTTGCCCGGACCGGGGATCGCGTCGCTCACGTTGACCGACTCCTCGTTACTCGTCAGTACGGTTGTCCGTCCCAGGCTACGTGTGCTCAGTCCAGATCGTCGTGCGCCATCAACCGGCGCGCGGCCTCCACGATGGAACCCGACAGCGACGGATACACCGACAGCGTCTGCGCCAGGTCGGTCACCGAGATCCGGTTCTGCACGGCCAGCGCGATCGGCAGGATCAGCTCCGAGGCGATCGGCGCCACCACCACACCACCGATCACCACGCCCGTCGCCGGCCGGCAGAAGATCTTCACAAAACCGTGCCGCAGCAGCGACATCTTCGCCCTGGCGTTGGTGTTCAGCGGCAACACCATGGTGCGGGCCGGCACGCTGCCGTCGTCGATCGACGACTGCGGGATGCCGACGGCGGCGATCTCAGGCCGGGTGAACGTCGCCGACGCCACCGTGCGCAACCGGATCGGCGACACCCCTTCGCCCAGCGCGTGGTACATGGCGATGCGGCCCTGCATCGCGGCCACCGACGCCAACGGCAGCAGGCCGGTGCAGTCACCCGCGGCGTAGATGCCCGCCGCCGGGGTGCGCGACACCCGGTCGACCGGGATGTAGCCGCCATTCTTGAGTTCCACGCCCACCCGCTCCAGACCGAGACCGGCGGTGTTGGGCACCGAGCCGACCGTCATCAGCGCGTGGCTGCCCTCGACGGTGCGGCCGTCGGCGATCTTCACCTGTACGCCGGTGTCGGTGCGGGTCACCGAGTCGGCCCGGGCGTTCTTGACCAGCGTGACTCCACGTTCGGCGAACACCTCTTCGAGCACCGCGGCGGCGTCGGAGTCCTCGTGCGGCAGGATCTGGTCTCGGCTGGCGACCACCGTCACCGTCACCCCGAGCTCGGTGTAGGCGTTGCAGAACTCCGCGCCGGTCACCCCCGAGCCCACGATGATCAGGTGTTCCGGCAACTCAGCGAGCTCGTAGAGCTGTCGCCAGGTCAGGATGCGCTCACCGTCGGGCTCGGCGTTGGGCAGCACCCGGGGGCTGGCGCCGGTGGCGATCAGCACCACGTCGGCCTTGAGCACCCCGACCTTGCCGTCTGAGGTGGTGACCTTCACCCGGTGATGGGCCATGCCTTCGGTGTCGTCGACGAGCTCGCCGCGGCCGGCGATGATCGTCACCCCCTGGTTGAGCAGCTGGCGACCGATGTCGGCGGACTGCGACGCGGCCAGCGTCTTGACCCGGTTGTTGATCTCGCCCAGGGAGATCTTGGCGGCGTCGACGGCGATGTCGAAGCCGAGCCCCTCGGCCCGCCGCAGCTCGGTGCGCACGCCGGTGGAGGCGATCAGTGTCTTCGACGGCACGCAGTCGTAAAGCACGCAGGCTCCGCCCACCCCGTCGGAGTCCACGAGCGTCACCTGGGTGACGTCTTTGCCCTTGGCGGCAGCCACCAGCGCCGCCTCGTATCCGGCCGGCCCGCCGCCGATGACCACGATGCGCGTTACCACCGCTTCAACCTAGGACACGCGGCCGCGTTCAGATACCGGGAGCCCGCCGGATGTCGGCCCGCCGAACACCATGCGACTAAGCTGCTCGCGTGCCGATCTACGCCGCCTACGGATCGAATATGCATCCCGAGCAGATGCAGCAGCGGGCGCCGCACTCCCCGATGGCCGGGACGGGGTGGCTGCACGGCTGGCGGCTGACGTTCGGCGGGGCGGACATCTTCTGGGAGGGCGCGCTGGCCACTGTCGTCGAGGATCCGAACTCCAAGGTGTTCGTGGTGCTCTACGACATGACCAAGGAGGACGAGGAGAACCTCGACCGCTGGGAGGGCTCCGAACTCGGGTTCCACAAGAAGATCCGGTGCCGGGTGGAGCGGTTGTCGTCGGACACCGACACCGACCCGGTGCTGGCGTGGCTGTATGTGGTGGACGCCTGGGAGGGCGGGATCCCGTCGGCGCGGTACCTGGGCGTGATGGCCGAGGCCGCCGAGATCGCCGGTGCTCCTGCCGAATACGTCCACGACCTGCGGACCCGCCCGGCCAGCAACATCGGCCCGGGCACGTAAGAGTTGCCCCGCGAACGCGCGTGTTTGCACGTCGGCGCGCCGTAATTCCTGGCATTTCGCGCGCGCTCACGCCGCGCGAGTGAGACGAAACTGGCCGTCGATGCGCGCCACCATCTCCCACCAGCGATACCGGACGTCCTCGAACACGATCGGGACAACCGCCCAGCCGACATCTTGCAGCGCGTTGTGCCGACGACGATCCCGCCGCATCGCCTCCGCGCCGGAATGCCAGGCCACACCGTCGTACTCGGCGGCCACCCGCGAGTCGGGCCAGGCGAAATCGAGCCTGCGCAGCTCGCCGTTGCCGTCGACGATCTCGTACTGCAACTCCGGGACCGGCAACCCACCGTCGAGCATGGCCAGCCGGGCCTCACTTTCCATCGGCGACTCCGACCGGGCGTCCGCCAAAGGCAGCAGGTTGCGGACCGCGACGATGCCCCGGCGTCCCTTCTGCTCGATCGCCGCACGCCACAGGTCGGGCAGCGTGCACGTCCTGCTGCGTAGTGCCGCGTCCAGGGTGGCCAGCGCTCGCGGACGGCGCAGGCTGCGAGCCACCTCGACGGCCGTCCACGCAGGCGCGGTGACCCGGCGGCCGTCACGCATCACCAACGGCGCACCGTCACGACGATGCACCACGAGACCGTCGGCGCTGCGCAACGCGCACCCGGGAGGGTCGAGGACGTGCAGCACGGGGGGTTCCTCGGTGTCGAAGCCGAACATGGCCGCAGCCGTGCCCAGGCACACCGCCACCGGCCTGCCGCAGGACAGGTCGAGACCCCGCAGCCGCAGCTCGTCGGTGGCTTCACCGAGGCAGTAGATGCCCTGCCACATCCGTTCCAGGACACCGGTGTTCACTGCCGCCTCGAACCGTCGCCGGGTGAGGAGGGTGAGGATCTGGCCGCTGGTCGCGACGCCGCCCTGGGTGTCGAACAGCGCGATGATGTCGTCGTTCATGGCGGCCATCGTGCGGCGACGGCGGCCCATTCCGGCGGGCGTCGACGGCCATCTGTGGATCAACGCGCGATTGTGCAGAACTCGGCGGCGACGAGCGCGCGCTAAATGCCAGGAATTACGGCGTGTCGGTGTGCAGACCCGCGCGCTCGCGCTGCAACGGCGGCGGCCACGGAACCGGGCGCGGGCGCAGCCGGATCCGCTGCGGCCACCAGAACCAGCGACCCATCAGCGCGGCGATCGACGGCGTCATGAAGGAGCGGATCACCAGCGTGTCGAAGATCAGCCCCATGCCGATGGTGGTGCCGACCTGACCGATGATCGTCAGGTCACTGATCGCCATCGTCATCATCGTCAGGGCAAAGACCATCCCCGCCGCCGTGACCACCGAGCCGCTGCCGCCCATGGTGCGGATCAGGCCGGTGTGCAGACCTGCGTGCACCTCCTCCTTGAGCCGCGACACCACCAGCAGGTTGTAGTCCGCACCCACCGCCAGCAGGATGATCACCGCCATCGGCAGCACCATCCAGTGCAGTTCGATGCCGACCAGGTGCTGCCAGACGAGCACCGACAGCCCGAACGATGCGCCCAACGACAGCACCACCGTGCCGACGATCACCGCGGCGGCCACGATCGCCCGCGTCAGGATCAGCATGATGATGAAGATCAGCCCGATCGCCGCGATCCCGGCGATCAGCAGGTCGTACTGGGTGCCGTCGGCCATGTCCTTGAACGTCGCCGCGGTCCCGCCGAGGTAGATCCGGGCTCCCTCCAGCGGGGTGCCCTTGATGGCCTCCTTGGCCGCGGTCTTGATCGCGTCGATCTTTTCGACGCCGGCCGGCGACAGCGGGTCACCCTCGTGGGCGATGATGAACCGCACCGCATGCCCGTTGGGCGAGATGAACTGCTCCATGCCGCGCTGGAAGTCGGCGTTGTCGAAGGCCTCCGGCGGCAGATAGAAGGTGTCGTCGTTCCAGGCTTCGTTGAACGCGTCGCCCATGTCCGTGCCGCCTTCGCTCATGGCGGCCTGCTGCTCGAGCTGCGCGTTCTGCGTCTGCTGCATCGTCAGCATCATGTCGCGCTGCGATTTCATCGACTCGATCTGCGACGGCATCAACTCGATCAGCTGGGGCATCAGCGCCGCAAGCCGCTCCAGCTCGGGCACCAGCTCCTGCACGTCATCGGTCAGCAGGTTGGTGCCGTCGATCAGATCGAAGATCGAGCGAATCGACCAGCACACCGGGATGTTGTAGCAGTGCGGTTCCCAGTAGAAGTAGTTGCGGATCGGCCGCAGGAAGTCGTCGAGGTTGGCGATGTTGTCCCGCAACTCGGTGATGTCGGCGGCCATGGTCTTGGTCTTGGTCACCATGTTCTGCGTGATCCCGGCCATTTGTGTCATCAGAGCCTGCATCCGCTCCATCGTGTTGATGGTGTTCTGCAGTGCGTCGGCCTGGACGAGCATGTCGTCCATCCGGTCGAGCATGTACTTCTCGTTGAGCTCCTGGGTGCCGCCTTGGCGGCTCATGATGTACGGGATCGAGGTGCTCTCGATCGGGGTGCCGTCGGGGCGGGTGATGGTCTGCACCCGGCCGATGCCCTCCACCCCGAACAGCGCCTTGGCGATCTTCTCGATGACGATGAAGTCGGCCGGGTTGCGCAGATCCTGATCCGTCTCGACCATCAGCATCTCGGGGTTGAGCCGGGCCGGCGAGAAGTGCCTTTCGGCGGCGGCGTAACCGACGTTGGACTGGATGTCGTCGGGCAGGTAGTTCCGGTCGTTGTAGCTGGTCTGGTAGCCGGGCAGCGCCAGGAGCCCGACGAGGGACACGGCGATGCTGGCCACCAGGATCGCCCCCGGCCAGCGCACCGTGGCCGCGCCGATCTTGCGCCAGCCGCGCACCCGCATGGCACGCTTGGGTTCCAGCAGACCGAACCTGCTGGCGCTGGTCACCACCGCTGGACCGAACGTCAACGCCACGAAGATCAGCACCAGCATGCCCAGCGCCAGCGGCACGCCGAGAGTCTGGAAATAGGGCAGCCGGGTGAAGCTCAGGCAGAACGTCGCGCCGGCGATCGTCAGGCCGGAGCCGACGATCACGTGCGCGGTGCCGCCGAACATCGTGTAGTACGCAGACTCCGGGGTCTCGCCCTTGCCCCTGGCCTCCTGATAGCGGCCGATGAGGAAGATCGCGTAGTCGACGGCGATCGCGATGGCCAGCGTGACCAGCAGACTGGTCGCGAACGTCGACAGGCCGATGATCTCGTGGAAACCCAGGAACGCCACCGCGCCGCGAACCGTCATCAGGCTCAGCCCGACCATCACCAGGATCAGCAGGGTGGTGACGATGGAACGGAAGAACAGCACCAACATGATCGTGATGACGAGGAACGTCAGCGCCTCGACCAGCCGCATGCTCTCGTGCCCGGCCGTCTCCTGTTCGGCGGCCAGCGCCGACGCCCCGGTGACGTAGGCGCTGACACCGTCGGGCGGCTGGCTGCTCTCCACCAGATCCTGCACGGCCTTCACCGACTCGTTGGCCAGAGCCTCACCCTGGTTGCCGGCGAGATACACCTGGAAGTATGTGGCCTTGCCGTCGGAGCTCTGCGCGCCTGAGGCGGTGAGCGGGTCGCTCCACAGGTCCTGCACGTGCTCGACGTGGCGGGTGTCGGCCTCGAGCGCAGCGATCAGGTCGGCGTAGTAGGCGCGGGTGTCGTCGCCGAGGGTGTCCTCGCCTTCGAGCACGATCATCACCGAGCTGTTGGACTCGTACTCCTCGAAGACCTCACCGATGCGCTGCATCGAGATGACGGCAGGCGCGTCCTCGGGGCTCATCGACACCGACCGCAGCTTTCCGACGTCCTCGAGCTGCGGTACCGAGATGTTCAGGAAGGCGGCGACGCCGATCCAGATCAGGATGATCGGGATGGACGCCAGACGGATGAGCCGGGCGATACCGTAGAAGTGCGGCTTGGGCCCTTCCACCGTACGACTCCTTCGGGGTTGAGCCGAAAGTCGTTACGGCGCTGCCGTGTTCGGCCGGAATTATCCGATAAGCAAAGCCAGGCTAACCATTTTGGTCTCGGTTGGCAAGCCGGGCGGCCAAGTGGTGGCCTGCGACGCCGCGGGACGCAAGGGTGATCTGGACCACCGTCACGCGGTCGCGCTCTTGTCGACCAGGTTGACCAGCAGCCGCACCCCGACGCCCAGCGCGCGCTCGTCGAGGTCGAACGTGGGCTGGTGCAGGTCCAGTTGCGGACCCCGACCGCTCCACACCCCGAGCCGCGCCATCGCACCGGGCACCTCTTCGAGATACCAGGAGAAGTCCTCGCCGCCGCCGGACTGCTGGGTGTCGGCCAGCACGTCCGGGCCGATCGCCTCGATGGCGTGGGTGAGGATCCGTGTGGAGACCTCTTCGTTGACCACCGGTGGCACCCCGCGTCGGTAGAGCACCGTGTGCTCGATGGCCAACGGCGCCAACAGCGACGAGACCGTCTCCCGCACAATGCCTTCCAGCGTCAGCCAGGTTTCGCGGCTGGCGGTGCGGATGGTGCCGGACAGCGTGCCGGTCTGCGGGATCGCGTTGGCGGCCACCCCGGCGTTGACCGCGCCCCACACCATCACCGTGCTGTTGCGCGGGTCGATGCGCCGCGACAGCACCCCGGGCACGCCGGTGATCAGCGTGCCCATCCCGTAGACCAGGTCGCTGGTCAGGTGCGGGCGCGAGGTGTGCCCACCGGGTGAGTGCATCGTCACCTCGACCTGGTCGGCCGCCGACGTGATCGGCCCCGGCCGCACCGCGACCCTGCCGACTGCCAGGCGCGGATCGCAGTGCAGCGCGTAGATCCGCGACACCCCGGTCAGCGCCCCGGCGGCGATCGCGTCGATCGCGCCGCCGGGCATCAGCTCCTCGGCGGCCTGGAAGATCAGCCGGACACCGACGGGCAGCTCCGGCGCCGACGCCAGCGCCAGACCCGCACCCAGCAGCACCGCGGTGTGCGCGTCGTGGCCGCAGGCATGGGCGACGCCAGGCACCACCGACGTGTACGGCGCCCCGGTCCGCTCGGCCATCGGCAGTGCGTCCATGTCGGCGCGCAGCGCCACCCGCGGCCCGTGTTCGGGGCCGAAATCGCACGTCAAACCGGTGCCGCCGGGCAGCACCTTGGGGTTGAGGCCCGCGTCCGCCAACAGCGACGCGGCGAACTGGGTGGTGGCGAACTCCTGCCGGCCGAGCTCGGGGTTGGCGTGGATGTGGCGGCGCCACCCGACCATCTCGTCATGGTGCTCCGACAGCCAGCGCGCGGCCGCGTGAGCCAGCGAACTCATGAGGTCCGCCCCTGCTGCAACTCGAGCACCCGGTCCCGCTGGGCGTCGTCGCTGGCCAACGCCACCACGGTGCGTGCCAGCATGATCGACCCTTCGATCACCGCGGTGTCGGCACTCGGCGATGCGGCCGCGGCGGCGAACGCCGGTTGGTGCAGCGACGCGCCACCGGCCTCCACGCCGACGATCGGGTGGATCCCGGGCATCACCTGGGTCACGTTGCCCATGTCGGTGCTGCCCAGCGGCAACGCCGCCTCGACGTCCTCCGAGACCGGTGACCGGCCGAGTCGCACCATCTCGGCCCGCACCGCCGAGGCCAGCCACGGATCGGGTTTCAGCTCGGCGTACGCGGGCGCCGCCTCGGTCACGACGTGCTCGCAGCCGGTGGCCACCGCCCCGGCGGCGAAGCAGCCCGCCATCCGGGATTCCAATTCGCGCAACGACTCCGAGTCTGTTGCGCGCATCGCGTAGCGCATCTCGGCGCGTGCCGGGATGACGTTGGGCGCCTGTCCGCCGTCGGTGACGATGCCGTGCATCATCTGCCCCGGCGCCAACTGCTGACGCAACAACCCGATCGCCACCTGGGTGACCGTGACGGCGTCGGCGGCGTTGATCCCCAGATACGGGGCGACGGCGGCGTGTGACTCCCGCCCGACGTAGCGGATCGTCGCCTCCGACAGCGCCAGCGAGCGTGCCGCGGCGATGTCGATGGGTCCGGCGTGCAACATCACCGTCGCGGCGATGTCGTCGAACACGCCGGCCTGCAGCATCAATGCCTTGCCCCCACCCGCCTCCTCGGCCGGAGTGCCGAGCAGCACCACGGTCAGGCCGAGCTCATCGGCGACCTCCGCGAGCGCCAGCGCGGTGCCGACCGCCGAGGCCGCGATGATGTTGTGCCCGCAGGCGTGCCCCATCTCGGGAAGCGCGTCGTACTCGGCGCAGATGCCGACGACCAGCGAACCGCTGCCGTAGGACGCGCGGAACGCGGTGTCCAGACCGGCCGGCTCCGCGGTGATGTCGAAGCCGCGCTCGGCGACGAGCGCCTGGGTCTTGGCGCAGCTGCGGTGCTCGTTGAACGCCAGCTCAGGCTCGGCGTGGATGGAATGGGAGAGCTCGATCAGATCGCTGCGACGTCGGTTCACTGCGTCCTCGACGCAGGACGGCGCGGCGGTTGGCATGCTGGCAGTATCTCACTGCCGGCGAACTAAGCTGCGGGGCATGACCCCGGCCGAGGATGCACGGCGCGCGGCGGCCGCCGTCGCCGAACGCACCGGCGTCGACGCGCACGACGTCGCCGTGGTGCTCGGATCCGGATGGGCCCCGGCCGCAGCACAACTCGGCGACGCGACCGCCGTCGTCCCGATGAGCGAGCTTCCCGGCTTCACTCCGCCCAGTGCCGAGGGGCACGGCGGGCAGGTGCTGTCACTGCACGTCGGCGCGCACCGGGTCCTGGTGCTCGTCGGCAGAATCCACGCCTACGAGGGTCATGACCTGCGCCATGTCGTGCATCCGGTGCGCACGGCCTGTGCGGCGGGTGTGCACACCGTGGTGCTGACCAACGCGGCGGGCGGACTGCGTCCCGACTACGCGGTCGGCCAGCCGGTGCTGATCAGCGACCATCTGAACCTGACCGCGCGTTCGCCGCTGGTGGGTGCGGAGTTCGTGGACCTGGTGGATGCGTACTCGCCGCGGCTTCGGGCCATCGCGCGCGAGATCGAACCGGCGCTGGCCGAGGGCGTGTACGCGGGACTGCCGGGTCCGCACTACGAGACCCCGGCCGAGATCCGGATGCTGCGCACCCTGGGTGCTGACCTGGTCGGCATGTCGACGGTGCATGAGACCGTCGCCGCCCGCGCGGCCGGTGCCCAGGTGCTGGGCATCTCGCTGGTGACGAACCTGGCGGCCGGCATGACCGGTCAGCCCCTCAGCCACACCGAGGTGCTCGAGGCCGGCCGTCAGTCGGCCACCCGGATGGGCTCTCTGCTGTCCTCGGTGATCGCGCGTCTCTGACGCCGGCGGCTCACCCACACCACCGCGCGGGCCAGCAACGGCGCGGCGAAGAGCATCAGCAGGATCCGCACCACCTGGGCGGCGATGATGAACGTGACGTTGGCGCCGGTCTCGACCGCGGTGGCCAGCACGGCGTACACCCCGCCGGGGCTGGTCGCCAGGTAGCCCTCGAGCAGGCTCAGGCCGGTGACGCGGGACAACAGCACCCCCAGGCCCGCGGTCGCCACCGTCAGGACCACGATCAGGCCGATGGCGGCGGGCAGCAGCCGCCCCACGGTGCGCAGCGCGTCGCGGGTGAAGGCCAGGCCCGCCTGCCAGCCGATCAACAGATAGCCGGCCTGGACCAGCAGCACCGGCACCGACAGGCCGAAGGACAGGCCGCTGACCTCGAGCGCGACAGTCACCGCGAGCGGGCCGAGCAACCCGGCGCCCGGCAGCCGGATCAGCCTGGCGACGGTGCCGCCGACCAGCACCAGGACGATCACCATGCCGATGCTCAGATACCACGGAGCCGCCCCGGCGGCGACATCCCACCACGCGGCCTGCTCGGCGGGCGCGGTTGCGGCGTCGGGGCGGGACTTGTCCGCGTGGTAGATCAGCGTGACGACGACGGGCATCGACGCGGTGACCAGCGCCACCCGCAGATACTGCACGACCGCGACGACGCGGTCGTCGCCGCCCAGTTCGCGCGCGATGGCCACCAGCCCGGAGGCACCGCCGGCCACCAACGCCAGCGACCCGGTCAGCGGGGTGACGTCACGGTGCAGGCCCAGCAGCGCTCCCGCCACGACGCTGAGCGCGAGCGTCGCGACAGCCATCCCGACGACGATGGGCCAGTCGCCCCCAAGCGCGGCGAGGGCGTCCTCGTGCACCATCGTGCCGATGTACACGCCGAGCACACCCTGGGCGGCGACGCCGAGCCTGCGCGGGACTCCTGCCGGTCCGGCCGCGAGTAGCGCCAGCGCGATGCCCACCACCAACGCCGCGAACAGCGCGGCCGAAGGCACACCGAGGAGGGTCAACGGCACGGTCACGGCAACCGTCACCGCCGCCAGCAGCACCCACCGAAGTATTCGACGCATTCTAATGCCAAGTATGCGCTTGTGATTTCAAGATCTCAAACAGTAGATTCTTGGCTTGTTGCCAAGGTATAACTTGGTAATGTTCACCAGTGGCTCTATTCCGGCGTCCTCAGCGGCCACCGAGCTGCGGGAGTCGCTGATGGCCGTCGCCCGGCAGATGCGCAGGCACCGCCCCGACAACGGACTGACGCTGAGCCAGATGCAGTTGCTCGGCGAGATCAGCCGCGCCGGTGTCACCACCCCCGCCGAGCTCGGGGCGCGTATGCAGGTGCGGGTCCAGTCATTGACGGATTCGCTCAACGAGTTGGAATCGCGGGAGCTGATCGGCCGTCGCCCCGATGCCACCGACCGCCGCCGCCAGCTCGTCGAGTTGACCACAGCGGGCGCGACGCTGCTGGACGCCGACCGTGCCGAACGCGACGCGTGGCTGCGCGACACCATGCGCGACACGTTGTCGCCGCTGGAGTTCGACCTGCTGATGCTGGTGGCACCCATTCTGCGCAAGCTGGCCGAGGCCGATACCGAGGCGAATCCGGCCCGGTGAGCGACCTTGAGGGTACGTTTGCGCGCCCGATCCGCCTCTGATGAGGTGAGCTGATGGGGCAGCTGTCGCGCATCGTGGCCGACTGGGTCGCCCACGACCCCGACCCGGCCTCCGCCGCCGAGCTCGCAGCCTGTGACGACGACGAACTCGCCGACCGTTTCGCCCGGCCGCTGACGTTCGGCACCGCGGGCCTGCGCGGTCCGCTGCGCGCCGGGCCCAACGGCATGAACCTTGCGGTGGTGCTGCGCGCGACCTGGGGGGTGGCCCAGGTTCTCGGTGACCGGTCCCCCGGCGCCGCGGTCGTGGTCGGCTACGACGCTCGCCACCGTTCCGCAGAGTTCGGTAGAGCTGCCGCCGAAGTCTTCGCCGCCCAGGGATTTTCCGTCACGCTGATGCTCTCCCCCGTGCCTACGCCCGTCGTGGCGTTCGCCGTCCGCAGCATGGGCGCCGCCGCGGGCGTGCAGATCACCGCATCACACAACCCGGCCACGGACAACGGCTACAAGGTGTATCTCGCCGGCGGGTTGCAGATCGTCGCACCCACCGACCTCGACATCGAGCATGCCATCGCAGCAGCACCGCCCGCCGACGAGATACCGAGAGCGGCAGTGCCGTTCGGCGGCGCCGAGCAGATGCGCAGCTACCTCGAACGTGCCGCGACCGTCCGCCGCACCACCGGGTCGGTGCGGGTGGCGCTGACACCCATGCACGGGGTCGGCGGCGAGTTCGCCCTCGATGCTCTGGCGCTGGCCGGCTTCGGCGATGTGCACGTCGTCAAGAGCCAGTTCGCACCGGATCCAGATTTCCCGACCGTGGCCTTCCCCAACCCGGAAGAGCCCGGTGCCGCCGACCAACTGCTCGCGCTGGCCGCCGACGTCGACGCCGAGATCGCCGTCGCGCTGGACCCCGACGCCGACCGGTGCGCGATCGGGGTTCCCACCCCGACCGGCTGGCGCATGCTGTCCGGAGACGAAACCGGTTGGCTGCTCGGCGAATACATCCTGTCCGGTTGTCAGGATCCGGGTGTGGTGGCCAGTACTGTGGTGTCCTCACAGATGCTGGCGAGTATCGCCGCCTCCTACGGCGCGCGGCACGTCGAGACGCTCACGGGGTTCAAGTGGCTGGCACGCGCCGACGATCTCGACGGGACGCTGGTGTACGCCTACGAGGAGGCGATCGGGCACTGCGTGGACCCCGCAGCGGTCCGCGACAAGGACGGGATCAGCGCAGCCGTACTGGTCTGCGATCTTGTTGTTGCACTGCGCGATCAGGGACGCACCGCCCTCGACGCCCTCGACGACCTGGCTCGCCGCCACGGCGTGCACACCACCACCGCCGTCACCCGCCGGGTCGACTCACCCGCCGAGGCCATCGAGGTGATGGCCCGGTTACGAAGCCACCCACCGGTGTCAGTGGCGGGCTTCGACGTCACCGTCACCGACCTGCAGCCACGCACCGATGCTCTGGTGTTCACCGGTGGCGACGACACCACATCGGTTCGGGTGGTGACTCGTCCGTCCGGGACGGAGCCGAAACTGAAGTCTTACATCGAGATTCGCTGCACCGGCGAGCTGGAGCCCGCTCGCGCCCGAGCATCCGCACTGCAGGACGCGGCTACCACCGCCGTACGCGAGTGGGGATGATCGGTCCCACCGCCAACCAGGCCGGATTTCTCCTAGGGTCCACAGTGCCACCCAGGCCGCACCAACGGCGGAGCACAGCGGCTTGTTCACCGCACTCGGTCATTGCTCATATCACGGTCAGAGTGCTTAAGATCTCCTGACGACGCCGTGGTTGTTGGCTGCGAGTTGCTCCAACGAGTTCACGGCGTGGTAGCCGACGGTAGGGCCGATGTGTTGTCGTCCCCGCCCTTATCACTGCGAGGATGCCGGCGATGGCCGATGAGTCAGGGACTTCAGGCGATATCGATGAACTGCGCCGACTGTTCCTCTTCGAGAACCTCACCGAATCTCAGCTCGAAGCTCTGCACCGTGACGGTCGGGAAGTGGCACACGGTCCCGGCGTGCTCTGTCAAGAAGGCGAGCCGGCGCGATTTTTCTACGTGCTGCTCGAGGGTGAGATCGCACTCTCAAAACGTTCCGGAGACAGAGAGATCGAATTCTGGCGGGGATCCACCCCTGGGTGGTACTGCGGTGCCTGGTCGGCCTTCCTGCTCGATGACCGCCTTGTCTACGAGAACACCTCCTCGTTGATCAGGCCGTCGCGGCTCTTCAGGCTCGACGCCACCACGCTCGGACAGTTCCTGCACAACGAGTTCTCGATGGCTACACATTTGCTGATCGCGCACTCGCGCGGTCGCGAACATGCAACCCGCATCCTGACACCAAGCGCCCGGCTGATCCAGCTCGGTCAGATGACAGCCGGCCTCACCCATGAGCTGAACAATCCCGCCTCTGCCGCAGTTCGTGCGGCATCGGAACTGCGGCTGCGCATCTCGTCACTTCGCCACCGCGGACTCGATCTCCGCAACCAGGCCATTTCGATGGAGGCGGCAGCGCACCTCGTAGATCTTCAAGATCGGTTCGCCGAGCTCGCCGCCACACCCAACGAACGCACCGCAGTGGAGACCTCCGACCTCGAGGAAACCATCGGCGAGTGGCTCGAAGAGCACGGGGTGAGCGAGCCCTGGGAGCTCTCGGCCACCTTTGCCGAAGCAGGTGTCGAAGTCGAGTGGCTCGAAAGGGTCGCCGCCTCGCCATGCGGTGCGACGCCCACCGCGCTGGACTCAGCGATCCAGTGGCTGTGCACGACGATCGAGGCCGAACAATTACTCACCGAGGTCACCAATGCGACCAAACGGATATCCGTACTCGTCGACCATGCCAAACGGTATTCCCAATTGGACCGTGCGCCTTTCGACCTCGCCGGCGTGCACGATCTTCTCGAAGACACTCTGGCGATGCTGCCGCATCGCCTCGGGCCGAACCTGACGGTGGTGCGCGACTTCGAGCCCGATCTACCTGCAGTGCCATGCTATCCAGCTGAACTGAACCAGGTCTTCACCGCTCTCATGCAGAATGCCTTCGACGCTCTCCACACCGTGCAGGGCGGTGTTCTCACGCTCCGTACGCGTCGCGAAGATGACGTCGTTCGCATCGAAGTCTGCGACAGCGGGCCCGGCATCCCGGACGATCTACTCCTGAGAGTGTTCGATCCGTTCTTCACGACGAAACCGATCGGTGAGAACAGTGGACTCGGACTCGACATTGCCGCCCGCATCGTCGAACGGCATCGCGGAGCCTTGTGGGCAGAATCCTCTCCCGGCAACACCCGGTTCATCACGACGCTGCCGTTGAATGCGGCCGCACCGGCGACTTCCGCCACTGGTTGACCCGGCACCCCCGTCAGATCGGCACTGTTTCGATGATTGCAAATGGTCCACCATGGCCGACGGTGGTGCGACGGAGCCCGGCCGATTCGAACAGGGCGTCGAACTCGGCGGTGTCGCGTTCCCGGCCGCCGGTCATCACGAGCATGTTCAGGTCCATGAGCGGCGCCGGACCTGGTGCACCCAATTCTCCAACGAGGTAGTCGATCACGACGATGCGGCCGCCTTCCTCCAGCGACGCACGGCAATTCTTCAGGATCCGGATGCAGCTCTCGTCGTCCCAGTCATGCAGGATGTACTTGAGTACGTAGAGGTCGGCAGACGGAACGGACTCGAAGAAATCACCGCCGAACGCAGTGAAACGATCAAGCAATCCGTCGCTGCGTGCGGCCTCCGCCGCGTCGGGCACCACGTGCGGCAGGTCGAAGACGCCGCCGTGCAGGACCGGGTTGGCCCGCATCATCGCCCGGATCACTTCGCCGCTCGCGCCGCCGACGTCCAGGGCACAGTCGACCTCCGACGTGTCTATCACCTTCGCGATCTCGATCGCCGCCACCGCCGTGAGGTTCGACATGGCCTCGGTGAAAAGGCCTGCCTCGTCGAGGTGAGCGGCGTAGTAGTCGAAGATCGTCTCGAATGTCCCGTGTGCAGCCATGACCTGCTGGCCACCACTGCGGACGGCATCCGGAAAGCGCCCCCAGGTCAGCCAGTGGCCGGGCGCGCCGGTCGCAAGGATCATGCCGCGCAACGAATTCGGATCGTCCTTGCGAAGCGTGGCCAGCAGCGAGGTGGCGCTGAAGTGGATTCCGTCAGTGGAGGTGACGAGGCCGAGCGAGGCGCACGTCCGCATCAAACGCCGCGTGGCGTCGAGATCAATCGATTCGAATTCGGCGATCGCATCGGGTGTGTCAGCACCCGCCGCGAGATGGTCCGCCAGGTTGAACACCGCAGCGGCACGCACTATTTGGCTGACCCAGAATCCGGTCAGCATGCCCATCATGCGTTCGTAGTCCTGGAGAACGGACGGCGCGGGGGTGGTTGTCATTGTCAGCAGTCCTTTTGTGTCGATTTGTCAGCAGCGGGCGTGCGTTCGGGTTCGGCGGTCCTCACGGTGACCGGCAACGCCTGCAGGCCCCGCATCAGCGTGGTCGGGCGGTACGTCAACGGCCCGGTGTCCGTCAGCCGGATGTCTTCGTAGTGGTCGAGCAGGCGCTCCAGCGCGACCTCCCCTTCCATCCTGGCCAGCGGAGCACCGACGCAGTGGTGGATGCCATGCCCGAACGCGATGTGCCGGTTCTGCGGCCGGGAAACATCGAACCGATGGGGGTCGGTGAAGCGCTCGTCGTCGCGATTCGCACCGAGCAGGGCAATCAGTAGCAGCTCCCCAGCGGGAATCTCGATGTGTCCGAGGGTGATCGGTTCGGCCGTGAAACGAACCGTGGCGGTGTTGAGTGGGCTCTCGTAGCGCAGGATCTCCTCTACCGCTGCCGGCAGCAGCCGTCGGTCTGCGCGCACTGCCTGCAATTGGTCCGGATGCCGCAACAGCGCATGGATTCCGTTACCGATCAGATTCACCGTGGTGTCGTATCCGGCGATGATGAGCAGGAACGCGGTGCCGAGCAGTTCGCTCTCCGACAACCGATCCCCGTCGTCGCGGTGATGCACGAGACTGCTCAGGACGTCTTCTCCCGGATCATTCCGCTTGGCCGCGATGATGCCCTGCAGTAGATCGGTCA
Organism: Mycolicibacterium hippocampi; assembly: GCF_010723735.1. GTDB lineage: Bacteria > Actinomycetota > Actinomycetes > Mycobacteriales > Mycobacteriaceae > Mycobacterium > Mycobacterium hippocampi. The sequence goes on along the minus strand of NZ_BLLB01000002.1, from coordinate 2,128,995 downwards.
ATTCCTTTTGTGCAGCATGTAACTCATCGGTATCGGTGCTCGTGAAGATAGGAATGACGAGCGACAGGAACGTGTCCTGCCCGGCCGGGGGCACTCCGAGAAGCTCCCCGATGACGCGGACCGGCAGCGGTTGGGCGAACGTCTGCATCAGATCGACGTCGGCCTCGGTGCCGAAGCCCGCAAGCAGGTCGTCGGCGATCCTCACGATGGTCGGCCGCAGCCTCTTGACCGAGTGCGCCGTGAACGCCGCCGTGACGAAGCGGCGCAGGCGGGTGTGGTCCGGCGGGTCCTTGAACAGCATGTTGTCGCCGAGGACCGATCCGATCGAGCCGTCGGTTCCGGGCGGGAACAACCGGGTTGCGGTAGGCCCGTCCTTCTTCACTCGCGGGTCGGCGAGCAGGGCGCGGGCTTGGTCGTACCGGGTGACCATCCAGACCCGGACCCCGCCCCACATCATCACCGGTTGGGCAGGACCCTGCCGGCGCATCTGCGCGTAGGTCGAATGCGGGTTCTGGATGAACGAGTTGCCAAGACGCAGCATGCTTTCTGGCCTTCTTCGGGTCGGGTCGGAACGTACCCGAACCAGCGTGAATCCTCGCCGCCCGCACAACCAGGCTGAACTTTTCCTAGTTCCGGCCCGGCCAGCTTCGGCTCAAAGGGCGGCGTCAGCCAACTCACGCAAAGCAGCGTCCGAGGGCGACCCCGGTTCGGCCCAATAGACCACCATGATGTTGTCGCTGCCACGCAGCGTCAGATGCTGGAAATGCAGATCGAGCGGACCGACCGCAGGGTGGTTCAACAGCAGCAGCCCGCTGGCGTGCCCCTTGACGTCGTAGGCCTCCCACAGCGTGCGGAACCGCTCGCTGCGGGCTTTCAGATCGTCGATCAGCGCGTGCAGACCGGCCACCGGGTTGTCGCCCACGAACGAGCGCAGCCACCGCACCGCCCAGGCGGTCAGCCCGTCCCAGTTGCGGTAGAGATTTCGGGTCGTGGGGTCGAGGAACAGACTGCGCAGCGGGTTGGACCCCTGCGCAAAGGTCGGCGACAGCGCCGCAGCAAGGTCGTTGGCCAGCACCACGGTGGCGGTGACATCGTGGATGTGCGCCGGGGACAGCGGCCAGCCGTCGAGAAGATCCTGCAGCGCAGGGTGCAGCGGCCGATCGAGCCTCGGTATGTGATCACGGCTTCCGTTGTCAGAGGCGAGATTGCACAAGTAGGCGGCTGCGTCCGGGCTGAGCCGCAGCGCCCGGGACAGCGCGTTGAGCACCTGATCCGACGGTCGTTCCCGGCCCTGTTCGATCCGGTGGTAGTAGTCGGTGCTGATGCCGGCCAGCATCGCCACTTCCTCCCGGCGCAGACCAGCGACACGGCGCCGGTTTCCCCGCGGGAGCCCGAAATCGTCGGGTTGGAGCTTGCTGCGGCATGAACGCAGGAACTCCGCCAACGGATCGTTCCCCATCACCATATTCGGAGTGTGTCACAGGTTCAGAGCCAGCGCGGGTCCGTTGATCGACTGGCTGACCTGTGACTACGCCTGGCGGGAGCCGCCACTGCGCCGTCATCGAGAGAGCCGATCTCACCTCCGCAGGGTGGCCGAATCTTTCCTAGGTGAGTTCGTGCCTTTCGTTGCCGGCCGCGAAGGCGTTGACTGTCGTCAACCGACCCTCGAGGTGGCGACGCTGCGCAATCCGGAACTGAATTGCCAACAATGACAACATCTTCGCGAAAGGAAGAATCGTGTCCGAATCACCCACCGCCCTCCGAAGTCCCGGAAGCGGTTCCCTGACCGCTCGCGTCGCGGCGTGGACCTTCGCCAACCGCTTCGATGAGCAACTCTCCCTCGGTTTCACAGGCAAGGCCGGTACCGCCTTGGCGCTCCACGCCGACCGGCTGAGATCCCGCCGAGAGCGACAGAGCATTGCGCGTTCGCTTCACCGGGCGGTCGTCGGCGCCCACGACCGCCGCTGGTGGCTGTCCCCGCGGCTACCTCTGCATCACCACAACATCCGCAATGCCGAGGACACAGTCAGACTGATTGTTGATCGCCTGCAGTCGCCCAGTCCGGTGACGGCCGTGGGAATGGCCCGGCTTCGCCGGGTATTGACCGACGGCGCTGGGCCGTTCTACCTGTGCGGCAACGGCGATCTGGATGGTCGACTACGCGCGGCGCTGTCCGCTCTCTGAAGGACCACCCCTCCGCCGGAACTGTATTCCGCGTGCGGTTTTGGCGCGTTACGCCGCCTGGAATACAGTTCCGGCGGGGGTCAGCGCGGGCCGAACTGCCGGTCGCCGGCGTCGCCCAAACCCGGCACGATGTAGGCGATGTCGTTCAAGCCGGAGTCGATGGTCGCGGTGAACAACCGCAGCCGCGGCGCCACCTTCTCGACCGCGGCGATCCCTTCCGGGGCGACCACGACACAGATGGCAGTGACGTCGACGGCGTCGCGGGCATACAGCAGCTCGAGAGTGTGCACCATCGAGCCACCGGTGGCCAACATCGGGTCGAGCACGATCACCGGCTGCCTGCTGAGATCCTCGGGGAGCGACTCCAGATACGGCGTCGGTTGATGGGTCTCCTCATTGCGGGCCACACCGACGAAACCCACCCGGGCCTCGGGGATCAGCGCGTGCGCCTGATCCACCATGCCCAGACCGGCCCGCAGCACCGGCACCAGCAGGGGCGGGTTGGCCAGCTTCGTCCCGGCGGTGTCGGCCATCGGCGTGCGGACGGCGACCGTGTCGACCGCCAGCTCGCGGGTCGCCTCGTAAACGAGCATCAACGTCAGGTCGCGCAACGCCGCCCGGAACGCCGCGTTGTCGGTGGTCGCGCGTTTGTCTGCAGACACCGAGTTCATCCGCGCCTACGGGTCGGCCTCGTCGGGTCACGCGGCTGACCTGATGGTGGCCGTAGCCCGGCTGACCGCGGTCGACGCCGGCTCCGCTGCGCTGCTCGGGCCGGTCGGCGCCCGGTTCCAGGCCGCCCTGGCCCGAGCGATCGACCGGGAGGCCGGCACCATCACCGATCTCGGCAGCGCCGTCGCGGCGGCAGACCCGGCGGCCCGTAGTACGGCACAGGTCTACGAGGGAGCCGACGCCGCCGCCGGAGCCCGGTTCGCCGGGGACTGGTGATGCCCAGCGCGCTGGTCACGGCGTTGTCCACGCCGATTCGCCGGGTGCAGGCGCTGGTCGGTCCCGGATGGTCCGGAGACCCGGCGGCCGACCCCGCCGCGGCGCTCGCCGCGACGCGCGACATGCTGGCCGACGTTGCGCACTCGGCCACACAAGCCTGGCAACGCACGTCGGCCGAGTGGGCGGGCGCGGGATCCGATGCCGCAGCACAGTTCGCGGCGACGACGGCCGCGGCGATCGACGAGGCGGCCGAACGGGCGTCCGGCCTGGGCGTCACGGCCGGCCGGGCCGCGGAGTCGGTGGCGGCGGCGCACCAACGCCTGCAGGCGATCGTCGACGACTTCGAAGCGCGAGCCGGCGCGCTGGTGTTCACCGGTGGCGACGACGAGGTGACGGTGCGGGTGGTGGTGCGGCCATCGGGCACCGAGCCGAAACTCAAGTGCTACATCGAGATTCGCTGCGCAGGGCAGCTGGAGCAGGCCCGCGCGCGGGCCGCCGAGGTGCAGGACTCCGTGGCGGTCACCTTCGGTGACCGGCGGGTCAGCCCGGCTTCGAGCCGTCGCGGTGACGAACCAGGAGCACGAACACGCTGATCCCGAACACCCAGGCCGGAAACACCAGCGTGATCCACAGGCTGAAGCTGACCACCACGATCAACATCGCGGCCAGCAGGTAGGTGAGCACCGCCAGCCAGCGGGGCATCAGCCCGGTCCTGATCCAGATGGTGGCCAGCGAGACCATGAACACCGCCGCCATCCGAAGCGCCCACACGTTGCTGACCTGCAGCATCAGCGATCGACCGAAATAGATCAGGCCGTTGGTCGCCACGGCGGGTACCTCCGCGGTCATCACGATGGCTCCCGCGATCGCCATGGAGAGCGCCGTCATGGCGAGGAACAACAATCCACTGCCGAAGAACACCGACGAGAAGAAGCGATCCTCGAGGTCGCCCAGCAGATCGCGCATCACCCCGATGAACCACAGGAAAGAGATCCCGGCGACCGGTGCCAGCACCAGCGCCGCGCCGATCCGGGCCCGGCCGCTGCTGACCCACCCGATCTGAGCGAAGGGATCGTCAGGAATCGCGCTGCGCATCAGGACCAGGCTTGCGGCGAACAGCACCGCGAACAGGACACCGGCCACAGCCGCCGACCGCGGTGTGGTCAAGCGCCGCAACTGAGATGGGGATTCCTGACCGGACATCTACACCCTCAGCACCACGCCCAGCAGGGCGATGACGCCCAGAGCGGCGATCAGTGCGGCGACCACACTCGCTATCGAGAACGGCGCCGGCCCGAAGGCTTCCTGCAGTGTTTTCATGTCCTGACGGTGCTGCACCCAGGCCAGCACAAGGGCGACCAGACCGATCAGGATCATCGTCGTGCCGAACACCGTGGGGCTGATCAGCGGGTCACGCAGGCGCTCCGACGCCGACAGGTACCGGAAGATCTGATAGATCGTGAAACCGAACGCGATCAAGGATGTCGAGGTTCGCACCCAGGCCATCAGCGTGCGTTCCTGAGCGAGTCGCGTGCGCTGCGCGGCCAGGCGGGTGTTCGCGTCCAGTTCGTCGGTCATAGCTTCGTCACATCCCGTTCGGCAGAGAAATCAACGCCGGCGTAAATGCGAGCGTACTATCCCATCGCCGGCATCAAGAGAGCGCGCTCAGTACGTCGCTGCAGGTGGAATGCCCGGCTAGGAAAGGTGGGCACTCGTGAGCGACAAACCGAACATCCTCGTCATCTGGGGTGACGACATCGGCCAGAGCAACCTCAGCTGCTACAGCGACGGGGTGATGGGCTATCAGACCTCGAACATCGACCGGATCGCCGCCGAAGGCGCGCGCTTCACCGACTATTACGGTGAGCAGAGCTGTACCGCGGGACGGGCCGCCTTCATCACCGGACAGAACCCGTACCGCACCGGTCTGACGAAGGTCGGCATGCCGGGGGCTCCCCTCGGGCTGCAGTCCGAGGACCCGACGATCGCGACAGCGCTGAAGGCGCAGGGCTACGCCACCGGCCAGTTCGGCAAGAACCATCTGGGTGACCGGGACGAATTCCTGCCGACCATGCACGGGTTCGACGAGTTCTTCGGCAACCTGTATCACCTGAACGCCGAAGAAGAGCCGGAGAACGTCGACTACCCGAAGGACCCGGAGTTCCGGAAGAAGTTCGGGCCGCGTGGCGTCCTGCACACCTGGGCCAACGCGGACGGAACCCAGCGCATCGAAGACACCGGCCCGCTCACCCGGAAGCGGATGGAAACCTGCGACGAGGAATTCCGCGATGCGGCCATCGATTTCATCAGGCGCCAGAAAGACGCGGGCACCCCCTTCTTCGTGTGGTTCAACTCGACCCACATGCACTTCCGCACCCACCCCAAACCGGAGAGCATCGGCCGTTCCGGACGATGGCAGTCCGAATACCACGACACCATGCTCGACCACGACGACATCGTCGGCGATCTGCTGAACCTGCTCGACGAACTGGGCATCGCCGACGACACGATCGTCATCTACTCCACCGACAACGGTCCCCACATGAACAGCTGGCCGGACGCCGGGATGACCCCCTTCCGCAACGAGAAGAACTCCAACTGGGAGGGCGCCTACCGGGTTCCGGCCCTCGTACGCTGGCCGGGCCGGGTGCCCGCAGGCAAGGTGCTGACCGGAATCGTGAGCCACAACGACTGGTTCGTCACACTGCTGGCCGCGGCAGGCGACCCCGACATCGCGGACCGATTGCGGGCCGGAACCGAGCTGAACGGATCCAGCTACAAAGTCCACCTCGACGGACTCAACCAGCTGGAGTACATCACCGGCGCGACCGACGAAAGCCCACGCCAGCATTTCTTCTACGTCTCCGACGACGGCGATCTGACAGCCCTGCGGTTCGACAACTGGAAGGTCGTGTTCCTCGAACAGCGCTGCCCGGGCACGCTGCAGATCTGGGCCGAGCCCTACACCGAGCTGCGTGCACCGAAGCTGTTCAATCTGCGCACCGACCCCTACGAGCGGGCAGACATCACGTCGAACACCTACTACGACTGGATGCTCGACCGCGTCTGGCTTTTCGCACCAGCACAGGCCTACGTCGCCGAAATGCTGAAGACTCTGGTCGAATTCCCTCAGCGTCAGGAATCCGCCAGTTTCAACCTCGAGCAGGTGATGAAAAAGCTACAGGCAGGCGGCGTCGACGCGTGATGGGTTGCGGCCGGCGTCAGCGTGGCCCGAACTGCCGGTCGCCGGCGTCGCCCAAACCCGGGACGATGTAGGCGATGTCGTTCAAGCCGGAGTCGATGGTCGCGGTGAACAACCGCAGCCGCGGCGCCGCCTTCTCGACCGCGGCGATCCCTTCCGGGGCGACCACGACACAGATGGCGGTGACGTCGACGGCGTCGCGGGCATACAGCAGCTCGAGAGTGTGCACCATCGAGCCACCGGTGGCCAACATCGGGTCGAGCACGATCACCGGCTGCCTGCTGAGATCCTCGGGGAGCGACTCCAGATACGGCGTCGGTTGATGGGTCTCCTCATTGCGGGCCACACCGACGAAACCCACCCGGGCCTCGGGGATCAGCGCGTGCGCCTGATCCACCATGCCCAGACCGGCCCGCAGCACCGGCACCAGCAGGGGCGGGTTGGCCAGCTTCGTCCCGGCGGTGTCGGCCATCGGCGTGCGGACGGCGACCGTGTCGACCGCCAGCTCGCGGGTCGCCTCGTAAACGAGCATCAACGTCAGGTCGCGCAACGCCGCCCGGAACGCCGCGTTGTCAGTGCGCTCGTCACGCAGGGTGGTCAGCCGCGCCGCGGCCAGCGGATGGTCCACAACGCGAACGTCCATGGATGACGACCCTAATGGGAACCGATCCGGCTTCCCCGGCGTCCTAACTTCCATGGTCGCGCGTTTGTCTGCAGACACCGAGTTCATCCGCGCCTACGGGTCGGCCTCGTCGGGCCACGCGGCGGACCTGATGGCCGCCGCCGCCCGGCTGACCGCGCTCGACGCCGGCGCCGCTGCGCTGCTCGGGCCGGTCGGCGCCCGGTTCCAGGCCGCCCTGGCCCGAGCGATCGACCGGGAGGCAGGCACCATCACCGATCTCGGCAGCGCCATCGCGGCGGCAGACCCGGCGGCCCGTAGTACGGCACAGGTCTACGAGGGAGCCGACGCCGCCGCCGGAGCCCGGCTCACCGGGGACTGGTGATGCCCAGCGCGCTGATCACGGCGTTGTCCACGCCGATCCGCCGGGTGCAGGCGCTGGTCGGTCCCGGATGGTCCGGAGACCCGGCGGCCGACCCCGCCGCGGCGCTCGCCGCGACGCGCGACATGCTGGCCGACGTTGCGCACTCGGCCACACAAGCCTGGCAGCGCACGTCGGCCGAGTGGGCGGGCGCGGGATCCGACGCCGCAGCACAGTTCGCGGCGACGACGGCCGCGGCGATCGACGAGGCGGCCGAACGAGCGTCCGGCCTGGGCGTCACGGCCGGCCGGGCCACGGAGTCGGTGGCGGCGGCGCACCAACGCCTGCAGGCGATCGTCGACGACTTCGAAGCGCGAGCCGGCGCGCTGGAACCGCACCTGGACTCCCCGGGCGTCGCCGAGAAGCTGTTGACCGCGGCGCGCGACGCGTTGGCCGACGCGGTCGCGGTGGTCGAGGGGCTGATCGCTGAACTGGACGGGCACGCGGCCGCCGTGGCTGCCCAGGCGCCCGGCGCCCCAGCCGCGACCGCGCCGGCGGGGTTCAGCGGCGGCCCGGCGATGGGCTCCGGGATGGGCTCCGGCTTCGGCGGCGGTGGCGGCGCCCCGCTGGGTGCGCCGGGCTGGAGCGGGGCCGGCGGTGGCACGGCGGAGATGTCGGGGTTCACCCGTGCGGACCTGGCGGAGACCGCCGACGCGGGGGCCTTCGGGGAGGGGGTGGCGGTGCGACTGCCCGACGGAACCGTGGTGATGGCACCGAACGCGGTTGCCGCCGGCGCGGTCCGACATGCGCTGACCCAGCTCGGGGTGCCCTACCAGTGGGGCGGCACCACACCGGGCGTCGGGTTGGACTGCAGTGGCCTGACCCAGTGGGCGTACGGAGAAGCGGGGTTGAACCTTCCGCGGCTGGCCCAGGAGCAGGACATCGGCGCGACGGTCGACGCCGGCTCGTTGCGTCCCGGCGATCTTGCGGTGTGGGACGGCCACGTCGCGATGATCGTCGGCAACGGCATGATGGTCGAGGCCGGTGATCCTGTGCAGCTGTCGCCGATCAGAACCGCCAACGCCGGTCAGGGTTTTCAGGGCTTCTGGCGGCCGACGGCCTGACCGCCCTTCGTTCCGACAGGCTCGGGCATCCTCGGCGCAGAACACCAAAGCACGATTTCCATCAGAGAGGTCAATGCGACCGCCGGCATGGGCCACAACATGATGGTCGAACCCGGGAGGCGTAGCGTCGCCGACTGCATCCAGGCCTAGCTAGCAGACAGGGAAATCCGAAGTTCACGGTGATGATTGACGCCGGGTGTCTCAGGCTGGTGCCGACGGTGCTGGCGCTCTGGCTGCGGTCAGCCGTTGCGACCCGGCTGTACGCCCCTGCACCGTCCTGGCGAGATCACGTGGTGAAGCTCGACCGAACCTTCTACTCTCGGCTCGTGGGGCAACGGGGAGATTCTTTTGCGCGCTGGTACTACGCCCAGGGGAAGGGCAAGCAGTTCGTGCTGTGCCTCTGCGCGGTCGCGCTGCCCGTCATCGGCTTAGCGTTGATCTTTCCGCTGCCGCAGCAGCAGGCGAGCAACCAGGTGGTGGTCTGGTGTGACCCGCAGGGCAGGAAGACCATAGACGGTCAGGAGACCCCCAACATCACTGTCAGTCGAGATGATCCACGATTCGACGAGTCCGACCTCGACGCAACCATGTTTCGGCTCTGCGCCACCGTCTCCTGAGCAAGAAGAAGCCCCGCCCTGGCTGTCCAGGAGCGGGGTCGCTTTTGCGTTGTGGGGCCTACTTGCTCCACCAACAGATCGCTGATGCCGTAGACGGCGGGATCCTCATCCTCACTGCCAGCAGTCGAGGTCGACGAGGTCCCCTCTTCTTGGGCCCGGAGCTGGTGGTGGTGATGGTTGGTTTGGTTCCTCTGCTGCTCAGCGGGTAGATCGGATCTGTACCGCTTTTGATCACTCGCCGAGGCCGGTGACCCGGTGCAGCTGTCGCCGATCAGAACCGCCAACGCCGGTCAGGGTTTTCAGGGGTTCTGGCGGGCGACGGCGTAGCGATAGCGGCTTCGGCGGGTCGCGGATCTCCCTCCGTCTCGATGATTGCCCGAGCCGCCGCCAGTCGGTATGGGCATGACAGACGAATCCATGTGCAGCGTGCGCATCGTCAATGTGCCCGCCGAAACCGTGTTCGCGGTGCTGGCCGACCCGACCACTCATCAAGCGATCGACGGCACCGGCTGGGTGCGGGAGTCGCTCGACGGCGACCGGCCGACCGCACGATCTCGAGCCGCTCGGTGACGACCGGACCGAGGTCACCCTGACGTATGACTGGTCGGCGGTGCCGCCGACCATTCGTGAACACATCGGGTTCCCGCCATTCGACCGGCAGCACCTGGACAACTCGCTCAAACACCTCGCCGGTTTGCTGCGGGAGTAGGGGTGAACACCGACCGAGAATCGGTTCGGTGCGCGCCACCACAACGACGTCACCCCAGCACGGGCAGTCGCCGCTTACGTGCCAGCTCGACGAGGCCGTGCTGCATCACCGCACGCACATGCGCGTCGACCTTCCGCACATCCGGATCGTCGCCGAACTCGGTCGTGATGTCGATCGGCGGCAGTACCCGCGTGACGATCTTCGTGGGCAGCGGCATGTTGACCGGTAACACCACGCTGAGACCGAACGGGAAACCGATGGTGACAGGCAGGATATTTGTCCGAAAGAGCCTGCGCTCCAACGCCGTCAGCCGAAGCGTCCGCGCGAGCCAGGTACCTCTGGTCAGGTAGAGCTGGTTCTCCTGCCCACCGACGGACACCACAGGAACGATCGGAACACCCGCCTCGATCGCCGTCGTAACGTAGCCGGTACGGCCACCGAAGGCGATGACGTTCTCCTGCCGGGTCGGCCGGTAGACGTCGTAGTCGCCGCCGGGAAAGACCAGCACGGGAGAGCCGGTCGCGAGCGCCGCCTCGGCATTTTCGGGGGTGGCGCGGATGACACCGGTGCGCTCGAAGAAGTCGGCCACCGGTCCGCGGAAGAAGTTGTCGTGGGCAAGCACGTAGAGCGGCCGGTCGTACCCGAACGCCCGGTAGTAGTCGACCGCGATCACCGAGTGGTCGAAGGTGACCAATCCGCCGGAGTGGTTCGACACCATCAGCGATGCCCCGGCGGGGATGTTCTCCAAACCCGTTACCTGGGAACGGAAATAGGTCTTCACGATGAGGCGGGTCAGGTCGACGAGCCGCCGAGTAAGACACGCGTCCCACTTCGCGATCACCGACTCCGGGTCCTCAGCCATGCGCGACGGGCTGATGCTACGCCGGAGGCGTTGCCCGGGCGGCCCGTTCGGGCTGGTCGGACCGCGTCGCAAACAGACGCAACGCCAACGCCCCCAGCGCGAGCACCGAAATCACAGGCGTAGCGAAGAGTAGAAGCGCCCAGACAAGTCCCACCCCAGCACCGCTCAACGCCTTCACCAACGTGAAGATCGCGACAAGCCAGCTGATGCCCCCGGCCACCAGCGTCACCACCACCGCAACCCCGAGCGAGCGCCACGGTCCGTAGTGCCGCAAACCCGTGCCGGTCAGCAGCGCCGCGACCGGCACGATCATGATCACCGCACCCAGCCAGGGCTGATGAGAACCGGCCCGCATCGCCGGGACAAGCAGCACCGCGGCCAGCACCGCTGCACCGATGATGCCTGCCACCGCCACGCCCCTGCCATTCGCCATATCTGGATTCTCCCCAAGCCTGGGCCGGCGCGAGGCCCGATGCGAAAACAGGAGGCGAAAGACCCTTGTTGCGACCGACCCGACGAGCGGATTCTCGAGGGACCACACCGAATCCGATTACAGGAGCTTGTCATGACAGAAGCCACCGGCAAGAGCGCAGCCGCCGAAGCACCGGATACGACCGCGAGCACCGTCCACACGGTGGTGGAGCGCGCGGCCGGGTTGTCCGATGACGTGCTCAAATCGGTCGAAGCCGGCCAAAGGGCCGCAATCGAGGCGGTGCGCCAGTTCGTCGACACCGTCGACGAGGCATTGCCACCGAAGGATGACCACCCGTCACGCCGGGAGACTGTGATCGACGCGGCCCTTGACATGGCCGACCGCCTCGTCACCACGCAGTACGAGTTCCTGCGCAGCGTCGTACACAGCGCCGACCGAACACTGCGCAAGGCCGACGACGCGGACAAGTGAGCGCACCACGTTGTCGTTGCACCGAAAGGACACCTTGACATGGCTGACCGCAACGAACTGGCTGCGCTGGCCGACGAGGCCGCCGAGGCTCTGTTGAAGGCGATCACCAGTGCCGCGCCGAAGAGCGGGTCGACAGACGGGATTCTTCACCTGGCACAGGCGTACGCGCTGCTGGTGGCCGCCGAGCCCGGCAAGCCGCCGCAGCCTCCGATCTCGCGGGACTGACGCTCAGTCGTAGAGACCCGCGAGGGTGTCGGCGAAGTTCTTCACGATGACGTTGCGCTTGGCCTTCAGGCTCGGAGTGAGATCGCCTGCCTCGATGGATAATTCACGGTCGAGGATCGCGAACCTCTTGACCTGCTCCCAGCGGTTGAGTTGGCTGTTGAGCGTGTCGATGTAACCGCCGATCAACTCGCGCGTCGAGTTGTGCTGTGCGATCTCGGTGAAGGACAGGTTCTCCAGGCCGTTCTTGGCGGCCCAGTCGGTGATGGCCTCGCTGTCCAGGCTCACCAGCGCCACGCAGTAGGGGCGCTCCTCGCCGTAGACGATCATCTCGCTCAGGTACGGGCAGATGGCCTTGAATGCCGCCGCGATCGCCGACGGTGCGACGTACTTGCCCTGCGAGGTCTTGAACAGATCCTTCTTTCGGTCCGTGATGCGCAGGAACCCCTCGTCGTCGATGGTGCCGATGTCGCCGGTGTGGAACCATCCGGCCGCATCGAGCGCTTCGGCGGTGGCCTCGGGCAGGTCGTGGTAGCCGGTCATCACACCCGGGCTCCGTAGCAGGATCTCGCCGTCGGCGGCGATCTCGACCTCGGTGCCGGGGAAGGGCAGCCCGACAGTTCCGAAGCGGTAGGCGTTGGGACGGTTGATGAATGAGGCTGCTGCCGTCTCGGTGAGACCGTAGCCCTCGAGCACGATGATGCCGACGGCGTCGAACCATCGCGCGAGATTGTGGTTGAGCGGCGCGGCCGCGGAGACGAAGAACCGGAGCCGGCCACCGAAGCGTCCCCGGATCGTCGCGAACACCAACCGGTCGGCGAGCGCGTGCTGCACCGACAGCAGCGGCGACAGTCGTTTCCCGGCCTCCCTGGCCTCGGAGGCCTGGATCCCGACGCCGATCGCCCAGTCGAAGATGCGCTTCTTGATCCCGCCTTCGTCGGCAATCATGCCCTGAATCCGGGCGTGCGCCTTCTCGAAGATTCTCGGGGCGGCCGCCATGAACGTCGGATGCACGGCCGCGAGATTGTCGACGATCCTGTCCACCCGACCGTCGATCGCGGTCGGGAAGCCGATCGTCAACGGCAATGCGAGCATCACCTTGCCGAACGCGTGGGCCAGCGGGAGCCACAGAAAGTTCAGGTCGTCGGCGCGCAGGATGCCCAGTGCGTCGATGGCGGCGGCGGTATAGGTCCATGCACTGTGCGGAAGCCGCACCCCTTTGGGGCGCCCGGTGGTTCCCGAGGTGTAGATGATGCTGGCCAGTTGGTCGGTCCCGATGGCCGCGACGCGCTGGTCGATGACGTCGGGAGAGTCGGCCAGCAGTTGCGCGCCGAGAGCCTCGAGGTCGGCCAGCGTGATCACGAACTCGCCGTCGCCTTCGCCGTCGACGATCACCACCTTCTCCACGTCGGGCAATTCCTCGCGGTGCTCGAGCAGCTTGTCGACCTGCGTCTGGTCCTCGGCGACGACGACGCGGCTTCCGGAGTTGGCGACGATGAACGCGACGTCACGGGCGTGGGTCGTCGGATACAAGGTGGTGGTCGCGGCGCCCGCACACAACACCGAGAAGTCGACCAGCACCCACTCGTAGCGCGTCGACGAGGCCAGTGCGACCCGGTCCTCGGGGGCGATGCCGAGCGCGATCAACCCCGCGGCGATGAGATCAACGCGGTCCCCCACCTGCTGCCAGGTGACCCTCGTCCAGCTGCCGTCGGTGGGAAAACGGAACGCCTCACTACGCGGGGTGGCGGCGACGCGGTCGAGGAACAATCGGGCCACCGACGGCGCCGGATTGTCGATCTTGCCGAGGTCGGCGGCCTTGTCGGCCGCGCGCAGCCTCTCCACGCACCCAGCCTAGGCACGCCTACGGCCGGATTCAGGGGAATCACGTATAGCCGGAGCGGCGGGGATCGTTCCACTGGTAGAGCAGCCGGACTGGCCCGCGGGTCCGATGGTTAGGCTGTGCCGCATGGCTGCTGACATCGTGCCGATCAGGCTCAGGCTGACCAAGGGCGACGTGTACACGTTGTGGGCGCCGCGGTGGCGCGCCGATGGTGACGATTGGGAAGCCTTTCTCGGCAAGGACGAGGACCTGTACGTGTTCGACTCGGTCGCCGACCTGGTCGCCTTCGTGCGGACCAACACCGACAACGACATCGTCGATCACCCGGCGTGGCAGAAGCTGACCGAGGCCAACGCCCACAAGCTGGACCCGACCGAGAGCCACACACACGACCTCGCCGGCCTCGAGGAACTGCTCGCCGACAAGCCCACCGACGACATCGTCGCCGAAGTGCACCAGGCACTGGCCGTGGTGTCGTCCATCGGGACGGTCTGCGAGCTGCCGTCGGTCACCAAGTTCTTCAACGGCAACCCGGTGCTCGGCACCGTCGGCGGCGGGGCGGAGGCGTTCGCCGGGCGGGCCGGACGCAAGCGCTGGTCCGAGATCGCGAAGATCATCGCGCGCGGCTGGGACAAGGTGGTCGACGCGATCGACGAGATCATCACCACCCCCGACGTCGACAAGACAGCCGCGGAGAAGGCCCAGGCCGAGCTCGACGAGCCGGCACCGGAACCCGACGAGGACGACGTCGTCATCGACGACGTCGTCGACACCGAGGAGGAGTCCGACGAGCTGACCGCCGCGGCCGAGACCAAGGTTCTCGGCGGTGACGAGGACTTCTGGCAGCGCGTCGGCATCGACCCGGTGCGGATCATGACCCGCAGCGGCACGTCGTTCACGTTGCGCTGCTACCTCGACGACCGGCCGATCTTCCTGGGCCGCAACGGGCGCATCAGCGTGTTCGGATCGGAGCGCGCGCTGGCGCGCTACCTGGCCGACGAACACGACCACGACCTGTCCGATCTGGCCACCTACGACGACATCCGCACGGCGGCCACCGATGGCTCGCTGAGCGTCGAGGTCACCGACGACAACGTCTACGTGCTGACCGACATCGTCGAGGAGCTGGCCGAGGGCCCCGACAGCCTGGACCGCGACCAGCTCGCGCTGGCGGTGGAACTGCTGCGCGACATCGGCGACTACGCCGAGGACACCGGCGTCGACGCCAAGCTCGCGCCCGACGCGCCGCTGGGTCGGGTGATCGCCTACGCGCTGGACCCTCAGTCGGTCGCCCGGCCGAGCCCGCCATACGCCGACGCGGTCGCCCAGTGGGAGTCGCTGGAGACGTTCGTCGAGTCCCGGCTGCGGGAGGAGTAGGCCCCCCTTTTGCCCCGCGAGCGCGCGTGTCTGTGCGCTATTGGGCGGCGTGTTGCGTGCAGAACGTCGCGCTCGCCGGTGACGAGCGTGCGCGAAATGCCAGGGTTTGCGGCGCGGCGGCGTGCAGACATGCGCGCTCGCGCAGCGAAGAGACGCGTCAGCCGATCAGGACGGCGTAGCGCGGCTTGATCACCTCGTCGATGATCGCCAGCCGCTCGTCGAAGGCGATGAACGCCGATTTCATCGCGTTGATCGTGAACCGCTCCAGGTCGCTCCACCCGTAGCCGAACGCCTCCACCAGGCGCAGCATCTCCAGGCTCATCGAGGTGTCGCTCATCAACCGGTTGTCGGTGTTGACGGTGACCCGGAAACGCAGCCGGGCCAGCAGGTCGAACGGGTGCTCGGCGATGCTGCCCACCGCGCCGGTCTGCACGTTGGAACTCGGACACATCTCGAACGGGATCCGTTTGTCCCGCAGCAGCGACGCCAGCCGGCCCAGCCGTGCCGAGCCGTCGGCGCCGAGCTCGATGTCGTCGACGATGCGCACCCCGTGACCGAGCCGGTCGGCCCCGCAGAACGCGATCGCCTCGTGGATGGAGGGCAGGCCGAACGCCTCGCCGGCGTGGATGGTGAAGCGGGCATTGTTGCCGCGCATGTACTCGAAGGCGTCCAGGTGCCGGGTCGGCGGGTAGCCCGCCTCGGCCCCGGCGATGTCGAAGCCGACCACGCCCTTGTCCCGGAACCGGACCGCCAGCTCAGCGATCTCACGCGACCGGGCGGCGTGCCGCATCGCGGTGACCAGGCAGCGCACCACGATCGGGTGGCCGTCGGCCGCGGCGGCCTTCTCCCCGTCGGCGAAGCCGGAGAGCACGGCGTCGACGACGGCGTCCAGGGACAGTCCGCCGTCGATGTGCAGCTCCGGTGCGAACCGGATCTCGGCGTAGACGACGTTGTCGGCGACCAGGTCCTCCACGCATTCGTAGGCGACCCGGTGCAGCGCGTCGGGGGTCTGCATGACGCCGACGGTGTGCGCGAACGGCTCCAGGTAGCGCACCAGCGATCCGCTGTGCGCGGCGGTGCGGAAGAACGTCGCGAGCGCATCCGCGTCGGTGGCCGGCAGCGCGTCGTACCCGTGTTCCTCGGCCAGCTCCAGCACGGTCGCCGGCCGCAGCCCTCCGTCGAGGTGGTCGTGCAGCAGCGCCTTCGGTGCCTTCCGGATGGTGTCCAGCATCAGCGGTGTCGTCATGAGCTGCTCCTCACGTGATGCGGTCGATGATCAGCGGCCGAGTGGCCGGCGGTTCGTCATCGACGCTCCATGCGCCGTCGAGTTCGGCCAGCGCCGCCGGGAACCGCTGCGGGGTGTCGGTGTAGAGGGTGAACAGCGGTTCGCCCGCGGCGACGGGTTCACCGGGCCTGCGGTGCACGCGCATCCCGGCGCCGGACTGCACCCGGGCTCCCGGCTCGGAGCGGCCCGCTCCGAGCCGCCACACCGCCAGCCCCACAGCCATCGCGTCGATATCACCCATCGTGCCACCCCGGGTCGCCGTGACGGTCTCGCTGTGCGCACCGGTGGGTAACGCCTCGGCCGACAACGTGCCGGCGTCACCGCCCTGGGCGGCGACGAGCGCCCGGAACCGGTCCATCGCGGACCCGTCCTGCAACGTCTGCGCCGGGTCGACCCCGTCGACCCCCGCGGCGTCGAGCATCTCGCGGGCCAGCGCGAGCGTCAGCTCGACGACGTCGTCGGGCCCGCCGCCGGAGAGCACCTCCAGCGATTCGACGACCTCGACGGCGTTGCCGACGGTTCGGCCGAGCGGGGTGTTCATGTCGGTGAGCAACGCCCGGGTGAGCAGCCCGTGTTCGGTACCCAGATCGACCATCGTGCGGGCCAGCTCACGCGACTCGGCCTCGGTGGCCAGGAACGCCCCGGAGCCCACTTTGCAGTCCAGAACCAGCGCGCGGGTGCCCTCGGCGATCTTCTTGCTCATCACCGAGCTGGCGATCAGCGGCAACGATTCGGTGGTGCCGGTGACGTCCCGCAGCGCGTAGATCTTGCGGTCGGCGGGGGCCAGCTCGCCGGCGGCGAAGATCGCCGCGCCCAGGTCGCAGAGTTGTTGGCGGATCTGGGCTTTGGTGATCTCGGCGGTGAAGCCGGGGATGGCCTCGAGCTTGTCCAGGGTGCCGCCGGTGTGGCCCAGTCCGCGCCCTGCCGCCTGAGGCACCGCCCCGCCGCAGGCCATGATGACGGGCACCAACGGGATCGTGATCTTGTCGCCGACGCCGCCGGTGGAGTGCTTGTCCACCAACGCCAGCGGTCTGCCGCCGCGACGAAGATCCGAGAAGTCCAGCTTGTCCCCCGAAGCGACCATCGCGGCCGTCCACCGGGCGATCTCCGCGGTCGTCATACCCCGTAGGAAGATCGCCATCAACAGCGCCGACATCTGAGCGTCGGCGACCCTGTCGTAGGTGTAGGCGTCGATCACCCAGTCGATGGCGTCGTCGGACAGCACCCCGCCGTCACGCTTGGTCCGGATCACAGTGGGCGCATCGAAGGACGTCACCGCACCACCCGGGCCAGGTCGTCCGGGCCGAAGGCGTCGGGCAGCAGTTCGGACAGTTTTCGCGGCCCATGAGGATGGTCGATGAGCATGTCGGGTCCGCCGTGCTCGAGGAGCACCTGCCGGCATCGCCCGCAGGGCATCAACGTGTTGCCCGCACCGTCGACACACGACAGCGCGACCAGCCGGCCACCCCCGCTGGAATACAGGGCGCAGACCACAGAACACTCGGCACAGAGACCTAGGCCATATGAGACATTCTCCACATTGCAGCCGGTCACCATTCGGTCATCGTCCACCAGTGCCGCGGCCCCAACCGGAAAGCCCGAATACGGCGCGTACGCGCCCGAGGCTGCATTGATCGCCTTGTCCCGCAACGTCTTCCAGTCAACAGACACGGTCACCGCACTCCCCCTGAATCAATTTCTGAATGCATTCCGAAACCTCGCCCGTCGACCGCGCTTTCTGGATAGGTACACCTAACTTTGCCAATTGAGCGCCCTGATCGGCTCCACGGTAGTTCGATTAGCAGTAGAACTGGGTTTAGAGTCGCCCCGAGGTTAGGGGCAGCGGTCCGGGCCACGCCTGTCGGAGCCACTGGACCACCGCCCCGAGCGTCCACCGATGGCGTTGGAGGCCAGATGAGCACTCAGACACCGAGTCTGACACCCGGTAGCGAGGAAGTACCCGCTCCGCGTACCCAATCGCGGAGATGGACCCTCTACCGCGGCGATCCGGGGATGTGGTCATGGGTGCTCCACCGCATCACCGGCGCAACGATCTTCTTCTTCCTGTTCGTCCACGTGCTCGACACCGCGCTGGTGCGGGTCAGCCCGGAGGCCTACAACCAGATCATCGAGACCTACAAGACCCCTCTGATCGGGCTGATGGAGATCGGCCTGGTCGCCGCGGTCCTCTACCACGCGCTGAACGGGGTGCGCATCATCCTTGTCGACTTCTGGCAACAAGGACCCAAGTACCAGCGGCAGATGCTGTGGGTGGTCGCAGGCGTCTGGATCGCCGTCTTCATCGCCTCACTCGGGGTCATCGGCATGCACATGGCGGAGCGGTTCCTGTGAGCACCACCGAGCATTCCCGGGGCCGGGGCGAGAACCCGTATGACCACATCAGCGACCGCGGCGGCCCCGCGCCGGTGATGCAGCGCAGCTACGACCGGCCCCCCGGGCTGGACAATCCGCGGTCGGCGCGGCGCGGCAGCGGGATGCCCAACTTCGAGAAGTACACCTGGCTGTTCATGCGGTTCTCGGGTGTCGTGCTGGTCTTCCTGGCCCTCGGCCACCTGTTCATCATGCTGATGTGGGACGGCGGTGTGTACCGCATCGACTTCAACTACGTCGCGCAGCGCTGGTCCTCGCCGTTCTGGCAGACCTACGACCTGTTGCTGCTGTGGCTGGCACAACTGCACGGCGGCAACGGAATGCGCACCATCATCGCCGACTACAGCCGCAAGGACTCCACGAAGTTCTGGCTCAACGCCCTACTGGCGCTGTCGATGGTGTTCACGCTGGTGCTGGGCACCTATGTGCTGCTGACCTTCGACGCCACGATCGCCTGACCGGGAGCTGGACATGATTGTTGAACATCGCTACGACGTCGTCATCGTCGGCGCGGGCGGCGCCGGGATGCGTGCCGCCGTCGAGGCCGGTCCCCGGGTCCGCACCGCGGTGCTGACCAAGCTCTACCCGACCCGCAGCCACACCGGCGCGGCCCAGGGAGGCATGTGCGCGGCGCTGGCCAACGTCGAGGAAGACAACTGGGAATGGCACACCTTCGACACCGTCAAGGGTGGTGACTACCTGGCCGACCAGGACGCCGTGGAGATCATGGCCAAGGAGGCCATCGACGCGGTGCTCGACCTGGAGAAGATGGGGATGCCGTTCAACCGCACCCCCGAGGGCCGCATCGACCAGCGCCGGTTCGGTGGGCACACCCGCGATCACGGCAAGGCCCCGGTGCGTCGCGCCTGCTACGCCGCCGACCGCACCGGCCACATGATCCTGCAGACGCTGTACCAGAACTGCGTCAAGCACAACGTCGAGTTCTTCAACGAGTTCTATGCGCTCGACATCACGCTGACCGAGACCCAGTCCGGCCCGGTGGCCACCGGCGTCATCGCCTACGAACTGGCCACCGGTGACATCCACGTCTTCCACGCCAAATCGATCGTGTTCGCCACCGGCGGTTCCGGCCGGATGTACAAGACCACCTCCAACGCCCACACCCTCACCGGCGACGGCCTGGGCATCGTCTTCCGCAAGGGACTTCCGTTGGAGGACATGGAGTTCCACCAGTTCCATCCGACAGGTCTGGCCGGCCTGGGCATCCTGATCTCCGAGGCGGTGCGCGGCGAGGGCGGCCGGCTGCTCAACGGCGAGGGTGAGCGCTTCATGGAGCGCTACGCGCCGACGATCGTCGACCTGGCGCCCCGCGACATCGTGGCCCGCTCGATGGTGCTCGAGGTGCTCGAGGGCCGCGGCGCCGGCCCCAACAAGGACTACGTCTACATCGACGTGCGTCACCTCGGTGCCGACGTGCTCGAGGCGAAGCTGCCCGACATCACCGAGTTCGCCCGCACCTATCTGGGCGTGGACCCCGTCAAGGAACTCGTCCCGGTGTACCCGACCTGTCACTACGTGATGGGCGGCATCCCGACGACCGTCAACGGCCAGGTGCTGTCCGACAACACCACGGTGGTCCCCGGCCTGTACGCCGCCGGCGAGTGCGCGTGTGTGTCGGTGCACGGCGCCAACCGGTTGGGCACCAACTCGCTTCTCGACATCAACGTGTTCGGCCGGCGCGCGGGGATCGCCGCGGCCAACTACGCCCGCGGCCACGACTTCGTCGACCTGCCCGCCGAGCCCGCCTCGATGGTGACAGGCTGGGTCGGCGACATCCTCTCCGAACACGGCAACGAACGCGTCGCCGACATCCGGGGCGCGTTGCAGCAGTCGATGGACAACAACGCCGCGGTGTTCCGCACCGAGGAAACCCTCAAGCAGGCCATGACCGACATCCACGCCCTCAAGGAGCGGTACTCGCGAATCACCGTGCAGGACAAGGGCAAGCGTTACAACAGCGACCTGCTGGAGGCGATCGAACTGGGTTTCCTGCTCGAGCTGGCGGAGGTCACCGTGGCCGGGGCGCTGAACCGCAAGGAGTCCCGCGGCGGGCATGCCCGCGAGGACTACCCCAACCGCGACGACACCAACTACATGCGCCACACGATGGCCTACAAGGAGGGCAGCGACCTGCTCTCCGATGTGCGGCTGGATTACAAGCCGGTGGTCCAGACACGGTACGAGCCGATGGAACGGAAGTACTGAGATGAGTGCACCCACGATCGACAAGCAGGAGACCCCGCCGGTTCCGGACGGCGCGGTGATGGTGACGCTGAAGATCGCGCGGTTCAACCCGGAGGACCCCGACGCCGCCGGTTGGCAGAGCTTCCGGGTGCCGTGCCTGCCGTCGGACCGGCTGCTCAACCTGCTGCACTACGTGAAGTGGTACCTCGACGGCACCCTGACATTCCGGCGGTCCTGTGCACACGGGGTGTGCGGATCGGATGCGATGCGCATCAACGGCGTCAACCGCCTGGCGTGCAAGGTGCTGATGCGCGACATGCTGCCCAAGAAGGCTTCCAAGCAGCTGACGATCACGATCGAGCCGATTCGCGGGCTGCCCGTGGAAAAGGATTTGATCGTCGACATGGAGCCGTTCTTCGACGCCTTCCGCGCGATCAAGCCGTACCTGATCACCAGCGGCAACCAGCCGACGCGGGAGCGGATCCAGAGCCAGACCGACCGGGCCCGCTACGACGACACCACCAAGTGCATCCTGTGCGCGTGCTGCACCACCAGCTGCCCGGTCTACTGGAGCGAGGGGTCCTACTTCGGGCCGGCGGCGATCGTCAACGCCCACCGCTTCATCTTCGATTCGCGCGACGAGGGGGCCGCCGAGCGGCTGGACATCCTCAACGACGTAGACGGCGTGTGGCGCTGCCGGACCACGTTCAACTGCACGGAGTCGTGCCCGCGTGGCATCCAGGTGACCAAAGCGATCCAGGAGGTCAAGCGCGCGCTGATGTTCGCACGCTAGCTTCCCGCCCACTTCTCGCCGGAACGGTATTCCAGCAGGGCGTCACTCGACTTTTTCCTCCTGGAATACAGTTCCGGCGGGGTCTGGGTCGGCGGGGTCTGGGTCGGCGGGGTCTGGGTCGGCGGGGTCTGGGTCGGCGGCCTGCAGGCTCACCTGCTCGTCGTAGTACCGCAACACCACCGCCAACGCAGCGGCCACCGGCACGGCCAGGAACGCGCCGATGATGCCGAACACCGTGGCGCCCAAGGTCACCGACAGCAAGACGATCACCGCGTGCATGTTCATCGACTTCGACTGCAACCACGGCTGCAGGACGTTGCCCTCGAACTGCTGCACGGCCACGATGATGCCCAGCACGATCAGTGCGTCGACCGGGCCGTTGGACACCAACGCGACCAGCACGGCGAGACCACCGGCGACGAACGCGCCGACGATCGGCACGAAGCCGCCGATGAACGTGATGATCGCCAGGGCGTAGGCCAACGGCACCCCGAGAATCACCAGGCCGATGCCGATCAGCACCGCATCCACCAGGCTGACCAGGGCCTGTGTCCGGATGAAACCCCCGATGGTTGTCCAGACGCGCTCGAGAATCGCCGCGACGTGAGGCGCGGCGGGCCTGCCCACGGTGCGGCGCAGCCAGGGAAGGAACCGCGGGCCGTCCTTGAGCAGGAAGAACGTCACCACAATGGCCGTGAACAGGGTGACCAGCGCCGACGTCGCGGCGCCCACCCCGGTGAAAAGGCCCGTCGCGATCTGCGCGCTGCTCGAGTTCACGGTGTCGTTGATGGCGTCAACCGCCGAATTCAGTTGCGCTTCACTGATGTTCAGCGGCGGACCGTCAAGCCAATCCCGCACCTGCACGACGCCGGCGGTGGCCTGCTCGGCCAACTCGCCGGACTGATCGACGATTGCCGGCGTCACCGCCGCCACCACACCGGCGATCAACACCACGGCCAGCGACAGCGTCGTCAGCACTGCCACCGCCGGAGGCAGGCCCTTTGTCCGCAGCCACCGGACCGGCGGCCACAGCACCGTGCAGGCGATCACCGCCAGCAGCACCGGCAGCACGATCACCCACGTCTGGCCGATCACCCAGGAGAGCACCCACAGAGCAGCCGCCACGGCGACGAACTGCACCGCCACCGTCGCGCTCCGTCGGAGATGGGCACTGTAGACCGGCCCGCGGGCTTGAACCACCGATGTGTTGTCGTCCACCCGTCACTTGTACCCGCCGAGAAGCCGATCCCCCGCGAGTTCGGCGTGTTCGTCGTCGCCCAGCGATGATCTTCACGCCGAAGTCACAGCCGCCGGCTCAGAAAATCGCGGATCAACGCGGCCACCTCGGTGCCCGCACTCTCCAACAGGAAGTGGCCACCGTCGAGCAGGTGGATCTCCGGGTCGACGGCGTCCTCGGCGAACGCGCGGGCACCGTCGGGCCCGAAGATCTCGTCGTTCTCGCCCCAGACCGCCAACACCGGGACCCCGCTGGTGCGCAGGTAGTCGTGCAGCGCGGGATAGAGCTTCGGGTTGGTGGCGTAGTCGAGGAACAGCTTGAGCTGGACCGCGTCGTTGCCCGGCCGCGAGACCAGCGCGAAGTCGTGGTGCCAGGTGTCCGGGCTGACCAGGCTCTCATCCGGCACTCCCGTCAGGTACTGCCACCGGATGGCCTCCAGGCTGAGCGCCCCGCGCATCGCCTCCTCGGTCTGTGGGGTCTGCTCGCGGTGGTAGGCCCACACCGGCGCCCAGAAGCCGTCCACGAAGCCGGCGTCGTACCCGTTGCCGTTCTGGGTGATCACCGCGGTGATGGCTTCGGGATCACGCAGCGCCAGCCGCCACCCCACCGGGGCCCCGTAGTCCTGAACGTAGATCGCGTACCGCGACACTCCCAGCTGCGACAGCAGCACGGCGGTGATGTCGGCCAGCGCGTCGAAGGTGTAGTCGAAGTCCTCGACGGACGGGGCGTCCGACAGCCCGAAGCCGAGGAAGTCGGGCGCGATCACCCGGTAGCGGTCGGACAGCTGCGGGATCAGGTTGCGGAACATGAACGAGCTGGTCGGATATCCGTGCAACAGGACGAGCACCGGCGCGTCCGGCTCGCCGGCCTCGCGGTAGAAGATCTGGCGCCCGGCGACGGTCTGGTAGCGGTGGTGCACAATTGACATGACTAACTCCTAAATCGTCTTTTCACGGTTAGATACCATTGAACGCCCGTCGGTGTAACCTGTCAATAGCTTTTTGGAGGTTAGTTATGGATCTGTACGCGACGACCGGCGATGACGAGGCGTTCCTACTCGACCTGCTCAACACCACGCCGGTGATCGACGGTGTCCCGACGGACGCCCTCGGTGACCTCGCCGCCGCATCCCCGTGGATGAGCGCACACGACGTCGCACCCACCCCGTCGGAGTGGGCGGCGCTCACCGAGGCCCGTACAACACTGCAGGCAGTCATCCGGGGCGACCGGTCGGCGGCGACCCTGCAGCCGTTTCTCGACGACGCCCGCCTGGTCCCGACCGCGGGTGAGGCCGGAGTGGACTGGCGGCTGGACGCCGGTGACGGCGCCCGCGGCGCACTCCGTGCCGTCGTCGCGTGGGACGGGCTGCGCATCAGCAGCCCGGGCCGGCTGCGACCGTGCGCCAACACCGAGTGTCAGCTGTTCCTCATCGACCGCAGCAAGCCGAACACCGCACGGTGGTGCTCGATGGCGATCTGCGGCAATCGGATGAAGGCCCGGCGGCACTATCGCCGCACCCGCGACTGACCGAGCGGTTCTCAGCGCCACATCGGCCGGGCCGGCCACCAGAACCAGCGGCCGAGCAGCGCGGCGATCGTCGGCACCACAAACGTCCGCACGATCAGCGTGTCGATGACCAGCCCGACACCGATCGTCGACCCCACCTGGGCGATGGTGCGCACATCGCTGCTCACCATGGCGAACATGGTGAGCCCGAACACCACCCCGGCTGTCGTCACCACTCCCCCGGTCCCGCCGAAGGCGCGGATCAGCCCGGTACGCATCCCGGCGACGGCCTCTTCTCTCAGCCGGGCCGCCAGCAGCAGGTTGTAGTCCGCTCCGACCGCGACCAGCGCGATGAACGCCATCGCAGGTACCGCCCAGTGCAGGTGCTGGCCCAGCAGGTGCTGCCAGATCAGCACGCTCACACCCAGAGCGGACCCGAACGACACCACCACGGTGGCCACCACCACGAGGCCGGCCACCGGGCTGCGTAGCATCACTGCAACGATCAGCAGCACCAGCGCCAGCGCCACCACGACCAGGAAGGTGAAATCGCTTGCGATGAAACCTCGCAAGTCGTCCGTCGCCGATCCGACACCGCTGACGAGGACGGTGGCGCCGGCGAGCGCGCCGTCCTTGTCGGCGTCGTGTACCGCCTGTTCGATCTCGGCGGCCCGGTCGGCGCCCTCGGCGCCCCACACGTCACCCGTGGCGTAGACCAGCATGCGGGTGGCATGACCGTCGGCGGAGAACAGCAACGGCAGGATCGTCTGAAAACGCGGATCCTCGAGAGTGCGCTGCGGCAGGTAGAACCCGCCTTGGCCGGTGCCCGCGAAGTCGGTGCTCAGCGCGGTCAGATAGGTGGTCAGCTCGCGCATCTGCGGCGCCATGGTGTCCACCGTGGCGGTCAGGGTGCCGACGAGTTGGCGTAGTTCGGCCACCGTGGACCGCATGGCAGCCAAGCCGTCGGCCGCATCGGCCAGCCCGGCCGAGGCCTGGCCGGTTCCTTCGGTGAACTTGGCGGTGGCGCCGTCCGCCTGGCCGGCGCCGCGCAACATCCCGTCGACGGGATCGAGGATGTTCTGCACGGGGGCGCAGATCGGATTCATCGGGCAATCCGGTGTGCGGCCGACGAATTCACGCAGCGGATCCAGGTATGCCGCCACCGTGACGGCGTTGCCCTGCAGCGTCTGCATACCGGAGCGCAGGTCGGCCGCGCCGTCGCCGACCCTGTCCATCCCGGCCACACCGCCGGACATCCCCTGTTCCAGCTGATCGATCGCGGTGGTCAACCTGGTCAGCGTCTGCTGACTGGTATCGACCGAATCCAGCTGCAGGGAAAGAGAATCCACTGTCTTGTCGAATCGCTCGCCGATCAGTCCGGCCTGGTAGGTGATGCTGGCCTCGACGGGCAACCGCCCCGCCGGGCGGCTGGCCGACTGCACCGACCGCACTCCGCGGATCTCCATGAGTTGCCGCGACACCTTCTCGATCGCGATCAGGCCGGACGGGTTGCGCAGGTCGTGATCGGCTTCGACGACGACGATCTCCGGTAGCAGGGTGTTCGGGGGGAAGTGCCGGTCCATCGCCTGGTAGCCGAGGTTGGACTCGGTGCCGGCAGGCTGCACGTCGATCTCGCTGAAGCTCAACCGCATTCCCAGCAGGGGTAGCAGACACACCAGCAGCGCAGTGGCGGCAACCGCCAACACCGGGCCGGGCCACCGCGCGACCGCGGTGCCGACCCGACGCCACCGTCGCCGCGTCACCGACCGCCGCGGTTCCAGCAACCCCCGGCGTCCACCGACGGCGACCAGCGCCGGCATCAACGTCAGCGACGCGCCCATGGTGACGAGAATCCCGATTGCGCAAGGGATTCCCGCGCTGCGGAGCAGCCCCACATCGGTGAACACCAGACACGCCAGTGCCGCGGCGATGGTCAGCGCCGACGCCAGGATCACCGGTGCGACGCTGCGGTAGGCGCGGACCAGAGCGTCATCGTGCGCGCGGCCGGCGCGCCGGTGCTCATGGAAGCGAGCCAGCAGGAAGATGCCGTAGTCGGTCCCCGCTCCGAGCACCATCGCCGACATCAGTGCCACCGAGAACAGCGAGATCTCCACGACCCCGGCGCCGCCGAGCGCCGCGACCACCGGGCGGGCGACGGCAAGGGACAGGCCGACGGCGGCCAACGGGATCGCCGCAGCCCACACCGAGCGGTACACCAGCAACAGCAACACCGCGATCAGGGCGACGGTGATGCCGGTGATCAGGACCATCTGCCGGTCGATGGACCGGAACTCGTCGACCAGGGTGGCGCCGGGGCCGGTGACGTACGTGCGCAGCCCCGGCGGCGCCGGCGTCCGGGCGACGGCATCACGCACTGCGGCCACCGAATCGGTCGCCTCGGCGCTGCCGAGCTGACCGGCCAGCCGCACCATCACCGACACCGCACGGCCGTCCTCGCTCTGGACCACCGGTGCGGCCAACGGTTCGGACCACAGATCCAGCACCGAGCGGACATGGGCGGTGTCGGAGCGCAACGCGTTCAGCAGCGCGCCGTAGTAGTCGGAGTCGGCGGCTCCGAGTCGCCGGTCGCCGTCGAGTACCAGGTAGGCGATGTTGTTGGTGTCGGAGTCGCCGAACGTCTCACCCATCCGCGTAGCGGCCTCGCTCGCCGGGGCGTCGACCGGGAAGAAACTGCGGGACTGATCGTGTACCACGGCCTCGAGCTGCGGTACCGCGATGTTGCCGAGGGCTGCCGCCAGCAGCCACGCCGCGATCAGTAGGAGGGGGTGGCGCGTGACGAGACGACCGACCGGTCTGAGCACTGCAGCCTCTTCGTTGTTGACAGTTTGTCTACGATGACAATCTGTATCACACAAGCTGGGCGCCCGGAAGGGACACGACAACATCGGGATTACGGTGAACGACGTGACACGACGTCCGCGGAGCCCACGGCGCCTGCAACCGGAGCAACGTCGCCAGCAGCTCATCGATGCGGCGGTCGAGCTCTACAGCACCCGTCCATACGAACGGGTCTCGGTCGACGACATCACCGAGGCCGCCGACGTCTCCCGCGCACTGTTCTACCGATACTTCGACAACCCCGCGCAGCTGTTCGCGGCCGCCTCCCGGGTAGCCATCGACGGCCTGGTCGCGCGGTTGACCGCGCTGCCGGACGGCACCGCCGAAGAGCAGGCGCGGCAGAACGTCGGCGAGTTCATCGATTTCGCGGTGCAGCACAAGTCTGCCGTGACGGCGCTGCTGCGAAACGGCTCGGCCATCTCCCCGGAGGCCGGTGACCTGCTCGGCGAAGTGCGCACCGCGGTCGTCAGCCACATCAAGGCGCGCGCCGGACTGACCGACGTCGACGCGCTCACCGAACTCACGCTGTGGTGCTGGATGCCGGTGATCGAAGAGGCGACGGTGCAATGGCTGCACCAGCCCACTGTGAGCCGCGACACCCTGGTCGACTGGCTCGCAGGACAGTTCTTCGGAATGCTGGGCGCCACGCAGCAATTCAACTCTGAACAGGATTCCTCCTGAATGTCTGTCACACTTTCCCGGGCTGCCTCGTCTGACCTGTATGACGACAACACGCATCGCTCCCCTGCCACCCAACCGCGCGTCGTGGGTGACCCGACTCATCTACCGCATCACCAAGCGGCAGCTGGGTGAAGTGCCCGAACCGCTCGCGGTGGCGGCACACCATCCGCGCCTGCTGTTCGCCAACGCCGTACACGAGGCCATGCTGGGCTCCGCGTCGAAAGCGCTGCCCGTCAATGTGCGAGAGCTGGCGGTGTTCTGGACCGCGCGGGCCATCGGGTGCTCGTGGTGTGTCGACTTCGGTTCGATGTTGCAGCGACTCGACGGTCTCGACGTCGAAAGGCTAAGGAACATCGACGATTACGCCACTTCCCCGGCCTTCAGCGACGACGAGCGCGCCGCCATCGCCTACGCCGATGCGATGACCACCGACCCGCACTCGATCACCGACGAGCAGGTCGCCGACTTGCGGACGCGGTTCGGCGATGCGGGGGTCCTCGAGTTGAGCTATCAGGTCGGCGTGGAAAACCTGCGCGCCCGGATGTACTCGGCGCTGGGGATCACCGAGCAGGGGTTCAACTCCGGAGACGCGTGCCGGGTGCCCTGGGCGACGTGACAGTTTGCGCGCTCGCCGGACAAGGGGGGCGCAAACACCAAACAATCGTGGCGTATTTGGGTATCGTGCGGCCATGGCCGACTTGCTCGAGCTACTGTCCCCGCAGCGCATCGAACTCGACGTGGCAGCCGACACCTGGCAGGAGTCGATCACGGTGGCCGGCGGCCTGCTGGAACGCGCCGGCATCGCCGACGCGGCTTACACGCAGTCGATGATCGACAACGTCGAATCCAACGGACCCTATATCGTGGTGGCCCCGGGATTCGCGTTCGCCCACGCTCGACCGTCAGCCGCCGTGCATCACACCGGCATGTCCTGGGTGCGGCTGTCCCAACCAGTTGCCTTCGGGCACAAGACGAATGATCCGGTGTCGCTGGTCGTCGCGCTGGCCGCCACCGACACCGGTGCGCACAACACCGCGATGGCCGAACTGGCCAAGCTGCTGGGAGATGCCGACAGGCGCGCTGCGCTGGACACCGCGGCCACCCCGGAGGAGTTGCTCGGCGCCCTGGGTGCCACGGCGCCGCCTGCCGGCGCCAGCCCAGCCAGTGCCCCCCAGCCGAAGAACCTGATCCTGACCGTCTGCGGAAATGGCTTGGGCACCAGCCTGTTTCTGAAGAACACGCTGGAGCAGGTGCTGTCGACCTGGGGCTGGGCGCCGTTCATCAAAGTCGAGGCCACCGACACCATTTCGGCCAAGGGCAGGGCCAAGGAGGCCGACCTGATCCTGACCTCCGGTGAGATCGCCAGAACCCTCGGCGACATCGGGGTGCCGGTGAAGGTGATCGAGAACTTCACCTCCACGGGCGAGGTGGACAGAACCCTGCGCGACTCCTACGACATCTGAGAACACGAAGGAGTTCATTGTGGATTGGCTGGTCGGCATCGCCGAGTTTTTTGTCAACGAAATCCTTTCTGTACCAGCCTATCTCATTGGCATTATCACCGCGGTCGGCCTGATCGCGCTTCGTAAGTCCACAGGACAGGTGATCGGCGGAGCGCTGAAGGCCACGCTCGGCTTCCTACTGATCGGCGCGGGGGCAACCCTTGTGACGTCTTCGCTGGAACCGCTGGGCGTGATGATCGAAGGCGCCACCGGCAGCCAGGGGGTGGTGCCCACCAACGAGGCCATCGTCGGCATCGCGCAGGACCAGTTCGGTGGCCAGGTCGCCTGGCTGATGATCCTCGGCTTTGCCATCAGCATCATATTGGCCCGGTTCACCCCGCTGCACTACGTGTTCCTGACGGGCCATCACACGCTGTTCATGGCCACCCTGTTGACGATCGTGCTGGCCACGTCGGGGCTACCCGCGGTCACGGTTGTGCTGGTGGGTGGTCTGCTGCTGGGTGTCGTGATGGTGGCCCTGCCGGCAATCTCCCAGCCGTGGACCAAACGCATCACCGGTGACGACAGCATTGCGATCGGGCATTTCGGCACGCTGGGCTATATCGCTTCCGGCATCACCGGGAGGTTCGTCGGCGGCGCCAAGAGCCGGTCGACGGAGGATCTCAAGCTGCCGGAATCTCTACGCTTCCTGCGGGATTCGATGGTGGCGACAGCGTTGTCGATGGTGCTGATGTATGTGATCGTCTCGCTGATCTATCTCGCCAGAGCGGGCCAGGGCACGGCGTTCGAGGCGTTCGCCGACGACACCGGCGCCGGCGCGGCCAGCGGAGTCGGCAACTACGTGATGATGGGTGTGACGCAGGGCCTGAGCTTCGGTGTGGCGGTCGCCGTGATCCTGTTCGGAGTCCGCACCATCCTCGGCGAACTGGTGCCGGCGTTCCAGGGGATCGCCAAACGAATCGTCCCGGGCGCGGTACCCGCCCTCGATGCGCCGATCGTCTTCCCTTTCGCGCAGAATGCCGTGCTCATCGGGTTCATCTCCAGCTTCGTGGCCGGACTGGCCGGGCTGGCCGTGCTGTCGTTGTGGCTGGGTCCGGCGTTCGGCTGGGTGCTGGTGCTGCCCGGGTTGGTACCGCACTTCTTCACCGGTGGCGCCGCCGGCGTTTACGGCAACGCCACCGGAGGGCGCCGGGGCGCGATCGCGGGCGGTTTCGTCAACGGTCTGCTGATCACCTTTCTGCCGGCGTTGCTGGTTCGTGTCCTCGGCGCGTTCGGCGAAGAGAACACCACCTTCGGCGACGCGGACTTCGGCTGGTACGGGATCCTGCTGGGCAACGCCGCCAAGCTCGGCACGGTCTGGGGTGTGGTGGTGATGTTGATGATCGCCGCGGCGCTGCTGGGGCTGGCCATCGCCGTGCAGCGCAAGCTCGTCGACACCGGCTGGGATCCGTCGCCGGGCCGCGCCCCCGTCGAGTCCGCCGGGTCCGCGGATCCTGCCGGAAGCACAGCGGTCACCGGCGGCGCCAGCTACCCGAAGATCCCGGCCCCGAAGGGCGCGCCTGCGCCGCCACCGCCTCCGGAGTGACCGGCACTGCGCGCTCGTCGGCCGCGAGCGCGCACGAAATGCCGGCGTTTACGGCGTGTCGGTGTGCAAACGCGCGCGCTCGCGGGACAAGGGGGAGGCGCTGAACTTGGTTGGGTTGGCGATGTCGTAGACCGCCACCACCTGCCCGCCCTGCACGGTCATCGCATGGATGCGCGGCCAGATCGCGGGCCAGTCGTCGGTGGCGTCGGCGCTGAACGTGTAGAGGCCGAGCTCGCCGTTGACCAGTCCCGGCCTGCCCGCCTCGAACAACCGTGGGCCGTAGCGCCGCGCCAGTCCGAGCAGGAAGCGTGCGACCTTGTCAGCACCGTGGATGGTGCGGGCGGCGGTCGGCGCGCGACGGTCCGAGTCGCCGGTGAACGTCACCTCCGGATGCAGCACCGCGACGACGGCGGCGAGGTCCCCAGACGCCATGGCCGCCAGCAACTTCCCGACGACCTCGTCATGCTCGGCGGCGGGCGGGGGCGCCGCAGCGACCGCCCGGCGCGCCCGGGAAGCCAGCTGACGAGCCGAGGCCGGCGTCGACCCCAGCACGTCGGCGATCTCGTCGAACGGGACCCCGAAGCCGTCGTGCAGCACGAAAGCCACCCGCTGATCCGGGTTCAGGCGCTCCAGCACCACCATCGCGGCGAACCGGGCGTCCTCGCCGGCCACCACCGCCGCCAACGGGTCTGCGCTGTCCAGCGGCGTCACCACCGGCTCGGGCAGCCAGTCACCCACATAGGTCTCCCGGCGTCGTGTCGCCGAGCGCAACCGGTCCAGCCCGAGGCGGCTGACCACCGTCGTCAGCCACGCCCTGAGGTCGTCGATCGAGGTGTCGCGGTTCGCCTCCCACCGCAGCCACGCCTCTTGAACGACGTCCTCGGCGTCGACGACCGTCCCGGTGAGCCGGTAGGCCACCGCGAGCAGGTGCGGCCGCAACTGCTCGAACTCTTCGACCCTGGCGCCGGTGGTCACAAAGCGAGTCTAGAACCCCGCGGTCCCGCTGCGCGGGGGCGGATTTCGTCGCCACTACCCGCGGCTGCGACGATTTCCGCGTACAGCGCGCGCAGCCACCACCGGAACCGTATATTGCGCGCATGGCAATCACGGAGGGACCGACGACTCCTGCAGTCGGCGGCAAGGGCCTGCAGGCGGGCGCGCTCGGTCTCGTCGGCAACGTCGTCATCGGCCTGGCCGCCGTGGCGCCCGCCTACAGCCTGGCCGCCACGCTGGGCTACGTCGTACTGGCCGTCGGCGAGAAGGCGCCGGCGATGTTCGTCCTGGCGTTCATCCCGATGCTGCTCGTCGCGTTCGCCTACAAGGAGCTGGCGCAGGACACCCCCGACTGCGGCACCACATTCACCTGGGGCACAAAGGCATTCGGTCCCTGGATCGGCTGGATCGGCGGCTGGGGGCTGGCCGTGTCGGCGATCATCGTGCTGGCCAACGTTGCCGAGATCGCCGCCATCTACCTGTTCAACTTCCTCGGCCTCGACGGGCTCGCCGAGAACGTCTTCGCCAAGGTCGGCCTCGGCTGCTTCTTCATCCTCAGCATGACCTTCGTGTCGGCGCGCGGCATCGTCGTCAGCGAGCGAATGCAGAACGTGCTGATCGCCATCCAGTTCGGCGTGCTGGTCACCATCAGCGTGATCGCGCTGATCCGGGTGTTCGCGGGGAACGCCGGCGCCCAGGCCATCAGCCCGCAGTGGTCGTGGCTGTGGCCCGGCGGGCTGGACACGTCGTCGATCGCCGCGGCGATCATCCTGTGCATCTTCATCTACTGGGGCTGGGACGCGTGCCTGGCCGTCGGCGAGGAAACCAAGGACCCCGGCAAGACGCCGGGCATCGCGGCGCTGATCACCACCGTCATCCTGGTGTGCACCTACGTGCTGGTGGCCTACGCCATCCAGTCGTTCGCCGGCTTCGGCGAAGACGGCATCGGCCTGAACAATCCGGACAACACCGACGACGTGCTGACCATTCTCGGCGGACCGGTGGCAGGCACCGTCGCGGCGTCGGCCCTGCTGCTGACCGTGTCGGTGTCGGCGCTGTCGTCGACGCAGACCACCATCCTGCCCACCGCGCGCGGATCGCTCTCGATGGCCGTCTACGAGGCGATCCCCAAGCGATTCGCCAACGTGCACCCGCGCTACATGACCCCGGCGTTCGGCACCATCGTGATGGGCGTTTCGGCGCTGTCCTTCTACCTGCTGCTGACGGCTCTGTCGGAGAACGCACTCGCCGACTCGGTGGCCTCGCTCGGCCTGGCCGTCGCGTTCTACTACGGCGTCACCGCCTACGCCTGCGTGTGGTACTTCCGGCGGACCTTGTTCGCTTCCGCGCGAAACCTGATGTTCCGCGGGATCTTTCCGCTGATCGGCGCCCTGGCGATGACGTGGGCGTTCTTCCAGAGCGCCAAGGACATGATCCAGCCCGACTACGGCTACACGGCCTTCGGACCGGTGGGTGGGGTGTTCGTGCTCGGGATCGGGATGCTGGTGCTGGGTATCCCGTTGATGCTTGCGTGCTTCGCATTCGGCACCAAGAGGTTCTTCCGTGGTGAGACGCTGAACGCACAGACTGAAGTCAAGGTCCCGGACGTCTACTAAGAGAGCAGGACCCGCCATGCACTTGACCGTCGGTTATCTCGCCACCCCCACCGGAGACGACGGTGTCGCACTGGCCAGCGCGCTGGCCAAGACGTTCAGCGCCAGCGTCGACGTGGTGCTCGTCGTCCGCGAGGAGCTGCCCGACGGCCACCCCGGGCGTGCGGAGTACCAGCGGATGCTCGTCGAGCGTGGCGAGCAGTGGGTCTCCAGGGCGATCGCGCTGCTCGCCGAGGACGGGGTGGCGGCCGAGTCGACGGTGACCGTCGGCGAGTCGTTCGCCCAGTCGCTGATCGACTTCGCGGTGCAGAAGTCATCGGACCTGATCGTGGTGGGCGGCGCGCGTGACGGGTTCTTCGGCAGGCACACCATCGGGCCGGTCACCGGCGCGCTGCTGCACTCCTCGCCGATCCCGGTGGCGCTGGCGCCGCGCGGCTACGCCGAGGATCCCGACGAGGTGATCGAGGCCGTCACCGCCGCGGTTCCGACACGGCCGGGTGACGACAACCCGCTGCCGTTCGCGATCACGCTGGCCAGCGCCGCCGGGTTGCCGATCCGGATGCTGTCGCTGGTGTCGGCGGAGAATCTCGCCGAGGCCGGCAGCGCCAGGGAGGTGCGGCAACTGCAGGTGGCGGCGGCCGAGGAGAACCTGGTGCTGGCAGCCCGCGCACTGCCGGACGCACCCGAGATCGCGTCGCTGGTGGCCGACGGCATGACGCTGGAATCGGCGCTGAAGAAACTCAATTGGGACGACGGCGATCTTCTTGTCGTGGGCTCGAGTCGGTTCGCCGCGCCCCGGCGCATCTTCCTGGGGTCGACGGCCGCGCGCATCCTGGCCGGGGTCGACGTGCCGGTGATCGTGGTCCCGCGCGAGGAGTAGGCGGGCGGCTAGCGCTGGGTGAATACCGTTCGGTGCCAAGCCTTGTCGGCCACGCCGGTGATGTCGCTCATCACGTGCTTGATCGACAGGTACTCCTCGAGTGAGTACTGGCTCATGTCCTTGCCGAACCCCGACGCGCCGAACCCGCCATGTGGCATCTCGGAGATGATCGGGATGTGGTCGTTGATCCACACACAGCCGGCGTGGATCTCGCGCGAAGCCCGTTGCGCCCGGTACACATCACGCGTCCACGCTGAGGCCGCCAAGCCGTACACGGTGTCGTTGGCCTGCCGAATGGCGTCGTCGTCGTCGGTGAACGCGCGCGCGACGAGGACCGGGCCGAAGATCTCCTCGCGCCACACCTCCGACGACTCCGACACATCCGCGATCAGCGTCGGCCGATAGAACGACCCGGGCCCTTCGGGCGCCACGCCACCGGTGACCACGCGCCCGCCCTCCCCCGGCGCCCGCGACACCATGCCGGCCACCTTGTTCCGATGCGCCGACGTGATCAGCGGGCCGAGGTCGGTGTCGGGATCGTGCGGATCGCCGACCACGATCTTGCCCATCAGCTCGGCCACACCGGCGACGAAGTCGTCGTACAGATCCTGCGCGACGATCGCCCGGGTCGCCGCGGTGCAGTCCTGGCCGGTGTTGATCAGCGAGCCCGCCACCGCGCCCTGGATCGCTGCATCCAGATCCGCGTCGTCGAACACCACAAACGGCGCCTTACCGCCGAGCTCGAGCTGCGTCCGGTGCCCGTGCGCGGCCGCCGCCAGCATGACGCGACGCCCTACGGCCGTCGAGCCGGTGAACGTCACCATGTCGACGTCCGCGTGACCGGCCAGGGCGGTGCCGACGTCCCCGCCGGCGCCGGTGAGCACGTTGAACACCCCGTCGGGCAGTCCGGCCTCGGTGGCCAGCCGGGCCAAGGTCAGCGTCGTCAGCGGCGTGATCTCGGCGGGCTTGATGACGACGCTGCAACCGGCGGCAAGCGCCGGGATCACCTTCCACACCGCCATCTGCAGTGGGTAGTTCCACGGGGTGATCGTGGCGACCACACCGACGGCCTCACGCCGGATCGAGGACGTGTGATCACCGGAGTACTCCGCGGACGCCTTGCCCTCGAGGTGGCGTGCGGCCCCGGCGAAGAAGTCGATGTTGTCGACGCTGCCCGGGACGTCGAACTCGCGGGCCAGCCGCACCGGCTTACCGCACTGCGCGACCTCCTCGGCGATGAACAGGTCGGTGGCCTCGTCGGCCAGCTTCGCGAGCTTGGCCAACACCGCCGACCGCTCGGCGGGGGTGGCGCCGGACCAGTCCCGCAAGGCGGCGCGCGCCGAGGCGACGGCGGCGTCGACGTCGGCGGGCTGGGCCAACGCCATCTCGGCGACCGTCTCACCCGTCGCAGGATTGACCACCACATGCTCCGCGCCACCAGTCAGCACCTGCGCACCATCGATCCAGCTGCTTGCCACAGTCATTGCACAACGCTATCGCGACCCCGCGCCCGAGTGCTACGTATTACGGCAGTGCCAGCCACACGAAACAAGTGATTTCATGGTCATGGTTGCTTGGCACGACGGATTCCGTGCACAATCACTGCATGGCCAATCCGGGGGTTCCGCACGCCGTCGGGCCCGTCTCGTTCCGCGTCAACCAGTCGCGCCCCGGTGCCGCATTCCAGCTCGACGACCTGTCCAAAGCGATCATCGAGAAGCTGCAACAGGACGGCCGCCGCTCCTATGCGGGCATCGGCAAGGCGGTCGGCCTGTCCGAGGCCGCCGTCCGGCAACGGGTGCAGCGCATGGTCGACGCCGGGGTGATGCAGATCGTCGCGGTCACCGATCCGATGCAGCTGGGTTTCGCCCGTCAGGCCATGATCGGCATCAAATGCACCGGCGACACCACCAAGATCGCCGAGAAGCTCGCCACGCTCGAATCGGTCGACTACGTGGTGCTCACCGCGGGGTCGTTCGACGCGATCATCGAAGTGGTCTGCGAAGACGACGACAGCCTGCTCGAACTGCTCAACACCAAGATCCGCGCATTGCCGGGAGTGATATCCACCGAGACCCTTGTCTATCTGAAACTTGTTAAACAGCAATATAATTGGGGTACACGATGACGATCATTTCCGAAACCGAGCAGAGCGCCACCTCCGATCTTGCCGCCAAGGCCAACCGCCACCTGTGGGGCCACTTCGCCCGGCATGGCGCCGGCATCAACCCGCCGATCATCACCCGCGGCGAAGGCGTGCACATCTTCGACGACAAGGGCAAAAGCTACATCGACGGGCTCTCGGGCCTGTTCGTGGTCCAGGTCGGCCACGGCCGAAAGGAACTCGCCGAGGCGGCCGCCAAGCAGGCCGAAACGCTGGCGTTCTTCCCGCTGTGGTCCTACGCCACACCCACCGCGATCGAGTTGTCCGAACGGCTCGCGGGCTACGCGCCGGGCGATCTGAACCGGGTGTTCTTCACGACCGGCGGCGGCGAGGCCGTGGAGAGCGCCTGGAAGCTGGCCAAGCAGTACTTCAAGCTCACCGGTAAGCCCGGCAAGCACAAGGTGGTCTCGCGGTCGATCGCCTACCACGGCACCCCGCAGGGCGCGCTGTCGATCACCGGCATCCCGGCGTTCAAGGTTCCGTTCGAGCCCCTGGTACCGGGTGGCTTCCGGGTGCCGAACACCAACTTCTACCGGGCTCCGGCGCCGTACGACACCGACATCAAGGCGTTCGGCCGCTACTGCGCCGACCGGATCGCCGAGGCCATCGAGTTCGAGGGTCCCGACAGCGTCGCCGCGGTGTTCTTGGAGCCGGTGCAGAACGCCGGCGGCTGTTTCCCGCCGCCGCCCGGGTACTTCGAGCGGGTCCGCGAGATCTGCGACGAGTACGACGTGCTGCTGGTCTCCGACGAGGTCATCTGCGCGTACGGGCGTATCGGATCGATGTTCGCCTGCAACGACTTCGACTACGTCCCGGACATCATCACCTGCGCCAAGGGGCTGACGTCGGGGTACTCGCCGATCGGCGCGATGATCGCCAGCGACCGGCTGTTCGAGCCGTTCAACGACGGGCAGACCGTGTTCGGGCACGGCTACACGTTCGGTGGGCACCCGGTGTCCTCGGCGGTGGCGCTGGCCAACCTCGACATCTTCGAACGCGAGGGCATCAACGACCACGTCAAGCAGATGGCGCCGGCGTTCCGCTCCACGCTCGAGCAGCTCTCGGATCTGCCGATCGTCGGCGACGTGCGCGGTGAAGGGTTCTTCTACGGCATCGAGTTGGTCAAGGACAAGGCCACCAAGGAGACGTTCGACGACGACGAGAGCGAACGGCTGCTGCGCGGCTACCTGACCCCGGCGCTGTGGGAGGCCGGGCTGTACTGCCGCGCCGACGACCGCGGCGACCCAGTGGTGCAGTTGGCTCCCCCGTTGATCAGCGGGCAGAAGGAGTTCGACGCCATCTACGACATCCTGCGCAGCGTGCTCACCGAGGCCAGCCGGAGGATGTAAACCTTCCGCCGGAACGGCATTCCAGCAGCAGAATCGCGAGAATCGGCCTGCTGGAATACCGTTCCGGCGACAATCGGTGGCGTGGTGTCGACGAGCAAGAGACCTCCCGTCCATCCGGTCCGCTGGCAGGCGCCGCCCGTCGATCCGCTTCCAGCCTTCCCTTCTGCCCAGCTCGCACTGATCCGCGTGCCCGGCGGCGAACCCGAAGACGTGGTGGTCGACGCCGAGGGATGCCTGTGGATGGGCGCACTCGACGGAAGCATCGTCCGGCTGCCTGCCGGCGGCGGCCCGGAGGTCGTCGCCAACACCGGCGGTCGGCCGCTGGGGTTGGCGGTGGCACGCAACGGCCGGCTGCTG
The DNA here is from genome assembly GCF_010723735.1 of Mycolicibacterium hippocampi. Taxonomy (GTDB): domain Bacteria; phylum Actinomycetota; class Actinomycetes; order Mycobacteriales; family Mycobacteriaceae; genus Mycobacterium; species Mycobacterium hippocampi. The sequence goes on along the minus strand of NZ_BLLB01000002.1, from coordinate 2,090,665 downwards.
ATCTGCGACAGCCCGAAGGGGCTGCTCGCGCTGGACACCACGACGGGCGAGATCGACACCCTGGTCGACAGCGTGGGTGGCCGCAGACTGCAGTTCTGCTCCAATGTCACCGAAACCGCCGATGGCACCGTCTATTTCACTGAATCGACCAGCGGGTTCACGGTGGCCGACTACGTGGGCGCGATCCTGGAGGCACGCGGCGACGGCCGACTCCACCGGCTCGATCCCGACGGCACCGTCACGTGCGTCGTCGACGGTCTGTACTTCGCCAACGGGGTGACACCGACCGCCGACGGTTCGGCCCTGGTGTTGGCCGAGACCCAGGGGCGCCGGCTGTCCAAGTACTGGCTGACCGGCCCGCACCGAGGTTCGGTGACTCCACTGGCGGTGAATCTGCCTGCGATGCCCGACAATCTGTCCACCGGCTCCGACGGGCGGATCTGGTGTGCGATGGTCACCCCCGCCAACCCGCTCGCCGACCGGCTGGCCGCCGGACCTCCGGTGGTTCGGAAGGTGATCTGGCGGCTGCCCAAGCCGCTGCAGCCCAAGCCGGCGCCGGTGGTGTGGGTGGTCGCCTTCGATCCGGACACCGGGGACGCCGTCGCGGGCCTGCACACCACCCACCCGTCGTTCAGCATGGTGACCTGCGCGGTGGAAGCGCACGGCCGACTGTGGATGGGCAGCATCGCCGCTCCGTATCTCGGTTACGTCGAGTTGGCCGCGACGGCCCTCTGAGCCGGCGGGTTCCTGCCACCGGTCGATCAATTCCTGCCAGCGGAATTAATCCCCTGACCAGCCCGTTCAAGCCCATGTACGACCACGAACCACCCAGAACGTCGAAACCGCGTGACCCGCTCCACGGCTCCGACCCGACACCAGGGAAGAGCAACACCATGAAGAAGTTCACCCTCGCCACCGCCGCCGCCACCGCACTGTCGGCCGCCGTCCTCGGATTTGCCGCCCCCGCGCTGGCTGCCCCCAGCGGCCCCGGCAACGCCGCCGACACCATCAGCCAGCTCGAAGCCGACGGCAACCGCGTCATCGTCAACCGCCAGAACAGCACCCCGCTGGCCGACGCCGACGTCGTCTCGGTCCGCCCGGGATCTCCCATCCGCGAATGGACCTGGGACCGCCAGCGCGACGACCGTGTCCTGCAAGAAGTCGGCAAGGTCCTGTTCGTCGACGTCCGCTGACACCTGAGCCAGAAAGGGGCACCCTCCCTATGGGGTGCCCCTTTCGTGCGGCCCGGGCCTCCGATCCGCGAGTACACAGTGGTGCAGAAAGGGGCGCCCCCACCACCAGGAGCGCCCCTTTCTCATGCAGATGGTTCAGCGGGCAACGGGTTCATTGCGGGGTTCATTGCGGGATTGAAAAGATGGGTGGCGACGCATCGCTTCGGCGAGCTCGCGTTCGCGACGTTGGGCCCGGAGCCAGGCAGGGTGCGACTCGAGATGTACCACGGTCGCGTCGGCGGTTGTGGTCGTCATATCAGCGCCTTCCGCTGAGAACTTCAGGGTCGCTCCCAGCTGTCGCCTTCAGCCTGCTCGGTGGACCTGAGCATCACCCTCAGATTTGGCCGTGAGCTTGCTAAGAGATTCCCGCGGTCACGGTTTCATAAACCGCTCTGCAGCGACAGCACGCTGATGTCGGGAGGGGCGCCGATCCGGACCGGCGGGCCCCAGAACCCCGCACCCCGGGTGACGTAGAGCTGGGTGTCCTGCACCGTCGACAACCCGGCGAGCGCCGGCTGCACCTGCGACACGATGTAGTGGAACGGCCACATCTGGCCGCCATGGGTGTGTCCCGACAGCTGCAGGTCCACCCCGCGCTCAGCGGCCTGCTCCACCTGCACCGGTTGATGGGCCAGCAGAATCGTCGGCCCCGAGGGGTTCACCCCCGCCAGTGCCCGGTCGAGATCCGGTGGATCGGAACGGGACTCGCCGGCGGGATCATTGATGCCGGCGAGGTCGAACGCGGCCGACCCACGCCTGATCCGGGTGTTCTCATTCGTCAACACCTGCAGTCCGAGGCGCTCCAACTCGGCCAGCCAGGGGACGGTGTCGTCGACGAAGTACTCGTGGTTGCCGGTGACGAAGAACGAACCCTCCCGCGACACCAGGTCGCGCAACGGTGCCGCCGCGGGACCCAGCTCCTCGACCGTCCCATCCACCAGATCGCCCACCACTGCCACCAGGTCGGGCTCGGCTTCGTTGATCATCCGGACGATCCGCTCGGTGTGGGCACGGCCCAGCAGTGGGCCGAGGTGGATGTCGGACACCACCGCGATACGGAATCCGTCGAAGGCCGGGTCGAGCCGGCTCAGGCGTACGGGGACACGCAGCACCTTGGGAGGTCCCAGCGCGGTCGCCGCTCCGGTGCCGACCAGACCGACGGCGGCGGCTCCGGCGGCCACGGCTCCGGCCCGGGCGAGGAACACCCGCCGCTGCACCGACGGCGCCTGTTCCGGCGCGGATTGTGTGCGCTTGACCCAGCCCCGAAACGCCAGCCGGATCGGTTCCAGCACCAGAAGGGCCAGGAACAGGTACACGATCAGGCCGAACCAGAAGTATCCCGGCCATGCGTACCAGCCGGCCTCGGGGATACCGAAGATCCGCGGACCGACCAGAGTCAGCAACAACAGGGCAAAGGCTGCGAGCAGGACGATCGACAACAGCCATCGGGTGCGGCCCGGCCCGGTGGTGTCCTTCACCATCCGCTTCCAGACGTAGAGATGCATCAGCCCGAGAATCGAGCCGAGAACAACTATGAACATGTACGTCCTTTTGTGCGGGCCCGGGTTTCCGCCAGCCTAGTTACCGCGCCGTCGGGAGCCCGTCTCGTCACGACCCCGATGAGTCACATTTGAAACTCTGACCACACCAGTCACCGCGTGGCTCCCGGCTCACCGGGGTCGGATCGCCTAATCTGCGCAGACGATGGCGACCTTCAGAACGATCTCCGCGCGGGTGTCTGCGCTGGTCATCGCGGCTCTGCTGATCGGCGCGCCGGTCGCTGCCGCGCAGCCGGACGCGGCTATGGATGCCTGCCCCTACCGGGTGACGACGCCGCCCGCGGTCGACACCTCGGAGATCCCGAAGGTCGGCCCCCCTCCGGAACCGTTACCGGTACCGGCCACGCCACTGGGCGGGGAAGCGTTGGCTGGGTGCGGCGTCATCACCGCCCCCGGTACCCCGCCGGTGCCCACCGACATCTCCGCAGAGGCCTGGCTGGTGGCCGATCTCGACACCGGCGACGTCATCGCCGCCCGGGATCCCCACGGCAGGCATCGCCCCGCGAGCATCATCAAGGCACTGACCGCGATACAGGCGATCCGCGACCTGCCCCTGCACAAGGTGGTTCCGGGAACCGCCGAGGACGCGGCCGTGGAAGGGACGAACGTCGGCGTCGGCGAAGGCGGCCTCTACTCCGTCAACGATTTGCTGCACGGTCTGCTGATGTACTCGGGCAACGACGCCGCCCACGCGTTGGCCATGCAGCTGGGCGGCATGGAAAATGCTCTCAACAAGATGAATGTCCTGGCGGGCAAGCTGGGGGCACGTGACACCCGGGCGGCCACCCCGTCCGGACTCGACGGCCCCGGCATGAGCACCTCGGCCTACGACATCGGGCTGATCTACCGGTACGCGTGGCAGAACCCCGTCTTCGCCGACATCGTCGCCACCCGCTCGACGACGTTCCCCGGGCGCGACGGCACCGGCTATCCGATCGAGAACGACAACAAGCTGCTGGAGCACTACCCGGGCGCACTCGGCGGCAAGACCGGTTTCACCGACGACGCCCAGCAGACCTTCGTCGGCGCAGCCGAGCGTGACGGCCGCCGCCTGGTCGCCGTGCTGCTGCGCGGTACCCGGCAGCCGATCGCCCCGTGGGAGCAGGCTGCCCGACTGCTCGACTACGGGTTCGCGACCGCCCCCGGGACCAAGGTGGGCACCCTGATCGAGCCGGACCCGTCCCTCGGCGCCACCGACGCCGATCCGGCCGCCGCGGCCGCGACGACCACGACCAATGCCAACGCCACCTTGCCCGACGTCAACGCGCTACCGGTGCGGGTCGGGGTGGCCGTGATCGGGTCGATCATCGTGTTCAGCCTGATCATGTGCGCCCGATCGCTCAACCGCCGCCCGGTGCGCTGAGCCTCCGGCGGAGCGTCAGCGACGCCTGCGCCACCGGGTGAGGCTCAGTGCGCCGAGCGCTCCCGCAGCGACCGCCGCGGTCGCCTGCAACGGCCCCAGCCCCGGCCGGGTGATGATCCGGTTCTTGATCACGGCGGGCCCGGGAGCAGGCAACTCCTCCTCGCCCATGTTCTCCGGCGTCGTCGCCGCCCATGCGGTGGCGAACAGGATCAGCCGGGCGGTGATGTAGGCGAACACCATCAACCCGAGCACCGGACCGAACGTCGCACCCGCCGGACCGGTGACCACCGACCGCAGGTAGACCGCGGCGACGAGCTTGAAGATCTCGAACGCCACGGCGGCGATCAACCCGGCCCACACACTGCTGCGAAAGCTGACCGACTCCCGGGGCAGCCGCGCGATCACCAGCGTGAACAGTAGCCAGGACACCAGAACGGACACCAGGACCGAGGCGCCGCGCAGCACCGGGCTCAGCCCGGTCGTATCGCCGACGCCGAACCACTCCAACACCTCCGCCATCACCGAGGCGCTGCCCAGCGCCGTGAGCGCGATGGTGGCGACGATGGCCACGAACGCCGAGAGCAACGTCACCAGGTCCGACAGCTTGGTCCGGACGAAGCCGGGGAGCTCCCCTCGGAAGCCGCCCCACATCTGGCTGAGGGCCTCGCGCAGGTTCGCCATCCAGCCCAGACCTGCCCATGCGGCCACCGCCAGACCGATGACGCCCACCGACGCCCGCGACTCGATCGCCGACTCCATCAGCTCGATGAGCTGCTGACCGAGTTGGCCGCTGACGGCGCCCCTGATCTGGTTCTCGACCTCGGCGAGCAGCTCGGGCCGGCTGGCCAACACGAAGCCGCCGACGGCGAAGCCGACCATCAGCAGCGGGAACAACGCGAAGATCGTGAAGTAGGTGATGCCGGCGGCGTAAAAGTCACCCTTGCAGTCCTTGTACCGCTCCTGGGCGCGCATCACGTGGTCGAACCACGGCATTCGCGCGCGCATCCGGGCAAGGAATCCGGGCTTTTCTTCGGGGTCGGTCGAGTCCGTCGAGTCGCCGGCAGCTACCTGCGTGGACGGCGCGGTCATCCGATCCCCTATCTCGTCGGTGCCAGGAACCCTATCCGGTCATATACCCGTCGCAACGTTTCCCCCGACACCTCCCGGGCCCGCTCGGCACCCGTGGCCAGCACGCTCTCCAATTCGGCCGGGTCGGCGAGCAACTCGTCGACGCGCGTCTTGATCGGCGTCACGAATTCCACCACCGCCTCGGCGGTCTCCTTCTTCAGATCCCCGTAGCCGCGCCCGGAGTAGCCCTCGACCAGCTTGGCGACGTCGGTTCCGGTCACCGCCGACTGGATCGTCAGCAGGTTGGACACCCCCGGCTTCGCCTCGCGGTCGAACCGGATCTCGCGGTCGCTGTCGGTGACCGCGGAACGAATCTTCTTGGCCGTCTTGCCCGGATCGTCGAGAAGGCTGATCAATCCGGCCTCGGTCGCCGCCGACTTGCTCATCTTGGCCGTCGGTTCGGCGAGGTCGTAGATCTTGGCGGTGGCCTTCGGGATCATCGCCTCGGGGACGACGAACGTGTCGGGAAAGCGGGCGTTGACCCGCTGGGCGACATCGCGCGCCAACTCGAGGTGCTGGCGCTGATCCTCACCGACCGGCACCAGTTCGGTGTCGTAGAGCAACACATCCGCGGCCATCAGCACCGGATAGGTGAACAAGCCGACCGTGGTGGCCTCGGCGCCCTGCTTCTGGGATTTGTCCTTGAACTGCGTCATCCGCGAGGCCAGCCCGAAACCGGTGAAACAGCCCAGCACCCATGCCAATTCGGCGTGGGCGGGCACATGGCTCTGCACGAACACCGTCGCCCGGGCGGGGTCGACGCCGAGCGCGAGGTACTGCGCGGCCGTGACCAGGGTGCGCCTGCGAAGCGTCTCGGGGTCCTGCGGGACGGTGATGGCGTGCAGGTCCACGACGCAGAAGTACGCGTCGTGGCCGTCTTGCAGGCCGACCCACTGGCTCACCGCTCCCAGGGCGTTGCCCAGGTGCAGGGAATCCGAGGTGGGTTGCGCGCCGGAGAAGACGACCGGCCTGGTGTTTGGGCTCATGATGCCCTCCAGTTTTTCATGCGCACCGCCGAGTTCAGTCGGGGGCCATCCGACGCAGTGCACGGAGGAACACCCGCCGTTCCTCGGCAGTCAGCTCGGCCAACCACTGTTCTTCGCCGCGCTGTATCTCGGCCTGTGCCGCGTCCTTGACCGCGCGGCCGCTTTTTGTGATCGCCAGCAGCCGCACCCGACGATCGTCCGGGTCGGGGAATCGTTCGATGTAGCCGAGTTGCTGCAGTTCGTCGAGTGTCGGGATGATGCGGGTCTTGTCGGCGTTGATCGACTCGGCGAGTGCTGCCTGCGTGCGGATCGCACCTCGGTCCAGCGCCGACAGCACCGCATAACCCCACATCGTCAGGCCGTGCGCAGCGAGGATCGGTCCCTCCGCGGCGATCAACTCGCGCACCAACGGAGCCAGCATCGCGGCCAGATCCTTGCGCCGGGGTGCGGTGGACATCAGTCGAGCGTAGGCGTTGCCATATTATATGCTTGTGCTTATCATCTACGTATGCCTACCTTTGCCAAGCCGCACCGCGCCGCCGTACACGCCTCCGTCGACATTGTTGCCGCGGTCTCTCCCGCCGACCTCGGACTCGCCACCCCGTGCGCGGGATGGACTCTCGCGAACCTGCTGACCCACATGACCGCGCAGCACCACGGTTTCGCCGCGGCGGCGCGTGGTCACGGCGCCGACCCCGAGGTCTGGCGCACCGAACCGTTCTCGGCCGCGATCGCCGCCGACCCGGCCGGCACGTATGCCGCCGAAGCCCGCGATGTGCTCGCGGCATTCGCGACCGAGGGCGTGGACGACGCGCCGTTTGCGCTGCCCGAGTTCGGTGAGGACGTCACCGTCCCCGGTAAGACCGCAATGGGTTTTCACTTCGTGGACTACGTGGTGCACGCCTGGGATGTCGCGGCGACGATCGGGACACCGTTGACGTTGCCCGACGACGTGGTCGCCGCCGTGCTGCCGCTGGTGATGGCGGTGCCGGACGGAAAGTTCCGCGAGGCGGCCGGCTCCCCGTTCGCCCCTGCACTCGGCGACGGTGCAGACGGGGACTTCGCCGCCATCCTGCGTCATCTCGGGCGGCGGCCCGACTGGGCTCAGACATCGGCATAACACGTCCCGAAACCAATTCAGTCGGTAGCATTCTCGCGGTTCGGTGCGACGACTTCGGGGGTGTTCGTGCGTCACTTGTCGGTGATCGTCGTGCTACTGACCACGGCGGTGTTCGGCGCGGGAATCGCCCACGGCGCACCGCAACTCCCTGGGCACGCGGTGGTGATCGTCTCGGGCGGAGCGGCCGTCAGCCCGTTCACGACGCCGCAGGACGGCTGTGCGTCAGGCCTGGCCGCAGGCAACACCGACACCGCGCTGCGCGGCTACCTGCTCGACGCCGGGTACACCGTGTACACCTCACCGGCGATGGCCGGGCGCGGCCCGGTGACCGATCAGGGCGGGTTCGGCGCCTTCGGCGACTGCCCGATCACGCTGCCGGAGAACATGACCGTGGACTCCACCGCCTCCATCGACCTCGCCGGTGAGCACCTGGCCCGGTTTCTGACCCACCTGCACGACACCCGCGGCGTGGACGTCGTCGACGTCGTCGGGCACTCGATGGGCGGGCTGTACTCCCGTGCGGCGTTCCGGGTGTTGCAGGGCCTGGGCTCGCCGGTGCGGATCCGGTCGTTGACGACGCTGGGCACCCCCTGGCAGGGCACCTATCTGTCCGACTACGCCAACGGCTTGAGCCCGGTGTCGGACTGCGCGGGTGACGCGTTCTGCGAGCAGGCCGCGGCGGACTTCGAAGCCGAGATGCTGCGGCTGCAGACCGGCTCGGCCCGCGAGGTCAACCAGGGATACCTGATGGGGCCGCAGGGCTGGAACGAATACCAGGCCGGGGTGCTCGACCAGATCCCCGTCGTACTGATCGCCGGGGCCCGCTTCACCCGGCCCGAACCGGTGAACCCGATGACATGGCCGAACGACGGCCTGGTGTCGCGGCACAGCGCGCTGGCCACCGATGTCAGCGACCGGGTGCTGCCGCACCGCCGGTGCGCAGCGTTCGACGACACCCACAGCATCTTCATCTCCGATGCGACGGGGCTGCCGTGGGAGACCGCGATGACCTGGGATCCGCGGGTACTCGAGACGGTGCGGAGCGCGATAGACGGCGCCGACGGAGCCCTCCAGAAGCCCAATCGGCAAGGCTGCTAGGCGAATCCGGCGCGCAAACAGCCCGTGGCGGTTCGTCTGCGCGCCCGATTCACCGGTAGTCGACGGTGACCGGGCAGTGGTCGGACCAGCGCAGCGCATAGGCCGCCGGTCGTTCGGTGTGCGTGGACGCCACCCGCGCCGCCAACCCGGGCGTGGCCAGCTGGTAGTCGATCCGCCATCCGGCGTCGTTGTCGAACGCCTTGCCCCGCCACGACCACCACGCGTACGGGCCCGCGACCCCGGGGTGCGCCCGGCGCACCACGTCGACCCAGCCGGTGTCCAGCAGATCGGAGAGCCACTGCCGCTCCTGCGGCAGGAACCCCGCCTTCTTGAGATTGCCCCGCCAGTTCTTGATGTCGTTCTCGGTGTGGGCGATGTTCCAGTCACCGCACAGCACCGCCTCGCCGCCGCCGGCCAGCAGCACCGCCATCCGCGCGGCGACTGCCGCCATGAACCGTTCCTTCTCCAGCTGCCGGTCGGTGTCGGCCTCACCGGTCGGGAAGTACACGCTCGCCACCGTCAGCCCGCCGGTGTCCACCTCGATGTAGCGGCCGTGCTCGGCGAACTCGGCGGCGCCGCAACCGATCCTGATGTCACCGAACGGCGTGCGCGACAACACCGCGACCCCGTTGCGTCCCTTGACATGCGGCGCCGCCGACGCCAGATGCCACCCGTCGGCCAGCACCGGGGCCAATGCGTCGGCCAGTTGCTCGTCGTCGGCGCGCGTCTCCTGCAGGCACACCACGTCGGCGCGGGTCTCCTTGAACCACGGCAGCAGCCCGAGGTTGTCGACCGACCGCTGCTTGACGGCCGCGCGGATGCCGTTGACGTTGATGGTGCTCACGGTGATGGGGCGCGTCACGACCGCCGACCCTAACGGAACCGATCAGACGCTTCTTGCGGTACCGGCGGTATCACCTTAATGTCGGGCTCATGGCACCCCGAGAGCCGATCCATGCCGGATCGGGCGAACCGATCCTGATGCTGCACCCGTTCCTGTGCTCCCAGAACGTCTGGCGCACCGTCGCCGACAACCTTGCCGGGACCGGCCGATTCGAGGTGTACGCGCCGACGATGGTCGGCCACCACGGGGGTCGGAAGTCGCCGACGTGGCTGCTGCACACCGAGCTGCTCGTCGACGACATCGAAGACCGGATGGACCGGCTGGGCTGGCAGAACGCCCACATCGTCGGCAACTCGCTGGGCGGCTGGGTGGGCTTCGAACTGGAACGCCGCGGCCGGGCCAAGACCCTGACCGCGATCGCCCCTGCCGGGGGGTGGTCGCAGCACTCGCTGACGAAGTACGAGACCGTTTTGAAGTTCATCGCGGGCGGCCCGGCGCTGATCGCCGCGCGCCTGCTCGGCACGCGCATCCTCAAGCTGCCGTTCGCGCGCCGGATCGCCACCCTGCCGGTTAGCGGCCCGGCCGACGGGCCGCCGGACTCCGAGTTGCACGACCTGATCGAGGACGCCACCCACTGCCACGCTTACCTGCAGCTGCTGGTCAAGACGCTGCGCATGCCCGGCCTGCTCGAGCTCGCCAACCTGGGCGCACCCACCCAGCTCGTCATCTGCGAGAACGACCGGGTGTTCCCCGCGCCGCGTGGCCATCTCTACTTCCTCAAACACATGCCCGACACCGCGGAGGTGATCGAGCTCGACGGCGTCGGCCACATCCCGATGCTGGAGGCACCGGAGCGCGTCACCGCGGTGATCGCCGACTTCGTCGACCGGTACAGCCAACCACAGCAGGCCATCGGTTGACACCCCGCAGCCCGCGCAGTTTTCGCAGGTGGAGCCGCGTTCGGGAGAACCCACTGGCACCCCTGTAGCAACGTGCGATAGTCTTCGTTTCGGTCATGAGCGCCAGCGTCAAGCCCCGGCTCGCTGGCCGGCAACCCTCCAACCGCGGTGGGGTGCCCCGGGTGATGACCAGGTTGAGCAGCCACCGGCTGTAAGGCAAGCGCGGGTCCGCCGTGAACGGGCCCCCTGAGTAGACGGGGAAACCTGATGGCGAGGTCCACGCCGCGCAGTTGTCGCTGACCGACACTGCACTTCGTCGACCCCACCCCCAGGCGCCCCTCACGACTGGAGAACATGATGACCGACACCACCGATCCCACCGCCAACTGGGCATTCGAGACCAAGCAGGTCCACGCCGGGCAGTCCCCGGACAGCGCCACCAACGCGCGGGCCCTGCCGATCTACCAGACCACCAGCTACACGTTCAACAGCACCGACCATGCGGCGGCGCTGTTCGGCCTTGCCGAACCCGGCAACATCTACACCCGCATCATGAACCCGACACACGACGCCGTCGAGCAACGCATCGCGGCGCTCGAAGGCGGTGTCGCAGCACTGTTCCTGGCCTCCGGGCAGGCCGCCGAGACGTTCGCGATCCTGAACCTGGCCAATGCCGGCGATCACATCGTGTCGAGTCCGCGGCTCTACGGCGGCACCTACAACCTGTTCCACTACTCGCTGCCCAAGCTCGGCATCGAGGTCAGCTTCGTCGACAACCCCGACGACCCCGAGTCCTGGCGGGCCGCAGTGCAGCCCAACACCAAGGCGTTCTTCGGCGAGACCATCTCCAACCCGCAGATCGACGTGCTCGACATCCCGTCGGTCGCCGCCGTCGCGCATGACGCCGGGGTCCCGCTGATCGTCGACAACACCATCGCCACGCCGTACCTGATCCAGCCGCTCGCCCACGGGGCCGACATCGTCGTGCACTCGGCCACCAAGTACCTCGGTGGTCACGGGACGACGATCGCCGGTGTCCTCGTCGACGGCGGCACGTTCGACTGGACGAACGGCAAGTTCCCCGGCTTCACCACCCCCGACCCGAGCTACCACGGCGTGGTCTACGCCGACCTCGGCGCGCCCGCCTTCGCACTCAAGGCCCGGGTGCAGTTGCTGCGCGATCTGGGGTCGGCGGCGTCGCCGTTCAACGCGTTCCTGGTGGCGCAGGGACTCGAGACGCTGAGCCTGCGTGTCGAGCGGCACGTCGAGAACGCCCAGAAGGTCGCCGAATACCTCGCCGGGCACGACGACGTGCTGTCGGTCAACTACGCGGGACTTCCCACGTCACCGTGGTACGAGCTGGGAAAGAAGCTGGCGCCCAGGGGAACCGGTGCGGTGCTGGCATTCGAGCTGGCCGGCGGCGTCGACGCGGGCAAGGCGTTCGTCGACGCCCTGACCTTGCACAGCCACGTCGCCAACATCGGCGACGTGCGTTCCCTGGTGATCCATCCGGCCTCGACGACACACGCCCAGCTGTCCCCCGAGGAGCAACTGTCCACCGGCGTGACACCCGGCCTGGTCCGGCTCGCGGTCGGCATCGAGGGCATCAACGACATCATCGCCGATCTGGAACAAGGCTTCGCCGCGGCCAAGCGGTGCAGCGCCACCCACACCGATCCGCACGCCGTTGCGTCGTTCTGAGGGTCGTGTTGTGACAATCATCGACGTGGCAACCGACGAGCGGGCGACGCTTCCCCCCGATGGCGAGGTGGGCATCGTCGAGATCGGCCCGCTCACACTGGAGAACGGTGCGGTTCTCGACGACGTGTCGATCGCCGTGCAGCGGTGGGGGGAACTGTCCCCGGAGCGCGACAACGTCGTCATGGTGCTGCACGCATTGACCGGCGATTCGCACATCACCGGCCCGGCCGGACCCGATCACCCGACCCCGGGCTGGTGGGACGGAGTGGCCGGTCCGGGCGCGCCGATCGATACCGATCGGTGGTGCGCGATCTCGACCAATGTCATCGGCGGATGCCGGGGCTCCACCGGCCCCAGCACCCTGGCGCCGGACGGAAAAGCATGGGGCTCAAGGTTCCCCACCACAACAGTGCGGGACCAGGTGACGGCCGACGTGGCCGTGCTGGAGCGGCTGGGCATCACCGAGGTCGCCGCGGTCATCGGCGGATCGATGGGTGGGGCGCGAGCACTGGAGTGGATGGTCGCCCACCCCGACAACGTCCGCGCCGGACTGGTTCTCGCGGTCGGGGCACGCGCCACCGCCGACCAGATCGGCACGCAGAGCACGCAGGTCGCGGCCATCAAGGCCGATCCGAACTGGTGCAACGGCGACTACTACGGCACCGGCCGCAGCCCGGACATGGGCATGCAGATCGCGCGGCGCTTCGCGCACCTGACCTATCGCGGTGAGGCCGAACTCGACGACCGCTTCGCCAACGACCCTCAGGGCGACGAGGATCCGACCACCGGTGGTCGCTACTCGGTGCAGAGCTATCTGGAGTACCAGGGCGCCAAGATCGTGTCGCGCTTCGACGCCGGAACCTACGTCGCGCTCACCGACGCCCTGTCGAGCCACGACGTCGGCCGCGGTAGGGGTGGCGTGGAGGCGGTGCTGCGCGGCTGCCCGGTACCCGCGGTGGTCGGCGGTATCACCTCCGACCGGCTCTATCCGCTGCGCCTTCAGGCCGAACTGGCCGACCTGCTCCCCGGCTGCGACGGGCTCGACGTGGTCGATTCGATCTACGGTCACGACGGCTTCCTGCTCGAGACCGACGCCGTCGGCAAGCTGATCCGCCGGGCTCTGGAGCTGGCGTCGCGGTGACCGGTTCCTCCGAACAGCGTTCGCTGTCGTTCGGTGCAGAAGCCGCGGCCTACGAACGCGGCCGCCCGTCCTACCCGCCGGAGTCGATCGACTGGCTGCTGCCGCCGGGAGCCCGGACCGTCCTGGACCTGGGTGCCGGGACCGGCAAACTGACCACCCGGCTGGTGGAGCGCGGACTCGACGTCTTCGCCGTCGACCCGATTCCCGAGATGCTCGAGTTGCTGAGTTCGTCGCTGCCCGAAACCCCGGCGCTGCTGGGGACCGCCGAGGAGATCCCGCTGGCCGACGACAGCGTCGACGCGGTGCTGGTGGCGCAGGCATGGCACTGGTTCGACCCGGAGCGGGCGATCAAGGAAGTGTCCCGGGTGCTGCGCCCCGGCGGCCGGCTGGGCCTGGTGTGGAACACCCGCGACGAGCGGATGGGCTGGGTGAAGGACCTCGGTCAGATCATCGGCCACGACGACGCGCACAGCCACACCGCGGACCTGCCCGGCCCGTTCGGTGATGTCGAGCGACACCAGGTGGAGTGGACCAGCTACCTGACACCGCAGGCGCTGATCGACCTGGTGGCATCGCGCAGCTACTGCATCACCTCGCCGGAGCGGGTCCGTGCCCAGACCCTGGACCGGGTGCGCGAGCTGCTGGCCACCCATCCCGCGCTGGCCAACGTCGGCGGCCTGGCCCTTCCCTACGTCACCGTGTGCATCCGCGCGACCCTGACCTGAGCCGCGAAATATCATTCCGGGTCGCGATCCACGTCGGTTTTACAGCCGTGGCTTAACGCTCACGGATGGCGAGCGGCTCACGCGGCAGCGGGCTCACGCGGCAGCCGGGTTTCCGGCCTGCCGCAAGGCGGTGAGCAGTCCGCGCCGCGGACCCGACGACGGTGCCGCCTCCCCGTTGCGGAGGGCCTGGACAGCCCGGCCGAACGCGCGCTCCGATCGGGTCTCGCGGGCGTTGTCTGCGTCGGCCCGCAGCATCCGGTTCGGCAGCGCGAGCTTGAGGATCGTCCAGAACGACTGGAAGTACTGGCGCGCAAGAGGACCCGTGGTGTAGGGCAGGTCGTACTTCTCGCACAATGCCCGCACCCGCACGCTGATCTCCGCGTAGCGGTTGCTCGGCAGATCCGGAAACAGATGGTGTTCGATCTGGTAGCACAGGTTGCCGCTCATGAACGCCATGACCGGCCCGGCGTGAAAGTTCGCCGACCCCAGCATCTGTCGCAGGTACCACTCGCCCTGCGTTTCGTTCTCGAACTCCTCGACGGTGAACTTGTCCGCCCCGTCGGGGAAGTGGCCGCAGAAGATCACCATGTAGGACCAGTAGTTGCGGATCAGGTTGGCGACGAAATTGGCCTTCATGGTGTGCTTCCAGTTGGTGCCGGCCAGCGCCGGGAACACGATGTAGTCCTTACCCACCTGCTTGCCGACCTTGCGGCCGATGATCTTGAGGTCCTTTCGCACCTCGGCCATCGACTTCTCACCCTTGCGGTACTTCGTCGTCTCCACCCCGTGCAGCGCCACCCCCCACTCGAACAGGGTGCCGAGCGTCAGGTTGTAGATCGGGTTGCCGATCATCCACCCTTCCCACCGCTGGTCCCGGGTGAGCCGCATGATGCCGTAGCCGATGTCGTCATCCAGCCCGACCACGTTGGTGTACTTGTGGTGGATGAAGTTGTGAGACTTCTTCCAGTGCACCGACGGCGACATGGTGTCCCACTCCCATTCGGTGGAGTGGATCTCCGGGTCGTTCATCCAGTCCCACTGCCCGTGGATGATGTTGTGGCCCAGCTCCATGTTCTCGATGATCTTCGCCGTGGCCAGCATCGCGGTGCCGGCGACCCGCGCGATCCGGCTGCTGCTTGCGAACAGCGCGGCCCGGCCTCCGGCCGCCAACGCGCGCTGCAACTGGATGGTGCGCCGGATGTACTGCGCGTCGCGCTCGCCGCGGGATTCCTCGACGTCCGCCCGGATCGCGTCGAGTTCGGCGGTGATGTTCTCGACGTCCTCGGTGGTCAGATGCGCGTAGGCCTTGATGTCGGTGATCGCCATGATGTTCCCTTCAGACGTTGATGGTGCAGTTGCCGGATGCGGTGGAGATGCAGGTCTGGATCCGATCGCCGGCGCCATGCTCCTGCCCGGACCGGAAGTCGCGCACGTGGCCCGCCTCCAGCGGCAACACGCAGGTCTGGCAGATGCCCATCCGACAGCCGAAAGGCATCTGGATGCCGACCTCTTCCCCGGCCTGCATGATCGACGTCGCGCCGTCGATCTTGATGGTCTTGTCGGAGATCGCGAACGTCACGGTGCCGCCCTCGCCCCCCTTGTCGGTGGCGGCAATGCTGAACCGCTCCATGTGCAGCGAATCTTCGAGGCCGTTGTCCTCCCACATCTTCTCGACGGTGTCGAGCATCGCGGTGGGCCCGCACGCCCACGCCGAACGCTCACGCCAGTCGGCCACGATGTCGTCGAGCCTGTCGAAGTCGAGCTTGCCGTCCTGTTCGGTGATCTGCAGGTGCAGTCGGTATCCGTCCTGCTCGCTTTCCAGCCGGCGGAGCTCGTCGTGGAAGATCACCGCGTCGGCCGACGGCGCCGAGTGCACGTGCACGATGTCCGGCCGCTCACCTCGGGCCCGCAGGGACCGCAGCATCGCCATGATCGGGGTGATGCCGCTGCCGGCGCTGATGAACAGCAGCGACGCCGGTGGTGGGTCCGGAAGCGCGAAATCGCCTTTGGCGGACGCGAGTCGGATGATGGTCCCGGGTTCGACGCCGTTGACCAGGTGCGTGGACAGGAACCCTTCGGGGGTGGCCTTGACCGTGATCGAGATGTCCTCTTCTTCCAGATCGGAGACCGAGGTCAGCGAGTACGACCGCCAGTGCCAGCGACCGTCCACCCGCAGCCCGATGCCCACGTACTGTCCCGCCCGGTAGTCGCCCGAGAACCCCCACCCCGGACGGATGATCACCGTGGCCGTGTCGTCGGTCTCCGGCCGCACCTCGACGATCTCGCCACGCAGCTCCCGCGCCGACCACAGCGGGTTCAGCAATGACAGATAGTCGTCGGGCAGCAGCGGTGTGGTGGCCCGCGCGGCCAGGCCGCGAACCATGTTGACCCAGGATCCCGAGGGGGCGGACACATCACGGGCGGGCGCTTTGCTCCACCGCGCCAAGGTCTTCAACGCCGACACCATCAATCGCCTTTCACTCGCGGATGACGGGCTGTGACCGCTGTCACAAACCCGATGCGAGCGGTCTACCCTACTTGCGAGTAGCTAAAACGCATTCGGTCTCGGAGTCGCTAGCTGGTGCCGAGCGGATCGATGGTCCACGCGATGTAGAGCATGGCCGCGCTGACCGACGCCGTGGTGAGGAAGTCCACCGTGCGGGAGCGCACCGCCAGCAGTCCGATCCGGTCGTCGGACAGCGTCAACCGCAGCCCGGCAGCGACCGCGACGCCGACGGCCATCACCGCCGCGCCGCGACGCCAGTAGCCCATCGCCACCAGCACGAAAGCCGCCAGCAGGAACAGACCGACCACCAGGATGGGCCACTGCCCGCCGAACACCCTGCGGCCGAACTCCCGCAGTGTCACCGGCGCCGTCTGCTCTTCGCGCAAGCGCTCATCGGCTATTCATGCCCGCTCGGCACGCTCGACGACGTTGGTGAGCAGAAACGCCCGGGTCAGCGGTCCGACGCCACCGGGATTCGGGGAGACATGGCCTGCCACGTCCCACACGTCGGGATGTACGTCGCCGACCAGCTTGCCCGCGTCGTCGCGGCTGACCCCGACGTCGACGACGGCTGCGCCCGACCGCACCATCTCGGCGGTCACCATGTGCGGCACCCCGGCCGCGGCCACGATGATGTCGGCCTCGCGGGTGATCTGGGGCAGGTGCCTTGTGGCGGTGTGGCACAGCGTCACCGTGGCGTTCTCCGAGCGACGGGTCAGCAACAGCCCCAGCGGGCGGCCGACGGTGACCCCCCGTCCGATGACGACGACGTGCGCGCCGGCGATCTCGACCTGGTAGCGCCGAAGCAGGTGCACGATGCCGCGCGGGGTGCACGGCAACGGGGCCGGCTCGTTGAGCACCAGCTTGCCCAAATTCATGGGGTGCAGCCCGTCGGCGTCCTTGTCCGGATCGACCCGCTCCAGGGCGGCGTTCTCGTTGAGATGCTTGGGCAGCGGCAGTTGGACGATGTAGCCGGTGCAGTCGGGGTTGGCGTTGAGCTCGTCGAGCACCTCTAGCAGGGCGCCCTGGCTGATGTCGGCGGGCAGGTCGCGCCGGATCGAGTTGATGCCGACCTTGGCGCAGTCGCTGTGCTTGCCGCGGACGTAGGCCTGCGAACCCGGGTCGTCGCCGACCAGCACCGTTGCCAGCCCGGGGGTCCGGCCCGCCGCGGTCAGAGCCGCGACGCGTTCGGTGAGGTCGACGAAGATCTCGTCGCGCGTGGCCTTGCCGTCCAAAGTGATCGCACCCACGGCAGCCATTGTGTCAGGCTCAGTTCTTTCTCCACGGAGGCGTGGCATGCTCGGCGACATGACAGCCCCGCATGATGTGTTCACCCCCGCCCGGCTCGGGCCGATCACGCTCCGCAACCGGATCATCAAAGCCGCGACGTTCGAGGCGTCGACGCCCGACGCGCTGGTCACCGAGGACCTGATCACCTACCACCGGCTGCCCGCCGCCGGCGGGGTCGGGATGACGACGGTCGCGTACTGTGCCGTCGCTCCCGGCGGGCGCACCGACGGGTGGCAGCTGTGGATGCGTCCCGAGGCGGTGCCCGGGCTGCGCCGGCTGACCGATGCCATCCATGCCGAGGGCGCGGCGATCAGCGCACAGATCGGTCATGCGGGACCGGTCGCCAACGCGCGCACCAACAAGGCGCAGGCACTGGCCCCGGTGCGGTTCTTCAACCCGTTGTCGATGCGGTTCGCGAAGAAGGCCAGCCGCGAGGACATCGACGCCGTGACCGAGGCGCACGCACGCGCCGCTCGGCTGGCGATCGAATCGGGCTTCGATGCCGTGGAGATCCATCTCGGCCACAACTACCTCGCCAGCGCGTTCCTCAGCCCGCTGATCAACCGCCGCACCGACGAGTTCGGCGGGTCGCTGGAGAACCGCGCGAAGGTGGCCCGCGGGGTCGTGCTGGCGGTCAAACAAGCGGTCGGCGACCAGATCGCGGTCACCGCGAAGCTGAACATGTCCGACGGCGTGCGCGGCGGCATCCCGCTGGAGGAGTCGATCCAGACCGCCAAATGGCTCGAGGAGGACGGCGGGCTGGACGCGCTGGAACTGACCGCGGGCAGTTCGCTGCTCAACCCGATGTTCCTGTTCCGCGGCGGCGCCCCGATCAAGGAGTTCTCCCGGGCGTTCAAGCCACCGCTGCGGTGGGGCATCCGGATGTCGGGCAAGAAGTTCATCCGCGAATACCCGTACCAGGAGGCATACCTGATGCGGGAGGCCAAGCAGTTCCGCGCGGAGTTGACGATGCCGCTGATCCTGCTCGGCGGAATCACCAACCGCGAGACGATGGACCGCGCGATGGCCGAGGGTTTCGACTTCGTCGCGATGGGACGTGCGCTGCTGGCCGAGCCCGATCTGCTCAACCGGATCCAGGACGACAACAGCGTGAAGTCGATCTGCGACCACTGCAATCTGTGCATGCCGACGATCTACAGCCACACCTACTGCGTGCGCACCGGTTCGCCGTCACCGGTCAGTTCGGGGAGATGAGTGCCCTGGCGCAGTCCGCCACGATCGTGTCGGCGCCCGCCGGAACGGGCTGGCGCGCCCGCAGGTGGCGCCGCACCACCGCGTACGGCACATCGATCAATGCGGCGCTGACCCGGCCGGGGTCCTCGGGGATCTCGTTGAGCACCTTGCGGAGCTTGCGCTGCAACCGTTTCCGTCGACCGGTCAGCGGCTCGGGCCACTCGTGCAACCCCAGTTCGTCGGGGCCGGCCAGCAGCACCTGCGCCTCGACGGGGTGTTCGCGGCACCACGCGACAACGCTGAGCGCGGCGGCCACACACCGCTGTTGCGGATCGTCGCCGCTCGCCAAAGCCTCGACGAACGCCTCCTGGAACCGTTCCTCGGTGCGCACCCACAGCTCGCCGCACAACGCCGCCCGTGTCGGGAACCGGTGGTAGACCGAGCCGCTCGGCGCCCCGGTGGCGCGGGCGACCGCCGACATCGTGACCGCGGCGGGACCGTCGGCGGCAAGGAGTTCGGCCGCCGCGTCGAGCAGTACGTCGACGGTGTATCGGGCGGGTCGCGGCATTGCTCCACCCTAAAATAGAGGATAGTCTCTAATAGGTGATCGACACTCGGGAGATTTGATGAATACCGCCACACACACCGCGCGACGCTTCTACAGAGCTCTGTCCGAGCACGACGGCCAGGCGCTATTCGACTTGCTGACAGAGGATTTCGAGGGCCGGGTGAGCGACGGTATGCCCGACGGCGTCGGCGGTGCGCACCATGGGCGTGTCGCGATGATCTCCGACGTGTGGGGACGCATCGACGCCCTCTACGACCTCGACGTCGAACCGGTGGAGTTCCTGGCCGTCGAAGGCGGCGACCGTGTCGTCGTGCTCGGCCGCTACCGGGGCTCGGCGCGCGAGGCCGACACAGGCGTCGACGCCGCCTTCGCACACGTCATCGCCGTGCGGAACGGGCAGATAACGGCGCTGCATCAGATCACAGACACCGTCAGGTGGCACCTCACCGGGTGAGCCGATACCGATAGAGTTGCTCCCGATGTCTAATGTCGCCGCCGGAGCGGCTCCGTGAGCCGACCGGCACCCCCCGCGCTGACCGTTCGGTACGACGGATCCCCACGCACCTTCGCCCCCGGCAGTGACGTCGTCGTGGGCCGGGATCTGCGCGCCGACGTTCGGATCGCCCACCCGTTGATCTCCAGGGCGCACCTGGTGGTGCGGTTCGACCAGGGCCGGTGGATCGCCATCGACAACGGCAGCCTCAACGGGATGTACGTCAACGGGCGCCGGTTGCCCGCCGTCGACATCGCCGACGGCCAGCAGATCCATGTCGGCAACCCGGACGGGCCACTGCTGACCTTCGAGGTCGGCCGTCATCAGGGTTCGGTCGGCGCACCGCCACCGACGGCGGCGGTCCCCGTCGCGGGCCGCTCCGGCACAGCCTGGCCCGGCCAGCCGCCGGCCCCGACGATCCGGCCCCCCGCCCCGCGCCCGCAGCCCGGATATCCCACCGGACCATCGCATCCGGCGCCGCCGTCGCGGCCCGCTCCGGTGCCGCAGCCACTGTCTTCGCCGGCGCTGGAGTCCGCCACCGTGATGGGCCCGGCGGCAGCCCCGCGCTCCGCCGACGGCAACCTCGCGACCAGCATGCTGCGGATCCTGCGGCCCGGACGCCCGCAGGAGGCACCGCCCGGCTCGATCAAGATCGGCCGCGCGCCCGACAACACCATCGTCATCCCCGACGTGTTGGCCTCGCGACACCACGCCACCCTGATCCCGGGACCGTCCGGGACCGCCGAGATCCGCGACAACCGCAGCATCAACGGCACCTTCGTCAACGGCGCCCGGGTGGAGAGCGCGACGCTGACCGAAGGCGACACGGTCACCATCGGCAACGTCGACCTGCTGTTCCGCGACGGCACCCTGGTCCGTCGCACCGCGACCGCCGCCGACACCACCACCGGCGGCCTGGACGTGCACGGCGTCACGTGGACCATCGAGGGCAACAAGACACTGCTGGAGAACATCTCGATCTCCGCACGGCCGGGGACGCTGACCGCCGTGATCGGGCCCTCGGGCGCCGGAAAGTCCACGTTCGCCCGGCTGGTCGCCGGCTACACCCACCCGACCACCGGCCAGGTGTCGTTCGAAGGCCACGACGTGCACGCCGAGTACGCCTCGCTGCGCTCCCGGATCGGCATGGTGCCCCAGGACGACGTGGTGCACGGCCAGCTGACGGTCCGGCAGGCGCTGATGTACGCCGCCGAGCTTCGGCTGCCCCCCGACACCACCAAGACCGACCGCGAGCAGGTCGTCAACGAGGTGCTCGAGGAACTCGAGATGACCAAGCACCTCGACACCCGCGTCGACAAGCTCTCCGGCGGGCAGCGCAAGCGGGCCTCGGTGGCGCTGGAACTGCTGACCGGCCCGTCGCTGCTCATCCTCGACGAGCCGACCTCGGGTCTGGACCCGGCGCTGGACCGCCAGGTGATGACGATGCTGCGGCAGCTGGCCGACGCAGGCCGCGTGGTGCTCGTCGTCACCCACTCCCTGACCTACCTCGACGTGTGCGACCAGGTGCTGCTACTCGCCCCGGGCGGCAAGACCGCGTTCTACGGCCCGCCCGACCAGATCGGCGCGTCGATGGGGACCACCAACTGGGCCGACATCTTCTCCGGCGTCGCCGGAGACCCGGACGCCGCAGCGCAGCGCTACCTGGCCCAGCACGGACCACCGCCACCGCCACCGGCTGCCCTGACCCCGTCGGAGCTGGGCAACCCGACCCGCACCAGCGTGCCGAGGCAGTTGTCCACGATCGCCCGGCGCCAGATCCGGCTGGTGATCTCCGACCGCGGCTACTTCGCGTTCCTGATGATGCTGCCGTTCATCATGGGTGTGCTGTCGCTGTCGGTGCCCGGCGACGTCGGCTTCGGCGTGCCGAGGACCGCGATGGAAGGCGGTGAAGCGCCCAACGAACCGGGACAGATCCTGGTGATGCTCAACGTGGGCGCGATCTTCATGGGCACCGCCCTGACCATCCGCGCACTGATCGGCGAGCGGGCCATCTTCAAACGCGAGCAGGCCGTCGGCCTGTCCACGACCGCTTACCTGATGGCGAAGGTGGTGGTGTTCACCGCCTTCGCGATCGTGCAGTCGGCGATCGTCACGTCGATCGCGATCGCGGGCAAGGGCTGGGGCCCGGGGTCGGTCGAGAGTGGCGCGGTGATCGGCGACCGCAGCCTGGAGTTGTTCGTCGACATCGCGGCGACGTGCGTGGCCGCGGCGATGGTCGGCCTGGCGCTGTCCGCTCTGGCCAAGTCGTCCGAGCAGATCATGCCGCTGCTGGTGGTCGCGATCATGAGCCAGCTGGTGTTCTCCGGCGGCATGATCCCGGTGACCGACCGGCTGGTGCTCGACCAGATGTCTTGGGCCACACCGGCGCGGTGGGGTTTCGCAGCCTCGGCGTCCACGATCGACCTGATCCGGCTGGTGCCCGGACCGTTGACACCGAAGGACCGGCACTGGGAGCACACCTCCGGCGCATGGCTGTTCGACATGGCGATGCTGGCGGCGATCAGCGTCTTCTATCTGGGGTTCGTGCGCTGGCGGCTGCGGCTCAAACCCGCCTGACAGAAGCGGTAGGCAAGCCGCGTCATCTTCCGTAGGGTCATGCGCGGGGGGTGCCGGTGGAACAGTCAGTGTCCGAAAACGACGTGTCCGAAAACGACGCGACGATGCGTAGTGCCGCACTGGACGGTGCGCTTGCAGAGATGCAGCAGTGGGGCGTGGACCGCTTCAGCTTCGAAGCGGTCGCTCACCGCTCGCACCTGCCCACCGAGTACCTCCGCCAGACCTGGGTCAGCGAACGCCAACTCATCATCGACACGATGACCGGCTACAGCGAAACGCTGATCGCACTGCGCGACACCGGCTCGCTGCACGGTGACCTCACCGCGCTCGCGCTGTCCCTCGGCACAATGCTCAATGACCCTGTCGGACGCAGGATCACCCGGATGTTCGTCGTCGACTGCAGGTCCATGGCCGTCGACTCCGAGACCAGGGTGCAGTTCTGGATGTTGCGCCGCAAAACGATCGAGGACATCTTCGCGCGAGCCGCCTCCCGCGGCGAGCTGCGCGGCGACGCGGACCCGTTGATCACGCTGCAGCTGCTGACCTCGCCACTGCACAGCGTCGCCCTGTTCACCGATCTGCCGGTCACGCCGAAGTACTGCCGCGCGATCGCCGACATGGTGGCGCTCGCAGTCTGCGCGGTCTAGCCGAGCAGCCAGTCGTTGGGCGCGAACAGCTCGCAGTGCACCCGCTCGGTCAGCACCCCGCGATCGACCAGCTGGGAACGGACCGCCTGCACGAAACCGCTGTTGCCGCACAAGTAGAAGTGGGCGTCGTCGGGAAGTTCGACACCGTCGAGTGACAAGAGGCCGGGATGCGCGCCGGCGGTGCCCGCCGTCATTCCGTCCTCGTACCAGACGTCCAGGTCGGCGTTGGGCAACTGGGTGACCAGTTCGTGCTGGCGTTCCCGCAGCGGATGGCTCTGGTCACTGCGGTCGGCGTGCAGCACCCGCACCGCGGTGGCCGGCGCCTCGGCAGCGAGGTGTTCCAGGATGCCGACCATCGGGGTGATCCCGATGCCCGCCGAGATCAACACCAGCGGCACATCACCGGTCGGGGCGGGAAGATCGCCGAACGGCACGGTGACATCGAGCAGGTCGCCGACACACACGTTCGCCGCGATCCAACCGGACACCTCACCGGCGGGCTGATCGGCGACGGCCGGCACCGGCTTGACCGCGAAGGTCAGCTCGTCGCCGGGGGCGTTGACCAGGCTGTACTGGCGCAGCTGGCGGGCGCCGTCGGGCAGCGTCACCCCGACCGAAACATACTGTCCCGGAAAGAAACCGGAGAACGGCTCATCGTCTGACCGGACGGTGAGCAGCACCGTGCCCGACGGGTCGTCGACCCTCGAGACCACCCGGGCCCGGCGGTAGACATCACCGTCGTCGACCCCCGCGGCGCGGTAGAGGTCACGCTCGAGAGCGATCAGGGTGTCGGCCATGATCCAGAACACCCGGTCCCAGGCCGCGGCCACCTCTTCGGTGACGGTGTCGGCGCCCAGCACCGCCACGATCGCGGCGAACAGGTTCTCGTGCACGATCGGGTACTGGTCTGCGGTCACCCCGAGCGAGGCGTGCTTGTGGCCGATCCGCGACAGCAGCTCGGCCGGGTGCGGCAGCGCCGGGTCGACCAGATGGGTGGCGAAGGTCGCGATGGACGCCGCCAGCGCACGCTGCTGGCCGCCTTGGGCCTGGTTGCCGCGGTTGAACAGGTTGCGCAGCAGTTCCGGGTGCGCGTCGAACATCCGCCGATAGAAGTCGGTGGTGATCTCGTCGATGTGCGCGCCGATCAGCGGAAGCGTCGCGGACACGATCTGCGCGTGCGCGGGCTCGAGTTCGGCGGGGGCGGCGGTGACGTTCATGGTGGGCCTTTCGGTGGTGGTGGGCGTGCCGTAACTCAGGGGGTGGGTGGGCCGTGGCCCATGGGCAGCAGCGACAGGTTCGCTCCCCGGGCCAGATCGCTGACGGTGTAGCGGTCCAGCTCGCGGTAGAACGCTTCCTTGGCGTCGGCGAGCGCGCGCCGCAGCCGGCATGCCGGGATCAGCGGGCACGGGTTCTCGCCACCGCACTCGATGACCTCCCGGTCGCCTTCGAGGCGACGGACCAGCCACCCGACAGACGCCCGCCGTCCCTCCTCGGTGAGGGCGAGACCCCCGGTGCGGCCGCGACGGGCGTGCACCATGCCGAGGTCGGCCAGCCGGGAGACCGCCTTGGCGATGTGGTTCTCCGAGGCGTTGGCGCCGGCGGCGATCGAACCGGTGGTGACCCGCTGACCGTCAGCCTCCCCGGCGGCGAGCAGCATCATCGCCCGCAGCCCGAGATCGGTGAACCGGGTCAGTTGCATGACATTGACGCTAGTAATTGCGCATCACAGATGCGACTTTTAGCGGTGTGCCGTCAAACACCCTGTGACGTGCGGTTTTTTGACCAGGCTCTCAGCTGACGGCGGACGGGGATGGCGGTGCCGTACCGCCGTGCGGTTCCCGCACAGCCATCAGGCGGACGATCTCGTCGCAGTCCGCCGCGGACGGCAGCCCCATTCCCGGCTTGTACCCGTAGACCTCATGCAGTGGTGTGGAGCCGGTGCGGCCGTCGAGGATGTCCACGGCGTCGGTACTGATCAGGCCGGGATGTTCCACTCCGCACGCCTCGGCCACCTTGACCAGGTCGCGGCGCATCGTCTTGATGTAGTTCGCGGTCCGGACCGCCTTCTCTTCGGGCACCAGGCCGCGGGCCAGCCAGGCGTTCTGGGTGGCGACCCCGGTGGGACAGGTGTCGGTGTGGCACTTCTGAGCCTGGATACATCCGATCGCCAGCATCGGTTCGCGCGCCACGCTGACCATGTCGCAGCCCAGCGCGAAGGCGACCACGGCGTTGTCGGGCAGGCCGAGCTTGCCGCCGCCGATGAAGGCGACCCGCTCCTGCAGACCGCGTTCGGCGAAGATCTGATACACCCTGGCGAAGCCGAGCTGAAACGGCAGCGACACGGTATCGGTGAAGATCAGCGGCGCCGCGCCGGTGCCGCCTTCGCCGCCGTCGATGGTCACGAAGTCGACCCCGCGGTCCGTTCTGCACATCAGGTCGGTGAGCTCGTGCCAGAACTCGAGATCCCCGACTGCCGACTTGATCCCCACCGGTAGCCCGGTCTCGGCGGCGAGCAGTTCGACCCAGTCGAGCAGGCTGTCGGTGTCGTCGAACTCGGCGTGCCGCGACGGGCTGGCGCAGTCGCGCCCCTCCGGGATGCCGCGGGCGGCAGCGATCTCGGCGGACACCTTGGTCGCGGGCAACAACCCGCCCAGACTCGGCTTGGCCCCCTGGCTGAGTTTGATCTCCAGGGCCCGCACGGGCGCACCGGCCACCACGTCCTTGAGCTTGTCGATGCTGAAGCGGCCCTCGGCGTCGCGGCAGCCGAAATAGGCGGTTCCGATCTGGAAAATGAGTTCCCCGCCGTGGCGGTGGTAGCGGGACAGCCCACCTTCCCCGGTGTTGTGCAGGCAGCCGGCGATCGCGGCGCCGCGGTTGAGAGCCTCGACGGCGTTGGCCGACAGCGAGCCGAAACTCATCGCCGAGATGTTGACCACCGATCTCGGCCGAAACGCCTGCCGGCGGCCGCGCGCGGCACCGACCACCTTTGCGCACGGCAGCTCGACCGCGCGGGTGGCCTGCGGCCCGGTGGCGGGTGCTGCGCGGCTGAAGGTGCGGTGCTTGATCACCGGATAGCCGGCCGTGTACTCCAGATCGTTGTCGGTGCCGAACCCGAAGTAGTTGTTCTCGCTCTTCGCCGAGGCGTAGACCCACCGGCGCTGGTCACGGGTGAACGGCCGCTCCTCGTCGTTGGCGGCGACGATGTACTGCCGCAGCTCCGGGCCGACGGATTCCAGCAGGTACCGGGCGCGCCCGAGGAGAGGATAGTTGCGCAGCAACGCGTGCTTGCGCTGGAAGAGGTCGCGGGCCACGACTGCTGCCGCGGCCGATCCGACGGCTGCGACAACGCTGCGAACGCGGCTCATGCGCGAAGTGTTTCCCGCCCAGCACGAGCCGAAACGGTCCCGGACTCGCCCGACTCACCCGCCGATGTCGAGTCCGTGCGCCGCCGCGTAGGCCAGCCCCTGCTCGATGTCGACCTTGGCGCCCCGCAGTTTCGCGGTGGTCCAGAACGTCGGATCGGTACGGGCGCCCCGCAGATCGGCACCCTCGAGGCGCGCGTCCTGTGCCCGCACGCCGCTGAGGTCGGCGCGCCGCAACACCGCCTCGCGCAGGTCGGTGCCCACCAGGCTGGCCTCACGCAGCCTGCAATCGGACAGGTCGACCTTGCGCAGGTCGGCGCCGCCGAGAACGGCCAGCGTGAAATCCACCTCGACCATCGTCACCGGCCGCATCCGGCACTCGGTGAACGTCGACCCCAGGAAGCTGCAGTGGCGGAACGTGCTGTGCCACAGCGAAGTTCGGCGAAACGTGCAGTTGCGGAACGCGGAGCCGACATGCTCGGAGTCGGACAGGTCGACACCGGAGAAGTTGCACCCGGTGAATATCACCCGCTCGGTCTTGAGCCGGCTGAGGTCGTCGTCGCGGAAATCGCAACCGTCGAACTCACGATCGGCCTCGAAGGAGTCCACCCCGTCAGCCGGCCGGCGTGAGCCGGCTCAGCGCGTACTCGGCCACCGCGATCAGCGCCGCCTTCGCCGAGTCCCGACTGCGGGCGTCGACGGCCATCACCGGCACGTGGTCGGACAGGGCGAGCGCCGTGCGCACCGCTCCGAGCGGATGTCGCGGCGCACCGTCGAACTCGTTGACGGCAACCAGAAACGGTAGGTTCCGCGCCTCGAAGAAATCCACCGCGGCAAAGCTGTCGGCCAGTCGGCGAACGTCGACAAGGACGATCGCACCGATCGCGCCGCGTACCAGGTCGTCCCACATGAACCAGAACCGTCGCTGCCCCGGGGTGCCGAACAGGTACAGCACCAGGTCCTCGCCCAGGCTGATCCGGCCGAAATCCATGGCGACCGTGGTGGTCGTCTTCATCGGGGTGGCATCCAGACCGTCGACCCCCGCCGAGGCGTTGGTCACCAGGGCCTCGGTGCGCAGCGGAACGATCTCCGACACCGCGCCCACGAACGTCGTCTTTCCGGCCCCGAAGCCACCGGAGATGACGATCTTCGTCGACGCCGCCCCCCTAGAGTGCCCTGAGACCACGCAGAGTCCTCCCGATCAGTTCACGTCGTTCGTCGGCCGTCGCGGCCCCGCCCAGGGTGGTGTGCACCCGCAGATAACCCTGCACCACCAGATCCCCCACCAGCACCCGCGCCACGCCGAGCGGCAGTGAGAGATGCGCGGCAATCTCGGCGACCGAGGGACGCTCGGCACACATCGCCAGAATCTGCCCGCGGACGTCGTTGCCCGGCCACCCCGGCGGCTGCGCGGGGGACACCGCGCCCACCGGCGCCTCCAGCGGGAGCTCGACACGTGCGTCGGTGCGCCCGGCGGTCAGCGTGTACGGGCGGACCAGACTCGGCTCGTCGTCGCTGCGCCCCTGATCCATCGGGCGCTCACGAGTGTTGCGGGGTGCGTCGCGCGGACTGGACGACCGATCCCACCTGTTCCACCAGGATTGCCATCTCGTAGCCGATCTGTCCGATGTCGCAGTGGTGCACGGCCAGCGTCGCGAGGTTCGACCCGTCGCCGACCCTCATCAGCAGCAGGTAACCGTTCTCCATCTCGACCACCGACTGCAGCACGTGTCCGCCGTCGAAGAGTTGAGCTGCACCGGTCGACAGACTCGCCAGGCCGGAAGCGACCGCCGCGAGCTGGTCGGCCCGCTCCCCCGGCATGTGCTCGCTGGCCGCCATCAGCAGTCCGTCCGCCGACACCAGGATCGCGTGGGAAACCCCCGCCACCTCTCGGGCGAACCGGGACACCAGCCAGTCGAGCGAATCGCGCTGCTGCGAGTCGGTCATTCGGTGTCGGCTCCTCCGGTCTGCCGAACGCGGGAGCGGGCGGCGTGCACGCCGCCGAAGTGGTTACCGATGCTCGCCCGGACGGCGTCGGGATCACGGACAGGCGTCGTGTGAGCGCCGCTGCCGTTACCCCCCTCGACGGGCGAGTTTACCCGCCGACGGTGTTGCTCGCCTGCGGCATGCTCGGCGGCTCCGGGCACCAGACGCGCTCCCGGTTGACGCATCGGCAGGCCCTCGGCTGTGTGGTCGCGCACCGGGGCGTCGTCCGCGGCGGCGGCGGCCGACCAGCCGTGGTCCCAGACCGACTTCCAGTTCAGGTCGGTGCTCTGGGACAGCTCATGCGGGTCGACGAGCCACTCGGAGAGCATCTTCTGATAGATGGCGTCCGCGCTGTCGGGTTCCTCGGGGGCGGCGTGACGGGAATGTCCGTTGCGGGGCGCGAAGAACGCGGCGACGTCGGAGCGGCCGGGTGGCTGCTGGGCCGCGACCGGTTCGGGGGCGGTGATCCCGCTGGCGCCGGGCCGGCGCTGCGGCAGCTGATCCGCCGCTGGGACAGCGACGGGCTCGGTGTGCCGCGGCTCGTCGAGGGCGAGGGCGGTGGCGATACCGGCGTGCGCGTCGGCCTGCTGTTCGTCGGCCACGCTATAGGTCAGCCGCGGTGCGGCGCCGACGAGCTGCCCGGCCGGCACGTACACCCCCGCGGTGGTGCCCGAGCCGGGTTCCTCGGCGACGGTGCTGCGCAGCCGCACCACCAGCCCGTGCTGAGCGGCAAGCCGTCCCACCACGAAAAGGCCCATGTGCCGGGCGGTGTAGGGGTTGACCTCGCCACCGGACTGCAGGCGGGTGTTGGCCACCCGTAGGTCGGGTTCTGTCATTCCCAGGCCGGTGTCGGCGACCTCGACCACCAGGCCACCGGTGCCGGTGGGCACCGCCGAGACCTTCACCTGCGAGGTGGGCGGCGAGTATCGCAGCGCGTTGTCCAGCAGCTCGGCGAGCAGGTGCACGAGGTCGCCCGCGACTGCTCCGGCGATCTCGGTGTCGGGCAGGCCGGCGGTGGTGATGCGGGTGTAGTCCTCCACCTCGGAGGCCGCCGCGTTGACGAGCGCGGTCACCGGCACCGGGTCGGCCTGCTCGCGGGGAATCCGGGCGCCCGCCAGCACCATCAGGTTGGCGCCGTTGCGACGCATCCGTGCCGCCAGGTGATCGAGCCGGAACAGGCTCTCCAGCCGGTCCGGATCCTCCTCGTTGCGTTCGAGTCGGTCGATGAGGGAGAGCTGCTGATCGACCAGAGACCGGTTGCGCCGGGACAGCGTCTCGAACATGTCGGTGACCTGCAGCTGGAGCCGGGCCTGCTCCCCGGCGAGCTGCACAGCCTGCTCGTGCAGTTCGTCGACGGCATGCGCGACCTGCCCGATCTCCTCGGTGGTGTGCACCGGGATGGGCTGCACGGGGAACGGTTTGCCGTCGCTGCGGACGTGCGCGACCTCGCGGGCCAGGTCGTCGTGGGCGACCTTGAGCGCGCTGTCGCGAAGCGTGCGCAGCGGACGCACCAACGAGCGGGCGACTAGTGTGACCAGCGCAAGCGCGACCACGATCGCGGCGACGATCAGCGCGGCGTCGCGGATCGCGGCGGTGCGCGCGGCGGTGGCCTGGCTGTCGACCGTCGCCGGGATCGATTCGGCGGTCTCGGCGATCAGGTCGGCGGCGATCTCGCGGGTGACCTGCTGGGAGGCCAGCAGTTCGGGATTGCCGACGAGCACCGACGCAGGGTCGGAAAGCACGGACATCCGGTTGACCATCTGCGACCGCAGCGCCGCCGCCTGGTCGGTGGCGCCACCGAGGAACGCACCCATCGCCGACACCGTCGACGGCTCGGTGCCCGCCAGGGTGATCATGGCCGAGCGCAGCTCCGGTTCGGGGATGTCGCCGCCACGGTTGACCAGCATCTGCTGCATCGCCATCTGCCCGCGCGCCCCGACGGCCCGCGACAGCGCGGCACCCTGTGACTGCACGTCCTGGTCGTCGTTGGCGACCAGCCCGGTGATGGCGGTCTCGGCGGTGATCAGCAGCGGCGCGTACGTCATCACCCGGGCGCGCAGGTCCACGGTGCCGGCGCTGACCTTGCCGACCAGGTCCTGCCCGTAGTCGAGCAACGTGTTGGTGGCCAGCCGGACGTCGTCGGAGACCTCGGTGGCGGCGAGCTGCTGGTCCAGCGCGGCGCGGCGCGCGTCGAAGTCGGACACTGCGGCCTGCGCGTCACCACCCTCGGTGGTCGTGACCAGCACGCCCTCCAGGGCGGCCATGTAGTCGACGACGGCCGGCACCATGTCGGCACGCTCGGCGGAGCCACGCAACTCGGCAGCCTCGGCCGTGCTCGCGTAGATGCGGAACCCGCCGAACACACAGGCCAGCACGAGCGGAACCACCAGGATCGCGAGCACTTTCCACCGAACCGGCCAGTTGGACAGCGCGAACCGCGACGGCCGCTTGGCGGTTTTCATCGGCCGCCCACGCTGTCGGCGGGGCGCCCGCAGTTCACTGATCGAGCGTCGTTCATAAGGCTTCCTGCTGATGGCGCCCTCGCGCGGACGGGCATTCGAACCTGCGCGTGCCTGGCAATTGAAAGAGTATGCCAGCCAAGTCGGCTGGTTTCCACCGTTCACACTGAACAGAACGAGCCCGCAAACTCGTGACTCAACCGTTGCCGACGATGCCAGCAAACGCTTCGCACCGATGAACCGATAGCCGATCGTTACGACTTCGAGGTCGGGAGATGACAACGGACACTGAATAATTGGCGAGTCGGTGTGATTGAGATCACCAGATGCCGGGTAAGCTGGGTTTCACAATTTGGAGGTGCGATGTACCACGGTGACGATGACCTGTCCACGCTGGCCGATCTCTCGATGATCGTCGACTCGCCCATGATGAGGGTGATGAGCGGCGAAGTGGTGGACGTCGACACGCACACCGGCCTGGTCGCCATCGCCGCGTACGAGGACGAACTCGGCCTCTCCGCCTAGCTCTTCGTTTCCCCGGTCACGACGGGCGAAGCAGCGCAACGAGGAACTCGGAGTCCTCGGTGAACGGCCGCACGTCCCATGCCGACAGCAGCAGGTCGGTCACGAACCCCGCGTGTGCTGCGTCGTCGAGGAACTGCGTGAACTCGTAGTCACGGCCCGCGCCGAAGCCGATCACCGCGCGACCGTCACCCTTGAGATGGGCATGCAGCCGAGTCAGCACCGGCACCCGGGTGCTCGGGGCGAGGAATGTCATCACGTTGCCTGCCGACACGATGACGTCGAACGGTTCGGTGATACCGCGCGCGGGCAGGTCGAGTTCGGCGAGGTCGCCGACGAGCCAGCGCGGCCCGGGATGGTCCTGTTCGGCGGCGTCGATGAGTGTCGGATCGACGTCGACGCCGACGACCTGGTGGCCGGCCGTGGCCAGGTACCCGCCCAATCGACCGGGTCCGCAGCCGGCGTCGAGGATATGGGCCCCGCGGGGGGCCATCGCGTCCACCAGACGTGCCTCCCCGGCCAGATCATCACCGGCGCGCGCCATCGCCCGGAATCGCTCGACATACCAGTGGGAGTGCCCGGGATCCGCCTCGACCTGTCGCATCCAATTGCTCTGCTCGACCATGCCCGCATTATCGCCGTCACCCGCCCGCGCAGCCGTAGCCTTCCAGGCACCCGTTCAGGAAGGGACTACCGCGCCGTGTTCAAGGTGATGTTCTATTCGCCGCGGATCGCGCCGAATACCGGCAATGCGATCCGGATGGTCGCCGGAACCGGCTGCGAACTGCATCTGGTCGAACCGCTCGGCTTCGACCTGTCCGAACCCAAGCTGCGCCGCGCCGGTCTGGACTATCACGACCTGGCGTCGGTCACCGTGCACCCCGACCTCGACACCGCCTGGGCCGCACTGATGCCGGCGCGTGTGTTCGCGTTCACCGCGCACGCCACCACGTCGTTCGCCGAGATCGCCTATGAGCCCGGTGATGTGCTGATGTTCGGACCGGAACCCACCGGCCTGGATCAGGAGACGCTGCGCGACCCACACATCACCGGACAGGCGCGGATTCCGATGCTCAGCGGGCGCCGGTCGTTGAACCTGTCCAACGCGGCGGCCGTCGCCGTCTACGAAGCGTGGCGCCAGCACGGCTTTCCCGGCGCGGTGTGACCTACCAGGTGTCCCAGTGCGTGAGCTGCTCGGCAGGCAGCCGGGTGGCCCGACGGAAGTCGGTGCCCTTGGTGTACCCGATCGGGAACAGCCCGGCCTGGCTGTAGTTCTCGAACGGGATACCGAGAATCTCCGCAGCCTGCTTCTCGCCGTCGCCGAGCAGGTGCAGCGTCGTCCACGCCGACCCCAGCCCGCGGGACCGCAACGCCAGCATGAAGCTCCACGCCGCGGGTAACAAGGATCCCCAGAATCCGGCGCTGGCCCCGGACACGGTGTCCTGCGGCTTCCCTTCCAGGCATGGGATCAGCATCACCGGCACTTCGTGAAGGTGATCGTTGAGATACCTCGCGGAGTCTTCCACCCGGGGCCGCTGCTCATCACGCATGTCGCCGGTCTGCGGTTTGGGCTGGTTCAGGTACGGCGTCGCGTTGGTCCGGTAGATGTCGGCGAGCGCCTTCTTCTTGTCCGGGTCCTCGACGAACACCCATTGCCACCCTTGGTTGTTCGACCCCGTCGGCGCCTGCAGCGCGATCTCGAGGCACTCCATCAGGACCTCACGCGGGACCGGCTTGTCGAAATCCAGCCGCTTGCGCACCGAGCGCGTGGTGGTCAGGACTTCATCGGCAGACAAGTTGAGGGTCACCTTGCGAGACTACCTTCGGCGCGATCGCGCGCTCTCGTGCCCGACGAACGTGCGCTGAATGCCACGGTTCTCGGCGTGTCTGCGTGCAAACGCGCGCGCTCGCGGAAACGAGGATCAGCGGAAGTCGCGGGACTTGGACGCCACCCGCATGCTGAGCTGTCCCATCCGGTCGGCGATCACGGTGACCGCGCCGGTGGCGTTCTGCACGATGCCGCGCACTACCAGCGCCGACGCCGTCTGCGCCAGCCTGCGATGACGCGACCACACCCCCGGCGAGCACAGCACATTGACCATCCCGGTCTCGTCCTCGAGGTTCATGAACGTCACCCCCTGCGCGGTGGCCGGTCGCTGCCGGTGGGTGACCGCCCCCGCCACCAGCACCCGGGTGCCGTCGGGCACCGACAACAACTGATCGGCAGGGACCACACCCAGGGCGTCGAGGTCTTCCCGCAGGAACTGGGTCGGGTAGCTGTCCGACGAGACGCCGGTCGCCCACACGTCGGCGGCGGCCAGCTCCAACTCGGTCATCCCCGGCAGCGACGGGACATGTGACGCCGACCCGACACCGGGCAGTCGATCAGGGCGTTGGGTGGCGGCAGCGCCTGCAGCCCACAGCCCTTCCCGCCGGGAGACCCCGAAACAGCCCAGTGCCCCTGCGGTGGCCAACGCCTCGGTCTGCGGCACGGACAGTTGCAGCCGGCCGGTCAAATCGAGCAGAGAAGCAAAGGGGCCGTTGGTCTTCCGCTCCTCGACCAGGCGCTCGGCCAGCTCGACGCCCAGATGCCGGACACTGCCGAGGCCGAGCCGCACCTCCAGGCCGCGGTTCTCCAGCGTGGCGTGCGCGAGGCTGGCATTGACATCTGGGCCGTGGACGACGACGCCGTGCCTGCGAGCATCGGCGACCAGAGATTGCGGAGAGTAGAAGCCCATCGGCTGCGCCCGCAGCAACGCGGCACAGAACGCCGCGGGATGGTGCAGCTTGAACCACGAGGAGTAGAAGACCAACGACGCGAAACTCAGCGAATGGCTTTCCGGGAAACCGAAATTGGCGAAGGCTTCCAGCTTCTCGTAGATCCGCTCGGCCACCTCACCGGTGATGCCGTGCTTCTCGGCCATCCCGTCGAAGAACCGGCCCCGTAGCCGACGCATCTTCTGCGTGGAACGTTTCGACCCCATCGCCCGGCGCAGCTGGTCGGCTTCGGCCGCGGAGAATCCGGCGCAGTCGACCGCCAACTGCATGAGCTGCTCTTGGAACAGCGGGACACCCAACGTTTTTCGCAACGCCGACTCCATCGACGGATGCTCGTAGGTGACCTGCTCCAGACCGTTGCGCCGCTTGATGTACGGATGCACCGAGCCGCCCTGGATCGGCCCAGGACGGATCAGCGCCACCTCGACCACCAGATCGTAGAACACCCGTGGCTTCAGCCTGGGCAACGTGGCCATCTGCGCCCGCGACTCCACCTGGAACACCCCGACGGAGTCCGCCCGCTGCAGCATCTCGTACACCGCCTGCTCGCCCAGATCCAGCTTGGCCAGGTCCACCTCGATGCCCTTGTGCTCGGCCACCAGGTCGATGGCGTAGTGCAGCGCCGAGAGCATGCCGAGACCGAGCAGGTCGAACTTCACCAAACCGATTGCCGCACAGTCGTCCTTGTCCCACTGCAGCACACTGCGGTTCTCCATCCTCGCCCACTCCACCGGGCACACATCGGCGATCGGACGGTCACAGATCACCATGCCGCCGGAGTGGATTCCCATGTGCCTGGGCAGGTTGGAGATCTGCGTGGCCAGGTCGACCACCTGGTCGGGAATGCCCTCCACGTCGGGCGAGTCGGCCAGACCGTTCCACCGGCTGATCTGCTTGCTCCAGGCATCCTGCTGGCCTTGGGAGAACCCGAGCGCCCGAGCCATGTCCCGCACCGCGCTGCGACCACGATAGGTGATCACGTTGGCCACCTGCGCGGCGTACTCCCGGCCGTAGCGTTGGTAGACGTACTGGATCACGTTCTCCCGCAAGTCTGATTCGATGTCGATGTCGATGTCGGGCGGTCCGTCGCGGGCCGGCGACAGGAAGCGTTCGAACAACAACTCGTTGGCCACCGGGTCGACGTTGGTGACCTTGAGCGCGTAGCAGACCGCCGAGTTGGCCGCCGAGCCCCTGCCCTGGGCCAGGATGTCGTTGAGCCGGCAGAACCGGATGATGTCGTGCACCACCAGGAAGTAGCCGGGGAAGTTCAACTGTTCGATGATCTTCAGTTCGTGTTCTATCTGGGCGTACGCGCGCGGGGCGCGCTCGGGCGGGCCGTAGCGGTCCCGCGCGCCTTCGGCGACCAGGTGCCGCAGCCAGCTGATCTCGTCATGGCCCTCGGGAACCTCGAACGGCGGCAACTGCGGCGCGATCAGTGCCAGACCGAAAGCGCACTGCTCGCCGAGCTCGGCGGCGGCCGTCACCACCTCGGGGCAGTGTGCGAACAACTGCGCCATCTCCTCCCCTGAACGCAGATGCGAACCGCCCAGCGGGGCAAGGAAACCCGCCGCTTCGTCCATGGACCGCCGGGACCGGATCGCCCCCATCGCCATCGCCAAGCGCCCCCGTGACGGTTCGGCGAAATGCGCACCGGTCGTCGCGACGACGCCCACCCCGAACCGGGGGGCGAGCCCGGCCAGCGCGGCGTTGCGCTCGTCGTCGAGCGGGTGGCCGTGATGGGTGAGTTCGACGCTCACCCGGTCACTGCCGAACCGGTCGACCAGATCAGCGAGCGCCGCTGCGGCGGCCGCAGGACCGCCAGCACAAAAAGCCTGCCGGACATGGCCTTTGCGACAGCCGGTCAGGATCTGCCAGTGCCCGCCCGCCGCCTCGGTCAGCGCGTCGAAGTCGTAGTGCAGCCTGCCCTTCTGCCCACCCGCCAGATGTGCCGCGGCCAGCTGCCTCGACAGCCGCCGATAGCCTTCCGCCCCCCGCGCGAGCACCAGCAGGTGGGGCCCGGGCGGGTCGGGCTCATCGGTACGGCTGCCACCGCCCAGGGACAGTTCGGCCCCGAACACGGTGGCCACATCCAGCTCCCTGGCCGCCTCGGCGAACCGCACCACCCCGTAGAGCCCGTCGTGATCGGTCAGCGCGATCGCCCGTAGATCCAGACGCGCGGCCTCCTCCACGAGTTCTTCGGGCGTGCTCGCACCGTCGAGAAAGCTGTAAGCCGAGTGGGTGTGCAACTCGGCGTAGGGCGTCAGCGAGTCCGTCCGGTGCAGGTCGACGGACCGGTATTCACCCCGCTTGCGCGACCACGCCGGACTGTCCCCACCGTCGCCATGCGGTTCGTTCAGCGGAAGCCCGCTGCGGCGCGGCTTGCCTTCCCCGGCGGGCCGGGGCAGTCGGCCATTGAGGACGCGCTCCATCTCCGACCAACTCGGCGGTCCGTTGTGCCAACCCACACCGCCAATGTATCGAACAGACGTTCGACAGTCGATCCGGCGTCTCAGGCGGTCTTGTCGTCGGTGCCCGGCGGGTAGCCTTCGCCGTGGTCCTCGTCCCCGTCCTCACCGAGCGTCGGCCGCAGCACGTACCGAACCTGGTTGCCTCCGGCCATCCGCGCCTGTTCGATCGCCGTGGTGGCGATCGCGATCAACTTGTCGACGACTTCGTCGGGAGGCTCGGCCGCCAACGGCGCCAGCGGTGTCACCACCACACCGATGCTGGCCGTCAGCCGCTGCGGCGTGGTGGCGATCGCGCCGCGAATCCGCTCCACCAGCGGCGAGGCGTCGGCAGTGGTGAACGTATCGGCGACGAGGAAATCGTCGTCGGAGATGTGGGCGACGATCGCGTTGTGCCGGACGGTCTCGCGCAGCGCCTGGCTCACCGTCACCCGTGCCCGGTTGCCGCCACGCGAACCCGACAGCCCGAGCAGCAGCGAGAAGCTGTCGATGTTGACCGCCACCACGACCAGGTACCTGTCGTCGCTGCGACTCCGCGACGCCAGCAACGTTGCGACGCCGCGGTAGAAGGCCTCGCGGTGCAGCAGGCCGGTGAGTTGTTCGATGTCCCCGTGGAAGGCGTCGGGCTGGATCAGCTTGATGCCCGACCGGCAGGCGAACGCGATGAAGACGTTGAGCAGCACCACCACCCCCACGGCGCACCCTGCCAGCGCCGGGTCCGTCGAGACCAGCCGCAGGAACAGCACCCCGAGCACCGCCAGCGCAACCGTCCAGGTCACCACCAGCAACCGCGGCGTGTGGAAACACACCACATACCCCGTCAGCACCACATAGGTGGTGGCACCCAGGAAACCGAGGACCGGGCTGGAGACGATGAGGGCGGACACCCCGATGGCGAACGATCCGACGATCACGCAGGCCAGCGACAGCGCGCGGGTGGGCCAGTGGTGCCGCAGCCACATCGCTGCCAACGCCAGGCAGGACACGACGATGGCCACCGCCGCGATCTGCGACTGTATGCCCTGCGGACCGAGCGGGCTAGCCATCAACACGACTGGGATCAGCCCCAGGCTCACCAGGCAGACCGCCACCAACCGACACGTCCGCGTCTGCAGCCCGCGCGCCGCGAGGACCGCAGTGAACCAGTAGTACTGATCAGCTCGCCACAGTGCAGGACTCAACGATGCAGCGGGAGCGCTCCGCAAAGCATCAAACATTCGCCCCACCCCGGTTGCGTACGTCCTCAGAGAGGATCAAATCCCCCCCAACAGGCGAAGGCTACCAGTCCAGCAAACCGATTCACAGGGTCAAGATCGGCGACTCACTCGCTGAACTCGGCCGTGCCGTCCTCAAGCACCGGGCGCGCATCGGAACCGTCAGGGTTCGCGGCCTCGGTGCGGAACACGGCCCGGCCGGATTCCACGCGCCAGATCGAGGTCGTCAGCAAATCGCCGGGGAAGACCGGCGCGGTGAAACGGGCCGAGATCGCCGTGATCTTCGAGGCATCACCACCACCCAGCTCGGCGACCAGCGCTCGCCCGGCGACCCCGTAGGTGCACAGGCCGTGCAGGATCGGCTTGGGGAAGCCTGCGAGCTCCCGGGCGAACCAGGGGTCGCTGTGCAGCGGGTTGCGGTCCCCCGACAGCCGGTAGATGAGCGCCTGGTCCTCGCGGGTGGGCAGCGCCACCCGGGCGTCCGGTTCGCGCTGCGGGATCTCGGGTGCACTCGGGCGCTGACCCGGTTGCCCACCGAAGCCGCCTTCCCCCCGGATCACCAGGGTCGTGAGCGTCTCGGCGACCGCCTGACCGCTGTCGGGGTCGCTGCCGGTGGCCTTGAGCATCACGACCGCGTTCTTGCCCTCACCCTTGTCCTGGATGTCGGCCACTTCGCAGACGACGCTGAGCTTGCCGGCCGGGGGCAGCGGCGCGAACACCCGGATGGATTGCGAGCCGTGCAGCAGCATGCTGAAGTTGAACGTCCCGATTTTGGTGGCGGCGGCGAACGGCGAGCAGGCGATCACCGCATAGGTGGGCAGCACCTGCTGTTCGATCTCGTGGCTGTTCTCGGTGGTGAAGGCGAGGTCACCGGTGCCCGCTCCCACTCCCAGCGCATACAGGAGCGTGTCGCGGTCGGTCCACTCGAAGACCTGTGGCGGAGTCGTGGCGCCGATGGCGTTCGGGTCGATGGGCATGGTCGCGAGGTTAGCGCGCGGGGGCCTCTGGCGGGAGGCCGGCATCGGCCACCCCCGGAGGCCGTGACACCCGGTCGCTGCTACAAGCCGGACTCGCCGACCGCTTGCATCCAGGGTCATTCAGTTCGCGGCGCCGGGTGGTCCTTCGGCACACATATCGTGCCAATGATCTTGTCGGCAAACGTCTGCCGCCGCGAATCCCACAGCGGCCACAAGAAACCGATGAAGAAAAACAGGTCGACGAAGAAGTGGACGAGCAGGCGCGCTATGGACTGTGTGGTTCCGATTGGGTGCCAGGTCTTTTCGCTGACGACCTTGAACTTCAGCAACGACTTGCCGACGCTCGACCCCGTCCTGCTCTGTCGGTAGCCCCAGTTCCAGAGGCAGAATGCCAGCGCCAGGGCATACGATGCCAGCGCGACCAGCATGGCGAGTATCAGAGGGGTGTCCCCGTTCGACGAGACCGCCCAGCCGCAGCGCCCGAGGTCGGTCGCGTCGGCGCTGACAAGCGCGCAGTCCGTCGCGATCTGGCCGATCAGCCCACCGGTAACGAAGAGGACGGCAGCGGGGACGATGTCAACTACGAATGCGCCGAACCGGGTGATCCACGGCGTGTAGGCCCGTGTCGGCAGTGTTGGGCCCGTCGGCTGAGGCGGCGGTACTGCGGCTCCCCAGGCTGTGCCATCCCAATATCGCTGTCCGGCAATTGCCGATCGGTCTGGGTACCAGCCGGGCGGTGGGAGTGATCCATTGGCCATGTCAGATTGACTCTCCTCCCCGGCGAAAATAACCGTTCACAGCTGGTTCGCTTGCCCGGCGTGACATCGCCCATGAGACCGCAATGAGAAATGACACCGGTTCCGAGGCCAGCATTGACCTTTGCCCGGTGGCAGGTGACCATGTGTCCCATGCGCTATGTCGTTACCGGCGGTACCGGGTTTATCGGTAGGCATCTGGTGGACCGGATCCTGGCCCTGCCGGGCAGCGAGGCGGTGCACGTGCTGGTGCGGCGGGAGTCGCTGGGCCGGTTCGAGCGGCTGGCGCAGCGTTGGGACGAGCGGGTGACGCCTCTGGTCGGCGACCTGACCGCACCCGATCTGGGGCTCACCGACGCCACCGTCGCCGACATCGGCCGGGTCGACCACGTCGTGCACTGCGCGGCGATCTACGACATCACCGCCCCGGCAGACCGGCAGCGCGCCGCCAATGTCGAGGGCACCCGCGCCGTGGTCACACTGGCGCGGCGACTGGATGCGACGTTGCACCATGTGTCCTCGATCGCGGTCGCCGGAACGCACCGCGGGGTGTTCACCGAAGACGACTTCGACGTGGCGCAGGATCTTCCGACGCCGTATCACCAGACCAAGTTCGAAGCCGAACTGCTGGTGCGGTCGGCCGACGGACTCCGGTACCGGATCTACCGGCCCGCGGTGGTCGTCGGCGACTCCAGGACCGGCGAGATCGACAAGGTCGACGGTCCGTACTACTTCTTCCCCGTGCTGGCCCGGCTCGCCTCGCTGCCCAGTTTCACGCCGATGGTGCTGCCGGACACCGGACGCACGAACATCGTTCCCGTGGACTTCGCGGTCGACGCGATCGCCACGCTCATGCACCTCGACGGGCGGGACGGCCAGACGTTCCACCTGACCGCACCGAAGACGATCGGACTGCGGGGCATCTACCGCGGACTCGCCCGTGCCGCGGGGCTGCCGCCGCTGGTCGGCTCGTTGCCCCGCGCGGCGGCGACGCCGTTCCTGAAAGTGACCGGGAGGGCGAAGGTGGTGCGCAACATGGCCGCCACCCAACTCGGCATCCCCGGTGAGATCCTCGACGTCGTCGACCTCGCGCCGACGTTCACCTGCGAACGCACCACCGAAGCGTTGCAGGGAACCGGAATCGCGGTTCCCGAGTTCGCGTCCTACGCCCCGCAGCTGTGGCGCCACTGGGTCGAGCACCTCGACCCCACCCGCGCCCGCCGTGACGACCCCCGCGGGCCACTGGTGGGCAAGCATGTGATCATCACCGGCGCTTCCAGCGGCATCGGACGGGCGTCGGCGATCGCGGTGGCCTCGCGCGGCGCCACCGTGTTCGCGCTGGCACGCAACGCCGAGGCTCTCGACGGGCTGATCGCCGAAATCCGCGCTTCCGGTGCCGAGGCACACGCATTCACCTGTGATGTCACCGATTCCGCGGCGGTGGAACACACCGTCAAGGACATCCTCGGCCGCTTCGGCCACGTCGACTATCTGGTCAACAACGCCGGACGGTCGATCCGGCGGTCGGTGGTGGCCTCCACGGACAGGTTGCACGACTACGAGCGCGTGATGGCGGTCAACTACTTCGGCCCGGTCCGGATGGTGCTCGCGCTGCTTCCGCATTGGCGCGAAAGGCGATTCGGCCATGTGGTGAATGTCTCCAGCGCCGGGGTTCAGGCCGGAAACCCGAAGTACAGCGCCTACATCCCCAGCAAGGCCGCATTGGATGCGTTCGCCGAGGTCGTCGGGACCGAGACGCTGTCGGATCACATCACGTTCACCACCATCCACATGCCGTTGGTCAAGACGCCGATGATCGCCCCGTCGCGTAGGCTCAACCCGATGCCACCCATCTCCGCCGAACACGCTGCCGCCATGGTGGTTCGAGGCCTGGTGGAGAAGCCCGCACGCATCGACACGCCGATCGGCACGCTGTCGGATCTGGGAACCTATTTCACCCCGAAGGTGTCTCGTCGCGTGCTGCACCAGCTGTACCTGGGCTACCCAGATTCCGCTGCAGCGCAGGGTGTTTCGAAAGACGTGCCGGTGCCGCCTTCGACGCCGCGCCGTCCCCGAAGGCCGGCACGGCCGGCCCCCGCGCTCCGGGTCCCCCGCACGGTCAAGAGGGCGGTGCGGCTGGTCCCCGGCGTGCACTGGTGACCGGGGTGCGACAACCGGTCTTTCTCGACGTCGACACCGGGGTCGACGATGCGATGGCGCTGGCCTACCTGTTCGGCAGCGCCGAGGCCGAACTCGTCGGCATCGCCTCGACCGCGGGAAACGTTCCGGTGCACCAGGTCTGCCAGAACAACCTGGCCCTGCTGGATCTGTGCGGGGTCACCGATGTGCCGGTGTCGATGGGTTCGGAGAACCCGCTGCAGACCCCGCTGCGCACCGCGGAGGACACCCACGGGCCGTACGGCCTGGGCTACGCGCGACTGCCTGCACCCGCCACGGGACTGACCTCCTACGATGCCGCCGAGGCGTGGCAACGGGCCGCGCACGCCCACCCCGGCGAGCTGATCGGGGTCGCCACCGGACCGCTGACCAATCTGGCGCTGGCGTTGCGCGCCGACCCTGCACTGCCGAGCCTGCTCAGGCGGCTGGTCATCATGGGCGGCGCGTTCGACTACCGCGGCAACACCACTCCGGTGGCGGAATGGAATGTCAGCGTCGACCCGGAGTCGGCGGCAGAGGTGTTCGCGGCGTGGGACTCCGATGTCGGCCATCTGCCGATCGTGCTGGGGCTGAACCTCACCGAGAACGTCGCGATGACCCCGGAGCTGTTGGGCCGGCTGGCGGCAGCAGCCGGTTCCTCCTGGACCCCGATGTCCGCCGACGACGATCCCGGCACCCGGTCGACCGCCTCCAACCCGCTGATCCGGGTGCTCGAAGACGCGATGAGGTTCTACTTCGAATTCCACCACGACCAGGGCGAGGGCTACCTGGCCCACCTGCACGACCCGCTGGCCGCCGCGGTCGCGCTGGACACCGGGCTGGTGCAGTACCGCGCGGCACCGGTCGACGTCGAGCTGACCGGCACACTGACGCGCGGCATGACGATCGCCGACTGGAGCGGGCGATGGGGCCGGGAACCGAACGCGCTCATCGGTGTCGACGTCGACCCTGCGGCGTTCTTCGACCGGTTCATCTCCCGGGTCGGCGCGTTCGCCGGCCAGCTGGATCACTCGTAGACACCCTCGAGGTACCACCGCCGCTGCCGGTAACACAGCAACAGGGCCTGGTCACTGTCGAGCAGCACTTGCGCTCTTGCAGTTCTGCTCCTCGTGTCCGAAGCCCACCAGCGTTCGTCGACGAGCCACGGGCCGGCCCACCACGACAACCGCCCGGCACGCCCGGGTGCGTCCAGCCGGAACGGAGCCGCCGAGAACATCCCCCGCGCGGTGACCCGCACAGGGTCACCTTCGGCGTCGAACAGTTCGACCGGATCGTCGAGCAGCACACTCGGCGACGGCTCCGGGAGCCGACCCGGCCACGGCCGATCTGGATCTGCTTGGGGCACAAGCTCGTCCCCGAGCGCAGCGAGGGTGATGCGTTCAGCCGGGCCTCGCCCCCCGCTGAGCACCGGAACCTTGACGGCGTCGGGACCCAGCAGCCCCTGCACCCGCACCAGTGCCCGCCGCGCGCGCAATCTGTCCTCCTCGCCGACGCCTCCCCACAGCGGCAGCTGCAGGGCCTCTGCCGACACCACCTCCACCGGACGCAACCGCAGCACGGTGACCGGTGCGCAGGGCCGATCGCTTTCGTGTCGCCGATTCAGCCAACCGTCCAACTGCCAGCGCACCCGGTCTGCGGTGGCGTCCTCGGTCAGCGGCTCTGCGCACCGCCAGACACGTTCCAACTCTTGTCCGTTGGCGGTCACGGCGTGAATGGCCAGCCTGGTACAGCCCACTCCCGCGGCCTCCAGGCTGCGGTGCAGCATCCCGGCCAGCGAACGCCCGGCGAAAGCCGCGGCATCCACCCGGTCGATGGGTGGGTCACAATCCATCACCGCGTCGAGTTCCTGTTCGGGCTCCCGCCCCGACGGCGGCCGGGTGGGCTCGCCGCGGGAGAGGCGGTGCGCGGCTACCGCGTCGGCCCCGAACCGGGAGGACACATCGCTTCGGGACAGCTCGGCGAACTGTCCGATCTTACGGATACCCAAGCGCCACAACAGATCGACCAGGCTCTCCCGGGTGACGGGCGCCAGGCTCGGTTCGGCGGCCAGCTGCCGGACCGACATCTCCGAGAGGAACAGGGCATCCTCGCCGGGTCCGATGATCCTGCCCACCCGAGCGGCGAACACGGCGGTGGGCAGCTGGTCGGCGATACCGACCTGGCACTCCACGCCGGCCGCAGCCACTGCGTCGACCAGCCGTTCGGCGGCGGCCTGCTCGGACCCGAAGTACCGGGCGGCGCCGCGCACCGACAAGGCCAGCAGCCCGGGACGCAACACCTCGGCCCGCGGCACCAGCTCGTCGACCGCGGCCGTGACGTGCTCGAAGTGCCGGGCGTCACGGGCGGGGTCAGCGGTGACGACGTGCAATTCCGGGCAACGGGACTGTGCCTCACGACGACGCAGCCCGCGACGCACCCCCGCTGCGCGCGCCGCGGCCGAGCACGCGATGACCCGGTTGGCCAGCGTGACCGCGACCGGCACCGTCGAGGGCAGACC
This sequence comes from Mycolicibacterium hippocampi, assembly GCF_010723735.1. Classification (GTDB taxonomy): domain Bacteria; phylum Actinomycetota; class Actinomycetes; order Mycobacteriales; family Mycobacteriaceae; genus Mycobacterium; species Mycobacterium hippocampi. The sequence continues at coordinate 2,046,401 of NZ_BLLB01000002.1, read as the reverse complement.
GACGGCTGCCGCCGCGGCGACGGCGGGCCAGTCCATGCACCAGAGCGCCAGCACCCTGGAACCGGCCACGCCTAGCCTCCCAGCGCACGCGCGGGGCGAACCGGACGTCCCCTGGCGCGCATCGCCAGCCGCACCCGGCAGATCCGCCCGAAGCCAGGGCTCCCCCCGCCTGCGATCTCATAGCCACTGACGTGGGCGTCAAGCCGGGCGGAGGCTCCCTGCCAGTCCCCATCGGTGACAAGCAGCGTGCATCCCCGCTGCCGTGCCCGGGCGACCACCGCCCTGGCCCGGGTCGGCGGCACCGACCGGCCGCCCAGACCGAGGACCACCAGATCCATCCCGTCCATCAGGACCGCGGCCACCTCGACCGGGTCAGCTCCCGGTTCCGGGATGACGGCGATCCTGCTCAGGTCCGCTCCCATCTCCACCGCGGCGAGCAGACCGAGGTCGGGCTGGCCGATGATCGCGGCGTGACCGCCCCCGGCCGTCACCGCCGCCACCATGCTCAGCTCCAGCGACCGGGCCCCCGACAGCACCGCCACAGTTCCGCGGGGCAGCGGGTCGACGGGCAGCTCAGCCGCGAAATCAGGTGCCGGCAGCAAAGAATCCGGGGCGGGTGAGAGCTCGGCGGGCGGGGGTTGCACCCGGTGGTTTCCCCCGCCTTTCGCGGCCATCTTCTCCGACACCGAGGCCATCTGCCTGCGCAGCTGTTCTACCTGCTCAGCGCGGTGCGACCGAGGTCTGTCGACGTTCACCGCCAATGCCACAGCAGCCCCTCTCGCAACACCTGACCCAGACACTGTGTTCGAATGTATGTTCGACAGCCCCAGTAAACACCCCACCCCCGACAGCGTCAACCGAGGTTCCCTCACGTTGAGACTGCGTCCACGGCCTAGAAGTGCGAGTGACTCGCGCCGCCAGCGCAGTATGAATGGGCCGGCAGACACGAGCAGTGCCCAATGTTGACATTGACAAATGTCAACATTGGGGATGTACTCCGAAACGTGCCCAATGACGAGCAGGCATCTCCCCTGCCAGAGCGAGGGTCGCTCCGCTCCCGCAGTGCCGTGGTCATCAGCAGCCTGACACTGCGCCAGATCAGCAGCGTGCTCCCGGCCGACCGGGCATGGGGTCTGTGGACCTCGCGCCAGATCGTGGCTCGGATCATGGATGCCTTCGGGCCGTCACTGGCCGGGACCGACGTCGTCCACGTCGACACCAGGACCTCCGCCGGACACCGGGTCGTCGGCGAGTGGGTCTACGGCAAAGGCGTTGCCCTTCAGGGCGAGCACACCGCTCGTGCGATCTACTTCGTCCACGGCAGCGGTTACGCGTTGTGCTCACCGCGAACCCACCGCCGCCTCACCTCATGGCTGTCGCAGCTCACTGGAATCCCGGTCTTCAGCATCGACTACCGACTGGCGCCGCGGCACCGGTTCCCCACCGCAGCAGACGATGTCCGGCATGGGTGGCAGTGGCTGACCGATCAGTGCGGGATCCCTGCCGAGCAGATCGTCGTCGCCGGCGATTCGGCAGGGGGACACCTCGCCGTCGACCTGATGCTGCAACCCGACGTCCGCCATCCCGCGGGTCTCGTGCTGCTCTCCCCACTGGTGGATCTGACGTTCGGGCTGGCCCGATCCCGCGAACAGATGTCTCCCGATCCCGCGATCCGGTCCCGCGACGCCGCACGCCTGGTCGAGTTGTACTGCGCGGGAATCGAGCCCGACCATCCGCGGCTGGCACTCGACGTGGCGGGCGGACGGCCGCTGCCGGCCACGCTGATCCACGCCGGCGGTGCGGAGATGCTCGCCGCCGACGCCATCACCCTCGCCGACGACCTCGCCTCCGCCGGTGGCCGGTGCGACCTGCGGATCTGGCCCGGCCAGGTACACGTCTTCCACGCCCTGCCCCGGCTCACCCCCGAAGCCGCACCGGCGATGCGGGAGATCGCCGTATTCGTCACAGATGCGCTGCGCACCAACAGCATCGGACAGGTGAGCTGAAATGCTGGGTCTCTTCGGATCTCCGAAGCGCAGCCACGCCGCCGACGCGGTGATCACCGGTGCGGGCAGCGGCATCGGTGCCGCGTTCGCCACCGAACTGTCCCGCCGCGGCGGACGCGTGGTGTGCAGTGACATCAACCTCGAGACCGCCCGCGTCACCTCGGATGTGATCGAAGCCGGCGGCGGCCGGGCGCTGCCGGTCCAGTGCGACGTCACCGAGATCGAGCAGGTGCAGCAGCTCGCCGAGCAGGCTCAGTCCTGGTTCGGCGGCCCACCGACGCTGGTGATCAACAACGCGGGGGTGGGCGCCGGTGGAGCCATGATCGGCGAGTCCGACCTCGCCGACTGGACGTGGGTGCTGAACATCAACCTGTGGGGACCGATCCACGGCTGCCACGTCTTCGCCCCGATCCTGCGGGAAGCCGGCCGGCCGGCGGGCATCATCAACGTCGCCTCTGCGGCGGCGTTCGGCGCCGCGCCCGGCATGGCCGCCTACAACGTCAGCAAGGCGGGCACCCTGTCCCTGTCGGAGACCCTGGCCGCCGAACTGGCGGGCACCGGCATCAACGTCACCGTGTTGTGCCCGACGTTCGTCAAGACCAACATCGTCGGCGCAGGGCGGATCTCGTCGAAGTCCGGCCAGCTGGCCGACCAGCTGATGCGCTGGACCGGCATCTCCCCCGAGCGGGTCGCGCGGACCTGCCTGGACACCCTCGACCGCGGCGGCCTCTACTGCATGCCGCAACCCGAAGCCCGGATCGGCTGGGGAATCAAGCGTTTCACTCCGACGGTGTACACCCGCGCCGCCGGTCTCACCTCTCGCGTCACCACCTAGGAGGAAAAGATGGCAATCGACATGGATGTCATGCTGGCGAAGATCAAGGATCGCCAGTGGGCGCTGGCCGACATCGACTGGGACGCTCCGGGTGCCGAGATGATCACCGACGAGATGCGGCCCAAGCTCAAGGCGTTCATGGCCGACCTGTGCTGGATCGAGAACGTCGGCGCACGCGGGTTCGCCGCGATGGCCAAGAAGGCGCCGACGCCGACGATCGCCGAGATCTACCGCTACTTCCACGCCGAGGAACAACGGCACGCCAACGCCGAACTGGCCCTGATGAAGCGGTGGGGCATGCTCGACGACGGTGAGATGCCGGAACCGAACGTCAACATCCGGTTGGCGATCGACTGGCTCGACACCTACGCCGACGACATGTCGCTGTCGATCCTGGGCACCGTCATCCCGATGCTCGAGGTCGCACTCGACGGCGCACTTCTGAAGTTCCTGCTCGAAGAAGTCCACGACCCGGTCTGTCACCAGGTGTTCGAGAAGATCAACAACGATGAATCCCGGCACATCGCTGTCGATTTCGAGGTTCTCAACATGATCGGCCAGGCCGATGCACGCCGGCTGCTGGTCCAGTTCGTCGGCAACGTCGCCACCCCCGGGGTGATCATCGGTGCGCTCATGTACATCCCGCTGCTGAACCGGATGCGCAACAACATCGTCGACATGGGTTTGCAGCCCGAGAAGCTCTACAACGCGATGAAGCGGTTCAAGACCCTCGGCGAACGCAGCGAGAGCACCTGGCGGGTACCGACGTACCAGATCCTCAAACTGCACGCCCGCATGGTCGTCAAACCCAACAATCCATACCACTGGGTGGCCAACCCGATGGTGTGGGCGTCCGACTACTACCCCAAGGCACTGCTCAAGCCGATCCCGTCGTGGTTCAAAGAACTCACCCACGAGCCGGCGGCCTGAGACCATGGCCGCCACACACATCCACGACACCTTGATCGTCGGCGCCGGCTTCACCGGCCTGGGTACCGCGATCAAACTCAGGCAGGCCGGGGTCGACGACATCGTCGTCGTCGAACGCGCCGACCGCGTCGGCGGGACCTGGCGTGACAACACCTACCCCGGGGTGGCCTGCGACATCCCATCGCTGCTGTATTCGTTCTCGTTCGTCAAGAACCCGACGTGGTCGCGGGCGTACCCGTCAGGTGACGAGATCTGCCGGCACATCGAGGACCTGACCGATCAGCACGGGCTGCGGCCGCTGATCAGGTTCAACACCGAGATCACCGGGTTGAGCTTCGACGAGGACGCCGGTGTGTGGACGGCGACCACCAACGGGCGCAAACGGTTCCAGGCCCGCACCGTGGTGCTCGCCGGCGGCCCGCTGGCCGATCACACGCTGCCCGACATCCGTGGCATCAACACCTACCGGGGCCACAAGATCCACAGCGCGGCCTGGGATCACGACTACGACTTCACCGGCAAGCGCGTCGCGGTGATCGGCACCGGCGCGAGTGCCGTGCAGATCGTTCCCGAACTGGTCAAGACCGCCGACTTCGTCAAGGTGTTCCAACGCACTCCCGGATGGGTGCTCCCCCGCCTGGACGTTGGGATGCCGCCGGCGGTGCAATCGCTGTTCGCCAAGGTGCCCGCCGCCCAGGAACTGGCCCGCCAGGCGTTGTTCTGGGGCCACGAGGCCAGCGCCACCGCACTGGTGTGGAACACCCCGTTGAGCCGTCTGGTCGGCCGACTGGGCAAGGCATATCTGCGCCGCAGCGTCGCCGACCCCTGGCTGCGCCGCCAACTCACCCCAGACTTCACCCCCGGCTGCAAGCGGATGCTGATCTCCAGCGACTACTACCCGGCACTGCAACGCGACAACTGCAAGCTGATCGACTGGCCGATCGCCACCCTGAGCCCGGTCGGGATCCGCACCGCCGACGGCGTCGAGCACCACCTCGACGCGATCGTGTTCGCGACCGGGTATGACGTGCACCTGGCCGGGCCGCCGTTCCCCGTCACCGGGCTGGGCGGACGGTCGCTGCAGCAGGAGTGGGCAGGTCACGCCGAGGCCTACAAGAGCGCGAGCGCGCACGGCTATCCGAACCTGTTCTTCATGTGCGGGCCGAACTCCGGGCCGGGCCACAACTCACTGTTGGTCTACGTCGAGGGGCAACTGGACTACGCGGTCACCGGGATCACCACGATCCTGAACCAGAACCTGCGCTATCTCCACGTCCGCGCCGAGGTCCAGGCCCGCTACAACAACCGCATGCAGCAGCGGCTGGCCAGGACCACCTGGATGTCGGGCTGCAACAGCTGGTATCTGACCGCTGACGGTTTCAACGCCTCGATGTACCCCGGCTTCGCGACGCAGTATCTTCGACAGATGCGTCAGTTTCAGTTCGAGGATTATCACGCGGTCGCACACGACGTGCACCCGCGGGTTGTCACCTCGACGGCCTGAGATGTCCTGAGATGTCCACCGCCAGGCAGCCCCGCCCGCCGAGCGGGCCGGTCCCGGCGATCCTGCGACGAATCCGCCGCGGATCCCGGGATGTGGTCGAGGCCGCGGTGTCACAGCTGTTCGACGCGGCCGTGCAGCCCCACGGCGTCGCGGCATCCGGCGAGTACCGTATCGAGGACCTCGCCCGGCTGGCCGGCACCACCACCCGCAACATCCGGGTGTACCGCGACCGCGGCCTGCTGCACCCGCCGCTTCGGGTCGGCCGCATCGTGCTGTTCAACGACACCCACCTGACCCGGCTGCGGTTGATCACCTCGCTGCTGGACCGGGGCTACAACATCGCCCACGTCAACGAGATGCTGTCGGCCTGGGAGCAGGGCAAGGACGTCGGCGACATGCTGGGCCTGGAGTCTGCGATCTCGGGCAGCTGGGCCACCGAGAAGCCCGAACGGATGTCGCTGGCCGACGCCAAAAACCTGGTCGACGACGAACCCGGCTTCGAACGGATGGTCGCCATCGGGGTGATCAAGCTCGAGGACGACGGTGTCGATGCCACGATCATGCGGCCGAAGCTGATCGAGGCGTTCAACGAGATCCGGCAGTACGGCGTGGCCACCGACAAGCTGATCGACATCCACGAGCAGATCGCCCCGCTGGTCGATCAGATCAGCGACATCCTGGTGCGCGCGGGGGTGGAGCACATCGGCGACCGCCTCAACCCCGGCGCGGAGCTGCCGCCGGACACCGAGATGGCGGAGATGATCACCATGCTGGTGCGGTTCCGCACGGTGGCGGTCTCCGCAGTGACGGCGACGCTGGCGTCCTCGATCGAGGCGAACGTCGAATCGGTGGTGGCAGCCGTCCTTGCCCAGTCCCTGGAGAGTGCGGCCCCGGACACCGAGGCCTAGAGGTGCTGGACGCGTCCGCACCTGTCAGGCTGCTTGCTGGTGAGGTGGCGCGGGTCCACCAGGTTCGCCGGCGTTGTTGATCGGTGATGGGTTGCCCGGCTCGGGGTCAATCGGTTGGGGGTCGTCGCGATCGTCCTCAACACTCTGGGGGTCGACACGCTCGCGGTCACGGGGTTCGCCGGCGTTGTTGGGGCTTTGGGGTTGTAGTTCGTCGGGCCGGAGTAGGGCTTCGGGGCGGTGTTGGTAGTTGATCCGGGTCTGGCCGGTGTCCAAGGGTGGTGGCGGGATCCATTCGACCTCGCAGCGTTCGTTCATCCGGGTGCGCCAGCCGCCGTCGGTGTCCACAGCGCGGTTATCAGGCCCGCACGCCAAACCCATCTCGTCGACGTTGGTGTTCCCGCCGTCAGCCCAGTCAGCAGCGGCGTGATGGACCTGGCAGCCGTAGGCACCCACGGTGCAGCCCGGTTTGGTGCAACCCCCGTCGCGGGCGATCAGCATGATCCGCTGCGCCGGAGACGCGACCCGTTTCGCCCGGAACAACGCCAGCGCCGAGCCGGTGGCTTTGTCGAACACCGCCAGGTGATGGTTGGCGTGGGCACCCATCCGGATCACCTCGGCGATCGGCACCACCGTGCCCCCACCGCTGACACCGACCCCGGCACGCGATTCCAGATCCTGCAGCGTGGTGCGGATGATGACCGCGACCGGTAACCCGTTGAGCGTGCCGAGTTCCCCGCTCATCAACGCGATCCGCCCCACCACCACCAGTGCGTCGTGCTGGCGCTGGGCCAGGCTGCGGTGGTCGTTGTCGATCTGGGCTTGCGACGGCGTCCCCGAGGTGCACGGTTCAGGGTCATCAGGGTTGCACATGCCTGGGGCGGCGTACTTGGCGAAGATCGCCTCCCACACCGCCGCGGCTTCAGGAGACAACTCCCCGGTGACCGGGGTCATCGCATCACCGCGCTGCTTACCCAGCCTCACTCCGCGTTTGCGGGCCCGCTCGGCATCATCAGGGACCGGGCCGTCCTGATCGAGCAGAAACAACCTCAACGCGGCGGTGTCCTTGAGAGCCTTGGGTCCCACCCCGACGGCGACGCGGACCAGGTCGACTTCGAACTGCTCGCGGGTGGTCGTGTCGACCCACGCGGGTAGGGCCTTGATCGCGTCTCGGAGCACTTTGACGTGTTCGCGGTTGATCAGCCCGCCGATCTGCGCGGCAGCTACTGCGGGCAGCAACGGGGGTAGAGGTTCGCCGGTCAGTGCCTGTCGCGGCCCGATCTCGGCTGCTTCGTTGAGCCGACGGCGGGCCTCGCCTGTGGTGATGCGCCAGCGGAGCGCCAGAACGTCCTTCCAAGACTTGGCGCCCAGTTCTTGGGGTGTGGCTTCAGTCTGCAACCTGGACAGCGCGCGGTGTGACTGCGTGGGCAGCTGACACGTCAAGGTTTCGAGTCCGTCCATGAACTCCAGCAGCCCCGCCGCTGGCAGGGTTTCAAGATCGCAGTCGGCGACCGCGTCGTAGGCATCCAGCAATGCGGTCATTGCTTCCTGCGCGACCGTCCTCGACATGATTCGAACATACAGTCGAACACCGACAAGTCACCCTTGCGGAACCGCGGGATGTGACACCGCGTGAAATCTGAGGCACGAGTGACACACGGGCCCAGGATCGCGGGTCCGCCTGGGTCGGCAGGTGTCAGCAAGCCGTAGTCGCCTCGACGAACCGCTCCTCACGCTCGCCCATCGTGGCGGCGATGATCGCTGCAGCAGCAGAGAACACCGCACACGCAGCCGCCACCACCACGAACCCGCTGACGAACTCACCGGACGAAAGATGGCTGCCGGCAGCGGCGAACAGCGCGACGAGCACCGCAATGCCGAGCACACCACCGACCTCTTGACTGACGCCGTTGACGCCGGAGGCTCTACCGATGTCATCGGGCGGCACCGCGCCCAACATCGCGCTCTGGACCACCGGTATCGCCATCGACGTGCCGATTCCCTCCACGAGCAGCGGCAGCAGCAACGCGGCGTAGGAGGTCTCGGGAGTGGCTACCAAGGACAGCCATCCGAGTCCGACCGCCTTCAAGGCCAGACCGAGCACCAGGACGGGCCGGTTGCCGAAGCGGTCGGCCATCGCACCGGCCAATGGAGCCACCACCAACAGGGTGGCGGTCCACGGAATCAGCCGGAGTCCGGACTCGAGTGCGGTGTATCCGCGTCCGATCTGCAGGTACTGCGACAGAAAGAACACGGTGCCGTACAGCGCTGCGTACAGAAGCAAACTGACGACCGCAGACGCGGAGAACGTACGCCGACGGAACAGTTTCAACGGCAGCATCGGTGTGGCGGCACGGCCTTCCCAGCCGATGAAAAGGCCCAGCAGAACAACACCGGACGCCAGCGGCACCACGACTTCGGCACTGGCCCAACCGGATTCATTGCCCGTCACCAACGCCCAGACCACGCCGAGGCAGCCGCCGGTGATCAGGACGATGCCACCCAGGTCGAGCGCGGTGTCCGGGCCCCGGCTGTCGGCCAGTCTCCTGGTCAATGGAATCAAGATCACCGCGATCGGCACGTTGACCCAGAAGATCCACTCCCAGCCGACGAAGTACGCCACGATGCCGCCGACCGGCGGCCCGGCGATGGTCGCCAGCCCGGTCAGCCCCTCGAACACGCCCAGTGCTTGGCCCCGTCGGTCATCAGACATCTCGCTGCTCAGCAGCGCCACCGCCAGCGGCATGACGACAGCCGCGCCAGCCCCCTGGGCAACCCGCGCCGCGATCAGGAACTCGATCCCGGACGACAACGCGCACGCGGCGGACGCGGCGGCGAACAGCGCCAACCCGACGCCGAACACCCGGCGACGCCCGAATCGGTCGCCCAGCGCGGCGCCGACCGGCAACAGGACCGCGAAGGCGAGGCCGTAACCGGTGACGGCCCACTGCACAAGTCCGAGCGATGCGTCGAGGTCGTTCTGGATCGTCGGAAGCGCAGTGGACACCACCAGCAAGTCGAGGGCCACCATGAACGAGGCCACCGAAGTCAGTCCGATCACCCAGCGTTGGTGGACGGTGAATGACGGCACAACAAGCTCCTTTTCCGACGCAGCGCGCCTCAACGGTTTCACCTGTTATGACCGTGGGAGGGTCGCCGACTCATCAAGCCGGCACGAGCGCCTGCTAGCCGTCCAGCGTTGCCGGCAGCCCGAATCGGGACATCAGTGCGCCGTCGACGAACGACGTCACCGCGGTGATGGCGCCGTCGTCGACAGTGAGCACGTCGAGCACTTGGGCGAGGAAGCAGCACTCTTCGGGTGACCACACGTAACAACCCACCGCGGGTTGGCCGTTGGCCGCCGTCACCAGATGGCGCCATTTATGGCGCATCGGCCCGTCGGCGAGGAAAGCGGTCACCGCATCTCTTCCGCGGAACCACGAGCCCATCGGCGGCATCGACCAGGTGACATCGTCGGTCAGCAGGCCAACCAGTGCTGCGAGATCGGCACGTTCCATGGCGTCGACATAGGCATCGACAACCTGCGCCAACTGTTTGTCCTGGGGTGCCGGTCGTGCTGCGGAGTTGCCACCTCCGATACGTTCGCCGACCATCCGACGGGCGCGCTGCAGCGCACTGTTGACTGCGGCGACCGAGGTGTCCATCAGGTCGGCGACCTCAGAGGCCGAATAGCCCACGACCTCGCGGAGCAGCAGCGCCGCGCGTTCGTTGCCGGGCAGGTGCTGGAGCGCGGCGACGAAGGCCAGTGTCAGGTGCTCTCGCCGTTCGGCGCGCTCATGCGGATCGGATCGGTTGTCGAGCAACAGCGGCACAGTGTCCGGATACGGCTCCAGCCAGGCCGTTTCGGTCACCGGAGGGGACGACAGGTCGATCGGCAGCATCCGCCTGCCCCGCTGTTCGATCATCGTCAGACAGACATTCGTTGCGATGCGGTAGAGCCATCCACGGACCGTGCCGCGTCCCGTGAAACCACCCAGACCGCGCCAGGCCCGAAACCAGACGTCCTGCAGGGCTTCGTCGGCGTCGTGTACCGAGCCCAGCATCCGGTAGCAGTGGGTATGCAACTCCACTGCGTACCGGCCGGTCAGTTCCGCAAATGCCCGATCGTCACCGCTTTGTGCCGCAATCAGCGAAGCGACATGTTGGTCATAGGTCATGATGTAGTGACTGGCGTGACCTGCTCAACTCATCGCCGACAGCGCTCAGGATCGGCTGATCACTCCCACTCGATGGTGCCCGGCGGCTTGCTGGTGACATCCAGCACGACCCGATTCACCTCAGGGACCTCGTTGGTGATCCGAGTCGAAATCCGTTCCAGCACTTCGTAAGGCACCCGAGTCCAGTCCGCGGTCATGGCGTCCTCGCTGGAGACCGGACGCAGCACGATGGGATGTCCGTAGGTGCGGCCGTCGCCCTGCACACCCACCGAACGGACATCGGCCAGGAGCACCACGGGGCACTGCCAGATCTGATGGTCCAACCCGGCCGACGTCAGTTCCTCGCGGGTGATGGCATCGGCGCGCCGCAGCGTGTCGAGGCGTCCCGCAGTGACCTCGCCGACGATCCGGATGCCCAGACCGGGGCCGGGAAACGGTTGGCGGGCAACGATTTCCTCCGGTAGGCCGAGTTCCCGCCCGACGGCGCGCACCTCGTCTTTGAACAGCAGCCGCAACGGCTCGACGAGCTTGAACTTCAGGTCGCCGGGCAACCCGCCGACGTTGTGGTGACTCTTGATGTTGGCGGTTCCCGATCCACCGCCGGACTCCACCACGTCGGGGTACAGCGTGCCCTGAACCAGGAACTCGACATCACCGTCCGCTGCCCCCAGCGCGTCACGCACCGCACCTTCGAAAGCCCTGATGAACTCGCGGCCGATGATCTTGCGTTTGCCCTCGGGATTGGTGACCCCGGACAGTGCCTCGAGGAACCGGTCGGCGACGTCGACGGTCACCAGGTTGGCACCCGTAGCGGCGACGAAGTCACGTTGCACCTGTCCCCGCTCGCCGGCGCGAAGCAGCCCGTGGTCGACGAACACGCAGGTCAGCTGATCGCCGACGGCCCGCTGCACCAGCGCCGCCGCGACAGCCGAGTCGACACCGCCGGAGAGCCCGCAGATCGCGCGGCCGTCACCGATCTGCGCGCGCACCTGCTCGACGAGCGCGTCGGCGATGTTGGCCGCGGTCCAGGTGGCGTCGATTCCGGCGAACTCGTGCAGGAACCGGCTCAGCACCTGCTGACCGTGGGGGGTGTGCATGACCTCGGGGTGATATTGCACCCCGGCCAGCCGCCGGCCCGGGTTCTCGAACGCCGCCACCGGTGCCCCGGAGCTGGTGGCAACGACCTCGAAGCCTTCCGGGGCCTCGGTGACCGCGTCGCCGTGGCTCATCCACACCGGCTGGGTGTTCGGAAGGTCCGAATGCAGTTGCCCGCCAGTGACTTTCAATTCGGTGCGGCCGTACTCGCTGGTACCCGTGCGGGCCACCGTGCCCCCCAGCGCCTGCGCCATGGCCTGGAAGCCGTAACAGATGCCGAAGACCGGGACGTCCAGGTCGAACAAACCGGGATCCAGTTGCGGGGCGCCCTCGGCGTAGACGCTGGCCGGGCCACCGGACAGCACGACCGCACGGGGATTGCGCTCCTTGATCTCCTCGACGCTGGCGGTGTGCGGGATGACCTCGGAGTACACCCGCGCCTCGCGGACCCGGCGCGCGATCAACTGGGCGTACTGCGCGCCGAAGTCGACGACCAGCACGGGACGGGGAGCTGCAGAATCCACCGGGTCAGTCTAATGGGGGTCTTCGGCGCCGCGAACCTTGACTTGGGCCCGCTGAGCCAGCAATTCCGCCAGTTCCTCGGCGTAGGCGAGTTGGCGGCGCAGCCGCTCGGCGCTCTCGTCGGTCTTGGTGCAGTAATCGCGAAGCTGCTGTACCGCCTGTTCACGTTCGGCCGCCGGGGATTTCGCGTCTTCCAACACGTCCAGCGCGGTCAGGAGCTCCTTCATCTCGGCGAGTGTGAACCCCAGCGGCTTCATCCGCCGAATGACGAGCAGTCGGTCGACGTCGGCTTCGGTGTACAACCGAAAGCCGCCGGCACTGCGGACCGATGGCGTCACCAACCCGACGTCGTCGTAGTGGCGCACGGTACGGATCGAGAGCTCGGTTCGCGCTGCGACCTGGCCGATCTGCATGTGCACACCCCGGGTATCCCCCACCGTGACTCTCCTCCAGCCCGCCGACCTGTCCGGCGCAACGCCTGCAGCATCCGCCACTGGAACCTACCCTAGCGTCTGAGGAGAGCCGCCCCGGGCCCGAGCGGTGCCAAGTAGACGAAACTCGGCTTCCATCAGCGCAATCCAGTCGCCGTCCACGCTGAGCTATCGTTGCGCTGATGAGCGCGCGCTTCGAGGAATTGGGCTGGCAACAAACGCCGATGGGACAGATCAGCCTTCGGCGGCGTTTCGACCTGTCGGTGCGTACCGACGTCTACGAGGTCAAAATCGACGACGAGTACCTGATGTCGAGTCTTTTCACCGTCGCCGAACGGGAACTGGCCAGACTCGGCCTGCAGCGCACGCCCGGAGCAGACCTGGACGTCGTCGTCGGCGGACTCGGCCTGGGCTACACCGCACAGGAAGCCCTGCTGTGCAATCGCATTCGATCCTTGACGGTGATCGAGTACTCCGAGGCGATCATCGAGTGGCATCAACGCGACCTACTTCCGGATACTGTTGGGCTCGCTGCCGACAGCAGGGTCACCGTGATGCGTGCGGACTTCTTCGCCGCGGCGACGGACCCGAAGGGGTTCGAGCCCGGAGATCCCGGCAAAACGTATGACGCGATCCTGCTCGACATCGACCACTCCCCCCGCCACGTTCTCGACCCGGCCCACGCCGCCTTCTACACCCGGGACGGCCTGCTCGCTGCAGCCACCCGCCTCGTCCCGGGAGGAACGTTCGCCCTGTGGTCCGACGACCCGCCGGACGACGACTTCTGCTCAACCCTGGAATCGGTGTTCACCGACGTCGAAGCCCGGCAGATCTGGTTCGACAACCCGCTGACCCAGGGCCGCTCCGCCAACACCGTGTATCTCGCCAACCGGCCGTGACGCGCCGCACTTCGCGCCCAGGTTTGCAGTTCTAACCCGAGGGGTATCGAAAACCAGATCTCAGTTTCGACACGGTTGGGTATCGGTACCATAGGGTGGCGCTCCTCGAGTGCCTGGGAGTTCGCACAGAGGAGAGCGAAGGGATGCGTCGGATGCGGGAGAGCTTGGGTGTCCTCGGCGCCCCACCAGCACGAAGGCTCTACTGCACCGCAGCCGTGCTCTGCACCGTCTGGGTCTCCGCGACGTTGATCGTCCAGTCGGTCACGCTCTTCCAACTGGATCTGTCGGTGTTCCGCGATGCCGGGAGCGCCTTCAGCCGCCACCTTCCCCTGTACTCCGAGGATTTTCCCAGCTCGTCGGGATTCCGGTTCATCTACCCGCCGTTCGCGGCCATGCTGTTCGCGCCGCTGACCTGGCTGTCGACGGCACTGCTGCAATTCGTCTGGACGTTGACGAACATCGTGTTGGTCTGGTGGGTCCTGCGACTCTGCCTCGCGCGGCTGGACTTCGACCGGCCGAGTGCTGTCGCGGTGCTCATCCTCGGGCCGGCACTGCTCCTCGAGCCGGTCCGGTCCAATTTCGCCTTCGGCCAGATCAACATCATCCTGATGGCCCTGGTCGTCTCCGATTGCCTGCGCGCCGTGCCCCAGGCACTGCGGGGCGCATTCATCGGACTCGCGGCCGCTGTCAAGCTCACCCCGGCGGGCTTCGGCCTGCTCCTGCTGGCGCGACGCGACACGAAAGCGATCGCCACCGCCACCGCCGTCATCCTGGCGACCGTTGCCGTGGGGTTCTGGCTCCGGCCCCAGGACTCGAAGTGGTTTTGGGTGAGCGAGTTCTTCCGCGACGACCGTGCCGGCGGTCATGAGTTCCACCGCAACCAGGCGATCACCGGGCCTCTCGCGCGCCTCGGCCTCGAGGGTGGACTCAAGGATGCGGTGTGGCTGGTCGCCGCCCTCACGGTTGCCGCTGTCGCGTTCTGGGCCGCTCGGCGTTTCGCACGCAACGGCGAGCACGTCGCAGCCCTCGGTGTGGTGGCCTTGGCTGTCCTGCTGGCTGCGCCGATCGCCGTCACCCACCACTGGGTGTACTGCGTCATCCTGCTGCCGCTGTTGATTGCACCGCAGTACCGGTCGTGGCGACCGTTCCTCGCGGTCGCGGTGGTGGTGTTTCTCATCGGCCCGCACGACGTTCTGGAGAACGCCGTGCCGTCGGGAGCCTGGCAGCAGGTCGGAATCGGCCTGGTGGGCAACGCTCAGTTCCTCACCGCTGCTTTGTTGTTGATTGCCGCGGCACTTGTGGCACGGCGGCGGACCGCTGATTCCGAGGAGACCGATCCAGCTGCGGGTCAGGACGCTCAGCTGGTCGGCGCAAACGGGTAGTCGCGGCCGTTCGGGCGACTCACTCCGCGGCGCCGAGTTGCCCCGACAGCCGGTCGTGGCGGTCGGCGGAATCCTGGTTCAGCCCGATGATCTCGACGCTCTTGTGTCTTGCCTGGTACTTGGTGGTGATGGCGTCCAGCGCCGCCACCGTGGAGGCGTCCCAGATATGTGATTCGGACATGTCGATGACAACGGCCTCGGGATCGCCCAGATAGTCGAACTGATACACCAGGTCGTTGCTGGACGCGAAGAAGAGCTCCCCGGTCACCCTGTAGACCACGCTGATCACGTTCCCGTCAACGTCTTTGGTCTCCTCGGCCCGCTCTACCGTCACCAGGTGGGCCACACGGCGGGCGAAAAGCACCATGGCCGTGAGTGAACCGACGATGACTCCGTAGGCGAGGTTGTGACTGAACACGGTCACCGCCACGGTGGCCACCATCACCAGGGTCTCGCTGCGGGGCATTCGCCGCAGGGTCGACGGGGCGATGCTGTGCCAGTCCATCGTCGCCACCGACACCATGATCATCACCGCGACAAGTGCCGCCATCGGGATCAACCCGACCACGTCACCCAGACCGACCACCAGTCCGAGCAGGAACACGCCGGCCAGGAAGGTGGAGATCCGGGTGCGGGCGCCCGAGACCTTCACGTTGATCATGGTCTGGCCGATCATCGCGCAGCCGCCCATGCCGCCGAAGAAGCCGGTGACCACGTTGGCGACGCCCTGGCCCCATCCCTCGCGGGTCTTGTCGGAGTGGGTGTCGGTGATGTCGTCGACGAGCTTGGCCGTCATCAGGGACTCCAGCAGACCGACCAACGCCATGGCCAGCGCATAGGGGGCGATGATCGTGAGGGTCTCCATGGAGAACGGCACATCGGGAATGAGCAGGCTCGGCAGATTCGACGGCAGTTCGCCCTGATCACCGACGTCGGGCAGGTCGACGCCCAGCATGACGGCCGCGCCGGTGAGTCCCACGATGGCGATCAGCGGTGCCGGAACTGCGGTGGTCAGCTTGGGAAGGAGAACCATGACCAGCAGACCGACAACAACGAACGGGTACACCAACGCGGGAACGCCCAGCAGATGCGGCATCTGGGACAGAAAGATCAGGATTGCCAGTGCATTGACAAAACCCACCATGACGCTGCGCGGGATGAACCGCATCAACCGCGCCACGCCCAATACGCTGAGCACGATCTGCAATACGCCGGCGAGAATCACCGCCGCGACGAAGTAGTCGAGGCCGTACTGACGCGCGAGCGGTGCGATGACCAACGCGATGGCACCGGTCGCCGCCGAGATCATCGCCGGGCGACCACCCACGAACGCAATCGTCACCGCCATCGTGAACGACGCGAACAGCCCTACCCGGGGATCAACACCCGCGATGATCGAGAACGAGATGGCCTCGGGTATCAGCGCCATCGCGACGACCAGGCCCGCCAGCACCTCGGTCTTCAGCCGTCGCGGCGAGCGCAGTGCTGCCCACACCGACGTCGTCGGGTCCCCGGCCTCGCGGATCGTGGGGCCGGCCGCAGCCACTCGCTTGTTCAAGGCACTCCGATCAGGTTGCAACACAATGTCACCCGCGTTATGGGCGACCAAGTAGACGGTTGGCGGCAGGTGCACCGATGCACGTCTCGCGGAAGGTTCACCTGAGAATGGGAACTACGACGCCGCGAGGGCTGCCTCCGGGAACTTTA
Source organism: Mycolicibacterium hippocampi (assembly GCF_010723735.1). Classification (GTDB taxonomy): domain Bacteria; phylum Actinomycetota; class Actinomycetes; order Mycobacteriales; family Mycobacteriaceae; genus Mycobacterium; species Mycobacterium hippocampi. The sequence continues at coordinate 2,030,007 of NZ_BLLB01000002.1, read as the reverse complement.
CCCTTACCGGAGGGATGAGTTGAAATTTGGTGGTGCACGTCACCAGTACGCCGGGGCGCCGATCGGCCACCACGTACTCCCCCGGACGCGGATCCGACACACCGCCACCCCTCGAACGCGGCTGCCGCACCCTGGCCGTACGCGTGGAACGAGATCGGCGCCACCGGCGACCAGCTCAACCCCGGCAACACGTTAACGGCGATCGGTTCGGCAGTCTGTCGGCCGAACGGTCGAAATCGCTACAGGTCGTTGAGGCTGAGAATGCCATCCTCGATGGCCCGTGCGAGGAGCGCAGACTTCGTCGGGGCCGGCCTGCCCACGCTGGCGTACTTGGCGCGCGCCCGCTGCAGGTGGGTGCGGACGGTGGTCGGTGCGATGAAAAGCCGCTTGGCGACCAGCTCCTTGCTTTCGGTCTGAAACCAGGCGATCAGCACTTGCTTCTCCCGCTCGGACAGCTTGATCCGCCCGGCAGCGTTGTCGTCGAGCAGCGCCTTGCCCATGCGCGGGCCTACATACGGGGTGGAGGTGTGTGCCGCGTGGATCGCCTCGATGAGGTGACGCTTGCCCTCTGACTTGACCAGGTACGTCACCGCCCCGAGCTCCAGGCACGTCAGGATCACTTCATCGGCGGTGATGTGGGAGTACACCACGACGCGCTGGTCTCTGTCGGAGAGCCTTCTCAGCGTGTCGAAATCAGGACGATTGCCGTCGATCTGCAGATCCAGGAGAACCACGTCCACGTCACTGTTCGGGTCCGGGTAAGCCGCGAAATACTCTTGCGGTTGCAAGAAACTCGCAACGAGTTCAATGGGCGGATCCGCATCCACGCACCACGCCTGGATTCCAGCGTGCACCACATCGTGGTCATCGATGATCGCAATCCGAACACGGTTCTGCACCCCACCTTCGCGCACAATCGCCCCCCTCCCCTGACTTGACACTCTGCACTACGTGTCAACCTGGCTTGCGGACTCTATCCAGAACGTAAGGGCGCGATGCTGACCGAGCACTCCGCGTCGAGGAATTGATACGTTTGACCGACGCGCCGGCCATGATCGGATGACCGGCCAGTTCGCGGGGGGGCCGTGGCGACTGACCTTGACGCGTCCCGGCGACATCTCGGGAACCGGGCCGCCACCGTTGGTCTGCTGATGCGCAACACGGTCAACCTCGGCGTCGCGCTGATCGCACTCGCCGACCCGGATACGTCCGCCCGAACGACCGGTGAGTGGCTGCTGGCGATCCTTGCGGTGTGGTCTCTGTACCGGCTGCTGACCCGCTCTCGTGGAATCGGGTGGCTTGGCGTGGACTACCTTCTTGTGCTGGCGGTCTGCGCATCGATCCCGGTGTTGGTCCCCGACCCTGGGTTTCACACCTCCAATACCGCGCCCCAGGCGATCGCCGGAACGGCGGTGGTCAGCATCTCGGTCGCCGTGTCGCCGTATCGCAGCATCCTGATGACCGCGGGCGTCGCCGCCGCCTACGCCTGGGGTGCGGCTGGGGTGATCGGCTGGGAGAACCTCTCCTCGGTCACTGCCCTGTACTACTTCGCCGTCCAGTGGGTGACGGCGTCCGCGATTCGCTTCATCTTGCTTCGGATGGCAGGGGTCATCGACCGGGCACGCGCCGAACGCCACCGAGCCGAGCTGAACAGGCGGATCGTCGACGCCGTTCGCGACTACGAGTACGAACAGCTCGCCCTGCTGCACGATACCGCCGCCTCGACGCTGCTGGTCGTGGGACAGGACATCCCGGTCAGCGCAGAGCGACTGGCCGCTCAGGCCCGGCGCGATCTCGACCTGCTCGACAACGGCGCCTGGGTGACGCCACCGCTGGAAGTCGAACTCGTTGCGAGTCTTCGTGAGTGCGCGGCACACATCTCGACGCCGGTGAGGTTCAGCGGGCGTGACAGCGTCTGGCTGCCCGGTGAGTCGGCGCATCCGGTCATCGCCGCGGCCCGAGAGGCCATGACCAACGTCGACCGCCACGCACGCGCAAGCGGTCTCCACGTAGTGGTCACCGACAGCCTGGTGCGAATCGAGGACGACGGTGTGGGATTCGACGCGCACGCCCCGCAGGCGGGCCATGGCCTGAATGACTCCATCATCGGTCGGATGCGCCGCAGCGGCGGTCACGCCCGCGTGACGTCGACGCCAGGTGCAGGCACGGTGACCGAACTGTGTTGGGCGGCAACGCCGGCGGGTTTGCCGGCCACCTCGGCGGTGAACGAACCGGATCCGCTCGTCGAAAGGACGCGGGCGCGCTACGCCCTCGCTTTGACAACTTTTGCCCTGGTGAACCTTCTGATCACCGTCCCACCCGCGGTCACCTCGGCTGCCGAGCCCGGGCTCAACACTGTCCTCGGGATCCTGGCTGCGCTCAGCACGCTGGCGGCGATCCCCGGAATTCTGTACGGGCGTTGGCGCTACGCGGCGCCAGCCGGGATCACGCTGCTGGTTGTCGCCGCGGTGCAGCCGGCGCTGCTCCCCGCCGAACTCGTGGTCGGATACGCGCACTGGGCCCAGAGCACGATCGGCTGGTGTGTGCTTCCGCTGGTGCTCCGACGTCCGACGCACACCGGGGCGGCGATACTGACCGGCTACTGGCTCGTCGGGAGCGCTGTCACGTTGATTCGTGAGCCCTCAGCGGCCGCACTCCTCAACATCGGACTCGGCACCGCCAGCATTCTCGCCGTGCAGCTGTTCGCGCTGATATTCAACGGGCTGATGCGAGACGCTGCAGCCGACGCCCATGTGGAAATTCAGGCACACCAGCGGCTCCTGACCCGCGACCGGGTGTCCCGAGCCTTGCAGGCCGAGTACCGACGGCGCTACGCCAAGGTCGTCGACAACGTCGTTCCGCTGCTCGACGCACTGGCACGCGGCCACGAAGTCGACCCCGAAATGCAACTTCGTGCCAGGACCGAATGCCGGAGACTGCGCGTGTTGTTCGATCAGGCCGCCGCCTTCGATCACCCGCTGATGCAGGAGATCCGAACACTCATCGACCTGGCGGAATCCCGACAGGTGGAGGTCGTCGTCGATCTCGGCGGCACGATCGGCGATCTGGGCACCGATCAGATCGCCTCTCTGGTGACACCACTGGGTGACGTTCTCCAGCACGCAAATTCGTATGCACGGGTGGTCGTCACCACCTCCGGTGGACTCATCGAACTGAGCATCGTCTGCGACGTCACGTCCGATCTGGCCAAACTGCGGCGTCGGCTGGGGCATACCGAACTGGTCGTCGCGGGCAACGAGATCTGGTGCCTAGTGAGAATTTCCGGCCGCACACCTACCCCGCCGAGGTGACCGGTTCGATCGGCAGGTTGCGCAGCGCACCAGGAGCGTCGGCGGGGACCACCGGATGCGCCGGAGCGATGGGCGCGAGGTGCCGATAGGGCTCGCCCTGCGCGGGGCGGAGGTCGTCCTCACCCTTGTTCGGCCACAGCGACGCCGCCCGCTCCGCTTGGGCGGTGATCGAAAGCGACGGGTTCACACCGAGATTGGCCGAGATCGCGGCACCATCCATCACCGACAGCGTCGGATAGCCGTACACCCGCTGATACGGATCGATCACGCCGTGCTCGGGACTGTCGCCGATCGCCGCACCGCCCAGGAAGTGCGCGGTGAGCGGGATGTTGAACAACTCGCCCCAGGTTCCGCCCGCCACGCCGTCGATCTTCTTGGCGATACGTCGGGTGACCTCGTTGCCTGCCGGGATCCACGTCGGGTTCGGTTCGCCGTGGCCCTGCTTGCTGTCCAGCATCCGGAAACCGAACCTGGTCTTCCTGGTGAAGGTGGTGATCGAGTTGTCCAGATGTTGCATGACGAGCGCGATCACGGTGCGCTCGCTCCACCGGCGCGGGTTCAGCAACCGCAACGTGCCGCGCGGATCGTTCCGCGCGGTGACGACCAACTGCCTCCACCGCGGCACGTCGGTGCCCTGCGGACCGGCGCCGTCGGTCATCAACGTCTGCAGCAGACCCATCGCGTTGGACCCCTTGCCGTATCGCACGGGTTCGACATGGGTGTCCGGCGTCGGGTGGATCGACGACGTGATGGCGACCCCGTGCGTGAGATCGAGATCGTCACCGACCACCAAACGCCCCGCGCCGACGATGGACTCCGAGTTGGTCCTGGTCAGCACGCCCAGCCGGTCGGACAGCTTCGGCAGCTTGTTCGTGTCCCGCATCTTGAACAGCAGCTTCTGGGTGCCGTACGTACCGGCCGCCAGGATCACGTAGCGCGCCGTGAACGTCTTGCGGCGCCTGCGCAGCTTGCCGCCGGTGCGCGCGGTCTGCACGTCCCACAGGCCGTCTGCCCGCTGCTCGAGACCCTTGACCATGGTCAATGGATGCACCTGTGCACCAGCGGATTCGGCCAGCCCCAGATAGTTCTTCACCAGAGTGTTCTTTGCACCGAACCGACATCCGGTCATGCACGATCCGCACTCGATGCAACCGGTGCGGGCCGGACCGGCACCACCGAAGTACGGGTCCTCGACGCGCTTGCCCGGCATCTTCTGGCCGTCGGTGCCGAAGAACACGCCGACGGGCGTCGGGACAAAGGTGTCACCGACACCCATGTCGTCGGCGACCTCCTTCATGATCCGGTCCGCATCGGTGAACGTCGGGTTGGTCACCACACCGAGCATCCGCTGGGCCTGCTCGTAGTGCGGCATCAGCTCGGCACGCCAGTCGGTGATGTCGCGCCACTGCGGGTCGTTGAAGAACGGCTCCGGTGGCACATACAGCGTGTTGGCGTAGTTCAGCGAACCGCCGCCGACCCCCGCCCCGGCCAGGATCATGACGTTTCGCAGCAGGTGGATGCGCTGGATCCCGTACATCCCGAGCTGCGGCATCCACAGGAACTTGCGCAGGTTCCATGACGTCTTGGCGAACTCGGCGTCGGTGAACCGGCGGCCTGCTTCCAGCACACCGACCCGGTAGCCCTTCTCGGTGAGCCGCAGCGCACTCACGCTGCCGCCGAACCCCGAGCCGATGATGACGACGTCATAGTCAGGCCTCATCCCAACATTATGAACTTACCCACCGGTAACCTGCTAGCGAGGCGACCCTAACCACGCCAGCAGCTAATGTCGGTGCCTGTGGCCAACCGGACGGTGGAGGCGATGACGACTCGCGACGCGAAACGCCTACAGACCAGGGAACGGCTGATGGGCGCCGCTGTCGCGGAGTTCAAGCGGTCCGGCATGGCCGACGCCGACGTCGGCGCGATCGTCGGGGCGGCCGGCGTTGCTCACGGCACCTTCTTCTTCCACTTTCCGACCAAGGAACACGTGCTGCTCGAACTGGAACGGCGCGAAGAGGACCGCATCGCCAAGCGATTCGCCCAGTTCACCAAGTCGGAGCCAGATCTTCGGTCGACGCTGCGTGCGGCGGTGGATCTGGTGATGGACCTGGAGCGTCGCCTCGGCGAGCTGCTCTTCAAAGACTTTCTGGCGCTGCACTTCTCCCCGACCCGGCCGCCGGCCGAGGAGAGCGACGATCATCCGCTGATCGTCCTGGTCGCCGGCGAGATCGAAAAGGCGCAGGCGCGCGGCGACACCGCCGCCGACGTGACACCGATGAACAGCGCCATCTACTTCCTGCTCGGTCTCTACGCGTTGTTGATCACGCTCGACGACTCCGCGGGGCGCACCGGTTTGATCGACGACTACCTGGCGCGCACGCTGCGCAGCATGCAGTAGCTCGGCTGCCTCAACTGCCGACGGTCAACCCGGCCTTCTGGAACTCCTTGAGGTCGCAGTAGCCCGCCTTGGCCATCGACCGACTCAGCCCGCCGACGAGGTTCAGCGAGCCGAACGGGTCATCGGACGGGCCCGTGAGCACCTGCTCCAGGGAAGGCCGTTCGCCTGAGGCCACCTCGAGCAGTGCGCCGCGCGGCAACGACGGATGGGCGGCGGCCGCAGGCCAGAACCAGCCTCCCCCAAGCGCTTCGGCGGCAGACGCCAGCGGCGTGCCGAGGACCGCCGCGTCGGCACCGCAGGCGATGGCCTTGGCCAGGTCGCCGGAGGTGTGGATGTCGCCGTCGGCGAGCACGTGGACGTACCTGCCACCGGTCTCGTCGAGGTACTCCCGACGTGCCGCCGCGGCGTCGGCGATCGCGGTGGCCATCGGCACGCTGATACCCAGCACCTCGTCGCTCGTGGTGACCCCGCTGGTGGAGCCGTAGCCGACGATCACGCCCGCGGCACCGGTGCGCATCAGGTGCAGCGCGGTGCGGTGGTCGAGCACACCGCCGGCAACCACCGGAACGTCGAGTTCGGAGATGAATGTCTTGAGGTTGAGCGGTTCGGAATCCTGCGCGACGCGTTCGGCGGAGATGATGGTGCCCTGGATGACCAGCAGGTCGATGCCGGCCGATACCAGCGCCGGCGTCAGCGCCTGGGCGTTCTGCGGGCTGACCCGTACCGCGGTCGTCACCCCGGCCTCCCGGATCTGTGCCACCGCGGCTCCGAGAAGATCCGGATCCAGTGGCGCGGCATGGAATTGCTGCAGCAGCCGGATGGACGCCGACGGGTACGGCTCCTTGTCCGCGGCCTCGAGCACCTGCGCGACCTTGTCGGCGACGTCGGCGTGCCGCCCGATCAGTCCCTCGCCGTTGAGCACGCCGAGACCGCCGAGCCGTCCGAGCTCGATCGCGAACTCCACCGACACCAGCGCGTCGGTGGGATGCGAGATCACAGGGATCTCGAACCGGTAGGCATCCAGCTGCCAGGCGGTCGACACGTCCTTCGACGAGCGGGTGCGCCGCGACGGCACGATGTTGATGTCGCCGAGTTCATAGGTGCGGCGAGCGGTCCGCCCCATGCCGATCTCAACCATGTCGCGCATATTCAGCTTCCGTTGAAAGGGCCGAGGGCCTCAGCGAGTGGAGTAGTTCGGGGATTCCGCGGTCATCGTGATGTCGTGGGGGTGGCTCTCCTTGAGCCCGGCCGCGGTGATCTGCACGAATTGCGCCTGCTGGAGCTGCTCGATGGTGGCGGATCCGGTATAGCCCATCGCCGCGCGCAACCCGCCGGTGAGCTGGTGGATGACAGTGGCCAGCGGCCCGCGGAACGGCACCCGGCCCTCGATCCCCTCGGGCACCAGCTTGTCCTCGGAGAGCACGTCGTCCTGGAAGTAGCGGTCCTTGGAATACGAGGTGCGGACGCCGCCTGCAGCGCCCCGGCCCTGCATCGCGCCGAGCGAGCCCATGCCCCGGTAACCCTTGAACTGTTTGCCGTTGACCAGGATCAGGTCACCGGGCGATTCCGCGGTGCCGGCCAGCAGCGAACCCAGCATCGCGGTGGACGCACCCGCGGCCAGCGCCTTGGCGATGTCACCGGAGTACTGCAGCCCGCCGTCGGCGATCACCGGAACACCGGCGGGCGCGCATGCGGCGACAGCCTCCATGATCGCGGTGATCTGCGGAGCACCGACGCCCGCGACCACCCGGGTGGTACAGATCGAACCGGGACCGACGCCCACCTTCACGGCATCGGCACCCGCATCCACCAGCGCGGCAGCCGCCGCCCGGGTGGCGACGTTGCCACCGACCACCTCGACGCGGTCGCCCACCACGGTCTTGAGGCGGTGCACCATGTCGAGCACGCCCCGGTTGTGGGCGTGCGCGGTGTCGACGATCAGCACGTCGACACCGGCTTCGGTCAGCGTCATCGCCCGCGTCCACGCGTCCTCACCGACACCCACCGCGGCGCCGACGAGCAGTCGGCCGTCGCTGTCCTTGGTGGCGAGCGGGAACTGCTCGGTCTTGACGAAGTCCTTGACGGTGATGAGCCCGGTGAGCTTGCCGTTGCCGTCGACGATCGGCAGCTTCTCGATCTTGTTGCGGCGCAACAGACCCAGCGCCGCTTCGGCGGAGACTCCCGCATGGGCGGTGATCAGCGGCGCCTTGGTCATCACCTCGGAGACCGGCTTGGACTGGTCCACCTCGAACCGCATGTCGCGGTTGGTGATGATCCCGACCAGTTGCCCGTCCTTGTCCACCACCGGCAGGCCGGAGATCCGGAACCGCGCACACATCGCGTCGACCTCGGCCAACGTGTTCTCGGGCGAGCACGTCACCGGGTCGGTCACCATCCCGGCCTCGGACCGCTTGACGGTCTCGACCTGCCCGGCCTGTTCAGCGACCGGCAGGTTGCGGTGCAGCACGCCCATGCCGCCGGCACGCGCCATCGCGATCGCCATCCGTGACTCGGTGACGGTGTCCATGGCCGAACTCACCAGCGGCACATTGAGCCGGATCTTGCGGGTCAACCGGCTCGAAGTGTTAGCTGTGGCCGGGATCACGTCCGAGGCCGCGGGCAGCAGCAGGACATCGTCGAAGGTGAGCCCCAGCATCGCGACCTTGGTGGGGTCATCACCGCCGGTGGGCACCGGAACGGCGAGGGGGATGCTGCTTTCGGCAAGCGACACGGATAAGCCTCCAGTAACAGGTGCAGCCAGGCCCGGGCACGGCCTGAAACCTCCATCTTATCGGCATCGAGCTCGCAGTTTCGGTTCCCCACCTCCAATGAACGATCGCGCCACCTCCCTGGTCGGCGTGCCGCGGAAGCGCTGGCGCGATACCTGGGAGGCTGCGTAGTCTTGGAGTCGTGCGAGATCACTTGCCGCCAGGACTGCCGCCCGACCCGTTCGCCGACGACCCTTGCGATCCGTCGGCAGCGCTCGACGCCCTGGAGCCGGGTCAGCCACTGGACCCGCAGGAGCGCACCGCGGTCGAAGCCGACCTCGCCGACCTGGCGATCTACGAGACGTTGCTCGCCCACAAGGGGATACGCGGCCTGGTCGTCTGCTGTGACGAATGCCAGCAGGACCACTACCACGACTGGGACATGCTGCGCGCGAACCTGCTGCAACTGCTCGTCGACGGCACCGTCCGCCCCCACGAACCGGCCTTCGACCCGGAACCGGATTCCTACGTCACGTGGGACTACTGCCGCGGGTACGCCGATGCCTCGCTCAACGAGGCGACATCGGAGTCCGACGGTTATCGCTGAGGGCTGAACACAGCCGACGAGTCAGCCCGGTGCCACCGGGGCCACACCGAGCGTGGTGGTGGTCGGCAGCGGCGCAGGTGTCGGTGACGGCACCACCGTCGGAGTTGGCGACGGTACCGGCGTAGCTGTCGACCTCGCCGACGGAGCCGCCGAACTCGACGGAGCCGCCGGGGACGGCGAAGGCGCCGTCGTGGATTGCTGGGCGATGACTGACGTCGACGTGGTGGTGGTGGTCGACACCGGTGACCGACTGGTCGTCGGCGTGGGCGACGTGGACGGCGAAGTGGTCGACGGCGAAGTAGTTGTCGGCGGCGTCTCAGAGACCGGCGAGCTGGTCTCCGTCGGCGAAGTGCTCGTCTCCGAGGTCGCCGTCTCCGACGTACTCGTCTCCGAAGTCGTCTCAGAAGTCGACGTGGTGGTCTCCGATGTGGTGGTCTCCGATGTGGTGGTCTCCGAGGTTTCGGTGGTCCCGGGCAGCAGCGGGACGAGCGTTCCGGGGTCGAGTTCGACCACCGGTACCTCCGGGAAGACGGGCGGCGGTGCGCCCGGCGCGACGACGGCGGCCGGGTCCTGCGCTTCGACCTTGACCGTGAGCTCCTGCCACTGCGTGACGAGGTCCTGCTTGCTCTCGACGTCGTTCACCGTCGCCACGGTGGTGGTGATCGTCTGCAGCTTGTCCTGGGCGGCCTGCCAGTCGCCCTGCTCGATCAGCTCCTGCACCTGCGCCATCTCGGTCTGGGCGGCCAGGATCACCGCGTCGTCACGGGTCGTGGTCTGCTCACCGAACAGCATGGTCCGCAACCCGTACAGCGCGTCACCAGGGCCCGCTCCCGCGACCACGGCGCCGAAGCCGCCGAGGCACAACACCGCGGCGGCCGCCGAACCCACCACCGCCAGCGACAGCCGTCGGCCGCGGCCCCGCGGGGTGACACGGTCCAGCGCCTGCGCGGCCTCGTTCGTCGTCAGCAGCTCGCCCATCGGCGTCTCGCGGACGTCGTCGCGCCAGCCCGCCAGCAGGTTCGCCAGCTCGGCTTCGCCGCGATCGGTCGCATACACCGGCTCCTGCGCGGCCAACGCGTCGAGGAACCGGTCGGTGCGGTTGATCTCGTTGAGGGAGGGATCACCCCCGTTGGAAGTCCAGCGTCCGAAGTCAGGCATGGTCCCGCCCCGTCGCCATGATCTCGGTCTTCAGCCGCGCCAGCGCGCGGTGCTGCGCCACCCGCACCGCGCCGGCGGTGCTGCCGACGGCCTCGGCGGTCTCCTCCGCGCTCATCCCGACCACCACACGCAGTATCAGGATCTCCCGCTGTTTGTCCGGAAGGATCTGCAGCAGTTCGTTCATCCGGGTCGACTGTTCGGACTCGATCGCCAGCTGCTCGGGGCCCGACTCGACGGACAGCCGCTCCGGGACCACATCCATCGGATCGGCCCGGTTACGCCCGGCAGCACGATGGGCGTCAGCAACCTTGTGTGCAGCGATGCCGTAGACGAAGGCCAGGAACGGGCGTCCCTGATCCTTGTAGCGCGGCAGCGCTGTGATGGCAGCCAAGCAGACCTCCTGTGCGACATCGTCTGCTGAGAGTCCACTGCGCTCCGTGGTCCCCACCCTCGCCCGGCAGTACCGGACGATGACAGGACGGATGGTCTTCAGCACTTCCTGGAGCGCGTCCCGGTCGCCGGCGACCGCCTCAGCGACGACAGCGTCGAGATGTTCTCCCGAAATTGTCATCGTGGGCGGTATCTCCAGCGTTACGTCGGGGGCACTCCCCGCGTCGCGGGAGGTGGGTCTGCCGGTGGGCAGGTGGCCCCACCACAGGGTGCGGCTCAGCTAAACAATAACGACCGGACAGGGCACAACCGGGTTACCACGATCGCCACACGCCGCCCCGTCGGGTCACGGTTTCGACGCAGCCGTCGCGGATGGCCGCTATTTCGACGGGCGAATGCTGCCCGCTGCCGATATCGGCCAGCAGGCACGCCACCGCCCACCGCAACGGGACCAGCCCGGATGCCCCGGCTGCCACCAGCACCTCATCGGCCTGTCGACGTGCCGCAGCGACGTCGCCGCTACTGCATCGCGCAGCGGCCAGGACCACCCCGGACTTGACGAGGTGGCGCGTCGACCCCAGCGTCGAAGCCAGGTGCAGTGCGTGTTCGGCATGGTCGACGGCGGCGCTGCCGTCGCCACGGACCATCGCGAGTTCCGCCGACACCCACGCGAACCGCACTGGCAGGCGCGCAACGGGTGATCGCATCACCAGATCCGCCGCACGCTGCAGCGCCCGCGCCGACGCGGCAAACCTGCCGACACCCAGCGCGTCGGCGGCCAGCCCGATGAGCGCGTCGGCGTCGGCCTCGGCGTCCTCGCCGGACAGCGCCAGTGCCCTGCCGTCGAGCGGGCGGGCCCGATCGTGCCAGCCGAGTTGGCGCGCAAACGACGCGTGGGTGCTCCACGCCAGCGACGCGAGCCGGCCGCCGGTGCGTTGCCGGCGTAGCAGGTCCAGGTCTGCCAGGGCGCCGGCGTAGTGGCCCTGCCCGCCGGCTGCCACCGCGCGCAACCACAGCTCTTGTGGTGTGCTGGCTGGCGGCAGCGGCCATTGCCCGGGGTCACCGCCGAACGCCGCGTCATTCATGCCGAATCGGGACGCTACCAATTCAGAAATGGTTTTAATACTGCGTTAGTTAACAATTCGTCGACGCACTGTTAACGCCGTGTCAACTGGCTACTAGGCGCGGTATGAACGAGAGCGACACAGCAGAGGACTGATCAGCCAAAACAGCGGTGACGATTACGTGGCGGCCGGAGTTGTTAGCACCGAACCCGTTGCGCACGGGTCGCATGGATGAACGTGATGTAAATTCTCTGCCTGCGGATATGCGGTTCAGCACAACGCCAGCCTATTGACGGCAATTCCGAAGCCCTTCTACGTTGTGTGCACGAGAGGTCATCGGCGACTGCGCTCGGATCTGTTCAACAACTCACGCATCCAGCGCGTATACGAATTGGATGCGCAGAGAGGGGTATTGAAATGCCACAGCCGCAACAGTTGCCCGGGCCGAATGCCGATATCTGGGATTGGCAGATGTCGGGCCTTTGCCGGGGAGTCGACTCCTCGATGTTCTTCCACCCCGATGGTGAGCGCGGTCGCGCCCGCGCACAGCGGGAGATGCGGGCCAAGGAGATGTGCCGTCGCTGCCCCGTGATCACCCAGTGCCGCACCCACGCTCTTGCCGTCGGCGAGCCTTACGGCATCTGGGGCGGCCTCAGCGAGTCCGAGCGCGAACTGCTCCTCAAGCGGGGTATCCGCCGAACCGCCTGACCGCTAGTCGCCGGCCCGACGCAGGACGTCGAAGGCCTGCCGACCACGTCGCCCTCGAGTTCTCCGGCGATGGCGAGCATCACCCCGACGCCGTGGGTCAGCTCGGGTTCGCTCGCGACTGACGTCGCGACGCACTAGTCGCCCACCGGAAGTCTGCACAGTCGGCGCACCGCATCGAGACCCTGCGGCGACCCGGGCCAGTGCTCGGTCAGCGCTTCTGGACCGGCACGCCGAGTGACAGAACGAAGGACCAATGCGACGACCAGCGCGTCGTCGGCGTAGCCGAGCACCGGAATGAAGTCGGGAATCAGATCGAATGGCAGCGCCAAGTAGCCCGTCAGCAGCGCGATCCGGATGTGGACACCTTTCGGCATCGTGGGATCGGTTGCCAGGCGCTTGATCAGCCGCAACAGATCGGGAAGCAACCGGGCGATCTCGCGCGGGCCGAGATCCGCCGGCTTCGCCCTCCACAAGGCGACGGCAAGGGCCAGCCAACACATCGCAAGACCCGCGATCACGCCGAACACAAGCGACCACATGCTCTTATCCTCGCCCTTCGCGCAAAACACCCCCGGCCCTGTGGACCGGGGGTGCTCCGTACAGCGTGCTTCTAGTGCGAGTGGCCGTGATGATGACCGTGGCCGTGGCCATCACCTTCTTCATCGGCCGGCTTGTCGACGATCGCCGTCTCGGTGGTCAGGATCATCCGCGCCACCGACGCGGCGTTGACGACCGCGGATCGGGTCACCTTCACCGGGTCGATCACGCCGTCGGCGAGAAGATCGCCGTATTCCAGCGTGGCGGCGTTGAAACCGTGGCCGGCCGGCAATTCCGCGACCTTGTTCACCACGACCGAACCGTCCAGCCCGGCGTTGGTGGCGATCCAGTACAGCGGCGACACCAACGCCGACGAAAACACGTCGACCCCGAGTGCCTCGTCACCGGACAGCGAGTCGCGCAGCTTCGCCAGGCCGGCGCGGGCCTGCACCAGCGCAGCACCGCCACCGACGACGATGCCCTCTTCGACGGCAGCCTTGGCCGCGGAGACGGCGTCCTCGACGGCCTCCTTGCGCTTCTTCAGATCGGTCTCGGTGGCTGCGCCGACCTTGATCACAGCCACCCCGCCGGCCAGCTTGGCCAGCCGCTCCTCGAGCTTCTCGCGGTCCCAGTCCGAGTCGCTGGCCTCGATCTCCGCCCGCAACTGAGCGGCGCGGCCGTCGATGGCCTCCTTGGTTCCGCCACCGTCGACGATCGTGGTGCTGTCCTTGTCGACGACGACGCGGCGGGCGCTGCCCAGCACCTCGAGGCCGACCTCACGCAGCATCAGACCCACGTCGGGGTTGACGACCTGGCCACCGGTGACGACCGCGAGATCGTCGAGGAACGCCTTGCGGCGGTCGCCGAAGAACGGCGCCTTGACCGCAACAGCCTTCAGCGTCTTGCGGATCGCGTTGACGACGAGGGTCGACAGCGCCTCACCCTCGACGTCCTCGGCGACGATCAGCAGCGGTTTGCCGCTCTCGGCGACCTTCTCCAGCAGCGGGAGCAGGTCCGGCAGCGAGCTGATCTTCTCGCGGTGCAGCAGCACCAGCACGTCCTCGAGGATGGCCTGCTGCGCGTCGAAGTCGGTGACGAAGTACGCCGACAGGTAGCCCTTGTCGAATCCCACGCCGTCGGTGATCTCCAGCTCGGTGGACAGCGTCGAGGACTCCTCGACCGACACCACGCCGTCGTGGCCGACCTTGGTCATCGCCTCGCCGACCAGCTCGCCGACCTCTTCGTCACGGGAGGACACGGTGGCGACCTGTGCGATCGACTTCTTGTCGGTGACGGGGGTGGCCCCGGCCAACAGGGCTTCCGACACCGCGTCGGCTGCCTTGGAGATGCCGGCACCGAGCGCAATCGGGTTGGCACCGGCTGCGACGTTGCGCAGGCCGGCCTTGACTAGCGCCTGCGCCAACACGGTTGCGGTGGTGGTGCCATCGCCGGCGACGTCGTTGGTCTTGGTGGCGACGGACTTGACCAGCTGAGCGCCGAGGTTCTCGAACGGGTCTTCCAGGTCGATCTCACGGGCGATGGTGACGCCGTCGTTGGTGACGGTAGGGCCACCGAACGCCTTGGCCAGCACCACATGGCGGCCGCGCGGGCCGAGCGTCACCTTGACGGCGTCAGCGAGCTTGTCGACGCCCGCCTCCATCGCGCGGCGCGCGGTCTCGTTGAATTCAATCTGCTTGCTCATAAGTTTCTTTCCCTAAGACGGGGTATGACGCGCACCGCCCCGGACATCACCCGTATGCGGGAACGTCCGGGGCGGAACACGATATTGCTTACTTGGAAACGACAGCCAGCACGTCGCGCGCCGACAGGATCAGGTACTCCTCGTTGTTGTACTTGATCTCGGTGCCGCCGTACTTGCTGTAGATCACCACGTCGCCCTCAGACACATCCAGGGGAATCCGCTTCTCGCCATCCTCATCCCAGCGGCCGGGGCCTACTGCGACGACGGTGCCTTCCTGCGGCTTCTCCTTGGCGGTGTCGGGGATGACCAGACCGGAAGCGGTCGTGGTCTCGGCCTCGTTGGCCTGAACGAGGATCTTGTCCTCGAGTGGCTTGATGTTCACGCTCGCCACGATGGAGCCCCTTCACTCATGTTGGTGTATGTACTCGGCGGCCGGTGACCGCCCTCGCGCCGTCGTCGCGGGTGCCGACACAGGGGTTGAACCGACTGCCACCTAGCACTCTATACACGCGAGTGCTAGCACTCAAGATCGGGATGCGCTTGAACTGCCGACGTGTCGGTGGCTGGCGGTAAAATCGCACACATGTTCGATTCGAAGTTCGACCACGTGGATGATGGCGCGTTGGTGGGTGAGATCGAGCAGTTGGCCCGGGAGGAGGCCAAGGTCGCGGCGCGGCGGCTGGCCGCGATTGCGGAGTTGGTGCATCGCAGCGTTGGTGAGGATGACGAGCGGGCCCGGTGGGCGGTGGATCCGTGGAGCCACACCGCCGCACGGCTGGCCGCAGCGCTGGGTGTGGGGCAGCGGCGGGCCTCGGGGCAGATGCGGATCGCGGTGGCGTTGCGGGATCGCCTTCCGGCGGTGGCGGCACTGTTTGGCCAGGGGTTGATCGGTGCGCGGCTGATCTCGGAGATCACCTGGCGGACCCAGCTGGTCGACAACGACGAGTTGATCGCGTTGATCGACACCGAACTGGCCGACAAAGCAGTGCGGTGGGGAACGCTGTCCGAAGGCCAGTTGGATCGGGCGATCGACGCGGTGATCGAACGCTATGACCCCGACGGGGTACGCCGCGCCAAAGACGCTGTCCGGACCCGCGATTTCCACATCGGGGCGTGTGAGGACACCAACGAGATCACCGTGGTGTGGGGCCGGTTGACGCCCACCGACGCCGCCGCGTTGCGTCGGCGGATCACCGCGATGGTGGCCGGGCTGTGTGCTGATGATCCGCGCAGCGCCGGTGAACGCTGGGCCGATGCGGTGGGCGCGCTCGGGCACGGCACCACGGTGCTGGCGTGCCGGTGCGGCGGCGCGCAGTGCCCGTCCGCGCAGACGGCGCCGGCCTCGGCGGTGGCGATCCGGGTGATCGCCGACCAGGCCGCCGTCGACGCCGCCCGACGACTGATCGCCGCCGAGGACACCGCACACGCCCAGGCC
The DNA here is from genome assembly GCF_010723735.1 of Mycolicibacterium hippocampi. GTDB lineage: Bacteria > Actinomycetota > Actinomycetes > Mycobacteriales > Mycobacteriaceae > Mycobacterium > Mycobacterium hippocampi. The sequence continues at coordinate 2,013,986 of NZ_BLLB01000002.1, read as the reverse complement.
AAGGCCGCCAAACCCGAACCGGCGCGCCCGCACGATGCCGAGCCGCCGCAGGACCCCGAGACGACGCCCCCGCAGGACCCCGAGCCGCCGCGGGACCCCGAGCCGACGCAGGATGCCGAGCCGCCGCGGTTGACCGATTCGGGGGTGGCGTTGTTGCCGGGGCGCGGGGTGATCCCGACGCCGGTGCTGGCCGAGGCGATCCGCGGTGGCGCGAAAGTCAACCCGTTGTGGCTGCCCGGCCCGGACCCCGAACCGCAGTACCGACCCTCGGCGCGGCTGGCGGAGTTCATCCGGGTCCGCGACATGTTCTGCCGCTTCCCGGGCTGTGATGTGCCCGCCGACCGCTGCGACATCGACCACGTGAACCCCTGGCCATTGGGTCCCACCCATCCGTCGAACCTGAACTGCAAATGCCGAACCCATCACCTGATCAAAACCTTCTGGGGCGGACCGGGCGGCTGGCGCGATACTCAGTGGCCGGACGGAACGGTGATCTGGACAGCCCCCGACGGGCGGACCCACACCACCCGCCCGGGCAGCACCCTGTTCTTCCCCGCCCACAATCTGACCACCGCCGACCTCCCCCCACCCACCTCAGACCCGCCAGACCCCGCCGCTGCCCGGTCGATGATGATGCCCCGCCGACGCCGCACCCGCGCCGCCGACGACGCCGCACGCATCAAAACCGAACGCGCACAAAATATTCAGGCGACCTGACCCTGCACCACCGGCAGGCCAGGGTCGCTGGCCACGTCCAGCGGCGAAGCCGGTGCACCCGCGGCGATCAGGTGTGCGGCGAACGATGCGATCATCGCGCCGTTGTCGGTGCACAACCGCGGCCGGGGGATCCGCAACGTCAAACCCGCTGCGGCGCAACGCTCCCCCGCCAGCTCCCGAAGCCGTGAGTTCGCGGCGACCCCGCCGGCAATCAACAGGGTCGACACTCCGAGCTCACCGGCCGCGCGCACCGCCTTCGCTGTCAGCACGTCCGCGACAGCCTCCTGGAATCCCGCCGCGACATCGGCCTGCGAGGCATCGGGATGCCTTTCCACATAGCGGGCCACCGCGGTCTTCAATCCGGAGAAGCTGAACGAGTACGGGGCATCGCGCGGGCCGGTCATACCGCGGGGGAACACGATCGCGCCGGGATCACCGGTTCGAGCGAGCTCGTCGAGAACCCTGCCGCCCGGATAGCCCAGGCCCAGCAGCCGGGCCACCTTGTCATAGGCCTCGCCTGCGGCGTCGTCGACAGTCGAACCCAGTTCGATGATCGGCTCCCCCAGCGAACGGACGTGCAGCAGGTTGGTGTGTCCTCCGGACACCAGCAGGCCGATGCACTCCGGCAGCGGACCGTGGTCGAACACGTCGGCAGCCAGGTGCCCGCCGAGGTGGTTCACGGCGTAGAAAGGCACCTGCCACGCCGCCGAGTACGCCTTGGCCGCAGCCACCCCGACCAGCAGCGCACCGGCCAGGCCTGGACCGATGGTGGCCGCGACGACATCGGGCTTGGTGATTCCTGCGACCTGCAGCGCTCGGCGCATCGTCGGGCCCAGCGCCTCCAGATGGGCGCGGGATGCGATCTCGGGTACCACCCCGCCGAAGCGGGCGTGCTCGTCCACACTCGACGCCACCTCGTCGGCCAGCAGCGTCACGGTCCCGTCATCGCCGAGTTCGGCGACGCCGACACCGGTCTCGTCGCAGGAACTCTCGATGGCCAGGACGATCATCGGCGCTCCCGTTTCATCGTGTAGGCGTCAGCTCCGCTGACGCGGTAGTAGCGTTTGCGGATGCCCACCCTGGTGAAGCCTGCGCTCTCGTACAGCGCGATCGCCGCCGCGTTGTCGGTCCTCACCTCGAGAAAAATCGTTCCCCCGTCGGCGAATTCGAACAGCCGGTCGAGCAGCTGCCTGCCGATGCCATGCCCCTGGTACGCGGGGTCGACACCGATGGTGTGGATCTCGTACTCGTAGGGACGGATGCGGCCCAGCCGGGCGATGCCCGCATAACCCACCAGCTTGTCGTCGACGCGTGCCGCCTCGTAGTGGTTGTGTTTGGCGGCGAGCTCCGACAGGAACGCCCGCTCCGGCCACGGATCGTCGCCGTCGAACAGCTGCGCTTCCAGCTCCGCGCAGCGCGCGGCGTCACCGGGCTTCAGCGGGCCGTACTGCGCGGTGTTCACCGTGCTGCCGCCGAGGGCTTGGCATCGGGCCTGCGCAGATACATCGGCACCAGCGGGTCGGGCTCGCCGTCCCAATCCGACACGGCGCGAACCAGACCCACCGCACTGGGGTAGACCGGCGCCAGCCGCGGCAGATCGAACAACGCGGCGTGCTCGGGCGACCCGGCGACCGCGTCGGCGCTGACCGGCACGTCGACCGCCGCATTGACGGCCGGGCCGTCGACCCGTGCGCCGTCGCGGTACCGCGCCCAGTACACCTCGCGGCGTCGCGCATCGGTGACCACCAGCACCTCACCGGCGGTGCCGACCGCAATGGCGTCCAGGCTGCACACTCCCCGCACCGGGACGCCGAGGGCATGACCGAACGCGGCCGCCGTCGCCATGCCCACCCGTAGTCCGGTGAACGGGCCTGGGCCGCAACCCACCACGACGGCGTCGACCTGGTCGACGGTGACCTCCGCGTCGGCGAGCGCGCCGACGATGTTCGGGGTGAGGCGTTCCGCGTGCGCCCGGGGGTCGACGATCACGTGCTCGGCAAGGAGTTCGGTGACATCGCCGTCCAGTCGGACCACACCGGCCGTGACGGCGGGTGTCGCGGTGTCGATCGCCAGCACCAGGATGCTCATGGTCGGCTCCACTGCCAGATCGCGGTGCGCACATCGGTTTCCGGTGCGCGCTCCAGTCGGATGTCGAGATGGCTGTCCGACAACCGTTCCGCGACGCCCTCGCCCCATTCCACGACCACGACCGCGTCGTCGAGATCGGTGTCGAGATCCAGCGAGTCCAGTTCAGCCAGAAGGTCGACCGACGTCTGGTCGAGCAGCCGGTACAGGTCGACGTGCACCATCGCCGGGGTGTCCGCTCGGCGTGACCGGTGCACCCGGGCCAGGACGAAAGTCGGCGAGATCACCGGGCCTTCGACGTCCATGGCTTGTGCGATCCCCTTGGCGAGAACCGTTTTTCCGGCGCCGAGGGGCCCGGAGAGCACGACGACGTCGCCGGCGCGCAGCTCGCGTCCCAGCCTGGCCCCCAGCGCGATGGTGTCGTCGGCGGTCAACAGTTCGGCCGTGCCCGAGCGCTCATCCATTGGCGCGCACCCGCTCCCGCACCCGGCGGGTCAGCGCGACGAGCTTGGACGGAGTGGCCCGCTCCACCAGCCGGACCAGCGCATCGTCGATCACTTCCGGGCGCTCGAGTTGGACCAGATGACCAGCACCGCAGACGATCACCAGCTCCGCTTTGGTCAGCGCGCCGGCCATCTCCTCCGAGTACTCCATCGGCGTCAACAGGTCACGGTCACCGCAGGCGACCAGGGTCGGCACCTTGTTCAGCGTCGACAGCCCCTCGGTCTCGTCGTGCACCTCCAGTGCGTGCAGGAACTCCACCAGGGTGGTGATCGGGGTGTCGTGCATCATCTCTTCGGAGAACGCCACCACGCTCGGGCTGATCTTCTCGTCGCCGTAGGAGGCAGCCCGCAGGATCGGCCCGATCACCCGGCGCGCGGCGCCGCGTCCCCGGTGCACCAGCTTCGGGGCGTAGCGCGCCGTGAAACGCACCGCTTCCAGCGCCGGGTTCCGGAGGATCTCACCGAGCGGGGATCGCGAAACCCCTTCTGCGGCAGAGGCGATCAATGCGGCGCCGACGATTCGGGTCGGGTAGCGCTGCGGGTACTGGCGGGCGTGGGAGAGCACCGTCATGCCACCCATCGAGTGACCGACCAACACCACGGGGCCGCGCGGCGCCATCAGGGCCAGCACGCTCTCGAGGTCCTGGCCCAGTTGTTCGACGGTGTAGGTGTCCGGCGGCGCCTCCCCCGACTGCCCGTGGCCGCGTTGGTCGTAGAAGACCATGCGCACCTGCGGTCCCCACTGTTCGCTGAGCCGTGCCCGCTGGAAATGAAACGACCCCATCCGCAGACAGAACCCGTGCGCGAACACCACGGTCAGCGGGGCGTCTTTCGGTCCGACCTCGCGCACCGCCAGCGGCACCCCGTCGGGCGTCGTCACCACACAGCTGCGGTCGGCGTCGAGCAGCTCGAAATCCTCGTCCACATGCGGGTCTTCACTGGTGATGCGGCGACGAAGCGACCGTGCCATCGAGACCCCTGCGGCGGTGCCGACTGCGGACACCCCCGCCGCCCCGGCGAACCATCCTGCGCGTGCGCTCACCGCGGTCCGCCTCGATAGCTGCGCCCGATGCGTCGCCGTGGACTGGTGACGACCTCGTAGTTGATGGTGTCGAGCAGGTCCGCCCAGTCCTGTGCGGTCGGTTCGCCGTCGGTGCCCGGACCGAACAGGATCGCGTCGTCACCCTCGGTGACGCCGGTCGGGTCCGGACCGAGATCCACCACGAACTGGTCCATGCAGACGCGGCCGACGTTCGGGTACCGCCTGCCGTTGATCGACACCTCGAAGCGATTGCTCAGCGGCCGGAACACCCCGTCGGCGTACCCGACCGGGAGAAGGGCAACCGTGGTGTCGCGGTCCGCGGTCCAGGTGTGCCCGTAGGAGACGCCGTCGCCGGCCTGCAGCGACCGGATCATGGCCACCGGGCATTTCACCGTCATCGCCGCGCGCAACCCGAAATCGCCGAGGTCCGGGATGGGGCTCTGGCCGTACACCGCGATGCCCGGGCGCACCATGTCGAACGCGAGATCGGGGCGTGTCAGGACCGCCGGCGAGTTGCACAGGTGCACCACGTCGAACCGCACGCCAACCGCGCGGGCCGCCGCCGCCAGATCGGTCAGCCGCTGCGCCTGCACGTCGTTGAACGGGTTCTGGGGGTCGTCGCCGTGTGCCAGGTGCGACATGATCCCGCGCACCCGCACCGTTTCCTCGGCCTGGGCGCGGCGCAACGCGTCGAGCAGCCCGGGAAAGGCGGCCGGCGCGACCCCGTTGCGGTTGAGGCCGGTGTCGGCCTTGACGGTGACCGTCGCGGTAGTGCCGGTGCGGCGCACGGCGTCGACGACGTCGTCGAGCTGGCGTTCCGAGGAAACCGCGACCTGAATGTCGTTCTGCAGCGCCGGCGCAAAATCGGTGTTCGGGGTGTGCAACCACGCCATCACGGGTGCGGTGATGCCGGCGCGGCGCAGCGCCAGTGCCTCGTCGAGGGTCGCGACGCCCAGCTCGGCGGCCCCGGCGGCCAGCGCGGCCCGCGCCACCGGGGCGGCGCCGTGACCGTAGCCGTCGGCCTTGACGACAGCCATCACCGCCGCGGCGCCGGCATGCTCGCGCAGCGTGGCCACGTTGTGGGCGATGGCGTCGAGGTCGACGACCGCGGTGGGCGTGTTCATGGTTGTGATCACTGCGCCCGATTGTCCCAGGCGCGGGTTCAGTGGGCGAAGTGCGCCTCGTCGGCGAAGCCACCGAGGTCCACCTGGTCCAGCTTGGCCAGCACTTTGACCAGATCGTCGCGCAGCGCGCGGGCCAGGTTCGCCGAGAAACCCTCGCGCACCACCACGCGCAGCACCGCGACGTCGGAGGCGTCGTCCGGCATCGTGTACGCGGGCACCTGCCAGCCGAAGCTGCGCAGCAGCGCCGAGACGTCGAACACCGTGTACTTCGTGCCCTTCACCAGCTTGAATGCCACCACGGGGATGGCCGACCCGTCGGAGATCACCTCGAATTCGGGCATGCCGGCCAGTTCCCGGGCGAACCACTGCGCGGTGTCGGACAGGCAGCGCATCACCTGGATGAAACCTTCCCGGCCCAGCCGCAGGAAGTTGTAATACTGGCCGACCACCTGGTTGCCGGAGCGGGAGAAGTTCAACGTGAAGGTGGGCATGTCACCGCCCAGATAGTTCACCCGGAAGACCAGATCCTCCGGCAGGTGTTCCGCGTTGCGCCACACCACGAAGCCGATGCCCGGGTACGTCAGGCCGTACTTGTGCCCACTGACGTTGATCGAGACCACCCGGGGCAGCCGGAAGTCCCAGGCCACATCGGGGTGCAGGAACGGCACCACGAAGCCGCCGCTGGCAGCGTCGACGTGCACCGGCACGTCGGGTTTGCCCTTCTGGGCTGCGAGGTCGTCGAGCGCGGCGCAGATCTCGGCGACGGGTTCGAGCTCACCGGTGAACGTGGTGCCCAGGATGGCCACGACGCCGATGGTGTCCTCGTCGACCGCGTCGAGCACCTGTTGCGGGGTGATGACGTAGCGCCCCTCCTCCATCGGGAGGTAGCGGGCCTCGACATCGAAGTACCGGCAGAACTTCTCCCACACCACCTGCACGTTGGAGCCCATCACCATGTTGGGGGTGCGCGTCTTCCAGCCGTCGCCCTTCTGCCCGCCGACCCGTTCGCGCCACCGCCACTTCATCGCCAGACCCGCCAGCATCACCGCCTCGCTGGACCCGACCGTGGACACCCCGATCCCGGTCGACGGGTCGTCATCGCGTAGCCCCTCCGCGTGGAACAGATCGGCCACCATGCACACACAGCGCTGCTCGATGGCCGCGGTCACGGGGTATTCGTCCTTGTCGATCATGTTCTTGTCGAACGTCTCCGACATGAGTAGGCCGGCCTCGGGGTCCATCCACGTCGTCACGAACGTGGCCAGGTTGAGGCGCGAGCTGCCGTCCAGCATCAGCTCGTCGTGGATGAACCGATAGGTCTGATCGGGTTCCATCGACTCGTCGGGCAGCCGCAGCGCCGGCACCGGGGTGTTGGACATTCGTCCGCAGTAGGCAGGGGTGAGCGACGAATGACGGGAGATGTTGGGCATGGGGTTCTTTCTAGAGGATCGAACCCAACGCCGTGCGCAGATGGGCAAGGATCCGCGACGACGATGTCGGCACCGGCGCCGGGCCGGGGTCGCGGGCGGACATCTCGGCGGCGCGGGAATGCACGTACGCAGCGGCCGCCGCAGCCTCGCCGGGCGGCAGTCCCGCTGCCAGCAGCGCCCCGATGATCCCCGAGAGCACGTCGCCGGAACCGGCGGTGGCCGCCCAGGACTGGCCGGCGACGTTCAAATACGCCGGGCCCCCGGGTTCGGCGATGACGGTGACGTTTCCCTTGAGCAACACGGTGACGCCGAGGCGGTCGGCCAGCCTGCGAGTGTCGGCGACGCGGTCCTGTCCCGGCGGAGATCCGGCCAGCCGGGCGAACTCGCCCGCGTGTGGTGTCAGGACGGTCGGGGCCCGGCGGTTCGCGATCAGTTCGGGGTGTGCGGCCAGCATCGTCAGCCCGTCGGCGTCGACGAGGACGGGAACGTCGGCCTCGAGCGCGAAGCACAGTGCGGCCGCGGCAGTCTCGTCGGTGCCCAGACCGGGGCCGACCACCCAGGACTGGACCCGGCCGGCGGTGGCGTGTCCGGGTGTGGCGATCACCTCGGGCCAGTGCGAAACCACTTCTGCGGCAGCTGTTCCGGCATAGCGGACCATACCCGAGTGGGCGGCCACCGCGGCCCCGGTGCACAGCACCGCCGCGCCCGGGTAGGTCGCCGAACCCGCCATCACACCGGTGACGCCCTGGCTGTACTTGTCGTCGCCGGATCCGGGCACCGGCCAGCGGGCGGCCACGTCACCGGCCTCGAACGCCGCCAGCGGGCTCGGCGGCAGATCCAAACCGATGTCGATCAGCTCGACGCGGCCGCAGTCCCGCAGCGCGTGGACCGGTTTGAGTCCGCCGAACGTGACCGTCACCGCCGGGCTCACGTGCGGGCCGTCGGCCGCACCGGTCCCGACATCGACCCCACTGGGCAGGTCGACGGCGACCACCGGGATGCCCGCCTGCCCGACGGCTGCGAAGACGTCGGCGGCGTTCGGCCGCAGCGGTCCGGAGCCGGAGATCCCGACAACCCCGTCGATGACCAGGTCGGTTGCCGCAGGGAGCTTTTCGACGATGCGGCCACCCGCACGCCGAAACGCGGTGAGCGCTTTGGGATGTGCCTTGTCGGGGTTGAGCAGGATCGCGGACGCCCAGGCGCCGCGACGTCGCAGCAATGTCGCCGCCCACAGCGCGTCGCCGCCGTTGTCTCCCGAGCCGACGACCGCGCAGACGTTCCTGCCGGCCACGGCGCCGAGTTCCCGGGCGATCGCGGTAGCCAGGCCGAACGCGGCGCGGCGCATCAGCACGCCGTCGGGAAGCGCGGCCAGCAACGGCTCTTCGGCAGCCCTGATCGCCTCGGCGGAGTAGTAGTACCGCATCTTCCCCACGCTAGTCGGCCGGCGGATTCGCCACGGGCGTCGATGGGTACTTTTCTGCCATGACGAATCGTCAGCTGATCGAGGAGCTACTCGAACTCGAACACGCCGGGTGGAAGTCGCTGTGCGAGGGCAGCGGCGACCGGTTCTACGGCGGACTGATGACCGGCGACGCGGTGATGGTGCTCGCCAACGGCGCGGTGATGGACCGCGACACCGTCACCTCGGCGCTCGGGCAGTCACCGCCGTGGGAACGCTACGAGATCGAGGACGTCCGGCTGATCGAGGTGGCACCCGACACCGCCGCTCTGGTCTACACCGGGAAGGGCTGGCGAGACGGCCAGCAGGCGCCGTTCGTGGGCGCGATGTCCTCGGTGTACCACCGCGCGGCGGGCGGCTGGAAGCTGGTGCTCTACCAGCAGTCCGCCGTGAGCTGAGGGCGCGGTCAGCGCTCGCAGCCCTGCTGCGCATCCTCGACGGATGAATACAGATCGATGATCTCGTCGAGGCGCATCAGCTGCAGCGGCCGGCTCGTGGCGGGCCCCTCGGCCACCACCCGTAGTGACAGGTCCGTCGATGCAGTGAGCCGATGGGTCTCGACGAGCACGCTGATCCCCGCAGAGGACAAGAACTCCACGCCGGTCAGGTCGACGATCACCACCGACGTCGAGATCGGACTCGACAGAGCCACGTCGAGGTGGGTGCCGAGCGTGGGTGCGGTGAGCACGTCCAGGTCCCCTGTGACGCGCAGAACCAACGTCTCACCGTCACGATGCGGGCAGACGGTGAACCTGCCGCGTCGATCGTGTTCGATTCCAGTCATCTTCCAGTCCCCCGGACCTGTGCAGAAGCGTCCCAGGGCGGGCGCAAGCGCCATCCAGCCCCAGCTCACGCCGTCGGGCCGCATAAGATGCGGTTCTTACTTTTCTTATCGAACACACAGTCTTCAGCGTTAGCGCCGCCACGCAGAATTCGACCGCGGGCGGGTGCCAACGCGCGGATAAGCGCAGGTCAGTATGTCCGGGAAAGAATGGGTCACACTTTCGGCGACAGTTCGGGTGTCGTCACGGCAGCCTCACCTGTCCACCGCGTCCCAGAATCGGTGTGCGCACTCGGTGATCTGTTCGGCGCACTCGCCGTTGATCGCGTGGGTCGCGTCGCGGTGGACCTCGATGTGACCGTGGGGCAACAGCGTCCGCGCCCGACGCGCGGCCCTGGCGGCGTCGAGCATCACGCTACGCCCGCCAAGAAACGCCAGCACCGGGGTTTGCAGGGTGCGCAGTTGCTCGTCGGTGATCGCGGTCGGCGGCGGAAGGCGCAGCACGAAGTCCGTCATCGCGGCGGCGATGAGCCGCGCCTCGGGAAGTGAGTCGTCGGCGGCCTCCCCACCGGACACCCAACTCAGAAACCATCGACGCATCCCCTCGGGCGCGGCAGGCACCGCCATCACCGCCGAGAACGCGAGCGTGCGCAGCGGAATGGGCGCGAACGTGAACACCGGGTCCAGCAGCGTCGCCGACGCCACCCGGGCCGGGAATCGGCATGCGTAGTTGGCCGCGGCCCACCCGCCGATCGACGCGCCCAGCAGGTGAACATGCGGGAGGTCGAGGCCGGCGAGCGTCTCCTCGAGCCACTGGGCCTGATCCTGCGCGCTGGTGATGGGCGCGGTCTGCACGCTGCGGCCCGCCTCGCCGAGCAGGTCGAGCGAGTAGACGGTGCGCCGGGCCGTCAGACCGGGCAGGTTGGCGCGCCACATCGGGGTCGAGGCGTTGCGTCCCGGCAACAGCACCACCGGCGTCGACCCGGAGCTGTCACCGAACCGGTACGCGCGTACCGATCCGAACGACGTCTCGACGTCGGCCGCGGCGCCGAACGCGGGTAGCTGTGCCATCGCGGCGTCGTAGGCGGCCAGGAAGTGCACGCGCGCACCGTCGCTGCGGAAATACCCGACCCCGGCCACGGGCACTACTCGACGGTGACCGACTTCGCCAGGTTGCGCGGCTTGTCGACGTCGTACCCCCGGGCCTGGGCGACACCGGCGGCGAACACCTGTAGCGGGATCGTCGACAGCAGCGGCTGGTAAAGGGTTGGCACGGAGGGGATTTCGATCAAATGATCGGCGTACGGCCGTACCGTGTCGTCGCCTTCCTCGGCGATGACGATCGTGATGGCACCGCGGGCCTGGATCTCCCGGATGTTCGACAACAGCTTCGAGTGCAGCATCGCCGCGTTTTTCGGTGACGGCATCACGACGATGACCGGCAGGTCGTCCTCGATCAGAGCGATCGGGCCGTGTTTGAGTTCGCCGGCCGCGAACCCCTCGGCGTGCATGTAGGCCAGCTCCTTGAGCTTGAGCGCACCTTCGAGGGCGACCGGGTATCCCACATGGCGACCGAGGAACAGCACGGTCTGCGACGGGGCGAACCGGTGAGCGAGCGCCACGACGGGGTCCGTGGTGGCTAGCACCCGCGAGATCAAGTCCGGCATCGCCTCCAGATCGGCGTACTCACGTGCCACCTCGTCCGGGTACTTGGTGCCGCGCGCCTGCGCAAGTGCCAGTCCGACAAGGTAACTGGCGGCGATCTGCGCCAGGAACGTCTTGGTCGACGCCACGCCGATCTCCGGACCCGCCCGGGTGTAGAGCACCGCGTCACATTCCCGCGGGATCTGGCTGCCATTGGTGTTGCAGATGGCGAGCACCTTGGCCTTCTGCTCCTTGGCGTGCCGCACCGCCTCGAGCGTGTCGGCCGTCTCGCCGGACTGCGAGATCGCCACCACCAGCGTGTGACTGTCCAGAACCGGGTCGCGGTAACGGAACTCGCTGGCGAGCTCGACCTCGACCGGCAGCCGGGTCCAGTGCTCGATCGCGTACTTGGCCAGCAGCCCGGAGTGGAACGCGGTACCGCAGGCGACGATGAAGACCTTGTCGATCTCGCGCAGTTCCTGATCGGACAGCCGCTGCTCGTCGAGAACGATGCGGTTGTCGATGAAGTGGCCGAGCAGCGTGTCGGAGACGGCGGCGGGCTGCTCGGCGATCTCCTTGAGCATGAAGTACTCGTAGCCACCCTTTTCGGCGGCCGAGGTGTCCCAGTCGATGTGGAAGTTCCGGTAGTCCTTCGACGGATCAGCGGGGATGCCATCAAAATTGGTGATGCGGTAGCCGTCGGCGGTGACCACGACCGCCTGATCCTGGCCGAGCTCGACTGCCTCGCGGGTGTGCTCGATGAACGCCGAGACGTCCGAGCCGACGAACATCTCCCCGTCGCCGACCCCGAGCACCAGCGGCGTGGAGCGGCGGGCGGCCACGATGGTTCCCGGCTCGTCGGCGTGGGCGAACACCAGCGTGAAATGCCCTTCGAGCCGGCGCAGCACCGACAGCGCCGCGGCCGCGAAGTCCCCGGCGTGCTCACCGCCGGCGAATTCGCGCGCGACCATGTGCACTGCCACTTCGGTGTCGGTGTCGCTGGCGAACTCCACCCCGAAGCCCTCGAGTTCCGCACGCAGCGCGGCGTGGTTCTCGATGATGCCGTTGTGGACCACCGCCACCTTGCCGGAAGCGTCACGGTGCGGGTGCGCATTGCGGTCGGTCGGCCTGCCGTGGGTGGCCCACCGGGTGTGTCCGAGCCCGGTGGCACCGACGAGCTGATCAGGCCCGGCCTCACCGAGCGCACTCTCCAGGTTGGCCAGGCGGCCCGCCTTGCGGCGCACGGTGAGACCCCCGTGACCGTCGAGGAGCGCCACGCCGGCCGAGTCGTAGCCCCGGTACTCCATGCGCCGTAGCGCGTCGACGACGATGGCGCAGGCAGGGCGCTGCCCGACGTAGCCGACGATTCCACACATAGCCATCCAGGGTAGTGCAGGAATACCGCTGCACCCGGTGGGATACGGTCATCGGGTGGCCCGCACGAAGAAGCTCTTTGGCGCGTTGACCCGCCGTGGTCCACACCGCGTCATGCGCGGTGACCTGGCCTTTGCCGGACTCCCGGGCGTTGTCTACACCCCGGTTGCCGGTAAGAATCTGCCTGGTGTCGCGTTTGCGCACGACTGGATCACATCGGCGGATCGGTACCACGGAACGCTGGAGCATCTGGCGTCCTGGGGAATCGTGGCCGCCGCGCCCAACACCGAGACGGGGCTGGTTCCGTCGGTGCTCAACCTGGCCTACGACGTGGGCACCGCGCTGGACATCATCGCAGGCGTGCGCCTGGGCACCGGAGAGATCAGCGTGCATCCGGCGAAGTTGGGTGTCGCCGGGCACGGGTTCGGCGCCTCGGCGGCGGTGTTCGCCGCGGCGGGCATGTCGGCCAAACCCCGCGCGGTCTTCGCCGCGTATCCGCTGGTCACCAGGCCGTCGGCGGAGGAGCCCGGTGCGGGGCTGTCGGTGCCCGGGCTGATCCTGGTGGATCCCGGGGACCCGATGACCTTGCGTTCCAATGCCGTCGAACTGGCCCGCTCATGGAAGACGGCCACGCTGCGCACCACCTCCAAGACCAAGGCCGGTGGCCTCGTCGAAGGCCGCCGTCTCGCCCCGGTGGTCGGGCTGCCGGGCGCCGACAAGGGCACCCAGAAGATCGTTCGGGCGCTGATGACCGGCTACCTGCTTCACATGCTGACCGACGACAAGGACTACAAGGACTTCGCCGACCCCGAGGTCGAGTTGCCGAAGGCACCGGTGATGGATCCGTTCGCCGACGATCCCGTCGACCTCGAGAACAAGGTCGTCGCGCTGCTGAAGCCCTGACCGGATACCCCCAACCAACTGGTTGGGTGTATACCTGACAAATGCGCAAGCCGATGCGGACAGGCATCTTTCTCAGCTACGCCGGCGGTTTCCTCGATGCGGTCGACGAGGTGGTCGAGCTCGAGAAGATCGGGGTGGACATCGCCTTGGTCGCCGAGGCGTACTCCTACGACGCCGTGAGCCAGCTGGGCTTTCTGGCGGCCCGGACATCGCGGATCGAGCTGGGCACCGGCGTCGTCCCGATCTACTCCCGGACGCCGGCGTTGATGGCGATGACGGCCGCCGGCCTCGACTACGTCTCCGACGGCCGGTTCCGGCTCGGCCTGGGAACGTCCGGACCGCAGGTCGTCGAGGGTTTCCATGGGGTGCCGTTCGACGCGCCGCTGGGGCGCACCCGCGAGGTCGTCGAGATCTGCCGCCAGGTGTGGCGGCGCGAGCGCGTCGCCTATGACGGCAAGTACTACCAGGTTCCGCTGCCGGCCGAGCGCGGCACTGGTCTCGGCAAGCCGCTGAAGCTGATCAATCACCCAGTCCGCGAACAGATCCCGATCACCATCGCGGCCCTCGGACCCAAGAACGTCGAGTTGACCGCCGAGATCGCCGAGGGCTGGCAGCCGGTGTTCTTCTACCCGGAGAAGGCCGACGAGGTCTGGGGAGCGGCACTGCGCGCGGGCGCCGCCAAACGCGACCCGGCGCTGGGTCCACTGGATGTCATGGTCAGCGCGAGCCTGGCGATCGGCGACGACATGGACGACCGGTTGGCCTGGGCCAAGCCACAATTGGCGCTATACATCGGCGGAATGGGCGCGCGCGGGCGCAACTTCTACCACAACCTGGCCACCCGTTACGGCTACGGCGACGTCGCCGACCACATCCAGGATCTCTATCTCGCCGGCAAGAAGGCCGAAGCCATCGAGGCCGTACCCGACGAGCTCGTCCGGCAGGTGTCATTGGTGGGCCCTCGCGGATTCGTCGAGGAACGGGTGGCCGCGTTCGCCGAGGCGGGCGTGACAACGCTGCTGGTCCACCCGCTCACCGGTGACCGAAGGGAGACCGTGGCGTTCGTGGAGGAATTACAGTCGCTGTTATGACGGAGCTCTCCGACGACGTGATCGCCTTCCTCGCTCAGGGCACTCGCACCGCCAAGCTCGGCTACGTCGCATCGGACGGCAGGCCCTTGGTCGCGCCGGTGTGGTTCATCGTCGACGGGCACCAGCTGGTCTTCAACACCGGGCGGGACACCGCCAAGGGACGTGCACTGGCCCGTGATCCGCGCGTGGTGATCTGCGTCGACGACGAGCGTCCACCCTTCTCGTTCGTGCAGATCCAGGGCACCGCGGCCATCGGCGAGGACCCGGCCGAGGTGCTGGACACCGCAACCCGCATCGGCGGTCGTTACATGGGCGCGGACCGGGCCGAGGAGTTCGGGCGCCGCAACGGTGTCCCGGGCGAGTTGGTGGTTCGGGTGACGCCTACGAAGGTGCTCAAGGCGTTCGACCTGGCGAACTGACCGTCAGGCCTCGATCCCGCCGGTGAGGATGGCGGCGAGCTCGCGGTAGGCGTCCGCGTCGTCGAGTCCGGTGCTCTCCCGCACCACGCGCTGCTGGATCCGCACCATGACCGCAGCCACCAGGTCGGCGGCGAATGCGGCGTGCACGTCGCGGAAGTCCCCTGCTGCAACGCCTTCGGCGATCAACTCCTGCACCCGACGCGCGGCGATCCGGGTGTTCTGCTCGTACACCGCGCGTGCGGGGACGAAGGCGTCGAGGTCGACCATGAACTGGTCCGATGCGGGATCCAGCGCGGTCCCCACCGCGGACAGGTAGGCGGCGATGCGGGCGCGGGCCCCCGATGCCGCCGCCACCTGCGCCTCGACGAACTCTGTCGCCGAACGGAAGAAGTGCACGGTGGCCGCCTGCACCAACTGCTCCTTGCTGCCGGCCAGCGTGTAGAGCGTCGACTTCGAACATCGCAGTCTCGCGGCGATGTCGTCGAGGGTGAGGTGAGCGAAGCCCTCGGACAGCAACAGGTCGGTCAGCGAGTCGAACAACTCGGTACGCCGCCTGGTGGCGAACGCGGGCCTGGTCATGGCAGCAACAGTACTGTAATAGGTCCTGTAGTACTGTTTCCGGTATGGCTGTGGACCGTCTGCTCCCCTCCGACGAAGCACACGAGCTGATCGAGCTCGCCCGTCAGATCTGTGACAAGGTCCTCGACCCGATCGTCGATCAACACGAGAGAGACGAGGCCTACCCGTCGGGGGTGTTCGCGACGCTCGGCGACGCAGGGCTGTTGAGCCTGCCGTACCCCGAACAGTGGGGCGGCGGCAGTCAGCCCTATGAGGTGTATCTGCAGGTGCTCGAAGAGATCGCTGCCCGCTGGGCTGCGGTTGCCGTCGCGGTCAGCGTCCACAGCCTGTCGTGTCATCCACTTTTCGCCTTCGGCACGCCCGAGCAACAGCAACGCTGGCTGCCCGAGATGCTCGGCGGGTCCACAGTAGGCGCCTACAGCCTCTCCGAACCACAGGCCGGCTCCGACGCCGCCGCACTGACCTGCAAGGCCACTGCCGCCGACGACGGCTACACGATCACCGGCGCGAAGGCCTGGATCACCCACGGCGGCATCGCAGACTTCTACAACCTGTTCGCCCGCACCGGTGAAGGCTCGCAAGGTATTTCCTGCTTTCTGGTCGCGAAGGACACCCCCGGCCTGACTTTCGGCAGGCCCGAGGAGAAGATGGGCCTGCACGCGGTGCCCACCACCGCCGCGCACTACGACGATGCGTTCGTCGACGCCGGCCGTCGCATCGGCACCGAAGGTCAAGGTCTGCAGATCGCCTTCAGCGCCTTGGACTCCGGACGCCTCGGGATCGCCGCGGTGGCCACCGGCCTGGCCCAGGCGGCGCTCGACGATGCGGTGAACTACAGCCAGGAACGAACCACGTTCGGCCGCAAGATCATCGATCACCAGGGGTTGGCGTTTGTGCTCGCCGACATGGCCGCAGCCGTGGACTCGGCTCGGGCCACCTACCTCGACGCCGCCCGACGGCGCGACGCCGGCCTGCCGTACTCGCGTCAGGCTTCGGTGGCCAAGCTGGTCGCCACCGACGCAGCCATGAAGGTGACCACCGACGCGGTCCAGGTGTTCGGCGGCGCCGGCTACACCCGTGACTACCGCGTCGAGCGGTACATGCGAGAAGCCAAGATCATGCAGATCTTCGAGGGCACCAACCAGATTCAGCGGTTGGTGATCAGCCGGCACCTGGCTCGTTGACCGCCGCGGCGGGCAGATCTCCGACCTGGGGCAGTTCGTCCGCGGCGATGGCGCAGGGAGTCTGCTCGGCCGCCACTGGGTCGGCCGGTGGCATATCGACCGGCGGCAACGGTTCAGCAGGCGGCGGGGCGGCCGTCGGGGCCGGTGGCGGTTCCGCGAAAACCTCCTCGGGTTCCGCGCATTCGTCCGCCTCCGGCTCAGCTGCGATGACGGTTTCCTCGACAGGCTCGTCGCCCACGATGTCGGCTTCCTCGACCTCTTCGTCGGCTTCCTCCTCGGCTTCCTCCTCGGGACCCTCGTCGTCGACGGTGTCCTCGAGGTCAGGGACATCGAGTTCGGGCGGGTCCGGGACAGCACCGTCCAACCCACCACCTCCCAACAACCCGCCGAGCGTGTCGGCGAACTGCTGTCCGAGACCCGACAGTCCACCGCCGAGATCCGGCATGCCGGTGCCCATGCCAGCCAGGGGCGGCGTCGGCGGCATCGAGGGAGCCGCAGGCACCGGCGCAACCGGTGGAGTCGACTGCTCTGCGACACCTGACGGCACCGCCGCCGCCGGGGCGGGCACCGTGGCCGCGGCCGGGGCGGTCCACGCCGCGGGTGCGGGTGCGGGTGCGACGCTGTCCTCACATCGGGGTCTGTCATCACAGACGGTGGCAGGCGGTGCGCTCCACCGCGGACCGAGGTCTCCTGGCACTTCGAACGCCGGCGTCCGCTCGGCCACCATCTCGGCGGTCGCGCGCTGGTAGGCGTCGGCGACCGAGGACATCGCGGTGCGCAGAGCGGTGAGCGCCTGATTCCGGACTTCGTTGTCCACAAACGGTTTGACGGCCTGATCGATCATCTCGGCGGCTGTTGCCCGGTCCCCCGCGCCGGTCGTCACCGTGGAAGCGGCTGCCAGCCAATCCGCACGTTGTGCTTGCGTGGCGTTCTCGATCGTGACCACCGCTTCCACCTTCGTGTCCACCGCTTGCCACAGGCACTCCCGCAGCGCGCCCACCGCCTCGGCTGCGGTACGCACCGCCGTCGCCGCGGCCACCGCCGCTTCGCGGTGCCGCTGCAGAAAGCCTCGTGAAGCTTCTGCGCCGGCACCCTGCCACGCTTCCGCAAGTGCGGTGAGCTGCCGGTCCTGAACCGCCAGCGCATCCTGAGAAGCCTCGGCGGCAGCCTGCAAAGCCAGCTGATCACTGTGCAGCACAGCAAGATCCATGCCGTCCTCGCTGCCGTACCAGTCCCGCAACTGGCCGGGGTGCAGCGTCATGTCGGGATGCTGGTAACCGAGTTGACGGCAGGCCCACACGTACTGCTGCAGGATGTCGACGGCAGGTCGCCCATCGGCCAACCGTGACGGAACATCGAACGCCTCGGCCATCGCTGCGGCCTACCCCAGCCGTCCGGCGGCATGCGCGTCGACGTCCTGGTAGCGGTCCACCGACGCGCGCAACGCCCCGGCGATCTCGCCGGCCGCCCGTGACCACTGCCGCAGCGACGTGACGACGTCGTCCACGGCGGCGCGGAGTGTGTCCCCATGGGCGAGATGAGCGCGCCCGGCGGAGGGCGCCCCGAAAGCGAGCTCACCGAGATGGATTCGGACAGCGGCGTCCACGATCGACGACACCGTCTCGTATTCACGCGCTATCGCGCGCACCGCATCCACGTCGACGCGCGCAGCGTCTGTATACCCCATATGGGATTGGACGCCGGAGAGGCCCAGTCGGTTCCTACCCGTTTCGCGAAGTCAGCCCTGTGCGCTGACCGACTCCGCGACCCGCACCGCCATCTGTCGGGCAGTGTCCTCGTCGACGGCTTCGACCATGACGCGGACCACTTGTTCGGTTCCCGAGGGGCGCAACAGGATCCGCCCGGTGTCGCCGAGTTCTGCGGTCACCCGGGCCACCGCTTCCCGCACCGCCGGAGCGTCGGCAACCGTGGCCTTGTCCGACACGTTGACGTTGATCAGCACCTGCGGCAACGTCTTCATCGGCGCCGCGAGCTCGGCGAGACTGCGCCGGGTCTGCGCCATCCGCGACATCAGCCGCAGCCCGGTGACGATGCCGTCCCCGGTGGTACCGAACGCGGGCATCACCAGGTGACCGGACTGCTCCCCTCCGATCGAGAACTGACCGGCCCGGAGCTCTTCGAGCACGTAGCGGTCGCCGACACCGGTGGTCCGGACGTCGATACCCGCCGAGCGCATCGCCATGTGCAGGCCGAGGTTGCTCATCACGGTGGCGACCAGGGTGTCGGAGGCGAGTTCCCCCGCCTCGTGCATGGCCAGCGCCAACACCACCATGATCGCGTCACCGTCGATGACACGGCCGTGGCGGTCCACAGCAAGGCAGCGGTCGGCGTCGCCGTCGTGGGCCAGGCCGAGGTCGGCGCCGTAGGACACCACGGCCGAGCGCAGCGCCTCCATGTGCGTCGAGCCGCACCCGTCGTTGATGTTCAAACCGTCCGGCTCGGCATGGATCGGGATCACGTTGGCGCCGGCGGCCCGGTAGGCACGCGGGGCCGCATCCCACGCCGCGCCGTGTGCACAGTCGACGACGACGGTCAGCTCCTCGAGCCGGGTGGTGGCGGCCTTTCCCGCGTGCCGCAGGTACCGCTCCAACGCGTCGTCGGCCCGCACGACGCGGCCGATGCCGGCGCCGGCGGGCCTCGTCCCGGGACCCTGACGGACCAGATCCTCGATGCGATCCTCGGTTGCGTCGTCGAGCTTGTGCCCGCCGGGGCCGAAGATCTTGATGCCGTTGTCGGGCATCGGGTTGTGCGACGCCGAGATCATGACACCGAAGTCGGCATCGTAGGCGCTGGTCAGATACGCGACCGCCGGTGTGGGCAGCACACCGACCCGCAGCGCGTCCACGCCTTCGCTCGTCACCCCGGCGATCACCGCCGCCTCGAGCATCTCGCCGCTGGCGCGCGGATCTCGCCCGACCACGGCAACCCGCCTGCGGGTCTCACCGGTGCGGAGCAGTCGACGGGCCGCCGCGCCACCCAGGGCCATCGCCAACTCGGCGGTCAGTTCCTGGTTGGCGACCCCGCGCACACCGTCGGTGCCGAACAGTCGAGCCATGGGAGACAACCTCTCACAAATAGTGGTTTGAGGGCCAACCGCAGCTCTCGGCGTCCGTCCCGGCACCGAACCGATATCCGGGCGAGATCTCACCCTGCTGAGGCGGACCTACTCGCCTTCGGCTGCCTCCTCCTCGGCTGCCTCTTCCTCGGCTCCCGGAACGGCCGGAGCCTCGGATTCCACCGTGGACTCCGTCGGCGTCGACTGCACCGGCACCTCGGAGTTCTGGACGATCAGCACATCCGGGCACACCTCCACGGAAGCACCGTCGGTGTCAACCTGCTGCGCCACCCCCGCAACACTCGCAGGGTCGCCGCCGCAGACCTCGGTGACAGCTGCTGCTGCCTCCTCGAGCGGCACACTGTCCTGCGCTGTCGCGCCGCCGACCAGCACAGACACCACGCCGTCGGAGGTCGCGGGGGACTCCTCCTCGGGTTGTGCATGTGCGACGACCAGCCCGGCGGTGAACAGCAACGACCCGCCCATCACGGCACCGGCCGCGGCGTACCTGACCACCTCGATCTTCACGGCATTCATCGGCCTCTCCTTTCCGTCCATGCGGAGTACCCACCGCGCAGACGACTGACGCCCGGCCACTCGCAGTGCGAGCAGACCGGGCGCCATGCCGTGAACAGATCAGCGCTTGCTGTACTGAGGCGCCTTACGGGCCTTCTTCAGTCCGTACTTCTTGCGCTCGATGGCACGCGGATCGCGGGTGAGGAAGCCGGCCTTCTTCAGCGCGGGCCGGTCCTCCGGCTGCACGATGATGAGCGCGCGGGCGATCGCCAAGCGCAGTGCGCCGGCCTGGCCGGACGGGCCGCCACCGTCGAGGTGGGCGTAGACGTCGAAGCTCTCCAGCCGGTCGACGGTCACCAGCGGGGCCTTGATCAACTGCTGGTGCACCTTGTTGGGGAAATAGTTCTCCAACGAGCGGCCGTCGAGGTTGAACTGGCCGGTGCCGGGCACCAGGCGCACCCGCACCACGGCTTCCTTGCGGCGACCGACGGTCTGGATCGGACGATCCATCACGATGGGCTCGCGCGGAGCCGCCTCGGCTCCGGCGACCACCTCGGTCTCGGAGGTCGCGGCGATGTCAGAGGTCATCTCGGGGGTCTCGGTCACTGGGCCACCTGCTTGATCTCGTACGGAACCGGCTGCTGAGCGGTGTGCGGATGATCGGCACCGACGTAGACCTTCAGCTTCTTCTGGATCTGACGGCCGAGCTTGGTGTGCGGGATCATGCCGACGATGGCCCGCTCGACGACGCGGTCGGCGTGCTTTTCCATCTCGTCGCCGAGGGCCCGCCTGCGCAGCCCACCCGGATATCCCGAGTGGCGGTAAGCGAATTTCTTCTGGAGCTTGTCGCCGCTGATGGCGACCTTGTCTGCGTTGATGACGATGACGAAGTCACCGCCGTCGACATTGGGCGTGAACGTCGGCTTGTGCTTGCCGCGCAGCAGCTTCGCTGCTTCGACGGCGAGCCGGCCGAGCACCACGTCCGTGGCGTCGATGACGTACCACGTGCGTGTGGTGTCACCCGCCTTCGGCGTGTACGTAGGCACAGCGCTTACCCTTCTGTTTCGAGGCCTTCACCTCGGCGTTGGATCCCGGTGTCCCGGGGGCCGGTCAAGCGTGGGCTGTGGACTGCCTCGGCGACCGGCAGGGACCCGAGGCGACCGGCGGCCCGAAGGCCAGCGCACGCCAACGACGCAGCTTACCCGCGGGCGTCACCGCAGGTCAAAACGCCATCGCCAGGGCAGCGGTTAGCGTGTGGACCCGTGAACTCCCCTGCCCGTGATTCGGCCGGTCACGCCGCCCGCCCAGGGCTGGTGGCGCAACTCGCAACACTCGGCGAGTACTTCGCAATTCCTCCGCAGGATGACGGCGAATGGCGGACGCTGCCCGGGTTGCTGAATGAGGTCACGTTGCGCGGTTTCGTAGACCGAACCCGGACGGCGATTGCCGCGGCGTCACGCTGCCAACCCGGTGAAATCCCCCTCCGGCTGGCTGCCTCTTCGTTCCAACTGGGTATCACGGCGCGTCTGTTGTCCCCGGCGGTCGGAGCGGCCAGCTGCTTCGACGCGGTGCCGTTGCTCGGTCCCGACTCGCTGACCTGGCGGCCCACCCCGAAACCCTTTCCGCAGTTCGCCGCGCCACACATCGACTGGGCGGACGGGCCGACACCGGCACGCGCGGCAGAACTGATCAAGGATTCGCTGCTCCGCGGCGTTCTGGGGCCACTGAACGACACCCTGGACCGCCTGCTGTCGCTGCCACCGCAGGTGAGCTGGGGCAACGTGATCTCCGCCGCCAACGGCGCCGTGACGGTCCTGTCGATGTCCCAACCGCACCGCGAGAGCGCCGGTCGCGAGTTGGTGCGGGCGCTGTTGGACATCGAACCGCTCGCCGGAACCGCCACATACACGCAGGGCCGGTTCGTCCGGCGAAGCTGCTGCCTGTTCTATCAGGCACCGCGGGCCGGGCTTTGCGGGGACTGCGTTCTCGGGTCGGCTCCAGACGCTTGACCGTGACGCGTGGCCGCTCAGGACACGTCGACCCAGTCCAGGGTGCGTTGCACAGCCTTCTTCCAGCCCGCGTACCCCTCGGCACGATGATCCTCGGACCAGTCGGGGGACCAGCGCTTGTCCTCCTGCCAGTTCTCCCGCAGCTCGTCGGGATCTGACCAGAACCCGACGGCAAGCCCTGCCGCGTAGGCCGCGCCCAGCGCGGTGGTCTCTGCCACAACGGGTTTCACCACGTCGACACCGAGCACGTCAGCCTGGATCTGCATGCACAGGTTGTTGGCCGTGATGCCACCGTCGACCTTGAGCACCTCGAGGTGCACCCCGGAGTCGGCTTCCATCGCGTCGACGACGTCACGGCTCTGGTAACAGATCGCCTCCAGAGTCGCGCGGGCCACGTGGGCGTTGGTGTTGAAGCGCGACAGCCCGACGATCGCGCCGCGGGCATCGGAGCGCCAGTACGGCGCGAACAGCCCGGAGAACGCCGGCACGAAGTACACGCCGCCGTTGTCCTCGACCTGACGGGCCAGCGCCTCGCTCTGCGCGGCCCCGCTGATGATCCCCAGCTGGTCACGCAGCCACTGCACCGCCGAGCCGGTCACGGCAATCGAACCCTCAAGGGCATAAACGGGTTTCGCGTCACCGAACTGGTAGCACACCGTGGTCAGCAGGCCGTTCTCCGAACGGACGATCTTCTCGCCGGTGTTCAGCAGTAGGAAGTTGCCGGTGCCGTAGGTGTTCTTGGCCTCCCCGGGTGACAGACAGACCTGCCCGACCATGGCTGCCTGCTGGTCGCCGAGGATGCCTGTCACCGCGACCTCGCCGCCGAGCGGACCGGTGGCCAACGTCATCCCGTAGCTTTCCGGCGAGGACGACGGTGCGATGCGGGGAAGCATCTGGCGCGGAATGCCGAAGAACGACAACAGTTCGTCGTCCCAGTCCAGCGTCTCCAGATCCATCAACATGGTCCGGCTGGCGTTGGTGACATCGGTGACATGCACGCCGCCGCGCGGACCGCCCGTCAGATTCCAGACCACCCAGGTGTCGCTGTTGCCGAAGATCGCATCACCGTTCTCGGCGGCCTCCCGGACACCGTCGACGTTCTCCAGGATCCACTGCACCTTGCCCGCCGAGAAGTACGTGGCGGGCGGCAGACCGGCCTTGCGGCGGATGACATCACCTCTGCCGTCCCGGTCCAGCGCTGTGGCGATCCGATCGGTGCGGGTGTCCTGCCAGACGATCGCGTTGTAGTAGGGCCGCCCGGTGTGCTTGTTCCACACCAGTGCCGTCTCACGCTGATTGGTGATGCCCAGTGCCGCAAGGTCACTCGACTGCAGGTTGGTGTTGTTGAGCACCGAGGTCAGCACCGAGGCGGTGCGCTCCCAGATCTCGACCGGATTGTGCTCGACCCACCCCGCCCGCGGCAGGATCTGCTCGTGTTCGAGCTGATGACGGCCGACTTCCGCACCGTCGTGGTCGAAGACCATGGCCCGGGTACTGGTGGTGCCCTGGTCGATGGCTACGACGAATTCAGCCACCTCAGAAGAATCCCTGGGCCTTGTCGCTGTAGCTCACCAGCAGGTTCTTGGTCTGCTGGTAGTGGTCGAGCATCATCTTGTGGTTCTCGCGGCCGATGCCGGACTGCTTGTACCCGCCGAACGCGGCGTGTGCGGGGTACTGGTGGTAGCAGTTCGTCCACACCCGGCCGGCCTTGATGTCCCGGCCCGCACGGTAGGCGGTGTTGCCGTCACGGCTCCACACCCCGGCGCCCAGGCCGTAGAGGGTGTCGTTGGCGATGCCGATCGCGTCTTCGTAGTCGGTGAAGGAGGTCACGGCCACCACCGGTCCGAAGATCTCCTCCTGGAACACCCGCATCTTGTTGTTGCCGGTGAAGATCGTCGGTGCGACGTAGTAGCCACCGTTGAGGTCGCCCCCGAGCTGTGCGCGCTCACCACCGGTGACGACTTTGGCGCCCTCGCTCTTGCCGATCTCGATGTAGGACAGGATCTTCTCGAGCTGATCGTTGGACGCCTGCGCGCCGATCATCGTCTCGGTGTCCAACGGATCGCCCTGGCGCACCGCCTTGGTGCGGATCGCGGCCAGCGCGAGGAACTCGTCGTAGATGTCGGCCTGGATCAGCGAACGCGACGGGCAGGTGCACACCTCGCCCTGGTTGAGGGCGAACATCGTGAAGCCCTCGAGTGCCTTGTCCTGATAGTCGTCGGCCGCGGCGAGCACGTCGTTGAAGAAGATGTTGGGGCTCTTGCCGCCCAGCTCCAGCGTGACCGGGATCAGGTTCTGCGACGCGTACTGCATGATCAGCCGGCCGGTGGTGGTCTCGCCGGTGAACGCGATCTTGGCGATGCGGTTGCTCGACGCCAGCGGCTTGCCCGTCTCGACGCCGAACCCGTTGACCACGTTGAGCACGCCTGCGGGCAGCAGGTCACCGATCACCTCGAGCAGATACAGGATGGAGGCCGGGGTCTGTTCGGCGGGCTTGAGGACGACCGCGTTGCCGGCGGCCAGCGCCGGCGCCAGCTTCCAGACGGCCATCAGGATCGGGAAGTTCCACGGGATGATCTGGCCGACCACCCCGAGCGGCTCGTGGAAGTGGTAGGCGACGGTGTCGTCGTCGATCTCCGACAGCGAGCCCTCCTGTGCCCGGATCGCGCCGGCGAAGTACCGGAAGTGATCCACGGCCAACGGGATGTCGGCGTTGAGCGTCTCCCGGATCGGCTTGCCGTTGTCCCAGGCCTCGGCGAGCGCGATCGATTCGAGGTTCTCCTCGATCCGGTCGGCGATCTTGTTCAGGATCACTGCGCGCTCGGCGGCCGACGTCTTGCCCCAGGCCGGTGCCGCGGCGTGGGCGGCATCGAGGGCCTTCTCGACATCGGCTTCGTCGGACCGGGGGATCTCGCAGAACGTCTGGCCGGTGATCGGTGTCGGGTTCTCGAAGTACCGTCCGGCGGTCGGCGGCACCCAGTCGCCGCCGATGAAGTTCTCGTAGCGGGGCTTGAACGACATCAGCGAGCCCTCGGCGCCGGGGCGTGCGTACACGGTCATGGTGACTCTCCTGGTATTCGTGGTGTGTCGTGTGTCACTGAACCTACGCCGACAACCGTTGCACCACGGTTGCATCGTCGAGCAGAATTCGAGGTATCACCGACCCACGCCGCAAGCCCCGCCAGCAGCGCTCCCGGGAAACCGTGAACACGCTGGTGGAGGCGGCCGCGCAGGTGTTCTCGCGGGAAGGTCTGACGGCCACCACCAACCGGATCGCCGAGCGCGCCGGAATGTCGATCGGCACGCTCTACCAGTACTTCCCCGACAAGCTCTCGCTGTTGCACGCGGTGGCCGAGCGCCATGTGCGGGACGCCGACCGACAGCTGACCGAGGTGTTCGCACAGCTGCGCGACGACGCCGCCCCGTTCGACGCCACCATGCGCACGCTGCTCGAGACGCTGGTCTGCCTGCACAGCGACCGGCCCCGACTGCACGCACTGATGCACCGGATGGTGCCGCCGACCGCCGGCCGACTCGAGCAACTACAGGCGTTCGAGGACCGGATCGGTGACGAGGTCGCATTCCATCTCAAGCGCTGTGACCGCGGCGGCGACGACGTGGAGTACACCGCCCAGATGCTGGTTCACACGATCGACGCCCAACTGCACCGGGTGATGACCCGCCACGGATTCGACGTCGAGTCGCTGATGCTCACGGTCAACCGGCTTGCGCCGCCACCGCGGTGAACGTCTCCGACATCGCGTCGCGCAGCTGAGCAAGACCCGGCTCTTCGATCGGGAAGTGTCCGCAGTTCTCCAGCATGACCAGGCGGGTCGGTGCGCAGA
The DNA here is from genome assembly GCF_010723735.1 of Mycolicibacterium hippocampi. Classification (GTDB taxonomy): domain Bacteria; phylum Actinomycetota; class Actinomycetes; order Mycobacteriales; family Mycobacteriaceae; genus Mycobacterium; species Mycobacterium hippocampi. The sequence goes on along the minus strand of NZ_BLLB01000002.1, from coordinate 1,988,205 downwards.
CGCGGCGCAGGAAGCGGATGCTCAGTGCCGGCGGGGTCCAGGTATCGGCGGCCGGCGCCACCAGCGTGACCGGCGCCGCGTCGAACGACTCCGGTGCGGTGTGGTGGTAGTTCATCCAACTGGACACGAAGCCCAGCGGGACGCTGACCCCGCCGCCGCGAGGATCGGACGCGCACAGCTGCGACAGCCCGGGGTCTGAACTCATGGCAGCCATGTCGGCCAGCCAGCGGATGGGCACCCGGACCCTGCCGAGTGCTGGGTCGATCACCCGCAGCAGCGCCGGCGCCGGTCGTCCCGTCCACGCGATGCGCGTCGCGGCGGCACGTGCCCGCGGGTCGGACATGTCGAGCAGGCAGGTCGCCACGACCGCGGCCACGTCCCGGGTTCGCGACGCCACCTCGTAGGCGAGCATGCCGCCCATGCTGGCCCCGAACAGGATCAACGGGCGCGGGTCTGAGGCGCGTTCGGCGCGCACGAGATCGCACAACAGGTCGATCCAGTCGTCGTAGCGGACCCGAGACGGGTGCGGTACGTCGGTGTCGCCGTATAGCGGCAGGTCTGGGGCGAGGACGTCGACCCCGGCGCCGGCCGCGGCGGCCGCCGCGGGCCAGAGCGCACCGCTGTAGCCGCCGCCCCCGTGGATCACCATCATGCGCACCGCGGCGTTCGGGACAGCCGCGCGGGCGATGTGCACCCGCGTCTCCCCCGACTGCCACCAGGTGCTGGTCGGCGCCGCCATGTCGGCGGTGTAGGCCGACGGGAGGAACGCGGCATAGGTCTGGAAGTCCATGCCTAGATCCTCGAACAGCTTGTTGCTGTTGACAACTCGCGTTCGCAACCGGCGTACGTGCAGCTCAGGCGCATCGTGGGCGCCATTGCTCAGGTTCCGCCGAGCTCGAAGTCCAGTCCGGCAAGATGCCCGCCCGCCTGGGCGCGGGCCAACGCGTCGAGTCCTGCGGTGTCGCACAGCGCCTGCCACCCGTCCCGGTCGTCGCGGCCTTCGGGAAGGTCGAGCCAGCGCCGCAGCAGGTCCGCACGCCCCCGGGCACTCTCGGCGAGCACCGCGCCGCGCAGTGTCGCCGACAACTGGGTGCGCAGTCGAGCGATCGCCGGGGACACCGAGTGCGCCAGCAGCGGACCGGGGTAGCGCGCCAGCGCCGCCTCCACGTCGCCACCGTCGAGTGCGTCGAAGACCTCGGCGACGTCGCTGGTGATGGGCGCCAGCAGCCGGTACGGGCGGGAACCGAGATTCTCGGCTCCGATGACCTTGCGCAACCGGGACATCTCGGCGCGCACCGTGACGACGTCGAGGTCTTTGTCGTCGAGCAGCACGGCCAGGTGATCGGCGGACAGGCCTTCCGGATGCCTGCTGAGCAGGACCAGGATGTCGGCGTGGCGGCCGGTGAGCGGGCTGGTCCGCAGGTGTCCGTGGCTGTCGGTGGTCACCCAGCGCGGCCGGTCGCCACCGAGGACGACGAGATGTGGCCTCCGGGTGGGGGTTTGGGCCCCGGCACCGGTCAGTCGCAGCAGCGCCAGGTGATTCTCGACGGCCACCGCCGTGGCCCGCACCAGCGCCAGCGCCTGCGAGGTCGCCACCGTTGGGCCTCCGGTCAGGTCGATGGCGCCGAGAAGTGCGCCGGTCGTGGGGTCGTGCACCGGCGCTGCGGTGCAACTCCAGGGCTGTACGACGCGCGAGAAGTGCTCCGACCCATGGATCTGGAGTTCGGTGTCCAGCGCCAGCGCCGTGCCGGGCGCATTGGTCCCGGCGCCGCGTTCACTCCAGTCGGCACCGGGCACGAAGTTCATCGCCTCGGCCTTGCGGCACGCGGTCGGGTCCCCCTCGACCCACAACAACGTCCCGTCGGCGGCGCTGACGGCGACGACCACACCGGAGTCGACGGCCTCGTCGACGAGCAGCCGCCGGATGACGGGCAGTGCCGGTGCCAGCGGGTGCGTCTGGCGCAACCGGTCCACCGCGGTGACGGCGGGCGACGGGCGCGCTCCCCCGAGGTCGGGATCGACTCCCACGGCCAGGCTGCGTTGCCAGCTCTGGGCGACGATCGGCCGCACCGAGTTCGAGTTCAGGTAACTGGTGTCCACCTCGCCGGCGACGAACAACTCGTGGACCGCACGCAGCCGTGACGGCGAAGGTGTCGACCTCACGCCCGCCTGTCCGTGCGCCGCGTCCGGAGTTGCCACCGGCGTCCACGCTCCTCATCGTCGGCTGTGCCGTCACCCTAGTCCAAACTGCGCACCGGCAGTACTGTGCGGCCCCCGGATCGGCTCTCCTCCGCCCGGGGGCCGCACAGAAATCCGTTGGTGTCGTCAGACGCCCCAGGCGCCTGCGGCACTGCGATCGACGGCGGCCACGTCGTCGGCGCCGTCGCGTACCGCATTTCCGAGGCTGAACAGGATGTCGTTGAGCGCCGCCGCGGCCTGCTCCCAGCGCGCCTGCTCGATGCGGTAGGCGTCGGCCGCCTCTCGCGTCCAGGTCGCCTGCAGCGGCGCGATCTGGGCACGCAGATCGTCGAGCGCGGCGTTCAGCCGGGCCGAAGTGGAGTGGATCTCCTGGCGGACGGTGTATTCGATCTCGCCGAAGTCATAGGACAGCATCGGGTTCACGGGGTGCTCCTCAGAGGTTTCCGGCGACGGCGCCGATACGCTGCGAGTGACTGTCGGTGGCCTCCCGCAGTAGCCGCTCGTTGTCCCGGATGGTCTCCGAGATCCGCTGCAGCGCCGTGTGCAGCCGAAGCGACTCGGTGTCCCAGCGTTCCATCACGTCACGGAAGCGGGTGGCGGCGACACCACCCCACACCGACGGCGGCACACTGTTCATTCTGCCGACGAAAGACTGCAGCATGGCCCGGATCTCCTCATTGCGGGCGTCGGTCTTGCCGGCGACCGAGACCATCAGGTCGAAGTCGGTGGTGAGAGCGGAACCCGAACTGCTGGTGGGGCCTGAGGGGCTGGTCATCGCGATCCTTTCGTGGTGTGGCGAGCGGTATGTAAGTAGGACGCGGCGGCTGACGGTTCGGTTCCCGCAATTTCAGGGCAACACCTGTGCGGACTCGACGGCTTGGATGCACACGGCGTCGATGACGTCGCGGCGCGCCGCAGGCCCCTGGCAGCCGATGGCGATGCGGGTCGCGCCGTCGATCACCACGGCCCAGCCGGTGTCACCGTCCGCTCGTCGTTCGCGATACGTCACCGCCGGCCTGTTGCCGACGTTGCCGTCCGGATCGAAGTCGACGAACACCCCGGAAGGCTCGGACTGCACTGCGCGACGCAACGATTCCGCCACCTCCTGAAGTGTCTGCGACATCTGGCCGGATGACTGGGTGATGTGCAGGGCGGTCGGGTCGCCGGTGGGTGCAGAAACCCTCACCCGGGCCGACCCGGGTCCGGAGGTGATGCGTTCGACCGTCCACTGTGCGGGCACCCGAACGGCGACCCGCCCCTCGACCAGCAGCGTGCCGGCGGATTCGGAGGGCCGTTGGCCCGAGAGCGCCTGCGCGGCCCATCCCCCGCCGGCCGCGGCCACCGACAGAAAAACCCCTGCCATCACGGCAACGGTTCGCCTCCGGCGGTGGGCCGCGACGCCGACCGACCCATCCGGGCCGTGATGTGGCATCGCGTGGTTCGCCGCGGCCAGCAGGCGATGCCGGTCGCTGTGCGCCAGCGTGACCGCGGTGGCATACAGACAGACGGTGAGCGCCGGAGCCGGCGGCGTCACCCCCGCGGGCACATCGACCACAACGGCGCTCGCTCCGCGAAGATACTGCGCGACATCGCCTTCGGCGCGGGACAACACCGTGACGCTCGCACCGGGAGAGGTGACCACCACCAGGTCGTCCGAGAACTCGACCGCCGTGGCTGATCCGTGCCCCGCGAGGATCGAAGCGCGTCGTAGAACAACGACTTCGGTTGCACGACTGCGCGCCGAATCGGTGACGAGCTCGATGCGCGCCGCGGACCACCAGGTCGGGAAGACCAGCGCCAGCGTCCCGGTGTGCTCGGCGGCGACGACGTCGAGCACCTCACCCCACAGCGACCGAACCTCGACGAGGCGATCGCCGAGCAGTGCGAACCGGTCGTCGATGCACTCGATCGCCGCAGCGACCACTTCCTGCGGTGCGGCGGCGCCGGGCCCTCGCACGGTCTGCGGGCCGACCTCGATCACGGTCACGGTCACGGTGGTGCCACCCAGCCCACCTGGAGCAGTTCGTCCGGCTTACCGCGCGTAGTGAGAGTGCCGCGTCCGGGGGGCAGCGGAGCGGGCCGGGAGGTTCCGAGCAACACTCCCTCGTCGGGGGTGGCGCTCATCATCAGCCCGGAGCATCCCATGTCGCGCAGTCGGGCGAGGACGGGATCGAACATCGCCCGAGCGGCCCCGCCGGAGCGGCGGGCCACGATCACGTGCAGTCCGAGATCCTTTGCATGCGGCAGGAAGTCGGCGAGCGGCAGTAGTGGGTTGCCGGTGGCACCGGCCACCAGGTCGTAGTCGTCGACGACGACGTAGATCTCCGGCCCAGCCCACCAGGACCGGTTGCGCAGCTGCTGCTGGGTGACGTGCTCGTCCGGCATCCGCTGGTCGAGTCGGTCCGTCAACGCCGCCATCCGCGACGTCAGGGCCGTGCCCGACACCGAATAGCCGCCCAGGTGCTCCGACTCGATGACACCGAGCATGGTGCGACGGAAGTCGACGATCTCGAGCTGCACCTCAGCGGGGGTGTGGATCCGGGCAAGCTCGGTGCAGAGCAGGCGCAGCACCTCCGTCTTGCCGCATTCCCCCTCGCCGAGCACAAGCAGATGGGGGTGCTCGGCGAAGTCCAGCAGCACCGGTGTCAGGTCGCGTTCGCCGACTCCCAGGGCCACTTGCTGCGGCCGGAGCAGGGCGGCGGCGGCGACCAGCCCGACGTGATCCACGCGGGTGGGCAGCAGTTCGACCGGCGGGGCCGCCCTACCCGCCCGGCGACCGGCCAGGTCGAGGTGGGGCAGCGCGATCGCGAACTCGCGTCCCTCCCGGGTGATCCCCCGCCCCGGCGGGCGCTCGGCAAGGTCCCGCGCGCGCCGGCGATCCATCTCGGACTCGGCGGGGTCACCGAGCCGCAGCTCGATCCGCGTCGCGATCTGGTCCTTGAGCGCCGGACGCAGCTCCGCCCACCGGCCCGCGGCGATGATCACGTGCAGGCCGTACGACAACCCCTGCGCGGCAAGGGCGGTGATCGGCGCCTCCAGTGCCTCGAACTCCTGGCGCACGGTGCCCCAGCCGTCGATCACCAGGAACACCTCACCGTAGGGGTCGTCGGCCGACTCGGGGCTGCTGCGGTACTCGGCGAACGACTCGAGACCCAGCCGCTGGAACGCCGTCTCCCGCCGCCGCAGCACCGTCTCCAGCGCGGCGACCGTGCGCCGGCACCGATCACCCTCGCTACGGCCGGCGACCGAGCCGACATGGGGTAGGTCGGCGAGCGCGGCCAAGGAGCCGCCACCGAAGTCCAGGCAGTAGAACTGGACGCTCCCGGCGTCGTGGGTGGCGGCCAGTGCGCAGAGCACGGTCCGCAGCGCCGTCGACTTTCCCGACCGTGGCGCGCCGACGACCGCGATGTTGCCTGCCGCACCGGACAGGTCGACGGACAGGTGCTCGTGCCGCTGTTCGTACGGGCGATCGACCAGGCCGATCGGTACCCGCAGGTGGGCGGTCGCCGCGGTCTGCAGCAGTTCCCCGAGGCGGGGTGGCCCACCGAGCGGCGGCAGCCACACCCGATGCGCGGCGGGTCCGTGGCCGGCCAGCCTGCACAGCACCGTGTCCAGCACCGACCGTCGCGGGATCGTGTTGTCCGCCTGCGGGTCCGGCCGCGCCGGTGGCGCCGGGAGCGACGGCGTGAACAGCACGGCCGCCGGACGGTCGGCGCGCGTCGGCGCCGGTCGCCGAGGTGTGTACCCGCCCGACACGAACGCGGTCTGGAACCGCGCCACGTCGCCGGAGGCGGTTTTCAGGTACGCCGCTCCCGGCTGCGTCGGTAGATGGTAGGCGTCGGCCACACCGAGGACCGCGCGTGATTCACTCGCCGAGAACGTCTTCAGGCACACCCGGTAGGACAGGTGGGATTCCAGGCCACGCAGCCTGCCCTCGTCGAGGCGCTGGCTGGCCAGCAACAGGTGCATGCCCAGCGATCGGCCCAACCGGCCGATCGCCACGAACAATTCTGCGAAGTCCGGGTGCTGGCTGAGCAGTTCGGAGAACTCGTCGACGATGATGAACAAGGCCGGCAGCGCGGGCAGCCCCCGGCCGCGGGCACGCGCGTTGTCGTACTCGGCGACGTTGGTGAAATTGCCTGCAGCTCTGAGTAACTCCTGCCGGCGATGGATCTCGCCGGACAGCGCTTCCCGCATCCGGGATACCAGTGCCGCCTCGTCGGCGAGGTTGGTGATCACCGCCGAGACGTGCCGGGCGTTCTCCATGCCGAGGAAGGTGGCGCCACCCTTGAAGTCGACAAGCACGAGGTTGAGCACCTCGGGAGAGTGTGTGGCGATCATCCCCAGGGCCAGCGTGCGCAGGAACTCCGACTTGCCGGACCCGGTGGCGCCCACACACAACCCGTGGGGACCCATTCCACCCGCGGCGGCCTCCTTGATGTCCAGGTCGACGACGGTTCCGTCCTCGGCCGTGCCGATGGGGACGCGCAACGGTGTCCTGCCGGTGCCGGCAGACCACATCCGGTCCGCGTCGATCCGCTCGGCATCGTCGATCCCCAGCAACCCCAGCCAGTCCGCCGCCCCCTGATCGTGGTGGGCGGTGGCCACCGACGGCCGGTGCCGTGCCAGCCGTCTGGCACACGCCAGCGCGTCCGCCAGAGGCATCGCGTCACACGTGACGGCGAGTTCGTCCGCGTCCACGAACACGCTCACAGCGGGCCGATGGTCATCGGCGCGGATCTCGATGAGGGTCAGTCCTTCGGCGGGCGCCGGCCCGCCGCAGCCGTCGACGATCACCACTTGATGCCGGCTGGTGTCGGAAGCGCTGTGGTGCGGAAGCCATTTCAGCCAGTCCCAGGCGCCCCGCGCATCCGGCCCGGACAGCGCGGCGATGCCCACCAGGCACGGGTGGTGCAGCATCGCGACCTGGCACACCAGGGCGCGCACCACCGCGCGGGCTGCTTCAGTCTGGCCTGTGACGGCGACTACCGCGGCGGACAGCAACGGCACCGCGACCGGCAACCCGCCGACAACCGCTCGGCGGTCCACCAACCTGCGGGCCGCCCCGGTGGTGACGGGGTCTGCGGTGTCGTCGGTATCGAGGTCGGGTGCCAGCACCGTGGTGGCGGCCGGTTGCTCTCCCACGCCGACCCGTACCGAACCGAACTGCGGATGCTCTGCGGTGCGTTCCCACATCCGCTCGGCGCCGGCCAGCGTCCACAACGCCCTGGGGTCGGGATGCATTCGGTGCATCGCCGAATGCTGGTGGTACCCGCAGTCCGCCAGGGCGTCGTCGAGAGTGTCCAGGTAGCGCAGGTACTCGGCGCGTTGGACGTTGATCTCGGCGATGCGCCCCGTGCCGCGGGCACCGTAAGCGAGGGTTCCGATCACCGACACGAGCATCATCGCCGGGAAGAACAGAAACATCGGATTGCGCGTCGAGCCGTTACCCGAGGTCAGATACAGCGCACTCATGCCCGCCATCGCCGCCAGCATCGCCACGGGCATCAGCCGCGCCATCGGACTCGCCGGGGTCGGGTTCGGCAGATCCGGCGGTGCGTCCAGGACGATCTGGCCTCCCGGCATGACCGGGGACCGGGGAGGCGACGTGGCGTGCGGGTCCATTGACGAATAGACGCAGCGGCCCCCGACTCCGTTCCATCCACAAGGTCCCATCCAGAACGTTCCATCCACAACCGGACAAACTTCTGCGTCGCCCCGGCGGTGAACCGGGTTACGTTCACGGTGTGCCGGATACGTTGTGCAGGTTGGTCATCCACGTGACGGGGCGACAGCAGCCGGCGGCGGTCGACCTTGTGCTGCCCGCCGACTGCCCGGTCGGCGAGCTGATCCCGTCGGTGGTAGACGCCGCCGTCGGCGAATCGGTCACAACGCTTCACCCGCAGCACTGGTATCTGACCCGGGTGGGGGGTGACCGCATCGATACGTCGCTGTCGTTGCGGGAGAATGCCGTTGAGGACGGTGATCTGATCCTGCTCGACACCGCCCCACCCCCCACGCCATACAGAACCTACGGTGACCCCGGTGACGTCGTGGCCCGGGTGGCCACCGAAACCGGCGGCGAGTCCGCGCGTGCCGCGGTGTTGAGTCCCGGTGTGGTTGTCGTGGCGCTCGCCTCCGGGTTTCTCGCGGTGCCCGACGCGCCATGGCCGGCCGCAGTGCTGCTCACCGCGTCCTGTGGGCTGGCCGTCTCGATCCTGTTGCTGCGTCTGTCATGTGGTGACACCGCGGTGTTGACCGGCCTTGCGGCGGCGACGGCGGCCGTCGCCACGGCGGGGGCGGTCGCGGTGGCCACCTCGGCGACGTTGGCGGTGAGCGGCGCGGTGTTGACGGTGCTGTCGCTGGCCGGCCTGTCCCTCGCGCCGAAGGTGACGGTGGTGGCGGCCGGCTTGGGTCCGGCCCGCTCGGACATCGACGACGCACGGGCAGCATTCGCGCACCGCATCCTGACCGGCCTGGTCGCCGGATGGTCCTGCGCCGCCACGATCGGGGTCGCGGCAGTCGCAGCCCAGCCGCAGACCTCGCCCGCTGTCGCCGTCCTGTTCGCCGCCGACGTCGGACTCCTGCTGCTGCTGCGTCAACGCTCCCACGTCGACACCCGGCGGCGGTTGGTATCTTGCGCCGCAGGACTCTGCGCGCTTCTCGCCGCCCACACCGTCGCGGTGCGCATCGCCCCCGAACACGCCGCCTGGCTCGGTGCGGCCGCGGTGATCGCCGGTGTCGGCGTGCTGCGCTGCCGGGCGGGTCTCCTGCTGTCGAATCCCGTGGTCCGTCAGAGCGTGCAGGCCGTGGAGTACCTGGCCCTGGCGGCGGTGGTGCCCCTGGCGGCCTGGCTGACCGGCGTGTACGGCATGGTGCGGGAACTGAGCTTGTCATGAACGTCGCCACCCGGGTGTGCCGCCTGCTGGCCGTGGTGACACTGACGTTCACAACCGTGCACGCAGCACCCACCGCAGCCGCGGTGGCCCCACCGCCGCTGGACGATTCGCGGTTGCCTGCGTCGGCCCCACCCGCGCCTCCGAGACCCACCACCCAGCACGACGACTGCGCCACCGCTGCGCCGGTGTCCCCTGCTTCGGGCGCCCCGGGCCAGCTCGCGGGTTCAGATCTCAGCGCCGTCTGGGCGCTTACCCGCGGTGCCGGCCAGACCGTCGCGGTGATCGACACCGGCGTGGCCCGCCACCGGCGGCTCCCACATCTGGTTGCCGGTGGTGACTACGTGGCGACGGCTGACGGCACGGCAGACTGCGACGGTCACGGCACAATTGTCGCCGGGATCATCGGCGCAACAGCTGATTCCGAGCAGCCCACGGCGTTCACCGGCATCGCTCCCGATGTCACGATTCTCGCCATCCGGCAGTCCAGCAACAAGTTCCGCGCTGCCGACGACCCGGGCGGTTCGGGATCCGGCGATGTGGAGACGCTGGCCGCGGCGGTGCGCACGGCCGCGGACCTGGGCGCCACCGTCATCAACATCTCCTCGGTGGCGTGCCTGCCCGCCGACAGCGCCCTCGACGACCGGGCGCTGGGTGCAGCGTTGGCCTACGCCGTCGATGTCAAGAACGTCGTAGTCGTGACCGCGGCAGGCAATGTCGGCGGTCCCGGCCAGTGTCCCCGCGCCAACCCCCGCGACGGCGCCGGCTGGGACGAGGTCTCCGTCGTGGTCAGCCCCGCCTGGTACGACGACTACGTGCTCACGGTCGGCTCGGTTGACGGCCACGGCACGCCGTCGCAGTTCAGCCTTGCCGGGCCGTGGGTGGACGTCGCGGCACCCGGTGAAAATGTCGTCTCGCTCGCCCCCGCCGGGGAGGGTTTGGTGCACACCGTTTCCGACGGGTCCCCGATCTCGGGAACCAGCTACGCCGCGCCGGTGGTGAGCGCGGTCGCCGCCCTGGTGCGCGCACGCTCCCCCGAGCTCACCGCCCGCCAGGTGGTGCAGCGCATCGAGGAGACCGCGCGGCGCCCGGCAGCCGGGTGGAATCCAACCGTCGGCCACGGTGTCGTCGATGCGCTCGCCGCGGTGAGCGTCCCCGCGCCCGCGGGGCCGAGGCCGCAGTCCTCGACACCGTTGACACGAGCGATGCCTGCCCCGGCGGTCGACCGGTCTGCGGGCGTCACGGCCGTGCGGGCAGCCGCGTTCTGTGTGGCGCTGACGGGGATCATCGCGGTCTCGGTGGCCGTGGGCCGGTCACGGCGACGCGACACTGCCTTCGCGGATGCCGTCCCGCAGGACTGACGCGCCGGTCTGACTGAGTTCGGGCCCCCTTGGCAGCGCAGCCAGCACCGCCCAGGGAGCCGGCTGTGCCGGGTCGGTGAGCCCCAGGCTGGCGGCCGCTGCGCCATCGCGAACTCCGTACAGCACACCCGAATCCGTCACCAGGAACAGTGATCCGGTGCTGCCCCCGCTGCCGTTGAGCCCGACGGAGTGGACGAACACGCTGCGGCCTGGCGGCAGGAACACGGCATCAACCGCTGGGCCGTCCACATCGGCCTGCGCCAGCGAGACCGGTGAACCTGCCGCCGGCACCGCATGCCCGGTGCGCACCGCCGTCTCCGATGCGTTGCCGTCCGGCCCCACCTGCCAGTGCGCGCACACCACGGGAGCCTGGACCACTCCGCCCCGTTCGGGGTACGTCGTGACGGGCAGGGTGTCGACGACGGGCACGGTGCCGACGTCGGCGGGTGACACCGTCGGGATCTGTTCGCCGACCCGGTGATCGGTGTAGCGGAGCAGGTCTGCGGCCACCTCGCCGATGCGTTGCACACCGTCGGCGAGGACGACGAAGAGATCCGCTCCGGAGTCGGGTACGCCGGCGATGCGGGGGACTCTGACCACGGTGCCCACCGAGTGGTCCCGCAGCGTCCGCGGGCCGGGCTCGCCGGCTGCGGGTAGGTGTGGCGGCACGATCTGCGGGGCCTCGGGTATCGCCGCCAACACCGTGGCGGAGATCGGCCGCGGCACCATGCCGTCGAGACGCAGCGCACGGACCACGGCGTGGTGGCGGAGGTCCACGCGAGCGCGCCTTCCCTCGTAGAGCAGGTAGGTGGTCGCGGCGCCCGCGCCGCGCGGTGTCACCAGCACGCCGGGCCCCGCGGACACTGCGTCCTCGGGTATCGGTCCGGCGATGACGGTGGTCACTCCGCGCGGGTCGTCACACACCGTCCAGCTCGATTCCTCGGCGGTGAGCGGTGCCGAGATCGTCTCCGGCGCACCGGGGATGCCGATCGACGGACCGCGACGCGCTGTGTCGACGGCCGCCTGACCGACGAGGCGCGGGTCGGCCGGAGTGCGCGCGATCAACCGCGCGGAGGCCAGGTTCGGGACGGGGTGCACGGTGCCGTCGACTTGGACGTACATCGCACCGGTCTCACGCACCACCACGATGGGTGCGTCGCCGAGTTCGCCCGCCGGTCGCACCAGCGCCAGCACCGCACAGACCGCCACTGCCACCGCCGCCAACACGGCGCCGGCCACCAACGAAATCGACTGTCCCCGAGGCGGATCGTCGAGCATCCGGGCGTCACCCCGCAGCAACGCGTGCTCCATCCGGTGCACCAGGAATCGGTGTCCACTGACGTGTAGGCGTGTAGTCGGTTGCAACTGCTGGACCCCCTCCGTCCAGCCTAACCGCGGCCCCGGAGGGGTCTGATCACTTGTTGGAGCGGCGCTCCCGATAGGCGGCGACGTGCTGGCGGTTGCCGCAGTTGCCGGTGTCGCAGAACTTCCCGGACCGGTTGCGGGACAGGTCGACCAGCACAGCGTCGCAGTCGGGGGCGGCGCAGATCTTGAGCCGCCGCAGCTCACCCGAGCGGATCAGGTCGGCAAGTGCCATCGCCATCTCGGCACCCATCCGCTGCCACAGGGGGTCGTGGATCGAGGCGAGGTGCAGATGCCATTCCGGCATCTCGGCATGCCGCGTCAACCATGGGGCCGCACGGGTGTCGCTGAGCAGCGCGTTGACCTGGCCGACCACTCGCTCCTCGTCGTCGGCGCTCTCCCAGATGCGGCCGAGACGGGTCCGCAGCCGCTGAACCGCCGCCAGCTCGGCGGCGTCGTGGTCACGTCGGCCGGTCCACCCGAACGTGGCCAGATACTCATCGAGCGCGGCGAGGTCGGCGAGGCGCTCGCCGTCGACCCGGTCGGTGTTGATCAGCACACACACCGCCCGCAACGTGAGGTCGGTGTCATGATTGAAAAGCATTTGACTCATGACTCCTTTCCGGGCTAGCGTCATGACCGAAGTTGAGTTTACTCATTACACCCCTATCGACATTTCGGAGGTGGCCCGTGGCTGCGAACGACTCCCACCGCTTTCGGACGGGCTTACTCTTCGCGATCGGCTCGGCACTCGCATTCGGTTCCTCCGGCCCCTTTGCAAAATCGCTGATGGAGGCCGGTTGGAGCCCAACCGCCGCCGTCACGGCCAGGCTGGCCGGTGGCGCGCTGGCGATGGGAGTGTTCGCCTCGCTGATGCGACCCGGATGGCTGCGCGAAGCGCGCAGGTACGCCCGCACCGTGGTGTGGTACGGGATCGTGCCGATCGCCGGCGCGCAGTTCTTCTACTACAACGCCGTCAACCATCTGTCGGTCGGCGTCGCGCTGCTCCTCGAATACACCGCTCCCCTGCTGGTCGTGGCGTGGCTGTGGGCCGTCACCCGACGCAGGCCCACCAACATGACGCTGGGGGGTGTGGTCGTCGCGGTGGTGGGGATCATGCTGGTGCTCGGGGTCCTGGGCACCGACGGACTCGAGGGCGCCGACGTCAACCTCGTCGGCGTCGGATGGGGCCTGGCCGCCGCCGTCTGCGCGGCCTGCTACTTCCTGATGTCGGACAAGGTCGGCGGGCAGGACCCGGATGGCCGACCCGGACTGCACCCGATCACCCTGGCCGCCGGCGGACTCGTCATCGGCGCCGTCACGGTCGGCCTGATCGGGCTCACCGGGGTGATGCCGCTGACGTTCACCGCGGCCGATGTCGTGATCGCGGGTTGGACCACCTCGTGGCTCGTGCCGGTCATCGCGCTGGCGCTGATCCCGACGGCGATCGCGTACACGCTCGGGATCGTCGGCATCGCCCGACTACGGCCCCGGTTCGCGTCGCTGGTCGGTCTGTCCGAGGTGTTGTTCGCGGTGCTGGCCGCGTGGCTGTTGCTCGGTGAGGCCATCACCGCGACGCAGGCCATCGGCGGTGCGATCGTGCTCGCCGGTCTGGCACTGGCCCGTCAGGGAGACCGCAGCGAGGAACTCGCGGCAGTGACCTGGCCCGACGCTCCCGCGGGTGATGTCCCGCTAACATCAACTGGTGACTTTCGATCTTGATGTGCGTCCGCTGGCGGCAGCCGTCGTGGCCGCGGCTGCGCTGCTCTTAGGACCATCCGTTGCAGCCCCGGCGACCGCGCCCGTGGCCCGAGCGCAGAACTGCCCCGACATCGAGGTCGTGTTCGCGCGCGGCACCGACGATACGGCGGGCCTGGGCCGGGTCGGCCAGGCGTTCGTGGACTCGCTGCGCGGTCGCGTCGGCGGCCGGTCGGTGGGTGCCTACGCGGTCAACTACCCGGCCACCTTCGACTTCCTCCAGGTCGCCGCGGGCGCCAATGACGCCAGCGGCCACATCCAGTACATGATCGCCAACTGCCCGAACACCCGGCTGGTGCTCGGCGGGTACTCGCAGGGCGCGGCGGTGATCGACGTCATCGCCGCCATTCCGGTCCCCGGTGCCGGGTTCACCAACCCGCTACCCCCCAACACCCCGGACTTCGTCGCGGCCATCGCAGTGTTCGGCAACCCGTCGGCCAAGGTGGGCCTCCCCCTGACCACCAGCCCGGTCTGGGGCCCGCGTTCCATCGACCTGTGCAACGCCGGTGATCCGGTGTGCGGGCCGGGCGACGACATCCCTGCCCACAGCAACTACGTCTCCGCGGGCTTCACCGACCAGGCTGCCGGCTTCGTGGCGGGACTGCTGTAGTCCCGGTGAGATACGGTGTCTTGTGACTTTCGACCGCTCGAGCCGCCGGATCCTGGCGGCCGTCTCCGCTGTCGCGGCCGTGCCGATGGCCGCCCTCGTGTTGCCGGTCCCGACGGCAGCCGCGCAACCGTGTCCCGACGTCGAGGTGGTGTTCGCCCGCGGGACGAGTGAGCCCGCCGGCGTCGGCCGGGTGGGCCAGGCGCTCGCGGACGCACTGCGACCACAGCTCGGGGGCCGCACGGTCGGCACGTACGGCGTGAACTACCCCGCCAGCTACGACTTCCTCAACACCGCCGTCGGCGCCACCGACGCCACCAACCGGATTGCGTTCATGGCCCAGCAGTGCCCCGGCACGCGGATCGTGCTCGGCGGTTATTCGCAGGGTGCGGCCGTCATCGACATGCTGGCCGGGGTGCCGCCGCTCGGCAACCGGGTGGGCAACATCGGCTCGGCGCCGCCACTGCCCGGTGGCCTCAACGGCAACGTCGCGGCGGTCGCGGTCTTCGGTAACCCGGCGACGAAGTTCGGCAATCCGGTCTCGGCTGCCGGCTCGTTCGCGGGCAAGGCCCTCGATCTGTGCGCCAACGGCGACCCCATTTGCTCGGACGGCCGAAACCCGTTCGCCCACACGAGCTACGAATCCTCACCGCTCATCGCCCAGGCCGCCGGTTTCGCAGCCGGACGGATCTGACGGTCGATCCCGCTTTGCTTGCAGCAGCACAAACCGTGTGACGGGTGTTGCTGGCTGTGGCTATGATCGGCGGGGTGATTCGGAAATTGACGCTTGCGGTCGTTCTCGCCGTTTCAGGACTGATCGCTCCGGCGGCGATTCCCGGTGGCGCGACGTCGGCGCTGCCCGTCGCCTCTGCCCAATCCTGCCCCGCCGCCGAGCTCATCTTCGCCCGCGGCCGCGTCGAGTCTGTCGGCGCCGGCCAGATCGGCAACGCTCTGGCCAGCGCGCTGCGGCAGAAGACCGGCAAGGACATCGATCTGTACGCCGTGAAGTACCCCGCCGACACCGAGATCGACATCGGCGCCAACGACATGAGCCAGCGCATCCAGTACATGTCGGCCAACTGCCCCGACACCCGCCTGGTGCTCGGCGGCTACTCGCTGGGCGCCGCCGTCACCGACGTGGTGCTGGCCGTTCCGATCGCCGCGTTCGGCTTCAAGAGCCCGCTGCCTGCCGGTACCGATCGGCACATCGCGGCGGTCGCGCTGTTCGGCAACGGCATCGCCTGGGTGGGGCCGATCACGAACTTCAACCCGCTCTACGCCGACCGCACCATCGAGCTGTGCCACGGCGACGACCCGATCTGCAACCCGACCGACCCGGAGAACTGGCAGGACTACTGGGCTGACCACCTGGCGCCGGCCTACATCCAAGCGGGCATGGTCAACCAGGCAGCCGACTTCGTGGCGGGCAGGCTCTAGCCGATCTCGTCCGCGGTGCGCAGATCCCGGGTGACCAGGTTGCGTGCCACAAGTTCACTGTCGGGCGGATAGTCCACGCCGACCAGTGTCAACCCCCGCGCCGGTGCCGCAGCGAAGTCGCTGGATCGCCGCGTCGCGGTGAGCAGTTCCACGCACCACGCCGGATCCCGACGGTGCTCGCCCACCGCCAGCAGCGCCCCGACCAGTGATCGCACCATGTTCCAGCAGAACGCGTCCGCGCTGACCGCCACCGTGATTCGGTGCCCGTCGCGGGCAAAGTCCAGCCGCTGCAACTCCCGGATGGTCGTCGCGCCGTCCCGGTGCCGGCAGAACGCGGCGAAGTCGTGCAGTCCCAGCAGCCCCCGCGCGGCCTCGGCCATCGCGTCGAGATCCAGAGCGCGCGGCCACGCCGTCACGAACCGTGCTTCATGCGGCTCGACGCCGTACGGAGCCGTCGACAGCCGGTAGAGGTAATGGCGGCGCAGCGCGGAGAACCTCGCGTCGAAACCTGGTGCGGCACGGGCTATCTCGAGAACCCGAACGTCCTCGGTCAACAACTTGGCGAGCCGACGCACCAGTGGACCGAACTCGCTGTCGCTCCCGCGGCGAGTCCGCGGGTAGGCCTGGGGCAACACCTCGGTGGGCACGTCCACGTGTGCCACTTGACCGCTGGCGTGGACCCCGGAGTCAGTCCTGCCCGCCGCACGCACCTGTACCGGCACCCGGAACACAGTCGACAGCGCATCCTCGATGACGCCGGCCACCGTGCGCTGCCCGGTCTGCGCGGCCCAGCCGGCGAATTCGGTTCCGTCGTAGGCGATATCGAGCCGCAGACGAGTCACCGGGCGAGCGGAGCGACGGGATAACGAATCATGCCCGCCACCGGTTCCGGTGGCGGGCATGTTCACGATGTCGTCGCTAGGACTTCTTGTCATCCTCTGCCGGAGTCTCCTCGGTGCCCGGGGTCTCGACCTCGGCCTCCTCGGCAATCGGCGTCTCCTCGACCGCTTCGACCTCCGTCGGCCCCTCGGCCGCCTCCGGCTCGACCGCGGCCTGCGGCGCCGCCGCGGCGGCGACCGGCTGCTCGGCCTTCGTCGAGGCAACGCGGCGGGCCCGGTCGGCCTCGGACGTCACGGTCTTCTCCCGCACCAGCTCGATGACCGCCATCGGGGCGTTGTCGCCCTTGCGGTTCTCCACCTTGATGATCCGGGTGTAGCCGCCGGCACGATCGGAGAAGAACGGGCCGATCTCGGCGAACAGGATGTGCACGACGTCCTTGTCGCGGATCTTCTTCATCACCTCACGCCGGTTGTGCAGCGTGCCCTTCTTGGCGTGGGTGATGAGCTTCTCCGCGTACGGACGCAATGCCCGCGCCTTCGGCTCGGTCGTCTTGATGCGGCCGTGCTCGAACAGCGACGTGGCCAGGTTGGCCAGCAGCGCCTTCTGGTGCGAGGACGACCCGCCGAGGCGAGGACCCTTGGTGGGCTTAGGCATTTGAAACCACAGGCATTGCGACTATCTCCTAAATGGGGCCGGCCCCCGTATCAGGTAGGACCGGGACGGACGAATCGGTTAGAGCTGTTCGGTTTCGGCAAAGTCCTGGTCGGCGTCCAGGTCGTAACCCGCATCGCTGTTCCAGGTGCCGGTGGCGACGTCGTAGCCGGCGACCTCGGACGGATCGAAGCTGGCCGGGCTGTCCTTGAGCGACAGGCCCAGCTGATGCAGCTTGATCTTCACCTCGTCGATCGACTTCTGGCCGAAGTTACGGATGTCCAACAGGTCGGACTCCGTGCGGGCGACGAGCTCGCCCACCGTGTGCACACCTTCGCGCTTGAGGCAGTTGTACGAACGAACCGTCAGATCGAGGTCGTCGATGGGCAGCGCGAACGACGCGATGTGGTCGGCCTCGGCGGGCGACGGGCCGATCTCGATGCCCTCGGCCTCCACATTGAGTTCCCGTGCCAGACCGAACAACTCGACCAGCGTCTTGCCGGCCGACGCCAGCGCGTCGCGGGCGCCGATCGAGCTCTTGGTCTCGACGTCGAGGATCAGCTTGTCGAAGTCGGTGCGCTGCTCGACGCGGGTGGCCTCCACCTTGTAGGTGACCTTGAGGACCGGCGAGTAGATGGAATCGACCGGGATACGGCCGATCTCGGCGCCGGAGGCTTTGTTCTGCACGGCCGGGACGTACCCGCGACCGCGCTCGACGACCAGCTCGACCTCGAGCTTGCCCTTGTCGTTGAGGGTGGCGATGCGCATCTCGGGGTTGTGCACGGTGACACCGGCCGGTGGGACGATGTCGCCGGCGGTGACCTCGCCCGGGCCCTGCTTACGCAGGTACATCGTGACCGGCTCGTCCTCCTCGGAGGACACGACCAGGCCCTTGAGGTTCAGGATGATGTCGGTGACGTCTTCCTTCACCCCGGGGACGGTGGTGAACTCGTGCAGCACACCGTCGATGCGGATGCTGGTGACCGCCGCGCCGGGAATCGACGACAGCAGCGTGCGACGCAGCGAATTGCCAAGGGTGTAACCGAATCCGGGCTCCAGCGGCTCGATGACGAACTGGGACCGGTTCTCGGCGATGACCTCTTCGCTGAGTGTGGGGCGCTGAGAAATCAGCATGTTTTTCTTCTTCTCCTTCTCGGCAACCGCTATTTGATGCCGTTAGGTGATCCACGACCCGTCCGGGTCGTGGACGTTTACTTCGAGTAGAGCTCGACGATGAGCTGCTCGGAGAGCGGGATGTCGATCTGTGCGCGCTCGGGCAGCTGATGCACGAGGATGCGCTGACGCTCGCCGACGACCTGCAACCAGCCGGGGATCGGCCGGTCGCCGGCGTTGGCCCGAGCGAGCTCGAACGGCAGCGTGTTGATCGACTTTTCCTTGATGTCGATGATGTCGTACTGCGAGACGCGGTAGCTGGGGATGTCGACCTTCACACCGTTGACGCTGAAGTGGCCGTGGCTGACCAGCTGACGTGCCATCCGCCGCGTGCGGGCCAGGCCGGCGCGGTAGACGACGTTGTCCAGCCGGCTCTCCAGGATGCGCAGCAGGTTGTCACCGGTCTTGCCGGGCTGACGGTTGGCCTCTTCGTAGTAGCGACGGAACTGCTTTTCCATCACGCCGTAGCTGAAGCGGGCCTTCTGCTTCTCCTGCAGCTGCTGGCGGTACTCGCTCTCCTTGATCCGCGCACGGCCGTGCTGGCCGGGCGGGTAGGGGCGCTTCTCGAAGGACTGATCTCCACCGACGAGGTCGACGCCGAGACGGCGCGACTTGCGGGTGACGGGTCCGGTGTAACGAGCCATGAGTGTTTCTCCCTATTCCCTAGACCCGGCGCCGCTTGGGCGGACGGCAACCGTTGTGCGGCTGCGGGGTGACATCGGAAATGGCGCCGACCTCGAGCCCGGCGGCCTGCAACGAACGGATCGCGGTCTCGCGGCCCGAGCCCGGACCCTTGACGAACACATCGACCTTCTTGACACCGTGCTCCTGGGCCTTGCGGGCGGCGTTCTCGGCGGCCAACTGCGCGGCGAACGGGGTGGACTTACGCGACCCCTTGAAGCCGACGTGACCCGACGATGCCCAGGCGATCACGTTGCCCGCAGGATCGGTGATCGTCACGATGGTGTTGTTGAACGTGCTCTTGATGTGCGCAGCGCCGTGCGGGACGTTCTTCTTTTCCCTACGACGGGTCTTCTGACCCTTCTTGGCGGCGGTGCCGCCCTTCTTTGCCTGTGCCATCCGGGGTTACCTGGCCTTCTTCTTGCCGGCGATGGTGCGCTTCGGGCCCTTGCGGGTGCGCGCATTGGTCTTGGTCCGCTGGCCACGCACCGGCAGGCCACGGCGGTGCCGCAGACCCTGGTAGCAGCCGATCTCGATCTTGCGGCGGATGTCGGCCTGCACCTCGCGGCGCAGATCACCTTCCACCTTGAGGTTGCCCTCGATGTAGTCGCGCAGCTGGGTCACCTGATCGTCGGTCAGGTCCTTGGTGCGCAGCTCCCGGCTGATCCCGGTGGCGTCCAGGATCTCCTGGGAGCGGGTACGGCCGACGCCGTAGATGTAGGTCAGGGCGATCTCCATGCGCTTGTCGCGCGGGAGATCGACGCCCATTAGTCGAGCCATGTGTGCCATTCCTCAGTGTTCTGCGGAGGTCTGATCCCAGTCCGTTCCCGGAACGCTTGCCGGGGTCCGGCCTCCGTGCCGGACGTCGCGAACAGCCGTATGCCGTTCAGTGGTGCTGGGAGGTCATCATTCAGTTGTATGGACTGCTCGGGCTGCTAACCCTGCCGCTGCTTGTGGCGGGGATCGGAGCAGATCACCATGACCCGCCCATGCCGGCGGATCACCCTGCACTTGTCGCAGATGGGCTTGACGCTCGGGTTCACCTTCACGGCTCGTTCGATCCTTCTGTGCTTCTCGGATGGGGGCTTACTTGTAGCGGTACACGATGCGGCCGCGGGACAGGTCGTAGGGAGAGAGCTCCACCACGACCCGGTCCTCCGGGAGGATGCGGATGTAGTGCTGCCGCATCTTTCCGCTGATGTGGGCGAGCACCTTGTGTCCGTTCTCCAGCTCAATGCGGAACATCGCATTGGGCAGGGGCTCGACCACGCGACCCTCGACCTCGATGGCACCGTCTTTCTTGGCCATACTGTGTAGCGATCCTTGCTTTCGTTTCGTATCCCGGCCTGCTCGACGCAGCCTTCGTCCGACTTGAGAACGTGAGCCGGATCTGGCTAATTCCCGAAAAGCTCCAGGACAGGGCACGCAAGAAGTCGGCGCGGAAGCCGCACCGTTGATCCATGTTACTCGCAGAGCGGCCCGGCCCAAAATCTGCGCGGATCCGGTGCGCAAGAAGTGCAAAGATCATCTCGTGACCGGGGTCTATCTCGCAGCGTTCGGCGTCGGAGGCGTGGCGGTGCTGACCGCCCTGCTGTTGACCGACGTCGAGGTGGGCGGCGGGTCCGGCCCCGACGGCCTGCCGTTCCTCAGCCTCACGAGCCTGGCCGCCGGCCTGCTCGGTGCGGGCACCGGCGGGTTGATCAGCACCTGGTCCGGGTTGGGCTCGCTCGGCGCGGCCACCGTGGCGGTCGTCAGCGGGGTGGCTCTGATCACCGCACTGCAGGGACTGCTACTTCCCTACCTGCGCCGTCAGCAGTCGAACTCGCAGCGCGGCCGGGTGTCCTACATCGGCCTGCTCGGCACCGTCACGCTCGACGTCCCGACCGACGGCTGGGGCGAGGTGGCGTTCGTCGACGGCGAGGGCAACCGGGTCCGCGCGCGGGCCGTCACCGCCGAACCGGAGGCGCTGCCCAAGTCCACGCCGGTGTACATCGCCGATGTCGACGACGACTACGTCCACGTCGTGACCATCCCCGGGGCGGGAACCGACCCGCCCATCCTCGAGAGGAACTGAACGTGTCCGTTCTGATGATCATCATCGTCGCGGCAATCGCGGCATTTCTGCTGTTCGTCGCGTTGCCGATCGTCTACGTCAAGAACTACATCAAGGTGCCGCCCAACGAGGTCGCAGTGTTCACGGGCCGCGGCACCCCGAAGGTGGTCCGTGGCGGGGCCAGGTTCCGGGTGCCCGGCATCGAGCGGGTCGACATCATGAGCCTGGAGCCGTTCAACGTCAGCATCAACCTGCAGAACGCGTTGTCCAACAACGGCGTCCCGGTCAATGTCGAGGCAGTGGGACTGGTGCGCATCGGTTCATCGGAGGAGGCCGTGCAGACGGCCGTGCAGCGCTTCCTCACCTCCGACCTCAACGAGTTGGCGCGCCAGATCAACGAGATCCTGGCCGGCAGCCTGCGCGGCATCACCGCCACCATGACCGTCGAGGACCTCAACTCCAACCGCGACACCCTGGCCCGCAGCGTCGTGGAAGAGGCCGGAGCCGACCTGGCCCGCATCGGCATGGAGGTCGACGTCCTCAAGATCGCCGGGATCTCCGACGCCAACGACTACCTCAAGTCGCTGGGCCAGCGTCGGATCGCCGAGGTGAAACGCGACGCGGCCGTCGGCACGGCCGAGGCCGAACGCGACGCCCAGATCCAGTCGGCCAAGGCCCGCCAAGCGGGTTCGGTTGCGCAGGCCGAGGCCGACACTGCGATCGCGACGGCGAACCAGCGCCGCGACGTCGAACTTGCCCGGCTGCGCGCCCAGACCGAAGCCGAGAACGCCGAGGCCGACCAGGCTGGTCCGCTGGCGAACGCCCGCGCCCAGAAGGACGTCGGTATCGCCACCGAGCAGGCCGAGGCCGCTCGGGTGCAGGCCCGCATCGAGGTCGAGCAGCGCCGCAGCGAACAGGCCACTGCCGCACTGGAGGCCGACGTCATCGCGCCTGCCGAAGCGCAGCGTCAAGCCGACATCGCCCGCGCCGAGGGCGAGCGGCAATCGGCGATCCTGGCCGCCGAGGCCAAGGCGGAGGCAGCCCGCCAGGCCGGCCAAGCCGAGGCCGACGCCCGCAAGGCGGCCGCCGACGCGCTGCGCGTCGAGCGTCAGGCCGAGGCCGACGGCATGAAAGCCCAGTTGGTGGCCGAGGCGGCTGGCAAGACCGAGATCGCCGTGGCGCTCAACAGCTACTCCCCGGAGGCCGCACAACTGCTGATGCTGCCCGACGTGCTTGCCTCGATGGTCAAAGCCACCGAGGCCGCGGCGATGCCGCTGGCGGAGATCGAACGACTGTCGATCATCGGCGGTGCGTCCGACGCCCAGGACGCAATCGGTGGTCTGCTCGGCGTCAGCCCGGTGGCGGTGGCCAAGATCGTCGAGGCGCTCAAAGCCTCCGGCATCGACCTGGCGACGATGCTCAACCGGTCACCCGCGGCGGGCCCCGACAACGAGCAGGAGGATCTTTCGTGACAGATGCGACATCGCCGGAATCTTCGGACATCGTCGTCGGGGTCGACGAGTCGGCGGCGTCGGGTCCGGCACTCGAATGGGCGGCAGCCGAAGCGGTGTTGCGGGACTGTCCGCTGACCATCCTGTATGCGCTGACCCCGAGCGTCGGCAGCTGGTCGGCCGTGCCGGCGCCCGCCGGACTGCTGGATCTGCAGCAGCAGATGGGACGGCAGGTCCTCGAGGACGCCGAACGCACTGCCCGCGTCGTCACCGGCGGGCGGGTGCCGATCTCGACCGAGTTCGCGGTGGCGTCAGCGACGACGGCACTGGTCGAGAGATCACAACAAGCGCGGATGGTCGTGGTGGGCAGCCGCGGCCGGGGAGCACTGGCGCGAACCGTGCTCGGATCGGTCAGCACCGGCCTGGTGCACCGCGGGCATTGCCCGGTGGCGGTGATCCATGACGAGAACCCGGCCCTCGGCGCGCAGTCGCCGGTCCTGCTGGGGACCGACGGGTCGCCCGCCGCCGAATCGGCCACCACGATCGCCTTCGAGGAGGCCGCCCTGCGTGGCGTGGAACTCGTTGCGCTGCGTGCGTGGTGGTCGCCGGGCGCTTTCGAGCTGCCGGGCATCGACTGGGACGACGTGCGTCCGGACGTCGAACGCGAATTCACCGGCCAGCTGGGCGAATGGCGGCAGCGCTTCCCGGACGTGACCGTGCGCGCCGAGGTCGTCCAGGATCAGCCGGCACGGCGACTGGTCGAGCGCTCCGAATCGGCCCAGTTGGTGGTGGTCGGCAGTCACGGCTACGGCGCCGTCGCAAGCGCCCTGCTGGGTTCGGTCAGTTCCGCCGTGGTGCAGGCGGCCCGCGTGCCGGTCATCGTCGCCCGGCAGTGACCGGAGTCGGCCACCGGCACCTCACGAATAGCGCTCGTCGACTGCCCTGACAATCCGGTGGCGGATGCGTTCGACCTCGGCGGCCCGGTGGGCAGCGAGTTCGTCCTCCCACGACGCCACCTCCGCGGCCAGATCCTTGTCGGAGACGATGCGGTCGAGCCAGCGAGCGAAGTCCCCCCGTTCGAGGTGGAACTCCAGGGCTTCGGGATCCAGCCGACTGACGGCGGCGCGGAATTCGGGCATGGTGGCGGCCGGCGGGAGCGACTGACCGCCTGCCGAGCGGAAGTAGAACCGGCGTTCTTTCGGCAGCGCGACCTGGGCGTACTTGTGCCGGTGACGGATGTGCAGCGTGCGCCGCCGATCCGGGGTGAACGGTTTGGGTTCACCGCCTGCCACCCGGATCGACGCCCACCGGTCAGGCCCCATCTCGAGGATCACATCGCTGTCACTCACTTCGTCGGCCGGCAGTTCCGCGTGCACGTACGACGACAGCACATATCCGCCACGGCGCACCCATCTCGCTTCTTCCTGCGGGCCGAGGAGGTGGGCTTCGTCGTAGATCACCCAGTGCGGGAAACCGTGCGCTTCCCGGTGCGCCTCGGCCGCGAACCGGAGCCGATGGACGTAGTCGCCCTTGTCCGTGGCCTCGAGCGCGGACAGGTCGACGATCATGCTGGTGCTCGGATGGAGCATTTCCACCAGTTCGCCGGGCTCGGGCAGGTAGTGCCTGCTGTCGACCAGCACGACGTTGTCGAGTTCCTTGAGCTGAGAGTGGTCTCCCTCGGGATCGACGACGAGCACGCTGTATCCGGCGAGGATCCAGCGCTCGGCCATGAGACCGATCACGTGGCTCTTGCCGGAACCCGACGGCCCGGTCACCACGATTCGGCCCTGACTTCCCGGCACTTTGGTCGGTGTCTTGTCGCCGAAGCTACCGATGTCGATCCACCGACGGATCGGACAGTAACGTCGTGCCCCACTGAGCAGCGGGCCGGTCAGCAGACCGGCGACTCCCGCCCCGTCGGACAGTTGCAGAACCTCGTCGGCGTGGGCGACGACCGACGGGATCGCATTCGCCACCGCGACCCCGAGCTCGGCGACAAGCAGCATCGACACGTCGTTCTCGGCATCGCCGACCGCGATGACGTTGTGCGGTGAGCGGTTCATCCGCGACAACAACCGGCGCAGACCGCTGCCCTTGGTCACCTCGGCGGGCAGCACCATCACCGCGTCGCGGTTGCGGATGATCTGGCAGTCCAGACCCAGCTGCCCGATCGCCTCGACCACGGCGGTGGCGTGCTCACCGTCGGTGGCGATCAACACCTCGCCGCGCCGGAAGGCGACGCCGCGGGCCGCCAACGCGCCGTCGAGCACCACGTCGACCGGTGGTGCCAGCCTGAGCACCTCACCGTTGAGCACCGCCACGGCGCCGTTCTCGAGCACCAGGGCGTCGGCGTGGTCGACGATCCGCGGGAACTCCGACATCAGCTCGCTGCCGATCCGGCCGGTCACCAGCACGATCAGGATCCCGTTGCTTCGGGCCCGGTCCATCGCGTCCAACACCTGGTCGGACAACTCACCTCTCGACGTCAGCGTGCCGTCGATGTCAGCTGCGACGATCTGAAAGAAGGCCACTGCCACTCGCTTCCGATCAGGTTGTCACAACCGCATGGTCATCCCGTCATCCCGTCATGCTGCCAGTTCCACGGGTATCTCGCCCGCCCAGTCCCGACACCAGACCGGACTGCAACAGGGCGTCGGTGACGAAGCGCTGCACCGGCCGAGCTTGGAAGAATCCGGCGTGGCCGCCCCGATACCACTCGATGTCGGGCTGGCCCCAGTGTTCCCACAGTCGGTTGACCTGTTCGCGCGGATGGACCACCTGATCGGCGAGCCCTGCGTAGATGAACCGTCCGGCGGGCGGCACCAGTGGGGTCAGCGACAGCGGCGAGATCATCCGGCCCAGCGGCTCGGCGAGTGCCATCGTCTCCCGCCGTGGGTCGTCATCACCGAGACCGGAGTGGCGACTGAGCAGGGCGATCAGATCGGCAACGGGCACTCCGAGGATCGCGCAGACCAGGTCTTCGTCGAGGCTGGCGACCAACGCGGTGATGAACCCACCCAGCGACAGGCCGTACAAGCCGATGGGGGCCTCGGGCTGCTGCTGCCGGATCCACGACAGCAGACTTCGGATGTCCCACACAGCGTGTGCGGTCGCGTGGATGTCGTCCAGCACATCCTCGCCGGGGAACACAGCACCCTTCGGCAGGCCTTTCGCCCGCGGACCGTGCATGGGCAGCACCGGAAGCACGACGTTGAGTCCCAGCTCCTGATGCAGATGCCACGCTCGGAACACAGCCAAATCGATTGCGGCCCGGCCCATTTCAGTACCGTGGATGCACACCAGCCACGGTCGCGGCTCACTGTGACGCAACATCAGGCCGTAGCCGTGGGAGGTCGCCTGGTACCCGAGCCAGCGGCTCGCGCCGGGCTCGCCGGACCTCGGCCGGTAGTCGCTGTCCCAGCGCAACCGGGAGTACAACCGGTTGCGGCGCCGCACCGGCCGGACCGTCACATCGGTCAGCGGCCCCGGCGCGGCGAAGAATCCCGCGGGCTCGCTCAGCCACCCCCGACTGCCGTAGAAGTCCAGGGCCCGGCGCACCTCGTCGTGAATCCGCTCGAAGGCCTGCGGATCGCTCACCGGCCGGCGCGCGCGCAGGCCGAGCAACACCACCTCGTCGCGCAGCGCCTCTGCGGTGAGCGCGATGGTGGGCCGGGCGATCGGAACCTGTTGCGGCTCGTCGCCGAGGTAGTCGCTCCACGACCTGGCGTAGTAGCTGCCGGTCCGGGTCAGCGGCCGAATGGCGTTGCGCAGCGCTGCCGAGCCGGGAAGGCGGTTGATCACGCTTTCGACGGTAGCGACGGGCCACTTCGCCCGCAGGAGGCCTTTGTCACAGCGAGTCACCTCTGATCTTCGGGCCCAACGTCGCCCTGCGGGAGGTCCGACGACCCTTGACACGGTTATCGACTGGACACCGGGCGCATAATTGAGCGCGATGACCGGCCCCGGCAGTGCCCCAAGAAAACCCGTGATCTTGACCGTCGACGACGACCCCGCGGTGTCGCGTGCCGTCGCCCGCGACCTTCGCCGTCACTACGGCGAGAACTACCGCATCGTGCGCGCCGAATCGGGTCCCGACGCGCTGGAGACACTCAACGAGCTGAAGCTGCGCGGGGAGACGGTGGCGGTCTTCGTCGCCGACTACCGGATGCCGCAGATGAGCGGCATCGAGTTCCTCGAAGCGGCGATGGACATCTTCCCGGCCGCCAGGCGGGTGCTGCTCACCGCCTACGCCGACACCCACGCTGCGATCGACGCCATCAACGTCGTCGATCTCGACCACTACCTGCTTAAGCCCTGGGACCCCCCGCAGGAGAAGCTGTACCCGGTGATCGACGCGCTGATCGAGGCGTGGCGGGCCAGCGGCGACCGGGCGATCCCGCACACCAAGATCATCGGTCACCCGTGGAATGCGCGTTCCTCCGAGGTGCGCGAGTTCCTGGCCCGAAACCGGTTGTTCTACACATGGTTCCGCTCGGACGAACCGAAGGGCGCCCGGTTGCTGGAGGCGGCCGGCCAGGACGGCATGACGCTTCCGGTGGTGATCACCGAACAGGGTGAGACGCTCATCGATCCCACCGACTCGGAGCTGGCGGCGACACTGGGTCTGACCACCACCCCGGCCGGCGACTTCTACGACCTGGTGGTGATCGGCGGCGGGCCGGCAGGCCTGGCGGCGGCGGTCTACGGCGCCTCGGAGGGCCTCAAGACCGTGCTCATCGAACGCACCGCCACCGGCGGTCAGGCCGGGCAGAGCTCCCGCATCGAGAACTACCTCGGCTTCCCGGACGGCCTGTCCGGCTCACAGCTCGCCGAACGCGCCCGCAGGCAGGCCGAGAAGTTCGAGGCCGAGCTGATCACCGCGGCCGAGGTCACGGGTCTGGAGATCGACGGAGTCGCCCGCACCGTGCACCTGTCCGACGGCCGGTCGATCGGCACCCGAGCGGTGATCCTGGCGATGGGCGTGGAATACCGGCAGCTGGCCGCCGACGGCTGTGCCGGCCTGACGGGGGCCGGCGTCTACTACGGCGCGACGACGTCGGTGGCAGCCGACTGCGACGGCGACGAGGTCTACGTCATCGGCGGTGCCAACTCAGCAGGGCAGGCCGCGATGTATCTGTCGCGTACCGCGAAATCGGTGACGATCGTCAGCAGGCGCACCCTCGAGGACTCGATGTCGCACTACCTGATCCAGCAGATCAGGGCGCGGGACAACATCAAGGAGCTGCCGCACACCGTGGTGCACGCAGCCAAGGGCGACGGCCACCTGGAGGGCATCTGCCTGGAGAACACCCGGACCGGGGTCCGCGAGGAATTCCGCTGCGGGCGGATGTTCATCTTCATCGGCGCCGAACCCCGCACCGAGTGGCTCGACGGCGTGGTGGTGCGCGACGACCACGGGTTCATCCTGTCCGGCCCCGATCTGCGTGACATCAGCGGCTGGACGCTGGAGAGGCCGCCGCACCACCTCGAATCCAGCGTGCCCGGGGTGTTCGTGGCAGGCGATGTGCGCGCCGAGTCGGCCAAGCGCGTCGCCGCTGCGGTCGGCGAAGGGTCGATGGCGGTCATGCTGGTGCACCGCTATCTCGCCGAGACGTAGCGGGACCGACCCGATGGCCGACTGCGACACCCTGTGGGTGGAATCCGCACCCGGCGATACGCGTTTCACAAAGCTAAGGCTGGAAGGAACCACCATGGGCGAGAAGTGTCTACCCGACGAGCTGCGCACGTTGTTCCTGTTCGAGGCGCTGACCTACGAACAGCTACAGACGTTGTGCGACAACGGCCACATCGCGACCTTCCAGCCTGGTCCGATTCACATCGAGGGAGAGCCGGCGACCTGTTTCTACGTGCTGATCGACGGCGAACTGGTGATGTCGAAACGCTCGGGCGGGGTCGACATCGAGACCAACCGGACCTCCCAGCGCGGGGTGTACTGCGGGGCCTGGTCGGCCTACATCCCCGGTGAGGAACACGTCTACCAGGCGACGGTGCGGGTGACCCGGCCGTCGCGGTTCTTCGTTCTGGACGCGCACGCATTCGCCGAGTTCATGCACCGTGAGTTCCCGATGGCGGTGCATCTGCTGGAAGGCCACATGGTCGGCGGGTTGCGGCAGCGCCAGATCCTCGGCCAGCGGGAGAAGCTGCTGGCTCTGGGTCAGCTGTCGGCAGGCCTGACCCACCAGCTCAACAATCCCGCCGGCGCCACCGCACGCGCGGTCGCCGACCTACGCGAGGGCGTCGGAAAGATGCGCCACAAGCTCGCGATGCTCGCCGACGGGGAGTTCACCCCGGCCGCGCTGAAAGTGCTGGTCAGCATCCAGGACGAGGTCGCCGAACAGGTGGCCAAGTCGAAGTCGCAGGAGCTCACGGCGCTGGAGACCTCCGATCGGGAGGACCAGATCGGAGACTGGCTCGACGACCACGGCATCGCCGCGGCCTGGGACTACGCACCCACGTTCGTCGAGGCAGGCCTGGACGTGGACTGGCTGGAGCGCGTCGAGGCGTCGATCGCGGACGTCGATTGCTCGGCGACGCTTCCGGGCGCGATCGGCTGGCTGAAGTACACGATCGACAACGAGTTGTTGATGAACCAGATCGCCGAGGCCAGCAAGCGGATCTCCGCGCTGCTGGCCGGCGCCAAGCAGTACTCGCAGATGGACCGCGCCGAGTACCAGACCGCCGACATCCACGAGCTGCTGCACAGCACGTTGATGATGTTCGGCGGCAAGATCGGCAAGGACACCCCCGTCAAGCTCGTCAAGGAGTACGACAAGTCGCTGCCCGAGCTGGGGTGCTACCCGGGTGATCTCAACCAGGTGTGGACCAACATCGTCGACAACGCGATCCAGGCGATGGACGGGCGCGGCACCTTGACGATCCGCACCATGCGCGAGAGCGAGAGCACCATCCGGGTCGAGATCGCCGACGACGGCCCCGGCATCCCCGAGGACATCATCGAGCGGATCTTCACCCCGTTCTTCACCACCAAACCGTTCGGCGAGGGCACCGGCCTCGGCCTCGATCTGGCGTGGCGCATCGTGGTCGAAAAGCACCACGGCAACCTGTCGGTGGAATCCCGGCCCGGGAACACCAAATTCGTCGTCTGCCTTCCGTTGCACGCACCGGCTCCCGCGCTCGCGGCCGACGACGTTGCGACCGGTGCCTGACCACCTTCAGCCGCCACCTGCCAAGCTGGTACCCGACAAACCGAACCGAAGGGGGCAGACATGAACGCAACAGAGGGTGTGTCGCTCAAGCCGGCCCTGGGCCGTTTCGGAGTGTGGACCGGCGCACCGGTCACCCCGGAGCAGGCCGTCGAGATCGAGAAGCTCGGATACGGGACGGTCTGGGTGGGCGCGTCTCCCGCCGCCGACCTGGCATTCGTGGAGCCGATCCTGGAAAAGACACAGCACCTGCAGGTGGCCACCGGGATCGTGAACATCTGGACCGCCAAAGCGAGCGAAGTCGCCGAGTCCTACCACCGCATCGAGAAGGCCTTCCCCGGCAGATTCGTCCTCGGGGTCGGCGTCGGGCACCCCGAGCACACCCAGGAGTACCGCAAGCCCTATGAGGCGCTGGTCTCCTATCTGGATGCTCTGGACGCCGCGAAGGTGCCGACAAGCCGGATGGTGATCGCGGCGCTCGGGCCGAAGGTCCTGCAGCTCGCGGCGCAGCGCAGTGCAGGTGCGCACCCGTACCTGACCACACCGGTACACACCGGTCGGTCACGCGAACTGCTCGGCCCCACGGTACTTCTAGCACCAGAACACAAGGTGGTGCTGACCGACGACGCCGAGGCGGCCCGCACGATCGGGCGGGAGACCGTGAGCTTCTACCTCGATCTGTCCAACTACCTGAACAACTGGAAGCGGCTGGGGTTCACCGACGAGGACCTGGTCAAGCCCGGCACCGACCGGTTCATCGACGCGGTCGTCGCCCACGGTTCTCCCGACGACATCGCCGCCCGGTTGCTCGAGCACCACGCCGCCGGCGCCGACCACGTCGCCATCCAGGTCCTGGGCGGATCCGACGAACTGCTGTCGACACTCGAGGAGCTGGCGGGGCCGCTGGGGCTGCCGGGCTGAGCCTCAATCCCGCTTGGCCTTGCGGCACTCAACGGTCGGGACGTTGGCCGGCAGGTCTGATCACGATCTCGTTGACGTCGACATCGCCGGGCTGGTCGATCGCGTAGAAGAACGCATTCGCGATGGCGCCGGGGTCGAGCATCGGTTCGTGTGATCGGTCTGCGGCCGCGGTGCCTGTGTCGACGAGGCCGGGCTGGATGACGGTCGTCTTCACACCGGTATGTGCAATCTCGGCGCGAATCGACTGGGCCATACCGGTGATCGCCCACTTGGTCGCCGGATACAGCTGGCCAGGTACCACTATCCGGCCGGCGACCGAGCCGGTGAAAACCAGATGGCCCTTGGTGACCACCAGGTGGGGAACGAAGGCCCGGGCGATCAGCGCCGGCCCGAGAACGTTCGCGAGCACCATGTTTCGCCAATCGTCCGGCTCGGTGGTGGGGTTGAGGAAGGACGTCGGTATCCACTGACCCGCATTGGCGAAGACTGCATCGATACGTCCGAACGCGCTCAATGCCGTGTCGCGCAGTCTCGCCACGTCGGCCCATCGGGAGGTATCGCCTGGGACCGCACACGCCGGGTTGGGCCCGCGCAGGTCGGCGGCGAGTGATTCGAGCTTGTCTGCAGATCTTGCGGTGAGGACGACGTGATATCCCCTGTCGTGGGCTTCGCGTGCCGTGCGTGCTCCGATTCCGGATGACGCGCCGGTTATGACAACTACGCGCTCTGGCATGTCGCGTCTCCCTTGGTCCACTTCGCTTGGGGTCTGTCCGAATATCGGTGGATCGAGACTAAGGTCTGACCCATGCGGCTGCTGGTGACCGGCGGCGCCGGCTTCATCGGCGCGAACTTCGTGCACGCCACGCTCCGCGACCGCCCCGATGTCGCGGTGACCGTCGTCGATGCCATGACCTATGCCGGCTCCCGGGAGTCGCTGGCCCCGGTCGAGCGCGACATCCGGTTGGTGCAGGGTGATGTCACCGACACCGACCTGGTCGACAAGCTCGTCGCCGAGTCCGATGCCGTCGTACATTTCGCCGCCGAGACCCACGTCGACAATGCGCTGGCGGACCCGGAGCCGTTTGTCCGCTCGAATGTCCTCGGCACGTTCTCGGTGCTGGAAGCGGTGCGCCACCACGACGTTCGCCTGCACCACGTCTCCACGGACGAGGTGTACGGGGATTTGGCGCTCGACGACCCTTTGCGGTTCACCGAGTCCACCCCGTACAACCCCTCCAGCCCGTACTCGGCGACCAAGGCGGCCGCCGACATGCTGGTCCGGGCGTGGGTGCGCTCGTACCGGGTGGCGGCGACGATATCCAACTGCTCGAACAACTACGGGCCGTACCAGCACGTCGAGAAGTTCATCCCCCGCCAGATCACCAACGTGCTGACCGGTCGGCGTCCACGGCTCTACGGCCGTGGCGCCAACGTGCGCGACTGGATTCACGTCGACGACCACAACAGCGCGGTGTGGCGCATCCTCGCTGACGGCGAGCCCGGGCGCACCTACCTCATCGGCGCGGACGGTGAACGGGACAACCTGACGGTGCTGCGCACGATCCTGCGGCTGATGGACCGCCCCGCCGACGACTTCGACCACGTCGCCGACCGGGCCGGACACGACCTGAGATACGCGATCGATCCGTCACCGCTGCGCGACGAGTTGGGCTGGCGACCCGCACACCTCGACTTCGAGGCCGGGCTGCGCGAGACCATCGACTGGTATCGCGATCACCGATCATGGTGGGCTCCGATGAAGGACCTGGCGGAGGCCAGATACGAGGAGCGTGAATCGTGACCGCACGCGAGCTGGCCGTCCCGGGCGCCTGGGAGATCACACCTGAGATCCACTCGGATTCTCGGGGTGACTTCTTCGAGTGGTTCACCGATGCCGGCTTCACCGCGTTCGCCGGGCACCGGTTCGACCTGCGGCAGGCGAACTGCTCGGTGTCGCGTGCCGGCGTCCTGCGCGGTCTGCACTTCGCGCAGGTACCGCCCGGCCAGGCCAAGTACGTGACGTGCGTCCGCGGTGCCATCTTCGACGTTGCGGTCGACATCCGTTCGGGGTCACCGACGTTCGGGCAGTGGGATGCGGTGACGCTGGACGACACCTCGCGGAGGTCGGTGTATCTCGCCGAGGGACTGGGACACGGCTTCGTGGCGCTCGAGGACGATTCGACGGTGATGTACCTGTGCTCGGCAGGCTACGACCCCGCCCGCGAACACACCGTCAACGCGCTGGACCCGGCGTTGGACATCGCATGGCCGCTGACCGATGCCCAGCTGATCATGTCCGAACGTGACCGCGCCGCACCGACTCTCGCGCAGGTGCAGGCCGGCGGGCTGCTCCCCACCTGGACCCGGCCCTAGGACGCCGACGGTTCACCAACCGCCGACCCAGCCGTCGAAGACGGCGTCGGGTTCATCTGCCGGGTTCTGTGACCGTCCGGTGAGAAAGTCGAAGTCGCACCCCTGGTCTGCCTGCAGGACTCGATCGACGTACAACGCGGCGTAACCGCGGATGGGCCGTTTCGGTGATGGGCGGTCCGGCACTGCGCGCCGCGCCTCGAGTTCGGTTGCCGACACCAAGACGTCGAGTTTGCCGGCCAACGCGTCGAGAGCGACGACGTCACCGTCGCGAACCAGCCCCAACGGACCTCCCGCAGCCGATTCCGGGCTGACGTGCAGAACACAGGTGCCATAGGCGGTTCCGCTCATCCGGGCGTCGGAGATGCGGACCATGTCGGTCACCCCCGCCTTGAGCAGTTTGGTCGGAATCGGCAGTTGACCCCATTCGGGCATCCCGGGAGCCCCCTGGGGCCCGGCGGAACGGAGCACGAGGACGGAGTCCGGTGTCACCTCGAGGTCGGGGTCATCGAAGCGTGCCAGCAGATCGTCCATGTTCTCGAACACCACTGCCGGACCGCGGTGCACCAGGAGTTCGGGGGTGGCCGCACTGCATTTGATCACCGCGCCCAGGGGCGCGAGATTGCCGCGCACCACCGCAAGACCCTGTGTGGGCTGGAACGGCGCGCTCAGCGGGGCGATGACCGAGGTGTCCGCGGCGGCTGCGGCGGGCAGGTTCTCGGAGACGGTCTTTCCCGTGACGGTCGGGGCGTCGATGTGCAGCAGCGGTTCGATCGCTTTCATGACCGCCGGGATACCCCCGGCGTGAAAGACCTGTTCGACGAGGTGCTGACCGGCGGGCCGCACGTTCACCACAAGCGGGGTACGGGCTGAGATCTCGTGAAACCGGTCCAGGGACAGGGGAACTCCCACCCGGCCGGCGATCGCCAGCAGGTGCACGACCGCGTTGGTGGATCCGCCGACGGCGAGCATCAGGGTGATGGCGTTGTCGAAGGCCTCCGCCGTCAGCACATGTGAGGGACGCAGCCCTTCGAGCGCCAGACCCACGGCCCGTGCCCCACATTCCTCTGCGGCCTGCATCCGGCGCGAGTCCATCGCCGGTATCGCCGCCGTGCCGGGCAGAGTCATGCCGAGCCCCTCGACCAGGGTGGCCATCGTCGAGGCGGTGCCCATCTCCGGACAGTGCCCGCGGGACGGCCCTGCGGCCGCTTCAAGTCGCTCGTAGTCGGCCATCGACATCCGGCCGGCCCGGACGTCGTCGATGTACTCCCACAGGTCCGTGCCCACCCCGAGTTGCTTGCCGTCGAATACGGCGGGCGCCGCCGGTCCCCCGGTCAGCACGATTGCCGGGACGTCGGCGCTGGCCGCTCCCATCAGCTGCGCGGGGACCGTCTTGTCACACCCGCCCAGCAGGACCACCGAGTCGAAGGGGTAGGCGCGGATGGACTCCTCGACGTCCATCGCCATCAGGTTGCGGAACAGCATGGTGGTGGGTTTCATCAACTGCTCACCGAGGGAGATGGTCGGAAACTCCAGCGGGAATCCGCCTGCCGCCAGCACCCCGCGGCGCACCGAGTCCGCCAGGCCGCGAAAATGCATGTTGCAGTTGACGACTTCGGACCATGAATTGCAGATGCCGACGATGGGCCGTCCCTCGAACGCCATGCGGGAGAATCCCGAAGCCCTCATGGCAGAGCGGTGGACGAAGCCGGGAACATCGTTACCGGCAAACCATTTGGCGCTTCTCAAACCGGGTGACGCCGATGCCCGTTGCTGGTGGGTCGTCACCGAACGCGCGCGGCGTAGGCGGTGATCTTGCGCAGCGCGGGCTGGCGCGCGGCTTTGTAGCTCACCCACCGTCCCGATCTGCTGGACATCAGAGCCCCCACCAGCCGCTGCTGCCACGGCCGTGCGCGGTGGACCGCCGGCGCACCGGCGGCGCGCACCGACGTCGCGAGACCCGCCAGATCGGCGAGCGCGACCTTGGCGGCATTGTGTCCGTTGGCCCCCATGACCCCGCCACCGGGGTGCGTACCGGAGCCGCACAGGTAGTAGTTGCGCACCGGGGTACGGTAGTTCGCGAGCTCGGGGATCGGCCGGGCCCCGAACAGCTGATCGAGCATCATGCTGCCGTGAAAGATGTTGCCGTCCGTGATCAGGTACTCGTTGTCCAGGTCGTCGGGCGTGATGATCACCCGGGCGAGGATGTGGTCACGAAGGTTCGGGGCGTAGCTGAAGAGGTCCTCCAGAACCAGGTCGGCCCACTTCTCCTTTTCGGCCGCCCAGGTTGTCCCGGTCAGTTCCGAGGGCAGCTGCTGGATGCCGAGCGTCATCGTGTGCAGGCCCGCAGGGGCCAGCGAGTCGTCCGTCACCGACTGGGTGACGGCTTCGATGACGAAGGTGCTGGGGAAGGTGCCGCGCCGCTGCGCTTCGGCGGCCTCCTCGAACGCCTCCCTGCTGGGCCCCAGGAGTTGATGCCCGTGGTGCTGCGGTCCGGGGGTGGCATCGGAAAACGGAAGATACTGCGGCAGTTCGTCGACAAGGAGGTGGATCCTGGCCATCGATCCCCGGGTGTCGATGTTCTCGACGTCGCGGACCAGCCCCGCCGGCAGCACCCCGGGTTCGACCAGTCGCAGCATGGACCGCTTGGGGTCGGCATTGGAGAACACCTGCCGGGCGGTGACCACCGTGCCGTCCTCCAGGCGCACCCCGGTGGCGGTGCCCCGCTCGACGATCACCTTGTCGACGGGTGCCGACGTACGGATGACGGCGCCGTGGTGCCGCGCACCGGCAGCGAGGGCCTCGCTGATCGCCCCCATACCGCCACGGGCGAGGCCGAACTGTCCGAAATTGCCGTTGAACTCACCCCAGGAGTGGTGGCCGTAGGTGTAGGCCGTTCCCGGTGTGGAGGGCCCGCCGAAGATGGACACCATGCCGAAGAAGGTGAGCATGCTCTTGAGCCGTTCGTCCTCGAAATAGCGGTCCAGGAGGTCGCGGACGGAGAGCAACGTGAACTCGTCGAACAACGTCTGTTCACCGGCGGCTTCGAATGCGGCGAAGACTTCGGAACGCTCCGGTGGCGACGCGAGCAGATACGGTGTTACCAGACCGGCGAATCGCTGGAGGCGTACCCCGAAGTCGAGGAACGCGCTCGCGTCCTTCTTGTTGATCTTCTCGATCTCGCGCAGCGTGCGGTCGGTCTCCTTCCACATCGTGAAGGACGTGCCGTCGCGGAACAGGCTGAATGACAACGCATCACCCTGGTAGAGGTCCAGTCCGAACCGGCGGAGTTCCAGTTCTTCGATGATCTCGGGCCGCAGCAAGCCGGCGATGAAGGCACACGACGACCACTTCGAACCCGGGATCAGTTCCTCGGTGACGCAGGCGCCCCCGACGACGGGTCTGGCCTCGAGGATCAGCACCCGCCGTCCGGCGCGTGCCAGATAATTCGCGGTCACCAGGCCGTTGTGGCCTGCGCCGATCACGACGGCGTCGTAGTCCGTGACCGTGGCGGGAGTAGATGGCATCTAGATCTCCTGGGAGAGTGGTGATTTGCGGGCAAACAGGGTCGAGACGCTGCCCGGTTCGACCAACTGGTCGAACCGTCGGACGACGGCCTCGAGTTCAGGTGCCTCGTCGCGCACCTTCTCCCATTCCGGCCAGGATGTCACCGTCATGACCTCGACGACATCGAAGCTGCTGCTGTCGGTCCGTTCGGTCAGGAAGACCTCGAAGCCGACCACGACGTCGAAACCCAGGCACGTGGGTCGGTCGAGCTCAGCAGAGAATCTCTCGAACTCTTCCGGGCTCACCCCGGGTCGCAGGCGGAACATGTTGATCGCGCTGACCGTCATGTCAGGCGCTCTCGCGGTTGATCATCACGTGCTTGATCTCGCTGTACTCCTCGAGCGCGTACACCGACATGTCCTTGCCGTTGCCTGACTGTTTGAACCCGCCATGCGGCATCTCGGGGGTCACGGGCAGATGGTCGTTGATCCACACCGTACCGAACTGGAGTTCACTGGAGGCCGTCATGGCGCGTGTCAGGTCCTTGGTGAAAACCGATGCGGCCAGCCCGTATTCGGTGTCATTGGCGAGTGCGATGACGTCGTCGGTGTCGCCGAACCTGGTGACGGACGTGACCGGACCGAATACCTCGGTACGGACGATCTCGTCGCCCTGCCGCGCTCCGACGACTACGGTCGGCGCTGTGTAGAAGCCGGTACCGGGATTGTCTCCCTGGATCAGCTCGGTGTGTCCGGTCGCCTTGGCGCGGGCCACGAAGCCCTCGACACGGTCTCGATGGGCGGCCGTGATCACCGGTCCCATGGAGGTGTTCTCGTCGGCGATGTCTCCGAGGTCAAGTTCTTTGACCGCCTTCTCGAGGCCGGACACCAGGTCGTCGTGTACCGAGTCATGGACATAGAGCCGCGAAGCCGCCATACAGTCCTGGCCGGAGTTGCAGAATGCGCCCTCCATGATCTTGGCCACCGCCAGCGAGACGTCGGCGTCGTCGAACACCACCACGGGAGCCTTGCCGCCCAGTTCCAGATGCAGCCTCTTGAGGTTGGAGTCGGCGGAGGCGCGCATCAACGCCCGCCCGGTGTCCACCGAACCGGTCAGTGAGGACATCCGCACGGTCGGATGGGACACGAGCCTGGCGCCGACGTCGCTGCCGTCACCGGTGACGACGTTGAACACCCCGGCGGGGAACAGATCTTGCGCGAGCTCGGCCAGCCGCAGAACCGAGAACGGGGTGTGCTCGGAGGGTTTGAGAACCAGGGTGTTCCCGGTGAGCAGCGCCGGTGAGATCTTCCAGATCGCCATCAGCAGCGGATAGTTCCACGGGGCTACCGAACCGACGACGCCCAACGGGTCCCGACGCAGGATGCTCGTCTTGCCCCGGACGAACTCGGTGGCCGCCCGGCCTTCCATCGTTCGGGCCCCGCCGGCGAAGAAGCGCAGATGATCGGCGATCATCTCCATCTCTTCGAGCGCCAAGGCGATCGGCTTGCCGACGTTGCGGGATTCGATCTCGGCGAGCGTGCGCTGGTCGTCCTCGACGCGGTCGGCGAGCTTCAGGAACGCCCGCGCCCGTTCGCCGACAGGCGTTCTCGCCCAGCCCGGGAACGCTGCGTCGGCGGCCGCCACCGCCCTGTCGACGTCGGCGACGGTGCCGTGTGCGATCTCGGCGAACGTCTCCCCGCTCGCAGGCGCGGGGACTTGGTCCACGGCCCCGTCGGAGGAATCGGTCCAGCCGCCGTCGATGAACATCTTGCTGTGAAAGGTCATGTCGACTCCGTTCGTTGTTGTGACAGGGGTGTTCAGGTGGCCGCGGTGCCGGCATTGGCAGCCGTGGTCAGGAGTGCGCGCACAGCGTCGTGCGAAATCGGTTGTTGAGCAATGGACATGTGCACCATCAGGCCTTCGATCACAACGTCGAGCAGACGTGCGGTCTGGCGGTCGAAATGCTGGGCCAGGGCATCTTCGGCGCGCTCCATCCACGCCTGGGTGATGCGCTTGTTGTCGTCCCTGCGTACCGCGTCGCCGTACAGTTCGTAGGTCACGGCCAGTTCGTTGGGGTTGGCGGCGAGATCCTCGGTGATCGCCAACACGATGCACTCGATGAGGTCCTGCTGTGGATCGCACGCGGCCAGCCGCTCCTCGAAGCGCGTCGCGAGCTTCTCGACGTGGGTCTGGAACGCCAGCTTGACGATGTCGTCCAGCGTCGCGAAGTGGTACGTGATGGAACCGAGAGGGACGTCGGCCGCTTGTCCAATCGCACGATGGGTGATGCCGGCGACGCCGTCGCGCGCGAGGACAGTGAGTGCCGACTCCACGATGAGCTCCTTTCTGTTCGGGTCATGACGACGTGCGCGCCGGGGGGCGGAGGCCATCTGCCACCTTCCGTTTAGGAACGTTTGTACGTATCGGTACGTACAAACGTACCTAACGGTCGGCATGCGCGCAGGACTTCCAGCGTTGCCGGGCTCACACCGCTTCGGGCGCCGGCTCTTCCAATTCCCGCTCGTTGAGCGCTTTGCCCACGAGCGCGTACTTCGCCGGCGCGAAGAACCGCAGGTACAGGCCGTACCCCATGCCCGCCAGCAACGCCAGGAAGACCAGCGAGAGCATGAGCACCGCCGTGGCGCCCTGCACACCCAGCAGAACGTCGAGGCTGGTCAACGTCAGGACGAAGAAGGAACCCAGTCCGATGATCGCCAGAATCGGCGCGACGACGGTGTTCCACCGCCGTTTGTCGACCTCGGACCGGCGGAAGAACACGAAGATCGCGATCCCCGCCACCAGTTGCGAGAAGATCACGGCGATGGTCCCGATCCCGGTCGCCCAGGTGAACAGCGTCGCAAAGGGGTCCTGGCCGGCGATCGCGAACGCGGCGATGACGATTCCGACGGTGCCGCTCTGGACGATGGAGGCCACCCACGGCGTCTGACGCCCCGGCAACGTCCATCCCAGCGGTTGCCACACCAATGTCTGACGGCCGAGCGAGAACAGGTACCGCGAGACGTTGTTGTGGAAGGTCACGATGGCCGCGAAAGTCGCTGTGACGATCAGGAGTTGGAACAGCAGGGAGATGTTGTGCCCGATGATCGTGTCGCTGGCGACGAAGATGAAGTTGCCGCCGGTGTCGGTGGCGATCGCGACCACGTTGTCCAACCCGAGCGCATTCATGATCAACCAGCCTGACACCGCATACAGGATCCCCATGAAGGCGATCGAGAGGTAGGTGGCGCGAGGAATGGTCCGCGCCGGATCGTGGGCTTCTTCGCCGTAGATGGCCGACCCTTCGAAACCGATGAACGATGCGTGAGCGAACATCAGCGCGACTCCGAATGCGCCGCCGAGCACGACACTGGGGTTGAACGGCTCCAAGGAGAACTCAGATACCGGCACCGCGTCGCCGAAGACACTGAACACGCTGAGGACTGTGATCATCAGGACTTCCAGCGTCAGGAAGACGCCCAGCACCTTGGCGCCGGAGTGCACCCCCTGCACGCCGACACCCAGACAGAGGATCAGCCCGACGAACGCGTAGGCCCACCAGGGAATGCTCAGCCCGAGAGCAGGATTGAGCAATTCAGCTGCGTAGTAACCGAAACCACCGTACAGACCGGCCTGGATGGCGTTGTAGGCGAAGATCGCCAGCGAGGCCGACCCGAGCCCGGGGATCCGCCCGAGCCCGAGCGTGACATAGGCGTAGAACGCGCCGGCGTTGGTGACGTGACGGCTCATCGCCACGTAGCCGACTGCGAAGATCATCAACACCACCGCGGCGATCACGAACGCGCCGGGCATCCCGATTCCGTTGCCGGCGCCGATGATGATGGGGAACAGCGCGACAACGACCGTCAGCGGGGATGCCGCGGCGATGATGTAGAAGAAGATGCTGGGGACGCCCAGGGTGTTGGCTTTGAGCCCGTGGTTTCGCCGCCCGCCGCCAGGCGTGGTGGCGGGCGGCGATGCCGACGACGCAGTGGCTACCGGCCGTTGTGGTGGTAAGGATTGAGTGACATTCTCCATAGTCGTTCATCTCTCATGGATTGTGGTGTTCGCGGGGGGAACTGCGTGTCCACGTGCTCGGCAACCGTCCGGGAGCACATAGGCGAAAGGAATATTCACCTCCTCATATCGAGCGCGAGATCGATGAGCAGGTCCTCTTGACCGCCGACCATCGACCTGCGGCCGGCTTCGACCAGCAGTTCGCGGGCACCGATGCCCACTTCGGTGGCGATACGCTCGGCGTGGAGCAGAAAGCTGGAGTACACGCCGGCGTAGCCCAGGGTCAGCGTCTCCCGGTCCACTCGCACGGGTCGCTGCTGCAGGGGTCGGACGAGATCGTCGGCGGCGTCCATCAAACCGAACAGATCGCAGCCGTGCGCCCAGCCGTTGAGTTCGGCTATCGCGACAAAAACCTCCAGAGGACAGTTCCCTGCCCCCGCACCGAGACCGGTGAGGGACGCATCGACCCGGTGGGCCCCCTCTTCCACCGCGGTGATCGAATTGGCCACTCCGAGTGCGAGGTTGTGATGGGCGTGGACCCCGATCGTGGTGGCGGGATCAAGGTTCGCACGGTATGCCCGCACCCGGTCCCGCATGTCGGACATCGTGAGGCGGCCACCTGAGTCGGTCACGTAGACGCACTGCGCGCCGGCGTCTTCCATGATCTTGGCCTGTGCTGCCAACTGGTCCGGCCCGGCGAGATGAGCCATCATCAGGAACCCGGCCACATCGAGCCCCAGCGCCCGCGCGGTGGAGATGTGCTGGCGGGCGATATCGGCCTCGGTGCAGTGTGTCGCGATCCGCACCGAGGTGACGCCGACGTCGACGGCCGCACGCAGATCGTCCACGGTGCCGATGCCGGGGATCAACAGCGTTGTCAGACGGGCATTCCGGATGACGTCCGCGGCTGCGGCGATCCACTCGGTGTCGCTGTGGGCGCCTGCTCCGTAAGTGAGTCCGCCCCCCGCGAGGCCGTCTCCGTGGGCGACCTCGATGGCCGAGACCCCCGCCAGATCGAGGGCCCGCGCGATGCGTTTGGTGTCGGACAGGGAGAACGAGTGACCGACCGCGTGCATGCCGTCTCGGAGCGTGACGTCCTGGACGTAGATCTCGACGGTCACTGCGCTACCTCCGCGACCCGGACAGCGGCGGCGGTCATGATGTCGAGGTTGCCGGCGTAGGCGGGCAGGTAGTCACCGGCTCCTTCCACCTCGAGGAGGACCGTCACCTGTGAGAGGTCGGCGTCCCGCCCGATCTCTGCGACCAGCCTGCGTCGCGGATCCTGTTGGGGCACCGGGGAGATCATCACCTGTTGCCTGAGTCGGTAGCCGGGAACGTACCGTGCGACCTCGGCGACCATGGCGACCACGGCGTCGGTGATCACGGACTCGTCCACGGCCGACACCAGGGCGGCCACGGTGTCGCGCATGATCATCGGCGGTTCTGCCGGGTTGAGCACGATGATCGCCTTGCCGCGTTGCGCGCCTCCTACTGTCTCGATGGCCCGTGCCGTGGTCCTGGTGAACTCGTCGATGCTGGCCCGGGTCCCGGGACCCGCCGAACGCGAGGAGATCGATGCGACGATCTCGGCGTAGTACACCTGGGCGGTCGCCGAGAGCGCCCCGACGATCGGGATGGTGGCCTGACCGCCACATGTCACCATGTTCAGATTGCGCTCGCCGGCCAGGCCGGCCAGGTTGACCGCAGGCACGACAAAGGGCCCGAGGGCAGCGGGAGTGAGGTCGATGACCAGCCGGTCGGTGGGTGCGAGCCTGGCGTGGTTCATGCGATGCGCGGCAGCGCTGGTCGCGTCGAAGATCACGTCGATGTCGTCGAACTCGCGCATCTCGACGAGACCGTCCACCCCTGCAGCCGTCACCGCGACATCCAGCGCGGCGGCTCTGGCGAGACCGTCGCTCTCGGGGTCGATTCCGACCATGACGGCCACGTCCAGCAGCGCCGACCGCCGTAGCTTGTGCATCAGGTCGGTACCGATGTTCCCCGAGCCGATGATGGCCGTGCGCCGAGGCGGTGTCACGGGGTCGGTCATCGGTGATCAGTTGGTGAGGACGGGGGCGACCGTGCGAGGACGGGGCGACACCGCCACGTCCGGGGCACTGGTGCGGGCCAGTTCGTTGAGGATCGCGGCGTGGCGGACCTTGTGCCGGATGAGTTCCTCGTGGAATTCCGGCCGGACCCAGCCGTTGTACATGACCGCCTCGGATTCACCCGGCTCGATCTTGAAGTACACCGGCCCTGCCACCCGCGCGATGTCCCCGGCTTCCCACAACCGGTTCATCCCGCCGAAGGACTCGAACGTCTCCGCCCAGACATCGAGTGGGATGTCCACCGAACGACGGATGGCGGCGAGCATCGGCCGGCTCAGATCGCCCACGGGGTTGACGCTGTCGGCGCCGAGATCCTGCAGGATTTGGATGGATGCCGGGTTGGCGTGACCCGCGTACACCGAGATCTTGAACTTCGCATCGGCGGGGATGTGTCCGGCGTCGCGCGCCTTGTTCAGGATGTCGAGAACTCCCTCGTCCCAGACGAGTACGCCGCGGATGCCGGTCGAGAACACGCGCAGGTAGTCGTCGAGCAGGTACCGGACGTTGTCCAGGCCGCGCACCCGACGACCGCCTGCCTGCCCCTCGGTGCTCAGCGCCTGGCGCCCGAGATCCCATCCGGTCCGGGGACCGGGGACGGCTATCAGCTCGATGTCGTTCTCTGCGGCCAGTTCGGCGACGTCGCCGAGCTCGCCGGTGGTCAACAATGTCGCCCCGCCACCGAACGCGATGATGCGGTGGATGAACACGTCCTGCTTGTGCGCCTCGTCCAGCAGCACCTCGAGGGTCGAAAGACGTTCCACACCTGAGATTTCCAGCCGGTATGCCCCGCCGTCGTCGAATGCCTTCGTGGACGGGGCGAGGGTGTGGTCGTCGGCCGACAGCAGACCTTGCGAAGCCAGAATGCTGGCTCCGTCGACCTGTGATGAACGGCTGCCGGCGGCGGTGGGCATGGCATCTCCTTCGGGGATCGTCCCCTATTTTTCATTCAGTGATATTTGGCTGCGCTGAATGAAAATCTAGGAGACGTTGCGGGCCGTGTCAACAGGAAGCCGATTTCAGCGCCGTCGCCGAAGCCCCTCACTGCGTACTGGTAACCTTCACTGGGTGAAAACCGACGCGCGCCCGGAGAAGAGCACGAACCTGATCGGCGTCGAACGCACCGCCCGGATTCTCAGCGCAGTTGCAGAAGCCGAAGGCGGCAATCTCACCGAAATCGCAAGGCGCACAGAGCTGAACGAGGCCACTGT
This sequence comes from Mycolicibacterium hippocampi, assembly GCF_010723735.1. GTDB lineage: Bacteria > Actinomycetota > Actinomycetes > Mycobacteriales > Mycobacteriaceae > Mycobacterium > Mycobacterium hippocampi. The sequence goes on along the minus strand of NZ_BLLB01000002.1, from coordinate 1,944,424 downwards.
GTCGCGCTACCTGACCAGCCTGGCGGCGCTGGGATATGTGGAGCGCTACAACGCAGCCCAGTACCGTCTCGGCTGGGAGATCTTCCGACTGGGACAACGCGCGTTCGCCGGACAGGTGCCCTCCGACGCAGTACTGGCCACCATGGAACGACTCATGCTCGAGTTCAACGAGACGGTGAACTTCGCCATGCACAAGGAACGCCGCGTGGTCATTCTCGAAGTCGTCGAGAGCCGCCGGGCGGTGAAGAAGGTCAGCGACGTCGGACAGACCGACCCTTGGCATGCGTCGGCCCTGGGCAAGTCGCTCATGGCGAGCATGCCCGACAGCGTCTGGCGCGACATCGTTGCGTCCACGGGCCTGCCGGCGCTGACCCCTCACACGATCACGTCGACGAAACAGCTGGCCGCCGAGATCGAGGACATCCGGGAGAGGGGTTTCGCAGTCGACCGGGAAGAGGCCGCCGAAGAACTGACCTGCGTGGCCGCCGCCGTACCCACCGCCGGCGGCGGTCCCTCGCGGTACGCGCTGAGCATCAGCTTCCTCACCCACCGGTTGACCGCCGAGAACCTCGAACACGCTGGTGCACAAGTTGTTGCGGGCGCCAACGAGATCGCGCGCAAGCTGCCCTGAAAAACCGGGTTCCGAGAAACGGGCAACCCTTGCCAACGCCCTCCCCGCATTACTAGGATATCCAAGTATCTAGGCGAGAGGAACGCACCAATGACTTCAACGACGGCGGCCACCCGGATCCCCCACTTCATCGAAGGCAAGCGCACCGAACTGCAGTCCAGCCGCACCGCCGACGTGTTGAACCCCAGCACCGGCGAAGTGCAGGCGCAGGTCGTCCTGGCGAGCGCGGCCGACGTCGACACCGCAGTGGCCACGGCCGTGGAAGCGCAGAAGGAGTGGGCCGCCTGGAATCCCCAGCGGCGGGCCCGGGTGATGATGAAGTTCATCGACCTGGTCAACCAGCACGTCGACGAGTTGGCCGAACTGCTCAGTCTCGAACACGGCAAGACCGTCCCCGACTCCAAGGGCGACATCCAGCGCGGCATCGAGGTCATCGAATTTGCCATCGGCATCCCACACCTGCTCAAAGGTGAGTTCACCGAGGGCGCCGGCGGCGGCATCGACGTCTACTCCATCCGCCAACCGCTCGGCGTCGTCGCCGGCATCACGCCGTTCAACTTCCCCGCGATGATCCCGCTGTGGAAGGCCGGTCCAGCACTGGCATGCGGAAACGCGTTCATCCTCAAGCCTTCCGAGCGCGACCCCTCGGTGCCGGTGCGCCTGGCCGAACTCTTCGGAGAGGCCGGACTGCCCGCCGGGGTCTTCCAGGTCGTCCAGGGCGACAAGGAGGCGGTCGACGCCATCCTCACCCATCCCGACATCCAAGCCGTCGGCTTCGTCGGCTCCTCCGATATCGCGCAGTACATCTACTCCACCGCCGCCGCCCACGGGAAACGCTCCCAGTGCTTCGGTGGCGCCAAGAACCACATGATCGTGATGCCCGACGCGGACCTCGACCAGGCCGTCGACGCGTTGATCGGCGCCGGCTACGGCAGTGCCGGCGAGCGTTGCATGGCGATCAGCGTCGCGGTCCCGGTGGGTGAAGAAACAGCGCAGCGGCTGCGCAACAGACTCGTCGAGCGGGTCAACCAACTGCGGGTCGGGCACAGCCTCGACCCCAAGGCCGACTACGGGCCGCTGGTCACGGGCGCGGCACTGGAACGCGTGCGCGACTACATCGGTCAGGGCGTCGAGGCAGGTGCCGAACTCGTGGTGGACGGCCGCGAGCGCAGCACCGACGAACTCACCTTCGATGACCAAGACCTGTCGAAGGGCTACTTCATCGGCCCCACCCTGTTCGACCACGTCACCGCCGACATGTCGATCTACACCGACGAGATCTTCGGTCCGGTGCTGTGCATCGTGCGCGCTGCCGATTACGAGGAAGCACTGGCGTTGCCGTCGAAGCACGAGTACGGCAACGGCGTGGCGATCTTCACCCGTGACGGCGACGCCGCCCGTGACTTCGTGTCCCGCGTCCAGGTCGGCATGGTGGGCGTCAACGTCCCGATCCCGGTGCCGGTGGCTTACCACACCTTCGGCGGCTGGAAGCGTTCCGGCTTCGGCGATCTCAACCAGCACGGCCCCGCGTCGATCCAGTTCTACACCAAGGTCAAGACCGTCACCGAGCGCTGGCCGTCGGGCATCAAGGATGGCGCCGAGTTCGTCATCCCGACAATGAACTGAGCTGAAGTAGTCCGATGTCCCTGTTCGAGTTGGATGACGACGAGCGCGTCATCGTCGACACGGCGGCTGCGTTCGCCGCCAAACGCCTTGCGCCGCATGCCCTTGACTGGGATGCGGACAAACACTTCCCCGTCGACGTACTGCGTGCGTCCGCCGAGCTCGGGATCGCCGCGATCTACTGCTCGGAGGAGGTCGGCGGCAGCGGGCTGCGTCGGCTCGACGCGGCGCGGATCTTCGAGGAACTCGCCGCCGCCGACCCGACGGTCGCGTCGTTCATCTCGATCCACAACATGTGCGCCTGGATGATCGACAGCTACGGCACACCGGAGCAGCGAAAGACCTGGGTGCCCCAGCTGGCCACCATGGAGTCGATCGCCAGCTATTGCCTCACCGAGCCCGGTGCGGGTTCGGACGCCTCGGCGCTGCGCACGCGCGCGGTTCGCGACGGATCCGACTGGGTTCTCGACGGGGTCAAGCAGTTCATCTCCGGAGCGGGGGTCTCCGACATCTATGTGGTGATGGCCCGCACCGGTGCAGAAGGCCCACGCGGTATCTCCGCGTTCATTGTCGAAAAAGACACTCCCGGGCTCGGTTTCGGCGCCAACGAAGCAAAGATGGGCTGGAACGCGCAACCCACCGCACAGGTCGTCTTCGACAAGGTCCGGGTGCCCGCCGATGCGTTGCTCGGCGGCCCGGAGGGTGAGGGCACCGGTTTCGGGATCGCGATGAACGGGCTCAACGGCGGCCGCATCAACATCGCCGCGTGCTCGCTCGGCGGTGCGCGGGCCGCCTACCAGAAAGCCACCCGGTACCTGTGTGACCGGGAGGCTTTCGGCGGGCCGCTGATCGACGAACCCACCATCCGGTTCACCCTCGCCGATATGGCGACGTCGTTGGAGACTTCGCGGATCATGTTGTGGCGGGCGGCATCCGCGCTCGACTCCGATACCGCTGACAAAGTCGAGCTGTGCGCGATGGCCAAGCGCTACGTCACCGACGCCTGTTACGAGGTGGCCGACCAGGCGCTGCAGTTACATGGCGGCTACGGCTACCTCACCGAGTACGGGCTGGAGAAGATCGTCCGGGATCTGCGGGTGCACCGAATCCTGGAAGGTACCAACGAAATCATGCGTGTGGTGATCGGACGGGCGGTCACTGCTCGTGCCCGCGCATCATGAGGGGATGTCAATGATGACAGGGATGACGACGACAATCGCATTTCTCGGGCTGGGCAACATGGGCGGCCCGATGGCCGCCAATCTTGTCGCCGCTGGGCACACCGTGCGGGCCTTCGACCCGGTGAACACGTTGCGTGACGCCGCCGCCGAGAAGGGCGCGGCCGTCTACGGCAGCGGCGCCGAGGCAGTGGCCGACGCCGACGTGGTGATCACCTCGCTGCCCAACGGAGCGGTGGTGAAGTCCTGTTATGCCGAGATACTGCCGGCGGCCCGCACGGGCGCGCTGCTGATCGACACGTCGACGATCTCCGTCGACGACGCCCGCGATATCCACCAACAGGCGGTGGCGGCCGGGTTGAACCAGATCGACGCCCCCGTCTCGGGCGGCATCAAGGGCGCGACCGCAGGGACGCTGGCGTTCATGGTCGGCGGTGAGCCCGCCGACGTCGAAAGGGCGCGGCCGACGCTGGACCCGATGGCGGGCAAGGTCATCCACTGCGGCGCCTCCGGCGCCGGGCAGGCCGCAAAACTGTGCAACAACATGGTGTTGGCGGTTCAGCAGATCGCGATCGGCGAGGCTTTCGTGCTGGCCGAGAAGCTCGGGCTGCCCGCCCAGTCACTGTTCGACGTGATCACCGGGGCCACCGGAAACTGCTGGGCGGTGCACACGAATTGCCCGGTGCCGGGCCCGGTTCCGACGTCGCCGGCGAACAACGACTTCAAGCCCGGTTTCGCGACGGCGTTGATGAACAAGGATCTCGGCCTGGCGATGGCCGCGGTCGCGTCGACGGGATCCTCGGCGCCGCTGGGCAGCCACGCCGCCGAGATCTACGCGACGTTCATGGAGTCCGACAAGCACAACGCCACACTGGACTTCAGCGCCGTCATCGAGGCGTTACGCAGCTGACGGTCGCGGCGACTCCTGCCACGTGTCGTGCACCCGTTGGCAGTCGGCCACCCGCAGCGGTGCGTTCGCCGCGTTGTCGCCGTCGATGAGCACCGTGGCCAGGCCGGCGACCATCGCCATGCGCTGATTCGCCGGCGACCCCGCGAACGCGAGCGAATCCTGCGCCGAGGCCCCGAGATCGGCGAGGGCGGCCGAATAGAGATTCGCGCCCGGCGCGTCGGCAACATCGGCGGCGGTCACGACGGTGCCCACCAGCCCTTCGCCGACAAGCTGGCGGACCAGCGGCTCGACCCACGCGTGCCGGCCCGGGCTGACGATCCCGATCCCGATGCCCGCCCCGAACGCCTCGGCGATCAGGTCGACCAGACTGGCCCTCGGCACGAGGTCGGCGTCGAGGATCGTCTCGTCCAGGATCATCTCCTTGGCCGCACAGATCTCGTCGACCAGCAGCTCGGTCAGCACGTCGCACTCGGTGCGCACGCCCCGCTTGCGCAGCTCGGCGGCGACGCGGCGACGCTCGTCCGGCAGCGCCTGCAGCTGGCGGTACCGCGCGACCGACCACTCGATGTCCAGCCCGAGCTGGGCGAAGGCGGCGTTGAACGCGGGGCGGTGCCCTGCGCTGTCGATGTCGGCGATGGCCTCGAGATCGAAAACCACCGCGCGCAGCGGCTGCACGGTGGAATCACTCGGCTGGGGCCAATCCCACCAGAATCGACCGGCTCTCCATGCTTTCTGCGATGTCGGGTGCACGAATGAATGGTGTCCCAGGTCACACCCCGGGCGCCTCCCCCACTTGGGGGATTCTGCGCGCCAAGTTGGGCAGACCCGGCGGCCACCGGCCCTAAGGTGGGGCAATGTCCTCGCCGGTGCGCATCGTCCTGGTCGACGACCACGAAATGGTCATCGAGGGACTCAAGGCGATGTTGGCCGCTTTCGACAGCCGCGTCACGGTGGTCGGCCAGGCAGTCGGGCCTGACCACGTGGTCAGCGTTGTCAGCGACCTCGACCCCGACATCGTGCTGTGTGACGTACGGATGCAGGGGTCGAGCGGGCTGGATGTGTGCCGCCAGCTGCGGGAGCGCGATCCTGACCGCAAGGTCGTGATGCTGTCGGTCTACGACGACGAGCAGTACCTGTTCCAGGCGTTCCGGGTCGGGGCCGCCGGCTATCTGCTCAAGAGCATCAGCAGCGAGGAACTGGTGCGCCAGCTGGAGTTCGTGCACAGCGGCGAGACGGCGATCGACCCCGGCATGGCCGCCCGGGCGGTCGACACCGCGGCCCGGCTGCAGCGCGACGAGTTCTGGCCCGGCGCCCGTCAGGGCCTCACCCAGCGCGAGAGCGAGATCCTGTCGTTTGTCGTCAACGGCCTGTCCAACCGCGCCATCGCCACCAAGCTGGTGATCGGCGACGAAACCGTCAAAACCCATCTGAGCTCGATCTACCGCAAGCTCGGCGTCAGTGACCGCACCGGTGCGGTGGCGACTGCGCTGCGCGAGGGGATCTACCAGTGACCTCGGCGTCGCGGCCGGTGCTGGCGGCCGACCGCGAGCTCGCCCTGCTCCGGGAGTTGATCCAGGCCGCCTCCAGCGGCCCCGGCGTCGAACCGCTGGCCGCGGCGGCGGCGCGGATCATCACCGCCGCCACCGACAGCGACGTGTGCTTTGTGCACGTCCTCGACGACACCGAGCGGTCGCTGACGCTGGCCGGGGCGACGCCGCCGTTCGACGCCGAGGTCGGCAAGATCCGGCTGCCGCTGGGGCAGGGCATCTCGGGGTGGGTCGCCAGCAACCGGGAACCGGTGGTGATCCGCTCCGACAAGGAGTCCGACCCGCGGTACCTGCCGTTCCAGTCACTACGCGGCCGCGACTTCACGTCGATGGTGTCGGTGCCGATGGAGACGGACCCCGGTGGGTTGGTCGGGGTGCTCAACGTGCACACGGTAGCCGAGCGCGAGTTCGAGGACCGCGACGTCCAGCTGCTGCTGGTCATCGGCCGGCTGATCGCCGGGTCCATGCATCAGGCGCGTCTGCACCGGCAGCTGGTGTCTCGCGAACGCGCCCACGAGAACTTCGTCGAGCAGGTCATCGAGGCCCAGGAGCTCGAGCGCCGACGGCTGGCCAGCGACATCCACGACGGCATCTCGCAGCGTCTGGTCACGCTGTCCTACCGCCTCGACGCGGCCGCCCAGGCAGTCGACGACCGGGTGGCGCTGACCGAGCAACTCGACCGCGCGCGGGAGTTGGCCGACCTGACGCTGCAGGAGGCCCGCGCCGCGATCAGCGGGCTGCGGCCCCCGGTGCTGGACGATCTCGGGTTGTCCGGCGGGCTCGCGAGCCTGGCGCGCTCGATCCCGCAGGTCGGGATAGAGGTCGACCTGGCCGACGAGCGGCTACCCGACCACATCGAGCTCGCGCTGTACCGCATCGCCCAGGAATGCCTGCAGAACGTCGTCAAACATGCCAGGGCCACCCGGGCCCGGCTCACCTTCACGATGACCCGGGGCGACCAGGGCGAGACCGCCAGGCTCGAGATCGTCGACGACGGGGTCGGTTTCGACACCCTGGAGCATCCGCTGGGCAGCGACGAGATGGGCGGATACGGCCTGCTGTCGATGGCGGAACGTGCCGAGATCGTCGGCGGCAGGCTCAACATCCGGTCGCGGCCCGGATCGGGAACCACCGTCACCGCGACCATCCCGGTACCGGCAGCCACCCGCTGACTAGAAGTCGCCCGCGCTGCGGCGCAGCGTCTGGATCGACTGCGCCAGAGCCGTCGACTCGGCAGCGGACATGCCGATGTCGGCGAACACGTCGTTGTTCAGCGTCACGGTCGCATCTTCGACGGTCGAGCGTCCCAACCCGGTGATCTGCACCAGCGTGGTACGGCCGTCGGTCGGGTGCGGCAGCCGCTGCACCAGCCCGTCCGATTCCAGCCGGCGGATCGCGTGCGTGACGCTGGTGACGTGCACCTGCAGCCGGTCCGACGCCTTGGTGATCGGCAGCGCGCCGGTGCGGCTGAACGCCAGCAGCCGGAGCAGCTCGAAACGGGAGAAGCTCAGATCGTAGGGGCGCAGCGCGGTCTCGACGCGGGCCAGCAGTATCTGGTGGGCGCGCATCACCGAGGTCACCGCGACCATGCCGTCGGCGACGTCACCCCAGCCGGAGCGCTCCCAGTTGGCGCGCGCCACCGCGATCGGGTCGCGCTTGGCCGGGGGCGGGTCGGAGGCCACGCTCACCCAGCGGTCAGGATCCGGGGTCCGTCGTCGGTGACGGCAACGGTGTGCTCCCAGTGCGCGGCGCGGGTGCCGTCGGCAGTGACGACGGTCCACTCGTCGGCGAGCACGACGGTTTTGGTCGTGCCCAGCGTCAGCATGGGTTCGATGGCCAGCACCGAGCCCGCCGCCAGGTACGGACCGCGTCCCGGTGCGCCTTCGTTGGGCAGGAACGGGTCCATGTGCATGCTGCGACCGATACCGTGCCCGCCGTAGCCGGCCACGATTCCGAACTTGCGGTCGTAGCGCGCCTCGGCGGCCCGGGTTCCGAACTCGATGGCGTGGGAGACGTCGGTCAGGCGGTTCCCCGGCACCATGGCCGCGATGCCGGCCTCCATGGACTCCCTGGTCGCTCGGGACAACATGTCGTCGGCGGGGATCACCTGACCCACGCCGAAGGTGAAGGCCGAGTCACCGTGCCAGCCGTCGAGGATGGCGCCGCAGTCGATCGACACCAGGTCGCCGGTGGCGAGCTTCTCGGTGGCCGACGGGATGCCGTGCACAACGCGGTCGTTGACCGACGAGCAGATACTGGCGGGGAAACCGTGGTAGCCGAGGAAGGACGGGACACCGCCGCCGTCCCGGATCACCGACTCGGCGACGGCATTCAGCTCGAGGGTGGACACCCCGGGCACGGCGGCCCGGTGCACCGCCCGCAGCGCCGCGGCGACGAGCGCGCCGGCGGCGGCCATCGCATCGAGTTCGGCGGCGGTGCGCTGGGCGACCACTTTGCGGCCGCGCAGGCCAGGCAGAGAAACCATGGGTTCTAGCGGCCGAGAGCCTTCAGCGCACGGGTGAAGACCTCGTCGAGTTCACCGACGGCGTCGACGGTGACCAGGTTGTCGCTGTAGTAGTCCAGCAGCGGCGCGGTCTCGTCGCGGTACACCTTGAAGCGGTTGCGGATGACGTCCTCGGTGTCGTCGGCGCGGCCGCGGCCCTTGAGCCGGGAGACGAGCTCGTCCTCCGGCACCCGGAACTCCAGCACCGCGTCCAGCGACAGGTTGCGCTTGGACAGCATCCCGTCGAGGGCCTTGGCCTGCTCGACCGACCGCGGGAAACCGTCCAGGATGAATCCGCCCGCCGCGTCCTCGTCGTTGAGCCGGTCGTCGACCAGCGCGTTGGTCAGCGTGGCCGGGACCAGGTCGCCGGCGTCGAGATACTTCTTGGCTTCCAGCCCGAGTTCGGTGCCGTTGCTGATGTTGAACCGGAAGAGGTCCCCGGTGGAGATCTGCGGGACGCCGAGCTTGTCGGCCAGCTTCTGTGCCTGCGTACCCTTGCCCGCGCCGGGCGGTCCCAGCAAAACGATTCTCAACTTAAGAACCCTCTCTCACTTCAAGAAACCCTCGTAGTTGCGCTGCATCAGCTGGCTTTCGATCTGTTTCACGGTGTCCAGGCCGACGCCCACCATGATCAGCACCGCGGTGCCACCGAACGGCAGGTTCTGCACTGCACCGGTGTTGCCGATCTGCAGGAACATGTTCGGCAGCACGGCGATGACACCGAGATAGACCGAGCCCGGCAGCGTGATCCTGGACAGGACGAACCGCAGGTAGTCGGCGGTCGGTTTACCCGGCCGGATGCCCGGGATGAAGCCGCCGTACTTCTTCATCTCGTCGGCGCGTTCGTCGGGGTTGAACGTGATCGACACATAGAAGTACGTGAAGAAGATGATCAGGCCGAAGTAGATCGCGATGTAGACCGGGCTGCTCGGGTCGGTCAGGTACTCGGCGACGAACGTCTGCCACCAGCCGGTGTTCGGGTTGGCGCTGCCGCTGTCGATCAACTGGGTGATCAGGTGCGGGATGTAGATCAGCGACGAGGCGAAGATGACCGGGATGACGCCCGCCTGGTTGACCTTCAGCGGCAGGTAGGTGGAGGTGCCGCCGTACATCCTCCGGCCGACCATCCGCTTGGCGTACTGGACGGGGATGCGCCGCTGGCCCTGCTCGACGAAGACCACGCCGATGATGATCAGCAGTGCCGCCAGGCAGACGAAGGTGAAGACCATGCCGCCACGGCTGTCCAGGATGCTCTTGCCCTCGCCGGGGATGGCGGAGGCGATGCTGGCGAAGATCAGCAGCGACATGCCGTTGCCGACGCCGCGCTCGGTGGCCAGCTCGCCCATCCACATCACCAGCGCCGCGCCTGCGGTCATCACGATGACCATCACGGCCAGCGTGGTGATGTTCAGGCCGTCGCCCTGGCCCTGGATGATCTCGAGCGAGCAGCCCTGCAGCAGCCCGCCGTTGGCGGCCAGCGCCACGATGCTGGTGGCCTGCAGGATCGCCAGGGCGATCGCCAGGTACCGGGTGTACTGCGTCATCTTGGTCTGGCCGGCCTGGCCTTCCTTGCGCAACTGCTCGAAGCGCGGGATGACGACGGTCAGCAGCTGCACGATGATGCTGGCGGTGATGTAGGGCATGATGCCCACCGCAAACACCGACAGCTGCAGCAAGGCTCCGCCGGAGAAGAGGTTGATCAGCGAGTAGATCTGCCCCGACTCACCGCCGCTGACCTGGGCGATGCACTGCTGGACGTTGGGGTAGTTGACCCCGGGGGACGGTATCGAGGCACCCACGCGGTAGAGAACGACGATGCCGAGGGTGAACAGGATCTTTCGCCTCAGGTCGGGTGTTCTGAGCGAAGAGATGAAAGCCGAGAGCACTCTTTCCTCCTGCACGGCCTGACGATCGCGGCGTGCTCATGTGGCTGGCGTGACCAGCGTTCGGTTAAGTCGTGCGCGCGACGGCACGAGCAGGCATACGGCCTGCGCAAGTCACGCGTTCAAACAGTCTACGAGACTAACAGGAGCATGTTCCCCCACCCGAATCTGATCGCGGGTCGGCGTACAGTCGGCGGTGGTTCATTACTACACCTAATTAGTTGGGGAGCAGCCGATGCCACGCACCGACGACGACACCTGGAACCTCGCCTCCAGCGTCGGAGCCACCGCGACGCTGGTCGCAGCCGCCCGCGCCGTCGCGAGTCGGGCCCAGAACCCGGTGATCGACGACCCGTACGCCGCGCCACTGGTGCAGGCGGTCGGCGTCGAGTTCTTCACCAGGCTGGCCACCGGGGAACTGTCGCCCGAGGATCTCGACAGCAATGACTCCCCGGTCGGCATCCGCCGGTTCGCCGACGGGATGGCCGCCCGCACCCGGTTCTTCGACGACTTCTTCGCCGACGCCATCGCCGCGGGCATCCGCCAGGCCGTCATCCTGGCCGCGGGCCTGGACGCCCGCGGGTACCGCCTGTCCTGGCCGCAGGACATGGTGGTGTTCGAGATCGACCAGGCCGAGGTGATCGAGTTCAAGACCACGACCCTGGCAGGTCTGGGCGTGACCCCGAGCGCGGAACTGCGGACGGTCGGGGTCGATCTGCGCCACGACTGGCCGGCTGCGCTCGCCGAGGCCGGATTCGACACCGCCGAGCCGACGGCGTGGATCGCCGAGGGGCTGTTCGGATACCTGCCCCCCGAGGCCCAGGACCGACTGCTCGACCAGATCACCGAACTCAGTGCCGCGGGGAGCCGACTCGGCGCCGAGGGCGTGCCCCCGCACCGCGCCGAGGACGACGAGGCGGTCCGCACCCGGATGCAGAGCGCCTCCGGCCAGTGGCGCGAGCACGGTTTCGACATCGACTTCTCCGAGTTGGTGTTCCTCGGCGACCGCGCCGAGGTCGCCGACTACCTGCAGGGGCAGGGGTGGCGCACCACCGCGACGCCCACCAACGACCTGCTCGTCAAATACGGGATGGCCCCCCTCGATGACGACGAGGGCTTCGCCGAGGTCCGCTACGTCACCGCCGTCAGGTAGGACGATCGATGGCACGCAGCGAGAGTGACACCTGGGACCTGGCCTCCAGCGTCGGCGCCACCGCCACCTCGGTGGCCGCCTCGCGGGCGTTCGCCGCCCGCGGGCCCGACCCCCTGATCGACGACCCGTACGCCGCCGCACTGGTCGAGGCGGTGGGACTGCCCCACTTCATCCGGGTGGCCAACGGCGAGGTCGACTTCGGTGACGATCCGCTCTTCGGAGCGAGCCAGATGCGCGAGCACATCGCGGTGCGCACCAGGTTCTTCGACGACTTCTTCACCGCCGCGGCCGGCGCGGGCATCAGCCAGGCGGTGATCCTGGCCTCCGGACTCGACACCCGGGCATACCGGTTGTCCTGGCCCGACGGCGCCGTGGTCTTCGAGATCGACCAGCCCCGGGTCATCGAGTTCAAGACCCGGGTGCTTGCCGAAGTCGGTGCCAACCCTGCGGCCGACCGCAGGGCCGTCGGTGTCGACCTGCGCGAGGACTGGCCGAAAGCACTGTCGGACGGCGGGTTCGATCCGACCGTCCGGACCGCGTGGATAGCGGAGGGACTACTGATCTACCTGCCTCCGCACGCCCAGGACCGGCTGCTGGACGGCATCACCGCTCTCAGCGCAGCCGGCAGCCGGCTGGCCACCGAGCACATGGATGCCAAGGCGCTGACCGGCGACTGGGCCAAGGCGATGACCGAACGCGGGCGCAGGCACGGCAGCGACATCGACCTGACCGAGCTCTTCTACACCGGTCCCCGCACCTCCGCGGCCGACCGGTTGCGCGCCCAGGGGTGGCAGGTGACGGTCACCCCGAACACCGATGCCTACCGCGCCAACGGCTTCGAGCCGCCGGCCGACCACGTCATGGCCATGGTCGGCGATTCCGGTTATCTGTCGGCCGAGTTGGGTTAGGAGACTCCATGGCACGCACCGGTGACGACTCGTGGGACCTCGCATCCAGCGTCGGCGCCACGGCGACGATGGTCGCCGCCGGCCGGGCGATCGCGTCCGCCGATCCGCGGGGGCTGATCGATGACCCGTTCGCCGCTCCCCTGGTCCGGGCGGTGGGCCTGGACTTCTTCACCAGCATGCTCGACGGCCAGCTGGACCTGTCGCAGATTCCGGGCAGCTCCCCCGAACGCATGCAGTCGATGATCGACGCGATGGCGGTGCGCACCAGGTTCTTCGACGACCACCTGACGGCGGCAACCGCCGACGGAGTGCGGCAGGTGGTCATCCTGGCATCCGGACTCGACGCCCGGGCCTACCGGCTGCCATGGCCTGACGGCACCGTGGTCTACGAGATCGACCAGCCCGACGTGATCGCCTTCAAGTCGCAGACCTTGGCCGACCTCGGCGCCGAACCGACCGCGACCCGGCGGACGGTGTCGATCGATCTGCGTGAAGACTGGCCGACAGCATTGCAGGATGCGGGATTCGACGCGTCACAGCCGACCGCCTGGCTCGCCGAGGGGTTGCTCATCTACCTGCCACCCGAGGCCCAGGACCGGCTGTTCGACCTCATCACCGGCCTGTCCGCACCGGGCAGCACGGTCGGCACCGAGTACGCGCCGGGCATCCTGGACTTCGACGCCGAGAAGGCTCGCGAGATGACGGCGCCGCTGGCCGAACACGGCCTCGAGATCGACATGGCGTCACTGGTGTACGCCGGCAGGCGCAGCCACGTGATGGAGTACCTGCGCCAAAACGGTTGGCAGGTGGCGGGTTCACCACGCGACGAGTTGTTGACACACTTCGGACTCGCCGTGCCCTCGCCCGGGGACGACGACGTTCTCGGCGAGATCGTCTACGTCAGCGCGAGGCTGGCGACCTAGAACCGCCAGCCGCCCAGCCACAGTGCGTTGGTCCCGCTGAGCGAGCGTTGGGTGCTGTCGACGGCCCCGGCCACCGACGCCACCAGCAGCGCTCCGACCGCGTCGGGCAGTGACGCCGCGGCGGGCTGCGACGACGGCTTGGGCCGCAGCATGTCCCGCAGCGAGGAGCCCGGGAGGTTGACGACGGTGACCTTCTCGTCGGGGTCCACCCCGGCGAGGACCTTGGCGCGGCGGATCGCGGTGCGCAGGCCACCGAGCTCGTCGACCAGACCGCGCTCGGCCGCGTCGGCTCCGGTCCACACCCGGCCCCGGGCCACCCCTTCGACCTCCTCGACGCTCAGGTCCCGGCCGTCGGCCACCCGCTGCACGAAGTCGGTGTAGAACAGATCCGCCTCGGCCACCACCTGTGCGTGCTGTTCATCGGTGAACGGCGCGTCGACCGACCAGGCGTCGGCGTTGGCGTTGGTGCGCACGCTGTCGGAACCCACCCCGAGGCGTCCCTTGAGCTCACGGGCGACCAGCTTGCCGGTGACCACGCCGATGGAGCCGGTGAGGGTGCCGGGGTTGGCGACGATCTTGTCGGCGGCCATCGAGACGTAGTAGCCACCGGAAGCCGCGACCGCCCCCATCGACGCCACCACCGGCTTTCCGGCGGCCCGGGCGCGGACGACCTCCCGCCAGACGGTCTCCGACCCGGTGACCGAACCTCCGGGGCTGTCCACCCGCAGCACGATCGCCGAGACGTCCTCATCGGCCACTGCTTCGCGTAGTGCGGCGGCGATGGTGTCGCCTCCGGCCGTCGGTGATCCCAGCGGGGACATCTGCCTGCCACGCCCGCTGACGATGGGACCGGCCAACGTGACGACGGCGATCGTCGGCCGCGTCTTGAGCCCGGGCAGCGACACCGACGGCCCCTTGGACTTGGCGTAGCGCGCCAGGAACAGCCGTGGTGGCGCGTCGTCGCCGTCGGCGTCGGCTTCCACGTCGGCACCGCCGAGCTGCGCTATGCGCGCGTAGGCCTCGTCGCGGAACCCGATGCGGTCGATCAGGCCCGCGGTGACCGCATCGTCGCGCAGCAGTGGCGCCTTGTCGGCCAGTGCGTCCAGCGCGGCGGTCTCGATACCGCGCGAGGCCGCCACCGCCTCCCATACCTGCGCGTGCATGCTCTCGACCAGCCGGCTGTCGGCCTCGCGGTGCGAGTCGGTGTAGCTGTCCTGGGTGAAAACGTTTGCTGCCGACTTGTATTCGCCCTTGGCGATGAACTGCGCCTCGACGCCGACCTTGGCGAGGGCGTCGCGCAGGAACAGTGCGCTGGTGGCGAACCCGACCAGGCCGACGGTGCCCGAGGGCTGCATCCAGACCTCGCCGAAAGCCGATGCCAGGTAGTAGGACAGCGTGCCCGGATAGGTCTCGGCCCAGGCGACCGACGGCTTGCGGGCGGTGAACGCGACGATCGCCTCGCGCAGTTCCTGAACCGGTCCGGGTGGGGCAGCCGGGATCTGGATGCGTGCGATCAGGCCGGCGACCCTCGGGTCCTCGGCGGCGCGATGGATGGCCTCGACCGTCTCCCGCAGCAGCAGTGGCCTGCCGGAGGCGTTGATCAGCATCAGCGGATCGAATCCGCCGGTCTCTTGGGGCACCGACTGCAGATCGAGCTCGAGGATGCAGCCGTCCGGCACGCCGTGGTGGCGGGCGGTGTCGACCTTGCGGGCCAGCGCCCGCACGTCGTCGAGCCCCGGTACGTCGGTGAGGAAGGAGAACATGGCATCGAGCCTACCGACGCCGCGGAACCCTGTTCGAGACTGCGGCCGAGGCTCAGCGTCCGACGAAACGCCCGTACTGCGGGCAGTAGACACCCACCGACGCCCGCATCAGACCCACCGCCTGGTCGCGGCTGATCCCGCTGCCCTGCAGTGTGGTCACGACACCGCGCACCGCGGGCACCGGGTTGACGCTGGTCACCACCTGGGACGCGAACATCCCGCACACCTGCTTGCCCACCGCCGGGAGATCGGTGTCGGGTGCCACCTCGATGCCCAGGGTGTTCACCGCCTGGGTGAAACGTTCGTCAGGGGTGTCGGCATGGGCGGGCGCGGCCGCTCCGAACGCGGCGATTCCAGCGGCAAGCAGGACCGCGACGGTGGTGCGGCGGCGGCGAATCATGGGCTGCTCCTCGGTGTCGGCAGGCGAAAGTGTAATCGCGCCGAAAGGCGGCGATGTTACCGCCAGCTCACGACGAGAGTCAGAGTTCGGTCACCGATCCGCCCGCCGCGGTGATCTTCTCGCGCGCACTCGCGCTGAACTTGTTCGCGGTGACGTCGACCTTGACAGCCAGCTTGCCGTCGCCGAGAACCTTCACCAACGTGTTCTTGCGCACCGCGCCGGCCGCCACCAACTCGGCGACACCGACGGTGCCACCGTTGGGGAACAGCTTGCTGATGTCGGCGACGTTGACGACGTCGTACTCGGTGCGGAAGCGGTTCTTGAAGCCCTTGAGCTTCGGCAACCGCATGTGGATCGGCATCTGGCCACCTTCGAACGTCGCGGGGACGTTCTTACGCGCCTTGGTGCCCTTGGTGCCGCGGCCGGCGGTCTTGCCCTTGGAGCCTTCGCCGCGACCCACGCGGGTCTTGGCCGTCTTCGAACCCGGAGCGGGCCGCAGATCGTGCAGTTTGATCGTCATCTCAGACCTCCTCGACCGTCACCAGGTGGTGGACGGTCTTGATCAGTCCGCGGGTCTGGGAGTTGTCCTCCCGGACCACGGACTGGCGGATCTTGCGCAGACCGAGCGTCCTCAGGGACTCCCGCTGCTTCCAGCGCGCACCGATGGTGCTGCGCACCTGGGTGATCTTGAGTTCAGCCATGGTGGTTATGCCGTTCCCTCACGCGCTGCGCTGGCGGCCAGGGCGTCCGCCTCGCGGCGGGCCTTGAGCATCCGTGCGGGCGCTACGTCTTCGATCGGCAGGCCGCGGCGGGCCGCGACCTCTTCGGGACGCTGCAGCAGCTTCAGCGCGGCAACGGTGGCATGCACGACGTTGATCGCGTTGTCGCTACCCAGCGACTTGGCCAGGATGTCGTGCACCCCGGCGCATTCCAGCACCGCACGCGCGGCGCCGCCGGCGATGACACCGGTACCCGGGCTGGCCGGACGGAGCATGACCACCCCGGCGGCCGCCTCTCCCTGGACGGGATGGGTGACGGTGCCGCCGATCAGCGGAACCCGGAAGAAGCCCTTGCGTGCCTCTTCGACGCCCTTGGCGATCGCGGCGGGGACTTCCTTGGCCTTGCCGTATCCGACGCCGACCATGCCTGCGCCGTCACCGACGATCACCAGCGCGGTGAAGCTGAACCGGCGGCCGCCCTTGACCACCTTGGACACGCGGTTGATCGCGACGACACGCTCGATGTAGTTGCTCTTGTCACCGCCGTCGCGGCCACGGCCGCCACCACGGTCGTCGCGGCGGCCGCCGGTGCGGCCTCCGCGGTCGTCGGAGCGCGCTCCTCTGCCGTCGCGGCCTCCTGTGCTCGAGGGCCCGCCGGCTCCAACAGCCTGCTCGGCCATCATGCATTCCTTCCGTTATTGGAAATCGTCATCTAGAACTTCAACCCGCCTTCGCGCGCGGCATCTGCCAGCGCCGCGATCCGTCCGCCGTAGGTGTACCCACCGCGGTCGAACACGACCTCCTCGATGCCCGCGGCCTTGGCGCGCTCGGCGATGAGCTGCCCGACCCGAGTGCTGTGAGCCTTCTTGTCCCCGTCCACGGCGCGCACATCGGCTTCGATCGAGGACGCCGCGGCCAGCGTGACGCCTTCGGAGTCGTCGACCAACTGCACGTGGATGTGCCGCGCCGAACGGTTGACCACCAGGCGGGGCCGCGCAGCGGTGCCGGAGACCTTCTTGCGCAACCGTGCATGCCGCCGCAACCGCGACCTGCGTCGCGCCTCGCTGATGTTCTGTCCCACCGGCTTGCGCACGGTTTCCTTGGTGTTGGTAGCCATGTCTACTTACCCGTCTTTCCGACCTTGCGACGGATCTGCTCACCCTCGTAGCGAACGCCCTTGCCCTTGTACGGGTCGGGGCGGCGCAGGCGGCGGATGTTCGCCGAGATCTGTCCGACCTTCTGCTTGTCGATGCCCGAGATCGAGAACTTGGTGGGCGTCTCGACCGCGAACGTGATGCCCTCGGGGGCCTCGATCACGACCGGGTGGCTGTAACCCAGCGCGAACTCGAGCGTGTTGCCCTTGGCCACGACGCGGTAACCGACGCCGAAGATCTCCATCTTGGTGGTGTAGCCCTCGGTCACACCGGTGACGAGGTTGGCCACCAATGTCCGGGACAGCCCGTGCAACGAGCGGTTGCGCCGCTCGTCGTCGGGACGGGTGACCACGACCGCGCCGTCGTCGTCGCGGGACACCATGATCGGCTCTGCGACAGCGAGTTCCAGCGTGCCCTTGGGGCCCTTGACGGACACGTTCTGACCATCGATGGTCACGTCCACTCCGGTGGGAATCGCAACCGGCTGCTTTCCAATACGTGACATTGCCTGTTCCTCCCCGCTACCAGACGTACGCGAGGACTTCGCCGCCCACGCCTTGTCGTGATGCCTGGCGGTCGGTGAGCAGCCCCGACGACGTGGAGATGATCGCCACGCCGAGGCCACCCAGCACCCGCGGCAGATTGGTGGACTTTGCATACACGCGCAGCCCGGGCTTGGAGACCCGGCGGAGCCCCGCGATGCTGCGTTCACGGCTCGGGCCGTACTTCAGTTGCACCACAAGCGCCTTGCCCACACGGGCATCCTCGGTGTGGAAGTCGGTGATGTAGCCCTCCGCCTTGAGGATCTCGGCGATGTTGGCCTTGATCTTGCTGTGCGGCAGGGTCACTTCGTCGTGGTACGCCGAATTGGCGTTGCGCAGACGTGTGAGGAAGTCTGCGATCGGGTCCGTCATGGTCATGACAGCCGGTTCACCTTTCTCGCGGCGGTTCCTCCGAGATGATTTCGGGAGGCCTACCGCAACCTGTTATTGGAGTTGAAGTTCGGGGGTCGGCTGACTTACCAGCTGGACTTCTGCACGCCCGGCAGCTCGCCGGCGTGCGCCATCTCGCGGAGGCAGATCCGGCACAGGCCGAACTTGCGGAACACCGCGTGCGGTCGGCCGCACCTGTTGCAGCGCGTGTAGCCACGCACCTTGAACTTGGGCTTCTTGTTGGCCTTGTTGACCAGAGCCTTCTTTGCCATCTGCTCAGTTCTCCTTGAACGGAAAGCCCAGCGCCCGCAGCAGCGCTCGTCCTTCGTCGTCGGTCGTCGCCGAGGTGACGACGGTGATGTCCATGCCGCGGGGGCGGTCGATGTCGTCGATGTTGATCTCGTGGAACATCGACTGCTCGTTGAGCCCGAAGGTGTAGTTGCCGGTGCCGTCGAACTGCTTGGGGTTCAGGCCACGGAAGTCGCGGATACGGGGCAGTGCGATCGAGGTCAACCGGTCCAGGAACTCCCACATCCGGTCGCCGCGCAGGGTGACCCGGGCACCGATCGGCATGCCTTCACGCAGCTTGAACTGCGCGATCGACTTGCGGGCCTTGCGGACCTCGGGCTTCTGCCCGGTGATCAGGGCCAGGTCGTTGACCGCACCGTTGATCAGCTTGGCGTCGCGGGCTGCGTCGCCCACACCCATGTTCACCACGACCTTGACCACGCCGGGGATCTGCATGACGTTGGCGTAGCCGAACTCTTTCTGCAGCGACTCGCGGATCTCCTCGCGGTAGCGCTGCTTGAGGCGGGGCAGTGCTTTCTGCTCGGTGGTGGTCATCAGAGGTCCTTGCCGTTGCTCTTGGCGATCCGGACGTTCTTGCCGGTCTCGTCGTCCTTGCGGTAGCCGACGCGGGTGGGTGTGCCGTCGGAGTCGATCAACATCACGTTGCTCACCGAGATCGCCGCTTCCTGGGTCACGATGCCGCCCGAGGACGCACCGCGTTCCGTGCGTGATTCCGGGGTGTGCTTCTTGATCCGGTTGACGCCCTCGACGAGAATCTTGTTGCGCTCCGGGTAGGCCACCAAGACCTTGCCCCTGGCCCCCTTGTCCTTGCCCGAGATCACGAGCACCGTGTCGCCTTTGCGGACCTTCATCTACAACACCTCCGGGGCGAGCGAAACGATCTTCATGAAGCGCTTCTCGCGCAGTTCGCGCCCGACCGGCCCGAAGATGCGGGTACCGCGCGGGTCGTTGTCGGGCTTGATGATGACGGCGGCGTTCTCGTCGAACCTGATGTAGCTGCCGTCGGCGCGACGGCGCTCCTTGACGGTGCGCACGATCACGGCCTTGACGACGTCGCCGCGCTTGACGTTGCCGCCGGGGATTGCGTCCTTCACGGTCGCGACGATGACATCACCGATGCCGGCGTAGCGCCGCCCCG
Organism: Mycolicibacterium hippocampi; assembly: GCF_010723735.1. GTDB lineage: Bacteria > Actinomycetota > Actinomycetes > Mycobacteriales > Mycobacteriaceae > Mycobacterium > Mycobacterium hippocampi. The sequence goes on along the minus strand of NZ_BLLB01000002.1, from coordinate 1,924,750 downwards.
ATCCGCCGAGCACGCGGATGCACAAGATCTCCTTGGCGCCCGTGTTGTCGGCGACCTTGAGACGCGATTCCTGCTGAATCACTCGATCTCCTGACCTGGTTTTTCTGTATGCACGCAGGATTACCGACCCTGACGTACGCGGTCTTTGTCACCGAAGAGCACGCAGGGTCATCTGCGAGAGACAACCGAGGTCTGCCCAAGGCAACCCCCATATACTAGGTGAGCTCTGGGAATGCTCCAAATCGCTGCTCAGACGACGCAGCGGAACCCGATGTGCGTCGTCGCGGTGTCCTGGCTCTGCGGCGAGCGCGCCGCCGGCCGGTACCGGTGGCAGTACTCCGGAGCGCACAGGTGCGAACCGCCCTTGAGCGCCTGGCTGACCGACGGGTCCGGCGCCGCCGGTCCGCAGCAGGCCTCGGCGGGGGCTCCCACCCGGTGGTGACCGGTGAAGCGGGTGGTCGTCCATTCCCACACGTTGCCGATCATGTCGACGACGCCGTAGTGGTTCGGCGGGAACAGGCCGACGGGCGAGGTGCCCGCCCACCCGAGCGCACCGTCGTTGCGGTACGGAAACCCGCCCTGCCAGGTGTTGGCCATCAACCGCCCGCCGGGTGCGGCCTCGTCACCCCACGGATAAGTCGTGGTCGTCCCGCCACGCGCGGCGAACTCCCACTCCGCTTCGCTCGGCAGCCGACGGCCCGCCCACCGGGCGTAGGCCACCGCGTCGGCGTAACACACCTGCACCACCGGATGTTCGGCCTTGTCGTCGATGGAGCTTTCCGGGCCGAACGGATGCCGCCAGTCCGCGCCGGGCATCCAGTCCCACCACTGCCGCCAGTCGTGCAGGTCCACGGGTCCGCTGGTGGCCCGGAACACCAGCGCGCCGGGTACCAGATCCGCTGCGGCGGCACCGGGGAACTGTGCGGGGTCGGGCGCGGTCTCGGCGACCGTGCGGTAGCCGGTCTCCGAGACGAAGGCGCCGAACTGGGCGTTGGTCACGGGGTGCCGCTCGATGGCGAACGGCGCGACGGTGACCGTGTGCACCGGCGCCTCTTCGGGATAGAACTGCGTCGACCCCATCCGGAGCGACCCGCCGTCCAGCCCGACGAGTTCGGTGACCATGTCGTTCAGGGTAGGCCGATCTCGAAGTCCCCGGTCAGCAGTGCCGCCGACTCCGCGAAGCCGGAGGCACCGGACGGCGCCTCCACATGCACGGCGATCAGGTAGTCCTGAGCGGCAGTCGGCACGTGCACGATCCGATCCTCGTACTGCACGGTCTCGGTGCCGTCGGACAGGATCCCCATCAGGCGCTGGCCGCTGAAGCCGCACATGTCACCGGGCAGGATGCTGACCGTGGTGATCGCCGAGCCTTCGGTGAGTTCGTCGGTGTAGTCGCGGAACGCGGTGGTCGGATCGAGCGGCGTCGGGGCGATCGTGACGGTCGCCGACATCCCCGACTCCCCCTGGATTCGGGCGCCTGTGGGATCGCCGCCTCCCGAGGACATCGACCAACCCGGCGGCACGGCAACGGTCGCGGTGGGCGCTGCGGGGTCCGAGATCTGCGCGACGGTCCTGACTGGGGGCAACTCCGCCGGCGCACAAACCGAACCTGCGGGTTCCGGTGCCTGCGTGGTCGGCACGACCCCGGGCTGCGGCTCCGGTTCCCGGGGGTCCGGCTGGACCGTCTCGGTGGCCGGGGCCTCCAAGACGGGGGTGCCGGCGGTGGGCACCCCGTCGCTGGTGCGGGTGCACCCTGCCGCGACCACCGTGGCGCACACCAGCAGCACCGCCGCAGGAGCGCGGATCATCTGAATCAGTCTCTGGCGAACGCGCGCGCGATCTCACGCTCCAGGTCGAGGTAGGGCGCGCCGGAGACGTCGACGCGCACCTGCGCGAGGGTGCCGCCGGTGAACGGGAACGGCGGGCGGTAGGCCTGCGAGACCGCCTGTCCGAGATTGCGTCCCGTGCTGACACCACCACCGGCCAGCCCGAACGTGAACGGGTGGGCTTTCACGCCGGACAGGGACGCGACCGCGTCGCCGTCGATGTAGAGGGTCGCCTCCCCCACCGGGGTGTGGCTGCCCTCGACCGTCCCGGTGCGGACGTAGCCGACACCCAGGATGTGATCGCCCAGCGGCACCGGGTCGGGCGATACCACCCGCTGTTCCTCTTCGCCGAAGAAGTTGTAGACGAACTGCAACCGTCCGTCGGCGACGAACAGCACGTAGCCGCCGTGCCCGGCCCCCTGCTTGAACAGCACGCCTTCGACGTCGGCACTGTCCACCGACACCTCGGCGAGCACCGAGAAGGACCGTCCCTGGATCTCTACGCAGCCGCCCACCGACACCGGCGCGGTGTCCGGGTAGTAGATGTAGCTCGAGCGGTCACCGGCCAGTGACGGCCGCCAGCGCCCCATCATCTCGAAGACGCCGAGATCCGACAGCGGCAGGCCGTTGTACTTGGTGGCCTCCGCCAGCCACAGGTCCTGCATCTCGGCGAGCTTGTCGGGGTGCTCGGCGGCCAGGTCGTGGCACTGACTTCGGTCGGATTCGATGTGGTAGAGCTCCCAGCGGTCCTTGTCGAAATTCGACCAACCGGACGGAGCGGCCGGGTGGACCGCGTTGGCGAACCACCCTCTGTGCCAGATGCCCCGGGTGCCGAGCATCGTGTAGAACTGTGTCTCCTTGCCCGTTGGCGCCGCTGGGTCATCAAGGGCCACTTTGAAACTCATACCGTCGAGCGGCTTCTGCGGCACGCTCCTGACGGTCGCCGGCGGCGTGATCTGCAACAGGTCGTACACCGTCGGGGTGATGTCGCAGACGTTGACGTAGTTGTCGCGGATCTCGCCGTGCGCGCGGATACCGTTGGGCCAGGAGATGATCGCGGCGTCGGCGATGCCACCCTCGTGGGAGGCGTACCGCTTGTAGAGCTTGTACGGCGTGTTGAACGCCATCGCCCACCCGATGGGATAGTGGCCGTAGGTGGTCGGGCCACCCAGTTCGTCGAAGAACCGCATGCTCTCCTCGACGGTGTCGATGTAGCCGTTGAAGAACTTTCCCTCGTTGACCGATCCGTTGGGCCCGCCCTCGCCGCTGGCGCCGTTGTCGCTGATCACCACGATGATGGTGTTGTCCAGCTGCCCGGTCTGTTCCAGATGGTCCAGGATGCGCCCGATCTGGGCGTCGGTGTAGGACAGGAATCCGGCGAACACCTCGGCCATCCGGGCGAACAACCGCTTCTCGTCATCGTCCAGCGAATCCCAGGGCCGCACCGTGTCTCCGGCAGGCCATGGTTCGCCGTTGGCCCCGGTGACATCCAGATACGGGTTCACCGAGGACAATTCGGTGTTGGGCGGGACGATACCGAGGCTCTTCTGATTCTCCAGGACAATCTCGCGGTAACGCTCGTATCCCATGTCGAACTTGCCCGCGTACCGGTCGGCCCATTCTTTGGGCACCTGGTGCGGCGCATGACCGGCACCGGGGCACACATAGGAGAACCACGGTTTGTCCGGGGCGATCATCGTCGAGTCTCGGATGAACTCGATCGCCCTGTCGGCGAGGTCCTTGGAGAAGTGGTAGCCCTCTTCGGGGGTCGCAGGCGCTTCGACGGGGTGGCCGTCGTGGATCAGCTCGGGATACCACTGGTCGGTCTCGCCACCCATGAATCCGTAGAACCGCTCGAAGCCGCGCGACAGCGGCCAGTGCCTCCTGGTGGCGGCGAGGTTGGACTCCTCGATCGGCGTCAGGTGCCACTTGCCCACGCAGTACGTGTTGTAGCCGTTCTCAGCGAGCACCTCGGAGATCAGCGCGGTGTCGTCGGGGATCCGTCCGTTGATTCCGGGGAAACCCTCGGTGAATTCCTCGACCATCGCCATCCCGACCGTCGTCGCGTTGCGACCGGTCAACAGCGACGCCCGGGTCGGCGAGCACAGCGCGGTGGTGTGGAACTGCGAGAGCCGCACACCACGTTCGGCGATCCGGCTCATGGTAGGCATCTCGACCAGCCCGCCGAAGCAGTCCCAGGTCGCGATGCCGACGTCGTCCCACACCAGGTAGAGCACGTTGGGCGCGTCCGGCTGCGCCTTCGGGGCAGCGTAGGGACCCCAGTCGGGTTCGGAGTCACGGATGTCGAGCTCGATCTTGCCGTTGAATTCCGTCGCCACGCCCGGAGATTACACCTGCTATCCGCAGTTGGCGCAGCTTTGGACAGGCGCGCCGACGGCTACTGATCGCCCGGATCCAGCTCGTTCACCCGATAGAGACGCCAATCGGGCTGACTGTCACCGTCATTGGGTATCTCGAGCTCCAGGGTGGCGATGTCGGCACCTGTTTCGTACAGCGTCGGGTAGCGCAGGTTCAGTGCGTCGGACACCCCTCGTCCTTCGGGTGGCACGGCCAGCAGATAGCGGACGCCGCCCTCCGACGGGTCGTTCAGCTTCTCGGTGAAATCGGAATCCGAAGGTATGACGAACGTCTCGGGGTGCGCCGAGGCGGCCACGATGGCGAACCCGTAGACGGTGTCGGTGATCACCGAGCCGTCGGGGAGGTCCAGGCTCTCCAGGTACTCGGCGATCCGGCGTTCCGTCGAGAAGCTCGCGACGATGCGGTGTTCGATCGCCTTGCGTTCGGTGACGTTGTCGGGCTCCGGCGCCAGCACCGCACCGAGGGCGTACTCCTGTGGCGCGTACCTCGGCATCCCCATCCCCCATGCCGTGACGGGCACGCCTACTGCGAGCAGCAGCGCCACCGGCACGAACGCCGCCCGTGACCGATGCCGTGGGCTGGTCTGGACCGGTGTCGGTGCGTACCTGCCCCGCCTCTTGGGCGTCGCCGGGACCCCCTCGGGCACCGCGAGCATGGCCAGACACGCGGTCAACGGCACCGCGATGATGAAGAAGCGCAGGAAAGGAAATGTCGAACCGGACGCATAGCTCAACGCCTGAAAGGCCAGCGCGGCACCGTAGATCAACACCGGCACCAGTACGACGGCCATGCCGGGCCTGCCCCATCGGCCCGCCGCACACCACAGCGCGATCGGCACCAGCGTCGGCGCCAACAGCGCGACGCACGCGGCGGCGAACACCAATCCGACGCCGAAGCCGACCGTGCCCTGACCCGACTGCTCCAGGATCGCGGCGTTGCCGTACTGCGACGTGAACTGCGCGAACGCCTCGCCGGTGATCAACCAGCTGACCGCGGCCCAACCGAAGAAGGTCGCCACTCCCGGCCCGCTGACCAGCAGTGTGTCCAGCAGCGCCCGCCGGATCCGCGGCGCGGGACGCGCCCTGCGGTAGGTGGTCACGCCGACCAGTACCCCCGCGGCGGCCACACACGCCACTGCGTCGTAGCGGGTCAGATAAGCCAAACCCATTGCGATGCCACCGGCGGTGATCAGATGGTGCACGTCGTCGTCGACCATCCACATCATCAGCCGGCGGACCGCCCACGACATGAAGAAGATGAACGGCGCCTCACTCATGCCGTTGGCGCCGTAGAACACGATCATCGGGTTCAGCGCGAAGATCGCCGTGATCGTCACCGCGTAGCTGCGTGGCAGCCCCCGGTCCAGGCCCATGCCGAGGATCTGGACCGCGGCCCCCGCCATGAACACCGCCGACATCAGGGTGCCGGAGAAGGCACGCTCGGCCATCTCCGGCCAGATCGGAGCCAGCGTGAGCAACGGGATCTGCAGCATGGCCGAGAGCGGGGTGAAGATGAAGCCGATCGCCGCCAGATGGGGGTCGCGGCTGAACAACACCGACTGCGCGGCCGACACCCGGGACAGTGCGTCGCCCAGGATGAAACCATGTCGCACCTGCAGCCAGTACCCGACACCGGCATACATCGCGAACGACACGAAATACACCGCGACCATCAGCTGTCGCCGGGACAGGCCGCGAGGCGTCACGGCCCGCCTTCCACTTCGGACGGTTTCGCGGACAGACCGTGGAATGTCTTCTCCCAGTAGGATGGATTGCGAATCATCTGATAGCAGCCCTTGGCCGCGGCGACGCTCATCATCAGCCAGAACACCGGCACCGTCAGCCCGGGGACCAACAGGTCCGAGCGGTCGTCCTCACGAAGCGCGATCAGGTTCATGTACAGCGTCGCCGCGTTGCCCAGCACCAGGGCGATCAGCGCCGGGAAGTAGATGTACACCGGGAACACATCTTCGATCACCGACGGCTGGCCGAGGAACCAGACCAGGGTGATCAACCAGAACACCAGGTTCAGCACAGCGATGACCGGGGTGCCGGCCAGCACCAGCGTGAATCGCACGAAGCTGCGCATGCCGAGGACGTGGTACAGCTCGACCGGGCGTCGGATGTGCACCAGCCAGGTCTGCAGATAGCCCTTGTACCAACGTGATCGCTGCCGGATCCAGTTGATCGGGTCGCTGTTGGCCTCTTCGAGGGTGTGCGAGTCGATCACCGCGGTGCGGTAGCCCCTCGCGGCGATGCGCAGGCCGAGGTCGGCGTCCTCGGTGACGTTGAACGGATCCCACGCGCCGATCTCGTCGAGCACCTCGCGGCGCAGATGGTTCGACGTACCACCCAACGGAATCGGCGATGTCGACCCCATCATCCCGGGAAGAAGGTAGCCGAACCACAGCCCGTACTCCGCGGTGAACCAGCCGGTCAGGATGTTCTGATGCCCGTTGTGGTACACGAGTTTCGCCTGGATACAGGCGACGTCGTCGCCGAGATCACGGAATGCGGTGACCACCCGGCGCAACTGCAGCGGTTCGGGGATGTCCTCGGCGTCGAAGATCGTCACGATCTCGCCGGTCGCAAAGTACAGGCCGTAGTTGCACGCCTTCGGTTTGGTGCGCGGCTCCCCCGGTGGCACCAACACGATGGTGATCGCGTCGGATTCCGCGCACCCCTGCGCGGCCGCGATCGTCACGTCGTCGTCGGCTTCCAGCAGCAGCAGCACCTGAAGTTTGTCGCGCGGGTATTCGAGGTTTGCCATCGCGCCGATGAGATCCCCGACCACCTCCGGTTCGTTGTAGGCGGGCACCAGGATCGTGTAGGGCGGCAGTTCGTCGTCCGGTATCGCCCGCGCCCTCTCATCGGAGATCTCGATTGCTCGGGACGCGAGCCCCTGCCGGAAGATGAGGACGCGGTCGGTCATCGTCAGCAGATATGCCAGCGTGCTCAGCCCGATGAGGACCACGGCGGTGGCCATCGGCTGCCAGACGGCACAGCCGACGACAACGACCAACAGCGACCACAACACCACCCGTTGCCAACCCACGACGGCGACCGACGCGGACCGCAACGGGTCGTCGTCGCGCAGACCGTTGATGGCGCGCCGCAGCGCGTACTCCCGGTCCGCCGGCACCGTGACATCGAGGACCGGCCGCCCGTCGGTCGCGCTCATGACGCGGGACTCGCCTGTGCGGCGACCAGAGCACGGCCGAACTGCGAGAGCATATCGGCGTCCTTGAACCTCGGGGTGTCCTGATCGAGCACGTCGTTGCCGCGGAACAGCAGCGTGATCAAGGTTCGCAGAGTGGGCAACAGATTCTGGGTCGGCTGGGGAAACGGTGCGTCGGGCTCATGGTTGTCGACGGCGAAGATCGTCACCCGCTGGGCGACATCCCCGTCACCCCAGGCGAATCCCAGCGAGTTCCAGGTCACCAGCAATTGGTCGTCGACCACCGAAAGCAGATTGCCCACCACTCCCCTCCCGAGGTCCACCTCGCGCACCTCGCTGAACCGGGCCGAGGTCAGGCCGTAGAGCACCCGCGAGGGATACGTCGCGAACGCGATCGGTCGATCGCTGACCGTGCTGTCCACGACAACCGTTCTGGGCCTGCCGAATTTGTCCCACTGCGGGTTGCCGAATTCGGCCGTCATCCGCTGCCGCACCAGCACGGCGTCGGTACCGAAGAGCCGGTTGACCGGAATGCGCTCCGCTTCCTCCGAGTCGGTCCAGCCCGGCGGTGCGACCAGCGGCGTCCCGGGAACCAGTGGATATGCAGAGGGCCGATCGAAGATCACCGCGTTGCGGGACGTGGGCAGCGGAAACAGCGACAGTGCCAGTGCCACCGCGACCACCAGCGGCACGGCGGCCCAGACCTGTTTGGCGGCAAGCGGTTCCACCTTACGTTCGAGCACCCGCTTGGGTTTGCCGCGGCGGGACAGGTAGAACATCCCGACACCGACCACACAGATCGCGGTGATCGCCGGCACCTCCTGGTACACCAGCACCGGGGAATCGGGGAAGAACACGCTGATCACGGCGAGGACCGCGAAACCCACCACCCAGGCCGCCAGTGAGCTGAGCGCACCGCGCCGGTAGGACGGTCCACCGGCGATGCCTGCGCCGAGACCCGCGATCAACAGCGTTGCGGCTCCCGCCGCAGTCTTGCTACCCCCGAGCGCGATGACCACGAGGTAGTACGGCAGGGTGAGGATCAACAGCAACACCATCCCCCAGACCCAGGCGAACCGGATCACCGGGCGAAGGCCGAAAAGCATCGCCGCAGAGCAACTCACGTACAGCCACATCGCGATCAGGTCGAGGCGCAGCAGATAAAAGTAGAGCTCGTAGCGCGGCAGCAACACACTTTGGATCAGCAGGGCCAGGACGAGTCCCATGATCCCGACGATGATGTCGGTCTGGCGATCGTGGATCGGCAACTCGGTGCGCCTGCGCCGGGCGATCGCCACCGCCACCAGGGCTGCCGCAGCGGGCACCGCCCACACAAAGCTCCCGATGCTGCCGTTGCGGACGACGTCGATCAGGCTCCCGAAGCTGCGATGGAAGGCGAAGAGGGTCAGAGCGACGATGAGCGTCCACCGGATGATCAGCCGGTAGGTGGGATGCACCTCGTAGTAGCGCTGCAGGACAGTCGGCGCGGCCGGGGAGGCGGTCATTGTCGATGGCGGGGTCGCTTGGCGCGCACCAGTAACGCAACCAACGCCAGCAGCACCAGCACCGCCACCGCGGCGACGGACGCCCAGAACCACCACGGCCGGTCCGCAGACGTCACTGCCTGCTGTTCGGCGGTCACCTCGGCGTCGGGGTCGAAGACGACCGGCTGCCGGCCCGCCGCCGCGATCAACGCGGTGCCGTCCAGATCGGCCCACCGCTCGACATTCGATCCGAGCCAGTCCAGCAGCGCGTCGAGTTGCTCCGGTGCGTCGTTCGACGTCGCCACGAGCACACTTCGCCTGCCGTCGTGCACGACCTGCAAGGAGCCGAATCCCAACGCCGGGTCGAGCGTCAGCGTCGTCGTCTCCCCCGGTGAATCGGCGCGTTCCACGGTCAGCTCACCGTTCCCACCGGCGGCGATCGGCAAGGCGATCCGGTCATCGGTCCACCCACCGGCACTGACGATCACGGCGGGGCCCTCGGCGCCGACAGCGTCCCCCACCGGCATCACCTCGGTGTCGATCGGCAGCGCGCTGAGCCGCTGCAACCCGGTCATGATCGCGACTGCGCGTCGGGTGTCGTCGAATCCGCCGTCGACGCCCACCGCGGCGCGCGGCATCAGCGACTGCGGTATCGACTGGAAGCCACCGGGAACCGGCGGCTCGGCGGGACTGCTCAGCACCGGGCTGTCACCGTCGATCGTCAGTGTCAGTGGCTGGAACTCGCCGCAGCGCCCGGTATCTCCCGCGATGTCGAGTCGAAGTCCCAGCGAGGTGTAGCGCTGCAGGAGACGATCGGGCACGTCCACCCAGCGGTCGACTGTTCCCGAGGCATCGGCGGGCCAGCGGTCGATGACCTCACCGGCGATCGAGGCCACCAGTTGTCCGCCGATGGCCGCGGGCAGCGGCGTGTAGGACCCGCGAAGGTGCACGCGCACATCGTGCGCCGCCCGCCCCAGCCGGGTCTGGTCGAGACCGATACCGACCTGCGGCGAGAGTGCGGTGGCGTTCACCCCCGGCTGCCCCAGCCGGCGCAGCGTGGTCTGGTCCGCGGGCAGCTGTGGTGTCGAACTCAGCGGCCCGGCAACGGCTTTCGACGCCAGCGCGAGGCGGTTGAGGTCGCTGGTGATCAACCGGCTCTGGTTGGCCAGGTCTGCGGGGGGACCGGCGATGAGCAGCGCGGGCACCCCGTCGGCGCTCATCAGAGACACCCCGACGTCGGCGCTCTCCCGGACGACGATGTGTCGCTGCAGCGGCGCGGAGGGCGCAGTGGGACCTGATTGCCCTTGCGCCAGCGGCGCGATCACGATTTCGGGGTTCTGGGTTCCGTAGTGCGCCGCGATGGCCGTCGCCAGTCGGACCGTCGCATCCGACTCCGCCCGGGTCGGGTCGTCGGCGACGAAGATCGTGAGCTGACGCAGCACGGGCGGCAGGAAGTCGGCGACCGCGGCGGGAGTCTGTTCGACGCCGGTGAACCTGATGCTGCCGTCGGACAACCTCAGCGGGTTGGTCGGATCCAGGCAGTAGCCTTCGACCGGCAGCAGGTAGGTGCGCAGTGTCACGCTCACCGAGTTGCCCACGATCTCGGCGCCGGCGAGCGGGATGACGATCGGCGCGCGGTCCCCCGGCGGGATGTCGATCCGGGCGAGGGTGCGATCCTGCTGCATCACGGTGATCGTCGCGCTCCGCACATTGACCGGCAGTTGCGTGAATGCGTCGAGCGCGACGGGTTCCAGACCGGGGGGCACCGGGATGTTCAGGGTCTCGGTGCCCTGGATTCCGTAAAAGGCCAGATCGGACAGTGCGCCGAGCTGCCCCAGCGGAATGACGGGCGCGACGACGAGGCCACCGGTGTCGGGCGGCTGACTTCTTGCCGCGGGTGACATCAGCAAAGACATCATCGAGAGGACCACGAGCAATCTTGTGCAGACCGCAGCGAAACGTTTCATCGCAGGTCAGACTAACGGCATCGCCTTCTCCGCAAACTCAAATAACGCAACAACACGAAAGCCCCGACTCGCCCTGAGGGGCGAGCGGGGGCTGCGTGTCGAGGCTTCGGGTTACTTGGCCTTCTCGAGGATCTCCACGAGACGCCAGCGCTTGGTGGCAGACAGCGGCCGGGTCTCCATCAACGAAACGCGGTCGCCGACACCGGCGTCGCCGTTCTCGTCGTGGGCCTTGACCTTCGTGGTGGTCCGGATGATCTTGCCGTAGAGCGGGTGGCTCTTACGAGATTCCAGCTCGACCACGATGGTCTTCTGCATCTTGTCGCTGACCACGTAGCCGATCGCCGTCTTGCGGCGGTTGCGTGGCTTCTCGGTCCGCGGCGTCGTGGCCGGGCCCTTCTCTGTTGCTTCGGCCATTTACGAATCCCCACTTCCGGGTCCGGCGGCCAGACCCAATTCACGTTCGCGCAGCACGGTGTAGACGCGTGCGATCTCCTGCCGCACGACACGGAGCCTGCGGTTGTTGGTGAGCTGCCCGGTCGCCATCTGGAAGCGCAGGTTGAACAGCTCTTCCTTGGACTCGCGCAGCTTGTCGGTCAGTTCGTTGTCGGTGAGCTCGCGCAGTTCGCCGGTCGTGGTTCCGACTGCCATCAGAACTGCTCCTCTCTGGTGACGATGCGTGCCTTGATCGGCAGCTTGTGGATCGCGCGGGTCAGCGCTTCCCTGGCGATCTTCTCGTCCGGGTAGCTCAGCTCGAACAGGATCCGGCCTGGCTTGACGTTGGCGACCCACCACTCCGGCGAGCCCTTACCGGAACCCATACGGGTCTCGGCGGGCTTCTTGGTCAGCGGGCGGTCCGGGAAGATGTTGATCCACACCTTGCCGCCACGCTTGATGTGCCGGTTGATGGCGATACGCGCGGATTCGATCTGCCGGTTGGTGATGTAGGCATGGCCGAGGGCCTGGATGCCGTAGTCGCCGAAGCTCACCGAGGTCCCGCCGCTGGCGATACCGCGCTGCCGCGGGTGGTGCTGCTTACGATGCTTGACCTTGCGGGGAATGAGCATTGCCTAGCTCCCTGAATCCTGTGTAGTGCTCTCGGCTGCTGCGGGCGCCTCGGCGGGGGCAGCCTCGGTGGCGGCCGGCGCCGGAGCCTCTTCCGAGGTCGCGGCGCGCCCGGCGTCGGTGCTCGTCGCGGTGGTGCCCGAGGCGCCACTGCGACGCGGGCGGGTGCCCGTGGGACGCTCGCGGCGCGGACGGTCTGCGCCGGCGGGCGCGGACGCGATCTGCTCACGCTTGCCACCGACGATGTCGCCCTTGTAGATCCACACCTTCACGCCGATCCGGCCGAAGGTCGTCTTGGCCTCGTACAGGCCGTAGTCGATGTCCGCGCGCAGCGTATGCAGCGGCACCCGACCTTCACGGTAGAACTCCGAGCGGCTCATCTCGGCGCCGCCGAGGCGGCCCGAGCACTGCACGCGGATGCCCTTGACGTTCGGCTGACGCATCGCGGACTGGATCGCCTTGCGCATCGCGCGGCGGAACGCCACGCGGTTGCTGAGCTGCTCGGCGACCCCCTGGGCCACCAACTGCGCCACCGACTCGGGGTTCTTCACCTCGAGGATGTTGAGCTGGACCTGCTTTTTGGTCAGCTTCTCCAGGTCGCCGCGGATGCGGTCGGCCTCGGTGCCGCGGCGGCCGATCACGATGCCCGGACGCGCGGTGTGGATGTCCACCCGGACACGGTCACGGGTGCGCTCGATCTCCACATCGGCGATCCCGGCGCGCTCCAGGCCGGTGGACAGCAGCTTGCGGATGGCCACATCTTCCTTGATGTAGTCGGCGTACTGCTTGTCGGCGTACCAGCGGGACTTCCAGTCGGTGGTGATACCGAGCCGGAAGCCGTGCGGGTTGATCTTCTGGCCCACTACTGCGAGCCTCCCTTCGCTTCGCTAGAAGCCTCAGTCGATGTCGTAGTGGCTGCCTGCTTCGAAGTCGCCGCCGCCTTGCTGCCCTGCGCACGCCGCGACCGACTGGACGCCGAAGCCTTGTCGCCACCCTTGCGGGGAGGACGGCTCTCGACGATCACCGTGATGTGGCTGGTGCGCTTGCGGATCCGGAACGCACGACCCTGTGCGCGCGGCCGGATGCGCTTGGCGGTCGGACCCTCGTCGGCATGGATGGTCGCGACCACCAGGGTGGCCGGATCCAGGCCGTCGTTGTTCTGCGCGTTGGCCGCGGCGCTGGCGATCACCTTGGCGACCGGGTCACTGGCCGACTGCGGCGCCCACCGCAGGATGTCGAGGGCTTCCTCGACGCTCTTGCCGCGGACCAGATCGATGACGCGCCGCGCCTTGCTGGCCGAGACGCGGACGAACCGAGCCTTCGCCTGTGCTGACGGATACTCGAGCGGAGTCTTTGTCGGAGTGCTCATCGGGGTGGTCATCGCCTCTTGCTCTTCCGGTCATCCTTGATGTGACCCTTGAAGGTGCGGGTGGGTGCGAACTCGCCCAGCTTGTGTCCGACCATCGACTCGGTGACGAACACCGGGACATGCTTGCGACCGTCGTGGACGGCGAAGGTGTGCCCGATGAAGTCCGGGATGATGGTGGAGCGGCGGGACCAGGTCTTGATGACCTGCTTGGTGTTCTTCTCGTTCTGGACGTCGACCTTCTTCAGGAGATGGTCGTCGACGAACGGGCCCTTCTTCAGGCTGCGTGGCATCGCTACTTCTCCTAGCGCTTCTTGCCGGTGCGCCGGCGGCGGACGATGAGCTTGTCGCTCTGCTTCTTGGGCTTGCGGGTACGGCCCTCGGGCTTGCCCCACGGGCTCACCGGGTGACGGCCGCCGGAGGTCTTGCCCTCACCACCGCCGTGCGGGTGGTCGACCGGGTTCATCACCACACCACGGACGGTCGGGCGCTTGCCCTTCCACCGCATCCGGCCGGCCTTGCCCCAGTTGATGTTGGCCTGCTCGGCGTTGCCGACCTCGCCCACGGTGGCGCGGCAGCGCACGTCGACGCGACGAATCTCGCCGGACGGCATACGCAGCGAGGCGTAGCTGCCTTCCTTGCCGAGCAGCTGGATGCTGACGCCGGCCGAACGGGCGAGCTTGGCGCCACCACCGGGCCGCAACTCCACGGCGTGGATCACGGTGCCCGCCGGGATGTTGCGCAGCGGCAGATTGTTTCCGGGCTTGATGTCGGCGTTGGCGCCCGACTCGATGACCGCGCCCTGCTTGAGGCCCGCCGGCGCGATGATGTAGCGCTTCTCACCGTCGAGGAAATGCAGCAGCGCGATGTTCGCGGTGCGGTTCGGGTCGTACTCGATGTGCGCGACCTTGGCGTTGACGCCGTCCTTGTCGTGGCGGCGGAAATCGATCACCCGGTAGGCACGCTTGTGGCCACCACCCTTGTGACGAGTGGTGATCCGGCCGTGCGCGTTGCGCCCGCCCTTGCCGTGCAACGGGCGAACCAGCGACTTCTCCGGGTGATCGCGGGTGATCTCGGCGAAGTCTGAGACGCTGGAGCCGCGCCGACCCGGGGTCGTCGGCTTGTACTTGCGAATAGCCATGGCTTTTTAAGTCTCTCTAATCTCTTGCCTCTGGCCGGTCAGGCCGGCGCTCCGAACAGGTCGATCGGCTTGCTGCCCGCGGCCAGGGTGACGATCGCGCGCTTGGTGGCCTTGCGCTGGCCGTAACCGGCGCGGGTGCGCTTGCGCTTGCCCTGGCGATTCGCGGTGTTCACCGAATCGACCTTGACCTTGAAGATCTTCTCGATGGCGATCTTGATCTGGGTCTTGTTCGAATCGGGCGCCACGATGAACGTGTAGACGTTGTCCTCGATCAACCCGTACGACTTCTCGGAGATGACCGGGGCCAAGATGATGTCGCGGGGGTCGGTGACGTTAGCCATCAGGCCGAAACCTCCTCATTGGTGTTCGCGGCGATGTAGGCGTTGAGAGCCTCCACGCTGAACACCACATCGTCTGCGTTGAGCACGTCGTAGGTGTTGAGCTGATCCGGCGAGATCACATGCACACCAGGGAGATTGCGCACGCTCTTGGTGCCCACCTCGTCAGCACGACCGATCACCACGAGCACCTTCTTGTTCGCGGTCACCGTCTCCAGGAACCCCTTGGCGCTCTTGGTCGACGGCACCTGGCCGGCCACCAGCTCGGTGATCGCGTGGATCCGGTCGTTGCGCGCCCGATCGGAGAGCGCCCCGCGCAGGGCGGCGGCGATCATCTTCTTCGGGGTGCGCTGGCTGTAGTCACGCGGCTGCGGGCCGTGCACGACACCACCACCGGCGAACTGCGGCGCCCTGGTCGAACCCTGACGGGCGCGGCCGGTGCCTTTCTGGCGGTACGGCTTCTTGCCGCCGCCGCGGACCTCGCCGCGCGTCTTGGTCGAGTGCGTGCCCTGACGCTTGGCGGCCAGCTGGGCGGTGACCACCTGGTGCATCAGAGCGATGTTGGGTTCGACGTCGAACAGGGCGGCGGGCAGCTCGACGCTGCCGTCCGTCTTGCCGTCCGGCGTCTTCACTGTGATTTTGAGAGTCATCGTTACTTCTCGCCTCGCTTGATTGCGGTGCGGACAACCACCAGTCCACCGTTGCGCCCGGGGATGGCGCCCTTGATCAGCAGCACGCCCTTCTCGGCGTCGACCTTGTGCACCTTGAGGTTCTGGGTGGTGACACGGTCGCTACCCATCCGGCCCGACATCCGGGTGCCCTTGAACACCCGGCCGGGGGTGGCGCAGCCACCGATCGAGCCGGGCCGACGGTGCACTGCCTGGGCGCCGTGGCTGGCGCCCTGCCCCTTGAAGCCGTGACGCTTCATCGTGCCCGCGAAGCCCTTGCCTTTGGAGGTGCCCGTCACGTCGACGTAGGCGCCGTCCGCGAAGATCTCCGCGGTGAGCTCCTGGCCGACCTCGTACTCGCCGGCCGCTGCCTCGTCGTCGAGCCGGAACTCGGCGAGATGACGGCGCGGGTTCACTCCCGCGGCGGCGTACTGACCGGTGACCGGCTTGTTCACCTTGCGCGGGCTGATCTCGCCGTAGGCGAGCTGCACGGCGCTGTAGCCGTCGCGCTCGGGGGTGCGGATGCGGGTCACCACGTTGGGGCCGGCCTTGACGACCGTGACTGGGACGACCTTGTTGTTCTCGTCGAACACCTGCGTCATGCCCAGCTTGGTGCCCAGAATGCCTTTGCGTGCCATGTTCTGGATATCTCCTGGGATGCCTATTGGATATTGACGTCGACGCTGGCCGGGAGATCGATGCGCATGAGGGCGTCGACCGTCTTCGGCGTGGGATCGAGGATGTCGATCAACCGCTTGTGGGTGCGCATCTCGAAGTGCTCCCGCGAGTCCTTGTACTTGTGCGGGGACCGGATGACGCAGTACACGTTCTTCTCGGTCGGCAGCGGCACCGGGCCGACCACGCTGGCTCCCGTCCGGGTGACCGTCTCGACGATCTTGCGCGCTGAGGCATCGATCGCCTCATGGTCGTAGGCCTTCAGCCTGATGCGGATCTTTTGTCCCGCCACGCTTTCTCCTACCTCACTACTAATCCGGGCCCTCGCCGTTCAATAGGCCCTGTCGGGCCTGGCTGTGCCGCCGCTGTTTACCTGTCTGTGGTCCACCGACCCCCGCGGTCGGGTGTGTCGCCCGCACGCACACTCGTTCGCGTCGGAAAACCCGTCACGATCGAGGTTGGGACCGGATGCGCCCGCGAGGGCGCTGGTCGCATGCCCGGCCAGGCGAACCCGGCTCAAGGCAACCCGAACAGTATGCCTGACGAACCTGGCCTGCTCCAAATCTCCGCAGAAGGCCGCGACGTGCAGAACCAACCTACTCGAGACCGGCCCAGAACGGGCACTGGTGGATCTGGCCGAAGTCGTCGAACACCCTGACGTCTTCGGGCGCCAGCGACAACCGCGGACCCGGGGCGGGGCCTCCCCCGAGCGCCGGCCACTCGGGCGAGCCGGCGCGGTCGGGCGCACCGGTCCTGACGAACGCGCTCCAGTAGTCGATCATCTGGTCCGCCAATGCCTGCTGGGCGGGATCGAGCGCAGCCACGCCGTCGACGTCGAACAGGTAGCGCAGTTCCAGCGAATGACTGGCGCCGACCGGGAACGGCAGGGTCCGGAAGGGCTCGGGCGTGGGGGCCTGCGGGTCGTTGAACTCATAGGCGTACACCGGGCCGTGCCGGGCCAGGTCTTCGCCGATGCGCTCGTCCACGCAGGCGAACTCACCGTCGGTGACGGCCGCCGAGTAGGCCAGCGGGGCGCTGCCGCCGTAGCGCTCCAGCGGGTAGCGCTGCGCCACCGCGGCGGCGTTGGGGCCGAACGTGGCGGTGAGGACGTCCGGATACTCATCGGGCAGCAGTTCTTCGCCCCGCAGGTACTCCAGCGCCATGAACAGCGTGAACTCGTCACGATTCGTGCCGATCGCGACGGGCACCCGCGCTGCCTCGCCGTCGGCGAATGCCGTCATCGGATCCGTCGGCAGCAGCGCGCTCCCGGTGACCGGGCCGCTCAGCGCGTCTTCTCCGATACGGAAGTACCGCACCGGTTCCCGCAACTTGTCGGCGGGCAGCGCCCGCAGGCATCCGGCCGCCACCGCCGGGTCGGCACAGCCGACGTCGCGCGCATAGTCGATGCTGATGCGCTCGGCCTCCGGCAGCGCGAGCTGGGCCTGACACGGGCCGCTCTGGATGATGGCGGCGCCGAACAGCCCCGCCGAACCCGGAGCCACCAGGTGGTCGCACACCGACATGCCGCCGGCGGACTCCCCCGCCACGGTGACCTTGCCCGGGTCACCACCGAACTGAGCGATGTTGTCCCGCACCCATCGCAGGGCGGCCTGTTGGTCGGCGAGTCCGTAGTTGCCGACCGCGCCGGCGGGACCGAGCGCAGGGTGGGCCAGAAAGCCCAGCGTGCCCAGCCGGTAGTTGATGGTGACGACGACGATGTCACCGCGCGCGACGAGGCGCTGCGCGTCGTAGAGGGAACCGCTGCCGTTGACGAAGGCACCCCCGTGGATCCACACCATCACCGGCCGCGGCGGTTCCGGGTTCTGGTCGGCCGCCGGGGTCCACACATGCAGGTTGAGGCAGTCCTCATCGGTCTGGCGCCCGAGCTCGACGCCGCCGCCGAGGTCCTGCAGGCAGCGCGGGCCGAACGCGGTGGCGTCCCGTACCCCGTCCCACTTCTGCGCCGGCTGCGGCAGCTGCCAGCGGAGCTCTCCGACGGGCGGTGCGGCGTAGGGAATGCCGGCGAAGAGGCGATGGTCCGCTCCGACGACGCCACGCACGGTCCCCGACGCGGTCTGCACCAGAGCCGGATCGGCGGACGTGGGCGCCGGTTCGTCCCGCTCCCGGGCGCACCCGGCTGCCAGTGCCGCGGCCACCAGGACGCACACGACGCGGCCGAGAACCGAGGTGGGCGCCACGAGGTCCGAGCTTACGGTGATGACGGCCCGCACCCCTTCCCCTGCGTGGCGTCCGTCACATAGACTGCCGACTTGACACCCGTCAAGTCGTTCCGCAGCCCCACGAGGAGACCGCATGAGCACTTCGGCAATGGACGTGCACCAGGACAGTGCCGCCAATGTCCTGGCCGATCCGACGGCCTACGCCGATGACGCCCGACTGCACGCAGCGCTGACCCATCTGCGGGCGAACCAGCCGGTCGCGTGGGTGGACAATCCGCCGTACCGCCCGTTCTGGGCGATCACCAGGCACGCCGACATCATGGCCATCGAGCGCGACAACAACCTGTTCGTCAGCGGCCCACGCCCGCTGCTGATGCCGGCCGAGGGCGACGACGTGATGAAGCAGCAGCAAGATGCGGGCATCGGCTTGCGCACGCTGATCCACATGGACGACCCGCACCATCGAGACGTCCGCAAGATCGGCGCGGACTGGTTCCGGCCCAAGGCGATGCGCGACCTGAAGGTCCGCGTGGACGAGCTGGCCAAAAGGTATGTCGACAGGATGCGCGACATCGGCCCCGAGTGCGACTTCGTCACCGATATCGCCGTCAATTACCCGCTCTACGTGATCCTTTCGCTGCTCGGCTTGCCCGAGGACGACTTTCCCCGGATGCTCAAGCTGACCCAGGAGATGTTCGGCGGCGACGACACCGAGCACAAGCGCGGCGAGGGCACCACCGAAGACCTGCTGGCCGTGCTGATGGACTTCTTCGCCTACTTCTCGGCGCTGACCGCCTCGCGCCGCGAACACCCCACCGACGACCTGGCCTCGGCGATCGCCAACGGCACGATCAACGGCGAGCCGCTTTCGGACATGGACACCGTGTCGTACTACGTGATCGTCGCCAGCGCGGGCCACGACACCACCAAGGACGCCATCTCCGGCGGGTTGCGCGCGCTCATCGACAACCCGGATCAGCTGGCACGACTGCGCGGCGACATGAGCCTGATGGGCACTGCCGTCGAGGAGATGATCCGCTGGACCACACCGGTCAAGGAGTTCATGCGGACCGCGACCGCCCCCACCGAGGTCCGTGGCGTGCCGATCGCCGAGGGCGATTCGGTGTACCTGGCCTACGTGTCGGCCAACCGCGACGAGGAGGTCTTCACCGACCCGTTCCGCTTCGACGTCGGCCGGGATCCGAACAAGCACCTGGCCTTCGGGTACGGAGTGCACTTCTGCCTCGGTGCGGCGCTGGCGCGAATGGAGATGAACAGCCTGTTCACCGAGTTGCTGCCCCGGTTGGACTCCATCGAGCTGGCGGGCGAGCCCGAACTGTCCGCCACCACGTTCGTCGGCGGTCTCAAACATCTGCCGATCCGCTACTCGCTGCGGTGACCTAGCGATCCTTGGCGAAGGTCGCCAGGAAGCCGTCCACTGCCGCGGTCGCCACCGCTCGGTAGTCGAAGTCGACCAGCGTGCTGATCCGGCCGAACGCAAGCGGACCGATCAGCAGAGCGAACGCCATCGTCCGGTCGACGGGGCCGAGTTCGGCAGCGGCCTGCGGTCCGTCGAAGAGTGCGACGAATGGTGCGGAGTACTGCTCGGCGATCCGCTCCCGTAGCGACATCACCTCCTGACTGCCCGCCTGCCCGGCGGTGGGCACCGCCGCCATGTCGGGTCCTAGCGAGAGCCACGCCATCGCAGTCAACGTGGTCGGCGCCTCGGCGATCGATTCGGCCCATTCGACCACGATCGCGAGCAGCCGGTCCCGCAGGTTGCCGTGCTCGGGAGGCATCGGCGGCGGCGGGATGAGCCTCATGAAGGCCGCTGCCACAAGGTCGTTCGCGCTGGGGAAATGACGGTAGAGGGTGGCCCGGGCCACGTTGGCGCTGCGCGTCACGGCGTCGACGGTGACGGCGCCGGGTCCGCCCTCACGGAGCAGCGCCGTCGCGGCGTCGAGCAGCCGAGCCCGTGAGCGGGCCGGCCGCGGATCCCCACTTGCCGCGGGCATCGTTTCCCTCACCTCCCGAACGGGTACGAGACCGTCGATCTCGGAACGAGACTGTTAGTCTCAAAAATATCCCTGCCCAAGGAGGCGACGTGGTCGACACCCTCGACGAGTCCAGCCAGGATATCGATGGCGAAACCACCAGCCTCTCCCCGCGCAGCAGAACCTGGCTGCTGGCGGTCGCCTGCGCCGACGTCATCCTGGTCATCTCGTCGATGGTCGCGCTCAACGCCGCACTGCCCGACCTCGCGGTGGAGACGTCGGCGTCCCAGACGCAACTGACGTGGGTGATCGACGGTTACACGCTCGCGCTGGCATGCCTACTCCTGCTCGCGGGGGCCCTTGGCGACCGCTACGGCCGGCGCGGCGCGCTGCTCGCCGGACTGGCCATCTTCGGCGTGGCCTCTCTGGCCCCGGTCTTGTGGGACAGTCCCACGCAGATCATCGCCGCACGCGCGGTGGCAGGTGTCGGTGCGGCGTTCATCATGCCCGCGACACTGTCGCTGCTCACCGCCGCGTTTCCGAAGTCCGAACGCAACAAGGCCGTGGGGATCTGGGCGGGTGTGGCCGGTTCCGCGGCGATCGTCGGATTCCTGGGCACCGGGGCACTGCTGCACTACTTCCCATGGCAGTCGATCTTCTGGGCCTTCGGCGCAGCCGCGGTCATCCTATTCGGGCTCACCTGCACCGTCGGGTCCTCGCGTGACGAAACCGCCGCGCCGGTCGATTGGCTCGGCGGCGGACTCATCGGCGCGGCGATCGCGGTGTTCGTCCTCGGGGTCATCGAGGCTCCCCACCGCGGGTGGACCGACCCCGTCGTCCTGGCCTGCATGGTGGCCGGACTGGCGATCGCCGTCGTCTTCACCCGTGTGCAACTTTGCCGCACACATCCACTCCTCGATGTCAGGCTCTTCAGACAACCCGACTTCGCCACCGGCGCCGTCGGCATCACGTTCCTGTTCTTCGCGAACTTCGGATTCTTCTTCGTATCAATGCAATACATGCAGCTGGTGTTGGGCTACAGCCCACTGACGACCGCATTCGCGTTGACACCGCTGGTGTTTCCCGTGCTGATTCTCAGTGCCACGGTGCATCTCTATCTGCCCAGGTTCGGACTGCGTGCGGTGGTGACCGGCGGACTGCTGATGTTGGCGGTCGGGCTGTTCTGCATGCGCACCCTGGGAACGGACTCGTCGTACCTGGCTCTGGCGTGGCCACTGCTGATCATGGCCTCGGGTATCGGGCTGTGCACGGCGCCAACGACTTCGGCGATCATGGGGGCGGTTCCGGACGAGAAGCAGGGGGTGGCCTCCGCGGTCAACGACGCCACCCGTGAGATCGGCGCGGCACTCGGCATCGCCGTGGCGGGCTCGGTCCTCGCCGCGGGCTACCAGCACAGCCTGGCGCCGAACGTGGGCGCTTTTCCCGAGCAGACCCGCCAGGCTGCATCCGAGTCGCTGGCCTACGCACTGTCGGTCGCCGACCAGATGGGCCCGATGGGCGCGGACCTGGCGGGCATCGCCGAGTCCGCGTTCCTGCACGCGATGGACCAGGCGGTGACGGTGCTCTCGGCGGTGATGGTCGTCGCGGCCGCATTCGTCGCGGTGTGGTCGCCCGGTCGCGACGGTAGGCAGTCACGTCCGATCCGCAAGCTCACCTCGCCACGATGAACTCCGCCGCGCGATGGCCCACCATCACGATCGTCGCGTGCGGCCCTCGACTGGTGATCGCGGGCAGTATCGATCCGTCGACCACCCACAGGCCGTCGACACCGAACACCCGACACCGGGCGTCGACCACCGCGGCGGGGTCGCCGTCCCTGCCCATCCTGGCGCTGCCGCACAGGTGCTGCGATGTCGCCCAGGCCGCCTCGGACCGGGTTGTGTCACCGGCGATTTCGCGTACCAGGTCGAATCCGGTGCGCAACAGCTCGACGTCGGCAGCCTGACTGTCGTAGCGATGCTCGATCACCGGTGCGACGTCGGGGTCGGCGGACGCCAGCGTGATCCGGCCCCGCGACCGGGGACGCATCAGCGCCACCCCGAGGTGCGGGCGATCGGTCGGGTCGTCGCGCCGACCGTCCGTCATGGCGGCGAAACCGGCGGTGTACGGTCTGATCTCCAGCCCGTCGGGTGTCGTCAGCACGGCCTCCAGCGGCGGCACGTCGTGTGTCGGCGACCAGCTCACCGGAAGCACCCACTCCGGATGGTCGACGGTGTCGACGCCCACCGGCAGATCCACCTCGACAGGCACCCCGACGGCCTGCAGCACCCGCGCGGGCCCCACTCCCGAGATCATCAGCAACTGTGCGGTCGCGATCGCCCCGGCGGACAGCACGACCCGGTCGGCGGTCAGGACCAGGGCGCCGTCGGGTCCGACACAGTCGGCGCCGACGGCCCGCCCTCCGTCCATCCGGATCCGTCGGACCCGGGTGTCGGCCAGCAGCGTCAGGTTCGGACGGGACGAGGCCGGCTGCAGGAAGGCACCCCCGGGACCCACCCGGGTGCCGCGGTCGATGTTCAGCGGCAGCGCACCCACCCCGGCCGGCAGCGCCGAGTCCGGTGCCGAGCCATTCAGATCGTCGATCCAGCCGAAACCGGCCATTTGCGCTGAATCGACGAAAGCTGCTGTGCACCCGTCGAATTCAGTGACACGACGGACCGTGATCGGTCCGTTCGAGCCATGCAGCGGGCCGGCGAAGTCGAGGTCGTTCTCGATGGCGATGAAGTGTGGCAGCACGTCGTCCCATGACCATCCGTCGAGCGCCCACCCGGCGATGTCGGGGGGCAGCGCCCGGCAGAAGTACCCGCCGTTGATCGCTCCCGAACCGCCCACGACCGCGCCGCGCATGATCTGCGCGTGCCGCACGGGGTTGTCGGTCAGCGTTGTCGAATAGCGTCGCACCACCGAGCTGGCCGCTCCGAGCGGAAGGCGAAGAGCGTCGCTGATCTGGCTTCGCACTCTCGTGTCCGAGGGCCCGGGACCGGCTTCGACGACGGTCACGCGGCAGCGTTCGTCCCGGGAAAGGCGTTCGGCCAGGACCGATCCCGCGCTGCCCGCGCCGAGGATCAAGACGTCGCTACGCAACGCGCAGCGCTTCAGGTCCGGATCTGCGGCTTGAGTGCGCCTGCGTGCCGCTCTCGCACGACACCGCCCCACAGCCCCAGACCGTAGGCGATGTCGTCGAGGCGCTTGAGCAGGATGTAGGTCAGCAGCCCGACCCGTTTGGTCTCGTCGTCGTCGGCGTTGCCGTTACGGGTCATCCAGTCGAAAACGCCGTCGAGCACCGCGGCCACCACCACCACCTGCCGGCACCGGCGCGAGAGCACCGCCGCGATCAGCGCCAGTGGCCAGTAGTGTCTGCAGATCGCGGACGCCAACTGCAGGGCGGCCGACCACAACCCGTGGGCGGCGACCACGGCGACCTCGATCGGCTCGGTCTGCACGCTGGACAACGACTTGGCGATCCGGTGACCGGTGATGGCCGCGACAGCTGCCGAGCCCAGGTAGCCGAGGCTGGAACCGATCGCGGCGAGCAGCCACACCACCAGCGTCCACCCCGAGATCACCAGTGGAGCCGTCTTGCCGGGGTGGCGAATCGCCAGGGGCGCCGCCGATCCACCATAAAACGACTTGCGAACCAGCCACTTTCGCAGCTCGGTTCGGTGATCGTGGGCAACCATCGCGATGGGTTCGTATCGCAGCCGGGCGCCCGCCTCGTTCAGCCGCCAGCACAGGTCGACGTCCTCGCCGGATTCGAGCGACTCGTCGAAACCACCGACCTCGAGCAGGCTGCGACGGCGGCAGATGATCGCGGCGCTGGGGACGTAGGACACCGTGCCGAACGGGACCACCGGCGCCTCCCGCAGCCCCAGGTCGAGCGACGAGCGCACCGCCTCGTAGCGGGCCACCACGCTGTCGGATGGCCGCAACGCGACGATTCGCGGTGCGACCAGGGCCACGGCCGGATCGCAGAAATGCCCCAATAGTGCCTCCAGCCACCCGCGGCGGGGCACCACGTCGGAGTCGAGAAAGGCAACGAAGTCGGTATCGCAGGACCTCATCCCGAGGTTGCGCGCGGCGGCAGGCCCCTTGCTGCGGGAGTGCCGCAGGATCCGCACGTCACAGTGCACGGCGTGGAAGTCGGATTGGAGCACCGGCGTCGCCGACCCGTCGTCGACGATGATGACCCGCAGACCTCGCAAAGCCAGGAGCAGTCGAGAGAGTCCGGATATGTTGTCCCGCACCGGGATCACGACAGTCACGTCCCGGTGTGATGGTCCGGTGAGAGGTCGCGGGTGGGCGACGGTGGCGTCCAAGAGCGTGCGGGCCAGCTGCGCGCTGACGGCATCGTGTACCTCGAGCCTGCCCCCGTTGAGCATCGTCTGCGCGGACGGCGCCAACCGGAGCAGACGGGTGGGCGAACCGCCGAGCAGCGCGGCACCCTCACCGAGCACCCGCACCCTTCGGTCGACCTGGACGGCGAACCCGTTGGGCAGTCGGGGCCCGCTCATGTCAGCGTCCCCTCATGGTCGGGCAACCACCGGATGACCCTTCCCTGACACCCGTCAACCATCTCGGCAAAGATCTTCCCGCCCTCCTCCGCAGTCGCCGTGGTCGGGTCCCCCAGCACCCCCAGCGAACTGACGGCAGCGACTCCCCCACGCAGCATTTCGGGCATCAGCTCGGACAACGGAGCCCGGTTTCCCGGCACCCGCTCATCCTCCCTGACAACCCCCGGCGAAATATGTAGCAATACAGATGTTTCGGTGTGGCCGGCGTGGGCGTCGGCGTTGCTGGCACTGCAGGAACACCACCCCACGTCGCGCCCCTCGAACCGTAACAGTCCGGCCGCGCGGCGCAATGCCTCGACGTTGCCGCCGTGGCCGTTGACAAAAGCGATGCGCGAAGCCCACCGGCAGGCAGATCGGGCGAACTCCACCAGCAGTTCCGCCAGTACCGGTGTGCCAATCGAGACGGTGCCGGGAAAACCTTCGTGCTCGCCGCTGGCGCCGTAACCGATGGCCGGGGCAACCAGCCAGCTGCATTCATTCCTGGCGCCGAGACGCACAGCTAGGGCCTCTGCGACCGCGGTCGCGATGCGGGTATCGGTGTCCAGCGGCAGATGGGGTCCATGCTGCTCGGTGGAACCTACCGGGACGACCAGCGCGGGCGACGTGTGGTGCAGCTGCCTCGACGTTGAGTTCCCGAGCGTGCTGGGGAATGCCACGCGACGATGGTAGGCCGAATTCACCTGGTGTGCGCCAATTGTTGGCGCATGCGTGGCAATTGATTTCCGGAGTTCCGTCCCCGCCATCCGCGCGGGGTTCACGCCAGCCCCCTGCGCCACGCCCGTACCAGGCGTTCAGACCCCGAGAGTGCGGGTGAAGTCGTCCGGTATCAGAATGTCCTCGCGCGTCAATTCGTGGATGGAAGATTTGCCAAGCCCCATCAATGCCGAGTCGATACCGCCCCGCATGATGTCGAGCACGTTCTCCACGCCGGCCTGGCCGTTGGCGGCCAGACCCCACAGATACGCCCGGCCGATCATCACCGCCCTGGCGCCCATCGCGACGGCCTTGACCACGTCGCTACCGCGCCGGATCCCACCGTCCAGCAAAACCTCGATCTGGTCGCCCACCGCGTCGGCGATGGCGGGCAGGCACCGAATCGCCGCCGGGGTGCCGTCCAGGTTGTTGCCACCGTGGTTGGACACGGTGATCGCTGAAACGCCAGCATCGACAGCGCGTTTGGCGTCGTCGACACGTACCGTTCCCTTGAGCAGGAACTGCCCGCCCCACTGCTCACGCAGCCAGGCGACGTCCTCCCAGGTGGGCGGTGGGGTGCCCATCCACTGCCCGTAGGCCTCGAAGAAGGTGGGGCCGGCCTCACCGCGGGTGGCCTGATTGGGCACCCGCAGGGCCGGTGGCCGCAGGCCCTTGCCGAAGCTCCACAGCCAGCTCGGCTTGGTCACCACCTCGGGGAACATCCGCACCATGGTGGCGAGGTCCATCTGCTCGGGGATCTTCGGGCTGCCCCAGTCCCGGCCGTGGGAGAAGCTCCAGTCGGTGGTCAGGATCAGGCCGACGGCTCCGGCTGCCCTGGCGCGCTCCATCCGCGCCAGGATCTCGTCGCGGCTGCCCAGCCAGTAGATCTGGAAGAAGACCTTGTCGTTGACCGCGGTCACTTCCTCCATCGGCTTGCTGGCGAACGACGACAGCCCCATCGCCGTTCCCCGCGCGGCTGCGGCCCGCGCCACCGCCACCTCACCATCGGGATCGATGGCCTGCACACCGGTCGGAGAGATGATGACCGGCATCGAAACATCCTGGCCCATCACCGTTGTCGCCATATCCCGCTTCTCGGTGGCGCCGATGACATGGGGCGCGAAGCCCAGCTGTGCGAACGACTCGACGTTGTCGGAGACCGTCACGCCCTTCTCGCTGGCGGACACCAGCGACAGGTACGCGGACCTGGGCAGCCGCTTCTTCGCCCGCTGCTGGGCGATGGCGACGGTTTCGAACCATTTGTCACGTGCCATGGGTTACACAGGACTCTCGTTGCAGAATTTCTTGGGCGGAGCGCTCAGCAGGGTGAGCGGGACGGGACCCGACGGCTTCTTGCGGTTCCCGGTGCGGGAGTGGTCGACGCTGGACTTGGGCTTGTCCCGCTCGCGGGCCAGCGCCGGTTCACCGTAACCCTGCACACATTCGGGGTCCGGGCCGTCCAGCGGCAATCCGGTGAAGAACTTGGCCGCCATGCAGCCACCGCGGCAACTGTCGTAGTGCCCGCAGCTCCCGCACGCGCCGGCCGACTGCGGCTCCCGCAGCTCGCGGAACAGCGGGGAGTTCTGCCAGACGCTCTGAAAGCCAGCCCCAAAGCCGTTGTCCGCCAGCACATTCCCGGCCAGGAACGTGTCGTGGATGGCGAACGGACAGGCATAGACGTCGCCCACCGGATCGATCAGGCAGACCACCCGGCCCGCGCCGCACAGGTTCAGCCCGGCCAGCGCGCCGGGCTCACCCAGCCCGGAGAGATGGAAGAACGAGTCACCGGTGAGCACCCGCTCACCGTTGGCCACCAGCCAGTCGTACAGCTGCACCTGCTGGGCGGACGTGGGGTGTAGTTCGTCCCACACGTCGGCACCACGGCCCGACGGCCGCAGTCGGGTGATGCGCAGCGTCGCGCCGTAGGTGTCGGCCAGCGCCTTGAAGTCATCGAGCTGGTCGACGTTGTGGCGGGTCACCACCACGGAGATCTTGGCGTCGGAGAAGCCGGCGTCCCGCAGGTTCTCCAGGGCGCGCATCGCCATCGCGAAGGAGCCGGGACCGCGCACCGCGTCGTTGACCTCCGCGGTGGCGCCGTCCAGCGAGATCTGCACGTCGACGTAGTCGCTGGCGGCCAGTTTGGCGGCGACCTCGGGGGTGATCCGGACGCCGTTCGTGGAGAATTTCACGCCCACGTGGTGGGCGGTCGCGTAGTCGACGAGTTCCCAGAAGTCCGACCGCACAGTGGGTTCGCCGCCGCCGATGTTCACGTAGAACACCTGCATGCGTTCCAGCTCGTCGATGATGTCTTTGCACTGCTCGGTGGACAGCTCGCGCGGGTCCCGTTTGCCCGAGGAGGAAAGGCAGTGCACGCAGGACAGGTTGCAGGCGTAGGTCAACTCCCACGTCAGGCAGATCGGCGCATCGAGACCATGCTCGAACTGATCGACGAGACGGGGCACGGGTTGCATAGCCGGCGCGGGCGCCGATTCAACTGTGGTCATGGGGCCTCCTCGCGCACCAGCATCTGGGACTGTGCCAGCACGCCTAGCGCGTGTACGTAGGGCGCCTGAGCCGCATCGTCGACTCCCGCGGCGCGGCAGGCGGATCGAACGTCGGGGTGATCACCCAGCGAGTTGATCACCTCGACGATCGTCCGGTTCTTCAAGAAAGAGAGCTTGCGCGTACCGAAGTGGTACAGCAGCGCGCCGAAAGGTTCGGGCCGCACCGCCACCTGCGGGTGCAGCCGCCAGCGCAGGTCCGGGTCGAAGCCAGTCTCCGTCATCGGCGCAACCACGGTCAGTAGACCCCGCACATCCCGTCGATCGAGACCTCCTCGACCAGGCTCTCGGTGACCATCTCCTCGGTCTCCACATTCTGATTCGGCTCCATTGATCTCACCTTTCTCCGATGCGATCCCCGGATAGGGTCTCGACATTTGTGATCCAGGTCGCAACAATATGGCATCGGGTGCCTAAATGGAAGGGCGGATTCCGGTGGACGCAGTGAAGGGGCGCGTGGGCCGGCGACGATCGACGAGCTGGGAACACATCAGCGACGTCGCGATCGACCTGTTCATGGCGCGCGGGTTCGATGACGTCAGCGTCGACGACGTCGCGACCGCCGCGGGGATCGCCCGCCGCACGCTGTTTCGGTACTACCCCTCCAAGAGCGCGCTGCCGTGGGGCGATTTCGACGCCCACCTGCACAACATGCGCACGTTGCTGGCCGACCTGGACCCTGACGTACCCATCCGCGAGGCGCTGCGCACCGCCCTGCTCGCGTTCAACGAGTTCGACGACCCCGATCGGCACCGCCAACGGATGCGTCTGATCCTGGAAACCGAAGCTTTACAGGCGTATTCGATGACGATGTACGCCGGCTGGCGTGCCGTGGTGGCCGCCTTCGTGGCAGGTCGGATGGGCGTGGCACCGACGGATCTGGTGCCACAGACGGTGGCGTGGACCATGCTCGGCGTGGCGCTTGCCGCCTACGGGCACTGGCTCGAAGACGAGAAGGCGTCACTGCCCGACGCACTGGGCGATGCGTTCGACATGCTCGCCCCCGGCCTGACCGGTCTGGAAATCGGGGTGTCGGAGTCCGGGCACCAACGGCGACGATAAGGGTGTGAGCGGCGAACCGAATGGTGACAACGCTCCACGAGCACTGCTAGCGCTCTACGACGAAGCTCTGCCGGCCGTATACGGATACTTCGCCAGGCGCTGCGGTGACCGTGGAACGGCCGAGGACCTGACCTCGGAGACCTTCCTGGCGGCCATGGACGCTGCCAGGAAGGACACACCGCCACCGCTCACGGTGCCGTGGCTGATCGGGGTGGCACGCCACAAACTGGCCGACCACTACCGCAGACGCCACGACCGGTTCTCGGTGCCGATGGCCGAGTTGCCCGAGGCGGTTGATCCTGCTGACGGCTGGGACGCCGAACTGGATCGCATCGTCGCCGAACACGTTCTCGCCCGCCTGCCCGAACACCACCGCACGGTATTGGCACTGCGCTATCTGGACGACTGCTCGGTGCCGGAGTGCGCCGAGCTGATCGGGCGCACCGTCCATGCCACCGAAGCACTGCTCGTTCGGGCCCGCAGAGCGTTCCGGGCGCAGTACCCGTCACCGGAAGGAGGGATGTCGTGAACAACCACCACGATCCCCTGGACGCGCTTCGCGGCGCAGACCTTCCGGCGGAACCGGATCCGGCCTTCGCCTCCCGACTGCGCGCGCGCCTCGAAGCAGCCGCGAAATTGTTTGAACAGCAACCAGATCGAACACAAGGAGTGATCATGAGTGGCACCGATACGGCCCTCGCCGAACTGACGCGGCCCGCCGCCACATCCTCGCCGCGGCCCGCCGCCACATCCTCGCCGCGGCCCGCCGCCACATCCTCACCGCGGCCCGCCGCGGTCCCCTACCTCGCCGTCGCCGACGCCCGCGCCGCCATCCGCTGGTACACCGACGCCTTCGGCGCCGTACTCGTCGGCGACCCGATCGAAATGGACGACGGCCGCATCGGCCACGCCGAGCTGGCCATCTCCGGCGGGATGTTGTACCTGGCCGACGAGTACCCCGAGCTCGGCCTGAAAGCCCCTTCTCCGCAACATGCTTCGGTGAGCCTGTTGCTTCCGGTGGCCGATACGGACGAAACCCTCGAGCGAGCCAGGGCGCACGGCGCGGATGTACAGCGCGAACCATACGAAGACCACGGCAGCCGGGGCGCCGCGCTCGTGGATCCGTTCGGTCACCGTTGGATGCTCACCGGCCCGACGGCCGGGTCGCCCGTCCCGATCCAGCACGGTGACGTCGGCTATGTCTCGGTGTGGACGCCCGACGCCGATCGTGCGGCGGCGTTCTACGGGCGGGTACTCGGCTGGATCTACGACCCCGCGACGCGCATGGTCACCAATACCGGTCAGCGCATCGGGATCTTCCCAGCGGCCGACCGCCACACGCTGTTCTGCTGCTACGCGGTGACCGACCTGGCCGGCGCGCGCGAGAGCATCGTCGGCGCCGGAGGCGCCGTCCACGAGGTCGAGCAATTCGACTTCGGAACCGTGCTCGGGGCCACCGACCCACAGGGAAACGAGTTCGCGGTGTTCGAGCCGACTCCCGGTCAACCCCGGCCCGAGCTCAACGGGGGCGGGCACGGCGAGCTGTCCTACATCACTTACCAGGTGCCGAATTCGGACGCATTCAAGGCGTTCTACAGCCGCCTGCTGTTCTGGTCGTTCGAACCCGGACACGTCCAGGACGGCTGGCAGATCGCACCGACTCACCCGATGGCCGGGGTCGCGGGCGGCAATGACGCGCCGGTGACCGTACCGATGTGGACGGTCGAGGACATCGACGCCGCGGTCGCGCGGGTGCGTGAGGCGGGCGGTTCCGTGATCGACGAACCGTCACGTCAGCCCTACGGGATGTCGGCGCTGTGCACCGACGACCAGGGGACCCGGTTCTATCTCGGGGAGCTCTGAGGTCCCGGGTTGTTTTGTGCGCGTTCGGTTTTGATGCGTGTGGCGTTGTCGGCGGCGCGGATGCGGCGTCGGCGGGGCATCATCATCGACCGGGTAGCGGCGGCCGGCGGGTCTGAGGTGGGGGGCGGCAGGTCGGCAGTGATCAGGGTGCAGGCGGGGAAGAACAGGGTGCTGCCCGGGCGGGTGGTGTAGGTCCGCCCGTCGGGGGCTGTCCAGATCACCGTGCCGTCCGGGCGCTGCGTATCGCGCCAGCCGCCCGGTCCGCCCCAGAAGGTTTTGATCAGGTGATGGGTTCGGCATTTGCAGTTCAGGTTCGACGGATGGGTCGGACCGTGTGGCCAGGGGTTCACGTGGTCGATGTCGCAGCGGTCGGCGGGCACATCACAGCCCGGGAAGCGGCAGAACATGTCCCGGACCCGGATGAACTCCGCCAACCGCGCCGAGGGCCGGTACTGCGGTTCGGGGTCCGGGCCGGGCAGCCACAACGGGTTGACTTTCGCGCCACCCCGGATCGCCTCGGCCAGCACCGGCGTCGGGATCACCCCGCGCCCCGGCAACACCGCCACCCCTGCATCGGACAGCCGCGGCGGCTCAGCATCCTGCGGGGGCGTCGTCTCGGGGTCCGGTGGGGGCTCGGCGGGTTCGGGTTCGGTCTTGGCGGCCTTCGTCTTGGCCTGGGCGTGTGCGGCGTCCTCGGCGGCGATCAGTCGCCGGGCAGCGTCGACGGCGGCCTGGTCGGCGATCACCCGGATCGCGACCGCCGAGGCCGGCGCCGGCTGCGCGGACGGGCACTGCGCGCCGCCGCACCGACACGCCAGCACCGTGTTGCCATGCCCGAGCGCGCCCACCGCATCGGCCCAGCGTTCACCGGCGCTGCGCGGATCATCAGCACACAGCCCGGCCACCATCACGGTGATCCGCCGACGCAACGCCGCGGCGTCGGTGGGCGTCAACCGGCCCCACACCACGGTGATCTCGTTGGTGTCCTCACATGCCCCGATGTGGAAATCGCGGGTCCGGACAGCGTCTTTGGCGCGGCGTACCCCGTCGGGGTCATACCGTTCGATCACCGCGTCGATCGCCCGATCCAACTGGCCTTCGGACAGCGTTCCCCACCGCACTGCTTTGTCGGCCAGTTCGGTGTCGATCAACGCGATCAACTCGTCGTTGTCGACAAGCTGGGTCCGCCAGGTGATCTCCGAGATCAGCCGCGCACCGATCAACCCCTGGCCAAACAGTGCCGCCACCGCCGGAAGGCGATCCCGCAACGCCATCGCGATCCGCATCTGCCCCGAGGCCCGCCGCTGCCCCACACCCAACGCTGCGGCCAGCCGCGCGGCGGTGTGGCTCCACGGATCCACCGCCCACCGGGCCCGCTCGTCATCCTCACCGACACTGCGATGCACCAACTCCGCGATCGCGGCCAGCCGCCGCGCCGCGACCTTGGCCTCCTCCCGGGCCAACTGCTCGATCTCACCCACCAACGCGTCATCATCCACGTGGTCGAACATCGAATCGAACATGTGTGCGATTCTACGACCAGCCACCGACACGCGGCCTCAGTAATCCCAACGGGTAGGCGCTACCCCAGGACGTCGGCGATCGGTGCACCCGCGGCGATCTTCGACCGGGCTTTCATCACCTTGCCCGGCATCCCGCCCCCGACGACCCCGACGACAACGCCGTCACGTTCGTAGTACGCCAGGAACTTGCGGCCGTCGTCCTCGACGATGTGCACGGTGTCGGTGGCCTCGGGCTCGCCCAGACATTGGATCTTGACGTCGTACTGATCGCTCCAGAAGTACGGGACCGACACGGTGGCAGGCGCATCCTGACCGAGCAGCGCAGGCACCAACGCCCGCGCCTGGTCGGCGACATTGCTCCAATGTTCAACTCGGACTTGGCCTCCCACGGTGTCACGCCAGGACGCCACGTCCCCGATGGCCCAGACGTGTGGGGCGCTGGCCCGACCCGCGTCGTCACAGACCACGCCGTTGTCGACCGTGATACCGCTGCCGTCGAGCCACTCGGTCGCCGGACGGGAGCCGATTCCGACGACCACGAGATCGGCATCGAGTTCGGTGCCGTCACCGAGGGTGACCTTCTGCACCCGGCCCTCACCGGAGACCTCGGTGACACCCACGCCGCACCGCACATCGACGCCCTCGTCGCGGTGCAGCCGGGTGACCAACCCGCCGATCTGCTCGCCCAGCACCGACGCCAGCGGCGCCGGCTGCGGCTCGACCAGCACCACGTCCACCCCGAGGCCGCGCATGCTGGCGGCCACCTCACAGCCGATGAAACCTGCGCCGATCACCACCGCGCGGCGGGCCGCGCCCGCGGCCTTGCGCAACGCGAGGCTCTCGTCCATCGAACGCAGGACGAAGATGCCCTCCAGATCCGGGAACGACGAAATACGTTTGGGCAGCAGGCCTGTCGCGATGATCAGCTCGTCGTAGCCCAGCTCGCTGCCGTCGGCCAGGGTCAAGGTCTGGGCCGCCGTGTCCAGCGACCTGGCCCCATTACCGAGCAGCACCGTGATGTCCTTCTCGGCATAGAATTCGGCAGGCTTGAGGGTGACGTCATCGGTCTCCGAGCGCAGCACTTCTTTCGACAGCGGCGGCCGGTCGTATGGCAGATGCTCCTCATCGCTGACGATCGTGATGGCTCCGGCGTACTCGGAACGACGCAGTTGCTCGGCCGTGCGGGCAGCGGCCAGCCCGCCGCCGACGATCACGACGCCTCCTGATGTGGTCACTTGGGTGTTCTACACGATCGGCCCGCGGCGATGTGCGCCACCCCACAGGTTCGGCGTCCCGGGACGGCTCTCAACCCGGAGCACGGTCGATGAGATTGGACAGCACCACGATGCTCTCGCTGCGCTCGATGTCGGCTGAAGCACGGATCCGCTCGAGAGCCTCCTCGAGGTGGCGCATGTCGCGGGCCAACACGTGCAGCACCGCGTCAGACGTGCCGGTGACCGTTGCCGCACTCACGACCTCGGGGATGTCCTGCCAGGCCGCACGCAGCTCATCAGGCGCGATCGTGCCGTGGCAGTACACCTGGACATAGGCCTCGGTGGTCCAGCCGAGCGCGTTGCGGTCGACAACGGTGGTGAAGCCCCGGATCACCCCGCTGTCGAGCATCCGGTCCACCCGCCGCTTGACCGCAGGTGCCGACAGATTCACCCGCTGTCCGATCTCGGCGAACGTCGCGCGGGCATGCTCGGCCAGTTCGGTCAGAATGCGCTCGTCCAGCTCGTCGAGACGGTCCATGACTCCTCCTGCGCAACAAACATACACAATCAGCCGTGTCACGCAATGAACAGCGCCCGGCCACGCAATATCCGTTGATTGATTGCGCCGCACGGCGTCCATATCGTTGATTCATGACGCAAACCGATGTCGCCGGAGTCGTCGCGGCGGCCGTCACCGAGACGACCCGCATCCGGTCGGCCCGGCCGCGCCGGTACGTGATGACCGCGCCCAGGTTCTTCGCCGTCGAGTACTCGATCAACCCGTGGATGGACACATCGACACCGGTGGATACGTCACGCGCGATGGAGCAGTGGCAGGCGCTGCGCCGGACCTACACCGAACTCGGCCACCACGTCGAGCTCGTCGATCCCGTCGCGGGCCTGCCGGACATGGTCTACGCAGCCAACGGCGGACTGATCGTCAACGGCAAAGCCGTCGTCGCCCGCTTCGCCCATGCCGAACGCTCCGGTGAAGCCGTCGCGTACGCGAAGTGGATGGCCCAGCACGGTTACTCGGCCGCCGAGACCCGGCACGTCAACGAGGGCCAAGGGGATCTCCTGGTGGCCGGGCCGATCATCCTGGCCGGCCATGGTTTTCGCACCGACCGACGAGCGCACGACGAGATCGCCGAACACGTCGGGATGCCGGTCATCGGACTGGAACTCGTCGACCCTCGCTTTTACCACCTCGACACCGCACTGGCCGTCCTCGACGACAACACCATCGCCTACTACCCGCCGGCATTCACCGAGCATTCCCGCGCGGGGCTGTCCGAGCTGTTCCCCGATGCCATCGAGGTGGCCAGCGGTGACGCCTATGTCCTGGGCCTCAACGTCGTCTCCGACGGACTCAACGTCGTACTGCCGACTGCGGCAACGGGTTTCGCCGAACAGCTGCGGCAGGCGGGGTTCCGGCCCGTCGGGGTGGATCTGTCCGAGCTGCTCAAGGGCGGCGGATCGGTCAAATGCTGCACACTGGAGGTACACCCATGACGATCCTGGAGACCATGACCACGGAGGCCACCGACGCCGCGATCGACCTGGACCGCCGCCACGTCGCGCACAACTACTCGCCGCTGCCGGTAGTCGCTGCCGGTGCCGAAGGCGCCTGGATCACCGACATCGAGGGACGCCGCTACCTCGACTGCCTGGCTGCGTACTCGGCGGTGAACTTCGGCCATCGCAATCCCGAGGTGACGGCGACCGCGCACGCCCAACTCGACACCGTGACGCTGGTGAGCCGCGCCTTCCACTCCGACCGGCTCGCGCCGTTCTGCGCGGCACTGGCCGGACTGTGCGGCAAGGACATGGTGTTGCCGATGAACAGCGGCGCCGAGGCGGTGGAGAGCAGCATCAAGGTCGCCCGCAAGTGGGGCGTGGACGTCAAAGGCGTCACGGACGCGAACATTGTGGTGGCACGCAACAATTTTCACGGCCGCACCACGACCATCATCAGCTTCTCCGACGATGACACCGCTCGGCGAGGCTTCGGTCCCTACACTCCCGGCTTCCGGTCGGTGCCGTTCGGCGACGCCGCCGCGATGGCCGATGCGGTCGACGAGAACACCGTCGCCGTGCTGCTCGAACCCATCCAGGGTGAAGCGGGCATCATCGTGCCGCCGGATGACTACCTGCCGCGGGTACGCGCGCTGTGTACCGATCGCAACGTCCTGATGATCGCCGACGAGATCCAGTCCGGGCTGGCGCGCACCGGGCGGACCTTCGCCTGCGACCACTGGGACGTGGTGCCCGACGTCTACCTATTGGGCAAGGCGCTCGGCGGGGGCGTGGTCCCGCTGTCCGCGGTGGTCGCCGATCGGGACGTCCTCGAGGTGCTGCATCCCGGCGAGCACGGCTCGACGTTCGGCGGCAACCCGTTGGCGGCGGCGATCGGCAGCACCGTGGTCGAAATGCTGCGCCGGGGCGAATTCCAGACCAGGTCAACCGAACTCGGCGCCCACCTGCACTCCAGACTGCGGGAGTTGATCGGTCGGGGCGTGGTCGAGGTCCGCGGCAAGGGGCTGTGGGCGGGCGTCGACATCGATCCGGTGCACGGCAGCGGCAAGCAGATTTCCACGATGCTCGCCGACCGCGGCGTACTGGTGAAGGACACCCACGGTTCGACGCTGCGATTCGCGCCGCCACTGGTGATCACCGCCGACGAGATCGACTGGGCTGTCCATCTGCTGGGCGAGGTGCTCGCCGAAACGGCCTAGTACTTGGCGGTCCCGCGGTCGACGGCGATCTGGGAACCCGAGATCGTCGCCGACCCATCACCCGCGAGCCAGGCCACCACGTCCGAGACCTCTTCGGGCGTCATGAACTCCTGCAGGCCCTTCTTGCCCTGGTGGTTGACGGGCTGGTACGGCATCGGCGAGAAGCTGTGCAGGAAGGCCGGGTACTTCCCGAAGATCTCCATCATGGCGTCCGGCTCGACCATCGGCGTGTCGATCGAGTACGGGTGGATCGAGTTGACCCGGATCCCGAACTCCCCCACCTCGATCGCCAACGCGTTGGTGATCGCCACCAGACCGTGCTTGGAGGCCGAGTAGTGACCGTTGCCCGGTGTGGCCTTGGTGCCCGCCGACGAACTGACGATGATGATGGACCCGCCGTTGCCCGCCTCGATCATCGCCGGAACCGCTGCCCGGATGGTGCGCCAGGTTCCGTTGAGGTTGACGTCGATGACGCTGTCCCACTGCTCCTCGGACATCTCGAACATCCGGCCCCAACTGAGGATGCCTGCGTTCGCGACGACGATGTCGAGTCGGCCGAACTGTTCGAGACCGTCGGCGACGACCTGCTGCAGGGCGGCCAGGTCCCGGATGTCGACCTCACGGGCGAGCACTTTGCGGCCGGTCGCTTCGACCAGGCGCACCGTCTCGGCCAGATCCTCGGAGGTGGGCATCGGATAGGTGACGGTCGGCGACACCGGCCCACACACGTCGATCGCGATGATGTCGGCGCCTTCGTTGGCCAGCCGGACGGCGTGTGCACGTCCCTGACCACGCGCCGCTCCGGTGATGAACGCGACGCGCCCTTCCAAGGCTGCACCAGCTGACACGACAGCTCCCTTCGTTGCCCCACGAGGCAGCATCAGGCTAACAGCAGAACTAGAACGCGTTCTACTAGAGTTCCGAGATGATCTCCCGGCGCTTGGCGGTGTACTCGGCCTCGGTGATCGACCCGGTGGCCCGCAGCGTCTCGAGTTGCTGAAGACGCTGTGACGGCGTGGGCTCCTCGGGCGGACCGTACGACGCGCCGGCGGGTACCGGCGGTGGTGGTGACACCGCCTGCTGTGCCGCCGCCTGCCGCACGATGGCCTGCACCTGTTGGCGCGCGGCCGGATTGGACCGGAGGTCGATCATGTGGTCCATGCTGATGCCGTTGGCCTTGAGCACCTGCAGGATCTCCATCAGCGGCTCGGTCTGACCGGTCAGGTCATAGGTCCGGCCCTCTTCGGCGACGCTGAACGTCGCGGGCATCAAGCCGGCCACCAAAGCACTTCGCTGCCAGTCGATCTGGTACTCGCTGGTGGCCGGATCCACCAGCGCCACCAGCTTGCGGCTGGTGATCATCGGCAGCCGCGACACCGACGCGATCACCTGATCCTGGGTGGCGAAGGGGGTGAAACCGGGTCCGGAGATGTGGAGATCGAGCTTGACCAGGGGCCGATCGTTGATCCGCGTGTTGGTCTCGTGGATGCCGGTGACCTGGGCCAGTGCCAGCACCCCAGAAGCCTCCAGCTCCTGGGTCTTCGCGGCGGATCTGGAGCCGAAGCCGGTGATCGCCAGGGCGATCAGCACGTCGGCGGCGGTGATCAGCAGCCCCGTCCAGAACATCCATTCGAGCACCGGGTCCGCGCCCGCGACGAAATAGATGACCAGGAAGATCGGGCCGACGATGCCGCACAACAGGACCAGCAGCTGCACCCGGACATAGCGCCAGAACGTGGACATGCCCAGATTATCGCCCCAAAAGGGCGGATCAACCGGCCGCGAGCACCCTCGGATTCGCGATCTGGTTGTCGACAGGCGCCGGCCCGAGCAGCTGGTACAGCGGCCAGGTCCACGGAGTCCCGGTCGACGAGCGCGCATAACTGGTGTGCACGTCGACCGATGCGGAGGAGACGTCCTCGGCGTCGGGGTCGTAGTCGCAGACGGCGTCGCCGACGTCGCAGATGCTGATCGTGCGGCTGCCGATCGAGACGGGCAGCGGAGCCGGTGCATGGGCCAGGATCGGCCAGTCCTGAGCGACGCCCTTACCGGCACCGGGTACAGCGGTGACCGTGCCCATGTTCAGTGTGGGGTCCTGCGGCAGCCGGTCACCATCCGCGATCAGCAACGCGGCGGCCAGGTTCGGGCTGGCGTCGAGCGCATGCAGGTTGCGGTGCACCACCATCGCGCCCTGCGAGTAACCGGCGAGCACCACCCTGGTGGTCGGGCACTGCGCGACGAACGCGGCGTACTGCTGGCCCAGCGCGGCGGCGCCGGTGTCGACGCTGCCCATGAAGCCGGCCCAGTCGAGGATGCCGCCGTCCAGCGGCACCGCGGTGGCCGGGTACTCGACGGCCTCGGCGGTGATCGTGCGACCGTCACGCGCCAGCAGCGTCTGCAGGTCGTTGAAGGACTTGTGGACCACCCGGCCCATCCCGGCGTCGGCGGCCAGCAGCGCCCCGTCACGCTCACCGGAACCGGCGGCGCCGATCAGGTGGACGTCGGGGCAGGCGGGCTGCGCCTGCGCGGTGGCCATGGTCAGGGAAGCGAAGGCAGCGCCACCGATGACGGCGGCGCTGACCAACGATGCGAAACGGCGAACCAAGACACCCTCAATCAATTTGCGGCCGACCCCTCTGCGGCCGTTGCCCGGTACATCGGGTTACCGGTTCCGGCCGTTACAGCGTGCTCGCCCGCAAACGAAAGTGGCGCCCACCCTTGCGGGTGAGCGCCACTGTTCGCTGCGAAGTTAGATCACTTAGATGATCACCGTAGGCATCCGATTCTGGACTGCCTACTTGATGATCTTGGTGACCCGGCCGGCGCCGACGGTACGGCCGCCCTCGCGGATCGCGAAGCGCAGACCCTCGTCCATGGCAACGGGCTGGATCAGCTTGACGGAGATGTCGGTGTTGTCACCGGGCATCACCATCTCGGTGCCCTCCGGCAGCGTCACCACGCCGGTCACGTCCGTGGTCCGGAAGTAGAACTGCGGACGGTAGTTGTTGAAGAACGGCGTGTGACGGCCGCCCTCGTCCTTGGACAGGATGTAGACCTGGCCCTCGAACTCGGTGTGCGGGGTGGTGGTGCCCGGCTTGATGACGACCTGGCCGCGCTCCACGTCCTCGCGCTTGATGCCACGCAGCAGCAGCCCGACGTTGTCGCCGGCCTGACCCTGGTCGAGCAGCTTGCGGAACATCTCCACACCGGTGACCGTGGTCTTGGTGCTGGTGGTCTTGATGCCGACGATCTCGACTTCCTCGTTCACGTTGACCACGCCGCGCTCGACACGACCGGTGACCACGGTGCCGCGGCCGGTGATCGTGAAGACGTCCTCGACGGGCATCAGGAAGGGCTTCTCGGTGTCGCGGACCGGGTCCGGGATCGACGCGTCGACGGCCTCCATGAGCTCCTCGACCGACTTGACCCACTCCGGGTCGCCTTCGAGGGCCTTGAGCGCCGAGACGCGCACGACCGGGGCCTCCTCGTCGAAGTCCTGGGCGGCCAGCAGTTCGCGGACCTCCAGTTCGACGAGTTCGATGAGCTCCTCGTCGTCGACGGCGTCGGCCTTGTTCAGCGCGACCAGGATGTAGGGCACGCCGACCTGACGCGCCAGCAGCACGTGCTCGCGGGTCTGGGGCATCGGACCGTCAGTGGCGGCGACCACCAGGATCGCACCGTCCATCTGGGCGGCACCGGTGATCATGTTCTTGATGTAGTCAGCGTGACCGGGGGCGTCGACGTGCGCGTAGTGACGCTTGTCGGTCTGGTACTCCACGTGGGAGATGTTGATCGTGATGCCGCGCTGACGCTCTTCGGGCGCATTGTCGATCTGGTCGAATGCGCGCGACTCGTTCAACTCGGGGAACTTGTCGTGCAGAACCTTGGTGATTGCTGCAGTCAGCGTGGTCTTGCCGTGGTCAACGTGACCGATGGTCCCGATGTTGACGTGCGGCTTCGTCCGCTCGAACTTCGCCTTCGCCACTGTGGTGTCCTCCTGGACTGTGTTGGTGCTTCTTCTAAAGCAGTGTTGATTTTTTCAGTTGTGTGGTCCCGCCGGACGACGGGGTCCGGTTTACTGACCCGTCGCCTTCGCGGCGTCGATTGCTCGACTCCGGATCAGCTCCGCGCCTCGGGCCTGGCGGCCCTCGATGCTCACTGACCCGTCGCCTTCGCGGCGTCGATTGCTCGACTCCGGATCAGCTCCGCGCCTCGGGCCTGGCGGCCCTCGATGCTCACTGACCCGTCGCCTTCGCGATGATCTCCTTCGACACGTTCGCCGGAACTTCTGCGTACGAGTCGAACACCATGGAGTAGTTCGCCCGGCCCTGGGTCTTCGACCGGAGGTCTCCGACGTAGCCGAACATCTCCGACAGCGGCACATGCGCCTTGACGACGCGGGCACCGCTGCGCTCCTCCATGGCCTGGATCTGACCACGGCGGGAGTTCAGGTCGCCGATCACCTCACCCATGTAGTCCTCGGGTGTGGTGACCTCGACAGCCATGATCGGCTCGAGGATGACGGGCTGTGCTTGCTGCGCGGCCTTCTTCAGCGCCTGCGAGCCGGCCACCTTGAACGCCATTTCCGAGGAGTCGACCTCGTGGAAGGCGCCGTCGAGAAGGGTGACCTTGATGTTCACCAGCGGATAGCCGGCAAGCACGCCGTACTGCATGGCGTCCTGCGCACCGGCATCCACCGACGGGATGTACTCGCGCGGGATGCGACCACCGGTGACCTTGTTCTCGAACTCGTAGGTCGCACCGTC
Organism: Mycolicibacterium hippocampi; assembly: GCF_010723735.1. Taxonomy (GTDB): domain Bacteria; phylum Actinomycetota; class Actinomycetes; order Mycobacteriales; family Mycobacteriaceae; genus Mycobacterium; species Mycobacterium hippocampi. The sequence continues at coordinate 1,883,484 of NZ_BLLB01000002.1, read as the reverse complement.
CTCGCCGGTGAACGGCTCGAGGGAGATCAGCACCTTCGCGAACTGGCCGGAGCCACCCGTCTGCTTCTTGTGGGTGAACTCGACCTTGTCGACCTTGCGCTTGATGGTCTCGCGGTAGGCGACCTGCGGCTTGCCGACGTTGGCCTCGACCTTGAACTCGCGGCGCATCCGGTCGACCAGGATGTCCAGGTGCAGCTCGCCCATACCGCCGATGACGGTCTGGCCGGTGTCCTGGTCCAGGTGCACCTTGAAGGTCGGATCCTCCTCAGCCAGCTTCTGGATCGACAGGCTCAGCTTCTCCTGGTCGCTCTTGGTCTTCGGCTCGATCGCGACCTCGATCACCGGATCCGGGAACGTCATCGACTCGAGCACGACCTGATCGTTCGCGTCGGACAGCGTGTCGCCGGTCGTGGTGTCCTTCAGGCCGATCACCGCGTAGATGTGGCCCGCCGCAGCGGTCTCCACCGGGTTCTCTTTGTTGGAGTGCATCTGGAACAGCTTGCCCAGCCGCTCCTTCTTGCCCTTGGTGGCGTTGACCACCTGCGAGCCGGAGTCGACCTTGCCCGAGTACACCCGGACGTAGGTGAGCTTGCCGAAGAACGGGTGGGTGGCGACCTTGAACGCCAGCGCCGAGAACGGCTCGTCGGTCGACGGGTTACGCACGACCTCGACGTCTTCCTTGTTCGGCGCATGGCCGACCGCGGGCGGTACGTCCAGCGGCGAGGGCAGGTAGTCGATCACCGCGTCGAGCATGGGCTGCACACCCTTGTTCTTGAACGCGCTGCCGCACAGCACCAGGTACGCCTCGGAGTTGATGGTGAGCTTGCGCAGCGCACCCTTGATCTCCTCGGTGGACAGCTGCTCGCCGCCGAAGTACTTCTCCAGCAGCGACTCGTCGGTCTCGGCGACCGCTTCGAGCAGCTTGGTGCGGTACTCGTCGGCCTTGTCCTGCAGATCAGCCGGAATATCGACGACGTCGTACTTCTCGCCCAGCTTGGCCTCGGCGCTCCACACCTTGGCCTTCATCTCGACCAGGTCGACGACGCCGGCGAAATCGCCCTCGGCGCCGATCGGCAGCTGGATCGGGATGACGTTGGCGCCGAGGCGCTCCTCCATGGTGCGCACCGAGAAGTAGAAGTCGGCGCCGATCTTGTCCATCTTGTTGACGAAACAGATGCGCGGGACGTCGTACTTGTCGGCTTGGCGCCAGACCTGCTCGGACTGGGGCTCGACGCCTTCCTTGCCGTCGAAGACGGCCACGGCGCCGTCGAGCACGCGCAGCGAACGCTCCACCTCGACGGTGAAGTCGACGTGACCCGGGGTGTCGATGATGTTGATCTGGTTGTCGTTCCAGAAGCAGGTCGTGGCGGCGGAGGTGATGGTGATCCCCCGCTCCTGTTCCTGCTCCATCCAGTCCATCGTGGCGGCGCCGTCGTGTACCTCACCGATCTTGTAGCTGATACCGGTGTAGTAGAGGATGCGCTCGGTCGTCGTCGTCTTACCGGCATCGATGTGCGCCATGATGCCGATGTTGCGGACCTTCGTGAGGTCGGTCAGCACGTCCTGTGCCACGGCTAAATTCCCACTCTTTCGCTTGCTCGATAGGTGTTCTGTGTGCTGCCCCGAGGGGCCGTGATCACCAGCGGTAGTGCGCGAAGGCCCGGTTTGCCTCGGCCATCTTGTGGGTGTCCTCGCGTCGCTTGACGGCGGCACCCAGGCCATTGCTGGCGTCCAGGATCTCGTTGGCGAGCCGCTCCACCATCGTCTTCTCGCGACGGTTCTTGGAGAAGCTGACCAGCCAGCGCAGCGCCAGCGTGGTCGACCGCTCCGGGCGGACCTCGACGGGCACCTGGTAGGTCGCGCCGCCGACGCGGCGGCTACGCACCTCGAGGGCGGGCTTGACGTTGTCCAACGCGCGCTTGAGGGTGACGACCGGATCGGTGCCGGTCTTGTCACGAGCCTGTTCGAGCGCACCGTAAACAATGCGTTCGGCCAGGGATTTCTTCCCGTCCAGCAGCACCTTGTTCACCAGCTGGGTGACCAGCTGCGACCCGTAGACCGGATCGTTCACCAGCGGACGCTTCGGCGCGGGCCCTTTGCGCGGCATCAGCTCTTCTCCTTCTTCGCGCCGTAGCGGCTGCGGGCTTGCTTGCGGTTCTTCACGCCCTGGGTGTCGAGCGAGCCGCGGATGATCTTGTAGCGCACACCGGGGAGGTCCTTCACACGGCCGCCGCGCACCAGCACCATCGAGTGCTCCTGCAGGTTGTGACCCTCACCCGGGATGTAGGCGGTGACCTCGACCTGGCTGGTGAGCTTCACGCGGGCGACCTTGCGGAGCGCCGAGTTCGGCTTCTTCGGAGTCGTCGTGTACACGCGAGTGCACACACCACGGCGCTGCGGGCTGCCCTTGAGGGCCGCCGTCTTCACCTTGGCGATCTTGTCGCGGCGACCCTTGCGGACCAGCTGGTTGATGGTTGGCATGTACCGGCTTCCTGTGTAGCTCGTCGTTGTGACGTGTCGTTCTTCGTACTTCTGAAGTTCTGTGTCCTGCAGTTTTGCCCCTCCCCGTTACCCCGGGGCCGGGCGTGTCGCACGCGGCCGCCGAGGCAAAAATCGAGGCGGTGCCTGCTTTTCCAAAGCATGGCGGACATGCGAAGTTGCCCGGCGTGCAGGCATGCTCGTGAATCGCAAAAACCACCAGCGCCTTATTTGCCAGGCACGATCGTCCACAATACCAGGGCAGACCGCACCGATCCAAACCCGCCGAGGAGCGCTCAGGAGCGCCGTTCACGCAGGTCAGGGCCGCCCTCGATGCTACAGGCGATTCGTCATCGACTTCGCATGCCGGCCGCCAGCCTCATCACCATGTCCGTGAACACCGCGTCGGTGTCGATGCCGACCATCACCCCGGTCATCTCCAGGAGCACGAACCCGTGCATCGCCGACCAGAACTCCAGCGCGGCGAAAAAGGCCGCCTCGGTGTCCAGTCCGTAGGCGGCCAGCACCGAGATCACCGGCGCCGCCGCGGCCCTCGTGACCTCGGTGAACTCCGGGTCGTCGCCGCCCAGCGGCATCCGGGTGAACGCCGAGTACCTGCCCGGATGGTGGTGGGCGTAGCTGCGGTAAGCGCTGGCCATCACCATCACCGCGTCGTCGGGACTGCGGCCCTGCCCGACGGTGCTGAGCATGTCGATGATGTCGCCGACCACCCGCATCCGCACGGTCCGGCGCAGGTCGTCGAGGCTGTGCACATGGTTGTAGAGCGACGGCCCCTTGGTGCCCAGTTGGTTGGCCAGCGCGTTGATCGTCAGCGCGTCCCAGCCCTCGCGGTCGAGGAACGTCAGCGCGGCGTTGACGATGGAGTCACGGCTCAGCCTCGCTGAACGCAGCGGCCGAGCTGCCATCTCGCGGTTCCCCCTCAGGTCGTCACGTGACCCTGTCGCAGGATGGGCCGGGTCAGCGAAACTCTAGTTCACCCGGTCCTGGCTCAGGCGCGCCAGCCGCTCGATGATCGTGCACAGATCAGGCAGCGTGGCCGAGTTCAGCGTCTGGATCGACCAGGTGATGACGTCGGCGCCCTTGGCGACGTAGATGCTGCAGGCGGTTTCGTCAGCCGCCTTGAAACCCTTGTTCCCGTCGATCGACAGTTCGGTCAGCGTGCGCCCGGCCAGCTCTTCGAGCTCGCGTTCGGTGTCCATGTCACTGCCGCGGTACCACCACGTGGAGATGCCCATGCCGGCTCCGACACTGCCGAACCCCAACTGTTCCTGCCAGAAACATCCCGCGTCGCTGACCACTGCGGGCGCGAACATCTCCGAGCCTGCCGCGGCGTCGACGTCGGCATCGGTGACCCCGTTGCAATCCACACTGCGGAAGCCTGCGCCGGACGACGCCCCCGGGGCGGGCGCAGGATCAGAGGGACCGGCGTTCCCACACCCGACTAGCAGCGCCGCCGACAGTGCCACGCCCGCCCGGGCCACAGATCGCAAAGTCGCCATCTCACATATCCGAACGCAGCGTCGCCGCCAGCAGCTTCTCGGCCTCGGCGCACGGCTCACCGGTGCTCGCGCCGCGGTACTGCACCCACCAGCTCAACACGCCGGTGCCCGCCGCGGCGGTGGCCGAACAGGCAGCGCCGGTGATGTCCCGGCGCGCCGAGAACGCGTCGTGGCGTTCCAGCACGATGTCGGAGACGACGGCCCCGCGCGCCTCCGCCAGCTCTCGTTCCCGGTCCAGGCTGCCGGTGCCAAACCAGGAGAACGTGACGTCGATGGTCTGCGACCCCGACCCGGAACGCCGCGACAGGATGTACTGGCACACCGCGCCGCTGTAGGGCCTGGTGATCTCGTCGGCCTGCAGGGTGTCCTGCACCGAACTGTCGTCGAGCAGTCCACAGCGGTCGTCGACGTAGCCGTAGCTGCGTTCGGGGTCCGGGACTTCGGACTCGGCCCGCTGCGCCGTCCCGCCGACCGAATGGGTGCATCCTGCCACCGTCGCCGTCGTCGTGACCGCCACGATGATGAATCTGCCAGCACGTTCCCAACTCCGCAGCATCGCCGCTCACGCTACCGAGCACACCTGGCCAAAGCGACCCGTGGCGAACAGGCGAAGGCCGACGACGCGACCGGCAGACGTCGTAGGCTTGGCGCGGGCCGGGCGACGTGAAGGGGAACATGGTGACTTCGAGGGCTGTGGGACGGGTGACGGCCGCGTGCGCGGTCGGCGTCGCGGCAGGGCTGGCGGCGGTGGCCCCGGTGGCACACGCCGAGAACGGCGACACCCACATCACCGGTCAGGGGGTCGTCCAGACCGTGGACTGCAACAACGCGACGCTGATCGTGGTGGGCACCGGCAACCAGATCAACGCGCTGGGCACCTGCTGGGCGGTCACGGTGCAGGGATCGTCGAACGTGGTCATCGCCGACAACGTCATCAACGACATCACCGTCTACGGCTGGGACCAGACGGTGTTCTACAAGAACGGCGCGCCCGTCGTCTGGGACCGGGGCCGCGAACTGGGGATGACGAACCGCATCGGCCAGGTGTCGACGTGATGGCGCCGCAGCGGTTGGCCGGCTGGATGTGCGCCGCGGCACTGTCGGCGACGTTCGGGTTGACCGCGTGCGGCTCTGACAGTTCGGACAGCGCCGATCCGACGGCCACGGCCGGTTCCTCCGGCGCCCAGGTGGAGATCGGCAACACCATCAACTACGGCTCGTTCGGCACCACCGCCGACATCGACTGCGCCGACGGCAAGTCGCTCAACGTCGGCGGTTCCAACAACACGCTGACCGTCACCGGCACGTGCGCCAGCGTGAACATCGGCGGCGCCGACAACAAGATCACCTTCGACCGGGTCGACACCGAACTGTCGGTCGTCGGGCTGAACAACACCGTCACCTACCGCGAGGGTGAACCGAACATCACCGACACCGGCAGCAACAACAACATCAGCAAGGGCTGATCAACGCGGGGCGCCGTGGCGGCCCGCCCCGGCGGCGAACTGCGCTGCGCCCTCGAGTGATTCGGCCGCCACCCGGGACATGCTGCCGAATTCGAAGTCCATGGCATCGGCTTCGGACCGGCCCCACTGCGTCAGCGCCGAACGGCGGTCGGCACGCAGACACTGCTGGGGCAACGCGGCGAGCTCGGCCGCCAGCTCCTCGGCGCGTTGCCGCGATTCACCCGACGGCACCACCCGATTGGCCAGGCCGATCGCCAGGGCCTCGTCGGCGGCCACGCTGCGGCCGGTCAGGATGAGATCCATCGCGCGGCTGTGACCGATCAGCCGCGGCAGTCGTACCGTGCCCCCGTCGATCAGCGGCACTCCCCAGCGGCGGCAGAACACCCCCATGATCGCGTCCTGCTCGACGACCCGCAGGTCACACCACAGGGCCAGCTCCAGTCCGCCGGCGACGGCGTGGCCGCTGACCGCGGCGATGACCGGTTTGGACAGCGTCATCCGGCTCGGCCCCATCGGGGCCGGCCCGGTACGGTGCACGGGGTTGGCTTCCGGCGTGCCGATGGCTTTGAGATCGGCTCCGGCGCAGAATGTTCCGTTGTCACCCCACAGCACCGCCACCGATGCGGAGTCGTCGCGGTCGAACGCCTCGAACGCGGCGAACAACTCCGCGGCGGCAGCGCCGTTGACGGCGTTGCGGGCCGCGGGGCGGTTCATGATCACCGTCGTCACCGGGCCGGAGCGCTCCACCCGTACTCCACCTGTATCGCTCATCGAACCTCCGCTAGTTCCACACCGTCTCGTCGCGCCACCAGTTCGGCGGCGAAATCCTCGTAGGCCTTCCGCAACGCGGCACCCGGCCAGTCGTCGGGAAGCAGCTCGTCGGGCAGCACCGGGTCGGTGAGCAGGTGACGAACCATCGCGGCGGCGACGGTGAACCGGCCCGGAACGTCCGGCGCGGCCGCCATCGCGGTCAGCATCTGCCGGCCGGCGTCGGCCCACCCGGACAGATCCCACAGCTGGGCGGCCAGCTCGCCGGGCGCCTCGTCCCGGGCACGCAGTACCCGCACCCGCTCGCCGACTTCCGCTCCGAGATCGACCTCGACGTTGTCGGGCCTGATCCAGACACCTTCGCGCAGCTCGGCAAACCGCTTGTCCTGCAGGCTGTTCCGCATCGCCGCGCGGGCGCGGGCCTCGGTACCGACGGTGGTGATGACCAGCACCGTCCAGGTGCCGTCCCACGCCCGCCTGCGCGGGTTGATGGCGTCGTCCTGGCGGCGCTGGCGGGCGAGAAGCCGGTCGGAGAGCCGGTAGCCGTCTTCGGAACGCACCAGATCTCCGGCGCCGACCATCCGCGTCAAAGCCACCCGCACCGTCGACTCCCGGATCCCGAAATCACCGGTCAGCAGCAGCAGTTGCGCGGCGGTCGCCCAGGCCGGGTGCGCGCCGAGCAGCACACTGAGCACCACCGAGCGGGCCGTCATCCGCGAGACCGGCTGCGCCACAGCTAGACCCCGGACGTGGTACGGCCGTGGTCGCCGAACGGTTCGTCGCGACGGCGCACCGCGTCCCGGAAGCCGTGCTCACGGGCGTCGGCGACGAAGGCGTGGCCCTCCGGGGTGTGGCGCGCGACGCCGTCGAACACCGTCGAGACCATCGCGCTGTTGGCGACGCCCTGGTTGAAGAGGGCGCTGTTCATCGCCAGCTTGACCATCATCAGCTGGTTGATCGGCATGGCCGCGATCCGCGCCACCAGTCGCTCGGTGCGCTCGTCGAGATCGGCGGGGTCAGGGGCCTCCACCGCCAGGCCCCACTCGGCGGCCTGCGCGCCGGTGATGCAATCACCGGTCAGGAGAAGACGTTTCGCGCGTTGATCGCCGAGGCGGTGCGCCCACAGTCCGGCAGCGGGAACGCCCCACACCCGGGTGGGCGGATAGCCGATCTTGGCGTCGGAGGCGGTGATGACCTGATCGGCGTGCAGTGCGATGTCGGTGCCGCCGGCCACGCAGTAGCCGTGGATCTTGACCACGGTCGGCTTGTCGGCGTGCATCAGGCTGGCGAACCCGCGAACGAAGCGGCTCATCATCTGGTAGTCGATCATCGGGTCCCACGGCTGATCCGGCAGGTGGTTGATCGCCTGGGTCTTCCCGGAGAGCACGGTGTCACGGTAGGGGCTGCCGCCACCGGCGGAGGAGGAACCCTCCGCGTAGGCGGACAGATCGAAGCCCGCGCAGAAGCCGGCCCCCCGGCCGGACACCAGGATCACGTGCACGTTCGGGTCCAGGTCGGCGCGCTCGACGAGCGCCGAGAGTTCCAGCGGGGTGTCGGCGACGATCGCGTTGCCCTTCTCCGGGCGGTTGAACGTGATCCGAGCGACTCGGTCGGTGACCTCGTAGGTCATCGTCTTCAGGTTGTCGAAGTCGACCGGCCTGATCGCATGCGTCACGACTTGATCTCCGCACGCTCGATGATCGGTGCCAGATCCAAGCCTCCCGGAAGCGTGCCGAACGCGCCCCCCCACTGTCCGCCGAGCCGGCTGGCCAGGAACGCCTCGGCCACGGCGGGATGCCCATGACGCACCAGCAGCGAACCCTGCAGCGCCAGCGAGATGTCCTCGGCGATCTTGCGGGCGCGGTACTGAACCGTGGCGAGGTCTGCGCCCAGCACGTCGCGCAGCGCGCCGACATGGGCGTCCAAGCGCCGATCGTGGCCGGTGGTGGCGTCGAGTTCGTCGAACAGCACGTCGATGCATTCGGGCCGGGTCGCGATCGCGCGCAACGTGTCGAGTGCGCTGACGTTGCCCGATCCCTCCCAGATGCCCATCAGCGGGGCTTCGCGGTAGAGCCGCGGCATCCCCGAGTCCTCCACGTAGCCGTTGCCGCCGAGGCATTCCATCGCTTCGGCGGCGTGTGGCGTCGCCCGCTTGCACACCCAGTACTTGGCCGCGGCCAGGCCGATCCGGCGCAGCAGCGTTTCGCGGTCGTCCCCGCGCACCGCCCGGTCGGTGGCACCGGCCATCCTCATCGCCAGTGCGGTCGCGGCCTCGGCTTCCACTGCGAGGTCGGCGAGCACGTTGCGCATCAGCGGCTGGTCGATCAGGTAGGCGCCGAATGCCTGCCGGTGTTGCGCGTGGTGCACTGCCCGCATCAGTCCGGTACGCATGCTGGTGGCGCTGCCCAGCGTGCAGTCCAGCCGGGTCAGGTTGACCATCTCGATGATCGTCGGGACGCCGCGGCCCTCCTCGCCGACCAGCCAGGCCGTCGCGCCGTCGTACTCGACCTCGCTGGAGGCGTTGGCGTGATTGCCCAGCTTGTCCTTGAGCCGCTGCAGGAACATCCGGTTGCGGGTGCCGTCGGGCAGGATGCGTGGCAGGAAGAAGCAGCTCAGGCCGTTATCAGCCTGCGCGAGGACCAGGAAGATGTCACACATCGGCGCCGAGGTGAACCACTTGTGCCCACGCAACGAGTAGGTGCCGTCGCCGTTGGGGGTGGCGTCGGTGGTGCCGGCGCGGACGTCGGAGCCGCCCTGTTTCTCGGTCATCGACATCCCCGCGGTGATGCCAGGCTTGGTCGTGGGCACCGCGAGTTCGGGGTCGTAGACCCGGCTGGTCAGCAACGGCTCGTAGACGGCGGCGAGCTCCGGGTTGTGACGCAGTGCGGGCACCACGGCGTAGGTCATCGAGATCGGGCAGATGTGGCCGGGTTCCGGTGTCCAGACCGAGGTCTTGGCCGCTCGTACGACGTGCGCCCCGGGACGGTCGTCGGCCCACGGTGCGGCGTGCAGACCGTGCGACACCGCCACAGTCATCAGCTCGTGGTATGCCGGGTCGTACTCCACCTCGTCGACCCGGTGGCCGTAGCGGTCGTGAGTGTGCAGGGTCGGTCGGTGCCGGTCGGCCAGCTCACCCCACCGCTGGGCGCGGGCGCTGCCCGCCAGCGCACCGAGTTCGGTGACCTCGTCGGCGCCCCATCCGCCCCCCTCCCGGACCAGCGCCTCGGCCAGCATCGGCGAGGCGGCCGGGTTGTGGTCCTCCAGCGGCGGGACCTGATTGGTGACGACGTGCGTGTCCGACATGCAGACACTGTTACATTATTTCGACGACTGCACAAGAACCTGTAATGCCCGACTTCAGGACGTCGACACCGGGTCCACCCCTTGGTTCTCGGTCAGCCGTCGTCGCCGCCGGTCGAACCATGCCAGCCCGGCGATCACGGCCGCTGCCAGCAACCATCCCAGGAGCAGGTCGATCACGTAGTGCTCGGCCGCGTAGACCAGCGTGAACGCCATGACCAGCGGATAGGCAACCAGCAGCGGGCGCCACGCACGATGCACCCGGTGCCACAGGAACGCCGCGAGCGCAGCCGACATCCCGGCGTGCAGCGACGGGATCGCCGCCACCAGGTTGACGCTGGCCTGCCCCTGGTCGAGCAGCGCACTGGCCGAGTGCAGGTTCAGGTTGCCCCAGCCGCGGCCGACGATGCGTTCGATCCACTGGTTGGCGCCGTCCTGCGAGGACTGCATCGCACCGAGAACACTGCCGTCCTCGACCCCCCGCGCGGACCGGAACATGCACCGGGGACCCGACGGCCCCCCTTCGACGTCGTCCGCGGTGCACCTGGCCGCGGCCCACGGCGGGGCGGCCGGCAGCAGCACGTAGATGATCAGCCCGATCAGGTTCATGCCGACGAACAACCGGACGAACGCCTTCCATTCCTCGCGGTCGCGCAGCCACAGGATGCCGGCGATCACGTACGGCAGGATGAAAAACGACATGTAGACGGTGCTGATCACCACCTCCCACCAGGGGGGTTCCGGCTGTTTCAGCTGCTCCTGCAGCCACACCGTCGGCATGGTGCCGAAGAACATCAAGCGATCCATGTCGGCCGGCCAGTGCCACAACGTGGGTCGCCCGACGAGGTCGGCCGCGCCCCGGCTCAGGTCATAGGCGATCAACAGAAGCGCGAACGGCAGCCAGTCACGCACCACGTAGAGCACTCGCCGGCCCTGACCGATGCTGGCGACGGCAAGACCGGTGCAGATGTACACCAGCAACAGCTCGCGGTTGAACGCGAAGCCCTCGGTGGCCGTCCGCCAGACCACCACGGTCGCCCACACCACGATCGCCGTCCACCGCACCACGCGCAGCCATCTTCTGCGCCGGGTAGGCAGCTGGGTCTCGGTGTCCTCGACGTGCGTCAGCGCAACCGACGACTGGTCAATCGACGACTGGTCAATTGTGGACACATCGGCCTTTCGACGCGGGAACCACATGAATTCCCGGCGTAAGACTAATTAACCGCGAAGCCACCCGCCGTTCAAGTTCAGATCGGCTATCGAAGTGTGATCAACGGACCGGTGTCAGTCGATGTGCTCCCGCAGGAACGCGATGTCGTCTTTGCGTCCCTCGTCCGACGTCTCACAGATGACCGGGGCGTCGGCCGCCTTGACGACGGCCGCCAGCAGCTGCGGATCGATCTGGCCGGTGCCGAAGTTCGCGTGCCGGTCTGCGCCCGAACCCGCGGCATCCCGCGAATCGTTGCAGTGCACCAGGTCGATCCGGCCGGTGATCGCCTTGATCCGCTCGACCGCGTCGACCAGGGCCTCGCCGGCCGCCCAGGCGTGGCAGGTGTCCAGACAGAACCCGATGCCCTTGTCTCCGATGTGGTCCCACAACCGGGCGATCGTGTCGAAATGCCGCGCCATCGCGTGATCACCACCGGCGGTGTTCTCGAGGTAGACGGGCACGTCGGTCTTGAGGCTGGCCAGCGCTTTGACCCAGCGCTCGAAGCCGGCCTCCATGTCGTTGTCGTCGGCGTGGCCGCCGTGCACGATGACGGCGGTGGCGTTGATCTCCGACGCCGCGTCGCAGGTGTCCTGCAGGATCTTGCGGGACGGAATCCGGACCCGGTTGTTCGCCGAGGCGACGTTGATCAAGTACGGCGCGTGCACGTAGATCGGCATCGGAGAGGCCTTGAGGACCTCGGCGTCGTCACGCGGTGGCGGCTTCTTCCAGCTCTGCGGGTTGCCGAGGAAGAACTGCACCACGTCGGCGCCGTCAGCCTGCGCGGCGGCCAGGGGATCATCACCATGGACATGCGAACCAATGAGCACGGCGTTGATTCTAGTGACGTGAGCGGACACCTCCCTTGGTGAGCCGGGCACAATGCCGATCATGGATCAGCACACCTACGACCGAGGCAACGAGGTTCGCACCGCGGTCCTCGGCGAGGCCTACGTCCGCAACGCCGCGGCGAACGCCGACGAGTTCAGCAAGCCGCTGCAGGATCTGCTCACCGAGTACTGCTGGGGAGCGGTGTGGGCCCGCGACGGCCTGCCGCTGAAGACCAGAAGCATGCTCAACATCGCGATGATCTCGGTGCTCAACCGCCCCAGCGAACTACGCACCCACATCCGGGGTGCGCTGACCAACGGCGTCACCCGCGAGGAGATCCGCGAGGTGCTGCTGCAGGTGACGGTTTATGCGGGAGTGCCGGCGGGCGTCGACGCATTCCGCACGGCGCGCGAGGTGTTCGCCGACCTCGACGGTGAGAGAGGACGCTAGTGGCCGGCATGGATCTCGGGTTCATCGGCCTCGGCAACATGGGCCGCCCCATGGTCGCCCGCCTCGTCGCCGCGGGGTACCGCGTCGTCGTCTACGACGCCCGAAGCGAGGCAGTGCAGACGGCGGTGGCGATGGGCGCCCTCGGCGCTCAGTCGGTCGAGGAGGTCGGCGACCGAGCCGAGGCGGTGCTGGCCAGCCTCCCCACACCCGCGGTGTCCGAGCAGGTCGCCACCGGACCCGACGGGGTCATCGGCGGGAGCCGGATCAAGTACTTCATCGACCTGTCCACGGTGGGAAGCGATGTCGCCGAACGCAGCCACGGCCTGCTCGCCGCACAAGGTATCGCGGCATTCGACGCCCCGGTCAGCGGCGGCGTCGCCGGAGCGGAGAAGGGCACGCTGGCGGTGATGGTGTCCGGACCTCGCAGCGAGTTCGACGCCGTCGCCCCCGCGCTCAACGCGATCGGCCGGCCCATCTTCGTCGGCGACAAGCCGGGCGTCGCTCAGACGATGAAGCTGATGAACAACCTGGTGGCCGCGACAACCTTGGCGGTGACCGCCGAGGTCATGGTGATGGGCGTGAAGGCCGGCCTCGAACCGCAAGCCATCCTCGATGTACTCAACGCCGGTTCCGGGGGCACCCACGCCAGCCGCGACAAGTTCCCGCGCGCGGTGCTGCCCCGCACCTTCGACTACGGCTTCGCGACCGGCCTCATGGTCAAGGACGTGAGGCTGTACATGCAGGAGGCTGATGCCCTCGAAACGCTCACACCGATCGGCTCCGCGGTGCGGGCGCTGTGGGAACAGACCATGGCGGATCAGGGTGCCGACTCGGACTTCACCTCGGTCATCAAACCGTTCGAAGACGCGGCAGGGGTCGTCGTGGAGGGCACCGCCGGTCGCCGTCCCGACTAGTGGTGGCCCCGCAAGGTCAGCGCCGCCAGAACAAGTGGTGCGTCACTCCGCTCGGGCTCGGCACCACCTCGCGGTGGAACCGGTCGTCGAGCTCATCCGGAGACTTCCACAGTCGCGAGCCGGTGCCGATCCGCACGTCCGGGGAGACCGCCACGTGCAGGGTGTCGACGAGGTCGGCGTCGAGGAACTGCCTGATGGTGGCGGCCCCGCCGCCGAGCCGCACATCCTTGCCGCCGGCGGCCTCTTTGGCCCGCGCGGCGACCGTGTCGGGGTCTGCGGAGATGAAGTGAAACGTCGTGTCCGACAGCGTGAACGACGGCCGTTCATGGTGTGTCATCACGAAGACAGGAGTGTGGAACGGCGGCTCGTCGCCCCACCACCCCTGCCATTCGTGGTCTTGCCACGGACCGCGATGTGGGCTGAACTTGTTCCGCCCCATGATCTCGGCACCGATGTTGTTGCTGAAGTCGCGGGTGAAGTAGTCGTCGAGGCCTCGACTGCCGCCGGGCTCGCTGCGGTTCGGCCAGCTTGCCGTGGCCCCGCACCAGGCGAACATCGCACCGGGGTCGGCGTGGCCGAACGGACGCTCGAAACTCTGGTCCGCTCCGGCGCCGAAGCCGTCACCCGACACGTTGAAGTTCTGGACTCTGAGCAGCTGGACCACGTGTTCCTCCCTCGATCGTCGATTCACCCGAATGATGACCGGTGCAGCCGGTTCAAGTCATCGCCCGCCAACGAAAAAACCCCCGCCGTAGCGAGGGTCTTTCCGTTGATCGACTAGCGGTAGTCCTACCGGTAGTCCTACCGATAATCCGAGTAGCCGTAATCGTCCAGCGGCACCGCGGCACCGGTCGCCTGGCCGAAGTCCGGGCTGTAGTACTGATCCTCGTAGGACGGGATCGTGTACGCCGCAGCGCGGGCTTCTTCGGTGGGCTGGACCTGGATGTTGCGGTAGCGGCTGATGCCGGTACCGGCCGGGATCAGCTTGCCGATGATCACGTTCTCCTTCAGACCGTTGAGCCTGTCGCTGCGGCAGTTGATCGCCGCATCGGTCAGCACCCGGGTGGTCTCCTGGAACGACGCCGCCGACAGCCACGAATCGGTGGCCAGCGACGCCTTGGTGATGCCCATCAGCACCGGACGACCCGCCGCGGGCTCGTTGCCCTCGGCGACCACCCGACGGTTCTCCGACTCGAACTCGCCGCGCTCGGTCAGCGACCCGGGCAGGAACTCCGTCGCGCCCGAATCGATGATCGTGACGCGTCGCAGCATCTGCCGGACGATCACCTCGATGTGCTTGTCGTGGATCGACACACCCTGAGCGCGGTAGACCTCCTGGACCTCCTTGACGAGGTGGATCTGCACCTCGCGGGGGCCCTGGACGCGGAGCACCTCGTGCGGGTCGGCGGAGCCTTCCAGCAGCTGCTGGCCGACCTCGACGTGGTCGCCGTCGGTGAGCAGACGCTCGGAGCCGTCGTCGTGCTTGAACACCTTGAGCCGCTGACGGCGAGTGAGCTTGTCGTACACGACCTCTTCGCCCCCGTCATCGGGAACGATGGTGATCTTGTAGAACTTGTCGCTCTCCTCCAGGCGGATCCGTCCGGAGACGTCGGCGATCGGGGCACGGTTGCGCGGCACGCGGGCCTCGAACAGCTCCTGAACCCGAGGCAGACCACCGACGATGTCCTGACCACCGGTGACACCACCCTGGTGGAAGGTACGCATCGTCAGCTGCGTGCCGGGCTCACCGATGGACTGCGCGGCCACGATGCCGACGGCCTCGCCGATGTCGACCAGCTTGCCGGTCGCCATCGAACGGCCGTAGCACATCGCGCACACGCCGGTGCCCGTCGCGCAGGTCAGCACGGAGCGGACCTTGACCTCGGTGATGCCGGCCGCCAACAGCGCGTCGATCGCCGGGTCACCCAGGTCGTGCCCACGCTCGACGACGACGTTGCCGTCGGCGTCGACCGCGTCGGTGGCCAGCGTCCGCGCGTAGGCGGACGTCTCGATGTGCTGATCGCGGACCAGCGGGCCGCCGTCCTGCAGTTCGGCCAGCGTGACGTTGATGCCACGCTCCGTCTCGCAGTCGGTCTCCCGGACGATCACGTCCTGCGACACGTCGACCAGACGACGGGTCAGGTAGCCCGAGTCGGCGGTGCGCAGCGCGGTGTCGGCCAGACCCTTACGGGCACCGTGGGTGTTGATGAAGTACTCCAACACCGTCAGGCCCTCGCGGAACGACGACTTGATCGGCCGCGGGATGAACTCACCCTTCGGGTTGGTCACCAGGCCCTTCATGCCGGCCAGGGTGCGGGTCTGGGTGAGGTTGCCCGTCGCGCCGGACTTCACGATCGTGATGATCGGGTTGTCCTCGGGGTAGAACTCCTCCAGAGCCTTACCGACCTCTTCGGTGGCGTCCTGCCAGATCTTGACCAGTGCCTCGTTGCGCTCCGTCTTGTTCAGCGCGCCACGCTGGTACTTCTTCTCGATCGCGTCCGCTTCCTTCTCGTAGCGGTCCAGGATCTCCTGCTTCTGCGGCGGCACCAGCACGTCGGCCATGGAGACCGTGACCCCGCTCCGGGTCGCCCAGTAGAAACCGGCGTCCTTGAGCTTGTCGACGGTCTGTGCGACGACGATCATCGGGTAGCGCTCGGCCAGATCGTTGATGATCCGGGCCTGCACCTTCTTGTGCATCTGCTCGTTGACGAACGGATAGCCCCGGGGCATCAGCTCGTTGAACAGCACCCGGCCCAGCGTCGTGTCGGCGATCCAGGGGTCGCCCAACTTCCAGCCGTCGGGGAACTGCTCCGCCTCCACCTCGGCCGGCGGACGCAACTGCGTCAGCCGCACCCGGATCTTGGCGCGCACCGACAGGCCACCGCGGTCCAACGCCATGATGGCCTCGGCCGGCGAGCTGAACACACCGGACTCCGGCTCATCCTTGGCGGCAGGCACGTACTCGCCGAGGTCACCGTCGATCTCGGTGGTCAGGTAGTACAGACCGGTCACCATGTCCAGACGCGGCATGGCCAGCGGGCGGCCCGACGCGGGAGACAGGATGTTGTTCGACGACAGCATCAGGATGCGGGCCTCGGCCTGCGCCTCCGCGGACAGCGGAAGGTGCACGGCCATCTGGTCACCGTCGAAGTCGGCGTTGAACGCCTCACACACCAGCGGGTGCAGCTGGATGGCCTTGCCCTCGACCAGCTGCGGCTCGAAGGCCTGGATACCGAGGCGGTGCAGCGTGGGTGCACGGTTGAGCAGCACCGGGTGCTCGGCGATGACCTCTTCGAGGACATCCCACACCTGGGGACGCTGCCGTTCCACCATCCGCTTGGCGCTCTTGATGTTCTGCGCGTGGTTCAGGTCGACCAGACGCTTCATCACGAACGGCTTGAACAGCTCGAGTGCCATCAGCTTGGGCAGACCGCACTGGTGCAGCTTGAGCTGCGGACCGACCACGATGACCGAACGGCCCGAGTAGTCGACGCGCTTGCCGAGCAGGTTCTGACGGAACCGGCCCTGCTTGCCCTTGAGCAGATCGGACAGCGACTTGAGCGGACGGTTGCCCGGCCCGGTGACGGGCCGGCCGCGACGGCCGTTGTCGAACAGCGCGTCCACCGACTCCTGAAGCATCCGCTTCTCGTTGTTGACGATGATCTCGGGCGCGCCGAGGTCGATCAGTCGCTTCAACCGGTTGTTGCGGTTGATCACGCGGCGGTAGAGATCGTTCAGGTCGGAGGTCGCGAAGCGGCCACCGTCGAGCTGCACCATCGGGCGCAGCTCCGGCGGGATCACCGGAACCGCGTCGAGCACCATCCCCATCGGGGAGTTGCGGTTGCTCTGGAACGCCGCGACCACCTTGAGCCGCTTGAGCGCACGCAGCTTCTTCTGGCCCTTGCCGTTCTTGATGGTGTCGCGCAGCGAGTCGGCCTCGGCGTCGATGTCGAAGTTCTCGATGAGCTTCTTGATCGACTCCGCGCCCATGGCGCCCTCGAAGTACTCGCCGTAGCGGTCCTGCAGCTCGCGGTAGAGCAGCTCGTCGACGATCAGCTGCTTGGGTGCCAGCTTGGTGAACGTCGTCCAGATCTCCTCGAGCCGATCCAGCTCACGCTGGGTCCGGTCACGGAGCTGACGCATCTCACGCTCGCCGCCGTCCCGCACCTTGCGCTTGACGTCGGACTTCGCGCCCTCTTCCTCGAGCTCCTTCATGTCGGCCTCGAGCTTCTGGGCCCGGGCCTCCAGGTCGGCGTCGCGCTGATCCTCGACTGCCTTGCGCTCGACGGCCATCTCGGCCTCCAGCGTCGACAGCTCGTTGTGCCGCATCTCGGTGTCGACCGCGGTGATCACGTAGGCGGCGAAGTAGATGATCTTCTCGAGATCCTTCGGCGCCAGATCCAGCAGGTAGCCCAAGCGCGACGGGACGCCCTTGAAGTACCAGATGTGGGTGACGGGGGCGGCCAGCTCGATGTGGCCCATCCGCTCACGCCGCACCTTGGCCCGGGTCACCTCGACGCCGCAGCGCTCACAGATGATGCCCTTGAAGCGCACCCGCTTGTACTTGCCGCAGTAGCACTCCCAGTCGCGAGTCGGTCCGAAGATCTTCTCGCAGAACAAGCCGTCCTTCTCAGGCTTGAGAGTGCGGTAGTTGATGGTCTCGGGCTTCTTGACCTCGCCGTAGGACCAGTTACGGATGTCGTCCGCGGTGGCCAGACCGATGCGGAGTTCATCGAAGAAGTTGACGTCTAGCACGTAACTCCCTTTCCCCTTGCGGGACTAGAAAATTTTCGGGTCAACGGGCGAGGTCTACGCAAGATCCTCGACAGAAGCTGATTCGTTGCGGGACAGGTTGATGCCGAGGTTGGCAGCTGCACGCTCCAGGTCCTCGTCATCGCCGTCACGCATCTCGATCGCGGCACCGTCCGAAGACAGCACCTCGACGTTGAGGCACAGCGACTGCAGTTCCTTGAGAAGCACCTTGAACGACTCCGGGATACCGGGTTCGGGGATGTTCTCGCCCTTGACGATCGCCTCGTACACCTTGACGCGTCCGACGGTGTCGTCGGACTTGATGGTCAGCAGTTCCTGCAGCGTGTAGGCGGCGCCGTAGGCCTGCATGGCCCAGCACTCCATCTCGCCGAATCGCTGACCACCGAACTGCGCCTTACCACCCAGCGGCTGCTGGGTGATCATCGAGTACGGACCGGTCGAGCGGGCGTGGATCTTGTCGTCGACCAGGTGGTGCAGCTTCAGGATGTACATGTAGCCCACCGTCACCGGGTACGGGAACGGTTCGCCGCTGCGGCCGTCGAACAACTGGGACTTGCCCTCGGCGTTGACCATGACGTCACCGTCGCGGTTGGGCAACGTCGAACCCAGCAGGCCCTCCAACTCACCCTCGCGGGCACCGTCGAAGACCGGCGTGGCCACGATGCTGTTGGGTTCTGCGGAGCGCAGTTCCTCGGGCAGCTTCGACGCCCATGCTGGGACTTCAGTGGCGCCTTCCGCAACTTGGATGTTCCAGCCGGCTTTCGCCACCCAGCCCAGGTGTGTCTCGAGGATCTGGCCGATGTTCATCCGTCGCGGCACACCGTGGGTGTTCAGGATGATGTCGACCGGGGTGCCGTCCGGCATGAACGGCATGTCCTCGACAGCCAGGATCTTGCCGATGACGCCCTTGTTGCCGTGGCGTCCGGCGAGCTTGTCGCCGTCGGAGATCTTGCGCTTCTGGGCCACGTAGACGCGGACGAGTTCGTTGACGCCGGCGGGCAGCTCGTCGTCGTCCTCGCGAGAGAACACCCGGATGCCGATGACCTTGCCGGACTCACCGTGGGGCACCTTCAGTGAGGTGTCGCGGACCTCGCGGGCCTTCTCGCCGAAGATGGCACGCAGCAGCCGCTCCTCCGGCGTCAGCTCGGTCTCACCCTTGGGTGTGACCTTGCCGACCAGGATGTCGCCGTCGCGGACCTCGGCGCCGATGCGGACGATGCCGCGCTCGTCGAGATCGGCCAGCACCTCATCGGAGACGTTCGGGATGTCCCGGGTGATCTCCTCGGCGCCCAACTTGGTGTCCCGGGCGTCGATCTCGTGCTCCTCGATGTGGATCGAGGTGAGGACGTCCTCTTCGACCAGGCGGTTCGACAGGATGATCGCGTCTTCGTAGTTGTGGCCCTCCCACGGCATGATCGCCACGAGCAGGTTCTTGCCCAGCGCCATCTCACCGTTCTCGGTGCACGGCCCGTCGGCGAGGACCTGCCCCGACTCGACACGCTGCCCGGCGTCCACGATCGGACGCTGGTTGGCACAGGTGCCGTGGTTGGAGCGGGCGAACTTGCGCATCCGGTAGGTGTGCCGGGTGCCGTCGTCGGCCATCACGGTGACGTAGTCGGCCGAGACCTCCTCGATGACGCCCGCCTTCTCGGCGACGACGACATCGCCGGCGTCGATCGCGGCGCGCAACTCCATCCCGGTGCCGACCAGCGGTGCCTCACTACGCACCAGCGGAACCGCCTGGCGCTGCATGTTGGCACCCATCAGGGCACGGTTGGCGTCGTCGTGCTCGAGGAACGGGATCATGGCCGTGGCCACCGACACCATCTGGCGCGGGGAGACGTCCATGTAGTCGACTTCGGAGCTGGAGACGTTCTCCACCTCGCCGCCCTTACGGCGGACCAGGATGCGGTCCTCGACGAATCGGCCGTTCTCGTCGATCGGCGAGTTGGCCTGCGCCACGACGTGGCGGTCCTCCTCGTCGGCCGTCAGGTACTCGACGTCGTCGGTGACAACCCCGTCGACCACCTTGCGGTAGGGGGTCTCGATGAAGCCGAACGGGTTCACCCGCGCGTACACCGACAGCGATCCGATCAGACCGATGTTCGGACCCTCGGGAGTCTCGATCGGGCACATCCGGCCGTAGTGGCTGGAGTGCACGTCGCGCACCTCGAGGCCGGCACGCTCACGGGACAGACCGCCGGGGCCCAACGCCGACAGGCGGCGCTTGTGGGTCAGACCCGACAGCGGGTTGTTCTGGTCCATGAACTGCGACAGCTGGCTGGTGCCGAAGAACTCCTTGATCGCCGCCACGACGGGACGGATGTTGATCAGGGTCTGCGGCGTGATGGCCTCGACGTCCTGGGTGGTCATCCGCTCGCGGACGACGCGCTCCATGCGGGACAGGCCGACGCGGATCTGATTCTGGATCAGCTCGCCGACCGTGCGCAGCCGCCGGTTACCGAAGTGGTCGATGTCGTCGGTCTCGACGGGCACCTCGGCGCCGCCGGGAGCCGTCATCGTCTTGTCGCCCTGCTGCAACCGCACCAGGTACTCGATGGTGGCGACGACGTCCTCTTCGGTCAGCGTCGAGCTGGTGATCGGCTCACCGACGTTCAGCCCGAGCTTCTTGTTGACCTTGTAGCGGCCCACCCGTGCCAGGTCGTAGCGCTTCTCCTTGAAGAACAGGTTCTCCAGCAGGGTCTGCGCGGACTCCTTGGTGGGCGGCTCGCCCGGGCGCAGCTTCCGGTAGATGTCCAGCAGCGCCTCGTCGGTGCCTGCGGTGTTGTCCTTCTCCAGCGTGCCCATCATGATCTCGGAGAAGCCGAAGCGCTCCACGATCTGCTCGTTGGTCCAGCCCAGCGCCTTGAGCAGCACGGTGACCGGCTGGCGGCGCTTGCGGTCGATGCGGACGCCGACGGTGTCGCGCTTGTCGACGTCGAACTCCAGCCACGCACCGCGGCCCGGGATCACCTTGACGCTGTGCAGCGTCTTCTCGGTGGACTTGTCGATCGACTCGTCGAAGTACACACCGGGCGACCGGACGAGCTGGCTCACCACGACACGCTCGGTGCCGTTGATGATGAAGGTGCCCTTCTCGGTCATCATCGGGAAGTCACCCATGAAGACGGTCTGGCTCTTGATCTCGCCGGTGTTGTTGTTGATGAACTCGGCCGTGACGAACAGCGGCGCCGCGTACGTCATGTCCTTGTCTTTGCACTCGTCAACCGGGGCCTTGACCTCGTCGAAGCGCGGATCGGAGAACGACAGCGACATCGAGCCGGAGAAGTCCTCGATCGGCGACAGCTCGGTGAGGACCTCTTCGAGGCCGCCCACCGGGCTCACCAGTCCACGACCCGCGGCATTGGCGCGCCAGCGCTCGGAGCCGATCAGCCACTCGAACGAGTCGGTCTGAACGTCGAGCAGCCCCGGAACCTCGAGAGGCTCGCGGAGCTTGGCGAAGGAAATTCTATTGGGTGCTCCGGGAACGGAACTATTGGTGGTAGTGACTTCTGACTCGATCTGGCGGGACCCTGCCAAGATGCATCCTTCCAGCACCTCAAGCGACTATCAGGAGCCGGAAAGGACCGGACCATTTGTCGCGTTATCTGCGTCGGTTCGGCTGGCCGATCAGGACCGCAACTCTGACGCACGGCACGCAACTAGATCACTGAGCAAAGGACTCAGGCGTAGTCCACGATGTCGTAGGCGGGTGAGGTGGGCAGGATGCAGCCAGCGCAACGTCCAACAGTACCGCAGGACGGCCTATTCCTCAAACGCCGCCGGCGTTCCGCATGCCGGAGCCGGCGGGGCGCTGGCTGGCGTCCCTGGTCACTCTCATCCCTGCATACATTGCTGGCCAATAGATTGGCCCGGTTTCGCCCCGTCGTCAAGAGATAGAAGCGTGTTGGGCGCAGAAAGCGGCGAGTTTTCTGCCGACGGCACGACGCAGGTCGCGAAGTCGAGACCGAACACGAGGTCCGAGAAGAACTGGAACAGCTTGTCGATCAGCGTCAGCCGCTGCGGCGGACCGGGCATCACGTAGGCCGTGGCGGTGCCCCTGGGCGTGTCGATCTCCAGCAGCTCTCCTGCGGCGCCGTAGTACGGTGACCCCGGCGTCGGCGCCCCGGCGAACATGTCGTTGATCCAGGCCGCGCTGAGGATCTCGGCGGCCTTGACGTTCTCGACCCTCGACCAGCCGGTGACCAGGTTCAGACCGGCCTGGATCAGCGGGTTTCCACCCAGCATCGTGTCGGAGTGCAATCCTCCGACCAGCCGCACACCGGTGAACTCGCCGGGGCGGGCCTCCTCGAGCGCGATGCCGGAGGACCCGTTCATGTTCCAGTAGTAGGCCTTGCCGGCGAGGTTGTAGATCGGCACGTCGTCGGGCAGCACGGTGAGGGCCTCGGGCAGCACGTCGCCGAAGCCGACGCCGTCCAGCATGACCACGCCGGCAAGCCGGTCGATCGTGCCGTTGCCGGCCATGTAGCCCCCGGCTCCCGCGGCCAGCCCACCTCCGGCGGAGTGCCCGATGAGGACGACGTCGTGCACCCCGTCGAGCAGCGTCGAGCTGTAGCCGGCCGCGAGCGCGCTGTCGGCAAGAGCGGTGTTGCCGTCGACGAACAGGTCCGCCACCGCCTCGTGCATCGGCGAGCCGCCGACCCAGCATCCGTCACACGCCAGGAAGTTCGAGGTCAGCGATGTGGCGACGACGATGCTCCCGGTCGCCTCGGCCAACCGGGTCGCGGTGTAGCTGTAGAACGGCCCGGCGGCCAGGAAACCGTGCTGCAAATAGATCAGTTGGGTCGGCGCCGGGCCTTCCGGCACGTACCAGTCGGCGGGCACCTCGTAGCCGTCGCCGCAGTCGATCGACAGCCGGGAGGTGCGCACCGTGGTGGTGCTGCCCCAGGGGAGAAGCGGTGGTCCGCCGAACACCCTGACGGCGAACGAGTAGAGGTTGAAGACGATCGTCCCGGCGATGCTGAGCAGGGTCTGCCGTGGGGCCGATGCCTGAGCCGTGGGCTCGTCGATCGTTGTCGCCACCGTCGCAAGCCGGGTCGTCGCCGGCGTCGGCTCGCTTTCGGCGCGCTCCACGTCGGCAGACTGATCAGCTGCGGGCTCGTCAGCTGCGGGCTCGTCAGCCGGGGCATCGGCGACGTCGGCGACGACCTCAGCCGTCAGGTCCGCCGGTTCGACCACCGTTTCGTCGATTTCTTCGCTGGGCTCCGCGGCTGCGATGTCAGGCTCGTCGGCGACCTCGGACTCGGGTTCGTCGGCGTCGGATTCAGGTTCGTCGGCAGCCTGTTCGGTGTCCTCCTCGGTCTCCTCAACCTCGGACTCGGTCTCCTCAGCCTCCTCGGTCTCCTCGGCCTCCTCGGTCTCCTCGGTCTCCTCGGTCTCCTCCGACTGCACAGCCTCAGGCTCGGTGTCGTCGTCCTGGCCGCGGTCCCGCGACTTGGGAGCTGTACCGGAGCCGTCCGGCTCGCTGCGTGCGCCACCGGGGTCCGAGGTGTCCGACGTCGACGACTCGCTACCGGTGCCCGGCTCTGTGGCAGCTATCGCCACTCCGGCCCCGGCCAGCATGGCCGCCGAGACACCGGCGGTGATGACACCGGCGCCCACCATCATCGACACACGCTCGTACATCGTTGCCCCCGTTCAAATCTGGCAAACCGTATCGCGGTGTACCGGCCTACGATGTGGGTTTCGGCGATCAGGCCGCGAAAGTCCCCGGACGTCGCGTCGCGGTGCTGTCCGCCGGCTTCCAGAACGGCACGTAGGTGCAGTTCTGGGTGGTCGGGTTCAGCAGGCATGCGTACACCGTGTCCACGAAGCTGAGATCGACGTGCTCAGCGGGGACCACCTGCGCCGATGCTGTCCACCAACCGATGGCGATGCTCACGGTGGAACCTGAGGTGCCATACAGGCCGGTGGTGTGGGTGCCGTGGAACATGTCGTTGATCCAGCCGGAGGCGAGGACCTCGTTGGCCCAGACGTTCAACGGGGACGAGAAACCGGTCGCGAGGTAGGCAGCAAACTGGATCACCGGATTGCTGCTCTGCATCGAATCGGAGTGACTACCGCCATCGACGACGACGCCGGTGAACATCCCGGGCCGTGCCTGCGCGAGTCGCAGGTTGGCGTCTCCGAAGGTGTTCCAGCTGTAGGGTTCGGCAGCCAGGTTGTAGACCGGAATCGAGTGCGGGATCTTGGCCAGATCCGAGCTCATGTAGTCGAGGTGCCCGGCTCCGTCCAGCATCACCACACCGGCCAGGTCGTCGGCGATCCCGAGCTCGGCCATGTAACCGGCGGTTCCGGTGACCAGTCCACCGCCTGCCGAATGGCCGGCCAGCACCAGCCGGGTGGGCAGCGTCCCGCCGAATCCCGCGGCCTGCGCGCTGGTGTTGAGCGCTGCCCGGTCACCGGCGAACAGGTCGGCAATCGCGCGGTGGGTCTCCGGCAGCATCAGCGGGTAGTTGGCTGTGTCGAAGATGTTCCACGTCAGCGTGGGTGCGACGACGATGCTGTTCGTCTTCTCCGCCAGGTACGCCGCCGTCGCGTTGTAGAAGGAGGCGGTGGCGAGGAACCCATGCTGGAAGTAGATCAGCCCGGTGGGCGGTTCGTCGTTGTCGGGGAAGTACCAGTCCGCGGCGACTTCGACGCCGTCGCCGATCGTCAACGTCGACCTCTCGACGCGCACGCTGCTGCCGAAGGGCGCCCGCGCAGGACCGGCGAGGAACTGCATGGCGCTGGTGTAGAAGTTGTACACGAGCGAGCCCACGCTGTTCAGCAAGGTGAGCAACTCCGACGGGGTGGAATCCAGCCCCGGCGCGCTCTGCGCGGCTGCCCGCATCACCACGGCGCCGTCGCCGCTGCTGATGTCGGCCTCGATGCTCGACACGAACCCACTCGGCACTTCGGCATCGTCGACGGGCGCTTCGGGCTCCTGCTCGTCGACCGGGTCGGCGACGATGTCCTCCCCCGCAACCGGAACCTCGGCCTCGGGCTCGGCCTCGGCCTCGGCTACATCCTCGGTCTCGGTGTCGACTACGTCCTCGGTCTGGGTCTGGGCTTTGGTTTCAGGCTCGACCTCAGGCGCCCGGTGCTTCCCGCCCGTGCCCGACGCAACGTCGGGGGTGTTCTCCGGGGTCTCATCCGGGGTGTCCCCGGATTCAGGATCGGATTCGGTCTCGCCGTCCTGGCCGGTCTCATCGGCGGGATCGGTCTCGTCGGGGTCGGTCTCACCGGGGTCGGTCTCACCGGGGTCGATTTCCGACTCGGGATCGGTGTCGCGCTTGTCGCGGTCGTCGGTCGAAGTGTCCGAGTCCGTTGCGGAGTCGGCGCGAGACGTCCGGGTGGGCTTTTTGCTGTCCGCGTCGGAGTCGTCGGATTTTTTGGACTTGGTGGAATCGCTGGAACCCTCGGACCCCGAGGCATCCGAACGTGATGCCGATCCGTCGTCCGCGGTAGCCACGCCGGCGCCTGCCAGCATCGCTGCGGAAACACCCCCCGCTAGTACGCCTGCCCCCAGCCAAGCCCGATAGCGGTCGACCATGGTCCTCCTGTTCGGAAAAATCGCGGAGTGCCGGCGCGGAAACCTCTCGACTGCCGGTTTTCTGCGCGAAAATGCGATTCTGGCAAACTGTATAGGCGAGCACAACAACTTTGCAAGACCTCACGATTGCAAAATTGACGCGCGTAGAGAAGAAGAGATCAGACTGCTTGCACGGCAAGTATCGAGTAGAGGTCGACAGTTTGCCGGCGACCGACCCGCGCCAAGCAGGATATTTTCTGTCATGTACCTGCGGAATCAGCAACGGGAGACGCCGCGTCACCACGATCGGCCGACAGCCGCTGTCGCGCCTTTTGTCCGGTTGCTGGATCTGCAGGGGCCCGCGGACGGCTCAGGCAGGGGGTGCCCAGAAACGGGTGCGCGCCCGCCCGGCAATGCCGGACGGGCGCTTACCCGGTGAGTGTGTGTCGGTCAGCGATCGCCGGCCACCGGGATACGACCGGTGGGGGCGTCGTCTTCGGCGCGATGGTGGACGGCGGGCTCGCCCCCGAATTCGTGCGCGGCGTACTTGTGGGTGCCCTCGAGGTCGTCGCGGATGGCTTCCTGCGCAGCGGGCGGCAACGTGTGCATGATCTCGCGCACCCGGGCCTGACGGCGACCGACGGCCTGACGCTCCGGCATCCCCGGGGTCGCCTGGATCTGCGGCGGCACACCCTCGATCTCCTCGACACCACCGTCATGGTGTCCGGCGTCGGCCATGGCCTGCTCTTCGGCCATCGTGCCTTCGTCCTTCTCCTCCGACATACCGATCGGGCCGAGGCGGCGACCGTTGAGGAACTGCTTGACGACGGGCTCGTCACTGGTCAGCAGCACCTCGCGGGGGCCGAACATCACCAGCTTCTTGCGGAACAGCATGCCCATGTTGTCGGGGACGGTGCGGGCGATGTTGATGTTGTGCGTGACGATCAGGATCGTGCAGTCGATCTGGGCGTTGATGTCGATCAAGAGCTGCGACAGGTAGGCCGTACGGACCGGGTCCAGACCCGAGTCCGGCTCGTCGCAGAGGATGATCTGCGGGTCGAGCACCAGGGAGCGGGCCAGACCGGCGCGCTTGCGCATACCACCGGAGATCTCACCGGGGAACTTGGTCTCGTCACCGCCGAGGCCCACCAGGTCCAGCTTCTCCATCACGATCTGACGGATTTCGCTTTCCTTCTTCTTGGTGTGCTCACGCAACGGGAAGGCCGTGTTGTCGTAGAGGCTCATCGAGCCGAACAGGGCGCCGTCCTGGAACATCACGCCGAACAGCGTGCGGATCTCGTAGAGCTCCTTGGCGGAGCACTCGATGATGTTGGTGCCGTCGACGATGATCTTGCCGCGCTCTGGGCGCAGCAGGCCGATCAGCGACTTGAGGAACACCGACTTGCCGGTACCGGAGGGGCCCAGCAGAACGCTGACCTCACCCGCGGGGAGGTCGAACGTCACGTCCTCCCAGATTCGCTGGGGACCGAAGGACTTCGTCAGTCCCTCAACCTGAATACCAATACCCACGCGAATTCCTCTCGCCAATGCTCGACGCCACGCCACATGTTCCCCGCCTGTGGCTTGAGTCACTGTAACCTACGGCCCCACGCGACAACACTCGGTCGGTGAACAAGAGCCCGAAACGACTGTAGGGCCGGTCTGTTTGCCAGACCAGCCCTACAGCGGACGCGACTACTTGACGGTGACCGAAGCGCCGGCGGCCTCGAGCTTGCCCTTGGCCTCGTCGGCGGCTTCCTTGGAAACCTTCTCGAGCAGCGGCTTGGGGGCGCCGTCGACCAGATCCTTGGCCTCCTTGAGGCCCAGACCGGAAACGATCTCGCGGACGACCTTGATGACGCCGATCTTCTTGTCGCCGGCACCCTCGAGGATGACGTCGAATTCGGACTGCTCCTCGGCGGCCTCGGCGGGCGCGGCCGCAGCGGCGGGCCCGGCGACGGCGACCGGCGCAGCGGCGGTGACGTCGAAGGTCTCCTCGAACTTCTTGATGAACTCCGAGAGCTCCAGCAGCGTCAGTTCCTTGAACGCGTCGAGCAGATCGTCAGTGGACAGCTTGGCCATGATGTGGTCCTTCCGTGTTTACTTCTTGGCTGGTGGTTGTGGGGTGTTACGCGGTGTCCGGGTCGTCGCCGGCCTTCTTCTCCTGCAGCGCGGCTGCCAACCGGGCCACCTGCGACGCCGGAGCGTTGAACAGGCCGGCGGCCTTGGACAGATTCGCCTTCATCGCGCCGGCCATCTTGGCCAGCAGCACCTCGCGCGACTCGAGGTCCGCAATGCGGTTGACCTCGTCCACGGACAGCGCACGGCCGTCCATGTAGCCGCCCTTGATGACCAGCGCCTTGTTCTCCTTGGCGAAGGTCTTGATCGCCTTGGCGGCGTCGACGGCCTCGCCCTTGACGAACGCGATCGCGGTCGGCCCGACGAACATCTCGTCGAGACCCTCGATGCCCGCCTCTGCCGCGGCACGCTTGACCAGCGTGTTCTTGGCGACGCGGTAGCTGGCGGTGTCGCCCAGCGACCGCCGAAGCTCGGCCAGGTTGGTCACCGAGAGTCCTCGGTACTCGGTGACGACCGTTGCCGTCGACGAGTTGAACCGTTCGACGATGTCGGCAACCGCGGCGGCCTTGTCATCTTTGGCCATGCATGCCTCCTCGTTGGTGTGTGCAACCGCCGGGGGCAGGGCCGGAAAAGACGAACGCCCCGACGCAGACAGGTCGGGGCGCGCACAGGCTAACCTCGTCCTCCTACGTGGGCCGCCCGGTGATCCGGGACCTTCAACCGATTCGCGCAAGCGCTCATCGGTGACCGACGGTCTTCGGTGGAACCGGCCCAGACTACCGCGCCCGCACCCCATCAGCCAAAACGCGGCTACCGTTGCCCGGCGAGCGCGCGGGTCTGCACGCCGACTCGCCGCAATAGCTGGCATTTCGCGCGCGCTCGCGGCCGCCGAATGCGCACTAACGGACAGCCTCGCGCATCAATGCCGCCGCGCCGACCAGGCCGGCGTCCCCGCCGAGTGCGGCGGGCAGCACCTGCAGGTCACGGATGAAGTCCAAGCCCGCATAGGTCGTCAAGGCTTCCCGCAGCGGGTCGAACAACAGCGGGCCCGCCTTGGCGACGCCGCCGCCGACGACCACAAGGTCCAGGTCGCAGACCGCGGCCACCGAAGCGATCGTCACCGCCACGGCCCGCGCTCCGCGCCGGAACGCCTGTATGCCGACGGGGTCTCCGTTGCCGGCAGCCGCGGCCAGCTCTTTCGCGTCGGCGTCAGCGGGTGCCTGCCAACCGTGTGCACGTGCCCATGACGCCAGATGCGGACCCGACGCGACCGTTTCCACGCAGCCACGGCCACCACATGTACAAGGCGCACCGTCGGGTTCGACGACCACATGCCCGACGTGTCCGGCGTTGCCGGTCCGCCCGAGATACGGTGCGCCGCGCAGCACCAACCCGCCTCCGATGCCGGTCGACACCACCATCCCGAGCATGAAGGCCGCGCCGCGCCCGGCCCCGCACCAGGACTCCCCCAACGCCATGCACAGCCCGTCGCCGGCGAGACGCACCGGTAGGCCGGTGAGCTCCGCGACGCGTTCGACGACCGGGAACCGCCGCCACGCGGTGATGTTGATCGGGCTGACCGTGCCGCCCGGAGCGTCGACCGGGCCTGCCGAGGCGACCCCGACGGCCGTCACCGAACCGTCGGCGTCGGCCTGCATCTCGGTGATCAGCGACTCGGTGACCGACCAGATCTCCTCGGCCCCACCGCTGGGCGTGGGCCGCTGCCCGCTGTGGACCAGCGTCCCGTCGGGGTCCACCAACCCTGCGGCGATCTTGGAGCCGCCCACGTCGAGTGCCAGGATGTGATCGGTCATCAGTGCTGGTGGGTGTTGTCGGGCTGGCGGGGGTCGCCAGGGTGCTCGTACCCCGGCGCGAGCACCGCGACGTCGGCGCATCGTGCGTCCAACCACCGGCGGTACTCCCGGCGTCGCGCCACCGCCAACAGGTGGGCGGCGATGACGGGTCGTACGTCGGCGAGATCGGCGGAGACGGGCGCGCCGCGCCACCCGCCACCTGCCGCCGGATCCGCCGCGAAGCGGGCGGGGTTGCGCCGGTGGTAGTCCCGCACCTGTCCCTCGTCGACGCGGACCTCGGCGGTGACGCGGGCGAAGACTGCGCGCCCCAGGGGTCCGGAGAGCGTGGCCGCCGCGACGCTGCCGATCTCCAGCCGGGCCACCTCGTCGGGCAACACGTCGCGCTCGGTCGGCGTCGGCCCAGTCGGTGCGCCGAGTGCGCCGGCTTCGGCCGCCACCACCTGCTCGGCGACGAGGACCTGGGTGATCCAGCGACGCAACTGCCGCGCCTCAGCCGTCCCCGGCCTCGGCAGCGCTTGCGCCCCGCCACCGGTGCGCAGCGCCCGTTCCCTGGCGTCGACGTCGGCGACGGTCACGACCTCGGCCCCCACCGTGGCGGCGACGCCGACGCTCCTCACCTCACCACCACCGGTACCGCAGGCGTGTACACCAGTTCCCCAGCACAGGCGACCCGGATCAGCGCCCACCACCGGCCCGGTGCCGTCCACGCCGGCGGCGCGACGTCGAACACCAGCTCGACGGTGCCCCGCGCGGGCAGCACGTCCCCGGTGATGTTGGGGTTCAGCCACTCCCAGGTCCCCCATGGCGATATCAGGTGTGCCTCGACCGCAAGATCGGCGTACGCGTCGGTGCCGACGGTGACACGCAACTCGGCGGTGCCGCCGGCCGCGACGTCGACACCGCGGGGTTCGGCGACCAGGCGCAGCAGCTCGTCGCCGTGGTCTCCCAGCGACAGCACGCAGACGTCCTCGACGGTCTGATGCCACGACGCGGGGATGGCTGCCCCGGTCGCGGCCAACTCGGCGCGCACCGGATACAGCCCGGGTACCGCACCGTCGGGCACGGCCACGTCGACCGCCGACTCCAGGTATCCGCCGGCCGGCAGTACGAAGGGCAGCTCGGCCATCCCGACCGCCCACCCGGGCGGGGGCACCAGGCGGACCCTGCCGTGCAGGGCGGTGTCGGTCGCGTCGCTGGCCGCGGTGAGCCGCAGCGCGATCGCCCCGCCGGATTCGATGTCGCGCCGGTGCGGATGCAGATGTGCGACTGCCGGCAGCCCGCCGAGGGGGGCGGGCCCCCGGTTGTGCAGCCAGTACCGGGCATAGAGCGGCTGGGCCGGCTCGGCGTCGGGAGCGAGGTTCACCTGGTCGGCACTGAGCACCCGCGGAAGGTTGAGTTGTGTTCGCAGCGTGACGATCTCGTAGCCGTCTAGCCTGACCTCGTCGGAGTCGTCACCGCGGGGCTGTTCGATCAGATCGAGTCGCTGCGGAGAAGCGATGTTGCGCAACCCCGACTGCACGGTGACCTCGACGCTTCGGCCCATCGTCTCGACGAGGCGCACCACGATGCCCTGTGCCGGGTCGACGTGGTGCGCACTGCCTGCGGCTGTCGGGTTGCCCAGGGCTTTGAGCGCACCGATGCCCACGGCGCGTGGTGGCTCGATCTCCAGCAGCGATCCCCATGCGGGCAGACCGCCGAACGTCGGGTCGTGGTGAGCCATCACGGCCTGCAGTGGTTGGTTGAATTCAGCGCTGCGCGAGGGCATGTCGATGTCACGCCAGTCGCCGGCACCGGAGACGACGGCGTAGTCGAAAGTGTGTGTCCAGTGCTGCTGCTGGAACGTCGATCCGTCGGGCGCGGTGCGTCGCGGCGGATCGATCCAGGTGCCCGACGGCCACCCGGTGCAAGAACGCAACAGCGACGCGTGCAGGGTTCCGTCGGTTTCGACGGCGAAGCCGGGCACCCCGCGGTTGAGCACCGCGACGGTGTGCGATTCGAATCCCGGACCGTCCCGCACATCCTGGTCGACGACGATCTCGGCATCACCGAGATCCTCGATCAGCGCGTTCACCGCGGCGACGGCATCCCCGGTCGCCCCGACCACCAGGACGGGCAACGCGTCGGGTGCCCTCAGGTCGGCGCCGGGGACCCAGACGTCTTGCAGCGGTTCAGCCGCCGGTATCCACACCGGTGACGGGCCGGCGGCGACACCGAGAACCGTTGCGGTGAAGTCATTGTCGCTGGGTCCGCCGATCGCGATCCGGACGTCGGGCAGATTCGAGTCGACGGAGAGGTCGCCGTAGCGGGGCGCCCCGGCGGCAGTGCATGTCGCGGTGACGCCCGCACGGGCCAGCGCCGTCATCAGGTGACGGACCGCGGCGTCGGTCGCCTCGTCGGGGTGTGCCGGGGTGACCACCTCGGCGACCGAGATGGCACGCACGTCGTTGCCACGGAAACGCACCCGCACCGTGGACGACAGGCCGAACCAGCCGTACGCCGGGTTGTCCAGGGTGTGGGGAAAGACCGCGGTGTCCACCGCGTCCGTCGAACCCGGTTCGTGCAGCAGGCCGAAACCACGGCCGATCACCGCGTTTCCGACCTCGCTGACCGGCATGGCCCCCGGGATCGGGCACGGCCACCGCAGCCGCAGCAGGCGGTCCGCACCGCTGAAGTCGTCGACCGTGGTGCGGCAGTCGAGCCGATCCACGCCATGCCACAGGGTCAGGGTCTGGGTGTAGCGCAACAGCCCGGGGATCTCGCCGGTGACGACCAGTCGCTCGCCCAGTGGGCTACGGAACCCCCACACCGAATGCGCCGGAGCCTGGGTCGATGTGGTGACCGGGCCCTTGGGCAGCAGATGCCATGGCCCCTCCCCGGCGGTCGGGTGTGCCGGGTATTCGTCGTAGACGGCGAGTTCGTTGCCGAACCGGCCGTCGGCGATCAGTTCCCGGCCCGCCGCGACCAGCGAGCTCACCGCCCCGCCGCGGTTCCCGTCGACCCGAAGGCGGTGGTGACCGTTGGCTATCGCGTTGCCTTCCAACGGTTCCCACTCAGCGGCGGGCCCACCGGGCAGCATTCGGTAGGAGCGCCAGCCCAGCGACGGGACGTCGCGGGCCAGCCAGGTCAGCGAATGCCCGCCGTGCTCGGCCAGCACCGGCACCTCGTTGCCGACGTCATCGACGACACGACCGGCGAAGGGCTCGTCGAGATGCAGGGTGACGACATCGGTGCGACTGTGCCCCAGCGGGTTCCACACCACCACCGACCCGTCGACGGCGGTGGACAGCAACGTGAGCGCCCGGTCCCTGGCCGCACCACCCAGCTGCCACGCATCGCGCCACCCGGTGAGCAGGTCGAGATAGACCTGGTCGGATTCCGAGCCGGTGATGGCGTCGTGGTGGGCGCCGTAGGCCAGTTGCACCCACGCCTTGGCCAAGGCGGCCTCGGGATAAGTGGCGCCACTGAGCAACCCGGCGAACACCGCGAAACGCTCGGCGGCCAGCACGGCGTTCTCGGCGGCGCGGTTGGCCTGCTTGGTGTCGATGTAAGACACGTCTTTGCCGGTGTAGATCGGGTTCATGTCCCGGGTCTGCGGTGACGGGGTCGCTCCACGCGCCGCCAGCTCGTCTCGCACCGCGGCGAAGAACTCGCGCGGCAGCGCGCACACGAACCGCGGCCAGGTGTAGCGGGAGTTCCAGTCGCGGTGGATGTCGGTGACCCACTTGTTGGGTGGGGTGTAGTCGGTGCCGACGGGTAGCAACACATTGCGGGTCAGCGCGACCTTCTTCATCTTGGTGAACAGGTCGTAGGTGGCGGCTTCGGCTTCCTGCAGCGAGGCAGCCGAGTCCATCCACCATCCCGCGGCGTAGTGCGCCGGCATGTAATGGGTGAGCAGACCGCGCCCCGACGGTGCCATCCATTCGAATTCGCTGGCGAACTGCATGCGCTGCGGGTCACCGTCGCGTCCGTTCTCGGCCGCCATCGGACCCCACTGGTGATACGGACCGCGGGCCCACGAACTCGACGTCAGGCCCGCGTCGGCGGCCATGCCCGGAAACTGCGGGTCGTGGCCGAACACGTCGAGCTGCCACGCGGTCGCCGGATCGGCACCCATCACGTCACGCTGAAAACCGATGCCGTGCACAAAGTTCCGGATGGCGGTCTCGGGACTGGTGAGGTTGGTGTTGGGCTCGTTGTAGGTTCCACCCATGATCTCGACGCGGCCGTCGGCGATCAGCCTGCGCAGGTCCGCGCGGTCCTCGGGGTGGGTGTCCCAGAACGGTTTGAGGTAGTCGACCTCGGCGAGCACGAACTTGTACTCCGGCTCCCGCCGGGCCATCTCGAGGTGTGCGCTGACCAGTTCGAAGCCGTTGGTCTGCCGGCAGCGGCTCGGGGGTTCCTCGGTCCACACGCTGGTGTACGCCGCCTGGGTGTTCCACCACACCGGGTCGTAATGGAAGTGGCTGACCATGAACATCGTCCAGCCGGGCTCGGCGACGACGAAGTCAAAGTCGAAGTCGACGGCGCCGGCACCGGCACGGGCTCGCCGCCGCTCGCCGACCACGGGGTCGATGACGCGCACCGCGACCTCGACCGCCGGCCCGCCGGGTTCGGCCACCGCGTGACCGACGGTTTCCAGCCCGGGTCCTTCGACACGCACCGGCGCCGGGGTCGGGAGACCGCGGTGGGTCACCCGAACGAGCTGCAGCGGTTGGTCGGGCGTCCCGGTGAACAGCTCCGTCGACTCCGCCGCGAGCACCTCGATGGGTATCCCCGATCTCTCGAATCCGCGCGTACGCGGGTTCGCGTACGCGTGCCTCCGGCGGCTACCGGACGGCGCGCGCGATCCGTTCGGCGACCACGCGGACCGCCGCGACGACCTCCGGCGGCCCCAGCACCTCGAAGTCGCAACCCGGTAGGGCCAGCCACGGCACCATGCGTTCGGGGTCGTCGGCTCCGGTCGTGACGATACAGGCGTCGGGGCCGTCGGCCTCGATTTCCACCGATGCCGCCGAAAATGTCTGGGCGACAACGTGTTGAGGTGCCAGATAGCGCACCCGGGCGATATACGGGTACGGCGCCGACGAGATCGCGCGGCCTACGTAGGACGCCGCGTCCGGGGCGTCCCGGGGAACGAAGGTGCTGCCCTGGGCCCGCACGTCGGCCATCCGGTCCAAGCGCAGGCTCCGCCAGTCGGCGCGGTCGCGGTCGAAGCACAGCAGATACCAGCGCCGGCCGGTCGTCACCAGCTGGTAGGGCTCCAGCCGCCGCTGGGTGGCGGTGCCGCGGATGTCGACGTACCCGGCGGTGACGTGTTCGTGGTCCCGGCTGGCGCGGGCGAGCGTCATCAGCACGTCGGGGTCGACGGGGGTGTCGGTGGCCGCACCCAGCGTGACCGTCGCGTCGTGCACGGCCGACACCTGGGATCGCATCCGCGCCGGCATCACCTGGTCGAGCTTGCTCAGTGCGCGCAGCGCCGACTCCCCGATGCCGGCGACGCTGCCGCCGGCGGCGACCCGCAGACACACGGCCATCGCGACCGCTTCATCGGGGTCGAGCAGCAGTGGCGGCAGGGCGGCGCCGGCCCCGAGTTGGTAACCGCCACCGTGGCCGGTGCTGGCGTGCACGGGGTAGCCGAGTTCCCGCAGCCGGTCGACGTCCCGTCGCACGCTGCGCGTCGTCACCTTCAGCCGCTCCGCCAGTTCGTCGCCGCTCCACACTCGGCGGGATTGCAACAGGCCGAGCAGCTGCAACACCCGCCCGGTGGTGGTGGACGTCGACGACACAGCGTCAGCCTGCCAGAAGCAGCGGACAGTTTCGGTCCGCTAAGCCGCCTGGTCCTGCAGCGACCGGGCGCCGCGTCGGTGCAGCAGCCAGCCACCACCGAGCAGGACGACCCCGGACACCAGGAAGCCGATATCCCACGACAGGGGTGCACCGAGGTCGTCGCGGACGTGGTGGATGCCGAGCAGCTGATGGTTGATCAGTCCTTCGACCAGGTTGAATGCGCCCCAACCGGCCAGCAGCAGACCGACTTGGAACGACCAGTTCGGCGCCAGCCGCCCCCGGCGCCATTCGGTCACGGTCAGGATCGAGCCGGCCATCACGAGCAGCCAGGTGCCGACGTGGAAAAACCCGTCGGCCACCACATTGAGTTCGAGGCCGGCCACGGTGTCTGTCGGCTCGGAGCCGCTGATCATGTGGTGCCACTGCAGGATTTCGTGCAGGACGATGCCGTCGACGAAGCCGCCAAACCCCAGGCCGAGGAGCAGCCCGGGCAGCGGACTCGGTGATCGCGATCGGGTCATACCTGCGCCTTACCCATCCGGCCGCGTTCCAACCGGCACGGACGTCTTAGGACCGATCCTGTCCTACACCAGTGCGAGGCTGAGGCCATGACTTCGACAACGCTGGCCGTGCAGTTGGCCGACCAGTTGGATTTCCACTGGACCCACCAGTTGCGGCCCCGCCTCGACGGCCTGACCGACGACGAATACTTCTGGCAGCCCGTGCCGGGGTGGACCGTTCATCGTGACGGCGGTATCGACTTCAGCTTCCCGCCGCCGAACCCTGAACCGTTCACGACGATCGCCTGGCGCATGGCACATGTCATCGTGGGTGTGTTCGCCATGCGCAGCCATTCACATTTCGGCGGGCCGCCCGCCGACTACTCATCGTGGCGGTACGCCACCGATGCCGCGACCGCACTGGGGCAGTGGGACGAGGAGTACGCGCGCTGGATGACGGGCGTGCGCGGCCTCGATGACGCCGCTCTCGCCACGCCGTGCGGACCGGCCGAGGGGCCGTACGCCGACGAACCGATGACCACGCTCGTGCTGCACATCAACCGCGAGGTGATCCACCACGGAGCCGAGATCTCGCTGCTTCGTGATCTCTACACCCACACCCACGACAAGGAGAACTGACCGATGGCCGCCATGCCCCCTCCCATCGCCGACGAGCGCGCCGGACTGAAGGAATACGTCGCCGCGCAGCAGCACGCATTCCGTGCGATCGCCTTCGGGCTGACCGACGAGCAGGCCCGGTCCGCTCCCTCGGTCAGCGCGCTGTCCATCGGCGGGCTGATCAAACACGTCACGAACTGCCAGCGCGGGTGGATGGAGCGGGTTGCCGCGGCCCCGCAACTCGCCGCGAGCGACCAGCGGCCGATGGCCGAGCAGGCCGCCGACTACGGGGATGAGTTCGTGATGCGCGAAGACGAGACGCTGGCCGGCATCCTCGAGGAGTTCGACAAGCAGAACGCCGAGACCATCCGGTTGATCGAGACCGCGGACCTCGGTGCGGCGGTGCCGATCCCGCAGGACGTGCCGTGGTTCCCCAAGGACGTGCCGGCCTGGTCGGTGCGCTGGGTGATCTTCCACATGATCGAGGAGCTGGCCCGGCACGCAGGCCACGGCGACATCGTCCGCGAGAGCATCGACGGCGCGACGCTCTACGAGCTCCTCGGTGCTGTCGAGGGGTGGCCGGAGACCGACTGGCTCAAGCCCTGGACACCGGCCGAGGTGTAGCCCCGAGAACGCACGCCCCCTTTCCGCCGGAACGGTATTCCAGCAGCGAAATACCGAGCGACGGCCTGCTGGAATACCGTTCCGGCGAGGGTCAGCGCAGGACGAACTGCAGTGCGTAGTCCACGACGGCATCGAGGTCGTCGCCGAGATGCCCGGCCAACCACTGCTGCGCCAGCTCCGCCATCGCGCCGGTGTACATCGCGGCACCCACCATCGCGGCGACGGGGTCGGTGTCGGGCTGCAACCGCCAGCCCTCGGTGAGCACGCCTTCGCGCAGCAGATCCTGCGTCGCCGCCCGCCGCGCCGCCAGCACCCGGTTGGCGCGGGCGTCGGTGAACAACACCCGGCCGCGCCTCGGGTCGGCCGAGCTGAAGTCGAGGACCGCGGCGATGCCCGCACGGGTACGGGCGCGCAAGCTGTCCCCCGCCCGGGCCATCGCGTCCTCGACCGCCGCCCCGAGCTCGGCGCTGACCCGGTCGTAGACGGCGCCCAACAGGTCGTCGGTGTCGGCGAAGCTCTCATAGAAGTAGCGGGTGTTGAGTCCGCACTCGCGAGAGACCGAGCGCACCGACAGCGCGGCCTCGCCGCCGTCACCGAACAGCCGCAGAGCGGCATCGACCAGCAGTGCTCGGCGCTCTGCCCGCCGGTCGGTCAGCGGGACGCCGGCCCACTTGGTCGGATTCGACGGAGGGCTGGACACCGCTTCAGCCTAGATTGCTCGACGACAGTTCTGGTCACAACCGTGCCCAAAAGGTATTCTGGCTACAGCCGTGACCACTAATGGAGGTATCGATGTTCCTGCCGCACCAGATCGTCGGACAGCAACTGAACAAGCGGTTCGACCAGGACGTGCGTCGGCACTTCTTCCGCGGCATGGAGTTCGCCGGCCCGGTCGGTGACCCCGGTTGGTTCGGCCCGGGCAGTGCGGTGTGGCATGTGCACTCCCATATGCACTCGCTGGTGTTCGGTCTGCAGTGCGCCGCCTACATCGAGCGTCTCGACCCGTCGATCTACTGGATGGGGGTGCACCATTCGCGACTGGTCAAGAAGGACAGCAGGGACGCCCCGATGCCCGAGATCGACCCGAAGGGTGCGGCAGTGCGACTGGGACATTCGGTGGCGTTCTTCATCGGCACCGCCTACGGATCCACGCCCACTGCCGAACGCCTCGCGACGGCGGTGCGGTCGATGCACCACACCGTGAAGGGGACACGACCGGACGGCGCCCGCTACGACGCCGACGACCCTGACTGGCTGCGCTGGAACTACGCGACCGTGGTGTGGGGCATCGCCACCGCGCATCAGCTCTATCATCCACAACCGTTGCGGGGCAACGACATCGACCGCTACTACGGTGAGTTCGTCCGAGTCGGGCACGCCCTCGGCGGAACCGACCTGCCCAGCACCAAGCAGGAGACCCTGGACTGTCTGGAGTCCTATCTGCCCAGGTTGGCCGTCACCTACGGCACCGCGATGGCGACCGGGCCCAACCTGCCGCTGCCACAGAGTGCACTCAACTGGGCCATCCGCGACACGATGCCCCGGTGGGCCAAGGGCCTGATCCAGCACCGCGACCCCAACATCATCGAGCGCACCGCCCGTCGGGCGTTGGTGTGGTCGATCATCAACGGCATCTCGGCCGCCTCGGGTCCGGTGCCGGAGTTCGAGCAGGCGAAAGCCCGGGTTGCCGACGGCATCGATCCGGACCTGGCGCCGCACACCCTGCCGACCCATCAGCCGGGCAGCGATCCGGTGCGGACCCGCTCCGAGCTGGAGGATGCGTTCGCCTGACCGCCACACCACCCCCGCTCCGCCGGGACCGGACTGTGACCCGGTGCACAGCTTTTTTCACCGACCAGCAGATTTTGAGACACTGCAACCCATGAGCACCACGCGAAAGACCAAGCAGACACAGCACCGCGAGGTCGCCAAGCTGGACCGGGTGCCCTTGCCTGTGGAGGCAGCACGCGTCGGGGTGACGGGATGGCAGGTGACCCGCACCGGCGCGCGCGTCGTCGGCAAGCTCGCCGGCCGCGGCTCGCTGCAGCAGAAGATCGTCAAGCAGATTCCTCAGGCGTTCGCCGACCTGGGGCCCACCTACGTCAAGTTCGGCCAGATCATCGCATCCAGCCCGGGCGCGTTCGGCGAGCCGCTGAGCCGGGAGTTCCGCAGCCTCCTCGACCGCGTCCCCCCTGCGGACTCCGACGCCGTGCACAAACTGTTCCAGGAGGACCTCGGCGACGAGCCGGCGAACCTGTTCAAGTCCTTCGACGAGAAACCGTTCGCCTCGGCGTCGATCGCCCAGGTGCACTACGCGACGCTGCACACCGGCGAGGAGGTCGTGGTCAAGATCCAGCGGCCGGGAATCCGCCGCCGGGTGGCCGCCGACCTGCAGATCCTCAAGCGGGGCGCGCGGCTGGTCGAGTTCGCGAAGCTGGGCCAACGGCTGTCGGCCCAGGACGTCGTCGCCGACTTCGCCGACAACCTGGCCGAGGAGCTGGACTTCCGGCTGGAGGCCCAGTCGATGGACGCGTGGGTCGCGCACATGCACGCCTCCCCGCTGGGCAAGAACATCAGGGTGCCGCAGGTGTACTGGGACCTGACCAGTGAGCGGGTGCTGACGATGGAGCGGGTCACCGGGGTGCGCATCGACGACGTCGCCGCGATCCGCGAGAAGGGATTCGACGGCACCGAACTGGTCAAGGCGCTGCTTTTCAGCCTGTTCGAGGGCGGGCTGCGCCACGGCCTGTTCCACGGCGACCTGCACGCCGGCAACCTCTACGTCGACGACGACGGCAAGATCGTGTTCTTCGACTTCGGCATCATGGGCCGTATCGACCCCCGCACCCGGTGGCTGCTACGGGAACTGGTGCACGCACTGCTGGTCAAAAAGGACCACGCCACCGCGGGCAAGATCGTCGTGATGATGGGCGCCGTGGGCACCGTCAAGCCCGAAGCCCAGGCCGCCAAGGACCTGGAGAAGTTCGCCACGCCGCTGACCGCGACATCGCTCGGCGACCTGAGCTACGCCGAGATCGGCAAGCAACTCTCGGCATTGGCCGAGGCCTATGACGTCAAGCTGCCCCGCGAGCTGGTGTTGATCGGCAAGCAGTTCCTCTATGTCGAGCGCTACATGAAACTGCTGGCGCCACGCTGGCAGATGATGAGCGACCCGCAGCTCACCGGCTACTTCGCGAACTTCATGGTCGAGATCAGCCGGGAGCACAAAGAAAACGACCTGGAGGTCTGATCTCACCGTGGAGATACGAGAAGGTAAGGCGCCGTCGGGTGATGTGAAGATCCACTACGAGGACATGGGCGATCCCGACCACCCGGCCGTCCTGCTGATCATGGGCCTCGGCGCGCAGCTGCTGTTCTGGCAGGAGGACTTCTGCCGCAAGCTCGTCGACCAGGGCCTGCGGGTGATCCGATACGACAACCGCGACGTGGGCCTGTCGACCTACTACGACGGACAGCGCACGAAGGGTTCGCAGATCGGCAACATGGCCCGATCAGTGCTGGGCCGGCGCAGCCCGGCGGTGTACACGCTCGAGGACATGGCCGACGACGCGGCCGCGCTGCTGGACCACCTCGACATCGACCGCGCGCATGTGGTCGGCGCATCGATGGGCGGGATGATCGCGCAGATCGTCGCGGCACGGCATGCCGAGCGCACCAAGACGCTCGGCGTGATCTTCTCGTCGAACAACCAGGCGCTGCTGCCGCCACCGGGGCCGCGGCATCTCCTCGCTGTGGTCACCGGGCCGGCACCGGACTCGCCGCGGGACGTGATCATCGAGAACTCGATCCGGGTCAGCCGCATCATCGGCAGCCCCGACTATCCGAAGCCGGTGGAGATGCTGCGCGCCGACGCGATCGCGTTCTACGACCGAGCGTTCAACCCCTACGGCATCGCGCGGCAGTTCAATGCGATCACCGGCAGCGGCAGCCTGCGCAAGTACAACAAGCAGACCACCGCCCCGACGGTGGTCATCCACGGCAAAGCGGACAAGCTGATGCGGCCGTCTGGTGGACGGGCCGTCGCCCGGGCGATCCCGGGCGCGCGACTGGTGCTCTTCGACGGCATGGGACACGAACTTCCCGAACCGCTTTGGGACGACATCGTGGGTGAGTTGACGACCACTTTCGCCGAAGTGTCCTGACTCACGCGTCAATCCTCAGCTTCCCGAAAGCACGTACCATCTCTGTCGGGCACACACGACCGCCGTCTCAGGAGAACCTCTCCGGGCCGTGCTCTGAAGGTGACCACCGTATGGCCAAGGCAAAACGAAATCTCAAACCACACTTCGAAGACGTCCAGGCGCACTACGACCTGTCCGACGACTTCTTCAGGCTGTTCCTCGATCCGTCGCAGACCTACAGCTGCGCCTACTTCGAACGCGATGACATGACGCTGGAAGAAGCACAGCTGGCGAAGGTGGATCTGGCGCTGGGCAAGCTCGGCCTGCAGCCGGGGATGACGCTGCTGGACATCGGCTGCGGCTGGGGGGCGACGATGACGCGCGCCATCGAGCGGTATGACGTCAACGTCATCGGCCTCACGCTCAGCGAGAACCAGAAGGCACACGTGGAGCGCACGTTCGCCGACCTCGACGAGAAGGGCAGCACCCGCTCCAAGCAGGTGCTGCTGCAGGGCTGGGAGCAGTTCGACCAGCCCGTCGACCGGATCGTGTCGATCGGGGCGTTCGAGCACTTCGGCCGGGACCGCTGGGACGACTTCTTCGCGATGGCCCACAAGGCGTTGCCCGACGACGGCGTGATGCTGCTGCACACCATCACGGCGCTGACGTTGCCGCAGATGACAGAGCGCGGCATGCCGCTGACCATCTCGGTGGCCAAGTTCGTCAAGTTCATCCTCACCGAGATCTTCCCGGGCGGGTACCTGCCGACCATCGAGCTGGTCGGTGAGCACGCTGCCAAGCCCGGCTTCCAGCTGACCCGCACGCAGTCGCTGCAGCCGCACTACGCCCGCACCCTGGACCTGTGGGCCGCGGCGCTGGAGGCGCACAAGGACGAGGCAATCGCCATCCAGTCCGAAGAGGTCTACGAGCGCTACATGCACTACCTGACCGGTTGCGCCGACGGTTTCCGGATCGGCTACATCGACGTCAACCAGTTCACCCTCGCCAAGTAGGGACCGCCCGGGCCGGGATTGGATCGACGCGCAGCCCAAACGCTAGGGTTGACCCTTCAGCGCGTGTTTGCAGAAAGTCGGGCCGCGCTTTCGGTACGGTCACTCCACATCGTCGGCTAGCGCAGCAAGGAAAACATGTCTGATCAATCCACCGGCACCAAGGATATGACGCCTCACTTCGAGGACATCCAGGCTCACTACGACCTGTCCGACGACTTCTTCGGGGTCTTCCAGGATCCGACCCGCAAGTACAGCTGCGCCTTCTTCACCGGTCCCAATGTGACGCTGTCGGAAGCGCAGGTCGCCAATGTCGACCAGCACCTGGACCGGTTGGACCTCAAGCCCGGGATGACGCTGCTCGAGGTCGGCTGCGGCTGGGGGCTGACGATGCAGCGCGCCATGGAGAAATACGACGTCAACGTCATCGGCCTGACGCTGAGCAAAAACCAGCAGGCCTACTGCAACCAGCTGCTGAGCAAGGTCGACTCCGAGCGCACCTTCGACGTGCGGCTGGAGGGGTGGGAGCAGTTCCACAGCCCCGTCGACCGGATCGTGTCGATCGAGGCGTTCGAGCACTTCGGCAAGGACCGCTGGGACGACTTCTTCAAGACCTGTTTCGAG
The DNA here is from genome assembly GCF_010723735.1 of Mycolicibacterium hippocampi. GTDB lineage: Bacteria > Actinomycetota > Actinomycetes > Mycobacteriales > Mycobacteriaceae > Mycobacterium > Mycobacterium hippocampi. Next base: position 1,841,042 of record NZ_BLLB01000002.1, on the reverse strand, counting down.
ATCCTGCCGGAGGACGGCCGGATGACGATCCAGAGCAGCGTCGGCTATCACCCGTACGATCTCGCCGAGCGTGGGAAGAAGCTGACCTTCGAGCTGGCCCGGTTCGTCAAGTTCATGATCACCGAGATCTTCCCCGGCGGCCGGGTGCCGACGACGCAGATGATGGTCGAGCACGGCGAGAAGGCCGGCTTCGTGGTGCCCGAGACCATGTCGCTGCGCAACCACTACATCAAGACGTTGGGCATCTGGGCGAGCCGACTCGAGGCCGCCAAGGACGAGGCGATCGCGGCCACCGACGAGGAGAACTACCACCGCTACATGAAGTACCTGACCGGCTGCCAGTACTACTTCATCGACGAGAGCATCGACGTCAGCCTCGTCACGTACCTGAAGCCCGGCCTCGCCGCCTGACCTGCCCTGCGGGCCGGTTCGCATTGCCGAATCCTGACGTCGCAGCGCGACACCCGAGGAAAACCACTCCCCCGGATCCGCGGAAGTGTTTGCCATAAAGCGCAACGGCAGATCCGGTCAACCCGCGGGCGACCAACCCGAACCCGTCGGTATCTCGACGAAACTGCAGCGGAAACGGGTGCGGCCAATATTGTCACCGACGATAATCGCTGATGGTGTCACCAACTGACACCCAAAATGTTATGTTGCTGTGACGGGGTGCTCCTCGGCCACCACACATCGGAGTTCAGATGGGGGATACGGCGTCGATCCTCCGACCTGATGCTGAACCACTGTTCGTGGGGGGCGGCGGCGTCAGCGGGGCCGGAGGTATACGGCGACCGAGGAGCACTCCGAGAACTGCAACAAGAAAAAACCCCGTACCGGGTGGGTGCGGGGTTTCTTCTTGGTCTCCGGCTGGCGCCTACGCCTACGCCTCCGCGAAATTGCGGGTCACCGCCGGGTCCACCGGGATGCCCGGTCCGGTGGTGGTCGAGACGACGACCTTCTTCAGGTAGCGCCCCTTCGACGACGACGGCTTGGCGCGCAGGATCTCGTCGAGCGCCGCGCCGTAGTTCTCGGCCAGCAGCTTCTCGTCGAACGATGCCTTACCGATCACGAAGTGCAGGTTGGCCTGCTTGTCGACGCGGAAGTTGATCTTGCCGCCCTTGATGTCCGAGACGGCCTTGGCCACATCCGGGGTGACGGTGCCGGTCTTCGGGTTCGGCATCAGGCCGCGCGGGCCGAGGATACGGGCGATGCGGCCGACCTTGGCCATCTGGTCGGGCGTCGCGATCGCGGCGTCGAAGTCGAGGAAACCGCCCTGGATCTTCTCGATCAGGTCGTCGCTACCGACGATGTCGGCGCCCGCGGCTTCGGCGGCCTCGGCCTTGTCCCCGACAGCGAACACCGCGACGCGGGCGGTCTTACCGGTGCCGTGTGGAAGGTTCACGGTGCCGCGCACCATCTGGTCGGCCTTACGCGGATCGACACCGAGGCGAATCGCCACCTCGACGGTGGCATCCTGCTTCTTCGACGACGTCTCCTTGGCCAGCTTCGCGGCCTCGAGCGGCGTGTACAGCTTGTCCTGGTCGACCTTCTCCGCGGCTTCGCGGAATGCCTTGCTGTTCTTGCTCATCTTCGTCTCCTGGATAGAAGTTGTGGTTGGCGGGCCGGAGCTGGCCCTCCCACGGAATTACTGTGTTGAGACTGCGCTCAGGGCAGTCCTCACTCGGACTTTGGTGTCCTCAGTGCAGTCTCAACGGCGGTTCACCGCTATGCCGTGCTATTCGACGGTGATCCCCATCGACCGGGCGGTGCCGGCGATGATCTTGGCCGCCTGATCGATGTTGTTGGCGTTGAGATCTTCCTTCTTGGTCTCGGCGATCTCGCGCACCTGATCCCAGGTCACCTTGGCGACCTTGGTCTTGTGCGGCTCACCGGAACCCTTCGCCACACCGGCCGCCTTGAGCAGCAGCTTTGCTGCGGGCGGGGTCTTCAGCGCGAACGTGAAGCTGCGGTCCTCGTAGACGGTGATCTCCACGGGGATGACGTTGCCCCGCTGCGACTCGGTCGCCGCGTTGTACGCCTTGCAGAACTCCATGATGTTGACACCGTGCTGGCCGAGCGCAGGACCGACCGGCGGGGCGGGGTTGGCCTGCCCGGCCTGGATCTGCAGCTTGATCAGCCCGGTGACCTTCTTCTTCGGGGCCATGCTCTGTGGTGTTCCTTTTCTTTTCTGGGGTTCTGGTGATGGGCACAGTGGCCCGACTAGATCTTGGCGACCTGGGTGAAGGTCAGTTCGACGGGTGTCTCGCGGCCGAAGATGGACACCAGCACCTTGAGCTTCTGCTGTTCGGCGTTGACCTCGCTGATCGATGCCGGCAACGTCGCGAACGGACCGTCCATGACGGTGACCGATTCTCCGACCTCGAAGTCGACCTCGATGGACGGACGCTCATCCGCGCCGATCTCGGCGGCCGCCGCGGAGGCGGACGAGACCTTGCCGGGCTTCTTCGCCGCTGCCGGCGGGAGCAGGAACTTGACCACGTCGTCGAGCGACAGCGGTGATGGACGTGACGTCGCACCGACGAAACCGGTCACGCCGGGGGTGTTGCGCACCGCGCCCCACGATTCGTCGTTGAGTTCCATGCGGACCAGGATGTAGCCCGGCAGCACCTTGCGGTTGACCTGCTTGCGCTGGCCGTTCTTGATCTCGGTGACCTCTTCGGTGGGCACCTCCACCTGGAAGATGTAGTCCCCGACGTCCAGGTTCTGCACGCGGGTCTCGAGGTTGGCCTTCACCTTGTTCTCGTAACCGGCATACGAGTGGATGACGTACCACTCGCCCGGCTTGAGGCGCAGCTCCTTCTTCAGGGCGACGGCCGGGTCCTCGTCCTCCTCCGGCGCTGCTTCGGCGGTAGCTTCGGCAGCCGAGCTCTCGTCGGTCACATCGTCGCTGGCACCCTCGGCCCCCGTGTCAGGCTCGGCGTCGGCGCCAACGTTGGCCTCGTCGACCTCGATGGTGTCGACGGTGTCACCCGAAGGCGTTTCGCCGTCGAAGCTAGTCACGTGTAGTCCTCTCTCAATTTCACTGTCAGTGCTCACCGACCCTTCGGGGTCAGCCGAACACCATCGTCACGAGCCTGGCCAGACCCAGGTCGGTGAACCCGATCAGCGCCACCATGAACGCGAGGAAAATCAGCACGACCGTGGTGTAGGTGACCATCTGCTTGCGGTTCGGCCAGATGACCTTGCGCAGCTCGCCGATGACTTCCTGCAGATAGTTCAGGACAAACGCGAAGGGGTTGCGTGACGGCCCGTCCTTGGGCTTCTTGGCGGTCTTCTTGGGCCCGCCACCCTTGCCTCCGTCGTCGCCGCCGCCCGAACTGTCCGTCTCCGGCGCCTCGTCGGAGTCGGCTGAATCGGATTCGGTCACCGCACCGCGCCGTGACCGCTTGCCGGTGGGCCGCTGCGGCCGCGTCACGACCGCCGTCTGGCTACCGTTGTCACCGTTGTCGGGCCCGGTACCGGTGTCTGCGGAGCCGGCACCTTCGCGCTCGTCGCTCACCGCATGCTTCCTTTTCTGCTCGTGTGGTCTCGTGTGCTCACCTTCCAGTGTGCACTTGTCGACTATTCAGTTGCAGGGGCGACAGGACTTGAACCTGCAACCTGCGGTTTTGGAGACCGCTGCTCTGCCAGTTGAGCTACGCCCCTTCATAGCGGGTCAGGGGCCCACACAATTCGCGCGCTCCCCGTTCGGTCGATCTGGGCCGACGGACAGCGCGCTGGACTGGGAAAACCCCGAGGACCGAGTGTAGCGTGCCCCCGGTCGGAGTTACTAATCCGGTCCGGGCCTGTCGGTGCCCGGCTGACCCGTCACTCGCCCGCGGCCTTGCGGACGACCTGGCCGGTCTCAGGATCCCACTTCACCGAGATCGAGTTGTCGCCTTCGTGGCCCATCAGCGTCGTGTAGGACTCCATCACCACCTCGCCGTTCGGCCGGGCGACGACGTTGCGGGTGGTGACGATGTCGGCGCCGAAGCGTTCGTCCACCGTCTCGATGTACATGGTCCCGGTGAGTTCGTCACCGGCCTTGATCGGCTGATGGAACAGGAACTTCTGATCGACCTGCACGATCTGCATCGTTTCCAGGCCGACGTCGACGTTCTGGAAGAAGTGGTTCTGGATCATCACCGCGAAGATCGACATGAAGGTCGGCGACGCGACGATCCCGCCGTGTCCGAGCGCGGCGGCCGCGTCCTCGTCATGCGATGCCGGGTCGGCGGCCTTCACGGCTTTTGCGTACTGCCGGACCTGTTCGCGGCCGACGACGTAGGTGTCGGGGTATTTCCAGACCATTCCCCGAATGTCTGTCTTCAGAGCCATGTCAGCACCCGCTCAGGCCAGCTTGGCGTTGGCAATTGCGCGGCCGAAGATCTTCTTGCCGCCGGAGGTGGCGCTGATGGCGATCACGATCGACTTGGTCTCGGGATCAACCGCTTTCACGCGTCCGTTGAAGACGATCTCGGCGCCCTTGCCGTCGTTGGGCACCGGCACCACGGCCGTGAACCGCACGTTGTACTCGGTGACAGCGCCGGGGTCGCCGACCCACGACGTGACGTAGCCGCCGCCGAGCCCCATGGTGAGCATGCCGTGGGCGATCGCGGTGTCCAGACCGACCTGCTTGGCGATCTCGTCGTCCCAGTGGATCGGGTTCAGGTCACCGGACACCCCGGCGTAGTTGACGAGGTCACCCCTGGTCAAGGGGATGATCTTCTCGGGCAGCTGATCGCCGACCTTGACCGAACTGAACTCACGCAGTGCCATCTTGGAAGCCACTCTTTCCGTCTTCTTCGCTACGTCCCGCCAGGGTGGTGTAGCTCTCCTGCACGATGTCGCCGTTGGCGTTGCTGATGATGTTCTTGGTGGTGATGATGTCGGTGCCGTGGGCTTTACGGATCGAATCGATGTACACGTCGCAGTACAGCCGGTCGCCGGCCTTGATCGGCTTGAGGTACTTGAGTAGCTGGTCGACCTGCACGATCTGGGCATCGGTGATGCCGATGTTGGCGGCGGCGAACATCGCCGACTGCGCCTGGTAACCGAACACCGAGATGAACGTCAACGGGGCGAGCAGGGCGTCGTAGCCGAGGTCGGCGGCCGCGTTCTCGTCGACGAACGCGGCGTCGTCGTTCTTGACCGCTACGGCGTACTCGCGGATCTTCTCGCGGCCGACCTCGTAGTGGTCGGGATAGCGGAAGTGCAGCCCGACGTAATCGTCCAGGAAAGACACCAGATGAACCTACCTAGTCGAGCTCAGCAACCGCGGATCGACGGCTCCCGGCCCGGTCGTCCCGCTCAGCGCGACTCTTTGTGGGCCTGGTGCTTGCCGCAGTTCGGGCAGAACTTCTTGATCTCGAGCCGGTCGGGATCGTTGCGACGGTTCTTCTTCGTGATGTAGTTGCGGTGCTTGCACACCTCGCACGCCAAAGTGATCTTCGGCCGAACGTCTGTACTGGACGCCACGTCAGGTGCCTCTTTCTCAAAACTCGGTCGATCTCGTACTGCGTGTAGCGGTGGGGGGGCTCGATCCCCCGACCTCACGATTATGAGTCGTGCGCTCTAACCAGCTGAGCTACACCGCCCCGATGGGCACGGGTCGGCGCACCGCTAGGAGCTTGTCTCCCGTCGCTTCGCTCGCCCCGCTGTCCACCGAGCCCCCTAACGGAATCGAACCGTTGACCTTTTCCTTACCATGGAAACGCTCTACCGACTGAGCTAAGGGGGCATTGCTGCCTTGCTTGGGTACTGCAGCCCACCGCCGAGCGATGGGCCTTAAAGAGGGTACATTCTCAGCGTTTGCCACGCCAAACCGCTGGTCACTGCGGGGCCATCGCGTCCCCCCGGCCCGGGGTGCATACGCTGAACGCCATGGCTGACTCGGACCGCCTCTATTTCAGGCAGCTGCTCTCGGGCCGCGATTTCGCGGCCGGCGACATGATCGCCCAGCAGATGCGCAACTTCGCCTACCTCATCGGCGACCGGCAGACCGGCGACACCGTGGTGGTGGATCCCGCCTATGCGGCCCAGGACCTGGTGGACGCGCTGGAGTCGGACGGCATGCATCTGTCGGGGGTGCTGGTCACCCACCACCACCCCGACCATGTCGGCGGCTCGATGATGGGTTTCGAGCTCAAGGGCCTCGCCGAACTGCTGGAACGCGTCAGCGTCCCGGTCCACGTCAACGCCCAGGAAGCGGATTGGGTTTCGCGGGTCACCGGGATCGCGCCGAGCGAGCTGACGTCACATCAGCACGGCGACAAGGTCAGCGTCGGCGACATCGACATCGAGCTGCTGCACACTCCGGGCCACACCCCCGGCAGCCAGTGCTTCCTGCTCGACGGCCGGCTCGTCGCCGGCGACACGCTCTTCCTGGAGGGCTGCGGCCGCACCGACTTCCCCGGCGGCGACGCCGACGAGATGTTCCGCAGCCTGCAGGCGCTCGCGCAGCTGCCCGGTGATCCCACCGTCTTCCCCGGACACTGGTACTCCGCGGAGCCGAGCGCCCAGCTCTCGGAGGTCCGAAGCAGCAACTACGTCTACCGGGCCAGCAATCTGGACCAGTGGCGCATGCTGATGGGCGGCTGACCCGGCGCTGCCATCGCTCGGCTTGAGTGAACGCCGGCCGACAAGGTGGTCGTGGGATATTCTCCCGATGCTGGGCGCCGGCCGGCGCGTTGACGGGAGGGCCCCGCGATGACCACACCGCAAACGCCTGCTGGATGGTATTCCGACCCGGACGGTTCCAGCGGGCAACGTTACTGGGACGGCAACACGTGGACCCACCACCGCGCCGACGCACCGCAGCCGCCTCCCCCACCTCCCGGTCCGCCGCCTCCGGATGCCACCGGCGCCCACCGGCAACTGCTGGTGCGCTACCTGGCGGTGTGTGCGGCCCTGCTGGCGGTGCTGGTGGCCGTCGCCGTTTATGCGGCCTTCTTCGCCGACGACGGCTCGGTGACGATCGAGGCGTCCGACGACCCGGTCACATCTCAGACCGCCGGCCCGCCCGCGACCGGGGACAGCGGCTGGGGCGATGAGCCGTCCGAAACGTCGACCGAGACCACGACAGAGGCGCCGCCGACCGACGCCGGCGAGGTCACCGATGGACCCCTGGCGTTCACGGTGCACGGTGTCGAGGTCGGTCCGACCGTCGAGTCCGCCGATTTCCCGCTGGAGAAGACCGCCGCGGGCGAGTTCGTCATCGTGTACCTGACGGTCACGAACGTCAGCGATGCGCCGGCGACGTTCCTCGGGACCTTCCAGAAGCTCAGGGCCGGCAGCACCGTGTATTCCATCGATGACGAGGCGACGTTCTACACCGGCGGCGCCCTTGCCGAACTCGGGCCCGGCGACCAGGCCGAGGTCGCGGTCGCCTACGACGTGCCGCCCGGAACCAGCCCCGACGCCATCGAGCTGCGCGCCGATCCACTCAGCCCGGGCACGGAGGTGCCGCTCTCATAGCCGAGCGGCGCGCTGTTAGGTTCGATCCGCCGAACCGGCCCGACAGGAGGACCATGACCAGCACTGTTTCCTACGAGCTCGCGGACACAGAAGACCGAGTGGCCACCATCACCCTCGATGACGGCAAGGTCAACGTGCTGGGGCCGGCCATGCAGGGCGCCATCAACGAGGCACTCGACCGGGCCGAGGCCGACGCCGCCAGAGCGGTGGTGCTGGCGGGCAACTCCCGGGTGTTCAGCGGCGGGTTCGACCTGGCGGTGTTCCAGTCCGGGGACGCCGCCGCGGCGCACGGGATGCTCGCGGGCGGCTTCGAACTGTCAATGCGGACGCTGACGTTCCCGGTGCCGGTGATCATCGCCGCGACCGGGCCCGCGATCGCGATGGGATCGTTCCTGTTGCTGTCGGCCGACCACCGCGTCGGAGCGCCGAAGTCGCGCTGCCAGGCCATCGAGGTGGCGATCGGGATGACCATCCCGATCTCGGCGATCGAGATCATGCGGATGCGGCTGACCCCGGCGGCATTCCATCGTGGGACCGCGCTGGCCTCGACGTTCGTCGGCGACGACGCGATCGCCGCCGGCTGGCTCGACGAGATCGTCGAGGCCGATCAGGTCCTCACCCGCGCCCGGCAGGTGGCCGCAGAAGCCGCGACGACGCTCAACGCCGGCGCGCACCTCGCGACCAAGCTCAAGGCCAGGCAGTCCGCGCTGGACGCCATCCGGGCCGGGATCGACGGCCTGGCAACCGAGTTCACTCTCGGCTGAGTCCCCCGCGAAATAGCGTTCCTGGTCGTGAAATCGGCCTCCTCCACAGCCATGGCTTCACACTCGGCGCGCGCCCTGCTGCAATGATGATCAGGTGACCCACGTCCGAGGCCGAATCTGGCGTGACGGCAAAGCGCAGGACGACTTCGAGTTCTCGGCGATATCGGACTGCCTGGCCTCCGACGGCACCCTGTTGTGGTGTGACATCTACGACCCCGACCACGCCATCCTGATGGACCTCGCCCAGGAGTTGCATCTCAACTCCTGGGCGGTGGAGGACGCGGTCGCCGTCGCCGAACGCACCAAGGCCGCCGCCTACAAGACGCACACGTTCTTCACCGTCTACGCGGTCACCGTCCGGACTCCCCCGCCCGAGGACGCGTCCGAGTCGGCTCTGGAAACCCATCGGATCTCCGCCTTCGTCCTGCCTCGCGGGTTGATCACCGTCCGGCTGTCACCGGACTTCGACATCGACCAGGTCTCACGGCGCTTCGACGAACTCGGCGGGCAGGAACACGGTGTCGGCTCTCTGGTGCACGGTCTGCTCGACGTGGTGGTCGACGGGCACTTTGATGCCGTCCAGTGCCTCGATGACGGGATCGAGAGCCTCGAAGACGACCTGTTCTCCGATCAGGCACCGCGGGGTGGGCTGCAGCGCAAGACGTTTCAGCTCCGCAAGGATCTTGTCGCGTTGCGGCGGGTGGTGCTGCCGATGCGTGAGGTGGTGACGCTGATCCAGCACCGCAGAATGGACGCCAGGACCGCGGTCGAGCTCGACCCTGTCTACGCCGACCTCTACGACCATGTGCTGAGGGTGTCGGAGTGGACCGAATCGCTGCGCGACATGGTGACGACGGTGTTCGAGACGAACCTTTCGCTGCAGGACGCGCACCTGAACATGGTGATGAAGAAGCTGACGGGGTGGGCGGCGATCATCGCCGTGCCGACGGCGATCACCGGCTTCTACGGCCAGAACGTGCTCTATCCCGGGATAGACACCGCCGGCGGCTTCGTGGTGAGCACGGCGATCATCGCCGTGCTGGTGGTCGTGCTGTACGTGATGTTCAAGAAGCGGGACTGGCTGTAGCTTCAAGAGTGCCGACGACGCGGCCTTCGAAGTGGTAGGTCGCGGAGAATCCGTTGCGCCGGTCGGCCAAGCGGCATGAGGCATCCGAGGAGCTCCAGCCACGGTACTCGAGCGTGAATTCGCCTATCTCGCAGGAGAATTCGGAGACCTTGTCCCAGGACGCCGGGTAGCCGGCCGCCGTGAGCCCGGCGACGAGCCCCTGCTGGGCGGCATCGCGCCAGTGTTCGGAGACGACCCGGCGGCCCGCTGCCACATTGTGTGCCAATGTGATATCGCCTGCAGCATAAACGTTTCGGGCCGACGTGCGCATGTGTTCGTCGACGACGACGTGCCCACCCTCGGTCTCGAGACCGGCAGCGGCGGCGAGCCGGATGTCCGGACGCACTCCGGTCGCACCGACCACGACGTCACCGTCGACCGTCTCACCGGTGGTCAGCACCACACCGGAGTGCTCGACGGCGGCCACCGTGCTCGCCCCGATGAACCGGACCCCGGTGTCGGAGAGCATCTTGACCACCCGCTCGCCCACGTCGACCCCGAACCTGCGCTTCAGCGGCACGGTTTCGGGGGCGACGAGGGTGGTGGCGACGCCGAGGCCGGCCAGACATGCCGCGGCTTCACAGCCGATCAGGCCGGCGCCTACCACCACCGCCGTCTCGGCGTGCCGCGCCGCCATCTTCAGCGCGACCGCATCGGCGAAGGTCCGCAGTGGTTGGGCGAGTTCTCCGCCGGGCACCTTCAGGGGCACCGACGCCGAACCGGTGGCCAGCAGCAGGTGCCAGTAGGGGTGGCGCACACCGCCGGCGGTGACGACCTGCTGGGCCTCGACGTCGATGCGCTCGATGGTGACGCCGCGGATGAGCTCGACGTTGTTGCGGTCGAACCAGCCGGCGCTGTGGAGATCGAGGTTGGGCTGGCGCCCGCACAGATACCCCTTGCTCAGGGGCGGTTTGGCGTAGGGCAGCGCCGGATCGGCCGACAAGATGCGCACCGGGATATGGCGGTGTCTGCTGCGGAACGTCTCAGCTGCGCTGATGCCCGCGGGACCACTGCCGATGGCGAGAAAACCCGGTGCCGCCATGGTGTGTGGGTACCACGCCGACCGGTCGCCGAATCCCGCTGCGGGCAACTGTCAGCCTTCGGACACATCCACCGTCGGCCTGCAACCGTTGAGCTGGGACGATCACGTGTGCAAACATCTGCGGATGGAGCCAGACGGGGATCCAGAAGCCCGTATCCGGGATCTCGAGCGTCCACTCGCCGACCAGGCCCACGCCAGCGAGTTGGGCACCCGGCCGTATGAGGCCACACCGGCGGTGGACGTGCCCGTCACATACCCGCAGTACGGTTCGCCGTACTACTCCCCGCCGCAGCGGGTGGTGCACAAACGGCCGCAGACGGCGCTGTGGCTGGTCCCGCTGGTCGTCATCGGCGTCGTCGGGGTCGGCATCGTGGGCTTGGTCGCGTTCTTCAACCTCGCCGGTTCGAGCAGCGACGCGCCCGTACGGCCGGGCCCGCCCGGTATCGCCGGCGGAGGTGGTTCCGTCGACGCCCCGCGTGCAGCGCCCCGCGTCGACCCCACCGACGACGTCCTGACGGTTGCAGCCGGCGGTTCGCTGAGCATCGCCGGGGTGGAACAGCGCAAGACGGTGGTGTGCGATCGGGGCTCGGTGAGCGTCAGCGGAGTCACCAACACCATCAAGATCCAGGGCCCCTGTGCCAGCGTCTCGGTGTCGGGCATGGACAACACCGTCACCGTCGACACTGCCGAGACAATCACCGCGTCCGGCTTCGACAACCAGGTGATCTACCGGGACGGCAACCCGGAGATATCGAAGTCCGGTCGGGGCAACATCGTCGAACAGGGCTGAGCACCGGATAGGACCGGCAGCGCCGTAATGTGGCCGCCGATGGCACTTCACCTCCATCGTGCCGACCGCACCGACCTTCTCGCCGACGGCCTCGGCGAGTTGCTCGCCACGCCGCTGCCCGATCCGTTCGCCGAGGAGCTCGTGCTGGTGTCCGCGCGGGGCATGGAGCGCTGGCTCAGCCAGCGGCTCTCCCACGTGTTGGGCCGGGGGACCCACGCCGAGGACGGCGTTTGTGCGGGGGTGACGTTCCGGCATCCGCGGTCGCTGATCGCGGAGCTCACCGGGGTGGCCGACGAGGACCCGTGGTCGGCGGATGCGACGGTGTGGCCGTTGCTCGAAGTGATCGACAGCGCGCTCGACGAGCCGTGGTGCACCGCGCTGGCCGCCCACCTCGGGCACTTCGAGTCCGGTGAGGAGAAGGAGCTTCGCCAGGGCCGGCGCTACGCCGTTGCGCGGCGCCTCGCCGGTCTGTTCGCCTCCTACGCGCGGCAACGTCCGCAGCTGCTCGCCGACTGGCTCGCCGGCGACACCGCCGGCCTCGACCCGGACCTGCGGTGGCAGCCCGAGCTCTACCGCGCCCTCCTGAACCGCGTGGACGCCGACCCACCGTCGGTTCGGCACGCCAAAACCATTGCCCGTCTTCAGGAGTCGCCCACCGACCTGCCGCAGCGACTGTCGCTGTTCGGGCACACCCGGCTGCCCCTCACCGAGATCGAGTTGCTGCACGCGTTGAGCGTGCACCACGACCTGCACCTGTGGTTGCCGCATCCCAGTGACGCACTGTGGCAGAGCCTGCGGGACGTCCACCGCGCCGTCGCCCGCCGTGACGACACGTCCCACCGCGTCGTGGGGCACCCCCTGCTCGCGACGCTCGGTCGCGACCTGCGCGAGCTGCAGCGCGGACTGCCTGCCAACCGGAAGACCGACGAGTGCCTCAACGCGGCGCCCGGCTCGCCCAACCGGGGCGGCACGCTGCTGGGGTGGCTGCAGTCCGACATCGCCGCCAACGCCGTCCGCGCCGCCGGCCGCACCCTCTCACCCGACGATCGCTCGGTGCAGGTGCACAGCAGCCACGGGCCGGCCCGGCAGATCGACGTGTTGCGCGAGGTGCTGCTGGGCCTGCTGGCCGACGACCCCACCCTGGAACCACGCGACATCCTCGTGATGTGCCCGGACATCGAGACCTACGCGCCGTTGATCGTTGCCGGATTCGGCCTCGGCGACGTCGTGCCCGGTGCGCACCCGGCGCATCAGCTGCGGGTCAAGCTCGCCGACCGCGCACTCACCCAGACCAACCCGCTGCTCGGGGTGGCGCGCCAACTGCTCGGCCTGGCCGGCGGGCGCGCCACCGCCAGCGAGGTGCTGAACCTGGCCGAGTCCGCCCCCGTGCGTTCCCGTTTCGGCTTCAGCGACGACGACCTGGACGCCATGGGCGAATGGGTGCGCGAGGCCAACATCCGCTGGGGTTTCGATTCGGCCCACCGCCGACCGTACGGAGTCGACTTCGTGCAGAACACCTGGCGGTTCGGCATCGACAGGGTGCTGGCCGGGGTGGCGATGTCCGACGATTCGCACGCCTGGCTGGACACCACATTGCCCCTCGACGACGTCGGCAGCAACCGGGTCGAGCTCGCGGGACGGGTGGCCGAGTACATCGAGCGTCTCCACGTCGTCGTCGAATCCCTCTCCGGTACACAGTCTCTCAGCGACTGGCTGAGTGCACTCACGGCCGGGATCACGCTGCTGACCAGCGTCGCCGACAGCGACGCCTGGCAGTCCAGCCAGGTCCAGCGTGAGTTCCACGACGTGTTCGCCACTGCCGGTACCCGCGCGGGCACTGTGCTGCGGCTGTCCGACATCCGGGCGCTGCTGGATCGCCACCTCGCCGGCCGGCCGACGCGCGCCAACTTCCGCACCGGCACCCTGACGGTCTGCACGATGGTGCCGATGCGCTCGGTGCCCCACCGGGTGGTGTGCCTGGTCGGACTCGACGACGGGGTGTTCCCGCGGCTCGGCGTCGTCGACGGGGACGACGCGCTGGCCCGTGATCCGATGACCGGTGAACGCGACATCCGTTCCGAGGACCGGCAGTTGCTACTCGATGCCATCGGCGCCGCCACCGAGAAGCTGGTGATCACCTACACCGGTTCCGACGAACAGACCGGACAGCGCAAACCGCCCGCGGTGCCGCTGATGGAACTTCTGGACACCCTCGACGTCACCACTCCACAGCGGGCCCGGGAGCGGGTGCTGGTCGAACACCCGTTGCAGCCGTTCGACATTCGCAACGTCACCCCTGGGGCGCTGAACATGCCCGCCGGCAAGCCGTTCACCTTCGACCAGACCACCCTGATCGCCGCCGAGGTCGCCGCCGGTGAACGCGCGCAGCGCCCGTCGCTGCTCGGAAGACCGCTGCCGGCGCCGCCGCCGGACGACGTCGAACTCGACGACCTGATCGGCTTCTTCCGCGACCCGGTCAAGGGATTCTTCCGCGCGCTGGACTTCACGCTGCCGTGGGACGTCGACCCCACCGAGGACGCGATGCCGGTGGAGATCGACGCTCTGCAGGAGTGGAAGGTCGGCGACCGGATGCTCGACGACATGCAGCGCGGCATGCACCCCAGGGACGCGCAACAGGCCGAGTGGCGGCGCGGCTCACTGCCGCCGGGCCAACTCGGCTGGCGGAAGGCACAGGAGATCCGCGAGCAGGCCGCGGCGCTGGCCGTCGCCGCGCACCAACACCGTGCACAGCCGCCCGAGGCGCACGACGTCGACATCGACATCGGCGACGGCCGGCGGGTGACCGGGACCGTTCCCGGGGTCCACGGTGACCGGCTGGTCTCGGTCACGTACTCCAAACTCGACGGTCGACATCTAGTCGCGTCCTGGATCCGGTTGCTGGCGTTGACCGCTCGCGACCCCGGCAGCGAGTGGGTTGCGGTGTGCATCGGACGGGCCAGGCGCGGCGGCCGGCCGCGGGTGCGGATGCTCGGCGCACCCCAGGTATCGGCGGCCGACGTGCTCGCCGATCTGGTGGCGATCTACGACGCCGGCCGCCGTGAGCCGGTCCCGTTGCCGCTCAAGACATCCTATGCGTGGGCGGAGACGCGCCACACCGGCGGCTTCCCGAATCGTCAGGCGGGCTTCAAGTGGAACACCGGCAGGTTCCCGGGAGAGAACGAAGAACCCGCACACCAGCGTGTCTGGGGGTACAACTCCAAGCTCGAGATCCTGCTGGAGCCGGTGCGTGCCGGTGAGGAGTACGACGGTGAGACCACCCGGCTGGGCGCGTATGCCGCCCGGCTGTGGCTGCCGCTGCTTCAGGCGGAGAGAGACCCCGACTGATGAAGACATTCGACCTTCTGGGTCCGCTACCGGCGCCGGACTCCACGACGGTGCTGGAGGCCAGCGCCGGCACCGGGAAGACGTTCGCACTGGCCGGCCTGGTGACGCGCTATCTCGCCGAGGGGCAGGCGACGCTGGACCAGATGCTGCTCATCACCTTCAGCAAGGCCGCCAGCCAGGAACTGCGCGAACGGGTGCGGCAACAGATCCTGGGCGCGGTGCTGGCGTTCGGTGACCCGTCGACCGTGGGGGACAACCAGCTGGTCGCCCACCTGCTCGAGGGCACCGACAAGCAACTGCGCGATCGGGAGCAACGGCTGCGCGACGCTCTCGCCGGTTTCGACGCCGCGACGATCGCGACCACGCACCAATTCTGCCACCTCGTGCTCAAATCACTTGGCGTGGCCGGTGATACCGATGCAGGTGTGACTCTGGCCGAGAGCCTCGACGATCTGGTGACCGAGATCGTCGACGATCTCTACCTGGCCTACTTCGGCCGGCAACGCGACGACCCGCCGCTGTCGCGCGGTGATGCCCTCGACCTGGCCCGTGACGTCGTGCAGAACCCGAGCGCCGAACTGCGTCCGGTGGCTCCCCCGGCGGGCACCGAAGCCGCGGTCCGCGTCGACTTCGCCGTCGCCGTGTGCGACGAGCTGGAGCGCCGCAAACGCAAGCGCGGCATCCTCGGTTACGACGACCTGCTCAGCCGGCTGGCCACCGCGCTGGAGTCCGCCGACTCCCCCGCCCGCGTCCGCATGCACCGGCGCTGGTCGATCGTCATGGTCGACGAGTTCCAGGACACCGACCCGGTGCAGTGGCAGGTGATCGACCGGGCATTCGGTGGCCGCTCCACGCTGATCCTCATCGGCGACCCGAAGCAGGCCATCTACGCGTTCCGCGGCGGCGACATCGCCACCTACCTGCACGCGGCCGGCACGGCCGGGGAACGCCAGACACTGGGCACCAACTGGCGAAGCGACGCGGCGCTCGTCGACTCCCTGCAGGCCGTGCTCCGCGGCGCCGAACTCGGCAACCGCGACATCGTGGTGCGCCCGGTTGCGGCCTACCACCGCGGGCACCGATTGGCCGGAGCCCCGCACAACGACCCGTTCCGGCTACGGGTCGTCTCCCGCGACACCGTCCGCACGCGGCAGGACAAGACGATCTCCATCGATCAACTGCGCAGCCACATTCCGCGGGACCTCGCCGCCGACATCGCCGCGCTGCTGGCCAGCGGAGCCACCTACGACGGCCGCCCGATCCGGGCCGGCGACATCGCGGTGATCGTCGAGATCCACAAGGACGGCCGACCGTGCTTCGATGCGCTCACCGCCGCGGGCATCCCGGCGGTGTACACCGGCGATTCCGACGTCTTCCGCTCCGACGCCGCCGACGACTGGTTGTGCCTGCTCGAGGCGTTCGACCAACCGCATCGCACCGGCTTGATCAGGGCCGCAGCCACCACGATGTTCTTCGGTCACACCGCCGAAGACCTTGCCGCACAGGGCGAGGCCCTCACCGACCGGGTGACGGACAAGGTCCGCGAGTGGGCCGACCATGTCCGCGAGCGCGGCGTCGCGGCGGTGTTCGAGGCCGCGCAGCTCGCCGGGATGGGGCGGCGGGTGCTGTCGTGGACCGACGGTGAGCGGCAGATGACCGACCTGGCGCACATGACGCAGGTGCTGCACGACACCGCCCACCGCGACCACCTCAGTTTGCCCGCGCTGCGTGATTGGTTGCGCACCAACCGCGAAGAGCGCACCGGCGCCGCCGAACGCAACCGTCGCCTCGACAGCGATGCCGCCGCGGTACAGATCATGACGGTGTACGCGAGCAAGGGCCTGCAGTACCCGGTGGTGTATCTGCCGTTCGCGTTCAACCGCCACATCCGGACCAACGAAGCGGTGCTGTTCCACGACGGCACCAGCAGATGTCTGCACATCGGGGGTGAGACCAGCCCGGACTGCGCCGAGGTGACCGAGCTCGGGCGGCGGGAGACCGCGTCCAACGACATCCGGCTCACCTACGTCGCGCTCACCCGCGCGCAGTCCCAGGTGGTGGCATGGTGGGCGCCGTCATGGGATGAACCGAACGGCGGGCTGTCGCGGCTGCTTCGGGGCCGCGCTCCAGGTGACCCGGTGGTACCGGACCGGTGTGAACCGGCGACGCTGGATGACGCCGATGCGATGGCGGCGTTGCGGGCCTGGTCCGACCAGGGCGGTCCGGTCCTCGAGGAGTCGGTGGTGACCGCCGGCGTGGAGGTCGAACTGCCGCTTGCCCCTTCAGATCTGGATGTGCGCCGATTTCGTCGGCTGATCGACACCTCGTGGCGACGCACGTCGTACTCCGGGTTGATCCGCGCCGCCGAGACGTCCGGCGGGGTCTCCAGCGAACCCGAGATCGTCGAACTCGACGACGAGGTCGGTGACATACCGGTGGCGGAGCCGCCGCACGCTGAAGTGGCGGAGCCGGCCGAGGCCGGGGTGGTGGCCGTCCCGTCGCCGATGGCTGACCTGCCGATGGGGGCGAAGTTCGGCACGCTGGTGCATGCCGTGCTGGAGACCGCCGACCCCTTCGCCCCCGATCTGAGCACCGAACTCGAAGCCCAGATCCGCGAGCACTCGGTGTGGTGGCCGGTCGACGTGCCGGCCGAGGACCTCGCCGCGGCGTTGGTGCCGATGCACGACACACCGCTGGGCCCACTGGCGCCCGCGGTCACGCTGCGGCAGATCGGTATGCGGGATCGGTTGCGGGAGATGGAGTTCGAGTTCCCGCTCGCCGGTGGTGACATCCGGGGCGACGGTCCACGGATCTCGCTGGCCGACGTGGGACGGTTGTTCCGGCGATACGTCCCGACCGACGACCCACTGGCCCCCTATGCGGAGCGGCTGACGAACGGCGCCCTCGCCGAGCAGTCGTTGCGGGGCTATCTCACCGGTTCGCTCGACGTCGTGTTACGGGTCGGCGAGACCTACCTCGTCGCCGACTACAAGACCAATTGGCTGGGTGAGCCCGAGATACCGCTGACCTCGGCCGATTACGGGCACGCGCGGATGGCCGAAGCGATGCTGCACTCCGACTACCCGCTGCAGGCACTGCTGTACTGCGTCGTGCTGCACCGCTTCCTGCGATGGCGACAACCCGATTACACGCCGGAGCGGCATCTGGGCGGGGTGCTGTACCTGTTCGTCCGCGGGATGTGTGGCGAGGCGACCCCCGTCGTCGACGGTCATCCGGCCGGGGTGTTCAGCTGGAAGCCGCCGGCGCCGATGATCGTCGACCTCTCGGACCTACTCGGCGCCGGGACGGTGGCACCGTGACTGTCCAACCCGCCGCCGCCACCGGGCTGCTCGGCGCATTCACCGACGCAGAGGTGCTCGAGGCGGCCGACTTTCACGTCGCGCGCCGTCTCACCGCCCTGGCCGAGGACACCGACGAGCGCGTCGCGCTGGCGGTCGCGTTCGTGGTGCGCGCCCTGCGGGCGGGGTCGGTGTGCGTCGACCTGTCCTCGATCGCCGCACAGGTCGCGATGCCGGAACTGCCGTGGCCGTCCCCCGACGACTGGCTGGCCGCGGTGCGGGCCAGCCCGCTGGCCGGCACGCCTCCGGTGCTGCGGCTGCTGGGCCACGATGCGGGGCAGTTGTTGTACCTCGACCGCTACTGGCTCGAGGAGCAGCAGGTCTGTGATGACGTGCTGTCGTTGCTGGCCTCGACGCCACCCGACGACACCGTGCCCAGCCTCGAGCGGTTGTTCCCGACCGGCTGGGAGGAGCAGCGCGCCGCCGCCGAAGTGGCACTGACACAATCACTCACGGTGCTGACCGGCGGGCCGGGCACCGGCAAGACCACCACGGTGGCGCGGCTGTTGGCGCTGCTGGCCGAGCAGACGTCGCTGGCAGCCAAGCCGCCGTTGCGGATCGCGCTGGCGGCGCCCACCGGCAAGGCCGCGGCGAGGCTGCTGGAGGCTGTGCAGCTGGAGGTCGACCAACTCGACCAGGACGACCGGGACAGGCTGCCGCAGTTGCGGTCGTCGACATTGCACCGGCTGCTGCGGCCGCGGCCCGGCAGCTCGTCGCGGTTTCGTCACCATCGCGAGAACCGGTTGCCGCACGACGTCATCGTCGTCGACGAGACGTCGATGGTGTCACTCACACTGATGGCCCGGCTGCTGGAGGCGGTGCGCCCGGACAGCCGGCTGCTGCTGGTCGGCGACGCCGATCAGCTGGCGTCGGTGGAAGCCGGTGCGGTGCTGGCGGATCTGGTCGACGGACTCGGTCGCCGCGCCGACGTGCGCGTCGCCGCGCTGCAGACGTCGCACCGGTTCGGTGAGTCGATCGGGGCGCTGGCGTCGGCCATCCGCGACGGCGACGCCGACCGGGTGATCAACCTGCTGGCTGCCGGCGGGGAGAACATCGAATGGCTCGACAGCGACGCGCCCGGTGACCGCCTGCGCAAAGTGCTGCTCCCCCACGCGCTGCGGCTGCGGGAGGCGGCGATCCTCGGCGCCGGCGAGGCGGGGTTGGCGACCCTGGGTGAGCATCGGCTGCTGTGTGCGCACCGGCGCGGGCCGTACGGCGTGCACTACTGGAACCGGCAGGTCGAGCGGTGGCTCACCGACGCGACAGGTGAGCCGATCTGGACCGACTGGTACGCCGGTCGGCCGGTTCTGGTCACGGCGAACGACTACGGACTGGGTTTGTACAACGGGGACACCGGGGTGGTGGTGGTGCGCGGGAGCGGGCTGTGCGCAGTGGTCGGATCGGGGTCGGGGCCGCGTGAGTTCGCGACCGGCCGGCTCCCCGAGGTCGACACCCTGCACGCGATGACGATCCACAAGAGCCAGGGCAGCCAGTGCGACGAGATCACCGTGCTGTTGCCGCAGGAACAGTCGCGGCTGCTGACCCGCGAGCTGTTCTACACGGCGGTCACGCGGGCGAAGAAGCGGGTACGGGTGGTCGGCTCGGAGTCGGCCATCCGCGAGGCGATCTCGCGACGGGTGGTGCGCGCCTCCGGCCTGGCCCACCGGCTGCGCTAGCCGCCCGCCGGACGCGCCACTCCCCGCCGGACGCGCCCCCCGCCGGAACGGTATTCCAGCAGGTCGCCACTCGGGTTTTCGCTGCTGGAATACCGTTCCGGCGGGAAGGGCGGGCGGGTTTCTGCCAGGGGTCGATCAATTTCTGCCAACGGAAATCATCCCTGCTCGGCCCTGGTTGGACCGGTCAGATCACCACGGTCAACCACATAGGGAGCAGAACAATGAAGAACCTCACCGCCGCCACCACCGCCACCGCCATCGCCGCCGGATTCACCGCCGCCTTCATCGGGCTGGCCGGTCCCGCCGCCGCCGCCCCGTCCGGCTCCGGCAGCGCCGCCGACACCATCGCCTCACTCGAGGCCGACGGCAACCGCGTCATCGTCAACCGCCAGGGCTCCACCGCACTGAACAACGCCGAGGTCGTCTCGGTCCGCCAGGGCCAGCCCATCCGCGAATACGTCTGGGACGCCCAGGGCGACCGCCGGGTTCTGCAGAACACCGGCAACGTGGTCTTCGTCGACGTCAGGTAACCCGCACACCGCAGAGAGGGCGCCCCTGTTGGGGCGCCCTTTCTGCTGCCCAGGGCCAGTCGTTGTAACGCATTCGGGTCAGCACCACACCACCGGGAGAGAAGCCCTTCGAACCAGAAAGCACAGACCCTCATGAAGATCATCACCCTCGCCGGCACCGCCGGAGTCGCCGCCGCACTCTCCGCCGTGATCGTCGGATCCGCCGCTCCTGCTGCGGCCGCCCCGGGTGGCGCCGGCAACGCCATGCAGGTCATCGACATGCTCGAGGCAGATGGCAACTACGTCATCGTCAATCGAGTCAGCACCGTGCCCGTGGCGGAAGCTGACGTCGTCGCGGTCCGACCGGGCCCGCAGATGCAACAGGTGGTCCTGCAGATGGGACGCCAAGGAGACAATCGCAACAACACCGACCGGGTCGTGGAGACCACCGGTCGGTTCTACTTCGTCGACATCGGTTGACCGGCGCCGCGCTGCGAGGGGCATCTCACCAGGGGTGCCCCTGTCGCATGTACCAGAGAGCACCGAACACTCGCTAAGTTGTCTGGTGGGTCGTCGACGGCCCACCAGCCAATCCGAGAGATCGTTGCCATATGCGAGTTGACGGGCGGGACATCGCTGTCTCAGGCAGCCTGCTCCAACCGTTGACGCGGCGAACCAACGACATCGTGCGGTTGATGCTGGCCACAGCTTTCCTGGCCGTCGTGATCACCAGCTCGCTGATCACCCGCAACGAGTGGGAGGCGCTGGAGAAATCGCTGTCCGATCTTGTCGGCGTGCTCAGCCCCACGCAGTCCAACGCCGTCTACCTCGTCTACGGCGTGGCGATCCTGGCGTTGCCGTTCATGATCCTCATCGGCCTGATCGTCGCCCGCCAGTGGAAATTGCTGGGCGCCTACGCTGCGGCCGGAATCATCGCAATCCTGCTTCTGTCGATCACGGGCAACGGCATCGCCGCGCCGCGCTGGCACTTCGATCTGACCGACCGTCTCGACGGACTGCTCTCGCAGTTCCTCGACGACCCGCGGTGGATCGCGATGCTGGCGGCGGTACTCACCGTCTCCGGCCCCTGGCTGCCTGCGCAATGGCGGCGCTGGTGGTGGGCGTTGCTGCTGGCATTCGTGCCGATTCATCTCGTCGTCAGCGCGGTGGTGCCTGCCCGGTCGTTGCTCGGGCTCGCGGTGGGCTGGTTCATCGGCGCGCTGGTCGTCCTCGTCGTCGGCACACCCGCGCTCGAGGTGCCACTCGACGGTGCGGTGCGGGCGCTGACCCGGCGCGGGTTCCGGGTGTCGGCGCTGACGGTGGTCCGCCCGGCCGGGCGCGGGCCGTTGGTGCTCACCGCGACCGAGGACGCGGACGCCGACGCGACGGATGGCACGGCCGGAACCGCCACCGTCGAGCTGTACGGGCCACACCAACGTGGTGGCGGCGCCCTGCGGCAGTTCTGGAGCAAGCTGCGACTGCGCGACAGCGAAACGGCGCCGCTGCAAACCTCGATGCAGCGCGCCGTGGAGCACCGCGCGTTGATGGCCGTCGCCGTCGGAGACCTCGCGCTGGCCAACACCTCACCGATCGCGATGGCGACCCTGGACCGGGGATGGACGCTCTACGCTCACAAGCCGTCACTCGGCGTCACTATCGACCAGTGCGTCGACGAGATACCGGTGACGCGGGTGTGGGATTCGCTCGGCGTGCTGCACAGCCAGCAGATCTCCCACGGCGACCTGCGCGCGAAAGAGATCAGCGTCGTCGACGGAACCCCGATGTTCGGCGGTTTCACCTATTCCGAGTACGGCGCCTCCGACGCCCATCTGCACACCGACATCGCGCAACTGTTGCTGACCACGACCGACCTCTACGGCGCCGAATCGGCGGTGCGCGCGGCGATCACGGTGTTCGGAAACGAGACAGTGCTGGCGGCTTCGCGCCGTCTGACCAAATCAGCCGTGCCGAAACGTGTTCAGGCGGCGGTACACGATGCGGGCACGGCGATGTCGACCGCCCGCGACGAAGTCAAGCGGCAGACCGGCGCCGACCAGATCAAGGCGGAGACCATCACCCGGTTCACCCGCAGCCAGCTCATCCAGATGGTGCTGCTGGTCGCGCTGGTCTACGTCGCGTACCCGTTCATCGCGTCAGTACCGGTGTTCTTCTCCGAGCTGCGTTCGGCGAACTGGTGGTGGGCGCTGGCCGGGCTCGCAGTGTCCGCGCTGAAATACCTCGGCGCGGGCGCTGCGCTGTGGGCGTGCGCGGACGGTCTGGTGAAGTTCCGCAACCTCGCGATCATGCAGGTGGCGAACACGTTCGCCGCGACGACGACCCCGGCCGGCGTCGGCGGTCTGGCACTGAGCACCCGGTTCCTGCAGAAGGGCGGGCTGGGCGCGCTGCGTGCCACCACCGCCGTCGCGCTTCAGCAATCGGTGCAGGTGATCACCCACATCACCCTGCTGATCATCTTCAGCGCCGTGGTGGGTGTGTCGGCCAATCTGTCACGGTTCGTGCCGAGCAGCACCGTGCTGTATCTGATCGCCGGTGCGGCGCTGGGCGCGATCGGCATATCGCTGTTCGTCCCCAAACTGCGTCGCTGGCTGGCGACCGCGGTCCGGCCCCGTCTCGAGGAGGTCTTCGACGACCTGCGTGAGCTCGCCGGCGAACCCAAACGCCTCGCGGTGATCGTGCTCGGTTGCGCCGCAACAACACTCGGAGCCGCCCTGGCGTTGTGGGCGAGCATCGAAGCGTTCGGCGGCGACGTCAGCTTCGTCACCGTGACGATCGTGACGATGGTCGGCGGCACGCTGGCTGCAGCAGCCCCCACACCGGGTGGTGTCGGCGCAGTGGAAGCCGCGCTCATCGGTGGCCTCGCCGCGTTCGGCGTGCCCGCGGCGGTGGCGGTGCCCTCGGTGCTGCTGTACCGAATACTCACCTGTTGGCTGCCGGTGTTCGTCGGCTGGCCGATCATGCGGTGGCTGACCCGCAACGACATGATCTAGCGTCTCCGGCCGCCAAGCATTACGTGGTGGCTACGAAGAGTAATCTCCCCGAAACCCGCGCATGGTTTCCTCCCATCAGACCTTGTTTCATACGAGAGATCATGCTGGAGGCCCCATGACGAGTACCGCCGCACCACCCTTCCTGGTGACATCAGGCTTCTGGCAGTCGCTGCCGCGGATGCCGCTGGAGCAGTATCCGGGCACCGAGGGGTTCATCGACGACGTCTACGCCAACCCGGGCGGGGTGCCGATGTGCTCGGGCTACTTCGAACTGCGCAACACCGACGCCGCACTGGACTACTACTACGACTACGACGAGATGAAGATCGTCCTGGAAGGCGAGTTCCGCCTGGAGAACCCCGACACCGGCCAGGTGCAGATCGCCAAGGCCAAGGATGCGATCTTCTTCCCGAAGGGCTCCCGCATCCTGTTCTCCACCCCGGATCGCGCGCTGGCGTTCTACGTCGGCTACCGCTCCTTCGCGCCGTGATCCTGTTGTAAGACAACATGGTCGAGCGCTTCCGCGTCGCCCCCGGGTCGATCACCGCGCTGAGGGTGGCCGGTGGCGATCGCTTCGAGGTGATCGATCGCCACGGCCGCCAGCCTGCCGAGCTGACGGTCCTCGCCGCAGACCCCCGAGCGGTCCCCGACGCTCGGCCCGACACCGCGGCGACGGTGGTGCGCCGGCTGGTCGCCGGCCCCGACGAGAACGGCTACGCCGCCGGCCGGATCCTGACGATGTTGGCCGGCCATCACGTCGACCAGCGCGACGCGGTGGCGCTGCGGTTGTTCGGTGACGGCTCGCCGGCGGGCGCCAGGGCGGGCTTCGCCGTCGACGACGACGCGGTCGTGCTGGTCGCTGCGCCGGCAGCGCCGATGTGTCTGTCGGGTAGCGACCCGAACCCGCCCTCGGAGGTGCTCGTCGAGGTACACCGCGCCGAACCGTCACGTCCGGTCGCCCGCGAACTTCCCGAAGCACTCGCAGAACCGTTGTGGGACATGCGCATCGACGCCTCGACCGCGTCGTCGTATGAGGTGCGCGCCGGGCAGTTCGTCCAGATCATCGACGTGGACGGGCGGCAGTGCTCGGACTTCCTGGCGTTCGACGCCGGCGCCCTCGGTGACGGCGCCGAGTTCGGCCTCGATGCCACCACCACCCGCACCATCGGTGGCGCCGCGTACCCGCAGCCGGGACTGTTCGGCAAGTTCTATGACAGCCGCGCTCGCCCGCTCGTCGAGGTGGTGCGCGACACGGTGGGCCGCCACGACACGTTCGCGCTGGCCTGCACGGCGAAGTACTACGCCGACCTGGGGTATCCGGGCCACGTGAACTGCACCGACAACTTCAACGCCAGCCTCGCGGGCTTCGGGGTCGCCGCCCGCCGGGGCTGGCCGGCTCTGAACCTGTTCTACAACACTGCATTCGACGCCCAACACCAGTTGATCACCGACGAGCCGTGGTCGCGCGCCGGTGACTACGTACTGCTGCGGGCGTGCACCGATCTGGTCTGTGCGTCGTCGGCATGTCCGGACGACATCGATCCCGCCAACGGCTGGACGCCCACCGACATCCACGTTCGTGTCTACGACTCCACCAGGAGGTTCTCTGTGGCGGTGGGACACCGGCTGACCCCGGACGCCGAACCCGTGCTCACGAGATCCACGGCCTTCGCGCCCCGAACCGAGAAGTTGACCGGCCGATTCACCGAGTATCGGGGGTATTGGCTGCCCACCGAGTTCGACAACTTCGGCACGCACCAGGAGTACTGGGCGTGCCGCGAACGCGTGGCCGTGACGGACCTGTCGGCCCTGCGCAAGTTCGAGGTGCTCGGCCCGGACGCCGAGGCGCTGTTGCAGACCGCGCTCACCCGCGACATCCGCCGGCTGGCACGCGGTCAGGTCGTGTACTCGGCGATGTGCACCGACACCGGCGGGGTCGTCGACGACTGCACCGTGCTGCGTCTCGGTGACAACAACTTCCGCTTCATCGGTGGCGATCCCCACGACGGCTTCTGGCTGCGCACCCAGGCCGAAAAGTCGGGGCTGCAGCAGGTCTGGGTCAAGGACTCCACCGACCAGATGCACAACATCGCCGTCCAGGGGCCTGTCAGCAGGGACCTGCTCGCCGCTCTGGTCTGGAGTCCGCCCGGCGAGCCGGCACTGCGTGACCTGGGGTGGTTTCGTTTCCTGATCGGGCGTCTCGGCGGTCCCGACGGGCTGCCGTTGCTGGTGTCGCGGACCGGCTACACCGGGGAACTCGGTTACGAGTTGTGGGTGCACCCCGACGACGCACAGACGCTCTGGGACGCCGTCTGGGATGCCGGCGAGCCGTACGGGCTGGCTCCGCTCGGCATGGACGCCCTCGAGTTACTGCGGGTCGAGGCCGCCCTGGTGGCCGCAGGCCACGAGTTCGACGATCAGACCGACCCGTTCGAGGCCGGCATCGGGTTCACCGTGCCGCTGAAGACCAAGACCGACGATTTCATCGGCCGGTCCGCGCTGCTCGAACGCAAGGCACATCCGCAGCGCACGCTGGTCGGGCTGCGACTGGACGGCAACGAGGTGGCCGGACACGGTGACTGCGTGCACATCGGTCGCTCACAGGTGGGCGTGGTCACCAGCGGCGTCCGCTCACCCCTTCTCGGTGCGAGTATCGCGCTGTGCCGCATGGCCGTTCAGCACGCAGAGCCGGGAACTCGGGTCGAAGTCGGCAAGCTCGACGGGCACCTCAAGCGAATCGGCGCGACCGTCACCGTCATCCCTTTCTACGACCCCGACAAGTCACGTCCCCGCGCGTGAGCGCACCTAGGAGGAAAACATGTCCCGAACGGCCATCATCGGCGCAGGCCCCTGCGGCCTGGCCCAGCTGCATGCGTTCGAGCAGGCTCGACTGGACGGAGTCGACGTCGGCGAGGTGGTGTGTTTCGAGAAGCAGAGCGACTGGGGTGGGCTGTGGAACTACACCTGGCGCACCGGCCTCGATGTGCACGGAGATCCGGTGCACGGCAGCATGTATCGCTACCTGTGGTCCAACGGGCCCAAGGAGTGTCTGGAGTTCGCCGACTACCCCTTCGACGAGCACTTCGGCGGACCGATTCCATCGTTCCCGCCACGCGAGGTGCTCTACGACTACATCGTCGGCCGTGCCAAGAAGAGCAATGTGCGACAGTTCATCCAGTTCGACGCCGCAGTCCGGGACGTCACCTTCGACGGGGGCACCTTCGACGGGGGCACCTTCACCGTGACGGTCGAGTCGTGGGAGAAAGGCGACGGCGCTCTGCGCGCCGAGACCTTCGACCACGTCATCGTCGCGACCGGCCACTTCTCCACCCCCAACGTGCCCGAGTACCCGGGTTTCGAGCACTTTCCGGGGCGCATCCTGCACTCGCACGATTTCCGCGACGCCGTCGAGTTCGCAGACAAGGACCTGCTGATCCTCGGCAGCAGCTACTCGGCGGAGGACATCGCGCTGCAGTCGCGCAAGTACGGTGCCCGTTCGGTCACCGTGTCCTACCGCAACACCCCGATGGGCTTCGGCTGGCCCGACGGCATCTCCGAAGTTCCTGCGCTGCAACACCTCGAAGGCCGCACGGCCCACTTCGCCGACGGCACCAGCCGCAGCGTCGACGCGATCATCCTGTGCACCGGCTACCAGCACCACTTCCCGTTCATCGACCCGGAGTTGCGGCTGTCGACGACCAACAATCTCTATCCCGAACGGCTCTACAAGGGCGTGGTCTGGACCGCCAACCCGAAGCTGATGTACCTGGGCATGCAGGACCAGTACTACACGTTCAACATGTTCGACGCCCAGGCCTTCCTGGCCCGCGACGTGGTGCTGGGCCGGTTTCAGCTGCCCATGGCAGAGGGGATGGACGCCGACATCGCCGAGTGGCGCACCCGATACGCCGCGGTGGCCGGAGTGATGGAACAGATCGACTTCCAGACCGACTACGTCCGTGACCTGATGGCGTTGACCGACTACCCGGCGTTCGACATCGAGCTGGTGCGTCGGCACTTCGTCGATTGGGAACACGACAAGGACGCGAGCATCACCGGTTACCGCGATCGTTGCTTCGCCTCGCCGTGCACCGGCACCGTCGGCCCGCCGCCGCACACCGCGTGGTGGGACGAGCTCGACGACAGCCTGGCTCGGTTCCTGCGCCGGTGACTCCATCGTCTACGGTGCAAGGGTGGTCCACATCACGACATCGGTCAGCGCCGTCGGGGCAGACGCGTGAGCCCCCAGAAGATCGCCGTCATCCCCGGCGACGGTATCGGCGGTGAGGTGACGACGTCGGCTCGCGCGGTGCTCGACGCCGTAGCGGCGAAACACGAAATCGAGTTGGGCTACACCGAATTCGACTGGTCGTGTGAGCGTTACGTCGAGGTCGGCTCGATGATGCCCGATGACGGGCTGGAGACGTTGAGCCAGTTCGACGCCATCCTGCTGGGTGCGGTCGGTTGGCCCGGCGTCGCCGACCACGTGTCGTTGTGGGGTCTGCTGATCCCGATCCGCAGGGCGTTCCGGCAGTACGTCAACCTACGGCCGATCCGGCTGTTCCCGGGGGTGACGGGGCCGCTGCGCTCGGACGCCGACCTCGATTTCGTGGTCGTCCGGGAGAACGTCGAGGGTGAGTACAGCGAGATCGGCGGACGCATGAATCGCGGCCTGCCCGAGGAACTGGCGGTGCAGGAATCGGTGTTCACCCGCGCCGGGGTGAGCCGTATCGCCGACTACGCGTTCGAGCTCGCCCGGACCCGACGCAACTACGTCACCTCGGCCACCAAGTCCAACGGGATCGTGCACACGCTGCCGTTCTGGGATGAGGTGGTCGCCGAGCGGGCGGCCAACTATCCGCAGGTGCAGTGGGACAGTGAGCACATCGACGCCCTGGCGGCCAAGTTCGTGCTTCAACCGCAGCGGTTCGACGTCGTGGTGGGTTCGAACCTGTTCGGCGACATCCTCTCCGATCTCGCGGCCGCGGTCGCCGGGTCCATCGGCATCGCACCGTCGGCGAATCTGGACCCCACCAAGCAGCACCCGTCGATGTTCGAGCCGGTGCACGGTTCGGCCCCTGACATCGCCGGGCGGGGAATCGCCAACCCCGTCGGCGCGGTGTGGTCAGCGGCGCTGATGTTGTCGCATCTGGGTCACGGCGCCGCTGCCGATGACGTGGTCTCGGCGATGGAGGCGACCCTTGCCGAGCCGGGCACCCGGACCGCCGATCTCGGCGGTACCGCGTCGACCCAGCAGGTCACCGCCGCGCTCGTGGCAGCGCTGAACTGAGGCGCGGCCTCAGCAGGCCACGCCGGCGAAGACGGCGCCGGTGACCAGTGCGATCAGAATCGCCACGTTCGGCATGCCGCTGGACAGCGCGACGAAGACCCCGGCCACGGCAGCGATCAGGACACCGATCATCAGGACCATGACCGCCCAGTTGACCTGGCTGGATGCGCGTACAGCACGTTGCGGTTCGACCTCTTGGGGGACTGTTGCGCCCTCGCCCACTGCGACCATGACCGTCCTCTCTGTGACTGCAGACACAATATAACCCGACAATGGTGCACATCACAGCTTTGGCGGCGAGGTTGTGACCTGGCGTCGAGTTCGAAAGCTGCACCAACAGAACTGATTAGGACGGCTAACCGTAGCTGCGGGGTTCGGTACCTTGGGCCTTGGTGACGATCACGAGGCTGGCCGCGCTGACCGCCGTGGCGGCGGCGCTGGTGCAGTGCGCCCCCGCTCCGAGTCCGACCCCGGAGCCTGCCGCACCGTCGTCGACGTCCCCAAGAACACCGACGTCACCGACAACACCGCCGGCACCGCCGTCAGCGACGAACGCCCCCGCGCCGGCGCCACCAGCCCAGCAGCCCGGGCCCGCGACGGTGCACCCGGTCACCGCTGCCGAGTTGGGCACGACGTGGCGTCCGGGTTGCCCTCTGCCACCGGAGGCGCTGCGCCGCGTCGATCTCCACTACTGGGGGTTCGACGAGCAGACCCACCGCGGCCGGCTGGTGGTGCACCAAGACCTGACCACCGAGCTCATCGAGATCTTCGACCAGTTGTACCGGCTGCGCTTCCCCATCGAACGGATGCGCACCGCCGACCACTACCCCGGTGCCGACGACGAGCTGTCGATGCGCGACAACAACACCTCGGCGTTCAACTGCAGGGACATCCCCGGGACCGGGAGCTGGTCGCTGCACGCCTATGGCCGGGCGGTCGACATCAACCCCCGGCTGAACCCGTACATCGACAGTCGCGGCGACTATCAGCCCGCCAACGCCGAGGTGTACCTCGACCGGTCCCGGATCGATCCCGGGATGCTTCACGACGGCGACCCCGCCGTGCGCGCGTTCACCGACCGGGGCTGGCGGTGGGGCGGTCACTGGCGCACCCCGCTGGACTACCAGCACTTCGAGTACCGGTAGCCCGGACGGTCCCCGAATGTGACCGATTCGTGAACCCCCACGGATCGGCCTTCGTGTCGTACGGTTAGTCGCCTTTCCTGAGGATGGAGGCTGCGCTGCTGTACCGACTCGCTTCGCTGGCTATCGCCGCGCCGCGCCGCATCTTGGTGGCTGCGGCGCTAATGACGGTTGCCCTCGGCATATTCGGCGTGCCCGTCGCCAAGGACCTGTCCCCCAGCGGTTTTCAGGATCCAAACTCCGAATCCACCCGCGCCGCGGAAGTTCTCACCGAGAAGTTCGGCCGGGGTGACGTCCAGATGCTCATCGTCGTCTCGTCGCCCGAAGGTATCGACAGCCCCGCCGCCCGCGAGGCCGGCACCGGCATCGTCGATCAGCTCGGCGACAACCCGCACGTCGCCGACGTCTCCTCGCCCTGGTCCTCGCCGCCCGCCGCGGCGGCCGACCTCGTCAGCGGCGATCGCACCGCGGGGCTGATCATCGCCGGCATCACCGGCACCGAAGCCCAGCAGCAGGTGTACGCCGCGGAGATCTCCGAAGACGTCACCCGCGACGCGGACAGCGTCGGCGGGGTGACGGTGCGCACCGGCGGCACCGCGATGGTCAACGTCCAGATCACCGCGCAGTCCCAGCGCGACCTGCTGCTGATGGAGTCGCTGGCCATTCCGCTGATCTTCCTGGTGCTCGTCTGGGTGTTCGGCGGGCTGCTGGCTGCGGCGTTGCCGGTCGCGATCGGCGTGATGGCGATCATCGGGGCGCTGGCCGTGCTGAGGTTGGTGACGTTCGGCACCGACGTCTCGATCTTCGCGCTGAACCTCGCCACGGCGATGGGCCTGGCGCTGGCGATCGACTACACGCTGCTGATCCTGAGCCGGTACCGCGACGAACTGGCAGCCGGCGCCGATCGCACCGAGGCCCTCATCCGCACGACGACCACCGCCGGTCGCACCGTGATCTTCTCGGCGATCACGGTGGCGCTGTCGATGGCGGCGATGGTGCTGTTCCCGATGCACTTCCTCAAGTCGTTCGCCTACGCCGGGGTGGCCACGGTGGCCTTCGCCGCCGCAGCCGCGGTGATCGTGACCCCGGCGGCACTGGTGGTGCTCGGCGATCGACTGGACTCGCTCGATGTGCGCCTGCTCGCGCGCAGGATCCTGCGCAGGCCCGAGCCCCGGCCCGTTCCGGTCGAACGACGGTTCTGGTACCGCTGCGCCAAGGTGGTGATGCGACGGGCGCTGCCGCTCGGCCTGGCCGTCGTCGTGCTGCTGCTGGTGCTCGGTGCACCGTTCCTGGGGGTGCGGTGGGGTTTTCCCGATGACCGGGTGCTGCCGCAGTCGGCGTCGGCGCACCAGGTCGGCGACCAGCTGCGCCGCGACTTCGCAGAGAGTTCGGAGACCGCCGTGACGGTCGTGGTGCCCGACGCCGACGGCCTGGCCCCCGCCGATCTGTCCGCGTACGCGGCCGACCTGTCGCGGGTGCCCGACGTGCCCGCCGTGTCCGCTCCCACCGGGACGTTCGTCGACGGCGAGCAGGTGGGGCCGCCGTCCGCGCCCGCCGGCCAGGGCCAGGGCAGCGTGTTCCTCACCGTCGCCAGCACCGCACCGCTGTTCTCCGAAGCCTCCGAGACACAGCTCGACCGGTTACACGCCGTCGCGGGTCCCGACGGCCGCACGGTGGAGATGACCGGCACCGCACAGATCAACCGCGACAGCGTCGCCGCCATCACCTCGACGCTGCCGGTGGTGCTCGGGGTCATCGCCGTCATCATGTTCGCGCTGTTGTTCCTGCTGACCGGCAGCATCGTGGTGCCACTGAAGGCGTTGGTACTCAACGTTCTTTCGCTCACCGCCGCGTTCGGCGCCCTGGTGTGGATCTTCCAGGACGGGAACCTGTCCGGCCTCGGGAGCACCCCTACCGGCACGCTGGTGGCGAACATGCCGGTGCTGCTGTTCTGTGTGGCCTTCGGGCTGTCGATGGACTACGAGGTGTTCCTGATCTCCCGTATCCGCGAATTCTGGCTCGACGCAAGCCAACCGAGCAACGACGAAGCCGTCGCGCTGGGCATCGCCTACACCGGACGCGTCATCACCGCCGCCGCCTTGATCATGTCGATCTCGTTCGCGGCGCTGATCGCGGCCAACGTATCGGTGCTGCAGATGTTCGGCCTCGGGCTGACGTTGGCGGTGCTGGTCGACGCCACCCTGGTGCGCATGGTGCTGGTGCCGGCGTTCATGCACCTCATGGGGAGGTGGAACTGGTGGGCGCCGCACTGGCTCGGCCGGGTGCACAACCGTCTCGGCTTCAGCGAGGCACCGGGGCACGGACCTACAATGACAGACACACGGAGCAGGTGATCCACGTGACCGAAACGAAACCGATCAGCGTCATCGCAGGTGTTCAGGGCGCGCTGCCGCCGCACCGCTACCCCCAGCACCAGATCACCGAAACCTTCCTGAATGTCCCGGCCTTCGCCGACCTCGGCGACGTCGTGCGTGCGCTCCATCAGAACGCGAAGGTCAACAGCCGCCACTTCGTGCTCCCGCTGGAGCGCTATCCGACCCTGACCGATTTCGGTGACGCCAACAACCTCTACCTCGACCATGCGGTCGACCTGGCCTGCGAGGCGCTCACCGCGGCGCTCGACGAAGCAGGCGTGGCGCCAGGCGATCTCGACCTGATCATGACGACCACCGTCACCGGCATCGCGGTGCCGTCGCTGGACGCGCGGATCGCGGGCCGGTTGGGACTGCGCCCCGACGTGCGTCGGGTGCCGCTGTTCGGCCTGGGATGCGTGGCCGGCG
The DNA here is from genome assembly GCF_010723735.1 of Mycolicibacterium hippocampi. Lineage (GTDB taxonomy): Bacteria > Actinomycetota > Actinomycetes > Mycobacteriales > Mycobacteriaceae > Mycobacterium > Mycobacterium hippocampi. Next base: position 1,808,714 of record NZ_BLLB01000002.1, on the reverse strand, counting down.
CGGCCGGCATCGCCCGCATGCACGACTACCTGCGTGGCGCCCCCGACGACCTCGCCGCGCTGGTGTCGGTGGAACTGTGCTCGCTGACCTACCCGGCCGCCGAGCCGACGATAGCCAGCCTGGTGGGCAGCGCGCTGTTCGGCGACGGAGCGGCGGCGGTGATCGCCGCCGGTGAGAATCGCGCCACCGAGATCAACGCCACCGGACCCGAGGTGCTCGCCTCGCGCAGCAGGATGTATCCCGACTCGTTGGACACCATGGGGTGGAAGGTCGGCCGCAACGGGTTTCAGCTCATCCTCTCGCCGAACCTGCCCGAACTCGTCGAGCGTTACCTCGCCGACGACATGACCGGCTTCCTGGGCGATCACGACCTCACCGTCGCCGACATCGACGCCTGGGTGTCCCATCCGGGTGGCCCCAAGGTCATCGAGGCGATCACCGAGACGCTCGGATTGCCCGACGACGCGCTGGAGTTGACGTGGCGGTCGCTGGCCGAGGTGGGCAACCTGTCGTCGTCGTCGGTGCTGCATGTGCTGCGCGACACCCGCGCCAAGAAGCCGACCGCGGGTGAGCCGGGGCTGCTGATGGCGATGGGGCCGGGTTTCTGCTCCGAACTCGTACTGCTGCGTTGGCGCTGAGCATGCTCGCCTACACCGTGCTGATCGCCGCGGTTGCCCTGGAGCGGGTGGCTGAACTCGTGGTATCGCAACGGAATCTGAAGTGGAGCCGCGCCCGCGGCGGTGTCGAGTTCGGCGCCCGGCACTACCCGGTGATGGTCGTGCTGCACACCGCGCTCCTTGTCGGCTGCCTGGTCGAGGCCGCCCACCGTGAGTTCATCCCGGCGCTGGGCTGGCCGATGCTGGCCGTCGTGGTCGCCGCGCAGGCGCTGCGCTGGTGGTGCATCACCACGCTGGGACGGCAGTGGAACACCCGCGTCGTGGTGGTCCCCGACGCGGGCCGGATCACCGGCGGCCCGTACCGGTTCCTGTCGCATCCCAACTACGTCGCGGTCGTCGTCGAGGGCATCGCACTGCCGCTGGTGCACAGTGCCTGGATCACCGCGGTGGTGTTCACGGTGCTCAACGCCGCACTGCTGTGGGTCCGGATCTCGGTCGAGAACACCGCCCTCGAGTCGCTGTCATGATCGACCTGGTGGTCGCCGGCGGCGGGCCCGCCGGCCTGGCCACCGCCATCCACGCCGCCCGCGCGGGACTGGAGGTCGTCGTCGTCGAGAAGCGCCGCGGACCGATCGACAAGGCGTGCGGCGAAGGCCTGATGCCGCACGCGGTGCGCCAACTCGACCTGCTCGGCGTCCGACCGGCGGGCATGCCGTTCCGCGGTGTGTCCTATCTGCAGGGCCGCCGGTGCGTCACAGCGCAGTTCGGTTCCGGCTCCGGGTTGGGTGTGCGGCGCAAGTCGTTGCACGCGGCGCTGCTGCAGCAGGCAGCGTCAGCCGGCGTCTCACTGGTGCACGACAAGGTCGGCGCAATCACCCAGGACGCGGACTCGGTGTCGGTCAACGGGATCCGCGCCCGGTATCTCGCGGCCGCCGACGGGTTGCACTCGCCGATCCGGGCCGCCCTCGGCCTGGAGGCAGGTGCGGCCCGCACCCGACGCTGGGGCCTCAAACGGCACGTCGCGGTGTCACCGTGGAGCGACGTTGTCGAGGTGTACTGGTCTGCTGAGCCCGGGGCCGGAGAGGCTTATGTGACACCGGTCGCCGACGACTGCGTCGGCATCGCGATCCTGACCTCCGAGCAGGGACGCTTCGAGCAGCACCTGGCCGCGTTCCCCGCGCTGCGCGACCGCATCGACGGGCTCGCGCACGAGCCCGACATGGCGGCCGGCCCGCTGCGGCAGAAGGTGCGCAGCAGGGTGGCGGGGCGGGTGCTGCTGGTCGGTGACGCGGCAGGCTACGTCGACGCCCTCACCGGCGAGGGTCTCGGGCTGGCGTTCGCGGCGTCCCGGCTGCTGGTCGACAGCGTCGTCGCCGACCGCCCGGGTGACTACGAGCGGCGGTGGCGCCGCACCACCCGCCGCTACCGGCTGATGACCGCGGGGATGTTGCACGCGAGCACCTCACCGCTACGCTCACATGTCGTGCCTGCCGCCGCTCGGTTCCCGCGCGTGTTCACCGGCGCGGTGAATCTCCTCGCCGACTAGCGCCTCCTCGCAGAATGCCGAAATCAGAAGCTCGTCACCTCGGCGCGTGCTCGCCACGGCGTGAGCTCGGCGGAGTCCCGCGCGACGCGCTGATCGAACAGGCCGACGGCATCGGGTCCGATCGGCAGCCGCACCGGCGGGTGGTCGGAGGCTACGACGTCGTAGAGCAAGGCCGCCAACTTGTCGGGATCGCCGTCCTGGGCCCCGTCCATGTCCGATATCCCGCTGAGCTGCTGGTGCGCGGGTGTCCCGTCGTAGTCGGATATGGTGCCGGCACGCTCAGCGAACCACACGGCGGATGGTGCCAGGAAGTCGGTGCGGAACATTCCGGGCTCGATGGCGAAGACGCGAATTCCCAAGGGAGATAGGTCGACCCGGAGACCCTCGGTCAGCCCTTCGACGGCGAACTTGGAGGCCCCATACATACTCGACGCGGCGAATCCACTGATCCCGACCGCGGAGCTGACATTGACGATGGTGCCGCTGCGCTGGGCGCGCAGTACGGGCAGGACCGCCCGGATGACGTTGACGACGCCGAAGACGTTGAGTTCGAACTGTGCGCGGATCTGAGCATCGCTCATCTCTTCCAGCGTGCCGAGCAGTCCCCGGCCGGCGTTGTTGACCACGACGTCGATGCGGCCGAACGCGGCAACCGCGGCATCGACGGCGGCGTGTGCCGCCGCGAGGTCGGTGACATCGAGCTCCACGGGCAGCACGTGCGGCGTATCGCCGAGGGCGACGGTCACTGCGGCGGCGTCGCGGGCCGTACCGACGACGCTGTCACCCCGCGACAACGCGTGACGCGCGACGGCGGCACCCAAGCCGCGGGATGCGCCGGTGATGAGCCAGGTACTCAATGGTTGTCCTCCGATGTAAGTCGTCTATTACATAATAAAGTAAGCGGGTTCTCACATTTCGTCAAGCGCGCCGGTGCTATGACTGAGCGGTGACCGAACGCGCCGGCTACCACCACGGGAACCTGCGCGCTGCCCTGATATCGGCGGCGGCGGAGATCATCGCGGAGAAAGGAGTCGGGGAGCTGTCGGTCGCCGAAACCGCCAAACGCACTGGTGTCAGCTCGGGTGCGCCCTACCGACATTTCCCGAGCAAGCAGGCGCTGCTGGCGGCCGTGGTGACCGAGGCGGCCGCCGAGTTCGACGCGGCCGCGCGCGCCGCCCTATCCCCGCAAGACGCCGACGAAATCCGGCCGGCGGAGGCGATGGCCGCCGTTGCCGACACCTACGTCCGGTTCGTGGTGCGCCGGCGGATCGGCTGGGACGTGCTCTTCGGCGGTGAACTCGCCGACGTCGACGACGAGGAGAAAAACGCCGCCACCCGCGCCCTCAGCGACACCTTCCTGCGGCCCGCGCTGGCCGTCGGCGGCGGGGACATGCGATCGGCGCTCACGTTGCTGGAACACGTCATCGCGGCAGCACACGGATACGCCGAGTTGTACATCGCGGGGCTGTTCGCCCGCACCTATCCCGACGTGGACCGCGCCGCAGCGCAGGCCGCCGCGATCGCGCGGGCCCTGGTGACCGCTCAGGAGTAGCGGGGCGGAGGCCTTTTTGGCCCGCCGGCCTCCCGCGCGTGTTCACCGGCGCGGAATCTCCTCGCCGACCAGTGCCTCCTCGCGCGCCAACGCGATCGCGTCGCGGCCCTGCGCCTTGGCTGCGTACAACGCCTGGTCGGCGTGCTCGAGCAGCTGCCCGACCGCGGCTTCGGGATCCACCCCCGGGGCGGTGCGCGGATATGTCGTGGCGACGCCGATGCTGACGGTCAGCACGCCGCACGGCGAGGCCGGGTGGCCGATACCGAGCGCACGGATCGCTGAAGCCACCCCCTTGGCGAACGTGTACGGGTCCTCGCAACCGCCCAGCACGACGGCGAACTCCTCGCCGCCGTAGCGGGCGGCCACGCAGGCCTCGGGGGCAGCGAGGTTCTGCAGCACGTCGGCGACGTCGCGCAGGCACGCGTCACCAGCCTTGTGGCCGAACTCGTCGTTGAACGCCTTGAAATGGTCCACGTCGACGAACAACGCCGTCACCGGCTGCTCGAGTTCATGGGCACGCTGCCAGATCCCGCGCGCCCGCGCGGCCAGACCACGCCGGTTCGGCAGCCCGGTGAGGGCATCGGTGTTGGCCATGTCGGTGAGCGACTCCTGCACTTCGTGCTCCAGGGTGACGTCGCGCAGGATGACGGCGAAGAACCCCTTCGACGCCTGCCGGCTGTGCGCGACGAACCAGGACCACGACCCGTCGTAGCCGCGCACCCGGAACGGCGCCGACGCCCCGGACCGGCCCGAGGTCAGTCGCTCGGCGACCAGATCGCGGTCGTCGGGGTGGATGTGGCGCAACCACTCCGTCTGGGCGATCCGGTCCTCACGCGGCTCGATGTTGGGCTGGCCACCGGAGGCGTGGTGCAGCACGTTGCCCGACGAGTCGAGGACCAGCACGAGATCGCCCGTCAACTCGGCCACCAGGCCGTAGATCTCGTGGCTGGCGTGGTCCAGCGCAGTCAACCGGTTCCTGTCCTCCAGCGCCGCGGCGATGGTCACCACCATCGCGTAGCCGGCGAGCAGGAAGACCTGGGCGTTGATCATCGCCTGGGTGGGGTCGGCCGCGTCGCCGACGAACGGTCCGTACCCGGCGAAGGTGGAGCCCAGGATGATCACCGCGCCGACCGCCATCTGCCAGAAGGCCGCCGCGATACCGGCGTCGATGAGGACCAGCAGGGCGGGCACCCCGGTGAGGAACAGCAGCACGAAGTTCGACTCGGCGGCAGCGATCAGGCACATCGCGATCATCAGCACCGAGAAGCCGGCCGTCGTCGCGCGTTGCCGCCAGGACTGCCGACGCCAGGAGTGCCGCCAACGCAGCATCACCGGCGTCAGGAACGCGATCCCGACCGCCTCGGCGAGGTACCAGATCAGTGCGACGGTGGCCAGCGACCGCACATCGGTGCGGCCCTGCTCGTGCACCACGACACTGACCACGCCGATCGCACCGGCCAGTGCCGGCGCGACCACGACGCCGTAGATGACGAACCGGCGCCAGCTGCGCAGCGAATCATTGCGCCCCCGCACCCAATCCTGATCCGGCTGCAGCACCCACGCCGCGAACACCACTGCGGTCACGGTGGACAGCGCGGCCAGCTCCGGGCGCTGCCCGAGCACCAGCCAGGCCGGCCCGTACTGGAACACCGCGAACGACACCAGGTAGACCGGCCAGTGCCGGCGGCGTGCGGTGAGCAGCGCCACCAGCTGCGGTGCCGCGGCCAGCCAGACCACGGTGAAGGTGCGGCCGTCGACCAGGGCCAGCCAGCGCACCAGGTAGGACGCCGCGGCCACCCCCGCCGTCCAGCCCAGCAGATGCCACAGCGGCGGCAGCAGATCGGCGGCGGTCAACCGGACCCGCAGACCAGCCCACCGACCGGCCACGCCGGTCAGCGCGGGTGGTATGCCCGTCGACATGTGTCCAGTCAACCGCGTGGTCGTTGATCTCGACAGCGGTTTGGACAGCCCGGTCCGGATTGTGCCGAGCTTGCGCGGAGTTCACACCCTGGACGCCTTCAGGAAACACGTGACCGACAGAATGGCCCGGCCGCGCCACTGCGGCCAGACCGCAGGAGACCCAGTGACCGACCTCGTGAACCCCGACACCGGATCGACGGAGGTCAACGGTGCGCAACTCGGGCCGACAGGTCAGACGCGCACCGGCATGACCGCCGACGCGTTGCGTCACGCGGTGTCGGACCATCTGCTGTACTCGATCGCCCGCCCGCCCCAGGTGTTGACGCCCGAGCACTACTACCGGGCGCTGTCGCTGGCGGTCCGCGACCGCATGCAGAAGCGGTGGATGGCCACCACGCAGGACTGGCTGGACCTGTCGGCGAAGGTGACGTGCTACCTGTCGGCGGAGTTCCTGATGGGCCCGCAGTTGGGGAACAACCTGCTCAACCTCGGTATCGAAGACGCGGCACGCGAGGCGTTGGCGGACCTCGGTCAGGACCTCGACGTGATCCTGGACTGCGAGGGAGAGCCCGGGCTGGGCAACGGCGGTCTCGGCCGGCTGGCCGCCTGCTACCTGGACTCGATGGCCACGCTGGAGCGGCCGTCGATCGGCTACGGCATCCGCTACGAGTTCGGCATCTTCACCCAGGAGATCGCCGACGGCTGGCAGACCGAGAAGACCGACAACTGGCTGGTGCACGGCAACCCGTGGGAGATCGACAAGCCGGACGCCACCTACTTCGTGAACTGGGGCGGCCACACCGAGGAGTACCAGGATGTGACCGGCAGATTCCGGGTGCGGTGGGTGCCGCAGCGGGTCCTCAAGGGCGTCTCCTACGACACCCCGGTGCAGGGCTACGGCGTCAACACCTGCAACACGCTCACGCTGTGGAGCGCGCGGGCGGTCGAGTCGTTCGCGCTGGACGCCTTCAACACCGGCGACTTCTACAAGGCCGTCGACGAGGAGGTCGTCTCCGAGACGGTGTCCAAGGTGCTCTACCCGAACGACGAACCCGAGGCGGGCAAGCGGCTGCGGCTGTTGCAGCAGTACTTCTTCGTGACGTGCTCGCTGCAGGACATCCTCAACATCCACCTGCAGCGGGCGCACCTGCCGCTGAGCGCGCTGCCGGACAAGTGGGCGATCCAGCTCAACGACACCCACCCGTCGATCGCGGTGGCAGAGCTGATGCGGTTGTTGATCGACGACCACCAGCTGTCCTGGGACCAGGCGTGGGACCTGACGGTGCGCACCTTCGGCTACACCAACCACACGCTGCTTCCCGAGGCGCTGGAGACCTGGCCGCTGGCCATGTTCGGCGAGGCGCTGCCACGTCACCTGGAGCTGATCTACGAGATCAACGAGCGCTTCCTCGACGAGGTTCGGGCGCAGTTCCCCGGCGACGAGGACCGGGTGGAAAGGATGTCGCTGATCGGCGAGGACGGCGGCAAGTGCGTGCGGATGGCGCATCTGGCCACCGTCGGCAGCCACGCGGTCAACGGGGTCGCGGCGCTGCATTCCGAGCTGCTCAAGGCCAGCGTCCTCAAAGACTTCTACGAGATGTGGCCGCAGCGGTTCGGCAACGTCACCAACGGCGTCACCCCGCGGCGGTTCCTGGCGTTGTCCAACCCGGGTCTGCGCCGGCTGCTCGACGACACCATCGGCCCCGGATGGCTGACCAACCTGCAGCGGCTCAAGGGGCTGGAGTCCTTCGTCGACGACCCGGCTTTCCGGCAGCGGTGGCGCGAGGTCAAGCGCGCCAACAAGTCCCGGCTTGCGGAGTACCTGCACTCGACGACGGGCATCGAGCTGGACCCGACGTGGATGTTCGACGTCCAGGTCAAGCGGATCCATGAGTACAAGCGCCAGCACCTGATGGTGCTGCACATCATCACGCTGTACCACCGACTCAAACGCAACCCCGGATCGGCGATCCCGCCACGGGTGTTCATCTTCGGCGGCAAGGCCGCGCCCGGCTACTTCATGGCCAAGCGGATCATCAAGCTGATCAACGCCGTCGGCGAGACGGTGAACGCCGACCCGGAGGTCAACCGCTGCCTCAAGGTGGTGTTCCTGCCGAACTTCAACGTCAAGAACGCCCATCTGGTCTACCCGGCGGCCAATCTGAGCGAGCAGATCTCGACCGCGGGCAAGGAGGCGTCGGGCACCGGGAACATGAAGTTCATGATCAACGGCGCGTTGACGATCGGAACTCTCGACGGCGCCAACGTGGAGATCCGCCAGGAGGCGGGTGCGGAGAACTTCTTCCTGTTCGGGTTGACCGAGGGCGAGGTCGCAAAGGTCAAGGCCGAGGGTTACCGGCCGCTGAGCTACGTGGCCGACGACCCGGAGCTAGCGGCGGTACTGGAGTTGATCGCCCGCGGCGAGTTCACCCACGGCGACACCGAGGTACTGCGGCCGTTGGTCGACAACCTGGTCCAGCACGACTCGTTCCTGACGCTGGCCGACTACCGGTCCTACATCGACTGCCAGGACGAGGTCTCGCGGGCCTGGCAGAACCGCGACACCTGGTCCCGGATGTCGATCCGCAACACCGCACGCAGCGGCATGTTCTCCAGCGACCGGGCGATCCGGGAGTACTGCGACGAGATCTGGGGCGTCGGCCCGATGTCGGTCGACCTCTAGCCTCCTGGCCCGTTTCCCGCCGGAACGGTATTCCAGCAGAAAAATCTCGACAACGGACGTGCTGGAATACCGTTCCGGCGGGTGGGCCATCTGATCAGACCCGGGCTCCGAATACGGAGTACCAGCATCTGATCGAGGAGAACACTTGCGCGTCACCAGCGGCACCGCACCCACGACGAACTCGCCGTCGGTGCAGCCATGGCGGTGGATCACCGTCGGCCTGGCGGTCACCCAGCTGATTGCGCCGTTCGTGGTCACCGCGCTGGCGGGCAATTTCCTGCAGACCGGCGCCACCAACCAGGCGTTGATCACCCCGGCGGGTTACGCGTTCAGCGTGTGGGGGGTGATCACGCTGCTGAGCGCGGTCACCGCGGCGGGGGTGCTGCGTTTCGGCCTCGGCTCGCCGTGGGAGTCCAGCCTGCTGATCGACGCGTGCCTGGTGTTCGTCGGCTACAGCGGGTGGCTCGCGGTGGCGGCCCAGGACTGGCTGTGGGCCAGCGTGGTGGTCGCGGCGGTGATGGTGGGCGCGTTGACCCACATCCTGCTGCTGCTGGTCCGACGCCGCGACGACCTCACCTGTCCGTCCTGGCTGGCAACCCTGGCGACGGTGAGCTTCGGTCTGTACCTCGGCTGGTTGGGCGCGGCGATCTTCGCCAATGTGGCTGCCGCGCTGATCGGCTCCGGGGTCTCGGCGACCGGGGTGTGGTGGCAGTTGGTGCTTCTGATCGCGGCCGCGGCATTCGCGGTGTTGCTGACCACCATGCTGCGCGGGACCTGGGGTCACCTCGCCGGCGTGCTGTGGGCGCTGGCGGCCATCACGATCGGCGCCGCCCAGCGTGACAGCACCGTCGTCTCGGTGACGGCCGGCGCGGCGGCCCTGGTGGTGCTCGCCGCCGCCCTGCGAGTTCGGCGTGCTCGTCGTCGCTGAGCACCGCGTCGCGCCCCCAACCCCCTTCGCCGGAACGGTATTCCAGCAGCGAGAATTCGAGAATGCGCCTGCTGGAATACCGTTCCGGCGATCGAAAACCATTGGCGCGCCGCCCGCCTGGTATGCCATCCTCGGCGGGTGGTCGATGTCGAGGCGTTCCGACGCGACGGATTCGTCAAGGTCGAGCAGGCCGCGCCGCGCGCCGTCGCCGACGCCGCCCGGATGCTGTTGTGGCAGCAACTCGGTGTGTCACCCGATGACCGGAGCACGTGGGCCCAACCGGTGATGTGGGCGTCCGACATGACGGGAGCGGGACCGTTCGGCGAGCTGGTCCGCAGCCCCCGTCTCGCCGACGCACTGGACGCGGTCTGCGGTGTCGGCGGATGGCAACCGCGCGGGTCATTGGGCAACATTCCGGTGCGCTTCCCGGTAACGCCGCCCGCCGAGGACCGCGGCTGGCACATCGACCTGAACACCCCGCAGCCCGACGGGTCGTGGGCGGTCACCGGCAGGCCGCACACCATGCTGCTGTTGACGCTGCTCTCGGAGGTGACGATCGACGACGCGCCGACGCGGCTCCGGGCCGGCTCCCATCACGACGCCGCCGCCGTGCTCGGCGAGACGCCGCTGGACGCGGTCACCGCCGGCGGCCTCGTCGACAGCGCGAGCCGGGCGCGGCCGGTGGTGCACGCGACGGGCGCGCCGGGTGACATGTACCTGGTGCACCCGCTCACCGTGCACGCCGCCGACGAACACCGCGGCAGCACGCCACGATTCATGGCCCAAGCCCCGATCCTCACCACGAATTCGGCGCGCTGACGCACCCTGCGCGTCGCGAAACGCGCCCGATTCGCCAACATCACAACCCGGTCACTACCCCGCGCGGCCCTGCGACAGCCCCGCCCGGGCGCTGTTACGTTCGCGCCCGTGTTGTTCTTCAGGCATCAGGTCCGCCGTGTCGGTGCGCGGCTGGCCGTCGCGGTGCTGCTTGCTGTCGGCCTGACCACCATCACTGTCCCGCAGGCCGAGGCGTTCTCCCGCGACGGCCTGCCCATCGAACAACTCGACGTGCCGTCGCCGGCGATGGGGCGCGACATCCGCGTCGAATTCCAAGGCGGCGGGCCGCATTCGGTGTTGCTACTCGACGGTCTGCGCGCCCAGGACGACTTCAATGGCTGGGACATCAACACGGCGGCGTTCGAGTGGTTCCACGACTCCGGGATCTCGGTGATCATGCCCGTCGGCGGACAGTCCAGCTTCTACTCCGACTGGTACCGACCGGCGAAGAACAACGCGGGCACGGTGACGTACAAGTGGGAGACGTTCCTGACCCGGGAGCTGCCGACCTGGCTGGCCGCCAACAAGGGCCAGGACCCGTTCGGCAACGCCGTCGTCGGCTTGTCGATGTCGGGCAGCAGCGCATTGACGATGGCCGCCTGGTACCCGCGCCAGTACAAGTTCGCTGCCTCGCTGTCGGGATACCTGGCGCCGTCACGCGGCCTCTGGCCGACGATGATCGACATCGCGATGCAGGACGCCGGGGGCTTCGACTCCCTCGACATGTGGGGCAGCCCCGGCTCCGGAGCCTGGCAGCGCAACGATCCGACCGTGAACGTCAACCGACTGGTGGCCAACCGGACCGCGCTGTGGATCTACTGCGGCAACGGTGTCACCTCGGACCTCGACACCAGCAGGGATTTCGGCGCGAACTTCGGCGCACAGTATCTGGAGAACATCACCGTCAGCACCAACAAGGAGTTCCAGGAGAAATACCTGGCCGCCGGCGGGCGCAACGCCGTGTTCAACTTCCCGCCCAACGGAACCCACAGCTGGGGCTACTGGGGTGCGCAGCTCCAGGCGATGAAGGCCGACATGGTGCGCATCCTGACGGCCCCACCGCCACCGCCACCGCCACCGCCTCCCCCGCTTCCGGGAGCCGCGCCGCCACCGCCGCCACCACCGCCCGCGGGCTGAGAGCTCACTTGAAGTACGGCTCCAGCAGCGTCGACCACGACCTGTCGAGGAGGATCCACTCGTCCTCACAGCCGTCCGCACGGTCAGCGGGCAGGTCGCCCGACGCGACGAGGTCACCGTTGGCGTCGGGATTCGATCCGTAGATCCAGCACTGCAGGTTGAACACCCGCGTCTCGTCGAGCGAATGCACGTCCGCAAAATCCTCCGGACTCAACTCCACCCGCTGGTCCCCGGACGCACTGAAAGTCCGCGCGAAGTCCTTGACCGCCTGCACCGACTCCGGGTCCGGCTCGCCGCCGTCGTCGGGCTGCAGGAGTACGTATGCGGCGAGCTGGTCGGCGACATCCTCCTCGCGGCCGGTGGCGGGCAGCTCGTAGATGCTGATCACCATGTGACCGACCTCGTGGTAGAAGGTCGCGTACTCCGAGTTCAGCGCCGAGGCGACGGGGTCGGGATCGCCTGCCTCGGTGAAGATCTCCTGCGCCAGAGCGGCGTCCTCATAGCACAGCGTGATCGACTGGTCCTCCGGATCCCAGAAGGCGTTCGCCTCGTCACACTGCGCGCCCAGCAGCGCGATGTCGGTGGGCAGCATCAGGCCTTCGTTGATGTCGTCGGAAAGGTCCTCGAGCAGTTGGTTGTCCTGCATCAGCGTGCGCCCGGCGACCGCCTCGGGACTGTCGGCGTCTTCGTAGGTGAATGTCATCACGCCGTCGTCGGCCGGCGCATCGCCCTCGGCGGCCGCACCCGGGGCCGTGGAATTCCCCGGCGGGGAGGTCGTCACCTCCGGCTGCTGTTGGGCGCCACCGCAACCCACCACCACGAGCCCCGCTGCCAGTATCGGCACCACCCGTGCACGCATCTGCCCACCCCCCGCTCCGCCACCGTGACGGTCGCAGAGTATCGCGGGCGGGGCGATTACTTGGAGTAATCGGTGCTCAACCAGCGCTGCGGCCGCATCCGGATGACGACCGAGGACGGCGTGAGGTTCTCGTCGGCGAACTGGCCGCCGGCCTCAGCGCCGAGATAGCGGACTGCGAGCGCGCGGACCTCGGCGTCGTCGGCGGGTTCGATGCCGGTGACGTCACCTTCGGCGGTGACGTACTTGTACGGCGGCTGCTCGTCCTGCACCGTGATGGCGAAGCGCCCGGCCTCACGGATCAGCTTGTGCTTCACCGAATCCGACTCGGTCCACAGCAACACTTCACCGCCCGGCCGGTAGCCGTACCAGATGGGCACCGCGAGCGGCGCCCGGTCGGGCCGCTCCACCGCGATCACTCCGACGTGCACGTCGGCCAGATACTGCTCACGCTCGTCACCGGTCATCTTCGCCATGCCCAGTGCCAACCACTGCGACGGCCGTCACATTCCCCGTGCCACCGGACGGCTGGGATCAGAACTCCACTGCGACCACGAGCCTGGAAACAGCGCGGCATCGACGCCGATCGCAGCCAGCGCCGCGATGTTGACGGCCGCGGTGACGCCGGAGCCGCAGTACACCGCGACGTCGGTGCCGACCTTCACCCCGTGGTCGGCGAACAGCCGGGTGAGCTCGGGCCCGGCGCGCCAGCGGCCGTCCTCGGTCAGCAGGCCGGTGCTCGGGACGTTGCGCGCTCCGGGGATGTGGCCGGCCACCGCGTCGACGGGCTCGACCTCGCCGCGATAGCGCTCCGGGGCCCTCGCGTCGAGTAGTACGGAAGCGGAGAGCGCCCCGTCGGCGCTGACGGTCCTGCGGGCTGCCGCATCGAGGTCGTCGTGCGCGACGGTCACATCCCCGGGCTCGGGAGTGACGGCGCCGGTGCGCAATTCGCCCTTCCAGGCGGACAGTCCGCCGTCGAGAATCCTGACGTCGCTGATCCCGGCGGCGGTGAGCACCCACCACGCGCGCGCCGACCCGGCACGGTTCCAGTCGTCGTAGACCACCACCGGGACGCCGGTGCGCACGCCCCAGCGCCGCGCCGCGGCCTGCAGAGCAGGCCCGGACGGCAGCGGATGACGACCACGTCCCGTCCGCGAGTGGTCGGTGAGCTCGTCGTCGAGGGACACGTACACCGCCCCGGGCAGATGGCCGCGGCGGTGGGCCGCGGCACCGTCCGGTTGGCTGAGCTCCCACCGGACGTCCAGCAGCGTCACCGGTTCGCCGGCCTGCAACCGACGGGCCAGCTCCTCGGCAGTGACCAACACGTCCTCACGCACACCCATCGCGAAATAGTATTCCGGGTCGCGAAAATTCCCCCGAACACAGCCATGGCGTCACACTCGCGAGGCGCAGCGGGATCGGCGCCAGGTCGTCAACAGCCCAGGTGCACGACGGCCGCGCTGACGATGTCGAACGCCAGCGCGACGCCGAATCCCCTCTCCCGGTCGAGGTGGTCGGTCACCTCGGAGGCCGGAGTGCCGCGCTCGATCATCGAGCAGGCGGTGTGCCCGGCGGTCGAGAGTTCCTGCGACGTCCACGACGTGTGGCGGTCCTCGAGTGCCGCCAGGAAGCTCGCCGTGTCCGCTGCGGCAGGAGCAGCACCGACGAACAGCGCCACACAGGCTCCGGTCGCCGATGCCGCGAGAAGGCCGGCGGCACGGCTGCGCTGGTACGAACTCACCTCGAAGGTCCTCACGACGTCGGTGCACGAGACCCGATCAGGTTAGCTCAACTAAGTTAACGGGCTGCGCGGGGGTCACCGTGAACTGGCCAGCGCCAGAACCTCTTCGGCCGACGGCGGGCTCGACGGGTGATACGACAGGCACCACGGCGCGACGACCCGGTGGAACGCCTCCCCCTCGGTCGCGACGTAGAAGTTGCCGGCCTGCAGCCGGCTGATGTCGGGCACCAGGCCACCCTTGGCGCGCGCCATCTCCCGGGCCGCTTCGATGTGCGCGGGCGAGTTCAGCAGACCGTAGAACTGGGTGGCCGCATTGCCCGGGATGTGGTTGTGCAGACCCTTGGGCGCCTGGGTCGCGAACACCAACCCGAGCCCGTACTTGCGCGCCTGCGACGACAGCGCCAGGGTGCTGCGCAGCGAGGTGGTGAAACCCTTTGACGGAGCGAAGTTCTGCGCTTCGTCCATGATCAACAACCCGGACAGCGGCCGCTCACCGGCCGGGTGCTGTTTGATCCACGCGAACAACGCCATCTGCAGCTGGTTGACGAAGCTCTGCCGCTGCTCATCCGAGGACAGGCCGATCATGCTGATCACCGACACCCGTGCCCGGTGCCCCTGCGAGGGGGTGAGCAGCACCCCGGGGTCGACGGGCGTGCCTTCCCCGCCGAACATCGGGTCGTTGATCATCGCGGCACGCAGGTCCTGGGCCAGGTTGTCGGCGATCTTGCGGGCGTCGGCGATGTTGCTGACGTCGTCGGGCAGGTCCGCGAGCAGGTCGACGAAGCCGTCGAGGGTCGGTGCCGGCGTTCTGCCGTATCGCTGCAACGCCTCTCTCAGGACCGCGCGGGCCCGGTTGGCCTTCTGGGTCTGCCCGGAGATCAGCGCCCGCGGTTCGAGCGCAGCGCACGCGGATTCCACGGCGTCGTTGAACTCGTCGTAATCGTCGAGCACGGAGCTGAAGTCGGGCAGCGGCTGGAACGCCAGCGGACGTCCGGTGGACCGCCGCGGCGTCCAGATCGTCACCTCGGTGTTCGCGAAATACGCTGCGGCCCTCGCATCATCGCGACGATTCCAACCATGTGGCGGCTGCGGCCACGCGGTACCCAGCCGGGACAGGTCGTTGTTGGTGTCCAGCACGATCGACGAGACACCGCGCAGCGCGCACTCCTCGACCAGTCGGCGGATCAGCACGGTCTTGCCCGATCCCGAGCCCGCGAAGATCGCGACGTGTTTGCGCAGCGCGGACAGCTCGACCGTGACGGGTTCTCCCGAATGCAGGTCGGAGCCCAACGGCATCTTGTCGTCGGACACCTCGACGGCGACCCCCGCGTCCGGCTCCGGCTCGGGTTCCGGCTCGACCGCCGCGGACCCCGACGCGCCGCCGTCGTCGCCGAAGGTGTCGCGCAGCAGCGCCAACCCGTGCGCCGGCCGGCGGGCCTGCAGCCACGCCGGCAGTGCCGGGTCATCGTCGTTGATCAGGTCGCGCAACGCCACCATGGTGCGCACGTCGTCGTCGGACACCGGGACGGTGCGTGCCCCGGCGGAGTGGATCTCCTCGATCAGGGCGGCGGTCTTCGGGCCGGTGGGCCACGCCGTGTTCCGCAACAAGAACAGCTGCCGTCGGCTCGATCCCGCGCTGAGTCCCGTTGCGGCGTAGGCCTTTCTGATCCGGGTCTGGGCGGCGAGCGCGTTCGTGGCGGCCACAGCGCGGAACGCCCAGTGCCGTTCATCGTCGGTGGCGCTGTCGAGGCTCTGCCGCAGCCGCGCGTGCAGCACCACGTGGGACCCCGGCGGCGGGTCCACGGTGTACACCTGGTCGCCGTCGCGCTCGGCGATCCACGCCGTCAACGCGGCGCCGAGGAGCTCGGGCATCGTGATGTCCTCGCCCTCGTGGTCGAAGGCGGCGGCCGGCACTGCGCGGCGCCGATAGTCGACGAACCGGCGGTCCAGCCCGGACGATCCGAGGGCGGCGTCACCGTCGGATGGCGTTTCCTCCCATGTCGGTTGCGCGTCGGCACTGAGGTGTTCGAGCTCGACGACGTCGCCGTGCTTGAGGCATTCGCGAACATGGGTGTCGGCTCGGATCAGCAGCTTTCGCGGCGTGTAGTCGCGGGCGTCCTCGAAGGCTGCGGGCAGGATCGGCCAGCTCGGATACGGCGGGCTGAACCCCGTCGCGGCGTAGCTCGCGACGAATCGGCGCTCCAGGATGGCGCGACCGATGTCGGAGGTCGGCAGCCCGTGCAGCACCGCAGTCACCCGGAACCGGTCGGCCACGCTGGCCGTCGCCTGATCGCGGATGGCTTCCCACACCGCGGGCAGGCACGCCACCACCGACACCGTCCGGCGCATCGTCTGGCGCAGCGACATCAGCCCGTGAGCGACCTGCTCGAGCACACCGCCACCGCCACCGCCCGACTCGGTTCGCGCGAGTGAGGCGGCCAGCAGCGTGTCGATCTGGTCCAGTGCGAGCACCGCCGGACCGGCCAGCGCGACCAGTCGGGAGATGTCGCGCACGCAGTCCTGCGCGGTGGCCGGAGAGGCACGCAGCCGCCAACGGTCCCGGTCGTCGCCGGGACCGAGTTCCTCGCTGGCCTGCAGGTAGGCCTCGCCCACATCATGGGCCGCCAGGTCGGCGGCACCGAGCAGCACCAACGCCCGCAGCGTCTGATGACATTGCCGCACAGGGTCTTTGCGCACCGCAGCGAGCGCGTTGACGAACCGGTCCAAGGTCTCGGGGTCGAGGTCGTCGTCACCGATGATCGCGCGACGGTCGGCGCGCGACACGTGCGCGATCGACGACAGCTCCCACAACAGGTCCTTGAGCTGGGTCTCGCGTCGGGCTCCGGGGCGGCCGAGACTCTCCAGGATCCCGTTGCGCACCGACTGCCAGAAGCTGGCGGCGTCGAGCAGTTCGATGACGAAGAAGTACCCGCCACCGGCCTGCACCCGTTCCCGGATCTGGCCGAGCAGGTGGGTTTTGCCGGACCCCGCGGGTCCGCGGACCACCACTCCCAGCGGGGTCGAGGTGTGGTCGTGCACGGCGTCGCCGAAGGCGTCCATCACGTCGTCGACGGCGTATTCGTTGAGCCCGCTGACGTGGGTGGCCGCCTGCGGTCGCCACAGGTCGTCGACGGTGGGTGCCCAGGTCAGGCGAAGTGAGGCAAGGGCTTCGCGGTGGGTGGGGTCCATCACGGCTCGATCGCGATCAGGTGCTTGGGCCCATCACCGATCAGCACGGCCGCGGCGCGGTCCGCGGCGGTGAGGATCTTCTGGTTCTCCTCGGGGATCACGCTGACGCCGGCAGTTCGGTAGAGGGCGCGCAGGGCGGCGTCGACGTCGTCGCGGTCGTCGGCGAGTTCGGCGCGCAGCCGGGCCAGCGCGACCCAGCCGCCGGGGCGCATGGTCAGCCGGGTGTAGGCGGCGCGAACCCGGTCCTCGACGGTCTGCACAGGGTCGTCGGTGGCCGGCCAGAAGATGTCGGCCAGGCTGAGCTCGGACCGCTGCAAGTGGCGTCCCAGCGCGCCGAGCACGGTGTAGAGCGCCTTGGCCGGGCCGGTGGAGCGCGGCGGGGGTCCTGCGGAGGCGATGTCGCGGCACAATCGCCATCCGCGGTCGGTGAGCTCGTGGACGAACCTGTTGCCCACGCGTTCGGATTCGATCAGACCCAGGCGGTTGAGCTTGTCCCGGCCGGGTTTGTCCAGCGCCGGGCCGAGGATGACCAGTTCGGGGTTGGGCACCGGGCGCGACTCGGCCATGAGCACCAGCAGCACCGCGCGTTCGGTGCCCGTCAGGTCCGCCGGGGTGACACTCACGCAGCCAACTTAACCGGGTGCGGCAGGATTGCGTTCGGCATGGTTGACAGCGAAGGTACCCCCGAGACGTCCCGGCGTCGCCATGTCGCCAGGTTGGCGCTGTTCGTCGGGTTGCTGGCGGTGCTGTTCTATCTGGTCACCGTGCGGCAGGTGATCGACGTGGACCGCGTCCGGGCCCTGGTGGCGTCGACGGGCCCGCTGGCGCCGCTGACGTACGTCGTGGTGTCGGCGCTGCTGGGCGCGGTGCTGGTGCCGGGCCCGCTGCTCGCGGCGGCGAGCGGGTTCCTGTTCGGTCCGCTGGTGGGGACGTTCGTGACGCTGGGCGCGACGGTCGGCACCGCGATGATCGCGAGCCTGGCGGGGCGGCGGGCGGGCCGCGACAGCGCCCGCGGGCTGCTCGGCCCACGGCGGTCCGAACGTATCGACGGGCTGATCGCGCGGGGCGGGCTGTGGGCGGTGGTCGGGCAGCGGTTCGTACCGGGGATCTCCGACGCACTGGCCTCCTATGCCTTCGGGGCGTTCGGAGTTCCGTTGTGGCAGATGGCAGTCGGTGCGTTCATCGGCTCCGCGCCGCGGGCGTTCGTCTACACCGCGGTGGGCGCGTCGATCGGCGAGTTCTCGGCGCCGCTGGCCTACTCGGCGATCGCGGTGTGGTGTGTGACCGCGGTCCTCGGGACGTTCGCGGCGCATCGGGGCTGGCGTTCATGGCGGGCCGGCCGGACCGGGGCAGGTGAGCCATGACCGCGCAGTTCGTCCTCACCGAGGAGTTCCAGCGGGCCCTGACGCTGCTGGCGCAGGGCCGCAGCATGTTCCTCACCGGCAAGGCCGGCACCGGAAAGTCCACGCTGATCCGCCGATTCATGGCCGACACCGGCCGCAACGTCGTGGTGGCCGCACCGACCGGGATCGCCGCGCTCAACGTCGACGGTTACACCATTCACCGGCTGTTCGGTTTCCGCACCACCACCGGCCTGCACGAGGTGCGATCGGGCGACTACCGGCCGGGTCGCTTCGCCAGGACCCTGGCCTCGCTGGACACGCTGATCATCGACGAGGCGTCGATGGTGCGCGCCGACCTGTTCGACATGCTCGCGGCGGCGCTGCAGCAGTTCGGTCCGCAGCCCGGGCAACCGTTCGGCGGCGTGCAGGTCGTCCTGGTCGGTGACCTGTACCAGCTGCCGCCGGTGGTCGGCGAGCACGAGCGCGAGTTCTTCTCGACCACCTACGAGACGCCGTACTTCTTCTCCGCCAGGTCGTTCCACCGCGAGGACTTCCCGACCGTCGCGTTGACGACGGTGTTCCGTCAGCTCGGCGACGACCGGATGGCGGCCATTCTCAACGAGATTCGTGAAGGCGTGCTGCTCGGTCACGCCCGTGAGCAGCTCAACGCGCGGACCGACCCCGACTTCGTCCCGCCCGACGACGAGTTCTGGATGACGCTGGCTCCCACCAACCGACTGGTGACCGCGCGCAATCGCCAACATCTGGACAGGTTGCCCGGCGACGAGATGGTGCACCACGCCCGCACCTCCGGGGACCTGTCGTTGTTCGACCCGCCGGTCGAGGAGACCGTGCGCTTCAAGGTCGGTGCGCAGGTGATGATGTTGAACAACGACCAGTCCGACCGCTGGGTGAACGGGACGATCGCCCGTGTCGTCGGCGTCGACCACGACCGCCACGGAGCCGTTGTCGTGGTGGAGTTCCCGGACGGCACCACCGCCGATGTCACGCCGTTCACCTGGGAGGCGACCCGCCCGGTCGTCGACGGCGGCTCGTTGCGGCGTGAAGTCGTCGGCACGTACACGCAGATGCCGTTCCGGCTCGCGTGGGCCATCACCATCCACAAGAGCCAGGGGCAGACACTGCACCGGCTGGTGGTGGATCTCAGCGGTGGCATGTTCTCCTTCGGGCAGCTCTACGTCGCGCTGAGCCGCTGCACGTCGCTGGGCGGGCTGGTCCTCAAGCGCCCGGTGCTGCCCAAGGACATGAAGACCGACCGCCGGATCGCCCGGTTCCTGCGTGCTTCGGTACCGGCCGACCACGCTCGCCGCTACTGCGCGGTCGCCGTGCTCACCGTCGGCGAGGAGGGCCGGATGTCCCGGCCGCGGCCGGTGGAGTTGGCGGTGGCGTTCGACGACGGCACCGCCGTGACGACGCTGGTGAACCCGCAGCGGGACCTCGCCGATGCCCGAATGGCTTACGGCATCGGTGTGTCCGACGTGCTGCTTGCTCCGACGCTGCGCGAGGCGTGGGCGGTGATCGCGCCGATGCTGGCCGGCTGCACACCCGTCGGGGTGGACGTCGACGAGACGATGGGCCTGATCGACTTCGAACTCAAACGACTCGGCCATGTGGTGCCGATGCCGATGGGTGTGGACCTACCGCGCCGTGCGGTCATCCCCGGGCGATCCGCGCTGGACGTGGCGGTGGCGACCATGGCGGCCTTCACCGAACTCGGGGTGGGTGACACCGGTTCGTCGGCGTTCGACGAGCCGGAATCCGCCGAGGTGTCCGGGCTGCTGATCAGCCGTGACCACCACACCGCGACGCCGACGGCTGCGCACCTGCCCGCGCTGTCGGCGCTGCTGCGGGTGAGCCAGGTCGTGGGAACAGTGCTGCTCGGGGGGACGGCCACCGCGGTGAATGACGAGGATCCCGCGGTGCGCCGGTCGGTCGCCGATCAGCTACGCGCGGCGGCGGCACGGGTGACGCTCACCGAAGAGGTGATCGAGCGGGTGCGAGAGGTCGAGTCTCTGCTGGGTGCTGAGATTCTCTCCGAGACAATGCTTTCCGAGAGGCTCGACATCGACACGATCCTGGCCCCGGGCACCCGCATCTGTTTCACCGGGACCGCGCAGGACACCACGGGCCGGGTGGTGGAGCGCGACGAGATCGAAAAGCTCGCGGTGTCGGCCGGGCTGACGCCGGTGAAAACGGTCAGCAAGACCCGCTGCGACGTGCTGGTGACCGCCGAGGCGGGCACCCAGTCGGGCAAGGCGCGCAAAGCTAGGGAGTTCGGCAAGCCGGTGGTGTGCGCCGACGACTTCTTCGCCTGGCTGGCCGCCCACCCCGCCGCCCGTTCCGCCGCGGAATAGCACTCCGGGTCGTGATCCCGGGCCCGATCACAGCCCTGGCTTCACTCTCGGCGCAGAATGGTCACCGTGTCGTCTGTCTCCACCGCGTTCGCCTCGGACAACGCCGCCCCGACGCACCCCCGGGTGTTGCAGGCGCTGCACGACGTCAACGTCGGGACCGCCGCGGCCTACGGCGCCGATGCCGTCACCGAGCGTGCGGCCGACGCCCTCAGGCAGGCCTTCGACGCGCCGGACGCCGAGGTGCTGTTCGCGTTCACCGGCACCGCGGCCAACATCATCGCGCTGGCCTCGGCGGCGCGGCCGTGGCACGAAATCCTGTGCAGCGACGTCGCTCACGTCCTGCTCGACGAAGCAGGCGGCCCGGTCCGGCTCTCCGGCGCCCAGCTCACCCGGCTGCCCAGCGACGACGGCCTGATCGCACCCGCCGAGCTGGACCACCGGCTCGCCCGCCTCGGCGTGGTCCATCACTCCCAGCCCCGCATCGTCAGCATCACCCAGTCCACCGAGAGCGGCCGGGTGTGGACCGCGCCCGCCATCGCCGGGTTCGTCGACCACGCCCACGCCGGCGGTCTGCTGGTGCACGTCGACGGCGCCAGGATCGCCAACGCCATTGCCGCGCTCGATGTCTCGCCGGCCCAGGCGGTCGCCGACGCGGACATCGTCACCGTGGGCGGCACCAAGAACGGCATGCTGTTCGGCGACGCCGTCCTGGTCCGTCGTCCCGAACACTTCAGCGGAATCCACTTCGTCCAGAAGCAGATCGGTCATCTGGCCAGCAAGCACCGGTTCGTCGCCGCCCAGTTCCTGGCGATGCTGCAGGACGGTCTGTGGCTCGACACCGCCAGGCACGCGAACACGATGGCCCACCGGCTCAGCACCGGGATGACGGGAATGGGGCTGCGGCTTGCTTCGCCGGTCGAGGCCAACGAGGTGTTCGTGCACCTGCCCGCCGATGCGCGTGGGCCGCTGGCGCAGTCCTACGCCGTGCACCAGCCCGATCCGGCGGTGCCGGTGGTGCGGTTCGTCTGCTCGTGGTCGACAACCGAGTCCGACGTCGACGAGGCCCTGGCAACGTTGCGCCCACTCTGCAAACGCTGAGAGTTAACCCACGGCTGTGGTTTCCGACCGAATCACGACCCGGAATATCCCCCGCAAGCGGGAGGTACCCCCAATTTCGCGGCGGAGCCCGCTGAGCGGAGACAGCTCACACCCACGCGACGAACTGCACGATGATGCCGTTGGGATCCTCGAACTGGCAGTAGCGCTCACCCCACGGCTCGGTCTCCGGAGGGGTGACGACGGTGGCGCCCGCGGCGCGGACGGTCTCGTAGGCGGTATCGACGTCGTCGACGACGAACGCCAGCAGCAGTCCCTCGCCGGCGCTCCCCGCGCGGTGGCTGGGTTTGAACGACGGCAACCCGGTGCGCAGGTAGACCACATTCGGCCCGCCGTCGGGGTGGGACAGCGACACGAACCCATCGGCCTGCATCGAAGTGGTGAACCCGACGTGGCGGGCCAGGAAGTCCGCGGATGCCTGCGGATCGGCGACGTTCAGCGACACAGCGGTAGCAGTGATCTTCATCGAACACCTTTCTCGTATTCCGTACGGGAACTATTACCCGTACTATATACGAGAATGCAACCGAGGAGCCGCCGTGGATACCGTCGACCTGCTGTGGCGCCACCACATGCCCCGGCCACAGCGCCGGGGCCGCCCCCCGAAGCTGGCCACCGACGACGTCGTCGCCGCGGCCATCACCGTCGCCGATCGCAACGGGCTTTCGTTCACGCTGCGTGATGTCGCCGAGGCGCTGAGCACGCCGGTGATGTCGCTGTACTCCTACGTCGAGAGCCGCGAGCAACTTCTCGCCCTGATGGTCGACCAGTGCCGCTTGGACATGACCCACAGCGAGCTGTCCGGTGACTGGGCCGAGCAGCTGACCGCGGTCGCCTCCGACAATCTGCAGCTGCTCGACACACATCCGTGGCTGGCCGAGGTCGAGTCCGAGCGCACCGTCCTGGGCCCGGGCACACTGACCAAGTACGAGCGGGAACTCGGTGCAGTGCAAACACTTCCGCTGACCGACGCCGAGCGCGACGCGGCGCTGACACTGGTGCTGGATTTTGTCCGCGCCAGTGCCCGGGCGCTGACGCACGCGCGGCGGGAACGCGCCCAGGAGACTCCCGAGCAGTGGTGGGACCGGGAGGGCGCCAAGCTCGCCGGCCTCGGCGTCGACGAACGGTTCCCGCTGGCGTCGCGGATCGGCACCGCCGCCGGTCAGGCGCAGAACGCCGCCAACAACGCCGACGCCGCGTATGCGTTCGGGCTGAGCGTGATCCTCGCCGGACTGGCGGCGCGATGAGTCCGGGCGGGCCGTACGGTCGGTACCGGTATGACCTTCCGAAAAGTGCTGGACGGCGCGATCGCCGCCGGCAAGGTGCCCGGCGCCATCGCCGCGGTGACGGCACCCGGGCGCGACCCGGCGATCTACGTCGGCGGCGACGACGGCTTCGGCTCGCCTCTGCGGCGCGACACCATCATGCGGATCGCGTCCATCTCGAAACCGATCGTCGCCACCGCCGCGATGGCCATGGTGGACTCCGGGGAGATCACGCCGGCGGACCCGATCACGCGCTGGCTGCCTGAACTCGCCGGCCGACCGGTCTTGCGCGTCGAGGACGCGCAGCTCGACGACACGGTGCCCACGGCGCGCGAGGTGACCGTCGAGGACGTCCTGACGTTCCGGTGCGGAGACGGCATGCTGCCGCGGTTCCCGATGAACGCCCCGATCCAGATAGCCTACGCCGCGGCGCAACTGGGCAGCGACGGCCCGCCCGGCAGGTATGCGCCACCACCGCCCGACGAATGGGTGCGACGTCTGGCGGCGTTGCCGCTGATCGCCGCGCCGGGCACCCGCTGGCTGTACCAGACACCGGCCGATCTGCTCGGGGTGCTGCTGTCGCGGGTGGCCGACAAGCCGCTGCCCGAGGTGCTGACCGAGCGGGTGTACGCCCCTGCGGGCATGGTGGATACCGCTTTCCACGTCGTGCCCGACAAGCTGCACCGGTTGGTTCCGCAGCTGGCACCCGGTGAGCACGGCTTCACGGTGTTCGACCCGGTCGACGGAATGTGGGCCAGCGCCCCTGAGTTCCCCTTGGGGTCAGCGGGTCTGGTGTCGACGATCGACGATCTGATCGCTTTCACCGACGCGCTCCGGGACGGCCGGCTGATCACGACCGCGTCGCTGACGGCGATGGCCACCGACCACCTGACGCCGCAGCAGCGCCACGATGGCGGCATGTTCCTCGGCGGCGCAGGCTGGGGCTACGGGCAATGCGTGGAAGCCGAGGGGTGCTACGGCTGGGACGGCGGCCTGGGCACCGGGTGGCGTACCGATCCCCGCACCGGGACCGCCACGCTGCTGCTGACGCAGGTGCTGTGGGACGGTCCCGAGGGCGCCGAGGTGCTCGACGGGTTCCGCGCCGCGGCGGTTTCGGCATAGACCTACCGGGTACGCGTGGGCGATGGACACCTACCCGGACTTCGACACGATGCCCATCGGCGGACGGTGGCGGGCCGGCTCGTCGGGCAAGACGCGGGCCAGCACCGACCCGTACAGCGGGGACACACTGGCCGAGATCGGTCAGGCCGACGCCCACGACCTCGACACCGCCTACGATGCCGCGGTTGCCGCGCAACGTGATTGGGCTGCAGCCCGGCCGTTGGAGCGTGCCGGGGTGATGCGCGCCGCCGCCGACGTGATGACGGCGCGCAAGGACGAGATCGTGGGCTGGCTGGTGCGCGAAACCGGTGGCACCGTTGCCAAGGCCGAGTTGGAGTGGAATCTGGTGCGCTCGGTGATGTGGGAGGCGGCGTCGATGCCGCACCATGTCGAGGGCCGCATCATGCCATCGGACATTCCGGGCAAGGAGAGCCGCGTCTACCGCGAACCGGTGGGCGTCGTCGCCGTCATCTCGCCGTGGAACTTCCCGCTACAGCTGTCGAACCGCTCGGTGGCGCCGGCGCTGGCAGTGGGCAACGCCGTGGTGCTCAAACCCGCCGGCGACACCCCCGTCACCGGCGGCCTGCTGCTGGCACGCATCTTCGAGGAGGCGGGACTGCCTGCCGGACTGTTGTCGGTCGTGGTGGGCTCGGGCTCCGACATCGGTGACGCGATCGTCCAGCACCCGGTTCCCCGGGTGGTCTCGTTCACCGGGTCGACGCCGGTGGGCAGGGGGATCGCCGAGAAGGCGGGGCTGAAGAAGCTGGCTCTCGAACTGGGCGGCAACGGTCCGCTGGTCGTGCTCGACGACGCCGACCTGGACCTGGCAGTGCAGGCAGCCGTCTTCGGATCGTTCTTCCACCAGGGGCAGATCTGCATGATCGCCAACCGGATCATCGTCGACGCCGAGGTGCACGACGAGTTCCTGCAGCGCTTCCTCGACAAGGTCAGATCGCTGCGCGTCGGTGATCCGAGCGATCCGCAGAACCAGCTCGGCCCGGTGATCAACTCCTCCCAGCTGGAAGGCATTCAGGACAAACTCCAACGCGCGACCGAAGACGGTGCCGAGATGCTCTTGGGCGGCGATCCGTTCGGCCCCACCGGGCTGTGCCTTCCACCGCACGTGCTCAGCGGCGGCAACGACGTCGCCACGGCCCGCGAGGAAGTCTTCGGCCCGGTGATGACGGTGATCCGGGCAGCAGATGAGGACGACGCGCTACGGCTGGCCAACGACACCGAGTACGGCCTGTCCTCGGCGGTGTTCAGCCGGGACGTGGAACGGGCGGTGCGGTTCGGCCGCCGGGTTCAGGCGGGGATGACACACATCAACGACTCGCCGGTCAACGACGACGCCAACACCGCCTTCGGCGGTGAAAAGCATTCCGGTATCGGCAGATTCGGTGGTCAGTGGGCGATCGACGAGTTCACCACCGATCACTGGGTGTCGGTGCAGCACCGTCCCAGGGAGTACGCGATCTGAGGCCTACCCGGCGAGTGCCTCACCCGCCGGTCCGAGGTCCAGGAAGACGGTCTCGCCGTTGGCGTCGTCGAGTCCGTCGTTGTCGGTGACGACGTAGAGGTTCTGGTTGCCCGCGACGGCGAAGCCCTCGACCTTCTCCTGCACGAAGCCGTTGGTCGCGGCCAGGTCGGGGAGCAGATCTCGCGCCAGGGTCTTCGAAAGCACCTGCGGCTCTTCCCCGGCCGACGTCACGCCGGCCCCGTCGGGCATGGCCACCCGGTAGATCGCCTTGATCCTTGCGTCGGGGCCGTTGAGCTTGTCCCGTTCCAGCACCAGCAGTGCGCCGTCGTGTACGGCGATCTCGGACAATCCGATCCAGTCGCCCTCGACGTCGGTGCTACCCAACTGATAGCCGAACCACTCCCAGCTGCCGCCGTCAGGACTGTAGCGCCCGATGCGGACCACCCCCGGCGGGTCGCTGCCGAGCTCGCGCTGGAGCGCGACCCACGTGGAATCACCGTCGACGGCAACGCCTTCGAGCCCCTGGCCACCCAGCTCCGCGGCGATGTCGTCGGGCAAGGTGACCCGGTTCTCGATGCCGCCGTCGGCGCCGACGTATACCAACTCGTTGCCGGGGCCTTCCTCGCCCTCCACGGCCAGCACGAAACCGCCGTCGGGGCGGGCCGAGACGCCTTCGACGTCGAGGGCGACCGGCTCCCCGTCGTCGGTGATGGGCAGCTCGCTGTCGATCAACGCCGGCGTCCGGGACACGTCGACGCCGAGCACCCGAGCCGGGCCGTAGGCGATGTCGGTGGCGGTGTACAGCCGGTTCTCATCGGCTGGGTCGGCACTCAGCGCGCCGAGTGCGCCCCAGCCGATCGGCACCCCGTCGATGTCACCGGAGACGATCGACGGGAAAGCAGGTGTGTCACCGGCGAATTCGTCGCCGAACCCGTAGACGTTGACCGAGGCGCGCACCCGGGCCTCGGCGTCGTCGGCCTCCGACGAGATGACCAGCAGGTTGCGGGACGGGACGGCCAGGATGCCCTCGGGTCCGGGAGTGGTCGGCAGAAGCTGGCGGAACTGCGGCGCGGTCACGTCGCTGACGTCGTAGACCGCAACGAAGTTGCTGCGCTCGGAGGCCACCAGCGCGGTCGGACGACCGCCGATGTCGGTGATCGCCAGGCCTTCCGGCTCCGGGCCCTTGGACTCGGCCCTGCTCTCGATGTGCAGGCCGGTGCGCACCGCGAGCTGCTCGAAGGTGTTGCCGGCGTCCCAGACCACCTCACCGGTGCCGGCATCGAAGATCGTCCAGCCGCGGGTACCGCCCTTCCAGTCGCCCTCGTTGGCGGTGGCCACGTGCTCGTCGCCGATCCAGCCGAGCGCGTCGGGCTCCCGCGGCGCGTCCGGGATCGAGCCGGTCTGGTCGATCGTGCCGTCCTCGGCGGTATCGATTCCCTCGACGGATTGGGTTCCGGCAGAGAAGATCCGGGACACCTCACTGGTGCGGCCGTCGATCACCGCGATGCCGTTGTTCTCCTGGAGGGTGACCGCGACCTGGCCGCGGGAGTTGATGGCGACGTACTCCGGCTCGAGGTCCTCCGGGGTATCGAGCCCGGCGGCGCGGGCCTGTTCGACGTCGAAGTCGACGCGCCGCGGCGTCCAGCCGGTGGGCGCCCCGGTGAGATCGACGAGTTGCACAAAACCCGTCGGTGGTTGCGGCAGGTCACCTTCTTCGCCACCGGGTGGGGTGAACTCCTCGTCACGCTGGTTCTCCATGGCGATCGCCGCGAACGACCCGTCCGGGCTGATGGCGATCGAATCCGGTTGCCCACCCAGGTCGATGCTGTGCACCGGGGTCCGGTCGCTGACGCGCACGACGTCGACACGTCCTGACGGGTTGGGGAAGTCGCCACCGGTGGTGTCGACTACCACCAGCACGAACTCGCCGACGGCGGCCACCGAGGTGGGCTGGTCGTCGGCGTTGCCGAGCTCGCTGAGCGAAACCGTGCCCAGCCCAACGGGTTGCGCGGGATCACGCAGGTCGAGGAAGCCGATCCGCTTGGCGGCGGCGTCGGTGTAGATGACGGTGTTTCCGTCCGGGGTGACCGTGGAGATCTCGGCGACGGTCTCGGCCTCGACCGGGTCCTCGGCCGGCTTGTTCAGATACACGGGGTAGGTGGCCGTGCGGTGGTAGCGCTGCCCGGCTGGCAGGTCCCAGTCGATCGGTGAGCTGGCGCGTGGTGTCTCGGGTGCCGGCGTTTCGGCGGCATCGTCCTGGCTGTCGGTACTGCAGCCGACGACCATCAGCGCTGTGATCGTCACCGCGGTCGCCGCCCGCGCCACATTCCGCACATTCATCGCGGTCATCCGTCACCTCTTCAGTTGTGGTTGCGTCGAGCAACCCTGGCTTGAGCAAGTGATGGCGCGGCGGTCAGTCTGTGAACACCAGTCGACGGATCGCTGAACGTAACGATTCATTCGAACATATGATCGAGCGGTGGGTGATCTGCAGAGCATCGGCCACGGCGGTCAGCCGACCCCCGTGGTCTTCCGGGCGGTCGACCCTCCGCAGGACGTTCTGGTGGATCTCGCATCGCTGTTCCCCCGCGAACCGCACAGCCACGGCCGGTACCACCCGTTCGGACTGCAGATGCACAAGGTGGTGCGCGGCGAACTGACCCGCTGGGGAATGTGCGAGCAGGGCCACTGGTGGGGGCTGGTCAGCTACCCGGTGAGCCATGGGCCCAGGTGCGACCTGGTGACGCATTGGATTCCGGCATGGATGCTCAAGAAGGCATGACTCGTTGAGCTCTGGCGATGCCACTCCCCCGAGGTGGCAGCGCCAGAGGCCGACGCGTGCTGGCTTCACTCCACCCCTCGCTGCGACTGCACGCGCCGAGCGAAGCCATCGTGATAGTACATAAACATCGTCGTTCTCGAAGAACGAAGGCGTTTCTGAAGGGCCCTCTACGATAGACGCAATGCAGAGACCTGCATCGACTGAACGGGGCGCCGCGTGGATAAGCGGCTGAGCTCTGGCCGGCATCACCTCACGCGTGACGAAGTGACCGCCGACCAGCAAAAACGCCTGTTCAAGGCACTCGCCGAGGTGATGGGCTCGAAGGGCTACAACAACACCACGGTGAGCGACCTGATCAAGCACGCCAGGGTGTCTCGGGCGACCTTCTATCAACAGTTCGAGTCCAAACAGGACTGCTTCATGGCCGGCTACGCCCGCATGCAGCGCAACGTCCTCGACGGCCTGCACTCGGGGCCCGTCTCGGGCACCCCGATGCAGCGCTACCGCACGATGCTGCGCAGTTACCTCGGTTTCCTGGCGGCCGACCCGCCCACCGCACGGCTGTACCTCGTCGAGGTGTACGCCGCCGGCCCGGACGCGCTACGCCGACGGATGCAGTTGCAGCAGGATTTTGTGGCCGGGGTGGAAGCGGTCTTCTCCGCCCGCAGCACCGCCGACCGGTTCGCCTGCCGGGCCCTGGTCGCGGCGATCTCGATGCTGGTCACCGGGGCTCTCGCCGAGGGTGACGCGGAGTCCATCCTGGCCCTGGAGCAGCCCCTGGTGGAGTTCACCGAACGCGCGCTGCCAGAGCACCTGCACTGAAGAGCGCGCAGGGGCAGCGGTTTTCCGATAGCGTCGCCCGCTGATGAACAGCAGTGATCCGGCGTCGTCGGACCGCTCGGTGGGCATGCGAGAGCGCAAGATGACGCAGAGCCGCCTGGCGATCCGCCGCGAAGCGTTCCGCCTGTTCGAGCAGCAGGGGTACGCCGACACCACCGTCGAGCAGATTGCCGCGGCCGCCGAGGTCTCACCCCGCACGCTGTACCGGTATTTCGGCGGCAAAGAGGGCCTGCTGATGTCCGACGACCAGATCGCCCCCATCGTCGAGGCATTCGTCAACGCCCCTCGCGACCTCGGCTACGTCCAGGCGTACCGCCATGCCGTCACGTCGGTGTTCGGGTCGCTGAATCCCGAGCAGCGCGAGGACGCCATCACCGGTCAGCGAATCCTCTACACGGTCCCCGAGGCGCGCGGGCTGGTCTACTCGGCCTACCTTCGGTTGGCCGACCTCGTCACCGAGGCATTGCTTCAGCGGCCCGACGGTCCTGCCGACGAGCAGGAGCGTCAGGTGATGGCCAGCGCCATCGTCGGCGTGCTCATGGTGACCTCCCACGGCGTGCCACTGCCGCAGGCTGCGCTTGAGCAGGCACTGTCCGTACTGGACGACAAGCTGTCCTGACCGCCTCACCCCACGCCGCCCGTGTCGGCGCGGTGACCTATCTTGAACCGTCCGACGACGACGCCAGACGCAGCGAGGAGCCCATGTGGACGGAACCCCGGACAGCGCTGCGTTGTCGTCCGCTGAGCTGCTCGAACTCAACCGTGATGTACAGGGATCCCGCGCATTGCGGCTGCTGGCCACCACCAATCTGAGCCTGTACTCGACCTTGATGGAACGCCATCTCAGCGGCGGCGCCGTGCCCGAGACCGAGTTGGTGGTGCGGCTGGAACGCGACCTCGACGAACTCGGCCATCCCGACGGGCAGTCCGGGCTTGCCCTGATCAAGTCGTGGGCCAGCCAGGGCTGGGTGCACCGCCTCGTCGACACCCGAGCTGACCGCCACGACCAGAACATCTGCTACCTCACCCAGGACGCGCGTCGCGCCCTGGACTTCGTCCGCGGGATGCGGCGCAACGACACGATCGCCACCGGCGGCTCGATCAACGGCATCGCCTCCCGGCTCAAGCAGGTGGCGGTGCGGGTCGGCAACGACCCGGCGCGCATCCGCAAGAGCATCGAGCACGAGATCACGCTGCTGCAGGCCGAACTCGACGAACTCGACGCCGGAACCCGGCCCGCGCCCGACGTCACCGACTCCTACGACGAGGCCCGCGCCATCGCCTTGCAGATGGAACGGCTGATCACCGACATCGGCCAGTACGGCACGATGATCGAGCAGGCCACCGCGGCGCTCGACGACCCGATCGACAGCAATGTCGCCTACCGCGACCGGCAGCGCCAGATGTACACCGACTACCAGGCAGCATGGGATTCCCAGGGTCGTGACAGCCACCGCGCGTTCCTGCGGATGATCAACGACCCCGACCAGCGTGCCGAGTTCGAGGCCGACGTGGCCGCGGTCGCCGACGCTCTGCCGGACCTGGACCCGGCGCTGCGCAGGGTGATGGCCGGGTTCTTCGAGCTGGTGGGCCACCAGATCGACGAGGTCGAGCGGATCCAGCAGCGCTGCGCCCAGCGGATCAAGCGGTTCACCGCGTTCGGCACGCTGGAACAGAGCCGCGGGGTGGCCCGTCAGCTCAACGAGGCCATCGGCGCGGCGCGCGCCCTGCTGAAGACCTCGCTGACCGATTCCCGCCTCGACATCGACGTCCCGTTGGCCCGGCACGCGATCAGCTCTGTCGGAGCGCTGAGCTTCAAGATCGGAGACCTGTCCAACCCCCGACCCGCCCAGGCCGGCGGCAGCGAGATCGACCTGACCAGCTTCGCCGCCCTGACCACCCAGGTCGACGCACCGGCGATGTCGGACATGCTCAACCACGCGCTGGCCACCGGGCCCGTCTCGCTACCCGACGCCGTCGCCATGCTCGACACCGCCTACCTCGGCCACGTCATCGTGCTGTGGTCCTGGGCCCTCAAGCAGCCCCTGGCCGACACCACCGAGGAGACCACCGTCCGCTTCACATCACTCGACGGCCGCGACCGGGAGATGGCCGTCCCACGCCTCATGTTCACCGAACCGATCACCACCCTCGCCGATGCCAGTGCATGACCACCGGCGTGATCACTGCGTGCGAAGCAGCCTCATCCGGTCACGCCGGGCGCGCGAATGACCAAGGGCACGGCGGGAAAATACGCGGCCATCTCTGAACGGCATTTGCGCAGCGCAGCGGTGCCGTACCCGTGGTGTCGGTGATCGGGATGAATCCACACCCGGACCTCGACCTCGCCGTCTGCCAGCTCGCCGAACACCATTCCGACTGCCTGCGTTCCTTTTTCGGCTACCAGCCAGATCGCGTCCTCGGCGTCGATCCGGCCGAGAGCCGATCCGATCTCGTCGTCGAGACTGCCCGCCGGCCCGCCGGAACCGTCGCCGGGTGCGCCGATCTCGGCCGTCCTGGCCTCGAAGAGGTCTCGGTCGGACTCGCTGGAAAACTGCCGCAGCACCAGATGCTCGCCGGAACTGTCCGGCCGCTCGATCAGCGTGAAGGACAGCTGACTGTTGAGGTCGTCGAGTTCGGCCGCGATCTGTCGGCGCGAGTCCTTGGTGAGCCGATGCAACGGCAGCGCGACCACTGCCTCGGCCCCCAGGGACGCGATACCCAGCAACGCGGCAACCGCTTCGACGGCCGCCGCCCGGTTGTCGGCGTCCACGATTGCATCAAGCACTTCATGTCGGCGGTCCAGCGCGGTGATCAGCGCATCGGTGATCTCCCGGCGCGTGGCCGCGCGGTCAAGGTCAGCCATGACGTCGAGCATAGGCGCTGATGAGGCCGGATGCCTCGAATGTTCGAGCCGGACGTAAGTCGGCTGTGCACGTTGGCATTCCGCCGGTCATTGCGCACGGCGCCATGCATGCACGCGCACCGTGTGCCTCATACTTCACAGCGGTGTCACGCTTCGACACGTCGACCCAACTCCACGCGCGCAGATATTCCGCTGACGTCGGCAAACCGGTGGCTGCCTCGGTTTTGTGCGCCGACACTGCCCATGCGGCGCTGACCATGTCAGGACCGTGACCTATGTTGGGGCGTCCGACCAACTACAGAGCAAGGAACGCACGTGGCCACCGAAGCCGACATCGACTTCTCGTCGCTTCCCCAGGTCGACCAGTCCGCCCGCCCACCCGTTGCCCGCCGGCCGCGCTTCGACGGCGACGTCTCCGAACTGCCCGACCGCGCCTGCTGGGCGCTGCAGCACCTGCTCACGCGCCGCTACATCAGCGCCGAGACCGACGCCGACGTCTACCGCTGGGTGCTGGAGTACCGCGACCAGATCACCATCCGGTTGTCGGAACTGGACCTCATTCTGCGCATAGTGGAGACGGACCTTCAATCAGTCGGAGTCGCGTTCGTCGAGCAGGCCCGTTATGAATCTGCCAGGGGCATCAAGCTTCTGCGCCGTGAACCGCTGGGCACCTACGACTCCATCCTGGCGTTGCACCTGGCGCAGATGATGCGTGCCTCGGGTGGGCAGGCAGTGCTGATCAGCCGGGAGGAGATGCACGGGTTGTTCTCCGGTGTGCTCAACGACACCGACCGCGACGCGGTCACGTTCGCCGCGCGCGTCGACGGTGCGATCGCCCGGCTGGCCGGGCTGGAAATCCTGCGCAAGACCCGCGACGACGAGGACAGCTACACCATCAGCCCGGTGATCACCGCGATCATGACCGCCTCGGTGATCACCGAACTCCAACAGCAGTTCGAGCTGCTGATGCGTGGGGAACCCCCGCAGGACCAGGAAGAAGTTGCCATCGATGACTGAGCAGTTCCATCTGTCCCGGCTGCAGGTGATCAACTGGGGGGTGTTCGACGGCTACCACTCGATCCCGTTCAGCCCGGGTGGAGCGCTGATCGCGGGCGCCTCCGGTAGCGGCAAATCCTCACTGCTGGATGCGATCTCGCTGGGCTTCCTGCCGTTCAACCGGCGCAACTTCAACGCCTCCGGTGACAACACCGCCGCCGGATCCAGCGCGGGCCGACGGACTGTGGACAAGTACGTGCGCGGCGCGTGGGGGCAGCGCAGTGACGGCGGCACCAGCCGGGTGATGTATCTGCGCGGCGAGGGCACCGCCTGGTCGGCGGTGGCGGTGACCTACGCCGGCGACTCCGGACGCACCGTCACCGGCCTGGTGCTCAAATGGCTGACCGGGGAGTCCCGTTCGGACTCGTCGAGCCGCTTCGTGCTTGGCGACGGCGACCTCGACATCGAGGACGTGTGCAACCGCTGGGCGGCGGGGCGGTTCGACACCGGCGTGTTCAAGGATGGGGGCTGGCGGTTCACCACGAAGGTGGAGTCGCAGTACCTGGCCCAGTTGTACGCGACCATCGGCATCCGGGCCTCCGACGCCGCCCAGCAGCTGCTGGGCAAGGCGAAGTCACTGAAAAGCGTTGGCGGCCTGGAACAGTTCGTTCGCGAGTTCATGCTCGACGAGCCGGACAGCCTGGCCCGGCTGCCGGAGGCGCTCAAGCAGATCGACCCGCTGGTCGAGGCCCGTGAGCTGCTGGCCGTCGCGCAACGCAAACGCAAGATCCTCGGCGACATCGAGAGCATCCAGCAGCGTTACGCATCGGAGTCCTCGGATCTGGGGATCATCGATCTGGTGGACGCGCCGATGGTGCGGGCGCTCACCGATCATGTCCGGCTGGCGCAGTGTCCCACGCAGATCGCCACGCTGGACACCACCGTCGACCAGCTCGACAACGAGTACGAGGACGTCACCCGGTCGCTGAATCTGGCCAAGGCCGAAGCAGATTCACTCAACGCCCAGATCAGCGGGACCAGCTCCAGCATCGGTCCGCTGCAGTCGCAGGTCACTGCCGCCGAGACCGAGGCCGAACAGGTGTCGCGGCGACGAAACGCCTACGAGGATCTGCTCGCCGCCCAGGGCCTCGACATCCCGGACAGCGCCGACGAGTTCTGGAACCTGAGGGAGGAGCTGCTGGCGCGGGCCACCGAGCTGCTGGCCCGGGTGGAACGCAACCGTGAGGCGTCCACCGACGCCGAGTACGCCCAGAAGGCGGCCCGCATCACCCGCGATGACGCCGCCAAGGAACTCAAGCGCGTCGAGCACGTCGGGTCGGCGCTGCCGGAGTTCGCGCTGACGATGCGTGACCACATCTGCACCGCAATCGGTGTCGAGGCGACCGAGCTCCCCTACGTGGCCGAGCTGATGGACCTGCGGCCGGAGCAGGGCCGGTGGCGGGTCGCGGTGGAGAAGGTGCTCCGCGGCGCCGGCCTGCGGCTGCTGGTCCCCGACCGGCACCACGCGAAGGTGCTGCGGTTCGTCAACGAGACCGACATGCGGGGCCGGCTGGCGCTGCACCACGTCCGGGTCAAGTCGTTCGGCGCCGAGCCTGTCGAGCCGGAGCCGAACACGTTGGCAGGCAAGCTTTTTGTGGTCGACCTGGCACATCCGTGCGCTGCCGAGGCGGTCGACATCGTCAGCACCGCCGGCGACCACATCTGCGTCGACACCCCCGAGGTGTTCAGCCGGTTCCGCCGCGCAGTCACCGACACCGGCTTGTACAAGGACTCCGACCGGCTGGCGATCAAGGACGACCGACGCCCCCTCAGGCAGTCGGAATACCTGTACCAGGGCGACGTGTCCGCCAAGATCAACGCGCTGACCGTCGACCTGGCCGCCGCCGAGGAGACCTACCAGAAGGCGCGCCGCGCCGCCGACGACATCGCCGCGCAGCGCCAGCAGTGGCGGGACCGAGCCGCGGCATTCAAGGCGATCTGCGAGCAGTACCCGCAGTGGAGCCAGATCGACGTCGAGACCGCCGACGGACACGCCGACCGGCTGCGTGACCAGTACGAACTGCTGCTCGCCGAACACCCCGACATCGAAGCTCTCAACGCCCGTGCCGACGAATGCTGGTCGCAGATCCAGAAACTGATGACGCGCCGGGGCGCGGTGCAGACCCGTCGCGACGATCTGGACGAGCGCCGGACGCAGCTGTTGGAGCTGTCCGAGCGGCTCTCGCCAGCGTTCGTCTCGGAGCCGTTGACCGAGTTGCTGCACCGCTACGCCGCGCAGATCCCGGTGACGTTGGAGCTACTGAACCCCGAACCGCACCGGGAGGCGCTCTTCGCCGCGATCAAGCGGGAACGTGAGCAGCTGCGGGAGAGCAGACGCCGGTCCTACGACGAGCTGGCCCGCATCCTCAACACATTCGACACCGCCTTCCCGGACGCAGTGCCGAACGATTCGGATGACTTCGACGAGCGGGTGCACGACTACGTGGCGCTGTGCCGCCACATCGACGAGCGCGAACTGCCCGAGGCCTACGAGCGGATGATGCGGCTGGTCACCGAGCAGGCCCCGGATGCGATCCTGACGCTGCACCGGGTGGCCGAGCAGGAGGCCCGGCGGATCAGCGAGCAGATCGACCGGGTGAACACCGGCCTGGGCGCAGTGGAGTTCAACCGCGGCACCCGGTTGACGCTGCGGGCCACGCCGCGGGCTTTGGCTGCGGTGTCGGAGCTGACGGAGATCGTGCGGGCGATCTCGCGGCGCATCGCCGAGGTGGGGTTGGGCGACAAGCAATCGATCCTGGACCAGTACGCCGACATCCTGCGGCTGCGCAACCGGTTGGCGTCGACGGCGCCGGAGGACAGGGCGTGGACGCGGGATGCCCTGGATGTGCGCAACCGGTTCACGTTCGACTGCGCGGAATGGGATGTCAGCACCGACGAGCTGATCCGCACGCACAGCAACGCCGGGGACAATTCCGGTGGCGAGCAGGAGAAGCTGATGGCGTTCTGCCTGGCCGGAGCGTTGAGCTTCAACCTTGCGGCGCCCGGTGGTGCGGGAACGGACGAAGCCAACCGGCCGGTCTTTGCGCAGCTGATGCTCGACGAGGCGTTCTCCAAGTCGGACCCGCAGTTTGCCCAGCAGGCACTGCAGGCGTTCCGCAAGTTCGGCTTCCAGCTGGTGATCGTGGCGACGGTGCAGAATGCGACCACCATCCAGCCCTACATCGACAGTGTGGTGATGGTGTCCAAGACCGAGGCCACCGGCCGCAACGCCCGTCCGGTCGCGACGATCGCGACGCGCACCATCTCCGAGTTCAACACGCTGCGTCAGCAGATGCGGGCGAGCGCCAAGGTGCCCGCCGGAGTCTGACACCTGCTGCGTTGAGACTGCGCTGCCGGCGACAAAATGCGAGAAGCGCCCGCCGCCAGCACCGTCTCAACGGCAGGTTGGCGTGTCAGCGCAGCGAAACCGGGAACTGCCCCTGCCCGGAGTGTGGCACACTTGAGTTTGCTGGATCAGCTGCTCGGGGGTTGCGTTGGAAGGAATAGGCGATGGTGGATGACCGTCCACTGGCCGACGTCGACCGAGAGCGGGTAGTGGCTGCAGTGCACGAGGAAGTGGCGCGCTGGGGTATCGACCGCTTCGATCTCGGCTCGATGGCCCACCGCCACGGATTGGACGAGCAGGCGATTCTGCAGCACTGGCGGGACCCTGAAACCCTGATCCTCGACGCCCTCGCGCGGCGGCCCGGTGACGGTGAGGGGCCGCCCGACACCGGTTCGCTGCGCAGCGATCTGTTCGTGCTGGCGGTCAGGATGGCCACGATGGTGACCTCGGTGGCCGGTCGCAAACTGCACGGCGGGCATCTCATCGGTGACACCCGCATCTCCAGCGTCGAGATCCGGCAGACAGCGTGGCAGGACCGCGCCAACAGCCTCGGTGTGGTCTTCGACCGTGCCCGCGAGCGCGGTGAGCTCCGCAGCGGGGTCGACTTTCGCAACGTCCTGGAACTGTTGTTCGCTCCGATCAACATGCGCGCCCTGTACACCGGCGAACCGGTCGACGACGACTACTGCCGCACGCTTTCCGAGCTGGTCTACTGCGCGGTGGCGGCCGTCTGAGTCACTGCGCGACCAGTCGCCGAAGCCTCTCGGCGAAAACGGTTTCGGCGGCCGGCAGGTAGGCGACGATGTGGATGTCGGGCACGTCGACCGGCGCCACCTGGTGGTGCTCGAGCAGCAGTTCGCCGACCACGGGGTGCTCGAAGCGGCGTTCGCGCGACGCGAAGCGTTCGATGCCGGTGGCCCGCCACGCTGCCGCGAAGTGGTCGCTGGCTTCCAGCAGCCGGTCGACCAGCGTCGTGAACGACGGCTCCCCCACCCGGGGGCCGGCGTCTGCGCGGAACTCGGCCAGGAACCGGCGGCTGTCGGTGTCCCAGTCCGGCAGCAGGTCTCGGATGTAGGGGTCCATGAACACCAGCCACAGCAGGTTGCGGTCGGCTGCGGCGGTGTGTTCGATGTTCGGGTAGAGCGCCGCGTAGGCGGCGTTCCAGGCGACGATGTCCCAGTCCGGGGCGATCGCGAACGCCGGGTAGCCGGCCAGCGCGTCGAGGAACCGTTGGATCTGCGGCGGCGGCGGACCGTCGGACACCGTCGGGTCGGCCGCGTAGCCGCCCAGGGCCAGCACGTACTCGTGTTCGGCGGAGGTCAGCCGCAACGCGCGAGCGACAGCGTCGAGGACCTGCCGGGACGGGTTGATATCGCGGCCCTGCTCGAGCCAGGTGTACCAGGTCACGCTCACCCCGGCGGCGACGGAGACCTCCTCGCGGCGCAGGCCGCTGGTGCGCATCCGCGGCACGGCGGGCAACCCGAGTTCGGCGCGCGGTGCGGCCTCGCGGCGCGCGCGCAGGAACTCGCCGAGAGCGAGGCGTTGCTGCGCGCGTCTGTCCACCGCATCTCAGGCTAGTACCGGCACTACTAGCATCACCGCCGACTTCCCGACGCGCGGCCAAGGGGCCAGCGTGGACGTCATGCCGGTTCTGAGATCACGCACGGTCACCCACGGTCGCAACATGGCTGGGGCGCGGGCACTGCTGCGCGCCTCGGGGGTGGCCGGCGCCGACATCGGCAAGCCGATCGTCGCCGTCGCCAACAGCTTCACCGAGTTCGTGCCGGGGCACACCCATCTGCAGCCGGTCGGCCGGATCGTGTCGCAGGCCATCACCGCTGCGGGCGGGGTGCCTCGCGAGTTCAACACCATCGCCGTCGACGACGGCATCGCGATGGGCCACGGCGGCATGCTGTATTCGCTGCCGTCGCGGGAGCTGATCGCCGACTCCGTCGAGTACATGGTCAACGCGCACTGCGCCGACGCGCTGGTGTGTATCTCCAACTGCGACAAAATCACTCCCGGGATGCTGATGGCCGCACTGCGGTTGAACATCCCGACGGTGTTCGTCTCCGGCGGGCCGATGGAGGGCGGTACCGCCGAGCTGGTCGACGGCACAGTGCGGACCCGACTGAACCTGATCACCGCGGTCGCCGACTCGGTGAGCAGCGAGGTGTCCGATCCGGACCTGGCGCGGATCGAGGAGGCGGCATGCCCGACGTGCGGGTCGTGTTCGGGGATGTTCACCGCGAACTCGATGAACTGCCTGACCGAGGCGCTGGGGCTGGCGCTGCCGGGCAACGGCTCGACGCTGGCGACCCACACCGCGCGCCGCGCGCTGTACGAGGACGCCGGTGCCACGGTGATGCAGCTGTGCCGCCGCTACTACGACGAGGACGACGCAGGTGTGCTGCCGCGCGCGATCGCCGGCCGCGACGCGTTCGACAACGCGATGGCGATGGACATCGCGATGGGCGGGAGCACCAACACCGTGCTGCACCTGCTGGCTGCCGCACGTGAGGCGGAGTTGGACTACACGCTCGAGGACATCGAGAAACGCAGCCGGGCGGTGCCCTGCCTGTGCAAGGTGGCGCCCAACGGGCACTACCTGATGGAGGACGTCCATCGGGCCGGCGGTGTCCCGGCGATCCTGGGCGAGCTGTGGCGCGCCGGGCTGCTGCACGAGAGCGTGCACGCGGTGCACGCCGGTTCGCTCGCGGAGTGGCTGCGCCGCTGGGATGTTCGTGGTGGTGCGGCGTCGGAGCAAGCCGTGGAGCTGTTCCATGCCGCGCCCGGATGTGTGCGGTCGGCGTCGGCGTTCTCGCAGTCACAGCGCTGGGAAAGCCTGGACACCGACGCCGCCGCCGGTTGTATCCGCGATGTGCGGCATGCCTATTCGGAGGACGGCGGGCTGGCGGTGCTGCGTGGCAACCTGTCGGCGGACGGCTGCATCGTCAAGACCGCGGGTGTGGACGAGTCGATCCTGAAGTTCTCCGGGCCTGCCGTGGTGGTCGAGTCGCAGGAGGACGCCGTCGACGCGATCCTGGGCGGCCGGGTGCAGCCGGGTGACGTCATCGTGGTGCGCTATGAAGGGCCGCGCGGCGGCCCGGGTATGCAGGAGATGCTCTATCCCACTTCGTTCTTGAAGGGCCGCGGGCTGGCCTCGGTGTGCGCCCTGGTCACCGACGGCCGGTTCTCCGGTGGTTCGTCGGGGCTCTCGGTCGGCCACGTCTCCCCCGAGGCCGCCGCGGGCGGCACCATCGCGCTGGTCGAGGACGGCGACCTCGTCACGATCGACATCCCGCACCGGACGATCCAGGTCGACGTCGGCGACGAGGAACTGCAGCGGCGCCGGGCGGCACTGTTGGCGTCGGTCGGCGGGTACCGGCCACGCTCCCGCGAGCGGGTGGTCTCGGCGGCACTGCGGGCCTATGCGGCGCTGGCATTGTCGGCGGACAAGGGTGCGGTCCGCGACGTCAGTGCGGTGGGCTAGCTGCGGGCTAGCTTGCGACGGCCTCGTCCACCACCTTCTGCACCTCGACCAGGTTGTCGCCGTACACCCCGGCGTTTCCGAGTGAGCAGTGGCGGTCGGCGGTGATGGCGTTGACCGTGGTGCCCGAGCTCTTTCCCTGCCAGTGACCGACGTTGGCCATCACCAGCCCGGTGATCAGATCGGATTCGTACACCGCCGGCCCCTGGAAGGACCCGCGGTCGTTGAACACCCGCACCAGGTCGCCTTCCTCGATACCGCGTTCTGCGGCGTCGACGGGGTGGATGAACACCCGCTGCCCACCCTGAACCTGCTGCTTGTCCGCGGCGTTGCCGTACTGGCTGTTGAGGAACGCGTGTGGTTTCGGCGAAATGATGCTCAGCGGGAACCGTTCGGCGAGTTCGGGATTGGACTGCGCCGACTCGAAGGGCGGGATGTAGTCGGGGATCGGGTCGACGTAGCCGCCGGGTTGCATCCCGTCGTACATCGACCGCCAGACCGGGACGACGAAGTTGCCACCCTCGGCGAGGCTGGACTTGAACTCGCACTTGCCCGACGGGGTCGGGAAGTTGCCCTCGGCGTGCGGCGCGCGGGTGTCGGGGGTGCCGACGTTGAGCCGCATCCAGCCGACCTCTTCGAGCTTTTCGAAGGTGATGCCGGCCAGCGCCGGTGCGTCCCAGTCGTGGAAGTCGATGAGCATCTCCCGGTCAGTGCGCTCCCAGTAGGCCATCGACTCCTCGTCGAACTCCATCGTCTTCGCGAGCCGCCGGAACAGCTCCACGTTGGGCACGCACTCCCCGGGCGGCTCGATCGCCGGCTGGTTCAGCGAGATGTAGAGGTGGCCCCAGGTCACCATGATGTCGAGCTGCTCGGCCTGCATGGTGGCCGGCAGCAGGATGTCGGCGTACTTCGCGGTGTCGGTGATGAAGTGCTCGCTCACCACGGTGAACAGGTCGTCGCGCATCAGGCCGCGCATCGTCTTCTCCTGGGCGGGGCCCTGGGACACCGGGTTGGAGTTGTAGACGAACAGCGACTGGATGGGCGGGTCGAGTTCGAGCTCACCGGTCAGCGCATCCCGAGGTCGAGCTCGTTGACCACGCGGGTGCCTTCGGGGATCCACTCCGGCTTGCAGATCGCGTCGAACTTGGTGGGGAACTCCCAGATCGGCATCTCCATGGTGCCGCCGCCGACGTGGCGCCACGCACCGACGAGCGCCGGCAGGCAGGTGATCGCGCGGATGGCCTGGCCGCCACCGCGGCTGCGCTCCAGCGCCACGCCCTGGCGGATCGCCGCCGGCGGCGTCGTCGCGTACTCACGCGCCAGCTTGCGGACGTCGTCGGCCGGTATCCCGGTGATCTCCTCGACCCGCTCGGGCGGGAAGTTCGCGGCGCGCGCGGCGAGCTCGTCGTAGCCCACGGTGTACTTCTCGACGTAGTCGGCGTCGGTGAGACCCTGGGCGATGATCTCGTGGATCATCCCGAGCGCCAGCGCGCCGTCGGTCCCGGGGCGGATCGGGATGTGCCAGTCGGCTTGGCGGGCCGTGCGGGTGCGGAACGGGTCGATGACAACGATCTTGGCGCCGTTGTTCTTTCGGGCCTCGAGCAGGAACGGCCAGCCGTGCAGGTTCGTGCTGGTCATGTTCATGCCCCAGA
Source organism: Mycolicibacterium hippocampi (assembly GCF_010723735.1). GTDB lineage: Bacteria > Actinomycetota > Actinomycetes > Mycobacteriales > Mycobacteriaceae > Mycobacterium > Mycobacterium hippocampi. Next base: position 1,766,975 of record NZ_BLLB01000002.1, on the reverse strand, counting down.
CGATGATGTACTTCGAATGCGCCATCGACTCGACATCCAGACCACCGGAGCCGCCGACGGTCATGTGCCAGGCCGTCGACGACCCGGACTCGCAGTACGTCTTCTCCGCGACGGTCGAGCCGAGCCGGTTGAAGAACGCGTCACCGGAGGTGAGCCCGTTGAGCACACCCTGGTGGCCCAGATAGGCGTGCGGCATGATCGCCTGGCTGCCGTACTCGTCGATGATCGACGTCCACCGCTGCTTGATCTCGGCCAGTGCCTCGTCCCAGGTGATGCGCTCGAATTCGCCCGCGCCCTTGGCGCCCACCCGGCGCATCGGGTGCATCAGCCGGTCGGACTGGTAGTGGTGTTCGTGGAAGTTCTTGACCTTGACGCACAGGCCACCCCTGGTCATGGGATGGTCCGGATCACCTTTGACGTCAACGAGTTTGCCGTCTTCGACGTGGTAGAGCATCGCGCAGGTGTCGGGACAGTCATGCGGGCACGCGCCGCGCACGATGGTCAGCTCTTTGGGGACGTATGTCGGCTCGGCCTCGAGGGTCATGGTGGATTCCTTCGAAAGGAGGCTGTGGGCTGCCTCCAGTGAAGAGCACTGTTGTGCCACCGGAATTTCGCCGAGATTAAGGTGGTGTGACCCGCTAGCGCGAGCCGTATTCCAGCGCCGGCTCCGCGGAATCCACCGAGCCGTTGCTGGAGATGGTCAGCATGTCGGGCTGCACCCGGTACCGGGCCCCGTCGGCGGGATTGACGGCGACGAATCCGCTGCCCGCCGGCCGCGCGTCGGACAGTTCCAGGCTGGCGCCGTCGCGCAACCGCTCACCACGGTAGTAGTAGCTCCCGGCGTCGGTTTCGCACACCACCGCCAGTGAGTTCGCCGTCCTGATCGCCGCGGCGGGCGAGCTTCCGGAATCACAGCGCGCCGAGTGGCCGACAAACCCCTGCGCGTCGGTTCCCGACACCCCCGAGATCGGGGCCGTGCTCGTCGTGGGCGTGGTGCGCGACGTCGAGTCCTCGGACGTGGCGCCCGGGGTCGACGGGTCCGGAGCGGCGATCCGGGGTTCGGACCCGCCGGTGTCGGGGCCGGACACCAGCACCACTGCCAGCAGAGCGGCGATTCCGAACAGCGCAACGGTGACGATCGCCAACACCGGCGCAGTCCGCGACTTGCGCGGCGGGGGCGCGGGACGTGCCGGAACCGGGCGTGACACCTGGCTGACGGCAACAGGATTCGGATCGGCGGTGGAGAACTGCCGGGTGCTCGGCGGCGGACCCGGGCGCACCGCAGCTGACGCCGGCGCAGGGCCTGCGGCCGCGGCCGCCTTGACCGCGGCAGCCAGCGCGCCGGCCGACGGGAACCGGTCCGCGGGGTTCTTCGCCATGCCGCGCGCAATGACGTCGTCGAACGCCGGGTGCAGGCCGGGGCGGACGGCGCTCGACCGCGGCGGCGCGGAGAACAGGTGTGCCCCCATCACCTCCCGCAGGTCACCCGACGTGAACGGCGCCCGGCCGGTGAGGCATTCGAACACCAGGCACGTCAGCGAGTACACATCCGACGGCGGTTCACCCCGTCCGCCGTTGAGCCGTTCCGGGGCCATGTACGCGCAGGACCCGATGACCAACCCGGTGCTGGTGATGTTCGCCTCGCCGCCGCCCTGGGCGATGCCGAAGTCGACGAGGTAGACGAAGTCCTCGGGGGTCAGCAGCACGTTCTCCGGCTTGATGTCGCGGTGCACCAGGCCGCTGGAGTGGGCGGCGTCCAGCGCGGACGCGACCTGGCCGACGATCGAAACGGTGCGCGCCGGGGGCAGCGCTCCGTGGACGCGCAGTTCGTCCTTGAGGCTGGCGCCCTCGACGAGTCGCATGTCGATGAACAGCACGCCGTCGATCTCGCCGAAGTCGTGCACCGGGATCACGTGCGGGGCCTGCAGTCGGGCGGCCATCCGGGACTCGCGCCGGAAGCGTTGCTGGAAGCTGGGGTCGGCCGCCATGTCCGCGCGCAACAGCTTGATGGCCACGACCCGGTCCCGGACGGTGTCATAGGCGCGGTACACCTCGCCCATCCCGCCCACACCGATCAGCGACTGCAGCTCATAGGGGCCGAAACGGGTGCCCAGACGAGAGACGCTGTTCGGGTAGCCCATCTAGGTTGTCCTCCTTCCGGCCCGCCGTCGAGGGTTCCCGAATGACGTCCCGGCTAACCCGCCGCGCGCTCGGCGGCGAACGACACGGTCACCTCGTCGGTGACCTTCATCGCGCCCATCATCATCGAGTAGGGCTTCAGCCCGTAGTCGGAGTGCCGGACCACGGTCTCACCGGACATCCTCCACGCGTCGGCGAGTTCGTCGACGTGAAGTTCGACCGTATGCGGGCGGGCTGTGTCGCGGATCTCCAGCACCCCTTCGAGGCGGTAACCGTCGTCGCTGCGGGTGATGTCGGCGGACTTGAAGCTGACCTGCGGGAACTTCTCGGCGTCGAGGATCTTCAGCGCGTTGGACCGAGCCAGCGCCTTCTCTGGACCGGAGAGTCCTTTCACGCCGCCCTCGCCGCGCAGCACCTCCAGGGAACCGACGTCGACCGTCACCGCCAGCTCGGCGGGTTCGTCGTCGACCCAGCGCACCGTGGCCCGCCACGACATCGTCAGGGTCAGCCGGTGGCCCATCTTCGCCGCCGGGCCGGTGACCCCGGTGGTCACCAGCAGCTCGCCGTCCGAGGAGTCGAACTTCCACACCGCCGCGGCCGCCATCAGCTGAATGTAGCCCCATCGGCTTTGACGGCCGGGGAATGTCCCGCAACGATGGATGGCAACTCAGACGCGGAGGTCAGACGGCACATGCTCGATATCAGCCCGTGGGTGTGGGGTGGGACGCTCGGCGTGATCATCGCCCTGCTCGCGGTGGACCTCACACTGGCCGCGATCCGGCCGCACCGCGTCGGGTTCAAAGAAGCCACCGCGTGGTCGGTGTTCTACATCCTGGTCGCCGTGTTGTTCGGCGTGTGGTTCACCGCGACCTACGGCGGGACCTTCGGCACCGAGTACTTCGCCGGCTACATCGTCGAGAAGAGCCTGTCGGTCGACAACCTGTTCGTGTTCGTGATCATCATGGCGACCTTCGCGGTGCCCGAAGAGCACCAGCACAAGGTGCTGACCTTCGGCATCATCCTGGCGCTGATCATGCGAGCGATCTTCATCATTCTCGGCGCGACGTTGCTGGCGCTGTTCTCGTTCATGTTCCTGGTGTTCGGCCTGCTCCTGATATTCACCGCGATCCAGCTGTTCCGGCATCGCGACGAGGACCCCGACATCGAAAGCAACATCATGGTCCGGGCCACCCGTCGTTTCCTGCCCGTCACCGACGAGTATCACGGCGGCAAGCTGGTCACCCGCATCGACGGTCGCCGGATGTTCACACCACTGGTCGCGGTGCTCATCGCGATCGGCAGCGTGGACCTGCTGTTCGCGCTGGACTCGATTCCCGCCGTCTTCGGCATCACCGCCGAGCCCTACATCGTGTTCACCGCGAACGCGTTCGCGCTGCTGGGTTTGCGCGCGCTGTTCTTCCTCGTCAAGGGTCTGCTGGACCGGCTGGTGTACCTGTCGACCGGGTTGTCGATCATCCTGGCGTTCATCGGCGTCAAGCTGGTGCTGCACTGGGCACACGTCGACATCAACCCCAGCGTTCCGGAGGTGGACACCTACGTCAGCCTCGTGGTGATCGTGGTGATCCTCGCGGTGGTGACCGTGGCCAGCCTGATCAAGACGCGCCACGACCCGACGGCAAAGGCCCATCCGGGCTCGCTGCGTGCCACCCGGGACGACGACAAACACTGAGCGTCCTGAGTGCCGTTGAGACTGCACTCACGGCGGAGAATTCCGAGTAGATCCCGCCCTCAGCGCAGCCTCAACGCGGAGAATCGAAGGCATGGCGATCAAACTCGAAAACGTCGGCATCGCTGTCCGGGATCTCGAAGCGACGACAGCCTTTTTCACCGACCTCGGCCTCAGGGTGGTAGGCCGTGACACCGTCAGGGGCGAATGGACCGACACTGCCGTCGGTCTGGACGGCAACCACGCCAACATCGTGATGCTCGAGACTCCAGACGGTCACGGACACCTTGAGCTCTTCGAGTACATCCACCCCGAAGCCATCGAGTCGAATCCCACACGCCCCAACGAGATCGGCATGCACCGCGTGGCCTTCTCAGTCGACGACATCGATGAAGCCCTCGAGATAGCCGCAAGACACGGCTGTCATCCGCTTCGCGGCGTGGCGAACTATGAGGGCGTCTACAAGCTCACGTACGTTCGCGGCCCCAGCGGCATCATCGTGATGCTTGCCGAGGAGCTTCAGAAGAATTGACGGCAGCCAGAAGGAGCGCTCAACAGCGGCTGAGCAGCTCACCGAGTACGGCCTCGAAGCGCTCGGCCAGGCCCCACAGGTCGTCCACCAGTTGCGGGCAGGAGATCAGGCCCACGTTCAGCGTGCCCCCCATCGACATCACCGTCACGTTCAGACCCGAACCGTGGAAGATCGGACCGAGCGGGAACAGCGCTGTCACCTCGGCGCCGCAGCTGTACAACGTGTCCGACGGTCCCGCCACGTTGGAGATGATGACGTTGTGAATGTGCGCCCGCGTCAAGGGGGTGCGCGACATCAGCCCCAACATCCACCCGAACATTCCCCGGGAGATCATCGCAGCCAGATCCACCAGCAACGCCGGACCCAGCGATCCATTGTGTTCCTTTGCGCACGTGCCTGATTCGGCGATGGTGAGCAGCCGCTGCACCGGATCGTCGACATCGGTGTGCAGGTTGCAGAACATCCCCGACAGCTGATTGCGGCCCGGCCGGTCGGTCAGGCCCTGCACCGACGACGGGACGACCGCGATCAGCGGCTTGTCCGGCAGCTCCTGCCGGTCGGCCAGGAAGCCACGCAGCGCACCGGAGCACAGCGCCATCACCACGTCGTTGACCTTGACGTCGAACCGGTTCTTCACCTTCTTGACGTCGTTCAGGTCAAGTTGGGCCAGCGCGATGGAACGCTCCGAAGTCAGCTCCGCGTTGAACCGGGTCGCCGGCGCGGAGAACGGCGCCGCCATGGCCTTGCCGTTGACCGCCCGATCGACCGTCTTGACCACCATGTCCGCCGTACCGGGGATCACCTTCGTCAGCTGCCACGGACGAGTTATGAAGCGCACCAGTCCATCTGCGGCGATCGCCCACGGCGCCGCATCACCGGGCCCGTCGACGGGTTCGGGCAGCGCAGCGTCGAGGTCGAGATCACACAGTGTGTTGAGCAGGTTGGCGGCCGAGACGCCGTCGACGACGGCGTGGTGCACCTTGAGCATCAGCGCCAGCCGGCCGCCGTCCTCGGGGACGGTGCCGCCGACACCTTCCATCACCCACATCTCCCACAGCGGTTTGCTGCGGTCCAGCGGCACCGAGCCGATGTGGGCGCACAGGTCGGCCAGTTCCTTGCGTCCGCCGGGGGCGGGCAGCCCGATCCGCTTCAGGTGGCGGGCCAGGTCGAAGTCGCGTTCCTCCACCCACACCGGGTGGTCCAGGTTCAGCTGGCTGTCGGCGAGCCTGGCCCGCAACTCCGGCAGCGCCTGCATCCGCGAACCCAGGTCGTCACGGAACCGTTCGAACGTGTAGCCCCCCGGCACCGTGGAGGTGTCCAACTCGACGACCGAGCAGATGTTCAGCGGGATCCTCGACGATTCGCTGTACAACAGACCTGCATCCAGACCACTCAGCCGTTCCACCCGGCGGGCGTACCCCCGGGGGCCGTCATCCCAAACCCCAGCCCCTCGCGCGTTGAGGCTGCGCCCACGGCGGTGTTTCGGGCAAAAAGCGCGCCGTCAGCGCAATCTCAACGAAATTTGTCGAAGGTGACGACCTCGCCGCGGTTGATCGACACCCAGTCCCTGGCCTCCAGGTACGGGCGGAAGGTCTCCGCGATCGCCTGCTGGTCAGCCGCTGTCTTCGGCCGCTGGAGCTCGTAGAGGTGCGGGAACTCCGTCCACGCGACGACCGCGTCCCACAGCCGCAGCGCCGCATCGCCGGACGGCGGGTCGATGAGCACCGGCCCGAACAGGCACTGCCCGTCCGGGAAGAACAATGTGGGCACGCCGTAGCCGCCGGCGGCGACAACACGCTGATGGTCGGCCATCACCTCGTCGCCGGTCGTCGGGTCGGCGATCGCCTGGTCGACCAGTCCCGGGTCGAAGCCCAGCTCTTCGAGCAGGTGCCGGGCGACGGCCTTCTCGTGCGGCTTGTGTCCCTCGACGTGCAGCGCCCGCGCCGCGCGCTCGTACCAGGCGTCCACGCCGGCCATCGACTGCCGGCGCAGCAACGCGCCGATGCGCATCATCGACCAGCCGTAGGACCACTCCCGCTCCCACGGATGCTTCTTGCCTTCCTGACGGTTGATCTCCTCGAGGCTGAAGAACCGCCAGTTCACCTCGAGTCCGGTCGAGTCGCGCACCTCGCGGATCCACCGCGACGTCTGGTAGGCGTACGGGCACATGACGTCGAAGTGAAAGTCCACGAAGTCAACGGAGACAGGGCGGTTCGTCACATCGTGAACCTCAGATTGCGGGCGGCGCGGTCGCCGAGTTCGTCGTCGCCGGTCCAGCTGATGGCCCCGGAGTCGATCTGGGCCTGCGGGTCGATCCGGCCGCAGGCCAGTTGGATGAACGTGGTGGAGTCGGTCGTCACCGTCACGTCCGGGTGCTCCAGGTGCTCGACCCGCGCGGCCCGACCGTCGACGGCGACGTGCAGCCGACGGGGGAGGGGTCCGGTGAGGTCGAAGGTCAGGCTCTTGCCGTCGGGCAGGCCGACCTTCTTGCCGACGATGTAGCCGATCGAGTTCTCCACCTCGGCCAGGGCGATCTCGGCGGCGACGCCGGTGTCGTCGGTGGCCCGGCCCAGCGGGGTGGTGATGTCGCGCTCGTGCACCCAGAAGTCGAAGACCCGGATCGCGAGGAAGCGGCCATAGGTACCGGGGCCGACGGGCGTCCAGCAGGGACGGTCGAGGTCATCGTCGGACAGCGCGGCCAGGTCTCGACGGCGGAGGTCGTAGACGGCACGGACCTTGTCGGGGTATCCGGCGGTGTCGGCGAGGAATTCGCCGGCCTTTTCGAACGGCGGCGGCGTCGTGTCGTCGTCGGGCAACCAGCCCGCCATGACGGCTTCGATGCTGGTCACGTGGTCGACGACGTCGCGGACCGTCCACTCGGGGCACAGTGACTGCGCCCGCCAGTCGTCGTCGCCCAGGTCTGCGCACAGGGTTTCGAATGCGGCGTAGCAGTGCTGCAGGGCGCCACGCAGCTCGTCGAGGCTCCTGGCGTTCGGCTTGCCCACGACCTCTCCTCCGGTTGTTCCCCCGCCACATGTCTAGCGTTGAGACTGCGGCGGCGGCGCCGAAATGAGCAAAAAGTCCGCCACCAGCGCAGCCTCAACATGTCAGTGGTCGTTCGTAGTGTCTGTTCATGGCAGCACGACGGCAGTTGACCGACGGGGAGGGTTTTGTCGCCTGTTTCATCCTGGTGCTGATCGTCGGGTTCATCATCAAGTACATCTGGTGGGTCGTCGGCGCGGGGGCGTTGGTGGGGTTGTTCTTCGTCGGCCGCGCGGTGGCGCGGGAAGTGCAGAAGCGGCGCGAGCTGGCCGAGAAGCGCGAGTTCGAGCTGCGGCGTCGGGCCGATCGACAGCACCGATGGATGCTCAGCGGTGACCCGCGCGCGATCTACGGCGAGAAGGGTGCCGCCGCGATGCGCAAGGTGGCACCCTCTCCTGAGGGTGACGAGCCCGTCGCGAGGATGGCGACCACGAATGCTGAGCTGACGGCGCTGGAGCGGGACAAGCCGCAGGCGTGGGAGTGGGCGCTGTTCACGTCGATCCTGGTGCAGCGCAGGACTCCCCTGCTGCCGCGACTGCGCGACAGCGAGTTGGGTTTCATGCCGGCCGATGGCATCCGGGTGTACACCGGTCCGGAGTTGGCCCGCACGCTCATGGGGTTGATCGACGAGATGCTCGCGACCGCCAACCAGCTCGAGAGTTTCATGGCCGCACCGGCGTTCATGGCGCCGTTCCGCAGCTCGGGCGAGGATGACACCTGCGATGCCGAGGCGATAAAGCACGTCGCCAACCGTGTGATGGACTACCACGAGCGGTTGCTCGAGATCTCGGAACGCTGCCGCGGGTTGTCGGTACCGTCGCAGTACGCCGCCATTCACGCTGATTGTGCACGGCTGCTTGATGTTCCGTTGCAGAGCTACCGCGAGTTCATCGCCGAAATGGTCGATTTTGTCGAGTCCCTGCCGCGGGTGCTGGAGCATGCCACGGGCGTGGTGAACATGGGGGCAGTGGTGCTGGACATGGACTTCGACGAAATCCATGAGAAGACCCGTATCTTCAAGCGGTTGGAGGCCATCAGCAAGTCATAGCCATCGCTGGTTGCAGACGCTGCAGTGCCACTTTTCGGGCTTACGGCAGCAACCGCCGATGTCGAGCCACGGGCCCCACGAGTCCGGATCGTCCGGCATCCCGTACCCGATCCGTTGGGTACGTCTGGCTCCACAACGCGGACATTCCGGATGCTGCGCGAACAGGTACTCGACGAAGCTGGTGAACCCGCCATCGCGCATGGCGTGGTGGCAGAAACGGCAGAGCAGTGCCGGCCAATCCGTGGCTTCCTCCCGCAACAACGCTGCGTAGGCCCGACGGCGTCCTGACGAGTCGGGCGTTCGGATCGGAGACTGAGGCTCGGGGCGAGGAAGCGGGTCGACGGTATGGACATGGACATTGTCGCGAGCGCCGGCGCCTTCGATGTCGATCGGGTCGTCGCAGCCGTAGCAGTAACCACGAAAAGTCAACAGGTTACGAGCCGCAACAACTGTCGAGTGCCCCCATCGGTAGAGCGGCTTTCCGTATACCCGGCTCTCGTGCAAGGCCAGGATCACCCGCTCAGCGTCATCGTCATCGAGGCGCCAGCTCGTGAAAGCATCGGGCAGATCGAGCACCATGGCCAGCGTCGCCAGGTCGACGAGGTCGGCGCGGTACCGCCTCAAGTCGAGCATCGATCCATCAAGGCCACCTCCGTCGCCGATCCGGGCGAGCACGGTCACCACCGACACCGGGTCTGTGCCCAGTACCAACATCGCATGGTCGCCGGGGCGGGCCTCGCCGAACGCGTAGCGCCACGGCCTATAGGGCGAGTCAGGGTTCAGCAGCGTGATGACACCGTCTTTCCAATCGGCAGCCTCGAGGATGTGCAGACGGTGGTGAATGGTTTGCGACATATAACAATTGTCCCAGTCGAGTCTGACAATTCGTCCTTCCAAACGTTTGCCGGGGACGCCGGAGTCGTGCCCTCGACCGGCTCGGGACACGAGTAGTCGCCGCGTAGGGTGCAGCCATGCAGGTTGATGTGATGACCACGCCCCAGCCGCTGCGCGAGATCGGTGACCTCGCCCGTCGGACGCAGGCCGCACACTTCTCGGGGATGCTGTTCACCGAGACCGGCCGTACCGCCTACCTCAACGCCGCGGTGGCGGCGCAGGCGGCGCCGGGTCTGGAGTTCTCGACGGGGGTGGCGGTGGCGTTTCCGCGCAGTCCGTTCGTGACGGCGGCGACGGCGTGGGAGCTTCAGGAAGCCACCGGCGGGAAGTTCCGGCTGGGTCTGGGCACACAGGTGCGGACGCACGTGGTGCGCCGCTACGGTGTCGAGTTCGAGCATCCCGGTCCACGGCTGCGGGACTACGTGCTGGCGGTCAAAGCCTGCTTCGCGGCCTTCCGGACCGGCACGCTCGACCATCACGGCGACTTCTACGACCTGGACTTCATCACGCCGCAGTGGAGCCCCGGGCCGATCGAGGCGCCGGACCCGAAGGTCGATGTCGCCGCGGTCAATCCGTGGATGCTACGGATGGCCGGTGAGGTCGCCGACGGGATCCATGTGCACCCCCTCGGCGAACCCGGGTACATCGCGCGCCAAGTGCTGCCGAAACTGGCTGAGGGAGCAGCGAAGTCGGGCCGGTCGCCGGAGGACATCGCGGTGATCGTGCCGGTGATGACGATCGTCGGCGACACCGACTCTGAGCGGCATCGGGAGCGGGAGTTGGTGCGGGCCAGCATGAGTTTCTACGGCAGCACCCCGAACTACGCGTTCATCTGGGACGAGGCCGGGTTCGAGGGGACGACGGCGCGGATCCGGGAGAAGCAGAAGGCCGGCGACATCGCCGGCATGGCGGCGCAGATCTCCGACGAGCATCTGGCGGTGTTTGCGACCGAGTCGACGTGGGACGGGCTGGCCGACGCGCTGATCGCCCGCTACGGCGGCGCGGCGACGCGGATGGTGCTGTACAACGCGCTGGCAGACCCCGAACGGATCGAACGGTATGGAGCGGTGGCACAGCGTATCTCGGGCGGCCAGTCGCGTTGAGACTGCAATAGCGGCGGGAAATGTCGAGTACGGACCGCCATCAGCGCAGTCTCAACAGTGCTCGGAGGCCTGGCCCGGGGCCGACTCACACGCGGACGACGGTCAACCCCACGACGCCTTCGAGAGCATCGAAGGCACCATCCTGGGTGACAATCGGCAGGCCGCGCGATGTGGCGATAGCGGCGATCCAAAGGTCATTGATGCGGACCCGACGACCGGCTTCGGCGACGTGGATTCGCAGCCGTGCCCACATGCGGGCTGCGTCTTCGTCGACCGGCAGAGCCGCCAGGTCAGCGACGGCGTCGAGGGTGGCCATGCGTCGTGCTCGGATATCGGTTGATGCGGCGGCGAGCACGCCGGTGTTGAGCTCGGACAATGTGATCACCGTCGTCGCCACTTCGTCCGGAATCAGCGACTCATTCAGCGGGCGACCACTTTCCTGGGCGATGAACACCGACGTGTCGAGCACTCCGGATGCAGTCACCGCACGGGCCCGAGATCGTCGGTGGTGTCACCCGCGAGTTCCGCGAGGTCGTTGCGAAGTCCGGGGTCGGCCTGGGCGCGACGCAATCGGGAGACGAACTGATCGCGCGTGAGCCACCGTCGGCGCGCGGGTTCATATGCGATCAGGCGCGCTACGGGTTTGCCATTCACCGTCACGGTGATGTCTTCGCCCGCCTGGACGCGCCGAAGCAAGCCGGCGGTGCCGTTGCGGAGTTCACGCGAAGCGACCTCAGACATGCCACGACTGTAGCACCAGCGTAGCAACTCGGTGAAAGTGACGTGTTGACCAACCTCACCGTCGCAGATCTTGCACATCGCGGCCACATCGACCTCACGGCTGTGAACTTGCGGGCATCGCACGCTTTCGCAGCCGCCACGTCGATTTCGGTGCTAGTCGGTTTCGGGCTCCTTGGTCATCTTCTCGATCGTGGCGAGCGCTTCGGCGGTGAGTTCGTCGCGGATCCCGCTGCGCGCGTGGGCGAACGGAATGAAGCGGGCCAGCAGTTCAGGCGCGTCGAGGACGACCGCCAACGGCACACCGCCGTCGTAGTCATCACGGAACAGCTGCTCGATCCGCGGCACACTCCACCGCAGCGGGTCGCCGGTGGCGAGCAGCCCTTCGAGCAACGGCCCGTGCTCGCGCCGGTCGAACATAGCGCCGCCCTCGGAGGTGAAGAAGTCGTCGCACAACTCCTGGAGGGATTCGGTATCCCAGTCGGGTGACTCGCGTTTGCTGCCGCCGGTGGGCAGCTGGCGGGTCAGCCAGGACAGCAGCGGCCGGCAGCCGGGCCACGTCTCGGATTGGTCGCTGAAGATGGGCAGTTGCGCAAGTCCGTGGTCGAGCCAGGCCCGCGCATCGGCCAGGCTCATGTCGACGAAAGTGGTGTCGGGGTCGGTGTTACGCTCCGCAGCCACGCGGACCACGGTGTCGACCGAATCCGGCACAACAAACGCATCTTTGACGACGGAAAACACGTTGTGGTCGATGAACGCAGCGCAGGTCAGTTCGTCGCCGTTGGTCAGCTTGGCGCCGAGCAGTATCTCGTCGCCGTCACCGAGGACATGCGCCATCCGCACCGCCCGATGCACCTCGACGTCCGCCAGGTCCGTGATCCACGGCGGAAGAATGTCCTGCCGCGCGGCAACCTCCTCGCGGCATCGCTGCTGCAGATCGGTGTCGGCGAGAAGGTCGCCGAGCACGGCCAGCAGAGCGGTCGTCTCACGGACCTGCACGTCGACGAAGCTGTCCAGCAGGCGTGTGAGGTCGACCGTGTCGCGCTGCGGGCGCGACGGCAGTAACGCGAACGGGTCGGGTTTGGTCGCCTGGATGAGCATGCTCACCATGCCCAGCAGGTCGAGCGGATGACCGGCCAGCGCCTGGCGCACCTCGTCGATCAACGGCGTCTCGTCGGGCGTCTCCGGTTCGCGCATCTTGGTCCGCTGCGCATCACGACGTGCCTGCTTGGCTTTGCGGCGCTTGCGTGCCTCGTTCACGGTGCGGACGTTACCCGCGGTCAGCGACAGGTCGAACCGGTCTTTGCGGCCGCTTTCACAGCCGCCACTTCCGTCACAGGCGCGGATCGGAGTGACGTCTGCGAAAAGCGCTATCGCATGCGATAGCTGATCTGCTCACAGGCCATCCCCGCCGTCGGCACCGGGTTCGTGGCGCTTCTCCTGGTTGTGTCGGTCCCGCTGCTTATCGTGATGTTCATGACCTTGGATCAGTCGTCGGATTCTCTGCTTGCGGCGTTGACCAAGGCCCGTATCCCCACGGGGAATCATGAGTTCATCCGACAGTTCCTCCAGAACGTCGGTATCGCGGGCCTCGAGGCGGTCGTGCGGGACGACAAGCCGTACGTGATCGCGAGGCGGAGCGACGGTCTTCTCGACCTGAGGATCTTCCATGGCTTCACAAATGGGTTCCCCTCGGCGGACGAGATCCGTCGCGTTGCCGGTCCTGGCGCGGTGTGCGGGCCGAGCACGCGCGCGAAGGGCACCTGGTATGTCGAACATCCCATCACCCAGGTCCGCCCTATCGGCGAACGGTCCAAAGATGCTCGGCGACAAGGGGGGTTCTGCGGTTGCGGGATGCAGCTGTCTCTGACAGGCGTGTGCGGCAGCTGCGACTAAACCGGAATGTTCAGCCGCCGTGCCAGATCCGGTCCCCCGACGTCCCGGATGAACTCGGGGTCGCCGCACACGACGAGTTGATCCCGGGCACGCGACAGCCCGACGTAGAGCCGTTCACGGGAGCGCTCGAACGCGCCGGCCTCGTTGACGACGAGCACGACGGCCCGACGCTCGAGTCCCTTGAAGCCCAGCACATGGCCGTAGAACACCTGCTCGGCGTCCCAGAAGCTGTCCCAGTACGCCGCACTGCCACCGGCTTGGCGTTCCTTCTGCTCGGGATGCCTTGTGCCGGTGGTCAACAGCGCCACATCCTCAGGACGCCACCCCTGCTCGAGCAGTGACTCGACCTCGTCGTCGCCGACGTCCATCGCGTCCTCGCGCGCACAGGCGACGTACCTGACGGCCGGGCCTTCACCGCCGAGGAACCTCATCGGGTGGTCGACCAGCGGCTGGAAGGCGTTGGCGATCTGTCGGGTGTTGCGCAGGTTGTGATCGAGGATCAGCGGGACCAACGGCACCGGCGGGGATCCGTGCCGGCTGAACACCCGCTGACCCTCATCGGTGAACAGATAGATGCCACTGGTCTCGTCGTCTTTGAGCGCGGCCAGCAGCGGATCCCACCACGCGTCGGCGAAGTCCTGGGCCTCGTCGACGACGATCGCGTCGAACCGATGCCCCGGCTCGAGTTCGGCTGCCAGTTCGGCCATCTGGAGCGGAAGGTCGTGTTCCCAGAACTTGACGGTCTCCTCGTTGCGCAGCGTCTCGTCGGGGCCCTCCGGCGCACCCCAGGTCTTGCCGAGGTCGTGGAACTCGCCCACGTAGGCGGGCTGGTGCCGACGGTTCCAGGTCGCGGTGATGCGTTCCAGGTAGGACGCCAGACCATGCGAGTAGCAGACCAGGGCGACGCGCTGCCCGTCGCGGGCCAGCCGACGGGCCTGCTCCATCGCCAGGAAGGTCTTGCCGCTGCCGGCGCCGCCGCGGATCTCGACGCGGTTCAACAGCTTGACTGCATCGAGGATCACGGACTGGTGTTCGGTGAGAACATCTGCGGCGTCCTCGTTTTCGAGGGCGCGGGCGACGACACTGCGCTGCGGGAGGCCGCGCCCGCTGAGGGCCTCGTTGAGCTGGGCGATGCCGTCGCGGGTGAGCAGCGGCCGGTCGAGTTCCTGGGCGAGCACGATCTCGCGCAGCTTGGTGACCATGGTCGGCAGGTCGGTGCGGTCGATGACCTTCCAGCGGGGACACTCCGGCAGCGCGAAGTCGTCGGGCAGGTCGGTGTTGGGCAGGACGACGACGTGGTCCCAGCGCAGCCGGCCCTGGCTCCAGCGGGGGTCCTTCTCGATGAAGTCACGCAGCGCGTAGCAGGCTTCGCGGGCCTGGCGGACCGGGTCGATCTTGTGCTCGTGGCCGCGGCGCTTCTGCCACCAGGTCTCGCCGTCGTGCCACAGCTCGCCACCCTTGACCTCGACGCAGACGATGCCGGCGCCCTCGATGGCGACGAAGAAGTCGACCTCGTGGTCCTTGAGGTGGTCGGTGACCCGCTTGCCGGGGATGACGAGGTCACCGGGCTCGAGCTGGTCGATCAACAGCTGGTAGACGCGGCGCTCGGCGCCGTTGGCCAGCCGCGGTGTCTCAGCGACGGTGATGCTCATGCTGACGTCCCCCTTCGTCGCGACCGATGGTAGCGAGCGGGGCCGACGTATCTGCCCGTTCCCTGTCGTTGAGACTGCAGCCACGGCGGGAAAACCAGTCGAAACTCCGCCGCCAGCGCAGCCTCAACTACTTGGCTGGAGCTCCGTCGGGAACCGCCAGCGTGTGGATGGTCCGTTGCGACCGGAAGAACTGGCTCGCGAACGATCCAGTGTTGTACGGCAGGTCGTACTTCGCGCACAGTTCCCGCACCCGGACGCTGACCTGCGCGAGGCGGTTGCTCGGAAGGTCGGGAAACAGATGGTGTTCGATCTGGTAGCACAGGTGACCGCCGGAGAATGCCAGCAGCGGCGACGCGGTGAAATTCGCAGCCCCGAGCATCTGCCGCAGATACCACTCACCTCTGGTCTCACCGTCGAGCACCGCCGGGTCGAATGTCTCGGCGCCGTCGGGGATGTGCCCGCAGATGATGTTCACGTACACCCACAGGTTCCGCAGAAGATTCGCGGTGACATTGGCCGCAAGAGTTCGACGCCACCGTCGCAGGCTCAGCGCCGGGAGCAGCACGTAATCCTTGCTCAACTGGCGGGAGACCTTGCCGAAAAATCGGCGTTCCTCCGCAGCCCTGCCCGCCGGTGTGTCGACCCGGTCCCGCTCCGAACGCAGACCGTGCAGCGCGATGCCCCACTCGAAGGTCGCTGCCAGCAACAGGTTTCGCAGTGGCGTGAACAGGTGGGGGCGGCGCCACGGTTGGTCGGGGGTCACCCGCAGCAGGCGGTAGCCGATGTCCTCGTCCATGCCGAGCACGTTGCTGAAGATGTGATGCCGGTAGTTGTGCGAGTACCGCCACTGCGCCGACAGCCCCGCCATGTCCCACTCCCAGCTGGTGGAGTGGATCTCCGGGTCGTTCATCCAATCCCACTGGCCGTGCGAGATATTGTGGCCGAGTTCCATGTTCTCGATGGACTTCGCGTACGCCAACGACGCGGTTCCCAGCCACCACCCGGTCCTCGACCGGCTGCGCGCGATCACCAGACGCGCCCCTACATCGAGCGCGCGCTGGAACAGGATCGTGCGACGGATGTACGCCGCGTCCTTGGCCCCGAGCGACTCCTCGACATCACGGCGAATCGTGTCGAGTTCGTCGGCGATCGCTTCGACGTCTTGCGTGCTCAGATGCATGTACGTGGAGACATCGGCGATCGCCATCAGGGGTGTCCTCGGGTGGGTTGCGTCAGATCGGCGCAGTCCAGCCACCGTCGGTGTCAGGACAGCAGCCTACGGCGTCGGACTTCACAGCGGGCATCCAGGTCCGTCGTGCACCCCTGACCAGCGGTACCCGCGAACGGTCACCTACGTACCGGAGCGCCGTCGGGCAAGGTCTCGTCGGCTGCCGCTGCCCCACTTTCAACGAAGCCCTCACTGGCAATGCATTCGACTTCGGCGCTTCCGTTGCGCGGAACTAGAGTGACCCACACTAGATCGAAATCGCCCCGGACATCGATGAAGCCTTGATGTATGAAGGCGACGCCACCACAGACGCTGGTGTGCTTGACGAATCGACTGGGGGCACTGGCCGTGATCGGCAAGCAGGTTACAGAGTCGTGGTGTTCGAGTCGCCCCGTCGCCTCAGCGTTCGATGACCGATGCTGCGCGGATGACGTCCCACCACGTCACTACATGCGGCGCCCCGCTGCGGACGTCCGCCGTTAGAAGCTCCACGTCGATCGAGCCAGCCCACGTAGGGAGGGGTTCGACGAACTCAAGGTCTGCCACGAAGTAAATTTCACCGCGGGGGGCGGGGTACCCTGTCGCGGTCAAATCAGCTGCCGTCGCTGGCTGCCAGCTCATTACCTTCGCAGCGCGAGCAATGCGCACGACACCGTTCTGATTCTCGTACAACAGAAGCAGCTTGGCGCCAAGCTCTCGTCCGCCGATCTCGACGGCGCCAGCCCGATCTCCTGCGCGAATGTTGTACTGCCTGACACGTTCTATCCATCTGCGCTGCTCAGGGTTTCGGACGAAGCCGAGGAGTACATCCGTATCGGCTGGAGGTTCGTCCAGGAAGTCCGTCGTCAGAGACGACTCCAGGATGGGCTCATCAAGTCGATGTACGGTCGCGGTCCAGAAGCGATGACGCTCGTCACGCGTGACCTGACTAGCGACATGCATCAGCACATCGTTCAAAAATTTGTCGAGGGCCTGCGATGACGACGGCAGACCATCGCTCCTTGGTCTGAGCGGGAAGGCTCCGAGGCCTGGCAACACCTCTTTGAAGCCCGGGTGTCGACGGATGTCTTTGATCTCTGATCCCGGATACAGCACGTACGCTCCCGCCGTTCGCGAGATCGCGTCGCGGTACGCGTGCATCTTCAGCAGGTCGTCGCGCTTAGCACCGCCAACGGTCGCCGACTCCTCGAACTGCTCGTCCGAATCAGGGCCTGTTTTAAGCTGGGCGAGGAGATTGTCGACGCGGTACTTCGCATCGAAGTGCAGCCAGACCTCGAGCTCCTGCGCGGACACGCGCAGAGGCGTGCTGCCTTCTGGACGAATACGCACCGAGCAGTCGGGGCGCATTGCTTGACTCCATGAGCCCCGTCGATCGTCTGCCCTGGCGAAGGTTCGATTGAAGAAGATATCGACACGAAGTGGCCTGTCTCCTCGCCGGACCGACCACGACAACTTCGACGCGTCACCTGCCCGCATAGTCATTGAGATGCCATCGCCAGCGACGGTGAAGGCCCGCGCCGTCTGGTCTTCCCCGCACACGCGCCCTAGTGAATCCACCAATGCAAGAAAGCACCAGAACTCATAGAGCGTTGCGATGTTGCGTTGCGAAGCGGCGAAGACGTCCGTCATATCCCGACGATCAATGCACACGGTGGGAGCCGACTCGGTCATCGCGTAGGTCCGGAAGACTTCGCGGTAGCCCGCGCGCTTGAGTAACACCTGGTCCGACATTGGCATTCGCCGCAAGGAGCTGACGTCTTGAAAGAGCGGGTGCGCCAAGTATTCTTCGAGTTGGTCACCAACGTCAACAGCGATCTGCTCCCCGCGGCGCAGCGGTCCTGACTCGACATTCTGGGAGGCCCGCCGCAACACGTCGACCAGTT
This sequence comes from Mycolicibacterium hippocampi, assembly GCF_010723735.1. GTDB lineage: Bacteria > Actinomycetota > Actinomycetes > Mycobacteriales > Mycobacteriaceae > Mycobacterium > Mycobacterium hippocampi. Next base: position 1,749,133 of record NZ_BLLB01000002.1, on the reverse strand, counting down.
CCAAAGCGACGGCTCGCCAGCGCTCTAGAGCGAACTTGACGAACTGATTGGCTGCGTTATCGACGCTCGCCTCGGTGCGATCACGCGTCAGAACAGCAGGCAGAGAGGCGATTTGGGCCGACCCGCCTGCCCAGGGCACCCGCCGTCCGGGTGCACAAACTGCGCGGCGAAAAGCCGCCCCTGCTGGAAACGGTGATCCAATCGGGCGGATCTCTCGCTCAGACACCCAGGTGCGGTGTGGCTGTGAGGTAACCCTCGCCATCGCAGCCTCGAACAACGGGTCCCGCAGATACGCCGCGATCATCGCGAAGCGGAGGTACAGCAGTTCGGCGGGCAGCTCGCTCGGCGCAAGATCCAACATGCTTGGCGCGAATCCCTGCAACACTGCTTCAGCAGCCAATGAGCAGATGTCCATCAACATTTGGCGATATTCGGTCTCGTGATCCAGCTTGACGGCCAGAACGTCGACATCGGTCGTCCCTACTAGCTCCGTCGCGCAATCAGCAACCTGGATCCGGAGACGCCCCACGGCTTGGCCTGGGCTTAGCCGTCCTCGCTTGCAACTCGCATCATCGGGATCAAAAAGCTCGCGCGGCTCAACTCCTACATGTTCTACGTTCACGGCGGCAGGCCGTATTTCGTAGCGGTAGGTCGCAGATTCACGCAACGTGATGTCGCCGCGCGCGGAGACCGCAAAATCCTGCCGACCCGGAAGGTTAGCGACAAACAGATCACCGACGACCTGGCCGTCATCCGTCCGAAGCAGGAGCTGCATCGAGTCTTGGGGCATGGCTATTCAGCGAAGCTGACGAATTGATTCGCGCGCACAGACTCGATCATGCGGCCGATCTTGTGATGCGTGACAGGCAGCCGCGGAACCGGACCGCTCCCTTGAGCCAGGGAAGCAAGAGCAGCGAGAACCGGCTCGACTCTCCGTCGCGATCCGTGCACCTTCGGCAGAACCTTCTGCATCATTGCGAGGTCGAGTGCGGTGTCACCATCGGTGTCGCCAGTCGCTGCGAAGTACGCGCAGAACCGCAGGATCTCGTACAGCGTTCGGTGCCCAAACTCTTGATTGGCGTCAGCCAAAATCGCGTGCACCTCTCGAAGCGCCGACACAATCTCATCGCGAGCCGGATGAGGATGCTCTCGCTGCCAATCGTCGCTTTCGGCCAGCGACGCGAAGGCACGCACGCGCCGATTCTCGCCCGGCGGCGCGGCAATAGGCCGCTGAAGCTCTGCGTCGAGCTCATCGGAGGTCACCCGAAACTCGAAGGTGAATGCCCTGTCGAGAACTTTTGGCGAGAACATGTATGTGGTCTCGTCTACGTTGACGGTGCCGACAACAAAAAGGTTCCGCGGCAACGGCAGCCTCTGCGTTTCTGCGTCACGCAAAACCCACTGACCAGATGGGTCATCGACGACCAGATCCGGTAAAACCGGACGCCTCGATTCGACCCCGGACAGAAAGTCCGAGAAATACCGCTCGACGTGGGCCAAGTTCATCTCGTCCAGGATCAGCAAGTACGGGTGCTCGGGATCGTTCGCCGCGCGAAGAACAAACTCGAACGCCTCGGGAACGAACCACACCGGCGCCCCAGACGTGGACCTACGTAGGGCATCTTCGTACCCGAAGATGGATTCCGGTCCCGTCCAGTCAGGCCGCACAGGCACAACCACGTGACGATGACGTCCGTGTTCATCTGTGCCGAACCATTCACCGAGTCTCATCGCGAGCTGGGTCTTGCCCGAACCGGCGAGCCCTGTCAGGATCGCGAAAGGCTTGGCAAGCAGACTGCTTATGAAGGATCGGACGAGGTTCGAGCCTGCTGGGAAGCGGAGTCCAGAGGCCTCGACTGCGGCGCCAAAGTCACGAAACAATTCGGCGGGTGTCGGCGCCTCCAGCGATGCCGGGATGGTATGCGTAGCGACTGGGACCGAAGGTAGGTTCGCCGCAAGCTCGGGGAACCGCTGCGTCAGTTCGCTCACGAAATCTCCTTCCAACCGAACGAGATAGACCTGCTGGACAGATCCAGAGACTGTGAACGGCGAACCCTGCCTGATTCGTGCACCCTCATCGATCGCGGCAAGTGCGACTGGCTCATTGAGCTCCTGGTACTGCGTCTCGACCAGCCGGCCTGCCTCCTCCCAGGTTTGGTCGCCCAGCGGATTCGGCGCCGGCCTCGCAGCTGCGCTTACATGGCTTACGGCCCGCAACGAGCCATTGCTGTAATGCAGGACAACGTCACCTTCCCGAACCTCATCCATCGTGTCCCAGTGGTACTGCGGGCGGCCCGCCTTGTTCAGCATCGGCGCCCAAAGGAACCCACCATCGCGCTCCTTTGTGTAGCTGGCGCCTTGATTCACCCACCAGACCGAAGCCTGTCGTCCAAGAAAGCTGCCCCCCACGCCGGTGAGATCTCCGTTCCTATCGATAAGCCCGCTCTCGATGAGGAGTTCTCGGTAACGAGCCCCCTGCGATTCGAAGGTCCGGTCTGCTTGCCACTGGTCGGCGTTTGCTTGCTCAGCAAGCTCGCGCCCTAGATCGTCATTCGAAAAGCCGGCGGGCAAGTCACGAACAATGCGAAGTGCAATCCGGACGTCCTCAGCCAGCTCGGCGCTACCACCAGATAGCCGGTCACGGAGGATGCCAGCCTGGATGTCATTAACAATCCAAGGTTCGCCCGGATCCACATTCTCGGCGTACGCGATACCCGATTCGGTGAGCTTCCACCTGCGCTCGTCCTCCACCACCAGGTCGAGCATCCGCGCGAACCGGAGACAGTCGCGGGCGCGCCTCTCGGGGTTCTCGAACGGACCGTCGGACTTGAAGAGTTGAGCAGGATCGTTCCCGAGAAGTTCCTCGACAGTGGCCGAGCCAAGTTCGCGGAGTCGGCCGAGCAATAGATTGCCGTAGCTGAACTTCAGGGTAGGGATAGCCAGCACAGTCTCAGGCTAGTGGGACCAGTGCAGCCGCACCGCAGCATCCGACATCCGGCTTCTGAGACCGCGTCTGCAATTCACTCGACCCGCCGTCTCCGGCGTGACACACGCCGGCATCCAGGCTTCGGCGTGTATCAGCTCCTGCAGGTTTAAAAGTCTGTTCCGACGGCCCCCACGGTGCCAGACTGCTTGCGGACCACGACCGGCCTGCTGTTATCCCGCAGACGGCTGCGAGAAAGTGCCGTCACTAAGGCTGTTCCGGCTCGGCGATAATGAGCGAATGTCGGCGGGGCCCACAACGTGAGCACGGTTGACGCCTTCCTAGCGACATGGACACGTGCTCGGACTACCTTTGGCGAGGGTGTCCCACGCTCCGGCGAAGGATTCGACCAGAGTTCTCGATTGAATCAACTCAGATCCACCTTGGACGGAGCAGCCCCGCAACGACACTGGTCCGGCGCTGCAGCGACCCGGTATGGTGCCGTCAACTCCGAGCACCAGCGCGTGGTCGGCGAAATAGCCACCCTCGATAAGCAATTGGCCAGACAGATCGATCAGTCCGCGCAGATCGTCACTGCCGGTCGCCGTGAACTCGATTCGGTACGCCGATGGGTTCTTGCTGCCGCTGCCAGCGTGCCCGACAACCAAGCGGGCCGACACATCCTCGCCGCAATCTCAGCCCGAGGACTAGCTCAGATCAGCGACGTCATGATCCGGGCTGATGGGGAACTTGGTGTCGTTGGTGAACGAATCCGCACCATTGGAGCTCGGTATCACGAACTGGGCGCAGGTCAGAGGTTCGGCGGTATGGCCGAGGACGCTATTCAAGCCGTCGACTTCAAGCAGGCGCCACCCCTCTCCGAGTACCCGATCAATGAAGTCATCGCCGAGGCGACCGACCTCGACGGCAACCATGTCGTCCTGCGGCGCGGCTATTACGACGAGAAGAGCCAGAGAGGCTTCGGGTGGGACAAGGCGTATTGGAGGCATCACCTGGTGAATCCCAATGTGTTCACCGACCTCGTTTCACACAGTCGGCCGATCAGCAACGACGGCGGCACGCTGGTCTACGAGGTGCCCATCAACCGCGTGCACTGTTCGCGCGGATTTCTGGGGATACCTGATTGCCAGGACACTGGAGAAAGCGTCACGATGAGGATTGTGGCGAACATCAACGAGGGCAACCCCGCCGTTCCCGGCGGCGGGCAGAAGGGGGTCATTTCGATGTATCCGCTGACAGGCGGCAGCGGAGTGGTCGAAGTCCGACCAGGCTGGACGTTGACGCCACCTTGGGTGAACAACAATGTGCCCATCAACTGACACCGGAGGTGCGGAGTTCGCCGCGGAGGTACTGCGAAAGCTGCTGCAGCGCATCGAGGAAGCCAATGCCCAGGGGCAAGGCCCCTATCTTGTCTCTCATGCCTGGACCGCCGAAACCAAGCTGTACCTGGTGTACACGGCGCCGCCATCGGATCGAACTTGGGGACTGGCGCGTGACACCACCGAATCCATTATCGACCCTGGCCCTTGGCTGAATGTCGACGAGGCGGCCCGGTACTACTACCTGGTGGACTTCGAGGAGAACCAACCGTCGTCGTCGTTCCGCCACCCCAGCGATACCGACGCCATCTGGTGGTTCGGGTTTCCTCGCGACGGTCTGACCCAACACCCATCCGATTTACCCGAGGAGAACCGATACCGAGGGGCAGGATCGCCACTTCCGCCCCACACTAAGGAAGGTGCGACCCCCGCCAACCCGCGACGATATGGAAACCAGCTCGAGTAGGCCCGCGTCCCGACGCCGACGGAACGCGTCAACGGGCGTCAGCGCATTGATTCGGCTCCAGCGCTGACGTTCAGACTGCGATGAGGGCGTCAATTCGCGCGGAATCCGCGCCGCCAGCGCAGCCTGAACGTCAAGCGCCCAGCTCCGCGTAGACCGCGGCCTCGAAGCCGAGGATGGTCTCGACCATCTTGTCGTCGAAGAACGGCAGTAGCTGCGTTGCGATCACGGCGCCGATGCCCGCCTTGCGGTCGATCCAGAAGAAGCTGTTGAACAGCCCCGACCAGTCGGCTGAGCCGGCACTGCGCATGCCGGGCAGGTCTACCAGGTAGAGGTGGAACCCGAGGCCCCACCCCTGGGGGACGTCGAGCAGCTCGACCGGCCTGGTCAGCTCGGGGACGGTCGGCTTCATGTGCTTCGGTAGCGGCGCCCCGTCGAGGTGGTCCCGCAATGCGAGCTCGACAGTTTCCTCTTTGAGGATGCGCGTGCCGTCGAGCTCGCCGCCGTTGAGCCAGGCGCGCACGAATCGCCCGTAGTCGGCGATCGTCCCGTAGGACCCGTGGCCGGCGGCGTCCCACTCCGGCTGCGCCGGCAGGTCGAGGTCGGTGGGCACCAGGCCGCCATCCGACGCCCGGAAGCGGATCGGCAGCAGCCGGGCGCGCTGCGCGTCGCTCGGGTCGAACGTCGAGTCCGTCATGCCGAGCGGACCGTAGACGTGCTCGGCGAGGTAGTCGGCCAACGTCTGGCCGCTGACGGCCTCGACGACCATGCCGACCCAGTCGGTGCTGACGCCGTACTCCCAGACCGTGCCGGGATCGTGAACCAGCGGCGCGCTGATGCTCTGCTTGACGCCCTCGAGCGGGTTGGGAAAGTTCTGCCCTTCGCAGTACGCGAACAGCTTCTCGTTGAGGAAGTGGTAGCCGCAACCCGCCGTGTGGTTCATCAGCTGCCGGACGGTCGCCTGCGCCTTGGGCGCCCGCAGGACCGGCTCACGGCCTTCGAAGTGGTCAAGCACCTGGAGTTCGCCGAACTCGGGCACGATCGACGCGACGGTCGTGTCCAGGTCGACGCGGCCCTGCTCGACGAGTTGCAGCGCCGCGGTGGTCGCGACGGCCTTGGTCATCGACGCGTTGCGGAACATCGTGTCGGGCTTCGCATCTCCCGCCGCGCCTTGGTAGAGGACGCCGTCGCGGCCCACCACTGTCGCGGCGACGCCGTGCAGCGACCCGTCGGCGGTCACGCCGTTCAGCAGGTCATCGATTCGCTCGAAGGCCATCTCAAGCTCCTCTGCTCTCGGGGATACGCCATCATCGCACGGGGCAAGTGGTACCCCGACGGGAAAGCGCCGCCCATCCAGTCACATGTGCGTTCAGGGCCGACACTGCGATGGTCGGAACCGAGCGTTCAGCCGTCATCGCCTTCGCCCCTGACATCGAGGCCCTTCGGCTCTAGGTTCGAGGCCTGTCGTCGACAACCTTGTCATGTATGAGGGGACCAGGCCGGACCGAACCATTCCGCACGACGACCGGCGACGCCGTAGCCCACAGCGTCGCCGAAGTGGGCTATTGCCGACTCGGCGGTGTCGACCAGTGGGTGCTGATCCGCGGCCGCGACCTGGCCAACCCGCCGCTGATCCACCTGCACGGCGGACCGGGGTTCAGCGAGACACGCTTCTTCCGACACTTCAACTCCGAACTCGAGAATCGGTTCACCGTCGTCTACTGGGACCAGCGCGGCGCCGGCAAGTCCTTCCACCGCGACATGGCGCGTTCTTCGATGACCGTCGAGCAGTTCCTCACCGACCTCGACGAACTGGTCGACATGGTCTGCGCGCGCGTCGGTCAGGAGCAGGTCGTGCTGCACGGCCACTCGTGGGGTTCCCTGCTCGGCGTGCTGTACGCCGACCGGCATCCGGAGCGGGTCGCCGCGTACCTCGGCACCGCGCAGATCGGCGACGCGTCGGCGGCAGAGTCCGCCTCGTACGCCTGTGCAGTCGCCGCGGCCGAACGACGCGGCAACCGCATGGCACTGAATGCGTTACGCGCTATCGGTCCGCCGCCGTATCCCGCATCCAGCGTCTTCTCCGAGCGCACCTGGCTGCAGCGCCTCGACGGCCAACTGTCGCCCCAAGCGTTGTGGAAGCTGCGCGGGGCGGTGTTCGGCGGCGGTCGGGAGGCCTCGCCGCTGGATCTGGTCAACCAGATCCGCGGCTTCCGTTTCACGATGGATGCGATGTGGCGCGAAGTCTCCGCGCTGAACCTCATCACCGCCGCGCCCACGGTGCGCATGCCGGTCGTCTTCTTCCTCGGCCGGCGCGACCACTGGGTTCCGCCCGAGACCAGCGTCGCCTACATCGAGGCGTTGGCCGCACCGTCGAAGCAGCTGCTCTGGTTCGACAACTCCGGTCACGAGCCGTTCGTTGATGAACCGGCCAAGTTCAACCATCAGGTCATCGAGACGGTGCGAGCGCTCGTCGCACACTGAACGCCGGCGACGGCGACGGTGGCGCCAGCGGCCAGCGGACTCAATGCCTGTTGCCGACTATGCGGCCGGGGTTACGTCGCGGCTCGGCTTCCCCGCGTGCGCGGCCGGTCGATGGTGTTCGGGCGCCCAGCCGACGTAGGTCAGGTATACACCGATCAGCGCCGCCACCCCGCACACCGTCATCCACCATGCTGTCGCGCCGATCATGTTGTCGGCCAACGACATGAAAGCGTCGGGGAATGCCAGCAGGAACACTGCCCGCGCGACGATCAGCCAGCCCAGCGCCGAGACGATGATCGCCGCGACACCGTGCCAGTGCTGATGCAGAGCCACGATGATCAGACCGCAGATCAGGATGAATGCACCCGACACCCACGGCCACGCCGAGTTCGCCGAGAAGTCCGACAGCAGCGTGCGCATGTCCGACGCTCGCAGCACAGCCGCGACGTCGACGATCACCAAGAAAGGCCCGAGGACGCGGGCGAACAACCGCGTCCTGTCCTGGACGGGTTGTGACATGTTCATGTGTGACCTCCATCCGGACGGCTCTGCCCACCGAGTCCGGACAGTGCGTCCCGCCAGTCCCATCAGAGCACTGGATTCGGTGCCGGGTAAGGGTCGGAAGTCACAAGGTTGCCGGGCATCCGGGACGCAGAGTCTCCGTCTTACGAGTCCCGCGCAATCCACCGACCGGGTACCGCGAACGGTCCTAAACTGACGCCATGCGCGTCCAGGGTCGGGCAACGTGGGGGACTGTCGCCAGACTGGCGGGCTCCTGTCTCCTTGCCGGGCTGCTCGCGGCCGCCCTGATGTTCCCGTTGGTCGGCGGCGCGGGGTCGGTAATCCTGCGTGTATCCGACTCGGCCACTGAGGAATCCACAAAACTGCTCGAGGGTGAGGTGCCGATCGTGTCCACCATGGTGGATGCGGCGGGCAACCCCATCGCGTGGCTGTACGAGCAGCGCCGCTGGGTGGTGCCCAGCAATCGGATCGCCGACACGATGAAGCTGGCGATCATCTCGATCGAGGACAAGCGCTTCACCGAACACAACGGCGTCGACTGGCAGGGCACCCTGACCGGCCTGGCCGGGTACCTGCAGGGCGCCACGAGCACCCGCGGGGGGTCGACGATCGAGCAGCAGTACGTCAAGAACTTCAACCTCTTGGTGAAAGCACGGACGGATGCGGAGCGGCGCGCCGCGGTGGAGATCAGCCCGGCACGCAAGCTGCGCGAGATCCGGGCGGCCCTGGCCATGGACGCGGCGCTGCCCAAGGCGGAGATCCTGGCCCGCTACCTGAACCTGGTGTCGTTCGGCAACGGCGCGTTCGGCGTTCAGGACGCCGCGCGGACCTATTTCGGCGTCAACGCCGCCGAATTGAACTGGCAGCAGGCGGCGCTGTTGGCCGGGATGGTGCGCTCGCCCAGCTCGCTGGACCCGTACACCTACCCCGATGCCGCGCTGGAACGGCGCAACATAGTGCTCAATACCATGATCGAGAACCTGCCCGACAAGGCCGACGAACTCCGCGCCGCCAAGGCCCAGCCGCTGGGCGTGCTGCGGCGGCCCGACCCGCTGCCGCAGGGCTGCATCGCCGCCGGTGACCGCGCATTCTTCTGTGCCTACGCAATGCAGTACCTGGCCCGCGCGGGTCTGCGCAAGGAGGACCTCGCACGCAACGGCTACCTGATCCGCACCACCCTGGACCCGAAGGTCCAGGACAGCGTGAAGAACGCCATCGACGAAGTCGCCGACCCCACCGCCGTCGGCGTCGCCAGCGTGATGAGCGTGATCAAACCCGGCAAGGACGCCCACCGCATCCTCGCGATGGCGGACAGCCGCACCTATGGGCTGGACCTCAACGCCGGGCAGACGGTGCAACCGCAGCCCTTCGCCCTCGTCGGCGACGGTGCCGGCTCGATCTTCAAGATCTTCACGACGGCCGCGGCGCTGGAGTTGGGGTTGGGTATCAATGCCAAACTGGAGGTGCCGCAGACATTCCGAGGCACCGGCCTGGGTGACAGCACCGACCCGGGGTGCCCGCCGAAGACCTGGTGTGTGAAGAACGTGTCGGGTTTCGCCGGCCAGATGGACGTGTCCGATGCGCTGGCGAAATCACCGAATACCGCGTTCGCCAAGCTGATCTCCCAGATCGGTGTCCCCCGCGCGATGGACATGGCGGTCCGACTCGGGCTGCGGTCCTACGCCGAGCCGGGGACCGCCCGCGCGTACGATCCGGACACCAACGAGAGCATCGCCGATTGGGTCAAGCGGCAGAATCTCGGATCGTTCACGCTCGGGCCGCTGGAGCTCAACGCGCTCGAGCTGAGCAACGTCGCCGCGACGCTGGCCTCGGGTGGTGTGTGGTGCCCGCCCAGCCCGATCGACAAGGTCTTCGACCGCCACGGCCGTGAGGCGGCGCTCGACACGGCGCCCTGCGAGCAGGTCGTCCCCGAGGGGCTCGCCAACACGATGGCCAACGCGCTGGGCAAGGACCACACCAGCGGAACCGCGACGAGTGCGGCGGGTTCGGTCGGGTGGGATCTACCGATGGCGGGTAAGACCGGCACCACCGAGTCGCACCGGTCGTCGGCATTCCTCGGCTTCACAAATCAGTACGCCGCCGCGAACTACATCTTCAACGACTCCCCGACGCCGTCAGGCCTGTGCTCGTATCCGCTGCGCCAGTGCGGCGACGGAAACCTCTATGGCGGAACCGAACCGGCCCGCACCTGGTATCTGGCGATGAAGCCGATCGCCACTGACTTCGGTCCGGTGGCCATGCCCGCCACCGATCCGCGCTACGTCGACGGCGGCCCGGGGAGTGAGGTGCCCAGTGTCGTCGGGTTGAAGCTCGATGCGGCGCGGAAGAAGTTGACGGACGCCGGTTTTCAGGTCGCGGCGGAGCCGACGGCGGTGAACAGTTCCTACGCCAAGGGCACCGTAGTGGGCACGAGCCCGCGGGGTAAGACCATCCCCGGTTCGATCGTCACGATCCACACCAGCACCGGGATCGCCCCGGCGCCGGTGTACCAGCCGCCTCCCCCGAGCGCGCCGCCCCCTCCGCCGCCTCCCGGGGAGGCACCGCCCCCACCACCCCCGAACGTCTTCGAGATCCCCGGGCTGCCGCCCATTGTGCTGCCGTGGCCGGCGCCACCACCACCACCGCCACCACTGCCGCCACCGCCCCCGGCGTGACGCCCGTGACGCCCGTGGCGTTGAGACTGCGTCCTCGGCGACAAAGTGCGAGCAAGCTCCGCCGTCATCGCAGTCTGAACGCACGGCCCTATGGAAATCGCCTCGGGTGCTGGTGCGGCTGAGGCTCCCGACGATGGATGACTTCGACTGCGCAGCAGCACGATCGGGGTGGGAATGTCGGTGGGCGCGTGCACGCTTGGTCGCAACCACGACAGAAGGGTGCGGCCATGTGCTGGCAGTGCGACAATCCCGACAAGACCACCGACGACTACCTGGACGTTCTGCGGGACACCATCAAAGCCCACAGATGGGCAGTGCAGTTTCTCGAGAGTGATAAACGTCCATTCGCGTACACCATCGGTCTGCAAGAGAAGGGTCTGCCGGAGTTATTGGTGACGGGGATGCAGCCGCAGGCGGCTGTGCGGCTATTGAACGTGATCGGCGATCAGATGGTCGACGAGGGCATGGTCTTGCAACCATCCGAACACATCGACTGTGGTGGAAGGTTATGTCTCGAGGTCGTCGAAGTCGAACACCCGGACGTGCACCTGAAGTATGCCGTCAGGCTCTACCGCAGGGATTTTCGCGCACTTCAACTGGTCTGGGCTGACGACAAGGGTCGATGGCCGTGGGACCGCGGGTGGGGGCACGGCCGACGCAGGCAGCCCGTGTTTGGCATCCGCGGCTTGAAGGCGACGTAGTGCAACGTGGCTGGTTCGAGGCGCTCACAGCGCAGGGACTCACCGCGCGGGGACAGCCTCGGGAACCGGCACGATCGCACTCGCGGGCCCGACCGCGTCGAACACGCCCCGCCAGCCGCCGACCAGCTGAAGGATCGGTGTCTGCGGTGAAGCGATCAGCGCCGCCAGCGTCTCACGGCTCCGCGCCAGTCCGCCTCGCAGCCTGCCTTCGGTTCGCGCCATTTGTGCTCTCCCTTGCCCGTTGATGCCCACCCTCGCCACGGCGGCCTTCAGCAGCAAGGACGTGGTCATCCAGGGATCGACGCGCCCTGGTAGTCGCCGCAGCACGCCAACAGGCCGGTCGCCATGGGATCAACCTCACCGCTACGGGAGCCGTCCCGCGACGGACTGGTATTCCCCGCAGTCGATATCGCCGAGGGTGACGCGGAATACCTGCCCGACACACTGGCCACCCGCGGCCTCACCACCACCGACGTCGTCATCAGCAGCCTGCCGTGGGCGTCGTTCGGTACCGAGCTGCAACAGCGGCTGATCCATGCTGTCACCGCCACGCTGTCCCCCGACAGCGTCTTCGCCACTTTTTCCTATGCGCACGCACAGCAGCTGCCCCAGGCGCGACGCTTCCGCACCCTGCTGGCGGAACGGTTCGAAGAAGTGACCGTCCGCCGCACGGTGTGGTGCAACATTCCGCCTGCCTACGTCCTGCAGGCCCGGCGACCGCGGCGGCCATAGGGGGTCTGGCGCTCCCTGGCACGTCGGCGCGCCCGCGGGGACACTGGGCTGATGGATCAGCGACAGTTGGCCGACTTCCTGCGGACCCGCCGTGAAGCACTGACCCCCGAGGACGTCGGTCTGCCCCCAGGTCAACGCCGCCGCACCGTCGGGCTGCGCCGGGAAGAGGTCGCCGCGCTGGCGGTGATCTCGACGGACTACTACTGCCGGATGGAGCAGCAGCGCGGTCCGCAGCCGTCGATCGAGGTGCTCGCCTCGCTGGCGCGTGCGCTGCGGCTGACCCTGGATGAACGTGACCACCTGTTCCGGCTGGCCGGGCACAACGCGCCCGCCCGCACCCTCGTCGGCGAGCAGGTCAGCGCCGCCACCATGCGGATTCTCGACCGGCTTCAGGACACCCCGGCACAGGTGATGTCCGCGCTCGGCGAGACGCTGGTGCAGACCCCGGCCGCCAAGGCATTGCTCGGCGATCAGACCGCCTACGAGGGTTTCGCGCGTTGCGTGGCGTACCGGTGGTTCACCGACGACACCTCGCGCGGGCTCTATCCCGTCGAGGACCACGCCGCCATCGGACGCAACTACGTCGCCGCCGCCCGGATGGGCTACGCCCGCGACGGCGCCGGCTCGCGTGCTGCGCAGATCGTCGAAGAGCTGCTGAGCCGCAGCGCCGAGTTCGCCGAGCTGTGGAAGCTGCACATCGTCGGGATGGCACACGAGAACGAGAAGCGGCTGGTGCATCCGAAGCTGGGCCTGCTGGAGGTGCAGTGCCAGATCCTGCACGACCCCACCCAGCTGCACACGATGCTGGTGTTCACCGCCGAGCCCGGCACACCCAGCCACGCCAAGCTCGCCGCGCTCGGTGCCGACCCACAGGCCTACCTGCGCGACGCCCCCGTCGACGCGCACGCCTGACGTATCAGTCGAACCGGTGGTGGCCGAGCACCGACGCCAGTTGCAGCCGGGATTCGCTGTCCGAGTCCGGCACGGGGAGATAAAAGACCACGCGTTGACCGCGTCCGGCGGTCAGCACCTCGCGGTCCAGTTCGACGACGCCGACGTTCGCGCACACCACGCGGCAGCGCCGAGCGGTGCGGAGAGCCCCGGGTTCCTGCCAGAGTTCGTCGAATTCGCCGATGCCGCATAGCTTCTGCATTAGAGCTGTTGCGGTGCTGGCGTGTTGATGGCGGAGATCGGCGACGATCTCCGCGCCGATCAGTCGGTGTTCGTCGGCCGGGTAGCGCTGCCGCTCACCCGGGTCGGTGAACCACCGGTAGTAGCCGCTGCGGGCCCAGCCGGTGTGGCCGGTGTGGTCCCCGAACAGCGCCCGCGCCGGCGGGGTCTGGGCCAGGACCTCGCCGATCGGGTCGACGACGAGCGCGGCGATGTCGGTGAGGCGACCCAGCACGTGCATGACGCCCGGATCCACATGCGTGGGGCCGCCGTCGTATCCCGCCGCGCCGAACAGTTCGTCGCGCTGCTCACGGGTGAGCCGCAATGCACGCGCCAGGCTGGCCAGCGTCGTCGGTGACGGCCATGGCCCGCATCGTCGTTCCAACCGGGCGTAGTGGATGGCTGAGATCGAGGACAGCGCGGCGACCTCGTCGCGACGCAGACCGGGCGTGCGCCGTCGCCGCCCGCGTGTCAGCCCGACGTCCTCGGGTTGCAGGACGTCGCGGCGGTCGCGTAGCAGCTCCGCTACCCGGGGGCGGTCGGTCATCAACCGATCGTCCGCCGTTCGGGTGGGCGGAGGAAGGCTCCGGGGATCAACGGATCATCAGTCCCTGAATGTGGTTCCCGCACTGCGCCACAGTGGACGCCATGACACGCAAAGCGACAATGGACGTACCCGACCTGCACGGCAAGCTGGCCGTGGTCACCGGCGGAAGCGACGGCGTCGGCCTCGGTCTGGCCACGCGGCTCGCCGCCGCCGGAGCCGAACTGATCCTGCCGGTGCGCAACCCCGACAAAGGCCGGCGAGCCGTCGAGCAGATCCGGGCCACGGTGCCCGACGCGCAACTCAGCATTCGTGCGCTGGACCTTGCGTCCCTGCAGTCGGTCGCCGACCTCGCCGGGGAGCTGCTGGCCGAGGGGCGGCCCATCAACCTGTTGATCAACAATGCCGGGGTGATGAACCCACCGCGCCGGCAGACCACTATCGACGGCTTCGAACTGCAATGGGGCACCAACCATCTCGGCCACTTCGCGCTCACCGGACGGCTGATGCCGCTGTTGATGGCGGGGAGTGCGCGGGTGACCACGCAGTCGAGCATCTCGGCGCGCGGCAACGCGATCAACTGGGACGACCTGAACTTCGAGAAGTCCTATTCCGCCATGAAGGCCTACAGCCAGTCCAAGATCGCGAACCTTATGTTCGGGTTGGAGCTGGACCGCCGCAGCCAGACCGCCGGCTGGGGCATCACCAGTAACGTGTCCCATCCCGGGGTGACGGCCACCAACCTGCTGGCGGCGCAACCGCATATGGGCCGCAACAAAGACACCGCCAACGTCCGGGTGATCAGGACCCTGGCCCGGATCGGTGTCGGACCCCAGACCGTCGACCAGGGACTGCTGCCCGCGCTCTACGCCGCCACCCACCCCGACGCCGAAGGCGGCAAGTTCTATGGCCCCAGCGGATTCCAGCAGCTCAGAGGTGAACCCGCCGAGCAGGAGGTGTACCGGCCGGCCCGCTCGGTCGCCGATGCCGCCCGGTTGTGGAGCGTGTCCGAGCAACTCGTCGGCTTGCAGTACGCGCAGCGCTGACCGATATCAGTTCGGTGCGACCAGAGACGTGAGTTCAGTTCCCTCGTCGGCCAATTGGACGAGCGTGCCGTCGATGTTCCAGATGCGGTCGAGGGAATCGGGTTTCTTGGGAAGCGTCCAGAGTCGCTCGCAGGAGTGGAGGTCGTGGGCCTTCGCGAGCAGTTCCGCGTTCCGGTTGGTCACCTCGAACACCAACGTGGATCCGTCGGTGCCGAGGTAGTGGTGCATCGGGTAGTCGCAAACAGGCCCCGCCGCGGTGCCGTCGCGCATGTTGTACAGCTGCAACTCCGGGAAGGCCAGACTGTTGCCGCCATCAACCATCAGTGTGGTTCCCACGAGATGCAAAGTCCCGCCTGGGACCTCGATCAGCGGTTGCCCATGAATCGTGAACACCGTATTCCGGCCATCCGAATTCGGGCCAATGACCGGCAGATCTGCCGGACTGTTTCCGGGATTGCCGGGACCCTCGTATTCGCCGAGGCGCTTTCCGGTCTCATCGAAGAACGCGATCTCGGACGAAAGCCCGTTCGGCTCGACAACTTCCGCAGCGAATCCGCCGGTGTAGAAACTCGTTTCGCCGAGGTGAGAGGCCTCGTCGATCTCAGGTTCGATTACCTTCCCGTCCACTACCGAAAAGACGGTCGATATGTACGTCCTCGGGTTTGCCTCTAGCTGTGCTGTCAAAGTCTGTGACGACGCGCCCGGTCGTGCACGGTCCACCGTTTTTAGCAATCCATTGCCCGGCACGAACCACGTCGTTTCCGCTTGGGGGCCAATTCCGTACACGCCCTCGTCTTGTTGGGTCGCAACGGCATGGATACCGACCTGGTGAACCGACAGAACTCCGAAATTGCTCTGCAGATCGGTTGGCCCGCTGTAGTCGACTGACCCGGACCGTCCATCGATCACCCACGCGCTATCGGCAATTCCACCATCCAGGCAGAGAATGTGGGTCGGTCCGTTCAGAAAGCACTCCGGTACCTGCCTCCCCGCACCAAGGGATACGGCCGCGAATAGCGGTTGTCCGCTGTGGACGTCGACTCCCGTCAGCCACCAGTGCCTCTCGTCGCCCACGCCGCTGTCGGCGAGGAAGTATGCCCGTTCTTCGATGCTGCCGATGAATGGGCGCGGATCGACCGGGCGGTTACCGACTGCGATTCGGCTGTCGGTAGTTCGCGGCAGTCCCAAGTCAGCGACGGAGATCCGCCAGCCGGGGACCGGCGGCTCACGCATCGGCGACGAGATAACCGCATCGGGTGGCGGCTGCCAGGCCGCCCGCGCGGAGCTGAGCCGGTATGCCGGGAGCCACCAGGTCAAGGCCAGCGTCGCGGTCACCGCCACGACTACCACGATTGCACCTATTGCTAAGTGTCGACGACGGTTTCGGGTACTCGGCAATTGGACCTCAATTGCCCGGGGCCACCAGCGAGGTGAGTTCGGCTCCCTCGTTGGTCAAATGGATGATTGTGCCGTCGACTCGAAAGATTCGGTCGAGCGCTTCCGGTTGTTTCGATATCGACCACAATCTCTCGCAGGTGTTGAGGTCGCGGCCAGAAGCGAGCACGTCTCCGTTGTCGTGGTTGAACTCGAAAATCAGGGCGCTTCCGTCATGGCCGAGGTAGTGACCCATCGGAAACTCGCAGACCGGGCCTGGGGAGCCGTCGCGCATGTTGTATTGCTGCCACTCGGGAAACGCTGCACTGTCGGCCAGGTTGACCATCAGCGTGGTCTCGACGAGGTGGATCGTGCCGTCCGAGACTTCGATCAGTTTCTTGCCCTGGGCGGAATACACAACCCGCTGATCATCTGATTCTGCCGAAACGACAGGTAGATCCACAGGCTGGTCCGCGTAGACAACATGCACTCCGTTGTGCTCGCCAAGACGTCTTCCAGACTCGTCGAAGAAGACAATCCCCGAAACGGTTCCGTCAGGTTCCGCAACCTGTGCGGCGAATCCACCGGTATAGAAGCTCGTGTCTTTCAGCGCGACGTCGCTATCGATCTCCGGCTCGATCACGCGGCCGTCTACGACGGAGAAGACGGTTGAGGCATACGTGCGGGGACTGGCCTCGAGTTGCGCGGTGAGAGTCTGCGAACTCGCCCCCGGCCTTGTCTGTGGTTCGATGTTCAACCGCCCATTCCCCGGGACGAACCATGTCCTCTCGGCGTGAGAGCCGATACCGAAGACGCCTTCGTCCGAGTTAACCGCTACGGCGTAGATCCCGACTTGCTGGACCGACTGACCCCCATCGAGCGCTCGAAGATCGGTTGGGCCGCTGTATCTGACGGCGCCGGATCGTCCGTCGATCACCCATGCCGAGGGAGTCGATGAGCGATCCAAGCACAGGATGTCTGCAGGTCCGTTGAGGAAGCACTGTGGAGGACGCCCATCCGCGCTGAACGGAACGGCGTCGAACAGCGCGCGGCCATTGGACACGTCCAGCCCGACCACCCACCACTGCAGGGCGTTTCGGGATTCGCTATGGGCCAGGAAGTACGCCCTGGTTCCGATCGAACCGACGAACGGCCGCGGGCCGAAGGGGTCGTCGCTAACCGCAATACGGCTGTCATCAGCAAGAGGCAATCCAAGCGAAGCGGGGTTGGTTCGCCAACCGGGAACTGGCCTCTCGCGCATCGATGACGACAACAGCGCATCTGGCGGCGGCTGCCACGATGCCCGCGCAGCGTCGACGCGGTAGTTCGGGATCCACCACGTGATGGCCATCGTCGCAGCCACTGCTACGACAATGAAAACTGCCGCTCCGGCGAGGACTCCACGACGGCGCCGGGACTTCTTGGGCTGACGGTTCTCAGTCATCGTCTGAGCGGTAGCGGATGGCAAAGGTCTCTGCCAGCCGGGCACTTGCAGATTCGAACGTCGGCAGACCTATGGAATGTAGGAGAAATGAGCTCACCCCTACGCGATCCTGTCCGAGTCTGCGCATGAGTTCAGCGGTGACCTCATGCTGGGCTGCACGGGCCTTCTCTCTTGCGAGTAGAGCCAGTTCGACGATCTCCTCACGGAGCTGAACTTCATCCAAACTCGACACGTCGACCACATCGATGCGCTGGATGCGTCCCCCGAGCCCGGCGGATGCAGAGAGAGCCCCGGACGGACTAGTGACAGTGAAGGCGACTTCCGGATACTCCTCAGCGGATTCTGGACAGTATTCGTGATCAGCACTACACCAGCCGGTTTCATCGCTGCCGTCTGCAACCGGGGTGTAGATTTCCCCGAGGTCGAAGCCAGCACCGTCGGGCTCTATCTGCTCGTATAGCTGGTCAGCGTCGTCGCCATCCCACATACCGTCACGTTGCATCGACATAGCTTCTGCGTCTATCGACGGAGGTCATGCTTTGCACGAATGGTCGATCTCCTCCCCTGCTCTCCAGTCGGTGTTGTTGTAGTTCGCCGATGCCATCCGTAGCCGTTCCGAGAGGTCGTGGGAGACGCGCCAGAGCTTCGCATCCGCGGCATCACGAGCAGCCTCGATTGCATCGACGGCCATATTGCTGGCGGCGCACACGACGCCGTGGGTGGCCCACACGCTCGATGCCAGGTCGTTGACCGTCTCGCCGGCGACCTTCAGGTTTCCGGCAGCTGTGGTCTGCTTGGCCGCAAGTTCGTCGATGTGCTCAGTGAGTACCTTGAGGTTGTCTGCCATATTCGACACGAAGCTCTCTCCATCTCTTGCGGACGCTTTCTCACCGAGGTCTCGGCGATTCATACGGTGTGGCGGGCGGGTAAATGACCGGAGGTGGCTTGGGCAGTTCGAAGGGCTCTTTGGGATCGGTCCGCTCGGGGAGTTGTCCGGTCCGGCGCTCGTCGCCGAACGGCTCGCCACAAGCGAACTCTCCGTTCGGATCCAGAAGGTCCTGCTTGGCCGCCTCGGTGTACCTGTTCAACGGCGCGCTCATGCTGTGCGCAACCACCGTCGACTCGGCAACCAGTTTCACGATCGATGCCTGCGCCACAGCAAGCTGCGTCGACGCCACTGCTGTGTCGGAAGCGGCTTTGACGGCGGCACCGCCGGGTACGAAGTTCATCCACGCCGTCGAAGTGTCGTAGTCGGAGAGGAAGTCGATGGCGTCCTGGAGGTCCGTACGGGTTGCCTTCACCTCGGCTGCTAGTCGGCTCAGTGCCTGGCGCATTTCTTGGTCAGCCGCTGCGACTTCGAGTGTCAGGTGGCGGTGATCGTCATTCTTGTCGTCATAGGCCGTTGCCGCGGTGCCATTCCAACGGTCCTCGACCGGAGCCGCATCGATCAGCAGGTTTCCCGCCTCCTCGTAGAGATCCGCGGACTTCTTGAAAGCTTCCCCGTCCTGCGGTTCGCCCGAACCGGTCGTCGCCTTCATCCCGTGAATGGTGAGCTGCGCGGCAGCAAGTATCGGTGAGGCAGCCAGGTTGGCAACGCCGGGAGCCAGGGTGCGGTCGAGGATGCTGGGGCCTTTGTCCCAGTTGATCCCGACCACGTCGCCGTACCGGCGCAACAAGTCGAGCGCTTCCCCGAGCACACTCACGACGACGGACACCCCCTCGGCGTCCAGAATAAAACAGCGTCAGGAACCGTCAGCGCACCAATTTGGCTCCCGCGCTGCCGTTGAGACTGTGCTCTCGGCGACGAAGTGCGAGAAGGCCCCGCCGTGGATGCAGTCTCATTGGCACTTCAGAAGCCACCGCGTGACCGCACCGCACGGTCGACCCGCGCCAGGATCTGATTCCTGTTCTGCCCTTTGACCACCCGCACCACGATCCAGCGAAGGCCGGCGAGGTACTCCATCCGGATGATGTCCTTGCGGTAGGCCACCGGATCCTCGCGATGGTGCTCACCGTGGTACTCCACCGCGACCTTGATCTGCTCCCACCCCATGTCGAGGTAGTACCGCGGATACCCATCGGCGCCCAGCACCGGGATCTGGGTGGCTGGCCGCGGGTAGGCCGCGTTGATCAGCAGCATTCGTAGCCACGATTCCTTCGGCGACTCCGCCCCCGCGTCCACGAGATCGAGCATTCCGCCCACCCGCCGAAGACCCTTCACGTGCGGGTGCCGTTGCGCCAGATCCAGAACATCGTCGGCCTTGAAGTGGGTGGCCCTCGCCAGTGCGTCCAGGCGCGCCACCGCAACCCCCTCCACACCACGCCGCGCCAGGTCGAACGCCGTCCGCTCCACCGTCGTCACCGGAAGGCCGTCTCTGCAGACGATCTCGTCGTCCAGCACGGTGTCATTGCGGGTGCGCACCCCGGGCCGGCGCTCGGTGATTGGGCCAGTTCAGCTCCACCACATCGTCATCGACCCACCTCGCACCCCACAGCGCCGACGCCGTGACACCCGAGATGACCGCCCTGCGCCCCGACCACAGCCACGCCGCCACCGCCCGGTGCGGCAGCGTCAGCTCAGCCCGTTTCGCCGCATACACGTCGGGCAGCACCCGGCGATAGCTCGTCCGCAGCTCGTGGCGCGTCAGCGCCCCGAGCGCCAACGCCTCACTGCCGCGGAACACCCCTTCCATGCCGGAAGCGTGCCATTTCCAGACGACGGGCCGCTGAATCCATCCACAGCCCCCGTTGAGACTGCACTCCCGGCGACGAAGTGCGAGAAGAGCCCGCCGTCAGCGCAGTCTCAAGGAGTGGTTGCCGCGCCAGTACCGGACAGCACCACCCTCAAGTTCAGGGCAGCTGCCGTGGCAGGGCCGACGATACCGTCGACCTTCAAGCGCGGTGTGCGTCGTTGGAACTCCCTGACGGCGGCTTCGGTTAACGGGCCGTAGACGCCGTCGATCGCGAGATGCCCGGCGTACGAACGATATGCGTACTTGAGGCGGCGCTGCAGCTCGGCGACCTGTGGCCCCTCGGAGCCGCGGTGGAGCAGGATGTGCGCGTACTCGCCGACCGGCACCGGCGGTCTCGGTGTCGACGCGGGGTCCGCGATGACGCCGATCCGGGCTTGGATGTCGCTGCGCAGGATCTCCATGTCGATCGCGCCCGGATCCCACTTGCCTTGGAAGCGGCCTGCGTACTCCTTGTGCCCGATCGTCCGCGCGGAGTTCTGCGCCAAGCGGTGGTTGATCGCGGCGCAGCAGCGGACCAATGCGTCATACTGCGCGTCGGGCCAGTTCGTGCGGTGTCGCGCCGTCGGGCTGCTGCCGCTGTTCGCGCATTCGATCCCGATCATGTGCCAGTTGCCCATGTTGGTCGGCAGCCACGGGTACATACCGACGCCGGCGTGCCACGCGACCCCTGCCGCCACCACCGTCACCGTGCCGTTCCGAGCGATGTGCAGCTGCGACAGCGGCCCGGCAAGGTCCGGCCTGCCCATAGCGATGGAAGCCGCACTGGCGCTGTTGGATCCGGTGTGGTGCACCATGACGCCGCGGATGTCCTTGAAGCCGCCGTGGCCGCGGTTTCGCCAACCGGGATACTCGACGAGGCGGACACCCTCAGCGCGCAGCACGTCCGCGAGCCAGACGGGGTCGCCCCGCCACGGACCTGTCAGCGGCACGATGGATTCCCGTCACCGGCGCCGAGTGTCCACGCCCGGCCGTTGACACTGCACACAGGGCGCAGAAGTTCGAGTGACCACCGCCCTGAGCGCAGTGTCAACCGCGGCAAGCTACGACGCACCTGGAGCCGGCCACGTGTACATCGCGGTCTGCAGTTGGTCCTGGGTCAACGCAGCCACCGGCAGTCGTTCCTGGCCGCGCTGACAGCGCATGCCCTGCAACAGGATCGCGACGTAGCGCCGCCACAGGTCGACGCACACCTCGCCGGAGTACTCGCTGACCGCGCCCGCCATCAGGCCGCACAACGGCATGTCGGTCGCCGACACCTCCGGGCGCAGATACCCGTCGCGTTTGGCGCGCTCCACCACCGCCGACACCACCGGGTCGAGCCGGTCGCGGGCGGCGTCAACCCCTCCCCCGCAGTAGGTCTTGCTGAAGACGATCTCGCGCAGCCCGCGGTCGGTGGCCGTCATCTCGGTCAGCTGCATGACGAACCACGCGAACCCGTCCCAGGAGTCCTCGACCTCCAGCGCGGCCTCGGCGAGTGCGACGAGCTGGTCGAGGCCGTCCTGGAAGATCGCCTCGAACAGCGCCTCCTTGGTCGGGAACCGCCGGTACACCGTGCCGACGCCCAGGCCCGCATGGTGCGCCACCTCGTTGAGCGTGGCTTCCAGGCCCCGGGTGGCACAGAGCTCGCGGGCGGCCTCGATGATCCGCCGCCGGTTGCGCTCGGCGTCCTTGCGCAGGCCCGGCGTCTGCGACTCGCCAGCAGTCATGCCGCCGAGTGTACGGACCATCACACACAAAGTGGATCAATATCGTCCACTTGGATTGCATCTATCCACTTATCTCGTTAGGTTGCCTACGTGACCACGCTCGTCAAGCGCCTGTGGCTGCCCGTCCTCGTCATCGTCGCCGTCGTCGCCGGCGCAGCCACGGTCAGCCAGTTGCGCGCGGTGTTCGGCGCCGACCCGGTGCTGGTGACCCCCGCCGGATCCGCCAAGGCCGAGTCCTTCAACCCGAAGGTGGTGACCTACGAGGTGTACGGCACCGGCAGCACCGGGTTGATCAACTACGTCGACCTCGACGGCATCCCCCAGCGCGTCGAGGACGCCACCCTGCCGTGGTCGCTGACGCTGAGCACGACGGTGCCCGCGGTCAGCGCGAACATTCTCGCCCAGAGCGACGGCGGCACCGTCACCTGCCGCATCCTCGTCGACGGCGAGGTCAAGGAGGAACACACCGCCACCGGCGTCAACGCTCAGACCTTCTGCGTGGTGAAGTCGGCATGAGCGCACACACGGTGACCAAGCGACCCTGGCTGCCGCGCACCCTGCGCACGCTGGCGGTTCCGATCATCCTGGCCTGGGTCGCGCTGATCGTCGCGCTCAATGTTGTTGTGCCGCAGCTCGAAGTCGTCGGCAAGATGCGCGCGGTCTCGATGAGCCCCAACAGCGCACCGGCGATGATCGCGACCAAGGAAGTCGGCTCGGTGTTCGAGGAGTTCGACACCAGCAGCTCGGTGATGATCGTCGTCGAAGGCCAGGAAGACCTCGGCGCCCCTGCCCACGAGTACTACGACCGGATCGTCGCCGACCTGCGCGCCGACACCCTCCACATCCAGCACGTCCAGGACTTCTGGAGCGACTCACTCACCGCGGCGGGCGCCCAGAGCAACGACAACAAAGCCGCCTACGTCCAGGTGTACATCGCCGGCGACCAGGGCGAGACGCTGGCCAACGAATCCGTCGAAGCCGTACGAACTCTCATCGCCGACACCCCCGCACCCGACGGCGTGCAGGCCTACGTGACCGGACCGGCGGCCACCACCACCGACCAGAACGCGGTCGGCGACGCCAGCATGCGCACCATCGAGATGGTCACCTTCGTCGTCATCATCGTGATGCTGCTGATCGTCTACCGCTCGGTGGTCACCACTTTGGTGGTGACGGGGATGATGTTCCTCGGGCTGATGGGTGCACGCGGCATTGTGTCGTTCCTCGGCTACCACGAGGTCTTCGGGCTCACCACCTTCGCCACCAACATGGTCGTGACGCTGGCCATCGCCGCGGCCACCGACTACGGCATCTTCCTGGTCGGCCGCTACCAGGAGGCCCGCCGCCACGGCGAGGACCGAGAGTCGGCCTACTACACCATGTTCGGTGGCACCGCCCACGTCATCCTGGCCTCCGGGATGACGATCGCCGGCGCCACCTTCTGCCTGCACTTCACCCGGCTGCCGTACTTCCAGACGATGGGCATCCCGTTGGCGGTCGGGATGACGTTCGTCGTCGCCGCGGCCGTCACGCTGGGACCGGCGGTCATCTCGGTGGTCACCCGGTTCGGCCGGGTCCTCGAACCCAAGCGGATGACCCGCTCGCGTGGCTGGCGACGGGTCGGCGCGGCCACCGTGCGCTGGCCCGGCGCCATCCTGGTCGCCACGGTCGTCACCTGTCTGGTCGGGCTGCTCGCGCTGCCCGGCTACCACACCATCTACGACGACCGCCTCTACCTGCCCGACGACGTCCCCGCCAACGTCGGCTACGCCGCCGCCGACCGGCACTTCTCGTCGGCGACGATGAACCCCGATCTGCTGATGGTGCAAAGCGATCACGATCTGCGCAACCCCGCCGACTTCCTGGTGATCGACAAGATCGCCAAGGCGCTCGTCGACGTCCGCGGCATCGCCGAGGTGCAGACCATCACCCGGCCGGAGGGCAAACCGATCGAGCACTCGACGATTCCGTACACGTTGAGCGCCAACAGCACCGGCCAGATCATGAACAACGACTACATCCAGAAGATGCTCGACAACACCCTCGAGCAGGCGAACGACATGCAGGTCACCATCGACTCGATGACCAAGATGAAGTCGTTGACCCAGGAGATGTCGGAGATCACCAACCGCATGGTGGAGTCGATGAAGAACACCAGCTCCACCATCGCCGACGTGCGCGACGACCTTGCCAACTTCGACGACTTCTTCCGCCCGATCCGCAACTACTTCTACTGGGAGCCGCACTGTTTCGACATCCCGGTGTGCTGGGCGATGCGGTCGATCTTCGAGAGCCTCGACGGGATCGGCTCGATGTCGGACGACTTCGCCGCGATGGTGCCCGATTTCGAGCAGATGGCCGCGTTGATGCCGCAGATGGTCACCCTCATGGACCCGATGATCGAGACCATGAAGAACCAGAAGCAGATCATGCTGACGCAGTACCAGATCCAGAAGGCCCAGCAGGATCAGACGATGGCGATGCAGGACAACGCCACCGCCATGGGTGAGGCGTTCGATGCCGCGCAGAACGACGACTCGTTCTATCTGCCGCCGGAAGCGTTCGAAACCGCCGAGTTCCAGCGTGGCATCAAGCTGTTCCTGTCACCCGACGGACATGCGGTGCGGTTCACCATCATCCACCAGGGAGACCCGCTGACCGAGGCGGGCACCGCGCGTATCGACGCGTTGAAGGTCGCCGCGGAAGACGCCGTCAAGGGCACCCCTTTGGCCGGCTCGACGATCTACCTCGGCGGCAGCGCGGCGCTGTACAAGGACATGCAGCACGGCGCCGACTACGACCTGCTGATCGTCGCCACCGCGGCGCTGATCCTGATCTTCCTGATCATGGTGCTACTGACGCGGGCCATCGTGGCGGCGGCGGTGATCGTGGGGACGGTGGTGCTCAGTTTGGGTACCTCGTTCGGGCTGTCGGTGCTGTTGTGGCAGCACCTGGTCGGGATCCCGCTGCACTGGATGGTGCTGCCGATGTCGGTGATCGTGCTGCTGGCCGTCGGCGCCGACTACAACCTGCTGCTGGTGTCGCGGATGAAGGAGGAGCTGCACGCCGGGCTGCACACCGGCATCATCCGGTCGATGGCCGGCACCGGTTCGGTGGTGACCGCCGCCGGCATGGTGTTCGCGTTCACGATGATGTCGATGACGGTGTCCGACATGATCGTCATCGGGCAGGTCGGCACCACCATCGGTTTGGGTCTGCTGTTCGACACGTTTGTGGTGCGCTCGTTCATGACGCCGTCGATCGCCGCGCTGCTCGGGCGGTGGTTCTGGTGGCCGCAGCACGTGCGGATGCGCCCGAGGCCGGTGCCCTTCGGCGCTCGCCCCATTGAGACTGCCGCCTTGGCGGGAAAGTTCGAGTAGAGCCCGCCGTCAGCGCAGTCTCAACGCAAGGTAACGCCCGGGCGCCACGCCAGCGCGCCGACCACCAGGCCGACGAACGGGATCGCGGCCAGCACCGTGCTCAAGGCGGCGCTGCCACCGGTCACCAGCGTGAAGTTCGACAGCACCAGCCACAGGCTTCCCAGCAGGCCGAGGATGGCCAACGCCGGTGCGATCCGGGTCTGCCACACCCGCCCGCCGGCGGCGTCCGGATGGCGCAGGAAGTACACCAGAGCGGCCACCGTCGTGGTGAGCAGCAGCAACACCATGCCGACGGTCGCCACCCCGGCCATCGACCCGAAAACCCCTACCAGCGGGTCGATTCCGAGGACCGCGAAGATGCCGACGATCACCGCGGCGGTCGCAGTCTGCACCAGCGACGAGAACGCCGGCGACTGGTGCGTGTCGTGCACCTTCGCCAGCCGCTGCGGCAGCAGCCCTTTGCCGGCCAGCACGAACTGATAGCGCGCGATCACGTTGTGGAACGACAGCACGCAGGCGAACAGGCTGGTCAGCAGCAGCACGTTGACGACATCGCGTCCGACCCGCCCCAGCGTGTCATTCGTCGTGTCCAGCAGCATGTTTCCCTCACCGTCGAGGGTCTGCTGCGCAACTGCCGTCACCTGGTCTGGACCGATCGCCACCACGAACGCCCACGCCGTCACCGCGTAGAACGCCCCGATGATCAGCACCGCGGCATAGGTCGCACGCGGGATGGTGCGTTCCGGGTCACGGGCTTCGTCGCGGAACACCGCGGTCGCCTCGAACCCGATGAACCCGGTCAGCGCGAACAGCACCGCGATGCCCAGCCCGGGCTGCGCGAACACCTCGGGCGTGAACGACGTCAGCGTCAGGCCTGCCGGCCCAGGGTCGGCGACGATCACCAGATCCAGCACCACCACGACGCCGATCTCCAGCGCCAG
Organism: Mycolicibacterium hippocampi; assembly: GCF_010723735.1. Classification (GTDB taxonomy): domain Bacteria; phylum Actinomycetota; class Actinomycetes; order Mycobacteriales; family Mycobacteriaceae; genus Mycobacterium; species Mycobacterium hippocampi. Next base: position 1,722,935 of record NZ_BLLB01000002.1, on the reverse strand, counting down.
CGCCACCCCGAGCACCTTCGCCGACAGGTCGATGTGCCGGTAGCCCAGCAGCGCGACGATCGCCATGATCGCGAACGAATAGACCGGCCAAGGGATTTCCGGACCGTTGTAGAATTTCACGGTGTCGCCGATCGCCCAGCCGATGTAGCCGTAGATCCCGACCTGGATCGCGGTGTAGGCGATCAGCGCGACCACCGCGATCCCCTTGCCCATCCGCTGGCCGAGGCCGACGGTGACGTAGGAGAAGAACGCCCCCGCCTCGGGCACGTGCGGCGTCATCGTGACAAAACCGACCGAGAACAGCAGCAGCACCAGCGCGGCGGTCGCGAAACCCACCGGCGCTCCGGCACCGTTGCCCAGTCCCATGCCCAGCGGCATGTTGCCGCCGATGACGGTCAGCGGGGCCGCGGCGGCCACCACCATGAACACGATGCTGACGACGCCGAGCCGGCCGTGCAGCCGACCTTCCTGGGCCGTGATCGTCTGTTCGCTCATCGGGACTCCTGGGTGGGGGTGAGGGCCTGCTGGAGCAGGTGGTGGTCGAGGGCGTGCGCGGTCAGGCCGTTGCGGCCGGTGACGGTGGTGGCGGCGACGAGCGCGTTGACGATCGCCTCTTCGGTGGCCTCGATGGTCAGGTCGAACAGCCGGGTCATCAGTTGTGGTGCGACCATCCGCAGCGGGATCTCGGGCCGCGGTGTGGCCGCGTCCTCGTCCCACGCGTACGGCGGGATGCCGCGGTTGCCGGTGGCGAAGGCGAGCATCAGGTCACCGCTGTACTGCTCACCGGTGCCGCCGATCCGGCTGACCGCCAACCCCGCTCGTTGCGCCAGCCGGGTGCACTGGTGCGGCAGCAGCGGGGCGTCGGTCGCGACGATCACAATGATCGACCCGGAGCCCGGCTCGTACTGCCGCGGCATGTCGGGCAACGGGACGACGTCGGCGCCGATCAACTCTCCCACCGGCACCCCGTTGATCCGGAGGCGTTCACGCCGGCCGTGATTGGCCTGCACCAGCACCCCGACCGTGTAGCTCCCCGTGGCGGTCTCGGTGACCCGCGACGAGGTCCCGATGCCTCCCTTGAAGCCGTGGCAGATCATCCCGGTGCCGCCGCCGACGGCGCCTTCGGCGACGGGACCACCGCGCGCGTCGGCCAATGCGGCCGCAACGTGTTCAGCTCGCACGTGGTGGCCGTTGATGTCGTTGAGCAGCCCGTCGTAGGTCTCCCCCACCACGGGCAGCGACCAGTACATGCCGTCGCCGCGGGCGTCCACCTGGGCGGCGACCAGCGCGTCACGCACCACGCCGACGCTGTGGGTGTTGGTGATGCCGATGGCCGAGGTGAGCTCGCCGGATTCTCGGATCCACTCCAGCCCGGTCATCTCGCCGCTGCCGTTGAGCCGGTGACAGCCCGCGAAAACCGGTTCGGCCCAGATGTCCGCGTGTGGGACGACGACGGTGACGCCGGTGTGGATCGCGGGCGGGCCGTCGTCCTGCAGCGTGGTGTGCCCGACGGCCGCCCCCGCAACATCGGTGATGGCATTGTCCGGCCCCGGCGGGTGTTCGCCGATGACGATGCCGAGATCTCTCGCCCGCACTCGGGGCCTCCAGGTCAGCTAGTTCTTTTCCTAGTTGGAAAATAATGCGCCCAGACTGCGGCCGGCGCAACCCCAACGACAGAATTGGTTCATCAGCGGGTAACCTCGCATCGGATCGAGGCGACGGGAACGGAGTGGTCAACGCGTGGGACGGCCGAACCGACAAATCGAGCGAAGAGCTGAGATCCTCGATGCCACAATCGCTTTGATCGAGCGTCACGACCTGGCGACGCTACGGCTCGCCGATGTCGCCGAGGAACTCGGGCTGACCACCAATGCCGTGCGCTACTACTTCAAGGACATGACCCAGCTGCTCTCCGAGCTGGCGTTGCGGTCCGATGTCCGGTTCTACGACGACCGGCTCGCCGCCATCGAGGAGACCGACGACCCGGCCGCCCAACTGGCGCTGACGATCGCCGCCGGGCTTCCCACCGGACCGGAGGATGCCGAGTGGCGCGCGATCTGGCGTGCCGTGCTGGCCGCCGGATTCGAGCTCGACCAACGCCGCGACGTGCAGGGCATCTATCACCGGCAGGTGGACCTCTACACCCAGATCCTGACCGCCGGCCGGAAGCAGAAGGCGTTTGCGCTCGGTTCCCCGCCGCGCGACATCGCGATGACGTTGATGGCCATGGAGGACTACCTCGGCTACCGCATCGTCGCGCGGGACCCCGCGATGAACCGGCGGACGGCACTGCGGCTGATGCGTCAGTACGCCGAGTTGGCGACCGGGGCGCGGCTGCCGTGAACGGGGGCGTTGAGACTGCGCTCAGGGCGACGAAGTGCGAGTGACCCCCGCCGTCAGCGCAGCCTCAACGCAGAGAGTCAGGCGGCGCGCAGCGCTGAGCGGCGACGCGTCACCCGCTGCTGACGCCGCCGGCGCGGCCGGATCGCAGCGACATCGGCATCCTTGCCGAAGAACCCGTCCGGGAATGCCAGCTTGTGGATAATTCCGAGCGTCGAACCATACTGGTGTACAAGCGATTCCGTGTTGTACGGCAGCCCGTACTTCGCGCACAACGGCCGCACCCGGTCGGCGATCTCGGCGAGGCGGTTGCTCGGCAGGTCGGGGAACAGGTGGTGCTCGATCTGGTAACACAGGTTGCCGCTGGCGAACCCCAGGAAGCGGCCGGCCTTGAAATTGGCCGCGCCCAGCATCTGCCGCAGATACCACTCCGCCCTGGTCTCCGACTGCAACACATCAGGCGTGAACTTCTGGGTGCCGTCGGGGAAGTGCCCGCAGAAGATCACCACATACGCCCACAGGTTGCGCAACAGGTTGGCGACCGCGTTCGCCCCCAGCGTCCGGCGCCAGCGCTTCAGGCTCAGTACCGGCCACAGGACGTAATCCTTGAAGCCTTGGCGCCTGATCTTCCGCATCAACGACTTCAACTCCCGGCCTCGTCCGGGATTCGACTTCGCCAGGTCGACGTCGTGCAGCGCGATGCCCCATTCGAAAGTCAATGCCAGGAAAAGGTTCTGCAGTGGCTGTAACAGATGCTTCCTGCTCCACGGCTGATCCGGCGTCACCCGCATCACGCCGAACCCGAGGTCGTCATCCTCGCCGAGCACGTTGCTGAACACGTGGTGGCGGTAGTTGTGCGAGGACTTCCACTGCGCCGAGACCGCGACCATGTCCCACTCCCACGTGCTCGAGTGGATTTCCGGGTCGTTCATCCAATCCCACTGGCCGTGGGACACGTTGTGGCCGATCTCCATGTTCTCGACGCTCTTCGCGAAGCCGAGCGCGGCGGTGCCCAATGCCCAGCCGGCCTTGGACCGGGTACCGGCGATCAGCAGCCGCGCCGCCACGTCGAGGGTGCGCTGGAACAGGATGGTGCGGCGGATGTAGGTGGCGTCGGCCGCCCCGCGGGACTCCTCGATGTCGCTGCGGATCGCGTCGAGCTCGCTTCCGAGGTTTCTGATGTCCGTGGCGCTGAGATGGGTGTACCGGGCGATGTCGGTGATAGCGATGTCAAATCCTTGGTGTAGATCCAGCGCAGGGGCGTGGATCTCAACCCTGGTACCGAAGTGTGTGCAGACCGGTCGACGCTGCTCGCGGGAGAACACGGGGCGCATCGGCGGGTACTTTCAGAGTACCCGCCAGTAGCATCTGCAAACGCCTGGCGACTACGCCCCAGGCTCCGGCGGCGCGGCCACCGGATGGCGGGTGGTCCTGCCGGTGAGCCGGCGATTGTGCATCGGCTGGCGCACCGTTCTCAAGTGCTCCAAATGCCGGATCAGCTCGTTCTTGGCCTCGTGCAGGGCGCGCGTGAGGTCGGCGCCCGCGGCGACCGCCACCAGGGGCGGGCGGCCGGGCAGTGTGGTGCGCAACGTCACACGCTGCTCCCTGCGGCCGCGGTCCTGCAACGACACCTCGACGCTCACGTCGTTGGCCGATCGGCCCAGATGCGGCCGCAGCGAGGACAACGCCTCCCGCACGTGGGGGCGTTCCTTCGCGACGAACCCCGCGCCGATGTGCACGACGAGCTCAGTGAGGCCGTGTCGGCGTCTGGTGCTCATCGCGACCTCGGCTCGGACATCAGTGCGGGACAGGAGAAAAGCGCCGTGCCTGCTGCAAGGTCGCGATCACGGCGAGCGTCGACTCGGCGCCCTGGTTGAGGTTCACCGCGTCGGCGTGCAATCCGTCGAAGCCGCCGCCGGTCTCCGGGTCCCACATGGGTAGTCCGGCGTCGTTGTCGCCCTGGAACCATGCGGCGGCAGACCGGATGCCCTCGGGCCAGAGCGGGCGCGGGTCGACGGTCGCGGCGCGTGCGCAGGCGTCGGCGAGGCTGGCCACCTCGATCGGCTGCTGGTCGAACGCCGGCCTGGCCTCGCCGGGTCCCCGGCCCCCGTCAGGGGTGGGCGAGAGGTGCCCATCGGCGGTTTCGTAGTTCAGCAACCATTCCAACAGGTCCAGGCCTCTCCGGCGCAGCGCCTCGTCGTCCAGCGCCACCCCAGCGGCGATCATCGCCTCGGCGAGCACCGCGTTGGCGTAGGTGAGTCGTGGCTCCGGCCAAGGCCATTCGGCGTCGTCCGTCGGTTCGGGGAGTCCTGTGACGTAGTCGGTGAGGAGCTTGAGCGCCGTGGCGTGCCCCGGGTCGAAGGTCAGGAGTTCGGCGGCACCGATCGCGGCGAACGCCATCGCCCGCGGATGTGGCGACCTGGCCTCGGCGGCGCGGTCGAACTGGATCACGGCCAGCCGGCGCACCATGCTGACGTCACTGTGGGCGGCGGCGGTCCCGAGTCCCCAGACCGTCCGGCCCCAGTGGTCATCGGTGCTCGGCTGGTCGGTCCAGTGCCCCCCGCTGGTCATCCGGTTGCGGCAGGCGCCGTCGAAGGACTGCGCCTCGTTCAGGAACGTCAACGCCTTGCCGGCAAGGCCGTTCAGCACCCCCGGCGCGTCGGGCTCGCGGGTGGCGACGACGAGCACCCTTGCCATGTCGTCGGTGCAGTAACCGTGCTCCCGACGCCGCTCGGACAGGCAGGCGTGCTCGAAGGTGGCGCGGTGATCGGTCATCGCGAGCAGGTGGGTGAAGATGGGTAGCGCGATGTCGGTCATGCTGCCGCCAACCGGATCGCGACGAGCCGTTGCGCCGCCGTGAGATAGGCGCCCGCGACGACGGGCCACGCCATCGCCGGAGCCAGGTCCCGGGCTTGTGAAGCCATCGAGCCCGCCACCCGCGGGTCGTTGAGCAGCCGGCGCAACGCATCGACGAGCGCGTCGGGGTCGTCGTGACCGACGACGGTGCCCGCGCCGCTGCCGAGCAACTCGATCGCGTGCGGGAAGGCGGTGGCGACGATCGGCCGCCCGCTGGCGATGGAGTCGACCAGCACGCCGGAGGTGACCTGGTCCTTCGAGTCATAGGGCAGCACCACGACGGACGCGGCCTGCATCAGCGCGGTCAGCTGTTGGGGCGTGCGGTACCTGGCGTCGAAGGACACCGCGCCGGCCACGCCGAGGCGCTGGGCCTGCGCGATGAGCCCTTCGCGATACGCGTCACCCTGGGCGGCGAGCACCTTCGGGTGCGTGCGGCCCGCGATCAGGTACTGCGGCTGATGCGGAAGCTCTTTCAGCGACGCCATCGCGTCGATGACCCGCTCGATGCCCTTGCCCGGGCCCAGCAGCCCCCACGTCAGGATGGTCGGACGGCCCGAACGCTTCAGCGCAGTGGTGGTGGGCAGCGCCGCGCCGTGCGGGATGACGGTGACCTTGCGGCGGTCGACGGCGAATCCGGCATACAGCCGCTCCCGCGCCGACTCCGACATCACCACCACCTGGTCGGCGAGTGTCAGAACCTCTTCGAGAACCGAACGTTGGTGCGGTGTCGGATCTTTGAGCACGGTGTGGGCGATCACGATCGCGGGGATGTGCAGCCCCTTCATGATCTGCACGACTTCGTCTCCGTCGGCACCGCCGTAGATGCCGTACTCGTGCTGGATGACGGCGACATCGTTGCGGTTGAGCAGCTCCGACGCCGCCGCGACGGACGGCGCGGAGCCGTTGACGAGCTCACCGACCACCTTGGGGCTGTCGGACGGGGTGCCGTCGGAGATCCGGACGACGTTGACGTCGACGCCCTTGTCCGACAGCCCGCCGCCCAGGGCCGCGCTGAAGGTGGCCAGCCCGCAGGCTGTCGGCGCGTAGGTGCTGAGGATGCCGAAGCTCGGCAGGTAGGAAAAGCTCTGCATCCCGAAGGGAGCGGCCAAATGGTTGACTAACGATGGAGCATTCAAAATTATCCCGACTGGGCTGTTGCCACCGGCTTGACCGGCGTATGTGAAGACTCGGGAAGATCAGCGCGACAGCGCAGAAACTGACCTAAACCGGACTGCTGGGAGTACCAGCTGTTTTCCAGTCTACACCCGTAGTCCCAGGTTGAGGCCGCAACCAGGGCGCCCTCATCTGTCGGACCGCAGAGCTAGTCTCAGGCGCGTCATGGCACGTATGGAGACGCGCATCGCCCGTATCGCTGAGACGACGCTGGCCGAGCAGCAGTTCGTCACGCCCATCGACGTCCTGATCGGCCTCGGCTGGCTGGCACAGCCCAACGTCGAGCGCTGGCAGCGGGGCCGGGTCAGCTCACTCGACCGGTGCGTCCAGGTCGACGCCGACAAGACCGCCGCCGTCCTCGCCGCGTTGGAAACCTGGGCCCGGGACCGCGGCCTGCAGCCATGGGACACCGACTACGGCGATCTGCAGTTCACCGACGGTGGCGAGGCTGCGGCCGAACGCGATTTCCGCACCCGCTGGGCCGCCGCTGACCACCCCGCGCCCGCGGCACCGAAGAAGCGCTCCCGCGAACTGACCGTGATCGCAGCCCTCAGTTCCTGGACCTGCGCCTCCTGCGGCGAGGACGGCGATCTACTCCTGCAGACGAAGGCCGGGCCGCTGTGCCTCGACTGCGCCGACCTCGGGCACCTGGTTTTCCTGCCCTCGGGAGACGCCGCCCTGACCCGCCGGGCCAAGAAGGCCAGCCGGCTGTCCGCCGTCGTCGTCCTCTGGAGCCTGCGCCGCAAACACTATGAACGCCAGGGCATTCTGGCCGAGAACGAGGCCATCGAGCAGGCTGCGCAGCAGTGTCTCGAGGACGCCGACGCCCGTGCGGTTCGCCGCTCACATGATCAAGCGCGTCGCGCCGCGGTGGACGAGAAGTTCCGCGACGACGCCCGCCACCGGGTGCGCGACCGCGTGGACGCGGTCCTCGACACCTGGCGCGCCGGCGTCGTCAACCTGGACTGACCCCGCCGTTGACACTGCGTCCAGGGCGGCAAAATGCGAGTGAACCCCGCCGTGAGCGCAGTCTCAACGCACCGCGAATGTTGGCAATATATGCTCGGTACCAACATCGCCAACATTGGAGGCGCAGTGTCCGTGACGCAGATCGACCTCGACGACGAAGCGCTGGCCGAGGTCATGCGGCTGGCCGGGGTACACACCAAGAAAGAGGCCGTGAACCTCGCCATGCGGGACTACGTGGACCGCTTCCGGCGGATCGAGGCACTCGCCCGTACCCGCGAACAAGCGAAGGCGTGGGACTACGACGGCTGGCGCGCTGCGCGGGCCGATGAGAAGGCCGTCGGGAATTGATCCAGTTCCTGGTGGATTCGTCGGCGGTCTGGCGGCTGCAGCGACAACCCGAACTCACCGAAGTATGGAGCGCCCCCGTGGCCAGCGGCGCGGTCGGCTCGTGCGAACCGCAGCGTGCCGAGTTCCGTCGATCTGCCCGCAACGCCGACGAGTTCGATGAGATGAACCAGATGTTCCGCGACGTCTACCCGGATGTGCCCGTCGCCAAATCCGTGTGGCGGTGGATCGATTCGGCGCAGCACCGGCTTTCAAGCGTCGGCGCGACGCGGGCGCTGTCGGTTGTGGATCTGCTGGTATGCGGGACCGCGGCTGCCCGCGGACTGGTGGTGCTCCATGACGACGCCGACTACGAACTTGCCGAGCGCCACCTACCCGATGTCGCCGTGCGCCGCGTGGTCCCTGCCGACACCCAGCCCTGAGCGTTGCGCCGCGCCGACAGCTACGCAGCCGCCACCGCCTGCTCAGCCGCCAGCGTCGGCAGCCGCACCGACATTCCCTCCACGGTGATGGCGCCAAAGGAGTAGAAGTTCAGGAAGTTGAACGCCGAGGTGACGACCTGCACCGTCACCGACTGCCCCGGCGCCAGCGTGTGTGCGATCTGCTCCATCGGGATCGTCACCGTGCGCGTCTGCCCGTCGAGTTCGACCGGAATCGGCGTGATGTGGTTGCCCAGCACCAAACCCGTTCTGTCGTCCACGATCTGGGCGTACACGTGCTCGGCGTTGCCATTGCCCGAATAGGTCAGCGTCAGCTCCGGTGCGCCGACGATGTGCGTCGTCTCGGTGGCATCGGGAACCTGCAGGTTCACCGCGTTGAAAGCCCACGTCGCCGACGGCACGCCGAGCAGTGCCGGCACCAGTCCCCTGGTGATGACCAACGGGTTGGGTCCCGAACCGCCGAGGAACGGGATGTAGGCGATCGTCCGGCGATCGGTGCGCACCGCCGTCACCGATGTCATCGACTCCGGCGCGGGATAGCTGTCCGAGGAGAACCAGTCGCCGTTCTGGTCGACCCACTCGAACTGCGGGCCGGTGTCCACATCCTGGCCTTTGACGTACCTGTTCAGCCAGTCCAGCGTCCGGCCGATGACGACCTCGCCGTCGTTGAAGTCGCTCAGGCAGGTGCCGTGGCCGCCGCAGTACCACAGCACCTTGGTGGTGGTTCCCGCCTCGATCAGCGCCAGCGCGTTGGCGTCGGACTGCCCCAACGTGAACAGCGTGTCGACGGTGCCCTGGATCAGCAGCGTCGGCGCGGTGATGTCACCGATCTGGTCGGCGTAGCCCCGGTCGTTGAGCAGGTCGAGGTCCGACTGCGCCACCTGCCCGGTCAGGATGCCCACGATCGCCGCGGGCAGGATCCGCTCGTTGGGCCGCGACAGTGTGGCGACCAGCACCGCGCTCAGCAGCGTGCCCCAACCGCTGCGCACCGACTCGTCGGGGAACAACACCTCGGTCAGGCTGTTCCAGGCGATCGTCGGCACGATCGCGTCGATCCGGTGATCGATTGCCGCCGTGGCCAATTGGATGCCGCCGCCGTAGGACGCGCCCACCATGCCCAGCTTCGGATCGTTCACGCCGTCGAGCGCGACCTCGGGCAGCGTCGCCAGGTAGCTGATGATGTGGGAGACGTCGCGGCCTTCGAAATCCGGTGACTGTAACTGCATCCGGCCATCGGAGCGCCACTCGCCGCGCGGGTCCCAGGTGACGACGTTGTAGCCCGCCCCGCGCAGCGCGCCGATGCCGATGACGTCGTTGGGCAGGAAGCTGTCGACCTCCAGTTCCAGCGTGGTCGAACCGGGCAGCCCCAGCCCCGAGCCGGACAGCACCGTCGGCGCCTGCTCCCCCGCCTCCAGCCCCTCGGCCGGCATGAAGTTGACGAAGATCTTGGCACCGTCGAACGACCTGACCAGCAAGCTGCGCGGCGCCGGGGTGCCCGCCGGAGCCCGGTGGTCGATCGGGAAGCCGATCACCGGGTGGATGACGTCGCCGACGAACGGGATCACATGGGCGAGCCCGACGAGCGGCGTCACCACCAGGGGCCCGAGCACCGGGATCCGCTGCAGCCACTCCAACGGGGGTGTCCATTCGATGATCTCGACGTCGGTCGGGATCGGGTACTGCTCGGCGGCGGCCACCGCCAGGCTGGTGCCCTGCTCGGCGTCGGACTCGGCCGTCAGCTCCCGACCGGCCGCGACCAGCGACATCACCAGCGAGGTCACCGCCGGGGCGACGGGGGCCTCGGTGTCGTCCGCTGCTTCTTCAGTGGTGACGGTGGACAGCTCCGTCGTCACGACCTCGACGGGCTCGGCTGGCTCGGTTTCGGCTTCCGTGGCGGTTTCGGTGGCGGGTGGTGTCTGCTCGGCGACCACGGGCGCGGCTTCGGCGACCAGCGGCTCTTCGTCGACCACCTCGGCCGGCTGCTCCTCGGCGACCACCACCTCGGGTTCGTCGGCCGGTTCCTCGGCTTCCTCGACAGGCGCTTCGTGGTCCCTGTCCTTGACGTCCTCGACCTCATCTGCGACGTCGGAGTCGTCCTCGTCTGCGTCGCGCTCCGGCTCGGGTGCGTCCCGCTCGGAGGCGTCATCGTCGTCGGTGTCGGAGTCGTCGGCTGAGTCCCTCGTTTCGCGGGACTTCGACCGCGTCGACGACGCCTCCCCCGAGGACGCTGAAGACGACACGGACGATGTTGTGGCTGATGAGGAGCCTGCATCGTCGTCGGCCGCGGCCGAACCCGCCCCCATGACGATCGCCGCACCGATTCCCAGTGCCACCGACAGACCGCCCACTCGACCCACATATGCCCCCGCACCCATGGCCAACTCTTACCGTGGCCAACCGACCCTCGGCCGGGCTTTGCGAATTTCTTACCGATGAGTCAGTTGGGCATCGTCTACGCTGCGGAATCCGCGCCGACACCGCGCCTCGGGCGACGGATTCATGGCCTGGAGTGGCATCCAGCGAACTACCACGTTGTCGGGACCGCGCCGACGTCGCGATTCGGCAACGTCGACCGGGGATGCAGGCGCCTCTGGACCGACGCGGTATGGTTTAGCAGGGTTGGCTCTCAGCCCTAACGGATACGTCACGGTGGCGACGTCTTGTCCCTGCCGAGTGTGCGACGTCAGCCGACCATTCCCGGTGTGCGCCCCAGTGGGGGTTTGGTGTCGCAACGTTTCCGAGGTCGTAACGATCAGTGGTACATCGGACGTGCCTGGCTGGCCTTATCCGGTCCAGCCGGTACAGTCAGCCCGTCTGACATTTCGCGACCCCCGATCCGACTGGATCGGGAACCGTCTGGGGAACCGAGGAGGTCTGGCATTACCGCGGCTCACCACCAGCCCGCGGCGGTCGAACTCCAGCGGCTCGCGCAATCCCTGACGCACCAGCAACTTTTTCGCGGGCCAAGGGCACAGATCACAGGCGCCTGCGCGCCGAAGTGTTAGGGGCTTCCATGAGCCGATTTACCGAGACCATGTACGCCAACGCCCAAAGCAGCACCAAGGGCCTGATCACGGGCGAGCCGCACGCACCCGTGCGCCATTCCTGGGCCGAGGTGCACGCACGGGCTCGCCGCGTAGCCGGTGGACTGGCGGCCGCGGGCATCGGCCCCGGTGACGCCGTCGCCGTGCTGGCCGGCGCGCCGGTCGAGATCGCACCGACCGCCCAGGGCATCTGGATGCGTGGCGCCAGCGCCACCATGGTCCACCAGCCCACACCGCGCACCGACCTGGTGCGCTGGGCTGAAGAGACCACCGCCGTCATCGACATGATCGCGGCCCGGGCCGTCGTCATCTCCGACCCGTTCATGGCCGCCGCACCGGTGCTGGCCGGCATGGGGATGACGGTGCTGACCATCGAGGACCTACTGGCCGCCGACCCGATCGAACCGGTCGACACCGACGACGACGCCGTCGCGCTGATGCAGCTGACGAGCGGCTCCACCGGTTCCCCGAAGGCCGTGCAGATCACCCACGCCAACATCGTCGCCAACGCCGACGCGATGACCGTCGGCTGCGACTTCGACATCAACACCGACGTGATCGTCTCCTGGTTGCCGTGCTTCCACGACATGGGCATGACCGGGTACCTGACGGTGCCGATGTACTACGGCGCCGAGCTGGTGAAGGTCACGCCGATGGACTTCCTCAGCGATATCTTGTTGTGGCCCAAGCTGATCAGTAAGTACAAGGGCACCATGACGGCCGCCCCGAACTTCGCCTACAACCTTTTGGCCAAACGTCTGCGCCGCCAGGCCACCCCCGGCGAGTTCGACCTGTCCTCGCTGCGGTGGGCGTTGTCCGGAGCCGAGCAGGTCGACCCGCTCGACGTCGAGGATCTCTGCGAGGCCGGCGCACCCTTCGGCCTGAAGCCCGAGGCGATCATCCCGGCCTACGGCATGGCCGAGACGACGGTCGCGGTGTCGTTCTCCGAGTGTGGCGGTGGCATGGTCGTCGACGAGGTGGACGCCGACCTGCTCGCCGTGCTGCACCGCGCGGTGCCGGCGACCAAGGGCCACACCCGCCGGCTGGTCGTGCTGGGCCAGCCGTTGCACGGCCTCGAATTGCGGGTCGTCGATGAAGACGGTGGCGAACTCGACGCCCGCGGCGTCGGTGTCATCGAGGTCCGCGGCGAACCCGTCACCAGGGGATACACCACGGTCGGCGGATTCATCGCCGCCCAGAACGAACGGGGCTGGTACGACACCGGCGACCTGGGCTACCTCACCGAGGCCGGCGACGTGGTGGTCTGCGGCCGGCTCAAGGACGTCATCATCATGGCCGGCCGCAACATCTACCCGACCGACATCGAACGTGCTGCCAGCAGGGTCGCCGGGGTGCGGCCAGGGTGCGCGGTCGCGGTGCGGCTGGACGCGGGTCGGTCCCGGGAGACGTTCGCGGTGGCGGTGGAGTGCAAGGACTACGCCGACGAGGCCCAGGTGCGCCGGGTCGAGCGGCAAGTCGCCCACGAGGTGTTCGCCGAGGTCGACGTGCGGCCCCGCAACGTCGTGGTGCTCGCGCCGGGCACCATCCCCAAGACCCCGTCCGGCAAGCTGCGGCGGGCGCACGCACTCTCACTGGTGAGCTGACCGAACAGCACCGTTTTGTCGCCGCGCGAGAGGGGTATCGTCCCAGGGCTGATGCCTGATTACGACGCGCAACCCGGCCGGGTGCGCCATGACGAACTTTCGTCCGCTCGACGGGAAGCCGACGAGAGCGACCTGAACGCTGGGATGAGGGGCGTCTCAGGTTTGGTGGCAGGCGCCCGCGAAGTCAGCGAACTGGTCAGCGACGTGGCGCAGTTCGCCGCACACGCCGTTCCAGGAGTCGACGGGGCCAGCGTTGCGCTGTTACAGCCCCAGCACGTCGTGCCTCGTCTGCAGGCATGTGCAGCCACCGCGGAGTTCGTCGAAGAAATCGACACCGCACAGTACGAGGAGCTCCACGAAGGCCCGTGCATCACCTGTATGCAGACCGGGCGGGCTACCGTCAGCGGTTCGCTGGGCGGTGACGATCGCTGGCCGCATTTCGGCGGCAGGGTGGCGCGGATGGGCGTGCATTCAGCGCTGTCCCTGCCGCTGATCGTCGGTGAGGAGGTGATCGGGGCGATCAACACCTATGCCCGCGCCCGCGATGCCTTCGGTGATCATGCGGTGCTGCTGGGTTCCCAGTTCGCCGCGACGGCCGCGGTGTCGGTGCACAACGCGGAACTGCTCGCCAGCGCCCGAGAGCGAACCGAACATCTACAGCGCGCGCTGGGCAGCCGCGCCGTCATCGATCAGGCGATCGGCATCGTCCGCAGTCGCACAGGCGCGACGGCCGAGGAGGCGATCGAGCGGCTGAAGCGGACCAGCCAGGCCGAAAACGTCAAGCTGGTCGTCATCGCCGAACGGCTGGTGGACGAGGCGGTGCGCCGGGCCAAGGCCCGGCACCGCCCCTAACGTGTTGTCGACGAGACGAATTCGGTGATCGAGGCAATCAGCACTGGCCGCGAATGACGGTCGGTAATCAGCCGCCGCGCGACCTCGGTGAGGTGTTCGCCGCGGGCGCGCGAGTAGGCGCGCAGCACGGTGAAGGCCTCCTCGACCGAGATATCGAGGACCTCTCGTAGATACCCTTTCGCCTGCTCCACCACCACCCTGCTGGCCAGCGCGGAGCGCAGTTGTGGCAGCACCGTCGACGGTGTGGGCGCCTGCCCCTGCAGGATCGCCACACACGCGATGTGCGCGAGGGTCTGAGCGACCAGGACGTCGGCGTCATTTAGTTCACCGGGCGCGGTTCCGAAGAGGCCGAGCGCACCCAGCACCAGACCGGCGGCGCGCATCGGGACGGCGTGCACCGAGGTGAACCCGGCGTCCAGGGCGGCGGGCACGAACCGCGGCCAGCGCTGCGCTTCGGCCGTCAGGTCGGCAACCGAGACGAGGTGGCCGCTCGCGTAGCACTCCACGCACGGCCCCTCGTCGGCCTGCAGCTGGAAGAGCTCCAGGTCGCGGGCCTGCTTGGTGGTCGCGGCGAGCAGGTGCAGCCGGTCGAACGGGTCGGCGAGCAGGAAGCCGGCGGCGGCCACATCGAGCAGATGCGCGCAGCGCTCGGTGAGTTCGGTCAGCAGGTCCATCACGTCGAAATCGACGAGCACGCTGTCGACGAGTGTGACCACCGCGTCGAGGACCTGGGTTTCACGCGGAGTGTCAGTCATTCGCCCTCCATCCTGAGCATCGGTACGCCACCCATCAGTCGGACTCCAGCCTGAGTCGGCGCTCGAGAATGTCGCGGGCCACCTCGGTGGCGGCGCGGCCGGTCGCATAGGCGTGGGCCCGCAGCCGCAGCAGCGCCTCGGCGGGCTCGATGTGCAACTGTGCCACCAGCATGCCGGTGGCCTGGCTGACCTCCGCCCGTGACAGCGTGTTCAGCTCGGTCCACGCGTTGCTGCCCGGGTCGCTCGCAGCAGCCTTCATGTCGGAGTCCAGCAGATCGAGAAGCGGGATCCCGGCCAGCTCCGCGGCGACGATCGCCCCGGTGAGCTCACCGCCGGCGAGTTTGCCCGGCAACACCCGGAAGAAGTCCAAAGCGCCGACGTACTCACCGGCGACCACCACCGGCATGGCGTACACGCCGTGGATCTTGAGATCGAGCATCGCGGGGCCGTAGATGGGCCAGCGCTTGTCGCGCGGGTCGGCGAGGTCGGTGACCAGCACCGGCGCCCGCCGGGAGATCGACTCCAGGCACGGCCCCTCGCCGAGGGTGAACTGCAGTTCGTCGTACTCCCTGGCATGTTGGCTGCTGGAGCCCAGCGTTCCGGTGTTGGCGCCGTCGAACACCAGTGAGATCGCCGCCGCGTCGATGTCGAGCAGCAGCACACACGCCTCACAGAGCCGGTCGGCGGCGTCTGTGCCGCACCGGCCGTCGACTGCAGCCAGAAGTTGTTCACGGATCGCCACTTTCAACCGATCCGGTTCCCGCCCGCGCGCCCGTCAGCCCCAGAACCCATGCTTCTTCCATCTCTTCTCATCGCCTTCGACGTGCGTCCACTCACCCATGGCGTAGCTGAACGGCTGCCGGGCACCGCCACGCACCACGTCAAGGCTGCCGTCATGGTGTTTGACGAAGCTGTCACCGAACCGCATGTACTGATCGGTGCGGCCGTCGGGGAGCGTCACGGTGACCGTCATGCGCGACTCAGCGCACCGTCTCGGGAATCGTGTTCAGCGTGTGCAGCACGTGCACGGCGAGTTCGCCCGCGGCCTTGTCTCCGAGCT
Source organism: Mycolicibacterium hippocampi (assembly GCF_010723735.1). Lineage (GTDB taxonomy): Bacteria > Actinomycetota > Actinomycetes > Mycobacteriales > Mycobacteriaceae > Mycobacterium > Mycobacterium hippocampi. Next base: position 1,707,497 of record NZ_BLLB01000002.1, on the reverse strand, counting down.
TGGAGTGATCCTTGATGGTGTCCTTGACGAGTTCGACCCGCCGGTCATAAGGGGATCGGATCTGAGTTGGTGCAGCCATGGTGAAATTCCTTCTTAGTCGGGCATGTTCGCTCGGAACCGAGCTGCCCGATACCGTTAACGGTACGCCCTCGCCAGACAATCGGTGTCAGCACCGGCGTTTGCGTGACCGCTCACGCAATGCCGTTCGGAGACCCCCCGCCGAACCGCCACGGGCACTGCCCGCAAACTTGCGTTCGGAAGCGGTTTCGGGCGCGTCGTCACTGGTGGCGACCAGGAACCGGTCGGGAAGGGCCAGCTTGTGGATCGTGCGCAGCACCAGAAAGTACTGGTGCACAAGCGAACTGCTGGTGTAAGGCAGATCGTACTTGTCGCACAGCTCGCGGACCCGCACCGCGATCTGTGCCAGCCGGTTGCTCGGCAGGTCGGGGAACAGGTGGTGTTCGATCTGGTAGCACAGGTTGCCGCTGGAGAACGCCAGCAGCGGGCCGGCATTGAAGTTGGCGGCACCGAGCATCTGACGCAGGTACCACTCGCCGCGGGTCTCGTTGTCGAGCACGTCGGCGGTGAACTTCTCGGCACCGTCGGGGAAGTGCCCGCAGAAGATCACCGCGTATGCCCAGAAGTTGCGCAGCAGGTTCGCCGCCGCATTGGCTGCCAGGGTGCGGCGCCAGCGCGACCGGCTCAGCGCCGGGAACAACACGTAGTCCTTGACCGACTGCCGGGCGATCTTGCCGGCGAAGGACTTTCTTGCCTGGACGACCTTTTCGCGGTCCGGCAGCAGACGGTCACGCTCGGAGTGAATGCCGTGCAGGCCGATTCCCCACTCGAAGATACTGGCCAGCAACAGGTTACGCAGCGGCTGAAACAGGTGTTCGGTTTTCCACGGTTGGTCCCGGGTCATCCGGATGACACCGAAACCCAGGTCGTCGTCCACGCCGACGATGTTGCTGAACACGTGGTGGCGGTAGTTGTGCGAGTATCGCCACTGCGACGACACCCCGACCATGTCCCATTCCCAGGTGGTCGAGTGGATCTCCGGATCGTTCATCCAGTCCCATTGACCGTGGCCGACGTTGTGGCCGATCTCCATGTTCTCGATGGACTTGGCGTAGGCCAGCGCCGCGGTTCCCACGGCCCAACCGGTGCGGGACCGGGTGCAACCGATCAGCAGGCGCGCGGCGACGTCGAGGGTGCGCTGGAACTTGATGGTGCGCCGGATGTAGGCGGCATCCGCGGCGCCGCGTGACTCCTCGATCTCACAGCGCAGGGCATCCAGATCGTTGGCGAAGGCTTCGATCTCCGCCTCGGTCAGATGCGAGTACGCAGCGATGTCGGCGATGGCCAATGCAGTGTCCTGTCGGTCCGTCCGGGCGATAAAGGGTGCGGGCTCGTGGTGGAACCCAGGGAGTGCGGACCACCAGCCATATCGGTTGACGACGGCAGCTCGTCGGCGTTGCTTCCAGGTTAATGAGGTCGACTGCATGCGTCAACGCGACCTGTAAGGTCATGAGGTCGGGACCAACCGGGGCCCAAGTCGAGGGGGTCGGCGTCATGACACGAAGCGCTGAACCACAACGGCTTTCACTGGGTGTGCTGGCGCACTCCCGCAAGCCCAATGAACGTAGACTGGCTATCCATCCGGCGCATCTCAGCAGGATCGAACCCGGCATCCAGCAGCAGATCTTCCTCGAGCACGGGTACGGCGCACAGTTCGGCGCCACCGACGACGACCTGGCCGGCCTGGTCGCCGGCATCCACACCCGTGAGCAGCTCATCGCCGACTGCGACGTCGTCCTGTTGCCGAAGATCCAGGCCGAGGACCTCGCTGAAATGCGAGTGGGCCAGACCATCTGGGGCTGGCCACACTGCGTGCAGGATCCCGCGCTGACCCAGGTCGCGATCGACCGGCAGTTGACGCTGATCGCGTTCGAGGCGATGAACCACTGGCAGTCGGACGGCGGGTTCGGCCTGCACGTCTTTCACAAGAACAACGAACTGGCCGGCTACTGCTCGGTGCTGCACGCCATGGCGCTGGCCGGGATCACCGGCAGCTACGGCCGCCGGTTGCGTGCTGCGGTCATCGGGTTCGGCGCGACCGCCCGCGGCGCCGTCACCGGCCTCAACGCCCACGGTGTCGACGAGGTGCACGTGCTGACCAACCGCGACGTCGCTGCCGTCGCGTCACCGATCCACTCCACCCAGATGGTGCAGATGGGACGCGCCGCAGACACCCCCAACCCAGACCACCCCGACCGGATCTGGGCGGACACCCCGGACGGGCGGATGCCGGTCGCGGACTTCCTGGCCGAGTTCGACATCGTCGTCAACTGCGTCCTCCAGGACCCCGAATCCCCGCTGGTCTTCGTCACCGAGGCGGAGCTGGCATCGTTCAGTGCCGGCAGCCTGGTGATCGACGTGTCCTGCGACCTCGGCATGGGGTTCGACTGGGCCCGCCCGACCTCGTTCACCGATCCGGTCATCGAGATGGCCAACGGCGTGCAGTACTACGCCGTCGACCACAGCCCGTCGTACCTGTATAACTCGGCGACCTGGGAGATCAGCGAGGCGCTGCTGCCGCACCTGGAAACGCTGCTGGCCGGACCCGCGACCTGGGAGCAGACCCCGACGCTGGCGCGGGCCATCGAGATCCGCGACGGTGTGGTGCTCAACCCCGCCATCCTGTCGTTCCAGCACCGCGACGAGACCTACCCGCACCGGCTCAGGTGATCGACACCAGCTGATCCATCGAGTCCCTGGGAAGATCGCCGTCGACGACGGCGCTCACCACGAGCGAGTCCAGGGTGATCGCCCCGTCGTGGTTGGTCAGGAAGGCGATGTCGGCGGCGTCGCGGCCGGTGGCGATGCGCACCAGGGACTGCCGGGGCGCCAGCAGGGTCCCGTCGACCACCCGCCACTGCCCGTCGACGAACGCCTCGGCGACGGCGTGGAAGTCCATCGGGTACAGCCCCGGCGCATACACCGAGACAGCGCGGGCGGGCACGTTGACCGCGCGCAACAGCGCCACCACCAGATGCACGAAGTCCCGGCACACCCCGGCGCCGGACAGCATCGTGTCCACCGCCCCGTCGATGGGGTCACTGGACCCCGGGACGTAGTTCAGCCGTTCGCCGACCCAGGAGGACACGTTCGCGAGCAGGTTCGCCGAATCGATGTAGCTGCCGAATTCGGTTGCGGCGAAACCGTAGAACTTGTCGGCCTCGGCATAGCGGCTGGGTCGCAGATACATCGACAGGTCGTACTCGGTGACCGGGGCCGGGTCGGTGTGACCGATGACGGTCGCCGAGTAGCCGACCGAGAGCCGCCCGGGCGGGACGTCGCTGAGTTTGTGGATCCGGTTGCCGTGGGTGCCGCTGATCTCTCGGGCCTGCAACGGTCGTCCGTCCAGAACAAACGACAGCGACTCCCACACCTCGGTGTTGGGGTGCGGCGCGACGGCGATCTGGAACTCCAGCGTCGTCGCCGCGGTGATACCGACCTCGAGCTCTGCCCCCACCCGTCGCTTCACGGTCACCCCTTCGTTCATTCGGTCAGTGCGGCGAGCAGTTCGGTCATCGGCACCGTCGCGATACCGATGGCCGCGTCGTTGATGCCGTACGGCAGGACCAGGGTCCCGGCGTGCACCAGCGCTCCGCACGAGTAGACCACGTTGGGCACGTAGCCGTCCTGCTCGTCGGCCGCGGGGCTCAGCAGTGGCTCCCGCAGCCGGCCCACGAGCCGCGTCGGATCGTCCAGGTCGAGCAGGATCGCCCCGATGCGGTACGTCCGCATCGGGCCGACGCCGTGGGTGAGCACCAGCCAGCCGGCCTCGGTTTCGATCGGTGGGCCGCAGTTGCCGAGCTGCAGTGCCTCCCAAGCCTCGGTCGGGCGCTGGCAGGGAACCGAGTCGGTCCACTGGAACGGATTGTCGGTGAAGGCAATCGAATTCGACTCGCGGTCGCTTCTGGACACCGCGGCGAACCTGCCACCGATCAACCGCGGGAACAGCGCCAGGCCCTTGTTGGCGGCGGCACGGCCGACCAGCGGCGTCGACGTGAAGCACCGGAAGTCCTCGGTTTCGAGGAGCTGCTGGGCGATCTCCGACCCGCTGTAAGCGGTGTAGGTGGCATAAAACGTCACCGACCCGTCGTCGTGGGTGAAGCGCACGAAGCGGGCGTCCTCCATGCCGGCCGCCTCGGCCGCCATTGCCGGCGACAGCACCCGCTCGGACAGCGGGATGTCAGGACCGAACTCGACGGCGTAGGTGCGTTCGGCGACCGCCCGGATCTGCGAGATCGTCTGCAACGCATGGCCCCGCGTTTTCAGATGGCCCTGTAGCTTGTCGAGTTGCTCGTCGAGGTCAGCTCTTGTGAAGCGGTCGCCGAGCGCGTCGAGCACGTAGTCGGCGGCCTCCCCTCCGACCCGGAGCCGCACCAGTTCGCTGCGGAACACGGCCCCATCGAGCAGCGTCGACCGCACCGAGCCGACGGTGGCGTACGGCACCGGCGTGTCGATCGTCACCCCGCCGGAAGCGTCGACGACACCGGTGCGGAACTCGATGGAGGACCGGTGGCCCTCCCCGATGCCGCGCACGCTCATCACGAAGCGCAGGCTGCCCGGCTCGGTTCCCGACTGATCCGGATGGGCGACCAGGCTCGGGTTGCACAGCGCCGCACCCTCGATGGCGTACTCGCTGGTGAACGTCGCCCCCAGCAACAACATTCGGTCTTCGGACAGGGCGGCGCCGGCGTCCAGCCGGTCGGCCAGTTCGCGGGCGTGCCGCCGGAAGGTCCCCGTCAGGTCACGGTGCCGCTTGCCGAAGCGCGCGACGACATCGCCCAGCGATGCACGCACGTCTTCCTCGCTGAGAGCCAGGATCCGCCTGAGCACGGCGCCGGCGCGGGAGTCGGCGAGCTCGTAATCCTGCTGACCCGGAACGAAGAGCTGCGCGAGGACCCTCGACGGGTCGGCCGACAGTCGCTGCGGGATCCGGGTGACGAGCTCGGCGAGCACCGAAGTCATTGCTGCACAGTCGAAGGCAGCGTGCCCTTCAACGGGATCTGTGTTCGGCGAGGACCCGCTGAGCCAGCCGGATGTAGGCGTCGGCCACCACCGACCACTCCATGTCCGGTGCCAGCTGCCGAGCTTCGGCGGCCATCGATCCGGCCAGTCGCGGCTGCGTCAGGACCTGGCGTAGCGCGGTGCGCATCGCGTCCGGGTCATCCTGGCTGACAACCAGACCCGCACCGCCACAGAGCAGTTCGATCGCGTGGGGAAATGCGGTGGCCACCACCGGCCGGCCACTGGTGATGGCGTCGACGAGGACACCGGAGGTGACCTGATCGGCGTCGTCGTAGGGCACCACGATCACCGAGGATGACTGGATCAGCGCGGCCAGCATGGCGGCGCCGTAGTACTGGGCGTCGAACGTCACCGAATCCGCGACACCGGCGAGGCGCGCCCGTTCGATGAGGGAGTCGCGGTAGGCCTCGCCTTCGGCGGCAAGCACCTTCGGGTGCGTCCGGCCTGCCACCACGTAGCGCGGTCGGCCCGGGACGTCCTGCAGCGAGGCCATCGCGTCGATGACCCGCTCGATGCCCTTGCCCGGACGCAGTAGGCCCCACGTCAAGATCGTGGGTCTGCTCGCGCGCTTGACGCGCGGCGCCGTGGGAAGGCTCGCCCCGTGCGGGATCGTGACCACCTTGTGGCGATCCACCGCATAGGTCCCGGTCAACCGCTGGCACGCGGCGTCGGACATCACCACCACACGATCGGCCTTGGCCGCGATCGTGTCGAACACCTGCCGCTGATGTGACGTCGGGTTTTTGAGGACGGTGTGGGCGACGACAATCGACGGGACCCGTAGCTGCTCGAGGATGTCGAGTACCTCCACGCCGTCGGTACCGCCGTAGATGTCGTAGTCGTGCTGGATCACCGCGACGTCTCTGAGATTGAGCGCTTCGGCACATTCCGCCACCGACCGCGCGGAGCCGTTGACCAGTTCGGCGACGACCTGGCTGCCCGTGGGCGCCGAGTCGTCGGCCACCCGCACCACGCCGACCTCGGATCCATGCCCACTCAGCGCGCTGGACAGTCCCGCACTGAACCTCGCCAAGCCGCACGGCGTCGGCGGGTAGGTGCTCAGCACACCGAACCGGACGGTCTTGGAGAGTGACTGCCGCGCAGCAGGAGCAAGGATTGATTGAAAAGTGGGCACAGAGTTCAAGGGCGATCCCGACGTAACGGTTGCTACCGGCGTATCCGGCGTGAGCGATTGCTCGGCGAGATCAGCGGAGCACAACTGACGCATCCCGGACTGGCTGGGTTCCCAACACCTTCCACGCTACACCCTGCATCCGGCCGCTGCGACGCCGCCCGACGTCCGGAATCGGGAGGTATGGTCGACTCATAGGGACCGTCCAGGCCCCCACAACGATCAAGGGGCCGACGATGTCCGACAAATCACCTCGACAGGGAATGTCCAAGAAGTCCGGAAAGTCGCTCAAGGAGAAACGCGCGGCCAAGAACGCCAAAGCCGCCGACAAGTCTTCGATCGTCGAGACGGCGGTTCACAAGAAGCGCTGACGCGCAACGGTACAAAACGAGATGTGGGCTGGCGGGAAAATCCCACCAGCCCACATCTACGGGTTTGAGCCGCCTACTAGACGACAGTCACGCCGACCGCCTGAGGACCCTTGGCGCCCTGTTCGACCTCGAACTGGACACGCTGGTTTTCCTCGAGCGAGCGGTATCCGCTCCCACCGATTTCCGAGTAGTGAACGAACACATCTTCTGCGCCGCCATCGGGGGCGATGAAACCGAAGCCTTTATCGCCGTTGAACCACTTCACAGTTCCCTGTGCCATACTCTTTCAACTTCCGTCATTCTGAATGGATGTCAGACAGACATCCCAGATAAGGCTAGCACGACCCGGCCTTCTTCTCGAAACGCTTCGAATGCGCCACTGACACAGCGCTTTTCACCGTCGAAGGGTGTTTCCGTCAAGAACTGATGGGATCGCACCACTTTGCGCTCTCGACCTCGGCGAGCCGCATCACCACGCGGGCTGTCTCATAGAGCCGGGAATCCCCGGTGCCGCCCGAGGTGGGCAGCCCGGCAGCGGTCCGAAGCACCATCAGGCCGAGCGCCTGCGACGTCATGCTCGGCACGACAAGGAGTTTCGCGCTCGCGTTGCGACCGACGACCACCATCAGACGGGGCCGCCGGTATTGCTCGCCGGCACGCATCAGCCGCGCACCCGTGGCGATCGTCTCCAGGTCGAGCTGACCTTCGGTGACCGACCAGTTGATCCGGATGTCCACGATCTCACCGAGAGCCCGGTGCAGAGCACCGACCAATTCAGGGAGCTCGGTGGCCACCGAAGCGGTGTGCGGCCACCAGGCGCCGTCGATCTCGCCGCCGAGTTGGCCGGCGAGCATCACCCTGATCGGCCGGGAAGCGCGGCGGGACCGCGCCAAGCCGTTCACTGGGATTGCGAATCAGCAGAGCTGTTCTTCTTCGGTTGATCAGAGAAGACTGGCGCCTGCACCGGCTCTTGGGACTTCGGGCCGGTGTTGGAGACATGCGGCGCCTGACGGTGTGAGAACAGATCAGACGAATCCATGAGCAACGTCCTTGAGTGGTACGGGGCAGACCCCGCACTGTGTCCGAGCGAAGAGAATCGCGTCGCGGGCTGAGTATTGTCGCGCCGGAATTTGTCGCATCGGACTATCGGCGCGAACTCGGCCTACCCCTGAGACTACACCCACCTGCTCGTTCGGCAGCGGGAAACGTCGCTGTGCCCGGCAGGGCGAACCGAACGGATACGGATTCGCGCACCGCGGTGCGGCACGAAGATCACGTGTTTGAGGCGTTGGCGCTCCCCCGCGGCTGTCGTGGTCTCCAGCTCGACGCGGCGGAGGACCTCGCGCAGTACAACGCGGAATTCCACCATCGCGAACGTCGCGCCCAGACACCGCCTGTTGCCCCCGCCGAACGGCAGAAACGTCGACGGGCTGGGCGTCGCGCCGATCATCCGTTCGGGGTAGAACCGGTGCGCGTCCGGATACAGCGCCTCGCTGGCGTGCACCGCCACCATGCCGGGCACCACCATGACCCCGGCAGGCAGCCGATGTCCGGCCAGCTCGACGGGTTCGGTGAGGATCCTGCCGACGTCGAACACCACCGGCCGGATCCGCAGCGTCTCCCTGGCCACCGCGTCCAGATATTCGTCGTCCCCGTCGTGTGCGGCCCGCACCGCCCGGGACAGCACCGCCGGATGCCGGGTCAGCCGTTCCAGCGCCCACGACAGCCCGGTCGCCGTGGTGTCGTGGCCGGCGAGCAACAGCGTCATCAACTGATCGCGCAGCTCCAGGTCGGTCATCTCGCGACCGTCGTCGTCCGCGGCGGCCACCAGCATCGCCAGGGCGTCGGTGCGCCGCTCGAGGTTCGGGTCGGCGCGACGCTCGGCGATCTCGGCGTAGAGCAGCCGGTCGGCCTCGGCGATGGCCTCGCGCAGCGTGCGCCACGGGCGTCGACGCAGAAGCCGGGGGTCGAGGAGCGCCAGCGTCTGCCACGGCCCCACCCGCAGCAATTCGGGCATCACCTCGCGCAGCGCGGCCAGCCGCGCGGGATCGGTGGCGCCGATGACGGTGCGCAGGATCACCTCCAGCGTGATCTGCGACATCCGGGGGGCGACGGGAAACGCCGTGCCGACGGGCCAGTCCGCGATGTTCTCCGCGGCGATCTCCGCGATCAGCGACGCCTGCTTCGCGACCGCGTCCCGCGCGAACGGCGCGAGCATCAGCCGCCTGCGGTCCCGGTGCAGATCCTCGTCGACCACCAGCACCGAGGTCTCCCCGAGCAGCCCTTTGAGCATCGAATTGGCTTCTCCCGCATGGTAGGTACGCGGATCTCCGGCGAAGACGGTTTTGATGTCGGCGGGGTCGGTGAGGTAGACGATCGTGCCCATCGATGCGACCTGCAGCGTGAACGCCGCACCGTACCGGCGCCGGCAGGCGGCGACGAACCGGGGCCCGAACCGCAGCATCAGCGCCGCCTGAACCGCGCGGGGCAGCCGCGGACCCGGAGGCAGGGACGTCGACGTCACCGCTTCAGGATACGAGAGCGACGGTGACTCGGGTCACACATATCGGCGGGAGCGGACGTGCGTAATCCACCGCCGGTGCGGGCATTGCTGGGCCAAGTCCCTGTGGTCACGACCGAAAGTAGACACCAACACGATGTCGCGCTACCTGTTCGCAATCGGTGCTTTCAGCTATCGCCGCCGCTGGCTGGTACTGGGCGCCTGGCTGGCCATACTCGCCGCCGTGGCGGTCGCGTTCGTCGGGTTCCGCGGTGAGCCCAGCGACAACTTCACCATCCCCGGCACCGAATCGCAGCGGGCCGTCGAGCAGTTGCGTCAGGAGCTGCCGGCGTTCGGCGGCGCGCAGACCCAGCTCACCTTCGCCGCTCCCGAAGGGCGCGCGATCACCGATCCGGCGCTCGCCGCGGGAATCGGTGAGGCCGTCGCGACCGTCAACGCCATCCCCGGCGTCGCAGCGGCCGCCGGCCCCACGCAGACCGGACAGATCGCCCCGGACGGCAGGGTCGGCTTGGGCACCGTGCAGTGGGAAGCGCCCCTGGGCGAGGTGACCGATGCCTCGCTGGCGTCGCTGGAGTCCGCGATGGCGTCGGCACAGGACGCCGGGGCGCGCGTCGAATACGCAGGCAGCGTCTACCCCGGCTACAAGGTCAGCGTCCCGCACCTCCCCGAGATCATCGGGGTCGGCGTCGCGTTCCTGATCCTGCTGATCACCTTCGGCGCCGTCGTCGCCGCGGGACTGCCGATCCTGACGGCCAGCATCGGCGTCGGCATCGGCGCGCTCGGGATCTTCGTCGTCGCGGCGTTCGTGGACATGCCCACCGCCTCGTTGTCGCTGGCGCTGATGCTGGGGCTTTCCTGCGGCATCGACTATGCGCTGTTCATCCTCAACCGGTACCGCAACAATCTGCTGCTGCTGATGCCGCGCGAGGAGGCCGCCGGGCTGGCCGTGGGCACCGCAGGGGGCGCCGTGGTGTTCGCGGCGCTGACCGTGATCATCGCGTTGTGCGGGCTGTCGGTGGTGGGCATCCCGTTCCTCACCTACATGGGCCTGGCCGCGGCCGCGGCGGTCCTGATCGCGATGCTGATCGCGCTGACGTTGCTGCCCGCGCTGTTCGGTTTCGCGGGCAGCAAGGTCTCCAAGTTCATCCGGGCACCGCTGCAGCCCGGCCGGCCCAAAGAGGTCGCCCAGGTCGCCGCGTACACGCCGCAGCGCACATTCGGCGCGGCATGGGCACGATTCGTCGTGCGGTTCCGCAAGCCACTGCTGCTGGGCGGCTCTGCCGCGCTGATCCTGATCGGCTTGCCGACCTTCGGCATGCACCTCGGGTTGCCGAGCGGCTCATCACAACCGGAGTCCAACACCGCCCGGCAGGCTTACGACCTGACCGCAGAACACCTCGGACCCGGCTTCAACGGCCCGCTGCTCGTCGTCGCCGACCTGGCCGGGGCCGACCCGCGGGCCGCGTCCACCATCGCCGCCAACGTCGGCCGCGAACCGGGCGTCGTCGCGGCCGCACCCGCAGGCGGCGATGAAAGCACCGCGGTCATCCAGGTCATTCCGGCCACCGGGCCCAACGACACCGCGACTGCCGAGCTGGTCCAGCGCATCCGGGCCGACCGCGACATGATCGAGGCCGACACCGGCGCGACGATCCTGGTCGGCGGCACCACCGCGTCCAACATCGACACCTCGGACAAACTGGCGGCCGCGCTGCCGGTGTTCGTCGTCGTGGTGGTCGGCCTGGCGTTCGTGTTGCTCACGCTGGCGTTCCGCGCCGCGCTGGTGCCGATCACCTCGATCATCGGCTTTCTGCTCTCGGTCTTCGCCGCGCTCGGTGTTCAGGTGGCGATATTTCAATGGGGCTGGGGTGCAAGCCTTCTCGGCATCACACCCGGACAGACGATCAGCTTTCTGCCGATCATCGTGCTGGCCATCATCTTCGGGCTGTCCAGCGACTACGAGATATTCGTGGTCTCCCGGATCAGGGAGGAGCTCAGCAGGACCGACGACGCCTTGGCGGCCGTCCGCAACGGTGTCGGCCTGTCGATGCGCGTGGTGACGGCCGCGGCCCTGATCATGTTCGGTGTCTTCATCGCCTTCCTCGCGGGCAGCGATCCGATCATCAAGTCGGTCGGCCTGACGCTGGCCGTGGGGGTCTTCCTGGATGCGTTCGTGGTGCGCCTCACGCTGATCCCCGCGGTGATGAGCATCCTGGGCAGCCGGATGTGGGTGCACTCCAAGTGGTTCGGCCGCTACGTCCCGGACCTCGACATCGAGGGCACCGCGCTGGAGTCCAAACACCCCAGCCCGGTGGGAACTTCCTAATCCAGGAGCTGCAGTACGAGAACCACCGCGGTGACGGCGAACAGCGCCGCGAACAGTCCGATCGCGACGAACGCGGCGATCGCCCTCGGTGTCAGGTTGCGACCCGCGGTCGGGTCCGCGTTGGAGGTCGCCGACGTCTGGGCCGAGTCCGGAGGCGTCTCACCCGGGGGCACGCCGCCGGCGGGCTCCTCACGAGGGACCCGCATCGGATCGGGGTCGGGGGGCAGAGCTGTCATGAGTCGATCACCTGTCGCTGTCGTTCCGGCACGCCCCGATGGGGCTGAATTCCAGGCGTACCCCGGATGGGGGCGTTTACACCGCAACCGTTGCGGTCTACCTGATGGAGCCGTTGATCACCGGTTTGTCGATCATCCCGCGTTCCACACCCCACATCGTGGCGATGGCCCGGTACTCACCGGTCTCGATCAGGTGTTCCAGCGCCAGCCGCAGCGACTCCGCCAGCCCTGACCCCTTGGCCACGGGCCAGCCGTAGGGCGCGGAGTCGAACACGTCACCGGCGGGGACGAGATCGCCGCGGCTGAGCTTGATCGCGAACCCGGTGACCGGCGAGTCCGCCGACATCGCGTCGACCTCGCCGCGCAGCAGCGCGTCGGTCACCTGGTCCTGGCTGAACGACACCACGATGTCCACGGGCGGCTGGCCGGCGGCCAGGCACTCGTCGCTCTTGCGTGGCAGTTCCTGGGTCTCCTGCAGGGTTCCTTGTGCCACAGCGACTCTGACGCCACAGGGCGACCGCGGATTCGGATTGGTGCCGGACCGCTTCGCCCATTGAGTGCCGGCCTCGAAGTAGGTGACGAAGTCGACCGACGCCTCGCGCTCTCTGGTATCGGTGACCGAGGACGCGCCGACGTCGAGGGTCCCGTCCTGCACCGACGGCAGGATCGTGTCGAACGAGGTGTCGCGGTAGTCGGGGACCAGGCCCAGCACCTTGGTCACCGCGTCCATCAACTCCACGTCGAACCCGACGAGCTGACCGTCGGCGTTCTTGAACTCCATCGGCGCGTAGGGCACGTTCACCCCGATCACCAGCCGGCCCGCGTCCCGGATGTCGCCGGGCACCGTCGCCGCGATCGACTCGATCGCACCGTCCGGCAGCGCAGGCAGATCGGCGCCGCCGTCGCTCCACGGGGCCCACTGCCACAGCCCGATCGCGGCGGCCGCCGCGAGCACCAGCACCGCGGCGCCGGCCACCACACGCGCCTTCCGGGGCGCCTTGCGCTCGGGCCGGGCGGCATGCCGAGAACTGCTCCCCCGTCTGCGAACCGGCGCGTCGAGAGCACGGCGCGCGGCCTTGGCGAGCTCACCGGCACTCTGGTAACGCTGCGAGGGCTTCTTTGCCATGCCCTTGGCGATCACCTCGTCGAACGAGGCCAGTCGCGGGTCGGTGTCAGAGGGACGTGGCAACGGGGAGACCATGTGTCCGGCGATCTGCTGCTCGAGGCTGTCGGCGGGGTAAGGCCTTGAGCCGGTGAGACATTCGTAGAGCACACAGGTCAGCGCGTAGATGTCGGACCGCGCGTCGACCTCGCCGCCCTCGAATCGCTCCGGGGCCATGTAGGCCAGGGTGCCCAGCGTGCTGCCCGCGGTCGTCAGCCCCTTCTCGCCCGCGGTGCGGACCAGCCCGAAGTCGATCAGGTACACGAAGTCACGCCCGGTGATCAGGATGTTGGACGGCTTGATGTCGCGATGGATCAGGCCGCCCTGGTGCGCGGCGTCGAGCGCGTGGGCCACCTGCTCGACGATCGTGACGGCGAACGCGGCACCGAGCGGTTTCTCGGTCTCCGACAGCATGGTGCCGAGGTTGCTGCCCTCGATCAATCGCATATCGAGATACAGCCGGCCGTCGATCTCGCCGAAGCCGTGGATGGGCACCACGTGCGGGTCGTTGATGCCCGCGGCGGCCTGCGACTCACGACGGAACCGCGCCTGGAACGTCTCATCGACGGCCATGTGGTGCGGCAGGACCTTGAGCGCGACGACACGATCGGTCTTGGTGTCGTAGGCCTGGTAGACCTCGCCCATACCGCCCTGGCCGATCAGCTTCTGGAGCCGATACCGCCCGAATGGTGTCGCATTCACCGGTTTCTCCTCGGCTGCGGCCAATCGGTAGTCGCTAAAAGCTACCCCATGTTTGCCGAGGCTGCCCGGACGATGCCATTTCGCTGACCACTGATCGTCGGGCGCGTGGATTGCGGTGCGCTGCGCCCGCGTGCAACCTGCGCTGGTCAGAGCCTGTACATCTCCCGCGCCATCGCTGATCGCTCGAAGAGCGCATCACGTTGCGGCGGATAGTGGCGCTTCGCTTCGGGGGGTCGCATTTCGGGGGCTCGTACCGACGCGGTGGCTTGCACCGGATGCAGTCGTCGCAGCAGGGCGATGAGCATCCAGCGCACGCCGGCCAGGGGTCTGGGATGGGAAATCGATGCCATTGCGGTTCACCTCATTTTTGTCTGCACCCCGCGGGGGGTGTTCACTCTCACTTCTGCAACGTAACATAAGAAATAGAAGTGAGAAACAGAAACTTCAGTTGAGGTGGAAAAGAGGAGCCGGTGAGTAGGATGTTCGGCATGGGGAGGCGAAGTTACGGTCAGTTCTGCGGTCTGGCGCACGCACTCGACGTGGTCGGCGAGCGGTGGACGCTGCTGCTGGTGCGTGAGCTCGGCTCCGGCCCGAAGCGCTATACCGAGCTGGCCGATGCGCTGGCCGGCATCGGGACCAGCCTGCTGGCCACCCGGGTCCGGCAGCTGGAAGCCGACGGCGTCATCCAACGCCGCCTCGCGCTCGACCAGCCGGGTTCGACGGTGGTCTACGAACTGTCCGAAGCCGGCCGCGAGTTGGCCGCGGCGATCATCCCGCTGGCGATGTGGGGAGCCCGCCACCAGATGGCCGATGCCGACACCGACTGCGAACTCTTCCGCGCCGAGTGGCTGCTGACTTTCCTGGCCGCCGACATGAACGAGGACGCGCCGAAGGACCTCGACGCGGTCTACGAGTTCAACATCGGTGACAGCTCCGCATGCCTGCGCATCCGCGGCGGCAGGGTGTCGGTGCGCCCGGGTAAGAGCCCGACACCCAGCGATGTGACCGTTCGCGCGAGTGCGCCGACCGTCGCGGCGCTCGTCGGCCAGAAACTCGGCCTCGCCGAGGCCGTCGACGACGGCCTGCTGGACGTCAGCGGCGACCCCTCGGCGGTCGCGGCACTGCTGAGTGTCATCGACAAGCGCCTCACCGACCTTCGGGTGGCGTGACCGGCGCGGTCGTTGACACCGTGCGGGTCGCGACCATACATTTTCCTGAGGGTGTCCGGTCATTCGGCCGTCGAGCGCACCGGGTGTAGGAGAACGCGATGAGCGTCGCAGCCGCAGTCCCCAACGTGTTCGAGGCCGGCCTGCCGACCGTCGACTACGGCACCGACGACACCCCCGCCCAGGTATACCCGCAGCTGCGCGACGCCCGTCAGAGGTCCCCGATCGCGATGGGACCCTACGGGCCGGAGGTTCTTTCCTACGACCTGGTGAAGGCCGCGCTGCGGGATCCGCGCCTGCAGATCCCACCCGGCCTCGGTCTGGCAGTCCAGGGAATCACGTCCGGCCCGCTGTGGGACAAGGTCGTCAGCACGCTGCTGTGCATGGAGGGACCCGAGCACCACCGGCTGCGCAGCCTGCTGTCACGGGCGTTCACGCCGCGGTCGGTCGAGCGACTGCACGCCGACATCGTCGACGTGATCACCGGCCTGGTCGACCGGGCCGCCCAGCGAGGCCACTGCGACGTCGTCACCGACATCGCCAGGCCCTACCCGGTGCCGATCGTCTGCGCCCTGCTCGGCGCCCCGCCCGAGGACTGGGAGCAGTTCTCGCTGTGGGCTGACGACATCTTCCTGGCCTTCAGCTTCACCCCGTTTCCCGACCTGGAGTCGGTGGCCATGACGGCCTGGGGCGAGCTCGACGACTACACCGACAAGATGATCGAGCGCCGCAGGCACACGCTCACCGACGACCTGCTTTCCGATCTGATCAGAGCAGAGGACGGCGGCGACCGGCTCGACCACGCCGAACTGCGCATGCTGGCCGCGGGCATCCTGCTTGCCGGCACCGACACCACCCGCAACCAGGTCGCCGCCTCGATCGACCTGCTATGCGATCACCCCGAGCAGTGGGCACTGCTGGCGGGCAATCCCGAGCTGGCCATGAGCGCGGTGCACGAGACGATGCGCCACGCCCCGATCGCGTGTTCCACGCTGCGGGTCGCGGGCGAGGATCTCGAGATGGGTGGGGTGCACGTGCCGGCGGGAACGATGGTCCTGCTGAACTTCATCGCGGCAAACCACGATCCCGCGATCTTCGAGGACCCGGAGCGCTTCGACATCACCCGGGTGGGCACCCCGCCGATCCTGACCTTCGGTGGCGGGGTGCACTACTGCATCGGCGCCAACCTGGCCAAGCTCGAGCTGGCCGAAGCGCTGCGAGTGGTCACGGAGCGCTGGGCGCCGCCGCGGCGGACCGGGCCGGCCCCGTGGAAGCCGATGGTCTCCCTCAGCGGCCCGAAGACCCTGCCGCTCGCCTTCTGACGCCCGCCGGAACGGTATTCCAGGCGGTCGTTGCTCGAACTTTTCCGCCCGGAATACCGTTCCGGCGGATCGTGGGATTGATGCAGCCGCTGCATCATTTATGTGGCAAATGGTCTTGGACAGGAATCGATCGCACTCCTACCGTTGACGGCATGACTGCGACGATGACTGCCAACGCCCTCACCGGTCAGATGATCATCGCCGGAACCCCCGTGCGCGGCACCGGCCGGCAGATCCGCGGCTTCGACCCCGCGGCCGGCACCCCGCTGGAGCCGGTCTACCACCACGGCGACAGCAGCCACGTCGACGCCGCCTGCGCCGCCGCCGCCGAGGCCTTCGCCCCCTACCGCGCCACCACCTCCGAGCAGCGCGCGCAGTTCCTCGAGGCGATCGCCACCAACATCGAATCCCTCGGTGAGACCCTCGTCGCCCGCACCGTCGCCGAGACCGGCCTGCCGCAGGCACGCATCACCGGCGAGGTCGGCCGCACCACCGGCCAGCTACGGCTGTTCGCCGGCGTGCTGCGCGAGGGCAGCTGGAACGGCGCGCGCATCGACACCCCGCAGCCCGACCGGACCCCGTTGCCGCGCCCCGACATCCGGCAACGCTTCATCCCGATGGGACCGGTCGCGGTGTTCAGCGCCTCCAACTTCCCGCTGGCGTTCTCCGTCGCCGGCGGTGACACCGCCTCGGCGCTGGCCGCCGGATGCCCCGTCGTCGTCAAGGCCCACGACGCGCACCCCGGCACCTCCGAGCTGGTCGCCCGTGCCATCAACGACGCCGTCGCCCAGTCCGGGATGCCGGCCGGCACCTTCTCGCTGCTGTTCGGCACCGGCCAGGAACTGGGCATCGCGCTGGTCGGCGACCCCCGGATCAAAGCAGTCGGCTTCACCGGATCCCGTTCCGGCGGACTCGCTCTGGTCGCCGCAGCTGCCGCCCGGCCCGAGCCCATCCCGGTGTACGCCGAGATGAGCTCGATCAACCCGGTGTTCCTGCTCGGCGGCGCACTGGACTCCCGCGGAGCCGAACTCGGCAAGGCCTTCGTCGGCTCCCTGACCATGGGGTCGGGCCAGTTCTGCACCAACCCCGGCCTGGTCATCGCCGTCGACGGCCCCGGCCTCGACGCATTCGTCGGCGCCGCCCGCGCGGAACTCTCGGGCGCCCCGGCCACCCCGATGCTCACCCCGAACATCGCCCGCAGCTACACATCCGGTGTCGAGTCGCTGTCACAGGCTGCCCAGCTGGTGTCCCGTGGCGAAGTCAGTGGCAGCGAAACCTGCGGTCAGGCAGCACTGTTCACCACCGACGCGCAGAGCTTCCTGGCGTCGGAGGCTCTGCAGGCCGAGGTCTTCGGCTCGTCGAGCCTGATCGTGCGCTGCGCCGACGCCGACGAGATGCACACCGTCACAGAGCGTATCGAGGGCCAGCTGACCGCCACCGTGCATGCCGACGACTCCGACCTCGACGCGGCCGCCACGCTGCTGCCGCTGCTGGAGCTCAAGGCGGGGCGAATCCTGTTCGGCGGCTGGCCGACCGGGGTCGAGGTGTGCCACGCAATGGTGCACGGCGGTCCGTTCCCCGCAACGTCGGACTCCCGCAGCACCTCGGTCGGCAGCCGGGCGATCGAGCGCTTCCTGCGGCCGGTCGCCTACCAGAACATCCCGAAGACGTTGTTGCCCAGCGCGATCGCCGACGGCAACCCCGATCACCTGTGGCGGCGCATCGACGGCCAACTCACGCAGGACTGACCCCACCCACACCACGAGGAGCTCCAGCACATGCGTCCCACCTTCGACGGCGTCCTGTTCTTTCCCGTCACCCCGTTCACCGATTCCGGAAGCGTCGATTTCGACGCGCTGGCCCGCCACGTCGCCAAGGGTGTCGAGGCGGGACCCGGTGGGGTCTTCATCGCCTGCGGTACCGGCGAGTTCCACGCGATGGAAGAACACGAGTTCGGTGAAGTCGTCCGTACCGCCGTCGAGGTGGCCGCCGGAAGGGTCCCGGTCTATGCCGGCGCCGGCGGTTCGGTGGCCCACGCCGAGCGGTTCGCCAAGTCCGCCAAGGAGTCCGGCGCCGACGGACTGCTGCTGCTGCCGCCCTACCTCGTCGAGGTCCCCCAGGCCGGGCTGATCGACTACACCCGCGCCGTCGCGGGCGCGACCGACCTGCCGGTGATCGTCTACAACCGCAACAACGCGCGGTTCACCGAGGCCTCCGCCGTCGCCGTCGCCAAGATCGACAACGTCATCGGGTTCAAGGACGGCACCGGCAACCTCGACATGGTGGCGCGTATCGTGCAGGCCGTCACCGACGAGGTCGATCCCGACTTCCTGTTCTTCAACGGGTTACCGACCGCGGAGACCACGCAGCAGGCCTACCGGGCGATCGGGGTGCCGCTGTACTCCTCGGCCACCTTCGCCTTCGCGCCCGACCTCGCGCTGGCGTTCTACGACGCGCTCGAGGCGGGCAACGACGAGTTGGCCAACGCGCTGCTCCGGGCGTTCTTCCAGCCCCTGGTCCGGCTGCGCGACACCGTGCCGGGCTATGCGGTCTCGCTGGTCAAGGCCGGCGTCACGATGGCGGGCATTCCCGCCGGGCCGGTACGCCCGCCGCTGGTGATGCCGACCCCCGAGGATCTCACCCAGCTGCAGTCGATCACCGCCGCGGGCCGCGCAGTGCTCGCCGACGCGCTGTCCCAGGCAGTCTGACACCGTGCCGCCGAGCAGCATCCGCATCACCGGCGCCCGCATCACCCCGGTAGCGTTCCGGGATCCGCCGCTGCTGAACACCGTCGGCGTCCACCAGCCGTACGCGCTGCGGGCGATCGTCCAGCTCGACACCGATGCCGGTCTAGTGGGCCTGGGCGAAACCTACGCCGACAGCCGGCACCTGGCCCGACTACAGGCCGCCGCAGAGGCGATCACCGGTCTGGACGTGTTCGCTCTCAACGCCATTCGCGCGGCCATCGCACAGCGGTTGCACGGTGACGACGCCGCGGTCGGGACCGCCGGCATGATCACCACGGCGAGTGCGGTCGACCAGGTCCTCTCGCCGTTCGAAGTGGCGTGCCTCGACGTGCAGGGCCACGCGACCGGCCGCCCGGTGTCAGACCTTCTGGGAGGTAAGGTCCGCGACGCGGTGCCGTTCAGCGCCTACCTGTTCTACAAGTGGGCAGCGCATCCCGGCGCCGAGGCCGACCGGTACGGCGAGGCGCTCGACCCGGACGGGATCGTCGCCCAGGCTCGGCGCATCGTCGACGAATACGGCTTCACCGCAATCAAACTCAAGGGCGGGGTGTTCGCCCCGGAGGACGAGATGGCGGCCATCGAGGCACTTCGCGCCGCGTTCCCGCAACACCCGCTGCGACTGGATCCCAACGCCGCCTGGACACCGCAGACCTCGGTGAAGGTGGCGTCGGGCCTCGCCGGCGTCCTCGAGTACCTGGAGGATCCCACGCCGGGCCTGGACGGCATGGCGGAGGTGGCCGCGCAGTCGCCGATGCCGCTGGCGACCAACATGTGCGTCGTCGCCTTTTCCCAGCTCGCGCCCGCGGTGGCCAAACAGTCGGTGCGCGTGGTGCTCTCGGATCACCACTACTGGGGCGGGTTGCAGCGGTCCCGGCTGCTCGGCGGGATCTGCGAGAACTTCGGTCTCGCGCTGTCCATGCACTCCAACTCACACCTGGGCATCAGCCTGGCCGCGATGGTGCACCTGGCCGGGGCGACACCCAACCTGACCTACGCGTGTGACACCCACTGGCCGTGGAAGACCGAGGACGTGGTGCGCCCCGGTGCGCTGTCGTTCGTCGACGGCGCGGTCCCGGTACCCGTGACCCCGGGCCTGGGTGTGCAGCTCGACGAGGACGCGCTGGCCGCGCTGCACGAGCAGTATGTGCGCTGCGGGATCCGCGACCGCGACGACACCGGCTATATGCGCAGCATCGATCCGTCGTTTGAGGCCCTCAGCCCCCGCTGGTAGCCCTACGGTAGGCGTATGGCAGAGCAGTCTGCGGCGATCGACGTCGCCCACCCGCCGGAAACCCTGCTGCGGGTGATCAACATCGTGTTGCGGCGGGTGCTGCGCACCCCGCTGGGCGGCCGGACCGCCCAGTTCATGCTCGTGGACTTCACCGGCCGCAAGTCCGGGCGGCGGTTCTCGGTCCCGGTCAGCGCCCACCATCTCGACGGGGTCCTCTACGTGGTGCTGGCGGCGCAGTGGAAGTACAACTTCCGCGACGGTGCCGACGCGCAGGTGCATCACCTCGGCAAGAAGACCGCGATGCACGGCCGGCTCATCACCGAGCCGGGCGCCGTCGTCGACATCGTCCACCGACTTTCCGAGTCCTACGGGCCGAAGAAGGCCCAACGGACGATGGGCATGAATTTCCGCGACGACCGGGTCCCCACCGTCGCGGAATGGGAGGAAGCCGTCCCCCGGCTCAAGATCGCCGCGATCGAGCTGACACCCAAGGCCTGATGTTCTCACTCGCCCGCCTGTCCTGCTTCGTGGCCGTCGCCGAAGAGCTGCACTTCGGCCGCGCCGCCGAACGGCTGCACATGACCCAGCCGCCGCTGTCGCGCCAGATGCAGCAGCTCGAAAGTGAGCTCGGCGTGCAGCTGATCGACCGCACCACCCGCACGGTGACGCTCACCCCGGCAGGAGCGGCGTTCCTGCCCGACGCGCGGCGCATCCTGCAACTGGCCGAGGGAGCGGCGCAGACCGTCAAGCGCATCCCGGCGGGGGACCTGGGCACCGTCGTCGTCGGTTTCACCGCGGCGTCCGCGCACGCCGTGCTGCCGCGGCTGCTGGAGCGTGCCCGCGAGCGGCTGCCCGACGTGAAGCTGGACCTGCGTGAGATGGTCACCGCCGCCCAGATCGAGGGCCTGATGTCGGGTGAGCTGGACCTCGGCATGGCACGCCCGCCGCTGAAGCGCCCCGGCCTGGTGTCTCGGCCGTTGCTGCACGAACAGCTGATCGTCGCGCTGCCGTCAGGGCATCCACTGACCGATCTGCCAAGGCAGTTGACGCTGACCGATCTCGACGGCCAGGACGTGGTGATGTACTCGCCGGTGCAGGCGCGCTATTTCAACGACCTGCTGATCAGCACGTTCACCATCGCCGGGGCGACGCCGAACTACGTGCAGTACGTGACGCAGGTGCACACCATGCTGGTGCTGGTGCGCTCCGGTCTCGGGCTTGCGTTGGTGCCCGCCTCGGCGGCCACGCTGCACCCCGAGGGCGTGGTGTTCCGGACCATCGGCGCGTTCCGTGAGCGACCCGTCGAGCTGGATGCGGTGTGGCGGGGAGATTCCAGCAACCCGGCGCTGCTGCGGGTGCTCAAAGATGTGTTGCCGCAGCAAGAGTGGACCACCGACGACCTGGTCGAGGGCGTCGGCTGAGTCTCCGCCGGAACTGTATTCCAGGCGGGGCTTTCTCGAGATTTCACGCCTGGAATACCGTTCCGGCGGTTAGTCAGCGGACCGGGGTGACGAGCTCGCCTGTGGCCAGGAAGGCGTCGAGGTTGCGCAGCGTCAGCGCCTCCATCGCCGCGCGCGTCTGCACCGTCCCACTGGCCACATGCGGCAACAACACGACGTTGTCCAAACCCACCAGCACCTCCGGCACCTGTGGCTCGTCAGCGAACACGTCCAGACCCGCACCGGCGAGCCTGCCGTCCACCAGAGCGGATACCAGCGCATCCTGGTCGACCACGCTCCCCCGGGCGACGTTGATCAGGTAGCCGTCCGCACCGAGTGCGTCGAGCACCGCGCGGTCCACCAGACCCCGGGTCCCGTCGCCGCCGGCTGCCGCCACGACCAGCACCTCCACGTCGCGGGCGAGTTCCACCGGCGACGACGCGTAGGTGTACGGCGACTGCGCGACCTGACGGCGGTTGTGGTATGAGATCGAACATCCGAAAGCACTGAGCCGCAACGCAATAGCACTGCCGATCCGGCCGAGTCCGACGATGCCGACCCGGGTGTTGCTCACCTGGCGGGTCAGCGGATAGCTACCGTCGACCGGCCAGCGGCCGGCACGCACGTACCGGTCGGCGGCAGAGAACTGCCGGAGCGTGTCGATCATCAGACCCACGGCCGTGTCCGCCACACAATCGGTCAGCACGTCGGGGGTGTTGCTCACGCCGACACCGCGTGCGGCCGCTGCGTCGACGTCGGTGGTGTCGTATCCGACACCAAAATTGACCACCGCCCCCAGGTTCGGCAGCGCCGCCATCAGCGCTGCGTCCACACCGGTGCGGCCCGACGTCACCACCGCGCAGACCTCGGCGCCGTGCTCGGTCAGGAACGCCTCACGTTCTGCCGCCGCTTCCGGCAGCCGCCGGGCGGCGTACTCATCGGCCAGCGTCTGTTCCAGCGAGGGCTTGAGGGGCCCGACCTGCAACACGGACCGGTGCTGCGCGGGGCGAGTAGAAGTGCTCATCGTGGGTTCCACGCTACGGCGAGCTGGGAATACCCGTCCACGTCCGAAATAGCATGGACTCATAGCCAATCGGTATTTCTACAGCCGACGATGAATCGTCCTGGCATCGGCGGCCGGCACTGTTCCACAAAAGTCGAGCCCAGCCATGCTTTTTGGACTCGGATCCGGTTCCGCCGGCGAGTGCGGGAACCCGTGCAAATGCCATTTCGCCGGGGTTGACGCTGGTTCAGACCGGCTCATACCGTGTGGTTGGCATCACAGCCAGCATCTACATACGTGGACGTCACGATCCCAGCCCGGGAGGACCCATGAAGCCCGCAGCACCGAAAACTCGGCCCAGGTGGCTCGAGCGGCAGCGCCTGGTCGCTGTGGCCCTCGCCGGAGCCACCGTCGCCGCCAGCGGCTGCACGGTCGCGAATTCCGGTGGCGGCGGTTACGACCCCGACACGCTGCGCATCGTGCTCTCCCAGGAGCCGCCGACGCTGGAGCCCTGTGAGAGCTCATTGACCTCCACCGGGGTCGTGGTCCGCTCCAACATCACCGAGCCGCTCGTCGAGCGCGACCCGGACACCGGTGACCTGGAGCCGCTGCTCGCCACCGAATGGCAGCAGAGCAGCCCGACGCAGTGGACGTTCACCCTCCGTCCCGGCGTGACGTTCTCCGACGGCGCACCGTTCACCTCCGAGGACGCGGCCTTCTCGATCGACCGGGCGGTCAACTCCGACCTGCAGTGCAACGTCGACGGTTACGTGTTCGGCGACGAGGAGCTGACCCTACAGACCCCGGACGCCAACACGGTGGTGATCGGCACCACCGAACCGGATCCCATTCTGCCGCTGCGCATCTCGTTCGTCGAGATCGTGCCGCGCACCACCAGCACCGTCGAGAAGGTACGCGAACCGATCGGCACCGGACCGTATGCGATCGAGGACTGGGAGTACGGCCAGAAGCTGACGCTGCGCCGCAACCCGACCTACTGGGGAGAGGCTCCGGCGTTCGGCCGCGCCGAATACCAGTGGCGCAGCGAGGGCAGCGTCCGGGCGGCCATGGTGACCAACGACGAAACCGACATCGCCACCTCACTCGGGCCCGAAGACGGCGCCGGCGATCTCGGTGTCCCGTTCCAGAACAACGAGACCACCGCGCTGCGCATGCAGGCCACCGAACCCCCGCTCGACGACATGCGGGTGCGCGAGGCCATCAACTACGCGGTCAACCGCACCGGCATCGTCAAGGCGCTCTTCCGTGACCTGGGTGAGCCTGCCGCCCAACTGATCCCGACCGGTGTGGTCGGTTACAACGACGAACTCCAGATCTGGCCGCACGACATCGAGAAGGCCAAGGCGCTCGTCGCCGAGGCCAAAGCCGACGGTGTGCCCGTCGACACCCAGATCCGGTTGATCGCGCGCACCGCGCAGTTCCCGAAGATCGCCGAGACCGTCGAGGTGATGCAGAGCGAGTTCACCGAGATCGGCCTCAACGTGGCGATCGAGATGATGGACACCGCCGCGCAGCTCGAGTACCAGCTGCGGCCGTTCCCGGCGAACACCGGGCCGTACCTGCTGATGATCATGCACGGCAACCAGGCCGGTGACGCGGCGTTCACCCTCGACCAGTACATGCTCTCCGACGGGCCCCAGGCCGCCTACGGCACAACGGAATTCGACCGCAAGATCCGCGCGGCCGAGGAGCTCACCGACGAAGCTCGCCAGGATGCGTTCGCGAAGCTGTTCGCCGAGGAGCCGCAGGAGATCATGCAGATGGCCTACCTCGCCCACATGCGGGGCATCCTCGGCAAGTCGCCGCGCATCGACTACACCCCGAACTCGGCGACCGGCGACGAGATGCGGCTGTCCGCGATGACCCCGGCCGGTACCGACCGCACCGACCAATCCTGAGCAGCAGGAAGGCCCTAGCTCATGTTCTCCTTCGTCCGGCGCCGGATGTACACCAGCGCACTGCCATTGATCATCGTGCTGCTGGGGGTCTTCCTGCTCGCCAGGCTCACCGGTGACCCCACCAACCTGTACCTGCCCGAGTCGGCCACCCCCGAGCAGCGCGAGGCGTTCGCCACCGCGAACGGGTTCAACGACCCGCTGATCACGCAGCTGGCCGACTACTTCAAGGGCGTGCTGCACTTGGACTTCGGCACCTCGCTGCGCACTGGGGAGTCCGCCTCCGAGATGGCGCTGCGTGCGTTCCCCGCGACGCTGCAACTGGCGTTCGCCACCATGCTGCTGGCCGTCATCGGCGCCGTCGTCATCGGCTGTTGGGCAGCGTACCGGCCGAACTCACTTGCCGACCGGTTCTCCAGCCTGCTGTCGATGACGGCGGCGAGCATCCCCGACTTCTGGTTCGCCATCACCGGCGTCTGGCTGTTCGCGGTGCTGCTCGGAGTGCTGCCCACCTCCGGTGTCGACGCCGGGATCCTGTCCTGGGTACTGCCGATCGCGACGCTGATGATCCGGCCACTCGGTGTACTCACCCAAGTGGTGCGCGGCGCCATGGTTTCCGCGCTGTCGGCACCCTACGTGCGACTGGCTCGGAGCAAGGGCGCCAGCGACTTCCGCGTCGTCACCCACCACGCGCTGCGCAACGCTGCGGCCCCCGCGCTCACCGTCGCCGGTGACCTGGCGGTCGGCCTCATCAACGGCGCGGTGGTGGTCGAGGCGATCTTCGGCTGGCCCGGCATCGGCAAGCTGATGATCGACGCGATCCTGCAACGCGATTTCGCAGTGCTGCAGGCCGCTGTGCTGCTCACCGCGGTCAGCATCTTCGTCCTCAACATCCTCATCGACGCCTGCTACGCGCTTCTCGACGCGCGGGTACGCGAACCGGCACGGGTCTGACGGGAGACAACAGCATGACTCAAATCGACCGGGTTCCGGTCAAACCGACCACCGCGATCGTCGGCGAGCCGGACACCGAGACCTCCGGCCGGCGGGCCCGTTCCTTGTGGTTCCGGCTGCTGATCAACGATCGGGTCGCCGCCGTCGCGGCCGGGGTGCTGGGCGTGATGTTCCTCACCGCGATCTTCGGCCCGATGCTCGTCGGTGAGTTGGCCACCCGGATCGACCTGGACAACTCCAACCAACCGCCGTTCACGCTGGCGCACGGCTGGGCCAACGTGCTGGGTACCGACCCGCTGGGCCGCAGCATGCTGGCACGGCTGATCGTCGCCTGCCGCACCACACTGTCGGTGGCGGTGCCCGCCGTGATCATCTCCGCGGTCGTCGGCTCCGCCGTCGGCATGTGGGCCGGCTTCTACCGCGGCTGGCGTGAGACCGTCGCGATGCGGATCGCCGACGTGATCATGAGCTTCCCGTCGCTGCTGCTGGCGGTCGTCGTCCTCTACGTCTTCTCCCCGAGCGCGGCCAACATCGTGCTGGTGCTGGCCATCACCCGGATCCCGGTCTACCTGCGCACCGCGCGGGCCGAGTCCGCCGAGCTGGCCAGCCGGGTCTTCGTCGACGCGGCACGCACCTTCGGCGCCGGCGCCACCTCGATCATCGGCCGGCATGTGCTGCCGATCGTGCTGCCGACGCTGTTGACCGTGGCGACCCTGGACTTCTGCTACGTCATGCTGGCGGAGAGCTCGCTGAGCTTCCTCGGCATCGGCATCCAGCCGCCCGACGTCAGCTGGGGCCTGATGGTCTCCCAGGGCCGCACCTACCTGCACACCGCGTGGTGGCTGTCGTTCTTCCCCGGCCTGGCCATCGTCATCACCACCGTGTCGGCCACCATCCTGGCGGCCTGGGCGCGGATCGCCACCGACCCAGGTCAGCGCTGGCGGCTGACCGTCCCGCAGAAGAGCCTGTCGAGGTTCGCCAAATCCGGAAAGCGCCTCTCGTGAAAGGCTCGAGCATGACTGCACTCGCCGACCACCACGCCGCCGTCGACGCCGTCGATCCCGCCCCGGTCCTCGAGGTGGACGGGCTGTCCGTCGAGGTCCGCACCATCACCGGGACGCTGCGCGCGGTCAACGAGGTGTCGTTTGCGGCCCGGCGGGGTGAAACCCTGGCGCTGCTGGGCGAATCGGGCTGCGGCAAGTCGATGACCGCGACGGCCCTGGTCGGGCTGCTGGAGCCGGTCGCCGACATCGTGGGCGGCCGGGCCCTCATCGCCGGTCCCGAGGGAACGGTGGACCTGCTCACGGCCGACCGCCGGAAGCGGCGTGCCATGGCAGGCACCGAGCTGGCGATCGTGTTCCAGGACGCGCTGACCGCGCTGAACCCGCTGTACACGGTGGGAACCCAACTGGCAGAGCCGTTCCGGATCCATCAGGGCATGAGCAACAAAGACGCCAAGCGCAAGGCCGTGGAGCTGATGGAGCGCGTCGGCATCCCGCAGCCGGAGACACGACTCAGTTCCTACCCGCACCAGTTCTCCGGTGGCATGCGGCAGCGGCTGCTCATCGCCATGGCGGTGGCGCTCAACCCGAGCGTGCTGATCGCCGACGAGCCGACCACCGCCCTCGACGTGACGGTGCAGGCCCAAATCATGGCGCTGCTGCGCGACCTGCGCACCGAATACCGGATGGCGGTCGTGCTCATCACCCACGACCTGGCGCTCGTCGCTGAGGAGGCGGACCGGGTGGCGGTGATGTACGCCGGCAACATCGTCGAAACCGGGACCGTGACCGAGGTTTTCGGCAACCCCAAGCATCCCTACACCCAGGGCCTGCTGGACTCGGTGCCCGTCAACGCCCGTCGCGGCGACGGACTCAAGTCCATCGGCGGGTCGCCGCCCGACCTGCACTCCATCCCGCAGGGCTGCGTGTACCAGGCCCGCTGCCCCATCGCGCAGCAGATCTGCGCCACCACCCGTCCCGTGCTCGACGACGTCCGCGCCGGGGCGGCCCCGGCGGCGACATCCCTCCCGAGCCGCAAAGCCGCGTGCCACTTCCCGGAAGAGGTCTCCAATGCCTGAGATGCCCCAGAACCTGCTCGAGGTCCGCGACGTCCGAAAGTCGTTCCGGGTGCCGCACGCCGGCAAGAACAAGCTGTGTGCGCTCGACGGCATCACACTGGACTTGAAGCGTGGCGAGACGCTCGGCCTGGTCGGTGAGTCGGGGTGCGGAAAGTCGACGCTGGCAAGGACTCTGCTGATGCTCGAGCGGCCCGACGAAGGAACGGTGCGCTTCGACGGGGTCGACCCGTTCGGCCTGCGCGGCGCCGAGCTGCTGAAGTTCCGAAGCCGGGTGCAGATGGTGTTCCAGGACCCCTACGCGTCGCTGAACTCCCGCATGTCGGCGGCGGAGATCATCGCCGAACCGTGGCGCAGCCACAAGGGTCTGATCAAGGATCGCCGCGACCGTGACATGCGGGTCCGTGGCCTGCTGGACCTCGTCGGCCTGGGAGCCAAGGCCGCCGACAAGTATCCGCAGGAGTTCTCCGGCGGGCAACGCCAACGCATCGGCATCGCCCGGGCGCTGGCGCTGAACCCCGACGTCATCATCTGCGACGAACCCGTCTCTGCGCTCGACCTGTCGGTGCAGGCCCAGGTGCTCAACCTGCTCAACGATCTGCAGGCACAGCTGAACATCAGCTACATCTTCATCTCCCACGACCTGTCGGTGGTGCGACACGTCGCCGACCGCGTCGCGGTGATGTACCTCGGCCGGATCGTCGAGACCGGCCCCACCGAAGCCGTTTTCGAGCGCTCCAACCACCCCTACACCGCAGCCCTGATGTCCGCCGCGCCGACGCTGGACAGCGACGCGCGCAAGCAGCGGATCCTTCTCCAGGGCGAGGTGCCCTCGCCGATCAACCCGCCGTCGGGTTGCCGGTTCCGCACCCGTTGCTGGAAGGCCACCGACGTGTGCGCGACCACGGCGCCGGTAGCCGTCGCCGACCCGCAGATCCCGGGGCACAGCGCCGAATGCCACCACCCGATGCTGCTGGAGGGGAGTGGACTTGAGACAGTACCGGCGTGAGCGTGAGCGAGTAACGAAGTGGATCACGCATGAGTGTTGCGGGGTATTGCGTCCTGGCACTGGCCATCGTCCTGGCGTCGGCCTTGCAGTCCTCCATCGGCTTCGGCATCGGGATGTTCGCCGCGCCGATAGTCGCTCTGGTCGACCCCGCACTGATCCCCGGCACCCTGATCATGGTCGCGACCCTGGTCACATTGATGGTGGTGGTCCGCGAACGCGAGGCGATCGACCTGGCGGGCACCGGCTGGGCCCTGACCGGCCGGCTACCCGGCACCGTCGCGGGGGCGCTGTTGCTGGCGGTGCTGCCGCACCGCGCGCTGGCGATCCTGCTGGCCGGTGTGGTGCTGGGTGGGGTGGTTCTGACCAGCAGCGGCTGGATCCCCGCGGCACGGCGGCGCAACGTGGTGCTGGCCGGGGCGGCGTCGGGACTTCTGGGTACCGCGACGGCGATCGGCGGTCCGCCGATGGCGCTGGTATGGCAACGCAACAGTGGGGCGCAGTTGCGCGGCACGATGAGTGGCTTCTTCCTGATCGGCTCGGTGATGTCGCTGATCGTGCTCGCTGCCACAGGTGCGGTGAACAAGCACACGCTGTGGGGATTTGCCGTGCTGGTTCCCGCGGCCGTCCTGGGCTACCTGCTGTCGCATGTCCTCAACCGGCACCTGAACCCGGGACGACTGCGCCGGCTGGCGATCACCGTCTCGGCCGCGGGAGCCATCCTGCTCATCGGTCGGGAGTTGCTGACGATCTGAGGAGCCGACCGTGACAGAGGACATCTCGGTGCGCAAGGTCAAGTCTGCGGTGCGCACCGTCGAACTCCTCGAGTACCTCGCCGCCCGCCGTGACGAGCCCGCGCGGTTGCGGGAGATCAGCGACGCACTCGCCATGCCCCGCAGCAGCACCCACGCGCTGTTGCGGACGTTGGTCGGCCAGGGCTGGGTGCGTTCTGACAACAGCGGCACCCTGTACGGCATCGGCATCCGCGCTCTGCTCGTCGGCACCAGCTACCTCGACGGTGATCCCTACCTACCGCTGATCACCCCCTTCCTCGACGACCTGCGCGCACAACTGGACGAGACGTTCCACCTCGCCCGCCTCGACGGCACCGACGTCGTGTACCTGGCCACCCGCGAGTCCAAGCAGTATCTGCGTACCGCCAACCGCGTCGGCAGGCGGCTGCCCGCCTACGCCACGTCACTGGGCAAGGCACTGCTGGCCGAACGGTTCGGCCTTGACCGCGACGAGCACGTCCCGGCGCAGCTGCAGAGCCTGACACCCAACACGATCACCGACCGCGCCACACTCGACCGGGAGCTCGACGATGTGCGGGTGCGCGGATACGCCGCCGACGATGAGGAGAACACCACCGGGCTGCGCTGTTTCGCGGTGCCACTGCGCTACTGCAGGCCGGCGCAGGACGCGATCAGCGCGTCGGTGCCCGTCGAGCGGCTGACCCCGCAACGTGAACGCGACCTCATCGACGCACTGCAGACGCTGGGAGACAAAGTGACCCGCGTGGTCCGCCCGGTGGCCAACGGCGACAAATGGTTCGCGTCGTGACCGCCAGGAGAGCCGGAGGACAACCATGAGCAACCGAACACCCGTCGTCACCGACATCACCGTCGTGCCGATCGCCGGCCGCGACAGCATGCTGCTGAATCTGTCCGGCGCCCACGGCCCGTTCTTCACCAGGAACCTGGTGATCATCGCCGATTCCGCGGGCAACACCGGTGTCGGCGAAGTCCCCGGCGGGGAGCCGATCCGCCGCACCCTCGAGGACGCCCGCGGGTTGATCACCGGTCGCGCTATCGGTGACTACCACGCCGTATTGGCCGACATGCGAAGCGCTTTCGCCGACCGAGACGCCGCCGGCCGCGGCGCGCAGACCTTCGACCTGCGCGTGATGGTGCACGCCGTGACCGCAGTCGAATCCGCGCTGCTCGACCTGCTCGGCCAGCACCTCGAGGTCCCGGTGGCGGCGCTGCTCGGCGACGGCCGGCAGCGCTCGCGGGTACAGGCCCTGGGATACCTGTTCTTCGTCGGCGACCGCACCAAGACGGATCTGGCCTACCGGTCCCCCGCCGACGAGGCCGCCGGCGGCGGCCCGGCCGACGAGTGGCTGCGGCTGCGCCACGAAGAGGCGCTGACCACCGAAGCCGTGGTCCGGCTGGCCGAAGCGGCACGGGCCCGGTACGGGTTTCGCGACTTCAAGCTCAAGGGCGGGGTGCTGCCTGCGCCGGAAGAGGCCAAAGCCGTCACCGCACTGGCCGAGCGGTTCCCCGATGCCCGGATCACGCTGGACCCCAACGGCGGCTGGCTGCTGGCCGACGCGATCAAGACGTGCCGGGAGTTGACCGACATGCTGGCCTACGCCGAGGATCCGGTCGGGCCCGAGGGCGGGTTCTCCGGCCGCGAGGTGATGGCGGAGTTCAAGCGCGCCACCGGGCTTTCGACGGCGACGAACATGATCGCCACCGACTGGCGGGAGATGGGGCATGCGATCCGCTCCGGCGCGGTGGACATCCCGCTGGCCGATCCGCACTTCTGGACGATGGCCGGCTCGGTGCGTGTGGCGCAGCTCTGTGACGCGTGGGGACTGACGTGGGGTTCGCACTCCAACAGCCACTTCGACGTGTCGCTGGCGATGTTCACCCACGTGGCCGCCGCAGCCCCCGGGCAGATCACCGCGATCGACACCCACTGGATCTGGCAGGACGGTCAGGCGATCACCACCGACCCGTTTGCGATCGTCGACGGCTACCTCACCGTGCCCGACGCCCCCGGGCTCGGTGTGCGGCTCGACGAATCCGCCGTGGCCGCGGCGCATGACCTGTACCGTCGCGAAGGACTGGGCGGTCGAGACGATGCGGTGGCCATGCAGTTCCTGATCCCGGGCTGGACGTTCGACAGCAAGCGTCCTGCCCTGCAACGAGGTTGACATGTTGATCGTCGTCGCGGACCCGAATGTGGTGCCGCACCGGGAGCGGTTCGAGGCCATCGTTCCTGCTGCCGCCGACATCCGCTGGCACATCGGTGGCGTGCCCGAGGCGCAGTTGCGCGACGCCGAGGTGTACGTCGGCAGCCGTTTCGATGCCGACATGGCGCGCAAAGCGCGCACGCTGCGCCTGATCCACGTCGTGGGAGCCGGTACGGACAAGATCGACTTCGCCGCTCTGTCGCCGGATATACTGGTGGCCAACACTTTCCACCATGGCCGGTCGATCGCCGAGTATGTCGTGTCGGCGGCGGTGATGTTGCGCCGCGGGTTCCTCACCCAGGACCGCTCACTTCGCGACAATGTGTGGGCGACACCGGTGTACGACAGCTCCATCCCCCAGCCACCCATCTTCGGGGACGCGCACATCGGGTTCGTCGGCTTCGGGCACATCGGACTACGCAGCTGGAACCTGTTGCGCCCGTTCGGGTGCACCGCCGCGGCGGTCACCGGTTCCGGTCGGGTGACCCTCGATGCCGGACTGCGCTGGGTCGGCGACACCGGTGACCTCGACCGGCTGATGCGCGAATGCGACGTGGCCGTGGTGTCGGCGCCGCTGAACGATCACACCCGGGGCATGATCGGCGAGCCGCAACTGAGGGCGCTTGGGCCCGACGGGGTGCTGATCAACGTGGGGCGTGGGCCGCTGATCCAGGAGCGGGCGCTCTACGACGCGCTCGCCGGCGGGGCGATCCGCGGCGCGGCGATCGACGTCTGGTACCGCTACCCCACCGACGGCGACTGTGCGCCAAGCGAACTGCCGTTCGCCGAACTGCCGAACCTGCTGATGACCCCGCACTCGTCGGGGGTCACCAGCGACACCTTCACCGGTCGTGTGGACGAGGTGGCGGCGAACATCTCGCGCCTGCAGCGTGGCGAGCCGCTGCGCAACCTGGTCCCCCGCTGACGCCGCGCCGGAACTGTATTCCAGGCGGGGCTCACTCGAAATTCCGCGCCTGGAATACCGTTCCGGCGGGAAGTGGGTCAGCCGTACGGGTCGGGTTCGTGGAACCGGTTGATGATCGGGATCCGTTCGATGATCCGGTCCCGTAGCCGGGGCTCCTGCTGCGGAATGGTCGACTGCGGCACCTGGGCGGGCGGCGGCAGCACCGGCGGCACATACACCGGCGCCGGATCCGGCGGCAGGTAGTTCGGCGGCGGCGCCGGCGGCACGTAGTCCGGCGCGGGCGGGACGTAGGCGGGTGCCGGCTGCACCCGCGGCGCCACGGGCGGCGGCGCTGCCGGCGCGGCGGGCGGCGGCGCTGCCGGCGCGGCGGGCGGCTCCACCATCAACGCGGCGTCGGGCACCGGGCCTTCCACGGCGACCGGTTCGGCTTCGGCGGGTGCCGGCGGCGGTGCGGCCGGCTCCGGGGCTGCCTCGGCGATCTTCGGCGACTTGGTCGGCACGGGGGCGGTGGCCTCGCGCACCTGTTGCTCCGAACGTGCCATCCGCGGCGCCTCGTCGTCCGGTGTCAGGGTCATCCCCAGCGCCGCCGACAACGACACCACGAACGTCACGACCGCGGCGGCCAGCACCGAGGCGAGCACCGCCGCCGGCGACAGGTGCCGCCGGGCCGGTGCGTCCTGGGCGTCCAGGATCGA
Source organism: Mycolicibacterium hippocampi (assembly GCF_010723735.1). Lineage (GTDB taxonomy): Bacteria > Actinomycetota > Actinomycetes > Mycobacteriales > Mycobacteriaceae > Mycobacterium > Mycobacterium hippocampi. Next base: position 1,674,486 of record NZ_BLLB01000002.1, on the reverse strand, counting down.
CACCGCCGCCGCAGACGCCAGCGCCGCTCCCCTGGCCAGCGCCAGATCGGCCTCGTCGGCGGAGATGACCGGCGCGTGCGTGCTCTGCTCGAGTGCGGACACCACGCCGTCGACGTCGCCCGACCCGACCACGAACACGGCATCGGGAACCAGTCCGTCGACGTCACCGAGCGCTGCGGCGTCGACCCGGTCGGCCGTCACCCCGTCCGGCGTGACCGAGGCGACGACCGCGACGCCGGGTTCCACGACGCACACCACCACCCGGTCGTATCCCGCAATGTCGGCGATGCCGCAGGTCAAAGCCTCTGCGGCCTCCAGGTCGGAGACCGCGATGACGTTCTGGGCCGCACGGTCGGTCAACGCCTGCCACACCGCGCTGGCGGTGGCCTCCGCGGCACCGGTCCAGGTGATGCCGATGGCGTGCACCGGCCGCGCCGCGGCCTTGTCGAACAATGCGTCGAGCAGCGAGTCAGCGTCGAAGGCCTCGTCGGCGGCGACGGGCAGCGACCCCCGGTCAAGGGTGGCGCCCTCGCCCGTCGTGCCTTCGACGAGCACCCAGCGAACCGATGAAGACGTCATCGACAAACCGAGCACGAGGTTCATGGAGCCCCCGATCTGTTTGCGATCAACCGACGACTTTACCGTTTCCCGGATACGGCGGTGAGCCGATGGTCCGAACCTCACGGCCGAGGCGGCCGAACTCGGACGGAGAGCTGCCGGTGAGCCGGGTGAACGCGGTGGTGAACGCGCTGGCGGAGTGATATCCGACACGGCCGGCGACCTGCGCGGTGGACAGGTGTTCGGTCCGGAGCAGCTCCTTGGCGAGCGCCATCCGCCACTGTTGGAGGTACTGCATCGGCGGCACCCCGATGGTCGCGGTGAACCGCTGGGCGAACACCGCCCGGGACACCGCGGCGGTGCGCGCGAGGTGTTCGACGGTCCACCCACGGGTGATGTCGGCATGCAGTGCCCGCAGTGCCGGCGCCAGCACGGGATCCGCCAGCCCCGCGATCAGCCCCCGCTGCCCACTGCCCAGCGGTGCCGGGTGCACGCGCATGGCCTCGATCAACAACACCTCGACCAGGCGCTGCAGGATCACGTCGCGGCAGGCAGCAGAGGTGTCCGCCTCGTCGGCGATGAGCTCGACGATCCGGCTCAGCCGCGCCGATCCCGGCTCGTCACGGCGGACGAGGACCACCCGCGGCAGCAGCGAGACCAGCAGCGGCGCGTTGGCGGGATCGAACCGGAAGTAGCCACCCAGCATCCGCATCGTCTCCGGCGCGGTGGCGCAGCCGTGGCGGGTGTGCCGGGAGTGGTCGAGTCCGGCGAAGGTGGGCGCAGCCGCACCGCCGTCGCCGAGGGTGAAGCCCGGCGTCTCCGGGAACAGCAGGAAGTCACCCTGAGACAGCTCGACGGGATCGAGCCCGTCCGGTTCGAGCACGCACGACCCCTGCAGCATCAGGCAGAACGCGGGGTCGCCGTAGCGGGGCTTGCGCACGCTCCACTCCCCTGCCCCGGTGACGATCTTCGACAGCACGGCCTCCGGGTGCAGCAGCGACATCAGCGCATCCATCGGACCGGCGTCGGGCGTCCCCACACGGCAACGCTAGCCGAACAGCGACTCCTGGTTTGGCTGTGCGAGGGCCACTGCGTCCGCGCCCGCGGGGAACCTGAGGCGCTCCGAGTCATCGGTGGCTGCGTGGAACACGACGTCGGCGACGTCCTGCGGCGTGGTCACCGCCGCCGGTTGGGCGAACGAGTTCATGATGGGCTCGGCGAAAGATTGGTACTGCGGCGGGATCAGCCCGGCCATCCGCTCGGATCCGTTGCTGGCGAAGGCTGTCGACGGGCCGTAGCCCGGCTCGACGAGCCTGACCCGGACATCGAAGTAACCGAGTTCCAGCGACAGCGACGCCGTGAACCCTTCGACCGCCATCTTGCTGGCGGTGTAGACCGCCGCCAGCGGCATCGGGGTGAGTGTCACGCTGGAGGTGACGTTGACGATGGTGCCCGAGCGCCGCGCACGCATCTGGGGCACCACGGCCTGCGTCATGGCGATGGTGCCAAAGGTGTTGGTCTCGAACAGTTCTCGGGTCGAATCCAGCGGTGTGGCCTCGAAGGCGCCGACAAGTCCGATGCCGGCGTTGTTGACGAGCACGTCGATCGGCCCGACGTCGCGGACCGCGGCCGCGATGCTGTCGGGCTTGGTCACATCGAGGGCGACCACGCGGATCCGCTCCGAGCGGGGCAGCACGTCCTCGCGCGGAGAACGCATGGTGGCGACGACATTCCACCCCTCGTCGTGGAAGCGATGCGCGGTCGCCAAACCGTAGCCGGACGAGCAACCGGTGATGAGCACAGTGGTCATACGTCCGAAGCTAGAAGCGGCCGCGCCGGCCGACAAGACGTCAGCGTCTGCGATCGGTTCGCGATCGTCTGGCGGCGCGGAGGCTATCCGGCGTGCAGGTTCGGGCGATCCGGATGCTCGGCGTGCCACTGGCGTTCGACGCGCTTGACCCGTTGGTGCTCCAACGTGATCAGCAGTGCGCCTGCGGTGACGAGCGCCCCGGCGATCAGGCCGAGGATCAACGACACGTCACGGCTTCCGTACGCGGTCGCTGCGACCGTGCCGGCGATCAGCACGGTGCCGACGCCGATGAGGATCAACCCGGGCAACCAGAGCGTGTCGATGAACGATTCACCGGCATGCGGTTGATACGTGCGGGCGTGGTCTACCGGATCCCGGTGCGCGCCTTTCATCGCATCCCCTTTCCTGGAGTAATGCCTCCAGGTTACGCCTGTTGTGAAGTGGATCACAGTGACGAAGAGGTGACGCCTCACGCCTTCCAGGCAAGGATGCGCTGGGCCAGTTCGGGCCCGCAGTCCTCCTGCACGAAATGGCTGCCGTGCAGCCGGGCATGCGGTTGGCCCGCGGCACCCGGCACATGCTGGATCAGCGGCTGGTCGGCACGGCCCAGGATCGGATCTTTGGCACCGAACAGCGCCAGCAGCGGTTTGTCCCAGCGGCCCAGCACCTCCCAGGCGGCGCGGTTGGCCGGCACCGCGGGATCGTCGGGCGAGGTGGGCACCAGTTGCGGGAAGGCGCGCGCCCCGGCCTGGTAACGCTTGTCGGGAAACGGTGCGTCGTAACCCGCGCGGACCGCGGCGGGCACCTTGGTGACCGTCCCGACGCCGACGAGGCGGCCCGCGGGCAGCTTCGGCGAGTACTTCGCGAACGCCCGCCAGATCCGGAACGCCGGGGGCACCGGCCGGTCGGCGGTCGGCAGGAACCCGTTGGCCACCACCACCCGCGCGAACCGGGCGCCGTGCTCGGCGACGATCCGCAACCCGATCAGCGAGCCCCAGTCCTGCACCACGACGGTGACACCGGTCAGGTCCAACGCCTCGAACCACGACGTCACCCACTGCACGTGCCGCAGGTAGGTGTAGTCGTCGATGTGACCGGGCTTGTCGGAGCGGCCGAATCCGATCAGGTCGGGTGCGAGCACCCGGTAGCCCGCCTCGACCAGCGGCGGGATCATCGTCCGGTACAGGTAGCTCCAGGTCGGCTCGCCGTGCAGTAGCACCACGGGGGTGCCGTCCCGGGGGCCCTCGTCGACGTAGTGCATCCGCAGCGCCGGGGTGTCGGTGGCGGCGACGTCGACGTAGTGCGGCTCGAACGGGTAGCCGACCAGATCGGCGAAGCGGTCTTCGGGGGTGCGCAGAATTTTCATGGTGCGACGACGCTAACGCGCCGCCATGCCCGGCGGAAGGGAAGCGACAGCCGCCGGGTCAGCAGGGCGGCAGGTAGTGGATGGTCGGCCGCCCCGGCCCCGCCCCGTCGGGGTTCACCCGGACGTCGACCTCCCAGACGGCGGCGATCAGTTCCGGGGTGAGGACTTCGGCCGGCGTCCCGGTTGCTGCGACGCGGCCACCGCAGAGGACGACCAACCGGTCACAGAACAGCCCGGCCAGCGACAAGTCGTGCAGGGTGACCACAGTGGTCACCGGCAGCTCGCGGATGAGGGCGAGCAATTCGACCTGGTGGCGGATGTCGAGGTGGTTGGTGGGCTCGTCGAAGAGCAGTTCACGCGGCTGCTGGGCGAGCGCCCTGGCGATGTGGACACGTTGCTGTTCGCCGCCGGACAGCGTGCGCCAATCCCGGCTGCGCAACTGCGATGTGCCGGTCTGCCGCATGGCCCGCTCGACGGCCTCGGCATCTGCCCCATCGTCACCGCGCCAGATCCCGCGGTGCGGGATCCGGCCCAGACTGATGATTTCCTCCACGGTCAGGTCGAGGACGGTGTTCGCCTGCTGTTCGACGACCGCGATGCGGCGGGCGACACTGCGCCGACGCAGATCGGGCAGCGGCCGGCCTTCCAGCAGCACCGTGCCACCGGTGGGCCGTCGCAGTCCGGCAAGCAACCGCAACAGTGACGACTTCCCCGCTCCGTTGGGTCCGAGCAGGCCGAGGGTCTCGCCTTCCGCCACCATCAGCGAGACACCGTCGACGATGAGCCTGCCACTCGTCGACCACGTCACGGCGTCGGCGGTGATCATCGGATCCGCCTGCGGCGCGCCAGGATCAGCGCGAACGCCGGAACGCCGACCAGTGCGGTGACGACGCCGACCGGTAGTTCCTGCGGGGCGAAGACCGTTCGGGCGGCGGCGTCCACCCATACCAGGAAGATCGCCCCGACGAGCCCGCTGACCAGCAGCAACCTCCTGTGCAGCGGTCCGGCGATGATGCGTGCCGCGTGGGGCAGCACAAGCCCCACGAACCCGATCGCTCCTGCGGCGCTGACCAGCACCGCGGTCAGCAGCGCTGTCACCACCATCAACAGGATGCGCACCCGCGTCACCGGAATACCCAGCGCCGCGGCAGCGTCATTGCCGAAGGCGAAGGCGTCCAGCGCATCGGACTGCGTCAGACAGATGAGCAAGGCGAGGGCACAGATCGCTCCGCACACTGCAACTTGATCCCAGCCGGCGCCACCGAGGGAGCCGAGCAGCCAGAACAGCACACCCCGGGTCTGTTGAGCATCGGCCGACGAGAACACGATGAACGCGGTGATGGCCGAAAAGAGTTGCGTGCCGGCGATACCGGCGAGCACCAGGCGATCCGTTCCGCCTCCGGCCAGCACCGCAAGTGTCAGGACGAACAAGAACGCTGCCAACGCCCCCACGAAAGCGCCGCTCGAAAGGCTCAGCGTGCCACCCAGTCCGGTGACGATCACCAACACCGCACCGGTCGAAGCACCTGACGAGATCCCGAGGATGAAGGGGTCGGCGAGCGGGTTGCGCATCAGCGACTGCAGCACCACCCCGCAGATCGCCAACCCGGCACCGCAGACCGCTGCCAGCAGCGCGCGCGGGAGCCGCAACTGCCAGATGATTCCCTCGTCGATCACGGTCATGTCCGAGGGCGCGTTCCACAGGTTTCGGGCGATGACCGTGTACACATCGCGCAGCCCGAGGTCGGCGGGGCCGATGGTGATGGCGGCAGCGATCGACAGAAGAAGTCCCCCCACACCGATGATCGTGCCGAGCAGCATCCCGGCAGCGCCATCGCCGCCGCGGCGGACAACTCGGGGGTGACGCACGCCCTCCGGCGACGTGGTCACGCTCATTCCAGGCCGGGCAGGACATCACGCAGCCCGGCAGCCAGTGCCTCGACGGCGTCGACGTTTCGCAATGACGGGTCCATCGCGCTGCCCGGCAACACGATCCACCGGCGCTCGCGGACCGCGGTCAGGCGACGGGCCACCGGGTCGGACTCGAGAAACCGGATCTTGGCTTCGGCACTGTCACCGTCGTCGCCGCGGGTCAGGTCGGCGAGGACGAGCACGTCGGGATCACGGTCGAGGATCGACTCCCAGGAGATCTCCGGCCACAGCTGCCGGTTGTCGGCGAAGGCGTTGGTGGCCCCCACGGCGTCGGTGATGATGCCGGGAGCTCCACAGCAACCGGCGATGTAGGGCGTGCGGGTCGCCGAGTACCACCACATCAGCGTGACACCTTCGGCGTCGAGGCCGTCGGAAGCTTCGGCGCTGCGGGAACGCAATGACGCCACCAGGTCATCACCCCGCTCCGGCACACCGAATATGGTTGCCAGGTCGGCGATCTCGGCGTAGAGGTCGTCGAGAGTGAGCGACCTGTCCTGGAGCGCGTCCTGTCCCCCGCACTCGCTCGAGGACTGATATGTGGGTACGCCGAGCCGTTCGAACTGTTCTCGCGGCGCCACACCTTCGTCGGTGAACGACCAGTCGAACGTCGCGTAGACGAAGTCCGGTTTCTCGGCGAGCACGCGTTCCAAAGACGGGAAATCGTGGCTGAGAACCGGGACTTCGGCATTGGCTGCTGCCAGCTGCGGCAGGACCGGGTCGCTCCACGACGCGCTGCCCGCCATCTGATCGGACAGTCCCAGCGTCAACAGCAGCTCGGTGGCCGGCTGATTGATCGAGATGGCGCGCTGCGGCGGCGACTCCACGACCACGGTTCGTCCGCAGTTCTGCACACTGACGGGGTAACCGATGGCCGCCGTGCCGGCGTCGTCACTGCGGGCGTCGACACCCGAGTCGCGGATCGGGGCGCCGCATCCGGTCATCAGAACGACTGCCGACAGCGAGAGAGCAAGAATGCGGGAGCACTCGGACACACTGGTGCCTTTCGACTGGGGACTCGATCGCGGAGTCCGTTCCATTGCCGAGCTCGACGCGCCGGTGCGCAGCAAGCCCGAGCCAGCAGGTATTCGGACTCGGGATCGTCCGGCCGGAGCGCCTTCCCAGCCCCGAAGAGGGCAAGTGGCCATTGCTCCGCCCGTCCCCCATACCGCTGCGCGTCAGCTCCGGCCTCTCACCGGATTCCCTGACCCAACCGAGGTGGGTACGACTGGCTCGAGCGGACCATACCAATGAGCCGTCGGTGTTTCCCGATGCGTCTCGGCGGAAGCTGTGCTGCGACCTCGCCAGACGAGTAGGCCCCACTTTATTGATAATCATTTTCAATAAGGTAGCAGCCCGGTGACTCGGGGGCGGCCGCTGCCCGCGTCAGACGTAGTCGCCGAGCGGGACGGTGCCCAAACCGAAAATCTGACGGCGAGTTTGCTGGCAACAGCCCGACGGGTATCAGACCGTTACCCGACCGTTGGGAGCGCACGACTAATCTGTCGGGGCGGCCTCCTCGAGGGGTGCCGGCAGTCGCACCGAGCGGCTGACGAAGGAAAGGTTGGGTGTCGCTCGATGGGTTCAGCCGATCGGCTCGAACGCTGGGAGTCCCGCAGCGAGTGGGCGCTAGCCGCGGTGGCGGTCGTCTTCCTCGCCGTCTACTCGATCCAGGTGCTCACCACCCCCGATCGCGGGGTGACGAACCTGCTCAACGGCGTGATGTCGCTGCTGTACCTGGTGTTCGTCGTCGACTACGTCGTCCGGCTGACGTTGGCGCCCCAGCGCGCGCGGTGGTTCTTCCGGCATCTGCTCGACCTGGCCATCGTGGTGCTGCCGTTCCTGCGGCCGCTCCGGCTGCTGCGACTGGTGGTGCTGGTCAAGGTGCTGCACCGGGCGGGGGGCGACGCCATCCGCGGGCGGGTCGCGGCCTACACCGCCGGCAGCGCGATCCTGCTGGTCTACGTCGCGTCGCTGGCGATGCTGGAGACCGAACGCAACGCCCCGGACTCCACGATCACCAATTTCGGTACCGCAGTCTGGTGGTCGATCACCACCGTCACCACCGTCGGCTACGGCGACACCTACCCGGTGACCGGAGCCGGCCGGGTGATCGCGGTGTTGCTGATGATCGGCGGCATCAGCCTCATCGGTGTCATCACCGCGACGGTGGCCTCGTGGATCGTGGAACGGGTGTCCGAGGAGGACACCGCCAGCCGCGCCGCCACCGCCGCCCAGATCGACGACCTGCGCGACGAGATCCGACAACTGTCGGTTCAGCTCAGCGACCGGGAGTCGGCCCGCGAAGAGTCGTGGTCGTCTCGCTGACTCGACTCACCCGCTGTCGATGCGGCTGCGGGCGATCCGCCTGACCCGAGGTGAGATCCGGGCCGGAGCCGCCCGTCCGGCGATCAGGGTGGCGACGGGTCCGATGAACGCCAGGACGAACACGTACGGCATCGCGATGGATTCGATCATCGGGATCGAGGCGCCGACGAGGGCGATGATCACCAGCGAGAACTCGCCCCGCACGATCAGCGCGGTGCCCGCTCGCCACTGAGCCCGCCGGGCCACACCCTCCCGGCGCGCCGCGTACATGCCGGAGGCGACCTTCGTGGCCGCGGTGACCACCGCCAGCAGCACCGCCGCCGGCAACATCGGGATCATCGACGCAGGCACCACCTCCAGCCCGATCGCGACGAAGAAGATCGCGGCGAACAGGTCGCGCAGCGGGCTGAGCACTTCTCGGGCGCGTTCGGCCGACTCCCCGGTCAGCGTCAGACCCACCAGGAACGCGCCGACCGCAGCGGAGACGTGGACGTATTCGGCCAGACCGGCGACCACCAGCGCCACCCCGAGCACCCGCAGCAGCAGCAGCTCGGAATCCGGGGGAGCCATCAGCCGCGCCACCACATGCCCCCAGCGATACGACCCGAGGAAGGCCAGCGCCAGCGCCACCATGGCGATCGCCATCCCGACCACGGCCTGCCACCACTCGCCGCCCGCGGCCAGCACGGCCAGCAGCGGCAGGTAGGCGGCCATCGCAAAATCCTCGAGAACGAGCACCGCCAGCACCGCCGGGGTCTCCCGGTTACCCAGCCGCCGCAGGTCGGTCAGCAGTCGCGACACCACGCCCGACGAGGAGATGTAGGTGATCCCCGCCATCGCCAGGATCCCGACGAAGTCGAAGCCCAACAGCCATCCGGCGATCGCCCCGGGGGTGGCGTTGAACGCCAGATCCACCCACGCCGACGGCAGGTGCTTGCGCAGGCTGGCGGCGAACTCGCTGACCGAGAACTCCAGGCCCAGCGTGAGCAGCAGCAGGACGACGCCGACGGTGGCGCCGGTCTGGATGAACTCGACCACCGAGTCGTCCAGCGGCAGGCCGCCGTCGTGCAGTGCCAGTCCTGCCAGCAGATACAACGGGATCGGGGACAGCGATACCCGCCGTGCCAGTGCGCCCAGAACCGTCAGAACGACCAGCAACAGGCCGATCTCGACCAGGAACGCAACCGAGCCATGCACCTGCTCAGCCCTTGTCGAAGATGTGCTCGACCTGGGTGATGCCGTCGGCGGTTCCGATGACGACCAGGACGTCCCCGGCGCGCAGCACGTCGGTGGGCCCGGGTGACGGCAGCACCTCCTCGTCGCGCACGATCGCGACGATCGACGACCCGGTCCGGGTGCGCACCCGGGCGTCACCGAGAGGGTGTTCGGCGTAGGGACTACCCGGGTCCACCGACACCTGGCCGGCATCGAGGCCGGGCACCTCGTGGGTGAGGTCGGCGAACCGTTCGGCGATGCGGGGGGCACCCAGGATCTGCGCCAGCGCCTCGGCTTCCTCCACGCTGAGGTGGAACAGCGGCTGGGCGACGTCGGGGTCCTCGGCCGCGTACAGCACCACCTCGAAGTCTCCGGCCCGTTTGGCGACCACGCCGATGCGATCACCGTCGGAGTTGTCGAACTCGTAGCGCAGCCCCACGCCGGGCAACAGCACCTCGTTGACGTCCATGCCCCAATCTTGGCCGATCCGACTTCGCCTGCGACTCGCGGGCGTCGTTCATACTGTGCCGATGACGGGCGAGGACGCCGAACGGTTGTCCGAGGACGACGCGCGCATCCTGGGCCTGGAGTCCGATGCCATCACCGGCCACACCCTCAAGCTGATGGTGCTCGAACCGGGCGGGCAACCGCTGGACCTGAACCGGTTGCGCCGCACCGTCTCCGGTCGGCTTGCCGGGCAACCTCGCGCCACCCAGCGGGTGGTCGACGACAGTGACGGGCCCCGGTGGGCCCACGACCCCGACTTCGACATCACCACCCACGTCCGGCGCAGGGCCACGTCCACCGACCTGTGGCACACCGTCGGCGAGTTGATGGCCGAGCACCTCGACCACAGCCGGCCGCTGTGGGCGTTCGACGTCATCGGACCACTGGCCGACGGACGCGAGGTGATCGCGGCCCGCATCCACCACGCGATGGCGGACGGGATCGCCGGGGTCAGATTCCTGGACTCGGTGCTGTTCGACCCCCACCCCGACCCGCCGGCACGCGTCGGCACCGGCCGGGCCGCGGCTTCGTCGCGGCTGACCGAGGCACGCCGGATGCCAGAGGCGCTGCTGCGGGAACTCGGCCGGCCCGTCCCGCGGTCGCCGTTCGACCGGCCCGTCGGTGCCGCCCGCGAACTCGCGTTCACCGTGGTGCCGCTCGCGGGCTTGAAGGCGGTCGGCGCGTCGCGACCGGACCGCGCGACGGTCAACGACGTGTTGCTGGCCGTGGTTGCCGGTGGGCTGCGCGACTGGCTGAGCCCGGACGGGGCGGCGGTGCACGGGCTGCGGGCCCAGGTGCCCGTGAGCCTGCACCACCGTGACGAGGCCGCAGCCGACATGGGGAACCGGGACTCGTTCATCAACGTCGATCTGCCGCTTGCAGAAAGGGATCCGCTGACCCGGCTCGACCTGATCCGCGCCGAGACCGCCCGCCGCAAGCAACTCGGTGACGCCGAGGAACTCTTCGATCTCTTCCACGCGCTCGGCCGGCTTCGGCATGTCGGTGCCGCCGCCCAACGGCTGGCCGGCAGCGCCAGGGAGTTCAGCGTGGCCATCTCGAATGTGCCCGGGCCTGGGGCGTCCGTCGGTGTCGCCGGCAGGCGGGTGCTGCACCTGTTCTCGTCCTCGGAGCCCGCCGTGCACCACGCGCTGCGGATCTCGGCCATCTCGTGCGCCGGTGACGTCGGGATCGGCCTGTGCACCGACCCGCACGCGCTGCCGGACGTGGCCCGGCTCGCCGACCGGATCGAGGCGTCCTACACCGAACTGCATACCGCCGCGTTGAGGTGAATGCCTTGTGCGCAGAGAGGGGTCATCCATGACGACCAGCACCGTGACATGCCCGAAGTGCGGTCGGCGCAACCGTGTTGCTGCCGGCGGGAGCGGCAGGCCACGCTGCGGCCAGTGCCGGCAGTGGCTGCCGTGGATCACCTCGGCCGGCGACGGTGACTTCACCGATGTCGTGGAGAGCGCGTCGGTGCCGGTGCTCGTCGACCTGTGGGCCACTTGGTGTGGACCCTGCCGCATGGTGAGCCCGGCACTGGAGCAGCTCGCCGGCGAACGCGCCGGTGGGCTCAAACTCGTCAAGATCGACGTCGACGCCGCGCCGGGGCTCTCGCGGCGTTTCGACGTGAGCGCGGTTCCGACGTTGTTGCTGATCGACCACGGCCGCGTCCTGGCCCGCAAAGCAGGCGCGGCACCGCTGGCCGCGCTGCGCAGCTGGCTGGACGAGTCGCTGGCGACCTGAACCGCAACCGGTTCGGCGGGCACCCGCTGACCTGAATGTGACGGATTGCCGGCCTTCGGGCGAAACCGCTGTGGCCGGCAAGTCGGCGGAAATACAGTTTGCCTAGCTGTGGGCGATCGCTGAACACGGGTGCAGGCGGGGCTTCGCGGTGGTGTTCGCAAGGAGGCGACATGGGGGGATCAGCAGCCATCGCGAGGACGGACCGGCCGGGGAGTCGCTACATCGGGCGGGTCGGCGGATTGGCGTTTGCTCTGGGGATCGGCGCGGCGGTGCTCGCGGGAGCGGGTGCGGCGTCGGCGGACACGTCGGACTCGGATGGGGGTGCTTCGTCGTCTAGTTCGGCGTCGTCCTCGTCGTCGCAGTCGTCGCAGACGCCGGGCACCGACGCGGGTCCGGCCGAGACCACCGAGACGAAGCGTTCGACTGAATCCGAAGCGGAGTCGCACGCAGAAGCAGAGGCAGACGAACAAGCCGAGCAAGCCGACGCCGACTCGGATGCTGCAGCCGAAGAGGCCGAAGAGGCGCCTGGAGAGGAGATCGAAAGTGATCCTCCCACCGAGGTTTCCGACGAGGCACCGCCGAAGTCCCGGTCCGCTTCACAGGAGGAAGTCGACCCCGACGAGTCGGCAGCAACCCTGAGCGCGAATGTCGCTGCGGCCGTGGAGGAACCGAGCCCGTTCGAGCGTTTCTTCGAAAATCAGAGCCCCACCCTGGATCACGACCCGGCCGAGAACACCGTCGTCGAAGGTCGCATCGTGGGTGACCTGCATGCCGAGGACCCCGACTCGACCCGGCTGACGTACACCGCGACCAGGCCCACCCACGGGACCGTGGTGATCAACCCTGACGGCACCTTTGCCTACACCCCCGGCGCGTCGTACGCCGGACAGGACAGGTTCGACGTCACCGTCAGCGACGCCCGCAGCGGATTCCACATCCACGGCTTCGCCGGTCTGCTCAACCTGCTGTCCTTCGGGCTTCTCGGTAGCAGCGGCCACCGCACCACCGAGACCGTGTTCATCGGCTTCGAGCGCGCCGTCGTCGTGTCGGGTCTGAACACGCCGGTGGACAGCCGGTTCCTGCCGGACGGCCGGATCGTCGTCGCCGAGAAGGGCGGCGCGATCAAGATCGTCGAGGACGGTGTGCTGCGCGAGCAGCCGCTGATCACGCTGTCGGTCAACACGCTCGGCGAGCGGGGTGTCAGCGGGCTGGCCGTCGACCCCGACTTCGCCACCAACGGGCACCTGTACGTCGCCTACACCACCTCGACGCTGCGCAATCGGTTGTCGCGGGTGACGGTGGTCGGCAACACCGCCGGCTCGGAGCTGGTGCTGCTGCAGTCCACCGAATCCGCGGCGTTCAACCATCAGGGCGGCGCGCTGGGTTTCGGACCGGACGGCAAACTGTACTGGGGTCTAGGTGACAACGGTTCCGGGTCGAACTCGCAGAACCTGACGAACCTGCACGGCAAGATCATCCGGATCAACCCCGACGGCACCACACCGTCGGACAACCCGGATCTGGGCGCCGGAGCGCTGCCGCAGCTCTACGCGTACGGACTGCGAAATCCGTTCCGGCTGACGTTCACTCCGGGCGGCGGCCTGCTGGTCGCCGACGTGGGTGCGGCATCCTTCGAGGAGGTCAACCTGGTGACGGCCGGCGGGGACTACGGCTGGCCGGACGCCGAAGGTGTCTGTAACACGTGCTCGTCGATCAACCCGATCTACACCTATCCGCGCGGCAGCGGCGCGGCCATCACCTCGGTGCTGGTCTACGACGGGGACACGTTCGGCCCCGACTATCTGAACAAAGTCTTCATCGCCGACCTGGTGCAGGGCTGGATCAAGGTGCTGACGTGCACGCCGGAGTTCACGTCGTGCGGCGATCCGCAGGACTTCGATCCGGATGCCGGCTCGACCGTGCTGCTTCTGCAGGGGCCCGACGGCAACGTCTACCAGCTGACATACAACCCAGGCGAGCTGGTGCGGATCGCGCCGGCGGGCACCGCATCGTCGCTGGGCGAACTGCTGTGAGAGCGCCTGATGGACTTTCACCATCGCGGCTGAGACATCAGCCACACCCCCGGCCGGCCCCAGGACTGTCGGGCTCCGCAGCGTCCGGGGGTTGACCGGTGAAGTGCCGGGCCATCAAGGCCTGGCCCGCGCCGATCGCCAAGGCCACTGGCCAGTCGATCACCCCGAGCGCCGCGAGCCCGCCGACCACCCCGAAGAACGCGAGTTGGTCAGGGGGTGGTAATCCCACCCGACCGACGATAGGGAGGCGGAGCGAGAACTTCTCGGCCTTCTCGACCATCTTGGAAGCGTCTCGGTGCGAGGCCAGAAACGATCGCGCCATTGTCGACATGTTCGTGTCCTGTTCAGTCGCGCGACGCTGATTCGTCATGCTCATGGGTTTGCCTGGCTGTATGGGTGACTATCTGCGCGGCACCGGCCCTGATGCCCTCATCATGGTCGGTGTTCGCCTGCTGACGCCGCCGCTTCGCGAGATCTACGCTGTCCTCGTGAACGTCGGCGTTGTCGTCGTCGACGACTGAACCCACCTCGTCGCCGAAGGGATCGTCGTCGTCGACATGCGCACCGACGACGGTGCGGGCCATCTCCGATGCGCGCGCCAGCAATTCAGGGGCGAGCGCCGACATCGCTGCGGCCACAGCGGTGGCCAGCAGAGCCTGACCCCAGCCCAGCGGGTCAACAGGCGTACACCCGAACAGCTGGCTGAGTCCAGGCGTGCTGATCACCGCTGCCAGCACCGCGAATGACCCGACCGACGTCAACACAACCAGGTGGTCTTGGGAGTCGGCCAGGGTCTGCGCCAGCTGGGCGGACACCAAACCGATCAACGCTACGGTCGCAGCTCGGCGAGGCGCGATGGTGGCGCCGGCCATCAACCACGCAAGCGTGGCCGAGATGGTGGTGGCGGTGCCGCGAATCCCGATTGCGCGCCACAGCGCGGCCTCGTCACGCTCGACCTGCGCTGTGCCTGCCTGCGAGCTCACCGCCAGCGCCGCGGCGGGCAGTGCGTCGGTCAGCATGTTGACCAGCAACATCTGCCGGGCGTTCAGTACCGAACGTCCCGTCAGCAAGCTGGTGATCAGCGCGAAGAGCATTTCGCCGGCATTGCCACCGAGAAGCACCGAGACGGCGGACTGGACCCGGCGCCACAGCTGCTCACTTTCGTCGAGGGCGTCGAGTAGTGCCTCGATGCGTCCGTCGAGCAGGATCACGTCTGCGGCACTCCGGGCGGGATCACTACCGCGTGCCGCCACCCCGATGCCGACGCTGGCCGCCCGGATCGCTGCGGCATCGTTGGCGCCGTCGCCGACCATTGCGGTGACGATCCCGATCCGCTCGAGGGTCTGTACCACGTCGATCTTGTGTTGGGGCGACATCCGGGCGAACACATACCGGGACATGACCGCGTCGGCCTGCCCGTCGGCCGACAACGCCTCCCATTCGCTGCCGGTGAGCACCTGCTCCTCGGTGACGTCGAGACCGAGTTCGTTGGCGACGGCGGTTGCGGTGACCGGGTGATCCCCGGTGATCAGCCGGACCCCGATGCCGCGATCGTCCAGCTGCTTCAACAGGTCGCGGGCGCTGGCACGTGGAGTGTCGGCCAATCCGATCAGCCCGACGGGGGAGAGTTCAGCGCGACAGAACTCCTCCATGACGCTCGAATCGGCTGCGGCAGCAGCGATCTGGTCGGCGTCGAGTTCACGTTCGGCCACCGCCAGAACGCGCAGGCCGGCGGCGGCCATCTCACCGCTCGTGCGCACCAGCGGATCGCTACCAGCGGCCCCCGCCGAGCCCAGAACCTCCGGGGCACCTTTGATGATCAGTCGGTTGCCGACGAGAGCTGCGGCGAACGGGCGCCCCGACTGGAAGGGCAGAAACGCCTCGCGCGCGATTTCCGGCACTGGTTCGTCGCCGGCTTGCCGCCACGCGCCATCGTCTCTCGCGGTGAGGATCGCCGCGTCGGTGGCGTGGTCAGGACGGTGTCCGTCCCTGGCGAAGACAGTGCCTGCCGCCGCGTCCAGCACCTGCCCGGCCGTATAGCCGGGCGCCGAACGTACCGATTTCACCTGCAGCCGGTTTTCGCTGAGAGTGCCGGTCTTGTCGAAACACACCACACGGACACGGGCCAGCGCCTCGATCGAGTGCGGGTTGCGGATCAGCACCGACTCACCCGAGAGCTTGCGGGCGGCGGCCAGCTGAGCCAGGGTGGCCACCAATGGAAGGCCTTCGGGAACAGCGGCCACGGTCAGAGCCACGGCGCTTTCCACGGCCTCGCGTAGCGGGGTACCCCGCAGCACACTGAGCAGCCCGACGAGGCCGCCGCCCGCCATACTCCACGGCAACGCCCGCCCGGTGATCCGACTCAATTGGTGTTGAAGGCCGATCTCGCGCGACTTCGTCGGCGCCATCGCCAACGCCCGGCGCATCTCCGAATGCGAACCGACCGCCGTGACGACGCCAAGCGCTGATCCCGCAACAACCGTGCTGCCGGCAAAAAGCATGCAGCTGCGTTCCGCCAGCGGCGCACCCGGTGTCGGTTCCGTCTGCTTCGGCACCGGTAGTGATTCACCAGTCAGTGACGACTCGTCGACTTCGACGTTGGACGCTTCGATAAGCCGCGCATCGGCTGGGATCACTTCACCGGGCTGGACCTCGATGATGTCGCCGGGACGCAGACGCTCTGCGGCGACCTTTTCGTGGCGCCGGCTGTTCAGCGGTCCGACGCGCCGACGCGCCAATGGGTCCTGCACTGCCAGAAGACGACGAAGGACACGTTCCGCGTGCAGCTGTTGCTCGGCCGACAAGGCAGCGTTCCCCAACAACACGCCACCTACCAGCACCGCATCCAGGGGCGAGCCGAGCAGTGCGCTCGCCACTGCGCCCGTCACCAAGATCGGTGTGATCGGATCGGACAGGTCGGCACGCAGCTCCGACAGGAAATCCCGGGCCAGTCGCCATGATCCGGTCGTAGCGTCGCGCAACGTGCGAACCGGTGCCGCCGACGCGATGCGGCCGAGACCCGGATCGCCCGCGACTTGCTCGGGCGGTCGGGGCAGCAACCGCTGGACCTCAGACGGCGGCAGCGCATGCCAGTCGTGACCCGGTTCCGGGGAGGGCACCGCGGCGCGAAAGACTCCTCCCCCGGAGCTGAAGCCCGCCCAGAGCCCCGCGGCGACCCCGGCATTTATCGACGCCGGTCCGTGTCCGATCACACCGGGGATCAACATCAGCGCACCGAGCGCCGTGCTCTGCGCCGACAACCTGACGCCGCGGCTCGCGGCGGATCGCGCGGCCGGCAGCGCATGCAGCAGGCGCCAGGCCGCAACGAGATCGGGAACGAACACGTCGGCACCCCAGGGGGCCGGCTGGTGATCGCGCAGCACCCCGATGGTGATGTCGGCCTCGTGCGAAGCCGACATCTCCGGCGTGGTGAGCAGTGCAACCGTCGCACCGTCGGCCTTCAGGTCGGCCACCACCGCGGCCAACGCGGCATCGGTCGAACCGGAGACAGGGTGCAGAACGTCGAACGCCTGTGCCAGAGAACGTAATCCGTCGTCATCGATGGAGACCACCCGCGGCCGCGTCCGGCGGGCCTCGGTGACCAGCGCCAGCGCATACGGATCGCGGATCGGACTGATCAAGGCCTGGCCAGGCCCACCCTCGGGCGTGGTCGACAGCTTGTGCCAGCCAGGAGCGGCGCCCCCGTCAAGTACAGCGCGGGCAGCGTTCCATGCCTGCTCGCGGTGGGAGTTCGTAACCCCCCGGATGCGACTCACCATCAGCTCGTCGGTGTAGAGCGAACGCGGGTCGATGACGATCGCGTCGATCCGGTCGAGCGCCCGCAGCGCGCGCGGACGCAGAACCAGGGCGTCATGCCGAGCGGAAAGACCGCGACTCATCGCGCAGCCGAAGGCCTCCCGACTAGCCCGCAAGGGTTTCGGAACAGCCACCAGAGCGGCAGCGCCTGCGGTGTTGAGGTTCCGAGACCACCCGCCCAGCAGAGCGGCGGCTCCAAGGCCGGCCAGTCCCGCTCGATCGGCATAGCGTTCCGCAGGCCCGTCGGCCACTGTCGCGGATGCCGGTGCCACGACCGCGTCGTCGGCCATTACATCAGCGGCCAGTTCGGGTTCGTGTCGGCGCCAAGCCAGCCGCCCGTTCCACGCCTCGACGGCAAGCATCGCCCGCGTCGCAGCCTCGGCGGCCGCAGTCGTCGGGGACACCGTCAGCGCCGCCGTTGACGCTGACACCACGCCGAATAGCAAATCTGTGCCTTCGGGTCCGATACGTCGCTCGACATGACGGCGAAGTACTGGCGTGTAGTCCACCAATGTGGGCGCCACCGCGACCGCATCCGGCAGTCCCGGCAGCCGCAGCACTGTTCCTGTCAGTGACAGCCCCAGCCCAGCCGCGGCGCTCACCGCCGCCGCGGCACGGGCCACCAGAACGGCATCATCCCCCGGCAGGCTCGCCGGCACCGATCGTGCGCCTGGCTCCACGGTGCGGCGCTCGGCGTCGGCGACGATCCGGCAGAGCCCAGCCGTCGAGGGGCCCCCCGGGTCCACCGTCACCACAATGCGGCCGACGGATCGGTTCAGGAAAGCCGTCCGGACGCCGGAAGTCGAGCGCACCGATGCGAGCACATCTGCCTGTGTGGCCGCGGCGTTGCGCCCCGTCAAGCCGCGCACCTCCACCCAGTGCCGGTCGCCGTTGGCGCTGCTACGCCTCACGGGAGGCCCACCGATCGATTCGATGGCCATGCCGACCGCGGCGCGGGCCAACGCCTCCACATCAGGAGCGGCGCCGGCCAGTGACCTGCTCGCGCTGGCTACCGCACTACCGCCCAACAGGGCCGTGCCGCCTGCGGCCATCGCGACAGTCGCGGTCGCAGCCATCCGCGTGCCCGCCACGGCTGCGCGCAGCGGCGCGCCCAGTACGCGAAACCCATGAAGAGCTGGACCGATCATCCTGTCGACCCTACCCAGCGCGGCAGGGGACGCCCTGCCGCCAGGCAGAGGTGAGATTGATTGCAGGTGAACATCAGACGCGTCGGCGCTACGACGCCGCCACACACAGCAGCTGTGGCCCTCGCGAGGCGCCGATCCTGGGCACTCGTGCTACAGATTACGGATTCGATGACCGAACCATCGGAGAGGATCTCTTGCGTGGTCAGTGCCGTGGCCGATGCCGATCCTTCGCTGCTGGACTGGGACACCGTCGTTGAACAACTCGGCAGCGACCCCGACCGCGGGCTGAGCGTGCAGGAGGCCGCGCGACGACTCCGCGAGGTGGGCCCGAACGAGATCGCGACCGTGCCGCCTGTTCCTCGGTGGCGCAAGTTCGTCGAGCAGTTTCGCGACCCGCTGGTCTACCTGCTCTTCGCCGCGATCGGGATCTCCCTGATCGTGTGGGCGGTTGACGGAGCGCCGGGCTGGCCGATGGATGCCTCGGTGATTGCCGCCATCATCGTTGTCAACGCCGGCTTGGGGTACGTGCAACAGGCGCATGCCGAGCATGCGGTCGAGGCGCTCGCCCGGATGAGTGCAGCGACGGCGACGGTGGTTCGGGACGGCGTGCAGCAGCGGGTCCCCACCCGCGAATTGGTGCCCGGCGATCTGCTGGTGCTGGTGGAGGGTGACACCGTGGCGGCCGATGCCCGACTGCTGTCGGCTGCCACGCTGCAGGTGTCGGAGGCGCGTCTCACCGGCGAGAGCGAGCCCGTCATGAAGGATGCCCGGACACTGGCCGCGCCGGCCGCGCTCGGGGATCGGCTCGACATGGTGTTCAACGGCTCTGCGGTGAATCAGGGCGCCGGGCGGGCGGTGGTGACCGCCACCGCGATGGCGACCCAGATGGGTCAGATCGTCGTCCTGCTGCGGTCTGTGCATGAGGAACGCACGCCATTGCAGCGCGAAATCGCCAGGCTGGGAAGGATGCTGGGAATCGCGGTGCTCTCGATCGCCGTAGTGGTGATCGCCACCATCTTGCTCATGTCCGGCGTCCACACCATCAACAATGTGGTCACCGCCCTGCTGTTGGGCGTTTCGCTGGCGGTCGCTGCTGTGCCGGAGGGACTGCCCGCCATCATGTCGGTGGTGCTGGCGCTCGGGGTTCGGCGGATGTCCACCCAGAATGCGATCGTCAAGAAGCTCTCGTCGGTGGAGACGCTGGGGTCGGCGACGGTGGTCTGCTCCGACAAGACCGGAACCCTCACCACCGGGGAAATGACAATCGGAAGGATCGCCACACCGGTGGGTGAGGTGACGGTCACCGGTGCCGGATACCATCCCGCTGGGCGGATCGAGCGTGACGGTGTCGCACTCCCGGAGGGCAGCGATCTGTGGCGCCAAAGCGCGCTGGTGCTCGGCGGGGGCTGTCTCGCCAACGACGCCGCGCTGCAGGAGCAGGACGGTGAGTGGGCGGTACAGGGCGATCCGACCGACGCCGCCTTCCTGGTCGCCGAAATGAAAATCGGCACCGGGCACCGCCGGACCGAGCGGTTTCGCCGAATGGGTGAAATCCCTTTCACTTCCGAACGCAAGCTGATGTCGAGTCTCGAGTCGGACGCCCACCGCGACGGCAGGGTCACCGTCGTGACCAAGGGCGCTGCGGAAGTCGTGCTCAGCCGCTGCACGCACGTCCACGTCAGCCATCGAATCGAACCGCTCGATGCGGTCCAGAGGACGCAGATCATCGCCGACGTGGAACGCCTGTCCGGCGATGCCTTCCGCACCCTGGCGGTCGCATATCGGCTACTGGAGACTTCCACTCTCCCCGAGATCAACGAATCCCTCGAGCGGGAGATGGTCTACTGCGGCATGGTCGGAATCATCGACCCTCCCCGCCCGGAGGCGGCGGACGCCATCGCCCGGGCCCGACGCGCGGGGATCCGGGTCATGATGATCACCGGGGATCATCCCCGTACTGCAGCACGGATCGCCCGCGATCTCGGTATGACCGAGGAAGTCTCCGCGGTGTCCGGGCTCGAGCTTGCGTCGCTCGACGAGGAGCAGTTTCGCGAGACGGTGCGCCACCGCTCGGTGTACGCCAGAGTCACTCCGGCGGACAAGCAACGCATCGTCCACGCGCTGCATGCCGACCACCAGATCGTCGCCATGACGGGAGACGGCGTCAACGACGCCCCAGCCCTGAAATCCGCCGACATCGGCATCGCGATGGGACGCAGCGGGACGGAGGTCGCCAAGGAAGCCTCGACGATGATCCTTGCCGACGACAACTTCGCCACCATCGTCAAAGCCATTCGGGAAGGCCGCGGGATCTTCGCCAACATCAGGAAGTTCTTGCGCTACCTCCTTTCCTCCAACATCGGCGAAGTGCTGACCGTCTTTTTCGGCGTCGTGCTGGCTGGCGTGATCGGCCTCACTGACGTCGACGGCACGATCGCGCTGCCGCTACTCGCCACTCAGATCCTGTGGATCAATCTGCTCACCGATAGCGGCCCGGCGCTGGCGATGGGCGTCGACCCCGAGGCTGACGACATCATGAGCCGGCCCCCACGATCGACGTCGGAGCGCATTATCGACGGCCGGATGTGGGGTGGCTTCGTGCTGACCGGCGTGGTGATGGCGGTCGCCACGCTGCTCACCCTCGACCTCTACCTGCCTGGCGGTCTGATCGCCGGCGAGGAGTCGCTGGACAATGCCCGCACAGCCGGCTTTACCGTGCTGGTGCTCGCTCAGCTGTTCAACGCGCTGTGCGCTCGTTCCGAGACCGGCACGGCTTTCCACCGCTTCTTGGGTAATCGGTGGCTGTGGGTCGCGATCGGTGTCTCGGCGCTCCTGCAGTTGGCCGTCGTGCACCTGCCCTTTCTGCAACGCGCCTTTTCCACCGAGGCACTGTCCCCTATCCAATGGTTGGTCTGTCTGGTGATGGCCAGCACCGTGCTGTGGGCCAGCGAGATCCGCAAACTGATCCTGCGCTCTCTCGACACCAGGAAGGCCCGACGTCCGATGAGCAACTGCCCAGCTGACCAATGCCGAAAATCCCTTAGGGGACCCGACATTCGGTCGCTGATTGCGGAGTGATCACAAGATGCGCCGGCTTGGACTGGGCGTAGTACTTCATGCGTCGCGGCCACAGCGCCAGGTGGCTCAGCTCGACGACAGCGAACTGCGGTTGCAGATAGTAACGCCAGGCTATGCGCGCGAGCACGGGCAGCGGTGGAAAGCCTTGGTGCGCACGGGCGTGTCCGCGAACCAGTAGTCGGCCAGGGTCGGGTGCATCGTCGCCGCCCAGCAACACGGCCACCTGAGGGCAAGCGGACACATTGCGTATCGTCCACGAGGACGCCGCCGTGGTCGCGTAGATCCGGCCTTCATGCGGGACGCACCACAGTGGTACCGCGAACGGCATCCCGCTCGGTGATCGGGTGGCCAGGATCATGACCCGAGCTGTGGAGAGCTCGGCATCCAGATGAGGCGAGCTGCAGGGGTTCACGTCCTGATGGTCGACCGCGGTCAGCGAAGTCGGTCGTGGGTTCGGGTTCGGTGAGGGTGCGGGTGTGCGTCGAAGGGCGCCGTAGTCCCAGCCGACCACGCGCCGCGCTGTGACACGGTAGGACTGGTCACCGACAGCCGTTGCCGTCCCGCGGACCGTCAGCGATCGCAACCTGAACCATTGGGGACCGTCGTCGGCAACCGTCACGACATCGTGACCATCCAGATCCGGTGTGTCGTCCGGCACCTGCACCAGGCGAGGCGACGATGCCGGATCCCCAGGTTCGCCCACCGTCAAACGAATTGGCAGCAAGTGGATTTCGTCACCCAAAACGGCGGCCAATGCGGCCCGCGGCGGCGCAAAGGCCAAGTCGGCTACTGCGGACGCCTCGACCTCTCGAGTGATCACGGGGCCGCGCCCGGCCGTAGCCGGTCGCCGGCTGGATATCTGACACCGAGGTACCGAAGCCCCGCAGACCGCGTTCGTCGACGTCGTTCTCGCCCGGCACCGCACTGCCCACCTGACGAGGATGCGCTCGCAGGTCCGGGCCCGCAATGGCCATTGGTCCCAATGATGCGGGGCCGAGTCCGGCCGCCGACGGTGGGTCTTTGCGATGCCTCACCCGCAGGCACCGCGCTGTCGCCGGGCGAATTGGTCTGAGGTCTCAGAGCCGGTAGTCCGGCAGGTCGATGTTGTCGCGGACGCTGCCCGCGAACAGCTTGGCCAGCGGCCCGACGTCCATCATGTTCATCGCGAAGTTGCGGAACCACAGGCCGAACCGGGTCCTGGTGGCGAAGAACCCCAGCATCCGTTCGGCCCCGGCCTGCTTGCCGGCGATGAAGGGGCGCAGCCGGTCTTCGTAGCGGCCGAAGGCGAGCCGGTGATCGCCTTCAGCCCGCTGCAGCTCGCCGGCCAGCACGTAGGCCTCGGTCATCGCCAACCCGGTGCCTTCACCGCCGAGCAGTGAGATGCACCCGGCCGCGTCACCGATCACCAGCACCCGTCCCTGCGACCAGCGATCCATCTTGATCTGGCTGACCACGTCGAAGTACAGCTCGTCGACGGTGTCGACGGCGGCCAGGATCTGCTCGCACTCCCATCCGGCGTCGCCGAAAGTGTTGCGCAGCTGATCTTTCGGGGGCCGTCGGTCGTCGTGGCCGGCGCGCCACACGAACAGGAACATCGTGCGGTCACCGCGCAGCGCGAACCGCGCGACCTGACGGCCCGGGGTGTTGTAGGTGACGTAGACCAGCTCGTCGCGCGGCCGGTATCCGTCCACCACACAGGCCGCCACCTTGCAGCCCAGGTAGTGCTCGAACGCCTCGTCGGGACCGAACACCAACCGGCGGACGTTGGAGTGCAGCCCGTCGGCACCGATGACGAGGTCGAACTCATCAGGTGGCGCGTGCTCGAACGTGACCCCGACAGCGCCGGGTCGGTCGACGAGTGAGGTGATGCTGTCACCGAAGCGGGTGTCGATCTTGCCCTCGATGGTGTCGTAGATCGCGCCGGCCAGGTCGCCGCGGGGCAGGCTGGTGAAATCGGCACCGCTGATGTTGCGGAAGACCTCGGCATCCACGTCGGCCTTGGTGTTTCCGTTTGCCCCCACGGAGCGGATCGACTTGATGTCGTACCCGGCGGCCACGATCTGGTCCTCGAGACCCATCAGCCGGGCCACCCGGTAGCCGACACCCCAGAAGTCGATCATGTAGCCGCCGGTGCGGAATTGCGGCGCCTGCTCGATCAGCGTCGGGGTGTGGCCGGTGCGGTGCAGCCAGTGGGCGAGCGCCGCGCCCGCGACCCCGGCGCCGCTGATCGCGATCTTCATGCGCCGGCTCCGCTCAGTCGGCGGGCGAGGTCGGCGACGTCATCGGCGACGACCGTCGGCGCGGGGACGCCGGGCAGCGGCAGCGCGGCGTTGCCCGGGCGGGTGAGCAGCGCCGCGCTCATCCCGGCCGCCTGCGCGCCGATCAGATCCCACGGGTGCGCGGCCACCATCATGCAGGCCGAGGCCGGCACCCCCACGTCCTCGGCGACGGCGGTGTAGAGCTGCGGCGACGGTTTGTACATCCGCTGCGGGTCGACGCTGAACTGGTGTTCGAAGAAGTCGCCGAGACCCGCGGTGTGCAGCGGGGTGCGCCCGTCCGGGGGCGCGGGTGAGTTGGTCAGCGTGACCAGCCGGTAGCCGTGGTCACGTAACGCGGTCAGCCCGTCGGCGACGTCCGGATGTGCCGGCATGGTCTGCATCCCGGCGGCGAAATCGCGCAGGTCGTCGTCACCGACGTCGACGCGGTGCACCTCGGCTGTCATCTGCAGCACCGCACGGCCCAGGGTGGCGAAATCGGTGTAGCGACCCGACAGCGTGAGCGCCATCGAATACATCACCAGCTGTCCGAACCACTCCCGCAGCACCCGGGCATCCCCGAAGATGCGCTCGAAGTGCGGTTGCAGCGACTCGATGTCGATGAGGGTTTCGTTGACGTCGAAGACCAGCACGGCCGGCTCTGGCTCGGACATGTTCTCCCTTCCGTGACAACTCCGTGACGACGCCACCTCACCGTACGACCGGCGGCCGAACCGACCCCAGCGGTCGCGGGAACGATGCCATGAAAATAGGGTGGAACCGCGGTGTGGGTGCGGCGGTTGCCTGTCCCCCGCTCTGCGGGGAACGGCGCGGCAACGCCTTCGCCCGGCGTGCGCAGTCCTCAGAACGACGGAACAGCGCACGCATCGGCGTCTTCGGATGCGTGCGGAAGCCAACGTCAAAGAAAGGTCGCATGACTTCCACGAGCACCCGAGACAATGCCGAACTACGGATGCACGAGCAGGACTACGGTCAGGATCCGCTGGCCGACCGCAACACCGATCTCTACCGCGGCGAATACGTGATGAGCTTCGTCGAGAAATGGGACGAGCTGATCGACTGGGACGCCAGGGCTCAGTCCGAGGGCCGGTTCTTCATCGACGTGCTGCGCGCCCGCGACAAGAACAGCGTGCTGGACGTCGCCACCGGAACGGGATTCCATTCGGTCCGGCTCACCGGCGCCGGATTCAACGTGACCAGTGCCGACGGCTCGGCCGCGATGCTGGCCAAAGCCTTCGAGAACGGCAAGAAGCGCGGGCTGATCCTCAAGAGCGTCCAGGCCGACTGGCGCGAGCTCAACAAGAGCATCCAGGGCAAGTACGACGCCATCATCTGCCTGGGCAACTCCTTCACCCATCTTCACGAGGAGCAGGACCGCCGCCGCGCACTCGCCGAGTTCTACGCTGCGCTGCGCCACGACGGCATCCTGATCCTGGACCAGCGCAACTACGACGAGATGCTCGACCACGGCTTCACGTCGAAACACAAGTACTACTACTGCGGGGACCAGGTCTCCGCCGAACCAGAACACGTCGACGAGGGACTGGCGCGGTTCAAGTACACGTTCCCCGACGGCGCCGAGTACACGCTGAACATGTTCCCGCTGCGGAAGAACTACGTGCGGCGCCTGATCCGGGAGGCCGGCTTCGAACGGGTCCGCACCTACGGCGACTTCCAGGAGACCTACCAGGAGAACGAACCCGACTTCTTCGTCCATGTGGCGGAGAAGTCGGTGGAGACCGGACCCACGGCCACCGATGAGGCCGAGGCCTACTACGACAGCGACGACGCGGACAATTTCTACTCGCTGATCTGGGGCGGCGAGGACATCCACGTCGGGTGCTACGAGGACACCCACGACATCGGTGCGGCCGGGGTCGCGACCGTCGACCGGATGGCGGGCACGCTGTCCGGGCTCGACGCCTCCAGCGCGGTCGTCGACCTGGGCGCCGGGTACGGCGGCTCGGCCCGCCGGCTGGCCACCGCGCACGGCTGCACCGTGACCTGCGTCAACATCTCCGAGACGCAGAACGACGCCAACCGGGCCAAGAACCGCAAGGCCGGACTGGATCGCCAGGTCAGCGTCATCCACGGCAGCTTCGACGACGTTCCGATGCCGAGCGGGAGCGTCGACGTCGTCTGGTCCCAGGACGCCTTCCTGCACGCGCCCGACCGGCGCAAGGTGATCGACGAGGCGTTCCGGCTGCTCAAGCCGGGCGGCGAACTGGTCTTCACCGATCCGATGCAGGCCGACGACGTGCCCGACGGGGTGCTGCAACCGGTCTACGACCGGCTCAACCTGCGTGACCTGGGGTCCATGCGGTTCTACCGCGAGGCCGCCCAGGACGTCGGCTTCGAAGTGCTCGACCAGGTCGACCTGGTCGACAACCTGCGCACCCACTACGACCGGGTCCGCGAAGAACTGGAGTCCCGGCGCGCCGAGCTGCAGCAGCGGTCGTCGGCGGCCTACCTCGACAAAATGGTTGTCGGGCTCCGCAATTGGGTGGATGCCGCCGACCACGGATATCTCGCGTGGGGGATCCAGCGGTTCCGTAAGCCGGCCTGAACCGGCCCGTCGAGTCGGCCGCCGCGCTGTCGCGGTGGCCGGTTCGGCGACCGCGGGGTCGGCCACTTAACATGTGTCAACCGCGCCGATCATCGATGGAGGACCATGCCGAGCTGGACGCCGAGCTGGATCGCCGAACTGGTACAGCTCGACGGCAGTGGCGAGGGTTTCCGCAGCACAGCGACGTTCGGTGCCGGCGGCCGGCTCTTCGGCGGGCTGATCGCCGCCCAGGCACTGGCCGCGGCCGGCGCGACGCTGGAGCCCGGACGGTTGCCGCAGTCGCTGCACGCGTACTTCATCAAGGGCGGCCGGGTCGGCGTCGACGTGGAGTACGTCGTCGAGCTCACCCGCGACGGCAAGTCGTTCAACACCCGCCGGGTCACCGCCAGCCAGGACGGGGTTCCGATCTTCGAGATGCTGGCCTCGTTTCACCGAGCCGAAACGACCACCGACTGGCAGCGCCCCGAAGCGCCGAGCGTCGCGCTGCCGGACACCACGCTGGCGAACCCACTACCCGAGCAGTGGGCCGATCACTTCGAGATCCGCACCGCCGGCGCAGGCATGGACGACTGGCCGATCCAGCCGATGTGGTTCCGCAGCCGGCACGCCATCGAGGACGACCCGCTGCTGCGGGCGTGTGCGCTGACCTTCATCTCCGATGTGGGTCTGGTGGCGATCGCCCGGCCGCCCGGCGAGCAGGTGCCCCGCGGCGGGGCGGCCAGCCTCGACCACGCGCTGTGGCTGCACCGCCCCTTCGACCCGCAGCGGTGGCATCTCTACGATGCCCAGGCCGTCAGCCACAGCGATGCTCGCGGCCTGGCGCGGGGGTCGATCGTCGACGAGGACGGAACCCTGGTGGCCAGCGTGGCGCAGGAATCGCTGTGGCGGCTGTGATCAGCCGGCGCGCACCAACTCGATGACCGGGATGACCCGCGTCGTATTGCTCTGATACTCACCGAACTGCGGTTCCACGGCGACCTGCTTGGCGTAGACCTCATCACGCTCGTCCCCCTCGAGCGCCCGCGCGGTGACGCGGAACGTCTCGGTGCCCTGCTCGACGGTGACCTCCGGGCGGGCCATCAGGTTGTGGTACCAGTCCGGGTGGTTGTCGGCGCCGCCCTTGCTGGCGAAGACGAAGATTCGGCCGTCGTCCAACAACGGCACCAGAGGTGCGATGCGCTCAGTACCCGACTTGGCGCCGACGTGGTGCACGAGCACCAGCGGCTTGCCCTCGAACACCCCACCGGCCTTACCGCCGGTGGCGCGGAACTCCGCGATCACCGTGCGGTTCATCTCCTCGATAGCTGCTTTGTCCATGTGGGTTATCTACCGCGGAAACGGCAGCGAGTATTCCCGGGCGCGGCGGTGCCCTCCTTTGTTGATCCATTACTGCGTAACACGGGATCGTCAGTGTCGAGCAGAACACCGGCTGGGTGCGCCCACACCGCCATTTTCCAGTGGTCCAGGGATAACTCCGACTAGACTTCCTGCATGGTGGGGTCGAAGCGGCTGTTTGCTGCTGCATTGCTGTTCACGGCGGTCAGTGGTTGTGCTCATGAACCGCCGCCGTACGAATCTCGTTACACGCCGCCGCCGCCCGTCGCTCCCCCGCCCCCTCCACTGGAGCCGGGTGCATCGTTCGTCGATGATTTTGAACGACCCGACACCGCAGGCGGTCTCGCTGACAGATGGGAAATGCGCGCAGGCGAACCCGGCAGCCCCGCGCTTCCGGTGGCGACAGGCGCGTTCATCCGCGATGGCCACTTCGTTTCGTCCGACGACACCAACGTCTACGCAGTGCAGACCCTTCGAGGCACCGTTCGTCGCGTCGGCGCAGAGGGACGCTGGACGAAGGTCAGGAACGGAGGGCACGAGACCCTGGTCATGGGGATCGCAGCAGATGACAGCCTGAGCCGAAACCTGGTGCAGCTCACGGTCTCCCCCGTCAGCTGGGGGTTGACCCGGCATCGGGACAGCGACACACCTACGAACGTGGCCAAAGGTACGTTCAACCCGCCCCTGGCACTGAACGGCACGTACCGATTCGAGATGGACGTAGCGGACGGCTCGGTCGTCGTGCGGGTTCCAGGAGTTGAGAAAGAGGTCAGGGTTGGGACCCTCGGCCTGCTCAGCGAGAACGCATTCTGGCAGCACGTCTCGACGCCGAAGGAACTTCCGATCGGCGAGAAATTCTGCATCGACATGGTGTGGGCCGCTGAGCAAGGTCAACCACTGTCAGCGATACCCGCTCCTGCCGAGTGAGTTCGTACGGCCCCGAGCCCGTTCGGGCTCACCCGCGGCGCGGCGGTGAATGCCCCGCCGCCTGATCGCGTCCAGCCGAACGCAATCAGGCCCCCTCGAAAGGGGGCCTGAACAGCGTGGCAGGTACAGGATTCGAACCTGTGTAGGCGTAAGCCGACGGATTTACAGGTCCGAGAAATAGTGCTCCGCGGCGACCAACCCTGACCGCAGAATCCCGCTGAGCTGGGCGAAGTACTACGTGGTGTTCCACACCGAACCGACATGATCCGCGCGAGTGGTGACAACCGCGTGACAAGTTTGAGGTGCTCGCTATCATCCGTGCATGGGGAGGATTCTGTGAGCGCGCCGGGGTGGTATCCGGACCCGGCGGGCAGCGGGCAGCAGCGGTATTTCGACGGCAACGACTGGACCGGCCAATACGCTCCACCGGCGCCGGGGCAGCCGCCACAACGCAAGAGTCGCACTGGGCTGTGGGTGCTGCTCAGCGTCGGCGCGGTACTGATCCTCGGATTCGGGGGGTGCGTCGCCTTCATGGGCGCCGTCGCATCGAACATGGACGAATCCGGCGGGTCATCGCTGGAGGCTTCCGGCGGCATCGGCCAGAACGTGCGCGACGGTAAGTTCGAGTTCCGGGTGAACAACGTTAGCACCAGCGGCCGCATGGGGCTCCCGCCGGCGCGGGGTACGTGGGTGGTCGCTGACGTGACGGTGACGAATGTCGGCAACGAGCCGCAGTCGTTCTTCGTCGGCAATCAGCAGCTCCTCGACGCCAATGGCCGGGAGTATGCCGCGGATAACATGGCGGCCATCCGCATAAACACAGACTCGATGGTGCTCGACCTCGGGCCTGGGTTCGCCATCAATGTGCTGTTGCCGTTCGACGTTCCCCCAGGAGCTTCCCCAGCCGCTCTGGTCCTGCACGATTCGGCATTCTCGGGCGGAGTCCGAGTGGACCTGTGACCCGCACGCCCGACGAGATCGACCGCGAGCTGGCGCTCCTCGCCGCGGCGCGCCGGCTGTGCAGCGGCACCATGGCGCCGCACTCCCAGTCGGACGCGCTGGCCAGTGCAGCCACCAGTTTCGCGCGAGTAGCCGGCGGGCCGCGACCGGAGACCTGACGCCGTTGTAGACAGCTCTACAGTCGTCGTTTCTACTGTAGACCTATCTACAGCAACGGAGGGCCTCGTGGCTACCAACAGCAAGCAGGGCAAGATCGTCGGCACGACCGGCAGCCCACTGAAGATCTCCGACGACCAGCAGGAGCAACTCGACCTCGTCAGGCGGGTGGCCGCGAAGGCTTTCGGGGATGACACCGGCAGCGTTAACGTCGCGGTGAACGCCGCGATGCGCTACCTCAAGACCGATCCGGAGTCGCGGACGGCGACCCTCGACGACGTCGCCGAAGAGATTCGGGAGACTCGGGACAGGGCGGCGTTTGCGGCGGCCCAGGCACGCGGCACGGTGATCGTCGCAGTGGCCGACGGCTGGAGCGAGAATGGCCTCGCTACCCGTCTGGGCCTGGACCGCATGACGATCCGGAAGTGGCTGGGCAAGGAGAGGCCGTCTCCGCGCTGAGTTCCGCGCGGGTTGTGACAATTCGCGTCCACGGAACGCAATCAGGCCCCCTCGAAAGGGGGCCTGAACAGCGTGGCAGGTACAGGATTCGAACCTGTGTAGGCGTAAGCCGACGGATTTACAGTCCGCTCCCATTGGCCGCTCGGGCAACCTGCCTGGGGTGCTGCGTGTGCGCTCCAAGCGCGTTCAGCAGGATACAACGACCACCGGCCCCGGGCACAAACCGGCGGGTGGGGGCCGGTGTTCACGTTGCGCCGCGCAGCGGCCAAGATGGAACCAAGCACTCACACCACCATCGAGGGAGGGACGAGTCCAATGGCGGATTCATCGTTCGACGTCGTCAGCAAGGTCGACCGCCAGGAGGTCGACAACGCGCTCAACCAGGCGGCCAAAGAGCTGTCCACGCGCTTCGACTTTCGCGGCACCGACACCAGCATCGAGTGGAAGGGCGAGGAGGCCATCGAGATCGTCTCCTCCACCGAGGAGCGGGTGAAGGCCGCCGTCGACGTGTTCAAGGAGAAGCTGGTACGCCGCGACATCTCCATGAAGGCCTTCGACGCCGGGGACCCGCAGGCCAGCGGCAAGACCTACAAGGTCAGCGGCACCCTCAAGCAGGGCATCAGCAGCGAGGAAGCCAAGAAGATCACCAAGCTGATCCGCGACGAGGGCCCCAAGGGGGTCAAGGCGCAGATCCAGGGCGAGGAGATCCGCGTCAGCTCGAAGAAGCGCGACGACCTGCAGGCGGTGCAGTCGCTGCTGCGCGGCGCCGACCTCGACGTCGCGGTGCAGTTCGTCAACTACCGCTGAGGCCGTCCGTCGGATGCCGCCACCGCAGCCGGCCGAACCTGGCGAAGCCGCGATCGGCGCTGAGGAACGTCGCATTCTCGAGCGTGTAGGCGGCGAGATAGGCATGCGGCATTGGTGTCAACGCATCGCATCGAGCGATGCCTTGTCATCCATGATTTCGGGCAGCGACGAGTTCGACGACAGATCCACCCCGGGCATCAGTCCACCGTCGCCCGTGGGGTGCACTGCGAATCTGTCGCGGGCGCCGGTGTCTGTCGGAGTGAGGCCGCGGCGGACTGCGTCTCCGAGTACCGCGGCGACCGTCCGGCCCGTGCGCGCCGCACGCTGCTTGACTTCGCGGTAGAGCGCGTCGTCGATACGGATGGTGGTACGCACCCTGACACGTTGGCGCCAGCTCTAGGCACAAAGATGCTCTCCCAGGTCAGCCCCATGCTCGCCGATGCTCCCCAAACGCGCCCGGCAGTCGAGGCGGCGGTCCTAATGTGTCGCTATGGCACCTGCGCAGCGCGATCCCAACGTCGTCGTCCTCGGTGGCGGATCCTGGGGGACGACCGTCGCGTCGATCTGCGCCAGGCGCGGGCCGACGCTGCAGTGGGTGCGCTCGCAGGAGACCGCCGACGACATCAACAACAACCACCGCAACTCCAAGTACCTCGGTGACGAGGTGGAGTTGTCGGAGACGCTACGGGCCACCACCGACTTCTCGGAGGCCGCCGAGTGCGCCGACGTCATCGTCATGGGGGTGCCGTCACATGGCTTCCGCAACGTACTGACTGAGCTGGCCCGCGAACTGCGGCCCTGGGTGCCGGTCGTCTCGCTGGTCAAAGGCCTCGAACAGGGCACCAACTACCGGATGAGCCAGATCGTCAACGAGATACTGCCCGGCCACCCCGCCGGGATCCTCGCCGGCCCCAACATCGCCCGGGAGGTGGCAGACGGCTACGCGGCCGCCGCCGTGCTCGCGATGCCCGATCAGGGCTTGGCCGCTCACCTCGCCGAGTTGTTCCGCACCAAGAGGTTCCGCACCTACACCACCGACGACGTCGTCGGCGTCGAGATGGCCGGCGCGCTGAAGAACGTGTACGCGATCGCGGTGGGCATGGGCTACTCGCTGGGCATCGGGGAGAACACCCGCGCCATGGTGATGGCCCGCGCGGTGCGGGAGATGTCCAAGATGGGCGAAGCGCTCGGCGGGCACCGCGACACCTTCGCCGGGCTGGCCGGCATGGGCGACCTGATCGTGACGTGCACCAGCCAGCGCAGCCGCAACCGGCACGTCGGCGAGCAACTCGGCGCGGGTAAGCCGCTCGAGGAGATCATCGCGTCGATGAACCAGGTGGCCGAGGGCGTCAAGGCCTCCAGCGTGATCATGGAGTTCGCCGACAAATGCGGCATCTCGATGCCGATCGCCCGCGAGGTGGACGGCGTGATCAATCACGGCTCGACCGTCGAGCAGGCCTACCGGGGCCTGATGGTGGAGAAGCCCGGCCACGAGGTGCACGGATCGGGCTTCTAGTTCATGTAGGGGTTGGTGCCCTCGGGCCGGGCCACCAACGGGTTCACCGGGTTGACGATGAATGACCCGGCGGGGCTGATCACGAAGCCGGACTGATTCTTGCTGTCGACGCAGGACGTCATCGTCCCGTCGCCACCGCAGCTGACGGTGCCAAAGCTCAGGCGGGTGTTCGGCGGGAGCGGGTTGACCGTTCCGCCGTACATCGGGGTGGCCGACGAACCGAAGGTCGGCACTCCGCCCGAGCTGCCGCCGACCAGATTCGCGCCTTCCGGCCCCGCGGGGATCGGGCCGTTGCAGCCGTAGCCGCCGGAGCGCTGCAGCATGCAGGTCAGCCCGGCCGAGCCGAACACGTAGGCCGAGCCGTCGTAGACCGCGAAATCCTTCGGGTTCACCGGCGCCATCGCGTTGATGTTCGGGGCCGGCGGCGTGGGAGGTGGCGGCGGCGGCTGAGCCGCGGCGAGCCCCGACACACTGAGGACAGCGGCCGCGGCGACGCATGCGGGAGCCACGAGCCTGCCGACGAGAATTCTGCTGCGCACCATCACAGCCTATGTGTCGTCGAAGAGGTCAGCAGTGTTTCAGAAGGTGAAGCTGCCGGCCGGGCTGAGAACGAAGCCCGACTGGTCGACGGTGTTGAGGCAGGACGTCACGACGCCGTCGGTGCCGCAGCTCAGGGTGCGAAAGCTCATCCGGGTGCCCGGCGGAAGCGGCCGGGGGTTGTCGACGGCGCCGTACATCGGGCGATCGGAGTTGCTGAAGCCGGGGCTACCGCCGACCCAGCCGGTGACCAGGTTGGCGCCACCCGGTGCCGCCGGCAGTGGACCGCTGCAGCCATAGCTGCCGGTCTGGCGGTCCATCACACACGTCACCCCGCCGGGGACGCCGAAGGAGTACCAGGCGCCCTCGTTGGCGGCGAAGTCCATCGGGTTCACCGGCGCCATGGCGTTGACGTTCGGCAGCGCAGGCGGGTCGGCCGCGGCGACGCTGGGCAGGGCCAGGGCTGCGACAGCTGCCGCTGCCCCGGTGAGGATTCTCATCAGCACGCCGCTCACCCTAAGGGGCGGCTTCCGGGCGCGCACCCCGCGCACCGGGACAGCGCCGCGGGCTTTCGCCGGAACTGTATTCCAGCAGCCAAAATGCGCGTGCGGGCCTGCTGGAATACCGTTCCGGCGGGGGTCAGTAGGGGCGGTGGCCTGCCATGGCTTCCAGCCGGGCGATCCGGTCCTCCATCGGCGGGTGCGTCGCGAACAGCTTGCCGATCTTCTCGCCCGCGCGGAACGGGTTGGCGATCATCAGGTGGGCCTGGTCGGCCAGCTGCGGCTCCGGCGGCAGCGGCGCCTGCTGCACCCCGGCGCTGATCTTGCGCAGCGCGCTCGCCAGCGCCAGCGGATCGCCGGTGAGCTCGGCGCCGGACTGATCGGCCTGGTACTCCCGCGACCGCGACACCGCCAGCCGGATGACCGTCGCGGCGATCGGACCGAGCAGCGAAACCAGAAGGATCGCAAAAGGATTGGTTCCACCGTCCCGGTTGCCGCCGAACATCGTCGCGAAGAACGCCAGGTTGGCCAGGGCGGTGATCACCGAGGCCATCGCGCCGGCCACACACGAGATCAGGATGTCGCGGTTGTAGACATGGGACAGCTCGTGGCCGAGCACGGCCCGCAGCTCACGTTCGTTGAGGATTCCGAGGATGCCCGTCGTGCAACAGACCGCGGCATTACGCGGGTTGCGGCCGGTGGCGAACGCGTTCGGCGCGGCGGTGTCGCTGACGTAGAGCCGCGGCATCGGCTGGCGGGCGGTGGTGGCGAGTTCGCGCACGATCTTGTACATCACCGGCGCCTGCATCTCGGTGACGGGCTGGGCGTGCATCGCCTTCAACGCCATCTTGTCGCTGTTGAAATACACGTAGGCGTTCATGCCGACGGCGAACAGCACCGCCAGAAACATGATGTTGCGCCCGAACATGGCGCCGACACCGACGATCAGACCCGAGAACACCACCAGCAACAGGAACGTCTTCGCCCTGTTGGCATGCGGATGCCAAGTCATCGTGGCTTCCTCCTTGAAAGCTGCGCCGAACCTACGAGAGTCATCGCTGTACTCAACGCTCAGGAGGCACCAGCTGGTTCCTTCGGGCCTCAGCCGTCCCGGGTGATGGTGTAGTTCACCAACGTGGCCAACGCCTGACGTCCCGGCCCGTCGGGCAGCTGGGCCAGCTCCACCTCGGCCTGCTTGGCATACCCGGCCACGGTCTCCTTGGCCTTCGCGATGCCCTGTGAGGCGCGCAACAACCTAAGTGCCTCGGCCAGGTCGTCGTCGTCGTTGACCGGACCGGACAGCAGTTCACGCAGCCGCTCGGCGTCCGGTCCGGTCTCGCGCAACGCGTACAGCACCGGCAGGGTGTGCACACCCTCGCGGAGGTCGGTGCCCGGCACCTTCCCCGACTCGTCGGGGTCACTGTCGATGTCGATGATGTCGTCGGAGATCTGAAAGGCCGTGCCCACGATGCCGCCGAGCCGGGCCAGCCGCTCGACCTGGTCGGCGTCGGCGCCGGAGAACGTCGCCCCGAACCGGCCGGAGGCCGAGATCAGACAGGCTGTCTTCTCGTAGACGACCTTGAGGTAGTGATCCACCGAGTCGACGTGGTCGGCGGTGCCGCGCGTTTCCCGCATCTGGCCGGTCACCAGCAGCGCGAAGGTGTCGGCGATGATCCGCACCGCCTCCGGACCGAGCCGTGAGACCAACCGCGACGCCGTCGCGAACAGGTAGTCGCCGGCCAGGATCGCGATGTTGTTGCCCCATCGGGCGTTGGCGCTGGGCGCTCCGCGACGCATCTGCGCCTCGTCCATCACGTCGTCGTGGTAGAGCGTCGCCAGGTGCACCAGCTCGATCACCGATCCGGCGACGGTGACCTGCCAGGCGTCGGGCTCGGGTCCCAGCTGGGCGGACAAGACCGTGAACAGCGGGCGGAACCGTTTCCCACCGGCCTGGAAGAGATGCTGCACGGCCTCGGACATCAGTGCGTCGGCACGGCCCAGCTCCTCGGACATCAGGGCCTCGACCCGGGCCACGCCGTCCCGGACATCCTGGGCGAACTGGGCATCCCCGAAGTCCACTCCTGCCACCACGTTCGCCGGTGTCCTCACACTGCCAACATACTGGGAGTCATGGACTACCCGGCGACAGGTGCGACCGAGGGGTCGAGCAGTGCTGACGTCGTCGTGGTCGGGGCCGGGCCTGCCGGATCCGCGGCGGCGGCGTGGGCGGCGCGCTCGGGACGCGACGTGCTGGTGATCGACTCCGCCCAGTTCCCCCGCGACAAGGCCTGCGGCGACGGGCTGACCCCGCGTGCGATCGCCGAGATGCGACGCCTCGGGCTCGGTTCCTGGCTCGAGGACAAGATCGCCCACCGCGGGTTGCGGATGTCGGGGTTCGGCGCGGACGTCGAGGTGACCTGGCCGGGCCCGTCGTTCCCGCCCTCGAGCAGCGCGGTGCCGCGCACCGAGCTCGACGAGCGCATCCGGCTGGTCGCCGTCGACGACGGCGCGAAGATGAAGCTCGGCGCCAAAGCCGTTGACGTGCATCGTGATCTGTCCGGTCGGGTGACGGGCGTGGTGCTCGACTCCGGGGAGGTCGTCCGGTGCGCCGACCTGATCGTCGCGGACGGCGCCCGCTCCACCCTGGGTCGCATCCTCGGCCGCGAATGGCACAAGGAGACCGTCTACGGGGTGGCGATCCGCGGGTACATCGCCACCCCGCGCAGCAACGAACCGTGGATCACCTCCCACCTGGAGCTGCGCTCCCCTGCCGGTGAGGTGCTGCCGGGGTACGGCTGGATCTTCCCGCTGGGCAACGGTGAGGTGAACATCGGTGTCGGAGCGCTGGCCACCTCCAAACGGCCCGCCGACGCGGCGTTGCGCCCGCTGATGAGCTACTACACCGAACTGCGCCGCGAGGAGTGGGGCTTCCAGGGGGAACCGCGGGCCGGGCTGTCGGCGCTACTGCCGATGGGTGGTGCCGTCTCCGGGGTGGCCGGACCCAACTGGATGCTGATCGGCGACGCCGCCGCATGTGTGAACCCGCTCAACGGCGAGGGCATCGACTACGGACTGGAAACCGGCCGACTGGCCGTGGAGTTGTTGGACCTCGACGACTACTCGCGCGCGTGGCCGGCGGTCCTGCACGAGCACTACGCGCGGGGATTTTCGGTGGCGCGCCGGCTGGCGCTGCTGTTGACGTTCCCGCGGTTCCTGCCGGCAGCCGGGCCACTGGCGATGCGGTCGTCGGCGTTGATGAAGATCGCGGTGCGGGTGATGGGCAACTTCGTCACCGACGAGGACGTGGACGCGGTGGCCCGGGTGTGGCGCGGGGCGGGCCGGCTCTCGGGCCGGATCGACGCCCGCCGCCCCTTCACGTGACAGGTGCCTTCGCTCCGCGAGGGCGCGTGTTTGTACACCGGCGCGCCGCCATCGGTGTGCATTTGCGCGCGTTCATCGTGGGGCGAGCGTGACGTCTGTGTACCGCGCACCCTTGCGGTCGCGCCGTGACGACCTGGATCCACAGGGTGCGATAGAGCGTGCACATACGTTGGGGCTGTGCGGTTTCGGCGGTGATCGTGACCCGGAGCGATTGGCCCGCCGTATCGAACGCTTCGCCTCGGTCGCCGACGGGTCGTTCGTGTGGAGCCGTGACGGCGACGGGCTGTACTGGCTAGGACTGCTCGACGGGCCGTACTTCTACGACGCCGACGGCGAGAGCGTCGACCTCGTTCACGTTCGACCGTGCCGGTGGCTGGCGACCCCGATCACCGAGTCTGCGGCGCCCCCTGCGGTGATCGCCACCTTCGGCCGGGGCGGGCGCAATTTCCAGCAGATCCACGATCCGGACGTCGGCGGTCAGTCCGCGCGGCTGTGGGAACATTGCTGACACTGTCGAGCGCCGCGAGGGTGCGCGTTGGTACGTCTGCTGCGGCGCGTCGGGGTGCAGACACGCTCGCTCGCCGGACCTAGGCCAGCGAGTGCGCGAAGCCGCTGAGATCGCGGACGCTGGCCCCGAACACCTCCGGCATCGCGCTGCCGAACAGCAGGTCCCCGCCGTGGCAGGTACCCGCCACCACGCGACCTACGGTAGGCACCCCCGCGCGCAGCAACCTGCGGTAGTACTGCAGGCCCTCGTCGCGCAACGGGTCCAGTTCGTTCACCGAGATCATATGCGGCGGAAGGCCTTTGAGTTCAACGTCGGTGGCCATCGCAGCCCAGCACGTCGCATCCCGAGCGTGGGTTCCGTCGGGGTCGTACAGCGATCCGAGCAGCGCGGCCTGCTCGCGGCTGATGAAGTACCCGTCGTTCTCCTCGAGGGACGGCAGGTCGTCGCAGTCCTGCTGCCACCGATTCGAGATGAACGGACATTGCGCATAGAAGCCTGCGATCTGGTCGATCCAACCTTCCCGTTTCGCCTTGTGCGCCAACGTCAGTGTCAGGTTTCCGCCGCCGGATTCGCCGGATGCGACGATGTGACTGATGCCGAGATTGCGGCGGTTGGCGCTGACCCAACGGGCGGCTGACGCGCAGTCGTCGAGCCCGGCCGGGAACGGATATGAGCCCAATTTGGCGCTGGAGTTGCGGAATTCGACCCCGACGACGACGAGACCGGTCGCGGCGAGATGTTCACGCAACCGGACGTAACACAGGTCCGTCGCGCTGCCGATCGCCATCCCGCCGCCATGCAGGTGCAGGATGGCCGGTAGCGGGCCATCGGCGTGATCAGGCCCGCTGATGTACAGCGTGATGTCGTTGCCGTCGACACCGGTGATGGTCGTGGCGGTCGACGACACCCCGTCGGGCTCGGTGACGTCGTGGGCCAGCGTTTCGAAGATCATGCCGATGGCTTCTTCGCTCATCGCCGCGAACGCGTGCCGCTCTTCCAGCGGGGAGTCGACAGTCAGCCCGCTCGACGGCATCGGTCCGTCCAAACCGAATCGGGCGAATGCCGCGACCATCCGGGGGTCCGAGCGCGGGTCGGTGCCCAGCGTGGTGTCGGGGTCGGCGAGGCGTCCGTGCGGCATGGTCGTGACGCTAGCGCTGTTGGGTGCGCTGACGGGCGCTTTCGCGGGCGGCGAACGCGCGCAGATGTACGTCTGTGGCGGCGCGTCGGCGTGCAGACGCGCGCGTTCGCGGGACGAAGCTACTGCGGCTTGGTGGCGGCGTGCAGGGCGACGATGCCCCCGGTCAGGTTGCGCCACCGCACGTCGGTCCAGCCGGCCTCACCGATGCGCCGCGCCAGCTCGGGCTGCTCCGGCCACGCCCGGATCGACTCCGCCAGATACACATAGGCGTCGGGGTTCGACGACACCGCACGGGCGATCCGCGGCAGCGCCTGCATCAGATACTCCTTGTACACCGTGGAGAACAGCGCGTTCGTCGGCGTCGAGAACTCACACACCACCAGCCGCCCCCCGGGGCGAGTCACCCGGGCCATCTCCCGCAACCCCGCGGCGTGGTCGACGACATTGCGCAGGCCGAAGCTGATCGTCACCGCGTCGAAGACCCCGTCGTCGAACGGCAGCCGGGTGGCATCACCCGCCACCTTCGGCACCCGGCGGCCCGCGCCCGCGGCGAGCATGCCGACGGAGAAGTCCGCGGCCACGCACCACGCGCCCGAGGCCGCAAGCTCCTCGGTCGACACGGCGGTGCCGGCCGCCAGGTCGAGCACCTTGTCGCCGGGCCCGATTCTCAGTGCCTCGCGGGTGGCGCGGCGCCAGAACCGGTCCTGGCCCAGCGAGAGCACGGTGTTGGTCAGGTCGTAGCGGCGTGCGACGCCGTCGAACATCGACGCCACCTCATGGGGATTCTTCTCCAGCGACGCGCGATTCACCCGACCGACGCTACCTGTGAACCTGCTTGTGATGGGAATGCGAGGTGGCGGTGCGCGCATTGACCCAGCCATGACCGAAAAGATCTGGTTCATCACCGGCACTTCCCGCGGCTTCGGCCGCGAATGGGCGATCGCGGCGCTGAAGCGTGGCGACAAGGTCGCCGCCACCGCACGTGACGTGTCCACCCTCGACGACCTGGTCGCCGAGTTCGGCGACGCGCTGCTGCCGATCACGCTGGACGTCACCGACCGCGCGGCCGACTTCGCCGCCGTCGAACAGGCCCACACACATTTCGGCCGGCTCGACATCGTCGTCAACAACGCCGGCTACGGGCAGTTCGGGTTCATCGAGGAAATCTCCGAAGCCGAGGCGCGCGCTCAGATCGAGACCAACGTATTCGGTGCGCTGTGGATCACCCAGGCCGCGCTTCCCTACCTGCGCGCGCAACGCAGCGGCCACATCATCCAGGTGTCTTCGATCGGCGGCATCACCGCGTTCCCCAATGTCGGCATGTACCACGCGTCGAAGTGGGCGCTGGAAGGTTTCTCCCAGGCCCTCGCCCAGGAGGTGGCGCCCTTCGGCGTGCACGTCACGCTGGTCGAGCCGGGGGGCTTTTCCACCGACTGGGCCGGCCCGTCGGCCAAAAGCGCCGAGCCGCTGCCCGACTACGCCGACGTACATGCCGCCGCCGCCGAGGAACGCGCTTCCCGCAACTCCACGCCCGGCGATCCGCAGGCCTCGGCCCGCGCGATCCTCAAGGTCGTCGACGCACCGCAACCGCCGCTGCGGGTGTTCTTCGGCGAGGTGCCACTGCAACTGGCCAAGGCCGACTACGAGAACCGACTCGCGACCTGGGAGCAGTGGCAGCCGGTGGCGGTCGAAGCGCAAGGCGGGGCTGAGCCGACGTAACTCGCGCCGGACGTCACCGTTTGACGTCTCCGCGATCGGGCTAACCGACAACCATCGGATTCCGACTGCGGCAGGAGATGTGATGCCGGCGAATGTCACCCAGAAGCTGATCGAATCACATCTGGTATCCGGACAGACGACGCCCGGCGAGGAGATCGCGCTGCGCATCGACCAGACGTTGACCCAGGACGCCACGGGCACGCTGGTGATGCAGGAGCTCGAGGCGCTCGAGCTGGACACCGCGCGCACCCGGGTCAGCGTGCAGTACGTCG
The DNA here is from genome assembly GCF_010723735.1 of Mycolicibacterium hippocampi. Taxonomy (GTDB): domain Bacteria; phylum Actinomycetota; class Actinomycetes; order Mycobacteriales; family Mycobacteriaceae; genus Mycobacterium; species Mycobacterium hippocampi. Next base: position 1,633,895 of record NZ_BLLB01000002.1, on the reverse strand, counting down.
ACCACAATCTGTTGCAGACCGACGAGAAGAACGCCGAAGATCACGAGTATCTGCGCACCGCCGCCGAACGGTTCGGCCTGTGGTTCTCCAAACCCGGCAACGGAGTCTCGCATCCCACACACATGCAACGGTTCGGCGTCCCGGGTCAGACGATGGTCGGCTCGGATTCCCACACCCCGGCCGCGGGCTCGCTCGGCATGCTCGCCATCGGTGTGGGCGGACTGGAGGTCGCGGTTGCCATCGCAGGCATGCCGTTGCACCTACGCATGCCCGAGGTGTGGGGCGTGCGGCTGGAGGGCGAGCTGCCACAGTGGTGTTCGGCCAAGGATGTCATCCTCGAAATGCTGCGCCGCCACGATGTGAAGGGCGGCGTCAACCGGATCATCGAGTACCACGGACCCGGACTCGCCTCGCTGACGGCGATGGACAGGCACGTCATCGCCAATATGGGCGCCGAACTCGGCGCCACCACCACGGTGTTCCCCAGCGACGAGGCGGTGCGCGACTTCCTGCGCGCCGAGGAACGCGACGACGATTGGGTCGAGCTGTTCGCCGACGACGGGGCGGGCTATGACGTCGAGGACACCATCGACCTGTGCTCGCTGGAGCCGCTGATCGCCAAACCGTCGTCTCCGGGCAACGTGGTGCCGGTCCGTGAGGTGGCCGGCGAGCAGATCGCTCAGGTGGTGATCGGTTCCAGCGCCAATCCCGGCCTGCGGGACTTCGCGATCGCAGCCGCGATGGTGGACGGCCGACAGACCTCCGCCGACGTCAGCTTCGACATCAACCCGACGTCGCGCGAAATCCTCACCGATCTCACCAAGATGGGGGCGACGACCTCGCTGATAGTCAGCGGCGCACGCATCCACCAGGCCGGCTGCATGGGGTGCATCGGGATGGGACAGGCGCCGGCCACCGGGCACAATTCGTTGCGCACCATGCCGCGCAACTTCCCCGGCCGATCGGGCACCAAGGAAGACCGGGTCTGGCTGTGCTCGCCGGAGACCGCCGCCGCCTCCGCGCTCACCGGAGTGATCACCGATCCCCGGGACTGGGCACACGAGCATGGCGTGTCCTACCCGACGCTCGACCTGCCGTCGCGGCACAGCATCAACACCGCGATGTTGGTGGCGCCGCTGAACCCCGATGACGCCCAGCGAGTCGAACCGGTGAAGGGCCCCAACATCTCCCGGCTACCCGACCCGGAGCCGATGCTCGATGAATTCGAGGCACCCGTACTGCTGAAGGCGGGGGACAACGTCTCCACCGACGAGATCTCGCCCGCCGGCGCGCGGGCGCTGCCGTTCCGGTCCAACATCCCGAAGCTCGCGCTGTTCAGCTTCACCCAGATCGACGAGACCTACCCGCAGCGGGCACAGGACGCCGGCGATACCGGGCACATCGTGGTGGGCGGCGAGAACTACGGTCAGGGTTCGTCGCGCGAGCACGCGGCAATCGCGTTGCGGCATCTGGGCCTTCGGGCGGTGATCGCAATATCCTATGCCCGTATCCACTGGCAGAACCTGGCCAATTTCGGTGTGCTGGCGCTGGAGTTCATCGACGCCGGCGACTACGAGGGGGTCGACCAGGACGACTTGCTGGCACTGCGCGGTCTGCACAAGGCACTCGACGGCGCCGACCCGATCACCGTGGAGAACCTCACCAAGAAGTCGTCATTTCAGGTGCGCCACCGGCTCTCCCCTCGCCAAGCGCGGTACGTGCTCGCCGGCGGCCTGATACCTCAGCTGAAAGAGAGCAGCGAGGAAACCGCTCAGGCGGCGGCGCGGCTGGGGTGAGGCGGTTTGCCGCGCCCAAAGGAACTCGGGGAGAATCCACGTCATGGCTCAGCAGCGCCCAGGGCGCACCCCCGCCGATGCCCCGGCGCCGGAGCAGGTCGACGCCGTCCTGGTGGCGTCCCGAGCGCTGGTCGGCATCGCCGCGGCGTCCCTGGCCGGAGTCGACGACGTCGTCACGGTTCCACAGTTCCGGGTGCTCGTCATGATCTACACCCGCGGTCCGATGAATCTCGCCTCGGTCGCCGCCGGTTTGGACGTCAACCCGTCCAACGCCAGCCGCACCTGCGATCGACTCATCAGAGAGGGATTGCTCGACCGTCGGCCCTCCGAAGTGGACCGCCGCAACATCGTCCTCACCCTGACCCTGCCGGGACGCCGGCTCGTGGAGAACGTCACCCGGCGACGCCGAACGGCCATCCAGCGGATCCTGCGCCGGATGCCGGCCACCGAACGCGACGCACTCGCCAGTGCGCTCGCCGCGTTCGCCGATGCAGCCGGCGAAACCGACGACGAAGCCAGCATCCTGACACTGCTCTGGCCCGCGACGTCCTGAAACGACGAGATGTTGCGCGTGCGCAACTGATCGACCCCTCGAATTTTGTGATCGCCGTTTCCGGCCGGCGCGCTCGGGTACCCGGCCAGAGCGCAGCGGCACACCGACTGGTGTCCGCCACCGCGGAGGAGGAACATGGCAGAGGACGTCGCGGACTTCGTGTTGAAGCGCTTGCGCGAATGGAACGTCGAGCAGGTGTTCGCCTACCCGGGCGACGGGATCAACGGCCTGGTGGCCGCTTTCGGAAGATCCGACAACAAGCCGCAGTTCATCCAGGCTCGACATGAGGAGATGGCCGCCTTCGAAGCGGTCGGCTACGCAAAGTTCTCCGGTCGCGTCGGCGTCTGCATGGCCACCTCGGGGCCGGGAGCGGTACATCTGCTCAACGGTCTGTACGACGCCAAACTCGACCGTGTCCCAGTGGTGGCGATCGTCGGCCAGACCGCGCGCAGCGCCATGGGCGGGAGCTACCAGCAGGAGGTCGACCTCCAGTCCCTGTTCAAGGACGTGGCGAGCGAATACCTGGCCGAGGTCAACGTGGCCAACCAGCTGCCGAACGCGCTGGACCGTGCCATCCGCACCGCGCTCACCCGTCGCGCCCCGACGGCGATCATCATCCCGGCCGATCTGCAGGAAGAGCCCTACGAGGCACCGGGACACAAGTTCAAGCATGTGCCGTCGAGCACCCCGGGCTACGAGCACCCGATTGTGGTGCCCCATGACGACCAGGTGCGCCGGGCCGCCGACATCATCAACGCCGGAAGCAAACTGGCCATCCTGATCGGGCAAGGGGCACGCTCGGCTGCCACCCAGGTGCAACAGGTCGCCGAACTCACCGGCGCCGGCGTGGCCAAGGCCCTGCTGGGCAAGGATGTGCTCTCCGACGACCTGCCGTATGTCACCGGTTCGATCGGACTTCTGGGCACCCGCCCCAGTTATGAACTGATGCGCGACTGCGACACCCTGCTCATCGTCGGGTCGAACTTCCCGTACAGCCAGTTCCTGCCGGAATACGGGCAGGCACGTGCCGTTCAGATCGACATCGACGGCACCGCGATCGGCATGCGCTACCCGACCGAACTCAACATCGTCGCCGACGCGGCGTCGACGCTGGACGGGTTGATCCCGTTGCTCGAACGCAACGAAGATCGGACCTGGCAGGAGACGATCGAGAAGAACGTCGCCCGCTGGTGGGAAACCATCGAGCGGCAGAGCATGTTGTCCGCCAAGCCGGTGAACCCGATGCGCGTCGCCTGGGAACTGTCCGAACGGCTGCCTGCCAACGCGATCGTCACCGCCGACTCCGGATCCTCGACCAACTGGTATGCGCGCTGCGTACGTTTCCGCAACGAGGTGCGCGGGTCGCTGTCAGGGACGTTGGCCACCATGGGCCCCGCGGTGCCGTATGCGATCGGCGCCAAGTTCGCCCACCCCGACCGGCCGGTGATCGCCATGGTCGGCGACGGCGCGATGCAGATGAACGGTTTGGCCGAACTGCTGACGATCAGGCGCTACCAGGAACAGTGGACCGATCCGCGGCTGATCATCTGTGTTTTCCACAACAACGACCTCAACCAGGTCACCTGGGAGCTGCGCGCCATGGGTGGCGCACCGAAGTTCGAGGAATCACAAACCATTCCCGAGGTTTCCTATGCCGAGGTGGCCCGCGTGATGGGGCTGCAGGCCATCGCCGTGGACAACGAGGACGACATCGGCGCCGCGTGGGATCGGGCGCTGGCCGCCGACGGCCCCATGGTGCTGGACATCCGATGTGACCCCGAGGTGCCGCCGATACCGCCGCACGCCACCTACGAGCAGGCCAAGGAGCTGACCTCGTCGATCCTCAAGGGTGACCCGGCGGCCTGGCATCTGATGGTCCAGGGCGCCAAGACCAAGGCGCAGGAGTTCGTCCCGCACCGCGGCTGAGGCTGCGGGGCCTCGGGGGCTCACGCAGCTTTCGCGGCGCCGACTCCGAGCACCTCGTCGTAGTGGCCGAGCAGTTCGTCGCAGATCACCGGCCAGGTCCGGCCGAGCACACTGCGCCGAGCCGCCAATGAGTACCGACGGCGTTCGGCCACCAGGTGGTCGACCGAGTCCGCCAACCGGCCTTCGAACTCGTCGACAGGCAGCAGCAGGCCGGTGCGGTAGGGCGCGACGAGGTCGCGTGGTCCGCCGGCGTCGGGCGCGATGACCGGCAGCCCCGAGGCCATCGCCTCCTGAACCGCTTGGCAGAACGTCTCGTGCTCACCGGGGTGCACGAAGACATCCATGCTCGCGTACGCGGCGGCCAGCGCCTCGCCGTACAGCGAACCGGTGAAAACCGCTCGGGGAAGCACGGATCGGAGTTTGGCGCGATCGACGCCGTCGCCGACGACGACGAGTTGCAGGTCATCACGGTCGGCGAGCGCCGCCAGTCGTTCCACGTGCTTCTCGGGTGCCAGACGCCCGACGAAGCCGACGATCGGCTTACCGTCCGGTGACCAGGACCGGCGTAGCTGCTCGTCACGCGCCGACGGCGCGAATCCGGTGACATCCACCCCGCGCGCCCACTTGTGCACGCGTGGGATGCGATGCGCAGCAAGGTCTTCCATCGCCGACGTGGACGGTGCGAGAGTGCGGTCGGCCCGCTTGTGCAGATGCCGGGTCCACGCCCACGCCGCACGGGAGGCGATCCCGATGCCGTAGCTGCTTGCAAAACCCGCGATGTCCGTCTGGAACACCGCGACAGTCGGCACTCCCAGGTAGCGCGCGGCGTGCAGACCGCCGTAGCCGAGCAGCGCGGGCGACGCCAGGTGGACCACGTCGGGATCGAACCCACGCAGCACGCCGACCAACCGCGGCCGCGGCACACCCAACGGCAGTGAGGTCACCTTGGGAAACATCCGCGACGGCACGCGGTGCACGCGGATCCCCTCGTACACCCTGTCGGCGGGGGCCTGCCCCCGTGGGGTGTCCGGGGCGATGACCAACACCTCATGACCGGTACGGCGAAGATGCTCGATCACCCGGAGCACCGAGTTGGTGACGCCGTTGACATTCGGGAGGAATGATTCTGCGACGATCGCGACCCGCACAACGCGACAGTGACATCACCATCTGTCGCCGAGGTTGCCAGAAGGGATATGCCACACGAATTGCCAGGCGCAACTAGTCTCTCGACATGCGGATTTCCAGAACCACCCTGGTCATCGGAATCCTCGGGCTGCTGCTAGCGGTCGTCGGCTGCACCAACCAGATCACCGGAACCGCCCTACGCGACCCCGCCAGGGCGCCATTGGCGCTGGCCGCCGACGGGTACGGGATCGTCGCCGGCTTCGACGACGCGACGGCACAGATCGAGATCTTCACCGAACCGCAGTGCCGGCACTGCGCCGACCTGCAACGCGACTTCGGCGACCAGCTGGCCTACCTCATCAACGTCGGCCGGCTCCAGGTCACCTACCGTCCGCTGACGTTCATGGACGACGACTACGACGGATACTCCTCGACGGTCGCCAACGCGATGTTCCTGGCCGCCCAACCGCCGGTGTCCGGAGCCGCCGCCGACGGCTCGCAGTTCCAGCGCTTCGTCGAAGAGCTATGGGCCAACCAGGATTCCGGCGGGCCGGCGTTCACTGCCGACGAACTCCGCGACATGGCGGCCGCCTCCGGATTGTCCGACGCCGTGGCGGATGCCGTCGCGGGTGACGAGGAGGCGGTTGACATCGCCGAGATGGAGGACAACAACTTCGGCTACCTGTTCGAGATCGACCCGCTGCAGACCGGCACCCCAACGGTTTACGACCTCAACGGCGGCGAAAAGCTCGACATCTACGACAACGACTGGCTCGACGAACTCGTCGCGTCCTGACCGGAGGTCACCTCGCGCCGGTCCAGGCGCCGTTCCAGCATCGCGGTCATACCGAGCGCCGCACCCGCCACCAGCCAACCGACGACCGCGATCGAGCCTGCGGGGATCACCGCCAGCGAGGCGTCGCGGTCGCGCACCCGCACCAGATCCGGATTGTTGGTGTCGTACTCGACGTAGATGCGCATCCCGGGTTCCAGCTCCGACGGGTACAACACGCCGAGCTCGGGACGGTAGGTCACCCGGTCGGGGGTGACGAACTCGATGGTCGAACGTCGCGGCCCGGCGTCGAGCACACTGGCTTCAGCCACCCCGAGGTGACGCTCGATCTGCCGGTCGTTGCGCCACGCGCCGAGCACCAGCAGCACCGACTGCAACGTCACCAGGCACGCCGCCACGACGATGCCGATCCGGATACGTCGCACGATCCGGCCGCCGCGTGTCTCCCCTGGCTCACCGTAGAGATGCGGAATGATCAGCCGCCACAACGCTTTCAACCGGGCCAGCGCTTCGCTCAGAGCTTCGCTCACAGTGAAGCCTTGATAGACGCATGCAACGCCCGCAACGACGACCTGTCGGCCTTCACCTCCAACACCCGCATCCCGTCACCCGGCTCGTCGAGGGCGTCGGCGAGTTCGCCGACCTCGATCTGGCGGCTCTCCACGTGGTAGGCCCGACACAGCGCGCCGACGTCGACGTCGTGAGGAGTGCCGAAGATGCGCGACGACACGTCGGCGAATCGCGAATCACCCTGCTCGAGCAGTTCGAAGATGCCGCCACCGTTGTCGTTGGAGACCACGATGGTCAGGCCCTGCGGTGTCGGCTCCGTCGGCCCGATCAACAGACCCGAGCTGTCGTGCACGAACGTCAGGTCGCCGAGAAGCGCGATGGTGCGGCTCCCGCCGGCACGTTCGAACGCCAGCGCCGCGCCGATCGCAGTGGACACCGTTCCGTCGATGCCGGCCACGCCGCGGTTGGAACGCACCTTCACCCCGGTGGCGTCGAACCCCACCAGGGCGATGTCGCGGACCGGGTTCGACGCGCCCAGCACCAGCTGGTCACCCGGCCGCACCGCATCCGCCACCGCCGCGGCGACGTGCAGGCCTGTGGTCAACGGATGGGCGGACAGTTGCTCGCGTACCGCAGTGACGGCATGGTGGTTGCCCTCCTTGCAGCGACGGAGCCAGTCCGGCGACGGCGTGCCGGTGGTGACCGCGCGGGTGCCGGTCGCCTGCGAGTTGCCCGACACATCGGGCCACCGCGGGCCGGTGGTCAGCGCGAAGACCGGCACCGAGGAGTCGGCGAGCAGCGCCGAGACCGGGCGGTGCAGTGTCGGACGGCCCAGCATGATGACCTGTTTGGGGCGCAGCAGCGGCAACGCTAACGGATGCAGCGGGTTGCCCGCGGGCGGCGCCGTCGGCTCGGCGACCGTCGGCAGATGGTCCAGGTTCGGATGCACGCCGGCGCCGTGTCCGGCGATGACCACCGTGTCGGGGGTCAGGTCGATGTCCAGCGGCTGGTCGAACGTCACCGGCGGCGTGTAGGTCCACGGCCTGCCGCCGGGACGGCCCTCGGGAGCGTACTGCCGGCCCGGCTCGTCGGCGTCGTCGGCGGCGGGCACCAGCGGCTCGCGCAGCGGGATGTCGAACTGCACCGGCCCGGCGTTGGCCGAACGAGATCCCATGGCCGCCACCAGAACCCGGCACGTCGCCGACCGCCACTGGGCGTTGAAGGTGTCGAGCTCACTCGACGCCCCGCGCAGGTCGGGTGCCAGACCCAGGCTGATGTTGGCACGCATCTGGGTTCCGAAGTATCCCAACTGCTCGAACGTCTGGTTGGCGCCGGTGCCCAGCAGTTCGTAGGGCCGGTTGGCCGACAGCACGATCAGCGGAACCCGGGCGTAGTTGGCCTCCACCACCGCCGGGCCCAGGTTCGCCACCGCGGTGCCCGACGTCATGGCGACACAGACCGGGGCCCGCTCCGCGGCGGCCAGCCCGATCGCCAGGAAGCCCGCGGTGCGTTCGTCGATGCGCACGTGCAACCGCAGCCGGCCGGCTCGGTCGGCGTCGTGCAGCGCAAACGCCAGCGGAGCGTTGCGCGACCCCGGACACAGCACGACGTCGCGGACACCGCCGCGGATCAGTTCGTCGACGACAACCCGGGACTGCGCCGTCGAGGGGTTCATCCCTACAGACTATCGGCGAAGAAATTCAGGACCGCGGTGTTGACGACCTCGGGCTTCTCGATGAACCCGAGGTGCCCGGTGCCGGGTATCTCGAGGAAACGCCCGTTGGGCAGCGCGTTGGCGACCTCGCGGCCCAAATGGGGCGGCAACACCACGTCATCGGCGAAACCGATGACCAGCGCCGGGGTGGTCACGTTCTGGTAAGCGGCCAGCCGGCTGTCCTGCGGGGCGATCCTCAGGTGGGTCCGCATACCGGGAGTCGGCTTCTGCGGCCACATCGTGAACATGTCGATCCAGTCACGCACCGCGCTGTCGTCGTTCAGCGTCTTCGGTGAAAAGCTCTCCAGCAGACGGACTTTCGCCTCGAATTCGACGGGTAACTGAATGCCGGACTCGGCCAGCGCCAGCTCACCCTTCCAGAAGAAATCACGCGAGCGGTCGTGGCGGCCACGGGTGGCCATCAGCACCGCCGATCTCACCAGTTCGGGGCGGGCCACCATCAGCTCCTGGGCGATGTAGGAGCCCATGGACACCGCGACGATCCGGGCCGGACCGAGGTCTAGCTTCTCGATCAGATCGGCGACATCGCCGACCATCGTCTCGGTGGTGAACCCTTCGGCGTTCTCGGTGGCGCCGACCCCGCGGTTGTCGAATGTCACACAGCGGTAGCCGGCTCGGGTGAAGACCGGCACCTGATGCAGGTGCCAGGTGCGACCCGCACCGCCACGACCTGCGATGAACAGCACCGGCTCCCCCGAGCCGCGTTCGTCATAAGCCAAATTCACCCCGACGACGGTACTTCGATTGTCGTTGAGACTGCATCACGGGTGGTGAATCGCCGGAAAACTCCACCGTGGACGCAGCCTCAATGGGGCGCGGGTCGCTTGGCACGCCGAATTCGCTGAAGAGCAGCGTCCCACAGCAGGCCGGTGCTCGCCGCCAGCGCCGCGGGCTTGGCCAGCTCCTTGGACATCATCGCGGTGGCCAGCGCCTTGGTGCTCGCCGAGGCCTTCGACATGTGGCCGGAGTCGAACGGTGGTTGCGGGTCGTACTCCATGGACAGCTGGATGGCCTTGGCCTTGCCCTCGCCTGCGATGCGGCCCGCCAGCCACAGTCCGAGGTCGATCCCGGCCGACACCCCGGCACAGGTGACGGTCTTGTCGTCGGCGGACACGATGCGTTCGTCGTTGACCGGTTGCGCGCCGAACGTGCGCAGCACCGGCAACGCCGCCCAGTGCGAGGTGGCCCGCTTGCCCTCGAGCAGGCCCGCGGCCGCCAGGATCAGCGAGCCCGAGCACACCGACGCCGTCCACGTCGAGGTTTGATGGGCGGTGCGCACCCAGTCGAGCACCTTCGGGTCGCGGGCGTGCTCGACGGTGCTGAATCCGCCCGGGATCAGCAGCACGTCCGGCGAGGGGGTTTCATCGAACGAATGGGTGGCGCCGACGAGCAGCACCGCCGAGTCCGCGGCGACCGGCCCCGGCTGGTGCCACACGAACCGGACCTCGGCGCTGGGCAGGTAACGCAGACTCTCGTAGGGGCCGATGAAGTCCAGTGCGGTGAACCCCGGGTACAGCATGATCGCGATCTGCATGGTCGATCTCCTTGTCGTGTCAGGCGAATGTCTTGCGGTACTGATCCGGCGAGATACCGAGACGACGGACGAAGTTGCGGCGCAACGTCTCCGCAGAACCGAAACCGCACCGCGCGGCGATGACCGTCACGGTGTCCTCACTTTCCTCGAGCTGGCGGCGGGCGGCTTCGGTGCGGATCCGTTCCACGTAGGCCCCGGGCGCCTCACCGACCTCCTCGGTGAACACCCGGGTGAAGTGCCGGGGACTCATCGCCGCACGGCGGGCCATCTCGGAAATGCTGTGCACTCCTGCGGGTTCGGCTTCGATCGATTCCTGCACGTCGCGGATCGGCGTGCGGCGGGCGCGTGGCATCCACACCGGCGCGGCGAACTGGGTCTGCCCACCCGGGCGACGCAGGTACATCACCAGATAGCGGGCGACGGTCTGTGCGGCGTCGGTGCCGTGGTCGTCCTCGACCAGCGACAGCGCCAGGTCGATCCCCGCGGTGACCCCCGCCGCGGTCCACACCTTCTCGGAGCTGCGGACGAAGATCGGATCGGGATCCACGGTGACCAACGGGAATTCGGCTGCCATCTGCGGGGCGAACGCCCAGTGTGTGGTGGCCACGCAGCCGTCGAGCAGCCCGGCCGCAGCGGCCAGCACCGCCCCGGTGCAGACGCTGACCACGCGCCGGGCGTGCCCGGCCACCGTCGATATCCAGTCGAGCAGTTCGCCGTCGTGGCGGGCGGTCTCGGTGCCCCAGCCACCCGGAAGCACCACTGTGTCCACGGCCTCGCGGGGGTCCGGCAGCGGCTCGGCGACCAGCGTCAGCCCGGTGCCCGTGCTGACCGGTGCTCCTCCGGAGGACACGATGCGCACGGTGTATCCCTCGGCCCCCTGGGCGCTCACGTACAGCGACGCGCCGGTGAACACCTCGAACGGGCCCACCATGTCGAGCGCCTGCACACCTTCGAACCCGAGGATGAGCACCGTGCGCGGCATGGTCCCAGTGTTGGCCAGTCAGCCGATGGCGTCCAGGCCATGCATCCCACAGATCAGGACAACAGCGGGCGGCACGCCCGGATCCGCTCGATCCACCACTGCCTGCGCTCGGGTGGCGCCGCGAGTGCTTCCAGGCGCGCCGGGTCGGGCGTCACCGTCGTGACGGGCAGGTGACCGTCGACGGGCGCCACCGGCTCGGCGACGTCCTCGACGAACAACCCCCCGGTGCCCAGGCCGCACGCATAGGGCAGGTCGGGCAGGCAGCCGGCGGCGACGAGCCCGGCGCCGATGCCCACCGCGGAGTCCAGGGCGCTGGAGACGACGATCGGGATGTCGATCTGGCCGGCAATGGCCAGCATGGCGCGCACTCCGCCCAGCGGCGCCACCTTGAGCACCGCGATGTCGGCGGCGCCGCAGCGGACCACGTGCAGCGGATCGTCCGCCTTGCGGATGCTCTCGTCGGCGGCGACGGGCACCTCGATGCGGCGCCGGACCTCGGCGAGTTCGGGGACGGTCCGGCAGGGCTGTTCGAGATACTCCAGCGGGCCGTCGACGGTGAGCGCGTGTGCCGCGGCGACCGCGTCGTCCACATCCCAGCCGCCGTTGGCGTCGACCCGCACCGTCGGCACCAGAGCACGCACTGCGTTGACCCGCGCCACGTCGTCGGCCAGCGACTGCCCGGGTTCGGCGACCTTCACCTTCGCCGTCCGCGCACCGGGAAAACGTTCCAGCACTCCGGCGACCTCGGCGGCGGCGACGGCGGGCACCGTGGCGTTGATCGGGATGCGGTCCCGACGCACGTCGGGCCGGGCGCCGTAGGCCGCCTCGAGGCCCGCGGCGAGCCAGTGCGCGGCCTCTGGCGGCTCGTACTCGACGAAGGCGCCGAACTCACCCCACCCGGCAGGGCCGTCGATCAACGCCACCTCCCGAGTGGTGATGCCGCGAAACCGCACCCGCATCGGCAGCGCGACAACGTGCAGCCGCTCGAGCAGGTCGGACAACTCCACCGCCACGTCGGCGGTCACCCCGGACTCTTCAGCAGCGCCTCGGCGGTGCGCCTACCGCTGACCAGCGCGCCCTGGATGGAAGCGGTGTCGCGGTGGTCCCCGCACACCCATCGGCCGTCGCCGAGGCGTACCGGACGGCGCACCGCCAGCGGCGGCTGCTGGGCAGGCAACGCGTTCGGGACGACGTGGCGGACCAGCAAGCTCCAGCGCGCGCCATCGGTGCCGAGGATGCCGGCGGCGTGGCGGCGGATCACCGACTCGTCGGGTGCGGATCCGTCCGTCCCCAGCAGCGCCGACGCCGCGACCAGGTGCCGACCCGGCGGCGCGTAGCTCGGGGCGGCCGCACTGATGACTGCGGTGTTGACCACCGGCCCGGCCGTCTCGCGACCGTCGACCCACAGCATCGGCGGATCGGCGGGCGCGTCGTCGGTGGCCCACCAGTCGGTCACCACGCCGTGCATTGCAGGCGCGGGCAGCCCGGCCAGGTCGGCAGCGGTCCCCGGATCGGTGGCGATCACCACCTGGTTCGCCCGCACGGTGCCCGCACCGCCGGTCACCCGCCACCGGCTGCCCTCGCGACCCATGTCGACGACGTTGTGCTGCACAGAGATTCGGTCGTCGATCGGAGCAGCGAGCAGTCGCGGCAGCGCCTGCATACCCTCGGCAGGCAGCGCCGGAACCCCGAGCACGAACATCCGCAGCAGCAACAGCACAAACGCGTTGGAGGTCTCACCCGAGCCCTCGAGGAGCACCCCCGCCAAGAATCGGTCGATCACCCGCCGCAGTTCACCGCGAACGCCCGCCGCATCCAGGGCGCTGCGCAGCGAGCAGTCGTCAACGGTCAACGTCAGCGCGCGCGGCCGCAGGGCGGGCGCCGCCCACCGCGCCGCGGCCACCAGGTTGCGCAGCCCCAGCCCACCTCGGCTCAGCATCGCCGGCACCCTGGCCGGGGCCCGCAGCGGGTGGACCCACACCGTCGAGCCGTGTTCGCGGCGCACCGCCACCCCCGGCCCGAAGGCTTGTAACCGCAGCGTGTCGACGTCGACGGCCCGGCCCAGTTCAGGGTAGGCGGGGTTGAGCACCTGGAAGCCGCGATCGCAGCGGAAGCCGTCGATGACGTCGGTGCGGACCCGGCCGCCGACGACGTCGGAGGCTTCCCACACCCGCACCTCACGCCCCGCGGCGGCAAGCACCCCGGCACAGCGCAACCCGGCCAGCCCCGCGCCGATCACCAGTACGTCGACATCGTCAACACTCATTGCAGCCCACGGCTTCTGGTCGTCTCCACCGGTCGCGCCCGGTTCGGGCCGGACGCCTGTTCCCCCACGCTACCAACGCCGGCCGACGGGACTGCCCTGCGAGCGGTGGGGGTATCGCCCCGCGCTGATGTCCTTTTCGGTGCGTTCCATTCGTCTTCTTGATGTGATTCCACTTCGGGGTCGCATCAACGACGTCACACTCAACAACAAGGAGCACACCATGCCGCAGTACGCCGCAATCACCTACACCGCAGACGTCGACTGGACCGCACCCGAGCAGGCGGCCGAGATGGCCGAATACGGCAAGTTCGGCGCGGCACACGCCGACAAGATCCGTGGCGGCGCCGCGCTGTATCCGACCGCCACGGCCACCACTGTCCGGGTCACCGGGGCCCGCGGCGGCGACGTCGTCCTCAGCGACGGCCCCTACGCCGAAACCAAGGAAGCACTCACCGGCTTCTTCTTGATCGAGGCCGCCGACCTGGACGAGGCCTTGCGGACCGCCGCGGAGATCCCCGCAGCGTGGGGCGGCGCCGTCGAGGTGCGCCCCGTCATCGAGTTCGAGGGTTGAGCTTCGAGGGGTGAGCGCTGCCGATACCCGGCTGGCCGAAACGATCCGTGCCGAGGGCGCGTGGATCCTGGCCACGCTGGTTCGCACCGTCGGCGACCTGCACCTCGCGGAGGACGCAGTGCAGGAGGCCGCCGCCCGCGCGTTGCGGCAGTGGCCGGTCACCGGAGTACCCGACTCGCCGCGCGCCTGGCTGACCGTCACAGCCCGGCGGGCGGCCGTCGACGTCATCCGGCGAGAGGGTGCTCGGACCGCGAAGGAGCGTGCGGCCATGGAACCGCACTTCGAGGACGAGCCACCCGGACATGTGGTCGACGACGACATGTTGCGGCTGTTGTTCACCTGCGCCCACCCCGCGCTGGCTCTGGAGGCCCAGGTGACGTTGGCGCTGCGGGTGCTGTGCGGGCTGTCGACGGCCCAGATCGCCGCGGTCTTGCTGAGCACTGAATCCGCGGTGGCCAAGCGGTTGACCCGCACCCGTGCCAAGATCGCACGCGCTGCGATCCCCTACCAGGTGCCGTCCAGCGACGAGCTGCCGCAACGCCTCTCGGCGGTGTGCGCCGTGATCTACACGCTGTACACCAGCGCGCACACCGCGTCCGGGGGCAGCGAGCTCATCGATGTGGACGGCTGCCGGGAAGCGGTCCGGCTGGCACGGCTGGTCTGCGCGCTGATGCCCGATGAGGGGGCTCCGATGTCGGTTCTTTCTCTGATCCTGCTGACCGAGGCCCGGCGCGGCGCCCGCACCGATGCCGACGGCAATCCCGTCGTGCTGGCCGAGCAGGATCGTGCCGCGTGGGATGCGGTGGCGATCGACGAAGGGTGCTCACTGCTGGCCGACTCGTTGCGGCGCTCCGGCGGTGTCGCCGACCCCTATCAGTTGCAGGCGGCGATCGCCGCAACACACGCCGCCGCGGCGTCCTACCCGGACACCGACTGGGACGAGATCGTGCGGCTCTACGACCTGCTCATCGACGTGGCGCCGAGTTCCTCCGCCAGGCTGGCCCGGGCCGTCGCCGTCGCAGAAGCCAGGGGGACACCCGCGGGTCTGGCCGCACTGGCCGGTCTCGAGCCCGACCACCGCTTGCGTACGGTTCGCGCCGAATTGCTGGCCCGCGACGGACGCTTCGTCGAAGCGATCGACGAGATGACGGCCTCGTTGTCGGGCGGTATCAGTGACCCCGAGGCCGACCATCGGCGGCGTCTCATCGCGCAGTGGACTCGGCGAGTTGTTTGATCCCGGCAACTGTCGCGGTCATCGCCTGTTCGAAGCTGCGCAACCGGTTGCTGACGATCTGTTCGCGGCGGTGTGGTTCGCGCTCGATCATCATCGTCACTCCCGAGGGGCCGGGTCCGATGACCGCCGTGTATCGCAGCATCGTGGCGGCCGGCTCCGTCTGCGTCAGATCGAAACGCCAAGTGGCGGCCGGGGCGTCGAGGTTCCCGACAGCCCACCCGAATACTCGCGGCGGGTCGAAGTCGACGACGCACGACTGCGTCGTCCAGGTGCCCACCATGGGGTGAGTATTGGTGCCGAGGAACCGCGCGCCGAGGCGAGGCGCATCGCCGTCGACCCACTCGACCGTCTGCAACTCGTCGCTGAACCCCGGCATCAGCGTGATGTCGGAGGCGAACCGCCAGACGCGCTGTACCGGGGCAGAGACCTCGGTGCGGACACTGACCGTCGGCCGGTTCATCTCGCCACGCTACAACGCTGCGGAAAGAACCCATCCGCATCAGCGGCGGTGACGAATACACCACCGGGCGAGGGTTCCGCGTGGTGACGTGGGTAGCCAGCCCGTCGAGAAGGGAGTGTGCCATGAACCGCATCGTGAAGATCGTCGGCCAGATCGGTGAGTCCGCGTTGTCGATCGTCGGTATCCGCGCGGGTACCGAGGAACCGCACCACCTCCGGCGGCCGTTGGCCGATGGCGTGGAGATCCGGCAGTACGGGCCGCGCATAGCCGCCGAGACCACCGTCAAAGGCGACAAGCAGGCCGCGCTGAACACCGGCTTCCGCCGGCTGGCCGGCTACATCTTCGGCGGCAACCACCACGACACCGAGATCGCGATGACCGCCCCGGTCAGCCAGCAGTCGGCGGGCGAGGACATCGCGATGACCGCTCCGGTCTCGCAGACCGGCAACGCCGAGGAGGGCTGGACGATGCGCTTCTTCATGCCCTCGAAGTGGTCGATGGAGACACTGCCGGAGCCCGACGACGACACGGTGCGGCTGGTCCCAGTGCCCGCGGAGACGATGGCAGTGCTGCGGTTCAGCGGCGACCGTGGCCCGAAGGCCGTTGCGGCCGCCACCGAACGGCTGCACAAAGCCCTGGGCGACAACGGCGTCGAACCGAGTGGCGATGTGGTGGCGTGGTTCTACGACCCGCCGTGGACGCTACCGTTCCGGCGGCGCAACGAGGTTGCGGTACCGGTCAAGGCCTAGACCGTCGTGCGGTCGCGCCCGTCCCAATGAGGTTTGCGCAGGTCCTTTTTCAAGATCTTGCCGGTGGGGTTGCGCGGCAGCTCGTCAGTGATGTCGACGGTCTTGGGGCACTTGTAGGCCGCCAGCCGCTCGCGCGCGAACGCGATGAGGTCGGCCTCGCTGGCCTCACCCTCCACCACAACGACCGCCTTGACGACCTCGCCCCACCGCTCATCGGGCACACCGATGACCGCCACCTCGACGACGGCGTGGTGTTCGGCCAACACCCGCTCCACCTCGATGGAGTAGATGTTCTCGCCGCCGGAGATGATCATGTCCTTGAGCCGGTCCTCGACGAAGATGTAACCACCCTCGTCGACGCGGCCGACGTCACCGGTGCGGAACCAGCCGTCGTCGGTGATCGACTCGGCCGTCGCCTCGGGCTTGTTGTGGTAGCCCTTCATCAACTGCGGTGAGCGGAACCACAATTCACCCTGCTCGCCGGTGGGGACGTCTTCGAGGGTGTCCGGGTCGACGACGCGGACCTCGGCGTGGGGCACCAGCGTCCCCGCGCTCGTCAGCCGCTCCGGGTGGTCTTCGGCGCGGTGCGCCTCGGGCATCAGATGGCTGATCACCCCGCACAGTTCCGTGAGTCCGTAGGCCTGGATGAAATCGGTGTTCGGCCAGGCCTCGAGCGCCGACCGCAACAGGGGCAGCGGCATCGGCGACGCACCGTAGCCGTAGGTCTTGAGTGCGCCGAACAACTTGACGGCGTCCTCGCCGGATTCCAGCACCTTGGCCAGCACCGCGGGCACCAGGAAGGTGCGGTTGGCGCCCTTGAGGATCGCCCCGGCCAGCGCGGCACCGTCGACCTCGCGGGTCATCACGCTCGGAACTCCGTCGTGGATGCCGAACTGCACGTACGACGAGCCGCCCACGTGGAACAGCGGCATCGACACCATGTTCTTGTCACCCTCGTCGAACTCGAAGCCTTCGTGGGCGTTCACGGTGTGGGCGATCATGTTGGCCTGGGTGAGCTCCACGCCTTTCGGCCGTCCGGTGGTGCCCGAGGAGTACATGATGATCGCGACGTCACCGGGGTCGACGTCGTCACCGCGTTCGGCCGGCGTCGCGGCTTCCAGCATGGCCTCGTACTCGTCGTCACCCTCGGGGCTGACGGCGATGACGTGCTCGAGGCTGGTGAGCTTGTCGCGGATCTTGTCGATCGCGGGCTTGAACTCCGTCCCGACGATCAGCACCTTGGCCCCCGAGTCGTTGAGGACGTAGTCGAGTTCGTCGGCGGCCAACCGGAAGTTGACGATCGCGTTGGCGGCACCGAGCGACGCCGCAGCGAACGTCAGCTCGACGCACGCGGGGTGGTTCTTGTCGAGGAACGCGACGACGTCGCCGCGCTGGACGCCGCGCTCCTTGAGCGCACCAGCCAGCCGTCGCACGCGGTCGTTCCACTGCGCCCAGGTCCAGGACCGATCGAGGTAGTCCATCGCTTCGGCATCGGGCGTGGTGGCGGCCCAGTGCGCTACGCGGTCGTCGAGGAATCGGGGTTCGGGCAGATCAGCCATGGTCAGAAGCGTGCCACGCCGACGCTCGCCGCTGTCCGGTTTCGCTCAATCATGCAGATGTGATCCACAGTTTCATCCTTCCATGCTGGCCGGAGCCAGAAATATCGCCGTCAACTCGTTGCACATCAAATTATGTGAACGCCCATTCCGATCAGTGTACGAGTGGTGCGAGGTAGGTCCGCGCGTAGCGGGCCACCGCATCGTCGTCGGTGACGTCGAGGACGTTCGTGGGGACCTGAACCAGCGACGCGGCCAGCCGGATGTGCGCCTCGGCGATGGCCAGCAGTTCGTCGTCGGGCATCGTCGCACCGGCCGCCCGCAGCGCCTTGGCCATCGCCGTCGCCGCACTGATCAGGAACAACCGCGCCTCGGCGACCATCTCGGTGGTCGCAGCGAACTCGCCGTCGAGTTGCAGGAACCGGCGCATCACCGGCTCTCCGGTGAGCAGCCGGACCCCTTCGCGGAACGCGGCCACCGAGGCGGCCTGTGGCCCGGAGTCGATGGCCACGGTCTGCAGCCGCGCCATCGCGAACTCGAAGGTCTGACGGCCCAACTCGGTGATCAACGCGTCCCGGCTGGGGAACCGGCGGTACAACGTGCTGCGGCTGACCCCGGCCTGCCGGGCCACCACGTCCATGCTCAGCCGGCCGATGCCCACCAGCGCGACCTCTTCGGCAGCGGCCTTCAGAATCGCCGACTCCTGCTCGGTGCGGCTGTCGGTGTTGCGGATTCTTCGCATGGCCGCCTCAGCCCACCGGGCAACTGCCCGCCGGTGGAGCGAACGACTCCAGCCCCACCGAACGGTGCAGGCGCACCAGCTTCTCGTATTCGATGCGGTTGCGGGCCAACGGGATCAGCAAGACCCGGTCGGGAAGGGTGCGCCACGCCAGCTGGAGTAGCCGGGTGTAGAGGGCGAACTCCCGGTCATGGCGGCTCCGCCAGTCGAACCCGGTGAGCTCACGTACCCCGGGATGCAGGATGCCGAACGAGCACACTTTCACGACACGTCCGGCCAGCGGACGAAGCACCAGCCAGGACGGAGTGAGCGCCAGCCGCAGCGCCGGCGGGAGGACCAGCGTCGGCAGCGGCAACCGGGTCAGGTTCTCGGTGACCCGGCGCAGAAACGGATTCGCCGCCAATTCACCGTCGACCATGGCCTCGTAGTACTCGACCGCCTCGGCGTAGCTGGCGGGGAGTTTGGCGTTCTTGCTCGGCAGCTCCAGCGCGCGGAACGAATCGAGGAGCTGTTGGTAGGCGACGGCACGCTCGTCCTCGGTCAGCGTGATGCCGGTGCACGGCGTGAAGGAGTTGAGCACCAGCATCAAACCGCTGACCGCGATCCAGTTCCACAGTTTCGGATCCAGCGCGCTGTATCGGACGTCCGCGAACTCTCCCTTGCCGCGCCCGTGCACGTCGCGATGCAGCGTCTTGAGCCGTTCCCCCTCGGCGGCGCGATCGGCGGCGTCGCCCCAGATCGCCAGGAATGTCGAAAAGCCGCTGCGCACACCACGGTCGGCGAAGTTCGCTTCGAACCGTCCGGTCTTGTCGACCGCGGCGGCCACCGGCACAAGCGCCACTTCGTCGAACGCGGCCGCGCCGAAGAAGCCACCCAGCACGCTGCCCGAGTGCTTGCGGAACTCGTTGATGACCTTAGGTCGGACCTCGGGCGGGACCTGCTGAGCAGCATCCTCGATGACCGCGACCATGTGGCGCCTCCCGACGTCGTTGTTGACACAAAGGCTAGTCCTTTGTGTCAATGTGTCAAGGCCGCCGCCAGATCTGCGATCGATTCTCTCGGTGGTCATCAACATTCACTTACAGCCAAGCCGTCGGGACGCGAGCGTGCTCGCGAGGCTGGACACCATGTGGTGGACTACCTGGCCCGCAGGCTGTTCAAGCGACAGCGGCAGCCCGGCTACGCGATGTGGAAGGGGCCTCGCGAGCATCGCGAATCAGTGCGCCGAAGTGACGAATGGCCATTAACATAAGACGGTAAAGCCACCATCGGGTCGGCGCGACTGGAGTGCACATGTGCGATGCGATCGGAGTCGGCCAGCTGCGTGGCGATGCGCGAAACTACATCGAGCGGGTGGCGGCAGGAGATTCGTTCAACGTGTTGAGGCGTGGGCGGCCGGTCGCGCGTCTACAGGCCGCGCACGATCGCCACCACAGGCTGATCCCGGTGTCGCTCGACGAGTTTCGCAGGCGCACCGGACGACTACTCGACCGCATCGAGGCCGGTGAGACGATCACCATTGAACTGCGGGGTGAGACGATGGCGGCGATGCGTCCGTGGACGGATGCGCCACGACCGAAGCCGGCCAGGATGTCCCCGCCGCGGCCGAGGCCCACAGGGCGGTAAGACACGGGTCGGCTCGGCCGGTGGACACAGCCGCAGTCAAGCGCCGTCGCAGACCCCGGAATCGCGGATAGCCCTGCCGTAGACATTCAGGGTCGCCGTGTTGGCGTTGATCTGACCCGACGGAACCCGCCGTGCGATCTTGTCGCTGATCTGGGTCAGCTGAAACCACAGCCGGTAGATCGAGTCCCCGTGGAACAACGGCGAATACTCGCTCAGATCCGGGTAGTTCACGATGAACAACGTGTGCGCACGCGGTTTCAGGAAGGCCGCCGATTGGTCGAGGTTGGCGAGCACGAAAGCACCGGCCTCCCGGACACCGGTCGCCGACCAGTCGTCATGGTGGTCTCCGAGAAATTGCTGAAACCCAAGGGCCTGCTGCCACAACTGGTCGTACTGGGCGTTGAACCATTGACAGGATTCCCGCTGGGCGATGATCTGCTCAGGTGTCACCCGGGACCGCCAGACGTCATACGGGAACACTGTGTAGTCAGGCGACCAGTCCGACGGGTACGGGGTGAACGGCGGCAGCGACGGAGTGACTCCGTCCTGCCCGGGTTCCGCCGAACTCACCGGTGCTGCCACCAGCAGCAGCAGCGCCAGAACCAGCGACATACAGCGGGCGCGATTCCCGAACATGCTCAGGAACCGCCGAATTCTGGACGCAGCACCGGCGCCAGCGCAGCCAGCGGGATATGCGCCTGCACGGTCCCGCCGTCCATCGACCACTGCATCACCCCCGGCGTGAAGTTCGTGGGGGAATCCCGGCCCACGGGATAGTCCGGCATGTAGAGAATCAGCTCATCCGGGGTCAGCGCCCAGGCCTTGTAACCGCCGGAGTACACGTTGTCCGGCGTCCAACGGTCGACGACGAACGGGTAGCTGCCCGGCTCGTGCTGGGGCGGGGCCACGTCGAGCGCCTGCCTGACGAACGGCTCCGCCAGCGGTGGAATCACCACCAACGGATCCAGGCCCGACTTCACCACATCGGCCAGCTGCAGCTGCCGTCCGTTGGTCGTGTCGAACGTGAATGTGCGGTAGGCGTTGTTGAAGTCGGGACCGTCAGCGTGATAAGTCTCGCGATACACCAGGGTCATCGCACCGGCACGTCGGAATATCTGGTAGTTGCCTTCGCCGAAACTGTCGGTGACCATCTTCGCACCCGCGGTCCGCCAGTTGTCCACCAGCGTGCGCAGGTAGTCGCGGACCACGGGTCCGGCCACCGGGTCGTCGACGACCTCTGCCGGGATCGCCACCTTGATGTCGCGGATCGCCTTCCGGTCCGACAGCACCGAGGTGTGACAGTACTGGCCGTTCCAGGCGCCGCCGAGTTCCGAACAGAAGGTCTGCGCAGATGCCGCGGCTGTCGGTGCCGCAATCACGCCGGCCGCCAGCCCCACTGCCGCCGCTATCCCACTGAACCGCACCACGGACCATCCCACCTCAGGGAAGCTCGACTTTGCTTGCACGCCAACGCTCGTCGACGAACTCCATTGTCATCTTTATCCTGCTTCGATCGATACGCGGGTCGGGAATCGAAGAGTTGGACACCGACTGGTCGACGAACAGCAACACCACCACTTCGTCCGTCGTCGCCGATTGCACAGCTGACTCGACGACGACGCCGTGCGCGGCCGCCTCGTTGTCGATGAGCAACTGCCGCAACTCCACACTGGACTCGGAGTACATGTCCTTGAACTCACCGGTCGCGCCGTCGAGCACCCGGTCGAAGTTCTCGTCGACCCTGGCGGAGTCGATGCTCGTCAGTACCTGCGCGTACTCGACCGCAGCCGCCTGCGCCTGCTCCCCGGCACGTGCCACCTGCCGGTCCTGCCACAGTTGCCACCCCAAGAATCCCGACGTCGCAAATCCGCCGACGATCAGTACCGCCACCGCCGCGAAGACCAGACGACGCCGCCACGGCCTACGCTCGGCTGCAACACTTTCCGCACCGTCACTGCCGTCGTCGGTTCCGTCGTCGCCGACCTCGGTATCGGGTGCGGAATCGGATGTCTCGTCTTGGAGTTTCCGGTCATTCTCGACAGACACATTCATCTCGTGGCGACTTCCTTCGTCGGGTTTCATCGGGGCGGCTCGATAGGCAGTGTCGGACCGCCGTACGGTGTCGGGATCGTGTACCGCCCTTGTGGTGTGGGATCGGTGGTGCGGCCCAGATCGGCGCCCGGCGGCGGACCGGCACCGTCATCGCCGGCCGGACGGGGCGCATTCTTCGCTCCGCGGACCAGGACGCCGGGATGGTCGTCGCGACAGTAGGTGTACATGAAGGGCTCCGGGTAGTCAGCCGAGGACGGTGGCAGACGGGGCGTTCCGTAATCACACGTGTAGCGCGGGTAAATGTCCCCGGTGGCCCACAGTCCGTTGTCGTGCATGATGCTGCCGATGGCATCGAGGACCGAGGTGCGGTAGTCGGGGAACAACGCGTTCAAGGCAGGGACCCGAAGATAAAGAAGCTGCGAAGTGGTGGTCAGATTCCCCAGCAGCTGCACCATGGTGTCGGAGTTGTCGACGAACAGATTGTCGATGGCGGTCAACGCTTCTGGAGCCTGATTGGTGAGCCTGCGGAACCCGTCGCGCATCCGGTTCACACCGTTGAAGGTCTGGTCGAGGTTCTCCGAGGCGACCCCGATGCCCTCGTTCTTGTCGGCCGCGAGGGACAGCACCACTCGACTGGTGCGCAGCATGCTGGTGGTCTCGGGCAGCACCGAATCGAGGGTCGACAGCAGGAAGGTGCCACCGTCGATGATGTCGGCGAGCTTCTGCGGTCCGGCATCGCTCATGCTGAGCTCTTCCCTGATGAGCTCGAGTTTGGCCGTATCCACCTGCGCGAGCGCACCATCGGCGTTCGCGAGCAGCGTCGCCAGACTCACCGGCACCGTGGTGTCCGCCTCGGCCACCACGCTTCCGTCACTCAGATACGGCCCCTCGCCGCTGGCGGCGACGAAGTCGATGTACTGCTCACCGGCCGGTGACAGCCCGGACACCCGCACCTCGCTCGACGCCGGGACCGCAACCGTCGAATCGACCGTCACGACCGCGTTGACACCCCCGGGAGTGATGTCCAGGCGTTCGACCCGGCCGATCGGGACGCCGCGCAATGTCACGTTCTGATTCGGCAGCAGTCCCCCGGATTCCGGCAGCGTCACCGTCACCCGGTAGCTCGACGCTACCGGGTTGACTTGCAGCGCACCGATGAACAGGTATCCGCTCGCCACGACCAAGGTCAGCAGCAGGGCGCCCGCCGACAACCAGGCCCGGCGCCGGTGGCCCATGCGGACGATCCCGACGATGCGGTCCGCTACGACGCCGATCATCGCGGTGCCTCAGCCGGCAGCACCGGCGCGGAAACCGGCGGCGCCGGCACCCCAGGTCCCGGAGGTGCCTGCGACGCGGGTGTCGGCGGCGGAGTCCATACCGATGCCGGTGGCGCCTGCGGTACCGCCCCCGGGGGTGGTGGCGGGGCCGGCGCCGCGGGGCCCGGGGCGGTCACGATCTGCCCTGGGTCGGTGAGGCTCGGCATCACCGGCAACTGCGGCACGCCGGGTCCCTTCCCCACGATCCGCTCCTGCAACCGGAAGAGGGTGTACTGAATCGACCCGACGAGCTGATGCCAGTTGTAGCGCTTGGGCCCGTGCAGACCGGTGTCCCCGGCAAACCCGATATCGGGAATCGATCCGAGCACCAACCGATCGATGCTGGCCCGCACCGCAATCGCATTGCTCGTTGTCGACTTGACGAACGGCGGCATCAACCGGTTCAGCGCGTAGAGCGTCGCATCGGGAGTCAGCACCACGTCGTTCCACGCCTCGGCGATCGTGTTGGCGTCCGCGATGACACTTCGACCGCTGGTGTCGGTCCCCCCGATCGACGGGAACTTCCTCAACTGCCCAGCGGTGTCGCCGATCTGCAGGACCAGATCGGTGATCTCGTTGGTGTGGGCGGCCAGGGTCTCGGTGGCCGGGCCGGCCTGCTCCATCAACTCGCCGAGATCGTCGTTCTTGGCCTCCAGCTGTTCGACCAGCCGCGAGGTCTCGGTCAGCGAGGTGGCGATCTGGTCGGACCGATTGTTCAGCGTCCCCAGGGTGTGGTTGGTCTTGCGGATCAGGTCACCGAATGCCTGGCCCTGATCACCGGTGGCACGACCCAGACCGTTGATGATGTTGGTGAAGTTCCGCACCGCACCGCCGTTCACCAGGATCGCCGCGGAGCTCAACACAGACTCGACAGTCGCTGCCGCAGTGGTGGATTCGATCGGTATGGTGTCGCCGTCCCCGAGCAATGGCGTACCCGCCGGCACCGCATCCGGAGGCCGGATCGAGACGAACACGTCCCCCAGCGGGGTTGCCGAACGCAACTCGGCGGTACTGCCCTGCGGCAACTGCACCCCGTCCCTGATGCGCAGCGTCGTCACCGCGGTGTAGTTGCGGGCCTCCATCGACTCCAGTTGTCCGATATCGGCCCCGGCAAGCCTGACCTTCGCCATCGCCGGCAGGTTCAGCGCGTTCGAGAACACCGCTGTCAACATGAAGCCATCCGAACCCCCGCCGGGTGCCGGTAGCGGCAGGCTGGCCAATCCCTCTGTCGCACAGCCTGTTATCGAGACGCAGGCGGCGAGTGCCAGTGTGGCGACAGACTTTCTGGGGTGGGCCATCACTTCTGCCCCATCGCCGCGAGGCCGTCCAGCACGTAGCTCAGACCGAAGTCGGGACCGAAGTCCTGCAGGGTACCGGTACTGCAGCCCAGCTGACGCAAACCCATCATGTTGCACATCTCTTTGACCGTTTGGGTGTCGAACAGCACCTTGTCGGTGAGCACATGGACGCGCACCGCCCCGTTGGTCCGGTCGATCGCGTTGTAGATGTTGTCCAGTGTCATCGGAGCCAGGTCGAGGAGCTCTGCGAGATCCCGCCGATGGTCCACCGTCGTGTTCAACGCCATGTCGCCGTTGGCGACAATCTGCTTGATTGCATCCCGGTGGGTGACCAGCACCTCACCCAACTGGTTGACCACGTCATCGATCTTCTTTCCGGTCGTCCCGGTACCGAAGTTCTCGTCGGCGAGTACCTGACTGAGTTGCCTCACATGCGAGCCGAATTCCCGCAGGGTGGCATCGTTGTTGGCCGCCGCCTCGAACAACGTGCTGACGTTCCTGATGACCGCACTCAGCTGGTCCCGGGTCATCGCGCCTCGATCTGAGCTCAGCCGCAGAGCTTCGGACAGCTCGCCGAGCGCATCCTTCATCGCCTGACCGTTCCCGTCGGCAATCGCGGCGCTGGCGTCGACGACGCCGGCGACCGGACCGCCCCCCTGGCCGTCGCCGTGAAGCGAGGTGGACAGCTTGTCGAGCACGTCGAGCACCCTGGCGAACTCGACCGGAGTGGTCGTGCGATTGAGGCCGATGGTGTCGCGGTGCTGCAAGGTCGGCCCGCCCCGGTAGGGCGGTGTCAGTTCGATCTGCCGGTCGGTCAGAATCGAGTTCGAGATGGTCACCGCCTGGACATCAGCAGGCACCTGGACGTCACCGTCAACGGTGAACTCAACCTCTACGTAGCCACCCTTCGCGACGATCTTGGTGACCTGTCCCACCGGCATTCCCAGTACCGCAACGGTATTGCCCTCATAGAGTCCAGCCACATTGTCGAACTGCGCGGTCACCGAGATGGTGTCGAGCCGGTCCGACACCACGGACCATCCGACTGCAGCAACGCCGGTGGCGACCACCACTGCCGTGGCGAACAGTGCCACCAGCCGTGTTCTGACGCTCATCATTTGCAGTCCTTGAAGTACTCGATCATGTCGAATTGTTTGGCCCGGCCGCTGATCGCGCACATCCACGAATCGACGAGCAATCCGTTGGCGGCGTTGAAATCGACCGCGTTGCCCGAACCGGTGGCGTTGGCCAGGCCGCGCAACGCCAGCGGGGCCGACTGCAGGACACTGCGCAGCATCGCGTCGTTCTGGCCGAGCATGTCGGAGAGCTCCCGGACATCGACCAGGAGCCCCTCCAGCTCGTGACGGTCATCGATCACGATATTGCTCAGCGTCTCAACAAGATTGGTGATCGCGTTCATCATGGCGTGGAAAGATGCCCGCCGCATCACGAACTCGCCCAACAGATCGTTACCCTGCCGGACCATGCTGGCGATATTCGCCTGCTGACGGCGCAGTGTGGTGCTGACCAGTTCCGTGGTTTCCAGCAACGAGCCGAGTTGGTCGCGGCGGTCGGCGACGATCGTCGACAGTGTATGGGTGTTCTCCAGCGCCTGCGGGACCACCGGTGGCAGCCCCTGCAACTGCTCGCCGAGGATTCCGAGCGTCTCGGCGAACTGGTCGGTATCGACCTGTTCGTAGGTGGTCGTGACGTCTGCCAGGGCCTCCTGCAGATCGTAGGGGACCTCGGTGTGGGCGAGATCGAACCTGCCGTCGGGCAGCGAGCCCCCGCCGGCGGGCTGCAGTGACAGGTAGCGCGAACCGAGAATGGTGGTGACCTTGATGATCGCCCGGGAGTCCGCGCCGAGTTCGACGTCATTGCGCACCTTGAGACCGGCCTTGACGTGGTCCCCCGCCAACTCCATGCTCGTCACCTCACCGACCGGAATCCCGGCGACGGTGACCGGATTACCCGGTCGCAGCGCAGCCGCCTGGAGGAACTGCGCCGTGTAGTGGCGGTAACCGACGTCGGCGGCCTGCACCAACAGCAACGCCCCGACAAGCACGCTCACCACGATGATCGCGAGGAGGCCGAACCCGACCTTGTTGCGGTCCTCCAGTGACCGCCGCGACTTCTTCTTCGATTCAGCCATTTGCCATGTTCCTGCACTTCGGGGAGTAACGGGCCTTGTTGCCGGGTGTCGCCGCATCGACGACGATCGGCACCACGTCGTTGAGTCCGGGGAAGAATCCGGTGGCGTTGAGGTCGCAGGCATATGCGTTGGCATAGGCTCCGTCACCGGTGAGCCGGGCAAAACCCTTGAGCAGCAACGGCAGATTGGCGCCGGTGAACGCCAGCTGAGGTTCGATGCCAACCATGTGCTGGGCGAACCCCGGCTGACGATCCACCAGCTCCTTCAGATCTGGGTACACCTCATCGGTGATCTCCGAGAGCTGCTGAACCACCCTTGCGATCGACCCCGTCGAGTCCACCAACGCGGACCGCCGCCCGTCGAAGATGGACACCGCCGACTGTGCCTCGGTGAGAATCTGATCGAGGCTGTCGTTGTGCTGAGCGAGGTTTCTCATCACCATGTTCAGGTCGGTGATCACTGTGCCGAGTTCCTCGTCGTGGCCGGCGAATGAGTCGGTCAACCGGGATGTCTGGTCCACGAGTGCGGTGATCGATGCCTCGTCGCCCTGTAGCGACTGGATGACGCCTCGGGTGAGGTTGTCGGCATCCCTCGGGTTGAGCAGGCTGAACAACGGCTCGTAACCGTTGAGCAGTCTGGTCACGTCGAACGACGGATCGGACCGCTCGATGGGGATGACGCTGCCCGCCGGCAACGGGTCGGGCTCTCCCCTGGTACCCAGCGACAGACCGAGATAACGCTGACCGACGATGTTCTGGTAAGTCACAGATGCGACGGTGGTCCCCAGCAGCTGCTGGTTGCTCTGGACCACGAACGACACCTTGGCGAGATGACCTTGCAGCTCGATGCTCTGCACCCGGCCGACCCGGACACCGGCCATTCGGACGTCATCACCCTCACGCAGCCCGAACACATCGGTGAACATCGCCGCGTACGGTGCCGTCGTCCCGGCCACATCGCGCCGGAGCGTGACGTACACCAGCCACGTCAGAGTGACGGCCACGACCATGAAGATCGACAATCCTGCCAGTGCGCCGCGGTGTTTCATCGAGGCTCCTCGCTGATGGCGTCGTTCGTCGAAACCGTGGTCCCACGTGCCACCGGACCGAGCAGCAGCTGGGTCGCCACCGTGGCCGGTTGACCGGTGACGATGCCGAGTTGAGTGCGTTCCTGTTGGCTGCCAACAGGTCCCACGTTCCCACCGAACGATGCTGGCGCCGCCGTTGGATCGCCCGGGCGCGGCGCCACCGGGGCCGGCGGCGACAACGGTGTCGGCGGCGGGGGGACCGGGACCAACGCCGGGTTGGCGGTGCCAGGCACCGGCTGCGACGGAGCCATCCACGGGGGTAGCGGCGGATTGGGGTCCGTCAGATCGGGATTGGGGTTCACCAGCGGCGGGCCCACGGCGACCAGATTGCCGCTGGGCCCGATCTCGGTGCCCGGTGGGGGCATCAGGTCCGCAGGCGGCTGGTAGTTCTGTGGCAACAGCACATCCGGTAGTTCGGGCCGAGTCGGCACCAGCGGGGCGGTGAAACAACTCGGCCCCTTCAGCCCGGCGTACTCCGGGCAGTCCGCCCTGGTGTATGAGTAGGTCGGCGTGAACGACAGGTTCACCCGCAAGTTGCCGATGTCCCGCTCGTGGATCCAGACCTCGTCGAAGAACCGGTCCGACAGCTCATCCAGTTTGACGAACGCGGGCACCCAGTGGTGCGAGGTCTGGGCCAGGCTGCCGATCACCGGGGTCAGTTCGGTGGTGATCCGGACCATCCGATCGGTGTGGTTGTTCAGCGCGGTGTGCGTCGTGCCCACCGTGTGGATGCCGCCGTTGACGAACGCGGTGAGCTGTGCGTCCTGCTCGACGAGCGTCTGCATGGGTTGCACCGCCTGGTGCAGCGCGTCGACGAGCTCGGGGGTGGTCTGCGCGAGGCCGCGCGTCGCATCCACGAGTGCCGAGACCGTGGTCTGGTCCGGCTCGGTGGCCACGATCTGATCGAGCTGATCGACCAGCCGGTTCAACTGCGCACCGCTGGTGAGCAATTCGGTTCGACGATTCTCGGTCGCCGCGTTCACCGCGGCGAGAATGCCGATCGTATCGTCCTCGCGACCGCGCCCGGTCGCAGCGAGGATGTCCCGTAACTTGCTGATGGTGGTCTGAAACAACACGGTCGGCAACTCGGTGTCCTCGGGGATCTCGGCCCCGGACGCGATGGGCGGCCCGCCGCCGGAATCCACGAGTTGCACCGACGACACCGCAAAGACGTTGCTGGGCACCACCCGTGCGGTCACGCCTGACGGGATCGCCCTGGCGTATTCCGACTTGAGGTCGATGTGCACGAAGTTGGGGTCCCCGTAGGCCGCTGGCGTGACGTCGGTGACCGCGCCGACCAACACACCGTGGTACTTGACGTCGGAGCGCTGCGGCAGGCCGTCGCCGACGTTCACCAAGGCGGCGACCACCCGCACGCTGGACTCGAGGCGCCCGGTCGACTTGAGCAGAAGCAGGCCGGCGACAAGTGCGGTCATCACGATCAGCGCGATGCCGCTGCCGAGGAGTTGCCGTTCGGTGGGGCCACGCCCGTCCAGCTCAAAGGGATTCGCCATCTAACCTCCGAACCTCGCTCCGGCATCGATGGACCACAGGGCCATCGTCAGCAGCATGTTGACCATGATCACCACGGTGATGCTGGCCCGCATCGCGTGGCCGGCAGCGACACCGACACCGACCGGGCCGCCGCTGGCGTAGAAGCCGTAGTAGCACTGGACCGTCGATGCGATCCACACGAAGATGATGGTCTTGAGGACCGAGTAGAGGATGTCCTGCCCGGACAGCATCAAGCTGAAGTAGTGCAGGTACGAACCCGTCGACCCGCCGCTGATTATCTGGACCACAAACTGGGTGGTCAGGTAGCTGACCGCGAGGCACGCGACGTAAAGCGGGATCACCGCGATCACCGAAGCCATCAGTCGGGTCGTCACCAGGTACGGGATAGGCCGGATGCCAAGGGATTCGAGCGCGTCGATCTCCTCGGCGATGCGCATCGAACCCAGCTGTGCGGTGAACCGGCAGCCGGCTTGGGTGGCAAAGGCCAGTGATGCCGCGATCGGAGCGAGTTCGCGGGTGTTCACCAACGACGAGATGATGCCGGTGGCGGGGCCGAGCCCGAGCAGGTCCAGGAAGTTGTACCCCTCGATGCCGACCAGCGCACCGACGGTGATGCCGAGCACGATGGCCACCCCGGCGGTTCCGCCGCCGACCACCAATGAGCCGTTGCCCCAGGCGACGTCGGAGAGCAGCCGGGTGAACTCGGCGCGGTAGTGCCGCAACACCACCGGAACACCCATGACGGCGCGGCCGAAGAACGCCAGCATGTGACCGAGCCGCACGATCGGCGTCGTCCCCCGCCGGTACATTCGCAACAGTCCGCCGACCACGGCGGGTGAGAACGTCGACGCCGCCATCGCTATAGCCCGACCCGCGGGAACATCATGATGTAGAGCTGGCTGATCGCGACGTTGACGATCATCAGCACCAGAATCGACTCGACCACCGCGGCGTTGACCGAGTTCGCGACCCCGGTGGGGCCGCCCTGGGTGGACAGGCCCTTCTGACAGGACACCACCGCGACGATGGCACCGAAGATCACGGCCTTGACCAGTGCCACCACCAGATCACCGGTGGTCGCGAACGACGCGAAGGTCGCGACGAAGCTGCCGGGTGCGCCGTTCTGGAAGTAGACGTTGAACAGGTAGCTGGCGAGGAAGCCGACGAAACAGACCATGCCGGTGAGCGCTACGCCGACGAGGACGGCGGCGGCGAATCGGGGAACGACGAGCCGCCGAATCACCGAGACACCCATGACTTCCATTGCGTCGGTCTCCTCGCGCATCTTGCGCGATCCCAGGTCGGCGGTGATCGCCGATCCAACGGCAGCGGCCATCAGGATCGCCGCGGTCAGCGACGCCGCCTGGCGGATGACGGCGAGCCCACTTGCGGCGCCTGCCAGCGACGTGGCACCCACCTGACCTGCCAGCAGCGCGAACTGGATGGACAGGGTGACGCCGATCGGGAGTGCCACCAGGACGGTCGGCAACACGGCGGTGCCGGCCATGAACGCGCCCTGCCTGATGAACTCCTGCCACTGGAACCGGCCCGTGAACAAGTCGATGAAGAAGTACTGCAGGGTCCGCACGCCGAGCACGAACTGATCTCCGACGGTGGACAGTGACGCCATCGGGTGACGCCTGACGTAGCCGCCGGCCCAGCCCGTGATCACGTCGACGCCGTCGCCGGGCGCCCGCCCACCATGGACAACGGCCCTTGGTGTATCTGAATGGTTGTTCACTTAATGTCCGTGACTTGCGTGCCGTGTGAGATCTGTCCGTCCCTTATTCGTGCTGAATGTGGTCATACAACACCAGCTGCCCAGCTGTTGTCGAGCGCACCTCGGCCCTACCCGCGAACTATGCACACCGATAGGGAGCAGTATGACCGCTAACTTTTTTCGATGGGACGGTTTCCCGATTTCCCACGCTGAACATGCGGGGTCACATGTTGACACGAGCTATCGCTCGTGTTCAATTCGCGTTGGCGGGGCGACTCAGCCGAGGTCGGGGAAGCACTCTTCGGGTGGAGTCGGCCACGGTCGCAGGTAGCTCAGCGCCATGAGGGTGAGCTCGTCGATGAACTGATCGCGACTGATGGCCGGCTGATCGAGAACGTAGCGAACGCAGAGGTGCTCGACCATCCGCACCAGCATCCATGACGCCGTGTCCAGCGTGGTTCCGGGTCGGATCTGCTGTCGATTGATCGTCAGATATGCCACGGTGAGCTCGCCGATTCGCTGCTCGAACGCGATCAACTTGCTGCCCGCGCCCAGCCGCGGCGTCTGTTCCATGACCGCCCGCAGGAACTCCGGGTGCACGTCCAGAGCGTCGACCAATGCGGCAATCGACTCCCGCACGTAGTCGGGCGCCGGCTGGTCCAATCGCTCCGACACCCGTGCGGCAACACGGGAGGACAGCTGGTCGCTGTAGCGGTCGATGACCGCCGCCGCGATCGCGTCTTTGTTGGGGAAGTACTGATAAAGCGATCCCGGGCTGATCCCCGCGGCCGCGGCGATGCGGTTGGTCGACGCGCCGTCATAGCCGTGGGTGATCAACATCTGCTGCCCCGCGTCGAGGATGCGCTCGACCATCGCCCTGGATCTTTCCTGGCTCGGCGCTCGGCGCTGGCGCGGAGATGGCTTGCGGCTCATGAGGACGCGAATTGAACGCGAGTAATCGCTCGTGTCAGCATGACGTCCATGTTGACACAGGACACCGACGTCACGCACCCCCGGCGGTTCATGGCGGCCCAGTACCGCAACCGCCGCCTCGGCCGTCCCCTCCGCCTGCTCACCAGAACGGTGCGTCCCGACCGTGAATTGATCGACACGATCGGACAACGCCTCATGCACCGCGACGAAGTGGGGGCGGCGTTGGTCGCCGCGATGCGGATCGACGAACCAGGACATCCCGACCGGGTGACCATGGGGCAGTTCAAACAGGCGCTGCACCACGGCGTCGACAGCGTGCCGCAATGCCCGCCGCCGCTGCGCGACTTCTTCGCCACCGTCGAGCACGTCCCGTCCTGGGTGGACTTCGACCTCGTCAACGAGGGTGCGAGCGCCTACCGCAGGCTGGGCACCAACGCCTCGGATGTCATGTTGCAGTTGTCGTTGATCGGCGGGTACCGCTTCGGCGGCCCGACCGATCTGCTCGTCGAAACCGGCGGTTTGACCGGACGGAAAACCGTACGCCGACTGGCCGAGACGCAGAAATGGGCGATCGCCGTTTCCCAACCCGACGCGATGCGTCGCGAGGGCGAAGGTTTTGCGCTGACCGTCCACGTGCGCTTGATGCACGCGCTCGTCAACCATCAGTTCGAGACGAACGGTCGTTGGGACATCGAGAAGTGGGGCCTGCCGATCAATCAGACCGACCAGGCCGCGACACTGGGTTTGTTCAACGGGGCCCTGCTGCTGGGTGTGCGGATGCTCGGAGTCCGGGTCAGCAGTGCCGAGTCCCGGGCGATCATGCACATGTGGAAGTACGTCGGTTGGCTGATGGGTGTCGACGAAGATTGGTTGTGCGACAGAGAAGCTGAGCAACACCGACTGAACTACCACCTGCTGATCACCCAATCGACGGTCAGCGAGGCCGGACCGGCACTGGCCAACGCGATCGTCGATGCGCAACGTGCACTCCACTATCCAAATCTGGTGGGCCTGCGCGGCGCCTACGCCCGCGCCCGGTTGCTGAGCATGCTGAGGTACTTCCTTCTAGCAGAAGGCATGGACGATCTCGGGCTGCCCCGTGCACTTCCCTGGGCCATCGTCCCGGTCATCGCGAAGAATGCCGTTCGCTACCAGATGCTTTCACGTACCCGTCGGGGCAGGGCATACTTGGAGCGCTGGGGTAAGCGATCGAGCGACGACCTGCTGGACAAGTACTTCGGAGAGCAGCAGCATGCCGTCGGTGAACTCCCGGGCTGAGCTCGGGCCCCAGTCCCTGCTGTGGAGGTGGGCGGGTGACATGCGGATCGCCTTCGAGGGCGGCACCGCAGGCCTGCTGCAGACGATGCACCCGGCCATCGGGCAGGGATTGATCGACCACTCGGACTTCTTCGATGACCCGGTCGATCGTGTGTTCCGTTCGCTCCCCGGCATTCTCGGTACCGTCTACGACGGCGCGCAGGCCGAGGAGACGGGGCTGCGCGTCCGCGACTTCCACCACGACATCAAGGGAACGCTGGGCGCGCGCTTCGGCGGAGGCCGCTACCATGCGCTGGACCCGGCAACGTTCTGGTGGGCGCACGCGACTTTCCAACGGATGGTCGACCGACTGGCGACGTATTGGGACCGGTACCGGCTCACCGAGCAAGACAGCCAGCGACTCTACGCGGAGGGCCGCGAGTGGTACCGGCGCTACGGCATGACGGACAGCGTCGTCCCCGCGGACCGCGCCGCGTTCGAGCGGGAGGTCGCGCGCTACTGCCGCGACGTTCTCGAGCCGAACCCGGCCTCGGACTATCTGATCGAGTTCATCAACCGGCGCACCATCCCGGACATGAGCGCGTCTGCCGACTATCCGAGCCATCCGCGGCTGCGACCCCTGGCCGACGCGCTGCTTCCCACGAAGCCGGTCCGGATGGCTTTGGCGCCCCCGATGCGTCTGGTCATATTCGGTGGTCTGCCTTCCGTCGTGCGGGAGCGCTTCGAGATCCGGTGGAGCCGCACCGACGAACGTCGGTACCGCGCGATCCGGGCCGGTATCCGCGCGGGGTGGGTCTATGTGCCCGCGTCGTTCAAGTGGTACCCGGCCGCGCGCAAGGGATGGCTGCGCGAATGGGGTCAGGTGCCCGGCCGGTTCGACGACTTCTGAAGACTTCTGAAGACTTCTGAAAATTTTCTC
This sequence comes from Mycolicibacterium hippocampi, assembly GCF_010723735.1. Lineage (GTDB taxonomy): Bacteria > Actinomycetota > Actinomycetes > Mycobacteriales > Mycobacteriaceae > Mycobacterium > Mycobacterium hippocampi. Next base: position 1,599,467 of record NZ_BLLB01000002.1, on the reverse strand, counting down.
GAGTTCATGTCGATTCCCGGTCTCGCCGATCGACGTCGTTGTGAGGGCCCGGTGAACAAGACTGGACGGACCCTTCCCGACAAAAGAAGGAGAGAACGATGACCCGCTACATGCTGATCCTGCGGTCGACCCCGGAGGCCGAGAAGGCGATGGAGAACGTCGACTTCAACGAGGTGATCGAGGCGATGGGCCGCTACAACGAGGAGCTCATCAAGGCCGGGGTGCTGCTGGCCGGCGAGGGGCTCGCCGGGCCCGAGGAGGGCTTCGTCGTCGACTTCGACTCCGACACCCCGGTGGTGACCGACGGCCCGTACACCGAGGCCAAGGAGCTGTTCAACGGTTTCTGGGTGCTCGGGGTGTCGTCGATCGAGGAGGCCAAGCAGTGGGCGCTGAAGTGCCCGCTGGGTCCTGGCGCCCGGCTGGAAGTGCGTCGCATCACCGAGACCGAGGAGTTCCCGCAGGACAACGAATGGGTCCAGAAGGAGCTGAGGTGGAAGAAGGAGGGCGTCTGGCAGTAGCTGGCCCCGATCTCGGCGGAACTGCGTTCCAGCAGCAAGAGTGCAAGGCAATGTCAACCGGTTAGTGCAACATTTAGGCGGCTTGGCTAAGAAGTGCGTTGAGTCGTTGGCCGGGTGTGTCGAGGTCGAGGGTGGGCCGTGGCCGGGTGTTGAGTTTGTCGGCGATACGTCTGAGGTCGGCTTTGGTGTAGCCGCTCAGATCGCTGCCCTTTTCGAACCAGAACCTCAATAACCGGTTGGTGTTTTCGTTGGTGCCGCGCTGCCACGGTGAGTGCGGGTTGCAGAAGTACACCGGGGTGCCCAGGGCCATCTTGATGTGCTGCCAGTTCGCCATCTCGCTGCCGCGGTCCCAGGTGATCGATCGGCGCAGGTGATCGGGCAGTTCGGCCATCGCCTCGATCATCGCCGCAGCCACGGTCTCGGCGGTGTGGTCGCCGGGCAGATGCAACAAGATGGTGAACCGGGTGCTGCGCTCGACCAGGGTGCCGATCGCGCTGCGGTTGCCCGAGCCCATGATCAGATCGCCTTCCCAATGCCCGGGTACGGCACGATCGCCGGCTTCAGCGGGGCGATCGCTGATAGTGAAGATTTCCCCAGGGGTGTAGACACCGCTGCGGCCGGGGTGCCCACGGGGTTTGCGTGTGGAGCGTTTCGTCGACAGGCATTTGTGCAGATCAGCACGTAACTGACCACGAGTCTGAACATAGAGGCTCTGGTAGAGGGTCTCGTGGCTCATCTGCATCAGCTTGTCATCGGCAAAGTCACACGCCAACATCTGCGAGATCAGCCTCGGGCTCCAGCCGTCGTCCATCCAGGCTTCGATCATCGAACACAGCCGGTGATCGCTGAGCTTGAAATTCTTCGGGCGGCGGGCGTTGTCGGTGGCCCGGCCTGGGCCATCAAGGCGTGGTAATCGCCGTTGGGCAGGCTGTTTCGCCGCACTTCGCGCCAGATCACCGATCGGTCGCGCTTGAGCCGGCGACCGATCTCGGCGAAACTGAGACCGGCCTGCAGGCCGCGGTCGATCTCAAAGCGTTCAGCGAAGCTCAGCCGATGTCCGCGCCCACCAGCACGTGTCAGATCTCCCGCGTAGGCCAGTCCACCCAGGCCGTCGCCGCCTATCCGTAATTTCATGCCCCCAGCCTGGCGCCACCACAACCAGCCGGTACGTCGCGACACGCTCACCCGCAACGACGCCTCAGTCGTGGTCATCCCGCCACAGACCAGATCGAAGAACTCCCGCTTGACTACCCACGGCACCGGAAACCCTGACGGCATAGCAACCCCTCAAATCACTGGATGTTGCATTGACCGTATGAATCTGCCCAAGAGCACGCCTGCTGGAATGCAGTTCCGGCGGAAATGGTGCAGACCCTGTGACTGGAATTGGAACACGTTCTAGTCTGGTCCCCATGAGTGACTTGCTGCGCCATCCCCTGCACTCCGGCCACCTCACGGTGGGTGCGCTCAAACGACACAAGGACCGACCGGTGCTGTTCCTCGGGGACACCACGATGACCGGCGGCGAGCTCGCCGATCGCATCAGCCAGTACATCCAAGCCTTCGAAGCGGTGGGGGCGGGAACCGGCGCGGCGGTGGGTCTGCTCTCCCTGAATCGGCCCGAGGTGCTGATGATCATCGGCGCCGGCCAGTCACAGGGTTACCGCCGCACCGCGCTACACCCTCTGGGGTCACTGGACGACCACGCCTACGTGCTCTCCGATGCCGAGGTGACGTCGCTGATCATCGACCCCAACCCGATGTTCGTCGAGCGTGCGCTGGGCCTGATGCAGAAGGTGCCGTCGCTCGAGCAGATCCTGACGATCGGCCCGGTGCCCGCCGAACTCGCGGACAGCGGCGTCAAGGCCATCGACCTGAACGCGGAGGCGGCGAAGTATCCGGCCAAGCCCCTGGTGGCAGCCGACCTGCCGCCCGACCACATCGGCGGGCTGACCTACACCGGCGGCACCACCGGCAAGCCCAAGGGTGTCATCGGGACGACGCAGTCGATCACGACGATGACCACGGTGCAGTTGGCCGAGTGGGAGTGGCCGGAGAACCCGCGCTTTCTGATGTGCACACCGCTGTCCCACGCCGGTGCGGCGTTCTTCACCCCCGTCATCGTCAAGGGTGGCGAACTGATCGTGCTGACGAAGTTCGACCCGGCCGAGGTGCTGCGGGTGATCGAGGAGCAGAAGATCACCGCGACGATGCTGGTGCCCTCGATGATCTACGCGCTGATGGACCATCCCGACTCCCACACCCGGGACCTGTCGTCGCTGGAGACGGTGTACTACGGGGCCTCGGCGATGAACCCGGTCCGGTTGGCCGAGGCGATCCGGCGGTTCGGGCCGATCTTCGCGCAGTACTACGGCCAGTCCGAAGCGCCGATGGTGATCACCTACCTGCCCAAGAAGGACCACGACGAGAAGCGGCTGACCTCGTGCGGGCGCCCGACGCTGTTCGCGCGGGTGGCGCTGCTGGGTGAGGACGGAACCCCGGTGCCGCAGGGGGAGGTCGGCGAGATCTGCGTGTCGGGACCGCTGCTGGCCGGGGGGTACTGGAACCTGCCCGATGCCACCGCAGACACGTTCCGCGACGGCTGGATGCGTACCGGCGACCTGGCCCGGGAAGACTCCGACGGCTTCTACTACATCGTGGACCGCACCAAGGACATGATTGTCACCGGCGGTTTCAACGTGTTCCCGCGCGAGGTGGAAGACGTTGTGGCCGAGCATCCGTCGATCGCCCAGGTGTGTGTGATCGGTACGCCCGACGAGAAGTGGGGCGAGGCGGTGACGGCCGTGGTGGTGCTGCGGCCCGACATGGCCTCCGACGACGCCGCGGTCGCCACCATGACCGCCGAGATCCAGGCGTCGGTGAAGGAGCGCAAGGGCTCGGTGCATGTGCCCAAGCAGGTGATCGTCGTCGACTCGGTGCCGGTCACCGCGCTCGGCAAGCCGGACAAGAAGGCTGTGCGGGCGCAGTTCTGGGAGAGTTCCGGCCGGGCGGTCGGCTAGCTCTTTCAACCCGAAATGTCGGACCCCGCTGTCATGATGGTGGCATGTCTTCGGCGGCAACTTCTTTGGCTCCCAAGGAGCGTCTTGAGGTGTTGTTCGCCGAGTTGGCGGAGTTGGCGGGGCAGCGTAATGCCATCGATGGGCGGATCGTGGAGATCGTCGCCGAGATCGACCGCGACGAACTCTGCGGTCTGACCGGGGCCCGTTCGGTGGCCGGGCTGGTGGCCTGGAAACTGGGCACCTCACCGACCAACGCAAACACCATCACCACCATCGCCGGCCGGCTCGAGGAGTTTCCGCGCTGCACCCAGAGGTTGCGCGAGGGGCGGCTGTCACTCGATCAGGTCGGGGTGATCGCCGGGCGGGCCGCCGACGGCTCCGACGCCCACTACGCGAAGCTGGCCGAATCGGCGACGGTCACCCAACTGCACACCGCCCTCAAAGCAGCCCCCCGACCCAAACCCAAGCCCGAACCCAAGCCGCAACCCGAGCCGGAGCGGTCGGTCATCAAGACCGGCGACGACACCCACGCCACCTACAGGATCCGGCTGCCGCACGCTGAGGCCGCGGTCGTCGACGCCGCCCTGGCCTCCCACCTCGACGCCCTGGTCACCGACTGGCGCCACGACCACGACACCGGCGGACCGGTGTCGGATCAGGCGCCGCCGTTCCCGAGCACCGTGGATGCGTTCATGCGCCTGGTCGACGCCGGCTGGGACACCGAAGTAGCTCGCCGCCCACACGGGCAACGCACCACCGTGATCGCCCACCTCGACGTCGACCAACACCTCGCCGCCCTGCACCTCGGGCCATTGTTGTCCGACAGTGAACGCCGCATGATGCTCTGCGATGCGACCTGTGAGGTGTGGTTCCAACGCCACGGCCGGGTCATCGGCGCCGGCCGGGCCACCCGCACGGTCAACCGGCGGCTACGCCGCGCCCTGGAGCATCGGGACCGCTGCTGCGTGGTCCCCGGCTGCGGCGCCACCCGAGGTCTGCATGCCCATCATCTGCGGCACTGGGAAGACGGCGGCCCCACCGAACTCGACAACCTGGTCTTGCTGTGTCCCTACCATCACCGGCTGCACCACCAGGGCGGCATCACCCTCACCGGGCCCGCGCACCGCCTCAAAGTCACCGACAACGAAGGCCAGGAACTCAGTTCGGGATCACTGGCCCGACCACCCACCACAGCGCCCCCGGCCGTCGCCCCGTACCGCGGGCCGACCGGCGAACGCGCCCAATGGAAGTGGTACACCCCCTACCAACCACCACCACCAACCGACAATTAGCCGTCCTCTGGCAGCCGACGTGAGACGCGATCGCTTTCGTCGCCGCGACGGTTCCGACCCGGATCAGCCGTCCAGGGTCGCCAGGATGCCGTCGAGCAGCGCGGCGGCCGTCCGCGCCGCCCGCTCCACGTCGCCTGCGGCGATGTGCTCGAGCAGCACTGCGTGATCGACGATCTCCACCGGCTTCTCGTGGGTGGTCGCGACGCTGGCCGTGATGGCCTCGATCAAGCCCCGGTACAGCTCGGTGAGCATCGGGTTGTGCGAGCTGCGCACCACCGCGAGGTGGAACTCGGCGTCAGCGCGGGCGAACTCGTCGGTGTCGCCGGCCGCCTGGCACTGATCACGGCGGGCCAGCAACGCCGTCAGCTCTGCGAGGTCGGCCTCGGTACGGTTGGCCGCGGCCAGGCGCGTTCCTTCGACCTCCAGGCCGCGGCGCACCTGGAGCACGTCGCGTAACTCGGCGCCGCAGAGTCGGCGCAGTGCTCCCGACACCTCGCTGGTCGCCCGCACATAGGTGCCGTCCCCCTGCCGGACCTCCAGGATCCCGGCGTGGGCCAGGGCGCGAACCGCCTCGCGCACCGTGTTGCGTCCGACGCCGAGCGACTCCACGAGCACGGCCTCGTTGGGGATGCGCTGACCGACCGGCCATTCACCGGCGGTCACCGCATGCCGAAGCTGGTCGATGACCTGCTCGACCAGGCCGGCCCGCCGGGCAGTGCTCAACGGCACAGAGAGATCCTTTCAACCAATCATGGGATGTATGGCAGTGTAGCGGGGTGCGCAGCACCAAGCCCGAGATCGACACACCCCCGCCCGACGAGCCGGGCGGGGTTCCCACGGTGGCCGGTGGGGCGCTGCTCGCGGTGGCCGTCGTGCTGACCGCATTGAACCTGCGGCCGGCCGTGACCAGCGTGGCGCCCCTGCTCGGCGAGATGCGCACCGACCTCGCGGTGTCGGCCACCTGGGCCGGCCTGCTGACCACACTGCCCGCGCTGTGCTTCGCGGCCGCCGGACTGGCCGCGCCGCGGTTGTCCTCGAGGATCGGCCTCGGGCGCACCATCTCGGCGGCCATGGTCGCGTTGACCATCGGCCTGGCCGCCCGGGTCATCGACGGACCGCACGTGGTGATCGGCGCCACCCTTGTGGCGTGCGCCGGCATCGCGCTGATCAATGTGTTGATCCCCGTCGTCATCAAGGGGTCGTTTCCCGCCCGGGTCGGCCTGATGACCGGCATCTACACCGCTGCACTGCAGGGCGGCGGAGCGCTCGGTTCGGCCGTGACACCCGGGCTGGAGGGCCCACTGGGTGGCTGGCGCGTCGCTCTTGCGGCATGGGCGGCGGTGGCTTTCGTGGCGTTCGCGGTGTGGCTGCCCGCCTCCCGGCGCCACCGCGGAACGTGGGCTGAGCAGGGCAGGCTGGCGGGTCGGCCCCGTTCGCTGCTGCGCAACCCGCTGGCCTGGACGGTGACGCTGTTTTTCGGTTGTCAGGCGTTCATGGCCTACATCGTGATGGGTTGGCTTCCACAGGTTTTCATCGACAACGGCATCGACAAGCTGCACGCCGGGTTGCTGGTCGGACTGGTGTCGCTGATCGGGGTGCCGGTGGCGCTGGTGATCTCCCCACTGGCCGCCCGCAGTGCCAACCAGACCTGGTGGATCGTCGCGCTCGGCGTGGTGGGCTTCGCAGGGGCGACCGGCGTGATGCTGGCTCCCGCCGCGCACCCCGTTCTCTGGAGCGTGCTGATCGGTGTCGGCATGGGCGCGTTCTCGATGGCGCTCGCGGTGATCGCGCTTCGTGCCCGCACCGCAGAGGACACCGCGCAACTGTCGGGCATGGTGCAGGGATTCGGCTATCTCGTCGCGGGCACCGGACCGTTTCTGTTCGGCCTGCTCCACGACGTGACGCACGGCTGGACGGTGCCGTGGATGATGTTCCTGGTGGTCTATGCCGTGCAGATCGGGGCCGGCGCGCTGGCCGGCCGCTCCCGCTACGTGTGAGCCGGCCGTGCACAATCACGGGCATGGGCACCTCGGCGGGATCGATGGATGACCAGCGGTGGTTCCCCGGCGGTCATCTCGGCCTCGACGTCCCGGCCGACACCAACTCGTTGGGTGCCGGCGGGGCGGAGTTCCTCACCGAGGCGTTCCGCCGCGCGGGTGCCCTCACCGGCGACAACGCCGTGGTCGCGATCGAGGAGCTGAGGGAGTTCGGCGGGGGCAGCACAGGACGGAAAGCGGTGCTGTCAGTGTCGTACCGACAGGACGGCGACCTACCGCGAGACCTGTTCGTGAAGTTCTCCCGCGACTTCGACGACCCCGGACGCGACGTCGGACGCAGCCAGATGGCGGAAGAAGTGCGGTTCGCATTGCTCACCGGCTCCCCGGAATTCCCGATAGACGTGCCCCGGTGCCTGTTCGCGGACTACGACGAGCGATCCGGAACCGGAATCCTGATCACCACCCGGATCGCCTATGGCAGCAACGGGATCGAGCCCCACTACGACAAATGCGCCGATCACGTCATGCCGGATCCTCCCGGTCACTACCGCGCCCTGCTGGGTGCGCTCGCCAGGCTGGCCGGCGCCCACCGGGCCGGTCTGCTGGGTGCCGGCTTCGAGTTCCCCGTCGACATGAGACGGCTGTCGGTCGGCGAGCGGACCCCGTACACCGCCGACCAGCTGCACCGCCGTGTCGATCAGCTCGGCGAACTGGCTTCCCGGCAGCCTGCCCTGCTGCCTTCCGGTGTGACTTCTCCGGAGTTCCTCTCCCGGCTGCGTGAGCAGGTCACGGTGTGCGCGGCCCGGGTCGAGGATCTGTGGGACTCCCTGGGTGCCGATCCCCGATACGTCGCGCTGTGCCACTGGAACGCCAACGTCGACAACGCGTGGTTCTGGCGGGACACCGCAGGAGAGCTCCGATGCGGGCTCCTCGACTGGGGATGCGTCGGCCGGATGAACCTCGCGATGGCGATCTGGGGCTCGATGTGCAGCGCCGACACCGACATGTGGAACGCCCACTTCGACTCGCTGCTCGACCATTTCGTCGCCGAGTTCGCCGCGGCGGGCGGAGCGCCACTGGATGTCGGCGAGTTACGTCGGCACCTGCTCACCTACGTCGCGATCACGGGACCGGCGTGGTTGCTCGATGTGCCCGGCTACCTGCTCAAGCGGCTGCCGAACCGGTGGCCGACCGGTTCGACCCGCGCGTCGCGGACAGCGAACAGACGCGCAGCCGGCTGCTGATGATGACGAACTTCCTCAACCTGTGGGCGAATTCGGACATGAGCACGGTGCTTGGGCGTTGAGCGCCGCCGGGAAGTAATGGGGAACGTGGACACCGCTGATCTGCGACAGACCGTCGACGCGGTGTGGCGCATCGAGGCAGCAAGAATCGTCGCCACGCTGACCCGCACGGTCGGGGACATCGGCCTGGCCGAGGACCTCGCCCAGGAAGCCCTGGTCGACGCCCTCACCCAGTGGCCGGACACCGGAGTGCCCCGCAACCCGGGCGCGTGGCTGACCGCCGTCGCCAAACGCAAGGCCATCGACCACTGGCGCAGGCAGGACAACCTCGACGCCAAGTACGCCGTGCTGGCTCGCGAACTGGAGAACCACGTCGACGACACCTGGGACCCCGACCGCATCGACGACGACGTGCTGCGGCTGATCTTCATGTCCGCCCACCCGGCGCTGTCGAGGGAGAACCAGATCGCGCTGACCCTGCGGGTGGTCGGCGGCCTGACCACCGACGAGATCGCCAAGGCGTTTCTCACCCCACGGGCCACGATCGCACAGCGCATCGTCCGGGCCAAGAAGGCGCTGACGGGAGTACCTTTCGAGATCCCGGGCCGCTCGGAGCGCCCGCAGCGGCTGTCCTCGGTCCTCAACGTCCTCTACCTGATCTTCAACGAGGGGTATGCCGCCTCCGCCGGACAGCGGTGGATTCGCGGTGAACTGTGCAGCGAGGCATTGCGACTCGGCCGCGTGCTGGCGGCGTTGGCCCCTGACGAGGCCGAGGTGCTCGGGCTGGTCGCGCTGATGGAGTTCCAGTCCTCGCGTCTGGGAGCCCGCACCGACGCCGACGGCTCCCCGATTCTGCTCGAGGACCAGAACCGGGCCAGGTGGGACCGTGCTCAGATCCAGCGTGGTGTGCGCGCGCTGCAGCAGGCTTCTGATGTGTTGCAGCGCAGGAAGACCGGGTGGGGTTACTACTCTTTGCAGGCCGCACTTGCCGAATGTCACGCGGTCGCGCCGACCGCCGGCGACACCGATTGGCCGCGCATCGTCGCTCTCTACGACGCGCTGTTGGCACTGGTCCCGTCTCCGGTCGTCGAACTCAACCGGGCCGTCGCGGTCGCGATGTCCGACCCGCTGACGGGCCCTTCGCAGGCGCTGGAGATCATCGACCGGATCGAGGGGCTCGACCGGTCGCATCTGGTGCCCAGCGTGCGCGGTGAGCTGCTGTCACGACTCGGCCGGGACGCCGAGGCGGCAGTCGAGTTCGACCGCGCGATCGCACTCGCCGACAACGACCGCGAGCGGGAAGTATTGCAGGCCAAAGCTTCCCGGGCGCGAGGCGACTAAGCGCCGGGCACCGAGGTGCGGGAGGCGACCGACGCTCCCCCGGCTCTGTCGAACACATCGATAACCACGTCGGCATCGCGGTACACACCGAGGTGATGCAGGCCGGGTGTCGCGCCGATGATGTCGTTGGCCCGGTCCCCGGCCATCGGATAGTCCGGCACCCTATGGCGCCAGTGGGCCGCGACCACCGTCGCGGCCGGACCCAGCCGCGGCACCTCACGGTCGAGCGCCTCGCGCAGCAGCTCGGGCTGCAGGTAGTAACACAACTCCGAGAGCACCACCAGATCAAAAGGTCCGGCGGGCCAGGGCTGGTCGAGCGAGCCGCGCAACAACGTCACCCGATCCCTGGTTCTGCTCGCCAGCAGCCGCCGATGCGTGGCGTCCAGCGCGCCGACACTGATGTCGGTGCTGGTCACGTGATCGCAGCGGCCGAGCAGCTTCTCGGTGAGTACGCCGACCGAGCAGCCCGGCTCGAACGCGTGCCGGTAGCGCGGATAGGGCAGCAGGGCGGTGGTGATCGCGTACTTGCGCTGTTCGTACCACCGCGCCTGCAGGCCCCACGGATCCGCGGATTCCGCGTACATGCGGTCGAAGTAGCTGTCGGGCAGTCGAGTAGTCAGCGGAAGACCACCTCACCCACGGCCAGCAGCCTGCTCAGCACGAACGGGGGAAGAACCGGCGGGACCCCCGGGGCCCGCGGCACGAACTGGCTGCGGAAGGTCTGCGCCGCGCGGTTCTTTTGCTCGATGGCGAAGCGGCTCAGCGGAACCGAGTACGCGCGATCCCACGGCACCGCGGGGTCGACGGGCTGCGCCCAGTGCCACATCCACACCGGGTACTCCATCAGCACCGCACCGCTGCGCTCGGCCGCGGTAGCCGCGGCCCGGCCCACCGCCTCATGGTCGGGATGGCCGTCACCGCGCCAGGTCGCGGCACACCACGTTCCGGCCGGCTTGGTGGCCAGCAACTCGGTGAGCAGATCCGCCAGCCGATCTTCGTGCCGGGCGAGCTGCCCGTCCGGCAGCCCCAGGCAGAACGGGGCGTTGAGACCCATTACCCCGGCTGCGCTGTAGAGCTCCGCGCGGCGCACCCGCTCCAGCTGAAAGCGCTGCAGCAGAGACTGGTTCGGGTGAGCGGCGCCGCCGTCGCTGGCCGAGACGATCTGCACCCGCACTCCGGCCTCGGCCAATTGCACCGCCGTCCCGCCGAATCCCAGCGTCTCGTCGTCGGGATGCGCGCCGACCACCACCACCTCGGGGCAGTCGCTGAGATCCAGGCTGGGCAGCCGCAACCCGGCGTCGAGCCACGCGTGCGTCGGGGTACCACCGTCAGCCAGCGGTTGGGCGGCCAGTCGCGCGGAGTTGCCGGTACGCGCGGTGGTCACGACGCTCTCTTCAGGTATTGGGCGAACCCGCCCGGGGTGCGGCCCTCGCGCCGGTCCGACGTCGCCACCGACAACTCCCGGTCGCGGTGCACGGTCAGCCCGGCCTCCTCGAAGCGGTGCGCGGGCGAGAAGTTCCGCCAGTTCGGCACCCGAACCACTCCGAGAACCATGTCCGCGGCGTCGAGCCCGGCGAACAGCGACCGCGCGTACTCGAACCCGGCGGCTCGGGTGGCGCCGACATCGGCCGCGTCCACCGACACCGAGGTGGACAGGCACAGCGCAGCGGTGGCCAGCGCCCGCAGGCATTCCGGCAGATCGGCCCGCTCGTTGTGCGCGGGAACCACCACGACAGTCTGCAGCGGGAACGATTCGGACGCGGTCATGCGGTTATTTAGCCGTTTGGCGGACATTTCACACCTGGCACGATGGTGGCGTGGACGACGTGGCGGCAGTGCTGTTCGATTTCTCCGGCACCCTGTTCCGGCTCGAGGAGGACGACAGCTGGTTCGCGGGGATGGAACTCGACAACGACGACCGCCGCGAGATCGACGGTCACGTGCAGGCCGAGCTGATGCGGCGGCTCACCGCGCCGACCGGTCGGTCGGTGCACATGACGCCCGAGGCGCTGCAGGCGTGGATGAACAGGGACCTGGCGCCACATCTGCACCGCGAGGCCTACCTGCACGTGCTGCGCGAATCCGGACTGGCCCGCCACCATGCCGAATCGCTCTATGCCCGGGTGATCGACCCCGCGAGCTGGATGCCGTATCCGGACACCGCTGCGGTGCTCGGCGGACTGCGTCGGCGCGGCGTCACGACCGCGGTGGTGTCCAACATCGCCTTCGATCTGCGGCCGGCGTTCGAGGCTGTCGGTGGGGTCGGGGTCGTCGACGAGTTCGTGCTGTCGTTCGAGGTCGGCGCCGTCAAGCCGGACCCGGCGATCTTCCAGACCGCCCTGGACCGGCTCGGGGTGCCCGCCGAGCGGGCGTTGATGGTCGGCGACAGCGACGAGGCCGACGGCGGAGCCCGCGCGCTGGGCTGCGGTTTCGCGCTCGTCGATCCGCTGCCGACCTCGCAGCGCAGCGACGGGCTGATCACCGCCCTGCGGCCCTACGGCCTGTGACGGCACACTGGACGGATGGCCGATCCGAAGCCGCCGTGGTGGCTCAAACCGATGAACAAGGTGCTGATGGCCGCCATGAGGACCGGCCTGATGAAGGACGGTCCGCTGGTGCTGACGGTGACCGGCCGCAAGTCCGGCCGGCCACGGTCGACGCCGATCACCCCGTTCGAGGTCGACGGGAAACGCTACGTCGTCGGCGGGTTCCCCGGCGCGGACTGGGTGCGCAACGCGCAGGCGAATCCCGATGCGGTGCTGGTGCGCGGCAGGGTGCGCGAGCCGGTGCGGATGGTGGAGCTGACCACCGAGCAAGCCCGCCCGCTGCTGCGGCAGTTCCCGACGCTGGTGCCCACCGGCGTCAGCTTCATGAAGAACGCCGGGCTGGTCACCGGACCCGACCCCGACGAGTTCGAGGCGTTGGCCGGCCGCTGCTCGGTGTTCCGCTTCGATAACGTTTGACCCCGTGACCGATCCTGTGAGTAACCCGTTCGACCCCAGCCTCTGGGAGCCGGTGGCCGGCTTCGACGACCTGACCGACATCACCTACCACCGCCACGTCGCCGACGGCGCCCAAACACCGACGGTCCGGGTGGCCTTCGACCGGCCCGAGGTCCGTAACGCATTCCGGCCGCACACCGTCGACGAGCTCTTCCGCGTCCTCGACCACGCCCGGATGTCCTCCGACGTCGGCGTCGTGTTGCTGACGGGCAACGGGCCGTCGCCCAAGGACGGCGGGTGGGCCTTCTGCTCCGGCGGTGACCAGCGCATCCGCGGCCGCAGCGGTTACCAGTACGCCTCCGGGGACACCGCCGAGACGGTGGACCCGGCCCGGGCGGGCCGGCTGCACATCCTCGAGGTGCAGCGCCTGATCCGGTTCATGCCCAAACCGGTGATCTGCCTGGTCAACGGGTGGGCCGCCGGTGGCGGGCACTCGCTGCACGTGGTGTGCGACCTGACGCTCGCTTCGCGTGAGCACGCCCGTTTCAAGCAGACCGACGCGGACGTGGGTTCGTTCGACGCCGGCTACGGGTCGGCGTATCTGGCGAGCCAGACCGGGCAGAAGTTCGCCCGCGAGATCTTCTTCCTGGGCCGCCCCTACACTGCCGAGCAGATGCACGCGATGGGCGCGGTCAACGAGGTCGTTGACCATGCCGATCTGGAAACCGTTGCGCTGCAATGGGCTTCGGAGATCAATGGGAAGTCACCCCAGGCCATCCGGATGTTGAAGTACGCCTTCAACCTGCCGGAGGACGGCCTGGTTGGCCAGCAGTTGTTCGCCGGCGAGGCCACCCGGCTGGCGTACATGACCGACGAGGCCGTCGAGGGCCGTGACGCGTTCCTGGAGAAGCGCGCCCCGGACTGGACGCCGTTCCCGCGGTATTTCTGAGCGATTTCGGCGTGGTTTTCGTCGCTGAGCGGCGATAGGCACGCCGAGATCACCCGATCTGGACGCTGGCGCGGTAGCGCAGCGGCGACATCCCGACCTCCCGTTTGAAAGCGTTGCTGAAGGCACTTTCCGACGTGTAGCCGAGCCGGAACGCCAGCGGGCCCACGCGGGCGTCGCCGTCGCGCAGCGCGTGCCGCGCCAGCTGCATGCGCCAGTTGTTGAGATACGTCAGCGGAGGTACGCCCGCGACCACCCGGAAGCGTTCCGCGAACGACGTCCGCGACATCGCCGACGTGCGAGCGAGTTCATCGAGACGCCAAGGCTTTCCGGGTTGGTCGTGCATCAGCGACACCGCCGGGCGCAGCCTGTCGTCGGTGAGCAGGCGCAGCCACCCGGGTGGGAGTTCGTCGGTTTGGGCGATGTAGGCGCGAAGCACCTCGAGCAGCAGCAGCTGGCCCTGCTGCTTGATTGCAAAGGCCGCACCGACCCGGTCGCCGGTCACTTCGTCGAGCAGGCGGTTGAGGATCGCGTGCAGGTTGGTCGCCTCGGCCGCGGAGGCACGTACATGCCCGACGGGTGGTAGGGCCTGCATCAGCAGCGCCTGACCGATCGGGTTGACGTCGATGTGACCTCCGATGATCACGTCGGAGTCGCTGCAGTTGGCGCCGTCGACCCGGACGAAGGTGTCCGATTCGTCGATCACGAGCTCGGTGGGCGCGTCGAGTCCCGAACCGCCCTGGAGCACCATCCGCGAGCATCGATTGAGGATCGCGACATCGCCGGGCGCCAGGTCGATCGGTTCGGACATGCGGTCGGTCGTCAGCCTCAGATGCCCGCAGACCACGGCGATCATCTTCAGCGGGTCGTGGATGTCGACGTGGCAGATCCAGTCCCCGCGCACCGAGAACCCACCGGATACGAGGCCCTGGACCTCGATGAGGTCGAACACGTCGGAGAGCTGATCTCGAACCATATCCGTACTATCGCGCAAGAAATCCGAACGCACAACCATTCAAAGTCCAACCATTCGGGCGCACTGTGGACTGATGACCAACACACAACACCCCATCGGATCCGGTTTCACCGCTGCCTCGACGGCCGAGGAGGTCGTCAACGGCATCGACCTCTCCGGGCGCAACGTCGTCGTCACCGCCGGCCACGTCGGTCTCGGACTCGAGACCACCCGTGCACTGGCCAATGCTGGTGCCAACGTCGTCGTCGCCAGCCGTAATCCCGCCACGGCGGCCGAGGCGGTGGACGGCATCGCCGGCGTGGAAATCGATCAGCTCGATCTCATCGATCCCGCCTCGGTGGAGGCGTTCGCCGCGCGGTACCGCGACTCCGGACGTCCGCTGCACATCCTGATCAACAACGCCGGAATCATGGGCGGCGAGCTCGTCCGTGATTCCCGCGGGTACGAAGCCCAATACGCGACCAACCATCTCGGTCATTTCCAGCTGACACACGGCCTGCTCCCCGCGCTGCGCAAGGCAGGCGGTGCACGCGTGGTGGAGGTCTCGTCCTGGGGTCATCACCTGTCCGACATCCGTTGGGAAGATCCACATTTCGAGCGGGAATACGACGGCATGGTCGCCTACGGCCAGTCGAAGACCGCCAATGTACTGTTCGCCGTCGAACTCGACCGGCAGTGGTCCGGTGACGGCATCCGCGGCTACTCACTGCACCCCGGCGGGATCGTCTCGACCAACCTGGGGCCGTCGTTCAGCCTCGACGACTGGCGCGCAATGGGGCTCCTCGACGAGAACGACCAGCCCATCATCGACCCCGAGCGGGACATGAAGACGCCGCAGCACGGCGCCTCGACGCAGGTGTTCGCCGCGACCAGCCCACTGCTCGCCCAGATCGGCGGGGTGTACCTGGCCGACAACGACATCTCGCCGCTGGAGGCGGACGCCCGGCCTGTCACGGTCGACCTGGGCAGCGACCCGCTCCAGACCACGCCGGGGGTCGCCGGCTACGCCGTGGATCCGGAGTCGGCCGAGCGGCTGTGGGAGCTGAGCGAGAAGCTGCTCGCCTGAGTTGTCGCCTGGATACCTAGACTCGCTACGTGACTAGCAGAAACCCGCTGCGCCGGCTGGCCGAACAGGTCGTGCTGACCAGCATGCGGCCCCCGATCCTCCCGACGCTGCTGCAGTACCGGCCCAACCGCGAGGTGGTCGACCTGACGGGCAAGCGGGTCCTGCTGACCGGCGCGTCCTCGGGCATCGGCGAAGCCGCCGCCGGGAAGCTGGCACGCCGCGGCGCCACGGTCGTGGTGGTGGCCCGCCGCGCGGAGCTGCTCGACGCAGTCGTCGCACGGATCACCGCCGCCGGCGGGGACGCCCGCGCCCACGCCTGCGACCTGTCCGACCTCGACGCGGTCGACGCTCTGGTCGCCACGGTGGAGGCCGACCTCGGCGGTGTCGACATCCTGGTCAACAACGCCGGCCGGTCCATCCGGCGACCGCTGACCGAATCGCTGGAGCGCTGGCACGACGTCGAACGCACGATCGCGCTGAACTACTACGCACCGCTGCGGCTGATCCGCGGCCTGGCCCCGGGGATGATCGCGCGCGGGGACGGCCACGTGATCAACGTGTCCACCTGGGGCGTCAAGACCGAGTCGCCGCCACTGTTCGGGGTGTACAACGCCTCCAAGGCGGCGCTGTCGTCGGTCAGCCGGATCATCGAAACCGAGTGGAGCGACCGGGGCGTCCACTCCACGACCCTGTACTACCCGCTGGTGAAGACCCCGATGATCGCACCCACCCGCGCCTATGACGGCCTGCCCGGGTTGTCCGCCGACGAGGCCGCCGATTGGATCGTCACCGCCGCGCGCGATCGCCCGGTCAGCATCGCGCCGCGGATCGCGGTCACCGCGGCCGCCATCAACAGCATCGCCCCCGCCGCCGTCGACATGATGATGAAGCGCCAGCGGATGCAGCCCGAAGACCGATGACGGCTTCCGGGATCGCCGGCCTGGCCGATGTCGTCCGGGTGCACGGCCGGGACCGCCCCGATGCGCCCGCGCTGGTGGTCGATGACCGGACCATCACGTTCGGCGAACTCGACGCGCGGTCCAGCCGTGCGGCCCAGGCGTTCTCGTCGGCGGGCATCGGGTTCGGCGACCGGGTCGCGTTCGTCGAGCGCAACGGTGCGGAGTTCTTCGACGTGGTGTTCGGGCTGGCCAAGTTGGGTGCCGTCGCCGTCCCGGTCAACTGGCGGCTGGCAGCGCCGGAGATCCGCCACATCGTCGCCGATTGCCGGGCCGCGGCGATCGTCGTGGGCGAGGAGTTCTTCGGCCATGTCGAGGCCATCGAGGCCCAGATCAGCGCCGAGGTCGTCGCGATCGGGAGCCACGACCGCTGGCCGGACTTCGCCGACTGGGTGGCCGCCCACCCCGCCGTCGACCCCGGCGTCGCCACCGGGCCCGATGACCTGGTGGCGCTGATGTACACATCGGGGACCACCGGGCTGCCCAAGGGCGTCATGCTCAGCAACACCAACTACCGCGCCAAGACCGCGGGGGTCGCCGGGCCGTGGCGGTTCAGCGGCGACGCCGTGAGCCTGGCCGTCATGCCGCTGTTCCACATGGCCGGGTCCGGATGGGCGTTCGCCGGGCTGTGGCACGGCGCCCCCACCGTCGTGCTGCGCGACGTCGACCCGGCCGCCATCCACGATGCGATCGCCACCCACGGCGTCACGAACCTGCTGCTGGTGCCCGCCGTGATCCAGGTCCTCCTCGACACCCCCGGCGTCACCACCTGCGACTTCTCCCACCTGCGGGTGCTCGTCTACGGCGCCTCCCCCATCAGCGACGACGTGCTGATCCGCGGGATCGAACGCTTCGGCGGGGTGTTCGCGCAGGTGTACGGCATGACCGAGACCACCGGATCGATCACCCAGCTCGACGGCGCCGACCACGTGCCGGACCGGCTGCGCTCGTGCGGCAAGCCGTATCCGTGGGTGGCGGTGCGGGTCGTCGACCCCGACGGCGCCGACGCCCCGCCCGGAACGGTCGGCGAGCTGTGGACCCGTTCCGAGCAGAACATGCTCGGCTACTGGAACAACCCCGAGGCGACCGCGGCCACCCTGACCGGCGACGGATGGCTCAAGACCGGGGACGCCGGGTACATCGACGCCGACGGCTACGTGTACCTGCAGGACCGGGTCAAGGACATGATCGTCTCCGGCGGCGAGAACGTGTACCCGATCGAGGTGGAGAACGTCCTGATGACCCACCCCGGGGTGGCCGACGTCGCCGTCATCGGCGTGCCCGACGACAGATGGGGCGAAGCGGTCAAGGCCGTGGTGGTGCCCGCGCCGGGCGCCTCGCTGAACGACGCCGAGCTGATCGGATACGCCAGGGCGCGCCTCGGCGGCTTCAAGCTGCCCAAGACCGTCGACTTCGTCGCGGCGCTGCCGCGCACCCCGAGCGGCAAGGTGCTCAAACGCGACCTGCGCGACCCGTACTGGGCGCACACCGGCAGGCACATCGGCTGAGCCCGCCGCCCGCGTGATAAACACGGTGGCATGGAGATCCTGGCCAGTCGGATGCTGTTTCGGCCGGCCGACTATCAGCGGTCAGTGGCGTTCTACCGCGATGGCATCGGCCTGGCGGTCGCCCGGGAGTACGGCGCAGGCACCGTGTTCTACGCCGGCCAGTCGTTGATCGAACTCGCCGGCCACGGCGCCCCCGACCACGGTGCGCCACCGTTCCCCGGAGCGCTGTGGCTGCAGGTCCGGGACGTGCAGGCGGCGCAGACCAAGCTGCGGGAACGTGGCATCGAGATCGCCCGCGAGGCCCGCCGCGAACCGTGGGGTCTGCACGAGATGCACGTCGTCGACCCCGACGGCGTGACGTTGATCTTCGTGCAGGTGCCCGACGACCACCCGCTGCGCCGAGACGTTCGCGACTGAGTTCAGCGCGCCGAGTTCAGCGCGCGGATGCCACCACCGACCAGCCGACGGACGCCAGCCGCGCGGCCACCTGCTCGATCTCCTCGGCGTCGGGCTCGGCGGCGGTGACCACATGCAGCGCCGCCCGCACCTCGCGCGACGTCACGGTGCCCGAATCGTCGCCGCGCAGCACCGCCTGCGCGACAGCCACGACGTCGTCGTCGGACAGCGACCGGGCCAGCAGCGCGAGCAGCGGAAAGTAGTCCTGCCGCGGAATCCCGTGTGGATAACCCTGCTGCAACCAGGAGACGACGTTGTCGACGCGACGCGCGGGCATGCGGTCAATTCTGCGGGCTCCGAGGCCGATCCGGCCAGCCGGTGGACCGGCATTTCACCCTGCACGGTGAGGTCTTCATCTGCTGTTCAACCGCGGCCGGGAGCTACTATCGGCTCGCCGAGATCCCGTCCTGATGTGGAGGTCAGCCCATAGCCATCCTTCGTCCGGTCGGCATCGGGTCCGGCGCCGCGGCATCAACTGCGTTGACCGTGATCGGCGACATGCTCCGCGGCCGGGTCAGCGTGCTGCCGGTACCCGCCGGCAGCGCCGAGGAGACATCGCAGCTGACGACGGCGCTGCGGGCGGGGCAGAGTATCGACGACGACGTGGCCGTCGTGCTGTCCACCTCGGGCACCACCGGCACCCCGAAGGGCGCCCTGCTCTCCGCCGCCGCTCTGATGGCCAGCGCCGAAGCGACCCACAATCGGCTCGGTGGCACCGGCCGCTGGCTGCTGGCCTTACCCGGGTACCACGTGGCCGGATTCCAGGTGCTGGTCCGTAGCGTGGTGGCGGGCACCCATCCGGTCGCCATCGCAGCCGCCTTCGAACCCGCCGAGCTGTCCGCTGCCGTCGCTGAGCTGGGCTCCGGCCGGCGCTATGCATCACTGGTGGCGGCACAGCTGGACAAGGCGCTGCGGGACCCGCAGGCCACCCGGGCGCTGGCCGAGCTGGACGCGGTGCTCGTCGGCGGCGGTCCGATGCCGGCCGCGGTGGCCGAAAAGGCCTCGGCTGCAGGTGTTTCGGTAGTCCGAACCTACGGGATGAGCGAGACCGCCGGCGGTTGCGTGTACGACGGGGTGCCGCTGGACGGGGTCGAGGTGAAGGTGGCCGACGACGGCAGGATCTCCCTCGGCGGCCCGACCGTCGCCTCCGGGTACCGCAACCCCGTGGAACCGGACCCGTTCGCCGAACGCGGCTGGTTCCGCACCGACGACCTCGGCACCCTCGACGGTGCAGGCGTGCTCACCGTGCTGGGCCGGGTCGACGACGCGATCAGCACCGGCGGGCTGACGGTGCTGCCCGGGCTGGTCGAGGCCGCGCTGGCCACACATCCCGCGGTGGCCGAGTGCGCGGTGTTCGGCGTGCCAGACGAACGGCTGGGGCAGCGGGTGGCGGCCGCGGTGGTGGTCGAGCCCGGCAGCACGATCACGTTGGCGCAGCTGCGGTCTCACGTCAGCGGATCGCTCCCCCCGACCGCGGCGCCGCGTCAGGTGCACGTCGTCGACGCGCTGCCGCGCCGGGGAATCGGCAAGGTCGACCGCCGCGAGCTCGGCCGGCTGTTCGGCGCGCACGAACCACACGAACCGCACGAACCGTAGCCCACCCGTCGCCGGTGGGCACGCGCATGATGGGGGGATGAGCACCGAAGTGACCTCTGTCGACGAACTCCGCGCGATCGTCGGGTATCCGAACGAGGCCGTGGCCAACAAGGTCGGCGACCGGCTGTCCGCGGTGCACCAGCACTGGCTGGCCCACTCGCCGCTGGGCTTCGTGGCGACGACGGACGCCCGCGGCCGCGTCGACGTCTCCCCGAAAGGCGACCCTGCCGGGTTCGTGCACGTCATCGATCCGACGACAATCGCCATCCCGGAGCGCCCCGGCAACAAACGCGTGGACGGCTACCTCAACGTGCTGGAACGCCCGCACGTCGGCACGCTGTTCGTGATCCCCGGACGCGGCGACACGCTGAGGATCAACGGGACCGCCCGGATCTTCGCCGACGCCGATTACTTCGACGCGATGGCGGTGCGGGGCAAGCGGCCCATCTTGGCGTTGCAGATCGACATCGAAGAGGTGTTCTTCCACTGCGCCAAGGCATTCCTGCGTTCCGACGCGTGGAAGCCGGAGAACTGGAAGCCGGACGCGGTGCCCAGCGTCGCGCAGCTGGCCAAGTCGATCTATGCGGACATGAGCCTCGAGGAGCTGGAGAAGTACTTCGGCGAGGAGAACATGCGCTCGATGCTCTACTGAGCGGGCTGTCACCGAATCGTTCGGGCAGCACGCGGCCCGGGCCCGGCGGACCGCCATAAGCTGGCGGTCGTGCCCATCGGTCGCAAGGAGGTGATCGCGGTCAGCGCCGCCGTGGCGCTCGTCGTCGCGGCGTTCGTGATCCCGCACCTCGATTTCGGCATCGTCACCCCGCTGATCAACGCGTCCGAGGAACGATTCCGCACGTTCGCCGGCACCGCACCGATCTTCGGCTGGTACAACGCCCACGTCGGCCCCGGCACCATCCCTGCGGTCGCGATCGCCGCCGCGGCGGTGCTGTGGGGGCCGTCGCTGGCGCAGCGGCTGTCCTGGCGCCGGCTGCCCTGGACGGTCTGGGCGGTCTCCTGCGGGTGGGCGTTCAGCCTGGCCATGATCGACGGCTGGCAGCGCGGCTTCGCCGGCCGGCTCACCGCACGCCACGAATACCTGCGCCAGGTGCCGACCGTCACCGACATACCCGAAGCGGTGCGTTCGTTCGCCGACAGAATCCTCGACTACCAGCCGGATTCGTGGATCACCCATGTGTCCGGGCACCCGCCCGGCGCCCTGCTGACGTTCGTGTGGCTCGACCGGATCGGGTTGACCGGCGGCGCGTGGGCGGGTCTGCTGTGCCTGCTTGCCGGCTCGAGTGTGGCGGCCGCGATCGTCGTGACGGTGCGCGCGATCGCCGACGAGGACACCGCCCGGCTGGCGGCACCGTTCGTGGCGGTGGCGCCCACCGCCATCTGGGTCGCGGTCTCCGCCGACGGCTACTTCGCGGGCGTCGCCGCGTGGGGCATCACCCTGCTGGCGTTGGCGGTCAGCAGGACGGTGCGCCTGCCGGTGCCGGCCGCCGCCGGCGCCGGGCTGCTGCTGGGCTGGGGCATCTTCCTCAACTATGGGCTGGTGCTGATGGCGCTGCCGGCGGTCGCCGTGCTGCTCACCGCGACCACTTGGCGCGCCGCCCTCGGCACGCTCGTGCCCGCGTTGATCGCTGCGCTGGCGGTGGTGGTGGTGTTCGTCGCCGCCGGATTCTGGTGGTTCGACGGGTACCTGCTGGTGCAGGAACGCTATTGGCAGGGCATCGCCGCCGACCGGCCGTTCCAGTACTGGGGCTGGGCCAATTTCGCGTCGGTGGTGTGCGCCATCGGGCTGGGCAGCGTCGCGGGCATCGGTCGGGTGTTCGACATTGCCGCGATCAGACAGCGGTCCGGGCTGTACCTGCTGGTGCTGAGCGCGCTGCTGGCCATCGTGTTCGCCGATCTGTCCCGGCTGAGCAAGGCCGAGACGGAACGCATCTGGTTGCCGTTCACGATGTGGCTGGTAGCCGCCGCCGCGTTGCTTCCGCGGCCGTCACACCGATGGTGGCTGGCGGTCAACGTCGCCGGCGCGCTGGCGATCAACCACCTGGTTCTGACGAACTGGTAGCCGCCGGGCAGCGGCGTAGTAGAGCGGGACGCAGATCCACACCGCCGCGATCATGATCCACAGCCCCAGCGCGTAGTCGCGGTCGAGCACCGTCGGATTGTCGGGGCGTGCGCCCGGCTTGCTGTACACCGGGATCGCCAGCACCACCAGAACCACACTGCACAGCGCGGCCACCGCGGCGGGCGCCTGCCAGCGCACCGGGATCAGGGCTCGACCCGTAAACCCGACCGCGGCGCACAGTGGTGCGAAAACGAAGTCGTGGACTACGACGCCGACCGCCACCCACACCGCGATCCGCACCAGCACGGTGGGTGAGAAGTCCCACAGCAGCACCGCGCCGTAGGCACCGACCGCGACACCCGCAACGACCAGGATCACCCGCAGCGCCGACATCACACCACCTCGATCCGGGTCAGCCATTTCGTCTGCAACACACCGGGTCTCGTCGGTGCGATCAAACGGCAGGGATACCCGTGGTCGAGGTTGAGGGTCTCACCGTTGATCTTCAACGCGATCAGCGTCATGTCGTCACGGGCATGGCGGGCCGGTAGCACCGTGCGGGAGTACGGACCCGGTGGTTCCAGCGAGATCATCCGCACGTCCGAGTCGGCCGATGCCCCCACTGTGGCGACCAGGTCCGCCAGCACCACACCGGTCCAGTCCGCGGAGGCGCTCCACCCCTCCACGCAGGCGATCGGCAGCCGATGTGTGGTCTGCGGCATCGCCTGCAGGTCGGCGACGGTGAAGCTCTGGCTGCGGTCGCCGTGGGTGACCGTCAACCGGTAGTCCGGCGAGCTCGCCGCGCGCGTCACCCCGGCGGCGATCGCGGATCGGTTGATCGGAACGCCCTGGGGTCCTTCGCCGGTGCGCGGCGCGAGCACCGACACACGGCGCAGCAGCGGTACCGTCTGGCCGACAGTGGCCAACGTCGCCAACCCCACGGCCACCCAGGTGCCGCGCAGCACGGTACGCCGTGAGGGACCCACCGCTCCGCCCTGGGCTACATCGGATAGCGGCTCGCTGAGCGCCTGTCGGATCACCGGGAGCTTGATGCCGATGTGCACGATGATGGCACCTACCGCCACATAGGACATCGCGTAATGGGCTGTGGTGAAGAAGAACTCGAAGGCGTACCACTGGGCGATGTTGAGCAGGCCGGTGCTGAGCTGGAAGAGCATCGACCCGACCAGCACCAGGATCGACAGCCGCTCGATCTGGCGTACCCCACCACCGACAAGCGGACGCTCGAACAGCTTCGGCCACACCGACCACAGCTTGACGATGAGCAGTGGGATGGCGGCGATGCCCGTGGCGACGTGCAACCCCTGGGTGAACCGGTACAGCCCGACCGGCCGCGTGGGCCACCAGAACCAGGGCTGCGGGTGCTGGATGAAGTGGCTCATCAGTCCCGTGAGGAAGCACACCGCAACCGTGATGCCCAGCGCCGTCCCGACGCGTGCGGTGATCGCCGTCCCACGTAGTGACGTGGTCACGTCGCGGCGAGGGTGGCGACCACCCTGCTGCCGATGCGGTGGACGTCGGCCACCGCCAACCCGACCTCCACGGCCAACGACGGGACGCAGTCGATGCCCACCGAGGCCCAGGGGAACCACGGGCCGATCGTGCGCGACGATTCCAGCCGCACCCACCCGACGTCGATACCCGTAGTGGTCGAGTCGAATTCGGCGACGCAGTGGCCCCCGGAGCGCAACAGTTCGGCGGCCCGGCGCAGCACCCGGCGTGGGTCGCCGCCGACCCCCACATTGCCATCGGCCAACAGCACCGTCTGCCAGCGGCCCGTGGCAGGAAGCGGCTCGAACATGTCCCGCCGCAACGCCGGAGCACCGCTGCTGCGGGCCAGCTTCACCGCGGTCGCCGACAGATCCACCCCCAATGCCGGGACACCGCGCTGCACCAGGTGCGCAACCAGTCGTCCAGGGCCGCAACCCAAATCGATCGTCGGCCCCTCACACATGCCGACCACCGCATGGTCGAACCGGGCGTCGGCGTGGCGCCCACCCAACCAACTGCGCACCGGGAGTTTCTTGACCCGGCCGTCGTCGTGGCGAATCCAACATCGCTCGCCGTCGAGCGCCCGGTCGTAGAGCTGTCCGAACATCAGACCCTCTGAGCGGCGGTGATCCGGCTGAACCGGGATCCGGGCGGACAGGCGCGGCGCACCTCGACGATGTCGTCGAGGGTGTCGACGTCGGCGAGCTCACAGAGAAGATCCACATACTGGACCGTGTGCTGCAGGGCCGCCAGCGTTACAGCGCCAGTGTCCGGCGCCGACATCGGCACATCGCGCAGGCAGTCGGCAGTCGCGGCGTCGGTGACGCCCAGCACCCACCAGCCGCCGTCGTGTGCCATGCCGAGAACGGTGTGGTGGTCGGCGAGTGACTGTGCGCACCGACCGATCAGCTCCGGGCTCACCTGGGGGGTGTCCATACCGATCTGCAGCACGGGCAGCCCGCCGGTAGCCGCGGCCGCGTCCAGATGTGCGTTGGCGAGCCGGTCGGCGAAGCCCTCACCGCGTTGGGTGACGACGATGAAATCAGCGAGCCGTGACCGGATCTCGTGCGACCGCTTGGCGTCGTCGAGGTTCCCGGTCAGGGCGACCACCCTCGCGGCCACGGGGGCGTCGGCGACCGCATCGAGAGTGTCGAGCAGCGCTGCTGCGGCGATGTCGGCGGCCGTGTCGTCACCGAGGTCGGCCGCCAGGCGGGTCTTGGCCAGCCCGGGCACCGGCGCCTTGGCGACCACCAGCACGCTCACCGGTATCACGAGATCACCCGCCAGAAGTCCAGCGCCGCAGTGGCACTGCCCTTGACCGAGCCACTGACCTTGGAGGTGCCCCCGGTGCGCGGCCCGTACGCGACGTCACGTTCGGTGACCGTCCAGCCCGCCTGCGCGGCGCGCACCAGCAACTCGAGCGGGTAGCCGGAGCGCCGGTCGGCCACCCCCAGGGACAACAGCGCCTCCCGCCGCGCCACCCTCATCGGCGCGATGTCGTGCACCTGCAGGCCGTGTCGCGTCCGCAGCCGCCAGCTCACCGCCGCGGTGCCCAGGCGGGCGTGCCACGGCCACTTCAGGCCGGGCACCGGGCGGCGACGCCCGATCGCCATGTCGGCGCCGCGTTCGACGTCGTCGACCAACCCGGGAAGCTCCTGAGGATCCAGCGATCCGTCGGCGTCGAGAACCGCCACGATCGGCGTGGTCGCCGCGACCAGCCCGGCGTGCACCGCAGATCCGTATCCCGGCCTGCGTTCGGCGACGACGTCGGCCCCGTGCCGGCGTGCCACCTCCGCGGTGCCGTCTGTGCTGTTGTTGTCCACCACCAGAGCCCTATACCCAGCGGGAAGACTCGCAAGCACCCCCGGAAGCGACGCCGCCTCGTCGAGACACGGGAGCACCACCGTGACGCGACTGTCGGGCATATCCACCCACGTTATGTGATCTCCCCTGGTGATGCGAGGTGCAAGGCTGACAATTCAGTGACGTAGGCGCTGGTAGTGAAGGTGTGGGGCTAACCTCGGTGTGATGACCCGGGTTCTGATCGCCGACGACGACGACGTCGTCCGCGATGTGGTGCGCCGTTACCTGGAGCGCGACGGACTCGACGTGTCGATCGCCAACGACGGCACGGAGGCCCTGCGACTGCTCGGTTCTCAGCGCATCGACGTGGCCGTCCTCGATGTGATGATGCCCGGCCCGGACGGGCTGTCACTGTGCCGCAGCCTGCGCCGCGGCGGCGACTACACGGTGCCGGTCATCCTTCTGACCGCCCTCGGCGAGGAGGAGGACCGCATCGCGGGTCTGGAGGCGGGCGCCGACGACTACCTGACCAAGCCGTTCAGCCCGCGCGAGCTGGCGCTGCGGGTCCGATCGGTGTTGCGCCGTGCGCCCTCCCCCGGCGGCGTGGTGCCGCTCGACATCACCGCAGGCGACCTCACGGTGTCGACCGCATCCCGCAGCGTCACGATCAACGACAAGCCGGTCAACCTCACCAACCGGGAATTCGACCTGCTGCTGTTCTTCCTCACCCATTCCGACACCGTGTTCACCAGGGAGGATCTCCTCCGACAGGTGTGGCACTGGGACTTCGGAGACCTGTCGACGGTGACCGTGCACGTCAAGCGACTGCGTTCCAAGCTCGGCGACATGCATCGAGTACAGACCGTGTGGGGGCGCGGCTACATGTGGACCTCCGACCGCGTGACCTCGGGGCGGTCGGATGCCGACGACTGACTTCCTGGAGATCGTCGGATGGGCACTCGCCTGCTCGGTTCCGGTCGTGCTGCTGGGCGCGGTGATCATCCGCCTGGCGCGCACCTGGTCGTTGGCGGTCAGCATGGTGGCGCTGGTGCTGATCCCGGTGCTGGCGACGTTCACCGGCGTGCTGGGTGCCAGCGGGTTCATGGTCACGGCGACGTTCGAGCAGACCGCCGTGGTGCTGGTCATCGTCTCGATCGTGACGATCCCGGCCGCCGTGATGCTGGGCCGCTACCAGGCCCGGCGCACCGTCTGGGAAGCCGAGATCCGGGACTCCGAGCGGGCCGCCGAGCAGTCGCGGCGGCGGCTGGTGGCGTTCGTCAGCCACGACCTGCGCACCCCGCTCGCGGGCATCCGTGCCGTCTCGGAGGCGATCGCCGACGGCGTGGTCCCCGACGACGAGGTGAAGGTGCACGCCAAGCACATCGAGCACGAGTCGGTGCGGCTGTCCGAGATGGTCGACGACCTGTTCGAGATGTCGAAGATCAACGCCGGCGCGCTGACCCCGTCGTTCGAGAAGGTCGCGCTCGACGAGGTGGTCGACGACGTGCTCGCCGCGCACCGGATCGCGGCCGAACGCGCGGGGGTGCAGCTCAAGGCCGACCTGCCCGCACAGCCGGTGCGCGTGGTGGGCAGTGACCGCGCACTGGTCCGGGTGTTGTCGAACCTGGTGGCCAACGCGATCGCGCACACCCCTGAGGGCGGCAGCGTCGAGCTGGCGCTGGGCTCCGACGAGAACAGCGCGTGGGCCCGCGTCGACGACACCGGCGTCGGCATCGACGAGGCGGACCTGCCGAGGGTGTTCGACGTCGCGTATCGCGGATCCAACAGCCGGGTGCCGCGCACTGATTCGTCGCTGCCGAGCGGGTCGGGCCTCGGGTTGGCGATCGCCGCGGGGCTGGTGCAGGCGCATCGCGGCACGCTGTCGGCGCACAACCTGCCGACCGGCGCCCGCTTCGAGGTGCGCCTGCCGCTGGCCGGCGACTGACCCTGCTCGCGAAATATCATTCCGGGTCGTTGCAACCGCGGTTTCCACAGCCGGGAATGATATTTCGCGGGGACGACGTCAGCCGGGTAGTGAGTTGTTGAGGCGCTCGGCGGCGGCCAGGTAGTCCTCGATGAACTCCCGCACCACCTCGCGCGCCGGCTTCACCTTGTTCATCAGCCCGACGCCCTGTCCGACGAAGTAGGTCGCCAGGGCCTGGGCACCTTCGTGGCCCTGAGAAGCCAGCACGTCGATGCGGCGGATCACCGGCTCGCACAGCATCGACTGCAGCGGCAACGGCAACGGCTGATGTCCGCCGGCGTGCGGCGTCCACGCATCCGTCCACTCCGACACCAGCTGACGTGACGGCTTGCCGGTGCGGCCCGCCGAGCGCACGGTGTCGCGGGATGTGGCGGCCAGCATCTTGGCCACCGTGTGCGGTGCCGTCTCGGCCTCCTCGGTGGTCAGCCACACCGAACCGGTCCACGCGCCGGCCGCGCCCATGGCGACCATGCCGGCCATCTGGCGTCCGGTGACGATCCCGCCCGCGGCCAGCACCGGGACGGCACTACCGACGGCCGCCACAGCTTCGATCACCTCGGGGACCACCACCAGCGTGCTGACCTCTCCGCAGTGCCCACCGGCCTCGGTGCCCTGCGCGACGATCAGGTCCACCCCCGCGGCGACCTGCTTGACGGCGTGCTCCTTGGCGCCGACCAGCGCCGCGACCGGAATACCGCGCTCCTTGCCCGCCTCGATCATGTAGTCCGGCGGGACACCCAGCGCGTTGGCGATCAACTTGACCGGGTGCGTCAGCGCGACATCAAGCAGCTCGCGGCCGGTGTTGCCGGACAGGATCGCACCGCCGAGCCGCCGGTTGGGCTCCGGTTCGATGTCGTGGGCGACCAGCAGCTCGTCGACGAGGTCGCGGTAGCTCTGCGGGATGCGCTCGCCCAACTCGGCACCGGAGAGCTTCTCGCCCTTGCCCTCGAACTTCGCCGGCACGATCAGGTCCACGCCGTACGGTTTGCCGCCGACGGCGTCGTCGATCCAGGCCAACTCCTGGTCCAGCTGCTCGGGGCTGTAGGCGGTGGCCCCGAGCACGCCGAAGCCGCCGGCGTTCGTCACGGCGGCGACGACGTCGCGGCAGTGGCTGAACGCGAAGAGCGGGAAGTCGATGCCGAACTGTTCGCAGATCTCCGAAGTCACGTCAGCCAGTATGTTCAGCCCTGCGGAACCCCCAGCACCGGGGTGCGCTGCAGGAACTGCTCGACCGCGGTCAGCAACCGCTGCCCGTCGAGCAGTGCAGGGTCGTTGTGACCGGCGCCTTCGACGGACACGAACTGCTTGGGTTCGGAGGCGGCCTCATAGAGGCGACGCGACTGCGCTGCGGGCACGATGTCGTCGCTGTCCCCCGCGATCACAAGCAGTGGCACGTGCAGCGCGCCGATGCGGTCGATGGACGGGTAGCGATCCAGCAGCAACCGCCGCGCCGGAAGCCACGGGTAGTGCACACCGGCGACGTCGGCCAGCGACGTGAACGGTGAGCGCAGCACCAACGCCGCAGGGGGTTGCTCGACGGCCAGGCCGACCGCCACCGCGGCGCCCAGCGATTCGCCGAAGACGGCCATCCGACCGGGATCGACTCCAGGCTGGCGGGCCAGCCAGTCGTAGGCGGCGCGTGCGTCGTCGGCCAGTCCGTCCTCGGTGGGCCGTCCGGGGTTTCCGCCGTAACCGCGGTAGTCCGGCAACAGCACGGACAGCCCCATGCCGTGCAGGGCGGCGGCCAGCGGGGCCCGCATCGTGCGGTCACCACCGTTGCCGCTGAGCACCAGCATCGCCGGACCCGGGCCGCCGGGCAGATACCAGGCGCCCAGTTCCAGCCCGTCGGTGGTGGGGATGACCACGTCGCGGGCCCCCGGCAGCACCGTCGACGCCGGCGGCACCGCAGCGGTCGACGGGAAGTAGATCAACCGACGCTGCTGCGACCACAGCAGTCCGAGCAGTCCCGACGTCACCAACGTGACGATAACGGCGATGAGAACCGCTCGGCGACCCCGCATCTGCTGCTACGCGCGAAGCGGCGCACTCGCGAACGCGCGCAACCCGTCGGCCGGATCGATGGCGGCCCGAAAACCCAGCACCCGTTCGGCTTTCGCCGGGTCGGCGACGATGTGGCGGACGTCGCCGCTGCGGTACTGGCCGGTCACCACCGGCGTCACGTCGCCGCGCGCGTCACACAGCGCCGTGGCGACGTCCAGGATCGACACCGGCTTGCCCGAGCAGACGTTGAACGTGTCGAAACCGTCGGATCCGGCCTCGATCGCGGCGACGTTCGCGGCGGCGATGTCGTCGACGTGGACGAAGTCGCGCATCTGCCCGCCGTCCTCGAAAACCCTTGGCGGATCCCCTGCTTCGAGTGCGGAGCGGAAGATCGCGGCGACGCCCGAATAAGGGGTGTCGCGGGGCATGCCCGGTCCGTAGACGTTGTGATAGCGCAGCGCGACCACCGAGCCGCCCGTCGACTCGCTCCAGGCCAGCGCGTAATGCTCCTGGGCGACCTTGCTGGCCGCGTAGAGGCTGCGCGGCCGAAGCGGCGCCTGCTCCCCGACGAGCTCCCAGCTCACCGGTGCGCCGCAGACCGGGCAGCGGTGGTCGAACACACCGCCGTCCAGGTCGGTCCGAGTGCGTGGGGCCGGGTCGACGGCGCCGTGTTGCGGGCAGACGTAGCCGCCCTGGCCGTAGACCACCATCGACGAGGCGAGCACCAGCCGGCGGCAGCCCGCGGCGAACATCTGCGCCAGCAGCACCGCGGTGCCGTAGTCGTTGTGCGACGCGTAGGAGGGGCTGTCGGCGGCGTTGACGCCGGCGCCCACCACCGCCGCCTGATGGCACACCACATCCACCCCGCCGAGCAGCTCGGCGACGGCCGCTGCGTCCCGGACGTCGACGTGGTGCACACCTGCGGGCAGCTCCGCGCCCTCGCCGTGCGCCGCGGGCAGCATCACATCCGCGGCGACGACCTCATGGCCGGCGTCGGCCAGCAGCGCCGCGATGCGCGCGCCGATGAACCCGGCGGCACCGGTCAGCAGCACCCTCACGGAAGCTCGATCGGCAGCGTGACACCCTCGTGCGGCAGGCAGTGCGTGCATTCATTGACTTGGGCGGTGCTTTCTATGGCCTCGTGCACCAGCTGCTTGAACGGCACCAGGTTCCGCTGGAACTCGGCGAACACGTCCACCGCCCGCACCCCTTGGCCGCTCTCGATGCCCGCATCCAGGTCGGTGACCAGAGCAATTGCCGCATAACACATCTCGAGCTCACGGGCCAGCACGGTCTCGGGGTAGCCGGTCATGTTGACCAGCCGGAAACCCTGGCCTGCGAACCATTGGCTCTCCGCGCGCGTCGAGAACCGCGGACCCTGGATCACCACCATCGTGCCGCCGTCGACGACGCTGGGCAACCCGGTCACCGCGGCCCGCAGCGACGGGCAGTACGGGTCGGCGAAGTCGACGTGGATACCGCCGGAGTCGAAGTACGTGTCGGACCGGCCCGAGGTCCGGTCGACCAGTTGATCGGGCACCACCATTGCCCCCGGACCGAGCTGCGGGTCCAGGCTGCCGACAGCGCAGGGGCCGAAGATGCGTCGCACCCCGAGCGCCCGCAATGCCCACATGTTGGCGCGGTAGGGCACGGTGTGCGGGGAGAACTCGTGGTTGGCACCGTGCCTGGGCAGGAACGCCACCTCGTGGTCCCCGATGGTGCCGACGGTGATCGGCGCACTCGGTGACCCGTACGGGGTGTCCAGGCTGATCGCCCGGGCATCAGCACCGAAGAAGGAGTAGAAACCACTGCCACCGATGACACCCAACATCCGACCATTGTGGATCATCGAACCGTCGCACCAAGCATGACGTTGCGGTGACGACGTCCCGGATGGCCGTGCCGCGTCGCCGAACAGTCGGCAGGCTGACGGGGAACTCTATGCGGCCACACACCTCCACACAGCGGACCTGGCTCGCCCTTCTCATCGGCCTGATCGGTGTGGCGGCAGCGCTGTTCCTGCCCTTCGCTCCGGTCGTCGCCGAGCGCACGACCATCACCTGGCCGGTCGCCGACGAGCCTGTGACCTCCACCAGCGCGCTGGTGGTGCCCTACCGGCCGGGCGAGCTCACCGCGACGATCCCGTGTTCGGCGCTGCGCGCCGCGACCGCGCAGACTGCGCCGGTCACCGTGCTGGCCACCGGCTCCGACGGTGACGGCCTAGTGGTGACCGGTTCGGCGGGCCGCGCGGCGCTCCGGCTCGGTGACCGCAGCCGCCCCCTGGTCGTGCCGGCTGCCCCGGCGGACTGTCGGGTCACCGTCGAATCGGTCCCCGGCGGGTTGGCGGTCCTGCAGGCCGATGGGCGCACCAACCATCTCGCCGGCGAGCCGGTGCCCCGGGTTTTCGGGTTCCGCACCGACCTCGATCCGGCGCAGGCCGCGGGGCTGTCGGTGTCCGCGGTGCTCACCGGACCGTTCGCGACGACGCCGACGCTGCTCAAGACCGTGGTGGTCGGGGTGCAGCTGCTCTGCGTGGTGACCGCGCTAGTGCTGCTGCGTCGGGGTCGCGGCCCGCCCGTCCGGCGGCGTGCCCCTCTGCGGGGGAACCGGCTGTGGTGGATCGACGGCGCGGTGATCGCGACGTTCTTCGGGTGGGCCGTCATCGGTCCGCTCGCGGTCGACGACGGCTGGGCGACGATGATCGCCCGCAACTTCGCCGCGACCGGCGACCCCGGCAACTACTACCGGTGGTGGAACGCCGCCGAGGTGCCCTTTGCGCTCAGCCAGCAGTTGCTGGCACCGCTGACCGAGATCAGCCTCGCCCCGCTGTGGCTGAGGTTGCCCAGCACGCTGCTGGGGGTGGCCACGTGGTTCGTGCTCAGCCGCGGCGTGCTCGGCGCGGCGCTGCCGGTGACCGCGGCGAACGCCCGAGTGCGGGTGCTCGCCGCGGTGTGCCTGCTGGTCGCCTGGCTGCCGTTCAACCTCGGGACCCGACCGGAGTCCTACGTCGCGCTCGGCGTCACCGCGGCGCTGGCGCTGGCATGGCGGGCGCGGGACCCGGCCGGATTGGCCTGGCTGGTGCTCGTAGCCGCGCTCACCGTCCCGATCAGCCCGACCGCCGTGCTGGTGGCCGCACCGATCCTGGTGTTCGCCCCCCGGCTGGTGGCGGCGGCTCGGGCGGGAGCTCCCTCACGCGCGGAACTGTCGGCGACCGTGGCGTTGCTGTGTTGTGTGGGCGCCGTCGGACTCACGGTGATCTTCGCCGACCAGACGTGGGACGCGCTCGTCACCGCCACCGATTGGCACAGCTTCTTCGGCCCGTCACTGCCCTGGTACGAGGAGCCGACCCGGTACGGGTACCTGCTGCAGGCCGACCAGCAGGGCAGCTTCGCCAAGCGGCTGCCGGTGCTGTTCACGGTCGCGCTGCTGCCGGTCGTCGGTGTGCTGGCCGCACGCCGTCGCGGATCCGACGTGCTCGGTGCGTCGCCGGCGCGGCTCGCCGCCGTCGTGGTGGCCGCGCTGCTGCTGCTGGCACTGGGACCGTCGAAGTGGTCGTACCACTTCGGGGCGACCGCCGGGGTGTTCGCGGCGTTCCTGACCGTGGCGGTGATGCTGGTCGTGCGCCGGGCGCGCGACGCGGACCGCGTCGTCGCCGCCGTCGGTGTGGCCGGATCTGTGCTGCTGGCGGTGGCCGCCGCGGTGGTCTTCGCCGGCCCGAACGCGTGGTGGTTGCCCGCGGTGTACGACGTCCCGTGGTCGTCGGGCCCGGTCCGACCGCTCGGCGTACCGCTGGACGACCCGCTGTTGTGGGTCGGGGTGCTCGCCGCGGGCACGTTGACGGCGCTGGCTGTGCTGCGGCGCAGGCCGTCGGCGCAGTGGCCGGCGCTCGGGCCTGCGGTGCTCACCCTGGTCACCTTCGGCACGGCGCTGGCCGTGCTCGTCGGCTCCTTCGTCGCGGCGCCGTTGCGCCGATCCTCCGGGTCGCTGGCGATGGCGAACCTCGACCGGATCGCCGGCGGGCAGGTGTGCGGGCTGGCAGACGACGTCGAGGTGCTGCCCGACGGCGAGGTGCTCAGGGCGGCGGAACCGGGCGGGCGGGTTTCCGGCTTCGCCGAGTCGACGGGCTTCTACCCGGGGGCGCCTCCTCCGGATCCGCCCGGAATCGGCGCCTCGGAGTACCTGTGGGGCAGCCGGACCCCCGGCGCGCAGGCCACCGGCGAGATCGTCACCGGATGGTTTGTGCTACCTCAGCTGGCACCGGATTCCGGTGTGGCGCTGTCGGTCTCGGGACGTTTGGCGGACGGCAACTCGCTGGTGCTGGAGTTCGGCCGGGCCGACGGACCGTCCGTCACCGTCCTGGGTGCCGCCGGGCCGGTCGACCGGCCCGCATCCGATGAGGCTCCCGCGCATCCGTTGTGGCGCTCGGTGGGCGTCGATTCGGCCGAGGTTACCGCCGGGGCCGACCGAGTCCGCATCCACGCCGTCGACGACCGCACCGACCAGAACGGCTGGTTGGCGTTCACCGGCCCCCGGTTGCGGACGGTGGTCCCGCTGACCGATTTTCTGGCCGGCCACGGGCCCGTGCTGATCAGCTGGCCGCAGTCGTTCCTGTTCCCCTGCGTGCGCGACATCGCCACGGTGTCGGGGGGCGTGGCGACCACACCGCGCACCGTCATCGAGTCGCCGCGGCCGTGGTTCACCGAGGACCGCGACCCCGACCTGGGCGGGACGTTCGCCGGACTCGCGAGGTTCGGTCAGCTCAACGAGGTGCCGAGCAGGCTGGTGGGACATCCCGACGTCGACTGGGGGTCGGTGCTGGTCTCCGGCGACCCGGCGGTACCTGACAACGCGGACAACTATGTGCGCACCACGGATCGCGCGGCGGTGTGGGGCGCCGGTGCCACCCGCGGTCAGCGACCCGAGGGCTGACCGGCGAACTACTCGGCGTCGGTCTCGTCGGCGTTGCGCTGTGCGGCGCGCCGGGCGCCGTCACGGATCTCGAACACATCGGTGGCCAGCCCGCCGATGGCGTTCGCGACGTCCTTGACCGCGGTCGTGATGATCGAGGTGACCTCACCGACGGTCGACGCACCGGCACCGACGATCTCCTGTACGGCGTCCTTCCGGATCTCGTTCTTGCTCAGTCGGTCGTCCATGCGCTCAGTGTGCCACGGTTGGCACCCTGCGCACGCGGGGAGCAGATCGGGCACCTGCAAGACTGGCGCCCGTGGCCAGTTTCGCCCAGTGGATCGAGGGAGCGCGTCCCCGGACGTTGCCCAACGCCGTCGCACCGGTGATCGCCGGGACCGGCGCCGCAGCGTGGCTGGACGCCGCATCGTGGTGGAAGGCCCTGCTGGCGCTGGTGGTGGCGATCGCCCTGATAATCGGGGTGAACTACGCCAACGACTACTCCGACGGCATCCGCGGCACCGACGATGTGCGGGCCGGGCCGCTGCGGTTGGTCGGCTCCAAGCTCGCGGCGCCCCGGTCGGTGCTGACGGCCGCGATCGCGAGCCTGCTCGTCGCCGCGGTCGCCGGCCTGGTGCTGGCCTGGTGGAGCGCACCGTGGCTGATCGCGGTCGGTGCGGTCTGCATCGCCGGGGCGTGGCTCTACACCGGCGGCTCCAAGCCCTACGGCTATCTGGGCTTCGGCGAGATCGCGGTGTTCGTGTTCTTCGGCTTGGTCGCGGTGCTCGGCACCCAGTTCACGCAGGCGCTGCGCATCGACTGGGTGGGCGGTGTTCTCGCCGTGGCGATGGGCTGCCTGTCCTCGGCCGTGCTGGTGGCCAACAATCTGCGGGACATCCCCACCGACACCCAGGCCGGGAAGATCACCCTGGCGGTCCGACTCGGCGACGCCAGGACCCGGCTGCTGTTCTACGGATTGCTGGTGGTGGCGTTCGCGGTGCCGCTGGTGCTGATGCTGGCGACGCCGTGGGCTGCGGTCGGGCTGGTGGCACTGCCGCTGGCGGTACGTGCGGCCAAGCCGGTCCGGGGCGGGCTGGGCGGCAAGGACCTGATCCCGGTGCTGCGCGACACCGGGATGACGATGCTGGTGTGGGCGCTGGCAGTCGCCGGCGCGCTGGCATTCGGCTGACCCGCCGCGCGATTTGGGCGTGATCGTCGTCGCCCAGCGGCGGTTTGCACGCCCGAATCGCGTGGTACATAGCGCAGGATGACCGCAGCCCGGATACCGACCGACCACAACCCTGACGAGGCACAACGCATCGTCCGGGCGCTCTCCGAGGCGTTCTCGGCGAAGGTCGTCGGCCAGGAACACCTGCGGGAGTCGTTGCTGATCGGGTTGCTCACCGGCGGCCACATCCTGTTGGAGAGCGTGCCGGGGCTGGCCAAGACCACGGCCGCGCGCGTCATCGCCGAGTCCATCGACGGGGTGTTCCGGCGCATCCAGTGCACCCCTGACCTGCTGCCCAGCGACATCATCGGCACCCAGGTCTACGACTCGGCCACCACGTCGTTCGTCACCCAGCTCGGACCCGTGCACGCCAACGTCGTGCTGCTCGACGAGATCAACCGCTCGAGCGCCAAGACGCAGAGCGCGATGCTGGAGGCGATGGAGGAACGTCAGACGACCATCGCCGGCACCGTGTACCCCATCCCGGAGCCGTTCCTGGTGATCGCGACGCAGAACCCGGTCGACCAGGAGGGCACCTACGCGCTCTCCGAGGCCCAGACCGACCGGTTCCTGCTCAAGGAGATCGTCCGCTACCCCTCGCCCGAGCAGGAGGTGGAGGTCCTCAGCCGCCGCGACGCCGGGCTCTACGACCGTGACCACCGCACCCCACCGGTGGTCGGCCTCGAGGACATCCGCCACCTGCAGCGGGCCGCCCGGCAGGTGCACATGAGTAGGGACCTGATGCTGTACGCCAGCCGCCTCGTCGGCGTGACCCGCGACCCGGGCAACCACCTGCCTCGGCAGATCGCCAGGCTGGTCGAATACGGCGCCAGCCCACGGGCCACCATCGCGTTGTGCACTTCGGCCCGCGCCCTGGCGGTGCTGTCCGGACGCAACCACGTGATCCCCGGCGACATCGCCGACCTGGCGCACCGGGTACTGCAGCACCGGCTGATCCTCGGGTTCGAGGCGGCCAGCGCGGGCGTCACCGCCAACGTGGTGATCGACGCCGCACTGCAGTCGGTGCGGGTGCCCTGATCGGGGCGGGCAGTGGGTAAGCACCTACACCGGGCCAGGTCCCACTTCGGCAGCGACACCCGCGGCATGCTCGAGGGTGGCCGCTACGCGCTGTTGCACACCCGCAGCCTGGAATTCGACGAACTACGGCCCTACGTGCCGGGTGACGACGTGCGCGATATCGACTGGAAGGCCTCGGCGCGCTCGGGCAGTGTGCTGATCAAGCGGTTCGTCTCCGAGAAGCACCACAAGGCCCTGCTGGTCGCCGACACCGGGCGCAACATGTCCGCGCTCGCACCGGGTGGTGAACTCAAGCGGGATGTGGCACTGAACATCCTGGGCGCGATCGGGCTGATAACTCTCGGCCGCACCGACGAGGTCGGCATGGTGTACGGGGACGCGCGGGGAAGCGTGAACGTCCGCCAGCGCCGCGGCGAGAACCACATCGAGAGCCTGCTCACCGGCTACCACCTGCACGCGGCCGGCCACACGTCACCCGGGTCGAGCGACATCGTCTGCCAGTTGACCTATGTGGCAACACATTACCGTCACTCGATGCTGATCGTCGTGGTGTCCGACGAACCGGACGTCGACGAGCGCCTCGAGGAGGTGCTCGGTCGGCTGACCGCGCAACACGATGTGATGTGGGCGATGATCCCCGACATGCCGGCCACCGCCGCCGGTGATGACGGCGCGTACGACGTCGCCACCGGGCGGGTGGTGCTCGGATCTGTGACGGCCGAACCGCGCGTCGTCGCCGCCTACCAACGCGCCGAGCAGCGGCGCACCCGCGAACTCGCGGAACTGATGACCTCACGAGCGATTCCGCACGCCACGATCTCCGGTAGCGACCAGATCCGCCGGAAGATCGTCGAGATGACCGGGGTGTGGTCACGTGCCGGATGACCTGTTGGAGTTCGTCAGCGGACCCCCCTCCTACGCCTCCGGGTGGCTGTGGCTCGGGCTGGCGCTGCTCATCGTCGTCATCGGCTGGTATGCAGGCGTTTTCGTCGCCACCATGCCCGCCGAACGACTTCGCCGGATACCGGTCGTCAGGGTGGCCCACGCGCGGGTGTTGCGGTACCGCTTCACCCGCACGGTCCAGTCGATCACCCGTAGCCACCGCGACGGCGAGCTCTCCGCGGCGCAGGCCGGTGCGGCACTGAGCCGCACCCTGCGCAGCTTCCTGCACCAGGCCACCGGCCTTCGGGCCCAGTACATGCAGCTGCGGGCCGTCGCCGCAAGCGAACTCGCGCCCGCCGCGCCGGTGCTCTCGGCGTTGGGTGACGCCCAGTTCGACCTGTCGACGACCGTCGACGTGGGCCGGTTGGGCGAGCAGACAGAAGAGTTGATCCGCTCGTGGAGTTGATGTGGTGGGCGGTGGTGCTCGCCGGAATCGGCGCGCTGGTGCTGACGGGTGCGCTGGCGATGCTGCTGCCCACCGAACGGGTCCGTGGCCGTCGCCCGCTGGCCAACACCGACCGTCTGACCCAGCTGCCCGAGTACCGGGCCGTGATCCGCCGCCGGACCAGGGCCACCGCGGTGGCGTTGGCCCTGCTGACGCTGCTGTTCGGGACGACGGTGCTCGCGAGCGCCCGGCCTGTCGGAACACTCTGGGAAAACGATGATTCCGCGCCGCGTGAGGACATCATGCTGTGTGTGGGCCAGCCCATCACCGACCCTGCGACCGGCCAGTTTCTCAACTACTTCGCCCGCCAGGCAACCACATACGGCACCGAGCGGATCGGGCTGACGTCGCCGAACCGCCGGGTGGTGCCGTTGACGCGGGACTACCAGTTCGCCGCCGGCCGCTTCGGTGACTACGCCCAAGCGGCCCGGATACAGGAGCAGGCCGACTCCGCGACGTTGAGTCCGGCGGAAGCCATCGGCCTGCGGGCCAGAACCGAGTCGTTCGCCGCGCCGCTGGGTTATGACGACTACTCGCCGACGGTCGCCGACGTGCTGGCGTTGTGTTTGACCGGTTTTCCCGGGTTCGAGACCGAAGGCGACACCCGTCGGTCGCTGATCTACCTCGGCCCCGGTGCGCTGCGCTCCCCCGGGGACGCCGCGCCGTCGCTGTTCACCGACGCCCAGGTGACCGAGATGGCGCAACAGGCGGGCGTACAGGTCAACGCCGTCACCACCCCCGGGCGCGACACCCGAGCGCTGGCCACCCTCACCGAGGTGACCGGCGGGCAGTTCTACCGGTTCGACGCCGCGAGCCTCGACGGCGACCTCGACTCGATCCGCGCCGCTGCGGCGGGGCAGGACGGTGACCGGGCCGGCGGGCGGGAGGACACCCCGGTGGTCGTGCTCGTCGCCGCACTGGCGCTTGCGGCACTGCTGGGCGTGTCCCTGATGGCGGTGCGGCGATGACGTTCGACCCGGTGCTGCCCCTGCCCGCGCTGGTCGCCATCGCGGTGGCCCTGCTCGCGCTGAGGTTGGTGTCCCTGGCACTGTCCGCCGGGTCACACACCGGCAGGAACGCGATACTGCGTTGGTGCGGAACGACACTGGCCGTACTGCTGGTGCTGGTTGCCGCCGCGCGGCCGGGAACCGGCACGGCCTCCGAAGAGGTGACGCCGGTGGCCCGAGGAGCGAATGTGTACTTCGTCGTGGACCGCTCCGCTGACTCCGCGATCACCGACTACGACGGCGGTACCCGGATGGCGGGTATCCGCCAGGACATGGCGGCGCTGATCGATGCCCACCCCGGCTCCCGGTTCGCCGTCATCGCGTTCGCGTCTCGGCCCGCGATCGACTGGCCGCTGTCGAGCGACACCTGGAGCCTGGAGCCGGTGGTGGACGCCCTGAACCCCTACGCCGACGCCACCGCCGCCGGCGACCAGGTCAACGCCGGCGCCGCCGCCAATGTGCTGCGCTACCAGCTGATCGCGGCCGGACAGCAGTACCCCCGGGCGGAGAACCTGGTGTACTACTTCGGTTCCGGGGCCGCACAGTCCAGCGCCCCCCAGGGGGAGTTCGACACCGGCGATGTGGACGGCGGTGCGGTGTTCGGTTACGGCGGCGGGCCCGGTCTCGACGAGCCGGCGCTACGCGGGGTCGCCGAGCAACTCGGGGTGCCCTATATCCAGCGAGAGCCCGGGCAACCCGTGCCGCAGGGCGGGACATCGACCACTCCGGTCAGCGCGGGACCGCAGGCCACACCCGAGCGGACCGAGTTGTATTGGGTGTTCACGATGCTGGCGTCGCTGTTGTTGCTCGCCGAGATCTACTTGACCGCACGAGAACTGCGCCGCGCCAGGTCGACCCATCGACAGGTGCTGTCGTGACGCGCGCGTCGGGACCCGCCCGGCTGCGGTTGCGACGACGACTGCTGGTCGCGTCGGCGCCCGTGACCGTGATCGCGCTGGCGCTGTCGGCGAAACTGATCTCGGTGGTCGTCGTGGGTGGTGCGGCGCAGGAACACTTCGCCTCGGGTGAGATCGGGTCGCTGCGCAGCGATGTGGCGGTGTTGCGGATCGCCGACGTTGTCGAGCCCGCCACGACTGCGTTCGCCGCAGGCGGACTCGCGGTGCTGGAAGGCCGCGCACGCGAGGAGCAACAGGCAGTGAGTCTCGACGTCGCCGAGGCGGAGTTCTCGGCGGTGCTGGCCGGCACGGACCCGGCGCGCTCATGCCCGGTGCGCGTCAACCTCGAGTTGGTGCGGGAACGTCAGGGCGACATCGACGCGTGGGAAGCCCGGCTGGAGACCGCACGGGACCGCTACGAGAGCGCCCTCGCGGTGATCGCCGACGCGCCTGCCGGGTGCTTCGACGGCAACAACGACCCTGACCCGGAGCGGCGCGCGGTGCGACAGGATGCCCAGGCGCGTGTGACCGCCAAGATCGACGCCCTGGGCACCCGGGTCCCGCCCGGGGTCACCCCGCCGCCGCCACCTGCGGACGTCCCCGCGCCGGCGGCCCCGGTGATCACTGCACCCGAACCCACCCAGGCGCCGGATGGACGCCGACTCGATCCCGCTGACGGGGATCCCCTCGAGGTGTTGCGGCGGTTGCTGCGGGACGCCGCGGCCAACTAGCCGGGCGAGATGCCGGCCCAGTACTCGACGACCTTTCCGTTGGCGACCCGCAGAATGTCGTTTCCGGTCAACCGGGTGGGACCGTTGGGGCCCGAGCCGGTGGCGATCCACCGGGCGGCCACCATGTCGTCGTCGACGAACGGACCGACCTCTACGACGAACATCAGTTCCCGCAGGGCACCCCGGGTGGTGTCGATGATTTTCTGCAGTTCGGCGGGACCGTGGACATCTCGAGTGGGCCAGTGCCCGACGAAGTCCGGGGCCACGAGCTCCTCGGCGATGCGGTGCCCTGCCCACAACTCGTCGATCCACCGACCGTAGAGGGCTTTGTGGCTACTCGAAGCTCTGTGGCTACCGATGTTCCTGTGGTTGCTGATGCCCCGGTGACGGGTCATCACCTGCTGTTCCGTCATGTGACAGCGGTTACCCCGTTGCGGTCTCAGCTAAGCAGCACACGCCTGCCGCGGAGAATCCGTAATAGGTTCGAAAGAATTCTGGCCGGCGGGCCTTCAGCCCTCTCGAGAATCGAGGGTCGGGTCTTCGGGTGCGACGTCACCGCGCAGCCGGGCCTGCAGCTGTTCGCGGTCGCGGCGGCGTCGCTCGTCCCATGTCGCGATGCTTTCGGTGGCGCGCCGCCGCAGCGGGGTGAACAGCCAGATGCCCAGCGGCAGCGCGATCACGATGGCAAAAAGCAACGCCACCACCACCGGGAAATCCTGCACCCCGAACAGACGTCCGACCCCGATGATC
The DNA here is from genome assembly GCF_010723735.1 of Mycolicibacterium hippocampi. Taxonomy (GTDB): domain Bacteria; phylum Actinomycetota; class Actinomycetes; order Mycobacteriales; family Mycobacteriaceae; genus Mycobacterium; species Mycobacterium hippocampi. Next base: position 1,558,287 of record NZ_BLLB01000002.1, on the reverse strand, counting down.
ACCAGCGTCGTGACGACGACGAGGACGAGGCGGGCCGCGACGTAGGCGAGCACGTCGAGCAGCAGGCGGGATCTCCGGGGTCCGTCAGACACGGACCGAGCCTACCCATGACGCGTATATTGACAGGAAGGAGGTTTTAGGTGGCTTATTTGCTCCTGTTGATCGTCTTGGCCGCACTGGTCTACGTCGGATGGCGGGTTACCCGGATGGCTGCGAATCGACCGCGCACCCGGGTGATCGGACCGGACGACGATCCGGATTTCCTGCGGCGGATCAATCCGCGAGACGACCAACCGCGGTCCTGACCGCGCACTGCAGACCTAGTCGACGGCTGGGTCGCCCTGTCGGCGCGCACCCGGAAAGCCTTGTGCCACCGACGCGGCCAGTTCGATCAGGGACTCCCTGGTCTGCGGCCGCAGCCGGTCCAGGCTGATCTCGGCCCCCTCTTCCAGGTGCGGGTCGAACGGCACCTGACATACCGACCGGCAGCGCCGCGCGAAGTGATCCACGACCTTGGCGAGGTCAACCTTCGTGCCCCTGCCCGAGCGCGGCCGCACTCCGTTGATGACGGCGATCGAGTTGCTGACCATGTCCTCGTAGCCGTGGGCGTCCAGCCAGTCCAGTGTCGCCGATGCGCTGCGCGCGCCGTCCACCGAGCCGGAGCTGATCACCACCAGCACGTCGGCTTTGTCGATCACCGCCGACATCGCCGAATGCAGCATGCCGGTACCGCAGTCGGTGAGCACCAGGCTGTAGAAGCGCTCCAGCACCGACAGCGTGCGGTGATAGTCGTCCGAGCTGAACGCCTCGGACACCGCGGGATCGGTTTCGGACGCGAGGACCTCCAGCCTGCTCGGGCCCTGGGAGGTGTAGCGGCGGACGTCGCTGTAGGCGACGATCCCCTCCGCATCGCGCAGCAGGTGACGCACGGTGGCCGGGGTCTCGAGCGGCACCTTCTGGCTCAGCGTGCCCCGGTCGGGGTTGGCGTCCACCGCGATCACCCGGTCCCCGCGGTTGGTGGCGAACGTGGCGCCCAGCGTCGCGGTGATGGTCGTCTTGCCGACGCCGCCCTTCTGGGAGAGCAGCGCGATCCGGTAGCACCCGCGCAGCGGACGCTGCACCTGCGCGACCAGGGTGTCGTGGCGAAGCACCTTCGGGCTCTCACCCAGGTTGATCAGCCGGGCCGAAGCCCAGTACACCCACCTGCGCCAGCCCGCCGACGGCGCGCGCCTCGGCTTGCCGAGCAGCGCGACCGTCGACAGGTCGAGATACGGCGGCGGATCGGGCGCTGCCGGGTCGGGCGTTGCCTGCTCGGGCTGGCTGGCAGCGACGACCGGCGGCGTTCCGTGGGGCGGGGTCGGGGCCGTCCACTCCGCGGGCACGGCAGCCGCCGGGTCGATGAACCGTTGCTGTGCCCGAAAACCACCCGGCAGGTCAGACAACGATCCCTCTCCTCCCTCTCCTGACGAACAGCTCTCTTGTCGGCTCAGCCGACGCCAGCGTACGAATGCAGCCCGACAGTCACCAAGTTGATGAAGAACAGGTTGAAGACCATCGCCACGAAGCCGGCGACGTTGATCCACGCGGCTTTACGGTCCCGCCAGCCCGCTGTCGAGCGGGCGTGCAGATAGGCCGCATAGATCACCCACGCGATGAACGAGACCGTCTCCTTGGGATCCCAGCCCCAGTACCGACCCCACGCCTCCTCGGCCCAGATCGCGCCGAAGATCACCCCGAAGCCGAACACCGGGAACGCGAAGATCGTTGTGCGGTAAGCAATCCTGTCCAGGATCTGGGCGTCCGGGAGTCGCTGCACGACGCGGGCGACCACGCCGGGCCGATCCGGCTCGCCCAGCCGCGACATCTTGAGCAGGAACAACACACTGGCCACGCCGGCGACCAGGAACACCCCGGATCCCAGGCTGACCACCGACACGTGGATCGGCAGCCAATAGGACTGCAGAGCGGGCATCACCGGAGCGGCGTGTGAGTACAGCCAGCGACCCGACACGGTGAGCAGGATCAGCACCGGGACCAGGACGAACACCCACAGCGACCGGTACTGCGGCCGGCGCAACACCACCGCCGCGGCCACCAGGCCACAGAAACTGGTGAGGTTGATGAACTCGTACATGTTGCCCCACGGCACCCGCGCGGTGGACAGACCCCGCAACACGATGCACGCCAGCAGCAGCGCGGTCCCGACGTAGATCAGCGCCAGCCCGGCCGAGCCGACACGTTCGTCCAGCGACCGCCGCGGCGTGTCGGCCACCACCCCGGGAGTGGCGCTGTTGACCGCGACCGTCTCCGAGACACCGGCACCGACCAGTTCCCGGGTCTCGACCTTGCGGCTACCGCTGTAGGCCAACTCGACAGCCAGCAACAGCAGGGCGACGACCAGCACCAGTACCGACGACGTGAACGCCCAGTCCGAGTAACGGGCCAGCCCGAGGTCGATATCTGTGGAATTCATGGACGATCCGCCTTCTTGTCTTCACCAACCGGCGCGCCGGTCTCGCTTCCGGCGAGCAGCCGCGCCGTCAGCCGCTCGAACTCGTCACCCCAGCCGGAGTTGTCGGTGCGGGCCAGGCCGCCCAGCTCGACGTTCACGGTACCCTCGCGGTCGGACCCAGCCCCCGGCGACAACCGCACCCAGACGCGTCGTCGCCGCACGATCAACGACACCAGCAGCCCGGCCATCATCGTCATCGCGAACACCAACACCCAGATCTGGGCCGGATCGTGGGACACCTGCAGGTTGACGAACGGGGTCGCGCCGTCGAACCGCACCACGGTGCCGTCGTCGAGGCGGGTGTCCTCGCCGGCGCGCAGGTTGACCCGCGCGACCTTGTCCAGCCGGCCCTGGCCGATCATCCGCGGGTCCAGCGAGAACAGCGACTGCGGGCGGCCGGTGTCCAGCCCGGTGTCACCCTTGTAGACGTCGATCGCCACCGCGGGGTCGTTCAGCGCGGGAAAGCTGGACGACAGCAGGGTGCCGTCGAGCTCTCCGGTCGGCGCGAACAGCCCCTGGATCGCGAGCTGGTTGCTGCGTCGCTCACGTTCGTCGTCGTAGGTGCCGCCGGGCGGATCGAAGCGCATCGCTCCCGAAGACAGGAACGTGATCTGGTCGTCGGGCCGCCACTGCAGCGTCTGGGTGCGGGTCTGACCGTCGGGGAACGTCACGGTGAACGTGGGGGCGTAGCCGTGGCCCTGCAGGTAGACCCGGTCGCCACCGACGCGCAACGGCTCGTTGACCTTCAGCAGGTACGACTGCCAGGTGCCGGTGTCGAGGTTGTCGCCGGCCTGGTAGTCGATGTCTGCCTGGAACGACACCGCCTGCCCGTTCGGCAGATAGGTCGCTTCGAAGTCGTTGACCCGCACACACATCGGATACAGCGAGGTCCCGTCGACGGTATTTCCCGCCCGGAACGAGTCGAACGCGGCGGGTGATGCCGTGCAGAATCCTGGCCCGCCGTCGGCGATGACGATGACGTTGCCCTCGTAACTGAACAACTTGCCCGCGGCGATCGCGACGAGCAGACCGAGCAGCGAGAAGTGGAAGACGATGTTGCCGAACTCGCGCAGGTATCCCTTCTCCGCTGAAATTTCCGCGATTTCGGTGGTCTCGCCGTCCCCGGTACGACGGGTGATGCGACGCCACCCACGCAGCCGTTCGTCGACCGCCGTCGCCACCGCGGTCACGTCTCCCGGGACCGCGGCGCTGTGATACTTGGGCAGCCGACCCAGATTGCGCGGCGCCGGCACCGGGTTGGCACGCATGCTGCGGAAATGCTCGAACAGGCGCGGGGTCAGACAACCCACCAGCGAGATGAACAGCAGCACGTAGATCGCGGTGAACCAGAAGCTGGAGAACACGTCGAACGCCTGGACGCGGTCCAGCCAGGGCCCGATGGTCGGGTTCGCGGCGATGTACTCGGCGACCTTGGTCGCGTTGAGGTTGCGCTGCGGCAGCAGCGCTCCGGGGATCGCCGCGAGCGCCAGCAGGAACAGCAGCACCAGCGCGGTGCCCATCGAGGTCAGGGTGCGCCAGGTGTTGCGGATCAACGCGAGCAGACGCGAACTCGCGCGATTTGGGCGAACATCGCGCGACTTTGTGTCTGCTCGCGCAGTGGGGGGCGGAGCGGCCATCAGATCGGGAGCCTGACGTCGCTGACGAACGCGTCGCGCACCCACGACACGAACTCGTTCCACAAGCCGGTCGTCAGAGCGATGCCCACTGCGATCAGCAGCACGCCCCCGAAGATCTGGATGGTGCGGGTGTGGCGGCGCAGCCAGCCGAGCCCGGCGACGGCACGCGCCGAGCCGAACGCCAGCAGCACGAACGGGATTCCCAGGCCGAGGCAGTAGGCGACGACGAGCACCACACCACGCGCCACATTGCTGCCCTCGGTCGCCGAGGCCACTGCGATCACCCCGGTCAGCGTCGGCCCCAGGCACGGAGTCCACCCCAGCGCGAACACCGCACCGAGCAGCGGGGCTCCGCCGAGCGTGGAGATCCGCCTCGGGGTGAACCGGGTGTCTCGCTGCAGCACCGGCACCAGACCGATGAACACCAGGCCCATCAGGATCGTGATCACCCCGCCGATGCGTTGCAGCAGAAGCTGGTTGGTGATCAGCGTGGTCGTCATCCCCAGCACCGCGACAGTGCCGAGCACGAAGACCACCGTGAAACCGCCGACAAAAAGCGCCGCCGCCCCGGCCACGCGCAGCTTCGCGCCGCGCAGCGCCAGCGTCCCGGGCGCGCCGGCACCCGTCGCCGGTTCCGGGTCGACGCCCACCACCGCGGCCAGATACGACAGGTATCCGGGAACCAGCGGGATCACACACGGCGAGGCGAACGACACCAGGCCCGCCAGCACGCTGACCGACAGCGCCAGCAACAGCGGACCACTGGCCGTCAGCTCACCGATCTGATCGAGGTTCATGGCTGGGGGGTCTCTGCCGCCAGCCGCTCGACCACCGGCTGCAGGTCCTCGGCGAGCAGTTCCCGTAGGAACACCGCGGCCACCCGGTGCTCGCGGTCCAGGACGATCGTCGACGGGATGACCGTCGTCGGGTAGCGGCCGCCGAATGCGATCATGGTGCGCATCGCCGGGTCGTAGATCGACGGGAACGTCACGCCCCGGTCGATGATGAAGTCGCGGGGAGCGTCGATGTTGTTGTCCCGCACGTCGATCCCCAGGAACGCCACCCCCTGGTCGCGGGTCGCCTCGTAGACCTGTTGCAGCTCGGTGATCTCGGTGCGGCACGGCCCGCACCACTGCCCCCAGACGTTGATCACGACCACCTTGCCGGCGAAGTCGGACAACGACAGGGTCTTGTCGGTGTCCATCAGGTCCGGGCCGGCCAGCGGCCCGGGTCGGCCTCGGCTCACCGGCGGGTCGTAGACGATGTCGGTCTTGCCACCCGGGGCGACGAACTCGAACGTGCCGCCCTGGGCGACGGCGTCACTGCCGGTGGAGCATCCGGTGAGCCCGAGCACGGCCACGCTCAGCATGAGCGTGACCACCCGCCCGACCCGGTGCACCGACGGCCTCACTTCCCGGCCAACTCCGCGTATCCCCAGCCCACGCACTCGTCGTCGTGGAAGTAGAACGACGTGACCGAGGCCAGGTTGCACATCCGCCTGGTTGGAAAGTGATGCAGCGCTTTGTCGGTCATCGCGCGGCGCAGCGTCTCGACCGGCAGCTGGTGGCTGACGCACACGCCTTCATGGCCGGCGGCATCGGCGCGGGCGCGATGCAGCGCCCGCATCATCCGCTCTGCGATCTCGGTGTAGGGCTCCCCCCACGACGGGGTGCGCGGGTCGCGTAGGTGCCACCAGTTGCGCGGGTTGCGCAACGCCCCGTCGCCGGGCGAGACCCGCTCGCCCTGAAAGACGTTCGCCGACTCGATGAGCTCGTCGTCGGTGTTGATCGACAACCCGTGCCGGGCGGCGATCGGCGCCGCGGTCTCCTGGGCACGTTCCAGCGGCGAGGCGACCACGTGGGTGATGTCGCGGTGGGCCAGCCACTCGGCTACCGCCTGGGCCTGTGCCCGGCCCCGTTCGGAGAGGTGATAGTCGGGCAACCGGCCGTAGAGGATCTGTTCGGGGTTGTGCACCTCGCCGTGGCGCATGACGTGCACCACGGTCTTCGTCTGGGTCATGCCGGCTCCGAAGCGCGGGCCGCGGCACGTGCCGCATCGGGCAGGGCCGCCGCGATCCGGTCGAAGGCGTCGTCGTCCAGCGCGGTCGAGACGAACCAGGCCTCGTAAGCGCTGGGCGGGGGGTAGACGCCCGCATCGAGCAGGCCGTGGAAGAACGCCGGGAAACGCCACGTCTGGGTGGCTTTGGCCGTGGCGAAATCCGTGACCGGCTCTTCGCCGAAGAACAAGCTGAACATGTTGCCGGCCCGGGGGATCTGGTGCGCGACGCCGGCCTCGGTGAGGGCACCGCTGATCAGTGCGGCCAGTCGGTCGGCGTTGGTGTCGAGGGTGGCGTAGACGGCGTCGTCCGCGGCGTGCAGCGTGGCCAGCCCGGCAGCCATCGCGACCGGGTTCCCCGACAGCGTGCCCGCCTGGTACACCGGGCCGAGCGGGGCGAGCCTGGCCATCACGTCGGCCTTGCCGCCGAACGCCGCGGCGGGCAGCCCGCCGCTCATCACCTTGCCGAACGTGAACAGGTCGGCGTCGACCGGATCCAGCCCGTACCAACCGGATCGGCTGACCCGGAAGCCCGTCATCACCTCATCGACGATGAGCAGCGCGCCATGCTCTGCGGTGATGCGGCGCAGCTCGGCGTTGAACCCGTGCTGGGGCGGCACCACACCCATGTTCCCGGGGCTGGCTTCGGTGATGACGCAGGCGATCTCGTCGCCCATGCGGTCGAAGACCTCCTCCAGCGCAGGGATGTTGTTGTACGGCAGCACGATCGTGTCGGCCGCGGCGGCGCCCGTCACGCCCGGCGACGACGGCAGTCCCAGCGTCGCGACGCCGGATCCGGCGTCGGCCAGCAACGCGTCGCTGTGACCGTGGTAGCAGCCGGAGAACTTCACGATCTTCGCGCGACCGGTGTAGCCGCGGGCCAGCCGGATGGCGCTCATGGTGGCCTCGGTGCCCGAGTTCACCAGCCGCAGCATCTCCACAGGGGCCACCCGGCCGATGATCTCGCGGGCCAGCTCGGACTCCGACGGGGTCGGGGCGCCGAACGACAACCCGTCGGCGGCCACCCGCTGTACCGCCTCGACCACGGCGGGGTGGGCGTGGCCGAGGATCATCGGCCCCCACGAGCACACCAGGTCGACGTAGCGGTTGCCGTCGGCGTCGGTCAGCCAGCAGCCCGCGGCGGAGGTGATGAACCGCGGCGTGCCACCTACCGAGGAGAACGCCCGCACCGGGGAGTTCACCCCACCGGGTATCACGGAACACGCGTCGGCGAACAGCTTCGCGGACAGGTCGGTACTGCTCATGGCACCAGTGTCCCAGCCGGGCGCCCTGGGTCAACTACAGGGTGTAGTGGTTTCAGTCGAGGGGCGTCAGAGCGAAGACCGGGTGATCGGCGTCTTCGGGCAGCTTGCGCCAGTAGCCTTCGACCACCCTGCCGGCCTTGGGCTTGTACGCGGCCAGGACAGGTCCTCTCTTCTCCACCGGCACCTCGGCTGCCAGGTACTTCACCGAGCCCACCGTGACGTGCGGGTCGGCACGGACGTTCTTGACCCACTGGGATTCACCGCGGGTGGACACCAGGTATTTGACGCCGTCGACCTCTGGGACCACCACCGGGATCTGCTGCGGTTGTCCGCTGGTCCGCTTCGTGACGGTCAGGGTCTCGCTGTTGCCCACCCCGGTGGCCATCGCGAACTTGTTGAACACGGTGGCCACGAACCAGGGAGGCTTGAGATACGCCATGGACTAAGAGTGTGATGGACCTCATGCAACTCCCGCAATGGCTGGCCCGGTTCAACCGCCACGTCACCAACCCGATCCAACGCATGTGGGCCGGCTGGGCGCCCACGATGGGAATCCTCGAGCACGTCGGACGCCGGTCGGGCAAGCACTACCGGACACCGTTGACGGTGTTCAGCACCCGCGACGGGGTGGCGGTGCTGCTCACCTACGGTCCCGACCGCGACTGGCTGAAGAACGTCACCTCGGCCGGTGGCGGCACCATGCGCCGCTACGGCAGAACCTTTCGGGTAATCGAGCCGCAGGTGATGACCCGCAACGAGGCGTCGGCCCACGTCACCGGGATGATGCGACCGGTGTTCGCCCGGCTGCCGTTCGAGTCGGCGGTGCTGCTGCGGCGGGGCACATGATCGTGCTGGCGGAACCCGGCGGGGTGGCCGGGGTCGGCGCGGGCTTCGGTGGCGTGACCGCCTGGATCGTCGCCGCGGCAGTGCTGGTGCTGCTCGCCGGGGTCGCGTGGTGGATAGGCCGCAGCAACCGCTGACGTCTGGAGCCGCCTGCTGCCGCCGAACGGTGCGCGGTAGTTCGAATCTTCAGCTCTCGGTCCGCGGCTCCTCGGCCATCAGCAACAGGAGGAGTACACGGCGCAGGTCGGAATGTAGTTGGGGTAGTTCGGCCATTTGCCCGGCCCGCACCTTGCGGGCGACGAGTTCGCTGGCCAACGCTGCCGCCGCCACCGCATCCACCTCGCAGGGCTCGCCCCGGACGCCCAGTCGGCTTCGGAGGACCACCGCGATTCTGCGCAGAGCGTCGGCGAACATGCTCGCGCGCCGATCCCGCGACGCGAAGGCTCGGTCGCCCACGACGAGGATGTCGACGAAGAATGCGCGCGCGCCGCCCGGTCGATCCATCCACCACTGCAGGTACATGTGCAGGCCGGCATCGAACGCGGCGATGGGGTCCTCGGCCGTTTCGATCTCGCGCACGTAGGCAGCCAGTAGGTCCCGCAGCTGGTCACCGTGTCGTTCGCAGGTGGCGATGAAGCACTCCGCTTTGTCCTCGAACAGCGCATAGAACGTGCGGTCGGTGACCCGTGCCCGGCGAACCACCTTGGGCACGCTCGTCGCCACGTAGCCGTTCTCGTTCACCAGTTCCTCCATGGCGATCAGCAGGCGCTCACGTTGCGATTCGAGAACCGCCTGTTTGCTGAGCTTGTGCCGACCGCGCGGTAGCGGCTGCGCCGCGGATTCAGATCCGGCCATCGATATCCCCGTTCGGCGAACCAGCACCCTGCGCGGCGTACACGATCCCGATCGCAGGCCTTGCCTTTGGACACGCACGCATGTCTAATACTTTCCGTTGAGCCAAGCGCCGCAAGATGTGCCCGCCGCAACAAAGGAAGAAAAGCCAGATGAACGCCGAAACCCACGGACGCACACCGGTAAGCACGGCCATGTCACCTTCGTCTGAAGCCCCACGTTGGTTGCCGGCAGCTGCTGCTGCGGCGGCTGCGGGTGTCGCGATGGCGATGATCGGCGGCTCGGGGATTGCGAGCGCCTCGCCGGGCGATGATTCCGATGCGCGCAGGGGCGCTGTTTCTCGGCCATCCACCAGTAATACCGCGACGGAGCGACCACGCAGATCTGCAGACAGCGACGCTGAGGCCGCGGGGCCCTCCTCACCCGGCAGAACCGGGCCCGTATCCGGTGCCCGGTCGCGCCAGTCAGCGGTCGACGATTCCGACACCGATGACGAGGCGGCGCCAGTTGCAGACTCCGATGCCGACGAGGAGCCGGCCGCTGGACAACCCACGAATCGCCCCGGGCAGGGCCCGCATTCCGCAGCGGCCGAGGAATCCCCTGAAACCCCGACGTCCGGCGCCGATGACGGCGATTCCGAGCACCAGCCCGCGAAGGATGAACAGGTCGGAACAGCGACTCCGGACGAACCTGCGGTCCCGGCCACGACCGGTTCCCGCGATGACGCTGACACGGCAGGCCGGCCAACTGCGCAACCCCGGCAACCAGCCGTTGCGGCAACCGACGTGAACGAGCGGCGGCCGGCACGCCTCCGGGATACCGAGACCGAGATCATTCGACCGGCACCCCGCACTGCGGCGGTATCCGTCGCCGATACCTCCGCTGAAGCCCAACAGACGCCGCCCCGTGCCGCCTCGGAATCGGCCGTCACGGCAGCGCTGAGCTCCCCTGCCGCGGCCGAACCGGCTCCGGTGACCTACAAGAGCATCGTCGCCGACGTCATGACCTGGATCGGCCTGGGCCGATTCGCGACGAACCTGCCCGGGCCGGGCTTGCCGGTCCCGCGCGTCCTGGAGTCGATGTGGCTGCTGGTGCGCCAGTCCCAGTACAAGTGGAACAACCAGCGTCCAGCCGCCGACCCCACCGCTTCCACCGAGCTGAACGTCGACGGCGCGGTGGTCGGAAACTTCAACGCCGTGGACTACGAAGGTGACGCGCTGACCTATTCCGTGACCGGCGCCCCCACGCACGGCACCGTAGTCGTCGACGACCAAGGCCACTTCACCTACGTCCCCAACGCACCGGCCGGTTCCGCTGTCATCGATCAGTTCACCGTCACCATCGACGACACCGTCGGCAATCCGCCGCACCACTACGGGTTGCTCGGTCTGACCGGGATACTCAAGGCGCCCACCGTGACGGTGCACGTAGCGGTCACCTCGGCCGGTGACGTCAGCATCGCACCGCCGCCCAGGCCGCTCGAGGCGGCACTGCGGGCCGCTCAGGCGTACCTCTACGGATACCCGTTGCTCGAAACCGAGCGCCTTCAGGCCGAGGCGCCGGCAACCAACACCCTGATCGCGTTGACCAGCTATATCGACCCCGACCAGCACCTGGTGGTCGCGCCCAACGTCGATACCCTCTACACACTGGCCTACCTCGATCTCAGCGAGGGCCCGGTGGTGCTGTCGCATCCCGACATGGAGGATCGGTACTTCGTCTTCCAGTTGATGGACCCATACACCAACGTGGTCGGCTACATCGGCTCGCGGACAACGGGATCTGAGGCCGCGAGTTACGCGATCGTCTGGGAAGACGGCCCGGAAGGGGAGATTCCGCCCGGCGCGGAGGTCATCGTCGTCCCCTACTCCGACATCTGGCTGTTGGGCCGCACCCTCGCCGGCGACGAGGCCGACCAGCAGGAGGCCGTAGCGCTGATGCGGCAATACTCGCTCACGGCACCGGGCGGTCCCACGACCTATCCGATCGAGGACTTCGACACCAGCACCTCGGAGCCGCTGCCGACCGGGGTCGACGCCCTCGACGCGATCAGCGCTGCGATGGTCTCCAGCCCGCCCCCCGCCAGCGACGCCGACAAGCTCGCCGAACTCATCCGCATCGGGGTGGGTCCGGGGCTCGAGGTGTCCGACGCCAACCTGAGCCCGGCCGCCACCTGGGCGGCCGAGGCGGCCGTGCGCACGGTCTCGGCGCTACTGGACCCGTTGGTGAGCATGGCGCAGTACAGCATGGCGGTGCGTAACGAGGGCTGGGCCTCACCCGATCCCGCGATCGGCGATTACGGCACCGACTACCTGCTCCGAGCCGGGGTGGCCAAGATCGGACTGGGCGCCAACACACCGGAGGAGGCTTACTACGCCACGGCGTTCCTGGACGAGAGCCTGCGACGGCTCAACGGGAAGAACTCCTATCAGCTGCACTTCGAGCCCGGCCAGGAACCGCCCGCGGACGCGTTCTGGTCGATCACGGTCTATGACGCCGACGGCTTCCTGGTGCCCAACGAGCAGGAGATCTACGCCGTCAGCAGCACAGGGTCGGGCAACCTGGTCTACCAGCAGGACGGTTCGATCGACATCGTCTTCTCCCAGGAAGATCCCCAGGACCCGAACGTGAATTGGATTCCGGTGCCAGACGGAGCTTTCCGGGTCTATCTGCGTGTCTACGACCCGCAGGATGAGGTCCTCGACGGCAGCTGGGTGGTGCCAGGCATCGAGCGCCTGTAGCCGGCGGCTCAGTCGCGCGGGGTGACGTGGGCCCTGATCGGCCCCTTCGCGACCGTGGTGAACGGCACGTCGACCGGAAAGACGTCGTCGGTCGAGTCGATCACGAAGCTGCGCACGATGGTCGCCAGCGCGAGCGTGGTCTCCAGCCGGGCGAAGTGTTCGCCGATGCAGGAGCGGGCGCCGCCGGCGAACGGGACGAAGTTCCAGCGATCCCGGGCGGCGGATCTCTCCGGGCTGAACCGGTCGGGGTCGAAAGTCGCCGGGTCGTCCCAGATCGCCGGGTCCCGGTGCAGCGCATAGATGCCGACAGCCAGCAGGGTTCCGGCCTCGACGCGGTAACCGCCGACGGTGATGTCCCGCACGGCCAGCCTGCCGACACCGGCGGCCGGTGGGCACAGCCGCAGCGCCTCGTTGAGCACCTGGACGGTGTAGCCCAGCTGCGACACGTCCGCCGGGTCGAGCACGCGGTCACCGATCGCGGCGACCTCGGCGGCCACCCGGTCCTGGACGTCGGGGTGGTGTCCGAGGGCCCACAGCGCGTAGGTCAGCGCCGTGGCGGTGGTGTCATGGCCGGCCAGCATGAAGATCAGCAGGTCGTTGCAGATGTCGTCGTCGGAGAGCGGTTGGCCGGTCTCCGGGTCGGTGGCCCCGATCAGCGCGTGCACCAGCGGTGCGTCGCGGCTGGGGTCGGCGCGGCAGGCCTGCAGGATGTCGCTGGTGACCTGGTGCATCGCCGCGACCGCAGCCCGGGCCCGCCGCCGTGCCGGCGTCGGCAGCCACCGTGGCGCGCGGATCGGCCGCAACGCGCGGTCCGCGGTGTAGGACGACGCGACGTGCATGTGCTCGGCGATCACGTCGGCGCGCTCGTTGAGGTCGACGCCGAGCACCGATCGTCCCAGCGACTGCATGGTGATCCGCCGGCATTCGAGGTCCAGGTCGACATCACCACCGCGAGGCCGGGATTCGACGAACACCTCGGCCGCGCGCGACATGTGACCGCCGAACAGCCGGACGTTCTGCCGGGTGAACACCGGCTGCAGGGCCCGTTTGCGTGGCCGCCAGGGCACGTTGGGCAGTACGAAGAGGCTGTCGCCGGCCATCTGCCGAACTTCCTCGTGGACGATGCAGCGTTCGGCGAAGGCGTCGTTACGGCCGAGCACGTCGCGGATCGCGTCGGCCGAGAACACCGCGACCAGAGGGGGGAAGAGCCGCTTCGGTCCGAGCTGCACGCGGGTGACAGGTCCACCGGCGTCCCGGATCACTTCCTGGCCGGTGTCGAGGGTCCTGACCAGCTTCACCAACTGCCGGTACGGCAACGGGTTCTTCGGGGCCAGCGGCAGCAGTCCGGCCTCGGTGGGGCCCACGGTCATGACGCGTGCCAGCTCAGCACCTCGCCCGCGCCCGCGGTCATCACCGAGCCCGGCATCACCCGCAGTCGATAGGGCGCCAGCCGCAGAACGGCGAACTGATCGGAGGTGGGCCCGTCCTTCCACATCGGGATGATGGCCGGGTCGTAGCCCACCGGTTCGGGCCCGGTGGCGAACTTCTCCCACACCCCGGTGCGGGTCTCGTCGTCGGTGTACCACTCGACCAGACAGTCGGCTGCGCAGGTGTCGTGGTTGGTGGTCCAGTAGCTCACCGACACCTCCGGATGCACCGCGAGGTGCGCCCGCTTCACCGGTGTCGGCACCGTCGCGATCCACCCGAACAGATCGGTGCCGTCCCATTCCCAGATCGGGTGCAGAATGCGGGTTCGCGGTTTGCTGTCGGCGTCGACGGTGGCCACGGACGCCCAGACGATCGAATGGGCCATCCTGACAAAAGCCGGCGCGATCTGGTCAAGGGCGGTCACGAGAAGTCAGCTTAGGGAGGTCGACGGCTGCCCGCGACCACCGCCTCACTCGTCGAGTTTCTCGCGGAACTCGTCGGTGTTGCGGTACTGCACGTTGCCTTCGTCGGCGCTGGTCTCGATCTTGCCCTTGTCTGCGTCGTCGACCCAGTCGGTGACGGCGGTGCCTGCGACGGTTCCGCCGGTGCCGGGCAAGGTCGTGGTCGGCTGGTCGTCGGGGTTGTTCTCGGCGACCTTGCGGGCTTTTTCCTTGTGCTCGTCGGTGACCTCGGGTTTCTCGGTGAGTTGCTGGCCGTTGCCTTCAGATTCTTGTTCCATGCGGTGCGGGCTGCCCAAAAGTGTGATCTGCAAAACAACTTCAGGCCGGCACGCTGCGCAGTGCGGCGGGAAGGCTGGGCAGGAAATGCCGACGCGCGAACTCCCGGATGTCGTCGGCGGTGTCCAACGGCTGCCTGCTGGGCAGCAGCAGCACCATCGCGGCGTAGCGCAGGATGCAGTCCGCGAGTTCGTCGACCGCCTCGGCGCCGATCCGCTCGGCGAATCCCGGCGGAAAGATCACCCGCAGCGCTTCGGCCATCCGCTCGATCGCCGCCCGGTGATAGCGACCGGCCAACTCCAACACCAGGCCGGGCTCGTCGGTGATCATCTGGTGCAGCACCCGGTGCCTACGGAACTTGAGGATCGACAGCGTGAATGCTTCGACGTAATAATTCGACTGTGGCCCGGACTGTTTGAGTTCGGCGGCGATATCGACGAACAGCCGGACGTTTTCCCGTTCGATGACCGCACCGACGAGCTCGTCCTTGTTGGCGAAGCGACGGTAGATGGTGGTGCGGCTGACGCCGGCGCGGCGTGCGACGTCGTCGAGCGCGACCCGACGGAAGCCGTGGCGTTCGAACTCGACGACGGCGGCGTCGAGGATCTCGCGGGTCGCCCCGTCAGGACCGGGCATATCCCTTGACGGCGTAGCCGCTGTAGCGCACCCGCATCGGCAGGCGGTCCCAGATCCAGTTCACCGGGCGCGACCGCCACAGCGCGGCGAATCGCTGGTAGCGGCGCTCCTGACGGTCGGTCCACGGCAGCGCGAGAAGTTCACGGGCCCGCGGCGGCAGTCCGCCCGTGGTCAGGAACGCCGCCAGCGGGTTGAAGACGGGTTCGACCAGCCGCCACACCACCGGATGGACCGCCTTGGGCTTCGGGAAACCCTTGGTGACGTAACCGACGCCGTACTTCGCGGTGGGGTGCGCGACGAGCACGGTATTCATCATGTGGTCCCAGTACCGCTCGAATTCGGCGTAGGTGGCGGGCATCGGCCGGTCGCTGACGCCGTAGCGGCGGTACCACGTCTTGGACTCGAGATAGATCTGCTCTTTGTCCTCCCGAGTCAGCCTGGTGACAAAGGTGTCGGCGAAGTAGAGGACCTGCTCGACGAACGTGGCGTGCGCCCAGAAGTACGTGTCGGGGTCCAGCGCGTGGTAGCGGCCGACCATCTCGCCGTCTGGGCCGGGCAGGTCACCCTTGACGTGGTGGTGGAAGTCGCGGACCTGCAGTCCGGCGTTCTCGTCTTCGGAGCCGTAAACGGTGTTGAAGATCGGCGGGATGGTGCGTCGCAGTCGCTCTGCGGTGTCGGCGAAGAACGTGGAGTGGTCGTAGACGCCCTGTCCGAGCTCGGCCAGCATGTTCTGCAACACGGCGGGCCGCGGGCCGATCAAATACATCCGGTTGTCGCCGAAGTACCGCCAGACCAGCGACTGCGGACCCAACGGCAGCGCCTCGGGAGGCCGGTTGTCGAGGTGTCCGCTCTTGTCCGCCAACTCGGTCATGAGCAACAGTGTTACAGAATCTGCACTTTGTACCAAGAGCGTGTGGTGAGGCCCACAAAGCCGTGCCCGCGAGAGTGAAGCTACGGCTGTTGATCGGGTGCCGATAGCGACCCGGAATGATATTTCGCGGGGGCGACGCGGCGGCGGAGGCGGCTGACGGCCAGGATGACCAGCACCCCCGCGACGGTCGCAAGCAGCAGCGACAGCGTCAGCAGCGGCGGGTAGTACACCTGCGAGACCGTCGCCGGCTCACCCTCGAGGACGGGCGCGACCACCACCTCCGAGCTCGCCGCCTGCCAGCTGACGACGCAGCCCACCGCCGCGCCGATCGCCAGCAGCAGTTCGAGCACCGCGCGCCGGGACGTCACGACCCCGGCTCCGGGGGGATGCGTTCCTCGAGCAGATTGGTCAGCGCTTCCCGCAGCTGGTGGTGCTTGCGTGCCCACGCCTGGGCGGTGCGGTCGTTGGTCAGCCGCACCCCGATGCCGGTGCGCCCCCGCGGCACTCCGGTCAGCTCGCCGAGCGCCCGCGCGTACTGCCACTTCGGCGTCTCGGCACCGGTGGCTTCCGGGTAGATCCGCACGATCTCGTCGGTCAGCGTGGTCTCGGCGCCCTGCCGCAGCTTGTGCGCCGTCAGTTCCACCGAGGTGTGGATCCGGGCCGCCTTCACCTGGATCGCCAGGAAACCGGAGACCAGCACGAAGAACAGGCCGGGCACGAACCACTGGATGCCGTAGCCGGCCGACAACTGGATCAGCATCATCGCGATCCCCGCCGCGGGACCGGCCAGCAACCACAGCCAGCTGGCGCCGGGCTCGGAGAACAGCACGGGCTCCGAGCCGCGGTCGGCTCCGTCGTCCTGCGTCACCGGCGCCCCTCGGACTCACACCAGGTGCGCGCCGCCGGCCTGGTCAGCAGGACGGCCCCGAGAATGACCGGCAGCAACGCCAGCAGGACCAGCGGCTGCGCCACCCCAACCCCGACCGCCAGCACGGCCACCACCACCACGATCGCGACCGCCAGACCCAGCGTCGCCAGGCGGAACCGGGCGTCGCCGCGACGGGTCCGGCCGGCCAGGAAGGCCAACCCGGCCGCAGCCACCACCGAGCCCACGCCACTGACCCGGTACACGGTGAGGTAGTTGCGCACCTGGTCGTCGCCGACCGACGGGCTGATCGCCTCGCGGGCGGCTTCGAAGGTCGCGGTGGACGCCATCAACCCTCCGACGATCATGATCACGGCGCCGGCGATGAAGCTCCAGAACGCGATGTCGACCAGACGCGGCCGCGTCGGCGGCACGGGTGATGGGTCGGTCATGGTCGGGCCAGCCTAGCGAATCAGCGGGTGAAGAACTCGTGGGCGTCCTTGCGATGCAGCAGGAACACCCCGCCTGCGATGAGCACCGAGCCCACGATCACCGGGCCGGCGTAGCCGATCGCCGCGACCGCGTGGCGTTCGGCGGTGAACAGGCCGGCGGCCGAGAACACCACCGCGGCGATCGCGCCGCCGGTCAGCACCGTGCGCACCCACCGGTACCCCTGTCTCATCAGGACGAGGAAGGTCGCGACGACGACGGTGATGACGAACACGATCACCAGGGAGAACGCCAACACCGGTCCGGGCAGGCGTTCGGGGCCGGTGAACATGTCGACGACGTAGCCGGTCACCATCAGCGGCAGTGCGACCACCCACAGCCAGAACCCGGTGTCGACATCAGGTGGTCGGGTCGCCGGCGGTTCGGTCACGACAGCCAACCGGCGGCGTCGACGGCCCAGTACGTGAGCACGATGTCGGCGCCGGCGCGGCGGATTCCGGTCAGCGTCTCCAGCGCCACGGTGCGCAGATCGATCCAGCCGTTGGCCGCCGCAGCACTGATCATCGAGTACTCGCCGCTCACCTGGTAGGCGGCGACGGGGACCGGCGAGATGTCGGCCGCGGCGCGCACCACGTCCAGGTAGGCCATCGCGGGCTTGACCATGACGATGTCGGCACCCTCGTCGAGGTCGAGTTGCACCTCGTGGATCGCCTCGCGCGCGTTGCCCGGTTCCTGCTGGTAGGTGCGGCGGTCGCCCTCCAGGCTGGAGGCCACCGCCTCCCGGAACGGACCGTAGAAACCCGATGCGAACTTCGCGGCGTAGGCCAGGACCGCGGTGTCCGAGTGGCCGGCGGCGTCGAGACCGTCGCGGATGGCGGCCACCTGACCGTCCATCATGCCGCTGGGGCCCACCACGTGCGCACCCGAATCAGCCTGTGCCACAGCAAGTTCGACGTACCGCCGGGTGGTGGCGTCATTATCCACCCGGCCGCGCTCGTCGACCACGCCGCAGTGGCCGTGGTCGGTGAACTCGTCGAGGCAGGTGTCGGCCATCAGCACAGTGTCATCGCCCAGGTCGGCGGCCAGATCCCGCAGCGCGACGTTGAGGACGCCGTCACGGTCGGTGCCGGCGGTGCCGTCGGGATCTTTGTCCTCGTCGCGCGGCACGCCGAACAACATCAGCCCGCCCACTCCTGCGGCCACCGCGTCGGCGGCGGCACGGCGCAGCGACTCGCGGGTGTGCTGGACGACGCCGGGCATGGACGATATCGGCCGGGGCTCGGTGATGCCGTCGGCGACGAACATCGGCAGCACCAGATGCCGTGGCTCCAGCGATGTCTGCGCGACCAGCCGGCGCATCGCCGGGGTGGACCGCAGCCTCCGGGGGCGGTGGCGCGGAAAAGCCATGTGAAGCCGTCCCTCCCGAACTACCGGCGTCGGCTCTTCTTCCGCGGCGGCGGCAACGCACCCTCGGCGCGCAACCGGGCGGCATGCTCGGCGAGCGCCTCCACCAGCGGCCCCACCGCGGCAACCTCAGGTTGCACATCGACACGCAGTCCGAATTCCGCTGCCGTTTCCGCGGTCTTGGGTCCGATGCAGGCAACGATGGTGCGGGCGTGCGGCTTTCCGGCAATACCGACCAGGTTGCGTACCGTCGAACTCGACGTGAAGCACACCGCGTCGAATCCGCCGGTCTTGATCATCTCGCGGGTGTGCGCCGGCGGCGGTGCGGCTCGCACCGTGCGGTATGCGGTGACATCCTCGATCTCCCAGCCGCGTTCGCGCAGCCCCTCGGCCAGCGTCTCGGTGGCGATGTCGGCCCGCGGCAGCAACACCCGGTTGACCGGGTCGAAGATGTCGTCGTAGGGCGGGAACTCGTCGAGCAGGCCGAGCGACGATTGTTCCCCGGTCGGAACCAACTCGGGGTTGATGCCGAAGGCGCGCACCCGGTCGGCAGTGGCCTGCCCGACACAGGCGATCTTCACCCCGGAGAACGCGCGGGCATCCAGACCGAACTCGTTGAACTTCTCCCACACCGCGCGCACCGCGTTGGTGGAGGTGAACACCACCCACTGGAAGCGGCCGTCCACCAGACCCTTGACCGCCCTTTCCATCTGGGCCGGACTGCGCGGCGGCTCGACCGCGATCGTCGGCACCTCGATGGGCAGCGCGCCGTGTCCGACGAGCCGGTCGCTCATCTCACCGGCCTGGTCCTTGGTGCGGGGCACCAGCACGGTCCACCCGTAGAGGGCCCGGCTCTCCCACCAGTTCAGCTTGGCGCGGTTGGCGACCGTGCGCCCGATCGTCACGACCAGGGCGCCCGCGGTGGCCGCAGGGAGCCCGTCGGGACCGGCGCCGGCCAGCACGGCCTTGTCCATCAGGCCGGCCAGCGTGGTCTCGACCGAACGCTGCTGGCAGGTGGTGCCGTTGGCGGTCACCACGGTCGGGGTGTTGTCGGCGAGGCCGTACTCGATCAGCGTGCGCGCCGCCTCGGGCAGATGAGAAGCCGTCGCGTGCAGGATCAGCGGCCCCGGCGCGGCGGCCAGCGCCGCCCAGTCGACGTCACCGCGCACGTCGGCAACCGTGTGCGCCGAGCCCAGCGGCAGCCCCGCGTAAGTGGGCACCGCCGTGGTGTCGGGCAGTCCGGGGACGATCTCGAAGGTCAGCTGGGCGCGCGCGAGCGCGTTCACCTCGGTGATCACCGCGTCGATCGACAGCGGATCGCCGGCCACCAACCGCACTACGTCCACGCCGGTGCGGGCCTCGGTGGCCAGGGTCTTGGCGACCTCGGCCGGGTCACCGAGTGCGGGCCGGACGTCGGGGCCCCCCGGGATCACCGGAGACGGGTCCGGCTCGGCGGGCGGTTTGTCGGCGACACCGGACGTGTCGGCGGTGCCGGACGCCCCTGATGCCTTGGCAGGCTGCTCCGTCGCGGCCGGCAGCGGTCCCGACGGCGGCGGCAGCTCGCACCCGACGAGGGCGAGCACCGCCTCGGGCACGTCAGGGTCGGTGAACACCAAGGCGGCGTTGGCCAACACGGTGCGGGCACGTGCCGTCAGCAGACCCGGGTCCCCGGGTCCAGAGCCGACGAACGTGATGCGGCCGGGCTTGCCCTTGCGCCCTCGCAGGCTCATCTGGCGAGTCATCCTTCTCTCCCGCGTTCGTCCAACAGATCGCGTGCTCCCAGCTCGAACAGCTCCGCGGCCACCGAGAGCCCAAGCTCTCGTGCCCGACCGGGTGTCCCGATACCGGACGCACGGATCACATCGGATCCGTTCAGCGTCGCCACGCAGCCGCGCAGCGACAGCTCTTCGAAGACTCGGCCGTCCTCATCGATCGACTCGACCACCTCTGCGATCGCGCCCACCGGTGCGGAGCACCCCGCCTCCAGTTCGGCCAGCAGGGCTCGCTCTGCGGTGACCGATGCCCGGGTGTCGGCGTCGTCCAACTCCGCCAACAGTTCCGCAAGCGCCGTGTCACCGGCACGGCACTCGACTGCCAATGCACCCTGAGCCGGCGCCGGCAACATCTGTACCGGTTCCAGCGTCTCGGTGACAGCGTCGAGGCGACCGATGCGAGCCAATCCCGCCCGGGCCACGACGACGGCGTCGAGATCACCGCTGCTTACCCTGTTCAACCTGGTATCTAGGTTGCCTCGTAGGGGGCGGATTTCCAAACCGAGACCCAGTGCTCTAAGCTGCGCGGCCCGCCGTGGGGCCGACGTGCCGATCACCGACCCGGCCGGCAACTCTCCGAGCACCATCCCGTCGCGCGCCACCAGGGCGTCACGGGCGTCCGCGCGCACCGGAATCGCCGGGATCACGAAGCGCGGATCGGTGGCCGTGGGCAAATCTTTGTAGGAGTGCACCGCGATGTCCACGGTGCAGTCGGCGATGGCTTCACGCAGCGCTGCGGTGAACACCCCGACGCCGATGTCGGCGATCGGTGCTGCGGATCGGTCGCCTGCGGTGGACACGATGACCAACTCGGCGGAATGGCCGCGGTCGATCAGCGCGTCTCGGACGACACCGGCCTGGGTAGTCGCCAGAAGGCTCCCCCGGGTCCCTATACGGATCACTTAGTGGCTTTCGGGGTGCAGGAATGTTACTCGGTCTGGTCGAGATCGGTTGTTGCAGTGTCGAAATCGCTACTGGCGAGCGGCGCGAAATCGGTTCCGCCGCCCACCAGTGGCAGTTCTCCGGCGGCGACCGCGTCGACGGCCTGCTGGTCGAGTTCGAACAGTTCGCGCAGCGCCTCGGCGTAACTGTCCCCGCCGGGGGCACTGGCCAGCTGCTTGACCCGCACCGTCGGCGCGTGCAGGAGCTTGTCGACGACGCGGCGAACCGTCCTGGCGACCTCGTCGCGGTGGGCCGAGTCCAACCCTGGCAACCGGTTGTCCAGCCTCAGCAGCTCCGCCTCGACCACGTCGGCGGCCCGCTGCCGCAGTGCCGTGACGGTGGGAGTCACCTCGGCCATCCGCTGTCCGGCCAGATAGTTGGCTACCTCGGCGGCGACGATGGTGCGAGCCGCCTCGGCGTCGGAGGCGGCGGCGCGGGCCGACGGCTCCCGCTGGATCCGGTCCATGTCGACCAGCGAGACGCCCGGCAACCCGGCGACCGCCGGGTCGACGTCACGGGGCATCCCGAGGTCACACACCACCAGTTGCTTGCGTTCCTGGCCGTGGGCCAGGCCGCGGTGCACGTCGGCCAGCGAGACCACGGGTCGCACAGCGCCGGTGCAGGACACGACGACGTCGGCGTCCGCGAGCAGCGGCGGCAGATGGTCGAACGGGAACGCGTGGGCATCGATGCCCTGATCTCGCAGGTTCAGCACCAGCCGCTCCGCCCGCGGCAGCGTGCGGTTCACCACGTGAATCCGGCCGATGCCGGCCCGGACCAGGTGCGCTGCGGACAACGCGCCCATGGACCCGGCGCCGATCACGGTCGCGGACCGCCCGACCAGCCCACCGGGGAGTTTGGTCGCTGCCAGGTCGAGCGCCACGGAGACCACCGACGCCCCCGCCGCGTCGATACCGGTCTCGGAGTGCACCCGTTTGCCCACCGACAGTGCCCGCTGCGACAGCTCGTGCAGCGTGCGGCCGACGGTGTGGTTGGCCTCGGCGGAGGCATAGGCCCGCCGGACCTGACCGAGGACCTGCTGCTCGCCGATGACCGCGGAGTCCAGTCCGCTGGCCACGGCGAACAGGTGCTCGACGGCGGCTTCGGCGTAGCGGACGTAGGCGTACTTCGTCAGATCCTGAAGGGACATCCCGGAGTGGTCGGAGAGCACCTGCCCGATCGCGGAAAGCCCGCCGTGGAAGGCGTCGACCACGGCATAGACCTCGACGCGGTTGCAGGTGGAGAGCACCATGGCTTCGGTGACCAGCGAGGATTGGAGCACCTGGTCGACGATCTTGGCCTGATCGGACTCGTCGGTGCTCAGTTGCTCGAGGACCGACACCGGCGCGCTGCGGTGCGAAACCCCGAAAAGCAATACGCTCATGGCCTCTTCACCACGTCTCCACGGTAGTCGTTAACCAGCTGGCCTACCAAATTTGCCCGATCCGTCGCCGGGCGCCCGACTCACCGCACCAAGTCGGCGCGCAGCCTGGTCTCGTCGACTTCCCAGTAGCTGTGTTCGGTCCCGTCGAGCAGCACCACCGGCAGCCGGTCGCCGAACTCGGCCCGCAACGCGGTGTCCCCGGCGGCCGCGGCCACATCGACATCGGTCACGGCGAGCACGAAGCCCAATTCGCCGGCCAGCTGCGCCAGCTGCGTCGCCGCGGCCGCGCACATCGGGCAACCCTGACGGGTCAGCAACTCCACCTGCCGGTCCACCACGCCAGTATCGCCGCCGGGTGTCCTAATCTGGTAACCGTGTCCGGTACCGGGGGATCTGATTTCGGGTTCGACAGCCCCGAACAGCAACTCGCGGGCCAGGCCAGCGCCGCGGTCGCCGCGGACGGGCTGCTCGAGCCGGACGTCACGCCGAGCCCTCCCCCGCCGCCGCCCGACCTGACCGCCGCGGCGTTCTTCGACGTCGACAACACGCTGGTGCACGGCTCGTCGCTGGTGCACTTCGCCCGTGGGCTGGCCGCTCGGGAGTACTTCACCTACTCCGACCTGGCGCGGTTCGCGCTGGCGCAGGCAAAGTTCCAGCTCACCGGTCGGGAGAGCAGCGAAGATGTCGCCGCCGGCCGGCGCAAGGCGCTGGCCTTCATCGAGGGCCGCTCCACTGCCGAGCTGGTCGCCCTCGGCGAGGACATCTATGACGAGATCATCGCCGACAAGATCTGGCCGGGAACCCGGGCGCTGGCACAGATGCACCTCGACGCGGGCCAGCAGGTGTGGCTGGTCACCGCGACGCCGTACGAGCTGGCGACGACCATCGCCCGACGGCTCGGCCTGACCGGCGCGCTGGGAACCGTCGCCGAATCCGTCGACGGCGTGTTCACCGGACGGCTGGTCGGCGACATCCTGCACGGGACCGGCAAGGCGCACGCGGTGCGGTCGCTGGCCATTCGCGAAGGTCTCAACCTGCGGCGCTGCACCGCGTACTCGGACAGCTTCAACGACGTGCCGATGCTGTCGCTGGTCGGGACCGCGGTGGCGATCAACCCGGACGCCGACCTGCGGGACCTGGCCCGCCAGCGGGGTTGGGAGATCCGCGATTTCCGCACCGCCCGAAAGGCGGCGCGGATCGGGGTGCCCTCGGCGCTGGCGCTGGGCGCCGTCGGGGGTGCGCTGGCGGCGGCCGTGTCGCGCCGCGACAAGGTATGAGGGCCGCGAAGCGCGCGCTGATAGGCTCGCGCCGCCACCCGAGCAACGCGAGGAGCGAAGCGGATGGCGCATGAGTCCAAGCGAGGAGCGAAGCGGATCGCGCATGAGTATCGCTGAGAGCATCATCGGAACCCACTACCGGTATCCGGACTATTTCGAGGTCAACCGCGAGAAGGTCCGTGAGTTCGCCCGCGCGGTGAAGGACGACCATCCGGCGCACTTCGAGGAGGAGGCGGCCAAGGAGTGCGGCTACGACGCGCTGGTCGCGTCGCTGACGTTCATGGCGGTCGCGGGCAGGCGTGTCCAGCAGGAGATCTTCAACCAGTTCGACCTGCCGATCAACATGCAGCGGGTGCTACACCGCGATCAGAAGTTGATCTTCCACCGGCCCATCCTGGCCGGCGACAAGCTGTGGTTCGACTCCTACCTGGACTCGGTCACCGAATCGCACGGCGCGGTGCTCACCGAGATCCGCGGAGAGGTGACCGACGACGACGGGAACCCCGTGGTCACCAGCATCGTCACGGTCATGGGCGAGGCCGCCCACGACGACGAGGCCGACGAGATCACCGCGAAGGTCACCGCCGGGCGTGAGGCCGCCCTGTCGAAATTCGTTGCTGGGCAAAAGTAGCGCCGGCTACCCCAGGAACATGTTGCGGCGATTCGCCAGCAGCTGATACAGCGTCTGCTGGATGGTCTCGCGTACCTGGTCGGTCAGCTCGAAGGTGACCATCGGATCGTCGGCGGCCGACTCGTCGTAGTCCGCGGTGTCGATGGGCTCGCCGAACTGGATGTACCACTTCGACGGCAACGGCACCACGCCCAGCGGCCCGGCCAGCGGGAACAGCGGGGTAATCGGGAAGTACGGCATGCCCAGCAGCCGCGCCAACAGCTTGACGTCGGCGACCATCGGGTAGATCTCCTCGGAGCCGACGATCGAGCAGGGAATGATCGGCGCCTTCGTCCGCAGCGCCGCCGAGACGAAACCGCCACGGCCGAACCGCTGCAGCTTGTAGCGGTCTTTGAAGTGCTTGCCCAGGCCCTTGTAGCCCTCGGGGAAGACCGCCGTGAGCTCTCCGGCCGCCAGCAGCCGGTGTGCGTCGTCCGTGCAGGCCATCGTGTGGCCGGCCTTGCGGGCGGCCTGACCGACCATCGGCATGTCGAAGACCATGTCGGCGGCCAGCAGGCGCAGGTCCCGGTGCGCGGGGTGCTGGTCGCGCACCGCGACCGACGTCATCAGCCCGTCGAACGGCAGCACGCCGGCGTGGTTGGCCACCACCAGCGCCGCCCCAGACTCCGGCAGGTTCTCGATACCGCTGACCTCGACCCGGAACCACGAGTTGAAGAACACCCTCAGCAAAGGCAGGACGATAGCGTCGTTGAGGTGGGGATCGAAGCCGAACTCGTCGACGTCGTAGTCACCCGTCATCCGCCTGCGGACAAAGTCCCCGACGGCGGCGATGCGCTTGGCGAGCTCGTTGGGCGTCCCGTCGTCCGCTGCCGACCCCGCCGCGGCGCCTCGCCGCTGGTCGATCTCGCGCACCACGGCCGCGATCTGTTCGGCCGAAGCGCGGTTGCCCGGTTCGGACATCAGCGAGGGATGGCGCCGCGAACTGTCGACCCGCTCGGCGGCAGCACGGCGCGCGGCCGCACTGCGTCCCGAACTCGAATGCAGCGGAATCACTTTCGCTTTTGACTCGCCCGCCACCGGCATATCCTCTCCCCACCCTGCTCTAAGTAGTGAAGTCTAGCGCCCCCAGCGCTGCGCCGCCGCCACCGCGCGATCCTCGGCCGACCGCACCCAGCGGGGATCGACGATGGGTGTCAGCCCCCGCCCCCGCACATAGTCGTCGAACGCCTCGGCCGTCGTCCACTTGGTGGAGTAACCGAGCTCGCTACGCATCCTGGTGGTGTCCATGACCCGGCCGTAGCTCAGGTAATCGAGTTGCTCGCGATCCAATTCCGTGTTGCGGGCAGCGCGCCATAGCGAATCCACGGCCACCAGAGCCGGACGCGGGACGGGCAGCGCCAGCCGCCCCGACCTGCGGATGGCCTGGCTCATCATGATGATGCCCGATGCGCCGATGTTGAAGGTGCCCGCTTTGCCGGCCACGGTTGCCCGCTCGAGGGCGCCGAGCGCGTCCTGTTCGTGCAGCAGTTGCAACCGGGAGTCGTGGCCGATGACGGTGGGCACCACCGGACCCGCGAGATACCGCGACAGCGCCGTGTCCATGGCCGGACCGATCATGTTGGCCAGCCGCAGGATGCTCACCGCGATGTCGGGTCTGCGCCGTCCCAACCCGCGTGCGTAGCCCTCGATGTCGATGCTGTCGCGGGCGAAGCCTTCACCCGGCGGCCTGCGCCGGCTGCTGCTCTCGGTGAAGAACACCGGATCCCGGGCGCTGGAGCCGTACACCTCCGACGTCGACTTGAGGATGACGCGGCGCACCGAGGGCGCCTTCTGGCAGGCCGCGAACAGCTGGATCGCGCCCATCACGTTCAGTTCCTTGAGCGTGGCCCTACCGCCCGAACGCGGCGAGTAGGACGCGGCGGCGGCATGCACCACGGTGTCGACGTCACCATTGCGGATGACTTTGGCGATGAACGGGTTGCGGATGTCGGCCCGGACGAACTCGGCCCGGCCCATCCGACGGAGCAGATCTTTGCTCGGAGCGATCGCATCGACCGCGATCACATGATTGATCAGCGGGTTCTGCGCAAGCCGGGCGATCAGGTAGCCGCCGAGGAACCGGCAGGCGCCGGTGACCAGCACGACCTTGGGATAGTTCAGTGCGTCCCGGGCGTCCGATCCGTCGGAGTTGCCCCCGGAACGACCCGCAGAGTCCATCGGGACAGCCTAGCGACCGACCGGGGGACCTACTTGCCCAGTTTTCTTCGCTGCACCCGGGTGCGACGAAGCAGCTTGCGGTGCTTCTTCTTCGACATGCGCTTGCGCCGCTTCTTGATGACAGAACCCATGAACTCCGCTACCTAAAGTTGTCTTGAAAAACCTTGCGACATCGAACGCGGTCGATGTCAGTCTCGAACGGCCACCTTACCCGGGCGCTCAGCGCGGGTGAAATCCACCTTTTGCCGACAGCGCGGAGGCCGGCCTGCTGAACGTGGACGTGTGCATCCCTGACGGGCGGCGAACTTCTCAGCCGGCGTCGAAGTAGGAGCTCTCCAGCATGTCGTGCACTGCCTTGGCATGCACACGGAAGGAGCGACCCACGCGGACCGCAGGTAGCTCGCCGTTGTGCACCAGGCGGTACACGGTCATCTTGCTGACCCGCATCAGGCTTGCCACCTCGGCAACGGTGAGAAACTGAGCTCGAGGCGGTTGGCCTTCGGTCTGCCCGGCGTCGCGCGCCGCCTTCCCGCTGGCGGAATCCCGCGCCGACGGCCCGTTCATAGACGTCATCGCAACCCAATCCATCAGGCACAGGCAGTTCCAGCGGCTTCCCCACCGCTGGCACCGACCCGTGCTTACCACTGGGAGAATAGCGTGGCAGGTGGGGTTACTGCGACGGGTGTGGGCTAATCAATTCGAAATTGGTTAACTACTGTGGTGTAATTCCGAGCTGTTCAGAGCGGGTTTTCGCTGCTTCCACCGCGTTGGCGACCGCCGCCCGCAACCCACCACGCTCGAGTTCGCGCAGCCCAGCGGCGGTGGTGCCGCCCGGAGAGGTGACCGTGGCCCGCAGCTGAGCGGCCGAGGTGTTCACCGTCGCCCCGGTCGCCGAATCCTGGTTCGGTGCGGCGTCGTCGAGCCGTTCCAGGAGCATCGCGGCCGAGCCGGCCATCGTCTGCACCGCCAGCTCGGTGGCCACCGACCGCGGCAGGCCCGCGTCCACCGCCGCGTCGACGAGCGCCTCGACCATCAGGAAGAAGTACGCCGGCCCGGAACCGGACACCGCGGTGACGGCGTCGAGCTGCGACTCGGCCACCGTGAGCACCCCGCCGACGGCGTCGAACAGCGACGAGACCTCCTTGAGGTGCTCGGCGGTCGCGAACCGGCCCGGTGCGAGCGCGCTGACCCCGCCGCCGACGAGCATCGGCGCATTGGGCATGACCCTGACCACCGGTGAGCCGGCCGGCAGCTTGTTCTCGTAGTAGGAGGTGGTGACGCCCGCGGCGACGGTGACGAACACCTGTTCCGCGGCCTCGGTTTCGGCTTTGGCGGCGGTCTCGGCGATGTCGCCGATGACGTTCTCCACGTCGGTGGGCTTGACCGCGACGACGACGTAGGTGGCGGTGTCGACTGCGTCGGCGACGGTCGTCACCAGCACGGTGTACTTCTCCGACAGGAATTTCGCGCGGCCGGGGTCCCGCTCTGCCACAACCAGGTCCTTGACCTGCTTGCCGGCCCGCAGCAGCCCCGCCAGGAGCGCCTCGCCGATACTGCCACCGCCGATGATCGCGATTCTGGGCATGCCGCAAAGCATCGCACGACGGCAGGTTCGTGCGCCCTTCGGCTCAGCCCTCGGGAGTGGGCACCAGCGCCAGCTGGCGGCTCTGCACGACGATGCGCCCTTCGCAGTCGACGACGATGTGGTCCTCGTCGAACCAGTCCTGACCGATCTGGGTGGTCGTGCACATCACCCGCAGCCAGCCGTCGGCCGGCCGCGCCCGCAGATAGGCCGTCAGCTGGACGGTCGGCGCCCAGCCGAATCTGTTGACCCCGAACGTCACAGGTGCCGACACGTCCCCGCACAGCAGCGCGAACAAAACGTCGGGGGCCACCCCCTTGGGCCGCACCCAGTACTCGATGAGCGGCGGGCCACCGTCCGACCGAGGGGTGAACGTGGTCAGCGACGGCCTGATGTCGCAGCCGTGCGCCAGGTGGACGATGTCGGCCATCGGGTGGCCCGGGCCGATGGGTTCCAGACCGGGGGGCGGGTCCGGCGTCATCAGCGGCAGCACCGGGTTCACCGACAGCAACGGCTGACCGTCATTGTTCTCGGGGGCACCCATCGTGATCGCGGCGCGCAGCGCGGTACGGTCGCCCTGGTTCAGCTCGACGTCGACCAGGCTGACCCGACGCCCGCGCTTGCGCACCGTGGTGACCACCTGCATGGGACCCGGATCCGGCGCCCACAGGAAACTCCCCGACACCGCGATCGGCTCCACGTCGGCTCCGGTGACCTCGGCGCGGGCCGCATTGGCGCACAGCGCCAGCATCGCCCCGCCGTGGACCTTCGGCCCGATCGTCCAGTGCTCGTTCAGCACACCCTCGTACACGCCGTCGCCCGAGGAGCTCAGCGCCATCGCGTCGGTGAACAGGGTGGAACCGGTCATGTGGCGTCCTAAGGGGGTCAGCGCAGCAGATGCGCCCTGGCGAACTGCAGCGACTCGGCAAGCAACGCCTCACGTTCGGCGGCGGTACGCGCGCCCGAGGTCGTCACCTCGAGGATGACATGGCCGGCGAAGTCACTTGCAGCCAGCGTCTCGCAGATCTCCACGGTCGGCTGGGTACCGCGCCCGGGCACCAGATGCTCGTCGGTCGATGCGCCGCTGCCGTCGCACAGATGCAGATGCACCAGCCCCTCGCCCATCCGGCGGGCCATGTCCACGGCGTCGGTGCCGGCCGTCGCGGTATGCGAAAGATCCAGCGTGTAGTGGGCGTGCCCGCCGTCGAGGGGGTCGTAGGACGGGGCGAACGCCGAGATGCCCGGGCCCGGGTTGCCGCCCCGTTTGCGCATCCGCTCGATGGATGTCTGCCCCGCGCCGAAGAACCGGTCGGCGCGGAACGGGAACATGTTCTCCACCGCGACCATCACGTCGCTTCCGGCCTCGAGCTCGGCGACCTGGTCGGCGAAGCCCTCGGCATAGCGGCGCTGCCAGCGGAACGGTGGGTGGACCACCACGGTTTGTGCGCCGAGCTGCTCTGCGGCCCGCACGCTGCGATCCAGCTTCGTGATCGGGTTGGCGCCCCACACCCGCTGCGAGATCAGCAGACAGGGGGCGTGCACCGACAGCACCGGCACCTCGTAGCGCTGCGACATGGCCTCGATGGCCGCAATGTCCTGGCTCACCGATTCCGCCCAGACCATCAGCTCGACACCGTCGTAGCCAAGCCTGGCGGCGTACTCGAACGCGGCCTCGGTCCGCAACGGGTAGACCGAGGCCGTCGAGAGGCCGACCTTGATGGCAGGGCGCACAGTCGCTGTATCCGGGATCTTCTGCCTATGGCCCGGCCGTCAGCCCGACTGCAGCAACGCCAACGGCCCGAGCGTGACCAGTGCGCCGACCGCCACCGCGATCAGCGTGCTGCCGATGTCCTCGGTCTTGCGCACCACCCGCACTCCCACCACCAGCCCGAGGATCACCAGCACGGACAGCACCAGGGCGACGATGTTGTTCCACTTCCAGAGCTGATCGAAGGCGACGAACAGGCCCGCCCCGAACACGACCGCGACCACGCTCTGCCCGACGATCCACAGACCGTGCACGAACGGCGACATCCGGCGCGGCTCGCCGTACTCCTCGTCCTGGTCGTCGTCGAGGTCCGCCATCTCGTCGAGGTCGGTGTCGCCGGCGATCGGACGAGTTCCGCGGCGGGCGATGTCGTCGGCGACGGTCTGCCCGCCGAACAGCGGCTCCTGGGTGGAACGCAGGTAGGACGGCAGCTCGTCATCTGTGTCGAGGGTGGAGTCTGTGTCCAGGGCGGCGTCATCGAGCGTGGCGTCGTCGAGATCGGTGTCGTCGAGCTCGGCGGTACCGGACTCGAGGTCCGCCGGGGAGTCGAGTAGATCGGTCTGTACACCGTCGTCGAGCGGGTCCGGATTCATCTGCTCGGCGTCGACCGGTTCGGGGTCTGCTTCGCGATGCTCGAGATGTGCCGAGTACTCGGCGACCACCTCGGCATAGTCATCGTCATCGTCGTCGTCGACGTCGTCGTCGGCCGCTACGGCCTCGGCATCTTCGGTTTGGTCGACGTCCTCGTCCTCGACGACGTCGGGTTCCGGTTCGAGGGCTTCGGGCTCCACGTGGTCGAGGGGGTCGACGTGGTCGACGTGGTCGACGTGGTCGACGTGGTCGACGGCGCCGTTGCCCGACGGCGCTTCAGGAGCCGCAGGAGACTCCGGAGATCTGGTGCGGTCCTCGACCTGCTCTTCCACCGCGGTGGAGGTGGTGACGGGTTCGTCGTCGGTGGTCCGGATGACGGGGATCTCGCCGGTGAGCTCGGCAACGGTGACGGCGTCGGCGTTGCCACGCCGGCGGCGGCGTCGTCCGCCGACCGGCGGTGCGCCGATGGAGCCGTTCTTGGCCAGCAGCTCGGCGACCGAGATCGGCCGGGTAGCGCTGTTGCTGTCATCTGATCCAGTCATCGCCTGTCGCCTTCGAGCCTCGTTGCTTCACCGTCCAGCATTACGTAAGGACATTCCCCGTGAGGCCGATTCTCCTGCGCCGCCGACCAGAGCGGTTCCGTCAGCTTCGCTGTCGAGTTTCCGCAGAATCAGTCCCTCCCGCAACGCCCAGGGGCAGATGTCGACGCTCTCGATCCCGAGGGCCTTCATGCTCGCCTCCGCCACCAGTGCGCCTGCGACGATCTGCGGCGCCCGATCGGCACTCACCCCTTCCAGTTCCGCACGGTCGGACGCGGTCATCCTAGAGATGAAATTTATGAGTTGCCGAAGACCCGGCGCGGTCAGCGTGCGTTTGACCCGCGGACCGGCGCCCGACGGGGCCGCGCCGGTCAGCCGGGCCAGCGAACGGAACGTCTTCGAGGTCGCCACGGCCAGATCGGGACTTCCCGCC
The DNA here is from genome assembly GCF_010723735.1 of Mycolicibacterium hippocampi. Classification (GTDB taxonomy): domain Bacteria; phylum Actinomycetota; class Actinomycetes; order Mycobacteriales; family Mycobacteriaceae; genus Mycobacterium; species Mycobacterium hippocampi. The sequence continues at coordinate 1,526,855 of NZ_BLLB01000002.1, read as the reverse complement.
TCGGCGATCGTCACCCCGGCCTCCGACAGCTCGTTGGCCAGCCAGTCGCGCAGCATGGCGACCCTCCGGCGGCCCGGCGGGTCCTCGGGCAGCCACTCCCGCGTCAGCCGGCCGGCGCCGAGGGGCAGCGACAGCGCGACGTCGGGCTCTTCGTCGACACCGCTGGACAGTTCCAGCGAGCCCCCGCCGATGTCGATGTTGGTGATGCGCCCCGCGCTCCAGCCGTACCAGCGGCGCACCGCGAGGAACGTCAGCCGGGACTCGTCGACGCCGCTGAGAACGCGCAACGCCACCCCGGTCTCGGACCTCACCCGGGCCAGCACGTCCTCGGAGTTCTTCGCATCACGCACCGCGGAGGTGGCGAACGCCATCAACTCCGAACATCCCGAGCTGGCAGCGATCTTGGCGAATTCGTCGATGGTGCCGATCAGCTTGTCGGCGCCCCGGCGGGTGATCTTGCCCGAGCTGTCGGTGGCCTCCGCCAGCCGCAGCGAGGCCTTCGTCGAACTCATCGGGGTCGGGTGGCCGCCGCGGCGTGCATCCACGACCAACAGATGGACGGTATTGCTGCCCACGTCGAGCACGCCTAATCGCACTCACCCAACCTAATGGGTCTACCGTGGAAAACCGTGAGCGGTTCGCATCCCGGAGAGGTCGAGCAGGATTTCGCCCGCGAGTGGGTGGAGTTCTACGACCCCGACAACCCCGAACATCTGATTGCCGCCGACATGACCTGGCTGCTGTCCCGCTGGACCTGCGTGTTCGGCACCCCGGCCTGCCAGGGAACCGTCGAGGGCAGACCCGATGACGGATGCTGTTCACACGGTGCGTTTCTGTCCGACGACGACGACCGCGCCCAGCTCGACGACGCAGTCAAACTGCTCACCGACGAGGACTGGCAGTACCGCGAGAAAGGCCTGGGCAAGAAGGGCTATCTCGAGATGGACTCCTACGACGACAAGCCGAACCTGCGCACCCGAAAGTACAAAGGTGCCTGCATTTTCCTCAATCGTCCCGGCTGGCCCGGGGGTATCGGCTGTGCGCTGCACACCAAGGCCCTCAAGATCGGCGTGGAACCGCTGACTCTCAAGCCAGAAGTCTGTTGGCAGCTGCCGATCCGGCGCACCCAGGAATGGGTCACCCGCCCGGACGGCAGCGAGATCCTCAAGACCTGGATCACCGAGTACGACCGACGTGGGTGGGGCGAGGGCGGCGCCGATCTGCACTGGTACTGCACCGGCGACCCGGCCGCGCATGTCGGCGCCAAGCCGGTCTGGCAGTCCTACGCCCCCGAGCTCACCGAACTGCTCGGCGAGAAGACCTACGCGGAGCTGGCAGCAATGTGCAAGCGCCGCAGCAGTTTAGGCCTCATCGCCATCCACCCCGCAACCCGCGCGGCGGAATGAGGGCAGCGGCTCTCAGCCCTCCAGCTTGTAGCCCAGGCCACGCACCGTGACCAGATGCACCGGATTGGCAGGGTCCGCTTCGATCTTGCTGCGCAACCGCTTGACGTGGACGTCGAGCGTCTTGGTGTCGCCGACGTAGTCGGCGCCCCACACCCGGTCGATGAGCTGGCCGCGGGTGAGCACCCGGCCGCTGTTGCGCATCAGGTACTCCAGCAGGTCGAATTCCTTGAGCGGCAACGTGATCGCGGAACCGTTGACACTGACCACGTGGCGTTCCACATCCATGCGCACCGGTCCGGCCTCCAGCACTCCGTCGGCGATCCCGATCTCGTCGGCGTCGGCGCCGCGGCGCAGCACTGCGCGGATGCGCGCGATCAGCTCGCGCGCGGAGTACGGCTTGGTGACGTAGTCGTCGGCGCCGAGCTCGAGGCCGACGACCTTGTCGATCTCACTGTCGCGGGCGGTCACCATGATGACCGGGACGCTCGAGCGCGACCGCAGTTGCTTGCAGACGTCGGTGCCACTCATCCCAGGCAGCATCAGATCCAGCAGCACGATGTCGGCACCCGCGCGGTCGAACTCGGCCAGAGCTGACGGCCCGTCGACCACCACGGTGGCCTCGAACCCCTCCTTACGGAGCAGAAACGCCAGTGGATCGGCCAGGGACTCCTCGTCCTCCACGATCAGCACGCTGGTCATCGATGTACTAGTCCTCTCGTTCGTCGTGGTCATCTGAGGCTTGATCATCTGAATCATCTGCATCGTCCGAATCGTTGAAGTAAGCCGGGATCGACAACGTGAACGTCGAGCCGGTGCCCGGCTGGCTCCACAGCCGAATGGAGCCGTTGTGGTTGGCCGCGACGTGCTTGACGATGGCCAGCCCCAGCCCCGTGCCGCCGGTGGCCCGGGACCGCGCCTTGTCGACGCGGAAGAATCGCTCGAACACCCGCTCCTGGTCGGCGCGGGCGATGCCGATGCCGCGGTCGGTGACCGCGATCTCGATGTTGTCGCCACGCCGGCGCCGGCTGACCGACACCGAGGATCCATTGGGCGAGTATGCAATCGCGTTGGAGACCAGGTTCGCGATCGCCGTCACCAGCAGGGTCTGGTCGCCGAGCACCCGAAAACCCGTCGGCGGATCGGTGGTGATCGTGATGTCGGCGTTGTCGGCGGAGACCTTGTGACGCGAAAGCGCCTCGGAGACCACAGTGTCCACGTCGACGGCCTCCAGGTCGGGCAAACGTTCGGCGCCCTGCAACCGGGACAGCTCGATCAACTCGCCCACCATGTCCGCCAACCGGTTGGACTCGGTGACCATCTTGGCGGCGAAGTGCCGGACCGTCTCGCCGTCGTCGCCGGAGGCCAGGATGGCTTCCGCCAGCACGCCCATCGCGCCGACCGGCGTCTTGAGCTCGTGGCTGACGTTGGCCACGAAATCCCGGCGCGTCGCTTCCATCCGGGCGTGCTCGGACTGGTCGTCGACGTAGATCACCGCGAAGCGGCGATCGTCCTCGGTGAGCAACCGCACATGGCCACGCACCGAGAGCCCTGAGCGTCCCGGCCGGCTGCGTTTGCGCGGTGACAGGTCGACCTCTCCGTCCTCGCCGGTGGTCAGCGTGCGCTGTGCGGCCAGCCAGGCGCGGTCGTCGAGCATCCGATCGCGCACCAGGCCGAGCTCGCGGGCGCGTTCGTTGGTGTAGACGACGTCACGGTAGGTGTCGACGACCACGAGACCCACCGGAGCCTGCGCCACCACGTGCTCGAGCATCTGCAGGACGGTGATGCCCGCCTGTTCCGCGATGCGCCGTTGCCGACGTTCGCGGCGGCGGGTAACCACTCCCATCCCGATCACCACACCGATCGACAATGCGAGCAGTGCCACGATCGCTGCGAGAAGCAGCGCCGATACGACGCTCACGCGAAAAGCGTACGCATTCGGTGAACATCATCCCAGCAGCGTGCGGCCAATTCGGGACAAGTCACAGACTCAAACACCGAAGTTCGGGTGTGCGTCCCTCGTTGTTCACCTTCTGTTCGCCGGGTGAGAACGCGTGGCCGGTCGGCCGGCTACTTGGCACCCTGGGCGGCGACCGCCGCCGCACCGGCCGCCGCGGCGTCAGGATCCAGGTACAGCCCGCCGGGCGTGGTCGGCCTGAGATCGCCGTCCAGGTCGTAGCGCAGCGGGATCCCGGTGGGGATGTTCAGGCCCACGACGTCGTCGTCGGACATCCCGTCCAGGTACTTGACCAGGGCACGAAGTGAATTGCCGTGCGCGGCGATCAGCACGGTCTTGCCTGCCTGCAGGTCGGGGACGATCACCTCGGTGTAGTACGGCACGAACCGTTCGACGACGTCTTTGAGGCATTCGGTGAGCGGGCCACCCGAGATCGCCGCGTAGCGCGGGTCGCTGTCCTGGCTGAACTCGCTGCCCGGCTCGATCGCCGGCGGCGGGGTGTCGTAGCTGCGCCGCCAGGCCATGAACTGCTCGTCGCCGTACTTGGCTTTGGTCTCGGCCTTGTTCAGGCCCTGCAGCGCACCGTAGTGACGCTCGTTGAGCCGCCAGTCCCGGTGCACCGGGATCCAGTGCCGATCGGCCTTGTCCAGCGCCACGTTGGCGGTGGTGATCGCACGCCTGAGCAGCGAGGTGTACAGCACGTCGGGTTGGCGGTCCTGTTCGGCGAGGAGCTGCCCGGCGCGGACCGCCTCGGCCATCCCCTTCTCGGTCAGGTCGACGTCCACCCACCCGGTGAACTGGTTCAGCGCGTTCCACTCGCTCTCACCGTGGCGCAGCAGGATCAGCGTCGCGTTGTCTGCCATGCTCTCGATCCTCTCACGATCGTGGTGGCGGCGGAGATCAGTCGTCGCCCTCATCGTCGATGAGATGTTCAAAGGCGCGCAGATTGTTCAGCGACTCGCCGCGTGACACCCGCCACTCCCACTCCTTCTGGATGGAAGTGCGAAACCCCAACTCCAGCAACGTGTTGAAGTCCGAGTCGACCGCCTCGAGCACCTGCCCGAGCACCCGGTCGATCTCGTCGTCGGTGACGGCCGCCAGCGCCATCCGGCCGACGAGGTAGATGTCTCCGGTGTTGTCCAGCGTGTAGGCGACGCCGTAGAGCCTGCGGTTGCGCTTGAGCAGAAACTTGTAGACACCCTCGTGGTTCTCGTCGGGCTTGCGGCAGACGAACGCCTCGACTCGCACCGAATGCTCGCCGATGGTCAGGATGGTGTTGGTCTTGAGCCTGCGCTCCCCGGGGAGCTCGACGACCAGGCCGGGCAGACCTCCGCGTGCACCCTTGTGGTGGGTGTAGGTCAGCTCGTGTTCTTCGAGGCTGCGCTCGATCAGGTCCTGCACATCGCCGCTGCTGCCGCTCACGCGCGCACCCCCCGCCGCATCGAGAACCGGCGTCCGCTGCGCCGGCCGGCGGGCTGGCTCTGCTGTCCGGTCCGGTGGTTGCCGATCGCGTGCCCGTAGCTGCCCAGCAGCGCATCGACGGTGTGGCCCCACGAGAACGCGGCGGCGTGCGCGAGGGCTGCCTCCCGCATCGGCGCCCGGTCGCGGCCGACGATGTCACCGATCGCCGTCGCCCAGTCGGCGGGGTCGTGCCCGTCGACCAGCGCGCCGCTGACACCGTCGCGGACTGCCACCGGCAGCCCGCCGACCGCGGCGGCGACCACCGGGGTGCCACATGCCTGCGCCTCCAACGCGACCAGACCGAAAGACTCCGAGTAGCTCGGCACGGCGACGACATCGGCGGCCCGGTAGACGCGGACGAGATCGTCACGGGACTGCGGCGGAAGGAACGTCACGCGGTCGGTGATACCCAACTGGGCGGCCAGCTCAACCAGATCGTCGGGCGTCGACATCCCGTTGCCGGACGGCCCGCCGGCGATGAGCACGTGGATGCCGGGCAACAGCGCGGCCGCGCGCAACAGCACGTCGGGCGCCTTGAGCGGTTGGATGCGCCCGACGAACGCGACGATCGGGACGTCGGCATCGAGGGCGTCCAGTCCCAGCTCCGCGCGCGCGGCCCGCCGGTCACCGGGGGTGAAAACCTGCAGGTCGACGCCCGGGTGCACCACGTCGATGCGGGCCGGATCGGCCTGATGCAACGAAACCAACTGCTGCGCTTCATGATCGGTGTTGACGATGAGCCGGTCGGCCTCGTCGACCACCTGCTGTTCGCCGATGGAGCGCATCGGCGGCTCGGGCGAGTCCCCGGCGGCCAGGGCGGCGTTCTTGACCGCGGCGAGCGTGTGGGCGGTGTGCACCAGCGGCACCGCCCAGCGGTCCGCGGCCAGCCAGCCGACCTGTCCGGAGAGCCAGTAGTGCGAGTGCACGATGTCGTAGTAGCCGGGTTCATGGGTGGCCTCGGCGCGCAGCACGCCTGCGGTGAAAGCACACAACTGGGTGGGCAGGTCGTTCTTGTCCAGTCCTTCGAACGGACCCGCCACCACATTGCGCACCAGCACCCCGGGCGCCACCCGGACGACGGCGGGGTCGGTGGACGCGGTGGCCCTGGTGAAGATCTCCACCTCGACGCCGCGACGCGCCAGCTCCAGCGCGGTCTGCTGGACGTAGACGTTCATGCCACCGGCGTCACCCGTGCCCGGCTGGGCGAGCGGGGAGGTGTGCACGGACAACACCGCCACCCGGCGTGGCTGGGGCAGACCGGAAGCCAGGCCGTGCCGATCGGTCGCTGGACGCACACCGTCATGTCTACACCGCCAGGTCGGCGCATCCCCGCTCAGGCGTGCACGCAGGGGTGCCGCCTAGTCTTGAGCAAATGACGACTCCATCAGATGCCCGCCGGGTCGCAGTGGTCACCGGAGCCAGCGCCGGAATAGGTGAGGCGACCGCGAGAACTCTTGCTGCACTGGGATTCCATGTGATCTGCGTGGCGCGCCGGGAGGCCCCGATCGTGGCACTGGCCGCCGAGATCGACGGCACCGCGATTGTGGCGGATGTCACCGACAGCGCCGCTGTGGCGGCGATGGCCGGACGGCTGGACCGGGTGGACGTGCTGGTCAACAACGCCGGCGGGGCGCGCGGGCTGGAGTCGGTGGCCGACGCCGACGTGGAGCACTGGCGCTGGATGTGGGAATCCAACGTGTTGGGCACGCTGCACGTGACCCGCGCGCTGTTGCCGAAACTGATCGAGTCCGGCGACGGGTTGATCGTCACGGTCACCTCGATCGCCGCCGTCGAGATCTACGACAACGGGGGCGGCTACACGTCGGCCAAGCACGCCCAGGGCGTGTTGCACCGCACGTTGCGCAGCGAGTTGCTCGGACAACCCGTCCGCCTCACCGAGGTGGCCCCCGGGATGGTCAAGACCGACTTTTCGCTACGGCGCTTCGGCGGGGACGCCGAGCGCGCCGAGAAGGTCTACCAGGGCGTGACGCCGCTGGTGGCCGAAGACATCGCCGACGTGATCGGGTTCGTCGCCAGCCGGCCCTCCCACGTCGACCTGGACCTGATCGTGGTCCGACCGCGTGACCAGGTCAGCGGGGCCAGCGGGTCGCGCTTCCACCGCCGCCAGGCCTGAGTCGTTGACACTGCGACAGCGGCGCGGTCCGCTCGGCGTTCTGCGCCCGCAGCGCAGTCTCAACGGGCTTTTCTAGCCGCCGGGTTGGCCGCGGACCGGCTGCGGCGCATCCGACGGTGTGGCCGGGGCGCTGTCGGGGATGCCGCCCGAGGCCTGCCTGTCGGACAACGCCGACATCGAGGTCCACTCGTCCCAGGGCACCGCCCAGTCCCAGATGTCGCCGTCGGCGTAGGACAGCTGGATACGGGTGCCGGTGACCTCGACAGGGTCGCCGTACATCGCGGTGTTGAAGTAGCGCTGGGCATCTTCGGTGGACAGGTTGATGCAGCCGTTGGTGACGTTGCTGTTGCCCTGGGCGCCGGAGCTGGCCGGGTTGGCGTGGATGAATTCGCCGTTGTTGGAGATCCGCACCGCGAACCGCTCGCGGACGTTGGCGTAGCCGGCCGCCGGGTTGGTCATGTAGAAGTCCTCGTACTTCTCCGTGACCACGTGGATGCCGCTGCGGGTGACGTTGCGGTCCAGGTCACCTTCGCCGTAGCTGCACGGCAGCGTCATGATCACGCCCTCGTCGGTGATCACCTCGATCTGATGCGACGACGCCTCGGCCTTGACGAGCTGGAAGCGTCCGATTGTGAAGTCCAGCGTCGAATCGGCCGCTCCGTACGCGCCTGCGCCGAACGGCACCCCGTAGAAGTTCGCGTCGACGTGCACGGTGGTGCCCGCCGGGTAGTACTCGCGGGTGCGCCAGTGCACCCGCGAACCGCCTACCTCGTCGGGCAGCCAGGCCCAGCTGCCCTCGACCTCCGGCGTGGTGGTCACCGACAGTGCCTTCTCCACCGCGGCCCGGTCGTCTTCGGCGATCGCGGCGTCGAACTGCAGAATGATCGGCGCCGCCACACCCACGGTCTGGCCGTCGGCGAGCTGGAACCGGCCGTTGACCTGGTTGGCCGGGGAGATCGTGGTGAACGATCCGGACACCGGCACGGCCTTGCCGTCGTGGCCGACAACGGTGCCGCCCCAGGTGTAGGCGACTCCGTAGCCCAGTGGTTCGGTGACGGTGAACGCGGTGCGGTCCCGGTTCAGCGTGCCGGCGACGACCTTGCCGTCGGGGTTGGTCAGGCTGACCTTCTGGAACCAGCCGTCGGTGACGTCGACTGCGACGCGTGAGGTGGGCCCGACGTCGACCGCGGCGTCGGCGGGCTCGAAGGTCAGCGATGGCGCGGCGGGGGTCTCCGCAGCCGCGCCGGAGGACTGGTCACGCTGGTTCATGCAAGCGGCGAGCGCACCCGGTGCGGCGAGGCCGAACGCGACGGCGGCCAGGGCACGCCGTCTGGTGATCGACGGCAACGGGTCTCGAGGGCTCACGTGAACCGAGGGTACCTAGAAATCGCACCCGATCAGCACAGGCTCGGGTGTGAGTTCGATCCCGAATGCCGCGGCGACCCCGTCGCGGATCGTCCTGGCGAGCGCGATGACGTCGTCGCTGCTCGCGTGGCCGCGGTTGGTGAGCGCCAGCGCGTGCTTGGTGGACAACCGCGCGGGTGCCTGCGCATCCGGAAATCCTTTGCCGAAGCCGGCCCGTTCGACGAGCCAGCCAGCGGCCAGTTTCACCCCGTCGGCAGCGGGATAGTGCGGAACAGGTCCGTCGACCGCACCGGCGAGGCGGTCGAACTCCGCGCGCGTCACCACCGGGTTGGTGAAGAACGAGCCGACGCTCCAGGTGTCGTGGTCGTCCTCGTCGAGCACCATGCCCTTGCCGGCCCGCAGCGACAACACCGCTGCACGCACCTGCGCCGGGTCCGCGCGGTCGCCCTGCCCGACACCGAGCGCCGCGGCGAGCTCGCCGTAGCGCACCGGGCCGCTGCGGTCTGCGGCTTCCAGCGCGAACTCCACCTCCAGCACCACCGCATCTGACGAGTTCTTCAGAATGCTTGTGCGGTAACCGAACTGCAGGACATCGGGGGTCACCCACCGGTCCTCGCCGGTGCGCCGGTCCAGCAGCCGGACCCGGCGGATGGTGTCGGCCACCTCTGCGCCGTAAGCCCCGACGTTCTGCACCGGGGTGGCCCCCGCCGACCCCGGTATCCCGGACAGGCATTCCAGCCCGCTCAAGCCGTGCGCCAGCGAGGCGGCGACGACGTCGTCCCACACCGCACCGGCCTCCGCGCGCACGGTGTCGCCGTCGACGGTGATGCCGCTGTTCGCCAGCCGGACCACGGTGAGCCCGTCGAGGTCGTCGGCCAGCACCACGTTGGATCCGCCGGCCAGCACCAACGCATCCGGGCCGACGTCGCGCAGGGCAGCAACAACCTGTTCAGTGGTGGTGCAGGTGAGCAGTCGCCGCGCGACCGGCCCGACGCGCAGCGTGGTCAGCGGCGCCAGCGGGACGTTCTCGGCGACCGCCACACCGTCGATCGACGAAGAGACCACGGGCGGTAACGGTAGCGTGGTCTTTCATGCCGCGTTCATTCGACATGGCCGCTGAATACGGCGGCACGGTCGAACAGGTCCACAGGGCGTTCAGCGACGAGCAGTACTGGCTGGTCCGGTTGGGCGACTCCGGCGCCGATCACGCCACGCTCGACGAGTTGGTGATCGGAGACGACGGCGGGATCCGCATCCGCACCACGCAGACGCTGCGATCGGACCGGTTGCCCGCAGTGGTGACGCAGTTCCATCGCGGCGATCTGTGTTTCGTGCGTGAGGAGCTGTGGACGCCGATGTTCAACGGGCGCGCCTCGGCCGTCGTGTCCGGCACCATTCCCGGTGCACCGGCCGGGCTGACCGGCGAGGCGGTCCTGGCGCCGGCGACCTCGCAACCGGGCGCCCGGATGGCGCTGACGGCCACCGTCGAGGTCCGGGTTCCGCTCGTGGGCGGCAAGATCGAGAACTTCATCGGCAGCCAATTGGTCGACCTGCTGATCGCCGAGCAACGCTTCACCACGGTGTGGATCACAGAAAACGGCTGATCACGAACTAAGATCTGCGCCATGGCCCAGCGTGCAGGTGCGCCTCTCGGCGCGATCACGCGGGGCACCACCGGTCACAACCGGCTGCGCCGTAGCGACCGCTGGCTGGTCCACGAACCCCGGGTTCGCCACGCCGTACAGGCCGCCACCGATCCGCTGATCGTCGACCTCGGCTACGGCGCGCTGCCGGTGACCACTCTGGAGCTGGCGATCCGGCTGCGGTCGCTGCGCTCCGACATCCGCGTCGTCGGCCTCGAGATCGACCCCGACCGGGTGCGCATCGGCCGCGCCGCGGTGGCGCCGGGGGTGGAATTCGCGCTCGGCGGTTTCGAATTGGCAGGACACCGACCGGTTCTGGTGCGCGCGTTCAATGTGCTGCGCCAGTACCCGGAGAACGCGGTGTCCGACGCGTGGGCGGCGATGCGCACCGGCTTGGCCCCGGGAGGACTGATCGTCGACGGCACCTGTGACGAGCTGGGTCGGCGGTGCTGCTGGGTGCTCCTGGACGCGGTCTCGGTGGTGAGCCTGACGCTGGCGTGTGACCCGTTCAGCGTCGAGCGACCCTCGGACCTGGCCGAGCGGCTGCCCAAAGTGCTCATCCACCACAATGTTTCGGGGCAGCCGATCCACACGCTGCTACAGGCCGCCGACCGCGCATGGGCCAGCGTCGCCGGGCACGGGGTGTTCGGGCCGCGGATGCGCTGGCGCGCCATGGTGGAAATGCTTGCCGCCGAAGGTTTCCCGGTCACCGCTCCCCGACGCAGCCTACGCGACGGGGTGTTGACGGTGCCGTGGGCGGCCGTCGCCCCCGTCGACTGACCGCCCGCCGGCCCGCCGCACCGGCGAACGTACGGTTTCTGACGAAGATCGCGCGGAATCCATCAGAAACCGTACGTTGGACGGAGATCGACTAGGGCGAGTTGGCGGCCTTGGCCGCGACCGGCTCCGCGGACTCGTCGGCGGTCTGGTCCACCCCCGCCAGCGCCTCGTCGATGTCCTCGGCCACCTGGATGTCCAACCCGCGCAACGTCGCCGGCTTGGTGAGAAGGGCGACGACGACGTACGCCAGCAGCGACGCCGCGAACGCGATGAAGGTCGGGTAACCGTCGAACGTCGCGTCGAAGAATCCGTTGTCGACGTAGAAGATCGTGTTGTCCACCCCGTACACCGTCGGGGTCATGGCGAACAGACCGAGCCGGACCACCAGGCCGACCACGATCGCCGCCATCGCCGCTGTTGCCGTCCCGCGGCGCCAGTAGAGGCCGAGCACGAAGGGCACGATCAGACAGCCCAACAACAGATCGAACGCCAGCGTCAGCAGGATCCCGGTCTGCGGCACCTTGAGTGCGAACAGCACCGACACCGCGGCGACCGGGATCATCGCCCACCGGGTGGCCCGCAACAGCGGATCGACTTTGCCCTCGACATGAATCCGCTTGACGTTGCCGACGTTGCGCACCGCGACCGCCGCGGTGCCCAGGATGGCGCCGTTGGCGGTGCTCATCGACGCGCCGACGATGCCGGCCAGCACCAGCACCGTCAGGCCGATCGGCGCGAAGTCGTTGAGCAACACGAAAAGGACCGGTCCGTCGGAGCCTTCGGGCACGATCGCCGTCGACGCCAGCGCCACCAACGCGAACGGGATCCCGATGGCGGCCGCGCCGGCCGCACCGATGAAGCACGCCCGGCGCGCGATCTCCGGCGAACGCGCCGAGAAGATCCGCTGCATGAAGTCGATGGCCACGATGTCACCGATGCCGAGTGCGATCAGCGTCGCCCAGTTGATGGCGGCACCCTGCGCGGGATCGCTGAGTTGCCCGAGGTCGAACGGGCCCATTCCGTCCGGCACGGTCAGGCCGTACGTCACGGTCACCCAGATCAACGTCGCCACCGCGGCCACCAGGATCAGGCTCATCTGCACGATCGCGGTGTAGGCGTCGGCGAGCATGCCGCCGGCCCCGGTGTAGAGCAGCACGATCCCTGCGATCAGCACCACCCCCAGCCAGTACGGGAAACCGACGAAGTACTCGAACAGGAAACCGCCCGCCACCAGGTTGCCGGCCACCAGGATCGCGAACGCCATGATCATCAGCACCGACGACGCCACCTCGACCGGCCTGCCGAACCGCAGTCGGTAGTAGTCAGGCAGCGTCGTCAGGCCCATCCGGTTCATCGGCTTGGCGAAGAAGATGCCGGTGAGCAGCAGGCACAGCCCCAGGCCCAGCGGCAGGGCCGCACCCGCCCAGAAGCCGAACTGCGACGACAGGTCGGTGTTGCCGAGGGTCGCGTTGGTGTCGACGGCCTGCCCCATCAGGGCGGCACCGACCAGCGGCAGGGCCAGGTTGCGACCACCGACCAGGAAGTTGGTGCTGTCGCCGCCGACGCGGCGCGCGACCGCGAGGCCGATCAGGGTGACAACGACGATGCTGAATCCGACGCCGAGAAGAATCATGGTGGAGCCTCCCGATATGTCGCCGGACGCGGCACCTCCGCATCCGGCTGTGGAGCCTCCCGGGCTTTTCTCCCGCCGTGGAGCGAATCCGGCATCGCCGCCGGAGTCGCCTGCGTCTCTCGGACCAGACCCGAATCGGCGGAACCCTAGACGCGCCCCACATGCATGAATTTCTCTGTGGGTCGTGCTCCAGGAAAAACCCGCTTCGTTACGTCACGTCGCGTCAGGTGTTAACGATGCGTTTCCTTCAGCGCTGGACAGCAATTCGCGACTGTGCCAACAATGAACCGCAGGGGCCGGGTGAACCGGTTCCCCGGACGAGGTGCGTCGTACCCGGTCAGCGACAAGACGGCGCGTAGAGGAGCGCTCGTGCCCGATTCTGGACATCCCGACCCGTCCCTGCCGAATGCCGAGGGCGCCTGGGCCCAACAGGCCGAGGCCGACCTCGGTGACCGCCGACTCCGCGAGGAGATCGAGCGTGGTCTGAGCTTCGGCCTGGAGGCCGCCCCGACGATCAACGACCGCACCATCTCGACGTTCGTGCGCGGGGAGAAGCCGCACTTCGCCGGTGAACGCGGCACGTTCCTGAAATGCCCGTTCATCGAGGACGTCCACCAGGTCGACGACGCCGAGGTCGCCATCTTCGGGGTGCCGCTGGATGCCGGCGCCACCTATCGGCCGGGAACACGGTTCGGCCCGCAGGGCATCCGCCGCTCGACCAACCTGTTCGGCACCTACAACTACGAATCCGGCGTCGACCTGCGCGAGCAACTCAACATGGTCGACATCGGCGATGTGTTCACCATCCCGGGCAACCTGGAGAAGTCCTTCGACCAGATCAGCCAGGCGATGGCCTTCGTCGCGCAGAAGGGCGTCATGCCGATCGTCCTCGGTGGCGACCACTCCATCGGCTTCCCCACCATCCGCGGGCTGGCCCCGTACATGGACGGCAACATCGGCATCATCCATTTCGACCGCCACGTCGACACCCAGGAGACCGACCTCGACGAGCGGATGCACACCACCCCGTGGTTCCACGCCACCAACATCAAGAACGCACCGGCGACCAACCTGGTGCAGATCGGCATCGGTGGCTGGCAGAGCCCGCGTGAAGGGGTCAAGGTGGGCCGCGACCGCAAGTCGACGGTGATCACCGTCGGCGACGTGGAAAGGGTCGGCGTCGAGAAAATCGCGGAGATGGCACTCGAGATCGCCTGGAAGGGCGCCAAGGCGGTGTACCTGTCATTCGACATCGACGTCATCGACGCCGGGTTCGTGCCGGGAACGGGCTGGCCGGAACCGGGCGGCCTGCTGCCGCGCGAGGCGCTCAACCTGGTCAAGATGGTCTCCGAGCCGGGACTGGCCGGTATCGAGGTCGTTGAATGCTCGCCGCCGTACGACTGGGCCGAGCAGACCGCGCTGATGAGCTCGCGGGTGATCCTCGACAGCCTTGCCGCGCAGGTCCGCTCCGGCAAGCTCGGCCACAAGCCCGCCTCGCTGGACCGGCCTGCCTGGGGGCCGTAACTAGGCTGTTCGACATGCGCTCCGAACTGCGTGTGGCGTTGGCCCAGATCAGCAGCGGTACCGACCCGAACGCCAACCTCGCCCTCGTGGAGGACTACACCTCGCGAGCGGTCGAAGCGGGCGCGTCGCTGGTGCTGTTCCCCGAAGCGACCATGTGTCGCTTCGGGGTGCCGCTCGCGCCGGTCGCCGAGCCGTTGGACGGGCCGTGGGCCGACGCCGTCCGCGGCATCGCCCGACGCGCAGGTGTCGTCGTCGTCGCCGGCATGTTCACCCCCGCCGATGACGGCCGGGTCACCAACACGCTGCTCGCGGCCGGCCCGGGGGTCGACGCGCGCTACGACAAGATCCATCTCTACGACGCGTTCGGCTTCGCCGAATCCAAGACCGTCGCGCCGGGCCGGGAGCCGGTCGTCATCGACGTCGACGGGGTGACGGTCGGCCTGACGCTGTGTTACGACATCCGCTTTCCGGAGCTGTACGTCGAGTTGGCCCGCCGCGGCGCCGAGCTCATCACCGCGCACGCTTCCTGGGGCGCCGGTCCGGGCAAGCTCGACCAGTGGACGCTGCTGGCGCGGGCCCGCGCGATCGACACGAACAGCGTGCTCGCCGCGGTCGGACAGGCCTACCCCGGTGACGAGATAGCCAAGCAGGGGCCGACGGGCGTGGGGGGCAGCGTCGTGGCCTCCGCGCTCGGTGAGGTGGTGGCGTCGGCGGGCAGCGAGCCGGAGTTGCTGGTCTGCGACATCGACCTCGAAGCCGCACGCAAGGCCCGCGAGACGGTCGCGGTGATGCGTAACCGCTCAGGGGCCGTCTGCTCTTCGCGCGAGCGCTCATCGCCAGCCGCTCAGGGCGGTAAGGCAGAATCGCTGAGGTGACCGATCCCTGGGCCCGTCAGCCACAGCAGCCGCCCGGCCCACCGCAGCCACCGTTTGCGCAGAACCCGTCGCAAGGTTTCCCCCCCGGTCCACCCCAGGGCGGTCCGCCCGGGCAGATGCCTCCCGGACCCCCGGAGGAGGAAGGTTCCTCGTTGCCGGCGAAGTTCAAGAAAGTCTTCAGCGATCCGCTTTCCATCGTCCTGGCGGTCGTGATCGTCGTGGCGCTGGTGTTCGCCGGGCTGCTCGGTGGCGAGCTGTACGCCCGCAACCGCGCCGACACCGTCGTCGCCTCGGTGGTCGAGTGTGTGGTCAGGGACGACGTCACCGCGTCGTTCGGGGTGTTCCCGCCGTTCCTGTTCCAGCATGTGTCAGGCCACTACACGAACATCAGGATCGAGACCGCGGGCAACCAGCTGCGCGACGCCCGGGGCATGAAGCTGAACCTCGACATCAACGACGTGCGCCTGGAGGACACCCCCACCTCGGGCGGCTCGGTGGGCTCCCTGCTGGCCAACATCAGCTGGTCCGCCGAGGGCATCAAAGAGACCATCCAGGGCGCCATCCCTCTGGTCGGCAGCTTCGTGACCGGCGTGACGACCAACCCGGCCGACGGGACCATCGAGCTCGAGGGCGCGCTGGGCAGCATCACCACCCGACCCGAGGTCGTCAACGGCGGCATCTCGCTGCAGGTGGAGAACTTGACCGGGCTCGGTTTCACCCTGCCCCGGGAGATCGTGCAACCGGCGCTGGACGCGTTCACCGCGGAGCTGACCCAGGACTACCCGATGGACATCCGCGCGGATTCCATCCAGGTCACCGATACCGGTGTGGTGAGCCAGTTCTCGACCAGCAACGCATCGATCCCGAAGCAGACAGAGGACCCCTGCTTCGCCGGACTGTAGGTCTCAGCCGAGCCCGTCGAGCACCGCGCGGGTACCGGAGAGCCCCAGCCGGGTGGCACCGGCGTCGAGCAGCACCGAGGCGTCCGCGGCGGTCCGAATGCCGCCACTGGCCTTGATGCCGAGGCGGGTCCCGACGGTCTCGGCCATCAGTTCCACCGCACGTACCGACGCTCCCCCACTCGGGTGAAACCCGGTAGAGGTCTTGACGAAATCCGCCCGGCCGGCTTCGGCGGCGCGGCACGCCTCGACCAGGCTGCGCTCATCCCCGAGGCTCAGCAGAGCCGCGGATTCGACGATGACCTTCAGCACGATGTCGTCACCGATGGCGTCGCGGACCGCCGCGACATCGTCGCGGACGGCTTCGAAGTCCCCGCTCAGCGCGGCGCCGACGTCGATCACCATGTCGATCTCGTCGGCGCCGTCGGCCACGGCGGCGCGCGCCTCGCCGGCCTTCACCGACGAAAGGTGCTTGCCCGACGGGAATCCCACGACGGCGGCCAGCTTCGGCCCCTCCGTAAGTCTGCGTCGGGCCACCGCCACCATCGACGGAGACACACACACCGCGAACACCCCGAGTTCGGCGGCCTCGGCCACCAGCGCCGCCACGTCGTCGGCGGTGGCCTCCGGTTTGAGCAGCGTGTGATCGACCAGCGCCACAACCTCGGCGCGGGTGCGCGAGCCCATCAGAAGGGCTCTTCGGTGCCGCCCGGATTGCAGCCGGCGGAGATCATCTGGTCTTCACTGACCTCGGGTCGCCACGGTTCGAGGTTCCAGCTGACCTTGCCGGGCTCGACCAGCTCGGCGAACTGCCAGTGACAGATGAACTGCTCCCACATCCCGGGGATCGCCGCGTCGGGGGACAGCGTCAGTACTTCGGCCCACGCTGCGTCGGCCTGTGCACGGCTACCCGGCATGCCGGACAGCCCGCGTCCGGAGGGCGTCGGGTACACCCTCAGGCTGGACAGGTCCCCCCACTTGGCCCACTCGACGTGGTCGACGTACGGGGGCGCGGCGACGGATGGCGTGGCCGACGCGGTGGGCGCGGCGAGCGGGAGTGCGCAGGCCACCGCCACAGCAGCCAGGAGACGGCGCACTAGCGTGACTTCCCCTGGACTTCAAGGATCTTCGGGCGGACGTCGACGAGGTACACGCCGGAGGCCGCCGCGGCGATCGCCACCCCGAAGATGCCGAGGACCAGCGCAAGCAACACCCCGACGCCGAGGATGACCAGCCACACCGGTTTGGTCAGCTTGTCGACCGCGGTGTAGGCGTCAGGCCGTTGCATGGCCGCGTGCACGAATGCATAGACCGCCGCCACCAGGACCGCGACCTGTAAAGCGAAGAGGACGTAACCCACCAAGCCTTGGAGCTCCACGCTCGACAGCCTATGCGGGTTACGCCCTCCGGTCGAACTCCACCGCTCGTGGTGGTGTCGACCGTCGATCGCCCTGGTGCGACTACTTCTGGGTGACCTTCTTGGCCGGCGCCTTCTTGGCGGGGGCCTTCTTGGCCGGGGTCTTCTTCGCGGGGGCCTTCTTGGCCGGAGCCTTGTTGGCGGCCTTCTTCACCGGCTCGGCGGCCGACTCGGCCTTCTTCGGCAGCTCGACGCCGACCAGCTTGGCGGCGCGCTCGCCGACCGCGCGGGTCTGGGTCGCCACGTTGCCCAGCGCCTCCTGGGTGAGCTCGACGGCCTGGTCGGTGTATCCCTCGACCCGGCTCGCGGCATCCTCCAGCGCGGGCTGGCTACGCAGCCGCTCCAACGCAGCCTCGCCACGCTCGATGAGCTTGTTGTAGGTGGTCTGCGCGGCCTCGGCGTAGCCCTCGGCGAACCTGCGCAGCTCTTCAGAGGTGAGCCGGCCGCGAATGTCGTCGACCTGCGTCGGCAGTTCTTCCTGCAGCTTGTTGATGCGGGCGCGGCTCGCCTCGGCGCGAGCCTCGGCGTCGGTGCGGGCATCGCCGGCACGCTCACGCAGCGTCGCGACGATCTCGTTGACACGCTCCAGGGCCAGGTCGGCAGCGCCGACGGCGGCGAGCAGCGGGGCCTTCAGGTCGTCGATCTCGATCTGGTTCTTGTCAGCCATGGTCTTTACCTTTCGTTTCACGCTTGGTGGTCGGTGTTCGGAGTTTGAGTGAGTTGCAGAGGACGTTGGACGGGGCTTGGGTCTTGTTCAGTCGTCGGCTCCTCATCTGCTTCGCTGGGTTGGTCGTCCTGCGCAGCTACCGCCTGTGCGGCTTCGAGAAGGGCGGCCTCGTTCTGCTGGCAGAACGACGTGTAGATGTCGAGCAGCACCTGCTTCTGCCGCTCGTTGATCGCCATGTCGGTGACGATGGCGTCGCGAACCTCGCCCGACGCCGTGGGTTCGAGAATCCCGGCCCGGATGTAGAGCACCTCGGCTGAGACGCGCAATGCCTTGGCGATCTGATTGAGCACATCAGCCGAGGGTTTGCGCAGCCCGCGCTCGATCTGGCTGAGGTACGGATTGCTGACACCTGCCTTCTCGGCGAGTTGTCGCACGGAGACCTGTGCGGCTTCGCGCTGGCTCCGGATGAAGCTCCCGATGTCCTGCGCAGCGTTGGACACGACAGCGGCAAGATTTTCATCCTGCGACATGATTGCCCTCTCGTTGCGTGGGGTAACCGATCAGCTACATCCCAACCGTACGACGGGGTGCTAACTTTTGCAAGCACTAGTTAGCGCAGGTCAGAACAATAAGTGCGCCACGGTGTAGATGACAAGCCCCGCCAGCGCCCCGACCACGGTGCCGTTGATCCGAATGAACTGCAGGTCGCGGCCGACATGAAGTTCGATCCGGCGACTCGCCTCTTCGGCGTCCCAGCGTTCGATGGTTTCGGTGATGATCGCTGTGATCTCCGTCCCATACTGGCCGACCAGATGCTGAGCCGCCCGCACGATCCAGTTGTCGACCTTGTCCCGCAGGTCGGAGTCGTCGCATAGGGACTCCCCGATGTGCACCACCGCGTCGGCGATGCGGGCCCGCAGCGTCGAGCTCGGGTCGTCGACGGCTTCCATCAGGATGCGCTTGGCCGTGGTCCAGGCCGTCTCGGCGGCCCTGGTCACCTCGTCGCGGGCCATGATCTGGTTCTTCACGTTCTCCGCGCGCTGGATCGTCGCCTCGTCGTTCTGCAGGTCGGCGGCGAACTCGAACAGGAACTTGGTGGCCGAGCGGCGGAGCTCGTGGTCCGGGTTGCGGCGCACCTTGTCGGTGAAATCCATCAGTTCACGGTGGATCCGGTCGCCGATCAGGGTGTCGACCCACCGCGGCGACCACGACGGCGAGTCGCGCTCGATGACCCGCTCGATGACCTCGCCCGCGTTCAGCGACCACTCGAAGGCGCGGTCCGCGAGCAACTGGATCAGCGCCTCCTGGCGTCCCGCCTCCAGCAGCGAGGCCAGCACCCGGCCGATCGGCGGGCCCCACTGCGGCTCGGCGATGCGCTTGACGATCATCCGGTCCAGTACCTGTTGGACGTCCTCGTCCCGCAGCATCTCCACCAGTACCCGCAATACCGTCGACGCCTCGGCGGCCACGCGCTCGGCGTGCGCCGGTTCGGCCAGCCACTTCCCCATCCGGCCCGCGACCTCGGCGCCCCGCAGCTTGGTGGCGATGACCTCCGGCGACATGAAGTTCTCCCGGACGAAGTCACCCAACCCCTCGCCGAGCTGATCCTTCTTGCGCTTGATGATCGCGGTGTGCGGGATCGGGATGCCGAGTGGGTGCTTGAACAGCGCGGTGACGGCGAACCAGTCGGCCAGCGCGCCGATCATGCCGGCTTCGGCGGCGGCCCGCACGTAGCCCACCCACGGCGCCGCACCCTGGGCCTGGGCCCAGGTGCACACCAGGAAGATGACGGTGGCGCCGAGCAGGAAGCTCAGGGCGACGACCTTCATCCGGCGCAGACCGCGCCTGCGTTCGGCGTCCGAGGCTGAGTCGGCCCCGGCAAGGGTTTCGGCGAAGCTGGGCCGCGCTCCGACGTCGGTTCTGTGTGCCACCTCTACATCATCCGCTACGCCAGCAACCGCCCCGGTGGTGACGTCGGCGGCCGCGATGTCCCGCCAACCTGCGCACGCCGCCGACCGCCGTATCATCGACGGGGACTAGGGAATGGATTACCGCGAACGTGGCACAGCAATCCCCGCCGGTGGCGGTCAAGACCGATGGCCGCAAACGACGCTGGCACAAGCACAAGGTCGAGCGACGCAACGAGCTCGTCGACGGCACACTCGAAGCTATCCGCAGCCGCGGCAGCAACGTCAGTATGGACGAGATCGCGGCCGAGATCGGCGTGTCCAAGACGGTGCTGTACCGCTACTTCGTCGACAAGAACGACCTCACCACCGCGGTGATGATGCGGTTCGCGCAGACCACCCTGATCCCGAACATGGCTGCCGCACTGTCGTCGAACCTGGACGGCTACGACCTCACCCGCGAGATCATCCGGGTCTACGTCGACACCGTCGCCAACGAGCCCGAGCCGTACCGGTTCGTGATGGCCAACAACTCGGCGAGCAAGAGCAAGGCCGTCGCCGATTCGGAACAGATCATCGCCCGGATGCTGGCCGTGATGTTCCGGCGGCGGATGGTCGAGGTCGGGATGGACACCGGCGGGATCGGACCCTGGGCGTTCCAGATCGTCGGCGGCGTCCAACTCGCCACGCACTCCTGGATGTCCAACCCGCGGATGACGTCCGACGAACTGATCGACTACCTGACGATGCTGTCGTGGAGCGCGCTGTGCGGAATCGTCGAGGTGGGTGGTTCTCTGGAGAAGTTCCGGCAGATGCCCCATCCGTCACCTGTGCTGCCGCCACGACTGGTTGACTAGAGACGTGAGCGAGCTCTCGGATCTGCCCTCGTTGTGGACGCACGAACCGCACGTCGAGTTGATGTTCCGTCCCGGTGACAAGGTCCATGACATCGACACCGAGGCCACACCGGGGTTTCGCGGCAAGAAGGCCGATGCGCCCACCTTGCAGGAGGAGCGCAATGTGCGCTTCGCCGAACTCCAGGAGAAGCTCTACGCCAACAGCCGCGCCGGCGACACCAGGTCGGTTCTGCTGGTGCTACAGGGGATGGACACTGCGGGCAAAGGCGGGATCGTCAAACACGTTGTGGGTGATGCGAATCCACAGGGCATCAAGTACACCAGCTTCGGCAGGCCGACGCCCGAGGAACTGTCCCATCACTACCTGTGGCGGATCCGCAAGGCACTGCCGACAGCCGGCCACATCGGCGTCTTCGACCGTTCACACTACGAGGACGTGCTCATCGTGCGAGTGCACGATCTGGTGCCACCTGACGTGTGGGAGCCCCGCTACGACGAGATCAACGCCTTCGAGCGTGAACTCGTCGACCGCGGCACCACGCTCGTGAAGGTGGCGATGTTCGTCTCGCTCGACGAGCAGAAGAAGAGACTCAGTGAGCGTCTCGAGCGGCCGGACAAATACTGGAAGTACAACCCCGGCGACATCGACGAGCGGCTGAAATGGCCGCTCTACCAAGAGGCCTACCAGGCGATGCTGGACCGGACGTCCACCGAGCACGCGCCGTGGCACATCGTGCCGTGCAACCGGAAGTGGTACAGCCGGCTGGCGATCACCGAGTTGCTCATCGAGGCGCTCAAGCGACTGAACATGTCCTGGCCGCCACCCGATTTCGACGTCGAGGCCGAGAAGAAGCGGCTGGCCTCGGCGTAGGTGCCGGGAGCGCCGGGCGTACGGTTTCTGATGGAAACCGCGCAGAACCCGTCACAATTCGTACGTTCGGGCGCCGAGCCGGCCGCTGGGGCGCCAACCGCGGTCGCAGAGCGCCTTTGCGGCTCGTCGGACGATGTCGTCGGGTGTGTTGCGGAGATGCCTCGCACTCACCCGGACGATGATCCAGCCGCGGGCTGCCAGGAACTCCAGCCTGGTGATGTCCTCGGCATGCACGGCAGGGTCGGTCCAGTGTTGCTCCCCGTCGTACTCGACGCCGACGCGAAACTCGTTCCACCCCATGTCGATCCTGCGTATCACCTTCCCCTGCGCGTTTCTGATCGGGATCTGGGTAGTCGGCCTCGGCAGTCCCGCGCGGATCAGCAGCAGGCGCACTCGGGTTTCCTGCGGGGACTCGGCACCACCGTCGACGAGGTCGAGCACCCCGCGCAACCGGCGTGCCCCTCTGGCGCCGGGGTGACGGGCGGCGATGTCCGCCACGTCAGCCACCGGACAGCGAGTGGCGCACAGGAGCGCGTCGATACGGACAATGGCGTCGTCACCCGTGGTTCGTCGGCCGATGTCGTAGGCGGTCCGGGCGGGGGTCGTGCAGTCGATGCTCTGAATCAGACATACCTCGTCGTCGAGGAGGGTGTCGCGATGGATCACGATGCCGGGCGGCGTCCCGGAGCGGACCCGGGTCAGCTCTGCGGGACCGCCTTCGGGTAGCCAGCGGGTGCCGTGCATCGCCGCCGCAGACGCCCCGGCCAGAGTGGCTGTGCGCTGCGACCACAACCATGCCGCGTATGCGCGATCCCGCGCCGTCAACGACATGCCCTGCGGGACGTAGACGTTGTGGTGCAGCTTGACGAACCGGCGGCGGAGCGTCTGACGGGTCAACTCACCTGCGGCGAGCGCCTCGGAAGCCACGACGATTTGTTGCACATCGGATTAGGCGCACCAAGGCGCCAAACGGTTCCCGAGTGCACGAATTGTGACGGATCCTGCGCAGTTTCCATCACAAACCGTACGTTCAGCGGAATTCCTAGTACGTGTAGAAGCCCATACCTGACTTCTTTCCGAGTTGTCCGGCCTCCACCATCCGCTGCAGCAGCGGCGGCGGCGCGTAGTGCGCGTCCTTGTACTCGTCGTACATGGAGTCTGCGATCAGCTTCATGGTGTCCAGCCCGATGAGGTCGGACAGCCGCAGCGGCCCCATCGGATGCGACAGGCCCGCGACCACGGCGGTGTCGATGTCCTCGACGGTGGCCACGCCGGACTCGGCCATCCGGATGGCCGACAACAGGTAGGGCACCAGCAGGGCGTTGACGATGAAGCCGGAGCGGTCGCCGCACCGCACCACCTGCTTGCCGAGTACCTCGCCGGCGAACTTTTCGACCCTAGCCGCCGCCTCGTCTGTGGTGACGAGCGTGCTGATCAGCTCGACGAGTGGCAGCACGGGCACCGGGTTGAAGAAGTGCAGACCCAACACGCGGCCCGGATTCTTCGTCGCCGCAGCGATTTTCATGATCGGGATGCTCGAGGTGTTCGACGCCAGCACCGCATCCGGGTCGGTCACGACGGCATCGAGTTCGGCGAAGACCTTGGCCTTGACGGCCTCGTCTTCGACGATCGCCTCGATGACGAGCTGCCGGTCGGCCATGTCGGCCATGTTGGTCGTGAAGGTCAGCCGGGCCAGGGCGATCTCGAATTCGTCGGCGGCCAGCTTTCCCTTCGACTTGGCGCGTTCCAGCGAGGCGGTGATGCGCGCGCGGCCCGCGGCGGCCAGCTCTTCGGTCGGCTCGAAGACCAGCACGTCGGCGCCGGCCTTGGCGCACACCTCGGCGATCCCGCCGCCCATCTGCCCGGCGCCCACGACGCCTACTCGTTCGATGCTCACAGGTACCCCTTCAATCGCAGCGATGAGCCCCGCCCGGAACTCCAGGCGGGGCTCATGCTGTCACGCAGTCAATGACTCAGTGGAACTGGCCCTCTTCGGTCGAGCCCGCCAGCGCGGTGGTCGACGACGTCGGGTCCACCGTGGTGGCGATGCGGTCGAAGTAGCCGGCACCGACCTCGCGCTGATGCTTGGTCGCGGTGTAACCGCGCTCCTCGGCGGCGAACTCGCGCTCCTGCAGCTCGACGTAGGCGCTCATCTGGTTGCGGGCGTAACCGTAGGCCAGGTCGAACATCGAGTAGTTGAGCGCGTGGAATCCGGCGAGCGTGATGAACTGGAACTTGAAGCCCATCGCGCCGAGCTCCTTCTGGAACTTCGCGATCGTCGCGTCGTCGAGGTGCTTGCGCCAGTTGAATGACGGCGAGCAGTTGTAGGCCAGCATCTGATCCGGGAACTCGCTCTTGACGCCCTCGGCGAACTTCTTGGCCAGCTCGAGATCCGGGGTGCCGGTCTCCATCCAGATCAGGTCGGAGTATGGCGCGTAGGCCTTGGCGCGGGCGATGCAGGGCTCGAGGCCGTTCTTGATCCGGTAGAAGCCCTCGGCGGTGCGCTCACCGGTGATGAACGGCTGATCGCGCTCGTCGACGTCGGAGGTGATCAGCGTCGCCGCCTCGGCGTCGGTGCGCGCGATGACCACGGTCGGCACATCGGCCACGTCGGACGCCAGACGTGCGGAGGTCAGGGTGCGGATGTGCTGCTGGGTCGGGATCAGCACCTTGCCACCGAGGTGGCCGCACTTCTTCTCCGAGGCCAGCTGGTCCTCCCAGTGCGAGCCGGCGACACCGGCGGCGATCATCGCCTTCTGCAGCTCGTAGACGTTCAGGGCGCCACCGAAGCCGGCCTCACCGTCGGCGACGATCGGGGCCAGCCAGTTCTCCACCGAGCGGTCGCCCTCGACCTTGGCGATCTCGTCGGCGCGCAGCAGCGCGTTGTTGATCCGGCGCACCACCTGCGGCACCGAGTTGGCCGGGTAGAGGCTCTGGTCGGGGTAGGTGTGTCCGGACAGGTTCGCATCGCCGGCGACCTGCCAACCCGACAGGTAGATGGCCTTGAGGCCGGCACGCACCTGCTGAACGGCCATGTTGCCGGTCAGCGCGCCCAGCGCGTTGACGAACTCCATGTCGTGCAGCTGCTCCCACAGCACCTCCGCGCCGCGGCGGGCCAGTGTGGCCTCCTCGACGACGGTGCCCTGCAGGGCGACGACGTCCTTGGGGGTGTAGCTGCGGGTGATGCCCTTCCAGCGGGGGTTGTGGTCCCAGTCGTGCTGGATCTGTTCCGGGCTCTTCGGCGTGCCAACGGTCGACATTGACTGCTCCTTCGTTTGCAAATCGCTGGAGACCCACAGAGCCTCCGTGTTTGTTAACGCGCCAGCTCGTTCACTGGTGTGCTAAGCCGAGGATGCCTCATGGCATAACCGCAGGTCCACCTGTTTCGGTTGCCAACTTTCGCCAACCTTCGCCGGCAATTTGCAAATCTTGCGAAGGCCGCAAACGACTGAAACGGTTCAGTATCTACTCGCCAGTAGCGAATATTCGCAGGTCAGTACGCTCGTACTGTTTACGAATGCGTTTCAGAGCGCGAAGATCGACGCGACCGCTTTGGTCTCCTCGCCGACGGCGTATGTGAGCGTTGTAACAGCGCGATCGACCAGATCCGGACCGAACCGGTCGGTCGAGCCGGCCGGATATGTGTGCTGGATGATCTCCAGCTTGTCGCCCAGTGCCACCGGCAGATCGTGCTCGATGGTGACCCGCAGCGGCGCGGCCAACAACTCCGGCTGGCTGAACAGATAGTCCTCGATCACGCTCCAGTACACCGCGTTGTTCATGTGGTCGAAGATGTCGATGTCGCTGACCCGGACCGGATACTCGCGGACATGTTCGGCGTCCTCGCGGCTGCCGGCCTTCAGATAGGCCTTCCACCTCAACCGGTCCACGTCGGTGGTGCGCTGCAGACCCTCGATGAAATCGTCCGCGATGCGCGCCGGCCCCTGGGTCTCCCGGTTGATGTTGATCCAGAACGCCTCGGATTCCATCAGCCCACCGCGGCGGCCGTCGATGCGGACCCGCATCTCACACCACCTGTTGGAGGTTCCCGAACACCACCGCCGCAACCGCAGGGTGTCCTTGAACACGATGGGCTCGATCAGGTCGATCATCGTGCGGCGCACGATCCACAGGGGGTGGGTTTCTTCGAACCCCATCTCGCGCAACTGGTCCGACCCGATGTCCTGGATGTGGCGGGTCGCGGCGTCGAACTTCAGCCTGCCCGTGCGGTCGACGTCGGCCACCCGCAACGGCCAGTGCACGTCGAACACGTCGGGGTGCGGATCAGGTACCGGCATCATCGCTTTGGCCAGCCCCTGGGCGGACCCCCCGGTGGTCTTCTTCACGGATTTTGATACTGCCACAAGGTCGCGGTTGCCAAGAATGCAAACCGTGCCTTCGCAACGTTGCCAGCCCCGGCTACGCTGGGTGATCGTGGCCAGAACGTTCGTCGGTGCCCGGGTCCGTCAGCTCCGGAGCGAACGCGGTTTCAGCCAGGCCGCACTGGCTCAGACGCTCGAGATCTCCCCCAGCTACCTCAACCAGATCGAACACGACGTGCGCCCTCTGACGGTGGCGGTGCTGTTGCGCATCACCGAGGTGTTCGGGGTGGACGCCACGTTCTTCGCCTCCCAGGACGACACCAGGCTCATCGCCGAGCTGCGCGAGGTGATGATGGACCGCGATCTCGACGTCGACGTCGAACCGGCCGAGATCGCCGAGATGGTCGGCGCCCATCCGGCGCTCGCCCGGGCCATGGTCAACCTGCACCGTCGCTATCAGCTCACGACGACCCAGCTGGCCGCGGCGACGGAGGACCGGTTCAACGTGGGCAGTGTCAATCCGGGAGGCAGCGGAACCGGATCCATCACGATGCCGCACGAGGAGGTGCGCGACTACTTCTACCAGCGGCAGAACTACCTGCACGAACTCGACACCTCCGCCGAGGAACTCACCGCAGGCATGCGGATACAGCGGGGCGACCTTGCCGGCGACCTGACCGACCGATTACGAATCGTGCACGGCGTCAGAATCATCCGTCGTATCGACCTCGGCGAGGGAGTACTGCACCGCTACGACCCGGCCACGAAGACCCTCGAGCTCAACGCCCATCTGTCCACCGGCCAGACGGTGTTCCGGATGGCCGCCGAACTGGCCTACCTGGAGTGCGGCGATCTGGTCGACAGGCTCGTCGACGAAGGCCACTTCACCAGCGAGGAGTCCCGGCGGCTGGCGCGGCTGGGCCTGGCGAACTACTTCGCCGCCGCGACCGTGCTTCCGTACGGCCACTTCCACGAGGTGGCGGAGAAGTTCCGCTACGACGTCGAGCGGCTTTCGGCGTACTACTCGATCAGCTACGAGACCGTCTGCCACCGGCTTTCGACGCTTCAGCGGCCGTCGATGCGCGGCGTGCCGTTCTCGTTCGTTCGGGTCGATCGCGCCGGAAACATGTCGAAACGCCAGTCCGCCACCGGTTTTCACTTCTCGTCCAGCGGCGGGACGTGCCCGTTGTGGAACGTCTACGAGACGTTCGCCAACCCCGGGAAGATCCTGGTGCAGCTCGCGGAGATGCCCGACGGCCGCAGCTACCTCTGGGTGGCCCGGACCGTGGAGCGCCGCGCGTCGCGTTATGGTCAGCCGGGTAAGACGTTCGCGATCGGCCTCGGCTGCGAACTGCGTCACGCGCAGCGGCTGGTCTACTCGGAAGGGCTCGATTTGTCCGGTGACCCCGGTGTCCGGGCCACCCCGATCGGTGCCGGCTGCCGGGTGTGCGAACGAGACAACTGTCCGCAGCGCGCATTTCCGGCACTGGGCCGCGCGCTGGACATCGACGAACACCGCTCGACGGTGTCCCCCTACCTGGTGAGGCAAACGTGAGTGCACCTGCCCGTATCCCGCCCGGCGGATTCCGTGACCTGGGCCCGCTCAACTGGGTCATCGCCAAGCTGGGCGCCCGCGGAATCCGCGCCCCGCGGTTCAGCCTGTTCAACGTGCTCGGCCGGCATCGGCTGCTGTTCCCGGTGTGGTTGCCGTTGTCCGGTTACCTGCTCTACGCCGGCAAGCTGTCCCGACGGGACGCCGAGACGGTCATCCTGCGGGTCGGCCATCTTCGCGAATGCGAGTACGAACTGCAGCAGCACCGCAGATTGGCCCGCTCCCGTGGGCTGGACGCGCAGTTCCAGTCGAAGATCTTCGAAGGCCCCGATGCCGAAGGGCTGACTGACCGCGAGCGGGTGCTGATCACCGCGACCGACGAATTCGTCGTCACCCGCGGGGTGTCACCCCAGACGTGGCAGGCCCTGGCCGGACATCTCACGAAACCGCAGCTGATCGAATTCTGTTTGCTGGCAGCGCAGTACGACGGATTGGCCGCGACCATCACCACCCTCGGCGTGCCATTGGACTTCCCGGACTGAGGTAGTACCTGCGACGAGCGAGCACCCGTCTACCATTCGTCCATGATCTGGATCACGTCAGCGTCGACGAAGTGGTGAGCCTCACCAACCCGTGGCGGTACCCGCCCGGTGTTCCCCGCTGCGAACCGCCCCGCGCGGAGGGCCGCTTCTTCCTGCCCGGGGGGCGCCGGCTGGGATACGCCGAGTTCGGTGACCCGAACGGCCCCGTCGTGCTGTGGTTCCACGGAACCCCCGGGGGCCGCAGGCAGTTGCCGATCGTGGGCCGCCGCGCCGCCGAGCGGCTCGGCCTGCGGGTGGTCCTCGTCGAACGCTCCGGTTCCGGCCTCAGCGACCCGCACTGTTACGACCGGATCGGCGACTGGGCCGCAGACATGGCACACGTCGCCGATCTACTCGGCGCCGGACAGCTGGGCATCGTGGGATTGTCCGGCGGCGGTCCGTTCGCGCTGGCCTGCGCCGGTAGGCCGGAGCTGGCTGAGCGGGTGGCCGCCGTCGCGATCCTCGGCGGTGTGACGCCGTCGGTCGGTCCCGACGCCACCTGCAGCGGCGCGATCGAACTGGCACGTCGGTTCGCGCCGGTGATGGCGGCGTTGCGCAAGCCGCTCGCTGCGGTCACCGCGGGCATGCTGGTGCCGGTCATCCCGCTCGCACACCTGGCTTACCAGGGGCTGAGCGCCGCCATGCCCGACGGCGACAAGGAGGTGTTCGCGAACCCGGAAATCGAGGCGATGTTCATCGACGATATCGTCCACGCCGCCAACGGCGGGTTCCAGGCGCTGCTCGACGATGCCCGGATGTTCGGGCGCGACTGG
The DNA here is from genome assembly GCF_010723735.1 of Mycolicibacterium hippocampi. GTDB lineage: Bacteria > Actinomycetota > Actinomycetes > Mycobacteriales > Mycobacteriaceae > Mycobacterium > Mycobacterium hippocampi. The sequence goes on along the minus strand of NZ_BLLB01000002.1, from coordinate 1,498,234 downwards.
GGATTCCGGCTGGCCGACGTCACGGCGCCCGTCCGGTGGTGGCACGGCGACGCCGACTCGATCATCGGGCTGGCCGACGCGCAGGCCGCCGCGGAGCACCTGCCGAATGTGGAGCTGCTGCTGATGCCGGACGAGAGCCACCTCGGCGGGTTCGCCAAGGCCGACGACGTGCTCTCGTTCATGCACCAGAACCTGACCGGATCAGTAGACCTCGGCGGCGATGGCGACCCGGTCGCCGCCACGGGCCTTGGCCTCGTACATCGCCGCGTCGGCGGCGGTGATCACCTCACCGAGGTCTGACCCGGACCGTCTGCCGGCGGCCAGGCCGATGCTCACCGTGACGGCCGGCTGCGTGGGCGCCGGGGCCGCCGAGACCGCCGAGCGGATCCGCTCGGCGACCGCGCCGGCCTGATCGGCCGGGATCCGGTCCACCACGAGGAACTCCTCGCCGCCCCACCGCACCACCACGGCCTCGCTCCGCACGCTGGCACGGATCCGCCGCGCCGTGCGGATCAACACCTCGTCACCGGCCGCGTGCCCGAGCGTGTCATTGACCGCCTTGAACCCGTCGACGTCGATCAGCAGCGCGCACAGGTCGGCGTCGGTGGGCGCCACCTCGTCGAGCCGTTGCATCGACACCGTCAGCCCGCGGCGATTGGTCAGCTCGGTGAGCGGGTCGGTCAGCGACTGCTTCGAACTGCCCTGGAGCAGCCAGAAGCCGAACTGCAGCGCCGGCAGGATGCACACCGTCACCAGCAACGCGATGACGGCACGCGACACCGCCACCTGCAGCCCGTACTCGGGTGTCGACATCGCCAACCACACCGCGATACCCACGACAGCGACCGTGCACCAGGCGATGTGGGCCAGGTGCAACCGCGGACCGTGGAAGAACACCACGTACCCGCCGGCGCACAGCAGGATGGGAATCCCCGACATGGCCAGGTTCGGGTCACCGAACAGCAGCGCCGACAGCGTCATGATGACGTCGACGAACACGACCAGCGCCGCCGACGCCCGAACAGTCGGCCACGGGCGGAACGCCCAGCGCGCCGCCCAACCCAGCGAGCCCACGGCCACGACGGCCCAGCCGATCCGAATCAACGGACCGTCGGCCGCCGGCGGCATCCAGGCGTTCAGCGCCGCGAGCGCACCCATCGTCGCGCCGATGCCGGCGATGAGGTAGCGCAGCACCGACAGCAGCCCGCGGCTGCGCAAGAACTCGATGCGCCATCGGTAGTCGTCACGCTGACGCCACCACTGGAGCAGCAAACCGCCGACACCCCCGTCGCCCACGGGCCCATCCTAGGAGCCGGGGAACGTCACCAAGGGGCAAAACAAGATGTCGCCACCCGATTCCGGGGGCGCCGGCTAAAGGTAGGTCACGCCCAGCACCGTCAGCGACAGCAAAACCGGTGACACCGGCAAAGCCCACAGGAACACCGCCCAGATCTCACCCTTGTGCGACGTGCGCTGCCACTGCCGCCAGCCGATCATCCCGGCGCTGATGCCGATGACGAACGACACCGCGGCGACGATGAGCACCCATGTCGACACGTCGGTCGAGGCGATGGCCGCAGAGATACCGGCCAGCCACAGGATGTGGCCGACCACCAACCCGCCGATACCGGCGACCCAGATCCCCCTCAACTAGAAGTTGATCATGTGGCCGGCCAGCCCGTGGAAGCACTCCTGCATCGCCTCGGACATGGTCGGGTGGGTGTGCACGTTGCGGGACAGCTCGTTGACCGTCAGGTCCCACTTCTGCGCCAGCGTCAGCTCGGGCAGCAGTTCGGAGACGTCGTGGCCGATCAGGTGCCCGCCGAGCAGTTCGCCGTACTTGGCGTCGGCGACGAGCTTGACGAATCCCGTCGGATCGCCCAGACCGTGGGCCTTGCCGTTGGCCGTGAACGGGAACTTCGCGACCTTGACGTCGTAGCCCTCGTCGCGCGCCTGTTCCTCGGTCAGCCCGAAGCTGGCGACCTGTGGCTGGCAGAAGGTGGCGCGCGGCAACATCCGGTAGTCGCCGAGGGCAAGCGTCTCGGCACCGGCGATGGTCTCGGCGGCCACCACGCCCATCGCCTCGGCGACGTGCGCCAGCTGGAGCTTGGCGGTGACGTCGCCGATCGCGTAGATGTGGCTCACGTTGGTGCGCATGTAGTCGTCGATGCCGATGGCCTTGCGCTCGGTCAGCTCCACGCCGGCCTTGTCCAGCCCGAAGCCCTCGACGTTCGGCGCGAAGCCGATCGCCTGCATCACCTTGTCGGCCTTGAGCTCCTCGGACTTGCCGTCCTTGCTGACGGTGACGGTGACCTGCTCGCCACCATCTTCGATCGACTCGACCTTGGTGCCGGTGCGGATCTTCACGCCCAGCTTCTTGAACTGCTTCTCGATCTCCTTGGAGACCTCGGCGTCCTCGTTGGGCAGCGCGCGCGGCAGGAACTCGACGATGGTCACGTCTACGCCATAGTTCTTCAGGACGTACCCGAACTCCATGCCGATCGCGCCGGCCCCGGCGATGATGATCGAGCCGGGCAGCTCGCGGGTCAGGATCTGCTTCTCGTAGGTGACGACGTTCTCCGAGAGCGACGTCCCGGGGACGAGCCGGGTGCTGGAGCCGGTCGCGATGATCGCGTTGTCGAACTCCACCTTCTCGGTGTCACCCTCGTTGAGGTCCACCTCGATGCTGTTCGGCCCGGTGAACTTCCCGTACCCGTGGATCTCGGTGATCTTGTTCTTCTTCATCAGGAAGTGCACCCCGGCGACGCGGCCGTCGGCGACCTTGCGGCTGCGGTCGAACGCGGCGCCGAAGTCGAAGCTCGCCTCACCGTTGATGCCGAACTGCTTGGCTTCCTTGGTGAAGATGTGGGCCAGTTCGGCGTTGCGCAGCAATGCCTTCGACGGTATGCACCCGACGTTGAGGCACACCCCTCCCCAGTACTTGGGCTCGATGATGGCGGTATTCAGCCCGAGTTGGGCAGCGCGGATAGCTGCAACGTATCCGCCGGGGCCTGCTCCGAGAACGACGACGTCATAGTGGGTCACGCTTACCTACCCTAATGGTCGCGGCAAGGCCAACGCGTTGTCGGTCAGCGCCTCGATGAGTGCCGGGTCATGACTGACCAGGACGACGACGGCACCCTGGTCGGCGATCTCCCGCAGCAGTGTCACCACCGACGCGGTGGCGATCGGGTCGAGCATCGCGGTCGGCTCGTCACACAGCACGGTCGCAGCGTCCTGCGCCAGCACCCGGCCCAGGCAAGCCCGCTGTAGCTGGCCGTCGCTGACCTGACCCGGGTAGCGGTCCAGCAGTTCAGGGTCGAGCCCGACCCGGCCGACGACCGCGTCGACCTCCGACTCTCGTCCTCCGATGAGGGCAGGTTCGGCGATCACCTGGCGCAGCGTCCACCGGGGATTGCACACCAGCCGGGGATGCTGGGCGAGCAGCGCGATGGATGCTCTGGGCGCGACCGCCGCGCCGCCGTATCGGACCGATCCGGCGTCCGGGATGTGCAGACCGGCCAACACCCGCAGCAGGGTGGACTTCCCGCTGCCCGATCTGCCGGTGACCCCGGTGATCGTCCCGGCCGCGGCAGTCAGGTCGACGCTGTTCAGTACGGTCCGCCCGCCGAACCTGACGGTGACCCCGCTGGCCTGCAGGCTGTAGACGGTCACACCGGCACCGCACCCAGCATCGCCCGCGTGTATGGGTCACTGCTGGCGGTGGCCTCGGTCAGCGGTAGCTGCTGCAGTACCGTGCCTGCGGCCATCAGTGCCACGTCGGCACACACCCCGGCCTGCCGCAGCGACCTCATGTCATGGGTGATCACCAGGACGCCGGCGCCGGCGGCAGCCGCGTCGCCCAACAGTTGCCAGACCAGGCCGGCGTTGTCCGGGTCCAGCGCCGAGGTCGGTTCGTCGGCCAGCAGCAGCCCGGGGCGTCCCGCCAGTGCAGCGGCGATCGCCACCCGCTGCGCCATGCCTCCGGACAGCTCGTGTGGATAGCGGGCCGTCGCATCGGCGGGCAGCCCGACCGCGGCGCACAGCTGCTCCGGTGTCCGGTCGGCGCCCAGCCGGGCACAGACCTCGGCCAGTTGTGACCCGACGGTGCGCACCGGTGTGAACGATGTCGCCGCCGACTGGGGGACCAGACCGATATGGCGGCCGCGCAGTGCGCGCCAGCCCGGTTCATCGTCGTGGCGCATCTCGGTGCCGCCGATCAGCACCTGGCCCCGCACCTGCGACCCCGGCGGCATCAAACCGGAAAGAGCAGCTGCGACAAGCGACTTCCCGCAACCGGATTCACCCACCAACGCGGTGACCTGCCCGGGCGGCACGTGCAGGACGACGCTGTCGAGGACATCGACGGCGGCCGACCTGCGCCCGTGGTGTACCGCGATCCGCACCGAGAGGTCACCGATCTCGGCTGCGGCCACGCTCACCACACCCGTCCCGTCGGAGGTTGATGACGACGCCTGACCGCTGCGCCTGCCGCCGAGAACGCCAGAGCGGTCGCGATGAGGGCCGCGGCCGGGAACACCAACGTCCACCAGGCGCCGGTGAGCACATCACCACGAGCCTGACTGAGTAGCGTGCCGAGGCTGGCCTGGTCGGGTGAGAGCCCCACGCCGAGGAACGACAACGTGGATTCATGCCACACGGCGTGCGGCAACAGCATGATCATCGCGATCAGCGCCTGGCCGGTCACCGCCGGTAGTAGATGTCGGCGCGCGACGAACCACCGCGAGGCACCGGCGAGTCGGGAGGTGTGCACCCAGCCTGCTTCGGCCACCGCGAGAAGTTCCGCGCGCACCACCCGGGCGACCGCCGGCCAGTGGGTCAGAGCGATCGAGGCGATGATCGCCAGCGGTGCACCACGCCACATCGCTGCGATCACGATGCCCACCACCAGGTGCGGCAGCGCGTTGAACCCGTCGACCAACCGCATCACCACCGCGTCGACCCAGCCACCGACCAGCGCCGCGCCGACGCCGATCGCCACCCCCAGCACCGCCGTCGCCACCGCACAGACCACCGCGATCAGCAACGACACCCGCAGGCCTTCGGCCGTGCGTACCAGCAGGTCGTACCCCGAATGGTCAGTGCCCGCAAGGTGTTCGGGGCCGGGCGGGTGCAGCGCGGCGGAGAAGTCGGCGACCTGCTGACCGGCCAGCAGCGGGACCCCGATGGCCGCGGCGGCGATGAACGCGAGCACCAGCCACGGCAGGGCCGGCCGGTGGAATCCGATGACCCGAGCGGTCTCCGGTTCGACGCTCATGCGGTCATCCTGATCCGGGGGTCGATCGCCACAGCGGCGGAATCCGAGAGCGCCGAGCCCGCCAACACCGCGACCGCAGCCCCGACGGTCAAGGCGGCGAGCAACGGAAAGTCCAGCGCTGCAGCAGAATCCACCAAAACCGCTGCCATTCCGGGCCAGCCGAAGACAGTTTCGACGATTGCGGCGCCGGCGATCAATTCCGGTAGCCGGGTGCCCAGCAACGCCAGGGTGGGCAGCACCGACACCGGTGCGACGTGACCGCGCAGCAGCGTCCAGCCGTGCACCCCGCGCGACCGTGCGCCGCGCACCGCGTCCGAATCGCAGGCCGCTGCGACGGCGGTGCGGGTGGTCAACAGCAGCCACGGAATCTGGGAGACCGTCAGCGCGATCCACGGCAGGATCGCGTGCCGCAACACCCCGGACACCGTGTAGTCGGCGCCGGGGGCGACCGCGCCGGACGCCGGAAGCCACCGCAGGCTGACCGCTACCACCATCACCAGTGCGAGCGACACCACAAACGGCGGTACCGCGGCGAAGGTCACCGAGAACACCGTGCAGCACCGGTCCAGCGCCCCGCCACGCCGCATCCCCGCCACGCAGCCCAGCAGAATCGCCACCACGGCCGCGGTCAGCAGTGCCGCACCCGAGAGCATCAGCGTGAACGGCATCCGCTCGGCCAGCACGGTCGTGACCGGTTGGGACTGCGTCGAGGAGAACCCCAGATCGCCTTGCACCAGACCGCCGGCCCAGTGCCACCACGCCTGCCACCAGGGCTGCTCGGTGTCGTAGGCCGCGCGCATCGCCTCGCGCTGAGACTCGGTGGCGAACTGGTAGCTGCCGCCCAGGTAGGCAGCCAGCGGGTCGAACGGCGACAGCGACGCCACGAAGAACATCGCCGCCGAAATCGCCGCGGTCAGCGGTACCGCGATCGCGGCCCGCACGGCCAGCAGTCGGCCTGCGGCCCGCCAACGCGGAACCGGGCGCCGCACCGGGGCCTGCTCGGTGGACTCGGCGACGCCCGGTTCAGTCAGCGTCGCCATGCGCCGAGATCCCACCACGGACCCCAGGACACCCCGTGCGAGTGCGGTTCCAGGATCGGCGCGCTCTGCTTCCAGCCGCGGTCGCGGTAGGCGTAGGTGTGATCCAGGAACGCCAGGAAGACGTGCGACGGCTCGGCGGCATAGGTGGCCTGGATCTGGCGGTAGAGGTCGTCTTTTTCCGGACCGGATGCCAACTGGCCGGCCTGCTCGAGCAATTCGTCGAGGCCCGGAGCGGTGAAGTTGCCGGGGTTGGAGTACGGCGACGAGTCCGGCTGCCGGGTGTGCAGGGTGTCGTAGACCTGCGAGTCGATGCTGTAGGGCGTGGAGCCGCCGGCGAGCACCACGGCGGAGTCCCCGAACCGCGTGTCGATCTCGTCCCAACTGGTGCCGCGGGGCCGCACGTCAACCCCGAGGGGTGCCATCGCGGCGGAGAACGCCACCGCCAGATCCCGCCGCACGGTGTCCTGGGCGTTGTACAGGAGCTCGAACGAGGCGCGGACACCATCCTTCTCCCGAACCTGGTCGGCGCCCCGGAGCCAGCCCGCCTCGTCGAGAAGGTCGCCGGCCCGCCCGGCGTCGAACGCGAACTGTGCGTCGGCGTTGTAGGCGTCGGCGTAGACCGCCGCTACCGGGGTGCTGGCTTGGCGTCCGTATCCGACCAGCACATCGCGCACCAACGCTTCGCGGTCCACCGCGAGGTTCATCGCGAGGCGCGCCTGCGGATCCGCGGTGAACGCATTGCCCGCAGGCAACGCGATCGCGCGCCAGTCCGCGGATCGCACAGCCACGGTGCGGATGTCGTCGCTGTCGACGGAGTCCATCAGCCGGGGAGGCAGGTTCACCCCGTCGACCGTGCCGGAGACCATGCTCTGGGCGCGGGTGTTGTCCTCCGGCGCGTAGGTGTACACCAGTCGCCTGACCTGTACCGGCTCGCCCCAGTAGTCGTCGCGGGCGACCATGACCGCCTGGTCGGGGCGCAGGCTCTCGAGCCGGTACGGACCGGTGCCGACGGGCTCGGTGTTGACGGCCCAGTCGGCGGCGGGTGCCGACTCGATCAGTTCGGAAGGCAGGATCCCCAGCAGCAGAAGGGGTTTCGGGTCCGCCCCGGTGTTCAACTCGACGACGATGGCATCGGGGCCGTCAGCGGTCACCGAGACGATCGGCGCGATCGAGGTCGAGATCTCCGATGCCACAGCCGGATCCCGCACCGCGGTGTACGTCGCGACGACGTCCGCGGAATCCAGCGCACTGCCATCGGAGAACACCACGCCGTCGCGCAACGGCACCCGCCAGCGGTTCGGCCCCGCGGGCTGTGGCTCATCCTGCGCCAGCGCCGGGACCATGTCGGGCACCACCGAGTCTGTGGTCGCGTTGGGCCGGTAGAGCCCGTCGTAGAGCGGTGACACCCCCGTCTCGGCGTAGCCGGAGACCGGGTTGTAGCCACCCAACTCGTAGCCCTCACCCAACACGATCTGGTCGGACTCCGCGTTCCCGGCGGGAGCGGTGCAACCCACCAGCAGCGCGGTCGTCGTGACGCCGGCGGCGACCGCGCGCAGGCAGCGGAGGGGGCGGGCGGGGAACTCCATGTGTCTATCTGAACATATGAACACTGTGGAGGCGACCCCGGGTTCCCCACCACTCGTACGTGGTTCGACTGCCAGACAGCGCGAACTAGCGGCTGATCCACCCGAACACGTAACCGCCGTACAGAACCGCCGCCGCCGACGTCGACGCCAGCGGGGACGCCATCAGCGCGATGGCCACAGCCGAGAACACCGGCTTGCCCTGGATCATCGCGGTGAGCAGGCTACCGACGATGCACGCCACCAGGTAGACCAGCACCACGAACACCGGCAGGGTCTTGTCCGGTGAATGGAACCACCAGTAGTACAGGCCGAGACCGGCAGCCGCCGCGATGAGCCAGACGCCGGCAACAACGAACACGAACGTCCAGCGGCTGAGGTACTGGGCGACGCCGGGAACGACGGCGGGCTGCGCCGGATGCGAGGTGATCTCCACGGGTTCGGCCGGGGTGGGAGCGTCGATGAGTCCCTGTGCGGTGAAGGATCCGGTGAACTCGGGCCGGAACGGCTCGGTGTGGTCGCCGGGGAGTGCGTCCCGGTCGTTGTCAGGCACCGGAGGCCACCTGGATCGCGGCCAGCGCGCCGAACCAGCCCGGCCCGATGGCCAGGATCATGGCACCCACCGCGGTGACCCACCGTCGGCCCGACATCAGGATCGTGAGCAGGCCGATCACGCCGGGGACTCCGACGACGAGCGCGATCACGACGTCCGGTCGGACGGTCGCGGTGACCTCGATGGCTGCGGCGAGGGCTGCCATCATGCCGACGGCGACGCCGACGATCATCACGCCGGCCAACACCGACGCACGCGGCAGCGGAATCACGCTTTCGACGATAACGCCGCGCTGCCCGAAAACCCGGTCGGCGCGCCGCTCCGCGAAATATCATTCCGGGTCGTTACTCAGCCCAATTTCGCAGCCCGGAATGATATTTCGTGCGCGGACCCGCGCTTACTTCAGAGGCATCGCGCAGGCGTCGACACCCTCTGCCACGATGTGGGTTCCGTTCGACGGAGGCCGCACCCCACGCTCGAAGTCAGCGCCTGTGACCGGGGGCGCCACGCTCAGCGCGCGGTTCTCGTCCTCGGTGAACGCCCGGCCCCGGGACAGGAAACGCATGCCCTCGGGAGCCTCCAGGCTGAACCCGCCACCGCGGCCTGGCACCACGTCGATGACCAGCTGGGTGTGCTTCCACGCGTCGAACTGGGGACCGGAGATCCAGACCGGAACACCTCCGTCGCCGACGTCGAGCACCGCCAGCAGGATGTCGCGGTCACCGACGATGAAGTCGCCGTCGGGGTAACACATCGGCGACGACCCGTCGCAGCAGCCACCCGACTGGTGGAACATCAACGCACCGTGTCGCTGCTGCAGGCTTCGCAACAGCTCGGCGGCCGCCTCGGTGACCAGGGCTCGGTTCGGTGTGTCCACATCAACCATTGTGCTCTCGCGGTTCTGCCGGCGCACCGACCGTGCGGGCGGCCCGGATCGCTGGCGCCGTCGACGGCGGCAACAGCAGGCGCCGATCGTCGGGGTAGCGGATGTCCAGATCGACCGAACCGGCGAAGCGGTACGGCTGGGCGGCGAGCAGTCCGGCGAACTGTTTGCGCAGCCGGGACATCTCCGCACGCACCGTGACCACCCGTGACCGGTCGCCGTACAGATCCTCGGCGAGCTGCGGCGCCGTCCGCCCCTGCGGTGAAAGAGTCAGGGCAAAAAGGATCTCCGCGTGTCGGAGCGAGAGATCATGGGCCCAGCAACCGAATTCGCCCGCCATCCGCAGCGACGGCCGGTCCGGGTTGCCGAGGTCCAGCGTCACCCGTGTCGGCTGCTGCACCTCCCCCTGGTCGTCCCCGGCCGCGGGCCGCACCAGCCAGCCACCGGGAAGGGGCTCAACAGCGCACCACCCCAGCGTCGCCAGCCACACCCGACCGGGGGCCAGCTGGTCGGGAAGCAGGATCCGGTTGTGCATCGGCATCGCGTCGACCGCCGCGACCCAGCCTTCGGTGTCGACGGCCAGGGCCGGGCTGCCCATCCGCGCGAGGATCGGGGCGGCGAACGCCCGCAGCCGGTTGAGGGTGTGGTCGTGCTCCTGGCGCAGTTGCGACTCGGCCAGCCGCGCCACCGCATCCACCAGCGCGATGGTCGTAGGGTGCACGGTCGGCGCCGGGCCTGAGACGTCGACGACACCGATGACGTGTCCGGTTCGCGGATCCCGGATCGGGGCCCCGGCGCACGTCCACGGGTGGTGACTGCGCAGGAAGTGCTCGGCCGAGAACACCTGGACGGCGCGCTGGGACACCAGCGCCGTGCCGATCGCGTTGGTGCCGACGGCGCCCTCACCCCAGTTCGCGCCCTCGACGAAGCCGAGTCGGTCGGCGTTGACCAGCACCTGCGGCGAACCCGAGCGCCACAGCACCCGGCCGCGTGCGTCGGCGACGACGAGGATGTTCGCCCCCTCTGCCACCAGCGACTCCAGACCATGGGAGATCTCGTCGAGCACGTCGATCAGTCCCGACGAGCGCCGCAACATCTCCAGGGCGCCGGTGTCCACCACCGGGTCGGTCCCGACACCGGGATCGATCCCGCGGGCCAGCATCCGCCGCCACGAGTCGCCGATGACCTCGCGGGGCCGGGCGGGGGCCCGGTTGCCGGCCATCGTCGCGTCGTACACAGCCGACATCAACCGCGCATACCTGCGCGGGTCCTCGCCGACGGCCACTGCCGGTTCAGGCACCGGCGAACTGCCGATATTGCTGGGCATCGAACCCCAGTGTGCTCCCCATCTCAGCGGTAGACCAGACCGCCGTCGATCAGGCCGGACTGGCCGGTCATGTAATCGGCGTCCGGGCCTGCCAGATAGGACACGAAGCCGGCGACGTCGTCGGGGGTCTCGGCGCGGCCCAACGCGATGCCGCCGACGAACTTGTCGTACGTCTCCCCCTCGGCGGCACCGGTCAGTTCGGCGAAGCGCTTGTCGATCTCCACCCACATGTCGGTGCCGACCACCCCGGGGCAGTAGGCGTTGACGGTGATGCCGTCGGCGGCGTGCTCCTTTGCGGCGGCCTGGGTGAGCGCCCGAACCGCGAACTTCGAGGCGCTGTACACCCCCAGCATCGCGAAGCCGTCGTGACCGGCGATCGACGAGGCATTGATGATCTTGCTGATCTTTCCCGCGTCCCGGTTACCCAGCTCCTTGAACTTCGCGACGGCGGCCTGGGTGCCCCACAGCACCCCGTTGACGTTGATCGCCCACACCCGGCCCGCTTCCTCGGCGGTGACGTCGGCGATCGGGCCGACCAGTGCGATGCCAGCGTTGTTGACCATGATGTCCAGACCGCCCAGTGCGGACGCGGCGAAGTCGACGGCCGCGAAGATCTGGTCACGATCACTCACATCGGCAACGACTGTCGTTGCCTTGCAGCCTATCTCGGCCATCTCAGCGGCGACGCTCCCGATGCCGTCCGGATGCACGTCGAGCAGAGCGACGTCGGCGCCGTCGCGGGCCAGCCGCAGCGCTATCCCACGACCGATCCCGCGCCCGGCTCCGGTGACGAGCGCGACCTTGCCCTTCAGCGTCATGCCCGTTCTCCGTTCGGATCGACTACGGCTGAATCGGTCGGGGCGACCAGCACCTTCATCTTCTTGCCGGCGTGCAGCGCCTCGAACCCCTCGTCGATCACGTCGTCGATCGGGATCCGGGTCACCCATCCGGTGGTGTCGTAGGCGCCCTCGGCCATCAATCCGATCACCGCCTCGAAGTCGGCGCCGGTGTAGCACAGCGATCCCTGGATCCGGGACTCGTTCATCACGAGGTTCAGAAGCGGTGTCTCCAAGGGCTTTTCGTAGATCGCAACGCTGACCATCGGTTTGCGTGAACCCACACAGGCCAACGCGGTGGCGACGGCCGGCGCCACACCGGCCGCGTCGAACACCGCGTCGGCCCCGACGCCTGCGGTGTGGTCGGCGACGAACGCAGGCACATCGACGCTCGCCGGGTCCAGGGTGGTGGCGCCGAGCGCCTCGATGGCGGCCCGACGGGTGGCCGAGGGTTCGACGACGAACACGTTCTCGAGTCCTTTGCCCCGCAGTGCGAACCACAGGCCGATGCCGATCGGGCCGGCGCCGAAGACCATCGCGGTGTCACCAGGGTGTACCTCACCGAGCGTCGCGGCGTGATAGGCCACCGACATCGGCTCGACCAGCGCGCCGAGTTCCAGCGACACATTGTCGGGCAGCTTGTGCAGCATGCTCGTCGGGACGACGGTGTATTCGGCCATGCCGCCGTCGGACATCAGACCGTGGAAGCCGATCTGCCGGCAGACGTTGTAGTTGCCGGCCCGGCACGGGCCGCAGTGACCGCATTTGTAGATCGGCTCGACGGCGACCCGGTCGCCCTCGTTCCAGCCGCTGACGCCGTCCCCGACGGCGGTGATGGTGCCGGAGAACTCGTGGCCGAGGGTCAGCGGCAGCTCCTGCCCGGTCAGCGGGTGCGGCTGGGTCGGGACGAAGATCGGGCCGGCGTAGTACTCGTGCAGGTCGGTGCCGCAGATCCCGTTGAACCCGACCTTGAGCTTGACGGTGCCCGGCGTGACGCCCGGTTCGGCGACGTCGTCGATCTCGACCTTGTTCGGTCCGTAGTACACAGCTGCTCTCATACCGGCAGTTCTATGTGACGGCGACCACAGCGCGAAAGAGTTGCAGAGGGTTGCAGGGCCAGTTGCAACCTTTCGCAACTCTTGTCACCCGGGCCCAGTGGGGTGTGTCCTGGCTCACATGACTTCCACTCTCGAATCCCGGACGACTCCCGATCTGACCCCGCAACAACGTGTCGACGCCTGGCTGGCCGACTTCGAGGCCGCACTGGCCGTCCGCGACATCGAGCGGGTCACCGCGATGTTCGCCGTCGACAGCTTCTGGCGCGACCTGGTGTCGTTCACCTGGAACCTCAAGACCCTGGAGGGCCGCGACCAGATCGCCGACATGCTCGGCGCGCGGTTGGTCGGCACCGACCCGTCGGGCTTCCGCACACGGGAGGAACCGACGCAGGACGGCTCCGGGGAGGACGCCGTCATCTCGGCGTTCATCGAGTTCGAGACCGGTGCCGGCCGGGGCGTCGGCCACCTGCGGCTCCGCAGTGATGCCGGAACGGACAAAGCCTGGACGCTGTTGACCGCGCTTCAGGAACTCAAGGGCCACGAGGAGCCCAAAGGCCCCAAGCGCGTCCTGGGTGCGGTGCACGGCGACGACCCGGATCCGCGGTCGTGGGCCGAGAAGCGCGAGGCCGAGGACGCCGAGCTGGGCCGCGCCATCCAGCCGTACGTGTTGGTGATCGGCGGCGGACAGGGTGGTATCGCCCTCGGTGCCCGGCTGCGTCAGCTCGACGTGCCTGCCATCGTCGTCGACCGTCACGAGCGCCCCGGTGACCAGTGGCGAAAGCGGTACAAGTCGCTGTGCCTGCACGACCCGGTCTGGTACGACCACCTGCCGTACATGCCGTTCCCGGCGAACTGGCCGGTGTTCGCGCCGAAGGACAAGATCGGCGACTGGCTGGAGTTCTACACCCGGGTGATGGAGGTGCCGTACTGGTCGAAGACGACGTGTCTGTCGGCGACCTACGACGAGGCCGAGCAGCGGTGGACGGTCGAGGTGGACCGCGACGGGGAGCGGCTCACGCTGTATCCCACGCAGCTGGTGCTGGCCACCGGGATGTCCGGCAAGCCGAACGTCCCGACGTTGCCGGGCCAGGAGTTGTTCCGTGGCGACCAGCACCACTCCAGCGCACATCCCGGGCCCGACGCCTACGTCGGCAAGAAGGCGGTGGTGATCGGCTCGAACAACTCCGCCCACGACATCTGCAAGGCGCTCTACGAGAACGGCGTCGACGTGACGATGGTGCAGCGGTCCTCGACCCACATCGTCCGCTCCGACAGCCTGATGGAGATCGGCCTCGGCGCGCTGTACTCGGAGCAGGCGGTCGAGTCCGGCATGACCACCGAGAAGGCGGACCTGACGTTCGCGTCGCTGCCGTACCGGATCATGCACGAGTTCCAGATCCCGCTGTATGACCAGATGCGCGAACGCGACAAGGACTTCTACGACCGGCTCGAGGCAGCCGGATTCGAGCTGGACTGGGGCGCCGACGGTTCCGGGCTGTTCATGAAGTACCTGCGCCGCGGGTCGGGTTACTACATCGACGTCGGCGCATGCGAGATGGTTGCCGACGGCAGGATCAAGCTGGCCCACGGCCAGGTCGAGCACCTGACCGAGGACTCGGTGGTACTCACCGACGGCACCGAACTGCCCGCCGACGTCGTCGTCTACGCCACCGGGTACGGCTCGATGAACGGCTGGGCCGCCGACCTGATCGGCCAGGACGTTGCCGACAAGGTGGGCAAGGTGTGGGGCCTGGGCAGCGACACCCCCAAGGATCCGGGGCCGTGGGAAGGCGAGCAACGCAACATGTGGAAGCCCACCCAGCAGCCCAATCTGTGGTTCCACGGCGGCAATCTGCACCAGTCGAGGCACTACTCGCTGTATCTGGCGTTGCAGCTCAAGGCCCGTCACGCCGGCATGGCCACCCCGGTCTACGGGCTGCAGGACGTGCACCACCTGAGCTGATCCAGGTCCGCGTCCCTAGGGGCGAGATCGACCCCAGGGTCGTGATACCGCGGGAACCCCGCACGCATCACAGCCCTGGGGTCGATCTCGCCCCTAGGGCGCCAATTGGTCGACGATGTCCTTGGACTCCTTGAGTCCCAGTCCGGACTGTTCACGCAGCATCTTGATGGCCTGGATCTTCTGACCGTTCAAGGCCAGCTGCCGGACCTCGGCGCTGACTGTGCCCCCGGGGCCGTCGTAGGCCGGCGTTCCAGCTCTTCAACCCGGCGTCGCAAACCACCGTCGTCGACGCCGTCGTCGGAGCTACCGAAGATGCCCATGCCGGGCAGTATGTCGCATTGCGCAGAATGGGGGGGTGACCGACGCTCCCGCGCAGACCGACAGCGACCCGTACCTCTGGCTCGAGGAGGTCACCGGCGACGACGCGCTGGCGTGGGTCCGCAAGCACAACGAACCCACGGTCGCCGAGTTGGGTGGTGACCGCTTCGAGCAGATGCGGTCCGAGGCGTTGGAGGTGCTCGACACCGACACCCGGATCCCCTACGTGCGTCGCCGCGGCGAGTTCCTCTACAACTTCTGGCGGGACGCGACCAACCCGCGCGGGTTGTGGCGGCGCACCACGCTGGAGAGCTACCGCAGCGAGAAGACCGACTGGGACGTCGTCATCGACGTGGATCAGCTGGCCGCCGAAGACGACGTCAAGTGGGTGTGGGCCGGCGCCGACGTCATCGACCCCGACCACACGCTGGCACTGATCAGCCTGTCGCCCGGCGGCTCGGACGCCGCGGTGGTGCGCGAGTTCGACATGCGCACCCGCGAGTTCGTCGACGGGGGCTTCGCGCTGCCCGAGGCCAAGTCGCAGATCAGCTGGGAGGACGAGGACACCGTCCTGGTCGGTACCGATTTCGGGGAGGGCTCGCTGACCGAGTCCGGTTATCCGCGGGTGGTCAAGCGGTGGCGGCGGGGCCAGCCGCTCGCCGACGCCGAGACCGTGTTCAGTGGGGCGCCGACGGATGTGGTCGTCGCGGCGTCCGTCGATCGCACCGTCGGCTTCGAGCGGACGATGGTGAGCCGGGCGCTGGACTTCTTCAACGAAGAGGTCTACGAGTTACGTGCCGGCGAGCTGATCCGGATCGACGTCCCGACCGATTCGAGCATCTCGGTGCATCGCGACTGGCTGCTGATCGAGCTGCGCACCGACTGGTACCACGGTGTCGACCAGTACGTAGCGGGATCACTGCTGGCGGCCCACTACGACGAATTCCTCGCCGGCACAGCCGAACTGCAGGTGGTGTTCACACCCGACGAGCACACGTGCCTGCACCACTATGCTTGGACCCGCGACTACCTGGTCGTCGTCATGTTGGCCGACGTGGCCAGCCGCGTCGAGGTGTTCACCCCGGGGCCCTGGACCAGTGAGCCGGTGGCGGGACTACCGGACAACACCAACACCGTCATCGTCGCCACAGACGATCTGGGTGACGAGATGTTCCTCGACTCTTCGGGTTTCGACACCCCGTCGCGCCTTCGCCACGGCGCCGTCAGCGACGCTCTCGGTTCCGGGGCGCTCCCGGTGATCAAACGCGCCCCGTCGTTCTTCGATGCCGCCGACCTGGAGGTGAGCCAGCATTTCGCCACGTCCGACGACGGCACCGCGATCCCGTACTTCGTCGTCGGTCACCGCCACCGCCGGAGCCCGGGTCCGACACTGCTCGGCGGGTACGGCGGTTTCGAGGTGGCCCGCACCCCCGGTTACGACGGAGTGCTGGGAAGGCTGTGGTTGTCCCGCGGAGGAACCTACGTGCTTGCCAACATCCGCGGGGGTGGCGAGTACGGGCCCGGCTGGCACACCCAGGCCATGCGCGCGGGCCGCCATCTGGTCGCCGAGGACTTCGCCTCGGTGGCAAAGGATCTGGTGACCCGTGACATCACGACGGTGGGGCAGCTGGGGGCGCAGGGCGGCAGCAACGGCGGTCTGTTGATGGGCATCATGCTCACGCAGTACCCGGAGTTGTTCGGCGCACTGGTGTGCAGTGTCCCGCTTCTGGACATGCGCCGCTTCCATCTGCTTCTCGCCGGGGCCTCGTGGGTCGCCGAGTACGGAAATCCCGACGACCCAGACGACTGGGAGTTCATCTCGAAATACTCTCCCTACCAACATGTCTCGGGAAGCCGCCGGTACCCTCCGGTGCTGATCACCACCTCGACCCGCGACGACCGGGTCCACCCCGGGCACGCACGGAAGATGACAGCGGCGCTGGAGGCGGCGGGCCAGCCGGTTCGCTACTACGAGAACATCGAGGGCGGCCACGCGGGCGCGGCGGACAACGCACAGACCGCGTTCCGGGCGGCGCTCGTCTACGAATTCCTGCTTCGGACGCTGTGTGAGGAGCCGTCATGATGCCGAGATTGCAGCCACGCAGCAAGTCGCCGAGATGGGGCCTGCTGGAATACCGTTCCGGCGCATGCGCTCTGATCGTGGCCGCGGTGCTGCTGCTGACCGGCTGCACCCAGCAGATCCAGGGCACCGCGGTGACGACCGCCGGCTCCGGACGGGCGGCGACGGGCGACGGCGGTGAGTGCGCGGAGGTCTCCGCCCCCCTTGCCGACATCCCGACCAAGGGAACCCGGGAACCGCGACTGCGCATCCCCATCCCGTCCGGCTGGGAGCGCAACGACCTGATGGACAGCCAGGTCATCCGCTACGCCATCGTCGCGAAGGGGCTGGCGTCCGGCAGATTCGCCCCCAACGCCGTCGTCACCCTCGAATCGGTGCGCGGCATCCAGCCCGCCGAGATCGTGTTCGAAGAGAACCGGTCCAACCTGGTCCAGCTGATGGGCGCGTCCAACCTCAACACCGAGAGCAACACCACCTGCGGATTCCCCTCGGAGACCACCGATTACATCGCCCCGGCGATGGGCCCGGCCCCGGAACGCCCGATCATCATGCATGCCGTCGTCGCCAGCAACGGGACCACGACGTACCTGGCGACACTGACGATCCAGGCCGCCACCGACGACAACCCGGAGTACCGCGACGACGCGCAGGAGATCGTCGACGGGTTCCAGCTGCTGCTGCGTGATGAGTGACCCTGATGTCTGAGGTGTTGTTGATCGCCGGCGCGCTGGCGTTGCTGCTCGCCGCCGTTGTCCCGGGACGGGCCACACCGCAGCTGCCCAAGCGCGCCGTGAAACGACGGATCTACTGGACGGGCTCGGCCGTCGGCGGACTGCTGCTGTTCCTCGGCGGCCTGCCCGACATCCAGAGTTCCGTCGCGTTCGTCGCCGCGACGGTGATCCTGATGACGGGCTGGGCGTACTTCCGCACACCGCACATCAAGATCGGCGGGCAGATCCGGTCGGCCTACGCCCCCTACCGGGAGCCCGACCCACCACCGGGCATGTAACGCCCGCCGTCAATGCGGACACTACGCCGGTGATGGTCGCGCTGTCTGAGAGCGGGGCCCGCGTCCGAGAGGAGTGTCATGGCCGGCGTCACGAAAGATGTCACCCACCACCCCACCACCGACCGAGTCAGTCCTCCAGCCCTGGAGCGTCTCGGTGGGGGGCTGGCCCGCTACGGGCTCGTCGTCGTCATCGCGTGGATCGGTGCGCTGAAGTTCACCGAGTTCGAGGCCAACGGCATCGCACCGCTCGTCTCCAACAGCCCGTTCATGAGTTGGGTGTACGACGTGTTCTCCGTCGGCACCTTCTCGATGTTGCTCGGTGTGCTGGAACTGGGCGCCGCAGCGCTGATCGCCGTCAAACCGTGGTGGCCGAGGGTCTCGACGGCGGGCAGCGTCGTCGCCGTCGGCCTGTTCGTCGCGACGCTGAGTTTCCTGTTCACCACACCCGGGGTGTTCGAGGCATCAGCGGGCGGCTTCCCCGTTCTGTCGTCGACGGGCCAGTTCCTGATCAAGGACGTCGCACTGCTGGGCGTCGCGGTATGGACGCTGACCGACGCATTGCGCAGTTCCCGGCGCTGACCGGCACTACCCTCTCGCGTAGATGACCACATCTGTTGACGAGGTCGACCTGATCGCCGCGCTGCGGGCGCGCGACGAGTCGGCCTTCGCGAAGCTCGTCGACCTGCACACCCCCGCGATGTTGCGGGTGGCACGCGGGTACGTAGCCAGCCGCGAGATCGCCGAGGAAGTGGTGCAGGAGGCCTGGATCGCGCTGCTGAAGGGCATCGACACCTTCGAGGGTCGGTCGTCGCTGCGCACCTGGTTGTTCACCGTGATGATCAACATCGCGAAGAAGCGTGGCATGCGGGACCGCAGGGAATTCGACGCCCAGGTCGCCGCGTTCACCGGCGGCACCGTCGACCCGTCCCGCTTCCGCGACTCCGGCGACCAGTGGCCGGGCCACTGGAAGTCCGAGGAGATGCCCTCACCGTTCCCCGAAACACCCGAGGGTTCAGCGCTTGGCGGTGAGTTGATGGAGGTCACCCGCCGCGCGCTGGACGGACTGCCCGACCGTCAGCGCGTCGTGGTGACCCTGCGCGACGTCCTCGACATGGACTCCGATGACGTGCGCAAGCTGCTCGACATCAGCGTCGCCAACCAACGCGTGCTGCTGCACCGCGGTCGGGCTGCGGTGAGACAAGTTCTCGAGGACTATCTGAAGGACGCGATGTGAGCCACGAAGACATGGCCTGCGACGAACTCGTCGAGCTGGTCACCGCCTATCTCGACGGGTCTCTGGATCCGGACACCCGGGTCCGGTTCGACGAGCACCTTCTCGAATGTGACGGCTGCGCGAGCTACCTGCAGCAGTTCCGGTCGACCGTGGCGACGCTCGGCGCGGTCGGCGACGAAGAGATCGAGCCGGGGTTCCGCCGGAAGCTGCTCGACGCTTTCAAGAACTGGCACTAGTCGAACCGGGCCTGGCCGCGACCATCGTCCGGACCGTCTGCTGGAACGCCTCGGTGGTGAAGCAGTTCGGCTCCGCGAACTCCTCCATCGTGATCGTGGAGTCCCAGGTCGCGTCCGCGGCCTGCCGCAACAGGGGTTTGGCCATCGCCAGTGCGTGCGGCGGCAGCGCGGCGATCCGGTCGCACCACCGGTCGGCCGCTGCCATCAGATCATCCGGGGCGACGACCTCCTGCACCAGTCCCAGCTCTCGCGCGCGGTGTGCGTCGAGCGGAAGGCCGCCGGCGAAGAACGCGAACGCACCCTGGTAGCCGAGACGCCGGGTCAGCGCCCACGAGGTGCCGACCTCGGGTATGAGTCCCAACCGACCGAAGGCCGGGACGATCTGGGCGTCCTCGGACGCGATCACGACGTCGCACGTCAACGCCCACGCGAGTCCGACTCCGGCCGCAGGCCCGTTCATCGCCGCCACGAATGCGGTGTCGCTGCGGGCGATCAGCCTTGCCACGCCACCGAACTCGTACCGGATCCACCGCCAGATGTCGGTGGAGCCCTCCGCGTCACCGAGGCGTTCCTCGGCGAGACGCATCATTTCGAGGTCGCCACCCGCGCTGAACCCCCTTCCGGCTCCGGTGAGCACGATCGTGCGGATCTCGGGATCGGCGACGAGTTCGGCCAGCGCAGCCTTGGTCTGGATGACCAGCGGCGCGCTGAGCACGTTGAGCCGTGCCGGTTCGTCGAGGGTCACGACCGCGGATCGGTCGCGGCGCACGACTCGGACGAAGCTGTCCGTCGCCTCGTTTCCCTGCCGGAGCAGCTCCTGGTAGATGCTCATGTGTCCTCCTCGTTCGGATCGTGGCGCAACGCCCGCCACGCAGCGTCGGCCAGCACGGCCGATTCGGTGCGCAACGCCCCGCGTCGGCCGCGCGCCAGCCAGAGCCGCGCCAGTTCCTGGCTGGGACCGAGCCACAGCGCGTAGACCACGTCGATGGACAGCGCCCGCAACTGTCCCGCCGCCGCCCCCCGGCGGAACCATTCCTGGACGTGGCCGAAGAACCCGGCGTTGAGCTCGCGCAGGTCCGAGCCAGCGGCCCGACGCACACCGGAGCCGGCCACGTTGAACAGGAACTCGGCGCGGTCGGGGTGATCCCGAACCCAGCGCAGGTGGGTGCGGACCGCGGACCGTACCCCCTCTGCCGGGGCACGCGCCCGGTCCAGCGCGGCGGTGAACTCGCGCTGATAGTCGCCGAGGGCGTCCACGTACACCGCGGCGGCGAGGCCTTCCTTGCTGCCGAACCGGTGGTACAGGGATCCCACGCTCGCACCCGAGCGGCGGCGGACGTCCTCGACCGATGCGCCCTCGACACCCGCCTCGAGGAACACCTGCAGCGCGGCGTCGAGGATCTCGCGCCGCCGTGCGTCGTCGGGCCTCGCCGTTCGCCCCATGACTGGAAGATAATTCTAGAATTGAATTCTAGTCAA
Organism: Mycolicibacterium hippocampi; assembly: GCF_010723735.1. Classification (GTDB taxonomy): domain Bacteria; phylum Actinomycetota; class Actinomycetes; order Mycobacteriales; family Mycobacteriaceae; genus Mycobacterium; species Mycobacterium hippocampi. Next base: position 1,477,357 of record NZ_BLLB01000002.1, on the reverse strand, counting down.
CCATCGCGCACCGATCTGCTCGACTCACCGGGGGCCGAGCGGTAGGACTGAACCGTGGCGACAGACTTCCAGACCGTGCTCTACAAGGCCGAGGGACCGGTGGCGACCATCACGCTCAACCGTCCCGAGCAGCTCAACACCATCGTCCCGCCGATGCCCGACGAGATCGAAGCCGCGATCGGGCTCGCCGAACGCGATCCGGCGGTCAAGGTCATCGTGCTGCGAGGCGCCGGGCGGGCGTTCTCGGGCGGATACGACTTCGGTGGCGGATTCCAGCACTGGGGCGAGTCGATGAACACCGACGGACGGTGGGACCCGGGCAAGGACTTCGCCATGGTGAGCGCCCGGGAGACCGGACCCACGCAGAAGTTCATGGCGATCTGGCGGGCCTCCAAGCCGGTGATCGCGCAGGTGCACGGCTGGTGCGTGGGCGGAGCCAGCGACTACGCGCTGTGCGCCGACCTGGTGATCGCCAGCGACGACGCCGTCATCGGCACCCCCTACGCCAGGATGTGGGGCGCCTACCTGACCGGCATGTGGCTGTACCGGCTGTCCCTGGCGAAGGTGAAGTGGCACTCGCTCACCGGTGAACCGCTCACCGGAAAGGAGGCCGCCGCAGTCGAACTCATCAACGAGTCGGTGCCCTTCGAACAGCTCGAGGAGCGCGTGGCCGAGATCGCGGCCCGGTTGGCGAGCATCCCGCTGTCGCAGTTGCAGGCGCAGAAACTCATCGTCAACCAGGCCTACGAGAACATGGGGCTGGCGTCGACCCAGACTCTCGGCGGGATCCTCGACGGACTGATGCGCAACACCCCCGACGCCGAGCGGTTCGTCAACGCCGCCGCAACCGAGGGGGTGCGGGCCGCAGTCGAACGCCGGGACGGCCCGTGGGGTGACTACAGCCAGGCACCTCCCGAGCGGCGGCCCGACCCGTCCCATGTGATCAACCCCTGACGCCGCCGGAACGGTATTCCAGCAGGCTCTATCGTGCAAAAGCCCTGCTGGAACACCGTTCCGGCGGAGTCTTTTCTTTACGGAACCGTTTCGTTAATATATGGGCATGGATGAGGTCGAGGTGCTGGTGGTGGGTGCGGGGCCGACGGGGCTGACGCTGGCGTGCTCGCTGCGCCTGCATGGAGTGTCGGTGCGGGTCGTCGACCGCGCCCGCGGCCCGGCGACCACCTCGCGGGCCAACTTCCTACACGCCCGCGGGTCCGAGGTGCTGGGCCGCATCGGCGCGTTGGGAACCCTGCCCGACGAGTCGCTGCGAGCCATGCGCATCACCAACTACCTGGGCGACCGCCCGTTGATGACGCTGGAGTTCGGCGACCCGAAGATGCACACCGCGGCGCCGCCGATGGTGGTGTCCCAGGCCAAGGTGGAGGCCGCGTTGCGTGCCCGCCTCGCCGAACTCGGCACCGTACCCCACTGGGGAAACGGACTGGCCGGACTGCGCCAGGAGCAGGACCACGCGGTGGCCGAACTGCAGGACGGAACGCCGATCCGGGCGGGCTGGGTCGTCGGCTGCGACGGCACCTCGAGCACCACCCGCAAGCTGGCCGGCATCGAGTTTCCGGGCGTCAAGCTCTCCGAACGCTTCCTGCTCGCCGATGTGCACCTGGACTGGGACATCGACCGCGGCGGCACCACGGGCTGGGTGCACCCCGACGGGATCGTCGGCGCGATGCCGATGCCCGACGACGAGGGCCGGGGTGATCTGTGGCGGCTGTTCGTCTACGACCCCGGATACGACGACAAGCCCAGCGAGAGCGACATTCTCGACAGAATCCGGCAGGTCGTCCCGGAACGGACCGGGCGCCGGGTCCATATCGGGGACGCCGAGTGGCTCTCGGTGTTCACCGTGCACCGCAGACTGGCCACCACCTATCGTCGCGGGCGGGTGCTCATCGCCGGGGACGCCGCGCATGCGCATGCGCCCTTCGGCGGACAGGGCATGCTGACCGGCATCGGTGATGCCGAGAACCTGGCCTTCAAACTCGCGCTCGTGGTGCAGGACAAGGCCGGGGACCCACTCGTCGACACCTACGAAGCCGAACGCCGACCGCTGGCGACCGGGGTGCTGCGCGGCACCAGCGCGGTGACCCGGGTCAACGTCGCCCGCAACCCGGTCGGCCGGTTCCTGCGCGACCACGTCGCGCCGCGCATCTTCAGTCCGGCACCTGTGCAGCGCTGGCTCACCTACACCGCCTCCCAGCTGTGGGTGAGCTACCGCAAGGGACCGCTGGGGGGTACCGGACGAAAGCCCCGCCCGGGGGACCGGATTCCCGACATGCCTTGCGGCAGAGACGATGACACCACGACGACGCTGCACTGCGAGTTGGGTGGGCAGTGGGCGCTGCTGCGGCCCGCCGCGACCTCGGCGGCCCGGTGCGTCGAGGTAGCCCACGGCCACCTCGGCGAGCGCGTCGGGATCCTGACCCACCAGGGCGCCGAGGTGATGCTGGTGCGCCCGGACGGCCACCTGGCGTGGCGCGGCGACACCGGCCAGGCTTCGGGTTTGAACCGTTGGCTCACTGAGGCTTTCACCAGCGGCACGGCCCGGTGACGACACCGGCCGGCCGGGGACGGCCCCGAGACGGCGCCACCGATATGGCGATTCTGCGCGCCGGACTGGAGCTGTTCATCGAGCGGGGGGTCGAGGGCGCCAGCATCGAGCGGATCGCCAAGAACGCGGGCGTGGGCAAGCCGACGATCTACCGGCGGTGGGCCAACAAGGAAGAGCTGATCGCCGCCGCGATGGAGACGCTGCTCGTCGACGAGGCAGGGTGGGCGTCCCAGGAAGCGATCGACACCGAGTCACCGTATGCCCTGGTGGAGGCCGCGATCGACCGGGCGGCTGACACCGTCACCACAGTGCAGTATCGCGCGCTGGTGGCCCGGGTGTTCGGCTCGGCGGTGAGCCATCCGCAGCTGATGGCCACCTACTGGCAGCGCTACATCCTGCCGCGCCGCAAGCTGGCGGCGGCGTTGCTCGCACAGGCCCGCGAACTGGGCACTGTCGCCGAGGACGTCGATTTCGACGTCGCCATCGACATGATGGTGGGCGCGGTGACCTACCGCGTGCTGCAACCCGACCCACCCGACGTCGACGAGATGCGCCGCTATCTGCGGTCGGTGTACCGGCAGATCGGACTGCTACCGCCGTGAGCGGCTAGCCCCGCTGCTGGTGCCAGCGGTCCAGCAGCGCCGGGATCTCGGCCATCAGAAAGCCGTAGAAGTCCCGCATCTCGGCGAGACGCTCCCTGGCCAGGCCACCGTCGTCGGTGGCCTCGAAGCCCGCGTCGGCCGCTTCCAGCATCGCGCGCATCGTCTCGTTCTTACTGGTGAAAAGCACCGACCAGGCATCGCTGGGAAGCCGGAAGTGCTCGCGTCTGCTTCCCGGGACCGGCACCCGTTCGGCGAGTCCGACCGAGGTGAGCATCTTCAGCGCCCCCGAGATCGATCCGGCACTGGCCTGCAACGTCTCGGCGAGCTCGGCCATGGTCACACTGGGTTGCTCGGTGAACAGCAGTGTCGCCAGGACGCGCGCGGTCATCCGCTGCAGCCCGTGGCTGGTGAGGACGAGCGCCAGTTCCTCCGCGGCCTGCTGCGACTCCGGCGACGTGGACGGTACGACCAACGACGAAACCTCCTCATCCAGAATGCTCTTCAATAATTTCTGAAAGTCTAGTACAGTCCTTTCCGGCGCTCCGGGAAGTCTGGTCGGAAATGTGGATCACCCCTACCCGCGAAAGGGCGCACCGGAGCCGATGAACACCACCGCGCACGTCATCGACGTTCGACAACTGACCTACACGTACCCGAAAACGTCCGAACCCGCGGTACGTGGCATGGATTTCACCGTGAGTCCCGGCGAGATCTTCGGGTTCCTCGGCCCCAGCGGAGCCGGCAAGTCCACCACCCAGAAGCTCCTCATCGGGCTGCTGCGCGGCCACGGCGGTCAGGCGCTGGTGTGGGGAAAGGATCCGCTGGACTGGGGATCCGACTACTACCAGCGCATCGGGGTCTCGTTCGAACTCCCCAACCACTACCTGAAGTTGACCGGCGCCGAGAACCTGCGGTTCTTCGCCTCGCTGTACGAGGCCCCGGTGCGGGATCCGGGGGAACTGCTGGCCGCCGTCGGACTCGCCGGGGTGGCCGACACCCGAGTCGGGAAGTACTCCAAGGGAATGCAGATGCGGCTGACCTTCGCCCGGTCGTTGCTCAACGACCCCGAGCTGCTGTTCCTGGACGAACCGACATCGGGCCTGGATCCGGTCAACGCACGCACGGTCAAGGACATGATCCTCGACCTCAAGGCCCGCGGCCGCACCATCTTTCTCACCACCCATGACATGGCCACCGCCGACGAACTCTGCGACCGGGTGGCGTTTGTCGTCGACGGCCGCATCGTCGCCCTCGACAAGCCCGCGGAGCTCAAGATCGCACGCAGCCGCCGCCTGGTGCAGGTCGGCTACCGCAATCCGCAGGGGGTGCTGCAGAGCGCCGAGTTCCGGATGGACGGCCTGGCCGACGATCACGAATTCCACGCCGTGCTCCGCGATCACCACGTGGAGACCATTCACAGCAGAGAAGCCAGCCTCGACGACGTGTTCGTCGACGTCACCGGCAGGAGCCTGGTATGAGCAGGTGGACAAGCGCGTTGCGGCTGGAGACCACCACCCAGGTGCGCCAACGGTTCCTGCACGCCGCGGTGCTCTCCGGCCTGCTGTGGCTGACGCTGCTGTTGCCGATGCCGGCGCACGTGCGGCCCATCGTCGAGCCCTACGTGCTCGTCGGCGACATCACGATCATCGGGTTCTTCTTCATCGGCGGCTCGGTGTTCTTCGAGAAGCAGGAGCGCACGCTGGGCGCGGTGATCTGCAGCCCGCTGCGGTTCTGGGAGTACCTGTCGGTGAAAATCGCCGTGCTGATGGCTGTTTCGGTGTTCGTCGCGTTGGTCGTGGTGGGGCTGACCCACGGCGTGGGTGCCGAGATGGTGACGGTGGTGGCCGGGGTCGTGCTCGGGACGCTGGTGATGCTGCTGGCCGGGTTCGTCTCGTCGCTGCCGTTCTCGTCGGTCAGCGACTGGTTCCTGTCGACGACGGTGCCGCTCGCGGTCCTGGCGCTGCCGGTGCTGTATCTGTCCGGAGTGTGGCCGAACCCCGTGCTGTACCTCATCCCCACGCAGGGACCGCTGCTGCTGTTCGGCGCCGCGTTCGATCAACTGACGCTCGCGCCGTGGCAGATCGGCTACGCGCTGGGATATCCCCTGGTGTGCGCCGCCGGTCTGTACTGGCTGGCGAGAACCCTCTTCGTCCGGTACGTCGTCGAGCGGTCGGGGGTGCTGTGATGGCGACCTCGACGCCGGCACCTCACGCCTGGGCTGCCTTCGGCCGCAACGACATCCGTGGCACCTACCGCGATCCGCTGCTGGTCATGCTGGTGTTCGCCCCGGTGATCTGGACCGTCGGCACCCGCGTGCTCGTCCCGCCGCTGACCGAAACCCTGGACCGGCGCTACGACTTCGACCTGGTGTCCCACTACCCGCTGGTGCTCACCGCGATCCTGCTGTTGACCAGCATCATCATCGTCGGCGGTCTGGGCGCCTTCCTGGTCCTCGACGAGGTCGACGCAGGCACCCTGACAGCGCTAAGGGTCACTCCGGTGTCGCTGGGGACCTTCTTCGCCTACCGCGCAACCACCGTCGTGGCTGTCACCACGGTGTACGTGGTGGCGACGATGTCGTTGAGCGGGATCCTGCAGCCGGGCCTCACACCGGCGCTCATCCCGATCGGCATGGTGGCCGGGCTGTCGTCGGTGGTGACGCTGCTGCTCATCGTGGCCGTGGCGAGCAACAAGATCCAGGGCATCGCGGTGATGCGCCTGCTGGGCATCATCATCGCCGGATTACCCTGCCTGCCCTGGTTCGTCGACTCGGCGTGGAACCTCGCCTTCGGCGTGCTGCCCCCGTACTGGGCGGCCAAGGCGTACTGGGTCGCCGACGCGCACGGCACCTGGTGGCCATATCTGCTCGCAGGCGTCGCCTACAACCTGGCCGTCATCTGGCTGCTGCTGCGACGCTTCATCGCCAAGAACACCGCGTGAGGCTCAGTCGGACCGGCGCCCGAGCCCGCCGATCATCGACGCGATCACACCGAGCACCACCAGGACGCCACCGGCCATCAGGGTGAGGTTGAGCCAGTGGTGCAGGCTGCCCTCGGCCTGGGCCACCATGACCTCGGCGACGGTGCGGATGTCTCCGGTGGTGCGATTCAGCGCGCCTTCCAGGTGCCGGCGGCCCACCTCGATCCCCGCCCATCCGGCGGCACCCACCAACAGGCCCGACACGCCCAGCGCGGTGAGCGCCTTGCCCCGGGACCGCGCGGCGGCCAACGTCAACAACGCGAAGACCGCGGTCATGACGGCCGCGCCGATGCTGGCCCACGGACCCCACGTCGCCAGCCATCGCAGCTTGCCCGGCCGCAGTTCGGGTGAGTCGACGGTGATGGGCACCGTGAGGGTCTGGGGCACCTGGAGATCCAACGTGCCGAGCGTGGCCGCGAACGACGGGTCCGACAGCATGGGTGCGAGGTCGATCAGCCACTGGTCGGTGGAGTTGCCGCTGGGGACGGCGCCGGTGAACATCCACCGGTGCGCAATCCGGTTCGCCTGCGCGAACTGACCGGGGAACCCATCGTTGCGGGTGTAGGAGCCGGCGACCTGACGGACCAGTTCGGGGTTGAGCGTGAAACCGTTGTCCGCGCCGAGCGAGACCACCTGGGTGGTGAGCTCGGCGGCCATCGCGTCCTGCAGCCGGGGGTCCTGCGCCGCGGAGGCCGCCAGGGTGGCGTAGCCGCTCTCCCCGACGACGTTCACCTGCGCCCACACCGCGGGCACCGCGACAGCCAGTGCCGCGGTCGTCAGCAGCCACAGCAGAAGGGCAGCCAGGAACCGCACGGCATCCTCCTTGTCCGGGACGCCGGGCGGTCTAGTCGGCCAGGGCGCGTCCCACGATCAGGGGGTCGGCTTCGGCGACCACCTCACGGTCCTTGTTGTCGTAGTCGAACTTACCGAGCAGGTAGCGCATGGCATTGATGCGGGCACGCTTCTTGTCGTTGCTCTTGACCACCGTCCACGGCGCGAAGTCGGTGTCGGTCAGCGCGAACATGTCCTCCTTGGCCGCCGTGTAGGCGTCCCACTTGTCCAACGACGCGAGATCGGTGGGCGAGAGCTTCCACTGCCGGACCGGATCGACCTGCCGGATGGTGAACCGGGTGCGCTGTTCGGACTGTGTCACCGAGAACCACAGCTTGGTCAGGCTGATGCCGTCGTTGACCAGCATCTGTTCGAACAGCGGCGCCTGGCGGACGAACTCCTCGTGCTGATCTGCCGTGCAGAACCCCATCACCCGCTCCACCCCGGCCCGGTTGTACCAGGACCGGTCGAACATCACGATCTCACCGGCCGCCGGCAGGTGCGGCACGTAGCGCTGGAAATACCACTGGGTGCGTTCGCGTTCGGTGGGCTTTTCCAGGGCGACGACGCGTGCGCCGCGGGGGTTGAGGTGCTCCATGAACCGCTTGATGGTGCCGCCCTTGCCGGCAGCATCGCGGCCCTCGAACACGATGACGTGGCGCAGCCCGTTGGCCTTGCTCCAGTTCTGCAGCTTCAGCAGTTCGATCTGGAGCAGCCGCTTCTGCTCCTCGTATTCCGGGCGCGGCATCCGCTCGGCGTACGGATAGCCTTCGCGCCAGGTGTCGACCTGGATCCCGCTCGGCTGATGCACCAACACGGGATCGTCATCGTCGTCGTCGCGAACGGTGTAGTACTCGGTTCCCTTGAGCGTGGTCACCGGCAGAAGCTATCGGGCCGGGAGTACCTCGCGGTGACGCCTCGGTGAACGCCGGGTGGACTACTTCGCCGAGCGCTTCGGTCCAATCAGCGCGAACTTCGTCATCAACTTGTTCATCCGCTGGAGCGCCTTGTGCGAGTTGTTGTAGTAGTTGCCGCCGGCGCCGACGTTGGTGCGCGGTGCGACGACGGCCTCCTGGCGGCAGAACTTGCGCAGGCCATCGGCGCCGCCGAATCGCGCACCGATCCCCGAGGTCTTCCAGCCTCCCATCGGAGCCGTCGTGCACATCAGGTTGGAGATCACGTCGTTGATGTTCACCGCGCCGCAGTCCAGCTGCACCGCAACGGCTTTCGCACGCTCCAGATCGCGGGAGAACACCGCTGCCGACAGCCCGTACGGACTGTCGTTGGCCAGCCGGATCGCCTCGTCGACGCTGGCCACCTTCATGATCGGAAGCGTGGGACCGAAGGTCTCCTCGGTCATGCACGCCATCGAGTGGTCGACGTCGACGAGCACCGTCGGCGGGTAGAAGCTGCCGGCACCCGCCGGCCGCTGCCCGCCGGTGAGCGCCTTGGCGCCCGCCGCCAGCGCGTCCCGCACGTGCCGCTCGGTCACGGCGACCTGACTCTCGTCGATCAGTGCCCCGAAGTCGTAACCCTCACCGGCGCCGGTCTTGAGCTTGTTCACGTCACGGACCACCGCGGCGACGAACTGGTCGTACACCGACTCGAGCACGTAGACCCGCTCCACCGACACACACGTCTGGCCGGCGTTGAACATCGCGCCCCACACCGCGGCGTGCGCGGCCAGGTCGACGTCGGCGTCGTCGAGCACGATCATCGGGTCCTTGCCGCCGAGTTCCAGGCTGACCGGGGTGAGTCGGCGCGCGGCGCGCTCCATCACCTTGGCGCCGGTGGCGCTGGATCCGGTGAACTGGATGAAGTCGGAGTTGTCGATGACGGCCTCGACCGCATCGCGTGCGCCCTGCACGATCGCCATCACCTCCGGTGCGCCGGAGTCCAGCCAGCCGCGCACCAGCAATTCGGCCGTCAGCGGCGTGCGCTCGGAGGGCTTGAGCAACACCGAGCATCCGGCCGCCAGCGCGGCGATGCCGTCCATCAGCAGGTTGGCGACCGGGTAGTTCCACGGCGCGACGATGGCGACGACCGGGCGGGGCCGGTAGTGCACGGTGATCTTCTTGATCGCCAGGAACGGCAGGGACGCGGGACGCGTCTCGGGCGCCAGCGCCTTCTCCATGGTCTTGATGTAGTACGAGGTGATCATGATGATGAGCGGCACTTCCTGGGCCGCGTCCACCGCGGACTTGCCGGTCTCCTTGATCAGCAGCGCTTCGATCTCGTCGCGGTGCTCGCCGAGCCACACCGCGTAACGGGCCAGCACCTTCGCGCGTCCTTTCGGCCCACGAGCCTCCCACTCCTTCTGCGCGGCGCGCAGGCCGGCGGCCACCCGCGGCACATCGGTCGGATCGGTCCAGCGCACCTGGCCGGCCACAGAACCGTCCGCCGGGTTCTTGATGGTGCCGGTACCGGTGAACGGGTTGGGCAGTTCCACATCGGGCGTCGCTGTCATGTCCCCATGCTAACCACTCGTGTGATCCAGGTCGCAGCGGGGTTGACACCTGTCAAGTCGGGCCGACCAGGCGGCAGCGGACACCACCGCGGCGCCCAGGAACACCGCACCGACCGCGTCGGTGAAGTAGTGGTAGGACACTGCCTGGCCCAGCACCGCGAGCACCGTCGCCACGACGGCCCCCACCACCGCCCACACCGTCACCCCGGCGATGAGCACAGCCAGGGCGAACACCACCACCGCGAGGGTGGTGTGCCCGCTGGGGTAGGCCAGCGCACCCTCCTTCTCCCGGCCGAACACCCGCTTTGCCAACCGCGACAGCAGGACGCCGACAGGGGGTGCCACGGCGACGACGGCCGCCAACCGCCACCGCTTCTGGAGCACCACGATCGCCAGCAGGATCGCCCACAACGTGAGCGTGACCCGGCCGTCGGTGAACACCAGCAACCACCCGAGCGGCCGATGCGTCTGTCCCAGGTCCTGGAACCAGTCGTCCACCGGGGTGGACCCCCTACCGACCGCGAGGCCCAGCAGTGTCATGACCGCGAGCCCCGCCACCGGCCACCACCGGGCCACCTCCCGCCGGGTCAGCTGGCGATGCCCCTGATGTAGGCCGCCTGGCCGAGGTGCTGTGCGGCGTCGTCGATGATGCTCACCAGCCGGGCACTGGCGGTCACCGGCGGGGTCCAGTTGTCATCGACCACCCTGGCGAGCTCATCGGCCGACACCGAGGCGACGTACTCCAGCGACTCCTTGTGCACCGCGTGGTAGTAGCCGGCGAGCAGGTCCGCCGGCACGCGGACCTTGGCGACCTCCTCGGGGGTGTGCCCGTAGCCGTGGGCGTCGCGTGGCAGATCGAGGGCGAACCGGTCGACCCAACCGTCGCGGAACCACACCTGCTCGATGCCGGCGATATCGCACACCTGCGCGTCCTGCATGCGGGCGGTGTGCCAGATCAACCACGTGATCGTGTTGGCCTGCGGTGTCGGCTGGTAGTACGCGACCTCATCGGTGAGCCCGTCGGTCAGGTCGTCGGAATGCTCGATCAGCCGGGTGAACGAGTCACGGAGCAGCTCCCGTGCCGCGTCGATGTCAGACATGAGCACCTCCGTGAAACACCGCTTCGACGTTGTTGCCGTCGGGGTCGCGGACGAACGCGCCGTAGTAGTTGTCGTGGTACTCCGGCCACAGCCGGGGTTCGTGCAGCGGCTCGACGCCGAACGTCAGCGCGGTCTGGTAGAACGCCTGCACCGATTCCGGATCCTTCGCGGCGAACGCGATGTGGACCTCCCGGTTCGGGCCGGCGGCCTCCCCCGCCGATGCGTCGGCGATCCAGAACGCCGGATGCCCCTCGGCGCCGTACCCGATGGCGACATCGAAGTCCATCTGCCGCGAGTAGCCGAGCACGCCCAGGACCTTGTCGTAGAAGGACTTCGACTTCTCCCAGTCCGCACAGTTGATTCCGAAGTGGTCGATCATCAGCTCACCGTACATTCGGGGTATGACATATGAGCTCGTCATCCGGCACGGCACCATCGTCGACGGTCTCGGCGGCGAACCGTACGTCGGCGACGTCGCGGTGCGCGACGGCGTCATCGCCGCGATCGGCGTCGTCGACGAAACCGGGACCCGCGAGATCGATGCCACCGGCCTGCTCGTCACCCCCGGGTTCGTCGACCTGCACACCCACTACGACGGTCAGGCGATCTGGTCGGACCGGTTGACGCCGTCCTCGGCGCACGGCGTCACCACCGCGGTCATGGGCAACTGCGGCGTCGGTTTCGCACCGTGCCGCCCCGAAGACCACGACACGCTCGTCGATCTGATGGCAGGTGTCGAGGACATCCCCGGTGTCGTGATGGTCGACGGCCTGCCGTGGACGTGGGAGACGTTTCCGGAGTTCCTCGACGCCCTCGACGCGGGGCGCCGCGACATTGACGTCGCGGCGTTCCTGCCGCATTCCCCGTTGCGGGTGTACGTGATGGGTCGCCGCGGTGTGGACCGCGAACCCGCCACCGACGAGGACCTGGCCCTTATGCGCAAACTCGCCGCCGAGGCCGTGGATGTCGGTGCGCTCGGTTTCGCATCATCCCGGCTCACGCTGCACAAGTCCGAAAGTGGGCGGCCCATACCAAGTTTCGAAGCGGGCCGGGCCGAGATCGAGGCGATCGCACGCGGCGTCAAGGATGCCGGCGGCGGCTTGATCCAATTCGTTCCAGACCTGGTCGCCGGAGACTACGGTCCGGCCCTGCAGACGGTGTTCGACGTCGCCGAGGACGTAGGCCTGCCGGTGACGTTCACGTTGGCGATCGGCAACGCGGGCGACCCGTTCTTCGTCGACGGTCTCGACATGGTCGAGAAGGCGAACGCCGCAGGCGGGGAGATCAGTGCGCAGATCTTCCCGCGTCCCATCGGGTTGGTGCTGGGCCTCGAGCTCTCCGGGAACCCGTTCGTGCTGTACCCGTCCTTTCGGGAGATCGCCGGATTGCCGTTGGCCGAGTTGGTCGCCGAGCTACGTAAACCCGAAGTGCGCCAACGTATCCTGAACGACAAACCGGCCTCCGACGGGCATCCGCTGATGTTCGCCGCACAGGCGTGGGACTACATGTTCCCGCTGGGCGATCCCCCGAACTACGAGCCGTCGCCGGCAGATTCCATCGGCGCCCAGGCCCGGGCCCGCGGGGTCAACCCCCTGGAGATGGCATACGACCTGTTGCTCGACGACGACGGCCACGCGATGCTGCTGGTCACGCTCGCGAACTTCCGCGACGGATCACTCGACACCGTCGCCGAACTGCTGCACCGTGAGGACGTCGTGCTGGGACTCGGCGACGGTGGCGCGCACTACGGGATGATCTGCGACGCGTCGTTCCCGACCTACATGCTCACCCACTGGGTGCGTGACCGGCCCACGGGTCGGCTGTCGGTCGCCGCGGCGGTGCGCGAACTGACCTCGACGCCCGCGCGGGTGGCGGGCCTGGCCGACCGTGGCCGAATCGCGGTGGGCTACAAGGCCGATCTCAACGTCATCGACGCGGCGGCGCTGCGGTTGCACCGGCCCGTGGTGGTCGGCGACCTCCCGGCGGGCGGACGGCGCCTCGACCAGACGGCCGAAGGTTACCGTGCCACGGTCGTCACCGGCGAGGTGATCGCCGAGAACGGGGCGCCCACCGACGCCCGTCCCGGCAAGCTCGTCCGGGGGCGCCGGCCCGCGCCTGCGGTATGACGCGGGTCGCGCCGCTGGCGCCGCCGTACAGCGACCGGGACGCCGCCGGGATCAACAGCTGGGGTCACTCAACCTCACGGGCGCTCACCTGGTCGTGGTCGCGAGCCATTGGCTCCGGACCTCGACGAAGAACCGAAGCAGTCCCGTGACGACGAGATCCGAGACTTCCATCGGAAAATCGGGCTCGGCGAACCACGCGTGCAGCCACTGATTCGCCGACGCCACGTCACCCCCGCGTTGTGCGGTCTGCGCACGGTATGCCGCTCCGAGCGGATACAGGGTTCGCCGGGCTTCTAGAGCGCGGCCAACAGCGCGTCGTAGTCCTCGGTGTACTCGCCGCAGCTGACGAAGCGACCCTGCACGGCTGCGACCGTCGGCGGCAGGAAGCTGTTCACTATGAAATCGGCTTCTCCAGGCGCCAGCCGGAATCACGAAGTTCCGCGTGCCCGGCGAGGCGGGCCTCCGCCTGCGGAGCCGTCCCGGCGGCCCAGGACAGGCCCAGGTAGACCCGGGCGATGTGCTGCCATGTGCACGGCACCGCGTTGATGTCGTCGCGCCGTAGATGTCCGTCACGCATCGGGCAGGATGGACACATGAGCGTCAAGGTGGACCTCGATCAACTCGCGACTGCATTGGCCGACTTTGCTTTTTCCTATCTGGTGACAGTCGGTGACGACTACCGGGCACACACCGTCGCGGTCGCACCCGTGCTGCAGAACGGCGTGCTCGACATCGGCCCGGTCGGCAACAGCACCCGCCGCAATGCCGACAGCCATGCCGACGTCACCCTGGTATGGCCGCCGCGCGAACCGGGTGGCTACACACTGATCGTCGACGGGGTGGCGACGGTCACCGGCGACGGCCTCACCGTCGATCCCCGTGGCGCCGTGCTGCACCGGCCCGCTCCGTCCGAGTCTGTGCCCGCGTCAGGCTGCGGCGACGACTGCGTCCCGCTCTAGCGACACTGGGATCCCCGCGACAGTGCGGCGTCATACGGGACATGCCGGGCCAGCGTATGAGGATTCACTGTCGCCACGTTGGTGGGCAGCCGCGGGCGACCAGAGCCACCGCAACGCGGTCGAGCAACCGTTTCGGGTTGTTGTGCAGTAGTCCGCTCGTCACCCGCACGTCATGCCAGCCCAGCTCGGGCAGCACCGCGTACCGTTCGACATCCCAGTTGCGCCGTCTGGAATCCGTCCAGTGCTGGGCACCCTCGAAGTCCACGCCCACCTGATACCGCTCCCAACCCATGTCGAGGCGTGCGAACAACCGACCCCTGCCGTCGAACACCGGGATCTGGGTCTGCGGACGCGGAAAGCCGTTCTGGACCAACAACAGCCGAGTCAGCGACTCATACGGCGACTCCGCACCGCCGTCGACCAGATCGAGAGCACGGCCAAGCCGGCGCAATCCGCGTGCGCCCGCGTGACGGCTCGCCACCCGCTCGACCTCGACCGCCTTGACGTCCGTGGCGTTCATCAGTGCGTCGATGCGCTGCACGGCGACCACGAGTTCGAGGCGACGGCCGAGGTCGAATGCCGTCCGGGCCGGGGTCGTGACGGTCATGCCGTCGATGCGCTGGGTTTCGTCCGAAGCCAGAGCGTCGGTGTGGAGGTCGATCAACGGCGGCGGCCTGCGGTTGGTGTGGATCAGCTGTGCCGGTGTCCCGGGTTCGATCCACTTCGCACCGTGAAGTGCAGACGCCGACAACCCGGCGATCACTGCTCGTCGGCGCGACCACAGCCAGGCCGCCCGGGCCCGTTGCACCGCGGACAGTTCGATGCCGCGCGGCGCCCAGACCCCCGGATAAACCCCGGCGTGGAACCGCCGGAGCTCGCGGAACGTCAACAGCCCGGCCTCCAGGGCTTCGTCTGCCCGGAACGGGCCGTCGACCTGCATGCCGGAACGATCGCCGCCGACACCGACGCCGCTCCCCGCCACCGACCTGGTTGTCCACAGACAGAACGCTTGTCCACAGCCGCGACTGTGCGGTTCGATACGCCCGCCCCGGCGAGCCGCGGATGAAACCGCGCTGTCGGCGATGGAGGCACGAAAAAGCCCCGAGCTCGCTCAGCGAGCTCGGGGCCTTTCGTACAGGGACTAGAAGTCCATGCCGCCCATGCCACCGGTCGGGTCGCCGGCAGGTGCGGCGGCCTTCTCCGGCTTGTCGGCGACGACGGCCTCGGTGGTGAGGAACAGCGCCGCGATGGACGCCGCGTTCTGCAGCGCCGAGCGGGTGACCTTCACCGGGTCGGCAACGCCGGCCTTCAGCAGGTCCTCGTACTCACCGGTCGCGGCGTTGAGGCCGTGACCCGCGGGCAGGTTCGAGACCTTCTCGGCGACGACACCCGGCTCCAGGCCGCCGTTGAGGGCGATCTGCTTGAGCGGGGCCGACAGCGAGACCCGGACGATGTTGGCGCCAGTGGCCTCGTCGCCGGTCAGCTTCAGCTCGTCGAGCGCAGGAGCCGACTGAATCAGGGCCACGCCACCACCGGCGACGATGCCCTCCTCGACGGCAGCCTTGGCGTTGCGCACCGCGTCCTCGATGCGATGCTTGCGCTCCTTGAGCTCCACCTCGGTGGCAGCTCCAGCCTTGATCACCGCAACACCGCCGGCCAGCTTGGCCAGGCGCTCCTGCAGCTTCTCGCGGTCGTAGTCGGAGTCGCTGTTCTCGATCTCGGCACGGATCTGAGACACCCGGCCGGCGATGGCGTCGGAGTCACCGGCGCCCTCGACGATGGTGGTCTCGTCCTTGGTCACGACGACCTTGCGGGCCTGACCCAGCAGCGCGACGTCGGCGGTCTCCAGGGACAGCCCGACCTCTTCGCTGACGACCTGGCCACCGGTCAGGATCGCGATGTCCTGCAGCATGGCCTTGCGGCGGTCACCGAAGCCCGGAGCCTTGACGGCGACGGACTTGAAGGTGCCACGGATCTTGTTGACCACCAGGGTGGAAAGGGCTTCGCCCTCGACATCCTCGGCGATGATCAACAGCGACTTGCCGGCCTGGATGACCTTCTCCAGCAACGGGAGCAGATCCTTCACGGTCGACACCTTCGAGCTGACCAGCAGGATGTAGGGATCCTCCAGGACGGCTTCCTGACGCTCGGCGTCGGTCACGAAGTAACCCGAGATGTATCCCTTGTCGAAGCGCATACCCTCGGTGAGCTCGAGCTGCAGGCCGAAGGTGTTGGACTCCTCGACGGTGATGACGCCCTCGTTGCCGACCTTGTCCATCGCCTCGGCGATCAGCTCGCCGATCTGGGTGTCACCGGCGGAGATCGCGGCGGTGGCAGCGATCTGCTCCTTGGTCTCGACCTCCTTGGCCGACTTCAGCAGCGTCTGGGTGACAGCCTCGACGGCCTTCTCGATGCCGCGCTTGAGGCCGAGCGGGTTGGCACCCGCGGCGACGTTGCGCAGGCCCTCGCGAACGAGCGCCTGAGCCAGCACGGTGGCGGTGGTGGTGCCGTCGCCTGCGACGTCGTCGGTCTTCTTGGCGACTTCCTTGACCAGCTCTGCGCCGATCTTCTCGTACGGGTCCTCGAGCTCGATCTCCTTGGCGATGGACACGCCGTCGTTGGTGATCGTGGGGGCGCCCCACTTCTTCTCGAGGACGACGTTGCGACCCTTGGGCCCCAACGTCACCTTTACCGCGTCGGCGAGGGCGTTGAGTCCCCGCTCGAGGCCGCGGCGTGCCTCTTCGTCATACGCAATTGTCTTGGCCATTGCGAAGTGTTTCCTCCGGATCGGGGATGCACGTCTTGCTGGTCGGGCGCAGTGCCCGCGACGGACGGCTTGGGTGTGCCCCGCTAGGTGCGGCCCCGAGCCTCACCGTCCCGACCTAGCACTCGCCGGTCGCGAGTGCCAACTGCATTCTTAGCACTCGACCAGGGTGAGTGCAAGATCAGCCGCGCGTTCCGGACGTCCGGAGGCCGTCTTCGATGACGGACGCGACCCTGTTCGAAACCTGATCGCCATAGAGCTGCGCCGTCTTGCACACCAGCAGCAGCGCCTTGATCTCGGCCACGCCGATGTCGGGCCTCACGGAGCCGGCCTGCTGGGCCGCGGTCAGCAGCTCACCGAGCACGTCGAGAAACGCCGCTTCCGCCCCGGGTGCTGCGGTCTCGAGGTCGATCCCGTATCCCGCGAGCGCATCCACGAGCCCGTGGTCGGTGGCGCCGTTTCGGACCATGTCGCGCAGGAACGCGAGCAGCGCCGTTGCCGGCCCCTCGTCGGCGAGCAGACCGTGCGCGTGGTCGACGATCCGTCGCACCCGGTCGGAGAAGACCGCGCCGAACAACGCCTCCTTGGTCGGGAAATGCCGGTACACCGTGCCCGCGCCGACACCGGCGCGGCGGGCGATCTCGTCGATCGGTACGGCGAGACCGTCGGCCGCGAAGGCCTCGTAGGCGACCTCGAGGACCCGCGCCCGGTTGCGGGCAGCATCCACCCGCAGCGCCCGAGTGCGCGGGCGGTCGATTTCGCCCACAGCGCACCTCCAGTAAACGGGGCAATCGTTCCGTATAGTGGCAACCAACCGGGGCGTCCGCCCCGCTTCACCTTACCGATGCCTCGAGGAGCGCCCCACATGACCGACTGGACCACCGCCGACATCCCCGACCAGACCGGCCGCACCGCCGTGATCACCGGCGCCAACACCGGGCTCGGCTTCGAAACCGCCAAGGCTCTGGCCGCCCGCGGCGCCCACGTCGTCATCGCCGTCCGCAACACCGACAAGGGCAAGCAGGCTGCCGCGCAGATGTCCGGGACTGTCGACGTGCAGGAACTCGACCTCACGTCGCTGGCCTCCATCAGCGCCGGCGCCGACGCGCTCAAGTCGCGCTTCGACAAGATCGACCTGCTGATCAACAACGCCGGGGTGATGACCACCCCCAAAGGAACCACCGCAGACGGTTTCGAGCTGCAGTTCGGCACCAACCACCTGGGCCACTTCGCGCTGACGGGTCAGCTACTGGAGAAGCTGCTTGATGTGGAAGGCGCCCGGGTGGTGACGGTCAGCAGCAACGGGCACAAGATGGGCGGTGCCATCCACTGGGACGACCTGCAGTGGGAACGTAGCTACAACCGGATGGGCGCCTACACCCAGTCCAAGCTGGCCAACCTGCTGTTCACCTACGAGCTGGAGCGCCGGCTGGCACCCCGCGGCAAGACCGTCGCCGTCGCCGCGCACCCCGGCACGTCGCCCACCGAGCTCGCGCGCAACCTGCCGAAGCCGGTGCAGGGCGCGTTCGGCGTCGTCGCCCCGCTCTTCGCCCACAGCCCGGCGATGGGTGCCCTGCCGACGTTGCGCGCCGCCACCGACCCGGGCGTGCTCGGAGGCCAGTACTACGGACCGGACGGCATCGCGCAGCAGCGCGGCAACCCGGTGGTCGTCGCCTCGAGCGCGCAGTCCTACGACCTCGACCTGCAGCGCCGGTTGTGGGCTGTCTCCGAGGAGCTGACGAAGGTGGCTTTCCCGGTCTAGCCGGGGCAGACTCCGGTGGGTGTCCCTTGTGGTCCCGCCTTATCCCCCGGCCCGCTACACCGCGGACGAACCCGAAGTCAGCGCGTGGGTTCGCCGCGGGGACCAGCCGCCCGACTACGACGCCTTCGGGCTGGTCCAATACCACTATCTGGCCAACCAGGAACAGACCGGTGGCGACTACGGCCTGTACCGGGTGCACATCGCGCCCAAAGGTGGCGGGCCGGGACCACATTTCCACCGGGGCATGTCGGAGGCGTTCTACGTGCTGTCCGGCACCGTCACGCTCTACGACGGCACCGACTGGGCCGACGGGCACGCCGGAGATTTCCTCTACGTCCCGCCCGGCGGCATCCACGGGTTCCGCAACGTGGCCGACGAGCCGGCGTCGCTGCTGATGCTGTTCGCACCCGGAGCACCTCGCGAACACTACTTCGAGGGGTTGGCGCAGCTGAGCGAGCTGACCGACGAGGAGCGCCGGGAGTGGTTCATCAAGAACGACAACCACTTCGTCTAGCCCGGCCACAAGACACGCGGTCCTGACACGCCGACCAAGATGCGGCTGCGGAACCGCCTGCCCTAGACTGCATTCCGGTCAACCCGTCGGCGACGGGCCGGCGAGTGGGAGGAGTCATGGGTGCGGGCTGACGTAGCGCCCGACACCCAGGCATTGCGGGGCTGGCAGCGGCGCGCGCTGGTCAAATACCTGACCGCCAAGCCGCGCGATTTCCTGGCCGTCGCGACCCCGGGATCCGGTAAGACCACCTTCGCGTTGCGCATCGTCGCCGAGCTGCTCGCCGAGGGCACCGTCGAAACCGTCACGGTCGTCGTGCCCACCGAGCACCTGAAGATCCAGTGGGCGCAGGCCGCCGCGCGCCAGGGCCTCGCGCTGGACCCGAAGTTCTCCAACTCCAACTCGCAGACCTCCTCGGAGTACCACGGCGTCGTCGTCACCTACGCCCAGGTCGCCAGCCACCCCACCCGCCACCGGGTGCGCACCGAGAACCGCAAGACGCTGGTCGTCTTCGACGAGATCCACCACGGCGGGGACGCCAAGAGCTGGGGCGACGCCATCCGTGAGGCCTTCGACGACGCGACCCGCCGGCTCGCGCTGACCGGCACCCCCTTCCGCAGCGACGACAGCGCGATCCCGTTCGTCACCTACGAAGAGGACAGCGCCGGCCTCAAACACTCCATGGCCGACCACAGCTACGGCTACGCCGACGCGCTGGCCGACGGCGTGGTGCGGCCGGTGGTCTTCCTGGCCTACTCCGGAGAGGCCCGCTGGCGCGACAGCGCCGGTGAAGAACATGCGGCACGCCTGGGTGAACCGCTGACCGTCGAACAGACCGCGCGTGCGTGGCGCACGGCGCTCAATCCGGCCGGCGAGTGGATGCCCGCCGTGATCGCCGCTGCCGACCGGCGGCTGCAACAGAAGCGTCAACACGTGCCCGACGCCGGCGGCATGATCATCGCCTCCGACCAGACCGCGGCGCGGGCCTACGCCGAGCTGCTGCTGAAGATCACCGGAGAACCGGCCACGGTCGTGTTGTCCGACGACAAGGGTTCCTCGGACCGCATCTCGCAGTTCGCCGAGGGCAGCACGCGCTGGCTGGTCGCGGTGCGCATGGTGTCCGAAGGCGTCGACGTACCGCGGCTGTCGGTCGGCGTGTACGCCACCAGCGCCTCGACGCCGCTGTTCTTCGCCCAGGCGATCGGCCGCTTCGTGCGATCACGACGCGCCGGTGAGACGGCGAGCATCTTCCTGCCGTCGGTGCCCAACCTTCTATTGCTCGCCAGCGAGTTGGAGGCGCAGCGCAACCACGTGCTGGGCAAGCCGCACCGGGAGACGCTCGAGGACCCGCTGGACGCGGAGCTGGCCGAGCAGAAGCGCGACGAGCCCGACGACCAGGACCGCAAGATCGAGTATCTGGGCGCCGACGCCGAACTCGACCAGGTGATCTTCGACGGGTCGTCCTTCGGGACGGCGACCCCGGCGGGCAGCGACGAGGAAGCCGACTTCCTTGGCATCCCGGGGCTGCTCGACGCGGCATCGATGCGGGATCTGTTGCGGCGCAGGCAGGAAGAGCAACTCACCAAACGCACCGCAGACGGTGTGGTGCCGCGGCCCTCGACGCACGGGCAGCTGCGTGAGCTGCGCCGTGAGCTCAACACCCTGGTGTCGCTGGCCCACCACCGCACCGGGAAGCCCCACGGCTGGATCCACAACGAGCTACGGCGGATCTGCGGCGGCCCGCCGATCGCCGCGGCGACCAGCGATCAGCTCAAGGCCCGCATCGAGGCCGTGCGTGGGCTCACTGCCCGCGCGGGCGGCTAGCCGATCGCGAGCTTCTCCAGGTTCGCCAACGAGTTCTCCAGGTGTGTCCTCGGGAACGGCGGGAACTCGATGTGCTCGCGCAGCGCCGCCGGAACGGCGGACCAGTCGTAGACGAGCGTGACCCGGGTCTGCTGCGGGCCGACCGGCTCCAGATCGTAATGCCATGTCCAGCCGCCGAATTCGATGATGCCGTCCGCTCCGGCCTGGCCGGGCTCCCACCCGATGGCGCGGTCCGGCTCGAACGCGAGGACCTTGTTCGCCATTTCGTAGTGCCCGTCGGGATGGTTGTCGTGGTACATCGCGATCCGGAAGATCTGCCCGGTCCCGGTCAGCGGCTTTCCGTCGAGCGACTCTCGCACCCAGCCGGTGCCGTCGATCGCTGCGTGGTTGGCGGGTTCGGCCAGCACCGCGAACACCTTTCCGGCGGGCGCGTCGATGGTGGTGCTCACATTCATGGTTTCTGTCATGCAGTACGGACCGGGCAGCGCGCCGGAACTCATCGCAGCAGGGCGATCACCTTCGCCATGTCGGGCAGTGCCGACGGCCGGCCGGCCCACTCGTCGAACACCGTCCAGTAGCTGACCCCGAACACCAGAAATCGTTGTTGAGCACCAGGGTCCCAACATGGAGGCGTTCTGTCACGGCCGCCGCGGCTGCTGCACCGCTGAACGGTGCGGCCGAGGGCACCAGGTGGTCGGCGAAGGTCAAAACGTCGAAACCGGCCGTTTCGACGGTGCGGGCGAACGTGCGAAACTGCTCACCGCTGCGCGGCAGGCCGACGGTCAGTCCGAAACGTGGCGCTCGAGAGCGGTGGGCGTCGGTGCTCATGCGACGACAATAGGGCGATTCGCTACAGGTCCAGCAGGTCCGGCAGATCAGCGACGGAATCGATCACGTGGTTGGGTTGCATGGCGAATTCATCTGCGGCCCAACGGTCCAGTGTGTCCTGACGGAACTTGCCGGTACGCACCAACACTCCGGTCATCCCGACCACCTGGGCGGCCAGCACGTCGTTGTTGAGGTCGTCGCCGATCATGTACATCTCGTCGGGGTCCACCCCCAGCCGGCCCGCCGCCGACAGGAATCCCTCGGGCGCCGGCTTACCCACCGCCGTGACCTTGCGCCCGGAGGTCTCCTCCATCCCGATCAGGTACATGCCGGTGTCGACACGCAGACCGTCGGCGGTGGTCCACGAGGTGCTGCGATGCATCGCGACCACCGGCACCCCCTGGGCCATCCAGTCGTAGACCCACGACAGCGTGAGGTGGCTGTACTCGGGTCCGGCCCCACCGAGCAGCACCACATCGGGGGCTTCCGGTGCGCGCTGCCCGCTGAACTCGGTCGAGTACACGATGTCGATGCCGGGCATGTCCTCGGCGATCTGCCCGCTGTTGACCAGAAAACACCGGGCGTCGGGGTAGCGGCTGCGCACGTAGTCGGCGGTCAGCACCGCCGCGGTGATCACCTCGTCGGCCCTGACACTCATCCCCGCCTCGGTCAGCAGGTCGGCGATCTGGGCCCGGGTGCGGGTGGTGGTGTTGGTCAGATATGCGCAGGCGACCTGGTTGTCGGCCAGCGTGCGAAGGGTCTCGGCCGCACCGGGGATGGGCTCCCATGAGGTCACCAGCACGCCATCGATGTCGAAGAGCACTCCACCGATAGCCATGTTGCGACAGTAAACGCCGACACTCAGAGCGCAACCGGAGACCCGTCAGCGGGCCCACTCGGTGGCGCCCAGCCAGGGTGACGTCGTCACCGCGATCGACCAGGCCAGCTCAGCCGGCACGTCGACGACCTCGTAGCGCTTGACCCCGGCCGCCGTCGCCGCGATCAGCGTGGCCACCCCGGCGCGGCGCTGCAGCAGCGTCTGGCGCACGGTCCACCCCACGATGCCCGCCGCGGCCACACAATCGCGGCGCCGTTGCAGACTGCCGGCCCGGGCCACCAACCAGCCATCGCCCACCCGGTGCCCCAGCGACCGGGAACGGTCCGCGGCCAGGAACACGCTGAACGCCGTCAGCACCGCCAGTACAGGCCACACCCAGAGGGAGACACCGACAGTCGCCGCGGCCGCGGCCAGCCCGCAGCCCACCAGGACAGGCAAGCTCATCGCCCTGGTCCAGCGCCTCCGGGTGGCCGCGGGCCCGTGCGCGGTCACGGTGCCGCTGACCGCGTCGGGGCGGGCGATCAGGTCGGTCAGCACCGCCTCGGCGGTGGACTTCGGGCACGCCGGCAGCAGCTGCGACGCCTCCCCCGCACCGGCGACGCCGGTCATCACCGCATCCAGGCGGGCGCCGCCGAACAGCCGCACCAGCAAGGGTTCCCGGAGCGTGCCGCCCCGCAGCCGGCGCATGTCGAAGGTGTGCTCGCGCACCCGCAACAAGCCGTGCGACAGATGCAGGATGTCGGCGTCGCGCCGCAGTTCCAGGTTGGCATAGGTCACCAGTGACTGCGCCACCGACAACGCCACCGACGCTGCCAGCACCACCAGCACACCGACGGAGACGACGACCAGCAGGCCGACGCTCTCGGCGGCGGTCACACCGGCCCGGACGGCCGACGAATCCTGCATGGCGCCAAGCACTCCGGTCTGGGAGATGACACCGAGTGCGGCCACGATCATCACCAGGCCGGTCAAGGTCAGCGGGCTGTAGCGCAGCCACGACGGCTGCCAGCGGGCCAGCACCCGCCCCGGCGCGGCAGGGTGCGCGGGGTCCTCCCGCACCGGCGCCAGCGAGTCGGCCAGCAGAACGGCCCGCAGGCCGGGCACGTCACGGGCAGGCATCGCGTCCAGCGCGAACGACGTCTCCCCCACGGCCTGTTGACCGGTGCTCACCTGCAGCACCGTGAGCCCGAGCAGCCGGTGCAGCAGCCGGGCATCGGTCGACACGGAACGAATCCTGTTGCGGGGCACCGAGAGCACCTTGCGTTGCAGAACCCCGGTGCGCAGCTGCACCTCATCGGCGCCGATGCGGTAGGTGGTGGTGAACCATCGGGCCAGGCCGTAACCGACGACCAGGCCGACGCCCAGCAGCGTCCACAACGGGTTGCCGGTCGTCGACCCGAGCACCAGCGCGCCGATCAGCACCGGGAGCTGGCGCAGCACCTCGTGCACCGGGTGCACCAGAAGCATGCGTGGGCTCAGCCGGTGCCAGTCCTGCGTGGCCGGTTGGGTCATGTGGCGTCCTCGGCGCCGAGGGCGGCGATGTCGGTGAGCTGGGCGACCACTCGGTCGGCGACCTCGGAGTCCAGGGCCACGATCCGCACCGCACCGGCCGACGACGCCGTCGTCACCGTGACGTTCGCCAGCCCGAAGACCCGGTCCAGCGGACCCCGGTAGGTGTCGACGGTCTGCACTCGCGAGATCGGCGCGACCCTACGCTCCTGCACCAGCCAGCCCGACCGGGTGTACACCGCGGTCGGGTCGACGTCCCAGCGGTGCACGCGGTAGCGCCACACCGGCACCACGACCACGAACACCACGATGCCGAGCACGGTGGCGACCGCGACCAGCAGATGCAGCCAGCCGTATCGCCCGTCTGACCCGTCTGACCCATCCCAGACGAACCACACCGTCTGCGCCACCACCAGGAACAGCCACGGGATGGCCGCCCCGATCGCCCACACCAGCGGCGCTTTGCGGCTCGGCCGGTGTGCCGGATCAACCAGGTACATGAGTCGAGCATGGCCTATCGGCGCAAGTATGTTGATGCCATGAGCGCCAAATGGACTGCAGCCGACGTGCCCGATCAATCCGGCCGGGTGGCCGTGGTCACCGGCGCCAACTCCGGCATCGGCTATGAAGCCGCCGCCGTGCTGGCCGGCAAGGGGGCCCGCGTGGTGCTCGCGGTGCGCAACCAGGCCAAGGGCGAAGAGGCGGTCCGACGCATCGAGGCCGACCATCCCGGGGCGGACGTCGCGCTGGTCGAGCTGGACCTGTCATCGCTGGCCAGTGTCCGAGGCGCCGCCGACGCACTGCGTGCGTCGTATCCGCGAATCGACCTGCTGATCAACAACGCCGGGGTGATGTACCCCCCGAAGCAGACCACCAGCGACGGGTTCGAACTTCAGTTCGGCACCAACCATCTCGGCCATTTCGCACTCACCGGGCTGCTGCTCGACAACCTGCTCGTCGTCGACGGCTCGCGGGTGGTGGTCGTCGCCAGCATCGCCCACAACATCCAGGGCGGTATCCATTTCGACGACCTGCAGTGGGAGCGCAGCTACAACCGCGTCGCCGCGTACGGGCAGTCCAAGCTCGCCAACGTGATGTTCACCTACGAGCTGCAGCGCCGGCTGGCCGCCAAGGGCGCACCGACCATCGCCGTCGCCGCCCATCCCGGGATCTCCAACACCGAGCTGATGCGCCACATCCCCGGGACCGGATTGCCGGGGTTCACCAAGCTGGCCGGTCTGGTCACCAACAGCCCGGCCGTCGGTGCGCTGGGGACCCTGCGGGCGGCCACCGCGCCCGACGTGCAGGGCGGCCAGTACTACGGTCCGTCGGGTTTCCGGGAGCTGGTCGGTCATCCGGTGCTGGTGCAGTCCAACCGCAAGTCCCACGACGTCGAGGTGCAGCAGCGGCTGTGGGCGGTCTCCGAGGAGTTGACCGGCGTGAAGTTCGCGGTCTGATGCGCTCCGTCGACGAGCATCGGCAGGTGGTCGCCGGCCTGATCGCCGCACGACGGCCGGTGTCACTTCCGGTCGCGCAGACGCTCGGCTTGGTTCTGGCCGACGACGTCGTCGCCCCGCTGTCGCTGCCCGGCTTCGACAACTCGGCGATGGACGGATACGCGGTCCTCGTCGAGGACGTCGCCGCCGCGACCGACGACACCCCGGTGCGGCTTCCGGTGGCCGAGGACATCCCCGCAGGCCGCACCGACATCCCGACGATCTCATCGGGCGTCGCCCACCGGATCATGACCGGTGCGCCGCTGCCGTGGGGGGCGACGGGCGTGGTGCCCGTCGAGGCCACCGACGGCGCCGTGGACACGGTGACGATCCGCGCCGGCGTCCGGCCCGGGCAGCACATCCGCCGCGCGGGCGAGGACGTCACCGCCGGCACCACCGTGCTGCGGGCCGGTCAGGTCGTCACACCGGCGGTGCTGGGTCTGGCCGCCGCGCTCGGCCTGGCCGATCTGATGGTGGTGCCGCGCCAGCGGGTGCTGGTGCTGTCGACCGGCACCGAGCTGGTGGCGCCGGGCACCCCGCTGCAGCCTGGTCAGATCTACGAGTCCAATGCGGTGATGCTGGCGGCCGCGGTGCGTGACGCGGGCGGTGAGGTGGTGGCATCGCCGATGACCGGCGACGACGTCGACACGTTCCGCGAAACCCTGCGCCGCCACACCGCCGCAGGGCACGTCGACCTCGTCATCACCACCGGCGGCGTCAGCGCCGGCGCCTACGAGGTGGTCAAGGATGCATTGTCCGGCACGGTCGAGTTCGTCAAGGTCGCGATGCAACCGGGTATGCCGCAGGGTGCCGGCCGCGTGGACGACACCCCCATCATCACGCTGCCCGGCAATCCGGTCAGCGCCCTGGTGTCGTTCGAGGTGTTCATCCGGCCGGCGCTGCGCGCCGCGATGGGTTTGCCCGACCCCGACCGACCGCGCCGCACGGCCGTGCTCAGCGAGGACCTCACCTCTCCCCGCGGCAAACGCCAGTTCCGCCGCGGGGTGCTCGACGGCGATGCGGTGACCAGCTACGGCCCGCCGGCATCACATCACCTGCGATGGCTGGCGTCGGCGAACTGCCTGCTCGAACTCGACGAGGGCACCGGCGAGGTGGCTGCCGGCGAGCGTGTCCAGGTGTGGGACCTGCGCTAGCAGGTCAGTCATTGCCGCACGCGAGCGCGTCGCGGGGGGACCCGTAGAATCGCTGCACGATGGCCAGACGCCCCGACCTCAAGACAGGCCCCGCGCGACTGGCGGCCCTGATTCGATCTTCGGTCCCGCCGATGCACCCAGAGGGTCTACCGTTCGTCGGTGTGAGCCTGGCGGTCGCGCTCGTGGGGCGCCGGAACCGCTGGCTGCGCCGCGCCGGCCTCACCTCTGCCGCCGCCAACGCCGCGTTCTTCCGGCACCCGCCACGGCAGCCACCGACCCGGCCCGGCCTGGTCGTCGCGCCCGCCGACGGGCTGATCTGCGTGGTCGACGAGGAGATACCGCCGAGCGAACTCGGGCTGGCCGCAACACCGTTGCCGCGCATCAGCATCTTCCTGTCGCTGTTGGACGCCCATGTGCAGCGGGCCCCGATCGGCGGGGAGGTCGTCACCGTCGCGCACCGCCCCGGGCTGTTCGTCTCCGCCGACCTGGCCGCCGCCAGTTCCGACAACGAGCGCAACAGCATCCTGATCCGCTCGCCCGGGGGGGCCGAGGTCGTCGCCGTGCAGATCGCCGGGCTGCTGGCCCGCCGCATCGTCTGTGGCGTCAAGCCCGGCGACAAGATCGCCATCGGTGACACCTACGGCCTGATCCGCTACGGCTCCCGGCTGGACACCTACCTGCCTGCCGGGTCCGACATCCTCGTCGAGGTCGGCCAGCGGGCGCTGGCCGGCGAGACCGTGCTGGCCGAGTTGCCATGATCAAACCCCGCACGCGCCGGATGAAGGCGCCGGTCATGAGCGTCCGCATCCTGCCCAGCGCGATGACGGTCGCCGCGATCTGCCTCGGGCTCAGTGCTGTCAAGTTCGCGCTCGACGACCGGCCGACCGAGGCGATGGCGTTCCTGGCGATCGCCGCCATCCTCGATGCCCTCGACGGCCGGATCGCCCGTGCGCTCAACGCGACGTCACGGATGGGTGAGGAACTCGACTCGCTGGCCGATGCGGTGAACTTCGGCGTGGCACCGGCGTTCATCGTCTACGGCACTCTGCTGTCCACGTCCCGAATCGGCTGGATCGTGGTGCTGCTCTACGCGGTGTGCATCGTGTTGCGGCTGGCCCGGTTCAACGCGATGCTCAGCATCGAACAACCCGACTACGAGAAGAAGTACTTCGTCGGAATGCCCGCACCCGCAGGGGCGATCGGGGCGATCGGGCCGCTGGCCGCGAAGATGCAGTTCGGCGACGGCTGGTGGACCTCGGAGCCGGCCGTGGTGATCTGGATGATCACCGTCTCGCTGTTGGCCGTCAGCACGCTGCCGATGCGAAAGATCCACACGTTCTCGGTCCCGCCCAACATGGTCGCGCCGCTGCTGGCCCTGCTGGCCATCGGTGTGGCGGCGGCAATCCTCTACGGCTACATCGTGATCCTGTTGATCATCGCGGCCTACGTCATCCACATCCCGTTCGCCATCCGCACCCGGCGATTCCTGTCGCAACACCCCGAGGTGTGGGATGACAAACCACGACAGCAGCGCGCCGCGCGGCGGGCCTTTCGCCGGGCCCAGCCGCATCGCCGGTCGATGATGCGACTCGGCCTGCGCCGGCCACCGAGGGGCTGACATGTCCGAGCTCGACACCTCACCGGCCCGCCCGCCGGGAGCGCACCTCACACTGACGGCCCGGTTGAACAACTCGGCGCTGGACAACCGACGCGGCGTGGTTCGGCTGCATCCCGAGGCCATCGCCGCACTGGGCATCCGCGAGTGGGATGCGGTGTCGCTGACAGGTGCGCGCACCACGGCCGCGGTGGTCGGGGTGGCCCCGGCCGGCACGCCGACCGGCACCGCACTGCTCGACGACGTGACTTTGTCCAACGCCGGTCTGCGGGAGGACACCTCGGTGCTCATCGCTCCGGTCACGGTGTACGGCGCCCGCACCGTCACGCTGAGCGGGTCGCGGCTGGCCACCCAGTCGATCGCCGGGGCGACCCTGCGGCAGGCGCTGCTGGGCAAGGTGATGACGGTCGGGGACACCGTGTCGCTGCTGCCGCGTGACCTCGGGCCCGGCACCTCGAGCTCCCAGGCCAGCGCGGCGCTGGCGTCGTCGGTGGGCATCACGTGGACCTCGGAGCTGCTGACGGTCACCGGGGTGGATCCGGCCGGACCTGTGAGCGTGCAGCCCAATTCATTGGTCGGTTGGGGTTCCCTCGATGCGCAGGGCACCCCGTCGGCCCCCGACGCCACCGCCGGACACGTCGTCACCGAGGAGCCCCCGGCGATCGGGTTCGACGACCTCAAGGGCGCCCACGTGCCGGCCGGCCGGCTCACCGAATGGCTCAAGCTCGCGCTCGACGAGCCCGAGCTTCTGGAAAAGCTCGGCGCCACAGCCAATCTCGGTGTCCTGGTGTCGGGTCCGGCAGGCGTCGGCAAGGCCACCATGGTTCGTACGGTCTGCACCGGCAGACGGCTGGTCGAACTCGACGGTCCGGAGGTGGGGTCGCTGCGCGCCGAGGACCGACTCGACAACGTGGCATCGGCGGCGCAGGCGGTGCGTGACGGGGGCGGCGTCCTGCTGATCACCGACATCGACGCCCTGCTGCCGGTACCCGCCGATCCGGTCGCCACCCTGGTCCTCACCGAACTGCGCTCGGCGATCGCGACCAGGGGTGTCGCGTTCGTCGCCACCTCGGCGGTCCCCGACAACGTCGACCCCCGCCTGCGGGCACCCGATCTCTGCGACCGAGAACTCGGCCTCAGCCTGCCCGACGGCGCGGTGCGTAGGCAGTTGCTCGAGGTGTTGCTTCGCGACGTTCCCACCGGCGACCTCGATCTGGACGAAATCGGCGAGCGCACACCGGGTTTCGTGGTGGCCGACCTGGCCGCCCTGGTGCGTGAGGCGGCGCTGCGGGCCGCCGCGCGGGCCAGCGAGAACGGCGAGGCGCCTGCGTTGAAGCAGGCGGACCTGACCGGGGCACTGGGCGTCATCCGACCACTGTCACGGTCGGCGACCGAAGAGGTCTCCGTCGGGTCGGTGACGCTCGACGACGTCGGCGACATGGTCGAGACCAAGCAGGCACTCACCGAAGCGGTGCTGTGGCCGCTGCAGCACCCCGAGACGTTCGAGCGCCTCGGTGTACAGCCACCGCGGGGCGTGTTGCTCTACGGCCCTCCCGGCTGCGGGAAGACCTACGTGGTGCGGGCACTCGCCAGCTCGGGCCGGCTCAGCGTGCACGCGGTCAAAGGCGCTGAGCTGATGGACAAGTGGGTCGGATCGTCGGAGAAGGCGGTGCGCGAACTGTTCCGCCGGGCCAGGGATTCCGCCCCGTCGCTGATCTTCCTCGACGAGATCGACGCGCTGGCGCCGCGTCGCGGACAGAGCTTCGACTCGGGCGTCACCGACCGGGTGGTGGCGGCGATGCTCACCGAACTCGACGGCATCGAACCGCTCAACGACGTCGTCGTGCTCGGGGCGACGAACCGCCCGGACCTCATCGATCCGGCCCTGCTGCGGCCGGGTCGCCTGGAGAAGCTGGTGTTCGTCGAGCCTCCCGATGCCGAGGCCCGCAGCCAGATTCTGCGCACGGCGGGTAAATCGGTTCCGCTCGCCTCTGAAGGCCCCGAAGCCGTCGACCTCGACACCCTGGCCCGCGACCTGGACGGCTACAGCGCCGCCGACTGCGTGGCACTGCTGCGCGAGGCGGCGCTGACGGCGATGCGACGGTCCATCGACGCGGCCGACGTCACCGCCGCCGACGTCGCCGCAGCCCGTGCGGCGGTGCGGCCGTCGCTGGACCCCGCACAGGTCAACGCGCTGCGGGACTTCGCCGACGCCCACTAGCTTCACGCTGCATTGAGACTGCGCGGGCGGCGCGACGCACTCACGCTTTTGCGCCAACGATTCCGTCTCAACGCGATCGAAATAGATCTTGACAGTGGCTAGTTACTGACGGCATAGTCGAACTAGTCAATGTCAAGATCTCGAGGGAGTATGCCCATGGATCTCCGCGAATCCGTCACCACCGGCCTGCGCGCCGGCGACCACGACCGGGAGTCCGTCGCGACGCTGCTCGGGCAGGCCCTGGCCCAGGGATATCTGGACATGGGTGAATACGAGAAGCGCCTGCAGGCGGCATTCGCCGCGCAGACCACCCCGGAACTGCGCCATCTGACGTCGGACCTACCGCTGGCGCAGTTGCGGCGCAGCGATCCCCGTCGCCGGGCTGCCCGTCGCGCGGCCGCTCGCCGCGGTGTCGCGTTCCACCTCGCGGCGTATCTGGCGATGGTGGTCGTCGTGCTCACCGTGTGGCTGGTCGTCGGGCTGACCGCCGGCGCCTGGTACTTCTGGCCGATCTGGCCGATCCTCGGGGCGGGCATCGGCGTCGTCGCGCACGCGGTTCCGGTCAAGTTCGCGCTGCCCGTCGGCTGCACGCGTCTGACGCCGGAATGGTATTCCAGCAGCGAAAATGCGCGTGCGGGCCTGCTGGAATACCGTTCCGGCGGATAGGGGCTAGCCCGGTTCGCCGTACTCGTCGAACCAGTGCGCGAGCTTGCCCCGCCTGCTCACCGCACGCAGCCGCCGCTCCGCCGACTCCCGGGTGGCGCTGGTGGTCACGATCAACAGTTCGTCGCCGACCTGCAGGCGGTCGATGGGCTGCGGCACGAACGAGTGGCCCGCCCGAACCACCAGCGTGATGACACTCGGATCGGGCAGCCGCAACTCCAGCACCGTGACGTTGTGCAGCCGCGAGCCCGGCAGCACCGTCATGGTCAGCAGGTCTGCTCCCAGCACGTCCAGCGGCGCGGCGTCGACCTGGATCTCGCGGGTGGTGTCGCGCGGCACCAGGTCGAGCTGTCGGGCCACCCACTGCAGACTCGGGCCCTGCACCAAGGTGAACACCACGACCAGGATGAACACGATGTTGAGCAGCCTGCCGCTGCCGGCGACTCCCTCCACGATCGGATAGGTCGCCAGCACGATGGGCACCGCACCGCGCAGCCCCGCCCAGGAGATGAAGGCCTGCTCACGCCACGGCACGCGGAAACCGAGGAGCGATACGACCACCGAGATGGGCCGGGCGAGCAGCAGCAGCACCAGCCCCGCGACGACGGCGGGCACCAACTCGTCGAGCAGTTCGTCCGGTGACACCAGCAGCCCCAGGATGACGAACACCCCGATCTGGGCCAGCCAGCCCGATCCCTCGGCGAAGGACCGGGTCGCCGAGCGGTGCGGCAGACCGGAGTTGGCGAGGACCACGCTGGCCAGGTAGGCCGCCAGGAATGCGCTCGCC
Organism: Mycolicibacterium hippocampi; assembly: GCF_010723735.1. GTDB lineage: Bacteria > Actinomycetota > Actinomycetes > Mycobacteriales > Mycobacteriaceae > Mycobacterium > Mycobacterium hippocampi. The sequence continues at coordinate 1,445,755 of NZ_BLLB01000002.1, read as the reverse complement.
TGCGCCGAGCCGGCTGCCGCGAACGCCAGCATGCCCAGGCCGAACGTCGCGAGCGGGTACAAGCCGGCGGCCGGCAGCGCGATCCGCCGCAGTGCCATCGCGCCGAGGAATCCGCACGCCAGGCCGATCACCGCGCCGATAACCAGCTGGTAGAGCAGGGTCGCCGCGATCACGACCGGGTCCAGGTCCAGCGGGATGGTGCTGAACAGCAACACCAGGATGACGGCGGGCGCGTCGTTGAACCCCGACTCGGCCTCGAGCAGGCCGCCCACCCGTCGCGGCAGCGGGACCACGCGCAGCACCGAGAACACCGCCGCGGCATCGGTGCTGGAGACGATCGCCCCGAGCAGCAGCGCCAGCTGCCAGTCCATGCCGAGAAGCCAGTGCACCGCCGCTGCGGTCACCAGGCTGCTCACCCCGACACCGACCGTCGCGAGCACCCCGGCGGGAGCGAGCACCCTGCGGATGTCGCTGAACCGAGTGGTCAGGCCACCTTCCACCAGGATGATGCCCAGTGCGGCGGTCCCGAGATCCTGGGCGAGTTGCGCGCTGTCGAACTGCAGGCCGAGCCCGCCCTCACCGAGGAGCACACCGAACCCGAGGAACAGCAATAGGCTGGGCAGGCCGACACCGCTGGCAAGCCTCGTCGCGACGATGCTCGCCAGCAGCACGAGGCCACCGACGAACAGCGCCACGTAGAGCTGGTGCAGGCTCAACCGAACCTCACTTGCCGAGCTGGGGTGGTGGTCGGTGCAAGTAAATCAGGACCGCACCTGTTCGGTTGCGGTGGTGAGGAGACGCCGTTGCGGATCGCGATTGCCGGCGCCGGCGCGGTCGGACGATCCGTGGCGCGCGAACTCATCGATTACGGCCACCGGGTGCTGCTCATCGAGAAGGAGTTCACCCGCTACACCCCGGCACTGGTACCGGACGCCGAGTGGTTCCTTGCCGATGCGTGCGAGCTGTCGTCGCTGGAGGAGGCCGAGATCCACATCTGCGACGTCGCCATCGCCGCCACCGGTGACGACAAGTCCAACCTCGCGATGGCGTTGCTCGCCAAGTCCGAGTTCGGGATCGACAGGGTGGTCGCGCGGATCAACGAGTCCCGCAACGACTGGCTGTTCACCGAGGCGTGGGGTGTGGACGTGGCGGTGTCCACCCCGATGGCGTTGGTCGCCGCGGTGGAGGGCGCGATCGACGTCGGCCATCTGGTCCGTCTGATGGATCTGGGTAAAGGCACCCGGACCGGCGTGGGGCAGGGTCCGGCGAACGTCGCGAAGCTGACGCTGCCTACCGACAGCGGTCTGGTGGGTCAGCGGGTGCGCGATCTCGCGTTGCCGAACGACAGCGCACTCGTCACGCTGATGCGGGGCAACCGCCTGATCGTGCCGAAACCCGACGACGTGCTGCGGGCCGGCGACGAGCTGCTGTTCATCTCCGGGGCGGCCGTCGAGGGACGCATCAGGGCAATGGTGCAGGGCACCGCGACGTCCGGGGACTGACGCGGCCGGGACGGCCGGCACGAGCCAGTAGACTGGGGCGACTCCAGAGTCAGTCCGGCCGACGGCCTTCGTCGCCCACTGCCTGTCCACCTGCCCGACGGCACCGACCGCCCGACAGCGTTGCCGAACCCGACGAGACGGAGCCATGCTCGCCATCCTCGCCGCCCACGCGGTCGCCACTCTGTTGGCGCCGTTGCTGGTGCACCGTTGGGGACGGGCGGCCTTCTATCCGCTGGCGCTGGTGCCGCTCGGTTCGCTGGTCTGGGTGGCGCTGAACTGGCCCGCCCCCGGTCCGGGACGCACCGTGAACGTGTCGTGGGTGCCCGAGTTGTCCATGGACATCACGCTGCGGTTCGACGCGCTCGCCGCGATCATGAGCGTGCTGGTGCTCGGCATCGGTGCGCTGGTCCTGTTCTACTGCGCCGACTACTTCCAGCACCACGACGGCAAGAACGAGAAGCGGCTCCCCAGTTTCGCCGCCGAGCTCGTCGCGTTCTCCGGCGCCATGTTCGGCCTGGTCACCAGCGACAACATGCTTGTGCTCTACGTGTTCTGGGAAATCACGACGGTGCTGTCGTTCCTGCTGGTCGGCCACTACGCCGAACGGGCGACCAGCCGTCGGGCCGCGACGCAGGCACTTCTGGTGACGACGTTCGGCGGGCTGGCGATGCTCGTCGGCATCATCGTGCTCGGCAACATGACGGGCACCTACCTGTTGTCCGAGCTGATCGCCGACCCGCCGACCGGGACGGCCGCGTCGGTGGCGTTGGTGCTGATCCTCGTCGGTGCGCTGTCGAAGTCGGCGATCGTGCCGATGCACTTCTGGCTGCCTGGCGCCATGGCCGCCCCCACACCGGTCAGCGCGTACCTGCACGCGGCCGCGATGGTGAAGGCGGGCGCCTACCTGATCGCAAGGATGACGCCGGGATTCGCCGACGCCCCGGTCTGGCGACCGACCATCCTCACGCTGGGCCTGCTGACGATGCTGGTGGCCGGCTGGCGCGCCATCCGCGAATACGACCTGAAGCTGGTCCTGGCGTTCGGCACCGTCAGCCAACTCGGGCTGATCGTCGTCATGGTCGGGGCCGGCGGCAGCGAGATGATGCTGGCCGGTCTGGCGATGCTGTGCGCCCACGCCATGTTCAAGGCGTCTTTGTTCATGGTGGTGGGCATCATCGACCACGCCACCGGCACCCGTGACATCCGCAGGCTCGCCTGGCTCGGCGACCGCTCCAGACCGCTGCTGATCATCGCCACCGGCGCCACCGCCAGCATGGCGGCGATACCGCCCTTCTTCGGGTTCGTCGCCAAGGAAGCCGACCTGGAGACGGTGCTGCACAGCCCGACGCTGGGTGGCGCGGCGCCGTTCGTGCTCGCGGGCATCGTCGTCGGCTCGGTCCTGACCACCGCCTACAGTCTGCGGTTCCTGTTCGGCGCGTTCGGCCGCAAGGGGCTGCCGAAGCCGAGTGTCCGGGTGGCGGAGATGCACCGGCCCGAGATCGCGTTCATGATCCCGCCGGGCGTGCTGGCCTTCGCCGGCCTGCTCTTCGGTCTGTGGCCGGCCGGACTGGGCCACGCGCTGGAGGGTTACGCCAACACCGTCCCCAACCCAACCGGCTACGTCGCCGATTACCACCTGGCGCTGTGGCACGGCTTCGGAATCCCGCTCGCGCTGTCGGTGTTGGTGCTGACGGCCGGCACCGTGCTCTACGTCGGCCGCGGCCGGTGGCGCCGGACCCGGCTGGAGTTCCTCCCGCTGGTCAACGCCGACCGCGTCTACGACCGGGTCCTGCGGGCCGCCGACGTGATGTCGGTCCGGCTGACGGCGGTCACCCAGCGGGGCTCCATCCCGGCGACGCAGTCGGTGATCCTGGCGACGCTCGTCCTGGTACCGATCACCGTGCTGGCGCTGGGCGCCCGTGACCGGCCGGATCTGCAACTGTGGGACTCCCCGCCGCAGGTGGTGGTGGGACTGCTGATGCTGGCCGCCGCGCTGGCCGCGACCGTGATGCGCAACCGCCTGGCAGCGGTGCTGCTGGTGGGTGTGACCGGATACGGGTGCGGGGCGATCTTCGCGTTTCACGGCGCCCCCGACCTGGCGCTGACGCAGTTCCTGGTGGAGACGCTGACCCTGGTGGTGTTCGTGCTGGTGCTGCGCAACCTGCCCGCCGAGACGGGCGGCGCCGACATCAAACGATTCCGCCTGCCGCGTGCGGTTCTTGCGCTGTCGGTGGGGGCGACGGTCACCTGTCTGGCGGCGTTCGCCATGGCGGCCCGTTCCGGCAGACCGATCGCCGAACTCCTGCCCGACGCCGCCTACCTGCGCGGTCACGGTTCCAACACCGTCAACGTGCTGCTCGTCGACATCCGTGCCTGGGACACCATGGGCGAGATCGCGGTGCTGCTGGTCGCCGCGACGGGCGTCGCATCGCTGGTGTTCCGCAACCGGCGCTTCGGCGCCGCGCCCCGGGTGGCCGACGCCGGTCAGCCCGACATCGGCCAGTTCGCGGCGGTCTCGAGAAACAGCCCGGCTGCCGGGGAGATCACCTGGCTGCGCGGCAGCGGCCTGCGTGACCCGCGCAACCGCTCGCTGGTTCTCGAGGTCGCGACGCGGCTCATCTTCCCGGTGATGATGGTGCTGTCGGCGTACTTCTTCTTCGCCGGCCACAACACCCCGGGCGGCGGCTTCGCCGGTGGGCTGATGGCCGGGTTGGCGCTGGTGCTGCGCTACCTCGCCGGTGGCCGCTACGAGCTCGGCGAGACGCTGCCGCTCGACGCGGGGAAGATCCTCGGGGCGGGGCTGACGCTGGCCGCCGGCACCGCGACCGCCTCGCTGCTGTTCGGGGCGCCGGCGTTGTCGTCGGCGCTGATCGAGATCGACGTGCCGGTGCTGGGCACCGTCAAGTTCGTCACCGCGCTGTTCTTCGACCTAGGGGTGTATCTGATCGTGGTCGGTCTGGTGCTCGACGTGCTGCGCAGCCTCGGGGCGCGCATCGACGAGGAGATCGCCGAAAATCAACGAGCGGCGGTGCGCTCGCGATGACCGCCTACCTCATCCCGCTGATCATCATCGGGGGACTGACCAGCGCAGGCGTGTACCTGCTGCTGGAACGGCACCTGACCCGGATGCTGCTGGGGCTGCTGCTGATCAGCAACGCGGTCAACCTGCTGATCCTGTCGGCAGGCGGCCGGTCGGGTAACCCGCCGATCCGCGACCGCACGAGTGCGGGCTCGGGGGAGACGACGACCGCGGATCCGCTGGCGCAGGCCCTGATCCTGACCGCGATCGTGATCACGATGGGCGTCGCGGCGTTCGTGCTGGCGTTGACGTACCGTTCGTTCCGCCTCAACACCGCCGAGGAAGTGACCAACGACCCGGAGGACACCAGGGTGTCGCAGCGGTCCGGCAACGAGTCGGCCGACGAGCTGGAGCGACGGTTCGAGCCCGATCGCAGCCGCGACACCGACCTGCCGGACGAACTCGACGCACTTCCGGGTTACGAGGGGTCGCGATGATCGCCGTTGCGTTGCACAGCGACCTGGCCCCGATGCTCACCCCGTTGCCCGTGCTGGTGCCGATGCTCGCCGCGGCGATGACGCTGTTCGCCGGCCGCAAGCCCCGACTCCAGCGGGTCATCGCGGTGTTCGCGCTGTCGGTGGTGCTCGTTGCGTCGACTGCGCTGCTGCGCCTCGCCGACCGGGACGGAACGATCGCGTTGCAGGTCGGAGGCTGGGGCCCGACCGAACCCGGCATGGGCCCGCTCGGGATCACGCTGGTCGTCGACCGGCTGTCGGCGCTGATGCTGGTCGTGTCGTCGATCGTGCTGCTCGCCGTGGTGGTCTACGCCATCGGACAGGGCATCCGTGACGGTGACGACCGTCAACCGGTGTCGATCTTCCTGCCCACCTACCTCGTGCTCTCGGCCGGTGTGTGCATGGCCTTCCTGGCCGGCGACCTGTTCAACCTCTTCGTCGGATTCGAGGTGCTGCTCGCCGCGAGTTATGTGCTGCTGACGATCGGCGGCAGCAGGGAGCGGGTGCGGGCCGGCATCACCTACGTGATGGTGTCGATGGTCTCCTCGATGATCTTCCTGCTCGGCATCGCGCTCGTCTACGCCGCCACCGGAACCCTCAACCTGGCGGAGCTGTCGGTGCGGCTGGCCGATGTCTCGGACGGCACCCGCACCGCGTTGTTCGCGGTGCTGCTGGTCGCGTTCGGCATCAAGGCGGCGGTGTTCCCGCTGTCTGCGTGGCTGCCGGACTCCTACCCCACCGCGCCCGCCCCGGTCACCGCCGTGTTCGCCGGCCTGCTCACCAAAGTCGGTATCTACGCCATCATCCGCGCGCATTCGCTGCTGTTCCCGGGCGGCGGGATGGACCGGGTACTACTGGTGGCGGGACTGCTGACGATGGTGGTCGGCATCTTCGGCGCCATCGCCCAGAGCGACATCAAGCGGTTGCTGTCGTTCACGCTGGTAAGCCACATCGGCTACATGATCTTCGGCATTGCGCTGTCCACCGAGCTGGGGATGTCGGGCGCCATCTACTACGTGGCGCACCACATCCTGGTGCAGACGACACTGTTCCTGGTGGTCGGTTTGATCGAGCGGCAGGCGGGCGCGTCGGCCCTGGAACGTCTCGGCGGTCTGGCAGCGGCCAGCCCCCTGCTGGCCTTCGTCTTCGTCGTGCCCGCGCTCAATCTCGGTGGTATCCCGCCGTTCTCGGGCTTCATCGGAAAGGTGGCCCTGTTGGAGGCGGGCGCGCAGGTGGGGTCGGTGCTCGCCTGGGTCCTGGTGGCCGGCAGCGTCATCACCAGCCTGCTGACGCTGTACGTGGTGACCCGGGTGTGGACCAAGGCGTTCTGGCGGTCCCGTGAGGACGCGCCCGAGGGGCACCTCTCGGCGGCCAGGCCGACGGCGCTGGTGGACAACACCGATGAAGCGATGGACATCGAACTCGCCGACCGTGACGACGTCGGCCGGATGCCCGTCGGCATGCTGGTGCCGACCGGGGCATTGATCGCGGTGGGTCTGGCACTCACCGTGCTGGCCGGCCCGATCTTCGCCTACAGCGAGCGCGCCGCCGACCAGGTTCTCGATCGCAGCCAGTACATCACTGCGGTGCTGGGAGAGCCGCGATGAGTGTCAGCGCGAAGAGCGGTCGGCAGACGAGGTGGCTCGCGCTGCGGCTCTGGCTGATGGTCTGGCTGATCCTGGTGTGGGTCCTGCTGTGGGGCAACATCTCTGCGGCCAACATCCTGTCGGGGCTGGCGATCGCGCTGATCATCACACTGTGGCTGCCGTTGCCGCCGGTCCCCGTGGAAGGACGGCTGCACCCGCTGTCGCTGGTGCGGCTGATCGGGTCGGTCGCGTACTCGCTGCTGGTTTCGTCGATACAGGTCGCGGTGCTGGCGCTCAGCCCCAAACCGCCGCTGTCGGCGGTGTTGCGGGCCCACCTGGCGGTCAAGTCAGATCTGGTGCTGGCGTTGGCGGTGAACATCCTGAACCTCACGCCCGGCAACATCGTGCTGGAGATCGACCAGGCGCGCCGGATGATCTACGTCCACGTCCTCGACGTGGGATCGGATCGTGAGGTGCAGCGGTTCCACAGACAGGTCGACGATCTGCAGAAGATGCTGGTGGCGACGTTCGAACGCGATGCCGATTGGCGGCCGTCGCCGCAGAAGGAGGTGGACAGCCCATGAGCACAGTCTGGGTGATCGCCGCGGCAATGCTGACGGCCGCAGCTTTCCTGACGATGTTCCGGATGCTGCTGGGTCCGACCACCTTGGACCGGCTGGTGGCGCTGGACGCGCTTGTGGCGGTCACGCTCTGCGCGATCGGCACCTGGGCGGCTTTCAGCCTGGACACCACCGCCACCTACAGCCTGACCGCGCTGGCGCTGATCACGTTCGTCGGCTCGGTCAGCGTGGCGAGGTTCCGGGTACCGGACGTGGCGAACCCGGCCGACAAGGGGCCTTCACGATGAGCGCTTGCGCGAAGAGTCGAGCACCACGATGAACGTGCTCGACGTCCTCACCGCGGTGCTGATCCTCAGCGGGTCGGCGTTGGCGCTGACGGCCGCGATCGGAGTGCTGCGGTTCCCGGACACCTTGTCGAGGATGCATGCGGCGACCAAGCCCCAGGTTCTCGGCCTGCTGCTGGTGCTCGCGGGTGCGGCGATCCGGCTGCGGGGCCACCCCGACGTCGGCATGTTGATCCTGACCGGGATGTTCACGCTGATCACCGCGCCGGTGATCGCCAACCGGGTCGGCCAACTGGCCTACCGAGAGCAGAACATCCGCGATGATCTGATGACCGCCGACGAACTGCATGATTTCGGCCCCGACGGGGAACCCGGCGACAGTGATTCCCCGAGGCAGTGACGCACCCGTCCGCGAAGGCCCGTGTCTGGATGCGGTGGACGCCGCGAAGGTCAGGGCAACGGAGTCGGCTTCCCGCCGTCCGTTGATCGCCGACCCTTACGCCGAGGCGCTGTTGGCCGGACTGGGTGTCGCCGGGCGCGACGCGGACTGTGATCCGGAGTTGTCGGCGGCGCTCGCCGCGCGCACGAAGTGGTTCGACGAGTTCCTCGTCGCCGCCGGCGCCGGGGGCCTGACGCAGGTCGTGATCCTCGCGGCGGGTCTGGACACCCGGCCGTGGCGCCTGCCCTGGCTGGCCGACACGGTCATCTACGAGGTCGACCGGCCGCACGTGCTGGCGTACAAGAGCGAGACCATGCGTGCGGCGGGCGAGAAGACCGGGATCGAATACGTTCCGGTCCCGGTGGCCGCGGATGTGGACTGGTCGGAGTCGTTGCGCGCGGGCGGTTTCGACCCTCGCGAGCCGACGGTGTGGGCGGTGGAGGGAGTGCTGCCCGCGCTGCCCGACGGCGCGTGGAACCCGTTGTTCGACCAGATCTCGCTGCTCAGCACGCGGGGCAGCCGGATCGCCGTGGACGCCGGCGAGCCGACTGTGGACGACATCGGCAACGCGCTGTGTTGCCGCGGATGGGAGATCACCGCCTTCGACGCCCGCGCGCTGACGAGGCGCTATCACCGCGAAACCGGCCACAGCGGCCGGTTGCCCTCCACCGCGGGCGGCTTCATCGAGGGCCGGCTGGGTTGAGAAACCCTCACTCCGACAGCTGGAACTCCACCATCGCGATGACGGTGTCCACCGCCTCGGAAAGTGCCACCACCCGCTCGGCGGCAGTCGGGGCCGCAAGCACCGCGTACTTGTCGGCCTGACCGATCGGGAGCCGGGTGGCCAAGGCGTACAACCACTTCGCGGCGTCACCGGATTCGTCGGCGCCGAGCACGATGTCGCGCGCATTGACCTGTACGCCGCGCACCGCGGCGATGCGCTCGAACAATCCCACCATCCGGTCCTCGATGTCGCGGATCGCGGCCACGTCGACGGGATCGCCGGGCGCGTCCGGCCACAACTCGACCGCCGCCTGGGGGTACGGATTGTCGGGCTGCCACTCCAGCACCCGAAACCGCTCCCCGATGACACATTTCAGTCGGTAGCGGCCCGCACCCAGGTCGGCGTGCTCGGTGATGTGGGCCAGCGCACCGACGTCGCTTCTGCTGTCCCCGCCGCCGACCTCCCGGCCTGCTTCGATCAGCACCACCCCGAACGCGGGAGCGTCTGCAGCCAGGCAGGTTTGCACCAGTGCCGCGTACCTCGGCTCGAAGATCCGCAGCGGCAGCTCCTCGCCGGGCAGCATCGCCACCTCGAGCGGGAACATCGGCAGCGTCGGCACGTCACACCACCAGTTCGGCGACCAGCGCGTCCACGACGGTACGCAGGTCACCGTCGTGTTCCTCGGCCACCCGGCGCTGCCGCTGATAGGACGCACCGACGCGGTAGATGTCGGCGACCCGGGCGAGCTCGTCGCCGCACGACAGCGATTCCGCCACCGGCACAAGCCGTTCCAGCAGGTTGTCCAGATCCTCGGTGACGAGCCGCTCGTTGCTGTCGGCGTCGCGGATGATGATGGCGTCGAGCCCATAGCGGGCCGCTCGCCACTTGTTCTCCTGGACATGCCACGGGGGCATCACCGGCAGCGCCTCCCCGGCGTCGAGGCGCCGGTCCAGGTCGACGATCAGGCAGTGCGTCAATGCGACCAACGCCGAAAGCTCGCGAAGGTTCGACACCCCGTCGAAGATCCGGACCTCGATGGTCCCCAGATGTGGGGAAGGCCGCACATCCCAACGGATCTCGTTCATGTGGTCGATGATGCCGGTCTTCTTCTGGTCACCGACGAAACGTTCGAACTCGCGCCACTCCTGGAAGTGGAAGGGCAGACCGGCGGTCGGCAGCTGCTGGAACATCATGGCGCGGTTGCTTGCATAACCGGTGTCCTCGCCCTCCCAGAACGGAGACGACGCCGACAGTGCGAGCAGGTGCGGATAGTGGTTGAGCATCGAGGTGACTATCGGCATCACCTTGTGCGCCGAGGACACCCCCACGTGGACGTGCACACCCCAGATCAGCATCTGCCGACCCCACCACTGGGTGCGTTTGATCAGCTCTGCGTAGCGTGGGTTGTCGGTGAGCTTCTGCGCCGACCAGTTCGCGAACGGGTGGGTGCCCGCGCAGAACAACTCCATGCCGCGTTCCCGGACGACGGTGCGCACCGGACGCAGCGTCGAGGCCAGATCGTCCATCGCCTCGCCGACGTTGTCACAGATGCCCGTGACGATCTCGACGGTGTTGCGCAGCAGTTCCTTGTGCACATGCGGGTTCTCGCCCAGCTCGGCGATCACGGTGGCGGCTTCGTTGCTCAGGTCACGGGTCTCGGCGTCGACGAGCGCGAACTCCCATTCGACGCCCAGGGTCGGCCGGGCCGACCCGACAAAATCGATGCGGCTACTCGCCTCGCGGTCAGGACCCCGTGATGACACCGCAGGCCACCCGTGCTCCGGCGTCGCCGGTCGCCAGGGTGGTCTGATCCGGCGGCGGATCACCGTTGACCTGCTGGTAACGCTCTGGCGGGATGTTGGCGAAGTTGTCGGCGTCCTCGTGGATGATGATCGCGGTTCCGGCGCCGCCGAGCAGTTCCTCGGCGGTGAACGCGTCGGTGGTGGTCACCAGCATCGCCGAACCGTCTTCGCGTACCTGCAGCGAGGACAGGTCTCCGCTTGCGGGGTGTCCGCTGTGGCCCGGCACCTGCAGATGGCCCCCGGCGGAGGCGAAGTCGGCGGGAGCACCGCCGGTCGGCGCGACGGAGTCGGCCTCACACGTGCCGATCGAATGGATGTGCAGTCCGTGGAAGCCGGGGGCGAGCTCGCCGGCGACAGTGGTCTGCACGGTGACCGTGGCGTACCCATCGGAGAACTCGATGTCGGCGGTGGCGATGGTGGTGCCGTCGGGCAGATTCAGGTCGGCGGTCAGCGTCTCACCGCTGGAACCCTCCTGCGCGCCCCCGCCCTGCTCGCCGGGCGAGGCCGACGGCGACGGCGAACCGGTCCAGACCGACGGCGTGGTTCCGGGCGTGTCGGCGATGGGTTCGTTGGGACTGCAGGCGGTCAACGCGAGAGCGGGCACGGCGAACAAGGCGACGGCGGCGACGGTCCTGAACATGTGCAAGAGCCTAGCCGGTGACCGCCACGACCACTCCTGGCGGTTGCTCGATCAGTTCCGGGACCCGGGGGGCCACCGGCGCCTCCAGCAGTCGGCCGAGATCTTCGGCGGCCTGCTGCTCGCCCGGGGCATCACTGAAGAACACCGTGGTGACGGTGGTCTCCGGCAACGTCAGGTTGCCGGTCTCGGTGACGTTCCAGCCCTCATCCCGCAGCCGGTTGGCCGTGTCCTCGGCGACGCCGGGGGCCTCGGAGATGTTGAACACCCGCACATCGGGCCTGGCGGGTTCGGCGGGCGGCGGTGTGGTGGTGGGCGTGGTGCTGACCGTCGTCGTGGCGACCGAGGAGTCGTCGGCACCGTCGGAGTCGCTGCGCAGCGCCTGGAACGCGACGAGCAGGAAGACCACGCCGAGGAACAGCAGCACCATCACCATGGCGCGCAGGGGCAGGCCCGAGGATTCTCGCTGGTTCATTGGGCCCTACTGTATCCAGCCCGGCCGGCCGGCCGGACAGAGCTCAGGTGACATCGAACCCGAGCCGGCGGGCGGCTCGGGCCTTCTGCCGGCTGGCGCGCAGCCGTCGCAGCCTTTTGACCAGCATCGGGTCCGCAGCCAACGCTTCAGGACGGTCGACGAGCGCGTTGAGCACCTGGTAGTACCTGGTGGCCGACATCGAGAACAGTTCCTTGATGGCGTCCTCTTTGGACCCCGCGTACTTCCACCACTGCCGCTCGAAGGCCAGGATGTCGTGCTCGCGGCGGGTCAGCCCATCGGCGGGGGCGGTGCCGTCTGCAGAGTCCCCCGACTTCTCAGTCCGCGCGATCGCGCCGTCCATTCGCTTTCTGGGCCCTTCCGACGCTCGAAAATTACATCGCTGTGGTTCGGCCCGTATTCAATCACGGCTTGGTCACAGAAGCCGTCATCAATCGCCGCGAGTCGGCGGACCAAGGTCGCCGCTTAAGCTCTCCGCATGGCCGTAGTACCCATCCGCATCGTGGGAGATCCCGTCCTGCACACCGCGACCGAACCCGTTCCCATCGCCGACGACGGTTCGTTGCCGGCCGATCTGGCCGACCTCATCACCGATCTGTACGACACCATGGACGCTGCCAACGGAGTCGGGCTGGCAGCCAACCAGATCGGAGTCGCCAAGCGGGTCTTCGTCTTCGACTGCGCGGACGCCCGCGGCAGGGTGACGCGGCGCCGCGGGGTGATCGTCAACCCGGTCCTGGAGACCTCCGAGGTACCCGAGACGATGCCGGACCCCGAAGACGACGACGAAGGCTGCCTGTCGGTGCCCGGCGAATCCTTCCCGACGGGCCGGGCGACGTGGGCCCGGGTGACGGGCCTGGATGCCGACGGCACGCCGATCACGCTCGAGGGGACGGACCTGTTCGCCCGGATGCTGCAGCACGAGACCGGCCACCTCGACGGTTTCCTCTACCTCGACCGCCTGGTCGGGCGCAACGCCCGCAGCGCAAAACGGGCGGTGAAGTCCCACGGCTGGGGCGTGCCCGGGCTGTCCTGGATGCCCGGCGAAGACCCCGACCCGTTCGGCCACTGAGCGGTGGTGGACCTGCCCGCTCCCGGCACCCGCGTCAGCCTGCGGTACCGGCTGCCGGACGGAGCGGTGCCGCCGCACACCGATGTGGTCGGCCATCTGATGGACGTCGGCACGACCGTGCGGGTGCGAAACCGACACGGCGACGTCGTCGACGTCGCGGCCGCCGACGTTCTGGCCGTCCGGGTGGTGCCGGAGATCCCGGTGCGCACCGGCGGGATCCGCAATCTCGAGCACGCCGCGGCGCTCGGCTGGCCCGGCGTCGAACAGCACTGGCTGGGCGGGTGGCTGTTGCGGTACGGGCTCGGCAACACCCGGCGAGCTAATTCCGCCGTGCCGCTGCGCTTCACCTCGCATGCCGAGGTCGTCGCTGCGGCGGACTGGTACGCCGCCCGGGGCGTGCCGGCCCTGATCTCCGCACCGGACCGGCTGTTCAGAGTGCCCGACGCAGTGCCGGTCGATGCCGAGAACCTGGTGATGGCAGGTGATCTCGACGATGCCGTTGCCGTGCCGGAGATGACGCTTACTGCCCGTCCCAGCGGGAGTTGGCGACGGATCAACCAGCGCGACGTCCCAGACGAGGTGCTCACCGCAGTCGTCGACGGGGTGGTGGTTTTCGGCGAACTCGCCGACGCGGCGGTGGGGCGCGCGGTGGTGACCGAGGCGCCGGACGGCACCCGGTGGGTCGGGGTGTCGGCAGTGCACGTGGCCGACGAGGCCCGGCGGCAGGGCCTGGCCCGAACGCTGTGCGCGGGTCTGCTGGGTTGGGGCCGTGACCACGGCGCGACCCGGGCGTACGTCCAGGTGGTCGCCGACAACACCGCGGCGCGGGCGCTCTACGAGTCGATGGGATTCGTGGTGCACCACCGTTCGCGTTATGTCCGCGCCGAGGATCTTCTGGAAAGACCGCCCTCGTAGGGTTCACCCATGCGCCTGGCCACCTGGAACGTCAACTCCATCCGCACCCGGGTCGATCGGGTCACCGACTGGCTGGCCCGTGCCGATGTCGACGTGCTGGCGATGCAGGAGACCAAGTGCTCCGACGAGCAGTTCCCCACCATGCCGTTCGCCGCGCTGGGCTACGACGTGGTGCACTGCGGCTTCAACCAGTGGAACGGCGTGGCCATCGCCTCCCGGATCGGTATCGACGACGTCGCGGTGGGCTTCGACGGCCAGCCGACGTGGAGTGACAAGCCCGACGTGGAAGCCGCCGCCGAGGCCAGGGCACTGGGCGCCACCTGCGGCGGGGTGCGGGTCTGGAGTCTCTACATCCCCAACGGTCGCACCGTCGACTCCGCGCACTACGTCTACAAGCTGCAATGGCTTGCCGCACTTCGGGAAACGGCGGCATCGTGGCTGGCCGACGATCCGTCGGCGCCGATCGCCCTGGTCGGTGACTGGAACATCGCCCCGACCGACGACGACGTCTGGGACGTCGAGTTCTACCGGGGCAGCACCCACATCACCGAGGCCGAGCGTGCGGCCTTCGGTGCGATCGTCGACGCCGGGTTCAGCGACGTGGTGCGGCCGTTCACGCCGGGGCCCGCCGTATTCACCTACTGGGACTACACCCAGCTGCGGTTCCCGAAGAACCGCGGCATGCGCATCGACTTCATCCTGGGCTCGCCCACGCTGGCCGAGCGGGTCACCCATGCCGAGATCGTGCGCGCCGAACGCAAAGGCAAACAGCCCAGCGATCACGCCCCCGTCCTGGTGGACCTCGTCGACCCCTGAACCCACGACGCCGGCACCGGGTCGGCGTGGCCGTCCTGTCAGTGCACCGACCTAGAATCGAATGCATGTTCGATGATCGATCTCCGGCGGAGCTCCTCGCGGTGGTCGGTGATGCGCATCGGCAGGAGTCGATGCAGATGGCCCGCAAGCTCGCGGCAGTGGCGCAGTTGCTGGGTCAGCGCATCGAAGAAGCGTTGCAGATCGATGCTGACGCCGCATCGATGATCGCCGGATTCGCCCGTACCACCGCCGAAGTGTCGGCAGCGATGAACATGTCGGCTGCCAGGGCGCGCCATCTGGTCGGGCAAGCCGAGACGCTGGATTGCCGGCTTCCCGCGGTCGGGGCGCTGTTGGCGGCCGGTCACGTGGACTGGCACATCGTGGAGATCATCCTCGCCCGTACCGCGCTCGTTGACGAGGACAAGTGCGCGGTGCTCGATGCCGTGCTGGCCGAGCAGATATCCGATTGGCAGTGCTGGTCGCGCGTGCGGGTGATAAACGCCGTCGACGCCAAGATCAACACCATCGACGCAGAGGCGGCCAAGCAGCGTCGGGTGGTGGCCTTCGATCAACGGCACGTCCACGTGACCGCCGGCCCGGATGGAACGGCGCAGGTCCGCGCCAAGCTGCCCGCCGCGGCGGCAGCAGCATTCGACCGACGGCTCTCCGAGGTCGCCAAGCAGGTGTGCACGGGTGATCCACGAACTCTCGAGCAGCGCCGCGCCGATGCGGTAGATGCCCTGGTGGACGGGGTGGGGCTGACCTGTCGATGTGACAGCCCCGACTGCCCCTCCCGCGCCGAGGATGCACCCGCCCAGCCGGCGGCGAGGGTCAAGCCGGTGATCAATGTGATCGCGACCGAAGCCACCGTGGCCGGGAACAGTGAGGCGCCGGGGTATCTGGCCGGTTTCGGGGTGATCGACGCGGAGATGGTCCGTGAGCTGGCCCGCGACGCGGCTCGTCGCATCCTGACCCAGCCCGAGGTCAGTGCCCGCGAAGCATTGCGGTACCGCCCGTCAGCGGCGCTGGAGCGCTGGGTCCGGTGTCGGGATCTGACGTGCCGTTTCCCGGGGTGCACGGTGCCCGCTCAGCGCTGCGACGTCGACCACACCGAACCGTTCAACCACGCCGATCCTGGCGCTGGCGGGTTGACGGTGCCGTGGAACCTGGCCTGCTACTGCCGAGAACATCACCGGCGCAAGACCTTCGACGGCTGGAAGGACAAACAGCTACCCGACGGGACCATCGTGTGGACCTCCCCGGCGGGGCAGATCTACCGCACCGCTCCCGGCAGTGCCGAGGTATTTCCCCAATTCCGCCAAAGCAGACCGCGTTCCGAAAGAGACCGCAAGCGTGTAGCCGCGGCCCGGAAGCGGCTAGCTGAGCAGCGCCCGGTCGACGCCTACCACCGCCACCGCAACCGGGCGGCCGCAAGAGAAATCGACGGCCGTCGGTTCCGCAATCGTTTCCGTCGAACCAGGGTTCTGTTCCACGGCTACACCACCCGCGACAAACCCAGCACCAGTCCGTTCTGCCGGTGGGTCAACGACCCCATCGAACCCGAAGAACTTCCGCCCGATTGGCAACCGCCACCACAAACCAACACCGACCCTGACGAACCTCCACCGTTCTAGGAGCACAATGAAAATTCTTGTGGCTACCGGCCTTACGCAGGGCACCGATCCCGACGACTATCACCACTGCGTGGAGCACGAGTTGGTGTGGATTCAGGAACCGTGCGATCGGGACCGTCGCAACCCGGACAGCCCCTGCGGCTGTGGACGCGGATTCGCCGGCGCGGCATCGCATCGGGCGACGACGACGGCGATGGTCGTGGAGTCGGAGATGACCCGCGACGACGTCGTCCTGGCCTTCCACACCAGCCTCAGCGACGGTGGGTGGCCGCCGGCATGGGCCGAGGAAGTCGCTGACGACAATCTGGTGATTGCCGCGCAGCTTCCCGTCGGCGCCATCATCACCCGGCAGCTGGAGCGCTTCTTTCTACGCGGCGCGCTGTTGCGTTAGCGGCCCGATCGCCCCAGGGAGATCGGCGGGATGACACCGCAGGGTTCCCTAAGCGCGGTCGCTGCGCTAGCGTGGCACCGTCCACACGCGGGAGCACGCACACAAGCGCGCTGAGAGGACGGGTAGGCCCGTCGACCGTACGAACCTGACCGGGTAATGCCGGCGTAGGGAGAAGCGCTCATGCCTGATATTTCTGTCGATCCGTCCGTCACCACCGGTCCCATCGCGGACAGCACGAAGATCTACCGGTCCCCCGACGGACTGCCCTCGGCCAGGGTGCCGTTTCGCAGGGTCAACCTCACCAACGGTGAGCATCTGGACCTCTACGACACCTCGGGTCCCTACACCGACGACAGCGCGGTCATCGACCTGACAGCCGGCCTGCCCGCCCGGCCCGGCGTGGTGCGCGACCGCGGCACGCAGCTTCAGCGGGCCCGGGCCGGCGAGGTCACCGCCGAGATGGCCTTCATCGCCGAGCGGGAGGGGGTGCCGGTCGAACTCGTGCGTGACGAGGTGGCCCGGGGGCGTGCCGTCATCCCGGCCAACCACAACCATCCCGAAGCCGAACCGATGATCATCGGCAAGGCGTTCGCCGTGAAAATCAATGCCAACATCGGTAATTCGGCCGTCTCCTCTTCTGTCGCCGAGGAGGTCGACAAGATGGTGTGGGCCACCCGGTGGGGCGCCGACACCATCATGGATCTGTCCACCGGTCGCGACATCCACCTCACGCGGGAGTGGATACTGCGCAACTCGCCGGTGCCCGTCGGCACGGTTCCGCTCTACCAGACGCTGGAGAAGACCAACGGCGACCCCGCCGAGCTGACGTGGGAGTTGTACCGCGACACGGTGATCGAACAGTGTGAGCAGGGCGTGGACTACATGACCGTGCACGCGGGGGTGCTGATGCGCCACATCCCGCTCACCGTCGACCGGGTCACCGGGATCGTGTCACGCGGCGGCTCGATCATGGCGGCGTGGTGCCTGGCGCATCACCAGGAGTCGTTCCTGTACACCAACTTCGAAGAGCTCTGCGACATCCTGGCCCGCTACGACGTGACGTTCTCCCTCGGCGACGGGCTGCGCCCCGGTTCGATCGCCGACGCCAACGACGCCGCCCAGTTCGCCGAGCTCGAGACCCTCGGCGAGCTGACCAAGATCGCGAAATCCCGCGGCGTCCAGGTGATGATCGAAGGCCCGGGGCATGTCCCGATGCACAAGATCGTCGAGAACGTCCGGCTCGAGGAAGAGCTGTGCGAGGAAGCGCCCTTCTACACCCTCGGGCCGCTGGCCACCGACATCGCACCGGGATACGACCACATCACCTCGGCCATCGGTGCCGCGATCATCGCCCAGGCGGGCACCGCGATGCTGTGCTACGTCACGCCCAAGGAACATCTGGGCCTGCCGAACCGCAAGGACGTCAAGGACGGGGTGATCGCCTACAAGATCGCCGCCCATTCGGCCGACCTGGCCAAGGGGCACCCGCACGCGCAGCTTCGCGACGACGCGCTCTCCCACGCCCGGTTCGAATTCCGTTGGCAGGACCAGTTCGCGCTGTCGCTGGATCCCGACACCGCGCGTGAGTTCCACGACGAGACGCTGCCCGCGGCGCCGGCCAAGACCGCCCACTTCTGCTCGATGTGCGGCCCCAAGTTCTGCTCGATGCGGATCACCCAGGACGTGCGGGACGCGATGGCCGACAAGTCGCGGGAGTTCACCGAGGCGGGAGGCAGGGTCTACCTGCCGGTGGTGACGACGTGACGTTCCTGCCGCTGAGCCCCCCGGGTCAGACGCCACTGCGCGTCATGACGATCGCCGGTTCGGACTCCGGCGGCGGCGCGGGCATCCAGGCCGACATGCGGACCTTCGCGCTTCTCGGCATCCACGGCCTGGTGGCGGTCACGGCGGTGACGGTGCAGAACTCGTTGGGCGTCAAGGGCTTCCACGAGATACCTGTCGACGTCATCGCCGGCCAGATCACCGAGGTGGCCACCGACATCGGCGTCCAGGCCGCCAAGACCGGCATGCTGGCGTCCTCAGAGATCATCGACACCGTCGCCGAGACCTGGCGGTCACTCGACACAGGCGCACCGCTGGTCGTGGACCCGGTGTGTGCCTCCATGCACGGTGACCCGTTGCTCCATCCGAGTGCGCTGAACTCATTGAAGGACAAGCTTTTTCCGATCGCCACGCTGGTCACTCCCAACCTCGACGAGGTGCGCCTGCTCACCGGCATCGAGGTCGTCGACGACGACAGCCAGCGCGCAGCGGCCCGGGAACTGCACGCCCTCGGCCCGCAGTGGGCGCTGGTCAAGGGTGGCCACATGCGGTCCTCGGCCCACAGCCCCGACCTGTTGTTCGACGGCACCGACTTCCACGAGTTCGATTCTCCCCGGATCGACACCGGACACGACCATGGCGCCGGCGACACATTGGCGGCCGCGACCGCCAGCGCCCTCGCGCACGGTTACCCGGTTCCCGACGCGGTCGCGTTCGGGAAGCGCTGGGTGACCGAATGTCTTCGCGCCGCATACCCGCTGGGCCACGGCCACGGACCGGTCTCCGCACTCTTCCGGCTCGGCTGATGGACCAGATCGCCGGCATCGTGCACGAGCCCGCCGGCACTGCCGTGGGCGCGGTCGCCCTGACACACGGCGCCGGGGGTAGCAGGGAGTCACCTCTTCTGCAGGCGATCTGCGAGCAATGGGCACGCCGAGGCTGGCTGGCGGTGCGCTACAACCTGCCCTACCGGCGGCGCCGCCCGAAAGGTCCCCCGTCGGGCTCGTCGGCCGCCGACCGCGCGGGAATCCTCGATGCGGTGGCCGCGGTGCGCGATTTCGTGGACGGACCGGTGATCGCCGGCGGGCACTCCTACGGCGGACGCCTCACCTCGATGGCCGTCGCCGACGACGGCCTCGACCTCGACGTGCTCACCCTGTTCTCGTACCCTCTGCATCCGCCCGGAAAGCCGGAACGCGCGCGTACCGAGCACCTGCCGCGGATCGCCGTGCCGACGGTGTTCACCCACGGCACCGCGGACCCGTTCGGCAGCATCACCG
The DNA here is from genome assembly GCF_010723735.1 of Mycolicibacterium hippocampi. Classification (GTDB taxonomy): domain Bacteria; phylum Actinomycetota; class Actinomycetes; order Mycobacteriales; family Mycobacteriaceae; genus Mycobacterium; species Mycobacterium hippocampi. The sequence goes on along the minus strand of NZ_BLLB01000002.1, from coordinate 1,426,283 downwards.
AACTACGCCCGGCCGCCGCGCTGGTCGCCGCCGAGACCCGGATCCTCGAGATCACCGGCGCCCGGCACGACCTCGGTTCCAAGAAGCTCGATGTGCCTGCTCTGGCCGTCGATGCCGCACTGGGCCTGCTCGGCTGAGCTATCGTCAGACGGTGACCGCGCCGCCCCCTCCGCCCCTGCCCTATCAGGGCGGCCAGCCCGGCTGGTATCCACCTCCGCCACCCCCGCGCCGGAAGAATACGAAATGGTGGGTGCTGGGCGGCATCGTGCTCGCGCTGGTGATGATCATCGGGACCGGCGCCGTGATCTTCATGGTGGTGACCAGTGAGGGCAACGTGACGGCCACCGACCTGGAGGTCGGTGAGTGCCTGGCCGAGATACCCCAGGGTGACAACGTGACCCGGCTCCAGACCGTCGGCTGCGACCAGCCGCATGCCGGCGAGGTGTTTGCTCTGCTGACGGTGCCCGGCGGGGACTTCCCCGGCACGGAGGCCATCGACACCTACGCCGAGAAATGTGCCCCCGAGCTGGCCGTGTACGCACCCACGTCGACGACCGACGACGGAGTGCAGCTCTACGTGCTCTACCCTTCGGCCGAGACCTGGGAGGACGGCGATCGGGCTGTGACCTGCATTGCAACCCTCGACCCGCCGCGGACCGGTTCGTTGAAGGGCTGATACCTCGGGTACCGTTTATCCATGACTTCGGAGCGCTTTGACGCGGTCATCGTGGGTGCCGGCTTTGCCGGCATCGGTGCCGCGATTCAGCTGAAGCGGATGGGCTACGAGAACTTCGTGATCCTGGACCGCGAGGACGACCTGGGCGGGACGTGGTACGTCAACCACTACCCGGGCCTGGCCGTCGACGTTCCCACCACCACGTACTCGTACTTTTTCGAGCCGAATCCGAACTGGTCGCGGCTGTTCGCAACCGGAAACGAGATCAAGCAGTACGCGGACGACGTCGCCGACAAGTACGACGTGCGCCGCCACATGCGGTTCAGGACCACCGTCGAGGGCGCGCGGTGGGACGAGGAGGCCACGCTCTGGCGGGTGGCCCTGGCCGACGGCCAGACACTGTCCACCCGCTACCTGATCACCGCCACCGGCTTCCTGTCGCAGCCGCACGTCCCCGACATCCCGGGGATCACGGAGTTCGACGGCCGCATCATCCACACCACCGCGTGGGATGACTCCTACGACCCGGCCGGGGATCGCATCGGGATCATCGGCACCGGCGCCACCGCCGTGCAGCTCATCCCGGAGTTGGCGAAGAAGGCCGCCGACCTCACGGTCTACCAGCGAACCCCGATCTTCGTGGTGCCCAAGTTCGACCTGCACTTCTCCGAGCGCGCCAAGCGACTCTTCTCCCGGGTGCCGCTGACCCAGCGCATCATCCGGGCCGTGACCGACTCCATCTACGAATGGGTGGTCTCGGTGGGTGTCGTGCACTACTGGCGGACACGGGGGCGGTTCAACGTCGCCGCCGCTGACCTTTCCAAGACGATGCGGTGGGCGACGATCCGCGACAAGAAGCTCCGGGCCAAGCTCACCCCGGATTACGACTTCGGCTGCAAGCGGCCCACGTTCTCCAACAGCTACTACCGCACCTTCACCAAACCCCACGTGCACCTGCAGGACACCGGGATCGCCAGGATGGAAGCGGACGGCATCGTCGCCAACGACGGCACCAAGACCGTTGTCGACACCCTGGTGCTGGCCACCGGCTTCGACCTGTGGGAGGCCAACTTCCCGGCCATCGAGGTCATCGGACGCAACGGGCGTAACCTCGGGAAGTGGTGGCGCGACACCAGATTCCAGGCCTACCAGGGCATCTCGATGCCGCTGTTCCCCAACTACCTGTCGCTGGCCAGTCCGTACGCCTTCCTCGGGTTGAACTTCTTCAACACGATGGAGTACCAGATGCGGCACATGGAGCGGCTGTTCGCAGAGATGCAGCACCGCGGCGCCAGCACGTTCGAGGTGACCGAGGAAGCCAACAGCCGGTACCTGAATCGGATGACCGAGCTGCTCGGCGAGTCGATGTTCCTCAACGCCGACTGCGCATCGGCACGGTCGTACTACTTCAACCCCAGCGGTGAGCCCAGCCTGCTGCGGCCGATGTCCACCCGCAGGGCGATCAAAGAGGCCGGCGAATTCCCGCTGACCGACTACCAGATCAACTAGGAGTAACAGTGCCGAAAGAGAATTCGCGTGTGGCGACCATTGGCGGGCTGGCGCTGGCTGTCACCGGACTGGCGCACTTCGTCGCTCCGCAGCTCTTCGAGGGGCTCACCGAGTCGGCGTTCCCCACCGACACCCGTCGGCACGTGTACATCGACGGTGGCATCGAGACCGCTGTCGGACTGGGTCTGGCGGCACCACAGACCCGCAAGTTCGCCGTCGCCGCCATGATCGGTTACCTGCTCTACATGGCAGGCAACGTCGTTCGCAACCGGTAACGGCCCAGCAGCGTCATGTCCACCAGCCGTTGCACCGTCGTCCTGACTTCGGTCGAGTTCGAGTAGCGCACCAGCCGGCCGAGGTCGATCACCAGCGACATGGCGGCGTGCACCGCGAAACGCGCCTGGCCCGCAGTCCATTCCGGCCGCACGGCGACCACCAGCTCGACCCATGTCTGCACTGTCGACCGCTGAAGATCCCGCAGGATCCGCTGGTCGGCTGCCGTCAAGTTGAGCCGCTCGCTGTAGTAGACAGTTTCGAGTTCGGGTTGGCTGAACGACCGCGTCACGTACGCATCGATCACCGTCGCGAGCGCTTCCTCGGGGTCGCCGACGGTGGCCACGATCTCCGCCAGCTCAGCGGACAACCGGTCCGAGGCGCGACGGAAGGCGGCGGCGAGGATGTCGCTCTTGCCCGAAAAGTACTTGTAGATGCCGGAAGTCGGGATGCCCACCGCTGAGGCTATGTCGTCCATGCTGGTGTCGCGATAGCCTCTGAGGTTGAACAGCCTCATCGACTCGGTCAGCAGCGCTTCGTATTTGGCCGGTGAAGACGTGCCGCGGCTCAACGACGGATGGGGTTCGTGCTGTGCCCCTGCGTCGGGAAGGTCTGTGGCGAGCAGCTTCCCGACGAGCTGTGTCAGCAGAACCTGCACCTGGGCCGCCGGCAGCTTGGCCCGGTGGTCGACGATGCTGCCGATCACCGAGAGCACCGCCGTCGACAGTGTCGAGAGCTGGCGGGGCGTCAGCTCTGGACGAAGCGCCGCCAGCGGTCGGTGGATCCGGTGATGCACCGTGCGGAGCTGGTCGAGCAGCAGGGCCTGGTCGTCGTCGTGCAGGTAGCGGGCCTCCCACCGATACAGACCCCCGGCAGCCCGGTTCGCCATCGCCGTCTCGATCAGCGCCGACACCAGACCGTCGAGCACCTGCTGCGGTGGCGCGCCGTCGACGTCGATCTCCGCGGTGCCGTCCACCAGTTGCTGACCCAGGTTCAGCACCGCACCGCGAAAGAGCTCGTACTTGCTCGAGTAGTGGCGATACAGCGCCGCGGCCGAGATCCCGACCCGTGAGGCGATTGTCTCCATGCTGACGCCGTGATAACCCAGTTCGCTGAACGCCTCGGCCGACGCGCGCGCGATCTGCGCCTTACGATCCTTCGGCCGACGTCGGATGCCGTGATCACCGGCGGTGCGCGCCATGGCGCTCACGATATCGGAGTCCGCGGCCCGCCCGGGAATCGCCGTTCACTTAGGGGAGGGCGACTAACCTTGCCCGGTGACCTCGTCGCACGGGCCGCAACTGCAGCGGCGACTCGGGACGTTCGACACCGTGATCCTCGGCCTCGGGTCGATGATCGGAGCGGGGATCTTCGTCGCGCTCGCACCAGCCGCCGCCTCGGCAGGGACCGGCCTGCTGGTCGGGCTGGCGATCGCCGCGGTGGTGGCGTTCTGCAACGCGATGTCCTCGGCCCGGCTGGCGGCGCGCTACCCGGAGTCCGGGGGCACCTACGTCTACGGCCGCGAGCGTCTCGGCCCGTTCTGGGGTCACACCGCGGGGTGGAGCTTCGTGGTGGGCAAGACCGCGTCCTGTGCGGCGATGGCGTTGACCGTGGGGTACTACGTGTGGCCGGCGTACGCACCCGCGGTGGCGGTCGCCTCGGTGGTCGCGCTGACGGCGTTCGGGTACGCCGGCATCCAGCGTTCCGCCCTGCTCACCCGGGTCATCGTGGCTGTCGTGCTGGCGGTGCTGGCCACGGTGGTGGTCGTCGTCCTCGGTTTCGGCGGCGCAGACCCTGCCAGGCTGGCCGTCGGACCCGACGTCACCGGCTACGGCGTGCTCCAGGCGGCGGGACTGCTGTTCTTCGCGTTCGCGGGCTACGCCCGCATCGCCACCCTCGGCGAGGAGGTGCGTGATCCCGCCAGAACCATCCCCCGTGCCATCCCGCTCGCGTTGGGGATCGCCCTGCTGGTCTACGTGCTGGTCGCCGCCGCGGTGCTCGCCGAACTGGGCAGCGCCGGTCTCGCCTCGGCGAGCGCGCCGCTGGCCGACGCCGTGCGGGCGGCGGGATTCCCGGCGCTGGTGCCGGTCGTCACCGTCGGCGCCGCTGTCGGTGCGCTCGGCGCTCTGCTGGCACTGCTGCTCGGCGTATCTCGGACGACGCTGGCGATGGCCCGTGATCATCACCTGCCGCATGCACTGGCAGCCGTGCACCCTCGCCACCGCACACCGCATCGCGCGGAGCTGGCCGTCGGGGTCGCCGTCGCGCTGCTCGCGGCGGTGGTCGACGTCCGCACCGCCATCGGCTTCTCGTCGTTCGGGGTGCTGCTCTACTACGCGATCGCCAACGCGTCTGCCTTCACGCTGGGGCAGGGTCGGGTGCTGCCCGCGCTCGGCCTGGCCGGCTGTCTGATGCTGGCGGTCACGCTGCCGGTGACCGCGGTGCTGGCGGGGACGGTGGTGGTGCTGATCGGCATGGTCGCCTACTTGGCTGGCGGCAGGCTGCGTCATGGTGTGTAGTCGCAGGCGTGCGACTTTCCTGGAAGCCCGTTGATTCACGGTCGGATCCGGACTTCGTCGTCGCGCCCGACGAGCGGCTGAGCTGGCCGCGCACCCTGGGGCTGGGCGCCCAGCACGTGGTGGCCATGTTCGGCGCCACGTTCCTGGTACCGGTGCTCACCGGGTTCCCGCCGGCGACGACGCTGTTGTTCTCCGGTGTCGGCACCATCCTGTTCCTGCTCATCACCGGCAATCGACTACCGAGCTATCTGGGATCGAGCTTCTCGGTCATCGCTCCGGTCACCGCCGCGGTCGCCGCGCAGGGCACCGGCAGCGCGCTCGGCGGCATCGTCGCGGTCGGGCTGCTCCTCATCCTCGTCGGCGCGGTGGTGCACCTGGCCGGTACCCGCTGGCTCGACCTGACCCTGCCGCCGGTGGTGACGGGCGCGGTGGTCGCTCTCATCGGGTTCAACCTGGCACCGGCAGCCAAGTCGAACTTCGAGGAAGGCCCGCTGCTCGGTTTGGTCACGCTGGTGCTGCTGGTCGGCGCGCTGGCGTTGTTCCGCGGCATGATCGGCAGGCTCGCGATCTTCCTGGCGGTGGTGGCGGGTTACCTGCTGGGGCTGTTCCTCGGCGACGTCGACACCTCGGCGATCGCCTCGGCCGCGTGGATCGGGCTGCCCGAGTTCCAGACGCCGGCGTTCACCCTGTCGGTGCTGCCGATGTTCCTGCCCGCGGTGATCGCTCTGATCGCCGAGAACATCGGCCACGTCAAGTCCGTCGGCCAGATGACGCGCACCGACATGGACCCGCTGATGGGCCGGGCACTCGCCGCCGACGGGGTGGCCACCACGTTGGCCGGCTTCGGCGGCGGTTCGGCGACGACGACCTACGCCGAGAACATCGGGGTGATGGCCGCGACGCGGGTCTACTCGACCGCGGCGTACTGGGTCGCCGCGGCGGTGGCCATCGTGTTGTCGTTGTGCCCCAAGGTGGGCGCGGTGATCTCGGCGGTGCCGGCCGGCGTGCTCGGCGGCGCCACCATCGTGCTCTACGGCCTGGTCGGCATCCTCGGCGTGCGGATCTGGCTGACCAACCACGTCGACTTCTCCAAGCCCGTCAACCAGATGACGGCCGCCATCCCGTTGGTCATCGGAATAGCCGACTTCACCTGGCAAGCAGGAAATCTGACCTTCACCGGGATCGCACTGGGTTCCATCGCCGCGTTGCTGGTCTACCACGGAATGCGACTGCTGGGCTTCCGGCCCGGCGCTAGGACGCAGGCCGATGGCGCCGATCCCGCGCCGGCACCCCGTTGACGCCGTCGATCGTCTGGGCGTAGCTGCCGACCGCGAACGCGACGGTCGAAGCCGTGATCCCGAGCGCCACGCGGTCGATGTTGTCGATCGTGTCCCGAGGAGTGTGATAGTTCGGGTCGAAGGCGATTCCTGCCTGTCCACCCCAGATCCGTTCCTGGACTTCTGTTTTCCGCTGTGACGACCCGGTGGTTATGCCGCCGATCGGCACGCCCGCCGCCAGGAACGGGGCGTAGTCGGTGGTTCTGCCCAGTGGCATGTCCGCCGGGCGCACCCCGGCCAGGTTGAGGCGTCCGGCCAGCATGCGCTCGATGCCGGCCGTGCCCTCGGGGACCTCACGGAGCTGCGGGCCGGTCACCGACGACTGGTCGCCGTCGTCGGTGAAGTAACCGGCGTTGGGCGAGGCGACCATGTCGAAGTTCAGGTAGAGCGCGATGTCGTCGAGTTGTTCACCGGTCAGCGAGCGGACGTAGTCCGTGGAGCCGTCGGCGGAGATCTCCTCGGCTCCCCAGAACGCGAACCGCACCGCGTTGCCTTCCGGCGGCCGGGCGCCGAGTTGCAGTGCGGTCTCCAGTACCGCAGCCACACCCGACCCGTTGTCGTTGATGCCCGGTCCCGACCGGACGCTGTCGAGGTGCGCGCCGACGACCACGACGTTGCCGGTGTCGCCGGAGGCGGTCTGCGCGAGCACGTTCCGCGACGTCGTCATCACCGGTTCGTTGTCGAGCACCAGTGTCACCGGCCTGGTGGTGCGTCGCAGCGCCGCATCCGCAGCCGGGTCGATGATGCCGACCGGAACAGTGAGATTGCCGTAGTAGCCCGGGCTGTACAGACTCGCCGGGGCGCCGACCGGTTTGGTCGGGTTAGCCCGGCTGACCACCAGCAATCCGACCGCTCCCTCGGCGAGCGCGGCGTCCTGCTTGTCGACGATCGAGCACTCGCTGTCGTCGACGACCGCGATGGCGCCCTCGACCGACACCGAGTCGTAGTCGTCCTGCTCGCACCCAGCGGGCTCACCCGGCCTGAAGGTCAGCGCGCGTAACCCGCCCGGTGGCGTGGTGATCAGCAGCGACGCCTGGTCGACCCGGTGCTCACGGCCTGCCACGGTCAGCCCCGGCTCGCCGCCGCGGGATCCGGAGAGCCGTTCGAACTGCGGTGTCTGCACGTCGAATCCACTCTCCCGCAGCAGGTCGGCGACATAGTCGACGCTGGCCTGGTGCCCCGGTGAACCGTCGGCCCGGTTGCCGTCGTTGGCATCGGCGATCCGCTGCAGCTCCACCAGATGGCGGTGGACGCCGTCGACGGTCACCTTGTCCGCCAGTTGCGCACCCAGCGCCGGTTCGGTTTCGGGGGTGTCCGACGCGCAGGACACCACGGCCGTGACCGTCAGCATCGCGACGGCCGCTGACCACCGCCGCGTCATGACTCTTCGAGCTGGTGACGGGTACGGTCCTCGCGCACCGGAATGCCGTTGCGGCCACGCTGGTCCTGGGCGTACAGACCCACCGAGTAGGCGACGCCGCCACCGTGGATCTGCATCGCCGTCCGGTCGATCTTGTCCAGTGTGTCGGTGTCCTTGTGGTAGTTCGGGTCGAAGGGCTCGTCGGCCTGACCGCCCCAGATTTCGGCTTGCCGTGCCGACTTCTCCGCTTCTGCACCCGAGAACAGGCCTCCCGCAGGGACTCCCGATCTGGTGAACGCGTCGTAGTCGGACCTGCCGTTGAACGAGGTGTCCTCGCCGGGCTTTCCCTGCCGGTCGAGGTAGTCCACCAGGGTCCGTTCGATTCCCGCGGATCCCTCGGGGATCCGGGGATTGCCTTCGCGCGGGTCGGGAGCGGTGGACTGGTCACCGTCATAGGTGAAGTACCCCGGGTTGGGCGAGCCGATCATGTCGAAGTTGAGGTACAGCGCGATGTCCTTGAGTGCCTCGGCGTCCAGCGACTCGACATAGTTACTGGAACCGAGCAGCCCGAACTCCTCGGCGCCCCAGAACCCGAACCGGACGGCATTGTTGATCTGCGGTGAACTTCCCAGCTGCAGCGCAGTTTCGAGCACCGCCGCGACCCCGGATGCGTTGTCGTTGATCCCGGGCCCCTCGGCCACGCTGTCGAGATGCGCTCCGACCATGACGATGTCGGCTGTCGAACCCGTCTTGGTCTGGGCGATCACGTTGCGGGTCTGTTCGATCCGGACCCCGGCGTTCAGCGTGAGCGCCGTCGGGGCACCCGACTGCCCGCGCAACTGCGCACCCGCGTCCCTGGTGACGCTGACGACCGGGATGCGTACCTCGGTGTCCTGCCCGAGGGTGCCGCCCATCTGGTCGCCGTCCTCGTTGTTGGCGACGATCAGCGCCACCGCGCCGCGCTCCGCGGCCACGGCCTGCTTGGCACCGAACGGGCACGACCCGCGATCGACGAGCACCACCGCGCCTTCGACGGGCAGCCCGTCGTAGTCATCGGCCGTGCAGCCCGGAGTGTCCTCGACCCGGGCCGGCAGCAACGGACCGGTGACGCCGCCGGGTTCGGTGCCTATCGTGTACTCCAACGGCCGGGCTTCCACGGAGTCGCCTGCAACGGTCAACGCCGGCTCGTCGGCCCACGGGATCCGCACCTCGAACTCCGGGGTGTCCACGTCGAACCCCTTGTCCCGCAGCGCATCGACGACATAGTCCAGGCTCGCGTCATATCCCGGGGTGCCGAGCGCGCGGTTGCCTCCGTGGGCGTCGGCGATCTCGGCGAACCTGCCGAGGTGCGCCATCATCGCATCGACGGCGACCTTCTCTCGGAGTCCGTCGGCGAACTCGACCGCAGCGGCCGGATCAGGATCCGGGGTCGGCGCGGGTACTGGAGTGGCCTGCCTGCTGCAGCCGCCGATCGCGAGGACCACGACCGCCAGCGCAGCCGTGACCGTGCGTTGAGTGCGCGTCACGCCACCACGTTAGCGCGAGTCCAGGAAGTCCAGGACTGCCTCGGCAGCGACCTGCGGCTGCTCGATCTGGAGGAAGTGCCCCGCCCCCGGCAGGGTCAGCACCCGGCTCCGGTCCGGCAGCACCGTGTTGATGTTCTCGGCGTATCCGGCCAGCATGGCGCCGTCCTGCACTCCCTGCAGATACAGGATCGGCACCCGCGGCATCTCGAAGCGCCACTTGTGCAGTTCGGCGTAACGCGGCGCCGGACGACCTGGCCGGGCCAGCGCGCGGTAGTAGCCGACGGCCGCGCGCCGGTGCGCGGGACCCGGCAGCGCAGCCAGTGCCTCGTCGCGCTCGGCCTCGGTCGGGTAGCCGGGCGGTCCCCAGTCGCGCCACAGCCTGGGAATGATGCGGGGCAGCAGCCGTTCGGGCAGTCCGGGCAGCTGGAAGAACATGATGTACCAGCTGTTGCGCAGCTGGCGCGGCATCATCTTCAGCTGACGGGCGACCGGACCGCGGGTCCGGTTCAGCGCCGCCACCGGCGGTACCGCCATCGAGACGTGCACCGCGAACGGTGACTCCGGATACGCAGCGAGCGCGTTGCTGGTGAACGCACCCCAGTCGTGACCGATCACGACCGCGTCGGCGGGCGCTCCGAGTTCCCGGTACACCGCAAGCGCGTCATACATCAGGGCCCCGATGTGATAGTCACTGTCGGGAGCGGGCCCGGTCGGTGCGTATCCCCGGGAGAAGGGCGCCACCACCCGCAGGCCCCGCTCGGCCAGTATCGGCGCCATCCTCCGCCACCCCCACGCACTGTCGGGGAACCCGTGCAGGCACAACACCAGCCGGCCGTCCGCGGGTCCCCAGCACAGCGCGGTGACGTCGAGGTGGGGCAGCTGCAGCACCAGGGTCTGTGGTTCGTCCATCGAGTCAGCGTTCATTCAGGCGGCGTCCATCCCCGTCAGCGGCCATCGAGCACCCGGATGTTGTGGGCGATGTCCTGGCTCTCCACCTCGCGGATCCATCGCACCAGGCCGTCGATGGTGTCGGTGGGGTGCAGATAGTACGAACCGAGCACGCCGGCCCAGGAGTCGTGGACGCCGATGTGATCCCGGCGCCGATCGGACTGCATGTCAAGCTGATTGGCGAACGACCATGCCAGATCCCGGAAGACCCGCAACACCTGGTTGAGGATGCGGTCCTCACACAACAGGATCCGGCGGATCACCTTCACCCTGCCCGAAAGTTCGCCGAGGGTGTCCAGGAACAGCGTCACCTCACCGGCCAGCAGGTCGTTGATCCGGTTGAAGTCATCTCTCATCGAGCGCAGGGAACCGTCCTGCGCGGCCATCATCGCGGCGATTCCGAGGTCCAGGTTCACGTGCGAGTTCACCGCTGTGAGCATGTGCTGCAGCATGATCGGCTGGTCCGGCGTCTCGTACTCGTGGCCGTCGAAGCACCACTGCCAGACGTGGGTGGGAGCTTCGTAGTCCCGGGGATGGAAGTACGCGTTGAGTGCATCGAAGTAGCGCTGCGCGAAGATGATGTCGAAGCGGGTCATCCGGGCGTTGTCGTCGAAATAGTCACCGGCGGCGATCTTGTCACGGATGGCCAGGGTCGCCCGCTTGTAGACCGTCGCGAAGTAGCCGATGCCGTTCTCGGCTTCGATCGACCAGTCGATGACGGCATCGAAGTTCGCGATGACGTCGTCGACGGATGCCGCGCGACGGAGTTCGGGCAGCTTCCATCTCGGGAGGTCGGACGGCCCGGTCATCGGTCGACGGGCCCGCCGGAGCGCCGGAAGCGCTCCAGGACAGCCTCGCCGAACTGGGTCAAGGCGCCCCCGTCCGGTGCATCGGCGTGGTCACGGCTGCCGTCCGCCGGCAACGACGCGATGATCTCGTGGGTCCGCTTGTCGGCCAGCGCCGTGGCACCGACCACCGCGGTCAGCAGCGCCTTCACGCCGGGGGCCGCCAGGGGCTCCGGTTCGGCGAGGATCTGCTCCACCGTGGCGCACAGCTGCGCCAACGCGGCCTCGGAGTCGGCCAGGACCGCACGTCTCCAATCCGAGTCTTCGGGTGCGGTGTCGTCCATACGCCCGTCTTACCACGGACCTTCCGGGCGGACGTGGCAACGGGTGAACGTTCGTCGTCCCGGTTGTCACCGTTTTTGCTGCCTGTCATGATGCTTCGATGTCGACCGGAGCGGGGGCCCGTTCACCCGAGCGGCAGACGGTCGCCGATTTCCTCGACTCCGTCGCCACAGGTCCGGCGGCCCTCGTCCTGGAGGGTGAAGCCGGGATCGGCAAGACGACCCTGTGGTCAGAAGCCGTTACGAGCTGCGCCGAGAAAGGGATCCGGGTGCTCTGCGCCCGGGTCGGTGAGGCCGAGTCGGTGCTCGCCTACGCGGCGGTGGCCGATCTGCTCACCGATGTCGACGCCGGGGTCATCGAGTCGTTGCCGGCTCTGCAGCGCCTCGCGATGGACCGCGTCCTGCTCAGAGCCGACGGCGAGGGCCCGGCGACCGATCAGCGGGTGACCGCGGCGGCGTTCGGCGTCATCGTCGAGGAGCTCGCCGAACGCTCCCCCGTCGTCATCGCCATCGACGACGTGCAGTGGCTCGATGCGTCGAGCAAGTCCGTGATCGCCTTCGTCGCGCGCCGGCTCAGGGGCCCCATCGGCATCCTGGCGACCGAGCGCTGCGACCCCGACCAGGGCACCACGTCGTCGTGGCTGCAGCTCGGTGTCGCAGCGGCGACCGCCCGGACCCGGTTGCGTCCGCTGAGTCTCGGCGGCCTGCACGGCCTGATCCTGACCCGGCTCGGGCACGCCCTACCTCGCGCGACGATGGTGCGCATCAGCGAGATCTCCGGCGGCAACCCGTTCTACGCCCTCGAGCTCGCACGCGCGCTCGACGGGCAGAACCTCAGGCCCGAGCCTGGGCTCCCGCAGACACTGGCCGAACTGGTGCGCGCCCGGATCGGGCGTCTCGACGGCGACGTCCGCAACCTGTTGCTCGCGGTGGCCTCGGTGGCCGCACCCACCGTCGACCTGCTGGCCCGCGTCAACACCACCACCGCCGACCACATCGTCGAGCTGCTCGAAACCGTCGAGACCGACGGGATCATCACGATCAACGGGAACCAGGTGAGGTTCACCCATCCGCTGCTGGCGCGTGGGGTGTACTCCGACGCCACCCCCGCCAGCCGCCGGGTCATCCACCGTGCGCTCGCCGCCGTCGAGACGCAGCCCGAACTCAAGGCACGCCACCTCGCGCTGGCCGGCACGTCCGCCGACGACGCCACCCTGGGCGCGCTCGACTCTGCGGCCGATGCCGCACGGCAACGGGGTGCCCCGGCGGCCGCCGCCGAGCTGCTGGAGCTGGCGATCCAACTGGGCGGCGACAAACCGCTGCGCCGGGTCCGCGCCGCCGGTGACCACTTCCGGGCCGGTGACACCGCCAGGGCGCAGGCTCTGCTCGATGCGTGTCTCGGCGATCTGCGTCCGGGCTGGCTGCGCGCGATCGCGCTGAACCTGCGCGCGGCGGTCCACATCTACGACAACCGTTTCACCGAAGCGATCGCGCTGCTGAACTCTGCTGCCGAGGACGCCCGGGACACGCCCCCGATCCTGGTGCAGACGCTGATGTCGCTGTCGCTGGCCCGCGGCATGGGATCTCACTCCGACGGTGCCGACCCCGCCGGCTGGGTGGAGGAGATGGTCGGCACCGCTCGCCGGGCGGTGACGCTGGCCGAGGAACTCGGTGACCCGTCGATGACGTCGCAGGCGCTGACGATGTGGGTACACACCAGGTTCATCCACGGTTACGGCGTCGACGAGGACAGTCTGGCGCGTGCGGTCGCGTTGGAGTGTGTCGACGACGACGTGCCAACGGCCTTCAGCGCCGGCGTCATCCAGGCGATGGTCTCGGCGTGGACAGGTGACCTCGCCGTGGCCCGCAGACAGTTGTCGACAGTGCGTCAACGCTGTCTGCAGCGAGGCGACGACCGCAACATGATGGGAGTCGCCGCCTACCACGCCCTGATCGACATGTGGATCGGGAACCTCGGTGCGGCAATGGGTTCCGCACAGGAAGCGGTCGAACGTGCGCAACAACTCGGCGGCAGCCACGTCGAGGTGATCCCACTGACCGTCCGGGCGGCGGTTGCGGCCTACCAGGGGCACGAGTCCGCCGCCCGCGCGGACTGTGCTGCGGTGATGCAGGCGGTCGCGGAATCCGGCGCGACGCGGATGGCCGACTGGCCGCGGATGACCCTGGGATTCCTCGAGGTCTCGCGTGGCGACTACGCCGAAGCGGCGTCGGCGCTGCAGCCCCTGGTGGACCGCTTACCTCAGGTCCCCGGTATCGAGTTGATGCACGGCTGGTTCCTTCCCGACGCCGCCGAGGCCATGGTGGCCCTCGGCCGACTGGACGACGCCGACGACGTGATCACGCTGCTGGAGACGCACGGCCGGCGGTTGGACCGCGCCTGGATGCTGGCCACCGGTGCCAGATGCCGGGCAATGCTGTTGGCTGCGAACGGATCTCTCGACGAGGCGCTCGCCAAGACCGAGGAGGCGATGGCCGAGCACGAGCGGCTTCCCATGCCGTTCGAGCACCGCCGATCTCAGCTGTTGCTGGGTCAGCTGCAGCGGCGCAGACGTGCAAAAGACGCGGCCGGAAGGACGCTTCGGGAGGCACTCGAGGCGTTCGAGGCGATGGGGGCGACGCTGTGGGCACAACGGGTGCGCGCCGAACTTGCCCGTACCCACGCCGGTCGCAGCGCCGAATCCCCGCTGACGCCGTCCGAGCAGCGCGTCGCCGACCTGGCCGCGTCCGGCCTGCGGAACCGCGACATCGCCGCGCAGTTGTTCATCAGCCTCAAGACGGTGGAACACAATCTGAGCCGGGTGTACTCCAAGCTCGGCATCCGGACCCGGGCCGAGTTGGGGCGGCGGCTGGACCGGATGCGATAGCAGCGTTCAGGATTCAGTGCGAGCCGGGCTGAGCGAGAAATGCGCCTTTGCCGCGCACCCGGAGAGCCGCCAGGCCGGCCCGGGCCAACGGACCCGTGGGTTTCAATGCGCCTGCGGTGGTCAGCCGGAACGGGGGTCTGGCGGTCCTGCGACCGAGCCGGAACAGCACCCGGTCCAGCTGGCGGAACGGCCACAGGATCCGGGGCTCGGCGAGATCGTATATCGTGCAACGGGAATGGGGCGAACCCGTGGCTTCGAGGATGCCGTTGACGGCGGCGCGGGCGGCTTCGTTGGCCGCCTCCATCGTCGCGAGATCGGTTTTGGTGCGGACGAAGTCGGCGGCCAGGAACAGGTTCGGGATGGCGGTGACCGCGTCCGGCCGGTGAGCCCACGAGCACTTCACGTTGACCAGCAGTGGTTCGGCGTTGGTCGCCTTGCCGGGGTTGGGGAACTCGATCGCAGGGTCGAGGAACCACGACAGCACGTTCGATTCGTCCAGGCGCCCGTCGTCGATGTGCCGGACCAGCTGTGCCCAGACCTCTTGCCGGATCTCCTCCTTCGTGCACGCCGACGCGACCTTCCCGGTCACCGGACCGGGCACGTCCCAGGCCGACACGTCCACCGAGAGAATGCCCTCGACCCGGCCGTCGCCGCGCTGCGTCAGATCGATGTCGGGCCAGAACTGCTTCTGTGAGATCGCGGTCAGCGCCCACTCGGAGTCGATGAAGATCGCGTGGCCGTGCTCGAGGGGCTCGTCGGTGTCCAAATAGAACATCACCCCGTTCATCCAGTCGTACTCCAGGTGGCGGATCAGCCCGAGCCGCGGGTCCGCCGAACGCATCGACCGCGACACGAGGTCGCAGAATCTCTCCACCGGCAGTGCCGCGATGTAGTGGTCCGCCTCGATGCGGCGGTCACCGTCCGGGGCCACGATGGTGACCCCGGTGATGAGACCCGCTTCGCAGTGGATGCCGGCGACGGTGCACTCGGGCTGCAAGGTGACGCCCAGGCTTTGGAGGTGCTCCAGCCAAGGGTCGATCCACACCTCACTGGTCGGCCCGTCGAGGACGTTGTCGAGGCGCCCGTCGAGACGCAGGATGTCGTAGATCAGTTGGCAGAGAATGGTTCCGCCGGTCCGTGCGGACATCTCCTCGGCTTTGGCGGCCACCAGGGTGCGCGTCATCCCGGTGGCGAGGAACTTCTTGTAGGCATCGGACTTGTGCTCCGCCTCGACGAAGTCCCACCAGCTCATCGCTTCGAACTCGGCGAGCCGCCGTTCGTCACACGACGTCATCATCGTCAGAATCCGGTCGACGAAGACGGCCAGCTCGTGGAGCGGGATGCCCACCTGCGACGTCAGGTCACGAAGGAAGCGCAGTCCATCGGCGAGCTCGGCGAGCGAACCGGGAACCTTGATCGGGGCGACGAGCTCACTGCGCCCGTCCCCCTGCGCCATCAGGATCTCGCTGCACGGCGTCAGGTGGTCGTAGACGGTTCCCTTGTCACCGGGGATGTTCTTCATCGTGTCGGTGATGTGGCGGTAGAAGCCGGGAAAGAACCGGAACCCGTGTTCGGCCGGGAGATTGGTGCGTCCATCCGTCCCCGATCCCGGGACCGGCATGGAACGGGCCTTGCCGCCGAAGACGTCCCGGGCCTCGTAGACGGTCACCTCGAAGCCACGCTGCGCGAGTTCCTGCGCTGCGCTCAGACCGCCGACGCCCCCACCGAGTATCGCCACCGAGGTCATGGGCCGACCTTAGCGACCCAGGCCCCGATGTCGCCGGTGAGCCGGTCGGGTGGCATCGAGGCACTGCCGCACGCGTCGGTGATGGCCTGTACCGATGCCGCCGTGAACAACCCGTAGACCACTTCGTCGGAGGGCACGGCGAACACCGCGACGAGCCGGACCGCTGCTCCCGCTCCCGACGTCGGCCCGGTTGCCGAGGTCAGTGCCGAAACCATGGCGCCGACGACCTCTTCGGTGAGATCCCCTCGGTACCACTCGGCCAGGTAGCCCGGCCCAAGTCCGCTCACACACATACCCGGCGAGGCTAGGCCGGACTCCGGCCACAGGAATCGGGGGTTACCCCCGCATCAGCGAAGAATCCTCACGCATCACGGCGATTGACCGCGACGACGGCGGTCACGAACACAGCGGCGACGACCGTGAGGAAATAGCCCAGCGATCCGGCCGGGCCCCAGTGCATCGCGTAGCTGGGAAACAGCCATTGCACGTCCAGGAACTCGAAGACGTTGGCGAACGGCAGGTACGGCCCGATCTGCGGCCCCCTTCCGGGAAGGTTGCCCAGCAGTGGTTCGACGAGCAACGGCCACAGCAGCAGCACGGTGACCGCGCCTGCGGTGTGTCGCAACAGCACCGCGACGCCGACCCCGAGGACCGCCGCCGATGCCGCGTAGACCCCGACCGCGGCAGTCGTTCGCCACGCCGCCGCGTCGAAATCCACCCGGGCCACCAGGATCGACCCGAGAACCATCACGGCGCCGACTGAACCCGAGAACACCGCCGCCACAACAGCTTTCGCCACCAGCACCAGGGTCCGTCCCGGGCTGGCCAGAAACGTGGTGCGCACCATCCCGGTGCGGTACTCCCCCGTCACCGTCATCGCTGCGACGACCATCAGCACCGGCACCCCGAACACCGCGACTCCCATCGCGGCCGTCGGCGCGCTCAACTGTTCGGGGTCGTAGGCCGCGGCCGCCTGCAGGGCGGCGATGCCCAGGCTCAACACCACCACCGCCGCCGTGGACCACAGCGGCGACCGCACCGTCGTCAGCTTGATCCGCTCGGCGTTGATCACCGCGGCCACCGTGGTCAGCGGGGTCATGTGCGGCCACCCCGGTACTCGGTGGCGTCGTCGGTGGAAGCCAGGTAGGCCTGTTCGAGCGACACCTGCTCGGCGCGCAGTTCGTGCAGCGTGATCGAGTGCCGGGCGGCCAGTTCCCCGACTGCCTCGGTGGTGGCGTCGTGCACCGTCAACGCATCGACTGCGCCGGTCACGGTCAACCCGGAGGCGGTGAGGATCTCGTGCAGGGTGTCGCGCTGAGGGCTGCGCACCCACACGGTGGCCCGCCCGGAGCCGCCGATGAACTCGGCGACCGTGGTGGAGGCGATCAGCTTGCCTCTGCCGATGACGACCAGTCGGT
Source organism: Mycolicibacterium hippocampi (assembly GCF_010723735.1). Taxonomy (GTDB): domain Bacteria; phylum Actinomycetota; class Actinomycetes; order Mycobacteriales; family Mycobacteriaceae; genus Mycobacterium; species Mycobacterium hippocampi. The sequence continues at coordinate 1,408,959 of NZ_BLLB01000002.1, read as the reverse complement.
CGGCGGTGTTCGCCATCTCGGAGAGCAGGTGGCTGGAGACCAGGACGGTGCGTCCCTGCGCCGCCAGCGTGCGCATCAGCGTGCGGGCCCAGTGAATCCCCTCCGGGTCGAGGCCGTTGACCGGTTCGTCGAACAACAGCACCGGCGGATCGCCGAGCAGCGCGGCGGCGATTCCGAGGCGCTGGCTCATCCCCAGTGACAGCGTGCCCGCCCTGGCACCCGCGACGCTGGTCAGACCGACCATGTCCAGCACCTCGTCGATGCGGCGGGCCGGAATACGGTTCGTCGCCGCGATCCAGCGCAGGTGATTGCGCACCGACCGGTTGGGGTGGACCTGACGGGCGTCCAGAAGCGCCCCCACGCTGCGCAACGGATCGGTGAGCTGCCGGTAGGCCTTGCCGCCGATGGTGGCGGTTCCCGACGTCGGGTGGTCGAGCCCGAGGATGATCCGCATCGTGGTGGTCTTTCCGGCGCCGTTGGGGCCCAGGAAGCCGGTCACGACGCCGGGTTCGATGGTGCACGTCAGACCGTCGACGGCACGGTTGGCCCCGTAGGCCTTGGTCAGAGCGGAAAGTTCGATCATGTGCCGGCGGCGACCACCATGTCGGCGACCGCACGCATGCCGTCGGCATTAGGGTGCAGCGGGGCCGGGTGGCGCGGTACCGGCCAGCCGAACCGGGTCGTCCAGGGCTGCGCCGACCACGCGTGGTGGTCCCGGCTGGCCTCGGCGGCACCCACCACCCCACACCCGGTCTGCGCCGCCGCGTCGGCGGTCAGCCGCTCCAGGGTGGTCGCCACCCGCCGGCCCAGCGCGACATCGGCATCCCGCAGCGGGGGTGCCGCCACGCCGGGAGGCGGCAGCAGGGTGAGGTAGTCGACGAACACCACGGTCGCGTGCGGCGCACGGTGTCGCACCGCCCGTCCCACCTCCACCAGCGACTCGCCGACCTCGGCCAGCGCCCGGTCCCGCGCCGTGGGGTCGAGGAGTTCGCGCAACCGCGCGCCCAGGAACGGAACCGACTGTGCGAATCCGGGCAGGCCCGCGGCGAACAGCATCGGCACATAGCCGACGTCGTTTCCGCCGATCGTCACCGTCACCAGCGTCTCGGTGCCGTCGAGCGCGTCCACCTGCGGCGGCGCCCCGCGCTGGGATTCGGTGAGGACGTGCGCGGTGGTCGCCCCCGAGTAGGTGACGTCGACGAGGTCGAGGCTCAGCGATCTGGCGACGAGGTGCGGGTAGTTGCGCGCGGACCGTCCGGCGGCCCGTGGCGAGCCTGCCACCCGTGGCTGGATCCCGGGCCCGGCGGCCATCGAACTACCCAGCGCCACATAGCGTTTTGCGCTCACAGCCGCGGGCTGGAGGCTTGCGCCCAGAACCGCTTCGGGATCCTGCCCGCTCGCCGTGCCAGGTAGCCGCCCTTGACCGCGGCGGCCATCGCCGCCGCCATCGCGGCCGGATCGGCGGCACGGGTGACGGCGCTGGCCAAAAGCACGGCGTCACAGCCGAGTTCCATCGCCAGTGCGGCGTCGCTCGCGGTCCCGATACCCGCGTCGAGGATCACCGGCACGGAGGCGTGCTCGACGATCATCTCGATGTTGTGCGGGTTGGCGATGCCCAGGCCGGTGCCGATCGGCGAACCGAGCGGCATCACCGCGGCACAGCCGGTGTCCTCCAGGCGCCGGGCCAACACCGGGTCGTCGTTGGTGTAGGGCAGCACCACGAAGCCGTCGTCGACCAGTTGCTCGGCGGCCCTGATCAATTCGACACCGTCGGGAAGCAGCGTCCGCTCGTCGGCGATGACCTCGAGCTTCACCCAGTTCGTCTGCAGCGCTTCGCGCGCCAACTGTGCCGTCATCACCGCTTCGGCCGCCCCGCGGCAACCGGCCGTGTTCGGCAGCGGGGTGACGCCGATCCGCGCGAGCAGTTCGAGCACACCGGTGCGGCCGTCGGCGTCGACACGACGCATCGCCACCGTGGTGAGCTCGGTCTCCGAGGCGATCAACGCCTCCTCGAGCACCGCGAGGTTGGCCGCCCCGCCGGTGCCGAGGATCAACCGCGAGCCGAACTCCCGGTCGGCGATGCTCAACTTGTCCGGTCCGGTGTGCACCGCCACCTCAACCACCCTGCACCGCCGTCACCACTTCCACCTTCGCACCGTCGTCGAGTGTCGTGTCCCACTGCGACCGCGGGATCACCGACCAGTTGACCGCCACCGCGATCCCCTTCTCCGGGAACCCGAGCGATTCGAGCAGGCCTGCCACTGTCATCTGATCGTCGATCTCCACCGTTTCATCGTTGACCACGACCTTCATCGCGCCACCTTCAGTTCGTCGGGGTTCGGCAGCGGTACGCCGGACAGCTCCGCGGCGATCACCTCGGCCGTCCATGGGGCCAGCAGGAACCCTGAGCGGCCATGACCTGCCGCCACCAGGGTGCGCTCGTCGAGCCTGCCGACGAGCGGAAGGTTGTCGGTGGTCATGGGCCGCAGCCCGGCGGCGCACTCGGCGAACTCGTACTCACCGAGCGCGGGCACCACCGCGCAGGCGTCGTCGAGCAGTTCCCGCACACCGGTCACCGCGGGAGCGGTGTCCCGGCCGTGTTCGTACTGCGTCGCGCCGACCACCACACCGTCGGCCCTGGGCACCAGATACACCTGGCGTCCGTGCACCCGTGCCCGGATGACCCGCTGCGGCACGGGCATACATCCGCGACGCCATCGCAGCCGCAACACCTCACCCTTGACCGGGCGGACCGGCAACCCCGGCCAGAGCGTGGGCGCGTCGATCCCGTTGGCGATGACGACGGTGTCCGCGTCGACCCGGGCGAGGTCCTGCACCGGTGGTGCCCACTGCACGCCGAGCCGACCGCAGTGCGCGGCGAGCGCGTCCACGACGGCCCGGTTGTCCACCGCCAGCTCGGTGTCTGCGGTGAATCCGTGCCGAATGCCCTGGGCGAGAAGCGGTTCGATGTCGCGCGCGGAATTCGTCAGCGTCACGGGATGACCCTGGCCGGCCAGCCACTCGCCGACGGTCTTCAGATCTGCAGCATCAGCGCGGTCCACCGCGACGACCAGCGATTGCCGGGCCGTCACCACCTCGGGTGGCAGGCCGTCCAGAAATCCCCGATGCCACAGCTCGAGCGACTCCAGGCCGATCCGCAGCAGGCGTTCCTCACCGGGCCAGCCCTCGCTGTGCGGCGCGAGCATGCCGCCGGCGACCCAGGATGCGCCGCGCTGCTCGGCCCGGTGCACCCGGACCGCCCAACCGTCCTGGGCGGCGCGGCGGGCGACAGCCAATCCGATGACGCCGCCGCCGACGACAGCAAGGTTCATGGCTTTCCTGCTCATGGTCGGCATCTTCTCCTCCCTTCGCCGGCATGACCCGGATCAGGTGTGACGGTAAGAACGGCGCGCTCACTCTCAGTCCCCGTACCCGGGACTCCCGTGTGGTCGGTTACCAGCCTACGTCGGCACGCGGTTAGCGTTTCGCAGTGTGAGTGACACCTCGCCGCGCACCCGACTGCTCTCGTCGTCGCTGTACCTGTGCACCGACGCCCGCCGCGAACGCGGTGACCTGGCGGAGTTCGCCGAGCAGGCGCTGGCGGGCGGGGTCGACATCATCCAGCTCAGGGACAAGGGCTCCCCGGGGGAGGAACGGTTCGGCCCGCTGGAGGCCCGCCAGGAGCTCGACGCGCTGGCGACGATCGGCGACGCGGCGCGGCGCCACGGCGCGTTGCTGGCCGTCAACGACCGCGCCGACATCGCGCTGGCTGCCGGCGCGGACGTCCTGCATCTGGGCCAGGACGACCTTCCTCTGGAGGTGGCGCGCAGCATCGTCGGCGACACCGTCGTGGGTCGCTCGACCCACGACATCGACCAGGTGCAGGCCGCGATGGCCGAAGACGTCGACTACTTCTGCGTCGGGCCGTGCTGGCCGACACCCACCAAGCCGGGGCGCGCGGCGCCGGGGTTGGACCTGGTCCGCGCCGCCCGCGCGCTCGAGGACACCACCGGCACCGGCAAGCCGTGGTTCGCCATCGGCGGTATCGACACCGCACGGGTGCCCGAGGTGCTCGAGGCCGGCGCGCGCCGCATCGTCGTGGTCCGCGCGATCACGGCCGCCGACGACCCGAAGGCGGCGGCCGAGGAGCTCAGCAGGCTGCTCAGATCTCGCGGATGACCCCCAGCGGGATGGACGCGGCGAGGCTGCGGAGCCGGTCCCAGCTCGCGGCGAAACCCGGGTGCAGGGGCAGCTCGGTCACCTCGTCCTCAGCCACCCAGCGCAGCTCGGCGCTCTCCCGGTTGGGGACGGTGTCCAACAGCTTCTCGGCGTCGGCGATGACGGTCGTGTACGTCCACCCGGACACCTCGGCCGTCACCACCGTGGTGCGCACGGTCAGCGCATCGGCGGGGAGCCCGGCCTCTTCGTGAGCTTCGCGCATCGCGGCCTGCTCAGGGGTCTCGTGGCTGTCGCGGGCGCCGCCGGGCAGCCCCCAGGTACCTCCCTGGTGACTCCACGGCGCCCGGTGCTGCAGCAGCACCGCCGCGGAGCCGTCGGGCCGGGGCGCTCGCAGCAACAGTCCCGCGGCACCGTGCCTGCCCCAGTAAGCGGCACCATTGGCCGACACCACCCAGCCGTCACCGTCCCCGCGCACGCGTTCAGGATAGGGAACAGCGGTGAGAATCGGGGTAGTCACCCGCAATCGCCGTCGTCGAATGCACACAGTTCGCACGGCCAGCTCTTAGACTTCTTTTATAGAGTTCGGGTGAAGTCGATACGAAAGCCAGAGAGATCGAGACCAAGATGAGGTCCGCGCAACCGTGACTGTGGAGTTGGCGCATCCCTCGACCGAACCTCTTGCGTCGCGGTCGCCGACAACGCCGTCGCATCCCCGGTGGTGGTTCCTGTGGACGACTCCCGGCCGCATCCTGAGCATCGGATTGGTGTTGGCGGCGCTGGTGGTCGGCAGCGCGTTCGCGACGTCGACGACGATCAACAACCGGCAGCAGGCGTTGACCACCGTGCTCAATCACACGGAGCCGCTGTCGTTCGCCGCCGGGCAGCTCTACACCACCCTGTCGGTCGCCGACGCCGCAGCGGCCACGGCGTTCATCGCCGGTGTCGAACCCCGCGCGGTGCGGCAGCGCTACGAGCAGGCGATCACCGACGCCTCGGTGGCGGTGACGCGGGCGTCGAGCGGGTTGACCGATGAGCCGATGGTGCAGTTGCTCGGCCGCATCAACGCCCGGTTGGCCGTGTACACCGGGCTGGTCGAGACGGCACGCACCAACAACCGGGCGGGCAACCCGGTCGGATCCTCGTACCTGTCCGAGGCGTCGTCGATGATGCAGCAGCAGATCCTGCCCGATGCCCAGCGGCTCTACGAGGAGACCTCGGCGCGGGTGGACGCCGAGACCACCGCCTCGACCCGAATCCCGGGCCCGGTGATCCTGGTGGTGTTGGCGACCCTGCTGTTCGGGTTGTTCGCCAACCGCTGGCTGGCCAAGCGCACCCGAAGACGGGTCAACATCGGGTTCGTCGCCGGCGGGATGGCGGTCCTGATCATGTTGATCTGGGTGGGCACCGCACTGGTGATCTCGACGTCGGACAGCCGAAGCGCGAAGGACACCGCGGCCGAGTCCCTCAAGACCGTCACCAACCTGGCGATCACCGCCCAGCAGGCCCGCGCCGACGAGACCCTGTCGCTGATCCGTCGCGGCGACGAGAACATCCGCAAGCAGTCGTACTACCAGCGAATCGAGGCGATGCAGGACCAGCTGGCCAAATACCTGGCGCGGGACGACTCGATCGACAAGACCGACCTGGCCGAGGCGGACGAGCTGCTCGACCGGTGGCGCGCCGCCGACGACCGGATCACCGCCTACATCGCGGTCGGCAACTACCAGGCGGCGACGCAGGTCGCGCTGGGGGTCGGCGAGGACGACGCCACCCCCGCATTCGACAAGCTCGACGAAGCGTTGACCAAAGGCATCGAGCAGAGCCGCAACCAGCTGCGCAGCGACATCGTCAACGCCCGCCGGGTGCTCTCGGGTGCCACCGTCGGCGCCGCCGCGCTCAGCGTCGTGGCGGCCATCGCCGTGGCGCTGGGAATCTGGCCGAGACTGAGCGAGTATCGGTAGCGGGGGCACATGAACAGGACACTGGGGACGCTACTGGCGACGGCGCTGCTGTTGAGCGGCTGCGCCGAGGCCGCGCCGATGGCTCCCACCCCCGGCGTCACGCTGGCGCCGCCGACGCCGGCCGGGATGGAGGAGTTGCCGCCGGAGTCGGCGCGGGCGCCGAGCGCAGCCGGCGACGACTGCAACCTGACGGCAAGCCTGCGCCCGTTCGACACCGACGCCGAGGCCGAGGAGGCAGTCGCCAACATCAGGGACCGCGGCAGGCTGGTGGTCGGCCTGGACATCGGCAGCAACCTGTTCAGCTTCCGCGACCCGATCACCGGCGAGATCACCGGGTTCGACGTCGACATCGCCGGGGAGATCGCGCGTGACATCTTCGGCACCCCGTCGCAGGTCGAGTACCGGATCCTGTCGTCGGCGGACCGTGTCGATGCGCTGCAGAACAACGAGGTGGACGTGGTGGTCAAGACCATGACCATCACCTGTGAGCGCAAGGAGCAGGTGAACTTCTCCACGGTGTATCTGACCGCCGACCAACGGATCCTGGCCCCGCGCGACTCGCCGATCAGGACCCCGGCCGATCTGTCGGGGAAGCGGGTCTGCGTCGCCAAGGGCACCACGTCGCTGCAGCGGATCCAGGAGATCGCGCCGCCGCCGATCGTCGTCGGCGCGGTCACGTGGGCCGACTGTCTGGTCGCGCTGCAACAACGCCAGGTCGACGCGGTCAGCACCGACGACTCGATCCTGGCGGGACTGGTGGCCCAGGATCCGTATCTGCACATCGTCGGCCCCTCGCTGAGTGAGGAGCCGTACGGCATCGGCATCAACAAGGAGAACACCGGCCTGGTCCGGTTCGTCAACGGCACCCTCGAACGGATCCGCCGCGACGGCACCTGGAACACGTTGTACCGCAAGTGGTTGACGGTGCTGGGTCCGGCACCGCAGGCTCCGCCGGCGAGGTACTCGGACTGATGAGCGAAGCGCCACGCGAGGACCACGACAGGGACCACGATGAAGACCCGGGCACCCAGCCGGCGAGCCTGGACGAACTCGACATGGAGTCGGCGCCGACGATGCGTCCGATGTCAACGCAGGCGGTGTTCCGCCCCAACTTCGACGATGACGATGAGGACGGCGATTCGCTGCAGACCGGCGACACCGAACCTCAGGACCAGCCCACGACGCTGACCCGGACGGTGTCGCCGACCCGTCGGCTCGGCGGCGGGCTGGTGGAGATCCCCAGGGTGCCCGCCGTGGACCCGCTCGCCGCGCTGATGACCGACCCCGTCGTGGCGGAGTCCAAGCGCTTCTGCTGGAACTGCGGACGACCCGTCGGCCGGTCGACGCCCGACGGGCGGGCTCTGTCGGAGGGCTGGTGCCCACACTGCGGCAGCTCGTACTCGTTCCTGCCGCAGCTGGGCGTCGGCGACATCGTGGCCGACCAGTACGAGATCAAGGGCTGCATCGCGCACGGTGGTCTGGGCTGGGTGTATCTGGCGTTCGACAAGAACGTCAACGACCGTCCGGTGGTGCTCAAGGGCCTGGTGCACTCCGGTGACGCCGAGGCCCAGGCCATCGCGATGGCCGAACGGCAGTTCCTCGCCGAGGTGACCCACCCCGGCATCGTCAAGATCTACAACTTCGTCGAGCACGACGACAAGCACGGCAACCCGGTCGGCTACATCGTCATGGAGTACGTCGGCGGATCGTCGCTCAAGCAGGCCACCCGGCTCAAGCAGACCGAGGGCACCCGGCTTCCGGTGGCCGAGGCCATCGGCTTCATGCTCGAGATCCTGCCCGCGCTGGGCTATCTGCACGTCAACGGGCTGGTGTACAACGACCTCAAGCCCGAGAACATCATGGTGACCGAGGATCAGCTCAAGCTCATCGACCTCGGCGCGGTCTCGCCGATCAACTCGTTCGGCTATCTCTACGGCACACCCGGTTACCAGGCGCCGGAGATCGTGCGCACCGGGCCGACCATCGCCTCAGACATCTACACGGTCGGCCGCACCCTGGCGGCGCTGACGTTGCATCTGCGTACCCGCAAGGGGCGCTACGTCGACGGGCTGCCCGAGGACGATCCGGTGCTGGCCGAATACGACTCGTTCGGCCGGCTGTTGCATCGCGCGACGGACCCCGACCCGCGGCGGCGGTTCCGCACCGCCGAGGAGATGGCCAGCCAGTTGATGGGTGTGCTGCGTGAAGTGGTCGCACACGACACCGGGGTGCCGCGCCCCGGCCTGTCGACGGTGTTCAGCCCGTCCCGGTCCACGTTCGGCGTCGACCTGCTGGTCGCGCACACCGATGTCTACCTCGACGGCCAGGTCCATTCGGAGAAGCTCACCGCACAGGAGATCGTCAGGGCGCTGCAGGTGCCGCTGGTCGATCCCTCCGACGTCGGCGCGGCGGTGCTGTCGGCCACGGTGCTCAGTGAGCCGGTGCAGACGCTGGATTCGCTACGGGCCGCGCGGCACGGGGCGCTGGACTCCGAGGGCATCGACCTGTCGGAGTCGATCGAGTTGCCGCTGATGGAGGTGCGCGCGCTGCTGGACCTCGGTGACGTGGCCAAGGCCACCCGCAAGCTCGACGACCTCGCCGAGCGGGTGGGCTGGCGGTGGCGGCTGGTGTGGTTCCGCGCCGTCTCCGAGTTGCTCACTGCCGACTACGACTCGGCCATCAAGCATTTCACCGAGGTGCTCGACACCCTGCCCGGCGAGCTGGCACCGAAGCTGGCGCTGGCGGCGACAGCCGAGCTGGCCGGCGCGGACGTGTCGACCGCGCCCGAACGCAAGTTCTACGACACCGTCTGGTCCACCGACCACGGCATCATCTCGGCCGGCTTCGGCCTGGCGCGCGCCCAGTCCGCCCAGGGCGCACGCGATGCGGCGGTCCGGACCCTCGACGAGGTGCCGGCCACCTCGAGGCACTTCACCACCGCGCGGTTGACCAGTGCGGTCACTCTTCTGTCCGGCCGCTCTGCCAGTGAGATCACCGAGCAGCAGATCCGCAACGCCGCGCGCCGGGTGGAGGCGCTGCCCGACACCGAGCCGCGAGTGTTGCAGATCCGGGCACTCGTCCTGGGAACCGCGATGGACTGGCTCGCCGACAACACCGCCAGCACCAACCACATCCTCGGGTTCCCGTTCACCGAGCACGGCCTGCAGCTGGGTGTCGAGGCGGCGCTGCGCAACCTCGCCAGGGTCGCGCCGACTCAGGCGCACCGCTACGCGCTGATCGACCTGGCCAACAGCGTGCGCCCGATGTCCACGTTCTGAGCCGGGGTCACTGCGCGGCGATGTAAGTGCTCACCACGTCGACCAGCGTCTGCAGATCCCGTGACTGGTCAACCGGTTCGGGCCAGGTCATCTGCGCAATGACGATGCCGCGCAGGGCGTTCCAGATGAGATTGCCGACATGCGTGGCGTCCGGCGCCGCCAGCCCTTCGCCGAGTTGCCTGCCGAGATCGGTGAGCTTGGCCATCAGCTCTGCCAGGTGGGTGTTCACCGCGTCGCCCCGGATGCCGCGGGTCGAGATCAGGATCTCCAGCGCGGCACGGGAAGTCGCGCTGGAGAAGGCCTGCCACACCGCCTCGACCACGAAGGCCACCCGCGCCCGCGGGTCCAGCCGCGCAGCTTCCGGTGACAGATCAGCCAACGTGTCGAGCAGCTCGCCGAAGCCCTGGTCTACTACGGCCATCAGGATGCCGTCGAGATCACCGAAGTGGTACTGGACGACCCCCCATGTCACGCCGGCGCGTTCGGTGATGTGTCGAACGCTGGGCGGGGCGAAGCCCTCGTCCAGGATGCAGCGGACCGTCTCGTCGATCACCGCGGCGCGGGTGCGCTCGGCTCGCGCCTGCCCCCCCGTCGGTGGGCGTCGCGGTGCGGTCATGGTCTGCGGTTCACCACATGACACCCCGGACATGGTCGGTCGCGCGGAGATCTCCGGCGGCCAGCAGTCCGCTCGGCGCGCGGCACACCGCCTCGATGGCGTTGACGGCCCGCGCGGCGGTGGCGATCACCCCACCCTGGTTGTGATCGATGCCCGAAGTCCCTACGTGGGTGTTGATCTCGATTCCCGGGCTGCCGTCGATGACGACCCGGTGCACACCGGGATGGCCGTCCGGCGGGAACGGCCACTCGGGTGCCGCGGCAGCGGTGAGCCTGTTGACGTGCTCCATGGTGATGACGGGATGTCCCCCGCGCAGGCCGTCGACACCGAACTTGACAGCGGCGACGTGACCGGGCTCGACACGCATCATCGTGCAGTCGATGGGTTCGGGGGTCACCCACTTCTCGTGCCGCTCGCGTACCTCGTCGAGTTCGATCCCCAGGTCCACCGCGAGGCTGCGCACCTGGGCACCCCACATCGACGACAGCACTCCGGGCGAGAACATGATCGGGGTGTGGTCGGGCCGCGTGCCGAAACCGAAGCTGACCCCGGTGAACTCCGCGTCGTCGTAGGTTCCGTAGTCGAAGATCTCCTGGACGGTGACCGCGGTGGCACGCGCCGCCAGGCTCAGGGCCGTGAACACCAGTGTGTCACCGGAGAATCCCGGGTCGATGCCGTTGATGTACAACGTGCTCTCACCGTCGGCGCACGCGGCGGCCAACGGTTCGCGCAGCCAGCCATCGGCCTGCTCAGGTGCGACCAGCCAAACGAAGGAGGTGCCGACCACATTGGTGCCGGCACGCAGGAAACGACTGATTTCGTCGATGGCCGCCGTCGGCCTGGTCTCGGCCTGGGAGGTGTACACAACACAGTCGGCGTCGAGGGCCACCAACGCCTCGATGTCGTCGGTGGCGGTGACACCGGTCGGCGCGGGCAATCCACACAGCTCGGCAGCGTCGCGCCCGGTCTTGCCGGCGCTGCTCGCGTGGACACCCGCCAGCTCGAGATCTGGGCGCTCGATGATGCTGCGCAACGCGTGCACACCGACATTTCCGGTGGAGAACTGAATGATCCGGCGCATTATCCGCTCCTCACAACAGGTCGGTGATCGTCTTCAGGCCCGCCTCGTAGAGCACCCCGGGCAACATGCCGCCATCAATCTCGATGGTGGTGCCGTTGATGAAATCGGCTGCGCCGGAAGCGAGGAAGACACAGGTGCGGCCGACTTCGGCGGGCTCGCCGCCGCGCCGCAGCGGCAGGGCGCTGAAATAGGTTGCGCCGGTGGGGTCGTCCTTGGGAAGCACGAACGACCGGAAGTTCTCGGTGATCGTCGGACCGAGCGCCACGCAGTTCACCCGGGCTTGTGGACCCCACTCCTCGGCCAGCGATCTCGTCAGGTGGTTCAGCCCGGATTTGGCCGCACCATACGACACCAGCGTCGGCGACCCCGCCGGGTGTCCGGCACCGCTGGAGACGTTGATGATGCACCCGGTCCCTTCCTGGCGCTTCATCTGCCGGTAGACACGGATCGCGAACCACAACGGGCTGATCAGGTTCATCTGTACGGCGAAAGCGTGGAACAGCACAGTCCGCTCGAAATCGTCGTCGGATGCGGGCGCGCCCTGGATTCGCGAGACCAGGGCGGGCACGTCCTCGGCGTGTGGTGCCGGGACGGTACCACCGGCGTTGTTCACGAGGATGTCGACCGCGCCGTAGGTTTCGACGACCTCGGTCACCATCGCGTCGATCGCGTGGAAATCGCCTTGGTCACAAACCATCTGGGCGGATCGCAGCGCCCACCCCGGTTCGTCACCGACACCGGGGATCGCGTCGAGTGGCGCGCGGGAGCAACCGATCACGGTCGCCCCGGCGCGCAACAGTTCGTGGGCGATGCCGACGCCGACACCCCTGCTGGTGCCCGTGACGATCGCGACTTTTCCGGCCAGTTCACCCGACATGCGCCAAATGATCACACGTTTGATGTTTCATGCCAATCCCCCAGCAATTGCGGAATCAGTTGCTGATGTGTCAATTTTGACAGAGCCACTGCCGGCGTCCGGAGAAATTACCTAGATAGTGCAGCAACATTGCAGCTAGAGCGGTTTTCATTCGTTCCAGCAGACTTATGGTCAAGCCACGAAATCCGTAGTATCGTGAGCCAACCTGGTTGATGGGCCAGCCAGTACAGCAGAACAAATTGGTGACGTCATCGACGGCTTTGAGAAGCCAGGGCCAGTTTCCCTGACGGCATCCACAGCACGATTTCCCAGGTTTCGGCTGACGGAGGCCACCATGTCCATATCAGAATCGCTGCCGGCTCCGAGCACGCAGCGGGTGTACCGCCCGGACCCGAGATCCTTCGATCTGCGGGAAGAACATCACCGCGCCACGTTCTCTGCGTGCCAGCTGCCCCCGTCCAAGGTGCTCGTGACGATTCACGGCGAGATCGACGCCACCAACAGCTGCGCGCTCGCCCGCTACGTCGAGCGACGGATCTTCGGGTCCCGGCAGCTGATCCTCGACCTGCAGACCGTCGAGTTCTTCGCCGCGTCCGGGTTTGCCGCGCTGTCCAACATCAACGTCATGTGCGCCAGGGTCGGGGTGCAGTGGACGCTGCTGACCGGTCCGCACGTCGGACGGTTGTTGCGGATCTGCGATCCGGCACGCGAACTGCCCGTGGCCCGCGACCCGTCAGCTGCCAAGTACCTGCGCACACGCCCGGGCGATCGCAAGCTCCTCGTTGGTGGGGATCACTAGCACCGTCGTCGGCGAACCGTCCGGTGAGATGCGCCTGGCCGCGCGGGCCGGGCTCTCGTTGAGGTGTTCGTCGAGTTCGATCCCGAAGGCCGCGAGCCCCGAGAGCGCGTCGCGGCGGACCGCGGCGTCGTTCTCCCCCACACCCGCCGTGAACGTGATGACGTCGACCGTGCCGAGGACGGCAAAGTAGGCGCCGATATACTTCCGCAGTCGGTGGATGTACACGTCGTAGGCCAATTGTGCTGCGGCCCGGCCTGATTCGGACCCGGACTCGATCTGCCGGCGCAGCACCCGGAAATCGACCTCGCCGCCCAGCCCGCGCACCCCTGAACGCCGGTTCAACATCGACTCGATGTCCTCGACGCTCATGCCTGCCGTGCGCCACAGGTAGGTGATCACGCCGGGGTCGATGTCCCCGGACCGGGTTCCCATCACCAGCCCCTCCATCGGGGTGAGCCCCATCGAGGTCTCCACCGGTCGGCCACCGACGATCGCCGAGGCCGAGGCCCCGTTGCCGAGGTGCAGCACGATCTGGCTCAGCGACTCCGGCGGCACGGCGAGGAACGCCGCCGCCTGTTCGCTGACGTACTGGTGCGACGTGCCGTGGAACCCGTACCGCCGGATGTTCCACCGGGCGGCAATTTCGTGGTCGATGGCGTAGGTGGCTGCCGCGGGCGGCAGGTCGTGGAAGAAGGCGGTGTCGAAGACCGCGACATGCGGTATGTCGGGCAGGGCCTTGCGGGCGACCTCGATGCCGAGGATCGCCGGTGGGTTGTGCAGCGGCGCCAATGGCGCCAGCTCCTCGAGCCGCTCGATCAGCGCGTCGTCGACCACCGTGGGCCGGTACAGGTCGGGCCCGCCGTGCACGACGCGGTGCCCGACCGCGACGAGGCCGAGATCCTCCAGGCGCGCCCCGGCCTCCTCGAACAGCTCGAAGGCGACGCGTAGCGCCTCATCGTGATCGGCCACCCGCTGGTCGCGGGACACCGTGGTCTGCCCGGCTGTCAGGCCGGCCGACGAGGAATCCTCACCGATCCGCTCGACGATCCCCTCGGCCAGCGACGCTCCCGAGTCCGGTTCCACCAACTGCAGTTTCACCGACGACGAACCGGAGTTGAGGACGAGCACAGTGCGTGTCACGACCTCACCCCTGGGCCTGGATCGCGGTTATCGCCACGGTGTTGACGATGTCGGTGACCAGCGCGCCGCGCGACAGGTCGTTGACGGGCTTGTTCAGGCCCTGCAGCACCGGGCCGATGGCGATGGCGCCCGCACTGCGCTGGACCGCCTTGTAGGTGTTGTTGCCGGTGTTGAGGTCGGGGAAGATCAGCACCGTGGCGTGGCCCGCCACCTTCGATTCGGGCATCTTCGTCGCCGCCACCGACGGTTCCACCGCGGCGTCGTACTGAATCGGGCCCTCCACCATCAGCTCGGGTTCCCGGGAGCGCACCAATTCCGTTGCCTTCCTGACCTTGTCGACGTCGGCGCCAGTGCCCGAGGACCCGGTCGAGTACGACAGCATCGCCACCCGCGGATCGATGCCGAACTGCGCGGCGGTGCGGGCCGAGGAGATCGCGATGTCGGCGAGCTGTTCGGCGGTGGGGTCCGGGACGATCGCACAGTCCCCGTAGGCCAGCACCTCGTCGGCCAGGCACATCAGAAAGATGCTGGACACCGTGGACACGTCGGGCAGTGTCTTGATGATCTCGAACGACGGACGCACGGTGTGCGCGGTGGTGTGCCTGGCACCCGACACCATGCCGTCGACCATGTTGTTGTGCACCAACATGGTGCCGAAATATGAGACATCGTGGATGATCTCGCGAGCCTGCTCGACGGTGACCCCTTTGTGTGCGCGCAGCTTCGCGTACTGCTGCGCGAACTGGTCGCACAGCTCACTGGTCTGCGGATCGAGCACCACGGCGCTGGACAGGTCGACGCCGAGTTCTGCCGCGCGAGCGCGGACCTGGGACTCCTCCCCGAGGATCGTCAGATCGGCGACACTGCGCTGCAGCAACCGGCCGGCCGCTCGGAGGATGCGGTCGTCGTTGCCCTCGGGCAGCACGATGTGCTTGCGCTGCGCACGGGCCCGGTCCAGCAGCCGGTAGGTGAACATCTGCGGTGTCACCGCCGTGGGGGTGGCAATGGCCAACTGCGCCAACAGATCCTCGGTGTCGACGTGGGCGTCCATCAACGCGAGCGCGGTGTCGACCTTGCGGTGCGACTGGGTGGTCACCCGGCCGCGGGTGGCGGCGACCCTGCTCGCCGTCTCGAAGGTGCCGAACCGGGTCTCGATGATCGGCAACCGCAGCCCCAGACCCGACACCAGCGACTCGATCGACGGATGCAGTGGCAGACCGCCGTTGAGGATGACACACGACAGCGACGGAAAGCCCTCTGCGGCATGGGCGCTGAGCACGGCCAGCACCACGTCGGAACGGTCGCCGGGGGTGACCACCGCAACGCCTTCGGTCAGCCGCTCGAGCACGTGCTCGGCCGTCATCCCGGCGACCAGCACGTCGAGCACTTCGCGGGTCAGCAGGGCGGGCTCGCCCCGCAGCACCGTGCCCTCGACCGCGCTCTGCAGTTCGGCGACCGAGGGGGCGACCAGCAGCGGTTCCTCGGGCAGCACGTAGGTCCTGGGTCCGAGATTCTGCAGTGCCGCAGCGACATCGGCCATCTCGGCGGGCTCACACCGGTTGACCACCACCGCGGCGGTTCTGGCGTGCTGCGCGGCGATCTCGTCCATGCAGACCTCGACCACCTGCACGACCTGGTCGGGGGTGCGGCCTCTGGCCTTGACGGCGAGCACCACCGGGGCGCCGAGGTTGGCGGCGATGCGGGCGTTGGTGGACAACTCGCTTGGGGCCGCGACGTCGGTGTAGTCGCTGCCCACGACCAGGACAGCGTCGCACTGGTCGGCGACCTGATGGAAGCGGTCGACGATCTCGGCGAGTGCGGCGTCCGGGTCGTCGTGCAACTGCTGGTAGCTGACACCGACGCAGTCCTCGTAAGCCAGCCCCGCGGTGGTGTGATCGAGCAGCAGCTCCAGGATGTAGTCGCGGCCCTCACCCAACCGGGTGATGGGCCGGAACACCCCGACCCTGGCGACCTTCGCAGCAAGGCGGTGCAGAATGCCCAGCGCAATCGTCGACTTCCCGGTGTCACCCTCCGGTGAGGCTACGTAGATGGCGGGCATCGGGGAGCTCAGCGCGTCGGGCACGTGTCAAAGCCTGCCGTCAACTGCTTGTCATGTCCACCGGCACCCGCAGTGTGGCGCGCAGCCCGCGGTGGTCCGATCCGGCTACCACCACCGTGGTGGCCGACACCGCGGCGGCGTTCTTCACCAGGATGTGGTCGATTCCCAGCAGCGGCGGCCACCTGGCGTCTGCCGGGTAGGTGCGGGCCAACCCGGCCCCGGCCCGCGCGCCGCCGTCCGCGTATCCCTGTGCCAGCAGCCGCCGGAACGGCGCCATGTCGGTGGTGGCGTTGAAATCGCCGGCGACGATCACCGCGCCCGCGCCGGCGGCTTGCCCCACCTCCCGCAGCGTGTCGGGAAGCTGCGCGATGTCCTGCAGCCATTGCTCGATCGGCTGTGGCCAGGGCGCCGCCAGGTGAACGGACAGCACGGTGGTGTCGACCACCACGCCGGGGATCCGGATCCGCGCGCCCAGCATCGGCAAGGCGTAACCGTCGATCCGGCCGGAGTTGACGATCGGGTGGCGACTCCAGATGCCGATGCCGGACGCCCGGCGTTCGGGCAGGACGACCCGGTGCGGGAACACCGCATCCATCCCGGCGGCCGACAGCCCGTCGGCGGCCTCCTGGGTCATCTCCTGGACCGCCACGATGTCGGCGGTGTCGCGGGCCAGCGCGACCAGTGCGGGTGGATCGGCCTGTCCCATACCGAGGTTGGCGGTCAGCACCCGCACCTGCACCGCGGCTGACGTCTCGGCGACGGCCGAGCTTTGGAACCGCGGCAGGTACACCCCGACCAGCCCCGCCGTCACCGCCAGCGCCACCACGGTCAGCAGCCAGCGTCTCCCCAGACCGAGAAGCAGCACGGCCACCGGCGCGGCGAGCACCAGGTAGGGCGCCACCGCCGCGACGATCAGGGTGGGATGCCCGGAGATCGGCAGATAGCGAGCCCCGAACGACGCCAGCGCGACGGCCAGCAACAGCAGACCCAGCACCGACGCGAGAATCCTCATGAACTCGCCCGGTTCGCGGCGTCAGGCCAGGCGCCGCAGCCTCGGTTCCAGGTCGCGCTGGAACAGTTCCAGGAAGCGCCGCTGGTCATGCCCGGGCGCGTGGAAGACGAGGTGGTTGAGTCCCCAGCCGACGTAGTCCTTGACCTTCTCGACGGCCTCGTCGGGATCGGAGGCGACGATCCAGCGCTTGGCCACCTGTTCGATGGGCAGCTCGTCGGCGGCTTTCTCCATCTCCATCGGGTCGTCGATGCTGTGCTTCTGTTCGGCCGTCAGCGACAGCGGCGCCCAGAACCGGGTGTTCTCCAGTGCCAGCTCCGGGTCGGTGTCGTAGGAGATCTTGATCTCGATCATCCGGTCGATGTCCTCGGAGTTGCGGTCGGCCTTCTCGGCGCCCTCCTGCACGGCGGGGATGAGCTTGTCCTTGTACAGCTCCTCCCCCTTGCCGGAGGTGCAGATGAAGCCGTCGCCGGCGCGGCCCGCGTACTTCGCGACCACGGGGCCGCCGGCCGCGATGTAGACCGGCACCCCGCCATCGGGTACGTCGTAGATCGACGCACCCTTGGTCTTGTAGTACTCGCCGTCAAAATCCACGCGGTCGCCGAGCCACAGCTCGCGCATCAACTTGACCGACTCGCGCAGCCGGGCGAACCGCTCCTTGAACTCCGGCCACTCGCCTTCGTATCCGGTGGCGATCTCGTTGAGCGCCTCCCCGGTGCCGACACCCAGGAAGATGCGGTTCGGGTAGAGGCACGCCATGGTGGCGAAGGCCTGGGCGATGACTGCCGGGTTGTAGCGGAAGGTCGGAGTCAGCACCGACGTGCCGAGAACGAGCCGCTGGGTGCGCTCCCCGACCGCAGTCATCCAGGCGAGCGAGAACGGCGCATGTCCGCCTTCGTGCCGCCAAGGCTGGAAGTGGTCACTGACCGTCGCGCTGTCCATGCCGTGTTCCTCGGCCGCGACGGCCAGTTCGACGAGTTCACGCGGCGCGAACTGCTCCGCCGACGCCTTGTAGCCCAGTTTCAGTTCAGCCATACCTATGTTTCTACACTCGCCGCATGCCACCGGTTCTGACAGCCATCACCGACCGCGTCCACTTCGCCCAGACCGACCTCGTGAACTGGACGCTGGTCACCGGTGACGACGGTGTGCTACTGATCGACGCGGGCTACCCCGGCCACCGCGCGGAGGTCCTCGATTCGCTGGGCCGGCTCGGATTCGGCGTGCCCGATGTGCGCGCGATCCTGTTGACCCACGCGCACATCGACCACTTCGGAACGGCCATCTGGTTCGCCGAGGCCCACGGGACCCCGGTGTACTGCCACGCCGACGAGGTCGGGCACTCCAAGCGGGAGTATCTCGAGCAGGCCTCTCCGATGGATGTCGCGGCGAAGGTGTGGCAACCGAAGTGGCTGAAGTGGTCTGTGTCGCTCATCCGCAAGGGCGGCCTGACCCACGCCGGCATCCCGACGACGGCGGCGCTGACCGAGGACATCGCGGCACGGCTGCCCGGAACACCTAAGGCGATCCCGACTCCCGGTCACACCGGTGGCCACTGCTCATACGTCGTGGACGGGGTGGTCATCAGCGGCGACGCACTGATCACCGATCACCCGGTGACGCCTCGGTCGGGACCGCAGCTGCTGCCGTCGCTGTTCAATCACGACGACGAGAGCTGCCGCCGGAGCCTGGCTGCGCTGGCAGCCCTCGATGCCGAGGTGCTGTTGCCCGGTCACGGGCCGGTGTGGCGGGGGCCGGTCCGGGAGGCGGCCGAACAGGCTCTTCACGCCACCACGGCGGAGCCGTGAACCAGGCCACCACGGCGGAGGCGTGAATCAGGCCACCACGGCGGAGGCGTGAATCAGGCCAAAGTGTCGTAGCCGAGCAGGAACACCGCCGTCAGGGCCAGGCCGCAGGCGATGACGATGGCGGGCATCAGGATCATCGTGTCGAGTTCGTCGTCGTCGAGGACGTCTTCCTCGAAGCGGCCGAACAGCACCCGTGCTACGCCGGTGCGGCGGAAGACATGCACGAGCCGGCGGACGCCTCTGGTGTGGCGTCGGCGGCCGATGAATACCCGAGATGCGCCACCGAACACGAATGTCATTGCGGCAGCGGCGAGCATCAACCAACCGATGGTCGACTCCGACACGTTCGCAAGCCTATAGGTCGAGCGGCAACGCCTTGGTGAATGCGATCGGGTAGACCTCACCCTCGGCGGGCAACGGTTCGGCCAACCGCGTGTAGCCCATCGACAGGTACAGCGCCTCGGCTTCGGGTTGCCGATCACCGGTCGTGAGGTAGATCCGCGTGTAGCCGCGGGCGGCGATGTCGTCTTCCAGTCGGGCTACCAGGGCACGTGCATGTCCGCGGCGACGGTGGCGACTGTCGGTCCAGATCCGTTTGAGCTCGGCCGTTGCGGCGTCGAACCGGCGGAACGCCCCGCCGGTGACGGGTTGACCGTCGAGCAGGCCGATCAGCAGGCCACCGCTCGGTGCTTCGAATTCCGCGCTGGGATATCCGCGCAACCACGCGTGGACTTTGTCCCGTGCGCCCCCGTACCGGTCGGCGTACTCGATCGCGAGCTCATCGATCAACGGCACCGCGAGCGGGTCATCCTGGGCGACCGCCACGAAGCGCAGATCACCGACGGCAGGTGTGGACATCACGCTCATGTCTAACGCATGCCGCCGTGCCTCATTCCGTCAGAAGGGTGGTGGGTCGTCGCCGTAGTCGGGGGTGTGGTCGGCGGGGTGGAATTGGTAGTCGGGGTAGTGGTGGCCCGGTGGTGGGGTCGGTGTGATTGGTGCGTTTTCCAGCGCGCGTTGAGTGGCGTTGAGTTTTCGTTCGGCGGTGATGCGGGCGGTGCGGGTTTGGGTGCGGGTGCGGCGGCGGGTGGGCATCTTGAGGTGCCGGCCGGGTCCGGTCGGTGTGGGTGGTCCGGGTGGTCGCGGTGGTGGTGGGGTGGTGGTGTTCCAGTGGGGGAACAGCAGTGCGGTGAAGGGTTTGGTGGTGTAGGTCAGGCCCGACGGGGTGGTGATGGCCAGGGTGCCGTCGGGGTGTTGGGTGTCGCGCCAGCCGGTCCAGAAGGTTTTGATCAGGTGGTGTAGCCGGCAGTAGCACTTGCAGTTGGTGGGGTGGGTGGGTCCGGTGGGCCAGGGTCGGGTGTGGTCGATGTCGGCGTGGGTGGCGGGGCGGTCGCAGCCGGGGAAGCGGCAGGTCAGGTCGCGGGTGCGGATGAAGTCGGCCAGTGCGGTCGAGGGTCGGTAGCGGTCTTCGCCGCAGGGGTCGGGGGTGGTGACGAAGCGGATTTTGGCGCCGTGGTGGATCAGGTCGGCCAGCAGTGCCGGGGGCACGATCGCGGCGTTGGAGCCGGGGATCAGCGCGGCTTTGCGGCGCCGCCGCGCCGGTCGACCCGACGTGGGCGGTGTTGACTCGGGCTTCGACTCGGCGGCGGGCTTCGCGACTGTCGGCTCGGGTGACGCAGCCGGCTCGGCGGGCGTGGGCGCGGGCGATTCGGCGGGCTTGGCCGCTGCCTGCGCTGAATGGGGTGGCGGGTCGTCGGGGCCGTGCAGTGTCGGGTCCAGGGTGTCGTTGAGGGTGTCGTTGAGGGTGTCGTTGAGGGTGTCGTTGAGGGTGTCGTTGAGGGTGTCGTTGAGGGTGTCTGTGTCGGTGAAGACGTGGACGACGAAGT
This sequence comes from Mycolicibacterium hippocampi, assembly GCF_010723735.1. Lineage (GTDB taxonomy): Bacteria > Actinomycetota > Actinomycetes > Mycobacteriales > Mycobacteriaceae > Mycobacterium > Mycobacterium hippocampi. Next base: position 1,388,266 of record NZ_BLLB01000002.1, on the reverse strand, counting down.
TGCTGGCGCGGCCGTCGTCGGTTTGGGCGGCGCATCCGGGGTTGTCGCAGCGGCAGGCCAGCGTGGTGGCGTGGGCGGCGATCGCGCCGAGGGCATCGGCGCGGCGTTGGGCCAGGGTGCGGGGATCGTCGTCACACACGGTGGCGATCATCGCGGCCAGGCGCTGTTCGAGTAGCGCGGCGTCGGTGCTGGTGAGCCGTCCGTGCACGCTGGTGGTGCCGGTGGCGTCGTCGCGGTCGCCGATGACGAAGTCGCGTCCGCGGACCCCGTTGCGGACCCGGCGCACCGCGTCGGGGTCATGGCGTTCGACCCAGAAGTCGATGGCTTTTTCCAGTTTGTACTGCGACAGCCGGCCCCAGGCCGGGGCGTGCTCGGCGATCTCGGTGTCGATGCGGGCCAGCGCTGCCGGGTCGCACACCAGGTAGGTGCGCCAGGAGATGGTGGCGATCATCGCCGCGCTGATCTGCCCGGCCAGGAACCGGGCCCCGACTTTGGGTAGCCGGTCGCGCAGCGTGACCGCCAGCCCGATCTGGCCCAACGCCCGGCCGTGGCTGATCGTCAGGGCACACGACAACCCGGCCGCTGCGGCATCGAGGTCATCGACGACCCAGTTCGGATGCTGTTGAGCGGCCCGGGCGCGGCGTTCGATCTCGGCGATCACCGCCAGCTTGCGGGCCTCGGCCGCCGCCGAAGCGCTCGCCCAGCCTGCCGCGGCCTGGGCCAGCGCGGCGTCACTGAGACCGGTGAGCTGATCCGGCCCCACCAACGAACCATCGAACATGTGTTCGATTTTACCGCCAGGCAGTGACAGATCGGATGTGCCACATCAGCGCCGCGGCAGCAGGGCCATCAGCTGATCGGCGGTGGCCGTCCACCCGAGGTCGTGATCCTCGATCGCCTCCGGCGGCAGCAGCGAGTGCTCGATCGACATCAGGGTCTGATCCTCGCCGAAGGGCTCGAACGCGACGTTGACGACGCTCGTCACCGTCGGATCCGTCCACCCCGAGTGACTCCAGGTGAAGCGCAACAGGCGCGGCCGATCGATGTCGAGGAACTGGCCGGTGATCAGCACCAGCGAGCCCGAGTCGTCGACGTCGAACCGGACGCGGCCCCCGACATGCGGTTCGACGGTGATCGCGACACACCTCACCGGCCGCGGACACATCCAGTCCGCCAACGCCTCGGGGTCCAGCCATTCGTCGAAGACCTCCTCGGGCCTCGCAGGCATCACCCGCTGCACCCGGACCACGGGCGGGCTGGTCACCGGCCACGCCCCTTCTTGCGCAGCCGCTCCGACAGCGCGTCCGCGCGGGCGGACCAGAAGTCCGTCTGCTCGTCGATCCAATGCTGCGCAGATTTGAGACCATCCGGCCGCGCAGACAACCAGTGCTCGCGGCCGCGCACTTCGCGCCGGACGAGGCCGGCGGACTCGAGCACACCGACGTGACGCGACACCCCCGCGAACGTCATCGGCAGCGGCGCGGCCAGATCGGTGATGCGCGCATCACCCTCGCGGAGAGTCTCCAGCAGCCACCGGCGGGTGGGATCGGCCAGTGCGGCGTACGCACGGTCCAACAGCGGATCTTCAACCATTCTGTTGACTATAGCCGCTCGCCGTGGTCTGCTGGAGTCCTCAACGTTCAACTACTTTGTTTAATGTCAAGCCCGAGGGAGAATCCATGGAGACACCCGAGATCGTTTCCCTGCAGCAGTGGGAATCGGCGCTCGCGGACATGCTGACTGACGAGAAGGCCTTCACGCGGGCTCGCGACGCGCTGGCCGCCAAGCGCCGTCGAATGCCCTGGACGCCGGTCGACAAGGACTATCGCTTCGACGGTCCCGGCGGGCACGTGAGCCTGCTCGACTTGTTCGACGGTCGTCGCCAACTGATCGTTTACCGCGCCTTCATGGACCCCGGTGTGGACGGCTGGCCCGAACACGGTTGTGTCGGTTGCTCTTTGATGGCCGACCACATCGGCAACCTCGCCCACCTCAACGCTCGGGACACCACCCTCGTCTACACCTCCCGCGGGACACAGCCCGACCTGGCGCGGATCAAAGCCCGGATGGGCTGGGACATCCCCTGGTACACAATGCTTCCCGATGAAGGCAGCGCTTTCGACGTCGACTTCGACGTCGACAAGTGGCACGGCACCAACGCATTCATCCGCTGGCAGGTCGACGGCCAGGACCGGGTGTTCCGCACGTACTTCACCAACAACCGCGGCGACGAAGCGTTCGTCAACACGTTCAACTTCCTCGACATGACTGCGCTGGGACGACAGGAAAGCTGGGAGGACTCGCCGCCGGGCTACCCGCAGTCCGCACCCTACGAGTGGTGGAGTTGGCACGACACCTACGGCGAGACCCGGGAGTGTGGTCACTGTGCCGCCTCGTGACGTCCGAGAGATCGCCGATCTCTACCAGGACACCCGGATGCGGATCACCGACCTGCTGGCCGGCGCGCCGCCCGCCATCTGGCAGCGCCAGGTTCCGGCGTGCCCCGGTTGGTCGGTGCGCGACGTGGTCTCGCACATGACCGCGGTCGCACAGGATTGGGCGGACGGGCGACTGTCCGGCGCGCCGACCGACGAGGAGACGGCCGAGCACGTCGCCCGTTTCCGAAGCCGCGACGAGGCCGAGATCCTCGCAATCTGGTCCGATGCCACATCTCAACTCCGAGAACTGGCCTCGACCGCCGGCCTCGAACCGCCGCTCGGAGATATCGCATGCCACGAACACGACATCCGCAGCGCGATCGGACGACCGGGCGCCCGGGATGCCGAGTCGGTGCACTGGACCGCCGACCGACTGCTCACGCTGCTGCGCCCGCCGCTGCCACTGCGGATCGTCGTGGAAGACGGTGAGTACCGCAGCGGCCCCGTCGACGGAACCGAGATCCGACTGCAGACCACGCTGTTCGAAGCGCTCCGATGGCGGACAGGACGTCGTAGTCGTGCTCAGCTTGCCGCGATGAACTGGTCGAGCGACCCTACGCCGGTACTCGACCACCTGTTTCTGTTCGGCCCGGCGACCGCCGACGTCGTCGAGTGAGGGGACTTCCGCGGAAAACTTGACACGTGTAAAGTTTCGCCGCATGGACAACATCCGCGGCAAGACCATCGCCATCACCGGCGCCGCCCGGGGCATCGGATATGCGACCGCGACAGCGCTGCTCAAGCGGGGTGCTCGTGTCGTCATCGGTGACCGTGACGTGGCACTTCAGGAGTCCGCGGTCGCCCAGCTGACCAAGCTCGGGTCGGTCTCGGGCTACCCGCTCGACGTGACGGACCGGGAGTCGTTCGCGACGTTCCTGGACAAAGCCCGCACCGACGGCGGCGGCCACATCGACGTGCTGATCAACAACGCCGGCGTGATGCCGATCGGCCCCTTCCTGGAGCAGTCCGAAGGGTCGATCCGCTCTTCGATCGAGGTCAACCTCTACGGCGTCATCGCCGGGTGCCAGTTGGTGCTGCCCGGCATGGTCTCCCGCGGGCGCGGCCACATCATCAACATCGCTTCCCTGTCAGGGGTGATCCCGGTTCCCGGCCAGGTCGTCTACGTCGGCGCCAAGTTCGGCGTGGTCGGGCTGTCCGCGGCGCTGGCTGATGAGATGGCGCCACACGGTGTGCACGTGTCGGTGGTGATGCCGCCGTTCACGAACACCGAGCTGATCTCCGGTACCAGAGAGACGCCGGGCACCAAACCCGTCGAGCCCGAGGACATCGCGGCCGCCATCGTCAAAACCCTCGACAAGCCGAAGACCCACGTCTCGGTGCCGCCGTTCCTGCGGTTCACCGCCCAAGCCGCCCAGATGCTGGGTCCGCGCGGACGTCGCTGGATGAACAGGAAGCTCGGCCTGGACAACGTGTTCCTCGAGTTCGACAACACGAAGCGGCAGGGCTATGAACAGCGTGCGCAAGCCGCGCAAGGCGTGGTCGAAGGTTCCGGACCGGGATAGACCAGCCGACACGATTTGATGTCTTTCGTGTAACAGTTTCCCGTAGCGTCACGACTACACCATTGGTAACTGCAGGCACGGCAAGAGGCAACATGATGGTGAAAGCCAAGGTCGTCGGCATTCTGGCAATGTGCGCTGTCCTCACCACGGCGCTCGACGCCTCCGCCGGAGACTTCACGGCGCAGGCAGACGGCCGGGCGGCCGGGATATACGTCGGCGTCAATCAGCTTCGTCAGGCATGCGGGACGATCGGCGAGGATGCGCGGCTGACGGCGGCGGCTCAGCGGCACGCCAACGACATGTTACAGAACAAGGCGTACAGCCATACCGGCTCGGACGGTTCGTCGCCCCGGGCGCGCATGGCGGACGCAGGCTATGGCGCTCTGGGCTCCACCGGTGAGATCGTGTACTGGGCCACCGGGTCCGCTGCGACTGCGGACGGTGCGCTCGACTTCTGGATGCAAAGTCCTGGACACCGGGCGATCATCCTGAACTGCGGGTTCACCGCAGGAGGGTTCGCCACTGCCTCCGACGGCCGCACGATGACCGCTGTCGGCGACTTCGCAGGTCCGTAGGATCCGCACCGCCCAGGTCGTTCCACGCGGAGCAGGTAGCGGTCCGGCTGAGAAACGGACACGCATCAGTACCGAAATCATCTCTTTTGCAACGGGTTTCCGACACGAACAGATGTCAACCCATACCCAACATCACCATTCGGAAACGGCATGGTGCGGCGTGTTCCGCCCCTGGTGCGCGTGGGGATAAATTGACGACGTCGTTCCGAGGGGAACGAAAGATCCTTGGAGAGTGAATGAAGGAGTTGGTAGATGATGGCGGTCTTTGATCGACTCAGCATCAGAGTGACTGCCGTCGGTGCCGGCCTGTGCGGCATCGCCTTGGCATTGAGCCCTGGCGTCGCGCAAGCCGGTGGGTACGAGTGCCTCCAGACCTCGGCGGGTGAAGTCCCCGCGGCCGGGGCGGTGGCCTGCGCGCCGATCTCTGAAATGTCCGGTGTTCCAATGGCGTTGCCAGGACCACTGGCACCACCCCCGGTTGTGCCGCCGTTGGCGCCACCCCCGGTCGTTCCGCCGATCGTGCCACCTCTGGCACCGCCGCCGATCCCGCCGGTCGTGCCGCCTCTGGCACCGCCGCCGGTGGTACCGCCTCTGGCGCCACCCCCGGTGGTTCCGCCGTTGGCTCCGCCGGTGGCGCCTCTGATCCCGGCCGCAGCTCCTGTGGCGGGCGGCCTTCCGATGTCCACCATGGGTGGCCTTGCCGGAAAGGGAGATTCGACGGGACCGGCGCCGACTGGCGCGCCGGTACCAGGGCAACCGATCACGCCCGGCCCCGGAGCGTAGCCGAGATCTGAAACACCGCCGACGGCCCGTCCCCGACCAGGGGGCGGGCCGTCAGTGTATGACCGTGCCGCGTCTCAAGTGGGTCGGAACCCGGCGGCATGCCAAAGCGGCACAACAAATTCGGGCGGCCAAAGGAAACGACGCCAAAGGAAACGGCTAGGGCCTACTCACGGGAAGCGCCCGGGCGGAGCAACGCCCAGGCGGCGCTATCCGGAAACAGTCCGGGGAACCTCGACGGCGTTCTCCCGGATGATGATCGGATCACCGACATTGACGGTGTTCAAGTACCATTCGGCATCTTCGGTGCTGAGTCCGATACAGCCGTGGCTGGTGTTCTCGAATCCCATTTGGTTGACAGCCCACGGAGCGGAGTGCACGAACAGCCCTCGCTGGGTGAACCGGACGGCATACTCCACGTCCAGCAGGTAGCCGTCTTCAGAGTCGATGGGAATGCCGACGCTGCTCGAATCCATCACGATGTCGCGTTCCTTGGCCAACACGGTGTAGATCCCCACCGGCGTCGGGTATTCCGGACGGCCCATCGAAGCCGGGAACACCCCGGGCTGACCCCAGTTGGGCCGGTGATGTGGCGCCGGCAGCTCCTCGGGGGGCTTTCCGTCGACGGTCACGGTGAACGTGTGTCCTGAGAGGTCGGCGACACCGATGACGGCCGGGCCTGTCTCGAAGTTCCTGGTCGGCAAGTTGTCGAACGCGAGCTTGACCGTGCTGTGTGCCGGCCAGAAGCGGTCTGGAACCCAATGCAGGACAGTATTTTCGACCCACTCGAACTTGCCTGTCATCGGTGGCTCAGACGTGACGTCCAAGGCTCGTTCGGCCGCGCGCCGGTTGACCACCGGGCCGTCGAAGGTGATCACCAGCGGATGCGCCACACCCACCACTGCGCCCTCCGCAGGGGACAGAGCGGCAATATCGAGCTGCGGCGACCAACTTGCCGCGCTACTGGTATCCACCGGCCCGACAACCACGCTCGCAGCCACTACGCCCATCGCGAGGACACTCCGAACAGCCACGCGCATGGTTCTCCGCATCCTTGGAACTATCAAGATCGTCAATGTCTGATAGTAGGTCAAGAGTGCCTACCGAAAGATATTGCGCGCCTTCGATTCGATCAAGGCTTCGTCACGCTTGCGCAACGGCGCCCCAGTATCTCCGGGTCGGGAGCTCGTCTGCGGCTCGCCGCAACGGCATCAGCGCGCGATGCCGGAGATGATCCGGTCGCAGACCGCGTACATGTCCTCTCTCGCCTGCACCGGGTCCGCGGCGCGCGAAACGTAGAGCGCCGCCTCGTCGAGCGCACCGAGCAGGATGTGCGCGGTCGGCCGCACGGGTTGCTCGGGGATCACGCCGTCGGCCACCGCCTGGCCGAGCAAGGCCTCGATCACCCCGAGGCCGTACTTCAGTCCGACCTCGCGCCACCGGTCCCAACCGAGCACCGACGGCGCGTCGATCAGGACGATGCGCTGGACGTCGGGCGCCGAGCAGAGATCCAGGAACAGCCGCGCACCCGTCCTCATGGCCGCGAGCGGGTCTGCCGGACCCGACCCGGCGAGACCGTCGGCTATCTTCTCGACCAACTCGGCTTCCACCTGCTCGTGTACCGCCGCGAACAGCTCGGTCTTGTCGGCGAACTGGTGGTAGAGCGCACCACGGGTGACGCCTGCCGCTTCGACGATCGACTGCGTGGATACGTCGACAAAGGCATTGGTGGAGAACTGCATTCGCGCGGCGGCGAGCAGGGTGGCGCGGGTGGCCGCGGTGCGCTCGGCTTGAGACCGGCGGGGCGAGGGGTTGACTTCCATACAGACTGTACGTAACTTTCATACTCAGTGTTTGTAAATCCCGACGAGAAGGATAACCGACATGCCCCAACTCACGTTGTCTGCGGCCACGGTCGAGTACCGCGAGTCCGGGCCGAAGGATTCGGCGTTTCCTCCGGTGCTCTTCGTCCATGGCGCACTCGTCGACTCACGACTGTGGGACGCCGTCGCCGCCTCCCTCGCCGCTCAGGGCTACCGGTGCCTGCAGCCGAACCTGCCGCTGGGTGCGCACACGATTCCCGTGACCGACCGCGGCGTGCTCACCCCCTCCGGCGTCGCGGGTCTGCTGCACGAATTCCTGACCCGGCTCGGCCTCGACGATGTGACGCTGGTCGGCAACGACACCGGCGGCGGCCTGTGCCAATTCCTGATCGACGCCCACCCGGAGCGGATCGGCCGGCTCGTCCTGACCAACTGCGACGCGTTCGACAAGTTCCCGCCGTTCCCGTTCAACGCGATCTTCGCGCTGATGCGCACGCGCGTGTCGGTCACGGCCCTCATGGCGACGATGGGGCCGACGGTGCTACGACACTCGCCGGCCGGCTTCGGACTGCTCGCCAACAACCTCGACCCCGACCTGACCGCGTCCTGGCTGCAGCCTGCCCGTACCGACCGCAGGATCGCCGCCGACTTCGCCGCGCTGGCGCGTGGCATCGGCGGCACCGATCTCACGGACGTCGCGCCGCGATTGCACCGTTTCACCAAACCGGTGACGGTCGTGTGGGGTCTGGACGACCGGTGCTTCACACCGGCCCTGGGCCGGCGTCTGGCGGCTCTGTTCCCCGATTCGACCATGGTCGAAGTTCCGGCTGCATCGACCTTCGTCCCACTGGACGACCCTGCCGCCGTGAGCGAGGCGATCATGCGGTTCGCCGGGGCGAAGACGTAAAGATCAGTCGAAGCGCGGCAACGGCTCTCCCACGCGGTAGGACTCGATGACCTCGATGTGCTCGGAGAGTTCCTCGAGTCCGAACTGGTAGTCCTCGTCGGCTCCGACGAACACCACGTGCGCGATGTCGCCGCCCTCGGCCTCGATGAGCGCGACGACCGTCGCGGTGGCCATGTCGGGATCGGCGACCTCAGCGTACGACGGTGGCCAGAACCAGAGCACGCCCGTGTCGTCGTCGGTGTCCTCGCTGAAGACCCAGCCGCGTTGAGTGAGCTGCGCGTCGAAGTCCTCGAGGTCGGCGACCACCGCGGCGACACGCTCCTGCACATCGTCGGGTGCGAACGCCAGGCCGCGGTCTGCCTGGCGCTTGCGGCGTCGCGCCTTCTTGGCGTCGGACTTTCGGGACACTCAGCTCAGCGCCCGGTCCAGGTCGGCGATCAGATCCTCGGTCCCTTCCAGCCCGACCGAGACCCGCACCACGCCGTCACCGAGCCCGATCGCCGCCCGCCCCTCCGGGCCCATCGCGCGATGGGTCGTGGTGGCCGGATGGGTGATCAACGACTTGGAGTCACCCAGGTTGTTGGAGATGTCGATGACCTGCAGCTTGTCCAGTACCTCGAAGGCGCGTGCCTTGCTGGCGCCCTCGAGCTCGAATGTCACCACGGTGCCGCCGCCGGTCATCTGGCGCTTGGCCAGGTCGTACTGCGGATGTGACTCGAGGAACGGATATTTGACCCAGCTCACCGACGGGTGGGCCTCGAGGAACTCGGCGATCCGGTGCGCGGACGAATTCTGGTGCTGCACACGCAATGCCAGCGTCTCCAGGCCCTTCAGCAGCGTCCACGCGTTGAACGGGCTCAGCGCAGGGCCGGTGTGGCGCATCAACTTCTGCACCGGCTCGTCGATGTACTCCTTGCTTCCCAGGATGGCCCCACCCAGCACCCGGCCCTGACCGTCGATGTGCTTGGTGCCGGAGTAGACGACGACGTCGACGCCGAGCGGAAAGCCCTGTTGCAGGATGGGGGTGGCAAAAACATTGTCCAGCACGACTTTTGCGCCGGCAGCGTGCGCCATCTCGCACACCGCGGCGATGTCGACCAGCTGCTGCATCGGGTTCGACGGCGTCTCGAAGAATACGGCTTGGGTGGGTACCGACAGTGCCTCTTCCCACTGGGACAGGTCGTCACCGTCGACCAGCACCGTCTCCACCCCCCAGCGCGGGAGGATCTCGTTGCAGACGACGAAGCACGACCCGAACAGACTGCGCGCGGCGACCAACCGGTCACCGGCGCCCAGCAACGCACCCAGCGAGGTGAAGACCGCCGACATGCCGGACGACGTCGCGAAACATGCGGGCGCACCTTCGATCAGCCGCAGCCGCTCCTCGAACATCGAGATCGTCGGGTTGCCGTAGCGCGAGTAGACGTAGCGGTCGATCTCACCGGTGAACGCCTTCTCCGCGTCGGCGGCCGTCTCGTAGACATAGCCCGACGTCAGATACATCGCCTCGGAGGTCTCCTCGAAGCCCGACCGCAGCAACCCACCGCGCACACCGATGGTGGCCTGGCTGACACCTTCGGGCAACGGGGCGGGCACCCGAACCGAAGGCACGTCCTCGCTCACGACTGTCTCCAGGGCAGCCCGAGGGCGCGCCAGCCCGTGCCGCCGCGGTGCTTCTGCTCGTCGAGGTTGCCCTCGAAGCCGTCCAGCATGTTGTAGGACGGGGCGATACCGGCCTCCGTCGCCGCCTCGGCGGCCGGGATGGAGCGGTTGCCCGAACGGCACAGGAACACCACCGGACGGTCACCCGGGGTGACGCCGGCGCCCAGCAGGTCGTCGACGAAGCCGTCGTTGTGGGTGCCGTCGGTGCGATTCCACTCGACGTAGACGACGTCGCGATCCAGGCCGGAGAGGTCGGCCACCCCGACGAAGCGCCACTCGGCCTCCGTCCGACAGTCGACCAGCACTGCTTCGGGGTTCTCGCTCAGCAGCTTCCAGGCCTCGTCAGGCGTGATGTCTCCCGCGTAACTCACGGTCGTGAGTGTCCCACAGCTAACCGGGACCGGTCGAACAGACCTTCCATACCCCGTCCTGGCGCACGAAGGCCATCTCGACCGTCTCCTTGGCGTCGGGGTCGCTGTCGAAATAGTAGGTGACGTCCGCGGTGGCCCGGTCACCGTCGATCACCACGCCGCCGGTCCCCTCGACGAACCGCTCGCCTCGCTCGTCAGCCGAATCACGTTGCTCGTCCATCACTTCGGACTCCGACCCGTGCTCCTGGGCGCAGGTGTAGGCACGGAAGTCGGCGTAGGCCTGCCGCTGCAACGCATCGTTCTGCGCGGCCACGGCACGGCCGATCTGCTGCTGATCGGTGAGGTCGTCGCCGGAGAACACGTTGAACAGCCACACCGCGATCACCACGGCGACGATGATCGTCAGCGCACCGAGGAACGGGCCGGCGGTGCCGCCCTCCGACGACGAGTCAGACGGTTCGGTCACCCCGTCACCGCAGCCTGCGCAGGGCCGCCGCCACCCGGCGCGCCCGGTCGCGAGCCACGATCGGATCGGGAGCGGTGGCCGTCGACAGCCAGAGCCATCGCCGGACCGCCGTGGCGTCGGCGTGGCTGAACAGCCGCACGTCGCTCTCGGCGACGGCCAAGGCTTCGGCGAGGACGGATCGCTGTTGCGCGGCGTCGGCCTCGGGTTGTTCCGACTCGGTGGGCGCATATTCCATCTGGACCGCGCCCGGCGAGATCATGATCGTGTCGACGGGAAGACCCAGGATGGCGCGAGCGTGCAACTCGAACTCGGAGAGCCGCTGGGAGCGCAACGTCACCAGGCCGCTGTCGTGGGGTCGCGGCCGGACGTTGGAGAAGTAGACCTCGTCCCCGCGGACCAACAACTCCACGCTGAACACGCCGCGCCCTCCCAGCGAGTTCACGATGCGGGCGGCGATCGACTTGGCCGCGTCCAGCGCCGCCGGCGAAAGCTGCTGTGGCTGCCAGGCTTCGAGAGTGTTGCCGCCGGGCTGGTGGTGGCCGATGGGCTCACAGAAATGGACCACCGGCCCCGTCGGGCCAGTGGTGCGCACCGTCAGCAGCGTGACCTCGAAGTCGACGTCCACCACGGTTTCGGCCATCACGCGTTGCAGGCTCAGCCGGCCGCCGGCGACGGCCCGGCGCCACGCGGGCTCGACGTCCTCGGGCCGCAACAGCACCGACTCCCCCTCTCCCGGAGCGGCGGCGACCGGCTTGACCACCAACGGAAAACCCGCGTGCTTCGCAACCGCGGTGAGTTCCTCGGCCGATCCGGCGAACCAGAACGGTGCGGTGGGCAGGCCCAGTTCGTCGGCCGCGAGCCGCCGCAGCCCTTCGCCGTCCAGGGACAGCCGGGTGCTGCGCGGGGTCGGGAAGACTTCGACGTCGCCGCGCTCGGCGAGGGCGATCAGCGCGTCCGTCGCGACCGCGCTGGAGTCGACCACGACGTAGGCCGGCTTCTCCTCGTCGATCAGCGCCGTGAGCGCCTCCGCGTCGGTCATCCGCACGACGGCCGTTCGGTCGGCCACGGTGTGTGCGGGCGCGTCGGCGTAGCGGTCCACAGCGATCACCTCGGCACCCAGACGCTGGAATGCCAGTGTCAGCTCGCGGCTGCGTTCCCCGGCACCGAGCAGCATCACCGATGCCGAACCGAGTGCGGGCGAAGCCGTCTGCGTGCTCACCGAGTCGTTGTCAGTCGTGTCATTCATCGACCATCCACCCTGCCAGAACCTTCGGCCGGATGAGTCGCTCCATGCGCATCGGGGTTGTCGAGTTGTCCACGGAACGTGTCCATCGCCTCGACGAGCGCGCCGAAGACGCGGTGGGCGGCGGCGAGGTCGCCGTCGGGAACGTCGGCCAGGGCGCGACGGGTGTGGACAGCCAGGGGGGTGAAGAACTCCCGCGCGACCTCCATGCCCTGGTCGGCGACCCGCAGCATCACCTTGCGGCGGTCCGACGGATCGGAATCCCGAAGCAGGTGACCCGAGGTGATCATCCGTTCGACGAGATAGGTGATCGCGGCGCCCGACACACCCATCCGTTTCCTGAGCTCACCGGCCGTCAACGGTTCCCCGGCCGTCTCGGCGACCATCACGTGCAGCAGCGCGCGGAAATCGTTGGCCGTCATTGCGTGGCGGCCGGCGAAGTTGTGCCCGATCTGGTCGGATCCGGCCGTCAGCGCCCGCACATCGGCGGCAATCAGCGCTTCGAGCCCGTCTCGATCCATATCTCGCACGGATCCACCTTAGTCAGAATCTTCGATTGCTTAATTGTTAACTATCTGAAATATTTGGTGTCATGGCTCGACGACTCTCCTGGGCACTCGCACTTGTCGTCATCGCCGCGTCGGTGGCGCTGATGGCGCTACTGAGCGGAGGTGACTCCGCCGAACAGTCGCCGGTGGCGGTACCTCCGGGCGCCGAGTCGGCGCGTGCCGACGCCCTGCGGGCCGAGTTCCCCGGCGGGGACCAGGCCCCGGTGATCCTGGTGATCAGCCGGGACGACGGCGCCCGCCTGACCCCCGCCGACATCGAAGCCGCCGATCTGTCACGTCAGCGGATGCTCGCCGCCGCCGACGCCGGCGACGCGGGCCCGCCGGTCCAGGTCTCCGATGACCGGCAGGCGGCCGTCGCCACGGTGCCGCTGCAGGCGGACCTGTCCGGTTTCGCGCTCAGCGACAAGGTCACCGAACTGCGCACCGTGGCGTCCGAGGAGCTGCCCGGCGACCTGCGAGCCGAGGTCACCGGCGGCCCGGCGTTCGGCGCGGACATCGCCGACTCGTTCTCCGGCGCGAACGTCACGCTGCTGATCGTCACCGCGACGGTGGTGGCGTTGCTGCTGATCATCACCTACCGCTCCCCGGTGCTGTGGCTGGTGCCACTGATGGTCATCGGGTTCGCCGACCGCGTCGCCGCCGTCGTCGGGTCCGCGGTCGCCGACGCGGTGGGGATGACACCGGACGGGTCGACGTCGGGAATCACCAGCGTTCTGGTGTTCGGCGCGGGCACCAACTACGCGCTGCTGCTGATCTCGCGGTACCGAGAAGAACTGGGCCGCAGCCACGTCCACCAGGACGCATTGCAGACAGCCGTCCGGCGGGCCGGGCCCGCCATCCTGGCCAGCAACGCGACCGTGGTGCTGGCCCTGCTGACCCTGGTGTTCGCCGAGTCGCCGAGCACCCGCAGCCTCGGGGTGCAGGCCGCGTCGGGCCTGGTGGTCGCGGCGGTGTTCGTGCTGCTGGTGCTGCCTCCGCTGCTGGGGCTTTTCGGCCGCAAACTGTTCTGGCCGTTCATTCCTCAGGTGGGTGCGCGCGCTCTCACCGACAGCGGCGTGTGGCACCGGGTGGCCTCGGCGGTCGCCCGCCGGCCCGCCCGGGTGGCAGTGGTGTCGATCGGCGCCCTGGCGCTGCTGTGTACCGGGCTGCTGAGCACTCCCATCGGCCTGTCGCAGACTGAACAGTTCCGCGTGCAGGCCGAATCGGTCAGCGGCTACGACACGCTGGCGGCCCACTTCCCGAGCGGTCTCACCGACCCCGCCGTCGTCATCGCATCGACCGACCGCGCCGCCGAGGTGCAACGCGCCGTCGACGGCACACCCGGCGTCGTGTCCGTCCGGCCGGCGGGGACCGCACCCGACGCCGGGCTGAGCCAGTGGTCGGTGGTTCTCGATGCCGCCCCGGCATCCGATGAGGCTTTCGAAACAATTGAGGCGCTGCGGAATTCGGTCCGGCAGGAGGATGCGGACGCACTCGTCGGCGGGTCCGATGCCAAGGCGCGCGACGCTGCGGCAGCAGCCGGACACGACCGCGTGGTGGTCATACCCGCCATCCTCGCCGTGGTCCTGATCGTGTTGTACGTGTTGCTGCGCTCGGCGCTGGCGCCGCTCGTCCTGGTCGCGGTCACGGTGCTGAGCGCACTGGCGGCGCTGGGCCTCGGCGGTTGGGCGAGCGTGCACGTGTTCGGCTTCCCGGCACTGGACAACACCGCCCCGCTGTTCGCATTCCTGTTCCTGGTGGCGCTCGGGGTGGATTACACGATCTTCCTGGTGACCCGCGCACGGGAAGAGACACCCGAACACGGCACGCGCAACGGCATCGTCAGGGCGGTGTCGGCCACCGGCGTGGTCATCACCAGCGCGGGCATCGTGCTGGCCGCGGTGTTCTGTGTGCTGGGCGTGTTGCCGCTGATCGTGCTCACCCAGGTCGGCATCATCGTCGGACTGGGCATCCTGCTGGACACGTTCGTGGTGCGCACCGTGATCATCCCGGCGCTGTTCACCCTCATCGGGCCACGGATCTGGTGGCCGGCACTGCCTGGTGAGGACTACCGTTCCCCCGGTGGACAGCCAGGAGGTCGACACCGCACTCGGGCGGCTGCGGATACGTAGCCGCGGGGAGCCCGGCCGAGAAGCCATCGTCTTCTGGCCCAGTCTGTTGATGACCGGGGACATGTGGGCTGCCCAGGCGGACCACTTCGGCACCGACCGGCGGGTCATCCTCGTCGACCCGCCCGGCCACGGCGGCAGCGAGCAGCTCACCGCCCCTTTCACTTTCGATCAGTGCGCGCAGTGCATCGTCGACGTCCTCGACGAACTGGGGGTGCCGAGCGCCCACTTCGTCGGCAACTCCTGGGGAGGCATGATCGGCGGCACCTTCGCCGCCCGGCTCCCCGGGCGCATCGGGCGGGCGGTGCTGATGAACTGCACCGCATCGGCGGCGGCAAGACGCCAGAAGCTCGAATACGGGCTGCTGCTGCGGATGGCGACACTGTTCGGTGGAATCCGGCCGCCGCTGACCCGTTCGGTGCTCAAGGCGTTCCTGGGACCGACGACGTTGCGCACCCGCCCCGACGTCGTCGCCTTCGTGCGGGCCACCGTGGAGTCGGTGGACGTGCGGTCGGCAGCCTGGGCGGTCCGCAGCGTCGTGCCGGAGCGCCCCGACCAGCGGGCGCTGCTGTCGCAGGTGACGACACCGGTGCTCGTCGTCGCCGGCGCGGAAGACGCCACCTTCCCGAACGTCGAGACCAAGGCGATGGCCGACGCCATCCCCGGTGCCGGCTTCGTCGTGCTCGACGGGGTGGCCCACCTGGCGGGCCTGGAGAACCCCAGCCTGGTGAACACGTTGATAGAGGACTTCGTTTTCGGCAGGTAGCGTCGATAGATGAGTCAGGCCAGAACCGCCGACGCCGAGTTGCCGCCACTGCACATGCGGCGCGAGGCCTTCGACCCCACACCGGAACTGCGCGAGATCCGCGACACCACCGGCGTGCGGACCGTCACCAACGCGTTCGGGATGCAGGTCTACCTCGTCACCCGCTACGAAGATGTGAAGACCGTGCTGTCGGATCACGCACGATTCTCCAACGCCCGCCCCCCCGGCTTCGTCGTGCCGGGGGCACCGGCCATCTCCGACGAGGACCAGGCCCGTGCCAGGGCCGGGAACCTGCTCGGCCTGGACCCGCCCGAACATCAGCGGCTGCGTCGGATGCTCACCCCGGAGTTCACGATTCGACGGATCAAACGGCTGCAGCCGCGGATCCTGGAGATCGTCGACCAGCAACTCGACGCCATGGCCGCTGCCGGCCCGCCGGCCGATCTGGTGGAGCACTTCGCGCTGCCGATCCCGTCGCTGGTGATCTGCGAGCTGCTCGGGGTGCCCTACGCCGACCGCGACGACTTCCAGCGGCGGAGCGCGCGCCAGCTCGACGTGTCCGCTCCCGTCGACGAGCGAATCGCGTTGCAGCGTCAGGGCAGGGACTACATGGGTTCGCTGGTCGACGCGGCCAGAACCCACCCCGGTGACGACATCCTCGGGATGCTGATCCGCGAGCACGGTGACGATCTCACCGACGACGAACTGATCGGCGTCGCAAGCCTTTTGCTGCTCGCCGGGCACGAGACGACGTCGAACATGCTGGGACTGGGCACTCTGGCGCTGTTGCGTCATCCCGCACAGTTGGCAGCGGTCCGCGACGATCCGGCCGCGGTGGCGCCCGCGGTGGAAGAGCTGCTGCGGTGGCTGTCGATCCTGCACTCCGCGATCCCACGCATCACCACCACCGAGGTCCAGATCTCCGGGGTGTCGATCCCCGCCGGACAGCTGGTGTTCGCCTCGCTGCCGCTGGCCAACCGTGACGGACGCTTCATCGACCACCCCGACACCCTCGACATCGGCCGCGGGGCACTCGGTCACCTGGCTTTCGGTCACGGAGTCCACCACTGCCTGGGCGCTTCGTTGGCCCGGATGGAGATGCAGATCGCCTTTCCGGCGCTGCTGCAGCGCTTCCCCACGCTGTCACTCGCCGAGCAATTCGACGATGTCGAGTTCCGCTCCTTTCACTTCATCTACGGTCTGAAGTCGTTGGAGGTGAACTGGAATGGGTGACGGATCAGTGCGGGTGTCCGCTGACCGCGAGTTGTGCATCCAGGCCGGCAACTGCGTGATGGTCGCCGGCGAGGTCTTCGATCAGGACGACGACGGCATCGTGGTGGTGCTGGTCGACGAAGTGCCCCCGGACGAAGTCGAGCACGCCCGGGAGGCCGTCAAGCTGTGCCCGGCGAGTGCTCTGGCGATCGCCGAACCAGCAGCACCAGGCTGACCACCAGCACCCATATCGGGAACGCCAACGTCATCCACAGATTGATGTCACTGGCGATCAGAACGCTCAGCGCGACCAGGTAGGTCACGATCACCAACCAGACCGGCATCAGATGCGTCCGCAGCCAGATGGTCGCCAGCGAGATCATGAACACCGCAGCCATCCGAAGGGCGTAGGTGTTGGAGAGCGCGACCAGCAGCCCCTGGCCGAAGGCGGCGACCTCGGTTCGGTTGTCCGCGCCCACGAGTGTTTCCTTGCTGGCGAGCAGACCGGCGCCCACTGCCGTGGCCGCGAACGTCATCGCCAGGAACAGCAGACCGCTGCCGATGAGCACCGTGGTGAAGAACTTGTCCTCCAGCATGCCCAGGCCGTCGCGCACCACCCCGATGAACCACAGGAACGCGATGCCCGCGAAGGGCATCAGCACCACGGCGAACCGCAGCCGCGACTCGGATCCGTCGACCCATTGGGAGCCCAGTTCCGCGCCCTGGGGCAGTGCGGTGCGCGTCAGCACCAGCACCGCCCCGAACAGCAGCGCGAAAGCCACGCCGGCGAATGCCGCGGCCCGCGGTGTCGTGAGGCGGCGAAGGTGGCGGTCGACCGGATGCGTCACGGCCTCATCGTGGCATGCCGCGGCTCATTCGCCGGCCGCAACGGCGTCGTCGCCCGCCACCGTCCGGTTGCCGCCGGCGTTCTTGGCCCGATACATCGCGGCGTCGGCGCGCTCGATCAACTCGCGCACCGTCCGCCGTACGTCGCCACGCGTGCCCGCCGTCACGGCACCGATGCTCAGCGTCGGCGCGGCGGCGACGTCACACCGGGCCACCTTGTCGTGGAGCAGTTCGGCCACCCGCAAGGCAACGGTCGCCCGGCCGTCGAGCACTCGGTCGTTGACAACGACGACGAACTCCTCACCGCCGGTGCGGGCGATCACCGCCCGTGCACCTGCCGACGCCACCGCGTCGCGTGCGGCGTTGGCCACTCCGATGAGCACCCGGTCTCCGGCCTCATGGCCGTGCCTGTCGTTGATGGCCTTGAACTTGTCGATGTCCACGGCCAGCACGCCGACCTGGCCGCCGTCCGCCGCCACCAGATCGTCGACCTCGTCCTCGAGGCCGCGCCGGTTGAGCAGCCGGGTCAGCGGGTCGTACATCGCGTCGGCGGCACCGATGCGCAATGCCAGCAGATACGACTGCACGATCACCGGGACCCCGACCACGGTCGGTACCAACACCAGCAGGCGCACGGTGATCAGCGAGACCGCAGCGGTGCCCTGCGCGATGGACATCGTGTACAACCAGACGAACGCCGCGACGGTGAACGCCAGGTGCAGCAACAGCGCGCGGGGGCCGTGCGTGATCACCACGTAGATTCCGTTGGCGGCCAGCAGCGCCAGCCCCGGCATCGCCAGGAACGCGTCCTCGTAGCAGGCGATCACCGTGACCACCGCGAGGTCGGCATAGATCACGAACGCCGCCGACTGGCGCGCGGTCGGCCAGGGACCGAAGATCCAGAGCACACCCAGCACCGCTGAGCTCAAGGCCACGATGAACACCAGCCACCGGCTGCCGACCGGCCCGCCGTCGACATAACCCCACACCATGGTCAGCAGCGCGGTGAGGCCGTAGAGGAGGGAAAAGCTGCCGATGAAAACCTGATGTACGCGCATCACCCCTCGGGCGCGAAAATGCCTTGCGGTCCAGTCGAACTCGAACGGCTGCCGCCACCAAATCGAGAAGTACTCCCGAATCCCCTTTTCCATCCACCCCCCCTGGGTGCAGTCAGGGCTGGCCGGGCAGGAGCCGGATCATCAGCCCGTTCGCCTCTGCCAGCAGTCGGCCTTGCGGGTCCCGTAGTTCGGCGTTGACGAAGGCTTTACGCCCCTGCGCCTCGCGCACCCATCCGCGCGCGGTCAACACGGTGTCGGTGGGCGTGACGTTGCGATAGTCCACGTGCAGGAAGGCGGTCCGGCTGATCGGGCGGCCGGCGGCGTGGATCACCATCCCGAACACCGAGTCGAACAGCAGCGGCAGCACCCCTCCGTGGACTGCGGAGTTGCCGCCGACCGAGAACCGGCTGAACGTCACCTCCAGCTCCACCCCGTCCGGCTCGAAGCTGATCACCTTGTACGGCGGCATCAGCAGGCTGCCGGCCCCCGGCAGCTTGGGCACCCGGTTCGCCGGGCCGACACCCTCGGGCGCTTCGAACGGACCCAGCAGCCCGACCAGTTCCTCGGCGAGGTCCGCGGCCCGCTCCCAGGTGTCGGTGTCCGGATCGGCCGACACAGCCAGGTCCTGGGCCCGGCGCATCGCCGAGAGGAACCGGCCGAAACCCGGACCGGGCTGCGCCGGCTGGAAGTTCGGGAAACCGCCGTGCCGGTCGTACTCGGGATCGACCGCCCTCGGATCTCCCGCCTTGTCGCTCCTGGCGTCCGCGGTCACTTGGCGGCCAGGATGTCGCGCCGGACGATCGTCTGCTCGCGTCCCGGTCCGACACCGATACACGAAACATGCGCCCCGGCAAGCTCTTCGAGCCGTAGAACATAGTCACGCGCCTTGGCGGGCAGCTCGTCGAATGTGCGGCACCCGCTGATGTCCTCCCACCAGCCGGGAAGTTCCTCGTAGATCGGCTCGGCGCGGGCGATGTCACTCTGGGTCATTGGCATGTCATCGGTGCGCTTGCCGTCGACGCGGTATCCGACACACACCGGCACCGCCTCCAGACTCGACAGGACGTCGAGTTTGGTGAGGAAGTAGTCGGTGATGCCGTTGACCCTGGTCGCGTAGCGGGCGATCACTGCGTCGAACCAGCCGCAGCGACGGCGGCGACCGGTGGTCACGCCGATCTCGCCGCCGGTCTTCGCCAAATATTCACCGTTGGCGTCGAACAATTCGGTGGGGAACGGTCCCGAGCCGACACGTGTCGTGTACGCCTTGAGGATCCCCAGCACCGTGGTGATCCGGGTCGGGCCGATGCCCGAGCCCACCGACGCGCCGCCGGCGGTCGGATTCGATGACGTGACAAATGGATACGTGCCGTGGTCGACGTCGAGCAGGGTGCCCTGCGACCCCTCCAGCAGCACGATCTCGCCCTGCTCGAGCGCTGCGTTGAGCAACAGTCGGGTGTCGGCGATGCGGTGTTTGAAGCCCTCCGCCTGCGCCAGTAGGGCGTCGACCACCTCGGCGGGGTCCAGCGCCTTGCGGTTGTAGATCTTGACCAGCACCTGGTTCTTGAATTCCAGTGCGCCCTCGATCTTCTCGGCAAGAAGAGTGGGGTCGAGCACATCGGCGACCCGAATCCCGATGCGGGCGATCTTGTCCTGATAGCAGGGTCCGATGCCGCGGCCGGTGGTGCCGATCTTCTTGCTGCCGGCATACCGTTCGACGACCTTGTCGATCGCCACGTGGTACGGCATCAACAGGTGGGCGTCGGCCGAGATCAGCAGCTGCCCGGTGTCCACTGCGCGCGCCTCGAGCCCCTGCAGCTCGCTGAGCAGCACCCCGGGGTCGACGACGACGCCGTTGCCGATGACGTTCGTGACGCCCGGGGTCAGGATCCCCGACGGGATCAGGTGCAGCGCGAAGTTCTCCCCCGTCGGCAGAACGACCGTGTGACCGGCGTTGTTGCCCCCCTGGTAACGAACGACCCATTGGACGCGACCACCGAGAAGGTCGGTGGCCTTACCCTTGCCCTCGTCGCCCCACTGGGCGCCGATGAGGACGATTGCCGGCATGGCATATTCTCCCGCTGTCTCCTGCTGGTACTGCGCTCAAATACTGTGCAGCCGGTGAGCCACCCTATCCGACCTGATCGAGCCCCGTTTACGAGGAGCAGATTGGACGCATCGCAAGTCGCGGTTCTGCGCTTCGGCGGGCGCCGGATCCCCGGGGCGCTGCACGGCCTTCCCGTCGTCGACACCGACGCCGTCATCAACCGTGACCCCGACTGCCGCCGCATCGTCGTGGTCGGTTCCCACGCCGATCTGGCGTCGGTGTTGACGCGGCTGCTGCGCGCCGACCGGCTCGACGTCGAGGTGGCCCACGCGACGCGGCGGTGGCAGGGACGGCGGGCGCTGACCGGCGCCGCAAACCGGGTGCCGCTGATCCGCGACGAGACCGGCACCGTCGTCACCGCGTCGGCCTACTGGCTGCCGCAGCAGGACGCCCACACGATCCGCGGCGAGGCGGTGGTCGACGACGAGGTGCTCTTCGACGGGGAGGTGACGGGGGTGCGGATCGAGCCGACCGCCGCGATGCCCGGACTTCGCGCCTGCGTGCTGTCGGGCCGGATGCGACCGAAGCGCTGGGTGGCGGGACGGGCCGCCCAGCTGGGGACCACCGGCGCGCTGGTGGTCCGCGACGGCGAGCCGGCGCCGCGGCCGGTGCGGCGCTCCACCTTCTACCGACATACCGAGGGTTGGCTGCGGGTAGCTTCATGAGGTGAGCATTCGCCCACTTCACCAGTCGGTGCGCCCCAGTCCGGTCTTTCTGGCCATCGTCGCGCTCACCGCCGCCGGTGGGGCCGTGGCGTGGTATTCGGCGCAGCAGGTCCGGCCGATCGCCTATGTCGGCGTCTTCGTGTTCGTCATCTTCGGCTGGCTGGTGTCGCTGTGTCTGCACGAGTTCGGTCACGCCTATACCGCGTGGCGGTTCGGCGACCGCGACGTCGCCGTGCGCGGATACCTCACGCTCAACCCGTTGAAGTACTCCCATCCGCTGCTGTCGCTGGGACTTCCGGTGCTGTTCATCGCACTCGGCGGCATCGGCCTGCCCGGTGGTGCGGTCTACGTGCAGACGGCATCCATGACGCGCCGACAGAAGACGCTGGTCAGCCTCGCGGGTCCGGCCGTCAACCTGGTTTTTGCGGTGCTGCTGCTAGCGCTGATCCGGCTGTTGTACGACCCGGCGCATTCGGTGTTCTGGGCCGGCGTGGCGTTCCTGGGTTTCCTCCAGATCACCGCGCTGCTGCTGAACATGCTCCCCATCCCGGGCCTCGACGGGTACGGAGCGCTGGAGCCGCACCTGAGCGCCGAGACACAGCGCGCGGTGCAGCCGGCCAAACAGTGGGGCTTTGTCATCCTGCTGGTCCTGCTGATCTCGCCGGGGCTCAACCAGTGGTTCTTCTCGGGGGTGTACTGGCTTTTCGACCAGTCGGGGGTGCCTTCCGCGCTGTCGTCCGTCGGCAGCCAGCTGACCAGGTTCTGGTCGGCGTGGCTGTAGCCGGGCCACTAGCGGTACAGGGCCTGGGCCACGGTTCGCTTCTGCATGCTCAGCCGGCGCACGGTCTCGGGCACGAACCCACCGGCGCTCGGCCGTTCCGGCACCTTGCCCAGATCTTCCATCAGCGTCCAGCCTGATCCGAGCGTGATCAGCGACCGGTGTTTGGGGGCGTAGTAGTCCGGGCTGATCGAGATCGCCACACCGGCCGCCCCGGCACCGGCGGCCAGCAGGTGGGGGTGAAAACGGGTGGAGATCCACGTCTGTGCGGCCGACACCGGCAGGCCCGCCGCCCACACGTCGACGAACGGCAGGAAACGTGCGCCGGGCAGTTCATGCTCGATCAGCGCGTACACCTCACGGTCGACTCGCGGGATGCCTTCCACGACGCACACGTCCTCGCCGGGAACCTGCCACCGGCGCAGCATCGACAACGCGGCACCGGCGACCGCCCCGGTGCCGGCATCGTTCATGTCGGACTGCAGGCACACCATCACCTCCGGCGGACGGGAATCCGGCCAGACGTCCTGCGGGCGGCACACCCGGTGCTGCCCGATGGGCAGGAACGCGTCGTCGACGCCGGGTTCGACGCCCAGCAGCTCAGCGGATTCCACGTCGCGCACGTCGACGACGTCGAAGCGGTCCGCCAGCGCCTCCAGCAGGGGCGCGGCACCCGCGGGCTCCGGCACCAGGCCCTGCCCGGTCATCGCCGCGCGCGCCCCTGAATGGCGAGCCGCCGCCGCAGCGCCCGCCAGCAGACCGACGTGCCGCGGCCAGATCGCGTTGACGTACCCGCCGCCCACGACGTGCACGACGTCGAGTCGATGCAGCAGCGCGATGCCCTGGTGCCAGCGGGGCGCCATGCCGGGGTTGGCGACAGCGTCCTGCACCCAGGCCGCGACCTCCCACGGGTCGTCGGACGGCGCTTCCCAGCACAGCCGCCACAGCGTGTCGACGAACCGCACCCGCGGATGTGCCTCCCCGAACAGCAGCTGGGTGGGTCCGGGCGAGGGCGTGTCGACCCAGACCTCGGCGTTCGGTGCGACATCCCGGAGGTGACGCAGCCATCCGTCGAGGATCAGCTCGTCGCCGTAGTTCGGAAAACCTGCCGTGGCGACCAGGTAGTACACAGGAGACTCCCAGGTTTGCGCCACTCACGGATGCTACCGAGTGCCCGCGGATCGCGACGACCAGCCGGGCTTGTCATACATGCGAATTTCCGCATATATTTCTGCCCATGGGCGCGGGACACGATCACGGACATGCGGACACCCGTGTCTCCCGGATGCTGCTCGCCGCGGGCATCCTGTCGATCTTCTTCGTCGTCGAACTGACCACAGCGCTGGCGATCAACTCGATCGCGTTGCTGGCCGACGCGGGCCACATGCTCACCGACCTGGTGGCGATGTTCATGGGACTGACGGCGGTGCTGCTGGCCAGGCGGGGCAGCACCTCCCCGTCGCGGACCTACGGCTGGCACCGCGCCGAGGTCTTCACCGCGGTGGCCAACGCCGCGCTGCTGCTCGGAATGGCCGGCTTCATCCTGTACGAGGCGTTCGAGCGACTCGGCGACGCTCCGGAGATCCCGGGCGTGCCGATGATCGTCGTCGCGCTCGCGGGACTGCTGGCCAACGTCGCCGTGGTGGCCCTGTTGCGGTCGCAGTCCAAGGACAGCCTCGCGGTCAAGGGCGCCTACATGGAGGTCCTCGCCGACACCGTCGGCAGTATCGGGGTGCTGATCGCCGGCATCGTCACGGTGACGACGTCCTGGCCGTACGCCGACGTCGTCGTCGCCGTGCTGGTGGCGCTGTGGGTGCTCCCCCGGGCCATCTCCCTGGCCCGGGCCGCGTTGCGGATCCTGTCCGAGACGTCGCCGAGCCACATCGACGTGGAGGAGTTACGCACCGCCCTCTGCCGCGTCGAAGGTGTCACCGAAGTCCATGATCTGCACGTGTGGACGCTGGTACCGGGCAAGGACATGGTGACCGCGCACCTGACGAGCAGGCGAGACTCCGCGCGAGTGCTCGACGACGCCCGTGCCGTGCTGACCGCACGTGGCCTCGACCACGCGACGGTTCAGGTGGAACCGCCCGATGCCGCCGCGGACTGTGAGTGCGAAACCAACAACCGGTAGCCGGATCGGGTCAGGGCAGTCCGAGTTGCCCGCGGGCGGACGGATCACAATCGTCGAGCAGGTCCAGGCACCGCTGATACTCCGGGGCCTCCCCGATCGCATCGGCCGCCCGGGCCAGCGCCGCCACGCACCGCAGGAAGCCACGGTTGGGTTCGTGGAAGAACGGCACCGGACCGAAGCCCTTCCACCCGTTGCGACGGAGTTGATCGAGCCCGCGGTGATAGCCGGTACGAGCGTAGGCGTATGCGGTGACCGCCTTGTCGTCGCGGAGCGCGTCCTCGGCGAGCAGCGCCCACGCGATCGACGCCGTCGGATGCGCCGCGGCCACGATGGCCGGGTTCTCCGCGGCGTCCAGTTCGGCCTCGGCCGCGGGATCACCGGGCAGCAATACTGGTTCCGGTCCGAGAAGATCGCCCATCCGAGTCATGGACCCATTGTGCAGTGCGGCCGTGGGCGCGCGTCACCGCGGATGGCTAAGCTTCGCCCTAGCATCAGCCAGGGAAGGACCAGGGAGGATTTCAGCAGGGATGTCGAACCCCACAGGGCCTGACCAACCGGACGAGACCACCGACGCTGCTGAGCAAGCCGGTGACGCTGCGCCACCGGCAGACGCAGAGGCCGAGACGGAGATCCTGCCGGAACCGGATCACGACCACGAGCCCGCCACCGAGGTCATGGCACCCGCCGAACCGGGGGCGCAGGACCAGACGTCAGAGGAGCAACCCGGTGAGCGGCGCTTCACCGCGCCGTCCGGGTTCGACGCCGGGTCGACGCAGATCATCGACCGGCCCAACGAGCCGGCCACCGAGGTGTTTGCCGCTTCCAAGCCTGTTGCCCCCCAGATGATTCCGCCCCGTGGCGGCGAGGCACCGAAGCCGCCACAGAAGAGCCGCAGCTGGGGCTGGGTGGCGGCGATCGTGCTGGTCATCGCGGCACTGGCGGCCATCGCGATCCTCGGAACCATCCTTCTGACCCGCACGTCGACGCCGGCGGTGTCCCAGGAGGACATGGTCCGTTCCACGATCGAGGAGTTCGACATCGCCGTGCAGAACGGCGACCTGTCCACGCTGCGCAGCATCACCTGCGGGGCCACCCGCGACAGCTACGTCCGCTACGAGGAGCAGGCCTGGGCCGACACGCACTCCCGGGTGGCCGCGGCCAAGCAGTACCCGGTGGTCGCCAGCATCGATCAGGTGGTGGTCAACGGCGACCACGCGGAGGCCAACGTCACCACCTTCATGGCGTACGCGCCGCAGACCCGCTCGACGCGAAGCTTCGATCTGGAGTTCCGCGACGACCAGTGGAAGATCTGCCAGGCGCCTGCTAGCTAGGCCGTGACGCTGCGACCCACGCTGTGCAGGTCGTTGCACGCCTCGACGACACGCTCGCTCATCCCGGCCTCGGCCTTTTTGAAGTAGCTGCGCGGGTCGTAGACCTTCTTGTTGCCGACCTCTCCGTCGACCTTCAGCACGCCGTCGTAGTTGCTGAACATGTGTCCGACGATCGGCCGGGTGAACGCGTACTGGGTGTCGGTGTCGACGTTCATCTTGACCACGCCGTAGTTGAGCGAGTCCTCGATCTCGGACTTCAGCGAGCCGGATCCGCCGTGGAAGACGAAGTCGAACGGCTTGGAACCCTCGGGGAGGCCGAGCTTGGCCGTTGCGACCCTCTGACCCTCGGCCAGGATCTCCGGCTTGAGCTTGACGTTGCCCGGCTTGTAGACACCGTGCACATTGCCGAAGGTGGCGGCCAGCAGGTACTTGCCGTGCTCACCTGCACCGAGCGCCTCGATCGTCTTCTCGAAGTCCTCGGCCGTGGTGTACAGCTTGTCGTTGATCTCGGCCTCGACGCCGTCCTCTTCGCCGCCCACCACGCCGATCTCGATCTCCAGGACGATCTTGGCAGCGGCCGCCTGCTTGAGAAGTTCCTGCGCGATCGACAGGTTCTCGTCGATCGGCACCGCCGAGCCGTCCCACATGTGCGACTGGAACAGCGGGTTGCGGCCCTTGGCGACGCGCTCGGCGGAGATCGCCAGCAGCGGCCGGACGTAGGTGTCGAGCTTGTCCTTCGGGCAGTGGTCGGTGTGCAACGCGACCGTGATGTCGTACTTGGCGGCGACGACGTGCGCGAACTCGGCGAGAGCCACGGCGCCGGTGACCATCTCCTTGATCCCCAGACCGGACGCGAATTCCGCACCTCCGGTGGAGAATTGGATGATGCCGTCGGAGCCGGCATCCGCAAAGCCCTTGATCGCGGCGTTGACGCTCTCGGACCCGACGCAGTTGATGGCAGGGAACGCGAAGGAGTGCTCCTTGGCACGACCCAGCATCTCGGCGTAGACCTCGGGCGTGGCGATGGGCATGACGGGTTCCTCTCGGCATCTGCACGTGCAAGTCCGACCAGTATCGCAAGAATCGCCGGCCAGGGTGCGCCGTCGCCGATCTGCGGGGCTTCCTGCCACTTGCGCGAGGGTCAATACATAGGGTTTCACCCGATTCGCTCCTGCCGCCCCGGACCTAGCGTCAAGTGACCATCAGGCACCGTTCGGGAAGGCAGTCACATGGAGTCGGCGAAGTATGTTTCACGAGTTGGCGGATTAGCGGTAGCGCTCGGCTTGGGGATGGCAGCAGCGACCATCCCCGGCGTCGCTCTGGCCGACTCCTCCAGTGGATCCAGCTCGTCGGGTTCGTCATCTGGCTCGTCGTCGTCCGGCTCGTCGTCGTCCGGTTCGTCGTCGTCCGGTTCTTCAAAGTCGTCCGAGCGCAAGTCGGACAACGCGTCCTCCCGCGAAACCGACTCCTCGGACAACGAGTCCGCGGATGACGACTCGACCGACACCGACACCGACACCGACACCGACACCGACACCGACACCGACACCGACACCGAGTCGGATTATGACCTCGACACCGACACCGATCTGGACGAGACCGACACGCCTGCCGACGACGAGTCCGATGCCGACGAGCAGGACGACCCCAAACCCGTCGACGAAGACACCGATCCGCCGGCTGAACCGGCACCCGTCCCCGCGAAGCGCGATCCGGCCCCCGCGGCCGTCACCACACCCACCAGCCAAACCAAGCGCCCTGCACGTGCTGCCACGCCGGCACTCGTCGAGACACCCGAATCAACGGACACCCCAGCCGCCGCCC
This sequence comes from Mycolicibacterium hippocampi, assembly GCF_010723735.1. GTDB lineage: Bacteria > Actinomycetota > Actinomycetes > Mycobacteriales > Mycobacteriaceae > Mycobacterium > Mycobacterium hippocampi. Next base: position 1,361,083 of record NZ_BLLB01000002.1, on the reverse strand, counting down.
CGGCCGAGGCCGCCGTGGCCGAGACGTCACGTTCGAGCGCGGCCGCCGACACCTTCACCGCAGCAGCGGCGCCCGCCGACGATGCGAGCGCGATGGCGGACGAGGCGCCGGCCAAGGCGCTTCAGGCCCAGCCGGGCACCTTCATCAGCGTGGCCACCACCATGCTGTCCACGGCCCTCGCACCGTTCGCGGCTCCCAATCCCGCGCCCGCAGCGCCGGCGCCCTCTCCGGGCCTGTTGGCCGTGCTGGCCTGGGTGCGCCGCGAGATCGAGGCCACCTATCAGGACGTCAGCATCTCGATCGGTGGGGTGTCACTGGTGCAGCGCGGCACCGCGATGGCCACCTCGGAGGGCTTCGGCTCACTGGCCATCGCGTGGGGCGCCAACAGCACCGCGACCGCCACCGGCCTGTTCAGCATGGCCATCGTGGACGGTGACGACGGCAGCGCCACCGCGGACGGCAACTTCAACAAGGCCCGCGTGAACGGTGACGACAGCACCGCCAGGGCCGCCCAGGGCGGGTTCAACACCGCCCGCGTCTACGGCGACGAGAACACCGTCGACGTGTCGGACGGAAACTACTCGACGGCACGGGTGCGCGGCGCCGGCAACGTCGTCGCAAGCACAGGTGCACGCAACGACGCGACCGTATACGGCGACACCAACTCGGTGCTGCTCGCCAGCGAGAACGGACGCGTCTCCGTCTACCTCAACGGCGACAACAGCAGTGCGACCGCAATCGCAGAAGACGGCACCGCATCCATACAGCTCACCGGCACTGGCAGCGACGCCATCGCAACCGCCGCAGGCGGATCTCGTGCCAGCATCACGATGAATGCCGACAACGGTTCGTCGTCAGCCAGTGCCCACAACGACTCGTACGCGCGCATCACGATGTACGGGGACGGCAGTGTGGCGCTCGCCGACGCCGACATGGACGGTCATGCATCAGCGCGCATTGTCGGGGACGACAGCAGGGCCAGCACCATCGCCTCCGCAGGCACCGCGTCGACTCGGATCGTCGGTGACAACACCCTCGCCACGAGCAGCACCAGCGGAGGCACTGCCACGACGCGGGTGATCGGTGACGACAACGTCGCCGCCACCAGCGCTGTGGCCGATGAATGGGCCCGTGCCGCCGTCTACGGAGACGGGAACGCGGCGGAGGCCACCAACGGCGTTGCCGTCATCAATGGCGACGGCAACGTCGCTACTTCAGTCGACACCGGAAGCGTCGTTCGGATCCAGGGATACGACAGTGCTGCGACCGCCGACGGAGGCAGCACCGCGCTCTCCGTGGGCAGGGCCAATACGGTCAACGCCATCGGCGAGGACAACTACGCATTCGTTCTGGGTGCGCAGTCGATCGCCACAGCCGGTCCGGGTAGCGACAACACCGCGATCGCGATCGGAAACAACCTGATCGCTGATACCGGACCCGGCGACGGAAACATCGCGTTCGGCCAGCCCATCAGCCCGGACAACAATGCTCCGGTCGCCGGTGCGCCCGGCGCTCCCACCGTCGACCCCGAAACAGGCGTCGTCACAGGCACAATGGGCTTCACCGACCCCGACGGCGACATCCTCGCCTACACCGTCAGCGACGGACCCGGCAACGGTGCGGTCACCATTGACGCCGTCGCCGGCACCTACACCTACACCCCGGCCACCCGACCGGAGTTCGGCGAACCGGACGGCACCGCCACCTTCACCATCGTCGCCAGAGACCCCGAGGGCCTCACCGCCAGCACCGACTTCGACGTTCCTGTCGCCGCGCTGCCGGCACCCGACAACCAGGCACCACAAACCGGACAGTCCGGCCCCTGGCAGATCAACGAACAAACCGGCGTGGTCACCGCAACCCTCGGCTTCACCGACCCCGACGGCGACGACCTCACCTACACGGTCACCGACCAGCCCGACAACGGCGTCGTCACCGTCGACAACGCAGCCGGGACCTACACCTACACCCCCGCCACCCGACCGGAGTTCGGCGAACCTGACGAAACCACCACCTTCACCGTGGTCGCCACCGACCCCGACGGCCTCACCGCCACCAACACCATCGGCCTGCCCATCGTGGCGCTGCCGGCCCCGGGTAACAACGCACCAGTCGCCGGCACCCCCGGAACCCCGGTCGTCGACGACGAAACAGGCGTCGTCACCGGCACACTGGGCTTCACCGACCCCGACGGCGACACCCTCACCTACACCGTCACCGACCCACCCGCCAACGGCAGCGTCACCATCGACGCCGTCCTCGGCACCTACACCTACACCCCGGCCACCCGACCGGAGTTCGGCGAACCCGACGGCGCCGCCAGCTTCACCGTGCTGGCCTCCGACGGCGAACTCACCGCCAGCACAACCTTCGACGTCCCCATTGCCGCGCTGCCAACCCCTGGCAACAACGCCCCAGTCGCCGGGACCCCCGGAACCCCGGTCGTCGACGACGAAACAGGCTTCGTCACCGGCACACTGGGCTTCACCGACCCCGACGGCGACACCCTCACCTACACCGTCACCGACCCACCCGCCAACGGCAGCGTCACCATCGACGCCGTCGCCGGCACCTACACCTACACCCCGGCCACCCGACCGGAGTTCGGCGAACCGGACGGCACCGCCACCTTCACCATCGTCGCCAGCGACCCCGACGGCCTCACCGCCAGCACCGACTTCGACGTTCCTGTCGCCGCGCTGCCGGCACCCGACAACCAGGCACCACAAACCGGACAGTCCGGCCCCTGGCAGATCAACGAACAAACCGGCGTGGTCACCGCAACCCTCGGCTTCACCGACCCCGACGGCGACGACCTCACCTACACGGTCACCGACCAACCCGACAACGGCACCGTCACCGTCGACAACCAAGCCGGGACCTACACCTACACCCCCGCCACCCGACCGGAGTTCGGCGAACCCGACGAAACCACCACCTTCACCGTGGTCGCCACCGACCCCGACGGCCTCACCGCCACCAACACCATCGGCCTGCCCATCGTGGCGCTGCCCGAACCGGACAACAACGCACCCGTCGCCGGCACCCCCGGAACCCCGGTCGTCGACGACGAAACAGGCGTCGTCACCGGCACACTGGGCTTCACCGACCCCGACGGCGACACCCTCACCTACACCGTCACCGACCCACCCGCCAACGGCAGCGTCACCATCGACGCCGTCCTCGGCACCTACACCTACACCCCGGCCACCCGACCGGAGTTCGGCGAACCCGACGGCGCCGCCAGCTTCACCGTGCTGGCCTCCGACGGCGAACTCACCGCCAGCACCACCTTCGACGTCCCCATCGCCGCGCTGCCAACCCCCGACGCGACACCCACCCTGCAAGGAATTGCGCAACTGCCGGGAGATCCTTCAGGTCCTGTTGTGGTGGGTCCCGACGGAACTGCCTATCAATCGGTGGTCTTCGGCCTCGGAACCTCAAACCAGCACACGTCGGTTTACGCGCTGAACCCAGATGGATCGGGGGCGCTGGAGACTGTCGTCGACATGGCCGAGGGAGGGGCAGACAGTGGGTTGATGTTCGCACCGGAACGGTACGTCTTCCAAACCACGTTCGACTACGACAGCCAGACAGGCTACCTGCTGGTGATCGACCTGCAGAACCCCGGGACATTCGCTGCCGTGGGGCTCGGCAGCGGCCGCGTTTTCGACGACGACGTGTCCATCAGTCCCGACGGCTCTGCCTACGTGTTGACCGGCGGACAACTGCTCGTCGTCGACCCGGAGAACACCTCTGCCCCAGTGTCAATCGACCTGACAGGTACCGCTGCAGACGGGCCTGTGGTGTTCAATCAGCTGAGCGGCACTCCCTACGTGGCCGAAGAGTCCGACGATGCCGAAGAACGCGTGCAGCTCTTCGAAATCGACATCACCTCGCCCGACGATCCGCTGATCTTCGTCACCGAAAGCCCGGGATCGCTGCCGGCTGACGGTTTGGTGTCCGGGCCGGACGGTTCCATCTATCTCACGACGTGGTCGGTAGACGGCGACACCGCGACCACCCACGTCGTCGTAATCGACCCGGACAACCCAGGCGTACCAGTGCAATTCGAGATGACAGGTACCGCGTTCAACGGAGTCGCGTTCGGGCCCGACGGCGACGTTTATCAGGCTGCCGCCACGATATCCATCGAGGGGGACGACTTCTCCAGCCTCCAGACCACAACGGAAATAATGAGAATCGACCTGAACCAGGTCGACGATCCAGAAACCTATGAGGTACTGGGCGCACTGGACGGACCGATCATCGTCGGACCAGGCGGCATCATCTACGCCGGTGTGACGGTCAGCGACTACACCAACTTCCCCGACATCACCACGATCTACCAGTTGGTCGTGATCGACCCGCAAGATCCCGACGCTGCCTTCGCCGTCGAACTAAACGGCCCCACCATCATCAACGGTGACTTCCAAACCAGCAATGTGGCCATCGGACAGGATGGCCGAGCGTACATCGCCGTGACCACCGAAACCGAAGTCGGCGGCGACACCGTGTACACCACGCGCGTGACGGTCGTCGATCCGAACAACCCGGAGGGCACGATCCAGATCGATCACGCAATCGCCGGCGCACCGCCGAACGAGGGCAGCCAGGTCGCCGTCGACGGCAACGGGCTCGTGTACGTGACCACGCAGACCCTGGGAGAAGACGGATTCGTCACCCACGTGACGGTCATCGATCCGGGAAACGCCACGGACCAGGTTCTCGCGACCTACGACATCGATGGTCCTGCGGTCGGTGGTCCCGTTGTCGATCCGGGCAACACTGCCTATCAAACCGCCGTCGGCGGAGACATCGATGATGAATCCACCAACGTCGCAGTCATCGGTGTGGCTCCGGTCGACTAGGTAGTCGATCAGGTATCGGACATATCCGAGATTGCGCTGAGGGTCGTGCCGGGTCAACCGGTACGACCCTCAGTGGATGGGCGCCGACGCCCTGGTGATCAGCCCGGACGGTGAGTGCTCCATCACACGGTCAGCACCATCCGGTAGCGAGCACGGCCGGAGTCCATCGCGGCGTAAGCCTCGGCGGCTTGGGCCAGCGGACGCTCCTCGACGAGCGCCCGCACGCCGGACAACTGCGCGAACGCCATCGTCTCCTCGACGTCGCGTGACGTGCCCGACGGGTGACCGGCCACCGACAGCCCGGAGTTGATCAGGTCGAGCGGGCTGATCGGCAAGTTCTCCGCGGTGACGCCGACGACGACCAGCTCCCCTGCCGGGCCGAGGCCACCGACGGCCGCGGCCATCGCAGCCGCGTTGTTCGCGGTGGCCAGCACCACGGCTGCGCCACCCAGCTTCTTCAGTTCTGCCGCGACGTCCTGCGCGGTCGAGTCGATGTAGTGATGTGCTCCCAGTCGCGCGGCCTCGTCGGCCTTGCCGGTTCCCCGGGCGATCGCGACGGTCTCGAACCCCATGGCCCGCGACCACTGAACACCCAGGTGACCCAACCCGCCGACACCGAGGATCGCGACCAGATCACCGGCCTTGGCACGCGTCTCGCGCAATCCGTTGAACGTCGTCACTCCTGCGCAGCCCATCGGCGCGGCTTCGACGAACGACAGCCCGTCCGGAATCCGCGCCAACGCGGTGGCCGGGGCCGTCACCGACTCCGCGTAGCCGCCCGGGTAGTGCCAGCTCGGCACCTGCATGCGCTCGCACTGCATGAAGGCGCCTCTGCGACACGGCACGCAGCGGTTGCAGTTGCCTCCGAACCACCCGACGGCCACCCGGTCGCCGACCGCGAAGTCCTCGACACCGTCTCCGACCTCGGCCACCGTTCCCGCGATCTCGTGGCCCAGCGTGAGCGGCCACTGCAGACCGGGAAAGTGGCCTGCGTAGAACTCCCGGTCGGTTCCACAGACGCCGCACGCGGCGACGTCGAGGCGGACGTGATCCCGGGCGGGCGGAGTGGTCTCCACGTCGACGAGAGTGAGCGGTTCGCCGGCCGCAGTGAGTTGGACGGCAGCGTGGGTGCGGGTGCTTTCAGGCATGCGATCGACGATATCCGCGATGTTGGCACTAATGAATACCTGTGAACGGACGCTCTCAACCTGCGCCCGATCAGTCGAAGTCTGTCTGCTCTTCGGAAATTCCCAGTCGGCGCTCGATGAGGATCAGGCCCGCGACGGCCAGGATTCCCGCGGCGAACAACACCAGCACCATGGAGATGTCAGCGGCCGGCGCAAGCAGATCGCGATCCTCCGACTGCCACGGCCAGAGCGCCCTCAGCGACCCCACCATGAGCCCGGTGATGATGACGAGGGTAATGCGAGCTCGGTGTGCGAGCAGCCACCTCAGCAGCGTGACGAACGATCCGAGGCCGACGACGGCGCCGAGTCCGAAGAGCGCGATGTAGCCGAAGTCGCGGTCGTTGACAGCGCTGATGGTCGTCTCGTACATGCCGATGGACAGCAGGAGGAAGGATCCGGAAACCCCGGGCAATACGAGCGCGCAAATGGCCACGGCCGCAGCCAGCACGATCACGAGCGGGTTCGGATCACCGATGTTCGCTGGTGGGACACCCGTGAGCCAAAACAGAAAGATCGCGGCCACTGCCCCGACAGCCAGGTCCTTCGCGGGCCATGCGCCGGGGGAGGTACGGATAACCATGTGAGCAGGCACGTACACACCCGCGAGCACGAGTCCGAAGAACAACGCCCGCATCTGGACTGGATGCTCCTCGAGTAGCGGCTCCAGGAAGCGTGCTCCGAGAACGAGTGCGATGACCATTCCAATCGCGACAGGTATCAGTGTTCGCCAAGGGAGGCCACGAAATGTGGTGGCGGAGGCGCGCGCAGAGGCCTTTCCCGTGCCGAGACCGACGAGCTGCCGAAGGGAAAGCACGACATTGGCGATCGCGTTGATCAGCGTCTCGTAGATGCCCACGATGAGTGCGACAGTTCCACCGCTCACCCCGGGGATGACTTCGGCTACTCCCATGAGTGCACCACGGACAAGGTTGGTGACAGTTGCAAGCACGCGATCACGCTAGCGGTTGCGAGCGTGGACTCGAGTGGCGATGTCCTGGCCGGCGTAACCGCCGGTAGCCTTGGACTCCGTGGTCGTCGACAATATCGCGCTGATGCCGGATTACCTGGATCCGATCAACCTGCTCAGCTACTTCGGCACCTGGGCGCTGATCGGGCTGCTGGTGGTGGTGTTCGTAGAGTCCGGCGTGCTGTTCCCGGTCCTGCCCGGCGACTCACTGCTGTTCGTGGCGGGGATGCTCGCCGCCGGGACCGCCGCGGCGGCCCACGACAGCACCGTGCAGGCGAACTTTGCGCTCTGGCAGTTGGTGGTGTTCATCCCCATCGCTGCGGTACTCGGCGGCCAGGTCGGCTATTGGATCGGACGCAACGTGGGCACCGCCATGTTCACACCCAACGCCCGCTTCCTCAAGCAGAGATACCTCGACGAGGCCCACCTGTTCTTCGAACAGCGCGGTCCAGTCGCGATAGTCATCGCACGATTCGTGCCGGTCGTACGCACGCTCGCCCCCATCACCGCCGGCGCAGCCAGGATGAACTACTACGCATTCACGCTCTACAACGCGCTCGGCGCCGTGGTGTGGGGTGTGGGTCTGACGTTGCTCGGTTACTGGCTCGGCCGATTTCAGGTAATCCAGAGTCTGCTCGAACCGATCGTCATCGGCATTGTCGTCCTCTCGGTCCTCCCGATGGCCTACGAATGGACCAAACGCCGGAGGGCAGAGAAGCAGGCGGGCGGGGCGTCCGAGCCCGAGCCCGAGCCCGAGCCCGAGCCGACGGTCTGACCGCTACGGCTCAGCGCGCCCCTGTTCGAGCGCGCGGATCAGGCTGGCGGCGTCCCACGGCCCGAGGTGCCGCCTGCCGTTGACAAACAGCGTCGGCGTGGCGTTGAGGTCCATCTCCTCGGCGTCCTCGGCGTCGTCGCTCACCCGGTGCAGCACCTTCGACGAGTGCACCCGCACATCCTGATCGAACTGCTCGATGTCGCACCCAGCGGTCACCGCGTACCGGTACATGTCCGACCACTCCAGGTCATCCTGGTGCTCGAACAGTTCGCACGCCATCTCCCAGAACCGGCCCTGGAGGGCGGCCGCCTCGCTGGCCCGGGCCGCGTCGAAGGCGCGGGGGTGCGCCCGCTCGAGTGGAAAGTGTCGCCACACGTAGCGCAGCTCGTCACCGAAATGGGCGCGTACCTCGTCGATGGCCCCGGTGGCCCGGCTGCAGAACGGGCACTCGAAATCGCCGTATTCGACCAGTGTCAGCGGCGCGTCGTTGTTGCCACGGATGTGGTCACGCTCCGGGTCCACCGGCCGGAGCAGCTTGAGCCCGACCGGCTCGGGCGGACTCAGCCAGTCGGTGACCCGGAAGATCGTCCACCCCAGCGTGAACGCGATCAGAGAAGCCGCCAGCACACCGATGCGTGCCTGATCCTGGCGGGCGGGTTCCAGGATCGCGATATCGACGATGAACAGCGAGATGGTGAAGCCGATGCCGGACAGCGCGGCACCGCCGGCGACGCGGCGCAGCGTGAGCCCCGGGGCGAGCTCGCCCAGCTCGGTGCGTCGCATGAACCAGGTGGCTCCGGTGATGCCGACGAACTTCCCGATCACCAGACCGGCGACGATCCCCCACGTCAACGGTGACCGTAGCGCCGTCGACAGGCTCTGCTCGTCCAGCCGCACGCCGGCGTTGACCAACGCGAACAGCGGCAGGACCACAAACGAGACCGTCGGACCGACGCTCGTCTGCAGTCTCTCGTTGATCGAGATCGACTCCCGCAGAGAGCGGCTGGCCGCACGGGCATACTGGGAGTTCGGAGACTGACGGAACGCCCGGATCTGGTGGACGGCCCGCTCGACCGGACCTCGTTCGGGCGTGAACACCGGAATCAGCAGTGCGACCGCAACTCCGGCCAGTGTCGGGTGGATCCCCGCCAGATACAGTGCAATCCACAGCGCGACACCCGAGACCGCGTATGCGGGCCCGCGTACTCCAGGCGGCAGGAAGCGCACCAGCGCCAGCGCGACGAGCAGCGTCACCGAGACGATCAGCGGACCGACCTGGATGCTGTCGGAGTAGAACAGCGCGATCGCGACCAGCGCTCCCACGTCATCCACCACGGCGAGGGTGAGCAAGAAGATCCGCACCCGGGCAGGGAACTTCGGTTTGATGATGGCCAGTGCCCCGACCAGGAAGGCGGTATCGGTGGAGATCACCACGCCCCATGCATGCGCGTCCTCGCCGGACGGGTTGAACAGCAGGAACACCACCGCCGGGATCACCAGGCCCGCCGCCGCGGCGACCACCGGCACCGCGGCCCGGGACCGGTCGGTCAGCTCACCGATGGTGAACTCGCGGGTCACCTCCAGCCCCACGATGAAGAAGAAGAAGGTCATCAGCCCGTCGTTGACGAGATGTTTGACCGTCATCTCGAAATGATGGGCGCCGACCGTGAGACCCAGGTGGGTGTCGAGAAAATCTGAATAGCTCTGCGCCCAAGGTGAATTGGCCCACAGGATGGCGAAGACAGTGAACGCGAGCAACAACGCCGCCGCGGTGTTGTCCGTCGTCTTGGTGGCCTTGCTGCCGCGATTGAGCCGTGCAGGAAGCAGCGGGAACCCCCGCTGGGCCGGCAGTTCACTCACCGACGGTGATCTCCGGGTCGGCCTTCTGCGCATCGAGTCCGTGGGCGGCCTCCATCAGCATCCATCCCGAAAGCTGCACGGAAAGATCGCGCTCCGGGATCGCCGACGAGTTGACGGCGCCATCAACATTTTGCGCGAACTCGGCGTCCTTGGATCCGGCGGTCGGCATCTCGGCCGCGCGATCCCAGAACGCGCCGAACAACGGAAGCCCCTCGACCGTCTGGCGATTGTCCCACGCCACCCGCGCCGAGGTGAGAACCACTGAACGCGCTGTCTGACAGGCCTTCTCGTCCTCGTCTGTGCGTCGGGGCAGCGAGGTCGCCACCAGCGCCAGGTAGCGTGCCAGGATCCCGTTGAACAGCCCGCCGTCGCCTCCACCGCCGGCCTTGATCACCCCCTCGGGTGCCATGTGCTCGGCGACCGCCGCGACCAGTCGGTGTACCCGTTCGGCGTGGCGGGTGTCCTCGGTGCGCGCGGCGAGTTCGGTTTCCAGCCCGAGCACCACACCCTGGCAGTACGTGTACTGCGCACGCACCAGCGAGCCGGACTTGATGCCGTCGAACACCAGATGGGTCTCCGGGTCGATCAGCGTCTCGTCGATCCAATCGGCCATCTGCTGCGCGCGCCGCAGCCGGCCCTCGTAGCGGGCGAGAAAGATCCCGGCAGGCCCGTTGGCGGGGGCGTTGAAGAACTGGTCCTGCTTGCGCCAGGGAATCCCGCCGCCGTCCTCGGGCACCCAGGCGCCGAGGAACTGGTCGGCGAGCTTCTCCAGGGCCTTGGGCCGACCCACTCCGGTCAGGCGTTCCGCGCGCTCGAGTGCCAGCGCCAGCCAGGCCATGTCGTCGTAGTAGTCGTTGACCCAGGAGCCGAGGTTGCGCAGCCGTTGGCCGCGGATCTGCCGGGTGATCGACTTCAACCGCTCGGGGTCGGGGTCGCGCAGCTGGGCGTCGACGAGGTTGTCCAGTAGGTGGGCCTGCCACCAGTAGTGCCAGGTACCGAACCGCCGGTGCTGCCCGGCGGCGGGCCAGGCGACGACGCCGAGTTGTGTGCCCGGCAGCCCCCACAGCTTCTTGAGGTGCCGCTTCGTGATCGCCGCTTCCGCACTGGCGGCGCGGTTGGCCCACAACTGATCCATGGTGTTGATCCTGCCTCAACCGCCGGCAAATGGGTATGAGACAGTTTTGTCTCATATGAGCTATTGTTGTTGCATGTCATCGACGCGTGAGGAGTTGCTGCGCGCTGCGGCGGACTTCCTCGGTCGTCGCCCGAACGCAACGCAAGACGAGATCGCCACCGCCGTCGGCGTGAGCCGGGCAACCTTGCACCGGCACTTCGCCGGTAAGGCCGCCCTGATGGAGGCACTCGAAGAGCTCGCCATCGCAGAGATGCGCGACGTGCTGAGCACCGCCCGCCCGCACGAGGGACCGGCCCCCGAGGCGCTGCGCCGACTCATCTCGGCGTGCCGGCCGGTGTCGCCGTACCTGGCCCTTTTGTACAGCCAGAGCCAGGAACTCGACCTGGACCACACCCTGGACGTCTGGCAGGAGATCGACACCGAGATCACGTCGTTGTTCGAGCGCGGACAGCACGACGGAGACTTCCGCCCCGACCTGACCGCGGCGTGGCTCACCGAGGCGTTCTACAGCCTGGTGGAAGGCACCGCCTGGGCGGTGCGCGCGGGACGCGTCGCCGGCCGTGACTTCGACCGACTCATCACCGACCTACTACTGCACGGAGTACAGACCTCATGAACCGCCGCTGGTTCGCTCTTGGCATCCTCACCATGGCGGTGCTGCTCATCGGCGTCGACGGAACGGTTCTCGCGTTGGCGACGCCGTTCATCAGCGCCGACCTCGGCGCCACCGGCACCCAGATCCTGTGGATCGGGGACCTCTACTCGTTCGTGCTGGCCGCGCTGCTGATCACCATGGGCAGCCTCGGGGACCGCATCGGACACAAAAAGCTGCTGCTCTGGGGCGCAACAGCATTCGCGGTCGTCTCGGTGGCCACAGCGTACGCGTCGACCCCGGAGATGCTGATCCTGATGCGGGCGCTGCTGGGCATGGCGGGCGCCACCCTGGCACCCGCCACCCTCGCATTGATCCGCGGGCTCTTCCCCGATCAGCGGGAGCGGAGCATCGCCGTCGGTGTGTGGGCATCGGCGTTTTCCGCAGGCGCTGCGCTGGGCCCGGTGGTCGGCGGCGTGCTGCTCGAGCACTTCTGGTGGGGATCGGTGTTCCTGATCAACATCCCGGTGATGCTGGTGCTCGTCGTCGGCGGCGTCGTGCTGCTGCCCGAACACCGCGACCCCGAACCCGGACCGTGGGACATCCCCAGCGTAGTGCTGTCCATGGTCGGCATGCTCGGTGTGGTCTACGGCATCAAGGAGGGCTTCGCCGCCATCTCGCACGGCGTGCGCATCGACGCCGTCCTCGCGGCCGTTGTCGGCGCGACAGCGCTGACGTTGTTCGTCCGCCGGCAGTTGCGTCTGCCGGTGCCGCTGATCGATGTCCGGCTGTTCCGCAACCCGGTGTTCTCCGGGGTGGTGTCCGCCAACCTGCTCTCGGTGCTCGGACTTTCCGGGCTGGTGTTCTTCCTGTCGCAGTATTTCCAGCTGGTGCAGGGGTACGGGCCGCTGAAGGCCGGCCTGGCGGAACTGCCCGCCGCCGTGACTGCGACCGTGTTCGGCGTGCTCGCCGGGGTGGCCGTGCGGTACGTGTCGCACCGCCTGGTACTGACCACCGGGCTGGCGCTCGTCGGTGTGGCGATGGCCGCGCTGATGGCGTCACTGAAGCTGTTCACACCGGTCACGCCGTACCTGCCGCTGGGCATCGCGCTGTTCGTCGTCGGCGTCGGGCTCGGTCTGGCCTTCACCGTCGCCAGCGACGTGATCCTCGCCAGCGTGCCCAGGGAACGGGCCGGCTCGGCGGCGGCGGTCTCCGAGACCGCCTACGAACTCGGCATGGCGCTGGGCATCGCGACGCTGGGGTCGATCGTCACCGCCGTCTACCGCACCGTCGTGATCGCGCCGAGCGTCCCGGCCGACGTCGCCACCGCCGCCCGGGATTCACTGCCCGGCGCCCTGCGCGCGGCCGACGGGTTGCCGGCCGATCAGGCGACGGGTCTGCTCACGGCCGCCAAGACCGCGTTCACCGACGGCCTGGCCATCGCCTCCGGTGTCGGCGCGGCGCTGCTGCTCACCGCCGCGGTCGCAGTCTGGCTGCTGCTGCGGCCACGCGACGGCTCACCAGGCCCGGTCGAGGTCCGCATGCTCGCGGATCCAGGCGTGCATGGCGATCCCCGCGGCGACCGCGGCGTTGATGCTGCGCGTGGAACCGAACTGGGCGATCGACACCACTGCACCGGCGCCGGCCTTGGCATCGGCGGTGATGCCCGGACCCTCCTGCCCGAAGATCAGCAGGCAGTCCCGCGGCAGCGTGACGTCCTCGAGTCGTGACGCCCCGGGGATGTTGTCGACCGCCACCACGGTCAGCCCGGCCCGCGTGGCGAAGTCCAGCAACTCGGCGGTCGTGTCGTGGTGGCGCAACCGCTGATAGCGGTCGGTGACCATGGCCCCTCGGCGGTTCCAGCGACGCCGGCCGACGATGTGCACGGTGTCGACGGCGAAGGCGTTCGCGGTGCGCACGACCGCACCGATGTTGGCGTCGTTGCCGAAGTTCTCGATGGCCACGTGCAGCGGATGCCGCCGCTCGTCGATGTCGGCGATGATGGCTTCCCGAGTCCAGTAGCGGTAGGGGTCGACCACGTTGCGGGTGTCCCCGGCCCGCAACAACTCCGGGTCGTACCTGATGTCCTCGGGAAACGGTCCCTGCCACGGCCCCACCCCGCGGCCCTCCCCCCACTCGGTGGGTCCGGCCGGATCGGCAGTGCCGTCAGTACTCTCGGGGTCGTCAGTCATCCTTCGGCTCGACCGTCCACAGCGCCGCATGGGTGCCGGTCAGCGACACCGTAGGGTAGAGCAGCGCCTCGTTGATCTCGCCCTGGGTGCACAGCGAGGCGCGGATCTGCACCGCCTCCCGCGACGCCTCGGGCAGCACGAGCACCGAGGACCCGTACACGCTGCACGCATGACTCAGCCCCCTACCCGGAAGCGTCGGGGCGGCCAACACCATCATCGGTCCGCCGCGCTCCGCCGAATCGTCGCGGTAACGTGCTGCCAGGCCGTTGATCTCGAGTCCCAACAGCATGTAACCGTTGCCGGTGAACGCAGTCGGATCGCCGAGGGCCGCGGGGTCGAGTTTCGCCCCGTCCGCACGGAAGGCATCCACGCTGGTCGTCCGGACCGTCAGTCCCGTGTCGTTCTCGTTGGTGGGCATCACCCCGACGGGGAACGCCGCGGGATAGGACGCCGTGGTGCCGGCGATGCGGTCGCGCGGTGAGTAGACGTACACCCCGCGCACCTGGGACTGGTCCCGCAACGGACCCATGCACACGGTGCCGGTAAGCCGGTCCGGCGTGGGCGCCGACAACGGTTGGATGTCAAGGCTTGTCACGTCCTCACAGCCACCGATGCCAGAGGCCTCGATCGGGTGCGCCAGCGCTCCGTAGAGTCCGAACCTGATCTCCTGCGGATCGGCATGCTGCCCGTTCTCCTGCGACGGCGACGCGTCCACGTCGACCAGCACGTAGTCGGCGTCGAACCTCAGGTTGGCCACCGACATGTTCCAGCCGAGGATCGCCAGCGATTCACCCATCGAAGCCGTTGCGGCGGAGTACACGTCGGTTCGGTCGGCTGATCCCGAGCAGGACGTGGCGGCGAGAACGATCGCCACCAGGATCGCGATTACCCGCACGTGGTCTCAGGTTCGGTCACGGCCCTTGCCCACCACTTTGGTCAAGGCGCGCACCACGTTTCGGGGGATCATCCGGCCGCCGGTGGTCAGCGCCTTGTACTGCAGGCCGGGAATGATCACTATTTTGCCCTTGGCGAGGTCGGCCATCGTCTCTCGGACCACGTCGTCGACCTCGAGCCACAGGAAGGACGGAGTGCCGGCCATGTCGATGTCGGCGCGCGCATGGAACTCGGTGTGGACGAACCCCGGGCACAGTGCGTGCACCCCCACCCCGGTTCCGGTGAGCCCGTTGGCCAGGCCCTCGGAGAACGAGACCACCCAAGCCTTGGATGCCGAGTAGGTGGAGCCGCGCCCGGGCAGCAGCCCGGCCACGCTGGCCACGTTGAGCACGGTGCCCTCGCCTGCGGCCAGCATCGACGGCAACGCGGCGTGGGTGAGTTGCATGACCGCGGTGACGTTGACGTCGAGCTGACGCTGCAGCACCTCGAGATCGGCGGACCAGAACTCGCCGGCCGTGCCGAACCCTGCGTTGTTCACCAGGACGCGGACGCCGGCGCGCAGCCGCTCGGCGACACGCTCCCGGTCGGCGGCGGCCGACAGGTCGGCGGGAAGCACCTCCACCTGAGCGCCTGCCTCGTCATGCAACTCGGCGGCGAGACGTTCGAGCCGGGCGACGTCACGGGCAACGAGCACGAGGTCGTAGCCATCGACTGCGTAGCGGCGGGCGAATCCTTCACCCAGACCGGACGTCGGCCCGGTGATCAGAGCGACGGGGCGAGGCATCCCCAGAGGATACTTACCGCTGATAGTTCGGCGACTGCCGACCGTTGCGGGCCGGTGGAGGGGTACGACGGACCGGCTCGGGCCGGCCCGAACCGGCCTCGAACCTGCCGGGTTCGGGTCGGGTGGCGTAACGACCGACGTCGGCGCGCCCGGGTGGTTGGTCTTTCATACCGGGCGCCAACTCAGACCGTCCCGCAGGGGAGGGCGTGAGCGGGCGGCTCGGCGATCCGCTGCGGCGGGCGACCGGCTGGCCCGCGGAGGCCGAAGGAAGCGGTGGCAGCACCCGCAGCAGGTCGTTGAACTGGCGCACCGTGCGCAGCCCCTCGTCCCATTGGGCACGGGTGCTGGTGATCGGCATGCTGACGAGCGTCCAGTTCTGTTCGTTCCACATGATCTCGGCGCAATCGGGCGCGGTGTGGGCGAACGTGACCATCCTGCGGTCGCAGGCACGGCGGGCGGCGTCGAGGTTGGTGGAGTACACCATTCGCGGTCCGATGGCGCCGAGCAGCCAGATGTCGCTCTCGCGTGGTTCCTTGATGCCCTTGAGACGCATGTCGACGACGACGTTGGTGCCGACCTTGCGGTGCAGCGCGATGACCGTGGCGACGTCTTCGAGATCGAAGATGAAGACCGCCTCGCCGCGGATCTGGCCGAGAACCACATTGCGGGCACTGACGTCGCCGACGGTGGACATCACCCCACGCTTCCAGCGCTTGAGGATGTCGGTGGACTCGTGCTCGTAGTCGAATCCGTGCGACTTGGCCCACGACTTGCGGCGTCGGCCGAGACCTCGACGTCGGTCGAGGTCGACATACAACAACACGGCCGCACCCACGAAGCAGAGTGCAGACAGCGTGAACCAGAGCGGAACCATTGGCTCAAGAGTATCCGCTCTGGGCGACGAATCCCGAACTCGAACGGATCACAATCCCAATCTCAGCCGTCACACCCCCGCGGAACGGTATTCCGGCAGGTCAAATCCGGGGCAGATTCATACGGTCAATGCAACATCCAGTGATTTGAGGGGTTGCTATGCCGTCAGGGTTTCCGGTGCCGTGGGTAGTCAAGCGGGAGTTCTTCGATCTGGTCTGTGGCGGGATGACCACGACTGAGGCGTCGTTGCGGGTGAGCGTGTCGCGACGTACCGGCTGGTTGTGGTGGCGCCAGGCTGGGGGCATGAAATTACGGATAGGCGGCGACGGCCTGGGTGGACTGGCCTACGCGGGAGATCTGACACGTGCTGGTGGGCGCGGACATCGGCTGAGCTTCGCTGAACGCTTTGAGATCGACCGCGGCCTGCAGGCCGGTCTCAGTTTCGCCGAGATCGGTCGCCGGCTCAAGCGCGACCGATCGGTGATCTGGCGCGAAGTGCGGCGAAACAGCCTGCCCAACGGCGATTACCACGCCTTGATGGCCCAGGCCCGGGCCACCGACAACGCCCGCCGCCCGAAGAATTTCAAGCTCAGCGATCACCGGCTGTGTTCGATGATCGAAGCCTGGATGGACGACGGCTGGAGCCCGAGGCTGATCTCGCAGATGTTGGCGTGTGACTTTGCCGATGACAAGCTGATGCAGATGAGCCACGAGACCCTCTACCAGAGCCTCTATGTTCAGACTCGTGGTCAGTTACGTGCTGATCTGCACAAATGCCTGTCGACGAAACGCTCCACACGCAAACCCCGTGGGCACCCCGGCCGCAGCGGTGTCTACACCCCTGGGGAAATCTTCACTATCAGCGATCGCCCCGCTGAAGCCGGCGATCGTGCCGTACCCGGGCATTGGGAAGGCGATCTGATCATGGGCTCGGGCAACCGCAGCGCGATCGGCACCCTGGTCGAGCGCAGCACCCGGTTCACCATCTTGTTGCATCTGCCCGGCGACCACACCGCCGAGACCGTGGCTGCGGCGATGATCGAGGCGATGGCCGAACTGCCCGATCACCTGCGCCGATCGATCACCTGGGACCGCGGCAGCGAGATGGCGAACTGGCAGCACATCAAGATGGCCCTGGGCACCCCGGTGTACTTCTGCAACCCGCACTCACCGTGGCAGCGCGGCACCAACGAAAACACCAACCGGTTATTGAGGTTCTGGTTCGAAAAGGGCAGCGATCTGAGCGGCTACACCAAAGCCGACCTCAGACGTATCGCCGACAAACTCAACACCCGGCCACGGCCCACCCTCGACCTCGACACACCCGGCCAACGACTCAACGCACTTCTTAGCCAAGCCGCCTAAATGTTGCACTAACCGGTTGACATTGCCCGGGTGGACGCCTGCTGGAATACCGTTCCGGCGGGGGTCGGGCGTCAGCCCAGGACCAGCGAATCGCCATCCGCGCTGACGTTGACCGGCACCACGTCACCGTCGTGCACCTCGCCGGCCAGCAACAACTTGGCCAGCTGGTCGCCGATCGCCTGTTGCAGCAGCCGCCGCAGTGGCCGCGCACCGTAGAGCGGATCGAAACCGCGCTCGGCCAGCCACTTCTTCGCCGGCGGCGACACCTCCAGGGTGAGGCGGCGCTGAGCCAGCCGCTTGGCCAGTTGCGCGAGCTGGATGTCGACGATCGACACCAGCTCCTCGGGGTCGAGCCCGTCGAAGATGATCACGTCGTCGAGCCGGTTGATGAACTCCGGCTTGAACGCCGAGCGCACCGCCGCCATCACCTGCTCCTCGGAGCCGCCTGCTCCGAGGTTGGAGGTCAGGATCAGGATGGTGTTGCGGAAGTCCACCGTGCGGCCCTGGCCGTCGGTGAGTCTGCCCTCGTCGAGGACCTGCAGCAGCACGTCGAACACGTCCGGGTGCGCCTTCTCGATCTCGTCGAACAAGATCACCGTGTACGGACGCCGCCGCACCGCCTCGGTCAGCTGACCGCCCTGGTCGTAGCCGACGTAGCCGGGAGGGGCGCCGACCAGGCGGGCCACCGAGTGCTTCTCGCCGTACTCGCTCATGTCGATGCGCACCATCGCGCGCTCGTCGTCGAACAGGAACTCGGCCAAAGCCTTGGCGAGCTCGGTCTTACCGACGCCGGTCGGCCCGAGGAACATGAACGACCCCGTCGGACGATTCGGGTCCGCCACACCGGCACGGCTCCTGCGAACCGCATCGGAGACAGCCTGCACGGCCTTGCTCTGGCCGACGACGCGCTTGCCCAGCTCGTCTTCCATCCGCAGCAGCTTCGCG
Source organism: Mycolicibacterium hippocampi (assembly GCF_010723735.1). GTDB lineage: Bacteria > Actinomycetota > Actinomycetes > Mycobacteriales > Mycobacteriaceae > Mycobacterium > Mycobacterium hippocampi. Next base: position 1,342,643 of record NZ_BLLB01000002.1, on the reverse strand, counting down.
GTCTCACCTTCGAGCATCCGACCTGCGGGGATACCCGTCCACGCCGACACCACATCGGCGATGTCGTCGGGGCCGACCTCTTCCTTGAGCATCACGTTCTCGCGGGCCTCGGCCTGGGGCACCACCGCGTCGAGCTTCTTCTCGACCTCGGGGATGCGCCCGTAACGCAGCTCGGCGGCCTTGGCCAGGTCACCGTCGCGTTCGGCCCGGTCGGCCTCACCGCGCAGCGTGTCCAGCTGCTCCTTGAGGTCGCGGACGATGTCGATGGCGCCCTTCTCGTTCTGCCATCTGGTGGTCAGCTCGGCCAGCTTCTCCTTGTGATCGGCCAGCTCGGCACGCAGCTTCTCCAACCGGTCGACAGACGCTGCGTCCGTCTCCTTCGCCAGCGCCATCTCCTCGATCTCCAGGCGCCGGACCAGGCGTTCGACCTCGTCGATCTCCACCGGGCGGGAGTCGATCTCCATCCGCAGCCGCGAGGCGGCCTCGTCGACCAGGTCGATGGCCTTGTCCGGGAGGAAACGCGCGGTGATGTACCGGTCGGAGAGGGTGGCCGCGGCCACCAGCGCCGAGTCGGTGATCCGGACGCCGTGGTGCACCTCGTAGCGGTCTTTGAGGCCGCGCAGGATGCCGACGGTGTCGTCGACCGACGGTTCCCCGACCAGCACCTGCTGGAAGCGACGCTCCAGCGCGGCGTCCTTCTCGATGTACTTGCGGTACTCGTCGAGCGTGGTGGCACCCACCAACCGCAGCTCGCCACGGGCCAGCATCGGCTTGATCATGTTGCCCGCGTCCATGGCGCCCTCGCCGGTGGCACCGGCGCCGACGATGGTGTGCAGCTCGTCGATGAACGTGATGATCTGGCCCGCGGAGTTCTTGATGTCGTCGAGGACGGCCTTGAGCCGTTCCTCGAACTCGCCGCGGTACTTCGCGCCGGCCACCATCGAACCCATGTCGAGCGAGACGACGGTCTTGTCCCGCAGGCTCTCGGGGACGTCGCCGGCGATGATGCGCTGCGCCAGGCCCTCGACGATCGCGGTCTTGCCCACACCGGGTTCACCGATGAGCACCGGGTTGTTCTTGGTGCGACGGCTCAGCACCTGCACGACGCGCCGGATCTCGTTGTCACGCCCGATGACCGGGTCCAGCTTGCCTTCCTTGGCGCGTGCGGTGAGGTCGGTGGAGTACTTCTCCAGCGCCTGATAGGTGCCCTCGGGATCCGGGCTGGTGACGCGGGCGCTGCCGCGCACCTTGGTGAACGCCTCACGCAACGCCTGGGGCGACGCGCCGTGGCCGGTCAGGAGCTTGGCTGTGTCACTGTCTCCGGTGGCCAGGCCGACGAGCAGATGCTCGGTGGAGACGTACTCGTCGTCCATCTCGGTGGCGAGGTGCTGCGCGGCGGTGATCGCCGCCAGCGACTGTGGCGCCAGCTGAGGCTGCGACGCCGAACCGGTCGCACTGGGCAGCCGGTCGAGCAGCCGCTGTGTCTCGGAGCGAACGGTCGCGGGTTCCACGCCGACGGCCTCGAGCAGCGGCGCGGCGATACCGTCGTTCTGCGTCAGCAAAGCCATCAGCAGATGCGCGGGGGCGATCTGTGGGTTCCCCGCCGCTGTGGCAGCCTGCAGTGCCGAGGTCAACGCCGCTTGGGTCTTGGTCGTCGGATTGAACGAATCCACGACACCTCCCCTTCCATGTGCAGTGGGCCGCAGAACGGCCCCTTCGAATGCTTGTCCCCTTGACCAACGTCGTCAAGGTTGAGTCTGTTCCGCTCAACTTTAACTTTTTTGGAATCCTTGTCGCTGACACGGCCGCGACCGTCACGTCCAGCGGCTTCGGCCCGGGCTAGCGTCGCTGTCCGAGTCCGACGCGGTGACTTCGAATTGGCGCAGAAGTTCTTCGTGCACGAGATGCCGCCGTGGCGGCGTTCGACCCGAGGCCGAGCGCGGCGGACCGTCGTCGATCTGACCACCTCTTCGTTCTGCACCACCGAGACGTCCGAGGACGGTCGACTCCGCAACGAGTACCTGGGCCGCCATTCGCTCGGACCGCCATTTGTCACAACCTGGCCGAACCAGTTCGAAGGGTGGATCAGGCGGCGGAAATTCGAGCCCGCACTTGGAAGTCCAGGTCTACAGCTTCCGCGACGTAGACGTCCTGGCTCATCTGATTGCCCCGCATGGTGACCTCACCCCGCGGACTGACGTACCTCAGATCCTCGGCTGCGAGGGTCAGCGCGTCAACGCTCAGTGAACGAGCCCGCGACGCGAGCGCAATCAGCAGAGCAAGAGCCTCGTAGCAAGATTCGCCGATGCTATTGAGAGCGGGAGCGCCCTGCCCGAACCGGGAGTAGTAGCGCGCCGCGAATTCCATACTCGCGGTGGTATTGAGCGCCTCGAAATACCCTGCAGCCGAGAATAATCCCGTGTTGGCCCGGCTTCCGCTGGCCATCAGCATGTTCTCCTCGACGTGCGGGCTCAGGCGGGGTATCGCAGTGTCCATCCCGGTGGCGGCGAACTGCCGGTTGAACGCAACACCGTCGCCACCGACGAGAAGCACCACGACCCCGGTGGCCTCCCTGGTCTCGACCTGTCGAATGGCCTCGGTGAAATCCTCGGTCCCCAGCGGCACATACAGCTGACCGACCAGCGGGGAGCCCTGCGCCCTGGCATGCCTGGCCGCCGCGAGACCGGTGCCGCGCGGAAAGATGTAGTCGTTGCCGATCACGATCCACCGGTCGATGCCGTACTCAGACGTCATCCAGTCCATTGCGGGTAACAGCTGACGTGACGGCGTCTCGCCCGTGAGGAACACACCCGCCGTGTGCTCACCGCCCTCGTACAGGGGCCCGTACACGTAGGGCACACGGCCTGCGGTCACCTGGGCAATGGCTTGCCGCACGGGCGAGATGTGCCAGCCGGTGACTGCGTCGATCGCGCCACTTTCGACCAGTCGGGCGATCTCCGCGGCTACCACTGATGGCGGCCGGCTTCCGTCCACCGGGATGAGGCGCATCTCTCGGCCGAGGACCCCGTAGTGAGCATTCGCCTCCGCAACCGCAAGCTCGGCGCACGCTTCGCAGGAGGGGCCGTAAATTCCCGCCGACCCACTGCGGGGAATCACCAGGGCGATGTTCAGTGTCAGATTCACCGTCCCGCTCCGTCCACTTCCAGTCTCGGGTCGCTTGTGGCCCATCATCGACCTGTCGCGTTACCGCCACGTTTCCCATCTGTTCGATGGTTGAAAAGTTGCGAACCGGTACTAACAACGCACCTACAACGTGGAGTCCCCGATGCGAGCAAGCGCGCGGATGAACGCCACCGCGGCATCTTCGCCCAGCTCGTCGGCGAGCGCCGTCTTGAGCAGAGTTTCCTGCCTGGCGAGCTTGCGCAGCTTGGTCTTACCACGCGCCGACAGGTAGATCAGCACACGCCGCCGATCGGCGGCGTCGACTCGCCGTAGTACGAATCCGCCGTCGACCAACTTGTCGACGATCCTGGTCAGCGTGGGCGGCGGGATCGACATCGCCGACGAGATGTCGCTCATGGTCAGCCCATCACCGCCGCGAAGGGCACCGAGTAGCCGCCATCCCTCGATGGTGGTGACGTCGCTGTCGAGCAGGCCGCGGCACAATGCGTCAGTCCAGCGACGCTCGGCGCGGAAGAAGACTTCCGACACGCTGTCGAAGCCAGTCGCGATCGTCAATGTGCTCCTCGCAGAGATCGATTCATTCCTCGGTCCGAGATCGTCTTCATAGCGACATTACCCCAACGGCTGTCGCGCGTGCTGCATCGAATCAGTGACACTACGGCGCAACGGGACCCGACAGAGTAGGGTCGCGCCATACTCGGACACCACACCGAACAACGCACCCACCAAAGCCGTTACCGCCGCGATGAGCGCTGGGTTGGACACCCCGGTCTCGGTGATGGAATGGCCTGTAGCGGCGATGGTACCTACGGTCATAGCGAAGCCGAACACGATCGCCGGCGTCGCCGATATCCACGCCAGGCGTGAAGCCTGAACCATTGCAAAGCTTCCCAGCCCGACTGCGATCGACAACCACAGGGCGCCCGTGGCGTTTTGGACCGCTAGCAGCGTGCAGGTCGCGATCGCGATACCCGCCCAGTTGCACGCCACCGACTTCGCCAGGCCGGACGTGCCCGACCCGACGAAGAAGAACGATGCCCAGGCCAGAAACAGCACCCAGACCGGAAGGTTCCATACCGTCGCCGTCATCAACGTCGACACCATTCCCAACACTCCGACACTGATCGACAGTGCAGTGGCTTTCGACATTCTCGCCTCTCAGTGGTGGTGGTGACCGTCGTGGCCGTGGTCGTGATCGGAATGTGCGAGGCGTTGCGCCTCTGCGGCGGCTCTCTGCTCCAGCTCGACCTCGGCGAAGAACCCCTTCTCGCGCGACAGACGACAGAAGGCCTCCGCAAACTGCCGGTAATACACTGCGGGATCGCAGGTCTCGCCGACCCCAGACTCTTCTATGGCAGCGATCAAGTGCGCCTTGAAGTCGTCCCATTCGAACGTTCCTGCCTGGCACAGGTGCACGACCAGACCGAATAGCCGGCCTTGCCAAGGCGCGTCGAAGACCAGCTCTCCGTTCGACCGCGGCAGGGCGGCATCACTGTCAGGTGCGTCGAAGTCTGAAAGGTCCAGCGCTACTGAGGTTGTCATGCCGGTGTTCCTGTCGTCACCAGCGCCGTTCCGACCATCGAGTCGCGACTGATCAGCGGCACGAGTTCGTCGGCGGTCAGTGCCTCTGTGCCTTCGGGGCGCTGCGGGATGACGAGATAGCGGATCTCCGCACTACTGTCCCAGACATCGATCGTGACCTGATCGGGCAGGGCCACCCCGAATTCGGCGAGCACGCTGCGCGGTTCCTTCACCACGCGTGCCCGGTATTGCGGGTACTTGAACCAGGCCGGCGGGATCCCGAGCAGCGTCCACGGATAGCAGGAACACAGCGTGCACACGACGATGTTGTGCCGCTCGGGGGTGTTCTCCACGGCTACCATGTGTTCGGTCTGCAACCCGGTGAAGCCCATGTCCGCGATAGCGGCAGTCGCGTCGGCCAGCAGCCATTCGCGGTACTCGGGTTCCGTCCATGCCCGCGCTACCACCTTGGCACCGTTGACCGGACCCATGTCGTTCTCGAACGACGCGACGACGGCGTCGACCGCCTCGTGTTCGGCGAGACCTTTCTCGACCATCAGCGATTCCAGCGCGTTGACCCGCGCCTCGACGTCGGTGAGTGAAAGCCAGTTCATGATGTGTGTCTCCTCTGGATACGGCTGGTGAATCGGTGTGCTCAGGCTGGCTCGAGATAGTTCTCGAACAGATCGGCGTACAGGTCGAACTCTTCGGGCGCGTCGTCGCCCCAGAGGTCGGTGGAGGTGAAGCGGACCATGTACAGGTGGTGCGGTGTATCCACCTGGCGGTGCGCGCTGTCGGCGGGATCGTGGTGCGCCCCGTACTGCTTGGCGATCACACCGGGCACCTTGTTGAGGTAGCCGGGCAGCCGGTTGTGGCTGGCCTCATTGAGGTTGCGCACCAGCACGGAGGCACCGACTTCGTAGACCGGCGGGATGTCGGTCGGTCGATCGTGAGGTGTGCCCGCCCACAACACCTCGATCATCTGCTCTGCGAACGGCGACAGCGCCTCCGGCTTGACCGGGTGGGGCGTCATCGACGGAGCGCCGAGCTCACGCATGCGCGCGTCGACTTCCTCGTGAGAGATGTAACCCTTGTCGTTGAGCAACTTCTCAACCGAGAACAGCCAGTGTGCGTAGTAGGTCGAGTCGAGATAGTCGCTCCACTTCATCAGCTCGATCCCGTGCCGCTGCTCATCGAGGTTGAACGCACCTTTGGCGATCGCCATGGCGGTGACGGCGTGCATCCGACCCTCGAAGGGATAGCGCCATTCCGGTATCCCCGGCTCGAGAAACTCGGGATCGATCGGACCGATGCCGTCGCGTCCACCGAGATCGTGTGGGCCATGCATACGAATCTCTCCAATCATTGGTTGATCAAACACTTCCAAATGGAAGGATGTACCGCGTCGGCGGCGATGGCAATCCGGAGCGATGGCTTGTAACAGAGCCTTTACCTTGCGCCACCCCCGCTTGTTTCTACGACGTTTCCATATCGCGCCCTGCGCCGCTTCGTGTTGACGAGCCGGCTTGCTGGCGGTAAGCAGGTCACACGCAATAGTTGCGTTCTGGAAGTAGTTGCTCCTGACCAAGAAGGAATAGGCCCGATGAAATCGATTCCCGCGACCGGCTCCCTGCCCCGCAGCACGACGTCAGTCCTACCGGACGCCGCCACCGCCGGCGCCGCCCTGTGGCTGACCGCGTCCACCGTCGTTGCGCTCATCGCGTTCTACTTCCTGGCCTTCGACCAGGGCGCGGTATCGGTCTTCGGCGCCGACACCCACGTGCACGAGTTCCTGCACGACGCCCGCCATCTGCTCGGCTTCCCCTGCCACTGACTCATCGAGGAGACGACGATGCAGAAGCTCATCGGAATCGGTGCGGGCGCAGGGGCCGTGGCAGGCCTGGCCGCCTTCGGCTATGCCCGCGTCCAGGTCGCCCCCCTGATCCGGCAGGCGATCGACTACGAAGAGGAACGGTCACACGCTCTGTCCGAGATGGCCGGTGAACACGACCACGGACACGGGCACGAGCTGTTCACCCGCGCCGTGCAGGAGAACGTCGGTGCCGGCGTCGGCGTGATCGGCTTCGGTGTGGTCGTCGGGATACTTTTCGCGGTCGCGTACGCGGTGCTGTCCACGTCGCTGGCCGGCCGAGGTCGCTCTGTCGATTCAACCTGTTTGTCAACGTGTTTGGGTATGGCCGGGTTTTTGACTGTGAGCCTCGCCCCGTTCATCTTCTATCCCGGTAACCCGCCCGGCGTCGGTCAGGAAGTGACGTCGGGGCACCGCACGGTTGCCTACCTCGTCCTGTTGATCGCGTCGGTGGCCGCGGCGTCCGTACTCGCCGCCGTGGCGCTTCGGTACGCACCACGTGTGGGCACATGGACGTCGGTGATTGCTGCCTGCTGGTCCTACGTCGGCGTGATCGCGCTCGCCGCAACAATTTTGCCCAAGGTCCATGAGGTCCCGGACGCTTTGGTCGACGGCACCGGGTCCCTGCTGTTCCCCGGTTTCCCGGCTGACCTGCTGTACAACTTCCGCCTTCACTCGGTGCTGACCGCGGCAGTGATGTGGATGGTCTTGGCTACGGCTTTCGCGGTGGCGGTGTCGCGCGCTTCGTCGGCGCGCACTTCGCCTGCTGTGAAGGAGGTTGTTCATGGCGGTCGTTGAGTTCACGCCCACCAGGGACCAGTACGTGTGGACATTCGGCGGCGCCGAGCCCGTCATGGAGGTGTCGCCCGGCACTGCTCTTCGGTTATGGACCGAGGACGCCTTCGCGGGGCGAGTCACCTCCCCGACCGACAAACCGAGCCAGGTACTCAATACGAAGGAGCTCAACCCGCAGACCGGGCCGTTCTACGTCACCGGCGCCGAACCGGGCGACACCCTCGCACTCCACTTCGCCGCCATCGAACCGGCACGGGCCTGGGCGGCCTCCACCACCATCCCGCTTTTCGGCGCGCTCACCGGCACCGATCGCACGGCGATGTTGCAGACTCCACTGCCGGAGCTGACGTGGATATACGACGTGGATGTCGAGCGGGCGACAGCGACGTTCGTCGCGCACGAAAGCGACTTCACGCTGGAGTTACCGCTGGCCCCGATGCTCGGGACCGTCGGCGTCGCACCGGCGTTGCGTGAGGTGCGCACGACGTTGGTGCCCGACTACTTCGGCGGCAACATGGACACCCCCGAGTTGCGGGCGGGCACGACGGTGTACCTCGGCGTCAATGTCGAAGGTGCGCTGTTCTCGGTCGGCGACGGGCACTACCGGCAGGGTGAGGGTGAGACGTGCGGCACCGCGCTCGAGGGCGCCATGAACGTCACGGTGCTCGTCGACCTGATCAAGGGCGGGGCGCCGGCGTGGCCACGCTTCGAGCACGACGACGCGCTGATCACGGTCGGTTCCGCGCGGCCGCTGGAGGACGCCTGGCGCTGCAGCCAGGTGGAGATGGTCGAGTGGATGACGGAGTTGTACGGTCTCGGCCGGATGGATGCATACCAGTTGTGTAGCCAGCTGTGCCTTTCGCCGCTGGCCAACGTCGTCGACGTGAACTACAGCGCGGTGACCAAGCTGTACAAACATCCGCTTCCCGACGTCGAACCGTACGGTGGTATTCATGCCAAACTGCGGACGCGCGCCGCGGCCATCGGACTTGCGCACCCTCAGTCCAGGTAGTCCCAGAAGTGCAGCTCGTGCACGGTCGCGAAGACCGTGAGGATCACCGCGTACAGCGCGACGATCGCCGCAGCCCCGGCAGCACTGATACCGAAGTCCTTCCCCTCGACCGGGTCGAGCCAACGACGGAACGGCAGTGACGCCGCCGGCATCAGCCACCACTGCATCGCCACCACACTGATGATCTGACTGATCCACAGCCCCAGCCAGGGTGCTGCACCCGCATCCGCGATCACCGGTCCGAGGAATCGTGACAGCAGCATCACCGTCGGGTAGAGCACGAGCAACACCAGCATCGCCGACTTCCAGTTCGGCGTCATGAGTGTGCGGCCGCCCTCGATCCGCACCGTAGTGGCGAACGGAGTGGTGCTGGACGCCGCGGTGAACTCCCGCCGCAATGTCGAGCGCAATCCCGACAACGCCTCGGACCGGGCGACCGAGTGCATCCACTCCGACAGCTGAGCGCTGGTTCGGAACCGCGCCATCGAGATCCATTCGCCGCGCTGGCCCGGTGCCAGCAGCACCGTGCCCTCGTACCCGGGGAAGTCGGCGGCAGCGACCGCCAGGTGCACCTCCATCGCCTCGAAATCGGCTTCCTTGCCAGGCGCGACGGCATGGCGGAACAGTCCCACGCCTGCCGAAAGCGGCACGTCCTCTTTGAAGATCATGTCGGTCGAACACGTCGAGTAACCCCGGGTCCGGCCGTCATCGAGCACCTCGCGCCGCTCCGCACTGTCGAGCCAACGGTGCAGCGCGAGCTCATCGGAGAAGGTCACCGCCACAGCACAATCCAGCGCTGTATCAGGGCACACCGAGAGTCGGCCGGCCACGTGGCCAGCCGCTGTCTGCGCGGACGCCAACAGGTCCTGCGACCAACGACCGAAGCCCGCCGCATCGTCCACCGGATGGAAGACGGTGACCGCGGTTGCCTCACCCATGAACGCGGCGCCCCTGCACGTAGACCTGAGCGATCGACGACTCCCGGATGCCCATCAGGAGCGCAAAAAGTGTCTGATCGCGGGCCATCTCGCCATCCGTGGAACGGACGCCGCCGATCACCGAGTTCGCCAGCGCGGGCGTACGCGACGGATCGACCACCACGAAGTCCGCCTCCTTGCCGACGTCGAAGTTGCCGAACCGATCTTCCATGTCGAGAGCGCGGGCGCCGCCGAGGGTCCCGACGAACAACATCTCGGCGGGATGCATCGATACACCTGCGTCACCCTCCTCGCTGATGTGGACCTTGAACGCATCACCGAGGACCCGGGGGATCAGCCATTCATCACCAGCACCGAAATCCGTTCCCGCTGAGATGTTCACACCGGATTCGACGGTGCGGCGCCACGGCATCGTGCCGGATCCCAGGAACAGCTGTGACGTCGGGCAGTGCGAGATCGAGGTTCCCGTCTGCGCCATCCGCTCCAGTTCGGCGTCCTGGCAGTGCACGCAGTGCGCCAGGATGGTGCGTCGTCCGAGCAGGCTGGTACCGCCGGCCGAGGATCCTGGCAAAAATTTCCCGTCGTAGGTGTCCAGGTAGCTGTCGACCTGGTAGCTCTGTTTGACAGTGTCCACCTCCCCGGTGCCCGGCCGGTTGTTCTCGTTCAGATGGGAGTGCACGTACACACCTCTGTCGCGGACAGAGTCATAAAGATCCCCCAGGTTTTTCAGTGTCTCGGGAGTGACCGCAGGTGCGAACCTCGGGACGATGGCCACGTGCAGAAGCGCGGTGGACACATCACCGGTGTCGGCGGCGTGCCACTTGTCGATCTCCGCGGCGGTCAGACGCAGCGCGTCCTCCTCCGAGGTGATCAGTGCGGCGGCGCTGTCCGGCCCGACGGTCTGGATGCCGCGGCCGCTGACCATGCGCAGGCCCCGCCGGCGGGTCTCGGAGAACAGTGCATCCTGGGCGTGGGGAAACGCCGAGCCGAAGACCATCGCAGCGGTGGTACCCGCGGCGATCCGGCGGTCGCAGAACTCGACGGCGGCCTGCTGGGCGAACTCCGGCTCAGCCAGGCGGGATTCGGCCGGGAAGATGCACTGGTCGAGCCACTCCAATAGCTGGCCGCCTCCGTACGAATCGCCGGCGTAGGTCTGGGGGAAGTGGATGTGGGTGTCGACGAAGCCCGGCAGGAGAAACCCGGGTCGGTGGTCGACCGTCTCGACGGAGCCGAACCGGGCAGGCAGCTCACCGCGCGCCCCGCAGAACACGATCCGGCCGTCGTCATCGACGACCAATGCGCCGTCGGGCAGGGTCACCAGCGCGGCGGCCGAGTCGCCGACCCCCGGCCGCCCCGCCAGATGGAAGACGTGCCCGAGGTGCACCTGGATCATCGAGTGAGAGTACCGGCCACGACCCGTTAGCGGGGTTCAAGCGCCACAAAGGCCCACTTCTTGTTAGGTTCTCCGGGTGTCGGGTGACTGGGGATCGATTCTGACCGAGCTCATTCCGCTCGCCCTGGTGGTGGCGCTGTCCCCGCTGTCGATCATCCCGGCGGTGCTGGCGCTGCACACGGCGCGGCCCAAGCCCACGGGGTTGGCGTTCGCGGCGGGCTGGATCCTCAGCCTCGCCGTCTTGACCGCGGTGTTCCTGTCGGTGTCCAACCTGATCGGCGGGATCGGGGAGAAACCGCCGGGGTGGGCGTCGTGGCTTCGGATCGTCGTCGGTGTCGCGCTGATCGTCTTCGGCGGCTACCGGTGGGCGAATCGGAAGAAGTCCGAGCACATGCCGGGGTGGATGACCCGGATGAGCTCCCTTACCCCGGGCAAGGCGGCGGTGACCGCGGCGGTCCTGACGGTGCTCAACGTCAAGGTGTTGTTCATCTGCGCGGCAGCCGGTTTGGCGATCGGGTCGGCGGGTCTGGATTCACCGAGCGTGTGGATCGCGGTCGCCTGGTTCGTGGCAGTGGCAGGCTCATCGGTGGCACTGCCCATCCTCGGATACGCGGTGTCGGGCCAACGTCTGGATCCCGCCTTGACCCGACTCAAGGACTGGATGGAGAAACAGCACGCCGTCCTGGTCGCCGCGATCCTGGTGGTGATCGGCCTTCTGGTGCTGTACAAGGGGATTCACGGCCTATAGCGGCAGTCCCAGTTCGGCGGCGTCTGCGGTCAGGTATCGCGTCACGGTCGGCGCCACCAGGCGCACCACGTCCTCGGTCGGCAGGTCCGACAGTGGCGGCACGCAGATCAGGTAACGCAGCATCGCCGTGCCGACCAGGCTGCTCGCCGCCAGCATCGCCCGCAGCCTGGCCTGCTCGTCGCCGCCGAGCACACCGGAGACAGCTGTCAGCACGTAGTTCTGCATGAAGCCGCGGAACGCGGCGTGCGCGTCGGGGTTCGACGTCGCCGACGCCAGCATCGTGCGCATGCTCGCCGAACTCTCCGGCGCCTCCCACACACCGAGGTAGGTCCGCACCATCCGGGTGCCGATGTCGGGCTCGTCGTCGCCGGCGCCGGTGAGGGCGGCCACGAGCACCTCGGGGTCGATGATCAGCCGCAGAGACTCCCGGAACAGTTCCTCTTTCGAACCGAAGAGGTAGAGCACCATCGAGGGATCGACGCGCGCCTCCCCGGCGATGGCCCGCAGCGTCGTCTTCTCGTATCCGTCCCGGGCGAACCGGGTCTTGGCCGCCGTCAGAACCGCCTCCCGGGAGACCGGCCCGCCCTGTCGTCGACCCCGGCGCCTGACCGTCTGCGCTGGTGGTGGCATGAACCGACGCTACCATTTCAATGATTGTTGAAATATCGACGACGACGGCTTACGCTCCCCTCAGCGGATTAATTCAACGACGAATGAAAAGGGGACGGTCATGGTCACCACCAGCCCGGAGCACACCCACCACCGCGCGGAGCCGCCGCACGAAGCACCGGCCGCGGCGCGGGCGGCGGGCGTCATCGTCGCGCTCACCACGGTCCTGGTGATCCTGGCGCTGGCGTTCGCACTGCCCGCCGTGCACTCCGCGCCGAACGGCGTGCCCATCGGGGCGGCGGGTCCGCAGGCCGCCGGCGGGCAACTCGCCACGAGCCTCGAGCAGAATGCCCCCGGCGCCTTCGAGGTCATCTATTACCCCGGCGAGGCGGCGCTGACAGAAGCCATCCGGCAGCGCGACGTGTACGGCGGCATCGTGCTCCCGTCCGAGCCGGGCGGACAGGCCCGGTTGCTGACCGCCACGGGTGGCAGCCCGGCGATCGCCCAGTTGCTGACCCAGCTTGGAAGCCAGGTCAGCCAGCAGACCGGGATCCCGATGGACACCGAAGACCTCGCTCCGCCCACGTCGGCCGACCCCCGCGGAGCGGGCATCGCGGCGTCGGCACTACCCATCACGTTGGCCGGGCTGCTGCCGGCGATCGCCCTGCTGCTGGTGTTGCGCCGTGAGGCCTGGACCCGGTTCGGTGCGGCGGTGGTCTTCGCCGGCGCGGCCGGTGTCACGATCGCGGCCCTGTTGCGCTACGTGTTCGGCTCGATCGATCAGAACTTCTGGGGCGTCGCGGCGGCGCTCACCCTCGGGGTGGCGGCAGCCTCGTTGACCGTGCTGGGTCTGGGCGCGCTGTTCGGCAAGGTGGGCCTGGCAGTCGGCGCACTGCTGGCGGTGCTGGTGGGCAACCCCCTGTCGGGCCTGACGAGCGCCCCGGAGATGCTGCCCGGACCGTGGGGCCAACTGGGCCAGCTGCTGCCCCAGGGCGCCACCGCCACGCTGCTGCGGTCGACGGCCGCGTTCGACGGCGCCGGCGCAACCAGCGCGGTCGTCGTGCTGGCCTGCTGGATCCTGGCCGGGACCGTGCTCATCGTCACCGCCGCACTGCGCCGGCCGGGATCCACAGCGCAGTGACTTAGGATCGTGCGGCGTGGGACTCGAAGACCGGGAATCGATGCGCATCCTCCGTGATGCCGTCGACCCGGATCTCGGATCGGAGCCGCTGATCCGCGAGATCCACACCAGATGGTTCGGCGCCGACCTCGCCGCTCGGGACCTGTTCCCGCCCGACATGGAGACGCAGCGCAAGGTCTTCGCCGAGGCCCTGTGCTGGCTGTGTGACCAGCTCATCGCCCAGCGAGCCGAGGAGCCGGTGGCCTTCCTCGCCCAGCTCGGTCGCGACCACCGCAAGTACGGTGTCACCCAAGCGCACTACGCGTCGCTGCAGCAGGCGCTGCTGACAGTCCTGCGCTCACAGCTGGCCGACCGGTGGGACCGCCGACTCAACGAGGCCGTCAACGACGTCGTGGAGTTGGTCATCGGCGTGATGAGCGGCGCCGCGGACGCCGAGACCAGCCCGCCGTTCAGTGACGGCACCGTGCTCGAACACCTGCGGCCCACCCGCGACGTCTCGATCGTCCGGCTGAAGATGGATCACGCGCTGAACTACCTGCCCGGCCAGTACGTCCCGGTCCAGGTCCCGCAGTGGCCGCGGCGGTGGCGCTACCTGAGTCCGTCGATCCCGGCCGACCCGGCCGGGTACGTCGAGTTCCACATCCGCTCGGTCCCCGGCGGGATGGTGAGCCCGACGATCGTCGGCGAGGCCCGCCCCGGCGACCGGTGGCGGCTGTCCAACCCGCACGGCGCGATGCACGTCGACCGCGACGCCGGCGACGTCCTGATGGTCGCCGGTTCGACCGGGCTGGCGCCGCTGCGCGCCCTGATCATGGATCTGACCAGGTTCGGGGAGAACCCGCGCGTCCACCTGTTCTTCGGGGCGCGGTACCCGTGCGAGCTCTACGACCTGCGCACCCTCTGGGAGATCGCCTCGACCAACCCATGGCTGTCGGTGACGCCGGTCTCCGAGCTCGGTTTTGATCCTCCGTGGGCCGCCGACTACCCCGACGCGACGCCACCTCGCGGCCTGCACGTGCGGCAGACCGGTGCCCTGCCCGAGGTCGTGACGCGGTACGGCAGCTGGAGTGACCGCCAGATCTTGCTCTGCGGCAAGCCCGAGATGGTGCAGGCCACCAAGGCAGCACTGATCGCCAAAGGCGCACCTGCCGAACAAATCCGCCATGACCCGCTGGCAAGCTGAGCCCACATGGCAGGATCGACTGCCATGGCCGAGTTTGAAACCGTCACGCTGCGCGATCCCTCGTCCGCGCTGACCGCCACCTACGTCCCCACCGCAGGCATGGTCGCCACGTCGCTGTCGGACGGGGGTGCCGAACTGCTGGGTCAGCGCCGCGGGCTGCAGGCCTATGTGTCCAACCACAAGACCATGGGGATCCCGATCCTCTACCCGTGGGCGAACCGGCTGAGCAGCAATGGTTACGGCGTCGACGGTGCGGTCGTGACGCTGACCCCCGGCACCGGTGGCGTGCGTACCGACCAGCACGGGGTGCCGATCCACGGGACATTGGCCGCGTACCCGGACTGGGACGTCACCACGATGCTGGAGTCCCAGCTGACCGCCGAACTGGATTTCGCCGCGCGCCCGGCGCTGCTGGCGACGTTCCCGTTCCCGCACCTGCTGACGTTGGACATCACCCTGCTCGACCGGACGCTGACGGTGAAGACCACGGTCAGCGCGACCACCGGATCGCGGGTGCCGATGTGCTTCGGCTTCCATCCCTACCTGCAGTTGCCGGGTGTGCCGCGGGCGAACTGGAACATCGAGACACCAGCCATGCGGTACCAGCCGGTGAACGCGTGGGGAATTCCGACCGGCCGGATCGAGGATCGCCCGGCGGCCTCGGAGTTGTTGGGTGACAGGTTCATCGACGACGGCTACGACGAAGTCGCGCCCGGCTCGGTGTTCGCCCTCTCAGGTGGTGACCGGCGCATCGAGGTGCACTTCGATGAGGGTTTCACCGCCGCGCAGGTGTTCGCACCCGGCGACGACGACGTGGTGTGCTTCGAGCCGATGGCCGCCCCCACAGACGCGCTGCGCCGCGGCGGCTATCACGAGGTGCAGCCCGGCGAATCCGCGACGGCCCAGTTCCGCATCAAGATCGACTAGATCCGCCGGAACGGTATTCCAGGCGCAGAAATCCGAGAAAGCCTCTGCTGGAATACCGTTCCGGCGGATGGTCAGCGCTGGTGGCGTGGCTGCCACACCACCAGCGCGGTGCTCTTGGCCCGCGGCTGAGCCCGCAGGTGCTCGACCTCGGCGCTCAGTTCGCGGACCCGCGCCTGCAGCGCCTCGACCTGGTTGGTCAACTCGATGATCCGCTTGATACCGGCCAGGTTCACACCCTCGTCCTGCGACAGCCGCTGCACCTCGCGGAGCAAATCCACGTCACGTTCCGAATAACGCCGTCCGCCACCGGAACTGCGCTGCGGGCTGACCAGACCGAGTCGGTCGTAGGTGCGCAGTGTCTGCGCGTGCATGCCGGCAAGTTCGGCGGCCACCGAGATCAGAAACGTCCTGGCTTCCTCCCTGCGGCCGGCACTCATTGCGCACCGGCCCAACCCGCCCGGGGGTCGAACCCTGCGGCGCGCTCGGCTTTCGCGTAGGCCTCGAGGGCCTCGGCGGCTTCACCCTCGAGATTCGGTGGCACCGCCACCTTGACGGTGACCAGCAGATCACCGTGGCCGCCGGCACGCTTGGGCACGCCACGTCCGCGCACCCGCAGGATGCGGCCGTCGGATGTCCCCTTCGGCACCCGGACCCCGACCTTGCCTTCCAGTGTTGGAACCGAAAGCGTTGTGCCCAGGGCCAATTCGTGGAAGCTGACCGGCACCGTGACTGTCAGGTCGTCGCCGTTGCGTCCGAACACCTTGTCCGGCCTGACGTGTACTGTCACGTACAGGTCACCCGACGGCGCTCCCCGGAGTCCGGCTTCGCCCTGGCCGGCCAGCCGGATACGCTGACCGTCCTCGACACCGGGAGGTATCCGCACGTTGATGGTGCGGGTGCGGGTGGTCACGCCGGTTCCCTTGCACTCGTCGCAGGGGTTCTCGATGATCGACCCGCTGCCACGACATTCGGTGCACGGCTCGGAGAAGCCGAACGCGCCCTGATTGCGGCTGATGACGCCCGCGCCGTTGCAGTTCGGGCAGACCTTCGGGCTGGTTCCCGGACGTGCGCCGCTGCCGTGGCAGTTCGTGCACGGGGCCGGGCTGGTCAGCCGAAGTGGCATCGCCACGCCCTTGGTGGCTTCCAGGAAGCTCAGCTCGGTCTCGGTCTCAAGGTCGTTGCCCCGGCGCGGACGCGACGGGCGCGGTTGCTGAGCACCCCGCCCGAAAAGCCCGCCGAACAGGTCCCCGATGTTCGCGCCACCGGTTTGACCGGCAGCGTCGAACAGGTCGTTCAGGTTGAACTCCTGGCCGTCCCCGCCGGCACCGAAACCGCCGAACCCACCGCCACCACTGCCGCCACCGCCGAAGCGGCCCCGACCGTACCCGCCGCCTGCGAACAGCCGGCGGGTTTCGTCGTACTCCTTGCGCTTCGCCGGATCCGTGAGGACTTCCTTGGCTTCCGACGCGGCTTTGTACCGCTCTTCGGCCGCGGCGTTGCCGGGGTTCCGGTCGGGGTGGTTCTCCGAGAGAATCTTGCGGGCGGCCCGCTTGATCTCCTTCTCGTCGGCATCAGAGGTGACGCCGAGCTCCTTGTAGAAGTCCTTCTCAACCCACTCTCGCTGGGCCATATCGGGTCACCTCCTCTCCCGCTCGTTGTCGTAGATGGTCAACTCTTATGATTCTGAGGGTTGTTCCGCGCTCACGTCGGCATTACCGCCGTCCGCGGTCGCGTCGGGCACGGTGTCCACGACGCCCACCATGGCATGACGGACCACCTGGTCACCGACCTTGTACCCGCGCCGCATCACGGTCCCGACGACCGGATGCGTGCCCTCGCCTTCGTGCTGAACGGCTTCGTGCAACGCGGGATCGAACTCGTCACCCTCGCTGCCGAATCCCGAAAGGCCAAGCGCTTCAAGCGCTGTCGAGAGCTTGTCGGCAACAGAGCGCAGCGGTCCGGATTCCAGGTCACCATGGCTGCGGGCCCGGTCCAGGTCGTCGAGCACCGGCAACAGCTGGGTGATCACCGAGGCCTTGGCCCGGTCGGAGATCAACTGCTGATCACGCAGTGCCCGCTTGCGGTAATTCGCGAAATCCGCTTGCACGCGTTGCAGATCGTTCAGCAACTCGGCCGCCTTGCCGGCTTCCTCGACGGATTCGCCCGCGAACTCGTCCGGCGCCGGCCCCCCACTGGGGGCCGGCCCGGCGGCAGCGGTGTCCCGCACCTGACCCGTTTCCGGATCTATGCGCCGCTTGTCGGTGACGGTGATCGGTTCCTGTTCGGCGGAACGGTCTCGGTCGTCACTCACTTGCGCTCCTGATCGTCCTCAACAACCTCGGCGTCGACGACGTCGTCGTTGGAACCCTCGGCCCCGGCGGCGTCACCTCCACCTGCAGCCTGCTCGGCCTGGGTGGCCTCGTAGATCGCCTGGCCCAGGGCCTGGCTCTCCTCACCCAGCTTCTCCATCGCGGACTTGATCGCGCCGATGTCGGTGCCGCCCAGCGCCGCCTTGGCCTCGGCGATCGCGCCGTCGACCTTGGTCAACGTGTCCTCGGGGACCTTGGAACCGCCCTCGGCTTCGCGCTGCTCCTTGACGAACTTCTCCGTCTGGTACACCAGCGACTCGGCCTGGTTGCGGACGTCGGCCTCTTCGCGACGCGTGCGGTCCTCCTCGGCGTGCGCCTCGGCGTCCTTGATCATCCGGTCGATCTCCTCCTGGGACAGGCCGGAGCCCTCCTGGATGCGGATCGTGTTCTCCTTGCCGGTGCCCTTGTCCTTGGCGGTGACGTGCACGATGCCGTTGGCGTCGATGTCGAAGGTGACCTCGATCTGCGGCACGCCGCGGGGGGCCGGCGGGATACCGGTCAGCTCGAAGGAGCCGAGCAGCTTGTTGTGCGAGGCGATCTCACGTTCGCCCTGGAACACCTGGATCTGCACCGACGGCTGGTTGTCGTCGGCCGTGGTGAACGTCTCCGACCGTTTGGTCGGGATCGTGGTGTTGCGCTCGATCAGCTTGGTCATCACACCGCCCTTGGTCTCGATACCGAGAGACAGCGGCGTGACGTCAAGCAGCAGAACGTCTTTCACCTCACCCTTGAGCACACCGGCCTGCAGGGCGGCGCCAACGGCGACGACCTCGTCCGGGTTGACGCCCTTGTTGGGTTCCTGGCCGCCGGTCATCTCCTTGACCAGCTCGGAGACCGCGGGCATCCGGGTGGACCCGCCGACGAGGACCACGTGGTCGATGTCACCGACGGCGATCCCAGCATCCTTGATGACCTGCTGGAACGGCTTGCGAGTGCGATCGAGCAGATCCTGGGTGATGCGCTGGAACTCCGAGCGGGTCAGCTGCTCGTCGAGGAACAGCGGGTTCTTGTCCGCGTCAACCGTGATGTAGGGCAGGTTGATCGAGGTGGACTGACCCGAGCTCAGCTCGATCTTCGCCTTCTCGGCGGCTTCACGCAGCCGCTGCATCGCCATCTTGTCCTTGGTCAGGTCGATGCCACTGGTGCCCTTGAACTTGTCGACGAGCCATTCGACGATCCGGTCGTCCCAGTCGTCGCCACCGAGATGGTTGTCACCGGAGGTGGCGCGCACCTCGACCACACCCTCACCGATCTCGAGCAGGGACACGTCGAAGGTGCCACCGCCGAGGTCGAAGACCAGGATGGTCTGTTCCTTCTCGCCCTTGTCCAGGCCGTAGGCCAGCGCCGCCGCGGTCGGCTCGTTGACGATGCGCAGCACGTTCAGCCCGGCGATCTGGCCGGCTTCCTTCGTGGCCTGGCGCTGGGCGTCGTTGAAGTAGGCGGGCACCGTGATGACGGCGTCGGCGATGTCTTCACCGAGGTAGCTCTCGGCGTCGCGCTTGAGCTTCTGCAGGATGCGCGCGCTGATCTCCTGTGGTGTGTAGTTCTTGCCATCGATCTCCACGGACCATTCCGTGCCGATCTCCCGCTTGACCGACCGGATGGTCCGGTCGACGTTGGTCACCGCCTGGTTCTTGGCGGGCTGACCGACCAGCACCTCGCCGTTGCGCGCAAACGCGACGACCGAAGGGGTGGTCCGGGAGCCTTCGGAGTTGGCGACGACGACTGGGTCGCCACCTTCCAGAACTGCGACGACGGAGTTGGTGGTCCCGAGGTCGATACCGACCGCACGAGCCATAATTGCTGCCTCCTGAATAGACGTTTAGTTGATCCTCAGACGTGTGAGTGCACCGCGCTCAAGACTGCACCTGATGCCACCGTGGTGTCAACTCAGACTTGAGCCTGATTCACTCAACTATCGATATGGCCAACGGGCTGCCGGAGCGATTTGTTCCCGACGTTCCCCGGCTTGCGCGAAATAGCGTTCCTGGTCGCGATCTGCACCAACATCACAGCCTTGGCTTCACACTCGCGGCGCCCGACCACCCGCGCGTCACTTCCGTCACTCGCACCACATGCTGGGTACGCTGGCCGGAATGAAGACGCGGCTGGTGATCGCAAGCGTGCTTGCCTGCGCCGGCCTGCTCGCCGGCTGCCAGTCCAGCGTCGAGGGCACCGCCACCCGGCAACAGGACTCGTTCGCCGAGCCCGAATTTCCCACCCCGAGGCCGAGCCGCCCGACCGCGGCGCCGCCGTCCACCATGGATCCGCGCCCGACCCCGACCGCGCCGCGACCCCCCGGCGGGCAGGTGCTGCAACCCCGCAACGGGTACGTGTTCATCCAGACCAAGTCCGGCAAGACCCGGTGCCAACTCGACGAGCAGGAAGTGGGCTGCGAGGCAGCGTTCACCGATGCACCTGAGATCGAGGGCATGCCCGCGAACGGCGTGCGCCTCACCGCTGACGGACAGATCAGTTGGGTGCTGGGGAATCTGGGGGCCATTCCCGCCGAAACCCTGGACTACCGGACCTATTCGGCGGTGGGCTGGACCATCGACGCCAGTGTGGACGGTACCCGCTTCACCAACGACAGCACCGGACGGGGCATGGTCGTCAGCGTCGAAGGCGTCGAGGGTTTCTGACCCGCTGTCACGTGGCGGTCACCGGCGGCGACGTTTGACGCCTGCCCCGTCGTGGAACAGCACACCGGATGAGCGGATCCGCGACGGCTGGCATCAACATCGAACCGCCGGTGGGAGACTGGGGAGACGACGGAAGGGCAACCACTGACATGACCGTGGCACAGCAGGAACGGGCCGCCCTTGTTGCGACGTTCCGGGAGGTTCCGCCGGACGCGCCCACCTTGTGCGAGGGCTGGGACGCCCGCGATCTCGCCGCACACCTGGTAGTCCGCGAGCGCCGGTTGGACGCGGCACCGGGGATCCTGATCCCGGCGTTCGCCGGATACACCGAGCGGGTCCAGGGGCAGCTGGCGGCCTCCACGGACTGGGATGTGCTGGTGGGTCAGGTGGCCGAGGGGCCGCCGCTGTACTCGCCGTTCAAGCTGCTGGATCCGATCGCCAACGTGGCCGAGATGTTCATCCACCACGAGGACGTCCGGCGTGCCCGGCCGGACTGGGAACCCAGGGCGCTCGACGACAAGACGGTCGCGGCGCTACGCAGGCCGGTGGCGATGATGTCGCGGATGACGCTGCGCAAGGCGCCGGCCAAGGTCGTACTCCGCACCCCGCAAGGCGAGACGCTCGCCACCGCGGGCCAGGGCCCGCAGCTCACAGTCACCGGGGAACCCGGCGAGCTGCTGCTGTTCGCCGCGGGCCGCGACGAGGCCCGGGTCACGGTCGACGGAGCAGCCGACCTGGTCGAGCGGGTGAAACAGTCCCGCGGCGGGCTGTGAGCATAGGCTGAAACTCGTGGATGCAGTGGATTTCAGAATCTTCGTCGAACCTCAGCAGGGAGCCAGCTACGCCGACCAACTCGCGGTGGCTCTGATCGCGGAGAGCACGGGATATTCGGCGTTCTTCCGATCGGACCACTATGTCGCGATGGCCGGCGACGGGCTGCCGGGCCCGACCGACTCGTGGGTGACGCTGGCCGGCCTCGCGCGGGAGACCACCTCGATCCGGCTGGGCACCATGGTGACCTCGGCGACGTTCCGCCACCCCGGACCGCTGGCCATCTCGGTGGCCCAGGTCGACGAGATGTCGAACGGACGTGTCGAGTTCGGTATCGGCGCGGGGTGGTTCGAGGCCGAACACCTGGCCTACGCGATCCCTTTCCCGCCGCTGGGCGAGCGATTCGACAGGCTGACCGAGCAGCTCGAGATCCTCACCGGGCTGTGGACCACCCCGGTCGGTGAGACCTTCGACTACACCGGGACGCACTACAGCATCGCGCAATCCCCCGCACTGCCCAAACCTGCTCAACCGCCGCATCCGCCGATCATCATCGGCGGCGGTGGCGCCAAACGGACCCCCGCGCTGGCGGCGAAATACGCCGCCGAGTTCAACATCCCGTTCGTCCCGCTGGAGACGCTGACCACGCAATACGCCCGGGTGGCGGCGGCCGTCGAAAAGCAGGGACGGGAGAAGGACTCGCTGACCTACTCCGCGGCGTTCGTGGTGTGCGCGGGCCGCGACGACGACGACGTCTCCCGGCGCGCAGCGGCGATCGGCCGCGAGGTCGACGAGCTTCGCGCGAACTCGCCTGCAGTCGGGACCCCTTCGGAGATCGTCGACAAGTTGGGCCCCTTCATCGAGGCCGGTGTTGAGCGGGTCTACCTGCAGGTCCTGGACATGTCCGATCTCGACCACGTGGCGTTCTTCGCCGAGAGGGTGATTCCCCAGCTCCGCTGACCCAGCGACTGCCCGGTGTCCGCGGCTACTATCGGTGGCCGTGAGCAGCCGGGATCGAGACGAAGACGCCCATGGGGAGGCGCCGCCCGTTCCGTGGCACAACCGCACCTCCACCTTGCTCGGAGCCAGCGTGGCGGGTGTGGCCGCGATCGCTCTGCTGGTCGTGACGATCAGCTGGGGCACCCGCCAGTTCAACGAACCGCAGCAGGCGCCCATCAATTACATCGACTCACCGAGCTCGGCCACCGAATCTCGGTCGCCGACGCGCACCACGACCGGGACCATCACCAGCACCAGTCCGCCGATCACGACCGACATCAATCCCGACCTGACGCCGACGAGCACCGCGGACACCTCGGACACCTCGGAGTCGCCTCGCCGGAACCCGAACTACCGGCCCCCCAGGACACGCGAGGACGATGCGGACGACGATTCCACCTCGCGCACCACACGCAACCGACCGCGAACCAACGTGACACGCACGCTGAACCCGGTTCCGTAGCGGCCAGCCCGCCTACTATCGGGATTCGTGGCGCGCTACGGATCTCCCGACGACCCGAACAACTACTCGGACGACGAGCCGACCCAGCTCAGCGACTACGGCTCCTACGACGAACAGCCGCCCGAGGGACCGCCGTGGTACCGCAAGCCGGCGGCTCTGGTCGCGTTCGGAGCCATCGGCGCGGTGCTCGTCGCGCTGATCGTCTACGGGCTGGCCAAGGCCATCACCGGCGACTCGACCTCGGAGACGACCACGACGACATCCCTCACCCCGGTGACGTCGACGACCGCCCCGGCCGTGGTGCCCCCCGCGACGGTCACCGAGACCGCGACCCCGACGACGACCACCACTGAAGCCGCCCCGACCACCACCACGCCGCCGACGACCACCACCACCACCACGACGACGACGACGACACCGACAACGTCGGTCACCACGAGCACCAGTACCAGCACCGTCACCCAGACCGAAACCGAAACGGTCACGGAGCCTCCCCCACCGCCGGCAGAACCCTGATCGGTTCACGCCGGCCGGAAGACCGCCTCAGCAGACTGCGTCTGGCTCCGCGACGCACTCGGTGATCTCGCCCGTGGAGGGTTCCGGCGCGGCCGAGGGCTCCGCGGCCGAGGGCTCCGGGGACGACGTGGGTTCCGGGGACGACGTGGGCTCCGGAGACGACGTCGGCTCCGGGGTCGGCGAAGACGTCGGCGAAGACGTCGGCGAAGGTGTTGGCTCCGGTGTCGGTGTGGGGGTTGGTGTGGGCGTGGGCGTCGGTGTGGGCGTGGGCGTTGGTGTCGGCTCCGCCGTCGACGTCGGCGTGGGCGTGGGTGTCGGCTCCGCCGTGGTGGATGGCGCGGGGGCCGCAGGCGGAGGAGCAACCGGCGGTGGTGCCGCCTGCTTGGCGACGACCCGCCGCGGGGGTGGCGGAGCCTGCGGCGACACCTGTACGACACGCGGTGCGGGACCGTTGGCGACCACCGTCTCGGTCACCGGCGGCAGAGCAGGCAGCGCGGTCTCCGGGGCGGGTGCCCGCAGCGGCAGCGTGGCGACCGGTGTGGCGATCCCGGAGGCGCCGGCCGGGGACGTGTCGGCCTGACCGGTCTGCGTTGTCACCAGCAGACCCGTCACCGCCACCGCAGCCAGACACGCCGCACCGGCGAACAGCACGCCGGGCCGCCGGTACCAGGGCAGCGGCTCGAACTCCGGGACATCGACACCTCGGGGGTCGAAGTGGACGTCGGGGCGTGCGTCGGCCGACTCGTAGACGGGTTGGACGACCTCGGTCGCGCCGGGGTCGGTGGTCTCGGCCGACCACGCGAGCGGGACCGCTGCAGCCGCCACCGTCTCGTCCAATCCGGAGGCCGGGACCAGCGAGGTGCGCGCCTCGTG
Organism: Mycolicibacterium hippocampi; assembly: GCF_010723735.1. GTDB lineage: Bacteria > Actinomycetota > Actinomycetes > Mycobacteriales > Mycobacteriaceae > Mycobacterium > Mycobacterium hippocampi. The sequence goes on along the minus strand of NZ_BLLB01000002.1, from coordinate 1,318,729 downwards.
TTCGGCGCTGCGCAGGGCCAGCAGCTCCGCGCCGGCCGCGGCCGCTGCCTGCGCGTATGGCGTGGTGGTCACCGGAAGCCGGAGAGCCTCCGAAAGCCGTTGGGTGACAAGCGGAATGCGGGCGCCGCCGCCGACTGTGGCGATCGCTGCGAGCTGGGTCGCACCGACGCGGTGGCGCTGCAGCGTGTCGAGCAGCACCTGTATGAACCCGTCGAGCGGGGTCCGCATCACCGCCTCGAGTTCGGCCCGGGTCAGCCGGATCCTCGCCCCGGCACCGACCAGCCCGGTGGCGGTCTCGTCGGTCAGCCGTTCCTTCGCGGCGCGGCACTGCTCGCGCAGCTCGGTCAGCGACTCGACCGCCGACGTGCCTGCCGGGTCGACCTCCAGGTCGGCGAGCACCCGACCCAGCAAGGCCTGATCGAGGAGGTCACCGGAGAAGTCGTCGTGACGCACGGTCTGCCCGATCGGGGCGAAGCCGTTGCCGGCGTCGGCAAGCGTGATGCTGCTGCCCGTGGCGCCGAAATCGCACAGGGCCACCACGCCGCGGGTCGGCAGCCCGGGGTCGGACTGCAGCGCGGTGAGCGCCGCGACCGCGTCGGACACCACCCTCAGATGCGGAACGCGGGCGCGCAGCGCCGTCACCGCCTGCTCCGGCCAGTGCGCGGGCACCGCGACGGCCGCCACGTCCGGGCGCCGCTGCGGCCGGGCGACCCGCGTCAACGCCTCGATGGCGGTCGCGGTCAGCCGGTCGGCGTGATGCCCGGAACCGTCGGGCGCCACCAGCGGCACCGGGTCACCGACACGGTCGACGAATCCCGTCAGCGACACACCACCCGGCAGCGTCACGACCGCCGGCCGGAAGGTCGGCCGTCCGTCGGCGACCGCGACGAGGTTAGCTGCGCCCAACGAGACACCCAGAGAACTGCGCATACCTGTTAGTCGTTTCCGGGCATCGAAACGTTAGGCGTCACGCCTCACCCGCTCCGGGCCGCTACCTGCCGCGCGCGTAGTCGGCGACCAACGCCTCCGCGCTGCGCACTGCCGCCCGGCAGGCGCGTGCGGTGAACGGGTCGTTGAGCGGGTGATCGGCCCGGCGCCGCCAGCGCTGAGCTGCGGCGAAGGCGGCGCGGGGCCCGTCGTCGGGGGCGTCGGGCTGCAGTCCCAGCCGGCTGGCGGCGTCGGTGCCGGAGCCGCCGATCAAGCGGCGCAACGATGCCATCTCATCGGCGTTGAGGGTGGTCGGCCGGGATCGCAGCTGGCTGATCAGCCGCAGTTCCTCGAACGCGTGGGTGTCGGCCAGCAGCGGCTCGATGTCGGCGAGGATGTGGGGTGTCGCGTACACCGGATTCAGTTGCACGAACTGCCGCAGCGACAACAGCGCGGTATGCGCCTTGAGCAGATCGGAGCGCTGCGCGAACTGCTGGTCGATCACCTCACGCAGCGCCACCAGGCCGCTGCGTTCGAGCAGTTCGTCGGCCAGCGCCACCGAGTCGCTCACCCCGGCGCGCAGCACCGCGATCGAGATCCGGATCCCGAACATCCCGAACCGGTCCAGCAGCGCCGCGCGGGTGGCGGCATCAACAGGCAGCGCCGGGCTTTCACCGTCGTCCTCGCGCACGAAGCGGTCAACCGACAGCATCGCCTTGGCCAGCGCGGCGGGTTCCACCCCGGCGAGCTTCTCCAGCGCCACGAACTCGCTCTGCCGCAGCGTGCGGGCGGTCAGCGCCAACAGGCCGGACACCGGCACGACGGCCTGGCAGATGCCGGTGCGGTCCATCTCGGCGGTGAACCGCTGCGCGACGTCCTTGGCCGACATCATCGCGTCGATGCGTCCCGCGCCGATCTCGTCGGCGCGGGAGGCCACCCCGATCACCCCGAGCGCTCCGGACGAGCCGCCGACCAGCTGACCGATCTGCTTGAGCAGCGCGATGTCGGCGGCGTTGAGCGTGCGCAGCAGGAACACCACGGCGTCGACCCGGGGCACGCCGTCGTCGGGCACCAGCAGCCGCAGCGTGCGGGCGGAGACGTCCCGGGACAGCGACGAGGTTCCGGGCGTGTCGATGATCGTCGCGTCGATCAGTTCGGCTGCCGGCCATTCCACGTCGAGATCGACGACGTCGTCGGGGTCGACCATCGCGAAGTCGAACGTCAGGCCCCTGTCCTGCGCGGGACCGTCCGACCGCCGGGTGATCGGCACGTTGGAACGTCGTCCCCCGCGGTGGTTGGCGGTCACCTTCGGTGTGGGGCCGTGATGGAACCAGGTGACGATGCGCGTCGCCTCGGTCGCGTCGGTGGGCGCGATATCGTCTCCGACCAGGGCGTTCACCAGCGTCGACTTACCGGCCTTGAGCGTGCCGGCCAACGCGATGCGCATGGGCTGGTTGAGCCGGTGGCCGATGCGCTCGAGTTCGTGGTGCACGTCCGGACGCCGGCGGTAGGCGGGATCGGCCCGGTAGGCCGTGATGGTGCCACCCAGGATCGCCCGCACTTGGTCGCTTGTGCTCAGGGTTCGCCCAGTCCCGTCCCGATCGCCCGACTACTAACCCTTCGAGCTTAGTGACCCCGCCGGCGTGGCGAGCTTGTCGGCGTGATCGAGGACCTGCCGCAGGATGTTGAGCTGGCGCTCGAGTTCCTTGACCCGGGTGTTGCGCTCGGCCTCCTCCATCTTGACCGCCGCCAGGGTGGCCTGCAGCGACTCGTTGAGCGAGCGGGTGGTCTGGTTCGCGATCTCGCGGTAGTGGTCGCGCAACTGCCGCTGGATGCCCTTGAGCCGGTCCCGGGACTCCTTGCTCACCACGAACGCCACATCGTCGACGAAGCGGCGGACGTTCATCTTGGCGTCGCTGCGGATCCGCAGCATCCGGTTGTCCATCTCCTCCTTGTAGGCCTTGCGCCCGATCAGCGCTCCGGCCCCCAGCGACAGCGGATTGAACATCCCCAGGCCTGCCACCGACGTCAGCATGCCGAACATCAACACCCCGCCGAAGGAACCCCGCATACCCGAGACCATCCGGTCGCCGACGCGGATCGGTTTGGCCTCCAGCGACGCCAGCGACTTGAACTCGTCCATCCCGGCGCCCATGTCGCGGGCGTCGATCGCCGGCATCCGCACGGCGTTCAGCCCAGCTTCGGTGAACGTCCTCGCGACCTCGGCGGCCAGGACCTCGGCCCGCTGGTAGGCCCACACGAAGTTGTCGCCGACCGCGGTGGCGACCGCGTCCTCCAGCTCGGCGCCGATCTCGGCCCAGTGCTGGGTCGGGTCGCAGGAGTCGATCGCGTTCTCGGTGTACTGGGTGATGTTGCGGAACCGGTGACGCAGGTCGTGGTCGACGTCGGCGGTCAGGTCCGAGATGCCGTCGTTGAGGATCTGCTGCCACAACGCGGTCTGCTGCAGTGCGTCCTGCGCCTCCTGCTTGCGACGCTCCAGGTCGGCGGTCAGACCGTCGCGCGCCTGCGGGTCGGCCAGCGCCGAGAGTTCGGCCTCCAGAGCCAGTTTCAGATGCTCGGCGGTTGCCCGGACCTCCGCGGTCACCTGTTGGCGCACCCGGTCGTTGTGGCGGGCCAGCACGTCCTCGGACAGGAACTTCACGATCGCCGGGAAGTTCGACTCCTCGTTGAGTTCCTTGTCGTTGAGCTTCACGGCGTGGCTGCGCAGCGTCGCCGACGCCGGGATCATCGGTGTGGTGACACCGGCGCGGCGCAAGTGGGCAGCATTGACGTCGACCACCTGCCGCCAGTGCGGGTACAGGTCGGTCTTGCTCGCGACGATCGCGGCGACCGGGCAGATCTCGAGCGCCTGCCGGATGAACGTCATCTCGGGTTCGGTGAACTCCTGGCTGGTGTCGCTGAGCATCAGCATCGCGTCGGCGTCGGGCAACAGGCCCAGCGTCGACGACAGGTGCGGCTGGCCGTGGCCGCCGACACCCGGGGTGTCGATGAACGCCAGGCCCCCCTTGAGCAGCGGGCTGGGGGCGGTCACCTCGACGCGCAGCACCTCACGGCCGGCGGCCTGCGGGGCGCGGCGCAGGTCGTTGCCCAGGTCGCTGGTGGGGATCTCGACGAGTTCGGGCTCCGCCCCCTCGGGCCGCGCCACCACCAGGCGCGCTGACGCCTGCTCGCCGTAGGACACCACGGTGGCCAGCACCGTGGACTCGTCGTCACCGACCCGGGCGACCGGCATGTTCAGCAGGGAGTTCAGCAGCTGGCTCTTGCCCTGCTTGAGCTGGCCGGCGATCACCACCCGGATCTGCGGGTCGCTGATCCGCCGCTTGGCCCACGCCAGCCGGGACACCAGATCGCCACGCTCGTTGGTGTCGGCGATCTTGCTGGTGTGGTCGATGAGCTCGATGATCACCGTGTGTGGGTCTTTGGCCTGGGTCATGGTGCCCCTCTACGTCCGACGGCGACTGTTCAACGTTAGGCGCGCGGAACTGGCGGGGACCATCACGGTCCCCGCCAGTTGCGCTACCCGGTCACGGTGACTCAGAACGCATCCAGTGACGTGTCGGTGCTGTTGTTGGACGCGACGTCGGTGTCGAAGCCGGTGTTGTTGTCCGAGAACAGGTCGGTCTCGGTGTCGTTGCCCGAGAACAGATCGGTGTCGGTCTCGTTGCCCGACCCGATGTTGGACTCGAAGTTCGAGGAGTTGTCCTCGACCGAGCTCTCCGTCGACGTCGTCGTCTCCGTCTCCACCGAGGTGTTGACCGAGTTGTCCTCGGTGTTGTCGCTGCCGTAGTCGCCGTCGATCTGGGTGCCGGTGTTGACGTCGTTGTCGGTGATGATGATCCCGCCACCGCTTCCTCCGTCGCCGCCGGACGCGTTGCCGCTGCCGATGCCGATCAGGCTGTCACCGCCGGCTGCGCCACCACCGTTGCCTCCGCTGGTGTCGACGTCGTTGAGGACCGGGGCGTCGTTGTCGGCGATGAGGTCGCCGCCGGCGGTCTGCGAATTGTCCTCGACCTCGTTGTCCTTGCCCACCACGACGTTGGAGCCGGAGCCGGCGAGGATGTCGCCGTTGTTCATGGTGTTGCCGTCGCCGAGCGCGGCGCCGTCTCCGCTGACGATGTCGCCGTCGTTGTCACCGCCGACCACAACGCCACCGTCGGTGGCGGTGTTGCTGGTCTTGTCGCCGAGGGTGATGTCACCGAAGCCCAGGTTGAACGCGCCGTTCTGGGCGTTGGCGCCCGCGGCCTGGTCGGGGCTGGCCACGGGGACGTTGTTGCCACTCAGCAGGTCGGTGTTGTTGCGGCTGCCCAGTTCGGTGTTCGTGTCCGGCGCGAACGTGGTCTGCGGCGAGAACGGCGAGGCGAAGCTGGTGTTGAGGTTGTGATGGTCGGTCACCGCGCGCTGCAGGCCCATCACCGGGTCGCCGCCGCCGAACATGTAGCCGGCCGGCGCCGCGGTCGCGGCGACCGACGCGAGCTGGGCCGCGGTCACGTTGGGCAGGCCGGCGTCACGCAACGCGCCGTCAGGGTCGATGACAAAAGACGTCGCTGCGGCGGGGCTGCGGAACAGGTCGAGGATGAAGTCGATGAGGGTTGTCATTGAACTGCCTTTCTGTTCTTCCCGGGTCCTACCGTGTTCCTCGGGGAGGTTGGCTCGCCGGGCTTCCCGGCGATCTGGAGACCACGTTATGGACTTCCGAACCCGCGGCAAACGGGGTCGGGACCCCTCTCTGGCCCCGCCTACCTAGGGATATTCAGCGACCCCCATTAGGGGATTAGGGGGACTCTACGGGGCAATCGGGACGCTGCGGGGGATGGACCCGTTTCCGCACGTCAAACGACAAAACCGCGCGGCCCGGATGGGCCGCGCGGTGTGCTGGGGGTCGGTTCGATCAGCTGAAGATGTCGAATCCCGGGCCGGGGTCGTCACCCCCGGGCTGGGTGTCGACGACCGGCTGCACCCACTCGTCGGTGAGACCAGCGCCGTCGACCACACCCTCCTCGAACACAGGGTCGTCGAGCTGCAGCGATGCCGCGTCGTCGGCCGGGCCGCCTGCCGACGACGGTTCCAGGACCGAGCCGCCGTCCTCGACGGTGTCGGACACCACGGTGTCGGTAACCACCAGGGGGGCGTCGATCACCCCCGGCGTGACCGTCGGATCGGAGAAGGCGTCGAAAGCGGCGGTGGCCGCGCCGCTGGCCCACACATTGCCCGCCGCCTCCACACCGACGGCGTCCAAACCGGCCGATGGCGCACCCATCGACAGTGACTCCGCGACCACCGGGATCAAATTGCTGACGTCAGCGCTGGTCACATCGGTCAGGTGCGCGTCGGCGAGGGCTTGCGCGGGATCAGCGGCGTAGCGTGCCGCAGCGTCGGGATCGCGCACCAGCGACATCACGAAGTCGAGTAGCGAGTTCGCCACGACCACACCTTTCATTTTGGATCTCCGCTGTTGCCAGCTGCCTGACACGATGCTAGCCACGTCCACTGCTCACGGGATCGGTGCGGAACCCAGCCCTGAGCCGACGCCATTAGGGGATCGCCCATTAGGGGAATCGCGCCACTAGGGGAAATCCGCCGACCCTGGTGGGCGAGCCGTTAAGGTGGTGACCGGCCCAGACAGGAGAGACGCCACGATGACTGAACCACTGGGGTTGTCGATCGGGATGACCAACCTGGTCGCGGCCCGCGTCGGCCGCCCGCCGGTGATGCGGCGATCGATCCTCACCCTCTTCGACGACCGTGCGCCCGAGGTCGGGGTGCCCACCGGGCCGGGCGTTGTCCTCAACGGCTTCGTCGACCGCGTCGGCGACCCTGTGCCGCTGGTCGCCGCGGACGGCTCGGCGCACCGCGGTGAGACCGTGCTGGCCGAGGCGCTCGAGGCAATGGCGCGCACCGTCGACGGCGGTTCGCCGGTCGCGATCGCGGTTCCCGCCCACTGGGGTCCCGGAACCGTGGGCGCACTCCGCGGAGCGCTGCGCGCGAAGCCGAGCTTGGCACCCGACGGTGTGCCTGCCGCGCTGATCCCCGATTCGACGGCCGCGCTGGCGGCGCTGCAGGCCGCGCCGGGCTTGCCCGACCGGGGCGTCGTCGTGCTGGTCGACCTCGGCGGCAGCGGATCCAGCATCACGTTGGCCGACGCCGGGGCGAACCTCGACGCCATCGGACAGACCGTCCGCTACCCGGAACTCTCGGGCGACGGCATGGACCAGGCGCTGCTGAACCATGTCCTGGCAGGGATCGCCGACGCGAACAATGCCGATCCCGCAGGGACCGCCGCGGTCGGGGCGCTCTCCCTGCTGCGCGACGAGTGCCGCAAGGCCAAGGAACGCCTCTCCGCCGAGACCGCCACCGTGGTGCCGGCCGACCTCCCCGGATTCCGCTCCGACCTGCGGGTCACCCGGCCCGAGTTCGAGCAGGTGATCGCCGAACCACTCGGCGGGCTGCTGAACTCGGTTGAAGATACGTTGCAGCGCAACCAGATTCAGCTCGCCGATGTGTCGGCGGTGGCCACCGTGGGCGGCGGCGCCGCCATCCCGCTGGTGACTCAGCGGCTGTCCGAGCACCTACGCGCCCCCGTCGTCACCACCCCGGAGTCACAGCTCAACATCGCCGCCGGTGCGGCGCTGGTCGCGAACCGGAGCCTGGAGGCCGACGCACCGACCGGCCTGGCTTCGGCCGCCGACGTTCCGACGGCCATGGGACCGGCGGCATGGGCGGCCGGTGCGGCCGGGCTGGCGGCAGGACAAGCGGCCGACGACGGCGCCGCATCGGCGACCTTCCGCGCGCTGGCGTGGTCGCAGGACGACGAATCGGCCGGGGATCCGCTGCCCTACACCGGCGACGATTACGCCACTTCGGCGGCGTACGGCGACGCGGGCGCGACCGGCGCACGGCCACCGGTGGCGTTCGGCCCCGGCGACGGATACGACCCCGATCTGGGCGACGAGCCGCCACCGTTGCCCTGGTACAAGCGTCCGCCGGTGTTGTTCGGTGCGGCGGCCGCGGCGGCGCTGCTCGCACTCGGCGGTCTCGCCGTGACGTTGACCAGCTCGACCGGTGAACCGGCCCCGGTCACCGAGACCGCCACGCCGGGCCCTGGCGAACCTGCTGCGCCGGTGACCCCCGACCCGGTCACCACCGTGACCGTCGGACCCGATGGTCAGGCGACCACCACGGTCAGCCAGCCGCCACCGGTGACACCGACGACCACGACCACCACGACGGCCCCCACCACGACCACACAGCCGACCACGACCACCACGACGACGACCACGACGGCCCCCACCACCACGACGACGACGCGGACCACGACGACCCGTCCGACGACGACGCAGCCGACCACCACGGCACCACCGCCGACGACGACCGAGCCCCCGCCGACCACGGTGGACCCGCCGGATCCGGTCACCACGACGGTCATCGTTCCCGACGACGGTGCGTGATCTGCGCCGATGACGAGTCCGGCGCCGCGTCGGCCGGCTGATCTCCCCCCGGCTTCCCGTGAGGCCGTCGCAGCCGTCGACGCCGACCCGCGATCTCCCACCAAGTTGCTCGTGACCGGTGGTGTCGGCACCGGGAAGTCGACGGTGATGGCGGCGGTGCGCGGGTCACTGCGGGCGTCTGGCCGCCCGGTGTTGTCCCGGCCGCTGCGGCTCGACGACGCGGCGGATTCCGCGGTCGTCATCGACGATGCGCACCTGCTCGGCGCCGACGACCTCGACCGGCTCACCGAGCTGGTCGCCGACCCCGCCACGACGGTGGTGGTCGCTGCCGAACCGCTCGCTCACCATCCGGCGCTGCGCAGCCTCATGACGGCGCTCGAACGGGAGAATCCCGCTGTCGCCCTCGGACCGCTGTCGCCGGCCGAGTTGGGCCGAAGCGCCGCGTCGATTCTCGGCGCCCCGCCCGCGGTGGAACTGGTCCGCGCCGTCATGTCGGCGACGGCCGGGCTGCCGTTTCTTCTCGGTCCCGCGCTCGCCTCAGCCGCCGACGGCGCCCCCGCCGTGCGGCAGGCCGCCCGCTTCGCGCTGATCGAACGGCTCCGCCGCCTCGACGAACGCCTGCTCGACACGCTGCTCGTGTCGTCGCTGAGCTTCGACCTCGGACCCGACGACGTCGCCGCCGCGCTGCGGATGCCATCGGACGCAGCACTGACGGCGGTGGACCGGGCCCGCGCCACCGGGTTGCTCGAACCGTCACACCATCCGGGGTTCCTGCGGACGCTGCACGACGGCATCGCCCAGATCGTCGGCGCGGCAAGGCATCACGATATCGAGGTGTCGGTGCTGTGCTCGCAGCTCGAGTTGTCGACCTTGACCGCCGAGCTGGCGTTGCGGATCGCCGAGCACGGGGTTCGCGACGAGCGGTTGGCCACCGCGCTGACCGACCTCGCCGCGCGGAGCCCCGGAAACCCGGCACGCGCCGCACAGCTGTACCGGGCAGCCGCCGACGCCGGGGCCACTGCGCTCAGCGCCCGCCTCGCCGACGCGCTTGCCCTCACCGGGGACTGCGTGACGGCGGGTCGGCTGGCCGACGAGCTGTTCGACTCGCCGGATCTGGGCGATCGGGCCGCCGCGGTGCGGATCGCGGCAAGCATTGCGCTGCACGACGGCAGCGCCGCGCAAGCCAACGACCTGTTCCGCTGGCTCGGACCTGCTCCGGATGCCGTCGTCGGCGCGGCGGCGACCATCGCGGCGTTGGCCGCCGGCGACGCGACCGCGGCCAGGGCGGTCGCGGAGACGCCGACCTCCGGTCCCCCGACGTCCACGGCACGGGCCGCACGCAGTATCACCGACGGTCTGGTCATGACACTCGATCAGCCCTACCCCGTCGCGGTGGCACGGTTGAGCCAGGCGATCGACGCCGACTACGGCGCATCCGGGGGCCAGACCCACGTCGTCCCCGACACCCCGGCCGCCCTCGTCACGCTCGCTGCGCTGCACGGCGGCGACCCGGTGCGCGCCCGCAGCGTGATCACCCGCGCCGTCCGCCACTCCCACGCCGGCGACCACCCCGGCCACACCGATGCGATTTTTGTCACACACCGGCACCGGCTGCTGCTGGGCTGGGCGCAAATGCAGGACGGACAGCTCCAGGCCGCCGCTGCCGCAGTTCCGACCACCGAGTACTCGACACTGCACCGGCGGGATGCCCTGTGGGCGAGCGCGCTGCAGACCGCCATCGCCCGGCGAAGCGGTGACAGCGGCGCCATGCAGAAGCACTGGTATTCGGCGATGGAGGTGCTGGCCGAGTACTCGGCCGACGTGTTCGCGTTGCTGCCGCTGGGTGAACTGTGGGTCGCGGCCGCCCGGATGCGGCAGGTCGACCAGCTGCAGCACACCCTGGACGAAGCTTTTGCACTGCTCGCCGCGATGGGTGATCCGGTGCTGTGGTCGGTGCCGCTGCACTGGGCCGGGGTTCACGCCGGCATCCTCGCCAACTCGCCGGACGCCGTCGCCCCGCACGGCCAGGCGTTGACGGCCGCCGCACCGCACACCTATTTCGCCAAGGCGCTGGCCACCGCCGGTCGGACCTGGCTACGCGTGCTGGCCAACCAGGTCGAGGCCGACGAGGTGAGCGCCGCCGCACGCGCGCTGGCTCAGTTCGGTCATACCTGGGACGCGACCCGGCTGGTGAGTCAGGCCGCACTGCAGACCACCGATCCGCGGGTGTCGCAGACGATGCTGCAGCTGGCTCGTGATCTGAAGCAGACGGTCGCGAGCCCGGAACCGGCAGCCGACGACCGCGGCGCGCCCCCGGTTGCCGGGCCGGCGCGTGCGGCGGCCCACCTGTCGGACCGGGAACGCGAGGTCGCCGAGCTGTTGCTCAACGGCATGCCCTACCGCGATATCGGCGCGCAGCTGTTCATCTCCGCGAAGACCGTCGAACATCACGTCGCCCGCATCCGTCGGAGGCTCGGCGCGGAGTCCCGCTCGGAGATGCTGTCGATGCTGCGCGCGTTGTTGGACTCCCCCGCGCCGGAGTGAGTTAGGACAGCCTTCGTAGCGCCCTTTCCCGGCAGGATGTAACTATGAGCAGGCACCGAGCAAAAGTTACTCGTCGGTAACCTGGACTAAGTTACCTGTCAGTAACCTCATCACCGGAGGACGCGCGTGGAAACGCAGATGCTGATAAGGATCGTGGCCGGGGTCCTGATGATCGCCGTCATCGGTGTGTTCGCCGCCAAGCGGGTGCTGTGGTTGACGAAGCTGATCCGGTCCGGCCAGCCGATGAGCGAATCCAACAACCGCAAGGACCACCTGCAGAAGCGCATCACCACCCAGATCGAGGAGGTGTTCGGTCAGACCCGGTTGCTGAAGTGGAACACCGCCGGCACCGCGCACTTCTTCACGATGTGGGGCTTCTTCATCCTGCTGACCGTGTACATCGAAGCCTTCGGCCTGCTCGTCGACCACGACTTCCACATCCCGCTCATCGGCCGCTGGGACGCACTGGGCTTCCTGCAGGACTTCTTTGCCGTCGCGGTGCTGCTCGGCATCATCACGTTCGCGATCATCCGCATCGTCCGAGAGCCGAAGAAGCACGGCCGTGACTCCCGGTTCTACGGTTCGCACACCGGCGGCGCCTGGCTGATCCTGTTCATGATCTTCAATGTCATCTGGACCTATGCCCTGGTCCGCGGTGCCGCCGTCAACACCGATGTGCTGCCGTACGGCAACGGCGCATTCTTCTCGCAGCTGATGGGCTGGTTGATGGCGCCCCTCGGCTACACCGCCAACTCCTGGATCGAGACACTGGCGTTGCTGGCCCACATCGGTGTGGCCTTGGGCTTCGCCTTGATCGTGCTGCACTCCAAGCACCTGCACATCGGCCTGGCCCCGATCAACGTCACCTTCAAGCGGCTGCCGAACGGCATGGGCCCGCTGCTGCCGGTGGAGTCCAACGGAGAGATCGTCGACTTCGAGGATCCCGCCGAGGACGCGGTGCTGGGCCGCGGCAAGATCGAGGACTTCACCTGGAAGGGCTACCTCGACTTCACCACCTGCACCGAGTGCGGCCGCTGCCAGTCGCAGTGCCCGGCATGGAACACCGGTAAGCCGTTGTCGCCCAAGCTCGTGATCATGAACCTGCGCGACCACATGTTCGCCAAGGCACCGTATTTCCTCGACGGCAAGGAAAGCCCGCTGGAGAACACCCCGGAGGGTGGTCTCGGCGAGGAGTTGCGCGGCGAGAAGCACGATGAGAAGCATTCGCACGACCATGTTCCGGAGTCCGGCTTCGAGCGCATCCCTGCCGATTCTCCGCTGCAGGCGACCCGTCCGCTGGTCGGCACCCTCGAAGAGGGCGGCGTCATCGATCCCGATGTGCTGTGGTCGTGCACCACCTGCGGTGCCTGTGTCGAGCAGTGCCCGGTGGACATCGAGCACATCGACCACATCGTCGACATGCGCCGCTACCAGGTGATGATGGAGTCGGAGTTCCCCGGCGAACTCGGCGTGCTGTTCAAGAACCTGGAGACCAAGGGCAATCCGTGGGGCCAGAATGCCAAGGACCGCACCAACTGGATCGACGAGGTCGACTTCGACGTGCCGGTGTTCGGCAAGGACGTCGAATCGTTCGAGGGCTACGAGTACCTGTTCTGGGTGGGCTGCGCGGGCTCGTTCGAGGACCGCGCCAAGAAGACCACCAAGGCGGTCGCCGAGCTGCTCGCGACCGCCGGCGTGAAATATCTGGTACTCGGCGAAGGTGAGACCTGCAACGGCGACTCCGCCCGCCGCTCCGGCAACGAATTCCTGTTCCAGCAGCTCGCCGCGCAGAACGTGGAGACGCTCAACGGACTGTTCGAGGGCGTCGAGCGGGTGGACCGCAAGGTCGTGGTCACCTGCCCGCACTGTTTCAACACCCTCGGCCGGGAGTATCCGCAGCTCGGCGGCAACTACACGGTGCTGCACCACACCCAGCTGCTCAACCGGCTGGTCCGCGACAAGAAACTGGTCCCGGTCAAGTCCGTCGATGGTGACGGCGGCGGTGCCGACATCACCTATCACGACCCGTGCTACCTGGGCCGGCACAACAAGGAGTACTCGGCGCCGCGCGAGCTGATCGGGGCGTCGGGAGCGAAGCTGACCGAGATGCCGCGGCACGCCGACCGCGGGCTGTGCTGCGGTGCCGGCGGCGCGCGGATGTGGATGGAAGAACACATCGGCAAGCGCGTCAACCAGGAACGTGTGGAAGAGGCCATGGACACCGGCGCCTCTACCATCGCCACCGGGTGCCCGTTCTGCCGGGTGATGATCACCGACGGCGTCGACGACGTCGCGGCCAGCCGCGACGTGGAGAAGGCCGAGGTGCTCGACGTGGCCCAGCTGCTGCTGGGTTCGCTCGACAAGAGCGCGGTCGTGCTGCCCGAAAAGGGCACGGCGGCAAAGGAAGCCGAGGAGCGCGCGGCACGCGTGGCGGCGCAGGCTCCTGCCCCTGCCCCCGCCGAGGCCGAGGAGTCCGCGCCGGCAGAAGCCGAATCGTCGGCTCAGCCGACGGAAGCCAAGGCGGGCACAGCCACCAAAACCGAATCAAGCGAAACCAAGCCCGTCACCGGCCTCGGCATCGCGGGCGCGGCCAAGCGCCCCGGCGCCAAGAAAGCCACCGAACCGACCGGCAGTGCACCCGCCGCTGCGCCGAAGGGCCTCGGTATCGCCGGGGGCGCCAAGCGTCCCGGCGCCAAGAAGACCGCGGCAGCACCGGCCGCCGAGGGTGCTGCAGCTGACGCGCCGGCCAAGGCAGAGCCCGAGGTCAAGGGGCTCGGCATCGCCGGCGGCGCCAAGCGTCCCGGCGCCAAGAAGACCGCGGCAGCACCGGCCGCCGAGGCACCCACTGACGCCCCGACCGAGGCTGCGACCGAGGCTCCGGCCAAGCCCGAGCCCGAGGTCAAGGGGCTCGGCCTCGCCGCAGGAGCACGGCGGCCGGGCGCGAAGAAGGCCCCGGCGAAGAAGGTGGCGCCCAACGAAGGTGAGCCGACGGTCGTCCAGCCGCCGAACGTGGATCCGGACAAGGCCGAAGCAGGCACGGAAGCCCCGGACACCGCGGACTCCGATCGTGGCCTCGAGCCCAAACCCGAGCCCGCGGTCAAGGGTCTGGGTATCGCACCCGGTGCCCGCAGGCCGGGGGCCAAGAAGGCGCCCGCCGCGGCCCCCGAGGCTGCGCCCGAGCCCGAGCCGACGTCGGAACCCGAGCCCGAGCCTGCACCCGAGGCAGCTGAACCGGAACCGACACCACCGGCGTCCGGCAACGGCGAGGCCCGGGTCGTGGGCGACGAGCCGCCGGTGAAGGGCCTGGGCATCGCCAAGGGTGCCCGCCGCCCCGGCAAGAGGTAACCGGATCGGCGGATTCGATAATCGCTGGACGCCGGTGGGACACTGATCTTCGTGAGCACCCATCAGTTGCCGTGGCACGCAACCGGCCAGCACGGCCGGCCGCGCACGTTCACGCAGTCGAGCAAGCTGCAGGACGTCCTGTACGAGATCCGCGGACCGGTCCACGAGCATGCGTCGCGGCTGGAAGCCGAGGGCCACCGCATCCTGAAGCTCAACATCGGCAACCCCGCGCCGTTCGGCTTCGAGGCGCCCGACGTGATCATGCGCGACATCATCGCGGCGCTGCCGTATGCGCAGGGCTACTCGGACTCCAAGGGCATCGTCAGCGCCCGCCGCGCGGTGTTCACCCGCTACGAACTCGTCGACGGGTTCCCGCGGTTCGACATCGACGACGTGTATCTGGGCAACGGTGTCTCCGAACTGATCACGATGACGCTGCAGGCTCTGCTGGACAACGGCGACCAGGTGCTCATCCCGGCGCCGGACTACCCGCTGTGGACGGCATCGACGTCACTGGCCGGCGGCACCCCGGTGCACTACCTGTGTGACGAGACCCAGGGCTGGCAGCCCGACATCGCGGACCTGGAATCCAAGATCACCGAACGCACCAAGGCGATCGTGGTGATCAACCCGAACAACCCCACCGGCGCGGTGTACACCCGCGAAGTCCTCACCCAGATCGCGGACCTCGCCCGCAAGCACGAGCTGATGCTGCTCGCCGACGAGATCTACGACAAGATCCTCTACGACGACGCCGAGCACATCGCGCTCGCGACCGTCGCGCCCGATGTCCTCACACTGACGTTCAACGGGCTGTCCAAGGCCTACCGGGTGGCCGGCTACCGATCCGGCTGGCTGGTCCTCACCGGACCCAAGGAGCACGCCACCAGCTTCATCGAAGGCATCAGCCTGCTGGCCAACATGCGGCTGTGCCCGAACGTGCCTGCACAGCACGCGATTCAGGTGGCCCTCGGCGGGCACCAGAGCATCGAGGACCTGGTGCTGCCCGGCGGCCGGCTGCTGGAGCAGCGCGACGTGGCGTGGACCCGGCTCAACGAGATCCCCGGGGTGTCGTGCGTGAAACCCGAAGGCGCGCTGTACGCGTTCCCCCGGCTGGACCCCGAGGTCTACGACATCGCCGACGACGAGCAACTCGTGCTGGACCTGCTGCTGCAGGAGAAGATACTGGTCGCCCAGGGCACCGGTTTCAATTGGCCGACACCGGATCACCTGCGGATCGTGACGTTGCCGTGGGCGCGCGATCTGGCCAACGCCATCGAACGACTGGGCAACTTCCTGGTCAGCTACCGGCAGTGACGGCCTGACCGGCGGTACCCATACCCTGTCGGGGTGGCCCACTCACATTCGCACTCGCATTCGCTGAGCGGTCCGTCGCCGCTCGGGCCACTGGCCGCCAAGATCGTCGTCGGGTTGCTGATCGCCTGCGGTGTCGCGACGCTGGTCGGCGCGGCGCTGCTGTGGCCCAGCGGCCAGAAGGCCGACATCCCGCTGCCGTTCCAGAACGCTGCAGGCGGCGCGGTGACCACCGAGGCCGGGCACGTGCTGTCCAGCAGGTCCGGGGCCTGCGGGAGCCCGGCGGCAGGCGCGGTGCTCACCGCCGATCCCGTCCCCACCCAGCAGGATGGCGCGCCGTGCGTGCTGAACCTGGTGGCCATCGACTCCGGCCCCAACCAGGGCGCCAACACGCTGCTCGAGTTCAGCGGCGGGCCCGGCCAGCCCAGCCTCGCCGTCGGCGACGAGGTCCGCCTGAGCCGGACGGTCGACGAGGGCGGCGCAACCACGTACGCGTTCTACGACTTCGCGCGGTCGTGGCCGCTGGCGGCCTTGGCGGCGGTGTTCGCGGTGGTGATCGTCGCGGTGGCCCGCTGGCGCGGGCTGCGCGCCCTGGTCGGCATCGTCATCGCGTTCGGCGTGCTGGTGCTGTTCCTGCTCCCGGCACTTCGCGACGGCGCACCCGCCGTGCCGGTGGCGGTGGTCGCGTCCGCCGCGATCCTGTATGCGGTCATCTACCTCGCCCACGGGGTGAGCCTGCGGACCAGTGCCGCCCTGCTGGGAACGTTGGCCTCGCTGTTGCTGGCGGCGTTCCTGTCCTGGGGGGCAATAGAGTTCGCCCATCTCACCGGGCTGTCCGAAGACCAGAACAACGAGGTGGCCGCCTACCTGGGCAACGTGTCGATCACCGGTCTGCTGCTGGCCGGGTTCATCATCGGCTCGCTCGGTGTGCTCAATGACGTCACCGTGACCCAGGCTTCGACCGCGTTCGAGTTGGCCGCGGTCGGTGACGGCGCGTCCCGGCGGGACGTGTTCGTGGGGGCGATGCGGGTGGGTCGCGACCACATCGCCAGCACCGTCTACACGCTGGTGCTGGCGTACGCGGGTAGTGCGCTGCCGCTGCTGTTGCTGTTCAGCGTCGCCAACCGGTCGCTGGGCGACGTGTTGACCAGCGAGAGCGTGGCGATCGAGATCGCCCGGTCCGCGGTGGGCGGAATCGCGCTGGCGCTGTCGGTGCCTTTGACCACCGGTATCGCTGCGCTGCTGGCAACGCCGAATCGGGCGACTCACTGAGCACCCGGGTTTGGTGGTGGACCGCGAGGGTATCCGCGGTCCGTGACCCAGCCCGATCACACCTCTGAAGTGACCCTCGAGGTCGACGGCCACCGACATTCGCTGACCGTCGACAACCGCATCACCCTTCTGGACACCCTGCGCGAACGCTTGGGTGCCACGGCACCGAAGAAGGGGTGTGACCACGGCCAGTGCGGGTCGTGCACCATCCTGATGGGCGGTCGTCGGGTCACGAGTTGCCTGACCTTCGCGGTCGCCGCCGACGGCGCACGGATCACCACCGCTGCCGGGCTGGGGGAGGGTGAGGAGCTGCACCCGATGGCCCAGGCCTTCCACGACGAGGACGCGTTCCAGTGTGGCTACTGCACACCCGGCCAGATCTGTTCGGCCGTCGGGATGTTGGACGAGGCGAAATCGGGGGCGCCGAGCTTCGTCAGCGACGACCTGGAGGCCACGCCAGAGCTCACCGACGAAGAGATCCGGGAACGGATGAGCGGCAACCTGTGCCGGTGTGCGGCGTATCCGAACATCGTCGCCGCGATCGAGCGGGTGGCCGGCCGGTGAAGCCATTCGACTATCACGTCGCCACCAGCATCGACGATGCGGTGGCGACGCTGGCCGAACATCCCCGTGCGGTTTATCTCGCCGGCGGCACCAATCTGGTCGACCACATGAAACTCGGTGTGGCCGAACCGGAACTGGTGATCGATGTGAGCCGTCTCGACCTCTCGGAAATCGCCCCTATCGACGGCGGCGTCCACATCGGAGCCAACGTGCGCAACAGCGACCTGGCCGCCCATCCGCTCATCCGGGCCCAGTACCCGATGCTGGCCCGCGCGCTGCTGTCGGGCGCGTCGGGCCAGCTGCGCAACGCGGCCACCACCGGCGGGAACCTGCTGCAGCGGACGAGATGCGTTTATTTCCAGGACATCACGACCCCGTGCAACAAGCGCGCCCCCGGCAGCGGATGCTCGGCACTCGGTGGATACGTGCGTTACCACGCGATCCTCGGGGCATCGCCGGACTGTGTGGCCGTACACCCGTCGGATATGGCGGTCGCCATGGCGGCACTCGACGCGGTGGTGGTGGTCGAGGGCGCCGACGGTGCCCGCCGGATCCCGGCTTCGGAGTTCCACCGGTTGCCGGATGACGAACCGCACCGGGACACCGTGCTGCACCGCGGCGAACTGATCACCGCCGTGGAGCTGCCGCCCCCACCGACGGGCGCGGTATCGGACTACCGCAAGGTCCGCGACCGGGCCTCCTATGCGTTCGCGCTGGTCTCCGTGGCCGCCGAGTTGAGTTTCACCGGTGACGAGATCGCCACTGCCCGGATCGCGCTGGGCGGGGTGGCACACAAGCCATGGCGTGCCCGAGCTGCAGAACAGGTACTGGTCGGGGCGCAGCCCACCGAGGACGTGTTCACCGCGGCCGCCGACGCCGAGCTCGCGGCTGCGAAACCGTTGCCCGGCAACGAATTCAAGATCGAACTGACCCACCGCACATTGACCGCGCAGCTTCGCATGCTGACCGAGCGGGGTGCACGATGACACTGCTGGAACCCCGCACCATCGGCACATCCGTCGCCCGGCGCGACGGCCGCGCGAAGGTCACCGGTTCGGCGCCGTATGCGTTCGAGCAACAGGTTGACAACCCCGCGTATCTGCATCCGGTGCAGGCCACCACCGCCCGCGGACGGGTGGTCTCCATGGACACCACCGCGGCCCGCGCCGTCGCCGGTGTCCTCGACGTGCTGACGGTGTTCGACGCGCCCGAGTTGGCGGACGCCTCGGACGGAGAACTCGCCATCCTGCAGGACGACCGAGTGCACTTCCGAGGTCAGATCATCGGCGGTGTGGTCGCCGAAACCGCCGAAATCGCCAGACACGCAGCAGCACTGCTTGAAGCGGAGTACATCGACCAACCCCACGATGCTGAGCTACGCCGAAACCACCCCGCGCTCTACACCCCCGAGTCGGTCAACCCGTCGTACCCCCCGGACTCCGACGACGGTGATGTCGACGCGGCGCTGGCCGCCGCCGAGGTCACGGTGGACCAGACCTACACCACTCCGATCGAGCACAACAACCCGATGGAACCGCACGCCTGCATCGCGACATGGAGCGCCGGCGACGGCTCCCCCGCCGTGACGATGTACGACTCAACGCAGGGTGTGCACGTGGTGCGCAAGACCCTCGCGCCGCTCTTCGGTTTGGAACCCGAACAGTTGCGCGTCGTCGCACCGCACGTCGGCGGTGGGTTCGGCTCCAAGGGTGCCCCGCATGCCCACGATGTGCTGGCGTTGATGGCCGCCCAGCGCGCACAAGGGCGGCCGGTGAAGCTGGCGCTGACCCGTCAACAGATGTTCTCCCTGGTGGGCTACCGCACCCCGACCATCCAGCGACTGCGACTGGGTGCAGACCGCGGCGGCCGGCTCACCGCGCTGGCCCACGATGTGATCGAACAGACGTCTGCTGTCAAGGAATTCGCCGAGCAGACCGCGGTGACGTCACGCAAGATGTACGCCTCCCCGAACCGTCGGACATCACACCGGCTCGCCGCACTCGACGTACCCGTACCTTTCTGGATGCGGGCGCCCGGCGAGTGCCCCGGCACCTACGCCGCGGAGGTCGCCATGGACGAGCTCGCCGTCGCCTGCGGCGTCGACCCGATCGAACTGCGGATCCGCAACGACCCCGCGGTGGACCCGGAGACCGGCAAGCCGTGGTCGGGTCGCCATCTCGTGGAATGTCTGCGAACCGGGGCCGAGCGGTTCGAGTGGTCGTCACGCGACCCGCGGCCCGCCGGACGGCTCGTCGGTGACTGGTACACCGGCACCGGCGTCGCCGCCGCGACCTACCCCGGCATGGCCATGCCCGGAAACTCCGCCCGCATCAGCTACGTCGCCGAAGGCCGCTACCTGGTCGAGATCGGAGCAGCCGACATCGGCACCGGCACGTGGACGACGCTGTCGCAGATCGCCGCCGATGCCCTGGGCTGTGACCTCCCGGCGGTGGACCTGCAGATCGGCAGCACCGACCTGCCCCCCGCCTCGGTAGCCGGGGGCTCGACGGGCATCACGTCGTGGGGGTCGGCGATCGTGGGCGCGGCCCGCCGGTTCCGCCGCGACCACGGCGACCCACCCGCCGTCGGGGCGACGACCCTGGCGCAGGCTCCCGAGAACCCCGGCGACGACGAGGTCACCGTGCAGTCGTTCGGCGCGCACTTCGTCGAGGCGCACGTCAACCGCGACACCGGCGAGGTCCGGATACCGCGCATGCTCGGCGTGTTCTCGGTGGGCCGGGCGATCAACGCGCGCACCCTGCGCTCCCAGCTGATCGGCGGGATGATCATGGGCCAGTCGATGGCACTGCACGAGGACAGCGTCCGCGATCCGCGGTTCGGCCACGTGGTGACCCAGGACCTGGCCGAGTACCACATCAGCGCGCACGCCGACGTGATGGACGTCGACGCGATCTGGCTCGATGAGGTCGAAGACCACTCCAACCCGATGGGTTCACGCGGCGCCGGCGAGATCGGCATCGTCGGTGCGGCCGCCGCCGTCGTGAACGCCGTCTACCACGCCACCGGCGTCCGGGTCCGAGACCTGCCGGTCACCTTGGACAAGGTGCTCGCCGGGATGCACTGACAGTCAGCGCTCCAGAAGCTCCAGCAGGTACGCGCCGTACCCGGACTTGAGCAGCGCCTGCGCCCTGGCGGCCAACGTGTCGTCGTCGATGAAGCCGACCCGCCACGCGACCTCCTCGGGGACGCTGATCTTCAAGCCCTGCCTGCGTTCGATGGTGCGCACGTAGTCGCTGGCGTCGAGCAGTGAATCGAAGGTTCCGGTGTCCAGCCAGGCGGTGCCGCGGGCCAGCACCTCGACCGACAGCCGGCCCGCGTCGAGATAGGTATGGTTGATCTCGGTGATCTCGTACTCGCCGCGCGCCGACCTGCGCAGCGACCGCGCGATGTCCACGACGTCGTTGTCGTAGAAGTACAGACCGGGCACCGCGTAGTGCGACTTGGGGGCGGCCGGCTTCTCCTGCAGTGACAATGCCGTGCCGTCGGCGCCGAACTCGATCACCCCGTAGGCCGACGGGTTCGCCACCCAGTACGCGAAAATCGCTGCGCCGCTGACGTTCTGGAATCGACTCAGACTCGTGCCCAGGCCGGGGCCGTAGAAGATGTTGTCCCCCAACACCAGTGCCACGGAGTCGTTCCCGATGTGGTCGGCGCCGATCACGAAAGCCTGCGCGAGACCGTCCGGCTCATCCTGGACGGCGTAACTGAGATTGATGCCGAGATCGGCACCGTCACCGAGTAACCGGTGAAATCCCGGAGCGTCCTGCGCCGTGGTGATCACCAGGATGTCGCGGATGCCCGCCATCATCAGCGTGGACAGCGGGTAATAGATCAGCGGCTTGTCGTAGACGGGCACCAGCTGCTTGCTGACACCCATCGTGATGGGATACAACCGGGTGCCCGACCCTCCCGCCAGGATGATCCCGCGCATCAGCCGGTCAGATCCGCTTCGGTCAGCTCGGTCGCGGCCAGCGCGGCAGCCAGGTCGTCGTGCCGGAACACCGACGTGACGTGGTCGTGGACCACCCGAAACGCGGCAGCGGCCGAACCGGTCTCGCCGGTCACGGACGTGATGCGCTGTTCGACGACGACCACGCCGTCGTGGACGTAGATCCTTCCGGGCTCTGCCTTGCCGTCGAGATCGCGGGCCCATTCGGTCAGCGCGGCGTGCCCCTGGCCGGCGCCGTGGGCGTCACCGATCTCGATGTCGTCGCTGGACAGCGACAGCAGGGTGTCGAAATCCCCGGCGTTGAGCGCGTCGTGCCAGGCTAGAACGGTGGCCATCTCCGATGTGGTCATGTCCGCGAAACTACTGCAAATGTTCGTCTCCGACGAAGTGCGCACCCTCAGTACGGCGTGCTGTCCAGCCAGGCGTCCCAGACGGCGGTGTCGCCGAACACCTCGAGTCCGGCCTCGGCCGCGGTCTTGCGCCGCACGGTGGCCAACAGGAGCTCGGTCACCGGGCCGCGCAGCGCCACGCTGCCCTTGCTGTGGCTGTGAGACCACCACACGCCGTCGCCGTCGTGGACGATCGTCCACTCGCCCGTCGGGCCCAGCTTCTCCTCGGTGGCGTGCAAATGGATGGACTGCCCGCGGTCCAGCACGACGGCGTTGCGCTTGTCGACGCACGCCCGTTCCAGCCACTCGCTCAGCGCGTCGCCGGCCAGTTCCGGCGGCAGGTCGTACTCGGCGTCGAGGGCCAACGCGGCGTCGGCACGGTGCACGGTCGCCTCGTGCAGCCGTCGCCGGATCCACCATCCCGCCGGCCGGGGGCCGATGAACGTCCACACCCGCGCGTCGGAGCCCACCCGGTCGACCGCGTCGATCACCAGCTGTGCGCCGTCGTCGAGCCAGTCGATCGCGGCGTCGGCGTCCTCCGGCGGCTTGCCGTCGCGCACGTCGCGCGGATCGAGCGGCTGGCTGCGTCGATCGCTGATGATCTGTGCGGCCCAACGGTTTCCGCGGCCGACATGCCGGAACAGCTGCCGCAGTGTCCACTCTCCGCAGGTGGGCACCGGCGTGGCCGGATCCGCCGATCTGATCAGGTCACCGAAGGCTCGAGTCTGCTCGAGCAGGGATGCTCGGAAGTCCACCTCATGAACCTAACGCGGCGCGCGCCTTGCCAAGCGTGATCGGCAGGGTTGACCATCCCCGCAGCACGCGGGTGTCGCGCCGGCTGCCGGCTCCTGCCAGTCGCGCGTCGGGATAGCGCTCGAAGAACGTCCGCAACCCCACCTCGCCCTCGGCGCGGGCCAGCGCGGCACCCAGGCAGAAGTGCCGGCCCCCGGAGAACGACAAATGCTTGCCCGCGTTGTCACGCTCGATGTCGAAGCGGTGCGGATCGTCGAACACCTGGGGGTCGCGGTTGGCACCGGCCAGGTGGATGATGACGAGCTCACCGCGCTTGATCGCGGTGCCGGCCACCTCGACGTCCCTTCGGGCGAAGCGTGCGCTCATCTGCACCGGCGAATCCAGCCGCAGGATCTCCTCGACCGCGGTGGGCCACAGCTCGGGCCGGGCCGACAGGGCCTCGAGGTGTCCGGGAGTGTCCAGCAGCATCCGGATGCCGTTGCCGAGCAGGTTCACCGTGGTCTCGAAGCCCGCTGCCAGCACCAGTCCGGCGGTGGCCTGCAGTTCACGCTCCGAGAGCCGGGCCTCCTCGGCCGAGTCCTCACTGGCCTGGATGAGCTGGCTCATCAGGTCGTCTCCGGGGTTGCGGCGCAGCTCCCGCAGATGCCCGCCCAGCCAGTTGTTGAACCCGACCAGACCCTCATGCACCTGCATGTACTGCCGCCAGGACAGCCCGATGTCGAGGCCGGGCGCCCCGAGCTCCCCGAAGTGCAGGATGTGCTGGCGGTCGCGCTCGGGCACGCCGAGGATGTCGCTGATCACTGCGACCGGCAGCTGCGAGCAGTACCGCTCGACGATGTCGACGACGTCGCTGCCGTCGCCCCGGGACTCGGCTTCGAGATCGTCGAGGAGCTGATCGGCGGTCTGCTGGACCCGATCGCGCAGCGCGGCGACCGCCCGGGGGGTGAACACCGAGGACACCAGCTTGCGGCAGCGGGTGTGATCCGGCGGCTCGATCGACAGCAGCGAGGGTGGCTCGATCGGATGCAGCAGCCCGGGATGGGTCTTCTCGTTGATCCACCGCAGTGGCTGGGGCAGTCCGCCACCCAGCGACGACACCCGGAAATCGTCGGAACGCAGCAGCTCGTGGGCCACCCGATGGTCGAAGGTCAGCAGGACCGCGCGGCACCGGATGATCGGGCCGCGCTCGCGCAGCTCGTCGGCGAACGCGGCGGGATCGGCGCGCACGGCGGGGTCGGAGATCAGCCGGGCCTGCGGGTCCCCGGTGCGGCGGACACCGACCTTGGACATTCCGCGGATCACTCCATGCAGGGCCAGCCAGCGGATTCTCTGCTGCAGATGAACTGCCATCACCCGAGTTTAAGCAGGGGCCGCAGATCGGCCAAGGAATCGAAGAGATGCCAGATGTAGGACGACGAGCCGTTCTCCCGGTGGGCGTGCAGATCCGCCAGTTCGGGATCGTTGCGATAGCTGTCGAAAGCGTCCTTGGAATCCCACTCGACGAGGATCAGCACGGTGCGCGGCTCGACGTCGCCGGTGACCGATTCACGGAACTGTCCGAGAGCGACGACCCGGCCACCGTGTCTGGCAACCTCCTTCGGCGAGCGTTTCGAATAGGCCAGGTACTCGTCGCGGTCGGCGATGTCGAAGAGGTTCAGCGCGTACACGGTCATGGTCGCGACGCTACGCCGCCGACGGTGGCCCCTCCGCCCGGCCCAACGCGTGCACCCGCCAGCCCGCCTGCCGCCACAGCGCGGCGTCGAGGCAATTGCGGCCGTCGACAACAACTCTGGCGCGCACGATCTGCGCCAGCGTCTCGGGTTGCAGCTCGACGAACTCGTTCCATTCGGTCAGCACCAGCACCGCATCCGCCCGATCGCAGGCCTCCACCGCGGACGTCGAATAGTTCAGGGTGGGGAACACCCGACGCGAGTTCTCCATCGCCTTGGGGTCGTAGACGTTGACGGTGGCCCCGTTGAGCTGCAGCATTCCGGCCACGTTGAGCGCGGGCGAGTCACGCACGTCGTCGGATTCGGGTTTGAACGCCGCGCCGAGCACCGCGACGTTCGCCCCCAGCAGCGAACCGCCGCACGCCCTGGTGGCCAGCTCCACCATCTTGACCCGGCGGCGCATGTTGATGCTGTCCACTTCGCGCAGGAACGTCAGCGCATGGTTGGCGCCGAGCTCGCCGGCGCGGGCCATGAACGCGCGGATGTCCTTGGGTAGGCAGCCGCCGCCGAAACCGAGTCCTGCGTTGAGGAATCGCCTACCGATGCGGGCGTCGTATCCGAGCGCGTCGGCCAGCAGGGTGACGTCGGCGTCCACGGCTTCGCACACCTCGGAGATCGCGTTGATGAACGAGATCTTGGTCGCCAGGAACGCATTCGCCGACACCTTGACCAGCTCGGCGGTCTGCAGGTCGGTCAGCAGGAACGGCACGCCGTCGTCGAGCAGGGATGCGTACAGCGTCCGGATCGCGTCTTCGGCGAGAACCGAATCCTGCTGCACCCCAAGGACAATACGATCAGGGTGCAGGGTGTCGTGGATGGCGAAACCCTCGCGCAGGAACTCGGGATTCCACGCCACCTCCACGCCGACCCCCTCGCCGGCGAGGCCGCGGGCGCGCCGGCACAATTCGGCGGCCGTGCCCACCGGCACGGTGGACTTGCCCACGATCACCGCGGGGCGTCGCAGCAGCGGGACCAGGGTGTCGATCACTGCGTAGACATGGCGCAGGTCGGCCCCGTATTCGCCCTTCTTCTGCGGGGTGCCCACCCCGAGGAAGTGCACGTCGGCGAACTCTGCAGCCTCGGCGTAGTCGGTGGTGAAACGCAGTCGGCCATCGTTCAGGTTGCGCTGCAGCATCTTTCGCAAACCAGGCTCGTAGAACGGCACGTCACCGCCGGACAGCTTGGCGACCTTGCCCGGGTCGATGTCGACACCGAGGACGTCATGGCCCAGCTCGGCCATTCCCACCGCGTGGGTCGCTCCGAGGTAGCCGGTGCCGAAGACGGTGCATCGCATACTGCCTCTCTAGGCAGCCGGGATGAGCTGACCGCTACGCGACACTGAGCGCCGGGCCAACGGCAGGTGAATGCTAGCCGCGGCCACCGTCGGACGAGCAGAAGACCAGGAAGCAGCCGTCACCGTTGAGGTCGCCGGGCACGCCACTGCCCGAGGAACCCGAGTCGCCGCGCGAAGAACCCGAGTCGCCGCGCGAGGAGCCCGAGTCGCCGGATCCGCGGCCGCTGCTGCTGCTCGAAGAGCCCGAACCGGGACCACCGCTGGAGCCGGAGCCGCTACCGGGCAACGGCCACTGGGACTGTTGTGGAACCTGCGGAACGGTCGGTCGTGGTGTCGTCGGCACCACAGTCGTGGGCACCACAGTCGTGGGCACCACAGTCGTCGGCCTGGGCGTCGTCGGCCTGGAAGTCGCGGTCTGCGTCGGAGCCTCGGATGCGTCTTCGTCTTCGTTGTCGTCCCGCTCCCACGGCGGTTGCCACCGCGGCCATTCGGGTTGCGGCAACACGATGACCGGCGGCGGCACCACCACGGGAGGTGCGACCACCGGGGGCGGGGCCACCGGGGCGGGAGCGGGCGGCGGCGCGGCGGGCGCGGGAGCCGGTGCGGGCGCGGCAGGCGCGGGGGCCTGCTCGACGAACACCGTCCGCGGCGCCTGAGCCGGCGCCTGCTGGACCACGGGCACCGGCGGTTTGATCGTCTCGGCCGACGGCGGGTCGACCGGCTGCTGGGCTTCCTGGACAGGTTCCGGCGCCGGAACCTGACTGCTCGGCACGATGACGGCCTCCGCGGGGCTCGGGCGTTGGTCGGCCGTGGGGCGGATGCTGACGGCCAGCGAGATGACCAGTGCCACCACGCCGACCACGAAGATCGAGGTCAGCGCGCTGCCGACGAGCAGGAACGGCTTGCGCTCCTCCTCGACGGGCCGCGCCTGAGTCTGCGCGTACTCGTCGACCTCGCCGACCATGTCGGCGGGCTCGGCGCCCGCCGGCGCCAGCTGGGTGTCGGCGCCGGCCAGACCGGCGTAGACCGAGCCGGCGGTGGGGCCGTCCGGGTCCTGGGAGTACGCCAGGCCCACGGTGGACGCCTCGAATGCCGGCGCCGCGGCAGAGGCCAGCGCCGCTCCGCGGGCCAGCGCCATCTCCGCGTCCTCGGGCGCGCTCACCGGCAGCGAGACGAGGTGTTCGAGGTGCGCCTTGACCGAGCTGACGTCCACCCCGGAGCCGACGACGAACATGGCCTGCGGTGGGGCTTCCTGCGCGGCGACCGCCTCGGCCATCTCCGTCAGCACGGCCATCGCGTCGGTGCTGTGCAGCGTGCGGCTGAGGACCTTGACCACCGAACCGTCGTCGGTCTGCACCACCGACAGCGTCGCGGTGTCACGGTTGACGAACAGCAATGCGGTGGTGTCGTAGCCGACCGCGCGCCCGACGGCCTGCGCCAGCGAGGAGGCCGCGTGCCCCTCGGAGACCAGCATGACGTCGTCGATGTCGTGGGCGGCCAGCGCATCGCGCAGCGCGGCGGCCTCGGCGTGGTCGCTCCAGGCGACACCGATCGATTTGAGGTGATGCCCGCCGGCCTGCGCGCTCTCCCGGGTACCCAGAACCGCCGCCAAAACCTGATCGGCGACGTCCATTGGGCGGCCCGCCGCCGTGTTTGCTGTGCCGTCTCCCGAAGCGACGTCGAAGACGTCGTGGTCGACGGTGACGCCGTCGGCGTTCTCGCCTTCGACCAGCACCATGCGGACCGTCGTAGGTGTCATCGACACACCCAGCACGATGTCCACTGACCCTCCAAAATGTTTGCTACGCCTGGTTCGTCGCCGATGCTCATCCAGGCACGACGAGCCGACAACTAGATAGTTCATCGGCCTGACCAGCTGACGCGTTACACCTGATGCAGTTAGCTGACGGCGACGAAAATCTGGCCGGAACGCGACGGCACGGATGCGCAGAGCGTCGGTGCCTCCCGACCCTACTCGCGTGATCGAGACTCGGCTGTGACGTTCCGGGTCAGCTGGATTTGATGAAGTTCTGGTAGGAACGCGACGGCGTGGGGCCTCGCTGGTTCTGGTACTTGGAGCCCGCTTTCGCGCTTCCATAGGGATGCTCGGCGGGGCTGGTCAGCCGCAGCAGGCAGAGCTGGCCGATCTTCATCCCGGTCCAGAGCGTGATGGGCAGGTTCGCGACATTGGAGAGCTCCAGCGTGATGTGCCCGGAGAACCCTGGATCGATGAACCCGGCCGTGGAGTGGGTGAGCAGACCGAGCCTGCCTAACGAGGACTTGCCTTCCAGCCTGCCGGCCAGGTCGTCGGGCAGGGAGCAGCGCTCCAGCGTCGCCCCGAGCACGAACTCGCCCGGGTGCAGGACGAACGGCTCCCCCTCCTTCGGTTCGACGAGGGAGGTCAGATCATCCTGGCGTTCGGCGGGGTCGATATGGGTGTAACGGGTGTTGTTGAAGACCCGGAATAGGTTGTCGAGACGGACGTCGACGCTGGAGGGCTGGATCAGGCCGTCGTCGAACGGGTCGATACCGAGCCTGCCGGCCTGGATCTCGGCGCGGATGTCACGGTCAGAGAGCAGCACGGCACGAGCGTAGCCGCCGACCCGGGCCGGGAATCGCCGAGCAGGCGGTAAACCGGTCACACGCCGCATCGCTGTGCAACTCGAAGACGCGCGAGTGCACGGTCTATGACGGGATTGGACGGAAATCCATCACAAACCGTACTTTGGGCGTACATCTCCTCGATGAGCTGGCAGAGCACTACTCAACTCGACACTGGGCAGCTCACGGCAGGTGGCCGCCGGGTGTTAGCCTTCGTGTTCGAAAAGGCCGATGTAGTTCAATGGCAGAACATCAGCTTCCCAAGCTGAATACGCGGGTTCGATTCCCGTCATCGGCTCCAGGAATTGCAGTCTGGTCGCTACTCGACTGACCGGCGGCCTCCTTGTGCTGGTTTCGATTCTCGATGAAGAACGAACCGAGCAACCCTGCGAGCGCGCCGAACACCACCACCGAGAAGATCGCCAGGACCACGTCGGTCACCTGGGCGAAGCCGTCGGGTTTCCCCAACGGCTCACCCGTGACAGCTCCCAGCGCAGCCGAATGCAAGGCATCGGCGTACCGGGGGTAATCGCTGAACTGGTACAGCAACTGGCTGCTGCCCAGCACCGTGATCGCCACCACCGACCCGAGACCGGCCAGCCTGCTCCCCAACACCTGCTGTGCGGATCGGCTGCCCCGCACCGCGCCGGCCAACACGCGACCTGACCTGGTCAACCGCGCGACTCGGAGCAGTCGCAGCAGCCGCAGGAACGGCAACACCAGGAAGATCACCTGCCACCAGTTGCGCCGGAGGAACGTCGTTGTGCTGGGCGCCACCACCAACCGCGCGACGAACTCGATGGCGAACACCGCCCACAACAGCCAGCTCAGCACCGCCAGCACCGTCGACAGCGGTCCCGGGCGCGCCAGTTGCTCGCCGAGCACCAAGAGCACGAACACAATGCCCAGCACGCCCATGATCGGCGCCAACCGGTCCAGAATCTCGTCGGCCCAGCGTTCGCGCTGGTCCGCCGGCCGATGCAGCAGTTCGTCGCCGCGCACCATGTTCTACCGGTACCCATCAGACGGCAGCGCAACCAAACCACCTTGACCCTCTCCTTGGGGGAGGGCCGACGGTGGCGGTATGACAGAGAACGACAACGCCACCTGGAACGCCCTGCCCACCGTGGTGACGACGTACCTGACTGCCCACCGGTCACGTGACGTCGCCACCGCGGTACGCACCTTCACCGACGACGCCGAAGTGACAGACGAGGGCCACACCTTCCACGGCGGGGACGCAATCAGGACCTGGCTGGGCAGCGCCGGTAGTGAGTACACGTTCACGACCGAGTTCACCGGTGCAACAACGACGGACCCAGCGCACATCGACGTCCTACAGCGCCTCGAAGGCGACTTCCCGGGCGGGACGGCCGACCTGCACTATCGGTTCACTCTCGACGGCGAGTTGATCAGCCGACTCGTGATCGAGCCCTGACCATGACGGCTAAGACCTGGTTCATCACCGGCGGTACCCCCGGTGGATTCGGAATGGCCTACGCCGACGCCGCACTCGATATCGGGGGTCGGGTGGTACTCACCGTGCGGCGGCCGGCGGAACTGGAGACGTGGGCCCGGTTCTACGGCGACCGCGTGCTGGTCCTGCCCGTCGACGTCACCGATGTAGAACAGGTGCAGACCGCCGTACAAGAGGCCGAGGAGCACTTCGGCGGTATCGACGTTCTGGTGAACAACGCCGGGCGCGGTTGGTTCGGATCGATCGAGGGCATGGCCGACGCCGATGTTCGCGCGATGTTCGAGCTGAACTTCTTCGCGCTGCTCTCCGTCATCCGGGCGGTGCTACCGGGGATGCGCGCAAGAGGCAGTGGATGGATCGTCAACATGTCCTCGGTGGCGGGGCTGCGCGGTGTCGCCGGATTCGGCTACTACAGCGCGACGAAGTTCGCCGTCGAGGCGGTCACCGATGTTCTCCGCGATGAGGTTGCGCCGCTCGGTATTCGGGTGATGACCGTGGAGCCGGGGGCCTTCCGCACCCGCGCCTACGCCGGTTTCGGCGACGAGCCCGTCGCCGAATCCATCGCTGAATACCGGCCGATGCTCGAGCAGATCCGGGCCGCGATGATCGAACAGAACGGCACCCAGCCCGGCGATCCGCAACGGGGGGTCCGTGCGGTGATCGCCGCCATGGCCCAGGACCCGCCGCCCCGACGGCTGATCCTCGGCAGCGGCGGGTTCGACACCGTCGTCGCGACGCTCGAAGACTCGCTGACCGAAATCCGCGCCCACGAGGCGCTGTCCCGCGGCTCCGACTTCCCACCCGACTGACCAGTGCCTCTTGACAACATGACACTGGCAATATGCAATATATTGCAAGCGGCGAGGGGTACGGACCACCATGGTGAATCTGTTCGGTCGCGGCGTGGAGCTGCACCGTATCGCGGGATTCCTCGACCGGGCACAACACACCGGCGACACCCGCCTCGTCCGTGGTGAACCCGGTGTCGGTAAAACCGCTCTGCTCGACGCCGCAGCGGACCTGGCGGGCGCGGCCGACATGCTCGTGTTGCGCGCCTCGGGGGCGGAGTTCGAGGCCGACGTCAGCTACGCCGGGCTGAACCAGCTTCTGCTCCCCCTACGTGCCGAGCTGGGACGCCTCGCACCTGGAGAGCAAGACGCCCTGTCGGTGGCGCTGGGCTTCGGGTCCGGCATGCCGCCGGGCGAGCTGCTCGTCTGCAACGCAGCACTGTCGCTCGTCGCCGCGGTCGCCGAGCAGACACCGGCGCTGCTCCTCATCGACGACGTGCAGTGGACCGACCGCGCCAGTGCGGTCGTGTTCGGTTTCATCGCCCGGCGGGTGACAGGTCACCCCATCGGGGTGGTCATGTCCTGCCGAACCGGCAGCGCGAGTTTCCTCGACCGGCGCGGGCTGACCGAGCAGCTCGTCGAACCACTCGACATCTACGCCTCGGAACACTTGATCGACGACCGGTTCCCCCACCTGCCACCTCGGACCCGCCGGCGGGTACTCGACCTGGCCCAGGGCAATCCGCTCGCACTGGTCGAAATGGCCGCCCCGCTGACCGGATCCGACACCCAGAACACGGACCAGCCCGACGACGTGCCGCTGAGCGATCGGTTGCAAGCCCTCTTCGCCTCCCGCATCACAGCGCTCCCAGAACCCACTCGGCGGTTGCTGCTCGTCGCGGCCTTCGAAAGCACCGGCGATGTCCGGCTGCTCCGCGAGGCGGCCGGCGAGCAATTCGGCCTGAGTGATCTGGCACCCGCTGAGCGAGCGCAACTGGTACACGTCGACGATAGCGCGGCGCGAATCACGTTCCGCCACCCGCTGATCCGGTCGACGATTGTTGCGATGTCCACGCACGAGGAACGGCGCCACGCCCACCTCGTGCTGGCCGACTTGCCACATGGTGATCCCGAGCGACGAGCCTGGCATCTGGCCGCAGCGGCGGTCGGGCCGGACGAGACGGCCGCAGGCATGCTCGACGGCGTGGCACATCGGACAATGCTGCGCGGCGATGCGCTCGGGGCCGTCTCGGCGCTCGTCCGCGCAGCCGAACTGAGCACAACGACCGCTGGCCGGGGACGCAGGCTGGCTGAGGCCGCATACATCGGCGCGGAAGCCGGAGGCAGCGTCGGCAACCCGAACACCCTTCTGGCAGAGGCCCGCCGAGCGGGCCCGGACCCCAGTGGCTCACTGCATGCGGCGAACGCCGCGACGTTCCTGATGCTCAACGGAGACGGTGACGTGAACACCGCGCACCGGCTCCTGGTAGGTGCCATCGAGACCGCCGATCACGGCTACCGGGCCGACAACACAGCGCTGGTCGAAGCAATGCACACCCTGCTGCTTCTCTCGTGGTACGCGGGCACGCCCGCACACTGGGAGCCGTTCTTCCGCGCCTTGCGGAAACTGACCCCCGAACCGCCGGAGATTCTTGCGTTGGTCAGCAGAACGTTCGTCGACCCGGTTCGTACCGGTGCCGCGGCCGCACCTGAGCTGGAGCGCATTCTCGCGACGCTTCCCGGCGAAGAGAACCCGTCGACGATCATCCGCATCGGCTCGGCATCGGTATATCTGGACCGTCTTGCCGACACGCGGGAAGCGCACTGGCGGCTGGTTCACCAGGGGCGCGGAGGCGGTTCCCCGCGTAGGCATATCGGAGCGCTGATGCACCTGTGCCTGGATGACTACCTCACCGGCCGCTGGGACGAGGCCGAGGAGCTCGCGCAGCAGGGGCAAGAACTCTGCATCACCACCGGTTTGACCTTCTTCACGTGGTATTTCCTGTACAACCGGGCGCTGATGGCGGCCGGCCGCGGCCGTGCCGACGAGGCGTTCGCGCTCGCCGACGAGATGAGCCACTGGGCGAAGCCCCGTGGGATCACCAGTGTCCATCGGTACTCCCACCATCCGCGTGCGCTCGCCGCTTCGGCCACAGGTGACTTCGACGCCGCATTCCGCCACGCCGCGGCGCTGAGCCCGGCCGGCGTCCTCACCTCCTACGTACCGCAAAGCACCTGGGTGATGTTCGACCTCGTGGAGGCGGCGCTGCGCACCGGACGCAACGAGGACGCCCGAGCGCACGTCGAAGCAATACGCGAGGCCGACGTCGGCGCGCTGTCCCCGCGGATGGAGCTCATCCAGCGCGGGGTGGAGGCGCTGGTCCTCGATGACGACGCAGCGGATGCCCGACTGGAAGAACTACTCACCGCGCCTGCCTCCTACCGGTGGCTGTTCGAGGCGTGCCGCATCCGCCTGGCCCATGCCGAAAGCCTTCGGCGGCGCAAGATCTCACACAGGTCACGGCAACTCCTCCTCGATGCCCGCGAGGGCTTTGAGGCCATGGGAGCCGAGCCGTGGCTGGAGCGAACCCGAAAAGCGCTGCACGCCAACGGCTTCCGTCGCCGTGGTGAATCGTCGCCCACCTCTGCTCCGCTGACGGCGCAGGAGCTGGAGATCGCGCACTTGGCAGCCAGCGGGATGACCAATCGGCAGATCGCCGAACGGCTCTACCTGTCGCACCGGACCGTCGGCGCGCACCTGTACCGCGTCTTCCCCAAACTGGGCGTGTCCTCGCGGGCTGGGCTTCGGGACGCGCTGTCCGCCGACCCGAGCCTGGACGTCCCCGTCAGTCGAACGCACCCGCGTACGCATTGAGGGCCGGTTGTCCTCCCAGGTGCGCGTAGAGCACCGTCGACTCCGGTGAGATCTGCCCTCCCCGGACCAGGTCGATGAGTCCGGCCATCGACTTCCCCTCGTAAACCGGGTCGATGATCATCCCCTCGAGGCTGGCGGTGAGCCTGATCGCGTCGATGGTGGACTGCACCGGGATGCCGTACCGGTCACCGGCCCAGCCGTCCAGCACGGTGATCTCGTCCTCCTGCAGTGGCCGGCCGAGACCGATGAGCTCGGCGGTGTTGCGGGCGATACGGGCTACCTGCGCGCGTGTCCGTTCGATGGTCGCGGAGGCGTCGATGCCGAGAACACGGCGCGGGCGGTGCTGTCCCGCGAATCCGGCGATCATCCCGGCGTGTGTCGAACCGGTGACTGTACAGACGACGATCGTGTCGAAGAAGACGCCGAGTTCCTGTTCCTGTTCCCGCACCTCGTAGGCCCAGTTGGCGAAACCCAGTCCGCCGAGCGGGTGTTCGGAGGCGCCTGCGGGGATTCCGTAGGGCACGCCGCCTGCCGCACGAACCTCTTCGAGCGCGGTCTCCCAAGAGTCCTTGATCCCGATGCCGAATCCAGCGGGGTCCAGGCGTACGTCTGCGCCCATGATCCGGGACAACAGGATGTTGCCCACCTTGTCGTTGACGACGTCGGGCCAGTCGACCCACCGCTCCTGCACGAGCCGGGACTTCATGCCGAGCCGCGCGGCGACTGCGGCCACCTGGCGGGTGTGGTTCGACTGATAACCGCCGATGGAGACCAAGGTGTCGGCCCCCATGGCCAGCGCATCGGGGACGATGTACTCGAGCTTGCGCATCTTGTTACCGCCGTAGGCGAGTCCCGAGTTGCAGTCCTCGCGCTTCGCCCAGATCCGCGGACCGCCCAGGTGCTCGCTCAGCCGCTCCAGCGGATGGACGGGGCTGGGGCCGAAGAGCAACGGATACCGCTCGAAGTCGGCAACGGACATGATTCTCCTTTTGACGGTGGGTCCGGGGGTCAGGTGATGGGTTCACGCCCGTGCCCGAGACCGACGGTGCATGATTGAGGTATGCCGGTTCCCGTTGCCAGTGGTCCCGAAGGGCGGCAGTTGCTGCGCGACAGCGTGTTTGTGAGGATCCGCGACGCAATCATCGACGGCACCCTCGAACCGGGCGAACGACTGGTCGACGGAGAGCTCAGCAGTTGGCTCGGCGTGAGCCGGACACCAATTCGGGAGGCGTTGGCCCGCCTCGAATCGGCCGGACTGGTCGAGACCAAACCGGGCCGTTACACGATCGTCAGCCCGATCGACCCTCACACCCTGGCAGACGCGCAGGAGGTGACGGCCGCGATGAACGAGCTTGCAGTGCGCACGGCGGTGCCACTGATCACCGAGGCCGATCTGACCGGTATGCGGGCCGCCAACAACACTTTCGCCGAGGCGCTGCGAACCGGGGATGTCGTCGCAGCCGTTGATGCCGACGACGCCTTCCACCGAATCCCCGTCGACCGTTCGGGGAACGCGGCGATCCGCACCGTTCTCGACCAGTACACCCCGGTGCTCAGACGGGTGGAGCGCATCCGGTTCGCCTCGCTGCAGGGACGCGATTCCGTCGCCCAGCACGCCCGGATCATCGCCTTCGCCGGGGCCGGCGACGCGGAGGCTGCCGCGCTCGAAACACGGCGAAACTGGCTGACTTTGGACGCGCACGCCGCAGAGGCCTGACCGGCCTCGATCTGCTTTCGTTGTTGCACAGGCACTTCCGGTGATACCGCGTCCCATCCCGACCTTTCCCTGAGCGGCCAGTCACCCGACCTGAGGCGAACGGCACCGCCCGGCGTGGATTAGCGATATGCAATATATCGCGCTGGCGATGCCGGTTCAAGCCGAAGCGACGCAATTAGGTCGAACGACTGCACCGGCTGGGATCGGTGCCCGTTGGACCGGTAGTCGGATGACAGATTCGCCGGGCCGTCACGGACACGACAGTGGAGTGTGCGGGCCGAAGACGGCATCCGCACACTCCACAAAAGCGAGCCACCACAATGAAACCCACCATCGTGCTTGTCCATGGCGCCTTCGCCGAGTCCGCCAGTTGGAACGGCGTCATCCGCCGCCTCCACACCACCGGACACCGCGTCATCGCCGCGGGCAACCCGCTGCGCACCCTGAGCTCCGACGCCGCCGCCGTCGCGGATCTGCTGGCCGGTATCCAGGGCCCGATCGTGCTGGCGGGCCATTCCTATGGCGGCGCGGTCATCACCAACGCCGCCCGCGACAACGCCGACGTCAAAGCTCTGGTGTACGTCGCCGGCCTCGCCCCCGACAAGGGCGAGACCACCCCCGATCTGCTCGGCAGGTACCCCGGCGCCACGCTCGGTGAGCACCTCTACGAGGTGCCGCTCGCCGACGGCACCGCCGACGTGTACATCCACCAGAACGCCTACCACCAGCACTTCTGCGCAGACCTGAGCGCGGAGCAAGCCGCTTTGGACGCCGTC
The DNA here is from genome assembly GCF_010723735.1 of Mycolicibacterium hippocampi. Taxonomy (GTDB): domain Bacteria; phylum Actinomycetota; class Actinomycetes; order Mycobacteriales; family Mycobacteriaceae; genus Mycobacterium; species Mycobacterium hippocampi. Next base: position 1,282,927 of record NZ_BLLB01000002.1, on the reverse strand, counting down.
ACGCAGCGTCCTTTCAACACCGCCGCACTCAACGAGGGATCGGGTGAACCGGCGTGGAAGACGCTGCCGTCCTGGTTCATCTATCCCGAACTCGACCTCGCCATCCCGGCGCAGACCTTCCGCTTCATGGCCGGGCGCGCCGACGCCCGCGCCAGCACCGAGATTCCCGGCGCCTCGCACGCGCTTCCGGCTTCGCAGCCCGATGCGGTCGCTGATTTCATCCTCGAGGCCGCTGCCTCCGTCTGACCTCGACGACACATCCCTGTCACACCCCTCAGGAGCGCACCATGAAACTCACCTCTGCACTGACGACCATCGCTGCCGGCGTCACCATGGCCGCCCTCTCCGGGTGCGGCGATGCGACAGCCGAGCAACAGGATCCGCATGGACAGCCCACGGCAGCGGAGGGCAAACCCACCGTGGTGCTCGTCCATGGAGCGTTCGCCGACTCCTCGAGCTGGAACGGCGTGATCGAGGATCTCCAGCGCGACGGTTATCCGGTGATCGCTGCGGCAAACCCATTGCGCGGCTTGCACAGCGACGCCGAGTACGTCGGGAGCGTCCTGGACAGCGTGTCGGGCCCGGTCGTGCTGGCCGGGCACTCGTACGGCGGGTCGGTGATGAGCCAGGCAGCCGCCGGGCACCCGAATGTCAAGGCGCTTGTGTACATCGCCAGCTTCATCCTCGAACCCGGTGAGAGCACCTCACAGCTGGCGGCCAAGTTTCCCGGCGCCGAGCTCGGACCGGCGCTGGACACCGTCGCGTTCCCACTGCCCGGCGGTGAGGAGGGTAGCGACCTCTACATCAGGCAGGACGAGTTCCGGAGGGTGTTCGCCGCGGACGTGGCACCGGAAGTCACCGGGCTGATGGCGGCGACGCAACGACCGATCGCCGAGGCCGCCCTGAACGAGCCGGCGACCGTGGCTGCGTGGAAGAACATTCCCTCGTGGAACATGGTCACCACCGAGGATCTCGCGATCCCCGCCGAGTCGATGCGCTTCATGGGTGAACGGGCGAAATCGCAGACGGTGGAGATCGATGCGTCCCACGCCGTCACGGTCTCTCACCCCGAGGCAGTCGCCGATCTGATCGGCGAGGCTGCCGGCGCCACCGTCACGTGATCGCCGCTGCCCTGGTCCGTCCCACTCAACGGGGCGAGCTGAAACACCGGCCAGCCGATCTCCGTCCGCCACCTCGTCGGCTCCTCGGTGTCACGGGGGCCCACCCGATAGGTCTCGTGGATCGGCCCGTCCACCGCAAGCGCGTGGGACACCACCCAAGCGCCGAGCCGGCCGTAGGTGACGTCGAGGTCGTCGTGAGGTCCGGAATGGACGGCGACGGCGAGATCTGCCGCCGGAAGCTCGATGGCCTCGATCCGGCCGGAGGGACGGGGGGCACGGACCGGCCGGAAGACGGTCATCACCCCGACGCCGTGGGAGAACAGCTCGTTCGCGTAGTGCCCGCCGGGCGGGCCGGTGCGGTCGGCTTCCGGATATGCCGCGTCCAGTTCGGCCATCGCAGCGTCATACCAACCCAGCGAATCGCCAACGCGCACTTCGCCCGAGATCGCGGCGACGGTGCGGGCGGGGACCGACCGCAACTCGACGTGAACATCGGCTGGTTCCGGGCGCAGCAGCCGGCGCAGCGACACCACGGCTGCCTGGGTCCGGTTCAGCTCGGCCTCCAATCGGCTGAGGTGGCCGGCGATCACGTCGGCCCGTCGCTGCGGGTCATCGGTGGCGAGGATCGACCGGACCTCCACCAACGGCACATCGAGTCGACGGAGCTGGTGGATGACCTGCGCCGTCGGGATCTGGTCGGCCTCGTAGTACCGGTAACCCGTGAATGGATCGACCGTTGCGGGCTCGAGGAGTCCGGCTTCGTGGTAGCGCCGCAACGTCCGCACGCTCAGATGCGTCACGGTGGCGAACTCTCCGATGGTCAGTTTGGACCGCATGAAACCTGCCTCCTCGGCCATCTCCCCGCGGGAGACCGGACCTTCCAATATGCAAAATACAGCGCCGCCGGCGCCGGCGGCCTGTGCTCGTTCAACCGACTCGAGGAGAACTGACTTGCGATCGGCCTTCGATCAGGACATCACCACCGTCGCCGCGGCACGCTGGGCCGCCGGCGATGCGTCGCTGGCGCACTACGACTACGTGGTTATCGGCGCCGGATCGGCGGGGAGTGTGATCGCCGCCCGGCTGTCCGAGGACCCGACCGTCCAGGTGCTGCTACTCGAGTCCGGGCCGGGGGACACCAGGCCCGAAATCGCGGCGCCACCGGCGTGGCCGGCGTTGTGGGGCACCGAGGTCGACTACTCGTACAACACCGTCCCGCAGCCGGGCACAGCCGGCTTCGCCCACAACTGGCCGCGCGGCCACACACTCGGGGGAAGCAGCAGCATCAACGCGATGGTGCATCTGCGCGGCCACCCGACCGACTACGACGGCTGGGCCAAATCCGGTTGTGTCGGTTGGGATTACGCTTCGGTGCTGCCCTACTTCCGGCGCATGGAGACGGTCCGGGGCGGGGATCCGCGCTACCGTGGCACCGAGGGCCCGATGTCGCCGGCACCCACCGCGGCCGAGGTGGCCAATCCACTGTCGCAGGTGTTCGTAGACGCGGCGGTCGCGTCCGGTTTCCCGCTGACCGCCGACTTCAACGGCGCTGACGCGGAGGGAGCCGGCTGGCATGATCTGTCGATCTCCGGCGGGACGCGGCAGAGCACCGCCGCCGCCTACCTGCATCCGGTGCGTCACAGAGCCAACCTGAGCGTCATGACGAACTCTCGCGCCCACAACCTGCGATTCGTGGGAAACCGCTGTGTGGGAGTTGATTTCGTACAGAACGGCCGCGGAATGACGGTCTATGCCGAAGCCGAGGTGGTGATCAGCGCCGGCGCGGTCGACTCTCCGCGGCTGCTGCTGTTGTCGGGCGTCGGGCCTGCCGCAGAACTCGAAGCCGCCGGCGTCGGCGTCGTCCACGACCTGCCAGGGGTGGGCCGGAATCTGCACGACCATCCGCTGTGCGGCGTCGTCTACGAGGCAGCGCAACCGATTCCGGCCGGGCAGACGAATCTCGCCGAAACGTCACTGCTGTGGCGCAGCGACGACGCGCTGGACGGCCCGGACATGCAACTGATGTTCATCCACGTGCCCTTTCACCCGCCGCACCTGGCTGCACCGCCGAACAGCTACACGCTGGCGGTGGCGACGGTGCCGGACGCGCGCGGTTCGATCCGGCTGGCGGGGCCGGATCCGGCGACGCCGCCGCTGATCGACCCGAACTACCTCGGTGCGGAATCCGACGTGCGGCGCATGGTCCACGGTATCGAGGTGGCTCGCGAGATCGCGGCGGGCGAGCCGTTCGGGCCCTGGCGCACTCGCGAGGTGCTGCCCGGGCCCGACGTCACCGACGAGGTGGCACTGCGCGCCTTCGTCGCTCGCGGCACCACCACGTACTACCACCCCGTCGGTACGTGTGCGATGGGCACCGGACCGGATGCGGTGGTCGACCCGGACCTACGGGTGCGCGGCCTGGCAGGCTTGCGCGTAGCCGACGCGTCGATCATGCCCCGACTGTTGCCCGTGAACACCAATGCCACGGCCATCATGATCGGAGAGAAGGCGGCCGATCTGATCCGGCAGCGAAGACTGCAGCTGCCGCCGCCGATCACCGGCGCGCGCGCCCGCGAAAGTACGCATTCTGACGCATTTCGCGAGTAGCGCCATCACAAACCGTGCGCTCGAGAGGACCGGTGCACCAGGTCACCGGTGGTGTCACCGGCCTCAGCCGTGCGGCAACTCCGCACAGATGCGAGCGGTAGACGACGGGCTCTCACTGCCCTCACCACCGCGAGTTCTTTCGACTCTGGACTTGTCCATCCCTGCCCAGCAAAATGACGTCTCGCTGACGTTGCTGACAATTTCGCCCACCGTCTGCAGATCCACGGTTTAATTCCGGCCGTGACGACGCGACGGTGGGTGCTGTGGATCGGGGCTGTGAGCGCGGGGGCGTGCATCGCGCTCGGCGCAGGTCAAGGCGTCGCCACAGCTGACACGGATTCCTCCGACAGTAGCGGCGCCACCAGCCGGTCAGCCGGACAGGACTCGTCGCAATCCGCCGATTCGTCGACGCGAAGCAACGATGCCACCAGGAAAACCGACACCTCGAAGGATCCGGGATCGGTTTCTTCATCGACCCGACGCTCGGACGCGGAGGCGTCGTCCACCCTCGATCGCGAGGCCGCCGCAGACGACAGCGAGGCCAACGCTTCGGCCGAGGACGACTCCACCCCGTCAAAGAAGCGCTCGGCGGCGCCGACGTCGGCAGAGGCTGAGCCCGCGGAAACGTCTGCACCTGCGGACACCCCAGCCGAGTCGATCGCCGATACGGTGCCGGCATCGGTGTCCGACGCGGTCGACCCCACCGCCGACGCCACGACAGTGGAGATCGCGACGGACTCCTCGACCGGGGCCTCGGAGACAGACGCGACGCCGTCTCCCGAACCGGTGGCGCCCGTGGTGTTGAACGTGCTTTCGGCGCTCGGTTCGACGGCCCGCCCCGAGACGGCCGTGGCCGAAGCCGGGTCGCTCGCGGCCGGTGCCGGCACGGTGACCGGCGTCCAGACCGGCCGGGCCAAGCTGACCATTCCGGTTGGTACCAACGGCTACACCACCCGCGCGGACTGGTACCTCCCCACCCAGGCCGACGGTTCGGTCGCCGCGACGGGCGTGATGTGGCTGCAGCACGGCTTCCTCGGCAACAAGCTGTTCGTGTCCGCGCTGGCCGAGAGGCTCTCGCAGCAGACCAACAGCATTGTCGTGGCGCCCAACATCTCGTCATTCCCGTTGTCCTGTTCGGCCTGCTGGCTCAACGGCGTGCCGATGCAACAGGCCGTCGCGAGCATGTTCCTCGCCGACCGGGCTTCGCTGAACGCCAGCGCGCTCGCCGCGGGTTTCCAGGGGACGTTGCCGGAGAACTTCATCCTGTCCGGTCAGTCCGCGGGCGGTGGCTTCGCCGCCGCGGCGGGAGGCTACTACGCGACCGACCCCGGCAACGACGACAGCCTGCGGGGCGTCGTGATGTTCGACGGATTCGCGTGGAACGGCGTCGTGACCGACGCCCTGGAGCGCTTGGACACCCTGGACATCCCCGTCTACCAGGTGGCGGCACCGCCTCAACCGTGGAACTCCAACGGCGCCACCACCGCGGAGCTGGTGGCTGCCCGCCCGGGACAGTTCGTCGGCGCGACCCTGGCAGGCGGCTCCCACTACGATTCACTGATCGGCGCCAACCCGCTCATCGACTTCTTCGGGCAGTTGGTCACCGGATTCTCCCCACCCGGCAACACCGAGGCCGTCTACACACTGGCCACCGGCTGGATCAACGACATGTACCAGGGCCTGGGCCCGACCGACGGCAACGGCATCTACGGCGCCCCGGACGAGTACATCGTCATGGGCGACACCGCCGCCATCGTTCTCGGCCCCCCGCCGGTCGTCGACATCAACAGCTACCTCGGCACCTGGTACGAGGTGGGCAGCGTCAAGCAGTTCTTCTCGATCGGCCTGGTGAACACCACCGCGGTGTACAGCCCCAACCCAGACGGGTCGATCAAGGTCGAGAACTCCGGCAACTACTTCTTCAACAACGGGCCGCAGTCGACCATCACCGGCGTCGCGTTGCCCGTCGACTCCACGAACAACAAGCTCAATGTGCGGTTCTTCGGGCCGGCCTCGGCCGATCCCCCCGGGAACTACTGGATCGTCGACCTCGACCCGGACTACCAGTGGGCCGTCGTCAGTGACCGCACCGGCCTCAGTGGTTTCCTTCTCAGCCGCACCCGCACCGTCTCGGACGCCCTCTACCAGGAGTTGCTGGACCGGGCGTCGGTAAAGGGGGTCAAGGGGCGGATCACCCCGACCCGGCAGCCGGCCGCGGAGGCCACCACCGCGCTCTAGCAGGCCCGATCGCCTGTCGGATCGATTAGCTGGGCGGTACCCTCGTCCCGGGGGTGCGCTGATTGTGTCGCGGTTGCAGCGGTGGTGGCGGGAACCAGACCAATACGACTGGACCACAGACTTCTTGACCCAGCGGGGGCTACTGCGCTCGGCACAGATCGTGATGGCCATCGTATCGGTGTCAGCGGCACTGGTGCCCCTGAGTTTCCTGGGCACCCTTCGCTGGCCCCCGGTGACATTGGTTGCGCTCGGCGTGGTCGGCGCAGCCCTCACCATCGGCATGACGGTGGTGTGGCTCACCCGGTGGCCGACCCGCCGGCAATCCGAGGCGGCCATCATCTTCGGCACGCTGTTCGTGGCAGTCTGGAGCCTCGGTCAGCCCACCGCCGCGGTGTCGCTACTGGCCTGCACAGCCACCGCCGTCACCGGTGGCTACATCGCGTTCTTCCACAGCACCAAGCTGCTGGCGTTCAACTTCGTCGTCGCGATCGTGATCGCGACGACAGCCTCGTGGCGGCTGGCCGCCGACGCGGGCGTAGGCACCGCGGTAGCGGCGTTCTGGCTGGTCTGGTTTCTGAACTTGACTGTGCCGGTCTCGATTCGGAGCATGTCCCGGGCGATGGGCACCTACGCCATGCGCTCGGACGCCGATCCGCTGACCGGGCTGCTCAACCGCCGGGGGTTCGCCGACCGGGTATTCCGTCAGCTCAGTCATGCGACTGAGGCCGACGCACACCTGACCCTCGTGATGGTCGATCTCGACAACTTCAAGCGCGTCAACGACACGCACGGACACGTTGTCGGTGACCGCGCGTTGAAGGCGGTGGCCGAGCTATTGAGGCACCACTGCCCGCCGGATGCAGCCATCTGCCGCGCGGGCGGGGAAGAGTTCCTGATCGCCGTGCGCACCGACGTCGCCCTCGCCGACTCGATGGCCACGCAGCTGTGTGCGGCCATCGCGGCCTTACCCGAAGAGGTGACGGCCAGCGTCGGCATCAGCAGAATGCCGATCGAGAGCCTGCGCAGCCGGGACACCGGACCGCGGCTCGACGACCTCATCGCGGCGGCGGACGCAGCCATGTACGCCGCCAAGCGCAACGGCGGAAACCAGGTCAGGCACCAGTAGCCGGCGCTGTCCGGCAAACTGCCCGACAGCCGGGTGCCGAAGTTTTACCGTGGAGACATGTTCAAGCCCGTCACCTTCGCAATGCTCCTGGCCACCCCCGCGCTGCTCCTGACCGCCTGCGGTTCCGAGGACTCCGCCGGTGAGGAGACGACCTCGGCGACCACGAGTGAGCCGGGAGGTCCGCCCGCGGGTACCGAACGGCTGACCGCCCAACTGGCCACCGCCGACGGAACCGAGGTCGCCGACGCCACGATCGATTTCGCCGACGGCTTCGCCACCGTGACGGTGGAAACGGTGACGCCCGGAATCCTGTCCCCCGGGTTCCACGGCATGCACATCCACTCGGTGGGCAGGTGTGACCCCGATTCGGAACCTCCCGGCGGCGGTGAGCGGGGAGACTTCCTCTCCGCGGGCGGTCACTTCCAGGCCCCCGGGAACAGTGGCCATCCCGCGAGCGGTGACCTGACGTCGCTGGAGGTGCGTTCCGACGGATCCGCGAGGTTGGTGACCACCACCGATGCCTTCACCGCCGACGATCTGTTGGCCGGCGAGAAGACCGCGCTGATGATCCACGAGGGGGCCGACAACTTCGCCAACATCCCGCCGCGCTACACCATCGACGGCACTCCCGGCCCCGATCAGGAGACGCTCGCCACCGGCGACGCCGGTGGCCGGGTGGCGTGCGGTGTCATCACCGATCCGGCGGCAGAAACCACTGCCACCACCGAAACCACCGTGACGACCGAGACGACCGAGACGACGGCCCCGCCGGCGACCACCGAGACCGAGACCACCGTGGTACCGCCGCCGGCGACCACGGACACCGAAACCGTCACCGTGACTCCCCCCACGACGACGATCACCCCGCCGCAGATTCCCAGCCCGCCTCCGGTCCCGGAAGTCCCCGACGTGCCCGACGTGCCCGCGGTGCCCAACATCCCCGGCGTGCCGGGACCCGGCAACCCGTAGGAGCCGCACTACCCGAACAAATGACGCCCGGGCCAAAACCGAACGCGGGGCGTCGCGCGACCATATGCTGAGCGTGTGCTCAGCATCACACAGTCGACGTCACCGGGAATCTGCCGCATCTGCTCCGCTCACTGCGGTGTGCTCGCCACAGTCACGGACGGCAAGCTGACCAAGGTCACCGGCGATCCGGACAACCCGATGTTCAAGGGCTACACGTGCGCGAAGGGTCGGGCGCTGCCGGAGATCCACAACAACCCGGCGCGCCTGCTGCACAGCCAGAAGCGGCAACCGGACGGGACCTACGCCCCCGTGGAGAGCGAACGCGCGATGGACGAGATTGCGGCCCTGCTGCGTGAGCTGATCGACCGGCACGGGCCGCGCTCGGTGGCGATGTACCTGGGCACCAACGGGCTTCCCTACCCGGCGAGCCCGTTGATGGCCAACGCGTTCCTGCGCGGGATCGAATCGCCGATGTTCTTCACCGCCAACACCATCGACCAACCCGGCAAGCAGATCGCGCTGGCTGCGCACGGGCACTGGCTCGGTGGCGACGTCAACTTCAACGAAGCCGACAGCTGGTTGCTGGTCGGAACCAATCCGATCGTCTCCAAAGCGATCGGGATTCCGGGCCAGAACCCGGCACAGCGCCTGAAGGAGGCCATCGGCCGCGGCATGAAGCTCATCGTGATCGATCCACGCCGCTCCCAGACGGCTGCGCGCGCCGCGATCCACATCCAGCCGCGCCCGGGCGAGGACGCGTCGATACTGGCCGCGATGATCAACCTGATCATTCGTGAACAACTGTGCGACACAGAGTTCTTGGCACAGAATGTCGAGGGGTTCGACGAGCTCGCCGAGGCGGTCGGCGGCTTCACTCCCGAGTACGTCGCCGAACGTGCCGACGTCCCCGCTTCGCAATTGATCGACGCCGCACGCCTGTTCGCGACCTACGGAACCCGCCGCGGCATGGTGAACTGCGGAACCGGCGCCAACTTCGCGATGCACGGCAGCCTGCTCGAATACCTTGCACTGTGCCTGACCACCATCTGCGGGCGCTGGCAGCGGGCCGGCGAACCCGTCACCCGGCCCAACACTCTGCTGCCCGCCTACACCGCCAAAGCCCAGCCGCTGCCGCCCTACGAGGGATGGGATTACGGTGAACGGCTGCGGGTCCGAGGCCTGACCGACACCGTCAGCGGGATGCCGACGGCCGCGTTGGCCGACGAGATCCTGCTCGAGGGCGAGGGCCAGGTGAAGGCGCTGATCTGCATCGGCGGCAACCCGATGGCGGCCTGGCCGGACCAGCGCAAGACCCAGCGGGCGATGGAGAAGCTGGAGCTGCTGGTCACCCTCGACACCGAGATGTCGCTGACCTCGAGGCTGGCCCACTACGTGATCGCGCCGAAGATGCAGATGGAAACACCGGCCATGACCCAGGGCAGCGAGCTGATCAAGTACTACGCAGCGGGCACCGGCATCCCCGCCGCCTACGCGCAGTACGCGCCGCGACTGGTCGAGCCGCCGCCGGGATCCGACCTCGTCGAGGAGTGGCAGTTCTTCCTGGGCCTCGCCAAGCGGATGAACCTCACCTTGTTCTTCGTCAACTTCTTCGGCGGAGGTGGCGGCCGGTACATGGAGTCGCCGCCGATCGTGCTCACCATGGACGCCGATACCGACCTCACCACCGAAGAACTCTTCGCCGAGATGTGTGCCACCGCGCGCATCCCCCTCGACGAGGTGGCCCGCCACCCGCACGGTAAGATCTTCGACGTCGATGCGGTTGTGCAAGAGCGGGATCCAGACTGCATGGCCCGGCTGGACATCGGCAACGAGTACCTGCTCGGTGACCTTGCCGTGGTGCTCGCCGAGGACTTCAGATCCGCCCGCGACGACGCCGCGTTCCCGTACCGGCTGATACCGCGCAGGCACCCGAATTTCATGAACTCCTCGGGCACCAACCTTGCCGGGCTGAACCGGGGCAAGCCCTACAACCCGGCCTACATGCATCCCGACAGCATCGCCGCGTTGGGGGCACAGCTGGGCACCGCGGTCACGATCACCTCACCGCATGACAGCATCCCTGCGGTGCTGGAGCCCGACGACACCCTGCGCCGCGACGTGATCGCCATGCATCACGCTTTTGGCGGACTCGTCGCCGAGGACGCCGAATTCCGGCACCGCGGAAGCAATGTCGGGCGCCTCGTCCCCACCGACATCGAGTACGACGCGATCACCGGGTTACCCCGGCAGGGGAACATCCCGGTGCGTGTCACCGCAGGGATCGCGGGATGACGCCGCCAGAACGCGGCGGGTGCGACGGCAAGGTCGCGTTGGTCACAGGGAGCAGCCGGGGTTTGGGCAAGGCGATCGCGGTGCGGCTGGCCCGCGAGGGCGCGGTGGTCGCGTTGACCGCCCGCACCCTCGACAGTGACCCCAGGTACGACGGATCCCTGACCCAGACCCGCGACGAGATCGTGGCTGCGGGCGGTCACGCACTCGCCGTGCAAGCCGACCTGTCGAAGGCCGACGACCGTGACCGCCTCTTCGCCGAGGTCGTCGACACCGTTGGCGCGCCGGACATCCTGGTCAACAATGCCGCGGTGACGTTCCTGCGGCCGCTCGACACGTTTCCGGAGCGCCGGGTCCGGCTGATGTTGGAGATGCACGTCGTCGCGCCACTGCACCTGAGCCAGTTGGCCGTCCCCGGCATGCGCGAGCGTGGCCGGGGCTGGATATTGAACCTGACGTCGGTCGCCGGGGACCTGCCGACCGGCCCGCCGTTCTCCGAATTCGACACATCGGCCGGCTTCGGGATCTACGGTACGGCAAAGGCAGCCCTCAACCGGTTGACAAAAAGCCTTGCGGCCGAGTTGTACAACGCCGGGATCGCCGTCAACGCCGCAGCGCCGTCCCATCCGGTCGCCACCCCTGGCGCCGGTACGCTCGACCTTGCCAAGACCGACACCGAGGACATCGCGCTGATCACCGAGACCGCGCTCCGGTTGTGTACCGGTGATCCGAGAACGCTCACCGGCCGTGTCGTCCACACCCAGCCTTTCCTGCGGGAGGTGAACTGGCTCGGTGGCTGAACTGGACGTCCACGAGTTGCGGGCCCGGCTGTCGACGGCGGGTGTGTCAAATGTGCTCCCGCTGGCCGGCGGGGCGTCGAGCCTGACGTTTCAGGGCACGGTCGGTGATCGGCCCGTGGTGGTGAAGGTCGCGACGCCGGGCCGGCCACCGGTCGGGCACCGCGACGTGTTGCGCCAGGCTCGAATGATCCGTGCTCTGCGGGCGACGAATGTGCCGGTGCCCGAGGTGTTGTGGCGGGACGTGGGCGCTCCGCCCGACACCCCACCGCTGTTCGTGATGTCGATGGTCGAAGGGACCAGTTTCGAGCCGCTGTTCGACACTGTCGAAGGCCCGCCGAAAACCGTTGTCTCCGAGCGCTACCACAAAGCCGCCAAGGTTCTGGCGATGCTGCACGAACTGAGGCCTGCGGCCCTCGGATACGCCGGCGAACCGGTCCTCGGCGCCGCCGCTGAGATCGACCGGTGGTGCGCGACACTGCGAACCGTCGATCCCGCGTGGGTGCCGGGGTGGCCCGAGACGTCAGAAGCGCTGCGCTCCTGCGTCCCGGCAGCGATGGCGCCCGCGGTAGTGCACGGCGACTTCCGGCTGGGCAACCTCCTCGCCGTCGACACCGACATCACCGCGGTGATCGACTGGGAGATCTGGTCGGTCGGCGACCCCCGCATCGACCTGGGCTGGTTTCTCGTCAACGCGGACCCCAACACCTATCGCCGCCCCGGCACGTACGTCGACGCCGTCCCGGCTATCGAGCAACTCGCTGCGGACTACGGCGACATGCGGGGCGTCGAGGTACCGGATCTGGCCTGGTTCATGGCCCTGGCCTGCTTCAAATCCGCTGCGACATGGGCGCTGATCGTCAAACACAATCGCCGCAGTTCCAGTCCGCGGCCCGAGCTGGAGGCGATGGCTCCGGTCTTGCCGGCGCTGCTGAGTCGGGCCCGCGCACTGCTCGATTAACCGCGCGGGATGCCGGCCAGCTTGTCGGCGAACTTGGCCTCGGCGGCCGCTCGCAAGCGGAGCAGATGCTCGGACGGGAAAGCGTCCGGTGCTGGTACCACATCCCTGAGCAACAACCTGGCCAGCGTCACCTTGTGCACTTCTGTGGGTCCGTCGGCCAGGCCCAGGACAAACGATTCCGTCAGGTACTGGACGAACGGCATCTCGTGTGAGGTTCCCAGCGACCCGTGGATCTGCAGCGCCCGCGCGGACACGTCGTGCAGCACCTTCTGCATCATCGCCTTCACCGCCGAGATGTCCGCCCGCACCGCCTTGTAGTCGTTGTGCTGATCGATCTTCCACGCAGTCTGAAGCGTGAGCAGGCGGAAGGCCTCGATCTCCATCCACGAGTCCGCGATCATCTCCTGGACCATCTGCTTGTCGGCCAGCACGCTGCCCTGCGTGTAGCGCGACACCGCCCGTTCGGCGATCATGTCGTAGATGCGCCGCACCAGGCCCACGGTGCGCATGGCGTGGTGGATACGACCCCCGCCGAGGCGGGTCTGCGCGACGACGAACGCGCCGCCCCGCGGCCCGAGCATGTGATCGGCGGGCACCCTGACGTTCTCGTAGCGGATGTAACCCTCACGGCCACCGCCGGGTGGCTGGTATCCGAGCCCGACGTCCCGCAGAACGTTCACCCCGGCGGTGCCACCAGGTACGACGAACATCGAATACCGTTGGTAAGGTGGCGCTTCCGGGTCGGTCAGCGCCATGACGATGATGAAGGACGCCATCGAGGCAAACGACGAATACCACTTCTCGCCGTTGATCACCCAGTGATCCCCATCCTGGACCGCCGAGGTGGTGAACACCTTTGGATCGGCGCCGCCTTGAGGCTCGGTCATCGAGAAGCACGACACGATCCGGTTGTCGAGCAGCGGTTCGAGGTAGCGCGCCTTGAGTTCCGGGGTTCCGTAGTGGGCGAGGATCTCGCTGTTGCCCGAATCCGGTGCCTGCGAACCGAACACAATCGGTGCACACTCCGAGCGGCCGAGGATCTCGTTGAGCAGCGCCAGCTTGACCTGGCCGTAGCCGGGACCGCCGAGGTGCGCTCCGAGGTGGGTGGCCCACAGGCCACGGTCCTTGACGATCTGTTGCAGCGGCGGGATCAGCGCCTGCCGGACCGGATCACCGAGATCGTGCGACTCTTTGACGATCATGTCGATCGGTTCGCACTCTTCTCGGACGAACTCCTCGACCCAGCGCAGTTGCGCGGCCCAGTCCGGGTCGGTGGTGAAGTCCCACGCCATCGGTCGTCCCTTCAGTCAGTCCCGCGGCGAGACCACTTCGCGCGTCGCGCCGCGGCGTCGTCGGTCGCGTGGGTGAGTACCTGGTTTCGGTTCTCCAGTTGCAGCGCCGCACCGAGTTCGGCGTCGGTGTTCGCTTGCAGCGCCTGCTTGGTCAACCGCACCCCGAGTGGCGTGTGCCCGGCGATCACAGCGGCCATCCCCACCGCCACGTCGCTGAGGCGGTTCGGCCCGACCATTGCGCTGACCAGACCGCGGCGGTCCGCCTCCTCGGCCGACACCGTTCGACCGGTGAGCATCCAGTCCGCTGCCACGCTGGTGCCGACGATGCGCGGCAGGTGGTAGCTCATGCCCATCTCCGCACCGGACAGGCCGAGCAGGATTGCGGCGTTCCCGAAGGTGGCGCTGTCCGAACACACTCTGATGTCGCATGCCAGACACAACGCCAGTCCGGCCCCGACGCAGACACCGTTGACCGCGGCGATGACGGGTTGGGGCAGATCGCGGATCGCCTGGGGCAGCGCGGCCATGGCTTCCTGGAAGCGCAACCGATCGATCGCGGGTGCGGTCGCCTCGAGCATCCCGGGACCGAAGTCGCGTACGTCGATGCCGGAGCAGAAGCCGCGGCCGGCTCCGGTGAGAACCACTGCCCGCACGGAGTGGTCGGCGGCGAGCGTGCCGAGGGTCCGCATCAGTTCGTCGCGCATCACCTCGTCGACGGCGTTGAGGCGTTCGGGACGGTTCAGGGTGAGGACGGCGACACCGTCGCGTGGGGTGTCGAGGGTGACGACGTCGGAGGACACGGTCAGACCCGCTCGATGATCGTCGCGGTGCCCATTCCCCCGCCGGTGCACATGGTGACCAGGCCGGTGCCCAGGTCGCGACGTTCCAGTTCGTCGAGCACGGTTCCGATGAGCATCGCCCCCGTGGCGCCGATCGGGTGGCCCAGCGCGATCGCGCCTCCGTTGACGTTGACTCGTTCCTGGTCGAGGCCCAGGTCGCGAATCGCCTTGAGCGGCACGGCGGCGAACGCTTCGTTGATCTCCCAGAGGTCTATGTCCGCGACGGCCATGCCCGCCCGATCCAGACAGCGCAGCGCTGCGGGCCCTGGGGCGGTCAGCATGATGATCGGTTCGCTGCCCACGGCGGCGGTGGCGCGAATGCGCGCGCGCGGCGACACGCCGTGGGCCTCGAGGTAGTCGGCGGACACGATGGCCGTCGCGGCGGCACCATCGACCACGCCCGAGGAGTTGCCGGCATGATGCACGTGGTCGATGGAGTCGACGTCGGGATACCGGTCCAGACAGATCTGGTCGAATGAGCGGTCCTCACCGTCGACCGACACCGTTCCCATCGCCGCGAATGCCGGCTTGAGTGCGGCCAGTTTGTCGGCCGTGGTGCCCGGTCGCGGGTGCTCGTCCTGTTCGAGCACCACCGACCCGTCGGCAGCGGTGACCGATATCAGGGAGCGATCGAATCGCCCTTCGGCGATGGCGGTGGCGGCACGCCGCTGGCTCTGTGCCGCATAGGCGTCGACGTCGGCGCGGCCGAAGCCCTCCAGGGTGGCGATCAGGTCGGCTGAGATTCCTTGCGGAACAGTCGGATACATCGCCCGGAGGGCGGGATTGCCGCCGTCGATCGTCGGTACCCCGACGGTGAGTCCCCACCGGGACATCGATTCGACGCCGCCGGCGACCACCAGGTGCTCGGCACCACTGGCGACGGCTGTCGCAGCGACGGTGATCGCCTGTTGACCGGACCCGCAGAAACGGTTGAGCGTCATGCCGGGAACGGTCTCCGGCCAACCGCTCAGGAGCACGGCCAGCCGCGCGATGTCGTCGCCGTGGTCCCCGGCGAGGATGCCGTTGCCGGCGATGACGTCGTCGACCTCCGCGGGATCGAAACCGGTCCGGGTCGCCAGCGCGGCCAGGCACTGTCCGAGCAGTGCTTGCGGGTGGACGTGGTGCAGGGCACCGTCGGGGCGGCCCTTTCCGCGCGGCGTGCGCACGGCGTCGAGAATCCAGGCGTCGATGGTGGAAGCTCCCGTCGTCGCGAGCCGCAAAGGATGTGGTCGAGAATGCGAGAAGCGTATTCTCGTAGAATGCTCAGCGCAATACCGCTACGCGATAATGCATTCTCCGCAAGGGTGTGCGGCGGCTGGCTCGTTTGGGGAATGGCCGAAGCGGACATGATGGGACAGTGAGCCTGCTACCGACCCCCGATGTGACGCTCGACGACGCCGCCGTCGAGGAGGCGTTGCGGCGTGCCGTGCAGGTCATCAACCCGCTGCTGGACGTGTTGTGGGGAACAGACCCGTTGGGTCTCAAACGGCGGCACTCCAACACGGATGACGGGCCGCTCGACAAGGTCGGCGGCGGGATCGCGTGTGCGCTCAACGCCGCCGACGTGCCCGGCACACCGGCCTGGGATGACATGGACACCGATGCCAGGATCAGCTGGTGGGTGCGCCGCGTCGGAGCGTTGAACACGGTGGCGGTGGCGTTCCCCGGAGTGCTCGGTGTCGTCGGCCGTCAACTGCCGATCCAGGACCTGCTCGGGTTCACCAACCAGGCCATCGTGCTGTGCGCGGTGGCGCGCGAACTGGGGGTGTCAGACCGTCGCGTACAGGTCCGCATGCTGGCCGCGGTGCTGTGTGAGCGAGACCTGTCCGAGGTGAAGGACGCCGGCGCGGAACTCCCGTCAGAGGAGATCTCACGCACCCCGCTGGGCATCGCCAAAGCGTTGTGGAAGCTGGTGGGCCTTCTCGACGCCGTGGGCGCCGAGTTCGCCAAACGCCCCCAACCACGGGCGCCCTACCGGTACGTGGGCATGTTGCCGGTGGTCGGCGCAGTCGCGGCCTACCTCGGCGAGCGGGGTGCGCTGGTGCGTGCGGCGAAGGCCGGACAGCAGTGGCTCGACCAGCACCCACACCAGCAGGCCTCGGCTCCCTGACTGCAGACTCCCTGATCGCCCAAACGGGATTCCCGTCGCCGCCCGATCAGCCACCATGGTGCCGTGAGTGAGAAGACCACCTGTGCCGTTGTCGGCGGGGGTCCGGCCGGGATGGTGCTCGGACTGTTACTGGCCCGGGCCGGTGTCGACGTGACCGTTCTGGAGAAGCACGCCGACTTCCTCCGCGACTTCCGCGGTGACACGGTGCATCCCACCACTCTGCGGCTCATCGACGAGCTCGGGTTGTGGCCGCAGTTCGCCGCCCTGCCGCACAGCCGGCTGGAGAAGGGCACGTTCGAGGTCAGCCCCGGACACTCCGTCACGATGGTCGACTTCTCGCGGCTGCGCCAGCCGCACCCGTACGTGGCGATGGTGCCCCAGTGGGACCTGCTCAACCTGCTGGCCGAGGCTGGCAGGGCTGAGCCGGGTTTCACGCTCCGGATGAGCACCGAGGTGACCGGGCTGCTGCGCGACGACGGCCGCGTCACCGGGGTCCGCTACCAGAGCCCGGACGGGCCCGGGGAACTGCTCGCCGACCTCACCGTCGGATGCGACGGGCGTGGATCGGTGGTCCGGGACGACGCCGGGTTCCAGGTACGGGAATGGCCGGTCAGCTTCGACGTATGGTGGTTCCGGCTGCCGCGCCAACGTAGCGACCAGCACTACACGCTGTTCCCGCGGCTCGCTCCGGGGAAGGCGATGATCGTCATTCCCCGCGAGGGCTACCTGCAGATCGCGTTGCTCATCCCGAAGGGATCGGATGCCCGACAGCGGGCCCGCGGGCTCGCCGCGTTCCACGCCGACGTCCTCGAACTGCTCCCCGAGGCCGGCGACACGGTCGAGTCGATCACCACGCTCGACGACGTCAAGCATCTCGACGTACGGCTGAACCGGTTGCGCCGCTGGCACACCGACGGGCTGCTCTGCATCGGTGATGCCGCCCACGCCATGTCCCCCGCCGGCGGCATCGGGATCAACGTGGCCGTGCAGGACGGGGTGGCCGCGGCGCGGCTGCTGGCCGGACCGTTGTTGCAGGGTGCGGTGACCGACCGGGATCTGGCCGCGGTGCGGCGACGCCGCATCGTTCCCACCGCGGTGACCCAGGCGCTGCAGCGACAGATCGACGAACGGTTGCTCGGGCCGATCGTGCGCGGCGAAGGTGGCGCAGGTCTGCCGACAGGGCTGGTCGGACTCGTCGAGCGGGTGCCGTGGCTCGCGGTCATCCCGGGCTACGTGGTCGGGGTCGGCATCCGGCCCGAACGCGCACCTGCGTTCGCCCGAAGGGCGCCCGGTTAGGGTCGCCGGCGCCGCCGCGTACCTGGCCAGTGCGGCAAGCAGATATCACACCGGCGACGTACTGCGCATCGACGGCGGCTACCTCAAGTTCTGACCGGCTTGACAGCCCGAGCGCGCGGAAATCGGCCCGATCGGCTGTCCCCTCCACAGCCGATCGAACCGACATGCAAAACATATGCCCGAAACGCCCGGAGAGGAATCGGGGGAATCCCTATACCTCGAAGTCTGACCCCGGCGTCAATTCCGTTCGCTCGGCCGCGGAACTGCTATGAGCCGTCCGGAACCGGGATCGGTACGGGCACCGGGACGAACGGGATATCGAGATACGTCGTCGTCATCGGGGTGGTCTCGCGTGGAGTCGTGGTCGGCGGTGCCTGCGTGGTCGGCTGCGTCGTCTGCGCTGTTGTCGTCGTTGTCGTCGTGGGGGGCGTGGTGGTCGTCGTGGTCGTCGTCGTCGGCGTGGTGGTCGTCGTCGTTGTTGTTGTGGTGGTGGTGGTCGTTGTCGTCGTGGTGGTGGGCACCGTCGTGGTGGGCGGAGTCGTCGTGGGCACGACGGCAGGCGGGGGGGCCTCGGCCGTCGGCTGCGGTGGCGGGGGCTGAGCGGGTTCGTTGGTGAGTGTCGGGACCTCCGCGGGAGGTTGTGACGGGGTGAACGCGCTGCTCAGCGGAGCGGTCCCCGGTTGTGGTTGCTCCTGGTCGGAGTTGTCGACGCTGGTCAGCGCGATCGCGACGCCTCCCACCGCGACGAGGGCGATGGCCGCCGCGATTCCGAACACCGACATGGGCAGGCGCTGCCAGAACTTGTCGTCGTCCTGATCCACAGGTTCGGGCTCGTAGGCGTCAACGGGCTCGTACGCCTCCGGGGCGACGTAGAAGTCCTCACCGGAGTACGGGACGACGTCGTCACCCGATGCGTCGTCCTGCGACCACGCCAACGCGCCCAGTGTCGCCGAGTCCGCGTCCTGAGCCGGCGGTCCCGGCACGGGTACCGCCGGTGCCGCCCAGGTGGCGGTGTCCGCGCCGCGCCCGTACGCGGCGAACAGTGCGGCGCCCACCCCGGCGTCGAGAGCAGGCTGCGCGGTGGCGACCACCCTGGCCTGCGACCGCTCCGAAAGTCGCTGCACGATCAGCGGAATGCTGGCGCCGCCGCCGACCAGGGCCACCGTGGAGACACCGCTCCAACTGATGTTGTTGCGCGCCAACATGTCTTCGATCGCACCTACCACCCGATCGAGCGGCCGGGCGATCAGCTCCTCGAGCTCGGCCCGCGTCACCCGGATGTCACCGCGGTAGCCCGGTAGCTCGACGTTCAGCTCGGTGACGGTGTCGCGGGACAGTTGCTCCTTGGCGGTACGGCACTGCTCGCGCAACACGGCGAGTGACCCGACCGCGGCGGTCTGGCCGGGATCCACGTCGCCACCCCCACCGCTGATGCCTTCCAATACATGGCTCAGCAACGCCTGGTCGATCTGGTCTCCGGCGAAGTCGGGGATCCTCTCGGTGCGCCCGATCACGTCGAACGCCGACGCCGCATCGGCGAGGGTGATGCTGGTACCGCCGCCACCGAAGTCCAGCAGGGCCACCGTGCCCCGCCGGTCCAGACCGGGGCTGGCGTTCAGCGCAGTCAGGGCGGCCACCGCGTCCGGGACCAACCGCGGCGGCACCCCGCCCGGCGCCAGGATCTCGCTCGCCGCCACGGTGCTCTGCAGCGCACCCGACATCGCCGGACTCCAGTAGGAGGGCACGGCGATCGCGACGTCTGAGGGCCGTTGCCGGGTCGCGAGGCCCGCCATCGACTCCAGCGCCTCGACCAGCAGCTGTTCGGCCGGGTACCGGTTCCCGTCGGCGGCCACCAGCGGAACCGGATCGCCGACGCGGTCGACGAAACCGGAGAGCACGACTCCGTTGGCATCGCTGCGCGCGGCGCCGACCTCGGGTGGCGCGTGGCCGAACAGGGTCAGCACCGACCGCCGGATCACGGGTTGACGTCCGACACTGGCGGCGACGAGGTTGGTCGTCCCGATGGACAACCCTAACGGGCTAGAGTGCTCAACCATGGCGGGGTTCAACGTTCTAGGTGCGGTGCGGCTGTCGCGGATGACCGACGAGTCGACTTCTCCGGTACGCCAGCGAGAGCGGATCGAATGGTGGGCACAAGGCCACGATGCCACGGTGGTCGCGATTACCGAGGATCTGGACATCTCCGGCGCGGTCGACCCGTTCCGCCGGGAGGCGCTCGGCAAGTGGCTCAGCGACACTCCCCCGCAGCCCTGGGACGTGCTGGTCGCGTGGAAACTGGACCGGATCTCTCGGTCTTCGATGGACACCGAGACTCTGTTGCGCTGGTGCATGGACCGGGGCAAACGCATCGTCTGCGTAGACGACGGGATCGACACCGATACCCAGATGGGCCAGGTGTGGGTCAAGCTTGCGTCGATCTTCGCCGAGGTCGAGCGGAACGCGATCCGGGAGCGAGTTGTCCAGGCCCGTAAGAAGCTCCGATCCGACAGCCGATGGGGCGGTGAGACAGTTCACTACGGGCTCAAGCCCGAGAAGCTGCCCGGAGGCGGCTACCGGTTAGTCCACGACGCAGAGGCGGTCCAGGTAATCCGCCGAATCGTCGCCGACGTGATGCGCGGCGACTCTGTCCAGTCCATCGCTGACAAGCTCACCGCCGAGGGTGTGCCATCCGCCCGCGACCGACAACGGCAACTCCAGGGCAAGCCCCCAACGGGCACGGCGTGCGAGAACCACGAAGTGGTCTCGTGGGAGTGCCCGGACTGCCGTCCGAGCGCGTGGAGCACCACGACGCTGCACCGGCTGCTGGAGTCCAAGACTCTGCTCGGCTATACGGTCCATCAGGGCAACGCTGATCCCGGCGTGATGAAGTCGGAGCCGATCCTGACGGCGTCCGAGTTCCGTTCGCTCCGGGTGGTTTTGGACCAGCGCAAGAAGCCGAAGCAGACGAACCGAACCGGCAACGCGAGCCCGTTGCTCGGGATCGCCGTCTGCCAGGAGTGCGGCAGCGCGATGCACCAGAAGTCTCAGCTAGCCAAGGGCAAGCGGTACCGGTACTACTACTGCCCGGAGCGGCACGGCTGTCAGATTCCCGCCGATTGGCTAGAGACAGTGATGGAAGAAACGTTCCTAGACGAGCTGGGCGACGTGGAGGTCCACGAGCCTGTGGTGGTCCCCGCGTCGGATCACACCGACGAGCTGGAGTCGGCCAAGATGCAGTTGGAGGCAGTCACCGGCGCGATGCGGCGCGCATCGTCGCAGGCCGTCTTGGAGACGCTCGCCGAGCAGGTCGCCGATCTCGATGTTCGCATCACCGAACTGGAGGCGCTGCCGATTCAACCAGCGAGGACCGAACACGTCCCGACCGGTCGGACGTACCGAGACTACTGGGACGCTGACCCGGCCGTCAGGCGGCGTCTGCTGTTGGACTCCGGCATCCGGTACGAGGTGTTGTTAGAGCACAAGACGAGAACTCAAGGTGGCGTGTTCCAGGGTCATCTGCATGTCCCGGGTGACATCCTGGCGCGCCTCAATACCCACAGTCCCAGCCGCATGATGAGTTAGCCGATCCCGGCTGGCGCGGCCTCCAGGAGGCCGTGGGAACGCCAGGAGACAGAGGCCCGAAACATCTGGCTCCGGTCGATGAACGTGCGCCTCGGATTCTCCTACTCCCCGGAAGGTCGCGGCCCGGCGGTCGCCCTCGACCTCGGCGACCTAGAGACACTCACCAGTCAGCTCAATCCCAGCGGTTCCGCGGCCGGGTGGCAAGCCGTCGTCGCCGCAATAACGGATGCCGGCATCCGGGGCGTCGAACTCGGGTCGGGGTCGAACTCGGGTCGGGTGAGCCCAAGGTCGTGCGCGAGTAGTTCGAGTTCCCAGCGCACGAGGTCGTCTGTCTCCGGGTCTAGTGCGTCATCCATGCTCGGTTAGACGTCGGCGACGTCGAACGGTTCCAGCGGTGGCGTCGCCAGCCATACAAGGGGTGACTCTCATTCTGCCGGGATTGTGTCGACCCAGCTTTTAAATTCTTCGATGCTCTGTGCAATTATTTGACCCTGCCGCAAAGCGCCGTCCATGAGCGTTTGAAACTTGTGCTCGCGGTCCAGGCCCTGGGCGGCAATAATAATAAGTGCGACGAAAAGACAGAGCCAGATAGGCGTGTGTGATATCGAGAGCAATACTGTTATTGCCGCAATAGGCGGAACGAGCGCTAGCCTTAGTTCTCCCTCCGCTTTTAGCCTATCGGCTTCGGAGAAGAGTGCGGGGTTCTCTCCAACCAGAAGTGTTGCGGGAAGAGACATTTCATCCCGCAGCTGATCCGCGGCCCTCTGATACCTGTCACTGAGTTCGTTTCGCAGCTCTTCGATATTGTGTTCAGACACCCAACCTGCCGGCGCTGATTTTTCGAGCTTACGTAACTTCTCGTCGGCGGCAAACCGATGCCTGGTTAGTGCTGGATTATCCGACCATTTTGGCGGTGGTGGGATCAGGCGCAAACTGAGTGCTTTAGCGGCTAGCGAGGGTTGAAAATCGGTCGCAATTGTCAACTTTCCTATAGCGGAGACTGAGCGTTGACGGATTCCGTGCCTTACTCGCGCCCAGCCCAGTTGCGCCGCAGCGTACAACGCGTACAAGGCTCCACCCAACAGGCGTGCGGCGCGATTAACCGTGCGGCGGGTAACGAGGCGGACAACAGGCGATAGTATCTGCGAAACTGAGCCCACGAGATACGCGCCGACGCTGACGGCCAGGCCAATCCAGATCGGGCCTGTGGCTACGGCGAGGTCGTAGATCGAAGCGGCAATGTCGTTTGCAGGCCTAACCGCGATATTCGGCTTGACCAAAGTCCACAAACAGAGCAGCCACAGGTAACCCGCAATTAGTGGTGCCCGCAGGTCACGAAACCCCGGCAGCGCCGAGGCGAGTATCTGCATCGGTTCCTCTCGTGCGGTTGCGGCGATTACCTTGCCGCTATGCGGTAGTCCATCCACCGCTTTGCCAGCCTTTTGATGTACGCGTGGCCCTCATGCAGGTTCATGGTGCGCTTCGGTCGTTCCGGGTGCTTATCTACCGCGTGGCGTGCATCTTCGCCGCTGATGTCGTACCGATCCGCGGAAGCTGTGAACGCCCCATCCTCTGCCTTGGTTGCCCAACCGAGGGCCTCGATCTTATTCGCCCACCCCTCTACTCCGATATCCTCCGATTTGATGTCGTCTCTGATGATCTCGTGGATTTTGTAGAGGTCGTACCAGTCCAGATCTTCGTTGCGTGCAGTGATTCGGATAACCCTGGCGACCGCTCGACGGGACGCTACGAGTTCGGCGCGGCTCGGCCACGGTGAGGGAGGATCGGGGACGACTGTGCCATCTGCGCGGGTGATCGTCGCTTTCGGTCTGCCCATTCGGAGTGTTAGGCGGGCGGGCGCGGGCGAGACCACATGATGCACGCGCTCGCCGTCGGTGTATTTGCCACTGAGGCCGACGGGACGAAAGGCGATGTCCTCGAGCCGTGCAAGGCCGTTAAGATCGTGTAGTCGGGCTGTCGCTGCCGAGTGGAACCTAGTATCAGGTGGCGGATTGTCGATGTCAGGAGCTGTGAGATAGTAATCGGCACCATCTCGCACCACTCTGATATCGCCTTCGGCGAATAGCTCCGCGAGGAGCTCAAGATCTGCGGCAACGCCATCGAGCCACGCTTTCACGGTCGGTGGGTTCCCTTCCTGGTGCGATGTCAAGTTTCAGCGCCAGCGATGTGCGCGCGGTTGCCGTGAACGATCTTGTCCATTTCGTCGAGCCACCGTTTCGCGTAAGGCTCTATCAACGCCTGGGCTTCGGGGCTGAGTTCGCCGCCTTTGCGTCCGTGGCTGCCTGACAGAAGACCGTCGTGGCGTGCGCGTATTAGATGGCCGCGGACGGTGCCCACGGGCTTGCCAAGCATCTCGGCTAGATAGTTGTTGATGTTGGCTTGGCCGCGTTCTGCGGCCTGCACGTAGTGCCACGACAACAGCGCGAGGTACGCCTCGGTGATGCCCTCGCGGAGCGCCGTCCGTAGTTGCTCGCGCTCGAATTCGCGAATGGCTTCGTGCTCGCTGTTGCGACGTTCCGATGCAGCGATCTGTTCGCGGACGTTCTCGATGGCGCTTCGGAAGTTGATTCGGCGCAGCACCGTAGATGAGAGGCCGCCGACCGGCATCCTGCCTATTGGCTCGATGACCAGCCGGGCCGGCCCGCCGTCCTCGACGCCGTCCGGCCATTCCATTGTCACGACCCAATCGTCTCCGATCGGCTGCATCACCGATCGGCCGTTCTTTGCGCTGGTCATGCGCCCGAGCCTAGCAAAACATGTCGAGTCCTGTCATGTCGCGCCTCGACATGTCTTGCCGCAACATGCTGTGGTTGCTACTGTCGATGTTGTCAACGATGACGACGGAGGCGAGGAACCGCCGGGACCACAGATCCCGGCAGGCCGGACCCCGAGAGGGTCGCAGCGGACACATGCAACTACGGCAGAAGTGCGACGGCTACAGCCCCGGCATGAACGTCATCGCCGACGCCGCTCAAACCGAGCGACCCCACGGCAGCGGGGACGCGCTGCCGCCGACAACCCGAGGAGAACCCGAATGACTGAAACGACCGGAATCAACGTCGTAGCCGACGACGGGACGGCAATCGGCCAGATCAACGTCGATGATCTGGAATCGAACGCGACGCTGCTGATGTACGCATTCGCCGAATCGGCCGGTGACGACGCCAAGACCGACGCGGTAGCGGCCCAGTGGCTGGACCGCATCGGACCCGACCAGTTCGGGTACGTCGCGGCGTCTGCGCTCTCGATGATGACGCGGCACGTCCTGGCCCCGGTGCTGGACGTAGCCGAGCGGCAAGGGATCGACCTGCGCTCGGGGCTGCGCGACGCCTACGCCAACGCCATGTCCACGCTCTGACCGCTGGGTGGGTCCATCGCCGGGAGGCAGACGGGCCACCCCGACCACCACAGCCGCCACAGCCACCACGAGATAGGAGAAGACATGAACTGGGCCGATCGCATGAGCAAAGACGGGCGCGCGTCCGCAGAGGACTTCGACGCTGTTGTTCACCCCAACGGCGCAACGGCATGGAACGCGGCGGTGTATGCCGCAGTGGAACTGGAAGTTTCAGACGGCGACGTAACAACGGGCTGGCGCGGCATGAACGCCGATGAAGGCGGACGCATCATGCGGGCCACTGTTCGCAGATTGGTTCGGACCTTCTGCAAGAGCGTGGAACGGGAGAAGGCAATCGATCCTGAGCGCGCGTCCGTCGCCCATGACGAAGGCGTGAAGGCGCTCGAAGCATTGGGAGACGACGAGTTCGCGACCGCCGCAGCGTTCGCGCTGCCGATGGCAGTGGCGCACGTCCGCGACAGCAACGCATAGCCCGAACAACCGACTGAAGGAGACCGACACATGACCACATCAACGAAGACCGCGCCCAGCGGCGTGGACAACTTCGACTGGCTCGACGCCATCGGCGCACACCCGGAGGCGACGCCTGCGGACGTGCTGGCGGCGCTGCACATCGTCGGCGCACCCACCGACATCACTACCGAGCAGCTCGACACTGCGACGTTCCGGCTGCAACTGCGTGGATTCCTGCGGCCGGTCGCCATCGACGGCCGTATGTGGACGTATGAGCTGCACATCCCGGAGGTGCCGGAATGACGGCAGGCGCACACAGTCCCGTCCTCCACACGCACTGGAACGCCAAGCGTTCGGAGGTGACCCACAAGATCGGGAAGGCCGGCACATCGGCCTTCCTGCTGTTCAACAACGACGAGCTGGCCGAGCTGCGCGGCCAGATCGACGCTGCCCTGGGGGGCAACGATGTCCGATCGACTACCTGACTCGGAGACGCAAGCGCTGGCGTGGCTGTCCGGACAGGGCGATGCGTGGGGCAACTGGCCCCCGCAGGCGCTCGGCGTGGTGGCCCTGGCGTGCATACGCCATGACCTCACCGAGGTCGACTACGAGCACATGGTGTTGCGCTCGGATCTGGGCCGACAGCTGCGCGACCGCTCGGAGTTCGACAGGGTGCCGAGCAACCTGGACAAGCTGCTGTCCCGGCAGTGGGAGTGGGCGCAGGACATCTACGAGCCTCCGGTGGCGGTCGACGGCGTCCGGTCCATCCAGGATCGGGCGCGGCAGTTGATGTGCAGGGTGCTGTTCGCGTCGTGGCCGTCGAGGGAAGGCATCACCCACCGCATGGCCGCGCTGGCGCTGGTGTCGGTGGCGGTGGATCGGGGTGCCTACTCGTTCGACTGCTCGGCACGGTTCCTCGCGGCAACCGCTGGCATTCAGCATCCGAAGAACGCGTCCCGCGCCTTGCGGGCGCTGGCCGACCGTGGGCTGATCACGCTCACCGGCCGGGGGCGGTCGCTGCGGAAGGTGGAGCTGCACCTCGACTGGAAGGACAAAACGCACACAAATAACACATCCCGGGATGACTTATTTGTGTGTTCTTTGTCCGCCCACCTACGCCCGCACGACGTATTCACCCGCGCCCGGGGCGCGCTCGGCCCGGTGGCCGGGTGGGTCCACGCTATTCGCAGTGTGATGCCGGACCGAAGCGTGTCCGACATCGCGAAACTACTGGGACTGTCGACCCGCACGGTCGGCAGGGCCTTCACTGTGCTGGATCGGGAAGGCTTGACGCCTGCGGCCGACCTGGACGCCGTGGCGGACCGGCTCGGCGTGGCGGGCTACCGGGAATCGTTGCGGTCGACGTTCGCGATCGACCAGGCCAACAACCTCACCCAACGCAAAGCCTGGTACTCGGCCAAGGTTCAGGCGCACATCGAGTGGGACCGCGAGCAAGAGGAGCGCTTCGCCGCAGAAAGAGAAGCGCGCCGACAGCGGGAGATCCGGGAACGGGTCGCCCGGGCCGAACTCGGTACCTGTCCCGACCCGTTCGCGCAGACCGCCGAGTGGGAGGACTACCAGGTGCGGCTTCAGGCCAGGCTCGCTGAACTCGGCGATCAGCGGGACCTAGCCGACCCAGGTCCGCAGAAACAGCGACGCAGAGGCCAGCGCTCGCGCCGAAGGACATCCACGACGAGAACGGAATGGGGGATGTTGTGAGTATCGACCCCGACATGCTCGCCGCGATGCGGGAGTTGAAGAACGATCCCGCACAGCGTCATCGGTGGAATCTGTTCATCAACAGCCATCCCGAACTGGCCGAGTTGGCCGAGCCGAAGCGGCGCAGGCAGTCGCTACCCCGGCAGCTCAAACCCGGGCAGTGCTGGGACGACCGCAAGCGGTGGTATCGAAACCGTGGCATCCACGGCGACGGTGCTCTGGCCGCAGAAGACAACCGTGGCGGGCACCCGAGCAGCGTCGCGGGCTCGGATACCTACGACAGCGCCGACCGCGATCGGTCGGTTCAGATGGAGTCAGGCTCGCTGCTCGATCTCCACGCCGAGACAGGCGGCGCGTACGGGTTCGAGGATTACAGCGACCCCGACCACCTTGAGGTGTGCCGGGAGTGCGGGACCCGGCTCAATCTAGCGCGTGACCATGAGGGATTCGTACAGCGCAGTATCGGCGGACAGGCCGAATACTGTTCTGCGCGCTGTCAGTTGGACGGAAAGAACAGCCGTCGCCGCTACCGCCGCGCACGTGCTAGCGGCAGGCGGGTGTTGTCGACCTACTCCGCCGCGTACGGCGTGCCCTGCGGACAGGTGAGCACCGGGCCACAGGCGCGCCTGCCCACGGGCGCGGTGGTGCCGTGGACAGTGCCGTGCTGGGCCGCTGACCCGTGGTTGAAGTTCTGGCGTGCGGGCTCGGTACCCCTCGGGCGGGGGCCGGATACCGACTACGGCGACTCGACCGGCAACATCGCCGCGCGGGCGGTGGATCACCCGGAACTTCGGGACCGCCTGCTCGTAGGAACCGGCCTCGGCATCCCGATCAGCAAGTCGGACGCCGCGCCACAGCCGTACCACCACAACGTGTTCGACGGCGTATTCGACGGAATGAAGCTCTATCGGACGCACGTTCTCGCAGGCAGACCCGACTAGTGACGAATGACACATTGCTAGCGGGCCGCTTAGGGCGTATAAGCGGTCCGTTGGTTCCCTAGTAGTGTAGGGGCACCGGGATGCTGCCTTTCCGGTGCGCCTCGTTCTGTTCGGGTTGATGTCGCTTCGAGATCGCCCCCGGCCGTGATGGTCGGGGGCTTTCTTGTGCCCGGATCAGCCCACGCCCTCGGCAAAGGTGCCGGGGGTCTTTTTGTTTGGCAACCACCCATTAGAAATGAAAGGAAGGTGGCAACGTCATGGGCGAACTATGCCGTAACGGCCACCGCATTCGTGGTCCGCAGGACCGGCTTCCGTCCGGGTACTGCAAGCGATGCAACCGCGATGCTGGCGCGCGATATCGACAGCGCTGCCGGGAAGCACTGGCACTGGTCGGCGCACTGAAGACGGTGGCAACGTGAGCGACGACACGCAAGTTGGCCGGATCCAACAGCACGCTCAACATCGAGAAGGGTCAAAGTCGTTGACTACCAAAACATCGCTACACGAACTGTTCACCGTCCTTGAGGCCGGACACCGTTCGGCTACAGGCGAGTCCACTACCGAGGACCCCGGCGCAGAGTTCGCTCAGTTCTTCGCCGAGCAGCTCAGCAACAGCAGCAGTCGGACAACTTGGGTGCACCCCGGCTCGAAGACGTAGCGAGTCGGCCACCTACAACTCAATACCGACGCAACGGCCGTCCGGGTGCGGAGAGGCGAATCTCTCCAACTCGGGCGGCTTTCTCGCTATCCACCACATCAACCAGGAGAAGCATGCTCACGCAGAACGCGACAATCAACCGCCGCAGCCTCGGCATCGTGAAGTCCATCAGCAAGCTCGGAATCGACGTTCCCCAACAGGTCCGAGCCGAGGTTCAGATCTACGAAGACGCCGAGCGTGCACACGACGCCGCACAGTCCGACTACGACGCCGCAGCGTCCGGTCTCCGGACGGCCGAGGCGGACGAGTTCGACACCGCCCGAGACGGTTTCATCCAGGCCGCATCCGACCTACTGACCTTCGTCCAAGGAGCGGGTACCGCCCTGATCGACGCAGCGGTGCATCGGCTCAACGCCGCGATCTACGACGCCAGTCCAGCGTGGGAGTCAGCCATCGTCGACCAGTTCAACGCGGTCGTCGCACAGCACGAACTCAACGAGGTCGCGGGTAATCTCCCCGACCTTGGAGATCCGAGGTTGATCAACGTACTCAGCTTCACCCGCGCACAAGGCGATGCTGTCGACCGCTGGAAAACCGCATCGGGACAACTGCGACCGCTGTGGGAGGCATACAAGAGGATCGCCACCCACCACGGTCACGAGATCGGCCCTGTCAACTCCAACAACGTCGCGACCAACATGTTCACCGCGTGCATCCTCGGCCACCCCGGTACAAGGCGCACCCTTGAAGCCGCCGCCGGTCGGCTCTCGGCGATGGGATCCGTCCCGCGACCCGACTCGGTGCAGCGATACGCCGAGATCTCGCCGTTCGTCGTCCCCGTGCTGCACGGCTACGAGCTGAACCTGTCCGCGCTGGCCGACGCAGCCGCGATCCGTCGCCGCGTCCAGGGCCTCTGACCCGATGAGCAAGACATTCGATACATGGTGGGAACAGTCCGGTCAGCACTGGGCCGCTGCGGTCCTGGAGAACGACGGCACGCTGTGGACCGACTCGATGGACGAGCGTCGGGCGCTCTTCGACCGGCGTCACCAACGACCCGATCCGCCGCAGGGCATGGCACCGATAGAGTCCATCCGCAGCTACCAACGGAGTTACTCCAATGTCGAACCGACACAACATAATCGTTCGATAGTCGTGCGCCCACGAGCTGCTTGAAAAGGTAACGAGTACACGACGCGCAAGTGGAACCGATGCTATGGGTTGCGGCGCCGATCAGTCGGCGTGGTGAAGAGCTCGTGCTTCATCACGCGCGGCAACGAGATCGCCGATCACGGTGTCGACATCATCGATGCCGAGTTCGCAGTCACCGACGAAGATCCGGACCTCGCGGTACTGACCGTCAGCTTGCTGGAAGCCGGTGACGTGGACCTCGAGTTCAGTACCTTCACGGGCTTGGAAGCTGACGAACCGTTCGTGGCGGCCATCTTGGACCCTCCACCCCTCAACGCGCACTGCGCCGGGGGGATCTGCAATCTCGGGATCGTCCGCGGTCATCGGAGGCCACCATACGCGCGACGACGGCGACCTGTTCGGCGATTAGTGGCCAACCGTCAGCTCCGCCACTGTGTACGACAGGAGCTGCTCGTCAATCGTGAAGCTGCCGTGGTACGTCCCATCGTCCTCGAACTCGCTCTCGAACAGTTCGGGAGGCATGTCGTCTACGCCGCATTCGTCGAGCGCTTCCCGCAGCCGGTCGGCGGCACCGTCGGGGCTCGCGTGGATGAAGTAACCCGTCATCGTCGGGTTGCCGGGAGTCTCCTCGGCCGGTTCGGTTGTAACCGTCACGAGCCAGACCTTGTCGCCGACGGCCATCGCGCCCCCTTGTGGTAGTTCCGCCGTTGTGGTCGCGCGGGCGTGGGAACCCGCGACCCACGAATTATGAGCCCCACGGGGGTTACCCCCCGTCCCCGGGGGCTTCGACCGGCCGGTAATGCGGGTGAGCCATCCGGCGAGCAAACCGGATTCCGATTTTTAGACCAGCCGCAGCTCAGCGGCTATTTCGCCACGTTGAAAGAAGGAAGAATGAGACTGAGAATGCCGAGCGGCCTACGCCGCGACGGCCACGGCCAGAAGCTGTGGAGAACCGTCACCGACGAGTTCGACCTGGAGAACGAGCCGCACAAGGTGGCCCTGTTGACGCAGGCGTGCAGAGTTGCCGACCGGATTCACCAACTCGAAACGGCAGCGGCCAAGGAACCGCTGACTGTGCTCGGTTCCGCCCAGCAGAAGGTCATCCACCCGCTGATCAGCGAGGTCCGATTCCAGCGCGGCCTCCTGGCCCAACTGCTCGGCAGGCTGGGCCTACCGGACACCGACGAGGCCATCGCCGACAAGGCCGAGAAGCTCTTGCAAACGCGCCGGCGCGCCACGAAGTCCGCTCGACTACGGGTGGTGAACCGATGACAGTACGACGCAGCGCCAAGCGCGCACCCCTTGACGTGGAAATTTCCGAGCTGCCGGGCAGGTTCCTGCATGCAGAGGTGACCGCCGAGGACCGCTGCATGTCCGGCCTACATGAATACATGAGCGATCTGACGACGCACCTGCGCTGCAAATTAGGCGTCCGCAACGACGACGAACCTCCCACCGTGGACGTCATGAGTGCCATCAGCGTTCCGCCAGAGGCTTGGTACCGGGCAGTGCTAATGGGACAAGATGAGATCGAACAGCGAGAATGAGTCGTGAGCCGCCCGAGGCGGGTATGCGAACTGATCAGCAAATCGCCGGGGAGGCCGCGCGCAAGAATTCACTCCTCGTCATTGACATCGTCTCGTTGTCCGCTTAGAAACTCGCGCTGGATCCGACGCAGTTCAAAGCCTAAATCACGCCTCGAAATCAAATCACGTCTATACATTTGGAGAATCGCCCTCAATTTATCGGCAAGGTCACCACGGCCGTTTCTTTTCAGCTCGAAGGCGAATTCTTGCCAGCCTCCGCGCAGGCAAGCCTGGAGAAGCTGGCGTCGTGCTCGAGACTCTGTTTGTGTAGTTGTCAATACATAGATAACAAAACCAGCTAGCCCCCCTGCGGTACCCATATCCTCAGGGCCGAGATCCGGTACGTAATCGAGGAACGCTTCGGGGACCAGACCAATCACGTATCCA
This sequence comes from Mycolicibacterium hippocampi, assembly GCF_010723735.1. Taxonomy (GTDB): domain Bacteria; phylum Actinomycetota; class Actinomycetes; order Mycobacteriales; family Mycobacteriaceae; genus Mycobacterium; species Mycobacterium hippocampi. Next base: position 1,251,425 of record NZ_BLLB01000002.1, on the reverse strand, counting down.
CTTGCTGTGGCGGCGGCAACACGCCGTGACGAAAGCCCCTTTTGGGCGAGTGAACTCAGAATCTCGGACGGATCCCAAGCCATCTCAGTCCGAGCTTTCTCTGGAGGTTGAGCTGGACCTATAGCGAACATCCTCGGTGTTTCTCGATGCGCTCCGCAGCCAAAACACAGACGTTAGAGCAATAGTGACCGAAAGGACAGTCACTCCCACGATCAAGGCAACGATAATTACGGCAATGAAGGGCCAGGTGGCCGTCGGGACCGAATTGGCGACAAAAATAATTAGCAGCGCGATCATAACCAGTGTGGCTGCAACAGAGCCTGCTGGTTGTGACGCGCCATCGTTCAGACTTGCTTGCCGGGAGATCCAGGGCGATGGGTTGTCCGGTTCACCAAACTCCGACTGTTTGGCGACCTCGGAAAGGCCTACCATCGGGTCCTTCGAATCACCCCATCCACCTTTGGCATCCAACTGCTGACCTAGTTGAGAACGTTCTCTTCTTCTTCTACCAAACACCAGGAGCCCCTAACGAGTTGCGGTCTATGACCCCGATAGTCACCTTATTCGACCGGAACCTAGCGGGGTTGCCCTTGAGTCACATACCGCATCGGCGTAAAACATGATGTTCGAGTACTCCATCGGAACCGCCTGGTCGTTGTGCTCCACGGCCCGAATGTCGGTCACCTGGCATTTTGCGTACGTACACATGAGAACCGGCTATGCATTTTGAGTAATAGCTACCGATGGACAACCCCAGGGGTTCGGTCATGACCCAGGCCACGATAGCGCCCGAACCGATCCCGGCCGCTCAGACACTCTGCCCTATGCCGCGTTGCCGCGGTGTGCTGCAATGTCGCCATGGGTGACATCGATGACATCAAGCAGGTCAAGTACCGGTATCTCCGCGCGCTCGACACCAAGCACTGGGACGAGTTCGCCGACACCCTCACCGAGGACGTCGTCGGCCGGTATGGCGAGTCGATCGGTGAGGAGCACCATTTCACCAACCGCGACGATCTCGTCGGCTTCATGCGCAACTCGCTGGGACCCGAGATCCTCACCGAGCACCGCGTCAACCACCCCGAGATCACCGTCGACGGCGACGAGGCCACCGCGACCTGGTATCTGCAGGACCGGGTGATCGCGCCGGATTTCAACTTCATGCTGATCGGCGCGGGCTTCTACCACGACAGGTACCGCAGAACCGATGCCGGCTGGAAGATCTGCGAGACCGGATATGACCGCACCTACGACGCCTCGATGTCGCTGGAGGCGTTGAACTTCAAGGTCAAGGCAGGCCGCGCACTCAACCTGTGAGGCTATTCGGTGACGGCGATCATCGCTCCCGGCCGTAGCCACCGCATGATCGTCACCAGCTTTGCGTCGTCGATCGCCACGCAACCGGCGGTGGCGCCGCCGTCGGTGCTGTGCACGAAGAACGCCCCGCCCTTGCCCGGGATCCGCGCCTTGTTGACGCCCATCACCACCGCGTGAGCGTACTGCGGGATCTGCAGGTTCTCGGTGCCCGCGCTCAGTGAGGTGTTGAACGGACACTCGTCCTTCTTGCACACCTGCATGGTGTTGTAGGTCGGGCTTTCCATGTCGCCGTCCCACCAGTGGTCCGGGCCGACTTGGACGTATTGCAGGCCACCGCCAGGGTTGGGTTCGGTGCCGAACGCGAAGTCCAGAGTGTAGATCCCCTTCGGCGTCATCATCGAACCGTCGAAGTGATTGGGCGACATCCCTTTTGCGCCGATCTTGGCTGGGATGCCGACACCGCCGTCCACCGGCTGCCAACCGGCGGCAGTGCGCTGCCACACGTCCATCTTGGCGTCCGAACCGCCCACACCGGTGACGGACAACACCTGGGTGGCACCTCCGACGGAACGGGCGAACCAGGGCGTGAACTCCGCCGCGGCGTGCGGCGCAGCCAGCGAGGTCAGGACTGCACAGACCGCCGTCGCGCACAGCAAGATCAGCGATCGGCGCATTGCCCCATTCTGGTGGATCGAAGCCGCATCCCCGGTAAAGCTTCGGACACGATCGGGTCGCGCCGGCGAGCGAAAATTGTCGGTGGTCGAATGTATGTTCGAGTCATGTTGGGTACGGGGATGGTGTTGCGGGAGGCGGTGGCCGCGTTGCGGGCTGCTTTCGATGTGGTGGCCGTCTGCGATCTCGACCTGTTGACCCGGTCTGAGTTGATCGACTCGCTCGATGAGTTGGAGACGTTGTGGTGTCAGCTGCCGGGGTTGCGGGATCGGATGTTGGCCCGGTTGCAGGTCGAGGCGACTCCGCAGCAGCTGGGTGCCAAGTCGTGGAAGGACGTGTTGGCGATCCGGTGGCGGATCTCCCATGGCGAAGCCCACCGCCGTCTGGGTGAGGCGGCGGTGTTGGCGCCGCGGCGCGCGGTGACCGGCGAGGCGTTGCCCGCAGCGCTGCCGGCGACTGCGGCCGCCCGGGCGTTGGGATTGATCAACGCCGAGCATGTCGCGGTGATCCGTCACGCGGTGAACCGGCTGCCGGGGTTTGTCGACGCCGCGACCCGGGGGCAGTTCGAGGTCGATTTGGTGCGGGTCGCGGCCGGGGTGGGACCGAAGGATCTCAAAGATACCGCCGCGTTGAGGTTGTTTCTGCTCGATCAGGACGGCCCGGTCCCTGATGATGCCGAGCGGGCCCGCAAACGCGGAGTGAGGCTGGGTAAGCAGCGCGGTGATGCGATGACCCCGGTCGCCGGGGAGTTGTCCCCTGAAGCCGCGGTGGTGTGGGAGGCGATCTTCGCCAAGTACGCCGCACCGGGCATGTGCAACCCTGATGACCCCGAACCCTGTACCTCGGGGACGCCGTCGCAAGCCCAGATCGACAATGATCACCGCAGCCTGGCCCAGCGCCAGCACGACGCACTGGTGGTGGTGGGGCGGATCGCGTTGATGAGCGGGGAACTCGGCACGCTCAACGGGTTGCCGGTCGCGGTCATCATCCGCACCACGCTGCAGGATCTGGAATCCCGCGCCGGGGTCGGTGTCAGCGGTGGGGGCACGGTGGTGCCGATCGCCGAGGTGATCCGGATGGGCGCGCACGCCAACCATCACCTGGCGGTGTTCGACAAAGCCACCGGCTCGGCGTTGGCGTTGTTCCGGGCGAAACGGGTCGCGTCCCCGGCGCAGCGGATCATGCTGATCGCCCGCGACGGGGGTTGCACCAAACCGGGCTGCACCGTGGGTGCCTACGGCTGCCAGGCCCATCACGCCGCCGCTGACTGGGCTGACGGCGGTAACACCAACGTCGACGAGATGGGTTTGGCGTGCGGGCCTGATAACCGCGCTGTGGACACCGACGGCGGCTGGCGCACCCGGATGAACGAACGCTGCGAGGTCGAATGGATCCCGCCACCACCCTTGGACACCGGCCAAACCCGGATCAACTACCACCACCTCCCCGAACGACTCCTAAACCCACCAGAAGAGCCCGCTCGTTCAGAGACCACCGGAAAAGCCGAACCGGCCGATCCGGAACCGACTGCCCCAGAACCGGCCGAGGCGACCCGCACCGGCGAACCCGGCGAACCCGGCGGCCCCGCACCACCCGAAAACCAAGCAGCCTGACAGCTGCGTGCTTCAATCCGGTTCCGGCCGAGCGGGTTTCACCGTTGGGGGCCAGTGACCGGCACCAAATCTGCCATCCAGGCTTCCCAGCGCGCCTTTTCCGATGCCGCGACGGTGGCGGCTTCGGCACCGTAGAAGTAGATGCTGACCATCACACTGGTCTGCTCTCCCGTGCCGAAACTGCCGACCACCGCGACGCCCGGGTTGGGTGCAGCCAAGCGCACCATCACCTCCCGGTTCTGCGAATCCTGGTGCACCCGTTCGACGATTCCCTCCAGGGGCGGTACGCCGGCAGGTGTCCGCCAGGTACTCGCGACGTCGAGACCGGACAGTCCGAGCGCCGCAGCAAGCGACGCCCAGGCTGCGGCCAGTCCGCCGGGGTGCACGGTCATCACCCGGACACCGGCCGCCGGCTGACCTGCGAAGTGCGCCAGGTACAACCGCAGCACCTCGAAGAACCCCGGCCACCCGGTCTCGAAGCTCTCGAGTTCGTCATCCCAGTCGTCGCGGTCGGTGAACAGGCTGTGCACCATTCGCACGACGCAGCGATCGCCGGACCGGCTCGTCACCACCACCTCGGTGGCCACCGGCGGCGCCTCACCACTCCAACCGTGTTCCTCGTAACCCAGCCGTACCGGCGGATCCCACTCGGTGACCAACCCGGAACTTGTCGCCCCGCATCCGAAGTCGAATTCGATCGCTCCGCCGACATGTTCCTCGACAGTCGTCGGCGCGAACCAGGCGGCCATCCCCGGTCCGGTGGCGATCGCCTGCCACACCTGTTCCGGGGTGCCCGGTACGAGAAATTCCATCTCGACCCAGCGACGTCCGTTGTCGTCCTTCTTCAGCGCCATCTCTACGTACCTCCTGGTGTCGGCATCGGGTAGGCCGCCAGCACCACCCGGTGGGTGCGCCCGCGCGCACTGGTTTCGTCGTGGTAGCGCGCCACCAGCGTGGCGACGGCGTGGGTCAGCTCATCGGTGAAGGCAGCGCGGTCGGCGGCGGTGCGGAAGGTGACCGCGGTGTCGATCGACAACGTCGCCAACCGCTTCTGTTTCTGCCGGGCGACACCCCAGAGTTCACCGACCTCCCGCACGGCCCGAGCGGCGAGCGCAATGAGATAGCTGGCCGACAGTCTGTCGGCTGCCCGGTCGGGGTCGATCGCCACCGGACCGAGCGCTCCGGGCGACACGACGTACGACGACGCGGTGGCCACCAGGAGCCGCTCGGTGAGTCCGCCCCAGCGTCGCTCGCCGGCCACGGTGACGAGGTGGTGCTCCTCCAGCGCTCGCAGGTGGTAGTTCACTTTCTGCCGGGCGATCCCGAGGCGGGCCGCGAGCGCGGCCGCCGACGCGGGTTCGGCGAGCTCGGCGAGGAGCCTGCCGCGGATCGGATCGAGCGCGCTGACCGCGGCGGCCGGATCGTCGATGACCTCGAGGTCGAGCATGCAACTCATCGTCTCCTTGACAAATAAACTTGTCAAGGCTGCATTGCCGCTAGGTTGGCGTCATGGAACTGCTGCCAGTGCGACGGCGCCACCGCGGAATTCGGCAGATCGGCCAAGGCCTGGGCACCCTGGACCGTGAGGTCTTCGAGGCGATCGCCGAGTCCCCCAGCCCCCTGATCGACGAGATGATGCCCCGCCTGACCAGGGCCGCCGACCATTCCAAGCTCTGGTTCGCGATCGCGGCGGGCCTGACAGTGTTCGGCAGCCCGTCAGCCAAGCGCGGCGCAGTCCGCGGAGTGCTCACGCTGGCGGTGACGAGCCTGGTCACCAACCAGGGCGCCAAGCGCGTCTGGCGGCGGGAGCGCCCGAGCCGTCTGCTGGTGCCACTGGCCCGTCAGACCCGCCGGTTCCCCACGTCGAACTCGCTGCCATCGGGTCATTCCGCCAGTGCGGCGGCTTTCGGCGTCGGGGTGGGGTTGGAGAACCCGCCATTGGGGCTGGGCCTTTCGTTGCTCGCCGGGCTGGTCGGAATGTCCCGCGTGGCCACCGGTGCGCACTACCCGGGCGACGTGCTGGCCGGCTTCGGCATCGGCGCAGGCATCGCGGTCCTGGGCGCACGGGTGGTTCCGCCGATCGTCGAGCCCCGGATGCCGGCCACCGCCGCGCCGCTGCGGGTGGACACGCCGGCCCGCCCCGACGGGGCGGGAGTCACGCTGGTCGTCAACCCCGCCTCGGGCAGCGGCACCGGCGCTCGGGTCCTCGACGAGGTCCACGAGGCGCTGCCGCAGGCGAAGATCGTCGAGCTCACCGAGGACGACGACGTCGAGCAGGTGTTGCGGTCGGCCGCGCAGGACGCCGAGGTCCTCGCCATCGGAGGTGGCGACGGAACCGTGGCGGCCGCGGCGGCGGTGGCCGTCGAGGCCGGTGTGCCGCTCGCGGTCTTTCCCGCCGGCACCTTCAACCACTTCGCCAAGGACATCGGCTGTGACACCACCGCCAGCACCGTGGCAGCGATCCAGGACGGCAACGTGTCCTGCGTCGATCTGGTGTGCCTGAACGAAAAGCAGATGGTGGTGAACACCGCCAGCATCGGCGCGTATCCGCGGTTCGTGCAGAAGCGCGAGAAGCTCGAGCACCGAATCGGTAAACCGCTGGCGGGGATCTACGCGATGTTCCACACGTTGCGCCGGGGCGAACCGGTCCGCATCGCCTTCGACAACCAGACACTGCAGACGTCGATGTTCTTCCTGGGTAACTCGATCTACCTCCCGTCGGGGTTCGCCCCGTCGCGGCGAACGCGGATGGACGACGGCCTCATCGACGTCCGGATCCTGGAAACCGGGCGACGACTGAGCACACTGCGGATCATCACGTCGCTCGCGCTGGGCCGACTGGAGCGCAGCCCGCTCTATCACGAGATGCGGGTGCCCGAGTTCTCCTTCGAGGCAATGGACGGGCCGACGATCCTGGCGCTGGACGGCGAGGTCGGCAGCGAGGTGACCAAGGCCAGCTTCAGCGTTCGCTACCGTGCGCTGCCGGTGTTCCGGCCGACTGCGTGACGGTCCGGACAGGCGGCACCAACAGCAAGCACGCCACGAAATACGCGTAACCCAGCGCCCAACCGGCGAGCACGTCGGACGGGTGGTGCACGTTGAGCGCGACCCTGCCGACTCCGATCGTGACGATCACGACGACGCCCAGGGCGATGAGCCACGCCCGTCGAGAAGCGTGGACGACCGGGAGCCCGACCGTCAGCAGGGCCAGCACCGAAACCATCACGCCCAGCGCGTGTCCTGACGGGAAGGACGACCCGAGGGCCGACACCATCGCGGTGTCCGGCCGCGGCCGGTCCACCAGCGCCTTGGCGATCTCGGTCACCAGGCCGCTGAGTTCCACGCTGATCACCAGGAACATCGCGATGCGGACGTGTCGGCGGACCAGTGCCACCACGATCACCACCAGGGTCACCAGCCGGAAGGCGCCCGGCCCGAGCACAGTGCAGAAGACGTCCCACGCCGTGGCCCAACCCGGATACGCCTCGCCGAGCCGGTCCATCGGTTCCAGCGCCGCCGCGTCGACCCGGGCCAGCCAGGTCCACTGCCAGGCGTAACCCAGCCACAGGACGGCGAAGACTCCGACCGCGAATACCGCGGTGCCGGCCAGCAGGCCTCGGTGCGCCCTCACCAGACAAGCTGTACCACCCGCCGGTCCACGGCCTCCTCACGACTGCGTGCGGCTGAGCTACCGTGCGTTCATGGCCGTATTACTCCGGAAGCTGTTCCGTATCGGCAAGCTCCCCGGCGAGTTACGCGCCCAGGTCGAGGCCGAGGGACTGCTGTTCGCCGCCGAGTATGTGGCGGTGACCCGCCGCTTCCACGGCTCGGTGCCGGGGCTGCGCTCCTCGGGCAGCCTGGCCAGCTACGTCGGTGCTCTGGTGCTCACCGAACAGCGCGTCCTGGCCACGCTGTCCTCGGTGCCCAAACTCGCCGGACGTACCGTCGACCACCGCTGGGACGCCGCGCAGACTGGTGCGGTGGCCGCCGAACTGTCGGCCACCGGGCTGACCCTCGACGTCGACGTGGCCGCTGTGGATCCGCGCTTCTCCGGCGAACTGTCCCTGCACTACAAGGCGGACATCCCCGCCGACGTGCTGACCCGGTTGCCACGGACCTCGCTGGCGTTCGACGTGCCGCCGGAGTTCGTGTTCCGGGCCGTGGGCGTGCCGTATCACCCGTAGCGTGATTGCTCAGCCCGCGATGTGCATCGCCGGGTCGGCGAAGCCGGGATCCCGCGGCGGCTGGCCGGGACCCAGCAGTTCGCAGCGCCTCTCGGGCGCCAGATAGGAACTGGCGCCGCGAGGAATCATCTTGGCCACGGCCACACACCGCTGCCAGGTGCCGTCCGGCTGGATCGGTCCGTCGCACTTGCTGATGACCGGTCCTCCGTACAGGCAGCCTGCGTCGGCCGGCGGCGCCGAGACGAGCGGTTGTGCGGCCATCAGCAGGCCGGCCAATCCTGCGACCACCCAGCGCTTCATCTCGTCTCCCGTCACAACGCTGCGGGGTGTTGCCGTCGATCGGAGCGGCAAACATCGTCGTCAGCCCGGCCAGCAAAGCACCACGGTACCGCCGACCTGCCCGGCTTTTACGGCCTTTGCCGCATGCGTCGCAAATCTCAGTTCACCTGCGCCACCACGAACACCCGGCGGAACGGGAAGAACGTCCTACCGTCGGCGCGGGCCGGATACGAGGCGTCCAGCAGCGGTATCAGCTGGGCCCGGAACCGCTGCCACTGCCCGTCGGTCAGGCTGCTGCGCACCGGCCGCAGCGCGGTCCCGGTGATCCACTCCAGCACTGGGTTCTCCCCGGTCAGCTCGTGGACATAGGTCGTCTCCCACGCGTCGACCGTGCACCCTGTATCGGCCAACAGCGCGGCATAACCCTCCGCCGTCTGCACCACACCGGACTCAGGGAACAGGTTGTCCGGCAGTATTTCTGACCAATCGCGGCGATGCGCCAGATCGCGAACGGCCTGATGCGACGGCGCCTCGAAGTTGCCGGGAACCTGAAACGCCAACCATGATCCGGCGCTCAGCTGACCCGCCCACCGCACCACCAGTTGCGGATGCTCGGGCACCCAGTGAAGCGTCGCGTTGCTCACCACCACATCCGTGTCGGGTTCAGGCGTCCAACCCCGGACGTCGCCCAGCTGTGCGGCGATTCCACGTCCCCGCGCCGCCGCCACCATCTCCGCGGACGAATCCCACGCCTCGATCCGCGCGCCGGGCCATCGGGCGGCCAGCGTCCCGGTGAGATTCCCGGGCCCACAACCGAGGTCGACGACTCGTCGCGGGTCGGCCGCACCGACCCGCGACAGGAGATCGACAAACGGCCGGCCCCGCTGGTCGGCGAAGGCGAGGTAGACGTCCGGATTCCACATACCGTCAGTGTGGCGCACCAGCGGCCTGGCGTTAGCATGCCAAGGGTGGACTCCAGCTCGGACACCGAGACAGAGGCGCTGCCCATCCCGGTGCCGGACGTTCCCGGCGCCGACGCGTCCGCCCGCGGACTGCCCCGCCGCGTGGACCTCACACAGCGACAGCGGCTCATCGTGGACTCGTCGGCGATCGCCGACCTGGCGCTGCGCACGTCCATCGCGTCGCTGATCAGCGCCACCATGCTGCCCACAATTGCGGGGGCACTGCGCCGGTCGCGATCGCGGACCGAAGCGCAGCACCTGCGCTTCTACGCCGAACTCGCCGCGGCAAAGGATCCGCAGTTGTCCTTCCCCGCCCCCGCGTCGCTGCCGCGGGTGTCGTCGAGGCCGGCCAACCCGGTGGCCGAGTGGATCGCCCACGGCAACGTCCGCAACATCCGTTTCAACAGCAGCTTCACCGCCGTCAACCCGGCTCTGCGTGACCAGTGTGACGGCTACCAACGCAACAACGTCGTCCACGCCCAGCACTGGCGTCACGACGACGGGCCGCGGCCCACACTGTGTGTGATCCACGGTTTCATGGGGTCGGCATACCTGTTCAACGGACTGTTCTTCTCGCTGCCCTGGTTCTACCGTTCCGGGTACGACGTGATGCTCTACACGCTGCCGTTCCACGGCCCTCGTGCCGAAAAGTACTCGCCGTACAGCGGATACGGCTACTTCGCCCACGGCTTCGCCGGCTTCGCCGAAGCGATGGCGCAGGCCGTGCACGACTTCCGCTCGCTGATCGACTATCTCGAATACACCGGCGTCGACCGGATCGCGCTGACCGGGATGTCGCTGGGCGGTTACACATCGGCGTTGATCGCCAGTGTCGACGACCGCATCCAGGCGGTGATCCCGAACGTGCCCGTCGTGACGCCGGACAGGACTGTCGACGAGTGGTTCCCGGCCAACAAGATGGTGGCGCTGCGCGACCACATCGTGGGTACCGACCGGGAGTTGTCCGCGGCGGCGACGATGTTCCCGTCCCCGCTGAACTACCGCCCGTTGCCCGCCAAGGACCGCCGGTTGATCATCGCCGGTCTCGGCGACCGGCTGGCGCCACCGGAACAGGCCGAGATCCTCTGGAACCATTGGGATCGGTGTGCATTCCACTGGTTTCCCGGAAACCACGTGCTGCATGTCAGCCAGCCGGACTACCTGCGCCGGATGACCCGCTTCTTGGCCGATTTCATGTTCGACTGAGCGCTGCTCCGACCGGCCAGCGAAGGTCTGCCAACAGCTCGGCCGAGACCCGGACGGGCGCCCCGGACAACCGCCTGTCCGAATCGGGGGCCAACGCCGCGAGTGCCTGCCGGTGCCGGCCGCGCTCGGGCTCCAGACCGGGCAGCGATGCCCGGGCCCCCGGGCGCTCGTCGGTGCGGATCGCGCACGCCGCAGTCAGCCCGGGAGCGCTTGGGCTGCCAGTCAATTCGAATGCTGTCCAGATCTCGGACGGTTGTGACGCCCGGACCGCGGCGAGCGTGTCGGCGAGTTGGCCGTCGACGGCCACCCGGTAGGCGGCGACATAGCCGTGGTCGTCGGTGACACCGCGCCAGGTCTCCTTGCTCTGCGCCGGCACCGGAGCCGCCCCGGTGACGGTGTCGTCGACACCGACCTCCCAGCCTGCCTCGCGGAGGTGGTCGGCCATCCGCCGTGCCGCGACCACGACGGTGTCGTGCAGTGGAATTCGTCCGGACCGCGCCCGCAGTGCTGCGATGTTGTCCGCTGCCCCGAGGGTCAGACCGACCCACGTGGTTCGAGCACCTTCGACGTCTCGGCTGGTCACCCGAACCTTGTCGAAGCGGATGCCGTAGCGGTCGAGGTAGCCGGCGACCAGCTCCAGCGGGAGATCGGCACCCTCCGGTGACTCGATACGCAGCACCACGGTGGCGAACTCGCCGGCCTGGTGGCTGCCCTCGGCGTGATTTCGGCGGCGCAACATGGCGATCCGACGCACGACCATCGTCGTCACGAACATTCCGCGCCACCAAGCGAACACCACGGCGACCACGGCGAGCGCGGCCCCGAGAAGCCAGCGATCGGCGGCCGACTGCCAGGGGTAGGCCATGGCGGCCGGGATCACGAACAGCAGCGCCAGGGTGATCCGGACGGTCATGTGTTGTTGTCCTTCCGTTTTGCGCTCGCCACGATCACGGCGAGCACGAGTGCCGCCAGCACTCCGGCTCCGGCGAATGCGACCACGCGGGGCGTCGGATCTTCCGGGGCGGGCGGCACCGGAGCGGGGATTTGTCTGACGGCGGCCGGGTCGACCATGCTCTCGGGTCCCTCGGGCACCACCCAGGTCAGTGCCGCGACCGGGTCGATGCTGCCGGCGCCCACCAGATTCGACGGTGACCTGGCGCCGGTGTGGGCGGTGCCGCTGATTCGACCGACCACCTGTTGTGCCGTGAGGTCCGGGAATCTGCTGCGCACCAACGCCGCAACCCCCGACACGTAGGCGGCCGCGTAGCCGGTGCCGCTGATCGGTGCCATCCCCTGCTCGTTGTCGGGCATGCCGTTGGCCAACCCGCCGTCGGCAGCGTTGCTGACCGAGGTGATGTTCTCGCCAGGGGCAGCGATGCCCAGCCACGGACCCGCCATCGTGAACTGCGACGGCTGTCCCGCTGTGGTCAGTGAGCCGACCGACAGCACGTAGGGCTGCCACCACGACGGGATCGACACCGAGTTCACGCTCGCCCAGTTGCGCGGGTCGGACGGTCGGGCCGGGTCGGTCAGCGGGTTGGATTCGCAGGCCGTTCCGCCACCGGTGTTCCCGGCCGCGGCGACGATCACCGCGTCCTTCTCGACGGCGGCGTATCTCAGGGCCGCACCCAGTTCGCTCTGGTCGACGTTCTTGTTCGCCGGCACGCAGGTGACCGTGGAGATGTTGATCACCCGCGCTCCCGCATCGGCGGCGCGCACCACGGCACGCGCCAGCGTTGCGACGTCGCGGTTGGCCTGCGCCACAACCGGATCCTCACCGGGGTCACGGGCGGCGAAGTGGGCCGAGGACTGCCGGATCGAGATGAGCCGGGCATTCGGCGCCACCCCGGAGAAGCCGTCTGCGCCGGGTTGCCCTGCGATCAGTCCTGCCACCAACGTCCCGTGACCGTCGCAGTCGGTCAGACCGTCAGTGGATTCGACAAGATCACCGCCGCCCGCGACGTCGGGCAGCCGCGGGCCGGGGGTCACGCCGGTGTCGATGACCGCCACCAGCTGACCGTCGCCTCTGCTGTGCTTCCATGCTTCAGAGATGTTCAGCGACAGCAGGTTCGGGCTGATGCCGCCAGGGTCCGAGCCTGCGATGACTCCGCTGGTGACGCACTCGCTGCGCTGGGCCATGGTCTGCACCGGGCCGGCGTTCCCGGTCGGCGGTGCCATCGCCGGGTCGACCTCGGGCGGGGTGATCGCGCCGGCCGACGGCCCGCTGACCGCCAGGACCGCCGCGGTCACCACCGTCACGGCACCTACGCGTCGGATCACCGATTCAGCACCCATGCGAAGATCCCCACCAGGTAGGCCATCACCGGGATCAACGATGCGTCGAACGCCGAGGCGACGAAGCCGAGCAGTCGCCGCATCGGCAGCGAGTAGGTGTCCGGCTCGGCGACCCGCGGGTTGAGCGCCGCCACCACCCAGACCGCGACCAGCGCGGCGAGCACGGCGAGCGCCCACCACGCCGCGGCATGATCCCCGGCGGCGGCGAACATCGCCAGAAGGACCGTGGTGACCAGGTACGAATGCCCGAGGAGCCACGCCTTGCACGGCGCGGAGTCCCATACCCGGGCGCGCAGCGCCGCACCCAGTGCCACCGCGACCACCACGTACCACGCCCAGGGTGACACCTCACCGTCCCCGCCGACGACCGGCCACAGCACCGCGACAGAGCCGATGACGGCCAGCAGCACGCCCGCGGCGATGAAGCCGGTCTGGTGCGAGTCACCGGCCCGGATACGGCGCGGTAGATCCTCGAGCACCCGCAGCGGTGGTGCCGACGGCGTCGGATCGCCCGGGGCCGGGATGACCGGCACCGGCAGACGCGCGCACAGCGACGAGAGCTGGGCGGCCTGCACGGTGATCAGCAGTGCCACCACGATCAGCCCGCATCCGACAGCGAGCGGCGAGATGTTCCACACCGCGGCCGCGGCGGCGGCCAGCAGCACACCGAGCGCGGTGGCGGCGGCGGCGGTGAACAACGCGAGGGCGCGTTCGCCGACGGTGATGCTGATGATCGACCAGGCCGCCACGCCGGCCGCGGCGAGCAGAATGTGGGACGGTCCGAAATCCCCCGGAACGGCCAGCGCGAACGCCGCGGCCACCGGGGCCAGTGCCGTCGCTGCCAGCGCGGTAGCCAGCCACGCTGAACGGGTCCGGCTCAGCAGTGCGCCCAGCACCGCGGCCACCGCCACCCCACTGACCACGAACAACCCGACCGGGGTGCCGGTGACAACGCGGTGCACAACAGCCAACGCGGTAGTCACCAGGATAAGGCCGATGACCGCCAGGGCAGCGCCGCGTTGGATGTGCCCGGCCCCCCAGGGTTTTTCCCGGGCGGCGGAGAAGATCATCGCGGCATCGGCGATGTCTTCCACGATGCGTGGCGCCGGCGGACCGACCGGAACCGGCTGCAGCGCCAGCAAGTCGCCGTCGACCACACCCACGGTGTTGAGGGTGGCGTCGAGGCTGAACGGCGCACCGCCGACGGGCGCCAGGCTCAGCAGCTCTGCCGCATCCGCCGCCTCCTCGGCTGGGGACACGATGCGTCGGACCGCCGGGATGACCTCCCGCAGGGGCAGTTCCGCGGGTAGTGCCACCTCAGTCAGGCGGCCGCTGCCGTCGGCGGTCCCGTCCTCCCCCGCCGCGGCGGAGAACACGGCGACGCGCACGATCGGCATCACCGCGTTGTTGGGCGAAGTTACAGCGGACTCTGGCATTGCTCTTCTCTCTGCTGCGGGTATTCGTCGAAGTCTCTGGTGACGGCGTGCTCGGGGAACCACGGGCCGTCGGGCAGGGCGCCCGTCAACCGCTCGATAGCGGCGGCGATCGCCAGTGACCCACCGGGCGAGAATGTCGAGATCCACTCGCCGTCAAATGCTTTGGTGGGACTGACCAGGACCCGGCCGACCGAGGTGTCCACGATGCTCACACCGACGTCGGTGCTGACCCGATGTCCGTCGCGGTGCTGGCCCGCCACGATCTCCACATAGGTGCGGGAGTCCTCGAACGCGGCCACCACCACAGGGCGCGCGGACGAGGGGATCCCCAGGTAGTCCAGCATGTCTCGCACCGAGGCGCCGCCTCGGATCTGCTCGTCGGCCTTGGCCCCGGCCCGCGCGGGCAACGAGAACTCCTCGAAGCGTGCCGGCGGCCGTCCCGACAGGCCTGCCGTCAGCACCGGCACCAACGCTTGCGGGTGGTCGATCTCCATGGCCGTGAACGTGATCAACCCACCGCTGCGCAGCGCCACCACGGTACCGGCGTCGTCGCGGGCGACGATCCCGCGCAACATGGCGCCACCGCCGGCGATGAACCTGAGCTCGAGCCACTGAACCGGCCGGCACACCGTCCGAATCCACTGCGCCACAGCCGGGTCCACCACCCGGTCAGCCGTCATCACGCCGAGACGGGAAAGCCTGGCGACCTGGTCGTTCTCGAACTCCGCACGCTGCGCCATGTCACTGTAGGGCGGCGTGACGGCCAGCACCCACGGATAGCTTCCGGCGCCGAGGATGTCGGCGATGAACCAGGCCGCCTCAGCACTCAGCTCGACGGCATTAGTGCGCACTGGACTCGATCAGCCCCACTTGGCGCCTTCGGCCTGGTCACGCGCCGCCATCGAGGTGGTGTTCATCTCGTGGGTGCTCGCCATGGCACGGTAGGCGCGGACCAACTCCTCCAGGCTGGCGTTCCACTGCGCCTGCCAGGCCTGGTAGGTCATGCCGGTGTCACCCTGCCAGGCGCCCTGCAGGGCAGCCTGCTCGCTGGCGATGTCGGCGCCCACAGCGTGCAATGCGCCTGCATAGCTGGACATCTCGCCTGCGTGGGCGATCATCGCCGGGTAGTTGTACATGATCTGCGACATCGAAGTCCCTTTCGTCGAGGTGGAAAAACCGGTCAGATGCCGGTGTAGTTGCTGGCGGCAGCGGCGTCCTCGGCGACGTACGAGCCTGCGGCGTCGCCGATGTTGGCCTGCGCGATGTCGAGCAGCGCGTTGACCTTCGCCGACACCTCGACGAACCGCGCGTGCGACGCCTGGAAGGCGGCCGAGGATTCACCCATGTGGAAGGCCTGCGCCGACTGCGCCGCCTGCTCGGCCTGGGCGATGGTGCTCCGCATCAGCGCGGCCTTGGTGCCGAACGCGCTCTCCGAGGCGATGAGCTGTGGAATGTGAGCGTCCAAGAGACTCATGGGTTTTCCTTTCGGTTGTGGTGGTCGTGATCTTCTGTATCGGTGTCGTCGCCGGACGCCGGATCCCAGGTGCCGGGCAACATCGGGCTCTTGGGGCCACCGCCGAACGAGTCCCCCGCCAGGGTCGTCAGGCCGGTGGCTTCGGCAGCATCCTGGGAGCCTTTGGTCACCGTGCCGGCGAAACCCATGGCTCCGGCACCCCGCGAGGATGCGCTGACGTCCGGCGTCGATGCCGGTGGTGCGTCCTCCTCGGGATCGTCTTCGTAGTCCATGTAGGCGTCGGCGTAGCCGCGGCCCTTGATGTCCTCCTTCTGCCGGCGCCTGCGTTTGCGCCGTTCGGCCGCCGAGGCCGCCACCCCGGACGCCGCGGCGGGGATGGTGGCGGCAGGGGCTTTGGCTGCGGTCGAGTCGCGAACGGTCGGTGAGAATCCCCCATCCGGGTCCCGGGCGGCGACCGCATAGGGAACGAGCGGGGCCGCGGCGGTCGCCGGTGCGCCGGCTGCCGGGGCCGAGCCTGCGCTGACCGTGTTCACCGGCGTCGCTGCGGTTCCGGTCGGCGCCGGGGCCACCCCCGCCGCCGGCAGCGGCTGCGGGTCGCTACGGTTCGCCGGGGCCGGTTGTGCCGGGACCTGTTCCTCAGCGGGCGTGTCCGCCGGCTGCTCCGGCAGCCGATTCAGCAGCTCCTGCGCGACCCCCGCGATGATGCCGAGGGTGATCGCCGCCAGCGGCAACAGAAACAGCGACGGGTACAGGATCGACGCGCCCACCCACGAGACCGCCTGGTAGAGAACGGCCAGCAGGAACGGGCCCCACGTCACCAGCGCCGCCGCCGGGTTGGTGAAGAAGTCGGTGATCAGCGCGATGGTGTTGCCGATCGGATCCCGCAGGAAGTTGAAGATCGGCTCGAACAGGAACCGCAGGATGTCGCCGTACACCCGGATCAGGTCGGCGATGATGTCGCCGATGTTCAGCGCGGAACCTGCCTCCGCTGCCTGCACCTGTGCCGCCGAGCTCATCACGTCGGCTGCCGCCCTGCCCGTCTCACCGACACCGGGGATCAGCACGAACGGGGCCGGTGTGGACGTGGGCGTCGAGGCCAGGGCAGCACCCGACACGGCCTGGTACGCACTCATCGTGGTGGCCGCCTGAATCCACATCCGGACGTAGTCGGCCTCGTTCAGCACGATCGGGATCGTGTTGACGCCGAGGAAGTTCGTCGCCACCAGCACCGCGTGGGTGGTGTGGTTGAGCGCCAGCTCCGGCAGCGTCGGCATACTCGCCAGCGCCGACGTGTACGCCGCCGCCGCGGTCTCGTGCTGCACGGCGGTGGCCGCGCTGTTCGCGCTCTGCTGCGCCAGCCAGGCGAGATAAGGGGTGTGTGCAGCGACGTACTGCTCCGAGCTCGGACCTTCCCACGAGCCCGCCTGCACGGCCCCGAGGACATTGGTGAGTTCGGCTGCCGCGGCGACGTATTCGGTGCTCAGCGACTGCCAGGCCCCGGCCGCGGCCAACAGTGACCCGGGGCCGGGTCCGCTGCTCAGCGCCGCCGAGTGCACCTCGGGCGGGAGCGCCATCCACACCGGGGCGAGCGAAGCGACGGGGGCTGTCATGGCCGGGGCGAGCGAAGCGACGGGGGATGTCATATCAGCCGCGGGCGATCATGTAGGCGGACGCGGCCATCGCGTCTCCGGAGGCGTAGCTGGCGGCGGATTCACCGACGCCGATGCCGGAACGGCCGAGTTCTTCGACGCCGTGGGCGGCCAGCGTCTGGTGCTCTGCCCCGTGGGCGCTGAACCCGGCCGCGGTCTGCAGCGACACCGGATCGACCGCCGGTGGTACGACGGTGGTCACCAACGGTGCGGCCGCGGCGTGTACGGCCGCCATCCGGGCGGCCAGTGCTTCGACGGCTGCGCTGGCCGCGGTCAGGCCTTCCGGGACTACTCGCAGGGTCATCAGCTGTGCTCCTCTCCTCTGTGTGCTCCACCGAACCGGGCGGTCGCCGACTGCCCGGCAAGGGGGTTGACGAGTTGGACGAAAGCCGGGGTGTCACCGTCGTCGAGCAGCATGCCGCGCCCCACCGGCAACCTGGCGAACCTGTGTCCGCGGATCTTGCCGCTGTCCTGCGGGTTACCCGACAACATCAGGGTGGTCGCCTGCAGGTCGTTGAGGCGCCGCAGCAGCGGGGCGGTCATCACGGCGTGCGCCGAACCCGCTGCCCTGGCGGTGACGATCACCCGCAGCCCCAGGTCGGAAGCCTCGGCAAGCAGACCGATCAACGGGGTCCAGGGCCGTTGTCCGACATAGGGTCCGCTGGCCGCCGGGCCGTCCGGGATCTGATCGACGTCGTCGACGATCAGGTAGTGGATGTGGTTGCCGCTCCCGTTCTGATACGACCACCCGCGCAGCTCCTGCGGGCTCATCCCCGCGGGGGGACGGCGTTTCTCGATCAGTGCCGACAAGCCGAGCATCGCCGGGGTGATCCGGTCGATGTTGGGCGTGTACTCGTTGTCGGGGAAGATCGGCTCGTCGACGAGCTGCAGTCGGCGGTCGATCACGGTGAACGCCACCTGGTCAGGTCGTGAGTTCTCCCGGATGGTGCGGATCAGGTGCCGCAGCAGCGTGGTCTTGCCCGTCTTCGAGTCGCCGAAGACCATCATCAGCGGGTTGTCGGCGAAGTTCACGCTGACCGCGGCCAGATCCTCTTCCCGCTGTCCGATGACCACCTGTTCGGTTGCCGGGTAGAGCGTGCCGAACGCCTCGGGGCCCAGATCGGTCGGCAGCAGCCGCACCGGCGGTGCGCTGCGGCCGGGGTACCGGGCGTTCAGTGCGGCGATGGAATCCGTTGTGGGACAGGCGAACAGGAAGTGCTCGGCGGCCATCGTGAGGCCGCGTCCGGGCTGGTCGACGGGGACACTGTCGGCGGGCCGGCGAAGGGCGCTTGAGTCGGCGGGGCGGCGCAGCGCGCCCACGACCCGGACGTTGCTGTCGTGCGAGTCGTGCAGCCGCAACTCCAGGCGCAGCCCCAGCCCGTCCCGCATCGCCAACGGCACCTCGAGCCAGTTCGGCGTGGTGATCACCACGTGGATGCCGTAGGAGAGTCCCGCGTTGACGAGCTCGGTCACCTTGGCCAGCAACGGGTTTCTGGTGTTGAAGGTGTCGGTGTTGTCCCGGCTGAAGGCGTAGAGGTTGTCGATGAGCAGGAACACCTCGCCGTAACCGTCGCGGTAGTCCGCGTTGCGGGTGGTCGCACCGTGCTTCTGGCGGGCCCGCAGCAGCTGCTCGAGCTCACCGAAGGTCCGCCGGATCCGTTCGGATTCCAGCGGTGAGGCGACGCTGCCCACGTGGGCCAGGTCCTCCAGGCCACGCAGCTGTCCGCCGCCGTAGTCCAGGCAGTAGAACGTGACGTCGCCCGGTGCGTGCAGCGCCGCCGCCGACAGCACGAAGGTCTGCAGCGCCGTCGACTTGCCGGATTTCGGGCCGCCGTGGATCACGACGTTGGCCGCGGCCGAGGTGGCGTCGAAGACGAGCGGATCGCGCCGCATGTCGAAGGGCCGGTCGATCTCACCCAGCGGCCAGCGCCACTGTCCGGGACCGACACCGGCGCGTTCGAGGAGACCGTCGAGCGGGATCTCCTCTTCCAGCGGTGGCAGCCACAGCGCCGGCGCGTGCGGGCCGTACTGGGCCAGCTGATCGCCGATCGTCGCGATCAGCTTGCGGGGAGGCAGGACTTCGACGTCGGCACCGTCGTAGACGATGACGGTGTCGGGCTCCGGATCCACCCAGCCGGCGCTGAACAACTGCGGTTGCGGGATCGCATGCACGACGATCGACCGGTCCACCCGCGGCGGTTCGTAGATGCCGTCGACGTAGGTGCTGCGGAACTTGATCGGCAGTGCGCCCGGGGCGGGCACCAGGAAGCCGACGCCTTTGTGGTTCCTGCCCGACTCGATGTGGTAGGCGTCCTCCACGCCGATGATCTGGCGGGACACACTCGGGCTGGCGACCTTCAGACCGATCCGGTAGGAGGTGTTCTTGTCGATGTCCTTGATCCGGCCCACGTCGAGGGTCTGCGAGGCGAACAGGATGTGGATGCGGAACGACCGTCCCTTGCGGGCCACGTAGTCGAACAGATCGGCGTATTCGGGGTGGTCGGCGAGCATGAGGGTGAACTCGTCGGCGACGACGAACAGCGTGGGCAGCGGGGGAAGGTCGTGGCCTTCGTGGATCGCGTTCTCGTACTCGGTGACCGAGTTGAACGCGCTGCCCTGCACCCGGCGGCCGGTCTCCTTCAGGAGCTGTTCGCGCCGCGCCACCTCACCACGCAGGGTGTCGGCGAATCTGTCGGCCAGCGACCGCTTCTCGGCCATGTTCGAGATCACGGCGACGACCTGGGGGAAGTGCCGGAAGATGTCCGCGCCGGCCT
Organism: Mycolicibacterium hippocampi; assembly: GCF_010723735.1. Lineage (GTDB taxonomy): Bacteria > Actinomycetota > Actinomycetes > Mycobacteriales > Mycobacteriaceae > Mycobacterium > Mycobacterium hippocampi. Next base: position 1,231,564 of record NZ_BLLB01000002.1, on the reverse strand, counting down.
CGCCCTTGAAGTCGGCATAGATGACGATCAGCCGGTCGGCCGAATGGGTGGTCAGCAGTGCCAGCAAAATCGACATCAGGGTCTGCGACTTCCCCGACCCGGTCATGCCGATCATCAGGCCGTGCGGGCCCATGCCGCCCTCGGCTTCGTCCTTGAGATCGAAGTACAGCGGCTCGCCGGTTGCCGTCACACCGATCGGGACCCGCAGCTCATCGTCCCGGTTCCGCGGTGCCCACAGCGCCGCGACGTCCAGCGCCGAGGCGTCGGGGATGCCGAGCAGCGTGGTGAACGCCGCGCCGCCGCTGCTGGCGGACCTGCCGTGGCTGGGGTTGGAGTCCCATCGAGACAGCCTGCGGGCGATGTGTCTGGCGTCCGGCGCCGTCAACCCGTCGGCGCGGTCGATGAACGGGCTCCAGCCACCGTTCTGCCAACGCCGGATCGCACCGTCGGCGATCCGCAGGATGGGCCGCTCCGGATCCGAATACTGTTCGCGGTGGGGCTCTTTGATGGTCCGGTGGATCACCGTCACGCCGTCCAGACCGCGCCCGACCAACTCGTCGGCGGCGGCACCTGAATCGTCTCGGGGATCGTTGAGCACCACGAGCAGGTGCTTGGTGTTGGCCGCACTGCCGACGGAGAACGGTCCGCGATCGGCGAGCGCAGGCGCGAGAAGCCGGCGCAGTGCCGAGGACTCGGTGGCCAGATACCGTGCCGGGCCGACGCCGTCGACCTGCCCGGGCACATCGACGTGTGGCAGCCACTTGAGCCACGACCAGTCGTCATCCTCCAGTTCGGTTCCGGCGAAGGCGATCCCCAGGACCGACGGGTCATGCCACGTCATCGCCTGGGCGAGCCAGGCGCGCAGCGCGGCGTCGACCTCGTCGTCGTCACCGAGCACCGTCACCCGGGAGACCTTGGTCAGGTCGATGCCGGTCGGGGCGTCGTGCAGGGTGCGCTGGGTGTCGAGAAGTCCCCGCAACGTGGTGTGGGAGACCGGCTCCAGGTCGATCTCGTCGGCGGTGTCCTTGACCCGAAGCGTGGCATCGAGGGCCTGGTCGTGCAGCCCGGCACGCAGTACCAGGAAATCCGGGTCGCGCGGGTCACGCTCCCACTGCCGGCGGGTGCCCGGGATGCTCGCCAGCGCAACGGGTTCCGGATGAGACCACAGCAGCGATGCGCGCTGCTCGTCGGCGTGGGCGCGGACGTTGTCGCGGACCACCGACAGGTACCGCAGGTAGTCGGCGCGCTCGGCGTCGACCTCCTCGGTGCGCATCTTGTTGTCCGACCCGCGGTAGAGCGCGGTCGCCGCCAACAGCAGTACGAACGGGAAGAACAGCATCGTGGGTGAGATCAACCGCAGACCGGTGGCGACGAGGGCGACGATCATGCCCACGATCAGGATGACGATCATGTAGGGCAACGCCCGGCGCAGCAGTGAGGGCGGCACCACGCGCGGCAGCTCCGGCGGCGGCTCGATGGTGATGGTGCCCTTGCGGGTGGCCGGTGGCGACACCCGTTTGCGATGCTCGAAGATCAGCCTGCTCACGGGTTCTCCAAACCGGGGGTGTCCAAACGTGCCGGCGCCGGGTTGGGTGCCAGCGTGTCGTGGGCCAGCAGCGCGTCGGCACGCGACAGCGTCGGGCCGGCGGCGAATTGCGACAGCACCGACCACGGGATGGGCAGCGGCGCGGAGGTCAGGCCGAGCGCGGCGACGGTGTCGGCGCCTGCGGATCCCCCGCTGTCCGCGCCGGTGGCGATGCCGTAGCGCACCCCGGTGTCACTGATCCAGAACAACGCGCCGCCACTGTCGACGAAGTATCCGCTGCCCGGCGTCAGTGCCACCCGGTCGGCGGGGCCGCCCGGGGCACCAGAGCTCACCAGGTCCACGGTGCGGAGGCCGTCGGGGACCGGCAGTGCGGCGCCTGACAGCAGCGTCAGCGAGGCAGCCTGCGCTCCTTCTGGTTTCGCCCACGCGGCGCAGGTGACCGGGTCGACGGCGGTGTCGACCAGGGTGACCGGGTCGGACGGGTAGGCGGTGGTGTCGACGGCGCGGGCGGTCGGGATCCGCGCGACGTCATCGGCGCCGAGGCGCGGGGGCTGGTCCAGTCCGTAGGAGTCGGTGTTGCGGATGATCGACGCCAGCACACCGGAGATCGGCTGCAGGCCGTCGGCGAGTACGAGGTAGTGACGCAGGGTGTTGTCCGCCTCGTAGGCGACCACGACCGCACCCACGGGTGCGACGACGGGCAACGGCACCGCGGGCGGCGCACCGGCACCGGGGATCACCGGTGACATCAGCGGCGGAGCCTCCGGAAGCGCGTTGAAGAGTCCGGCCGCGATCGGCTGGACGGCGGCGCCACCACCGCCGATTCCCAAGCCGTCGGTGACGGCGCGGTCGGCAAGGTCGACGGGGCTGCGCTTGCCGTCCCAGAGCAGCCACGTCCTGCCGGCGTTCTCGGCGAGCACCGCGTGGTCCGCGGGCAGGGTGGCGGCGCGTTCACCGCCGGTCTCGGGCTGTCCGGCGATCACGGTGGTACCGGGGGTGCCCGCCGCGCCGGTTGCAGCGTCGCACACAGTCCAGTAGGCGTCGCGAGTCATGTTGGCCACCATGCGTTCCGGGGCGCCGGGGATGCCCAGCATGTTCCCCCGCGGGAACTGGTCGAGCTCGCTGCTCTTCACCAGCGCGGGGTTGTCGGCCTTTCCGGTGATCAGCCGGGCCGAGGCCAGGTTCAGCACCGGGTGCAGCTGGTCGCCGAGCCGGACGTACATCGCCGCGGACTCACGGTCGGCGAGCACCGCGTCGTTGCCCGCGGCACCGGACGGTCGGATGAACGAGAACAGAAAGCAACCGATCATGCCTGTCACCAGGATCAGCCCGCCGACCAGCACGGCACGTGACTGGGTACGCAACGGGTCGACGAGCATCCGGGTGTCGTGCAGCGCAACGCCGGACGCGATGCGCCGCATCATGAACCGCCAGCCGGTCACCTGATGGCGGGTGACGAATCCGCGCCGGTAGCTGACGGCGTCGGGGTTTTCGTTGTTCGGGGTGCGTGAGCTGAAGGACCGGCGATCCCCGTTCGGCGCCGTCATCGTTGTACCGACTGACTCTGTTGTTCCGACTGACTCTGGGGCGCCGACAGACCGAGGCCACGCAGCTGCGGGGCGGCTGAATTGTTGACGTCGGTGGCGGTGATCGTCATCAGCTCGTCGTCGGTGAAGTCGTCCACATCGGAATGGTCGAGGCGGTACTCGCGCTCTTCCTCCGAGCGCTCCACCAGGTTTCGGACGAATCGACCGTTACCCGCGATGTCCAGGCTGCGGCGCTGCACGCCGTTGGCGTCGGGTGTCGACGACTCCGCCAGGTGCGCGAACAGCCGCTCCATGTCGGCGCGGGCGGCCTCCTCGAAGCGCGAGTCCCGCTTCTCGGCCATCCGCGTGGCGATTTCGACGAGCTCCTTGGGTGAGTACGACGGGAAATCGATGCTGCGGGTGAACCGGGACCGCAACCCCTCGTTGGCGTCGAGGAACGCATCGAGGTCCTTGCGGTAGCCGGCGACGATGACGACCAGCCGGTCCCGGTCGTTCTCCATCCGCGCCAGCAGAGTGTCGATGGCCACCAGGCCGAAGTCGTTCTTGGCGCCGGTGGACACCAGCGCGTAGGCCTCGTCGAGGAACAACACGCCGTCGAGCGCGCTGTCGATGATGGCGTTGGTCTTGGCCTCGGTTTCGCCGATGTGCTGGCCGATCAGATCCGCGCGGTGCACCTCCCGGACGGTTTCCTTCCTCAAAAGCCCCAGCCCGCAGTAGATCTTGGCCACCACGCGGGCGATGGTCGTCTTGCCGGTTCCGGGCGGGCCGGCGAAGACCAGGTGGTTGGTGCGCTGGGCAACGGCCAGGCCGCGCTCCTGACGCCTGATCGCCATCGCCACCGAGCTCTTCAGGCGGGCCACCTGATACTTGACCTCCTCGAGGCCGATGAACTCAGCGAGCTCCGCCTCGGCTTCGATCAGCAGATGAGCCTTGCGGTCCTTGGCACCGGGGTCGACGAAGTCGGCCTCACCCGGCTCGGTCTGCGGGTCCCACGGGTCGGTGCGCGCCTCGATACGCGCGGCGGTGGTGGTGACGATGCCGAATGAGTTGTCCGACAACGCTTCTTCGATGTGGGTGTTCTCGGGATTGGCAGCGTAGAGCTCCTGCAGCAACTCGTGGGCTTCCTCGTCCTCCCCCTGGGCCCGCAGCGCCAGCGCCTTGGCGAACGCGCCGTCGACGGCAGCGACGGCGATCGGGCCCTCGGGCCGTTCGAGGTGTGACAGGGCCGGGGCGAACATGCCCAGCCTGGCCAGTGCGATTCCCAGGGTCACCCGCGCGGCATGGGCGTAGTTCTCGTCGAGTGACTCGTCGGTGACCACCGGCGTCAGCAACCGGACCACGTCCGACCACCGCCCCGCCCGGTAGTAGGTCGCCACCCGCACCCACCGCGCCGGCAGCCAGCCGGGCCTGCGGTCCAGGACTTCGCCCACCATTCGATCGGCCGCGGCCCAGGACGCGGAACCGCCGGTGTCGCACAGGTGCACCGCGTAGGCCAGCGCAAAATCGTCGGGCACGGTGGCGCGCAGCTGGAGATACAGACCGGTGTCATAGGCGAACCCGAGCGCCCCCGGGGTGAGGTCGAGCTGACGCTGCAGCACGCCCGCCGTCGCGGATGTTTGCCAGACGGCCTCGATCACCTCGGACGACACATCGCCGGACGCCGCCAGACCGGTCCACGCGTCGCACTGGTCGTTGGCGATCCGCGTCAGCCCGGCGAAACCGGAGCGGGCGGCAGCGAGATCGGCCGGTCGCTGCCGGTCGTGCACGGACAACCCGAGCGCACGACAGCAGGTGGCGAACCGGCTGAGGACGTCGGGATCCACCCGGGGCGCTGCGGTCGCGAGCGTGTCACTTCCCATTTCCATGAGCTGTTTTGCGAGAGCGCCGGCGCCTCGTCGAATCGACCGCGCCCGGTCCCCCGCCATCTCCCTACGAGTGGTTATGTATGGCTAAGCTAACTTTTGCTGAAGTTAGCATTGCATAACCAAACTGTCGAGACGCACGGGCGTCGGATCAGAGGTGAGCAGGGTCACCCGCTCCCGACGCTCAGACCAGTGGGCGGCCGGTTCGGATGCGCCGGTCGACGTCCTTGAGCAGGACGTTGAACGGGAACTGGCGAACGAACTTCGGCGACACGCTGTTGACGGTGCGCAGCACGGCGATCAACCGGTCGAACCTGCGCTGTCGCGCCGCGTCCCAGGGCAGCTGCATCTCGTCGCGGAAGCGCTGCGGCAAGAACCCGGTGGTGATGAGCAAGGCCAGCTTCTCCGACCGGCGCCGCAGCGGTCCCGGCAGGGTCAGACCCCGCAGCCTGGACACGGCGATCGGGTACAGGTAGTCGCGGATCGCGTCGTCGATGTGCACCTCGTCCAGCGACTTCTGCCAGTACCTGTCGAACGCGGCCCGGTCCGGTGGCCACATCTCCTCGGGCACCTGGAGCATCGTCGCCAGCGCCCGGCCCTGCAGGTGGAGCCGATCAGCGGTCTGTTCGTCCATCTCACCGACGAACAGCCGGTGCACGTCCACGACGCCCTTGTACAGGCACGCCCCGACCCACAGCTGCAGATCCTTGTCGAAGGCGTTGTACTTCACCGGAGACGACTCGGTGGAGACCACCTGGGCGTGCGCACCGTTGACGGCGCGGCGGAACGCCGCCTTCTGCTCGTCGGTCCCGTTTGTGGACACCGCGAGGTAGGTGAACGTGGTGCGGGCCCGCTTGATCGGGTGCCGGTCGACCCGGCCGCTCTCCACCGGGCTCTCCATCACGCCGTACCCGACGCCGGGGCGCGCGAGCTGCATGATGACGTTGGCGGGACCGGCAAGCAGACCGAGTCCCAACATGCCGTCGTCGGCTTGGCGGGATCGGGCCTTGCGCGGGGCGGAGATCGCGGCATCGGCCACCGCGCGCTCGACATGCGGCACAGCCGCTGCCACCGATTCATCCACCGTCATGGACGGCTCCTTTCCGCTTGCACACCAATTGTGCGAACGAGTGTTTCCTGATATTGCTCCGAAGCCGGGCGGGTGTCAATATGGACAGATGCCCCAGGTACGTCCGTACCGCGGCGTGGACGCCACGCAACGGATCGCGCAGCGCCGGCGTCGGCTGCTGGAAGCAGGGCTGGACCTGCTGGGCGGCCAGACCACCCCCGGCGACCTGACGGTGCGCGCGATCTGCTCACAGTCCGGCCTGGCCGCGCGCTATTTCTACGAGAGCTTCGCCGACAAGGACGTGTTCGTCGGCGCCATCTTCGACTGGGTGGTCGCCGACATCGCCGCGACCACCCAGGCCGCGGTGGCGGCCGCGCCGCCACGGGAGCAGAGCCATGCGGGTATCGCCAACATCGTGCGTGTCATCGCCGACGACGTCCGGGTGGGCCGGTTGCTGTTCAGCGCACACCTGGCCAACCAGGTCGTGGTGCGCAAGCGTGCCGAATCCGGGGCACTGTTCGCGTTGTTGTCGGGCCAGCACGCCGGCAACGCGCTGCAACTCGAGCCCAACGACCGGATCAAGGCTGCTTCGCACTTCGTGGTGGGCGGCGTCGCGCAGACGCTGAGCGCGTGGCTGGCCGGCGCCGTCGATCTGAGCCCCGCGCAACTGACAGACCACCTGGCGGCGCTGATCGACCAACTCGGCGACCCCGCCCTCTACCGCGACTGACCCCCTTCGCCGGAACGGTATTCCAGCAGCGAAACTTCGAGTGCGCGCCTGCTGGAATACCGTTCCGGCGGAGACTCAGTGCGCTGCAGGCACCCGGCGGTCGGCCGCGGTCTTCGGTGTGGCCGCCGCATCCGCTTCGGTGAATTCCTTGGTCCAGCAGGCGAACTCGAGTGTGATGCCGTCCGGGTCCAGGAAGTAGAACGACCTCACGTAAACCCCGGGGTGCAGGGTCGCCGAGACCTGCGCTGCACTCTCGTCGTGGTTGAGTACCGGGCCGACGCGCACTCCCTTGGCCTTGAGGCGCTGCCGGTACTCGTCGAACTTCTCCGCGGGTACATGGAACGCGAGGTGGTTCATCGTGCTCACCGCGCTGACGATGTCCCCGATACCGGGTATGGCCTCCGGCGAGGAGATGCCGGGCACCCGGTCCGGCGCGTCGGCGAACCAGAAGAACGCCACACAATCGCCGTTGCCGGCGTCGAAGAAGAAGTGTTGGCCCATGCCGCCGGGCAGATCCAGCGACTTGACCAGGGGCATCCCCAGCACATTGGTGTAGAAGTCGACGGTCTTGGCCATGTCGGAGCACACCAACGCGACGTGGTTGATGCCGCCGAGCTCGAATTCGGTGTTGGCTTTCCCGCCAACGTTGTGCGGCTTGATCACGATCGCACCTCCACGGTACTGGCCACGGGCAGAAACTGAATCTAACATCAGATTCAGTTCGGCATCAACGACCGTGGGGAGCGCATCGGGTGAGCGTCAGTCCTCGCGAACAGCTGCCGACACTGCGCGGCCGCCAGACGCAGGCCGCGATCGATGCTGCCGCCCGCACGGTCGTCGCGCGCAAGGGAATCCTGGCGACCACGATCGCCGACATCGCCGGCGAGGCGGGCCGGTCCACGGCGTCGTTCTACAACTACTACGACTCCAAAGAGGCGATGGTCCGCGAATGGGCCGTGCGGTTCCGCGACGAGGCCCGCGAACGCTCGATGGCCGCCGCGCAACCCGGGCTGAGCCACCGGGAGCGGTCCCATCAAGCGGCCGCGGCGCACTGGGACACCTACCGCAACCGGCTCGCGGAGATCATCAGCGTGTCCCAGATGGCGATGATCAGCGACGACTTCGCCGAGTACTGGAACGAGATCTGCTCGCTGCCCATCGGGCTGATCACCTCACTGGTGAAACAAGCTCAGCAGCAGGGCTTCTGCCAGGGCAGTGACCCCCGTCTGATCGCCGTCGCACTGGTGTCGATGCTCAACCAGTTCTGCTACACACAGTTGTCCGGCGCCCACGCAGCCGACGTCGACGATGCCGCCTGCATCAAGACGCTCACCGACATCTTCTACCGGACGATCTATCACCGGGAGGACGGAAACCATGAGTAACTCAGCATCAGAAGTGACCCGGGAGTTCGTCGGCCTGGACTCGACAACCGCGTGGCAGGCCGGCTCGGGAGGCCACCCGTGCCAGGGCCTCTACCACCGCAGCGTGGGCCGCAAGCCGAAGGTGGCAATGATCGCGTCGCACTACCAGATCGACTTCTCCGAGCACTATCTCGCCGAGCACATGGCCACCCGTGGCATCGGCTTCCTGGGCTGGAACACCAGATTCCGCGGGTTCGAGAGCAGCTTCCTTCTCGACCACGCGCTGGTGGACATCGGTGTCGGGGTGCGCTGGCTTCGGGAGGTCCAGGGCATCGAAACGGTGATTCTGCTGGGGAATTCGGGCGGCGGGTCACTGATGGCCGCCTACCAGGCCAACGCCACCGACCGGCACGTCACCCCGCTGGAGGGGATGCGGCCGGCCGCCGGGCTCGACGACCTCCCGCCCGCCGACGGTTACGTGGCCAGCGCCGCGCACCCCGGGCGTCCCGACGTGCTGACCGCGTGGATGGACGCCGCGGTGGTCGACGAAAGTGACCCCATCGCAACGCAACCCGATCTGGATCTGTTCAACGAGGTCAACGGCCCGCCGTACGACGCGGACTTCGTGCAGCGCTACCGGGCCGCCCAGGTCACCCGCAACGAGGCCATCACCGACTGGGCCGAGGCCGAGCTCCTCCGAGTGCGTGCCGCGGGGTTCTCCGACCGGCCGTTCACGGTGATGCGCACCTGGGCGGATCCGCGGATGGTCGATCCCACCCTCGAACCGACGAAGCGACCCGCCAACACGTGCTACGCGGGAGTACCGGTCAAGGCCAACCGGTCGACGCACGGAATCGCTTCGGCGTGCACGCTGCGCAGCTGGATCGGGATGTGGAGCCTGCGCTACGCGCAGACCCGGGCCGAGCCGCACCTGGCCCGCATCGACTGCCCGGCACTGGTGATCAACGCCGACCAGGACACCGGCGTGTATCCCTCCGACGCCCAGCGAATCCACGATGCGCTCGGCGGCGACGACAAGACACAGTGCGCCATCGACACCGATCACTACTTCACCACCCCGGGCGCACGCAGCGAGAAGGCCGATACCATCGCCGGATGGATCGCGCGCCGCTGGTGAGAGTCCTGGCCCACTTCACCCCCGGCCGCAAGGTGCTGGAATTCCTTGAGCCGCACTCAGATTGGCTCGACGTCCGGTTCTGCGCCGACGATGACGACGACGCGTTCCACCGCGAACTCCCCGACGCCGAGGTGATCTGGCACGTCCTGCGTCCGCTCTCCGGCGAGGATCTCGCCGGAGCACCACGACTGCGGCTGGTGCACAAGCTGGGCGCCGGGGTGAACACCATCGACGTCGACACGGCGACCGCTCGTGGCGTCGCGGTGGCCAACATGCCCGGCGCGAACGCGGCGTCGGTCGCCGAGGGCGCGGTGCTGCTGATGCTGGCCACGTTGCGCCGGCTTCCCGAACTGGACAGGGCCACCCGTGCGGGCGCCGGTTGGCCCTCGGACCCGACCCTCGGCGAGACGGTGCGCGACGTCGGCGGCTGCACCGTCGGGCTGATCGGCTACGGCAACATCGCCACCCGCGTCGAGCGCATCATCGAGGCAATGGGCGGCGACGTCGTGCACACCAGTACCGGCGACGACGGGCACCCGGGATGGCGCAGCCTGACCGAGCTGTTGCGCGTCAGCGACATCGTTTCGCTCCATCTGCCGCTGACACAGAGCACCGAAGGTCTTCTCGACCGGGACGCGCTGGCACGCATGAAGCCCGGCGCGGTGCTCGTCAACACCTCGCGCGGCCCGATCGTGGACGAGGACGCGCTCGTCGACGCGCTGCGGACCGGGCACCTCGCCGGCGCCGGCCTCGACGTCTTCGCCACCGAGCCGGTGCCGCAGGACAGTCCGCTGCTGGGGCTGGGCAACGTGGTGCTGACCCCTCACGTGACCTGGTACACCGCTGACACCATGCGCCGCTACCTGGAGTTCGCGGTGGACAACTGTGAACGACTTCGTGACGGCCGGGACCTCGCGAACCTGGTGAACCAGGTGGGCGGGTAGTCTCGGTCCCAACCAACCGGTTGGGACCAGTCACGACGATGTGAAGAACAGGTGCAGCAGCTATGCCCATCGCGATCAACGAAGAGCACAACGACCTGGCCGATTCGGTCCGGTCCCTGGTGGCGCGGGTCGCGCCGTCCGAGGTGCTTCACGAAGCTCTCGAGACGCCGATCGCGAACCCGCCGCCCTACTGGAAGGCCGCTGCCGAGCAGGGACTGACCGGGGTTCACCTCGCCGAATCGGTCGGCGGACAGGGATTCGGCATCCTCGAGTTGGCGATCGTCGTCGCCGAGTTCGGCTACGGAGCAGTACCCGGCCCGTTCGTGCCGTCGGCCATCGCCAGCGCGCTGATCGCCGCGCACGATCCCGACGCAGCGGTGCTCAACGACCTGGCGTCCGGGGACGTCATCGCCGCCTACGCGATCGACTCGGGGTTGACCGCCACCCGCCACGGCGACGGGCTGGTCATCCGCGGTGAGGTGCGCGCGGTGCCCGCGGCCGCACAGGCTTCGGTGCTGGTGCTGCCGGTGGCGATCGAGTCGGGCGAGGAATGGGTGGTTCTCGACGCCGACCAGCTCGAGATCGAGCCCGTCGCCGGCGTCGACCCGTTGCGTCCGATCGCGCACGTGCGCGCCAACGCCGTCGAGGTGTCCGACGACCGGGTGCTGTCCAACCTCAGCCGCACCCTGGCCCGCGCACTGATGTCGACGCTGCTGTCCGCCGAGTGTGTCGGCGTCGCCCGGTGGGCGACCGACGAGGCGTCGGAGTACGCCAAGATCCGCGAGCAGTTCGGCAGGCCGATCGGACAGTTCCAGGCCATCAAGCACAAGTGCGCGGGGATGATCGCCGAGACCGAGCGCGCCACCAGCGCGGTGTGGGACGCGGCGCGGGCGATCGACGAGTTCACCGGCGGAAATGCCGAGGCCTGCTACGAATTCGCCGCGGCAGTGGCAGCGACGCTGGCACCGGTCGCCGCCCAGCACTGCGCGCAGGACTGCATCCAGGTGCACGGCGGCATCGGCTTCACCTGGGAGCACGACACCAACGTCTACTACCGGCGCGCGATCGTGCTCGCGGCCAGCTTCGGCCGGCACGCCGACTACCCGCAGCAGGTGGTCGACACCGCCACCACGACGGGCATGCGGTCCATCGACATCGACCTGGACCCGGACACCCAGAAGCTGCGCGAGGAGATCCGCGCGGAAGTCGCTGCACTCAAGGCGATTCCGAAGGAAGAACGCAACACCGCGATCGCCGAGGGCGGCTGGGTGCAGCCGCACCTGCCCAAGCCGTGGGGCCGGGCCGCAAACCCCGTCGAGCAGATCATCATCGCCCAGGAGTTCTCCACCGGCCGGGTCAAGCGGCCCCAGATGGGCATCGCCGCGTGGATCATCCCGTCGATCGTCGCGTACGGCACCCACGACCAGCAGCAGCAGTTCCTGCCGCCGACGTTCCGCGGCGAGATGATCTGGTGCCAGCTGTTCTCCGAGCCCGGGGCGGGGTCGGACCTGGCCAGCCTGACCACCAAGGCCACCAAGGTCGACGGCGGGTGGCGCATCACCGGCCAGAAGATCTGGACCACCGGCGCGCAGTACTCACAGTGGGGCGCGCTGCTGGCCCGCACCGACCCGTCGGCGCCCAAGCATCAGGGCATCACGTACTTCCTGCTCGACATGAAGGCCGAGGGCGTCGAGGTCAAGCCGCTGCGGGAGCTGACCGGCAACGCGATGTTCAACACCGTGTTCATCGACGACGTGTTCGTGCCCGACGACATGGTGCTGGGCGAGGTGAACCGCGGCTGGGAGGTCAGCCGCAACACGCTGACCAACGAGCGCGTCTCGATCGGCAGCAGCGAGCCACCGTTCCTGGCGAGCCTCGACCAGTTTGTCGAGTTCGTGCGCGACGGCCACTTCGACCAGATCGAGCAGAACGAGGCAGGCAGGCTGATCGCCGAGGGGCATGCCGCGAAGCTGCTCAACATGCGATCGACGCTGCTCACACTGGCCGGCGGCGATCCGATGCCGGCGGCCGCGATCTCCAAGCTGCTGTCGATGAAGACCGGCCAGGGTTACGCCGAGTTCGGGGTGTCCTCGTTCGGCACCGACGCAGCGATCGGTGATCAGGGTGAGGCGTCCGGGAAATGGGCCGAGTACCTGCTTGCGGGCCGGGCCACCACGATCTACGGCGGCACCTCCGAGGTGCAGCTGAACATCATCGCCGAGCGACTGCTCGGGCTGCCCCGCGATCCGTAGGACGGTGTTTCCCGCCGACCAAGCGGGGAACCCGTTCATGATGACCAGCGATCGGGATTTCGTCGAGAAGCGCTTCGACCGGCCGGGTGCCCTGCGACCGGCGGTCCTCTACGGGACCGCCGTCATCGCCCTTGCGGGTGTTGCGCTGGCGTTTTATGCATTCGGTGCCCGTGATTCGGTGTTCGCCGCGGCACTGGTTCCGACGTTACTGTTCCTCGGGGGCGTCGGCGCGCTCGTCCGGACCTACCGCGAGTGGAAGGGCGGCGGCGGCTGGACCGCCTGGCAGGGCGTCGGCTGGTTTCTGCTGCTGCTGATGCTGGTGGCCCTGGCGATCCCCGGCTCGGCGTACATGGTCAGCGGGGTCGAGTAGCGACTACTCGACCTCCATGTCGCGCAGTTCGCGCTTGAGGATCTTGCCGGTGGGGTTTCGCGGCAGCTGATCGATGAAGACCACCTCGCGCGGAACCTTGTATCGGGCCAGATTCTCCCGCACGTAGGTCTTGATCGCGTCCTCGTCGATCGACGCGCCCTCGACCTTGACCACGAAGCAGCGCAACCGGGCGCCCCACTCCTTGTCCTCGACGCCGAGCGCGGTGGCCTCGACCACCTCGGGATGGCCGCTGACCAGGTCCTCGATCTCGGCGGGGAAGACGTTCTCACCACCGGAGACGATCATCTCGTCGTCGCGACCGCTGACGTAGAGCAGGTCGTTGTCGTCGAAGTAGCCGACGTCACCCGACGACAGCAGCCCGTCGATGATCTGCTTCCCGCCGCCGCCGGTGTAGCCCTGGAACGGGAAGAAGTTGCCCACGAAGATCCTGCCGACCTCACCCCGCGGCACCTCGTTGCCGTTGTCGTCGAGGATCTTGACCTTCATCCCCTTGACCACCGGCCCGACCGTCGCCGGGTTGATCGAAAGATCTTGGGGCCGTGCGATGCTCGCGTATGCGACCTCGGTGGATCCGTAGAGGTTGTAGATCACCGGGCCGAGGTCCTTCAGCGCGCGGGTGGCGAGTTCGGCGCCGAGCTGTGAGCCGGAGACGAACACGATGCGCAACGACGACAGGTCAGGCTTGGGTGCGGTCTTCTCGAGCTCGTCGAGCATCCGGGACAGCATCACCGGGACCACCACGATCGCGGTGGCCTTGTGCTTCTCGATGTCGGCGAGCACGGTGGCCGGTTTGAACCTCCGGCGCAGCACCAGCGTCGAGCCCAGCATCATCGCGATCGTCGCGTGCAGGAAGCCCAGCGCATGGAACATCGGCGCCGGCAGCGACGTCACCTCCTTGGCCTTGAACGGCACCGCAGACAGCACCCCGCCGATCGGCGCCAGCGACGGCGGCGCGCTGCGGTTGGCGCCCTTGGGGGTGCCGGTGGTGCCGCTGGTCAGGATGATGATCGACGAGTGCTTGGCGGCCTTGGGCGGCGGCGCGGTGCTGGTGCGGGCGATCAACTCCTCGAGGGTGTCATCGGTGCTGCCCGACGGCTCGTCCTTGTCCGGGTTGACCCCGAGGGCGCGCAGCTTGCCGAGTTCGGGTTCGGACTGTGAGACGGCGGCGGTGTACTCGTCGTCGTAGATGACGATCTTGCCGCCCTCCCGCTCGGAGACCTCCTTGATCTGCGGGCCGGAGAACTCACTGTTGAGCAGGATGATGCGGGCGCCGACCTTCGCGGCGCCGTACACCGAAACGAGGAACCACCGGTGGTTACGGGCCAGGATCGCCACCCCGTCGCCACCGCGGACCCCCTTGGCGATCAGACCGTTGGCGACGGCGTTGGCGGCGTTGTCGAGTTCGGAGAACGTCATCTCGCCGAAGTCGTCGATCACCGCAACCCGGTGCGGGTGGCGGCGGGCGTTGAGTGCCGGGATCATCCCGAACTCGCCCCATCGGCGGATGTCACCGACCAGCGCGGCGATGTCCTGCGGTGCCTCCAGTTTCAGCGCACCCGCCTCGAACATCTTGCGTGCGTAGTGCAGCTCCGCCGAGCCCCGCTCGAGATACTTGCCGACGGACTGCTGGACCTGGGCGAGCGCCTGCACCGGAAGATCACTGAGCTTGGACATGGCACAACTTTATGTGACCGCGCTCGCGGATCGGCCGGATTCTACGATGAGACGATGCCTGGTCCCCGGTATCTGGACATCGGTGGACAGCAGGTGCCCATCACCCATCCCGACAAGGTGGTGTTCGGCGATCTCGGGCTCACCAAACTGGACCTGATGCACTACTACACCGCGGTGGCCGACGGCGCCCTGCGCGGCGTTCAGGACCGTCCGATGATCCTCAAACGCTTCGTCAAGGGCATCGAACAGGAGGCGGTCTTCCAGAAGCGCGCCCCGGAGAAGCGACCCGACTTCGTCGACGTCGCCGAGCTGAAGTACGCGTCGGGGACCTCGGCCAAGGAAGCCGTGGTGCACGACGCGGCGGGACTGGTCTGGGCGGTGAACCTCGGCTGCGTCGACCTCAACCCGCACCCGGTGCGCTCTGACGATCTCGACCATCCCGACGAACTGCGCGTCGACCTCGACCCGATGCCCGGGGTGGGCTGGCGGCAGATCCTCGACGTGGCCTTCGTCGCCCGCGAGGTTCTCGAGGAGCACGGGCTGGTGGCCTGGCCCAAGACCTCGGGCTCGCGGGGCTTCCACATCTACGCGCGCATCCACCGGCGCTGGCCGTTCAAGTTCGTGCGGTTGGCCGCCGAGGCGGTGGCCCGCGAGGTGGAGCGCCGAGCACCGGAATCTGCCACCGCGCGCTGGTGGAAGGAAGAGCGCCACGGGGTTTTTGTCGACTTCAACCAGAACGCCAAGGACCGCACGGTGGCGTCCGCGTACTCGGTGCGTGCCACGCCGGACGCCCGGGTGTCGACGCCGCTGTTCTGGGATGAGGTCGCCCACTGTCGACCCGAGGCCTTCACCGTCGCCACGGTGCCGCAGCGCTTCGAACGGCTCGGCGACCCGTGGGAGGGAATGGACGACGCGGCAGGTGGCCTGGAGTCGCTCCTCGACCTCGCCGACCGGCTCGGGCCGGCCGAGAAGGCGCCGAAGGGTGCCCGCCGATCTGCCGACGGTCGCCGGCAATCGGCCAAACCGTTGATCGAGATCGCCCGCACGAAGACCAGAGACGAGGCGGTGGCCGCGCTGCAACAGTGGCGCGACAAGTATCCGGACGCCGCCGAGAAGCTGGAACCCACGGATGTTCTCGTCGACGGCATGCGCGGACCGAGTTCGATCTGGTATCGCATCCGGATAAATCTCGAGCACGTTGCCGAGGGCGTGAGGCCCCCGCAGGAGGCACTACTGGCCGATTACAACCCGTGGGCGGGTTATACCGGTTCCCAGCAGCAGCGCAGAGGTTGACGCCAAGTTACCGACGGGTTTGCTGACTCGGGCGAAACCAGTTCTTAGCGAAGTATTAGTAGTTACTCCCCGCCGCCTTAGATTGGCTCACTACCTTCATTGTTGTAACGCCCACTGGCGGCTGATGTCAGCACACGATCGAGGGAGGCTGAAATGTACGGCAATCCGACGTTCGACTGCAATGGCGCCGACATCCGGGCGCACTGCCGACAGCTGGCGACGGTGGTGACCATCAGGGGTCGCCTCGATGACCTCAACACCGAGCGCGCCACCCGCTACACCCGTCGCTTCATCCTCGCGGAGAAGCCCTTCGTCCTGGATCTCAGCGGCGTCACTTCCGTTAGTCGGGAAGCCATTTCACTGCTGTTCACGATCGACGACGTCTGCGCCGCCGCCGGCGTCGAGTGGTCGCTGGTCGCCAGCCGCTCGGTCGAGCAGGCACTGCGTGAGTGCGACATCGAGTTCGACGCGGCCGGTTCTGTTCCGGAAGCGCTCAACCACTTCGCCGATGCCATGGTGGCGCGGCGCCAACTACTCCCACTTCTCACAAAGACCGCGTAAAGGATCATTGTGCTCATTGATGTTCGCTGGCTCCGGTACCTCCTCCATTCACGTCACAAGTCAGATGCGGAGCGCCTCGCGCTGACGGCGCACTGATCGATCGCCCGAGACCACCGAGTTGCCCCTCGGCTGACTCGTCACGCTCTACTGTGCTCATATGAGCCCTGACGACGCCGACCGGGTGACCGAGTCCGCGCACCGGGTGGTGGCGGAACACGATCCGCGCTCGGTGCCCATTCCACAGTTTCTCGGCGCCTGCTTCGACGCGGGACTGTCATGGGTGCACTTTCCCGAAGGATTCGGCGGCCTCGGTGTCTCCCGTGGACTTCAGGCGGTAGCCGACCGCATCTTGCAGAGCGCCGGGGGACCGGTGCCGTTGTCGCTCAACCCGATGGGTTACGGCATGGCCGCCCCGACGGTGCGTGAGCACGCCCAGACCGACGAGGTCCGCAGGCAACTGTTGCGGCCGCTGGCGACCACCGAGGACATCTGGTGTCAGCTGTTCTCCGAGCCGGGCGCGGGGTCCGACCTCGCGGGGCTGGCGACGTCGGCGGTTCGGGACGGGGAGAATTGGATCGTCAACGGGCAGAAGGTGTGGACCAGCCTGGCACATCGGGCGCGGTGGGGGCTGCTGCTGGCCCGCACCGATCCGAACGTCGCCAAACATCGTGGCCTGACCTACTTCGTCCTCGACATGCACGCGGACGGCGTCGAGACGCGTCCGCTGCGGCAGCTGACCGGACACGCGGAGTTCAACGAGGTCTACATCACCGATGCGCGGATCCCCGACACACACCGGCTGGGCGCGGTCGGGGACGGCTGGCGGGTGGCCATGACCACGTTGATGAACGAGCGCAGCGCGTTGGGTGCCAGCGGCAGCCGGCGCGGGGCGGGCACCATCGGCGACGCCGTCGCGCTGTGGGCATCACGGCCCGACCTGCACACCCCGGTGTTGTCGGACCGTCTCACCTCGCTGTGGCTGCGCGCCGAAGCGCAGCGGCTGACCTCGGAGCGGTCCAGGGCGAGCGCGACCGTCGGCGGCCCCGGGCCGGAGGGGTCGATCGGCAAGCTCGTCGGCGCCGAACTCAACCAGCACATCTACGAGTTCTGCATGGACCTGCTGGGGCCGGAGGGGATCCTGTACGACAGTTACGGGACGCCGGGCAGCGACGGCGACGTCGACGACTGGCGCGGCCCGATCCAGCAGCGATTTCTGCGCAGCCGCGCGAACACCATCGAGGGCGGCACCTCCGAGGTGATGCGGAACATCCTCGCTGAGCGGGTGTTGGGCCTGCCAGGGGACCTGCGGGCGGATGCGGGAATGGCGTGGAAGGAGATCCCGCGTGGCTGAGGAGCTTGCGGATCAGCCCGACAGGGCAGCTGAGGAGGAGTTCACGTTCACCGACGAGCAGAACCAGTTGCGCGCAGGGGTGCGCTCGTTCTGTGCCGAGTACCTCGATGAGGCGTCGGTGCGCGCCTCGATGACGGCCGATCCGCCGTTCGACCCGAAGGTGTGGAAGCGGCTGGGATCCGAGCTGGGCGTGCTGGGGTTGGCGGTGCCCGAGTCGGCGGGCGGTGCCGGTGGCACGCTGGTCGACCAGGCGGTCGCGGTCGAGGAGCTGGGCGCCGCCCTGGCGTGCGGGCCGCTGTTCGGCACGGTGTATCTCGCGATTCCGGCTCTGGTCGCGGCCTCTGCGGACGTTGATCTGTTGGCACCGCTGGTCGACGGCGCTCGCACCGCGGCGCTGGCCGTCGGTGACGTGGCCGGCGAATTCGACGGCGCGGCCGTCACCGTCGACGCCGTGCAGGCCGACGGCTCCTGGGCCCTGACCGGCACCGTGAGCCGGGTCGTCGACGCCGGCGCGGCCGACCACCTGCTGGTGGCGGCGACCGGCCCCGACGGTGTGGGTTTGTACGTCGTGGATGCGGACCAACCTGGGGTGCAACGCATCTCATTGTCCACGTTGGATCTGACCCGGCCCCAGGCCACCGTGGAACTGCGCGAAGCAACGGGCCGGCTCATCGCCGGTCCCGACGAGGCCGACCGGGTGATCACCCAAGCGCTGCACGTCGGTGCGGCGTTGCTGGCCGTCGAACAGGTGGGCGCGGCACAGCATCTGCTCGACCTCTCCGTCGACTACGCGAAGAACCGGCTCCAGTTCGGCAGGCCGATCGGATCTTTCCAGGCGGTCAAGCACCGTCTGGCGGATGATCTCGTCGCGCTCGAGCACGCCAGATCGACGGCGTACCACGCAGTCTGGGCGCTGACCGACGGCTCCGACGATCCGGCGTTGGCGGCCAGCATCGCGCAGGCCACCTGTTCGGCAGCGCTCGTCCGGATGGCGACCGACACGATCCAGGTGCACGGCGGGATCGGCTTCACCTGGGAGCACCAGGCGCACCTGTACTACAAGCGGGCCTACGCCGACGCTGCACTGCTTGGCACCGCCGAGCAGCACCGGGCGCAGGTGGCCGCGATGGTGCTCGACGCCCCCGCCAAGGACGCTCCGCGCGTCGCCACCGGATTGCCACAGTGACAGTGGACTGGGAGGACAAAGTGAGACAACCGATTACGCGTTATGCGGTCGCGAGCGCCGTCGCCGCCGCAGCCATCGCGTTGCCGCTGGCGGCCGCGATCCGGCCTGCCCCGGTGTCCTCGATCGCGCAGTGCCCGCCCGGGGAGACCGGCGTGATCTACGGGTGCGCGCCGTTCTGTCTACCAGGCAAGTACCTCAGCCCGGTCAACGGGCTGTGCATGCCGCTGCCGCCTCCCCCGCCTCCCCCTCCGCGGGTGTAGCGGCTCAGTACACGTCGCATAGGTAACGCCGCTGCGCGATCAGGTCGTTGATGTATGCGTGGGCACCGTCGTCGTCCAATCCCGCTGCCAAGGCAACGACTTCGTGCAGCGCGCAGTGGACGTCGCGGGCCATCCGGTCGGCGTCGCCGCAGACGTAGAGGTGGGCGCCCTGCTGCAGCCAGGCATACAACTCGGCGGCGTGGGCCAGCATACGGTGCTGCGGCAACGCTCGCGTCACCCCTTCCGGCCACCAAGTAAGCAGACCTAAGTTAGGGTGACCTTATTCGCTGTCCCGGATCCTGTGCGCTGCCCGTCAGCCGCACTCGACGGCCACCCCGAGGATGACTGCGCGGATCTGCCGCGCGATGTGCTCGCCACTCGCCGGTTCGGTCGCTCCGTTGGCGAACCCGAACACCATCCCGCTGAGAAATGTCAGCAGCACCGAAGCCTGCTCGGCCACCAGCCGGCCATCGAGCGGTGCCCGGCCGGGTTGGACCGCGACGACAAGACGCTCGGCCAGCGACCGGTAACTCTCGAAAACCTCTTGGAACCCGGCCGCCAGGTCCGCGTCGCGCTTGGACAGCATCGTCAACTGCAGACGAGCGCGGGTCCGTGACAGATTCGGCTCTTCCCGGATCCGCAACATCTGCCCGGCCAGCATCGACAGGATGGCGTCGCCCCCGTCGGTCGGTTCGTCTGCGAACGCCTCGGCAAATGCCTCGACGTCGTAGCCGACGATCTGGTCCGCGACGCCCTGCAGCAGCGCCGAGCGGGTGCGGTAGTAGAAGGAGGTGGTGCCGTCAGCAACACCCGCGCGACGGTCCACCTTGAGGTGGCTCAGGCCGCGAGCGCCGTCCTCGGCCAGCAGCGCGATGGCGGCGTCGCACAGCTGACGGCGCCGCTCGGCCGGGTTGGGCTTTCGTCTGGTCTCTATTTCGACAACTGTAGTTCCGCGACGCCTCCCGCCGGAACTGCGTTCCAGCAGGAAAATGCCGAGTGGGCGCCTGCTGGAATACCGTTCCGGCGGAGGGTCAGCGGTATTTGGTGACGTAGTCGGTCATGGTCGCCAG
Organism: Mycolicibacterium hippocampi; assembly: GCF_010723735.1. Lineage (GTDB taxonomy): Bacteria > Actinomycetota > Actinomycetes > Mycobacteriales > Mycobacteriaceae > Mycobacterium > Mycobacterium hippocampi. Next base: position 1,211,326 of record NZ_BLLB01000002.1, on the reverse strand, counting down.
CTGGTAGCGCGACACATCCTGAGCGGCTTCGTCTTCGGCGAACACACTCGAGACCATCACGGTGTCGTCGCGGTCGTAGAAGCCGATCCCGGCCAGCGCGGAGAAGAACTCGTCCCAGTCGATGTCGCCGTCACCGATCTTGAGATGCTGATGCACCCGCACCGGATTACCCGGCGGATTGGTGATGTAGCGCAACCCGTGGCTGCGGTGGTGATCCATCGTGTCGGCCACATGCACCAACCGCAGCTTCTCCCCCGCCGCCGCGATGATGTCGGCCATCGAGCCGCCCATGTGGAAAGCGTGGCACGCGACGAAGACCATGCCGATGTTGGGAGAGTTCACCCCACGGATGATCCGCAGTGCCTCCATACCGTCTTCGACGAAGTCATCAGGGTGCGGGTCGATCCGCACGTCGATGCCTTCGCGTTCGAAGATCGGCACCAACTCCTCCATCGACCGGAAGAACGCCCGCTCGGACTCCTCGGCACGCTCCGGGCGACCGGAGAACTCGGTGTTGATCACGTTCACCCCGAGATCCACCGTGATCTGGACAACGCGCTTCCAGTTGCGCACCGCAGCCTCGCGGGCGTCCTCGTCGGGACCCGACCAGCGCAGCACCGGCAACACCGACGCGATCCCGACCCCGGCATCAGCACACGCCTTGCGGAACTTGGCCACCAGGTCGTCATCCGCGCGCGGATGGTTGAAGAACGGGATGAAATCGCGGTGCGGCGTCAACTGCAGATGGTCGAAGCCCAGATCGGCGACCACCCGCGGAAGGTCCAACAACCCGAAATCATGATGAAACGGCGTCGGATCCAAAGCGATCTTCATGTCATGCCCCCTTGATGGAGTCGCGGTCGGCAAGGGTGACCGCCACGGGTAGTCCGGTGTTCAACGATTCGACGCCGGCTTCACAGACCGCGGCGGCGGCGTAGCCGTCCCAGGCGCCCGGCCCGTCGACGTATACGCCGGTTCCGGGTCCGCGGCGCACCGCGTCCACCCAGCGCTGGATCTCGGTGTCGAATGCGCGACCGAATCGTTCCTTGAAGCTCGGGGTGATGGCGCCACCCCAGGCTCCCGGAACGGACTTGCGGACCAGGTTGACGTCCAAACCGATCGTCGCGCTGCCCTTCTCACCGACCACCTCGGTGCGCACCTCGTAGGCGATGCCGGTGGTGACAAACAGTTCGACGTCGACGTGCTTGCCGGTGCCGGTGCGCAGGATCGCGATCTGCGGATCGGCGAGCCCGCCAGGCGCCGCGGGGTTCGGCGCCGGCTTGACCATCTGGATGGAGGTGATCTCCTCACCGAACATGAAGCGGGCGACGTCGATCTCGTGCACCAGCGAATCACGCACCACCATCTCGCTGTTGAACCCTTGCGGGACCGCGGGGTTTCGGTGCGCGCAGTGCATCACCAGAGGCTCGCCGAGCTCGCCGGCCGCGATCATCGCGCGCAACGCGGCGTACTCGTCGTCGAACCTGCGCATGAAGCCGACCTGGATCAGCTTGCGGCCCAGCTCCGCTTCCCGCTTGACCAGCTCGAGAGCGGTCGCCACGTCGGTGGTCAGCGGTTTTTCGCACAGCACCGGTTTGCCGTGTTCCAGGCAGGCAAGCAACTGCTTTTCGTGCGTGGGACCGGGGGTCGCCAGCACCACCGCATCGACGTCAGGATCGGCGATCGCGTCCAGCGGATCCGACACCGCCCGGCAACCCACGATGCCCGCCGCCACCTGCTCGGCCTTCTCCGTGACGTAATCGTTGACGACCGCAAGCCTGGCGCCCTTGATCCTGCGCTCGATCCGGTCGACGTGCTGGGCACCGATCAGCCCGACACCCAGCACTGCCACACGCAGCTCAGTCATGCTCTTACTCCTCGAAAATCAGTTGAAGCGGATGGACGGGATCCCGCAGGACCCCAGATACTTGCGGGTGCGCTGGGCAATGGGCAGCGGTGCGTCGACCTCGCACGGGTACATGTCCTGCTCCACGATCGCGAACACGTCGATCCCCAGCTTCTCGATCTCGGCCAGCAGCGGCGGCATCTCCGGAATGCCCAGTGGCGGTTCGATCATCGCGCCCAGCTTGACGGCTTGGCCGAACGGAAGGTCCTGGGCCTCGACCTTCGCCCGGACCTCGGGATCGACCTGCTTGAGGTGCAGATAGCCGATGCGCTCGGGGGCGCGCCGGATGATCGCGATGTTGTCTCCGCCGCAGTACGAGATGTGTCCGGTGTCCAGGCACAGGTTGACGTAGCGACTGTCGGTGCCGTCGAGGAAGCGGTAGACGTTGTCCTCGGTGTCCACGTGCGAGTCGGCGTGCGGGTGGTATTGCGCGTGTACACCGTAGGTTTCGAACATCGCCTTGCCGAGGTCGTTCATTCCGCCGGTCTTCTTGAGCCACTGCTCCTCGGTGAGGTTGCGGTCCTCGAGCACCTCACCGGTGGCGGGGTCGCGCCACATCTCGGGGATGACGACGACGTGCTTGCCGCCGACTGCGGCGGTGAGCTTCGCGACGTCCTCGATCTGCTTCCACACCGCCGACCAGGAATCGTTCTGGTGCAGATGCTCGAACACCGTGCCTGCCGACAGCTTCAGTCCGCGCGCGGTGAGCTCGTCGGCGAGCTTGTCGGGGTCGGTCGGAAGGTAGCCGTACGGGCCGAGTTCGATCCATTCGTATCCCGATGCGGCGACCTCGTCGAGGAAGCGGGTGTATGGCGTCTGCTGCGGGTCGTCTGGGAACCACACGCCCCAGGAGTCGGGGGCGGAGCCAACACGAATCGTACTCATACAGAGGTCCTTTCATTCAGTGGAGAGGTCCCGTCGGCTTCCAGGCGTTCTTCGAGCTGTTCGAGGGAGGTGCCCTTGGTCTCGGGGACGAGCCGCCGCACGAAGACGAACGACCCGATGTTGACGAGCACGAACAACGCGAAGGTTCCGGTGGAACCCAACGAGTTGTTCAGCAGTGGGAACACGAACGAGATGACCGCGTTGGTGCACCACAGCACGAAGACCGCGATGCCCATCGCGAAGCCGCGCACCGACAGCGGGAAGATCTCCGATAACAGCAGCCAGACGCAGGTTCCGATGAACATCTGCACGAAGCCGACGAACACCACCATGCACGCGAGGATCACGTAGCTGCGGGTGGTCGACGCGGACAGCAGGAACGTCGCTGCCAGCGCGGCCTGAGACGCGGCGACACCGGCGAATCCGATGAGCAGCATCGTGCGCCGGCCGATGTAGCCCAACAGGATGATGCCGATGATCGTGGTGATCACCGAGGTCACGCCGACAGCGATGGTGGCCACCAGCGAGGCGCTGACGCCCAGGCCGCTCTGTTCGAGAATGGTGGGTGCGTAGTAGTTGACGGTGTTGATCCCGGTGGCCTGCTGCACGATGGCCAGCCCGCACCCGATGATGACGATCCGCCGGATCCACGGGACGTCGCGGATCACCGAGAACGGTGTGGCTTTCGCCTTGAGCATGTGGTTGGTGTGCTCGACGATGACGGCGTACTCGATCTCTGCGTCGCGTGGCGTTCTGCTCAGGGACAACACTTTTCGTGCCTCCGGCAGCCTGCTCTGCACCGCGTACCACCGCGGCGAGTCCGGAAGGACCAGCATTCCGATCAGCAGCGCCACGGCGGGGATCGCCGCCACGCCGAGCATGGTCCGCCACACATGCGGATCCTGGATCAAACGGTCGAGCAGGGCATTGGTGGCGAAGGCGAGCATCTGGCCGGTGACGATCATCAGCTCGTTGATGGTGACCATGCGCCCACGCCGGTCGGCCGGGGCCATCTCCGCCAGGTACAGCGGGCACGTCACCGCGGCGGCGCCCACCCCGAGGCCGAGGATGATCCGGGCGGCGACCATGATCTGGACGTTCGGGGCGAGCGCGCAGCCGATCGCACCGACCAGGAACAGACCGGCACAGACCAGCAGGGTGCGTTTGCGTCCGATCCGGTCGGCCACCCGGCCGCCGAAGAGCGCACCGAAGGCCGCGCCCGGGAACAGCAAAGAGCTGACCACCGTGGCCTCGCCGAACGGCGACAGCGCGAGGTCGTCCTTCATGTACAGCAGTGCGCCGGAGATCACACCGGTGTCGTAGCCGAACAACAGCCCGCCGAGGGTGGCGATGACCGTCAGCTTGGTCAGGAACCGGCCCGGTGGGGCGGCAGCCTCTTGCACGGACATCAGCGGACCTCTTTTCTCCGACTAACGCGCGTTAGTAACGCGCGTGAGGTCTACTATGAACCCGTCCCCTGGAATGTGTCAACCGTCACTCCCGGAAGGTTCTGCCACCGTGAACACACCGCGCCGGCGTCGTCCGACGATGGCCCAGGTCGCCGAGCGTGCCGGGGTGTCGCGCACACTGGTGTCGTTCATCCTCGACGGCAAGCCGGGGGCCAGCGAGGAGACCCGGCAGCGGGTGCTCGCGATCGCCGAAGAGATCGGCTACCAACCGGATTCGGCGGCGCGACTGTTGGCGCAGGGCCGCAGTCGCACGCTGGGAGTCATGACCGATGTCCGGCAGCTGTTCGATTCCGAACTGGTCACCCACATCTACCCGGCCGCCGAACGGTTGGGCTATGACGTGCTGCTGTCGGCCAAACTGCCCGACCGCGACGAGAGCACCGTCATCGACTCGCTGCTCAGCCATCGGTGCGGCGGGCTCATCCTGCTGGGCACCAGCTCACCACCGGAGTTCTTCTACGAGCTGGCCGAGCGGGCACCCGTCGTGGTCGCCTGCCGGCGGTTGCCGCAGCTGCGGACCGACTCGTGCCTGGCCACCGTCCGCACCGACGACGCCAAGGGCGTCCGGCAGGCCGTCGACTACCTGGTGGAGTCCGGGCACCGCACGATCCATCATGTCGACGGCGCAACCGACCCCGGTTCAGCGGACCGGTCGGCCGCCTACCTGGCGGCGATGCGGGCCCACGGACTCGACGACGAGATCACCGTCATCCCGGGCGCCCACAACGAGGACGCCGGGGCCGCGGCGGCCCGGATGATGCTCGCGGCACCGGTGCTGCCCACCGCGGTGCTGGCCGGCAATGACCGGTGCGCACTGGGCATCCTCGACGTCTTCACCCGCGCAGGTGTCGACATACCGGGCCAGGTGTCACTGATCGGGTACGACGACAGCCGGCTGTCGGACAACCCACGTATCGACCTGACGACCATCCATCAGGACGCACCCGAGATCGCCCGCAACGCGGTCGAGTTGGCGATCCAGATGCTCATCGATGGGCCGGGCCCCGCCACCGACGTGGTGCTGGAACCGAAGCTGATAGTCCGCGGGACCACAGGGCCACCGCGCCACTGACCGATTGCTGCCACAATCGACGCGTGGACGCCAGCGACGAACCCGGTCTGCGGGAGCGCAAGAAGACGCGCACCCGCGACACCGTGCGACGTGAAGCGTTCCGCCTCTTCCAACTGAACGGGTACGCAGAGACCACGGTCGACCAGATCGCCGAGGCCGCCGACGTCTCACCCCGGACATTCTTCCGGTACTTCCCGTCCAAAGAGACGGTGCTGATCTCCGATGAGTTCACCGACCCGATCATCCAGGCGTTCCTTGCCGCCCCCGCGGAGATGTCCCCGATTGCGGCGTACCGCCACGCGGTGAGCGAGGTTTTCCGGACGATGGCCGGGGAGGAGTACGACTACGCGATCGCCCGGCAGCGCCTGATGTACACGCTGCCCGAGGCCAAGGGCGCGTTGTACGACGAGTACATCCACACCATCCGGCTGCTCACCGAGGCATGCGCCAAACGACTGGGCTACGCCGAGGACGACTCTCGGATGCGCGTCACCGCCGGCGCGATGGTCGGGGTGATGATGGCCGCCGCGGACGACGCGCCGATGTCGGGCACTGCCCTCCTCGAGGCGCTGGAGATCCTCGAAGGCGGACTGCCGCAGTAGCCTCGCCCCCCACGAAAGTACGGTTTCTGACGCGAATCCGCCTTGATCCGTCACAACCCGTACGTTCGGCACCAGTTGGCGCCGAAGCGCTCACCTAGACTGCCGACCGATGGACGACGACAATGCGGTGCAGTTCGTCGGCGCCGGCCCGGGTGCCGCGGATCTGCTGACCCTGCGTGCGGCCCGGCTGCTCGGCGAGGCCCAGATCGTCCTCTACCCCGGCACTTACCTCGACGCCGGCGTACTCGCGAATTGTTCGCCCGGCGCCGAACTCGTCGACACCAGCGATCTCGACCTCGACGCCATCGTGGCGCACCTCATCGACGGACACCGGGAAGGACGCACGGTCGTTCGCCTGGTCTCCGGGGATCCGTCGGTGTACTCCGCGGTGTCCGAGCAGATCCGCCGACTCGATGCGGCCGGGGTGCCGTGGGCGGTGACGCCGGGGGTGCCGGCCTACGCCGCGGCCGCGGCACGCGTCGGCCGGGAGCTGACCGTCCCGCTGGTCGCCCAGTCAGTGGTGCTGACCCGCACCCAGCAGCGGTCGACCGCGATGCCCGAGACCGAGGCGCTGAAGGCGTTCGCCGCGACCCGCGCGACCCTGGTTCTGCATCTGGCGATCACCCGGACCCGGGAACTGATGGCCGAGCTGGCACCCGAGTACGGAACGGACTGCCCGGTGGTCGTGGTCTACCGGGCTTCCCAACCCCGTGAGCAGGTGCTCCGCGGCACCGTGGCCGACATCGCCGATGCGGTCGAGGCGGCCGGGTTGCGCCAGGCCGCAGTGATCCTGGTCGGGCGGGCGCTGGCCGGTGAGCCCGACCCCGATGCCGGGGAGAGCCACCTCTACGACCCGGCGCGGGACCGTTCGGCCAACCGCGCAGAGGGGCTGCGATGACCGCGGGCCTGTCGGGCGACGCGCTGTACGACGTGATCAACCGCCGCCGCGACACCCGGGCCGAGTTCACCGGCGAGTCGATCGCCCCCGACGTGCTCGAACGCATACTTCTGGCCGCACACGCCGCGCCGTCGGTCGGCATGTCACAACCGTGGGACTTCGTGCTGGTGCGCTCACCGCAGACGCTGCAGGCGTTCCGCGACCACGTGGCCCGCGAACGCGACGTGTTCGCCTCGGCGCTGACCGGCGAGCGGGCCGACACGTTCTCCCGGGTCAAGATCGAGGGCATCTGCGAATCCGGTCTCGGGATCGTCGTCGGATACGACCCGACGCGCGGCGGGCCACAGGTGCTCGGCCGGCACACCATCCCCGACGCCGGCCTCTACTCGGTGATCTGTGCGATCCAAAACCTTTGGCTGGCAGCAACAGTCGAGGGTCTCGGGGTCGGCTGGGTGTCGTTCTACCACGAGGAGTTCCTCCGTGAACTGGTCGGCATGCCCGCGCACGTCCGTCCGGTCGCGTGGCTCTGTGTCGGCCGTGTCGGCGAGCTCCCCGATGTGCCGGACCTCGAGCGTCACGGCTGGCGGCGACGGTCCTCGCTGGGCACCGTGTTGCACGACGAGCGCTACCGACCCCGCTGAGCCTCAGAGCTTCAGTACCCGCCCGGCGATCACCAGGTGCACTTCGTCGCAGACCGCGGCGACCCGTTGGTTGAGGATGCCGAGCAGGTCGCGGAACAGCACCCCCGAGCGATGCGCCGGCACCACACCCAGGCCGACCTCGTTGGTCACCACAACCGCCCGGGGTGAGGCGGCCAGTGCGTCGCAGAGCGGGCCGATCTGCGCGGCGACCGCGGTGTGCGCCTCTTCGGTGGTCGCGTCCCAGAGTTCCCCGACGTCCATCAGAGCCACCAGCCAGGTGCCGAGGCAGTCGACGAGCACCGCACCGTCGGCCCCGGCCACTGCGTCGGCGACCTGCCCGGTCTCCACCGTCGTCCAGTGCGCCGGGCGGTCGGCGCGATGGCGCGCCACCCGCGCGTCCCAGTCGGGATCGGCGCCGTCGGCAGGCCGGCCGGGCGCGACGTAGGTCACCGCGGCCGCGTCGCTCAGCAGCCCTTCGGCGTGTCGCGACTTGCCGGAGCGCACACCGCCGGTGACCAGGATCCTCATCCGGTCATGGTATTGAGGCCGCGCACCCAGTCCACCGCCTCGTCGACGTCGTGAACCGCCCGGATCCCGGGCAGGCGGGGTGGGCGGGCCACGATGACGACCGGGACGCGCAACTGCTCGGCGGCTGCCATCTTCGGCCAGGTGTGCTCGCCGCCGGAATCCTTGGTGATGAGCACGTCGGCGTGGTGGTCGCGCATCAGCGCCAGCTCACCGGGAAGCTGGTAGGGCCCGCGACTGGTCAGCAGCCGCCACGTGGCAGGCAGCGGTATCTCGGGGACGTCCACCACCCGCGCCAGGACCGAGTGCTCCCGGAGGTCCGGGACGAACCGGTTGATCTCCTGGCGCCCGACGGTCAGGAAGGGGCGATCCCCCAACCGTGCGGCGACTGCGGCCGCCTCTTCGTGGGAGTCCACCCAGTGCCATGACGGCTGCGCGCGGTCCCGCCAACCTGGGCGCTCCAGCCGCAGCAGGGGTTTCGCGGTGCCACACGCAGCGGCAGCGTTGGCCGAGATGTTGCGTGCGAACGGGTGGGTGGCGTCGACGACGGCGTCGTAGTCGGTCAGCGCGGACCGCATACCGTCGACGCCGCCGAAGCCGCCGATCCGCACAGCGCCGACGGGCAGTCGCGGATCGGCGACCCTGCCGGCCAGCGACGTGGTCACCTTGATGCCGGCGGCGGTGAGAAGCTCGGCGAGCGCTCGCGCCTCCGACGTGCCGCCGAGCAGCAGGACCTTCGTCACGGCGCTCCCGGTGGCAGGAAGGGCAGGCCGGACGGGGAACCGGCCCCGACCAGATCCACGACGGCGTCGATGTCGAGATGCTCCTCGACCAGGTCACCCAGCAGGTCGAGTCGCTGCTCCCGGGCACGAGGAAACGAGGCCTCGGAAGCGGCGAGCCCGAGCGTCTCGGCCAGGAACCGCGACCGCAGCGCATCCCCTTCGAGCGCGCCGTGCCACATCGTGCCGAACACCTGGCCGGCCCGCGCACCCTCGAGGAAGTCGTCGACGCCCACACCGCGGGTGATCCGGCCATGGTGAATCTCGTAGCCGGAAGCGGGCACCCCGTCCCAGTGTCCGGTGGGGAGCCGAAGAGCTTTTGCTGCAACAAAATTCGTCTCGACATCGAGGAGACCCAGCCCCTCGACCTCGGCGGTGTCGCCTTCGACGCCGGCTGGGTCGCGCACGGTGCGGCCCAACATCTGGAAGCCGCCGCAGATGCCCAGCACCGGCCTGCCGGCGGCGGCGTGGGCGAGCACCGCGCGGTCCAGTCCGCGAGACCGCAGCCAGGCCAGGTCGGCGATCGTCGAGCGGGTGCCGGGCAACACCACCAGATCGGCGTCAGCGACAGCGCCCGGATGGGAGGCGAACACGACGTCGAGGTCGGGCTCGAGGCCGAGGGCGTCGACGTCGGTGAAGTTGCTGATCCGTGGCAGTCTGACCACCGCGACGCGGCGCGCGCCGGGTCTCGGGGAGCGCCGCCCCTGCAGTTCCAGGGCGTCCTCGGAGTCCAGCCAGATGTCGGAAAGCCAGGGCAGCGTGCCGTACACCCGTCTGCCGGTGACCCGCTCCAGATCCCGCAGACCCGGCGCCAGCAGGTCCAGGTCACCACGGAACTTGTTGACCACGAATCCCGCGATCAGCGCCTGGTCCTCGGGTGAGAGCAGCGCGACGGTACCGAGGAACGCCGCGAAGACCCCGCCCCGATCGATGTCGCCCACCACCACCGTCGGCAGGCCGGCATGTCGGGCAAGCCCTAGGTTGACGTAATCGCCTGCGCGCAGGTTGATCTCGGTCGGACTACCGGCACCCTCGGCGATCACGACGTCGTAGCGGGAAGCCAGGTCGTCGTAGGCCGCGTGCGCGGCGGCCGCCAGTGCGCGCCGCCCCTGCAGCCAGTCCGACGACGCCACCTCACCCCAGGGCTGCCCCATCAGCACGACGTGGCTGCGCCGGTCGCTGCCGGGTTTGAGCAGCACCGGGTTCATCGCGGCCTCGGGGGTCGCCCGGGCGGCGTGTGCCTGCACCCACTGCGCCCGCCCGATTTCCACGCCCGCACCGTCGGGACCGATACACACCATGGAGTTGTTGGACATGTTCTGCGCCTTGTACGGCGCCACCTTCAGGCCCCGACGGACCAGTGCGCGGCACAGGCCGGTGGTGACCACCGTCTTGCCGGCATCACTCGTGGTGCCCGCCACCAACAGGCCTGCCATCAGGTCTTCCGCACCAGGAACAGATCCATCACCCAGCCGTCCTGCGCCTGCGCGGCGGCCCGGGCCTCAGCGATGGCGGGCAGCACGTCGCCCACACGGCCGGCCACCAGGCGCTCACCAACCGCACCGAGGTTGGCTCCCCACCAGATCGTCCAGTCGGCCAGCCCGGTGAAGTCGAGTCGCTCCGGCGGTGGATTCAGCATCGCCAGGATATTGTCGAGCCCGGCGCCGACCGCCTCCTGCAGCCGGCGCCCGGTGGTCAGATGCACCGGTCGGCCGACGTCGTGCAGCACCATGCGATGCCGGGCGGCGAGCAACTGCGGTGCGCTGATGCCGGGCAGCACGTCGTACTCCAGCGCCACGCCCAGGGCGCGCACCTTCTCGACGATCCGGATGGTCGAGTCGTACAGCGACGGATCACCCCACACCAGGAACGCGGCGGTGCCGCCGCGCTGCGCCAGCACCGCGGCGTAGCGCGCGGCCCTGGCATCGTGCCAGTCGGTCACGGCGGACTCGTATCCGCCGGTGGTGAGCCCCGCAGAGCGGTCACGCTCGGGATCAGGGACGGCGACGACCTCGACCGGTCCGTCGGCACCCGGATGCGCGAGCACGATCTCGCGCCGCAACGCCAGCAGCGGGTCACCGTCGGCCTTCTCGGCCGCCAGCACGTAGTCCGCGGACCGGAGCGCCTCGGCGACCTCGGCGGTGACGTGCTGCGGGCCCATGCCGACGCCGACGATGCGGACCTTCACCGGCTCGGGCATGTCAGCGATTCTGTCACCGGCTGCGATGCAACCCCGCCGCGGCCGCCCGGACCGCCTCGGTGACCTGCGCAACCGTGCTGCTGTCCAGCTTCCAGCACTGCCAGTACAGCGGCACGTCGAGGTGCTGGCCGGTGATCGGGACGAACGAGCGATCGATGAGCTGCTCCGGGTACATGCCCCAGCCGAGCCCGGCGCGCACAGCCGCGCCGAAACCTTCCGCGGTGGGAACGTAGTGGACGGGCCGGCGGACGAACTTGCGGAGCGCTTTGCGCACCAACTGATCCTGTAGTGCGTCGTCACGGTTCCAGGCCAGCGACGGCGCCGCGGCGACAGCCTCGGCGGTGAATCCCTGCGGGAGGTAGCGCTTCACGTACTCGCGGGTGGCGACCGGGAGGTAGCGCATCACGCCGAGAGCCTGAACGCGGCAGCCGCTGACCGGGGCGCGTTCGGTGGTCACCGCGCCCATCACCACCCCCTCACGCAGCAACCGGGCGGAATGGTCCTGGTCCTCGATACGCACGTCGAACAGGACATCGGGAAGCCGGGCGAAGACCTCGGTGAACCAGGTGGCCATCGAATCGGCGTTGACGGCCAGCGCGATTCGCGGGTGCTGCGCGGAACCGCCGCTCATCTCGGCGAGCGCCTCGGACTCCAGCAACGCCGTCTGAGCGGCAAGCCGCAGCAGCGGTATACCGGCACTGGTTGCGATACAAGGCTTTTCCCGAAGAACCAAGACCTGGCCGACGCGCTGCTCGAGTGCCTTGATCCGCTGACTGATCGCCGACGGGGTGACGTGCAAGTACTCGGCTGCGGCATCGAAGCTGCCGAACTCGACAACTGCCGACAGCGCCGACAACTGACCGGCGTCCAGACCGGTGGGCCGGCTAGCAGTCACGTACCCATACTAATCAGATCAGCAGGGCACCAGGCCGCTCGACAGACTACCCGACGGAGCCCGCAGCGTTCACCAAGGTGTCGGAGGTGACCTTCCCGGAGACGAAATCCGCTGCCTGATCGGTCAATCCGGTCTCCACGTACAAGCTGTGGGCGGGCCGGTCATCACCGTCGGAGCACACCGGGTCGGCACCGTTGCACAGATCGATGGTCTTGGCTCCGTACAGCGGGCTCATCGAGGTGAGAGTACGGCCGATCTTGCCGGCGGGGTTGCCGAAGACCGCGACCGCGGCGACGTGGTCGGCGACCGCCGGGGGCATGGGGCGGCCGAATCCGAACGTCGCGTTGGGATCGGCGGTGATCAAGTCCACCACGGCGGCACCCTGCGAGTATCCACCGAGCACGATGCTGGTGTCGGGACAGCTGGCGACAGTGGCCTGGATGTGGGCGCTCGCCTCATCTGCTCCCTGCGGCGCGGACTGCAGGAAGTCGTATGACGCAGGGTAATTCACGGCGTACACACCGACGCTCTGACCGCTCAGCGAGCTACGCAGGTCCTCGACGAACGCCTGACCGACACGGCCGACACCCACCGGTTCCGCTGTGCCTCGGGCGAACACGACTTCCACGTCGGGACAGGCCTCGGCCGCGTAGGCATTCGCCGCGCCGGGGCCGATCAGACCGGCCGCGGCGACGCCGCCGACTCCGGCCATGACCAGAGCTCGCCTTACCGTGTGACGATCGGTCATCGTAATTCTCCCTTGGTGTGTCTGCCGACGGCATCACTGGGGACCAACCGTCGAACCACCCGAAGAAATTCCATGCCACGTCAGGTGCGGCGCCGGTGGCTGCCGGCGCTACTCCGGCGCATCCGGATGACCGGCACGGGAGGCTTCGTATCCCGTGGTGAGCCAGTACACGGTGCGGTCGAGCGTCGGCAGGATCTCGGTGATGTCGATCTCCCCCGCGGCGTAGCGGCCGAGAAGCCCGTACACCAGGCTGGCGATGATCCTGTCGAGGTCGGCGACGAAGTCGTCGTCGACGTCGGCGAGCAGTTCCAGGACCGTCGGCACGACGACGTCCAGACCGCGCCGCAAGAGTCGTTGCCCACCGGCTGCCGACCTGGCACGGAAAAAGGCCGTGAGCATGCCGGGATGCTGCTCCCATGGCTCGAACAGCGCGCGCAACACCCGCATGTGCGCGGTATAGAGCGACTCCCCCGGTTCCCGGGGATGCGGCGTGATGCCGGCGTAGCGGTTCTCCTCCATCCACGCTTCCAAGGCGGCCAGAATCAGCTCGTCGCGGGTGGGATACCGCTTGTAGATCGTGGTCAGGGAGGTGCGGGCGCGACGCGCCACCTCGCGCAGCTGCACCGCCTCGTACCCCTCGTTCTCCAGGATCTCGACGACGATCGCCAGAATCCTCGCGTCCCCACTGGAGCCCTCCTGCGCAGCCACCACCGGCCTCACCTTCACCCTTGCCTCCCAACGATAACCCCGTTACTGTACCGGTAGTAACACAGTTACTCGATGTGAGGAATGCATGTGAATTCGTTGGACGGCAAAGTCGCCTTCATCACCGGAGTGGCACGGGGGCAAGGGCGCAGCCATGCAGTCAGGTTGGCTGCCGAAGGCGCCCACATCATCGGCGTCGACATCTGCGCCGACATCGCCTCCAACGGATATCCGATGGCCTCCCCAGACGAACTCGACGAGACGATCGCGCTGGTGGAAGCGCAGGGCGGCAAGATGCTGGGATCCGTCGCCGACGTCCGCGACTTCCACGCACTCGACACCGCCTTGACTGAAGGCGTCGGGCACTTCGGGCGTCTCGACATCGTGTGTGCCAACGCGGGTATCGCGTCGATGGCGTTCCGCGAGTTGACCATCGACGAAGAGCTCGCCATGTGGACCGACGTGGTCGACGTCAACCTGGCCGGGGCGTTCCACACCGCCCGGGCCGCCATCCCTCATCTGATCTCCGGCGGGCGCGGCGGGTCGATCGTGTTCACCAGTTCCACCGCGGGACTGCGAGGGTTCGGCGGTATGCAAGGTGGCGGGCTCGGTTATGCCGCCTCCAAGCACGGGATCGTCGGTCTGATGCGCACCCTCGCCAACGCGCTTGCCACCCACAGCATCCGTGTCAACACCGTGCACCCGACGGCGGTGAACACGATGATGGCGAACAACCCGGCGATGACGGCATTCCTGGACAACTACCCCGACGGCGGGCCGCATCTGCAGAATCCGATGCCGGTCGGGATGCTCGAGCCCGAAGACATCAGCGCAGCAATCGCCTATCTGGTGTCCGATGCCGCCCAGTACGTCACCGGGGTCACGTTCCCGGTCGACGCCGGCTTCTGCAACAAACTATGAGCGGCCGGGTCGCAGGCAAACGGGTGCTGGTCACGGGCGCCGCACGCGGCATGGGCCGCAGCCATGCCGTGCGGTTGGCCGAGGAAGGCGCCGACCTCATCCTCGTCGACATCTGTGAGTCACTTCCGGAGATCGAATACCCTCTGGCCACCTCCGCGGATCTCGACGAGACCACACGGCTCGTCGAGGCTCACGGCCGGCGGGCGGTCACCCACATCGTGGACGTGCGCGACGGAGCAGCGCTGTCGGCCGCGGTCGACGACGGGGTGGCGCGGTTGGGTGGCCTGGACGTCTCGGTCGCCAATGCGGGCGTACTCACCGCGGGCACCTGGGACACCACGACCGCTGAACAGTGGCGCACCGTGGTCGACGTCAACCTGATCGGCACCTGGAACACCTGCGCCGCAGCGCTTCCCCACATGCAGGAACACGGCGGCAGCCTGATCAACATCAGTTCGGCAGCCGGGTTGAAAGGCACCCCGTTGCACCTGCCCTACACCGCATCCAAGCACGGTGTCGTCGGGCTGAGCCGGTCGCTGGCCAACGAGCTTGCCGCCGTGAACATCCGGGTCAACACGGTGCATCCCACCGGCGTGCAGACAGGCATGCGGCCCGACTCGCTGCACCATCTGTTGGCAGAGGACAGACCCGACCTGGCTCCGCTGTTCATGAACGCGCTGCCGATCGTGATGGCCGAGCCGGGCGACATCAGCAATGCGGTGTTGTTCCTGGCCTCCGACGAATCCCGGTATGTCACCGGGTTGGAATTCAAAGTGGATGCCGGCGTCACCCTACGGTGAGCCGCCTGTCCGAAGGAACCGATGTGACCACGTCCAACACCGATCGCCTCGAGCGAGGCAAGCACAGCTTCGCCGAGGTGATGACATTCCCGGCACCTGATGAACGATCCCCGGCCACGGCCAATCTCCTCGAGTTCGTGTTCGCCGAAGTGTGGCCGCGGCCCGGTCTGACCCGGCGTGAGCGTCGCTTCATCACGCTGGCGTGTGTCGCCGATGCCGACGCGGAGACGCCACTGCGCGAGCACGTCTACGCGGCACTCAACAGCGGCGACCTGTCCATCGTCGAAATGCGGGAAGCCGTCCTGCATTTCGCGGTCTATGCCGGCTGGCCCAAAGCTTCCCGCTTCAACATGGTCGTGGACGAGGAGTGGGAGCGCATCCATCGCGAGCGGGGCGTACCGGTACCACCTCCGGAGCCGTTGCTGCCGCTGCAGACGCCCAGCGAACCCGAAGAACGCCTGGCAGTGGGAGAGCAGACCTTCAAGGACATCAACTGTCTGCCCTACGCACCGTTGCGCGACAACCCGTACCAGGGAGCGGGCATCCTCAACTTCGTCTTCGGCGAGATGTGGCTGCGGCCGGGGCTCGACATGAAGGAGCGGCGCTTGATCACCGTCGCGTGCGTGGCGTTTCAGGACGCGCCCTACCCGATCCTGAGCCACGTCTATGCCGCGCTGAAGAGCCGGGACATCTCCTTCGATGAAATCGACGAGTTGGCACTGCATTTCGCCGCCTACTACGGGTGGCCCAAGGCATCACACCTCGCCCAGGTGATCGACGAGCAGAAGCTGCGTGTCACCGAGGAATGGGCCGCAGACGCCCAGGCTGCCTCGTGACCGCCACACTGGGCGAGACCGTTGGGCTGCTCGTCGGCGATGAGCGGATCACCACGACGTCGGGTCGCACCCACGAGCACATCTACCCGGCGACAGGGCGGTCCAACGCCACGATTGCGTTGGCTGGTGCCGACGAGATCGACCGTGCGGTGACTGCGGCGCGGGAAGCGCAGCGCGAATGGGTGGCCCTGACCGTCGACCGACGCCGCGACATGCTGATCGACCTTGCCGACGTCATCCACGAGCACCTCGCCGAACTCGCCACTCTCAACGTGCACGACTATGCCGTGCCGGTGTCCTTCGCCGGGACCGCGCTGCTGCTGGAGCGGTTCCTGCGCCACTTCGCCGGCTACGTCGACAAACCGCTCGGATCGAGCACACCGACGAACGGGTCGTTCGACCTCAACCTGGTCGAGCGGGAGCCCTACGGTGTGGTGGGGGTCATCGCGCCATGGAACGGGGCGTTGGCGGTCGCCGGGTCGTGCGTGGCGCCTGCGCTGGCCGCAGGAAATGCGGTTGTGTTCAAGCCTTCCGAATTGGCACCGTTGGCGGCGCTGCGCTTCGGTGAACTCTGTCTGCAGGCCGGCCTACCACCTGGCTTGGTCAACGTGGTCCCTGCGGCCGCCGAGGGGGGCGACGCGCTGGTCCGGCACCCGGGGATCCGCAAGATCCACTTCACCGGTGGCGGCGGCACCGCGCGCAAGGTGCTGCAGGCCGCAGCCGCCAACCTGACCCCGGTGGTCGCCGAACTCGGCGGCAAGTCCGCCAACATCGTGTTCGCCGACGCCGATCTCGACACCGCGGCCGTGCTGGGCGCCCACCAGGGCCCGCTCATGCAATCGGGGCAGAGCTGCGCCTGCGCGAGCCGGATTCTGGTGCACGAGTCGGTGTACGACGACTTCGTCGGCAGGTTCCTCGCCGTCGTCGGCGCCGCCGCGGTCGGTGACCCACTCGATCCGACAGTGACGTTCGGTCCGGTCATCAGCCAGGCCGCCGTCGACCGGATCCTCGGTGTCATCGACACCGCCGTCGCCGATTCTTCGGGTGAGCTTCTGACCGGCGGCCGGCGGATCGGAGGTGAGCTTGCGCACGGTTACTACCTGGAGCCGACGGTCTTCGGCGACGTCGACGGTCACTCGGAGTTGGCGCAGACCGAGACCTTCGCACCCGTCGTCTCGGTCATCAGGTTCAGCGACGACGACGAGGCGGTTCGTATCGCCAACAACACCGTCTACGGGTTGAACGCGTTCGTTCACACCCGCGATCTGAACCGCGCCCACCTCGTCGCGCGCAGGCTCGAGGCAGGGTCGGTGTGGGTGAACACCTTCAGCGACATCTCACCGCAGGGCCCGTACGGCGGGTACAAGCAGAGCGGCTTCGGACGCACCGGCGGTATCGACGGACTGCACGAGTTCCTACAGATCAAGAACATCCGCATCGGTCTCGGCTGAGCTCAGCCGGCTCTGCTGACGTAGTTCTCGGCCGCGCGCCTGATGAAGTGCTCGGTCGGCCAGGGGTGCCAGCCGAGTTCGCGGGTGGCCTTGGCGTGGCTCGCCGGTGACGTCAGCGCCAACAACCGGGCGCTCTGACTACTGATCGGGATATCGCGGCGGGTCAGCGCGGCGAGGCCATCTGCCACGTAGCCGAACCCCTGAACCAGACCCATCGGGATACCGAACCGTGGTGGTCGCGCGCCTACCGCCTCGGCGGCGACCGTCACCAGTTCACGGTGCGTCATGTACCGCTCGGAGATGATGTAGCGCTCGCCGACCCGCCCCCGTTCGGCCGCGCGCAGCATCGCGTCGGCGACATCGTCGATCCCCACGACTTCCGAGCCGACACCGCGGACGTAGCACGGCATCTTCCCCTGGGCCGCCAGTTGGACGAACATCCCCTGCCGCGGTTGCCAGTCCGGCGGGCCGTAGGGATTCGACACGTTGGCCACCACCGTGGGTAGCTTGTGGTCGGCAACGTAGGACAACACCAGTTGCTCTGCTGCGCGCCTGGACTCGATGTAGCTGCCGGCGGAGTCGGCCCAGTTGAACGGGGTGTCTTCGTCGACGGTTTCACCGTTCCTGCCGACCGCGATGGTGCCGATCGTGCTCAGGAAGACGAACTTGCGAAGGTTGGCCTCCACCGCCACATCCAGCACCCGACGAAGGCTGTTGACATTGGTCTCGAACAGCGGTGTCGGGTCGCGGAGCTCGGCTCGGGTGTCGACGACGCAGTAGTAGACGACGTCGCGGTCCGCCATCGCGGCGGTGACCTGCGCTGCGTCGGAGAGATCACCGTAGTGCTTCTCCACCGATGTCCCGTCGATCCCCAACGTGGAGCTGGTCTTTCGCAGCAGGACACGAACATCGGCGCCCCCTGCCGCCAGATGACGCGTCACGCATGCTCCCACGTTGCCGCTGGCACCCATCACGAGGGCACGCTGACCGGTCACATTCACGCTGTCCCTATCGATATCCATATCGCCAACGATGTTAGCCGAAGGCGATACCGTAATGCCGACAGTGCTAGCCTGCGGCGGCGAACTCGATGCGGAGTTCAGTGAGACCGCGCAGTAGAAAGGTCGGATCGTATGCATAGCGCCGCGCGCTCGGCGGTCCGTGAACCGTTTCGTCGAGCGTGATGTCGCGCATCCGGTCCAGCAACCGACGGACGGTGATCTGCCCCTCGACGCGGGCCAGAGGTGCGCCTGCGCAGGTGTGGATGCCGCGACCGAAGGCGATGTGCTCTCGGACGTTCTTTCGATCCGGCCGAAACTGATTGGGATCGTCGAACTTACGAGGGTCGCGGTTGGCAGCACCGAGACAGAGCATCACGATGGTGCCCGCGGTCAGGCGCACCCCGCCCAGCGTCGTGGTCTTGCGGACCAGCCGGAAGTCAACCTTCGTCGGCGAGTGCATGCGCAGCGCTTCCTCGATGAACTCCGGGATGGTGTCGGGGTTCTGGCGCAAGACCTGCTGATGCCCGGGATGGTCGGCGAGCACCTGCACCGCGGCGCTGAGCAGCTTGGTGACCGTCTCCTGGCCGGCGGCGAACAGGAAGGTCGCCGGCTTGACTACCTCGAGCAGTTCCGGCGTGGAGCCGTCGGGGTACTTCGCGGTGGCCATTCCCGACAACACGTCGTCACGGGGTTCGCGGCGCCGTTGCGAGAGGTAGCCTGCGAACTTCTCGTCGAGATAACGAAGCGGATCGCGTCCCACCGGCGCACCGTCGAGGGCCCCGACGACATTGTCCGACGGCCGCTCGGCACCCAGCGCGGCGAGGAACTCGGGACGGTCGTCTTCGGGAACACCCAGTAGATCGATGATCGCCGAGGTGGCAAACGGTTTCGCGTACTCGGACAGGAACTCGCATCGGCCGTTGCCGATGAACTGGTCGATCTGACTGTCCACGAGCCGCCACATGAAGTCTTCGTTCTCCTTGAGGCGCCGCGGCGTCAGCAGCCTGCTCAGTAGTGACCGTGCCCGGTCGTGGGCGGGTGGATCCATGACGACCATGTGTTCATGGATCGGGAACTCGTGGCGGTGCGCGTCGATCTGCTCGGTGATGTCGTCACCCTCCGGGGTGAACGGCAGCGGCGGGAATGGACCGCCGATGGCGTTGACCGCCGAAAAATGGTCGTGGTCTTTGAATGCCGCGATCACTTCCTGATATCCCGTGACGGCGACGACGCCGAAGTGAGGCTCCCGGGTCACGGGGCTCTGCTCGCGCAGGTAGTCCCAATACTCGTAGGGGTCCTGGCTCACGTGTTCATCGGTGAAGAAGTTCACCTGGGCGAGATCGGTCATTGCAGCCTCCATGAGTACGATCCCCAAAACTGATCGATCGATCAAACTGTTAGACTGCGCCATGCCTATCACAGGGCGCGAACGGCGGTCAAGCGCTCGTCATGGAAGAGACCACTGAATGGCAACGCCCCGTAAACCCCGGTCCACCGAAACCGCTGCGCGACAGCGGCTGATCGACGCCACCACCAAGGTCATGCGCGATGAGGGTTATGCCGCAGCGACTTCCCGACGTATCGCCACCGAGGCCGGCGTCAAGCAGGCGTTGGTCTACTACTACTTCCCCACCATGGACGACCTCTTCGTCGAAGTGCTCCGGTCCGGCGCGGAGGTGGCACTCGAGCGGATGCGCGCGGCGCTCACCGACGAGGATCCGCTACGCGCCCTGTGGTCGATCAACAGTGACCTGCGATGGACCGGCCTGAACACTGAGTTCATGGCCCTTGCCAACCATCGCAAGGTGATTCGCGCTGAGCTCAAGTCCTATGCGGAGCGGGTGCGCGACATCGAGACCGCCGCGGTGACGGTGGCGCTGCGCGCCAGAGGCATCGATGTCGACGAGTGCCCGCCGGTGGCCCTGTCGATGCTGATCGCGCAGACCGCACGCAGTCTGTGCAACGAAAGCGCAGTCGGCGTCACCCTCGGCCACGACGAGCTGCGCGCCTTCATGGACCGGCAGCTCACCCTCCTCACGGAGCGACCCGACACAACCGGAGGTTGACAACGAAGCCGAGGAGTGCCAACGTTCCTGATCGATCGACAAAATTCGTCACGCATGATGATCGAGGTGCACACATGACCGGTCGGGTCGCAGGAAAAGTAGCCTTCATCACCGGCGCCGCCCGTGGGCAGGGCCGCAGCCATGCGGTCCGGCTGGCCGAGGAGGGCGCCGACATCATCGCCATCGATGTCTGCGGTCCGATCAGCGAGGACACCCAGATCGCACCCTCGACACCCGACGACCTGGCCCACACCGCCGATCTGGTCAAGGGGCTCAACCGACGCGTCGTCACCGCGGAGGTCGACGTCCGCGACTACGCCGCACTGAAAGCGGCGGTGGACAGCGGTGTCGAACAGCTCGGAAGGCTGGACATCGTGGTCGCCAACGCCGGGATCGGGAACGGCGGTCAGACCCTCGACAAGACCAGCGAGGCGAACTGGGACGACATGATCGATGTCAATCTCAGCGGCGTGTGGAAGTCCGTCAAAGCTGCCGTGCCTCACCTTCTTTCCGGTGGACGTGGCGGATCGATCATCCTCACCAGCTCGGTGGGCGGGTTGAAGGCCTACCCGCACACCGGTCACTACATCGCCGCCAAGCACGGGGTGATCGGCTTGATGCGCACCTTTGCGGTCGAGCTGGGGCAGCATTCCATCCGGGTCAATGCAGTGTGCCCGACGAACGTGAACACCCCGATGTTCATGAACGACGGCACGATGCGGTTGTTCCGACCGGATCTGCAGAACCCCGGCCCGGACGATCTCGCCGTGGCCGCACAGTTCATGCACGTGCTCCCGGTCGGATGGGTGGAACCGATCGACATCAGCAATGCGGTGTTGTTCCTGGCCTCGGAGGAAGCACGCTATGTCACCGGCCTTCCTGTCACCGTCGACGCGGGCAGCATGTTGAAGTAGGCGAACCCCGGGTATTCCACCGGCTGCGGCACCGGGCCGCGTGCTGGGTGGAGGTCACGATGGTGGGCTGGCTGGATCGGCTGCAGCAGAGGAGCCGCGCCATGGGCTTCGTCGTCGCGGTGATTTACAAGTTCGTCGACGACCAGGCCCACTTCCTGGCGGCGCTCATCACCTACTACGCCTTCGTCTCGCTGTTCCCGTTGTTGCTGCTGCTCACCACCCTGCTCGGGGTGGTGCTGTCCGCCCGGCCGGAGTGGCGGGAGAGCATCGTCAACTCTGCGGTCAATCAGTTTCCTCTTCTCAGCGATCAGCTCAGCCGGCCCGAAGCGCTCAGCGGCGGCGCCGTCGGCGTGGCGATCGGCATAGCCGGGGCGCTGTACGGCGCGCTGGGCGTCGGCCAGGCCCTGCAGAACGCGATGAACACCGTGTGGGCGGTCCCCCGGTATGTCCGACCCGATCCGTTCAAGTCGCGCCTGCGCAGCCTCAAGCTGCTGACAGTGCTGGGCTCGGCGCTGATCGCCACGACGCTGCTGACCGCATTGGGCAAGGTCTCGACCGGGCTGGGGGTGCTCGGCACGGGTGGTGTGGTCGTGTTGTCCTTCGTGCTGAACACCGCGGTCTGTATGGCAGCGTTCCGACTCACCACCGAGCGGTCCCTGACCTACGCGCAGGTATTGCCGGGGGCGGTGGTCGCCGCGCTGATATGGCAGATGCTGCAGTGGTTCGGTGCCAGTTTCGTCGCTCGCGTCGCCGCGTCGGCAAGCGTCACCAACAGTGTGTTCGCCATCGTCCTGGGACTACTGGCGTTCCTCTACCTGGTTTCGACGTCACTGCTGGTGTGTGCGGAGATCAACGTGGTGCGCGTCGATCGGCTGCACCCCCGGGCCCTGCTCACCCCCTTCACCGACGACGTCGACCTGACCGCGGCCGACCGGAAGATGTACGCCGGACAGAGTGAGGCGCAGCGCGCCAAGGGCTTTCAACGCGTTGACGTGAGCTTCGACGGACCGCACCCCGCCGACGAACCCGAAGACGAGATCAGACCCGGTACCGGCACTGCTCGCGAGCGACACGACCCGGGTCAGCCCGGTGCATGAGCGGTGGACCCTTCGTCTGGCGCATCTGCTGCCGCAAGCAGCGCGTCGATCATCGCCGGGTCGACTTCGGCTCCGCTGCCGGCCGCCAGCATTCCGATCTGCCCGATCGGGAACGAGTCCAGGAGCCGGCTGAGGTCGACACCGTCGGGCATGATGGCGGCGGCCTCGCCCGCCCCCGCCATCGCCGACGCCATCGCGGACTGCAGGATCGGGCCCGCGACCGGATGCGCGAGCACCTCACCGATCGACGACGACCGCGACAGCGGGATGGTCACCGGATCACCGTCGACATCGATCTGGACCGACGAGCGGATGTCCCTGCTCGACGCGGCGACCTCGACGGTGTACGGGCCGTCCTCGACCACCCAGCGGTCGACGCGGGTATCCCAGTACGCCAGGTCTTTTCGACGGACGGTCAAGGTGGCCTCGCGGGACTCCCCGCTGTCGAGCGCCACCGAGGTGAACGCTTTGAGCTCCCGCCGGGGCCGGGCGATCCTGCTGCCCGGTAACGCCGTGTACGCCTGAACGACTTCACGTCCCGCCACGGCGCCGGTGTTCGTGACAACGATGCGCACCTCGATGTCCCCGTGGTCGTCGATGCCGGCCGTGGCGGTCCTGTACTCGAAGGTGGTGTAGGACAGGCCGTGACCGAACGGAAAGGCGACCTCCATGTCTCGGGTGTCATACCAGCGGTAGCCGACGAACAGGCCCTCGCCGTACCGCACGTGCGAGAACTCTCCCGGGAAGTCGAGGTAGGCCGGGCTGTCCGCGAGCCGGACGGGGATGGTCTCGGTGAGCTTCCCCGACGGATTGACCTCTCCGAACAGCACATCGGCGATCGCACCGCCGCCCGCTTGCCCCAGAAGCCATCCCTCCATGATCGCGGGCACCTCCGCGGCGAACGGCAGCGCCACCACGCCGCCGTTGGACAGCACCACCACCGTGTTCGGGTTGACCTCGAGCACGGCGGCGAGGAGCTCCAGTTGTTGAACCGGCAGGTCGATGTCATCGCGGTCGTAACCCTCGGACTCCAGACGTGCCGGAAGTCCGAGGAACACGACGGCGGTGTCGGCCGAGTCGGCTGCGGCGACCGCCTCGCGCCGCAACCGGGTGGCCTCCTGTGCCGAGACGTCGGTAGCCGAGTCGAACCCCGCCGCATGGACGACTTTTCCTGTTGCCAGCAGCCGGATTTCGTCGAGTGCGTTGTCCAGCCGGGTGGGTTTGATCATCGACGATCCACCGCCCTGATAACGCGGCTGGGTGGCGAATTCCCCGATCACTGCGATGTTTCTGCTCTTGGAAAGCGGAAGGATCCCGTCGTCGTTCTTGAGCAGCACGATGGATCTACCCGCCGACTCCCGCGCCAGCGCGTGGTGAGCACCCGCCGCGGGTGGGGTGGTGACGGCGGCACCCGCCTGTGCTCTGTCGACCAACCGGAGTATTCGGGCGGCCGCGGCGTTCACACACTGTCGGTCGAGTGAGCCGTCCCTGACCGCGGCGACAACGCGGTCGTCGCTCAGCGAGCCCGGCATCTCGAGGTCCAGACCGGCCGAGAGGGCGGCAATCCGGTCGCTGACCGCGCCCCAGTCGGAGACGACGACGCCGGCGAAACCCCACTCGCCGCGGAGCACCTGCGTCAGCAGCCACGCATCCTGCGATGCGTACACACCGTTGATGCGGTTGTAGGCGCACATCACCGTCCACGGTTGCGCGTCCTCGACGACACGTTGGAAGCCACGAAGGTAGATCTCGCGTAGCGGCCGCGGGTCGATGTCGGCACTGACCCGCATCCGGTCGCTCTCCTGGTTGTTGGCCGCAAAGTGCTTGACCGAGGCGCCGACGCCCCTCGACTGGATCCCGGCGACCAGCGCTGCGCCGAGAACGCCGCTGACCACCGGATCCTCGGACAGGTACTCGAAGTTGCGTCCGCACAGCGGTGAACGCTTGATGTTGATACCCGGTCCGAGCACGACGGCGACGTGCTCGAGCGCGGCCTCGGCGCCCAGGGCCGCACCCACCCGCTCGATGAGGGCGACGTCCCAGCTCGAACCGAGCGCGACCGCCGGCGGGAAGCACGTCGCGGGCACGCTGTCACCGATTCCGAGGTGGTCTGCGCCGTCGCGCTGTTTACGCAGACCGTGCGGGCCGTCGGTCAACATGATCGACGGGACACCGAGACGTCCGATGGGCTTCGTGTACCAGAAGTTCACACCGCTGGTGAGCGACGCCTTCTCCTCGAGGGTCAGTTCGGCGATGTCGGCATCGGTGGTCACGATGTCCATGGTGCCCGATAGATGCCACACGGCCAGTCAACTGACTGGCCCGCCCACCAAGTCGTCGCTGTAAAGCGCTTGCGCACAACGTCTTCGATCTGCCAAAAAGCCACACCACGAGGTGCGCCGGTGTCTACTCTGGATCCGATGCTCAGCTTGCGAAGCCACCGCGTCCACCGGCGTGCGGTGTGCCTGGCAGCGGCCTGCGCATTGGTGGTCAGCGCGGCATCGGCGTGTGCGGACCCCGAGGAGGACAGCAGCGACGGTCCGGTGGGGGTGGCGCTGATCATCAAGACGGAGACCAACCCGTTCTTCGTCGCAATCCAGCGTGGTGCGCAGGAGCGTGCCAACGAGCTCGGATTCGACCTGACCGTCACCGCAGGCCGAGAGGACGGCGACGTCGACAGCCAGATCACCGCGGTCGACGCCTCCATCGAACGCGGCGACAAGGCGATCCTGATCACCCCGAGCGGGCGGGGCGTCGACGGTGCACTCGAACGCGCGCGGGAAGCCGGCGTCTTCGTCGTCGCGCTGGACACCAAGCCCGTCGACCCCGACGCAGCCGACATCACGTTCGCGACCGACAACTTCGAGGCCGGTCGCCTGATCGGAGCGTGGTCGGCAGCGAAGATGGCCGGCCGGCCAGCCGTCATCGCGATGCTCGACCTGTTCGGCAACAGGGGTGTGGAATCGGACTCCGGGCGCAACCAGGGCTTCCTCACAGGCATGGGAATCCCCGTGGCCGACCCGGAGTTCAAAGGTGACGAGGCACCCAGCGGCGACTACGCGGGCGGCACCTACCGCGTCGCCTGCCGCGAATCCACGCTCGGGGCCGAGGAGGGCGGGCGCACCGCGATGGACAGGTGCCTGGCCGGCAATCCCGACATCAACCTCGTCTACACGATCAACGAACCCGCGGCCAGCGGTGCCATCGAGGTGCTCCAGCGGGCAGGGAACTCCGCCACGGTGGTCTCGGTCGACGGCGGGTGTGACCCCGGGATGAGCCTGGTGGCGACGGGCGCCATCGGTGCGACGGCCCAGCAGTATCCGCTCGAGATGGCCATCGAGGGCGTCGACGCCGTCGCCGCCTACCTCGATGACGGGACGCGGCCCCTCCCGAACCACGGCATCGACATGGTGGCCACCGGCGTGGCGCTTGTCACCGATGACCCGCAACCGGGTGTCCCCAGCATCGACGTCACCACGGGTCTGGAGCGATGCTGGGGCGCGCCGGCCTGACCACGTTCTCGCCACCGATGCGGAACAATGGATGGTATGACGGCCGCCGACGACGAGATGGGGCTTCGGGAGCGCAAAAAGCGTCGCACCCGGGAGACAGTGCGTCTCGCGGCGTATGAGCTCTTCGAGAAGAACGGCTACCCGGACACCACCATCGAGCAGATCGCCGAACTCGCCGACGTCTCACCTCGGACGTTCTTCCGATACTTTCCCAACAAGGCGGCGCTGCTCGTCCCGGACCAGTTGATGGAACCGATCATCGAGCTGTTCCTGGCCGCACCCCCGGAACTGCGCCCGATCCCCGCCTACCGCCATGCCCTGGAACAGGTGTTCGCCGGCATGGCGGGCCCCGAGTGGGGTGAAGAGATGGCCCGCCAGCAACTGCTTTACACGCTGCCGGAAGCCGCCGGCGCCCTCTACAACGAGTACATCCAGGTCATCGACCTCATCACCGACGCGCTGGCCACCCGGCTGGACCGGCCCGCCGACGACCCCACGTTGCGCATCACCGCGGGTGCGATGACCGGCGTGATGATGGCGGCACTGCACGGCACCCCCATGTCACCCGATGCGATCTTTGCGGGTCTGGACTTTCTGGACGCCGGCCTGCCGCTGTAGCGGGCGGCCTGTCAGCCGCGAGAATCGGCCGGGACGGTCGTCGAGATGAAGTCGTCGATCAGGTCGATGACCTCTGTCGGAGCCTCGACCTGGGCGAAATGCCCGACGTCGGGTAGCACTTCGAGCCGGCAGTCCGGCCGCGCCTCCAGGGCCGAGTAAGCGTGGGCGACCGGGATGATGGCATCTTGCTCGCCCCAGATCGCCAGCGTGGGCAGGTCTTCGCGCAGCGTCAACCGATTCAGCGCGCTGACGGACTGGCCGCGGTAGTCGACCACCGACCGCAGGGTGCGCAGGAAAGCGTCACGGGTTCCGCGGTCGGAAAACGATGAATATGCGCTCCAGATCTCTGCGCCGCGCGGCGAGCGCAGACCCGCCGAGCTCAACCAGGACCGTACGGCGTTCCCGGCGCGGATCACCTGAGGTGGCGCGATCACCGGCATCACCAGTTCCGCGCCCGGGGCCGCGAGCAGTCGCAGGATCAACCCGACATCGGGACCGAGGCCGCCGCTGCTGATCAACACGAGCCGGCGACAGTAGTCCGGATGTTGGTACAGGAACTGCATGGCCACCCCGCCACCGAGGGAGTGACCGACAACCGTCGCGGACTCGATGCCGAGTTCGTCGAGCAGGTCCCGCAGCCCGACGGCGAAAGCGCCCAATGAGTAGTCGGTGCGGGGCTTTTCCGACTGTCCGTGACCCGTCAGGTCGGGAGCCACCACGCGGTACTTCTTGGCGAGCTGCGGGATCACCGCACGCCACGTGTCAGCGCTGCCTGCCATGCCATGGATCAGCAGCAGGACTTCATCGCCCTCGCCGACGTCCACCACAGCTTGCCGCACGCCGTGAATGTCGACGAACTTCGTTTCGGTCACGACACCTCCCCACCGCCTCGACGCCCGATCTTACTGGTCAGTAAGTTCTTCTGGCAACATCGGGCACCGACGCAGTCAGAGCAGGCGTTCGGGGGTGATCGGTAGCTCGGTGATCCGCCGGCCGGTCGCGTGGAACACGGCGTTGGCGATCGCGGGCGCGACACCGATCATCACCAGTTCGCCAAGGCCCTTCACTCCGATCGGGCTGGCGATGGTGTCCTGCGCGGGCAGGAAGGTGGCATCCAGAGCAGGGACATCCGCATTGACGGGAACAAGGTAGTCGGCGATGTTCGCGTTGACGACCCGCCCGTCGCGAGGGTCGATGTGCGAACCCTCGAGCAACGCCATCCCGATTCCCCACACCATGCCACCGAGTGCCTGGCTGTGGGCGAGTTTCGGGTTGATGATCCGTCCGGCGTCGTAGTAGGCATCCATCCGCCGGATCCGCACGGTACCGAGCAGTTCGTCGACAGCCACCTCGGCGAACACCGCGCCGTAGGACCAGATCGAGTAGTCGTCGATCAGCTCGCCCGGAGTCCAGGTGTGTTCGGACTCCAGGTGGGTCCAACCGCGGCGGTTCAACAGCTCTTGATACGTCTCACCGCGGTTCGGCTGGTCGGTGCGCGACATCCGGCCGTTCACCACCCCGACGTTCTCGGCGCCGGCACCGTGCAAGGGTGAGGCAGGGTCGACAACGGCAGTGCGCACGAATCTGTCCCGCAGCAGGGCTCCGGCATGGGCCACGCCAGAGCCGACGCTGGCCATCGTCTGCTGAGCGCCGTGCATGGGCGCCTCGGGAAAAATGCTGTCCCCCAGGTCGAATTGAACACGATGTGTCGGCAGGCCCAGCGCGTCGGCGGCGACCTGCGTCATGGACGTGTAGGTTCCCACCCCGATATCGCTGGTCGCCGTGACAACATCGGCGGTGCCGTCGGCGTTGATCCTGGCCGAGACACTGCAGGGGCTGCTGATCGAGTGGTAGACGGCGCTGGCCACGCCGAGGCCGATCAGCTGATCGCCGTCGCGGCTGGCACGCGGCGCCGGGTTGCGCCGTGACCATCCGAAGGCTTCGGCGCCCCGGCGCAGACACTCGGTGTGCCGTCGGGTCGAGAACGGCTGGTCGGTCGACGGGTCCCGGTCCGGTTCGTTGCGATCCCGTAGTTCGATCGGATCCATTCCCAATTGCTGTGCAAGATCGTCGATGCCGCACTCGAGGGCGAATCCAGCGGTCACCTTGCCGACTCCCCGCACCCACGTCGGTGGGCTGAGATCCAGCGGAACGACGCGGTAGGTCGAGCGCATGTTGGGGCTGCGGTACATGAACCGCGGCGGCGGGGTGATGTCATCCTCGTAGGAGATGTCCCGGCTGGTCTCCACCCTGCTGTCGTGCACGATCGTGGTGATCCGACCGTCGGTGCCGGCACCCAGGGCCAGTCGTTGGCGGCTCACCGGCCGGTAACCGAGTTGCTCTGCCATCTGCCGACGGGTCATCACGAGTTTGACCGGCCGCCGCAACCGCCGCGCCGCCAACGCCGTCAGCAACTGGTTGGGCCAGACCAGACCTCCCTGGCCGAACGCCCCACCCACGAACGGGGAGATGACACGCACGTTCTGCTGCGGGATGCCGAACGCCTCGGCGTACGCCTGGGCCGCTGCGGTGATCCCCTGCGTCTTGTCCCACACCATCAGGCGATCTCCGTCCCATCGGGCGACGGTGGCGGCCAGTTCCATCGGGTGGTGCAGATGTCGCGCAATCGAATAGTCACGGCCGGAGGCCACGGGAGCGGCCGTCAACGCCGCGTCGGCATCACCACGTGAGTAGTCAGCCACCGTGGCGCCCGGCATCGAGACCGCTTGCGGTGCATCAACATCGGTCAGCGGAGCGGACTGCGAACCGTATCTGACGGTCACCAGGGTGGCCCCGTGCGCGGCGGACTCGGCGCTGGCCGCCACGACCACAGCCACCGGCTGCTTGTAGTAGGAGATCCGCGGCGGCGAATGCGGAAGAGTGACGCCCACGAAGTCGGTGATCACGTCGACAACACCGGGATGGTCGCGGGCGGCCGAGACGTCGATGTCCTGTACCGAGCCGAGTGCCACGGTGCTGCCGACGAGCGTCGCGTACAGCAGGTCTGGGATCGTGTTGTCGGCGGCATAGGTGGCGGCGCCGGTGACCTTGAGGCGCGCGTCGACCCGGGACAGCGGTTGTCCTGACGCGGTCCCCGACGGCGCCGTCACGGCAGCCCCGCGACGGTGTTCAGCTGTCGTTGCACGGTGCGTTTGAGCAACTCCACCTTGAACCCGTTCTGCAACAGCGGTTGTGCACCGTCGGCCGCCAGCGCAGCGGCGTCGGCGAACAGTTGTGGACTCGGCCTTCGACCGGTCAGTGCCCGTTCGACCGCAGGCATCCGCCACGGAACGGTGCCGACCCCGCCGGCCGCGATCCGGGCGGTGCGGATCCGGCCACCGGAGATGTCGAGCGCCACCGCCGCTGAGGTCAGCGCGAATTCGTACGATTCACGGTCGCGCACCTTGAGATAGCCCGATCGCCGCGCCGCGGCAGTGACCGGCACCTCGACCGCGGTGATCAGCGCCCCGGGAGGCAACTGGTGTTCACGATCCGGGGTATCGCCGGGCTCGCGGAAGAACTCCGCGATGGGGATCTGGCGCGCCCCGTCGGCGTCGATCGTGTGGACCACCGCGTCCAATGCGACCAACGCGACCGCGAGATCCGACGGATGTGTGGCGACACAGGAGCTACTGGTGCCCAGAATGGCGTGGTTGCGGTTGTAACCGTCGATCGCCGCGCAGCCCGACCCGGGACTTCGGCGGTTGCAGTTCGCCGTCACGTCGCGAAAGTAGAGGCAGCGCGGGCGTTGCATCAGGTTGCCGCCGATGGAGGCCATGTTGCGCAGCTGCGCCGACGCTGACTTCTCCAACGCCTCGGTGATCACCGGGAAGTACTCCCGCACCCCGGGATCGGCAGCCAATTGCGACATTCGCACCAATGCACCGATGCGCAACCGGTTCGGCTGCAGGTCGATGTCGCGGTAAGGCAGCACGTTGATGTCGATGACGGTTTCGGGTCGTTCGACCGTCTCGCGCATCAGGTCGACCAGGGTTGTTCCACCGGCGATGTACCGGCCGCCTGCCGCGGCAGCCTCCAATGCCGAGTCTTCGTCGGCGGCAGTGGCGAACCGGAACGGGAACATCCTCACGCCTCCCCGGCGACCGACGCGACAGCGGTGACGATGTTGGGGTAGGCGCCGCACCGACACAGGTTGCCACTCATCCATTCCCGGATTTCCGCGTCTGTTCGGGTGTGTCCTTCGGCGATACATCCCAGGCCGGACATGATCTGGCCCGGCGTGCAGTAGCCGCACTGCAGACCGTCGTGGTCGATGAACGCCTGTTGCAGTGGATGTAACCGATCGCCGTCGGCTACCCCTTCGATGGTGGTGAGCTCGGCACCGTCGTGCATCACCGCCAAGGTCAGACAGGAGACGATCCGCTGGTCGTCGGCCAGAATCGTGCATGCACCGCAGGCTCCCTGGTCGCAGCCCTTCTTGGTGCCCGTCAATCCCACGCGGTCGCGCAACATGTCCAGCAGTGAGGTCCTGGTGTCGACGGTGACCTCGTGGTCCTCACCGTTGATGGTCAACCGGACCGTCTCAGAGACTCCTTCTGACCCATCGTCCTCGGTTGATGAGCAGCCACTCATCAGCGACAGGCTGGTGACAGCGCCGCCCGCAATCACCGCAGCTCCGACAAACGTGCGCCGGTCCATCCGGAATGGATCACGCTGCGACGGATCGATTTCGGCGCCATCATGGTCGGTCAAGGGATTTCCCTTCTCCAGAAAGCACTTGCATGGCGCTCCTCCACCGGGAGGAGGTGGCGGGCGTCTATGGCCGAAAGCACCCAACGCGAAGGATCTATTCCGATTGCTCCGGCATCGGGCGCCGAGATTTTGTCCCGGCCACCGGACGCGCACCCCCGCTGACGGCATGGCAACGGCCAGAATGTTCGGTCATGACCGACGTGGAATCCACCCCCACGGCGACAACAGGTTCATCGGGATCGCGCACCCTGACACTCACCGTCAGCGAGGTCATCGACGAGAGTCACGACACGCGCTCCCTGGTGTTCTCCGTGCCCGAAGGGCAGCGTCACCGTCTCGCCTACCGGCCCGGCCAGTTCCTGACCCTGCGTGTACCCAGCGAGCGCACCGGTTCCGTTGCTCGCTGCTACTCGCTGGCCAGCTCACCGCACACAGACGATGCACCGAAGGTCACCGTGAAGCGGACAGTCGGTGGCTATGGTTCGAACTGGTTGTGCGACAATATTTCCCGCGGTGACTCGATCGAGGTGTTGCCGCCGGCCGGGCTCTTCACGCCAGCCGACCTGAACGGCGACTTCCTGCTGTGGGCCGCCGGCAGCGGGATCACCCCGGTGATGTCGATCCTGAAATCGGTGCTCACGGCCGGAACCGGTCGTGTCATCCTCTGCTATGCCAACCGCGATGAACGCTCGGTCATCTTCGCTGCGGAGCTGCGCGACCTCGCTGCCCGTTTCGCCGGACGGCTCACCATGTGGCACTGGCTGGAGTCGGTGCAGGGCCGGCCCACCCCCGCACAGCTGGGCGGTTTCGCCGGCAGGTTCATCGGATACGAGTCGTTCGTCTGCGGCCCCGGCCCCTACATGGCGGCGGTCCGAGACGGACTCATCGAGGCCGGGGTGCCGCCCGCCAAGATCCACGTCGAGGTGTTCACCTCACTGACGGGCGATCCGTTCGCCGACGTGCCGACCGACACCGCCGTCGGCGACACCGACGACGCCGACGCCGAGGTCCAACTCGACGGCGAAAACCACACACTGCGGTGGCCGCGCAACCGCAACCTGGTCGACACGATGCTGGCTGCCGGTCTCGCGGTGCCGTACTCGTGTCGGGAGGGCAGTTGCGGTTCCTGCGCGGCGACGGTGGTCGCGGGCGAGGTGCAGATGGGCCAGACGGATATCCTCGACGAGCAGGATCTCGCCGACGGCCTGTTCCTGGCCTGTCAGGCCCGCCCGCGTTCGGACACGGTCCGCATCGAGTTCTGATCGGCCGCGAACCGGACGGTCAGCTCCAGAGGTCGTCGGCCAGGTCGCGAAGTGCCACGAGCTGGTCACAATAGTGCCCGGCGGAGGTGGCGGTCACCGAGCAGGTCACCGCGGTCGCTCCGGACGCGCGCAGGGCTGCCAGCTTGTGGGCACACCGCGCCGGGTCCCCGGCCGGATCAAGCTGAGGCGTGGCCAACACCACCTCGAAATCCGGAGGCAGCGATCTGCCGTCGAGCATCGTCGCGATCTCGTTGCGGCTCAGGGCGAACGGCATCCAGCCGTCGCCGAGCTGCAGCGCGCGCCGAAGTGACCGTGCCGTCCGACCACCCACCCAGATGGGTACTCGCGGTTGTATGCCACACGGCTCGACCCGCAGCGAACTGAACCGGTAGAATGCACCGTCGTAATCCGGCCGGGTGGCGCCCCACGCCGCCCGCAACGCCGCGATCGCATCGTCGGCGCGGGCGCCCCGGTCCGCGAAAGGGACTCCCAAGACGTCGAATTCGGCGGCCGACGAACCGACCCCGACCCCGAGCACCACCCGCCCGCCACTGAGGCGGTCAAGGGTGCCGTAGCGCTTGGCGATCGCCAGCGGGTGCTGGTACCCGAGCACCAGCACTGAAGTGGCCAACCGGATCCGGGTGGTGCAGGCGGCGAGATAGGACAGCGTGGCCAGCGGATCCCAGTACATCGACCCGCGGCGGACAGCGTCCTCGTCGGGGACCGCGATGTGTTCGGAGCACGTGAGGTAGTCGAAGCCGAGGTCGTCGGCGGCCGCCGCGATCCGGGCGACATCAGCGATGTCGGCGGCAGCTTCCCACGCGGGAGTCGCGCCGGGGGGCTGAATGACCACAGGAGTAGACAGGCCCAACCGCATGCTTGCAGTTTGCCAAACTTCGGATCAGGTTCTGATGCTGGACATGACGAGCTGGAGGTAGGGACGGTAGAGGTCCTCGCCGTCGAGGTGGCTGTCGAGGGTGATGCCGTCGTTGGCGGCCAGGATGACTCGGGCGAGCATCTCGGCCTCGATGGTGAGGGTGCCGCCGATCCGAGCGACGTTCTTGCTGATGAACTCCCCGAGTGAGCGGATGATGTCGAGGCGTTGGGCGGCCACGCTTTCGCGGGCGCCGGGGTTGCGCATCAGATACAGCGTCAACTCGTGGCCCAGGACAGCTCGGTCGGCTGCGCTGCTCAGTTGGCGCCACCGTTCGGCCAGTTCGTCGATGTCCACGTCACCGAGTCGATGAAAGGACATCATCACCTCGACGAAGCCGTCGAGGAACCGCTGTCGCTGGCGGTCGACGACGGCAAGGAACAGCTTCTCCTTTGCGCCGAACTGAGAGTAGATGGCGCCGCGGGTGAAGCCCGCGGCGTCAGCGATCTCTTCCAGTGCGGCCCCCGTCAAGCCCTTGCGCGCGAACACTTCCTCGGCAGCGTCCAGCAATATCTGGCGGGTGTGCTCGGTACGACGCTCCTTGGTCCAGCGTTCAGCCATAGGGCAATCCTCCCACCACGGTCGGTGGCCTCCTCACGCCGAGCTTGGAGGAGGCGAGGGTGTGACCCCAACCACGATATACGCTCTTGTATGTCCGATACATTGATGTATATCGTGAGACCGGTCACAACACTGCGGCGACGCCCTTCGCCTGGTACGGCCACCCACACAGATTCCGTCGACGAAGGAGGACTCCCTTGATGCCTGCAACACGGGCCGCAGAATGGCTGGATCCCGCATCGGGCCTCGGTATGGGTCTGGATGACGTCCAACCCGGGACGTTCAACATGACCATCGCCACCGATCGCTATACCTGCCCCGATTACGCCGCGCGCGAGCGGGAAGTGATCTGGATGCGGACCTGGCAGATTGCCGGCCGCGCGGACGAATTGCCGAAGCCGGGCGACTGGAAGAAATACGACATCCTCGACCAGTCCTTCCTCATCGTCCGGGGCAAAGACGGCGAGCTGAGGGGTTTCGTCAACGCCTGCAGGCACCGCGGCAACGCGCTGTGCATCAGCGAGACCGGCAACGCCAAACGTGGATTCCTCTGCCAGTACCACCTGTGGTCCTACGACCTCGACGGCAGGTTGAAGGGCATGCTGCGCGAGAACCTCGCAGGCCCGATCGACAAGACCGAGAACTCGCTTCTTCACGTTTCGGTCGACAGCTTCGCCGGTTTCATCTTCCTCAACCCTGATCCTGAGGCCGGGCCGTTGCGGGAGTACCTGGGCGAGGAGGTTGTCAGCCTCCTGGAGCCTTACAACATCGAGCGGTTCACCACGGTCATGGACGTCACCGAAGCCATCGAGTGCAACTGGAAAGTCGTGATGGATGCCTTCGAAGAGGGCTATCACATCAACGGCATTCATCCCCAACTCCTGCAGGTGCTGCACATCAACCCACAGACCGCGCGGTACCGGTTCTTTCAAAACCACAGTGTCGCAATGGCTCCGTTCGAGGTGGTGGGCGCCGGTGTGCAGGATCAGGTCGCAGGGATCCTGGCTCTACCCGAGACTTTCCCCGGGACGGTGGCGGTGATTCCGCGCTTCAAGGAACTGATCGCGCCCTACCAGGACGAAGACGGGAACGTGGACTTCCCCGCCGGCGTGACGGCCCGCCTGCTGCTGCAGCAAGCCACCCGTGAGGTGCTGACCGGCATGGGGCTCGACGTCAGTGGACTCACCGACAGTCAGATGGTCGACAACCAGGGCTGGGTGTTGTTCCCCAACTACTTCATGACCGTGCGAGCCGGCGAATGCCACGTCATCATGTCCGCACCTCACCCCGACGGTGATCCGAACCGGTGCATCTGGCACGTGGCCAGCTACATGTACGTGCCGGAAGACTTCCGCGAGGCGGTCCGGGCCGAGGCGATCGTGGTGGATACGCCGGGGAGCCACAAGTACTTCGAGGCGCTTCAGCAGGACTACGAGCAGATGCCTCGCCAGCAGAAAGGGCTGCGCAACGACCGGCTCGACCACATGTCGCTGGTCAAGGAAGAAGTTGTCATCGCGCACTACCACTCGGTCGTCGACCGCTACATGGCCGACACCGCACACCGCTGAGCTGGCCTCACACACTTCCTCAGATCACCGAAAGAAGGACCATTGAATTTCGAACAACGCCTGGCCCATCACCTCCGGACACTCGCCGCCCCGGAGGTGACGGTGTGACGACGATCGACGATGCCATCGGCGAGACCACCGGACGGTCGAGGGTGGTGCTGGAGTACAGCCGAACGATGGGCCGCCTGGTGAAAAGTGCAAAAGATCCCGGCTTCTCGGTCGACAGTTGGGCGCCGTTGGCCGAGTTGATCGCGGTCGAGGAGTTCGTCCGTATCGGACCGTTCAAGGAGGTGATGAACTGGGCCGAGTACACCGAGTTCCTGACCAACTGGGCGAAGTCCTCGGACTGGGACTGCTCGTTCAAGCGCCTCACCGAGACGGATGACGTGGCCTTCCTGGAACTGGAGGAGCACAGCACGGTCGGCGAGTTCAGCAGCATCGTCAACACCGCTTCGGTGTATGAGTTCAACGCAGACGACAAGATCACCTTCGTCGCCGTCTACCTCCAGATGCAACTGCCCGACCCGGCCGCGCTGCCCAGTTTCGACGGTGCCGGGGGTACCGAGTGACCGACCAGATGATGCCGGCAGACATCGACGCAGTCGACTTCTTCACCGACGACACGGTGCTACACGATCCGTACGAGTACTTGGCCGCGGTGCGCAACGAGTGCCCGGTGCGTCGCGAGCCACACCACGACGTCGTGATGATCACCGGATACGAAGAGGCCGTCGCCGTCTACAACGACAACGTGCGATTCTCCTCCTGCACCGCGGTCACCGGTCCGTTCCCCGGCTTCCCGGTACCCCTCGAGGGCGACGACATCTCCGAATTGATTGTGCAGCACCGCGATGAGCTCCCGTTCAACGACCAGCTGCCGACCCTGGACCCACCGCTGCACACCGATCACCGGGCACTGCTGTCGCGGATGATCACGCCCAAACGCCTCAAGGAGAACGAGGAGTTCATGTGGCGGTTGGCCGACCGACAGTACGACGACGCTCTCACCGATGGACGCTGCGAATTCGTCGGTGACTTCGCCAACCCGTTCGCGATGCTCGTCATCGCCGATCTGCTCGGAGTGCCCGAATCCGACCACGACGACTTCAAGGACCAACTCCTCACCTCCACCGGCACCATCGGTAGCAGCAGCGGGGACGCGATGCACCACTCGCCGCTGGAATACCTCTACGGAAAATTCACCGAGTACATCACCGACCGCCGCTCAAATCCGGGCGACGATGTGCTGACCGGTCTCGCGTCTGCGCTCTTCCCGGACGGCCGGACCCCACCGGTGATCGATGTCGTGTGTGTCGCGGCGAACTTGTTCGCGGCCGGGCAGGAGACCACGGTCCGCCTGCTCAGCACCGCGGTGATGATGATCGCCGAAGACCCTGAGCTGCAGGCGAAGTTGCGTGCCGACCGCAGTCTGATTCCCGGTTTCATCGAAGAGGCGCTGAGGGTCGAGAGTCCGATTCGCGGCGACTTCCGGTTGTCCAAGGTGCCGGTCACCGTCGGCGGGGTGGAGCTACCGGCGGGAACCACGGTGATGTTGAACAACGCGGCGGCCAACCGGGATCCTCGCAGGTTCACCGACCCCGACACCTTCGATCTCCAACGGCCGAATGCCCGGCAGCACATCGCCTTCGGGCGCGGTCCGCACAGTTGTCCCGGCGCCCCACTCGCCCGCGCCGAGGCGAAAGTCAGCCTCAACCGCCTCCTGGACCGAACCTCCGGCATCTGGATCGACGTGGACAAGCACGGACCAGCCGATGCCCGGCGCTACCGGTACCTGCCCACATTCATCCTGCGCGGACTCACCCGCCTTCACATCGAGTTCTCGTAGGAATCCCGCAGCAATGCCTTTCGAAAACACCACCGCCATCGTCACCGGCGGTGCTCAGGGACTCGGCCTCGCGATCGCCGAGGCGCTCGCCGCCCGCGGCACCAAGGTCGCCATCTTCGATCTCGCCACCGACCACATCGACGCGGAGGTCGACCGACTGCGAGGTCGCGGCGCCACGGTCAACGGCTACACCGTCGACGTCTCCGACCGCAGCCAGGTCAAGGCAGCAGTCGACCGGGTGCGGACCGACCTGGGTCCGGTGCTCATGCTGATCAACAACGCCGGAATCGAGCAGTTCGGCAAGTTCACCGAGATCACGGACGAGCAGTGGGATCGAGTGATGGCGATCAACCTGAGGGGGCCGTTCATCTGCACCCAGGAGGTGCTGTCCGACATGGTGGACGCCCACTGGGGCCGCATCGTCAACATCTCGTCGTCGAGCGCCCAGGGCGGACAATCCCGGATGGCCGCGTACGTCAGCTCCAAGGCCGGGGTCATTGGATTCACCAAGAGCCTCGCCCTCGAACTCGGTCCGAAGGGGATCACTGTGAACACCATTCCGCCGGGCATGGTCGTCACGCCGATGTTGGAGAAGGCGATCGAAGAAGGCCGATTCACGGCATCGCTGGACCATTTCGCCAAGATCACGCCGGTGCGACGCGCGGGCCGACCGGAGGACATCGCCAACGCCGCGATCTTCCTGTGTCAGGACGAGTCATCCTATGTGACAGGGCAAGTAATCGGCGTCAACGGAGGTCGCAGGACATGACCGATGCACGAATCGACGGTCCGCTCCTCGCGCCGCTGACCGCAGGCGAATGGGGCGACGACGAGTACGCTGCATTCGGTGCATTGCTGGGCCTGCCGGGGGAGAAGGTGCCCAGGGCTGGCACGGGCCATCCGGCCGACCCACTCAGGTTCGACATCATCGGACTACTCGCTCGCCACCCCAAGATGGCCCGAAAGTTCCTGACGTTCAACGGTTGGCTGCTGCAGCGCGGCGAACTACCGCTACGGCTGCGAGAACTGGCGGTGCTGCGCGTCGCGCACACCCGCCGGTCGGCGTTCTTCTGGGGCGAGCACACCAGGGTCGCCACCGAGGGTGGGGTACCCGAGGACGACATTTCGCGGCTTGCCGAGGGCAATGACGGTTTCACCGGCATCGACCGGCTGGTGCTAGAGGCAACCGACGAACTGTTGGTCCGAGGTAGCGCCGACGCCTCGACGTGGCAACGCCTGACCGAGGAACTCGGCACCCACCAGGCGATGGAGCTCATCTTCGTCGTCGGAACCTACGTCATGCTGGCGATGGCGTTCGACACGTGGCGCCTGGACGCGCCCGCCGGCAGTGCATCCCTACCCGGACCAACCAGCAACTCCTACCACCAACACAAGCGACCGAGTGACGAGGGCGGAGACTGCGGGCAATCGGATCCTGGCGCGGGACCGAGATGACGTAGGTCGGTCGGGCGCCCCGCAGCCAAACCTTCTGCAGCAGGCTGGTCGAATGGGTGTGTGTGGCGCTAGACCCGTTGCGCCATTCGTCCCAGTCCCTCGGCGCGCGTCATCGTGCCGATGTAGCCCAGTTCGCGACGGGCGGCGTCGTCGTTGGTGGTGAATTCCCGTCCGATCAACCGCACCAAAGTGCGGGTCAGCGGCGGGTCGCCCTTGTCGGTGCGCAGCGCCGCGAAGGCTTCCATGAGGCGCCCGAAGGTGAACGCGACTCGGTAGGGCACCGAGCGCAGGCCATCGATCGAGTAGCCTTCCAGTTTGGCGAGCCCAGAGACGAATTCGCGGAAAGTGACCAGATCGCGGTCGTTGATGAAATACGGGCGGCCACCGGTGCCACGCTCCAGCGCGCACTGCACCGCCTCGACGACGTTGTCGACATGGATGGTGGACGCCGGGTACTCGCCGCGGCCGATGAACGCGAATTGCCCGGACTCGATGGCGTGGGGAAGCTGCTTGCTGAACAGCCCCCCGGGACCCCAGAGGGCGGGCGGGCGAAGAGCGATCGTGCGGAAGCCGGGGCCGTTGGCCGCCAACACCGCCGCCTCACCCTGAGACTTACTGGCGATGTAACCCGAAAAGCTTCGAGGGTAGGTGGGCGCTGATTCGTCGATGTTGCTGGCCGGCGTGCCTCGATCATCCATGGCCACCGCGGCGGCACTGATGTAGACGAATGTTGCAGCCCCCGCATGCTGGGCTGCATTCAAAACAGCCTCAGTGCCCGCGACATTCGCGCTGAAGTACGGGGCGCGCGGCCCGGCGAAGCGGAACAGCGCCGCGGCATGAACAACCGCGTCGACCGCGGGCAGCGATAGTTCGTCGGGTTTGTCGAGGTCCCCCGGCACTGGTGTCGCGCCCAAGGCGCGCACCACCTCAGCCGACGACGCGGAGCGCACGAGGGCGAAGACGGTGTGACCGTCGTGGACAAGCCGAGGGATCAGGTGGGTACCGAGGAATCCGGAGCCGCCGGTGACGACAATCTTCATGCTGGTTTCTCACTTTCGATGGAGGTACAGATGGATTGCACTGCGTGGTCGCGCAGGGTCGTGACGACGATCGGGTCTGGCTGCCGCTCCGGCGCCATCACGTAGAGAGTCGACGCGGCGTGCGCCGAGGACCAGATGAGGTCCGCTGCCGCTTCGACTCCCATCGCGAGGTGACCGTCCGCGTCAATAGCTGCGATGCGCTCCACGAGAAGCGCGCGTCCTGCATCGGCGGCGGGAATGGTGGCCCCTTGCAGGACGCGGACCACCATCGCGGCGTACAGCCGTGGTCGTTCGGCGGCAAAGCGCACGTAGTTGTCCCAGCCCTGCCGTAGCGCAATTACCGGATCGGCGGCGGAGGCTTCGGCCTTCTTGCTCGCGAGGAACTGCGCGAACGCTTCGGTGATCGCGGCACTGAGAAGGCCGTCGGCACTGCCGAAATGGTGATACAGAGTCGGGGCGGTGACGTCGGCGATCGCGCACACCGAGCGCGTCGAGAAACCTGCCTCACCATGCTGTTCCAGCACCTGCAACGCTGCAGCCACCAATAGCGATTTCGTATCCACGATCGCAATATAGCACCGC
Source organism: Mycolicibacterium hippocampi (assembly GCF_010723735.1). Classification (GTDB taxonomy): domain Bacteria; phylum Actinomycetota; class Actinomycetes; order Mycobacteriales; family Mycobacteriaceae; genus Mycobacterium; species Mycobacterium hippocampi. The sequence continues at coordinate 1,170,824 of NZ_BLLB01000002.1, read as the reverse complement.
TATAGGCGCGGTGCTATAGCGGTGCTATAACGAATTTCCACGGCCGGCGGAGGCAAGCGACTGACGGCGCAGCTCTCGAAGCGCAGGTCCAGGCGCGTGCCGCAGCAATACAGTCAGAACGAGGCCCTGCCGAGACGCGTTGCGCGACCAAAACACCAAAAAATGGAGGCACGGAACTCGGCGCAATCCACCAAAACCTCTGGCACCGAAGTGCTTTGATAGCTGACCTACCGTGGCGGTGAGGGCTGCCCAGTCCGTCCCTGATTCATCCAATCCACACGCTATCGCTGCTAGAGCCAACGAAAATTCTTTGTCTTACGGGCGCAACACACCACCACAAGACAACCGTCAGGCGCCGATAACACCCAAAGGTCGAGAAGTCACATCAGATTCACTAATCGGCCTGAAGAATAATTAGATTCACTGATCCGGCACCCATGCCTAGCGTTGCTGGCGTGAACACCGCCTACCTGGTCGTGCTGACCGGCTTCGCCACCACGATGGCACTCATCGCGGCCATCGGCGCCCAGAACGCCTTCGTGCTGCGCCAGGGCATCCGCGGTGAGCACGTGCTGCCGGTCGTCGCGCTGTGCGCGGTCTCGGATCTGGTGTTGATCTTCGCCGGCATCGCCGGCTTCGGCGCCCTCATCGCGGCGCACCCCGACGTCGTCTCCGTCGCCAAGTACGGCGGGGCGGTCTTCCTGATCGGCTACGGACTGCTCGCGGCTCGGCGCGCGCTGCACCCCGGAACGTTGACGCCGTCGGATGCCGCGCCGGCCCGACTGGGCGGTGTGCTGGCGACCTGCCTGGCGCTGACCTTCCTCAACCCGCACGTCTACCTGGACACCGTCATCCTGCTGGGCGCGCTCGCCAATGAGCACCAGGAAGGCAGGTGGCTGTTCGGGGTCGGCGCGGTGACCGCGAGCGTGGTGTGGTTCAGCGGCCTCGGGTTCGGCGCCAGGAAGCTCAGCCGGTTCTTCGCAACCCCCAGGACGTGGCGCATTCTCGACGGGCTGATCGCCGCGATGATGATCGCCCTGGCCGTCGGGCTGGCACTGAGCTGAGCCGGAAAAGTAACGCCTGGGCGCTCAACCCGATAGCCTTCGTACCATGGCCGCCACGTCCCGTATCAAGACCATCGTCATCGGCGCGTTTGTGGCCGGAGGCGCTCTGGCCCTCGCAGGCCAGGCCGGTGCACAGCCGGCACCCGTCGATCCCGCGCTGCCGCCCTCCCCGGGTGTCGCCGCACCGGTGCCCGGTGAACCCGGTCCCGCCCCTGCCCCCAACCAGGTCTTCACCTACACCCCCATCGCGGAGGGCGCCCCCATCCCGGGCCCGGCAGCACCTCCGCCGCCGCCTGGCACCGCGCCCTTCATCCCGCCGGTGCAGAACGGCGATTTCAACAACACCGGCCAGATGAGCTTCCTGCGCGAACTGTGGAACATGCGCGGAACCGAGGAGCTCTACCAGACCCTGTATCCGTCACAGATGGACCCGGCGATGGCCGACGCAATGGGCGTGCGGCAGATGCCGATGCTCCCGCCCGGCACGCTCCCTCCGGGCGTCGTCTCCCCCGAAGCGCCTCCCGGTGCGCCGGCGGCCCCGGCCCCCGCGCCGCCGCCGGTGTGGCCGCCTCCCGGCATGGTGCCCATCCCCGTTCCGTAGGCGGAGTCGGTTGGCTACGCGGGTGCCCACCAGGTGGTCCCGGCGCAGTTTCCTGACGATGTCGGCCGGAGCCGCGGCGTTGGTGGCCGGCTGCGGATCAGATGAGCCAGGCACCGTCGCCGACGACGGCTCGGTGACCGTCGCGCACGCGTTCGGCGAGACGCGCGTCCCCGCACCTCCGACCCGGGTGGTCAGCGCCGGGTTGACCGACGCCGACGACCTGCTCGCCCTCGGCGTCGTTCCGATCGCGGTCACCGACTGGTTCGGCGGCGAACCGTTCGGGCTCTGGCCGTGGGCGCTGCCGCGGCTGGGCGACGCGCAGCCGGTGGTGCTGTACCTGTCCGACGGTGTGCCGGTCGAGCAGATCGCCGGCCTGCGGCCCGATCTGATCGTGGCGACCGACGCCGGACTCGACGCAGACACCTACGCCCGGCTGTCGGCGATCGCGCCGACGATCCCGCAGTCGGGACGCGACGCGTTCTTCGAACCGTGGCGAGACCAGGCCGGCGCGATCGGCCAGGCGGTCTTCCGCCACGACGACATGACGGAGCTGATCGCCGACGTCGATGCGCAGTTCGCCGCGGTCAAGGACGCCCACCCGCAGTTCGCCGACAAGACCGTGCTGCTTCTCGGCGGCACGCTGCACCGCGACAGTGTGCAGGTCCAGGGGCCGGACTGGCGTCGCGAGTTCCTGGCCCAGATGGGGCTGACCGTCCTGGACACCGACGGACCGCTGCTGCCGCGCGACACCATGGCCACGGTCCTCGATTCCGCCGACGTCCTCATCTGGACCACCGAGAGCGACGAGGAACAGGCGGCGCTGCTGGCCGACCCGACGATCGCCGGTCTGTCCGCGACGGCCGAACAGCGCAACGTCTTCACCGGCAAGGAGCTCGCCGGAGCCATCGCCTACGCCTCGACACTGTCCTACCCGGTCGTCGCCGAGAAGTTGCCGCCGATGATCGCCGCCGCCCTGGGCTGATCTAATAGCCCGGTGACCAGCCAGACCACCGACCAGGACACCCACGCCGCGTTCGCGAAAGTGGGCTCGGCCTACTACCCGGTCCTGGTCGCGGTGTTCACCGCGCTGGTCATCATCTCCAACATCACGGCGACCAAGGGCGTGGAGTTCGGCCCGATCATCACCGATGGCGGGTTCATCGTCTTCCCGCTGACCTACGTGATCGGCGACGTGCTGTCCGAGGTGTACGGCTTCCGGGCCGCCCGCCGGGCCATCCTGACCGGGTTCGCGATGAACGCGCTCGCCGCCGCGGCCTTCTGGGTGACCGTCTATCTGCCGGCGGCGGACTTCTACGAGAACCAGGAGCACTTCGAGAACATCGCGGGGGCCTACACCGGACTGATCGTGGCGGGCCTGGCGGGTTTCATCGTCGGCCAGACCCTCAACGCCTGGGTCGTGGTGCGGATCAAAGAGCGCACCAAGGAGAAGCACCTGTGGGCGCGGCTGATCGGGTCGACGTTCGTCGGCCAACTCGGCGACACCGTGGTGTTCTGCGCGATCGCGGCCAGCGTCATCGGCATCACCAGCTTCGGCGACTTCGCCACCTACACCGCGCAGGGCTGGCTGTACAAGACCGCCATCGAGATCCTCGTGCTACCGATCACCTACCGGGTGATCTCCTACATCAAGCGCCGCGAACCGACTTATCGGCCCGCAGTTTGAGCCGACTTTAAGGCACCTCTGGCAAGGCCCAAAGAGCTTCAGAAGAGTACGAGCTTTCAAAGCTACTGCCCGGTAGCTTTGGGACATGAGCGTGACAGTGGATGCGACGGCCGGGCTTCGCGCCGGTCGCGCGAGCAGCATTCTGGACTATGGCGACCGCGCGCTGCTTCTCGAGTTCGACGGCACCGCCGAGGTTCTGGCGTGGACCGACGCGCTGCGTTCCGCCGGCCTGCCGGGCGTGGTGGACATCGTGCCCGCGGCCAGGACCATTCTGGTGAAGCTCGACGGACACCGGTACCAGGCACCCACCCGGCAGCGGCTGAACCAGGTGCAGCCGGACACGAGCGCGCTGGCCGAGACGCCGGCATCGGTCGACGTGGTCATCGACGTCACCTACGACGGCGAGGACCTCGACGAAGTGGCCCGGCTGACCGGACTGTCGGTGCGCGAGGTCGTCGCGGCACATACCGGGCAGCCCTGGCGCGTCGGATTCTGCGGATTTGCACCGGGTTTCGGTTACCTGGTCGGCGGTGACGAGCGGCTTGCGGTGCCCAGGAGGGCCGACCCGCGCATCAAGGTGCCCGTCGGCTCCGTCGGGCTGGCCGGTGAGTTCAGCGGGATCTATCCCCGAGAGTCGCCCGGCGGCTGGCAGCTGATCGGGCGCACCTCCGCGGCGCTGTGGGATGTCGCGCGGGACCACCCGGCGCTGCTGACGCCCGGCATGTGGGTGCAGTTCCGGGAGGTGGCGTCGTGAGCGGAGCATCGCTGGAGATCCTCAAGACGGGGCCGCTCGCGCTGGTCGAAGACCTCGGCCGGCCGGGTCTGTCCCACCTCGGCGTCACCCGGTCCGGCGCGGCCGACCGACGCTCGCACACTCTGGCCAACCGGCTCGTCGCCAACCCGGGCGACCGGGCGACCGTCGAGGTGATGCTGGGCGGGTTCACCGCACGGGTGCGCGGTGGCGGCAAGGACGGCGTGGCCATCGCGGTGACCGGCGCCGACACCGACCCGGCCGTCGACGGAGTTCCGTTCGGCACCAACAGCATCCACTACGCCCAGGACGGCGAGGTGATCTCGCTGAGTCCACCTCCGTCGGGGTTGCGCTCGTACCTGGCGGTGCGTGGCGGCTTCGACGTCGAACCGGTGCTGGGGTCACGAAGCTACGACGTGATGTCGTCGATCGGGCCGGGACCACTGCAGCCGGGAGACGTGCTGCCGATCGGTGAGCACACCGATGACTTTCCCGAACTCGACCAGGCGCCGGTGGCGGCGATCGTCGACGACGTCCTCGAACTCAGGGTGGTGCCGGGTCCTCGGGACGACTGGTTCGTCGACTCCGACATCCTGGTGCGCACCAACTGGCAGGTCACCAACCGCAGTGACCGGGTCGGGATACGGCTGATCGGGATGCCGTTGGAGTACCGCAACCCGGACACCCAGCTGCCCAGCGAGGGCGCCACCCGGGGCGCGATCCAGATCCCGCCGACCGGTTTCCCGGTGATCCTCGGTCCGGACCACCCGGTAACCGGGGGCTACCCGGTCGTCGGCGTGGTCGTCGACGACGACATCGACAAGGTCGCCCAGGCGCGTCCCGGGCAGACGGTGCGGCTGCACTGGTCGCGGCCCCGCAGGCCGTTCGAAGGCGCCGGCGGCTGACACGGCGCGACCGCTGAGGGGAGCCGTGACGCGGCCGCGGTGGTAGAACCGGAGGTGTGCGTGCCCGTCTTGTCCACACGTCCGATCTCGACGACGAGACCCGCGAGCACGCCCGCTTGATGGTCACCGACGCCTTCCGTGGATCTTCGGACGGCGAGTTCACCGACGATGACTGGGAACACGCCCTCGGCGGGATGCATGCGGTGATCTGTCAGCGCGGCGCGCTGATCGGGCACGCCGCGGTCGTGCAACGTCGGCTCCTGCACGGCGGTACGGCACTGCGCTGCGGATACGTCGAGGGTGTCGCGGTCCGGGAGGACCACCGCGGACAGGGTCTCGGCACCGCGCTCATGGACGCCGTCGAACAGGTGGTCCGGGGCGGCTATCACCTGGGAGCGCTGGGTGTGACCGATCTGGGCCGACCGGTGTACGAGGCCCGGGGCTGGTTGCCGTGGCGCGGGCCGACGTCGGTGCTGTCCCCGGACGGGCTGGTCCGCACACCCGATGACGACGGATCGGTGTTGGTGCTGCCGGCCCAACTGCCCGCCGCCGTCGACCTGGACCTCGACGCCGCGATCACCTGTGACTGGCGCGACGGCGACGTATGGTGACCTCACAGCGGCGACACCGCGCCGGTGAGCGGAAATTCATTCCCTGAGCGGGGGTGACACGCTCACGCAACGGCTGCTTAATCGCCGCGAAACACGACCTGAATAGACAGAGAGCATGAGTGAGCCGGACTGGTCGCCGCTCACCGGATTCCGAGTCGCGGTGACGTCAGCGCGGCGCGCCGACGAACTGAGCGCGCTGCTCAAGCGCCGCGGTGCGACCGTCACCAGCGCCGCGGCCATCGAGATGGTGCCGCTGCCCGACGACGACGAACTCCGTCAGCGCACCCGGTCCTTGATCGACAACCCGCCCGACATCGTCGTCGCCACCACCGGCATCGGTTTCCGGGGCTGGATCGCGGCGGCCGACGGTTGGGGGCTGGCCACCGATCTGACCGCGGCGCTGGCCAAGGCCCGGGTGGTGTCCCGCGGGCCCAAGGCCACCGGTGCGTTGCGCGCGGGCGGGCTGCCCGAGGAATGGTCGCCGGATTCGGAGTCCTCGCGCGAGGTGCTGCACTACCTGGTCGAGGGCGGCATCTCCGGAGCGCGCATCGCCGTGCAGTTGCACGGCGCCACCGCCGACTGGGACCCGTTCCCGGAGTTCCTCGACGAATTACGCTCGGCCGGAGCCGAAGTGGTGCCGATCCGGGTGTACCGCTGGCACCCGGTGCCCCGCGACGGCGAGTTCGACCAACTGGTGGCGGGAATCGCCGAGGAGAAGTTCGACGCGGTGAGCTTCACGTCCGCGCCGGCGGTGGCGGCGATGCTGCTGCGGGCCAAGGACATGGGTATCGAGGCCGAGGTGCTCTCGGCGCTGCGCAGCAACGTGCACGCGATGTGCGTCGGTCCGGTCACAGCGCGCCCGCTGGTGCGCCTCGGGGTGCCGACCTCGGCGCCGGAGCGGATGCGGTTGGGCGCTCTGGCCCGCCACATCACCGACGAACTACCGCTGCTGCAGGCGCGCACCGTCCACGCCGCCGGGCATCTGCTCGAGATCCGCGGCAATTGTGTGCTGGTCGACGGCGAGGTCAAGGCGTTGTCGCCGGCCGCGATGGCCACGGTGCGGGCGTTGGCACTCCATCCCGGTGCGGTGGTGTCGCGGTCGGACCTGCTGCGTGCCCTTCCCGGCAGCGGCACCGATACCCACGCAGTCGAGACGGCCGTGCTGCGGCTGCGAACCGCGTTGGGAGACAAGAGGATGGTGTCCACGGTCGTGAAGCGGGGCTACCGGCTGACCATCGACGAGGCACACGCATCATGAGCTACCTGCTGGTGGCCCACGGAACCCGCAAACAACAGGGTGTGTCGTTGATCGGAGATCTGGCGGCGCAGGTTTCCCAGGCACTGGACCGGCCGGTGCACGTCGCATTCGTCGACGTGCTCGGACCGACGCCGAGCGAACTCCTGGCCGCGACCCCTGACCGGGCGACCGTGCTGGTGCCCGCCTTCCTGGCGCGCGGCTACCACGTCACCTCCGACATCCCCACTCATGTGGAGGCCAGCGGACACAAAGACGTGACCGTCACCCGGGCACTGGGCCCCGACCCGGCGCTGGTTCGGGTGCTCGTCGACAGGCTCATCGAATCCGGTTGGCGGCCTGATGATTCGGTGATCCTTGCGGCGGCAGGCACCTCGGATCCGGCGGCCATGACGGATCTGCACACCACCGCGACCTGGCTGTCGGCGATGGTCGGCTCACGTGTCGAGCTGGCGTTCGCCGCTACCGGTGAACCCAGGGTGGCCGACGCGGTCGCGGCGATGCGCTCACCGGGCAGGCGGGTGGTCGTCGCGTCCTATTTGCTCTCCGACGGTCTGTTCCAGGATCGGTTGCGCGACAGTGGTGCCGACGTGGTGACCGAGCCGCTGGGCACCCATCCCGGGGTGGCGCGGCTGATCGCCAGCCGCTTCCTGCGCGCCGGGGTAGCCCACTCCGCCGGAACTGTATTCCAGCACAGCGTCACTCGAAGTTTGGCTGCTGGAATACCGTTCCGGCGATAGATGGGCGCTAGGGGTGTGGCTTGGTTGACGGCGGCAGGCCGGCCACCAGCGGGGTGTCGGCGCCGACGCGCCCCAGCTTCAGCGCGCCGCCCGGGTCCCCGAGAGGTGCGTCGCGGCCGGGCAGCGTCAGCGTGAAGAACGCGGCGTTGTCCTCGAGGAACAGCGCTTCCTCGTCGGGCAGGTCCGTCTCGTAGTAGATGGCGTCCATCCGGCACGCGATGCGGCACGCGCCGCAGTCCACGCACTCGTTGGGGTTGATGTACATCGCCCGGTCGCCCTCGTAGATGCAGTCCGCCGGGCACTCCAGCATGCAGGACTTGTCGACGACGTCGACGCACGCACTGCCGATCACGTAGGTCATGGCTACGACGGTATGGCGCGTGGCCGGCGAAATCGTGGGCCGAAAGTCCCTACTTTGGTCACGACGAAATATCATTCCGGGTCGTGGTCGAGGCCCTCAGCACAGCCCGGAATGATATTTCGCGGCGAGTCAGGAGCCGACTTGGACGTCGCCGTCTGTGGTGATCCGTGTCGCGTAGACCGGCAGCGAGACGTCCGGATCGTCGAGACAGCTGCCGTCGTCGAGCGCGAAGGCCTGCTTCTTCAGCGGGGACTGCACGGTGGCGCGGCCGCCCCGGTCGCCGACGATGCCCCGCGACATCACCGCCGCGCCGGAGAACGGGTCGATGTTGCCGACCGCGTGCAGCGTGCCGTCCTCGAGCCGGAACAGCGCTGCCTGCGCACCACCGGGCAGCAGCACTCCGACCCCGCGGCACGGCTGCAGGAACTCGTAGGCACACGCCGTGGTCCACACCTGGATGTCGTCGAGCAGCGTCATCGCGGGCTGCCTCCCACCTTCGGCATGCCGATCGGCACCTTGCGCCCGGAGCGTTCGGTGAACTCGACCGTGGGATCGGGGATATCCGGGGCGTTGACGAACGACACGAACCGCGACAGCTTGTCGGGATCCTCGAGCACGCCCTTCCATTCGCACGCGTAGTTCTCGACGTGCCGGGTGATCGCGGCCTCGAACTCGGCGGCCAGGCCCAGCGAGTCCTCACACACCACCTCGCGCAGATGGTCCAGCCCCACCTGCTCCACCCAGGGCGCGGTGCGTTGAAGCCGGTCGGCGGTGCGGATGTAGAACATCAGGAACCGGTCGACGTAGCGCACCAGGGTGTCGTCGTCGAGGTCACCGGCCAACAGTTCGGCGTGCCGCGGCGTCGCTCCGCCGTTGCCACCGACATAGAGGTTCCACCCGTTTTCGGTGGCGATGACTCCGACGTCCTTACCTCGGGCCTCCGCGCATTCGCGGGCACAGCCGGACACGCCCATCTTGATCTTGTGCGGGGCACGCAGGCCGCGGTAGCGCAACTCCAGGTTGATCGCCATCTGCACCGAATCCTGTTGGCCGTAGCGGCACCAGTCGCTGCCCACGCAGCTCTTCACGGTCCGCAGCGCCTTGCCGTAGGCGTGGCCGGACTCCATTCCGCCGTCGACCAGACGACGCCAGATGTCGGGCAGCTGGTCGACCCGGGCACCGAACATGTCGATGCGCTGCCCGCCGGTGATCTTGGTGTACAGGCCGAAGTCCCGGGCGATCTCGCCGATCAGGATCAGGTGCTCGGGGGTGATGTCACCGCCGGGCACCCGGGGCACGATCGAATAGCTGCCGTTGCGCTGGATGTTGGCCAGGAAATGATCGTTGGAGTCCTGCAGCGACGCCTGCTCACCGTCGAGGATGTGCTCGGAGCTGGTCGACGCGAGAATCGACGCCACCACGGGTTTGCAGATGTCGCAACCCCTTCCGGTGCCGAACCGCTCGATCAACCCGGTGAACGTCCGGATGCCGGTGGCGGTGACGATCTCGAACAGTTCGGCGCGCGACTGGCCGAAGTGTTCACACAGCGCCTTGGACTGTTCGACGCCTTCGGCTTCCAGGAGCTGTTTGAGCAGCGGCACACACGAGCCGCACGACGTGCCGGCCAGCGTGCACTTCTTCAGCTCGGCGACGTCGCAGCAGCCCGAGCCGATGGCGTCGGTGATGTCTCCCTTGGTGACGTTGTTGCACGAGCAGATCTGTGCTCCGGCCGGCAGCGACCCGACGCCCAGCGAACCGCCGGCACCGCCGTCGGTTCCGGCGGGGGCGATCAGCGCCAGCGGATCCCCCGGCAGGGGCTCGCCGACCATCGGTCGCAGGATCCCGTACGACGAGGCGTCGCCGACCAGGATGCCGCCGAGCAGGGTCTTGGCGTCGTCGGAGAGCACCAGCTTGGCGTAGGTCTGGTTGATCGCGTCGTTGACCGCCACCTCCAGGCAGTCGGGCGTGACGCCCATCGCGTCGCCGAAGCTCGCGACGTCGACACCGAGCAGCTTGAGCTTGGTCGACATGTCGGCTTCCGGGAATTCGGCCACCCCGCCCAGCAGCCGGTCGGCCACGACTTCCGCGCTGGTGTATCCCGGCCCGACGAGTCCGTAGCACCGGCCTTCGATGGCGGCCACCTCACCGATCGCGAAGATGTTGGGATTGCTAGTGGCACAAGACAGGTCGGTGAGCACGCCGCCGCGCTCGGCGATCCGCAGACCGGCGTCGCGCGCCAGCTCGTCGCGTGGGCGCACGCCCGCCGCGAAGACCACCAGGCCGGCGTCGACGAAGGTGCCGTCGCTGAGCGTCACCCGCATCGAATCGTCGTGCGCGGACCGCCGCAGCGGTCTATTACGTTGCGCCGGCTTGATCGACTCGGTGCCGACGCCTGTGTGCACGTTGATGCCCAACTCGGTGACCATCCTGCCCAGTAGGGCGCCACCAGCTTCGTCGAGCTGCTGGGCCATCAGGCGCGGCGCCATCTCGACGACGTGTGGCCGCAGGCCGAAGGTGCGCAGCGCGTTGGCGGCCTCCAGCCCCAGCAAGCCGCCGCCGATCACCACACCCACCGCGTCCGGGCCCGCGTCGCGGGCACGCTGCGCGTCGGCACGGATCGCGTCGAGGTCGTCGAGGGTGCGATAGACGTGGCACGCGGGCAGGTCGCGACCCGGAACGGGCGGCACGAACGCATACGACCCCGTCGCCAACACCAGTGCGTCGTAGTCGATCCACGCGCCGTCGGCCGTCCTCACCGACTTGATCGCCGGGTCGACCTCCATGACCCGGCTGCCGAGCCGGACGTCGACGAGCGCGTCGCCGAGATAGTCGTTGCCGGGCAGAGCCAGCAGCGCCCGGTCCCAGTGGTCGGTGTAGCCGGTGAGGCCGACGCGGTCATAGGCGGCGTCGAGTTCCTCCGCGAGCACGGTCACCCGCCACTGTCCGGCGGTGTCGCGGGAACGCAGAGCCTCGACGAACCGGTGACCGACCATGCCGTGACCCACGACCACGACGTGCGATGTTGGCGCCATGCCGCACAGGTTATGGACCCGATATTGCCTCCGTGTCGCCTCATGTGAAGCGCCCATCACGGTGTCCTCACTCGCGTCGGCGCCCCGTTGTGAGCCTGTTCGCTCACAGCGAACAGCCTGACGGAACATGAGCGTAGTCGACTCAAGTTCTCTATGTGTGGACGAACCGGCACGGAGCCGGTCGACAGCAACAGGAGATGAACCATGAGCAATGTGACCCTGTGGACCCGGCCGGCCTGGAACACCGACCGCTGGGTGCGCGACTTCTTCGGCCCCGCGACCGCCAACGACTGGGCGACTGCCGCCGGGTCGGCGATCAACCCGGCGGTCGAAGTCGCCCGCGACGGTGACGACGCGGTGATCCGGGTGGACCTGCCGGGCGTGGACGTCGACAAGGACGTCACCGTCGAGGTGGACAAGAGCCGACTGGTCATCCGCGGTGAACGCCGCGACGAGCGCACCGAGGAGCGCACCGAAGACGGTGGCGAGGTCCGCAAGCTCACCGAGGTGCGGTACGGCTCGTTCCACCGCTCGTTCGGCCTGCCCGCACACGTCACCGGCGAAGCCGTCTCGGCCGGCTACGACGCAGGCGTGCTGACGGTGCGGGTGGCCGGCGCCCACAAGGGCGCCGAACCGCAGCGGATCGCCATCGACAGCAAGTAAGGCCATCGACGAAAGAACCGGTGGGTCCCTCTGGGGCCCACCGGTTCTGCACGCCCGGCACCCTCACGCCCAGCGGGCGAGGATCTCCTTGCCGCGGGCGGCCAACGCGGCCTGGAAAAACGGTCCGAAGCTGACCCGCGCGACGCCCAGCGGCCCGAACGAGGCCGGGTCGTCCTGATCCGGCACGCCGATCGCGTTCACCGGCAGCGGCAGCTCGGATGTCAGGCGTTGCAATATCTCCGGCTGATGCCGGCCCACCGGGTACAGCACGTCGGCCCCGGCGTCGGCAGCCTGGCGCAGCCGCGCGATGGCCCGGTCGACCCGGTCGGACTCGTCGCCGTCCTGGCGCAGGAACAGGTCGGTGCGCGCGTTGACCACGACGCGCACCCCGGACGCATCGGCCGCCGCGCGCAACCCCCAGACCAGCTCGGCATGCTCGTCGGCAGAACGCAGCCGGCCGGATTCGCTGTGCACGGTGTCCTCGATGTTGAGCCCGACCGCACCGACCGACAGCAGGCCTTCGATGAGGCGGGCCGGGGTCTCGGCGTAACCCGACTCGATGTCCACCGAGATCGGCACATCCACCGCCGCGGTGATCTGCCCGACCCGGGTGAGGACGTCGTCGAACGTCATCCCCTCGTTGTCGGGTTTGCCGACGGAGTCGGCGACCGGGTGGCTGCCCACCGTGAGCGCAGCGAAGCCCGCGTCCACGGCCAGCCGCGCAGACCAGGCGTCCCACACCGTCGGCAGGATCACCGGATTTCCGGGCTGGTGCAGCTCGAGCAGCGCCGTCGCGCGACCCTTCAACTCCTCATCGGGCATGGATTTCCTCCGCTTCTGAACGTGATCTGTCTCACCATCACATTGGCGTTGTGACTAGCATCGATCGCATAACGTGATCCTTGACACCCTTCAGCCCAAGGAGGTCACTTGTCCAGCACCACCGAACTCGCCGAACTGCATGACCTGATAGGAAGCCTCAGGCGGTGCGTGACGTCGCTCGCATCGCGATACGGGAACAGCCCAGCAACCCGTCGCATCGTGAACGACGCCGAACGCATCCTCAATGACATCGACCGACTCGACATCGACGCCGAAGAACTCGAACTTGCCCGTGGCGTCAGTGGACACCAACATGTAGGCGAGCGCATCCCGATTCCGGATACCCAGTACGACACGGAATTCTGGCGCGGCGTCGACGACGAAGGTCTCGGCGGGACGCGATGAGCGCCGCGTGCCGTGAATCACGGACCGCGGCCGGTGGCATAACAGCATAGAAAGGCAACCGTGAGCGCACCTACCGCCGACCGCAAAGCGACCGGCGTTTTTTCGGCTGGACGCGCGCAGATCTCCAAACGCACACTGCGCACCGACAACTGGCTCAAGTCCCCCATCATCACCGATCTGGGGTTCGCCGCGTTCATCATCTACGCGACGGTGCGGGCGTTCATGCAGGACCACTACTACGTCGCCGAGTACCACTACCTGACGCCGTTCTACTCACCTTGTGTCAGCACCGGGTGCATCCCCGAGGCCAGTCACTTCGGCCAGTACCTGCCCGACGTCTGGTGGTTGCCCTACGCGGCGATGTCGCTGCCCTTCCTGCTGCTGTTCCGGCTGACCTGCTACTACTACCGAGGCGCCTACTACCGGACCGTCTGGCAGGCCCCGACGGCCTGCGCCGTCGCCGAACCACACGCGAAGTACACCGGAGAGACCCGCTTCCCGCTGGTCATCCAGAACGCTCACCGGTACTTCTTCTACCTCGCCGTGATCATCTCGCTGATCAATACCTACGACGCGATCCGCGCGTTCCACTCGCCGTCCGGTTTCGGCTTCGGCCTGGGCAACGTGGTCCTGGTCACCAACGTCGTCCTGCTGTGGGCCTACACCATCTCCTGCCACTCCTGCAGGCACGTCGTCGGTGGCAGGCTCAAGCACTTCTCCAAGCACCCCGTCCGCTACTGGATGTGGTCCCAGATCAGCAGGCTCAACGTCCGGCACAAGCAGTACGCCTGGATCACGCTGGGCACGCTGATGCTGACCGACTTCTACGTCATGGCGGTGTCCGCGGGATGGTTCTCCGACCTGAGATTCATTGGCTGACCGTGGATTCAGAGACATTGATGAAGAGACTGAGTGAGGTTTACACGGATGAGTGACCTGGAACGGCACGACTACGACGTCGTCGTGATCGGTGCCGGTGGTGCGGGTCTGCGTGCGGTGATCGAAGCCCGCGAGCGGGGCCTGCGCGTGGCGGTGGTGACCAAGTCGTTGTTCGGCAAGGCCCACACGGTGATGGCGGAGGGCGGTTGCGCCGCAGCCATGCGCAACGTCAACACCAAGGACTCCTGGCAGGTGCACTTCGGTGACACCATGCGTGGCGGCAAGTTCCTCAACAACTGGCGGATGGCCGAACTGCACGCGCAGGAAGCCCCCGACCGCGTCTGGGAGCTCGAGACCTACGGTGCGCTGTTCGACCGCACCAAGGACGGCAAGATCAGCCAGCGCAACTTCGGCGGCCACACCTACCCACGCCTCGCCCACGTCGGCGACCGCACCGGCCTGGAGATCATCCGCACCCTGCAGCAGAAGATCGTCTCGCTGCAGCAGGAGGACAAGGCCGAACTCGGTGACTACGAGGCCCGGATCCGGGTCTTCCACGAGTGCGCGGTGACCGATCTGCTCAAAGACGGCGACAAGATCGCCGGGGCGTTCGGCTACTACCGCGAGACCGGCAAGTTCGTGCTCTTCGAGGCACCCGCCGTGGTGCTGGCCACCGGTGGCATCGGCAAGTCGTTCAAGGTCTCGTCGAACTCGTGGGAGTACACCGGCGACGGTCACGCCCTGGCACTGCGGGCGGGCTCCGGTCTGATCAACATGGAGTTCATCCAGTTCCACCCGACCGGGATGGTCTGGCCGCTGTCGGTGAAGGGCATCCTCGTCACCGAGGGCGTGCGCGGCGACGGCGGGGTGCTGAAGAACTCCGAGGGCAAGCGCTTCATGTTCGACTACATCCCCGACGTGTTCAAGGGCCAGTACGCCGAGACCGAGGAAGAAGCCGACCAGTGGCTCAAGGACAACGACTCCGCGCGCCGCACCCCTGACCTGCTTCCCCGGGACGAGGTGGCTCGCGCCATCAACACCGAGGTCAAGGAAGGCCGCGGCTCGCCCCACGGTGGCGTCTACCTCGACATCGCCTCCAGGATGCCGACCGAGGAGATCCGCAGGCGGCTGCCCTCGATGTACCACCAGTTCATCGAGCTGGCCGAGGTGGACATCACCAAGGACGAGATGGAGGTCGGCCCGACCTGTCACTACGTGATGGGCGGCATCGAGGTCGACCCGGACACCGGCGCGGCGGCCACGCCGGGTCTGTTCGCGGCCGGCGAGTGCGCCGGCGGCATGCACGGCTCCAACCGGCTCGGCGGCAACTCGCTGTCGGACCTGCTGGTGTTCGGCCGGCGAGCCGGGCTCGGGGCGTCCGACTACGTGCGAGCCCTGCAGGAAGAACGGCCCAAGGTTTCCGAAGAGGCTCTCGACGAGGCGACGAAGATGGCCCTGCTGCCGTTCGACTCGACCGAGGACCCGGAGAACCCGTACACCTTGCACGCCGAGCTGCAGCAGTCGATGAACGACCTCGTCGGCATCATCCGCAAGGAAGACGAGATCAAAGAGGCACTCGCCAAGCTCGTGGAGCTCAAGAAGCGGGTGCACAGGGTGACGGTCGAAGGCGGCCGGGTGTTCAACCCGGGCTGGCACCTGGCGCTCGACATGCGCAACATGCTGCTGGTCAGCGAGTGCGTGGCCAAGTCTGCGCTGCAGCGCACCGAGAGCCGTGGCGGGCACACCCGCGACGACTACCCGCAGATGGACAACACGTGGCGCAACAAGCTGCTGGTGTGTCGCACCAGCGAGGCCGCCACCGGGGACGCCCTGGTTCCCGGAGTCACCGTGACCGCCGAAGAACAGCCCCCGATGCGGGAAGATCTGCTGGGGTGTTTCGAACTGTCCGAACTCGAGAAGTACTACACCGACGATCAGATCGCCGCGCACCCGGAACGGAAGGGCTGACCATGGCTGCCTACAACGCAAGCTTGCGGGTCTGGCGCGGCGACGTCAGCGGTGGCGGGCTGCAGGACTTCACCGTCGAGGTCAACGAGGGTGAGGTGGTGCTCGACATCATCCACCGCCTGCAGGCCACCCAGACACCCGATCTCGCGGTGCGCTGGAACTGCAAGGCGGGCAAGTGCGGGTCCTGCTCGGCCGAGATCAACGGCCGGCCCCGGCTGCTGTGCATGACGCGGATGTCCACCTTCGGCGAGGACGAGACGGTGACGGTGACGCCGCTGCGGACCTTCCCGGTGATGCGCGATCTGGTCACCGACGTGTCGTTCAACTACGAGAAGGCCAGGGAGATCCCGTCGTTCACGCCGCCGAAGGATCTGCAGCCCGGTGAGTACCGGATGCAGCAGGAGGACGTGAATCGCAGCCAGGAGTTCCGCAAGTGCATCGAGTGCTTCCTGTGCCAGAACGTCTGCCATGTGGTGCGTGACCACGAGGAGAACAAGGAAGCGTTCTCCGGCCCCCGCTACCTGATGCGTCAGGCGGAGCTGGACATGCATCCGCTGGACACCAAGGAGCGTCGCGCCGAGCAGGCCCAGGAAGACAACGGCCTGGGCTACTGCAACATCACCAAGTGCTGCACTGAGGTGTGCCCCGAGCACATCAAGATCACCGACAACGCCCTGATCCCGATGAAGGAACGCGCGGCCGATCGCAAGTACGACCCGGTGGTCTGGCTGGGCGACAAGATCTTCCGACGCAAGTAGCCCGGTGGCGGACTCGGCGGCGGTCGTCCGCTCGGCAGAGACCGAGAACAGCTATGCCGTCGCGGGGTCGATAGCGACGTCGGACAGTGCCGTCGTCGCCGGGTCGGTCGTCACCCGCGGCAGCGCGGTCGTCGCCGGGTCGATCGCCACCGCAGGCAGCGCCGGGGTCGCAGGGTCGGTGGCCACCGCGGGCAGTGCGGTCGTCGTGCGTTCGATCGCAACCTCGGGAAGCGCCGCTGTCGCCGGGTCGATCGCCACCGCGGGCAGCGCCGCCATTGCCGGCTGCATCCTCGCCGTGCTGTGCCTCGCCTGCCGTGGATGCCTGGCGTGCCTGGGTTGCATCGACTGTGCGAAGTGCCGGGCATGTGTGGGCTGCATCGGCTGTGCGGACTGCATCGGCTGCGTGGGCTGTGTGAACTGCTCAGGGCTTCGAGGCGCGGTGGGCATGCGCAACGTGCATGCCTGACCATCGCCGTCAGGCCGGGGAGAGCCGACGCCCGGTGAGCGGGCTCGAGTAGACCACGCTGGTGGTGATCGTCCCCAGCGTCGCGATCCTTCCGGTGATCCGCTCCAGGTCGGACATCGAGCGCGCGAGCACCTTCATGATGAAGCAGTCGTTGCCCGTCACGTGGTGGGCCTCGATGACCTCCGGGGTGACGTCCAGCAGGTCGTGCAGCGGCTTGTAGTTGCCCGACGGGTACGCGAGCCGGACGAACGCCGTGATCGGGTAGCCCAGCGCGGGGGCCGCGACCGTGGCCACATAGCCGGTGATCACCCCGGCGTCGACGAGCCGCCGGACCCGATCGGCCGTCGCGCTCGCCGACAGCGACACGGCGCGCGCCAGGTCCGCAGTGCTCATCCGGCCGTCGGTCTGCAGCGCCTGAAGGATGGCCTCGTCGGTACGGTCCAGCGCAATCTGTTGAACACCTGGCATGTCGCCGATGATCCCACGGATACGGCGGTTCGGCTCTGGGCACAGGCGCTAGGTTCGACGCATGCCGACCTCCAGCGGACTGCTGCTCAACCCGAACACCTTCGACCCGGCGCACCTCGATCCGCAGTCCCGGCGTCAGCTGCGCGCCCTCATCGACTGGTTCGAGGACCGCGGGAAGGTCAGGCTGCTCCGTGACGACCTGGAAGCGACCTGGGTCAGCGACTTCCTGGACTTCGTCAAACGCGAGCGGCTCTTCGCCACCTTCCTGACCCCGTCGGAGTTCGCCGACGGTGATGCCGACAAGCGCTGGGACACCTCGCGCAACGCGGTGCTGAGCGAGATCCTCGGGTTCTACGGGTTGTCGTACTGGTACTCCGAACAGGTCACGATCCTCGGGCTCGGACCGATCTGGCAAAGCGACAACGTCAAGGCCAAGGAGAAGGCGGCCGCGCAGCTCGAAGCCGGTGGTGTGATGGCGTTCGGGTTGTCCGAACGCGAACACGGCGCCGACATCTACAACACCGACCTGCTGCTGGCGCCGGCCGATGAGCGCTCCCACGACACCGAGGGAGTGGTGTTCCGGGCGTCCGGCGAGAAGTACTACATCGGCAACGGCAACGTCGCCGGGATGGTGTCGGTGTTCGGACGCCGCACCGACGTCGACGGCGCCGACGGCTACATCTGGTTCGTCGCAGACAGCGGCCACGAGAACTACGAGCTGATCGACAACGTCGTCCATGGTCAGATGTTCGTCAGCAACTTCCGGCTCAACGACTACCCGGTGTACGAGGAGGACATCCTGTGCACCGGGCCCGAGGCTTTCTCGGCGGCTCTGAACACCGTCAACGTCGGAAAGTTCAACCTGTGCAGCGGCTCGATCGGGATGTGTGAGCACGCGTTCTACGAAGCAATCACCCACGCCAACAACCGCATCCTGTACGGCAACCCGGTGACCGACTTCCCGCACGTGCGCGCGAGCTTCGTCGACGCCTACACCCGGCTGATCGCGATGAAGCTGTTCAGCGACCGGGCGATCGACTACTTCCGCAGTGCCGGCCTCGAGGACCGCCGGTACCTGCTGTTCAACCCGGTGACCAAGTCCAAGGTCACCTCCGAAGGCGAGAAGGTCATCACGCTGCTGTGGGATGTGCTGGCCGCCAAGGGTTTCGAGAAAAACACCTACTTCAGTGAGGCGGCCCGCCTGATCGGGGCGCTGCCACGCCTGGAGGGCACGGTGCACGTCAACGTGGCGCAGATCCTGAAGTTCATGCCGAACTACATGTTCAACCCGGCCGACTACCCGGAGATCGGCACCCGCCACGATCGGGCCGACGACGTGTTCTTCTGGTCGCAGGGCCCGGCCCGTGGTGCGTCGAAGGTGCAGTTCGCGGACTGGACCCCGGTCTACGAGAGGCACTCCGATGTCCCCAACGTCGCCCGGTTCTACGAACAGGCCAACGCGTTCAAGGCGCTGCTGACCGCTGCGGCACCCGACGCCGATCAACAAGCCGACCTGGACTTCGTCCTCGTGGTCGGGCACCTGTTCACGCTGGTGGTCTACGGCCAGCTGATCCTGGAGCAGGCCGAGTTGACCGGGCTCGATCGTGACCTGTTGGACCAGATCTTCGACGTCGCGGTCCGCGACCTCTCGGCCTACGCCATCGCACTGCACGGGAAGCCGAGTTCCACGCCCTCACAACAGGCGTGGGCGCTGTCGGCCGTCCGCAAGCCGGTCGCCGACCCCGACCGCTTCGGCCGGGTCTGGGAGCAGGTGCGCGGTTACGACGGCGCCTACGAGATGCGCCCCTAGCCTCGAGCGTCGATCCACCGGCCTTCGGCCCGACATTCCGTCGATATCACGGCGACCGCACCGAAATCCCGGACGACGCCCGTTCTCCCGGTCGCTTCGCCGTTGTTCGATGTCCTCATGACCGATACCACTGCCGACCTCAGGCTGTCGGCTCGCGCGTTCTTCACCGCCAAGCTCGCCCATGAGATCGACTCCGCCGACCTCGCCGCGGCTCGCGCGGCGGGCCGAGCGCCGATCGTGGTGGACACCCGGTCCGCGGCGGCGTGGGACCGCGGCCACCTCCCGGGCGCCCTGCACATCCCCGGTGCCGAGCTGGCGCAGCGCGCCGGCACCGAGCTGCCTGACCGTGGTGCCGACCTCGTCGTCTACTGCTGGGGTCCCGGATGCAACGGCGCCACCCGGGCCGCACTCACGCTGAGCGAGATGGGCTACCAGCGGGTCCGGGAACTCATCGGCGGCTTCGAGTACTGGGCCAGGGAGGGGTTCTCGATCGTCGACCGGCAGGGACGCACCCGCCGCCCGGTGGACGATCTGACCGCGGTGCCGAAGACAGACGGTCATGCACGCATATAGACCCGCGGTGCGGGGGTAGGCTCCAGGAAGCAGCCAATCACTGGAGAAAGGCAGCTCATATGTCGATCCGAGAGCCCCAAAGCATCAACGACATTCGCACCGCGATCCGCGAGCTGAGCACCCGCGCCGAGCTGGCCCGCAGGGAGGGCCGCAGCGCAGACGCCGCCGAACTGGATCAACGCGTCACGCACTACCGCGAGGAACTCGGGGCCCGGCCCTAGCCGGGCGGTGTCCGACGCGCCTCAGGCGGTGTCCGACGCGCCTCAGGCGGTGTCCGATGCGCCTCCGGCGGTGCCCGATGCGCCTCCGGCGCCGAGCCTGCGGAACGTGCTGCGATGGAACACGATCGGCGGCACGTCCGGATGCACGGTGATGTCGTTGACCCGCAGAATCACGATGGTGTGGTCGCCGGCGGGGATCAACTGTTCGATGGCGCTTTCCAACCACACGCTGGTGCCGTGCACGAACACCGCGCCGCGTTCAGTGGATGCCGTTTCCAGGCCCGCGAACCGGTCGCCGGTCTTGGCGGCCAAGGCACGCGCGGCCGCGTCGTGCGACTCCCCGAGCACGCTGATGCCCAGGTAGGGCACCTCCTGCAGGCGGGGCCACGTCGTCGAGGTGTTCTGCACGCAGAACGACACCAGCGGCGGATCCAGGGAGACCGGCACGAAGGTGCTGGCCGCCAAGCCCACTCGGACGCCGTCGACCTCGGCGGCGATCGCGATGACGCCGGACGGGAAATGCCCGAACGCCTCCCGCAGGGACGACGGGCTGAGGTTGGTTCCCGAATTGGTCTGTGAACCGGTCATCGCCTCCATCATCACACGCCGCAGTCAACGTCGGCTGCGGACGGTAACGTGACGCCATCATGTGGGTTCCGCTTCTGGTGATGGCCGTCGCGGTCAGCCTGGAACCGTTCCGGATCGGGATGACGGTCCTGATGATCAACCGCCCACGTCCCGGGCTGCAGCTGCTCGCCTTCCTCGCCGGCGGTTTCGCCATGGGCACCGCGGTCGGGGTGGTCGTGCTGTTCGTGCTGCGGCCGGCGATGGACTCCGCGCATTTCACCCTGCCCAGGGTGCAGATCGTGGTCGGAGCCGTGCTGCTGGTCAATGCAGCGCTGCTGGCCACCGGAGTGGTGGGGCGTCGGCGCGGCGGCCAGGGCAGTCCGGCGATGGGCCGCTTCGCGCCGGTCGCGGTGCGCGCCAGGCAGCTGCTCGACGGCCGCTCGCTGTGGACAGCCGGCGCCGCGGGCCTGGGCATCGCGTTGCCGTCGGTGGACTACCTCGCGGCGCTGGCACTCATCGTCGCGTCGGGCACCGCGGCGGCCACCCAGTTCGGTGCGCTGATGCTGTTCAACGTGGTGGCGTTCGCACTGGTGGAGATCCCGTTGCTGTCCTACCTGGTGGCTCCACAGCGCACCCGGTCGACGCTGGCCGCGCTGTATGACCGGGTGCGGTCCCAGGGCCGACGCGGGGTGGCGGTGCTGCTGGCCGTGGTCGGCTGCGTCCTGCTCGGGATCGGGTTCGCCGGACTGTAGACGCCGTCAGGGCTGTGGCGGATTGTTCAGCACGTACTGGAGGCCGGACAGCAGCTGGGAGACCGGATCGGCGTCACCGCCGAAAGCGGCCTGAGTGGCCGGGGCGGTCACCTCTGCGGGGTCGTAGCCGTTGACCGGGTCCACCGTGATCGGGGCGGTCAGCGGGTCGTCATGGCGGGAGTAACCCGCGTCCACGAACGGCTTGAGTACCGCGTCGAGCTCGATGAGCGTCTCTTTGGGCACCCCGAGGTACTTGAAAGGCAGGACCAGCGGAAGGTGCTCCTCGGGGATCATGTACGTCGTCGTCTTCGCTCCCCTGGAGTTGACCGTCGTCCGGATGTTCTGCGGCGGAACCATGCTCGGCTCGGTGAACGCGACCGCGGTGTGACCGGTCGCCAGGCCGACGATCGCGTTCGCGACCGAGATCCAGTTGTCCGGCCGGTCCGGCCAGTCGGCGATGCTGTCGTAGGCCGAGATGAACTGGTGGGTGTCGTACTGGCTCTCCACCGGCGGCGGGATCCGGTAGTCCAGCGAGGGCACCACGCTGCCGACGGGGAAGTTCTGGGTCAGGAAGCTCTCACCGAACGCGTGCCGGGCCACTGGGTCGCCGTACATCGCGAAGCTCAACTCATCCGGCGGCGGCGCCGCCGGATCGTAGGCGAGCCGCGCCTGCACGTCGTTGAGCACCATCGCGCCCTCGGACAGGCCGATCGCGGTGCCGGGACCGCCCTCCCTGATGGCGCTGATGGTGTCGGGGGATCCGACGTCGACCGACTCGCCGACGCTCGGACCGTCGAGCCCGAGGCCGGGCACGAAGCTGTCCCCGAATGCGCCGATGCCGGGAAACAGTCGCTCCAGCGTGTGTCCCTGCACCTGCCCGGCGGGGTAGTCGACGATCTGCCGGTCCAGCCCGGGGAACCAGTCCGCGCCGGTGCGCATGATGTATTCGTCGTACGGGATGCCCAACACGTGGGCGCCGCCGAGGGCGTAGGCCCGGCCCGGGGTACCCAGCGGCGGCGGACCGTCGGACGACGACGGCCCGGCCGGCGCCACCTGACCTTCCTCGGCCACAGCAACTCCGAAACCGAAACACGCTGCGCCGCCGACCGTTATGAGCGCAGTGCCCAAGGGGAGAAGTCGATTCATCTGCCTGTGATACCCATCCCTTTGCTCGACTACGCGCCTCTCTCACCCAGACCTTACTCCGCCGGTTCGGGACGACCGGCGAGGAAGCTTCCGAGGCGCGGTTCCGCGCTCCCGAACAGCGGATACCGGATGTCGCGGATGTCACGTCGTCGCCCGCCGGTTGGGTTGCGCGCTGGCGCATTCGCGCAGCACAGACGGCGCAGCCACGCCGAGCACGGTGGGGCGGCCGGTGTACAGGACCACAGGTCTCGGACGCGGTATGGGACCTGTCGGATGACCCGTCAACAGCTCTACGGCAGTCGGCTGTGGTTTGCCGGAATGGGGCCGCCCGTCAGGGTCGCAGCTGACCGTTCAACACGTACTCGAGACCGGCCAGCAGCTGCCCCACCGGCTCGGCGGCAAAGCCGAAGTCAGAGGCGTCGGCGGGTACGGTGACCTCTGCGGGGTCATAGCCGTTCACCGGGTCGACGGTGATCGGTGCGGTCAGCGGATCGTCGTTGCGGGAGTAACCCGCATCCACCATCGGCTTGAGCACCGCGTCGAGTTCCATCAGCGTCTCTTTCGGCACGCCGAGGTACTTGAAGGGCAGGACCAACGGGAGGTGCTCCTCGGGAACCAGATACGTCGTTGTCCTCGCGCCCCTGGAGTTGACAGTAGTTCGGATGTTCTGCGGCGGCACATTGCTCGGTTCGGTGAACGCGACCGCGGTGTGACCGGTGAACAGACCCACGATCGCATTGGCGACGGACATCCAGTGGTCCGGCCGGTCCGGCCAGTCGGCGATGCTGTCGTACGGGGAGATGAACTGGTAGGTGTCGTACTGGCTCTCCACCGGCGGTGGCATGCGGTAGTCCAGCGATGGCACCACGCTGCCGACGGGGAAGTTCTGGGTCAGGAAGCTCGCGCCGAAGGGGTGCCGCGCCAACGGATCACCGTACGTTGCGAAGCTCAGCTGATCCGGCGGCGGAGCCGCCGGATCGTACGCGAGCCGCTCCTGCACGGCGTTGAGCACCAACGCGCCTTCGGACAGGCCCATCGCGGTGCCCGGGCCACCCTCCCGGATCGCAGCGACGAGGTTGGTCTCTCCGACCTCGACCGACTCGCCGACGCTGGGACCATCCAGGCCCAGGCCGGGGTAGAGGGTATCGAGCTGGCCGATGCCCGGGAACAGCCGCTCAAACGTGTGGCCCTGCACCTGACCGGCGGGGTAGTCGACGATCTGCCGGTCCAGTCCGGGGAACCAGTTCACACCCGTCTGCAGTATGTATTCGTCGTAGGCAACCCCCAGCACGCGAGCACCGCCGAGTCCGTACGCCCTGCCCGGGGTGCCCAGCGGCGCCGGGCCGTCAGCCGGGGTCGCGGGGGTCGGCGGTGCGACCGGGGTTTCGTCGGCCGCCGCGACTCCCAGACCGAGACAGCTCGCCGCGCCGATGGTTGTCAGGGCGGTGCCGAATGCGAGTAGCCGCCTCATGACCTTCTCGCACCCACTCCCGCTGCCCGGCCGCGCGTGGTTATCGGACCAAACCTTACTCTGCCGGACCGGCCGGCGCCGGTGTCAGCTGCGACTGCGCAGCCCCGGTCACGACGCCCACCGACTCGCCGACTGCACCGCGAGGGTCTCAGGCGTCCAACCGGGTGAACTGGTCGTGCCGGTAGTGCTCGGCACAGGCCGAGCGCCGGACCTTGCCGCTCGTCGTTGTCGGTATCGACCCGGGAGGTACCAGGACGAGATCCTCGACGTTCAAGCCGTGCACGTTGGAGATCGCGGAGGTGACATCGGACTTGACCTCGCTGAGCCAGCGCATCGGATCATCGTTGATGTCGGTTCGCTTCCTGATTTCGATCACGGTGACGAGCTTCTCGGTACTGTTCACCGGAACCGATATCGCCGCGACCCGGCCCCTCGTGATCTGTTGGACCGTGGCCTCGATGTCCTCGGGGTAGTGATTGCGGCCGCGAATGATCAGCAGATCTTTGATGCGGCCGACGATGTACAGCTCTCCCTCGGAGAGGAAGCCGAGGTCGCCGGTTCGCAGCCACGGCTCCTCGGGAGTGCCGGGCGAAGGGGCGACAAGTGTGGCGCCGAAGCACCGCTGTTCCTGTGGAGGTTTGCCCCAGTAGCCCTCAGCGACGTTCTCGCCGTGGACCCAGATCTCGCCGACGACATCCGGCGGGCATTCGCGGTTGGTGTCGACGTCGACGATCCGCACCACGGGTGACTGCGGCACCTTGTATCCGACCAGCGCTGTTCCGGCTCCCACCGCGCTCCGCCGAACGCGGCCCGCGCCCAGCTCTGCAGTGTCGAAGCGCGCCGTCGACGATGTTTCACTCCAGGTGCCTGACGCCACGAAGACCGTCGCCTCTGCCAGACCATAGGACGGACGCATCACGTGGTCCCGCAGATTGAAGTGCGCGAACCGATCGACGAAACGCCGCAGGGTCGCCGACTCGACGCGTTCTGCGCCGCTGATGATGCCGAGCACCCCACCAAGGTCGAGCCCTGCCAGGTCGCTGTCGGTGGTTTTGCGGGCAGCCAGCTCGAACGCGAAGTTCGGCGCCGACGACCACGTGTGAGGACTTCCGGCCAGCGATCGCATCCACCTGGCCGGTTTCTCCAGAAACGCCACCGGACTGGTCAAATCGGCACGAAAGCCGCCCAGGATCGGAGCGCAGACGCCCAGGACCAGACCCATGTCGTGGTAGAAGGGCAGCCAGGACACCATCGTGAAATCTGTGGGGACCTTGATTCCGGATTCCGCGAAATAGCTGCGCATCAGTTGCTCGAAGTTCACCTGCAGGTTGCGATGCGAGACGATGACCCCGGTCGGCCTACGGGTGGACCCGGAGCTGTACTGCAGATATGCGATGCCCGGCAGGTCGGCCGTCTCGATGCTTCGTCCGGCATCCACGTCCAGATCCAGCGCATCGATTTCGACGAGCTTCGGGGCGAGGCCAGTGACGGCTCGCCCGACCAGATCGCCGACATCGCCCGCGACCGCTGAGGTGGTCAGAACCATCGAGGGCGAGGTATCGGCGAGGACCGCACCCACATGCTCATGGCTGGCCCCCCGATGCGGGAGCGCGAGCGGAACGGCGATCAGCCCAGCCTGCATCGACCCCAGGAACGCCAGAATGTAGTCGAGACCCTGCGGGGCCAAGATCACCGTCCTGTCACCGGCTGACCCGTGAAGGCTGAGTTCGCGGGCCACGTTCACGGTTTGGCGGGACAGTTGAGACCAGGTGAGACTCTGGGAAACTCCCGCGACGCCTGCACCGTCGACGTAGTCGGTGAAGGTGAAAGCGACATCGTCCGGGCGCAGGCTGGCACGTCCGTGCAGCATCGACAGGATCGAGGATTGGGTCGAAGGCGTCACATCACGTCCGTGGCATGTCTGCGATGAGCTTTCTTCATGGCTACCTCTGACGCTCCGTTTTCGTTTCGTATCTTCACACAGATCACCTCAGGGTGCTCATTCCGCCCGCTGCTGGGCGCTTTCCGCTGGAGCCCGGGACTCCGCCGACGACGACGCCCGCGGTTCCACCCGAGACGGCCACCAGTTGGCCCGCCCGACCAGCGCGGCGATGGCAGGCACCGTGATGGTGCGCACCACGAAGGTGTCCAGCAGGATTCCCACGCCGATCACGAAACCGCCCTGGACCACGATGCCGATGCTGGAGAACAACAGCCCGGCCATCGAGGCGGCGAAGATCAGTCCCGCCGCGGTGATCACACCACCGGTCGATCCGAGGGTGCGGATCACGCCGTACCGCACGCTGTGCGGAGATTCGTCCCGCATTCGCGACACGAACAGCATGTTGTAGTCCGCGCCGACCGCCACCAGCACCACGAAGGCCAATGGGGGCACGCTCCAGTGCAATTCCTGACCGAGCAGCACCTGAAACACCAGAACGCCGATACCGATCGCCGCGAAGTACGAGACCACCACGGACCCGACGAGATAGAGCGGTGCGACGATCGAGCGCAGCAACAGGGTCAGGATCAACAGGACGACGATGACCGCCGCGATGATGATGAAGCGGATGTCGCGCTCGTAGTAGTCGCGGGTGTCTCGCAGCGCAGCGGGGAAGCCACCCATCGAGATCGAGGCCTCGGCGAGCGCGGTATTGGGCTGGGCTCCCCGGGCGACGTCGTTGATCACGGTGACCTGATCCATCGCCTCGGGGCTGAACGGGTTCAGTTCGGTTTGCACGAGATACCGCACCGAGTGCCCGTCCGGGGAGATGAACGCCTCGGCTGCCATCTTGAACTCCGGCGCGTTGAGCACCTCGGCCGGGATGTTGAAGCCTGCCATCGTCGAGGCCGCGGCATCGTGTCGCATCGTCAGCAGGAACGTCGACGCCTGGTCCAGTCCCGCAGCCATCACCTGGATCTGCTCGACCAGTTGGTCCACGCCGCCGGCAACCTGGCGGCTGCCGTCGGCCAGGCGGTCGGCGCCGTCCTGCACCTCGGCCAGGCCGGCCTGCGCACCTGCCGGTGAGTCGAGGCCCATCGACTCCATCGCCCGGGTCAGCGTGGCGAGCGCACCGTTGAGCTTGTTCACTGTGGCGGTGAGGGTCTGGCGGTCGTCGACGCCCTGCAGCTGTCCCGCCAGCTGGTTGATCTCGTCGACGCGGCCGTCGTTGCGCGCTGCGACCAACTTCTCGAACTGGGCGCGGGTATCGACGCACGACGGGTTGGCGTCGCAGACCCGGTTGCCCTGCAGCGCCGTCAGCACGGGGCCGATCCAGGCGAACATGTCTCGTACCGCGCGGAAGTTCAGTCCCATGGACAGGCCCAGCTTGTTGACGCTGTCGACGAGCTTGGCGGCGGTCTCGACGTCGCGCACCAGCTTCTCGCCGCCGTATTCGGTCCGCACCGACGAGAACGTGCCGATCAGGCTTTCCAGGCTGGGGGCGATGTCGTTGACCTGCGCACGGACGTCGCCGAGGGTGTCTGCCAACGTGTTCGCTCCGTCGGCGAGTTCGTTGAGATCTCCGGAGCGCTCCCCGATCTGCGCGGCGCCGGCGGCCAGCCTGTCCCCGACGATGCCTGCCTGGAACGTGGCACGGAACTCCCGCGGCACCTCGCCCAGCGGCCGGGTGACGCCGCTGACCAGACCGACATCCGGCAACTGGGCGATCCGCGAAGCCATCTGCTCCAGGTCCGCGAGGGCCTGCGGGGTGCGCAGGTCACGCGGGGACTGGACGAGGATGTACTGCGGGATGGACTGGCTGATCGGGAAATGGCGTTCCAGCGCGGCGTACCCGACCGAACTGGGCGCCGACGCCGCCACCGCCTTGCGGTCGTCGTAGTTGAAGCGCGCGAAGCCGGCACTGCTGGCAAGCAGGATCAGCACCAGCAGGCTGGCCACCAGGTGCGGCACCGGCCGGCGCACGATGCGGATGCCGGAGCGTCTCCAGAACTGGGCGGTCAGTTCGCGCCGCGGCTTGACCCAGCCGCGCGGCCCGGCCAGCACCAGGATCGCGGGTAGCAGCGTGACGCCGGCCAGGAACGCCACCCCGATACCGATCGCCGACGTCACCCCGATCGTCCTGAACACGCCCATCTGGGCGAAGCTCATGACGAGGAACGTGATGCCCACGGTGGCGGCGGATGCGGTGATGACCTTCCCGATCGAGATCATCGCCGACCTGACTGCCTCGTCGAAGCCGGCACCGGACCGCAGATAGTCGTGGTAACGGCTGATGAGGAAAACCGCGTAATCCGTGCCGGCGCCGGCCATGATCGCGCTGAGGAACACGATCGACTGGTTGGACACCCCCGATCCGGTCAGTTGGGAGTAGCCGGCGGCAACAGCCTGAGCGATCAGCAACGACGACCCGATGGTCACCAACGGCAGCATCATCGTGACCGCGCTGCGGTACACCAGCAACAGCACCCCGAGGACCAGGACCGCGATCGCGATCTCGATCGGCAGGCGGTCCTGCTCGCCCGCGACGGTCAGGTCCGCGACAGTGGCGGCGGGCCCGGTGACGTACACGGTGAGCTGACTGCCTGGGGGGCCGCCCGTGAGACCGCCGGTGGGAACATTGTGTTTGACCAGGTCGGCCACCCGGTTGTAGGAGTCGAAAGCCCGTGGTGTCCCCAGCTCACCTTCGAGGTTGACCGGCAACACCCAGGTCGTCTTGTCCTCACTGGTCAGGAACTGCCGCAGTTGAGGAGTGCTGACAAAATCCTGCACCGACACGACGTCTGTGACGTTGTCACGCAGTGCGTCGACCACCTCGCGATAGGTGACCTCGTCGGCGGGCTGGAGCCCACTCTCGTTGATGAAGGCGATGACGAGGAGGTTGTCGTTGCCGGTTTCACCGAATGCCTCGGCCATCTTCGTGGCGGTGACACTCGAGGGTGCATCGCTGGGCAGAATGACGAGCGGATGCTTCTCGGCCATCTCGCCCAGCGACGGGAACGACAACGGCAGGGCCACCGCCATCACGATCCAGACCCCGATCACCGCCCAGGGCCACCGCACCACCAGATCGGCTAGCCTGCGCATGTCACTCGCATATCGCCCCCACCCGCTGCCCGCACGGTCTGCGTGGGGGCATAGCCATGACCCGCGGTTTGCTCCACGCTACGCGACGCGTCCCCAGTGCCCGGTGTCTGCGACCTGCCCGCACACCGACTTCATCGCCTTCAAGTATCGCGCAACCGATTTCGCGGCGATCGGGTTGTCAGGATGCAAGATCGCCATCACCGTGCCCTCGCCATACCTGAATATGTAAAGGGTCAGCTGATAGGAAAATCGACCGTCGGGGTAGATGCCGATGTTGTCCGCAAGGCCCATTTCCCCGGCGGCCAGAATCGCGTTGAGTGGGGCGGCACCGCCGTGCAGGAAATTCGACACGGGAAAGTTCGGCTCGGGCCATTTCAACCACGGCGCCAACTCCAGCACACGGTAATACGGCACCTTCGCCATATGCAGACCCGAGTCGAAAGATGCCTGCGCTGCGCCCACCGCTTCCCCGAATGAGGCCGCGCCTATTGGCACAGTGATCGGGATCAAGCCGGTGAACCAGCCTTGTGTCATGAAATTGTCCATACCGGCGCGCGAATCCCGGGGAGTGAGCCCGTAGTACGTCAGGGCGCCGGTCAATTCATGCTCGACCTGGGCGAGGCAGGCGAACACGCCGCCCACGAAGCGCGCGCCGGCCGCTGTGCAGGCCGATTCGAAGCGCTCCGTCTGGGCCGGGTCCATGAGGACCTCGGAGGTCATGGTGCTGCTGGTGGTCTCCAGCGAGTTACCCAGCGGGAGTGGAAACTCCGGGAAGCCCCCGCTGTTCTCTTCGGCGAAGTCGATCCATGCCTGCACCCCGGGTGAGTCCACGGTCAACTCCGACGTGTGCTCACGCTCCCGCACACAGAAATCGTCGAAGCTACCGGGGTCGGGAAGCACGAGTGCCTCACCGCCTCCGCTCAACGCCGAATACATACCGTTGGCTTCCATCATCGTGGTGCCTATCAATGTCGCGTCACCGTGGACGTGATCCATTGCTGCGAAGAATGCGAAGCGCTCTTCGTTCTGAACGATCCCGAAAGTGAAGCAGCCCCATTCCAACGGATTCGGTATGGCCACGACGTGATCGCGTATTTCCTCGACTGTCATGTGGCCATGATCGATCGGCTCGAATTCGATATCGTTCGGATCGACGATGGTATGCCGAACGAACTCACCGTCGCAGACCTGTTCGAACCAGCTGCGGAATGTGTCGTGCCGGCGAAGATATGTGTTGACGGCGTGATCCATGGCAGCGATGTCGCACCGGCCGCCCACTTCGCAACTGGCGATGATCTGTCGCGAAAAGGTCAGTCCCGCGGCTGTGCGCTGGCTGTAGTTGCGAAGGTGTTGGCCCTGCATGTAGCTGACCGGGACCGAACTGACCGGCGCACGTCGTGCCTTTTGCTGAGCCGCCGCCGTGGGATGCCACGACGTGACCGAACCTGGAATCAACGACCATTCATCAAGTGCACCAACCGTTATCTTCCCGATGCGCAATACTCGGCCCTCCCCAGTCCTGCCCGTCATGCCGACGCCGGGCCGACAGCACCGCCGACGGCGGGGATCAACATACCCTCGGTTCCGCCGCCGTAGTGCCCGAGGCCGTCGAAGCCCGGCCGGCGAGGGGCCACATGGCACAGGTAGACGTGCAATAGTATCCGTCGACGCTCAATCCTGGCGGGGGGAGGAAGCCACTTGGTATCTGTCGAAGGTCCAACCGAGCCGGCGGCTCGCTTCGCCGTCGTCGGCTATGCGGCGCGGTTCCCGGGCGCCCCGGATGCCGACGAATTCTGGGAGCTGCTGCGCACCGGGCGCGACGCGATCTCGGAGGTGCCCGGGGACCGCTGGGATGCCGACGAGTTCTTCGACGCCGAAGCCGGCGTGGCCGGCAAAGTCGTGACCCGTCGCGCCGGCTTCGTCGACGACGTCGCAGGGTTCGACGCGCCGTTCTTCGGGATGTCGACCCGCGAGGTCCGGTCGATGGATCCGCAGCACCGGCTTTTGCTGGAAATGGCCTGGCGTGCGGTGGAGCACTCCGGCACCGCACCCTCGGCGCTGGCCGGCAGCAACACCGGGGTGTTCGTCGGTCTGGCCACCCACGACTACCTGGGCATGGCCTCCGACGAGCTGACCTACCCCGAGATCGAGGCCTACATGGCCATCGGGACGTCGAACGCCGCCGCCGCAGGACGCATCAGCTATCGGCTGGGGCTGCAGGGGCCCGCGGTCGCCGTCGACACGGCGTGCAGCTCGTCGCTGGTGGCGATCCATCAGGCGTGCCAGGCGCTGCGCCTGGGGGAATGTGACCTCGCGCTGGCCGGCGGAGCGAACGCCCTGCTCACCCCGGCCACCATGATCACCTTCTCCAGCGCGCACATGCTCGCGCCCGACGGCCGGTGCAAGACGTTCGACGCGGCAGCCGACGGCTACGTGCGCGGTGAGGGTTGCGGTGTCATCGTCATCAAGCGCCTCGAGGACGCGATCCGCGACGGCGACCGCATCCGGGCCGTCATCCGTGGCAGCGCGATCAACCAGGACGGCGCATCGGGCGGCTTGACCGTGCCCAATGGTGTTGCGCAGCAACGGGTCATCGCCGATGCTCTGGACCGGGCCGGCCTCGAACCCCGCGACGTCGGATACCTGGAGGCGCACGGCACCGGGACCTCTCTGGGTGATCCGATCGAGGCCCAGGCCGCGGGTGCGGCGTTCGGCGCCGGACGTGAACCCGGTCGGCCGCTGTTGATTGGGTCGGTGAAGACCAACATCGGCCATCTGGAAGCAGCCGCGGGTATCGCCGGTGTCATCAAGGTCATCCTGTCGCTCGAGAACGAGTTGCTCCCCCAGCACCTGCACTTCCAGAACCCGTCACCCCACATCCCCTGGGACCGGCTCGCGGTGCAGGTGGTCGACGAGGCGACCGCCTGGGAACGCAACCGACAGCCGCGCATCGCGGGCATCAGCTCATTCGGTTTCGCCGGGACCAATGCCCACGTCATCCTCGAGGAAGCACCCGAAGACGCCGTGCTGCCCGCTGCAGCACCGGATCCGGACGAGCAGCCCCGGTTCAGCGTTCTTCCGCTGTCGGCGCGGACGCCCACCGCGCTGGTCCAGATCGCCGACCAGTACCGCAGCTGGCTCACCGCGCACCCGGAGGCCACGTTGGCGGACGTGTGCTTCACCGCCGGAGCGGGCCGGGCCCACCTGGAGCACCGCGCCGCGCTGGTTGTCAATTCGCGGGAATCCGCCATCGAGCTACTCGGCGCGCTCGCCGACGACCGCCCGGCGCCCGGACTGGTTCGCGGCGAGTGCTATGAACCACCGAAGACGGCCTGGCTGTTCACCGGTCAAGGCAGCCAGTACCCGGGCATGGCCCGGGAGTTGTTCGAGACCGAGCCGGTGTTCGCCGAGACGCTGAAACGGTGCGCTGCCGCGGTCGCCGAGGTTCTCGACCGGCCCCTGCTGGACGTGATCTTCGACTTGGACAGCCCGGACAACGACGAGACGTTGCGGCAGACCTCCTACGCGCAGCCGGCCCTGTTCGCCGTGGAAATGGGCCTGGCCCGGCTGTGGCAGTCATGGGGCATCGAGCCCGACGTGGTTCTCGGCCACAGCGTGGGCCAGTACACGGCGGCGTGCGTCGCCGAGGTGTTCGGCATCGAGGACGGCGCGCGGTTGATGGCCGAACGCGGCCGGCTCTTCGGCAGCCTGCCTTCGGGTGGTCGGATGGTCGCGGCCTTCGCCGCCGCCGAGATCGTCGAACGCCTGACCGACGAGTTTCCCAGCCTCTCGGTGGCTGCCTACAACGGCGCCAACACCGTATTGTCCGGACCGGCAACGGATCTGGAGAACGCGGTGGCCGCTCTGACGGCCGACGGAGTCCGCTGCGACTGGCTCGACACCAGCCACGCGTTCCACTCGGCGCTGCTGGACCCGATCCTCGACGAGTTCGAATCCTATGCGCAACAGTTCGATTTCCAGCCACCACAACGGATTCTGATCGACAACCGCACCGGCTCCACCCTCGGCAGGAGCGTGCCCCTCGACGCCGCCTACTGGCGCCGCCATGCCCGCCAACCGGTGCAATTCGCCAAGAGCGTGCGCACCCTCGCCGATCTGAACTGCAAACTGCTCCTCGAGATCGGACCGCGACCGGTACTGACCGCCGCCGCCCTCGGCACCTGGCCCGATCAGGCCACCGCCCCGCGGGTGATCGCATCTCTGCGGCCGACCACCGCCGATCACCGACAGATCACCGAAGCCGTGGCCGACGCATACGTTCTGGGCCATCTACCCGACTTCGGCGTACTGGCGCCGGCGCACGCCCGAAAGCTCGACCTGCCCCCCTATCCGTTCGAGCGCCGCCAGTACTGGTTCTCGGACGGCCGGGCAGCAGAGGGCACCGAAGACCGCGATCAGGTCCGCCAACAGCGCCTGGCCGCGCGCACGCAGGCCGTTCGTCTCTTGGAGGACGGCCGGATCTCCGAACTCGCGGCCCTGCTCGACGGTGACGGCGGCGAGCAGCAGACCCTCGATGTGCTGACCAGGCTCGCCGCGCAGCACAACCGGCAACTGACCACCCAGACCATCGCCGAGGACCGCTACGAGATCCGCTGGCAGAGCGCGGCTGCACCGGTTTCCGGCCCGCGGGACAGCCAGGGATCATCCTGGATCCTGGTCGGCGACGACACCGAGGCAGTCCAGTCGCTGGCCGACGTGCTGACGGCGGGCGGCCACCGGTACCGGGTGTGCGGTCTGCCGGTGTCCGACGCCGACGAGGAACAGCTCGCCGCCGCGTTACGTGATGCGGCAGCAGACGATTCGACGTTACGGATCGTGTTCGTCGCAGCCCCCGGTCCGAAGACAGCGCCGACGATGCAGTCCCTGCTGCGGATGCAACACCGGATCCTGGGCGGAACACGACGGCTGTTCCGCGCCGCGGCCGCCGCTGAACTGCGCAGCCCTGTCTGGGTGGTGACCCGTGGCGCGCAGCACGTCACCGACACCGACACCGTGTCCCCGGATCAGAGCTGCCTGTGGGGATTCGGCCGTGCTGCAGCACTCGAGCTTCCGCAGCTTTGGGGCGGGCTCGTCGACCTGGCGCCCAGCGAAACCGGGGCCGACGACTGGTCAGTGGTCGTCGACCGGATCACCACGGCCCAGGATTCGGCCCACCGGGAAGACCAGATGGCGCTGCGGGGGCACGCGGTCCACGTTCCCCGGCTGGTTCGCCGGACGGAGCAACCGAGTGGTGCGCCGATTCCGCTGCGCGACGACGCAACCTACCTCGTGACCGGGGGCCTCGGTTCGGTGGGACTGGAGATCGCCGGGTACCTGGCCGCCAACGGCGCCGGGAATCTGGTGTTGACCAGCCGACGCGCGCCCGGCGAAGCCGCCCAGCAGCGGATCGACTACCTGGTCCGCCAGCACGGCTGCACGGTCCGTGTCGTCGCTGCCGATGTCGCCGACGCTCATGACGTCGCCCGCTTGCTGAGCACCGTGCAGGCCGAACTGCCACCCCTGGCCGGCATCGTCCACGCCGCCGGTGAGATCGGGACCACCGCGCTGAGCAACCTGGAAGACGCCGAACTGGATCGGGTGTTCGCCGGGAAGGTCTGGGGTGCATGGCATCTGAGCGAGGCGGCCGCTGACCTGAAGCTCGACTTCTTCCTCAGCACGTCGTCCATCGCGTCGGTGTGGGGTGGCTACGGCCAGACCGCCTACGGCGCGGCCAACGCATTCCTCGACGGGCTGGCCTGGCGACTGCGCGACAACGGCATCGCCGGGATCAGCGTCAACTTCGGGCCCTGGTCGGCCGGTATGGCCGATGCGGAATCCCGGGCCCGCCTGGACCAGCGAGGCGTCCAGACGTTGACACCTGCAGATGCACTGGCGGGTCTGGCCGAGGCCTTCGCGGACTCCACGGACCACGCGGCGGCGCAGAGCGTGGTGGCGCGGATCGACTGGTCCAGGTTCCTGCCGCTCTACCAGCAGGCGGGCCGGCGGGCATTCTTGGCGGAGCTGGAAGGCGAGCTGCCCACCCAGACAACGGTCGTGACGCCGTCCGGGAAGACCCAGCTGGTCGAGCGACTCACGGCAGCCCCGGTGCAGCAGCGCAGAAAACTGCTGATCGACTACCTGCGCGACGCGGTCGCCGAGGTGACCCGGGTCGATGCCGCGGAGATTCGCGAGGAAGCCGGGTTCTTCGATCTCGGCATGGATTCGCTGATGGCGGTCGAACTGCGGCGCCGTATCGAGCAAGGGGTCGGCAAGGAGATACCGGCCACCCTGGCGATGGACCACCCCCGGCTCTCCGATGTCGCCGACTACCTGCTCGGCGAGGTACTGGGACTCACCGAACAGGGGGCCGCCGACACGCGGCCGCAGTTGGTGTCGGCTGTGACGACCCGCACCGACGAGCCGATCGCGATCGTCGCGGTGTCATGCCGTTTCCCCGGGGCTGCCGACCCGGAAGCGTTCTGGGAGCTGCTGTCCGGGGGTGTCGACGCGATCCGGGAGGTTCCCGAGGATCGCTTCGACATCGACGAGTTCTACGACCCGGATCCCGACGCCCCGGGCAAGATCTACAGCCGCTTCGGCGGATTCCTGGACGGAATCGACGGATTCGATCCGGAGTTCTTCGGTATCTCCCCACGCGAGGCTGTCTGGATCGAACCGCAGCAGCGGCTGATGCTCGAGACCGTCTGGGAGGGTCTGGAGCGCGCCGGGCTGTCCCCGGCGGCGTTGCGCGGCAGCCGAACCGGCATCTTCGTGGGCGTGGCGGCCAACGAGTACGCGCATCTGCTGTCTGCGGAGTCGGTCGACAAGATCGCGCCCCACTTCATCACCGGCAACGCACTGAACGCCATCTCCGGTCGGGTGGCGTTCGCGCTCGGGCTCGAAGGACCGGCCGTCGCGGTCGATACCGCCTGCAGTTCCTCGCTGGTGGCGGTGCACCAGGCCTGCCAGGCACTGCACTCCGGTGACTGCGATCTGGCGCTCGCCGGCGGGGTCAACGTCCTGCTGAGCCCGATCACCACCATCGCCGCCTCCCGAGCCAGGATGCTCTCCCCCGTCGGGCGGTGCAAAACCTTCGACGCATCCGCCGACGGTTACGTGCGCGGTGAAGGCTGCGGGGTTCTCGTCCTCAAGAGGCTCAGCGATGCGCAGCGCGACGGTGATCGGGTCTGCGCGGTCATCCCCGGCAGCGCGGTCAACCAGGACGGCGCGTCCAGCGGTCTGACGGTGCCCAACGGCGGCGCCCAGCAACGGCTCATCAACACCGCGCTGGCGCGGGCCGGTTTGGCAGGCGGGGACGTCGACTACCTCGAGGCCCACGGAACGGGCACCCCGCTGGGTGATCCGATCGAGGCCCAGGCCGCCGCCGCGGCCTACGGCGCCGGCCGTGACGCCGACCGTCCGTTGCTGATGGGATCGGCGAAGACCAACATCGGCCATCTCGAATCCGCTTCCGGCGCCGCCGGTCTGATCAAGGTCGTGCTGTCGCTGCAACACGGGGTGCTGCCGCAGAGCCTGCACTTCGACACACCGTCGCCGCACATCCCGTGGGACACGTTGCCGGTGCGGGTCGTGGGAGAGGCTCTTCCGTGGCAGGCCAACGGCAGGCCGCGGCGTGCCGGGGTCAGCTCATTCGGTTTCACCGGCACCAACGCGCACGTGCTGATCGAGGAGGCGCCGGTGCACCCGGCCGCCCCCACAGCAGACGACGTCGCGGCTCCATCGGATTCCGCCGCCGGCGGTGAGGCCGTCGAGGTGTTGCCGCTGTCCGCCCGGTCCCCGGAGGCGCTGGCGGAGTTGGCGCAGCGCTACGAGTCCTGGTTGGCCGCCAGCCCGGAGGCAGACCTCGCCGCGGTGTGCCGCACGGCAGGGACCGGGCGTTCACATTTCGAGCATCGGGCCGCACTGGTCGTGGATTCGATCCACGGCGCCCGCGAAGGCCTGACCGAGCTGGCTCAGAACCGGATGCGCCCCGGCGTCCTCCGTGGCGAGCACACCGATCGACCCACTACCGCGTGGCTGTTCACCGGGCAGGGCAGCCAGTATCCCGGCATGGCACGCGAGTTGTTCGACGCTGAACCGGTTTTCGCCGAGACAGTGACCCGTTGCGCGGAGGCCGTCGAGGACATCCTGCCGCGTCCGTTGCTGGAGGTGTTGTTCGCCGCCGACCGGGAAACCGGAGAAACGCTGCGGCACACATCGTTTGCACAGCCCGCGCTGTTCGCGATCGAGATGGGGCTGGCGCGGCTGTGGCAGTCGTGGGGCATCGAGCCCGACGTGGTGCTCGGGCACAGCGTGGGCCAGTACGCCGCGGCATGCGTGGCGGGAGTGTTCAGCCTCACCGACGGCGCACGGCTGATGGCCCAGCGCGGCCGAATGTTCGGCAGCCTGCCCGAAGGTGGGCGGATGATGGCGGTCTTCACCGACGCCAAACAGGTCGAAGAGGTCGCCGGTGAATACCCCCGGGTGTCGGTCGGCGCCTACAACGGACCCAACACCGTGCTGTCGGGACCCGGCGAGGATCTGGAACAGATCAGCACCAGGTTCGGTGACGAGGGCATCCGCTGCACCTGGCTGGCCACCAGCCACGCCTTCCATTCCGAACTGCTCGACCCGGTCCTCGACGACTTCGAGTCCTACGCCGCGCAACTGCAGTTCGCCGTGCCCACGCTGCCGCTGGTGTGCAACCGCACCGGCACCGTGCTCGCCGCCCAGACCCCGCTTGACGCCCCGTACTGGCGACGGCATTCGCGTCAACCGGTGCAGTTCGCCGAGAGCATCCGCACCGTGGCGGCCCTGGGATGCTCGGTGCTGATGGAGATCGGTCCGCAGCCGGTGCTGACCGGTGCCGCGGTGCAGGTCTGGCCGGAACACCTGGGCGCACCGCGGGCGATCCCGTCCCTGCGCAAGGGCGTCGGCGACCGGCGCCAGATCACCGAAGCGCTGGCTGCGGCCTACGTCAGCGGCCACCGGCCCGATTTTGCTGCGCTGCATCAGAATCCGCTCCGCAGGCTGGAACTGCCCACCTATCCGTTCCAGCGGCGCCGCTTCTGGCCCAAGACATCCGGCATCGTCGGTTCGGACGGCCACGGCGTCGCCGCCTCCGGAATCCTGGGCAGCGGCAAGGATCTCGCGTCCGGCGACACCGTGTACACCAGCAGACTGTCCGTCAAGTCGCAGCCGTGGCTCTGCGACCACGTCATCTACGGCACCGTCGTCGTCCCCGGGGCGACGTACGCCGCGATGGCACTGGCCGCGGTCGGCACGCCGGCGCGGGTCAAGGACGTGTTCTTCTACGAGCCGATCATCCTGCCCGAGAAGAGTTCCCGGGAGGTGCAGCTGACCCTGCACCCACTGCAGGACGGCGATGGATCGACGTTCCAGGTGCACAGCCGCCTCTACGGCGCCCGGGACGCCGAGTGGTCGCTGAACGCCGACGGCACGGTCATCACCGGCGTCAGCGACGGTGCCGACGGTGCCGACGGGGTCCTCCCGAAGGACGTGGAACCGGTTGACGAAGCCGTGGAGCGCCTGAACCGGATGCGGCCGCAGGAGCTGTTCGAGACCTTCGCCGACATGGAGCTCGCATGGGGACCGACCTGGTCCGGTTCCCTGAAATCGCTGTGGCTCGGTGAGGGTGAAGCGATCGGCGACATCCTCGTGGGTGAGGAACTCGCCGAGCAGCTCGGAACCGAACCGATGCACCCGGTGCTGATGGACCTGTGCACCGGCGTGGCATTCCCGGCGTTCCCGGCCCTGCTCGCCGCCGAGCAAGGCGTCAACGATCTGTTCTTGCCGCTGCGGTACGGGCAGGTGACGCTGCGGGAGAAGATGCCCCGCCGCTTCTACTGCCGTGCGACGTGGCACACCAGCGCACTCGACAGCGAGACCCAGGTCTTCGATCTCGATTTCGTCGACCGGGACGGCCGTCCGCTCGGTGGGATTCGAGAGTTCACCGTCAAACGCGCCCCCCGCGAGGCACTGCTCCGCGGTCTCGGCGGCGACGCCACCCGGCTGCTGTACACGCTCGGCTGGCACGAGGTGCCGCCTCCGGAGTCGAGCGACGACACCGTTGCGAACGGCACCTGGCTGATCGCCGGGTTCGACGAACTCGCCGCCAAGGTCCCGGGCTGCATCCCGTTCGACCGGAACACCGACGGGCAGTTGTTGGGCGAGTTCCTGGTCGCGGCGCAGGAGCGCGGGTTGCCGTTCTCCGGGGTGGTCTGGCGTTGCGCGGCACCGGGCGCCGCGGAATCGGGCACCGGAGCCGCACGCCTGGAGACCGAGATCGCCAACCTGCTCAGCGCGGTGCACACGGTGCAGCGCAGCTCCCAGGACGGCGGCGTGAAACTGCCGAACGGGCTGTGGATCGTCACCGAGGGCGCGGTGGCCTGCGAGTCCGGCGAGCCGGTCGACCCGGTGCAGGCAGCAGTGTGGGGGCTCGGACGCACCACGATCAACGAGGAACCGGCGCTGCGTTGCAGGCTGGTCGACAGCGACGGATCACCGGAGGCGGTGCGTGCACTGGCCGCCATGCTGGCCACCCCGGTCGACGAACCGGAACTCGCGCTGCGCCAAGGCAAGCTGCTGGCCTCGAGGCTGTTGCCGTGGGCGCGCAGCGGTCATCTCACGGTGCCGCGCGGAGGTGACTACGTGCTGGCGCCCACCGAACGCGGCGCCATCGACAACCTCCGTCTGACGGAGACGGACGTGCCGCCCCCCGACGAGGGCTACGTGCAGGTCCGGGTGGAGGCCGCAGGCCTGAACTTCCGGGACGTGCTCAACGTCCTCGGCCTCTATCCGGGCGATCCCGGACCGATCGGCGGTGACTTCGCCGGTGTGGTCACCCAGTTGGGCAGCGGTGTCAGCGATCTCGAGCTCGGTCAACGTGTCTACGGCTTCATGCAGGGCGCGTTCTCCAGCCGGTTCAACGTCCCGGCGCAGCTGGTGGCGCCGATTCCCGACGGCATCGGCCCGGTCGAGGCGGCCACCATTCCCGCTGCGGCGCTGACGGTCCGGCTCGCGTTCGACTGGGCTCAGGTGCAGCCCGGCGACCGGGTGCTCATCCACGCCGCCAGCGGCGGGGTGGGGCTTGCCGCGATCCAGATGGCCCAGCAGCAGGGTGCCGTGGTGTTCGCGACCGCGAGCACCTACAAGCGCGCGACGCTGCAGAAGATGGGCGTGAAGTACGTCTACGACTCGCGCACCACGGAGTTCGCCGACCAGATCCTGGTGGACACCGGCGGTTCGGGTGTCGATGTGGTGCTCAACAGCCTGACCAACGAGGGGTTCGTCGAAGCGACCGTGCGCGCCACCGCCCAGAACGGCCGGTTCGCCGAGATCGCCAAACGTGACATCTGGACGACCGAGCAGATGGCCGCGGCCCGCCCGGACATCTCCTACGAGATCGTCGCGCTGGACGTCACCACGCTGCAGCGGCCCGACGAGATCAAGCGGTTGCTCACAGAGGTGTCCGACGGGCTGGCGCGTGGTGAGTGGAAACCGCTGACCGCCGAGATCTATCCGCTGACCGAGGCGCGGGCGGCGTTCCGCCGCATGCAACAGGCCCGGCACATCGGCAAGATCGTGCTGCAGATGCCGAACCCGTTGCAGCCGCGGGGCGATCGCAGCTATCTGATCACCGGCGGGCTCGGTGCCATCGGTCTGCACACGGCGTCGTACCTGGCTCAACTCGGCGCCGGAGACATCGTGTTGACCAGCAGGCGCGCGCCGGATGCGGACACGCAGCACACGATCGACGAGATCGCCGAACGCTACAAGTGCCGCATTCACACCCATCTGGCCGATGTCGGTGACGAGACCGAGGTCGAAGATCTGCTGCAGCGAATCCGCGCAGAACTGCCGCCGCTGGCCGGGGTGGCACATCTGGCCGGCGTGCTCGATGACGCGTTGCTGTCCCAGCAGAGCCTGGAGCGGTTCCGGACGACACTGGCGCCCAAGGCATTCGGAGCCTGCCACCTCGACCGGTTGACTGCAGGCGACGATCTGGACTTCTTCATCGTGTCCTCGTCGGTGTCCAGCATGTTCGGTTCACCGGGTCAGGCCAACTACGCCACCGCCAACGCGCTGCTCGACGGCCTGATCGCGCACCGACGGGCGCAGGGACTGCCGGCCACCGGGATCAACTTCGGTCCGTGGGCTGCGGGCGGCATGGCTTCTTCGGAGGCCGCGCGCAACAACCTCAACGCGCAAGGCCTGGTGGCGCTGGAGCCGTCGGCGGCACTGAGCGCCCTCGCCGAGGTCGTCGCCAACGGCACCGGGCAGGCCGCCGTCATCAAGGCCAACTGGCAGCGCGCGGCCAAGCTGCTGGGCGCCGTGCGGCCACCGATTCTCGATCTGGTGTTGCCCAGCGCGGTCGGTGAGGTCACCGGAGACAGTGAGTTGCTCCGGCAGCTGCAGGAGATCCCGGTGCCGCAGCGCGCCGGCTTCGTGACCGAGTTCCTGCAACGCGAGGTGCAGAACTTTCTTCGGCTGGCGCAACCGCCCGCAGCCACCAGCCGATTCCTGGACCTCGGTACGGACTCACTGATGGCGATCGAACTCCGCAACCGGTTGCACAGCCAGTTCGGCGGCGCGTTCACGATCAACGCGACCGCGGTGTTCGACTATCCGACCATCGGCGGGCTCGCCGAGTACCTGGTGGGGCAGCTGCCGGATGCCGAAGCGCAGCCCGAGCAGGCGCCTCCCGTCGCGGCGCCCGAACCCGAGCCCGAGCCCTGAGCGACGCGCCCTGCGGGGCCGAGGATCTCCGCGATTGTCACCGAATCGCCAGATTCGGTGACTCCCTGCTGCGGTAGCCTCGCCGACCATGGTGGCTGATTCACAAGTACTCCGCCCGAAATCACTGCTTGCGTTGGCCATCTCGATCGTCGCGGTCGCCGTGGCAGCGGGGATCGGCGGTCTGGCCTCGAGCAACGCCGCCCAGGACTACAGCCGGCTCGAGCAACCGTCGTGGGCGCCCCCCGCCTGGTTGTTCGGACCTGCCTGGACCACGCTCTACATATTGATGGCCGTTGCTGCGTGGCTGGTCTGGCGCAGCGGGCCGTGGCCCGAACCTAGGCGGGCGCTGGCGTTCTACGCCGCCCAACTCGTGCTCAATGCGGCGTGGACTCCGTTGTTCTTCGGTCTGGGCTGGCGCGGGATCGCGTTTGCCGAACTCAGTGTGCTGTTGATACTGCTGGTCGCGACGGTGGTGCTGTTCTGGCGTCACAACCGGATCGCGGCAGCACTGCTGGTGCCGTATCTGGCCTGGTCGACGTTCGCTCTGTGTCTGAACTTTGCCGTCTGGCAGCTGAACAACTGAGGAGAAGCGCATGCAGAAGACGGTGTTCATCACCGGGGCCGCAACGGGTATCGGCCGGGCCAC
Organism: Mycolicibacterium hippocampi; assembly: GCF_010723735.1. GTDB lineage: Bacteria > Actinomycetota > Actinomycetes > Mycobacteriales > Mycobacteriaceae > Mycobacterium > Mycobacterium hippocampi. The sequence continues at coordinate 1,128,399 of NZ_BLLB01000002.1, read as the reverse complement.
CGCCCTGTTGTTCGCCGGACGCGGCTACCACGTGGGCGGCTATGACATCGATGAAACGGGGTTGCAGGTGCTGGCCGCCGACATCGCCGCAGTCGGTGGTACGGGCGTTGTCGGGCACCTCGACGTCACCGACGCCGACGAGGTGTCCCAGAGGCTGTCCGAGTTCGTCGCGGGCACCGGCGGACGGCTCGACGTGATGATCAACAACGCAGGCCTGCTCAACGCCGGGCACTTCGAGGAGATCCCCGTCGCGGTGCACCACCGAGAGATCGACGTCAACATCAAAGGCGTGGTCAACGGCCTGCACGGAGCGTTTCCCCACCTCAAGACGACGCCGGGGGCGGTGGTGGTCAACCTCGCGTCGGCCTCGGCGATCTACGGCCAGGCCGAACTGGCCAACTACAGCGCCACCAAGTTCTTCGTCAGGGCCATCACCGAGGCGCTCAACCTCGAATGGGGTGACCACGACATCCGCGTCATCGACATGTGGCCGCTGTACGTGCAGACGGCGATGACCCGCGACGTGACGACCGGAACCACCACCTCGTTGGGTATCCGGCTCAGCGCCCAGGACATCGCCGAGGACATCGTGGCCGCCGTGGAGCCGACGTTGCCGCGGCGAATGATCCGCCAGGTGCACTTCGCGGTCGGAACTCAGGCCAAGGCGCTGGCGCTGGGAGCCCGCTTCTCGCCCGCGTGGCTCACCCGGCTGGTCAACAAGCGCCTCGCGGGACGGTAGTCAGTCGGCCGACCACCGCGTCGCCTCCATCTCCGGTGGCAGCGGCGGATGCAGCGGCACGTCGAGTCCGTCGTAGATCCCCGGCTTCTGGGTGGCCAGCCAGCTGATCGCGCCGAGCAGTCGGTTGGCGGCGGTGGTGTTGCCACCGTCGGCGCGGGTGCCGCCGGGGACGTCGGCCCGGCTCACGAGCGTCAGTTGCGGGTCGCCGTCGATGATCACCCGGTGGTCGCCGACGCCTCCCCGATCTGCGTCGTCGGGGTAGGGCCAATCGGGTGCGCAGGATTCATGGATCCGGGTGATGTGGTCGATGACGATGCGTTCGCGTCCACCGGACCACCCGATCACCTTGAGCCAGAAGGCGCCCTGGGTGCCCTTGTCGAACCGGCCCATCACGGTGTCGACGGACTCTTCGAGCGGGCGGCGCTGCACGTCCTCGGTGATCTCGTCGATCTCCAGCCCGAGGCCACGGCCGATGAGCCGCAGGTTGCCGCCCCAGACCATCGTCGGGATGGACGGCAACAGCATCATCGGGAGCTCGTCCATCGAACCGCCGAAACCACACGACACCTTCACCGCGTAGGGCTGGTCATAAGTGGAGTAGTCGAAGATCTCCTGGCAGTGGATCGATTTGATCCTGGTACACAATCCCGCGGCGGTCACCGCCAGCGCGTCGTTGCCCCAACCCGGGTCCACCCCGCTGACCAGCAACGTCACCCCGCCCTCCTCGGCGGCAGCGGTGAGGCGCTGCACCCATTCAGGCGGCGCGGAGCGCGGGTCGTACATCGAGTACAGCGACGGGGTGACGACGTGCGAGCCGGCACGCAGGCACCGTTCGATGTCGGCGACGGCCTCCTCCGGGCGGATGTCACCGGAGGCCATGTAGGCGACGGCGTCACAGTCGTTCAGGACCGCATCGATGTCGGTGGACGCGACGATCCCGGTGCCACCCTCCAGACCGGCGAGGGCAGCAGCGTCGACACCGGCCTTGTCCTGCGACGACGTGATGACACCCGTCAACCGGAGCCCGGGAAAGGCCGTCAACGACCGGATCGAGGTCGCGCCCATATTGCCTGTCCCCCACACCGCGACCCCGATTGCCTGCATCAGGCCACCCTATCGGGACGGACGTGACCATCATCACAGCAATGAATAATTGCAGCTCAAGACCCGAAAATGCGGCGGATGGGGCGCCCGCCCAACTGCCGGGTCGGGTGAGGGCCGGAAATTGCTCACAGTCGCTTTGCGTTGAAGTTACCGAGCGGTATAGTCGGACACAGTTACTGGTGGGTAACTTAGCCGAAGTACCCAACCGCATGTGGCGTTCTCATCGAGGAGGAATAGTGGGCCACTACAAGAGCAATGTCCGTGACCAGGTATTCAACCTGTTCGAGGTCCTCGGAGTCGACAAGGCGTTCGGTCAAGGCGAGTACGCCGACCTGGATACCGACACCGTGGTCGAGATGCTGGGCGAGATGGCCAAGCTGGCCGAGGGCCCGGTGGCGGAGTCGTTCGCCGAGGGCGACCGCAACCCGCCGGTGTTCGATCCCCAGACCCACAGCGTGAAGCTGCCCGAGGCCTTCAAGAAGTCGGTGCGCGCCGTGACCGACGGCGGCTGGGACAAGCTCACGATCGGCGAGGAGCTCGGCGGCATGCCGATGCCGAGCGCGCTGTCCTGGGCACTGCAGGAGCACATCCTCGGCGCCAACCCCGCGGTGTACATGTACGCGATGGGCGCCGGATTCGCCGGAATCTTCCACAACCTCGGCACCGAGGAGCAGAAGAAGTGGGCCGTGCTGGCCGCCGAACGCGGCTGGGGCTCGACGATGGTGCTCACCGAGCCGGACGCCGGCTCCGACGTCGGCGCCGGCCGCACGAAGGCCGTCCAGCAGCCCGACGGCACCTGGCACATCGACGGCGTGAAGCGCTTCATCACGTCGGCCGATTCCGACGACCTGTTCGAGAACATCATGCATCTGGTGCTGGCCCGCCCGGAAGGCGCCGGCCCGGGCACCAAGGGGCTGTCGCTGTTCTTCGTACCGAAGTTCCTCTTCGACCCCGAAACCGGCGAGCCGGGTGAGCGCAACGGCGTGTTCGTCACGAACGTCGAGCACAAGATGGGCCTGAAGATCTCCACGACGTGCGAGCTCTCGCTCGGCCAGCACGGCGTTCCGGCCAAGGGCTGGCTCGTGGGCGAGGTGCACGACGGCATCGCCCAGATGTTCGACGTCATCGAACAGGCCCGGATGATGGTGGGCACCAAGGCCATCGCCACGCTGTCCACCGGCTACCTCAACGCACTGGAGTACGCCAAGGAGCGGGTGCAGGGCGCCGACCTGACCCAGATGACCGACAAGACCGCGCCCAGGGTGACCATCACGCACCACCCGGACGTGCGTCGCTCGCTGATGACCCAGAAGGCCTACGCCGAGGGCCTGCGTGCGCTGTACCTGTTCACCGCGACCCATCAGGACGCGGCGGTGGCCAAGGAACTGCACGGCATCGAGCCGGAGCTGGCGGTCAAGGTCAACGACCTGCTGCTCCCGATCGTCAAGGGCGTGGGCTCAGAGCAGGCGTACGCCAAGCTCACCGAGAGCCTGCAGACCTTCGGCGGTTCCGGATTCCTACAGGACTACCCGATCGAGCAGTACATCCGCGACGCCAAGATCGACTCGCTCTACGAGGGCACCACCGCCATCCAGGCGCAGGACTTCTTCTTCCGCAAGATCGTCCGTGACAAGGGTGTCGCCCTGGCGCACGTCGCCGGCCAGATCGAGCAGTTTGTCAAGGCCGAGGCCGGCAACGGCCGCCTCAAGGCAGAGCGTGCCCTGCTGGCGACCGCGCTGGAAGACGTCCAGGGCATGACCGCCACCCTGACCGGCTACCTGATGGCCTCGCAGGAGGATCCGCAGAGCATCTACAAGGTGGGTCTGGGATCGGTGCGCTTCCTGATGAGCGTCGGCGATCTGGTCATCGGCTGGCTGCTGCAGCAGCAGGCGGCGGTGGCGATCGAGAAGCTCGACGCCGGGGCCACCGGCGACGACCGCGCCTTCTACGAGGGCAAGGTCGCTGTGGCGTCGTTCTTCGCGAAGAACTTCCTGCCGCTGCTCACCAGCACCCGGTCGATCGTGGACAACCTCGACAACGAGGTCATGGAGCTGGACGAAGCCGCCTTCTAGGCTCGTCGCCGCACACAAGACGCCCCCGGACTCTTCCCGGGGGCGTCTTGCATTGGGGGCCCGTCGGGCCGGCGAGCAGACGCAAACTTGCGCCGATTGCGGGTGAAGCACACGACTTTGCGTCTGCTCGCGGGCTGAACCCGGGCATAAGGGCGGGTTCGGGAGGACTATTGGGTGCGTTTTCTTCGTCTCACGCGGCCGACTCTCATCCCTTGCCGACTCTTTGGATCAGTCACTCCCGAACCCGTCGTGGAACCGATGCTACGCCTGTGAGTGACGTCACACCAGCCCGTTTTTCGGTCAGCTCTCCTTGGTACGAATCAGCGCACGGGTGCGTGCACGGCCTTCGGCGGACTCGTCGAACGGGGCCCCGACGAACTCGTCGACGCCGGCCGCGGCCAACTCGTCCAGGCGCTGCGAAACCGTCTGCTCGTCACCGATGATCGCCGCGTCCTCCGGCCCCGCGTAGCCCTCGCGGTCCAGCATCGCACGGTAGGACGGCAGCGTGCCGTACATCGCGAACTGCTCGGACGCTTGGCGACGCGCGGCATCGACGTCGTCGGTGACGGCCACCGGAAGAGCCGCGACGACCCGCACCGCGCTCTCCGGCCGGCCCGCGTCGGCCGCGGCCTGGCGCAGCGTCGGGCTGACGTGGTCGCCGAGAGTGGCGGGGCCCGTCATCCAGGTGCAGGTGCCCGACGTGCGGCGACCCGCCAGGCGCAACAGCTGCGGCCCCAGCGCGGCGATGTACACGTCCGGACGAGGGGCACCGGGAATCATCAGCGCGCCGCGGGTGGTGACCGTCTCCCCCACCGCGTCGGCGGGCTCGCCGGCCAGCAGCGGAAGCAACCCGTCGAGGTACTCGTTGAGGCGGCGCACCGGCTTGTCCCAGGGGATTCCCCACATGCCCTCGGTGACGGCTGCGTGGGTCATGCCGAGACCCAGCACGAACCGGCCACCCGAGGCCAGGCTGACGGTCAGCGCGCGCTGCGCCATCTGCATCGGGTGCTGGTTCTGGATCGGCACGACACCGCTGGCGACCTCGATGCCGTCGACCTCCCGCAGCGCCACCGCGAGCACGGCGAGCAGGTCGGGCTCGAACGGAAGTTGGCTCATCCAGACCCTGCCGAAACCCTCGTCGCGCAGTTGCGCGAGGTTGGTGATGGTGGCGTCGATCGGTGAGCCGGACCCGGCACCGCTGAGCTGTCCGAACATGCTGATCTGCATGCGCTGAACTGTAGTGCCGAAAGTAAGAGCCCCGTGTTGCCGTCGGGTCGGGGGGTCAGACGGCAACACGGAGCTATCCCATGTATCGATCCCTCACCGGCGGGCGTTACAGCCCGGGCGAGGTTTTTTCTCAGGCCTCCAGGATGGCCGTCACACCCTGCCCACCTGCGGCGCAGACCGAGATGAGGCCGCGCACGGGGCGCCCCGTCGCCCCAGAGGACTGAGCCTTCTTCTCCGCCAGCTGCTTGGCCAGCTGGGCCAGGATCCGGCCGCCGGTCGCGGCGAACGGGTGCCCGGCGGCCAGCGACGAGCCGTTGACGTTGAGATTGGACCGGTCGATGGCGCCGAGTGCGCCGTCCAGACCGAGGCGCTCCTTGCAGTACTCGTCGGACTCCCACGCGGCCAGCGTTGCCAGCACCACCGACGCGAACGCCTCGTGGATCTCGTAGAAGTCGAAATCCTGCAGCGACAACCCGTTGCGGGCCAGTAGCCGCGGCACCGCGTACGTCGGCGCCATCAGCAGCCCGTCCGGGCCGTTGACGTAGTCCACCGCCGCGGTCTCGCCATCGACGAAGTAGGCCAGGACCGGAATCGACCGCGCGGAGGCCCACTCCTCGCTGGCCAGCAGCGCCACCGAGGCGCCGTCGGTCAGCGGTGTCGAGTTGCCGGCCGTCATGGTCGCATCGCCGTCGCGCACGCCGAACACCGGCTTGAGTTTCGCCAGCTTCTCGGGCGAGGAGTCGGCGCGCAGGTTGTTGTCGCGGTAGACCCCGAGGAACGGGGTGACCAGATCGTCGAAGAAGCCGCGGTCGTAGGCGGCGGCCATGTTGTTGTGGCTGGCGGCGGCGAGTTCGTCCTGGTCGACGCGCTTGACGCCCATCTCTTTTGCGGTGACGGCTGCGTGCTCGCCCATCGACATGCCGGTGCGCGGCTCGCTGTTGACCGGGATCTCCACACCGAGCGAGGCAGGCAGCTTGCCCACCAGCTTGAGGCGATCCACGTTGGACTTGGCCCGGCGCAGCCCGAGCAGCACCTTCCGGAGGTCGTCGCCGAACGCGATCGGTGCGTCCGAGGCGGTGTCCACCCCGCCTGCCGCCGCGACTTCGTAACGTCCCAGCGCGATGCCGTCAGCAGCGGCGATGGCGGCCTGCAGGCCGGTGCCGCACGCCTGCTGCAGATCGATCGCCGGCGTGTAGGACGACAACGCGCTGCCGAGCACGCACTCGCGCATCAGGTTGAAGTCGCGGCTGTGCTTGAGCACCGCTCCGCCGATGACCGCGTCGAGCTTTTCGCCCTCGAGGGAGAACCGGTCGACCAGACCGTCGAGCACCGCGGTGAACATGTCCTGGTTGGACGCGTTCGCATACGCGCCGTCCGAGCGCGCGAACGGGATCCGGTTGCCTCCGAGAACTGCTACCCGGCGGGTTGATTTGTTGTCGGCCACATCTGCCTCCCGGCGTCGCGAGGATCGTTGGGGTGTCGAGGGTCATACTACCCACCGTTCTTACTCTGGAGTAAGTTCGTGATCAGCACAACAGTGGGTACCCCGCAACAGACCAACTTCAAATCGAAGACGTACCTCAGATTTTCCGAAAGGCAGCGCTGTGGCTTCCGACCTCCTCTCACAAGTCGTCAACTCCGGGCCGGGAGGGTTCCTGGCCAAACAACTCGGCGTCCCGCAGCCCGAACCGCTGCGCCGGTACCGCCCGGGCCAGTCGCCCCTGGACGGCTCCCTGCTGATCGGCGGTGACGGCCGCGTGGTGGAACCGCTGCGCGCGGCGCTGGCCGACGACTACGACGTCGTGGCCAACAACCTCGGCGGACGCTGGGCCGATTCGTTCGGCGGTCTGGTCTTCGACGCCACCGGGATCACCGAACCCGAGGGCCTCAAGGGGCTCTACGAGTTCTTCACCCCGCTGCTCCGCAACCTGGGCCATTCGGGCCGCGTCGTTGTCATCGGCACCACCCCCGAGGACATCGACAACGTGCACGAGCGGACAGCACAGCGCGCGCTCGAAGGGTTCACCCGCTCCCTGGGCAAGGAGTTGCGCAACGGCTCCACCGCGGCGCTGGTCTACCTCTCCCCCGACGCCAAGCCCGCCGCGACCGGCCTGGAGTCCACGCTGCGGTTCATCCTGTCGGCGAAGTCGGCCTACGTCGACGCCCAGGTGTTCCGCGTCGGCGCAGCCGACTCCACCCCTCCGGCGGACTGGGACAAGCCGCTGGACGGCAAGGTCGCGGTGGTCACCGGCGCCGCCCGCGGCATCGGCGCGACGATCGCCGAGGTGTTCGCCCGCGACGGGGCGAAGGTGATCGCGGTCGACATGGAGGGGGCGGCCGAGGAGCTCGCCGAAGTCGCGACCAAGGTGAGCGGAACCGCGCTCACCCTCGACGTCACCGCCGCCGATGCCGTCGACCGCATCACCGAGCATGTCCGCGAGCACTACGACGGCCGGCTCGACATCCTGGTCAACAATGCGGGCATCACCCGCGACAAGCTGCTCGCCAACATGGACGAAGGCCGCTGGGACTCCGTCATTGCGGTGAATCTCCTTGCACCGCTGCGGCTTGCCGAAGGCCTGGTGGGCAACGGGGTCATCGGTGAGGGCGGCAGGATCGTCGGGCTGTCCTCGATGGCGGGCATCGCCGGAAACCGCGGCCAGACCAACTACGCCGCGACGAAGGCGGGCATGATCGGGCTCACCGACGCGTTGGCGCCGCAGTTCGCCGAGAAGAACATCACCATCAACGCGATCGCGCCGGGGTTCATCGAGACCAAGATGACCGACGCCATCCCCCTGGCGACCCGCGAGGTCGGCAGGAGGCTGAACTCGCTGTTCCAGGGCGGTCAGCCGGTCGACGTCGCCGAGGCCATCGCCTACTTCGCCAGCCCGGCGTCGAACGCGGTCACCGGCAACACCATCCGGGTGTGCGGCCAGGCGATGTTGGGGGCGTGACGGTGAGAGAAGCTTGCGAAGCGAATCGAGGATCATGACCGAGCAGCCGTCGGGCTTGAGGAACATGCTGCGTGCCGCTGCGGGCGCGTTGCCGTTCGTGCCCCGCGACGACACCCTCCCCGGCCGCACCCTGACCGTCGCCGAGTTGCCCATCGACCCGGCCAACGTCGCGGAATACGCCAACGTCACCGGGCTGCGGTTCGGCGACACCGTGCCGCTGACCTATCCGTTCGCGTTGACGTTCCCGACGGTGATGTCGCTGGTGACCGGTTTCGACTTCCCGTTCGCCGCAATGGGTTCGGTGCATCTGGAGAACCACATCACCCAGTACCGGCCGATCTCGGTCACCGACACCGTCGGGGTGTCGGTGCATGCCGAGAACCTGCGTGAGCATCGCAAGGGTCTGCTGGTCGACATCGTCACCGACGTCAATGTCGGCAACGACACCGCGTGGCACCAGGTGACGACGTTCCTGCACCAACAGCGGACCAGCCTGTCGGACGAGCCCAAGGCACCGCCGCAGAAACAGCCGAAGCCGGGGCCGCCGAACGCGGTGCTACGCATCACGCCCGGCCAGATCCGCCACTACGCGTCGGTCGGCGGCGACCACAACCCGATCCACACGAACGCCGTCGCCGCGAAGCTGTTCGGGTTCCCCACGGTGATCGCCCACGGCATGTTCAGCGCGGCCGCCGTGCTGGCCAACATCGAGGGTCGGCTACCGGACGCGGTGCGCTATTCGGTGCGGTTCGCCAAACCCGTCGTGCTGCCCGCGCGGGCCGGCCTGTACGTCGACCGTCACGGCGAGGGCTGGGAACTGACGCTGCGGCACCTCACGAAGGGACACCCGCACCTCACCGGGTCGTTGACGCCGGCCTGACGCTCGCTAGTGGGACGCGCCCCGCTAGTGGGACGCCCCGCTAGTGGGACGCGACGGCATCTTTGTCTGACGGGGCCCCCTTGAGGCCCAGCCAGAACAGGTCGATCAGCAGTTTGGCTGCTTCGTCGGCGTCGGCGTCACCCGTGCTGACCCGGGAGGCCACCGCCTCACCCGCGCCCACCAGCGCGACCGCCATCATGTCGAAATCGGTGTCCGGTCCCGGAGACCGGGTGCCGGACCGCAGCAGCCGACCGACGAGCTCGATGATGCGTTCGCGGCCCTCCCGCACGGTGTGGGCGAACCGCTGCGAGCTGGTGGCCTGGGTGTAGAGCACCATCCAGGAAGCGCGGTGGGTGTCGATGTACTTCAGGAACGACAGAACGGCGGAGCGCAACAACTCCTTCGGCGCATCGTCGAAGTCGATGTTGGTGCGCACCTCGTCGACGAACCGGGTCAGCTCCCGGTCCAGGCAGGCGCCGAAGAGTTCCTCTTTCGAGCCGTAGTACAGGTACAACATCGGCTTGCTGATCTGCGCCTCGGCCGCGATCGCGTCCATGGAGGTCTCGTGATAGCCGTTCACCGAGAACATCTGCACGGCTGCGTCGAGCATCTGCTGCTCGCGGACGGCACGCGGTAACCGCTTGGTACCACCTGCCATGGGTCAGCCTTCCTGCGACGTGTTCTCACCACAGGGTAAGCAATGCCGTGCCGATCAGCCGCCGCAGTGCGGCGACGGACCTTTGACCGCCGCGATCCGCGTCACCGCGGCGTCCACCCCCGACATCGTCAGCTCCCCGGCCGCCACCGCCTTCTCCAGGCGGTCCAGCACGGCGGGGACCTCGCGGGTGGTCACCCACAACGCGACGTCCGCGCCGGCCTGAAGCGAGCGCAGGACCGCGTCGGCGACCCCGAACCGGTCGGTGATCGCCCGCATGCTGGACAGGTCGTCGGTGAAGACCAGGCCGTTGAACGGCGGACCGCCGTAGTCGCCGGAGCGCAGCAGCGCGTAGGCGGCGGGGCTCAGGCTGGCCGGTTCGCTGCCGGTCAGGCCCGGGACCTCCATGTGACCGACCATGACGCCGACGGGCGCCTCTGCGGTGAGCGTCCGGTACGGCACCAGGTCGTTGGCCTGCAGCGTCTCCAGGGGCGGGGTGACGACGCTGCCCTCGTGGGAGTCGCCTGACGCCTGCCCGTGCCCCGGGAAGTGCTTGAGCACCGGCAGCAGCCCGGCGTCGCGCAGCCCGCGGGCGTACGCGCCCGCGTAGTCGGTGACCGTGGTGGGATCCGATCCAAACGACCGGTCGCCGATCACGGTGCTGGCCGGGGCGTCGGTGAGGTCGACGACCGGCGCGAAGTCGATGGTGATCCCGAGGTTGCGCATCTGCTGACCGCGGTCGAGTGCGGTGGCGTACACCTCCTCGGGGCTACTGGTCTGGGCCAGCACCCGCGGTGCGGGCTGGGAACCGATCACGCTGGACAGCCGCGAGACGCGGCCCCCCTCCTCGTCGACGCTCACCGCCAACGGCAGTGGGGTGGCCGTCGCGGCGATGTCGGTCAGGGAACCGTCCGAGAGCATGGACAGGTCGGTCCAGCTGCCGATCATGATGCCGCCGACGTGATGGGTGTCGACGACCGCGCGGGCGTCGGCGGCCCCGGTCACCCCGACCATCAGGAGCTGGGCCAGCTTGTCGCGCGTCGACATCGCAGCCGGATCCCCGCAGGCCGGCGCGGCCGGGACGGGCGCGGCGGGCGGCGGGGCGTTGTTCGGGACCGGGCCGGCAGCCATCGCCAGCGGCGCGCTGGATGGTGCTGCGGCCTGGTCGTCGGCCGACGTGCAGCCCGCGGCGAGCGCAACCGTCGCCACCACCGCCAGCAGGGCACCGGGGGCTGTCCATCGAGTTCGGGGGATGACCATGCGTCCCGAGACTAATGGCAGCCGCGGTCGCGGCGTTAGCCCCGCCCGTCTCAATAAGGTGGTGGGTGATCCCACGGAACCACAGGAGCAGACGATGTCGAGTGCGGGAGCCGGTCAGCTGGCCGGGGAGAACAAGACCGTGATCGTCGTCGCATACGACGGCTCGCCCACGGCACAACGTGCCGTCCACCATGCGAGCCGGTTCCTCAACGCCGACCGCGCGGTCATCCTGACCGTCTGGTCCCCGCTGGACAGGGGGTCCGACCCGCTGTCCTACGACCTCGACGGCCCACCCGACCCGGTCGACACCGGCGAAGTGGACATCGCGCTGGCGGAGGCGCAGCGCATCAACGACGAGGGCCTCGAGCTGGCGCTGGCGATCGGGCTGCCCGCCGAGCCGCTGTGTCTCGCCGAGACGTCCACGACCTGGGAGACGATCATCGCCGCGGCCGACGATCTCGACGCCGACCTGATCGTCACCGGGACCCGCGCGATCACCGGTCTGCGGTCGTTGATCCAGTCCAGCGTGGCCGATCAAGTGCTACGTAAGGGGCATCATCCGGTGCTGATCGTGCCACCGGGGCCGTGATGCGGCACGTGCTAGTTTGAGGCTCATGGATCGGTTTCTCGTGCCTGCGGCCGCCAGCATCGTCGTCGGCCTGCTGCTCGGCGCGGCTGCCGTGTTCGGGGTGACGCTGATGGTGCAGCAGGACACCAAGCCTCCGCTGCAGGCGGGCGATCCGGCGTCGTCGGTTCTCAACAGGGTCGAGTACGGCGACAGAAGTTAGATCCCGGCTCGCCACGCTCCTGCGCTCCGCCGACAGCCGATCCCGCCCCGGAACGTTCGAGCCGCTCTCCCGGCGCTGGCTGTGGGTGGCCGCGGCGGCGGCGCTGGTCCTGACGTTCGCCCAGTCACCGGGACAGATCTCACCCGACACCAAGCTCGATCTCACCGCGAACCCACTGCGCTTCCTGACGCGCGCCTTCAGCCTGTGGAACAGCGACCTGCCGTTCGGACAGGCTCAGAACCAGGCCTACGGCTACCTGTTTCCGCACGGCACCTTCTTCCTCGCCGGCGACCTGCTCGGCGTCCCGGGCTGGGTCACCCAGCGGTTGTGGTGGGCGCTACTGCTCGTCATCGGTTTCTGGGGTGTGCTGCGGGTCGCCGAAGCCCTGAAGATCGGCAGCACCACGTCGCGGGTCATCGCCGCGGCCGCCTACGCGCTCTCACCGCGGGTGCTCACCACCATCGGCGCGATCTCGTCGGAGACGCTGCCGATGATGCTGGCGCCGTGGGTGCTGCTGCCGATGATCCTGGCATTGGGCGGGATCGGAGGGGTGGGCAAGACCCAGGGCGGGGCGGGCAAAGGCCGGAGTATGCGGGTGCTGGCCGCGCGCTCCGGGCTGGCCATCGCGCTGATGGGCGCGGTCAACGCCGTCGCCACGCTCACCGCGTGCCTGTGCGCAGTCGTGTGGTTGGCCTGCCATCGCCCGAACGCCACGTGGCGGCGTTTCACCGGGTGGTGGCTGCTGTGTGCGGCGCTGGCCGTCACATGGTGGGTCGTCGCGTTGGTGCACCTGGGCCGGATCAGCCCGCCGTTCCTGGACTTCATCGAGTCCTCCGGTGTCACCACCCGCTGGATGTCGCTGACCGAGATGCTGCGCGGCACCGGTGCGTGGACACCGTATGTGGCACCCACCGCCACCGCAGGCGCACCGCTGGTCACCGGTTCGGTCGCGGTGCTGGCGACGACGCTGGTCGCGGCCGGCGGCCTGGCCGGCCTCGCGATGCGGACGATGCCCGCGAAGGGCAGGCTGATCACGATTCTGACGGTCGGCATCGTGGCGCTGGCCGCCGGCTACAGCGGCGGTTTGGGTTCACCGGTCGCGCAGCAGGTCCAGGCGTTCCTCGATGCGGACGGCACGCCGCTGCGCAACCTGCACAAGCTGGAACCGCTGCTGCGACTGCCGTTGGTGCTCGGTCTCGCCCACCTGCTGGGGCGGATCCCGCTCCCCGGCAGCGCGCCGCGTCCCGTGTGGCGCGATGCGTTGGCCCACCCGGAGAAGGACAAGCGTGTCGCCGTGGGCGTGGTGGTGCTGACCGCGCTGGTCGCCGCCACGTCGCTGGCCTGGACGGGCCGGCTGACACCGCCCGGGGCGTTCGACGCGATCCCGCGGTACTGGCACGAGACCGCGGACTGGCTGGACGCCCACAACTCCGCCTCACCCGTGGCTGGCCGGGTGCTCGTGGTTCCGGGGGCGCCGTTCGCCACGCAGGTCTGGGGCAACAGCCACGACGAGCCGCTGCAGGTCCTGGGCGGCAGCCCGTGGGGTGTTCGCGATTCCATCCCCCTGACCCCGCCGGAAACGATCCGCTCACTGGACTCCGTGCAGCGGCTGTTCGCGGCCGGGAGGCCGTCCGCCGGTCTCGCGGACACCCTTGCACGACAAGGTATTTCCTACCTGGTGGTGCGCAATGATCTGGATCCTGACTCCTCCAGGTCGGCGCGTCCCATTCTGGTTCACCGGACGATCGACGGTTCGCCGGGCCTGACGAAGGTGGCACAGTTCGGTGAGCCCGTCGGACCAGGCAGCCTGGAGGGCTTCGTCGCCGACAGCGGGATGCGGCCGCGCTATCCCGCGGTCGAGATCTACGCGGTGGACGGCGCCGCCGACGCGGCTGCTCCGTACGTGGCCGATACCGACTCGATGGCGCGCGTGGACGGCGGACCCGAAGCGGTGCTACGGCTCGACGAGCGCAGAAGGCTTTCGGGTGAGCCACCATTGGGGCCGCTGTTGCTGACTTCGGACGCGCTACGGGCCGGGCTGTCCGCGCCGGTCGTGACCGTCACCGACACCCCGCTGGCACGCGAAACCGACTACGGCCGCGTCGATGACCACTCGTCGGCGATCCGTGCCGCCGGGGATCCCCGCAACACGTTCAATCGGGTTCCCGACTACCCCGCCGGTGACACCGAACCGATCTACGGTCAGTGGGTCGGCGGGCGCGTCTCGGTGTCCAGTTCGGCATCGGATTCCACAGCGCTGCCCAATGTCTCGCCGGCCACGGCGCCGCCTGCGGCCATCGACGGCGACTCGTCGACCAGCTGGGTTTCCAACGCGCTGCAGAGCGCGGTGGGCCAGTGGCTGCAGGTCGACTTCGACCGCCCGGTGACCAATGCCACCCTCACGATCACGCCCAGCGCCACCGCTGTCGGCGCCCAGGTACGTCGGCTCGAGGTGGCCACCGTCAACGGCACCACCACGGTGCGGTTCGACGAGGCGGGCGAACCGGTCACCGTCGCGCTTCCCTACGGCGAGTCGCCCTGGGTGCGGATCACCGCCGTGGCCACCGACGACGGTTCTCCCGGCGTGCAGTTCGGCATCACCGACTTCACCGTCACCCAGTACGACGCCAACGGTTTCGCCCATCCGGTCGATCTGCGCCACACCGTGCAGGTCCCCGGCCCACCACCGGGTGCGGCGGTGGCCCAATGGGATCTGGGATCGGAATTGCTGGGCCGCTCGGGTTGCGCCGAAAGCCCGACCGGGATCCGTTGCGCCGCAGCTGTTGCCCTGGCCTCCGAAGAGCCGGTCAACCTGAGTCGGACCCTGACCGTGCCAGAGCAGACCGAGGTCAGCCCGACCGTCTGGGTGCGCGCCCGCCAGGGCCCCAACCTCGCCGACCTCATCGCAGAGCCCGGAACCGTCAGAGCTGCAGGTGATTCCGATCCCATCGATGTTCTCGGCTCGGCGTACGCGGCCACCGACGGGGATCCAGACACCGCGTGGACCGCTCCGCAGCGCATCGTACAGCCAAGGACCCCGCCCACCCTCGAGCTGACGCTTCCCGCCCCGCAGGACGTGGCGGCACTGCGGGTGACGCCGAGTTCGTCGGAGCTACCCGCGCATCCGACGATGATCGCCGTCGACCTCGGGGACGGACCGCAGGTGCGTCGCCTCGGCCCGGGCACCGAGACAGTGCGACTGAAATCCCGCGTCACCGACTCGATCACGGTGTCGCTGCTGGACTGGCACGACGTGATCGACCGCACCGCACTGGGTTTCGACCAGCTAAAGCCTCCTGGGCTGGCAGAGATCGTGGCTCTTGATGCGCGCGGTGCGCCGATCGCCGCCGCCGACGCGGCCGCCAACCAGGCGCGGACCATCAGCCTGGCGTGTGGCCGCGGCCCGATCATCGGTGTCGCCGGGCAGTTCGTGCAGACCTCGGTGAACACCACCGTCGGCGCGCTACTCGACAACGAACCGATCCCGGCACGGCCCTGCAGCGGGCCGATCACCTTGCCCGTCGGCCAGCAGGAGCTGCTGATCAGCCCGGGTCCGACGTTCATCGTCGACGGGGTTCAGCTGGCGAGTCCGCTGGCCGACCGACTGGGCTCGGCCACAACGGCTTCCGTCGAAACGAGCCGCTGGACCAGCGACCACCGCGATGTCGTGGTGCCGGCCTCGGGCACGACCCGGGTGCTGGTGGTCCCCGAGAGCGTCAACCCGGGGTGGAGCGCCCGCAGCGGTGACGGCGAGCGGCTGACCCCGGTGACCGTCAACGGCTGGCAGCAGGGCTGGGTACTGCCGGAGGGCACCGCAGGCACCGTCACGCTGGGCTTCGACTCCAACTCGACCTACCGGGCAGGCCTGATCGGTGGCCTTGCCCTGCTTCCCCTTCTGGTCGCGCTGGCGTTCCTGCCATCCCGACGTCCCAGGGCACCCGGTGTCGCCGCCCGGCCGTGGCAACCGCCGGCGGTCGCGCGCGGTGCCGCGGTCGTGGCTGTCGGCGCACTGGTCTCCGGGATCGTCGGCGCTGTGGTGGCCGGCGGCCTGCTCGGCCTGCGCTACCTGCTGCGTGCGCACGAAAAGGTTTGGAATGCAACGGTGGTCGGCACCGCCGCGACCGGGTTGATCCTTGCCGGTGCGGTCCTCAGTCAGAATCCGTGGCGCTCGGTCGACGGGTATGTCGGGCATTCCGCAGGCGTGCAGTTCCTGGCACTGTTGTCCGTTGTCGCGGTAGCCGCCTCGGCGGTGTCACGCACCGAAAGGGCGGACTCGCCCGACGACGAGGAGGGTTGACATGACGAGCCCGGCGGGCCGCGCAATCGGGCAAGCGGCGGGCAGCGCAATCGGGCCAAGTGGCGGGCCGCGCAATCGGGCTAACGCGCGATCGTCCGGGGGACGGTGATCGAGGGAAGCTTGTCCGGGTTGGCGATCGCGTAGAGGCGGGAGATCCTGCCCTCCCTGATCTCGATGGTGAAGACGGCTTGCAACTGGTCGTCGGAGTAGACCAGCACTGCCGGTGCGCTGTTCGCGGTGACGATCTCGTATCGCATGCCGGGCAGTCCTCGTCGCATCCCACCGGTGATCGCCGCGGCCACCTTGTCCGCGCCCGTGATCGGTCGGCGCGCGGCACCCGCCCTGCCGCCGCCGTCGGCAGTCGCGGTCACGTCCGGCGTCATCAACGACATCAGTCCGTCCATGTCGCCAGTTGTGGCCGCGGTCAGGAACTGCTGGGTGATCTCGGCGGCATAGCTCGAATCCACGGGTTCGAACCTCTTACGGCGCGCGTGGACGTGCTCGCGCGCCCGGTGGGCCACCTGGCGCACTGCCGCTACGGATTTTCCTACCGCTTCGGAGATTTCGTCATAGTCGAAGTCGAACACGTCGCGTAGTACGAATACCGCGCGCTCGTCGGGGGTGAGCGTCTCGAGGAGCACCAGCATGGCCATGGTCACCGACTCTGCGAGCACCACGTCGGCTGAGGCGTCGCGGCCGTCGAGCAGCAACGGCTCGGGCAGCCATGGTCCGACGTAGTCCTCGCGGCGGCGGGCGCTGGCGCGCAGCGACTTGAGTGCTTCGCGGGTGACGAGCTGAGCCAGGTACGACTTGGTGTCACGCACCGTCGCCAGATCCACCTGCGCCCAGCGTAGATAGCTCTCCTGCAGCACGTCGTCGGATTCCGTTGCCGAACCGAGGATTTCATAGGCGATGGTGAACAGCAGCGGGCGCAGATGGGTGAAGCGCTGTGCGTGCTCGTCTCCTGCCGTCACATGACCACCCCGGGCACCGGCGCCGGTTGCGACGGCCGTTCGCCGCCTTTGCGCCAGACAGCCGAACCGGGCTTGCGGGCCTCCCGGCGCAGACCCCACAACGTCCCTCTGGTGACCATTTCCTTGAAGGCGCCTGGGAAGCGGCCGCGGAGGTGGAAATCGACGGGTGTGTCGTCCTGGCGGGTGAACTGCATGACTGCGGCACGGCGTCCCAGCCCCAGGCAGGATCCCGAGTACGCCAGCTGCAACTGCTCCGGCAGCTCCCCGGCGATCCGGCTGAGCACCGTGTCGGCGGCGGTGCCGGCCGTGGGACCCGCGGTGTAGCAGGCCATCCGCAGCGCCTGGCCTGACGGCGCGACGGCGTCCCCGCCGGCCATCACGCGGTCGTCATCAACGCTGGTGAGCGTCTCGTCAGTGATCAGCCGACCGAGCGCATCGGTGGTCAGGCCGCTGCGGGCGGCCAGATCGGGCACCCCGAAGCCACCCGCCCAGATGGTGATTGCGCTGGGTCGTACTGCTCCGTCGGCGAACACCACGGCATCGCGCCGCACCTCGGCCACCGAGTCGGATTCGCGCACAACGACGCCGTTTCTGCCCAGCCAACGGGCGATCGATCGCCGAGCCGGCTCGCCGAATGAGGGCGCCAGTCGGCCGCCACTTACCAACGTGACGGTTCGGCCGCGCTCGACCAGCTCGGCGGCCATCTCGATTCCGGTGAGCCCTGCACCGACGACTGTGACGGGGTCGTCGGGTTCGGCGGCGTCGAGAGCTGAGCGTAGGACTTGCGCCGATTCCAGTTCGGCCATCGGATAGGCGAATTCGACTGCGCCGGGTAGCTGCTTCGGCACCGCGGCGGTACTGCCGACGGTGTAGATGACGTAGTCGTAGTCGAGATCCTCACCCGAGCCCAGCAGCACTTTGCGGCCGACGGTGTCGATCCGGGTGGCGGTATCGACCACCAGTCGCACGCCGCGGCCGAGCAGCGTGCGGTAGTCGGCGGTGGCGTCGCCGGTACCGGCGACGAGCTGATGTAGCCGGAGACGCTGGACGAATTGCGGACGCGGGTTGACGAGGGTGATGTCGATACCGGTGTTCTGCTGCAGACGGTTGGCCGCCAGGGTTCCGGCGTAGCCGCCGCCGATGACGACCACCCGATTCGTTTGCTTGTGTTCAGTCATGCCCTTGAGATCCCGCCGGCGCCGCCGATGTGACAGAACCGCCGTGATGGTGACACAGATCACACATCCGGTCCAGCGCCTGAGGGTCGAAACTAGCGCGCGACGGCCGGTTCGGTCTGGTCGTCGACCGAACTGTCCAGCGGCGTCGGATCCACCCGTCGTTCCCAGCGGCGCAACGCATTCCGGCACGGGGATTCCACCAGCGCGTAACTCACCGCGGCGATCGCGAAGCCGAACACCACCGTCAGCACCAACACGACCGGCATGTGCCCGTTGAACGCGAACTCGCCGATCACCGGGAAGACCATGGCCAGCGCGGCCAGGTGCCAGACGAACAGGCCGTAGGACCACCGCCCCAGGGTCACCATCGTGGGGCTTCCCAGCAGGGTATGTGAGGTGTCCGGCCGGTCGAGCACCAACGGCGCCAGCAGCGCCCCGGCCACGATCGCGCCCATCGCGGTCTTGAGGACGAACTGGTCCACCGTGCCCGGGGTCAGTCCTTCCGGACCGGCCGCCGGGGAGGCAGCCACCAGGAACGCCACCGCCGCGATGACCGCCATCACCACGCGGCGCCGGGCCAGGCGGTGCATCCACCCGACAGGGCTGACCGTCAACTCCGCGAGCAGCATTCCGGCCGCGAACCACGACAGAAACGCCGGTGGCCAGTTGAGCGGGTTGACCCCGAACGCCGGCTCCGCGGGGATCAGCTGCCACATCACCGCCCAGCCGAGGCTGACGACCGCGGCCGCGGCGATCACCCCGATGCGGGCGCGCACCGGAACCCACCGCACCAGCAGCGCCAGCAGCGGAAGGGCGATGTAGAAGGCCACTTCCACTGACAGGCTCCACATCTGGGTCAGGCCGGCGGTCAGCGTGAACGGCACATAGATCTGGGTCAGGGTCAGGTTCGCCAGCCACACCGTCAGATCGGGGTCGGCGTCGGGAAGCAGGGTCAGGATCACCACGACGGCCACCAGGTAGCCCGGCATGATGCGGACGATGCGGGAGCGCAGGTAGTGGCCGGTCGAGGGCCGCGAACGCAGTCCGCGGGCAGCCGCGGCATGCCCGCGCCACAGCAGGAACCCCGACAGCGCGAAGAACACGGCGACCGCCAGGTCGAATCGGCCGAGCAGCCTTCCGGAGATCCCACCGGTGTTGCCGGTCTGGAAGGCGACGTGGGTGACGACGACCCCGATGGCCGCGCAGGCACGCATGCCTTCGACGGCGGGCAGGAACCCACGGGTTCCTCCCACGGGGCTCGGTGGCGTCGCCGTGACGGGGGTGGTCACGAAGAATAGTGTGCCCGCCCGGTCGACCGGCCGGAATACGGGTAGTCATGACGCGGCGTCGCGCCCGAAGGCGGCTGTCGCCAACACGTCGCAGTAAGCGACGACCTCAGCTTGTGCTGTTAGGGTCGAACGGGTTTTTGATCGTCACCGGCAGCCCGACACACCGAGGTAGGGGCTGGTGGCGGTGCGCGAAGGGAGACACGGATTGAACCGCGCAGTTGCGTTGCGGATCGCCGCGTGCGGGATCATGGGCCTCGGTGCCGCCCTGCTCATCGCCGCGTTGCTGCTGTCGACTTACACCACGAGCAGAATCGCCAAGATCCCGCTGGACATCGACGCCACCCTCGTCAGCGACGGCACCGGCGACGCATTCGATCCGGCATCGCTGCTCGGTGAACAGTTCATCGTCAACGAGGACATTCCGTTGGTGATGCAGGAGCAGATCAGCGTGGAGTCGCCGTCGAACGCCGACGTGGTGACCCTGCAGGTCGGCAACACGCTCCGGCGCAGCGATCAGCAGCAGGACAACGGCCTGCTGCTGGCGATGGTCGACACCGTCACCCTCGACCGCAAGACGGCCCTCGCGGTCTCCAGCGAGAGCAATCCCGGCGGCGCCGTCCAGAAGCCGCGGGCGATCGAGGACGAGAATCCGCCGACCAACATCGCGCTGCCGCACGAGGGGCTGTCGTACCGCTTCCCGTTCGATACCGAGAAGAAGACCTACCCGTACTTCGACCCGATCGCCCAGCAGGCCTACGACGCCAACTACTCCGGTGAAGAGGACGTCAACGGTCTGACTGCCTACAAGTTCACCCAGAACGTCGGCTACGACGCCGACGGCGAACTCGTCGAGCCGGTCAGATACGCCTCGCTGTACGACGACGACGCCGACAGCCAGGCAACGGCGCCGGCCCGCCTGTGGGGCATCGAGGGAGACCCCGAGGAACAGATCACGATGTCGCGGTACTACGCCGCGCAGCGCACGTTCTGGGTGGATCCGGTGTCGGGCACGATCCTCAAGCAGACGGACCGGGCTTACCACTACTACGCACGGGACGCTCTCGAGCCCGAGGTGACGTTCGCGGATTACAGCGTGACCACCAACGAGGAGTCGGTCGAGGCCCAGGTGGCCGCCGCCCAGGACGAGCGTGACCGGGTCGCGCTGTGGGGCCGGATCCTGCCGATCACATTCACCGCGCTGGGGCTGATCGCCCTGGTCGGTGGCGCCCTGCTGGGGACGTTCAGCCTCCGCGCAGAGTCCCTGCTGATCGACCCCGGTCTCGACGACACCGGCCAGCGGTTCTTCGGCGGCCGCGGCGACGAGGGGGAACCCGTCCCCGGCGCGGAAGCCAAGACCGAGAAGCTGCCCGCGCAGCGGCCGTCCGATCTGCCGCCGGACAAACCGGTCTGATCGCCCGCTCCATTCCGCGCCTGCTGGCGCCGGCCTACGCGTTGGTGCTGACCCTCGCGGTGACGGGGCCGCTGCTCGCGCCCGGCTACCTGCTACTGCGCGACGCAGTCTCCACCCCCCGGTCCCATCTGTCGGATTCGGCGCTCGGGCTGTCCCAGGCCGCGCCGCGGGCGTTGCCGCAGGATTATGCGGTCGCGCTGGCGTCGGCGGTGTTGGACGGCGGCGTGGTGGTCAAGGCGCTGCTGATCGTCGGCCTGTGGTCGGCGGGCTGGGGGGCGGCGCGGCTGGCGGCCACCGTGCTGCCCGACGCCGGCCTCGCCGGGCAGTGTGTCGCGGTCACCGTCACGATCTGGAATCCCTATGTTGCAGAGCGACTCCTCCAGGGGCACTGGAGCCTGCTGGTGGGCTACGGCTGTCTGCCGTGGGTGGCCGCGACCGTGCTGTCTCTGCGCGGCCACCCCACCTCGCCGGAACGGTATTCCAGCAGCGAAAGTCCAGGAAAAACCCTGCTGGAATACCGTTCCGGCGGGAAAGTGGCGGCGCTGGTGTTCTGGATTGCGCTGGCCGGGCTGACCCCCACCGGGTTGATGTTGGCCGCGACGACCGCGCTGGCCGCGGCATCGGCATCCGGCGACGGCCGGTCCAGGACATTCTGCGCAACAATCGGCCTGGGCGCAGCCGCGGCCGCCGCGCTGCCGTGGCTGGTCGCCTCCGCTGTGGCGGATGGGTGGGCCGACACCGCCGCCGAACCCGGGGTGACGGCGTTCGCGGCGCGTGCCGAGCCCGGGCTGGGCACGCTGGGAAGCCTGGCGAGCCTGGGCGGTCTGTGGAACGCCGAAGCGGTGCCGGCCTCGCGGACAACACTTTTTGCGCTGGTGTCGGCAATGGTGCTGCTGGTTGTGGTCGCGGTGGGCGTGCCGCTTCTGGTGCGCCGCCGGGTTGCGATGCCGCTGCTGGTCGTGGCCGCGGCGGCGGTCGTGGCGCCCGCGCTGATGGCGACGGGCCCGGGGATCGCCGTGCTGGAGGCGCTGATCCGCGCGCTGCCAGGACTGGGTGTGCTCCGGGACGGCCAGAAATGGGTGGCGCTGGCCGTGCCCGCCTACGCGGTGGCGGGTGCTGCCGCCGTGGTCACGCTGCGACCGCGGATCCCGGCGGTTGCGACGGCGACGGTCTGCTGCGCCGCGCTGATCGCGACACTGCCCGATCTTGCGTGGGGTGTGGGTGGCCGGGTGACGCCGGTGCGCTATCCCCCGGGGTGGCAGGCCGCGGCCGCGGTCATCAACGCCGATCCCCGCCCGGTCGCGGTGCTGCCTGTGGACAGCATGCGCAGCTTCGCGTGGGCCGGTGACGCCCCGGTCCTCGATCCGCTACCGCGGTGGGTGCGCGCCGACGTGCTCAGTACCGGCGACCTGACGATCGCCGGTCGCACCGTGCCCGGCGAGGGTGTGCACGCCCGTGAGGTCCAGCGGCTGCTGCTCGCCGGGGCCGACCGGGAACGGCTCGCGGCCGAGGGTGTGGGCTGGGTCGTCGTGACCGGCGGCGGACCGGCGCTGCGGATGCCGGTGGCCTACCGCGACAGCGACATCACGGTCTATGCCGTCGGCGGGGACGAGCCGGCCTCTCCACACCGCACCGTGATGCTCGCCGCGCACAACGTCTGGCTGGGCCTGCTGGTCGGCGGGCTGGCCGGGATGCTGGTGTTCGGGTTGCGCAGGCGGGTTGGTCAGGCCCCGCAGACCGCCGGCAGCACCAGGTAGACGGGCCACAACCCGGCGACGATCAGGTAGGCAGCCATCCCCGCGCCGGCGGGCAGCCACGGCTGCAGCACGCCCTCGAGCTGCCGGAGCTCGTCGGTCTGGAAGTAGGCCCACACCAGACCGACAGCGACATAGGGGATCGCCAGCCACAACGCCGCCTCGATGGCGTCGGCCACGCTCACCTGCTTGCTCAGCAGGCGACGCGTGGCTTGACGCATCCCGGGCACCGTCGCCTCCTCAGACCAGTCGGCGCTGGCGGCGCACACGCATCCGGACATCGGCGAGCAGCACGTGGCTGCCGCCCTGCCTCACGAAACCCGGCAGGAACCGGTTGGCGAACGCCACGAACAGGAACAACCGCTCGAACCAGCGTTGCCGCGCCGGACCCCACGACAGGCCGAGCGCGTCTCGGAACACCGGCGCCAGAAAACCTGCGGTCAGGAACTTCAGCAGCGGCCGGAACGGAAAAGCCAGCACCGGGTTGATCATCCGCAGGTTGACCAGGTCGAGCAGGTAGGCGCGCACGACGTCGTCCACGTCGACGAGTTCGCACGCCGCGTCCCAGTAGCGGTCGAAGTCCGCCCGGGTGGCGGGCCACTGGTCCGCGCTGACCTGCAGCGTGGTGCCCAGCGGCCACGCCGAGGTGTAGAACTGTTCGGCCTGCGCGGGGGTCATCTCGCCGCGCAGCAGTTGGTAGGTGTCCTCGATGCCCACGAACAGGCAAGCCGCCACCCACATCTGCAGGTCGCGGTCGAATGCGTGGTATTGCACCGGGCTGTCCGGTCCGGACCTGACATGGCGGTGCACCGCATCGACGGCGTCACGGAAGGCCGCGCGGTCCTCGTCCGAGCCGAGCACCGCGACGGCCAGGTACTGGAACGTGGTGCGGGCCCGCTTCCACGGATGCTTCATCAGGTTGCCGGAGTCGACCTTGCTCTCGACGACGCCGTACCCGACGCCGGGGCGCGACAGCTGCATGATCACGTTGGCTGCGCCCGCGGCGAACGACCAGAAGTCCATGGCATCGGCGGCGGTCACCGGGCCGTCGCTCCAGCGGGCGGTCCGCCGGGTGATGCGAATGCGGTTCCCGGTCATGTCGTGCAGACGTCGGGGATCAGCAGCAGCGGCCACAACAGGATGGCTCCGAGGTCGACGGACGCGCCGCTGCGTGCCAGCGCCACCACGACGCCGATCACCAGGTACGGCGCGCCGAGCAGCAGCGCGGTGCCGATCCATTCGGCGACGGTCATCCGGTAGTCCAGAACCCGTCTCGCCGCCCCCAGCATGGGCACTATGTTAACGGCAGTACGGGCGTGCGGCGACGGTTTCACCGGATGAATCTGCACTTGGTGGACGTGTGGTGACGCAGATTGTGAATGGTGCTCAGATGACGCCGCTGACAACGTGGCCGGCGTATGCGGACTCCAGCACCACCCGCATCGCGGCGGCACTCTGCTGCCACGAGAACTCACCGCTGCGCACCTGCGCCTTGACGCCCAACTGCTCGCGCAGGACCTGATCGGACAGCATCCGGTCGAGGCCGTCGACCAGACCGTCGAGGTCGTCGACGAGCAATCCGGTGACGCCGTCGACGACGGAGTCCGCCAACCCCCCGGAGGCGCGGTAGCCGATGGTCGGCACTCCGTGCTGGGCGGCCTCGACGACAGCCAGCCCCCAACCCTCCTTGCGGGAGGGCAGCACGTTCACCCAACTGCGCTGCAGCACGGCGTGTTTGGTGTGGTCGTCGGTGTGGCCGTGGAACGTCACCGCATCAGAGATGCCGAGCAGTGCGGCATGGTCGACGAGCCGGTCCGCCCACCAACCGTCCCCGAGCACGTCGAGGTGCAGCCCGGGTATCCGGGAGCGCAGCCGGGCGACCGCTCCGAGCGCGTCCTCGATCTGCTTGTGCGGTACCAGCCGGGACAGCACGACGACCCGCGGGGTCGTCGACCGTGCCTGGGTCAACGTCGCGCCCGGGGCGGCGTCGACACCGTTGCGGACGATCGCGACGCGGTCGGAGCCGACGCCGAGCAGCGCGAGATCACGCGCCGACGGCAACGACACCGTGACGTACTGGTTGCGTCGGTGCAGGCGCGGCGACAACCAGGATTCGACGAACCACCCGATGCGGCTCATCACCGGCCCCGCCACCGGCCACTGCTCGCGGTGACAGTGGTGCACCAGCACCACCACTCGTCGGCCGTACACCAGCCGGGCCAGGAAGGGCAGCCCGTTCTGGGTGTCGACGACGACGTCCGGGCGCACGTGCCGCAGCGGGCCCAGGCCGATCACGGCCGCGGCCATCGCCAGGCCGGCCCAGACATACACCGAGTAACTTCCGCCGACGCGCTGGATCTCCACCCCGTCGACGGTCTCGCGCCGCGCGGAGCCGGGGTAGCGGGCGGTGCGCAGCGTGACCCGGACCCCGGAGCCGGCGAGCTGCGCACCGATGCGTTGCAGGTAGGCCTCGCTGCCGCCACCCTGCGGATGGCCGGTGTCGCGCCAGCACAGCAACAACACTGATCGCAGGGGTAGGTCAGACATCGGGTTCAGAGTAGTCGGGTCCTAGGGTGACCGAGATGGCGGCAACTGACCTTCTGGCCCGGCGGGCGACGTTGTCGCGGTCGCTTCGGCTGCTGTCGGAGTTCCGCTTCGAGCAGCGCGAACCGAACCGGTTCTACGGCGCGCTCGCCGACGACACCGTCGCGATGGTCACCGATCTGTGGACAGCGGTCCACGGCACCGCCCCCACCGGCAACACCGTGCTGGACGTCGGCGGGGGGCCCGGCTACTTCGCAGCGGCGTTCACCGGGGCGGGCCTGCGCTACATCGGCGTGGAGCCCGACCCACGGGAGATGCACGCCGCAGGCCCCCGGCTGCAGCGTCGGGAAGGGGCTTTCGTCCGGGCCTCGGGCACCGCGCTGCCGTTCGGCGACGGCAGCGTCGACATCTGCCTGTCCTCCAATGTCGCCGAGCACGTACCCGAACCGTGGCGCCTGGGCGAGGAGATGCTGCGGGTCACCCGGCCCGGCGGGCTGGTGGTGCTGTCCTACACGGTGTGGCTGGGCCCGTTCGGCGGCCATGAGATGGGCCTGACGCACTACCTCGGTGGCCGTCGCGCCGCCGAGCGCTACACCCGCAAGCACGGCCACCGGCCCAAAAACGACTACGGCTCGTCGTTGTTCGCGGTGTCCGCCACCGACGGGCTGAAGTGGGCTGCGAGCACCGGCGCTCTGGTCGCCGCATTCCCCCGCTACCACCCCCGATGGGCATGGGGTGCGGTCCGGGTGCCACTGCTCCGTGAGTTCACAGTGAGCAATCTGGTGTTGGTGTTGCGGCCGTCGTGAGGGGCTGAACTGCAACAGGTTCTCGTTTGGCCGATCGGTGGGTAATGTGACGGGCATGACACCGCGCACGCGAGGAGCGATATGACCCAGAGCACTGCCTTCAAGACCGAGTGGGACAAGTTGTTCATCGGCGGCAAGTGGGTCGAGCCGGCCACCTCGGATGTAATCGAGGTGCACTCCCCCGCCACCGGCGAACTGGTCGGCAAGGTGCCGCTGGCGTCAGCGGCCGACGTCGACGCCGCCTGCGCGGCAGCCCGCAAGGCCTTCGACGACGGACCCTGGCCGCAGATGACACCGGCGGAGCGCGCCGAGATCCTGGGCCGCGCGGTCAAGATCATGGAGGAGCGCGGCGACGAGCTGAAGTTCCTGCTGGCCGCCGAGACGGGCCAGCCGCCGACGATCGTCGACATGATGCAGTACGGCGCCGCGATGTCGTCGTTCAACTACTACGTCGGTGCTGCCGACAAGTTCACCTGGCAGGACATCCGCGACGGTGTCTACGGCCAGACGCTGGTGGTCAAGGAGCCGATCGGTGTCGTCGGGGCCGTGACGGCGTGGAACGTGCCGTTCTTCCTGGCGGCCAACAAGCTCGGGCCCGCACTGCTGGCCGGCTGCACGGTGGTGCTCAAACCGGCCGCCGAGACCCCCATGTCGGTGTTCGCGATGGCCGAGATGTTCGCCGAGGCCGGGTTGCCCGAAGGCGTGCTGTCGATCGTTCCCGGCGGCGCCGAGACCGGACGCGCCCTGACCGCGAACCCCGAACTGGACAAGTTCACCTTCACCGGCAGCTCGGGCGTCGGCAAGGAGGTCGCCAAGATCGCGGCCGAGAAGCTCAAGGCCTGCACGCTGGAACTGGGCGGCAAGTCCGCGGCCATCATCCTCGAGGACGCCGACCTGGATTCGACACTGCCGATGCTGGTGTTCTCCGGGCTGATGAACTGCGGCCAGGCCTGTGTCGGCCAGACCCGGATCCTGGCACCGCGGTCGCGTTACGACGAGGTCGTGGAGAAGTTGTCCGCAGCCGTCGCGGCGATGCCGATCGGGTTGCCCGACGATCCGGCCGCGATGATCGGCCCGCTGATCTCGGAGAAGCAGCGCGAGCGTGTCGAGGGCTACATCAAGAAGGGTGTGGACGAGGGCGCGCGCGTGGTCACCGGCGGTGGTCGACCCGACGGCCTGGACAGCGGCTGGTTCGTGCAGCCGACGGTGTTCGCCGACGTCGACAACTCGATGACCATCGCCCAGGAGGAGATCTTCGGGCCGGTGCTCGCGGTGATCGCCTACGAGGACGAGGACGACGCGGTGCGCATCGCCAACGACTCCGTCTACGGGCTGGCCGGCAGCGTCTACACCACCGACAACGACAAGGCACTGCAGATCGCCCGCAAGATCCGCACCGGCACCTACGCGGTCAACATGTACGCGTTCGACCCCGGCGCCCCGTTCGGCGGCTTCAAGAACTCGGGCATCGGCCGGGAGAACGGCCCCGAGGGCATCGAGGCCTACACCGAGGCGAAGAGCATCCTGCTGCCGTTCGGCTACACGCCGGCCTGACAACGCCTCGAACGTACGGTTTCTGACGGATTTCCACCGATTCCCGTCAGAAATCGTGCATTCGGCGCCGCGGCGCCTCAGAAGGCGTCTTCTGACAGCTCCATCGCGGTGAGGTCGACGGCCTTGAGGATCGCGCTCTGGGCGGTCAGCCTCGGCAGGACGTTCTTGGTGAAGAACTTCGCGGTCGCGACTTTTCCGGTGTAGAAGGAACGGTCGCGGTCGCTGACGTCACCGTCGAGTGCGGCCAGAGCCACCTCGGCCTGCTGCAGCAGCAGCCAGCCCAGCAGCAGGTCGCCCACCGCGAGCAGGAATGGCACCGACTCCAGGCCGAGCCGGTAGAGCTGCTGAGGATCCTGCTGCGAGTCGACCAGGTACCCGGTCATCGTGGCGACCATCGCCTCCACGTCGGCCACCGCGGTCGCCAGAAGTGTTCGCGCCTCGCCGAGTTCGGGGTGCGCCGCGCTGTCGGCGAGGAACTCGCGCATCCGGCCCACCACGTGCATCAGTGCCCCGCCCTGATCCCTGGCGATCTTGCGGAAGAAGAAGTCCTGCGCCTGGATCGCGGTGGTGCCCTCGTAGAGCGAGTCGATCTTGGCGTCGCGGATGTACTGCTCGATCGGATAGTCCTGCAGGAACCCCGATCCGCCGAGAGTCTGCAGCGACTCGGTCAGACACTGGTAGGCGCGCTCGGAGCCCACACCCTTGACGATCGGCAGCAGCAGGTCGTTGACCCGGCCCGCCATCGCGGCGTCGGCACCGGAGACGATCCCGGCAGCGACGACGTCCTGGTGCGCCGCGGTGTAGAGATACAGCGCCCGCAGACCCTCCGAGTAGGCCTTCTGGGTGAGCAG
This sequence comes from Mycolicibacterium hippocampi, assembly GCF_010723735.1. GTDB lineage: Bacteria > Actinomycetota > Actinomycetes > Mycobacteriales > Mycobacteriaceae > Mycobacterium > Mycobacterium hippocampi. The sequence continues at coordinate 1,100,059 of NZ_BLLB01000002.1, read as the reverse complement.
CGCGCGACGGACATCGGGATGGTGGATGATCGTGACCCGCGGGGCGGCCTTGTCCGTCATCTGTGTCATGTCGGCGCCCTGCACGCGGGTCTTGGCGTAGTCGAGCGCATTCAGGTAGCCCGTGGACAGTGTGGCAATAGCCTTGGTACCCACCATCATCCGCGCGTACTCGATGACCCTGAACATCTGCGCGATGCCGTTGTGGGTGTCATCGACCAGCCACCCGACGGCAGGGGTACCGTGTTGACCGAAGGTCAGTTCACACGTCGCGGAGGCCTTCAGACCCATCTTGTGCTCGAGGCCGGTGACGAACACCCCGTTGCGTTCACCCGGCTCCCCGGTCTGCGGATCGAAGTGGAACTTCGGTACCAGAAAGAGGCTCAGGCCCTTGGTGCCCGGCCCGGCTCCCTGCGGCCTGGCGAGTGTCACGTGGATGATGTTCTCGAACAGATCGTCGGTGTCACCGTTGGTGATGAAGCGCTTCACCCCGTCGAGGTGCCAGGTGCCGTCGGGCTGCTGGACCGCCTTGGTCCGGCCCGCGCCCACGTCCGAACCGGCATCGGGCTCGGTGAGCACCATCGTGGCGCCCCAGTTGCGCTCGATCATCAGCGACGCCCAATGTTGTTGTTGCTCATTGCCGATGGCGTAGACGATGTCGGCCATCTTCGGCCCGGCCGAGTACAGGAACACCGCCGGCTGAGCTCCGAGCGCGAACTCGTTGATCGCCCACTCCACCATCGATGGCGCGGGAACCCCGCCGATCTCCTCGGCCATGCCGATGCGGAACCAGTCGCTGCCGTGCCAGGCCCGGAACGACTTCTTGAACGGGTCGGGGATGCTCACGGTGTGCGCCGCGGGATCGAACGTCGGCGGATGCCGATCGGTTTCGGCGAAGGCCTCCGCCAGCGGTCCTTCCGCGAGTTTGGCGGCCTCGTCGAGCATCTGGTGCACCGACGCCCCGTCGAGGTCGCCGAACTCGCCTGTGGCCAGCACCTTCTCCAGGGACAGCATCTCGAAGAGGTTGAACTTCAGATCGCGAACGTTGCTCCGGTAGTGGCCCATGGTGCGCCCTCCATCCAGCTTGACACTTCGCCGCTGTGACGAGTTTGCCAAAGCCTACGACAGAGCGGAGCCGATCAGGGCTTCCGCCAGTGTGCGCATACGAAATCTGCGTTGCGGGCGGAGGAGACCAGGGTCCACTCGGAGCGGATCGGCAGCAGGCGGGAACCGGCGCCGAGGGTGCAGGGGGCGTAGCAGACGATCATCTCGTCGATCAGGTCCGCCGCCGCGAACTGCGCCGCGGTATCTCCGCCGCCGACCAGCCACAGGTCCTTGCCTGCGGCCGCGGACACCAAGGTCGGATAGAGGTCGGCGACGTTCCCGTCGAACGTCGTGACGGGGTGCCCGTCGGCGACGATGCCGGTTCGGTGCGTCAGCACCCACGACGGCTGTGCGTACATCCACTCGCCGGGGTGATTGTCCACGATCCACTGGTAGGTGTCGGCCCCCATCACCAGCGCGCCGACGTTCGTCATGAACGGCTCTATCGCGAACGGGCCCTCGGAGTCGATGTCACGCTTGGTCAACCAATCCAGGCTGGCGTTCTCGTCGACGATGTAGCCGTCCAGGCTGGAAGCGGTGTAGTACACGCAGGCCATGTCAGGTTCCTCTCATCCATTCGAGTGGGTCACCGCGCCGGGCAGAGATGCCGTGGCCGGCCAGCATCGCGCGGGCCAACTCGCGGCGGTGCGCGGAATAGCTGAGTACGTGCGCGACGATCCCGTACAGCTGGAACGACTCCGGTGGGTCGCACAGCGCGTCGATCACGGTGTCCCCGAGCCGACCGGCCGCGGAGTACTCGGAAATCATTGCGGCCCAGCGCTTTGCGATCTCATCGTGGTGCGCCGCGAGGGCGCCGGCGTCGACCAGGGCCGGCTGCGTCGACGATCGCGGCGGGAAGTCCTCGCCGGCGATCGTGGCCAGCCACACCTCCTTGGTCCACACCAGCGCGCCGAGCACTGCGCCCACACTGGGTTCGGGTCCGTCCCACTCCAGCACCGTCTGTCCCGGCGCGACCTCGGCGACCCACTGTTGCGGGGTCAGCTGCGCGGCCCGGGCGAGCAGATGGGCGGTGTCGTCGAGGTCGTGGGCCACCATCAGCCGCGTCACGTCCGGGGTCTCGGCATCGTCGACGCCCCCGGTGGCCGGTGAGCTGTCCAACCACAGCGACTGCGGCGGGTGAAAGTGCAGGCCGTTGGGTGCGGGCAGCCGGAAATGCACGTCAGCGGCCTGCGACGGCGGCAGTCCGTAGGTGCGGCGGAAAGCCCGGGAGAACACTTCGGCCGACGACCAGCCCTCGTCGGCCGCCACCGCGGACACCGCCTCGCCGCGCTGCAGCCGCCACGCCGCACGCTCCAGCATGACGCGGCGACGCAGCGCGGCCGGGGACTCTCCGGTCAGCCGACGGACCTCCCGCGAGAAGTGGAACTCCGAGGCGTAGCTGCTGCGCGCCATGTCGCCCACGTCGCTGTTCGACGCGTCGGTGACCGCGTCGAGCAGCTCCCGGAGCCGGTCGCGGCCGGCCTGCGGGAGTTGCGGGTCGCCTTGTGGATCGGTCACGGTGTCCGAGTATCGTCCGGCGCCGCCGCGGGGGACATGACTTTTCCTGCTGTGTGGCTCAGCTGTCGAGGACCTGGTCGACCCGGGCTTCGACGGCGGTGCGGTCTCCGAGGTCGGACAAATCGATGCCGAAGCGGTCCGCCAGCACCTCGAGTACCTGTGCAGCGCTGTCCAACCGGGTCTTCTGGGTGCCGTCGGCGCGGTGCACGGCGAGATGCCGGCCGCGCAGGTTCCAGCGCGCATCGTCGGTGACCAGCGCCGCCGACAGCCCGACGACGAACCCTGACGCGGGGTGGGTCGAGACATACCAACTGCCGACCTCGAGATCGATGCGGGGCTGCGGGCGCGGGCTCAGCAGATAGAGAGGCTGCCACTCGCCGCGGACCTCGGCCTGCAGTTCGAACCCCTCGGAGTGGTCGAGCAGCCGGTAGGGCTCGTGGCGGGTCTGCTGCACCGGGCCGGCGGTCAGACGGATCGGGGATGTCAGGGTCTGCCCACCGAACCCGACGTCGACGAGGTAGGGACCGTCACCGTCGGGCAGGCGCACCGAGAGCACCTGGTGGGTCTGCGCCGGCAGCGTGTCGTCGGACTCTTCCCGCATCCAGACCACCCGCCCGGCCAGCCGCGCCACGTCGTAGCCCAGCTGGTCCAGCACGTAGCCCAGCAAACCGTTGTGCTCGTAGCAGTAGCCGCCGCGGCGGCGGTGCACCAGCTTGTCGGTGAGCGCTTCAGCGGACAGATCGGCGACCGGGATACCCATCAGCGGGTCCAGGTTCTCGAACGGGATGGAGCGGTTGTGCGCGGCGACGACGTCGCGCAGCGTCTCGAGGGTGGCCCGGACGCCGCCGGTGTCGCCGGTGTAGCCGATGCGGGCGAAGTACGCGGTCAGGTCGGTGGCCATCTCGCCATCGTGCGCCCTCAACAGCGCTTAAGGTCAACAGCGATGCATGACGGCCGTGAGCACTGGGTACACTGAAAAACTAGAACACGTTTCAATCCGAAGCCGAAGGGGGCCACGGTGAGCTCGTCAGATGCGACGCCGTCCGAGATCACCAAATGGGACCCGGTGCTCACCGAGCGGGTGATGGGCCTGCTCAAGCTGTTCCTCAAGGGCTGGCACCGCGCCGAGGTGCGCGGCCTGGACACCTTCCCGGCCGGCGGTGCCCTGGTGGTGTCCAACCACTCCGGCGGGCTGTTCGCCATGGACGTACCGGTGTTCGCCAGCGGCTTCTACGAGGAGTTCGGCTACGACCGCCCGGTATACACACTCAGCCACGACATGCTGATGGTCGGGCCGACCGGCACCTTCTTCAAGAAGACGGGTTTCATCCCCGCCAGCCACGAGAACGCCGACGAGGCGCTGCGTTCCGGTGGCGTCGTCGTGGTGTTCCCCGGCGGTGACTACGACGTGTACCGCCCGACGCTGAGCGCCAACAAGATCGACTTCGGCGGTCGCACCGGCTATGTACGGGCGGCGCTGAACAACGGGGTGCCCATCGTGCCGACGGTCGCGATCGGCGGGCAGGAAAGCCAGTTGTTCCTCACCCGCGGCACCGAGATCGCCAAGGCGCTCGGGCCCGTCGCGCGATTGTTCCGCACCAAGATCCTTCCGGTGTCCTTCGGCTTCCCGTTCGGCCTGTCGGTGGTGCTCCCGGTCAACGTGCCGCTGCCCGCCAAGATCACGATGAAGACGCTGCCGCCGATCCACATCACCGAGGAGTTCGGTGAGGATCCCGACATCGACGAGGTCGACGCGCACGTCCGGCGGGTGATGCAGCGCGCCCTCGACGAGTTGGCCAAGGAACGCCGGATCCCGGTGCTGGGCTGAGCGATGGCGATCACCGACCCTCTGACCAAAACCCTGGGCCTGATGTCGACGATGGTGCGTGCGGGCGTCATCGCGCCGATGCGTCCGGACAAGTACCTGCGGATCGCCGCGGCGATGCAGCGCGAGAACATGGCCATCACCTCCGGATTCGCCGGTGCGGCTCAGCGCTGTGGTGACCGGGCCGGGCTGGTCGACGAGCTCGGCATCCTGACCTGGCGACAGCTCGACCGGCGTGCCGACGCCCTGGCGGCCGCACTGCAGGCGCTCCCCGCCGGCCAGCCCGACGTCGTCGGGCTGATGGCCCGCAATCACCGTGGCTTCGTCGACGCCCTGATCGCCGCCAACCGGATCGGCGCGGATGTGCTGCTGCTGAACACCTCGTTCGCCGGGCCGGCCCTCGCCGAGGTGCTCGCGCGCGAGGGCGCGGGCAAATCGGTCGCGGTGATCTACGACGAGGAGTTCACCGAGACGGTGGACCGGGCGCTGGCCGACAGCCCGGATACCACCCGTGTCGTCGCGTGGACGGACTCTGCTGACCATCCGTTGACCGTCGAGCAGATGATCGCCGCGCACGAGGGCCAGGAGCCCCGGCGGGCCAGCGAGAAGGGTCGGACGATCCTGCTGACCTCGGGGACCACCGGAACGCCCAAGGGGGCCAGCCACTCCGGCGGCGATCCGAGCGTGCTGAAGGCCATCCTCGACCGGACCCCCTGGCGCGCAGAGCAACCCGTCGTCATCGTGGCCCCGATGTTCCACGCCTGGGGGTTCTCACAACTCGCCTTCGCGGCGTCGATGGCGTGCACGATCATCACCCGCCGCAAGTTCGACCCGGAGGCCACCCTGGATCTGGTCGACCGGCACCGTGCCACCGGCCTGTGTGTGGTGCCGGTGATGTTCGACCGCATCATGGATCTGCCCGAGGAAGTCCTCGACCGCTACAGCGGCCGTTCGCTGCGCTTCGCGTCGGCCTCCGGGTCGCGGATGCGCCCCGATGTGGTCATCGCTTTCATGGACCGTTTCGGTGACGTGATCTACAACAACTACAACGCCACCGAGGCCGGCATGATCGCCACCGCCACCCCGCGCGACCTGCGTGCCGCCCCGGACACCGCCGGTCGGCCCGCCGAAGGCACCGAGGTCCGCATCCTCGACAGCGAGATGCGCGAGGTGCCCACCAGAGAGGTCGGCGGCATCTACGTCCGCAACTCCACCCAGTTCGACGGCTACACCTCCGGCACCACCAAGGATTTCCACGAGGGTTTCATGTCCTCGGGTGACGTCGGCTATCTCGACGACGCCGGACGGCTGTTCGTGGTGGGCCGCGACGACGAGATGATCGTCTCCGGTGGTGAGAACGTCTATCCGATCGAGGTGGAGAAGACGTTGGCCGCGCATCCCGACGTGGCCGAGGCCCACGTGCTCGGTGTCGACGATGAGAAGTACGGCCAACGACTGGAAGCGTTTGTGGTGCTGAGGCCCGGCGCGTCGGCGACACCGGAGGTGCTCAAACAGCACGTCCGCGACAATTTGGCGAACTACAAGGTGCCGCGCGCCATCACCGTTCTCGACGAGCTGCCACGCAGCATCACCGGCAAGATCTCCCGTAAGGAGTTACAGGACCGGGCTGGGCGGGCATAGGCAAGCGATGGCTAAACGACGACCGCTGCTGCGCGCCCTTCTGGAGCTGGCCAACGCCGCCAACGGGGTGCGCCCGCTGGCCCGCGAGGGTTACTCCACCATCCCGGTGTTCGCGTTCGGCTGGCCGACCTCGGAGATGTCGCCGCTGTACCTGGCGGGCTCCGTGCTCGACGCGGCGCGGCGCGGCCTGCGCGGCGACTTCCGCAGTGGCCAAGGACGGATCGCGCTGCTGCTCACCGCCGTCACCTGGGGCCTGCTGTATCTGATCCACCGCCGCAACGTCGAATCTCAGCCGCACTTCGAGGACCCGCTTCGGGAAGCGCTCGGTGACGAGTACCCGGCGATCGCCGAGAAGGCGAAGCCCGACCGGCGCCGCGTCGTCGGGGTATGGCCCAACGAGCTGGTCCGGCGCCGCTACGTCGAGAAGGCCGGCACCATCCAGTACGGTCCGCACGGCGAGGTCAACCAGGCCGACATCTGGCGCCGGTCCGACCTGCCGCGTGACGGCAAAGCACCTGTGCTGCTGCAGGTTCCGGGCGGCGCTTGGTCGATCGGCATGCGTAAACCGCAGGCCTACCCGCTTCTGAGTCATCTCGCCGACCACGGCTGGATCTGTGTGTCGATCGACTACCGGGTCAGTCCGCGCAACACCTGGCCGGATCACATGGTGGACGTCAAGCGGGCATTGGCGTGGATCAAGGAACACATCGCCGAGTACGGCGGCGACCCGGATTTTGTGGCGATCACCGGTGGATCGGCGGGCGGGCATCTGTCCGCGCTGGCGGCGCTGACGCCGGGGGACCCGCAGTTCCAGCCCGGCTTCGAGGACGCCGACACGTCGGTGGTCGCCGCGGTGCCGATTTACGGCCGCTACGACTGGATCTCGGCGCAGGGAAGCGGTCGCAGGGAGTTCCTGGGCTTCCTGCAGAAGTTCGTCGTCAAGAAGCCGATCCTGGCGAACCGGGAGATCTACGCGGACGCGTCGCCGAGCTATCGGTTGCGGGCCGACGCGCCGCCGTTCTTCATCCTGCACGGCCAGGACGATTCCATCATCCCCGTCCCCGAGGGCCGGGAGTTCGCCGAAGCACTGCGCGCGGTGTCGACGTCACCGGTGGTGTACGCCGAGATCCCGCACGCCCAGCACGCTTTCGACTTCTACTACGGCTCGCCGCGCGCCCACTACACCGCCCAGGCCGTCGAGGAGTTCCTGTACTGGGTGCAGGCCAAGCGCAAGGTGGCGCCGGCTTCGGGCTAGGACGCGGCCGCAAGCTCGGCGACGCGTCGCTCGGTCTTGCTCAGCTGTCTATGTACTGGGTGATTGCGTTCATGGCCTGGTCAGCCATCTGGGCCTTACGGACCGTCACCTGTGCATTCACCTCAAGTATCGCGACCTGCAACGCCGCTGAACCACTGCCGTCGGTAGCCAGGTCGCTGACCACGGCGCCGTCGGTTGCCACCGCGTCGGCGAGGTTGTCGTCACCGAGGCTCATGCTGCTCGCCACACCGTGGTCGCTGGCGGCCAGGGCAGCGTTGCGGTTTCCAACGATGTCGGCCTTGGCCAGGCCGTCGTCGGTGGTGGCTTGGGCGGCGTTGTCGCTGCCGAAGATGAAGCCGTGGCTGTGGCCACCGTTGTCCGCCTCGCTGAGGACGACGCTGTTCTCGCCGAGGATCGTGGTCGACGCAACGCTGCCAACTCCCTCGGCCTGCGAGACAAGGGTCGAACGGTGGCCACCCAGGACCCTGGCGAGCGCACCGTTCTCGGCGGCCGCGTTCCCCGAACTGGCGTCGGCGGCAGCGACGGCGGACCAACCGTGGTTCTGCGCGAACGCGAGCCCGTCCGAGTTGTCGCGCGCCTGGGCCGTGGCCCGACTGTGATCGATCGCGACGGCGTTGCTGAGGCTGTTGCCACGTGCGACGGAGCTCGCCACGCCGGCTTCCGCGGCGAACGCGGTGGCGCTGCTGGAGTCTCGGGCAACAGAACCGGCCGTGCTGCCGTCGAAGGAAGTCGCGCTGGCAACGCTGGTGTTCCTGGCCAAGGCGCTGGCCAGTCCCACCTCGCTGGCGGCTTCGGCGGCGCTGCCGTCGGCGGCGAAGACGTTGGCAAGGCCGCGGTCAGCACTGGCGGTGGCGGCGCTCGCACCGGTGGCTATGGCGCTGGCCAGGCCGCGCACACTGTCGGCACTGGCAGCGCTCGAGTCGTACGCAGCAGCTTTGGCCCAGCCGCGGTCGGCGGAGGCAGCCGCGGTGCTCTCGGTGCCGGCGATGGCTAGGGCACTGCTGAACCATCCTCGGGCGGCAGCGTCGCTGTTGGTTCCGTACGCGCGGGCGATGTTGAAGTTGCCGTCGGTGGCTTCGGCGGTGGAGTCGTCGCCGCGGACGATGGCGCGGTTGAACCAGCCTTCGGCGGTGGCGATGGCGTTGTCGCCACGAGCGATGGCGATGGAGCCGAAGCCGTTGGAGGTGGCGATGGCGGTGCCTTGTTGGATGATCTGGGTGCCGTTGATCGAGACGCTGAAGTCGTCGAAGGACACCCCGACTTGTTGGCCGATCCAGCTGAGCACACCCATCAGCCCCGAAACCTGAGCCGATGGCGGTGCGGGGGTGGTCAGTGCGTTGACCTGTTGAGTTACCAGAGTGCTCGCCACCTGGGTGAATGCCCCAGGTGCGTATTGGAACGCCGCGGCCGGCTCGGGCGGAGCTTCAGCGGTGTCGTCCACCGACGCGGCCGCCGCAGGCTGTGTCGTAGCGGCCGCAGCAGGCTGTGTCCTCGCGGCCGCAGCGGGGGCCAGCACTGACCGCCGAGGCGACTCGGCGGCCATCACTACCGGCAGCGCGGGGCTTTCCGTGGGCGCTGACGGGGTCTCCGGGTCGGGAGCCTCCTCGACACCGTCGACCATGTCCACTTCGGTGCGGTCGCTGTCGGTGTCGTCGAGGTCCTCGTCAGCGTCGTCCTCATCGGGAGCGTCGAGATCATCGTCCTCGGTATCGATGTCATCGGCATCGGCATCGGTGTCGGCATCCTTGTCGGCGTCGGTGTCGGCATCCTTGTCGGCGTCGGCGTCGGCGTCAGCATTCGAGGACCTCTTGTCGGAGGAGCCGGAATCGTCCGACCTACTACCCGACTTGGACGCTTTGCCCGATGTGGACGCTCCCGACGACGAGGACGACGTTGAAGAGCTGGCGCTGCTGCTCGACGACGAGGAGGAGGAGGACGACGAGGAGTCGTCGGAGTCTGCAGCCGCCGTCCACGGCACGGCGAACAACACAGCCCCCACACCGAGTGCGGCGGCCAGACCGCCGACCCGACCGATGTGCTGCCCCCGCAGGTCGCGGATGGGCACCCGACGAGGTGCACGACCTCGCGGTGTCTGCAGCCGATGTCTGCCCGTCGAACCCATCTGTGATCCCCTCGAGTCGCCCGCCGAGCAGGCCGCCTGACACATTGCCGAGAACGCATTCAGGTCTGAAGCTATCGCCATTGACGGCGGCGCCGATATGGGGATTTCCCTATGCTTCACCCTCCGCGGCAACACCACGACTCCGCGGTCCACCGCCGCTAGCTTCGGGTCTGCCGGGTGAGGATCGCCAGAACCCTTTCCCTCCACCTGCTGTCCACGGTCCCGGTGCGGGCCAGTTTTGCGACGTAGCCCCCGACGATCATGTCGATCAACGTGTCGGCGTCACCGCTGTCGTCACCGAGCACCTCGATGGCCAGTCCCCGGTGAGCACCCAGGATCTCCCGGAACACCTCGCTGAAGTCGGGGTCCTCATCGGTGAGCAGTGCAGCGAAACCGCCGCCACCGATCCCGTTGGTGATGACGTCCATCGACTGCGAGATCACCCACCCCAACCGCTGCTCGCGGCTTGATCCCGGCGGGACCACCGGTCTCACCACCAGGCCGGCGAGGGCTGCTGTGAGCAGCGCGCGGCGGTTCGGATGACGCCGGTAGATGGTCGTCTTCGCGATACCGGTGGCCTCGACGATGGACTGCATCGTCACGGCGCGCGGACCACGCGCCCGCAGGATCTGCAAGGCCGCATCGAGTATTCGGGCGCCCACCTCGTCGCTGCCATCCGCACCACTGCCAGCAGTCATGTCCCTCGTTCCGCTGTTCAGAGCAGTAAACCGAGGCTTACGCTACACTAGACGTATCGCTACGCTACCCGTAGCGTAGTTACAAAGGAGGATGTTGTGTACCGATTGCTCGCCCGCGTTCCACTGCCCGCAGTGGGCTACGTCCTGACACTCATCGGCTTTGCCTTTCTCGGATTCTTCGTCGCGGCGCTCGGCTTCGGATTCGACCGAGCTGCCGTCCTAGGTGTCGCCATGGTGACCAGCTATGCCGCAGGCGCACTGTGTTTCGCGCTTCGTCGTCGCCAGATTGCCGTTGCCGGCCCCGCCGACGACGTCGTACTCGGCCTCGACCCCATCCGTGGGAACACCGACCGCTCGGCAGCCGAACGCTACGTTCTGAGGTATCGGGGAGACGACACCGTGCAGGCCCACACCGCTACCCCCGCCGTCCGGGCGGCTGACAGCTCTGACGGCGAACAGCTCGCCCCCGCCGCCTAGGGCGCCATCGCGGTCTCGACGACCGTGAGCTCCTCGGAAAGACCTGCCGCATTACGGATCTCGATGAATGCCTCGACCATCGCATCGGTCAGCTCGTGCGGATCCTCGAGGGTCTTGCCGTCCGAGAGCACCGAGATGTTGATCTGGTCGACGTAGCTCCAGACGGTGATGTTGAGCCCGCTGCCGGTGGTCAGCGGCCCGACGGAGTAGATCTCCGTCACCAGCGCACCGCCGACGCGGGCCCGCTCCCGCGGCCCCGGCACATTGGAGATCGGCAGGTTCATCACCTTGTTCTGGCCGTCCTTGTTCGCCAGCCACCGGAACATCGCCTCGGCAGGGGCCGGCGGGAAGTACGACGACCACCGGCTCACCAGCTCCGGGCCGATCAGGTTGTTGCTCTCCTTGCCGGCGGTGGCGCCGTCATGGGCGGCGCGCACCCGCTCCAGGGGGTCCTCGATCTCCACGGGCAGCCTGACCAGCACACCGGTGAAGTAATTGCCGGAGATGCGGTCCCGGGAGAAGTCGAAGCTCACCGGCACCGACGCCAGCAGAGGATGGTCGGCGGTACCGTCGTAGCGCAGCAACAGCTTTCGCAGCGCCCCGGCGGAGATCGCCAGGATCATGTCGTTGATCGTGACGCCCAGGTGCTTGCCGGTCTGCTTGACGTCATCCAGCGACAGTGTGGCGGTCGCGTACCGGCGTGTCGCGTCGACCATGTGGTTCATGAACGACGGCGGCGGCGTGAAGGGGCGGGTCAGTTCCGGCGACAGCTTGTGGGAACTCTTGCGTACCCGGCTCACCCCCGCAGCCGTGTAGCGCACCACGGACGGGAACTTGGCGATCTGCCGCAGGTGGTCGGTGAACGCGGTGCGCACCAGCTCACCCTTGGACGGCGCGGGATCGGTGGCATAGGAGTCGCGCTCCGGCACTGGTCCGTCCTGCAGATCCATGCCGCGGGCCAGCAGGTTCGCCGAGGCGACACCGTCGGCGAGGGCGTGGTGGATCTTGCCGAGCACCGCGATGCGGCCTTCCGCCAGGCCCTCGATCAGGTACATCTCCCACAGCGGACGGCTGCGGTCCAGCGGGGTACTGGCGATCCGGCCCACCGCTTCATCGAGTTGCCGACGGCCACCCGGCGCGTCGACGCGACAGGAGCGCACGTGGTACTCGAGGTCGACCTCGGCGTTCTCGCGCCACATGGGGTGGTGGAACTTGAACGGGATGTCGATCAGTTCGTAGCGGAACGGGTCGAGCTTGTAGAGCCTGCTGTGGATGACCTTGCGCAGCTCCTCGACACCGAACTTGGCGCCGCCGAGATCGTCGAGCTGGATCACGGCCAGCTTCAACGTGTGCATGTGCACGGTGGGCGTCTCGCTGTACAACAACACAGCGTCCCACCCGCTAAGCCTCTTCACGAAAGTGACCTCCTACCCGGAGGCCTATATAACCTCTTTGGCTCCGATGAGGCTTCTGTTTCGGTGAACATGGTTGAGGAACAAGCCGATTGCCGTCGATGCCGCACCTGTGCGGGCTCCGTCCATCATGTCGAAACCGTGGCCGGCGCCCGGAAGCTCGACATAACTGACGACCGACCGGGACACCGCCTTGAGCCGGTCGACGAAGCTGCGTGCCTGGGCGACCGGGATCACGCTGTCGCCGGTGCCGTGCACGACCAGGAACGGCGGCGCCTCGGCATGCACGCGGGCGATCGGCGACGCCTTGCGGAACACGTCGGGATGCTTGGACATCTTGCGTCGGACGACGACCCGTTCGAGGAAGTCGACGAACCGCACCCGCTCGACGGTCGACTTGTCCTCCCAGTCGTAGCGCCCGTAGATGCCGATGACCGCGTCCACCGACGTGTCCGAACCCTCGGGCAGTTCCCCCTGCAGCTCCGGGTCGTTGGCCGTCAGACCCGCCAGGGCAGCGAGGTGACCGCCCGCCGAGGTGCCGGCGATCGTGACGAAGTTGCGGTCGCCGCCGAACTTGTCGACGTTGGCCCGCGCCCAGGCGATGGCCGCCTTGACGTCCATGATGTGTGCCGGCCAGGGGTTGTGCGGTGCGACGCGGTAGTCGATGGACAGACACACCCAGCCCTTCTCGGCCAGGTGCGACATCAACGCGTAGCCCTGCAGGAAGCGGCTGCCGTGCACCCACGCGCCACCGGGCACGAACAGCAGCACCGGCGCGGGCTGATCGGGCAGATCGTCGCGGCGCCACACATCGAGCAACTGCGTGGGCCGCGGGCCGTACTGCACCGACGTCCGGTGCACGTGACGACGATGTTCGCGCATCTTCCAGAACGGCGGGGTGCGCTCCGGCTGCGGCCATTCGATGTCGAGGTCCTTGGTTGAGACCAGTCCGCGCAACGCCGCTTCGCTCACGGCGTTGGTGCTTTCCCGTTCCTGGCGCTTGAGTTCGGCGTCCGAGGGCTTGAACAGCGATCGTGCGGTGGCGCCGAGGAAGTCCGGTGCGTGGCGGGAACCCCAGATGGCGGCGGCGGTCAGCACACCCAGCGGCTCGAGGTGCTTGCCGATGACCGGCAGCGATGCCGACGCGACGCTCATGGCCAGGAGATGATCGGAAGGACCGGCCTTCAGCAACCATTGCAAGCGCGTGGTGAGCGTGGGGCCGGGGTACCGGATATCCGGTCGTTCCGTCATTTCGCGAGCGTACCCCCATGCACAAAAGCCAAACGACACGTTGAGCGAAGTTGTCTACTCACGGTGCCGTCGTGACCGATCTGTGATCTCACTCACAGATGCTGCCACAGCCGTCAGGCACGATAGCTTCGTTGACAACCGTCAAATCCACCGAAGAGGGCTTCCACAGTGAGCAAGAGCGCGACCGCATCGAGGCTGGCCATCACCGACGATCACCAGGACCTCGCCGAGGCCGCGAACGGCCAGCTCACCCGGCTGGCGACGCTGGCCACCGCCAGGGCCTCCCTCGAGGGCGGGTCCAGGCATCCTTCCGACATCTGGACCGCAGCCGCCGAGCTCGGCTGGACCGGGCTGGCGATCGGCGAAGACGTCGGCGGGTCGGGTTTCGGGTTGGCCGAACTGGCGGTCGTGTTGGAATGCCAGGGCCGCCAGCTGTGTCCCGGACCGTTCCTGCCCAGCGTGGCGGCGTCGGTGGTGATCGACCGGTGCGCACCGCAATCCGTGCGCGCCGAGTTCCTTCCCGGCCTGGCCGGCGGTGAGACAGTCGCGGCGCTCGGCGTGTCGGGCTCGGTCACGGCGGGTTCCGACCTGGTGGTCACCGGAGAATGCCCCGCAGTGCTCGGCGCGCCGGACGCCGACGTCCTGGTGCTGGTCGCCGGCGACGACGTCGTCGTCGTGCCCGCCGGTGCCGACGGGGTCACGGTCAGCAGCCTCGACACGCTGGACACCACCCGCAGTGTCGGCTCCGTCGCGCTGCATGACGTCACCGTTCCCACCGAGCGCGTGCTGCGCGGCGCCGCCCGCAACGCCACGACGGTGTTCCGGATCCTGGCCTCGGCCGAGGCGGTGGGAGTGAGCTGGGCTGCGCTGGACATGGCAGTCGACTACGCGAAGGTCCGCGAACAGTTCGGACGCACCATCGGCACCTTCCAGGCGGTCAAACACCACGCCGCCAACATGCTCGTCGCCGCGGAGGTGGCCACGGCGGCCACCTGGGACGCGGCCCGCGCCGACGAGCTGGACAGCGCCTGGTTCGCCGGGGCGGTCGCCGCCGCACATGCGATCCATGCCCAAGTGTTCAACGCGCAGAACAACATTCAGCTCCACGGCGGTATCGGTTACACCTGGGAGCACGACGCCCACCTGTATCTGCGCAGGGCCCGCATGCTGGCGGCGCTGATGGCCGACGGTGCCGACCCGCTCCTCGACGTCGTCGAGGGACAGCGCACCGGCCAGGCTCACGGCGCGTCGTTCACCCTGCCCCCCGAAGCCGACGACCACCGCAGCGCCGCACGCGAGGTGGCCGCACGGGTCGCCGCACTGCCAGGGGATCAACAACGTGACGCCCTCGTCGAGTCCGGCTATCTGGTGCCGCACTGGCCCAAGCCGTGGGGCCGCGGCGCCGACGTCCTCGAACAACTCGTCATCGAAGAAGAGTTCGCCGACATCGACCGCCCGGACATGGGGATCACCGGCTGGGTGGCGCTGACGATCGCCCAGGCCGGCACCGAAGACCAGCGGGAACGCTGGGTGGAGCCGGTGCTGCGAGGCCAGGTGATGTGGTGCCAGCTGTTCTCCGAGCCCGGCGCTGGCTCGGATGCCGCGGCGGTGCGCACCGCCGCCAAGAAGGTGGACGGCGGCTGGCGGATCACCGGGCAGAAGGTGTGGACGAGCCTGGCGCACATGTGCCAATGGGGTCTGGCCACGGTGCGGACCGACTTCGAAGCCTCCAAGCACGCCGGAGTGACGATGATGGCCATCGACATGAAATCCGAAGGGGTGACGGTCAACCCGCTGCGCGGCATCACCGGCGACGCACACTTCAACGAGGTCTTCTTCGATGACGTGTTCGTGCCGGACTCCGATGTGGTGGGCGATGTGAACAAGGGCTGGCTGGTGGCGCGGGCGACGCTGGGCAACGAGCGGGTCTCCATCGGCGGCGGATCGGGCGCGATCGGCGGCACCACCCCCGACCACCTGGTCAAGCTTCTCGACAGCTCGCCTGCCACGGCCACGATGTACACCCGGCAGGCCGGCACGGTCATCGCCGAGATCCACGCGCTGCGCCTGCTCAACCTGCGCCGCGCCAGCCGGGCCATCGCGGGTGCCGAGCCGGGTCCGGAGGGCAACGTGACGAAGCTGCTGGTCGCCGAGTCCGGTCAGCGCCTCACCGAGCTGGCGTTCGAACTGGCAGGCACGGCCGCGGTGGTCGAACAGACGCCGCAGCTGACCCGCAGCTATCTGGGCAACCGCGCGATGACCATCGCCGGCGGCACCTCGGAGATCACCCGCAACACCATCGCCGAGCGGATCCTCGGCCTGCCCCGCGATCCGCTGCTGCGGTGAGAGGCGATGCGCATACTGTTCAGGTGCCCAGCATGAAGACGGTTCCAGACTTCCACCCCGAGTTGCGACGCAGCGCCAGACTGCTGCCCAAACAGATGATCACGCCGCTCACCCTGCCTTTCATCCGGGCGGCGAGCCGGCTGATGTGGCGCAATGCACCCGAGGATGTCGAGGTGCTCACCCTCCCGTCGGGCGTCGGGGTGCGGTTGTACCGTCCCGAAGGCGTCTCAGGGCGCAGCCCGGCGCTGCTGTGGATCCACGGCGGCGGGTACGTGATCGGCGACGCCGCCCAGGACGACGTGCTGTGCCGCAGGTTTGCCCGCGAGCTCGGCGCCACCGTCGCCTCGGTGGACTACCGGTTGGCGCCCGAACACCCGTACCCGGCGCCCGTCGAGGACTGCTATTCGGCGCTGACATGGCTGGCCGCGCTGCCCTCGGTCGACCCGGCGAGGGTGGCGATCGGCGGGGCCAGCGCCGGTGGCGGGCTGGCTGCCGCGCTGGCGCTGCTCACCCGCGACCGCGGCCAGATCGACTTGGCGGCACAGCTTCTGGTCTATCCGATGATCGACGACCGCACCGTGTCACGCACCGACCTGGACAATCCAGGGCACCGGCTGTGGAATCAGTCGAGCAACCGGTTCGGTTGGCGCGCCTACCTCGGCGACGCCGATCCACAGGTCGCCGTACCGGCGCGTCGGGAGGACCTCGCCGGGCTTCCGCCGGCGTGGATCGGTGTCGGAACGCTGGACCTGTTCCACGACGAGGACCTCGCCTACGCCGAGCGGCTGCGCGACGCCGGGGTGCCGTGCGAGGTGTTGGTGGTCGACGGCGCGTTCCACGGCTTCGACGGCATTGCGCCGAAAGCCGATGTCTCCCAGTCGTTCTTTGCCAGCCAGTGCGCGCTCCTGAAGACGGCGTTCACGCCCTCTGGTACACCAACTCCCCACTGATGACGGTGGCGGCCACCAGGCCGCGGTCCAGCTCGGCCAGCACGACGCCCGGCGGTGCCGTCAGGATGCACAGGTCGCCGGGTTCGCCCGGAGACACCGAGCGGGGTGATACCGGGTGCGCCGCGGGCCCCAGGAACATCGTCAACGCCTCGGCCGGCGAGATGCGCTCGGCCACACCGAGCAGCGCGCCGCCGGGCGTGCGGCGATGCACCGCGGCCCGCATCACCGCCCAGGGATCGGCGTCACCGAAAGGCGCGTCCGTCGACAGCGCGACGGGCACCCCGGCGCGGCGCAGCGCCGCCACCCGCCAGAGTTCGTGGTGTTCGGCGGCCGGCACATCGGCCAGGTACTGGTCACCGCGCTCGGCGACGAAATTCGGCTGGGTCACCACCGTCACGCCCGCCGCGGCGAGGTCGGCCAGGCTGCCGTCGGGCACCACCGCGGCATGCTCGACGCGGTCACCGGGACGGCTGCCGGCGCAGCGCAGCGCCTCGAGGGTGACCACCAGCTGCGCGGCCGTCACGCAGTGCACGGCGACGGGGCGACCGGCGGCGTGCGCGTCGGAGATCCATTCGGTGAGGCCGTCGAGGTCGAGATCGTCGTCGTGCAGGATGCGCTTTCCGGGCGCCAGGCAGTGCACCGTCTGGCGCAGCTCGCCTGCGGTGTGGGCGCGCTGGAGGTTCTCGACGTCCGCACCGGACAGGTCCGGAGTGGCGTCGGTGACCCCGGTGACGCCGAATTCGCACAGTCGCGTACTGATCTCGGTCAGGCTCGGCTCGCTGCGCAGCAGGGTCGACGACCAGCTCGCGTCCGCGCTGCGGAGCCGGCCGTCCGGGTGGGCGGCCAGGCCGAGGCGGGCCAGCCCGGCCGAGTTGACCGTCCACTGCACCCCGCTGCGGTGCTGAACACGTACCGGGACACCCGGCGGCGCGAGCATGTCGAGCACGTCCCGGTGCAGCGGTCCCGCTGCCGCGTCGTGGTATCCGACCGCCCGGATCCAGCCGTCGGCGTCGACGCGGGCGGCGGCGAGGAGGCGGGCGAGGTCCGCTCTGTCCGCGACTTCGTCCGGGCCGACGCGGACCGAGTGCAGGGCGGCCGCGGCGGCACGCAGGTGCAGATGATGGTCGTGCAGCCCGGGCAGCACGGTGCCGCCGGCTGCGTCGTACACCGTCTCCCCCGGCCGGGCCGCGAGTCCGTCGGCGACCTCGGTGATCCGCGCGCCGACGCGGATGTCGGTGCGCGTTCCGTCGAGCAGCACCGCCCGTTGGATCAGCATGTGGGGGCAAGCCGCTGCGCTGTCAGGTGCTCAACAGCGGCGTTGTCGGCTCCCGGACGGACAGCGGCGTGTTCGACGTTTGGCGTTGTCGTACAAGTTCTCTCGTCGCCACGCGGCAGCCGCGCATACGATGCGGACACCCCGGCCATGGACAGCTCGATCACCTCACCGCCGCCCCGGCCGCACGATTGCAGGACGGCGACCGCGGCGTGGATACCCGTGAGCGGGTCGGCGATCGCATCCCCGCAGAACCTCGGCACATCGGCGGTGCCGGCCACCAGGCCGCCCGACACCGCGGCGTCGTCGCCGAAGGCCACCCAGTCGGCGTGTTCGCCGTCGGTGCCGTGGCCGGTGATCCGCAGCCAGATGCGTCCGTCGCGGTCGGGTTGGTCCGACGGTCCGAGGCCGCGTCGTTCCAGCGCCGCCGGCCGTGACGACTCGATCACCACGTCGGCAGCGGCCAGCAACCGGCGCAGACCGTCGGGGCGTCGGAAATCTGCTTCGTAGCAGAGCTTTCCACCGTTGATCCAGTCGAAGAACGCCGACGGACCGGTGCGGGTACCGTCCGGTCGCGCAGCGCTCTCGACCTTGACCACGGTCGCGCCGGCCTGCGCCAGCAGCCGGCCGCACAGCGGCCCCGCCCACATCGACGACAGGTCGACCACCAGTAGCTCCTCCGGGGACGTCGACGTCGAGCGTCTGCCGAGCCGGCGGATGTGCGGCGTCGCCCCCGGTGGGTCCGTGGTCTCGCCCAGCACACCCACGGGCAGACCGAGCAGCCGGGCACGCTCGGCGAAGGGCGCCGCACCGAGCCGGCGGACGTGCTGTGCGAGCACCGGCCAGGGATCTGCGGCGACATCATCGCCTTCGACCAGCGCCGGTACCGCTGCGACATCATCGGGACGGGACAGCGTCAACGCGCACCAGGCGCCGGCACCGTCGCGCATCAGCCGGGTGGCCCCACCCGCCGACACCTGGCCGCGGGCCCGCAGTCCCAACAGCGCGGCCCGGCCACCGAGCAACTCCCCGGCATCTACACCGACCCCGAGCAGCTGCGCGGTCGACTGCGCATGCGCGAGCACGGCGGCGGGGATGCCCACAGACGTCACCAGACCATTGTGGGCGACGCCGGCTCAGAACAGCAGGCCGGTGAAGCACCAGTCGAGAACCTGGCGGTCGTCCTCGGGCTCCGACCCGCCCGCGGTGTAGACCCGCGAACGCAGCCGCACCACCCCGCCGCGCCCGTCGGGCAGGGGTTCAGCGGATTCGATGCTGAGTTCGCTGTAGAGCGTGTCGTTCTCGTGCACCGGGCCGGTGTGGTCACACGACTCCCAGCTCAGCACGGTGACCAGGTTCGGCAACAGCCGGGTGGCCTGGGCGAGCGCCAACCCGATGGTGTGGCCGCCGTAAACCAACCGCTGCCCGGAAGCGCGCGAATCATGATGGGTGGCAGCGATGTTGAGCGACAACCGGGCGAGTTCGGGTGCGCTGCTCACGACGTCGGCGGTACTGCGGAGCACCTCGCCGGCCAGCGCGGGATCGAAGTGCGGGCCGGACACCCGGGCCCGGAATGCCTCGCCGTCCCAGTCCGCGGTGGGATCGGCGGCCGGACCCGCGGCGGCGCCGATGACCGACAGGTCGTCGGCATGGCCTGTCTCGACGGCGACGCCGCTCAGCGGCAGCATCGCGCACCGGTAGAAGTCCAGCACCAGCCGGCCGACCCCGTCGATGGTGGTCATCCGCAGGGCGGCCAGACCGGTGGGGACCCGTCCGGGCTTGGCGGCGTTCTGCTTCAGGCCCACCACCTCGGTGCGGGTGAACAACGTGTCGCCGATGACCGGGAACCGGTGAAACCTCAACCCGCGGTAGAACAGGTTGGCCTTCACCCGCTGCGTCACCACCGTGGACTGACCGATCGCCACGTCGCACACCAGCGCCGGGTGAGCCAGCGGGCCGAGCGATCCGGTCACCGCGGTGGCGAGCTCCGCGTCCAGTGCCAGCCGCAGCCGGTCGCCGAGGATCGCCTGATGTGCCGCCGCGATGCCTGCGGTCAAGGTCACCGACGGCGAGGAGTCGAAGACCTGACCCACCTGAAGGTCGTCGAAGTGCGGTCCGCCCGCCATTTGGCCGTACAAAGTCACAGCTCGCCATGCTGGCACCACGCTCGTTGTCGTGTCAATATGGCCGTACATTTAAAGGAGGTGACGCGGGTGCCTGCCCAGCTGAACGACGAGGAGGCCTTCCTGGTCGACACGGTCCGGACGTTCGTCGACCGCGACGTCAAACCCACCGTCCGGGACGTCGAACACGCCAACTCCTACCCCGAGGCGTGGATCGAACAGATGAAGCGCATCGGTATCTACGGGCTGGCGATCCCGGAGGAGTACGGCGGCACACCCGTGTCGACCCGGTGCTACGTGCTGGTCACCCAGGAACTGTCCCGGGGCTGGATGAGCCTGGCCGGCGCGATGGGCGGCCACACCGTGGTGGCCAAGCTGCTGGCGCTGTTCGGCACCGAGGAGCAGAAGCGGCGCTATCTGCCGGACATGGCGACCGGGGAGGTCCGTGCGACGATGGCGCTGACCGAACCGGGCGGCGGGTCGGACCTGCAGGCGATGACCACCACCGCACTTCCGTCCGAGGGTGGCGGCCTGGCCGTCAACGGGTCGAAGACGTGGATCTCCAATGCGCGGCGCTCCGGGCTGATCGCGCTGCTGTGCAAGACCGATCCGACCGCCAGCCCGGCGCATCGGGGCATCTCGGTGGTGCTGGTCGAGGCGGGAACCACGGGGCTGTCGGTGTCGCGGGATCTGCCCAAGCTCGGCTACAAGGGCGTGGAGAGTTGTGAGCTGCGCTTCGACGACTGCCGGGTACCTGCAACAGCGATTCTCGGCGGCGAGCCCGGAAAGGGTTTCGGGCAGATGATGAAGGGCCTCGAGACCGGCCGGATCCAGGTGGCGTCACGTGCTCTCGGGGTGGCCACGGCCGCCCTCGAGGACGCGCTGGCCTACGCCCAGGACCGGGAGAGTTTCGGCCAGCCGATCTGGAAGCACCAGGCGATCGGCCACTATCTCGCCGACATGGCGACGAAGCTGACCGCCGCCCGCACGCTCACCCTGCACGCGGCCGACTGCTACGACAGCGGGCAGCGCGCCGACATGGAGGCGGGGATGGCCAAGCTTTTCGCCTCCGAGACCGCGATGGAGATCGCGCTGAACGCGGTGCGCATCCACGGCGGGTACGGCTATTCGACCGAATACGACGTCGAGCGGTACTTCCGGGACGCGCCGCTGATGATCGTCGGCGAGGGCACCAACGAGATCCAGCGCAATGTGATCGCCGCACAGCTCGTCGCCCGGGGCGGCATCTGAGGATGCGCGCGGAACCGGCGTATCGGCTGCTGCGTGAACAGCTGCGCGACGAGATCGGTGCGGGCCGCTACCCGCACGGCGTCCGGCTGCCGACAGAGTCCGAACTCGTTGCCAGACACGGGCTGTCCCGGCAGACGGTCCGCCGGGCGTTTCAGGACCTGGTCGCAGAGGGGGTGGTGTACCGGGTTCCGGGGCGGGGGACGTATGCCCGGGAGTCGGGCCGCTATCTGCGTCAGCTCGGTTCCATCGAGGACCTGATGAACCTGTCGCAGGACACCACCATGGAGGTGGTGCGCGGGTTGACCCGGCGTGTCGACGTCGAGGCGGCGAGTCGGCTGCG
The DNA here is from genome assembly GCF_010723735.1 of Mycolicibacterium hippocampi. Taxonomy (GTDB): domain Bacteria; phylum Actinomycetota; class Actinomycetes; order Mycobacteriales; family Mycobacteriaceae; genus Mycobacterium; species Mycobacterium hippocampi. The sequence goes on along the minus strand of NZ_BLLB01000002.1, from coordinate 1,078,455 downwards.
CCTCGACGACGACGTGGTACACACCGTGGTGTTGCGGCGTCTGCACACCGCGGCCGGGCACGACGTCCCGTTCGTGTCGACCACCGTGCACCTGCCCGGCTCGAGCGCACGTCACGTCGCCGACAGCGGCGCGCTGCGCACCGGCGCGGTCGGCACCCACACCGTCATCGGGCTGCTGGAGCCGCACCTCTGTCAACCCATTGCCGAAGCCGCACAGTCGATCACGGTCGCGGCGGCAGACGACGACGTCGCGGCCGCGGTGGGCTGCCCTGCCGGGCATCCGATGCTGCGCGTCGACAGGCTCTACTCCGACAGCTCCGGCCGCCCGGTCGAGTTGTCGGTCAGCCACTTCCTGCCCGAGCAGTACACCTACCGGGTGACGTTGCGCCGCTCCGGCTGACGTTCGGTCGCTGCGATGCTGCCGAGCATCTTCAGCGCATCGGCATCCGGGCTTCCCGGTTCGGCGTCGTAGACCACGAGTTCCTGTCCCGGGGCGGCCCGCACGTCGAACGTCTGCATCGTCAGCTCGATCAGGCCGATCTCGGGGTGTCGGAACCTCTTGCTGAACAGTGACTTCCCCCGGGCATCGTGGCGCGCCCACAGGGCCTGGAACTCGTCGCCGGTATCGCGGAGCTCGGTGAGCACCTCCTGCACCCGCGGATCCGATGGCGCCGCGGTGTGGTGCAGCCGGAAGCCGGCCACCGAATCTCTGGCGACAGCCGACCAGTCGGCGTAGAAGTCGCGGGCCCGGGGCTCACCGAAGACCAGCAGCATCAGGTTGCCCTTCGCGCCGAAATCACCGAAGAGCGCGTGCGCCAACGGATTGGCCGCCAGGACGTCGTATGCCCGGTTGTAGACCAGCGCCGGGTTGTCGGGCCAGGCCTCCATCAGCCGCAGCAACGCGGGGGCGACCTGCTCGCTGACCAGGGTGTGCATCTCCCGCGGCGCGAGCCCGGCGAGGCGGAACAGGTGCCGATGCCCGTCTTGGTCCAACCGCAGTGCCGCTGCCAGCGCGTCGAGCACCGGAGCCGACGGCGAGCGTTCCCGTCCCTGTTCCAGGCGGACGTAGTAATCCACGCTCACCCCGGCCGACCAGGCCACCTCTTCGCGTCGCAACCCCGGCACCCGCCGGGTGCCGGTGGCGACCAGGCCGACCTCGGCCGGAGTCACCTGCGCGCGGCGGCTGCGCAAGTAGTCGCCCAGTTCGGTCATGTCATCCACGATATGCGCCGGTAGCGGCCACTGCCTGGGTGCAGCGCACCCAGGAACGCAGGGCCCTGGCCACGCCACCGGAGACCGCCGACACTCGGATGCATGACCGAGTCGAAGATCATCCTCATCACCGGCGCCAGCAGTGGTATCGGCGCTGCCGTCGCCACACACCTGGCTCGCGCGGGTCACCACGTCATCGGCGGCGCGCGCCGAGAGGACCGGCTGAAAGAGCTCCTCGAGACCACAGCTGCCGAGAAGGCCGGCGGCAGCCTGTCGGTGCGCCGCCTCGACGTCACCGACCGCGAGGACATGGCCGAGTTCGTCGACGACGCAGTCGCGGCCCACGGCCGGGTCGATGTGCTGGTCAACAACGCCGGCGTGATGCCGTTGTCACGCCTGGACGCACTGCTGGTCGACCAGTGGGACAACATGATCGACGTCAACGTGCGCGGGCTCCTCAACGGTATCGCCGCCGCGTTGCCGCAGTTCCAGCGTCTGGGCTGCGGGCACTTCGTGACGGTGGCCTCCGTCGGCGCACACGAGGTGGTGCCGACAGGTGCGGTGTACTGCGCCACCAAGCACGCCGCGTGGGCGATCACCGAAGGTCTGCGCCTGGAGCTCGACCCCTCGATCCGGGTCACCACGGTCTCTCCCGGGGTGGTCGAGACCGAACTCGCCGACACCATCACCGATCCCGTTGCGGTGCAGGCGATGCGGGACTACCGCGCTGCGGCAATCTCGCCGCAGGCCATCGCCCGCGCCATCGGCTACGCGATCGACGAACCGGCCGAGGTCGATGTCAACGAGGTCATCGTCAGGCCGGTCCGGCAGCGCTGACCTCGTCGACCATACCCCACCGCAACGCGGTCAGCGGGTCGAGCGGTCGCCCGGACAACACCAGATAGGCCGTGCGCCAGCGGCCGATCCGGCGGGTGATGCTCACAGTCCCCCCGGCACCGGGGATCAACCCCAGAGCGAGTTCCGGCAGCCCGAGCACCGCCTCGGGATGGCAGCGCACCCATCCGCAGAACGCGGCCATCTCCAGCCCGCTGCCCTGGACCTGCCCGTGTATCTCGGCCCGGCATGCACGTCCCAGCCGGGCGGTGATGTCGGCGAGCGCCAGGGCGGGGCTGTGCCGGGTGCGGGCCAGGTGTGCGCCGGCCGGGTCGGTGAAGGTGCCGAACTCGGCGAGGTCCCCACCGCTGCAGAAGGACGGTCCGTTGCCGGCCAGTACCAACTCGTCGACGGACGGATCCAGCCGGGCCACGTCCAGCGCTTCCAGCAGGGCCGCGCGGGCATCGGTGGAGAACGCGTTGTGCCGCTGCGGCCGGTTGAACCGGACCGTCAGCCGGCCGCCGTCACGTTGCGCCTCAACGGGGTTGGCGATCTCCGGCACCTGCGCCGGGCCTCGTTCGGCCAGCCAGCGGGCGAACTCGGCGCCGGACTGCAGGGTCGAGTACGCGAGCGACTCGGTGACGACCCCGGTGAACGTCGAGCCATTCGGATCGAGGGCACGCAACACGTCGTCACACACCGACGCCGCCTGCGGCCACCGGCGACAGCGTTCGGTGAGCTCGTCGAGGGACTCGGACACCGAGGCGACCGTGACCGCACGGCGGTCGTCGCAGGGGGCCTCGGTGAGCGTGAAAGTCGCTTCCTCGGAGGGTGTCCCGGTGGCGACGAGCACTCCACCGGCCAGCTCGACGTTCATGAGTACTTCTTCATCAGCTCCTGCTTGTACAACTTGCCCGTGTCGGTGCGCGGCAACTGCTCCTCGAACGAGATCGAACGCGGGCACTTGTAGTGCGCCAACCTGTCCCGCACCCAGTCGAGCAGTTCGTGCGCGAACTCTCCCGTGGCATCGCTCGGGTCGACGGTCTGCACCACCGCTTTGACGCTCTGCCCCATCTCGTCGTCGGGGATCCCGAACACCGCGGCGTCCATCACCAACGGGTGGGTGACGAGCAGGTTCTCCGCCTCCTGCGGGTAGATGTTCACCCCGCCGGAGATGATCATGTGATGCCGACGGTCGGTGAGGTAGAGGAAGCCCTCCTCGTCGACATAACCGATGTCGCCCACCGTCTTCCAGCCGCGGGCGTCGCGCGACGAGGCTGTCTTGCCCGGATCGTTGAGATACTCGAAATCGAACCCGCCCTCGAAGTAGATCTCCCCGGCCTGGCCCGGGGGCAGTTCGTTGCCGTCCTCGTCGAGGATGTGCAGTGCTCCCGCCAGCGGCCGCCCGACCGAACCGGGATGGGTCAGCCACTCGTCTGCTGTGATCAGCGTGGAACCGTGCGCTTCGGAGGATGCGTAGTACTCATCGACGATCGGGCCCCACCAGTCGATCATCTGCTGCTTGATCTCCACCGGGCACGGTGCTGCGGCGTGCATCACCCGCTCCAGGCTCGACACGTCGTAGGACAACCGCTTGTCTGCAGGAAGTTTCAGCATCCGGGTGAACATCACCGGGACGAACTGGCCGTGCGTGACGCGGTACCGGGCGATGGCGTCCAGCGCTCCTTCGGCGTCGAACTTCTCCATCACCACGGTGGTGATGCCCCCGGCCTGCGTCTGCATCGACCACACCGACGGAGCGGTGTGGTACAGCGGCGCGGGGCTGAGATAGATCGTGTCAGGGTGCATCCAGAAGGACACCAGGGCGGCCATCAGACCGGGCACCTCGGCCGGCGGCAGGTGCGGCAGTTCGCGTTTGATGCCCTTCGGCCTGCCGGTGGTGCCCGAGGAGTACTGCAGCAGGTCGCCTTCGATCTCGTCGGTGATGGGGGTGTCCGGCTGTCCGGCAACACATTCGGGGTAGCTCTGCCACCCGTCGAGCTGCCCGTTCGCGATCACCAGGACCGGGGGCAGACCATGGGGGAGCTCGTCACGAAGGCCGGCGAGGGTATCCCTGAGCTTGCCGGAGCCCACGATCGCCTTGGCGCTGCTGTTGTCGATGATGTACGCGGCCTCGGCGGCGGTCAGGTTGGTGTTGATGGGCACGTAGTACAGGCCGGCGCGGCGCGCCGCCCACATCACCGCGTGCATGTGCTCGTTGTTCTCCATGAGGACCGCGACGACGTCGCCCTCCACCAGCCCCGCGTCCCGGAACAGGTGCGCCAGACGGTTGGCCCTGGCTTCCAGTTCCCCGAACGTCACGACCGTTCCGGACGGGTACATGATGATGGCGGGCTTGTCAGGTGTGGCAACGGCGGTGTCGCGAATCTGCATGGTCAGACTCTACTTCGCATGAGTTGACGGGTGTCAAGTGGCTGGGCGGCACCGGCCCGCGCGGGTGAGTCTCGGTCACCGACCGGCGGAGTGCAGGGGAGACGCGCCGGGGCCGCCATTTTCCGGAGTCATGTCTTGAGTGCCGATGACCGATAACAGCGACAGTGCCTGCTGCGAGGGCGAGCCCGGGTCGGCGGTGAAGAGGACCATCAGCTGGTCGCGATCAGGGACCACCAACAGGTTGCAGTGCATCTCGATCGGGCCCACCATCGGATGGGTCATGGACTTCACCTGGTGCCGCGCGCTGCGAGAGCTATACGTAAGTCGGGAGGCCTGCAACATTTGTCATAGGCCGAACTCGGCTGCCCGCCGCATCAGCTCGAAGCGGGATCGAATGCCCAACTTGCGATAAATCCGCGCAACGTGCGACTCCACGGTGCGTTCGCTGATGTAAAGCTGCGCTCCGATAACCCGTGCCGAGGCTCCTTCGCACGCCATCGACAGCACCTGGCGCTCCCTCTCGGTCAGCGGCTCGACATACACCGGCACATCGGAGCCCTCAGGCGACGTCGAACGGTCCCACGAACGGCGCAAGACAATGGTTTTGGATGCCTTCCACACCACGTCGTTGATCTGGCGCCAGAGCCCGGCTCGCCCTTCGTCGTCGAGTATCGGATTGCGTTGCGGAGGACCGTTCATCACCCCGGGCGGCAACTCCGAAATCACGATGGCATGCACATCGGGATTTCGCGCGTGATCGGCCCGAGAAGCCCCTGACCGTTGAACAATTGGATCGCTGTGACGCCGTCTTGACAGGGTGCGCGCTCGCCATCGCCGCCACCGGAACAATCGTCCTCGATGCCGGGGCTACGCAGGGTCGGCGTGTGATGACTCTGGTTCCTGACCATCACATTTGCGTCGTCTTCACCACCCAGGTGATCGACACGGTGCCGCAGACATTCGCGACTCTAGATCCGACCAGACCGTTGACGTTCATCTCCGGTCCAAGCGCGACGAGCGATATCGAGCTCAGCCGGGTGGAGGGTGTACACGGTCCGCGTACTCTCGACGTGCTGCTCGTGGCCGCGAACCCACACGTTCCGCCCTCGTCCACATAGGCACCGTATTTCGACTCATGGGGAGATCTGGCCACAATGTTGCGCATCTCTGTCGCCGCGGCGCTTCCGGGCTTTGAGGGGGACCTCGCTGGCGACGGTTGAGTCTAGCCGTTTCCCGAACAGGCCCGGCCTACCGGGATACCGGCTGACCGTCGGTGAAATCCGGATGCTGCGGCGTTCCCGGCGCGGCCGGCGCGGCAGGCCGATTGCGCGCCAACATGATCGCGGGCACCGCGGCGAGGACGAAGAGCACCCCGACGAAGAGGACGTAGAGGTGGACGCCGGCCGCCGTGCTCACCGGGGCCCCGTCCGTGAACGTGCCGGCGACTTGGTTGGCCTTGAGCACTTCACCTCCGGCGACATTGACGACGACGGAGCCGAGCGCGAGGACGATCGACACCAGGCCGGCGATCGTGCCCTGCCGTTCGGGCCGCGCGAGACTGGTCGCCAGGTTGTAGCCGGAGGCACCGATCGCCCCGGCGGCCACGCCGAGCATGGCGCCGCAGGCAATCGCCAGCGGGAGCACTGATACACCCGCCAGCATCGCGAACGTGGCCACGATCCCGACAGCGATACCGCCGAGCAAGGGCAGTTCGGGACCGGTTCGCCCTGCGATCCATCCGGCGCACACGCCTCCGACGACGATGCCGGCATTGGGCGTGGCGAGCAGCAGTGCGACCGCCTCTCCGTTGCCCAGACCGTAGCCGAGCCCCAGGTCCGGCGGAACCTGGGAGATGATGCCCGTCAGTTGCAGCATGCTTCGGAACGCGCCGGCCGCCAGTGCCAGGGCCAGCAGGGTCAGCAGGATCGGGCGGGTGAGCGCACGGATGTCGATGATGGGTTCGTCGACCCGCAGCGTGCGTAACGCCCACCCTGCCAACGCGGCTACGCCGAACGCCAGCAGCGCGATCAAGCCCCCGGACAGCCATCCGAGGCCTCTTCCGAGGCTGACGTAGGCGAGCACGGCGCCGAGACCGCCGCCCAGCAGCAGTGCGCCGCCCACGTCGATCCGGCCGGCGCTGCGGATCGGCGACTCTGGGATGAAAAACCGCACGCAGAGCGCGGCCGCTGCGGCGAGCAGCGCCGCCGTGATGAATACACTCCGGTAGCCGAACACGTCGATGATCGGCTTCATCAGGAACGGCTCGATGATTCCGACGATCGATGAGCCGGACGTCAGCAGCCCGACGAGGGTCATCGCTACTCGCGGGCTGCAGATCTGGCGTGTGAGGGCCACCGTGAGGAAGATCGCGGCGAAGGCGGCGCCTTGGAGGAAACGCCCCGCCAGGAAGATCCAGAGGTTGGGGGCGGCGAGGCAGACCAGCGCTCCTGCGCATGCGAGGAGCAGCGTGGCGATGAGTATCCGGCGCTTGCCGAAGATGTCGGAACTCTTCGCAAGCAGCGGCGACCAGATGGCCCCTGCCAACATAGCGCTTGCATTCAGCCACGCGGCCTGATCGGTGTCGAAGTGCTCCATCAATTGGGGCAGGACCATCATCGGCGAGCCGATGACCACATCGGCCAGGACGTTGGCGAGCGTGAGAACGGCCGCCCAGAGGATGAGCCGCTTACTCCAGCGGTGCTCTCGGGGGCCGGGGACCGAGTCTTCCAGCGTGACTGTCAATTTGCTCTACTTCCAGCGCAATTCGTGGAGCGCTGAAGATCCTGGTTCGACAGCGAAAGGTCGGTGGCGGCGGTTCGGAGCCCGGCCTGCAGCAGATGGACGAGCCCGACCCGCTGCAGCCATGGCACGCAACACAACTTGATGTTGCGGCGCAGCAGTTGTCCGCTGGTGCGTGCGATCACGGTGGAGTCGGTACGCAGTGCCAAGTTCTGATTCGTGTCCACGTAGCCGCGCAGTCTGCGCTCGTAGGCGGCGAAGGCCGGCTCCGGTCGATCATGGCGGACCAGCTCACTCGCCAGTACATAGGCGCCGGCGATCGCGATGCTGGTGCCCTGGCCTGACAGGAACGCCGGCGCGTAGGCGGCATCGCCGACGAGTGCGATGCGGCCGGAACTCCAGCAATCCATGCGGACCTGGCTGACGGTGTCGAAGTACACGTCATCGGCGTCGGGCAGGGTGTCGATGACCTCGTTGGTGCGCCAGTGGTCCTCGGCGAAGGCCTCGCGAAACACTGTTGCGATCTGGTCGGTAGCGTGTCGATTCACCGAGCCCGGCGCCGGGTGGACGAAGGTCAGGAACGCCCGGGCCGCAGCGCCGTCGGGCGGACGTTCGATTGCGGCGGTGCGCCCCGGCTGCGAGTAGAGGAAGCCGGTTCCTGGCGCGAACATGTTGGTCGGCAATTCCCAGACCGCCACGTACGGACCCAGGTGGCGGACGAACCGGTCCTCCTCGCCGAAGGCCAGTTTGCGGACGTTGGAGTGGATGCCATCGGCGCCGATCACCACGTCGAACGTCTGGGATCGGCGACGGTTGAAGGTGACGTCGACGCCTGCGTCCGTCTGCGTCACGCTGGTGATCGAATCGCCGAAGACGTAGCCAACCCGATGGGCGCTTGCCCGGTAAAGGATTTCGCTGAGCGCGCCGCGAGTGAGTTCCACGTCTTCGCTGCCCGAGGAGCTCAGCAGGTTGCCGAAGTCCAGCGTGCACAGTCGACGTCCGCGTGGAGCGAGCAGATCCACAGGAACGTGTCGGTAGCGCTCCGCCGAGATCTGGTCGGAGAGGCCCATCCGACGGACGACATCGATTGCCGTGCCGCGGACGTCGACGGGGTATCCACTGGTGCGTAGGCGCTCGGCGCGCTCGACGACGGTGACGTCCCAACCGGCCTCCGACAGCCAGAAGGCGAGCACCGGTCCGGCGATGCTTGCACCCGAGATCAAGGCGCGGCGAGCTGTCATTGGATCCTCCGATTCGTTGAGCACGATGAATTTGCCGCCCATGTCCACTCAGCGCTGAGCCCGCAGGCGCGTAAGGCCGTCAATTAGCTACACAACCGTTGCTTATAGTGACCGTAGCCGGGTGCGATAAGCTACGCAAGTGTCCTCTAAAGGTTGGGAAGGGCAGCGGCGTCGTGGTGCCGCGCTGGAGTCCGCGATCCTCGACGCAGGTTGGGATCAACTCATCGAGGCCGGCTACGAAGGCTTCACCATCGATGCGGTCGCCGCGCGGTCAGCATCGGCCCGCTCTGTGCTGTACCGGCGCTGGCCATCACGGTTGGACCTCCTCGAAGCGGTGATCCGCCGCCGCGGCGAGATCGACATGATCCCGATCCCCGACACCGGGACCTTGCGCGGTGACGTGCTGGCGATCTTGACCGAGTTCAACGAGCGGCGATCCCGGACCATCGGCCTCATCGCCGCGCGACTCGGCGCATATTTCGACGAAGCGGGCGGCTCACCGCACCAACTTCGCGCCCTGTTCGTCCCCGACGGACCGAGCTCCATGGAGACGATCGTCCAGCGCGCCGTCACCCGCGGCGACCTCGCGACCATGCCACCAGCCCGCATCGTCGCGCTGCCGGCCGACCTGTTGCGGCACGAACTGCTGATGACGATGGCTGCGGCGTCGCAGCAAACCATCCGCGAGATCGTCGACGACGTGTTTCTACCGCTGGCAACGAACTTCGGGAAGGGCAGCCGTCGGGACGAGCCGTCGGATGAGCCACGTGCGCAGGATTCCAAACCCTGATGCGGTCAGCCGTGCGTGTGGTGGTTGCAGTGCCCCGCGTGCGAGGTCGCGAAACGAGACATGTGAAGAGTGGAGGTGCGTGGCGAGCGGAGCGGCGGTCAGGCCTCTTCGGCGAGCCGGTGCTTGAGGGCGTCGAACTCGTCCTTGATACCGGTCGGCAGCTTCTCGCCGACGAACTCGAACCACTCCTCGATCAGCGGGAGTTCCTGGCGCCATTCCTCGGCGTTGACCGCCAGCGCCTCGTCGACGTCTTCGGCCTTCACGTCGAGCCCCTCGAGGTCCATGTCGGCGGCCGTCGGCACGATGCCGATCGGTGTGGTCTTGCCGTCGGCCTTATGCTCGATGCGCTCGATGGCCCACTTGAGCACCCGGCTGTTCTCACCGAAACCCGGCCACAGGAAACGACCGTCGGCGCCGCGGCGGAACCAGTTGACGAAGAACACGGCGGGCATTTTTGACTCGTCGGAGTTCTTGCCGATGTCGATCCAGTGCTGCATGTAGTCGCCCACGTTGTAGCCCATGAACGGCAGCATCGCCATCGGGTCGCGGCGCACGGTACCGACCTTGCCCTCGGCGGCTGCGGTCTGTTCAGAGCCGAGGGTGGCACCGATGAACACGCCGTGCTGCCAGTCGCGGGCCTGGGTGATCAGCGGGACGGTGGTCTTGCGTCGCCCGCCGAAAAGGATCGCCGAGATCGGCACGCCCTGCGGGTCGTCCCACTCCGGGGCCAGGGTCGGGCACTGCGAGATCGGGGTGCAGTAGCGCGAGTTCGGATGCGCTGCTTTGGTTTCCGTCTCACGCAGGATCCAGTCGTTGCCCTTCCAGTCGATCAGGTGGTCGGGCTCGCCCTCCAGCCCCTCCCACCACACGTCACCGTCGTCGGTCTTGGCGACGTTGGTGAACACGGTGTTGCCGCCCGCGATGGTCTTCATGGCGTTGGGGTTGGAGTCCCAGTTCGTTCCCGGCGCGACGCCGAAGAAACCGAACTCGGGGTTGGTGGCATACAGCCGGCCGTCCTTGCCGAACCGCATCCACGCGATGTCGTCGCCCACGGTTTCGGCGCGCCAGCCCGGGATGGTGGGCTGCAGCATCGCCAGGTTGGTCTTGCCGCAGGCCGAAGGGAACGCCGCCGCGATGTAGTACGCCTTGTTCTCCGGGGAGATCAGCTTGAGGATCAGCATGTGCTCGGCGAGCCAGCCCTCGTCGCGCGCCATGGCCGACGCGATGCGCAGCGAGTAGCACTTCTTGCCCAGCAGCGCGTTGCCGCCGTAGCCGGAGCCGTAGCTCCAGATCTCGCGGGTCTCCGGGAAGTGGGTGATGTACTTCGTGTCGTTGCACGGCCACGGCACGTCCTTCTGGCCCGGCTCGAGCGGCGCACCGACGGAATGCAGCGCCTTGACGAAGAACCCGTCATCACCGAGCTTGTCGAGCGCCGCCTGCCCCATCCGGGTCATGGTGCGCATCGAGACGACGACGTACTCCGAGTCGGTGATCTCGACGCCCAGCTTGGGGTCTTCGGCCTCCAGGGGGCCCATGCAGAACGGGACGACCCACATGGTGCGGCCACGCATGCAGCCGCGGTACAGATCGGTCATGAGGCCGCGCATCTCGGCGGGGTCCATCCAGTTGTTGGTCGGACCCGCGTCGACCTCACGCTCGGAACAGATGAAGGTGCGGGATTCGACGCGCGCGACATCGGACGGGTCCGAGAGTGCGAGGTAGGAGTTCGGCTGCTTTTCCGGGTTGAGCTTCTGGAAGGTGCCCGCCTCGACCAACTGTGCGGCCAGCCGGTCGTACTCCTCGGCCGAGCCGTCGGCGAACGCAACGCGCTCGGGCTGGGTGAGTTCGGCGATCTCGCGGACCCAGGCCAGAAGCCCCTCGTGCTTGGTGGGTGCGGAATCCAGTCCTGGAATTGTCGCTGCGGTCATCCTGTTGTCTCCTGCATCTTCTGCGCGAGGTCTCTGCCAGGACGCAGGCGCCCGACTCTGAACCAAAGGCTCGAACCGATTGCTGCGGCCGTTCCCTTATGTACTGAGGTTAACGTGGTGCGCATACCCGTGGTCATTCAGGAGTATGTCCGATCACTCACAGGAACGATTCAGATGCCTGTCACCCGGTGGTCTACCGACCGGTAACCAGAGTTTCGCTCGATTTGGCCGTCGCCAACGCGGTCCGAACGGCCTCCAACTGCTGCTGCAACGACTCTGCGCGCCGGCGCTCCCGGAGTTCGGCATCGATCTCGGCGATGCGCGCACAGGTCGCCGAGTTCTCGCCGTCGATGCGGGCCAGGTGCGCCGATACCAGCCCGGCTTCGGCGGCCAGGAGCGTGACGACCACCCGCTCCTCGAGCGCGTGCCGGCACGTGGTGACCACCTCATCGGTCCACCGGTCGAAAACCGCCCGGTCGTGCAGCAGACCCCGCACTCGCACCACCCATACCGTGACGGCCAGCCCGAACGCGGCGGCCGCGCCCGCGACCGACGGCCCCGACGCAAATCCGGCGAACAGCCGGGACACCACCAGCGCCACGCCGAGTCCGAACCCCGCGCCGAGGACCACCATCAGCTGCGTTTCCAGCCGCCGCGCCCGCACCGGCGGTTCGGCGGCCGCTGCCACCGGCGCGAGCAGCATCCGCCGTGCCGGCGTTGTCAGGCCCAGTTCGGACGCCAACGCCGAGATCCGCGCGCCGATCTGCTCGTCGACCTCGGCGACCACGTCGCCGCACCGCCGCCGGGCGCAGCCGACGAAGTCGTCGCTGCCCCGGCCGGTGGTGGTGGCGGCCAGGCGGAGCAGTTCGGTTCGCGTCGACATGCAGCGTTGGCGCGCGGTGTGCAACAGCGCCACCCGGGTCTGCTGGATCCGGCTGCGAAGTTCGACCACCCCATCGGATCGGGACCGGTTACGTTGCCGCACCAGTTCTTCGCGACTTCGGTGAAGCGCGTCCCGCTTGGACAGCTCGGCGCACAGCCGGGACTCCCAGGCACGCAGGCTGTTCCGGCTCGCCAACCGGGGGTGGCAGAGCTGCCGTTCCAGTAGTTCGACGACGCCGTCGACGTACGGTTCCCCCAACCGCGGCGCGGCTGCGGCACCTGTCCACGGGATGTCCCGAAGCCGGGGCACGCCCGCGCCGAGCCTTTCGCGGTCGGCTTCCAGAACCCCTCGCCAGTTGCGGTGGTCGTCGACCTTGGTGACCACCGCGATCACCACATCGGTAACGGCGGTCGCGAGATCGGCCAGCGCACAATCCGATTCCGTGAGCGGGGCGACTGCCGACACCACCAACAGCACCGCCGTCGGTGCGGCCTCGGTGCCGATCTCGTGGTCCTCCGCGAAGCTGTGCCCGGGCATCCGGTGTCGCAACGCCTGCACCAGGCTGGTGACCCCGGCCCGCGGCGGCCCGATGACCAACACGACGTCGCGACGGCACACCCCGGGCGGTTCGGCAGGATCGGCCGCGTCGTTCACCGCGTCTGCCCGAGTAGTCGCAGCGAACCGCGGGCGATGTCCGCCGCACACCGCTGGTGCAGCAGGTCGACAGGACCCCGGCTGTAGCGCCGCCAGTGCCGCGCGCGACGCATGTGCGCGTCCGCGTCGTGACCCCGGTCCACGGCGGCCCCGCAGGCCTGCACCACCTCGACCGCGGCCGCCATCACCGCGATGACGATCTCGTCTGAGGTCAGGAACACCTCGAGCCGGCGGTCACCGGATCGCGCGGCGAGCAGCTGCAGTTCGTGCACCGCGGCACACACCCTGCGGTAGCGGATCGGCGCCGCCAACCCGTCCAGATGCTCGACCACCCGGTCCACCTGGCTGAGCGCGCGCAGCTGCCGGGTGACCGTCGCGGTGCTGGCGCCGTCGGCGAGGGCCAGTACGGCGTGAGCCAGGCCGAACCGGTCCAGCCTGGCCAGCAGTTGCCGGCGCACCGTCGCGGGCAGCGGGTGCTGCGACTGCACGAACGCGTCGGTCGACGTCATGTCGGCGGGGTGGGTGACAAGTGTGCGCAGCGCCGCGACGTCGTCGTCGTCGAGCTCGACCGAGGCGAGGTGGGCGATCATGGGGACGACGGTCAGCCCCACCGTCGCAGCCACCTGCGCCGCGATCCGCTCGGCGGCGTCGAGGGGCCTGCCGGCGCCCGTCAGGTCCGCCTTGTTGAGCACCACCAGCGTCGGGGTCGGGACTGCTGCGGCGGATCGGTCCTCGGGTTTGAGCGCCTCGGCGATCACGAGCACCTGGACGTCGGCGCCCACAGTGTCAGTGGCTATCGTCACACCGGAATCGGCGAGCGCGGCAGCCACCGCGCCCCGCCCTACCCCGCCCCGGCCGCGCACCGCCACCGCCAGCGGCGCACCGCAGCGCTCCTGGACGGCCGTCACGCCCGGAACCCGGACGCGAGCGGCGAATTCGGCCAGTACGTCGACGAAAATCTGCAGCCCCCGCTCCCGAACCCCGTTTCGGCCCGTTCCGAAAATCGTCACACCTCCGACCGGACGAAACCGGCCGTAGCGGGCAGGCTGGGGATGGTGGCCGGTGTGGGGATGAACACGGCTGGCCAGAAGGGGTCTTCGGAGGTGGACGCAGCGGGTACTCGCAGGTACCAGTGGAAGGCAACTGTTGGGTATCAATCTGTAACACGATGCGGGGAGTGCAGCCTTGATGAGCGACCATGGACGGATGCAAGTGCCGGGTCCCGACGTCGCCAGTGCGCTGGCTGACGAACCGGAGGTCAACCCGCATTTCTCCCGCCGGGTCACCAGCTTCCGCGCCAGACGCTCGACGATCTCGGACAAGCAGCAGGCAACCTGGGACCGGCTGTGGCCGGAACTGGGCCGGCAGGCCCGCGACGACACCCAGACCGGACCCTCGGAACCACTCGACACCGAGGCGTGGTTCGGCCGCCACGCCCCGGTGATCCTGGAGATCGGCTGCGGAACAGGCACGTCGACCCTGGCCATGGCGCAGGCCGAACCGGACCTGGACGTCATCGCCGTCGAGGTCTACCGGCGCGGCCTGGCCCAGCTGCTCAGCGCCATCGACCGCGCCACGGTCACCAACATCCGGCTGATCCGCGGCGACGGGGTCGACGTGCTGACCCACATGATCGCGCCGCAGTCGCTGACAGGGGTGCGGGTGTTCTTCCCGGACCCGTGGCCCAAGGCGCGCCACCACAAGCGCCGGCTGCTGCAACCCGCCACGATGGCGCTGATCGCCGACCGACTGCGGCCCGGAGGAATCCTGCACGCCGCCACCGACCACCGCGGGTACGCCGAGCAGATCTCCGAGGTCGGGGACGCCGAGCCCCGGTTGCGCCGGATCAGCGCCGATCGTGCTGCCGACACCCTGCCCATCTCGGTGGCCCGGCCTGCCACCAAATACGAGATCAAGGCGCTGGCCGGCACCGACGTCGCGGAACTGCTCTGGGAGAAGGCGACATGAGCCTGACCGAGAACATCCCCGACGTTCCCGACGTCCTCACCCCCGCAGCCGACGGCCCTGCGATCGCACGCGTCCTGCTGGTGTGGGACGCACCCAACCTGGACATGGGGCTGGGTTCGATCCTCGGGGGCCGCCCGACCGCGGCGCACCGGCCCCGGTTCGACGCGTTGGGCCGGTGGCTGCTGGCCCGAACCGCCGACCTGTCTGCGCAACTCGGCGCCAACGAACGCAGCCTCTCGCTCGAGCCCGAGGCCACCGTCTTCACCAACATCGCCCCGGGCAGCGCCGACGTCGTCCGCCCGTGGGTGGAGGCACTGCGCAACGTGGGCTTCGCGGTGTTCGCGAAACCCAAGATCGATGACGACAGCGATGTCGACAGCGACATGCTCGCCCACATCGCCCTGCGCCGCGGCGAGGGGCTGGCCGGCTTGATCGTGGCCTCGGCCGACGGTCAGGCTTTCAAACTCCCGCTGGAGGACCTCGCCAGAGACGGCATCCCGGTCCAGGTGCTCGGATTTCGCGAACATGCCAGTTGGGCGTTAGCGTCGGATACCTTGGAGTTTGTCGACCTGGAGGACATCGACGGTGTCTTCCGGGAACCGCTACCGCGAATCGGCCTCGATTCGCTGCCAGAGCAGGGCGCTTGGCTGCAGCCATTCCGGCCGCTGTCCTCGCTACTGGCCTCGCGTGCCTAGAAAACTGAAGCCGGGTTTCTGATGTGCGCAGAGGCCGCTGACAGAAACTGTCAGAGTTGTTCATGACCGTTAGGAGCTGAACGTGTTCGCCTGGTGGGGTCGAACGGTGTACCAGTACCGATACATCGTCATCGGTGTCATGGTCGCACTGTGCCTGGGCGGCGGTGTCTACGGCATCAGCCTTGGACAGCACGTCACACAGAGCGGGTTCTACGACGAAGGAAGCGAATCGGTCCACGCGTCGGTGGTCTCCGACCAGGCGTACGGCCGAGACACCTCCGGTCACATCGTGGCGATCTACACCGCGCCCGAGGGCAAGACGGTCGACGATCCGCAGTTCCGGGAGAAGATCCTCGACAACCTCGAGGAGGTCGAGCGCAATCACCCCGACCAGATCCTGCGCGCCATCGGCTACTTCAAGAGCCCCGAAGTGCTCAGCAACATGGCCGACGCAGACAAACAGCACGCCTTCATGTCGGTCCAGCTCAAGGGCGACAACGACGACGCGATCCTGAACAACTACAACAAGAACGTCGGCGAAGACGGCACCACCGTCAAAGAGGCCCTCAACATCGACGGCATCGAGGTCCAGCAGGCCGGTCTGCAGCCCCTTGCCAGCGAACTGACCGGAACCATCGGCGAGGACCAGCGGCGCGCCGAGGTCGCGGCGATCCCGCTGGTCGCCGTCGTGCTGTTCTTCGTGTTCGGCGGCGTCATCGCCGCCGCGCTGCCGGCCATCATCGGCGCGTTGACGATCGCCGGCTCGCTGGGCATCATGCGGTTGATCGCCGAGGTCATCCCCGTGCACTTCTTCGCCCAGCCGGTGGTGACGCTCATGGGCCTGGGCATCGCCGTCGACTACGGGTTGTTCATGGTGAGCCGGTTCCGCGAGGAGCTCGCCGAAGGCTACGACACCGAGGCCGCGGTGCGGCGGACCGTCATGACCTCCGGGCGCACCGTCATGTTCTCCGCCGTCATCCTGGTGGCCTCCTCGGTTCCGCTGCTGCTGTTCCCGCAGGGCTTCCTCAAGTCCATCACCTACGCGATCATCGCCTCGGTGATGCTGGCGGCGATTCTGTCGATCACCGTGCTGGCCGCCACCCTGGCCATCCTCGGTCCCAACGTCGACGCGCTCGGCGTGCGGACGCTGCTGCGGGTGCCGTTCTTCCGTAACTGGAAGCCGATGAACTGGTGGCTGAACTGGCTGGCCGACCGCACCCAGAAGACCAAGACCCGCGCCGAGGTCGAGAAGGGCTTCTGGGGCAAGCTCGTCAACGTCGTGATGAAGCGGCCGATCGGCTTCGCCGCACCCATCCTGATCGGGATGATCCTGCTGATCATCCCGTTGGGTCAGCTGTCGCTCGGCGGTATCAGCGAGAAGTACCTGCCGCCCGACAACTCGGTGCGCGTCGCGCAGGAGGAGTTCGACCGGACCTTCCCGGGATTCCGCACCGAACCGTTGACGCTGGTCATCGAGAACCAGAACGGTGACCCGGTCACCGACCAGCAGATCGCGGAGATCCGCAGCGAGGCGATGGCGATCCCCGGGTTCATCGAGCCCGACGGCGACCCCGCCAAGATGTGGCAGGAACGTCCCTACCTCGACGGAGCGTCGAGAGACCCGTCGGTGCGGGTGATCCAGAACGGTCTGGAGGTCCGCAACGACGCCTCCCAGAAGATCGACGAACTGCGCGAACTGTCGCCGCCGCGCGGACTCACCGTGTCCGTGGGCGGCACCCCGGCACTCGAGCAGGACAGCATCCACAGTCTGTTCGACAAGCTGCCGCTGATGGTGCTGTTGCTCATCACCACGACGACGATCCTGATGTTCCTCGCGTTCGGGTCGGTGGTGCTGCCGATCAAGGCGGCGTTGATGAGCGCGCTGACGCTCGGCTCCACGATGGGCATCCTCACGTGGATGTTCGTCGACGGCCACGGCTCCGGCCTGATGAACTACACCCCGCAGCCCCTGATGGCACCGATGATCGGCCTGATCATCGCCGTGATCTGGGGTCTGTCGACCGACTACGAGGTGTTCCTGGTGTCCAGGATGGTGGAGGCGCGCGAGCGCGGCATGTCCACCGCCGAGGCGATCCGGATCGGTACGGCCACCACCGGCCGTCTGATCACCGGTGCCGCCCTGGTGCTGGCCGTTGTCGCGGGCGCATTCGTGTTCTCCGACCTGGTGATGATGAAGTACCTGGCGTTCGGCCTGCTCATCGCGCTGTTGCTGGACGCGACGATCGTCCGCATGTTCCTGGTGCCCGCGATCATGAAGCTGCTCGGTGACGACTGCTGGTGGGCGCCGCGCTGGATGAAGCGCCTCCAGGAGCGGCTCGGCCTCGGTGAGACCGAACTGCCCGACGAACGCAAGCGCCCGTCGGTGCGGGATTCGCGGGAAACCGCCGCGGAGCCGGCTCATCCCGAAGCCCTGGTCGGCGCCGGCGGGCCGCCGGTCGCGGCGCCCCCGAGGGCGTTGCCGCCGCACGATCCCACCCATCCGGCGCCTGGCGGTTCGCCCCGCCCCGGTGGGGCCGGCACGCCGCCGCGGGTCAGTGGTCCGTCGGCAGCGGGGACTACCCGGCTGCCGAGCGCGCCGCCGCCCGCACCGGCTGACGAGGAACCGCAGACCACGCGGCTGTCGATGGCCAAGAACGCCGTCCGCAACGCGGTCAGCAACGCCACCGCCGCGGCCACCCAACGCACCCAACGGCCACCTGAGCCGCCCGCCTCACCGCGGGGCGAACGGGAGATCGAATCATGGCTCGGCGACCTGCGTGGCACCGGCAGTCCTTCGGGGCCCGGGTCTGCCACCCCGGCACCGCCACCTCGGCCGTCGGCCGAGCCGACCCGGGCGATGCCCGATCAGGGCCCCGGCGACAGCGAGCCGACCACGGCGATCCCGGCGCAGCGAGCGTCCGCCGCCCAGGACGACGACTCGGCCGAGACCCGAGCGATCCCGACACCGAAGAAGTCGGATGCCGAGGCAGCCACCGAGAAGCTCAACACCCGCGCCGAGGACGAGCCCCAGCGCCGAGGCGGAAGCGGTGTCAGCGCCCAGGACCTGCTGCGCCGGGAAGGCCGGCTGTAGGCGACCAGCCGTAGTCAGCCGTCCACGGGGGCGGCCGGCTCCTCGACGTCATCGGGTTCGGCCTGCACCACCGGGCCCTCCTCGGCTTCCAGCGCCTCCTCCTCGGCGGCCGGGTCGTCGGCGACCAGCACCCGGATCGAGCTGTTGAGGAACGCCAGCACCGGCACGGCGAGCAACGCGCCGATGATGCCTGCCAGAACGGCTCCGCCCGCGATCGCCAGCACGATCGCCAGCGGGTGGATGGAGACCGCCCGGCCCATCACCAGCGGCTGCAACACATGGCCCTCGAGCTGTTGCACAGCGATGATCAGCCCGAGCGTGATGAGTGCGTAGATCCAGCCCTTGGCGATCAGCGCGACGATGACCGCCAGGAAGCCGGTGACCACCGCACCGACCAGCGGCACGAACGCGCCCAGGAACACCAGCGAGGCCAACGGCAGCGCCAGCGGCACCCCCATGATCGCCAGCCCGACGCCGATGCCGAGCGCGTCGACCAGCGCCACCAGGAACGTCGCACGCACGTAACCGATCAGCGACCGGAAGCCGGCGCGCCCGGCGTCGCGCACCCGGTCCCGCACGTCGGTCGGGAAGACCAGGGTGATGAAGCCGAAGATGTTCCGGCCACCGTGCAGCAGGAAGATCAACGTGAACAACACCAGCAGCGCGCCGGTCACGATCTCGGTCAGCGTGCCTGCCGTGGACAGCGCTCCGCTGGTCAGTCTCTCCTGATTGCTCTGCAGCGCCTCGATCGCCGCGTCGCGGGCCTGGTTGATCTGCTGCGGGCTGACATCCAGCGGCCCGTCGGTGAGCCAGGTGCCGACGCCTTCGATGCTGGCCGTCACCTGATCCGCCAGCGCCGGCGCTCCCTCGATGAATTGATTGACCACAAACGCCAGCAAGCCGCCGAACAACGCGATACCGCTCAGCAGAACCAGGGCCACCGCACCACTGCGCGGCGCACCGCGCCGATCCAGGAAATCGACCACCGGCATCAGCAATGCCGCCAGGATCGTCGCCAGCATCACCGGCACGAACAGGATCTCCAGCCGGAAAAACAACCACAGCAAGGCCACGACGGCGCCGAGGATCACCAACAGCCGCCACGACCAGGCGGCGGTCTTGCGGACCAGTGGGCTGACCGACTCGTCAGCGAAGGCGTCCAAGGAGGCTGGGCGCGGGCCACGGGCTGACATTCCGGTAGCGTAACGGCCCCGCAGGTTTCGTCCTCGGATCTGCGAATTCGACCCGGCCACCGCTTACCCTGTACTGCGTGTCACACGAGGTTGCCGCGAGCGACACCCCACCGCGAGCCGCCGGCCAGGCGCGGCCCGGCCGCGGCAAGTACTGGTGGCTGCGGTGGGTGGTCCTGGCGGTGGCGCTCATCGTGCTGGCCGTCGAGCTGGCCCTGGTGCACGACCAACTCGCCAAGGCCTGGCAGAGCCTCTACTCGGCGAACTGGTGGTGGGTGCTGGCCGCCGCCGTCGCGGCGATGGCATCGATGCACAGCTTCGCCCAGATCCAGCGGACGCTGCTGGCCTCGGCCGGCGTTCACGTGCGGCAATGGCGTTCCGAGTCGGCGTTCTACGCGGGAAACGCATTGTCCACCACCATGCCCGGCGGCCCGGTACTGTCTGCGACATTCATCTACCGTCAGCAGCGGATGTGGGGCGCCTCCCCCGTCGTGGCGTCCTGGCAGCTGGTGATGTCCGGCGTCCTTCAGGTCATCG
This sequence comes from Mycolicibacterium hippocampi, assembly GCF_010723735.1. Classification (GTDB taxonomy): domain Bacteria; phylum Actinomycetota; class Actinomycetes; order Mycobacteriales; family Mycobacteriaceae; genus Mycobacterium; species Mycobacterium hippocampi. Next base: position 1,058,299 of record NZ_BLLB01000002.1, on the reverse strand, counting down.
GGCTCGCCTTGCTCGGCCTGGCCGGCGCGTTCATGCTCGGTGCGAGCAAGAACCCGTTGTCGCTGATCTTCTCGCTCGGCGGCTTCGTCGCATTGATCCTGCTGGCACAGGCGGTGGCCACCCGCCCCGAGCTGATCGACGGCATCGGCGCGCGGGTGCTGTCATGGTTCAACTCGGTGCGGGGCAAGCCCGCAGGTACCGGGTTGTCGAAATGGCGGGGGATCCTCGGCCAACTCGAATCGGTGCAGCTGGGCCGTCGCGATCTCAGCGTCGCGTTCAGCTGGTCGCTGTTCAACTGGATCGCCGACGTGGCCTGCCTGTTGTTCGCCTGCTACGCCACGGGCGGCCACCCGTCGATCGCGGGAGTGATCGTCGCCTATGCGGCCGCCCGGGCGGTCGGCTCCATCCCGTTGATGCCGGGCGGGCTGCTGGTGGTCGAGGCGGTGCTGGTGCCGGGGCTGGTGTCCAGCGGAATGCCGCTTGCCGCAGCGATCTCCGCGATGCTGGTCTACCGGCTGATCAGCTGGATCTTCATCGCCGTGATCGGCTGGGTGATCTTCTTCTTCATGTTCCGCACCGAAAAGGACATCGATCCCGACACCGGTCCGGTGGTCGTCCCGGTGGCGGGCGTCGACACCGCGAAGGCCGCGCAGTTCAGTCCCGACCCGGAGTGCCCCCACCCACCCGGCGCGGCCGCAGGGCCGGCGCCGAACGAGTCCGGCAGGTAGCGAAAGCAATTGAGCCCTAAACACATTCGTTCATTGATCGGCGCCGGTTCGGTCGCTTCGCTATTGCTGGCGGCAGGCTGCTCCGCTGCACCCGAGACCACGCCCGTCGGCACCAGCGCGGCTTCGGCCTCGGCGGCCCCCACGGCCACACCGCCCGCGCCGTCAGTGGCGACGCCGTTGGTGGCGCAGGTGCTCGCGGCGCCGATACCGGTGCCGGGGACCGACGGCAAGGTCCACCTGGCCTACGAACTACAGCTGACGAACGCCCTCGCCCAGGACGTGACGGTCACGTCCGTCGATGTCCGCGCCGGGGACCGAACGCTGCTCAGCCTGCCGGGCGACCGCCTCGCCTACTGGACGCGCATCATCGGAACCCCCACGCCGACGACAACAATCGGTGCGGGACAGAGTGCCTTCGTGTGGCTGGACGTGGCACTGGCCCCGGACGAGATCGTTCCGGACCAGCTGACCCACGCCGTCGGCATCTCGGTGCCGCAGCCGATGCCGCCACTGTTCGAAGCCGCCATGACCGAGAACGTCGCACCGGTCACCGTGGCCAAGCGGGAACCGGTCGTCCTCTCGCCGCCACTGGCCGGACCGAACTGGCTCAACGCCAACAGTTGCTGCGACATGACCCCGCACCGCACTGCGCTCAATCCGATCGACGGCGAGATCTGGGCGGCCGAGCGGTTCGCGATCGACTACCTCCAACTGGGCCCCGACGGCCGGATTTCCACCGGTGAACCGACGGATGTGAACAGCTACCCGTACTTCGGCGCCGACATTCTGGCGGTCGGTGACGGCCCCGTGGTGTCGACGCTGGACGGCTTGGCCGAACAGGTCCCCGGGACAGCACCGACGGGGTTGACCCTCGAGCAGTACGGCGGCAACCACGTCGTGCAGGACCTCGGTGACGGCAACTACGCGTTCTACGCCCACCTCCAGACCGGGACGGTCCAGGTCAAGCCCGGCGACCAACTGGCCGCCGGCCAGGTGATCGGTTCATTGGGCAACAGCGGCAACACCGATGCACCCCACCTGCACTTCCACGTGATGAACTCACCCGACCCACTTCGGTCCGACGGTCTGCCGTTCGTGCTGTCGTCATTCCAGCTGGACTCGCGGCTCGCCGGCAGTCCCGAAGCGCTCGGCGCGCTCCTCGACGGCCGCCCTGCCGAGCTGCAACCGGGATTCGCTCCTCGCACCGAAAACGACACCAGCCCACTTGTTTACGACGTGATGACCTATGCGCAACGGTGAGCGCCCGTCGGCGCGCGTGGCGGCGGGGGCACTGGCCGCCGACGTGGTGTGCGTCGTGGTGTTCTGCACGATCGGGCGACGCAGCCACGCCGAGGGACTGACCGTCAGCGGAATCGTCGAGACCGCATGGCCATTCCTCACCGGAACCGCTGTGGGCTGGGTGCTCTCGCGCGGCTGGCAGCGCCCGACCTCACTCGCCCCCACCGGCTTGGTCGTCTGGGTGTGCACCGTGGTCGTCGCGATGCTGTTGCGCAAGGCCACCTCTCAGGGCACTGCCGTCAGCTTCATCGTGGTCGCCTCGGTGACGACCGCGGTGCTGCTGCTTGGGTGGCGGGCACTGGCCCGTGCCCGTCGTCGAACACCGGAAGGTTGGGTCCCACAATGAAGCGAAAAGCGGTCGAAACCGAAGACACGTCGTTTCTGAAAGTCCTCGGCAACTGGGACGTCCTCGCACTGGGCTTCGGTGCCATGATCGGCTTCGGCTGGGTGGTGCTCACCGGTGACTGGATCGGGTCCGCGGGCACGCTGGGAGCCGTGCTGGCCATGGCCGCGGGCGGAGTGATCATGGCCGTGGTCGGCCTGACCTACGCCGAGCTGACCGCGGCGATGCCGAAAGCCGGTGGCGAGCACAACTTCCTGCTCCGGGGGATGGGGCCGCGATGGTCGTTCATCGGATCCTGGGGCATCGTCGGCGGATACGTGACGATCGTGGCGTTCGAGGCCGTGGCCCTGCCCAGGACCGCGTTGTACCTCTTCCCGGACCTCAACCACGTTCGGCTGTGGGACGTCGCGGGCAGCGAGGTGTATCTCACCTGGGCGCTGGTCGGTGCGATCGCCGCGGTCGTGATCACCACCATCAACATCCTCGGCGTCAAGTTCGCGAGTGTGGTGCAGACCTTTGTCGTCGTGCTGTTGCTGGTCATCGTGCTGATGCTGGTGGTCGGCGCCTTCACCGGCGGGGAGACCGGCAACATGGCGCCGCTCTTCACCGGTGGCGCGGCCGGATTCTTCGCCGTGCTGGTGGTGGTGCCGTTCCTGTTCGTCGGTTTCGACGTCATCCCGCAGTCCGCGGAGGAGGTGAACGTGCCCGCCCGGCAGATCGGACGGTTGGTGGTCATCGCCGTGGTGCTGGCGACGATCTTCTATCTCCTCGTCATCGTGACGACCTCGTCGGCGATGCCGGTGAGCGAGCTGGCCGACGCCGACATCGCCACCGCGGACGCGTTCGGCGCCATGTTCAGCAGCGACTTCATGGCGAAGGTGTTGATCGCCGGCGGCATCGCCGGAATCCTCACCTCGTGGAACTCACTGCTGCTCGGTGCATCTCGACTGATGTACTCGATGGCGCGCTCCGGGATGCTGCCCGCCTGGTTCGGCAGACTGCACCCGAAATTCCGCACCCCGGTCAACGCGCTGCTGTTCATCGGCGGGCTGTCGTTCATCGCCCCGTTCCTCGGTGAGGCGATGCTGGTCTGGCTGGTCGACTCCGGTTCACCCAGCATCGTGATCGCCTACCTGCTGGTGGCCATCGTCTTCCTGGTCCTGCGCCGGCGGGAGCCGCTGATGGATCGGCCGCTTCGGGTCGGCGGGCAGGGCAAGGGCGGCCTGCTGATCGGTGGCGCCGCGGTGGTGCTCTGCTTCGGACTGCTGAGCCTCTATCTGCCGGGGATGCCCGCGTTCCTCGACATGCCGCCGTGGATCCTGTTCGGTGTGTGGTGGGCGATCGGCGCCTTCTTCCTGCTCCGCATCCCGACGGGTATCAAGCCGGGTGAGGACACCGAACATCGGTTGCTCGAGGCGCTGAAGAAGCGGTAGGCGCCGGCCGGAGCCGACTACTCCTCGGAATCCTCGTGCAGCTGCGGGGATATCAGCATCGTGAACGTCGCCCTGAGCCCACCGAGGGGCCCGTCCGAGAGCTCGATCGTGCCGCCGTGCAGCGTCGCCTGCTGGGCGACCAGGGCCAGACCCAGCCCGGAGCCGCCCGGCGCGGCGTTGCTTCCACGGGAGAAGCGGCCCAGGACCGACTCGTGCTCCTCGGCAGGCAGCCCGCGGCCGTTGTCGTCGACGACGATGGTCATCGTTCCGTCGTGGCGGTGCGCGGCGAGCAGGATCCGGGTGGCGTCGCCGTGGGTGATGGCGTTGCGCACCAGGTTGTCGACGGCCAGCCGCAGCCCGCCCGGCCACCCCCAGACGGTTCCCAGATCGTCGGCGACGTCCATGTCGATCTGCACGCCGCGGCTCACCCTCATGTTCTCCCGCGCGACCCGGTCCAGCATGTCGGTCACGTCGATCACCTCGCGATCCTCGGCCTGGGCCAGCTGCCCGGAAGCGAGCTGGCCGAGCGCGGTGATGATGCCCTCCACCCGGCGCTGCGCCCGGGACAGGTCACCGACCACCTCGGCGCGTTCCTCCTCGGGAAGGTCGTGGATGCGCAGCGTGTCGAGGTCGGCCCGCATCGCGGTCAACGGAGTGCGCAGCTCGTGCGCGGCGTTGGCGGCGAAATCCTGCGCGGCCTGCAGAGAGTTCGTGGTGGCGCGCTGCGCGGCCGCCAGCCGGCTGAGCATCGCGCTCATCGCCTCGGAGAGATCCTCGGCCTCCCGCACACCGTGCACCGCCGGCATCTCGTCGGCGCCTTTGCCCAGCTGTTTGGTGTGCTCGGTCAGCTTGCGCAGCGGCCGGATCGCCGGGCCGGCGAGTAACCACCCCAGCCCGGCGGCGATGAGCACCGTCACCACGCCCACCGCGATGTAGCTCGGTATCCGGGCGCGGTTGAGAAGGACGCTGTCGGCGCGGATACCGATCGACATCAGCACCCCGCCGGCCTGGTCCACCGGGACGGTCCGAACCCGGTACTCCACGCCGTTGACCACGACGTTCTCGGTTCCCGGTGGCAGCGGGGGCAACTGGAAGCCCCGCTGGAACACCACCTGGCCCGACGAGCGCGACCGCCCGGTCTGCAGCACGCCGCGGCGCGGATCCGTCAGCTGCTCGGGAAACACACTCGCGTCGACGATCGCGTCGAGCCGCCGATCGAGCTGCACCGCATCGTTGTTCGCCAGCACCAGCGACGTGAGGATGGTGAACACCGCGACCACCGCCGCCGCCGCAGCAGCAGATGCGATGGCGACCCTGGTGCGCAGGGAAGCTGAGCGGAGGAACCTGGGCAGCCTCGGCGAGTTGTCGGCCGCCAACCCTACGGTTCTTCCCGCAGCACGTACCCGATCCCCCGCACGGTGTGGATGACCCGCGGCAACCCGTCACGCTCCAGTTTGCGCCGCAGATAGGAGACGAAGACGTCGGCGACATTGGTGTCGACGTCGAAGTCGTAGCCCCACACCAGCTCCAGCAGGCGTTGCCGACTCAGCACCACACCCGCGTTCTCGGCGAGCGCCGCCAGCAGATCGAACTCCCGCTTGGTGAGCTCCACCCGCTCTCCGGCCACGAACACCAGCCGGCGTGCCGTGTCGATGGTCAGCGATCCGACCGTCATCGTGTCCGACGTCGGGTCGGAGTGGTGGGCCCGGCGCAGCAGCGCGTGCAGCCGGGCCACCAATTCGCCCAGATCGAATGGCTTGGTCAGGTAGTCGTCGGCACCGGCCTCGAGCCCGGCGATCCGGTCGTTGACGGTGTCCCGGGCCGACAGCACGCAGATCGGGATGTCGTTGCCCAACGCGCGCAGTGCGGTCACCACCGCGACGCCATCGAGTTCCGGCATCTGGACGTCGAGCACCAGCGCGTCGTGCGATTCGCTGGAGAGCAGCCGAAGCGCCTCTTTACCGTTCGCCGCGACCCGGACGTCGAACCCGGAGTGCCGCAGCCCCCTGGCGACCGAGGTCCGTACATCCGGATCGTCGTCGACCATCAGCACTGTCCGACCGGCCCCGTCCTGGATGGACAACTCTCCCCCGCGTGCGGGCGTAGTCACCACCCTGTCGCGCACCAGCCTCAGTAAGCGTCAGGCGAGGTGATGACGCCGCAACGGTTCTTCAGGTCCACCAGCGGCCGCCTGATCTCGGTCAGCTCCGCGTGCACCTGCGGGTTCGCAGCGAGGTACGCCTCGACCTCGGCGTGGATGTCTTCCCGCGGGTCGCCGTGCAGATCGGTGAAGAACGCGTTCACCTCGGGATGGGTGAACAGGTAGGCAGAGGATGCCGCCGACACGCCCGCGGCGGTACCCGAGAAGTCGGCTGCGGTGCAGTTCGGGGGAACGGGCTGCGCCGACGCCGGTGCGGCTCCGAGCAGACCGAACGCCACTGCGCCGGCGAGCGCGCCGCCGCCCAGCGCGCCAGCGACCGCACGACGGACGGTGGGGGCCGAGAACAACATGAAGGCTCCTTAATCAGAGGTGGACCGGGACCAGTGGTGGTCGCCGGTCAGGACCATCCTAGGAAGCTAAGCAGAACCGACGCCGGGTTTCTTGCCTAGCGGTTAACCAATCGTGAGAAAGTCCGAAAACTCAGCTCAGCGGGTGGCCGGGCCCTGTACCGACTGCACGCCGTCCACGCCCACGTTCTGCGCGGCCGGAAGGCTTCCCGAGGGCGCGGCGCCGGGCTGCTGGGCCGCCTGCATCAGGCCCAGCACCTGCGGGACGGTGATCGGCAGGTCGCAGCGTCCCGAGAGCGAGACCAGCGGCTGCTGCAGTCGTTGCATGTCCCCGGCGACCTTGGGGTTGGCATCGAAGTAGGCCTTGAGCGCAACCACCGACTGCGGCCCGCCCTGCTGCTGCGAGATCGTCGTCAGCGCCTCGTTCGCCTCCGGGTTGGCCTCGAGGTAGTTGCCGGTGTGGGTGGCCACCATCGCCACGGTCTTGGCGACCTCGCTGGCTGTGCACGGATCCGGCGCAGCCAGCGCCGCGGGGGTCGCGGGGCCGGCGAGAACGGCGATCCCGGCGCCCGCTGCCGCCACCACAGCGAACCCGGTGCGGACCCGCGACCGCACCGTGCGGGCGGTGATTTCCGTGGATGAATTCATGACGAACTCCTAACAGTTTGCGTACGTCCTACCGGCCCGCAAACTCGCTGCGGTCAGTAGCAAAGAATCCCCGACGCCGAAACCTCGTGCGCACATAGTGCCATCGCGTCCGTCCGGCTGACCAATCGAGCCGGCGATGGCGCGGGTATTAGAGGCGGTTAAAGCAACGCTGGCAGGGGCTTCACGAGGGCGATCACCCTACAGCTTGCTGCTGTACGCTCGCGCTACGAAACGCCGGGGAGAAAGTGGGGAGTTCCCATCCAGCAGTTCATGATGCGCATCAGCAGCAAGCTGCGCAGATATCGCTGGGCGGTGTTCGCGGCGTGGGTGCTGCTGCTGATCCCTTCGGTGTACATGGCCATGAACCAGTCCGGCCACCTCACCGGTGGAGGCTTCGAGGTCGAGGGCTCCCAGTCCCTCTACGTCCAGCGCCAGCTGGAGGCACAGTTCCCCGACCAGGGCGCCTCGCCGCTCGCGCTGGTCGCCGCACCCCGGGCGGACGCGTCCTTCACCGACATGAACGAGGCCGTCGCCCATCTGGAGCGGCTGGCCTCCGAAGTTCCCAGCGTCACGGTGATGCCCAACCCGCAACAGCCCCCGCCCCGGCCGGACCGGCCGTACGTCATCACGCTGCAACTCGACTTCGAGAACACCGGCGCCGTCGACGTCGCGAAACAGCTGCGCGAGAAGGTCGGGATCGACGGCGAAGAGCCGGGTGAGATGGAGAACGGCAAGGTCCGTCTCTATGTCATCGGTCAGGGCGCGCTGGGGGCGGCCGCCACGCTGGCCACCAAGGACGACATCGCGCAGGCCGAGAAGTGGAACCTGCCGATCGTCCTGATCATCCTGCTCGCCGTCTTCGGCTCGCTGGCCGCCGCCGCGATGCCGCTGCTCCTGGGGATCTGCACCGTCGCGGTCACGATGGGGCTGGTCTACCTGCTGTCGATGTACATGACGATGTCGGTGTTCGTGACGTCGACGGTGTCGATGTTCGGCATCGCGGTCGCCATCGACTACTCCCTGTTCATTTTGATGCGGTTCCGCGAGGAACTGCGCGCCGGGCGCGAGCCCGCCGATGCCGCGGACGCCGCGATGGCCACCTCGGGCCTTGCAGTGGTGCTGTCGGGGATGACGGTGATCGCCTCGGTCACCGGCCTGTATCTGATCAACACCCCGGTGCTGCAGTCGATGGCCACCGGCGCCATCCTCGCCGTCGCCATCGCGGTGCTGACCTCGACGACGTTGACGCCGGCGGTGCTCGCGGCGTTCGGCCGGGCCGCGGCGAAGCGGTCGTCGTACCTGCACTGGTCACGGCGTCCGGAAGCCACCCAGTCGCGGTTCTGGTCCCGCTGGACCGGCCGGGTGATGCGCCGGCCGTGGGTGTCGGCGCTGGCCGCGGCCGCCCTGTTGCTCGCCCTGGCCGCACCGGCGTTCTCGATGGTGCTGGGCAACAGCATGCAACGGCAGTTCGACCCGACGCACGAGATCCGCGGCGGGGTGAACGCGGCAGCCGAGGCGCTGGGTCCCGGCGCGCTCGGCCCGGTACGGGTGCTGGTGACGTTCCCCGACGGCAACGCCGCCTCGGCGCCGGCGAAGGAACCGCTTCTCGAGTCGGTCCGGCAACGGATGGCCCAGGCGCCCAACACCGTGTCGGTGTCGCCGCCGGTGTTCGGCAACGACTACCGCAGCGCTCTGCTGTCGGCGGTGCTGTCGGTGGACCCGGAGGATCCGGGGGCTCGCGACACCGTCGGCTGGATGCGCGAACAGCTTCCACCGGTCGCCGACGGCAGCGCCCGGATCGACGTCGGCGGACCGACGGCGCTGATCAACGATTTCGACGACAAGGTCTCCCAGACCCAACCTCTGGTCTTCGTCTTCGTCGCGCTCATCGCCTTCGTGATGCTGCTGATCGCGATCCGGTCGGTGTTCCTGGCGTTCAAGGGCGTGCTGATGACCGTGCTGTCGGTGGGCGCCGCCTACGGCAGCCTGGTGGTCGTATTCCAGTGGGGATGGCTGTCGGACCTCGGCTTCAAGCAGATCTCGTCGCTGGACAGCACGATCCCGCCGTTGGTGCTGGCGTTGACCTTCGGGTTGTCGATGGACTACGAGATCTTCCTGCTGACCCGCATCCGGGAGCGTTTCCTGCAGACCGGCAACACCCGCGACGCGGTGGCCTACGGCGTGAGCACCAGTGCGCGCACCATCACCAGCGCCGCACTGATCATGATCGCGGTGTTCATCGGGTTCGCCTTCGCCGGTATGCCGCTGGTCGCCCAGCTCGGCGTGGCCAGCGCGGTGGCCATCGCAGTGGACGCGACAGTGGTGCGTCTGGTGCTGGTGCCGGCGCTGATGGCGATGTTCGACGAATGGAACTGGTGGCTGCCACGCTGGCTTGACCGCATCCTGCCGTCGGTCGACTTCGAGAAGCCGCTGCCCAAGGCCGACATCGGGGACCTGGTCATCATTCCCGACGACATCTCGGCACTCGCACCGTCCGGCTCGGACCTGCGCACCGTGGTCAAGTCCGCCGCGAAGCTCAAGACCCTGGCCCCGCAAGCCATCACGGTGGCAGACCCGCTGGCGTTCAGCGGATGTCATCCGCGCAAGGTGCTCGGCAGCAGTCGGTTGAGAGACGACGGCGCGCTGACCGTCGCGGTGTCCAACCGCGCACACGGCAAGACGGTGGCGGTCAAACTCCCCAAGCATCCGGTCACGATGTGGCGGGGCCGGCTCGACGTCGCCCTCGACGCGTTGGCCGTCCAGAGCGGCACCACACCCGAGGACACCGTCACCGGACGGCCGCCGCTGGCGCGGACCAGCCCGATGGAGACCACCAACGTCCTGCTGCCCACCGGCGACCGGTTGCAGATCCCGACCGGCGCCGAGACCGTCCGCCTCAAGAGTTTCCTGATCATGGAGCGCAACGCGGCCCGCGACTACGCCGAGTTCGCCGAGCTGGTCGATTCGATGGACGTCCAGACCGCGGCGGAAGTGCTCGCCGGCATGGACCGGTACTACTCTGGTCCACCGGCACGCACGCACTGGGTGGCCACCCAGTTGGTGCGCCGCCTGGCAGATCCGCGGCCCGCCGACGGACCCGATGTCGCGCTGTCCGGCGCCGACGCGGAGACTGAGTGGGCCCGAGTCAGACAGCGCTGCCTCTCGGTGGCGGTGGCAATGCTGGAGGAGGCGAGGTGACGGTGACCTCCGAGGTTCGGGGCGCAGACCGCGATGAGTCTTCCGCGCGCAACCGGGCTGCGGCCGCAAGCGACCGACCGGTGGAGTTCTGGCCGACCGCGGCGATCCGTGCCGCGCTGGAGAACGATGACCTCAATGTGTGGCAGCGCATCGTGGTGGCGATCAAGCGCGACCCGTTCGGCAGGACGGCACGCCAGGTCGAGGAGGTCCTCGAGACCGCAAGACCGTACGGGGTGTCCCGGGCGATGTCCGAGGTGCTGGTCCGCACCCGCGAACACCTCGAGGCCAACGAGTGTGCCGAGGTGGCCCGGCACGTGCACCTGCTGCTGGACCGCTCGGGACTCGGCGAGCAGGAGTTCGCGTCGCGCATCGGCGTGCCCGCCGAGGAATTCGCGACCTACCTGCGGGGCACCGTCAGCCCTCAGGCGTCGCTGATGATCCGGATGGGCCGGCTCTCCGAGCGGTTCGCCAAGATGCGCAACCCACCCCCTGCCTGACCCCTTCCCCGCGAAATATCATTCCGGGTCGCGGTTCTCCCGTCGAGCACAACCGTGGGTTCACTTTCGCGAGCAGTCCGCTAGCGCGAGTGGACCGGCGCAACGTCCTGCACCAGCCAGCGGCCGTCGACCTTGGACAGTGCCACCCGCAGCGCCAGCACGGCGGTGTCCGACGGCTGCCCGGGCGCGGACTGCGTGCCCCGCAGGATGACCGCCACGCTCGCCGCGTCCGGACCGATGGCCTCCACTCCCGCCGACACCGTGGCTGCCTGCGCGGACACATTCCTGCCGGCCAGATCCTCTGCCACCGCCGCGAACTCGTTGTTGAACCGGTCCGCGCTCTCGGGGGTCATCAAGCTGGCCGCACGATCGATCGACGCGGTCGGGTTCTGCGGCGTGAACGTCGCCGACGCCTCCGCGACGCTGCTGGCGATTCCGGCCACCTCGGCGGTGTCGGCGCGAAGCGTCCGGTCCGGCTGCGTCCACTGCGTGTAGCCGACGACGACAGCCGCCACCAGCGCGGCGGTCGCGGCGCCGACGACAGCCAGCCGCAGGCCGGGTCCGTCGTCATCGGTGCCTACGGTGACGGCGTCCCGACGTGCCAGCACGAAGTTGACGATGACCCCCTGGAACACCAGCAGGCACAGCACCGAGCACGCCGAGACCCACCACAGCGGCCAGCCCAGAACCACACCGATGTAGATCAGCGCGGCGACGCCCGCGGCCGGGGCCAGCAGGTCGAACGCCAGCACCCGCAACCGGTTCCTCATCGAATCGGCTCCAGACCGGAGATGAGCAGCTCTCCGTCGACGTCGGACACGTCCAGCCGCAGCGTCCAGCGCACGGTCTGCGGCTCCTCGGTGCCGGCGTTCTCGCTGACCGAGGTCGCGACCACCATCACCGTGTCGGTCCGGGCGGCCGACGACGCCAACTCCGGTTGCTGCGGTGCGCGCGAGGTGCCGGGCTGGTCGTGATGGATCGTCTCGAGCGCGACCGAGTCGATCTGACCCGTGGTGCTCGCCTCGAGGGTCTGTACGAGCTTGCGGTAGGGCTCCACGGTCGCCTCGAAGTCCGCGTTGAGCTGCCCGACGGTGCCCTCGTGCAGGGTGTTCAGGTCGGATTCGACAGTGTCGGTGTTCATGTTGATCAGCACGTTGGTCCACTCGGCGGCGGCCTGCAGCACCTGCGTGCGGTAGCGCAATTCGGCGGTGTCACCGCGGTGTTGTGTCCAGATCAGGGCCGCCAGCACGACTGCAGCCACCGCCACCGCCCCGAGCACCGCCGAGGCGATGCCGTAGCTGCTGAAGATCCCGCCGGACTGCGGATCCTGCTCATCGTCGGGCATGCGCGTGAGGGTACCCGGGCGATTCTGGAAGGATGTGGGGGTGACGGCAGAAGCGAATCACGACACCAAGTCCGGCATCGACCTCAACTACATCGACACCACGGCCCGGCCCCAGGACGACCTGTTCGGTCACGTCAACGGCCGGTGGCTCACCGAATACCAGATCCCGGCGGACCGGGCGACCGACGGAGCGTTCCGCACGTTGTACGACCGCGCCGAGGAGCAGATCCGCGACCTGATCACCGAAGCAGCAGATGCCGAGGCCGCTGCAGGCACCGATCAGCAACGGATCGGCGATCTGTACGCGAGCTTCATGGACGAGGAGAAGATCCGCCGACGCGGCCTGGCGCCACTGCTCGCGGAGCTGGCCGACATCGACGCCGCGGACACCCCCGACGCGCTCGCAGCGGTACTCGGGACGCTGCAGCGCACCGGCATCGGCGGCGGCATCGGCCTCTACGTCGACACCGATTCCAAGGACTCGTCCCGCTACCTGTTGCATCTGAGCCAGTCCGGTATCGGGCTGCCCGACGAGTCGTACTTCCGCGACGACCAGCACGCCGAGATCCTGGCCGCCTACCCGCGGCACATCGCGGCGATGTTCGCCCTCGTCCACGGGGGCACCGCCGAGGACCACGCGGAGGCCGCCGCCGGCATCGTCGCGCTGGAGACCCGGATCGCGGCCGCCCACTGGGATGTGGTCAAGCGGCGCGACGCCGATCTGACCTACAACCTGCGCACCTTCGCCGAGGTGACCGACGAGGCCCCCGGTTTCGCCTGGACCGGCTGGCTCACCGGCCTCGGTGCCACCGCGGAACAGGCGGCCGAGCTTGTGGTCCGCCAACCGGACTTCCTGACCGCCTTCGCCGAACTGTGGGGCGGCGAAAGCCTCGAGACGTGGAAGAACTGGGCCCGCTGGCGCGTCATCCACCGCAGGGCGTTCTTGCTCACCGACGAGCTGGTCGCCGCGGACTTCGAGTTCTACGGACGCAGACTGTCGGGCACCGAAGAGATCCGCGACCGCTGGAAGCGTGGTGTTTCGCTGGTCGAGAGCCTGATGGGTGAGGCGCTGGGCCGGGTCTACGTCGAGCGGTATTTCCCGCCGCAGGCCAAGGCCCGGATGGACGAGTTGGTCGCCAACCTGCGCGAGGCCTACCGGGTGAGCATCAACCAGCTGGAATGGATGACGCCGCAGACCCGCGAGAAGGCACTGGTCAAGCTCGACAAGTTCACCCCCAAGATCGGCTATCCGAACAAGTGGCGGGATTACTCGGCGCTGGTCATCGACCGCGGCGACCTCTACGGCAACTACCGACGCGGCTACGAGCTGGAGCATCAACGCGAGCTGGCCAAGCTCGGCGGCCCGGTCGATCGGGACGAGTGGTTCATGACGCCGCAGACCGTCAACGCGTACTACAACCCGGGCATGAACGAGATCGTGTTCCCCGCAGCGATCCTGCAGCCGCCATTCTTCGACGCCGACGCCGACGACGCCGCCAACTACGGCGGGATCGGTGCGGTGATCGGGCACGAGATCGGACACGGATTCGACGACCAGGGCGCCAAGTACGACGGCGACGGCAACCTGGTGGACTGGTGGACCGACCAGGACCGTGCCGAGTTCAGCACTCGGACAAAGGCGTTGATCGAACAGTACGAAGAGTTCGTCCCGCGCGAGTTGGCCTCGGGCGGCAACGGTTACCACGTGAACGGAGCGTTCACCGTCGGCGAGAACATCGGCGACCTCGGCGGCCTGTCGATCGCACTGCTGGCCTACCGGTTGTCGCGCAACGGCGAGCCGGCACCGGTGATCGACGGACTCACCGGGGAGCAACGGGTGTTCTTCGGGTGGGCCCAGGTGTGGCGCACGAAATCCCGTGAGGCCGAGGCGATCCGCCGGCTCGCGGTGGATCCGCATTCGCCACCGGAATTCCGCTGCAACGGCGTGATCCGAAACATGGACGCGTTCTACGAGGCCTTCGAGGTCAGCGAGTCCGACTCGCTGTACCTCGAACCGCAGCGGCGGGTACGCATCTGGAACTAGCGATCTCGGGCACGGGGCCGTTCCAAGCTGGCTGAGAGTTGTCAATCAGCTACCAGATCGCTTGGGCGGATGGACCGGCGACCGAGCCGGTCATACGGTTGGTTGCGACCAGCCAAGCCGTCGGACGCCCCGACCTCACGAGAAAGCAGGACCCATGGCACCGAGATGGCGAACCATTTCTCGCAGAGCAGGATTCGGTTGTAGCGCCGCGACTCTGATCGCCGCTGCGCTCACCTTCGGGACGGCGCAGGCCCATGCCGACCCCAACGATCCGTCCATGAGCCAGCTGGCGCCGGACGGTCAGGTCCGGTCCGAGCAGGCGGCGCGTGTCTCGGGAAGCGACCTGTGCGTCGCCAATGAGGGCACGCTCGGCACCGCCAGCATCCGGACTCCCGACATCGGCGTTCCCGGCCAGACGGCCGAAGAGGCGGGGCCGGACTGGGTCGGGTCACGTGGGTGGCAGGCGTTGGCGATCGATCCTGCAGATCCGTGGGGCGGCAACTTCGATCCGCAGAACACCCACACCGGCCCTTCCTGCCAACCGGTCTCGGCGAACGGCTTCAGTTAGGACTGCCGATCTGGCGGGCACCTGGCCCACGTGCTGTTCGTCCGCCAATCCAACCACCGACGCCGCCCCCGAGGTACGGCCGCAGCGCCAGCAGGTAACCGCCCAGCAGGGCGAGGGGGGCGGCCAGCGGAAGCCACGGCATCTGCATCGGTACCACCACCCCCACCGTGGCGACCACGGCGAAGCCGACGGCGGCGAACATCGTCGGTGTGGTGGCGCCGGCCGGGCCGTGCCGCAGCACCAGGTAGGCGGTGGCGGCCAGCCCGGCGAGGGCGGTGAACATCGGGGCGGGTTCAGCCAGCACCACGGTCAGCACTGCCAGCAGCACCGCGGCGGTGGCCGCCTGCCGCCACCACGCCGCGAGCACCACCGCGATCAGCGCAGCGGCAACCGCGGCGAGCGCGGGTCCGTCAGCCCGGTAGCCGGCAGCGCCGACCATCAGAACACCGAATGCGCTGGGCAGCAACAGTTTCACCGCCGCGCCCCCTTGCGGTGGTCAGGCACCAGTGCCATCGCCTGGTCCAGCGTGGCGGTTCCCGGCCAGCCCACGATGTCGACGCCGACGGTGGCCATGTCGCGGTACATGAAGGAGCGTTGCAGCGTCCACATCCTGTTGACCAGTGGATCGCGCACACCCTCGACCGGGCAGTCCTCCAGGACGTCGACCGCGACCACGGCATGTCCCCGTTTGCGAAGGTCGATGAGCGCCAGGGCGAATTCGGTCTCGAGCATGGTGGAGAACGCGACGACGATCGCGCCCGGCGGCAGGGCCGGCCTCGGGGCCAGGCTGCCCGCCGCGGTCTGGAAGGTGTCGGCGGCGCCGAGCATCGTGTCGAGGATCCGGTAGAACTGCCGCTGCCCGATGTCGGCGCCCAGCCAGCGGGTGCTCCTGCTGCCCAGCGCGACCAGTCCGGCGCGGTCGCCGAAGCGCAGCGCACTCTGCACGACCTGGGCGGCACCCCGCGCCGTCCGCTCCGCCGCGGCCGTGGCAGGCCCCGGGGGCTGCGGGTAGGTGTCCAGCAGCACCACCACGTCGGCGGCCCGGTCCGTCAACCGCTCGGTGACGTGCAGCGCACCGCGGCGCGCGCTGACCGGCCAGTTGACGGTTCGTAGCTGGTCACCGGGGACGTACTGGCGGATGTCGGCGTACTCCACGCCGGGACCGAGGTGGCGGGTGAGGTGGGTGCCCAGCCGGTCGAGCAGATCGGTGCGTGGAATCGCGGTGGACTGCGGTGGTGCCACCGGGAACACGCACACTTCGGCGGCGTCGACGGTTCCGCTGCCCTCCAGCAGTCCACCACGGCCGAGCACCCGCACCGTGACCCGGATCGGGTAGCGCCCCCACCGTGCGGCCTTGACGGCGACCGAGGTGCCGACACCTGGCGTGACGTCCTGCAGTTCCATCCCGGCCGGCACCGAACAGTGCAGCGCGACGGTGCCGCCGTCATCGGCCTCGGCGTGCACGTCGACCCGGACCTGCTCGGATTCGAAACAGCGTTGAAACCCCGGCTGTGTGCGGACCGCCACGGTCGGCACCGGCCGCTGCCAGCCCAGCGAACACAGCACACCCAGCAGCGGCGCCGCGAACGCGATGAGCTCCCACCTGCCGGCGATCAGCGCGCAGACCACCGCGATGCCGGCACACGTGGCGATCGACCGTGCCAACGGTGCTGCGCGCCAACGCAACGCGACAGAAACGTGGCTGGTCTCAGCAGAAGCGGTCACTGCGTTCCCCGGGCGCGCGGCACCGGCAACCGCCGCAGCAGTTCGTCGACCACGTCGGCGCCTTGTACCCGCCGGACCCACATCTCGGGCTTCAAGCTGATCCGGTGCGCCAGTGCCGGCACCGCAAGCGCCTTGACGTCCTCTGGGATCACATAGTCGCGGCCGAGCAGCAGCGCATGCGCCCGCGCCAGTTGCACCAGATCGAGTTCGGCGCGCGGGCTGGCGCCGACGGCGACCTGCGGATGCTGCCGGCTCGCGGTGGCCAGCGAAACCACGTACTGCAGGACGTCGTCGTGGACGGTCACCTCTTCGACCGACTCCTGCATGGCCACCAGGTCGCGGGCGTCGACCACCTGCTGCACGGCCGGCGGCACCGATCCGCGGTCGAGGCGGCGGCGCAGCATCGTGGCCTCTTCCTGCTCGGACAGGTACTTCAGCTCCAGCCTGATCGCGAACCGGTCCAACTGCGCCTCCGGCAGCGGGTACGTGCCCTCGTACTCGATCGGGTTGTCGGTGGCCAGCACCAGAAAGGGCACCGGCAGCGGGTGGGTCGCCCCGTCGATACTGACCTGCTGTTCGGCCATCGCCTCCAGCAGCGCGGCCTGGGTCTTGGGCGGTGTCCGGTTGATCTCGTCGCCGAGCAGCAGGTTGGTGAAGATGGGTCCGCGGCGGAATTCGAACCGGCCCGAATGCATGTCGTAGATCGTCGAGCCGAGCAGGTCGGCGGGCAGCAGGTCGGGGGTGAACTGCACGCGGGTGAACTCCAGCCCCAACGCGGCGGCAAAGGACTTGGCGATCAACGTCTTTCCGAGACCCGGTAGATCCTCGACGAGGACGTGGCCACGCGCGAGCACGGTGGTCAGGATCAGGTTCAGCGCCCGGCGCTTGCCGACCACCACCCGGCCGATCTCGTCGAGCACCGATTCGCAAAGTGCCGTCGTGGCCGCAGGCTCGAGGTCTTGGGTCACAACCGCTCCAGACGTTCGAGGATGTCGTTGAGTGCCTCGCGGCCGGGTCCCGGCTCGGTTCCACCGGTCCGAGAGATGTTCTCCGGATCGACCCATTGCCAGAGCTGGTCCCCGAACAGCATGCGACCTGTGGCGTGAAACGCTCTCGGGTCCTTGGCTTTCCGCTGCCCGGCGGCGAGTTCGAACTGGCGGGCCAGCATCGGGCGCAGCCGGCGGTCCCAGTCAGAGCGCGTGGACTCCGACCAGGAGATCAGCGTCTCGGTGCGGGTCAGCCAGCGGCGCAGTGACGCCCCCGAATCGTCGACCGCGGCGTCGTCCAAGGTGCCGGCGGCGTGATGGGTGAGGCGCCACCGGGCGGCGGCCAGCGCACCGCCGAGCGCCACCCCTGTCACCCCCAACACCAGGGTGCGGTCGAGCTGGGTGATGGCCAGCAGCTGCACCGTCACCACCAGCAACACCGCGCCGAGAACCATTTTTTTCATGGGGCGGCCGGCAGTTCCTGTTGCACCAGACGCAACGCACGGACCGCAGCCTCGCGGTGGCCTTCGTTCATCACGTGCGGGCTGAACCGCGCCTCTTCGAACAGGTCGACCAGTTCGGCCGCGCTGTCGGCGGGCAACGCCCGGCGAGCGACCGCCCGCGCCAGCACCTCCGATGGGGTGTCGGAGAGCTGCGGGGTGGTGCCCGGCGACTTCTCCAGTTCGCGTTCCATCGCCGCATAACAGGCGATGATGGCCTCGCGCGGGTCACGGCTGCGGTCGCCGATCTCGGCCAGGCCCAGTTCGGTTGCCCTGGCCAGATCCGGTCCTGCGGACCGACCCGGATCAGGTGCCTCCGCGGCGACGAGCTCGGCCGCCGGGGCCCGGGTTCGCCGTCGTCCCGCGATCGCCGCGACGACGGCGAGGACAAGCATCGTGACGGTGGCCGCCGCGAGGTAGCCGAACACGTCACCGCCGCCGCCGCGGGGCGATTCCGGTGGCGCGGTGGCGGTGCTGCCGGTCTCCTCGGCGGCCCCGGAGTCGGGATCTGCCAGCGGCATCTCATCGACGGTCAGCCCAGCCCCCCACCGCATCAGCAGCAGTACCAGCAGCAACCAGACGAGCAGGCCGGCGGCGGCGATCGCCAGCAGCCGCCACGACGGGCCGAGGCGCTCGCTGCGGTAGCCGCGTGGCTCCTCGGCTGCCGGGATCGCGGGCCGGCGGCGGGACTGCGCGGCGACGGAGATCGCGATGATGGTCATCGAGACGACCAACATGGCGAGGACGGCGATGACGCTGCCGGGTCCGTCGGCTTCGGGTTCGGGCTCGCGCGACTCAACGGCGGCCTCGGTTCCTGGCAGGTAGCCGCGTAGCGCGAAGATGGCGAGCAGCACCAGCACGATCGCGGCACCTGCGCGCGCTACCGCCTTGTCGTCACCGGGCATCGGCCCACCCTCAGGTGAATGCCGACGGCCGGGCCGGCCATCGGCCTGCCCTCATCGTGGCACGGTGCGCGCACCGCCCGCCGGGAAAGCGGGCGAGCTATCCGCTCAGAACATCTGCCAATCAGACGCACCGTCGGGCTGGGTGTACATCCCGCCGTCGGTGTTCTTGATGACGACCGCGTCGCCGCTGCCGAAGTTCTGCTTGAACCACGCCGCATCCTCTGCGCTGAGGTTGATGCAGCCGTGGCTGACGTTGCTGGAGCCCTGCGAACCCTCCGACCACGGTGCGCCGTGCACGAAGATGCCGCTGTTGTCGATCCGGACCGCATCCTTGACCTTGAGCTTGTAGCCCTCACCGGACGGGTCGTCGACCGGCACGCCGTACGTCGAGGAGTCCATGACGATGTCGTCGAACTTCTCCAGCACGTAGTAGGTGCCGTTCTTGGTCTCGTAGCCGGACTTACCCAGGGAGACCGGGAAGGTCTTCACCAGCTCGCCGTCTCGCATGACTTCCATCTGCTTGGTGTTGTCGTCGATCGTTGCCACCAACTGCTCGGGGACGGTGAAGCTCGACTTGGTGCCGGCGGCGTCGATGTTGACGACCGTGCCCGCCGGCCAGAAGTCCTGCGGACGCCAACGCACCTGGGTGTCGCTGGTCCAGTAGAACCTGCCGGGCACCGCCGGGGTGGACGAGATGTGAATCGCGTCCTCGGCCATCTGCCGGTTGGCGATGGGGCGCTGGAAATTGATGTAGATCGGCTTGGCCGCGCCCACGATGGACCCGTTGACCGGGTTGAACGACGGCGGCACGAAGGGCGGTTCCCCGACGAACGGCGTCGGATTCTGCCCGGCCGGGGTGCCCTCGGGAATGGTCATCGGCTGCGCCGACTGCGGCGCCAGCGGGTTGGCCGGCGGCGCAAACGGGTTCGGCGCCGGTGGCGGGAAGACGAACGGGTTCGCCGGCGGCGGCACGAGCGGATCGACCGGCGGTGCCGGTGGCGGCGCGGGCTGGGCCAGCGCCGACGGGGCGCTCAGGGTCAGTGCCGCGAGGACCATCGCCGCCGTCATGGTGGCGATCAAACCGCGTCTTTTCTGCTGCCGCATGCGTGTACCTCCAGTTCTGCGACTCAGTCCAGTGTGGCACAACGCGATGATCGGCCACGCCTGCGAGCGCATTTTCCTCGCACCGCCAGGGGTGCTGATCTGCATTGATGTTCGGTTGCGGGCGCCGGAACGTTACTCGGGCGCCGTACCCTCGGTCCCATGATCGTGGCGTTCAGCATCAGTCCTTCCGGCGGCGACGAGACCGGCGGCGTCGGCGACGCGGTCGCCGAGGCGGTCCGGGTGGTGCGCGCCTCGGGCCTGCCGAACGAGACCAACGCGATGTTCACCAACATCGAGGGCGATTGGGACGAGGTGATGGCAGTGGTCAAGCAGGCGGTGGATGCCGTCGCCGCGGCCGCACCCCGGGTCAGCCTGGTGCTCAAGGCCGACATCCGGCCCGGACACACCGGTCAGCTCACTGCGAAGGTGGCGCGCATCGAGGAGGCGCTCGAATAGCTCAGGATCGGACCAGCCGAGCGATGGCTGCGGAGGCCTCCGCCAGCTTCGCGTCCGCCTCGGAGCCACCCGCGGCGACGGCGTGGGTGACGCAGTGGCCGAGATGCTCGTCCAGCAGCCCGAGCGCGACCGACTGCAGTGCGCTGTTGACGGCGCTGATCTGGGTGAGGACGTCGATGCAGTACTTGTCCTCGTCGATCATCTTGGCGATTCCGCGGACCTGCCCCTCGATGCGACGCAGTCGCTTGGCGTAGTTCTCTTTCTGCGCCGAGTAGCCATGCAGGTTCGCGTCGCCGGTGTCGGCCGCTGCGTCGGCTCTCCCCGCGTGTGGGTTCTCACTCACGGCCTGCTGCCCTCCAGCATCTGTTTCATCTGCACGATCTCGGCCTCCTGCGTCGCCACCATCGTCTCGGCCATGGCGATGGCGTCGACGTTCTTGCCGTGAGCGACCTCGGCCTTGGCCATCTCGACCGCGCCCTGGTGGTGGCTGATCATCGATTCCAACCACAGTCTGTCGAACTCGGTGCCGCGCAGCGACTCCAACTCCGTCATGGTCGCGTCGTCGACCATGCCCTGCATGGTTTGGCCGTGCCCGGCATGGGCCTCCCCGCCGCCGGGGTCGGTGGCGGCCTCGGGGTTCTCGTTCCACTGCACCAGGAACACGTTCATGATGTTGATCTCGGGCTGCTGCACCGCCGCGATCTGGCTTGCCAGCGCAGCCAACTCGGGGTTCTCGGTGCGGTCGGGCACCAGCTTCGACAAGTCGATGGCCTGTTTGTGGTGGGCGACCATGTTGGTGGCGAACGAGACGTCGTCGGCGTTGTAACCCGCGGGTTCGCCGGCGATCACCGGTGTCTCGGGGATCTGGGGCCCGGCACCGTCGGCGGCGGGATCGGCCGGGGCGCCACATGCTGCCAGGAAGGCGGCCGTGAGCGCCGCGGCGAATACGGCGACCGTGCGTCTGGGGATCGAACTCATGCGCCCAGCGTACTTGTACCCCGAGGGGGTATGGATATGGGTTTGGCCGGGGGAAACACCCGGAGGCATACTTGGCCCCATGCCCTCAGGTCCCGACAGTGAAGCCGCCCGTCGGGCGGAGCCCGACATAAAACCCCGCAGCCGCGACGTCACCGACGGCCTCGAGAGGACAGCCGCCCGCGGCATGCTCCGAGCGGTCGGCATGACCGACGACGACTGGGTCAAACCGCAGATCGGCGTCGGCTCGTCGTGGAACGAGATCACGCCGTGCAACATGTCGCTGCAGCGGCTGGCCCAGGCGGTCAAGGGCGGTGTGCATTCCGGCGGCGGCTATCCGCTGGAGTTCGGCACCATCTCGGTGTCCGACGGAATCTCGATGGGCCATGAGGGGATGCACTTCTCTCTCGTCTCGCGTGAGGTGATCGCCGACAGCGTCGAAACGGTGGTGCAGGCCGAACGCCTCGACGGCACCGTGCTGCTGGCCGGATGCGACAAGTCGATCCCGGGCATGCTGATGGCCGCCGCCCGCCTCGATCTGGCCTCGGTGTTCTTCTACAACGGTTCGATCATGCCGGGTGTCGCGAAACTCACCGACGGCAGCGAGAAGGAAGTCACCATCATCGACGCCTTCGAGGCTGTGGGTGCGTGTTCGCGCGGGTTGATGTCGCGCGAGGACGTCGACATCATCGAGCGCGCCATCTGCCCCGGCGAGGGCGCCTGCGGCGGCATGTACACCGCCAACACCATGGCATCGGCGGCGGAGGCGCTGGGCATGTCGTTGCCGGGCAGCGCGTCGCCGGTGGCCATCGACAAGCGGCGCGAAGAGTACGCACGCCGCTCCGGTGAGGCCGTGGTCGAGATGCTGCGCCGGGGTATCACCGCCCGCGACATCCTGACCAAGGAGGCGTTCGAGAACGCGATCGCGGTCGTCATGGCGTTCGGCGGTTCCACGAACGCCGTGCTGCATCTACTGGCGATCGCCTGGGAGGCGAACGTCAAGCTGTCGCTGGAGGACTTCACGCGCGTCGGGCAGAAGGTCCCGCACCTGGCCGACGTGAAACCGTTCGGGGCGTACGTGATGAAGCACGTCGACGAGATCGGCGGCGTGCCGGTGGTGATGAAGGCGCTGCTGGATGCCGGTCTGCTGCACGGGGATTGCCTGACGGTGACGGGCCAGACGATGGCCGAGAACCTGGCCCACATCGAGCCGCCGGACCCCGACGGCAAGGTGCTGCGTGCGATGAACAACCCGATCCACCCCACCGGCGGCATCACGATCCTGCACGGCTCGCTGGCGCCCGAGGGCGCGGTGGTGAAGTCCGCAGGTTTCGACTCGGATGTGTTCGAAGGCACCGCAAGGGTTTTCGAGCGCGAGCGGGCCGCGCTGGACGCCCTGGAGGACGGCACCATTACGCACGGCGACGTGGTCGTCATCCGCTACGAGGGCCCCAAGGGCGGGCCGGGGATGCGGGAGATGCTCGCCATCACCGGTGCGATCAAGGGCGCAGGGCTGGGCAAGGACGTGCTGCTGATGACCGACGGCCGGTTCTCCGGCGGCACGACCGGGCTGTGTGTCGGGCACATCGCTCCCGAAGCCGTGGACGGCGGTCCGATCGCCTTCCTGCGCGACGGCGACCGGATCCGCCTCGATGTCGGCAAGGGCACGTTGGACGTGCTCGTCGACGTCGACGAGTTCGACGCGCGCAAAGCGGGTTTCGAGCCGTTGCCCCCGGTGTACAAGACCGGTGTGCTGGCGAAGTACACGAAGCTGGTCGGCTCGGCGGCGACGGGCGCCGTCTGCAGCTAGGTGTGACACGCCCCGTCATCCGGTGACATCTGGTTCCGTCCGCGCTTCAACCAAGCCGGCCGTTCCGCCCGTGCGACTGCCCGGATCGTGAGAACATCGCGTATTGGAGATGGCCTCACCCCCGGTGGAGATCGCATGATTTGTCGTATCGTTGCCGGGGCTTCGGCCGCGCTGGTCGTTCTCGGTGCATTTTCCTCGACCCCCCTGGCGGTCGCCGCCGACGGTGACCGGACCATCCGTGTCCAGGACGGCCTGATCCGGTGTCTGTTCAGCACGATCGACGAGGACCCCGCCCGCCCCATCGCCGTCTGCGGAAGGACGGACGGACTTCCGTTCACCGTGTCGCAGGCGCCGCTCAATCTCGCGGCGGTGAACGGCAGCGGAGAGCTGTACTTCGTGGCGGGGACGATCCCCGGTCCCGAGTCCGCAGATCTCGTGTTGGGCGTCGGCCAGACCTCTCACGTCAACGGCTGGACGATCACCACCCAGGAGCTGCGCACCCTGATCACCTATGACATCGGCGGTCACGGCATGCGGGTCAACCCGGTGGACGTCAAGGCCATCTGGATGTGACGCGGCGCAGGATGCTGAACCGACTCAGGACCGCCGGTGGCATCACCATTTGCGTAGCCGCTGTGCTCGCCGCGCTCACGGTCGCTCAGGTGCCGGCGGCCCACGCGTGGGGCGAGTATCCGGTGGCAAGCCCCGGGGCGTACCTGGTCAGCACCAGCCTCGCCGGCAACGGACAGCCCTACCAATGCACCGCGGGATTCACCGTCCGTACCGCCGGCGGCGCACCGGGAATGCTCACCGCCGGGCACTGCGACCGGGACCCGGTCAACGACACCGTGCTGCAGCGGACGCCGTCGGGCGATCGGGTGATCGGGCACTACGTGCGGTGGGAGGTGATCCCCGGCGTGCGTGACATCGGTCTGGTGGATCTGGCGGGCAGCTCCGTTCCGCTGGTGAGCCAGGTGGATGCGATGCGGGTCTCGCGGGTGATGAGCGCCGAGGACATCCGTCGAGAGCAGCCTCAGCTGTGCAAGTCGGGTGCGCGCACCGGCGTGTCCTGCGGCCCGATCACCTCGGTCACCGACACGCAGATATCCTTCCGCGCCTGGGACGATCTCGGCGACTCCGGCGCACCGGTGTACGCCCGCCAGGCCGACGGCACCGTCGCCGCGGTGGGGATCCTGTTCGCTCACACCGACGATGTGTTCGGGCGCATCATTCACGCCTCCCTGGTCGCACCGGTGATGACCCAATGGGGGCTTGCGAACTGGGATTGAGTGGTCAGGCCGCGCTGCCGGCGATGCGCTCGATGCGCTTCAGGGCGATCGCCAGCACCGGCAGGTAGGCCGGGGCCCACACCGGCGCGCTCATCCACGCCCGGCAGCCCCGGTCGGCGGGTTCGACGCCGTGCTGGGTGGCCGGCACACCGGCAACGCGCCAGCCCCAGCTCCGGCCAGGATCAAGATCGGTGATGATGAAGGGCAGCGCGACCCCGACAGGCGTCCACACCCGGCCCGTGGCACCCAGTTCGAATCCGGAGCCGTCGAGTTGCGCACCGGCGACCGTCGGACCCCATTGCGGCCACGCGTCCAGGTCGACGAGGATGCGCCACACCGCATCCGCGGACGCGTCGATCTGCCTGTCCACTGTCCACATCATCGCCGGGTACCCGAAACGCGTTGCCCCCACGCGACAACCGTCACGTTGCGCCCGGCGTCTCGGTGCGGGTGATCCCACTACCTGACCACCGCCACCGCGAAGCCGTCCCAGGCCTTGGCGCCGACCGTCTGGATGGCGGCGGTGTCCAGCCGCGGATGTGCGCCCATCATGTCGAGCATGTCGCGGATGGCCTGCGCCTGCCGGTCGGCGGGATCCGGATCCAGGACCCGGCCGTTGCGGGCGATGTTGTCGACCACGATGACGGTGCCCGGCCCGCCCAGCGTGATGGCCCACTGGACGTAGGCGACGTTGTTCTCCTTGTCGGCGTCGATGAACACCAGATCGAACTTCTCGCCGCGCTGCGCCAGCGTCGGCAATGTGTCCAGCGCGGACCCGACGATCACCTCCACGCGGTCCGCGACCTCGGCGCGTTCGAGGTTGCGCCGCGCCAGCTCGGCGTGCGCGGTCTCGTACTCGAGCGTGACGACGACGCCGTCGGTGCCGACCGCACGGGCCAGCGCGATGGTGCTGTAGCCGGCCAGGGTGCCGATCTCGAGCACCCTGCGGGCACCGGCGATGCTCACCAGCAGCGACAGCAGCTTGGCATGCTGCGCGGAGACCTCGATGGGCGGCATGCCTGCGGCTTCCGCGGTGTCTCGGGCCGCCCGCAGGGCGTCGTCCTCGGTGTTCAGCACGCGGGTGAACAGCGCGTCGAGCTGGACCCAGTCGGGCGTAGTCACAGCTGCGACGTTACCGCGACCCACATGCGCCGTGTTTCCCGTCCTGAGCACCGGGGTATCTGCCCGCTGCAACCCCGGAAAGGTGACACCCATGAGCCTGACGAGTCGAGGACGTGCGGCCGCGCGCCAGACGATCCGCGTACAACGCCGTGTTGCGCTGATCCAGGCACTGCTGTGGCCCGCACTGATCGGCACGGCGCTGGTCGTCGGGGCGACGGTGGCACTGAAGGTTCGCGCCAATCGGGGAGCTGCCGCGTCGGCGCCCTCAGAGCCGCACGTTCCGTCGCCGGCCTCGAACCCAACGAGCCCCTCCAACCCCTGAGTCCGCGCCGAGCGTACGGATTCTGACACCGCTACTCGACCAACGCATCACATTGCGTACATTCGCGGCACCGGGGACCGACTACCGCACGCCCTCCTTGGCGTAGACGACCCGCAACACATGGCCCACCTCGGGTCCCATCACCGTCGCGGCCAGCTCACCGAACGTCGCCACGAACTCAGGTCCGTGTGGCGGGTCCGATTCCGTGAGGTGGTGTGCGATCTCGTGCAGCACCACCAGTTCCCGCAAGGCCCAGGCCGCCCGCCCCTCCGGCACCGCGACCGTCGCCAGGTCACCCACCCGTTCGTAGTGTGCTGCGGTGGCACCACGGCGTGGCCGTACCCGCAGCGGCGCGGCGGCGGGCCACCGCTCGAGCACCGCGGGATGCGACAGCACCTCGTCGACGTAGCGCTGCACGGCTTCCGAGGACGCGAACCGCGCCTCCGGGGGCAGCGTCAGCCGGGTGCCGAAGAACTCCACCACAGGGTCACCGTGCTCTGCGCTGCGGTCGAACAGCGTGCGAACGAATTCCTCTGCGGCGTAAACCTTTGCGCGCTGGGAATCGCGAATCACTTCTCCAGCGCCGAGCGAGCGCCCGCAAACTCGGTGTCGCCCCCCAGCCTGGCGCGGCGGCCGGCCCGGTCACCTGCCCGCCGGGCCGCCGACGAATAGCCGGCTGTCGCGCTCGTCGCCCGCCATGTTCCGCGCGCCCGAGACGCCTGACGGTAGTAGTCCTTGAGCTCGAGATCCTTGTTGCGCAACGCGACCGCGGTGCCGGGAACGCTGGCAGGCCCGTGGGTCGCTTCCTGCTGCGCCTGCTGACGCGCCTCCGAGAGCCGCTGGCCGACCCTGGCTCCGAAGGCGAGCTGGAAGTTGATCCGCGCGGTGATCGTCGGCGTCGGACGATGTGCTCCCGAGGAGATGTAATCCTTCGACGCCCGCACCATCTGCATGACCAGGCTGGTGTAGAGCGCGTGGCTGGCATCGATGTCCTCGGCGAAGCCGTAGGCGTAGACGAACGTCGAATTCGAGGCGATGTCGCACTTGACATCGTTGGCCATCGCGATCACCACGAACAGCTGCACGTAGGTGCGCAGGCCGCGGGCACCCGGCTCACCGATGGTGATGGTGCGCTGCACCGGCGTCTGCGCCTTGGTGCGGTGGTCCGCGTGTGACCGGGCCACGGCCAGGTCGATCGAGGCCGCGGTGGCCAGCCGTTGCGCCGCGGCCATGAAGGCATCGGCTTCGTGTTGGTTGTCGGTGCCCTCGGCCTGGCGCAACAGCGCCGCGATCCGGCCCAGCATCTTGTCGTCGGTACTCATGATCGCGAGGCTAAGGGACCAGTACGACTTTTCCGCGGGTGTGGCCGGCCAGCA
Source organism: Mycolicibacterium hippocampi (assembly GCF_010723735.1). GTDB lineage: Bacteria > Actinomycetota > Actinomycetes > Mycobacteriales > Mycobacteriaceae > Mycobacterium > Mycobacterium hippocampi. The sequence goes on along the minus strand of NZ_BLLB01000002.1, from coordinate 1,031,118 downwards.
GGTAGCGGTGCGCGTCGGCGGCCTCGCCGAGCGAAAACACCTTGTCCACCGTCACTTTGAGCTTGCCTTCGTCCGCGAGCCTGATCAGTTCCGGCCGGGCGGCGTCCCGGATCTCCTGGCCGCCGTCTGCGCCGGTCAGCGCCGCGATGCCCAGCTCACCGGCCCGGCCGAATCCCGCGATCGTGGCGATCCGGGCGCGGTCGGCGACCACCTCCACCGAGGTGTCGAGCGCCTCGTCGGTGCCCACCAGGTCCAGCGCGGCGTCCACCGTTCCGATGGCGCGCACCCGGTCGGCCAGCCCCGGCCCGTAGGCGACCGGGTGGGCGCCGTATCCGCGCAGCTTGTCGTGCCCCGACGGACTCGCGGTCGCGATCACCCGGGCGCCCCGCGCCGCGGCCAACTGCACCGCCATCAGGCCCACTCCGCCGCCGGCCGCGTGGATCAGCACGGTATCGCCTGTCCCCACATCCGTTTTCATCAACAGGTGCCAGGCGGTGGCACCGGCGAGGATCAGCCCGGCGGCCTCCTCGAAGCTCAACTCGGCGGGCTTGTGCCCGACATCCGCGGCTGCGACGACGAGCTGCTCGGAGTAGCCGCCGCGGACGGTGGTGGCGATCACCTCGTCGCCGACCGACAGCGCCCCGGTATAGCCCTGCGCGCCGGCGCCGACGGCCGCGACGACGCCTGCCACCTCCATGCCCACCGGCATCGGGAGCGCAGCAGGATCGTCCCCCATGGCGCCGCTGTAGAGCTTGTAGTCGATCGGATTGGTACCCGCGGCGCAGACGTCGAGGAGTACCTGGCCCGGCCCCGTGGCGGGAAGCTCGATGTCCTGTATCGCAAGGACTTCGGGCCCGCCGTAGGCGCGTGCCACCACTGTTCTGGTCATCAGGGCGAGTGTAACCCGCCCCACTTTTCCAGGTGGGTCGGACTACTCGTCGACAAAACCGTCCAATGCGGCCACCAGCTGCGGCGACAGCGGGTCCTGTTTGGCGTAGTTGGCGATGCTGTCGGTGGGGTCGTCGCGCAACACGTGGCTGACGCCCTCGAGTTCGACGAGCGTCAGTGCGGTGTGCTGGAGCGCGTCGACGAGCGGCTGGACGGCTTCGCAGCGAGCCTGGCTGTCGGCGTCCGAGCAGGTGAGCAGTACCGGGGTACCGTCGGGCACCGCCGCCGCCAGCGCCAGCGGGTCGATCCTGTCAGCCTCCACGACGGCCTGGACGTTGCCCGCGTTCACAATCGACGTCAGACCGTCGGGCAGCGTGTCGGGAACCGTGCCCTCGGTCCGGATCTGCTCGACCGCAGCCTGCCACGCGGCGATCGTCTCGGGTGAGCCGTCTGCCGTCACCCGGTTGGTGATGATGTCGAGATACCGTCCCGGCAGAGGCTGGAACAGGCCTAGGGAGTGCACCTTCGGCGCATCCGGGGCGGCATCGCCGGCCAGCGCCATGGCGTGGATCGTGCCCTCGCCCAACGCGTACACCGACAGCCGCGCCGGGTCGCTGGCCGGGCGCTCGGCAAGGAACCGCAGCGCTGACCGCGCACCGGAGGTGTAGACGGAACTGCCGACGTCCTGCGGGTTCTGCGCGAACGGGCCCAGCCCGGTCCGGCCGGTGCCCACCTTGTCATACCGCAGGCTGGCGACCCCGCGATCGGACAACAACTCGGCGAGTTGGCGCATGTTCCCGATCGGTCCCGCGACCTGGTTGTCGCCGTTGCGGTCGGTGTTGCCGCTCTCGGAGATCAGCAGCGCCGCCGCGGCCGGCGGACCCTCGGAGCGGTGGCGGTAGGTGCCGTGCAGGGTGAGTCCGTCGGCCTCGAACGTCACCTCCTCGTCCTCCCACGTGGGCTGCGCCTCGGTGTCCGACGACGAACACCCTGCGATCAGCACGGTCAGCGAAAGAACCAGAGCAACAATATATTTCACAACTTCGCCCCGATCCAGGAGGTGACGTCGTCGAGCACCAGCGCCTGTTCGGGCTCGTTGAACACCTCGTGGTAGAGCTCCGGGTACACCTTCAGGTGCACGTCGGTGGAGCCGACACACTCGACCAGGCGCCGGCTGCCCTCCACCGGGATCAACCTGTCCTGCTCTCCGTGCACCACCAGCAGCGGCGCGGTGACGGCACCAGCCCGTTGCGGCATCGTCTCTCCGACGCCGATCAGAGCCCGGGCGATTCCGGCGGGCAGCTTGCCGTGGTACACCAGCGGGTCCGACTCGTAAGCGGCGACCACCTCAGGGTCCCGGGAGACCGCGTCGGCGGGCAACTCCTCGACCGGTACCCCCGGCGCGAGCCTGCCGAGGACCTTGGCCACCCGCGCCATCACCGGCGACACCGACGCCTGCGCGTCGACGGCGGGACCGGACAGCACCATGGCGGTGTAGTCGCCGGGGTGCTCGGCGCCGTAGGTGAAGACGATGCCGCCCCCCATGCTGTGGCCCACCACGATGCGGGGCAGGTCGGGGTGGTCGCCGGCGGCGATGCCGACGAGGGTGTGGAAATCACCGGTGTACTCGGAGATGTCCCGCAGATAGACGCGCTTGCCGCCGGAGCGGCCGTGCCCCCGGTGATCCAGCGCATAGGTGATCAGACCGGCCTCGGCGAACCGCGCCGCAACATGGTCGTAGCGGCGGGCGTGCTCGGCGTAGCCGTGGGCGATGACGACCACGCCTCGGGCGGGCAGGTCGGGTGTCCACACGTCGTAGACGATGCGGACGCCGCCGATGCCGTCGAAACTGTGTTCGCTGTGGGTCACGGGCATCCACGGAGACTATCGGGCGGGGGCGGACGTCCCCGTCGGCGACCGTACCGTTGTCCGCCGTTCTTGTCGGAGCCGCTGCGTAAGCTGACTCTGTGACTGTCTTGGCCCTTGATGATGCCGGTGCCGAGGACGCGTTTCTCGCCGACGCGCAACGGTACCGGCGGGAGTTGCTCGCCCACTGTTACCGGATGACCGGATCCCTGCACGACGCCGAGGATCTGGTCCAGGAAACCTACCTACGGGCATGGAAATCGTACAAAGGGTTCGAGGGCAAATCGTCTGTGCGGACGTGGCTGTACCGCATCGCCACCAACACCTGCTTGACGGCGCTCGACGGACGCAAGCGCCGGCCGCTGCCGACAGGGCTCGGGGCGCCCGCCTCCGATCCCACCGCCGACATCGCCGAGCGTCACGAGATCCCGTGGTTGGAGCCGCTGCCGGACAGCCCGCGGGAAGACCCCTCGGATCCGTCGGTGATCGCCGAATCCCGGGAGTCCGTCCGGTTGGCGTTCGTGGCGGCGCTGCAGCACCTGTCGCCGCGGCAGCGTGCGGTGCTGATCCTGCGTGAGGTTTTGCAGTGGAAGGCCGCCGAGGTCGGGGCGGCCATCGGCGTGTCCACCGCGGCCGTCAACAGCCTGCTGCAGCGGGCCCGGGCCCAACTCGACGAGGTGCAACCGACCCGCGAGGATCAGCCCGCCCCGCCGGATTCGCCGGAGGCCTCGGACCTGCTCGCCAAATTCATCTCCGCGTTCGAGACCTACGACATGGACAGACTGGCGGAGCTGTTCACCGCCGACGCCGTGTGGGAGATGCCGCCGTTCGACGGTTGGTACCAGGGTCCGCGCAACATCATCACGCTGTCGAGAACGCACTGCCCCGCCGAGAAGGCCGGCGACATGCGATTCCGCGCCACCACCGCCAACGGTCAGCCGGCGGCGGCGCTGTACATGCTCAACCCCGGCACCGGCGAGCACGAGGCCTTCCAGCTGCACGTGCTCGACGTCCGGCCTGCGGGTATCGCCCACGTGGTGGCCTTCAAGGAGGACGGGCTGTTCGAGAAGTTCGGGCTGCCGGCAACGCTGTAGCGCCCCGGCGGCTAGCGGATCCGGGCGAGCACCGTTTCGAGGACGGATCCGAGGGCGCGAAGCTGAGCGTCGGACAGACCGTCGAACACGGCGCTGCGCACCAGTTCCACGTGCCCGGGGGCGGCGGCCTCCAGAGCGGACCGGCCCGCGTCGGTCACGGCCACCGTGGCGCCCCGCCGGTCGTCGTCGTCGCCCTCGCGATGCAGCAGGCCACGCCCACGCATCCGTCGCAGCTGGTGTGAGACCCGGCTCTGCTCCCAGCCGATCAGCTCACCGAGTTCACGGATCCGCATCGGACCACGCTCCGCCAAAGCGACCAGGACGTCGTAGTCGGACAGCGAGAGCTCACAATCCTGCTGCAGCTGCCGGTGCATGGCTGTCTGCAACCTGCTTGTCACCGCCAGGTAGTTGCGCCAGATGCGCTGCTGCTCGTCGCTGAGCCACTCCATCGGACCAGCCTACCGGAATACATGATGTGTCATGCATGTTGTCGGCTGGAGGACCGCCACCTAGGCTGACAAAGACTCCCGAGGAGTGACCGTGATGACCAGTGCTGGAAGCATCGTCGACATCCGACGCGCCGACGACCGCGCAAAAACCGAGATCGCCTGGCTCGACTCCAAGCACTCGTTCTCGTTCGGCAGCCATTACGAACCCGAGAACACCCATCACGGACTGCTTTTGGTCAACAACGACGACGTGGTGAAGCCGGGCACCGGCTTTGACACCCACCCCCACCGGGACATGGAGATCGTCACCTGGGTGTTGCGCGGTTCGCTGGTCCACCAGGACTCCACCGGCCACTCGGGTGTCATCTACCCGGGGCTGGCCCAGCGCATGTCGGCTGGCAAGGGGATCCTGCACTCGGAGAAGAACGACTCCTGGACGCTGACCGGCCAGCAATCGCACAGCGACCCTGTGCATTTCGTTCAGATGTGGGTGGTGCCCGACGAATCGGGGATCACCCCGGGATACCAGCAGCTCGAGATCGACGACGAACTGTTGACGGGCGGGCTGGTGCCAATCGCATCGGGCATGCCCGAACACAGTGATGCCGCGGCGATCACGATCCACAACCGCTACGCAGCCCTGCACGGTGCCCGGCTGCAGCCGGGGCAGAGCGTCGAACTGCCCGAGGCTCCGTACCTGCACCTGTTCGTGCCCCGTGGTGAGGTGACCCTCGAGGGTGCGGGCCCGCTGCACGAGGGGGATGCGGTGCGGTTCACCGCCACGGGCGGTCAGCGCATCACCGCCACCGAGCCGTCGGAGATCCTCGTCTGGGAGATGCATGCGGGCCTGGCTGCGGCATAACCGAACTGGAGCGGCCCTGCTGGGGGTGGCCCTGCTCGCGGGGTGCACCGACGCACCGGCACCGCAGCCGACGTCGTCGTCCGCGGCACCCACCACGACCACGCCTGCCGCGCCACCGGCAACCGGATTGGCCGCGGCGCCGGTCCAGGTCGCCGCCGACCGTGCCGAAGCGCCGTTCGATGAACCGCGCGAGGCCGTCGTCCCGCAGGGGTGGACGCTGTCGGTGTGGGCGCGCACCGCGAAACCGCGGCTGGCGGCGTGGACCCCCGACGGCGAACTGCTGGTATCGGTGCCCAGTGAGGGCAGGGTGCTGCGATTCACCCCGTCGGCGGATGGGGCGCCCGAGGAATCGGTACTGCTCGACGGCCTCGACCAGCCCCACGGCCTGGCCTTCGCCGGGTCGACTCTCTATGTGGCGCAAAGTGATCAGATCGACGCCTACGACTACGCCGACGGGGCGGCGGTCAATCCGCGGACCGTCGCGGGCGGTCTTCCCGACGGCCGCAGCCCCGAGCTGCGGGGCGCCTACGCCCACGCGCTGAAGAGCGTGGCGGTCGGTGACGACGGCGCCGTTTTTTTCTCGATCGGCTCTACCGGCAACATCTCGGCCGAGGACCGTACCGCCGACCCGCCCCGCGCAACGATCATGCGGGTCCCGCCGGGCGGCGGCCCGGCCGCGCCGTTCGCCACCGGCGTCCGCAACGGCACCGGGCTCGCGATCGCGCCGGACGGTGCGGTCTGGACCGCGGTCAACGGACGCGACAACGTCGCGTTCCCCGAACCCGGTCCGGACTACGGCCAGGTCATCCCCGAGTACGTCGACGACCATCCGCCCGAGCAGCTGGCGAAGTTGGCCCCCGGCCGCGAGCTGGGCTGGCCCTACTGCAATTCCGATGGCGGACCGGCCGATCTGCCCTTCATCCGGGACGTGCAGACCAATCCCGACGGGAACCAGCTGGATTGCGCGTCCCTGCCGCCGGTGGAACAGAGCTTCGGGGCACACTCGGCGCCGCTGGGCCTGAGCTTCGTCGACGGCGGGCTGCCCGAGCCGTACGCATCCGGCGCGCTCGTCGGCATCCACGGATCGTGGAACCGGCAGCCGCCGCGTCCGCCGGAGGTGTCGTTCTACCCCTGGCGCGACGGCGGGCTGGGCAACCAGCAGACCCTGGTCGGCGGTTTCCAGAACCAGGACGGATCCCGCTGGGGGCGGCCGGTCGCCGCGGTGGCCGGACCCGACGGAGCGGTCTACATCACCGACGACGACGCCGACGCCATCTACCGGCTCGCACCGCCCTGACCGCTGTTGGTCATCAGCTGGTTGAGCACGGTCGTCATCTTCTTCTCGGTGTCCCCGGCACGTTTCACGACGCCCGCTTCATCACCGGGTTCAGCAACTTGGCCGTGCCGTACATCTGCAGCTCGGCGTCGTAGGTGATCACCGAGCCGGCCCCGGCGGCCTCGACGGCAATGGCATCCACCGAGCTCGACGACTTGTTCTCGCCGACGAAGACCACCTTGCGGTCGGTGAGCTCCTCGAGTTTGTACGTCAGCTCCGCGGTGACACCGAGCATCTTCGACACGTTGTGCCAGTAGGAACCCTCGGCAACCGGTCCGGTGCCTACGCGTTCACAACTCTGGGTCCCGGGATCCCACTGCTCAGAGTTGCCGAAGTCCTTCAAATAGTCGATGACGACTCCCGGCGGCGGGCTGACGTTGAACTTTCGCGTCACAGAAGGCATGCCTACCGGTTACCCATTCGGCAGGTGCCGACCCGCGGTCAATTATGACGTTCGCGTGGTACCAGCAAACGACACAGCGACCCACCTGCGACCCGACCGTGATACCCCTGTGACGAAAGTTGACAGTGTGTCTACTGGGATTATTGTTGTTCTACCCGTTGTCGCTGCAACCCCTCTACCGATAGGAGCCGCTGGTGCCGACTCCTATCGGTAGAGGCTCCGCAAACTTGCGGCGCTTCCCTGCGGCCGCCAAGCGGGTCACCACGGTGCTGGTGTGCGCGGCGGTCGCAGCCGGTGCGAGTGCGCCTGTCGCGGCGGCCGCAGGCGCGCGGGAGTTGCTTGCCGGCGCGATCGCCAACACCCGCGGCTCCTACCTCGTCTACAACTTCGGCAGCGGCTTCCCCGCACCGATGCTCAACGCCGCGGGCAACTGGTACGAGATGAACAACGGCGGCCGGCTGATGATCATCAAGGCCGCCTCACAGCGGCTGGCCCCGCGGCTGCTCACCGATTCGCACACCGGCTACCAGGCACGCTGTGAGCGCGACCCCCGGGCGCGCACCGGCGAGGGTCTCTGGCAGGCCTCGGAGATCTACCCGCCGCTGCAGGCGTGGCAGGCGCTGGGGCAGCCGACGATCGCGATCAACGCCAACTTCTTCGACGTGCGCGGCCAGCAGGGTGGGTCGTGGAAGTCGACGGGGTGCAGTTCCCCGTTGGGCGCCTACGTCGACAACACCCGCGGGCTGGGGCGCACCAACACCGCGGTGACGGGCACGCTGGCGTATGCCGGCAAGCAGGGCCTGTCGAACGGGAACGAGACCTGGACCGCGCTGTCGACGATGATCATGCCGGTCGCCGGGGTGCCGTTCGTGGTGCCGCCGCGCAGCACCGATGACTACGACGCCGCCACCCCCGCCATCGCCGACCTGCTCGACAAGGGCACCCGGTTCGTCGCGGTCGCCGGTCTCGGCCTGCTGGCGCCCGGAGACACCGGTCAGCTCAATGACCCCGGCCCGAGCGCGGCACGCACCGCGATCGCCTACGCCCGGGACCGCGACGAAATGTATGTCTTCCAGGGTGGCAACTACACCCCCGACCAGATCCAGGACTTGTTCCGCGGGGTGGGCAGCGACACCGCCGTGCTGCTCGACGGCGGCGGCTCGTCGGCGATCGTGTTGCGCCGGGACACCGGCGGCATGTGGGCCGGCGCCGGCGCGCCCCGCGGATCGTGCGACACGATGGCGGTGCTGTGCGATTCGCGCGAACGCGCCCAGCCCGCCTGGCTCGGCTTCAACTGACCCCACCCTTTCCGCCGGAACTCTCTCCGCCGAAATGGCGTTCCAGCCAATGTGACCTCGTGCAGATACGGACAACCAGACAGTGCGAGCATCGCCAGGTCTCTCTCCGGCATGTCCGCCCGGGGCAGCCGGGTCGATAATCACCACGCCGTGTGTCGCTTGCCAGGGTGATGGGACCACCTGTTGCCAGTGGGATGGGACCACCGTGGCGCGTTATTGAGGATGCTCGTCGGGGTGGTCTGGGTCAAGCTGACCGGGTCGGGTGCGTTGGCGGTAGGACGGTCCTTCGATGACGAGGGTGTGGGCGGTGGCGGTCAGTCGGTCGATCGCCGATTGGGCCAGCAGGGTGTCGGCGGTCATGGTCAGCCATTCGGCGGGTTCGCGGTTGCAGGTCACGATGGTGCTCTTGGCGCGGTGGCGTTCGACGACGATTTCGTAGAAGTCGCTGGTCTCGGTGGCGTCGAGGGGGCCGCAGCGCGAAGTCGTCGATGATGAGGACGTCGGTGACGGCCAGTCGGCGGATTTCGGCGTCGACGTGTTGTCGAGGCGGGCGGCGCGCAGCCTGGTGAACAGCTTGTCGGCAAGGCCGAACAGGACGGCGTGTTTGCGGCGGATTGCTTTGTGTCCCAGGGCTGTTGCTAGGTGCGTCTTGCCGAGGACGACGGGTCCGAGGATGATTGCTGACTGGCCGGCGTCGAGGAATCTCAGTGAGGTGAGGTCGCCGAGTAGGGTGCGGTCATAGCGCAGGTCGTGTTGTGCGGTCCAGGTGTCCAAACGCATGCTCGGGTCGAGTCCGGCTTTGGTGGCTCGTAGTGCTGCTGAACGGGATTCGCGTCGGGACACTTCGTCGGCGAGCAGTGTTTCGAGGAATCCGATGTGGCTGAGTTTGTGGGCGCTTCCGGCTTTTCGGTGGGTTCGAACCGCGTGATGGGGTGATCCAGGGCATGATCCGGGCATGCGTGATACGAGTTGTACCAGCACCTATTGGGTGTGGTTGCGCCGTGGACGGTAAGGACGGTGGAGTTGTCCGTGCAGGACGGACGGGTCGATGTGTGGGTCGAGCATCCCGGACGTACCCGGTTCGGCTGCCCGGAGTGCGAGCGGGAGCTGTCGGTCTATGACCACTCCGAAGAGCGGGCCTGGCGGCACCTGGACAGCTGCGCGTTCCTGACCTATCTGCATTGCCACCCGCCGCGGGTGGACTGTCCCGAACACGGGGTGCGTCAGGTTGGGTTGCCGTGGGCCGAGCCGCACTCGCGGTTCACGACGTTGTTCGAGCGGCTGGCCATCGACGTGCTCGCCGCGTGCGACGTAGCGGCCGCCGCCAGGTTGCTGCGCATCAGCTGGGACCAGGCGTGGCACCTGATGGACCGTGCCGTGGCCCGCGGCCTGGCCGCCAAACCGCTGAACGTACCGGCCCACGTCGGGGTCGATGAGAAGGCGGCCGGGAAAGGACAGGACTACATCACCGTGGTCTCCGATCTGGACGCGGGCACGGTGGAATATATCGCCGACGAGCGCCGACAGGCCAGCCTGGACGGCTACTTCGAGAAGTTCACCGCCGAGCAGCGGGCCGGTATCGAGGCGGTGGCGATGGACATGTGGGAGCCCTTCGCCGCCTCGGTACGCGCGCACCTGAGCGACGCCGACGACAAGATCGTCTTCGACCGCTACCACCTGATGGGCTATCTGACCAAGGCCGTGGACACCGTGCGCAAACAGGAGAACCGGGCGTTGGCCGTCACCGGCGACAACAGCCTGGCCGGCAGCAAGTACCTGTGGCTGTACTCAGCCGAGAACCTACCCGCACGCCACCAGGACCGCTTCGCCGCCCTGCGCGGCGCCGACCTGAAAACCAGCCGTGCCTGGACGATCAAGGAAGACCTGCGCCACTTCTGGTCCTACAAACGCCGCGGCTGGGCGGCCAAGCACTTCACGCGCTGGTACTTCTGGGCCACCCACTCCCGGCTGCAACCGATCATCGACGCAGCAAAGACGTTGAAGCGCCACGAGGCGGGGCTGCTGTCCTACTTCGCCCACCCGATCACCAACGCCGGCGCCGAAGGCCTCAACTCCCGCATCCAGGCCATCCGCGTCTCCGCCCGCGGCTACCGCAACCGAGAGCACTTCAAGACCGCAATCTACTTCCACCTCGGCGGATTACAGCTCTACCCGGTCACACCATGACCCACGGACTTCCCGGAAGAGCCAGATTGTGTTGGCGGGCCAGGGCGGCGCGTTCGGGCAGGGTGTCGGCCAGCGCGCCGATTTTGAGGGTTTTGAGCAGTCGGGTCAGGTCAGCGCCGACCGGCTCGGCGGGGGCACGGTGGGTGGTCATGTCAGCAGGTCTCCTCGGAATCGGTAACGGGCACTACCACAATGATGGTGTGATGATGTTGAATTCGGATGGGTTGCGGGCGAACCGGGTGGCTGTTTGGCCGACTGCTTGCGGTGGTGCCGGGGCGGTGTTCTCGGTGGCGCGTTGCAGCATGGAGGCGATCTTGTTGACCGAGACGACGTCGAGGTCCAGCGATAGTGAACATGCTTGTTCGACGCGCTGCGCGCCGAAGCGGCGCACCAGGCCTTGGAGCCGGTAGACGGTGCGCATCCGGGTCCAGGGCAGCGGGTCATCGAGGATGCGTTCGGCGTAGATCCCGATATTGGACCCGCGCGCCGCACACGCGGCGATCAACGCCGCCAGGTCCCGCAACGCGTAACCGGCTTTTGTGTTCGGGCAGGTCAGCGCGGTCGGTGCTGCGACCACCGGCCGGCTGGCGGGGATGGACTTTCACCAGCGTGGCGCGGTGATAGAACTTCACCAGCTCACTGTCGGCGCGTACGTCCAACGTGTGCCCGATCCAGCACTCGGGCAGCGAATACAGGGCTTTGGCGACCTCGGCGTGGAAATCGCGGTGTACCTTGACCGCTTTGAACACCGGCACGTCATAGGTCCAGGCACCGGCAGCAGCCGGGGTTGCTCGTCGGTGGTGAACACCTCCAGGGGACGTGCGCAGGTGGTGCCGTGGATGCGGGTACCGGCAGTGCGCAGACACCAAGTCATCACAGCCTGCTGCGCCTGTTCGAGGCTGGTGAATGTTTCCCCGTCCCAGAAGTTTCGGCGCACATACTGGACCATGCGCTCGACCCGCGGCTTGTCTTGGGGGCGGTGCGGGGTGGAATGCACCAACCGGATCCCCAGTTTCGCGCAGGCCCGCAACAACCAGGCATCGACGAACGCCGACCCAGGTGTAGACGCTGGCCGGAACTCCACGAGCGGCCAACGCCGGTTCCAGAGCGACGCCCAACCGGACGGTGTCCTCGCTGAAGCCGAACCGATAGCCGCAGACCAGCCGGGAATGATCGTCCAAGAAAGCGAACAGATAGGTTTTGCGGCCACCAATCTTCGGGCCACGCAACGCATCCCCGGTCCACCGATCATTGGGGTTCTCGGCCTCGAACCGGCCGAACACCGCCGGGACGTCCCCGGCGGCCGGGCCGATCAACTCGAGGCGGTGAAACAGGCGCAGCAGCGTCGACTCAGACGGTGACCACCCCGTGGCCGCCCGCAGGATGCGCTGCACCTGCGCGGCGGTCCGCGCCGGATTCTCCCGCTTGAGCGAGGCCGCCAACTCCAACGTGGCGCCGTCGGTGCGCGGCGCCGACGATCGCGGTGAGGGGATCAACTCGACGAACCCGCCAGCGCGGTAGCGGCGGATCCAGCGGTCCAAGGTGTCGCGCGAGTAGCGCACCGACGTCCCGAACGGGTCGGTGTGCTCACGGGCGGCGATCTCACGGACCAGCCGGCCACGAGCCTTCGTCGACAAATCCTTGTCCAATGCCGGGCAGATCAACTGGTAGCGGAACAACCCCACGGCGTGACTTCTCTGGCGGCGCTTCTCGTCCTCGGTACTGATGACACCCACTCCTGTCTCGGTGATGCCACCCAAACCGTTTGCCGCGCAGTCATCCCCGCGACGATGACCCATCCACACCGCTGATGTCAGGGTCAACTGGTGTTGCACCGGCCGGTTTCGGCGCCGGCGGCCAACCCGGTGACAGCAGCCGGGCACCGCTGCACGCGGCAGCCACCCGCGCCGACGTCACCGCACCGGTCACCGAAACGCGCCCCGATCGCGGCCCGCGCAGCGCCGACCGCGGCGACAACGTCCCCGCATCCCGACCCGGTCGACGTCGGTATCGACACGTCTACCCCCGCAGCGACCGCGACCGAGAGGAACCAGTGCCGCACCACCTGCGCGCGCCCGGTGATCACTCGCAGCCAGCCGCGGACCGTCGATCCGGGAATCCCCAACCGCGCCGCGATCCGGCGGTGCCCCCCATCGGCCGCCTTCGCCACCACCGCCGCCCAGATCAGCTCCGCGACATAGGCCCTGCGCAGCAGCAACGTCACCGGCAGCAACACATGGGTCACCAAACACGTGCGGCACCGAGACCGCCGCGGCCGCACCGGCGCGGCCGACCCAACCACCTGGCGAGAACGGGCGAAACCCCACCGCACCAACACCCCGTCCGGGCATGACGGGCACGACACCTCCCCAGCAGCCAACCGGGACTCGACGCGCTCGGAATCGACCTCTACCGTGACCATCAGTGCCTTTCGCACTACGCACGGCGTCGCGGAACGTCTCGGCCAAGAAATCAGCGGGGGCGCCGTGCACCCATCAGTTCATCGACACACTGACGGTGCAGACCACCAAGATCAAACCCACCCCAACGCCGACCACCACATCGGCAGGATCAACGACGGCACAACACCCCGTGGTCGTCATCCCGAGAGACGGTCAACACTCGCCACCGCCGCCGGCATCTGCGGATAGGCCGTCAACAGCGCGCGGATGCGCGGCTCCACCTCGTTGATTGCCGACGGCGCCGAGGCTCACTCGTACTTCGGCGGACCTTCGGCGGCCAGCGCACTGGCCACCGTGTCCCGCGCGATACCAAGCTGCCGTGCGATGGCCCGCTGCGACAAACCCTCGCTGCGGTGAAGATGCCGGATCAAGGCCCAGTCTTCCAAGGAGATCACCCATCCATCTGATTGGGTGGCCTACTTTTCAACCGTCGCGACTGGCCGGATTCTCAACCGTCGTCAACACCCTGCCGGCGCGGTGTGCACGGAGGCCTGGTCCGGAGACGATGGAGGGTTGCACCTCAGCTTCTCGACGACGACGCCAACATCGTCAACCACACCACGCAGCCATAGGTGGGCACGCACGGATCGACAGCGTGAGGGTCGCCAGACACAGCGTCCTGCTTGTGCAGCCGCCCTCCTCGATGTGGCACCGGCGGACGCGGCCGCATGCGTGAATTCACCGAAGGGGCGACATCAGCGCAGCGAGTGAAATCAGCGCAGCGAGTGAAATCAGGTGTCGCTGTGGGCAGAACGGCTGGACGGCCCTGGCGACATCGAAGCCGGCGAGCATTCTCGGATGATGCTGTCGAGATTTTGCTGCACGCGTTCCGGGGCAATGCCGACCGACGGTGCGTACAGCATGATGTGGTCGAGGACGCCTTCGTAGCGTCTTAGTTGTTCACGGACTTGGTGTGCCGTCCCTGCGACGCCCATGGTGTCGATCATCTTATCGGACACCGCGGCGAACATCGCCGGGAAATCGCGTCGGGTGAATGCATCCCGAATGGCTCGTCCCTCGGTGGTGAAGCCGTTCACGTCGAGCACCAACTCGTAGGACTTGACCGCGGAGTAGAACGCGATCTGTTGCGCCAGTTCGCGCCTGGCGACTTCGGCATTCTCGTGGATGGAGCACATGACCATGGATACGATTTCGACCTCGCTGGGGTCACGGTCGGCGTGCGCCGCGCCCTTGGCGACGGCGGGACGGACGATCTCCTGGACGTAGGTGGTGGTGAACAGCGGGTGCCCCGCGAGGCCGTCAGCCACCCTGCCTGCGGTCTCGCACATCCGGGGTCGGACACCGGCGGTGATGATCGGGATCGGCCGACTCGGGGGCTGCATGTCGCCGGTTGGAATGAGGTTCATCGTGTAGAAGCGACCCTCGTGATGGACCGGACCTTCGTGCAGGTTCCAGATGCGGCGCAGCAATATGACGAGTTCCTCCATCCGCAGCGCAGGTGCGGAGGCGTCGGGCACGCCGTGCCAGTCGCTCATCATCCGTTTGGTCCCGTTGCCGATGCCGAGCACCAGTCGTCCGTCGGAGAGTTCGTCGAGGTCGCGCGCCTCGGTGGCCAGCACCAGGGGGCTTCGGCCGACGCCGTAGAGAATGGAGGACCCGATCCGGCAGTTCTCCGTGCAGTTCGCCATCGCGGCCATCGAGATCGACCCGGAGCGGTTGTAGAACTCCGAGGCCCACACCGCGTCGAATCCGGCCGCGTCGGCGGCTTGGGCGATTTGGGCGATGGACTGCAGGTCCGCGCCGAGAACCGACAGGCCGTAGGTGCTCATATCTCGTCTCCTGAACGCGGGCGAAGGCCGTCGAACATGACGGCGCTGATTGGACACCGTCTCGTCGAGGTAATTCTCGGTGAACAGGTACATGAGTGCGTTGATGGTGACCGCGCCGAGCGGGGCAATGGACGTGGGTCGCGCATCGCCAGGCGTGCGGCACCTTCAAAGCTGGTGCTCAGCATCTTCCCTCCCGGGGCGATCCCACAATGCAGCGTGTCGAAGACGCCTTCTGCATGGAGCTGGTGAAGTGCGCCAGCGTGACGACGACGAATAACCCAGACGCGGACGCGACTAGCTGACCGGTGGTTTCCTCGCGTAATTCTGTCCGGACTTCTAGTTTCCGGCCGGTCCTGGACACGAGCTCCGCGCTGACCTCGTAGGGAACCCCCAGTAACACCGGCGCGTAGAACTCGGTGTCGAGCTTACGGGTAACGGCCATCTCACCGACGACGTAGAGCAACATGCCCACCATGTCGTCGAGAACGGTCATGACTGCGCCGCCATGTGCGATACCGGGTGCGCCGCGATGTCGGCCGTCGAAGATATGCCTGGCACTCACCCCGTCGCCACGCCGACGCGCTCGCAGGCGATGACCGTGCGGATTGTCTGTGCCGCAACCAAGGCACCACGGATGGTGCGCATCGAGGTAGTCGCCGTCGGCGGCGACAGCACGATTCTGAAAGGTCTGCCACCACGCGATGGCCGAATCTTCTTCCGCTTGCTCGTCGATCACGAAACCCTCCTAATAGGACCACGCAGTGCATAGTTCACCCCGCGACTGACGAATTGCGCCGGCGTCAGCGCTGATCGCCGGAAGACATACGTAAAGACTCGCTAGCCCGCCGAGATCATCGCTGCGGCACACCTTCCAGTTCGGTCACTGTCGGCCATTTAGTCCTGCCCGTAACCCCGCCGAATGCAAAGGAAATCATAGCCGACCAGATCGCGATCACAGTTGTGCCGGCACACAGTCCGCAACACCTCACAACCCCCGGGAGAAGGCGTCACGCTCGGCTTCGGCGCCAGCCATGAGCGGGCCGTACCGGTGATGCAACTCTGTAACGATATCGGTGAAGGGAAGATCGTGGTACCAACCGCGGTCGTTGAGATACTCCATGTGTTGGCTTCCCCCACCGTCGTACGCATGCAGAAGCGCATCGGTGTGGCCGTCGAAGTCGATCGGAGGTACACCGAATCGCGCGCAGAGCTCGGCGTTGAACGCCGGCGTAGCCTTCAGCCAGCGGTCGTTGAGTTGTAATTCGCTATATCCGTGGTAGACGAACACGTCTGTGCCTCCCATCCGGGCACGCAATGTGGCGGTCTGCAGATGATTGCGCACATCCGCGAATCCGAGCCGGGCGGGAATGCCTGCGGCACGAGCTGCCGCGGTGAGCAGCACCGCCTTCGGTACGCAATACGCCCTCGACGCTGTCGCTACATAGCTAGCCCGATAATGCTCGGGGTCGTCGTCGGTGCTATATGGGTCATACCAAATCCTGTCCCGAACAGCGGTGAAGATCAATCTCGCCTTCTGCACAGGGTCACGCACGTCACCGACGGCGTTCTCGGTGAAGCGCTGTACATCGTCATGCTGCCAATCGAGGAAACCAGTTGTCTCGAGGAAACTCGATTCGCTTGAAGTGTCACTCACAAAGAGCCTTTCAGATGAGCCTCGATGCGGGTATCGACAGTGCCAACGGATCGACTGGCCGTTTCGAGGGCTTCGACGAGGCGCGTTTCGGCGTCCGGGATCGTCGCAGCGATTGTGGCCGCAGCTTGACTACGACTCCGTAGCGATGTATCGGCATCCGTGGCGGCGGCCGCAAGCTCAGACCACGCTTGGGAAGCGTGTAGTGCCGCGGCCGCCGCTTCGGCTGCGGCGGCGTCATCTAGGAGATCGGAGATGTCCTGGCAACCTTGTGCCTGCAGCATACGAAAGAGCCCGCCACCGGTACCGGCTTTCTCGATGAACGCCCCGAGACCGAACAATGCCGCGGCCAGGGCATCGTCGTCGAACAGCGTCGGCCAATACCGTACGTCATCGGCGAAGTCCTGCACACCCTTCAAACCGGAAGACTCGACTTCAGCTTCCTCGATGCGCAGTAGCGGCGCACTTACGGCACCGCCACGCATGAGCGCTGCGCTCGCGGCTAGAGCAGTGGCTGCAATCAGCTTAAGGTCGGGCACTCGCTCCGGCCAGTCGACGTGATATGTGGTGTGCCGGGTAGGCATAGGAAACCCTACCGAGGACCGCGCCCGGCGCAGATCGTCATAGGCCACCGTTTGGGTGGTCTCACGGTCATTATCGACTACATAGGCAACCCGTTTTTCGTCATCGTATCCGGTGATGACGATGTCGTGACGGCTCATGTGCAATCGGACGCGCAGGTAAGGAAGTTCGCCGATGTCAGCCCACACCATGACAGGTCGGCCCTTGTCGACTTCGTCGGTCACAAATGACCATCCCACGTCTGGGTCATCGGTCGATCGCACGACGAAGTTTGCCCCAACCCGGGAGAGGTAATTTTGTTCCAGCTCGCTTCCTCGTCCTACCAGGTATATCTGGGGAAACAACTGCGTAGAGCGGACGTACGAGAAGTCCAAGGCTCCGCCGAGGGTGAATACCAATCCTTCACTGAGTGCTTCTGTCCCCCATCCTAGTTGGGCCCATTCAGTAAGGTCACGCAGCGCACCGGAACCACAGTGCCCTCCCTTCCTATGGGGATAGGGAATTTGAATCCTCGTCATCGCCGCCTCCTCTCTTATCCAATAGCACTGTTAAGACTCATCGAAAGCTACGTTCCATCAAGGCGTCGCGGCTGGCGGTAGGTGCCAGAACTGGTCGACCGCAGCCAATCTCACCCGCGCAGCTCGACCGCCTATGACTATGGGACACATTGCTTTCGATCGCTATCCCGCATCGAAGCGTCAACGGTGAGAGCCCCTGACCCGCAGCATCGCCATCGTTGTACTGAGCTCGCTTGGTGCCGTTTTGCGCTTCCCTGCTTTGGGTGCTCTGTCAGAAGCGGATGAGTCCTCGGATGTTGCGGCCTGATCGCATGTCGGCGTAGCCCTCGTTGATCTGATCGAGGGTGTACTCACGGGTGATCAGCTCGTCGAGTTTGAGTTGTCCGGAGTTGTAGAGTTCGACGAGCCGCGGGATGTCGTGGGCGGCGTTCGACGAGCCGTACAGCGCGCCGCGGATCTGCTTTTCATAGAGCGTCAACTCCAGCAGTGAACCCGACATCGAGGTCTCTTCGGGTGCCCGATCGCGGTAACGACCACACGGCCGCGTTTACCGACCAATGACAGCGCCTCGCCGATGTAGGACCGCTCGGCGACATCGGTGGTCAACACGCACACATCAGCGAGCTTGCCGCGGGTGATGTCGCTGATCAGTGACCAGGCCTCATCGATGGTGGCAACGGCATGCGTCGCACCGAAACCGGCAGCTTGCTCACGCTTGAACGCCACCGGATCGACGGCCACGATGGTCAACGCGCCCGCGATGCGGGCGCCCTGAATCGCATTCATGCCGATGCCGCCAGCGCCGATCACGACCACGGTGTCCCCGGCACGCACCTCACCGGTGCGCACCGCCGACCCGTACCCGGTCGTCACACCACACCCGATCAACGCCGCCTTGTCCAGCGGTGTCCCCTGGTCGATTTTGACCAGAGACGCCTTGGGGACCACGGTGTATTCCGAGAACGTGCCCAGCAGGCACATCTGGCCGACGTCCTCACCGCGGGCATGGAAACGGTAAGTCCCGTCGATCTGGGGTCCCATCATGAGCGCCGCACCCAAGTCGCACATGTTGCCCATCCCCCGCGCGCAATAGGAACAGTGCCCACACGACGGCAGGAACGTCAGGATCACCGAATCGCCCTCGGCGACGTTCTCGACACCCGCACCCACTTCGACCACGGTGCCGGCACCCTCGTGGCCACCGACGACGGGCAGCGGAATGGGCAGATCACCGGTCACGAGGTGCTCATCTGAATGGCACAACCCGGTCGCGGTCAACCGGACCAGCACCTCATCGGGGCCGGGCGGATCCAACTCGACCTCCTCGACCTCCCACTTCTCTCCCAGGCCCCAGAGCACTGCAGCGCGTGTCTTCATATGTGTCTCCTTAACGTCGATGTTTCGGTCGCAGTGGATTGATGATTCACGCCAGTGTCTCGACGGTGAGGTCACCGTCGGCGTACTGGCGGCGCAGCTTCTTCTTGTCGAACTTGCCGGTGGAGGTCAGCGGAATGTCGGTGACGAACGCCCACCGTTCCGGTAGCCACCACTTGGCCACCCGCGGACGGAGGAACTCGGTCAATTCCGCGGCGGTGGCGGTGCGGTCGGCAGCCAGGACGACCACCGCCAGCGGCCGTTCCTGCCACTTGTCATCGGGAACCCCGATCACGGTGGCGGTGCGCACCGCAGGGTGAGCGGCCAACTCGTTCTCCAGCTCCACCGAGGAGATCCATTCGCCCCGGACTTGATGACGTCCTTGGAACGGTCGGTCAGCGTGATGAACGCATCCGGGCTGATCGTCCCGACGTCTCCGGTGCGCAACCACCCGTCCGGCGACACCGCCGAAGTGTCATGCTCGTAATACGACCCGGTGATCCACGGGCCGCGGATCTGAATCTCCCCCACCGACTTTCCGTCCCAGGGCTGCTCGGCGCCGGCGTCGTCGACGATGCGGGCCTGCACACCGGCCACCACCCGGCCCTGGGTTCCGCGCAGGTAAAGGGACCTCTCCGGGGTGTCGCTGTTCCGCGGCAATGCGACCGCGGCCAGCGGGGACGTCTCGGTCATCCCCCAGGCCTGCACAATGCGGACGCCCAGCTCGTCATAGGCGGTCATCAACGACCGCGGAACCGCCGAACCACCGCACGCCACCAACTTCAGCGAACTCACATCGTGGCCGGGATTGTCGCGCAGATAGTGCAGAACGTCGGTCCAGATCGTCGGAACAGCGCCCGCCATCGTCGGCCGGACCGCCTCGATCATCTCCACCAAAGGCCCGCCTGCAGAAAACGGTCAGGCAGCAGAAGCTGCGCCCCCGCCATCATCGCCGCGTACGGCAACCCCCACGCGTTGGCGTGGAACATCGGAACGATCGCCAACACCGTGTCGTCATGACCGACGCCCAACGCATTCGAGGTGCACGCCGCCTGAGAGTGCAACCACGTCGAACGATGACTGTAGACAACACCCTTCGGGTGCCCGGTGGTACCGCTGGTGTAGCACATCGCGGCGGCCGACCGCTCGTCGACGTCGGGCCAGTCGAACGTGCTCGGCTGGGCGGCCACTACATCATCGTAACGAAGGACGTCCTTTCCGCACCCCTGGACCGCGGCAAGGTCACCCGTGCCGGTCACCAACACCGTGCGCACCGAGGTCATCGACGGCAACGCCGCCGCCAACAGGCCCAGCACCGTACCGTCGGCGATGATCACCCGATCCTCGGCATGATTGGCGATCCACGTCAGCTGTTCCGGCGGCAGCCGCAGATTCAACGTGTGCAGCACCGCGCCCATCGACGGCACCGCCGCGTAAGCATCCAGATGCTCCTGGTTGCTCCACTGCAGCGTCGCGACACGCTCATCTCCACGAATGCCGATCTCGCGCAACGCATTCGCCAGCCGTGCCGCGCGCTCCCCCACCTCGCGGTAGGACACCCGAGAGATCTGTCCGGCCCGCGCGGTCAGCACATAGCGATCACCATGGATCGTCGAGGCATGGCGCACGATCCCGGCCACCGTCAACGGAACATCCTGCATGGTGCTCTTCATCGCACGCCCGTCCTGCAGCCCACCGTGAAGCGCCGGTCACACATCGATGAGGTCCTGCCGATTCTCGTTCTGCAACAGCAACCGGTACTCCGGGAACAGGTTCTTGGCCTGCGGGATCATTTTGATCAACTTCGCCGCCGGACCCTTCGCGCGCACCGTTCCCTTGGCCATCGCCATCGTCAGGTTCACCTTCCCCAACCAGAACTTGTTCCCGGTGTCCGCCGACATGAACAGCTCGACATTGGGCACCGCGGTACTGCCCGCTCCCGTCTGCACCACCTTGTTCGGCATGTCCACCGTCACCACTGCGTCCGGATCGGTGTAATGCACCCGCAACACCACACCCGAATTCACGAGCTTATCCGCCAGCCCCTCCTTCTCCAGGCCCCGCCGAAAGATCCCACCCAAAAAGGCATAGACCTCGTCCTCGTCCTTGAATACCGCCATCATCAACCTCCACCAACCTCGTTGTCAGAAACGAACACCCGCGAGCATCGACTTCAGACGATGCTCTCTCCGGAAATAGTCTTACGCTTGTTGGCGACCTCCATTAGCTCCTGCTGCGCTGCGGTAGTACCACCAAGGTGACCACGGCATCCGCTAATTATCCCCTTTGCCAGCGGAGTTGGATGGCGGTTGTCACTTGCGTTCCTCTCCGAGACACGCGTTGCAATCGCCGTACCGTCCCATAGCTCCACGCCACCATCACCTCAGGCCTGGCCGGCGAGCGCCAGTTCGGCCCGTCCGATGGGGACTTGCTGCGTGATGACCCGTTTGCTGAACATGAAGTCTCGCGGGCGGTTGACGCAGTCCGCGGCAATGAGCTCGCCGGCACGGAGGTAGAAGCAGGTGAAGTCGCGGTCCCTGGTCGGGTCGCCGCTGAGGATGACTTCGTCGTACCCGGTGTTGAGACCGGCGATCTGGAGCTTGAGGTCGTATTGATCTGACCAGAACCATGGAAGCGCTGATATCTTCTTGGACTTCCCGCAGACGGTCGCCGCGGCGACTTTGGCCTGCTCGGCCGCGCTGGGCACGGACTCCAGGCGTATGCGACGGCCGTAACGGGCCATGTCGTGGCTGGCGCAGTCCCCGGCGGCCACGATGGCGGGGTCGCTGGTCCGGGCCTGGTCGTCGATCACGACGCCGTTGTCGACGACCAAGCCCGCGGCGGCGGCGAGCTCGGTGTTGGGCTCAACGCCGATGCCGATAATGACGAGGTCGGCAGGAATCGATTCGCCACCGGCCAGGATTACTTCGCGGATCCTGCCGTCGCCAGACATTGCCTTGACCAGCGCGCCCGTCCGGATGTTGACGCCCTCCTCGCGGTGGATCCGGTCGAAGAACGCCGATACCTCGGGCGCGGTGACCCGTTCGAGGACGCGCTCGGTCGCCTCGATCACGGTGACCTCCAGACCCAGTGCACGCAACGAGGCGGCCGTCTCCAGTCCGATGTAGCCGCCGCCGACGATCACAGCCCGACTCCCGGGGCTGGTGGCCTCGCGGATCATCTCGACGTCCGCGGCGGTGCGTAGGTAGAAGACTCCGGCCAGGTCGGCTCCCGGGGTAGGGAGCCGACGAGGGCGGGCGCCAGTGCACAGCGCGAGCTTGTCGTAGGGCAAAGCGTCGCCGGTGTTCAGCGAAAGGTGACCCGCCGAGCGGTCGATCGCCTCCACCGTCGCATCCAGGAGTTGGATTCGCTGCTTGGTGTAGAACTCGGCGTTGCGGATCGCGAGCTCGTCGACTGTGCACTTCCCGGCCAGATATGCCTTCGACAGCGGAGGGCGTTGGTAGGGCAGCGCCGACTCGTCGCCGATGAGGACGATCTCACCGGTCCACCCTTCCTGGCGCAGACTGGCCGCGAGTTGGGCTCCGGCATGGCTGGCCCCGACGATGAGCGTCCGCTCCAACGTCATGTGGCGGATTTCGGGGTGAGTCGGACCATCATCTTGCTGATACCCCTCACGAAGTTGGACTGCACGTACTCGGGTTCGCCGACGACCTCGATGTTGTCGAAACGAGGAAGCAACTCCTCCCAGAGAATCCGCAGCTGCAGCTCGGCCAGCCGGTTCCCCATACAGCGGTGGATGCCAAAGCCGAAGGAGATGTGGTTGCGGGCGTTGGCCCGGTCGATGATCAAGTCGTCGGGTCGATCGAACACGCGCTCGTCGCGGTTGCCCGACGCGTACCACATCACGACCTTGTCGCCCTTGCGAATGAACTGCCCGTTCAGCATAGTGTCCGCCTTGGCGATCCGGCGCATATAGGCCAACGGTGTCTGCCACCGGATGACCTCCGAGACCATGTTGGGGATCAGGTCGGGGTTTGCCTTCAGCTTCTCGAACTGATCTGGGTACCGGTTCAACGCGAGAACACCGCCGCTCATCGAGTTCCGGGTGGTGTCGTTGCCTCCGACGATCAGCAGCACAAGGTTGCCCAAGAACTCCATCGGTCGTTTGATCAGATCCTTGGTGCTCTCGTTGCTCTGCAGCATGGTGATCAGATCGAAGCCGGGTTCCTCTCCGGCAGCTGTCCGGGCCGCCTTGTCGTGCCAGTGCTCGCTGAGACCTTGCGCCATGTCGCGCATGCCTGCGAACGTCTCGTCAAGGTCCGAGGGACCGCCATTGGCTTGCTCCATCGAGGTTGCCAGATCTGACCACTCGACGAGTTTGTGACGCTGCTCGTACGGGAAGTCCAGGAGGGTTGCAAGCATCCGCGCGGTCAACTCGATCGAGACATTCTGCACCCAGTCGAACGGCCGATCCACGGGCAGGTTGTCCAGCACCTCCTGCACGCGTGATCGAATCAGACCCTCCATCTCACGCAGATTCTTGGGCGCGACCACCCCTTGGACAGCGGCCCGCTGCCTGTCGTGGCGTGGCGGATCCATCGCGATGAACATCGCGACATCAAGGAAACGAGGCGGGGCCCCGATGATGATGAAGGGCTCGGAGGAGAAGACCTCATGGTTCTTCTCGACGGCCACGATGTCGGCATGCCGCATGACGGACCAGAACGGACCGAACGGACTGTTGGGCTGATAGTGGACCGGAGCTTCGTTGCGCAGGCGCTCGTAGTATGACTGCCAGCGCCCCTGACGATAGAGGAAAGGGTTGCTGAGGTCGATGTCGGCGAGTTCTACGTCCTCGACCGGTGGGATGGGGCTCTCGGCGAAGAGCCTTTTCCCGTTCGTTCCGGTCACCAAACGCCGGGTCTTGTCATACAGGTGTGCGCCTTGAATCTGCAGGTCCATCGGGATGGTCGCCTGCACTTTCTCGGTGATTGCTTCAGAAACCTTCATTACGTCTTATCCGTCTCTCTCGTCGCTACAGTTGGAACTCGGGCAGATGGACGATCAAGCCGTCCCACGCCTCAGAGACCTGCATCTGGCAGGACAGCCGGGAGGTCGGCTGACGCTCGGGGTTCATCGCGAGCATCTCTTCTTCAACGGCGCCGGAGAGGCCGACCCGATCGGACCACTGCGGGTCGACGATCACATGGCAGGTCCCGCACGCAGCTTCGCCTCCGCAGTCGCCGTCGATGCCGGGCACTACGTTGTTTTTCGCGACCCGCATCAGTGACTGACCTTCCTCGAGAGGCGCCTCGTACTTCTCGCCGTCGTGGGAGATAAATGTGACAACTGCCATAGCCAGCTCCTTGCGTGTCCTCAGTTACTTGACACCAGTCTTGCGCAGGATGAGCGCTGCGGCTATGTTCCCCGGAGTCAGAAACTTGTGAATTCGGCTCAAAGGGACCATGGTCAGTGAACCTCAATGACGCGGGTGTGCCTCCACTCGCATTCGTGCAAATGCTCGAGAGCCCGGCATTCGACCCAGACGCCGTCGCGCGGCTTCGCAACATCATGGCTCGCGAAGGAACCGACGAGGCGACGCTGATTGAGCGTGATGTCCAGGCCCCGTTACGGTGGTTTCGGGAGGTCTACCCCGATCTCGACGTCGACCAGGCAACCCTGCTCGGCTTCGCGTTCGCCGGACAGGCCCAGTTGACATCCTTCGGCCCGTTGAGCGTTCCGCTGGTCAGCGCGGGCTCGGTAGCCGAGATCGTGGAGCTGCTCACCTATCTGCCGTTGATCTCGACAGCTGTGACTCCACAGTTCCATCCCGGTTACCGCGGCCTCACTGTCGGGTTCACCGGGCACACCGGCGATCCGGCCCTGGACTGCCTGGCCGTCACCTACAGCGGGTCGGCGTTGTTGCGACTACTGGATATGCTCGTCGGTGACGCGTCGACCGTCACACTTCACCTGAGTTGGCCGGCGCCCGTCGCCCTGGCCGATCGGGAGAACGACCTGGCGCACGCCGGGCGCCTGTTCTTCGACGCTCCGATGTCCTTCCTCCATGTTCCCGCGGACACGCTCAACGAGGTGTGCCGGTTCTCCGATCCCGTCGCGTATCGACTCGCCATCGTCGATCTGCAGCGAATTCTCGACCAGCGCAGCGAAACCACGTCGTTCTCGGAGAAGGTGAGACAGTTGCTGCAGAAGGATCCCGGACAGCGAAGTAACCATTGGTTCGCACATGAGCTGTCGATATCCACCAGCACACTCAAACGGCGCCTCTCCGAGGAGGGGACCACCTTTCGCGAGTTGCGCCAGTCATTCCTGCGCGAGCGCGCGATGCTGCAGCTACTCGACCGCTCAATGTCGGTGAGTGAGATCGCCACGGATCTCGGATATAGCAACCTCGCCAACTTCTCACACGCCTTCAAGCGATGGACCGGCCGCGCTCCGCGCGAGTTCCGGCTCTCACCACATTGAGCTGTCCCAGCGAGTCCTGAGCTTCCCAACCTTGGCAGCGTCTTTATGTAGCGTCGCCTCCCTCCGGTTTCGGCTGCTGCATCAGAAGCGGATGAGTCCTCGGATGTTGCGGCCTGATCGCATGTCGGCGTAGCCCTCGTTGATCTGATCGAGGGTGTACTCACGGGTGATCAGCTCGTCGAGTTTGAGTTGTCCGGAGTTGTAGAGTTCGACGAGCCGCGGGATGTCGTGGGCGGCGTTCGACGAGCCGTACAGCGCGCCGCGGATCTGCTTTTCATAGAGCGTCAACTCCAGCAGTGAACCCGACATCGAGGTCTCTTCGGGGTGCCCGATCGCGGTAACGACCACACGGCCGCGTTTACCGACCAATGACAGCGCCTCGCCGATGTAGGACCGCTCGGCGACATCGGTGGTCAACACGCACACATCAGCGAGCTTGCCGCGGGTGATGTCGCTGATCAGTGACCAGGCCTCATCGATGGTGGCAACGGCATGCGTCGCACCGAAACCGGCAGCTTGCTCACGCTTGAACGCCACCGGATCGACGGCCACGATGGTCAACGCGCCCGCGATGCGGGCGCCCTGAATCGCATTCATGCCGATGCCGCCAGCGCCGATCACGACCACGGTGTCCCCGGCACGCACCTCACCGGTGCGCACCGCCGACCCGTACCCGGTCGTCACACCACACCCGATCAACGCCGCCTTGTCCAGCGGTGTCCCCTGGTCGATTTTGACCAGAGACGCCTTGGGGACCACGGTGTATTCCGAGAACGTGCCCAGCAGGCACATCTGGCCGACGTCCTCACCGCGGGCATGGAAACGGTAAGTCCCGTCGATCTGGGGTCCCATCATGAGCGCCGCACCCAAGTCGCACATGTTGCCCATCCCCCGCGCGCAATAGGAACAGTGCCCACACGACGGCAGGAACGTCAGGATCACCGAATCGCCCTCGGCGACGTTCTCGACACCCGCACCCACTTCGACCACGGTGCCGGCACCCTCGTGGCCACCGACGACGGGCAGCGGAATGGGCAGATCACCGGTCACGAGGTGCTCATCTGAATGGCACAACCCGGTCGCGGTCAACCGGACCAGCACCTCATCGGGGCCGGGCGGATCCAACTCGACCTCCTCGACCTCCCACTTCTCTCCCAGGCCCCAGAGCACTGCAGCGCGTGTCTTCATATGTGTCTCCTTAACGTCGATGTTTCGGTCGCAGTGGATTGATGATTCACGCCAGTGTCTCGACGGTGAGGTCACCGTCGGCGTACTGGCGGCGCAGCTTCTTCTTGTCGAACTTGCCGGTGGAGGTCAGCGGAATGTCGGTGACGAACGCCCACCGTTCCGGTAGCCACCACTTGGCCACCCGCGGACGGAGGAACTCGGTCAATTCCGCGGCGGTGGCGGTGCGGTCGGCAGCCAGGACGACCACCGCCAGCGGCCGTTCCTGCCACTTGTCATCGGGAACCCCGATCACGGTGGCGGTGCGCACCGCAGGGTGAGCGGCCAACTCGTTCTCCAGCTCCACCGAGGAGATCCATTCGCCCCCGGACTTGATGACGTCCTTGGAACGGTCGGTCAGCGTGATGAACGCATCCGGGCTGATCGTCCCGACGTCTCCGGTGCGCAACCACCCGTCCGGCGACACCGCCGAAGTGTCATGCTCGTAATACGACCCGGTGATCCACGGGCCGCGGATCTGAATCTCCCCCACCGACTTTCCGTCCCAGGGCTGCTCGGCGCCGGCGTCGTCGACGATGCGGGCCTGCACACCGGCCACCACCCGGCCCTGGGTTCCGCGCAGGTAAAGGGACCTCTCCGGGGTGTCGCTGTTCCGCGGCAATGCGACCGCGGCCAGCGGGGACGTCTCGGTCATCCCCCAGGCCTGCACAATGCGGACGCCCAGCTCGTCATAGGCGGTCATCAACGACCGCGGAACCGCCGAACCACCGCACGCCACCAACTTCAGCGAACTCACATCGTGGCCGGGATTGTCGCGCAGATAGTGCAGAACGTCGGTCCAGATCGTCGGAACAGCGCCCGCCATCGTCGGCCGGACCGCCTCGATCATCTCCACCAAAGGCCCCGCCTGCAGAAAACGGTCAGGCAGCAGAAGCTGCGCCCCCGCCATCATCGCCGCGTACGGCAACCCCCACGCGTTGGCGTGGAACATCGGAACGATCGCCAACACCGTGTCGTCATGACCGACGCCCAACGCATTCGAGGTGCACGCCGCCTGAGAGTGCAACCACGTCGAACGATGACTGTAGACAACACCCTTCGGGTGCCCGGTGGTACCGCTGGTGTAGCACATCGCGGCGGCCGACCGCTCGTCGACGTCGGGCCAGTCGAACGTGCTCGGCTGGGCGGCCACTACATCGTCGTAACGAAGGACGTCCTTTCCGCACCCCTGGACCGCGGCAAGGTCACCCGTGCCGGTCACCAACACCGTGCGCACCGAGGTCATCGACGGCAACGCCGCCGCCAACAGGCCCAGCACCGTACCGT
This sequence comes from Mycolicibacterium hippocampi, assembly GCF_010723735.1. GTDB lineage: Bacteria > Actinomycetota > Actinomycetes > Mycobacteriales > Mycobacteriaceae > Mycobacterium > Mycobacterium hippocampi. The sequence continues at coordinate 1,003,400 of NZ_BLLB01000002.1, read as the reverse complement.
CGGCGATGATCACCCGATCCTCGGCATGATTGGCGATCCACGTCAGCTGTTCCGGCGGCAGCCGCAGATTCAACGTGTGCAGCACCGCGCCCATCGACGGCACCGCCGCGTAAGCATCCAGATGCTCCTGGTTGCTCCACTGCAGCGTCGCGACACGCTCATCTCCACGAATGCCGATCTCGCGCAACGCATTCGCCAGCCGTGCCGCGCGCTCCCCCACCTCGCGGTAGGACACCCGAGAGATCTGTCCGGGCCCCCGCGCGGTCAGCACATAGCGATCACCATGGATCGTCGAGGCATGGCGCACGATCCCGGCCACCGTCAACGGAACATCCTGCATGGTGCTCTTCATCGCACGCCCGTCCTGCAGCCCACCGTGAAGCGCCGGTCACACATCGATGAGGTCCTGCCGATTCTCGTTCTGCAACAGCAACCGGTACTCCGGGAACAGGTTCTTGGCCTGCGGGATCATTTTGATCAACTTCGCCGCCGGACCCTTCGCGCGCACCGTTCCCTTGGCCATCGCCATCGTCAGGTTCACCTTCCCCAACCAGAACTTGTTCCCGGTGTCCGCCGACATGAACAGCTCGACATTGGGCACCGCGGTACTGCCCGCTCCCGTCTGCACCACCTTGTTCGGCATGTCCACCGTCACCACTGCGTCCGGATCGGTGTAATGCACCCGCAACACCACACCCGAATTCACGAGCTTATCCGCCAGCCCCTCCTTCTCCAGGCCCCGCCGAAAGATCCCACCCAAAAAGGCATAGACCTCGTCCTCGTCCTTGAACACCGCCATCATCAACCTCCACCAACCTCGTTGTCACAAATGAACAACCGCGCGCGAACAGTCACGCTCAATCGAGGCTCATCGCCCCCGTCGGGCCCGCCATTACGACATCTTCGACCCACGCCCGCCGCTCATCTGCCGCTTCGCGCCGACGACGCAATCCGGTGCTGTTAACCGCACCTCACCACTGCGCCGGCCCAAGTCCACCTAATCAGTGCTGAGCAACTGGAGTGCTGACCACGATGCCGTCGAGAGCTGGGCCGATCTTGATCTGGCAGCCCAGCCGAGACGTCTCGTCGGCGCCTTCGCAGAATTCCAGCATGGACTTTTCGGTGGGCTCTATCGGCGGTAGTTTGTCGAGCCAGTCGGCTTCGACGTGCACGTGGCAGGTGGCGCAGGCACACGCACCGCCGCAGTCACCGTCGATGCCCGGCACCAGGTTCGATACTGCGGTTTCCATCAGAGACTCGCCGTCCATCCCATCGACGGTTCTGGATGCTCCGTTGTGGTCTACGTAGGTGATCTTGGTCATTTCAGTCCTTTGCAGTGAGGGCGACTACGGTCGCCGGTGTGGGTTGGATAGTGGAAAAAGTGCAGCACCCAGTCGAGCGGGACTATCGAGAGGCCAGCGCCTGGGCCGGGATGCGATCATCGGCAAGTCTTTCTACGTCAATGACGGCGCGCTCGGCGATCAGCGATTTGGCCGCCATGAACTCGACCGGCCGGTTGATCGCATCCACGGCCAGCATTCGCCCGTCGCGCAAGTAAAACGCTGCGAACGATCTGGTGTCGGGGTCGCCACGAATGACTACCTGGTCATAACCGCGGTTCAGGCCAGCGGTCTGCAACTTCAGATCGTACTGATCCGACCAGAACCAGGGCACTTGCCGATAGGGTTTGGCGCTACCGCAGATCGCCGCGGCGGCGGTCTTCGCCTGCTCGATCGCGTTGTGCACCGACTCCAGCCGCAGTCGGCAGCCGTAGACCTCGCTGGGGTGCTGTGTGCAGTCACCTGCAGCGTAAATACCCGGCTCCGAGGTCTGACAGAACTCGTCGACGGCGATACCGTTGTCGCACGTCACACCCGCAGCCGAGGCTAACTCGACATTCGGGAGCAGTCCGATACCTGCGATAACCAGATCGGCGGCGAAGCTCTCACCGTCGGCGGTCAGGACCCGCGCCGCAGACCCGACTTGCTCGATGCCCGTCACCGTCGCCGCGCATCGAATCGTGACCCCGGCGCGGCGATGCTCGGCTTCGAAGAACTGGGCCACGTCCGGACAGGTGACCCTGGCCAGCACCGTGGGCTCGGCCTCCACGACGGTCACCAGCAATCCCAGCTGCGCCGCGACGGCGGCAATCTCGAGACCGATGTAGCCCCCGCCAATCAGCACCAGCCGCGCCCCGGGCCGCAACTTCGCACGGATGCCCTCGACGTCGGCCACGGTGCGCAGGTAATGCAGTATCGGAGAATCCGCGCCAGCGCAGGACAAGGGGCGGGGCCGGCCACCGGTAGCCAGCACCAGGCGATCGAACTCGAGTTCGCGTCCATCGTCGAGCGTCACCTGCCGCTGGCTGGCATCCATCCCGGTGACGCAGACCCCGAGCATCACGTCGACCCGAGCCTTCTCATAGAACGCCGGTGGCCGCAGAAACAGTCGCTCCACCGGTAGGCTGCCGGCCAGGAATGCCTTCGACAACGGGGGCCGGTGATAGGGCAACATCGAGTCCGCGCCGATGAGAATGATCCGTCCGTCGAATCCGTTTGACCGCAGGCTGGTCACTGCCTGCCCGCCGGCTTGACCGCCGCCGACGACGAGGACGGTTTGGCTCATTTGGCGTCATCTCCTCGAACTCGCCGCATCAGACGTTGATGCGCACGGGCAGGGACTCGTAGCCTTTGATGAACGGCGACGTCACCCGGGTGGGGGCTCCAACGACCTCGAGCTGCATCGGTTTGGGCCAACGCTTGAGAAGCTCCTCCCACACGATTCTCAGCTGCAACTCGGCCAGGCGGTTGCCGACACAGCGGTGGATCCCGAACCCGAATGACAGGTGATGGCGCGGCCGGGCACGATCGATGATGAAGGCATCCGGATTCTCGATGGCCTCCGGATCGCGGTTACCCGACACATACCACATGACGACCTTGTCGCCCTTGCGGATCGACTTCCCCCCGAGCTCGGTGTCGGTCAAAGCGGTGCGGCGCATGTGCGACAGCGGAGTCTGCCAACGGATGATCTCGGGCACCATGGAACTGACCAGGGCAGGGTTGCTGCACAGTTTGCGATACTCATCTGGGAACTCGTTGAGAGCTACGACGCCGCCCGTCATCGAATTGCGGGTGGTGTCGTTACCGCCGACGATCAGCAGCAGGATGTTGCCCAGGAACTCTTCCGGTGTTTGGTTTCGGGTTGCCGGCGAATGCGCCATCATCGAGATGAGGTCGTTACGCGGTTCGGCGTTGACGCGGTCGTTCCACAGCCCTGTCATGTAAGCGGCGCACTCGAGCAATTCGCTCATCCGCTGTTCCTCGGACTCGATCAAGCCGGCACCGGGAATGGCCGTCGTCACATCCGACCAACGTGTCAACTTGGCGCGGTCCTCCCAGGGAAAGTCGAACAAGGTCGCCAACATTTGTGTGGTCAAGTTGATCGAGACATTCTGGACCCAGTCGAAGGTCTCGTTGAGAGGCAAACCGTCAAGCAAACTCGCGGTGCGCTCACGGATGACTAGCTCCATCTTGGCGAGGTTCTCCGGTGCCACGATCGGACTGACCGCCAGGCGCTGCGCATCGTGTTTGGGTGGGTCCATCGCGATGAACATCGGCAGGCTGGCCGCCGCGTTGTCGTCCATGATGGTGATGCCGCCGAACTTCGCCTCGGAGGAAAAGATCTCGGGTGAGGTATCTACCTGCATGATGTCCGCGAACTTGGTAATGGACCAATATGGGCCGAACATGCTGTCCTTGCAGAAGTGGACCGGATCCTCTTCCCGTAGACGCTTGAAATACGGTTGCCACGTGTAATTTCGGTACAGTTCCGGATCGCTGACATCGATGTCCTCCAGAGCGACCGCATGAGCGGCTTCCGAATCGGGTCCGCTAACGGCCACAGAAGTCTTGTTCACTGTTGCTCCTCAATGTCGATGACCCGGCCCACACAGAGGCGACGAACGCTGTGGCGGGTCTCACCGGCGTTCCACCGTTTGGGTACGTGGGATTTTTCATCGTTCGCGTTGCCCACATTTGTGTTCTGTGCTGCATCTAGCCTGCACAAGTGACCCGGTTCACTGCGCGGGGCATCCGTGCCAACTCTGGCCCATGCGGGCCAACCGCGTCTCGTGCGCATACCGTCGCACCGCAGCCAATGAAAAACCATCGCAGAATCAGCTGAGAGGAATTACCACCCGGGCTAGCAGGCCGCCCCCCTCACGAGGCTCAAGCGAAAATGTGCCGCCCAGCGCACTCACTAGCTGCTCTACGATCCACAGCCCCAAGCCCTCAACCGGGGCGCGCTCGTCGGAGCTGGCGCGCCCAAGGATTGCCGACGTGTGCTTGGCGGTCAGCAGTCCAGGGCCGCGATCGCCCACTTCCAGCGTCAGCGAGGACCGAGTGCAGACAATGCGAAGATCGACCACACGGCTGCTCCCGTGACGGTGGGCGTTTTCGAGCAAGTTCGTCATGATTCGGCGCACGCGGTGCTCGTCGCAGTAGATCAGCGCACCCGACGGCTCGAGGGAGACTGTGCTGTGCTCAGCGGGTATACCCGCTGAGGTCAATGATGCTTGCGCCAGGTCCTGCACGAAGGTCCGGCGGATTCTCGGGATTCCCCGCGGATTCCCTGTCTCAATAGCGAGGTCAGCGAGGCCGTCGAGCATGTCCGTTAGGTGGCGAGCGTGCGCCGCCACCAAGTTGATCGCCTCGTCCCTGCGCTCGGCGTCCAATCGGCCGGGCACAGTCAGTGATCGTGCCAGCGCCGCCAGGGACGACACAGGAGTACGAAACTCATGCAGCAGCACCCGCAGACCTTCTTCACGCAGCCGCTGCACCTCGAGTAGGCGTGCCCGCAGATCCCTTTCCTCGGCAGCCTCGGCATGCTCTGCCATCACCTCGGCCTTGGCGCGCACGGTGCGCTCGTGCTCACGGTCGAGCACGCGTCGCAGAGATCCGGTGAGCACGGCAAAGGCAACGAAATAGCAGCACCACCACAGGGCGACCTCGATCCGGTGATGCAGAGAAATCTCTGGACGGCTCACGGCCAGCGTTACCGCAGCAAACAGCGCGCCCGTGCCAAGAGCCGCGAGCATCGCGGACTTTAAACCCTGCCGAACGGCACTGGCCACCACCGCTAACGGAATCAACGCAACAACCATGCTGGACGCCCCCCCGGTCGCCGCCGTGAGCAACACCGTGAGTGCTACGTCGACGGCCGTCATCCAGCCCTGTGACAGCGGACGACCACGAAGATTTGCGCGGAGTACATAAATCGCGTACACCCCGGCCAACCCGATGAGAATACAACCGAACGTCAAATACGTCCGGTTGACGGGCGTACCAAAGGCAACCAGCAAGGCAAGACTGACGACCACCAGAACTCTTAATACGGCGATGGCCCGTTCGGGTTCGCGCCACTGAACCGCGCCGCCACCGATCGTGGTGAGATTGTTGTTCATTTCGTTACCCAATCCTCCGGCCTCGACACAGCGTTCTAGCACGTGGTATCCACAGCTTCCGCGGAAAGGTAGATATGACGGGATTGACCTCGCGCCCGGCGCCTTTCGTCGTAGTCATCGTGGACGACCACGCCCTTTTTGCACAGGGTTTGCAATTGCTTTTGACCTCCAGGGCCGACAGTCTGTTCCACGTCGCAGCAATAGGCAGCAGCAGCGAGGACGCCGTCCCGTTAGTCGGCAAACACCGCGCAGACATCGCCACAATCGACCTGACCCTGCCACCACGCGGCGGGGTGCACGCCATCACAGCACTACGTGGCGCTTACCCGTCGACGGGTATATTGGCGTTGTCTGGCACCGACGACCTGTCGCTGGCTGAGCGAGCTCTGCGAGCGGGAGCAGACGGATTCCTGCAGAAGACCTCCGACGCAGACGCACTGGTGGCGCCGCTCTTGGTCATCGCCACCGGCATGAAGGTCGTAAACCCCGAGCTGCTGGACCGGCTTCTCGTCAGCAACCACAGTCCAGATGACGAAATACTAGATAATCTCGGCGAGCACCTCATCAAGCTCTGGAGCCTATTGGCGCAGGGGCTGGAGATCAACGCAATCGCTGCTCGAATGCACGTTAGCGAGCGAACCACCAAGAGAATGGTCGCAAGCTTGATTCAGAAGATCGGTGCCCGGAACCGGATCGAGGCCGCCGCGCTGGCCGGGCGCTACGGACTACTCGACCACTGAACCGTGCGCACCGGTGGCAACTGTGGGTGTAGCAGGACCTGCGTAGACACTTCCCGGCACGGGCCAACGGGAGACAGGTCAAATTCCTCCGCTAGCCGATGACCGCAGGCGCGGTGCTGAACCACCCCGAGGAGTCGTCGATGGGCCAGACCCGGCCGCGGGGTCCGCTCTGTCGGACACGACACGTCTCTAAATCACGCCCGGACGCTATTGTGAATGCTCATTCGCTATTGTCGAGAAATGCCAGCGAAGACAGTCCGCACGGAAATCGCCTCGGGCGCCATCGAAGGATTCACGCGGGACGGCGTCAATCGCTGGCGTTCCATTCCTTACGCCAAGCCACCGGTCGGCGCCTTGCGGTTCAAGGCTCCCCAGCCGGTCGAGCCGTGGGATGGCGTTCGACAATGTCACCGATTCCGCTACTGCGCTCCGCAGCCCCGCCGGTACACCATCGTCGGTCCCGGCAAGTTCCAGCCAATGAGCGAGGACTGCCTCACCCTCAACGTCGTTGCCCCCGAGGGCGGCTCGGACCGACCTCTGCCCGTGATGTTCTTCATTCACGGCGGGGCGTACTTCCTCGGTAGTTCCGCGACACCGATCTATGATGGTGCGTCGCTTGCCCGCACCGGTTGCGTGTATGTATCGGCGAACTACCGCCTCGGCGCGCTGGGGGCGGTCGACCTGTCGTCGCTGTCCACGGCAGACATCCGTATTGACGACAACCTCTACTTGCGTGACCTGGTGGCGGCGCTCAGCTGGGTACGCGAAAACATCGCGGCATTCGGCGGCGATCCCGATGACGTGACGATATTCGGAGAGAGCGCGGGCGCGCATGCCGTTACCACATTGTTGGCTGTGCCAGCGGCTAAAGGCCTTTTCGCCCGGGCGATCTCACAAAGTCCGGCCGGCGCGCTATCCCGCTCCAAGGAGTTGGCCGCGGAGTTCGCCGTCAAGTTCGCATCCATTCTCGGCGCTGAGGAGCGGGAGCCCGCCCGCCAACTGCTGGCGGCGCGTCCGGCTCAACTGGTGAAGGCATTCGATCGCCTGCTCACCACCAGCGCATCGGACCTTGCCGGCGGTTACCCGGTGGGATGCACCTTCGGAACCGACTATCTACCGCTCGAGCCCATTCAAGCGATGCGCGAAGGCAAGGCGTACCGTGTGCCGCTGATCGTCGGTACGAACGCCGACGAGGGCCGGTTGTTCACTCGCTTCCTCAAACTCCTTCCGCTGAACGAAGCGAAGATCGAAGCGTTACTGGCGGGGGCGGAACCCACCTATCGCGAGCGTATTACCGCTGCCTACCCCGAGTATCCAGCCCCAGATGCCTGTATCCGGCTGGGGGCCGACTTCACATTCGGATCGACACTGTGGCAGCTCGCGGACTCTCACAGTCGGCACGCCCCCACATATCTGTACCGCTATGACTTCGCCCCGCGAACTCTGCAATGGGCCGGGCTGGGTGCCACCCATGCGACCGAGCTTCTTGCGGTGTTCGACGCTTACCGCACGCCCCTCGGTCGGCTTCTCAGCGCCGGAGCCGATCGCCGCTCGGCCATGCGCGTGAGCGACGACATGCAAGGGCGCTGGGTTGCTTTCGCCCGCACCGGAGTCCCTGGAGACGGCTGGCCGCGCTACACCAGCGACGCCCGTCCGGTGCTGGTCTTCGATCGCGCTTCGCGGATGGAGCACGATCCCCATGCCGACCGCCGGCAAGCATGGGAAGGCTTTCAAGTCCTCGCACGCTGACGAGCGGTGTCCACGAGATCTCTCCCTCTCGGGGATTAGCCTTTGAAACGTCGTCCGCAGGGCTAACTTGATGACATCGTTCCGTCGCCCGAGCAGCGCATCCAGGGAGCCGCACGTGCACTATGCCTTCGACGAAGACCAAGAGGCCTTCCGGCGTGAGGTCGCCACCTTCGCTGAGCGGGTGCTCGCTCCGCACTACCAGGCCGACGACCGGGCCGCGCGGATGCGCCCGGAGCTACCTCGCCAGATGGCGGCGATGGGCTTGACCGGCCTGCGCATTCCGGAGCGTTTCGGTGGCCAGGGGGCCGACGCCGTCACCACCGGCATAGCAGCCGAGGAGATCTCGCGGGCTGACATCAACGCCTGTTACATCCTGCTGATCGCTGCTCTCAACGCCGACATCCTGGTCGGCAATGCCAGCGAGGAGCAACTGGCGCGGTGGTTACCCCCGCTCGCAGATGGCACTGCTCTGTCGGCGCTGGTGCTCACCGAGCCAGAGCACGGGTCCGACGCGGCCAACCTGTCGCTGCGCGCACAACCCGACGGGGCAGGCTGGCGGCTGCTGGGTGAGAAGACGTCGATCTCAATGGGGATGTCGGCCGACACCGGAGTGGTCTTCGCGCGCACCAGAGGGCCCGGGGCCCGCGGGGTCAGCGCGTTCTACGTCGACCTCAACGACGAACGGGTCGCGCGAACCGCGCTCGATGACCACGGCGGCCGGGCCATCGGACGTGCGTCGCTGCATTTCGACGGGGTGAAGGTGGGCCGCGACGAGCTGATCGGGCAGGAGGGCGCCGGATTCGTGTCGGTGATGCAGGGCTTCGACTACTCGCGGGCGGTGATCGGCCTGATGTGCGTCGGCATCGCCCAGGCGGCCCTCGACGACGCACTGCAGTACGCGCGAACGCGGCAGGCTTTCGGTGGTCCGATAGGTCGCCACCAGGGCGTGGCGTTCCCGCTGGTCGAGCAGGCCACCAGGCTGGCCGGGGCGCGTCACATCTGTTACGAGGCGCTGTGGCGAAAGGACCAGGGCTTGGATCACACGGTGGCCGCGAACATGGCGAAGTGGTTCGCGCCCAAGACCGCGGGTGAGGTCGTGCACCAGGCGTTGCTGACCTTCGGCCACGCTGGATGGGGAACCGACAGTCTGCAGGGGCAGCGACTGCGCGACGTGTTGGCATTCGAAATCGCCGATGGAACCGCGCAGGTCGCCAAGTTGGTTGTCGCCCGCCACCTGCTTGGGCGAGAATTCGCTCCGTAGCGACCTGCGAGTTCGGCCTGAGGCGTCGACTCGTCAGACCTACATCGCGAACTTCTCGCGAACCGCGGCGAGGCGCTCGTGCTGCGCCAGGACGTTCGCAGAGGTCGGCAGCATCACGAATGACGCGGCGCCGGCGTCACGGAACTCCGCGAGCATGTCTGCCACTCGGGTTTCGCTTCCGATCACACACCACTTCTCGATTGCTTCGACGGGCATGCCGTACTGACCTGCGACGAATCGTTGAAGCTCGGCACGACCCGCTTCCACGTCATCGGTGACGTGCACGAACGACAACATCACCGTCGTGCACACCGGCCTGCGGAACTCCTCGGCATGCGCCCGCAGATCCTCCACCGCCGCACGCACTCGACGGGGACTCAGCCACACCGCGAGCCAGCCTTGGGCGAGCCGAGCAGCGCGCCGCACCGCGTGTGTGGATCGGCCGCCGACCACCAGCGGTGGGCGAGAGGATGGCACCGGCTCCAGCTTGGGGGAACGCACCGGAAGCAATGGACCCGGGTGGTCCACAGTTTCTCCGCGCAGTAGCGCATCGAGGACCACCATGGCCTCGTCGAGCCTGCGACCACGCTGCGCGACGGGATACCCGGCGGCCTCGAACTCCGCTGGGTTCTCCCCACCTGCGCCGACGCCCACGATCAGGCGTTCGGGCGCGAGCGCCGCGACCGTCCCGAGCTGCTTGGCTGTCCATACCGGATTGCGCATCGGTAGGAGCAGCACACCGGTGCCCAGCACCAGCCGTCGAGTGACGGCAGCGACGGCCGCGAGTGCCCCGCACGGTTCCAGCACCGGCGGGTGGAAGCTCAGATGATCGCCGACCCAACCTGAGTCGAACCCGAGGTCTTCAGCGAGGCGGGCGGCGGCCAATAGCGGCGGAGCGCCAAGCCGGAAGGGATCGAAACTGGGCAGCATCACGCCGAACCCGGCGTCTTTCACGTTCACCGGCGAATGCATGAGGCGCTCGCCATGTCGGTTCTCCTGCGATCGGCACGGCGCCCTACGCGATTCGCCGGCCGCCCACTGCGAAGCGGCGAGTCGTCCGCCGAAATGTCATGCGGTCCTTGGCGATCTCCACGTGCGAACGCGGACCTCATCGGACGTCGAAATCTGCCAGCTCAGGGGTACGCAATAGTTCGCTGTGGCGCTCGGGTGTCCACGGGAACAATTCCGGAAGCCCGTCTTTGCCGAGGTACCAACTGTTGCAACCGGTCACCCAGATCGTCTGCGGCATTGCTGATTTCATGCTGTCGTTGTACTCCTTGGTGGCCAGCTCTGTGGGCGCGGCAGAGACGATGCTGCCCGCACGGATCCGGTTGATCCACCACATCACATAATCGGCCTGGTCCTCGGCTATCGGTACCAGCGACTGGTTCCCGATCGGCGAATGCGGGCCCATCAGCATGAACAAGTTCGGGAATCCGGGAACCGCCACGGACCGGTACGCCGTGGGACCATCTGCCCACGCCTCGTCCAGGGTGACCGCATGCTCGCCAATCACCGTCAGCGGACGCACGTAGGCCCGGGCGTCGAAGCCCGTGGCATAGACCAGCACGTCAAGTTCGTGCAACACACCGTCGGCAGTGACGACGCCGAGAGGCTCGATGTGGTCGATTGCCTCGGACACCACCTCTACACCGGGTTGCTGGACAGCACGGTAGAAGCCCCACGCGATGATTTGTCGTTTGCACATCGGCTGGTAATTCGGGGTGAGTCTCGCGCGCAACTGTGGGTCGCGCACCGAAAGGCGCAGGTTCCATCGACATAACGTCTGGACCAGGCGGCGGTGAACTCCAGGACGGATCGGCGCGCGACCGAACAGGTGCCGGACCACCAAGCCCCAGAACCGATAGCTCAGGCGGTTGAGGACCGGCCAACGCGTCAGAGCTGCGCGGATCACCGGTGAATAACGCGGATTGGGCAGCGGAAAGACCCACTGCGCAGTGCGCTGGAAGGTCGTCAACCGATCGACCTTGCCGCCGAGTGCGGCAATGATCTGTATGCCTGTTGAGCCCGTCCCGATGAGCCCGATCCGCTTGTCGGCCAATGAAACCGAGTGGTCCCATCTGGAGGAGTGAAACACCGGCCCGGCAAAATCGGCTTCCCCGGGAATGTCCGGACAGCGTGGCACCCGCAGCACGCCGGTCGCGGTGACGAGCACGTCGAATGTCTCTTCGCCGTGGGTGGAGGTGAGCAGCCAGCGCCCGTCGTCGTACCGCGCAGAGAGGACCTCGGTGCCGAACTTGATGTGCCCCTGAATGCCCCGTTCATCGGCGACCTGCTGAAAGTAGGCCCGAATCTCGGGGCCCGGCGGCAGCAAGTGGGACCAGTTCGGGTTGGGCCGAAACGAGTAGGAGTAGTACCGCGACGGGATGTCGCACGTCAGCCCCGGATAGGTATTGTCGCGCCAGGTGCCCCCGACTTCCTCGGCTTTCTCGAAAATGGTGTACGAGTCGATGCCGGCGTCCTGGAGCTTGACCGCCATGCACAACCCAGACATGCCCGCACCGATGATTGCGACTTTCACCGGCCGTTGTTCGGTCATCTTGACCACCCAATCCGTAGTCCCACTTGCGCTACGCCCGGCCGATCACCGTGGCGACGCGACGCTGAGTGCGCCGACGGGTCCCTGTCCGGGGACATGACCCGAGGGCAGTGGGGCCGAACTCGGCGGGGCTCGCGCACAAGCACCTATCGACCTCCGACAGTGCTGGGGCGATCTCCGCCGAAGCGTTCGCGGAGTTCGCGTTTCAGTACCTTTCCAGCCCCCGAGAGTGGAAGCGCACCGACGAACGAGACCGTACGGGGCGCCTTGTATCCCGCGATCTGGGTCTTGCAGAAAACCCGCAACTCCTCGGCTGTCACCGAAGAACCCTCGGCCAAGACGACGACCGCGTGAACGCGTTCGCCCCAAGTCTCGTCCGGGACGCCGATGACCGCGCACGCCGACACCGCGGGGTGCCGGCAAAGAGCGTTCTCGACCTCAGTCGAGTAGACGTTCTCGCCACCCGAAATGATCATGTCCTTGATGCGGTCGACGAGGAACACATAACCTCGCTCGTCCATGTAACCGGCATCGCCGGTATGCATCCACCCATTCCGCAGCGCGTTCGCGGTCTCGTCAGGCTTATTCCAGTAACCGAGCATCACGTTGCCGCCGCGCGCGACGATCTCACCGGTATGTCCCGGCGGCAGCTCTCGATCGTCGGCGTCGAAGATCTTGACTTCGGCACAGGGCGCCGCGCGGCCTGCCGAACGCAGCAATTCCGGATGATCGTGGTCCTCCGGGCGCAGGACCGTCGCCAGCGGGGACAGCTCTGTCATTCCATAACCTTGCATGAACCGCGCCGCGCCCATGGTCTTCATCGCCCGCGACAGCACCGCCTCAGGGATCGGCGACGCGCCGTACATCACGGTTTGGAGGCTGGAAAGGTCGTATTCTCCAACGGTCGGGTGGTCGATGACCATCTGCAGCATGGTCGGGATCAGCAGCGCGTCGGTGACCTGCTGGCGTTCGATGGTTTCCAGGATCGCAGTCGGATCGAACGTCGAGAGCATCACGTGGGTTCCGCCAAGGGTGGTCTGCCCCGCCCAGGCGGCCAAGTCCGCGAGATGGAACAGCGGCGCGACGTGAAGCAGCCGGCCCTCCGGACTGAGAAAGCTCCCTACGCTGAGCATTCCCAGCACCGACGTCATCAGGTTGGCGTGGCTGAGCATCACGCCCTTGGGTAGACCCGTGGTGCCGCCGGTATAGAACACACCGGCCAATTGATCGCCAGAGCGCCGCACGTCATCGATGACTTCACCGCTGGCGACGAGTTCCTCATAGGAACACATCCCCTCCGGCGTAGGGCCGTTTCCGCAGTGAACGACGGTGTGCAGGCCGGGATACGACGCCCGAAGCGCCGGTACAGCCGGACTGAAGGCGTCATCGACGAAGAGGACGTCGGTTTGGGAGTCACGTAGGGCGTAGTCGATCTCCGCGGGGCTCCACCGGATGTTGATCGGGTTGAGTACCGCGTCCGCCCAAGGCACCGCCAGCAGGTATTCGTGATATCGGTCGGAGTTGAGCGCAAGCATGCCGACCCGGTCTCCCCGGTTCACCCCGAGCTGTCGTAACGCGTGCGCCAACTTTGCGATTCGCTGCGCGGACCGTTCATAGGTCCGTGTCCGGTCCCCGTCGATGGTGGCAAGGCGGTCGGGATGGTGCTGCAACGCCCTGTGTAAGCCCTGAGTGAGATACACAGCGTCCTCCTCATTGCTGGCGTGCGGGCCTGCAATCACACACCCATGGCGCCGGCGCCCGTTAGTTATCGGGTATTAACCTTACCGGCGTCGCCGGCAGGAGACAGTTGGTTTAGATCATCCCGATCCTTTGTAGTGTCAGCGCCTCGACGAAAGGCCTCTCATGAACTCAGCCCACCTGTCCAGCGCCGAGGTCGAACCACTGGTTCGCGGCAGGACTTGGGAAGAAATGCCGGCAGGTTTTCGCTTCAAGACCGCCAAGCGCACCGTCACGGAATCCGACCTCACGACGTTCGTCAACCTCGGCGGGTTCAACGAGCCGTTGTTCTACGATGCGTCGCACGCCGCCGCCGGCGGGTACCAAGGTCGGTTGGTCCCCGGCGCTCTGATCTACTGCATTGCGGAAGGGTTGATCGTGCAGTCCAACTTCCTCAACGGCACCGGCCTGGCCTTCATGCACATGGAACTGTGGGTCAAGCGACCGGTGTACGTCGGTGACACCCTCCTCGCCATCTGCACCGTCACGGAGTCGCGCCCGTCGAGCAAGCCGGGTCGGGGCGTCGTCACCGCGACGGTCAGCGTCCGCAACCAGCGCGACGAAGAGGTGCTGGTGTTCACCCCGGTTCGGCTGATCCGCGGCGCGGACTTCATCGAGGCCGACAATTGAGACCGTCTCCACCGCCGCACCGTGATCCGACCACGGCCGGTCCAAGGTTCGTTACCATTTCGAGGGCGCGATGAGAGAAGCCTCGGAGTCCTCGTCGGTGGCCGCTGCTCCCCGCCCGACGCGGAGTAACCCTTCTTGACGATGCAAAGGAACACTCGATGATGAGCTACGACGACTTTCCCAGCCTGCGCTTCGAACCGGCCGCTGACGGAGTTCTGCACATCGTGCTGGACGCCCCCGGATTGAACTCCGTCAATCCCCAGATGCACCGCGACCTCGCCGACATGTGGCCCGCCATCGACAAGGACGACAACGTCCGTGCCGTGCTGGTCCGCGGCGAGGGCAAGGCCTTCTCGTCGGGCGGCAACTTCGACCTGCTCGACGACATGATCAACAGCTACCCCAGCCGCGTCCGAATCATGCGCGAGGCACGCGACCTGGTGATGAATATGGTGAGCTTCAGCAAGCCGGTGGTCTCCGCGGTGCGCGGGCCCGCGGTGGGCGCCGGTCTGGTCGTCGCGATCCTGGCCGACATCTCCGTCGTCGGGCGCACCGCCAAGATCATCGACGGCCACACCCGTCTCGGGGTCGCCGCCGGTGACCACGCCGCCATCTGCTGGCCGCTGATGGCGGGTATGGCAAAGGCCAAGTACTACCTGCTCACCTGCGAGACGTTGCTCGGCGAGGAAGCCGAACGCATCGGCCTGGTGTCCAAGTGCGTCGACGACGACGACGTCCTCACCGAGGCGACCCGGATCGCGACCAGCCTCGCCGCCGGCGCACCAACGGCGATCCGCTGGACCAAACACAGCCTCAACCAGTGGTTCCGGGTGTTCGGGCCGTCATTCGAGACGTCCCTCGGGTTGGAGTTCATCGGCTTCGGCGGTCCGGAGGTCCGGGAAGGCCTCGCCGCGCACCGCGAGAAGCGTGCACCCGACTTCACCAACCTGGGCGCGACCACGGCTGAGTGACCCGTGACCACCAGGATCGCCACCCGCGTCGTGGACGCGGTGGCCTGGGTCGAACTCGATGGCGCCGACCGACTCAACGTCATCGGCACCCAGACCTACACCGATCTCGCCGACGCCATCCGCACCCTGGAGTCGCAGGGGTCGGTGCGCGCGGTGGTCATACACGGGGCAGGCCGGGCGTTCTGCGCGGGCGCCGACATCGAAGAGATCCGAGCCTTCGGTAGCCGTGACGATTTCGCGGACTTCATCCATGGCTTCACCGACGCCCTCGACGTCAGGCCCGGCTCGGTCTGCCCGAGGCCAAACTCGGCGTGCTCCCTGGCGGAGGTGGTACGCAGCGGTTGCCGCGGCTCATCCCCGTCGGGGTGGCCACCGAGATGCTGATGCTGGGCACCGTCATCGACGGCGAGCGGGCCCACAGCCTGGGGCTGGTGAACCGGCTTAGCGGCGTCGGCACGCTGCTCGAGACGGCAGGTGCCATCGGAGAGCAATTGGCCACCGGCGCAGCACAAGTCGCGTCGACCACCAAGTCCCTGCTGCTGCAGACGGCCAACTTGTCGACGTCCGACGGTATCGAACACGAGCGCGACGCGGTGGTGGACCTCTTCGCCACTCCGGACGGCCGGGAGGGTTTCGGCGCCTTCACCGAGCGACGCCCCCCGACTTTCGGCGGAAGATGACGGAAATGGCCCCACCTCGCGCTGTTCCGGCTGAGTCTCCTGGGCGCCCCTGCGGTGACCGTACGGGCGGGAAGGCATGACCTGCCGCGCCGACCCCGTTGTCATCGGATGTTAGTAGCGGCTAACGTAACGTGTCAGCGATCGACGTCGATGTCACCTGGAGGAAAAGTTGGTTGACGTCCTGCCCGACCGGGTCGACACTCGCGCACCGGTATACCTCGAGAATCGCGAGGGACTTATCGCGCAGCTCTACACGATCGCCGAACAGCTGGCGCTGGCCAACGCGGGCGGCGGCGAGAAGTACGTCGCCCGGCACCGTAGCCGCGGAAAGATGCTGGCCCGCGAGCGTGTCGAGCTGCTGCTCGACCCCGACACGGCCTTCCTGGAATTGTGTCCGTTCGCGGCGTGGGGCACGAAGTTTCCGGTGGGCGGCAGCGTTGTGGTCGGCATCGGCATCGTCGAAGGCGTCGAGTCGATGATCATCGCGCACGACCCGACGGTGCGCGGCGGAGCCTCGAACCCCTACACCTTCCGCAAGGTGTTCCGGGGCATGGCGGTTGCCCGCGAGAACCGGCTGCCAATCATCAACGTCGTCGAGTCGGGCGGGGCGGACCTGCCCACGCAGGCCGAGATCTTCGTGCCCGGGGGCCAACTGTTCCACGACCTCACCCAGCACAGCGCGCTGGGGCTGCCGACCCTCGCGCTGGTATTCGGTAACTCGACGGCAGGCGGCGCGTACATCCCCGGCATGTGTGATTACGTGGTGATGGTCCGCAACCGGTCCAAGGTCTTTCTCGGCGGTCCGCCGCTGGTGAAGATGGCGACCGGCGAAGTGTCCGACGACGAGTCGCTCGGCGGCGCCGACATGCACGCCCGCACCTCCGGGCTGGCCGACTACATGGCCGAGGACGAGCAGGACGCCATCAGGATCGGGCGGCGCATCATGGCCAGACTGAACTGGCGCAAGCTCGGGCCGGGCCCGACACAGTCACCGACCCCCCCGCTGCGAGACCCCGACCAGCTCCTCGGGATCGCTTCGGTGGACCCCAAGGTTCCCTTCGACCCACGTGATGTCATCGCCCGCATCGTGGACGGATCGGCCTTCGACGAGTTCAAGCCGCTATACGGCACCTCGCTGGTCACCGGTTGGGCCTCGATCCACGGATACCCGGTAGGGATCCTGGCCAATGCGCGCGGAATCCTGTTCAGCGAGGAGGCGGAGAAGGCCGCCCAGTTCATCCAGCTGGCGAACCAGATCGACACGCCGCTGGTGTTTCTGCAGAACACCACCGGCTACATGGTCGGCGCGGAGTACGAGCAAGGTGGCATCATCAAGGACGGCGCGAAAATGATCAACGCCGTCTCCAACAGCACCGTCCCGCACCTGACGATTGTGATGGGCGCGTCCTACGGTGCGGGCAACTACGGGATGTGCGGGCGGTCCTACTCTCCCCGGTTCCTGTTCACCTGGCCCAACTCCCGTTCGGCCGTCATGGGCCCGGCCCAGCTCGCGGGCGTGCTGTCGATCGTGGCCCGGGAGTCGGCCGCCGACCGGGGCCTTCCATTCGACGAGGAGGCCGACGCCCAGATGCGCGCTGCCGTCGAGAACCAGATCGAGCGTGAGTCGTTGGCGCTGGCCAACAGCGGCAGGCTCTACGACGACGGGATCATCGACCCACGCGACACCCGTACCGTTCTCGGGTTCTGCCTGTCCGTGGTCCACAACAACGAGATCCGTGGCCAGCGTGGCTACGGCGTGTTCCGGATGTGATGGCGATGCCCGTGATCAAGAAGCTGCTGGTGGCCAACCGGGGAGAGATCGCCCGGCGCGTGTTTCGCACCTGTCGCGAACTCGGCATCGCCACCGTCGCCGTGTACTCCGACGCCGACGCCGACGCCTGGCACGTCGACGACGCCGACGAGGCCGTCCGGCTGCCGGGTTCCTCGCCGGCGGAGACCTACCTCGACGGTGACCGGGTGATCGCCGCCGCCCTGCTCACCGGCGCCGACGCCGTGCACCCCGGCTACGGCTTCATGTCGGAGAACGCCGGCTTCGCGCGGGCCTGCGCCGACGCTGGGCTCGTGTTCGTCGGCCCGCCGCCGGATGCCATCGACGCGATGGGCTCCAAGCTGACGGCCAAGGCGATGATGGCCGACGCGGGGGTCCCGATCCTCCCGGGCGGCGACGCCACCGGCCTGGACCCCGAGAAGCTGCGCAAGCTCGGCGCCGAAATCGGCTACCCCCTGCTGGTCAAGGCGAGCGCGGGTGGCGGCGGGCGCGGCATGCGGGTTGTCGAGTCGGCCGACGACCTCGACGAGGCCGTGGCCTCGGCGTCGCGCGAGGCGATGTCGGCGTTCTCGGACGGCACGGTGTTCCTCGAGCGGTACGTGCAGCGCCCCCGCCACGTTGAGATCCAGGTGATGGCCGACATGCACGGCACGGTTGTCTCGCTGTTCGAGCGGGAGTGCTCGGTGCAGCGCCGCCACCAGAAGGTCATCGAGGAGGCGCCCTCCCCCGTCGTCGACGACGACCTGCGCGCGCGGATGGGCGCGGCGGCGGTCGCGGCGGCACAGGCCGTGGGTTACGTCGGTGCCGGAACCGTCGAGTTCGTGCTCGACGCGAACGGCGGCGATAACGACGGGACGTTCGCCTTCCTGGAGATGAACACCCGGCTGCAGGTCGAGCACCCGGTCACCGAACTCGTCACCGGGCTCGACCTCGTGCGCCTGCAGTTGCTGGTGGCGATGGGCCGGCCACTGCCCGCCGAGGTGAGCGAGCCGCGGATCACCGGCCACGCGGTCGAGGCCCGGCTCTACGCCGAGGACCCCACGAAGGGATACCTGCCGCAGACCGGGACGCTGCGCACGATGCAGATCCCCGACCACGTCGGGGTCCGGGTGGACTCCGGCGTGCGCGACGGCTCGGTGGTCAGCCACCACTACGACGCCATGCTCGCCAAGGTGATCGCCTGGGCGCCCACCCGGGCCGAGGCGCTCGGCACGCTGTCCGCCGCGCTCGCCGGCGCCCGGATCCACGGACTCACCACCAACCGGGATCTGCTGGTTCGCGTTCTGCGCCACGACGAGTTCGCCGGACGCGGCACCGACACCGGGTTCCTCGACCGCCACGACATGGCCGACCTCGGCGGGCCCCTCATCGACGGCGACGGCGAGCGCATGCACGCCATCGCGGCCACACTCGCCCAGGTCGCGGCGCGGCGCGCCGCGGCCCCCGTCCAGCCGACACTGCCTGCCGGGTGGCGCAACAACCTGTCCCAACTGCAGTCCACCGGATGGGCGACTGCTGACGGCCGCGAGCGGCGGGTCGGCTATGCGCTGCTCCGCGACGGCGTCGAGGTGGAAGTCGACGGCAAGCCGGTCGAGGACGTCAACCTACTCGTGCAGCGGCCCGACCGGGTGGCCCTGGAGACCCGCGGGATACGGCGCGGCTACGACGTCGTCCTCGACGGCGACATCGCCTATGTCGACAGCCCGGCCGGGTCCACTGCGTTCACCCAGGTACCGCGGTTCCTGGACCCCAGCACGCTCAAGCCGGCGGGCTCACTGACGGCGCCCATGCCGGGTTCGGTGATCCGGCTGCCCGTCGCCGCGGGCGACATCGTGACGGCCGGGCAGGCCTTGGTCGTGGTGGAGGCGATGAAGATGGAACACACCATCGCCAGCCCGATCGACGGGATCGTCGCCGAACTCTCGGTCGAGGTGGGTCAGCAGGTGTCCACCGGCGATGCCCTCGCGGTGGTCGGAGCGGCCGACAGTGCAGACGAGGATTGAGCACCACCCGACCTGTCACCGGCCCCGGTGGCGGGTGACTTCGAAGTAGGAGAGCGGTATGGAACTGCACGAGACCGAGGAACGGCGAGCTCTTCGCAAGGCCGTGTCCGAGATCGCCAAGGACTTCGGGCACGACTACTACGTGGCCAAGTCGCTCGGCGGGGAGAAGAGTTCGGAACTCTGGCAGGCCGTGGGCAAGCAGGGGTTCCTCGGGGTCAACATCACCGAGCAGTACGGCGGCGGCGGCGGCGGCATCTACGACATGCAGATCGTCGGTGAGGAACTGGCCGCGGCCGGCTGCCCGCTGCTGATGACGGTGGTCTCCCCCACCATCTGCGGCACGATCATCCAGGCTTTCGGCAGCGACGAGCTCAAGGCGCGCTGGCTGCCGGGCATCGCCAGCGGCGAGATCATCATGGCGTTCGCGATCACCGAGCCGGATGCGGGCTCGAACTCGCACAACATCTCCACCCACGCCAAGCGCGTCGGCGGGGATTGGATACTCAACGGCACCAAGTACTACATTTCCGGCGTCGACGAGGCGGAGGCCATCCTGGTCGTCACCCGCACCGCGACCGACGACCGCGGACGCGGACGGCTGAGCCTGCTCGTGGTCCCGACCGACGCGCCCGGGCTGACCAAGACCCTCATCCCGGTGCAGGCGGTGACACCTGAAAAGCAGTTCACGCTGTTCTTCGACGACGTGCGGGTGCCGGCCGAGAACCTGATCGGCGCGGAAAACGACGGTTTGCGTCAGGTATTCATGGGCCTCAACCCCGAACGCATCATGGGCGCCGCCCTGGGAAACGGCATCGGCCGCTACGCGCTGGACAAGGCCTCTGCCTACGCGCGCGAGCGCAAGGTCTGGGACGTGCCGATCGGAGCCCACCAGGGCCTGTCCCACCCACTCGCGCACGCTAAAATCCAGCTGGAACTGGCCCGACTGATGACCCAACGGGCGGCCTCACTGCACGACGCCGGAGACCCCGCCTCGGGCGAGGCATCGAACATGGCCAAATACGCTGCGGCCGAGGCCGGCATCCTGGCCCTCGACCAGGCGATCCAAACCCACGGCGGCAACGGGATGGCCACCGAGTACGGGCTGGCCACTCTCTGGGGCCCGGCACGGCTGATGCGCACCGCGCCGATCAGCCGCGAGATGATCCTCAACTACGTGGCACAGCACAGCCTCAACCTGCCCCGCTCATACTGAGCATCCTTCATCCGTTCGTGTCCGCTTCGGTCTACAAGACGGACGGTGGTGATCGGTCGCCCGCCGGGGCCGGGTCCTGCCTTACCGAGCATTTGTCAACCAAAACTGCCGAGGAGGCAAATCAACATGGATCGCGGTATCGGTCAGTGGGTCACCAAACGGGCCTTCCTCAACGGGCAGCGCACGGCGTTCGTCTGCGGTGACACCAGCTTCACGTACTCCGACTTCGATCGGCGCACCAACCAGGTCGCTTCGAACCTGTTGCGTCTCGGCGTCCGCAAGGGGGACCGGGTGGCCATACTGCTGGTGAACTCGGTCGAGTTCATGGAGGTCCTCCTCGGCTGCGCGAAGATCGGCGCCATCACCATCCCGATCAACGTCCGACTCGCAGGCCCGGAGATCGGCTACATCCTCGCCGACGCCGGCGCCGACGTATTCGTGTTCCACGAGCCGCTAGCAGCGGCGGCGGTCAGCGCGCTGGCCGAGCCGGGGGTCCGGGTCCGCCACACGATCCGCGCCGGGGGCGCCCCGGCCGACGGCGAGATCGCCTACCCAGACCTGCTCTCCGACGGTGCGCCCGCGCCACTCGACAGCGACGTCGAGGGCCGCGACGCCGCGTTCATCATGTACACCTCGGGCACCACCGGCCGCCCGAAGGGCGCCATCCTCACCCACGACAACCTACTGTGGAACGCCATCAACGTGCTGGGCGCCGAACAAGGCCTGACCGGCAGTGACGTGACTGTCGCAGTCGCCCCTATGTTCCACATCGGCGGGCTCGGGGTACATACGTTGCCGTTGCTCTACGTCGGCGGGACCAGCGTGATCCTGCCGTCGTTCGAC
Source organism: Mycolicibacterium hippocampi (assembly GCF_010723735.1). Lineage (GTDB taxonomy): Bacteria > Actinomycetota > Actinomycetes > Mycobacteriales > Mycobacteriaceae > Mycobacterium > Mycobacterium hippocampi. The sequence goes on along the minus strand of NZ_BLLB01000002.1, from coordinate 981,760 downwards.
CCGGTGGGCACGCTCAAGGCGATGGCCGAAAGCCGTGCCACCGTCCAGTTCATGGTGCCGGCGATGTGGTCAGCGCTGACTCAGGTGCCCGACTTCGACTCCTACGACCTCTCCGCGCTGCGTCTGGCCATGGGCGGCGGCGCGCCGATGCCGCTGACCGTCATCGACTTCATGCAGCAACGCGGCGTCCCCTTCACCGAGGGATTCGGGATGACCGAGACTGCACCCATGGTCTCGGTCTTGGATGCCGCCAACATCACGACGCGGGCCGGATCAATCGGCCGGGTCGCCACGCACGTCGATGCCCGCATCGTGGACGCCGACGACCGGGACGTCCCGGTCGACACCGTCGGCGAACTCCTGGTGCGCGGACCCAACGTGTTCGTCGGGTACTGGATGAAGCCGGCGACCACCGCCGAGGCATTCAGGGGCGGCTGGTTCCACACCGGCGACCTCGGCCGGATCGACGCCGACGGCTACATCACGCTGGTCGACCGCAAGAAGGACATGATCATCTCGGGCGGGGAGAATGTCTACCCGATCGAGGTCGAGCAGGTGCTGTTCCGCCACCCCGGTGTGCTCGACGCGGCGGTAGTCGGCGGTCCCGACGACAAGTGGGGTGAACGCGTCGTCGCCGTGGTGGTGGCCGACCCCGCCGCCGAACAGGAACCCGGCGCCGACGAACTGATCGCCTGGTGCCGCGAGCGGCTGGCGCATTTCAAGTGTCCGCGCGAAGTGCACCTCATTGCCGAGCTCCCCCGCAACGCCACCGGCAAGCTCCTCAAGACCGAGCTGCGCAAGCGATTCACCGGCGTCGAGGGCGGTGTCGTCCAGCGCTGAGGCACGACACCGGAGGCGGAGCGCGGGTTTGGGAAGTGTTGTCGCGACGAGTAGCCACGGTCACCGCTGCAAATAGCTGAAGATGTTATTTGTCGCTAACGTTTAGAGGCGCAGGTTGGGACTTGTCGGCCGAGACAACCGGGAGGTATACGACATCCGGCAAGTGTTGCGGGTGGGTCTTGCCATGCGCTCGCCTGTCACCTTGCGCGATAGGTGCTTGAGCGTCCCTGACCTGACGCCGATGAGCTTCGGCGAAAGGGGTGCTTCAGTGTCGTACGCGGCGGCCGACGACTCCACCCGATCAGCCTTCCCGCAGTAGAGCCCCGTGGCAGCGTCGAAACATGAATCGGACTCGGACCACGAGGCCCGAGACATCTGGATCGCCGTCGGTCACCACACCCATCCGTCCGAGATTATCGGTGTTACTACGCTGCGAGGAGTACCGCGGTCGACTGCGGCCAAGCCCACGCTCTGGCGTGGCGCACCCAGCTGAGATCCACCGTCACCGATTACGCGTTGGTTCGCGCATCGGTTTCTCGGACAGTCCTCGTTCATCACCGCGCGGGTGTCAGCCGGATCGGCAGGTAGGTGGCGCCCCGAAGTGAGCTGTTGGTTGACCAGGTGGCCGAACCGGCCGCTGCGATGGCCGAGGCTTGGGAAGTGAGTTCGCGGAGCACCGCCTGGCCCTCCATGCGACTGAGGGTTGCTCCGATGCACATGTGAACGCCGTAGCCGAAGGCGATGTGGTTGCGCGGATTTCGGTCAGCGCGGTAGGTATCGGGATCCTCGAAGACCTCAGGGTCGCGATTGGCCGCGCCGAATGCCAACAATAGCCGCGACCCGCTCAGGATAGGCGCCGCCGCGACGCCAGCTTCTCGCCGGCGTCGTTCATCAGATGCACATCGTGGTGGTCTTCTGCCCAGTCGTCTCCGACGAAGAGCATCGCATCGCCTCCTTGTCTCGATATGGATGAAACCTGTTCGAGCCGAAGGCATCCGGCGGCGACCTAATGGATCAGTGCTCGAACTGGCACGACATCCCATGAGCGCTACAGATGACCTCACCAACCGGCCGGGGCACGATCTAGTGGTGTGTCCCACAAATAAATAGTAGTTAGTTGGTGTGATTTTGGGCATGAGCAAACCCGTGCCCGCATTGAAGCTGACCGATGGGCAGCGCGAGGTGTTGGAGTCATTGGCCCGGTCGCAGTCCGAGGCGCATCGGGAAGTGGTGCGGGCCAAGGCTTTGCTGATGGCTGCCGACGGCGCGGCGAACGCGACGATCGCTGCGGCGCTGTCAGTGTCGCGGGGCACCGTGGCGAACTGGCGCACCCGGTTTGCCGAGGACGGTCTGGTCAAGTTCGGGCAGGTCCGTGAGGGGCGGGGCCGCAAGCCCTCGATCCCGGATGCCACCATCGAGAAGATTGTGACGCTGACCAAGGACTGCCGCCCCGAGGGCGAGACGCATTGGAGCACAAGGACGATGGCCGGGGTTGCCGGGGTGTCGAAGAGCAGCGTGCAGCGGGTGTGGAAGGAGTTGGGCCTCAAACCGCACCGGGTCGACACCTTCAAGGTGTCCAACGACCCGAAGTTCGAGGAGAAACTCGTCGATGTCGTGGGTCTGTATCTGAACCCGCCGGAGAACGCGATCGTGCTGTGCGCCGACGAAAAGTCCTCGGTGCAGGCACTGGACCGCACGCAGGCGTCACTGCCGATGACCAAAGGCCGCGGGCAGACGATGACCCACGACTACAAGCGCAACGGCACCACCACCCTGTTCGCCGCGTTGAACGTGTTGACCGGCATGGTGATCGGCCAATGCCTACCCCGGCACCGCCACCAGGAATTCCTGAAGTTCCTACGCACCATCGACCGCGAGGCTCCCCGGGGCCTGCAGATCCACCTGATCCTGGACAACTAAAGCACCCACAAGCACGCCGAGGTGCAGCGGTGGCTCGACAAACACCGCCGCTTCCACCTGCACTTCACACCCACCTCCTCGTCGTGGCTCAACCAGGTTGAACGTTGGTTCCGCGACCTGACCGACAAAGCACTGCGGCGTGGGGTCTTCGGATCGGTGCCCGACTTGACCGCCGCGATCCAGGACTACATCGACGCCCACAACAAGGACCCCAAACCCTACGTGTGGACCGCCACCGCCGAATCGATCCTCGCCAAGGTCGCGCGAGCACGCGCCACCCTCAATACTGTCAACTAATTACGGGACACACCACTAGCTTTAGGAGTTGACCATCACTCCAGGCGGCAACGGTGCTCACCGGCCGGCGGCTCGGTGATCAGCCTCCCGCTCCAGAGACAGAATCCCCGTCAAGGACACGCTGATCAACACCCATTAGGCGGCGTGGCCGCTGACCTGTTCCCGCATCGTCCGGTACGCTGACGCGCCGGGGACTTCAGCCCGATCCACCACGAAGAATCCGATTCTGCAGCCGGACCGCACCATCGATCGAAAGGACAACCGTGGCCACTTCGACCACCGACATCACCGGTCTCGGGATGGCCTTCGGGACTCTTGAGGAGGGCCGGGCCTGGGCCGGTCGCACCTCGCCGCGTAAGCAGGCCTGGTTTCCGATCGACCGCTCGATGGTGCTTTACTACTGCTCGCTGGTGGAGGACGGAAACCCGCGGTACTGGGAGGGCGACGAATGCCCGCCGGGTCTGTTGATGACGCTGAGCTTCAACCCCCAATGGACCCCCGAGCACCTCCACCGCGAGGACTCGCTGTTCGCATTCGGCGTGCCCTTGCCCGGTCACCACATCATCAATGCCTCCACCACCACCGAGCTGGAACGCCGGCCACGGATCGGCGACCACGTGTGGACCGTCGACGAGATCGTCTCGGTCTCGCCGGAGAAGACCACCCGTCTCGGCACCGGGGTGTTCATCACCTCTCTCACCACCTACGCCGACCAGCATGACAAGGTCATCGCGCGCAACACCAACGTGCTGTTCAGGTACGACATCACCGGTGGCGACCACCTGGGCCGAACTGAGGAGCAGCCATGACCAGCACCCCGACGGCGACACTACGGTTCGACGACGTCGCGGTCGGCGACGAGATCACCCCGGTCTCGATCCCGGTCACTTACAAGCGGGTCTGCATGAATGCGGCGTCCACCTGGGACTGGTTCCCTGGCCACCACGATCCCGAGTACGCGCGCAGCCAGGGTCAGCGGACGATCTACCTGTCGACACTGTTCTTCCACGGCTTCATCGACCGCGGCCTCGGCGACTGGGCCGGTCCCGATGCGCTGCTCCGTCGTCGCAAGATCTCCATGATTAAGTCGATCTACCCGGGACAGACCGCAACCCTCACCGGTCGCGTCATCGGCAAGCGCGAAGTGAACGGCACGAGCCTGATCGACCTGGAGCTCATGGTCAGCAGCGAGGAGGGGCCGTGTGTGCCCAGCGAGGCGACTCTGCAGCTCCCGACCGGATAGGCGTGCTCAATGAGCTCGAACGAGCCGTCAGACTTCGCCTCAGCCGAAACGGCACCCAGCCGTCGGCTGGCCACCCTGTGTCGAGCAACATGCCGAACCTGACGCGGAGCGGACGTCGGTGGCGGTGTGCGGTCACCGCCACCCCAGGCCAGCGATTGTTAGTCACTGCTAACGTCTTGACCCATGCCAGCACCACTCGCGACGCTCGCCGGATTCTCCGAGGTCACGCCCGGCCGTCTCGACCGCCCCTTCCTGGACTTGCACCTCGAGTCGGCCGTCGCCGCCCTGCGTGATGCGGGGATCGAGAGCTCTGATATCGACGGGCTGATCTGCGTGGGTTCCATGATGGGCGAGTCCATCGAGCACACGTTCCTGTCCGAGGAGATCCAGGACTCTCTCGGGCTCCACGAGCTCGGGTTGCAACTCGGTGTCCAGCTGGGCGGCGGGAGCCACCTCGCGATGCTCGGTGTCGCGACGCGAGCGATCCAGGCCGGTCAGTGCTCGGCAGTCCTGTGCGTGTCGGCCGGGGTCTTCCCGCCCATCCGTGACGTCGGCCGGCGCCTGATGACGATGACCTGCCATCCGGATTACGAGCTTCCCTACGCGCCGTCCATCCCCACCCTGTACGGGTTGATCGCGCAGTCGTGGCTCGACGAGGTCGGGCAGGGTCGCGAGGTGTTCGCCGAGGCCGTGGCCGCCCAGCAGGAATGGGCGCTGGCGCATCCGACCGCCATCGGCGCCGACGCCGGGAGGTTCACCGTCGAGCAGGTGCTCGACGCGCGGCACATCGCCGGTCCGTTCGGCTACCTCGACTGCTCCATTCCGTGCGAGGGTGGCGGCGCCTTCGTCGTCGTCTCGCCGGATCGGGCCGCACACCTGCCGCACCGAGCGGTGCACGTGGTCGGCATCGGGGAGGGCCATACCCACGGGTTCCTCACCTCGATGCCCGATCTTTCGCGGACCGGCGCGGTCCGCTCCGGCGCCACCGCGTTCGCCCAGGCCGGCATCACCCCCGCCGACATCCAATTAGCGCAGCTCTACGACGCGTTCAGCTCCAACCCGCTGATGCTGCTCGAGGAGCTTGGCCTCGCCGAGCGCGGCAAAGCCGTCGAGCTCTACCGGGAAGGCGCCACCCGTCCCGGTGGGCGGCTGCCAGTGAACACCAACGGCGGGCTGCTGCGTTTCGGCCACTCCGGCACGGCCTCGGGAATCTGCGGGATACTGGAGGCCTACCAGCAGATGACCGGCCGCGCGGCCGGCATCCAGGTCGGCCAGGCCGACCTCGGGGTCGTCCACGCCTACGGTTCCATGCTCTGCAGCCACGTCACCGTCATCCTGGAGGGGTCATGACCACCGAGACAATCAATTTCGCGGAGGCGCCGTCGTGACCGCCACCTACCTGGAGGGGTTGGCCGATCCGGCGGTCCTACCCCGCATCGATGATGTCAACCGCGGCCACTTCGAGGCGGCGGTCCGGGGGCGCCTCGCCGTACGCGAGTGCACCGCGTGCGGGCTGCTGTTCCACTACCCGCGCCCGTTCTGTCCCCGCTGCCACTCCGCCGAGCTGACGTGGACCGAACTGTCCGGCAACGCGACCGTGCTCGTCACCGCAGTCGTCAGCCGTCCCCCGTGGAACGACCTACCCCGATCGGCGCCCTACCCGGTCGTCGTGGTCCGCCTGGCCGAGGGCCCGCAGATGCTCTCCACCGTGGAGGGCTGCGACCCCACCACAGTGGTTGCGGGGATGGCGGTGCGTGCGGCGTTCGAGCGCGTCGGTGACATCGGCATCGTTCGATTCGTCCCCGCTTGAGTGCCCTGAACCGATCCGACGAGAGGACCACCCCGCCCATGGATCACGACCTGGACGCCAACATCATCAACCGGGTCCAGTTCGGCAAGTCCGGCGGTGAAACGTCGCCCCCATCGTGACATCGAAGCCGGGGCGTCGTGCTGACCGAAGAGGACCTGATCGCCGCCGCCCGCACCCGGCTGTCGGGGTTCAAGGTGCCCAAAGCCGTGCTGTTCACCGACGCCATGCCGCACACGGCCGCCGGCAAGATCCAGAAGAACGTGCTTCGCGAGCGCTACCGCAGCTACTTCGAGAGCTGACGCACCGGTCGCCCGAGTAAGGCCGATCGACGCTCGTTTCTGGTCATCGTGAGAACCTGCCGGGTAACGTACTGCGAGTGAACGAGCCCTCACATTGGGAGAGCGGGTGCCGATCAGGACGGGGATTGATGAGCGAGGAAGCGATCACCTACGAGGTCGTCGACGGGGTGGCCTGGTTGACGATCAATCGCCCCGAGGCACGGAACGCGCTCAACGGGGCGGTGCGGCAGGGACTGTTCGACACCGTTCACCGCTTCAACGCCGACGACTCCGCCAAGGTTCTGGTGCTGACCGGGGCCGGCGACAAGGCGTTCTGCGCCGGCGGGGACCTGAAAGAGATGGCGGAGACGGCGCTCACGGTTCCGCCGCCAGACTTCGCGCCGCAGTTCGGGCGCAACATCGAGGTCGTCAAGCCGACTATTGCCGCGGTGAACGGCGTCGCCTTCGCCGGTGGATTCCTGCTGGCCCAGCAGTGCGACCTCGTCATCGCAGCTGAGCACGCCAGGTTCGCGGTCAGCGAGGTCAAGGTAGGTCGCGGCTCGCCGTGGGCTGTCCCGCTGTCGTGGCTGCTGCCGCCGCGGATTGCGCTGCAGATTTTGATGACCGGCGACCCGATCACTGCCGAGCGCGCCCGCGAGGTAGGCATGGTGAACGAGGTCGTGCCCGCAGCGGAACTGCGGGAACGAACGCAGGAGATCGCCCTGCGGATCGCTTCCAACGCACCGCTGTCCGTACTCGCGGCGAAGAAGACCGTATACCTCTCCGCAGAGCACCACCTGACGGAGGCCTACGACCTCGCCGACCAGATATGGGAGCCGGTGTACCTCAGCGCCGACGCGCAAGAGGGTCCCGCCGCCTTCCGCGAGAAGCGCACACCGGTCTGGAAGGGACGTTAGCCGTGGCCGTGACAATGGAGTCCTTGATCACCGACATCGAGGCGGAGACGGCCGAGCTGAGGTCGCTGATCGCCGAGCTGCCCGACGGCCCGGCCGGGTGGGAGGCTCCGACCCCCGCGGCAGGCTGGGCGGTCCGCGATCAGATCAGCCATCTTGCTTTCTTCGACGACGCCGCGGTGCGCTCAGCGACCGACCCCGAAGGGTTCACGGCCGAGGTGCTGCCCATGCTCGCCGACGGCCGGATCTCCCCGGACACCATCGCCGAGCGCTACCGGCCGATGCCGACAGCGGAGCTGCTGTCCTGGTTCGACGGCGCGCGCCGCGCGCTCGTCGCCGCGTTCGCCACGGTCGACCCGTCAGTGCGGGTCCCGTGGTTCGGCCTCCCCATGAGCGCGGCCTCCTCGCTGACCGCGCGGATCATGGAGACCTGGGCGCACGGTCAGGACGTCGCCGACGCGCTGGGAGTGACCCGTGTGCCCTCGGCCCGGTTGCGCCACGTCGCCCACATCGGCGTGGGAGCACGGGCGTTCAGCTACATGGCCAACGGCCTGGAGGTGCCCACGGAGCCCGTCCGCGTCGAGCTCACGGCACCGGGGGGCACGCTGTGGACCTGGGGCCCCGAGGGCGTGCCCGACCGGGTCACTGGCACCGCGCACGACTTCTGCCTGCTGGTCACCCAGCGCAGGCATCGTGACGACACCGCGCTGGAAACCACCGGTCCGCTCGCCGACCAGTGGCTCTCCATCGCGCAGGCCTTCGCCGGACCTCCCGGAGGCGGGCGCACCGCAGGACAGTTCGACGGAGGTGCGGCGTGAGGGACCCGGTACGGATCGGGAATTGCTCGGGCTTCTACGGCGACCGGATCGCCGCGGCGCGGGAGATGGTCGAGGGCGGGGCGGGCGAGGAGAGCATCGACGTGCTCTGCGGCGACTACCTCGCTGAGCTGACGATGCTCATCCTGGCGAAGGCCCAGGCGAAGGACCCCGCGGGCGGCTACGCCCGCACGTTCCTGACCCAGATGGAGCAGGTGCTGGGCACCTGTTCCGATCGCGGTATCAAGATCGTGGCCAACGCCGGTGGGCTCAACCCGGCCGGGCTGGCCGTCAAACTGCGCGAGCTCGCGGACCGGCTCGGTATCACCGTCCGCGTCGCCCACGTCGAGGGTGACGACCTGCGCGGGAACCTCGCCGCGATCACCCCTGCGGTCGGTGAGGTCGAGCCGGTCTCGGCCAACGCCTACCTCGGCGGCTGGGGTATCGCCGAAGCGCTGGGTGCGGGCGCCGACGTCGTCGTCACCGGCCGCGTGACCGACGCCTCGCTCGTCGTCGGCCCGGCCGCCTGGTGGCACGGGTGGGAGCGCACCGACTGGGACCGGCTCGCCGGTGCCGTCGTGGCCGGCCACGTCATCGAATGCGGACCACAGGCCACGGGCGGCAACTACGCCTTCCTCGACGAGATCACCGACCGTCGCTACCCTGGCTTCCCGATCGCGGAGGTCGCGGCCGACGGCTCGTCGGTGATCACCAAGCACGCCGACACCGGGGGGCTGGTGTCGGTCGGTACGGTCACCGCCCAGCTGCTCTACGAGATCGCCGAGCCCGCCTATCTGGGGCCCGACGTGGTCACTCACTTCGACACGACCTCTCTGGCCCAGCAGGCCGAGCACCGGGTGGCGATCACGGGTGCCACCGGCAGCCCGCCACCGGAGACGCTCAAGGTGGCGCTGAACGAGGTCGGCGGCTACCGGAACACCATGACGATGGTGCTCACCGGCTTGGACGTGGAGGCGAAGGCCGCGTTCGCGCAGCAGCAGCTTTTCGACATCCTCGGCGGCTCGGACTCCTTCGCCGAGACCGACGTCCGGTTGCTGCGTTTCGACACACCGGACGCCCCCACCAACGACCAAGCGTGCGCGCACCTGCGGATCACGGTCAAGGACACCGACCCGCGCAAGGTCGGCCGGGCGTTCTCGAGCGCAATCATGGAGATCGCTCTGGCCGGGTACGCGGGCTTCCACACCACCACGCCACCCACATCGGAGTCGGCGTTCGGCGTGTACCGCCCAGCGGCCGTGCCCCGGTCGAGCGTGACACAGGTCGTGGTGCTGCCCGACGGTGAGCGCCGGACGATCGCCGATCCGCCGACCGGCAGCGTGCCGGCCGCGAAAGTCGCGGGCTGCACGGCCGCCGCGCCGCCGACCGAGCCGACGTGCCGCGCGCCACTGGGCGCAGTGCTGGGCGCGCGGTCCGGCGACAAGGGCGCCAACGCCAATATCGGTCTCTGGGCCCGCGACGATGCCGGCTACGCCTGGGCGTGCGAGCACCTGACCGTCGAGCGGCTGCGCGGGCTGCTCGGCCCGGAGGCTGCGCAGCTGCGCGTAGAGCGGTTCGACCTGCCCAACCTGCGTGCGCTCAACGTCGTAGTGCACGGGCTGCTGGGAGAAGGCGTGGCATCCTCGGCCCGGCCCGATCCCCAGGCGAAGGGCTTGGGCGAGTACCTGCGCTCCCGCATCGTCGATATCCCGCAATCCTTGCTCAGCGCGACCTGAACAGCGCCGGTGAACCGGCCGGTGACCCGGCCGTTGGCCGATCTGCCGGCGGCCGGCTACCCGCCTGGTGTTGCAGGTCGCGGCGCCGCGTCACCGCCGCACCACGCCGCAGTGCGGGCGGACGGTGTTCAACCAGCCATCGTCAGGCCGCCGCTGACGCTGATCACCTGACCGGTGATAAACGACGCGGCCTCGGAGGCAAAGAACACAATCGGCGCGGCCACCTCCTCTGGGCGCGCAAGCCGCCGAAACGGAATCGCCTTAATCAACGCATCTTTCAGCTTATCGGCCTGGGCGTGGAACAACGGAGTGTCGGTAGGCCCCGGGCACACACAGTTGACATTGACATCGTGCCTGGCCATCTCGCGAGCAAGCGACTTGGTGAGCGCAATGACGCCGCCCTTGGCCCCGGCATAGATGCTTTCTCCCGAGCTGCCCACCCGCCCGGCGTCGCTGGCGACATTGACCACCCAGCCACCGTTGCCGGTCTCTATCATCCCCGGCAGAAATGCGCTGCACATATGCACCGGGCCGAGGTAGTTGATGGCCACCACCCTTTCGGCGAATTCTGTGGTGGCGTTCAGGAATTTTTCGGTGCGGTCCCATCCGGCAGCATTCACCAGAACGTTCGGAATACCCACCTCGCTATGTACCCGCTCGCGGAGTTGATCGACTGACTTGCGGTCTGCGATATCAACCCCCATCGCAAATACCGAGTCGGGGGAGCATTCCGACGTGCGCTTTGCCGCTTCCAAATCGAGATCAGCCGCAATCACTTTATCGCCTTGCATCGCGAAGGCCAGTGCGGCGGCCTTGCCGATCCCGGATCCGGCTCCGGTAACGACGACGATGTTGTCTGTCACGTTTGCATCCTCACGCCTTGGCAAACTTAGAAAAATCAGGACTGCGCTTCTCGGCAAAAGCCGCCACGCCCTCCAGCCCTTCCGGCGTGTGCGTATACAGATTTAGCGCAGACATTGCCAAATTGCTTAGTCCCGCCTGATGGTCGGTGTCGGCGTTGAACGACTGCTTGAGGAAACGGATGGCCGTCGGACTCTTCTCGGCAATCTCCGCGGCCACGACTTTGGCCTCGTCCAAGAGACTTCTCGCAGGGACGACCCAGTTGACCAAGCCCCACCGTTCGGCGGTGTCAGCGTCATACTGGCGGCACAAGTACCGCATCTCGCGGGCGCGTTTCTCGCCGATGACCCGCGCCAGGAAGGCAGAGCCGAACCCGGCGTCGAACGATCCCACACGGGGTCCGGCCTGGCCGAACTTAGCCGTGTCGGCTGCGATCGTGAGGTCGCCCTCGTACTCCTCGGCCACTGCCTCTCCTCTGATGCATTGCCACCGTTGAGTGTCGTACCGTGAATGCGAATTCACATGTGCTGAACGTAGATCGATCGCTGTCCGGCGTCAACACCTGCCAGCCGTGCCGAAAACCCCTGCTGTTACGCGCGAGCCGTTCGCACGCGCCACTTGGCTTGTGAGCAGGTGTTAACGTTCCCGTGGGGTCTCTGAATGCCGTGTAAGCCCGTGCCGTGCCAGATGACGAGGGAAGGTAACGATGAGCAAAGCGGTCGAAACCGGACGCACTCGGGTCGGCGGCGAGCGTCGGGAGCGGATTCTTGCCTCGGCAGCGGAGTTGATTGCCGAGCGGGGCTACCACGCTGTTTCGATGGCCGACATCGGGATTGCATCAGGGGTTGTCGGGCCTGCCATATATCGCCATTTTGACAGCAAGGGCGACTTATTGGCGGCCCTCTTCGAACGAGTGGTGGACAGCCTCCTAGAGCGCGCCGCGACGATCGTCGAGCAATCTCGCGACGAGGCGGAGGCGTTGACCGAGCTGGTGTCCGACCAAGTCGCCTTGGTAATGGATCAACGCGAGCTGGCGGTGGTGTATTACCGCGAGGTGCACAACCTGCCCGATCAGCAGCAGAGACGGTTACGCCGAAAACAGCGGCTCTATCTCGAGGAGTGGGTACACCTCGTTGGCGAGTTGCGCCCCGCGGTCGACGAGATTGAGCTTCGCGGGATGGTCCATGGGGCCATCGGCGCCATCCAATCGATCTTGCATTACCGCGGCACTGGACTCACCCCCGAACGGACTTCGGCGCTGCTCGCTGCCATGGGTCACGCCGTACTCGGCGTTCCCGCGTCGAGTTAACAATCGGACGCCTCGGCCGCTGAGCCATCACGTCCCCCCCGACCCAGCTCGCTGCGTATTCAGGCGCATTGGGGTACCCGCATAACTGTCTCGCTGGGAGCCGAACTCGCCGATTAGCCGTTCAATGAGCCGTCCCGTACGCCGTCCCCGTCCGCGAACGCTCGTCTCCTGCGGCGGAATATTGTGGACAAATCCAGACGGTCGAATTCGTGGCGTGTTCCCGCTGAATGAGCCCAACCAGTTTTAGAGTCCTGTGGCCCGATGTCGGGCTGGAAGGGACGATGAACACATGGCTGGTCGGAAGCGGAATTCCGCGGAGGACATCGTGCGCAAACTGCGCCGGGCGGATGAGCTGGCTGCCGAGGGCAAGACCGGCGAGGAGATCGCCGCTGAGCTACAGGTCTCGCCGGCGACGCTGTACAACTGGCGACGCACCTACGGCGGCATGGACACCGACGCCGCCAAAGAGCTCAAGGAGCTGCGCGAGCAGAACGCCCGCCTCAAGCGGCTGCTGGCCGACGCCGAGTTGGAGAAGGACGCGCTGCGGGAGGTCGCGAAGGGAAAATTCTGAGCCCAGCTGCCAAGCGCCGCGCCGTGGACATGCTCAAAGCCACGTTGAGCATGTCGGAACGGCTGGCGTGCAAAGCCGTTGGGCTGGCCCGATCCACCTATCGCCGCCTGCCGCTGGCGCAGACCCCCGATGATCCGGACGCCGAAATGAGGGCCTGGCTGCGCGCCTACGCCACCAAACATCCCTGTCACGGGTTCCGGCGGGCCTGGGCGGCGCTGCGCCACGACGAGCGCCGTGAGGTCAACAAGAAGAAGATCCACCGGCTCTGGCGCGAAGAGGGCCTGCAAGTCAAGATCGTGTCCCCGCGCAAGCGCGCAGGCGTCTCGTCGGTGCCGCCGATCGTGGCCGATGCGCCCAACGTGGTGTGGGCCATCGATTTCCAGTTCGACTCCACCATCGACGGCAAGGCCATCAAGATCGCCTCGATGATCGACGAACACACCCGAGAATCGCTGCTGAACCTGGTGGAGCGCTCGATCACCGGCGAGGCGCTTGTTGCCGAGCTCACCAAGGTCTTCGCCGCTCACGGCGGCCCACCGAAAGTACTGCGCATGGACAACGGACCGGAAATGGTTTCTCAAGCGCTGCAACGGTTCTGCGAGAACAAGACCGGCATGGTCTACATCCCGCCGGGTTGCCCGTGGGACAACGGCTACATCGAATCGTTCAACAACAGACTCAGGAGGGAGTGCCTCAACCGCAACTACTGGAACACCCTGTTCGAGGCCCGCGTGGTCATCGGCGACTTCAAGCACGAGCACAACACCCGGCACCGCCACTCGGCCCTGGGCTACCGCACGCCGGCCGAGTACGCTGCCGCCTGCAGGTGCACCCACACCCCGATGGCCTGCAGCATCACCTGAGAACGGATTCAAACCAACCCGACTCTATGACCGGGTGGACTCAGTATCGGGGACTCGCCATTCGGTCTAAAGCGACCGAGCAATAATCTCCTTCATGATCTCGTTCGTCCCACCGTAGATCTTCTGGACGCGAGCATCGGCCCACATCCTGCCGATGGGATATTCGGTCATGTAGCCGTACCCGCCGTGTAGTTGCAAGCAGTCATCGAGGGCCACCATGGCGCGCTCGGTAGTCCACCACTTCGCCATTGCGACTGTGGGTATGTCGAGTTCGCCGCGCAGGTGGCGGGCGATACAGTCGTCGATGAATACGCGGCTGATGTGCGCATCGGTGGCGACCTCGGCAAGTTTGAACTTGGTGTTCTGGAAGGCGAAGACGGGCTTGCCGAAGGCATGCCGGTCCTTGGTGTACTCGACGGTGAACTCGAGCGCTGTTTCTACCACTGTCACTGCACCGAGCGCGAGGATCAACCGCTCTTGGGGCAGTTGCTGCATCAGCTGAATGAAGCCCTGGCCTTCGGTCGTACCGAGGAGGTTCGCAACGGGGATGTGCACGTCTTCAAAGTAGAGCTCGGACGTGTCCTGGCCGCGCTGACCGACCTTGTCCAACACCCGACCGCGACGAAAGCCCGGCCGGTCGCCTTCGACCAACACCAACGAGATTCCATTCGCTCCGGCATTCGGGTCGGTCTTGGCGACCACGATGATCAAGTCGGCCTGAGCGCCATTGGTGATGAAGGTCTTGGACCCGTTCACGATGTATTCGTCCCCGACGCGTACTGCCTTGGTCGTGACAGACTGGAGGTCAGATCCCGTACCTGGCTCCGTCATGGCGATCGCCCCAACCATCTCACCGGTCGCCAGTCGAGGAAGAAAGCGCTCCTTCTGCTCATCGGTGCCGTACTCGAGCAGGTAGTGGGCCACGATTCCACTGTGCAGTGGCGCGCCCCATGCCGAATCGCCGACGCGGGCCTGTTCCTCGATCAATACCGCCTCGTGAGCGAACGTTCCCCCACCGCCGCCGTACTGCTCGGGGATCGACATGCAGAGCAATCCCAACTCGCCCGCCCGAGTCCACAGATCCCGGTCAACATGGTGCTGGTCGATGAAGCGGTCGATGTGCGGCGCGACCTCCTTTTCGCAGAACGCTCGCGCCAGGTCTCTCAGCGCATCGAGGTCGTCATCCATCCAGCTTGAGCGATTGGCGGCCATTCGAGTGTCCTCACTTTGTCTGGTTGCGCACCGATCCCGGAGTGGGCTCGCTGTCACGCTGTGGGTACATGGTGTACCACGAAACGGACACTGGGTACAACTCGTACCCAGAACATGCAGGCACGCTGAGCGCTACGGTGAGCATCGTGGAGCGAAAGCAGTGGGTGGACACCACAGCGGTACGCCGTGCAACCAGTAGGGTGCCGGGCCGTGATCTACGTCGCGGGCAGATCATCGAAGCCGCCCTCAGCGCGATCGAGGAGAACGGCCCCCACGCACTCACAGGCCAAATCGCGGACAAGGCGGGTTTGGGCCGCACGCACTTCTACCGCCACTTCGCGAGTAAGGAAGAACTCGATCTGGCCGTCGCCCGCCACGTCCACCGCGAACTCACGGCGAAGATACGCCTAACTTTGGACGTGCAGGGTTCACCATTGGACGTGATTCGCGCTCCCGTGAGTCAGCACGTCATGTGGGCTGACGAACATCCCAACCTGTATCGTTTTCTGGTCAATCGGGACTACCGGCGCAGCAATGAGAAAACGACGCCCGGAAGAAGTGCGTTCGCCTCCGAACTCGCAGTAGCGGGCGCCCGCTACTTTCCTCGCTACGGGGACGATTCCGACGCTGCCGACCGTAACGTCGCCGCCATCATGGGCCTGATCGACGCATCGGTCCTGTGGTGGCTGGACCATCGAGACTCCACTCGCGACGAACTCGTCATTCGGTTGACACGGCAAACGTGGTTGATCATCGATGACAGGCTGCACGAGCTGGGAGCCCACCTCGATCCCCAAGTCCCGCTGAGCGAACCCGCGACCTCATCACGCCCAACTCGAGCATGGCCGGGCTAGCCCCGTCCCATCTTCGACACAGCGTCAACGATGCCTGCGTTGGCGCCGCTCACCGCGCCCACGCATCAACGCGAAAACCTTCAACCCGAGCGACGGTGCGGCGTCACTAGAGCGGGCAACGATGCCACGCCACCGAGGAACCACCCGGAATATCTGGCGACTGTCCAGTAACTCCAGCCCTGCACGGGCCACGTCCGCAGCGTCCATCGGACTGGGTCCGGCGAACAGTAATGCCGCGCCTGGATCGGCAACTCGGTCGTTGACCATTTTCGTACTGACCACGTCGGGGCACAGCGCACGTGCGCGAATGGGCAAACCCGCATGGTCGAGGTCACCTTGCAATGACGTAGTGAACGACAATACGGCCGCTTTGGTGGCTCCGTACATCGCGAGTCCAGGGACGGGCGCCAGTGCCGAGAGCGAAGCGATGTTGAGGATCGCGCCCCCATCTGCGCCCATAGCGGCGACCGCGGCGTGTGAGCCCGCCACAACGCCTCGCACATTGATATCGAGGATCGACGCAACCTCCACATCGGTGTGGCTCCAGCTATCGCCCGCGATCAGGACCCCGGCGTTGTTTACCCATACCGCCAGACGACCCGCGGCCGAAGCCTGCGCAGCGATATCACGATGGACCGACGGATCTCTTACGTCGTGTCTGGCACTCCAAGCGCCCCGGCCGACCTCGGCGGCAGCACGCTCTGCTGCGTCGCCGTCTACATCCGTGAGCAACACCCGGTGGCCGGCAACGGCGAGTTGTCGCGCGATCTCCAAACCAATCCCTCGACCTGCTCCGGTCACGACGGCTGTTGATGGTTCTTGCATGACAATCCTTCCGGCAGTGTGCGTAGTTTTACCTACTACGGTTCGCCCGGGTTTGTGGAGGGTTCCGATGTCGATTCGTTAGGGACTGTGTCAATATTGCCGACACAACGATGTCCGTCGGCGCCCTTGTGGGTGCAACGCGCTCGGCTTCCCCTTTAGATGTCTCCTGGAGCGGTTCTCGACATCATCTGCGACGCAACGTAATGGGCAGGCCGTCGGTGGGGATAGGCAAGGACGTATTATCCCACCGAACGGGGTAGCCGTCCTCCAGGCTCCAGGTGAATTCCCGCAGCATCTCGTGCAGTGTTGCCTTCACCTCCAAGGTGCCAAAGTGCATCCCGATGCACTTGTGCGCGCCCCCTCCGAACGGAAGCCAGGCGAAGCGGTGGGCCTCATCCTCGCGCCTTGGCGGTTCGACTCGCGTTGGATCGAACCGGTCCGGCTCGGTCCACCCCGTGGGCGCAAAGTGGTTGACCGCAGGCGTGATGGCGACAAGCACTCCAGAGGGGATGTAGTAGCCATCTATTGAAGTTTCGGTCACCGTTTTACGCATAACCAACGGTACGGGTGCAACTAATCTGAGCAACTCCTTGATGACCAAGTCCATCGCCGTTAGCCTCTCGAGGTCCCCAATGTCCGGTAGATCGTCGCCGAGACGGTCAGACTCAGCACGAAGTCGATCCTGCCATTCGGGATTCTTCGCCAAAAAGTACGCCACCGCGGCAGTGGTGATCGTTGACGTGTCATGCGCGGCCATCTTCAAAAAAATCATATGATTTATGATGTCGGCATCAGTGAAGCGTTCGCCGTCCTCGGCGCGCGCCTCACATAAAGCGGCGAGTAGATCATCATTCTGTCCCGTGCGGGCCGCCGGTAAGTGTCGGGCGAAATACTCCTCCAACACCCGGCGACCGCGTACTCCGGAGGGTACCGCGTCCCCGGCAGAGGAGCGCGCACGATCGCACTGGCGGCGCGGACGGTTGCTACGAAGGCTCGATTTACTGAACCGCTGTCCTCTTTCCCGCGGCCGCCCATGAACACATCGGTCGCGACGTTGCGCGTCAAATCCTTCAGCAGGGGATACAAGCGGACGCCCGAACCGGTCGGCCACTTCGGGATGCTAGAACGAACCGATGGCCCGACCTGCTTGACATAGCCTGTCAGTCGCGGACGCGTGAACGCCTCCTGCATGATTCGCCGATGCATCAGATGTTCATCGAAGCTCGTCGGCTCTCCTGGAGCCCCCGCTCGACGCGCTGCGGGAGGGGAGCCAACAGTACCGACGACAGCCGCTCACGGGGCTTGCCTGCCGACACGGACGGCGATTTGGTCATCGAGTGCCCCCTTGATGTTGTTTCTCGCATTATCGGAAGGATTTCACCCATCGTTTACACCGGTGACCACCCTGTCAACGGCGATCACAGTTGCCGCTCGAATGTCAGCGACTCCACGCCGTCCTCGGATACCCGTCACTGAACAGAGCCGCCACTAGTCGACGCTATCGGCCCCGCTGGGGGCATAGGGCATGTCGGCCAGATAGGTGTTGGCCGGCTCGGGTGTCCCCCTGCGCGACGAGTTCGCGGGCGCGGGACGCGACAGGACGTAAGCGCGCCGCTTCGGCCTGCGCGTACGAAGGCGATACAGGAAGGTCGGGCTGGGCCAGTTGGTGGATATCGAACCGCGCGCCGAGCGATACCAGCTCGTGCACATAGTCCACACGGATTTGTCCAGGCGGCGACCCAACCGGTCGTTGAAGCGCTTCTCCACGTCGGCACGCACCTCGATGACACTTCGCGGATGGGCACGGAGAACCTTCATCAACCTGACGATGTGTCGGGCCTGCGACTCGAGCATGTAGACAATCGACCCGGATCCCACGTTGGTGTTCGGCCCGTACATCATGAGGAAATTCGGGAAATCTGGCACCGACAGGCCGTAGTAGGCGTGCGCGCCATCTGCCCACACGTCCGACAATGTTCGGTCCGAGCGGCCGTGGACCTCCATCGGGGAAAGAAACTCGGTGGCACTGAAGCCGGTGCCGTAGATGATGACGTCGGCGGCATGGAATTCGCCGTCCACCGTGCGAATTCCGCCAGGTTCTACTGCCTCGATATCGTCGGTCACCAGTGCGACGTTGGGACGGGCGAGTGCGGGGTAGTAGTCGCTGGAGAACAGAATCCTCTTGCATCCGGGCGCATAGTCCGGTGTCAGTTGGGAACGCAGCCGCGCGTCGTGCACCTGGCGGCCTAGGTGCCTGAGGGCAACGCCGCCAAGGACTCGCGCTACCGGCTTCGCATCGACGAGTGCCAACGCCAAGAACTCGAATATCGTCCAGATCATCAGGCGTTCGCTGAGCCGCAGAATGGGTAACCTGCGCAGCAATTGGTGATGCCGCCCACCGTACTGACGATCGAATTTGGGCAGCACCCATGGGGCTGACCGTTGGAAAACATCCAAGTGCGCGGCGCATGCAGCGACCACCGGGACGAATTGCACCGCACTTGCGCCAGTGCCGACGACCGCAATGCGCTTGCCGCTGAGATTCAGATCGTGGTCCCAATTGGCGGAATGAAACGACGGGCCCGCGAACCCCGACATTCCAGGAATGTTCGGGATCGACGGCCGCGACAGCTGTCCCACGGCCGAAATGACGACATCACACTCCAATTCTTCGTTGGAAGTCGTGGTCAGACGCCATGTGTTCGAGCGCTCATCGAAGGCTGCCTTGGCGATTTCGGTCTTCGTCCGAAGGAGGGGCAGCAATCCACTTTCGTCGACGACGCGGCGAAGGTAGGCGAGGATGTCGCGTTGTTCCGCGTAACGCCGGCCCCACGTGGGATTCGGCGCCGAGGAGATCGAGTACAACTGCGACGGGACATCACAGGCAGCCCCCGGGTAGGTGTTCTCCCGCCAGACTCCCCCGACACCATCGCCCTTTTCGACGATGAGGACCCTGTCGAACCCCGCGCGTGTGAGGCGGAGTGCCAGGGTAATCCCGGCGAAGCCGGCGCCGATGATGACGATCGACGGGTTGCCAGGCGGAATCACCTGGTTTTGTTCACGTTTCGCGGTATTCATCGTTAGCTCATCACAACCTTCGTGCTGGGGGGGCCTCGTGGTCAAGGCGTGCGCCGAGGCGCTGTCAACGGACGGTGGCCGCGGTAGCCAAGAACTCGCCACTGAGCCTGAGGGCCTCTCGCGCTTCGGGCAGTAGGCGGAACATCGCCTGGAAGACATGGATCTGGCCACGGAAGACTTGCAACTGCGAGGAGACCCCTGCAGTTTGCAGACGTTTGGCAAAGACTCTGGAGTCGTCGAGCAACATCTCTCGTCCGCCGACCTGAATCAAAGTTGGTGGCATGTCCGTGAGATCAGCGTCAAGCACGCTTATCCTCGGGTCGGCTGGATCGGCGCCCGCCACGTACAGACCCATTGTTCTCGACGCAGAGATGGCGCACGCAAAGGGGTCCCGTCTGCGCAGATCACGGCCCATCGCAAGTTGACATGTCAAATCCAGCACCGGCGACATCAGCAGCATGGCATCCGGCGTCGGCAGTCGATGTTCCCGAGCGCCAAGCGCCGTCGCCGCAGCAAGCTGGCCGCCTGCGGAATCTCCGGCGAGCGCCACCGTGCCAGAAGACGCGGTGATCGCGCTTCCCTCTGTCAACCATCGATAGGCGATCAGTGCATCATCTGCGGCCGCCGGGAAGGGATATTTCGGGACCAACCGATAGCGCACGGCAAATACCGGCCTGCGGGCGGCCGCGGACAGTTCGCTGATGAGGCCACGGTGGGTCTCGGGAGAGCACATAGAAAATGCGCCGCCGTGTATATAAAGAATCGGCGGAGCATCCGAGGCCACGTTGGCCGCCTTGACCCAGTCGCCTCGCACATGTTCACCGGCGAAGGGCGTGTCTACCTTCTCGACACTGATTGCGCGCCTTGGCCGCGACACCACGAGTGTTCCCCGTAGCACGCGGTCCATGACCGCGAAGCCATGCTCGTTGGCCGGAATCACCTGCGTGAGAGGTCGAAGAACGCGTCGCGCCGTTGCCGCGACCAGGTGGCTCGCCATGCTCGGATTCGGCCTGGCAGGTGAACTCATCCGGCGGTGTCCACCTTCTGTGGGGCAGTGTCCGCCTTTTTCGCCGGTCGCCGTTCGAAACGGTAGTCGGCCAAGTCGAATCGTCGACTGCGCCAGATCGACTCGACCGTCGTCGTGGGACGCAGAGGCACGTCCCCATGCTTGTCGAAGTAATAGCTGTTCGCGCCCGCGCAGCTGTCCTGCCAGAAGACCTGCGTATGCCGCCGTGCCAGCATCTCCGCGAAGAAGCGTTGATTCGCCTCCTCGCGTACCTCGACGTAGTTCGAGTCGGCCGTCCTGGCATGCCGGAGGCAACGGAGAATGTGGCCCGCCTGTGCCTCGATGAGTGCGAAGTAGGACGACCCGTTGTATCCGTACGGGCCAAACACTGAGAAATGGTTCGGGAATCCTGGCACGCTGACGCCCTCATATGCCTGGAGTCGGTTCTCGTCCCACCACTGTGCCTGGTCTCGGCCGGCGACACCTCTGAGCGAGTAGGTGGGCATGCTGTCCGATTCCATGACCTTGAATCCCGTTGCCAGGACGAGCACGTCGATCTCGTGTCTGACGCCATCGGCCGTAATTACCGCGGTCTCATCCACCCGGGTGATGGGGTTGGTTTCAAGATGGACGTTCTCGCGGTTGAACGTCTTCAAATATTCGTTGTGAAAGCTTGGTCGCTTGCAGCCCAGCGCGTAACGCGGCGTCAGCTTCTCGCGAACGACCGGGTCGGTGACCTGCCGACGCATATAGCTGATCGCTGCACGCTCGATCGCCGACGCCAGCGGTATGGCGGTATGGAAGTGCGCTGCGACGGGAAAGGTGAGTTCGACAAAGGCCTGGCTGGCTCCCCGCGCGGCGATCTGCGCTCCGGGTGCGAGCCGGAGAAGAGCACTCAGCGGGCGGGGCACCGCGAAGTCGAATTTCGGCAGACACCATATCGGTGTGCGCTGGAAGACGGTGAGTTGGTCGACCTCCCTCGCGATCGAGGGGATCAGTTGCACCGCCGAGGCGCCCGTCCCAATGACGGCGACTCTTTTTCCGGTGAGGTTTTGTTCGTGGTCCCAACGCGACGTGTGCATCGTGACCCCGCCGAAGTCCCCGACCCCCGGTATGTCCGGCGCTTTTGGTCGCGTGAGAACCCCGGAGGCATTGATGACGAACCTGGCTGTCAGTTCCTCGTCCGTCGAGGTAAACAAACGCCACAATGTCGATTCTTCGTCGAACTCAGCCCTCACAACCGTGACTCCGAAGCGGATGCGCGACGCGAGGCCATACTTTTCCACGCAATGCTTCGCATAGTTCTTGAGTTCGATCCCCGGCGCATAGGTACGTGACCACGACGAGCGTTTCTCAAAGGAGAACTGGTAGCTATATGACGGAATGTCTACGGCAATCCCCGGGTAGGTATTCCAATACCACGTTCCACCCACCCCTTGGGCCTCATCAACGATGAGGAAGTCTGAGAAACCTTCCTTCAGCAGCTTGATGCCCACCCCGATCCCGGAGAATCCAGCTCCGATGACCAATATCTCGTGGGTGGGGACCTCGTACGTAGGGGCTTCGGAGGTGGGGGCGTCCTCGTCGCCCGCGACATGGAGACTCAAGCGTCGTTCCTCACTCTCGAGGCTGCACGCTTAGGCGGTGCTTTCCCAACGCCGACGTCCAGGACGTCTGCCATGACGTCAGACCGCGTTGGCGCGGCACCTGCGCTTTTGCGGCCCCGGGAAATCTTGGCCACACTCGAGCTGTTTTGGGCGTGTTCGATTGTTTGGTGCTCGGGTCGTGCGGTTGCCGGGGTCGTCACATAATCACTCATGTCGACCTTGGACAGTGCGCGCACGAACTGGGTGGCGAAACCGGGGTACATGGTGCCGTTGTATCCGTCATTCGTGAGGTACCAGCTCTTGCAGCCCGAATTCCATGTCGTACTTACCAACCGGTGTTGCACCTCGCCGTGGTAATCATTTTGCCGATCTTCTCGGACCTCGAGCGTACTGAGATCATTGTCGATGATCGCGCCGATAGCTTTGACGATATAGTTGATCTCGGCTTCCATATACACTAGAGCCGAATTATGGCCGGGCCCTGAATTCGGACCGAAGGTGAAGAACAGATTGGGATAGCCTGCGACAGTGACACTCCGGTACGCATAAGCGCCCTCGGACCACTCGTCGGAGAGTTCACGACCACGTGCGCCGCGGATGGGGAAAGGCGTGCCAGCCTTGCATACATCGAAGCCGGTGGCAAAGACGATGCAGTCCAGTTCGTGTTCGATGCCATCTGCGGTCCGTATGCCGTTCGGCGACATTGTCGCAATCGGCCATGAGACGAGCTTGCAGTTGTCGCGTTGAAGAGCCGGGTAGTAATCGCTGCTCATCAGCATCCGTTTGCAGCCGGCGCGGAAGTTCGGCGTCAACTGGCGCCTGAGCCAAGTATCCGAAACCTGCCTCCGCAAATTTGCTTTCGCCACCAGCTGGATGCCGGTGGTGACAGGGGTATCCCAGACCATCCCGACGGCCATGAGCTCGTGCACCCAGAACCATGTCTGCCGAGCAGCATTCTGCACGAGAGGCACTCGACGAAACGCCGTGCGCGCCCACTGCGGATGGGAGAAGTCGGGCCTAGGCAGGACCCACCCGGGGGTGCGTTGGAAGACCTTCACCGAGCGCGCAGTGTTCACCAGCTCGGGGATGATCTGAACAGCGCTGGCACCGGTGCCGACCACGGCGACACGTTTGTCGCTCATGTCGTAGTCGTGATCCCAACGCGCACTGTGGATCTTGTGACCAAGGAAGGTGTCCAGCCCGCGGATGTCAGGCAGGCTCGGATTGGCCAGCGGCCCGCTGGCCATCACTGCGGTGCGGGCCTTGAACTGGGAGCCGTCAGCTGTCTGGGCAGTCCATAGTGCGCTTTCGTCGTCGAACTCCAGACTGGTGACATTCACTCCGAACCGGATAAAACGCGACAGCGAATACTTGTCCACCATCGTCCTGATGTAGTCGAGTATCTCGCCACTGCCCGAATACGCGCGGGACCAGTTCGGATTCTGCTCGAACCCGTAGGAATAGAGCAGCGACGGGATATCGCAAGCCGCACCGGGATACGTATTGTCCCGCCAGGTCCCACCTACCTCATCCGCGCGTTCAAGTATGACGAAATCTTCGATACCCTGCTGTAGCAAACGAATTGCGGTTCCCAGACCGGCGAAACCCGCCCCGACTACCAAAACGGTCGTGGTGTCGCTCATTTAGCCACCGGTTCGTAGGTCAGCTCTTCGGTCCACGATGGCGACTTACCCAGCACCTCGGTGGGGAAGTGGTCGATCGCGGTACCCAGTCGCTGCGAGATGTAATGCAATGGCTGAGAACGCTTAATACTGGCGGACATGTGAGATTTCAGGATGTGGTAGCCCGGAACACGGCGCGTGAACTGGCTACGATCCCCTACGTTCTCGTACCGCATCACCGCGTTGTACAGCTTCTCCTCCGATAATCCCATGGCGTTGAGGTTGGTCAGCATTCTGGTGAGCAACGGCACGTAGAGGACACCGCCGAGGAGGATTCTCGGGTCGATGAGCGCCCCCATCGTCTGTATCGCATGAATGCGCATTGGGCTGGCGCCGAGGTCGTTCAGAACCTGGAAACCGACCGCCAGGTGCCGTGACTCGTCATTGTTGACCTTGTTGAAAACCTCGGCGCACAGCGGATCCTGAACCTCGTCGAGCAGGAACTTGAGCAATGCTCCATCAAGCGCAGTCTCCAAGGCGGGGATGGCCGCTCCGATCACCGTCAGCGGGAGGGCCTCGGCATAGCGGTCAATCCACTCGATCACCAGCCGAATATTCTTGTTCGGCACCGGGATTTCCCCTTCTTCAAGCATCCCCCACCGCTGCATGAGCGCCAGCTCCGCGTTGGCGTGCCGCTGCTCCTCAGCATGGAAATACCGGTAGATCTCACCTAGAGCCTCGAACGGCGCCTTCGGCGCCATGGCGGCGAAAGCACGTGCCCCGACGTGCTCTATCCACACCACGTCAGCCATGAACTGCTTCAGTTCGGGTCGCTGCTCATCGGTGATTTTATCGGCGCCCGGCGCATCCCAATCGATGTCGGCCAGCGCCCACTGCCGATTCTTGATCGTCTCAAGCATATCGCTGTATTTGAATGCCATTTTTGCGTCCCCTTTGTCCTTAGCTCTCTGTCGGGAAATACTTAGCGGGCGATTCGCTCGACCAGGCCGAGCGCGTGGGTATAAGTCGCAGGCACTGCCCGCTTAAAAAGCCAGAGAATCTTCGCATCGATCTGAGGTAGGACGTGCAACTGCCCATGGTCGTTCGCGTCCAGGGTTTTGCGCGCCACCGATTCCGGTGACACGCCTGTCCACCTCATCAAGTTCGTCGCCAGCTTGGCGGCTGACTCCTCGATACCTGGGTTGTCGACAATGTTGGTTTTAACGAACGTGGGACACAACACTGTCACCGCCACACCGGTGCCACTCAACTCAGCCGAGAGGGTCTCGGACAGTGCGAGCACGCCAGCCTTGCTGACGTTGTAGGCCCCCATCCGCGGCGCTGCGCCGAAACTTGCAGCCGACGCGACGTTGATTATTCCCCCGCTGCCCCTTGCGCGCAGCCGCGGCACAAAGGCCTCGCAGCCGTAAATCACTCCCCACAAGTTGATTGAGAGCGTCGACTCCCAGTCTCGCTTGGCCGTCGCGCCGATGACATTACCGCCGACTCCAATGCCCGCGTTGTTGATGACCAGGCTGGGTGCCTGCCCAAACCACTTTTCCGCGCTGTCGGCAAGTTCGCGGACCTGTTCTTCTTCGGAGACATCGCACACGATGTCGAGGCCCTCACCGCCGGCCTGGACGATGAGTTCGACCGTCTCCTTAGCGCGCACGGGGTCGATGTCGGCACATACCACCCGTCCACCTCTGCGAGCTAGCTCTACTGCAAAGGCGCGACCAATTCCGCTGCCCGCGCCCGTAACAACCGCGTTCGCGCGATGACTTCTGCGAGGCGATTTGCCCCACCACAGGAAATTCATCAGTACCGAACCCTTTGCAGATTCGGCCACGCCGAACCGGTGAGCCAAGCCAATCTGCTGCCACTTGGTGGCAGTGAACACAATTGTGGTCGCATGCCACCAGTTTGGCGCGGGTGGTAAGTCTTTGTCAAGATGTAGGCGTGCGGACGAAGGCAGCAAGGTGGGGCGGGCGTACAGGCGCCGAACGACGGGCTGACCGGCGGCGGCGCCTAGTCGACGCTGCAACAGATATCTGGACGGACAGCGGATGGGCTGCGGTGACCATGCGTGGGGTCTGCTCCAGAGCCGCGTTGAATGATCGCTATTTTTATGAGGAGTTCAAGACCCGCGATGAGTTGCTGGTGGCGGCGTGGGACGGTGTCCGAAACGAGATGCTCGGCGAGGTTTCAGCAACATTTGCCGAACGCGTCGGTCAACCACCTGTCGAGACAATTCGTGCCGCGATCTCGATCGTCGTTCTCCGCATCGCGCAGGATGCCGGCCGAGCCCAGATTCTGCTGACGCAACACGTCGGCAGTTCAACATTGCAAGATCGTCGTGCAGCGGCCTTACAGGAAGCCACCCAGCTCGTCATGGCCGCCAGCCGACCCCATCTGAGGCCTGACGCAGACGAAAAGGCGTTGCGCATGGACACTTTTGTAGCGGTCGGCGGCTTCGTCGAACTGATCAGCGCCTGGCACGCCGGGCTACTCGTCGACGTAAGTCAAGTCGACATCGTCGACCATACGAGCCGACTTGCGGAAACACTCGCTCAACGCTACGTGGTTGATACGTCTCGCTAGATGGTAATTGTGATGCAGTTCCGGTCGCACTGGCCACATGGGCCGCAAAAAGCTCGCGAGACACCGTCGCGTTACATTACAAATACTGGACGGTCAGTCTCGTAGAGCTACCGAAGCGGATTTTGTCTGCTGGCGGACTGGCGGGTTTCGCTCACAGCCCAATGCGCTTGGCGATAATCTCCTTCATGATCTCGGTAGTCCCGCCCCCGATGCCCAGGATGCGCGAATCACGATAGTGCATTTCGACCTCAGTCTCGCGTAGGTAGCCCATGCCACCGTAGAGCTGCACGGCGGTGTCGACGGCAAGCGCGCAGGCTTCCACGGCCTGGTTCTTCGCCATCGAGACCATCCGCACATCGGTGTCACCGGCGATGATGCGGTCCACGGCGGCGCGGGTGTAGGTCCGAGCCACGTCGACGGCAGTCGCCATGTCGACGATCTTGTGCCGCACCACCTGCCGCGTGGATAACGGTCGGCCGAAGGTCTCACGCTGCTTCACCCACTTTAGCGTCAGGTCGAGGCAGCGTTGAGCGGTGGAATAGCACTGCACGGCGATGAAGGCACGCTCGACCTGGAACTGCTGCATGATCTGCAGGAAGCCGCTGCCCTCGGGGCCGACCAGATTGGCTACCGGTACGCGTACGTCGGAGAAGCCGAGTTCGGCGGTGTCGGAGCACAGCCAGCCCATCTTCTTCAGCGTGCGCGATACCGCAAAACCCGCCGTACCGCGCTCCACCACCAGCAGGGAGATTCCCGACGCCCCCAGGCCGCCGGTACGCACAGCGGTAGTCACAAAATCGGCCCGGACCGCCGAGGTGATAAAAAGTTTCGCGCCGTTCACAACGAAGTGGTCACCGTCCCGGCGCGCGGTGGTCCGGATGCCGGCGACGTCAGAACCGGTGTCCGGCTCGGTAATGCCCAGGCTGCCGATCTTCTCTCCGGCCAGTGTCGGCGCCACGAACTTGCGGATCTGCTCGGGATCGCCCTGCGCGACCATATGCGGCAGGGCGATGTTATGGGTGAGCAGGCTGGCCAGCACGCCCGACGAGCCGCCAGCCTCCATCACGGCTTCGGTGAGCAGCACCAAGTCGCGCAAGTCACCGCCGGAGCCACCGACCTCCTCCGCGAAACCGATGCCCAACAGGCCGACGGCGGCTGCGCGGCGATGCAGCTCCCGGGGCAACTCGCCGCGGTCCTCCCAGTCCTGCAGGTGCGGGACGATTTCTTTTCGGGTGAACGACGTGGCGAGGTCGCGCAACGAGATGCGCTCAGCTGTGATCCATGGGTCCGCTGCGGCGGACCCTACTTCGCGCTGTCCCGGCTGGGTCATGTGGGCTGCTCCTGCTGGTAACCGTCGGAAAGGGGCGGTAGGACCTGCCGCACGACCCCATTGTTCTCGGATGTTAGTCGCGGCTAACGTAGCGCGTCAGGAGATCGACGTCGATGTCACCTGGAGGAAAGTTGGTTGACGTCTTGCCCGACCGGGTCGACCCCCGCGCGCTGGAATACGTCAAGAACCGCGAGGACTCACCGCCAGCTCGATGCGATCGCCGAGCAACTCGCGCTGGCCGACGGGGGCGGCGGTAAGAAAGTACGTCGTCCGGCACCGAAGGCGCGGAAAAATGCTGACCCGCGAGCGCGTCGAGCTGCTGATCGACGCCGCCACCGCGTTCCCGGAATTGTGTCCGTTCGCGGCGTAGGGGTCGAAGTTACTGGCGGGTGGCAGCGTTGTGGTCGGCGTCGGCATCGTCGAAGGGGTCGAGCCGATGATCATCGCGCACGATCCGACGGTGCGTGGCCGAGCCTCGACGTGGCCGTGCGCGCCTACCGGCAGTCAATATGCACTGCTTCGGTGCGATCGCGAATCAACTCAGGCGATCGTCGGCATCCTTAGTTTTGGCATCGCAGCCTTCGGATTACGCGTGTATTCACCGCCCGCGGACTCTCGTTCCTCGAGCCCCTGAAACAAGGCTTACTCCGACGAGTTGTTCAGAGCGCGGTCCAGAAACTCTGCGACTGCCGAGGTGAAGGCGTCGTTGTCGTCACCCGCAACCATATGGCCCGTGCCGGAAACGTCGACAGCCTCGGCGTGCGGTACGACTTCGAGGAACTCCTCGACCGACTGCTGCGATGTCACATCAGAGTGGACGCCGCGGACAAGTAGCGTTGGTGCTCGCACGCGGCGCGCCCCTTCGACGAGCAGTTCACTTATGGCGCCGAATCTTTCCGCGCCGGTTGCGGGATCGCCCTGCAAGAAATCGAAGTTGGAGGCTACGAACGCTGGATCCCATCGCCAGATCCACCGACCGTCATCGCGTTGCCGCAGCACTTTGCGGAGTCCGTCCAGGTTCTTAGGACGAGCGCGATGGCTATTGTACTCGGCAATGACGTCCGCAGCGTCATCGAGCGTTTCGAATCCGTCGGGGTGGGCGGCCATGAATGACACGACGCGGCGTGCTCCGTGAAACTCCATTCGGGGAGTGATGTCGACCAGGACGACGGCTCCCCACAGGTCCGCGGGCGCCACCAAGTGCGTTCCCAACACAGTCATGCCGCCCAAGGAAGCGCCAACGACAGCCGGCGGACGACCATCGCTGGCATATCGGCGAATGGACAGCAGGTCGGATGCGAGCCGGTCGAGATCGTATCGACCATCGGGGTCCCACTCGCTGTCGCCGTGACCGCGGGCGTCGTAAGCGACGACGGTATAACCGCGCGCGTGTAAGCGACGCGCCGTAGTCGCCCAGGCGTGGCGGTTCTGCCCACCGCCGTGCAGCAATATGACGACTGCACGGGCGGATTCGTGTCGGTAGACATCGGCGGCAAGGTCGGTTCCGTCTTCGGTGCGGACACGCTCGAACGTAGGGGTCATTTGGTGTGCTCGATGGTCATCTTGGGCTGCGCTCTCGTTCCACGACCGGATCACGAGGCGCTCTGGCCGACGACGGTCACTGTTCCCTGTGCAGCGCATACTGGGCGCCCCATGTTAGTGATGTCGATCCTGGCGACGCCGCTACGCTTACCCAGCGCGATGATGTCGGTGACCGCAACGCAGACTCCACTGGACACCGGACGCAGGAGGTTCAGTTTGAATTCGGTTGTGGCGACCCATGACCCAGGAGCGATGACCGGATAGAACACCACGCCCAAGCAGTGGTCGACCATCGCCGACAGGCAACCGCCATGCAGAGTGCCGAAGGGAGTCAACAGATCGGCTCGGGCGTCCATTTCCACTACCAGTCTCCCGGCGGAGAACTCGATGTGGCGGAAGTCCAAGTACTTGGAGAGCCCTCCCGGGGTTCCCGCCGCGTGCTGGAGCTCCTCGGCTATTTGCTTGTTGAACTGGGGGAAGTCCATGGTCAGCGCCTCGTTTCGTGCTGCGATACCGATGCCATGGCTGAGACACTACTCCGCAGTTGTCGCAGCAATGCAACTGTGAGTGTCGGCCAGTAGAGCGGGAAGCAGGAATCGACGCAAGAACGCGTCGATGCCTTCGGGGCTGCGGTGCCGCGGGCCGCGAACCGAGAGCAAGCTGAGGATGATGCGCAGAATCCATTCGGCCGCGTCATCGACCGAGACGCCGGCTTCGAGTTGATGCCAGTGTGCGGCGAACACGGGTCGCAGGAACTCGGCGACGAGTTCGAACAGCGCCACCGACGTTCCCTCGGCCAGTCCCACGCCGGCGAGTTCATCGTCGCTGGCGAAGAGCATGCCGATTATCGGTTCGCGACGGGCCGCGCGCACCGTGACTGCAACGAACTCCAATATGGCAGAGCCTAAGTCTGTATGCGCCAAGATCCGTCCGCTGATACGGTTCAGGTAACGTTCCGCTGCGCGCACGATGACACCGGATACGACGGATTCGCGACTCGGGAAGTAGCGATAGACGGTGGCGCGCGATACGCCCGCTTGCCTGGCGATGTCCTCCATCGTGGTGCCCGGCAGACCTTTGCGTTGTTGGCATGTTTCGGCGGCGTCGAGCAAGCGGTCACGCGCCATGTCGCGGCTCCGTGCAGGTGCCGCGTCGCCCCGTCGCAACGGTCTTCTCGTCACGAGTACGAGTATGCCCTGCCAAACCGATTCGCTGTGCCGGATACCGGCGGTTGTCGCATGGAACCGGATGTGACAATATCGCAGCCATGTCGCATAGAAGGCGTCGACGATGAGCGTGAACTGACCAGTGGCCATCCAACCACGCACTCCTGTTGTCGTCGGCGTCGGTGAACTCACACACCGCGGTGAAGACACCGTCGATCCCATCGATTTGGCCGCCGAGGCCGCGCGTCGAGCACTGCAGGATGCTTCGGCCGCGGTCGCGCATCGCATCGATACCGTGGCGACGCCCGGAATCTTGATGATTCCGCGCGACAATCCCGCGTCGAGGATCGCCGAAGCGACTGGGCTCACGCCGAACCATCGCATCAGCTGTCCGGTCGGCGGCAATACCCCCCAATACCTGGTCGAGGTCCTTGGCCGCCGTATTCGGCGCGGAGTCAGCGACGCGGCACTGATCGTCGGAGCGGAAAGCGGTGCATCAGGGCGAAAAGTAGCATCCGGTCGCGCGCTGTCGGAGCCGAGACCCATTGCGGTACGAGACGAGTCGCTTGGTGACACACGCCCGGGACTGAGCGAAGCCGAGATGCAAGCCGGACTACATTGGCCGCACGAGGTGTACCCGATCTTCGAATCCGCGATCGCGGCCCGATCAGGCCGCACATTCGACGAGCAGCGCCGCTGGCTGGGAGACCTGATGGCTCCGTTCACAGTTGAGGCGTCCCGACATCCCGAGCAGGCGTGGTTTCCGCGTGCCCGCAGCGCCGACGAGATCAGCACGGTCTCCCCGAGTAACCGAATGGTGTGCGAGCCGTATCCGAAGCTGCTCAACAGCATCATCGCCGTGGATATGGCTGCCGCCTTCGTCATGATGGCTGCCGAAGTCGCCGAGGAACTCGG
Source organism: Mycolicibacterium hippocampi (assembly GCF_010723735.1). Lineage (GTDB taxonomy): Bacteria > Actinomycetota > Actinomycetes > Mycobacteriales > Mycobacteriaceae > Mycobacterium > Mycobacterium hippocampi. The sequence continues at coordinate 950,545 of NZ_BLLB01000002.1, read as the reverse complement.
AGTGCCTCGTGATCGTTGGGTCTTCCCGTGGTCGTCGGCCACCTGCAATGACGTGTACTTCCCGGTTCAGCGGCCTGATCTGAGCCGTTCCGCCGGAATAAGGGCCGCCGGCAGGGCGGTATTGGCTGCCAGTGGACTTCACGTCGACGACATCAGATGGTTTGATTTCTACTCGTGCTTTCCTTCCGCGGTCGAGGCGGCGATCGACGCCTTGGATCTCGACCCGGCGGATGACCGCGGGTTCACGGTGACCGGCGGATTGCCCTACCACGGCGGACCGGGTAACAACTACGTCAGCCATTCGATTGTCGAGATGGTGCGACGCTGCAGGAGCGACCCGGACGCCGTGGGACTCGTGTCCGGACTGGGCTGGTACATCACGAAGCACTCGCTGGGTCTGTGGTCGGCGACCCCACCGCCGACGGGATGGCAGACTCCGGACATGGCTGAAGCGCAGGCTGCGATTGACGGCACCCCCCTCGCGGTCGCTTCACCCGCCGACGCATCCGGTATGGCGACCATAGATGGCTACACCGTCGTGCACGACCGTGAGCAAGGCCCCTCCTGGGTGCCAATTTTCGCGCGTTTGCCCGACGGCCGCCGCGTCGCGGCGCGCAGCGACGATGCCGAGGTGGCGATGGCGATGTCACAGGAGATGTGCGTGGGACACCAAGTCGCCGTGAGGCAGGCGAACGGACACGTCGAATTCGAACTGTCGTGAACGCCGACGCGTTCGTGCTGACCCAGCCGCGCACCCTCGAACGGCGACATCTTCCGGTACCGCGCGTCGACGACGAGTCCGGTCTCCTGCGGATCGAGGCGTGCGGGCTCTGCGGAACCGACCACGAACAGTTCAGCGGACACCTGCCGGCGGGGTTCGCCTTCATCCCCGGACACGAAATCGTCGGCGTCATCGAGGAAATAGGTGACGCCGCGCGCGAACGTTGGGGCGTGTCGGTGGGTCAGCGAGTCGCCGTCGAGGTGTTCCGATCGTGTCGGGAGTGCCACTCGTGCCGCGGCGGCGAGTACCGCAGGTGCTCGAGCAACGGCCTCGCCACCATGTTCGGCTTCGTCGACGTGAACATCCCGCCCGGCCTGTGGGGAGGCTACGCAACCCACCTGCATCTGCCGTTCGATTCCATGTTGTTGCCGATCCCCGACGGACTCGACCCTATCGTGGCGACGTTGTTCAATCCGCTTGGAGCAGGGGTCAAGTGGGCTGCCACGTTGCCCGAGACAAGCCCGGGCGACGTCGTCGCGGTCCTCGGACCAGGCATCCGCGGGATTTGTGCCGCCGTAGCCGCAAAGGAGGCCGGAGCGGCATTCGTCGCAATGACCGGAGTCGGCCCTCGCGACCGAACTCGGCTAGCCGCAGCCCGCAAGTTCGGCGTGAACCTGACCATCGACGTCACTTCGGACGACCCTGCACAGGCCCTGCAAAAGGCGACCGGCCGGCTCGCAGACGTCGTCGTCGACGTCACCGCGAAGGCGCCAGCCGCGTTCGCGGACGCCGTCGCACTCGCGCAGCCCGGCGGACGCGTGGTGGTCGCCGGCACCCGCGGCGGCGGAGGAGCGCCCGGCTTCGAGCCAGACCTACTCGTCTTCAAAGAACTACGCATCTTGGGTTCGTTGGGGGTCGACTACCCCGCCTACCAGAGCGCCCTCGAGCTGCTGGTCTCGGGGCGTTGGCCTTTCGAAGAATTGCACCGCGAGATCACCGGTTTCGCGGGCCTGCCCGGGCTGCTCGATTTGCTGGCCGGCAACGGGCCGGACCGGGTTCCCGCGCTGCACAACGTCTTTGTGCCGATCGCCTGACAGCGCCAACGAGCGCCCAACCGGAAGGATCCACCGTGAGCAGCCGAAGCCGGGTTGACATGCTTGCCCTGACAGATGCCCGCAAGCGCGCCGCTCAATGCGGGATTCCGGACGCCATGGCTGAACTGTCGGTTTTCAGGATCGCGCTTCATCAGCCCAATGTGGCCGTCGCATTGCACGGAATGCTGGAGGCATTGCTCTGGAAAGGCGTGCTGGATGCGCGTCTGCGGGAGCTGATCATCATGCGAACCGGCTGGGTCACCGGGTCGGTCTATGAATGGACGCAACACTGGAGGATCGCCCGCTTGCTCGATGTGACCGAACGCGACCTGCTCGCGGTGCGAGACTGGCGAAACACCAGCCACTTCGGCGAAGCCGAGCGAGCGGTACTCGCGGCGACAGACGAGACACTGCAGGACGGCACAATCTCGGATGAAACATGGGCTGCGTGTCACCGTGCGTTGCACGGGGACCCGGCCATCCTCGTCGAACTCGTCGCCGCGATCGGCAACTGGCGTTTGTTCTCTGCACTTCTGCGGTCCTTGCAAGTGCCGCTAGAAGACGGCGTCGAGGCATGGCCCCCTGACGGAGTTCGACCCTCCGTTGACTGAACCCCAGTTGTGAATCGCCCTGGAAATGCTGGAGGCTCCTGACCTTGGAAACGAGGATGGAGTCATGCCGAAGGAACAGTCGCCTGGGAAGCCAACGACACGTAGATACAGCTCGGAGGAGAAGGCGGCCGCGGTGCGGATGGCGCGGGCATTGCGGGCGGAGCTGGGCGCCAGCCAAGGCACCGTGCAGCGGGTAGCCCACCAGCTGGGCTACGGCGTGGAGTAAGTGCGCATGTGGGTGCGCCAGGCTGACATCGACGAGGGCCTGTCTCCCGGATGATCGTCGGGTGGCGCGTCGCGTCGAACATGCGCACCACGATGGTGCTCGACGCGATTGAGATGGCCCGCTGGTCACGCGGAACACGTTGCGGGGCTTGAGATGTCACTCTGATGCCGGATCGCAATTCACCTCGGTCCGCTACGGTGAACGCCTCGCCGAGATCGGCGCGGTCCCTCCATCGGATCGGTCGGGGCTACGACAACGCCCTCGCCGAGACGGTGAACGGCTACTACGACCCCGCGAACCTCCTACCAGCACAAACGCGCGTCACTACCCCGATGAATGCCTACGAGCTCCGGAAGTCGGGCCGGACACTGGAGAGGCATCGCCACCCGATACGACAAGTACGCCCTGAGCTACCTCGGCGGAGTCACCCTGGCCGCGATCATCATCTATCACCGCGTCCACAATTAACAGACACGACCTAGGAAGTCTTCGGACGCTGAGGGGAAGGCGGGTGGCCCTTCGACCCGCATCAGCGGGTTGCCGTACGCCTGATGCAGCAACGGCGCACCGCACTTCGTCGTGAAGAGGTCTTCTTATCTCATATGGCCGGCTTGACCACCATCTCTTGTCGACCTATACGTTGCTCCGTAGCTGTTGGCCGCCGTCGGCATCAAAGAGTTCTTTGGTCCAGCGTTCGAGGATCTCCGCGCTGTCCCAATCATCGGGATGGAATCCGGCACGGGTGTAGGAACGGAAGCGCTCAATTGCCGCTCGGCTGAACAGCGGGTTATGACGGAAGGCTCGAAGGCTGCGCACCAACCGAACCGGGTTGTAGGAGGCACGGTCGCCTGCCAGAGATCGGGTGGTCTGGATGAACAACTCCGCGAACAAGAGGGCTGTGGCGAATCGCATTCCCCTCACTCTGGTGCGTTCGCTTCCGCCGATCGCCTGGAATACATCGTAAGCGACGGCCTTGTGCTCGGATTCTTCAACTGCGTGCCAGAGCAGAATCGGCCGCACCTCTGTGTCCCCAATGAGTGCTTGAGCTTCTTCGCTGGTGAGAATGATCTCGGCAAATGTCGCGGTGTAGTGCTCAAGGGCGGCCGTCACAGCAAGGTTCATCTCTGAAGAAAACCGAGGCTCAAGCCGCTTAAGCAACTTCGTGATGTGCCGATCGATCCCCTCGGTCGGATAGCCCATATCCTGGAGCCTCTGGTTGAGCAGGCTATGCTGGTGCCGGTGGGTGGCCTCCTGCGCAATGAAGCCCTTGACCGCCGCCTTCAGGTCAGCGTCGCTGATCTGGTCCCGGTAGTGGCGGACTGACCGGATGAAGAAATCCTCGCCTTCGGGGAACGTGGCCGACAAGGTAGAGACGAAGTGACTCATCACCAAGTCGCCGTCGACGAAGTGCTGGCGTTTGGTCCCAGCAGGCATATCAAAGCGGACACGGCGAGGCTTCGGCACGATTCGCGTGGTGGGCAGTGTGGACGACTCGTCGCTCATGTTGCTCTCCTGTTGTCATGGGTACCTGCAGATTCTGACTTTACGCCTAGTCAGAATTAGATGGCAAGCTACAAGTTGTGCGATCGGCCCGTGTGTATAACGGATTGTCCGCCGAGGAGCGTCAGCGGAACAGGCGTACGAGTCTCATCGAGGCCGCGATGGAATTGATCGGCACGCACGGCGTTGCCGCCGCCACTGTGACTGCCGTCTGCGCTGAGTCCGGTATCACGTCACGCTACTTCTACCAGCATTTCCCCGATAGAGACGCCCTCTTGCGAGCTGTCTACCAGCAGCTCTATGCAACCTTCCAGGAGGTGATAGTCGACGCGATCCCCGATGCCGGCGCCCCACCCGAGGTGCTCGCATATGCGCCGATCCGCGGGCTGGTCAGCATGATCGACAACGACCCTCGGCTGGGTCGGATCCTGTTCGTGGAATCTGCAACCGAGCCGCTGCTCCGCGAGCTACGCAGCAGAATGATAACCGGTTTCACCGACCTCGTATTGCGTGAGGCCAGACTTCACCTCGACATCGCCGACTCCGCAGTGGGCGTTGCCCATTTGGCCTCGACATTGGGCGTGGGCGGGTTATTCGAAGTCTTGCGCCGCTGGCTCGACGGGGAACTGGAGTTCACCACCGATGAACTCGTTCAGCACTGCGCAGGTTTCCTGGGCAGCCTCGGCACTTACGTGCTGCTGCAGAACACGGGCGAGTCGGCCACAACCGCAGAAGCCCAACCTTGAGGAGCTTCTCGCGGCAGCAGCGGCAAGACCCGAACGACACTCAGAGCGCTCGTCGTCGACTACACGACGTTCGGCCATTGCTGCTGGCTGTGACCGGCGGCCAGTGCCGGAGTCGATCGCGGCCGCCAATCTTCGCGAGCCGCGGATGGCGCGGCGGGCGACGACGACAACCGTCACCACTTGCACTAACTAACGTAACGATACCGGCAGTATCGCTATCAGTGGAGGCCAGGTGACGGACGGCAGCGCAGATTCCCCAATCCGTGCCGCGCGCCCTCACCGGCGCGCCACCCTCCACCGACCCGGCACACAATCGCGAGTACAGTGCTCGACTGGCTGCGCTAGCCCTTAAGAGTTGACTTGGTCGAGCTTGGCGATTTTGTAGGTCCCGTCGACCGGCGCCATCTGCACCCTCAGGCGGTAGCCCTGCTCCTGGTCGGCCGCCTCGGAGTTGGTCACCTTGACCCGTACTGCAACGAGCACGTCAATCGAGCCGTCGACGTTGTGTTTCTCGACGGCGGCCCGCATGTCGGAAACCTGCACCTGGACGTTCGCGGCGCGGTAGGCGTCGACGAGCATCCCGCTGTACAGCGCGGCCTGGGCGCCGAAATCCCCGGTCGAGCACTCGATGATCTTGGCTTGCCCTGTTGTCATCGTGGTGGTGTCCGGCGCCTGCGTGGCGGCGACGCACTCCTTGGCGGCCTGCAGCGCCCGCGTCCCGTCGACCGCGGACGCGGAACTCTCCTCTTGCGACCGCCACATCAGGTGGCCGCCGCCGACTGCGCCCGCCGTCAGTAGTACGAGCACGGTGCAGATCCCGACCAACCAGCCACGGCCCAGCCGCGACGGTCGTGGACCGCGGGTCGATGCCTCGACGGATTCGGGCTGCGGCGTGTCATCCTCGGCGATTGTGGTTATGGCGTCCGACGTTTCTGCGACCGACTCTTCGGATGTCTCATCAGCCTCGGCGGGGTTCATCCGCCGGGCGCCAACATGTCCTTCCATCCGTTGTCTCCTGGATCGCTTGAGTTGCTGACGGAGTAAGTGACTCCGTCGGGTCCGACTACCTCCCCGCTGGACGGGCTGTAGATGGCCGATGAGCCCGGTGCCGGAGTATAGATGCACGGGTTGGGTTGCTGTCCGCTGCACTGGACTCTGCCCTGGCCAGGCGGGCTGAGCGGGTCGCTGACGGGGACGGGAGGCGGCGGCAACTGGTCGGCGGGCAGCGGGTTCATGCCGTTGTTGACCGACGGCGCCGGAATGACTTGGCCGGGATTCGGCGGCTGGTCGCAGCGCGCACCAGGGGCCGGGCAGGACAGGATCTGGTTCGGATCTCCATACCACGGGTTGGTGCCCAGCGGCTGATACGGCTGGTCACTATGGCATTCGCGAGGCGTGGCGGCGCGCTTGCCGGGTACGTCGGCACATGGGTAGTTACGTGCTCCGCGGACAACATTGCCCTGGTAGTCCTTCGGGATCTTGCAATAAGTGTTCGACGGCAGCGGCGCCCTGCTGGTGTCGGCAAACGACCGCCACTCCGAGGCCGGTAGGAACCCGGTCAGGCACGGCGGCGGCTGGTTTATGGTCAAGTTGAAGTCGATCTTCGCCTGTCTGTCGAAGGGTGCCACGACGGATTGAGCGACGGCCGCGCCTTGAGGAAGGATGACTAGACCCTGCTCAAGCCCCTTGTTGTAGCGCTTGAGCATGTCGATCACGACCGCCAGGTTTGCCAGAGTCTGCGGCAGCGAGTCCCGCACCCCACTGAAGACGGCGTTCAGCTGATCGGCGGTGGGCGCGGCCTGTTGCAGACCGCTGCGCAGTGCCGCATCCTGCTCGGCCGACTGGGCGGCCAGGGTGTCGAGATTGCGCGACCATTGCTCGATGTTGTCCCCTGAGACGACCTGGCTTTCCAGGATCGGCGCCGAGTTCGCGATGACGTCGTTGACAGGGCCGAGGTTGTCGCGGAAGTCCTGGGCGATGCTGGTGGTCGAGTCCACCAAACGCTGTAGCGCCGGCCCCAGCCCGCCGACGGCCAGCGACGTCTCGGTCAGCAGGGAGTCGATCTTCTCCTTCGGCAACACCGCCAGGCCTTCGTTGGCCGCATCGAGCGCTGGACCGACTTCGCTGGGAACTGTGCTCTTGGTGATTGTCTGGCCGTCACTGAAGTACTGGTCCTGATCTCCCTTCGACACCAGGTCGAGGTACTGCTCGCCGATCGCCGACACCGAATGCACGTTGGCGGAGGCATCGACCGGGATCTTGTACTGGTCATCGATGCTCATCACCGCGCTGGCACCGGTCTCCGTAGGCTCGACGGCCGTGACCTTGCCGATCGTGGTGCCGCGGTATGTCACGTTCGCTGTCGCGTAAAGTCCGCCCGAGCGGGGCAGTTCGGCGTGCAGGGTGTACTGCCCAACGCCGGCCAGGCTGGGCAGCCGCAGATAATACAAGCCCAGCACGCTCAGCGCGATGACCGTCAGGATCGTGAAGAGAATCAGCTGGACCTTGATCATGCGAGTCAGCACAGCTCACTCACCCCTTTCGACCAGCGGCCCGCCGGGTGCGTCGTGCGGGTTCGGCGTGAAACGCACGTCCGGGATCATCGTCGCCGGATCGCGACCCCACGCCTGCTCCAGCGCACGCAAAGCCCCGGAAAACCCAGTTCCCGTGAGAAACGCGTTGTCTACCGTACTCAGCGTCAAGTCAATTGTCGCCGAGACGTTGACGTAGTCGCCCCGGATTAACTTGGGGATCCCCTCGATAGGAAACGGCGCCGTCAACAGCAGCTTCAGTGCACCGATCAGGTAAGGAGACGCACGGCCGAGCTGTTTGAGGGGCCGCTGCAGATTCTGCAGGTTGGTGTTGAGATTGCCGCTTAACTGCGACACCGTCTCGTCGGTGACCGCGCTGAACCTACCCAGGGCCTGGATCGCGTCGGCAAAGAGATCCCGGGTCTGGGCGAAATGCTCGATCAGCGGCGGGAACTCGGTGAGCACCCGGTCGAGCGTGTCGTTGCGGCTCGCCACGATGTTGAGCAGCCGGTTAGTCGAGTCGATGGCGCGGGTGAGGTCGTTGCGCTGCTGGTTTAGCTCATCGGTGAAGGTATCCAGCCGAGTCAGGAACTCGCGGATCTGGTCGGCGCGCCCGGTTAGGAGGTTGTAGACCTCGGTCTGGATCACCTCGAGGTTCGGGATGCCCCCGCCGGTGAGGATCGTACCGATGCTGGCCAGCACCCGCTCGGTGGTCGGGAACGCCGACGAGTCCTTCAATGGGATGGTGTCGCCGGCACGCAACTGTTCAGAGGTCGGGTCCGGCGGAGCCTCCAACTGGATGTGCTGCGAACCCAGCAGGCTGGTCTGCCCGATCTTGGCCAGCGCGTTGGAGGGCAACTCGACGCCGGGCTGTATACCCAGAGTGAGTGTCGCGACCCAGTTCTTCAGCTCGATCGACCGGACGGTGCCGACGAAGACGTCGGCGACGCGGACGCGGCTGTTGACGTTGAGCGCCAACGTGTCCGGCATCTGCACATAGATAGTCATCGCGTCCCCCGTGGTGCCCGGGCCACCCGGGAGCGGAACGTTGGCGATGCCCTTCCACGATCCGCACGATGTCAGCACAACTGCGGTCACGGCCAGCACTGCCGTGCGGCGAGCTATCCGATGGAACCGTCGGGTCGCCCGTGTCTTCTGATCGGTGCGTACGCGGCTCATCAGCGACCTCCTGCTTCGGCGGGCAGCGGTGGTCCGGCCGGGGCAGGCGCAGGTCCGGATCCCAGGCCCGACAGCGGCGATCCGCCCGGATCGCCCGGGACCACACCAGGCGCCGGAGCCGGTGGCGGACCAGGCTGGGGGTACCACGGCGGAGGCAACGGATTGCGCTCGTCGTAGGCGTTCGGCGGGCCGGGCAGCTTGCCGTTCGGCTGCACGCCAAACGCCGGCGGCGCGGCCGGGATAGGTGCGTCCGGTCCGCCGAGTAACGCGGCCAGCGAGTCGGGCGTGAGCATGTTTGCGGTGAACGGCTGCACGTCCACACCCTGCATGCCTGGCGCGGCCACCCAACCTGGCTCGTGGTTGCCATGGGAGAACAATGTGTCCCGGGAGAAAATGCCCGGCACGGTGGTGTCCTTGTAGCCAGGCGGCGGCTGCAGACGGGACTCCGAGTACGCGATCTGCTTCGGCAACGTCGTCGCGGTGTTGATCGGATTCAGGCCGAACGGCAGGTGGTTGAATTTGATCGCGTCCAAAATCGGTGCCAGGTACTGCGCGCACAACTCTGCCGACTCCTGGTAACCGAGCCGGCTGCCGGCCTGAATCGCGCTGCACACGAACTGCATTGGGTTGGCAAATGACGCAATCGCCGGTGCGGCTGACAGATTGCCGCGGTTCGGTTCGTAAATGTTCAGAAGATTTGCACCGTAGTGCGGAAGCACGTGCAGGGCTGTCTCCAAACCATTGCGCGGCTCGGGCTGCAGGATCGCGTTCGTGACGTCCGCGAGGTTGTCAATATCGGTGGTGAGCACCTCGCTGTTCTCGTCGAGGAACTCGCGCGTGGTGTTTAGCAGTTCGTTGAGGTCCTGCAGCGCGATCGCCAGTTCCCGGTCTGTGTTGGTGAAAGCGTTGGTGAACTGGGCGAGATCGTCGTTGAGCGCGACGAACTGCTGATCGCTGCGATGCAGTGCGTTGACAAACAGCGCGAGGCTCTTCACCACGCCGAAGAAGTCGCCGCGGCCCTCGTTGAGGGTCACCAAGGCTTCGGACAGGCTGTTCAGCGTGGCGTTGAGTTGCTGTCCCTTGCCGGACAGGCCATCGGCGAACGACTCGATCACATCACCGAACGGACCCTTGGGCTGTTCGGGTGTCGGACCCAAATCGGTCAGGATGCGGTCGATCGAGTCCCTTAGCTCGTCATACTCGACGGGTACCTGGGTGCGCTCAAGCGGGATCACGGCGCCGTCCTTCAGCACCGGGCCGCCAGTATAGGGCGGCGCCAACTGGATGGTGCGCGACGCCACCAGGCTCGGGTTCAGTATCGACGCGGTAGCGCTGGCCGGGACCTTTTGCTTCTCTTCATAAGTAAAGGTCACCTTCATCCTGTCGCCTGCCGGTTCAATCTTGTCAATCGTCCCGACGCGCACGCCCATGATCTCGACCTTGTCCCCCGGATACAGCGCCAGCGTGTCGGTGAAATAGGCCACGACGGTGTTGGTCGTCAGCTTCGTGTACATGTTCCAGCCCACGACCGCGGCCGTCAGCGCCAGCACCACGACGAGCGCGCCGACGATCACGGAAGCCCGGGACATGGTCGGCACCTTCAGGTTTCCCATGTTGAAGATCGTTGGCATCTATGTGACCCCGTCATTGTTGTGGTCCGGGCGGGAGGAACGGCGGATTGCCCGGGAGCGGTGGAGTGCCAACCGGCGGAAGCTGCTGGCCCGGTCCCGGCGGTGGCGGCGGCCCCGGCAGCACCGTTGGCAGCGGCGCCAGGGTGGCTTGGCCACCCTGCTGCGTCGGACCGGGGAACGGTCCGGGCAGCTCGTGGCGTGCGCCGGGCGGCCCGGGGGCGATCGGCACCGGGGTGCCTGGGACTGCGGGAGCGGGTTGTCCCGGAATGCCGGCGCTGGCAATGCCAGGCGTGGGCGGCAATCCGTTCGGGTTGGGCTCGGAGGTCGCCACGTTGGGTGTTCCATAGTAGTTCGGCCCGAACGGGTTGTCGCCGAAGGGGCCGACCGTCAGGTCGGCGCACGGCAACGGGTTACCAGGGGTGGGCACGCCGTCCGCCGGTGGCGTGTACGAGCAAGGCGAGCCGGGTATCACGGCCGGACCGGGGAATTCTGGCGTGCCTTCAATCGGGGTTGGCGCCGGGGGCGGGGCGCCGTTGGGGAAGCGCGTCCCGTTCGGATCCGGGAACCGGAATGCCGGCAGGCCGGCGTTGCGCCAGAACTCCTCGGGATCGATACCGCGCTTCTGGAAGGCGGCGTCGACGAACGGCTGCAAGACCTGGTAGGGCAAGAGGTTGGCGAGTAGCACCTTGAAGTACGGGCCCGACCCGATGGACTCAGCCAGCGACGCGGTGAATTTACTCAGCGTGGTTAGCACGTCGACCAAGCCGAGCTTGCGCTCCACCAGAATTTCGCTGACCGTCCGGACCTGCTCGAGCACCCTGTTGAGGTTGGGGTTGTCATCGATCAAGCCCTTGACCTGGTCGGAGAAGGCCGAGACCCGTTCGAGCAGCATGCTTACCGCGTAGCTGCGTTCGTTGATCGCCGAGAGCAGGGTCTGGGCGTTGACCAGCAGCTGATTCACCTGCTGGCTGCGATCTCCGAGAATGCCGGCGATCTTGTTGGCATTGCTCAGCAGCTGCTTGATCTGGCCATCGCGTTTTCCGATCGTGTCGGAGAAGCGGGCAACGCCGTCGAGCGCGGCACTTAGGTGCGGGTAGGTCTGGTCGACCGTCTCAGATAACACGTTCAGCGACTGCTTGACCGTGGTGGTGTCCCATCCCGACGCCGCCTTCGTGACGTCGAAAAACGCGTCGTAGATCTGATAAGGGGTGGTGGTCTGGCCGAGAGGCAGGACACCGTTGGCGCCCAATGGCTGCAACCCGCGGGGCTCGATCTCGAGGTTCTTTCGACCCAGGATCGTGTCGGTGCGAATGGCCGCGCGGCTGTCGATGCCGATCTGTGTGCTCCCGAGGGTGTAGCCCACCAACACTTTGTCGCCCTCGATGTCGGTTGAGGTCACCTGGCCGACATCCACGCCGGCGATGCGGACCTTGTCACCTGGATTGATGCCGCCGGTGTCGGCGAACTGCGCGTAATACTTGGGCTGTGCGAACAATATCGGCACACTGGCGAAGCTCTGCCCTACGCCGATGACGAGTACCAAGATGAGGAGGCCCTTGATCCCGCCGCGGACCCGGTTTGACCCTTCAAGAGTTCTCATTGCGCTGTGCACCTCCCCGAGGGCTGCTTGGTGATGTTCACCGTGCGGACCGGCCCGCCGGGCTGTAGACCGTTAAGCTGCAGCGAGATGTCGCAAAGGTAAAAGTTAAAGAAGTCGCCGTAGATGCCGCCGGCCCGTCCGACGATCTTCAGCGCGTCGGGCAGCTTGATCAGGAGGTCATTTAGCTGTGCCTTCCGATCGATGAGAGGTTGCAGGGTGGCCTCGAGGTAGCCGACAGAGTCCTGTAGCAGCGGTCGATTGTCCGACAGCAGGTCGGCGACCGTGCCGGCGGCGTCGCTGATGTCACCAACAGACGTCGCGATTGGGTCGGCGCGGTTCTTCAGCCCGGCGATCAGTTCTTCGAAGTTCACCAGCGTCTCGTCGAACTGCTGCTGGTGGCGGACCGTGGTGTCGAGCACGGTGTTGAGGTTGCGGATCACCTCACCGATCACCTGGTCTCTGTCGGCCAGGGCCGCGGTCAGCGACGCTGTCTGATCCAGAATGTCTGTTATGGTGCCGCCCTGGCCCTGGAAAATCGTGATGATCGACTGGGCGATGTTGTTGACCTTCTCGGGATCGAGCGCCCGGAAAAGGGGGCGGAAGCCGCCGATCAGCGCGTCGAGGTCGAGCGCGGGCTCGGTACGCTCCAAGGGGATGATGCCACCGCCGGCCATCCGTCGGTCGCTGTCGCCTCGCTTGAGCTCCAGGTAGCGGTCGCCGATCAGGTTGAGGTATCGCACCGAGGCGGTGGTCTCGTCGAACAGCGGCAACTCCCTGTCCACTTCGAAATCGACCTTCACTCGGGTACCCCCGTCCAGTAGCGCGACCTTGGAGACCTTGCCGACCTCCACGCCGGCCGCTCGGACGAATTGTCCAGAGCGCAGACCACTGGCGTTGCTGAAGATGGCCGAATATCCGGTCGTGCGGTCAAAGCGCAGCTGCCCGAACACCACAATGATCACCGCAGTGAAAAGCAGCAGAACAAGAGAAAAGGCGCCCAACTTGATCGCAGTACCTGTGATTTTCATGGATTGATCGTGTACTCCCCAATCTGGCGACCCCAGATGTACTCGGTGGCGAGCGGCTGGCCCAGCTCAAAATGGTTGTATGGGGCGATCGAGGCACCGGTGTCCATCACGAGGTACGGCGCCGGCCACAGGTCGCGCGTCACCGGCTGCCAGCAACCCGGACGACCCTCCGGTCCACCCTTGGCATTCACCCGCGGCAAATTGTCCGGATACACATATGGGTTCTCGGCGCCGACGAGGGCTGACCGGGTGTTGAGGGAGTAGCCGTTGGCGCCGCCGACTGCGTCTGTGACCTTCGGTTCAACGTCGTGGTAGTTGCGAACGGTGCAGAACAGCGCCGGGCTGTATTCGTCGAGCAGGGCCGATGTGGGTAGCAGATCTTCCACGCCGCGCACCAGATATGGGCCGCCGCGCTCCAGGACATCCCCGCCGACGTTGCCGAACCCGACCGCGGCCATAAGGGCCTGATCGAGGTTGCCGCGCTGCTCGTTGAGGGTGCGCGCGGTGGTGACTGCGTTCTCCAGCCCGTCGAATAGGTCGGGAGCGGCCGCGGCGTACACATCACCGAGGTCAGCTAGGGCCTCGGTGTCACGGCGGATCTGCGGCATCCGTGGATTGATGTCGGCCAAGATCGCGTTTCCGTCGATGATTGACTCCCCGAACCGGTCACCCAGCCCGTCGAGCGCCTGCGCCGAAGCGGTGAGCGTCTGATTCAGCTTCACCGGGTCGACCTTTTCGGCCACCGACACCACGGTCTCGAACAGCGTGTTGAACTCTGTAGTCACGTTCCGCACGTCGATCACGTCACTGCTCGTGATGCGCTTGGACTGCGGATCGGGGGGCGTGGTGAACGATACGTACTTGTTGCCGAACACCGTGGTCGCCGAGACATCGGCAACGACGTTGGCCGGAATCAGATCGATGTACTTCGGATCCACATCGAGGGTGATCATCGCCTCGGGCTGGTCACCCACGTTCACGGCGACGACGTCGGCGACCCGGCCGATCTCGACCCCGTTGTAGGTAACCTTGGATCCGGGGTCCATCACCAGGCCGGCGCGCGCGGCTCTTAGGGTGAGCTGTTCGCGAGGGGTGAAGGCGCCGCGGAATTGGAACCACACCAGCGTGGCCACCAGCCCAAAGACGAGGAGAAGTACGAGGCCGGCTAGCTTGTACGGCGGCGTGCGCGGCTTGTTCAGTGGGAAGCGCGGGTCAGCCATGGCTACACCGTCAGGTTGAAGTTGGGGTCGGTCCCGTAAAGCGCCAGTGAGGCGAACAGGACGACAAGGACGATCGCGATCAGTGAGGCCCGCATCGAACGACCGACGGCCTCGCCGACGCCCACCGGCCCACCGCTGGCGTTGTAGCCGTAATAGCAGTGGTTGAGCATGACGATCACGGAGATGATCACCGCTTGCACGAACGACCACCCGACGTCGTCGGCGCGCAGGAAAGTGCGGAAGTAGTGTTCGTAGGTTCCGGTCGACTGGCCGTAGAACAGCGTCGTGGTCACTTGCGCGGATAGGAACGACATGATGATCGCCATTGCGTAGAGCGGGATGATCACCACGAAGCCCGCCAGGACCCGCGTCGAAACCAGATACGAGATGGACTTGATGCCCATGACCTCCAGTGCGTCGATCTCTTCACTGATACGCATGGCGCCCAACTGGGCGGTGGCGCCAGCGCCGACGGTTGCGGCAAGCGCCACACCGGCCACCACGGGTGCGGCGATACGCACGTTGACCAGTGCGGCGAAGAACCCGGTGAAAGCTTCGACACCGATGTTGCCCAGCGAGGCAAAGCCCTGGATCGCGATAAGCGAGCCGCCCGAGAGGGTGACGAACCCGACAATCGCCACCGTGCCGCCGATCACTGCCATCGCGCCGGTTCCCATTCCGATCTCGGCGATCAGACGCAGCATTTCCTTGCGGTAGGACCGTACGGCGTGGCCGATCGACCCGACCGCGGTGACCACAAACCAGGCGATCTGGCCGACACCGTCCAGTCCGCGCGCAGGTGCGGCGACGACCTTCTGGGCGCGGCCGTAGCTGCGCGGGAAGCGCTGACGCAGCACCGTGCCGGTGTTGGTGGATGCACCCATGTCAGCCACCGGTTCCGAATCGAACGCCGATCGTGGTCATGACGACGTTGACAGCGAAGAGCGCGATGACACAAAGCACGAGGGTCTCGTTGACCGCGGTGCCCACGCCCTTGGCGCCGCCAGAAACCGTGAGACCGCGGTAGCAGCCGACCAATCCGGCGATCAAGCCGAATGTCAGCGCTTTGACGATCGATATGATCACCTCCGGCAACCCAGTGACCAGGGTCAGTGTCGACACGTATGCGCCCGCTGAGATGTTCTGGATGTAGACGCCGAACACGAAGCCCCCGACCAGGCCGATAGTGATTACCGCTCCGTTGAGCAGAAAGGCAACGAACGTCGATGCGATCACCCGCGGAACGACGAGCCGGTGGATGGGGTCAATGCCGAGAACTTCCAGGGCGTCGATCTCCTCACGGATGGTCCTGGCGCCGATGTCAGCACAGATCGCGGTGGACCCAGCTCCCGCGACCACAAGAACGGTGACCAGCGGTCCGAGCTGGGTGACCGCACCCAGCGCAGCACCGGCGCCGGAGACATCGGCGGCGCCGAACTCAGCCAAGAGGATGTTGAGTGTGAAGATGATGAGCACCGTCAGCGGGATGGCGACCGCAACGGTAGGCAGGAATGCCACCCGCATCAGGAACCAGGCCTGAAGGATGAACTCGCGCGTCTGGAAGGGCGTACGGAACAATGCCTTGCCCGTGAGGACGCACATCTTCACGAAGCCGCCAACCGCTTCCATGCCCGGTTTTGCCTGGTCGCGGGCGTAGTCGAAGAGGCCCGATTTCTGAGATATCACCGGCGGGGCCTCATGATCTGACCGAGGACGGCATCGCCACAAATGCGGCGTAACAGCGGAGCATGTCGCACGTCCTTACCTTTCCGGCACGTCAGGGGTTGTGATCTGCGGCCACCCTACCGGTTGGTAGTGAGGCGGCTCACCGGACTGTACCCGATCGTGGCCGCGCGGATCAGTAAATACAAGAGCCGCTTTAAGTACGCCCCAGCGAAGACTCCGTCGCAGGATAGTCTCGTGCTGAGATTGCCGGAACCATTGGCGCATAGGAATTGTCGACATCGTCAACAAAGCACGGCGCATCGACTCCGAGCCTGCAGCTACGTGGTCCAGATATCCGGTGCCGTGAGGCACTGCGAGAGGCCAGCTTCTCGATGAAGTTCGTTGACTTCCGGTCAAGTGGGAGTGCCGCGCCGATTTGCCCGACGCTGTCAGCGCTACAGAATCCTCGGCCGACCTGTCTAGCGGGCGAGTCGATGAGGGGTAGCTGACGATCGGGGGTGCCCACGACGAAAGTCCTCGACTTCGGTGCATTGGTCGTTCTCGCCGCAGGAGAGGATGGTGCCCTTGGGGACACTGCCGGCCGACGGCACTGGGAACCCGCCGGCGAAGGCTTCCCTGAAGGCCCCTCGCGTACGGCACCGGAGGTTTACCCGTGGAGGTGGACATCTGATCGCGGGACTGCTGGCCCTGCGGGGAGGACGTTCCCGTGTCGGGAAACCGCAAGAGGCCGAGTTCGCGGTGATCCGCATGAGCGGACTGTTAGAAGTAGCACTGTGAGAGGGTATCGCGGTCTGGGTCCAGCACGTGGCGTACGGCGCAGGCGGCGGGCCGTCGCCGTCCCGCCAGCGCCGCGCAGCGATCGACGCGAAGGTCGCGCAGTTTCACGACGCCTCCGATCCGGTATACGGCGCACGGCTTCACCCTGGTCACCACGGTGATCTCCCGGGACGTACACCGACACAAGGACTGGGTGCCCTGGGGTTGACCGCGGCGAATTCGACAGAGTCTGGACATCGGAGATCACCTATTTGACCACCGACGAAGGCGAGCTAGCCAACCTGTGCGCGGTCCGTAACGGCTGCTCACGGCGAGTTCTGCGCTGGGCCGTGGAGGATCACCTGCGCACCGCGCTGTCGATGACGATGCGCGGGATGCTGCCCAGGAAGGTCATCTTCCACGCCGATCGCGGTGCCCTAAGAACTAAGGCGGATTCAAACCTGCGGTCGCAATTTGTCGTGATCGCGAGCGTTGTTGATCGGCTCGCACTTCCGCCGGTGTTCTCCAGCCGAGCTTTCCGGGGCCGCTTGCTGAGTGCGTCAGCAACCGCATGAAATTTCCGGTGGGATGCTGCGGGCGGTCTTCGCAGGAACGGGCGCGGTGTCCGGCCTCCGCGTGACAGCGTCGTCCGGACGGCAGACCAGTGTTCTCGTCTGGGCCAGGGGATGGCGAGATCAGGGACGTGTGCTGCGGGTGTGGCCGGGTTGCCGGGCTGCCGGGCTGCCGGGGCTACCGCACGATCGCCGCGCGTTGCGGAGCGGACCGCAAACCGTGCGCCGTTACATCGAGACCGCGCAGGGAGCTGGTGTGCACCGCGGCGATGGCGTCGAGGCTGTCGACGACGGGTTGATCGGGGCAGTCGCCGATGCGGTACGCCCAGATGGCCACGGCGCGGCGTGGGAACAGCTGTCGGGGTTCTAAGACCAGATCACCGCGTGGGTAGCCGGCGACGGAAAAGCCGCGGCGATGCTACAGCTGCGGCGTCAGATCGAACGATGTCACGGTGGTCATGCGGGTGATTAGCCACTCACTACCGTCACGCTGCAGCGTCAGCCGGTAGGACAGGTAGCGCAGCGACGGGATGTTCTTGGTCACCGGGCTCGTCGCCACCGAGTTGGTGTAGACGAGCGCGGTCGCCTCCGGGGGGGGCCCGGACGAGACTCCAGGCGACGCAACGGATTCGACTGCGGCTCCCTTCACTTCTGTGGTGTTGGTGACCTGCGCCTGCTTGTTGGGTTCAACGATCGCGTCGATGTAGCGGCGGTACTCCTCGGCGAAGTCCCCGCCGAGATAGCGGGACGCTCGGGCGGCGAGCGTGCCCATGTCATCAGGCGTGTACGTCCACAGTGTGGTGATCGCCTTTGCGGCGGTACGCGCAATGTCGAGTTTCGTGTCTACAAGCGCGCGCTCGGCCAGGTACGGCTGTGCCATCGCGCCTGCGAACGCACCTCCACCGACGAACAGCACCGAAGCGGCGACAGCGGCGACCATCAGGCGCTTGCCTGCAGGCCGGTGCGCAACGCGCGTGACCTGCTCGGCAGGGGCCTCGCCGACTTCGGAAGGTTCTGTGCCGGCATCCTTGGCGGGGCCGTCCACCGCGGCACTGCCGGAATCCTGCTGTTTCACGACGGTTCTCGGTCCCCGAGCACCTTTACCGACGGGCGTCTTCGGCTTGTCCCGGGGTACCGGATCGTCCGTCTCGGTCGGCACCACTGCGGATTTCCCGGCCGCATCGAGATCCCGACGTCGCCGGAAAATGCCCCGACGGTGCTGCTTCGGCGCAGCCTCGGGCGCGGCGCCGCTGGCCGCAGCGGCGTCCTCGGCGGTCAGATCACCTGTATGAGGTTGCTGATCTTCCACTGCTGTCCCTCCTTGATCGTCGTTGCGACCCAGCGGCTTCCGCTCTCGATCGTCGACTTCCCGTCTGGCGTTGTCGAGGTGACCTTCGTCGCGAGCAGCACGTCAGCACTCCCGTCGTCATGCCACCGCTCCACTCCGGCCTCGAGCACCGTCCCGGTCGAGGGCTCCGACCGCGCCACCTGGATCAAGATGGCGTCCAGCCGCTCCTTGAAGATCCTGGCGAACTCTCCCGTACCCTGCGCGAGGATGCGGTCGGCGTAGGCGTTGGCGTTGAATGGGTCCAGCGACATGTACATAGTCATGAACTCGCGCGCATATCCTAGCGCCGCGGCATCGTCGAGTGCGGCCCGCCGATCGGCCTCGTGCCGCACCAGCATCAAGCTGCTCGCCGCGACCGCAGCCGTCACCAAAACGGCGGCCACGGCGGCCACCAGCGGCAGCCCCCATCGCCGAGGCGGTTTGGGCTCGACGTGGAAGTAGTCAGGACGGAGTAATGGTTGCGCGGCTCTGGTATCCGCGGACTCGTCGAACCTGCGAAGCGGGCTCACTGGCCGGCCTGATTCATCAGAGGCTTCTTCAGCACGGTCAGGTTGGCGACCTTCCACTGCCCGTCCGGCGACTTGTCGAAGTCCACCCGAACTGTGGCGGTGATGAACTTGAGGTCCTCGGCATTCGTCCCGCGCTGGCCCTGCATCGCCAGCAGCATCGACCCCTCCTGCGGGGTCACCTCGGGCATGGTCAGGACTGCACTGCGCACCGCCCAGTACTCGTTCGTGGTCGCTTCACCGTTTTGCACGGCCTGTTGTTGGGCGATCAGCTGCGGCCGGTACTCGTCGGTGGTCAACGTCTGCGCTCGAGCAAAGTCCTCAGGCAGGGTATCCACCCCGTAGCTGAGCATCTCCTCGACGATCCGGGGTCCCTGCTCCGCGATCTGCAGCCGCGCCTGGTCCACTGCACGCTCGTGGCGGTAGATCACCGCGTAATTGAGACCCACCGCCGCCAGGCACAGTACCGCTGCCGCGATCAGGAGCCACGCCACGAGTCGGCGCACGTTCCGTTCCGGACGCCCGACGCGTGGTACGTCGGTGCGTGCCAGCAGGTCGGCGAACGTTCGGCGGCGCCGGTCCCACAGCGGCCACAGCCAGCCGACCAGCAGGACCAGTGTGTCCAGCAGGTGAGCGAGCTCCCGCAGGGTCAACCGCAGGACGCCGACGGAAAGGTCGGCGTCACCGCGGCGCACGGCGATACCGAACAAGGCACGCCCCAACGTCCATCCGGTGGCCACGGGCAGCACCAGCCGGTTGACCGCCATCGCGAACAGGGTCAGCGCGGCGACGGCGGTGAAGACCCAGCGCGCCCAGCTGTCCGCGGGTGTGGCCAGCGCCAGCAGCGCCATCGTAGTGACGATCCCGGCACCGGGCAGGGTGTCCACCGCAAAAGCGCCCGCACGGGCGGCCCACGATGCCAGCCGCGCGTCCCGTGTCGGGACGTCGGCCGTGGAGTGCGGTTTGATGGCGAGCGTGGCCGTCACAAGATGTCCTGATCCAGCCTGGCGATTCGGTGCTGGCACTCGTCCTCGGGCATCGACGCCCGCAATCGGTACCCGAGCTGCTGGTCGGCGGCGTCGGCATCAGTGATCTCGACCCGCACCGGCACGAGCACATCAATTCCGTCGTCGTTGTGCCGGTCGACAGCCGCCCGCAGTTCGTCGACCGCCACGGTAGCAGTGGCCGCCTCGCAGGCCTCGGCGATCACACTGGCGAAGAGTCCGGCCTGCACGCCGAAGTCGCCCGTCGAACACTCGCGGATCTTCGACTGGCTGGCGGTCATGGCTGCGGTGCCTGGCATATGCGTTGCCGCCCGCACTCCTTGGCCGCCTGCAACGCCGGTTCATTCGAGCGTGCGAGTGTCGCGGGGTTGTGGGCGGCTATCTCGTCCAGCGCGCCAATGATCGGGCCGAGACACCTCTTCGTTCGGGGAGGGTGCTGGCGACTCGTCCGTGGGTTCGGCCGGCCGGTGCCGGCATCTCCTTCCATCCGTCGTCTCCTGACTTGCTCGAGTTACTGACGTTGATACCCGACACCGTTAGGACCGACAACCTCACCGCTGCTGGGGCTGTATGCCGCAGTGCTGCCGGGTGGTCCCTGAGCCGGAGTGTAGATACCCGGGTTGAGCTGCTCTCCTCTGCAGCAGACGGTACCCGAGCCGGGCGCCTCACCGGGTCACTGACCGGTGCCGCCGACTCCGGCGGCGGCAACCGACCTGCGGGCAGTGGGTTCATCACGTTTTTCACTGACGGCGCGTCCCAGTTGAAACCGTTGGCGGAGTGGAACTTTCGCGCGCGTCAATCAATTGTTTCCCGCCGAACCGCGACCTCAGTTCCGTCTTGAGAACCTTGCCGGCAGGGTTACGTGGCAGCGCGTCGACCACTTCGATCGCCTTCGGGTGTTTGTAGCGGGCGAGCCTGCCACTGAGGAACTCGTCCAGATCCGCCGGTCCAGTCGTGTCCCGATTCGTCGCTCCCAGCGAACTCCGCAGGACGACCACAGCAACCGGTACCTCCCCCCATCGGGGGTGGGCGCGGCCGATCACGGCGACCTCGACGATGTCCGGGTGGGCGGCCAGAACGTTCTCGACCTCCGCGCAGTAGATGTTCTCGCCGCCGGAGATGATCATGTCCTTTTTACGGTCGACCACCCAGATGTAACCCTCGTCGTCCTGACGTACCAGGTCACCGGAGTGGAACCAGCCCCCGGCGAAGGCTTCGGCGGTGGCCTCGGGGTTGTTCCAGTAGCCCGCCATCAGGGTCGGTGCCCGGTAGACGATCTCGCCGACCTGTCCCCCCGGGACGTCGTTCATGTCTTCGTCGACGATCCGCGCGGACACGGTCGGGATCACCTTGCCCACCGAACCGAGCTTGCGCAGTGCGTCCTCGCCCAACAGCATGCAGGTGACCGGTGACATCTCGGTCTGGCCGAAGGCGGCCAGGATCTGCGCGCCGGGGAAGGTCTGGGACATGTCCCGCAGCAGGGTGTCCGACGCCGGCGCGGCACCCCAGGACAGCGTCCGCAGCTTCAGCGTGCGCGGGTTGGCGCGCTGGGCGGCGCACACCGCCTGCCACTGGGCGGGCACCAGGAAGATCCCGGTCACCTGTTCGGCCTGCAGGACGTCGAGCAGCTCGCCGGGGTCGAACGCACCCAACGGGTAGAGCACCGTCGGGCGGCCGAGCAGCAACCCGAAGATGGTGTTGCCGACGCCGGCGATGTGGAACAGCGGCACCCCGATGAAGCCGATGTCGTTGTTGATGTCGGCGCCGTTGGTGAACAGGTGCGTCATCGCCTGCCCGGCGAGATTTTTGTGGGTGAGCACCGCACCCTTGGGGCGGCCCGTGGTGCCGGAGGTGTACATGATCAACGCTGGTGAGTCGTCCGGGATGTCGACGGCAGGCGCGTCGGCCCCCGGCTCGGCGAGCAGCGCCTCGTAGTCCAGGGCGGCATCGTCCGGATCGGCATCGTCGGTCTGGGCGTCCGAGCCGGCGACGATCAGCGTGGCCAGGCTCGGGTCCACCTCGCGCACCCCGACGGCCACAGCAGCCAGCACCGATTCGGTGACCATGACGCGGGCCTGGCAGTCGGAGACGAGGTAGGCGATCTCCGACGGCGTCATCCGGAAGTTCACCGGCACCGCGATCGCCCCGAGCTTGTTGACCGCCAGGACCGACTCGATGAACTCGGTGCGGTTGAGCATCAGGATCAGGACCCGGTCGCCGAACTCGACGCCCCGCCGGTGCAGCGCCGCCGCCAGCGCGCTCACCCGGCGGTCGAGCTCACGCCAGGTAATGGTGTGGCCCAGGAATCGCAACGCGGTGCTGTCGGGCTGCATCAACGCGTGCCGGGCGAGCTGGTTGGTCCAATTCTGGCGACGTGCCAGGTAGGGCTGCTCGGTCACCGGGCCGGACGGGCCGGATGCAAACGGGCCGGGAACCGCGGTCAACGTCTCGTTCTCTCCATCGTCTGCGCAAGCGAAGGGTTGCGGGAGGCTGATATTTGATCAAACATGGTGTTGCCTCGGTCACACTATGGCTCCGGCGGCGTCAAGACAACCTCTTGCGCGCCCTCGTCACAACCAGCGGGAGGGGCCGCAGAAGTGAACACCCTCGCCCGCCTCGGTCCGACCGGAACGGTGCGGCGCGAACAACTCTCCGACGAGGTGGCGGCCCGGCTGCGCGCCGAGATCATGACCGGAGCGCTGCGGCCCGACACGTTCATCCGTCTCGACGAGACCGCCGCGCGCCTAGGGGTGAGCATCACGCCGGTGCGCGAGGCGCTGCGCACGCTGCGCGGCGAGGGCATGGTCGAACTGGAGCCGCACCGTGGCCATCGGGTGGTGCCGCTGACCCGGGCCGACGTCGAGGACATCTTCTGGCTGCAGTCGACGATCGCCGCGGAGTTGGCGGCCACGGCCACCGAGCGCATCACCGATCACGACATCGACGAACTCGTCCGGCTCAACGACCGGTTCGCCGCTGCGGTCGAACTTCGGGATCCCGACGAGATCGCCCGCGCCGAGCTCGCGTTCCACTGGACTTTCAACCAGGCCAGCGGACGGGTCAAGCTCGCGTGGTTCCTGCTGCACACCGCGCGCCACCTGCCTCCGCAGGTCTTCGCGACCGATCAGGGCTGGGGCGCCGGCGCCGTCGCCGGGCACGCGAAGCTGATCGACGCGCTGCGCCGACGCGACGCGACGCGGAGTCCGTTGTCGCGCTGACGAAGAGCCAGTTCACCGACGCCGCGTCGCGACTGATCGCCTGGCTGGACCAGGCCGGACTGTGGGACTGAGGGCGGGCGCCCCGCGGGGCTACGTCGCGGCGAGCTGCTCGGCGCGTGTCTTCAGATTTTCAGCCAGGTAGTCCAGCGTGTCGCCGATGACCTTCTTGACCATCGGCTTGGGGATCGGCAGCTTGGTCTCGACATCGAGGTCGACGGTCAGCAGCGAGGTAGGACCCATGGCCACCACCGAGAACTTCTGTTCCTGCTTGTCGAAGTGGTCGCCCTGCTGCAGCACCGTGAAGATCTGGTTCTCGCCGGGGTAGTACACGGCGGAGATGAACGTGCCGGCCAGCCCCTGCACGGTCACGTCGAGCCGCAGCTGGCTGGGCCGTCCGTCGTCGTAGCGGGCCAGCACCCAGCAGCCCTTGATCTCCTCGTTCCACTGCGGGTAATTCTCGAAGTCGGCAACGATCGCCATGATCGACTCCGCCGCGGCTGACACTTCGACCGTCTTGCTCACCAGAGGCATCAGCAGAGCATATCGAGCAGATCCCGGGCATTGCGGACCGCATTGCCTCCACCGTCATTGTTGAAGTACGCCAGCACATCCCGGCCCTGGGCGTCCCACTCCCGGATCCGTTCGGCCCACCACCGAAGGTCGTCAGGGCTGTAGGAACCGCCGTAGAGCGCATCCGGGTCGGGTCCGTGGAGTCGCACGTACACGAACTTCGCCGTCGCCTTGAGGATGCACGGCAACCCGGCGCCGCTCATCACGACGTACGCCGCCCCGTGCTCTTCGAGCAGGTCGTAGACGTCCGGGTGATCCCAGGACGGGTGGCGGAACTCGACGGCGACGGGGATGTGCCCCGGCATGGCGGTGAGGAACTGGTCGAGCAACGCGTCGTCACGTTCATGGGCTGGGTGCAGCTGCACCAGCATCGCGCCGCTCCGGTCGCCGAGTTCTGCCCAGCCACGCTCCAGCCGCTCGATCCACACCTGCGGGGACTTCAGTCGGCGCGCGTGGGTGAGGCCGCGGGCCGCCTTGACCGACATCGTGAAGCCCGGTTCCAGTTGGTCGCGCCACCGGGCGAACCCGCCGTCGCGCGGCCAGCGGTAGAAACTGCCGTTGAGTTCGACGGTGTCGAATTCGGCGGCGTAGCGCTGCAGCCACCGCGACGCCGGCAACCCCGGTTCGTAGAGCACCCCGACCCAGTCCCGGTAGGACCAGCCGGAGGTGCCGATGCGGATCGTCATCGGGGATGGATACCCCGTCGAGTCGGTTCTTGCGCGCCTCAGGTGGTGGCGACGTCGACCCCGAGTGGCGCGCTCTGCCGCACCGACTCGTCGCGGATCAGGCCGCGCAGCAGCGCGGTGCTGAACTCGACGGCGATCTCCTGGGCGGTCCGTCGGCCTTGCGGCCGCAGCCACCGGTAGGAACCGAGGGTCATGCCGATGTATCCCAGGGCCAGAACGTGCGAGTCGCAGTCGTAGAACTCCCCGCTGGCGATACCGCGGTCGATCACGTCGCGGACGTGCTCGTAGACCTGGGCTTCCTTCTCCCGGATGTAGTCCACCTGCTCTTCGGTGAACCACTCCGTGATGTAGGGGCCCTCCTGGAAGTACACGGCCGCGCGTTCGATGTTGCTTGCGATGCCGACCAGCAGCCGCCGGGTGAAGTGATAGATGGTCTCCCGCGCCGACGCCGACGGATCGTCGTGCAGCGCGTCGACGGTGAAGTCCGCGGCACCTTTGTAGATGTCGTAGAGGATCAGCGCCTTGCTGGCGTAGTAGTGGTACACCGTGGCCTTGTTCAGGCCGACCGCTTCTGCCACGTCGTCCATCCGGGTGCCGTGGTAGCCGCGCGCGGCGAACAACTTGGTGGCGACCGCCAACAACTCCTCGCGCCGGGACATCCCGTTGGTGGTGACAGCTTCAGACATGGCGACTCACTATAGGCAGGCCCCGGACCACTCCGAGGTCGACTAACTGGTTGGTGCAGTGTAGGCCGTTGCTATGTTGTCGCGGGCGCAGCCGGTCTAGACTCCAGCCAGACAAATGGGAGGTATCGCGGTGGACCCGAATCCCGATTACGACGCAAGCGACGAGCTGGAGTACGGCATCAACTGGTTCGCGTGGATCCTGCGCGGGGTGTACCCGCCACCCGCCTACCCGCCGGTGTGATCCACCCGGCCACTGCGCCGGAGCCGCTGCTCGAGCACCCACGTCAGGGTGCGACGGGCCACGTCGTCGACCTCGGATCGTCCCACCCGCACCGCGACTGACACCCGTTCCCGTACCTCGCTGCGCCAGTCCCGCTCGGGCACCGGTTCACGGTCGGGCGGCCATTCGATGGGCGGCTCGGCCGCGACGACCGCCGGCGGCAGCGTCAGCGGTCGGGAGTCCTCGCCGTAACACTCGCCGCACTTGCGGCAACGCACCTCGTAGCGCAGCGCGCCCGAAGGCCCTGTCTCGATGAAGACGTAGTCCGCCACCGACACGCACCGCGGGCAGCGTGCGAGTCCTCGTTCGACCACCTTGCTCATACCGACATCGTGGGGCCCGCACGGCGCGCCGCGTACCTGCAGGCAGATGTCGATGCCGGATCGGTGCCGTTTCGAGATCAGCGCCGGTTCAGTCGTGTTGGCCGTTGTCGGCCGTGGCCGTCGCGCGATGGGCTGTCGTTGATGCACCCCGGATATCACCCTGCTACCACATTCCTACTGGAGTAGCATTCTGGCATGAAGCTAAGCGTGAGCCTCTCCGGCGAGGACATCGCCGTCTTGGACGACTACATCAGACGCACAGGACTACCGTCGCGCTCAGCCGGCGTTCAACGCGCGGTACAAATGCTGCGCTATCCGTCGCTGGGCGAGGACTACGCCGAAGCATGGGCGGAGTGGTTCAGCACTGAGGGCTCCGAGGCATGGGACGACACCGTGAGTGATGGCGTGGCCGATGCTGCGCGGTGAGATATGGCAGGTCAACCTAAATCCCGCACTCGGTAGCGAGGCGAACAAACAACGCCCGGCGGTCATCGTGAGCAATGACCGGGCGAATGCGACCGCAACACAGCTCGGACGCGGGGTCGTCACCGTCGTACCGCTAACGAGCAACACTGAAACGGTCTTTCCGTTCCAAGTGCTCCTACCGGCGACCGTGAGCGGCCTACGGGTCGACTCCAAAGCTCAGGCCGAGCAGGTCAGATCTATTGCGACACAACGGTTACTCCGGCGTGTTGGCCGAGTACCCGTCGATGAGCTCCGTGCCATTGACGAGGCGCTGAGGCTTCACCTCGCGCTCTAGCTTCGACGCCGACCCCTTCACAACTGCGTCAGAACCTCACCATCCCGCGAGATAGCACTACCAGCAGACTTCTACACTGACGTATTCCACCCGTCCAATGACAAGCTGTGTCGGGGCGCCTCCGCGCGTCCGACCGCACCGTGAGCGAAGCCTAGATCGGATCGATATCGATGATCATCGGGATACCGAAAGAGTCCCTGCCTGGTGAAACGCGTGTGGCTGCCACCCCGCAGACGGTCGGGCAACTCATCAAGCTCGGCTACGACGTCGTCGTGGAGGCCGGTGCGGGCAGTGCGTCGAGCTTCTCCGACGAGGCGTTCACCGAGGTCGGCGCCGACGTCGGATCCACTGAGCAGGTGTTGGCGGCAGACGTGGTGTTGAAGGTCAACGCTCCGAACAGCGCCGAGATCGCGACCCTGCGGGACGGTGCGACGGTGATCGGGCTGATCTCACCGGCACTGAAGCCCGAGCTGGTCGAGGAGCTGTCGTCGCGGCCGATCACGGTTCTCGCGATGGATGCGGTGCCGCGCATTTCCCGGGCGCAGTCGCTGGACGTGCTGTCGTCGATGGCCAACATCGCCGGCTATCGCGCCGTCGTCGAGGCCGCGCACGCGTTCGGCCGGTTCTTCACCGGGCAGGTCACCGCCGCGGGCAAGGTGCCACCGGCCAAGGTGCTGGTCGTCGGCGCAGGGGTGGCCGGTCTCGCCGCAATCGGCGCAGCCGGCAGCATGGGCGCCGTCGTGCGGGCCACCGACCCCCGGCCCGAAGTTGCCGACCAGGTCAAATCGCTGGGCGGGGAGTACCTGTCCGTCGACCCTGCGGCGGCGGAGGTGTCGGCTACCGGCTACGCCAAGGAGATGGACGACGACTACAAGGTCCGCGAGGCGGCGCTGTACGCCGAGCAGGCAGGCGACGTCGACATCATCATCACGACCGCGCTGATCCCCGGAAAGCCCGCGCCGCGGATCATCACCGCCGACATGGTGGCCTCGATGAAGTCCGGCAGCGTCATCGTCGACATGGCGGCAGCCAACGGCGGCAACGTCGAGGGCACCGTCAAGGACCAGACCGTCGTCACCGACAACGGTGTCACGATCATCGGCTACACCGACCTGGCCGGCCGGCTGCCCGCCACCGCGTCGCAGCTGTACGGCACGAACCTGGTCAACCTGCTGAAGCTGCTGACCCCGGAAAAGAACGGACAGCTCACCCTCGATTTCGAGGACGTGGTGCAGCGCTCGGTGACCGTGGTCCGTGACGGTGAGGTCACCTGGCCGCCACCGCCGGTGCAGGTGTCGGCCGCTCCCGCCGCCAAGGCCGCTGAGCCGGTCGAAGTGAAACCGGCCAAGAAGCCGATGACGACCGGGCGCCGCCTGGGGGTGGCCTTCACCGTCGCGGCGGCACTGTTCGCCCTGATCGCGCTCTCGCCGGCCGCACTGCAGTTTCACCTGATGGTCTTCGCGCTGGCGATCGTCATCGGCTACTACGTCATCGGCAACGTGCACCACGCGCTGCACACCCCGCTGATGTCGGTGACCAACGCGATCTCCGGGATCATCGTCGTCGGCGCGCTGCTGCAGATCGGGCACGGCGACAACGTCATCACCGGGATCGCCTTCGTGGCGATCCTGCTCGCCAGCATCAACGTCTTCGGCGGCTTCGCGGTGACGCGCCGCATGTTGTCCATGTTCTCGAGGAGCTGACCCATGCTTACGCTGGAAAACACCGCCACCGCGGCGTACGTCGTCGCGGCCCTGCTGTTCATCCTGGCGCTGGCCGGGCTGTCCAAGCACGAAACCTCTAAGGCCGGCAGTAGTTTCGGCATCGCCGGGATGGCTGTGGCGCTGATCGCGACCATCGCGCTGGCGCTTGCCCGCGACATCGAACCCATGGGCCTGGCGCTGCTGATCGTCGCCATGGTCATCGGGGCCGTGATCGGGCTGTGGCGGGCGAAGATCGTCGAGATGACGGGCATGCCCGAGCTGATCGCGCTGCTGCACTCGTTTGTCGGTCTGGCCGCGGTGCTGGTCGGCTGGAACGGCTACCTGCACGTCGAGGGCGACCCGGGCGGCGCCGAAGCCCTCCAGCTGGCCCAGGAGGGCATGCTCGGTATCCACTCGGCCGAGGTGTTCATCGGCGTCTTCATCGGCGCGGTGACGTTCACCGGCTCCGTGGTCGCCAACCTCAAGCTCTCCGCCCGGATCAAGTCCGCGCCGATGATGCTGCCCGGCAAGAACATGCTGAACGTCGGCGCGCTGGTGGCGTTCTTCGCACTGACGGTCTGGTTCGTCATCGACCCGACGCTGTGGCTGCTGGCGGTGGTCACCGTGCTCGCTCTGCTGCTCGGCTGGCATCTGGTGGCCTCGATCGGCGGCGGCGACATGCCGGTCGTGGTGTCGATGCTCAACAGTTACTCCGGCTGGGCCGCAGCGGCTTCGGGCTTCCTGCTGGGCAACGACCTGCTGATCATCACCGGAGCGCTGGTCGGTTCGTCCGGCGCCTACCTGTCCTACATCATGTGCAAGGCGATGAACCGGTCGTTCATCTCGGTGATAGCCGGCGGCTTCGGGATAGAAGCCGGGCCCGCCGATGACACCGACTACGGCGAGCATCGCGAGATCAACGCCGACGGCGTCGCCGAACTGCTCAGCACGGCCACGTCGGTGATCATCGCCCCCGGCTACGGGATGGCCGTCGCCCAAGCTCAGTACGGCGTCGCCGACCTGACCCGCAAGCTGCGCGAGCGTGGCGTGGACGTCCGCTTCGGCATCCACCCCGTCGCCGGCCGGTTGCCCGGCCACATGAACGTGCTGCTGGCCGAGGCCAAGGTGCCCTACGACATCGTCCTCGAGATGGACGAGATCAACGACGATTTCGACGGCACCAGTGTCGTGCTGGTCATCGGTGCCAACGACACCGTCAACCCGGCGGCGTCCGAGGATCCCGGCAGCCCCATCGCAGGGATGCCGGTGTTGACGGTGTGGAACGCCGACAACGTCATCGTGTTCAAGCGTTCCATGGCCTCGGGCTACGCCGGCGTGCAGAACCCGCTGTTCTTCCGGGAGAACACCCAGATGTTGTTCGGGGATGCCAAGGACCGCGTCGACGCGATCAACGCCGCGTTGTCGGTCGCCGAAAAGGTCTAGCCGGTCAAGGCCGCGTCACGCATCCAGCGCGCTTCGGATGACGATCCGAAGAGGGCCGTTTTTTGCGCGTGTCATATCGTGACGGTCATGGACTTCGCGATGTCGGCCAAAGGGCAGGACTACTACGACCGGCTGACCGCCTTCATGACCGAGCACGTGTTTCCCGCCGAAGCGTCCTACGAGGCCTACCGGCACGAAAAGGGCTCCGACGACCACACGGTGCCCCCGGTGGTCGAGGACCTCAAGAAGCTCGCCAAGGAGCAGGGCCTGTGGAACCTGTTCCTGCCGTCGGAGTCGGGGCTGAGCAACCTCGAGTACGCGCCGCTGGCCGAGCTCAGCGGCTGGAGCATGGAGATCGCTCCTGAGGCACTCAACTGCGCGGCCCCCGACACCGGGAACATGGAGACGCTGCACCTGTTCGCCAACGAAGAGCAGAGCAAGCAATGGCTCGAGCCGCTGCTGGCCGGTGAGATCCGCAGCGCATTCGCGATGACCGAGCCCGCGGTGGCGTCGTCGGACGCACGCAACATCGAGACGACCATGCTGCGCGACGGAGACGACTACGTCATCAACGGCCGCAAGTGGTGGATCTCCGGCGCGGCTGATCCGCGCTGCAAGATCCTGATCGTGATGGGGCGGACCAACCCCGACGCGGCGAGCCATCAGCAGCAGTCGATGATCCTGGTGCCCGTCGATACCCCCGGGGTGTCGATCGAGCGGTCGCTGCCGGTGTTCGGGTACCAGGACCAGCACGGGCACTGCGAGATCTCGTTCGACAACGTGCGGGTGCCGGTGTCGAACCTGCTGCACGAAGAGGGCAGCGGGTTCGCGATCGCCCAGGCCCGCCTCGGCCCGGGCCGCATCCATCACTGCATGCGTGCGATCGGTGTGGCCGAGCGGGCACTGGCGCTGATGGTCGACCGGGTCACCAAGCGCATCGCGTTCGGCAAGCCACTGGCCGAGCAGGGCGTGGTGCAGCAGCAGGTTGCGTTGTCGCGCAACGAGATCGATCAGGCGCGGCTGCTGTGCCACAAAGCGGCGTGGACCATCGACCAGCACGGCAACAAGAGCCACGAGGCCCGGATGCAGGTGGCGCAGATCAAGGCGGTGGCTCCGCAGATGGCGTGCAACGTGCTCGACCGGGCCATCCAGGTGCACGGCGCGGCGGGCATCTGCGACGACGTGCCGCTGGCCCGGCTGTACGGCTGGCATCGCGCGATGCGGCTGTTCGACGGGCCCGACGAGGTGCACATGCGGACCATCGCGCGGTCCGAACTCGGCAGGGAGAAGTCGGTGCTCGCAGCGGCGGTGACGAGCTAGTGGCCTCCATCGGCAACGAACTGTCGGGGGCGTGGAACTTCCGCGATGTCTCCGAGCACGCCGGCATCGCTCCCGGCCGGTTCTTCCGCGCCAGTGAGCTGTCGAAGCTCGACGACTCCGGCCGGGCCAGTCTGGCCGGCTACGGCGTTACCGACGTCGCCGACCTGCGGACCCTGCGCGAACTCGAAAAGCACGGCGCCGGGCTGGTACCCGCCGGAATCGACATTCACCACCTGCCGTTCATCGAGACCACCGCCTCCGACGACGAGGCCCCGCACGAGTACGCGTTCCAGCGGATGATGACCGAGAAGCCTTCCGACGAGTCGGTCGGTGATGCCGCGGCGCGGTACATGACCGAGGAGTACGGCCGCATCGCCGCCGCTCCGCTCGCCCGCCAGGCGGTGCACCGGGTGGTCACGCTGCTGGGATCGGAGCGGAAAGTGCTGGCGCACTGCTTTGCCGGCAAGGACCGCACCGGGTTCACCATCGCCGTGGTGCTGGAGGCCGCCGGTGTCGACCGTGACGCGATCATGGCCGACTATCTGCGCAGCAACGTGGCCGTGCCGCAGCTGCGGGAGAGCATCCTGGCCACGATCCGGGCCCGGGCAGCGGAGATGCCCGAGGTGATGGAGCTGGCCGAGGCGCGGCTGACCGAGGCGGTGCTGGGGGTGCGCGAGGAATATCTCGACACCGCGCGCCGCACCCTGGACGACGAGTTCGGTTCGTTGCGTGGCTATCTGGAAGCGGCGGGGTTGACCGACGAGGACGTCGCACGGCTGCGGAAGGCGCTGCACGGCTGAGCCCTGCGCCGAGCGCACGATTTCTGACGGAATCTGCGCGATTTTCGTCAGAAACCGTACTTTCGCGGGCTGCCCGTCAGCCCACCGTCAGGAACACCCCGATCACCCACGCGACCGTGGCCAACAGGGCACCCGTCAACTCCACCCCGATCGACAGTGCCACGCCCTTGAGGGCGTGCACGGTGGACGCCCACGCCCTGACGAGGTCGCGGCGAATCGCCAGCTCTGCGGCGAACACGCCGGCGACGAAGCCGATCAGCAGCCCGATGACGGGGATGACGAAGAAACCGACGAACCCGACGACCGCGCCGACCACCAGCACCGACGTGCGGACCTCGGCCCGGCGCATGCGTTGGACGGGCCACGCGTACTTGATCACCTCGGCCGCAGCGAACACCGCCGCCGCGATGCCGAACGTCACCCACGCCACCGCGCCGCCCTCGACGAACGCCCACACCCCGATGGCGGCGATCACCAGAAACGCGCCGGGTAGGACGGGCAGGATGATGCCGGCCAGGCCGACGGCGATCGCCAGCGCGACGAGAACTAGTCCCCCGGTGCTCACGTCCGCGACACTACGGGGTCAGGCTCACGCCTTCTTGCCGCGCACCCACTGGATGGTGCCGACGCTCTTGGTCCGAACGCCGATCAGGCCGATCCGCTCGAACTCGTCACCGAGTTCGTCGTCGCCGAAGGCGCGGGCACCCGTGTTCGGCAGGTACCGCAGTGGGGCTGCCACCGGTCCTGCGGTAGGCACCATGACAGCGATGCGCCGACCGGGCCGCAGCACCCGCACCATCTCCGCCACCGCCACGGACGGGTCCGGGATCAGCTGCAGCATCGCGATCGAGACCACCGCGTCGAAGGATTCGTCGCGGAACGGCAGCCGCTGCGCATCGGCGCGCAGGAAGCCGACGTTCGGACCGCTCTCGGCGCTCACGGCGCGGGCAAGCATGGGCTCGGAGATGTCCACACCCAGCGCGAGCCCGCCGGGCCCGACAGCACGGCCGAGTGCGGCGGTCACGTTGCCGGGTCCGCTGCCGACGTCGAGAGCGGTGCCGCCGACCGGCAGGTTGAGCCATTCGGTGGGCTGCTGCCAGGCCGTCAGCAGGCGGCGGGCGACGGTCTGGGCGTTGTCGTAGAGCAGCGAGCCCAGCCGCGACGCCCACAGCGCCTGGATTGCGCCGGTGTTGCGGTCCCCGGTGTCGGCGGGCTGTTCACCGAGCAGGTCGAGGTAGCCCCTGCTGACGTCGGGGTTCTCCGGCGGGTCGACGAGCAGCTTCTCCGCCATCTTCAGGGCCGGTGGCAATGTCGTGTCCGAACTCATGCCGTCCACGCTACGCCGACGGCTCACGCGCCCAACTGGTCCGCCTATGGCTCCAGGACGAGCTTGCCGTTGATCTTCCCGCCGGCGAAGTCCTGCAACGCCGCCACCCCTTCCGACAGCGGGAAGCGCACGGGCGCAGGCGGTCTGAGGCCACCGTCGACGAGGGTGGCCAGTGCGGCGCCGACCTGGGCCTGCGCGCCGGGGGTGCGGTTGACGAACTCACCCCACCCCACACCGACGACGCTGACGTTGCGCAACAGCAGCCGGTTCACCTTCACCGTGGGGATGCCGCCGGCGGCGAAGCCGATGACCAGCAGCCTGCCCTCGGTGGCCATGGCGCGGATCGCGTCGTCGAAGGCGGGTCCGCCGATCGGATCCACCACGAGGTCCACTCCGCGACCACCGGTCTCCTGCTTGACCGCGTCGAGCCACCCGTCGGTCAGCGGCAACACCACATCGGCGCCGAGCGACGCGACGAAGTCGATGGCCGCGGGCCGGTGGACCATCGCGATGACCTTGGCGCCCAACGCCTTGGCGATCTGGACCGCGGCGGTGCCGACCCCACCGCCGGACCCGAGCACCAGCACCGTCTCGCCGGGTTGCAGCGCGCCCCGGCGCTGCAGCGCGAAGTGCATCGTGTAGTAGTTGCCCAGCAGGCAGACCGCTGATGCGTCGTCGAGCTCCGAGTGCGTCGGGACCACGCTGTCGACCGGCAGCGCGGCCCGCTCCGCCCAGGCCCCCAGCAGGCTGAACCCCGAGACCCGTTGCCCGGCGACAAAACCCGAGCCCTCGGGGGCCGACCGCACCGTGCCTGCCACCTCCAGGCCCGGGATGAACGGCGCAGGCATCTTCATCTGGTACTCACCGCGCAGCATCAGCAGATCAGGGAAGCAGACACCGGCCGCGCCGACGTCGATGACGACGGTGTTGTCTCCCGAAGGCTCTTCCCGGTCAGCGAGGACCAGGCCCGAAGGTCCCGACAGCTCCTGCGCTACAAGCGCTTTCACGCAATCAGCCGAGGCTGAAGGTGGCCCGCTCGGCCGCCGCCAGGTCGGTGATCTCGCCCCACTTGCCGGCGACGTCGTCCACCGACGGCACGCTGGTGAAGGTGACGCCGTTGTTCTGGAACAGTGCGACGCGCTGCACCTTGCCGCCGCCGACGATGAACACCGATGCGGTGTCGGGGTTCTCCTCGGTGCACAGGTAGGCCACCACCGGCGCCACGTACTCCGGGGTCAGCTTCTCGAACACCTCGGGCGGCAGGATGTCCTGGGTCATCCGGGTGGCCGCGATCGGCGCCACGGCGTTGGCCTTGATGTTGTACTTCGCGCCCTCCTGGGCCAGCGTGTTGATCATGCCCACCAGGCCGAGCTTGGCGGCACCGTAGTTGGCCTGCCCGAAGTTGCCGAACAGCCCGCTGGTCGAGGTGGCGACGACGACGCGGCCGAAGCCGTTCTCCCGGAAGTGCGGCCAGGCCGCCCGGATCACGTTGTACCCGCCGTAGAGGTGCACCTTGAGTACGGCGTCCCAGCTGGCGAACTCCATCTTGTGGAAGGTGCCGTCGCGCAGGATGCCGGCGTTGCTGACCACACCGTCGACCTTGCCGAACTCGTCGACCGCGGTCTTGATGATGTTGGCCGCGGCCTCCGGCTCGGCGACCGAGTCGTAGTTGGCCACGGCGCGCCCACCGGCGTCCTTGATCTCCTTGACCACCTCGTCGGCCATCGTCGACCCTGAACCGGTGCCATCCCGCGCTCCACCGAGGTCGTTGACCACGACGCTGGCGCCCTCGCGGGCGAGCGTCAGGGCGTACTCCCGCCCGAGTCCGCCTCCGGCACCGGTGACGACGATGACGCGATCCTGCACTCCTGGCATGGGGTTCCTTCCTAGAAGAGTCGCCTAGCGAGTTTCCAAGCCTTCTCTGTATACGGCGGGTAGATGAAGGCGCCGACGTCGGGTCGGGTTGACTTGGTCATCACCGACTTGCGGTGGCTGAACTCCTCGAAGCCGTACTTGCCGTGGTACGCGCCCGTCCCCGACGGTCCGACGCCGCCGAACGGCAGCTTGTGGGTGGCGAAGTGGAACACCAGGTGGTTGATCACCATGCCACCGGCGGGCACTTCCTTGATCACCCGTTCGCGGATCGCCTTGGCCTTGGTGAACAGGTACGCCGCCAGCGGTTTGGGCCGCGAGTTGACGAAAGTGATTGCCTCGTCCATGTTCTGGACCGTCACGATCGGCAGGATCGGACCGAAGATCTCGTCGGTCATCAGCGGTTCGCCCGGATCCGGGTCCACCACCACGGTCGGCTGGATCTTCAGCCCGGCGGCATCGGAGCCGCCGCCGACGGCGACGGTGCCCTTGGTGGCTGCCAGCGCGGTGGTGAGGCGGTCGAAGTGGCGTTCGTTGACGATGCGCTTACCGCCGGCGTTCTCCCCTTCGAAGGTCTCGACAGCCTCCCTGATCTTGTCGACCAGCCGGTCCCGGATGGGCGCCTCGGCGAGCACGTAGTCCGGCGCGATGCAGATCTGGCCGGAGTTGATCAGCTTGGTCCAGGCGATGCGCTTGGCGGCGACGTCGACGTCGGCGTCGGCGGACACGATCACCGGGCTCTTGCCGCCCAGTTCCAGCGTCACCGGCGTCAGGTGCGGCGCCGCGCCCTCGTAGACCTTCCGGCCGACCTCGGTGCCGCCGGTGAACAGCAGATGGTCGAAGCCCTGCGCGATGAGTTCCTGGCTGACCGCGCCGTCACCCTCGATGACGGCGATGGCGTCGTTGTCGAGGTAGCGCGGCACCAGCTCGGCCATCAGTGCGGACGACGCCGGCGCCACCTCGGACGGCTTGAGCACCACGGTGTTGCCGGCGGCGATGGCGCCGACGGCCGGGCCGAGGGTCAGCGCGAACGGGAAGTTCCAGGCGCCGATGATCAGCACGGTCCCGTAGGGCTCGTACTCGACCCAGCCCCGGCCGGGCAGCTGCGACAGTTCCAGCAGGCTGTGGCGGCGCTTCATCCACTTGCCGACGTTCTTCGCGGCCGTCTTGGCCTCCCCGGCGGTGCTGGCGACATCGGCCAGCCACGCCTCGAACGGGGACCTGCCGAGGTCTTTGTCGAGGGCGTCGGCGATCGCGGCCTCGTTCTCGGTCATCAGCCGTTCGAGCCCGCGCAGCTGCTGCTTGCGCCACTCGACGCTGCGGGTACGGCCGGTGGCGAACGTCTGCCGGAGACGGCTGACGACGGCCGGGAT
Organism: Mycolicibacterium hippocampi; assembly: GCF_010723735.1. Classification (GTDB taxonomy): domain Bacteria; phylum Actinomycetota; class Actinomycetes; order Mycobacteriales; family Mycobacteriaceae; genus Mycobacterium; species Mycobacterium hippocampi. The sequence continues at coordinate 914,225 of NZ_BLLB01000002.1, read as the reverse complement.
GTCCGGGGTGCGAGCGGAATCGTCCACCTGAGCTGGGACAACGGATTCTGTGGTCATGATGGGGTCTCCTTCGGTGACCGTGGAGTACCCGAATCGTAACCAACCGGCCGGTTGGTGAACACCCGCCCGTTCGGATCCCTCAGGGATCCCGAAAGGGAGTCAGACCCTCTCCGCGGTGACGAACGTCGAGAACGACTGCCCGTCCGAGTCGGCGATCTCGACGAAACGGCCGAGACGGCGCATCTCGTCCTGCGAGTCGACCTTGGCCGCCCCCCAGCCGTGCGCGTCCAGCCATACCGCGACGTCGGCTCGATCGGGATCCTCGTAGGTGAGCTCGGTGATGTCCATCGGCTCCACATCGAACTGGGCAGTCAGCGCCGTGAACCGCTCCCGCATCCGCTCGCGGCGGTCCTCGGCGTGGATCCCCATGGACTCGGCGGCGACCCGGCTGCCGGCGGCGGAGAGCTCGGTGATCTGGGTGAACAGCCGATCCTGGGATTCGGCGGGCAGATACATCAGCAGCCCCTCGGCCAGCCACGCGGTGGGCTTTGTGGTGTCGAAGCCCGCGTCGACCAGCGCGGTCGGCCAGTCCTGGCGCAGATCCACCGCGACCTCGCGGCGGTCCGCGGTGGGGCCCACGTCGTGCAGCGCCAGCGTGGTGGCCTTGTATTCGAGCACCTTCGGTTGGTCGATCTCGAAGACGGTGGTGCCTGCGGGCCACGGCAGCCGGAACGCCCGGGAATCCAGACCGGAGGCCAGGATGACCACCTGCCGGATACCGGCGTCGGCGGCGGCGGTGAAGAACGCGTCGAAGAAGTGAGTCCGCACGGCCTGGTAGTTGCCCATGTGCTCGAACATCGACGCGATCTCGCTGTCGGTCTCGGCGACCTTGGCCACGAATTCGTCGTCGAGCATGTACTCCCATGCGCCGGTGCCGGCGTCTGCCACCAGGATCTTGGCGTAGGGATCACGGATCAACGGCTCGGGCCGGTCGGTCTCCGCGGCGCGGGCGGCGGCCACCATCACGGCGGTCGCGCCGACGCTGGATGCGATGTCCCAGGTGTCGTTGTCGGTGCGCAGTGAACTCATGGCGGGCTCCATCGGGTCGCGGTTACTTCGCAAGTCTAACTAAAACTGGGCGCGACGGCGCCGCCGCAGCAAGATGCACAGGAAACCCACAGCGGGAGGAGGGGGCTGCTAACCGCCGAGCTGCCAGAGCTTGTTGGCCAGCAGCAACTCGAACTTGTGCACGACCGCGCCGAGCTCTGCCCGGTCACCGACGAATCCGGCGTAGAAGCCCATCCCCCACACCACCGCCACCAGCATCTCCACCAGATGTGTGACGTCGGTGTCGGTGCTCAGCTCACCGCGTGCGATGGCGTCGTCGACCGCCCAGGACACGAACGCCCGCGAGTTCGTCAACGGGTCGTGCTCGTCGCTGCTGAGCTCCGGATGCCGCTGGGACTCCAGCACGGAGGTCACCAGAAACGCCGCCGCCGAGCGGTCTTCGGCTTCGGCCTGCGTGGCCACCGACAGGAACGTCGACAACCGGTCGATCAGGCCGGTCTGTTCACGGGCCCTGGAGATGCCCGCGCTAACAATCGAGGTGTTCGTCTGCTCGACCACCTCGGCCCACAGCACGCGTTTGCTGGAAAAGTAGTGATTGATGGCGGGACGGGTCAGATCCGCGCGGATGGCGATCGCCTGGAACGTCGCTGCGTCATAGCCGAGTTCGCTGAATACCTCGCGAGCAGCGCGCACGATGCGCTCCCGCGTTTCAGCGGCCTTCGCTGCGGGGGGACGACCTGGACCTCTACTCGCCGTGTACGGCACGGTCAAATTGTGCCACAAGTCACCTGACAGGTAGTCACGCGATCCGATTCCGGACACGCAACCCCGAATTTCAGCAAATCGAATACCCTCGCCGCCGGGGTTTTTGTCGCCAGCGGCACGTCAGCGCCACCGCAGCCGAACTAGTGTTTCGGACATGGGGGTCGTCTCTTCGAGAGAGTCGTACTTTGATGCCGGGCTCGATGTGCTGTCCGACCTCGGCTACGGGGGCCTGAAGCTGGCCGAGGTCTGTCAGCGGCTCGGCGTCACATCCGGCTCGTTCTATCACTACTTCCCCAGCTGGTCGGCATACACCAGGGCGCTGGTGGAGCACTGGCGCGAGGGCATGACGGTCAAGGTGGTGCTGGCGAGCCGGGCCGAGCCCGATCCCCGGGAGCGCATCGCGAGCCTGATGGAAGCCGGCCTCACGCTGCCACACGGTGCGGAGGCCGCGATCCGGGTGTGGAGCGCCATCAACCCGGAGGTGCGCTCCGTGCAGGCCGCGGTCGACCGGCAGCGCTTCGAGGCCCTCTACGAATCGACGTTGGAGATCCTGCACGACGAACGCCAAGCCAAGCTCTTCGCGGCGTGGGCGATCTACCTGCTGGTCGGCTACGAGCAGGCAATACTCCCCCCGGACACCGACGGGCTGGCGTGGATCGTCGCCCAACAGCTCGACCTGCTCGACCGCGGCCGCTTCAACCCGGTGCCCGACGGTGACTGAGACCGGCGGCGACGAGCGCGGCATCCGTCAGGGCGTCGCGGGTGGTGTGGACGAGACCACGGCGGGCGCACCGGAGGTGCCGGTCGAGCATGTGGTGGCCATGCTGCGGGAACGCCTTTACGGCGCCATCTCCTGCCTGGCTTTGCTCGCAGTGCTCACGCACTACACCGGCGACTTCACCAGCGCCTGGGACCGGATGATCGACGTCGCGGTCACGATGGGCGGGTTGTGGGCGGCGAGTCTGCTCGCCGACTTCGTCGCGCACCTCAGCGTGCATGAGCGGGCTCCGCACGGGGTGGAGGTGTGGCGGATGCTGCAGGCCTCCGGCCAGATTCTGGAGGCCTGTCTGCTGCCGCTGCTGGCGCTGGCGGTGGCGGGTTTCGGGGTGCTGGAGACCGATACCGCCTTGTGGGTCGCGAAGTGGATCCTGGTCGGCGAGCTCGGCCTGATTGCGCTGCTGGCCGTCCGCAGGACGCAATTGCCGTGGTGGCAGCAAATTCTGACGGTTGTCTTACTCGCCGGGGTCGGAGTGCTGGTCATCGGCATCAAGGTGCTCGCCCACTGATGGTCATCGCTGCGGACGGTCTGCGGCACCGCATCACCCGCCGCGTCCAACGGCGCGACCCGGAGAACGACGGGCTGCGGCGCGCGATGCGTGCCGCGCTGGTGGTGCCGCTGGCCGGGGCGCTGAGTTTCGCCGTCGCCGGGGAAAGTGCGCAGACACCGCTGTTCACCGTCTTCGGGTCGGTGGCGCTGCTGGTGTTCTCCGACTTCCCGGGCAACCGGCAGAACCGGGCCGTGGCCTACGCCGGGCTGGCGCTCAACGGCTTCGTGATGATCACGCTGGGCACGCTGGTCGCGCCGCTTCCGGTTCCGGCGGTGCTGTTGATGTTCGTTCTCGGGGTGGCGGTGACGTTCTCGGGGGTGCTCAGCGAGACAGTCGCGGCGGGCCAGCGCGCCACGTTGCTGACGTTCGTCCTGCCGGCGTGCACTCCTCCGGCACCGGTCGAGGAACGGCTCCTGGGGTGGACCATCGCGTTGGCAGTGTGTGTGCCTGCCGCGCTGTTCGTGCTGCCACCCCGGCACCACGGCGAACTGCGCCGCCACGCCGCCCGGGCCTGCCGCGCCCTGGCCGACCGGCTGGACGGCCGCGCCTCCGCTGACGAGGTGACCGCGGCGATGGACGCGTTGCGCGCCAACTTCCTCGGCGCCGATTTCCGCCCGGTCGGGCTGACCGCGGGCAGTAGGGCGCTGGTGCGGGTGGTCGACGATCTCGAATGGGTCACCGACCGCGCCGGCGAACAGGCGGGCGCGGCACTGGCCGACATGAAGGATCCCGCGGTGCGGGTGCTGCGGGACTCGGCCGCGGTGCTGCGAATCACCCGGGTGGCGCGCCGCGACGCCGCCCGCGCCGATCTGGAGTTGGCGTTGGTCGCGTTGCGCACCGCCGCGCGCGGCCGCTACCGCGAAGACCTCGCCGCCATCCTCGGCGCCCCCGACGACGCGCATGCGGTGGTGCTGGGGCGGGAGCTACTGCGGCGGCGCACCATCGCGGCCACCATCGGCGCGACCGGTCGCATCATCGCCGCCGCGGCCGCCGCCGACGCGCGCCCGGTCTGGGCGCGGGCGTTCGGGCTGCGACTGCCCGAGACGGGAGCGTCGGACCGACTGCTGCCCGAAACCGTTGTCGCCGCCCAGATCACGTCCGGGTTCGTCGCCAACCGGGCGGTGGCGTTCCGCAACAGCCTGCGCACCGGCCTCGGGCTGGCGCTGGCCGTGGCAGTCACCCATCTGTTCCCGGTCGAGCACGGCTTCTGGGTCGTGCTCGGTGCGCTGTCGGTGCTGCGCAGCAGCGCACTGACCACCGGCACCCGGGTGTGGCGCGCCGTGATCGGCACCGGCATCGGCTTCCTCCTCGGCGCCGTGTTGATCTCGCTGGTCGGTGTGGACCCGGCGGTGCTGTGGATCCTGCTGCCGTTGGCCGTGTTCGGTTCGGCCTATGTCCCGGAGATCGCCTCGTTCACCGCGGGGCAGGCAGCGTTCACGATGATGGTGCTGATCATCTTCAACCTCGTGGTCCCTACCGGTTGGCAGGTGGGCCTGATCCGGGTGGAGGACGTCGTGATCGGCGCGCTGGTGGGGGTGTTCGTCTCGGTGCTGCTCTGGCCCCGCGGTGCCACCGCGTCGGTGACGCGGGCGATCGACTCGGCGCGCACCATCTTCGCGCGGTATCTGCAGGCGGCGGTGCTGCGGATCACCCGCGGCGCGTTCGAGGAGCGCACCGATGAGGTGGCGACGCTGAGCTACAACGCGTTGGCCGCTTCGCGGGTGATCGATGACGCGGTGCGCCAGTACCTTTCGGAGAGCAGCGGAGAGACCGACTTCCGCGCGCCGATCGTGCGATCGTTCAACCGGGCGATCCGGCTGCGCTCGGCGGCCGATCTGATCGCCGACATCCCCACGCCGCCGCCGCTGTCGGCTTACCCGAAAGTGCGTGTGGTTCTGGAGTCGCACGCCGACGCGATCTGCGACCGGCTGGCGGGGCGGTTCGACCCGCAGGGGTCGTGGGTGCCGATCGCCGACGACTTCGTGCTCGCGCTGCGCTCCGAAGCACGCGACGACGATCTCGGCGTGTCGGCGGCACTGCCGTTGCTGACCGTCGCCGCGCTGCTCGGCGAGCTGGAGTTGGTCTGGCCGCTGCGGGAGCCCTGACTTCGCCGGAACGGTATTCCAGCAGGCACTTTGTCGCAAAAGCCCTGCTGGAATACCGTTCCGGCGGAGCTCAGCGCAGCGGGCGGTGCGGCATCAACGCGTTCGGCGGGATCGAGCCGAACTTGCCGGCATTGAAGTCCTCGACCGCCTGGACCAATTCGGACTTGGAGTTCATCACGAACGGGCCGTACTGGAACACGGGTTCGCGGATCGGCTTGCCGCCCAGTAGCAGTAGCTCGAGCGCGGGCCGGTTGGAGTCCTGCGCACCGTCGGCGGCCACGGTGATCCGGTCACCGGGGCCGAACACGGCGAGCTGCCCCTGGGCGACGGGGTGGCCGACCGGTCCGACCGTGCCGCGGCCCGACAGCACGTAGACCAGCGCGTTGAAGTCGCGGTTCCACGGCAGGTTCAGCCGGGCGCCCGGCTCGACGGTGGCGTGCGCCAACGTGATCGGGGTGTACGTCGCACTCGGTCCGCCATGGCCATCGACCTCACCGGCGATCACCCGGACCAGCGCACCGCCGTCCTCGGAGGACAGCAACCTGACCTGGTTGCCTTCGATGGCCTGATACCGGGGTGCGGCGAACTTGTCCTTCTTGGGCAGGTTCACCCACAGCTGCATGCCGTGAAACGTCCCGCCGCTCTCGACCAGCTCCGCAGGCGGGGTCTCGATGTGCAGGATTCCCGAGCCCGCGGTCATCCACTGCGTGGCGCCGTCGGTGATCAGGCCGCCGCCACCGTGGGAGTCCTGGTGGGCGAAGCGCCCGTCGATCATGTAGGTGACGGTCTCGAAGCCGCGGTGCGGGTGCCAGTCGGTGCCGCGCGGCTCGCCGGGCTGGTACTCCACCTCACCCATCTGGTCCATGTGGACGAACGGGTCGAGGTCGCGGGCGCTGACGCCGGCGAATGCGCGGACGACGGGGAAGCCCTCGCCCTCGTAGCCGCGGGGGCCGGTGGTGACCGACCGCACGGGGCGCTCGGTGTCGGACGCGGCGGGGCCGGCGATGCGGGGCAGGGTGAGCGTATCGGCGGTGATGGCAGGCATACCGGAGTCAACCGGACTGTGGTCCGATTGATTCCCGGGCTGTCACGGTCCCGTGATCCGCCTGGGCGAGCGCGTCCCCGAACCGTTCGAGCGCCTCCTGGCCCACGATGTCCCCCGGCAGCAGGGGGACCTGCAGCAGCGGGACGTCCGGGAGGGCGCCGCGCAGGACGGCGACGTGCACCTCCTCCAGGGCGCGGCGCTCGGCAAGGAAGTCTCCGGCGTCGGCGGGCGAGCGCTTGTTGACCACGAGCACCCCCACGTGCACGCCGTCCCGGACCAGCTGCTCGTGCAGCTCGACGGTCTCGAGGACAGGCAGCCGTTCGGCCGCGAGGACGATGACGAAGCTGCAGCGCTCGGCGTCCACCAGGATCTCCCGCAGAACCTCGAACCGCTCGCGGCGGCGCAGCAGGATGCGCCGGATCTCCAGGTCGCGCTCCTCGCGGGGATCCCGGGGCCTCTCGGTACCGACGATGCTCTCGCCCGCGGCGTCCCGGTCCTCGAGGCCACGCAGGGCGGCCCCGAACTTCTCCGCCCTGCCGCGGCGCCGCAGCAGCCCCTCCGTCCAGGCGGACATGATCTCGGGCAGGGCCATGAGCCGGGCGGTGTGCCCGGACGGGGCGGTGTCGAAGACGATCAGGTCGTAGTCGTCCGGGCCCGTGTCAACGAGCTCGGCGATCCGCTCCAGCACCGCTGACTCGTGCGTGCCCGGCGAGTCGCGGGCAAGTTCCATGTGCTTGTCGACCTCGGCCGCGAGGTGCTCGGGCATGAGCCGGCGGATCGTGGCGCCCACGGCGGCGAGGTGCGCGTCGGCCGTGGCGGCCGGGTCCACCTCGAGCCCGTCGAGGTTACGGGCGAGCGGGGTGATCCGGTCCCCGATCGGGCGCTCCCACAGGTGCCCGAGATTGTGGGCCGGGTCGGTCGAGACGACGAGCACCCGCCGGCCGGCGCGGGCCTGGGCGAGGGCGGTGGCGGAGGCGACCGCGGTCTTGCCGACACCGCCCTTGCCTCCGACGAACAGGACCCGGCGGGCGGCGGCGAGCTCTAGCAGCACGAGACGTGCTCCAGGGGAGAGCGTTCCATGCCCATCCGCCGGTGCCAGTCGTGGAACCGGTCATAGACCACGGGCAGCAGCTCCACGGTGTAGTAGCTGGCGGGGTTGGGCACGCCCAGTGCCTCAGAGAGGACGAGCATCATGAACAGGTCCTCCTCGTCGCGCTGGGCACGGGCGAAGGTGCGCCGGTAGGGCGCCACGTAGAACTCGTGCAGGCCCGCACCGAGTCGGGCCTGCGCGCAGCGCAGCCGGCCTATTACCGTCACCGGCTCACCGGGAGGACCGCTTCCCCGGCGCCGCGCCCTCCATCGCGTCCTCGTCGAGCTCGGGCGGACTCTTCTTCGCGTGGGACATCGCGATCACGGACTCGAAGATGACCCACACCGCGGCGATCAGGATGATGACGTCGAGCACGAGCAGCAACCAGTTCTCGGTTGCCCAGAACTCACCCATCTGGACTATCAGGGCGTAGACCGACATCACGAGCAGGAACACGAGCGGGACGAGCACCGGGAGCACCGGGCGGCCCTTGCGCAGCAGGATCACGGCCACGATCGACAGGGTGAGGCCGGCCAGCAGCTGGTTGGTGGTGCCGAAAAGGGGCCAGATAAGCATTCCGCCCGACCCGTCCCCGCCGGCGCCGAAGGTGAGGCCCATGGCCACGCCGAGGACGATCACGGTGGCCAGGGCCTTGTTGAGGGAGAAGCCGATGATGTGGGCCGCCTCCTGCACCACGAACCGCTGCAGGCGGATACCGGTGTCCATGGTGGTGGCCGCGAAGAGGATGGCCATGGTCGCCAGGATGGTGGCGCTGAGCCCGTCGGGGAGGCCCAGGCCCTGGTTGACGATGGCGGCGCCGCCCTCGATGAACGCGGACACCCCGCCCTGGCCGAACGCGGAGTAGACGGCCTCCCAGTCGGCGATGGTCCGGAACCCGGCGGTGGTCGCGATGATGGCGCCCAGCGCGAGGAGCCCCTCGCCGACCGCACCGAAGTAGCCGACGAAGCGGGCGTCCGGCTCCTTGTCCAGCTGCTTGGAGGACGTGCCCGAGGCCACGATCCCGTGGAACCCGGAGATCGCACCGCACGCGATGGTCACGAACAGCAGCGGCACGAGGCTGGGCGTGCCCTCGGGCAAAGAGTCGTTGAATGCGGGCGCCACCACGGTCGGAGCGGAGATCAGCACGGCGCCGTAGAGGATGCCCAGGGCGATGAACAGCTGGAGACCGTTGATGTAGTCGCGCGGCTGCAGCAGCATCCACACGGGAAGTACCGAGGCCACGCCGGCGTAGAGGAAGAGGACCACGATCCAGAACGCGTTCGCCGACATTCCGAGGACCGTCTCCGGCAGCACCACCGGGAAGCGGTCGCCGACCAGGATCAGGGCGTAGAGAGCCACGACGCCGATGACGGAGACGAGGGGCAGGCTCCACTTGAGCCGGTAGATGGCCTGACCGATGAGCAGCGCGACGACGATGGCGCCCCAGGTGGGAATCACCGCGGTGGGCGTGTTGACGAGGAGGCCGGATATGACCACGGCGAACGCGGCGTTGACCATGAGCAGGACCAGGAAGATCACGACCAGGAACAGGTTGCGCCCGCGGTGGCCGATGTATTGCCCGGATAGGGATCCGATGGACTTGCCCTTGTGCCGGCTGGAGGCCCACAGGGCGCCGAGGTCGTGGATGCCGGCGAAGAAGACGGTGCCGATGGTCACCCAGAGGAAGGCCGGCACCCACCCCCAGATGACGGCGATCGCGGGCCCCACGATGGGTGCCGCCCCCGCCACGGAGGTGAAGTGATGGCCCCACAGCACGTACTTGTTGGTGGGCACGTAGTCCACGCCGTCACTGAGCTCGTGGGCGGGGGTGACGAAGGAGTCCTGGAGCTTGTAGACGCGGCGGGCCAGGAACCTCGAGTACAGCACGTACCCGAGGATCATCATGGCGACGCCGACCACGGCGAGGACAACGGAGTTCATGTCGCTCCGATCTCACTGGAGGGTCACGGGTGTCAGCTGGGTCACCATGCTACCGGCGCGTGAACTGGGTCATATGGTGGTGGTGCGCGCCGGTCGGACCTGTCGACTCAGGGCTTGAGCCACCGCCACTGTGCCGTCAGCCAGCCGTGGGCGTCGGGCAACCGGTCGCACACCGCGGTGACGACCCCGGGCCACAAGCGGTCGTCGTAGTCGTCGCCGGAGAGCCAGCCACCCGGCTGCACCTTGGGTGCCCATGCGTCGATGTCGGCGACGACGCTGTCGTAGTCGTGCCGGGCGTCGAGGTGCACCCATGCCAGGGAGCCGTCGGTGAAGAAGTCGGCCGCCCTGGGCGACGAGCTGATGAAGACGTGCACCGTGTCGGCGAAGCCGCAGGCGATCACGTTGCGGTGCAACAGGCCTGCGAACGTCCCGCCGCCGTATTCGACCGCGGGACCGTGGGCGTTCTTGTTGGCCGGGCCTTCCTGCCCGCTGCCGCGGCAGGTGTCCACCCCGATGACCGTGTAGTCACGTCCCGAGCCGCGCACCACGTCGGCCAGTGAACACAGGCTGCGGCCCAGATACGAGCCGACCTCCACGAACGTGCTGCCCTCGGGGAACACGGTGACGGCTTCCTGCTGGCCCTCGCGCCAGTGGAACCATCCGGGGATGTCGTCCCAGTGCGAGACCTCGTCGGCGAACGCGTCTTGTGGTGGATAACGCACGATCAATCGGCTCCCCTCGTCACCGCGATCCTCCCACCGGGGGTGGGGGGCGGCTACTGCGCGGCGGACATGGACGGCAGGAACGTGACGATGGCGGGGAACACGATGAGCAGCGCCACCACCACGACGTCGGCGACGATGAACGGCACGACGCCGCGGAAGACGCGGCCCAACCCGGCCTCGCGGACAGCACCGGAGTAGACGAACGCGTTCATGCCGACCGGCGGCGTGATCAGCGCCATCTCGGCGACCTTGACGATGAGCACACCGATCCAGATCCCGTCGAATCCGTAGCCGGTCAGGATCGGGTGCAGCAGCGGCGCGGCGATCAGGATCATCGAGATGCCGTCGAGGAACATTCCCAGCGGCAGCAGGACGATCAGACACAGCACCAGCACCAGGTACGGCGGCAGGTCGGCCTCGGTGACCGCGGAGACCAAGGAGGTGCTCGCCCCGCTCAGCGCCAGCACGTAGGTGAACACCCCGGCGCCGATCATCAGCAGGAAGGTCATCGCGGTCAGGCCGATGGCCTCGGTCAGCGCTTCTTTGATCTCGTGCAGCCAGGCCGGCGGGCGGGTTCGCAGCAGCAGGATGATCAGCGCGGCGAACGCACCGAAGGACGCCGCCTCGGTCGGGGTGGCCAGACCCAGGTAGATGGTGCCGATGGACACGGCGAAGATGACGACCAGGTAGCCGAACCCCAGCAGGTCGAGGCGGCCTGGCCCGCCGGATTCGGCTGCTTCTTCGGACAGCGCCTTGCCGGACTCGCCTTCCGGGTCGGTGGTGGCATCCACCTCTGCTCGTTGTGCGGCGCGGCGCCGCTGCCACATGACCAGCGCGACGATCGCGACCGCGTACGCGGCGATCGTGACCACACCGGGGCCGATCCCGGCGATCAGGAGTTGTCCGATGCTTTCTTCGGTGACCACGCCGTAGAGCACGAGGACGATCGAGGGCGGGATCAGCACGCCCAGTGTTCCTCCGGCGCAGACGACTCCCGCGGCCAGCCGGATGCTGTACCCGGCGCGGACGATCGCGTCGGTGGAGACCCGCGCCATGGTGGCGACGGTGGCCACGCTCGAACCGGTGACCGCGGCGAACATTCCGGACCCGGCCAGTGACGCGAGTGCAGGCCCGCCCGGAAGTCGGCGCAACAGCGCTGAGGCCAGGTCGAAACCGGCTTGGGCGAGTCCGGCCCGGACGGCGAAGATCCCCATCACGATGAACAGCGGGATGATCGTCAGCGAGTAGTCGGCTGCGGTGGAGAACGGCTGGTTGGCGACGGTGCTGACGCCGGCGCCGGTGCCACGCAGCAACAGCACGCCGACGAACGCCGAGGCCATCAGCGACAGGCCCACGTGAAGCCGGATGGCCAGCAGGCCGAAGAACAGCACGAGGACGACGAGCAGGATCAATCCTGTGGTGGCGGTCATCGGTGCGCTCCGCTCGGCTCGGCACGCAGCGCCGAGATGGTGAGGACTTCCCTCCACACCGCGACGGCGAAGAACAACACGAACGACGCGAGCAGCACCACCTTCGCCGGCCAGGTGGGCAGCCGCAGAATGTCGTTCGTCGTCTCACCGCGCTCGACGGCGCTGAGCAGGACCTCGCTCAGCCCCCACGTGAGCAGAACTCCGAGCCCGATCAACAGCAGCGTGCGCAGCACCGAGAAGACCATCCGGGTGCGCACCCCGAAGCGACTCTCGAACAGCTCGACCACCACGTGCCGGCCGTCGGCCTCGGCGGACGCCAGGCCGAGGAAGGCGATGGCGACCAGCAGCATCGTGGCGATTTCGACGGTCCCGACGATCGAGCGGTCACGGAAATTGCGGCTGACCACGTCAGCGATGGTCAGCAGGATCAGCCCGACCAACAGGATGCCGGCCACGACACTCAAGGTCCGTGCGACCACCAGCACCGGCCGGGGAAGCGTGACGTCCTCGGTCATCGGATCTCCCCCTCGAGGCACGCATAGAACGGATCGACGTACGTCGAGCGCGCAGACTCTTCGCCGATGATCCGGCGGTAGTCGGCGAGCACACCCTCAGCGTCGTAACCCCGTTCGGCGTAGCGGTCCACCCACTGCTGGGCGATCCCGGCGCGGTCCTTCCACGCCTGAATATCCGCGGGCGGCATCGTCGCCAACTGCGCGCCGGTCGCACGCAGGTCGGTGCAGGCTTGGACACCGAGCTTGTCCATCTCCTCCAAGCCGTTGGGGATGGCGTTGCCGGACGCTTCACCGATCGCGTCCTGATACTCCGGCGGCATCGACTCCAGCAGTTCGGCGTTGATCACCACGATCGAGGACGCGTACGCGCCGATTCCGGGGTCGACCAGATACGGCGTGGTCGAGGCCAACCCAAACGTGGGGAGGTTGGCGATCGCCAGCGAGGTGTACCCGTCGATGACGCCCCGTTCCATGGACTCGTAGACGTCGGTCGCGGTCATCGCCACGGGGTTCGCGCCCACGGTGAGCAACGCCTCGGAAGTGAGGCCGCCGGAGCGAATACTGCGCCCCGCCAACGCCATGGGGTTCGGGGCGGGCTCCTCGAGACCGATCAGGTTGATGCCCAGCGGCAGAGGGAACAGCAGTTGCGCGCCTTGGCGGTCGAAATCCCTACGGTAGGTGTCGTTCTCCTCGTAGAGCCGCTCGATGGCGGTCATCTGCACTTCGGGGTTGTTGGTCTCGAACGGCAACTCGATGACGGTGAACATGGACAGGTCCGACGCGGAGTACAGCGAGCCGACCTGGGCCAGATCGGCCCGGCCGTCCAGCGTCGCCTGCAGCGCCTCATCCGCATCGACGAGGCTCTGCGAGTAGTGGAACTTGACCCGCACTCCGCCATCGGTGCGGTCCTCGACCTCCTCGGCCCACCGCTGCATGGTCACCGACTGATCCGAGGTCGGCGACGAGTAGGTCGTGTAGTGCAGCACGAACTGTCCGTCGCTGACGGCACAGCCCGCCGACGCAGCCGCGCACACGGCCGCAGCGACGACCGCGACGGCCGCGCGCAGGCGATGGGTGGCTCCGGTCATGTCACCGCACCTCCGGCTGGACCCGGTAACGGCGAAGGGACAGCGCCGGGTTGACGGTGCGCACGCTGTCGAGGCGGCTGCGCTCGAGGCGGGCCACACCGACGCCGGCGGCCTCGCCGAGCGCGGCCAACGGGATGCCCATCGGGTCGAGGATCGCGCTGTTGCCTGATCCGGCAGGGGCGATCTGATCGGCGGCCAGGACGTAGACGGTGTTCTCGATGGCCCGGGCCCGCAGCAGCGTGTTCCAGTGGTATTCCTTGAGCGGCCCGGGAACCCACTCGGCGGGCAGGGCTATCACGTCGGCGCCTTCGTCGACCAGCACCCGCGTCGTCTCCGGGAACCTAAGGTCGTAGCAGGTCTGCATACCTACGGTGAATCCGTTGACTCGCAACAACTCTGGGGTGGAGGGGTCGGCCGCGAGCACCCGATCGGATTCCTTGTACCCGAAGGCGTCGTAGAGGTGGACCTTGCGGTAGACGGCGGCGATGGCGCCGTCTTGGATTCCGACGAGGGTGTTGTGGATCCTGCCCTCCTCGGCGGCCTCGTTGACACCGACGATGACCGACACGCCGAGTTCGGCGGCGGCCTCCCCGAGCCGGGTCACCGACGGACCGTCGAGGGGTTCGGCGGTGTGCACGAACCGGTCGTCCATCGACGGCACCGTGAACACCGCGTACTCGGGTAGCACCACCAGTTCGGCGCCGAGCTCGGCGGCTTGGCGGAGCAGATCGATCATCGCCTCGACGTTGGCCGCCTTGTCCTCGGTCGGGGCGAATTGGGCTACTGCGGCAGTCAGATTCATCGGTTTCCTCTCTCGTCCGCAGTGATCTTCCGGAGGTTCTGCATCGTCGCGGTGAACCCGGCCAGCATGGCGCCGTACTGCATGGTGGCGACGACGGTGTGCGCGCCTTCCGCAACGGCCAGGCGCTGTTCGGCGTCGCTCCAGGCCGGGAGCAGCCACGGCTTGCCGGCGGCGTTGGCGGCCCGGGCCAGCTGGCGGATGTCGGCGAGGTCGCCCTCGGTCACGGTGTAGGCGCCGCGGTCCCGACGCAGTGACAGGTCCGACGGACCGATGAAGATCCCGTCGACGACGGGCAGGTTCAGGATCGCGTCGATCTCGTCGAACGCGGAGGCATCCTCGATCATCGGGTAGCACTGGGTGCGGCGGTCCTGGGTGCTCACCCAATCATCGGTGAACCCGCGGAAATCAGAGGTCCGCCCGCCGGCGAACGACCGGTCGCCCAGCGGCGGGAACTTCGCGTATCCGCAGATTCGGGCGGCGTGGGCGGCGGAGGTGATGTGCGGGATCGCGACGGCGTCGGCGCCGAAGTCGAGCGCCTGCTGGATCGGGCCGCGCTCCGGGCCGAGCACCTTGGCGATCACCCGCATGCCCTTGGCCCGGATGAGCGGGATGATCCAGTCCAGTGCGCGCAGGTCGAAGAGGCCGTGTTCGATGTCGAGCACCACGGTGTCGTACCCGGCCAGGCTGCCCATCTCGACGGCGGCCGCGGAAGGTTCGGTGAGCCAGATGGAGAACGCCGGATGACGGGGTGCGGCCCCGGTCCCGGGTGGCGGTCCGGATTGGTTCGTCAACGCTTCGCCTCTTCTCGGGGTGACAGTGGCGTGGTGTGAACTCAGTCTGTACACATGTTGTATACACGAAGAATGCACGCGGTGTAAATGGTTGAATGGCTTTCATGCCCCCCATCGGAAGCCGCAGCGGCGCGGAGACGGCCAAGGCCACCGCCAGCCAGCGCGCCTATGGGTGGATCCGCGATGCGATCCTCAGCGGCGAGTACGCCGAGGGCGAGTTCATCGACGAAGTAGCGCTCGCCGCGCGTGTGAGTACGTCACGGACTCCCGTCCGCGAAGCCCTGCAGCGGCTCCAGGTGGAGAGGTACGTCGACCTCCTACCCCGCAGGGGGGCACAGGTGCGGGTGGTCACCGCGCTGGAGATGCGCGAGATCTACCAGGCGCGCTTCGTGCTCGAATCCGCTGCGCTGCAGACGATCTGTCAACGCCAGGCCGGCCTCCCGGCACGCGCGCGGGTGTTGGTCGAGGAGATGGAGCAGGCGGGCCAGGTGGGGGACTGGAACGGGTTCGCCCAGCTGGATCAGCAGTTCCACGCGGAGATCGTCCGGCATCAGGGCAATGCGGTGATCGCCGAGCTCTACGACTCGCTGCAGCCCCGCCAGGTCCGGCTGGGCACCCGCACCCTCGTCGAGGCGCCGAGCCGGTTGGCCACCATCGAGCGCGAGCATCGCGAACTCGTCGCCGCCCTCGACGCCAACGACGCCGATGCCAGCGTCGCGGTGCTGCGCCGGCATCTGCGCGAGATCCCCGAGCTGGTGGACGCGTTCTCCGCCGCCCGCGGCGCGGCACCTGCGTAGTCGTGGAGAAGCGGCCGCAGGAGACCGGCCGGGCGGTAGAGGTGGTGGACTGGCGACTCACCTCGGGCGGACCGGTCACACTGGCGGCGACAGCTCCGCGGCGCCGAACGACACGTTGAACCGGTCGCACCAGATGCTGACGCTGGTCAGGCCGTCGACATCGGCGTCGGCGGGCACCGGGTAGTTGGCGCTTCCCCGGTTGCCCTTCAGCGATCCCAGATCGACCCAGCGGCCGTCGTCGAACACGCCTGCTTCGTCGGTCCCGGGTGTCACCGGCGCGTCGGTCAGCCACACCTTGAGGTCGGGGCCGTCGCTGGTGTTGAGGTCGGAGACCCGCACCACCAGGGAATCGTCGGGCAACCGCAGCATCTGCACCGTGCCAGTGGTCTCGTGCTCCTGACTGACCAGTTCGCCCTGGGCGACGACGTCGATGGTCGCGGCACCGGTGGCCGTCACCTCCGGCGCGTCGCCGGTGGCGACGGCGGCGGGTGGAGCTTCGTCCACGGTTGTGCTGGTGAACAGCTTCCACGGTTGGAACCAGTAAGCGCCGACGGCAGCGGCGACCACCAGCACCACGAGGCCGACAAGGGCCAGGGGATGGCTCAGGATTCGGCGGCGCGAAGATTCGGACACGCTGAAATTATCGCCGCCGACCAAGCCATCCGCCGCCGAACCTGGGAAAAGCTGCGTAAACGCTGTGCCTACCTTCTCCGCCGTTCGGGAAGTGGCGCCTGTGTGACCCTTGCAGCACAGCGGGTACTCCCTCGGTCGAGAGAAGGGAGCTCCGGTGATCGCTGGGAAAGAACCGACTTCGGCACAGGTGTGGGAGGTCGTCGTCGCCAGGCTGTACGACACCGCCGACCGTAGCGACGGGGCCGAAGAGACGTCGATCGTCCAGGGAGCCGAAGACGAAGCGCGCCGGGTCTATGCCGACAAGACCGCGGAGGCGGTAGGTGAGGGGTACGACTTCGTGACGCTGAGGTGCGACGGTGAGATCGTGGAGCGGTGGCCGCAAGCCACCGGCTGGACGGTATAGCCCCCAGGCTCGCACCAGGCGGTGCCCCTCCCTTCCTCGCGCTCAGCGTGTGGAGAGGACCGCCCGGAATCGGATGTCACCGGATCGGACGCGGGCAAGCGCCGCGTTGATGTCAGTCATGGCGAAGACCTCGACCACTGGCCGCACGCCTGTGCGAGCGGCGAAATCGAGCATCTGCCGGGTTTCATCCGGCGAGGCCACCAGCCCACCGGAGATCTTCTTCTCGGCGAACACCAGTGAGAGAGGATCGATCTGCATGGCGCTCTCCGATGCGCCGACCACGATGAGCGTTCCCTGCGGCTTCAAGGACGCCAAGTAGTCGTCCCACGGAAGGTCGGCCGGGACCGTGCAGATGATGAAGTCGAAAGTGCCCGCCGCTTGGGCCACCTCATCGGTGCCGCGGGTTGCGATGAAGTGGTCAGCCCCCAGTGCGACGGCTTGGTCGCGCTTGTCGGGTGAGGTGGAGATGGCTGTCACCTCGCATCCCCACGCCCGGGCGAATTGGATGGCCAGGTGACCGAGTCCGCCGATGCCGACGATGCCGACGTGATCGGCGGGCTTGATGTTGTGCCGGACGAAGGGCGCGAAGGCAGTTACCCCCGCGCAGAGCATGGGGCCGGCGTGTTCGAGTTCGATGGCCTCGGGAAGCGGGAACACGAAGCGCCAGTCGCTGGCGCGCACCGAGGAAGCGAAGCCGCCGCGGTCGCCCCGAAAGGCCATGCTGTCTCTGAGGGCGCACAGTTGGTGCCGACCGGTCAGGCAATATTCGCAGCTCATGCAGGACCCGGCTACGCCGCCGACGGCGACGCGTTGACCGACCGCCAGCCGGTTGGTGTCGACCATTGGCCCGACGGCCGCGACGATGCCCGCGACCTCGTGGCCAGCGACTGCGGGCACTTCTGTGCCCCAGTCATTGTCGATGACCATCAGATCGGTGTGGCAGATGCCGCAGTGCGTCACCTCGACGTCGACCTCGAGCGGTCCCAACTCGTCTGCGTCGTACTCGTAGGGGGATAGGTCGGCGCCGGGAGTGGCGGCGGCAAAAGCATTGACACGCATGATCGTCCTTATCCGAGGTCTGTGAGTGCTGCGTCAGCGGGAAGTATCGGAGGCGCTCATGACCACGGCGTCAGCGCGGTAGGGGCGCAGCGCGGCGGCGAGCATTCGGTCGAGCATCCGGTCGGGCAGGACGCGCACAAGGGCGAGGAGTGCGGCTTCGCGGCCGACGGTGTAGCGCGTGCGTGGATGACGAACCGTGACAGCCCTGGCGATCACGTCGGCCGCGGCTTGCGGCGGCAGACCTCGGCCGCTGTGGGCGGCGGTCTGTGCGTTGATCGCGTGCACCAGTGCGCCGTAACGCTGGCGTTGAGTGACTGTCATCCGCGACGCGAGATCCGCGGCGGTGGCGATGGCGCGGCCGGGCATCTCGGTTCTGATGGCGCCCGGTTCCACCACGACCACCCGGACGCCCGAGGGCGCGAGTTCACGCCGGAGCGCGTCGCTTACGGCCTCGAGGCTGAACTTCGTGGCCGCGTAGGGCCCGTAGGTGGGCATAGCGATTCTGCCGCCCACCGAACTGATGTTGACAACCCGGCCCTGGGCGCGGATCAACGCCGGCAGGAGTGCCTGTGTCACGGCGATGTGGCCGAAGAGGTTGACCTCGAACAGGTATCGCCATTCGTCAAGCGGATACGTCTCGACCGGGACGTTCACCCCGACGCCGGCGTTGTTCACCAGCGCCCGAAGTCGACGGCGCTGCGGGTCGTCGTAGATCCGAGTAGCTAGGTTCTGGACATGGTCCGGATCGGTGATGTCGAGGATCATCGGCTCGATGCCAGGGGCGCGAATGGCGTCGGCGTCCCGCTCTCGCCGGACACCGGCCAGCACGTGGAATCCCCGCCGAGCCAGTTCATGCGCCGTGGCCGCGCCGATGCCGGTGGAAGCACCCGTGACGACGGCAAGCTCGGATTCAGATGACAATGTCATCTGAATAACCATACCGTTTAAGATGACAGTGTCAACTCTGAAAGGAACTGCGGAGATGAGTCGCATCGAATCTGCAGCTGCCACGCGTCGCGCGCTTCTCGATGAGGCCGCGCAGCTGCTGGACAGCGGGGGCCCCGACGCCGTGACGCTGCGAGCAGTCGGCGCACAGGCCGGGGTGAGCCGCGGTGCGCCCTACCGGCACTTCGCCGACAAGGAGAGCTTGCTGACCACGATAGCCGCCGAGGGGTGGGATCGACTCAGCTCCAAAATGCACGCACTGCAGAATGATTCGCACCTCGAACCGGTCGAGAGGCTGCGGATTGCTCTCCTCGATGTCATCACGCTCAGCCGGCGACAACCGCACCTGTACCGGCTGATGTTCACGACACCTGCCGGAGATCCGACCGCCGTAGTCCACGCCGCGCAACGCTTATGCGATGAATTCCTCGCCATCGTCACCGAGGTCGTCGGTGAGCAGGAGGCCCAGCGCTATGCAGCGATAATGTTGACTGGTGTGCACGGCGCCGCAGGCTTGGAAATGAGTGGCCTGCTCACCACAGCCAAATGGCGCACCAACGCCGAGGAACTCACCGATGGGCTCATCGCGATCATCGATGGCGCAGACCGCCGAAACTAGCTGCGCACGCCTGTGATTCCGGTCGTCTGTGCCTGGAGCGACTGCTTCATCGTGTTGCCTCGCTGTCTCGCACCAGCCGGATCCATGTATCCGAGGCAGCGAGCCGTCCCGGGCACCACTTTTGCGACGTACTAGTTCTGGACTGGTACATCGAACTTCAACTACCCGGCGGAGGGGCTGTGCTTGCCGCTCACGCCCCAACAGACGCACGCCCGAGGCCACGGGAACGCCTGCTGCACCGCGACACACCCGGCCGCACGGCATGAACGCCCCGCTGATTGGAGCTGTTGCGCCTGATGACGCGCTACGCGGTATCCACCGTTTCGCGGCAAAGGCCGCACCGAAACCGCTCCGCGCCAACCGGTATCCGCTGCTCCGCATCGCATCGCGGGCAGTTCACCGTCACCTTGACCCCTTCGCTGGAGTGTCCGCGACGTCCACGACCGACACTGGCTTCGCCGACTGCTTAGGCTTGGCGGGTTGATTAGACGCCGGCTGCGCGAAGCGGTAGCCGCAGTGTTTGCACACCTTGGCGTCGATCATGATCAGCTCCGCGCAATCCGGGCATTTGCGACGCTGCCGCTGCTCCACCAACGAGTCCGACGCGCCTGTCTGGGTGGACGGGTAGAACTTCAGCATCATCGATCCGGCGACTGCCGCGACGATTCCAGCCCCCGCGACGTAGACGGCGATACCGAGAGCAGCGACGACGCCCGGTTCGTCCGCATTCGGCGTCCCATTGACGATGGGATAGAGGGTTCGCATGTCCTCGTCGGCCGCCAAAATCGCGATCCATCCACCCATCACGACGCTGGTGATCAGGGGGAGCAGCCACAGTTGACCGTCAGGCTTCATCCATGCCCGCGTCGCGCCAGCGGCGACTGCAATCGCCAGGAGCAGCAGAATCCAACCACCCGACTGGATCAGCGTGTTGTCCTGAATGCGCGCGAATGGGCCGGTCGGCTCGTTAAACGGCAGAAATAGGCCGAGGATGATCGTCGCTGCGCCGGCCAGTGCAATGCCGAGACCGACGGGGTTGCCGCGCGTCACGGCCAGAGGTGACGTTGCGGCTGCCCCAATGGCAGCACCGGCCACGGCTCATCGGTGTTCACCGGGTAGCACCGGTACGTCCCCGGAACCACGCCGCTGACCTGCCCATATTGACCGAAAATCGGCCCGCCGAACGTAGTCTGGCACCGTTCAAAAGTGCCGTCCGCCCGCAGGGGTCCATCGCAATACTGCGCGAACGGCTGAGTTTCACAACCGGCCGACGCCGGGGCCGCCACCCCCACGCTGATCGCCCCCGCACCGGCAGACAGACCGAGTATCCAGATGATCCCCCTCATCGGCTGGAGCCTACCCTCCCCGGCAGTCAACTGTTCGCGAGTGAGCGAGTTTGCTGGCTGATAGAATCCGTACTGTCCGCCGGCGAAATTGGGCGTGAGGCCTCGACCTCGTAAATTCGCGGCGCAAGACCATTCCGCCTATCCGCCAGCCTCTATGGCCGCTACTCGCTCCGCAGCCTCGGGCCCGCAGATCTTCTGCAAGTTGACCGGGCCGGCGGCCATCAGCTCATTGACTAGGTGTGTGAGTTCTCCCGAAGCCACATACCCGTAGAGGTCCGCGCCTGGGCATGCGGTAGAGGCGAAATCTCGATGTCCCTCAACCACACTCGGGCTGATCGAGAAAGTGGAAGCGGCCCACGCGAATGCCATGGCCGCGCCATGCAGCTGTTCGCGTGTTACGGATTCCTGGTCGAAGTCGCCTTCGCAGAGAACGAGAAAGTGCCCAGTGGGGTCATACTCAGTCGCGGTGTCACCGGCCAGCTGTGGATCCCGAAGCTCGTAGATGTTGCCGCCGCGATCGACGCCGACGTGATAGGCGATGTCACTCCATCCGCGTTCGTTTTGGTGGAGTTTCTGATGCTGAAGCAGCCGCGCCGGGGCGTTGCGGTTGTCGCCGAGTACCGAGCCCGTGTGGTGGACCGTCATTCGCGTGATTGTGTGCGGCACCCCACCGGGCCGGGCTGGTTGTGCGCGCCAAGCGTCGCGACAGAGCATGGGCGTCGAGACCGCCAGCGGTGGCAGCGCTGTGTCGATTGGCTGCGGCACGGGTTCTACTGAGGCGTCCGTGGCAGCGGTGGCTCCGGGAGTCCCCGTCGGTGCAGGAGGAGTTTCATTCATTGCGGAGTTCGCCACCTGCGACTGGTTAGCGCAAGCTCCCAACGTCGCCGCGAACCCCGCCGCACCAGCCAGGGCCAGGAGCTGCCGTCGGTTGACCGTGGCGGCGAGCGGGCCGTCTACTCCATCAGACCCCCGTTTGTGCATGCCGCCGACCATACGGATGGCGATCCCGGTGCGCGGCGTCTTCCGCTGTCAACTATGTGGTTGATGCCGCCCGGGGTGCTTGGAAACGGCTCCAGTTCACTATGGACATACACAAGGTCCGCCAACTCGACTGCCGGCCGAACCGGTCGTTCCCGTCGGAGATGGTGGTTAAGATTCGCCCATGCCCATTGCTGAAGGGGCGGTCTTTGCCGGATACACCATTCAGCGCTTATTGGGCAGCGGGGGGATGGGCGAGGTCTATCTTGTGCAGCATCCCCGGCTGCCTCGCCAGGAGGCGCTTAAGATTCTCCCGGCTAGCGTGAGCGCCGATCCGGATTACCGCCAACGGTTCGCACGTGAAGCTGACATTGCCGCTGCCCTGTGGCACCCACACATTGTTGCCATCCACGACCGCGGCGAACACGACGGCCAGTTGTGGATCGCGATGGATTATGTGGAAGGCACCGATGCATCCCGACTGATGCGCAACCGATATCCATATGGGATGCCGCCCCGCGAGGTTGTCGGCGTGATCGCGGCCATTGCAGACGCCCTTGATTACGCCCACGAGCGGTTCCTGCTGCATCGTGACGTCAAGCCGGCAAACATCTTGCTCAGCGATCCTCGCAACGGCGAGCGCCGCGTTGTCCTGGCAGATTTTGGTATCGCCCGCGGTGTGGACGACAGCAATGGGCTGACGGCGACCAACATGACGGTCGGGTCAGTGGCGTATGCCGCTCCTGAGCAACTCACCGGCAGGACGCTCGATGGACGGGCCGATCAGTATGCGTTGGCCGCCACCGCTTTCCACCTACTCACTGGGACAGCACCTTTCGGGGATTCCAATCCGGCTGTGGTAATCGGTAACCACCTCAGTTCACCGCCGCCGATTCTGAGCAGGCTGCGCGACGACCTCGGACACATGGACTCGGCGCTAGCGACAGCGATGGCGAAGGAGCCACACCATCGCTTTCCCACCTGCCGCGATTTCGCGGCCGCGCTCGCAGGCCGTAGTGGTTCCGCCTACACGTCCGCCGGCGCTGCCGTTATCGGTCCATATGACGCCACGCAATTGTCACCGCGCACTCCTCCAGTCCAGGGTGGAGTCCCATTGCAGGAGCGGGTCACTTCCTCGCCGACACTCGTGGCGAATACCTCTGGCCGGCGCACGGCGCTGATCGCCGGCGGCGTTGCCGCGGCGCTACTGGCGGTAGGAGCCGTCGCCTTCCTCGGCGCAAAACTCGGGCAACCAGCGGCGACTCCGCCTACTGCTGCCCCATCTCCGTCCCTCACCCGCCCCGCATGGCCCGAAACGCTCGCCCCACCCCGCACAGTGACGCGCACTGCGCCGCCTGCCACCGTGACTCAGCCCAACAGCCCATCGCCCGCGCCTCCGCCCGTCCCGGCGCCTCCGCCACGTGCTCCGTCAGCACCGTCAGGCGACCTTGCGCTACGCCAACCCATGAGCCAACCGAGCTGCAACGGCCAAGGGATCGTCGTCCTCGGGTCGGTCACCACGCCCGGGCAGTACGCAGCTGGAGTCCAGCGCCTTCTGGCCGCGCATCCAGGTGCCTCCTATCTTCGGACCGACCAGACCTGCCCCTCGCTGCGCGCAGCGACAGATGAGGGCGACCCGATCTATGCCGTCTACCGTCCAGCCGGTGACACTGTGGCCGAGGTCTGTGCCGCCGTGCGTTCCGCCGGTGGTGACGCATACGGGAAGTGGCTGGACTTCACTACAGACCCGAGTTTCAGAATCCCGTGCTGACTGACAAGCCGTCGGGTACTGATACCCGGCTCGCTCACTGCGTCACCACTCGCCGGTTCGTCACCGCGGTGCTTACCGCGGCACTCCTCGCCGCATGCTCCTCAACCCCCGGGTCGACATCCCGTCCTGCGGACAATCAGGTGGAGTACCGCGTCGGAGGCCTTCCAGTGATCGAGGGCCCGAGCGGGTGGCGGGAAGATGCGCCCGCACCACGACGCGAGGCCGGCTACAGCGATGGCGGCGCAGTTGATGCCCTGGTCCTCTCGGCAGTCGATGATGTTGAAATGTTCTGGCAGCAAGCCTATCCCGAGACGTTCGGCGCACCATTCGACCCCGTCGACGAGCTGGTGTCCTACGACTCTCTAGACCCGTTCAGTCAAGAGGTGTGCGGCATCGAAACCTACGACCGGCCGAATGCTATGTGGTGTTCTCCGCTGTTCTCGGACGAAGAAACCATCGCCTGGGATCGCGGCTTTCTTGTGCCGACGGGCCAGCAGTACTTTGGGGACACTTCGGTCGCCGCGCTGATCGCTCATGAGTATGGCCACGCCGTCCAGCACGGCGCTGAAATCGTGAATCTGTTCACCGAGACTATCGTCAAGGAGCAGCAGGCTGACTGCTTCGCCGGTGCCTACAGCCGCTGGGTCGCCGAAGGGCGGTCGCCCCGTTTCACCCTCAGCACTGGTGACGGCCTCAATCGAGTGTTGGCCGGTGCAATCAGCTTGGCCGACCCGGTGTGGTCCCCCCAGGAAGCAGAGATGGTCGAGGAAGGCCATGGCACCGCTCTCGACCGCACCCGGGCATTCCAGCAGGGTTTCGTTGACGGCACCCCCTCCTGCACCGCTATCGATCTCGCTTCGATTGAACGGGAACGCGGGGACCTGCCCATCCTTCTGCAACGGGATTCCTCTGGAGGCGTGCAAACCGGCGAACTACCGCTCGAAGAGTCCACACTGTCGGTGCTCCTCGAGCTTCTCGACCAGATATATGCGCCACAAAGTCCACCCGGACTGTCCTTCGATGGGCAATCGTGCCCCACCGGTGCGGCCAGCCCGCCGGCGTCGTACTGCCCGAGCACCAACACGATTTTGGTCGATCTACCTGCTCTGCAAGCAATGTCGGTCCCGGCGGGCACGTCAGACTACGCATTGCCACAGGGTGACAACACCGGCCTCTCGATAGTCACATCGCGGTACGCGCTGTCATTGCAGCACGCCCAAGGCCAGCCCCTCGATGCGCCGAGCACGGCGCTGCTCACTGCCTGTCTGACCGGCGTCGCGCAAGCTGCCATGGCTGACCCGATCGAACTCCCGAGTGGAAACAGCCTGCAACTTGCCGCCGGCGACATCGATGAAGCCGTCGGCGGACTACTTACCAACGGTTTGATTGCCAGCACAATTGACGGATTGACGGTGCCGGCCGGCTTCACCCGGATCGAAGCGTTCCGCGCCGGACTCTCAGGTTCCGAGCAGACCTGTCACCAGCAATACTGACCACCCGTTCATCGACCCTTATTGCTCGGCTGAGTGGCGGGTTGTGGTTCACTGGCAAACAGAAAGTGCACAGGGGGTATCGGGGTGGTGGCGTCGTCGGATCGGCCAAAGGCCGGCGCGCGATTCGGCAAGTACGAGCTCATCGCGCTGCTTGGCCGTGGCGGCATGGGTGAGGTCTACGAAGCGCGCGACACCCAGAAGGGCCGCATCGTCGCCCTGAAGATCCTTCTGGAGCAGTATGCCCAGGATCCCAGCTACCGCAGCAGATTCACCCGCGAAGCAAGCGCCGCCGCCTCTTTGCAGGAGCCACACGTCGTGCCCATTCATGACTGGGGCGAGATCAACGGCAATCTGTACATCGACATGCGGCTCATCCGCGGCACCGATCTGCGGAGTCTGACGGTGGGCGGCCCCCTCGACCCCGTCCGGGCGGTGCACATCATCGGTCAGGTCGCCTCCGCACTGGACGCCGCGCACGCAGAGGGGCTCATCCACCGCGACATCAAACCGGAGAACATCGTAGTCTCCGGTGACGACTTCGCCCATCTTCTGGACTTCGGTATCGCGGAGAAGGTGGGCGATACACACCTCACACAAGCCGGCATGACTGTCGGTTCCTGGGCCTATATGGCGCCCGAACGGCTGAGCGGCGACCACGCCACCAAGTCCGTCGACATTTATTCGCTCTCGTGTGTTCTTTACGAAGCCCTCACTGGGGCCCGGCCGTTCGCGATCGACAGCATGCAGCAGGTGGTCAATGCGCACCTGTACACGCCGCCGCCGCGCGCCAGTGCCGCCAATCCCCGCGTGCCACCATCCCTTGACGCCGTGATCGAACGGGGGATGGCGAAGGAACCCGACGACCGCTACGGAAGCGCGGGCGCGCTTGCCCGCGCCGCCCAGCGCGGGCTCTCCGCGCCAGCTGGCCGTGACCCCAACGCCACCTTGGCCGCTGCGCACGTCAACTTTCCGACCGAACAGCACACTCGTCCCGCGCCTCCCCTTCCAGCCGCGCTGCATCCCCCGCCGCCGACCGTGCCACCGTCGCGCCCGAGCATGTCCAAGCCAATGCTGATCGGTATCGCCGTCTGCGCGGCGCTTGTCCTCGCTGTCGCCGGAATCGCGATTGGCTTGTTCGCTGGTCAGTCCGATGATGACGAAGGTGAGGCCTCGGCGCAGAACCCATCGCTGACGCGTCTCCCGGTGCCCGAACGGCCTTCGCTTCCAACCGGACAGCGGCCGTCGGCGCCGGCCCCGAATCCGTCGCCGCGTCGTCCTGCAGCGCCGCCACCTGCGGTCACGGGAGTCGACGGCCTCGGACAGCGTTGCGACGGGGGATTCGAGGTGGCCGGAGACCTTGGCGACGGTGGCCGCGCGGTCCGCGGGAGTCTCGAGACCAGTTGCCGCTTCGTCGATAACGTCCTGTCCGCGTATTGGGATGCCGGTGGACCGAACGCCTCACCCAGCACGATTTATGCCGCGGGCGGAGTGCCCTGCGATCCACGCTCCGCCCGCTGCCGGGGCAATCTCTACGTACTCGAATGCGGCCCCTTCGGCGTCAGCGACTGGGTCACTTGCCGAGGTGGTGTGAACGCGGTTGTCCACATCTACTAGTCGGCAACTTCTGGCCTCGGTCATTGCGGCCCTCCTCCTTGCGGGTTGTTCGCTCAACATCAGCGGCACACCGAGCACCCCTGCGAACTTGCCGATCGCAACAGGGCAGCCGCCATCTTCTGTATCCGTCACGGCCGTTTCGCCCACAGCGCCTGCGCCGAACCTCATCTCGTCACCAGCACCGCCGCCGACCGGAGATCTAACCGCGAGTTTCGACGCCGTCGCCGCCACCATGCCAGCGGGGGAAGTCGGCATCGCACTGTTCAACGGCCAGCACAGTACCGTCTTCGGTTCCTGGACCGGCGGCGCAGCATGGTCCACCATCAAGGTGCCGCTGTCGATCGCCGCCCTACGCGCAGACGAACCCGAAGCCAAGCCCTTAGTACAACAGGCGATCTCGCAATCCGACAATATCGCTGCCGACCAGCTGTGGGCCATGCTTGGCGACCCACAAACCGCCGCCGGCGCTGTGGATATTGTGCTGCGCGAGGGTGGTGATACCGCAGTCACCGTTCAATCTGAACAGGTCCATCCGCCGTACAGTCCCTACGGACAGACTATTTGGCCGAAGGAACAAGCAGCGGTCTTCGCGTTCGAGTTGCCTTGTATTGCGGCAGCCGAGCCCGTTGTGGAACTTATGCGCAATCTGGACGGCAATCAGCAATGGGGGTTAGCGCCATTTGCCGACGTGGCAGCCAAGGGCGGTTGGGGGCCGGATCCCGGCGGCGGCTATCTGGTGCGCCAGATCGCTCTCGTCACCAACAGCAGTGGCACCTTCGGTGCCTCACTGGCAGCCAAACCTGCCGACGGCAGCTTCGAAACCGGGAAGGGCATGCTCAATGCCCTCGGCTCATGGGTTGATCAGCAACGCAACGCGATTCCTGGCAGCAGCTGCTAAGGAATAGACCCACTGCGCATCCGCTTCACCACGTCTCCAACCGACGGTAGCGAACGTATCGCAGCTTCCCCGGGGCTGCTCACGCATGGAACTATTACGCCGAAAGCTTGTATTCATGCTGCCAGTGGAACCATTCATGGCCACCCGATTGACTCGTCGATGCCCTTCCAATAGTGTTTAGCGGAAGGCCTACCGTAACGAATAGTTTCGCGGCCCTTAATCATTAGAGCGACGCCGAGGCTTCACACCGCATTAGTATGCAAACACGTCACCGCATCCGCGAATGTCTGTCTCTACCCGAGTAGGCAAGTAGTCGAATGTCCGCTCCGCGATGTCGGCCACACCGCTAGCGCGCGCCTCGTCCATCAACCTATGTAACAGAGGGACTAGGTACTCAACGTCTCGCACCGCATAGCTCAACTGTTCCGGGGTCAGTGAGGGTGACAACCAGTCTGACGTTTGTTGCTCTTTGTCTAACGTCACCCCGAAGAAACGTTGCAATGTGGGCTTCAAACTGTGTTCTTCGCTAGCGGCTTCTGGTCGAACGATCTTCGACAGAATCTTCGTGCAGGCCACACTCCGGGCCGTCGCCTTCCAGTGGTACCTCATAAACCGGAGATCGAAGGGCGCGTGGTGAAACACTTTGATGACACGCTTGGATGTGAGCAATTCCCGCAATCGCTGAGGCTCGTGGCCGTTAATGCGGATGACTTGCGTTCCCACATTCGGTACGTGGAGCTGGCAGGTCGCAATGCGGTCAAGCCGCCAGTCGAGTCCGCTTGTCTCGATGTCCCACGCTGCAATCCTCGCGTCCCTGACGGCCCATTCGAAGTCCGCTGAAACGTCACCGTCGACCAAATTGATTTGTTGAATATTACCTATCATTTTCCACCTCCGACGAGATCGGCCAAAGCAACGGGCGAGCTCTGCCGCTCAATTGCTTCTAAGTCCTGAACAAAGAAGTCCCGGAACGTGCCCCGTTTCACCAGCACCGTCGGCACGTCCCCACGCTCGCGCTTGTGCGAGTAGAGCGTTACCAGCACCTTCTCGTCGAAGCGGTAGCAGGTGTAGGTCGGGTCACCCACTCGGTAATAGACTCGAATGTCCGCCGGGTACGCGATTCCTAGTTTTGCTATCTCCTCCGCCGTTTCAATAACGTTCGCACGGATCTTTTCCAATGTGTAGTCAAAGCGCTGCGCCAGGACCCGCATCGTCGGCTCATCGGTTGGGTCCGGGAGGAATAGTCGCAAGGAGTTTCGCTCGCCCTTTGCGAATTCTTGGAGCTTGGGCCAATGGACCTTGCGCCAACTACTCCCGTAGGAGATAAATACCGACACGTGCTTCGCATCACGGAATAGGTCATCCCACGGGACGTCGAGCCAATTCATCGTCACTCGATCAAGTCCCGCTGCGCTCACGTCGGACGCGATTCGAGCCTTTTCGAGCATTTCATCCATGATCGCTCTTTTGCCGCGAAGGTCCCAAAGGATGCCCAGTCCACCGACCGTGATGAGCAACCCTCCAAGTTGGTTCGCCGTTGCCTCAAGAGCGGAATGATCCTCAAACCATGTCAGATTCGAAAGCCAAAGCAGAGCGGCTCCGGCCGCCGAGACGAGCGCTGCATACAGAGCAGTTTTATACGTGGTGAGCTTCGCGGCAACGCCGCGACCATCGCTCACCCCTCCAACTCCGCAAACCTCATGCACTTCACAGTAGGACTACGGACCGACAGGCAGGCGGTGACGTGCCGCGGGCAGATCAAAGAGGTTACGGCGGCCTTCGCCGCCGGGGGTGCGGTGCTGTAGGTGCCCTGTTCTGTCCAATGGCCATGTGGGAGTACCCGTTGGTGGCGGTAGTCTGCTTGGCAGAATCGCTCCACCCTGTTGTAACGGCCGCCATCCGATGGCCAACGAACGGCGTTCGTAGCGCCGGCAACGAGCCGGAAGGCAGGCCGTTTCGCAGGCAACCAGGTACCGACGCAGAAATGCTCGCTGGATGTCAGGAGGGCTCCCCGACGTGGAGGGGCCACCCGTGCCCGGATGTACTCGCTGACCTCAGCGCTCGCCTCCGAATTCCGCGAGGCACGTTGGCTCGGGTGTATAGCCCTGCGGATGGTGACCACGAACATCGTTACACCCGCGACGGCCCGGTTCGGTAGGAACGGACCTGTAGGTTCTCACGCACAGCTGAATACGGCCATTGCCCCGAAGAGCAACGATTCGATCTGTCTCACGCAAGCTGCACCACCGTTTGTCTCACGAAACGCTTCATTTCCTGCAAACCACGCGGTCAAGGGGTGACCCAGTCACAGGGCGAGGGTGTGGACACCGAAATCGCAAAACGTGACCCGGGCCCCTTCGTGCGCGGCCCCAATAGCCCGGAATAGGCCACGGGAGGCTCAAAAGCACCGGAGAGGTACCGCTGGGCAGCAGTGCTCTAGTACTTCTCCCAAAACAGGAAGATGCCGGCAAAGGTGCCGGAGCTGGAGGCGGACACCAGTCGCCAACCGCCACCGGCCATCTGAGCCATGTGTTGGTCAATGCCTGCTTTGTCGCGATCAACGACCGTGCACTCGTATTGCATGTTTGCTCCTCCGCGCTGACGATTCGCACTGGAGTCTGCATAATCCGGGTCCAGACGCGGATCTTCCAGAGATTCATCCTGTGCGTTTCACGTTCCGGTTGCCGCCGCCTACTCCGGTGTCTGGCTCCTACCAAATATCGCCGGGCTGCTGCTGGGGGGTCCTATGCTCTCACCATGTCTAGCTTTGACGAAGCGTTTCGCAGGCAAGAGGCTGCGGCGCAGCAGGCCCAAGCTCGACAGCAGTCGCAAGTCGACGCGACGCGGCGGATGGCGGACGCGGCAGCACCGGTAGTGCGGCGGATGCTTGACGACTTCCTTCATGCTGTGCGTGAACGAGTTAGACCGAAGCGGTACCAGATGGGAACTGGGTCTTTTCACCTGCCGCGACTGTCTCCCAGTGGATATGCCTTGTATAGAAGAGGATCCGGTCTCGACACCACTCTGGTACTTGTAACTCCAAGCGGACGGGTCTGGGAGCATTGGGGTTATGGGGGCCGTAAGGGTTATGTCCAGATCAGCGGGGAAACGCTGGCGAACGGCGGCCTCACTCTTACCGGCGGTGTGAACGTAGGAGCGGATGGTAAGCCATACATCGTGACAGGAGTTTACGACGACCGCCGCGCTGTTCCGTTGCACGAGTCGCTTGCTGCGGCTGCTCATCGGCTCATCAACGAGTGACAAAGCAAGGAGTCGATCTGGGGCTCGGTCAGACTGAACCTCTCAGCAGGGCAACTACAGGCACAACCCAGATCTCTATCGGGGGTCAGGCTGGAAGGATGTCGTTGTGCCAAAGCCCTACCCTGAGGAAACACTCCGGGGCCACGCTCACGCGCCACCCGTACCACGCCATCGGCGGAATTAGGTCCTGCGCAAGGCGGCGGCTATCTGGCGCGGCGACCTGACACCGCCGGGCATATCTCACTGAGCGATTGTCGACGAGTCCATCGTGGCACGCAGAACCACATTGATGCGCTGGCCGATCTCTGCAGCGAGATCGTTGTTCCCTGCCGCCAAGTTTGGGTAGGGTGCATCTCAGATTGTGCTGCACAAGTGCAGATTTGGTGCAGCCATACGTAAGAAAGTGCAGTCAGCCTGAGTAACCTACAGGACCAGCTTGTGTCCCGATCACGTCGTCAATCACGACAGGTGCAGGTAGTCCGCCACACTGATCACCTCCGTCCGACGTCTACGTTCCTGTCGCATGCAAAGACAGGCGCCAACCCTCAGCCCAGCACTGCCAGCGCCGCCGCGCGGGCGTCCGCGGCGCTCGCCGTCTTCAGCACGGCCTCGGCCGCTTCCCGGCACTGCGCCAGGCTGACCTGCGCGAGCTTCGCGCCCACGTTCTGCACCGCGGCCGCGGCCGCCGACAGTGACGTCACCCCAAGGCCGGTCAGCACACACGCCAGCAGCGGGTCGGCCGCGGCCTCACCGCAGACGCCGACGGGCTTGCCCACTGCGGCGCCGGCCCGGGCCGTCATCGCCACCAGCTGAACCACGGCAGGCTGCCACGGGTCGGTGAGCGTCGCCAGTTCGGCCGACATCCGGTCGGCGGCCATCGTGTACTGCGCCAGATCGTTGGTCCCGATCGACAGGAAGTCGACGTGCTCGAGGATCTGCTCGGCGAGCAGCGCGGCCGCGGGCACCTCGATCATCACCCCGGGGGTGAGCCCGAGCGAACGTGCCTGGGCGGCAAAGCGTTCCGCTTCCTGCGGGGTGGCGATCATCGGCGCCATCACCCACGGCTGGTTGCCGGACCGTTCGGCGGCGGCCGCGATCCCTTCGAGTTGGTGGGTCAACAGGCCGGGGTTGTTTTCGGCGATCCGGATGCCGCGGACACCCAGCGCGGGGTTGGCCTCGTCGGGGTGCCCGGCGAACTTGAGCGGCTTGTCCGAGCCGGCGTCGAGCGTGCGGATGACGACCTTGCACCCGGC
The DNA here is from genome assembly GCF_010723735.1 of Mycolicibacterium hippocampi. Lineage (GTDB taxonomy): Bacteria > Actinomycetota > Actinomycetes > Mycobacteriales > Mycobacteriaceae > Mycobacterium > Mycobacterium hippocampi. The sequence continues at coordinate 882,462 of NZ_BLLB01000002.1, read as the reverse complement.
AAACGCCTCGAGCACCTCGGCGTAGATCTCGGCCTGCTCCTCGACGGTCGGTTCGGTGTCGGTGTTGAGGAAGCACAGTTCGGTGCGGAACAACCCGATGCCCTCGGCCGGGGTCTCCCGGGCGGAGCGGGCCGCGGCGGCGTCCTGGACGTTGGCGAGCACGGCGACGGCGTGCCCGTCGGACGTCGCCCCCGGGCCCGACCAGTTCGCTGCCTGCGCTGCGGCGCGCTGCGCGGCGGCCACGGCCTCGCGGGCCGCCGCCTCGTCAGGGTTCACGGTGACGGTGCCGCGGGTTCCGTCGACCATGACCATCGTCCCGGCAGGGACGTCGTCGAGACCGGCGACGGCCACGACACACGGGATGCCGAGTTGCCGGGCGATGATCGCGGTGTGGCTGGTGGGACCGCCGAGCGTGGTGGCCAGCGCCACGACGAGCTTGGGGTCCAGCCCTGCGGTGTCGGCGGGCGCCAGGTCCTCGGCGCACAGGATCGACGGCTTGTCGGGCACCGGGACGCCGGGTTCGGGCAGACCGTTGAGCTCGGCGATCACCCGGTCGCGGATGTCACGCAGGTCGGTGACCCGTTCGGCCATCAGCCCACCCATCTTGGTGAACATGTCGACGAACTGGTCGACGGCGCCGACGACCGCGCGCACCGCGGGGGCGCCTTCCTTGATCCGCTTCTCCGTCGCGCCGAGCCAGGCGCGGTCCTGGGCCAGGGTTGCCGTTGCGGCGAGCACCTCGGACGCGACGCCGGTGGCGCTCCCGGCACGGTCCCGCAGCCGGGTGGCGACGGCGGCTGCCGCGGCGTTGAAGCGCTCCCCCTCGGCCGGCCGCTCCTCTTCGGCGAGGTCCTTGGTGGACTCCCGATCAACCTCGGGCAGCTTGCCGGGACGGATCACCGGTGCGTACTGGACCCCGGGGACGACGGGGACACCCTGCAGCACCGTTCCCGAATCGATGGCGGGTGATGTGAGCGAAGTTGACGCTGTCATGTGAACCAGGTTACAAGAAAACGTTGACAAGTCAACACGTTCAAGAGTAAAACCAAACATATCAACATCGAACAGGGCGAAGACCCACATAAACGGAGCCATATGTACCCCGAAGAGCGGCAGCAAGCCATCGCCTCGCTGGTGATGGCGAAGGGCCGCGCCTCCGTCACCGAACTGGCCCAGGCGTACGACGTCACCACCGAGACGGTGCGGCGCGATCTGGCCGTCCTGGACAAGGCGGGCGTCGTGCGCCGGGTGCACGGCGGCGCCGTCCCGGTCCGGGCGCTGCACCTCGTCGAGCCCGGTGTGGGGGAACGCGACGTCACCCGCTCCGAACACAAGGACGCGATCGCGGCGGCCGCGGCGGAGTTCTTCCCCCTCAGCGGCGCCAGCGTGCTGCTCGACGCCGGCACCACGACCATGCGGATCGCCGGGCGGGTGCCCACGGATCGACCGCTGGTCGTCGTCACCAACTCGGTACCGGTCGCCGCCCGGCTGGCCACAGTCCCGTCGGTGTCACTGCAACTGCTCGGTGGCCGGGTGCGCGGCGTCACCCAGGCCGCGGTCGGCGAGCAGACACTGCGGGTGCTGGACACGCTGCGGGTCGACATCGCGTTCATCGGCACCAACGCGCTCAGCGTGCGCCACGGGCTGTCCACCCCCGACAGCGACGAGGCCGCCGTCAAGAGGGCGATGGTGCAGGCCGCCAACTATGTCGTCGTCGCCGCGGACTCCTCGAAGGTGGGCCGCGAGGACTTCGTCAGCTTCGCCCCCATCACCAGCGTCGACACCCTCATCACCGACCCGGAGATCAGTGCCGCCGACAAGGCCGAGCTGAGCGAGCAGGGTATCGAAGTCATCTGCGCAGGAGGTCAACCGTGATCGTCACCGTCACCCCCAACCCGAGCATCGACCGCACCGTCACGCTGCCGTCGCCGCTGACCCGCGGCGCGGTGCACCGCGTCACGTCGGTCACCAGCCAGGCCGGGGGCAAGGGTGTCAACGTCGCCCGCGCACTGACCCTGGCCGGCGTCGATTCGCTCGCCGTGCTGCCCGCTGCCACCAATGACCCGCTGGTGAGCGCCCTGCAATCGGTCGGGGTGTCCTACCGGATCGTGCCGACCGCCGAGCCTGCCCGCACCAACCTGACCATCACCGAGCCGGACGGCACCACCACCAAGATCAACGAGCCGGGTGCAGCACTCGACGAGGCGGCGGTGCGCGCGCTGACCGACGCGGTGCTCGAGGCCGCCGACGGCGCCGCCTGGGTGGTGATGTCGGGGTCGCTGCCCCCGGGAATTCCGCACAGCTGGTACGGCGAGGTGGTCGCGCTGCTGGCCTCGCGCCCGTGCCGGGTCGCGGTCGACACCTCCGACGCGCCGCTGGCAGCGCTGGTCGCCGCGCTGGACCGCGGCGCCCCCGACCTGATCAAGCCGAACGCCGAGGAGCTTGCCAGCGTGCTCGGTTTGTCGGCGCAGGCGTTGGAAGATGCTGTGGAACAGGGAGATCCGGGGCCCGTGGTGTCGGCTGCCCGTCAGTTGATCGACCGCGGCATCGGAGCCGTGCTGGCCACCCTCGGCGCCGCCGGCGCGGTGCTGGTGGACCAGAACGGCGCCTGGATGGCCACCCCGCCGCCGATCGTCCCGCGCAGCACCGTGGGCGCCGGCGACTCGTCGCTGGCGGGATACGTCCGCGCCGAAGTCGGTGGGGCCGTGCCGCCTCAGCGGCTGCAGATGGCCGTCGCCTACGGCAGCGCCGCGGCCGCGCTACCAGGGACCACTCTGCCCACCCCCGCCGAGGTCGACCTCAATGCAGTTCAGGTTTCGCCGATCTCACCGATTCCTGCCAACCAGTGACGACGAAAGACGAGAGTAGTGCCATGACTAGCTCCACCTCCTCCCCACCGATCATCACCGCTGATCTGGTGCTGCTCGACACCGATGTCGAGGGTGACAAGCAAGCGGTGATCACCAAGCTGGCGGGCAGCCTCGCCGCCGCGGGCCGCACCAACGACGCCGACGGTCTCATCGGTGCGGCGATGGCCCGCGAGGAACAGTCCGCGACCGGGTTGCCCGGCGGCATCGCGATCCCGCACTGCCGCTCGCCGTACGTCGACTCCCCGACGATCGGGTTCGCCCGTCTGCGGCCCTCGGTGGACTTCGGTGCGCCCGACGGCCCGGCCGACCTGGCGTTCCTGATCGCCGCCCCCGACTCCGGCGGCCAGGAGCACATGAAGCTGCTGTCCAGTCTGGCAAGGGCTCTGGTGCGCAAGGACTTCGTCGAATCGCTGCGCACCGCGGGCACCGCCGCCGAGATCGTCGACCTCGTCGACGGGGTGGTCAACCCGGCTCCGGCGGCGGCGCCGGCGAGCGCGCCCGCGGCCCCCGCCGAGGAGAAGCCGGCCAAGTCGATCGTCGCGATCACCGCCTGCCCGACCGGGATCGCGCACACCTACATGGCCGCCGACGCACTGTCCGCCGCGGCCAAGGAGGCCGGCGTCACGCTGGTCGTGGAGACCCAGGGCTCCTCGGGCAGCACCCCGCTGCCGGCCGAGACCATCGCCAAGGCCGACGCCGTCATCTTCGCCACCGACGTCGGGGTCAAGGACAAGGGCCGGTTCGCCGGCAAGCCCGTGGTGGCCTCCGGCGTGAAGCGCGCGATCAACGAGCCGGCCAAGATGGTCGCCGAAGCCGTTGCTGCAGCGGATAATCCGAATGCAGCGCGGGTGGAGGGCTCCGCGGGGGCGGCCGAGGACACCCCGTCGGGCAATGTCGGCTGGGGCACCCGGACCCGCCAGATCCTGCTGACCGGCGTGAGCTACATGATCCCGTTCGTCGCGGCCGGCGGTCTGCTGATCGCGCTGGGCTTCCTGTTCGCGGGCTACGACATCACCGAGACCGGCAACGACATCGCGCTGAACAACTCGCTGACCGATCTGCCCCCGGGCGGGTTCGCCCAGTACCTGGGGGCGATCCTGTTCACTCTGGGCGGGCTGGCGTTCAGCTTCCTGGTCCCCGCGCTTGCCGGCTACATCTCGTTCGCGATCGCCGACCGTCCCGGTATCGCTCCGGGATTCACCGCCGGTGCGCTGGCGGTGTTCATCGGCGGCGGCTTCATCGGCGGCATCGTCGGCGGCGTGATGGCCGGTTTCGCGGCGTTGTGGATCAGCAATATCAAAGTGCCCCAATGGTTCCGCGGTCTCATGCCGGTGGTCATCACTCCGCTGTTCGCGTCGCTGTTCGTCGGTTTGATCATGTTCTTCCTGGTCGGTCGCCCGCTGGCCTGGGTCAACACCAGCCTGACCGAATGGCTCAGCGGCCTGTCCGGCACCTCGGCGATCGTCCTGGGGATCATCCTCGGCCTGATGATGTGCTTCGACCTGGGCGGGCCGGTCAACAAGGCCGCCTACGCGTTCGCCACCGCCGGGCTGGCGGCGGCCACCACCGCGTCGTTCGAGATCATGGCGACGGTGATGGCGGCCGGGATGGTGCCGCCGCTGGCGATGGCGCTGGCCACCACCATCCGGCCCGCGTTGTTCAGTGAGCCGGAGCGGGAGAACGGTCGGGCCGCTTGGCTTCTCGGTGCGACGTTCATCTCCGAAGGTGCCATCCCGTTCGCGGCGGCCGACCCGTTGCGCGTCATCCCGTCGATGATGTTCGGCGGAGCCATCACCGGCGCGCTGTGCATGGCCTTCGGTGCGACCTCGCGGGCGCCGCACGGCGGCATCTTCGTGCTGTTCGCGATCGACAACAAGTTCGGCTTCATCATCGCGATCCTGGCGGGGATGGTGGCCGCCGCATTGGCGGTCGTCGCCGCCAAGCAGTTCATCAAGCCCGGCGCCAAGCAAGAATCCGAGCTCGTCGCCCCCTGACCGCTACACCTCACTGACAACCTCACCCACAAATAAGGAGAATCCATGCCCAGCAAGTCCGTCATCGTCGGCTCGGCCATCGGCCTGCACGCCCGTCCCGCCGCCATCATCGCCGAGGCTGTCGTCAACGCCGGTGTTCCGGTCACGCTGTCGACCGACGGCGGTGAGCCCGTCGACGCCGGTTCGGCGCTGATGATCATGACCCTGGGTGCCGGCAAGGGCGCCGAGGTGACCGTGGAGTCAGAGGACGAGGCCGCCCTGAACACCGTCGCCGACCTGGTCGAGCAGGACCTCGACGCCTAGGTTCCATCCCCGCCGGGTTCCCCCGCCGGAACGGTATTCCAGCAGGCAATCTGCGAGTGCGCACCTGCTGGAACGCAGTTCCGGCGCAAGAAAGCGGAATGACCCCTCTCGGGGCCCCCTTACGATTGCCTGGTGCAATCGGTGAGTACGCTCGACGAGAATTTTTGTGTGGCCCCGACGGCAGCATCGAGTTTGCTGCGGATGTGCCGGCACACAGTTCGATGGTCGGGTGTTTCAGGGGGTGACGACGCGTGCGCCGGTTAGGTGCGCTTCTTTCGGCACTGATCCTGGTGCTCCTGACGGCGCCCCCGGTCGGGGCGATCGAACCCCCGGTCATCGACCCCGCAGCGATCCCACCGGATGAAACCGGGCCGGACCAGCCGATGGAGCAGCGCCGCATCTGTGCGGCACCGACGGAGTTCCCGAACTCGAACTTCGCCGACAGGCCGTGGCCCAATGACTACCTCAGGCTGGCCGACGCGCAGAAGTTCGCAACGGGTGCCGGAGTAACTGTGGCGGTGATCGACACCGGGGTGAACGGTTCGCCTCGAGTCCCGGCCGAGCCCGGCGGCGACTTCGTCGACCAGGCCGGCGACGGAATGTCCGACTGCGACGCACACGGCACCCTCACCGCGGCCGTCATCGCCGGACGACCGGCTCCGACAGATGCGTTCATCGGGGTGGCACCCGATGCCCGGATCCTGTCGTTGCGGCAGACATCGGACAGCTTCTCGCCGGTGGGCGCCCGCAACGACCCGAACGACCCCAACGCCACGCAGACCGCGGGCTCGCTGCGCAGCCTGGCCCGGGCGATCGTGCACGCCGCCAACATCGGCGCGCAGGTCATCAACATCAGCGAGGCCGCGTGCTACAAGGTGACCCGCCGGATCGACGAACGGGTCGTCGGTGCCGCGGTTCACTACGCCGTCAACGTCAAGGGCACAACGATCGTTGTCGCCGCAGGCAATTCAGGCGGGGACTGCACCCAGAACCCCCCGCCGGACCCGGCCGTGCCCGCCGACCCACGCGGCTGGCAGGAGGTGCAGACCATCGTCTCTCCGGCCTGGTACTCGCCACTGGTGCTGACGGTGGGCAGCATCGCCCCCAACGGGCAACCCAGCGGGTTCTCCATGCACGGACCCTGGGTCGGGGCCGCCGCACCGGGCGAGAACCTGGTGGCGTTGGGTTACGACGGCAACCCCGTCAACGCGCTGCAGGGTGAGGACGGCCCCATCCCGATCAGCGGCACGTCGTTCTCCGCGGCGTACGTGTCGGGGCTGGCGGCGCTGCTCAAACAGCGCTTCCCCGACCTGACGCCGGCACAGATCATCAACCGGATCACCGCGACCGCCCGACATCCGGGCGGCGGCGTGGACAACGTCGTCGGCGCCGGTGTCATCGATCCGGTCGCCGCGCTGACGTGGGACGTCCCGGCCGGACCGGCGGACATCCCCTACACGGTCAAGGAGATTCCCGCGCCGGTGCACATTCCGCCTCCCGACCGCGCGCCGATCACCGGGGTGGTCGTCGTCGGTACCAGCCTCGCGGCGCTGCTCGGTATCGGGGCGCTGGCCAGACGGGCGCTGAGGCGCCGATGACCAAGTTCCTCTCGGTGTTCGGGCTGCGGTTCACCACCGGCCACGCGCTCTGGGCGGCGGCGCTGATCCCGGGGTGCGTCCTACTGTTCTCCGAACTCGACATGCTGTGGTTGGGCATCACGCTGGGCGTTCTGATCGGGCTCGCGTCGGTGCTGACGGTGCGCGGTCGCCGGGCCACGGGGTGGGTCGCCGCTCTCTTCGCATGGCGACGACGGCACCGGCAGCCCCCGGCGCCGCCATCCGAACCAGCGGTCGGCGCGACCGTGATGCCGGGTGACCATGTCGCGGTGCGCTGGCAAGGCGACCACATGGTGTCGGCGATCGAGCTGGCCCCCCGCCCGTTCACCCCGACGGTGATCGTCAACGGTGAGGCGTTCACCGACGATGTCGTCCACACCCGGTTGGTCGAGGACCTGCTGACCGGCTTCTGCCCGGACCTGGAAGCCGACATGGTGTCGGCGGGATACCGCGTCGGCAAGACCGCGCCCGCGGCGCTCGTGGCACTCTACGAGCAGGTGGTCGGCCCCTACCCGGCGCCGGCGAACCGGCGAACGTGGTTGTTGCTGCGCGCCGATCCCGAGACCACCCGAAAGTCGGCGTTGCGCCGCGACAGCGGGGTCTCGGGCCTGGCGCAGTATCTGGTTGCGTCGACGACGCGGATCGCAGATCACTTGGCCAGCAATGGTATCGACGCCCGACCCGCGCGCAGCTTCGACGACTACGACAGGGCCACCGAGATCAGCTTCGAGCGCGAAACCTGGTCGATGATCAAGGGCCGCAGCACGTTCACCGCCGCCTACACCGCGGCGGGCGGGCCCGACACCTGGTGGTCAGCGAGGGCGGACCACACGCTGACACGGGTGCGCATCGCTCCCGGCGTCGCCCCGACCACCACCGTGCTGTTGACCACGCTCGCACAGCCGTCCACGCCGCGGGGATTCTCATGTCTCTACGGTGGGCAGCGGGCTGCCCTGCTGGGCGAGAGTCCGGTCACCGACCGCCATTACGAGCTGCCGATCGGGTCGGCGGGAGTGCTGGTGGGTGAGACCGCCGACCGCTATCCGGTGTACATGCCGTTCGATGACGTCGACGCCAGCATCAACCTCGGCGATGCCCGGTTGTTCACCCAGTTCGTCGTGCGCTCGGCCGCAGCGGGTGCAGTCATCACCCTGGACCCGCAGTTCCGGGAGTTCGCCGGCTACATCAACGCACGTATCGGCCCGGAAGCCAAAGTCGCCTGGCCGAACGCCACAACCTACCTGGGAACCCATCCGGGAATCGGCCGAGTGATGCTGCGCAACAACTTCATCGACACTCCGCGGCACAAGCAGCTACCCATCCGATTGATCAACCCGCGCGAGGAGAGTCGCTACCAGATGGTTCTGGAGGGGTAAATGGCGGGGGACGAAGTCAAGGTCGACCCAGACGATCTGGACCGTAAGGCACGCATCGTCGATGACATCCCGTGGGGTGCTGATCCTGGCGAGGTGTCACTGAGCCGCCCGGACTCGCTACAGGCTTCCTCTACTGCGGTGACCAACCTCTCCAACAACGCTGCGGCGCTTGCCGATTACCAGAAGTACGGCATCGAGGAGAGCCGCCGACTGGCCGACACCCTCCGACTGGTCGGGAGCGCGTACCGGCGCGTCGACGAGACAGCAAAAGCCAGTATCGACGCCACGATCGCGGGTGGACCGCCGCCTGCACCGCCGCCCCCCGTCCCGGTCGGATCCAACAGTGTGCCCGAGCCGACCGCCCCCGTTCCGATGGCTCCGTTTCGACCCGTGACAGCCGACCAGGACGGGTTCGTCGACGTCAAGCGGGCCGATATGCTGCTCAACGGTGGCGATCACGCCGCCTCCCTGCGGGCCGCGGCCACAGCATGGTCGGCCAATGCGACAACGCTTCTCGGAGCAGCGCAACCGTTCCAGATCAAGATCGAGAACTGGGAAGGCGCCGCGGCTGATGCGGCTTACACGAAGTTTCAACGGTTCGGGGGTTGGCTGGTCGAACTGGCCGGCAAGTGGGAGCAACTCGCCGCGCAGGCGAATACGCTGGCCGCCGCCCACGAGACCGCCCGCTCGACGCACGAGCCGATTCGGGTGGAGTACGAGTCGCTGGAAGCCCAGATGCCCGCAGCCATCGCCGCCGGCGGTAGCGCGGCCCGCACTCTCAGCCTGAAGATGGAGCAGCTTCAGCATCAGTCGGAGGCGGTTCGCGAAACATACGTCGCCAGCGGCAATCCCACACAGGTTCCGCCGCCGGAGCCTCGGCCGAACTCCACGGCGCCCGCCATGCCGGTCACCGGCAACGGCGATCCACGTGGCCGGGGCGTACCGGCCAGAGAACCCGGTGACGAGCGCATCGGTGCCCAGCAGGCACGCGGTGGGCTTCAGTCGTCGGAAGGGGCACCGCCCACCGAACAACCGGCAGTGTCACCGATGTCGGCGACGGAGCAGGCATCCGAGGGAGCGCAGCAAGGCGCCTCGCAGGGTGGGCAGCAGGGCGGCGGAGCACCGAGTGGGGGCCCGCCGGGCGGGTCTCCGGGCGGCGGATCCCCCGGCGCGGGTCAACCGGGTGGGGCAATGCCGGGGGCCAAAGGCGACCCGAAGCTGCCCACAGACCCGAGCCTGCGTCCCGCTGCAGCCAGCGGCGGCTCGGGCGCGGGGGGCGGCGGCGGAGTACCCAGCGCACCCATGCAGCCGGCGGTCAGCGCCGAGACGGTGGGACCGACTCCGGTGGTGGTTCCCACGACGCCGGCGGCAGCCGCAGGTGGTGGGGCGGCAGGCGGCGGAATGGCTGGCGGCATGGGAGGTATGGCGCCGATGATGGGCGCCGGCCAGGGCGGGAACACCGGCGAGAAGAAGCGCAACCCTCAGCTTTCCCAGGACGAGGAGCTCTACACCGAGGAGCGGCCGTGGACTGAGGCCGTCATCGGCAATCGGGTTCGGCGCCGAGGAACTCCCGACGACACCAAGAAGGAATCGCAGTGACGGACGACATGCATCCCGAGGTCGCCGCCGTGCTGCGGCAGGCGCGGCGACTGCAGTCCTTGATGGACGAGCAGCTCGACAAGATGGCCAACGATTCCTTCACCGCCACCGATGACACCGAGACCGTCGAGGTGACGCTGAACGGTCACCACTGGCTCAAGGATGTGTACATCCAGGACGGCCTGTTGCGGCTGGGGGCGGAGACAGTCGAGCAGCGGGTGAACGAAGCGCTGCAGAAGGCCAGCGCCGAGGCGAGCGCCGCGATCGACGTCGATCGCGAGCGGCTCGACGCGGTGGTCGCGGAGATCACTGCGGAGGTGTCCGAGCAACGGCCTGAATAGCGGCCGCATGGGATCGACGGTATCGCTGGTGCAGGTGTCGCGACCCGACCGCGTCACCCGTTCTGCTGCGTCTCGACCCCAATACCCCACCGATTTCGGACCGACCGACAAGACTCGTGGTTCTTTGGGAGCGCCTGAGTGAATTCTCGAAGTGATCAGGTGCAGTGGTGGCAACGACAAGACACACCGTTTTGGGCCGCAGCCACATTGGGGGGTGCCGATCCTGCTTTCGGCGGCCCTGCTTCTGCTGTTGCCGACGAAGATGGCCTTCGAGGGAAGCGGTGCACGCCTGCTGGGCTTCACGGTTATCCCTGTGGTCATAGTGGAACTCGTGCTTGTGCTGGGGTCGGTCTGGCTGGCGCGCCGGTCTTCTTCTTGGACGACCGGCGCGGCGGTCGCGGGTGCCGTCGCCGCGGTTTTCATACTCCTCGCGTCGGCTGTAACGATATGAACCGGGACATCAAATTCGGCGAGTTCTTCGGGCCGGCCGGCCTATTGGGTGTCCTGCTGGGAACTACCTACCTGACGCTGATCATGCTGCGGCTCATCGAGGTCGGCGTTGGTTTCGGAGCACTCGTCATCGTCGGTTTCCCGCTGATGCTCGCATCGGGCGCGGTGAGACGGTTCGGCACGGGTCTGGTGGTGTCGCTGGCCGTGATCCCGCTGACGATCGTGACGTTCCTGGTCGGTGCTGGCATCGGTTCAGGAGTGGGAGGTTAATGGCTGCGACGGAAATCAGCGGCATGGCCACTCCCCGACCTCTCGTAAGCTAGTTAGGTCGGCATCACGATCGACCCCGCGACGGGTCGTGTTGACCTGGGAGGAATGGGGATGACTAGGCACGATCGGAAGTGCCGCACGTGACCACACCGCCTTCCGGACCTTGGCCACCCCAGCCGCCACAAGCACCAAGACGCTGGGGGCCCCCGCCGCCACCGTGGGGCCCACCGCCTCAGAACAGCAGCAATCGCTCCAAGTGGATTCTCGGCGGACTCGCGCTGCTGGTGGTTGTCGTCGTCACGGTTACGACGACCTTGCTGCTCACCCGCGACGGGTCGAACGGATCAAACTCGCCGATTGCATCACCGCCGCCAAGCGAGTCCGTTAATACGTCAGACATTGCGAGTGCTGACGATCGGGGTCCGGTCGGAATCATCACAGAGGATCCGACATGTGCGGCATGGGAACCGGTTGCGCGCACACTATCCGAGAAACAGCAGAACGGCTGGGCCAAGCGGGATCCAACAATTCCTTCCTCCGACTGGACACCGCAACAACGGTCGCAGTACGAGGAGGTCGGTCGCGCAATGATAAACGCGGCCGACCAAACAGTGGCCTTGGCCAAGCTCACACCGCACCGTGTAATGCGCGAACTGTACGAACAGTCCATCGCATATTGGCGTGCCTACTCCGACAGCCTCGCTACGTACACCTCCGCGCACGATTCGATCGCCCTTGTTGCAAATAGCACGTCGGGCGCGATCGTATGGATTTGTGCTGCGATTACTTATGGTTCGGCAGCTGCACGCAGTCCTCTTGTCAGCCCAGGCGTCCCTCCAATATCAGTTGCTAGGGCGGGTGACCCCGCTGAACCTCGGCGCTTCATGGAACAGCCATCGAACGTTTGCAATGAATGGGCTTCTACATCGGAGCGGTTCAACGCCGATACGGATCGGTGGGCCGAAGCGGTCGATCCAAACCTGCCGGCAAGTCAATGGTCGACAGAACAGGAGGACCTTTTCACAAGTATTACGGCGATTCTTCAGACCAATGCCGGTCAACTGCAGAATCTCGGCGCGATTAGCCAGAATCCGACACTGAACGACTTCGCATCCTTAGCCGCTCAGTACCAGCGAGCATACGTACAGGCAATACCGAGCTATACACCTGCCGACAACTACCTGAACAGCACCGCGTCGGAATTGGTTGTGGCGGTCGAGCAAGCGTGCCAAGCAGCCAAGGGTTAGCAATATGGGCATCGACAAGATCTCGGGCGAATACATCGAAGAAATGACCCACCCCAATGGGTGGCCGGAAATCGATGAGGCCACCTTGTCCTCGCGCGGCCAGAACCTTTTGGATCTCCGGAACCAGGTACATGCAGTACTAGAAAAGTGGCAGCAACAGAGCGGCGCCATCTTCGAAGGAGGTGTTTGGTCCGGCGGTGGTGCCGACGCTGGAGATTCTTCTGTAAAGCAGCGTCTCGCTGAGATGTCAATTCTAGAAGCACATCTCGGCAAGGCCTATGCGTACTACAACATGCTAGCCGAGCTAGTCAGCGGAGTTAAATCCGTTGTAAACGGAAACCTCCAAAACGCGCAGGAAATGATCCGTACGATCCGGAGCTTGCCGGAGTTGGACTCAGAGGCGAAAGAAGAGCTCGTGCGCGGCTATGTTCTTTCGCAGAATGCTGTAAATACTGCCGATGTCGTAGCTGGGAGCACACAGGTCCCTGCTTTTGACTCGTGGACTGCACCCAGCGGCGCAATACCGCCGGTCACATCTTCCGAGCCACAGACACCCGTTCAGCCCGGCCCCGCCACGCCTCCCATTCAAACCGTAAGACGCCAAGCTTCTTCTATACCGCGGACACCCGCACCCGCGCCCGCGAGTTCGGCGCCTCCCGCGGCCTTAGAGAGGTTTCCCGACCAGGGCACCCCTTCGCCCCCGGTAACACAACCGGGCGTTAGTCCTCAGAGTCCCTCAGTTGCGGAAGCTGGCAGCGCCCACGGCTCTGGAGGGCTCACCACTTCGAGTCCGTCGGGCGGCCCGTCCTCGCCATCTAGTCCGATGAGTACATCCGGTTCATCGTCGGGCGGCGCGGGCTCCCCGTCGTCGCCATCGACTTCCAGTCCTGCCAGTCCTTCCACATCGGGCTCACCGAGCACCTCTTCCCCAACCGGCGCGGGCGCCGCGAATCCGACCACCGCCACCCCCGCCGATACGGCCAAATCCGCAAGGGCAACTACCCCGCTGCAGCCGATGACGAGCCAGCCCCCGCTGGCGTCGTCCGCGCCGGCGACGTCACCCGCCCCGGCACCGGCGCCCACCAACCAGGCTGCCGCAGCAGCGCCTCCGCCCGGCGGCGGTGCCTCATCCGGCGCGGCCGGCGGAGGCGGTATGTCCGGCGGCGGCGCTGGTGCCGCGCCGGTCGGCCCCACACCCACCGGCGGTGGGAGCCCGGCCCCGCCGATGCCGCTGGGGCCCCCGACCACGCCGGCCCCACCCGGACCGCCCGCCCCCGGGGCACCCAGTGTCGCGCCGGCGGCCGCGACCGGCCCCGGCGTCGCCCCCATGTCGGCAGCCAGCGGCGCTTCCGCAGCACCCGCGCCCGTACCGGTCTCCACCGCCCGCGCCGAGCGTGATGCGATCCAGTCGGCCGCCACCGCCGGCGCGCTACGGCGCAGCAGCCACGGCGCGAACCCGGTCCAGCGGGCCCGCCATATCGGCGCCGCCCTCAACGTCGGGGTGATGGACTTCGGCTTCTTCTGGGTCACCGCGGTCACCATGGACGGCACGATCGTGGTCGCCAACAGCTACGGCCTGGCCTACATCCCCGACGGGGTGAACCTCCCCGAGCAGGTGCGGATGGCCACGGCGGACGAAGCCATCCCGCTGGCCGAACGCGCCAAGTGGGCGACCTACCCGATCCTGGCGGTCCAGGGCTGGGCCCAGCACCACGACACCAAGCTGCGCGCGGTGGTTGCCACCGAGGAGCAGTTCGCTCACTTCGATCCCGGCGTCGCGAAGATCATTCTCACCCAGGATGACATCCCCGACGACGGGAAGATGCAGGGCCGCAACCGGTTAGAAGTCATCGCGCCAGCAGCTGCCGAACGGTTGGCTGCCGTCAGCGATCTCGGCCTCACCGAGCTGCTGCCACCCGCACCGGCCGACACCACAAGCCCCGCAGATGAGTCCGCCATGTTGTGGTTCGAGGTGGCCAAACCTCTGATGAGCACCAGCCCCCACCGCGGTGTGGCACACCTCGAGGCGTTCATCACCTACGCTAACCACGCCCAAGAGTTGGCTCTGCACCGCGCCCATACCGCTGCCGAGCCAGCCTCCCAACGGCGAACCATCGCCGATTGGGTGTACTGGCAGCACCTCGCGGTGCTCGTCGCTGACGCGATCCACACCGACGCGTCGGTTTGATGAGATGGGTCTCCCCCGGCCAAAGTGCCATCGGGAGGCAGCCGCAGCAGGATAGTGTCATGTGCCGATGACCACGCGGCGATTCAAGACCAAAGGTGTCGACCCCGAGGCTGCCTACCCGGTGGAGCTGCCCCGCCACCTCGGCAAGGTGCTCTCGCGGATCAGCATCCAGTCCAAGTTTCTGCTGATGCTGCTGGTCACCAGCATCCTGTCGGTCGCCGTCGTGGGCTATATCGGCTTCGAGTCGGGCCGCACGTCGCTGCGTGCCGCAGCCTTCGACCGCCTCACCGAGCTCCGGGAATCCCAGAGCCGCCAGATCACCGGCGAACTCAACGACATGAAGAACTCGATCATCCTGTTCGCGCGAACCAGCAACGCCGGAACGGCAATGGCCGCGTACACCAACGGCTTCAACGAACTCGACAACCCCGACGCGTCCCCGATCGATCCCGCCCAGGAGCAAGCGCTGGTCGACTACTACACCAACATCTTCGCCCCTGAGGAGGAAGCCAAAACCGGCGTCCAACTGGATGTTCCGGCGCTTCTGCCGACGTCGTACGCGCAGAAGTACCTGCAGATCCACTACACGATACCGTTCGAGAAGTCGTCGGAGCGGATCGACGTCGACGATGCCGGCGACAACAGCGCCTGGTCGGCCGCGAACCTGCGGTTCAACAACTTCTTCCGCACCGTCGTCAACCGCTTCGAGTTCGAGGACGCGCTGCTCATCGATACTCAGGGCAACGTCGTCTACAGCGCCAACAAGGGCGTCGACCTCGGCACCAACGTCCTCGACGGCCCGTTCCGCGGCGGCGACCTCACCGAGGCGTTCAACGACGCGATGCAGAGCAACGCGCTCGACTACGTCGAGATGACGGACTTCAGTGCCTACCAACCCGCGCTGGAACCGACGGCGTGGATGGTCAGCCCCGTGGGCCCGCTCGACGAGGTCACCGGGGTGTTGGCGCTGCAGTTGCCGATGTCGAAGATCAACCGTCTGATGACCGTCGACAAGCAGTGGGCGCAAGCTGGGATGGGAACGACGGGTGAGACGTTCCTGGTGGGCGCCGACGAGCTGATGCGCTCCGACTCCCGGCTGTTCCTCGAGAATCCCGATGCCTACCGCTCCGAGGTGGTCGCGGCCGGCACTCCCCCCGACGTGGCCGACGCGGCGATCCAGCAGGGAACCACCGTGCTCATCCAACCGGCCGGCACCGAAGCCACCCGCCTGGCCGACCAGGGACGTACCGGCACCTTGATCGCCGACGACTACCTGGGGCGCAGGACGCTGCAGGCCTACGCGCCGATTCCCGACGACCAACTGCGCTGGAACATCGTGGCCAAGATCGACGCCAGCGAAGCGTTCGCTCCCGTCGCCAAGTTCACCCGGACGCTGGTGCTGTCGACCACCGCGATCATCTTCATCGTGTGTGTGATCGCGATGCTGCTCGCCCGCCGATTCGTGCGGCCCATCAAGCGATTGGAGGAGGGTTCCCGGCAGATCAGCGCCGGCGACTACGGCGTCGTGCTTCCGTTGCGTTCCCTCGACGAGTTCGGCGACCTCACGGTGGCGTTCAACGAGATGAGCCGCAACCTGTCCCTGCACGAGCAACTCCTGGTCGAACAACGCGAAGAGAACACCAAACTGTTGCTGTCCCTGATGCCGGAATCGGTGGTGCAGCGCTACCGCGAGGGTGAGGAGAACATCGCTCTCGACCACCCGGACGTCAGCGTCATCTTCGCCGACATCGTCGGGCTCGACGAGCTCTCCGCGCAGCTGACACCCGAGGAGTCGCTGAAGGTCGTCAACAAGCTGGTGCGCCAGTTCGATGCCGCCGCCGAGAATCTGGGCGTCGAGCAGGTCCGCACCATGCACAACGGCTACCTGGCCAGCTGCGGACTCAACCAACCGCGTCTGGACAACTCGCGCCGCACTGTGGATTTCGCGATCGAGATGCAGCACATCATCGACAGGTACAACGCCGAGAGCGGCTACAACCTGCAGCTGCGAGCCGGCATCGACACCGGCACCGTGGGTAGCGGGCTGATCGGCAAGACCAGCATCGCCTACGACATGTGGGGCAAGACGGTCAATCTCGCCCACCAGGTCCGCAGCGGGGCCTCGCAACCCGGGGTCTATGTGACCTCCCGGGTCTACGACGTGGTGCGCGACTTCCACGACTTCACCCCCGCCGCCGTCATCAGCCACGACGGAACCGACGAACAGACCTACCGCCTCGCGGAGAGCAGCTAGCCGTGGAGTATCTCGACCAGCCGTGGTTCTACTGGGCAGTGTCGGTCGCCGTCGGGCTGCCGATCGGGCTGATCGCACTGACCGAACTGCGCAGCGCGCTCGACCGTCGCGGGAGCGCATTGACCCGGCCAGTCGAGTTGCTGCGCAACTACATTCTGCCGCTGGCGGCGCTGCTGGTGCTGTTGACCGGTGCCAACCAGGTGTCGGTGCACACGACACCGGTCCGGATCGTGTCGACGACGCTTGGGTTCGTCGTGCTGGTGCTGTTGCTGTCCGGTCTCAACGCGACCCTTTTCGACAGTGCCCCGGAAGGAAGCTGGCGCCAGCGGTTGCCGACGATCTTCCTCGATGTCGCGCGTTTCGCGATGATCGCGATCGGCCTGGCGCTGATCCTGTCGGTGGTCTGGGGCGCCAATGTCGGGGGACTGTTCACCGCGCTGGGTGTCAGCTCCATCGTCTTGGGCCTCGCGCTGCAGAACTCTGTCGGCCAGATCGTCTCAGGCCTGCTGCTGTTGTTCGAGCAGCCCTTCCAGATCGGCGACTGGCTCGATACTCCCACCGCGCGTGGCCGTGTGGTCGAGGTGAACTGGCGCGCAACCCACCTCGAAACCGGCAGCGGCTTGCAGGTGATGCCGAACTCGGTGTTGGCCGGGGCTTCGTTCACCAACCTGAGTCGGCCGGGCGGGACACACGCCATCTCGGTGTCGACGGTGTTCGCCGCCACCGACTCGCCCGACGTGGTCTGCGCGACACTGTCACGCGTGGCCGCCCGCCTGCCGCAGCTTCGTGCCGACGAACGGCCGTCGACGATGCCGGCGGGTGCCACGGAGTACCGCACCAGCATCCCGTTGCGCTCCCCCGCCGATGACGGACCGGCGCGCGCCACCTTCCTGCGGTGGGCCTGGTACGCCGCCCGACGAGCCGGTCTTCACCTCGACCTGGCCAACGACGACTTCGCCACCTCAGACAGAACTCAGCAGCAGCTGCAGGAGATCGCGTCCACACTGCGCCTGACCGGCACCGAGCAGGAGCTCCTGCTGCCGAAGGTGCGTCTGACCCGTTACGGCGCCGGTGAGATCCTGCAGATGCAGGGCGAGCTGCCCACCCAGATGATGTTCGTGATGGGGGGGCGGGTGCAGCTCACCGTCAGCGACGAGACCGGCGGAGAACTGCCCGTGCGGACTCTGCACCACGGGGACTTCCTGGGTCAGAGCGCGCTGACCCGCGAAGCGGTGACCGCAAGCGCCGTCGCGCTGGAAGAGGTCACGGTGTTGCAGATCGACCGCGATGACATCGAAGAGCTGGCCATGCGTAAGCCCTTGCTGCTGAAGGACATCGGCAAGGCGATCGAGGAACGCCGCCGGCGGGTCCAGAACGTCCTGGCGGCAGCGTCGGGGCAGGCTTCTGCGGTGAACGCTACGACGCCGTCGGAATGACGATCTGGTGCATGGCTGCCCTAAGCGGTCGTCGGTCGACCCATACAGCTCACAGATCGATCCTGTCGTCCGGTTCGGCGGCGCGGTGACGTCCAGGACCCGATGACGCCGCAGCACCTTCGTGGTCCGTCGTGTCCGGTGCGCGTTCGGCGCCCGGGTCCGCCGCCGCCGCGCCGTCGCGCTCCGTGTCGCGCTCCCCGTCCGGAAACTCACCGCCCGCGCTGCTGGCCTCGGCCGCTGAATCTCCTTGCTCACCAAGTCCGGTCTGGCCACCGGAATCGCCCTGACCGAACTGGCCAGCGACCTGCTGGACCTGCTGGCCGACCTGCTGGGCTCCCTGCATGACACCTTGAGGCACCGCTGCCGCCGCGCCCATGGCCTGCATGGGCATCTGCGCCATCTGACCTGCCATCTGCATGGGCGTGCCCATCATCTGGCTCATCGAATCCGAGCCGGCGGCAGGCGCCGGATCGCCTGATGCGGTACCCGGCGCGCCCGGCAGATTCTGCATTTCCTGGCTGATCTGCCCGCCGAGTTGCTGATCGGTCGACGAGTACGCCTGTGCCGCGGCGACGACGTTGCTCGCGGTTTTCGTCGACTTCGCTTGCACCGCGGGCAATTGGGTCATCACCGGCCCCTCGACCTCGGGGATCTGCCCGATGATCGCAGCCGACAGCGGATCTGCGCCCACGGGCGCGAACGGCGGCGGAGCCGAGGGCAGTTGAGCCGCTGACGTCAACAGCTCACCGCCCGCCGTACCCAGTTGCTCCGGATCTACCGACAGAGGAGGTGGATTGCCCATGGCTGATCCCCTAGAACCGCAGGTTGCGTAGTAGGTCATACACCCCGGCGATCCACAGCAACATCGGGATGACCGCCGCGATCGCGGCTCCGTCGAGTAGCTCGAGAATCCGCTTGGTGACCGGCGAAACCCGCCGGACGCCCTCGGTGGCGCCGATCAAGACCACCGCTACCAACGCGACTGCGGTGTAAATGCCCAGCACCAGCCAGGCCCGCTCCGGGTACCACAGACACAGCCGAACCATCACGCCGGTCGGGATCGCCACGGCTGCCGCCATCAGCGCCCAGGCGCACCACCGATCGGCGTAGAGCCGGGAGCGGAAGCCGCACACAACCATCACCAGGCCCGCCACGATCATGCTGTGCTTGAAGAAGTGCCCTTGCACCACAACCGCTATCGCCCCGGCCGCGAGGATCAATGCACCTGCGGTGAGGAATCCGATCAGCAGTCGCTTGGCCAGCCGGCTGCGCTCGGTCAGGCGTGCGGCAGAGTCGGGCACCGAGGCGATGATCGCCTGCCAGGTCTCCGACTCCTCGGATGCGTCCGGCGTGGTCACCGGGTCCAGTAACTCGTCGTTGGACACCGTTTCGCCGGGCGCCGGGATCGGTGGCAGCGCGATCCGGGCCACGGCCACCGTGAGCTTGGCTGCGTTGGTGACGACGATCAGCCCGAACGCGATCGCCCCCGCCGGCACCCAATTGCTCCACCCGTACCCGAACGCCACCGCGGCGATCGTCACCGCGGTCGCGACCACCGCAAGGAACGCGGCCACCTCTGCTCGACGCCGTGGCCCACCCCGACTCGCCAGAACCATCAGCAGCAGCAGCGAACCCACCGCGGCGAGTTGCGGTGCCCCGAGCGATTCGACCCCGCGTGGTAGTGGCACCGCCAGCGCGACCGCACCACCCAGAGTGAGCAGCGAGGACACCAGCAGGCTCTCGGCCATGTCGAGGTTGCCGAACCTGCGCTGGGACAACACGCTGCCGCCCAGCAGTGCCAGACCCAGCACGCCCAGGACGACCGCCCACCACCACTCACGCCCCGTGGAAGCCCAAGACAGGATCGCCACGGTGGTGACGGCAGCTGCCGCCAACGGAAGCACCGACCCGACGAATCGGTACAGCGCCGTGCGATCGAACTCCGGAGTCTCGTCGAGCACCGCGATCGCATCGATGACGTCCTCGACCAGCGGCCGGTAGCGTTCGGTGCGACTGACCGGAACGATGGTGAGCAGCGAACCGTCGACCACGCCGGCTTCGTCGAGGGACTCGGTGAGTTTGATCGGCGGGGCACCCGGACGCGCGAACGACCAGGCCCCCTGCGCCTTGAAATCGAAGCCCGCCAACACGTCTGCCGGTGTGTCCGAGAGGATTTCGGCCAACACCGACACGGTCTCGTCGACGTAGGTCTCGATCGGCGCCGTCGAGGGCAGTACCAGATCGGTCATCCGCCGACCGGTCAGGATCGTGACCCGCGTGGTCGACGGCCGACCGGGGGTGACGGCGGTCGACGACGTGTGTGCGGCCGTCGCGGTCAACGCCGTTCGAGCCTGTCGAAGTCGTCGGAGAGCGCAGCCGCCAACTCGATGACCTTGCGCCCGAACTGCTTGCCCAGCAGATCCAACTGGATCTCGGTGCCCGCGGCGATGTGTTTGTCCCACGGCAGCACGATCACCCGACCCGGGGGTACGTGCCGCTCGAACTGCTGCACGAGATCCTCGACGTCGATGTTGGGCTTGCCCGGCGTGACGTGGTTGATGACGACGCAGGACCGACCCAGCAGGTCTTGATAACCGTTCTGCCGCAACCAGTCCATCGTGATCGCCGCCTGGCGGGCACCGTCGATCGAGGCGCTCGCCACGATCACCAGACCCGACACCGTCGAGAGCACGCCCCGAGCGCCGGGCTGGAAGAGTCCCGCGCCACAGTCGGCGAGCACCAGGTTGTAGTAACGCGACACGATCTCCGTCGCCGCCCGCCAGTCCTCGTCGTTGAATTCGCGCCGCGCCGCGCTGTACTCCTCCGAGGACAGCACTTCGAGGTTCGCGCCGTTCATGCTGGTGTACGCGCGAATGTCGTTGTAGCGGTGCAACTCTTTGTCGGTCAACAGGTCCGCGATGGTCGCCGCCGACTGCCGCCCGGCTCGGTCGGCCAGGTTGCCGCCGTCAGGATCGGCGTCTATCGCGAGAATCCGGTCTCCGCGCACCTTGCTGAGCGCCGACCCGAGCGCGACGGTCACCGCCGTCTTGCCCACTCCGCCTTTCAGACCGAAAACACCGATCTGATAGGAGTCCCTGGCGTTGCGCCGGATGCGGGCATGCAGGTCCATCTCGTACATCTCGTCCGGCGAGAGCCCGAGGTTGATGCGGCTCAGCAGGTAGATCCAGTGTCGCCACCCACGCTGTGAGGGCATCTTCACCGCGCTGCGGACCCCGACGTGGGACAGGGCGTCGATCGCACGGTGGTTGCCCATCGACGCCGCCGACGTCGGAGCGGGTTGCACAACGGGCCGGTGGGCGCCCTCACCGTCGGCGAAGTGCCGCGACGGCGCGGGTGCCGGCGCCGGGCGCGGTTCCGGAGCCGGCAACGGACGCTGCTGCTCGTGGCGTGCGCCCGACGACGAGGACTGCGGCGCGCGCATCATCCCGTTGTTCGGAATGCGCTGCGGGCCCGTTGTTTGCGTCGGCGGAATCTGGCTGGTGATCTCGGTCTGCCGCGGTGGAGGCGCGGCGGCAGCCTGTGTACGCGGAGCCGCGGCCGGCATCGCCGGAGGAGTCGCGTCGTTTCGGATCACCCCACCCTGTGGTGCCGCGACGTCCCGACCGGCTGGCGGAGTGTCGCTGTCCGCATCCTCATCGGCCGTTCGCACGGCGTCCGGGGAGTGGAACAGCCGGTCATAGTCGGCCGACATGTGTACCTCTCAGATATTTGGCAAGGAGGCCGCGGTGCACGTGGTGGGCGAGCCCGACATCTGTCGTGGACGCCCACCAACGTGCTCCCCGGCCGCTTATGTAAAGGTTCCGATCACGGCGTTCTCGGTGCCGCCCATGGTGGTACCGGCGTTGCTGACCGCTTGCGCCAGCTGCTGCAGCGCGAGATTGAGCTCTGTGGAGTTGGCGTCCCAGCGCTGCTGGACGGCCTGGTACGACATCGAGCCGTCGCCGACCCAGGCGCCCTGCAGGCGGGCAAGCGACCCCTGCCCCTCGTCGAGCAGCCCACTGGTACGGCCGACCGCCGCGTGGATCTCGCCGGCACCGGCCTCGATGGCGCCGAACTCGTAGTTGATCTGTCCCACTTGTGTTCTCCGTTTCCCTTTGAGTCCGGCCTAGAATTTCATCTGCGCCGCGAGATCATCTGCGTTCTGCGCGTCGGTGTTGAGGTACGAGGTACCGCTGGTGTGGATGTTCTGCGAGATGTCGGTGAGCAGACGGATCTGCTGACTCGACGCCTCATGGAAACGCAGCAGCGCTGCCTGCGCGGCCTGCCCGGCCCCCTCGCTGTGCAGGCTCTGCTGCAGACCCGCTGCGGTCGACTCGACCTGGGCGAGGACGGACTGAAGCTCGCCGGAGATCCGGTCGAAGTTCGCCGCCTCCGCCATTAACTGCGGAGTATCCGCATTCACCAATGCCATTGCTGACCTTCTCTCTCTTTACCTGTGCTCCCGCCGACTCGGCAGGCCCTCCCGACCCAGGCGGTCGGCAAGTTGCTGGGGACGATCACCAGTCGTCCTCTTCGTCCTCGCTGAGGTCGTGTTCCAGGGGCGCGGGCGCGTTGAGTCCGGCTTTGTTGCCGCCGCTCTTGCCGCGCTGACCCATCATTCCCATCGGTCCGCCCATCCCGCCGCCACTGCCGACGGGGGCCAGTCCTGCGGCGGCGGCACCCGCCGCCGCGCCGGCTCCCACGGCGACCGGACTCAGCGTGGGCCCGAGCTCCTTGCCCACGAGATTCGACATCAGGGGGGTGCGTGCCGCTGTGCCGCCGGCCCCAGGCAGCGACGCGGCCCGGACCATGCCCGCACCGGTTGCGGCACCGCTGCCGCCGATCGCGGGATGGTTCGAAAACGGGGTAGCGCCGAGCATTCCGACCTGCGCCCCTTTGTCGCCCATCATGCCGCCCATCTGACCGAACATCGACGACATCTGCTGCAGCGGCTGAGTGAGCTGCTGGAACGGCTGCGTAACCCCCTGCATCATCTGTTGGGGCAGCTGACCCAGCGTGGAACCGAGCTGCGAGGCCATCTGCATCCCCATCTGCATGCCCTGCTGGGGTGCCTGCTGCAAGGTCTGCGCCTGATCTGCGGGCGACCTACCCTGGTTGGCGGCCTGGTTGGCGACCTGCTCCATCCGGCCCGCCTTCTGGTTGGCCTCCTCGAACTTTCCGTAGCCGCTGACCTTGGCGAACGTCGCGTTGCGGACCGCGGCACCGGCCACCATCGGGGCGGCACCGGCCATGCCGACAGCCATGGCGGCTTCGGCGCCACCAGGGAGCACGATCGGCTTGGGGGGCGGCACCGGCTCGAATGTCGAGTTGAGCATCGTCTCGGCTTCGTACGCGGTCATCACCCCGGCGGCCTGATTCCACATCCGGACGTAGTCCGCCTCGTTGACCGCAATCGGCACCGTGTTGACACCCAGGAAGTTCGTGGCGTTGAGGACCGCATTCGTGACGTGGTTCAGTTCGATCTCCGGCAGCTGCGGCGTGGTCGTTGCCGCCGTCGACCAGGCCGTGGCCTGCGCGGAGGCCTGAACTGCGCGCTTGTGTGCCTGCAGCGACAGTGTCCTCAACCAGACAACCATCGGCATCGCCGCCGTGATCGCGCGCTCGCTGGCCATCCCCTGCCACATCTGAGCCAGCGACGCCAGGCTGGCCGCCAACTCGTCGGCCTGCGTCTCCAACGAGATCGCAAACGCTTCCCACCCCGCCGCGGCCTGCACCATCGGCGCGACTCCCGCTCCGGTCTGCAGGCGCGCTGTGTTGATCTCGGGAGGAAATGCTCCCCAGATGGGTGGGATGGGTATACCGAGGCCGGCCATGGCTCACTCGACTCGAATCAGCTCGTCGGTCAGGCCAGCGTTGCGCCGTTCTCGGCATCAACAGCCTGGTAGGTGGCTGCGATCTGGGTGACGGTCGCACCGGCCCGGGCCAACTCTTCTTGAGCCAGCGCGTTGATGCCCAGAGTCTGGATGCCTTCGGAGGCGAACATCAGCGCCGCGCTCGCGGACACCTCGTCGGCGCCGGCCGGTGCGAGTGCGGTGACCTGCGCCGTCGCGGCAGTGCCGGTGGCGAGACCCCGCGCGCCGTTCGCGGCGACCTGACCACCGACACCGGCAGCAGCGGCATTGTGGCTGAGTGGTTGCATTTGCTGACTCCTCACCAGTCTTGGACACAACGGTGTATTCAACTGTCGTTTACACGGCAGCAATCCCCTGTGAGAGAGCTCGAAGATCCCCCGACCCGATTGCTTTCGCGGGTCGCCCCACATTTGCTGGACGTTCCCGGAAACAATACTAACCGCCGACAGGGGGTGCTCTGCACACTTATTCTTCGGGTGGATCCACATACGCCGCTTGGATCACTTCCTTCCCATCGGGGGTGACAAAAAATGCCTGACCTGGGGGCCGTTTCTTGACCAGAATCTCCCGCGACGGGAAGTCCTGCTTCTCCCCGGAGAGAAACATCGTGGGCGTTCCGGCCCCGTACGCCGCTCCGACGAACTTGTCCATGGTGGCCCGGTGTGCCTGGCTCATCTGGCACGTGACGATGATGTGCAGACCGATGTCGGCGGCGGCGGGCAGCAGCGGCGACAGCGGTGCCATCGGCGACAGCATCCCTCCAGCCGCCACGATCATGTGCCAGTCGTCAACCAGCAGCACGATGTCCGGGCCCGTCCACCATGAACGCGCTCGCAGCTGCGACGGCGTCAGGTCTGCCGGCGGCAGCCGCTTGGTCAGATTGATCGCCAGGGCCTTGATCGACGCCTCGAGGGTGGTGTGGTTGCGGTTGATCGCTCCGGCGGCCAGCAGATGGGTGTCCGGGACCGCCTCCAGCAAGCCTGACCGGTAGTCGGCGACCATGAAGCGCACCTGATCGGGGTTGTTCCGAGCGCAGATCGCCCGCGCCACCGCGTGGGCGATGGTGGTCTTGCCGGATTTGGGTGCGCCGAAGATCAGGTGGTGCGGACTGCTGTGCATGTGGCTGTGCGCCACCGTGAGGTCCGACTCCCGCACACCCACCGGAATCGTCCAACGGGTCCGGTAGTCCGATTCCGGCCCCGGAGGCGCCGGGTCCAGTTGGTGCAGGTGGATCCGGTCGGGCAGGACGCGCACCCGAGGCGCCTCGTCGGTATGGCGCGCGGCGACCTCCTGCACAGCGGCCGACATGGCCGGCACCAGGCCGTCGGCGCTGTGCACACCGTCGAGCCGTGGCACCCCGATCATCAAGTGGTGCTTGTCGGTTGACACGGCACGCCCCGGCCGGTTCAGCGGGATCTCGCGGGTGATGCGGTCCACCTGCGTCTCATTCACATCTCCCAGCCGGAACTCCACCTTGGTGCCCAGATAGTCCCGGATGCGTGCCTTGAGCTCCGTCCACCTCGGCGTGGAGATCACGGTGTGCACACCGTAGGCCAGCCCCTGGCCGGCGATGTCCTGCACGACCGCTTCCAGATCGGTGAACTCCGCGGCGAAGGCCGGCCAGCCGTCGATCACCAGGAACACGTCGCCGAACGGATCCGCAGACGCCGGGTTGTTCGGGTCCTCGCGCATCTGCCGGTAATCGGCCATCGACCCCACACGGTACTGCTTGAACGTCTGCTCACGCTGCCGCAGAACGGCTTTCACCTCGGCGATCACCCGGTTGACGCGGTCGGGTTCGGCCCGGGTGGCAACGCCGCCGACATGGGGCAGATCCTCGATGTACATCAGGCCGCCGCCGCCCATGTCGACGCAGTAGAACTGCAGCTCACGCGGGGTATGAGACGCGGCAGCCGAGAGGATGAACGTCTGCAGGAAGGTCGACTTGCCCGTCTGCGGCGCACCACCGACGGCGATGTTGCCGGCCGCGGTCGCGACGTCGATGCCCCACACCTCCTGCCGGTGCCGCCGCGGCTCGTCCATGATCCCGAGCCCGATCCGCAGCGGTCTTCGGTCGTAGTCGCGGGCGACGAGTTCGTTGACCGGCGTGGGATCAGCCAAGGGGGGCAGCCACATTCGATACGCGTGGTTGTCTCCGGTGGTGAGCTGGTTGAGTACGACCTCGCGCAGCACCTTCTGCTCGGGTTCGATGCTCATTGGACCACCGTCGCGTCGAGGATCGGGGCGGCGGTGAAGCGGTGGATGCGAATGCTGTTGTCCACTGCCCGCGGCGCGGCGTCCCCATCGCCGGACGCCACCGTAACCGGCACATAGGGGTTCCCGGTGTACACGGTCTGGAACTTGACCGGATCCTCCATCCCCACTCGCAGGAACCCGACGCCACTCTCTTTATTCGAGATGTACTGCGCCTCCGGGGTCCCGATGACCGCCTTGGACTCTGCAGAACTGGTGGTGCGCAGCGCGATCCGGTAGGTCAGGTTGGGCTCCAGCTTGTCGATGCGGGTGCCGCCGGTGTTCAGCGACTGCGTGGCCAGCAGCAGGTGGACACGAAGCGACCGACCCACACGGCAGATCCGGTCGAACAGCCCGATGAAGTCGGGATGGTTCTGCAGCAACTCGGCGAACTCGTCCACGACGACGAACAACGTTGGCAGCGGCGGCAGGTCGGCTCCGCGCTCGCGATGTTTCTCGTATTCGGCGACGCCAGACAGCGCGCCGGCGGCACCTACCTGGATGCCGGCCTGGCGCAGGATCGATTGCCGGCGGTCCAGCTCACCGGTCAGCACCTCCCCCATCCGGCTGACGAGCTCGGCTTCCTCCTCCATGTTCGTCACCACCGCAGCGGTATGCGGGAGCTTCTCCATCCCCAGAAATGTCGACCCGCCCTTGAAGTCTGTCAGCAGGAGGTTCACCTGGTCGGGATGATGTGTAGCGGCCAGGGAGAGAATCAGCGTGCGGAGGAACTCCGACTTACCCGATCCGGTGGTGCCGATCAGCATGCCGTGCGGGCCGGCGCCGAACTCAGCGCCCTCCTTGATGTCGAGATGCATGATGTCGCCGGTCTTGAGTTCGTGCCCGAACGGGATCCGCAACCGGTCACGGTCGGTGTCGGTGAACATCCGCCAGCGCGCGGGCGTCACCTCCTCGACGGACTGTGCCCCGACGATCTCGTGCCACTCGGTGGCGACCTTCTTCTGTACGCGGGTGCTCTTGTCGATGATGGTGCCGGTGATCGACCATCCGGCGAGTTTGCGCGCCACCCGCTCGGCCTGGCCCGGTGTCATCCGGTCCACTTGACTGGCCACCAGACGGAACGTCTGATTCGGCAGCCGGTCGTCGGCGGTGCCGTCAGCGTCGACCCGAACCCGGTAAGAGGACCGGTGGTTGCCCAACGTGAGCACGGTGACCCCAGCTCGGCCGTCGGCGGGGAAGCCGGCACGGCCACCGGTGAGGTCGACGACGACGACGTACGGGCCGCTGGGCGTGGCGTCGGCGGTGTGCGGGCCTCGGGCAGCCAGATCGCTGAGCCCGTCAGGCCGGGTGAACACCATCCGGGTGGAGCCCGCCGCGTCGGCGTCGGACTGGTGCTGGACGTGCGGCAGCCACTTCAGCCACGCCCAATCGGGTTCCTCGGGATTGTCGGTGAGCACCCGGATCTGTAGTAGGTCCGGCGGATGGAACACTGCCAGGTGGCAGATCATCGCTCGCAGGAGTTCAGCCGCCCCGTCGGCGTCACCGCCGACCGCGATGGTCGGAAATGTGCGCAACTGCACCAGTTTCGGGCAGTCGTGAATCAAGCCGTGAGTTCGCAGGAACTTCGTCACCCACATGTGGCTGACGGGCTCGAGGTGCGCCTGGGGAGCACCCGCAGGTCCGGCGAGGTCACCGCCCACCGCCGGCTTCAGCAACCGGTCGACCGCGGGCTCGGATCCGATGCCGATTCTGGTCGCAGCGTAGAAGTCCGCGTTGGCGGCACGTGACCACTGTCGGTGGGTGCCGATGATCGACAGCAGGTCGTCCGGGTGCGGTGCGTGGTAGTTGAAGAAGGTCACCTGCGCTGCGGCCGAGGAGGTCACCCGGGTGCGCAGTCCCGCGAGGTAACGCAAGTACTCTTTGCGGTCGGCGTTGATCTCGGGCACCTTCTTGCCCCCGCTGCCACCGCTGGCCACCAACCCCACGGCGGCCATCACCATCATCAGGGGCATCATCAGCATGTACGGCGAAAGTTGTCGCACACCACTGAAGATCATGATCGCGATCATGCCGAGCATGCACCCGCCGAGCACCCAGGGCAGCGCCTTCTGCATACCCGAGGGCGGGATGTCGATGCCGAGGTCCTCAGGCGGGGTGACGTTGATCTCGCCCGGGGTCAGCCGCGGCCCCCGTTTGATGATCGGGGTGAACTTGCGAGTCGTCATCCGCCGCCTCCACTGCTCACACCCGCGGGAGCGGCCGCACCATCGGCACCGACCTTGCGGGGGTTCGGATTCGAGGGCAGCGTGTCGTGTTCGACGAGCGCCGCCTCCTTCGACAACACCGGGCCATCCACCAGTAGGCTGACCACCTGCCAGGGAGCGGTACGTGGCGCGCTCAACCCCAGCTTCGAGGCGACGTCCTCATCCGGGAGCCCGTAGCGCACCCCCTGCGGGTCGATGTAGTACAGGCTCTCACCGTAGCGAGGGTCGGGTGACTGCAGCCGGATGTACTGTCCGCCTTCGATGTGCACCGTGGCGTCGCCGGTGATCTGTCGGATTCCGGTGCTCAGGGCTTCTGCCGGTAACGGCAACCGGCGACCCGCGATCACCGTAGTTCTGGGTGCCTGGTCACCGGGCTCACGTTGCCAGGACCAGCACAACGTCGGGATGTCCTCCCGCAGAAGGACGTCCATTGGGCTGTCCGGCAACGGCGAGTTGTACACCTGCTCGACGATCCGAGCGACCGCGCTCGGTTCCATCGACGGCGGCGAGATCAGCCCGTAGGAGTTGGTGGCTCGCAGCGCGGCTGCGGTGGTGTCGTTGACCTTGGCCACACCGCCGGCCAACACCACGTAGTTCTGTTCGTCGGCCAGCTCGCCGGAATCGGTGACGGTCTTGAACACCGATCCGATCACCAGTTCCGGCGGCAGGCCCACCGTGTTCGGCGCACCCGCACCGGGGATGTCGGGCAGTCGCCACGGGCCCGCGTCGGGCAGCGCGTTGAACACCCCTTCCGAGATCGGCGTCGAGCGCGCCGTGACGGGGATCCCGACCGCGGAGGTGACAGCCCGGTCGGACAGGTCGATGGCGTGCCGTCCGGCCTCGGTGACCAGCCAGTCCTGGTTCTCATAGGAGATCAGCATGCCCTGTTCGGGGCGCAGTGGCCCGACGGACGAGTCCAGAGCCAGCGGCATGATCAGTACCGCGGTATCGACGGTCGGCGCAACACTTTCCGGCTTGATGACGGTGTCGCACAATGTCCACTGCGACTCGGGCGCCGAGGACACCGGGGTGGCATACGGTGCGCCCGGGATGCCGAGCGGCTGCCCCTTCGGCATCCTGTCGAGTTCCTCGGACTTGACCGCCACCGGGGTGTTGTTGTTGCCGAGAACCAACCGCGCGGAGGTCAGGTTGTACACAGGCCGCAGCTGCCCGCTGTCCGGCAGCACCACGTACAGCTGGTTGGTGGTGCGGTCGACCAGAAGGCTGTCACCGCCCCGCTTTCCGAGTGGTTTGAAGTAGGCGAGCAACGCTGCGCCCAGGCAGATCAGGACCGCGATGACTATGCCCGCGGTCACCGCGCGGCTGTAGAACTGCAGCGGATCGTCGAACATCCGGGTGTCGCGACGCACGATCGCGTGCTCGACGCGGCGAAGCAGGAAACGCCAGCCGCTGACCTGGACCTTGGTGGTGAGCCGGAATCCCGCCATCAGCTACCCGCTCGGATTCAGTCGGCCGTGCACCGACGCGATCGCTGCAGCCATGTCCTCACCGCTGATCTCGCTGAGCTGTTCGGTGGCAAGGGATTCGATGTCCAGCGACCGGGCCAGCCGCATGTCGCGGGTCTGCTCGCCGGCTTCCACGAGCTGACGTGCGTAACGTCCATTTCCCGCGACGTCGAGTGCCGGCTTGCCGCTCACGGTGCTCTGGGACAACAGCGTCGCCGCGTCCAGCACTTGTTTGGCCGCCTCGTCGCTGAGGGTTGAATCGCCGCCGGCGGCAATCACTTTCGCGATGTCGACGATCTCTTCCGGTGAGTAGGAGTCGAACTCGATGCGGGTGGAGAAGCGCGAGCGCAGGCCGTCGTTGGTTTCCAGCAACCGGTCGATGTCGTTGCCGTAGCCGGCGATGATCACCACGAGCCGGTCGCGGTCATTCTCCATCCGGGCCAGTAGCGTATCGAGAGCCTCGGTGCCGAACGGATCTGCACGGCCGTCGCGTTCCTGCACCAGGGTGTAGGCCTCGTCGATGAAAAGCACACCTCCCATCGCCCGATCGATGGTGCGTGCGGTCTTGACCGCCGACTGTCCTTCGTACTCGGCAACGAAGTCCTTGCGGGATGTCTCGACGAGTTTCGGTTCGGCGATCACACCCAGACCGGTGAGGATGTTGGCGACGACGCGTGCGATGGTCGTCTTGCCGGTTCCCGGTGGGCCGGTGAAGATCATGTGTTTGGATGCCTGAGCGACCTTCATCCCGCGGGCCGCTCGTACCTTGGCCATCTGGGTGGCTGCGCGGTAACCTTCGATCTGGTCCTTCACCCGCGTCAGGCCGATCTGGCGGTCCAGTTCCGACTGCGCTTGCGCCAGCAGTCTCTCCCGGCCGGAGTTGTCCGCGACCACGCTGGCGGGATCCCACGCGTCGCGGCGGGCGGCGATCTTCTCGGCGGTGGTGGTCTCCAGTCGGTACGTCGGATCCTGGAGCGCTGCCGCGACTTTCGGTGAGGGATGGGTTGCCTGCAGCCACTCCAGCAGGGCGACCGCGGCCTCCTCGTTGCCCTGACCTCGGCGGGTCATCGCCAGGTACCAGGCGATTGCGGGAGCACACGCCTCACCTGCGGGTGACGAATTCGACTCCATCAGGCGCCGTTCGGCCTCGGTGAACAGGCCGAGATTGGCCGCGGCCACCCCGTGCGCGACCCCGGCCGCGGCGGCCAGGAACTTGTCCGGCCACGAACCGGCGCCCCGCACCTCCTCGATCACATCGGTCCAGCGCTGCGCCGCACCGTAGATCACGGCCTTCACCCAGGACACCAGGTGCTCGGCGTCCGCGGACGGGATTGCTTCGAGAGCCTCCATCGCGTCGGCGTAGTTGCCCTCGGCGGCTTCGGTGACCGCGAATCCCATGGTGATGGCCAGCGGAGAGTTCACCGGATAGGTGATGTCCCCGTACTGCCCGCCGATCGGGATGCGGGCGCCCAGGCTGTTCATCGAGATCTCGGCGGCCCCGGCGAGCTGCCCGAAGTTGGTCCGCGAGTACCACGCCCGAAACATCGTCACCCGGTCGGTGTCGCCGCAGCGGATGCGGCCCACCCATGCGTCACAGGCGGATTCGTCGGCAATGGTGATGTCGGTGAACATGTCCAGCGACCGGGCCGGGGAGGTGGGCAGCATGCCCACCGCGGTGCCGAAGACACTTGCCAGATGTTCGGTCATTCCTCACCTGCATAGCGGGTTGTGAACAGTTCGGCCCTTGCGGCCTGAGCCTGTTCAGGGGTGGGCAGATCGAGATCGCGATTCAGAAAGTCTCGGGTGGCGACGTTGTCGTGTCCGTGTGCTCGCATGCCGTCCAGCATGAAGGTGTACTGGGCGGACCTGGCGTCTCGGGTTGCCAAGTCGGCGACGACCACGATCTCGTCGGCGAGGACGGCCTCGGCCAGCGTGGCCGCCTTGGGCGACAGCTCGATCTGCTGCACCCGCCCGTCCAGGTAGGTCGTCACTGTCACCGTGCCGGGAGGGTTGGTGACCGTGAATGTGTGCATCGCCCCGTCGTCGTGTGCAGTGGCGTCGACCGCACTGGCCGAGGAGTAGCCGCCGAGGATCGCCCCCAGGTCTGTCTCCCCCGCGCCGTCGCCGACGACGCCGAAGTCCAGCGCCGCCAGATCGTCGTGATTCGCCTCCTCGGAAGGGGAATCACCGGGCGGGGGTACGGCCACCGTGTATCGCCTCTCTCAGTCCGGCAACGATGCGTCGGTCTCACCTGCGTCGGCCCCGACGTGGCGGTCGAACCAGGTTCCGGAGGGAAGGAACTCCATGAGGCCGTCGAGGGCGCGCTGCAGGTTCTCCGGCGTCCCGGGCAGGAAGCTGCCGTACAGCTCCCCGCTGACCCGACGCGGAATCGAGACGATTCTGCCGTGCGCCGAATCGAGAACTCCGGCCCCCACCCCCGCCTGCGAGTACGTCCCCCCCGGGTGGCGCTCGTTGGCGGTGATCTCCACCCAGCTGTCCGGATTCGTGGTCGCGTCGGCGTAGATCCGGGCCGACGACGGTGGCAGGCCGTACTGTCCGAGTTCATCCGCGGTCCGGGCTTCTGCCAACTTCGCCGCGATACCGGTCAGCGGTTCGACCTCCGCCGGTGTTGCATCGCCGATGACCACGTTCACCATGGGCGCCAGGCCGACCTGCGGAGCCACCCGCTGCAACACCAGCATGTCCTCATCGCGCGCGGCGACGACATGACGTTCCCCCTTGCGACACACCACGAAGCGCACCATTTTGCCACCCACGTCGCGGCGCCACCAACGGCAGTCCAGGGTTCGATCGGGCCGACTCAGGGCGTCGACCATCGCAGCGACCTCCGGATGTGGGTCGCCGAACGCGGTGAGAATCCCCTGCGCGGTCAAGTCCCGGGTCACCTGGTCCCACACCAGGACCCGCTGGTCTTCATAGGGGATGTTCGGCCGGATGCCCAGAGACAGCGGGAAGTCCACGAGGTGGAGACGATCGGCGATGACCAACAGGCCGTCGATGGTCACTTCCACCCCGACCACATCGTCGTAGTGGGTGGGCTCACCGTCTCCGAAGAACGCGCCGGCCGTCATGGCGACAGCCGCAGCGCGCCGCGCCGAGTCAGTTCGTCCAGCCGGCGCCCCGAGTCGAAATCGGTTGTCTCATAACCATCGGCAGCGGCCGTCAAGGTGTCGCCGAGGGAGCGCGATCGGTCGGCGGCGCTGTTCGCGGCATCATGTCTCGCCTGCTGGATCGCCTCGACGGCGCGCGCAGTGGACGACGCGATGGTGCCGTGTGATGTGCGGATCCCGCTGTCCACACCGGACACCGAGTCGCCGGCGTGGCTGAATTCGACCGCCGCCTGGCCGTGTCTGCCGGCCAGGGTCCGGAGGTGGTCGGTGGTGACCTTCACTGACGCACGGGACATATGGGGGACTCCTGCTCTCTATTGCGGCGGTCTCGTCGGCGCCGGCGGTGCGGGCGGCGGCCCGGATTCCACCTCGTCCCGCGGCAGCGGCGGTGAACCCGGGGGTTCGGCAACGCCGGTGGACGCAGCGCCGCCGGCGCCGACGTCGCTGTCTGCGCTGTCGACGTCCCGGTCGGAACCATCGTCGGCCGGGTCGTCGGCGGGCGTCCGTGCGACGACCTCATCGCCGACGGATCCACCGGTGTCGGCGCCCCCTGCCGAGGTCAGCGCGGACAACGACTGGCCCGCAGCCCCGGCGACCCCGGTCATCACGGCTGCCATCGGGGCGACCATCGATCCGATCATGCCGCCGACGAGCCCGAAGGCCGAGGACATACCCGACATCGCATCGGTCGGCATCGCCGATGTGGGCGCCGGTGGCACGGGCCTGTCGGCCGGCAACGGTGCCGCGCCGCCGGTGACGTGAGTCGGCGGGAGTTCAGGTGTCACCTCGGCGATCCGCAGCGGCTCCGCGACCGGTAGGGACTGCTCAGCGGCGGAGTCAACCGGCTCGGACGCCGGCGGCTCGTCGGACGCCGGCCGTCCGGGTACGTCGTCGGGTTTGACCGGGGCTCCTTTCCTCTCCGTCAGCGCCGAGTATTCACCGGCGAGTCGCTGCAGGTGTGCGGCGTTGTCGCCGACCTCCAGCGAGAGCTGATCGAGTTCCGCGCTGCTGACGCTCAGGGCGGATTTCACCGCCGACAACTCGAATACCGCCTTCATCGCCTCGCCCACGCCGGGAATGCGGGCGATCGACGAGGTGGCGTAGCTCAGGCCACCCAGGTATTCGGACTGGTCGTCCAGCCGGGCGCGGTGATAGGCCACCTGGTCGGCCTCCCGTGCGATGACGGTCTGCACGTCGCGGTCCAGCACTGCCATCGACATCGCGTGGTCGGACTGTCGACGGTTTGCGGCCGCATAGGCCTCGGCGCCCGCACCCTGCCATTCTCCGCCCGGGTAGGCCGCGCTCACCGTCTCGGCGGCACCGGAGAATCGCACCGCACCGTGCCTGAATGACTCGCCGAATTCGGGGGTGCCCGAGCCGGTGGTCCCGCGCATCTCGGCGATCAGCATCCGTCCCGCATCCAGGACCGACGACCCGAGCGGGGCGCGACCGTCAACGACATCGCTGACAACTTTGCCGACGTCCTCGGCACCGTCGAACAGACCCATCCGTGCACACCCCTTCCCATCGGGAGCGTACCAGCGGGTTGACCCCCTCCCGTGCACAATTTCGGTCACGTACGGCCACCCTGATTGCCGACACTCAATGCAATACAGCAATAGCTACAATGCTCTGGAACTGCAGATTATGGGCTTCGGCAAACATAGATGGGGGTTACCGACATGGGTCGCGGCCCGAGCCGACCGCCAGCAGGCGTCGAGTTGAGCTACCGTCGGCCACCGTTGAACGCCCCCGGCGACAGGCACTGTCCGGACCCTGCAGTCTCCTGCAGATAGTTTGCTCGGTATGTCGGGCGGCTAGCCTTGCGGATGCTGAGTCGAAGGTGACGACGACGCAGCGCCCGCGACGGACCACACGGAGGAGACACGTTGTGACGAACCGCGATGACGCACTGCGGCAAGACCGGGGATGGCCGGGGCACGAGCCGGCGTTGCACGGTGCCGAAGGCCCGAACCAGCTGCGCCCGGCGCCCGGGCCGCAACCCGCTCGTCCTTCCCCGCCTCCGCCGCCACCCGGCATCAACCCGCAGCATCGCGGCGGCCCGTGGCCCGGCCAACCCGACCCGGGTCCAGGGTCCTACGCCGACCGGATCCGCGCCGAGGAATTGGTTCCCGCCCGTAAGCCCGTCCCCGGACGAGGTTGGCGGCTGGGCGTGTACAAGGCCACGTTCGGTCTGGTCAACCTCGGGCCGTCCCCCGAGGAACGCCGGCTCGCCGAGCTCGAAGCCACGATCCGGGGGCCGATACGCGGCCATTTCAAGATCGGTGTGATGGGCAAGGGAGGCGCCGGCAAGACGACGGTGTCGGCCGTCATCGGATCGGTGCTCGCGGAGTTGCGGCAGGATGATCGGGTGGTCGCCGTCGACGCCGACACCGCGTTCGGCAAGCTTGGCAGCCGCGTCGACCCGAAAGCTCAGGGGTCGTTCTGGGAGCTGGCCGGCGATCAACACCTGGAGACGTTCGCCGATGTGCGCAGCAGGGTCGGACACAACGCCGCCGGGTTGTTCGTGCTCGCGGGCGAGGCGACACCGGCGCGGCGCCGGGTGCTCGACCCGGCCATCTACCGCGAGGCGACCGCTCGCCTCGATCGTCACTTCACGATCTCCGTCGTCGACTGCAGCTCGACGATGGACACCCCCGTCACCCAGGAGGTGCTGCGCGACCTCGATGCGCTGGTCGTGGTGTCCACACCGTGGGTGGACGGCGCCGCGGCGGCCGGGCAGACGCTGGACTGGCTGGCCAACCGCGGCCTGACCGGCCTGCTGCAACGCACCATCGTGGTCCTCAACGACTCCGACGGTCACGCCGACAAACGCACCAAGACGATTCTCGCGCAGCAGTTCTCGAACCACGGTCAGCTGGTGTTCGAGGTTCCGTTCGACGGGCAGCTGCGCCCGGGCGGCGTCATCGACGGAACCCGCGAGATGTCGCGACCCACCCGCCGTCGGTTCCTCGAGATCTGTGCCGCCTTGGCGTCACACTTTCCGACGCGGGACGGCCGGTCGCGCGCCCAGCCCTGATCGCGGCGCTCAGGCGATCTGCCCGACCAGTTCTTCGATGGCTCCGACTTCGGCCGCCGAGATCGGCTCCTCGGCTTCAGCCTGCTGGATCGCCTGCTCGGAAACCCCTGCGGCCTGGGCGGTTTCGAGCACCGTCAGGTTCGCGGCGCGGCGTGCGGCGTAGAGCCGCTGCCCGAGCGTGGCGTGTGGCGCACCTGCGGCCCGGACCATCAGATCGTCGTAGAGGCTGCGGACCGTGCCCAGCGCCTTGATCAGCGCGGGCGTCACCCTCCCGATCCGGGCCGCACGTGCAGCGACTGCCTCGAGTTGACGCAGATCCGACAAGATGCCGGTCACCCGGGGCGTGAACGCAGGGTCGTGGGTGGGCGGCAGCGAGGTGACGGTCGAGTGGAACGTGCTGACCGCCGTGATGACCGCCTGCGCGATCAGCGACACCTCGTCTACGCCGGCCGCGACAGGGGGCGCGGGGACAGGATCCGGGGACCGCAGGGTCTCACCCTTGCGCAGCCTCGTGATGGTGCCGGGCGGCCACCGCAGGACCTCTTCCAGCTTTGCTCGGGTCCGCTCCCTCGGCCAGCTGCGGCCCTTCTCGAACGCGATCAGCGCGCCGGCGTTGATGATGCCGTCGGCGGCGAGGCTGCGCTGGCTGATGTCGAGCTCACGCCTGCGGGCAGCTGCGGCCGCCCCCGCCCTGGCCATCCCGGGGTCCAATGCGTCGGCCGATTCGTCGATCGACTCCGCCTTGGTCATCTACCGGGATTCCTCGTGCTGGGTTTGTCGGATCGGCGCGGACATCGTACCGATCAGCCATGCCGCCGCTACGGCTCGGCCCGATGGTCCGCGATGGTTCCGTGTCAAAGCTACACCTTTACACCCTCTCCAACCGCGTCAACGCTACACATTTCGGCAAAGTCTTCGCCGCAGGGCGGCTGGGCGGCGACACCGCGTATTCGCAGTTAGAGCTCGCTTTCAATGTGAAACTTCGCGGGCTGGACCACTCCCGCGCGGGACGATCCGCTTCGGTTCCGTTGCACTAACCGTTGCATCGCTACGGTTTGTCGGTTACCTTTTGCAGCGTCGCGGCGAACGGGCCGCCCCAGCACACAGAGGAGCGACAGAAGATGAACGTGATGCCGTGGGACGAGACGCCGGTCGGCGCGTGCACCCAGGAACCCGAGCGGTGGACGACGACCGCCGACGACGAGGCGAAGGCAATCTGCCGGGCGTGCCCTAGGCGGTGGATGTGCGCACGGGAAGCCTGCGAACTTCCCCGGGCGGAAGGCCTCTGGGCCGGCATCTACGTCCCCGAGGCCGGCCGCGGACGGACGTTTGCTCTGCGGCAGCTCCAGTCGCTGGCCGAACGCAACGGCTTTCCCGTCCGTGAACGTCGCGTCTACTACGCGGAAAGCGCCTGACATGCGAATGCCCGCCGCCGCTCTCGGGGGGTCGGCGGCGGGCCTCGGAATACTGCCGGGACGGGTGCCGTTCTATGTCTCGACGGTGCCGGGCATGCCCCGGGCCCCAACTACCGAGTCGCTACGAGCGACCACTCGCCGAGAGGCGCCATGGCGGCACCGTCCCCACTTTTGCGCTGATGCAGCCTCCCGTGTGTTGTCGCGATGAGTTCTGCCCTCCGGTGCAGTCTGAGCTGCATGGGCACACTGATCTACGGCTTCAACGTGTCGGTGGACGGCTACATCGCCGACGCGCAGGGCAACATCGACTGGTCCGATCCGAGCGACGAGCTCCACCAGTACTGGAACGACTTCGAGCGGGAGACCGCCCTGGCGTTCTACGGGCGGCGGCTCTATGACCTGATGTCCGCGTACTGGCCGACCGCCGACAAGGACCCGGACGCCACCCCTCTGATCGTCGACTTCGCGCACATCTGGCGCGACATGCCCAAGGTCGTGTTCTCGCGCACCCTGGAGTCCGTCGACTGGAACTCATGCCTGGAACGTGGCGCCCCGGTCGAGGTGGTGTCCAAGCTGAAGGCCGAAACCGAGGGCCAGCTAGAGGTAGCCGGGGCGGCGCTGGCAGCACCGATCGTGCAGGCCGGGCTGGTGGATGAGTACCGGATCGTGATCGCACCTACCGCGGTGGGCGGCGGGACACCGTTCTTCCCGACGCTGCCGTCATGGATCTCGCTGCGACTGTTGGAGAACCGCACTTTCCCTTGTGGCACGGTCCTGCTGCGGTACGGGGCCAAACGCGACTGAGCGGACCTACAGCTCTCGCAGGTCACCATGTCACCAGGTGTCGATGAAACGGCTCCGTGACGGCGCCGGTGGACCCACTGCCGCGAGCGTTGCGGCGACGACCGAACGGGTCTCCGCCGGGTCGATGACGTCGTCGATCTCGAACAGCATCGCAGCATTCAGGGCCTTCGCGTTCTCCTGCGCGGCGGCCGTGGCCGCGCGCACCCGCTCCTCCCGTTCGTCCGCGTCGGTGATCGCGTCGAGTTCCTTGCGCAGGCCTAGCCGCACCGCGCCTTCCAGGCCCATCGGTCCCAGGTGCGCTCCCGGCCACGCGACCGTCAGCACCGGCTCGTGCAGGCTGCCGCCGGCCATCGCCTGCGCTCCCAATCCGTACCCGCGCCGCAGCACGACCGCGATGATAGGTACCCGAACTGCCGCCCCGGCGACCAGCATTCGTGATGCGCGCCGCACCAGCGACTCCGCCTCGGCAGCCGGGCCGACCATGTACCCGGGACAGTCGATGAGAGACACGACGGGCAGCCCGAACGCATCGCAGAGTTGCAGGAAGCGCGCCGCCTTGTCGGAGGCGGCGGCGGTGATCGCGCCCGCGGTGAACCGGGTGTCGTTGGCGATGACGCCGACGGGCCGGCCCTCGATGCGGGCGAGCGCGGTGACCATCTCCCGGGCGAAGCGCCGCCGGAGGATGGTCACCGATCCTTCGTCGGCGAGCGTCTCGATGATGGGGACGACGTCGTAGGCGCGCCGTTCCCGTTCGGGCACCGCAGTGCGCAAGGTCGTCTGATCGGCCTCGGTCCACTCCGCCAGCGATCCCTGGAAGTAGCTGAGCAGGCGTTTGGTCACCGCGACCGCCTCGGCTTCGTCGGCGACGACGACGTCGACGTTGCCGTTGGGTTCCTGCACCGACATCGGCCCGACCTCGTCGGGCGGCACGTCGCCGAGACCGCCTCCCGCGATCATTGCCGGCCCGCCCATGCCCAGCGACGCGTCCTCGGTGGCGACGATCAGATCGGAAGCGCCTGCGATGACGGCGTTTCCGGCAAAACAGCGTCCCTTGACCACCGCGATGCGCGGCACCACACCGGACAGCTTGGCCCACAGTGCAAATGCGCGGGTGTCCAGCGCGGATACCACGGGATAGTCGGTGTCCCCCGGCCGGCCACCGCCGCCTTCGGCGAAGAACACGGTGGGTAGCCGCATCCGGTGGATGAGCTCGAAGAGCCGGTCCTTCTTGCGGTGCCCCAGCGCGCCCTGCGTCCCGGCGAGCACGGTGTAGTCGTAGGACAGCACCGCGCACGCCGAGCGCTCGTCGCCGAACTGGTTTCCGTTGATCCGGGCGGTGCCCGCGATCAGGCCGTCGGCCGGGGTGCGGGCGATGAGGTCCTCGACGTCGCGGCGCATCCGCTGCGGGGCGATCGCGAACCGGCCGTACTCGACGAAGGAGTTCGCGTCGACGAGGTCCTCGACGTTCTCCCGCGCGGTGCGCCCGCCACGGGCGTGTCGGCGTTCCACGGCATCGGGCCGCGCCGCGTCCTCGGTCAGTGCGCGTCGCCGCAGCAACTCCGTCAGGTCGGGGCGCGGGCCCTCAGGCTCAGACATTCCTGGAGGATAGGTGCGCCGGTCAGGGACGGCTGTCCGACCCCGGGTACAGCGAGGGCCCGACGGTCGGGCAGTGCGTGTTCTCTTCGACGCGCATCCGAGCTTTTGGTGCTCCTGCTGCGGCGCCGGACTTCAGACCGGTGAATGCCATGGTCGCGGCCACCACGAGCAGACCTGCTGAGATCGCGACCGCGACGTGGAATCCGGCGTCGAATGCGTCCGGGTCGGCGTAGTCGGCACCGCTGAAGCCGGCGAGGCCGGGTATCAGGGCCACCGCCAGCAGACCGCCGCTGCGGGCCAGGGCGTTGTTCACGCCGGAGGCCGAACCGGCCAGATGGTCTGGGGCGGAGTCGAGTACCGCAGCGGTCAGGGGTGCCACGACGAGCGCCATGCCGGCGCCGAACACCAGGGCTGCGGGTAGTACGTCGGCAACCCACGACGCGCTCGGTCCGATCCGCATCATCAGCAGCAGGCCGGCAGCGGCCAGTAGTGGGCCGACGGTCATGGGCAGGCGCGGCCCGATCCGCCCGGCCAGCGCTCCTGCCCGCGAGGAGAACACCAGCAGCACTGCCGTCACCGGCAGCAGCGCCGTCCCGGCGGCGATAGGGCTGAAGCCGGCGACCGTCTGCAGTTGCAGCACCAGCAGCAGGAACACCACGCCCAGGGCGCCGTAGATGAGCAGGGTGATGGTGTTGGCGACACGGAAGGTGTTGTCTGAGAACAACGAAGGAGGCACCAGGGGGCGGGCGGAACCACGCTCGACCACCACGAAAGCCAGCATCGCGAGCACACCCGCGGCGACTGCGACCACCGCGGCCGGGGTCGCTTCCCCGTTGGCGAGTTCGGTGAGCCCATAGGTCGATCCGGCCAGACCCACCACCGCGAGGATCGTGCCGCTCACGTCAAGCCCCGGCGCCGACTCCGTGTCACGGCTTTCGGGCACCCGCAGCACGGTCACCGCGACGACCACCGCGGCCAACGGGAGGTTGATGAGAAAGATGGCTCGCCAGCTGATCTCGACGAGATAGCCGCCGAGGAACGGGCCGACGGCGCCGGCCAGTCCGCCCATGCCGGACCAGGCGCCGATCGCGGCGGCACGGTCGGCCTTGCAGAACGACGCGGAGATCAGTGCCAGGCTGCCCGGGGTCAGCAACGCACCGCCGACGCCCTGCAGCGCGCGGGCCGCGATCAGCATCTCGACGTTCTGCGCCAGGCCGCACGCGGCCGATGCCGCCGCGAACCAGATGACCCCGATCAGGAAGATGCGGCGCCGCCCGAACTGGTCACCGAGCGATCCGCCGAGCAGGATCAGTGCCGCCAGGGTCAGCGTGTAGGCGTTGATGGTCCACTGCAGTCCGACAAAACCCGCGCCGAGGTCGCTGCCGATGTGGGGCAGCGCCACGTTCACCACGGTGCTGTCGATCATCACGATTCCCGAGCCGAGCACCGTAGCCAGCAGCACCCAGCGGCCTGCGGCGCTGCCCATCCTCAAGCCGCCGGCCTCGGTCACGCCGTCTCCGTGATCTCGGCGCGACCACCGTCAGGGTCGACGATCGCCCGCGTCACCTGTCGAGATGCTCGATGGTTGTGACGATTTCGGCGAGCACCGCGTCGACCTGCGCAGGGTCGTAACCCCGCTTACCCAACGGCGCCTTGTTGAAGCGCACGCCGCGGATGTCGTCGGCGCGCAGATGTCCCCGCCCCTCGAGCCGGCGCGCCGCCAGGGCGAGGAAATCGTGCACCGATTTCTCGGCGTAGCCGCGCTTGGGCCACGGCGGCTTCTCGAAGGTGGTGTTGCGCAGTTCCTCCGCCGTCAGCCTGCTGTCGCCCATGTTGTCGAACTCTATCCACAGGCCCCTCGATGGGTTGTCCACAGGCCGCGACGCACGGGCACCGCGGTGTCGGCGGCCGGGCATAGCGTTCGGTCATGACGAACTGGATCAACACCGTCAGCCGCGCCCATGTCGAGCGCGGCGTGCGGGGACGCTTCACACAGGCCAATCACGGCAAGCCGCACATGCTGCGCAAGATGGCACGTGGTGACTGGATCATCTTCTACTCACCGCGGGAGACGCATCCCGACGGTCCGCCGTTGCAGGCGTTCACCGCGATCGGCCGGGTCGCCGATGACGAGCCCTATCAGGTCGAGGTGTCAGCGGACTTCCAGCCGTGGCGGCGCAATGTGGATTTCCTGGAGTGCGCACCTGCACCGATCCGGCCGCTGATCGATCGGCTGGACTTCATCGAGGACAAGAACCGCTGGGGCTACAAGTTCCGCTTCGGGGTGTTTCGCATCGACGACGCCGACCGCGAGATCATCCGGTCGACCATGGTCCTGCCCGCCGCCGAGGAGGCTACTGTGGACACGTGAGCAACACCGATGCCGCGCCTACCGAAGTCGAGTGTGCCGCTTCGCCATTCGCGGGGGTGCTGCATCCGCGCGAGGTACCCCTGGGCGGGCCGCGGGCGATTCGCGTTCGCCGCACCCTCCCCCAACGGGAACGGTCGCTGATCGGAGCGTGGTGCTTCGCCGACCACTACGGGCCGCACGACGTGCGCGGCGGGACCGGGATGGACGTGCCCCCGCATCCGCACACGGGTCTGCAGACGGTGAGCTGGCTGTTCAGCGGCGAGGTGGAGCACCGCGACAGCGCGGGCATCCACTCGCTGGTGCGGCCGGGGGAACTGAACCTGATGACCGCAGGCGCGGGCATCTGCCACTCCGAGGTGTCGACGGCCGACACCTCGGTGCTGCACGGAGTGCAGCTGTGGGTGGCGCTGCCCGACGCCGCCCGCGACACCGGCCGCGACTTCGCCCACTACGTCCCACGACCCCAGTCCCGCGGCGGCGCCACAGTGCGGGTGTTCCTCGGCGAACTCGAGGGGAACCGTTCCCCGGTGCACACGTTCACCCCGCTGCTCGGTGCCCAGCTGGACCTCGAGGCCGGTGCGGAACTGACCCTCGACATCGACGAGACGTTCGAGCACGGCGTGCTGCTCGACCAGGGCGTCCTCGAAGCCTGCGGTGAGGTGCTCGCGGTCGCCGACCTGGCCTACCAGCGTCCGGGCCACCGGCGCCTGCACCTGGCCAATCGCGGCGACGGCCCGGCGCGGGCCGTCCTCCTGGGCGGGACACCGTTCGGCGAGCACCTGGTCATGTGGTGGAACTTCGTCGGCCGCAGCCACGACGAGATCGTGGCCTACCGCGAGCAATGGGAAAGCCACGACGCCCGATTCGGTGCCGTCGACGGTTACCGCGGCGCCACGGCTCGGCTGCCCGCGCCTCCCCTGCCGAACGGCCGATTACGACCGCGAGGCAATCCGGCGCCGTGAATCTGGGTATACGTGGACACCATGACTACCGACAAGAACGGCGCCCCCACCGACGTCACCGCCGAAGCTGACCGCTTCAGCATCTCGGTCGACGGGCAGAAGGCCGGCTTCACCGAGTACATCGACCACGGCGACCAGCGCATCTTCCCGCACACCGAGGTGGACGACGAGTTCGGCGGGCGCGGGCTGGGGACCATCCTGGTTCGCGAGGCGCTCGAAGCGACCCGGGAGGCCGGATTGCGGATCGTGCCCGTCTGTCCGATGATCGCCAACTTCATCGACAAGCACGCCGAGTTCGGCGACCACGTCGACCCGGTCACGGCCGACGTCAAGCGACTGCTCGCCAGCCGTTGACGCCGGTCAGAGGTACTGGGCGGTGCTGCCGGACAGCGGCATGCCCGGCATGCCCAGTTTCCGGTGATCCCAGCTGCGCATCCGGGACGGGATGACCCGCACACAGATCCGGTTGTTCATCATCTGGTCGACGAACGGGCGCATCTCGTCGCTATAAGGCCCGGTGTAGCGTTCCCACACGCTGATGCCGACCCGAAGGTTGGTGTCGGGATCGTCGATGATCTCGGCCTCGCCGTCGATCGACACCCCGCGCAGCGTGTCATAGGTCTGACCGTCCTCGATCATCACGGTGATCGTCGGGTCCCGACGCAGGTTGACCGCCTTCTGCGACTTGGCCTTCGTCTCGAACCAGATCTCTCCGTCGAGCACCGCGTACCACATCGCCACCAGGTGCGGCCGGCCGCTCGGCAGCACGGTGGCCATCGTGGCCGTGCGGCTGCGTTCGACGAATTCGGCGATCTCGGCGTCCGACATGACGATCTTCGAGCGTTCCTTGTTGCCCACGAGTCGATACTTTCAGGTCGCCGCTGCCCTGCTCATCCGGGTTGTCCCTTTTCCCGTCCCGGCCCGCGTTTCGAACAGGCGTGCGATGGGCACCCGGGGTGCGGAGGTGACGAAGTTGACTGACAACACCAAGCAAGCGCCGAGCGAGAACCCGGAGAAGGACACGTCGCAGTGGGTGACCGGTGACGAACCCATGACGGGTGCGCAACGCAGCTATCTGCACACGCTGGCCCAGGAGGCCGGGCAAGAGGTTCCCGAGGACGCAACGAAGGCGCAGGCCTCCGAGATGATCGACAACCTGCGCCAGCAGACCGGCCGCGGCGAGTAGTTGATTAGCCAACAAACTCTCAGCGCCGTCATCGGTCGCGCTGATCTCTGCATTTAGCGCCACCAAGCGAGGTGGCCGCGGACTATCGAGCCAACTGCGACAACGCACCAGATGCTTACCAGCGCGACGTACAAGCACAGCGCGCCCACATCCAGCGCGGCCAGCCCGGTGGCTTCCGCGAGGGCAGACAGTCCGAGGGCGGTGGCGCCGACGGGGAACACCAGGCTCCACCAACTCAGCGAGAAGGACATGCCCACCCGAGCACCATGGGCTGTGAGCGCCATGGCGAACGCAACCCAGAACACCGCGAACCCGAACATGGCGGCACCGAAGACGACGCCGATGGTTCTCAACTCGTGGAGCGAAAACAGCGCGCCTGTCAGCTCCGTACCGTGGTGGACACCGAGAAAGTTCGCAGCGGCGATTGACTGCCCGATGACTCCCAGCGGAATCCAGACGGTGGGTGCGATCGCTGGCTTGAGGGCGCCGTCACAGACAAGTCTGCTGTAAATCATTGCGAGAGTCAGCATGCCGACGATGAGCGCCATGCCGAACAAGCTGTAGCAG
Organism: Mycolicibacterium hippocampi; assembly: GCF_010723735.1. Taxonomy (GTDB): domain Bacteria; phylum Actinomycetota; class Actinomycetes; order Mycobacteriales; family Mycobacteriaceae; genus Mycobacterium; species Mycobacterium hippocampi. Next base: position 837,629 of record NZ_BLLB01000002.1, on the reverse strand, counting down.
CAAATCCGGAGAGCTGTTTGCAGCCCTGTATCCGGGATGTGGTCTAACAACCCAGCGCCGGTGGTGGCTGACACCATTGGGGGTACGACCGGCAGCATCCACGATGGCAGTGTGTAATCGGACGGTTGATACGTGGACAACACAGCCCGCACGGGAACCGCGACAGCGGTGATGATCCCCAGCAATGTTCCGAGAATCCAGAAGCTTCCGGCTATCCAGACGGCCACCGACCCGAAGAAGGCCGGTCCGAATAGCATTGCACCCGATCCGACCGTCAGTAATGCCATGGGAATCGTCCCGTAGAAAGGGAGATTGACCGGATTATGCAAGAGTGCCAAAGCCTGTTCGCGGTGCCTCAGCCAGTTGCCGGTGAACCCCGCAATCAGTACCAACAACCACATCGACGCCAGGATCCACACCGCGGTTCCGAAGTATGCAAACCCAGAAGAGATCCCAATGAACCGCGCGGACACGGTGGCGACAATGCCCGTGCCCATGACCGACGCGAAGAGGTTCGGCGTTACCTGATGGAAGAATCCGATGCCGGGCCGCCCGCGTTCCTCGCAGCTGGGTGGCGCGCCACTGTCGACTGCACTCGGCTCTTCGGTCTGGGCCTGCTCGGTCTGAACGCACATCTCCAGCCGACTGTTTGTATGCACGTCCGCCTCAGTTCATTTCATTGTGTCCAGTCAAGTGGACCTAGGCACTGGGTCACCCTGCTGAGTGCGCTACCAGTCCAGCGCATCCCTTAAACGTGCCCTCGTGGAAGACGAGCGGCCCGTTCGCACCGACCCGCAGACCTCGGACTGAGAGCACCGCGAATGCGTGATCCCCAAGGAGCGTTTCGCTCAGCAGATCGGTCTGCAGCCACGCTGTGGCACCAGAAATGAAGGGGGTTCCATCGGCCACGGCAAATGTTTCCATGCCAGCGAGTCTGTCTCCGCTTCTCGCTGCCATAGTGCGGACATCATTCTTGTGCTGCTCCGCCAGCACGCTAAGCCCGATCGAGTCGGCCCGCTTGATCAAGGGCCACGTCGTCGACGTGGCCTGTGCACAGAACCCGACCAACGCTGGAGCCAGGGAGATTCCAACGAAACTGCTGACGACCATGACCACAGGTCGGTCGTCCACCCGGGCGGTCACCGCGATGACGCAGCTTGGTACCCGGGCGAGCAGTGCCCGTAGGTCCCTGTCATCGACTTCGGCCTCAAGATCCGGTTCGGTGCTCATGTAGTTCTTGACTCCTCTTGCGCACGACAAGGCGACGGTCGTCCTCAGCCGCTTCAATCGGGATCGCGGCAGCATGGACTCCGATTGCGTCCGCTCGAGCGGTGCGCTTGCTAGTTCGATCGGCTGGGGCGAACCAGGGTGATCTGACTCAGGTCGGTATCGTCAGTACTCCTGCAGACTCTCCCGCAACGTTGTTCCTGGATAGCGCGTCCGAAAGCGACCGCGGCGCTGCAACTCTGGTACCAGCAGCTCAGTCATGTCGTTGAAACAGCCCGGGGTATCGGTGGCCAGCATCATGAATCCATTGCATCCGCCCTCGTCGATGTACTGTTCCATCTGGTCAGCCACGTCGGACGGAGTGCCCACCGCAACGGGTGCGCCCAACGACACTCCGTAGATCTGCGCGGCCTCCCGCACCGTGACCGGAGCCCCATCCTTGGCCTCGAGTATCGCGTCAAACAGACCGCGGATGCCCTGCACGTCCGCATCCACGACGTTGTCGTCCAGGCCAAGCGTCGAGAAGTCGAAACCTGTGTGACCGGACAGGATTCCGAGTGCGCTTTCGATCTGCACCTTTTCGACAAACTCGGCGTACCTGTCGTTAGCCCGAGACTTGTCACGATCGATGATGGTCTGCAAGCCGTAGATCAACTTCACCGATTCTGGATCGCGTCCGAGGTTATCGGCCCTGGTGCGGATGTCGTCGGCGTAGCTGCGCATGCTTTTCGGCGTAGGGAAGATGCCGAACACCGATTCAGCGTGCTTGGCCGCAAACTCACGACCTTGCGGTGACGAACCAGCCTGCCACAACACCGGGCGCTTCTGTGGTGAGGGGGCGACAAAATGCCGGCCCTTCGATCGGAAGAATTCGCCCTGGAAGTCGACCTCTTTCACCTTGGACGGGTCGGCAAAAATCCCGTTCTCGCGGTCGTAGACGATCGCATCGTCATCCCAGGAGTCCCACAACTGGTAGCACAGATCCATGTACTCTTCGACGACCTCATAGCGCTTGTCGCGTGGCGTGAGGTTGTCCTTGCCCATCGCCTGGAACTCGCTCTTGGAGTACGAAGTGACGATGTTCCATCCGACTCGTCCGCCGGTCAAGTGATCGAGAGTGGAGAGCTGGCGTGCCATCATGTACGGCGGGACAAAGGAAGTCGACAAGGTGATGCCGATTCCGAGGTGTTTTGTGAACGCGCCGACAATGGGAACCACCGCTGCGGGTTCATGCACTGGGCATTGCCCGGCATACTTCACCACCGGGTCCGAACTGCCCTTGTAGGTGGTGTATGGCGCCAATTCGTCGGCGATGAACATCGCATCGAAAAGGCCGCGTTCCATCGTGCGGCCCAGATCCCGCCAGTACTCCGGCTTGGACCAGTGGTATCCGACCTTGTCGCGCGGATGCGCCCACATCGTCGACGCATGGTTCATCACCCCGTGCTGGACGAATCCCAGCAGGTGCATCTTCTTCTTGGTCATCTAGATTGTCCTCTCGGGTAGGTTCGAACGACTGATGCCATCGGCGACTGCCTGCCGGCCGTCAATGACGAAGCCCGTGATCACTGCTATTGCTGAACCAATCGCCAGAATGACGGGTAGGTACCAGAAGATGCCCCCCACCCCGAGCAGCACAATTACCAGTGACGAAGCGGTCACTCCCACAAGCGCTTTCCACACGAACCCTCGGTGAATATCGGTGGGAAGTTCCCCAGGGTCATCGGTGGTCCCGCCTGCTGCTGCCAGTATGTCTCGCCGGACAGTGGTAAAGGCCCGCACACCCAGCGTCAGATAGACGATGCACACAAGGCCACCAAGGACGGCAACGATCCAAAAGATGGTCACAGGACAGGATCCTTCTCGCTAGCTCCGGCTCGGACGTTCGTCAGCATGGCCTGTTCCTCTTGACCCAACGCTGGTCCCTTACTTCGCAAGGTCGTGTAGTCGAATCGTTGCCGGGACATCAAGCTGACACCGACCGCGGCAATCAGCGAGATGCTCTCCAGCGTCACGATTCCCGGCAGTTCACCGACGTACTGCCGCACGGGGTATCCGATGGCAATGGCCAATACCAGACTCGAAACGAATGCCGTCGAGGTCATTCGTGACCAGAAAATCGCCAACGCAAGCGGAACGATCAGTGCTGCCTTGAGGAAGAAGACGGTGGTCACCAACTCCACATAGTCGATGCCGGAACTTACGATCAGACCACCGATGACCCCAGCAATGATGATCGAGGCTTTAGTTGCACGAAAAAGCTTCTTGGGTGCCATATTCGGCCTCACTCGCTTCAACACGTCGACCGCGACGATGGAAGCAAGCGCGGCAAACGCCCCGTCCATCGATGAATAGCAAGCATTGAGAATCACGAGGACGTACAGCGCAACCAGGATGACAGGCAGTCCCAGATGACTGACTACGTACGGACCGATCCCACCCGACCCTACGTCGCCAAGATCTGCGGTGGTAACTCCGAGACCCAGGCCCACGAGGCCGAGTAAGCCCATCACCAGCGGTATTGGGTAGAACCAGATTCCCGCCCAGAGGAATGTTCGACTCATGGTGGCCGGCTTCATGGCGAATGCCTTCTGCCAGAAGGTCTGATCTGCCATGGTCGACGCGAGAAGTCCCAGCGCCAGAGAGATTCCGAAGGCGGCTGCGGCTGTACCGTCGAATGCGTTGAGGGTATTGGGACCAGCTTCGTCGACCGCCTGGAACACCACCCCGGGGCCCCCGACTTTCGCCAGCACGTAGAGCACGACGATGGCCGATGGCACGGTGATCAGCAAGGTGTTGAAGGTTGCGGTGACGGCCGAGGTCCATAGCCCGCCGAAGTAGGAGTACACCGTCACGGTAGCCAGGGCGACGACGAGCACCGTAGTGGTGTTCAACTCGAAGACGACGCTCATGACCATCACTACTCCGAAGAGATTTATGAAGATCTCTGCCAGCAAGCCCAACAACATCGCCACGAGCATCACGGTGGTTGCCGGCTTGTTCTGAAAGCGTTCCCGAATGAACTCGACGATCGTGTACCCGGCTGGCATCTGTCGCCGCAGCCGGGAAGCGAAGACCACCATCACCATTACAGCGAGGCCGTTCGGCACGACGAACCAGATCAAGCCGGACGTGCCGAAGGTGAACGCTTGGGCTGAAGACATCATGACTGCCATGGACCACGTCCACACGGCGATGACCGAGCCGACTCCGAACCCAAACCCAATGCGGCGATCGGCGATCACGAAATCGTGCGTGTTCTTGACCATCGTCCGCACGATCAGAGCGATGGCCAACAGTACTGCTCCCAGGCCCAGCATGAGCGCAATGCCCATGCCGGACGGCAGATCAGGCGGGCTGAACATGAAATCTCCTTAGTGGAAGAACTCAAGGGGTCGGTCTGTTGCCTCAGCTCGGCGATGAGCTGAGGCTGTTCCGGCCATCGCCGTTGACGGACAGGTGTGGAAGCGCGTTAATTCGGTTTCAGTTGATTCGCAAACACCAGATTCAGCTGATGAGCCCGCGCGAAGTCGGCTACGAATGGGACCGCAGTTGCGCCCAGGCCATCGACGAGAGGAGCGCTCGCCACGACGCCGCTCAGTCCCGCGCGACGGCTGAGGGCAGCTGCGGCGTCATAGCGCGTCCATCGCGCTCCCGCGAACGCACCGCCGGTCACCACCGGCAACACGTGTCCCGGACGGTCAAAGTCGGTTGGTTTCGCGTCTATATCGGCGATCCGCGTGATGGTTCGTGCGCGGTCTTGTGCAGAAATGCCTGTCGTGCGGGACTTCGCATCTACGGCAACGCAGAACCTTCCTGCGTCTCGCTCAAAGTCAAGGCGGAGCGGGGGGAGGTCGAGACGCTGTGCTGCCACCGTGTCGATGGTGGCTGTCATGATGCCTGAGGTGTGCCGCACCAAAAATGCCGACTTTTTGGTAGTGAGACCCTCGGCGGGCACACACAGTTCAGCCACTAGTTCGCCTGCGCTCAAGTCACATATGAGGACCGCACCGCCCACCGCGAACACATCCGCTGCCTCGCCAGGGCTGCAACACAACGCACCCAACGGATCTCCAAAGGGTGCGTCACCTCCCAGATCGTCTATCCACGAACATATCTGAAGCTGCATACTGGCCGTCCTATCGGTTGCGGCTGTCAACGCGCTCCATACTCACAGCGGTCTCGCGGGTCTGCCATGGGAGGAGTTACGGCTTGGTTAACGGCGGTCAGATGTAGTTCAGTGCCGCCTCGACGCGACTTCGATCAATTGGCGTGCTGGCGCCGACAAGCTCTTCACCGACGCGGGCCACACTGCCTTGATATCGCGCACAAAAGCGGGGGAGTCAACTCTTACTCGCCGAAGGCGGCCGTAGTCGAGGTCCTCACGGACACTCAGCAAACTCAGCACGGCTGGTGCGAAACCCCACCGCACTGCGTTCTTGATTGCCGCTGTCGTCGGCAACTCGATCGCCGGCGGTGCGACAGCCAGATGAGGGTTACGCGAGGAGATCAGCCGCTCGTAGCTCGATCTCGTTCCGGACCCTGCCTCCCGGCACACCAGCGCCGTCGCGGCAAGTTCGTCGATTGCAATCGCGCGGCCGTCAGTTCCGGCCCAGGGGTGGTTCGGTGCCACGACCACGACCATCTCGTCCCGGCCGACGACCCGATGATGCAGACCTGCGGGTACGTCAGGCGACTCGACGAACCCAACGTCGTGCAGGCCGTCCAGGACCTCAGCGAACACCGTCGCGCTGTTCACCGCCGCCACGGTCACCTGAGCATTGTCGGCGCCGTAGGCCAGAGACAGCTGCATCAGCCAACGAGGAATCAGATACTCGGCGACGGTGTAGCTAGCGGCCGCGCGTAGGACATACCGCTGGGTGTGCAGGCAGTCGACCACCGTGTCCAGTCGATCGAGTGCGCTCAGGACCTCCAACGCGACGTCAGCAATCACTTTGCCGTCCGCTGTCAGGGTCCTGCCCTTGGGCCCGCGCACAAGAAGCGGCCGCCCAGCCGCCTGTTCAAGTGACTGCAGACGAGCCGACACGGCCTGCTGGGACACGCCTAGTCTGCGGGCGGCTTCGGTGAGACTGCCCAGCTCGCTGACCATCACCAGCGTCTGCAGACCGGCGATGTTTCTCAGGTCGCGATGTTTCGACCTGTTAACTGCCACAAGCAAAGTTTGTACTAAAACAATCAGTTCGGCAGTGCAACTATCGTCGACAGCGGCGATTGCCGGTCTGGGGGCACTCTCGCGGCCGGCGGGCCCTTACCGCCGTCAGCTGCCAGTACCCACCCACGCCTTCTCAGTGGGTGACCACTGTGACGAACCCATGACGGGTGCGCAACACAGCAATCTGCACATGCTGGCCCGGGAGGCCGGGCAAGAAGTCCCCGGGGACGCGATGAAAGCCCAGGCCTCCGAGCTGATCGACGATCTGCGGCAGCACACCGGCCGCAGCGAGTAGTTCGGGTCAGTTTCGACTGTGACACAACGGGAATACGCCGCCCATGGCTACATATCGCGTACTCAATCCCAAGGGAGACGTCGTCGACACGAAGGACATCGAGAGCGCCGACGACGCCCACGCCTGGTTCGTCGATCAGAAAGCCGACAACTCAGAGCTCGGCTGGCGGATGGAGGTCAAGTCCGGCGACGACGGGCACTGGGCGTTCTTCGACGACTCCGAAGGGTCACCGGACTGATCTCTCAGCGGTCCGCTGGGCCGGCGGTCGGGACGTCGGGATCGTCGTCGGCCGGCGGCTCCGGGTCGCGCCACTCCTCGACACGTGAGGACCTGTTCCCTTTCAGCGTTCCCTGCAATTCCTCTTTGAGCGCGTCGTCCTCGCGCTGTCCGTGCTTGGAGCTTCCGCGTTCCATCTCCAACCTCCCAGGTGGATTGTTCGGGCAGGGCCTGCAGATCGACTACCCGGCATGGCGGCGCCGAATCTTGAGATGAAAGGCCGGTTTCGCCGTGTAAAGGCTCCACATCGGGGCACACAGCCGTCATGACTATTTCCACTGACGATGTGCGCCGACTGCTGGATGCCGACGACGACAGTGTTCTAGTGCTGATCGAAGGCCGGGTCGAGGTGATCACCGGCGGCGAGATCGACGACGAAAAGCACCGGGGCGCGCTGGAGGTCATCTCACGGGCCGCCCTTCTCGAACGCACCGGTGGGACGGACCTGTCCGACCATGAACTCACTGAGCAGGCAGCGGCTCTCGATACAGAAGTGTCCGAACTCGGCGCGTGACCTCTCAGTTCGACGCTGCAGCGCGCTGTGCGCTGTGCTTGGGCTGCACGTCGAACTCGAGTGTCAGCTGATTGAGCGTGAGCGGCAGCGGCTTGTCCGGTGACAACCGCGGCATCGATGTCAACCGCAACTCGACAGTGTCCAGCAGATGCGCGAGCAGCGTGCTGGTCGCAAGGAGAACCAGGTTGCGGCCGGGGCACTCGGCGGGGCCGGCGGAGAACGGCACGAGTTGCGGTTGTTGCACGGCGCGGCCGTCGAGCCAGATGTCGGGGACGAACTGGTGGGCGTACGGCAGCAGCTGTCCGTCGCGGTGGAAGGCGGGCACCACGATCACCAGACCAGCGCCCTTGTCGATCGTGAAGCGATCCGAGCCTTCCCGCCAGGTGGTGACCTCGGTGGTGTCGCGCAGGATCGCCGGCGTCGTGGGCCACAGCCGCACTGACTCGAGCACGCTGGCGCGCAGATACGGTCGCAGCGCCGGGTCCTCCGGATCGGCGGCATCCTCTATTGCCCGCTTCAGCTCCTCGGGATGGCTTGCCAGCAACGCCAGGGCCCGTAGTGAAGCCATGCCTGCGGCATCGAACGCGAAGAGCCACTGCGGCATCTGACCGACCTGATCCACCCCACCCGGCGCCCTGGTCTCACCGACCGCGCTGACGAGCGTGCCCGGCTGCGGGTCTTCTGCGTACCGGTAGAGGTGGTCGAGGAACCGTGACCGCTCGCGGTAGTGCGGCAACGCCAGAAACGACCAGTTGCCGGCCTTTCGCAGCCGCAGCAGTTGGTCGGTGATCTCCTCGTCGTCGCGGGCAGCATCACCGAAGGCCAGACGCCGCACCACCCGCCACCACACCGTCATGAACTGTGATGAATCCAGCTGCCGGCTCTCCGCGGCACGGGTGGTGAGCTCCCGCGCCTCCTCGGCGATCACCGCGGCGAAATGCGGGGCCAACCGATGCACCTCGGAGTCGGTTTGCAGCACGGTCTCGTTGAACTCCCGTCGTTGCCGGCGGATTGGGCCCCTCGAGAACAGGACTCCACGGGGTTGAAACCATTGCAGCGCTTTGCGTTTCTCCCGATTGGCGGGGTGAAACGGCGTCGGCGCATCAGCGAGCACCTGGCCGACGTCCTCAGGGTCGAGCACGACGATGATGCGCCGTCCCGGCAGCACCACTTCGACGGGACCACGGCCGTATCTGCTGCGCAGCAAGTGCATCCGTCTGGATGCCCGGGCGTCGGCCTGCGTGCGTTCCAGCAGTCGCATCACCGGCCGCCGGCGTGCCAGCACTCCCGCCGCAATTGATGACAGCCCCAGATCGGTCAGTGTGGCCACCGCTGCCGCTCCGGTGACCCGGTGCGTTTGATAACTCATGGCTGCGACCTACCCGTCGGTTGGCGGGTCAAACAACCATCCGTGCGACCTCCCGGCCACGGGCGCAGCGCGGCCCGGATGCAGGCCAAGGAGAGCGAACTGCCGAGCACCTTGCAGCGGTCCGACGACAAAGCCCAGCGCACCTTCGCCAAGGCGCACGACTCAGCCGTCGAGGAGTACGGCGAAGGGGAACGCGCGCACCGCGTCGCCTCCAGCGCGCTCAAACACAGCTACGAAAAGGGGGGGACCACTGGGAGGCCAAGGATCAACGCGGCCGGTCCGACGACCGGGCCGAGAGTGGCGGTCCGAATGCCAAAGGAGACACCGCCGAGGGTGTTGACGCCAACTCCACCAAGAAGCACCTCATGGAGGTGGCCCGCCGCCTCGACATTTCCGGTCGTTCCAAGATGGACAAGGACGACCTCGTCTCGGCCATCGAGAAGGCGAACCGTCGGGAGACCCGGCGCAGCCGGTCGTGAATCCGGGGCCCTTCAGTAGAAGCTGACCGGCGGTAGCGGCCAGAGGTTGCCGCCACTGTTGCGGCCGGCGAAGCGCACGGTGCCGTCGTGCGGTTCGGCCAACGTCAACAACCCGATCCGGCGGAACTCACCCAGCGGGGGGCTGAGCGCGAAGCTCAGTTCATCTCCGGGTCCGAAGCGTAGGTCGCGACCGGTCGTCGAGGTGCGCGCCCCGAACAACACCGGCTGCAGGCCGGCGAGGTAGAGCCACAGCGACGAGTACAGGGCGGCTACCGAGTCCGTCGGCAGCGCCGCGTGGTGCAGAGGTGCGCCATCGCCGGACGACGCCAGCAGGAAATCCTGATCGCGACCTCGGCCGTAGGCATCGGGAATCTTCACACACAGTTTGCGAACCGCGGTGTTCCGCCGGTCAGGACCCACCTGGACCACGGCACGGTGCACGGAGCCCGGCCGCAGCAATGCGACCGACCCCGGCACACGGGCGTCGTCGTCGATGCGCAAGGTGGCATCGAAGGTCTCACCCCCGGCACCGAACAAACCACCGGGCCGCCCGAGCAACGCGCCGGCCGTCGCGCGGACAGCCTCCACCCCCGCAGCCAGCACAGCGCGGTGCTCCAGACGCACTCCGCCTTCATACCCGAAACCCGGAAATGAACGCCAACCAGCGTCCCGGCGCTTCGACATTGGTGTCACCGGGGGGTCGCCGCAGTCAGTATGTTTGTTCGCGGGGGTGACGATGGCCGCATCACAGAGTCCGCGGTGGCTGCAGCCCAGCCACTACGACTGGCTCAGCGGCTACCTACGTGCCCGGGGCCAGACCACCCGGGTGCGACTGATGATGGGGCTGATCGCCGGTTCGTTGGCAGTGAGTCTGCTTGTGCTGCTGCTCAGCTCCGACGGACCACGGGGCACCGTGCCGGTCGCGATGACCTGGTTGGCTGCGGCCTGCGGGGTGGCCGGTGTACTGCTGTGGGCCTGGCGTTGGCCCACGCAACGCCAGTCGCAGGTGTTCTCCGTCGTGTCCAACGGCGCGGTGGCGCTGGCCTGTCTGGCCTATCCCACCCCGCTGGCGTCGCTGATCGGCTGCATCTCGTTCGCGATCATCGGTGCCTACATCGCGTTCTTCCATTCCACCGCGCTCGTCCTCTACAACTTCTTCGTCGCTGCGGGCGTCGCCCTGGCTGCGGCCGTCCGGTTGGCGATGTCCGGGCACCCGGCCCTGGCGGTGGTCGACCTGTTCCTCGTCCTACTGATCAACATCGCGATGCCGCTGGCCATTCAGTTCCTCGTCCGCGCGCTGGGCACCGACCTGGTGCACGCCGCGCGTGACCCGTTGACCACGCTGCTCAACCGACCCGCGTTCTTCCAAGCGACGCTCGAGTTGCTCACCGAGCGCGACACCACCGTGCACTACCTGTTCGTGGCGTTGGTGGATCTCGACAACTTCAAAGCGGTCAACGACACCCACGGCCACCACGTCGGCGATGCGGCACTGGTCACCGTCGCCCGGGCGCTGCCCGTCGCTGCCGGCCCGACATCGGTGATCGGCCGCAGCGGAGGCGAAGAATTTCTGATCGCCGCGCTGTCGGCCATTCCGGACACCGCGCCGTTCGCCGGCCGGATCTGTCAGACCATCGCCGGCCTGCCTGTTCCGGTGACCGCCAGCGTCGGCACCGTCTGTGCGCCGCTGGCTGGAGTTCCGTCGGAGGACGGGCAGGCTCGACGCTTCCTCACCCACCTGGTCATCGTGGCCGACCATGCCATGTATCGCGCAAAGCGCTCCGGAGGCAACCGCTTTCACCACCACGGGCTGCTGGCGTCGCCGCCGGATGTGACAAGCATCGTGATCGGTTCCGGACCGCCGGGGGTTTAGGCCGGCCGACCGCGGGCAACGGTTGACGGGCATGCACACCACGACCTCTGAGAAGACCGTGGAACTGCGGCAGCGTGTCCCGGATCCACCCACCGGCGTCGCCCGCCTGCGGTGGTGGGGTCCGGGCCTGCTGTGGGCGATGTCTGCGGTGGGGTCAGGTTCGGTGCTGTTCACCCCGCGGGTCGGCTCCGAATACGGCTATGAGCTGCTCTGGCTGTTGTGGGGCGTCGCGATCCTGATGTGGGTGATGATCCGGGAGGCCGGCCGGTTCGCGGTGGTCACCGGCCGGACTCTGCTGGACGGGTTCTCCACGCTCCCCGGGCCCCGCAACTGGGCCCTGTGGGTGGTTCTGCTGCCGCAACTCGTCGCCGCGGTGGCCGGCGTGGGAGGGCTCAGCGCCCTGGTGGGCAGCGCATTCGCTTCCGTGCTTCCGGGCGGAATGTTGCTGTGGTCCCTGTTGCTACTGCTGATCACGACGGCGGTGGTCGTCAGCGGTGGCTACCCCGCCGTGTCCCGAGCCGCCCTGGTCTTGGCACTGGTTCTGGTGGCGATCACGGTGGTCGCCGCAGCATGGGTCTTTCAGCCGGACGGGGACGCGCGGGCCGGAGTGGTGCCCGGTATCCCGTCGGACCTCAGCGTGCCCTTCGTGCTGCCTTGGATCGGGACGATTCTCGCGGGGTCCATGGGCATCGTATGGTTCTCGTACTGGACCGCCCGCCGCGGGTACGGCGGCGGGATGGACAAGTCCACATCCGAGGAGCAGGGCGCCTCGCCCGAATCCGCCGAGGAGCGCGCGGCACGGTTGCGTTCGTGGTTCGGCACCCTGTCGAACACCGCGGCGGTCGGCGTGCTCACCGGGGCCGTCATCATCACGGCCTTCCTGGTGCTGGGCGCCGAACTTCTCGCCCCGGCAGGCGTCGTGCCGTCGGGAATCGGGGTGGCCGACGATCTGATGCTGCTGCTGTCAGAAGTGTGGGGCACCGTCGGACACTGGTTGATGTTCACGGCGATCGTGGTGGCGCTAGGCGGCAGCGTGTTGGCGAACCAGGACGGATGGTCACGCGCCTTCGCCGACATCACCCTGCTGCTGTCCGGGAAGTCGGGCCGTTCGTGGACGGAACGCGTCACCAGCTGGCGCCCGGAGACGATGGGCACCGCACGAGCGCTCAAGATCCTGTTCGCGGTGACGTTCACCGGCCTCATCCCGGCCATCGTGATCGTGATCGTGCGGGATCCCGTCGCCGTCATGTCCGCGTCGGGAGTCGTGGCCAGCGTGCACACCCCGTTCATCGTGCTGACGACACTGGCCGTCAACCGCCGCATCCCCGATGCCTTGAGACCGAGCCGGCTTTCGATGGGCCTGCTGGGCTTCGCCGGGCTGTTCTACGGCGTTTTCGCCGTCCTGTACTTCTCGAACATGCTGGGCTTCATCGGAGGGTGAGGCCTCGGACCTCAGGCCTTGCCGGTGCGCTCGCGGTGCTTGCACCCGGGCCAGCAGCACGGCCGGCGCTGGCCTTCCTCGAGTTCTTCCTGGGTCCTGCGGATACGCCGTTCGCGCGTCTTCTGCTGCTTGGCGTCCTCCACCCAGCAGATGAACTCGTTGCGCGCCAACGGGGTGATGTCATTCCAGGCGGCGAGCGCGGTGCCGTTGGCGCTCAGCGCCTCACGTAGGTCCGCGGGCAGTTCGTGCACCACCCCGCCCGCGACTTTCTGGCTGCTCACCCGGCCAGGATAACCGGGCGGGCACTGCGTCCGTGGCACCCTGTCGTGGTGCGAACCTCCGCGGCATCACCGGCCCTGCGACTGGCCGGTGCACTCTGGTTGGTCGCCGGTGCGTGGTATCTGGCGACGGAAGCCGTTGTCGCCGAGCAGATTCGCGGCTACCGCTACTGGGTGGACTACATCAGTGACCTCGGTCAACCGGCGCTCTCACCACGGGCATCCTGGATGAACATCGCGTTCGTCGCGCAAGGAGTGGCGTTCGCGCTCGCCGCCGCCGTGGTGGCCGCCGCGATGCGGCTGGGCCGCGGCGGCGTGATGTTTTCCGGTCTCGCGCTGACCTACGGTGTCGGATCGGTAGCCGTGGGCCTGTTCCCGAGCGGAGGTGCTGATACCCAGGCGCTGGTGCATGTCCTCGGCGCGACGGCCGCGATCGTCGGAGGCAACCTGGCCGTCGTCTGCGCCGGTGTCGTGCTTCTGCGTCGCAGCCGATTTCGTGCCCTTGGTGCGTCCGGGGCGACGCTGGGAGTCGTCGGGTTGATCGCGGGCGCCCTTCTGCTGTTCAACAGCGTGCTCGACGCACGCCTGGTCTTCGACGACGGCGCCTGGGAGCGGACGGCGATCTACACGATCATCGGCTGGCAGCTGCTGGCGGGGGTGACGGCCTGGCGGTCGCAGAGTGGGTGTGGCTCAGGCCGCCCGGCTGTCCACGGTGCCTGAGCACCCACCGCGTCGTCGCTCATGCGTCTCCAGCGCTTCCCGATCCGACGTGTCGATCGTTCGATACTCCCGTGTAGGCGACGCGCAGGCGGGTACTGCCGGCAGAGGACAGGCGACGAGAAAGGAGTTGTCATGGCAGAGACATCCACCAGCGAGCCGCGACCCCGGCGGCGGCGGTCCGCACGAAGGAACCGAGCCGTCGGGTGATCGCGACCTTCGACAATTACGCCGGCGCCGAACAAGCCGTCGACTGGGACACGCCGGCGACGCAACCGCCGACGGACTGACGCATGTCCGGCACCGCCGACGACTCCGTATCCCCGCTGATCCGAAAAGCCGCCGCGTGGGCGTGGCGGTTCGTCGTGCTGGCCGCCGCCGCAGCGGTGCTGTTCTGGCTCGTCAAGCGCTTCACCGTCGTCGTCGTGCCACTGTCGCTGGCGCTGATCCTGACCGCGCTGTTCCTGCCGCTGGTGGACTGGTTGGACCAGCGTCGTCTACCCCGCGGCCTAGCCGTCCTGCTGGTATTTCTGACCGGGTTGGGCTTCATCGGAGGGATCCTGACCTTCGTCGTGACACGATTCATCGAAGGTCTACCGGCGCTGACCGACCAGGTCACGGCCAGTATCGAGTCGCTACAGGACTGGGCTACCAACGGGCCCCTCGGGTTGAGCCGGGATCAGATCGACAACGCCGTCAACAATGTGGTCGGCACGCTTCAAGACCAGCAGGATCGCCTGACCACCGGGGTCATGTCGACGGCATCGACGCTCACCCAGATCGTCGCCGGCTTCTTCATCGCTCTTTTCGCGCTGGTGTACTTCCTGTACAGCGGTCGCAACATTTTCGAGTTCATCACCAAGGTCTTCCCGCCCACCGTCCGCGAACGGGTTCGCGGCGCGGGCAAGGCCGGCTTCACCACCCTGACCGGCTACGTCCGCGCTACCTTCCTGGTGGCATTCGTCGACGCCGTCGGCATCGGTGCGGGCCTGTTCATCATGGGTATCCCGCTGGCACTGCCGTTGGCGTCGCTGGTGTTCCTGGGCGCGTTTGTGCCCTTCGTCGGCGCGGTCGTCACCGGCTTCCTGGCCGTCATCGTCGCGGTGCTGGCGAAGGGTTGGGTGTATGGACTCATTACGCTGGGGCTGGTGTTGGCAGTCCAACAGCTGGAGGGAAATGTGTTGCAGCCCTTGGTGATGGGGCGGGCTGTGCGTCTGCATCCGTTGGCGGTGTTGATCGCTCTCACCGGCGGTGCGGTTGTCGGTGGTGTGGTGGGCGTCCTGCTGGCGGTCCCGCTGCTGGCATTTCTCGATCATGCAGTGCGTCATCTGCTGGAAACTTCGGACATCAACGCGCACAATGGGACTGATTCATGACGCTCTCCTCCGGCGGCCGGGTGGGCCTGGCCGGAGCGGCAGTGGTCGGGGTCGCCTTCGGGATGGCCCGGTATGCGTACGGTCTGACGCTGCCCGACATCCGCGATGAGCTGCGGCTCTCGGAGTTGGTGCTCGGCCTGATCGCCAGCGCCACGTTCGCCGGTTACCTGACCGGACTGGTGCTGGCCGGTCCCCTGGCGGCTCGCCGCGGCGCGCGCGCTCCGACGACCGTGGGCGGGGTCTGCGGTGCGGCCGGCGCGGTGATCGTGGCGGTCGCGCAGTCCCCCTGGCTGTTGGCCGTCGGCGCTGTGCTGGCCGGTGGCGCGGGCGGCTGGGTGTGGGCGCCGTACTCGGACATCGTGACGCGGATGGTGCCCCTGCGGCAGCAGCCGCGGGCGCTGGCCATCATCACGACGGGCACCAGCGGCGGACTTGTTGTGCTGGGCGGCTTGGCGGTCTTCGCCGCGGTGGGCTCGTGGCGCCTGGTCTGGGTCGGTATCGCCCTCGCCGCGGTGGTCGCCGCTGTGGTGAACCTCCGGTTGGTGCCGCGAACGGAGCCCGCCCGAGGCTCGGACGAACAGCAGAATGCCTCCTCGCTGGCCAGAGCGCTGCGAGTCCCGGCCGGCTACTCCGTGGTGTACTTCGCGGCCGTCGTCATCTATTTCACCTACGCATCGGATGCGCTCGGCCGCGCTGACCTCCCCGCGGTGGCCGTCCCTGCGCTGTACGCGGCGATCGGTATCACCGGCGTGGTGGGCGTGGCGACCGGAGCTGCCGCACAGCGACTGGGTAGCAGCAGGGTCGCGGCGTTGTGTCTGGTGATCGTGGCCGCGGCGCTGGCACTGCTGGGGCTGGCCGGTGACTCGGTGATCGCGACGGCGACCTCAGCGTGCATCTTCGGCGTGGGATACATGACCGGGTCGGCGGTGCTCGCGGTCTGGACCGCCGAGTTGGTGCCCGACCGGGCAGGCGCAGCGTTCACCGCCTGCCTGGTCGTGGGGGCCGTCAGCTCGGTCGCCGCGCCGGCGGTTGCCGGTGCGGTGATCCCCGGCTTGGGGCTGGGCACGGTGCTCGTGCTGACCGGCGCGGTGTCACTGTTCAGTGGGTTGGCGCTGCTGCTTCGGCGGTAGCGGGCACCCCCTCAGGTGTCGGCTTTGACCTTGGCTTCACGTTGCCAGATGTCGCCCTCCAGACGCCCCGGTAGGTCGGCATCCTCGGCAACGAAGACGGGATCGACGCCGCTGTCGACTTGCCGGTGAAAGTCCTTGATCGCAGCGAACGCCCACTTGCCGAGCAACACGATCGCCACCAGGTTCACCAACGCCATCAGACCCATGGCCACGTCAGCCAGCGCCCACACCGCGGTCAGCTGCGAGACGCCACCCACGCCGATCGCGACCAGCACCAGCACTCGGAACACGTTGATCGACTTTCGTCCGGCGCCCAAGAAGAACAAGTTGATCTCGGCGTAGACGTAGTTGCCCAGCACCGAGGAGAAGGCGAAGACGAAGACGAGCAACGTCACCAACCACACCGTCCAGGTACCGAGGCTGTCGGCGATCGCCGCCTGCGTCAACGTCGCTCCTTCCACCCGGGTGGGCGTCGCCGGGTCGTAGATGCTGGGTCCCGACACCAGAATGATGAAGGCCGTCGCGGTGCAGATCACCATCGTGTCGACGAATACGGCCACCGACTGAATGAGGCCTTGTTTCACCGGATGCGACACGGTTGCCGTTGCCGCCACGTTCGGCACGCTGCCCATACCGGCCTCGTTGGAGAACAGACCGCGTTTGACGCCGTTGAGCAGCGCCGCGGCGATGCCGCCGGTGAAGCCGCCGGCCAGTTCGGTCAAACCAAAAGCGCCGCCGACGATCTGGGTCAACACCTCGGGCAGGAAGTCGATGTTGAGGGCGACGATCACCAACGCGAGCAACGCGTAGACGATCGCCATCAGCGGCAGCACCACCTCGGCGACCCGTGCCACCCGCCGCACCCCGCCGAACAGCACCGGCGCGGCGAGCACGACCAGACCGGCAGTGATCCACCGGACGTCGACGGCATACGCGCCGTTGACGACATCGCTGATCGCGTTGGCCTGCACCATGTTGAAGGCGATGCCGAACGTGAAGATCAGCAGGACAGCGAAGACGACGCCGCCCGCCCGGGAACCCAGGCCGCGCTGAATGTAGTAGGCCGGGCCGCCGCGGAACGATCCGTCGTCAGCGCGGACCTTGAAGATCTGGCCCAGTGTGGACTCGATGAGCGCGGTGGCCATTCCGATCGCGGCGACCACCCACATCCAGAAGATCGCGCCCGGACCACCGATGGTCAGCGCGATGGCGACGCCGGCGATGTTGCCGGTGCCGACCCGGGAAGCCAACCCGACGCAGAACGCCTGAAACGGCGACACCCCGTCGCAATGGGTGCGGGAGTGGGTGAGTTGCTTGATCATCCGGGTGAAGTAGCGCACCTGGATGAAGCGGGTGCGCACCGTGAAATAGATGCCCACGCCCACCAGCAGATAGACCAGGATGTAGCTGTACAGCAGATCGCTGACGGGCGCGATCAGATTCTCCTGGATGAACTCCACGACCACCCCCGGTGTCAGTCGGTTGATGCGGTCGCCTCATCGTGTCACCCCCGCGGCGATGGCGCCGAGTATTCAAGGCAGCTACCGGTGACGCGGTGTCGCCGCTGTGGTGAACCTGCGAGTGGTGCCGCGAACGGAGTCGGCCCGAGGCCCGGATGAGCAGCACAACGCCTCCTCGCTGGCGAGAGCGCTGCGGGTCCCGGCGGGGTACTCCGTGGTGTACTTCGCGGCCGTCGTCATCTATTTCACCTACGCATCGGATGCGCCCGGCCGCGCTGACCCGCCGGCGTCACCGGCGTGGTGAGTGTGGCGACCGGAGCTGCCGCCCAGCGACTGGGTAGCAGCAGGGTCGCGGCGTTGTGTCTGGTAATTGTGGCCGCGGCGCTGGCACTGCTCGGGCTGGCCGGTGACTCGGTGATCGCGACGGCGGCCTCAGCGTGCATCTTCGGCGTGGGATACGTGCGGGCCGTCAGCTCGCTACTGCTGAATCGGTCGTCGAGAGGTGCTGCCGACGGTGACGGCTCAGCGTTGTGAGCTCGGCGAGTCTGAGAGATCCGAGGGCTCGGTCTCCCGGTCGACGGCGTGCAGGCCGATCGAGAACGCCATCTGATCCCCGTGATCGAACGGGTTGCGGCCGGTGAGCTCGTGGATGCGCGCGAGCCGGTGCCGCACCGTGTTGGTGTGCAGGTACAGGTCGCGCGCGGTACGGCTCAGCGAACCGCTCGCGGTGAGAAATGTCCGCAGGGTGCGCACGTGCTGTGTGCCACGCTGACTGTCCATTTCGACCAGCGGGTCGATCAGCTGTTGTCGGAACGGGGCGATCTGGGCGAGTGGGAGTTGCTCGAGCAGGCTGTCGAGCGTGCTCAGCTGGCCCGGGCCGACCCGGTGTCCTCGGCGCCGAGCCAACTCGAGCGCGAGGCGGGCCTGGCCGATCGCCGAGCCGAGTTCGGTGAGGGGCACCGGCGCCGAGTGACCGGACGGCAAGGACAGGTCCTCGGTCAGTTCCAGCGAGTCCGCGGTCACCATCAGGCAGAGATCCGGGGCGTCACCGACCAATGCGTCGGGAACCGCCATGGACAGCAGCGCACCCGCGCCAGCTGGCCACGCTGAACACGTCAGCGCCCCCGCGACAGCGAACCCGGGCCAGTCCAGCAGTTGGCTCAAAGCGTCGGGCAGCAGCATCCGGCGTTCCACGAGCGAGAGGAGCTGACCGACCCGTTCGCGTGTGAGCGCCGCCTCGACGTCGCGTTCCAGCTGGGTCGCGCGCACAAAACGGGCGATCAGGTCGAGCAGCGCTGACTCCGGGCGATCGCCGCGTCCCACCCACCCGAGGGTGCCCAGTCCGGGAACCTCGACCGTCACCACCGGTGACTCGCTCTCGTCCCAGTCGACCCCGGCGCCCTCGTCCAACAGGAAAAAGCACCCCAGGATCTGGCCTGCGGTGTCCAGCAACTGGCGTGCTGACTCGTGGCGACGCAACGAGGACAGCAGCGCCGGAACCAGCGCGTTGGTGGCGCGTGCGACGGCGATCTCTGCGCCGAGTTCGTATTCGGCGACGTAGCGGCTCACCGTGCTGAACGGCACGCTCGGCGACGCGACCAGAACGGGCAATCCGTGCCGACGGCAGTGGGTCAGCAGTGCCGCGGGCACCGCGTCGTGACCATCTCCGATGCCGAAGCACACCCCCGCCGCTCCGACCCTGGCCAGCGAGTCGGCGAACACCCGGCAGTCCTGTGGCGTCCGCAAGCTGATGCCGACCGTGCACACCAACTCTCCGCCCCGCAGATATCGCGATGGATCCCGCATCTCGGTCGTGTGCGCCCAGGTGATCGTCCGCTCGAGGTTCTGCGGTGTGTCATCGGGGACGGCCAGTCCCAACCCCCGAGTCTCGAGCAGCTCACGAAGCGTGGGAGCTCCGGCCTCGACGTGGCCCGTCATTGGACGAGCGTAACGCCGCCGTCACACGCGCGGTGCCCCGCGTTGTGCGATCGTCCAATGGCCAACCCCCGTACGGTGCGATCGCCGCGTCTTCGCCGCAACAGCTGGCATGGCTGCCGACCTGGGGTGATAGTTCGACCCAGTAGCGCACCGAACACGGGGAGCAGCACATGTCGTCACAGATCACTTCCAAGCAGCAGCCGCACGTGCTCCGCAGAGAGTTCTCGTTGTGGTCGGCGTTCGCCTTCGCGTTCGCGTTCATTTCGCCGATCGTCGCCCTGTACGGAATCTTCGGCCTGGCGCTGTCCGCCGCTGGGCCCAGCTTCTGGTGGGGCTTTCTGCTGGTGTTTGCCGGACAGTTCCTCGTAGCGTTGATCTTTGCCACCCTGGTGTCCCGCTGGCCGCTGGAGGGCTCCCTCTACCAGTGGTCCCGCCGTCTGCTCGGCACCACCTACGGATGGTTCTCAGGCTGGGTCTACGTGTGGACCCTGGTGATCGCGATGGCCACGGTGGCGCTCGGGGCGGCCGGCTTCGTCGCCAACATCGTCGAGATCGAGGCCCCTTCGGGCGGGACGCTGGCCCTGATCGCGCTGGTGATACTGCTGGCAGGCACCGCGGTGAACCTCGTCGGGCGGCGGGCGCTGAAGATCTTCATGATCGGCAGCATCATCGCCGAGGTGATCGGCTCGGTGGTACTGGGCACCTGGCTGCTGCTGTTCCACCGGAGCAACTCGCTGTCGGTGCTGTTCGAGGGTGGGGGCGCGGACACCGACACCCTGGCCTACATGACAGGGCCCTTCATGCTGGCGGTCGCCTTCATCGGGTGGTCGTTTGTCGGCTTCGAGAGCGCAGGCTCCATCGCCGAGGAGGTGCACGAGCCGCGCCGGGACCTGCCCAAGGCGGTGTTGTTCTCGTTGGCGTTCATCGCGGTGGTGGTCGCCTACTCCAGCCTCGCGATCATCCTGGCGATCCCCGATCTGGGCGCCGTCGCCGACGGCACTGTGGCCGACCCGGTGTACGACACGCTGACCACCGCCCTCGGCACCGGTATCGCCAAGCCCGTCGAGGTGTTGTTCGTCATCGGGTTCCTGGCCAGCTTCCTCGCCCTGCAGACCTCCGCGTCCCGCGTCATCTGGGCCTATGCCCGTGACGGTGCCCTACCCGCGGCAGGTGCGCTGGTGCAGCTGCGCGGCAAGGCTCGCATCCCTGTGGTGGCCATCCTGGTCACGACGGTGGTCGGGGCGGCTCTGTTCCTGCTCAGCATCGTCGCGGGTGACGTCTATTCGTTGATGGTCAACTTCACGGCGGGCGGGTTCTACCTCGCCTTCCTGTTCCCGCTCGTGGGCTTCCTCGTCGTTCTGCTGCGCCGGGCCTGGACACCTGCCGCGTTCTCGCTGGGCCGCGCAACACTGCCGGTGGCAGTGGTCGCCGTGGTGTGGGCGGTGCTGCAATTCCTCAACATCGCCTGGCCGAGGGCAGCTTTCGATCAACGCTACCTGGACTGGTCGGTATGGATCGGCGTAGTTGTGCTCGGCGTGATCGGCGCCGCGATCCTGGCTTCGGTGCGCTCCCGCATCACCGGGACCGATGTCGTCGACGAGGCCGAAGCGCGTGATGAGCTGGCCGACCGACCGTGAGTGAGCAACGCGTCGCACTGGTCACCGGCGGGGCCAGCGGTATCGGGGCGGCCGTCGTGGACGCGCTGGTCGACCGCGGGTTCACCATCGGCTGTCTCGATCTCAACGGGTCCGCGGCCGCTGTCGAACACACCGTGGCCGTGGATGTTTCGGATCCCATCGCAGTGCCTGCCGCAGTGTCGCGGATCCGCGACGAGCTCGGGCCCATCAGCGCGGTCGTCACGTCGGCGGGCTACTACGAGATGGCCCCGGTCGCCGACATCACCGTCGACGCCTGGCGGCGGATGCTGCGCGTGCACCTGGGCGGTCTGGTCAATGTCGCGCGGGCGACACTGCCGGACCTCGTCGCCACGAAGGGTGCGCTGGTCGCGGTGGCCAGCGAACTGGCCGTCGGTGGTGGCGACGGGGACGCGCACTACGCGGCGGCAAAGGGTGCCATCCTCGGGTTCGTGCGCAGCCTCGCCGCCGAGGTCGCACCGCAGGGGGTGGCGGTCAACTGTGTGGCGCCCGGTCCCACAGACACGCCGCTGCTGGCAGACGACTCCCCCTGGCGGGCAACGGAGTATCTGGCGACGCTGCCGTTGCGGCGGCTGTCGACACCCCCGGAGGTCGCCCGGTGCGTGGAATATCTGGTCTGTGACGCGACATTCAGCGTGGGCGATGTGGTGAACGTCAACTCCGGAGCCGTCATATGAGCACCGATCTGCACGGACGGGTTGCGCTGATCACCGGCGCCGCACAAGGGATGGGTGCCGCGCACGCCAGACGCCTGACTGCGGCCGGTGCCACGGTGGCCGTCAACGACATTCGTGACAGCCGCGCCCTGACCGGCCTCGCCGAGGAGATCGGCGGCCTCAGCGTCGCCGCCGACGTGTCCGACCCGGCCGAGTGCCGGCGCATCGTCTCCGATCTCGTGCAGGCGACCGGGCGGCTCGACATTCTGGTGGCCAACCACGCCTACATGACCATGGCGCCGCTGCTCGAACACGACGACGCCGACTGGTGGAAAGTGGTGGACACCAACCTGGGTGGCACATTCTCTCTCGTGCAGGCGGTCCTTCCGCACATGCGTGCGGTCGGCGCGGGACGCGTCGTGGTGATAACCAGTGAGTGGGGCGTCACCGGATGGCCGGAAGCGACCGCGTATGCGGCCGCGAAATCCGGGCTGATCTCGCTGGTCAAGACCTTGGGACGGGAACTGGCGCCCGAACACATCATCGTGAACGCGGTCGCTCCGGGGGTGACTGACACAGCCCAGTTGCACGTGGACGCCCAAGCGGCCGGAGTGGACCTGAGCACCGTACACGAGCGCTATGCTTCATCGATCCCGTTGGGTCGCATCGGATCTCCCGACGAAGTTTCCGCCGCTGTCGAGCTGTTGTCGGACTTCACGTTGGAAGCGGTTGTCGGTCAGGTGATCTCGTGTAACGGCGGATCGACACGGTCAAGAGCGTGAGGAGGTAACACGGATGCACGACCAGCCCTATGTGGAGACGGTGCCAGGAGTGCTCGGCCAGGTCGACGCCCGGGCCGTACCGCGCTACGCGGGCATCGCGACGTTTGCGCGGTTGCCGCAGCGCCACGAAGTCAGCGACTACGACATCGCCGTGGCGGGGGCGCCGTTCGACAGCGGGGTGACCTACCGCCCGGGCGCCCGGTTCGGCCCTGCGGCGATCCGCCAGGCCTCCCGCTTGCTGAAGCCCTACAACCCCGCCCTCGATGTGACACCGTTCGCCGCGGCACAGGTGGTGGATGCCGGTGATATCGCGGCCAACCCGTTCGACATCACCGCTGCGGTCGACGAGATCCGCGCCGGTGTGCTGGGTTTGATCACCAGACCCGAGCAACGAGTGGTGCTGCTCGGCGGCGACCACACCATCGCGCTGCCCGCCTTGCAGGCGGTCAACGAGGTGCATGGGCCGGTGGCGTTGGTGCATTTCGACGCCCACCTCGATACCTGGGACACCTATTTCGGTGCGCCTTGCACCCACGGCACGCCATTCCGACTCGCGTCCGAGCAGGGCCTCTTGGTCAAGGACCGCTCCGCGCACGTCGGCATCCGAGGCTCGCTCTACGACCGCTCCGACCTCCTCGAAGACGCCGAGCTCGGGTTCACCGTGGTGCACTGCCGCGATATCGACCGCATCGGGGTGGACGGGGTGATCGAACGGGTGCTGAACCGCGTCGGCGACCACCCTGTATACGTCTCCATCGACATCGACGTGCTGGATCCGGCATTCGCACCCGGGACCGGAACGCCGGAGATCGGCGGCATGACCAGCCGCGAACTGGTGGCGGTGCTGCGGGCCATGCGGGGGCTGCGCATCATCGGGGCGGACGTCGTCGAAGTGGCCCCGGCCTACGATCATGCCGAGGTCACCGCTGTCGCCGCCGCCAACCTCGCCTATGAGCTGATCTCGATTATGGTCGATGAATGAGTGAATTACGTTGGCCCGAAGGCAAAACCGCGGCCGCCGCATTCACTTTCGACGTGGACGCCGAGTCGGCGGTGCTGTGGGGACCCCCGGGGACTCTGGAGGCCGTCGGCGCTCGGATGAGCGTGATGAGCCACCAGGCCTACGGCCCACTGGTCGGCGTCCCCCGAATCTTGAGCCTGCTCGAGCGACACCAGATCGCGTCGACTTTCTTCGTGCCCGGCCATACGGCCGACCGCTACCCGCAGGCGGTCCGCAGCATCGTCGCCGCCGGACATGAGATCGCCCACCACGGATACCTCCATGAACAGCCCACCGCGTTGACCCTCGAGCAGGAGATCGATGTGATCGACCGGGGCCTTGCCGCCCTGGCCGACGTCGCCGGGGTGCGGCCCACCGGATACCGGGCCCCGATGTGGGACCTGTCGTGGCGGACGCCCGCACTGCTGGCGGAGCGCGGATTCCTGTACGACTCCAGCCTGATGGACGCCGATCATCCGTATGAACTCGCGATCACGCCTGGCGCGGATCGTTCTCTGGTCGAGATTCCGATCCAGTGGGCACTCGACGACTGGGAGCAATACTGCTACCTGCCCGACATTTCCGGCAGCGGGCTGATCGAGAGTCCACGCAAGGCGCGCGAACTGTGGCAACTGGAGTTCGACGGGCTACGCCGGGCCCACGGTTGCTGGGTGCTCACCAACCATCCGTTCCTGACCGGGCGGACCTCACGTGCCGCCGAACTCGACGACCTGATGCGCTACGTGCTCGATCATGACGACGTGTGGACCACGAATCTGGGCGCCATCGCTGAATACGTCCGCACACTGGGGCTTTCGCCGCGTTCGATCACCGAGCCCGACGTGCCTCGCTGAGGATCTGGGGGCTCGCTGTGCGAGGCTCGGCGAAGGTCTGCCTACATGCGGGCCAGCCGTGCCGACGCCGCCGGCGAGAACGGATTCTGTTGTACGAAAGCTTGATCACCGAAGCTACCTGTCGTACGGCTCAGCCGATCACCCTGCCGCCTGCACTGTTGAGCGGGCAGGAGGAGCAGGATGCCATACGCCCAGCGCAACTCCTCGAGGTGTCGCAGCACGGCGTCAACGAAGTTCTAGTCGGGTGATAGGACGTTAGTGGTGGGCTTGCCTGTCCACGCTCCGAGCTGATGAGAAAATTGGCCGGGGTCGAGGGCGCGCTCCTGCTTGCCGATGAAGTTGACCTCGATACCGACGTGCCACTGGAAGTTCGTCGGCAGGATCGGGACCCGGAGAGCACGCGCCAATGCTTCCCGTCAGTGAATGCGCGGGCGAAGAGTTAGCCTTCCAGCGAGGTTCTGTATCCAAATAGCGCATGCATTCCTCGACCGAGGTTCGCGATTGCCGCCGCAAGGCGCCCCGGAACTGCGGATTCGTGACCGCCTGTTCGGTTCGCGACAAACGTCGCGGTGTCACCTGCGAGATCGGTTTCACCGGCGACTGCATCAATCGCCGGGCAATGCGACGGGCAGAGACGCGCTCGTCCGGCCACCTATCTCTCGGGTGAGCGGCGAAACAAGAGGGACAGTGTGTGTCAGAATCGGGCCGTGAGCGGGGGAGACATGAGCACGGCCGAGCGGTGGACAATAATCGGTGTCGGCGTCACTGCGGTTGGCGTATTGATTGCGTTCCTAGCGTGGTGGTTTCCACGTGGGGTTAGTCACGGCGAGGGCGGGACGACAAGCTCAGTTAGTTCATTAACGCCGACGCCGACCGCTTCGTACCAGCTGACCGACACAATCACGCCGACTCCTACTGTATCGTCTACTGCATCGTCGATTCAGGGAGTCCCGACGACCACCGACGAGCCGCCCCCTGACAGTCCGCCGGCACAGGCCCTCGGCATCAACGACGTTTACGTGACGGCGTCTACTGGGAACGGCCTGCTGCAGAAGCGCGGCGACGTCTTCGAAATGCAGCCAAGCTTTCCTTCGAGTATTAATCCGCCGTACATGACTTTTCGCTGGTCTTCCCAGGGCGCGAACGGCGAGATAAGGGGCGAGTGCAACGTAGAGGCCGTCATCACGGGGCCTGGAAACTATCCTCAGGAGCGCCGAAGTGGCGACTGCAGTGGTCGGGTTAGCCCCGACCTCAAGATCATGGAACTGGGTACCTACGACATCACCGTGTCGGTGTCGCCTATCGGCGGCGGCGCTTCGGCGACAGGGTATGCATCGTTCACAGTGGTGCCACGGGGTGGCTAACTTTCGGCGCCGTTCCTATCCGTGCTGGGCCTGCTGCAGCTAGTAGTCAGTTCACCTGACGCTGTTGGGTATACCCACGCCAAGATGGCGGTTCTGGGCGTGAACTATCGGTGCCGTTTTCGACGGCCCGCGTTGGCTACGCGCGTCGCCGCTGAGAGCACAACCGGGAGGCAGTTTATGCCCCAGCCATTGAGGCCGATCACCTCCTGTCTCGATTCTTCACAGCTTCGGTGCATTGGGCCGCCGGTAGCGTGGCTGGTTATGTCTGGTGACCGACCGTTTCCCGAGCCGCAGATCTATGAGCATGGGCTGCTCGACGTGGGTGACGGCAACCTCGTCTATTGGGAGACCAGGGGCAACTCCAATGGTCGACCGGCGCTGGTCGTGCACGGCGGCCCGGGATCGGGTAGGCCGCATGGCGCCCATAAGGGGTTCGACCCCGAGGCGTTCCAGGTCGTGCTGTTCGACCAGCGCGGATGCGGTGACAGCAAGCCCCACGCCAGCGACCCGACAACGAACATGGCGCACAACACCACCGAACACCTACTCGCCGACATGGAAACCTTGCGTGAGTACCTGGGCATCGACCGGTGGCTACTCTATGGCGGTTCCTGGGCGTCGACGCTGATCCTGGCCTACGCCCAACGCCACCCCGACCGGGTGATGGGCATCGTCCTGGTCGGAGTGACCATGACCCGCCCCCTCGAGATCGACTGGCTGTACAGCGGGGCGCGTCTGCTCTTCCCGGCCGAATGGGGACGGTTCCGCGCGGGGGTACCCGACCGCGACCGCGACGGCAACCTCATCGCGGCCTACCGACAGCTCATGGAGAACCCAAACATCGCCGTACGGGAGCAAGCCGCACACGACTGGTGCGCATGGGAGGACGCCGTCATCTCCCACGAAAGCCTCGGTAGTCCCGGTCAGTACGGTGCAAAGCCCGACGCGGCGAAGCTGGCGTTTGTGCGGATCTGTACGCACTACTTCGCCCATCACGCGTGGCTTGAGGACGGTCAGCTACTGCGAGATGCGCACCGCCTCAGAGGAATCCCTGGAGTTCTGATCCACGGACGTCTCGACCTGTCATGCCCGCTGATCACCGCATGGGAACTCGCTCAGGCGTGGCCGGACGCCGACCTAAGGATCATCGAGGACTCCGGTCACATCGGCAGCCCTGCCATGGGAGCCGCAGTCATCGACGCCATCGCCAAATTTCACCCGTCGCGTTGTCATTTGTAGAGTACGTAGACGGCTCAGATCCTTCTCGATTGCGGTGCGGGGCTGGGCGAGTGCGTGGTGTACGAAGTCGCTGAAGTGACGGCGAACGCCCTCCTCCCAAAGGAACGCAGCTGCGCCGGGCACCGACTAGGAAGCGCCGCGACGATGCGTAACCACAAACTGCCGGATGCACTCATTGACCTCGCCGGGACGCTCGGCGAACAGCGCGTGAGAGGTGTTGGGCAACAAGTGGTGTTGCCACTTCGGGACTACCGACGCGAGTCGCCGTATCGCTTTAGCCGAGTTGTGAATAGTGTTGCTCGCCAGCAGAACTTGAACGGGGAGGTCCAGAGATCGCAGCACGCGATCGCGAGCCATCCGTAGCGGCGGTGTGTTCAACGGTGCCGCAAAGGACACGAAACCGGCAACAAACAGGCTGGTGAGCGCATCGACGGGGCTTCCGGCTGTTGAGTCGCCCAGCACCCTTGCCGCTGCGCGTTGCGCTCGGGCCGAGCGTGGACGCGACAGCAGGAGTGCAAGGGTCCACCAGAACCGCCCGGAGAGGCGGCCCACCGTGTGGGCCGGGTCGACCAGAGTCAGAGTCGCCATCCGATGGGGTGCTTCCGCCGCCGTATAAGTGGCTAGCCACCCTCCATAGGAGTGGCCCACCAGATGCACATTGCTCAGGTTCAACGTCTCCAGTACCGCTGCGATGCAGCGCGCCGCATCGGCGGTAGTGGACATCTTCTTCGTCTGCGTGCTTGCCCCAGGCTGGCCCAGCATGTCTATCGCGTAGACGGTGAAATCGCCGGTCAACCCGGCAACTTGCTCCCACCACATAGCCGAAGTCAGAAAGAACCCATGCACCAAAACGATGGGCTCACCGGCGCGGGGGCCATGTTGATATACCCGAACGGTCCCGAACTCGGTCTCGATGTCGTGCACCACATCTGGGCACAGACTCAGCGCCCGGACCCTGGCATACACCTCCAAGTAGTGCTGCCGTGCCGCCGCGTTCTTGAACCCACCCTCAGCCGAGCCCAAGAGATCCCCCAGTCGTTGGGACGCCACGATAACGAGCCCACGGTAGGCAGAGCCCAACACACGGACAACAGCGTCCAAGTCACATTTCGGGAATTGGTAGTCGCAGATCTAGAGAAACGAGATACACCGAAGGACAACGTTTCCCCACCGCATAGCGCCAGGTCGCTATGTCTCATATCTTGTATCACCCGCGTGTCTCACATCCCGACTGTCGGTCAGCATTGAGACAATCGCGGCATGACGGCAATCATCGGTTACGCACGGGTCAGTAGCCTCGGTCAGGACCTCGACGCTCAACTCGCTGCGCTCAATGCCGCTGGTGTGGAGCCGAGTCGGGTGTTCACCGACAAGCTCTCTGGATCGGCCAAGACGCACCGGCCCGGGTTGGTTGCCATGCTCGACTACGCCCGCGCTGGCGACACCGTGGTCGTCACTGCGATCGACCGGCTCGGCCGCTCCGTTGCCGAAGTTACTAGAACCATCGCTGATCTCGGCGAGCGACGAATCATTCTGCGCGCCTTGAGGGAAGGAATTGACACGGCCACTTCAACCGGGCGAGACGTCGCCGTGATCATGGCCACCTTGGCTGAGTTAGAACTCGAATTGGGCCGCGAGCGGCGTGCAGCATCTCGAGAATCCCGCCGGTCACGGCGACTACCAGCTACGAAACCGCCCAAACTGACTGTTGATCGACAAGAACAACTCCGCCGACTCGCGGCCACCGGAGAACCTGTCGGGGAACTCGCCGCTGCGTTCGGCGTCGCTCGGGCTACCGCGTACCGCTACCTTCAGGCAAAGACAACGTAACGAATAGCCGATGCTTTATGCCTGCTAGGGGATCTCAGGACCGTTTCCTGTGCCCTCTGTGGGTACGGCACCAGCGTCTTCAACGCCAACTTGGCGGTCAGGCGTCGTCTGCACATTCAGCGCAACGATCTCCTACGAAGGTTTTACCGGGTGCCTCGGTGAAGCATTGCCGACAGATTCGCGCAGATGGCGCGGCTGCGGCTGGGCACCCACAGCGTCTACATTGCGGGCATTGGTGGTCGCCGCAACCGGTACACGTCGAGGAGGCCGGACGGAACTCGACGCTGCAGTGCTCGCACCATGCGCTGTCATAACCGCCAGGAGTTGAGGACCGAACTGAAAGACCTCCCCAAGGAGGCAAATCGGCTACGAGTACCGCAAATAAGTACTCACCATCGCGAGTCACGTCGGCGTGGTACTCATCCGTGTAAGCACCTGATGGGAAACGAAGCCGTGCATACCCCCTCGCACGGCCAGCTCGTGAAGCTTGTCGCAGGAGGCTAGCGTCTTGCACGGCCATCCTTGTGATCGGCAGTGCCGCACCTGATCTCGCACAGAACTGAGCGACCAGATCGACGTCGCCGTCTTCACCTCGTTCGTGTCGAAGGATTGGGACGTAGCCTTCAGATTGGATGCGTTGCGCCATGGCAACGGCAGCCGCTTCCCGGCTTGCATTCGTAGAGTTGAACAAATGGATGACGGCGCGGGAGGTTAGGCCCTCACTGCCTAGTGCGAGGTCTGTGGCCTGATCAGAGACAAGAAGCATCGCTGCGAACGCGTCGCATATATCTTCTTCAAGTCGGACACCCCCGTCGGCCTCATCAAACAGGTGGTCTGCGAGCACGGGATCCTGGTCAAGGAGGTGATGACCAAACTCATGCGCCACGCTAAAGAGCTGCCGCCCACGGCTCATCGCTCGGCCAAGTGCGATTCTCGGGGGAACATAATGTCTCAGGTACGCCGCTGCTATCGAACAATCCGACCGGCACAGGCTGTCGTCGTAAACCACCATGACGTCCGAGCGATCCGACACTGCAGACAGCAGGTCTAACCGGAGTCGTTCAGTCAGCCCGGGTTCAATGCTATCCGCTCTGGTGAGGAGACCCCGCGCCAGCGTCTTGATATAGCCCGCGCTCCGACTACTTCTCGGCATTCCCACCGCTTACGACTAACGCATCTAGCATGTCTTCCCAATACTGTTGCGAATCCTCGGGGCGCCGTTCAGCGTGCTGCGTACGAGCGGCCGCAGCAGACGGTAGGTACGCAACGGCATTCGCGTAGCTCACCCCGTTTGCGCTTGCGATATTTCGTACTACAGAGAATCGGCGGGGTGAGTACAGCGCTTCCAAAAGGGGCCGCGGTACGGTGACTGTCGTCAGGGCTAGGTCTTCGACCTCACACCCCAACGAAGCCGCTAGGCGATCGACTTGGGGACCCGACAACGGATACCGTCCCACGGCGATTTGACGCCCGGTACTCAACGGAAGACCGAGCACTTCCGCGACCAGCGACGGCCGCAGCCGCGCCGCGGACGCTGCGCTGTTCAACGTCACGTTGTCGCCATCTAGAACAGCTGCAGCAAGCAAGGTCAGTTGACTAAGAAGTTCCTGTCGATACAAACTTCGCACCTCGAGCAAGTCGGCAATCTGACCACCCAGCGGATAGATCGATTGAGGTGGAGAGCCTGTGACGCTGGCTCGCCAGACGCACGTGATCTCTGAGATAACCCCGCTTGAGAGTGTGCCCAAGTTGGCTTCGAGAACGTAAACAGGGACAGGGGTAGCCAAACTAGCAAAAACGGCAACAGCCACAGGCAGTGGACTCTGTTCGCCGGAAAGAATCACGGTATACGGGTCTGCATAGTCAATGTCGACGGTTACAGGAGCGAACTGTGTGTAACCGTCTTCGACAGACAAGGTCACGCCAAGTATCGTGACGCTCTCCCACTCCGCCCGCCATATCTGGCCAACATCGATGTCTGGGATCTCGTTGCTGAAAAGACTGCGCAGCTTTCTCAAAGCGATAACTGTCTCAAGCTGCAGCTCAACGGGCATTCGGGCTTGGGGAGACTGTTTTGGTTCGTTCATGCCGTTAGCGCCTCCTCCCGGGTTTACTACTACGGGTCCGGTTTAACACGTAAGTATTGGACGGCGAAACAAGGCCGATCTGTCCACACGCTCTCAGCGCTCGCCAGCCAGCCGTTCTGAGACAGCACGCAGGACCGAAGCTCCGGCGTCACCCGGGGGCAATACCTGCTGGAGCAGCGACCTCAGAGACGCTTGGGTCTTCGCGATCTTTGAATGGCCGTACGGCAGTAATTCAGCAGCATCGCGGCAGCTCATGTCCAGTAGCGGTAGTACAAGGCGTTCAGCTTCGGTCATTTGGTCGATGACCGTAGCGACCTGATCATCAACGTCGATGAGGTCGTACTCGGAGTTGCTTCTGAGATCGGGTAAGGCGGGCACATCGACGATGGCCGGCAGCGTATCCAGATCGTATCGACGTGCTATGACCTGTGACAGCATCGCAAAGGTGAGGCTCCCGTCAGCAGCAACGAGCACCGCCCGGGCCATTGCGATCATGTCGTCGCGGCTGGCGAGCGGACCCTGCCGCTGGGCATTGGGCCGCCACCGCCGCGTTGGTGCGTCGATCTTCAGCGCAGCGCGCACAAGCGTCGCCTCATCGCCTCCAAACGGTTGGTCGGCCCCATTCGCGAGATGCACTTGTTCGCCAGACACGACGAACAGGTCAGATTGACCAATCACATTCTTGAGTCGACGTATGACAGAGCCGACCACGGTGCGACGCCCCTGATCTCGCATGAAGTTGTGGACAGCCGTATAGAGAAGCCGCTCAAATGACGTGTCGTCGGTCGCCAAGATTGCCAATTGCACAAGGCGCTCAGTCGCTCTTGGGCCGGTAAGAAAGTCGTGGGCGCTGGTTGCGGTGGCGTCGTCGTCCCAAGACGAGAACCCATCGGGCGGGGGGAAGTTATAGGTCATTGCGACTTTGCGCATTGTGGAATACAGCATGAGGGCGCCGTCATCGCCAAGCCCATGCCCTGCCATCAAGGACTCCAGCACGTTCACAGTAACCCCACCATCCTCAGTAGCTGAGTCAAGTGGGGGTCTCCCAACGTTCCCTGGTAACTGGCGTACATCGGCATCGCGAAGAACCGTTGGTCGACGCGGCGCTGATAATTCTTTGGGAAGATGCCATCTCGGTCGAGCCCGATTGTTGGATCCCGATCATGCTTCACATACTCAGAGGGAAACTCCTCCGCACTCGTTCGGACCAGCACAAGCACTTCTGGCAAGATCCCAAATATGGCCGGTCGCAGTACGACTGCCGGACGCGTGGGTTTGATGTCGTCACCGTAACAAGCACTGGTGTCAAGCCAGAAGACATCGCCGACGCAGGGCACACCCGTGGGGTGTTCCCTGCCTTGCGGCAAATTGGCAGTCAACAATGTCTCCTGGCCCCAGCGCTCTGGCTGAGCGATCTAACCGAATCCCCTAGGTGTCTACCTCTTCTTGCGAGTGCTCTTCGGCGTCTGGGACAGCGCCGATCCAGCGGCTGCCTTCGAGGCCTTGCCGGAGCGCTTGTCCCTGAGAACCTTCGACGCTGCTTTCGCTGCTGCAGACCCCGTCTGCTTCTTGTTCACCACCGCGATCACCTCCTTTCGATGAACAACTGCCTGTGGCAGACGGCGAGAGGCCCAAAACTGTCCACGCGCCCAGTACCTCCCGGCTAACCACCCCTAGAGCCGCATCATCGAGCAACATCGAATTTGTAGGACGGCAGAGCAACCAAGCCACAGGGGCGACCCCATGCACCTGATTCGTCGGACCGGTAGGCCCATTCGTGGCGGTCATAGCCTGCCTCTCCCCACCACTTCTGCGCTCGCACACACTTTCGAAGCACACAGTGTACGACTGGCCTCCGACACCGCTTAGCGTGTTGTGCTGCGTGTCGTTACGTCGTTGCTGAACCAGATGATTTCGGTGCCCCCACCCCGGAGCTGCGTATCCCGGGACCGCAACGACTCAACCTGCCGTACACGTCACCGGTCGCCGCGATCGACGAATTACCAAGCAGCGGCGACAGCCTTGATGTGCGCGCCCGCCTCTAGCCAGGCTACCGCCGGGCGCAAGGGGGCCGTCCTCGCAAGGTCGACGCCCGACGCCGCCGCCGCGAAGGCCCGCAGCCTGCGGGAGAAGGGCATCAATGCCACTGACACGCCAAGATGATCGGCGTTTCCGCGCGACCGTGTATTGCTCCCGCGCGGACGGAGAGTCTCTGCTGCCCAACTAGGGCGAATGCCACCCGAATAAGGCGCTGTGGAACGCGGCGCGCTCTGGAGGCGGCGGCTCCGTCTCGCCGGGTTGGGCTTGAACACAGCCCAGCAGCGGGCTGTGGTTGGTTGCCGTCAGCGGGCGGTTGCGCAGAATGAGCTTCGTAAACGCTTCGATGAGCGCCAGCCCGGCTCCCATCAGCGTGTGACCCGCAGTCGCGAGGTCGGCAACCATCACCGGACTGCCGAAGACCTCAGCAGCATCTGCGTGCCATACGCCGAGAGCGTCGTAGTGCTCCTGAACCATGCCGTTGTTCGCGCCCGGCAGCAATTCGGGCATCGCGTCGAGGTTCAGAGCGACGTTCATCGAGTTCCCGTACTGCCGCCCCGGGTGTTGATCGACCGGGAGAATGCCATCGTGGATGTGGTTGCGCAGGACCTTGCACACGCCCGCGTAGCCGTGCAGTCGTGTGACGTCACCGAGCATCGCAGCGTCGTACTCCCGAACAAGGTGGTCATTCACGTACCCACGCCCGTCGAGGGAGAAGCGGAACCGGGAGGCGTCCCGACTGGGGTCGATCAGCAGCGGGAAGCGTCGCCCGTAGATGTCGAATGCGGCAGCAAGGTATAGCAATTCGCGGTCAAAAGCCTCAGCGGCAGCCTCGACCACATCGGCACCGCGCCTGCGGTCGTGCCGATTCGACAACGCGGCGAGCATCTCATCGAGCGCACGGGCGGCGCGTGCCAGCCGTACCCTTACCGACCTGAGCGCGCTGACTGTGTCGAAGTCGCCCTGGCGCAGAGCAAGTTCGGGAAACACGTCGAAGTAGGCCATCTCCGAGGTCACGCCCCAGTCGTAGAAGTTGGCGATCGTGGACGTCGACTCGGTCCGCTCCCACGTACCACCCCCGACTAGCCTTCCGCGTTGAACCTCGACTATCGGGTTGTGGGTCATCCGTAGGTAGTGTCCAATCACGGCGACGGCGTCCCCCGGGCTCACGCTTGCGACCACGTCGTTGTCGGCGACATCGCTTCTGCTTGCCGTCGATCCACCTGTCACGATCAGGTCGATACCTAACTCGGCTGCGGCGGCTGCGTAAGCGGCGGCATGGTGGCGGTCCGCGAGCGAGATTGGCTCGGCGCCAGCTGGTGCGGTCTGAGCATCGAGCTGCTGGAAGATGTCGAAGAAGTGGGATCGTGTGCTCGACGACACCCGTTCGGACTCAGTCTTGGTCCAGAAGGAACGGGTGTCGAGTTCCTTACCCGCCTTGTCGACCGTCGTGAAGCCGATCTCATGCACCAGCGACCCGTGGATTGCTGCCTTCCAGCCGTCGGGCACGTCAACGCCTGCCGGCACCAGGAGTTCGAACATGATCTCGTCGCGTCCGAAGTAGGTGGACAGGTAGCCGCCTGGCGGCGCCGGCAGGGTCGTCGTGTCAATGCCGAGACGCAGAGGCCGCGTCGCGGGCCGCAGCGCAAACAACGGCGGCAGCTTCTCGTCGTCCCGGATCGGCGCTCGCACGAAGCGCATGAACCGGTTGTTCGGCTGCCCGGTGGGGATCGTGACCGTCATGACCGAGATGCTTTCATTGAGCGCTGACATGACGGCTATATCGAGCACGGCCGTGTGGGAAACGATACTGGTAAACGGAACTGAGTGCTCGAACTGCGTGCGATGTAATGCTGGGCGACGCCACAGTTCATTGCAATAGGGAGCGGGGCATGACCGAGGACGGTTCCTATCCGGGTCTGGACGAGCACATCTCCATCGAGTTCATGACGGCAACCAACGACGGCAACGCCATCGACGGGTGGCACTGGTTGATCGAGTGGACGACGACGTCGTTCTACATCAAGTCCATGAATCCGGCGGTGCAAGCGATGAAGGTGAGCATGCACGGGCCGGTCCCCGGCCACAGCATCGCGGTAAAGAGCACTTTCGATTCGACCTCGAACGCACCAACGCTGACCGCGCAGCGAGAGTAGTAGCCTCCGGGGCACGTTGGCTATCCGACACCACCGAGCTGCCGCATTTCTTCGCGGGCCGCGACATCGGCGAAAACGCCCAGCACATAGTTCGATTCAGCATCGGGCGCGACGCCTACATGACCGGAGCACCTGCAGCGGGCGGCTCAAACTGGTCAAGGCCCGAGGCAATGAAGGGAATCGTGCCGTTGCCCTCCGAGGGCCGGGTGAGCCACGTCGACATCTTCCTCAGCGACAACGGCGAACCTCACTGGCCAGATGAGGACAAGGTCCGCGCTACACGTTCAGGCCTGGGGTTCATCAGAAACTGGATTGGTGTCTTTTCAGCGGTCGTCTTCGACCGGCCGGTCGATTACGAGCCTGACGCGCAGCTCGCCGGTGTGGCGACCTTCGGGGTGAAACGCCCGTCGGAGAGTGCATGCGAGGACTCGCCTCGACCGTCGACGAATCAAGCCTGTTGTGGTTGTGCGAAAAGCTGATTCCCTTCGGTGTTGATGGCGAGACGTCAACCAACTCCTGACGCTGTGGAGCCGGGTCGGGCCGCCGCCGGCTAACGCACAAGATTCCGCAGTTTGATGGCGCTAGTTCCTGTTCAGTGTTGGCTGCGGTCGCTCAGAGTGTCGGTGATACGACGGCCGGCACGTGCTTTGTCGTTAGTCGATACAACCGTCAGTGGATGGTGACCGCCAAGCACATCGTCGATGGCGCCCTAGAGGCCGGGGTAACCGAGGAAGAACGCCTGCTGGCTGAGCACGAACTCTTACAAAGTCAGCTGCCCATGCGCCTACCGCGTCTTGGGCGAAGGGTCCCCAAACGTCAGCACTTGCAGCAAGGCCCATACCGGGACCGCCTCCCCCTTAGTCAGATGGTGCGGCGTCACGAACCGTTCCTCGGACCGCGCGAGGGGTAACTCAAAGAT
This sequence comes from Mycolicibacterium hippocampi, assembly GCF_010723735.1. Lineage (GTDB taxonomy): Bacteria > Actinomycetota > Actinomycetes > Mycobacteriales > Mycobacteriaceae > Mycobacterium > Mycobacterium hippocampi. The sequence goes on along the minus strand of NZ_BLLB01000002.1, from coordinate 801,504 downwards.
CGTTCGCGGCGAACTGCCGCTGGTGCCCTCGGCCAAAGGGGTGGAGCGAGGCCAGCATGGACCAGCCCAACGCGGCCTCGGTGACGTTGACGCTAAAAGTGCTCCTTTTGGATGTTGGCGGTCAACACATCGCGCATCGCGGTGCCGACACTGCCGCGGTTGGGCATAGCGAGCGTCAGCGTGTGGGCGAGTGACCTTGCCCCGCTGTCCAGATCATGCCCATTGTTGCAACAGCAGCGATACTTGGCCGACTTACAAGCATCGGCGCACTACCGAGGCCAGCCATTCCCGAAAAGGGATTCCGAGCGATCAGTCCCGCCCCTGTACAAAACGACCTATGTCGGCGACCCCACCCTCGAAACACAAAGGTCACGAACCCGAATGAGTTCGTGACCTCATGCCTCGCAGTTCGAAGAACCGCTCGTGGTGGGCGAAGGGGGACTTGAACCCCCACGTCCCGAAGGACACTGGCACCTGAAGCCAGCGCGTCTGCCATTCCGCCACTCGCCCGAATGACCGAGGGAGCCTATCACGCACCCTGGCCCTCGCTCCAAACGTACTGGCAAGACCACTGCCATTGCCAAAACCGGCCTCGCCAGCACTGTGACCTGCCACGATGCGTTTCTCAGAGTTCTGGTGGTCCCGCGAGGCCGGGCACGGCCGATACCATGCATGCAAGCATGGCTGCCAGCCGACACGCGGGCGGTGTCATCGTGCGAACAGGATGCCGCACATCAGCGAGGGAGGCGATCGGGGCGATGGGTTTGGTCGACCGCTTCGAGCGCAAACTCGAGTCGACGGTTGGTGACGCCTTCGCCAGGGTATTCGGAGGCTCGATCGTCCCGGCCGAGGTGGAGTCGCTCCTCCGACGCGAGGCCGACAGCGGTGCACAAGAAGTACATGGCGGACGAATTTTGGCCCCGAACGACTACGTCATTACCCTCAGTGTGCCTGATTACCGCAAGGTGAGCGCCGACCCGGACATCACCTCGACCACGTTCGCCAAGCACTTGGAGGGATACATCCATGAGCAGGGGTGGCAAACGTATGGTGATGTGGTCGTCAGATTCGAGCAGTCGCCCGACCTGCACACCGGACAGTTACGCGCGCGTGGTGCGGTCAACCCGGACTCGACCACAGGCGAACCCGCGCCACCACGAGAACTTTCGTCCAACGCAGAACCAGGAGTACCACCGATGACCGACAATCCGAGCTACCGCGCCGGCCAGGGACAGGGTCGGCCGGCAGACGAATACTACGACGAGCGGTACAACCAGCCGGACGATCAACAACGTCCCCCGTATCCCCCCTCTGAACAGGGCGGATACCCGCCGCAGGGCGAGCCCAACTATCCGCCCCGTGGCGGCTACCCGGACCAGGGTGGCTACCCCGGTCAGGGCGGTTATCCGGACCAGGGCGGCTATCCCGACCAGGGGTACCCGCCTCCGTCCTACGAGCAGCGCCCACCCGCCGGGTACGGCCCGCCGCAGGGCGGCTACCCCGACCAGGGTTATCGCCAGCCTCCCCCCGGCTACGGTCCGCCTCCCGGTGGGCAGCCCGGGTACGGTCCCCCGCCGGGGCCGCCCGCCAATGACTACGACTACGGCCGCGCGCCGGGCCGTCCCGACGACGGCGGATATCCGCCTCCGGGACGCGGCTACCCCGACCAGGGCGGCTACCCCGACCAGGGCGGCTACCCGGATCAGGGCGGCTACGGCTCCCAGGGCGGCCAGGCCTACGGACGCCAGGACTACGGCCAGCCCGACTACGGACGCTACGGCGAGCCCCCGGCCGGTTACTCCGACCAGGGCTACGGCGACCAGGGCTACGGCGCGCCCGGTTACGGCGGCGGTTACGGCGCACCTCAGGGGGACTACCCCTCGGCGGGCGCAGCGGTCACCTTGCAGCTCGACGACGGCAGCGGCCGCACCTACCAGCTGCGCGAAGGCGCCAACGTGATCGGGCGGGGTCAGGACGCACAGTTCCGGCTGCCCGACACCGGTGTGTCCCGCAGGCATCTGGAGATCCGCTGGGACGGACAGGTCGCGCTATTGTCAGACCTCAACTCCACCAACGGCACCACGGTGAACAATGCGCCGGTACAGGAGTGGCAGCTGGCCGACGGTGACGTCATCCGGCTCGGTCACTCCGAGATCATCGTCCGCGTTCACTGAGGGTCGACAGCCCGGGGAAAGCTTTCTGCTTGACCCTCACGTCGAACGCCGCCGAAGTATGGTGGCGGTGCCGAAAGGACGCCTACGAGCGCTTGCGCGAGGCGTATGACGGGGACGGAGAGGACGTCAGATGCAGGGGCTAGTTCTGCAGCTGACCCGTGTCGGCTTCCTGCTGTTGCTGTGGCTGTTCATCTGGTCGGTGCTGCGCATCCTGCGCACCGACATCTACGCACCCACCGGCGCGGTGATGGCTCGGCGGGGGTTGGCGCTGCGCGGGACTCTGCTACCCAACCGGGGCCGCAGAAACGTCCCCCGCCAGTTGGTGGTCACCGAGGGCGCGCTGCTGGGTACCCGGGTGCCGCTGGGCACCCAGCCGATCCTGATCGGCCGCGCCGATGACTCCACGCTGGTGCTGACCGACGACTACGCCTCCACCCGCCACGCCAGGCTCTCCCCACGAGGTCCGGAGTGGTATGTAGAGGATCTAGGATCGACCAACGGTACATACCTCGACAGGGCGAAGGTGACGACGGCGGTACGAGTCCCGATGGGCACCCCGGTGCGGGTCGGCAAAACGGTGATCGAGCTACGCCCGTGACGCTGCGCACGCGAGGAGCGGTATGACCCTGGGACTCCGATACGCCGCACGCAGCGACCGCGGACTGGTCCGCGCCAACAACGAGGACTCGGTCTACGCCGGCGCCCGCCTGCTGGCCCTCGCCGACGGTATGGGCGGTCACGCCGCCGGGGAGATCGCCTCCCAACTGGTCATCGCCGCCCTGGCCCACCTCGACGACGACGAACCCGGCGGCGACCTGCTGAGCAAACTCGGTGACGCTGTCCGGGAAGGCAACTCGGCGATCGCCGCGCACATCGAGGCCGACCCGGATCTCGACGGCATGGGCACCACGCTGACGGCCATCCTGTTCGCGGGCAACCGGCTCGGCCTGGTGCACATCGGCGATTCCCGCGGCTACATGTTGCGCGACGGCGAGCTCACCCAGATCACCAAGGACGACTCGTTCGTACAGACCCTGGTCGACGAGGGCCGCATCACCGCCGAGGAGGCGCACAGCCACCCGCAGCGCTCGCTGATCATGAAGGCCCTCACCGGCCACGAGGTGGAGCCGGCGCTGATCATGCGCGAGGCCCGTGTCGGAGACCGGTATCTGCTGTGCACCGACGGCCTCACCGACCCGGTCAGCCACGACACCATCGCCGAAGCGCTGCAGATCCCGGACGTCACCGAGAGTGCGGACCGTCTCGTCGAACTGGCGTTGCGGGGCGGCGGTCCCGACAACGTCACTCTGGTGGTGGCCGACGTCGTCGACTACGACTACGGCCAGACCCAACCAATCCTCGCCGGAGCGGTGTCCGGAAGCGATGACCAGAGCGCCCCGCCGAACACCGCAGCCGGGCGCGCGTCCGCGTTCAACCCGAAACGCAATATCGCCAAACCCGTTGTGCACCAACCAGAAGAGCCACCACCGAGACCCCGCTCCCGGCGCCGCATGTTCATCATCGCCACAGTGCTGCTCCTGGTGGTCCTCGCAGGCCTGGCCGTCGCACGCGAGATCGTGCGCAACAACTACTACGTCAGCGAACACGCCGGCACCGTCTCCATCATGCGGGGTGTCCAAGGCTCCTTCGCCGGGATCTCACTGCAGGAGCCCTACCTCCTCGGGTGTCTGAACGCCCGCAACGAACTCTCCCTGATCAGCGCCGGACAGTCGCTCGACGACCTGGGCTGCCGACTACTCGCCGTCGACGACATGCGTCCGTCCGAACGTGCCCAGGTCATCGCCGGGCTGCCCTCGGGAACCCTCGACGACGCCATCCGGCAGATCGAGCAGCTGCGCGGGTCGGTGCTGCCGGTCTGCCCACCGCCGCCCACGGCGACGACGCCCAAGCCGACCCCGCACCTGCCCCCGTTGCCGCGAACGACGACGTCGACCACCGCCGTGCCGACGCCGACCAGCGCGCCCTCCCCCGCCCCGCCCGGACCGGCCCCCGAGACCCCCCGCACGGTCACCAGCCCACCGGCGCCCCCGCCACCCCCGTCGCCGACCGTCACCGCACTGCCGCCCCCACCACCTGAGCCGGGAACGAACTGCCGGGAAGTGTCATGACGACACAGCCGCAAGCCCCGGTCGCGGTGAAACCAGTACAGCCCACTCGCCGCAACGCCGAACTCATCCTGCTCGGCTTCGCCGCGCTGATCACCACTGTCGCGCTGCTGCTGGTCGAGGCCACCCAGGAACAGGGCCTGCGCTGGGATCTGGCGCAGTACACCGTCGCCTACCTGGCGCTGTTCGCCGGCGCGCACCTGGCGATCCGCCGCTTCGCCCCCTACGCCGATCCGCTGCTGCTGCCCGTGGTGGCGCTGCTGAATGGCTTGGGGCTGGTGATGATTCACCGGCTCGACCTCGCCGAGGGGGAGAACACCTCGCAGGGGTTGGGCGGGACGGCGAACCAGCAGATGTTGTGGACATTGGTCGGAGTCGTCGGCTTCTCCGCCATCGTGGTCTTTCTGCGCGATCACCGGCTGCTGTCGCGGTACGGCTACGTGTGCGGGTTCGCCGGCCTGATCCTGCTGGCCATCCCGGCGCTGCTGCCCAGCTCGATGTCCGAGCAGAACGGCGCCAAGATCTGGATCTTGTTGCCCGGCTTCTCGATTCAGCCGGCAGAGTTCTCGAAGATCCTGCTGCTGATCTTCTTCGCCGCCGTACTGGTGTCCAAGCGCAACCTGTTCACCAGCGCCGGCAAGCACGTCCTCGGCATGGATCTGCCCCGCCCGCGCGACCTGGCTCCGCTGTTGGCGGCCTGGATCGCCTCGATCAGCGTGATGATCTTCGAGAAGGATCTCGGCACCTCGCTGCTGCTGTACGCCTCCTTCCTGGTGATGGTGTACATCGCCACCGAACGGTTCAGCTGGGTGGTGCTCGGGCTGGCGTTGTTCGCCGTGGGAAGCGTTGCGGCGTACTACCTCTTCGACCACGTCCGGGTTCGGGTGCAGACCTGGCGGGACCCGTTCGCCGACCCCGAGGGCGCCGGCTACCAGATGGTGCAGTCGCTGTTCAGTTTCGCCACCGGCGGCATCTTCGGGACCGGGCTGGGCAACGGCCAGCCGGGCACCGTGCCCGCCGCGTCCACCGACTTCATCATCGCCGCGATCGGTGAAGAGCTCGGCCTGGTGGGGTTGGCCGCCGTGCTGATGCTCTACACCATCGTGATCATCCGCGGGCTGCGGACCGCGATCGCCGTCCGCGACAGTTTCGGCAAGCTGCTGGCCGCCGGGCTGGCCACCACGCTGGCGATCCAGTTGTTCATCGTCGTCGGCGGGGTCACCAAGTTGATCCCGCTCACCGGGCTGACCACGCCGTGGATGTCCTACGGCGGCTCGTCGCTGGTCGCCAACTACCTGCTGCTGGCGATCCTGGTCCGCATCTCGCACGCCGCCCGCCGGCCGATCGGCACCGGGCCGCTGCCGGGCGGGCCCATCGCGGCCGCGAGCACCGAGGTGATCGAGAAGGTATGAACACCTCACTACGCCGCATCTCGGTGATGATCATGGCCCTGATCGTGCTGCTGCTCGCCAACGCCACGCTGACCCAGGTGTTCACCGCCGACGGATTGCGGTCGGATCCGCGCAACCAACGGGTGTTGCTCGACGAGTACTCGCGCCAGCGGGGCCAGATCTCGGCGGGCGGGCAACTGCTGGCCTATTCGGTGTCGACCGAGGGTCGGTTCCGGTTCCTGCGGGTCTATCCCGACCCGATGACCTACGCGCCGGTCACCGGTTTCTACTCGCTGAGCTACTCCAGCTCCGGCCTGGAGCGCGCCGAGGACACCATCCTCAACGGGTCAGACCAGCGACTGTTCGGACGCCGCCTGGCCGACTTCTTCACCGGCCGCGACCCCAGGGGCGGCAGTGTGGCCACCACGATCAACCCCGAGGTCCAGCAAGCCGCCTGGGAGGCGATGCAGGACGGTTGCGACGGACCGTGCCGAGGCGCGGTCGTCGCCCTCGAGCCGTCCACCGGCAGGATCCTGGCGATGGTCTCGTCGCCGTCCTACGATCCGAACCTGTTGGCCACCCACGACATCGAGGAGCAGACGACCGCCTGGCAGCAGTTGCGCGACGACCCGGCTTCGCCGCTGTTGAACAGGGCGATCGCCGAGACCTACCCGCCTGGGTCGACCTTCAAGGTGCTCACCACCGCGGCAGCGCTGCAGGCTGGGGCCACGCCGGACACCCAGCTGACCGCACAGTCGGAGATCCCGCTGCCCAACAGCACCGCGACGCTGCAGAATTTCGGCGGAACCTCCTGCGGCGGTGGTCCGACCACCACCCTGCGCAACGCGTTCGCGAACTCCTGCAACACCGCCTTCGTCGAACTCGGCATGGACACCGGGGCCGAGGCCCTGCGCTCCACGGCGCGCGCGTTCGGCGTCGACGTGGATCCGGCCCCCATCCCCCTTCAGGTCGCCGAATCGACGCTCGGGCCGATCACCGACGCCGCAGCGCTGGGGATGTCGAGCATCGGGCAGAAGGACGTCGCGCTGACGCCGTTGCAGAACGCGATGATCGCGGCGACCGTCGCGAACAAGGGGGTCACGATGCAGCCGTATCTGGTCGACAGCCTGCGCGGACCCGACCTGTCCAACATCGCCACCACGGTTCCCACCGAAGAGCGGCGAGCAGTCACGGAGCAGGTCGCGGATACACTGACGGACTTGATGGTCGCCGCCGAGCAGGTGACTCAGCAGAAGGGAGCCATCGCCGGCGTGCAGATCGCATCCAAGACCGGCACTGCGGAGCACGGTACGGACCCTCGCAACACGCCGCCGCATGCCTGGTACATCGCCTTTGCGCCCGCTCAGGCACCCAAGGTCGCAGTCGCGGTTGTCGTCGAGAACGGCGGCGATCGACTCTCGGCGACCGGCGGTGCGGTCGCGGCGCCCATCGGACGCGCCACCATCGCCGCGGCGCTGCGGGGGGCCTCATGAGTCCCCTAGCCGGAGGCGAGAAATGAGCCCGAGAGTCGGGGTGACCCTGTCGGGTCGCTACCGGCTGCAACGGCTGATCGCCACCGGCGGAATGGGCCAGGTCTGGGAGGGCGTGGACTCCCGGTTGGGGCGCCGCGTCGCGATCAAGGTGCTCAAGGCCGAGTACTCGACGGACGCGGAGTTCGTCGAGCGGTTCCGCGCCGAGGCACGCACCGTCGCGATGCTCAACCACCCCGGCATCGCCGGCGTGTACGACTACGGCGAGACCGACATGGACGGCGAAGGCCGCACTGCTTACCTGGTGATGGAGCTGGTCAACGGCGAACCGCTGAACTCGGTGATCAAGCGCACCGGCAGGCTGTCGCTGCGGCATGCGCTGGACATGCTCGAGCAGACCGGCCGCGCGCTTCAGGTCGCCCACACCGCGGGCCTGGTGCACCGCGACGTCAAGCCGGGCAACATCCTGATCACCCCCACCGGCCAGGTGAAGCTGACCGACTTCGGCATCGCCAAGGCCGTCGACGCCGCGCCGGTCACACAGACCGGCATGGTGATGGGCACCGCGCAGTACATCGCACCCGAGCAGGCCCTGGGCCATGACGCGACCGCCGCCAGCGACGTGTACTCACTGGGCGTGGTGGGCTACGAATCGGTGTCGGGGAAACGGCCGTTCACCGGCGACGGTGCGCTGACCGTGGCGATGAAGCACATCAAGGAGAATCCCCCTCCGCTGCCCGCCGACCTGCCGCCCAATGTGCGCGAACTGATCGAGATCACGCTCGTCAAGAACCCCGGCATGCGCTACAAGTCCGGCGGAACGTTCGCCGACGCCGTCGCGGCGGTCCGCGCCGGACGGCGGCCGCCGCGCCCCAACGCGGCCCCGTCCCTCGGGCGTGCCGCCCCGGCCGCGGTGCCTCCGGCCATTGCGGCCCGGCCCCCCGCAGAGGCCACCGGCCGCGCCGCCGCCACCGCAGCGCGGCCTCGCACCACCGGAAACCACCATCGCTCCGCCCCGCCGGCGCGGCGCACGTTCTCGTCAGGTCAGCGGGCGCTGTTGTGGGCCGCCGGGGTGCTCGGCGCACTCGCCATCGTCATCGCGATCCTGATTGTTCTCAACGCCCAGGACCGCAGGGACCAGGCGCCGCAGCCGTCGACGATCACCGAGACGCCCGCGTCCGAGACGTTGCCGCCCCCGGCGCCCGAAACCCCGGGCGCCGCCGCATCCGGGCTCACCGGTCATGGACTCGACGGATATTGGGTATCACGTCACCTCGACAGCGCGGCACCTTCCACGGCGCCGCCGCACCGACCAGCCTCAGAACAGATACTGCGATGACAACCCCACAGCACCTTTCCGACCGTTACGAAGTCGGCGAGATCCTGGGTTTCGGCGGCATGTCCGAAGTCCACATGGCCCGCGACCTACGGCTGCACCGTGACGTCGCGATCAAGGTGCTGCGCGCCGACCTGGCCCGGGACCCGAGCTTCTATCTGCGGTTCCGCCGAGAAGCGCAGAACGCGGCCGCGCTCAATCACCCCGCGATCGTCGCGGTCTACGACACCGGCGAGGCCGAGACGCCGAGCGGGCCGCTGCCCTACATCGTCATGGAGTACGTCGACGGTGTGACGCTGCGCGACATCGTGCACAGCGAGGGACCGATGCCGCCGCAGCGCGCCATCGAGGTGATCGCCGACGCCTGCCAGGCGCTGAACTTCAGCCATCAGCACGGGATCATCCACCGCGACGTCAAACCGGCCAACATCATGATCAGCAAGTCCGGCGCGGTGAAGGTCATGGACTTCGGTATCGCCCGCGCGCTCGCCGATGCCGGCAACCCCGTCACCCAGACCGCGGCGGTCATCGGCACCGCCCAGTACCTGTCCCCCGAGCAGGCCCGCGGCGTGAAGGTCGACGCCCGCTCCGATGTGTACTCGCTGGGTTGTGTGCTCTACGAGATGCTCACCGGCGAGCCACCCTTCGTCGGCGACTCCCCCGTCGCCGTGGCCTACCAGCACGTCCGGGAGGACCCCGTCCCGCCGTCGGAGCGACACAGCGGCATCTCCCCCGAACTGGACGCGGTGGTGCTCAAGGCGCTGGCCAAGAACCCCGACAACCGGTACCAGACCGCCGCCGAGATGCGCACCGACCTCGTCAAGGTGCACAGCGGTGAGACGCCCGACGCGCCCAAGATCTACACCGACGCCGAACGGACGTCGCTGCTGTCCGCGGGTTCGTCTCACGACCGCACCGAGCAGCTCGACTCGGTGGGTCGCCACCAGCCGCGCTACGAGGAACGGGCGCGCCGCGGCTCGGTCGGACGCTGGTTGGCGGCCGTGGCGATCCTGGCGGTGCTCACCGTGGTCGTCACGATCGCCATCAACTCGTTCGGCGGCGAGACCCGCTCCATCCAGGTCCCTGACGTCAGCGGGCAGGTCTCCGACGATGCGATCGCCGCGTTGCAGAACCTCGGGTTCAGGACCACCCTGCAGCGCAACCCGGATTCCGAGGTGCCACCGGACCACGTGATCAGCACCGACCCGGGCGCGAACTCGTCGGTCGAAGCGGGCGAGGAGATCACCCTCAACGTCTCTACCGGCCCCGAGCAGCGCGAAGTGCCCGACGTGTCCGGACTGAGCTACGGCGACGCGGTCAGCGAGCTCACCGACGCGGGCTTCGAACGTTTCCGGCGCACCGCGTCGGCGTCGACACCTGAGCAGCGGGACCGGGTGCTGTCCACCGTGCCGCCCGCCAACCAGACCTCGGCGATCACCAATGAGATCACCATCGTGGTGGGCTCGGGTCCGGCGACGGCCGAAGTGCCCGATTGCGTCGGGCAGACCGCCGCGGTCTGCCAGGAGGTCCTGTCGGCGTCCGGCTTCTCCAACACTGTGGCTGTGGAGGTCGACAGCACCAGCCCGGCGGGACGAGTGTTGGGCACCGACCCCGCCGCCGCCCAGACCGTTCCCGAGGACACGGTGATCCAGATCCAGGTGTCCCGCGGCAACCAGTTCGTGATGCCCGACCTGACCGGGATGTTCTGGACCGACGCCGAGCCGAGGCTACGTGCGCTCGGCTGGACCGGCGTGCTGGACAAGGGCGGCGACGTGCAGAACAGCGGCCAGCGCACGAACGCGGTGGTGACCCAGAGTCCGGCGGCAGGTTCGGACGTGAGCTACGGCGCCAGGATCACGCTGAACTTCGCGTCGTAGCTGCCTGCACGGCACCGGCGACTTCGTCTTCGAGGCGGCGGACCAGTTCCTCGGCGGGAGCCGCACCGCAGTAGGCCAGCCAGTTGGCCAGCATCCGGTGCCCGCCCTGGGTCAGGATTGATTCCGGATGGAACTGCACGCCGTGGATCGGCAGGTCGACATGGCGCACACCCATGATGACGCCCCCGGGATCTCCCCCGTCGCGTCGCTCGCCCTCGGTCCGGGCGATCACCTCGAGTTCATCGGGAATCGTCTCGGGCAGGATCGTCAGCGAGTGATACCGCGTCGCGATGAACGGATCCGGAAGACCTTTCAGCACACCGGTGTTCGTGTGATACACGGTGCTGGTCTTGCCGTGAAGCAGTTCCGGCGCCCGGTCGACGGTGCCGCCGAACGCCACACCGATGGCCTGATGCCCAAGGCACACCCCCAGTAGGGGAGTGCGGGCAGCGGCGCAGGCCTCGACCAGGGGGATGGACGCTCCGGCGCGCTCGGGAGTGCCCGGCCCGGGGCTGAGCAGCACACCGTCGAACTCCTCGGCCGCGCGGACGATGTCGGCGTCGGTGGCCAGTCGCTCGTCGTCGTTACGCCACACCTTTGCGTCCACGCCGAGCTGGCCCAGGTACTGGACCAGGTTGAACACGAAGCTGTCGTAGTTGTCGACGACCAAGACCTGCATGGCAACAGGCTACCGCCAGGGGTTTGTGCTCACGGATCTCAGGCGGCGTCCGACGATGCTCCGCCGTCGCTGTCATTGCTGTTGTCACTGTCACTGTCGTTATCGTTGTCACTGTCACTGTCGTTGTCGTTGTCGTCAGAAGTCGCGGCCGTCTCGGTGTCGCGCTTCGTCTCGGTGTCGCGCTTCGTCTCGGTGTCAGCCGTATCCGCGTCAGCGGTCTCGGCAGCGTCCTCGGAGTCCTCGGTTTCCTCAGCGTCCAGCGAGTCGGCTGCGTCGTCGTCGGCATCGTCTCTGGCCGGCGCGTCCGGCAGCTCCTCGTCACCTTCTGCGGCACTGTCGCTGGAATCCTCCTCGGAGCGCACCGAATTCGCGGTGGAGGCCGTTGCCGTCGGCTCCTCGATCGCAGGGGTCTGGGACTCTTCAGTCAGCCGGGCCGCCTCCTCGGTGCTGCCGGACACACTCGGCGGCGGGGTCCCGTTGCCCCAATCCGCGCCCTCGCCCTGTTCGATGAAATCCGGGCGGTCGTAATCACGTTCGACGAGCGGCCGGTACCGGGCATCGAGTTCAGCCAGCTGCTCGTCCGAGACGAACGGCTCCACCCACCTCAACATCGGCAGCGTCTCCGCCTCGATCAGCATGTAGGTGGTGTTGCCCTCGCGGTAGACGAGGTTGCCCGGATCGTTGATGTCGATATCGTCCTCGAAGTACGTGAAATGTCGTGACGAAGCGCCGTTGATCCACGAATAGAAGCCGAAGCGGGTGGGGCGATCCGCCACGCCGTCATATTGCACGACCACGTCCAAGTGGTCGTACGGCTGCTCGTCGGGCAGCCCCGTGCCGCTTCTGTTGCGCTGGTTTCCACCGAACTTGTTCTCCGGGTTGCCGTACGTGACGATCAGGACCACTCGCTCAGGATCGGGGGCGAGTTCGGGGTTGCGCTCCCATTCCCGCAGGCGGTTGTAGACGCCGCTGGCGCCCAAGGAATAGCCGATGATGATGATGTCGCCCGGAGTGGTGTCGACGCCTGTCTGGATCTGACTGGCACTGGTGCTCGCAGCCACCGGCCCGGGGCCGAGCGAGCGGCAGGTGTTCTGTTCGCAGAATGCGCCGTTGAACGCGGTCTGGGCTTCGCCGCTGGCGCGCGTTGTACCTTCGGCAGCCAGCACGGTCGCCGCGAGCGCGGGAGGCGCGGCTGACAGTGCGACGACTGCCGGCATGGACAGGGCTGCGAGGGTCGCTGCAAGGGTGCGGTAGCGGTGACGATTCATTTGGATCCTCCGGAACTCATCGGGAATGCACGCGGTGTGGTCGTGTGCACTTCCCAGCGGGCTCGGGGACGCGCAGCCTCATTGCTGCGGAGTACCCAGACCGTGGGCGGATCGAACCGCTGAACTTTGCTTGGATCGATCCGAGCGAATGTGGTTGATGACCGCTGTGTTGCCGGTCCTATTTCGACGACTCAGTGGACACCCGGGCAAGTCGCAGTAACCGCCTGCGTTTTGGACGGCGCCCGATCAACCGGCGGACCCGCTGGTGTCAGCCTATTCAGGTGCTGCAGCAACCACCAGGGTGATGTCCATTAAGAGTTTGTGACGCCCGTTGGAGCGTTGCCTCGGTGTTTGCGCGACTCAAGCCGCATCGGACGCGGCACCGTCATCGCCCGACTCGTCGTCGGCAGCCTTGCCTGCGTCGTCGGACTCGTCGTCGTCCGAGTCCACGGCGCTTTTCGCGCGATCGGGCCGCTCGGGGTCGTCGCGATCACCCAACGTGTCCGCAGGCACCGGGAGGTCCGCCTCGGGGTCGTCGTCGTCTTCCTGTTGCTCCTCGGCGGCCAGCCGTCGCGTCGGGGCTGAGCGCTCCAGCGGCGACGATTCTGCGGCGAGAGCCGGCTCTTCGCTCGGGATTTCGTCTGGCACCTTTTGAAGGTCATCGGCGGCGATCGCCGGGGGCGGGTTGCCGTTTCCCCAGTCCGCACCCGCGCCCTGCTCGACGTACTCGGGTCGGTCGTAATCCTGCTCCACCAGTGGCCGGTACTTGGCGTCGAGCTCGGCCATCCGCTCGTCCGGGGTGAACCAGTCCATCCACTTCAACATCGGCAGCACGTCGGCTTTGATCAGCATGTACGTGGTGCCGTCGGCGTCGCGGTGGATCAGGTTGTCCGGATCGTTGATGTCCGTGGGCGTGAAGTAGTCGAAGTGCCGGGAGAACGCGGTGTTGATCGCGGAGTACCAGCCCCATCGGGTGGCTCTGTCGGCGACGCTGTCGTACTGCATCGTCACATCCAGATGCTGGTAGGGCTGGAACTGGGGGAGACCGGCGTACGAGTTGTTCCGGTCCTCACCGCCGTACTTGTTCTCCGGATTGCCGAACGTGACGATCAGCCGGACACGTTGCGGATCCGGCGCCAGCTCGGGGCTCTCCTCCCACTCCCGCATCCGGTCGTAGATGGACGCGGCACCGAGCGAGAAGCCCATCAGGATGACGTCGCCCGGAGTGGAGTCGATCGCTGCCTGGAGTTGCCGCGATCCCGGTCGCACATCGAACGGCGTGCGTGCGTTGTTGATCGACCGGCAGGTGTTCTGTGCGCAGAATGCGCCGCTGAATGCTTTCTGGGTGGTGCGGGAGGGTTGAAGGGTTCCTTCGACGGCCAAGACCGTCGCCGCTGAAGCCGATGGCGCATACGACATCACCATGGCGGCGGGCATCGCGACCACTGTTGCCAACGCACGTCGGGCAGTGCCGTTCATTCATTTCCCCCGAAGGTTTGCCATGTGCGGACCGACGCGATCTTGTATAGCAGCTCACGGGGCTTCCAGCAGCACTCGATTACTTTTGCTACAGCGTCAATTCAGTAGCCGAGCGGACCCACGGGTTTTGCGTACTCCATCCGGACCGGCGGCTGGTACCCGGCGAGTTCCACGTCACGGGCCTCCTCGGTGTAGCTGAGGCCGAACCTCGCCGCGTATCGCTTGTAGAGCGTAACCATGGGCGCCTCCGACAGCGCCTGTTGCATCGCACCGGCATCGCCGATGGCGGTGATCACGTAGGGCGGGCTGTAGGTGCGGCCGTTCAGAAGCAGCGTGTTGCCCACGCACAGCGGCGCCGACGTCGCGATGATCCGCTGATCCTGCATCTGGATGCCCTCGGCGCCCGCGCTCCACAGCGCGTTGAGGACCGCTTCGATGTCCTGTTGGTGCACGATCAGGTCGTCGGGGGAGGCATCTCGGGGAAACCGGCCCTGGGCATCGCGCTGAGCGTCGTTGAGCGTGACCACCAGGCCGGGTCCACGCAGCGGGGTCAGACCTGCCTGAGCGGCGAGCGCATCGGCGCGTCGGGTGATCGCCTCCAGCGCCGCGTCGCTGCCGGGGGAGCCACCGTGGTGGTTGTCGACATCGGCGGCCATCGCGTCGCGCTGCGCGGCCAACCGGTCGACGGACTGCTGGGTCCCGCGGACCAGATCGACCAGGCGTGGCGCTTCACTGCGCCGGATCTCGTCGCCGCCGGAGACGCTGTGGGTGGTACCGAGCAGCAGCCCGGCCGCCACACAGACGACGGGGACACCGAAGCGCCAGGCCGACCGCCCCCTCGGGGAACGGCTGCGGTTGTCCATCGTTTCGTCTCCTCATCAGATGACGGAGCGGGCTGCGTTAGGCTTTGCCATACACATCGTCGCACTGCCGACGCCGATCGTCCGAAGGTACGCATGCCCAAGTCCAAAGTCCGCAAGAAGAACGACTTCACCATCAACCCGGTGAGCCGGACTCCGGTCAAGGTGAAGGCGGGCCCGTCGAGCATCTGGTTCGTGGTGTTCTTCATCAGCCTGATGTTGATCGGGCTGGTGTGGTTGATCGTGTTCCAGCTCGCCGGCAGCGGTCCCGAGGTGCCGAGCATCCTGCAGTGGATGGCCGACCTCAACGTGTGGAACTACGCGATCGCCTTTGCCTTCATGATCACCGGGCTTTTGCTCACGATGCGCTGGCGGTGACCCCCGGCCCGCCGCGGGATGAATTCATTTTGTCCATGTGGCGTTCTCCTACGCGCAACCGGGCGGTCACCGGATCACATGGATGTGATTCATCCCCATTGGGGATAGCACTTGTGGATAACTGCGTTCGGCGCGGTAGAGGGGTGTGAATTGTCCACACAGCAAACACAGTGGGGTCCGCCGACGGCGGGGGTCATCGGGGCGGCTGTCGGCGGCCTGATCCTGGGCGTAGGCGCTGTGACGCTGGTCACAGACCCTCCGGGACGGCTTCTCGTGGGCCTTGCCGCAGTCGGATTGCTGGTGTTTGCAGTCATGTCGTGGCGCGCGCGTCCAAAACTGGCAATCGCCGACGGTTCTCTGATCTACCGGGGGTGGTGGCGGACCCGTCAACTCGGGCACGACGACATCCGGCTGATCCGCATCACGGAGTTCCGGCGGATCGGTCGCAAGGTGCGCCTGTTGGAGATCGACACCACCGACGACCGACTTCTGGTGCTGAGCCGCTGGGACCTCGGCACCGACCCGCTCCAGGTGCTCGACGTGCTCACCGAGGCAGGTTTCGCCCCCGGCACTTAGCCGCGGAACTGTATTCCAGCAGCGCTTTTTTCGAACTTCTGCAGCTGGAATACCGTTCCGGCGGGGGTCAGGAGATGGTGATCGACTCGATCACGACGGCCTCCGTCGGCCGGTCGCTGCGGTCGGTCGCGGTGGTGGCGATGGCGTCGACGACCTTCTGCGACTCAGGGTCGACGACCTCGCCGAAGATGGTGTGCCGGCGGTTGAGGTGCGGCGTCTTGCCCACCGTGATGAAGAACTGCGAACCGTTGGTGCCGGGGCCGGCGTTGGCCATCGCCAGCAGGTACGGCTTGTCGAACTGCAGCTCCGGGTGGAACTCGTCGGCGAACTGGTAGCCGGGTCCACCGCGTCCGGTGCCCGTCGGGTCCCCGCCCTGGATCATGAATCCGTCGATGACCCGGTGGAACACCGTGCCGTCGTAGAACGGGCCCGAGGATCCGCCTGAGGCGTTCTCGGTGCTGTAGTCCTTGGTGCCCTGCGCCAAACCGACGAAGTTCGCCACCGTCTTGGGGGCGTGGTTTCCGAAGAGGGCAACCTTGATGTCGCCGCGATTGGTGTGCAGGGTCGCGGTCGCTGTCTGAATGGAGCTCGTCACGGGAAGCCAGTGTGCCACGCCCCGTCTGCCGACCATCCGGGCACCTTGCGCTCGCGGAGGTGGCAGGCTGGAGAAGCGACGTCCGTCCGTCCGGAAGAGGTGGGTTATGAGCTCCAAGACCGTGGTCCGATTGACCCCGAGCCAGCGGCTCGGCCGGGGCCTGAAGAATTCGGTGGCCGGCCCGGTGGACGTCACCAGGGGAGCAGTGGGCGTCGGGCTGGACTCGGTGCGATCCTCGGCCGCATGGGTGGGCAACCGCTATCAACGCGGCCGGGTCGCCCGCCAGTTGAAGGCCGATCTGGCCACGGCGCAGGACGCCATCTCCGCGGAGATCTCCGCCGCCCAGGAAGTCGTCGCCGGCCTTCCAGACGCACTGGACAAAGCACGACGTTCCCGCGGCCGGCGCCGCCCAGTGCTGCTGGCGGGCATCGGCCTCGCGGTGCTGGCCGGGGGAGCGGCCGCGTTCACGATCATCCGCCGCTCGACGCAGCCGGAGCCGTCGCCGCTGCCGCCGAGCGTCGAAGTCGCCCCCCGCCCGTAGCGCACACCTTCTGATCATGGCGGTCTCGGTATTCGATCTGTTCTCGATCGGCATCGGTCCGTCGAGCTCGCACACCGTCGGCCCGATGCGGGCCGCGGGTCGCTTTGTCGCCACACTGGCGTCCGACGGCATGCTCGGCGACGTGTCCCGGTTGCGGGTCGAGCTTTTCGGCTCACTGGGCGCGACGGGCGCCGGGCACGGCACGCCCGGTGCTGTCGTCCTCGGGCTGGAGGGGTTCGACCCCGAAACCGTCGATCCCACCTCCGCTCGCGCCCGAGTCGAGGCGGTCGGATCCGAACGTCGGTTGCTTTTGCCCGACGGGCACGCCATCGAGTTCGACACCGCGGACGACATCGTTCTGTCGTTGCAGGCCATGGACTTTCACAGCAACGGCATGGTGTTCACCGCCCTGCACGGTGATGGGTCCATGCTGGCGCGGCGGGTGTACTACTCGGTGGGCGGCGGCTTTGTGGTCGACGAGGACGAGGCGGCGGCGGGCACCCGCGACGACACGGAACTGCCCTTCCCGTTCCGCACGGGCACCGGACTCGTCGCATTGGCTGACGAAAACAGTTGCAGTATCGCCGATCTCGTCTCCCGCAACGAAGAAGCGCTCGGAAACGGCGCAGTGCTGCGCGACGGACTCCTGCGGATCTGGGCGGCGATGCGCGAGTGCGTGGACCGCGGGCTGCAGACCGGCGGGACGCTGCCCGGCGGCCTGCGGGTGCGCCGCCGTGCCCACGCACTGGCCGACGCGCTCGAGTCCGACCCGTCCGATCCGCTCTACGCGATGGACTGGGTGACGGTGTACGCCCTCGCCGTCAACGAGGAGAACGCCGCCGGTGGCCGGGTGGTGACCGCACCCACCAACGGCGCCGCTGGGATCATTCCCGCGGTCCTGCACTACTACTGGCGGTTCGTGCCGGGCGCGACGGAGGACCGCGTGGTCGAGTTCCTGCTGACCGCCGCCGCGATCGGGCAGCTGTTCAAGGCCAACGCCTCGATCTCCGGGGCGGAGGTCGGTTGTCAGGGGGAGGTGGGCTCGGCGTGCTCGATGGCCGCGGCCGGCCTGGCCGCGGTGCTGGGCGGTACCCCCGCCCAGGTGGAGAACGCCGCCGAGATCGGCATCGAACACAACCTCGGTCTGACGTGTGACCCGGTGGGCGGGCTGGTCCAGATCCCGTGCATCGAGCGCAACGCCGTCGCGTCGGTGAAGGCGATCGTCGCCGCGCGAATGGCCCTTGCCGGCGACGGCACCCACCACGTCAGCTTGGACACCGCGATCAAGACGATGCGCGAGACCGGTGCGGACATGGCCGACAAGTACAAGGAGACGTCGCTGGGCGGGTTGGCGCTCAACGTCGTCGAGTGCTGAATCGCTTCCAGGTGTAGCCGACCGGCCACAGGGGGTATGTCTGCCTGGCTGAAGGGTCCGACAATCGAGAGGCGCACATGAGCACCAGGGACGACGTGAAAGAGGATCTGGCCACGGTCTATCCCCGGCTGACGCAGCCCGACCTCGAGCATGTCGTGAGTCTGCTCAACCGAGCCCCCGCCACCGACAGCGGTAAGAGCATCGCCACGGCGCTCAAACCGGTGCTGCCCGAGGTGGCTGCGAGACTGGACACATTGTCGGCCGACGAGGTGACGGAGTATCTGCGCGTGCTGCGCGGCGCGGGAACGGTGACCCTGCAGTCCTGGACCGACCCGAACGGGCCCGGCCCAGGTATCGAGCAGATCACCACGTTCATCGACGAAACCGGCGGCTGACCCGCTTGTTTGATTGTGGAGCCTAGGAGATTCGAACTCCTGACATCTGCCTTGCAAAGGCAGCGCTCTACCAACTGAGCTAAGGCCCCCGGGTACCTATCGGGAAGGCATGTCGGTGATGGTGTGCCACACCTCGTCGCCGTGCTGGGTCCGCCACACCACCAGTGCGGCGGCCGCTGCGGCTGCGGCGGCGAACAGGAGCACCATCTTCATCGACGCACACCTTTCCGTGGGGCTAGGAGGACTCGAACCTCCGACCTCTTCGTTATCAGCGAAGCGCTCTAACCGCCTGAGCTATAGCCCCGTGAACCACCAGCGGGGGACACCCGCGAGCGGGCGCCGAGCGACGAGATTACCGCACCGGTGAGCTGTGACCCAAACCCGAAAGCGCGGCACCTCAGTCGCGGTCGGCGAGAGTGACCTCGACGCCGCCCACCAGGTCGGTGGTGAGGTTGTAGATGAACACCCCGATTGTGGCCGCGGCGGTCATCAGCACGATGTTGACCAGCCCGATCAGCGCGGCCCCACCGAAGACGGTGCCACTGGACACCAGCTCACCGCCGGCGCTGCCGCTCGCGCTGGTCAGCAGGTCGCCGACGTTGCTGTTGAGCTTGCTCCACACACCCATGCCGCCGAGTACCAGGTACAGGAACGCCACCGCGATCATCCAGACGAAGAACATCGCGACCGAGAGCACCGACGACACCTTCAGCGCGCTCCACGGGTCGATTCGCCGGATCTGCATGCTCGCCCGGACCGGCCCCTTGTGCGTCCGCGCGGCGACCTGCACCCTTCCAGGTGCCTGCGCTTTGTCCGGCCCCTTCGGCTGCTCGGACGACGGCCGCTCGGCCGGCCTGCGCTGCTGCTGCGGCCGGGGGGCTGGACCCGACAGATCCGGGATCTCGCTGGCGTAGGCCGCCGGCGCACCCTCGCCACGGCCGCCGTGCTCGGGGCGACCCGGCTCGGCGCGCACCACGTCTGTGCGCTCATTGCGCGTACCGGCGTCGGCTTCCGAAGCGCCTCCGCCCGGCGAACCCGCGATGAAGCGGTTCAGCCGGGCATCCAGACCCGGCGGGTTGCTCCGGGGACTGTCACCGGACGGCTGCCCCTCGGCGGGCTGTTGATGCTGCCGGCGGGCGGCCGGGCCCCGCTGCCATGGCGGGACATCACCGGAGTCGGCACTGCGCGCCGGGCCGGAGCCCGACGGCGGCGCATTACGCGTCGCCGAGTTCCCCAGCGAGCCACCTTCGTGGCCGGGTGCCGAGGGTCCGGTCCCGGAGCCGTTGGCCCCGCCGGACCCCTCACCCGCACGCGGGTATCCCGGCTCGTTAGGTGAGCTCACCTGAGGCTCCTTAGCTCAGTGCCTGCTGCCTGCGCAGTCGGCGTCGCGTCATGAGTCTTCCGACTCGTCCGCTGCGTCATCGCCGGCATCTTCTTCGGCGTTGCGCGCAACGGCAATCAGTGTGTCGCCATCGCCGAGGTTCATCAAGCGCACGCCCTTGGTTTGCCGTCCGGCCTTGCGCACCTGACGTGCCGCGGTCCGGATGACACCTCCGGTGGAGGTGATGGCGTACAGCTCGGTGTCGTCGTCGACGATCAACGCTCCGACCAGAGTGCCACGTCTGCGGTCGTACTGAATCGTGAGGATGCCTTTGCCGCCGCGTCCCTGGGACGAGTACTCCTCGATAGCGGTGCGCTTGGCGTAGCCGCCCGACGTTGCGACCAGCAGGTACGTCCCGTCACGCACGACGTTCAGCGACAGCAGCTGGTCCTCTTCGTTGAACCGCATCCCCTGCACACCGGAGGTCGCCCGGCCCATCGGACGCAACGCCTCGTCGGTCGCCGAGAACCGGATCGACTGGCCTTTCGCCGAGACCAGCAGCAGGTCCTCGTCGGCCGAGCACAGCACAGCACCCACCAATTCGTCGCCGTCACGCAAGTTGATGGCGACGATGCCGCCGGAGCGGTTGGAATCAAAATCGACCAGCTTCGACTTCTTCACCAGGCCGTTGCGGGTGGCGAGCACCAGGTATGGCGCGTCCTCGTAGCTCTTGATCTGGATGACCTGCGCGATGCGTTCCTCGGGCTGGAACGCCAGCAGGTTCGCCACGTGTTGTCCGCGTGCCGTGCGGGACGCCTCGGGCAGGTCGTAGGCCTTCGCGCGGTACACCCGGCCCTGCGTGGTGAAGAACAGGATCCAGTCGTGGGTGGAGCAGACGAAGAAGTGGTTGACGATGTCGTCCTGCTTGAGCCCCGCGCCCTGCACGCCCTTGCCGCCGCGCTTCTGGCTGCGGTACAGGTCGGACTTGGTCCGTTTGGCGTATCCGGTCTCGGTGATCGTGACGACGACCTCTTCGCGGGCGATCAGGTCCTCGTCGGCGACGTCGCCGTCTGCCGGGATGATCCGGGTGCGCCGGTCGTCGCCGTACTTTTCAACAAGCTCCTGCAGCTCGTCGTGCACGATCGCGCGCTGCCGTTCCGGCTTGGCCAGGATGTCCTCGAGGTCGGCGATCTCGGCCTCGATCTTGGCCAGGTCGTCGACGATCCGCTGCCGCTCGAGAGCGGCCAGGCGCCGCAACTGCATGTCGAGGATGGCCTGCGCCTGGATGTCGTCGATGTCGAGCAGGTCGATCAGGCCGGCGCGGGCGATGTCGACGGTCTGCGACGCCCGGATCAACGCGATGACCTCGTCGAGCGCATCGAGCGCCTTGACCAGTCCGCGCAGGATGTGGGCCCGCTCGTTGGCCTTGCGCAGCCGGTAGGTGGTCCGGCGGACGATGACGTCCAACTGGTGGACGACGTAGAGCCGGATCAGCTGGTCGAGTCGCAGGGTGCGGGGCACCCCGTCCACGATCGACAGCATGTTGGCGCCGAAGCTGGTCTGCAGCTGGGTGTGCTTGTAGAGGTTGTTCAGCACCACCTTCGCCACCGCGTCGCGCTTGACCTCGACGACGATGCGCAACCCGACGCGGTCGCTGCTCTGATCCTCGATGTTGGAGATCCCGGCCAGCTTGCCGTCACGCACCTGATCGGCGATCGAGGTGATGAAGTTGTCGTGGTTCACCTGATACGGGAGCTCGGTGATGACCAGCAGCGAGCGGCCTCTGGAGTCTTCCTCGACCTCGACCACACCCCGCATCCGGATCGAGCCGCGGCCGGTGGTGTACGCGTCGTGGATGCCCTGAGAGCCGACGATCAGGCCGTGGGTCGGGAAGTCCGGTCCTTTGACCCTTTCGGTGACCGCGGCCAGCGTGGTCTCTTCGTCGGCGTCGTAGTTGTCCAGGCACCAGAACACGGCCTCGGCCAGCTCGCGCAGGTTGTGCGGCGGCATGTTGGTCGCCATACCGACCGCAATGCCGCCGGAACCATTGGCCAACAGGTTCGGGAACCGGCTGGGCAGAACAGTGGGTTCCTGGACCCGTCCGTCGTAGTTCGGGATGAAATCGACTGTCTCCTCGTCGATCTCGCGCAGCATTTCCATCGCCAGGGGAGTGAGCCGCGCTTCGGTGTTGTGGCTTACGAACCCGTTCGTGATAAACGAGTGGTCTTCGGAATCGACTCGGAGGCTGTAAACCGGTCGCACTCCGGCGTCCGAGACTGATGCCACCCGCGCGTAGTAGAACCGGCCATCAGTCAGTTCGGTAGCGATCCGCCGGATATCCGGATCATCACCGTGCAACTCGAAAGACCGCGCGAGCGCACGGTTTATGACGGATTTGGACTGATTTCCATCACAAACCGTACTTTCGGCGTGCATCGCCACTACGTCGCCCGGACGGATCTCCTCGATGAGTTTCCACAGCAGCGTGGGCACCCCGCCGAGGTCGACGAGGCATAGCAGCGGGTGATTGGCCGTGCCGGTTACCTGGTGTGCATTGTCGGTACGGACGGTGTAGGTCGGATGCTCGCCGGAATGGAACAGGCGGTCGGCGACGACCGGGGCGCCGTGGCGGTCAAGAACTTTCAGCTCGATCGTAGTGTCCGAATTGGGCTTCGCTCCGGGGACCACGTCGCCGATCCGGATGGACTTGCCGTCGGGCAAACCCACCACGGCATCCTCGGTGACGCAATACCTCATCGCCGCCGGCGGGTCGTTGCCCGGCGAGCCGAAGTTGCCCTGACCGTCGACGAGCGGGTAGCGCAGCGACCACGGCTGCGCCATCCGGACCAGGGTGTCGTAGATCGACGAATCACCGTGCGGGTGATAGTTACCCATCGTCTCGGCCACCGAGCGTGCGGATTTCGCGTGTCCGCGATCGGGCCGGAAGCCGGAGTCGTACATCGCGTACAGCACCCTGCGGTGTACCGGCTTGAGGCCGTCACGGACCTCCGGCAGCGCTCGGCCGACGATCACGCTCATCGCGTAGTCGATGTAGCTGCGCTGCATCTCCTGCTGGATGTCGACCGGTTCGATGCGGTCGCCGGCTTCGTCGCCGGGGGGCAGCGTTGTGTCCGTCATTCAATTCCCTCGTAGGTCGACTCAAACGTCCAGGAAGCGAACGTCTCTGGCGTTTCGGGTAATGAAGCTGCGCCGGGCTTCGACGTCCTCTCCCATCAGGATGGAGAACAGTTCGTCGGCTGCTGCGGCGTCGTCGAGCGTGATTCGTCGCAGCACCCGCGCGCTCGGATCCATTGTGGTCTCCCACAGTTCCTTGGCGTCCATCTCACCGAGACCCTTGTAGCGCTGGATCCCGTCGTCGACGTTGATCTTCTTGCCCGCGGCCCGCCCGGTTTCGAGCAGACCGTCGCGCTCCCGATCGGAGTACGCGAACTCGGGCTCGCTGCGCTGCCACTTGAGTTTGTAGAGCGGCGGCTGCGCGAGGAAGACGTGCCCGTGCTCGATGAGCGGCTTCATGAACCGGAACAGCAATGTCAGCAACAGCGTCGAGATGTGCTGGCCGTCGACGTCCGCGTCGGCCATCAGCACGATCTTGTGGTAGCGGAGCTTCGAGATGTCGAACTCGTCGTGGATACCGGTGCCCAGCGCGGTGATGATCGCCTGGACTTCGGTGTTCTTGAGGACGCGGTCGATGCGGGCCTTCTCGACGTTGATGATCTTGCCGCGCAACGGCAGGATCGCCTGGTACATCGAGTCGCGGCCGCTCTTCGCCGAGCCGCCGGCCGAGTCACCCTCCACCACATACACTTCCGACAGAACCGGATCGGTGGAGCGGCAGTCGGCGAGCTTACCGGGCAGCCCGCCGATGTCGGTGGCGCTCTTGCGGCGCACCAACTCCCGCGCCTTACGCGCGGCCAAGCGGGCCTGCGCCGACGAAACCGCCTTGTTGACAACGGTCTTGGCTTCGGCGGGGTTGGCCTCGAACCAGTGGGAGAGCTGCTCGTTGCAGATCTTCTGGACGAACGACTTGACCTCGGTGTTGCCCAGTTTGGTCTTGGTCTGACCTTCGAACTGCGGGTCGCTGACCTTGACCGAGATCACCGCCGCCAGGCCCTCGCGGATGTCGTCACCGGTGAGGTTGGGGTCTTTTTCCTTGAGGAGCTTCTTGTCCTTGGCGTACTTGTTCACCACCGTGGTGAGGGCGCTGCGGAAGCCTTCCTCGTGCGTGCCGCCTTCGTGGGTGTTGATGGTGTTGGCAAAGGTGTGCACGGATTCCGAGTAGCCGGCGTTCCACTGCATCGCGATCTCGACCTCGTGGCCGGGACCCTTGCCGTCGAAGTCGATGATGCTCTGCTGGATCGGGGTCTTGGTGCGGTTGATGTGCTTGACGTAGTCGACCAGACCACCGGGGTAGTGGAAGGTGCGGTGCTTGACCTTGTGCGGACCCGCGGCCTCGGCCGCCTTCTCGTCGGCGGTCTTCGGTGCCTCGGCGGTGTCGCTCACCACGTCGTCGACCACCTCTTCAGCGGTGACGCGCTCATCGGTGAGGTCGATGGTCAGGCCCTTGTTGAGGAACGCCATCTCCTGCAGGCGCCGCGCGACGGTCTCGAAGTCGTACTCGGTGGTCTCGAAGATGTCGGGGTCTGCCCAGAACCGGATGGTGGTTCCGGTCTTGTTGGACGGACCGCCCTGCTTGAGGGTTCCGGGCACCGAGCGGTCGTAGTACTGGAACCACTCGTACCCGTCGCGCAGGATCGTGGCCTCCAGTCGGGTGGACAGCGCGTTGACCACCGAGACGCCGACGCCGTGCAGACCGCCACTGACGTTGTAGCCGCTGTTCTCACCGCCGAACTTGCCTCCCGCGTGCAGCTGGGTCATGACGACATCGACGGTGGGTGCGCCACTGGCGTGCATCTCCACCGGGATACCGCGGCCGTCATCGGTGACCTGGACGCTGCCGTCCCCGAGAATCCTGACGTCGACCCTGCTGGCGTAGCCGGCCATCGCCTCGTCGATCGCGTTGTCGACGACCTCCCAGACGAGATGGTGCAGGCCACGCTCACCGGTAGAGCCGATGTACATGCCCGGACGTTTCCGGACGGCCTCCAAGCCCTCCAGAATCGTGATGGCGGCGGCGCCATACTCATTTGAAGCACTCTTCTTCTGGGCAGCCACGTTGAACGCGTCTCCTTGGGGTTCGCATGCGGGGGGCGACGGCCCCTCGCGGATCTCTCGACGAGTCTACCGTCAGGCACCGTCACCACTGACTCTGAGGCGGCGTTTCTGCACACCTAATTGCGCCGTCTACGGAATTTCTCGAATCTCGACACGTGCCGACGCCTGAGAGTTGTGGATGAATCCTTGTCGGCGCTCTCAGCCAGTGGTAAGGATCGGCTCACCCGTAGGTGTCGCGGGGACCCCGGCCCGGCACCCGGTAGGGGCCTTTGCGCCATGACGGCCCCACCGGTCCGACGATCTTGAGCGACGTGACCACGCCGTCCCCGACGGCCGCGGCGATCTTGGCCAGCAGCTGGGCCTGCACCATCCGCAGCTGCGTCGCCCAGGCCGTCGATTCGGCGGACACCGTGAGCACCCCGTCGTTCAACGACGTCGGCGTCGCGTGCGCGGCGATCTGCTCGCCGACCACCGAACGCCACCGGCCGAACACCGAACCCTCGGCGACCCGGCCGGACCAGCCGCGGCTGCGAGCCAGATCGCTGGTGGCGGCGCCGAGCAGTTGCGGATCACGGCCGTCCGGTGCCGGGCCCGACCAGCGGCGCCTGCTGTTGCCGGCCACCCGGCGCGGAGCGGGGGAGGTGCGGCCGCGGCCGACGTTCTTTCCCTGAACGCGCGCCGCTCCCCGCGCCTCCTCGAGGGTGCGCCGCACCAGGTCCATGCCTTTGATTCGCGACAGATCCGCAGGGGGGCCCACCGGGCCGTCATCGCCGGCGTCCTGGTCGAGGTGTTCGTCGTCCATCACTTCACCGCCGAGATGCGCCCGTGGTCGCCGTCGTTCATGGTGATGTCGACCCGGCGGACGTCCCAGTCGGACGGGATGTCCTCGTGTACCGCGGCGGTCACCAGCACCTGCTCTGCCGAGGCCGCCACCGCCGCCAGCGCTTCCCTACGGGCAGTGTCCAGTTCGGCGAACACGTCGTCGAGCAGCAGCACCGGATCCCCGCCCTCGGTGCGCAACAGTTCGTAGGCCGCCAGCCGAAGCGCCAGCGCCACCGACCACGATTCACCGTGGCTGGCAAAGCCTTTGGCGACCTGTTCGCCCAACCGCAGCTCCAGATCGTCACGGTGTGGACCGACCAGGCACACCCCGCGCTCCAGTTCGGCTGCCCTTCGGCGGCTCAGCGCGTCCAACAACGCCGCCTCGAAGACCTCGGCGTCGGCGTTGCCTGCCGCCGCCTCGCTTTCCACCACGTCCACACCGCTGCGGTAGCGGATCGTGGCCGGACGCGACGTCGGCGCCAACAGCTGGTAGGCCTTCTCCACCTCGGGAGCCAATTCCGTCGCCAGTTCCACACGCGCAGCAATCAATTGGGCCCCGTGGGCGGCCAGATGCCCGTCCCAGACATCGAGGGTCTCCAGCGCGCTGCGGTCGCCGCGGAACCGGGCACCGGCCGCGGTTTTCAGCAGGGCGGTCCGTTGCCGGAGCACCTTGTCGTAATCGGCCCGCACCCCGGCGATCCTGGGCCGTCGGGTGGTCGCCAGCTCGTCGAGATACCGCCGGCGCTCACTCGGATCACCGCGGACCAGCGACAGATCCTCAGGAGCGAACAGCACAGCGCGCAGCACACCGAGGATTTCGCGGGCCGACCTCACCGGAGACCGGTTCAACCGGGCCTTGTTCGCCCGCCCCGACGTGATGTCGAGATCCACTGCGAGTTCCCGGCCCTCGCTGACGACGATCGTCGACACCACCGCACGCTCGGCGCCGGCACGGATCAGGGGTGCGTCGGAAGCCACCCGGTGAGAGCCCAGGGTCGAGGCATACCACAGCGCCTCGATGAGGTTCGTTTTCCCGAAGCCGTTGGGCCCGACGAACACCGTGCGGCCCGGCTCGAGGTCGAGTTCGACGCGCTCCCAGGACCGGAAGTCGGTCAGAGCGAGGTGGCGGACATGCACGGATACACCCCGGTCACCCGGACTCGCTCACTCGCTTGACAGCGTGACCGCCGAACTGGTTTCGAAGCGCCGCCACTGCCTTCATCGTCGGTGAATCATCTTGGCGCGAAAGGAATCTCGCGAATAATGCAGCCGCGATACTAGGCACGGGAACCCGCAGGCGGATCGCTTCTTCGACCGTCCACCGACCTTCACCGGAGTCCTCGGTGTATCCGCTGATCTCGGCCAGTCCGGGGTCTTCTTTGAGTGCTCTGGCCAGCAATTGCTGCAGCCATGAACGCACCACCGTCCCATTCGACCACGCTTGATAAACAGCCTGGGGGCTCTTCACCAGATCCTCGGCGGCCAGCATCTCGTAGCCCTCGGCGTACGCGGTCATCAGCGCGTACTCGACACCGTTGTGCACCATCTTCGCGAAATGTCCCGCGCCGACCGGGCCGACGTGAACGAAGCCGTCCTCCACGGGCCCCGGCGGCCGCAACGTGTCGAAGATCGGCATCGCGCGCTCCACATCGGCGTCTGCGCCGCCCACCATCAGACCGTAGCCTTCGGTCAAACCCCAGATACCGCCCGAAACGCCGGCATCGATGAATCCGATACCCTTTTCCCCCAACATCTTTGCGTGTGGAGCATCCTCGGTGTAGCGCGAGTTACCCCCGTCGATGACCAGGTCCCCTTCGCTGAGCACCTCCGCCAGGGAAGAGATCGTCTGCTCGGTCACGGTGCCCGAAGGCACCATCACCCACACCACCCGCGGCGACTCGAGCGCCGACGCCAGTTCTTCGAGGGACCCGACGTCGGAGACCTCGGGCCTCGGGTCGTATCCGACGACCTCGTGGCCTCCATCACGCAGACGGCTCCGCATGTTGAAGCCCATCTTGCCGAGCCCGATGAGCCCTAGTTGCATGTCAACGCCCCTTCTCCTATCAGTGTGATCGGGTCACCCTGGAAGGCGCACCGGCATCAACAAGTAGACATAGTCGGTCTGAGCGGCCGGGAAAGGTCCAGTGCCACCGGCGCCCCCATCATCTTCTCCCGCCGGGCGCAGCACCGCCGGTCGGCTCGGAGTCGTGAAGCCGAACGTCACCCGCTCCGCATGCAGCGAGCTGAGTCCGTCCGTCAGGTACGTCGGATTGAAGGCGATGGTCAGCGGGTCCCCGGAGAACTCCACGGGCAGGTCTTCTTCGGCTCGACCCACATCGTCGGCGCCGGCCGACAGCCGCAACACATCGTCGGCGAACTCCATCCGGACCTGCGCGCCGCGGTCGGCCACCAGGGCCACACGTTTGATCGCCTCGCTGAGCTCGGCGACCGCGATCGTCGCGATGGCGGTGTGTTCGCTGGGCAACAGCTGACGGAATTTCGGGAACTCCGCGTCCAGCAGGCGAGTGGTGCTGCGCTTCCCCCTGCTGCGAATACCCAACAGACCTTCTTTGCCGACAGTGGGTCCGGACCCGAGCGCCAGATGCACTTCCTCGCCGTCGGTCCCTGCCTTGGCCGCTTCGGCCAGCGTCTTCGCCGGCACCAGCACCGCAGCTTCCACACCGGCGGCTTCGTTGGACCACGTCAGCTCCCGAACGGCCAGGCGGAAACGGTCGGTGGCGGCCAAAACCACCTTCTCGCCGGAGATCTCGACACGGATACCGGTGAGCATGGGCAGCGTGTCGTCGCGGCCGGCAGCAATCGCGACCTGCCCGATGGCCTCGGCGAACAGATCCGACGACACCATCCCGGTCTCATCGGGCAGGGTGGGCAGCGTCGGATAGTCCTCGACAGCCATCGTGGGCAGGGAGAAGCGGGCGCTGCCGCAGGTCAACGACACCCTGGTGCCCTCGACGCTGACATCGACCGGCTTGGCCGGCAGCGACCTGACGATGTCGGACAGCAGCCGTCCGGAGACCAAAACGCTTCCCGGAGAAGCGATTTCAGCAGCAATCTGGACCTCGGCCGAGACCTCGTAGTCGAAACCCGAGATGGTCAGACCGTCGTCGGATCCGGTGAGCAACACTCCGGCGAGGACCGGGACCGTCGGCCTCGACGGCAGGTTGCGTGCCACCCAGGCAACCGCGTCAGCGAAGTCTTCGCGGGTCAGCCGAAACTTCAAATCCGTGAGACCTGCCGTCGCCACGTTCATAGCGTCCCTTCGATGCACACCCCGACAAAAGCCATAATCAGCGGTTTACCGGCGTCGCATGCCGCGTCGCCCCGGACGCGCTACGACGACCGAAACGGCTGTCGATGAACCACCGTAGAGCTTTCGGCCCCAACTTGAAAGCTAATCGATCGGGCCGACATCTGCGTGGGGAACGACCGCCGGGGCGCAAACGTCGGGGGTTTCCCCAGCTGCCTTCTTCTAGAAGAAATCTATAGATATCTAAGAGCAATAGTATTAGGTCCTGTGGAGTCTGGGGATAGCACCGGTTCGCCGCAGGCAGGCGGGCATGGCGGGGTGTTGGCGCAATGTGGATACCCGGTGGCCAACCTGGGACCGGTTGGGGATGACGGCGGCGCTGTGCACCGTTCCGGTGACTGATCGGCGGTTGACGCGGGGTTGTGCACATGTCGGTGCACAGGCAGATCCTGTGGCGGGTGTGACGACCGGGACGGAAGTTTTTCGAGGATTTGTCGTCCTGAGGGCAGCAGGCAGCCACGGTCGTACCGGTAATGGCAGGGAGTGCTCAGCGCTTGGCGCGCTGCCGGATCCGGGTGGTGAGTTCTTTGACGTGATCGAAGACCTCACGGCGCTCGGCCATCTCGGCGCGAATCTTCTTCTCCGCGTACATCACGGTGGTGTGGTCGCGGCCGAACGCCTGCCCGATCTTGGGCAGGGACAGGTCGGTGAGTTCACGGCACAGATACATCGCGATCTGGCGCGACTGTGCCAACGCACGGGTCTTGCCCGGGCCGCGTAGTTCTTCGATGCTGGTCTCGAAGTACTCGGCGGTGGCCGCCATGATCGCCGCGGTACTGATCTGCATCGTGGAGGCATCCGAGATCAGATCACGCAGCACGATCTCGGCCAGGGACTTGTCGATCGCTGTTTTGTTCAGTGAGGCGAACGCGGTGACCCGGATCAGCGCGCCCTCGAGTTCGCGGATGTTGCGCTCGATCCGGCTGGCGATCAGCTCGAGCACGTCGTCGGGAACGTCCAACCGGTCCATCTGAGCTTTCTTGCGCAGGATGGCGATTCGGGTTTCGAGCTCCGGTGGCTGCACATCGGTGATCAGTCCCCACTCGAAGCGCGTCCGCAACCGGTCCTCGAGGGTGGCGAGCTGCTTGGGTGGCCGATCGGAGGAGATGACGATCTGCTTGTTCGCGTTGTGCAGGGTGTTGAAGGTGTGGAAGAACTCTTCCTGGATGCCGTCTTTGCCTTCGATGAACTGGATGTCGTCGACCAACAGCACGTCGATGTCGCGATAGGTGCGCTTGAACGAGGCTCTGCGGTCGTCGCGCAGCGAGTTGATGAAGTCGTTGGTGAACTCTTCGGTGGAGACGTACTTGACGCGCATGCCGGGGAACAGCCGCTGCGCGTAGTTCCCGGCGGCGTGCAGCAGGTGGGTCTTGCCGAGCCCGGATTCGCCCCAGATGAACAGCGGGTTGTAGGCACGGGCCGGGGCTTCGGCGATGGCCAGGGATGCCGCGTGCGCGAACCGGTTGGAGGCGCCGATCACGAAGGTCTCGAAGGTATAGCGCCGGTTGAGGGTGACCGCGGTGTCGTCGGCCGGTGAGGTGGCGGCGCGTTTGGAGAAGTACGACGGCCAGCTCTCCTCGGCGCTGGCGCGGGCGGCCAGGTCTTCGTCTTCGTCGTCGTCGGCATCATCGACGTCTACGGGCTCGCGGAGTACGGGATGGCTGTCGTCGGTGTCGTCAGGTCCGGGGTCGGCGATCCGGACACCCAGATCAACCCGCTGTCCGAGCTGTCGGCTCAGGGCGGTGACGATCGGCTCGCGGAGGTGGCGTTCGATTTCGTTCTGGACGAATGCGGTGGGTACCGACAGAAGTGCGAAGCCCTCGGTGATGACCAGCGGCCGGACCAACTTGAGCCAGGCCCGCTGCTGTGGCGTGAGAATCCCGTTGGCCGCGCCGGCGACACCGTTGAGCTCGGCGACGACGTTGTTCCAGATTGCGACGAAGGGTGGATCGGGGTCAGTTGTCAACGACCCGCACCCCCTAGCGGCCGGCCCAGGGACGGCCAAAAGGACGGAAACGAACTGTCCACAAAGTTATCCCCAGGTTGTGGAGAAAGGACGTTCATCGCCGTCTGGTTGTCTACCGGCGCGACTGCCGCTGGCCGGAGCTCGTCATTGGGCAGGTGCGTACCTGCGTTTCCAGTGGGCTCGCGACGGAGTGGACAGCCTCGCTTCGTTGTCTTGCGCCGTTCCGGCGTGGAATCGGCATTGCCAGAAGCTAACAGTTTTCTCTCCGAGTGCCAACAGTTCTGCAACATTGCGGCGACGCGAATTCTGTGCCGATTCGGTACTGGCTCAATAGTTCCTGATGAGCGTGACTGCTGTGGTTGGTGTGGTGCCGTCGACCACGTCGTGAGCCGATTTCCGCAGGTTTGACCCAGCGAATCCTCGTCAGTACCCTCGAACAGTCGCCCGCACGTGGCGATACGGCTGCGATCCGGTGGTGCCGGAGGCCGCGCCGGTTAGCAACGATAGACGGACGAACTTACCAACGGCCGACTGCGACACGCCTGTCATGAGGGTTCATGGGGCGGGACCGCGGGGGCCAGACGCAACAAGGAGTGACAGCCGTGGCCAAGGGCAAGCGGACCTTTCAGCCCAACAATCGTCGTCGGGCGAGGGTGCATGGCTTCCGGCTGCGGATGCGTACGCGCGCCGGCCGGGCCATCGTCTCGGACCGGCGCCGCAAGGGCCGTCGCTCACTGACTGCGTGATCCGGCGCAAGGTCTGACGCGGTGCTTCCGGCGCAGTACCGGATGACGCGGTCGGCCGAGTTCGGCGTCACGGTGAGTCGTGGCATCAAAGCCGCACAGCCGGACCTGGTTCTGTACACCCGCGCCGACAAGGCCGGTGACCCCGGACCGAGAATCGGGCTGGTCGTGTCGAAAGCTGTGGGCAATGCGGTACAGAGGCATCGGGTGTCGCGTCGGCTTCGGCACGCTGCGCGCACGATACTTCCCGAGCTCGATCCCGAGGACAGAGTGGTGATCCGCGCGTTGCCGAGCAGTCGGAACGCGATCTCGCCGCGCCTGGAGCAGGAGCTACGCACCGCGCTGCAGAAGATCAGGATGCGCCCCGGAGAATCGAAGTGACGTCGCGATCGGCCGGTGCACGGGCAGTGGTGTTCGTGATCCAGCTCTATCGCCACACCGTCTCGCCGTTGCGGATGCCGACCTGCCGGTTCACCCCGACCTGTAGCCAGTACGCCGTCGAGGCGCTCACCGAGTTCGGACTGATCCGCGGCGGATGGCTGGCAGCCGTCCGCCTCCTGAAATGTGGACCATGGCATAACGGAGGATGGGATCCGATACCCGATCGAAAGACCGACCGCGCGGAGCACCGTGGCCAAGCCGCCGAGGGTGCCTGTGACGTAGCCGAGCACCGGACGAGCACGGTGCACCAAGGAGAGAGTCAGACGCGTGTTTAATTGGTTGAGCCTCGACATCATCTACTACCCGGTGTCGGCGATCATGTGGGTTTGGTACAAGGCGTTCGCCTTCCTCCTGGGGCCGTCGAACTTCTTCGCCTGGGCGCTGTCGGTGGTGTTCCTGGTGTTCACGCTCCGCGCGATCCTCTACAAGCCGTTCGTCCGGCAGATCCGCACCACCCGGCAGATGCAGGAACTGCAGCCCCAGATCAAGGCATTGCAGAAGAAGTACGGCAAGGACCGGCAGCGCATGGCGCTGGAGATGCAGAAGCTGCAGAAGGAGCACGGGTTCAACCCGGTTCTCGGATGCCTGCCGATGCTGGCTCAGATCCCGGTGTTCCTCGGGCTCTATCACGTGCTGATGTCGTTCAACCGGACGCAGACCGGCATCGGCCGACTGGGGCTCTCGGTTGAAGAGAACGCTCAGCTGGGCAACTACGTGTTCAGCGCGGAGGACGTCCGCAACTTCCTCGACGCGAACCTGTTCGGTGCGCCGCTGAGCGCGACGATGATCCAGCAGCACGGCTTGGACGCCTACACCGAGTTCCACCGGCCCGCTGTGGTCGCTGTGGGTGTGCCGATCATGATCGCGGCGGGCATCGCTACGTACTTCAACAGCCGAGCGTCGGTGGCGAGGCAGAGTCCGGAAGCCGCCGCCAACCCGCAGACGGCGATGATGAACAAGCTGGCGCTGTACGTCTTCCCGCTCGGCGTCGTGGTGGGCGGCCCGTTCCTGCCACTCGCGGTGATCATGTACTGGCTCTCCAACAACATCTGGACGTTCGGCCAGCAGCACTATGTGTTCGGCAAGATCGAGAAAGAAGAAGAGCAGAAGAAGCTCGAGGCCCTCGAACGCCGAGCGGCCAACGCACCGGCACCCGGAGCCAAGCCCAGCCGCAAGAAGAAGGCCGCCGCCGCAGCCACGGATCCGGATGCGGACCCGGTAGCGCCCGCCACGGAGGCCGCCACGGCGCCCGATGGAATCGAGACGAACGGCTCCACCGATGGGGGCACGACCCAACCGGACTCGCCGTCAGGCGCTGGGAAGTCGAAACCGGCCGCGAGCAACGGGGCCGTCAACCGCACCCCGAAACCCGGCGCTCGGCCCAAGAAGCGCAAACGTTGACGCGCGGGCGACCGCGAAAGAAGAAGAGGTGATTGCATGACGAATTCGGAGACTGCTGCCCCGGCCGAGACCGCCGAACGCAGTGAGGACATCGACCCGATCGAGCCCGACACCGACGATGCGGCCGAGGGTGGCGAGGATCTCGAGGACAAATTGGTCGTCGAAGGCGAGATCGCCGGCGACTATCTGGAAGAGCTCTTGGATCTGCTGGACTTCGACGGGGACATCGACCTCGACGTGGAAGGCGACCGTGCCGTCGTCAGCATCGACGGGGGCGGAGATCTGACGAAGTTGGTCGGGCGCAAGGGCGAAGTGCTCGACGCGCTTCAGGAGCTGACCCGGCTGGCGGTGCACCAGAAGACGGGCGAGCGTAGCCGACTGATGTTGGACATCGCCCAGTGGCGTAAACGACGTCGTGAGGAACTGGCCGCCGTGGGGGACAAGGTGGCGCGTCGAGTCCTGGAGACAGGGGAGCGCGAAGAGTTGTCGCCGATGACTCCGTTCGAGCGGAAGATCGTGCACGATGCGGTGGCCGCAGTGCAGGGCGTGCACAGCGAGAGCGAGGGCGTGGAGCCGTCGCGTCGCGTTGTGGTCCTCGCTGACTGACCCGGAGTTACATCCATGTAGTTCGTTCAGAGTCGTGGTGGTTCCGCCGCGGATGTTCGGAGGATGTTTCACGTGAAACACGCGGAAGTGCCCCCGCCCCCTGACGCCGTCGCAGCGCTGTTCGGCGACGCCGCGGACCGCGCCCACCGGTACGCGCAGATCCTGGCTGGCGCCGGTGTCGAGCGCGGCCTGCTGGGTCCCCGCGAAGTCGACCGGGTATGGGATCGGCACGTACTCAACAGCGCAGTGGTTGCCGAGTTGCTGGGGCGCGGCGAGCGGATCGCCGACATCGGTAGTGGTGCGGGCCTGCCCGGGATACCGTTGGCGTTGGCCCGCCCGGACATTTCCCTCACACTCGTCGAACCGCTGCTGCGCCGGAGCGATTTTCTCCGCGAGGTGATCGACGATCTTGGCCTCGAGTGTGCGGTGGTGCGCGGCCGAGCGGAGGACCGTGCAGTCCGGAGTCAGGTCGGGGAGGTGGACGCGGTGGTGTCGCGAGCAGTCGCCTCGCTGGACAAGTTGGCCAAGTGGAGTACGCCCCTGCTGCGGCCGGGCGGCCGCATGCTGGCCATCAAGGGAGAGCGTGCGGGGGAAGAGATCCAAGAGCATCGCCGGGCAATGACGGGACTGGGCGTGACCGAGGTAAGGGTAGAGAAATGTGGCGCTCAATTCGTGGATCCACCCGTGACGGTGGTCGTAGGGTTGCAGGGAACACCGCGGGGCGAACGGCCGCCGGGAAGGAAACGCAGATGATGTCAGTTCCCGAGCGCCGGGAACCTGAGGACGGCCCAGCGGATGTTTCACGTGAAACGTGGAACGCCCCGGACGCGGATACGCCGATCGGCGCGGAAGCAGAACGCGCGGTCCGATTGATGCAGGCGGCCACCCAGGGCCAGCCGCCGCGGCCGGCGCGTCAGCGCATCCTGACCATCGCCAACCAGAAGGGCGGCGTCGGCAAGACCACCACCGCGGTGAACATCGCGGCGGCGCTGGCGCTGCAGGGATTGCGCACCCTCGTAATCGACCTCGATCCGCAGGGGAATGCGAGCACCGCGCTGGGCATCGAGCATCGGCCGGGCACCCCGTCGTCGTACGAAGTCCTGATCGGCGACATCCCGGTGGAGACCGCGCTACAGCGGAGCCCGCACAGCGAGCGGCTGTTCTGCATCCCCGCCACCATCGACCTTGCCGGTGCCGAGATCGAGTTGGTCAGCATGGTCGCCAGGGAAGGCCGGTTACGGACCGCGCTGGCTGAGCTGAAGCACCACGACTTCGACTACGTCTTCATCGACTGCCCGCCGTCGCTCGGCCTGCTGACCATCAACGCATTGGTCGCCGCGCCCGAAGTCCTCATCCCGATCCAGTGCGAGTACTACGCCCTCGAGGGCGTGGGCCAGCTGCTGCGCAACATCGAGATGGTCAAATCGCATCTCAACCCCGAGCTGGATGTCACGACCGTGGTGCTGACGATGTACGACGGACGAACGAAACTGGCCGACCAGGTGGCCATGGACGTCCGGGCACATTTCGGCGACAAGGTGTTGCGCACTGTCATTCCCCGCAGCGTGAAGGTGTCCGAAGCCCCGGGTTACGGGATGACGATCATCGACTTCGACCCTGGTTCCCGAGGGGCGATGAGCTACCTGGATGCGAGCCGGGAGCTGGCGCACCGCGGGCTGGAGGGACAAGCCCGATGAGCGCATGCCCGGCGCGGATCTGCACGACGAGAAGAGGGAACCGATGAACAACGCGGCACGCAAGCGCAGCGGATTGGGCCGCGGACTCGCGTCCCTGATCCCGACGGGCCCGGCGGACGGCGAGGGCGGCGATTCGGCCGACATGGGTCCGCGGATGGGCGCCGCGGCCGCGGACGCCGTCTTCGGCGGACCTTCGACGGAGGCAACGCCGCCGCCGGCGGACGAGAACTCGGTGGGTGCGGTGTACCGGGAGATCGACCCGTCGAAGATCGATCCGAACCCGCGCCAGCCGCGCCAGTCGTTCGACGAGGAGGCGCTGGCCGAACTGGTGCACTCCATCCGTGAGTTCGGCCTGATGCAGCCGATCGTGGTGCGCGCCGCGCCGGCTGCCGAGGGTGACGATTCACCGCGCTACCAACTGGTGATGGGGGAGCGGCGGTGGCGGGCGGCTCAGCAGGCCGGCGTGACCACGATCCCTGCGATCGTCCGTGAGACCGCCGACGACAGCATGCTGCGCGATGCGTTGCTGGAGAACATCCACCGGGTGCAGCTGAACCCGCTCGAAGAGGCGGCCGCCTATCAGCAGCTGCTGGAAGAGTTCGGCGTCACCCACGATGAACTCGCCGCCCGCATCGGGCGGTCGCGACCGTTGATCACGAACATGATCCGTCTGCTGCGACTGCCGATCGCGGTGCAGCGTCGGGTGGCGGCCGGTGTGCTGTCGGCCGGTCATGCGCGCGCGCTGCTGTCGCTCGAGGGAGGGGCCGAAGTCCAGGAAGAGCTCGCCGCGCGCATCGTGGCGGAGGGCCTGTCGGTCCGCGCGACCGAGGAGGCGGTGACGCTGGCCAACCGCGACGGCGGAGCGACGCCCTCGGCGCCCCGCCGCAAGCCCATTCAGATGCCCGGTCTGCAGGATGTCGCCGAACAACTGTCGACCGCCTTCGACACCAAGGTGACGGTCAGCTTGGGCAAGCGTAAGGGCAAGATCGTCGTGGAGTTCGGGTCGGTGGACGATCTACAGCGGATTGTGGAGCTCATGAACACGTCCGCGCAATGAACGGTCATACCGGCGAATTACGTCACTGTGACACAGGCGGCTCTACAGCCGGTCCGAAACGTCGTTGTATTCGGAAATATCCTGTCCCGCAATCGAATTCGGTCGCCGCCCTGGCGCGAACCCCTTTCGGTGGCCAGGCGGCGACGTTGCCGGCCGAGCCTTCTATCCTGGAAGGGCAGCCGGGCCTTCCAGCGCGGCGCGGACCCAGGGGAGTGTAGTGGCCGCACGTATCACGCCTCTTCGGCTCGAAGCGTTCGAGCAGCTGCCGAAGCATGCCCGGCGTTGTGTGTACTGGGAGGTCGACCCGCCGACCGCGGGAACCGACGACCATCTCTCGGATCCGGAATTCGAGAAGGAAGCGTGGCTGTCGATGGTCATGCTGGAGTGGGGGTCGTGCGGTCAGTTGGCTGTCGACTGCCGGGACGGCGCGGACTTCGTGGACTCGGCGCCGGAGACCACCGACGACCCATGCCTCGGGTACGTGTTCTACGCGCCGCCGCGCAGTGTGCCGCGGGCGGGCCGATTCCCGACCGGCCCGGTCAGCGCCGACGCCGTGCTGCTGACCACACTCGGTGTCGAGCCCGGACCGGGAAGCCAGGACATGGCCGGGACATTGATCGCCGCGGTGGTCGCCGATCTGGTCCGCCGCGGGGTGCGCGCCCTGGAGGCGTTCGGCCGGACCCCCGAGGTCACCGATCTCTCCGATCCGGCCAAGGTGCCGACCGATGCCGCGCCGGTACTCGAAGCATTGGGCGACTGTTCGGTCGAGCAGTGCGTGCTCGATGCGCAGCTGTTGCTCGGCGTCGGCTTCGAGGTGGTGTCGCAACACACCTATTTCCCGCGGCTGCGGTTGGAACTCGAGCAGGGCCTCGGATGGAAGGCCGATGTGGAGGCGGCTCTGGAACGACTGCTGCAGAGTGCCCAGCTGCAGCAGCCGGTCGGAGCGGGATCGAACCCCTGCAGTTAGCTTTGGCGGGCCTGGTCGACGGACAGCTCGTGGGCGAGCAGCTCGGCGAATGTGAAAGTACCTGTGGGGCGGTCGTTCTTGCCGAGCAGGTACAGCCGTTTGACGGCCGCGAGGATGCCTTCGGCGATCGAGTCACGCGAGTCCGGGGTCACCAGGGTGTGGCGATCGCCGGGGTTGGTCAGGTAGCCGACGTCGACCTGGACAGTCGGCATCCGGGTCAGCCGGAGCAGATCCCACGTCCTGCCGTGCACCCGGCAATCACGTAAACCGGTCCGCGCCACCACTTCTCGTTGAATGAAGTCCGCAAGGTTGCGTCCGATGGTGGACACCGAGCCATGAGAGTTGCCGAAGTGGAACGAGGCGACGCCGTTGGCGGACGGGCTGGTCTGGGTTGCGCAGCGCAGGCTGATCATCAGGTCGGCGCCCACCGAGTTGGCGGTCGCGGCGCGTTCCGCGTCCGAGGGTGCCCGAATGGCGGCACGGGACAGGAAAGTCTCCATGCCGATGGCAGTCATCCGGCCTTCGAGTCGACTGGCCAAGTCCCACAGCAGCTCTGCCTCGCTGATCGGGCCGGCTGGCCCGTTCATGATCAGACCGTGGTCGTCGCCGCCGCGGCCCGGATCGATGATGATCCGCTTCCCGGAGAGCAGCGGGCCGGAGCTGCGGACCAGCTCCTCCTCACGGATTGCGTGCGGCGATCCACCGGTGACCCGGGAACCGAGAAAGTACAAGGAGCGCAACGTTTCCGGACCGCAGATCCCGTCTGGATAAAGCCCGTACTCCCGTTGGTAGGAGGTCAGCGCGTTGTGGGTCTGCAACCCGAAGTAGCCGTCTACCAGGTTGGTGTAGAACCCCAGATCTTGAAGCCGCGCTTGCAATGTGGCCACGTCATCGCCGTACATCGGCGCGCCGAACTGGTGGTTGAGGGTGCGCGCACCGAGCCGGTAGGAGGCCTCTTTGAGGGCGCGGTAGGTTGCTTCGCCGACGATTCCGTCCACCAGCAGACCGCGGTGCTGTTGGAAAGCGCGGACAGCGTGGTCGAGTTCACCGTCGAACATGTCCACCGCGACGTGCTTGCCGGTGGTCAGTTCTTCATCCGGATCGTCGATCATGCCCAGCGCGGCCAGAGCCGCCCGGATTTCGGTGACCGCACCCCCGCGGTCACCGCGACGCAGACTCGACATAGCCAGCATTGTCTCAGACCGAAGGCGGAATCCGGAAAACCCCAGGAGGTGTGGAGGCGTTGAAATGCGAAGTCAGAGCACGTCAGACAATATCTGAGAGCTCACGCAACAGCGCAGCCTTGCCTTTCGCGCCGACGATCCGCTTGACCGGTTCACCATCTTTGAACAGGATCATCGTCGGGATCGACACCACCTGGAAGTCGCGGGCGGTCGCCGGATTCTCGTCGACATCGAGCTTGGCGACGGTCAGTGCGCCCGCCTTCTCGGCGGCGATCTCCTCGAGTACCGGGGCGACCATCTTGCAGGGGCCGCACCAGGTTGCCCAGAAGTCGACCAGCACCGGTGTGCTGCTCGACAGCACGTCCTGGGAGAACGAGTCGTCGGTCAC
The DNA here is from genome assembly GCF_010723735.1 of Mycolicibacterium hippocampi. Taxonomy (GTDB): domain Bacteria; phylum Actinomycetota; class Actinomycetes; order Mycobacteriales; family Mycobacteriaceae; genus Mycobacterium; species Mycobacterium hippocampi. The sequence goes on along the minus strand of NZ_BLLB01000002.1, from coordinate 761,850 downwards.
CGCAACTGTTGACGATCCAGACGTTTCAGACGAACCCGCAGCGCTCATCGTTGTGCTCCAATCAGATTGTCATCCGTTGAGATGGAAGAGGTTTCGGCGAGCCAGCGCTCAGCGTCGATGGACGCCGCACAACCGCTGCCCGCCGCCGTGATCGCCTGCCGGTAGGTGTGGTCGACCAGATCGCCTGCGGCGAACACGCCCTCGATCGAGGTGGAGGTGGTGCGGCCCTGGACCTGCACGTAACCCGCAGCGTCGAGTTCCACCTGGCCGCGCACCAGTTCGGAACGGGGATCGTGGCCGATCGCGACGAAGACACCCGTCACCGCCATCTCGGACTCCTCGCCGGTGACGGCGTTGCGCAGCCGGAGCCCGGTGACCTTGGGGCCGCCCTCGATGGCAACCACGTCGGTGTTGGTCAGGAACCGGATCTTCTCGTTCGCCTGCGCCCGTTCGAGCATGATCCGCGACGCGCGGAACTCGTCGCGCCGGTGGATCAGCGTCACGCTGCGCGCGAACCGCGTCAGGAAGGTGGCTTCCTCCATCGCCGAGTCGCCACCGCCGACCACGGCGATGTCCTGGTCCCGGAAAAAGAAGCCGTCGCAGGTGGCGCAGGTGCTCACGCCCATGCCGAGCAGGGTGTCCTCGCCGGGCACACCCAGGTGGCGGGCCGCTGCTCCCATGGCCAGGATGACCGCGCGTGCCTGGTAGGTCTCGTCGCCGACGGTGACGGTCTTGACCGGTCCGGCCAGTTCGACGGAGTCGACGTCCTCCATGCGCAGGTCGGCGCCAAAGCGCAGCGCCTGCTCACGCATCTGGTCCATCAACTCCGGCCCGGTGATGCCGTCCCGGAATCCGGGGTAGTTCTCGACCTCGGTCGTGGTCATCAGCGCACCCCCGAACTGGGTGCCCTCGAACACCAGCGGCTTGAGCTGGGCACGGGCTGCGTACACGGCCGCCGTGTAGCCGGCGGGGCCGGAACCGATGACGATGACGTCATGGACGGTGGATGAGGTCATGGGAGCCTTTCTGCCTGCGGCAAGCATTCATACGACCGCGTTGTTAGAACACCAGGGTAAGCCGCGCTGTTCCCCGCCGACGAGCTCACCGCCGCGCCAGCACCGTCTCGGCGACCAGGCCGGTGTGCACGGCACTGCATGTCGGCGCCACCACCACGGCGTTGATCTGCTCCGGGGTGCTGCCGGGAAGCAGCAGCAACAGCCCGGGACGGCCGGCCACCTCGACGCGACGTCCACCGAGCAGCGCGGGGGCGGGGGAGTGGCCCAGGCCGGTCAGGCAGGACGAGAGTCGCTGCGGGTCGGTCAACGGCCCCAGGTCCTGCGGCTGTGACAGCGCGGCGCGCAGCTGCCCGGCAGGCACCGGAAAGCCGCCCGGTGCCGCCACGGTGAGCTGGGCTGCGGTGGGACCGGCGGGGATCGCCGATCCGGGATCCTGTGCCAGCAGGACAACGCCCAGGACGACAGCGGCAGCTGCTGCGCACAGCCCGGTGACCAGGCCGGTCCGCTGCAGGCCGGTGAGGCGGGGCCGGGTCCTGCCGGCGGCGGGATCTGGAGGCGGGGCGGTGCGCAGCGCGGCGCCCACCCTGGCGGTGACGTGCGTGGGCGCCGGAGGCGCGGAGTCTTCGTCGGCACCCAGGTGGGCCAGCTCGCGGCGCACGGCGTCGAGTCCGGCGACCACGCGGGCCGCCTCCGGATCGTTGCGGGCCTGCCTGCGGACGCGTGCGGCAGTGGCGTCGTCGAGCAGCCCTGCCTGCAGATCGGCGAGCAATTCGGGTGTCAGCTGGAGCGGATCGTGGACCGGACCGGAGTCAGGCTGCGGACCCCCGCCGCTGTCCATCGCTGCCCCCGCCGGTCGTCACCCTTGAGATCGTTCGAGGTTATCGGACCGGCTCACTCGACGGCGGCGGCTCCGGCGGCGAAGAACTCCAGCGACTGCGCGAGCCTGCTGCGGGCGCGCGAGCATCGGCTTTTCACCGTGCCTTCGGCGACTCCGAGCAGGCGGGCAGCCTCGGCGACCGAGTACCCCTGCATGTCGACGGCGACGACAGCCGCGCGCTGGGCGACGGGAAGGCGCATCAGGGCACGCTCGACCACGATCGCGGTATCCACCCGACCGGTGGGATCCGCGGCGTGGCACAACTGGTCGTCCAACTCGTCACAGGCATGGGTTCTATTGCGGCGCAACCGGTCCAGACAGGCATTGACGACGATTCGGTACAGCCAGCTGCTCACCGCCGAGTCGTTTCGGAACGTGCGTGCGGTGCGGTGTGCGGACAGCAGCGCATCCTGGAGGGCGTCGGCGGCGTCGTCGGGGTCACGGCTGGTCAGCACCGCCAGCCGGTAGAGCTGGCGGTGGTGGCGATAGAATAGCTCCTCGAATGCGTAGCGGTCACCGGCGACGTGCGCGGCGAGCAGTTCGGCATCGGTGCGCCGGCGTTCACCCTGCCCTCGAGTCCCCCCGAAAATCCCCACAGGCGAACACTAAGCGGCGCCGCGGGGGGTGTCGGACACCAGTTTCGGGCGGGCAGTCGGACGTGGGAGAACGTGCGGGAACGTCTGGGGATGACGCCTCAGGACGCGGCTTCGAGGGTGATCTCGGCGATGTCGGAGCGGCTTTCGCCGCCGACGGAGCCCAGCGTGGAGATCCAGACCAGGACGTTCGACGTCGGTGACGCGTCGTCGATCTCGATGGTGTTGGAACCGGGCCGCATCGTGGTGGGTTCGGTGAGGGCGGTGGTATCGGCCAACGTCGACGGCGTGGCGGTCGACGACGACCGGATCTGCACCTCGGTACCGGTGCTGTTGAGATTGATCCTGACCGACCCGAGGGTGACGGGTTCTGGCAGCTGCAACATCAACCCGACGCCGTTCTTGAAGTTGGGGAACGGCACCGCGTCGGAGTAGGTGTCGGTGGGCCAGACGGTCGTGGGGTCGCCGTCGATGGCCAGGTCGGCCAGCTCCGGTGCGTCGGCCTCGCCTTCAGGTGAGAAGACCGTTGCGCGAACGGGATCGATGACCGAGCCGCTACCGCTTGTGCCGGTGTCGGCTTCCTCGGAGGAGGAAGGTGCGTTGAGGCCGAGTTCGTCGCCGCCGAGACCGCCGCCGACGTCGCCGAAGATCCGGCCGAGCACCGACGCGAGCAGTACCACCGCGACGACGACGACCACCGCCGCGACCGTCAGCCCGACGATGAGTCCCTTGCGCCGGCGCGCTTCGGCCTCGGGATCTGCGGCAGCACCCAGCCAGCGGCCGTTGCCGGTGTCGGGAGCGACCTCCTCGACGGGTGCGATGTGGTCGGTGCGGTCGGCGATGGCAGTCGCCTGCTGCAGCAGGTTCAGCAGGGTGGGCGCGCTGCGGATGCCGCCGCCTTCCTGGATGGCGTGCGACGCGGCGGCCGAGATCTGGAACGGGATGTCGCGGTCGACGGATCGGGGTTCGACGGGCTGACCCGCGGCGTCCAGGTCGGCGGGGGACAGGCCGCTGGGTTCCCCGGATTCGGGTAGCGGCCACCGATCGACGAGCAGTGCGTACAACGCCGCGCCGATCCCGCGGATGTCGTCGTCGGGCGTGGCGTCGGGCAATGTCGCGGGGAACGCGAGCGCCACGTCCCCTTCGATGCTGACGCGGATCCGGCTGGGGTGGTCCACCGACAGCGCCACCCCGCTTCGGTGGGCGGCTTCGGCGGCCGCCGCCAGCGACTGGATGGCGCGGGCCCCGCCGATCGGTGAGGGGGTGGTGTCGGCGACCTCGGCCAGGGAACCGCCCCGGATCCATTCCGAGACCACCAGTCCGCCGGAACCTCTGGTCACGACATCGAGTACGCGGGCGACGCCGGGCATGTCGATGCGGCTGAGTCGCTGGGTCCGGTCCAGGATCTCCCTGACCTGCCGTTCGGGCAGTTCGGAGTCCGGGGCCACGAACGTCAGGGCCACCTGCCGGTCCAGCGCGGTGTCGAGGGCCTGCCAGAACTGCAGGTGGGGTGGTCCGCCGTGGAAGACCAGGAGCCGGTAGCGGCCCTTGGCGATCAGCGCTCCCGGGATCAGGTGCGCGTCCTCGGCGGCGACGGCCGTCTCGAGAGCCGGTTCGCGGGGCGGATCGAAGGCGAGCGGTTCGCGGGAGGGGTCGCCCCCGTATTCGGACGGCGGCCGAGCCGCCGAGTCGGACTTGAGTGGCCGAGCCGCCGAGTCGGACTTGAGCGGCCGAGCCGCCGAGTCGGGTCGCGGCGTCTGGATGGTGGCTCGTTCGGACGGTGCGGGGGTCTCGGGGACGTCGGGGTGGAAGTCGTCAGCCGACGGCCGAGCCGGCGAATCGGATCCGGCCGGCTGAGCCGGCGAATCGGGCCCCGACGGGCGTTCGAAGCGGGTGGTGGCCGCGGATTCGGAGTCCGGAGAAGAACCGCCAGTGGATTTGTCGCTCACGGCAGTTCCTTTCCCCCTCCCATCGTCGGCAACCTCGGCCGATGTTCCCCGCCGCGCCGGCGTGGAAGGCTGCGGCCGGTGTGACGGGGACGAATCCCTGTGATCAGGGTACGTGAGGCCAAGGGTGGGACGTGGCCGGTCGGAGGGGTTCGGTGGCGTCGCGGCTACCGGGTGTCGGCGCTGCAGGCGCCGCTGAACCGCGGCGACGGCGGCCTTGGCCTCGGGCACGCCGGCGGCCAGCAGCACGGCGACGATGATCGGCACCATCACCAGGCCGAGAGCCGCCAATCGGAGCAGCGAGCCGGCACCACCCCAGTTGCTGGTCAGCTCCTCGAGTCCGACGAGTTGGTCGATGACGTGGGCGGTCAGGCCCGCGGCCAGCGACGCCGCGATGGTCACCAGGATGGTGCGGACCACGTCCAGGCCGATAAGCCGTCCGCCGGGCGGGTCGAGCCGGGCGCGCAGCAGCAGATAGCCGACGACCGCGCCGGCCAGGAAGCCCAGTCCGTTGGCCATGCCCAGATAGCCCGCGACGAGCTCAGGGTCTTCGGCGACATAGGGGGCGGCCAGCGATGCGGCGATCTTGACCGTGGTGATGACCACGATCAGCACGATCGGCGTCCAAGGTTCCTGGCGCGCGTAGAACACCCGCAGCTGCAGCAGCACCAGGGCATACGGGATGAGGGTGAACGCCGAGAGGGTGATCGCCATCCCGAGGTAGCCGGCGTCGACCTCGCCGAAGTTGCCGTAGGCGAACAACGCGGTGCCGATCGCCGGGCCACCGACCGTCATGATCGCCACGATCGGGATCAGCGTCACCATCGTCAGCCGGGTGGCCAGCGACAGGTCGGCCAGCACGGCGGGGCCGTCGGCGGCGGCGGCGTTGCGGGACAGCCGCGGCATCACAACGGTCAGGACGGTGACGCCGATGACGCCGAACGGCAACATCAGCACCAGCCACGTGTAGTTGTAGATGGCGGGCCCGGACGCGGCTGCGGCACTGGCGATCTGGTTGCCGACGATCATTCCGACCTGGCTGATGAGCACATAGAGCACCATCGCCAGCGCCATCATCCCGAACTTCTTCAGCCGTGCGTCGATCCCCCACAGCGGGCGCATGCTCACCCGCTCCCGGCGCAGCGCGACGAACAGCACCGCTGCCTGGGCGACCACGCCGAGGGTGGTGCCGACGCCAAGCACCAGCAGCTTGGCGTTGCCCATCTCGACGGGGTCGATCGAGAGTTCGCCCGGGACCAGCACATAGAGCCCGAGGGTGATGATCGCCACGACGTTGTTCACCACCGGCGCCCACGCAGGCGGCCCGAAGATGTTGCGGGTGTTCAGGATTGCCATGAACACCGACGACAGCCCGTAGAAGATGATCTGCGGCAGCAACAGGAAAGCGAAGGCGGTGGTCAGCGGACGGTTCACCAGCGGCTCGGAACCCAGCATCAGGTTGACCAGCAGCGGTGCCGCCAGCGTGGAGACTACGGTGACCGCCAGCAGCAGCGCGGTGGCCAGCGTGAGCAGCCTTCGGACGAAATCCCGCCCGCCGTCGGGGTCGTCACGTTCCGCGCGGGCCAGCACCGGCACGAAGATCGCCGTGAACGTCGCCTCGAGCACCAGCGCGGCGATCATGTTGGGCAACTGATTGGCGACGGTGAACGCGCTGGACAGCGCGGCGCCGAGGATTGCGGCGAGCAGCACGATCCGGGCGAACCCGGTCAGCCGGCTCACCAGCGTGGCCACCGCCATCCCCCATGACCGGGACACCACCGCCGAGTCGGAGAGTTCGGCGCGCGGGGTGGGTTGTCGAGGTACCGGCAGGGGTGGCACGGCGGACGCCGGGCCGCCCCGCCGGCCGCGGTCAGTCATGTCCACCGCGGGTCACCGGATCAGTCCGCTGCGTCGGGGGCTTGTCGGTGACGGCCTCCTCGTCGCCGTAGGACAGTGCCACCTCGATCGGGTCGGGACGGTCCAGATCGGCTCGGTCGGGCTGGCCGCGGAACCGGTGCCACAGCCGTCGGCCCGCCAGGAGTATCAGCACCGCGCCCGCCGACAGCGTGATGAAGAACAGCACCTGGCCGTACGCGTTGGAGTGCACCGACAACCGCACCGGCTCACCCAGTGGCAGACCGTCCGCGGTGCGCAGCGTGACGTCGACGGCAACCCGCTGGGTGAAGTGCACCTCGATCGGCACCTTGAGCGGCAGGAAGCCGGGCGGCAGCACGATCTCTCCCATGTCGGTGACGGTCATGCCGGGGGGAGCGTCGATGTCGAGCTGGACCCGGATCGGCACCGGCAGGTCGTTGCGCAGCGCCAGCGGCAGTGGACTGCGTTCGGTCGCCAGCGTGTACGAGCCGCCCGGGTTGACGATGGACACGGCGTTGAACAGGTTCTCCACCGTGCGCCCCACCGTCGTGAGGCGCTGTTGAGCGAGCCCGTTGCGGGCGTCGGGCGGCACCGAAAGGCTCAGTGCGCGAAGCAGATCCTCACGTAGTGGGGCGGTGTACCGACCGCCGGTCAGCCCGGTGCGCTCGTCGGTGGTCAGTGCGGCGGTCAGACCCCAGAGCCGCGCGGTCACCGTTGCGATGCCCGACACCACGCCGTCGTCGAACCGTCCCCGCGGGTTGCCCAGTGGTCCCTCCGGCAGCGGCTCGGGGCGGGCCGCTGCGCGGGCCTCGCTGATCATCGCCGGGACGGGCCGGGGTACGGCCAGCCCGGCCCGGATGCCGGTGGCCACCGTGGTCAGCATCGCCTGCGCATCCTGTGGTGTCAGGTTCCACATCAGCGGCGGCATCACGATCTCGGTGCGGGGCTCGATGTCGGGGTTCAGGCTGCGCCACAGCAGCGACCCGAGCGCGTCCTGGCGCCGCGCGACCTCCGAGTCCTGTTTGAGGGCCAGATCGAGGGACGGTTCCAGGTAGGACGGCGACTCCGGGGCGGTGCCCGCGCCGGCCAACGCGGCTCCCACCGCCGGGTCGAACGGCGCTGCGACGACGTTGGGGGTGTAGCGCACCGGCGTGGTGTCGGCGGACTCGGGTGCGGCGTCGGCGGAGTCGCCCGGTGCGGCGAGGTCGGCTGCGCCGATGGCCACGGTCGGCCCCTGGTCGGACAGCAGCTGGGCGGCGGGGCTGGTCAAGGGCCCGTCGCCGACGAGGCTGACGCCGCGGACGGAGGTGATGCCGAGGATCTGGTCGACGATGTCGCCGGCGTTGGTGGCGATCGCCGACAGGCCCGGGTCGGCGACGCGGCGCAGCGCGTCGAGGTCTGCCTGCGCATAGGTGGTCGGTACCACGCACATCCGCTGGGCCAGCGCCTTGAGCCTGTTGAGCCAGTCGACGGCGGCCTGCTGGCCGGCGCCGGGGTGGGTCGGGGTGCCGGGGCCTGCGTCGGCGGAATCGTTGACGACGTAGCCGTTGGTCATGGCGTTGACGGTGACGAGCAGGTCGGGGTCGATGGCCAGACACAGGGCGCGGGTGAGTTCACCGCCGGCGTCGACCTCGGGGCCGGTCGCGAAGTCGACGGCGGAGAGCATCGTGTCCAGGCGCCCACCGGGGGCGAGCGACGTCGCGAGGACGTCGTCGATCAGCCGGACCGGGGTGGTGCCGCCGGGGGCGCCTGCGGCCAGTCGGGGGCGGTCGGCCAGTGGCCAGAACATCGTCAGCCCGACGGGTCGGGTGGTGTCCGGAGGCACGGCGGAGTCGAGCGCCTCGCTGGCGGTGGATTCCGCACCGTCGAGCGGCGGCACGCCGAGCACGGGCATCAGGAAGCGCGAGTCGTCCAGCCTGGCCGGCGCCCCGTAGTCGGGGGTGCCGTTGACGTTGATCATCACCGGGTAGACGCCGGGTTCCTCGATGTCCAGCGACGGCTGGTCGGAGGAGCGCAGCGGGTAGGCGAGTCGGAACGGAACCGCTTGTCCACGAGCCATTTCCGGTGCCACGGTGATGAAGTCCGCGACCGGTTGGTACTGGTCGACGTTGCCGGCGAGGTCAGTGCGCAGTTCGCTCGAGGTCGCAGTGGCCGCGGCACGCTCGAGCCGCACCACGACATCGCGGACCGGGCGATCGCCGACGTTGCGGACTTCGCCGGTGACCGTAACCAGTGGCTCGCTGGTGGTGGTGACGAGGTCAGGGGTGACGCTGTCGATCTGCACCTGCAGGAACTGGGTGGATCCCGGCTGGGCGCCGGCGACGTAGGGAGCGGCGCCGGGCGCGACGGCCAGCAGCAGCGCGACGACAACGACGAGTAGCCGTACGTGCGGGCCGGTCACGGCCCGGGTCCGCAGCCGTTCGTCCGCCGGCCGGGCTGTGGTTGAGCGGTAGGGTCGGTTCGGTGTCTGCGCGTGTGTGAGTGGGTCTGACCACGCCGCCGCGGGGCGGTCCGGGGCAGCGGTGGCAGGGCTTCGGGCCCGTCGCTGTGCAGCTTGTCGATCAGGTCGTCGGCGACCTCGGCGAGGCGCCGTTCGTCGGCGTATGCCAGCCTGGACGGCAGCTCCTTGAGCGGCACCCAGGCCACCTCGCTGACCTCGATGTCCTCGTCGGAGAGCTCACCGCCGAGAAACCGCATCAGGTAATGGTGCACGGTCTTGTGCACGCGCCTGCCCTCGGTGACGAACCAATAGTCGATGGAGCCCAGCGCTGCGAGCACGCTGCCCTGGATCCCCGTCTCCTCGGCGACCTCGCGGATCGCGGTCTGTTCGGCGGTCTCGCCCATCTCGATGTGACCCTTGGGCAGCGACCACAACATCCGTCCGCGCCGGTCGAGACGGCCGATCAGTGCCGCGACCTGGCTGTCTTTCGGGCCGTCGATACCGTCGATGACCAGGCCCCCGGCCGACGTCTCGTGCACGGTGCGGAGCCGTTCCGGGGGGCGCCGGGGACGCGATCTCTGGGGTTTGGGGGTCGCAGCGGATTGGTCACCCGAGCCGTGCGGCGGAAGATGTTTACGGTGAGTACCGGACTGGTCACCGGCGGCCTCGGGAGGGCCTGCCGCGCGTCGGCCGCGGCGCCGGCCGCGGCGCCGTCGGGGTTTGGGCTGCTCGCCGTCCGACACCCAAGCGATAGTAGCTGGCATGAACAGCAGCACTCGCCGCACTCGCCGGTCGGTGACACGGCTGTGACCAGTAGGGTCTTCGGACGTGCCTGACCCCACCTCCGAGCAAGACGCAGCCGAACTGCTGGCCGCTGCGCAGGTGTCGCTGAACCGGCACAGCGAGGTGCTGCGCTCGCTCGGCCAGTTGTTCGCCGACAACGGCTACCAGCTGTATCTGGTCGGTGGCAGTGTGCGCGACGCGCTGCTCGGTCGGCTGGGCACCGATCTCGACCTGACCACCGACGCACGCCCCGAGCAGATGCAGCGGTTCCTTCGCGGTTGGGCGGACGCGCTGTGGGATACCGGCATCGAGTTCGGCACGATCGGTGTCGGCAAGGGCTCCCCGGGACATCAGGAACGGCTGGAACTGACCACCTTCCGCGCCGACTCGTATGACCAGGTCTCTCGCAATCCCGAGGTCCGCTTCGGGGACAGCCTCGACGAGGACCTGGTGCGCCGGGACTTCACCGTCAACGCGATGGCGGTGCGGATCACCCCGGCCGGGCCCGCGGAGTTCCTCGACCCGCTCGGCGGCCTGGCGGCTCTTCGGGCCGGGGTGCTGGACACTCCGGCCGCGCCGGAGGTGTCTTTCGGCGACGATCCGCTACGGATGCTGCGCGCGGCCAGGTTCGTCTCCCAGCTCGGCTTCACGGTCGCGCCCCGGGTGCGCCGTGCGCTCGAGGAGCTGGCGCCGGCGCTGGGCCGGATCACCGCGGAACGCGTCGCCGCCGAACTGGACAAGCTGCTGCTGGGCGCCGATCCGGTCGCGGGGATCGATCTGATGGTGCAGACCGGTCTCGGTGAGGTGGTGCTGCCCGAGGTGGGGGCGATGCGGATGGCGATCGACGAACACCACCAGCACAAGGACGTCTACCAGCATTCGCTGACGGTGCTGCGCCAGGCGATCGACCTGGAGGGCGGCGACGGGCCGGACCTGGTGTTGCGCTGGGCGGCGCTGCTGCACGACATCGGCAAGCCCGCGACGCGCAGGCACGAGCCCGACGGCGGGGTGAGCTTCCATCACCACGAGGTGGTCGGGGCGAAGATGACCCGCAAGCGGATGCGGGCGCTGAAGTACTCCAAGCAGATGGTCGACGACGTGTCACAGCTGGTCTACCTACACCTGCGGTTCCACGGCTACGGCGACGGCAGGTGGACCGACTCGGCGGTGCGTCGCTACGTCACCGACGCCGGCCCGCTGTTGACTCGGCTGCACAAGCTTGTCCGTGCCGACTGCACCACCCGCAACAAGCGCCGGGCGGCGCGGTTGCAGGCCAACTACGACGACCTCGAGCACCGCATCGACGAGATCGCCGCCAAGGAGGATCTCGCGCGCGTCCGTCCGGACCTCGACGGAAACGAGATCATGCGGATCCTCGGCATCCCGGCCGGTCCGCAGGTCGGGCGCGCGTGGAGCCACCTCAAGGAGCTCAGGCTCGACCGCGGGCCGCTCAGCCATGATGAGGCCGTCGAGGAACTGCTCAAGTGGTGGAACGAGAACGGCACACCGCGCGTCTGAACAGGTATGGAGTACTGCCTGGGGGAACCCGACGGGTCGGCCACCATCTGGACGGTCGACGGTGGTCCGCAGGTCGCGGGCGTCGACGTCGACGGTGACGGACTCACCGACGACACGCTGTTGGACCTCGACGGGAACGGGATGGCCGACCACGTGCTGCTCGACGGCGACGACGACGGGCTGCCGGAGGGTTTCTTCAGCGACGACGGGACGGGCACCTGGGCGGTCAGCGCGGATCGCGGTGGCGGGTTGCGCTGGTTCGGGCTCGACGGCACCGAACATCCGGGTGCGGGTCCGGCGGTGCCGGTTGATCTCGACGGTGACGGGACGGCTGCGGAGCATCTTGTCGACAGGGACGGCAACGGTCTGGCGGACCGGGCCCTGGGGGCCGGGACGGCGTGGGTGGACACCGACGGCGACGGGCGCTGGGATGTCCGGCTGGTTGACAGCGACGGCGACGGCCGAGCCGACAGCGCCGCGACCCTCTAGCGCGAGCGCGCGTGTTTGTGCGTCGCCGCGCCGCATCGGACGTACAAAACGTCGCGCTCGCGGTCGGGGTCAGCCACGGCCGGGGCCGGGAGGCCCGGCGAACGCCTGCGCGATGGTGAGCCAGTGCTCGGCGTCGGGGCCGACCGCGACGACGTCCAGTGCCGCTCGCGCCCGGCGCTGCGTGACGAGCATGCAGAAGTGTTCGGCGGAGCCGCTGACCCGCTGGGCGGCGTCGTCCGGTCCCCACGTCCACACCGACCCGTCGGGTGCGTTCAGTTTCACGTGGAACGGTTCACCCGGCGGCGTCTGCCCGTGAACCACGAACGCGTAGTCGCGGGTTCGGACCCCGATGTGGGCGATGGAGCGCAGCCGGGCGGTCGGGGTGCGGGTCACGCCCAGTGCGTCGGCGACGTCCAGGCCGTGGGCCCACGTCTCCATCAACCGCGCGGTGGCCATCGACGCCGCGCTCATCGGCGGCCCGAACCAGGGCAGCTTGCGGCCGTCGGCCACCGTCAGCAGTTCGTCGTGCAGCGCGGCCCGGGTCGCCCGCCAGTCGTCGAGCAGTCGATCGGGAGTCAGCGCGGCGAGTTCCTCGGCGCCGGCGTCGACGAAACCGGTGGGATTGCCTGCTGCCTGCTCGAGCACCTCGGCGAAGCCGGGCTCGTCGGTGACCGCGGTCAACGCGACCCGGTCGGTCCACAGCAGGTGCGCGATCTGGTGGGCGATGGTCCACCCCGGCGCGGGGGTGGCGGTGGCCCACTGCGCCGACGGCAGCTCGCCGACCAATGCGTCCAGGTCATCGCTCTCGGCGCGCAGATCGTCGACCACGGGGGCTGCTCCGGCCATGCCAGCACCCTATCGGCGCGAGCGCTCATCGCCTCCCGACAGTTGCGTGCACGGTCAGCCCGACGAGGTAGATACCGGTGCCGGCGACCGCGAGTGCGGGGGCGTGACCGTCCGGCGGGATGACCGCAGCCGCTGCGGCGAGCGCGGTGATGAAGGCGATCCAGAACAGCGCGTCCTGAACCGTGAAGACGTGCCCGCGCATCGTGTCGTCGACGTCGACCTGCATCGCGGCGTCGGCGCACAGCTTGACCAGCTGGCCGGCGGCGCCCAGGAAGAACCCGCAGACGACCATCACGGGCAGCGCCAGGCTCGCGCCGAAGAGCTGGACCACAGCGGCGAACGACAACGCCGCGTTCGGGGCCGCATACCGGCCCCATCTCTTAACCGCCGCGGGCGTCACCACGGTGGCCAGGAATGACCCCGAGCCGGTGGCGGCGACGAAGAGCACCGCTGTGCCCAGGCCGGCGACCGCCGCGGTGTCGCTGTGGCGCACCATGACCAGCACCAGAAGCGTGTTGATGCCGAACACCATCCGGTGTGCCGACAGTCCTGCGAGCGTGGCTGCGACGGTGGGCACGGCGACCGCGGTCCGGGCGCCGTGGGCCCAGCCGGTGGCGACGGCATAGGCGACGGACCCGCGCACGGCGCCTGCGGTGTCGTCGGGCCCAAGCGACCGCGGCGGAAACCGCACCGCCAGCCACAGCGCCAGCGCCACCGGTGCCGTGACGATGAAAATGATTGTGGCAGCACCGGAGTCGTCGGCCCCGAACAGCCAGCGGGCCAGCAGCATGGCGTTGGCGCCGAAGAACGCTGCCGCGGCCCCGGTGGCCGTGGCCACCGAGTTCATCGCCACCACCTGTGCGCGGGGCACCACGTGCGGGAGTGCGGCGGACAGGCCGGAGGAGACGAACCGGGTGAAACCGTTGACGATCAACGCGCCCAACAGGATTGGTAGATCTCCCACGCCGGCGGCCAGCAACCCGGCAACACCCACCACCAGCACGAACCGTCCGCTGTTGGCGCCGATCAGAACCAGCCGCCTGTCCCAGCGGTCCAGTAGCGCACCGGCGAACGGGCCCAGCACCGAGTAGGGCAGGAAGAGCACCGCGAAGGCGGCGGCAATCGCCCACGGGTCGGCGGCGCGCTGAGGATTGAACAGGATCGCACCGGCCAGCCCGGCCTGGAACAGTCCGTCGCCGAACTGGCTGACCGCACGCAGTTCCAGCAGCCGCCAGAACTCGGGCATGGCCCGCAGGGTGCGCCACAGCGCGACGGGTGCACGGGCGTCGGCCACGGAATTCACGTCCTGGGGTGAGGAGCTGCGGGACCGACCTACAGTACAAATATCGGGGCAGGCGGCGCTTGTTCGCCACCATCGAGCAGCGGTGGTGTCATGATGGTCGGGTGGCTCACCCAGAGGATCCGGAGGACTTCAGAGAGGGAGTCGCGCCCGCGGCGCACCGGGTGCGTGCCGGCACACTGCTATTGGCCAACACCGACCTGCTGGAGCCCACCTTCCGGCGCAGCGTCATCTACGTCGTCGAACACAATGACGGCGGCACCCTGGGTGTGGTGCTGAACCGGCCCAGCGAGACGGCGGTCTTCAACGTCCTGCCGCAGTGGGCCAAGCTGTCCACCAAGCCGAAGACGATGTTCATCGGAGGTCCGGTCAAGCGCGACGCGGCGCTGTGCCTGGCGACGTTGCGTGTCGGCGTCGACCCCGGCGAGATGCCGGGGCTGCGGCATGTGCAAGGCCGCATCGCGATGGTCGACCTCGACGCCGAACCCGACACGATCGCGCCGATGGTCGAGGGGGTGCGGATTTTCGCCGGCTACTCGGGCTGGACGATCGGCCAGCTCGAAGGCGAAATCGAGCGGGACGACTGGATCGTGCTGTCGGCGTTGCCCGCTGACGTGTTGGTCGAACCCCGCGTCGATCTGTGGTCCACGGTGCTGCGGCGCCAGCCGATGCCGTTGTCGCTGCTGGCCACTCACCCGATCGACATCAGCCGGAACTAACTCCCGCAGGACAGCGTGCACGTCGCGCAGGCGCCGCCGCCGCAGCTCGACGCGTCGGCAGCCGCCAGCGTGCGCTGCTCCTCGCGCAGCACGGCCTTGGCGCTCTGCCAGCAGCCCGCCGCCACCGTGCCCACCGCGCCGACGACACAGACGATCAGCACGAGCGTCGACACCGGAGGCGCTGCGGCCAGTGCGACCACCGCCCCTGCGGCGAGCATGACTGCCGCCGCCACCTGGACCGGCGCCACGGCGCGCAACACCTGCCGGACGTAGTCCGCCGGCGGTGGGCGCGTCAGCGACCACACGCCCTGCGCGGCGGTCACGACGGCCGCAACCAGACTCAGGACGGCGGCGACCAACATGGGCCACAGAATACGTCCTGCGGATTGGGGCGCCCCCCGGGCGCCAGGCTTCGCCCGGGGGACGTCGTCTTATCCCTGCAGTCCCAGGGGCTGTGACGGCGGGGCCGTCAGCGGGACTGCGGGAGCTGGGGATGCCGGCAGACCGGGCGAAGCCACCGCCGGGGCGGCTCCCGGTGCCGGTGGTGCCGGCGGTGCCGGCGGGGTCGCCGACGGCGCGCTGACCTTGAAGCCGGTGACGATGGCGTCGGTGGCGTCCGCCGCGGGCAGCACCTGGTCGACGCTGGTGGTCACCGCCAGCGACACGAGATAGTGGTCGGGGCCCGACGGGGCGATCACATGGCGCCGCGACGTGTTCAGCGTCAGGGAGTTGTCGCGGTAGGTGCCTTCGATCAGCGACGACGGCATGCCGCCGAAGTCGGCGAACGACGCGTCGGTGGATCGCCAGGCCGGTTGCTGCTGGCTGTCGACGAAGCCGTGGCTGATGGCCTCTCTGGGGTCGAACTGGCCGACCAGCTTGTAGACCACCACCTGCGCGTTGGACGAGTACAGACCGTTGCCGCCGACCCGGTCGGCGATCACCGCGAACGCATCCGGCACGTTCGGGTCGGGGATGTGTTCCCAGCCCCGCGGCATCGGCAGCACGATGTTCAGCGCGCGGAAGTCCTGGCTGGACTGGGGCTCCATCGTGACGCCCTTGGAGGCGAAGTACTCGGTGAGGGTTCCGGAGGTGGCCGGGGTGATGGCGACGGTCGGCGGTGCGGGCGCGGCGGGCGCTGCGGCGCTGACGCCGGCAGGTACCGCGGCGGGGCCGGTGGCGGTCGTCACACTGGGTTGGCCGACGGCTTGTGGCGTGGCGTTGGGCGCCACCGTGACGGTCTGCGTCACGGTGGCCGGGGCGGGCTGCGGCGGCGGCGGGACGATCGGCTGGGCCGACGCCGTGGTACCCGCAAAGCCCAGCACGCCGGCCGCGCCGGCTGCCGTGGCGCCGATGCCAACTGCCAGAACCCGCCAGTGGCGGGCGATTTCGCTCATCGACTGAAGTCCTCCGAATCCTCTCCCCGACCGTCCGGGAATGTCGGTCCCGCGTCAGGCGACGAATGTATCCACGGCGGAGGCGTCGCTGCCAGGCCCGGGATCGACCTGGAACCAACCCCTGACTCATCCGCAACGGAACCGAGACCAAGCCGAGGCCGGGAAATCGGAGATCCGGCGGCTTATACCCTGGTGGCGTGACCGAAACGCCGACTGGACAGCCCGCCGCTGCCGCCGACATCCCGCAGCACCGCTACACCGCGGAGGTGGCGGGCCAGATCGAGCAGGCGTGGCAGCAGCGCTGGGTGCAGTCGGGGACCTTCGACGTGGCCAATCCTGTCGGTTCGTTGGCACCCGCAGACGGTGCCCCGGTGCCCGCCGACAAGATGTTCGTCCAGGACATGTTCCCGTACCCGTCGGGGGAGGGGCTGCACGTCGGCCACCCGCTGGGGTACATCGCCACTGATGTGTACGCCCGCTACTACCGGATGACCGGTCGTAATGTCCTGCACGCCTTGGGTTTCGATGCTTTCGGGCTGCCCGCCGAACAGTACGCGATCCAGACCGGCACGCATCCGCGCACCCGGACCGAGGCCAACATCGTCAACTTCCGGCGCCAGCTCGGGCGCCTCGGGCTCGGCCATGACTCCCGACGCAGCTTCTCCACCACCGACGTGGACTATTACAAGTGGACCCAGTGGATCTTCCTGCAGATCTACAACGCCTGGTTCGACCCGGCCGCGGGCCGGGCCCGCCCCATCGCCGAACTGATCGCCGAGTTCGACGCCGGGACTCGATCCGTCGGCGACGGTCGCAGTTGGTCGGACCTTGACAGCGGCGAACGGGCCGACGTGGTCGACTCACACCGGTTGGTCTACCTGGCCGATTCGGTGGTGAACTGGTGCCCGGGTCTGGGCACGGTGCTGGCCAACGAGGAAGTGACCTCGGATGGTCGCAGCGAGCGCGGCAATTTTCCGGTGTTCCGGAAACGCTTGCGGCAGTGGATGATGCGCATCACCACCTACTCCGACCGGCTGCTCGAAGACCTGGACGTGCTGGACTGGCCGGAGAAGGTCAAGACCATGCAGCGGAACTGGATCGGCCGCTCCACGGGCGCGACTGTGTTCTTCGCCGCAGGTTCGGGACCCGACGCGGGCGACATCGAGGTGTTCACCACGCGCCCGGACACGCTGTTCGGCGCGACCTACATGGTGTTGGCTCCCGAACACGAACTGGTGGACCGCCTGGTCGGGGAGGCCTGGCCGTCCGACGTGGATCCCCGCTGGACCTTCGGCGCGACGACACCGGCCGAGGCGGTCGCCGCCTACCGCAGCGCGATCAGGGCCAAGTCCGACCTGGAGCGCCAGGAGAACAAGTCCAAAACTGGCGTGTTCCTGGGCGCATACGCCACCAATCCCGCCGACGGGCAACAGATCCCGGTGTTCATCGCCGACTATGTGCTGGCCGGTTACGGTACCGGGGCGATCATGGCGGTGCCCGGCGGGGACCAGCGGGACTGGGACTTCGCGACCGAGTTCGGCCTGCCCATCGTCGAAGTGGTTACCGGAGGCGATGTCTCGCAGGGGGCCTACACCGGTGACGGGGTCATGGTGAACTCCGGCTTCCTCGACGGCATGGACGTGACCTCCGCCAAGCGCGCGATGACCGAGAAGCTGACCGCCGACGGTCGCGGCCGGGAGCGCGTCGAATACAAGTTGCGTGACTGGCTTTTCGCCAGGCAACGGTACTGGGGTGAACCGTTCCCGGTGGTCTATGACGCCGACGGCCGCGCCCACGGACTGCCGGAGGCACTGCTGCCCGTCGAGCTGCCGGACGTGCCCGACTACTCGCCGGTGTTGTTCGACCCCGAGGACGCCGACAGCGAGCCGTCGCCGCCGCTGGCGAAGGCCACCGACTGGGTGAACGTCGAACTCGATCTCGGTGACGGGTTCAAGCCCTACACCCGGGACACCAACGTGATGCCGCAGTGGGCGGGCAGCTCCTGGTACGAGCTGCGTTACACCGACCCGTTCAACAAGGAACAGTTGTGCGCCAAGGAGAACGAGGCGTACTGGATGGGCCCTCGGCCGGCTGAGCACGGCCCGCAGGATCCCGGTGGCGTCGACCTGTACGTCGGCGGCGTCGAGCATGCGGTGCTGCATCTGCTCTATTCGCGGTTCTGGCACAAGGTGCTCTACGACCTGGGCCACGTCAGCTCCCGTGAGCCGTACCGGCGGCTGGTGAACCAGGGCTACATCCAGGCGTTCGCCTACACCGACGCCCGCGGCGCCTACGTCCCGGCCGCCGAGGTCGTCGAGCGTGACGGCACTTTCTACTGGCCCGGCCCCGACGGTGAGATCGAGGTCAACCAGGAGTTCGGGAAGATCGGGAAGAGCCTGAAGAACTCGGTGTCTCCCGACGAGATCTGCGACAACTACGGCGCCGACACACTGCGTGTCTACGAGATGTCGATGGGGCCGCTGGAGGCGTCGCGGCCGTGGGCGACCAAGGACGTCGTCGGCGCGCACCGGTTCCTGCAGCGGGTCTGGCGGCTGGTCGTCGACGAACAGACCGGAGCGACGGTCGCCAGCGATGACGAGCTGGACGACACCACGCTGCGGCTGCTGCACCGCACGATCGCCGGCGCGGCCGAAGACTATGCCGCGCTGCGCAACAACACGGCGGCGGCGAAGCTGATCGAGTACACCAACCACCTGACGAAGCAGTCGGTGACGGCGCGGGCGGCGTTGGAGCCGCTGGTGCTGATGGTGGCCCCGCTGGCGCCGCATCTGGCAGAAGAGCTGTGGTCCCGTCTCGGCCACGAGGCGTCGCTGGCCCACGGGCCGTTCCCGGTGGCCGACGAGCAGTACCTGGTCGAGGACACCGTCGAGTACCCGGTTCAGGTCAACGGCAAGGTGCGCGGTCGGGTCACCGTCGCGGCCGACGCGGACGGCGACACGGTGCAGGCGGCGGCCCTGGCGGACGAGAAGGTCGTCGCGTTCCTCGACGGGCGGACGCCGAAGAAGGTGATCGTCGTCCCGGGCCGGCTCGTCAACGTCGTCGTCTGAGTCCGAGAATCACCCCCGCGGGCGGACGATGACCTCGTGGATGTGGGCGTCGCGCGGCGCGTTGATCGCGTCGGCGGTGACCTGCGCGACGGTCTGCGGACTCAGGAACTGTTCGGGGTCGTACTCACGGCCCTCGTAGGCGACCAGATCCTCCTGCATCGCGGTCGCGATCCGTCCCGGGTGCACCGACGTGACGCGCAGCGCCGGTTCGTCATTGCGCAGCGCGTCGGCGAACCCCCGCAACGCGAACTTGCTCGCCGAGTACGACGCCAGACCCGGAGACGGTTTGATCCCGGATCCGGAGTTGATGAACACCACGTGCCCGCCCGCGCTGCGTAGCGCGGGCAGCAGCTCGAGTGTGAGAGCAACCGCGCCAATCACATTGACGGCCATGGAGGACCGCCACTCGTCGATCGAGGACTCCGCCACCCGACCCGGGTAGGCCACGCCGGCGTTGTGTATCAGCACGTCGAGCTCCACCAAAGGCTCGACGACGGCGGCGATGGCATCCGGATCGGCGAGGTCGATGGGCCAGGTGGTGGCGCCGAAACGCTCGGCGACGGCGTCCAGACGTGATGACTGCCGGCCCGCGAGCAGCAGCGTGTGCGTCGGGGCCAGTGCGTCGGCGAGGGCGGCTCCGAGTCCTCCGGAGGCCCCGGTGATCATGGCGGTCGGCACACTGGAACCCTACCGACCCTGCATTTCGGGCGCGAAGGTCGCATCATGGATGCGATGCCCCCCGATCCGAGCTTCGCCCCGACGCAACTGGCGGCCCGCGCTGCGTACCTGCTGCGCGGTAACGACCTCGGTGCGATGACCACCGCGGCGCCCTTGCTCTACCCGCACATGTGGAGTTGGGACGCGGCCTTCGTGTCGATCGGACTGGCCCCGCTGTCGGTGGAACGTGCGGTCGTCGAACTCGACACGCTGCTGTCTGCCCAGTGGCGCAACGGCATGATTCCGCACATCGTGTTCGCCAACGGTGTGGACGGCTACTTCCCGGGCCCGGCGAGGTGGGCGTGTTCGGCGCTGTCGACGGACGCTCCGCGAACCCGCCACACCTCGGGCATCACGCAACCGCCGGTGCACGCCATCGCGGTGCAACGAATCCTCGACCATGCGCGCACCCGCGGCCGCTCGACCCGCGCGGTCGCCGAGTCGTTCCTGGACCGGCGCTGGGACGATCTGGTGCGGTGGCATCGCTGGCTGGCCGAGTGCCGGGACCAGAACGGCAACGGCCGGGTGACGGTGTACCACGGCTGGGAGTCGGGAATGGACAACTCGCCGCGGTGGGACAGCGCCTACGCCAACGTGAACCCCGGCGAGGTACCGGAGTACCAGCGCGAGGACAACAAGATCAACACCGACGCCACCCAGCGGCCCAGCGACGTCGAGTACGACCGCTACCTCTGGCTCGTCGAGGAGATGAAGGCGGCCCGCTACGACGACGAATTGCTGCCCAAGGCGGTCAGCTTCGCCGTCGAGGACGTGTTCGTCTCGGCGATCCTGTCGGTGGCCTGTCAGGTGCTGGCCGAGATCGGTGAGGACCACAAGCGGCCGCATGCAGATGTCAAGGACCTCTACGGGTGGGCCGATCGGTTCCGCGGCGGTGTCATCGCGACCACCGACGAACGCACCGGTGCGGCAAAGGATTACGACGTTCGTGGGGGACGGTGGATCGCCACCGAGACGGTTGCGCAGTTCGCGCCGCTGCTGTGCGGGGGCCTGCCCCACGACCGGGAACGGGCGTTGCTGCGACTGTTGGAGGGCCCGCGGTTCTGCGGTCACCCCGATCTCGCCTACGCGCTGATCCCGTCGACGTCGCCGGTCTCGCGCGACTTCAGGCCGCGCGAGTACTGGCGCGGACCGGTGTGGCCGGTGATGACCTGGCTGTTCTCCTGGTGCTTCGCCAGGAGGGGCTGGGCCGAGCGCTCGTCGAGCCTGCGTCGCGAGGGTCTGCGGCAAGCCAGCGACGGGACCTTCGCCGAGTACTACGAGCCGTTCACCGGAGAACCACTGGGCAGCATGCAACAGTCCTGGACCGCGGCCGCGGTGCTGGACTGGTTGGGCTGAGCGCTATTCGGCGATCCGCTCGAGCGGGGCCAGGGCCTTGGCCAGCGCATCGAGCTCCTCTTCGCTGAGCTTGCTGAGCAGCGCTGCGAGATGAGCCTGCCTGGAGGCCAACGCATCCCGGTGCTGTGCGTGCCCCTCGGGGGTGATGTCCACCAGGACCGCCCGCAGATCGGACGGGTCCCGGGAGCGCTTGACCAGCCCCAGCTTCTCGAGCCTGCGGATCGCCACCGTGGTGGTGGGGGTGCGGACCCGCTCATGGGCGGCCAGATCGGTCATCCGGATCGGGCCCTGGTCCAACAGCGTCAGAAGGATGGACAGCTGCGCCAGGGTGAGGTCACCGGAGGTCGAGGTCCTGCCGGTGTGACGGAGAACGGACAGCACCTTCGACAGCACGCGCTGCAGTTCCCCTGCCAGCTCGCTGACCTGCGGTTCAGTCCCCATAATTCAGCCAGTCTAACCTGTCTGAAGCTGTCAAG
This sequence comes from Mycolicibacterium hippocampi, assembly GCF_010723735.1. Lineage (GTDB taxonomy): Bacteria > Actinomycetota > Actinomycetes > Mycobacteriales > Mycobacteriaceae > Mycobacterium > Mycobacterium hippocampi. The sequence goes on along the minus strand of NZ_BLLB01000002.1, from coordinate 740,437 downwards.
TTGCGCGGACGACAGTTATGGCGGCAGAAACATGCCGGGAATCTCCGCCGCAACTGCGACCTCTGGTCAATCCGCTCGTGAGGCGCACAGCACCCCGCGTCGAACCAGCTCCGACGTCAGGATCCCGGCCATCACCTCCGCGCGATGCATGCATGCCGCCCGCGCCGATTCCGGCTCGGCCGCGCGGATCGCGGCCAGTTCGTCTTCGTAGGAGGGCAGCAGCGCGTCGTGGTGTTCGAGGTAGCCGGCCCAGAAGGCAGGCGGGATCAAGGTTTGCGAGGAGTCGATCGCCGCCTGCAACCGGGGCCCCGCATACTCGGCGTTGACGACCGCGCGGAACCGCCGTGCCTGCGCGTCGAAGAGCCGGGAGTCCTTGCCGTTGCGCATCAGCGTCAGCACACTGTCGAGTTCGGCGACGATCAACGGGTCCGTGGCGGCGGCCGCCCGCGCCGACGCAGTCCCGCTCAGCAGCCCGTAGAGCTCGTGGTGCTCGCGGACCGTGGATTCGTCGAACCGCTCGACGAAGGCGCCACGGTGATACCGGGTCGACAGAATGCCGTCGTGCTCGAGCTGGATCACCGCTTCCTGCACCGGCACCCGGCTCAGGCCGAGTTCGTGCGCGATCTCGTTGCGGTCCAACCGATCCCCGGACCGCAGCTTCCCCGTCAGGACGAGATTGACCACGTGAGAGACCACGAGATCCTTCTCTTTGACCCCATACTTCTTGGGCATGGCGGCGCCAGTCTCTCACGGCTGCCTCACCTGGTGGAGCTGTTCGGCAGGTTCAGCCCGCAGGTTCAGCCCGCGTCGGCGAGGCGCTCGTCCCGCCAGCGGCACAGCGCCTGCGCGACGGTCAGATCGTAGTCGGGTCCGTTGACCCCGACCGTCAACAGCGTCACGCCGAGGCCGACGAGCGATTCCGCGCCGGCGAGTGCGGCGTCGACGCTGCCCTCGGGCACTCCGGACGAGCGCTCGATCGCCGCCGGATCGCGGCCGACGTCGGCGCAGTGGCGATCGAGCACCTCGGCCTTGGCCGGGTAGGTCGTGGCGTCGGTGAACCCGTGCCAGATGTGGGCGTGTTCGGCGACCATCCGCAGGGTCTTCTTCTCGCCCTGCCCTCCGATCAGAATCGGGATCTCGCGCAGCGGCTGCGGGTTGAGCTTGGCCAACCTGGCCTCGATGCGTGGCATCGCCTCGGCCAGGTCGTCGAGGCGGCTGCCGGCGGTGCCGAACTCATAGCCGTACTCGTCGTAATCCTTCTGCTTCCAACCCGATCCGATGCCGAGGATGAGCCGGCCGTCGGAGATGTGGTCGACGGTGCGGGCCATGTCGGCCAGCAGCTCGGGGTTGCGGTAGGAGTTGCAGGTGACCAGCGCGCCGATCTCGATGCGCGACGTCTGCTCGCCCCAGGCGCCCAGCATCGTCCAGCATTCATAGTGCGCCCCGTCCGGGTCGCCGTACAGCGGGAAGAAGTGGTCCCAGTTGAAGGCGACGTCCACGCCCATGTCCTCGCAGCGACGCACGGCGTCGCGCAGGTGGGTGTACACAGGTGCGTGCTGGGGCTGCAGTTGCACGCCGATCCGGATGCGGCGGGTGGAGGAAGTCATGATCCCAACGTAGCCCGAAATCTCACTGCCGCTGTTTGGTCTTCGCGCAAGCGCTCAGACGCCGCTGTTTGGTCTTCGCGCAAGCGCTCAGACGCCGATCTGGCCGCTGTTCTTCCACACCGCAACCACGGCAGGCCGCGCCGTGCCGTTCCCACCCTCCGGCCAGCGCGACTGCGGGTTGTCGATGCTGCTGTCGTCGTTCTCACCGGGATGCTGCACGCAGACCGTGACGAGGTCGTCGTTGATGATGGGCCCGCACGTCTCCGCACCGATCGGCACGGTCAGGAACTGCTTGGTCTCGCCGCGGTTCGGCCCTTCCAGCGCCACGGCGAACAAGCCGTCGTTGGAGTCCAGGGCGTTCCCGTCGGTGGAGATCCACAGGTTGCCGTGGCTGTCGAAGGCAAGGTTGTCCGGGCAGGAGATCGGACTGACCTTGGTCTTGTCGAATCCGCCGTAGTAGGTGTCGGCGGCGGCCGGGTCACCGCACACCAGCAGCAGGTTCCAGGTGAACGCCGTGCCGGCGTGGTCGTCGGTGATCTCGAGGACCTGCCCGCTCTTGTTGTCGTTGCGGGGGTTGGCGGCGTCGGGTCCGGGCTCACCGGATGCGCCACGCTTGCTGTTGTTGGTCAACGCCACATAGACCTTTCCGGTCTTGGGGTTGGCCTCGAAGTCCTCGGGACGGTCCATCTTGGTGGCCCCGGCCTTGTCGGCGGCCAGCCGGGTGAACACCGCGACCTCCTGCGCCGTGACACCCGCTACCAGGGATTCACCCTGACCGTCAGGGCCGCTGCGCAGCAACGGAATCCAAGTGCCGCTGCCTGCGAACGAACCCGCCGCCGGAAGCTCTCCGGAACCGTCGATCTCCGCGGCCGGAATATCGCTGGAGAGCTTGGCCACGTACAGGGTGCCTTCGTCGAGGATCGTCATGTTGTGTGCCATCGCGGCTGGGTCTGTTCCCGACTGCATCTTCTTGGACGACACGAACTTGTACATGTAGTCGAAGCGCTCGTCGTCGCCGGTGTAGGCGACCACCGTGCCGTCGTCGGTGACGTGGATGGTGGCACCCTCGTGTTTGAAGCGACCCATCGCTGTGTGTTTGACCGGCGTCGACGCGGGATCCCAGGGGTTGACCTCGACGATGTAGCCGAACCGGTTGGGTTCGTTGGGTGTGGCCGACAGGTCGAAGCGGGGATCGAAGGTTTCCCAGACGCGTTCGCTGGGCTCCCAGGAGATGCCGTAACGGTCCATCTGGTCCGCGACGGTCGGGGGTGGTTCCGGCGTCCCGTCCGGAACCCCGAAGTACTGATTGAAGTTCTCCTCGCCGGAAAGCACGGTGCCCCAGGGAGTAACGCCGCCAGCGCAGTTGTTCAGCGTCCCTGCCACGGCGCGGCCCGTCGGGTCGGCCTCGGTCCTGACGAATTCACTGCCGGCCGCCGGACCTGCGAGGGTGAAGGGGTCATCGCCGGTGATTCTCCGGTTGTAGCGCCCCATCACGGGCTTGAGACCATCCGAAGTGCGCTCGACCTCGACCACGCTGAGTCCGTGTGCCGCCATAGCGATGTCGAACTGTTCACGGGTGGGCGCGTCCGGATCGTATCCGGGGAACATGAACTGCTCAGTGGTGTACTCGTGGCTGACGACCAACAGGAAGCGGTTCGGTGCACCATCAACCGGCAGCAGGGCCGCGAAGTCGTTGTTGAAGCCGAACTGGCGCCGTTGCGCGGCCGCGGTCTGCGCCGCCACATCGAACTCCGGTGCGTCGGGCAGCACCGGATCGCCCCATCTGATGACGACGGCCTGCTCGTAGCCCTCAGGAACGACAACGAGGTCTTCACTGTTCGGCGCCACTGAGGAGAAGTTCATGCCCGCAGGGGGTTCGGCGGGCGCGGCGGACGACGTCGACGTCTCGGCCGGTTGGGTGTCCGACGAGCAGGCGGCGAGCACCGAGCCCGCGCCGACTGCCAGCACAGCGACACCGCCGACCTGCAGCATCGACCGTCTCGACACCGCCTTCGCGATGTCACCGAAGTACTCGTTGTCGCTGCGGTTGGGCGCCGGCTTCGAGCAGGCGTCACCGCACTTGTACACGCAGGTGATGTGCTGTCGCTTGGACTTTCCGTTGTGGTTGACGAACAGGTTGAGCGGCACAAGCGACATGACGGTCCGATTCCTTCCACGGTCGACTCCGGCCGGGGCAGTCGGCCAGGACCAGCGGAAAGCTACGGCAGCAGGGCGAGCACAGGGCGACCAACAGGTGAACGGTGCCTGACCGCGCACATTGGCACAAAAGTTCCTCGGCAGATTTGCTCAGCAAACCGATGCGCGCGCGTAGTCTGCTGAAAACAGCGGGGTTTACGGGGGAGTCAATAGTGGCTGCAGCGGTGAAGAAGGCTGTGAAACGCGGACGTCGGGCCGAGGGTTTTGCCGTCAGGCGATGGCTGCAGCTCGGCGTGGCCTCTGCGGGAATGGGTGCGGCGCTCTGGGGCCTGTCACTGACAGGACCGCAGGTCGGGGTCGCGACCGCCGACAGCTCGGAGTCCGCCTCCGCATCGTCGAGTGAATCGGGTTCGGACGCCGGGGCGTCCTCGGGAGCCGCGAAGCGTTCGGCCGGAGGCGAGGAAAGGTCACCGAGTGTCGACAGCACCGCCGACGCCGGTGACGACGACGCCGATGACGACGGCTCCGACGCGGCCGATGACACTGATGACGTTGACGACGTTGATGACGACGACGCCGCCGAGGTCGATCTCGACGACGACGAGAACGACCAGGTAACCGGCGACTCCGAACCTGACAGCCGCGCTGACGAATCCGCGGCCGATGTCGTCGACGCCACGACGGCTGAGCAGCCCGTCATCGACAGCACCCGTCCTTTGCAGGCACCGCAGTCGACCGGCGCCGCTTCGTCGGTAGCGCAGTTGACCACGTCGACAGACGAGACGGCTGCCGAACCGGTTCCGGTGCCGCCGGCGCTGGCGCCGCGGCGCAGCTGGGATGAGGTTGTCGCCCAGGTCATGGACGACTGGGCCGCCAGGAACCAGGCGTGGATCGACTCACTGGACGTCGACGACGAGCGGAAGGCTGAGCTGGAATCCTCGTTCCTGGCACTTCGGCGGACGTTCTTCAACCAGGCGCCGACGGTGGCGCCGATCCAGATCAGCGGCCGGCTCACCGGCCCCATCACCGGCACGATAGGTGCGACGGACGCCGAGGGCGACCGACTCGTCTACCGGCTGACCAGTGCACCCAAGATGGGCTCGCTCGCGCTCAACGAGGACGGCACTTACACCTACACACCGGATTCCGACTTCGACGGCGTCGACACCTTCCGCGTCGTCGCGATCGACGTGGGCCTGCACATCAATCTGCTCGATCTGTTCCGGCCGCTCGGAACGCGCGCGAACTCGCTGATCAACCAGCGCGCCATCAGTTTCGACTTCACGTTCACCGACGGCGGAGCAGGCTGGACGCCCGAGCGCCAGCTGGCGCTTCGGGAGGTGGCCGATCAGATGACCGAGTATTTCCTCGTCACGTCCCCGGTGACACTGACCTACAACGTCGGTCTGGACGAACGGGAACACGTTCTGGCCAGCGCAGGAAGCGACTTGGTCAGCACAGCCGCGGGCTACTGGCGGACGGTGGTGCAGAACAAGCTGGTGACGGGCATCGATTCCAACGGTGCGCAAGCCGACGGCGAGATCGACTGGAACTGGTCGGCTTATTCGTGGGGCCTCGCTGAGGAGGTCGGAAGCGAAGAGTACGACTTCGTCTCGACTGCCATCCACGAACTGCTGCATTCGTTCGGGTTCCTGTCGAATGCGGAACCGCCCGGTGAGAACACCGAACGCAACTGGGCGTTCTTCGACAGGTTCCTCGTCACCGAGGAAGGCATCAGGCCGATCGGCGCCTTCTACCGGTGGCGGAGCTCCGACGACCCCAAGCTGATCGGGGACGATGGCGGGCTGTTCTTCGGGGGCGCCAACGCCATCGCCGCCTATGGCGGGCTCGTTCCGCTGTTCACCCCCGATCCTTGGTCGGGGGGCAGCTCGATGAGTCACCTCGATGACGACACCTTCACCGGCGACAACCAGATGCTGATGAATGCGGCGACGGGTACCGGGCTGGGTATTCGGGTGCTGAGTGCGATAGAGCTCGGGATCCTCGAGGATCTCGGCTACAACGTCGTCATGCCTCAGTCACCGCCGTACGCGGCTGCTTTCGGCGGTCTGCTCGTCGTCGGACTGCGGCGACGAAAGACACTGTCCGCCAAGCGCTGAGCGGATCAGTCGGCAAGCACTCCCCGCAGCAGTTCGATCAGCGCGCGCGGCTGGTCACTCTGCACCGAATGCCCGGAGTCCTCGACGATGTGCACACCCTGAAAGCCCGGCGCGATGCGGGCGAACTCGCGCGCATCGTCGTCATTGACGAAGAACGAGTTCGCGCCCCGGATCAACGTGGTCGGCGTGGTGAGCTTGGGGACGTCGTCCCAGAGGCCCTCGAAGCCCTCACCCTTGCGGATCGTGTCGTACCGCCAGGTCCAGGTTCCGTCATCCAGCCGCTTCGCGTTGTGGAAGACGCCGCGCCGCAATGACTCCCGGTCTCGATGCGGGGCAGCCGCGACCGTGACCTCGAGCATCGCGTCGAAAGTGGGAAAGGTGCGGTCACCCTGGACGAGGGCGACGGTGCCCTTCTGGGCGTCGGTCATCTCGTTGTGCCGCTCCGGCGCCGACGGGGTGACGTCGACGAGGACGAGCCTCGGCACCAGCTCGGGTGCGGCGACGGCCAGGCGCAGCGCGGTCAGCCCGCCCAGCGACATGCCCACGACGAGTTCGGCGTCCGGTGCCAGCTCCCGGATCACCGGTTCGACGGCGACCGCGTTGAGGTGCGGCCCGTAGTCGCCGTCCTCGCGCCACGCAGAGCGGCCGTGCCCTGGCAGGTCCACCGACAACGCGGGCAGCCCGAGTCCGATGACGACGGTGTCCCAGGTATGGGCGTTCTGACCGCCGCCGTGCAGGAAGACCACGCGCGGTGCGTCGTCGCCGAACTTCAGCGCGCTCACCGGGCCGGCGTCGACCCGCGTCGCGCTCGGCAGCGGCCCGGTGACATCGGCCTGGCGGGCGTTCTCTTTGAGAAAGATGAACTCTGAGAGGCTGGCCAGCTCGTCGTCGGCATCGTCCATGGTGCGACCCTACCGGGGGAAACTCAGGTGCGGTGAGCGCACCTCATGTGTCACCGTCTGGGGTGTGGCTGACACCTCGCACACCTCGCGAACTCAGAACGAATTGACCGTCCGCAGCGTCGAGGAGGCGGACTGGCCGGCGATGGCGCTGGTCGCCGCAACGTGTTTCGGCGTATGGCAACCGCCGGAAGCCGTCGAGGCGTGGCGCAGCATGATGCCGCCGGGCAGTGCCGTCGTCGCGTGCGACGGTCCCGACGTCGTCGGGACGGCGGTGTTCCTGGACCTGAGCGTGACGGTGCCGGGCGGGACGGTGCTGCCGATGGCGGGGGTCTCCTGGGTGGCGGTCCTGCCCACCCACCGCAGGCGCGGGGCGCTGCGAAAGATGTTCGAGGAGTTGCACGCCCGCATGGCCGCGAAGTCGTACCCGCTGGCCGGCCTGGAGGCCAGCGAGGCCGGTATCTACGGTCGGTTCGGCTACGGGCCGGCAGCGGTGCTGCACCGGCGGTCGGTCGACCGGCGTGCCGCCGGCTTCCACCACGGAGTGCCCGACCCCGGGGGTGTGCGCGTCGTCCGCGCAGCCGAGCACCGGGACAAACTCGAGGAGATCTATGAGCGGTGGCGGCTGCAGACTCCCGGCGGTCTGCACAGTCCGCGTGCGCTGTGGGACGAGGTGCTGGCCGACCGTGAAATCTTCCGCGGCGGCGGCAGCGCGTACTTCTGTCTGCTGCACGCCGACGGCTTCGCGATGTACCGGGTACACAGCGGCGATCAGAAGAGCACGGTGGAGGTCACCAAGCTCACCGCGGTGACACCGCAGGCGCACATCGCGCTGTGGCGTGCCCTTCTCGGAATGGACCTGATGGCGACGATCAACGTCGCGACCACCCGAGACGACGTGCTGCCCTACCTGCTGACCGATCACCGGCTGGTGCGCACCACCGGTGTCGAGGACGCCCTGTGGTTGCGGATGATCGACATCCCCGCGGTGCTGCAGGCACGCAGCTATTCGGCGGAACTGTCCGTGGTGCTCGACGTCTCCGACGGGGTGCTGGGCGGTGGCGGCAGGTTCGCGCTGGAGGTCAGAGGCGGCCGGGTCCGGTGTGTGCCCACCGACGCCCCCGCCGACGCGCACCTGGATCTCTCGGTGCTCGGCAGCCTGTACATGGGCGCTCATCGGCCATCGGCGTTCGCGACCGCGGAACGGTTGCGCTGCAGCGACTCCGCGGTGGTGGCGGGTCTGGATGCGGCGTTCGCCACCGACGTCCCGGCCGAGCTCGGCTACGGCTTCTAGACCTCCCCTAGACCTTCGCCGGAACGGTATTCCAGCAGGAGAATCTCGAGAGAGGCCGTGCTGGAATACCGTTCCGGCGGAAGGCGATACCTGGCACTACGGGCTCGCCTGCGCCGTGCGGAGCTCCTGGGCGACCGTTGCCGCGTCGGGCACGCTGACGACCAGAGTGTCGTACCGCTCACCGGTCAGCTCGATCCGGACGGCGGTTTGCCGGGCCCGCGCGACTGCGAATGTCCGCCGACCTGCGCGGCGCCATGTGCCGATCTTGGTGCGGGCCGGAATGTGCAATCCCGGTGACCGGAGACCCTTCACGTCCTCCAACGGACGGTCGGCCACAGTCACGGATGTCACCGACGCCAGCGGCACCCGGACGTTTCCGTGCAGGGCCGCGACCTTTTCCAGCGGTGCCAGGACGACATGCAGGTAGCCGTCTGCGCGGCGAATCTCGGCCATAAGTACCAATCCCTTCGAACTGTTATCGATATTGATAATGATAGCAGTGGCGCATACTTGCGGGATGGCGTCGGATGACCTGCTGTTGCACCCGGTCCGTATCCGGATTGTCCAGGCGCTGCTCGACGGCAGCGAACTCACCACGGGCGAACTCACCGCCCGGCTCGGTGACATCCCGGTCGCGACTCTCTATCGACACGTCGCAAAGCTCTCGGCCGGGGGAGTTCTGACAGTGACCGGCGAGACCCGGGTCCGTGGGGCCGTCGAACGGCGATACGCACTCGACTTCCCCAACGCAGTCGTCGCGCCGGAAACTCTCCGCACGATGTCGACCGAGCAGCATCGGCAGGCATTCACCGTTTTCGTGGCGACGCTGCTGGCGGATTTCGACCGGTACCTCGACAGACCCGAGGTCGATCTGGTGGGTGACGGCGTGAGCTACAGCCAAGTGGCGTTGTGGTTGAGCGACGATGAACTCGACGAGCTACGACGGGAGCTCGCCGAGTCGCTGACTGCCCGGATGGCGAACAAGCGTTCGTCGCGGCGAATCCGCCGCATGCTGACCACGATCCTGATGCCGGATCGTTGAGTTTCCGATTGTCACCGGAACTGTATTCCAGCCGAAGAATTTCGAGAGAGGCTGTGCTGGAATACAGTTCCGGCGGAAACGACTACTTGCCGTCGATGAAGTTCTCCAGCTGCGTGCGCGCGACATCGTCGGCCAGCTGCTGCGGGGGGCTCTTCATCAGGTAGGCCGAGGCGGCGACGACGGGGCCGCCGACACCGCGGTCCTTGGCGATCTTCGCGGCGCGGACGGCGTCGATGATCACCCCGGCGGAGTTGGGGGAGTCCCACACCTCGAGCTTGTACTCCAGGTTCAGTGGCACGTCGCCGAAGGCGCGGCCTTCCAGGCGGACGTAGGCCCACTTACGGTCATCGAGCCAGCCCACGTGATCGGACGGTCCGATGTGGACGTCCTTGGTGTTGAACTCGCGCTGCAGATTGCTGGTGACGGCCTGGGTCTTGGAGATCTTCTTGGACTCCAGCCGCGACCGCTCGAGCATGTTGAGGAAGTCCATGTTGCCGCCGACGTTGAGCTGCATGGTGCGGTCGAGCTGTACGCCGCGGTCCTCGAACAGCTTGGCCATCACGCGGTGGGTGATGGTGGCGCCGACCTGGCTCTTGATGTCGTCGCCGACGATCGGGACGCCGGCGTCTTCGAACTTCTTGGCCCACACCGGGTCCGAGGCGATGAACACCGGCAGCGCGTTGACGAACGCCACACCGGCGTCGATGGCGCACTGGGCGTAGAACTTGTCGGCCTCTTCGGAGCCCACCGGCAGGTAGGAGACCAGCACGTCGACCTTGGCGTCTTTGAGCGCCTTGACGACGTCGGCCGGCTCGGCATCGGAGATTTCGATGGTCTCGGAGTAGTACTTGCCGATGCCGTCGAGCGTCGGGCCGCGCTGCACCACGACGTCGGTCGGCGGCACATCGGCGATCTTGATGGTGTTGTTCTCGGAGGCGAAGATGGCCTCGGAGAGGTCGAAGCCGACCTTCTTGGCGTCCACGTCGAACGCGGCGACGAACTTCACGTCGCGCACGTGGTACTGGCCGAGCTTGACGTGCATCAGGCCGGGAACGCTGGCGTTCTCGTCTGCGTCCTTGTAGTACTGCACGCCCTGCACGAGCGAGGACGCGCAGTTGCCCACGCCGACGATCGCGACCCGGACGTCATTGCTTGCGGTCATGACGTTTCTCCTCTTGTCCTACTCCGACTGCTGTTTGGTACTGCTCACTGCTGTGCTTGCCGACGTGCTCAGGTCTGCTCTGCACGTCCCTGTGCCGACTTCTCGGCCGCGATCAAATCGTTGAGCCAGTTGACTTCCCGCTCGCTGGACTCCAGCCCGAGCTGGTGGAGCTGACGGGTGTACCGATCGAACGAATTGCTTGCCCGTGCGACTGCTTCACGCAGGCCCTCCCGGCGCTCCTCCACCTGACGACGTCGGCCCTCGAGAATCCGCATCCGCGCCTCGGCGGGGGTGCGGTTGAAGAACGCGAGGTGAACCCCGAAGCCGTCGTCGGAGAAGTTCTGCGGTCCGGTATCGGCCACCAACTCGGTGAAGCGTTGCTTGCCGGCGTCGGTCAGTTGATAGACACGGCGGGCCCGGCGCACCTTCACGGTGCCCTCCGGGGCCGAGTCCTCGGCGATCAGGCCGTCGGCCTGCATCCGCCGCAACGCCGGATAGAGGGAGCCGTAGGAGAAGGCGCGGAACGCACCGAGCAGGCCCGTCAACCGTTTCCGCAGCTCATAGCCGTGCATCGGGGATTCGAGCAGCAGGCCCAGAACGGCAAGTTCGAGCAAGCGGGCCACCTCCTCGCACAACCGGGCCGTCGCTACGACAGCTCAACACGTCGGGCAAGTGTATCGCGCCGATATATTCGCCGCTACATCGGTGCCACCAGTCCACCGCCGGCGACGGTCAGTTACTGGGGTAGTTGACGTATTTGAGGGTGCCGTCCGGGTTCATCTCGAGGTAGCCGCTGCCGAACTCGCTGGACACGTAGACGGCGAGGTCGACGGTCCCGGGAGCCGCCGTCTGATCGCTGCTCGGATCGATCGACAGGTAGACGTTGTCAACGTCGTCGGCCTTGATGCCGAGCGTTTCCGGCGCTCCGCGGATGATCCCCACGATCGTCGGCACATCGAAGGCCGACAGGTCGACGAGCACGTCCCCGTCGTCCCTGGCCGACGACGACGGGTCGCCCCAGCCGCCGCGGTAGACGTACCGCAACACCCGCCGTTCGTCGTCCGGATCGGGACGCTCCAGGGATGCGTAGTCCGGGTAGACGGTCAGCGAGTACCCCATGGTGTCGCCCCACTTCTGGGCCATCTGCTCGAACAGGCCGTTGAGACCGCCCAGCGAATGCAGCTGCCGGGGTGGGGTGAGCACCTTGGCCGTGATGCCGTCCGACTTGGCGCCCGGGTCGGAAGTGAAGTTCAGCGGTGAGGGGGTGTTGCCGTACAACCCCCAGCCGATGGCGATGCCGAGCACCACCAGCACCCCGGCGGCCGCGGCGCGCAATCCCCAGCCGCCCGGCATCGTGGGGAGCCGGCGGCTGCTCAGGTCGGGCAACTGCACGGGCGAGGCGGCGGTCTGCAGGTCGGCGATCAGGTGCTGCAGTTCGCCCAGCGTCGCGGCTGTGGTCGCGGCCTTCACCCGCTCGCCGTGCTCGGCCATCGACAGCTGGCCTTCCGCCAGCGCGGTGTCGAGGATCTGGCACGTGTCGTTGCGGTCGCTGTCTTTTGCGCGTGTCGACGAAGTCCGCCGCGTCGAGCTGCCCGGAGCCACGCCGATGATCGTAAGAGTTCGCCCGGCGACGGCGCAGGCCAGGCGCGATCTGAACCGTCGACGAACTGGATCGCAGCGCTCCCGGGACGCACGTCACGCCTCGGTGGTTGTGGGGTCGACGTACTCTGGTCCTCGTGCGACTGCAGCGACAGGTGGTGGACTACGCCCTGCGGCGACGGTCCCTGCTGGCCGAGGTCTATTCGGGGCGCACCGGCGTCACGGAGGTCTGCGACGCCAATCCGTATCTGCTTCGGGCCGCGAAGTTCCACGGCAAGCCCAGCTCGGTGATCTGCCCGATCTGCCGAAAGGAACAGCTGACCTTGGTGTCCTGGGTGTTCGGCGAGCACCTGGGTGCGGTCTCCGGTTCGGCGCGCACCGCAGAGGAGCTGGTGATGCTGGCAACCCGTTACGACGAGTTCTCCGTCCACGTGGTGGAGGTGTGCCGCACCTGCAGCTGGAACCATCTGGTCAAGTCGTACAAGCTCGGAGAAGTGCCACCCCCGAAGGGTTCGCGCGGACCGCGAGGCACCCAGACGGCGCGCGGTCGTGCGCGCACGGCCAGTGAATAGCGAAGGGCGCCACGACCGGTCAGCCGACGACGCCCGGAAGGCGCAGATGGCTGAAGGCGTGAGCGCGAGACCCCCGCACCGAGACGCCGGTCCGCCGCGCCGTCCACACCACCGCGCCCCCGACGACCGGCAGACCGCGATCCTGCCCCCGGTACGGGAAGGCACCCCGGCGCATCTGCGTGACCCGATCGATGCGGTCAAGCGCGCGCTCGACGGCTCCCCGCCCAAGCAGCCGCCGCCACCGGGCCGCCCGCCCGGCGGCGGTGGACCGACCGGGGGCGGATCAGACCAACCCCCGGGTCATCGCCGTGAGGTGAACTGGAAGTGGGTGCGACGCGGTCTGGCCGCCGCGGTGGTCGTGCTGATCGTGCTGCCGTTGCTGACCTTCGGTATGGCCTACATGATCGTCGACGTCCCCAAGCCGGGCGACATCCGCACCGCGCAGGTGTCGACGATTCTGGCCAGTGACGGCAGCGAGCTGTCGAAGATCGTTCCGCCCGAGGGCAACCGCATCGACGTCAACATCGACCAGATCCCGGTGCACGTGCGTGACGCGGTGATGGCCGCCGAGGACCGGGACTTCTACTCCAACCCGGGCTTCTCCCTGACCGGGTTCCTGCGCGCCGCCAAGAACAACATCTTCGGTGAGGATCTGCAGGGCGGGTCGACGATCACCCAGCAGTACGTCAAGAACGCGTTGGTGGGCGACGCGCGTTCCGGCGTCGGCGGCTTGGTCCGCAAAGCCAAGGAACTGGTGATCTCCACCAAGATGGCCGGCGCATGGTCCAAAGACCAGGTGCTGGAGTCGTATCTCAACATCATCTACTTCGGCCGCGGCGCCTATGGGGTGGCGGCCGCGTCGCGGGCCTACTTCGACAAACCGGTCGAGGAACTCAACGTCGCCGAGGGTGCGCTGCTGGCCGCACTCATCCAACGGCCCTCGGTGCTGGATCCCGCCGTGGATCCGGAGGCGTCGGCGGTGCGGTGGAACTGGGTTCTCGACGGAATGGTGGAGATCGGTGCGCTGTCGCAGGCCGACCGCGACGCGCAGGTGTATCCGCCGACGATCCCGCCCGACCTGGCGAGCATGCAGAACCAGACCACCGGACCCAACGGTCTGATCGAACGCCAGGTGATCGACGAACTGCTCGAGATCTTCAACATCAACGAGCAGACGCTCAACACCGAGGGCCTGCAGATCACCACGACGATCGATCCGCAGGCGCAGGCCGCCGCGGTGGACGCGGTCGAGGAGTACCTGGACGGCCAGGACCCCGACATGCGGTCGGCGGTGGTGTCCATCGATCCGAGGACCGGCGGGGTCAAGGCATACTACGGCGGGTCGGACGCCACCGGCTTCGACTTCGCGCAGGCCGGCCTGCCGACCGGGTCGTCGTTCAAAGTGTTCGCGCTGGTCGCCGCGCTGCAGCAGGGCATGGGGCTGGGCTATCAGGTGGACAGCTCGCCGCTCAGCGTCAACGGCATCGAGATCACCAACGTCGAAGGCGGTGGCTGCGGTACCTGCAACATCGCCGAGGCGTTGAAGCGATCGCTGAACACCAGCTATTACCGGCTGATGCTGCAACTCGACAACGGCCCGCAGGACGTCGCTGACGCCGCGCACCAGGCCGGAATCGCCGAGAGCATCCCCGGGGTGGAACACACGCTCTCCGAGGACGGCCAGGGCGGCCCGCCGAACAACGGCATCGTGCTGGGTCAGTACCAGTCACGGGTGATCGACATGGCGTCTGCCTACGCGACGCTGGCCGCCTCGGGCGTCTACCACAAGCCGCACTTCGTGCAGAGAGTCGTCAACGCCGAGGGTGACGTCCTGTTCGACGCCACTCAGGAGGACAACTCCGGCGAACAGCGCATCGACAAGAACGTCGCCGACAACGTCACCGCGGCCATGCAGCCGATCGCCGGGTACTCCGGCCGGTCGCTCGCGGGCGGGCGTCCGTCGGCCGCCAAGACCGGCACCAACCAGCTCGGCGACACCGGTGCCAACCGCGACGCGTGGATGGTCGGCTTCACGCCGTCGCTGTCGACCGCGGTGTGGGTTGGCACCACCGAGGGCACCAAGCCACTCGTGACCGCGTCGGGCTCGTCGGTGTACGGCTCGGGGCTGCCCGGGCAGATCTGGAAGTCCACGATGGACGGTGCGCTCGAGGGTACCGACGACGAGTCGTTCCCCGAGCCCGACGAAATCGGCGGCTACGCCGGGGTGCCGCAGGCGCCGCCACCGCCGCCTTCACCAACCGAGACCGAGCCCCCGCCGCCGGCGTCGGAGACGGTGATCCAGCCGACGCTGGAGATCGCCCCCGGAATCACCATCCCGTGGGGCCCGCCGACGACGGTGCCGGCCGCGCCGCCCGCTCCGGTCGGAGCCCCGCCAGGGCCTGAGCCGGTACCCGTGGCTCCGGGCGCCCCACCGCCGGATCCCGGACTCCCGCCGCCCGGACTCCCGCCACCCGGCGTGCCGCCGCCAGGTCCTCCGCCGCCCCCGTGACCGAACCGGGGCCTGGACCGGCGGGCAGCCCGCGGAGCCTCGACGACCGTGATCTGCCCAGCCGTACCGACACCATCGGTGCCGCGTTGTCCGGCACCATCGGCGGCCCCGTCGGCCGCCACGCGCTGATCGGGCGTGCCCGGTTCCTGACGCCGCTGCGGGCGATGCTGCTCATCGCGCTGGTGTTCCTGGCGCTCGGCTACTCCACCAAGGCGGCGTGCCTGCAGACCACCGGAACCGGCGCGGCCGATCAGCGGGTGGGCAACTGGGAGAACCAGCGGGCCTACTACCAGCTGTGCTACTCGGACACGGTGCCGTTGTACACGGCGGAGTTGTTGAATCTGGGCAGGTTTCCCTACAAGTCCAGCTGGGTGGAGACCGACGGCGACGGCAAGCCCCACGTCCAGTACGACGGCAGCCCGGCCGTGCGCTACATGGAGTATCCGGTGCTGACCGGTGTCTACCAGTACCTGTCGATGTCGCTGGCCAAGACCTACACGGCCCTGACGAAGCTGGTGTCGGTGCCGATCGTCGCCGAGGTGGTGATGTTCTTCAACATCGCGGCGTTCGGCCTGGCGCTGGCCTGGCTGACGACGTTGTGGGCGACGGCGATGCTGGCAGGCCCGCGACGCATCTGGGACGCCGCGCTGGTCGCGGCCTCACCGATCGTGATCTTCCAGATCTTCACCAACTTCGATGCTCTGGCAACGGCTTTCGCGGCGGGAGCGTTGCTGGCGTGGGCGCGGCGAAGACCGGTGCTGGCCGGCGCGCTGATCGGGTTGGGGGTGGCGGCCAAGCTCTACCCGCTGCTGCTGCTGATCCCGTTGGTGCTGCTGGCGCTGCGCACGGGACGATTACGCGAGGCCGGCAAGACGGTGCTCGCCGCGGTGGTTGCCTGGTTGCTGGTCAACCTGCCGATCATGGTGCTCTTCCCGCGCGGTTGGTCGGAGTTCTTCCGGCTCAACACCCGTCGCGGCGACGACATGGATTCGATCTACAATGTCGTGAAGTCGTTCACCGGCTGGCGCGGCTTCGACACCGACCTCGGGTTCTGGGAGCCACCGGTGGTGCTGAACGCGGTGAGTGCGGCACTGTTCGCAGCGTGCTGCATCGTCATCGGCTACATCGTGCTGACGGCTGCTCGGCGGCCGCGGGTGGCGCAGGTGGCGTTCCTGGTGGTGGCGGCGTTCCTGCTGACCAACAAGGTGTGGAGCCCGCAGTTCTCGCTGTGGCTGGTGCCGCTGGCGGTGTTGGCGTTGCCGCACCGGCGGATCCTGCTGGCGTGGATGACGATCGACATGCTGGTCTGGGTTCCGCGGATGCTGTACCTGTTCGGTGAACAGAACATGGGTCTGCCGGAGCAGGCGTTCACGGCGACCGTCCTGCTCCGTGACATCGCGGTGATCACGCTGTGCGCGTTGGTGATCCGCCAGATCTACCGCCCCGAGCTGGACCTGGTGCGCCGCGACGGTGTCGACGACGACCCGGCGGGCGGGGTGTTCGACCGGGCGCCGGACGCGCCGCCGCGGTGGCTACCGGACTGGCTGCAGCCGCGGCCGGGCGAATTCGGCGCGCTCGAGCACCGTCACGGTCGTCGAGCGCGCCCGATCCGCGGGCCAGCCGCCGGCGATTTCGCAGATCAGCGTGGGTTCGGGTAACCTGGCCCGGTTGCCGACGCAGGCGACCCTCCTGCCACGGACAGTCCGTGGCCGCACACGACCATAGGAGGTGATGGGTTCCACATGCGTCCATACGAAATCATGGTCATCCTCGACCCCACTCTCGACGAGCGCACCGTAGCTCCGTCGCTCGAGACGTTCCTCAACGTGATCCGCAAGGATGGCGGCTCTGTCGACAAGGTCGACATCTGGGGACGCCGACGGCTGGCATACGAGATCGCCAAGCACGCCGAGGGCATCTACGCGATCGTCGACGTGAAGGCGGAGCCGGCGACGGTGTCCGAGCTCGACCGTCAGCTGAACCTGAACGAGTCCGTGCTGCGGACCAAGGTGATGCGGACCGACAAGCACTAAGTGCTGCCGTACGTCGGAGTCTCTGCGTAGGCTCGCGCCCAACGCCGGCGATGAGCGCTTGCGCGAAGAGCAGAAAACCGATCCCAGGAGGACCTCGTGGCTGGTGACACCATCATCACGGTCATCGGAAACCTGACCGCTGACCCCGAACTGCGGTTCACGCCGTCGGGCGCGGCCGTCGCGAACTTCACGGTCGCGTCGACGCCCCGGATGTTCGACCGTCAGACCAATGAGTGGAAGGACGGCGAAGCGCTGTTCCTCCGTTGCAACATCTGGCGCGAAGCTGCCGAGAACGTGGCCGAGAGCCTCGTGCGCGGTTCGCGGGTCATCGTCAGCGGCCGGCTCAAGCAGCGGTCGTTCGAAACCCGCGAGGGCGAGAAGCGCACGGTGGTCGAGCTCGAGGTCGACGAGATCGGTCCGTCGCTGAAGTACGCGACGGCCAAGGTGAACAAAGCCAGCCGCAGCGGCGGCGGTGGCGGCGGTTTCGGCGGCGGTGGTGGTGGCGGCGCGGCCGCGAACTCCCGCCCGGCAGCCGAGGCGCCCAAGGACGACCCGTGGGGCAGTGCGCCCGCGTCGGGTTCGTTCGGTGGCACCGACGACGAACCGCCCTTCTGAATCAACCCAATTCATCAGTGATTTCTAGAAAGAGATAGACATGGCCAAGTCCTCCACGAAGAGGCGTCCGGCTCCGGAAAAGCCGGTCAAGACCCGCAAGTGCGTGTTCTGCTCCAAGAAGGGCAAGCTGCAGAACATCGACTACAAGGACACGCAGCTGCTGCGCACCTACATCAGTGAGCGCGGCAAGATCCGCGCCCGCCGGGTGACCGGCAATTGTGTTCAGCACCAGCGTGATATCGCGATCGCGGTGAAGAACGCCCGCGAGGTTGCGTTGCTGCCGTTCAGCTCGTCGACGCGGTAAGCGCGAGAAGCCCAGACAGGACGAAACACATGAAACTGATTCTGACCACCGAGGTGGAGAACCTCGGCGTAGCCGGAGATCCGGTCGAGGTGAAGGACGGCTACGGCCGTAACTACCTGCTGCCCCGCGGGATGGCCATCGTCGCGACCCGCGGCGCTGAGCGCCAGGCTGCGGACATCCGCCGCGCCCAGGAACTCAAGGGCGTCAAGAACCTCGAGCACGCCAACGAGATCAAGCAGGCGATCGAGGGTCTGGGGACCGTCGAGCTGACCGCGAAGGCCGCCGGCGATTCCGGCAAGCTGTTCGGCTCCGTCACCGCCGCCGACGTCGTCGCGGCGATCAAGAAGGCCGGCGGGCCCAACCTCGACAAGCGGACCGTGAACCTGCCCAAGGCGCACATCAAGACGATCGGCACGCACTCCGTCGAGGTGCGGTTGCATCCGAGCGTCGATGCCGAGGTATCGCTGAACGTGGTGGCGCGCTAGTCGCGGGCTAGCAGCACCAGCTCTGAAACAGCCGGGTGGTGGCCAGCAATGGCCTTCACCCGGCTGTTGCTGTACCCGGTGGCGAACTCTCCCCGGGAAATGACCTACAGCGAACCTAACCGGCTGTTAACCTGCGCGGTCCCGGCGCGAAACACAACACGCCCGAAACCGAAACCGAACACGACACGCCGACCAATTTCCCATCCCCAGTTCTCACCTCGGCCTATGGTGCGTTCATCTGCGTAAACGTGGTTGACGACGCCGTTGATCCACAGGTTGTCCACAGCGACTCAACATCCCTGACCGGACCTATGCACACTCCATCCACAAGCCCACTAACAGGGTCGACTTGATTCCCCCACAGCAACGTCTAGCGTTGGCCCTCGCGGGAACGGACGGGGTCCCGAACGGGGGGCTTGTCGGGGCTCGGACTTAGAGTCGCAGCATGCCGCATATCGAATGTGAGTTCGATCGCGATCAGGAGGGTGAGGCGCTGCGTGGCTGTCGTAGATGACCTGGGGCGGTCCGGAGGTTCCTCGAGGCAGCAGGATGCCCCGCCGAACGAGGATTTCGGTCGCCAGCCCCCGCAGGATCCCGCTGCCGAGCAGGCGGTGCTCGGCGGGATGCTGCTGAGCAAGGACGCCGTCGCCGACGTGCTCGAGAAGCTGCGGCCGGGTGACTTCTACAAGCCCGGAAACCAGATCGTCTACGACGCGATCCTGGACCTGTACGGGCGTGGGGAGCCCGCCGATGCCGTCACCGTGGCCGCGGAGCTGGACCGCCGCGGAATGCTGCGGCGCGTCGGTGGAGCCCCTTATCTGCACACCCTGATCTCGACAGTGCCGACGGCGGCCAACGCGGGCTACTACGCGGAGATCGTGGCCGAGAAGGCGCTGCTGCGTCGCCTCGTGGAGGCCGGTACCCGGGTCGTGCAGTACGGCTATGCCGGCGCTGACGGCGCGGACGTCACCGACGTCGTGGACCGGGCGCAGGCCGAGATCTACGACGTCACCGAGCGGCGGGCGTCCGAGGACTTCGTGGTTCTCGAGGAACTGCTGCAGCCCACGATGGACGAGATCGACGCGATCGCGTCCTCGGGCGGCATGTCCCGCGGTGTGCCGACGGGGTTCGTCGAACTCGACGAGGTGACCAACGGTTTGCACGCCGGGCAGATGATCATCATCGCGGCTCGACCCGGCGTCGGGAAATCCACGCTCGGCCTGGACTTCATGCGCTCGTGCTCGATCAAGAACCAGTTGCCCAGCGTCATCTTCAGCCTGGAGATGAGCAAGTCCGAGATCGTGATGCGGCTGTTGTCGGCAGAGGCCAAGATCAAGCTCGCCGACATGCGCTCCGGCCGGATGAGCGACGACGACTGGACGCGGCTCGCGCGCCGGATGAGCGAGATCAGCGAAGCCCCGTTGTTCATCGACGATTCGCCGAACCTGACGATGATGGAGATCCGCGCCAAGGCGCGACGGTTGTCGCAAAAGGCCGGTCTGCGGTTGATCGTCGTGGATTACATGCAGCTGATGTCGTCGGGCAAGAAGTACGAGTCACGCCAGCAGGAGGTCTCGGATTTCTCCCGCAGCCTCAAGCTGATGGCCAAGGAACTCGAAGTGCCGGTGGTGGCGATCAGCCAGCTGAACCGTGGGCCTGAGCAGCGCACCGACAAGAAGCCTATGGTGTCCGACCTTCGCGAGTCGGGATGCCTGACTGCGAACACCCGAATCCTCCGTGCGGACACGGGTGCGGAGGTGACGTTCGGCGAGCTGATGCGTACTGGCGAACGGCCGCTGGTGTGGTCGGTCGACGACCGCAAACGGATGGTCGCGCGGCCGATGACGAACGTCTTCTACAGCGGACACAAAGAAGTGTTCAAGGTGCGTTTGGCGTCGGGGCGGGAGGTGGAGGCCACAGCCAACCATCCGTTCATGACGTTTGACGGCTGGACTCCGTTGGGCGAGTTGTCGGTCGGTGCCCGGGTGGCAGTCCCGCGCCGGGTGCCTGAGCCGGTGCAGACCGAGCGGATGCACGACTCCGAAGTCGTGATGTTGGCGCACATGATCGGTGACGGGTCGTGCGTGAAGCGCCAGCCGGTCCGGTACGCGAGCGTCGACGAGGCGAACCTGGCGGCGGTCGAGATCTCCGCGGCGCATTTCGACGTGACGCCGATCCGGGACGAATATCCCGCGGCTCGAGTGACGACGTTGCGGCTTCCGGCGCCGTACCGCCTGACCCACGGCAAGCGCAATCCGATCGCCGCCTGGCTGGACAAGCTGGGCCTGTTCGGCAAGCGCAGCTACGAGAAGTTCGTTCCGGCAGAGGTGTTCGCGTTGCCGAACGACCAGGTGGCGCTGTTCCTGCGCCACCTCTGGGCGACCGACGGCTCGGTGCGGTGGGATGCGAAGCTGGGCATCGGACGTGTCTACTACGCCTCGACCAGCCGGCGCCTGGTTGACGATGTGATGCAGTTGCTGCTGCGATTCGGAATCGCGTCCAGGGTCTACCGCGCGAAGAAGGCCGGCTATCGGGATTCCTGGCACCTGACAATCGCCGGTGCTGAGAGCCAGTCCAAGTTCCTAGGAGGCATCGGTGTGCACGGCGTTAAAGCCGATGCAGCCAAGGAGGTTCTGGCGAACCTCCAGGGAATCGTGCGCAATCCCAACGCAGACACGGTCCCCGCGGGTGTGTGGGCCGGGGTGCGGACAGCGTTGACCGAACGTCAAATGACGCATCGCCAGTTCGCCACCGCGATGAACACCAAGTTCTGCGGTTCGACAATGTGGAAGCACTCGCCGAGCCGCGGCAGGCTGCACCGGGCTGCGGCGGTGCTCGAAGACCGTGATCTCCATGACCTCGCCACCAACGATGTCTACTGGGACACGATTGTCGACATCACCAGCATCGGTGAACAGGATGTCTACGACGGAACGGTAAGCGGCACACACAATTTCGTCGCCAATTTAGTTAGCTTGCATAACAGTCTCGAACAGGATGCGGATATGGTCATCCTGTTGCATCGACCGGACGCGTTCGATCGGGACGACCCGCGCGGCGGGGAAGCAGACCTGATTCTCGGAAAGCACCGTAACGGCCCGACGAAGACGATAACCGTTGCGCACCAACTGCATTTGTCGCGATTTGCCAATATGGCCAAGCAGTAGGCGAAGATTGTGGATTCTCAACCTTTATGTCCAATTCTCAAGTGAAATGTCCACACGATGTCCAATTGGACATGGAAGTGAGAATTGCGACTGAAAGGCGACCGATCCCCATCGCGGCGCGCCGGCATGAAGCACACAGACCGTTGGTTGGGCGCTGAGTTACGACGCGAGGTCTCCGCGCCAGGGGCCTTACACCGCGTGTCGACGGTTTGAGTACCTGTGCCGGAGGGGCCGGGATCTCGGGGTTCAAGTACCCGTTCGGGTACATGTGAGCGGCGGCAATGTCGGTGACGCCTACGACAACGCGTTGGCCGACACCACGATCGGGTTGTTCGAGAGAGGCAATCGGTCTGGGTGGCCCGTTTCGACTTGGGCCGCTGCGGGTCATCGACGATGGCGAGTCCCCAACGATGGAATGGGTCGGCTGGTACAACAACCGCCGCATGCATAGCGTCCCAGAGGACCTCCCCCGGCCGAACACGAAACTGCCTACAACTCTCAACTCCGGGCGTCCCCGCCGGGATGTCTTCAACATGAAGCCGGCATGAAACTAGTGCCGGTTCAGGCCGATACCCACACACACCCGTAGCCGTATGTGTCTTAGTGCATCCGGCGGATGCTCTGCATGCACGAACCGTAGGATATCCCAGTGCAGCTGGCGCTAAGTAACATCATGGCCGCAGGCGTGCGGGCTCTCGAACTGTTGACGTTGCGCACGCCGGCGGAGACGTGCGGACTCGTAACGCTGTCTCATGGTCGGCGTCGTGGGTATCAGGGGCGGCACTGGAACAGGCTGATTGTCGCCATCGACGGCGACCATCGTGAAGTAAGAACTGTTGGTATGCCGTGTCGTTCCTTCCCGGATGTCCTCGGTATCAATGCGGATTCCTATCTCCATTGATGTGCGACCTGTGTAGTTCACCGACGCGGAAAACGTGACGAGCTCGCCGACGTGAATGGTGTCACGGAAGATCACCCGGTCGACCGACAGAGTGACGACGTAGGTTCCTGCGTAGCGACTCGCACAGCTGTAGGCAACCTGATCGAGGATCTTCAAGATGGCTCCGCCGTGGACGTTGCCGGAGAAGTTGGCCATGTCGGGAGTCATCAGCACCGTCATGATCAATGCGCTTGGCTTGCTGGGGTTGGCTTCCACTGAGGCAATGCCGCTTCCTGTATGGCAATGTTGGGCCTGCGGGTAGATCGTAGACCCGTATCGGCCGGGTGAGTGTGCAGCGGTCGACGAACGGGCCAGCTCAGATAGGGGTTCCATAGGATGTCGTTTTACCGGTGTGCCAAGGGCCAACACCGGAGACACGAGTGATGTCCACGGTGACGAGAAGATGACCGCCTTCACTCAGACCGAAACCAGGTGTGCCTGTGTACTTCTCGAATAGTTGCTCCATGAATCTCTGCCCGCGTTCGGTATGGTTGTCGATCGACGCGACGCCATCGATGAGAAGGTGTCGGAACAGCCCGTTGTCGCCCTTCTGATCGTCCTGGATCGAGAGGACACATTTCGGATCGTGTGCCAGGTTCTTCCCCTTGACTCGCCACGGAGGCGTCCCGAACTGGATGCGCCCGTCATCGGTCACGTCGATCCAGATGAAGGACACATGGGGGCGGCCGTTAGGCCGCATCGTGACTAGATGGGCGCACGGCCGTGTTTCGATGAGTGCGCGGGCCTCTGGATGAAGGTCATAAGCCATCGTTCTCTACCTCTCAAAATACGTACCTAACGTGGACTTGCTATAAGCTGAACTGCTTCGGCCAAGTGCGGGACTGATGTACCAATAGTGTTCCAAAAGACAGAGTGGCTTGGGACCTCGCGTAGCGAGCGATGAGTCATGTCGGCCCTCGATGATCCACTGCGTTGGACTCGGATATGAGTTGACGTTGCCTACACCTCAGAGTATTTCGGCTACTGTGAACGGTGCCCAGGTGACGTCACCGTAGAGAACACTGGCGATATGCGGGTCTGAGCCGGGGGCGAGCGCCGCCGCGGGATGAGCGGCATCGAAGAGCCATTCGATCGACGTGACCTGAGCGTCCCGCACGTCCGCGACGAACGGTACCGCCACCCGTGCAATTTGTTCACGATCTTCTGGGCCAGCGAAATTTGTGAAGTAGTTCAAGTGCCCGCCCACCGTCGCCAGCTTCTCAGTGCCGACGCGCGAGGTCGTTCTCACCACAACCTTGCCATCCACGTATAGCTCCTGGACCAGTTCCCCGGGTCGGGGCTCGGTCTGCTCCACCCATCCGATGTCGGCGCGGTTCCCGCATGAGGCCTCGGCGAAAAACCGCATGCCCTCCGACTCCAGCCAGTGGTGAGCGAAGAAGCGGCCATGCCCAGTCGTTTCCCCGTCGCTGGTCCGGGTGTCGTATCCGCTGACTTCGGGAGCGATGTACCCGCACGAGAGTCGCCCGTAGGTGCCCATCCCCGAGGAGAGGCCGGGGTCCACAGCGGTCCAGAGGTTGAGTAGCACGATGCCGTCGGGATGGGGTTCCAACTCTTTCGGGAGGGCGCGTCGTGCCGCCGCTGGGTCCGCCGGCCGGTAGCCAACGATCATCATTCGAGCGTCCTTGATGATCTCTCGGGGGAGGGGGACGACATCCGGGCCGTCGACGATTTCCACACTCATGGCAGTTCCTCTCGAGGTACAGATTGTCCGTTGTTCCACTGCTGCGTCGGTACGAGCAGTCGGGCATCAGTGGTGGCCTCGTAGGGCAGGTCATGGCCGGGACGGGACACCAGCTCCAACAGCAGTCCGATGGGCGTTCGGACGTACAGGATCGTCACACCGGCGTGAGGCACACCTTCGAGTAGGAGCGGGTCGCCGCACGCCGCGCATCCGTGCTCGTTCAGGTATCGCATCGCTTCGTCGATGTCACGCACGTGAATTGCTAGGTGCGACGCCCCGACGTCACTGTTCAGCGGCCATGTCACTTCACGGTTCGCGGTGTTCCATTCGATGAATTCCACCACCTGAGTTGCGCCGAGCCTGACGAGCGCAAGAGAAGCAGAGGCGCGGGCATCGACGTCAAAGTGTGTAGACATCCAGTCGCCGGCGGGGTCGGAGAAGGGCCCGACTCTGAAGATCTCCTGCCCTCCGAGAACCTCGACGCAGAACGACACGGCAGCGTCGAGGTCGGGAACCGACCAACCAATATGGTCGACGTTGGTTGCAGTGGGGATAGCTCGGGTCATCTGGTGTACTTCCATTTCGTGTTTGTTCGCCGGCGTGATTGCGCGTCAACCAGATCGGCGGTCACGCATGCCGGATCTCTGCTTCCTGGCTTGAACGAGTTTCATTTTCAAACGGTCGGAATGCTGCCGCCGTTCACCGTGTAGTCAGCGCCTGTGACGAACGACGCCAGGGGGCTGGCGAGGAAGAGGTTCACCGCGGCCACTTCTGCTACCGTGCCAAGTCGGGCAAGGGGTAGTTTGCGGACATTGACGGCGAAGTGTTCGATCGCCGCTTCTTTCTCCATCCCGAAAGACTCGGCGACAGAGTCCCCGAATCCGCCTGGCCGGTCCCACATCGGTGTGCGCACCGGACCGGGACTGACAGTGTTGGCGCGGATCCCCACGCCACCTAGTTCAATCGACAGTGCCTTCATAAACATGAGGATCGCCGCCTTGGACACGTTGTACTCGGCGAAAAAGGGGTCGGGCATCCGGCCGGCATCGGAAGCAACGCTCACTATCGATCCCCCGCTGGCGGCTTTCATGTGAGGCACCACTTCACGACACATTCGCACGATGCTCAGAAAGTTGACATCGAGCGTATGCCGCCAATCAGCGTCGCTTCCCTCGAGCGCGCTGCTACGAACGGGCGCGATCCCGGCACAAGAGATCAGGACATCGATGGCGCCGAAGGCGTCGAATGCTGCCCTGGTCGCAGCCGGCGCCGAATCCGGATCCGTGAGGTCGCATTGGAACGAACGAAGCTGCGGCTCCTGCCGAGCCGCCAAGGGATCGATATCGAGGTCAACCGCCAGGACGTTGGCGCCCTCAGCAAGCAACTGATTCGCAGTCTCGAGCCCGATGCCCGACGCCCCGCCGGTGATGATCACCGTCTTGCCTGAAAGCAGGTAGTCCATATCCCCATCTCCGTTGATAGTTCCGTCTTCTAATGGCGTCCTGATATATGCAGACGCAGAGTCGCGGGTGTGACCGACGAGTCATGTTGGACGCTAAGCGATTTAGATCTACATGGCAAGCGTCGCGAAGTGCTACGGCGGCTCGATCTCGTGGGCTGACCTGCGACATAGAAGGATGCCGAATGGGTGTCATTCAAAGATCGAAGGGCACGTTGACTCGGCTACGGATATGGTTGAGCTACGGGCAGCATGACGCGGCTGTGCATCGGAACCCGTTGTCGTGCAGAGGTTTCTAATGAAGAGGGCTAAATGACGGATCAAAGGCGTGAGGGTTCCGACAATGTCAGGTTCGACTGGGCGACGATTCACGATCCGCTCCCATCGACCGACACTACGACGATTCAGCGCTTCCTCGCTCTCGATGACTTGTCGAGCACCGTTTCCGATGTGCTCGACGAGCTCGGCGTCCGCGGCGCGGTCCCGACGTCACGTCTGAGTCCGTCTATACCTAAGGGGCGAATCGTCGGAAACGCCACGACGGTACGAAATGTGGCGCAGTCGCGTTCAGCGTTCGCCGCGGTGTCCGACAAGGACTGGCGCATGGCCGAGATTCTTGCCCTGAGGACTGCGAGCCCCGGGGACATCTTGGTCATCGAAGGGCTTGCCGAGGTATCGAACATGGGCGGCTTGATGGCCTCGGTAGCCCAGCGACAGGGGCTGGCGGGCGCGATAGTCGACGGCGGCGTCCGTGATCTTGGAAGGTCGCGCTCACTCAACTTCCCGGTGTGGTCGCGTGATCACACTCCGATCACCGGCAAGTGGCGCAGCATCACCACCGAGGTGAACGGAACGATCCGGCTATCCGATGTCCGGGTCACAGCCGGCGATCTGATCGTCGCCGATGAGACCGGGATATGTTGCATTCCAAGGGATCGCATTCACGCCGTGCTTCGGCGCGCAGAGCAGATCGCGTCGTCCGAAATTGGTTTTGATGCCCTGCTGAATGCCGACGAGCCGGTCGACCGACTCATCGACTACCTGTACGGCAGCGCACACTGAATTCATATATTCAACAATGACTGTCGATACGTTCGCCTTCCGCCCGCATCCGACTCCTGCAGAGATCGATGCCCTCGATGCGACACGACATCTCGCCACCGAGCTGGCCTCAAAAGTCGCCCGATGGCTTGACAGTTTGTCCAGCGAACAGCATATCCGCGCGACCTTCGGGCCGCCCGGGAGCTCCGAGAATGAGCGGTTGCTGTGGTTCTATACACCGACCGACCACGGCGGCCTCCCGTTGGTGGACCAGCGCCCGGCGCAGCATCGCCTGGCGATGCAGATCCTCGCGACCGGACTCTCCGAGGCCGGGTACGTCACCCTGGTCACGGTCATGGGCATGGAGAACGTGCTCGACCGCCTGGAGGGGTGGTCGATGACCTTCGAGCGAGACCGGGGGAGAGACCCCGGCATGTACTACCTCAGCGTCTTCGGAACCCCTGGTGACCGACTGTGGGGATGGCGATTCGGCGGCCACCATGTCTCGGTCAACCAACTGATCGTCGACGGACGCGTCATATCCACAACGCCTTTGTTCCTGGGGGCCGATCCGGCCGCCGCGCCGCTGCTCGGCAGCGTTCTGCAGCCGCTGGTCAGCGTGCAGAACGTCGCCCTCGACTTGATGAGATCTTTCGATCACGACCAGCGAACGCGTGCGCTGATTCATCCCCGGGCAGTCTCCGATCTCGTCGGAGCGAACCGCTCTCTAGTCTCGGAAGGCAACCAGCGGCTTCCCCTGCCAGACGTGTTTCGCGGCCGATTCACCGACAGCACCGTGGCTACCCAGCTCAACCAGGTCAACGAAGCGATGCAGTCCGGCTCCGGCTACTCACCCGAAGACGACGCCCAGGTCGCGTTGACCGGCGTACCGAAAGGTCTGCCAGCGAGCGCCATGACCGGGAAGCAACGGGATGGGCTACGGACGCTGCTCGACCTGTACTTCAACCGAGCGGCCGAACCGATCGCCGAGTCGTACCGGGTTCGATACCGAGGAGATGACCAGCTAGACGCACTACATGTCGCGTGGGCCGGGGCCACGGAAGCCGGCGAACCGCACTACTACCGAATCCAAGGCCCGAGAATCCTGATCGAGTACGATAACACCCAACGCCGGGCGAACCACGTTCACGCGGTCTGGAGGGACCCAACGGGCGACTTCGGAGTAGACGCCCTCGCCCACCACCACCAGACGGCGCATGGCTCGCTGACAGGGCACCGTCATAATGAGGCGCCCAGCAGGTAGCCTGCGGGAATGGTGTCATTGCGGGCACTGGAGTCCCTGGTCGCAGTGGCTGACCACGGATCGATCACCCGCGCCGCGGAAGCTCTGCATTCTTCGCAACCTGCAGTGTCCCAACAACTCGCCGCACTCGAACGTGAGACGCGCACACAGCTGTTTCACCGCGAGGGACGTGGCGTGAGGCTGACCCCCGCCGGGCGTGCCGCTTTGACCGACGCGCGGCGGGCACTCGAAGCCGCGGTGGCGGCCGTGCGCTCAGCGCGCGTCGTCGGAGAGGGCGCCAGTGGGACGTTGCGTCTCGCCTGCGCACAGAGTCTCACGGTCGCGTTCCTCGCCCCGGTGATCCAACGATGGCACCTCAGCGATAACGCAGTCATGTTCACGCTGCGGGAATCGACCTCGATGGATGTGCTCATGCAAGTACTCGACGACGACGAGGTTGACGTGACGTTCGCCGCCGCCTCTCCTTCCATTCCCGACCGGTTCACCGTCACTCCGGTGGCTGACGAAGAGGTCGTCCTGACAACATCGTTGGAGCACCACCTGTCCAAACAGCCCGCGGTGCGACTCGATCAACTCGACGGCGTCCCCATGGTGCACTTCGCTCCCGAGAACGGTTTGGTCGCCTGGCTTGATTACTCGCTCGCCGAAGCCGGCGTCCGTCCGGATCCGATAATGAGAACCGCCGTGACCGCATCGGCACCCCAGCTTGCCGCAACTGGGCTCGGCGTCGCGATCACACCGATCAGCGCGGTCGGCGAGGGCTTTCCCGGAGCCGTACGGTCCTTCTCACCCCGCTGGTTCCGTCAACTCGTGGCGATCACTTCCTCAGCGCCTGACCCGCTCGCCGCCCGCTTCATCGGCGAACTGTGCGCGCGGGGCGTACATGTACCCAGCGAGATTCGGCAGCAACTGGGCCGCTGACTTCACTGGAGAAGGCCTCATGCGGCCCCGGTAGCCTGTAGATCACGGTGCTTGCCGACCGCGGCGGCGATCTCCTCGATCGCCACGCAATCTTCGCGGTCGGGGGCGACCAGACGACGTCGTCGCGGAACTTACGGGGTCAGGCCCAGCGAAAGGTTATAGCGTGTCATCACAGGACCGAAACGGTATTCGAGCGCGCTATCTCAGGGTTGAAACCCCCAACGTCAGCGACGTACTCGATGAGCTCGGAGTTCCAGGCCAGGCGTTGTCAGCCGAGTTTGTGCCTCGTTCAGGCACGCGGCTAGCAGGCTGGGCCTTTACGATCAGCGGCGATTCCGTTGCTGGGGGCCCGCCTACCGACTCGGCAAAGGTGCAGGCTTGCAGCGAGGTACAGGACGGAGACGTAACCGTTTGGGCCGGAAACGGAAATGGTGCTTGCTATTTCGGGGAACTCATAGCCCTGGGTCTGCAGGGGCTTGGCTGTCGAGGCGCTTTGGTCGACGGCGGTGTGCGTGATCTCGCATGGCTCGAACAGGCCGGCTTCACAACGTTTGCCACCTACCGCACGCCGGTTCAGTCGATCGGTCGGTGGCAGGTGCAGAGTTGGGGTCAATCAATTTCGCTACCTGGCGCAACTGGTCGCACTGTCGAGGTCAGTCCCGGCGATTTCATCCTCGGCGACATTGATGGCGTCGTGGTGATTCCAGCGGAACACGTTGTGCCTGTCCTTGAACGCGCCGAGGCAGTGACCCTTCGGGAACGGGAAATCCGGCAGGGCCTCAATGATGGTATGTCTCTTCCGGAAGCGATCGCCACCTACGGCGCAATCTGAAAGGCCCTAAACGATTGCACCGGTATGGACCGGGCGAACGCTCGATCATCAGAAACGCAGCACGAGGCGGCCGCGGACACCGCCTCGTTCCAGTACGCGATGCGCTTCTGCGGCATCGTCGGCGGGCAGTTCGCGGGCCACGCGCAGCGTCAGCCCTCCTGTGGAGGCCAGGTCGGACAGGTAGTCCAATCTCGGTTTACGGGTGATGTCCGGTCCTACCCAGACTGTCTCGACTTTCAGGTGGTATCCGGGATCTACCGCGCCGCCTAGTTCGGGTGGACGCACGGCGATGTAGGTGCCGCCTGCCCGAACGGCTGGTGCGACGGTGTTGCCGAGTACTGCGCTGTCGACCAGGGCGTCGACGCCATCTGGTGCGTGACGCCGAATGTGTGCTGCCAGGTCCTGGCCGCGGTCAACGATGACGTCAGCGCCGAGGGTTTCCAACAGTGAACGGTCGTGGGGCGCTGCGTCGGCGATGACGCGAAAGCCGCGCAGTTTGGCGAGTTGGATGACGTAGCCGCCCAGTACGCCGGCACCGCCGGTCACGGCTATCATCCCGCCTGCGAGGCTGTCGAGTTTGTCCAGTACTTGGAGCGCGGTGAGTCCGTTCATCAAAACCGTTGAGCCAGCAGCGAAATCGTGGCCGCAGGGGAGCCGGGTTACCGACTCAGGCGCGACGACGACTTTCTCCGCGTACGTTCCGCCTCCGTCGATCACAGGCGCTTTGATCGTCAGAACTTCGTCGCCGGGTACGTAGCCCGTCGCCGGGTCGGCATCATCGACGATTCCCGCGGCATCCCAGCCGGGAATGAGGGGGGGTTCCACGGCGGCGTACATGGGGTGCAGGGGGCGATGACTACGTGTGACTGCATCAGTAGGGTTCACGGCTGCTGCAAGGACGCGCACGCGCACCTGATTTGGTCCGACGGCCGGCTCTGGGATGTCGAAAGCTCGCAACACATCCGGGCCGCCCGGGGCGTTGAATCCGATGACCTTCACGAACGATCCTCGACGCCGGACACGCTGGTGAGGCCGCCTTGGTGCCCGTTCTCCGCCTGGGTGACGAAGCCATGCGTGTCATCCCCGTTGGGGTCTAGGATTCCGGCCACAGCGGGATCGATCGCGGCGACGATGCGGCGTGCTGCATGCCCCAGGCCGGCCAGTTCTGCGTCGGTGAGCGTGTCGACGACGAAGCGACGAGCTGCACCGACGTGGCCCGGAGCGCTCTGCTCGAGCTTCTCCATTCCGGCGTCGGTGAGCTGCACCTGTGTCCTGCGGCCGGCCCCCCGGGCATGACGGTGCAGCCATCCGGCCTTCTCGAGGCGCGAGACCGCGTGGGACAACCGCGACAACGACCCACGCGCGTGAAGGGCCAACTCGCTCATCGCCTGCTTGCGCCCCGGCGCCTCCGCCAACTCCACCAAGACGTGATATTCGAACAGGTTCAACCCCGCATCTCGGCTCAGCTGCGCGTCCAACCGGGAGGGCAACAGGGTCACCAGGGCCATCAGCGACGCCCACTCACGAAGCTGCTCAGCAGTCAACCATTGGCCCGGCGGCCCCGCATCGATTGCCATTGACTCACCATACCGCACTTGAATATTCAAGTCCATGGGGCGCGAGCTCGCTTTAATCGTCAACCTGACGTCCCGAGTCTCTCCCCTTCTCTGGGCCACGACCACCCAGTGCGATGAACTGTGGATTCGAGTCGCACTAAATAGCACTTCGCGGGCGGATTCAGGAAAGCGGTCGGGAGGGTGACTTGAATATTCAACCTAAGCGGTGCACGATAGGTTGTACCTTCAACAAGAGCCGCCCGCGTGCACGACGAGAGCTTTCAACATCAGAAGAGGAACCGTCCTTATGGTCAATGCAGCCATCGCCGATCTCCGTCAGCTGAGCGGCACCTGGCAACTCGACCCCCATGCCACCAGCCTGAAGTTCCGCTCCAAGTTGCTGTTCATCCCCATCGCCAAGGGAGTCGTACGGGCCGAGGGGGGTCACGCCGAGGTCTCCAGTACCGGCAGGGCCTCGGGGACATTTGTGGTCGACCCGGCGTCGATCACATCGCGAATCGCAAAGCGGGACGCGCACCTACGATCCGCCGACTACTTCGACGTAGAGAAGTATCCGGCGATCGCGTTCACCTCTAGCGAGGTCCGCTCGGTCGGCGCCGGTGAGGTCGAGATCATCGGCGAGATCGAGGTCCACGGCCAAACCTCACCGTTGACGGTGGTCGCACACATCGCCGCGCGCGATCGTCATGCCACCCTCACGGCCACCGCACGCATCGGCAACGACGTCCTGCACCTGAACGGCATGAACCCCATCACCACCGATGTCACCGTGGAGGCCCACTACACCTCTTCCGACGCAACACCGTAAACACAACCCCTCCGAGGAGATCAAGAAATGCCACTGTTCCGTCTCGACGCGAGCATCCGCGTCGAAGGTTCCCACAGCCGCGACATCGCCGACATCGCGGAGCGGGAATGGCTCGCAGCCAATCCCGACGATGACGTCATCCGCCGCAGCGTAGGCACCGAGCCCATTCCGCCAACCGGCTGGGGCACAGCAGCATTCGCTGGTTTTACTCCGGAAGGACACCACACCCCCGAGCAACGCGAGGCCGTGCGCTTAGCGACAACTCTCGCCGACGAACTCCTGACCGCCGACGCATTCCTGTTCGCGGTCCCGCTCTACAACTACGGAGTCTCGCAACACTTCAAGTCGTGGGTGGACATGATCATCACCGACCCCCGATTCAATCCGGCCGAGCCGCCCGCCATTGCAGGCAAGCCCGCGATCTTGGTGACCGTTCACGGTGGTTACTACGCCGAGGGAACCCCGCGCCACGATTGGGACCACGCCACACCATGGATGCAGCGCATCCTTGGTGACGTCTGGGGCCTCGACCTCAACACCGTGGTGTCTGAATTCAGCTTGGTCGGCGTCAACCCTGCACTCGACGAGTTCAAAGACCTCGCCGCCACCCTGCGCGCCGACGCCGAAAGCCGGGCACGTGAACTCGGGCAACGGCTGACAGTTCCATCAGCAAGCCGGTGAAGTGGAACCGGGCTGCCCCAGAGGTGCGCGTCACCGATCACCATGGAAATCCGGTCCGCCAACCGACTGAGCCTGTCAGTTGACCTCAATCGGAGTTGAGGTTTTAGGCTCGCCTGCGTAAGCCAGCCGATCTGGTGCGCACCACTGGCGCTCAACGACCTCAGGAGTTCCATGACCGAAACGACTCTGATCCGCGAGGATTCCTGGCCCGCTGGGTTACGCGTCGCGCAAGTGCGGGTCGCGCGGCCGACCGACAAGCTTGCGGAGGTAGAAGAGTTCTACGCCGGTCATCTGGGACTGCCCGTCCTGTACAGATTTGTCAGTCATGACGGTTTCGACGGCGTCATGCTCGGCCTTCCGGGCAGCCTATGTCACCTCGAGTTCACAAGTAGCCATGCGGGCAGCCCATGTCCGGCACCATCGAGGGAGAATGTGCTCGTCCTGTACTTCGAGGGCGAAGCAGCAATGTATGACACCGTCGAACGGCTCGCCGGATTCGGGCATGTGCCGGTCGATGCCGACAACCCCTACTGGGTGAGGACGGGAGCGCTGACCTTCGAGGACCCCGATGGCTGGCGCATCGTGCTCGCGCCCAGACCTGTCGTGCTGTAGCGGATACATGCCGGCTTGCGTAGTTCCCGACTCCGGATGCGACGGATCCGCCACGCCACCAGCAACGATCGCGCCCTTGTTAACCTGCTTTCATGCCAAGGAAATTGAGCGACGAAGATGTTGAGGCGTATCTCGATAGTCGTCCGGGTTGGGCAATATTGAGCACCATCGACCAGGATGGATTTCCGCACGCGGTACCTCTTGGATACTTTCGCCTTGGCCGCGACATCATCATGGGTGTGCGAGACAAGACACGCAAAATTGCCAACGTCGAAAGCAACCCGAACGTGAGTGTCCTGCTCGAAGATGGCTCGAGCATGGCAGATATCCGGGGAGTGATGTTGCAAGGTCACGCCCGCGTTGTTCGCGAACGAAGTGAAGCGCTTCAGCTCGCGCGAGAAGGTGCCCGGGCACGGGGCGTGCCGGAGTCCGAATGGCCTACGGCACCCAGACCGGGCGCCGCCTACATTCGCATGACACCGGTGAGAACATTGTCTTGGGATTACTCCAGTTCGACGTCAGACCAGGGCTGATTCCGCCCTGTTCTCGCGTCGACGGTTTGGCCACGGGCCTCGATGATCCGCGTCTGCCGCACGGTTGCGGTTCCGTTGCCAGGAGCGATTCGGGAGGAAACCATGAGTTCTCATTCGCCGGGTGACTGTGCGATGAGAAGTCACCCCATTGCCGCCGACCTGCTGCGTGGTCTGGCTGAGCTGGACCCGACAGACCGCGGGTGGCTGCTCCACCGGCTCCCAGCCCGAGCCCGTGCACAGTGCGGTGACCCTCAACTCGCAGCCGTGGAGGCGCAACCCTCCGGCGTGCGATTGGTGTTCCGCACACGCGCCACTGCGATCGAACTCGATCTGCTGCGAACACGGACGATTCTGGTGGGGGTTCCGGAGCGCCCCGACGGCATGGTCGACCTGCTCATCGACGGGCGCCTCACGCAACAGGTGGCGACCACCGGTGGCGACGTGGTGAGGGTCGACCCCGCCACGGGACACACCGAGAGTCGACGCGGATCCGTTGGCACCGTGCGGTTCACCGGGTTGAGCGCACAGGACAAGGACGTCGAGATCTGGCTGCCGCACTACGAGCGCATCGAGATCGTTGCCCTGCGTACCGACGATGCGATAACCCGCACACCACACTCCGGGCGGCGGGTGTGGCTGCATCACGGCAGCTCCATCAGCCAGGGGTCCAACGCAGCGAGCCCCAGCACGACGTGGCCCGCTGTGGCCGCCGCGCTCGGTGGCGTGGAGCTGATCAACCTCGGTCTGGCGGGCAGCGCGATGCTCGACCCGTTCGTCGCCCGCGCGATGCGCGACACACCCGCTGACTTCCTCAGCGTCAAGATCGGCATCAATATCGTCAATGGTGACGTGATGCGGGTGCGGGCATTCGGGTCTGCGGTGCATGGGTTCTTGGACACGGTGCGCGACGGACACCCCGACAGCCCCTTGCTCGTCATGGGTCCGCTGCACTGCCCCATTCATGAAAACACGCCGGGGCCCGGTGCTTTCGATGTCGCAGCCCTTGCTTCCGGGCAGATCCGGTTCATCGCCACCGGCGACCCCGCAGACACGTCGCGCGGCAAACTGACACTGTCGGTGATCCGCGAGCAGCTTGCCGAGATCATGGCCGCGCGGGCGGTCGATGACCCGCACCTGTACTACCTCGACGGCCGCGATCTCTATGGTGCCGAGGATTTCACTGAACACCCGCTGCCCGACAACCTGCATCCTGACGCCTCGACGCACCAGATCATCGGCCGGCGCTTCGCCCGCTCGGCATTTTCGGTGGAGGGTGCGCCGTTCGGCTGACATCGTCTTCGCGAAACGACGCTCAGACCTTCTCCGCGTCGATGAGGTCGTCTGAGGCGACACGCATGCGGCCACGTCTTCCGGCAGTTCGACGCCGACGTGCAACGCCACGCTGTGCCGAGGGCACTCATGTATCGAAAGCTTTTGACCCCGCGTCCCCATCAGCTGCGGCCCTCCGACTCCTAGAATCGAGCATCAGCACAGATGCATGAGATTCGGCGAAGCTGGAATGGGTTGGGAATGCCGCGATGACGGGCTCTGAGGTCTATCCGCTGACACCGATTCAGCAGCGCGCCTGGCTCAACTACATGCGCGTGTACCACCGGCTCGAGTACGAGATGAACCATCACCTGCGTACCGAATGTGGGCTCTCGCTGTACGACTACACGGTGCTCAACGCGCTGTCGCGAGCGCCCGACCGTCGCCTGCAGGTGACATCGCTGGCGACGGTGATCGGGTGGGAGCGCAGCAGGCTGTCGCATCACCTGATGCGGATGACGCGCCGCGGCCTCGTCGAACGCACGGCCTCGGAGACCGACGGCCGCGGCACCGTCGTCATCCTCTCGACCCACGGTTGGGACCTGCTCGCGGCGGCCGCCCCGATACACGCGGAGTGGGTGCGTCGCACGTTCTTCGCCGACTTGGATCCCGGCCGCGAGGATGCCCTCGCCGACATCCTCGCCACGGTGCACGAGGGATTGTTGCGCGAGGGGACCCTGCCGCGCCCTGACGTCTAGACCTGGATTGGTGCCGCCGTCGACGTAGACCTCGGATCCCGTCATGAAGCTGCTCGCGTCCGACGCGAGAAAGACAGCCGCGGCGGCCAACTCCTCGGGATTGCCGATCCGCTTCATGGGGTTCGATGCGAGGTCGTCGAGCATGGCCTGGCGCTGGTCGGGATCGGACTCCAGTTCCATGAGGCCCGGGGTCAAGATGGGACCGGGAACGATGGTATTGACCCGGAATCCGCGGTCGCCCAACTCCGTGGCCCAGGTGCGCCCGAAGGACCGGATGGCGGACGGGCACAGCTGTCGGCAGTCGGATCTACCCTCATCTGTGGTGATCCGGCCCATTCCGACACCGCTGCCCGGCGTCTTGCTGCCGGTAGTCTCCGCGAAGGCGGCCATAACCATGCGCCGAGTCGCTGCGCCGGCTGAATCGTTTGTGAATGCCGATTGAGCCGTGGGCTGCAAGGTCAGAGATCAGTGCAGAGGACCAGTTGAGGGAGAGATCGATGAAATCGCCGGTACCCGATTACCTCGACGAGATCATCGAGACGTTCAAGGATGACCGTCAGGGGCAGTTGGCTGACTACATACCGGAATTGGCACGCGCTGATCCGGACATTTTCGGCATCGCCCTGACGGTGGCTGACGGGCGCACTCACAGCGCCGGGAACGACGACTACACGTTCTCGATCCAGTCGATCTCCAAACCGTTCGCCTATGCTGCGGCATTGACCGATCTGGGTCTGGACGCAGTTCACGAGACCGTCGGGGTCGAACCTTCCGGCGAGGCCTTCAACGAATTGTCCCTGGAACACGGGACCAGACGTCCGAAGAACGCCATGATCAACGCCGGCGCGATCGCGGTCCATCAACTGCTCGTCGGCAGGTCGGCGAACGTGGAAGAACGTGTCGAACGAGTCCGCTCGTTCTTCTCCGAGCTGGCTGGCCGTGAACTGTCCGTCGATGAGGCCGTGTGTCGATCCGAACTGGACACAGCCGATCGCAATCTGGCGATCGCGCACATGCTGAAGAACTACGGCATCATCGACGACGCTCCACACGCCGTCGTGGAGGGTTACACGCGTCAGTGCTCGATCGGCGTGAATGTGCGCGATCTGGCGATGATGTGCGCCACGCTGGCGAACATGGGGGTTCACCCGGTCACCGGTCGGCAGGTCGTCAGCCGCCGGGTAGCCCGCCAGACACTGTCGGTGATGACCGTCTGCGGGATGTACGACGCCGCCGGAGAGTGGCTGACCACGGTCGGCATTCCCGCCAAGAGCGGTGTGTCGGGCGGATTGATCGGGGCGCTACCGGGGCAATGCGGCCTGGCGGTGGTGTCGCCGCCGCTCGATGAACATGGCAACAGCGTGCGTGGCGTCCGCGCTTTCCGGAAGCTCTCCGACGACATGGGCATGCACCTCGCCGAAGCCGAACCCCAGGGTGCTGCGGTCGTCAGGGATTTGTATGTCCGTGGCGAGAACGAGGCAGTCCTGGAACTGCAGGGCACAGTGCAGTTCAGTGGTGCGGAGGCTGTTCTGGATGCCTTGGAAAATGACACCACTGGCGCAGACCGGCTCACTTTTGACCTCAGCCGGGTCGACCGCGTCAACGATGTGGCCCGTCGGATGTTGTTGGAGGCCAAACGGCGGGCAGAACTCGACGGCCGCACCACTGATCTGGTCGACCCCGACGGTGTTCTCAACCCGTCCGACGTAGACGCGGCGGAAGATGCACGGAGCTGACGACGTCGCTTACGGCTTCACACGGACCGCTAGTGCAGCGCATCCAGGAGCATTGGCAGCGAGTTCTGCAGTTCACGCTGCCAATACGGCCATGAATGTGTACTGGCAGTCGCGGGCCCTCATTGTGGTGGGATGACGATCGGAATCTGGATATCATCGCTTGCCACGCTTCCGGGAAAGCACGGTGAGATTCCGCTGATCGTCGGTGGATAACCGGGCGGGTCAGAAGATTCGATCTGCAGCCGGTACCCATCGGGGCCGTAGCCGAACTGGTTCGGGCGGGGAAAACCATCGCGTTCGAATACGTGCCAGCCCCAGCTTCGCCAGATAGAGCCGACTTCGCTGATGACGCCCACGGTGTCCGTGCCGCTGGGCAACAGCACTTGTCGCACGTCGGTGAACATCATCTCGGGTTTGTCCGGGCCGGTCGGCAGATCGTCGCATGAGCGGTTGCCGTTGCCGACCCGGTAACGCGTCGCATCGAGCGTGGTGCCGGGGGGCAATGCCTCGACCGTCCTGGCCAGGTAGCCGAGCACCGTGTCTTGTGCCTGTTGTTGGCTGGTCGGGATCACCGGTTCCAGTTTCCAGCCTGGGGGCGGCGGAACGGATGTCATAGCGGGTTCTCCAAAGTCGGTTGCGCCAGTAGGCGTCGACGGTCCTAGTGAGCCTTCGTTGCTGTTGCATGCACTGACGGCGGTCGCAAGCACGACGACCGCGAAGAGGGAGCGCGTCCGGGCGGATCGATGTCGCGTGGTTCGCATCTGTCCGATCATCCTCTGGGCGGCGCGAGGTGTGGCGGGGGCATTCCGGCGATGATGGCACCCATGTTGAGCAGGGCAGGGTTGCCCTGATCCCAATAGCTGCTGTGGGCGCCGATGGAAGGCAGATCAAGGATTGGTGGGCCGGTAGTCGGGCCTGCTGCTGCCGCAAGCCGGATGGCGCCGAAGTCGTCGGCGGTGGGGCTCGGGCCAAGGGTGAAGCCGGTCGCCAGGTTGATGGGATCGAACCGGGCCCGCGTCGCGTATACGTCGGCGCCGGCGCCGAGGTCGAGGTCCCCGGCACGGTCCACCAGCATGCCCGGGCTGCCAACGGCGATGACGTTGTCGACGTCGAGGTGGTTTCCGTCGGACGCAGCGGCCCCGACCAACGTCGACCCATAGCTGTGGCCGACGACGGTGTTGACCGACTGTCCGCCCTCGTGAGTGACACGCATGCCTTCGTGGAATGCCGCCAGATCGGTGCCCCCGCGGTGCGCAAGATCCGGTGAGGCCGCTTCGAACAGGTTCATCGGCCGGTCGTAACCCATCCAGGTCGTGACCGAGAGATCCTCAGGTGTCAGCTCTTGATTTGCGCGCAGTGCTGCCTGGAACATCGCCTCGGCGTCCTCGGTGCTGTATGGCATCCGCGGCAGGTCCTGCCCGGTCCCAGGAACGAAAGTGGCGTTGTGGGAAGCAGTATCGGGATTCCCGATCGACACTGCGGCACGGCCCTGATCGTCGATGAGGCCGAGGAAACGTGGTGTCCCGTCGTTCGATTGGAGCTCGGTCTGCACGGTTCTCAACCCGTCGAGGTGATGGTTGACCGCATCCAATCGCTGCTTCCATTCCCGGTAAGCGGTAGGCGGATTGGGGTTGGCTGTGACCGGGGGTCCCGACGCCCAGTTCGGGTGCTCTGCTGCTGTCCGGTCGATCTCGGCCTGTGCGGACTGTGTCAGTTCGTCGAGGTGCATCCGGTTGTAGTGGTCCTTGTCCTCGAAGGGCATGCCTGGATGGTTTCCGATGAAGGGCTCTCGCTCGTAAATCCAATCCTTCTGCTCGTCAGTCAGCTTCTCCCATGCGTCGTGAAACTGCCGCGGATCGTCGGGCGGGTCGGTCAACATCGCCTGCACCGCTGCATCATTGGAATGCGGACCGTCAGGGATTGGCTCGGCACCTGTAGCCATCGCGATCGCCCGCGCCAATTCCTGATCGACACCTGCGGCCTCTGCCAGGATGCCGACCAATCGGGCCTGCAACTCCTGACGGGTGGCCTCGGCGGCGATCAACTCGACCATGTTGGCTTGCAGGGCAGGGCCAGGGAGCACCTGGCTGCCGATGGGATCGACTTCGAAGCCGGCGCCGACGGCGTCATTTCTGAGCTGCGCCAGGCTGGACTTGACCGCATCGATACCGTCGGCAGCCTTGCTGGCTGCCTGCGCGACCGCCAACGCCTCATGGCCATGCGCATCCAGATCCTTGCGCGTCTGGCCGATGGCCTCTTCGGCTGCCTCGGACGCGTCGCCACCCCAGGTGCCGAAGGACGGAAGTTCCGCGATGCCGTCCGCCGCCTCGAACGCCGCCTCAGCGCGGCTACGGGTGGCATTGAACACCTCACGAACGTCGCCGGCGTCCCATCGGTCGATATCGGCGACGCTGACCGTCACGAACCGACACCTCCGCTAGAGATTCATATCTTCGGGACGGATGGAGGCCGCCGCAACCTCGATATCGGCACCGCTGTCCTGATCGGTCCTGACGTAGGCCGCAGCACCGGTGCGCAGGGCGGTGCTGTGATCCACCAGTCGACCGAACAATCGCGCCGAGTCAGCCTGCCACTTGGCCATCGCCGCACCCAGTGCGACGGCCGAACTCGTCGGCATACCACGCTGCGAGATCTCCACCAGGCCGTCCGCGGCAGCGTGCCGGGCTTTCATCACATCCGCATGGGCATCGACCGTGCCAGCCGAGACCTGCAGGTCTAGCGGAACGACACGAACCTGGGTAGGCAAGCCCCCTCCTTCTGCGCAGCAATCGGTCCTGATGATACCGCCCGGCTTCAAGGGCTCAGCACGAGAATTACCGGTGCTTCCGGCGGTGCCCACCGGGCGTGCGAATGGAGTCAGTCGGAATGCGGCGACGCTGTGTCCGGCGCGAGGGGGATCGGCCAGTCAGCAGGCGAATCACGCAGTGCAGAGATGTCGGGAAGCGGTTTGCGACACACGCTTCTGGCTTGCTGCGGGGGCATGCCCAGTGTGCGCAGCAACCGCTCGGTCACCTCATCGACGGTGGCGTCCGTGTCACGCTCGGGGCGTTCGCGCAGCAGTGTGGCGAGGCCGACGAACATGCCTCCGGCGATGGCCAGGGCTAGCTCGGGATCGGTGATGGAAAAGCGTCCCCGTTCGATCGCTGCGGTGATGTCGCGCAAGGCCCTCGGCGACAACCCGCGGTCGGACAGGATCAGGGATCCGCCGTGGGCGAGTAGAAGCGCTGCTTCCTGCGGGCGATACCGGAAGAGTCGACCACTGAGGCGGAAGTTGACGGCGAAGGCCTCGGCGGGATCCTTGGTGGAAGCGGTGACACCGTCGAGTAGGGCGCCGAGGTTGTCCAGTGCGTCGGCGACAGCCGCCTCGAACAACTCCTCCTTACTGGAGAAGTGGTTGTAGAAGGACCCCATACCGACGTCCGCCGCTTGGGTGATGTCCAGAATCGGGACGCTCAGCTTTCCCTCGGCGATGAAACGCTGAGCCGCGCGGATCAATGCACTGCGAGTGCGCATCTTGCGCCTCTGCAGTCGATTGACCGGGGCGTCGGCCGGTTGGGGGTCGCGCTCGGGCACGTCCATGATCGGGATGGTACCAGCCCTAGTCAGAGGTGAGGAATTCGTCAGAACTGCTTGACTGATGATCGCTACGTATGTGACGATTTCCTCAACTCAGCGGAGAGGAGGCTGTCTCATGGCGCAGGTCGTGACGAACAGATCCGACGGGCACAAGAATCTGCACAGCGAACGCGGTGCTGTGCGTGGCGAACATTCCGGGAGATCGCGGGACCCGATCATTCGGGTGGCCGACATCGCATGGTTGGAATTCGACAAGCCCGATCTGGTTCGCGCGGAGGCGTTCGCCCGGGCCTTCGGGTTCGGCATCGCCCTGCGTGACCCCGAGCAGCTGCACTTGCGCGGCACCAAGCCCGGTTCTCCGTGCGTGATCCTGCGTCGTGGGCAGCGCACCCGGTTCGCCGGGTTGGCATTGCGCGCGGCCGACGAGGTCGACGTGCTGCGCCTGGCAGACAAGACAGGTGCTCGGCTGCAACCACTTCCCGAATCGATCGGCGGGGTGGCGGTGCAACTGACCGATCCCAGCGGCATGCCGGTCAAGGTCGTCGCCGGCCAGCATGCCCTACCCGCCCAACCCGCCCAGGCGCCGCAGACGATCAACGCCGGTGTCGGAGAACAGCGGATCAATGCCACCGTGCGTCCACCCCGCGTGCCCGCCCGGATCCAGCGCCTGGGGCACGTGGTGCTGCAGTCCACCACCTATCTGCGGACGTTGAACTGGTACTTGGACACCTTCGGGATGATCGTCAGCGACTTCCTGTTCTTCCCCGGCCAGCGCGCCCGAGGACCCGCGATGAGCTTCGTCCGCTGCGACCGCGGCGCCACCCCAGCCGACCACCACACCCTCGCCCTGGCGCTGGGACCGGCCAACCGCTACGTCCACTCCGCCTATGAGGTCAGCGATCTCGATGCACTGGCCGCCGGGGGCGAATACCTGAGCGAGCGCGGCTACTTCCGGTCCTGGGGCATCGGCCGCCACATCCAGGGCAGCCAGCTGTTCGACTATTGGCGCGACCCCGACGGGTTCCTCGTCGAGCATTTCACGGACGGCGACATGTTCGACAACACGCTCGAACCCGGTTGGGCCCCGTTCACCGCGTCGGGCCTGGCGCAGTGGGGTCCCCCGGCGACAAAGGATTTCCTCGACGCCAGCCCTCGCGCGGCACGGCACCAAGCGGCTTCGATGCTCAGTGCCCTGCGCGGCGACAACGAGTTCGACCTCAACCGACTCATCGGCCTACTGAAAGTTGCTGCCTCATGACCACTTCCGTTCTACGAACCAAAGACGCCTGGTGGGTGCAGACCGGCACCGGGGCTGCCAAGATCGCTACGTCCGCCGCCAGCACCGGTGAACTTCTCGCCGACCGGGCGGCCATCGACGCCGCCGCGGCCTCGGAGGGTACCGTCGAAGTAGCCGATCTGGAGCTGCTGTCCCCGGTCACCGCCCCTTGCCGGGTCATCGCCCAGATGACCAACTTCGAATCTCACGTCCTGGATTCCGGGATGGACCCGAAGACGGTGCCGCTGACGTTCTTTCGGAAGTCCTCGGCCTCCATCTCCGGTCCTTTCGACGAGATCGTGCGGCCGTCACACGTGGGCCTGTTGGACTACGAGGTCGAGATCGGCCTCGTCATCGGACGAGACGTTCCGGTCGGCTCCAGCATCACCGATGCCAACCTTGCCGATTACGTCGCCGGCCTCACCATCACCAACGACGTCTCGGCCCGCGACATCCAATTGCCCCAGACCCAGTTCTACGAGGCCAAGTCGTATCCGACATTCACCCCCGTCGGACCGGCGCTGCTGCTTGTCGATGCCGCCGAACTTGCCCGCTTCGGCGATCTGCGGCTGCGGCTGAGCGTCAGCGGCGACGAGCGTCAGAACGCCCTCGTCGAGGGGGACATGCTGTATCGCCCGCTGCAGGCCCTGCAGTCGCTGACGCGGTTCCAAGACCTCGCCGCCGGCGACCTGATCCTGACGGGAACCCCTGCAGGAACCGCATTGACCGCCCCGCCCAAGCCGATCGAGATGATCGGCAACCTGCTACCGCCGGCCGTCAAGTGGAAGGCGTTCTTCTCCCGGCAGGCCAAGAACCCGAAATACCTGCAGCACGGCGATGTCGTCGAGGCCTCGGTCAGCACCGACGACGGCGCGCTCGATCTCGGCGCGCAGCGGTTGGCGGTGCGGCACGCATGAGTGCGAACGTGCTGTGGCCGGCCGCTCAGTCGCCGCAGGACCTCGCCGCCATCGAGGAGATCCCGCTGCAATGACGAACGCCGGGAATCTCGATCCCGCCGAGCACGTTTCCGTGGCG
Source organism: Mycolicibacterium hippocampi (assembly GCF_010723735.1). Classification (GTDB taxonomy): domain Bacteria; phylum Actinomycetota; class Actinomycetes; order Mycobacteriales; family Mycobacteriaceae; genus Mycobacterium; species Mycobacterium hippocampi. The sequence goes on along the minus strand of NZ_BLLB01000002.1, from coordinate 696,831 downwards.
GTTGTCGGCGGCGGACCCACCGGAGTCACGGTCGCGACCCTGCTCGCCCAATACGGTGTCGACACCCTGGTGCTGGACCGGTGGCCTCAGGTGTATCCGCAGCCGCGCGCGGTGCACCTCGACGACGAGGTGTACCGGATCCTGGCGAGGCTCGGCGTGGCCGCGGATTTCGCACCGATCTCGCACCCCGCCCGCGGTCTACGTCTGGTCGACAGGGAGCTGTCGGTACTCGCCGAGTTCCAGCGCGATACCGCGCTGACGCGCAACGGCTTTCCGGCTGCGAGTATGTTCGATCAACCGGAACTCGAGGAACTGCTGCGACGCAACCTCCGCAGACACCCACATGCCAGGTTCCTGGGTGACGTCGAGGTCGTCGACGTCACCCCCGAGGTCTCCGGTCGGCCGCTACGCCTGCGGGTCCGGAACCGCTCGAGCGACCACGAGTCGCTGATAACCGCCGACTACGTGCTGGGATGCGACGGCGCGAACAGCATGGTGCGCGACGCGATCGGTGCGACGATGCGCAATCTGAAGTTCGACCAGCGCTGGCTGGTGGTGGACATCGTCACCGACGCAGACCTGCAGCAGTGGGAAGGCGTACATCAAGTCTGCGATGCACAGCGCGCGGGCACCTACATGCGGATCGGACCCACCCGGTACCGGTGGGAATTTGCGCTGATGGACCACGAGTGTGCCGGTGACTACGCCACCCTGGCCGCTCTGCAGCCGCTGATCGCCCCGTGGATACGACACGTCGACGATACTGATCTGCGCGTCATGCGGGTCGCCGAATACACCTTTCGCGCTCAGCTCGCCGATCGCTGGCGGCGCGGAAACGTCTTCCTGCTCGGCGATGCCGCCCATCTGACCCCGCCGTTCATCGGGCAGGGCATGGGTGCGGGCCTGCGCGACGCGATGAACCTGGCGTGGAAGATCGCCGGCGTTCACCACCGCGACCTGCCGCCTACCGTGCTCGACAGCTACGAAGCCGAGCGCCGCCCACATGCGCGCCACATGATCGCACTGGCGCTCAACATCGGCCACGCCATGACCTCTGGTGGCCGGATCGGCACGGCAGTGCGGTCGCTCGTGGTGCCCCGGCTGCAGCTGGTGCCGGGGTTTCGGCGGAAGATCACGGATTCCCAAACCCCATCGCTTCGGTCTTCGACGCTGGTCCAGCGGACACTGCTGACGCGTGGTATCGCCGGACAGCTGTGTCCGAACACGTTGCTGTCCAACGGCTGCCGCCTTGACGAGGAGCTGGGCACCGGGTTCGGGGTGATCACCAGAATCGCCCCAACCGAGGCGCAGCGGGAGGTCGTGACAGCCCGCGGCGCCCGAATGATGCATGTCCCGGAAGGCTCCGAGCTGGCGGCCTGGCTGAAGCGGTCACACGTCAACGCGGCAGTGGTGCGACCCGACCGTGCCGTCATGGTTGCGGGTCGAGACCTGGATGATCTCTGCCGTGCTCTGCCGGTGTACCTGCTGGAGGAGAAACGCCGCACGCCCCGTCGTCGCCACCTTCTGACCGCACCGACCCCCAACGATGAGGAATGACAGCGTGTTCCGTCCACCTACGGATGTTCCGGTGTATCGGCCCGACATCTACGCCCGCTCAGCTCTCCTCAACCCGTATCCGCACTACCGCGCACTACGCGAACTGGGTTCCGTCGTGTGGCTGCGCCGCCAGCGCCTCTACGCCCTGCCGCGTTACGCCGAATGCAAGGCCACCCTGCGCGACGACGGTCTCTTCCTGTCCGGACACGGTGTCGCGGCGAACGCCCTGACGAACCGACTGTCACGCGGCACCACCCTCAACAGCGACGGTGCCGACCATGACCGGCGCCGCAAGCTTGTTGCCCATCGGCTGATGCCACGGGCGCTGCGTGCTCTCGGCGATGATGTCGACGCCCGGGCCGGCTCGATCGTCGACAGTGCCGTCGAGCGAGGCAGCGTCGATGCGGTTGCTGACCTCGCCACCGCTCTGCCCCTGGCCGTCGTCCCCGATCTGGTGGGGTGGCCACCCGACCAACGATCACATCTCCTCGCCTGGGCTGCAGCAACATTCGACATCCTGGGGCCGCTCAATACCCAGGCCCTCAGGGCTTTACCGCGCAGTCTGCAGATGCTGCGCTTCGCCCGCCGCGTCGTGCATGAGCGCAACGTGCTTCCCGGCAGCATGGCCCACGAGCTACTGGCAACGGTCGACGAGGGCAATCTCGGCGCCGAGGAAGTGCCGCCGCTGCTCATCGACTACATCGCACCGTCGATCGACACCACGATCAGTGCCATCTCCAGCGCCATCTACCTGTTTGCCAAACACCCAGAGCAGTGGGCGCTGCTCAAGAGCGACCCGTCGCTCATCCCCAACGCCATCAACGAAGTGGTCCGGTACGAATCGCCGCTGCGCGCATTTGCGCGAAAAGCTCTGCGGGAGAACGCCATCTCCGGGGTGACGATTCCGGCCGGTGCCCGGGTGCTGGTGCTCTACGCCTCGGCCAACCGTGACGAACGCGAATGGGACAGCCCCGACATCTTCGATATCCGCAACGACGCCGGACGTCACGTCGGGTTCGGCAACGGCGCACACGCATGTGCCGGGCAAGGTCTCGCACGGCTGGAGACCACCGCGATGCTCAAGGCGTTGATCGATCGCGTCGACCGCATCGAGATCGTCGCCGAGCCGACCTGGGCGATCAACAACATCATCCACCGCCACGACCACCTACCGATACGGCTTGTTCCCGCCGCGTGAGGCCCGCACCGAGGCGAAGCGGATCAGCCGATGAGCGGAGCGGCGCGCGGTCAACACGTCGAGCCGAGCCTGCATGGCTGCCCGAACACGCTCCGCAAAGTCCTCAGCCGATTCTCCGGTGTCTGACATCATCGCGGGCATCACCGCCGTGTCCAGCTTCGTGGGTAGTGGAAGGTAAGGCAGCAGGCCGACCACGCCCATGTTCAGGCCCCAGGGAATCGAGACGCTGAGCGGAAGAGACTTGACGCGCAACAGCTTCGGCAACCGAAGCGCCCGGGCGGCCGACTGACCGTCGCTCAGCACGACGAGCGGCTGCCCGGCGTCCCGCCCAATCTCTCGACCAGCGGACCAGCGCCAAGCGTCCACGCGATCTGATGAACCATCGCGGTGGTGGGCCGGGTGACACCCGCGGCCTGCCGTGCCGCGACGAAGGCCCCGACATTGAGGTCGATGACCCCGCCGAAGCCGTGGTTGCAGACGAACATAACGGGCCTGTCGGGCACCGCAGCGTCGATACGAACCTCGTGCCGGTGATACACCCGCAGGTAGGTCTGGATTGTCGACGCCAGCCAGCCGGGAGGGGCGGTCTCCGGCCAATGGTTTGCGAACGCTACCAAAACCGATGAGGGCGCTGACGCGACCACTCTCCCAGAACGGACGCGCGATCGTTGACCCAGATCCCCGACACATGCTAAGCAGGTGCTCAGCAATAACCAACGCCCCTGCCGGGCGGGAGGTACCCGCCGACACCGCGCAGATAGGCGTCGAACTTTGGAGGACCCACGTCCATGTCCACGGATTTCGATTCGGTCGACTACTTCACCGATCCCTCGCTGATTCCCGACCCACACCCGTACTACGACCACATCCGAGCGAAGGATCCGGTGTGCTGTCCGATCAACAACGGGGTACTCGCGGTCACCGGATGGCAGGCGGCCAACGCCGTTTACAAGGACAGTGAGAATTACTCGTCCTGCGTCGCGGTCATGGGTCCGTTCACGCCGATGCCGTTTGTCCCCGAGGGGGACGACATCTGCGAGCAGCTCGAGCAGCACCGCACCGAGATCCCCATGTTCGAGCACATGGTCACCATGGACCCGCCGCATCACACTGACGCTCGCTCGGTGCTGTCGCGGCTCCTCACGCCCAAACGGCTCAAGGAGAACGAGGACTTCATGTGGCGGCTGGCCGACCGCCACATCGACGAGTTCATCGCCGATGGCAGCTGTGAGTTCCTCGCTGCCTACGCCAAGCCGTTCTCCCTGCTGGCCGTCGCCGACCTGCTCGGCGTCCCCGAGGACGACCACGAGGAGTTCCGCGAGGCTTTCGGGGCGGAGCGTCCCGGTAGCAACATCGGCGGCCTCGACCACGAGGTGGTCGCTACCAACCCGCTGGCCTGGGCCGACGAGAAGTTCGCCCGCTACATCGTCGACCGCCGGGAGTCGCCCCGCAATGACGTGCTGACCTCGATCGCCACCGCCAAGTACCCGGACGGCTCCACACCGGAGGTCGACGACGTCGTCCGCACAGCGACGTTCCTGTTCGCCGCGGGCCAGGAGACCACCGCCAAGCTGCTCGGTGCGGCGATGCGGGTGCTCAGTGACCGACCCGACATCCAGCAGCAGCTGCGCGACGACCGCAGCCTGATCCCGGTCTTCATCGAGGAATGCCTGCGGATGGACAGCCCGGTCAAGAGCGTGTTCCGGATGGCGCGCAAGTCCACGACGCTCGGTGAGACGCCGGTGCCCGCGGGCACGACCGTGATGGTCAGTCCGGGTGCGGCCAATCGTGACCCCGAGCGTTTCGACAACCCCCATGAGTTCTCCCTCGAGCGCAAGAACGTACGGGAGCACATCGCGTTCAGCCGCGGCATCCACTCATGTCCCGGCGCCCCGCTGGCGCGAGTGGAGGGCCGCGTCTCCATCGAGCGGATCCTCGACCGGATGGCCGACATCACGGTCAGCGAAGAGAAACATGGACCGCGCGAGGCCCGCAATTACGTCTACGAGCCGACGTTCATCCTGCGGGGACTCACCGAGATCAACATCGAGTTCACACCACTCGACTGACCGCGGCTCGCCCAGCGGGAACGCTGCTGAGATCAGAAGTGGCCGCAATTGGGTGTGGTCGGCAATCCGTTGAACCGGTCGGCGATCCACTGCATGGCGGGCTCACCGTCGACGACCATCGGTAGTGCGTGGTTGATGACCAACTTGTTGAAAATCGGCGGACCCTCGTTGGTGCGGAACTCGATGTCGCTGCCTTTGGCGCACCAGTCCCGGCCGAGCTGAGCGGCGGGTTCGTAGGGCACCAGCGGGTCGTAGCGGTTGCTGTTGATCAGCACGGGCGCGTTGGGTTTCAGCGTGCCGAGCTTCTGCAGGTCGAGTAGTCCGCGGAATTGAGGGTCGGCCAACATTTCCGGTATCGGGTGGTTGAAGTAGGGCTGCAGGTGTCTGAACATGAATTTGATGACTGACTCCCCGACGCACTGGTTCTTGGTCTTGTCGACGAAGTCCTGACCGCGCGGCGTCAGCAGGGCCCGGATCTTGGGGGCAGCCTCGGGGTAGGACTGAAAGACGCTGTTGAGTGCATAGCCGATCACCCCGACCAGGGCACTGCCGTCGGCGTAGGGCAGCAGTGCGGCGAGGTCTGCTGGCGGCGCGCCGGCATAGGTGCCCACGATGTCGAGTTCAGGGGCGTAGGACGGTGCCAGTTCTGCTGCCGACGCCGCGGCGCCGCCACCTTGCGAGTAGCCCCAGAAAGCCACGGGGCCACCGGGTGTGAGCGACGTGTCGGGCAGTTTGCGGGCGGCGCGAGCCGCGTCGAGCATGGCATGACCCTGGGATAGCCGGTTGACGTAGGTGTGGGTCACGCCGAGGGTGCCCAGACCTTCGTAGTCGGTCATCACGATGGCGAACCCGCGCCTGACGAGGGTCTCGACGAAGCCCATTTCGTAGTTGAGCATGACGTCCAGGTAGGGGGACCAGTGGATGCCCTGATTGAACTGCCGCGACGGCGCGCATTGGTCACCTTGGCCTTGGGTGCCTGGGCCGTAAACGATCAGCGGCCGAGGCCCCTGTCCGGGCCAGGGGGCGAAGGGTTCGAAGTAGGTGCCGGTCACCACATTGGGTTTGCCGTGGGCGTCGGCGCTGCGGTACATGATGCGCGTCCCGGCGGCCTGGATGGCCCCGAGTTGGCCTGATGGCTCAAGCACGAGCCGGGAGGGCTCGGTGCGAATCAGCTCGCCGGGTTCGACATCTGGCAACGGATTCGGTGGCGTGTAGAACTCGGTGTATTCGTCCTCGTTGTAGTACGGATACCAGTCATCCGCACGGGCCAAACCCGTTGGCAAGCAGCCGATCACAAGACTGACAGAAATGATGACAACCAGCACCCCGAACCGATTCACCACCGGACAGTAACAAAGCGATAGCGGAATGACCACGGATCCGTTACGTTACACTCAAAAGCGACAGTGTAACGGCGGTCACGTGCACCCACGTCGTCAGCTGAACGCCCCCGCGCCGCGCTTACACGCGCCTTGAAGCCGGCGCGATGCTGTCGATCATGGAGTTGGCGATGCGATTCCTCGTCTCCGCGTCGACGCCCGCCTTGGCGAGCGCCTCGAGTCCGCGCTGCGTCGTCAGGATCTGCCCGCCGAGCACCGCGGCGTCGGCTTCCGGATCGAGGTGCCCAGCGCGCTGTGCCTGCTCGACGAGTCGGCGGCAGCTGTCCAGTAGCGTCTCGTACGCCGCGAGCGACCGGGCCGCGATAGCTTCGTTCTCCCACGCCAGTTCGGCTGTGGCCTTGGCCAACAGGCAGCCACGCCGGTCGGTGCAGTCCTCCGGCACCGTCAGCCAGTTGCGAATGCGGTCCAGCGCCTGGTCCTCCGGACCGTCGAGCAGCGCAGCGGCAGCCTCCTCGGAGTTTGCGCAGTACTCTTCGAACACTCGCTGGAACAGTGCGTCTTTGTCGCCGAACGCGCCGTAGAGGCTGCCCTTGCTGAGCCCTGTGACGCGGGAGAGATCTTCCACCGAGGTGCCGTGGTAGCCGGTTTCGTTGAACAGCAGACGTGCAGCGGCTAGCACCTCACGCTCGTCGAATTTCCGTGGTCGGCCCATTCCCCCAGGTTACGTCGTTTTCGACGACCGATCTGACAGTTCTGGACGTTCGGTCCAAAATCCGTATAGTGGGCGGCATGTTCAAAACCCCAGCTTTCGACCCTTCTGAGTTCGCCGGTAAGCGCGCGATCGTGACGGGAGGTTCGCGTGGTATCGGCGCAGCCATCGTGCAGCGGCTCCTCGACGGCGGGGCGAGCGTAGTCACCACGGCGCGCAATGCCACCGACGAGACGCCGAAGGCCGCCACCTTCATCCAAGGCGACATCAGCACCCTCGACGGGGCGCAGGCGTTCGCCGCGGCCGCGCTCGACGAACTGGGCGGCGCCGACATCGTGGTCAACAACGCGGCGGCGGCACGCGCCCACCCCAATGGCATCTCTTCCATCCCCGACGAGGAATGGCTCGACGCATTGGACCTCAACTATCTGTCCGCTGTCAGGGTCAACAACGCGGTGCTGCCGGCGCTTCGCGAGGCAGGCGCGGGCAGCGTGATCGTCAACATCTCATCGGCAGCGGCGCTTACGCCCGCGCCGCCGTTGGCCCACTACAGTGCCGCCAAGGCCGCACTGAACGCATACGGCAAAGCGCTCGCCGCCGAACTCGCGCCGGCCGGGATCCGCGTGACCACGATTGTGCCCGGAAACGTGCTGACCCCGGGCGCTGACGCGATCCGCCAGAACCTGGCCGATGCGATGGGCGTCTCGCTCGCCGATACCACGGCGGGCATCCCACTGGGTCGCCCCGGAGACCCGCGAGACATCGCCGAGGCTGTCGCCTACCTCGCGTCGGACCGGGCGCAGTGGGTTACTGGAACCAGCCTGACCGTCGACGGCGGCGAGCTTCCCGGCATCTGACGGGTCGCAGATCGAATCTTCACGTGCGGCGCTACAACAGCCATTCAGCCAGCGGATGCACGAAGTAGCGCAGCGAGAACGCTTCGTAGACCGCGCCGACGACGAACAGGGCCAGGGCCGGCAGCGCCAGCCAACCGAGGTCCCGCAGCCCCTGAAGGTAAGCCTGCCGGCGGTTTTCGGCTCCGACGGTCTGGGGACGAACCCAGTACTTGCCGAGCAGATAGACCCCCAGAAGTAGCAGCAGGTAAGCCTGGAACTCGACGATCAGCGTGAGCGAGTGAGGGATCAGCGCCACCCAACCGATGTCGCTGGAAGGCACGAGCGTCATCCCCGTCGTCAACGCCCAGTAGGCGAACAGCGCGATGCCGGCAAACGGCACGATCATCGACGGCGCAACGATGGTCAGCACGCCCATCTTGAGTGTGTTGACCGCGAGAATCGTCAGGGCGAACAGCCAGGGATGGGCGAACAGCGACTGGACGAGATCTGCTGTGCCGTCGTCCTGTAAGCGCGTCTCCTGCGCCTCGCTGAGCTGCGGAAAAATCAAGCCGAGGACGAAGCCGAACAGGAACACACCGTAGGCGGCTGCATTCGCCACCAGATACACCTTGGCGTTCTCGCCGATGATGCGGAAGGGACGCCACCCGCCGATGGTCATGCCGACACCAGCCGGGTTTCGGAGGATCGTGCGCCGAGGTGCTTGGCGAGGAACCGCTCCAAGGTGCGGTACAACTCGATGTTGCTGTCCGGGTTGATGAACCAATGGCCCTCCGCCTGGTTGAGCAGGTACTCGACCTCTGCGCCGCGCGCGCGGAGTGCGTCGACGATGCGGTCGGAGTGGCGGCGGTCGACGCGAACATCGTTGGCGCCGTGGATCAGCAGCATCGGTGCGGTGATGTCCTGGACCCGGGTTATGGGGGAGCGTGCGAGCATGTCGGCGGCCTGGCGAGGGTCGTCCGGGTCCCCGATGTAGCGCAGGTAGCTGTTGACGACTGCGCGACGGGCGAACGGGACCACAGACTCGACCAGGTCGCCGAGGTCGGACATTCCGGTGTAGCTGGCCGCAGCGGCGAATCGGTCCGGGGCGTCCGCAGTGGTTCCGTCGTCGGGGGTGGCCCAGTCCGAATCCACCGCACGGACGAAGACGTTGAGCCGGTCGTGCCACGGCGCGAGATAGGCAACCCTCGTGCCGTCCGGGGACAGCACGGCCCGACTACGGGTGGGTAGCCCGAACAGAGCTTCGACGGGAACAACCTTCGACGGGGCAGACATGACGGGTCCTTCACTGTGGGGGTACGACCACTGCTAGTCCAATCCATGACGCCGCGTCCTACTCAAGGGCCACGGGCATGATCTGAGCCACAGACGGTCTTTCTCCGGAGCTGACCGCTGCTCAGGCAGGCACGGTGATGCCGGCAAGCACGCATCATGATGCATTTCCGATACTCTGGGGTACATGCGGACGACGGTGGTGATCGACAGCGACGTCGCCAGCGAGATCGCGCGTCTCCGTCGCACCGGGATGGGCCTCAGCGAGGCACTGAATCTCCTGGCACGGAGAGGGATGACAGGAGAGCCGTCATCCAAGACGGTCATGTACAAGCATCGGACCGCGCGCATCGGTCTGAAGGTAGACGTCACGAACATCGCCGAAGTCCTCGATCTACTCGACGAATGATCGTCGACGCAAACCTGCTGCTGTATGCAGTGGACGAGACCAGCGCCCACAACGCAACCGCCGCATCCTGGCTGGAAGGAGTGCTCAACGGCGACAGCCGAATCGGCTTGCCCTGGCAGACGATCGGTGCGTTCCTCCGAATTGCCACCCATCCAAGAGTCGCCGAGAATCCGTTGTCCGGCACCGACGCCTGGAGATACGTAGCGGAGTGGCTCGCAGTCCCGGTGGTGTGGATTCCGCCCGCGACCGAGACCACAGCGCGGGTCTACGAGAGGCTGTGCGGACAAGTGGAGACTACGGGCAATCTCGTGCCCGATGCGCAACTGGCGGCCCTCGCGGTCGAATACGGAGTCGAACTGGCCTCTGCTGATACAGATTTCGTGCGGTTCCCCGGGCTCCGTTGGATCAACCCGCTGAGCGCGTAGCCTCCACGAGACTCAGCAGTGTCGGCCTGCTGCCGTTATTCACGTAACGCAAGGCCAGCGTTGTCAGATCTTCTCGGCTTCGATGAGGTCGTGCGGCACGACGGAGAACCTGCGGCCTGTGGGTCTCAGGCCGGCATCGGTGAGCAGTGCCGACAGTTCGGCCAACGAGCGCAGACGTCCGCCGTCGCGTTGGGTCAACGTATGGAGGTCGAGAAGTGGTGAAAACTGATCTCGGTGGCCTGGCGCATCGTCGACGCAAAGACCCGCTACTCGTCCGGGTGCGCGGTGTGCCACTCCCAGACCGACGTCCCGTGCACGGCCTCGAACGCGCTTCGGCCGCTGCGCACACTCTCAGCGAGGCCAACCCAGGCGTCGACGGTCGACCGCATCCCCTTGTAGCGCATCCAGGCCCGCAGCGAAGCGGGATGATCGCTGCGCAACACTGCTCCGGTGCGCGTCAGCTTCACCGCCCCCGTTCGGCGGTCCATCGCGCAGAGACCGCAACCGACGGCGCCGCGTAGCAGGCGATGAGTGGCGTCTTCGTCGCAGTCGATCCGAGCGGCGATCTGCGGCGCGGTCATCGGCCCGTCGGCGAGCACATCGGCAATTCCGAGTTCGGCGATGGTCGCGGCGATCTGGACGCCGCCGACGCCCTCGCCGACATCGAGCATCGCGATCTGGGGCGGCACCATCATGTCTGCGAGCTTCATGAGTTTGCGTCGCAGGGCGAGCGTGGCCAGCACGACTGGCAGAGGCGTCGATGGCATCCGTGCAGGCTAGCCGCCCTAGCGGGGTCGTGGCCACGTGTTCTGGGTCAGTACACGAACGTGTCAGACGAGCGTGAATCTGGTTGGCTGCCGCGGGGCGTCACATGGAACGAGTCTTGTGCGTCCAGCGGTTGGGGTCGGCCTCGAGATCGCGCCGGTCCCATCCCAGCAAATCGGCGGCTGCGCCGTAGGTGAACTCCAGGAAGTCCATCACCGCCCCATCCGGGTCGTTCGCTTGGCGGGCAACCTCATAGGGCAACAGATACTGCCGCAAGTTGGGGTCGTAGAAGGCGCCGGCGGGCGGGTCTGCGGCGTCGGCGAAACCGGCCGGCTCCGGATAGGCGTAGGAGTAGAACGCCCCTTCGGCCCCACCGCCGGGCCAGAATCCGCAACTGCTCAGCTCATGGGAGTACCCCTCCTCCATCACCCAGTCGCCACAGTTCGGTGCACCACCGGGGTGCGTGGGTGCGAGGCCACCGGAGAATCTGGTGCACGCCAAGTCGAAAGAACCCCAAAAGAAATGCACAGGGCTGACCTTGCCGATGAACCCGGCACGGAACCGGCCGATCACCCGGTCGGCTTGCACCAGCTGGCGCCAGAATGCGTTGGCTGCCGCGGGGTCGTAGCCGGTGTGCGTGTCTTCAGCGAACGGGATAGCAGGGTCTACTTCATTGGGTCCGTCGGAGATGTTCGCCTCGATGCCCAGACTGCCGAGCGTGTCCAGAACTGCTTGGTAAAACCCGGCCACGGAGATGTCCCGCAGATCAATGGTGGCGGCGCCGCCGTCACTCACCCGCACTGCCAGTGCGTGGTCCACGAAGTCGAACTCCATGTCGAACGAGTCGGTGCCGAAGGGGATGGCCGACGTCGTCAACCCTCGCGGTGACACGTAGAGCGGAACCTGCCACCAGTGGTTGATAAGCGGCGCGTGGGCCAGCCGCACCTTGCCCACGATCTGGCTCCACATGTGCAACGATCTGCGCGCTGGCTCCCATTCGTCGACGCGCAGAGCCGGCCAGCCCTCACCGGATCGGATATCGGTCATTCGAACCTCCTCCAGGTTTGATGTTGTGAAATCGGACCGGCGCCTGGTGTTCTCAGGATATGGCGTCGATCGCGCTGACAGTGATTTCGAACGGGCCCTGCTGTTCGTCGAGAATGTAGACCGAAAGCTGGTTGATGCCTGAAGGGTCCAGAGTCTGCGGGGCGTCGGGTGCGGGATCCAGACGCATGCCAACCGGTTGGAAGCCCCCAACGGGCAGTTCGTAGATCCGCTGGACGGCGGCTTGGGTGGGGAAACGCTGGATGTAGGACCATGGCTGCCCTTCGATGCCCACCTTCAACACGTAGGTATTACCGTCTCCGGTCGCGTGGACGCGCAGCGATCTCGCGCCTGTTGCTCTGCGCCCGATATCGGAGTTCTGCGGACTGCGGGCCGAGGCGAACCCGCCGTTGTTCTCCAGCGAGATGTTGCCCGAGAACAGGAGGCCACCATTGTCGAACGTGATCCGCGAGGTGGACAGACCGCCCATGACGGGGTCGTTGACCGTCGTCCATACGGCCACCTGGCCGGCATCGTCGAGGTCGACGAGAGCGATCGTCTGCGGGGCGTTCGTCTCGTCTGCGTTGGCTGGTTGCCCGGTAGCTCCGCACGACGCTGTCAGAAGCGCCAAGCAGGCGAGCATGATGCTGATCTGCCCACGCCGCAAGCCGCGGCCTTTGTCCGACATCAACACCCGCTTGGGTCGGCACGCATCTCGCGGCTTCGCATCGGCATACCGTCGACGACGGCATAAACTGCTTGAAGATCCGGTACGTCGTCCACGCGCAGCTTCTGGCCACCGTCTTTTCCGATCAACAGTGCGCTGAAGGTGTTTTCAGCAACCGCGTACTGGTCGAACAAGCGTTGTGACGCATCGGTGCTGATCGCTTGGCCATCGAGCGTGCTACTGCCCTCTGAAGTGAGGATGCCGACCACCATCTCGCGGTCGAGAAAAGCACATCGACTGGCGTCGATGCGGCTCAGCGTCTCAACAAGCCGCGGATCGCTGTCCGTCGGCGCGAACAGAAGCAGGGGACGCTGTTTCCAGAGGTAGTCGCTCAGTTCGGCGGCCGCGGCACTGGCGGACCCGAGCGCGGCACCCGTCAGCAGAACAATGAACGCGAGCGCACACAAATGGAATCGCCGGAAGATGCGATTCTTCACCATGGTGTTTTCGACTCTACCGACTCATTTTCGGTTGTCGAGATGAGATCCGGTTGGGCCCTCCGTCACGGGTGCAAGTTCCATTGGCCACAGTCCTGGGCCAGCACGTCGTTCACGTCGACGCGGACACCTCCGACGATCGGTCCCGGATTCGAGGCAGTGTCGATGATGCGCTGGTAGAGAACTGCACCGGGGTAGATCAGGCCCTTGGACCACGACCGGGTCTGCCATGCCCATACCTTGCCGGGAGATCCCGACCTGCCGATGACACCGTCGGCGGTAGCCCACTGGCACGGGTTGATGCCGGCGTAGATCCCGGTGCGCTGCACGCCGAGCACCGAGTTGATCCCGCGAAACCATTGCAGTGCAACGCTGTTCCAGGTGGCGCGGTCGATGTCGTCGTCGACGCTGAAGTAGATCGGTGCGCTTCGTCCGCCTCCGGCCGCGGTGTGCAGGCGCCAGGCGGTCCTGGCGTCGGCGACTCCTCCGGCGAACCCGCGGGTGAAATCCGACGGTGCTGTACCGCCGGGTTTTCCGTACTGGTAGTTGCTGACGATCACCAAACCGGCGGCGGTCAGCGACTGGGCGTAGGGCAGCGTGATCGGCTTCGCACCGAACGACGATCCGGGCCGCGAGGTCGACACGTAGTTGATCACCCCGGCGTGCCCGGCAGCCCGGATGTCCTGGGCCGGGATCTGGCGCATCGCGAAGTCGATCAGCGTGGGAGCGGCGGCTGCGGCTGTCGGCGTGGTGGCACCGGCCGCGGCGCCGCCGAACCCGGCCAACGCCGACACTGCGGCGGCGTAGCGCAGGGCGTCACGCCGGGAAACGGGGTGTGATCGCAGCCGACTGATCGTCCACGGCGGATCCGGCATTGCGCGATGTTAACAAAGTGACGGCTGGGAACACTGTGGCCACGCCGAGTGCGCCGATACACTCGGCGACGCCGACGGCTCACCCCGAAGCCGGGGCTCACCGGCGGGACAATGCAGTCCCCGACTTCTCCCGGTCTGCAAGCGCCGGCGCGTGGGTGGGCACTGGTTCTGCACCGTTCCGTCTCGCTGTGCAGGATGCGGTGACGCTAGACATCACATATCCGCGTATCGGCGATGGTCTCGGCGAATCCAGCACCGAAGAGGTCTGCGGGAGAGTGAAACCCTGGGCGGTACTCACCGCCGAGTACCCGCCGCGCCGCCTCGACCGCCGCCATCGGGGTGAAGGTGTAGCCGTTCACGGTGTCGAGCACCGACCGCACGGTGGATCCATCAACTCCGGTTACCTCAGCGCAGGCTTGGTACCTGTGGGCCTCGCGTTGCTCGCGAGTCGGTCCCTCGGGCAGATCCGACAGATCGCCGGTGGGGAAGGCGTCTCCCGACACGTAAACGAAGGTCTCGATGTTGGGGATGGCCGTGGCCCGCCAGATGGTGACGAGGTCGGGGAGCGTGGTCGGCGTGCAGGTCACTGAGCCCGAGCCGAAGTCGAAACCCCGTGACTCATCCGGGTTTCGGCGTACCAGCACGCCGTCGACGCGTTCCAGGCATTCGGCGCTCAGGTTCTCGGTGGCGCTGACCGCCGATCCCCGTGACATGGATCCGGCCACATGCAGCGCGACCCGCACCCGCTGGGGGTCGGTGACTCGTCCGGCCGCGTGGGCGGTGAGGCAGCCGAGCATGGCGACGCTCCCGCCGCTTCCCGGGAGCAGCATCACGCCGGCGACCCGAGCGTCCGCATCGAGCGTCTCGGCCAGAAGGTAGCTGTCCAATTCGGCTGCGGTATCGAGATAGTGGACGCCGGAGCGGATAGCGGCGGCCATCAGCGGCTGGGCGGTCCGCATGAACGGCCCGGCGCAGTTCAGCACGACGGAGATCCCGCGCAGCGCCGCACCCACTGCTGCAGGGTCGTCGAGGGCGAACGTGCGATGCTCGACGCCGAGTTCGCCGGCCAACGCTGCCAGCCGGGGCCCGTCGCGTCCGGCGAGCACGGGGTTCAATCCGGCTGCGGTGGCGTGCTGGGCGGCCATCCGGCCGGTGTAGCCGGTGGCGCCATAGATCATCAGTGTGCTCATGAGTCAGTGCTGCCAGCTCTTGTAGGTGAATTCAAGGCTGTAGCCGTCGGGATCGAAGACGTTGGCGGCGTAGTAGCGGGGATCGTAGTAGGCGCGCGGCGCGGGTGCCCCGTTGTCGGTGGCGCCCACGGCCATCGCAGCAGCATATGCGGCGTCGACCTCGGCGGTACTGTCGGCGACGAACCCGATGTGAGCGGCGCGGCTGTCGACGTTTCCGTGTCTGAGCCAGAAGAAGATACGGCCGTCGGCCCCGAATCCCTTCAGGTCCGGATGCCCTGCCGGGCCCTCGTTTCCGTCGTAGTCGACGCGGGCGGTGATACCGAGCGGGGTGAGTGCCGCGGTGTAGAAATCGATGGACCGGTCGAGGTCGCTGACCGAGATGAATACGTGGTCGAGCATGGGTGTCTCGCTTCCTGCAGTTAGGAACCGGGGTGGCTGGTAGGAGGGTGGGTTCTGGCGACGGGATCCCGAAGGATTGTGCGCAAGGTGTCTTGTGGTGTGTCGAGGGTGAAGGGGTCGAGGTGGATCTCCTGGTGCGGACCGCTGCGTGTGACGCCGAAGTCGTCGGCGGCCGCGCCGAGGCGCTCCAGTGTGGCCAGTTCGTTGGCGAAGGGGCCCCGGTGCATCACTTGGATGACGAGTTGCTCGGGGATGAGGTGGATTTCGATCTCGTCGTCGTCATCGAAGTAGCTGGAAGCGGAGCGTCGCGCCTGAGCGATGTCTTCCGGTGTCACCTTGTCGGCGACCCTGGCCAACACCCGATAGTGCAGCTCGGTGAGCGGATTGACACTGTAGAAGTCGGCGATGTTCGTCGGCGGCATGCTCGGCAGATAGTGGTACTGCAGATGTTCGGCCGGCTGTCCATCGGGTGCCAGGCCGACGGTCGCGAGCTGACGCGCGATGTCGGTGACGAGTCGCTTCTTGCGGTGCCATGCCGGCGCGGCCGGCGCCCCGGCTCCCGACACCGACACGAATGTGGTGCGCGGTGCGCGCACGAGTTGCGGCTCGCCTGAGGCCTGGTCGTAACCGGTGATCATTGCGTCTGTCTCCCTGAGTGTTTCGAAGTGGCTCATCAGATGACGAAGCCGCCGGCGACTTCGACCGACTGGGCGTTGATCCACCGGTTGTCCTCGGAGAGCAGGCTCACGATCGCGTCGGCCACGTCCTCGGGTTCACCGACGCGACCCAACGCTGTCTGTGCGGACAGCAGCGCCTCGAATTCGCCGTTGAGCCCGCCGCCGAGCTCGGTGCGGATCGGCCCAGGAGAGACGGCGTTCACCCTGATCTGCCGGTCGCCGAACTCCTTGGCCATGTAACGGGTCAGCACCTCGAGTCCGCCCTTGAAGCTGGCGTA
The DNA here is from genome assembly GCF_010723735.1 of Mycolicibacterium hippocampi. Lineage (GTDB taxonomy): Bacteria > Actinomycetota > Actinomycetes > Mycobacteriales > Mycobacteriaceae > Mycobacterium > Mycobacterium hippocampi. The sequence continues at coordinate 680,606 of NZ_BLLB01000002.1, read as the reverse complement.
CGGCGCGACACCGGGGGTGGTCACCCGGGTGGTCGCGCTGGTCAGGTTTACGATCTGACCGCCGTCGGCGATCAGCGGCAGCAGCGCCTGGGTGAGGAAGAACGGCCCCTTCAGGTGCACGTTGAACAGTCCCTCGAATTCTGCCTCGGTGACCGCGGTGATGGGGGTGAACAGGCCGTAGCCGGCATTGTTGACGAGGTAGTCGAAGTGGTTGCTGTTCCAGGTGCCCCGCAGCGCCTCGTGGGCGGCCGCACTGAACGCCGGGAACGACGAGCTGTCGGCCACGTCGAGCCTGAGGGCCACGGCCCGACCTCCGCCCGCAACGATGGTGTCGACGACGTCGTTCGCCAGTTCCGGGTTGCTGTTGTAGGTGAGGATGACGCCCATGCCGCGTTGGGCGGATGCCAGGGCTGTGGCGGCGCCGATACCTCGGCTGCCTCCGGTGATGATGAGGATGCTCATGTGTGTCTGCCTTTCACGTGTTGGTGAAGGCAAGTCAACCCCCGCCCACGGTGACGTGGAATGGCGAGACTTCCTAGGTGCGCAGCACCCTGGCAGCGACTACTGGACCCGCTCCTGGCGCCGGGTCGCGTCGAGGGAGCCGAGCAGCGCCAGGGCATCGGCGCTGGCGGACCCCGGCGCTGCGGTGGCCACGGTCAACTGCTGGCCGGGGGCACTGCGCACGTCGAAGGTCTGGTAGCTCAACTGCAGCAGCCCGACGTCGGGGTGACGGATCGTTTTCTGCGAGACGGTGAGACCCTCGACGTTTCGGTCGTCCCACAGGGTGCGGAAGACCGCGCTCTCGCGGTGCAGTCGGGCGATCAGCTCCGCGACCTCCTGGTGGGGCGGGGAGAACCCCTCGGACAGCCGCAGCGCACTGACCGAGGCTTTGGCCACCTCGTCCCAGTTCACGTAGAACTCCCGGGTCGCCGGGTCCAGGAACAGCGCGGCCAGGACGTTCACCTCGCGGTGCTGCAACGGTGTGATGAGGGCCGAGGCCGCGGGATTGGCGATCAGTACCCGGAACGCCGGGTTGGTCACATAGGCAGCCGCCTGCGGGAAGGCGGCCATCGTCTGCAGCAGCTCCGGGCTGACACCTTCGGCTGCGGCGGCGCAACTGGGCGACAGCTTCGCGAGGCGGAAGGCGTGCACCCGGGCGTCCGGATTGAGCCGTAACGCTCGACAGATGGCGTCCACGACCGGAGCGGACGGGGTGCGCTCCCGGCCCTGCTCCAGGCGTGCGTAGTAATCCGAGCTCACCCCCGACAGGACGGCGACCTCTTCGCGCCGCAACCCGGCCACGCGCCGACTCGAGGCCACCGGCAGCCCGACCTCTTGCGGGGTGATACGTGCGCGCTGAGCGCGCAGGAACTCGCCCAGACTGTTGTTCGGCGGCAACGCATCAACTGGCACGATGAACCTCTCGGTGTGGGTCGCCTCTGACTGTAACCGAATTGCCACAGGCCCATCGCGTCCGCAAGTCCGGCGGTCACCCGCCCGGAACAGGGTGTGGCACTCCTAGGCTGTTGCGTCCTTCTGCCGGCGGCGCTGTCGGCGTTGACTCGTCGTGACCGACACACGAGACGGCACGAGCCGCCGACGGGGGCCCAGCGATGGGACAACTCGAAGGCAGGGAGACACAATGAAATTCGGTGTTACCACCTTCCTCACCGACCAGGGAATCGGACCCGCTGCGCTTGCTCGCGCACTCGAAGACCGCGGGTTCGACTCCTTGTTCGTCACCGAGCACACCCACGTCCCGGCCTCGCGGCGCAGCCCGTATCCCGGCGGCGGCGAGTTGCCGGAGAAGTACTACCGGCTACTGGATCCGTTCCTGGCGCTCACGGCTGCCGCAACGGTGACCAGTACGTTGGCGCTGGGCACGGGTGTCGCCTTGGTCGTCCAACGCGATCCGATCATCACCGCAAAGGAGGCCGCAACCCTCGATCTGCTGTCGGGCGGACGCTTCCTGTTCGGTATGGGCATCGGATGGAACCGCGAGGAGATGGAGAGCCATGGCATCGATCCGCGCAGCCGCGGCAAGCGGATCGATGAGGTCGTCGAGACGATGCAGGCGCTCTGGACGCGCGAGATTGCGGAGTACCGGGGTGATTTCGTCACGCTGGAACCGTCCATGGCCTGGCCCAAGCCCGTGCAGCGTCCGCACATGCCGCTCTACTTCGGTGGTGGCCCCGCGTCATTTGCGCGCATCGCGCGGTTCGGGGCCGGCTGGTACGCCATCAGTGCGAGTGGCGCCGACGCGACGGCGGCGATAGCGGAATTGCGGGAAGCGACCGGCACCGACACCCGCGTCACCGTCGCCCATGTCGGACCGATCACCGAGGACGCACTGCAGAGTTACCCGAGCAGTGGCGCCGAGCGCGTGGTGTTCGACCTGGAGACGCTCAGCCCAGATGACACCTTCAGCCAACTCGACTCCTATTTGTCCGTAACCGAATCCTTGGGATGGTGACCATGAACGCCCGCAACACCACGCCGCTCGGACGGCCGCAGCACCGCATCTGGGCCGACATCACGCCGACCCCGCTGGGGGAATTCGGGGAGCGGGTCACCATCAAGGCGCTGACCGCCGACGTCGCACAGGTTCTGCGCGTCGAGATCGCCGAGGGCACCGCCATCCCGAACCAGGCCGACCCCAGCGAACAGGAGGTACACCCGATGGAACAGATCGACGTCATCCTCACCGGCCGGATGAAATACCTGGTGGACGGACGGGAACTCATTCTGGGTCCGGGCGAGGCACTCGGAATCCCCGGGGGTGTGCCGCATTCCGCGGTGGCGCTCGAACACACCACCATGATCGAGGTCTTCACGCCGATCCCGGACTTTCCCACCAACGAGATCCGGACACCATGAGCTGACGGTGCGCCGTCACCGGCCGCGATTGCTCCCCGCACCGGCGCCGGTTTCGAACTCGGCCATGGTGTCGCGCAGGATGTCGGCGATAGTGGTTTTCGCGAGCGAATCGCACAATGCTGCGGTGGCGCGTTCGTAAACACGGGTGAGTACGGGCTGAATCCCATATCCCACATAGCATTCGGCGTCAGGCGGGGAGGCGTGCATACCGAAGATCTCGCCGCCGCCGACCGCTTTGTAGACGTCGAGCAGAGTGATCTTCGACGCATCCCTGGTCAACGTCCAGCCACCGCTGCGGCTGGATTCCACCAGACCGGCTTCGCGGAGGTCGATCAGGGATCGTCGGATCACCACCGGGTTGGTATTCACACTGGTGGCGATACGTTGCGAGGTGCCTACTTCCTTGTCGGTGCCGCGCCGGTCGAAGGCGATCCATGTCAACACATGCACCGCCAAACTCATCCTGCTGTTCGCGCTCACCTTGCACCGTCCTGACCTCTGCCCCTGATTCCGGCCACACCCACCTTGACTGTAACCAACTTCGTTACGTATGTTACCTGTAACAATGTCAGTTACAGCACCGTATCGGTCGGTCTGTGGGCAGCCGGCGGCCGGGCGTCAACTTGCATCCGGTCAGCACCTTCGATCATCCGACGAGCCAAAGGACTTCACGTCATGAAACTAGGACTGTTCGCCGTCAATGTCGGTGCCGGAGCCAGACCAGCGCAAGCCCGCGCCACTGCCGTCCTGGCTGAGGAGCTGGGACTGGAGTCACTGTGGGCCATCGATCACGTCGTCATGCCGTCGGGCTACGAGACCGAATACCCGTACGACGAATCCGGCAAGATGATGGGCGGGGCTGAAGAGGTCGACATCGCCGACCCGCTGACCTGGCTGGCCTTCGCCGCCGCCGTCACCCGCGACATCAAGCTCGGCACCGGCGTGATCGTTCTGCCGCAACGCAATCCAGTAGTGCTCGCCAAGCAGGCCGCCACCCTGGACGTCCTCAGCGAAGGACGCTTGCTGCTGGGCGTCGGGGTGGGCTGGCTCGCCGAGGAGTTCGACGCCGTAGGCGTCCCGTTCGCCGACCGCGGCCGCCGGCACGACGACTACGTGGCGGCCATGCGCGCCCTGTGGCGCGACACCAAAGCCAGCGTGCACAACACCTATACCCAGTTCGACAACGCCATCAGCCTGCCCCAACCGGCCGCCCGCGCCGTGCCAGTCGTCATCGGCGGCCGTTCCAACCGATCGGCCCGCCGAGCCGCCGGTATCGGAGACGGCTACTTCCCCAGCATCTCCGCACCCGAACAGCTCATTCCGCTGCTGGACATCATGAACGCTGAAGCCGAACGGCTGCAACGCGATCCTGCCGGTATCGAAGTGACAGTGCCCTACCCCGGCAGCACCGCCGAACTCATCGCCGCGGCCGCCGGGGACACCGTAGCCCTCGATCGGGTCGTCACGCAGCTGCGGCAGTTCGCCGGGCTAGGGGTGGCGCGGACACTGCTGGCCGGCCTGGGTGAGGACACGCTGCGACCCCTGCTCAAACAGCTCGCCGACCACATCGACCTCGGCTGAAAGTCGGGCACCAAACCCTTTGACCACCCACCACCATCACTTGAGGAGAAACACAATGGGACAACTCGACGGCAAGGTCGCGCTAATCACCGGCGGGAGCTCGGGCATCGGTCTGGAAACCGCTCGCAGCTTCGCCGCAGAAGGCGCCCAGGTCTACCTGACCGGACGTCGCAAGGAGGTGGTCGACGCCGCGGTCGCCGACATCAAGGCCGACACCGGCATCGAGGTCACCGGCGTTGTCGGCGATGTGTCCGACCTGTCCTCCCTGGACCGGATGTACGCAACCATCACCGAACGCCACGGCCGCCTCGATGTACTCGTCGCCAACGCCGGCAGCGGCCGTCCGATCGGCCTGGCCGAGATCACCGAAGAGCACTACGACACCACCTTCGACGACAACGTCAAAGGCCTGGTGTTCACCGTCCAGAAGGCGTTGCCGCTGCTACCCGACGGTGCCTCGGTGGTGCTGATGTCCTCCATCGCGGGGATCAGCGGTCAACCCGGCATGAGCGTGTACGCCGCCACCAAGGCTGCGATCCGCAACTTCGCGCGCTCCTGGGCACTCGAGCTGGCCCCCCGCGGCATCCGCGTCTCGGCCCTGTGTCCCGGCCCGGTGAGGACCCCCGGTATGAGCAACGTCCTGGCCGAACTCGGCGACGAAGGTGCCAGCGCCATCACCACGCCCTTCGGGCGCCTCGGCGACGCCGAAGAAATCGCCGCCGGCGCCGTCTTCCTGGCGTCCGACAAGGCGTCCTTTGTCACCGGATCGGATCTCATCATCGATGGTGGCGCCAACGTCTGAGGGGTCTGTGACAGCGACCCGTAACAACAACGGAAGGAACAACCACAATGCACACCGAATTTCTGACTCTCGATATCGCCATGGTGACCGTCGACTGCACCGACCCGGAGCCGCTGGCCAATTGGTGGGCCGGCGTCGTCGCAGGCGAGGCGACTGTCGCGGCGCCCGGCGAGTTCGTGACGGTTGCGTCGCCGCAGGGCCTGCGGTTGGGATTCCAGAAGGTGCCCGACCCGACGCCGGGCAAGAACCGGTGGCACCTCGACCTGCAATCTCGCGACAGGGAGGGTGATGTGGCCCGGCTGATCGCTGCCGGTGCCACTGAAGTGGGCCGGAATGCCGCGAGCGCCGAATTCGGGTGGGTGGTTCTCGCCGACCCTGAGGGCAATGTGTTCTGCGTCGCCGGTGAACCGTAGGCCGCAATCCGGCTCTGCAATACCGCCGCTGCCCTCTTGACTGTAACAAGCTTGGTTACATACAGTAGAGCTGTAACAACACTGGTTACACCAATTGGGGCGTGAGGTCGAGCTTCTGGATCTGCCCCGACAATGCACGTATCGACTCGGTTGGAGTAAAGACGTTGAACCCATTGACTATTGATGCACCGCGTGCCGACGGCGCTGCTTCGGGCATGCGGCGGGTGCAGTTCAGCCAGCTCGGCGGGCCCGAGGTTCTGGAGATGGTGCCGCTGCAACTAGAGGCGCTGCCGCCCGGGCACGTGCGGGTCCAGATCCGCACGATCGGGTTGAATCGCTTTGAGGCGCTGTTCCGCCGCGACCACTACGTGATCGCCCCCACATTGCCGGCGACGCTCGGCGTCGAGGCGGCAGGAAGCCTCATCGAGATCGCGTCGGACGTCGACGGTTTCCAGGTCGGTGATCGGGTGGCGATCCTGCCCATCCAGTCGCCGACCGTGGGCACCGGCACCTACGCCACACACGCAGACGTACCGGTCGAAGCCCTCGTCCACATCGCCGATCACCGCTCCGACGAGGAAGAGGCCGCGACATGGATGGCTGGCCTGCAGGCCTACACCCTGGCCACCAAGGTGCCGGTCAGCGCGGGTGACACCGTGATCGTGACTGCCGGGACGTCGTCGGTGGGCACCGCGCTGATCCAGATCGCACACGACCTCGGCGCCACTGTGATCGCGACGACGCGCACCGCGGCGCGCAAGTCCGAACTTGTTGCGCTGGGCGCCGATCACGCGATCGCCACAGACAACGAAGACCTCGCCGGCATGGTTGCCACCATCACCGGCGGACGCGGCGCCACGGTGGTCTACGACACCGTGGGCGGGCCGTTACTGAGTGCTCTCGTCGACGCGACCGCGCAGTTCGGGCACGTGCTCTGCTACGGAGCTCAGACCTCACCGGACATCCGTGCCGCCCGCGTCGATGTGCCACTGGTGGCGCTGGACCGCAAATCGATCTCGTTCGTCGACCTCTTCGAACTCGTGGAGTTCCCCGATCGTCTCGCGGCCGCCAAGTCGTACATCATCGATGCCCGTGAGCGCGGCGCGCTGACGATCGGCATCGACCGCGTACTGGCGTTCGACGACGTGCAAGAGGCCCACCGCATCCTCGAATCAGGCCGTCTGGCGGGCAAACTGCTGCTCTCTGTGACCTAGACGCACTTCGGCCCCTTTCACTATATGGCGGGAGGGGGGTCTTGCGGCAAGGCCCCCGTCGTGCCGCACACTCGTGCAACTGAGTGATCCGAACAGGGGGAGTTGTTGTGTCGCAGAGACCGAAACCGTTCGAGGTATACGACGAGGGCGTGTACCTGCACGGCACCAAAGCCGATCTCTCTGTCGGAGATCTGCTGGTGCCCGGTCGTCTGTCGAACTACGACAAGGATCGCGTCATGAACCACGTGTACGTGACCCAGACGTTGGACGCCGCGGTCTGGGGAGCCGAGATGGCCGCCGGGGACGGCCGCTGCCGGATCTTCGTCGTGGAGCCGCAAGGGCACGTCGAAGACGATCCGAATGTGACCGACAAGAAGCTGCCGGGCAATCCGACCCGCTCCTATCGCACCAAGGAACCCGTGCGTATCGTCGGCGAAATCACCGACTGGGTCGGGCACAGCGCAGAGCAGCTCGACACCATGCGCGCCGGCCTGGCCGATCTCAGGCGCCGGGGGCTGGACGTCATCTACGACTGATGCGTGGCTCTAGCCCGCAGGCGTCACATCCGCGCCGGAGCCCTTCACCGAAGCCTTCGCCCGCTTCTCGGCGCGCACCGCCCTCTTGCCGCGCACGAAGCCGGTCGTCGAGACCGTCGCCGACACGAGTGCATTCTCACCGCCCACGAACGGATGGAACCCGACACCGGCGCCACCGCGGCCCTTCACCGGGATGTCGGCGACTTCGGTGACCTTCCAGCCCTTTTCGGAAATCGACAGGATGGCCTCGCCGTTCTCACACGTCAGCGGCAGGGCGGCGACCACCTGATCGTCATCGCCCGCCAGCTTCACCCCGGCCACGCCATTACCCGCCGCGCCCTGCGGATTGACCGCTGCGGGGTCGATCCGCAGCACCTTTCCCCGGCGCGTCACCAACGCCAGATGGGAGCCGGCGGCCAGCACCCCGGACTGCAGCAGCCCGGTGATGTCCGGAGCCACCGGCATGTCCCGGATCTTGTAGGGCAGGCCGTTGCCGGTGGTGAACTTGACACGACCGTCGGTCCATACCGCCCACCCCAGGCCCGAGGTGAGCAGGTCGCCGCGACTGTCGGAGAGCACGCCGCGGTCATCGAGTCGCCACGACGAGTTGACCTTGCGCTCGCGCGGCCCGTCCTCGTCGGTTTTGGACGTCACCGGGGTGGCGTCGAAGTCCAGCACCGTGCGCCGGTCGAACTCGCTGTCCGCGAACAGCTTCGCCGTCTCTTTGAGTTCCTTGTCGATCACCGTCCGACGCGCATCCGGATTGGATACCAGTTCGGTGAGCGCGACGAACTCGGCGTCCAGCTTCTCCGCTTCGGCCTGCAGCTCGATGACGTCGAGCTTGGTCAGCCGGCGCAGTTGCAGCGCCAGAACGTAATCAGCTTGTTCGGTGTCGATCGCGAACCGGTCCTGCAGTCCCTGGCGGGCCTCGTCGACGGTGTCGGAGCTCCGGATGACCGCGACGGCGGCATCGATGTCGAGATGGATGGTCATCAGGCCGGCCACCAGGTGACGCCGCGCGGTGACCTTCTCCAGCCGGTGCTCGCTGCGCCGCAACACCACCGAGTCGCGCAGATGCAGGAACGCGGCGATCAGTTCGCGCACCGACCACCAGCGCGGCACCCGGTCCTCGTCGAGCGCGACCAGGCTGGCGGCGAACGTGCCCTCCAGCGGGGTCAGCGCGAGCAGTTGGTCGCGGATGGTCTCGGCACTGTGGCCGCGTTTGGCGGTGACCACGATGCGCAACCCGTTGCGGCGGTCGGTGAGATCGGACATGTCGGCCACGCCGGACAGTTCCCCGGATTCGACCAGCGCGCGGATGCGTTCCTGCACGGTGTTGCTCGCGACACCGGGCGGCAACTCGGTGACGATGACGTTCTTCCCGTCCACCGACACCGTGCCGCGCACCGTGAACTGGCCGCGGCCGGTGGTGATGTACTCGCGTAGGCCCGCCGTGCCGACCACGGTTGCGCCGCAACCCCAGTCGGGGCCGGGGATGAGTTTGAGCAATCGATCGTCGGTCATGTTCGGGGTCTTGAGCAGTGCGCGGCAGGCCGCCATGATCTCGCGGGGGTTGTGGGCCGGCACCTTGGTGGCCCATCCTTCGGCGATGCCGACCGCACCATTGCAGAGCAGCACCGGCCACTGGGCGGGCAGCACCGTCGGCTCGATCCACTCGCCGTCGAACGTCGACACCATCGGCACGGCATGATCGTTGAGCTCGGCGGTCAGTGCCGCACCGGGTGCCGACAGCCGCATCTCGGTGTAGCGGTCGGCGGCGGGGATGTCACCCTGGATGCGCGGGAAGGCACCTTGTCCGTCAATCACTTTCACACGCTGGAAATCCGCAGCCATCAGTGCCGCGGCTCCGTACATCGACGCCCCGCCGTGCGGATGGAGGTTGCCGGTGACGGCCGAGCACACCTTCGACGACTTCTGCGGCTTGTTCCCGGGAAGCAGCCTGGAGTCGTGCATCTGATACAGCAGGCGCCGCTGCCCGGGCTTGAGCCCGTCGAACGCGGACGGGATGGCGCGGTCGCTGACGCTGTAGAGGGCGAAGGTCAGCTGGTAGTGGTTCCAGTAGTCGTCGGCCCTCTGGTCGAGCACCAGTTCGGGGTTCTGCTCGGGGATGTCGAGTGTGGCGGTCACAGCAAATCTCCCTATGTCAGGTCGAGAGCAGAGGTGTCGACGCGGGCGGCGACGTCGGCCATCCACGTGCGCCGGCCCTCGGGTGGTCCGCCGAACAGCGTGTGGTGCAACTTCGCCTCGCTGTCGTCGGGATGCACCCGGATGACGGTGCGGCGCCGCGGATCGAGCACGGTGTTCCAGAAGTCGTCGGCGTCCATCTCGCCGAGACCCTTGTTCCGCTGCACCTCCACCTTGCGTTTCGAGGTGGCGCGCAGCTCGGCCACCGCGGCGTCGCGCTCGGATTCGTCTTGGCAGTAGATCCGTTGCTGGCCGTCTTTGACCACGAACAGCGGCGGCAACGTCACGTACACCATGCCCGCTTCGACGAGTGGCCGGTAGAAGTCCAGGAACATCGAGATCAGACTGGAGTTGATGTTGCCCCCGTCGGGGTCGGCGTCGGAGGCGAACAGGATCCGGTCGTAGCGGCACGATTCGGGATCGCAGCTGTCGCGGACCCCGCAGCCCAGGATCCGTTCGATCGAGTCGAACTCGTCCTTGATCCGGGCCTTGTTCACCGTGAACCCGTAGACGTTGGGGGGCTTGCCCTTCAGCGGGTAGGCCGCCTGGAAGGTGGCGTCGCGCGCCGCCTTGATGGTGCCCAGCGCGGAATCGCCCTCGCACAGGAACAACTCGGCACCCGACCCGCGGCCGGTCTCCCGGCTGGGCAGCAGCTTCGGCGGCAGCGACAGGTTGGTTCCCAGCCCCTTGGCTTTCGACGCTGCCCGGGACCGGGCTTTGGCGCCTTCGGCGCTGCGCCGTGCCCGGGCCGATTCCAACGCCAGCTTGGTCCACAGCGTCACGGCGTCTGCGTTGCCGGGATTGGCCGCCCAGATGGTGACGCTGCGCGCCACGTCCGGGGCCATCGCGACGTTCAGCGAGCGCGACGACACCGCGGTCTTGGCCTGGGAGTCCCAACTCACATCTGGTGCCCGGGTGTCCACGGCGAGCGCGGTCACTGCGGCGAAATCCTGCGCTTCCGGTCCGTCCTCGCCTTTGGCCAGGCCCAGGTCGCGGATGCGGGAGGCGCGGTCGGCCAGGGCTTCGGACATCCCTTTCACGGCCGCGCTCAGGTGTGATCCGCCCCCGGGGGTGCGCACGGTGTTGCAGAACGCGGCGACCGTGGCCGGCTCGGCGGGGCCGGCCGTCAGCGACCAGCGGAACGGGGTCGGGCCGCGGCCGGTGGTGTATTCGCCGCGGCCCTCGACCACGGCGCGCACGCCGGGTACCGGAGTGCCGGCGGCGATGCACATCAGGTCCAGCAGGGTCTCGGTGCCCCACGGGCCGTGGAACGGTTCGAGCAACTCGGGCCGGACCTCGTCACCGGGCCAGCCTTCGTCGACGACGATCAGGTTCACCCCCGCAGACATCCGCGAAGCGGCGTGCGCGCGCAGCAGCACCTCGTTGATGTCCACGCTGGAGTCCGGGACCACGGCCGGGTCGAAGAGGATCCGCACCGTGGTGCCGTGTGCGTCGGGCTTGCGGTTGCCGGTGCCGCGCAGCTTCTGCGTGTCGGCGCGGGTGAACGGGGCGTCCGGGTCGAAGTCCTTTCCGTCGAAGGTGCCGGGGTAGCCGCGGCCGAAACTCTGTAGGTAGGTCTTCCCGCCGCGGCGCACGGTCACGTCGGTCCGCGCGGAGATGAACACCGCAGCCGCGGCACCGATGCCGTTCAGCCCGGCGCCGGTGCTCGTGGCGTCGGAATGGACGGAGAACTTGCCACCTGCCCGTGCGGTGCCCAGCGTCTTGACGATGCCGTTCTTGCCGTTGACCGGATCGGAGTCGATGGGCAGGCCCCGACCGTCGTCGGCGACGCTGACAGATCCGTCGGCGTGCAGGGTGATCGTCACGGACGACCCACCGTGGCTGGGGTCGGCGACCTCTTCGATCGCGTTGTCCACCAGCTCGCGCAGCGCGGTGTTGAGCACGTCGAGTCCGAGGTTCACCGCAGGCCGCAGGCGCGTGTGCTGGACATCGTCGAGTTCGGTGATGTCGGCAGCGGTGTAGCTCACTGCTCGTCCTTTCCATCAAGGCCGGTTGGGGGACCGAACGCGCAGGTGATCCACTCGGCAACCACAGGTCTGTCGAGGGAATGGTAGACGGCCGGCCTGACATCTTCATGCGGCCAGGCGGTGAGGGGCGCCGACTGGATTCGGTGTGAGTTGTGCTCGGGAACGACCGTCGACGTAGCGCCGACACATCGCCGAGGCACCAGCCATTCCACATGGGGTATTTGGTCGAGCAGAAGCGGCGACGGTCGGCTTGCCGGATCACCGGATCCGTGAAATAGGTTGTCTGGCAGGGAGACCCCTACTCCGTGTGACCCAGCCGCGCGCTTCCCTTCGTGCTAGCGGTACTCCGGATTCTCATACCCGAAGTGACAACCGGCTTCCCATTCAGAACGCTGATTTCCATACGCTGGGAACCCGCCCGCGTTCTTGAGCAGTTTCGCCATGTGCATCAGGTTGTAGGTCATGAATGTGGTGTTGCGATTGACAAAATCGTTCTCGGGCCCACCAGAGTCCTCGTCGAGGTACGACGGACCCGGACCTGCCGCGCCCATCCACCCCGCGTCCGCCTGAGGCGGCACCGTGTACCCAATGTGTTGGAGGCTGAACAGAATGCTCATGGCGCAGTGTTTGACACCGTCTTCGTTACCGGTGAGCAGGCATCCGCCGGCGCGACCGTAGTATGCGTATTGGCCGTTGTCGTTGAGGACTCCGGAGTAACCGTAGAGTCGCTCGATCACCTGGCGCATCACCGAGCTGTTGTCGCCGAGCCAAACGGGGCCGGCGAGCACGAGGATGTCCGCCGCCAGCACACGCTGGAGAAGGGCTGGCCACTCGTCGGTCTCCCAGCCGTATTCGGTCATGTCCGGCCGGACGCCCACCGCGATGTCGTGGTCGACGGCGCGGATCTGGTCGACCTCGACACCGTTGCTACGCATCAGTGCAACACTGCGATCCACCAATCCCTGGGTATTGCTGACCTCGGGGGAGCGCTTCAATGTGCAGTTGATGTACATGGCTTTCAGGCCGGAGAAATCAGGTGCCACGGGCTGCGTGGTCAAGGGGACTCCTTCTGAATGCGGGATCCGCTGACGTCCGGCTGGGCGCCGGTCTGATTGTGTGACTGATTGTTTGGCCCTGAGCATACTTGACCCACCCGAGATGTGGTCTGTTGCGCAACGCGCGGGACCGTTTCAGTGCGGCACACAAGCGACCAAGGCTGCAGCTGTGTCTGAGCGGTCAGATCGTGCCGCCGGGAAACATCGTCTTGACGGCCTGGGTGATGTTCTCGCGGGCGGCGGCGGCGCCGACGGGATCCAGCGAGCTTATCGCCATCACATAGCGACGTTCGGGTCCGATCACGCCGGTGGACACGTGTAACTGGTTGCCGCCGTTCCAGCAGCAGAACCAGCCCTGCTTGAACGCAACGGGCTCGGCGTAGAGCCCGTCGGGAATGCCGAACCGCTGCGGGTACCCGTCGGTTCCCGTCGGGGTCGCTTGCGTGAGGTTGCCGAGGATGACGTCGGCCTGTTCGGGGGGCAGCCCACCGGTGCCGTTCAACAGCATGTCGTAGTAGCGGACGAGATCGCTTGCAGTGCTCTGCGTGACGTCCCAGCGTCCGTTGGCCGGTGCCGTCGTACCCGTCAACCCGTAGCGGGCGACGACGCGCGCGATGACGGCGTTGCCACCGCTGCGGTCCCAGAACATCTGGGCGGCACTGTCGTCGGAGGAGCGCAGCATGACGTCGAGGGTGTTGCGGTCGGCATCGGACAGTTCCACCTCGCCTCGCGACTCCCGCAGCAGCAGGTCGTCGGCGATGAACAGCTTGACCACGGATGCGATCGGGAAGGGTTGGTCGGGCTCACTGGAGGCGATCTGTCCGGTGTTGCGGTCCAGCACAACGACTCTGATGTCGGCGCCAGAGGCGGCGGCCGCGTCTTCGGTGGCTTGGTTGACGCGGGCCTCGAGTCCGTCGAATGGCGCAGCCGGTGGAGCCGGCGGGGCTTCGGGCACTTCCGTGATCGGTGCCTGCGGCACGACTGATGCCTGCGGCCTGTTCTCCGCGGCCGGCGCCGGCGGTGCACCCCTGACCTCTGCCGCACAAGCGCTGAGCAGCGTTACGCAGACGACCGCCGCGATCGTCGTCACAAGGTTCGGTAACCACCGACGCATGGAGCTCCTCCAGCCAGATCCGGAACCAGGCGAGCTGGGGCTGAGCTGCGCCATCGGTTACCCAATCCTAACCGGCCGTCGACTGTCGGACCCTTGAGTCAAAATTCCGGACGTGGGCAAGCGCAACCGCGAACGGCGGAAGGTCAAGCAGAAGCACCGGTGGCGGTCGGCCACCGGCCGCGAACACCTCGGACCGGACCTACAGCCCGATCGCGAGCAGATCCTCCAGCGTCTCGTCATCACATTGAGTACGGCTGCCAGCGCCCCCACGCCGTGGCGCGCGTCCGAGGTGTTGGAACAGTCTCGCGGCTACGAGCGCGAACTCGACGTTGCTGCCGACCTCGCCGTGCAGGAGGCGATCCGAGCGGCTTGGGAGCATGGGTGGTCGCCGACGGATCTTCACGAGATCTCCCGCCGGAGGGTGGATGCGGCCACCGCACGTTACCTCGACGAGGCCATCGTGCTGGAGTCCCGGCGCTACTCGGCGGCGACGCTGCACCCGCGGTGGCGCACCGCGCTCGCCGACATCGCGGCGGCGGTCGGACCGGCGCCGTCCGCCCCGCAGATGGGGCGCTGGGCTGCTGCACATTCCGCCGACGAGTGCAGCGCACTGACCGTGGTCCTTCAGGTCCTGAATCTCCTGGGGAGGATCCCCGCGATCGAGGGGCTGCTTCCGGTGCCGGGTTCGCACCGCCAGCGGGCCGCTGTGGTCGACGAGGTCGACGAGAAGATGCTTGCCCGGGTGCGCGCGTTGCTGGCCAAGGCCGAGGCCACCGAGTTTCCCGACGAGGCCGAGGCGCTGTCAGCAAAAGCGCAGGCACTCATGGTTCGGCACTCATTGCGGGAAGCGATCGGCGATCATGACCGCGGGCGGTCATCCGTCGCCGCGGCGCGCAGAGTATGGATCGACAACCCCTACGTGGCGGCGGAGGTCGCCCTCGTGCAGGCCGTCGCGGAGGCCAACCGGTGCCGCACTGTCTGGCACAAGGACCTGGGCTGCGTCGTCAACGTCGGCGCCGACAGTGATCTGGACGTCGTCGATCTGCTCACGACGTCACTGCTGGTACAGGCCAGCCGGGCGATGCTGCTCGCTGGACGCCGGCACGACGTTCGTGGTCAGTCGCGTACGAAGTCGTTTCGGCTGTCTTTCCTGGTCGCCTACGCCACCCGGATCGGGGAGCGACTCGCCGCAACCAGTTCGTCGGTCACCGAGGAGCTGCAACGCGACGACCGGTTGCTGCCGGTGCTGGCAGCGCGCGACCGCGCAGTCGACGAGGCGTTCACCCGGCTCTTCCCGAAAACGGTCGCCAGCCCGCTTTCGGCGTACGACACCGTCGGCTTGGGCGCAGGGCGCTCGGCGGCCGACACGGCGATGCTGGACGTTCGAGCCTCGATCGCGGGCTGAGCAGCGACGGCTCGCGCGCCGATGACATCGTCCCGTGGAGGGGCGGCAGCTGGCTGAGCGGTCATGGCATCGACCCGCTACCGTGTCCGGGGACACATGGCCGGACCATGATCGGTACCGCATCGAAGGATCTTTGAAGTTGACAACGCGAATTGGCAGAGTCCGCCTCTCGATTCGGCGGACAGCGTGCGGCGCGATGACCGTCGCGGTGATGTTGGCGATGTCTTTGATGGGGGACGTGCGCGCGGATCCGGCCGCTGACGCGCTGGCCAGGCTCAACGAGGTGTCCGCACAGGCGGTGCAGACCCGTGAGGCCGTGACCGCCGCGCAATTCGATCTCGACGCCAAGCTGGCCGCTCAGACAACGGCCGAAGAGCGCCACCGCGCCGACGCGGCGGCGCTGGAGGTCGCCAACGCCCAACTGCAGACCTCTCAGGCCGCGGTCAATCGGTTGGCCGCCACGATGTACATGAGCGGACGCACCGGTCTGCTGGCCGCCGTGCTGACCGCAGACTCCCCGCAACAGCTCATCGACCAGATGTGGGTGCAGCGGACGTTGCCGGCGGAGATGACGAACCAGGTCAAGGCGTTCCAGCTCGCGCGCGAGCGTGCCGCCGATGCGATCCGAGCCTCCGAGGCATCGGCCACCGACGCCCGTGCCGCAGCCGAGCGCTCTGCCGCGGTGCACGCGGACCTGCAGGCCAAGTGGGACGAACTGCTGCGGCAGATCGCCGACGCGGAGGCGCAGTACGCGGCGTTGACACCGCAGCAGCAGGCGGTGTTCGACACCCCGGCCGCGCCACCTCCTCCGCCGCCGGGCGCTCCGCCGCCAGGCGCTCCGCCGCCAGGCGCTCCGCCGCCGGGCGACCCGGCCATCATCGCCATGCCCCCACCCCCGCCCGGCGAAGTCGTTTCGCCCCTTGCGGCGGTTCTCCCGGATGTTCCGGAGGCGTTGCCGGTCGGCGTCGCGCGGGAAGCCGGTCTGCAGCCCAACACCATCCTGGCCGCCCGCGCCATCAGCTCCCGATTCCCCCAGATCTCCACCATCGACGGAGTGCGCCCGGACTCGAAGCCGTGGCACCCGAGGGGTCTGGCGATCGACGTGATGATCCCGAATCACGGGAGCCCGGCGGGCATCGCGCTGGGAGACGAGATCCTCGCGTTCGTCATGAGCAATGCGGGCCGGTTCGGCTTGCAGGATGCGATCTGGCGCGGCACCTACCACACCCCGGCGGGCCCGAGAGGATCTGGTTACGGTCACTACGACCACATCCACATCACCACGAGACCGAGCGGTTAGCCCGACAACCTAGTGGCCGTAGAGACGCAGAACCCGGGCAGCCGCGGTGGCCACCTGACCGCTCAGCGCCGCGATCGGCGGACCCCCGCGCTGATGGATGACATTCGACAGGACCACCACGTAGGTGTCTGACCCGGGGTCGATCCACAGCGTTGTCCCGGTGAAGCCGGTGTGGCCGAAACTACCGATAGGGAAAATCGTGCCACGCGGCCTGGATTGAGCCGTATCGATATCCCAGCCGAAGCCACGGAGGTTCTGGCCGCTCACAGCTGGATAGTCAGGTGTGGCCGCTTCCCGGCTGGTGGTGTTGGCTGCTTCGAGTTGTTCAGCGGTGTGCCCGGGCTGCTGCGGAGTCGTCATCAGCTCCAACGTCGACTGCGTCAGTGGAAACCTGCTCGGCCGGCCGGCGAGACGATCGAGCAGGGCCTGTGCGAACCGGCCGACATCCTCTGCCGTCGAGAACACCCCCGCGCTGCCGGTCACGCCACCCATGCGGCGTGCGGTCGGATCGTGGACCGTACCGCGAAGCTGATCGAAGTAGTCGGGATTCCTGGCCGGGTCATCCCGGCTGTCTTCGTTGCGTGCCGTCGGCGCCACGCGGGCCAGCAGATCCGTACCCAACGTCGTCCCCTTCGGGAAGTAGTGGGTGTCGGTCATGCCGAGCGGCGTGAACACGTTGTCCTCGACATAGACGTCGATCGCCTCGCCGGTGAGCTTTTCGACCAGCACACCGAGCAGGATGAAGTTGATGTCGGAGTAGTGAAACAGCCCTGGATCGAACACCACCAACGCGGCAAGAGCGCGGCGAATGCCGTCCGCCTTGTCGGGCTTGTCCAGTCCCCACGGACCGTCCAGGCTCAGATCCCCCGCGATACCCGACGTGTGCGTGAGCAACATACGCAGCGTCACCTGCGCCCGCCGCGGGTCTCCTGCCGGATTGAATCGGGGTAGGTAGCTCTGCACGGGTTCGTCGATCTGCACCCGGCCCTGTTCGTGGAGCTGCAGGACGGCGGTCGCGGTCGCGATGCTCTTCGTCAGTGACGCCAGATCGAAGATCGTGTCCTCGGTCATCGGCTCGGCGGGCGACGGTGCTCCGTCCAGTCCGGGTTCGCCGGCCAGCTTGCGTACGCCGAAAGCCTGGTGGAAGACGATCTTGCCGGCGTGGCCGATCTGGACCACCGCACCTGGCAGGCGGCGCGCCGCGATCGCGTCGTCCACCAGTTGCGAGACGGCGGCGAAATCATGTGCCGCAGTCACGTCCCATCCGGTCGGTGCCGGTGGGGCCGACGGCGGTGCGGTTGCCGGCGTCGTGGCCGGCACAGCGGCCGACGTCGTGGCCGGCGGTGGGGACGCCGCGCGTTCGCACGATAGGACCATGCTGAGGGTGAGCAGGACGGCCGCGACCGGGAACGCCCGGCCGAAGCGCGATCCTGACACCGTCACCCGATCGACGGTAGCCGCCTGCCCTGACGCACGGTGCGAAGCCGTCGAATGTGATCACCCGGTGGCGCGCAGATCCTCCACGAGATCGACCTTCTGCCGGGTCTCGATGAGCCGCCGGCGCCGCGCGCCATCACCCAGCAGCAGACGCAACTGACGCCGGGCCCGGTGCAGCCTCGACATCACCGTGCCGACAGGCGTGTTCATCATGGCGGCCACCTCTGCGTAGGGATAGCCTTCGATATCCGTCAGGTACACCACTGTCCGGAAGTCTTCGTTCAGCACCGCCAATGCCGCCCGTACCGCGGGATCAGGTTGTGCCGCAATGAATGTCTGCTCTGCCGACAGGGTCCCCTGCGAGTCGGGATCATCGCCGGTCTGTTCTGCGACGGCCTCCATCGACACTTCGGCCACCCGTCGCTGTGAGGCGCGGTAGTTGTTGATCCACGTGTTCCTCAGGATCTGGTGCATCCAGGCTCTGGCATTCGTTCCGGGGCTGAACGTTCCGTAGCTGCGGAACGCCCGAAGTAGCGCGTCCTGCAGCAGATCTTCGGCGCCGGCGCCCCCATTGGTCAGCCGCGTCGCCGCCCGCATCAATTCGGCACGCAGCGGCATCACCTCGCTCTCGAAACAGGCTGCCAGATCCTGACATTGGTGTCCTCCTTCGTAGTGGACCAACGATTCATGCTCTGCTGTCACAGGTTTCATGACTGCGACGGTAGGTTCGCTGCCCGTCCCGTAGGGGATTCTCACATCGAACACAAAGATCGCACTCCGCCGCGGCGTCAGCGCGGCGCACAAAATATGAAACGTCTATGAACCCTGGCCAGCGGCCTGCGGAGGCGCAACAATGGATCGGTGACGTCCGCGCCGGTGAACAACGACCACGCGCCCCGTCGTGCGATCCTGGGCCAGCTGCCCAGGATGTACCGCGTCGACGGGTCGCCCATCCGGGTGCTGCTCGTCGACGACGAACGTGCCCTGACGAACCTGGTACGGATGGCCTTGCGTTACGAAGGGTGGGAGATCGACGTCGCCCACGATGCGGCGGAGGCCGTCGACAAATACCGGGCCAACACACCCGATCTTCTCGTGCTGGACATCATGTTGCCCGACACCGACGGACTCGGTGTGCTGGCGCAAATTCGTGAGTCCGGCAGCTACACGCCCACGCTGTTCCTGACCGCGCGGGACTCGGTGGTCGACAGGGTCACCGGGCTGACCGCCGGCGGCGATGACTACATGACCAAGCCGTTCTCGCTCGAGGAACTCGTGGCCCGGCTGCGTGGGCTGCTGCGCAGAACGGCCTACCTCACCCCGGCCACCGACGAGTCGCTCAAGGTGGGTGATCTCGCACTCGATGTCGCGAGCCGCGAGGTCACCCGCGGTGGTGTGTCGATCTCGTTGACGTCCACCGAGTTCGATCTGTTGCGCATGCTGATGCGCAATCCACGACGCGCTCTGAGCCGCAACGAGATACTGCGCCAGGTCTGGGACTACGACTTCGGCGGCCGGACCAGCATCGTGGATCTGTACGTCTCGTATCTACGCAAGAAGATCGACGCCGACCGCGAGCCGATGCTGCACACCGTGCGCGGTGTCGGGTACATGCTGCGACCGGCGGAATGATGCGGTCCTGGAAGAGCTGGAGCCTGCGTCGACAACTCGTCGTCGGTGTCTCGGTTGTCGTCACCGTCGCCCTGGCGACATTCGGGACGATGGCGGTCCTGACGATGCGGTCCTCGATTCTCGGCATGATCGACTCCCAGCTGTCCGGCGCCGCCGACGGGTTCAGCAAGACGGTGACGAAGTATCGGACCACGCCCCTGCCCTCAGGTGAGCTGCCGCCCCCGGGGGCGATGAAGCCGCTCGGGTATGTCATGGGCCAGGCACCCGGCAACGTGATCGCGCTGATCCAGAACGGCAGGGTCGTCGACTCTGCGCACTTCGTCGGCGGTGAGGCGGAGCCGTTGCCGCCCGAGGCAGTCGCAACCATCGAGAACCTGTCGCCGCTCGGCGCGGAGCCGCGCACGGTCGAGTTGCCCGGCCTGGAGTGGTACCGAATGGTCAGCCACCCGGGTGACGGTGACGAAGTCCTGGTGACCGGGGTGTCGCGGTCACCTGCGTGGGTGGCGATGGTGCGCTCGACTGCTGTGGTCTCAGGGATGACAGTGCTCGCGCTGGTGATCACGGCGCTGTTCACCGTCGCGATCGTCGGCATCGCGTTGCGCCCCCTTCGCCGTGTCGCCGCGACCGCCGCGGAGGTGGCGACACTTCCCCTCGACCGGGACAACCACGCGATCACAGTGCGGGTACCCGCCGGTGACACCGATCCCCGGACCGAGGTCGGGCTTGTCGGTGACACGCTCAACCGGCTGCTCGACCACGTCGAACACGCCCTGGCCGACGTCGCCGCATCCGACCGGCGGATGCGCCAATTCGTCACCGACGCCAGCCACGAACTCCGCACCCCGTTGGCCGCCATCCACGGTTACGCGCAGTTGACCCGGCAGGACAGCGCCGTGCTACCGGAGACCACCGAGTACTCCCTGGCGCGCATCGAAGCCGAAACGCAGCGGATGCACGCACTGGTCGCCGACCTGCTGCTGCTGGCCCGGCTCGATGAGGGCCAGGACCTGGACACCGCCGATGTGGACCTGACCGAGATCGTCGTCGACGCCGTCAACGACGCGGCGGTGTCCGCACCCGAGCATCGCTGGGCGGTCGAGGCCCCCGACGGTCCGGTCTGGGTGCGCGGGGACCGGGCGAGGCTGCATCAGACGTTGGCCAACCTGCTGTCAAACGCCCGGGTTCACACGCCCGCCGGCACCACGGTCACCACCACCCTCGTCGCCGAGACCTCGGACGACGGCACCGGCCACGTGGAGCTGGCGGTCACCGACGACGGACCCGGAATCGACCGCGAGTTGCTCCCGCATCTGTTCGAGCGGTTCGTCCGTGCCGACAAATCGCGGTCGCGTCAGGCGGGGAGCTTCGGGCTGGGCCTGTCGATCGCCGCGTCCATCGTGGAGGCGCACGGCGGGTCGGTTGGTGTCGACTGTGACTCTGGTTTGACGACGTTCACGGTGCGACTGCCCGCAGCCGCCGTGGCCGCGCAATACGCGCCGGTGTAGTCAAGACGATGTCGCCGGGTCGTTGGCGTGCAGCGGGGGGCGTATGGCTGAGGTGACGAGGTGGCGACGTAACCGGCCGTTCGACGTCTGGAAGAGGCTGGTCAGCGCGGCGACGTTGCCGCGGACATCGTCGCGGGCGGTGAGGTAGGTCCAGCGATGGGCCTCGGGCAGGGCGAAGAACTGCTCGAAGAATCCCGGGACATCGGCCGGTCGCATCCGCAATAGCGCCTCGAGGCCGATCCGCCGAAAGTGGTGGACCACCCGCGCGTCGAGCGGCCAGACGGTTTTCCGGGCCGCCGCCAGTGCCTTTTCCGGCCCGTCCGGGAGGTGTGCTGCGAGCGAGGCGGCTACCTGCGGAGCGAGCCTCAGGGATGCAGCCAGGCTGAACCCGGTCGCCGGATGAATCAACGGGGCGGCGGCACCGAATCCGAGCACGCCGACCCCGCGGTGTCGCGGATGGTCGACCCGGAACGAGACCTTCTCCGATCGGGCGTCCGCCGGCGGGTGGACGCCGTGACGGGCCAGCCGGGTGTGCAGCCGTCGACGCAGCGTCGGCAGCGGTAGCGCCGGCCGCCGCGCCAGCGAGGTCTCCTCGACCAGCACCTGCCCGCCGCCGAGCGGCACCACGTAGAGAAACGTCGGCCAGCCGGTCTCACCGTGGTCGGCGCGCCAGTCCATGAACAAGGCGTCGCCGGGCGCGGTCAGCCGCGCGGCTGTGCCTTCGTCGATGACCAGCCCGTACGCAGTCTGTGCAGCAGCCGCGCGCCGCGACGGCGTCGGGTCCAGGGGCCGCGCCCGGCCTCCGGCGTCGACCACCACCGATGCCCGCAGATGTGACCCGTCGGCCAACTCGACGACGCCGACCTCCGGCGACCCCACCGCGCGCCCGGTATGGATCTGCACCCCCGTCAGCCGCTCGCCGAGGTGCGCACGCAGCGCCGGCACGTCGAGGACGGCGTAATCCCAGCCCAACCGGTGTTCCGTCAGCGCGATCGCCCGGCCGGCGGCGCGGGCCGCAATCACCGATGCCGGCAGGTCGGCAGGCAGCTCCGGGCTCCACATCCCGTAGGTCGCCGTCCAGGGCCGCTCCGGAGCCGGGTCGAGCAGTCCGGTCACCAACCCGAGTCGCCCACACGCCCCAGCCAGGGCCATCCCGGCAGGCCCGGCACCGACCACCAATACGTCCATTGGTCCCATCGTGCCCGGCGGACTAGTTCGTGGCACGCGCCAGCAGTGGGTTCCGGGTGCTGGCCACCACCTGACCCGGCTCGGCGCCGGGGATGAACTTGCGCCAGTCACCGCTGACCATGGTGGGGTTGGGTACCACCCGGGTGCCGTCGGCGAAGTACGTCGTGGCCAGCACGACGCGTGCGGTGCTGGTCCGGTTCGCGCCGGCGTTGTGGAAGCAGCCGGCGGAGTGGAAGCTCACCTCACCCGCCGCGAACGGGCCGTCTTCGACCGGGATCGCTTGTGCGCGAAGGATTGCCGAAACACCACGGTCGAACGACGTTCCGTGCTTGTCGAATTCGAGGTCGGAGACCAGTGTTGCGATGTCGGCACCACGGGCGAAGGCCAGCGGGCCCATCTCGCGCGGGGTCGGCTGCAACGGGATCCACGCTGTCAGCACCTCGGGTGAGTCCAGCGGGAAGTGATGGGCGTCGTGGTGCCACGGGGTGCGCCCCGCACCAGGCTCCTTCGACAGGGCGTTGTCGTGGTAGAGCCGGACCTGGCTGGTGTGCAGCAGCGCGGCTCCGATGCCGCCGAGGCGTGGCGACAGGACCGCGGTGCGAATGAGGTCATCCTCCAGCCACATCATCTCGCGACTCTGGAATCCGACCCCCGGGTCGACGGCCTCGTCCAGCAGCTCGCGCAGCCGGGTTCGCAGCCGCGCCACCGTCCCCGGAGTCAGCACACCGGGCAACTTGATGAACGCGTCCGATTCGAACTGCTCGATCTGCGACGTGGTGACCGGGTAGGGCTCGGCGAGTTCCGCGGCCACCTCGTCGTCGGACGGCAGCGGCCCTGGATCGTGTGGCGGCGGATCGATGAGCGGGCCGGCGGGGGCGGGGCCGTCGGCCAGCGACATGTACCAGTCCCACCACTGGTCGTTGCCCCGGTCCCATTCCACGGCGACGTCGGACGGCGCACCCGCTGCGGTCGACTCGGACAGATGCGGATTGCGAATCATTGTTGCCGCCAGGTGATCAGGTGAGCTTCGTGCTGGAACTCGTACGCGCCGTCGCCACCGCGGCAGCCGGCCAGATACTCACCGAGCACCTCGCTGGCCTCCATCTGGTCCAGCGTCACCGCGTCGTCGAACGCGCAGCGTTGCAGGAAGCCCTCCGCCACAGCACGATCGGACGTCCCGGTGCGGTAGGGCAGCGCCTGGATCTCGACTGGTGCGCCGGCTGCGCGAAGAGCCGCTGTGACCTCTTCGGCGGCAGTATAGGGCGTGGCATCAGGCGCGAACGAGGCACGGTAAGCGTCGTAGAAGCTCAGGTAATGCGAGCGCGACGACGCCTGCGCGACAGCGCCGAACCCGCCGGGGCGCAGCGCCGCAACCATTTTCGCGACGCCGGCACCGAGTTCGGCCGGCGGTAGTGCGTACAACGCATGGGTGGCCCAAGCGACGTCGTAACCGGTGCCGGTGAAGTCCTGCAGGAACACCTCGTGCTCGGCTGCGGCGGCGAACGGCGGGGCCAGTGCCCGGCGCGCCTCGGCGATGCTGAATGCAGAGGGGTCGAGCAGATCGACGTCGACAACCGGTTGCGCGGGCAACCCCGCAGCGAGCAGCGCGGCCGGGAACTTCCCACTCCCACACGCCACATCGAGGAGCCGGACCCGACCGTCGACCGCGTGCCTGGCCAGGTCGGCGCCCCACGACCGGGCAGCGGCCAGTTGACGGTAGTCCTCGGTGGCCAGGGCGTAGAACGCCTGCATCTCCGATCGGCCGGCCTCGCTCCAGTGGTCCAGGCTGCGCTGCGCGGTATCGGGTGGGCTCACCGGTCCAGCCAACCACGGATCCCGGGGGCTGTTTCTTACGCAACAGTGTCGGCCTCGGACATCGGTGGGTTCGCTGGGGTTTTCGGTGGACACTGGCGTCAGTGACAGTGATGGGGCCGCCCCTGCCCCTCGATGGACTTCGGGCGCACATCCTCGATCGACCTGCGCTGCCGGCACTGTCGCCGCAGCGGTACGCCTACACCCACGCCCTGTACGAGGCGGCCAGCGATCAGCGCCCGCGACTGCAGTCGTGGCTGGCCACCGAATTGCCGCCGAGGTTCCCCGGCCACGACCCCGTGCGCGTCGTCGGCGTCGGCGTCGGTGACGGAAGTGTCGACGCGCCACTGGCCGCCGCGTTCGCCGCAGGCGGGCGCCGGGTGCACTACACCGGGGTGGAACCGCACCCACCGGCCGCGGCGGAGTTCAGCACCCGCCTCCATGCACTCGACGTCGAAACGCTGACACCTGCCGTCATCGTGGGTGAGTTCGCCGACCACGTCGCCGGTCCGCCCGTCGATCTGGTGCACTTCGTGCATTCGCTGTACTACGTCGCGGATCTGTCGGCGGCGATGGACCACGCTCTGAGCATGGTCAGGCCCGGCGGGCTGCTGGTGGCGGCCATCGCACCGCTGCGGCCGCTGTGCGTGTTGACCGAACTGCTCTGCCCTTGGGGCGGGTCGAAACCGTGGTTCGCCGAGGACGTCCGCGCGCAGCTCGAGCGGCGCGGGCTGTCCTCGAGAACCGAGACCGAGACCATCGTCGGACACCTCGATGCGGGCGAGGCGTTGGGTGACCCTGTCGGTCGCGGGGAGGCTGTGCTGGACTTCCTCATCGGAGCCCGTTCGCGGGCTCTCGAACCCGAACCTCGCGAGTGGTTGCTCGACTACCTGCGCGAGATCTCCCTACCTGGCCGTCCCGGCATGCTGCCCCACCCCGTCGACGTCGTCGTCACCCGGGTGCCCTGAATTCACCTGTTCTCCAAACCCGTTGGGCGATGGAATCAATCGCCCGCCTCGCCTGTTTGAAAGAGCAGTTCCGCCCGTCGACGGAATTGTAGAGAGGGAAGAGGCGAGCTCGATGAAGAACATCGGATTGGTAAGTGTGATCGCGGGCGCGATGACGGCAGCTGTGATCGGCTTCGCCGGCCCTGCGCAGGCTGACGGCAATGGGTCCGGTTTCAATGGACGGGACGGCGGCTCAGGATTTGACTGGGGATACCGGTACGACCGTGATCACCGCAACAACCCCTGGCGGGACAAGATCTTTCCGTCGGTGAAGGTGCCGCAGGTCGACACGTCGGTGCGCAACTGAGCGACTGTCGTGACATGAGGGCGTCCGCATCTGCGGGCGCCCTCGCGCGTTCCGCGGACCGGGACTGTGAACCATCCTGAAGTACCGTCGTCGCTGGCAGGTGATGACGGACGGAGGCGCCGGTGTGGTGGCGGAATACGGCAGCCGGGCTCGACCGGCTTGTTGCGGCGACGCCGGACTCGCGGGACCGGGTCGTCGACGCCGCCCGCGCCCTGAGCATCGTGGTGGTCGTGATGTGGCACTGGACGCTTTCGGTGACCCACCGAACCGCCGACGGCAGCCTGGTGATGCCGAACCCGATTCATGTGGTGCCGGGTGGCTGGGCGGCGACCTGGGTGCTGCAGGTGATGCCGCTGTTCTTCGTCGTCGGCGGCTACGCCAATCTGGTGGCTTTCGAGCGGGCTCGTGCAGAAGGAACCTCAGCCGCCCGGTTCGTCGGCGGCCGGTTGCGCCGGGTGCTCTGGCCCACCGCTGTGTGGGCCGCCGCCTGGCTGATCGGGGAGGCCATCGGGAAGGTCACAGCGGCGGCACTGCCCGGCCAGCACCGGTGGATATGGCAGTGGTTCCCCGGGTACCTCACCCCGCTGTGGTTCATCGGTGTCTACACGGTGCTGATCGTGCTGGTGCCTTTCACCGCGGCGCTGCATGCCCGCGCAGGCGCGGCGGCACTGATCGTGCTGGGCGGACTGATTCTTGCCGGCACCGCCGTGCAGCGCGGCGCGGGACTGGTTTGGGTGGCCTGGATCACCGCCGCACTCGTCTGGGTGTTCTGTCACCAACTCGGCTACGCATGGCGTGGTTGGCAACTCGGACGTCGTCCGCTGATCGTTCGGATGGCCATTGCCGTGGCGGGGCTGGCCGCGCTGGTCGCGTTGATGGTCGCGGGCCTTCCGCGGTCGATGGTGGCCACCGTGGGGGAAGCGGAGTCGAACCTCTTCCCGACGAACGCCACCATCGCGGCGCTGGCGGTGTTCCAGTTGGGGCTGCTGGCCCTGATCACGCCGGCCGCCGAAAGGCTGTTGCGCCGACCGGTGTGGTGGAAGCCGGTGGTGGCGATCAACGCGGTCGCGATGACGGTTTTCGTCTGGCACATGACCGCCTACCTGGCGGTGTTGTGGATCTACGAACAGGCAGGGGCCACGCTGCCGGCCACGCCGACCGGCGCGTGGTGGGCACAACGCTGGTTGTGGCTCGTCGCGCCGCTGCCGGTGCTGGCCCTGCTGGTCATGGTGTTCGCCCGCGCTGAGGTCGCCGCCCGCAGGCAGAGCCGCGCCGCCGAGACGTAACCGAAATCATGTTCGGGCCCGTGGCCGCTGCGGCAACTCGAACTCGACGTGGGTCCACCACAGGTCCCCGTTCGGAAAGGCAGGGACAACCTCAGCCGGACTTCGCCTTACCGAAACGCGGCACCCCGGCGAGCAGGCCGCGTTGCGGCACGCCGAGAACGGGTTCGGCCGCGACCCCGAGTTCTGCCAGGACATCGTTGGCGGCGAGCACTCCCGACATCGCGGATCGTTCCATGAGCCCTGAGAGATAAGGCATTTCGACGTAATCGCCGGCGACACGAAGCCCGCGTGCATCGGTTCGAACCCCCGGCCGGGTCCCTGCAGAACCGGGCGGGAACGCCGGCGCCGTCGCCTCGAGCTGGTCGTAAGTGTGCAGCACGGTTGCATCGGCCGTCTCGGGCCACAGCGTCGCGAGTTCGTGCCGCAGCGCCCGGGCGGCTTCCGTCGCGTCGCCGAGGCGGCAGGAGTACGAGTGCAGTTCGACCACCGAACCCCCCGTGACGCCGGCCCACCGGACACTGGGCTCCTCGAACCGCGAATACACGGCGATCGAGTCGAGGTTCGGTTGACCGCTGACCGCACTGAACGGCGGGCGCTCGGCAGCGACATCGCGGTCGAACCAGATCCTGCTGACCGCGAACGGCGGTGCGACCCGCAAGCTTTCACATTGACGAACCAGCAGTGGCGCGTGTCCCGTCAGAGGGGAGGCGGCGACGACGGTCTGCAGTGCGCCCGGGTCGAGCGCCAGGACGAGGTGGCGCGTGGTCAGTGCCTCGCCGCCGGCGTCGACCCGCCAGTTCTGGTCGTCCGGCTCCACTGAGGTGACGCGAACCCCGGTGCGCACGTCGGCACCATGTTGTTTCAGGTAGTGCCGCAACGGGTTCCAGATCGCGGTGGCGTAGTCGGTGGTGGGGACGTCGAACCCGATGCCCTCGGGGTTGCCGAGGAAGTAGTAGTGGAACATCGCCACCAATTCGGCAGCGGACAGTTCCGCCTGATTGCAGAAGAACGATCGTGCGAAGGCCTCGAACAACATGCTGCGGCTGCGTTCGGTCATCCCGAACTGATCCAGAAAGGTGGCGGCGTCCATGTCGTCGAACTCGGCGTAGGTGGCGGCGCGGTCGTAAGCCAGCAGCGCGCGGCCGGTGTCGGGGTTGGCCGCGGTGAGTTCCCGTCGTGTCAGACTCTTGGAGCGCAGGGCCAGTGCCAGCAGGTTCAGCGGGGGCGCGGCCGGGAGCCCGGACAGGTCCTCGGCAGGCCAACTCGCAGAGATCACCGGGTAGCTCTTCACCGGCGTGAGGAACGCCAACTCCGGGTCGGCGCGCCGAAGGATGGCGCGCCAGGTGTAGTAATGCCGGAAGAAGGCGTGGAACCCGTGCTCGACCATCTGCTCGCCGCCGCCGGGGAGACGCTCGGGCCAGGCACCCAACCGTCCGCCGAGATACCCGGCACTTTCCAGCAGCGTCACGGCAACGCCGCGTTCGGCCAACACGACCGCCGCGGAAACCCCGGCGATCCCGCCGCCGACGACGACGGCCTCGGTTCCGGGCGGCACGTCGTGGGCCAGCAACGGGTCCGAGGTCACCAGCCGCCGGGGACGCATCCGCAGAGGTGCTGCTCGACTGGTCATCGCATCGGTCACGTCGTGTCCTCGATCATCGGCTCGCGGCGGGCGAACCGCGCCATGGAGATGGCGAACGGCACGGCTACCGCCCCCATCAGCACGCCCCCGGTCACGGCGGATCCGGGCAGTCCGAAGAAGGCCGCGTGGCCCAGCACCGACGAGAAATAGACCCACAGGTACAGCGTCGCCGCAGGCCATGACGGCGCGGCAGGTCGCGGGAGCGCCCAGTTGAGAAGCGACATCACCACCGTGGAGACCAACAGCCATCCGGCGTAATTGGACAGCGGGATACCGGGGACTAGGGGGAGCCCGTCCTGCGGATCAGACCAGACCCAGTGGCCCGCGCCCACCATCTGCGGATCGAGGAACACGTCCCACGCGGTCAGCGCGAACGCCGCCACGAGCACCACGGCCAGTCCGTTCCTGGCGAGGGTTCGCCCGACCACCAGCGCCGGCCACGCCATCATCACCCAGGCCATCGGCACGACGACAGGTACACCGGCGAGTTCTGGCCCGAGGGTCCCGGTGTAGCTGTACTGACCGAAAGGAAAACCGGTGGCGACGCCGATCGACTCGGCGAGCAGACCACCCACGCCCGCCGCCGCGATCAGCGACAGAACGCCCTTGGCACCGTGCACCCGGCCGATGTCGGTGAGCGAGGCGAGGCAGAACACCACCACGCTGGTCGCCGTGACCGGAGTGCGCCACGGTTCGGGCATCAGCGGGTACAGGATCTGCACGGCGATGGCTGCCGCGACAAGCCCCCACACCACATGATGGGGACGCGTCGGCGCGATCGGCACCGCAACCGCCACGGTCAGACCTCCACAGTCACGATCGAATGCCGGCGTGAACCTGCCTGCCGGCGCTGCGGCATCGCGAGACTGCGTAGAGTTTGCAGGTGCCCGATGCGCGCTCGAAGAAAATCTTACGCGTCGTCGTTGCCACCGGATCCGCGCTGTCGTGCCTGGGGACGGCACACGCGATGCTCAATCTGCGCCTGTTGCGGCGTCCGCCGGACGTGCCGGAACCCGTCACCTGCGCGGTGTCTGTGCTGGTGCCGGCACGCGACGAGGCGCACCGCATCGGCGCCACCGTGCGGTCCCTGCTCGCTCAGCGCGGCCTGGCCGACGCCGAAATCTTAATTCTCGATGACGGTTCCAGTGACGGCACCGCAGATGTGGTGCGCGAGGTCGCCGCAGGCGACCCACGGTTGGCGGTGCTGGCCGGAACTGCGCCGCCACCGGGCTGGCTGGGCAAGCCGCACGCCTGCGCCCAACTCACCGCCGCGGCGCGGGGCGACCTGCTGGTCTTCGTCGATGCCGATGTGGTGTTGGCACCCGACGCGGTTGCGGCGGCCGCGTCGCTTCTGCGAGGTCCCGAAGCGCTGGCGATGGTCAGTGCCTGGCCCCGCCAGGTCGCCGCGGGAGCTTTGGGCCGTCTCGTGCAGCCGTTGCTGGCGTGGTCGTGGCTGACGACGCTGCCGCTGGCGATCGCCGAGCGCTCGCTGCGGCAGTCGATGGCGGTGGCCAACGGGCAGTTCCTGCTGGTCGACCGTGCTGCGCTGGATCGTGCCGGGGGCTGGCAGGCGGTGTCGGGCCAGGTGCTCGACGACATCGGCCTGGCCCGCGCGGTCCGGGCGGCAGGCGGGCGCACCGGCGTCGCCGACGGCTCGGCGTTGGCGACGTGTCGCATGTACGACACCGGACGCGAGCTGAGCGAGGGATACCGCAAGTCGCTGTGGGCGGCCTTCGGCTCGCCGGCCGGTGGCCTGGCCGTCGGCGCCGCACTGGCGGTCGTCTACGTGCTCCCGGCCGTCGCGGCGGTCGCGGGATCACCGACCGGAGCCCTCGGCTACGCCGCCGGCGTCGCGGGTCGACTGTCGGCCGGGCGGTGGTGCCGCCCGACGGAAGGGGGGCCCGCCCTGCTGGACGCTGCTGCCCACCCGCTGTCGATCGTGACGTTGTTGGCGTTGCTGGCATCCTCGTGGGTCGGGCGGGTGCGGGGCACGCTGCGCTGGAAGGAGCGGGCGGTATGAGCCGGGTACTTGTCATCGGAGCGGGGTTGGGTGGACTCGCGGCGGCGGCCCGGCTGGCTGCGCTCGGTCATCAGGTGACGGTGCTCGAGGCGGCGCCGACGGTGGGGGGCAAGCTCGGCGTCGTCGAACGCGACGGCTTCACCTTCGACACCGGCCCCTCGCTGTTGACCGTGCCCGAGGTGCTGACCGACCTGTTCACCGACACCGGCGGCCCGGCTGAGCTGGTGTTGTCCCGGGTTGACCCGGCCTGCGTCTACCGCTTCGCCGACGGCACCGAGATGATGCTGCCGCACGATCCGGCTGCGGTGCCTGCGGCGATCGACGAAGCGTTGGGGCTCGGGGCGGGGGAGTCGTGGCGGCGCCTGCACGAAGATTCCCGTCGGTTGTGGGACCTCGTCGGTGAACCCGTGCTGCGGCAGCCGGTTTCGCTGGGGGCGCTGGCTCGGATGAGCGCCAGTCCGGCTGATCTCAAGGCGGTCGCGCCGTGGCGGACCATCGACGGTCTCGGACGTCGGGCACTGCCCGACCCGCGGCTGCGGATGTGGCTCAACCGCTATGCGACGTATTCGGGATCCGATCCGCGCCGCACGCCGGCAGTGCTCGCGGTGTCGGCGTTCGTCGAGCAGGAGTTCGGCGCGTGGTACGTACCCGGCGGG
This sequence comes from Mycolicibacterium hippocampi, assembly GCF_010723735.1. Lineage (GTDB taxonomy): Bacteria > Actinomycetota > Actinomycetes > Mycobacteriales > Mycobacteriaceae > Mycobacterium > Mycobacterium hippocampi. The sequence continues at coordinate 649,624 of NZ_BLLB01000002.1, read as the reverse complement.
TTGCGGTGCATCGTCGACGCCCTCGCAGACCGGTGCCGGGAACTCGGCGTCGAGATCCGAACGGACACAAGGGTCGAGGCCGTACTGGTGTCGGGTGGCCGGGCGAGCGGGGTGCGCGCCGGCGGGGGCGAGTTCTCGGCTGACGTGGTGGTGAGCGACGCCGACGCCGCCACGCTCTACGAGCAGCTGCTGCCGGCCGGCACCGCGCGGTCGGTGCGACGGCTGCGTCGCCGTCCCCGTTCGATGGCCGGGTTCGCGATCCTGCTCGGGTTGTCCGGCCGGGTACCCGGCGTCGCCCACCGGGTGTACTTCCCGCGCGACTACGACGCGGAGTTCGACTCGATCTTCGGCCGGCAGCCGTGCCCCGTCGTCGACCCCACCGTGTACGTGCACGCACCCGACGACCCGGCGCTACGCCCGGACGAGGACTCGGAAGGCTGGTTCGTGTTGGTCAACGCACCGGCGCACGATCCCGGCCACGGCGTGGACTGGGACGCTGCGGGATTGCGCGACCGGTACGCCGACCACGTGTTGGACGTGTTGGCCGGCCGCGGCGTCGACGTCCGCTCACGTATCCGGTTCGCAGAGGTGATCACGCCGGCCGACCTGGAACGCCGCGCCGGCGCTCCCGGCGGTGCCATCTACGGGACCGCATCTCACGGGCCCAGGGCGGCGCTGCGCCGGCCCGCCAATCGCAGCCCGCTGCCCGGCCTGTTCCTCGTCGGGGGTTCGGCGCATCCCGGCGGCGGCATTCCGCTGGTGCTGATGTCGGCAGAGATCGTCGCCGGTCTCATCGGTCCTGCCGAAAAGTCGGCGGCATCGAGCGGCGGACGCCGCGGAGCAGCTGCGCCAGCCCGACGACTCCGACGACGATCCAGGCGACCGTGAAGACAGCTGCCCAGTTCCATCCCGTCGGCGGCACACCGGCCGGGAACACCGCGGTGCCGCCGGCCGCCAACGCGACGACGATCAGCCGTGTCGGTCGCTCCGCGACGGTGACGGCACCGACACCGGGCATGCCCACCGCCTGTGCCCGCGCACGGAGGTACTCCAGCAGCATCACCAGCGTGACCGCGGCCAGCACTGTTGCCGGCGGGGCACCGAGGGCGTACAGAATCGCCCCCAGCAGCAGATCCCCGATGCGGTCGGCGACCGCGTCGACCACGGCCCCGAGTGGACGTGCTCGTCCGGTGCGCAACGCGACCGCACCGTCGAGCCCGTCGAGCACGCCGGCAGCGAGAACCAGCGGCACCACCAGCAGGGGCCAGCCGGGACCGGTGACTGCCGCCCACGCCGCGACCAGGGTCAGTACCCCGGCTGCGGACAAGACGTCCGGGGGGATGCGGGTGACCGGACCGGCTGCCAGCGCGCGCATCATCCGCAACCAGCCTCGGACCACCGGCGACGGCCGCACGCCGCCGTGCAGCTCTGACCAGGCCGCGTCGTCCGCGGCGTGCTCTCCGGAATCGTCCGACGTCATCACCTCAGCCTGCCAGCGCAACCACCCGCGTGTAGGGGAGATCCTGTGAGCCGTTTCCGCGAGTTCGCCTCTGGAGTGCGAAAGACGTTCCCGGGCAGCGACCTTGCGTTGTGGGCTGCCGGTGCGACGTATTTCGGCGTGATCGGTCTGGTGCCGCTGGCGCTGGCGTCACTGTGGGCGGTGGGGGCGCTGGTCGGCCACGACACCGTCACCGCCGCGATGGACTCCGCGATCGCAGGACTGCCCGACGGGCACGGCACGCCGACCGCGCTGCGGACGCTGACATCGGTGGCCTTGTCGATGTCGTGGGTGCAGGCCCTGGTGGTGCTGTTCCCCGCGAGCCTCTACGGCGAAGGGCTGCGGCGGGCGTTCGTCCAGATGTCTTCAGAGCGTGACACCCTCACCGGTTGGCGCGGGCGGGCGGGTCTGCTCGTCGTCGCGGCGGTGGCGCCGTTCCTGGTACTCGCGGTGCTGATGTCGGCGCCCTACATCGGTCCGCTCTTCGGCCGCGGGGGCTGGTCGCTGGTGTGGGGTGTGGTGGTCGCGTTCCACGTCGTCTGGCTCACCGTCTCGACCGCGCTGCTCGGTGTCTTCGGGGTCATCGGGCCGGGTCGAATCGGATGGCGAGCGTTGGTGCCGGGCGCATTCAGCACGGGCGCCATCGTGGCGGGGTTTCTGCAGGGGTTCGTGCTGTTCCTGGCCATCCCGATTCCGTGGTCGGCGCCGTTCGGGGGCCTACCCATCATCGGCGCCGTCACCGCCCTGGCGCTGTGGCTATTCGTCCTGCACATCCTGGTGCTGTGCGGATTCCGGGCCACGGTGGTCTTCGACCAGTTGCTTCGCGAGAAGTGAGGGGCCGACGCATGCCGTCATGCAGAACGTGCTGATCGGCGGGCTGCAGGCAACAGCATGATGCCGGCCGCCGACTACGCGATGACCGGCAACCAGAACAACGTCGTCGAGGGCGCGGAAAGATCCTCGAAACCCGTGGCGACCACCGAGATTCGCGCCACCGCGGCCACGGCCAGTACCGAGTACATGGCGCCCACGGCCTTGCCCTCGCTGCCGCCGTGCCCGAGCCGAAGGGCCGCGAGGAAGGCACCAGGGCCGACGTCGGCGACCAGGGGCATCAGCAGGAACGCGAGTGCGGACAGCGCTGTGACGCCCGCGACGATCTTCCCGAGTAGGCCGAGCGGCAAAATCAGATGACGTAGAGGACCCAGGACAGATTGAAGAGGATCTGCATCAACCCGAAATACAGTCCGACCCTGTTGGTGACCGTGCGTGTCGAGGCCTCACCCCCGCCGCGATTCTCCGCGAGACCGGCGCTCACCTCGAACCCTGTTCTGGACGAGGGCTTTCCGAGTTCGTACGGAAGGTCACCGCAGAGTCCCTCCTGCGAGCCGACAGTCACACAGCACCAACGGATTGCCCGTGCTGGAGTCTATGTGCCCACGCTCGTCACCGGGCACTGCCAGCCGCGGTCGCCCTCTGGCCTGCACCGTCGGTGGCGCGCACAATGTGGCAATGAGCACCTCTTACCACGCGGCAATGCAGCGCGCGCGATTCGCTGACATCCAACCCGATGTCCACGGCTTGATCTCCAAGCGCACCGCCGAACTGGAGGGCGTGGCCGCCACCCAGGTGACGTTCGATGTGGGAGCCCGGTGGTCGGCGGACCTCAAACCGGACGTCGGCACGGCGCTGTGCGAGTTGCCTCACGTGGCCGTCGTGATAGAAGGCTCGTTGGGGGTTCGGATGGCCGACGGGTCCGAAGAGGTGTTCTCCACTGGCGAGGTGATGCTGCTACCGCCGGGGCACGACGCATGGACGGTTGGCGACGAGCCGTGCATCTTCGTCGAGTTCTCCCGCGGAAACGACTACTACGGCTGATCGCGGGACCGCCCAGCGGGTACCCCATCCAGATGAGGTACCCACGCACCGCCTCCGGCCCACCGTCACCAGTGCCGTGCTGGAGTTCGTCCACGAACACGGTTTGCCGCGGCAGGCTCAGCGGGCACAGGAGCTGTATCCGGATGCCAGGATGCACTGGTTCTCCGACATCGGACACTTCCCGCACTGGGACCAGCCTGCCGAGACGGTGCGATTGATTCTGGACTCCACGGGGCCCGGCTGAATCTGGGGTTCGCCGACTTCTGTTGCCTCCCTGTTGGGATCAGGTCGCGATGTCGAAGACCCACACCGCGAGCGTCGTGGTGGCCACGCTGATGAGCAGGATCGCAATGAGGTTCAGCCAGATCCCGCCCTTGACCATGCTGCCGATGTTGACATAGCCGGTGCCGAAGACGATCGCGTTCGGCGGGGTGGCGACAGGCAGCATGAACGCCGACGTCGCCGCCAGCGCGACCGGGATGGTCAGCAGCAGCGGATCCGCACCGATGCCGATGGCCACGCCGCCGATCACCGGTAGGAACGTCGCCGCGGTGGCGGTGTTGCTCGTCAGCTCGGTCAGGAAGATCACCGCTGTCGTGATGATGCCCACCAACAGCAGGATCGACAGCCCCTGCAGGGTCTGTGCTTGGGTGCCGATCCACTCGGTGAGTCCCGAGTTGCTGAACTGTGAGGACAGCGCCAGCCCGCCGCCGAACAGCAGCAGCACGCCCCAGGGGAGTTGCACGGCGGTGGACCAGTCGAGCAGTCGCACACCCAGTTTCGCGCCGGCCGGCAGGATGAACAGCAGCACCCCGGCAGCGATCGCGATGCCGGCGTCGGAGATCGGCGGATCCTCCCAGATCAGCGGAAACGAGATCCAACTGATGGCGGCCAACGCGAAGATGATCGCCACGCGCTGCTCACCGGCCGAGGGCTTGCCGAGCTTGGCCAGCTCGGTGTTGAACAGCTGCTTGCCTCCGGGTAGTTCATCGATCTCGGGTTTGAACACGAACTTGGTCAACAACACCCAGGTGATCACCAACAGGATCGAGGCGAGTGGGAGCCCGAGCAACATCCACTGGCCGAAGCTGATGTTGATGTCGTGCTCGTCCTGCAGGTAGCCGACCAGCAGCGTGTTCGGCGGTGTCCCGATGATCGTGGCGAGGGAACCGACCGACGCGGCGTAGGCGATGCCCAGCATCAGCGCCGTGCCGAAGTTGGACTGCTTGACCTGCTCTTTGACCTCCTCGTCGGCGCCCTCGCTGACACCCTCGTCCGACGCGTTGTCGGCCGGGTCCTCGTCCTTGCGCGGAGCCGACACCGTGCCGGCCAGCATCAGGACCGAGACGCCGATCGGCACCATCATGACTGCAGTCGCGGTGTTGGAGACCCACATGCTCAGGAAGGCGGTGGCGAGCATGAAACCGGCGATCACACGGGTGGCGCTGGTGCCCATCGCCCGCACCGTCAGCAGCGCGATGCGCCGATGCAGGTTCCACCGCTGCATCGCCAGTGCGATGAGGAATCCGCCCATGAACAGGAAGATGATGTCGCTGCCGTAGTACGCGCCGACGTCGGAAACGCTCACGTCACCGACCAGAATCGGAAAGGCGACCAGTGGCAGTAGGGCGGTGGCCGGGATCGGGATCGCTTCGGTCATCCACCACACACCCATGAGGACCGCGATGGCAGCGGTGACCTTGGCGGGGTGGGCCAGATCGCCGGGCAGCACCAGATAAACCAGCGCCACGAGCACCAGCCCGCCGCCGAAACCGAGCCAGCGCCTGCGGAACGTCGAGGTGCTCTCGGCAGCCGCGCGTTCGCCCGGTGAACGCTCGTCGACCTCGTCGCCGCCGTGCGGGTCTCGTGGGTGGCGTTCGAGATCTTCTCGAGCACCCTGGTCAGTGGGCATCGGTCACTCCCCGGACAGCGTCGCGGCCCCACGTTCGTTGAAGGACCTGGTGGTCGTGATGTGCATCACAACAGGTCTCTACCCACTGTGGGACGTGTCGAAGCGTTCCGGTGGAGCAACTGCGGCGAGCCGATCAGGAGAAGCGGATGTGCGCCGTCGCCAGGCCGAAGATCTTTCGGCTTCCGGACTTCGCGGCAACGATGACGACGCCGGAGCGCGTCGCCGGGTCCAGCGACTTGATCCGGCCGCTGAACTCGATGTCGGTGCCTTCGGTGGCCGACACGATCGCCGGTGCCGACAGGCGCACCGCGTAGCGGGTGACAGCCCCGGGGTCTCCCGACCACGCGGAGACGAACCCGGACCCCAGCCCCATCGTCAGCATTCCGTGGGCGATGACGTCGGGCAGCCCGGCCAGTTTGGCGATGTCCTCGTCCCAGTGGATCGGGTTGGCGTCGCCGGCGACACCGGCGTAGTTCACCAGATCACCGCGGGACAGCCGGGTGTGGTGCACCGGCAGTTCGTCGCCGACCAACACGTCTTCGAACGACGGCGTCCCCGGCGTCCGGGTCAGGCCGCCGTCGGCGATCCGGACCTCGCCTTCGGGGCGCACCGTCTTGTGGTACTCGGTGTCGAGGGTGCCGATCCCGGAGAAGTCCACGTCGTGCATCATCGCGTTCTGCACGGCGGTTTTGATCTGGGGATCGAGGTCTTCGGCGGTGACGCCGACGACGGTGGTGTGCAGGGTGTGCACCCGCTCGCCGGCGGTGTCGGTGAAGGTGTTGGTCACCGTGATCATGTCTCTGCCGGCGATCCTGCGTACCGACGTCAGTTCGACGTCGACATGGAGTTCGTCACCGGCGACGATCGGGCGGTGCTGCTCGAAGACCTCCTCGGTCTGCAAGTAGGTGTCGTAACCGACGACCACCGACTCGAACATCTGGCGATTGCACGACATACCGGGAGCCGAGGTGAACGTCAGCGGCGCCACCAGACCTGGATACCCGAGGTTCGCGGCGGCCGCGACGTCCCAGTGCGCGGGGTGGTAGTCCTGCACCGCGCGGGCGTACTCGCGCACCTTCTCGCGGCCGACGAGGTAGGTGTCGTCCATCTGGTAGTAGTGGCCGACCCGCGCCTCGAGTGCCGGTGCGTCTGCTGTTGCGGTCATGGATGTGCTCAACTTTTCTATCGGCTTGTCCGTCAGGCCGACCAAAGCACACTAACGCGACGACAGACCCGGTCAGGGCATCGCGTACCGCAGGACCGCGGCGACTCCGTCGTCGGGCGTGATCCGCTCGTCGGTGCGCACCAGCGTCGCACCCGTCCTGATGGCCGCGAGAGGCAACGCCTCGTCGGCGCGGAGCGTCTGGTCCGGAGCTGTGCCGAGCTCTGACAGCACGTTGGCGTTCGGCGCGATGGTGGAGAGGTCGGCGCCGGCCACGACGGTCGCGTCCCCGACGTCTCCGATGATCAGTGTTTCCACCGCACCGGCGCGCAGCGCTGCACACACGCCGTCCAAGCCCTGGGTGGCCAACCCGGATCGCTGGCCGATCGCCTGCGAGAACTGCTGAGCTGCTCGGTCGATCGTGGCGAGCCGGAGCTTGAGGAACTCCTGGGCGATCGCGTGCTGGAGGTCGGCATCGTCGAATCCGCTGTGCCGTGCGCCGACCTCCAGTTCGACCACACGCTCAGCCACCCGCTGCTCCAGCGTGGCGGCCAGGTCAGAGCGTGACTGCACCTCACCGACGACAAAAATGACGTCCGGCGACTCGTCGTCCACCAGGTTCGCCAGCCGCTCGGCGACCGCGCGCAGGTTCTTTCGGCCAGCCTCCATGGTGCGCTTCTGGGGGTCGCCGTAGCCCGCGGTCTCAGCGGTGTCGGCTTTGTGGATCGGATACCCGTCGCCGTCGACAGTCTCTGCCGACACCTTGGTGTCGCGATGAACGGCGACGTCCCCACCGGTGTGGTCGACGGCGACGACGGCATAGGTTGGATGCAGTGCGCCGTGCTCGACCAGAGGGACCAGGTAGGGCAATGACGACATCCGCACCACGGGAGTGTCCATCGGCCGGATGAGTGTCTCGTCGAGCAGCAGCCCGTCGGCGCCGGCGATCAGCGCCCTGCCGCTGCGGCCGACCGCCGGGGGGCTGTCCACCACAGCCCGCTCCAGGATCTCGACGACCTCGGCAGATGCGCCGTGCTGCTCGAGTTCCTCGCGCATCGCCCGCCACTTCAGGTCCCGCTGGGCGGGCGCGTCCTCGGTGTCGTGGGAATCGTCGTAGTACACCGACTCGTAGGGTCCCTTCGACTCCACCAACGGTCGGAAACGTTCGGCTTGCATGATCCTCCGTTCTGATCCGGGTGTCTGACACGTTGGGTGCCCGGACTCGGGCCGGACAAACCGATGGCCGGTCCACGGGCCGTGGCGAGGATGGGACCGGCGGCCCGGCGCGGTGGTGCGACGATGGACCCATGACCGCAACGCTTGTCGCCAAGCACGTGGCAGGCGGATTCGCCCACCGCACCCTGTTCGAGGGCCTGGATGTGACCGTGGCGCCGGGCGATGTGATCGGTGTCGTCGGGGCCAACGGTGCCGGCAAGAGCACGCTGCTGCGGATCCTGGCCGGCGACCTCGAACCGCTCGACGGCGTCGTCAGCATCGCGCCGGCCGACGCGTTCGTCGGATGGCTTCCGCAGGAGCACGAGCGGGTCCCGGGCGAGACTGTCGCCGCCTACATCGCACGCCGCACGGGATGCGCTGACGCGACCCGGGCCATGGAGGCAGCAGCCGCGGCACTGGCCGATCCGGACCACAACGCGGCCGACGTCGATCCCGCCACCGCGTACTCCGCTGCATTGGACCACTGGCTCGCTTCGGGCGCCGCGGACCTCGACGAGCGACTGCCGACCGTGCTGGCCGACCTGGGCCTCGACGCCGATGCCGTGCGCCCGGAGGCGACCTTGATGACTGCCTTGTCCGGTGGGCAGGCGGCACGGGTCGGACTTGCGGCACTGATGCTGTCCCGATTCGACGTCGTCCTTCTCGACGAACCGACCAACGATCTCGATCTCGACGGCCTGTCTCGGCTGGAACAGCTCGTTCGTGATCTGCGGGGTGGTGTGGTGCTGGTCAGCCACGATCGGGAGTTCCTGGCCCGCACCGTCACCCGCGTCCTGGAACTCGACCTCGCTCAGAACGCCACCACCGTGTTCGGTGGTGGGTACGAGAGCTACCTCGAAGAGCGGGAGGTCGGTCGACGCCACCGGCGGGAGCAGTACGACGAGTTCGCCGAGAAGAAGGCGGACCTCGTGGCACGCGCCCGCATCCAGCGCGAATGGTCCAGCCAGGGTGTCCGCAACGCGATGCGCAAAGCTCCTGACAACGACAAGAACCGCCGGCGTGCCGCCACCGAGTCCAGCGAGAAGCAGGCGCAGAAAGTCCGGCAGATGGAGAGCCGGATCGCCCGGCTCACCGAAGTCGCCGAACCCCGCAAGGAATGGACGCTCGAGTTCACCATCGGAGCCGCCCCGCGATCGAGCTCCGTCGTAGCGACCCTCGACAATGCCGTGGTGCGGCAAGGCGATTTCGTGCTGGGGCCGGTGTCGCTACAGGTCGACGCCGGCCAGCGGATCGGCATCACAGGCCCCAACGGGGCAGGGAAATCGACACTGCTGCGACTGCTCCTCGGTCGCCGTCGGCCGGACGAAGGCCGAGCGAGCGTGGGCGTCAACGTGGCCGTTGGTGAGATCGACCAGGCGCGTGCCGATTTCACCGGCGACGGACGACTGATCGACCGCTTCGAGCAGCGGGTGCCATCATGGTCGACTGCCGATGTGCGGACTCTGCTCGCGAAGTTCGGGTTGCGCGCAGACCATGTGGAACGTGAGGTCGACGACCTCTCCCCCGGCGAGCGGACCCGCGCCGGCCTGGCGTTGCTTCAAGCGCGTGGGATCAACGTGCTGGTCCTCGATGAGCCGACCAACCACCTCGACCTCGCCGCCATCGAACAGCTCGAGCAGGCGCTCGAGAGCTACGACGGTGCCCTGCTGTTGGTGACGCATGACCGCAGAATGCTCGAGAACGTCCGGTTGGACACCACGTGGCTGGTCGACGACGGCCGGGTCGCCGAGACATAGTCGGTAGGAGATCTGGTCGCCGGGAAATCTGGTCGATATAGTCGCGCCTCGAATCACGTGGACGCAGCCGAGTTCCAATAGAGTCGCTGCGTGGCCGAGCACAGTGCGACTGCATTTGCAGCGCAGATTCTGGACCCTGACGATTCCAGCGATCAGACGGTGTTGCAGCGGCTGCGGCACGAACCCGGGGTGCAGTTCGTCGACCAGCGCAAGACGCAGCTGTCCAGCCTGCGGGCTCTTCGCCCCACGCCCGACGACGAGGTGCTGGCCGAACCGGGCCGCTGGGCGTATTACCCGTGGCGGCGCACCGTCGTCGCGATTCTGGGACCTCGGGGGTTTCGAACCACTCGTCTCGACCGCAACCGCAACAACATCACCGCCGAAGAACAGGACCGGTTGGGGTCACTGACCATCGGCGTCGCCGGTCTCAGCGTCGGTCACGCGATCGCTCACACACTGACGATGCAGGGCTTGTGCGGTCGACTGCGCCTGGCCGACTTCGATCATCTCGAATTGTCCAACCTGAACCGGGTTCCCGCGACGGTGTTCGACATCGGGCTCAACAAGGCACATGTCGCTGCACGCAGGATCGCCGAGATCGATCCCTACGTGGTGGTCGACGTCTTCGACACCGGGCTCACTGCGGACACCATCGACGCGTTCCTGGACGATCTCGACATCGTCGTCGAGGAGTGCGACTCCCTCGACATGAAGGCTGTCCTGCGGATCGGTGCCCGCGATCGCCGCATCCCGGTGTTGATGGCGACCAGCGACCGCGGCATCGTCGATGTCGAGCGCTTCGATCAGCAACCGGAACGCCCGATCCTGCACGGAATGCTGGGTGCGTTGGACGTCAGTCTGCTGCCCGGAATGAGCAGCCGCGACAAGATCCCGCACATGCTGCGCCATCTGGAAGCCGACCGGATCTCTGCGCGTGCGGCGGCGTCGCTGATCGAGGTGGACCGCTCCCTGTCGACCTGGCCGCAGCTGGCGTCCGACGTCGTTCTCGGGGGAGCGGCGCTCGCCGAGGCGGTGCGCAGAATAGGTGTCGGGGAGCCCCTGAACTCCGGGCGGTGCCGGATTGACATCGGCTGGGCGCTCGATCAACTCGACGAGCCTGAGCTGGCCCAGCAGCATCTGTCCTCCGATGTCGCCGAGTCCCATATCCCGGTGTCGGTGACGGTCGACGACAGTATCGTCGCCGCCGCGATGCGCGCACCGTCGGGCGGCAACAGTCAACCGTGGCGGATCGAGGCGGACCCAACACAGGTCACCATCAGCATTGCCACAGAACACAAGTCCACCATGGACGTGGGCTACCGCGGCAGCGCGGTCGCGCTCGGCGCCGCCATGTTCAATGTCAGGGTCGCGGCTGCGGCCCGCGGAATGCTCGGTCCGGTGAGCATGTCGGAGGAGGTCGGCAGGTCCCCACTGCGGGCGACCATGACGTTCGCGGACGGCCAGGACCCGGCGCTCGCCGAACTCGATGAGCTGATGCTGGCGCGCGAGACCAACCGGCACCACGGGACGCCTGGGACCGTCGACGAACAGACCGCGAGGTTGCTCACCGCCGCCGCTAAGCAGGAGGGCGCCAGTCTGCGCCTGCTGGCCCAGCGGGCTGAGCTGTCCCGTGCTGCGGCGATTTTCGCGGCCGCCGACCGGATCCGGTACCTGACGCCGCACCTGCACCGGGAGATGTTCGGCGAGCTCCGGTTCCCGGGGGACGCCGACCCTGACACCGGTCTCGACATCCGCACGCTGGAGCTCGACGCCGCCGACTCGGCGCTGATCGAGCTGCTGCGCCGGCCCGAAGTCATGGCACACCTCGCGGATTGGGACGCCGGCAGCGCACTGGGCGACGACACCCGCGACCGGGTGCTCGCCAGCTCCGCGTTGGCGGTCGTCACCGTCGCGGGGGACGGGCTGCGGGACTACGCCCGGGGCGGGTCGGCGGTGGAGGCCGTGTGGATCCTGGCTCAACGGGCGGGCCTCAGCGTTCAACCGTTGTCACCGGTGTTCCTGCACGCGCGCGATGCCGCTGATCTCGAGGAACTGTCCGCGCGCTTCACCGAGGACCTGGCGGAGTTGCAGAGCGACTTCCTCAACTTGACCGCAACCGATCCCCGCGATGCCGTCGTCCTGGTGCTGCGGTTGACCGAGGCGCCGCCGCCCTCTTTCCCGAGCAGGCGCGCCATGGACCGAGTCGAACTGCGCCGCAGCTGATCTGGCGGACACCGCGAGCCGGGCGACCCGGCTCAGAACGGTTTGGCGGTGAATCCCCAGCGCAACAGCGCCGCCTCGCGGCGGGCCGAACCGCTCAGCTCACCACCACGTCGCAGCCCCGGGGACGTACCCGGCTTGCCGTGCGCACCGAGAAGCCAGTACGCCTGCAGATAGGGCAGGGGAGTGGAATGGCCGGAGTGCATCCCCTTCAGTCCGGCTGCGGCCAACTCGGTCGACAGCTCGGCAAACGTGAATGCTGCCGCTTCGCTGGCGATTGCGTCCTCACGCAGGGTTTCCGGGGATGCCGGGTCCACGCACCCCAGCATGTCGGGACAGGCAGCCGGGTCGCGCAGTCGCTGGAAGTCCGAGATCCACACAGCAGCCCCGCTCCGGCGCTGCACGGCCGCGAGTTGCGTGAGGGCCCCGCGCAGGAGGTCGAAGTCCGGGAGTTGGTGCAGGGTCCACATGCAGGAGATGGCATCCCACGGCGCGGTGGCCAACTGCTCCGGCAGGGCGGTGATGTCAGCCTGCACAAGTTCGACGCGATCCGCCAGACCTTCGTTCTCGAACAGCGTGCGTGCGGTGGCCAGCATGTTGGGCGCAAGATCGACTGCCGTCGCGTGGATGTCGGGCCTGCGCCGCAGAACGGCGCTCAGTGCGCGGCCCGACCCGACGCCCAGGTCCAACAGTCGGCCGCCGGGGGGAAGCAGTGCATCGAGGGAACGGGCACACAGGTCGTAGACGGCGCGCATCCCCGGGTTCGAGGCACCGCCGGTGTGGAACTCGCCGACCGATACCGGATCGTCCATCACCATGGGTTCGGGGATGCGTTCGCGCCCGGTCGGGTGGAACCGCTCGCGGATGACGATTCCCGGCACCCGCCACAACGGTCGAACTGTTGGCATCTCGAATCCTTTTCCGAACTGGTGCGCTCGCGGCCGTCGCCGCCCACTGCACACGTGGATTATGCGTCACGGCCTGGAAGGTGCGCCGCCGGTGGCGTCGCGCGGAATCCGAATGACTCGGTAGGCTCCCTGCATTCGGCGTTCGACGACGCTTCGCGGGGAGGAAGACTTGGTTCACAGTGAGGCCGACGCGGGTGAGCACACGTCGCTGCCTCTTCCGCCGGTGAACCCACTGCCGTTCCGGCAGCGGCTGGCGGCGGTCAGGGAGTTCAGCACCGGTACCGCCAGGCTGCGGGATGCCGGCGGTCCCGTCACCGCGTTCACGTTGGGACCGCGCTGGTTGATGCCCCCGATGGTGCTGGCGACATCGCCGCGTGCCATTCGCGACATCCTCGCCACCAAGGACGCTTCTGTCGACAAGACGACGCCCGTCTTCGAGGAGATGCGACGGGTCATCGGCGCCAACCTGGCAGATCTGCCGTTCGAGCCGTGGAAACCGCGGCGGCGGACGTTGCAGCCGGCGTTCACCAAACAGCGGGTGAGCGAGTTCGGTGGCCACATGTCACAAGCGGCTCAAGGGCTGTGCGAGAAATGGCCGACGGATGGTGTGGTCGATCTGGACGCCGAGTGCCGAACGCTGACGCTACGGGCGCTCGGCCGATCTGTTCTCGGTCTGGATCTCGAGGAGCGTGCCGACGATGTCGCCGAGCCGCTGCGGGTGGCATTGAGCTACGCGATCGGTCGCGCGACACGGCCGGTGCGCGCCCCCCGATGGCTTCCCACCCCGGCGCGCCGGCGCGCACGTGCGGCGAGCGCCAGATTGCACGCACTCACCCAGGACATCTTGCGCGATTGTCGTGCCGACCCGACCAGGGTCGCGCCGCTCGTGCGGGCCTTGATCGCGGCGCAGGACCCCGAAACCGGTGCCCGGTTGACGGATCAGGAGATCTGCGACGAGCTGATCATCTTTCTGTTCGCCGGCCACGACACCACTGCGACGACCTTGACCTATGCGCTGTGGTCGCTGGGCCGTCATCCGCACTACCAGGACCGGATCGCGAAAGAGATTGCCGCTCTGCCGGATCGCCCGCTGACCCCCGACGATGTTCCGCAGTTGGGGTTCACGGTGCAGGTGATCCGCGAATCACTTCGACTGTGCCCGCCGGCGCCGACCGGGACCCGCATGGCGTGTCGTGACGTTGAGGTGGCGGGCTACCGCGTGCCCAAGGGCACCATGCTCGTCATCGGGAGAATGGCCGTCCAACAGGATCCGGCCCTCTGGGACGATCCGCTCCGGTTCGACCCCGACCGGTTCACCCCCGACAAGTACAAGGCCCTCGATCGCTGGCAGTACATTCCTTTCGGCGGCGGTCCGCGGTCCTGCATCGGGGATCATTTCGCGATGCTGGAGGTCACGCTCGCGTTGGCAACCATCATCCGCAGAGCCGAGATCCTCTCTCTCGACGACGAATTCCCGCTCGCGCTGCACTTCACCATGATCGCCGGCGGTCCGATCCGCGCCCGTGTCCGACCACGACCAGCCTAGGAGTCCGGATCGCGCCCCGGTGCGGCGAGATGTTCTCCGAAGAACGCGAGGATGCGGTGCCACGCATCCTCGGCTTCGGGAGCGGAATGCGCCATACCGATGGCCCCGGCCACGAGTCGAAGGGGACCGGGCAGCGGGTGTTCGTTCATGAAACTGTGACCGACGTCCGGATACTGCTTCACATCGTGGGGTACGCCGCCGTCGGCCAGGACCGCTTCGAGCTTGGCGGCGGTATCACGCGCCACGATGGGGTCTTTCGCACCGAAACTGGCCACCACCGGACACGATTGACGGAGCTTGTCGATGTCCTTGGGAAGTAGCGCGTAATTGGGGGCGGTGGCACCGAACAACCCGGTGTCGGCGAGTTGCAGACAGTACCCCGCACCCATGCAGAAGCCCGCAATCCCGACTCTTCCGGTGCACCGACTGTCGGCGATCAGGTGCTCACGGGCGGCGAGAAGGCTGCCGTAGGCGGGGCCGCGGCCGGTGAAATGGGCGCGGATGGTGCTGAACATGCAGGTGATCTTGGGGCCGCGGCCGTCATACAGCGCGGGGGCCAACGCCAGGTAGCCGCCGGCAGCGAAGCGGTCGGTGATCCGCTTCAGGTCAGCTGTCAGGCCGAGGACATCTTGGACCACCACCACACCGGGCCATGGACCCTCACCGTCGGGTGTTGCGAGGTACCCGCGGACGTCGCCGTCGGCCGCGGCAACGGTGATCTCAGGCATGTGGTGACGCGATCGTCATGGTGCGACGATAGCCAAGTCTGCGGTCAGGTTTGCGGATACGGTGCCCACCGCTTGTCGAATCCGGCCTTGCGGGTTGCCAGCTGTGCTGCGCGTTCCGCGGCCGTGACGTAGACCGTGCTCGCGGGCAGATGCTCGTCGAGGTCTTCGAGCCTGACCACGACTGATTGCACCCCCGGCGCGTCGGTCGAGTCCGGGTCCAGGTCCTGGAAGCGCATCGAGATGATGCCCTGGTTCAACCCGCCGGTCGAAATCCAGTTGGCCACACCGGGATCGGCTACCGACACCACCATGGTGTAGGTCCCGTCCGGGTTGGCGACAGCCTGGTCGTCGTTCAGGCTCGTCTGCTGGTTCCAGTAGTCGTCGGTGATCGTCCAGTCGTTGTAGACCGGAACGGTGAAGAACCCGGCACTCCCCGGGTCGATCGTGAGCACCAGCGCCTCGTCGTCGGCGAGTTGGAAGTAACCGTTGCTCTGCAGCTGGTTGGCCAGGAACTCGGCGTTGCTGGCCGGCTGTGTCATCACGTTCGGGGCCCTGAGCTCACCGGTGTCGGGGTCGGTCGTGGCGAGCGCCATGTACTTCGCTTGCTCGTTGGCGCCCCTGACCAACAGCAGCAGGGCGGTCAGCGTGCCCCGGACGGGGCGCGACTCGGCGATGCCGAGCGGCGGTATCAGCGACACCAGCGAGGTCAGCAGCGGACTGTCGTTGACCAGTCCGCCCAGCAGGACGAAACCGCCGAGTTGGGCGAACAGACTGTTGCGGGGGCCGCTCACGCGGTGCACCGCCAGCCCCATGGGGTCCTCGACTGTCCAGTCACCCAACGTGTCCCGAGCAGCGATGAGCGTGGATCGGGAGGTCAGTTGGAGGTGGTTGGTCTGCCCGGGTGCGGCGGCCTCGCCGCTGGCGGTGATCACGAACGTGCCGTCCTCGTCGACGTCGAGGTCGGCCAGGGACAAGATCGTCGACGTGGTGCCGGCGGTCCCCTCGAGCACGCTGAAGGTGAGGTCGGCGGGGATGCCGTCGTACAGGCGGCCGGTGATCACGTACTCCGAGGTCTTGTTGACCGGCATGAAGCGGTAGATGGTGTCCGGGTTGTCGTAGAGCAGCCGGGAGCCGCCGACATCGAGTCCGTACCAGTTGTGCGGCGGCGCGACCTGGGTGACCACGGCCGGGTCCATGGGGTTGAGAATCTGTTGCTGGAACGCCGCAGCGAGCGCGTACTCGTCGATGGCCCGGTCGAGCGCCTCCCGGTTGGCTGCGTCGGGGCCGCCCACGAGGGCGAACTGTTCCTTCGCCGCAGCGAGAAACCCGAATCGCAGAACAAGTTTCATCAGCGCCACCGGCAGCGACTTGGCGGTCGACATGGCGATCTTCTCGCGTTCGATCTGCTGCGGTGTACCCAGCGGGCTGACCTGATTGGTCAGTGCAGGGTCGGCGACGTTCACGCCGGCGTACGACTGTGAGGTCGTGGCGGCCGCCTCGGCGCCGGCCTGACGTTTTGTGGTGGCTGCCAACGCCAGGTCGACAGGCGGGGCAAGCGGCGCCTGGGGTGTTTCGGGTGCCGGCGGGTCCGCGGCCTCGACGACCTGCAGTTCGACAACCTGGCCCGCCGCGGACGCGTCGACGTCCTCCTGGCCCGGGGAACTCGACTCGGCGGCGGTCTCGGCGGCCGAGTCGTCCTCGGTGTCGTCGGTGTCGTCGGTGTCATCTGTGTCGGCGGTGTCATCTGTGTCACCGTCGGGTTCGCTGTCGCCGGAGGCTTCGGTGTCGGTGTCGGTGTCGGTGTCGGTGTCGGTGTCGGTGGTCGAGTCGGTTCGAGTCTTCCGCGCCGAGGCCTTGTCCGCTTTGTCTGAGTCTGAGTCCGAGTCCGCTGCCGCACTCGAGGAGGACGCACTCGAGGAGGACGACGATGACGATGATCCCGACGACGAGTCGTCGCTGTCGGCGTGCGCGGTCGGCATGGCCAGTGCGGCTCCGACGCCGAGGAATACTGCGAGCGCACCGACACGTCCGATGAACTTCCCGGGTCCGGCTGCGCCCCTGGAGCTGCCGGGCAGACCGTCGGCCTCAAAGTTCGGTGAGCGCATCACGACTCCTCAGGATGTGTCCTAGATCACTTCGGCTCATCAGGTGTAGCAGGGGAACCGGGCTATCCGCAACAGCATCGCCAATGCGTCTCATGAACAAGACAATTGGCTCTATTTGTCTAATGGCGGTGCGGCACCGGTACCGGCATCGCTGGCATGGTGGGCATATGAGCGCCGAACCGCAGCCTCCAGTAGTCGTCACCGGAGCGAACGGCTTCGTGGGTTCGCGCACGTGCGCCGAACTCGTCAGACACGGGGCCACAGTGCGAGCCGTCGTGCGCCGGGCGGGAAGCGCGCCGCGCACCGACGGCGTCGAGGAATGGGTCGGAAGGTTCGGCGACCAGGACTTCGCCGCTGGTGTGGTCGCTGGGGCCGGTGCTGTGATCACGACAGTGCATCCCATGGGCTCAGACCGGCAGACACAACATCACGTGGCTGTCGAAGGAACCCCGGTCATCGCGCGCGCGGCGCGCGATGCCGGCGTCGGACGGCTGGTTCACATGTCGACGGCGGGCGTCTACGACCGGTCCCCCGGTGTCGGTGACGTCGACGAATCAGCGGCGCTGGTGGACGACGACGCGGGGGACTATCCCGTCACCAAGCGCGACACCGACGCCGCCCTTGCCGCGGTGGCCGGACTCACCCGCATCCTGGTGCGCCCGCCGGCGATCCTCGGACAAGGCGACACGTCGATCTGGAACTCGCTGCGCCCCGGCGACATCGCGAAGCGGCCCGACGCCCGCCACGTCGTCCCCGGAAAGTCGTTCGCGTGGGTGCACGTCGACGACCTCGCAGCTCTCCTGGCGGCCCTCGCGACTGGGGAGATCAAGTCATCTGACGATCCCGAACGCGGCCCGGTGGACGGCGGCTGCACGGCGGTCAACGTCGCCGGTGGCCCGGCGACGCAACGCGACTACTTCGAGGCCGTCACCGAAGTGCTGGGCGTGGACCCGGTGTGGGAGCAGGGGCCGGCGTGGACCGGTCAGATCGTCGCCGACCGCGCCCACCGTTGGGGCTGGACTCCGCAGGTCGGGCTCGCGCAGGCGCTCGAGGAACTCAAGGACGGATTGCGGGCCGAGCCGCGCGGCGAGTGACCGGGAGAACCGGCGGCCTCGGGAGCAGAGGGCGGTTTGGCGCTTGTCGTAGCGCGGCGCTACGTTCTGTCACGTGATGTCCTCAGCTGCTGGTGCAGTCGCGCGATGGATCTTGCCTCTTCTCTCGGTAGCGGTGCTGGCCGGCGTCGGCTTTGCTCCTGCGCCGGTGCACCCTGGCCCCGCCCCGGCCATACGCCTGGTCAGTGACGCAAACCCACTGGTGGGCCTGCCGTTCTACGTCAACCCGAACTCGAAGGGCACGCGCGCCGCGGCGAGCGACCCAGACCCGCTGCTGGCCGCGGTCGTCAACACGCCGACGGCGTACTGGATGGACCACCGCTCCACTCCGTCCGTGGATGCGAAGTACATCGCGGACGCACAGGCCGCGGGCACCATGCCGATTCTCGCGCTCTACGGGATCCCAAATCGTGACTGCGGAAGCTACGCCGCGGGCGGGTTCGGATCTGCCGGTGCCTACCGCAGCTGGATCGACGGCGTCGCCGCCGCCATCGGCGGGGGACCGGCGGCGGTCATCCTCGAGCCCGACGCGCTCGCGATGGCCGACTGTCTGTCAGCTGCCCAACAGCAGGAGCGCTTCGACCTGATCGGCTACGCCGTCGACACGCTGACGCGCAACCCCGCCACCGCCGTGTACGTCGACGCCGGCCACCCGCGCTGGGTGGCCGCCGACGTCATGGCAGCCAGGCTGAACCAGGTCGGCGTGGCCAAGGCGCGGGGCTTCAGCCTCAACACCGCCAACTTCTTCACCACCGAGGAGAACGTCGGCTACGGCGGAGCCATCTCCGGGATGACGGGCGGCAAGCCCTTCGTCATCGACACGTCGCGGAACGGCGCCGGACCGGTGGAGAACGACGAGCTGTACTGGTGCAACCCCAGTGGCCGCGCCTTGGGCGTGCGGCCCACCACGGCCACCGGCAACCCGCAGGTCGACGCTTTCCTGTGGGTCAAGCGACCCGGCGAGTCCGACGGCTCATGCCGGGGTGCTGCGAGTGCCGGCACCTTCGTCAACCAGTACGCCATCGATCTGGCCCGCAACGCCGGCTGGTAGTACCGCGACCACCGGTCCCTACGCTGGTGTGATGTTCTTCCTCTTCGGCTACGGGACCAAGCAGAAGTTCCTTGGCGCGGGAGAGGTCCGGGCCTGCCAGCGTTGCCACAACACCACGCAGTGGACGCGGGTTCGGGAGTTCAAGCAGTTCACTTTGTTCTTCGTCCCGGTCGCGCGCTGGCGGCGCCGGGAGTTCGAAGTGTGCGGAATCTGCGGCAACGCCTTCGCGGTGTAAGCCGGTACACCTACGAGGCTGACTGCCCGCCGGTCTCGTTGGCGCTCATGATCTGTCCGATGCGGCGAAGAACGTCGAGTTGCGCATCGTTGTACAGCTCCGACATCGCTTCCGCGATGGTTTCGTCGGCGAACCGCTTGCCCTTCGGAGCGTCTGTCCGTGATTCCAGCAGGCCGGGGTGCGCCGTGTACAGAGCTTGGATGTAAGGGATCATTTTTTCGGCGACTTCCTGCCGAGTGGCGTCGTCGGCGTCGGCCGGCAGCGAATCGTACGCCAGCGCCACGGGTTCATCGGGCGCGTCGCGCAGGAGATCGGCGTAGATCCGGAGCCCCTGCGGGCCCAGCACTCGAGTGAGGACGACGACCAGGGATCGGTCGGCATCGGACATCTTGGCCATGGCATCCGGCGGGATCAACGCCGGCGGCAACTCGGTAGGCGCGGCGCTCTCCAGGATCAGTCCGAGTTCCACCCGCGCGCGCTGCAGCCGATCGATGGTGGCTGCGAGTTCGGCGTCCAGGGACCGCAGAGCGTCTTCGGGGTGATCGTCGGAGTCGTCCATGTCCGCGATCTGCGTCAGCGAGAACCCCAGGTCGGTGAGTCGTTTGATCCGTACCAGCCGGACGAGGTGGGCGACGCCGTACTGCTTGTAGCCATTGCTGCGACGCTCCGGCTCGGCGAGCAGGCCGACCTGGTGGTAATGCCGCACGGCCCGCAGGCTGGTGCCTGCGAGCTCGGCGATTTCGCGGGTACTCCACGCCACTTGTCCATTGTCCACAACGGCCCGACTTGACTGTGCCGCAGCGTCCGGGTGTGTCCTCGAGCCATGGCAACACACGCGTATATCTCCGTCGAGGACTTCTTCAAGCCGCCCACCCGGTCCGCGGCGACGATCGCCGCGGACGGCAGCAGGATCGCCTTTCTGGCGCCGTGGAAGAACCGCCTGAACGTGTGGGTGGAGGATCTCGACAGCCAGGGCGAATCCGTCGGCGAACCGCGGTGCGTCACGGCCGACGACACCCGCAGCGTGATCAACTACGAGTGGACCGACGATCCGCGGTGGCTGCTGTACACCCAGGACAACGGCGGCGACGAGAACTGGCACATCTACCGTGTCGACCTCGACGAACCGTCGAGTCCCGCTGTTGATCTCACCCCGTTTCCGGGGGTTCGGACTTACTACGAGTTGCTTGCCGGCCGCCCCGGCAAGGCGATGGTCGCCATGAACAAGCGCACACCCGAACTGATGGACGCCTACGAGCTGGACATCGCTACCGGCGCATTGACGCTGCTCGCCGAGAACCCGGGAAAGGTCGCCGGATGGTTCGCCGGACGCTCCGGTGAGCTGTTCGCCTCCTCCCTGACCGCCGACGGCGACGTCGAGTTGTCGACATGGGAACCCGAACAGCAGAGGCTGCGTTCCATCGCGGTGTACGACGGCGCCGACTACACGTTGAGCATCTGGCCGATGGCGGTCACGCCCGACGGAAAAGGCCTGTGGCTCGGCTCGAACCGGAACCCGGACCGGACGTCACTTGTGCGGTTGGACGTCGCCACCGGTGAGGAGACCCACGTCGACGAGCACTCCACCCTCAGCATCGACCCGATGGGCGCCATTGCCCCCGTACTTCCCCAACCGCTGATTCTCAGCAGGCGAACCGGAGACCTGCTCGCAGTGCGCTATCTCGGGGAGCGGCAGGACATTCGGGCGCTGGACCCACAGTTCGCCACGGTGTTGAAAAATCTGGAGAAGCTGTCCGACGGCGACCTGGCCAAGATCTCGTCCGACGACGCCGGACAGCGTTGGGTGGTCAGCTTCAACCACGACCGGGAGCCCGGAGTCACCTATCTCTACGACCACAGCACCGGCGAGAGCCGGGAGTTGTTCCGCCCACTGCCGCATCTGGATCCCGAGGCGCTGGCGACGATGACCCCGGTCACCGTCCGCTCCCGCGATGGGCTGGACCTGCACTCCTACCTGACGCTGCCGGTGGGCGCCACCGGTCCGGTGCCGCTGGTGCTGCTGGTACACGGCGGCCCATGGGCACGCGACACCTGGAGCTATCAGCCCGACGTGCAACTCCTGGCCAACCGCGGGTATGCGGTGCTGCAGGTCAACTTTCGCGGATCCACCGGCTACGGGCAGGCCTTCGTGAAGGCCGCGGTCGGTGAGTTCGCCGGGAAGATGCACGACGATCTGATCGACGCTGTCAACTGGGCCACCGAGAAGGGCTACGCCGATCCCGAGCGGGTCGCCATCTTCGGCGGATCCTACGGTGGATACGCCACCCTTGTCGGCGTCACCTTCACCCCCGACGTGTTCGCCGCCGCCATCGACTACGTGGGAATCTCCAACCTGGCGAACTTCATGCGGACTCTGCCGGAGATCGCACGGCCGCATCTGGCCAACAACTGGCACCTGTTCGTCGGTGACCCCGCCGACCCCGAGCAGGAAGCCGACATGCTGGCACGCTCCCCGATCACCCGCGTGGATCAGATCCGCACGCCGTTGCTGGTCGTCCAGGGCGCCAACGACTCTCGAGTCGTGCAAGCGGAGTCGGACAATCTCGTCGAGGCGCTGCGGGCCCGCGGAGTGGATGTCGAGTACATGGTCAAAGACGACGAGGGGCACGGGTTCCTCAACCCCGACAACGTGGTCGACATGTATCGAGCCGTGGATCGATTCCTTGCCGAGCACCTCGGAGGCGTCGAGGAGCGGACAGCATGACCGATGCCGAACAGAGTCCGACAATGCTCGACCGCATGGGCGGGATGTCGGGGCTCGCGGCCGCGGGCGTGCCGTCGCTGGCTTTTGTGATCGCGAATGCGATTGCAGGGCTGGATGCGGCGGTGGTGGTGGCGATCACTGCCAGCATCGGTCTGGTCGTGCTCCGCAGACTTCGCAGGCAGCCGATCCAGCCTGCGGTCTCCGGCCTGCTGGGTGTTGCGGTCGCATCGTTGATCGCGTTGTACACCGGCTCGGCCGAAGGCTACTTCCTTCCGGGAATCTGGATGAGCGTGTCGTTGGCCGTGGTCTTCGCAGCGTCGGTGGCGGTGCGGCGGCCGCTGGTGGGCGTCATTTGGAATGCGCTCACCAGCGTGGGGGACCGGCCGGTATGGCACGCTGATCGAAAGACGTTGCATGCGTTCGACATCGCCACGCTGGCCTTCGTGGGGGTCTTCGTCGCGCGGTACCTGGTCCAGGACTGGCTCTATGACGCAGGTTCAGTCGGGTGGTTGGCGTTCGCGCGGATCGTCATGGGCTACCCGCTGTTGGCGGTGGCACTGTTCGTGACCTGGTGGGCGGTGCGGCGCGCGCGTGACCGGTCCGCAACTGCGGCCGGCCCCGAGACGATCGCCGCCTAGGTAGCGCGGGCCGGATTTGTCGGACCCCTCTGTTTTGATGGTGGTATGTCTTCGGCGGCAACTTCTTTGGCTCCCAAGGAGCGTCTTGAGGTGTTGTTCGACGAGTTGGCGGAGCTGGCGGGTCAGCGTAACGCGATCGATGGGCGGATCGTGGAGATCGTCGCCGAGATCGACCGCGACGAACTCTGCGGGTTGACCGGGGCGCGTTCGGTGGCGGGGTTGGTGGCCTGGAAACTGGGCACCTCACCGTCCAACGCGCACACCATCACCACCATCGCGGGGCGGCTCGCAGAGTTTCCGCGCTGCACCCGAGGGTTGCGCGAGGGGCGGTTGTCGTTGGATCAGGTCGGGGTGATCGCCGGGCGCGCCGCCACCGGCTCCGATGAGCATTACGCGCAGCTGGCCGAATCGGCGACGGTCACCCAACTGCACACCGCCCTCAAAGCAGCCCCCCGACCCAAACCCGAACCCAAGCCGCAACCCCAACCGGAGCCCGACCCGGTGTGGGAGCGGTCGGTCATCAAGACCGGCGACGACACCCACGCCACCTACCGGATCCGGCTGCCACACGCTGAGGCCGCGGTCGTCGACGCCGCCCTGGCCTCCCATCTCGACGCGCTGGTCACCGCGTGGCGACACGACCACGACACCGGCGGAGTGATGTCGGATCAGGCGCCGCCGTTTCCGAGCACCGCGGATGCGTTCATGAGTGTCGTCGAAGCCGGCTGGGACACCGAGGTGGCGCGCCGCCCGCACGGGCAACGCACCACCGTGATCGCCCACCTCGACGTCGACCAGCACGTGGCGTCACTGCACCTCGGTCCCTTGTTGTCTGACAGTGAACGTCGCATGATGCTCTGTGATGCGACCTGTGAGGTGTGGTTCGAACGCCAGGGCCGGGTGATCGGCGCCGGGCGGGCCACCCGCACCGTCAACCGGCGGCTACGCCGGGCGTTGCAGCACCGCGACCGCTGCTGCGTGGTCCCCGGCTGCGGCGCCACCCGAGGCCTGCACGCCCATCACCTGCGGCACTGGGAAGACGGCGGCCCCACCGAACTCGACAACCTGGTCTTGCTCTGCCCTTACCACCATCGGCTGCATCACCTGGGCGGGATCACCCTCACCGGGCCTGCGCACCGCCTCACAGTCACCGACAACGAAGGCCAGGAACTCAGCGCGGGATCCCTGGCCCGACCACCCACCACACCACCCCCGGCCGTCGCCCCCTACCCCGGACCGACCGGCGAACGCGCCCAATGGAAGTGGTACACCCCCTACCAACCACCACCGACGGCAACCAGCAACTAGTTGCGCTCTGGCAAATGCTTCGGGTGTGTGTGAAACTTGGGCGCGCTGGCTACCAGCTCAGGCGTTGAACCCGCCATCGACGTGCCACGTCGCCCCGGTGATGAACCCGGCTTCGGGGAGCGCGAGATAGGCCACGGCGCTGGCGATGTCGCGGGGCTGACCGTAGCGCCCGAGCGCCGTGGTCGCGCGGGTGACGCCGGCGAAGTCGCTATCGTCGTCAGGATTCATGTCGGTTTCGGTGGGACCGACGGCGAGGTTGTTGACAGTGATCCCCCGTGGGCCCAGTTCACGTGCCAACCCGCGGGTCAGTCCGGCCACCGCGGCCTTGGTCATCGCGTAGACCGACAGTGTCGGGAGGTGAACGCGGTCACCGTTGACACTGCCGATGGTGATGACGCGACCCGTTCCGTCCATGTGAGGAACAGCTGCCTGGACTGCGGCGAACACGCCGCGGACGTTGACGGCCACCAGACGATCGAACTGATCCATCGGGAAGGACTCGACCGGGTCGAGATGCGCGACGCCGGCGCTGTTGACCAGAATATCCAACCCGCCGAGGCGATCTGCGGTGTTGTCGACTGCGCGCCGGATCGCCGCTACGTCGGCGCTGTCGGCCTTCACCGCAGTCACCGACGACCCCGACCCTGACGCGTGCGCGACGAGTTCCTCGGCGCGCTGCGGTGAGGAGTGATAGGTGAACGTCACGGTCGCTCCGTCGTCGGCCAGGCGGCGCACGATCGCTGCGCCGATCCCCCGGGAGCCGCCGGTGACCAGGGCGCGACGCCCTGCCAACGGCCGTGCAGATGTGCCGGCGTGTGTTTGGGCGACGGGTGTGCTCATGGGTTCGGTCCTCTCAGTTATGCACTTATTCGGTCCGCAACTCGGGGTCGGAGCGAAATATTTCCATACCGTTCGGTCCGGAAAAGGTATTATTGCCCCGGCATGGATTCCACGAAGACCACATCTATCGGGCGGCCCAGGGGCTTCGACGTCGACGAAGCGCTGGAGCGAGCCATGTTCGTCTTCTGGGAGCAGGGCTACGACGGCGCCACCCTCACCGACCTCACCCGCGCGATGGGCATCAACCGCACCAGCATGTACGCCGCGTTCGGGAACAAGGAACAGCTGTTTCGCGCGGCGCTGCAGCGATACCTCGAAGGGCCCGGTGGGTACCTCGTCAAAGCGCTGCAGGAGCCGACAGCCCGCCGGGTGGCGGAGAAGTTCCTCGCCGGCTCGGTCCGCACCACCACACGGCCCGACGCACCCGCAGGGTGCCTGACTGTCCAGGGATCGCTGTCCGCAGGCGACACCGGGAGACCGGCCCGCGACATGTTGATGACCTGCCGTGAGGCGACCTGGTCGCTACTGTGCGAGCGGTTCGGAAAAGCCGTCGAAGACGGGGATCTGCCGGCGGAGACCGACCCCGGGCTTCTCGCCCGGTATCTGATGACAGTCGGAAACGGCATCGCCGTCCAGGCCGCCACAGGGGTGAGCCGCGACGAACTCCAGCAAGTCGCCGACGGGGCCCTGCGACACTGGCCACCCCTGTGAGCGGCCCGGCCGCGAGGAGTAGTCGACTTGACTGTGCCGCAGGGGCACGGTCTTCCATGCGTTCGTGAATTCCTGGCCGTTCATCCGTGGTGTCGTCGCCGTCAGCACGGCCGTACTCCTCTCATCTCTGCTGGCAGCCTGTGGCGCGGGCTCGCCGCCACCGCAGACACCGGACCAGCTCGAGCGGTTCTACGACCAGCAGATCGCCTGGGGAGACTGTGCTGGGTTCGCCGCAACGTCGATAGAGCAGGCAGTGTTCGCCGGCGCCGAGACAGCTCAGTGCGGCCGACTCGAAGTCCCACTCGATTACCAGGAGCCAGAGGGCCGAACCGCCAAGCTTGCCGTGATGCGGGTACCCGCTCGCGGTGAGGCCATCGGTTCCCTGGTGATGAACCCGGGAGGGCCGGGTGGCTCAGGGTTGTTCGGTGCTGCCGCGACGGCGGCGTCGCTGCCGGAAAGCCGATTGACCGAACGCTTCGACCTGGTGGGCTTCGATCCCCGCGGTGTGGGTGCCTCAGAGCCGGCAATCGACTGCTACACCAACGCCGAAGCCGCCCGCGGTGACGTGTGGCTCAGCGCGCAGGGCACGACTGTGCAATGGACACAGGAGGATACGAAGCGCATTTTTGACCGGTGCGCCGAAGGCTCCGGCGGTGCTGAGGTGTTGGCCGGCGTCGGAACCCGCGATGCGGCCCGCGACATCGATGTGCTGCGCGCAGTTCTCGGTGACGAGAAGCTTACCTTCCTGGGACAGAGTTACGGAACACGACTGGGTGCCGTTTATGCCGAGCAGTTCCCGCAGAACGTCCGGGCGATGTTGCTCGACGGCGCCGTCGATCCGCACCAGGCGACGATTGAGCGGCGGGTCAGCGCCTACGCCGGATTCCAAAGAGCATTCGATCAAATGGCCGCATTCTGTGTCACCCAGGACGGCTGCCCGCTCGGCAACGATCCGGACAGGGCTGTCGAGGTGTTCCAACAGATCATGCAACCGCTGTACCACTCGGCGGTCCCGGCCCTGGAGCGCGACCTGGATTTCGACGAGGGGATCGGTGGCGTCGTCTCTGGCCTGTATTCCAAGGAGGCCTGGCCCCGCATCATCGCCGGGATCGCTGAGGTGCGGCAGGGCAGAGGTGACGAACTGCTGCAGATGGGCCGCGACTTCGCGCTCAGCGGGCCGGAAATCGGCTGGACCAACCTGCCCGAGGCGAACTACGCCATCAACTGCATGGACGAGGACCGACTGACCGAAGAGCAGGGCAATGCACTGCGTGGGGCGATTCTCGACGCGGCACCGTTCATGGACCCCGGCGTCGCCTTGACGGGTGCCCGCGACGGGTGTGAGCACTGGTCCGCCGAACCGACGCTGGGATTCCCTTACGCCTCGGGGATCGACGGTCTTGCGCCCACGCTCGTGGTGTCGATCACCGGGGACCCGACGACACCGCACTCCGGCGGCGTGAGTCTCGCGAAAACGCTGGGCAGTGCCCTGCTCACCGTCGAGGGGGAGGGGCACACCGTGGTGACCGGGGGAACCAACAAGTGCGTCGACGACATCGCCGCCGATTATCTGGTCGACCTGGTGCTGCCTCCGGCGGGTGCCACGTGCCCACTGTGAGTGGTCAGTGCTGACGATCCAACGCGTGGACCGAGGCCGTGACGGGACGCACGACGGCGGCCGTGGCGCCCGTCAACGCAAACAGGATGAACGTGGTCGTGGCCCCGTGTGCGTCGATCAGTACGCCCGCGGTGGGCGCGCCGAGCGCCTGGCCGAACGCAATCGTGAAGAACGCCAGCCCGACTCCCAGGGACGGCGAGTCCGGGTAGACCCGCGTGCTCCACACCAGGAGCAGCCCCGTCAGCCCGATGTAGGCGGCGCCGAAGATGCTGACGGACAGCATGATCGCGACGATATTCCACGGGGCGATCGCGAGACCGACGGTGGCGCAGGACATCGCGAGGGTGGTAACCACCCACGCGCGCCTGAGGCCGATCCGTTGGGCCAGGTCGCCGCCGAACGCACCGGCAATGCCTGCGGCTCCCAGCGCCATCCACGCAATCGATGCGACACCGACACTGGCGGATCCGGCAGTGCTGATCTGATCGCGGCCGAAACCCCACACCGTGATGCTGCCGATGCCGGTGAGCAACGACGCCGCCACCAACCCGAAAGTCCCGGTGCGCCAACGCTGCACCTGCACCGGTTCGATCACCGAGTCCGAGGTGTTGCCGACGCTCGAGGCCACCCACATCGTCGTGACGGCGGCGAGCACCGCGTACCCGCCCCAGGCCAGTCGCCACTGGTCGGACAGGGCGAAGGCGATCGGGCCCGAGATGAGCACACCGACGCCGGTGCCGGCGTTCACGATGGTCTGAGCGCGGTCACCGACAGCACCGCTGATCCGGTGCGCTATGGCCGCGGCCAGCGGTGGCGACGCGATGCCTGTGCTGGACCCGGCTATCAGGACCCCGACGGCAAGAACCAACGCAGAGGGTGCCAGCGCGACCATGGTCATCCCCAGCGTGGCAACGATTCCCGCGCCGATCGCCACCCGCCGCGGCCCGAGACGTCTGGTCAATGTCGCGCTGGCGATGATCGCGGCACAGTAGCCGACGTAGCTTCCGGCCGCGATCGACCCCACAATCGTGGAACTGAGGCCGAACTCATCGGTCAGCACAGGCGCGAACAACCCGTACGCGAAGCGGGCAAACCCATAACAACACGCAATCAGCGCGGCACCGGAGGCGACCAGTGAGTAGAACGATCGTTGCACTCGGCCTATACTGACAGCATGTCACCGATTCGGCAACCCGCTCGCGCTCGTCTACTGCGTGCTGCCGACGAGTTGTTCTACGCCAACGGAATTGCGGCCACGGGCGTCGACGCGGTCATCGCGAGGGCCGGAGTGGCCACCGGATCTCTCTACAAGAACTTCAGCGGCAAGGACGACCTTGTCGCTGCGTACCTGACCGACCGCGACCAGCGCTTCCGAACACTGTGGGAATCTCAGATCGATGCGGCGGCCGACCCGGTCGACCGACTGCTTGCCATCTTCGGCGCCACCGACGAGTGGGCGCGTCATTCCGATGTGCGGCGAGGATGTGCCCACATCGCCGCGGCAGCACAACTGCCGCCGGGCCACGCCGGTATCAGGGCGGCCGCCGAACACAAGCGCTTCGTGATCGCCCGGCTCACGTCGTTGGCCGACGCAGCCGGACTACGCGATCCGGGTCGCGCGGCAGGCGACATCGCGCTGATCTACGACGGAATGCTCAGTGCACTGGCGATCGGCGTCGACGCGGCGCCGGTCGAGCGGGGCCTGCGACTGGCCGAGCTTGTCATCGAGCGAGGACGTCGACGGCGAAGCTGACGGAAATCGAAAATACAGAGGGGTTCTCAGTTGCAAATCGTCACCAGGGTGGTCACGGCACTGCTGTCGGTAGTCGTGCTGTTCACGATGTCCATCGCGGGTCCTGCCGCCGCACGTCCTGATCCTGTCGCCGCGGCGGTGGACGAAGCATTCGGAGCGCTGCTGGCCGAATACGGTATACCGGGGATGGCCGTCGCGGTGACGGTCGACGGCCGTCAGCGCCACTTCACCTACGGAGTCGCGTCGAGGCAGAGTGCGGCCCCGGTGACACCCGAGACGATCTTCGAGATCGGTTCGTTGTCCAAGACTTTCACCGCGACTGCAGCCACCTACGCACAGGCACTCGGACGGATCTCACTCAACGAACACCCCGGTACGTACCTGCCGGAGTTGGCGGGCAGCGCGATCGACAGGGCGACCCTGCTGAATCTCGGAACCTACACCGCCGGCGGGTTGCCGCTGCAGTTCCCGGCCGACGTCACCGACGAAGCCCAGATGCAGACGTACTTCCGACAGTGGAAACCTGATGCCGCACCCGGCGAACAACGCAGATACTCCAACCCCAGCATCGGACTGCTCGGCCGCGTCTCCGCGATCGCCATGAACACTACTTTCACCGAACTGCTCCAAGGCCAGGTCTTCCCGAGGCTCGGGCTCAGCCGCAGCTACATCGAGGTGCCGCAGTCCCAGATGGACGGCTATGCCTGGGGTTACGACGCCGACGATGTACCCACCCGGGTGAGCCCCGGCGTGCTCGACGCCGAGGCGTACGGTGTGAAGTCCACCGCGGCGGACATGCTCCGTTTTGTCGAAGCGAACATCGCGCCCGGCGGTCTCGAGGCGCCGGTGCGCGAAGCAGTCGAGGGAACGCACACCGGGTACTTCAAGGTCGCCGACATGGTCCAGGGCCTGGGCTGGGAACGGTATCCGTATCCGGTGAGCCTGGATCAGTTGCTGGCCGGCAATTCGACCGACATGGCGATGCAGCCGAACCCGGTGACGGCGCTCACCGGGCAACCGGCGGCGGGTCCGGCGCTGTTCAACAAAACGGGTTCCACCAACGGGTTCGGCGCGTACGCCGCGTTCGTTCCCGATCAGCGGATCGGCATCGTCATGCTCGCGAACAAGAACTTCCCGATCCCCGCCCGGATCACGGCTGCCCACGCTGTGCTCCGTGATCTCTCGGAAGCGAAGCGCGGCTGAAGCGGCTCAGAGCCAGTCGTGCTCGCGCGCGTAGCGGGCCGCTTCGTGGCGCGTCCTGGTCTGGGTTTTCTGCATGGCACTGGACAGATAGTTGCGTACCGTCCCTGACGCCAGGTGCAGCCGTTTCGCGATCTCGGCCACCGAATAGCCGTCGCCGGTGACCCGGAGCACGTCGAGCTCCCGGTCGGTCAGAGGACAGTCGTCGACGATCGCCGCGGCTGAGACGTCCTGGTCGATCCACCGACGGCCGTTGTGCAGCGCGGTGATGACCTCGGCGATGTGAGAGGGTTCGGCTGACTTGCTGGCGAAGCCCTGCACCCCCAGCTTGAGCGCGCTGCGAAGAACTCCTGGCCGAGCATGGCGGGTGAGCATCAAGATCACCTGATCCGGTAGCGCACGACGGATCTCGGCGACTGCCTCGAGACCGTCGATCCTGGGCATTTCGAGGTCGATGACCAGCACGTCGGGCCGGTGGGTCAGCGTCGCCTGTACCGCCGCGGCTCCGTCGTCGGCCTCTGCGAGGATCTGGAAATCGCCCTCGAGCGGAAGCAGTGCGGCCATGGCTTTGCGCAGCAGTACCTCGTCGTCGGCGAGCACGACGGTGGTCATCGACCACTCCGAGCGGATGCCGCTCCGGCACCTTCGGTCGGAGGCGGAAACGTTGCCGCAGTCAGGAATCGGTGATTCTCGAGTTCGACGCTGAGTTCTCCGCCGCCATCGGACACCCGGTCCGCAAGGGTGGCGAGTCCTCGTAGTTCGGGTAGTGCGTCGTCACCCGCGCCGTCGTTGATGACGGTGATGCTGTGATCGGAGAGCTCGATGCGGACCAGCGAGGCTTGCGAATGCCGCAGAATGTTGGTCGTCGTCTCGCGCAGAACCTGGCCGAGAAGTTCGTTGGCGCACTCGCTGACCTCGTTCTGGCGGTCCACACGCACATGAATTCCTGTTGCTTCCAACAGGTTGCGTGCATTTTCCAGCTCTGCGGTGAGGTTTAGCCTGCGCTGGCCGTAGGCAAGGTCTTTGGTGTGGGCAATGGTGTCGCCGATGAGCTCATAGACCTCCCGCAGTTCCTGTTCCGCACGCGCCGTGTCACTGTGGATCAACCGCTGCGCCAACGCGATCTTCAGTTTCACCACGTGCAGTGTGTGGCCCTGGATGTCGTGCAGATCGCTGGCGAAACGCATTCGCTCGCGGATGACAGCCAGCTCCGCCTCCCGGTTGCGTGCTTCCTCCAGCTCGGCGACCACGTCGTAGAACCCTTTGTTGGGAAACATCAAACCGGTCAGGACCGCGGTGACGCCGGTGGGGACGATGACCTCTGCGATGACCCCGCTCATGTCGGCCTGGCCGCCGGCGAACACTCCCAATGCGCCTACCGCGGCCACGTACCCGACCAGCCCGAGCGCCGCGACGGCCCGGTGACGGGGAAGCTGCGGAATGGTGAGCGATCCGACGATGGCCAGCGGGTAGTACGCGGCCTGGATCGGGCCATCGACCATCAACACTCCGAACGGCCAGACGGCTGCCGTGACGCTCAGACACGGAATCGCAACACGGGTGATGTCGCCGGCCGTCCAACGCTCGAACGCCACCAGCGCAGCGACCAGGCCCACGCCCAGCACCGCGCCCTGTTGCCAGGTCTGGGCCTGCCTGGCCATCACGAGTACACCGACAGCGCCGATCAGAGGCAGGAATATCGTCAAGTTGAGCGTGCGGAACCGTCGCCGGGATCTCGCGGGCGCACCGTCAGGCGCTGCCGGGAACAACCGGGCACGACTTTTCATGGGTGGCTTCACTTGCAGAGGGATGGAGTCACGCCCCAGTATCGCCGATGCGGCTTGGGGCGGGTAGTGACGCAGTGTCATGTGGACGGCGCCGCAAACGTCACGCCGATGACGTGACGCCACCGCACTGTGCAGCCCGTCCGACATCCCGTGTGATGGGTACATGTCCGTGAACCCCGTCATCGACGTCGACAGACTGAACCTCACCTATGGGGATTTCCAGGCCGTGAAGGATCTTTCGTTCCAGGTCGAGCGCGGCGAACTCTACGCGCTGCTCGGTACCAACGGGGCAGGTAAGACCTCGACCCTGGAGATCATCGAAGGGCACCGCAAGGCGTCCTCCGGCACAGTGCGCGTCTTCGGCGAGGATCCGACAAACCGTAGGGCAGTGCGGCACAGGACCGGGATCATGCTCCAGGAGAGCGGCTTCTCCCCGGATCTGACCGTCGCGGAGTCCGTTCGCCTGATCGGCCGCCTGAGTGGGCGCACCGACACCGTCGGGCGGGTGCTGGGCATCGTCGATCTCGCGGGCAAGGCCGACGTCCGGGTGTCCCAGTTGTCCGGCGGTGAGAAACGACGGCTCGACTTCGTGACGGCGGTCTATGGACGTCCGGAGCTGATCTTCCTCGACGAACCCACCACAGGGCTGGACATCCAGTCCCGCGACGCACTCTGGGCCGCCGTGCAACAGCTGCGCGAGGACGGGTCGACCATCGTTTTGACCACCCACTACCTCGAGGAAGCACAGCAGCGCGCCGACCGCATCGGGCTGATGTACCGCGGCACCTTCCATCACCAGGGAACGGTCGCCGAGCTGACTCGAACCCTGCCGGCCTCGATCCAGTTCTCACTGCCCCCGGACGCCCCCGCGCCGCCGATGCAGTCCGCACCGGTATCGGATTCCTCCTATGTGATCGAGACTTTCGATCTGCAGACCGACCTCAAACAGCTGCTCGACTGGGCAGCTGCACACTCGGTCGAGTTGCACGGGTTGTCCGCCGCGCCGAGCCGGCTGGACGACGTCTTCCGTGCCATCGGATCCGAGCCGACCACCGTCTGACCAATCGAGAACAGGAAGTCCCCATGCTCTCCATCGCGTACAGCGAAGTGATCCAGCTCTTCCGCAACAGGGCGGTGTTGGTCACCAGCCTCATCATGCCCATGGCGGCCAGCGCCTTCTTCATCCATTTCCGTGACGTGTTCGAAAGGATCGGCAGCCTCGGTTACATCGGTGCGGTGATCGCGTTCACCATCGCTGCGTTCAGCCTGTACGCCGCCACGGTGACCACCCTGGCTGCCCGTCGGCAGAACCTGTTCATCAAGCGGCTGCGCTCCACCGCCGCCGGTGACGTGGCGATCCTGTCCGGTCTGGTCCTCCCGATCACCGCCATCTCGGTGGTCCAGGTGGGCCTGATCCTCTCGGTGTTCGCCGCCGTCAGTTCCGCGCCCGCCGACGTGCTGCTGCTGGTGGTGGCGATCACCGCGACTTTCGGCATGATGCTTGCACTCGGAATGGCGACCGCCGGCGTCACGAACTCACCCGAGCACGCCCAAGTCACCACGCTGCCGGTGAGTTTGGGGATCGTCGCGGTGACGAGCTGGGTCGGCATCACCGGAACCGAGAACCTCACCCTGGTGAAGCGGCTGCTGCCCGGCGGCTCGGCCACCGAGCTGATCGTCAACGCTTGGAACGGCGGGATACCGCTGACCGACTCACTGCTCCTGCTGGTTCCCACCGTGTCGTGGGTGGTCCTCGCGATCGCGCTCGCCTCGAGGCTGTTCCGTTGGGAGCCAAGACGATGACCCGTGCTCTGGTCGCGGCCGTCGGAGTGGTGATGCTGGCGCTGGCCGCATGCAGCGCGCCGGAGCGTACCGGCACAGCACTCGAGCGCTTCCATGCCCAAGAGCTGACCTTCGAGCCGTGTGACGACTACGCCACCACAGGCGACGAGGCCGAGGTGCTCTCCGGCAGTGACACATTCGAGTGTGCCCGCTTGCAGGTTCCCCTCGACTACGACGACCCCGGTGGTCAGACCGTGCAGATCGCTGTGCTGCGGGTGCCCGCACGCGGCGACGAACCGGCCGGGTCGCTGGTGCTGAACCCCGGTGGCCCCGGCGGTTCAGGCGTGATGGCGGCAGCTCTCACCAGCGTGTCACTGGCCGAGAGTCCGATCACCGAGGCCTTCCACCTGGTCGGCTTCGACCCACGGGGTGTCGGCGCCACCGTCCCGGCGATCGACTGTTTCACCGACGCCGAGGCCGACACCGCAGCGGTGCCCACCTCCGCGGTCGGCAGCGTCACGCCGATCACGGAGGAACACACTCGAGAGCTGTTCGACAGGTGTGCCGAGCGCAGCGGTGGTGCACAGGCATTGGCAAACGCGGGAACCCGTGACGTGGTGCGGGACATGGACATCCTGCGTGCGGCGCTGGGTGAGGAGAAACTCAGCTATCTGGGGCAGAGCTACGGCACCCGCCTCGGCGCCGTCTACGCCGAGACCTTCCCCGATAACGTGCGCGCCATGGTCCTCGACGGCGCGATCGACCCTCGGCAGGGCACTTTCGAGCGGCGGGTCTACGCCTACACCGGCTTCCAACGGGCATTCGAACAACTGGCCGCGTTCTGCGCCGAGCAGCCCGATTGCCCGTTGGGCCCCGACCCGGAGCAGGCGACTCGGGTGCTCCAGGACACCCTGCGGCCGCTGCTCGACGAGCCGCTGCCGGCGCTGGACGGGTTCGAGCTCACCTTCGACGCGGCGACCGCGGGAATCATCTCGGGTCTGTACACGTCGCAGGCCTGGCCCGCGATCATCGCCGGTATCGCCGAGGTGCGGGCAGGCCGGGGCGACACCCTGGTGGCGCTCGGGCACGCCTTCGCCGGGCGTGCCTCGGACGGCCGGTGGTCCAACTTCGGTGAGGCGGTCTTCGCCATCAACTGCATGGACGAGCAACGGTTGACCCCGGAGCAGACCGCCGACCTACGAGTCGCCGTGGTCGAGGCCGCGCCGTTCCTCGACCCGGGCATCAACCTGCGGGACGGCGCCCGCGACGGGTGTGAGGCCTGGCCCTTCGAACCGACCCTGGGTATCCCGTATGCCGAAGACGTGCAAGAACTCCCGCCGACTCTTGTCGTCTCGATCACCGGCGATCCCAGCACACCGTATGACGGCGGCATCCGGCTTGCCGAAGCGCTCGGCGGCGCCATGCTGACCGTTGAAGGGCAGCAACACACCGTCGTGATGGCGGGGACCAGTCCGTGCGTCGACGAGATCGCCGCCGCCTACCTGATCGACCTTCGGCTCCCGGCCGAGGACACCACATGCGCCTTGTGACCCGGGCCGCCGCAATCCTCGGCGTTCTCGTGGTCGCCGGGGGCCTCGCCACCGCAGCGTTTCAGTACGGCCTTCCCTGGTGGATGACGGCCGGCGACCACAACCATGTCTACGACGGCGCGGCGGGTTCGGTGCGTTACCAAGTGCACCTGCCACCGCAGTACGACGGCGCGACCCCGCTGCCGGTGGTCATGGCGATACACGGATGCGGGATGACCGGCTACGGCTGGAACTCGATGAAATCCACGACGCAGTTCAACAGCCTGGCCGACCGGGAGGGATTCATCGTCGTCTATCCGACGCAGAGGGTGTTCCGCAGCGCGCTCAACTGCTGGAACTCGGCGGACCCGCGGGAACAACATCGCGGTGCCGGCGACCCCGCGCTTTTGGCCGGTGCCGCCCGGCAGGTGGTCGAGGACTACCACGCGGACGCGGCACGCGTGCACGTCGCAGGCGCTTCCTCGGGTGCCGGAACCGCGGTGATCCTGGCCGCGACCTACCCGGACGTCTTCGCGACCGCGACGTCGGTGGCAGGCGGCGAGTACGGCCTGAACCAGGTGGACCCACTCGATCTCGACGCCACCCCGCCGACGTACACCGCACGTCAGGCGTGGTCTCAGATGGGCGACCGGGCGAGGCAGGTGCCGCTGCTGGTGATCCAGGGCGGTGACGACGATGTCGTCACGCCGCGCGTCGGCGCGCGTCTTGTCGAACACTGGACTGCGGTGGGCGATCTCGTCGACAACGCTCTGCTCGACAACAGCCTGATTCTGGATGAAGAGACCACAACTGTGCCGTCACGCCCGGGAAGGCATGGTTACACACACCGGACCTTCACGATGCCTGACGGGCGGTCACTGGTCGAGTCGTACCTGGTGCACGGGATGGGCCACGCCTGGCCGGGCCCTGCCGGGGACGGCCGGTACACCGATCGAGCCGGGCCGGACGCCAGCGCCCTCGTCTGGGAGTTCGCCGAACGCCATCCGATGCCGCGTTGAGGCAGCGACCCTCCGATGTGAACGAGCGTGCGCGGTCGCGCGCAGCTCACGGCAGCGGGCTGAACCGCATGGACTCGAGGATGCCGACCGCGGGCGTCGCGGTGCTCAGCGTTGCCACGTCCCGGTTGCCGCAGTCCGCAGGACGTAGTCCTCGAAAGCGCGCGGTTCGCGTCCCAGAACGGAGGCGACGTCGTCGGTCGGATCCGCCAGCAGGCCGCGCTCCATCATCACGAACATCTCGGCGATGTGGTGGGCGTCCTCCTCGGTCAGGCCGTCGTCGACGAGCGCGGCGGCGTATTCGGCGGGGGAGATCTGCTTGTAGGTGATGGGTTGCCCAGAGGCGCGGGCGATCAACTCGACCGCTTCCGCGAAGGTGAGGGCGCGCGGGCCGGTCAATTCGTAGATCTCGCCGGCGTGCCGGCCGGGCTCGGTCAACACCGCGGCCGCGACGTCGGCGACGTCCTCCAAGTCGATCAACGGCTCGGGGACCGTGCCGGCCGGCAACGCGAGTTGACCGGTGAGCAGAGGTGCGTGCCACAGTTCCTCGTCGAAATTCTGGGCAAAGTTGTTGGGCCGCAGGATGGTCCACTCGACGGCCGAAGCGCGTACCGCATCCTCGGCGTCGCGCATGTCCAGTCCGAACTCGGAGTCGCCCCAGGTGTCGGCGCCCCGCCCGGAGAGCAGGACCAGTCGCTGCACCCCTGCGGATTCGGCGCGTTTCACAAACTGGTGCACGGGTCCCACCGTGGCAGGAGCCACCACGTACACGGCAGCTACTCCTTGCAGGGCGGCGTCCCAGCCGGCGGGGTCGGACCAGTCTAACCGGGTCTGGCTGGACCGGGAGGCCGCACGTACCGGGATGCCGCGCAACCGCAGCCGGGCCGCGACCCGTCGGCCGGTCTTGCCGGTCGCACCGAGGACAAGAGTGTTGTTGTTGGTCATGACATCGATTGAACGCCGGCCATGCGGACGCAGCCATAGGTTAAGAGCCGGTTTGCATGTGTATTCGTCTAACCTTGGTTGATGGACGTGTTCGGTGACCTGTTCCGCGGAGTTCGGGCCCACGGCTCGCTGTTCGGTAGCTCCAGCCTCACCGCACCCTGGGCCCTGCACTTCGTCGACGGCGCGCCGCTGACGCTGTGCACAGTTCTCGGTGGGGCCGGCTGGATCGTGCCCGACGACGGTGCGCCGGAGCGGCTGGGCGCCTACGAAACGGTGGTGGTGCGGGGTCCGGCGACCTTCACCTTTGTCGACGAGATCGGCACATCCGCAGAACCGGTCGCCTGCGGCGAGTTCTGCGCCACCCCCGAGCATGGCGGCACCCGGCACCGGCTCGGCTGGAGCGACGACGACGCCGGAAGCGGTGCGACGACCCTGATCGTCGGCGCCTACCCGGTGCGCGGTGAGATCAGCCGCCAACTGCTCGACGTGTTGCCGCCCGTGCTCCGGGTGGAGGCCGGGGGCACCGGCGATGCAGTGCTGGACCACCTCGCCGCGGAGGTGGCGATGGACGTCCCCGGCCAGCAGGTGGTGTTGGATCGGCTGCTGGACTGGATGCTGGTGTGCACGCTTCGCGAGTGGTTCGACCGACCAGGCGGCCGCCCCCGGCGTGGTGGGCCGCCCAGCGTGATCCGGTCGCCGGCGACGCGCTTCGCCTTCTGCACGGCGACCCGGCGGCACCGTGGACGGTGGCAACGCTGGCCGACCGGATCGGGGTGTCGAGGTCGACCCTGGCCAAGCGGTTCACCGAGCTGGTCGGCGAACCACCGCTGACCTATCTGACCCGCTGGCGGATGACACTTGCGGCGGATCTGCTCATCGAACGGCCGGATGCCACGGTCGCGGCGGTGGCCCGCACCGTGGGCTACTCCGAACCGTTCGGATTCAGCGCAGCGTTCAAACGGGTCCGCGGCGTCAATCCCAGCGAGTTCCGCCGTACCGCTACCGCCGCGGCATCTTAATTGACAGCATGCTGTCAGGGATTTTGACGCTATGCTGTCAAGGTGCGCACGACGGTGACACTGGACGACGACACCCTCGCCCTGATCAAACGACGAATGGCAGAGCGCGGGACGTCCTTCAAACAAGCGCTCAACGACGCGATCCGTGAAGGTGCGGCCCAACGGCCGGCCCCGGCGGCTTTTGCCACCCGCACAGCAGACCTGGGTGTGCCGTCGGTGAACCTGGATCGAGCCCTGCAACTGGCCGGTGAACTCGAAGACGAGGAACTGGTCCGAAAGCAGCGGCGCGGCGCATGAAACTGGTCGACGCCAACGTCTTGGTGTACGCGGTCAATTCGGCGAGTGAGCATCACGAGGCAAGTCGGCGGTGGCTGGACCCGGCGTTGTCGGGAGCTGACATCGTCGGGTTGGCGTGGGTCTCGCTGCTGGCCTTCGCTCGGCTCACCACGAAGCACGGCCTGTTCCCTTCCCCGCTCGATCCACGAGACGCGTTGGTCCAGATTCGGGAGTGGTGCGCGGCGCCGAGTGCGGTACTCGTGCAACCGAGCGCCCGGCACGCAGACGTGTTGACCGACCTTCTGACTCAGGTGGGCGCAGGTGGCAATCTCGTCAACGACGCCCATCTGGCGGCGCTGGCCATCGAGCACCGGGGAAGCGTCGTCACCTATGATCGTGATTTCGCCCGATTCGACGGCATCCGTTGGCACACCCCAGAATCGCTCCTGGCCTGACCGGTGTGTGCGACGGGATTTGTCGCCGCGACGGGGCCGGTGGACGCAGTTGTTCGGGCGCGATCCGGCCTGAACCATTGCCGACGTTCGCAATGCTGCGGCAACACAAGCCCGTTAGATTGATCCCCACGCTCAGTGCGGGGTCAATGGAAGGGCAGTTTCGGACACGTGGCCGACGATTCCAGACATGAGCAGCGAGTGCCCGCCGGCGCGGCAGCCAGAACGGTGGTCTTCGCGCTCTACAACAAGGTGACGCTGCAGGATGTGGCGGCGCCGCTGGAGATCTTCGCTCGCGCGAACGACTTCGGCGCGAATTACACCGTGCTTCTGGCCTCCCCGACCGGGGAGGCTGTGGGAACGACGGCTTTCGCGACGCTGAACGTGGACATACCGCTGGCCGAGGTGCCCGGGTCCATCGACACGCTGCTCGTGCCGGGCGGAGTTCCGGCCGACTTCAACTTCACCCCCGGGTTGCACGACATCCCGGAAGAGCCGACGCCCGACGCCGTACCCGACGCCGTGAAGATGGTGCGCGAACTGGCGCCGCGGGCGCGCAGGGTCGCCTCGGTGTGCACCGGCGCGTTCGTCCTCGCGGCCCTCGGGATGCTCGACGGCCGCCGCGCGACCACCCATTGGGCGCACTGCCAGACGCTGGCCGGCGCCTATCCGAACGTGAAGGTCGACCCCGACTCGCTGTTCGTGCAGGACGGTCCGTTCATCACCGGGGCAGGGATCACCGCCGGAATCGACCTGGCGTTGGCGCTGGTGGAGAGTGACTACGGGCCGACCGTCGCCCGCCGGGTGGCGCGCTGGATGGTCGTGTTCCTGCAACGCCCCGGCGGGCAGGCCCAGTTCAGCGTTTGGGCGGAGGCAGCACTGCCGGCGACGGGCGGCCTCCGCGACATCGTGGACTCGGTCATCGCCGACCCGGGCGCCGAGCATTCGACAGCGGATATGGCGGCCCGCGCGGCGGTGAGCGAGCGGCATCTGGTGCGGATGTTCCGCGATCAGGTCGGAACGACGCCCGCCCGGTTCGTCGAGCAGGCGCGACTGGAGGCCGCAAAGGTGCTCCTGGCCACCGGGGACCAGAGCCAGGAGGCCGTCGCGCGGCGTGCCGGGTTCGGCACCCCGGACACCATGCGGCGCACCTTCCGTCGCAACCTCGGCGTTTCTCCCGGCGTGTACCGAAATCGCTTTCGTACCACCGGAATCGACCAGTAGCGACCTGTCAGGCGCCCGATGCCGTCGCATCTGGGATGCGGCGCCCCGCGAGGTGATCGCGAACCCGGGCGCCAGAACTCAGGCCGCTGCGCCGGGCCGCCGCGTGAAAGGACTCGCCCGCCAGGACCAGGCTGACGGCGTTCTCCAGCCGGACCTCCTGGACGTACTGCCGAAGCGTCACCCCGACCTGCGCCTTGAACAGTCGGGCGAGATGGCGAGGACTGATACCGAGTCGGGCTGCCACCGTCTCGAGTTCGTAGTGCCCTGCCGGTTCGGCGTTGACCGTGGCGAGCAATCGGTCGAGCTCCGGGTGTTTGGGCCGGGGCGTCCGGGCGGCCACGGAGATCTGCGGATCACCCTCCATGCGTCTGCTGAGCACGACCATGTCTTTCGAGATCTCCTGGGCCATGCCCGCGCCGTAGTCGTCGCTGACCAGAGCCAACGCGAGATCGATGCCGGCTGCGACGCCCGCGGAGGTCCAGACTGCGCCGTCTCGGGTGTACACCGAGTCGCGGTCGATGAGCACCGACGGGTGTCGCGCGGCGAACGTGTCGAGGTGTCGCCAATGGGTGGTCGCCCGCCGACCGTCCAGCAGACCCGCCGCGGCCAACGCGAATGACCCTGCACAGACTGAGGCGATCCGGGCGGACTGTGGTGCCTGAGAGCGGATCATCTGTTGTAGATGCTGCGGAACACCCTCGGTCACAAGGAAATCGCCGCCGGGCACCAGAAGCGTGTCGAGTCGGGAGGGCAGGGCGGACGCAGGAGCGGCGTCGAGCGAGAACCCTGACGAGCACCGGATCGACGAGGAACCGGTCGTCGTGTAGAGCCCGACCGAATAGGCGCATCCCAGAGCCCGAGCCACGTCGAAGACTTCCAGCGGCCCGGTGACATCCAGGGTCCGCACCCCGTCGAACACAAGCATCGCGACGCACCGTGGCCGGCGGTCGCTGACGAGATGCATTGCACTAGCCTGGGTTACCACAGCCACCCCGCGCGCGCCGATGTCCGGAATTGCGCACGACCTGTCCGTGTCGGTCGGGTCGCTCGCGGCGGCTCGGGCCTGCCGGCCGGAATGTCCTGTTCTGTGCAAAAGATGTCCATGTCGGCCGTCGACCGAAAAGCCTGCGTTACTGCCCGGAAACACGGCGCGCTCAACGTTGTCCACGGGCTTGACGGTGGGCCCGGCGTCGGCATCGCTACTCGAAGCGTCTCGACGTCTCGATCACGTCGACTAGGCAAGGTGGAACTGAATGGATTCGCGGTCTGCGCTCACGGTGAGCATCGGTGTGCTCGGCGGGGTCGCGGTGGCCTTCACCGCCGCCGTGATCACCGTCCCGATCTGGGTGGTGTTCCTTGCATGGGCGTCCTTCTTCTTCGTCGGTGGTGGTGCCACCGGCTGGGTGCGCTCGGTGCTGTCGAATCTGGCGGGCGTCGCCATCGCCTGCGGGAGTCTGTACGCAGCGCATCTGCTCGGTGGCGGTCTCCTGCTCACCGCCGTCGCCGTGGGCGTCGGCAGCGCGGTGATGGTGCAGGCGTCCTGGGTCGACATTCTCGCCACCACGCCGGCTGTGGTGGTGGGGTTCGCCTCCACGGTGTCCACGGTCGCGGGGACCGGACAGTTGGTCACCGCGACGAGCATCTCCCACCCCGGGCTCGTGGCAGCGGTCGCCTGCGTGCTGGGCGCGACGTTCGGGATCGCCTCGGAGTACCTCGCGAAAGTGATGACCAAGTCGCCGACGGCTCCGGCTGCCGGTGCTGAAACGAAAGGCGCGACGGCATGAAGTTGCAGCACTATCTGGGCGGACTCGAGGGCCTGCCCCAGCCGCTGAGCCTCGAGAAGCGAGTGTTCGTCGAAGAGTGGGAGAAGCGGATCTTCGGCATCCACGTCGCGATGATGGGGCTGAGCAACCACCTCGGTTCAGCACTGCCCGAGTACCCGATCGCCGATGTGCCGACCAAATTCCGCGACGAATGGACCTGGGCGGACCTGCGTACCGGCGCCGAGGGGATGAACCCGTTCGACTACTTCAAGTTCCGCTACTACGAGAAGTGGCTCGGCGGCATCACCCAGTTCTTCATCGACAAAGGCTATGTGTCCGAAGACGAGATCCAGTCACGGCTCGGTGATTCCGCGCTGTCCTCCAGCGAGGCCGACGTCCCGGCGATCGACGATCAGGTGATCGACTACCTGCGTCGCGGCGACAGCCCCCGGCGCGATGTGGCACACCCGAAGTTCGCGGTCGGGCAGACGGTGCGCATCACCAACGTCCCGGCCGGAGCTCACACCCGCCTGCCCGGCGCGCTGCGGACGAAGATCGGCACGGTCACCCGCATCTTCGAAGGCGACTACGGCTACTTCGTCCACACCGGTGACGGCATCGGTGACCCGATGCCGATCTACATCGTGGAGTTCACCCCGGAGGAACTCTGGGGCGTGCGCGCCGAGCCCGGCGCCAACAGCTTCTATGCCGAGTTGTTCGAGGCCTATCTCCAACCCGTCCAGGAGGACCAGTGAGTGAGCAGTTCGCCTACCCATCCGATCGTGAGCAGTCCAGTGCCGAGAAGGTCACCGCATTGGAGAACCTTCTGGTCGAGAAGGGGATCATCACCAGCCAGACCGTCGACAAGGTGCTGTCCTACTTCGAGTCCGAGATGACACCGCTCAACGGCAAGAAGATCGTCGTCAAGGCCTGGCAGGATCCGGAGT
This sequence comes from Mycolicibacterium hippocampi, assembly GCF_010723735.1. Taxonomy (GTDB): domain Bacteria; phylum Actinomycetota; class Actinomycetes; order Mycobacteriales; family Mycobacteriaceae; genus Mycobacterium; species Mycobacterium hippocampi. The sequence continues at coordinate 606,767 of NZ_BLLB01000002.1, read as the reverse complement.
TTGCGGCACGCGTCGTCGTCGATACGCCGGCGGCGATCGCCGAGCTGGAACTGCCCGACGGCATGGCCGGCGCCGAGGGGGAACACCTGCAGGCCGTCGCCAACGTGCCCGGTGTGCACAACCTGATCATCTGCACGTTGTGTTCGTGCTTCCCGTGGCCGGTTCTGGGCCTGCCGCCCTACTGGTACAAGGATCCGGTGTTCCGCTCGCGGGCAGCGCGCGAACCCCGAACCGTGTTGGCCGAGGTGGGCGTCGAGCTCGCCGATGACACCGAGATCAAGGTCTGGGATTCCAGCGGGCACTCCCGGTGGTTCGTCATCCCCGAACGCCCCGCCGGCACAGAGGGATTCACCGACGAGCAGCTGATGGACCTGGTCACCACCGAATCCATGATCGGTGTCGCACTGGCGGGGCAGCAGTCATGACACTGCACGAAACCTGCACCACCGACCAGGCCGCCCCGTCGTTCGACCACGAATGGCAGCGCCGGGCGTTCGGGCTGGCGCTGGCCCTCTCGGAGTTCGGCCACTATCAGTGGAGCGAATTCCAGCAGAGCCTGATCGACACGATCGGGAGCTGGGAGGCCGCGCCGGAAGCCGTGCGTGGCGAATGGGAGTACTACGACCACTGGGTGGCAGCGCTCGAAGACGTCGTCCAACAGCGGGAAATCCTCACCGCCCCCGTGATCACCGACGACGGCGACCACGCCGTGGCCGACGACCACCACTGACTCGCCGAGAAGAAAGGTCCACCGATGCACATAGAACCCGGAGTTGTCGAAGGGTCGAAGATCGTCCTGAGTTACCTCACCGCCGGCGGGGTCGGCGCCTACGCGTTGACCTCGGCATGGAAGCACATCAAAGAGCGTGGCTCGGCGTCGCTGGTTTTCGGTGCCGTCGCGTCGACGGCGATGGTGTTCGTGTTCTTCCAGGTGTTCCCACATTTCCCGGTGGGAGTTTCCGAGGTCCACTTGATCCTGGGGTCGACGCTGTTCCTGTTGTTCGGCGCAGCGCCGGCGGCGTTCGGGCTTGCTCTGGGGCTGCTGATCCAGGGTGTGCTGGTCGCACCCTTCGACCTTCCGCAGTTCGGCATGAACGTCACCACGTTGCTGGTGCCGTTGTTCGCACTGCAGTTCGTGGCGGGCAGGACCATCGCACCCAAGACTGCCTACGTCGACTTGAAATACCGCCAGGCGCTGGGGCTCTCAGCGACCTACCAGGCCGGGATCGTGTCCTGGGTGTCGTTCTGGGCGCTCTACGGTGAGGGTTTCAGCGCCGAAACGGTTGCCAGCCTGGCCACGTTCGGCATCGCCTACATGTCGGTGATCATCCTCGAACCACTGGCCGACCTGGCGGTGCTGGCCGGCGCCAAGACTCTGCACCGGTTCAGGGACGCGGCGTGGCTGGAGCCCCGCCTGTTCGCGCCTGCCTGACCGGTCCGGCATTCACCACCGAGGGCCGCTTCCCGGGTACTCCCCGGCAGGCGGCCCTTCGGGGTCGCGTCACTCCAGTACGAACACCGGGATCAGGCGGTCGGTCTTGGTCTGATACTCGGCATAGGGTGGGTAGGCCTGGACGGCGAGCTCCCACCAGTGCTCACGTTCGGCTCCGTCCACCTCGCGCGCGGTCAGCTCCACGACCTTCTCGCCGTCCTGGGCCGTGACCTGGGGGTGGGCCTTCACGTTGTGGTACCAGGACGGATGCTGGGGGTCGCCTCCCTTGGAGGCCACCATGGCGTACCGGCCGTTCTCTTCGACGCGCATCAGCGGTACGTAGCGCTTCTTGCCGGACTTCGCGCCGGTGGTGGTGAACAGCACGACGGGACGGCCCATGATCTCGACGCCGTCGGTGGTGCCCTGCTCCAGGATGCGTTCGGTCTGTTCGCGAACCCAGTCCGTCGGGCTCAATTCGCCGTGTTCAGTCACGTCGTGCTCCAACACTTCTCGGCGCGGTGGTTATTCCGCCGCGGGGTTCAGCGCGCCCGCCACTGCGGCGGACGCCGGTCGCGCCAGGCCTGCAGGCCTTCAGCGACGTCTTCGGTCGCTCCCGCCACCTTACGCATGGTCTCGCCGAAGCGAACAGACTCGACCCAGCCCATGTCGGCACTGCGCCACGCCACCTCCTTGGTGGCGCGCTGCGCCAGCGGGGCCGCCTCGGTCAGGGTCCTTGCCCAGGCCTGCGCCTCGGCCTGCAGGTCGCCGGGTTCGACCAGCTTCCAGATCAACCCGATCTCTTTGGCCCGCTCGGCGCTCATCGGTTTCCCGGTCAGCAGCAACTCCATCGCGTTCGCCCACCCGACCCGGTGGGGCAGGCGGATCGCTCCGACGATGGTGGGCACGCCGAGCGTCACCTCGGGGAAGCGGAAGCTGGCCTCGGTGCTGGCGATCACGAAGTCGCAGAACAGCACCCCGGTTAGGCCGTAGCCGATACACGGACCGTGCACGGCGGCGATGGTCGGCTTGAACAGCTCCATTCCGCTCTCGAAGGAGTTGACGGTGGGCTTCTCCCAGAACGTGCCACCGAATGTGCCCACCGCCCCGGCGCCGTCCTTGAGATCCCCGCCGGCGCAGAAGACCTCTCCGTTCGCGGTCAGGATCCCCACCCAGGCGTCCTCCTCCTCGCGGAACCGGTCCCAAGCCGCGTTGAGCTCGTCGCGCAGCGCACCGTTGATCGCGTTGCGGGCGTCGGGCCTGTTCAGGGTGATGGTGGCGACGTGGTCTTCCAGCTCATAGGTGACGAGGCTCATGGCTGGACCCTAGTTCCCGGGAGGGTGGGGAGTCTCCCGGAACGCGGCGGTCACCTCGGCCACCCGCGGGTCGGTGCGCAACTGCTCCAGGGTCACCGGCAGCGGGAGCCGCCAGTTCGGGTATTCGTCGACGGTTCCGGGAAGATTCGGTTGTCGTGGCTCGCCGACCACGTCGTACGGTGAGACGAGCTTGAGCTGACTCGGCGTGGCGGCCAACAACCGGTGCATCGCGACGATGATGGCCGATTCGTCGGGTTCGGAAGCGTCGTCCAGCAGACCCTCGGAGCGCAACAGCGCCAGCCACTCGGCGCGTTCCCTGTCCGCGTTGTCCTGCTCGGCGGCGACATCGTCGAGCAGACCGAGGTCCGCGCGGACCCGCACATGCTCCCCGCGCAGGAACCCGGCCGCGGTGGGCAGGTCATGGGTCGAGAGGCTGGCCGCCGCCCGCGGCGGCCAGTTCGCCGGCGTCAACAACGGTCCGCCCGGTGCGGACTGATCCCGGGTGAACCATCCCACCGCGCATCCCAGCATTCCGTTGTCGGAAAGTGCCTGCGTGACTTCCGGTTCCACCGTTCCCAGATCCTCACCGACGACGGTGGCGGCGGAGCGATGGGCTTCCAGCGCCAGCACTGCGAGCATCGTGTCGGCGTCGTAGTGGACATAGGTGCCGCGGTCCGGACCGTCGCCCGGCGGTATCCACCACAGTCGCCACAGGCCTGCGACGTGGTCGATACGCAACCCATCGGCATGGGAGAGGACAGCCCGCAGCATGTCCCGAAGTGCGGCATATCCGGTGGCGGCCAGGCGATCCGGACGCCACGGCGGCAGGCCCCAATCCTGGCCACGCGGGGTGAAGTTGTCCGGAGGAGCCCCGACACTGACACCGGTGGCGAGGACATCGGCCAACGCCCACGCGTCAGCACCGTCGGCATCCACTCCGACCGCGAGATCGTGAAGCACCCCCAGCGCCATTCCGGCGTCCCGGGCGGTCTGTCGGATGGCGGTCAACTGTTCGGCGCACCGCTGCTGTACCCAGGCGTGGAAAGCCACCCGTGGGGCCAGCTCTCGGCGGGCGGAGGCGACGGCCGACCCGGCGACGTCGCGCAGCGGCTGCGGCCACCGGCTCCAGCGCCCGCCGTGCCGCTCGGCCAGCGCACAGTAGGTGGCCCAGTCCCGCAACCCGTCGGTCGCAGCCGGTCCATCCAGAGGATCGGGGCGTCCCTGGGCGCGCCAGAGCAACTCCAGCGCAGCGCGTTTGGCGGCCCACACCAGGTCGTGGTCGATCCTGTCGGTGCTCGCCGAGACTCGCAGCGCGTCCACCTCGGCACGGGTGTCCGGGTCGGTTTGACGGTAGGCCTCGGTGTCCTCGATGCGCAGGGCGAGCGGGTTGGCGAACCGCCTGCTGGAGGGGGTGTAGGGGGACGGCTGCACCGGATGTGTCGGTCCCGGCGCGTGCAGCGGGTTGAGCAGTACCGCTCCGGCGCCGTGTTCGCGGGTGGTCCAGTCGACGAACTCACGCAGATCGCCCAGGTCGCCGATCCCCCAGGAACGAGCCGACCGCAGGGCGTAGAGCTGCAGCATCCAGCCCCAGGTGGCCGGGGCGGTCGGTACTTTCGGCGGCGCTGCCACCAACGTCGACTCCTGACCGTCGCGGGTCTGCAACCGGTACCAACCCGGAGCCAGGTCAGCGGGCAGCGCGTCGCGCACCGCGGTGGTGGTGCCGTCCTCGGACACGAGCGCGGCGGCGCCTGCCAAGGATCGGGGGCGCCCGTCCAGGCGGACGGCAACGGTGGGTGCGAGGGTGCCGGCGCGGTCCCGCTCGGCCAGCCGGGTCAGCTCTCGACGTCGCGCGGCCTCGGTTGTCGCGTCGACGTCGAGCAGACCCAGCACCCGGACCACCACCTCGGAATCGACTTCCACCAGTTCACGTCGCTCATTGCGGTACGTGGTGGCCACGCCGTGTGCCGCGGCCAGCTCGCGAAGCTCCTCGGCGATCACGCGGCGTGCTGGAATTCGCGCGGGGCGCCGGGGGTCACGGCTCGCGCCGGCTGCCAGCGAAACACACCTGCGCCCTGCGCATAGGACAGATGTCCGCCCAGCGCGCCGCCCACGCCGATCGCCGCCAGCCCCAGGAAGGTGTAGACACGTGCCGCCCGGGGCCGATCCCGGCGGTAGGCCCGGTAGGCCAGCGAGAACACCAGTACTCCGACGAGGTTCGATGCGGCGTGCACCAGGCCCACCCGTTGCTGGCGTCGGTCCAGCAGCGGGTAGTCGGCCCACCCCGCCAGGGCGGTAGGCGGAGCCATAGCCAAGCCGACGGCCACGAGTCGCCGGGCCGTGGTGACGTCCTTGAAGAGCACGTCAAAAACCGCCGACGCCGTCCACGTGCCGACCGGGACCGTGACCAGAAGCGGGTGCACCCGATGACCGAGCCAAGACCCCCGCAGCGCCCGGGCGAGGCCACGGCGGTCGATCACCCGGTCGGCAAGGTCGGCGGCGGCATCAGCCGGCCGGTCGAGGGACTTCATACGTTCAACGCGACGCAAGACATCGTGCAGGTTCATGGCAGGGCTCTACCCCGCCGGCAGGGATTCAACCCCGCGCCCATCCGGGGAGGTTATGTCGAGTGATGACGGGCATACCAGACGTTGTGGTGCTCGATGAAGTGATGGTTCTGCTTTCCCAGAGCGAGAGTGAAAGGTGGTCCGAGTGCAGATCGAAGTAACGTTTGTCGGTAATGCGACCACGCTAATCTCCTGTGGCGGTCTCACGGTGCTCACGGATCCGAACTTCTTGCATCAGGGGCAGCGTGCCTACCTCGGCTACGGTTTGGTGTCCAAACGGCGGCGCTCGCCCGCTCTGGAGATCGAACAGTTGCCCCCGGTGGACGCGGTCGTGCTCTCTCACATGCACGGTGACCACTGGGACCGTGAGACGCAGCGTCGGCTCGACCGCAGCCTGCCGATCATCACCACCGACCACGCCGCAAGGCGGCTGCGACGTCGAGGATTCAACGCCGCAGTCGGCTTGGCTACCTGGGACAATCGCCGACTCGACAAGGGCCGGACGCGCCTGACGATGACCGCGCTACCCGGCCGGCACGCACCGACGCCGCTGCATCGGCTTCTACCCCCTGTGATGGGGACCATGCTGGAGTTCGGAGATGTCGACGACGCAGTTCAGCGACGGCTGTATGTCTCAGGTGACACCCTGGTGTTCGACGGACTCCACGACATCCCGGTGCGCTTCCGGACCATCGATGCCGGTGTCTTGCATCTCGGTGGCACCCGACTTCCGGCCGGCGACCGGCTGTCGTTGGGCCTCACGGTCACCATGGACGCACGGCAGGGCGCCGATGCCGTCGAGCTACTCGGTCTACCAAAGGTGGTCCCGGTCCATTTCGACGACTACAGCGTGTTCGCTTCGCCGCTGGAGGACTTCCTCGGTGAGATGAGACGCCGCGGTATCGGTGACCGTGTCGTCGAGGTGGAGCGGGGACGCTCGGTCACCGTTTAGGTGCCGGATCCCCGGGTATCACCCGTCCACCACCGCGGTCGCAGCCCCGACCGCAATGTTCTTCACGGGTGCTATACACGAAAGGCTTTGACGGATGGATGCTTTGACATTTCTGCGCGAAGATCACGAGAGCGTGCTCGGGATGCTCGATGTGCTCGACGGTGCGCCCGCGGGTGCCGGGGCCCAAGCGAGTGGACTCGAAACCATGGTGACCAACCTTGTCATCGCCGAGTCCAAACACGAAGCCATCGAGGAGCAGTTCTTCTGGCCCGCGGTGCGCAATGCACTGGAGGATGGCGACATGCTGGCGGACAGGGCCATCGAGCAGGAGCAGGCCGGTAAGGCGTTGTTGCAGCGACTGGAGGACGGTGCACCGGGTGAGCCGGAGTACCAGCAGGCGTTGCAGGAGTTCGTGAAGCTCGGTCGTGCGCACATCGAGTTCGAACAAGCGGAGGTCTGGCCGAAGTTGCGAACCGCCATGAGCCAAGAGGAACTCGAAGAGCTCGGCTCCAAGTTGGAGCTGGCGAAGAAGGTGGCTCCCACCCGGCCACACCCGGATACACCGTCTGACTCCCTCGTGCAGAAAACGATGGGAACCGGGGCTGCGCTGGTAGACCGGCTGCGTGACAATGTCAGCGGCCGAGCGGCGGAGGATCCGCCGGACCCGCAGATCCACTGATTCTCGATCACAGCGATGGCCGGCACCGATTCGGTGCCGGCCATCGCGCTACGGGCTTGTTTCAGGAAAGAGGCGACCGCTGCTCGTGGGTGAACGGCTTCTCGGCGTCGACCGCCGGGCTGCCGGTCGGGTTGTTGGCTGCTCCGGTGTTTTCGCGAATATCGCTGCCCAGCCAGTCAACGGGCTTTTCGACGTAGTCCCATTCCATCCCTTGCGGCCAAGGTCCCTGCCCTTCGTTCCACGGACCGCGAACCGATTCGCCGCCTCCGTCGGACATGTTGAACGCCAGGTTCTGGAACCGGGGGTCGCCGGCCAGCGTTCCCGGTGGAAAGTTGACCGGCAGCTCGTTCAGCGCGGCGGTGAACTGTTGATAGTGCGCAACTTCGCGGGTCATCAGGAAGGTCAGCGTGTCCTGCACACCGGGATCGTCGGTGAACTGCTTGAGGTACTCGTAGACGATCTTTGCTCGCGACTCCGCGGCGAGGTTGCTCCGCAGGTCGACGGTCGGGTCTCCGTTCGCGTTGACGAACGTGCCGGACCAGGGTGTGCCTGCGGAGTCACGCACGTCCGGTCCGCCTCCGGTCAGCGCGAAGAACAGCGGATTCACGGCCACCTGGTGGATGGCCTGCTCACGGCCGTCGCGGGTGGAAACCGCAGGCATCCAGTCGCATCGCTCGTTGGCCAACTTCAGGTCATCGTTGAGGCCGTCGAGCAGCATCGTGATCATGTTGCCGACCATCTCGAGATGGCTCAACTCTTCGGTGGCGATGTCCATGAAGAGGTCGTACATCTTCGGGTTCTTGCGGCGTAACACGAAAGCCTGTGTGAAGTACTGCATGGCAGCCTTCAGTTCGCCGTTCGCTCCGCCGAACTGCTCCTGCAGCAGTGTGGCGAAGCGTGGGTCGGGTGCCTCGACCCGTACCTCGAACTGAAGGTCCTTGTTGTGGATGAACATGGTGCTCCTCGGGGGCTGATTGCCTGGACCTCATCGAGCTACCCGAGATGAGTTCGGCGAAACCTGGGCCGAGTTCAAATCTCCTGCAAACGGTTTGGCGCCACGCAGAATCCGCCACCCAGCGGCACAGGCGCCGGGTGGCGGACTCTCATCTCTGCGATCCCTGGGATCAGGGGTTACTCGTGTCGGTCGACGTGGACGTGCCGACTGCCCCGGCACGGGTGCGCATGGCGTCGCGCCCGAGGGCGGCGCCGAGTCCGATCATCCCGACGGCCAGGCCGAAGTGCAGCCAGTTGTCGGCGGTGTTGACCGGCACGAAGTTGGCCGCGCTGTTCTGGTCGATGATCAGCCCGTAGATCCACAACACGGCGTAGATGGCTCCGCCGCCGATCAGGTAGAGCCGTGCCGCGTTGAATGTCCGTGCCATGGCGACCCCCGCGACACCGAAGGCGAGGTGGACGATGTTGTGCAGCACCGAGACGGCGAAGATCCCCAACAGCATTGCGCCTGAGTGGTGCCCGGCAAAGCTGAGCTCGCCGTAATTGGTGGTGACACCGGGGATGAACCCCATGACACCGACGGCCAGGAAGACGACGCCGACGATTAGGGCGGTCAGTTGGACGGGGGTCCGGCTGCGGGCTATACCGCTACCGCCGGTGGATTCGTGTGTAGACATGGCTGTTCCTTCTGAGTACGAGTTTTCCATTCAGGCCGGCGCGGTACTCGACCGGCCCGACCGTTTGCTACCCGCCGCGGTTCGAAGCAAACCCCGGACGCGGGTTCGAATTCCCGTTCCTCCGGCGGCATGCGAAGTGGCACAGCCAGCAGGCGAAGTGGGTCTCTACCGTTCGGTCACGGCTCCCTCGTTCGCGAAGTCACCCACACTCGTGCCAAGCCACCCTTGGGTTGGCGATGCACTCGCGCGATGCGAGGGCTCTGCGGAACTGCCCGTCGCGTTAGCGCGGCCAGAACCGATCCTGCATTATCTGCACCTCAGTCGTGGCCAATTGATCACCGCCGATCAGCCCATCGACGTCAGCAGATGCCGGCAGGCCTGCTCGCAGCGCCGGCAGACCTCGGCGCAGATCCGGCAGTGCTCGTGCATCTCGGCATGCTGAGCGCAATCCTCTGCACAGGCATGACAGGCAGTGGCGCAAGCCTGCAGCACCGCGGCCGCCACGTTGGCGTCATAGCCGGTGCGGCGAGACAGGACCGCACCCGTGGTGGCGCAGATGTCCGCGCAATCGAGGTCGGTCCGGATACACGTGGCGAGGTCGGCGACCGAATCCTCAGCCAGGCACGCGTCGGCGCAGGCCGTGCATACCTGGGCGCATTCGTAACAGGCGTCGATACACGCGGCGAACGCCGCCGTGTCGATCCCGCCGATGCTTGAAGGGTAACTCTGCAACATATCGCTGGCTGTGCTCATCTCGTCCTCCATCTGGTTGTCGGTTATTTCCGGCCGGCCAGTGGTAGCCGGCCGCGACCGGTGCTCACGGCTTCCATCGCAACTGCGGCGTAAAAACTGACGACCGCCAACACCAGACCCACGACCCCGGCCACGGTCATCCACGTATCACCGCCGGCGATTTCGGCGATGCCGCTGACGAAGAAGCGGACCGCCGTGGTCACCATGACCACGGCGGCGATCGGCGGCCCCGTACCGGCCAGCGCTGGTACCAGCATGGCGGCGCCTGAGCAGAGCAGCACGACCCCGAGTGGGTCGCTGGGTTGCACCGAACCGGTGACCATCGTGGTGACCGCCACCGCAGCCCAGGTACCTGCGAGGAGCCCCATTGCGGTCCCCACCGTGGTGTTACCGCTCGCGAAGCCCAGTACCGCGGCGACAACCTGCGCCCACACCGTGACGGTGAGGACGCCGACCGCCACCGGGGCGGCGTTGTCTGCCGGCAGCCAGCCCAGTTGCACGGCGGCGTAGAGGGACGTCGCCGTGAAAAGCGCGAGGAAGCCCAGTGGCAACGGCGATGCCCTGGTGACCGGCCGTTGTGTCGTCTCCACGCCGCTCGGCTACCCGAAGCGCCGCCGTCCAAACTGTTGCACGCGTGCAAGTGTTTCGAGGCGAATGGTATGGGTAGGCGAACGTCATGCCCCGTACTGCAGACAGTGGCGATGCGCCCCACCGGATTGTCGAGCCGTGGGGAGCGCGCACTCCCTACGGCGCGGGTGATGGTTGGCCCGATCGCGTCGATGTGCAGCTGGAAGAGGGATTGTCCGAGAGCGAGGTCGACGATTGGGTGCAGTCGGCTGCGGTCCTGCATTCCAACGGCGACGGGCTCGACATCGCGGTGAAGGACGGCCGAATCGTCGGAGTGCGTGGCCGGGACGTGGACCGGGTCAACCGCGGACGACTCGATGTGAAGGATCTCTTCGGCTGGCGCGCCAACCATGCAGAAGACCGGCTGAAAAGGCCGATGATCAGGCGTGACGGCGAGTTGGTCGAGACCGACTGGGACACTGCGATGAGTGCGGTGGTCCAGCGCAGCAAAGATTTGCTGACCACCGCCGGTCCGAGTGCCTTCGGCTTCTACACGTCTGGGCAGTTGTTCCTGGAGGAGTACTACACCCTCGGGGTGATCGCGCACGGCGCGATCGGTACGAACCACGTCGACGGCAACACCCGGCTGTGTACGGCGACAGCCGCCGAAGCACTCAAGGAATCTTTCGGGTGTGACGGGCAGCCCGGCTCCTATTCCGACGTCGACCATGCCGACGCCATCGCGTTGTTCGGGCACAACGTCGCGGAAACACAGTCGGTGTTGTGGATGCGAATGCTCGACCGCCTGGCTGGACCTGACCCCCCGGCGATCCTCTGCGTGGATCCGCGGCCCACACCCGTCGCACGCCACGCCACCGTACACCTGGCACCGCTGCCCGGAACGAACGTGGCGCTGATGAATTCGCTGCTGCACGAGATCATCCGCAACGACTGGCTAGATCGTGACTACGTCACCGAACACTCCGTCGGCTTCGAGGAGCTACGAAAGCGCGTCGAGGAGTTCCCGCCCGAACGAGCAGCTGAGATCTGTGATGTCGCCGCCGACGACATCCGCGCGGGCGCGAGGCTTCTGGGCACCGCGGACAAACTGCTTTCGACGGTGCTGCAGGGCTTCTACCAGTCACATCAGGCTGCCGCCGCATCGGTACAGGTCAACAACATCCACATACTGCGTGGCATGCTGGGAAAGCCGGGCTGCGGAATCCTGCAGATGAATGGCCAGCCGACGGCGCAGAACACCCGGGAATGCGGCGCCGACGGTGATCTCGCGGGATTCCGCAACTGGGCCAACGACAGCCACATCGCCGAACTGGCGGAGCTGTGGAACGTCGAGCAGAGCCAGATTCCGCACTACGCACCGCCGACTCATGCGATGCAGATGTTCCGTTACGCCGAACAGGGAACTTTGCGGATGTTGTGGATCACCGCAACCAACCCGGCGGTATCGCTACCGGAGCTGCGCCGCATCCGCGAAATCCTTTCCCAGGAAAGGCTGTTCGTCGTCGTGCAGGACATCTTCCGCACCGAGACCGCAGAGTTGGCCGACGTCGTGCTTCCGGCCGCGGCGTGGGGGGAGAAGACCGGCACCTTCACCAACGCCGATCGCACCGTCCACCTGTCGGAGAAAGCGATCGAGCCTCCCGGACAGTCACGGGCGGACCTGGACATCCTGCTCGACTACGCACGGCGAATGGACTTCCGCGACAAGGACGGCAATCCGATGCCGCCGTGGACCGATGCCGAGACGGCGTTTGCGGCTTGGCAGCGTTGCAGCGCGGGGCGACCGTGTGACTACACGGGTCTCAGTTATGAGAAGCTGCGCGACGGAAGCGGTATCCAGTGGCCTTGCAACGACCAAAACCCCGAAGGCACGGAACGGTTGTACGCAGAAGGCCGCTTTTGGGCGGATCCGGACTACTGCGAGGCCTACGGCAAAGACCTCATCACGGGTGCACCGCTCGAACCGACCGAGTATCGGGCCCTCAACCCCGCCGGAAAGGCCGTCATCAAGGCGGCGGAGTACCTCAAGCCGCACGAGTTCCCCTCGCAGGACTACCCGTTCGCGTTGATCACCGGCCGGACCCTCTACCACTTTCACACCCGCACCAAGACGGGTCGCACACCGCAGTTGCAGGCTGCGGCCCCCGAAGTGTGGGTGGAGATGTCGTCGGGCGACGCCCGCAGGAACGGGATCGCCGAAGGAGACCTCGTCACGGTGAGCACGCCACGCGGTTCGGTGACCGCGGCGGTCAGAGTATCCGGGATCCGCGACGGCGTTCTGTTCTTGCCGTTCCACTACGGCTACTGGGACAGTGACGACGCTGAAGGACACCACCGCGCCGCCAACGAACTGACGCTCACCGACTGGGACCCGGTGTCCAAGCAGCCGATCTTCAAAACCGCTGCGGCACAACTACATCGCGTCCGAGGCGGCAATGGTCGCGCCCTGGCGCCGACCACTGCTGCTTCGGCACCCGTTGCTCCCGATAGGAGGACATGATGGCGAAGATCGCCCTGGCACTGCGGGAACTGCACCGCTCCGAGCTCCGGCTGACCCGCTCGCTGGAGGCGATCGCGGCGCGCCACCACAGCGATCACGGCATTTACCATGTGGCGACGGACCTGGCGCAGTGGTCACGGGAACATGTGGCCCTCGTCGCCGACACCGGCGATCACTATGGTGTGCGGCTTCGTGCCCACCCCCGTACCGCAGCTGTCACCGAATCGGCCCAACGCTGGATCAGCGACCGGCTCGGCCGTCGCCCAGAACCCGCATTGCTTCTGCTGGCCGATCTGCGGCGGTTGCACCGGTTGGCCGCAGGGGTGTCGCTTGACTGGGAGCTGTTGGCGCAGGGGGCGCAGGCAGTCAAAGATCCGAGTCTCCTCGAGGTCGCGCAGCGCTGTCACCCCCAGGCGCTGCGCCAGATGCGTTGGGCGAACGCCATGCTCAAGGAGCTGTCCCCCCAAGCGCTGGCCAGTTGAAGGGCCCGGCGCCGGTATCCCGTACCGAGAGTCGAATCAGGAGGAGTTTTGCCAAGAGGAGATGTGCATACCGTCAAGAAGAACGGCCGCTGGATCAATGAGGTCGAAGGCAACACCCGAGCCTCCAACACTGCGCGCACGAAGCGCGAAGCGCAGGGTCTGGGTCGCGAGATGGCGATCCACCGTGGCGTCGAACACTTCATCCACAACGAAGACGGACGGATCGGTGAGCGGAACACCTACCCGAGAAGCCGTGACCCGCGCTCGATACCCGGCTGACCCCGTCTCGATGGGAACGGTGCGGGCACGATGTTCATGAGCCATCTCGTCGGCCGCCTCAAACAGGCGTTCCCAGCGGTCGACATCACCCGCGAGACCGCGCTCGTCCTGGTGAAGAGCGTGATCGCGGGCACTGTGGCCTGGACTCTCGCGACGCACGTGTTACACGCCACCTACGGCACCTTCGCAGCGTTCGCCGCCATGCTGCTGATGCACCACACCATCTCGGAATCGGTGGTGAAGGCACTCCACTACACGGCCGCGGTCCTCGTCGGGATCGCAGTGGTGGGCGCCGTCGTGCTGCCCGCGGGGCCCAAGGTGTGGCTGTTCCCCGTCATCCTGGCTGTGACGCTGACCGTAGGTCGGTGGCAACGGCTCGGAAGCCAGGGTTTCAATGTCACCGTGGCGGCGGTGTTCGCCTACGGCGTGTTCGCGATGCCCGACGACGGCAAGCCACCGCTGGCCCTGATCTGGGACCTGGCGGCGATGGTTCTGTTGGGAGCGGCCGTCGCCGTCGTCACCAACCTGTTGATCGCGCCTCCACTGCGGTACCGCAGTGCTGCCGACGCCGTCGACGGCTATTGCGACTCGACGAGCCAGCTGTTGGAGGACATCGCCGCCGGGCTCACCGACGGCGCGCCTGAAGGCAACGCCGCGCGCGACTGGCAGCGGCGCGCAGACGAGTTGCCCCGGGCGGCGGCGCAGACCCGAAGCGCCGTCGACCACGCATGGGAGACCTCCAAACTCAATCCGCGGCGGCTGCTGGTTCGAGACCACAGCACCTTTGACGGCTACCGGGTCACGATTCACGGGGTCGAGCGAATAGCCGAGCAGCTCAGGTCGGTCACGGCAGGCTTGGTGCGCGTGTCCTGCGAGGACTCCGCTGAAGACGACAACGCTGCTGAAGACGACAACGCTGCTCCGCAGGCGTCCCCGCGCGGTCAATTCCTCCGCAACTATGCCGGCCTGGTCACCGCGGTGTGCAGCACCGTCGCCAGTGCCGGGGCGATCCACACCGTCGACGACATTCGACGGCGGGAGCCGCTGGCTGATGAGGCCGGCAACTGCCGGTCTGCCCTGCAAGCACTCGGCAGTGCGGCCGATGCTCAGCGACTCGACATGCCGGACCGGTGGGCGATCTACGGGGCGCTGTACACCGACGCGCAGCGGTTGTGTGAAGAGGTGCAGTGGCTGAGGGAAGCGCTGGGTGAAGCGGCCCGGACGCTGCGATGAGCCGACTCCACCGTCACCGGGCTGAGGGGCGGCGGCGGCCGCTCCCGGCCCAAGCTTGCTCGTTCCTGTCCCGTCGCGCGGCTTCATCCGCGCGGTCCTGGGCCCAGAGTTCGTCGAAGGTCTTTCCCGGCCGGACACCGGGGACACGGTTCATGACGCCGCTGAGCCACCGCGGTGCTGCCACCGGTTCCCACTGAGGCAACGCGCCACTGAGCATGAAGAGACTCTTGAGCACCACGAAGGTGCCGAACAGGGCGCCCGGCGCGTCGGTCACCGCGATCCCGGCGAGCCCGACGATGAGCGTGAGATGGACGACAGCAACCCGGCCGAGACCGAGCTGGGCAGTCTGTTCGATCTGACGGAACGACCAATCGCGCAGAGTCGGCAGATCCACCACAAAATCCACCACGATCAGAACCAGCACGATGGCGCATCCGAGTCCGGCACTGCGCCAGTCGATCTCGGCCAGGTTGCTGTTGCTGGTGTGGTCGAGCAACAACAGAATCACCCCGAGGAACACCGCGTGGGCGGCGCAGAAGGCCAGGCTGGTGACGGCGAAACCCGAGACGAAGGAAGGCCCCTGCGAACCACGCCGTTGCGCATCCGGCGCGTCATACCTGTAGTGGCCGCGGCGCGGGCTCCATCGCCGGTGGAGCAGGGCCCTGGCCGCGATGAACACACACGCCGCCACGTTCTCGAACCAGTAGACGAGCAGCGTGGTGGCCCCAGACCAGTCGCCGACGAACCAGCCGATGAACGGCACCGCGACCACGGACAACAGCGTCAGCAGATGAACCGAGCGGGCCACGTCGTGATGGTGGCACACGGCGGCCATCCGGTCTCGTCACGCCGTGTCCGTAGAAGGTGACACTCGGGCCGGAATGTGTCACGGTCCCACCCGCCGTATACCGTCCAACCATGAATCCGGTATCGATAATCACGGGCGGCGCCGGCGGCATGGGTCTGGCCACGGCAAAGATCGTCGGCCGGGATCACACGGTGCTCCTCTGTGACAACAGGCAGGAACGCCTGGACGCCGCCGCGGGCGCATTGAAAGATCTCGGGGTGGCGCATGCCGCCGTCAACTGTGACGTCACCGACCGGCAGGCAGTCGAGCAGCTCTTCGAGACCGCTGCCGGCCTCGGGGCGGTCGCGTCGGTGATCCACGCCGCCGGAGTCAGCCCCAGCATGGGCGGCGCCGACTACATCATCAGAACCAACGCGCTCGGCACGCTCAACGTCGGCGAGGTCTTCTGCGAAACGGCCGCCGAGGGCGCCGCGATCGTCAATGTGGCGTCCATGGCGGCGCACATGCTGCCCGAGGAGATCGTTCCGACGGCGAAGTTCCCGCTGGCGCTGCAGGACCAGAACGCCTTCATGGCGGAGATGATGTCGGCGTGCAGCGTGGCGCCAGAGGAAGGGCGTTCGGGGTTGGCCTATGCGCTGAGCAAGTGTTTTGTCAGGTGGTACAGCTCCTCGCAGGCCGAAAGGTTCAACGGCCGTGGCCTGCGCATCGTCTCGGTCTCCCCGGGATCGGTCGACACCGAGATGGGCAGGCTGGAGGAGCAGGCCGGGGCCGGTGCGATGGTCACCGATGCCGCGGTCCCGCGGTGGGGCAAGCCCGAGGAGATGGCCGAGCTGTTCGCCTTCTGCGTCAGCGACAAAGCCGGTTACCTCACCGGCACCGACATCCTCAACGACGGCGGCGTGATCGCCTCGATGAGGGAGCGAGCCAGGGTGGCCGCCGAAGGATCACAGTCATAACAACGGGTCCAGCCGTCTTCATCCAATCTTCATCCGACAACGGGCAGACCCACATGTGGCCGGCGAAAGGTGAGAGGGGTTGAAGAGGAAGGAGTCGCGATGCAGAAGACGCGATACGGCTACGGCGCGGCGGCGGTGGTCGCCGCCGCACTCACCCTGAGTGCCTGTTCGGGTACGGGCACCGATGCCCAACCGGCGGTCACCAGTTCGCCAACGGAGGTGGCGACGGCCACTGCTGAGGCCGGGGCCGAGAGCCACAACGACGCCGACGTCGCCTTCGCTCAGGGAATGATCCCCCATCACCACCAGGCGATCATGATGAGCGACATGCTGCTGGCCAAGCCTGGAATCCAGCCCGACGTGGTCTCGCTGGCCACCGACATCAAGAACACCCAAGCGCCGGAGATCGAGCAGATGCGCGGCTGGCTCCAGCAATGGGGTGCGGGCAACACCATGCCCGGCCATGACATGCCGGGCCATCAGATGCCGGCACAGGACATGCCCGGTATGGGCGGAATGCCTGGCATGGGGCAGATGCCGGGAATGATGTCGCCTGCCGACATGGCTGCCCTACAGAACGCTCAGGGTGCCGACGCCAGTCGGTTGTTCCTGACTCAGATGATCGTCCACCATGAAGGCGCGATCACCATGTCGCAAACCGAGCTCGACAACGGGCAATACCCCGCAACGCTCGAGTTGGCGCGGGCCATCATCACCGCGCAGCAGGAGGAGATCACGAAGATGCGCCAGATGCTGGACGCGATGTGACGATCGGTGGAAGCGGAAGCGTCACAGTGAATGTCGACCCCATGCCGGGGCCTGCACTGTCGGCGTAGATGTGTCCGCCGTGCCCGTCCACCAGAGCCTTGGCGATCGCCAGCCCGATGCCGGCGCCGCCGTGCTCACGGTCTCGCGCTGAGTCGACCCGGTAGAACCGTTCGAACAGCCGCGGCAGATGCTCGGCCGCGATGCCCTCGCCGGTGTCGGCCACAGTCAGCGTCAGCCGGTCCCCGTCCCGGCGGCAGCCGATCTGGACGCAGTCCCCAGAAAGGGTGTGGCGCAGCGCATTGTCGAGCAGATTGCCCAGCACCTGGCCGAGTCGCTGTTCATCTCCCCACAGAAGGGGTAGGCCGGCGGGCAACGAGGTTTCGAGCGTGACGTTCTTGGCATCGAAGCGCTCGTGCGCAGCGGAGACGCAGCCCCGGACCAGGTGCTCGACGTCGATCCATGACCTCGCAATAGAGGCCGAGGTCTCCTCGGCCCGCGCAAGCGCGGCGAAGTCCTCGGAAAATCGAACCAGGCGCCGCGTCTGGTCACGCAGCATGGCGGCGGTCTCCGGGCTCAGGGTTCGCACCCCGTCCTCGAGTGCTTCGATGTAGGCCTCCAGGACCGACACGGGGGTCCGGATCTCGTGTGCGAGGTCGCCGAACAGGCGATGGCGGGTTGCTTCGATCGACTGCAGCCGCGCAGCCATTTGATTGAAGGCCGCGGCAAGAGCGTCGAACTCCTCACCGAGTCGAGTTGGGCTGACGCGTGTCTCGTAGTGGCCGTCTGCGACTGCACCGGCCGCCGAGGCGACTTCTTCGACCGACCTCTGCACCCGCCGACTGAGATACCAACTCACGCCGAGAGCGACAAGCGCGGACACCGCCAGTGCACCGCCGACGGAGATGGCGGTGGCGTATCCGTAGGCCTCCTCGGCGTGGAGCAATTCTGCCGAGTTCATCGGTGCGCCGGCCTGATGGAGGTGTTCTCGAAACAGCGGGGGACCGACAACGGCGGCGACGATCCACGCGGTGGCGATCGCCGTACCGAGCACCACGGCTTGAGCGGCAAGTAACCGCAACCCGATACCCGATCGTCGCGTGGCGCGAGGATCTCGGGAGACCGATGCGACGTCGTTCACTGTCCGGTTCCCATCCGGTATCCCACACCGCGCACAGTGGCGATGAAGCGCGGCTGGGCGGCGTCATCACCCAGCTTGCGCCTGAGGTGACCGATGTGGACGTCGACGATCTGCTCGTTGCCGAACCAGGGTCCGCTCCGAACGATCTCGAGCAGTTGACGTCGACTGAGCACGAGGCCCGGGCGCCCCGACAACGCCTCGAGGACGTCGAACTCGGTGCGGGTCAGGAGGATCAGCTCGTCGTCGACACGCACTTCCCGGGCAGCCACATCGATGCGTAGGGGGCCGAAGCGCCGCGGTGGGACTGATCTACCATCGGAACTCGGCGGCGCCGCGGCGTGCAGGACACGAGGTCGCCGCAACATGGCGCGAATCCGCGCGACGAGTTCGCGCGGGCTGAACGGTTTGGTCACGTAGTCGTCGGCGCCGACGGTCAGCCCGACAACAGCGTCGAGCTCGGTGTCACGGGCAGTAAGCATCACCACATAGGCGTCGGAGAAGGTGCGCAGTTGACGGCACACTTCCAGACCGTCGATGCCCGGCAGACCCACATCGAGAATGACGACGTCTGGATCCAGCTCCCGCGCAACGGCTATCGCATCGATACCGTTGCCTGCCACGATGACCTCGAACTGCTCGCGCTCCAGATAGCTGGCCACGACCTCGGCCAACGGGGCTTCGTCGTCCACCACCAGCGCTCGGTACCCTTTCGGGCGGTCGGGCGATGGGCCCGTCGGGTTCTCCATAGGTTCATGTTGCCCGCGCGGTCGTCAGATCACCATGATGCGGCGCCGTGACGCTTCCGATCGCCTCCTCAGCAAACTTCCCAGGCAAAGACCCGCGAAGACTTCGGTTCCCCCGGGCGATACCGTCGTCGAGTTGCGCAGACAGCGGCCGTGCAGCGCCACCACGGTGCGTGTCCAGGTCGAGAACCAGTCATTGACAACCCGTTCGGGCATTGCGAACGGCCTGGCAGGAACCGGTCGCGCGTAGACGCGGCACGATCGCGGGGCGGTAACAACATGGCGTCATCTCGCCGGCGCGGGTGTGGGGCTGCGGGCCGCTGCTACAGTCGGCAACATCGTGAGGTACACAGGCGTGGGCTATTGGCAGCGACGGCGCGCAGTCGTCGCGCTGCTCCTCGCGTTCTGGGTCGTGGTCATCGGTGCAGAGTGGGCGCTGCCGGGTCTCGAACCGCACCCACCCCACGCGCCGCACCCGATCGTGGCCGACTCGACGGCGCACCTGGCGCCGGACCCCGTGGACCATTCGCACATCTCGAGCGGTTCGACGCCCCGTGCGCCAGACACTTTCGCCGAAGCGGTTCTGCCGCGCGGAACGACCGCACTGGTCGCGCTCGGACTGGTCGCGGCGGTGGCCGCGGCCGCGACACTGTGGCAACAAGCTGCGCTCGCGACCATTCGAGGTCCACCGCGGCGGGTCGCTGTGAATATGACAGGCCGGGCCACGCTGACCCGGTTGTGCATCGCGCGTCGCTGATCGCGCAGCGTCAGACCATGGCCGCCGGACGGCTGGCCTGGTCGGTGACCGCTGCCCATCATCGACAGCCGCGCGGTCCTCGTCGCGGCCTGCACAAGAAGCGACGTCCCCATGAACCATGTCCTATCCCGCCACACCACCAACCCGACAAGACAACGCAGACTCGGTCTTCACGATCGGTCCGGACCGATGGTCGGGCACACGCCGGTGCTCAGGATCGCCGCACCTTTCACTCACGACGCCCACGGATTCTGGGCGAAGCTCGAAGGCTTCAACCCCGGGGGCATGAAAGATCGTCCGGCCCTTCACATGGTGGAGGCGGCACTCGCCACCGGTGAGCTGGCCCCCGGTGGACGGATTGTTGAATCCACGAGCGGCACTCTGGGTTTGGGCCTGGCACTGGCCGGTACCGTGCATCAACACCCGGTGACTGTGGTCACCGACCCGGGTTTGGAACCGATCATTCAACGTATGCTCTCGGCGTTTGGCGCCGAGGTTGTCCGGGTGACCGAGCCCCATCCGGTGGGTGGTTGGCAACAGGCGCGGCGCGACCGTGTCCAGCAGATCCTCGCCGCAGATGCGAACGCGTGGCACCCTGACCAGTACAACAACCCCGACAGCGTCGACGCGTATCGCGGGCTGGCGCTCGAGCTCATCGAGCAGGTCGGAACCGTCGACACGTTGGTGTGCTCGGTGGGTACCGGCGGCCACTCCGCGGGAGTGGCACGCGTCCTTCGTGAGTTCAATCCCCGCATGCGGCTGATCGGAGTGGACGCGATCGGATCGGCAATTTTCGGACAACCCGTCGGTCCTCGGTTGATGCGCGGTCTCGGCTCGAGTATCCACCCGGGCAACGTCGACTACGCGGCATTCGACGAGGTGCACTGGGTGGCCCCCGCCGAGGCGGTGTGGGCGTGCCGCATGCTGGCCGCCACCCACTACGCCACCGGGGGATGGAGCGTGGGAGCGGTCGCGGTAGTCGCAGGTTGGGCGGCACGGACCTCGCCGGCGGGCAGCACCGTCGCCGCGGTGTTCCCCGACGGCCCACAGCGCTACTTCGACTCCATCTACAACGACGAGTTCTGTCGCGAGCACCGGTTGTTCGGTGGGGAGCCGCCCGCGCAGCCCGATATCATCGATGAGCCATCCGCGCAGGCGGTTTCGTCATGGACCCGCTGCACGGAGGTGGCGGACCCGGTGGGGGTGCGACGGTGAGGGGGGTTATCTCCGGATTTCGCAGCTTCGGCTGGCCCAGTCGAATGCTGATGATCAACCAGTTCGGCATCAACCTGGGTTTCTACATGCTGATGCCCTACCTGGCCGGATATCTGGCCGGCCCGCTGGGATTGGCGGCGTGGGCGATCGGGCTGATCCTCGGCGTCCGGAACTTCTCCCAGCAGGGAATGTTCATCGTGGGCGGCACGCTGGCGGATCGTCTCGGCTACAAACCCCTGATCGTGGCCGGATGTCTGCTGCGCACCGCCGGTTTCGGGCTATTGGTTTTCGCCGATTCGTTACCGGCGCTTCTGATCGCCTCGGCAGCAACGGGTTTCGCCGGCGCATTGTTCAATCCCGCCGTCCGCGCCTATCTGGCAGCCGATGCCGGCGCTCGGCGCGTCGAAGCATTCGCGTTGTTCAACGTCTTCTATCAGGCTGGAATCCTCGCGGGTCCACTCGTCGGGTTGACGCTGATGTTCGTCGATTTCCGGATCACCGCAGCCGCGGCTGCGGTGGTGTTCGCGGCACTGACGGTCGCCCAACTGTTCGCGCTTCCCCAGCGCACCGTACCGCCGGCACAACAGAAGACGTCGGTGCTCGACGACTGGCGTACCGTGGCCACCAATCGCTCGTTCCTGCTGTTCGCGATGGCGATGATCGGCTCGTACGTGCTGTCGTTTCAGGTCTATCTCGCGCTGCCACTGCATGTGAGGTATCTCGCTCCACGGCAGGAAACCGTCGTTGTGGCAGCCATTTTCATGGTGTCCGGTCTTGTCGCCGTTGCCGGTCAGCTCCATATCACCCGGTGGTTCGCCACCCGGTGGGGCGCCGGTCGATCGCTGGTGATCGGCATGCTGGTCCTGTCGGCGTCCTTCGTGCCGTTGATCGTGTTGCCGGACGGGGACTGGTTGGGGACGGCCGCTGCCCTGGCAGCACTGTTCATCGCCGTGGTGATTCTGGCTGTCGGATCGGTCGCGGTGTTCCCGTTCGAGATGGACACCGTTGTCTCCCTGGCCGACAACCGCTTGGTCGCCACCCACTACGGGTTCTACAACACCATCGTCGGAATCGGGATCCTCGCCGGCAACCTCGGCACCGGCGCGTTGATGCAGGCGGCCCGCAACGCGGGTGCACCGCAACTCGTGTGGGTCACTCTCAGCGTCATCGGAGTGTTTTCGGCGTCGGCCTTGTACCGCCTGGACCGCACCGGCCGTCTGCGTCCTGCACAATCACACTTGGCGGACACTGGTGCCCGGTGAGCGACCCGGCGTCGATCCGAGGCCGGTCAGTTGCCTTCCAGCGGGCGGCCGTCGGCTTGCCAGGCGCGCATACCGCCGCGCAACTCGACGACATCGGTGTAGCCGAGTTCGGACAGCGTCGCCGCGGCCTGCCCACTCATCGGTCCAGAGCGGCAGTAGATGGCGAGTCCGGTGTCACGATCGGCAGGAAGCAGCCCGGCGTTCGTACCGATCTCGTCGAACGGTATGGACAGATCGGTGCCGGGAATATCACCCTCGAAGGGCACGTGAACGTTGACGGTGACGCGGCCGGGCTCTTCGACGGCGGCGGCGAACTCCCGGGCATCGACCAGGCGGGCCGGCGGGGCGCTCTGGCCGGGCGGACCGGACGGTGCGGGTGCGGGGGGCTGCATCGGTGTGCAGCCGATCAAAGCCAACGCCCCCAGCATCACCGCCGTGGTGGCGAGACGTGACGACCGCAACGGCGCCGGACGCAGGAGGGACATGACCCGAATGTACCCCTGAGGGGTCGTTGCCCTGCCCATCGCGGTGGGGGTGCTCCAGCCGGCTTTCGGGCTTGTACTCCGCACTGAGATCGCGGCGTTGTCCATGTCGGACTCGAGCTTCGTCGCAGTGATCATGGCGGGGCAGCACCCTCCAGCAACCCGCGGATCTCGTCGGGTATCGGTATCGGGCGGCGCGAGGTGCGGTCGACGTACACGTGCACCCAGTGCCCGACGGCGGCGACCGGATGATCGCCGGCACCGATCGGATCGTGCGGTGTCTGGAAGACCCCGAGACGATAGGTGACGCTGGTACGGCCGAGTCGCTCGACGGCCAACCCGACCGCCAGCGGATCCGGGAACTTCAACTCGGCGTAGTAGCGGCATCCGGACTCGGCCACCACCCCGAGCCACGGCGCGGTCAACGGGTCGATGCCGGTGGCGGTGGTGATCCACGCGTTGATCGCGGTGTCGAACAGTGCGTAGTACACCGCGTTGTTCAGGTGGCCGAACATGTCGTTGTCGGTCCACCGGGTCAGCACCGGCCAGTGCACCGGGAAGTCACCGCTGCGCAGTGACTGCTCCTCACTCGTCATGGCCGTAGTTTGGCAGTCCGGGCAAGCTGGTGTTCATGAAGATCCGCGGAGCAGTGCTCGACCAGATCGGTCTACCTCGCCCCTATGCCACCTCCGGGCCGCTGGCGATCGCCGACCTCGACCTGGCGCCGCCAGGTCCGGACGAGCTGTTGGTGCGCATCGAGGCGGCCGGGTTGTGCCACTCGGACCTGTCGGTGATCGACGGCAACCGGGTGCGGCCGGTTCCGATGCTGCTCGGCCACGAAGCGGCCGGAGTGGTCGAGGCGGTGGGCGGTGATTGCGACCTGGTACCCGGCCAGCGGGTGGTGCTGACCTTCCTGCCGCGGTGCGGGGACTGCGCCGGGTGTGCGACCGACGGGCTGGCACCGTGCCTCCCGGGCAGCGCCGCCAACGGTGCGGGCACGCTGATGGACGGCAGCACCCGGTTGACCCGCGACGGCGCGCCGGTGCTCCACCACCTCGGGGTGTCCGGTTTCGCCGGCCACGCGGTCGTCGACCGCCGTTCTGTTGTTCCCGTCGACGCCGACGTGCCGCCGGTGGTCGCCTCGCTGCTGGGTTGTGCGGTGCTCACCGGTGGCGGCGCGGTGCTCAACGCCGGCCGGCCGGTTCCGGGACAGACCGTCGCAGTGGTCGGGTTGGGCGGTGTCGGGATGGCGGCGGTACTGACCGCGCTGGCCCACGACGACGTCCGTGTCGTCGGCGTCGACCCGCTGGCCGACAAACTCGAGCGCGCCCGTGCGGTGGGTGTGCACGACGCCTGCACCCCAGACGAAGCGACCGAGCGCGGGCTAAAGGCGGCGGTGGTGATCGAGGCCGTGGGCCACCCCGCGGCGCTGGAGACCGCGATCGCGTTGACGGCGCCGGGAGGCCGCACCATCACCGTCGGGCTGCCGCGACCCGACGCCCAGCTCACGGTGTCGCCACTGGGTTTGGTCGCCGAGGGTAGGTCTCTGATCGGGAGCTACCTGGGTTCGTCTGTTCCGGCCCGCGACATTCCGCGCTTCGTGCAGTTGTGGCGTGAGGGCCGGTTGCCAGTCGAATCGTTGGTGTCCTCGACGATCACCCTCGATCAGATCAACAACGCGATGGACGATCTGGCCGACGGCAAAGCGGTCCGGCAGGTCATCGAGTTCGGTTAGTGCGAGTTCGGGTAGCGCGTCAGCGCCGCGGTGGCGGGAAGTACATCTCCTGGCGCACCGTGCAGACCAGATCACCTTCGCGGTTGAACATCCTCCCGCTCGCCAGTGCAAGCGAATCGGCGCTACTCGGTGAGGACTGGTCGTAGAGAAGCCAATCCGACAGCACCGCCGGCGCGTGGAACCACACCGAATGGTCGCGCTGCGCCGAGACTCCGATGCCTCCGCGGGCCGCGTACGCCGGTTCGGTCAGCGTCACCGCGGACAGGTACGCGACCAGCGTCGCCGTCAGCACCGGTTCGTCGGGCACCTCCCCGGCCGGCCGCCACCAGATCCGGGACCGCGCCGGCGGTGCCTGTTCGGCGTCGATGATCCGCCGCTCGAACCAGCGCAGACTCGCCCACTGTCCCTCGGTGACCTCTTCGGACTCGGCGAAATGTGGTGCCACCCAGGGCAACGACTCCGGGTCGGGTGCCTGGGGAATCGGTGGTTGATACCCCACCTCCGCGGATTCGGTGTCGACGACCTTGAACGACGACATCGCCTCGAGCAGGATCTGGCCGTCCTGGCGGGCGGTCACCCGGCGCGCGGAGAACGTCCGGCCTTCCTGTAGATCGGCCACATCGAACTCCACCGGCCGACGGGCGTCACCGGGACGAAGGAAATAGGTGTGCACGCTGTGTGGGGCCCGGCCCGGCGCGGTGTGACTGGCCGCCATCAAGGCCTGCGCCGAGATATGGCCACCCAGGATGTGGTTGGCCGGTGCCGGCAGTTGCTGGCCGACGAAGAGCGCCGGGTCGACCCGGTCGAGCTGCAGGGAGGCGAGCACATCGCCGAGCGAGGAGGACATCGTCTGGCATTTTGCCTCACGGGGCATCTGGTGCCGCTCTCACACGTCCTGAACAGTTCAAATATCTCGACCTCCGTCTATTGACACGCACGTCAATACATGTTGGTCTTCTTTCATCGCGCTGTTCCCCAAACGATCGAGGGAGAAGCGATGGACGCCACCACGTTCGCTGCTCGGTTTGTTCCAGTCGCCGCGATGTTGGGCGTCGGCACCGTGATCGCGATCTCCGGCGGTGCAGTCGCTTTTGCTGAGCCGTCGGACGCTGCGCCCTCGTCGGTGGAGCGAACAGACGATTCCGTGAGCTCCACCTCGACAGCTGATGACGTCACGAAGTCGCGCCGCGACAGGGACGATGCGGACGCCGGGGCGGCGCCGGGCGCCACCGGACCCGCGGGCCGCGACTCTCAAGACGATGCCGACGAGGCCGGCCCTGAGCCCGAGCCCGCGGAGACGGAAGATTTTGAGGCGTCTGACTCCTCGCCCACGGTGCAGAACCCTGATCCCGACGACACGATCGCGACTGCGGATGAAGTGTCTGACCATCCCCCGGTGCGAACAACGAGCAGTGCAGCTGTGTCTGAGCCATCCGGTCCGGCGAACACGGCTGATTCCGCAGCAGCCCGCAACGCTGCGCAGGCCAACCCGATCGCCGACTTCTTCGACGGGATCGCGGCGTTGTTCAACAACCGGACCCCGACCCAGACCGGCCAGGCCACAGACGGATCGGTCACCGGCGCACTCAACGTCACCGACCCCGACAGTCACACGCAGGTCTACACCGTCGCCGCCGCCCCCGCCCACGGCACGGTGGTGGTCGACCCCGACGGCAACTACCTGTACACCCCGGATCGGATGTACGCGCAAACCGGTGTCACCGACTCGTTCGAGGTCACCGTCAGCGACGCCGAAAGCGGCTTCCACATCCACGGATTCCTCGGCTGGGTGAACCTGCTGAGCTTCGGCCTGTTCGGCAACAGCCGTCACACCAGCACGTCCAGGGTTTCGGTGGTCGTCGCTCCGTTCGCCCTGCCCAACACCGCGCCGACAGGACACGCCGTCGTCGGAAACCCGGAACCGTTGAGCGGCGTGGTGACCGGCGTGGTGGTCGGTAGCGACCCCGACGGAGACGTCCTGACCTACCGGGGATCAGGCACCACGAGCAAGGGCGCGGTCGTGGTGACCTCCGCGGGGGCGTTCACCTACACGCCCACCACCGCAGCACGGGACAATGCCGCGGCACCCACCGCCACCGCCGCAGACCGGGCCGATACTTTCGTCGTCACCGTCGACGACGGCCGCGGCGCGACGGCGAGCGTACCGGTGACGGTGGCGATCGGTCCGGCAGCGACGTCTGCTCTTGCAGCGTTCCCCGGTGCTGAGGGGTTCGGCAGCGCTGCCACCGGCGGTCGTGGCGGCAGCGTCGTCTACGTCACCAACACCAACGCTTCCGGAGTGGGCTCGTTGCAGTGGGCCATCGACCAACCCGGTGCGAAATACGTTCTGTTCAAGGTCAGCGGATTGATCGACACCCAGATCCATCTGACCAACGGCAACGTGACCATCGCCGGTCAGAGCTCGCCGGGCGGCATCACCATCAGAGGCTTCGTCACCGACGAAACCCCGTACCAGGATCAAACTGTGCGCGCACCAACCGATTTCGCTGAGAACTGGATCCTCCAGCATGTGCGCATCCGTCCGGGGACAGGCGGGCGAAGCGATGACGGGTTGCGCCTTCGCTACACCCGCAACGGGATCGTCGACCACGTCTCCATCGGCAACGCAACCGACGAAGCGGTGGAGATCTCCTATTCGAACAACGTCACCATCCAGAATTCGATCATCGCCGAGACGCTGGGTGGCCATTCGTTCTACGGCGGCGTGCTGATGAACTACTCCAACCCAGCCCACGGCTTCGGGCTGGACGATGTCTCACTGCATCACAACATCTTCAACCGGATCGAGGGCCGACTGCCCGAAGGCAGCCGCGAGTCCGCGGCGGCCGCCGGCTCGACCATGAATCTGGAGCTGTCGAACAACCTCTACTGGGATCCGCGCTTCTTCGTCGCGCTGGGCGTGGACACCAACGTGGTCACAGACGCCTCGGGCAATCCGTACCCGATCTACTGGAACCTCAATGCGGTCAACAACCATTTCAGAACCGGTGCCCAGTTCCCGTACGGAATGTTCGACGACCAGATCCTTCGCGTACCGGGCAACCGGCTCTACGTCAGCGGCAACACGATGAGTCTGTATTCGACACGGTCCGACTACGAACTCTTCTACTGCTGCAACGACTACAGCTCGGTCAGCGACCCCGACGACTCCGCCGGCCGCGCGCAACAACTGCTCGCACGGCATCCGTTCCCCGACATCACCTACACGCCTACGGATCTGCTGCGGGCAGAATTGCTCAACCGCGTCGGTGCCTGGCCCAGAGACCCGATGGACACACGACTGCTGCAGGACGTCGCCGCGGACCGGATCTCGTCGGCAACCCCGAGCGTCAATCCCGCCGGTGACGCACTGCTCCCACCCTATTCGGGCATGGCACCGGACGCACCGACGGACACCGACGGTGACGGCATGCCCGACGTATGGGAGATCGCCCGGGGTCTGGATCCCTATTTCGCGAATCACAATGGCGACCATCTCTCAACCCTCGGCTACACCGATCTGGAGGTCTATCTTCACGAGTTGTCCGCTGCACGGATGACGCTGTAACAGCTGCCGCCGAAGATCCGCACAGCCTGAACGAACCGGACCGATCAGTCCGCCTTGGGCATCGGGATGCCTTCACTGCTGGAGAACTTCGCGTCCTCCTGGGTCGACAGCCCCATCGAGACGACCGAACGGTCGAACACCGCGTCGGTGAGGTAGGCCAGCGACACCGCCCACCGGTTCACCGACCTCGGGATGGCGTAGAGGTGATAGGCCCGGGTGACGAACTTCGCCGGCAGCCCGGAGAGCTGGATGCCGAGTGGGTTGGCGACCGCGTAGCGCGGACCCAGATCGACCACCAGGCCCATGTCGCGGTGCTTGTAGCGCTTCTTCGAGCCGTACCCGAGGCTGGCGGCGACGTTGCGGGCCAGCACCTTTCCCTGCCGCGTCGCATGCTGCGCGGTGGGTGGGGTGATCTTGCCGGGCTGGGTGAGATCGGGCACTGCGGCGGCGTCGCCCGCGGCGAAGACATCGGGATGATCTGGCACCTGCAGCTCGGTGTCGACCTTGACCCGGCCTCGTTCCGTGTCCAACCCGAGCTCGGCGATCAACGGTGCCCCGGTGACGCCGGTCACCCACGCGACGGTGTGGGCGTCCAGGCACGAGTCGTCGCTGAGGATCACATGGTCGGCGTGCACCTCGTTCAGCGTGGTGCCGAGCCGCACCTCGATGCCGCGTTCGCCGAGTACCCGCATGGCGGCCGCGCCGAGCTTCTCGCCGACTTCCGGCATCACCTGTTCGGCCATGTCGAGCAGCACGACGCGGACCTCGGCCGGGTCGAATCCCATCTGTGCGGCCGCCGAATCGGCGAGAGCGCGTAGCTGGGCGGCGAGTTCGGTCCCCGAGTACGACGCACCGACGATGACGATCGTGCGGCGGGCGCGGATGCGTTGCGGGTCGTCGTCGACGTTCGCCAGCTCGAACTGCTCGAGCACATGGTCGCGGAGATACAGCGCTTCGGCGGTGGACTTCAACCCGCGGCCGTGCTCGGCGAGACCCGGGATGTCGAACAGGCGCGTGACCGAACCAGGCGTCAGAACCAGCCGGTCCCAGCAGATGTCACGGGAGCGGTTCTCGGGGTCGGTGTAGCAGAGCGTGTGTTGATCGAAGTCGACGGACTCCACTCGTCCACGCACGGCGCGCACGCCGTCGAGCGCGTTTGCGAGCGGGATGGTGACGAAGCGACCGTCGACGACACCACCGGCCACCTCCGGGAGCAGCGGTGTGTAGAGCATGTAGTCCACCGGGGAGATGATGGTCACGTCCACCGAGGCATCGTTCCTGCGCAGGATCCGGGCCAGTCGGCGGGCGCACTCGAAGCCGGTGAACCCGCTACCCACGATCACAACCGATGTCATGGACTCAGCTCCTGACTGATGGTTCGGTACCTTCAACGGACGCTGTTGGCCAGAGACCACAGTGTCTGTGCTGCAGAGTATTTCGGAGACCAGCCGAGCTGGTTTCTGGCCTTGCCGGTATCCATCACCACAGAGGTGCGGCCCGCGTGCAGCCATTCCAGTGCCGACGGAACGAACGGCAACCGCGATATCAGCTCCGAGGTGGCCACCGCCGCGCTGTGGGGCACCTTGACCGGCCGGGCGCCGAGCGCCTCTCCGACCTCCGACATCGACAGCACCCCGTCCCCGGCGATGTTGTAGGCCCCCGGCGGCGCCGAATCGGTCGTCACCGCCAACGCGATCGCGGAAGCGACGTCGTCGTGGTGAACCAGTTGCAGCGGGGTGCCCGGGTCCGGGAACGGCGGCTTGAGCAGCGGCAGCGTCTGGGTGACCCCGCGGAGCGGCCTGGGCAGCTGATTCCAGGGCATGGCGTCGAACAGCGCCGGCGCCTTCGGCCCGGCGACGATGCAGGGCCGCAGTACGTAGACCTGGAGCGGCGAGTCCGACGTGACCTCGGCCAGGACTGCCTCACACTCCGCCTTCTGTTCGGAGTAGTAGTGCTCTGGCGACCCGCGTGCCGGGACGTCTTCGGTGATGGGAACCGGATTGTCGGAGTGATACCCGTAGGCCGCCACCGACGAGGTGTAGACGAGCCGACGGGGTCGTCGAGCGGCCACGGTGGCCTCGAAGACGTTGCGGGTGCCCGCCAGATTCACCCGAGCGCTCTCCTCCCGCGAACCCATGATGATGAACGCGAGGT
The DNA here is from genome assembly GCF_010723735.1 of Mycolicibacterium hippocampi. Lineage (GTDB taxonomy): Bacteria > Actinomycetota > Actinomycetes > Mycobacteriales > Mycobacteriaceae > Mycobacterium > Mycobacterium hippocampi. The sequence continues at coordinate 576,775 of NZ_BLLB01000002.1, read as the reverse complement.
GCACCACCACGTCCACGTCGTCGACGAGGGCGTCGACCGACTCGCGGTCGAGGATGTCGCCCTGCCGGTAGCTCGTCTTCGTCCAGCCCTGCGCGGCCGCATCGAACGGACGGCGCGCCATGCCGACGATGTGGGTCACGTCGGGATGTGCCTCCAGCGCCGTGATCGTCGAGAGACCGATCTCCCCGGTGGGTCCGGTGACCGCGACGCGTAAGGGCATACCGGTGCTGTTCCCGCTCTGCCGTCGACGAAACGGGGCTCAGGCGTTTGCGGCCAGCGCCCACCGGATGCCGCCGACCAGGATCCGTCCGGTCGCGCGGACCACTGTCGTCTCCACCGGAGGGAAGTACGGCAGCCGCAACGGTGCCCGCGCCCACGACGGCAGCATCGCGACCGAACTGGCGGCCAGGACCGCGTAGGGACCCCTGGCGATCAGCGGCAACGGCGGGGTCACCAGCAGAAACCGTGCTGCCTCCCGCGCCGCGGCGGTGCTCTGCAGCTCCGGACGGTAGGCCTCGATCCGCTCGGTGAGTTCCCGCTGGCTGCGCGGCGGGTCCAGGACCCCCAACGCTATCGCCACCCGCGCAGTGTCGGCGACGTAGTCGTCCCGGCCCTGCTGGGACAGGGGAGCGGCCCCGTAGAGCTGATGGGCGTGCAGGAAGCTGTCGATCTCCGCGACGTGCACCCATTCGAGCAGATGCGGATCAGTCGCGTGGTAGCGCCGGCCGTCGGCGGCCGTTCCCCGCACCCGGGTGTGGATGCCGCGCACCCGGTCGACTGCTAGCTGTGCGTCGGCCGCCGTGCCGAAGGTGGTCTCGGCCAGGAAGGTGCTGGTGCGCGCGAGTCGGCCCCATGGATCACCCCGGTAGTCGGAGTGCCCGGCGACCCCGGCCATCGCCAGCGGATGCAGCGACTGCAGCAGTAGCGCGCGCAGGCCACCCACGAACATCGAAGCGTCGCCGTGCACCCGCCGGATCGGCCGCTCCTCGCCGAACCACCTGGGCCCAGGGGTGTCGTGGATCCGCGCCCGGTTCTGGGACCCCTCCGGCCCGGCGACCATGCCGAACACCGCCTGGCCGAGTTGTCGGCGAACGGTGCCGAGGTCGGGAACCACCATGACCCCATTGTGGTCCCGGATGCCCGCCGCGCGACGGCCGGCGGGAGCGCGATTGGTCACATGAAGGTTGAGATGGGCGCCGCGGGGGGAATGCCACGGAGGCAGCCGACTGGCAGTTTGCCGGCGAGAGGAGTTTCACAGATGACAGAACACGACAAGGCCGGGCAGGCCCGAGAGGGCTTGCTGGATTCCGTCAAAGGCAAGGCGAAGGAAATCGCGGGCGCGGTGATCGGAAACGATTCGCTGACCGCAGAGGGGCAGCTGGAACAGGCCCAGGCGCGTGAGCGCAAGGAGGCCAACGTTGCCGAGTCTGTCGCAGACGCCGAGACGACCGAAGCGTTGACCGAGTTGTCGGAAGCCGAGGCCGACCTCGCCCGGGTTCGCGTCGAGGTCGACACCGAGGCCGCGGAAGCCAAGGGCGACATCCAGGCACAAAAGCAGGACGAGCTACACCTCGCCGAGCAAGCAGCCCGCAACGACGTCGCCCGAGAGGCGGTGGCGGCTCAAGCGGAGGCGCAGCACGAGGTCCATCAGGCCAAGAACCGGGAACATGCGGAGATCGAGGCGGCCCAGGAGGACCTGTTGGCGGCCACCGCAGAGCATGACACCGCGGTGAAGGTGACCGACAACGCCAAGCAGGAGGCCGAGCGTCTCCGTCAGCGTGCCGAGTCGATCACCGAAGAAGCCGACCTGCCATGAACACCATCAGGACACAGGAGTGGACCATGAACATCGTCAACGTGCCGGTCGTCATCTTGAGGCTGCAGTATCGGCTCGCCCGGTTGCCGCTGCAGCTCATCGAGGATCGGGTCATGACCCGGCTCGACGCCGAGACACCGGCGCGCTTGTTCTACGAGCGTTCTCTCGGCACCCTCGACGCAGCGGTCGGATCAGTGCTGGGTGACGTGAACCTGCAGGCCAGTGGCACCGCTCTGGTGGACCGCAGTGACGCGTTGGCACGTGCTGCGCGGCTGGACGCAGCTGCCGAGGCCAAGCGCGAAAAGGCTGATGCGGCACTGCGATCCGATCTGACCGAGGCCGTCGAGGAGCAGCAAGACGCGCACGAGACGCGCCAGCAGGAAGCGCAGCAGGCCCGCCGGGAGGCACGCAAGCGTGCCGACAACGCCGCCGAGAAGGCAACGCAGCGCACTGCCGCGGTCAAGCAGGAGGCACAGGCCGCGGCCACCAAGAAGGCGTCCGCCGTCGAGGCGGCCAGGAAAGATGCGCACGAGGCGATCCTGGCCGACGAGCGGGTGGTCGTGGAGCAGGCCAAGGGAGCGCTGGAGGAAGCTTCGGACAAGCGCGGGACCGCGGCGGACAAGCGGGCACGAGCCGATCGGGTCGAAGGGCTGGCAGAGACCGAGAAGGCCGACCGGCAGGCGGAGCGGGCCGAGAACTGATTGCCGCACCTCCGTGCTGGGTAAACACCAGGTAGCGCACAGCCCCTCGCGCAACCATCCAGCCCAGACACGGAGGTCATCCATCGTGGGTCAGAAACCTGTGAGCACACCTGGTGACGTGGTCGCCTACCTGAAGACACAGCACGAGACGATCAAGGCGCTGTTCGTCGAGACGTTGGACGCGAAGAACGCCGACGATCAGCAGGAAGCCTTCACCCGCCTGCGGACCCTTCTCGCCGTCCACGAGACGGCCGAGGAGATGATGGTTCACCCGCGGGTGCGGCGGAAGATCGACGGTGGCAGTGAGATCGCTGACGCCAGGCTCACCGAGGAACACGACGCCAAGGTGGCGTTGAGCGAGTTGGAGAAGATTCCCTGCGGCACTGCGGACTTCAGCAAGGCGCTGATCCATCTGCAGGCGGCGGTGCTGGAGCATGCCGAGCGGGAGGAAACCGAGGAGTTCACGTTGCTCGAAGAGCAGCTGGACGACGCGGAACTGGCAAAGCTGGCGTCAGCGGTGCAGATGGCCGAGCGGATCGCACCAACACATCCCCATGCCGGGGTGGAGTCGGCGTTCGCCAACTTCGCCGTGGGGCCGTTTGCGTCGCTGCTCGACCGGGCGCGCGACGCGCTGCGAGGCACCGCGGCCTGACTGCGCGGTCAGTGCGGGTTGCGGTTCCACTCCAGCCAGCCGATGCCGGTGCGGCCGTCGCCGGTGGTGACGGCCGCCCAGGCGCGTGGGAAGTAACTGATCCGCCCGTCGTCGGCGGTCAGCCGGACCGGGGCGTGCCCGCGGATGTCGACGTCGACGGTCAGATCGCCGGGCTGCAGGGTCAGTGACGTCGAGAGGGGCAACCCGTTGTCCGCGAAGGTGGCTTCGGCGCTGACCGTCGTCAGTTCGGCGAGTGGCGCGCCAGGTGGCTGCAGGTAGCCGATGCCCATCGAAGGTACGCCTGGAATACGGACGTCGACGCCGTGCAGATGAGTGCCGTCCTCGAGATGCAGGGCGTTCCAGACCCAGTCCATTCCCCACCAGTCGCGGACTCCCCACGAGTGATCCCGTTGACCGGCGACCGCCTCGAAGTGGTACTGCCGGCCGCCGGCGGTCACGGTGCCCGTCACGGTGCACGCGATCTCGTAGCGCGGTGTGATGCGGTACTGATACGGGGTGCCCACGGTCGTCCAGGTGAGGTCCATCGTCAACTCTGTCGGCCGGCCCGCATCACCGCGCAGCAGGCCCGCCGGGTCGTCGAAAACCTCTGCGCGGCCCTTGACGGTCACCCGGTAGGTCTGCAGTGGTTCGCCGGCGTCGAACGTGAGGTGCGCCGACTCGGTGCGAATCTCGGCCGGGTCGGTGGGCAGGTCCGCGGCGAAGTCCACGATGGCGATCGTCGGCATGTCGGGCCCGCACACCAGCGCGTTGATCCAGCCGGTCTTCTGGTTGGGCACCAGCCCGAGACGCACCCATCCGCCGACATCTTGTTGTGCGTCGGCGAAGTCGAAGTACCAGCTCTCGTTCCACAGGTCCTCGTCGCCCGGTGCGTGCGGACCCTCGTCTTCGGCGAGTGGCGAGAGCGGTTCGGGCTGTGCGGCTTCCGGAAGCACGGCCAGCGCGTCGGTGTCCAGCACGTGTTCGCAGTGGCGGGCCAGCATCGTCATGAACATCTGGTCGCCGCGGTCGGTGCGCGCGACGAGCATGGACGAGATGATCGCCATCATCACGCCGAAAAAGCTCTGACGGCGCACCCCGTCGCGGACGGCGTCCAGGCCGACGGGTGTCCCGGGTCCCAGTGCTCGATGGTAGGCACGCAGCAACCGTTCGTACTGCTCGCGGCGCACCTCCACCGGCAGGGCGCACCCGAGGAAGTAGGCGACGTCGGTGAACGCCGGTCCCCACGTGACCGTCTGCCAATCCACCACGGTCAGCGCCCGGTCCGCACCGGGCTGCCCGAACAGCATGTTGTCGAGGCGGTAGTCACCGTGCACCAGGCCGTGGACCCGGTTGCCGGCGGCCTCGGCGTCGACGTAGGCGTCGAACGCGGCGACCAACTGCTCACACACCTCGCGGTGCGCCGGGTCGATCGCGTCGCCGAAGCGCTCGGAGAAGCCGGCCCACAGCTGGGCGAGCAGCGCCTGACTCACCGGCGACTCGCGGTTGAGCCACTCGGCGCCGGCCAGCGAGGCGTCGCTCATCAGAGGGCCGTGCACCCGGCCGAGTTCAGCGAGCGCCAGCTCCGCCTGGTCCGCTGTCGCGCCGCGGATTTCGTCGCCCACCTCGGCCGGCGCCGCGTCGCCGAGCAGGAGATCGAAGGCACCGGTCTCCGGGTCGAAGGCGGCGTGATGACACGGTGCCACCGGGCCGGGCAGACCCGGCGCGATGTCGGTGTAGAACCGGACCTCGCGCTCGTAGAGCCCGAGTGCCAGCCCCGTCTGCCTGCTGTTCGGGTCGGTCGCGGCGACCTTGAGCACGACCGACGTGGGGCCGCCTGCGCTCGCGTCGGCATACGTCAGAGCGACGCGGTAGCACTCGCTCATCTGGCCGGTGCCGATCCGCTCCGTGGTGAACCCCGAGATGCGGCCGCGACCGAGGATTGCGGTCAACCAGTCGGCGCTGAGGTCGGCGGGACGTTCGATGAGGAGGTCTGCAGGGCGAGCCACGCGACGAACCTAGCAGTGAGCCCGATCACACTGTTGACGGGTGTCAATACCTTCGTACCGGGCGGCCTACAGCTTGCTCGCCGCGAAGTCCGCCGCCTGGTCCGTCAGGCCCCGCAGCGTGTAGGCGCTGTGCGCGCCGCCGTCCCCTCCGGACGGCGAACACACCGGGTCTTCCGGGATGCACAGGTCGAGGGTCTTGGACTCGTACGCCGGACCGACGACGATGGGAGGAGCACCGGTGTTGAGCATCTGCAGAAAGCCGGTGGACGGCTTTCCGAACAGCGCCACCGCGGCCACCTGATCGGCCACCGACGGCGGCATCGGCCCGGTCATCCCGGGTGGTGGGGTGTAACCGTCGGGAATCTCGTCCTCGGTGATGTAGGCAGCGACCGCGGCCCCCTGCGAGAAGCCGCCGAGAACGATGTCGGTGTCCGGGCAGTTGGCCGCCATCTCCACGACCCGGTTGCTTGCATCGATGACCCCGTCGGCGGCAGCGGCAAAGTCAAGGGAGGCAGGGTAATTCACCGCATAGACATCGACGGACTTGCCGTTGGTCTTCGATCGCAGCGAATCCACGAACGCCTGGCCGGTGGCTCCGATCCCCGGCGGCTCGAACGTGCCGCGGGCGAACACCACTTCGACATCGGGACACGGCGCAGCGTACGCGGGTGCCGCGACCACCGCCGAACCCCCGGCGGCCATCACCGCGAAGACCACTGCCGCAAACCAACGGCTGATTCTGCTCATCTGGACCGCCTGTTCTCGTATCTGACCCGAGGCCGGCGTCGTTGCTCCCCGACGGACGGCGAGGGTCTACCCGCACGATCTCTGTCCAAAACGCAGAATACTGATCAAGCCTGTCGGTCACCACCGCTGGCCGTGGCCGTAGCGCGGGTGCCAAAGGTCCCCCCTGCACCGGCCTTCAGGCCCCTGTTTCGCGGCAGTCGCAAGGGGCAGTGTTGATGCCATGCTGAGCCACGACGACACCGGTAGCCGCTGATGGCCGAGTGCCCGGCGGGACACCCGAACCCGGCGGGCTGGGAGTTCTGCAGCGAATGCGGGGCCCCCATCGACGCTGCGGCCGACGAGGTGGAACGCAGGTATTGGATACGTACCCGGTGGGCCCTTGTCGGTATCGCGACGCTGGTGGTCATCTGTGGGGCCGTCGCCATCGCCTCCGTGGGTTACGAAAGGCGTTCGGGCACAGTGATGCCACCGCCCTCCGGCGAGACTGCATTCGAAGACTGGGTGTCTGTGGCCGGCTCGCACGTGAAGGAGCTGGAGACCGTTCTCGATGACACTCAGCGCGCACTGGAGAGTTTCGACCGACGGGGATTGCAGACGGCGTGCGAGGACTTGCACGAGGTGTCGGCGGTGGACCTTCCTGCACACCTGCCGACCCCCGACCCTGACTTGACCAGCGAGCTGCGCGCGTCGATCGACGATGCCCACGCCGCGGCGCACATGTGTCTGGCGGCGATGGCGGGTTCGGTCAACAGTTACGACGGAGAATTCGTGAGCCTGGTCGAGGAAGCAGCCAGGAATGTTGCGGCCGCGCAGTTGCGTATCAGGCGTGCACTGCACCGAAGCCAGTAGTGGGCAAGAACACCGAGTCACAGCATGCGTCGAATATACCCCTAGGGGTATTATCGGGTACACCAACTTCCTGAAGGGACCAGAATCATGACCGCCATCGAAACGTCCGAACCAACGGTTGCGATGCCCCGGATCGGCGATCCGGCTCCGGCGTTCACCGCCGCCACCACCCAGGGCGACATCAACTTCCCAGCCGATTACGCAGGCAAGTGGGTGATCCTGTTCTCCCATCCGGCCGACTTCACACCGGTGTGTACCAGCGAGTTCATGACCTTCGCCGCCATGGCCGACCAGTTCGCCTCCTACAACACCGAATTGGTGGGCCTGTCGATCGACGGGCTGTACAGCCACATCGCCTGGCTGCGCACGATCAAGGACAAGATCGAGTTTCGCGGCATGCGTGATGTCGAGGTGAAATTCCCTCTCATCGAGGATGTCTCGATGGAGGTGGCGCGCAAGTACGGCATGATCATGCCGAACGAAGACTCCACCAAGGCGGTGCGCGCCGTCTTCGTCATCGACCCGAAAGCCATCATCCGTGCCGTCATCTACTACCCACTCAGCCTGGGGCGCAACTTCGACGAGTTGCTCCGCGTCATCAAAGCGCTGCAGACCGCTGACCACTTCGACGTCGCCACACCGGCGGATTGGCGCCCGGGCGACGCCGTGATCGTCCCCCCGGCCGGTTCCTGCGGTACGGCGAAACAGCGAATGGACGACCAGGTGGACGGCGTCGAGTGTGTGGACTGGTTCTTCTGCACCAAGGAACTGTCGGCCGACGACGTCGAGAGGGCCATCCAGAGCTGATCTGGGAGGTGGTTACGGAACTTCCCACTCGCTGGGAACGACCATCACCGGACGCTCAGCGTTGTGCAGCGTCGCCATCGCGACGCTGCCCAACAGGATCTTCCGTGCCGCTGAGCGGCCACGCGACCCGACCACGATGACCGCCGCATCGCGGTCCCGCGCGGCGCTGATCAATGCCTCCGCGCACGCGTGTGCAGGGAAACCGCGACCACGTTCGACATTGAGCCGCTCCACCTTTCGGTCACCCAATACCTCGGCGTCGACGGCGGCCGGTTCGTCGACAGTGTCGTCGGCGTCCACCGAGATCAGCAGCAGGTCCCTGTCCGGAAGCAGACGCATGGCCGCTGCGAACGCCTTCTCGGCGCCGGCCGACCCGTCCCAGCCCACGATGACCGGCCCGTCGGTCAGTGCCGCGTGTTCGGTGGACAACATCGGGTGCGGCACCACCACCATGGGCCTTGCGCAGTAGTGCACCACCAGGTCGGAAACGCTGCCCAACACCGCTTTTGCGCCGCCCAGTCCTCGCGATCCGACGATGACGAGGTCCGCGTCGACCTCCTCGGCGACCTGCGCGATGCGCCAGCCCTCCCCGCCCCAGGTCCGCTTCAGCAGTGGCTCGGCGTCCCATCCGGCTGCGCCGGCCAGCGTCACACCGGTGGCGACGACACGCTGGGCCTCGCGCTCGCCCTCCTGCTCGACCAAAGCGACCAACTCTTCGGTGTCACGAGCGCGGGAGCGCAACCGCTGCCGGACTTTCTCGCTGGCAAACGGCGGGACCCACAGGTAGGTGATCCAGCCGTGCGCCCCCGGAAACAGCGCCACCCCGACGTCGATCGCGGTGCCCGCCTCCTGAGAGCCGTCGTAACCCATCACCACACGAACTGGCATCGAAAGAACTCCTCAGACGTTTGTATCGCGGGCGACTATCACCGGGACCCGCGCAGAATGCACGACCGCCCGGGCGACCGATCCCAGCAGCATGCCGGCGAAACCGCCGCGGCCATGACTGCCCACCACGACGAGTTGCGCATGCTCTGCCTGCTCGAGCAGGCGTTGTGCTGGCCGGTCGCTGACCACTACGGTGCGCACCGCGACGTCGGGGTAGCGGTCCCGGTGACCGCTGAGGCGCTCGGAGAGCACCTCCTCTTCCTGCTCCTTGTAATTCCGCCATTCGATGGGTGCCCAGTTGATGCGGGGAAACTCCAGGGGGCCCATGTCAGTCCACGCGTGCAGCGCCACCAACTCCACACCGCGCCGGGAGGCTTCATCGAAGGCGATCTCGGTGGCCAGCTCCGAGGTGGGGGAGCCGTCGACGCCGACCACGATCGGGGCCTGGGACGGCTGGGGGGTCGGTTCCTCGTTGTGGATCACCGCGACCGGACAGTGTGCGTGATGCACCAGCCCGGAACTGACCGAGCCCAGCAGCGCACCGGCCACCCCGCCTTCCCCGCGGCAGCCCACCACGACCAAACCGGCCGTCTTGGAGAGGTCGACGAGGCCGGGCACGATTGGCTCGTGCAGCACCTCACTGGTCACCTGTGAGGCCCGATCGGGTGCTGCCGACTCGACGGCCACCTTGTGGGCCAGTTCGAGGATCCGGACCGCCTCCTTTTCCTGGGCCTGTGAGTAGACCTCGGCAGGGAACGCCGACCACCCTTCGGCGACATAGGTCAGGGGAGCGATGACATGGACCACCTTGAGCGGCACGTTGTGCAAGTCGGCATCGCGGGCGGCCCATTCGACCGCCGCGGTCGACGAGGGGGAACCGTCGACGGCGACGACTATTCCGCGGGTGATTGGATCGATCATGGGCCTCACGCTAGGTCGTGACCGGCGTCAAGTCTGGAGGCATTGGTCCTCAACTGGTGGGCCCTAGTACTTTGATGGGCCTTAGTACTTCGGAGATGGCACGATGGCGGCTTACGCTGTGACGACGACGTCCGCTCGAGGGGATACGGTCTGATGGGTTCTGCCGATCACGAACGATCGTCGTCCGTACCGGCCGGTGAGGAAGAGCCTGATTACCGCTTCACGCTGGCCAACGAGCGGACCTTCCTGGCGTGGATCCGGACCGCGCTGGCGTTGATCGCCGGCGGCATCGCCGTCGTTCAGTTCGTGCCGTCCTTCGGGATCCCCGGCGTGCGTCACGGTCTCAGCGTGGTGCTGACCGCAGGCGGCGGCCTGCTGGCGGCGCTTGCGGTCCGGCGTTGGCAACAGGTGCAGACCGCGATGCGCCGGGACCGCGATCTGCCGCCCACGCACGTGCCGTTGCTGCTCGGCGGCTCGATCTTCGCGGTGACCGTCGTGGTACTTGTGATCCTTGTCGTCTGGCCGCCGGCGGGGACGTGAGATGCCCCGTCGAGAGCCGCAGAAGCCCGGATTACCGGCTGAGCGCACGCTGTTGTCCTGGGAGAGAAGCGCATTCGGCTTCCTGATCGGGGGAGCGCTGGTGATGCTGCGTCAGCACGGCCCGCTCGGACCTGGGCGGACGGCGCTGGCGCTCACCGCCACGTTGCTCGCGCTGCTCGTCCTGGGGCTCGGTTACCGGCGATCGAGGCAGATCAGCGCCAGCCCCGTCGTCGCGGGGCGAGTCGTCATGCTCGCCCCGCGTTCCGAGGTCCTGCTGATCGGCGGTGCCACCGTCGGCTTCGCCGCCGCGATCGTGGCAGCGCTGCTGTACTCGGCGGCACTCGGCTAGCCGACGAGCCCGAGCTCTTGGGCGTTGTCGAAGGTGTCGTCCACGAGAACCACAGTGCGGCCGGGCTGGTCGATCATCGACGCCGCGATCGACGAGCGGTACCCGGACGCGCAGTGCACCCAGACCTCGCCACCGGGGACGTCACCGATGCGCTTGCTGAGTTCATGCAACGGGATGTTGAGTGCGCCGCGGACATGCCCGTCGTCGTACTCGCCGCTCTGACGGACATCGAGGACGGTTGGTGTGTTCTTGCCGATCTCCTCGGCGAGGCCGGCGAAGTCGGCGACACGATACGACCGCAGCGGCGCGCCGCCGGCCAGCGTCTTGATCTCACCGACTGCCGCGCCGGTCAGGTTGTCGACGCCGATGCGCGCGAGTTCCCGCCGGGCGTCGGCGATCTGATCCTCGTTGTCGCCGATGAGAGTGAGCGGCGAACCCCAGGAGTAGAGCCATCCGAGGTAGGTGACGAACGAATCCGACAACTCAAAGCCCAGGGTGCCACCGAGGTGCCCGGCGGCGAACGCCGTTCTGGTGCGCAGGTCCACCACCCACTCGCCGGACTCGATGCGTCGGCGCAGTTCGTCCGGGTCAACCGGTTGCGGTAGCGAAAGGTCAACAGGGGCGGGGCCTTCGGTGTTGATCACGCCCATGTGCGCGTAGTAGGCCGGGTAGGCGGACAGTCCCGCGATCAGCTCGTCTACGTAGCTCTGCTCGTCCTGGGTCAGCGCCGGATTGTCCCTGCGCTGGTCGGCGATCGTGGTCGAGTCACCACTGGCCGGGGTCGCCGAACAGAAGCTACCGAACCCGTGGGTGGGATAGACCTCGGTGTCATCGGGAAGTGCCGCAGCGAGCCGACGCACCGAGTGGAACTGCGCGTGGCTGAGTTCCTGGGTGTGCTCTTCCCCGAGCAGGTCGGTGCGTCCGGTGGTCCCGTGCAACATCGAGCCCCCGGTGAACACGCCGGCCACCGTGCCGTTGGAGTCCCGCAGCACGTAGCTGACGTGGTGATGGGTGTGGCCGGGCGTGTGCATGACCTCGAACCGCATCGACCCGGCTCGGATCTCGTCACCGTCGCGGACAGCGCGGCGCTGATAGCCGACGTCGTCACCGGCGGGGACCACGTACTCGGCTCCCGTGGTCCGGGAGAGTTCGAGGCCGCCGGTCACGTAGTCGTTGTGGATGTGCGTCTCGAGCACATGGGTGATCCGCACCCCGCGCGCACCGGCGAGGTCGAGCACCCGATCGATGTCCCGTTGCGGGTCGACCACGACGGCGTCCCCGTCGGCGCTGATCAGGTAACTGCGGTCACCCAACCCGGTGGTCTCGATGATCGCGATGTCGATCTTGACATCTACGTTGACGTCCATTTCGATCTCCTTGTACAGCAGGGTATTCGGCCATTCGGTGCTATCGCGTGTCGGCGGACTCCAGCGATTCGATCGCCGCTCGCAATCTGGCTGCGGCTTCGTCGGCGACCTCGCGGACCCCCGGCTGATCGGAGAGCTGGACCATCACCTGCGGGTCCATCGCGTCGACGATCACCGCACCCTCGCTGTTGGTGTCCGCACGCACGGCGACGTTGCAGGGCAACAACAATCCGATCTGACGGTCGGCATTGACCGCGCGGTGTGCCAGCGGCGGGTTGCAGGCACCGAGGATCAGATAGTCCTCCATGTCCTCGCCGAGCTTGGCCTTCAGGGTGGCCTTCATGTCGATTTCGGTCAGCACTCCGAAACCCTGATCGGCCAGCGCCTCACGGGTCTTCTCCACCGCGTCCTCGAACGTGGTGTGCAGTGTCGTCGATAGTGCGTAGCTCATGGCTTTCCCTCCCGATCTCGTGTTATTCGGTCTCGCCCCCGGTCCGGTCACGCCAAGGCCAGGAACAGCTTCTCCAGTTCGGCTTCGGTCATCGGCTGCTGGCCTTCGGCGGCATCGCCGGTAAGGCATTCCCGCAATCCGGTGGCGACGATCTTGAACCCGGCTTTGTCCAGTGCCCGCGACACCGCAGCCAACTGCGTCACGACGTCTTTGCAGTCGCGGCCCTGTTCGATCATCGAGATCACCCCGGCCAGCTGACCCTGGGCTCTGCGTAGCCTGTTGAGTACCGCGGCGATTGCGTCCTCGTCACCGACCATGGTGTTGCTCCTCTCTCCGGACGATACCGCCATGGTACCCGTGGGGGTATTCCCGGGGGTGATCATGTGGCTGCCGCGCGGAACTGCCCGCTCAGGCGGCGCAGCGGACAGTGGGCGTACCGGGTGCAGACGAAGGTCATGCCGGCGGCGACCGCAGTGAGTGCCGCAGCGGCGACACCGACGCCCGGGTGGATCTCCTGGCCCAGGACAACCGAGGACATCGTGAGCACAAACCAGCCGAAGGCCTTCCTTAATACGTCGGGGTCCACCTTTGCGGTCAGGCGGGCTCCGAGCAGAGCGCCGACAACTGCGGCGACGGTGACGGCCAACGCGAGCGTCCAGTTGATCTGGACGCTGGACAGATACCCGGCCAGGCCGGCGAACGACTTCATCGCGATCACGATCAACGAGGTGCCGACGGCGATGGGCATCGGCAACCCGCCGAGCAGTGCGAGGGCGGGTACCACCAGGAAGCCGCCGCCGGCGCCGACGAGGCCGGTCACCAGACCGACCACCAGGCCCTCGGCGACGATCTTCGGCACCGGCAGCCGATGTCCGCTGTCGGAGGTCCCGGCGTTCTTACGGCCGCGCAGCATCGCGACGGCGGTGGCGATCATCATCACGGCGAAGCCGATGAGCAGTACGGTCCCCGGGATGAAGCGGGCCAGCACGCCGCCGGCGTAGGCGCCGGCCATACCCGCCCCGCCGAAGATCAGCCCGGTGCGCCACTGCACCCGGCCGGCCCGGGCGTGCGAGATGGCGCCGATTGCGCTGGTGACACCGACGACGAGCAACGAGGTGGCGATGGCCTGCTTGGCGTCCATCCCGGCCACATAGGCCAGCAGCGGCACGGTCAGGATGGAGCCACCGCCGCCCAGCAACCCCAGCGAGATGCCGACGAAGACGGCCAGGCCGATGGTGAGCGCAATCATGACGGTCAGCTCGCTTTCTGGTCTGTGGGGGCAGATCCGACGAGCTGGGACACGATGGTCGGGGCGTCGCATGTGGCGCCGCGGTTGTACGGCAGCTTCGACAGCGCCATGCCCATCGCGCACGTATTGGTCAGTGACGCGAAGGTCAGCCCGCCGCCGATCGCGGCGGCCAGCCACTTGGCCTTGGGAACGGCGACGCTGGCCAGGATGCTGGAGAGCACGATCGAGCCGGCGACCAGGCGGACCTGCCGCTCGAGGTCCCAGCGCTGGGCGCCGCGGTTGACCGCGAAGCCCCTGGCTTCCCATGCGGTGATCCCCCCGTCGAGGATGTGCACGTTGCCCAATCCGGCGCCGCGCAGTGTCTCCTCTGCCTGGGCGGCGCGCTGACCGGAGCGGCAGACCAGCACGACGTCCTCGTCCAGGTGCTTGATGATCTCGTCGCGGTGTTCGCGCAGCAGGTCCAGCGGCACGTTGTACGCCCCGGCGATGTGGGCGGTCTCGAACTCGCCCGGGGTGCGGACGTCGAGCACTCGAGGGGGCGTCGCCGAACCGAGCAGGTCGCTGAGGTTCTGCGGATCGATGATGGCTGGTGCGGTCATATCTGTGGTCCTTTCAGCGGGCGGTACGGGCCACTCCTCATACCGCCGGGGGTATATCCGACTCCCAGGGTACACATACCCCCTGGGGTAATGGCAAGTAGAAATATTTATACCCCCCGGGGTACTTGACATACCCATAGGGGTATAGGCACAGTGTGAAGCAGAAGTTGGTCACACCGCCAACGCCCACCGTCAACGAAAGGTCTGCCGACATGAAGTTCATCCAGTACTACTTGGATTGCCTGTCCCATGCGTCGTATCTGATTGCCGACGAAACCACCGGGCGCGCAGTTGTTGTCGACCCGCAGCGTGATGTGGCCGAGTATCTGGCCGACGCGAAGAAGTTCGGTTACACGATCGAACTCGTCATCGAGACCCACTTTCACGCCGACTTCCTGTCGGGCCACCTGGAGTTGGCCAAGGCCACCGGCGCGAAGATCGTCTACTCCTCGGTCGCCGAGACCGAGTTCGAGTCGATGGGCGTCGCCGACGGGGAGCGTTACTCGCTCGGTGAGGTGACACTGGAGTTTCGCCACACCCCGGGCCACACGCCCGAGTCGCTGAGCATCGTCGTGTACGAGCATCCCTCTGACGAGGTTCCCTACGGTGTCCTGACCGGTGATGCGCTGTTCATCGGCGACGTCGGCCGGCCCGACCTGCTGGCCTCGATCGGGTTCACCCGTGAGGAGTTGGCCGACAAGCTCTATGACTCGCTGCACAACAAGCTGATGACGCTGCCCGACGCGACCCGGGTGTACCCGGCCCACGGTGCGGGCTCGGCGTGCGGGAAGAACCTGTCCACCGACCTGTGGTCGACGATGGGGGAGCAGAAGGAGACCAACTACGCCCTGCGGGCACCCGACAAGGCCACTTTCATGGACCTCGTCACCGAAGGACAGCCGCCGGCACCTGGCTACTTCGTCTACGACGCGATCCTCAACCGCAAGGATCGTGAGCTGCTCGACGAGACCAAGATGCCCACGCCGATGACCTACGAGCAGGTGCGGAAAGCCATCGAGGAAGGCGCAGTCCTCGTCGACGGGCGCACCCCCGAGGAGTTCGCCCAGGGCCACCTGCGTGACGCGGTCAACATCGGGTTGGAGGGTCGCTATGCCGAGTTCGCCGGGTCGGTCCTGCCATCGGACGTCGACGTCGTCCTCTTCACCGAGCCGGGACAGGAGCTGGAAGGTAAGAACCGGCTTGCCCGAATCGGTTTCGACCGGGTGATCGGCTACCTGGACCGGCCGTTCGAGGTGATGTTCACCCATCAGGATGACGTCCAGATCGCATCTCGCCTGACTGCCAGAGCATTCGACGAGCGCGCAGCGGAACTGAACGACCTGCAGGTCGTCGATGTGCGCAACCCGGGTGAGGTGGCGGCGGGCACCATCCCGAACGCGATCGCGATCCCGGTGGGTCAGCTGCCGAGCCGGCTGAACGAACTGGACCCGGCCAAGCCGACGGTCGTGTACTGCGCCGGTGGCTACCGGTCCTCGGTGGCCGCGAGCCTGCTGAGGCAGAACGGCTTCGTTGATGTCAGCGACATCCTGGGCGGTTACGGCGCCTGGGACGACAGCCACCAGAACGCCTGAGCGAAAGGGCATCATGATCACCGCGAAACACCGGGTTCTCGTCGTCGGCGGCGGCACCGCTGGAATCACCGTCGCCGCACGCCTGCTGCACAGGGGGCACGACGACGTCGCCATCATCGAACCGTCGAGCGCGCACTACTACCAGCCGCTGTGGACCCTGGTCGGCGGTGGTCAGGCCAAGGCTTCGACGACCGCGCGGTCGGAAGCCTCGGTGATGCCGAAGGGGGCGCGATGGATTCAGAACGCCGCAACGGCCGTCGACCCGGACAACAACACGGTCAGCTGTGCCGACGGGGCGAACTACGAGTACGACGTGCTCGTGGTCTGCCCCGGGATCCAACTCGACTGGAATCGCACGGAAGGGCTGCAAGAGAGCCTGGGCAAGGACGGGGTGTCATCGAACTACCGGTTCGACCTGGCCCCGCGCACCTGGGAGTACATCCGCGGCATGCGTTCGGGAAGTGCGGTCTTCATGATGCCGTCCGGCCCGATCAAGTGTGCCGGGGCGCCGCAGAAGATCGCCTACCTGGCCAGCGACTACTGGCGGTCCCAAGGAGTGCTCAAGGACATCGACGTCCACCTGGTGGTGCCCACACCGCGGCTGTTCGGGATCCCGGCGATCGCCGACAACCTCGACGCGGTCGCCGCCGACTACGGCATCACCGTGCACACCAACGCCGAGGTGACGTCCATCGACGCGGCGGCACGCAAGGTCGGCGTGACCGGTCTCGGAGAAGGCGGCAGCGACACCATGCTGTCCTACGACATGCTCCACGCCGTGCCGCGCCAATCCGCACCGGACTGGATCAAAGCGAGCACGCTGTCGACCGGTGATGCTGGGGGATACGTCGAGATCGACAAGCACACCATGCAGCATGTGCGCTACCCCAACGTGTTCAGTCTCGGCGACGCCGGATCCTCTCCGAACTCCAAGACCGGTGCGGCGATCCGCAAGCAGGCCCCGGTGGTGGTCGACAACATCGAGTCCTATCTCGACGGCCGACAACTGGGCGCGTCGTACAACGGGTACGGCTCGTGCCCGATCGTGACGTCGTCGCACTCGATGCTGCTTGCAGAGTTCGACTACGACCTGAACCTGACACCGTCCATCCCGCTGATCGACCCGACCAAGCCGCACCGCAGTTACTGGTACCTCAAGAAGTACGGGCTGCCGTTCATGTACTGGAATCTGATGCTCAAGGGCCGGGCCTGAACGATCTGATTGTCACACAACGTATTACACAGAAAGGACACCATCATGACCACCAAGAACCTCTCCTACGACGACTTCGAGTCCACCATCGTCGACAATTCGATGGTGCTGGTCGATTTCTGGGCGTCGTGGTGTGGGCCGTGCCGCGCGTTCGCGCCGGTTTTCGAGCGGTCCTCGGACGCACATCCTGATGTCGTGCATGCCAAGGTCGACACCCAGGCCGAGCGTGACCTGGCCGCCACGCTGGACATCCGGTCGATCCCGACCGTGATGGCCTTCCGCGACGGCGTGCTGGTGTACAGCCAGGCCGGAGCGCTGCCGGCGGCCGCGCTGGAGGACCTGATCACCCGGGTGAAGGCGCTCGACATGGACCAGGTCCGCGCAAAGATCGCCGCGCGGAAGGCGGCGACACCGGCGTAGCGCCTCCCCCGAGGGTACAAAGTCCCTATCGCGACCGGGCATAAGGAACTGTCCCGGCACCGGAGGGTCTGGCACGGTGGGAGGTGTGAACACCACCCTCGTCGTCGTACTGATCGTTGCCTGGATCCTCGTTGGACTGCTGTCCGGACTGTGGATGGCGCGCCACGGCCACGACCCGTTGTGGACGCTGATCGCAGTGGTCCTGGGGCCGTTGTTCGTGCCGATCGCGGTGGAACGGGTGCAGCGTCGGCCCGGCGTGGCCAGATTCGGCTCCAAAGGTGCTCCGCCACAAAGGGCCGATAGCACCACGGGATTGCGCGTGCTGGTGGGCCTCGATGGATCGCGTGAGTCCGAGCGCGGGCTGGCAACCGCCCTACGGCTGTTCGGTACGCACGCCGGGCTGCTGGTGCTCGCCGAGGTCGTGCACTTCGAAGCGGCCGAATCCGCCTCCAGCGCCGACGTCGACGCCGCCGAGCGGCACCTGACGGAGCTGGCGAGCGGTGTCGATATCGCCGGTGTCGTGCACACCGAGGTGCTGGCCGGGGCTCCCGGCCCGACGCTACGCGGGTTCGCCGAACAGCAGGACATGGACCTGTTGGTGGTCGGTCGACGGGGCAAAGGGCTGTCCACGCGGCTGCTCGGCAGCGTGTCGGCGGACATCATCGAGCACTCGTCGGTGCCGGTGCTCGTCATCGAACCGGCCGCAGGCAAGGCCCGATGACTGCACCGGTCTCCCTGGAGACGAACGCGCACCACGGGATCCCCGGCCACGAGGTCGTTCTGCTGCTGGAGACCGACCCGCACCGCGGCCTCAGCGGTGACGAAGCCGCCCGGCGGGCGCAGAGATTCGGACCCAACGTCCTTCCCGCACAGCGGGGAGCAGGACTGCTGGTGCGGATCCTGCGTCAGTTCCACCACCCGCTCATCTACGTCCTGCTGGTTGCCGGCGCCGTCACCGCGCTGCTGGGTGAGTACGTCGACTCCGTCGTGATCTTCGCCGTGGTGGTCGTCAACGCCGTGGTCGGTTTCATCCAGGAATCCAGAGCCGAGGCGGCGCTGCAGAGCCTGCGCGCACTGGTCCATACCGACGCCAAGGTGGTTCGTGACGGCCGCGAGCGGGTCATCGCGTCCGAAGAACTCGTGCCGGGTGATCTGGTGTTGGTCGAGGCCGGCGACAAGGTGCCGGCCGACATCCGGTTGCTCCGAGAGGTGGAACTGCGTGTCGACGAGTCCGCGCTCACCGGCGAGTCGGTGCCCGTAGTGAAGGACGAAGTCGTGTTGCCGGACGCGACTCCCGTCGCCGATCGGCGCAACATGGCCCACTCCGGCACCCTGGTCACCGCCGGTTCCGGCGCCGGGGTCGTGGTGGCCACGGGGGCCGAAACCGAGATCGGGGAGATCCACCGACTCGTCGGTGCCGCGACGACATTGGCCACACCGCTAACCGAGAAACTCGGCTACTTCAGCAAGCTCCTCACTGTCGGGATCCTGGCCCTTGCTGCGCTCACCTTCGCGGTCGGTCTGCTGCGCAGACAGGATGCGGTGGAGACCTTCACCGCGGCGATCGCCCTCGCGGTGGCGGCGATCCCTGAGGGCCTTCCGGCGGCTGTGACGATCACGCTGGCCATCGGGGTGTCGCGGATGGCGAAGCGACGGGCCGTGATCCGGCGCCTGCCTGCGGTCGAGACCCTCGGAAGCACCACGGTGATCTGCGCCGACAAGACCGGCACGCTGACCGAGAACCAGATGACCGTGCGCGAGATCTGGACCCCCGACGAAACCGTGCACGTGACCGGGTCCGGCTACGCGCCGGATGGTGAGTTGCTGACGGAGGGCGGGCTACCCGCCCCGGTCACATCCAACGCCGCGCTGCGCTGGTCGCTGCTGGCAGGTGCGGCATGCAACGACGCCGCTCTGACTCACGAGGGTGAGCACTGGGGGATCGTCGGGGATCCCACCGAAGCCGCCATGCTGGTCGTCGCGGCCAAAGCCGGCCTCACCTCAGAGCACACCGGCGACAGCCTGCCCCGGATCGGCGCCATCTCGTTCAGCTCCGAGCGGCAGTACATGGCTACCTTGCACAGGTCAGGCGACGGACATGTCGCGCTCGTCAAAGGTGCGGTGGAGCGGATGCTCGAGTTGTGCAGCGACCAGATGTGCTCCGACGAATCGGTCCAGCCCGTCGATGCGGCGGCCGTGCTGCATGCGGCCGAGCAACTCGCCGCCGAGGGTCTGCGGGTGCTGGCTACCGGTGTCCGACGCTCGGCAGATCTGCGCGAATTCACCGAGGACGCGTTACCAGGCACGGTGACGCTGACCGGTTTGCAGGCCATGCTCGATCCACCCCGGTCGGCCGCCACACCGGCGGTGACCGCATGCCATACCGCAGGAATCGCGGTGAAGATGATCACCGGAGACCATGCCAGCACGGCAAGCGCCATCGCCGGCGCCGTCGGGGTGCTCGACACCGGCCCGACCACAGGACGGGCGGTGCTGACCGGTGCGGAGCTTGCAGACCTGCTCCCCGAAGACATGCCTGACGCCGTGGAGCACGCGAGCGTATTCGCCAGAGTGTCTCCGGAACAGAAGCTGCGCCTGGTCGAGGCACTGCAGGACAAGGGTCACGTCGTGGCGATGACCGGTGACGGCGTCAACGACGCACCCGCGTTGCGGCAGGCGAACATCGGGGTCGCCATGGGGCGAAGCGGCACCGAGGTCGCCAAGGACGCTGCCGACATGGTGCTCACCGACGACGACTTCGCAACCATCGAGGCCGCGGTCGAGGAGGGCCGCGGCGTCTTCGACAACCTCACGAAGTTCATCACCTGGACGCTGCCCACCAACGTCGGACAGGCCCTCGTGATCGTGACCGCGATCGCCCTGGGCGCAGCGCTGCCGATCCTGCCGACCCAGATTCTGTGGATCAACATGACCACCGCGGTCGCGCTCGGACTCATGCTCGCCTTCGAGCCCAAAGAGGCCGGCGTCATGACCCGCCCGCCGCGCGATCCGGGACAGCCGCTGCTCACCGGAGCGTTGGTGAGCCGGATCCTGCTGGTGTCGGGCTTGCTCGTCGCCGGCGCGTGGTGGCTGTTCGAGTGGGAGCTGACGAACGGCGCCACGTTGCCCGAAGCACGTACCGCGGCAATGAACATGTTCGTCGTGGTACAGGCGTTCTACCTGTTCAGCTGTCGGTCACTGACCCACTCGGTGTGGCGGATAGGCTTTTTCACCAACCGCTGGCTGATCTTCGGGGTGGTCACGCAAGCAGTGGCACAACTGCTGATCACCTACCTACCCGTCATGAACACGGTGTTCCAGACAGCGCCGCTGGACTTCGGTGGCTGGCTGCGCATCTTCGCGATCGCGGTGGTCGTCAGCGTGGTGGTGGGCGCCGAGAAGTGGCTTCGCGCGCGGATGAACCTTCGGAAGGGAGTTTGAACCGCGATGGGTCTCGCCACACCACCCCGGGAATTGCTCGTAGCGACAGACTTGTCACAGCCCGCGGATGTGGCGTTGACCCGCGCCGTGCAACTGGCCAATCAGCACGGCGCCCATATCACCGCACTGCACGTGTTGCCGGCCGACATCGATGACGATGTTGCCGAACATGCGCGCCGCAATGTGGAGACGCACCTCAGCGGCCGTCTCGACGGCGCCTCAGTGACTGTCGCGATCCGCCGTGGCAAAGCGGACCGCGAAATCGCGGCCGAGGCGGCCGACAGCGCGGCTGAGCTGGTGGTAGTCGGCGCCCACGGTGCGCACTGGCCCGCTGATGCTTTTCTGGGCAGCACGGCCGAGAACGTGGTGCGAACCAGTCCCGTTCCGGTCCTTCTGGCGAAGAAGCGTTCCACGGTGCCCTACCGCACGGTCGTCCTCGCCGTCGACATCTGTCTGGCATCGGACGACGCAGCCCGGTTCGCCACAGGCTTGACGCCCGGAGCCGACCATCTCGTCATTCATGCCGGTGTCGTCATCGGCGAGAATCTGTTGCGGATGCACGGAGTCGGCGATGAGGAGATCGAATTGCTGCGCCGTACCTGCACCGTGGAGGCCCGCGAATACATCGCGAGGCTGATCGACACACTTCCCGAACCTCCGAAACAGGTCGTCATCACCTCCGGCCACCCGGCGACCCGCCTGGTGGAGTTGTGCGACTCTCACGCCGCGGACCTGGTCGTCGTCGGGACAGGCACGCGGTCACCGGCGTCGTATGCGCTGCTGGGCAGCGTCGCCCAACAGGTGATGCGCCGGTCGAAATCGGATGTTCTGGTGGTGCCGGCGGTCAAGATCTGATCATGGACCTGCACCCGTTCACCACGATTGCTGTCATCCTGGCGTTCGCCACTGTCGCCGGGCTGATCGCCACCCGGCTGCGTCAACCGCTCATCGTCGCGTTCATCGCGGTAGGGATCGCGGTCGGTCCCGTGGGTACCGGATGGGTAACGGCCGACAACACGATCGAACTGCTGGCCAGACTCGGCATCGCCATACTGCTGTTCCTCGTCGGACTCCGTCTAGATCTCCAGATGATCCGCAGCACCGGCCCGGTAGCGCTCGCCACCGGCCTCGGACAAGTGGCCTTCACCTCGGTCATCGGGTACCTGATCGCGATCGGGCTCGGTATGGACAGCGTCACAGCCGTCTATGTCGCGGTGGCGCTCACCTTCTCGTCGACGATCATCATCGTGAAGCTGTTGTCGGACAAGCGGGAACTCGACCAGCTCCACGGTCGGATCGCCGTCGGCTTCCTCATCGTCCAGGACATCGTCGTGGTGCTGGTGATGATCGCGCTCACCGCATTCGGGCAGGACACCGGTGACAACCTCGGCCTCGGCATCGCCACCGTGCTGCTGAAGGGCGTGGGCCTGCTGGGCGGAACCTGGCTGCTGACGCGCTATGTACTGCCGTGGCTGCTACCGCACATTGCGCGGTCGCAAGAACTGCTGGTCCTCTTCGGGGTTTCGTACGCCACGTCGGTGGCGGCACTGAGCGAGTGGCTCGGGTTCAGCTCTGAGGTCGGCGCATTCCTCGCAGGAGTATCGTTGGCCAGCACGCCTTTTCGGGAGGCGCTGGGGGCGCGCCTGGTCAGCCTGCGCGATTTCCTGCTGTTGTTCTTCTTCCTCGATCTCGGTGCCCGGCTGGAATTCACCGATGCGGCAAGGCAGATCACCGAAGCCCTGGTGTTCTCAGCGTTCGTGCTCATCGGAAACCCGTTGATCGTGATCGTGATCATGGCTGCGATGCGCTATCCGGTACGGGTCGGTTTCCTCGCCGGGCTCACCGTTGCCCAGATTTCGGAATTCTCGCTGATCCTGGCGGCCCTGGGTTTGAGTCTCGGGCACATCACCAGCGCCACCGTCAGTCTGATCACCGTGGTCGGCCTCATCACCATCGGTGGTTCGACCTACCTGA
This sequence comes from Mycolicibacterium hippocampi, assembly GCF_010723735.1. GTDB lineage: Bacteria > Actinomycetota > Actinomycetes > Mycobacteriales > Mycobacteriaceae > Mycobacterium > Mycobacterium hippocampi. Next base: position 554,193 of record NZ_BLLB01000002.1, on the reverse strand, counting down.
TCATGTACTCCCACCCGATCTACGAACGGCTCAAACGGTGGCTCTCGGTGTTCGAGAGAACCGGCAGCCACGAGCCGGACATGGCCGGGGGTGACGACGATTTTGATGTGATCCTGTTCGGGCTCGGACGATTCGGGAGTCACCTGGCCGCTCGACTCAGTAGCGCCGGCCATCGAGTCCTTGCGGTCGATTACGACCCGCATGGAGTGAAAACTCACATCCACCACGGCGTCACGACGATGTTCGGCAGCGCCGAGGACGTCGACCTACTCGCCGCCCTACCGCTGGGCCGGGCGAAGTACGTCGTCAGCGCCATCCCGGTTCTGCCGACCAATCTGGCACTCCTGCACGGTCTGCGCCATCACGAGTTCGACGGAACCATCGCACTGACCGCCCATACCAGCTACGACGCGGAGCAACTGCGTGCCGCGGGGGTGCACACCGTACTCGAGCCCTTCTCTGCAGCGGCACACACCACGTCGGAAACACTGCACGACCTGCTCACCGAGGATCCCGACTCGATCCGGCGTGACAAGACGACCGAATGACCGGCTACTGGCCGCAGGTCGCCCTGGTGGTGTCGCTCATCGTGGTCAACGGCGTGCTGGCCGGTAGCGAGGCTGCGTACATCTCGCTGCGAGAGGGACAGCTGCGCGAGTTCGAACGCCGCGGCAAGGGCCGCGAGCGTGTGGTCGTCCGCCTGGCGCGCGAGCCGAACCGGTTTCTCGCCACGATCCAGCTGGGTATCACGCTGGCGGGGTTCCTCGCCTCGGCCACCGCGGCGGTCACGCTGGCGGAACCTCTCGTCGCCCACCTGACGATTTTCGGGGACGCCGCCGAAGCGGTCGGTATCACCATCGTCACGCTGCTGGTGGCGCTCCTGACGTTGGTGATCGGGGAGCTCGCCCCCAAACGGCTGGCCATGCAGCATGCCCGCCGGTGGGCCGTGGTGGTGGCCCTGCCGCTGGAGCTGCTGGCAGTTGCCGCTCGACCTGTGGTGTGGTTCCTGGGCAAGGCCACCGACGTGGTCGTGCGGCTGCTCGGCGGTGACCCGCATGTCGGCAGGGAAGAGCTGACGGTCGAAGAACTCCGGCAGCTGGTCACCGGCCATCGAGGTCTGTCCGCCGACCAGCGGACGATCATCACCGGCGCTCTGGAGATACACGAACGGCTGCTCCGCGAAGTTGTCGTGCCGCGGCCCGCGGTCTGGCGAGTGCACGCCGGTCTGTCGGTGGAACGGGCCCGGCAGGAGCTCGCGGACTCCGGTCACATCCGGGCGCCGGTGGTCTCCTCCGGCGATCTCGACGACGTCCTCGGCGTGGTTCACCTGCGCGACCTCCTCGGCTCGTCGGGCACGGTGGCCGACGTGATGCATCCCGTCCTTCGGCTGCCGGACAGCCTGCGCGTCAGCTCGGCGCTGCGCCGGTTCATGGATGAGCACGAGCACTTCGCGATGGTGATCGACGAGCGAGGCGGCGTTGCCGGGATCGTCACCCTCGAGGACTTGCTGGAGGAGATAGTCGGCGAGATCTACGACGAGTCGGACCGCGACATCTTGTCGGTGACAACGCTTCCCGACGGCACCCTGCTCCTGCCGGGGACTTTTCCCATCCACGACCTTCCCGACATCGGTGTCGACCTCGACACCGTGCCGAAAGGGAACTTCGCGACGATCGCCGGATTGGTGGTGGCGGAACTGGGACGCATCCCCACGGGCCCTGGCGAGCGGGTGGTTCTGCCGGAGTTCACGCTCGAAGTCACCTCGGTGGGCAGCAATGCCGTCACCGGAGTTCGACTGACGCGACGCACCTCGGCATGAAGTGGCCGATTCCGCTCAGCTGGGGTGCCGGTGGTCAGCGGCGTAGGCCCTGATCACCGCCGCGGTGTCGCCCCCGAGTTGCAGGAACTCCGCGTCGAGGATGCCGGCGAGGCTGTCGACCGCGGCCGCGAGCAACGCGCCCGCCAAGCGCATCTGTGGGCGCTCGCTCTGGGCGGCCTCGTCGGCGAGCTGGGTGGCGTACTGGATCGAGACGGCCAACGATGCGTCCGCTTCGAGATCGCGGAAGTAGTACGTCGCCCCGTCCTGGTTGAAATCGTTGCGGACCTCGACGATCGCGGTGGCCAGCCCGGTGAGCACGCTCGTGGGAACGGCGTCGATGTCCAGGCCGGGTTGCGTCCGTCGCGCCTCGCGGAGCGTCGAGAGCTCCAGGGCCACCACGCGTCTGCGATGAAGCGTGGGATAGATCTGCAGCACCCAGGACACTGCCGCGGTGAGCAGCATGAACCCGAACAGCGACTCCAGCGGGACGATCAACCGCAGCCACGGCAGGGTCGGCACGATGTCGCCGAACCCGAGGGTGCCGATCGTGACCAGTGATACGTACAGCGAGTCGAACACCGGATTTCGTTCCGCAGGGCTGAGTTCCGAGCTGAAGGCGAACCCCTCCGGCATCAGCGAGAAATACAGCATCGCCCAGCCCAGGACCGCCATCGCTCCCCACGTCAGCACGACCAGCGCGATGCCCAGCGGACCCGTCATCGAGGCGATACGGCGATCCGGGTGGAACACCCGCAGCAACCACCAGACGAACTTCATCACGTTCGGAGCGATGCTGCCGTGACCGATCGGGTGGAACAGCGTGTGGAACACGTCGCGCATCACCGCGACCACGATCAGGGCGCCGACGACCCCGACAATCCAGTCCGTCACGAGCCTCCTCGGTAGTCCGGCGGGTGGGTCGGCTGCCGGGTGACACTCATCATGCTCCCTCGTCGCAGCCGACGGCGCCCGCACGGCGAACACAGCGGGCTTCATACTGAACGCTCATCCAAGGTGCCAGTGAAGGAGTCCGCGTGACTGATCGGCAGCCCGAACCATCGGCTGGGCTGGACCACCCGACAACGGCCGGCCCACGGTCGATGCGGTGGCGGGTGGTCGACATCGTCGTCGCCAGTGTGCTGGCGGTGGCGGCGGGCCTGATCTTCGTGCTGTGGAACATCGCATCCAACCCGATCGGCGCCCCGCTGAGCGCGCTGCTCCCCGGCCTGCAAGCCAGCATCGGCGGCGTGTGGTTGTTCGCCGGGGTGCTCACCGCCCTGGTCATCCGCAAGCCGGGAGCCGCGCTGTACGGGGAGATGGTGGCTGCCACCGTCTCCGCTCTCGTCGGCAACCAGTGGGGTGTGCTCACGCTGGAATCGGGCCTCGTCCAGGGCCTGGCCGCCGAGCTGGTGTTCGCACTGTTCCTGTACCGGCGCTGGAATCTGCCGGTGGCCCTGCTGGCCGGAGCCGCCGCCGGCCTCGCCATGGCCGTCAACGAACTGATTCTCTGGTACCCGGGCGCGGCCACCGCTTTCGCGGTGATCTACACGATCTCGGGGGTCGTCTCCGGCGTCCTGCTCGCCGGCCTGCTGTCCTGGCTGGGGGTGCGGGCGCTGGCCAGGACCGGCGCGCTCAGCCGATTCGACTCGGGCAGGGTGGCGCAACGCGAACCCCGATGAACTCACCCTGCGGCGGGGCCGCCGTCACGGCCCGAGACTGGGGTTGGTGTCATGCCGGGCGGGCTGACTGGGCCGTGCGCCACCTCGATCTTTCGATCGAGCCCGGCGAGCGGGTGCTGCTGCTGGGCCCGTCGGGTGCCGGCAAGTCGACGCTCCTGCACGGTCTGGCCGGGTTGCTCGGTGGCTCCGACGAGGGACACGAGGTCGGGCGCCTGCTGATCGACGGGGCGCCTCCCGGGGAGCGACGCGATCGTGTCGGCATGGTGTTGCAGGATCCAGACTCCCAGGTGATCCTCTCGCGCGTCGGTGACGACGTCGCATTCGGGATGGAGAACTTCGGTGTCCCGCGGGAGCAGATCTGGCCACGTGTCACCGAGGCGCTGCACACGGTGGGCCTGCCGCTGCCGCTGTCGAGATCCACCGGGGATCTCTCCGGCGGTCAGAAACAGCGCCTGGCGCTGGCCGGGGTGATCGCGATGAACCCTGGCCTGATCCTGCTGGACGAGCCGACCGCCAACCTGGACCCCGCCGGTGTCATCGAGGTACGCGACGCAATCGCCGCCACCGTGGAACAGTCGGGGGCGACGCTGATCGTCATCGAACACCGGACCGAGGCGTGGCTACGCGTCGTGGATCGGGTGATCGTGCTCGGCGCCGACGGCCACGTGCTCGCCGACGGCACGCCGGACGACACGCTGCATCGCGAGCGCGATCATCTGCTGCGTTCGGGCGTGTGGGTGCCCGGTGCACCACGTCCAGAGATCAACCGTGACCGGGTCCCGCACACCGAGCCGGTGATGACGGCCGCCGGGCTGGCGTTCGGGTATCGCGCCGGTGTGCCCGTCCACGCCGGGATGGACTTCGAGATCGGCAGTGCCCGAACGACGGTCGTGACCGGTCCCAACGGTGCGGGCAAAACCACGCTGGCGCTGACCCTCGGGGGTCTGCTTGCGCCGTTGGCGGGCGGGCTCGAGGCGGCCGTCGCGATGTCCCCGACACCCCACCGCCGCGAACCCATCCGGTGGCGGTCCCGCGAGCTGCTGAGCCGGATCGGCAGTGTGTTCCAGGACCCGGAACACCAATTCCTCACCGGCACAGTGCGAGAGGAAGTCGCACTGGGGCCGCGCACCCTCAAGCGTGGCGACGCGGAGACGGTCGCGCTCACCGACGCCCTCCTGGAGCGGCTGCGCCTTGACCACCTCGCCCAGGCGAATCCGTTCACGCTCTCCGGAGGTGAGAAGCGTCGGCTGTCGGTCGCGACAGTGCTCGCGACCGCGCCCGAGCTGATAATCCTCGACGAGCCCACCTTCGGGCAGGACCGGCGCACCTGGGAGGAGCTGATCCGGCTGCTGGCCGAGATCGCCGACCAGGGCACCGCTGTTGTAGCCATCACCCACGACCTGGACTTTGTCGGTCTGCTGGCCGACCACCACATCGAACTGACCGCGGGAGAAGCCGGCGCGGTGCTGGAGCCGCCGCGATGACCACCGTCGACAGCGCGCACCCGGAATCCGACGCCGGTCGCGTGCTCAACCCGGTCGCCAAGCTGCTGACCGCCCTGGTGATCGCGGCCGCTCTGGTGCTCAGCGTGGACTGGGTCTCGGCGCTGACCGCGCTGGTTCTCGAGATCGTGCTCATCGCGGTGCTCGGTGTCCGATTGCGCGCGTTGCTTGTTCGCGGTGGGCTGATCGTCGTCGCCGCCGGACTCACCGGCGTCACGATCCTGCTCTACGGTCAACCGAGCGGCACCGTGCACTGGCATTTCCTGTTGGTGAACGTCAGCGACGGCTCCATCACCCTGGCGGTCGCCACGTTCCTGAGGGTGTTGGCCATCGCCCTGCCGTCGGTGTTCCTGTTCGTCGATGTGCAGCCCACCGAACTCGCCGACGGTCTCGGCCAGACACTGCGGCTGCCCGCCCGGTTCGTTCTCGGGGCCCTCGCGGGAATGCGCTTGGTCGGACTGCTCAACCAGGACTGGCAGTACCTCGGCCATGCGCGCCGGGCGCGGGGGATCGGAGACGACGGCCGACTGCGGCGCACCGCCGGACAGGCGTTCGCGCTGCTGGTGTTCGCGGTGCGCCGCGGATCGAAACTGGCCACCGCGATGGAGGCGCGCGGATTCGGGGCGCGCACCAACCGCACCTGGGCGAGGCCATCGGTCTTCGGGGCGCGCGAGGTCGCCCTGGTGCTCGCCGGCGTCGGCATCGGGGGCGCGGCGATCACCGCCGCGGTTCTCGCCGGTTCGTGGAACTTCATCGGCAGGTAGCGTCGTCGGTGGACCACAGAGAGAAAACGAGGCCCCCCGCCATGCCAGAGCCGCAGTCGGTTCAGACCAGACCCGTCGTGAGCCGGCGGTCGCGGCGTCGGTGGCTGCGCCGAGTCGTCGTGTCCACGATCCTGGTGACCCTGTTCGGGGTGCCGTGGTGGACGCTGCTCGCGGCCGGGACGCAGTGGCCCGACGCGGTCGTGGTGGCCGGTTCGATCGTGTTCGCGGCAGCGTTCGTGGCGTTGCCCGCCACGGTGATCTCCGGACACGGCCCGAGGCACCGGGATTGGCCGGCCAGGATCGGCGACGCACTGCTGGGTGCGGTCTGGGTGTTGTTCGTCTGGTCGGTGCTGTCACTGCTGCTGCGCCTGGGACTGTCTGTGTTCGGTGTGGAGGATCCGCTCAGAGCGCGGGTGGTGGCGGTCTCGGTGCTGATCGTCGTGGCGGTGCTGCTGGTGTGGGGCTACGTCGAAGCCATGCGGGTTCCGCGGACCAAGAATGTCGACGTGCACATCGCCGGGCTCGGTAGCGGGTTGGACGGTCTGCGGGTGGTGATGATCACCGACACCCATTACGGGCCGATCGATCGGACCCGCTGGTCGACGGCGGTGACAAAGCGCGTCAACACCCTCGACGCGGACATCGTCTGTCACGTCGGCGATCTCGCCGACGGTACAGTCGCGGTGCGCGAGCAGCAGGTGGCTCCGCTGGCCGCAGCTCGAGGTGCGCTCGCGCGGGTCTACGTCACCGGCAACCATGAGTACTTCAGCGAGGCGCAGGGCTGGCTGGACTACATGGAGAGCATCGGCTGGGATGCGCTGCACAACAGGCACATCGTCGTCGAACGGGGTGGCCACCAGATGGTGGTCGCCGGCGTGGACGACGCGACCGCGCACGCATCCGGCGTCGACGGGCACGGCGAGAATCTCGACGTGGCCCTGGCTGGTTGTGATCCTGCACTGCCGGTGCTGCTGCTCGCGCACCAGCCCAAGCAGATCACCAGCGCGGTGAGCGCCGGGGTGGATCTGCAGATCTCCGGCCACACCCACGGCGGGCAGATCTGGCCGTTCAACTTCCTGGTCCGACTCGACCAGCCGGTGGTCGCCGGGCTGAGTGCCCACGGCGATCGCACTCAGCTCTACACCAGCAGGGGCACCGGCTTCTGGGGGCCGCCGTTCCGGGTCTTCGCCCCCAGCGAGATCACCGTGTTGACGCTGCGTCAGGGGTAGTGGGCCCGGTCAGGTCTCGAGCCGCGCCCGGATGGCGGAAAGCTTCTGTTGCAGTTCGGAGTCGGTGATCAGCCCACGAGCCATCAGCGAATGCGCCAGGCAGACGAGCTGATTCTCCGGATAGGGAAGATCCGAGTAGACGGTCGCCGCGAGGATGTCCTCCTCGTCGCGGCGTTCCTTGAAGCTCGGAACCGAGCTTTCACATGATGCGTGGTCGAGCACATCGCAGAGGCCGTCGAGGCTGGTTTTCCACGGCGGTACCGGGTTCTCGACGCCGTACTTCGCGGCCATCGTCGGCCACACCTGGCGGCGCGCGACGATCTGCCTCAGTGTCTCGCTGTCCACCTTCGGTTCCACCGTCAGTCACCTGCCGGGTGCACTGCGGCGCGGGTGTCGGTGATGACATTGGTCGTCACGCCGGGCTTGGGTAGTGCCACGCCGATCAGACAGTCACGGGTGACGATCTCGGTCAGCTGGTCCTCGGACCAACCCTCGGTGCCGCCGGGACGCACCGGCATGACCATGAAGCGGTGTTTCTGGTTGGAGTCCTGCACCCGGACCTCCACGTCGTCACCCAGGTAGAGACCGAACTCCGCCAGCACCTGCCTGGGCCAACGGACAAGGCGCCGACGATAATTGGGGGTGCGGTACCACTCCGGCGAATTGCCGAGGATGGGCCGTGGATAACACGAGCAGAGCGCACAGACGATGACGTGATGCACCGTCGGGGTGTCTTCGAGGATCTGGAACGCCGTGAAGTCGCTTGGGGTGCCGAAGCCGGTCGGTTCCAGCCAGTCGACACCGACCTCCTTACTGGCTTCCATCGGCTCATCGAGGGCGAGGGTCTTGAATTCCGGGTCGAGCCAGGCGCGGGCGACCAGGCGGGCAGCAGGGGTGGGGCCGATCTGCTCGGCGAACTCGGTGAACCGACGGTGCTCCTCGGCGGTGAAGATGCCCTTCTCGATGCACAACTCGCGCAGCGCGATCTCCAGCACCTCGAAGTCGGTGATCTCGTCGACCATCGGTTTCACGGTGCGGTCGTGGTCGTGGTCGTGGCCTGTCATGTTCCTCCGCTCATCCGGCCTGCAGCCAACGCTCCGGTATCTCTGTCCGGAGGCTGTCGGAGTCCGGCCCGTTGAAGTCGTTCCACAACTCGGACATCCGGAACCGGACGACGTAGAACCATTCCGGTGTGGCGTCGGGGATGTCCCAGGTCTCGTCCTCGGCAGCGGGGCTCTCGTAGGCCACCGCGTCGATCACCCCCTTGGCGCCACGCACGTACTCCGGCGTGCGGGTGTAGAACAGCACCGGCAACTCCCGCACGACGACGGGATCACCCACCTTGAACCGGGGCTCTCCGGCCTTGCCGGCGTACACCTGCGGGTCTCCCTTGCCCACGGCGTGAACGATGTGACTGTTGCGTCTGACCGCAGCGCCGTCGCCCTCGCACTTGGGGCGTGCCTCCAGGATCTTCCCGTCGAGCCCGCCGGCGTAACGGTCCTTGACCTCGGCCATCCGCTCACTGAGCTCGGTGAGGCCGATGTGGTGTTTCTCGATCAGCACCCGCGCCACCGACAGCAGCCAGCGACCGTAGTACGGGAAACCCAGATACACCGCGCGGCCCACGTCGACGTTGCCGATCCGCCGGCGCTCCTCCGAGAGCCAGATGCCGCGCCAGGCAAGCACTTCGCAGATCACATAGGTCATGTGTTCCCAGTACTCGTAGTCCTTGTTCTCGTATTTCATCGGGGCGTCGGGCTCACCACCGACGTCGTGCACGGGCTTCATGTAGGCGACGAAGCGGTCGTGGTCGAGCAGGTCGGGCGTCGGAGCGTCGGGCAGCTCGGGATAGCCGGATTTGAGACGCGCGACGAGGTCGAGTTGGGCGGCACGTTCGGCGGCGCTACTCATGGACCGACCCCTACGACTCGTTTCTCGGATGGCCGTAGGCTAGCGCGGTCCGCCGTCGGCTGAGCGAGGTTTCACCGATCACCCGGTCTCGGTGAACGTCAGCACCGGGATCGTCCGTCCGCCCGCGAGCCGCTCGTAGTCGGCATACGACGGGATGAAGGCCTTCGCCAGGTTCCACAGGCGGTCCCGCTCGGCCCCGGATACCTCGTGCCCGACGAACGTGCCGGTGTACCCGCCGGCGGAGATCGTGACGCGGGGGTGGGCCAGCACGTTGTAGTACCACGCCGGGTGCCGTGAGCCGCCGTAGTTCGACGCCACCACGACCGCCCGGTCGCCATCGGTGAAGTACGTCAACGGGGTGGTCCGTCGTCGGCCGGTCTTGGCTCCGGTGCTGATCAACAGCAGTTCGGGCGTCACCACCGCCGACGACACTCGTCCCCGGCTCCACCGCAGCAGATGCCGGTCCACCCGCGGCGCGACCCGGCGGGCCACCCACCGCCCGGGGGTGTTGCCCGTCAGCCGCGCACCGATGCGCAACAGCGGAGAACCGGACGTCGGGTCGACTGCGGGTATGCCCATCGACCCGATGCTAGGCAATGCACTGTTTGGACCCGCGCCGTCCCGGCTATGGTCTCGGCATGGCCATCACCGAAGTTCGGGAAGTGACCATCGAGGCGACGCCGGACGAAGTGATGAGCGTGTTGGTCGACATGGAGTCGCTGCCGCAGTGGTCGTCGGCCCATCAGGAGATCGAGGTTCTCGAACGCGACGCCGAGGGCCGTCCGAGCAGGGCCCGCCAGGTGGTCAAGATCGTCGGGGTCAGCGACGAGCAGGTGCTCGAGTACGCCTTCGACGACGGCGGAGTGAGCTGGACCCTGGTCAGCTCCAATCAACAACGCGCGCAACAGGGTCGTTATACTTTGACGCCGCAGGGGGATTCGTCCACGCTGGTGCACTTCGAGCTCACCGTCGACCTGATCGCGCCACTTCCCGGTTTCCTGATCAGGCAGGGCGCCAAAGGATTGATGGACACCGCGACGAAAGGTCTGCGCAAGCGGACGCTGCAGGTCAAGCGGGGCTGACCAGTGGAGTGTGACAGATCGGTGGGACGACCACGCGACGCATCGATCGACGAGCGGGTGCTGGCGGTCACTCGCAAGCTTCTGATCGAGCGGAGTTGGGACCAGCTGAGCATGCGGCTGATCGCCGCCGATGCCGGCGTCAGTCGCTCCAGTCTCGACCGCAGGTGGTCCTCCAAGACGGAGCTGGTGCTGCATGCGATTCTCGGTGCGACGCCGGATCTGACTCCGTTTGCGGGAACCGATCGCGCCGGGTGGGTGAACTGGGTGGCGCGCGGCAGCCGACAGCTTTTTGCCAGGCCCGAGGTTCAGGCCGCGGTGCCCGGACTGCTTCTCGCGATGGCCGAGAACCCGGAACTCCGCAGGCGCTTGTGGGCGGATTTCAGCGGGCCCGCGGTGGCGTTGTTCACCGGTGAACAGGCAGGCGAGTCCGCCGATGCCGAGCTCGGCGCCCGGACCGTGCTGGCCATGGCGGCCGGCGCTGCTCTGTTCCTGACGACCATCGCCACCGAGGATGACACCGACGAGTTGCACGCCAACGTCGCCGAAATTCTCGTCGCTGCAGTTTCATCGAGAAAATGACGCGACGATCGCATCGACGGGGGAACGCCACGTGATGCCGAAATCCCGCAAGGTGGCGATGTCATCCGTCGGCGTCGCGGCGGTGAGCAGCAGGGCGGCTTCGTAGCTCAGACCGTCGCCCATGGGCACGACACCACCCAATATGTCACCGATGCGGCTCGCACCGCGAAACACGCTCCGGCTGAGCGGAATCCGCCGGATCTTGCAGCCCATTCCGCGCTCCAGTGCCGAGATCATGCCGTTGAACGGGACCAACATCCCACCGCACACGTATCGTCGCGGGCCACGGCCGGGCTCCATGATCGCGGTGTGGACATCGGCGACGTCGCGGACATCGATCATCTGCATCCCGCCGCGCAGCCGTGGCGCGACTCCGAAGCGCACGATAGGTGCCCAGCCCCGCTCGGTGACGCCGGGCGGGGTGTGGAAGGGGCGACCGACCACGCTCGACGGATAGGTGATCACCACGGGCGCACCCTGCTGCTGCAGCCGCCGGGCCACCCGGTCCGCGTAGCCTTTGGTCTTTGCATAGGCGCTGCGCCCGTGCGCAGTCGGCGTATCCGGTCCGATCACCCCGTTGGGTGGCGGGAACAGCGCGCTGTAGCTGCTGACAGACACCACCGGGTCAAGGCCCCGGGCGACGGCCTGTTCGAGCAACGCCTCGGTGGCGTGGGCATTGATCTGCCACATGAGATCTCGGCGCCGGTTGTCGGTGCCTACGACACCCGCGGCATGCACCACCGCATCACATCCTTCGAGCAGCGCATCGATCGTGGGCGCGTCGCGGATATCGCCGGACACGGCGTCGATGGCCCCGACTTCGGCCAGCCGGTCGAGCACGGGCGACCCCTCGGCGTGGCCGGCAGCCAGAAGGGTGCGCACGGTGTGTGCCCCCAGATAGCCGGTTCCGCCGGTGACACTGATGAGCATGGGGCCTCCTCGGGTGACCCCGCCACCTTACGGTGCCACTGGCATCGAAATGATGGGGGCGTGCCGTGGCCGGTTGAACCTACGCCTGCGTGATCGACGCGAGGGTGAACAACCGGACCGCGCCTACCACCTTGGCGGAGCATTGTGACAGCAGCGGTTCGGTGAGCTCCTCGGTGAGCCGGACCTCGGTCGGGCCGGCATCGCCGCCGAGCACCACCCGAATCCCGCCGTCGGTGCGTTCGACGTCGAGCGGAGGCCACCCGGTGATCCGGTCGTCGCCGTACTTCTCGCGCGCGAAGTACTGCGCGGCCTGCGCCGCATGCGGCAAGCTGGTGCGCCCACGGAGGTGCCTGTTGTCCAAGCGGCCGTCGAGATAAAGCCTGACGAGCTCGGCCGAGTCGGTGGTGTCCACTCTGCCGTAGCACAGGCCTTCCGGCAGTATCAGCATGGTCGCTGCGAACCGGTCACCACCCAGATGGGAGCACTCCCAGGTCATTTCGGGGAACTGCGCCGAGATGGCCGCGGTGGCGACGCGACCGCGGACCGCGCAGCACTGATCGTGCTTGCCGTGTGCGCAGATGGCCACCACCGGATCGCTGGACAGCGCCCCGTCTGATCCGTCGAGAGCAAGGTCCAGGTAGTCACGCGGATTGCCCGCCTCTCCGGCGTAGAGGGCCTCGCTTCCCGGACCGGACCGGGCGATGAACCACCTCCACCGCGGTACCGCGTCGCGACGACCGTGCCGGCGTATCGCCGCGATCCGCATGCCCGCCTTCTCCACTCGGTGCACGATGGCGCGCCCGAGCGCGGGGTCGACGATCGCCGGTGAGTTGAGAAATGCGGAATGCCCCCAGCCGCCGCTCAGTTCGAGGAGCACCCACGACGATCCCGCCGAGGCCGTGCCGTACATCGGGTCGTCACGAGCCAGCGACTGATCGCTGCACGGGATTCTTTTCGCCGGTCCCGTCATCCGTGGGCCGCCGGAACCACGACGGCCTCGCGCAGCAGCCTGCGGATCAGCACCGTCGCGTCGGCGCGGTCGAGTCCCGGGAGGGAACCCGCGTGCGCGGTGCCGCCCAGCCGAATCGCCTGTAGCGCAGCCGCACACGACGCCGGGAAGCTGATGACGCGGTCGGGCAGCCGCAGCACGACGCGGTCGCCGGACTCCTCGACGGTGGCGACGAGGCCGGGTCGCCAGTGAACGCCGGCGGTATCGGCCGACTCCGATGCCTCGAGTGAGGCGAGGGGACGAACCGCGACCGGGCGGGTCCGCTCGGCGTGCCGGTGTGTCAGCCGGTCGGCGGCGCCGCCGCCGAGTGTGGTTGCCTCGTCGCGCATCGTGGCGATCATCTCCGCCATCACCTTGGTCACCGTCGCGATCATCTCATCCCGATCGGCCGGATCGGCTCCCAGCGGCAGCGACTGTCGGAACTCCTCCACGGCTTCCAGCTGATCGACGACCGCGCGAGCGACGTCGATCCCCGTCACAGCGGAAACGCCGAGCGTGAGATGGATCGACGTGGTGTCCATGGCTTGAGCGGAGTGCACCCATCCACGTGGCAGGTACAGCGCATCCCCGGGTTCGAGCACGGTGTCGATGACCGGGTCCTGTGCCGCACGCTCGGCGATCGCGGCACGGTGCTGTGTCCACGGCTGCGACGGCAGCGGATGGGCATGCACCGGTTCGTGCACGACCCAACGCTTGTGTCCGGTGGTCTGCAGGACGAAGACGTCGTGGACGTCGTAGTGCGGATCGAACCCGCGGTTGCCGGGTGGAGTGATGTAGGCGTTCGCCTGCACGGGATGGCCGAGGTCGTCGACGGCCTGCCGGACGAAGTCGATCAGAGGCGGCCACAGCCTGTGCAAACCCTGCAGCACTATCGTGGCGCCGGAAGCGAACTCGCCTAGCACCTTGCCCGAGTCGACCTGATCGGGCATCTCCGCACCGAAGCCCGCGGGCCCGACGTAACAGTCGCGGGCCAGCAGGTCGCCGTCGCGGGCCAGGCGGATGAACGGAGCGCGCACCCCGCGCTCAGCGATCAGCTCGTCAACCATCTCGGCCGAGAGCAGATCACCGAAATCACGGGGCAGCGATCCGGACCGGCTGAGCAGTGGTCTACGACCCCAGTGCTCGGTGGCGAACGTGTGACGGTCGGTCGCGATGCAGCGGCTCAGCATCGCGAAGCGGTCAGGCGGTTCCGTCGGCGCCGCCGTCGTGGCCTTCGGGATTGGAGCCGCCGTCGGCTGGGCCTTCGCCGCCCGCGGTTCCGTCGGCGCCGCCGTCGTGGCCTTCGGGGTTCGAGCCGCCGTCGGCTGGGCCTTCGCCGCCCGCGGTTCCGTCGGCGCCGCCGTCGTGGCCTTCAGGGTTGGAGCCGCCGTCGGCTGGGCCTTCGCCGCCGCTGCTGGTGGTGATGTCGTCGTCGTCGAGTGCCATAGTGGTTGATCCTTCCATCGGCTGCGCTGCGTCGATGCTGGCTTTTAGCATCGTGACGCGTGCGGTTGAGTGTTGCCGCAGAACGAGCAATTGAAACGCCGGCACCACAGCCGTTTGTAGAACCGGCGCTTGGGTATGCGACCGTCCGCAAACTCAACTTCGGGAGGCGTCATGACCACGGCACTCCCTGGCGCCCATCAGCGATGCCGGCACTGATGCGTGGGTCCCGCGTCGGCGACGACGGATGGGCTGACCGGGCCGCCGGCAGCAGCACGTTCCGAAACGCTGCCCGGGCGGGTTACCTGGCCACCGGCGTTCTGCACTTCCTGCTCGCGTACGTCATCGTGATGCTGGCGCTGCGGGCGAACTCGTCGGGGGTGAGCGCGGACCCGTCGGGCGCGTTGGCCACGCTCGCCGGTGCCATCGGCGGCGCGCCGATTCTGTGGACGGTGTGCGCGGCGTTCGCCGGTATCGGATTGTGGCGGGTGGTCGAGACGGTGATCGGAACCCACCCCAGCCATCAACTCGCCGGAGACCGAAGCCGGTCCGAGCGGCTCAAGGCCGCCGGTCTGGCGGTGGTGTACTTTGCGCTCGCGTTTTCAGCGGCTCAGTTCGCCATGGGGACCGGGACATCGAGCGGTCCGCAGAACGTCGGTCTGAGCGCCGAGCTCATGCAGACCCTGTGGTGCGGTGCTCCTGGTGATCGGCGTCTACCACATCTACAAGGGCTTCGCGCGAACCTTCCTCGACGATCTCGCGGTCTCCGGAACGGCGGCCATCGTGTTCCTGGGCATGACCGGCTACGTCGCAAAAGGTTTCGCCATCGGCGGCGCCGGGGCGATGGTCCTGGCGGCAACGGTGTGGTCGGAGCCCGCGAAAGCGTCGGGTCTGGACGCCGCCGTCGGAGTCCTGAGCCACACGGCTCTCGGACAGGCACTGCTCATCGTGGCGGCCACCGGGCTCGTCGCCTACGGCTTCTTCAGCTTCGCCGCGAGCAGGCTGGCGCGGCTCTGACGGAAGCCCGCGGCATCGGCGATTACCGTTCCGGATACCGCGGCCAATAGAATCGATGCCCTGATGACCGATACCGCCTCAGGTGTGTCGACGGCCACCGCGGGGCCTGCGGCAGCCCGCATCTCCGCCGAAGCGCAACGTCGCCGGACCTTCGCCGTGATCAGCCATCCCGATGCCGGTAAGTCGACGTTGACCGAGGCGCTGGTACTCCATGCCAACGCCATCACCGAGGCGGGCGCGATACACGGCAAAGCCGGTCGCCGCGCCACCGTCTCGGACTGGATGGACATGGAGAAGGCCCGCGGCATCTCCATCACCTCGACGGCCCTGCAGTTCCCCTACAAGACCCACAGTGGGAACACCTGCATCATCAACCTGCTCGACACCCCCGGCCACGCCGACTTCTCCGAAGACACCTATCGCGTGTTGACCGCCGTCGACTCCGCGGTGATGCTCATCGACGCCGCGAAGGGCCTGGAACCCCAGACGCTCAAACTCTTCCAGGTCTGCCGTCACCGGGGGATCCCGATCATCACGGTGGTCAACAAATGGGACCGCCCCGGTCGCGATGCGCTGGAATTGATGGACGAGATCCACGAACGCATCCAGCTGCAGACCACGCCGTTGACCTGGCCGGTGGGTATCGCCGGCGACTTCAAGGGCGTCCTCGACCGGCGTACCGGCAACTACATCAAGTACACCCGTACCGCCGGCGGCGCCACCGCCGCGCCCGAGGAACACATCGATGCCTCCCGCGCCCACGAGGTCGCGGGAAGCGACTGGGACAATGCGGTCGAGGAGTCCGAACTGCTGTCCGCCGACGGCGGCGACTTCGACCGGGACTCGTTCCTGCGGTGTACGTCGACACCGGTCCTGTTCACCTCGGCCATCCTCAACTTCGGTGTCAACCAACTCCTCGACGTGCTCGCCCAGCTGGCGCCGTCCCCGCACGGTCAGCTCGATATCGAGGGCAATCGGCGTGACGCCGCGGCGCCGTTCAGCGCCTTCGTGTTCAAGGTCCAGGCGGGCATGGACTCCGCCCACCGCGACCGAATCGCCTACGCCCGGGTGTGCTCGGGCACGTTCGAACGCGGCGACGTCCTGACCCACGCCGGCACCGGCAAGCCGTTCGTCACGAAGTACGCGCAATCGGTGTTCGGCCAGCAGCGCTCGACCCTGGACACCGCCTGGCCCGGGGACGTCATCGGGCTCGCCAACGCCGCGACGCTACGTCCGGGGGACACCCTGTACCGGGACATCCCGGTGCAGTACCCGCCGATCCCCAGCTTCTCTCCGGAGCATTTCGCGGTGGCGCGGGGCACCGATCCGAGCAAGCACAAGCAGTTCCGCAAAGGCATCGAGCAACTCGAACAGGAAGGTGTCATCCAGGTGCTGCGCTCGGACCGGCGCGGCGATCAAGCGCCGGTGTTCGCCGCCGTCGGCCCGATGCAGTTCGAGGTCGCCAGCCACCGGATGGCAGGGGAATTCAACGCGCCGATCGCGCTCGAGCCACTGCCGTACACGGTGGCCCGCGCGGCCGACCCCGCCGATGTCGAGGTGCTGTCCAAGCAGGCATCGGTGGAGGTGTTCACCCGCACCGACGGCGTCGTCCTCGCGGTGTTCACCACCAAGTGGCGCCTGGAGAACGTCCAACGCGACAATCCCGACGTGGCGCTGCGGTCCCTGGTCGCGGCCGGGGACTAGACCCGACCGCCCGGCTGGCCGTTCGTGAACTGTGCACCGAGAGCGAGGATCTCTCGGTCACCGACCACTGATCGTCGGCGTGCGCGCCGTATTTGCTCGACCGCTGCCGCGCCGCGCCCCGCGCGGCGGCCAGCCAGGCGCGAGGATGGGCGACCGACTTCACCGACGATTTCACGCCGAACTCCCGGTAGAGGTTGCGCTCGGGGTCGGCGATGACGACGAACGGCAGGTCGGCTTGGTAGTCGCGGAGGCGTCGGCCGAAGAGTGGAACACGACCACCTCTTTGATGGCGATGACACCGAACCATCCACTACGCCGGCATCGACCTGGTGGACACAGACGGGCTGCGGGCCAGGGCGGAGTGAACTGCCCCGTCCGCGTTTGGCTCCCTGCTCGGTGGGGCAGTACACCTGGATGTCTGAGCAGGCAAACGTTGCCTTGGCCGCACGGATGGCCGAGCTGGCCCGCACCGTCGCGGCGCCGAGTACCGCAGAGGAGATCTTCTCGGAGGTGACGACCGCGGCTGTGGAGCTCATCCCCGGGGTGGATACGGCAGGCATCCTGCTCATCACCAAGGGCGGAAAGTTCGAATCTCACGCGGGAACCACGGAGCTGCCGCACGAACTCGACGAACTTCAGCACACCTTCCAGGAGGGTCCGTGCATGGAGGCCGCGCTCAGCGACGCGATCGTGCGCACCGACGACTTCCGTGACGAGAAGCGATGGCCGGCGTACTCCGCTGAAGTCGTCAAGCTCGGTGTCCTGAGCGGTCTCTCGTTCCGGCTGTACACCGCCGACCGCACCACCGGCGCGCTGAATCTCTTCGGGTTCCAACCGAGGGAGTGGGACGAGCAGGCGCAGGCGATCGGAGCTGTCCTCGCGGCGCACGCCGCGGCGGCGATCATGGCCAACCGGCAAGGCGAGCAGTTGACTTCTGCCTTGGCGACCCGCGACCGGATCGGTCAGGCCAAGGGAATCATCATGGAACGCTTCGGCGTGGACGACGTACGCGCTTTCGGCATGCTGCGCCAGTTGTCGCAGGAGAGCAACACCGTTCTCGTCGAGATCGCGCAACGTGTGATCGACAGCCGAGATTGACGGGCTCCCGTTTCGGCGGGGCGGCACGGGGTAACTGCGCGGAAAGCAGCCGACCGAGGAGAACACCATGCGGGCAATGGTTTATCGAGGGCCCTACAAGATACGGGTCGAAGAGAAGGACATACCCGCGATCGAGCACCCGAACGACGCCATCGTCCGGGTGCAGATGGCGGCCATCTGTGGCTCGGACCTGCACCTCTACCACGGGATGATGCCCGACACGCGTGTCGGCATGACCTTCGGGCACGAGTTCATCGGCGTGGTCGAGGAAGTGGGCCCCTCGGTGCAGCACCTCAAGCGTGGGGATCGGGTGATGGTGCCGTTCAACGTCTACTGCGGGTCGTGCTACTTCTGCGCCCGCGGTCTCTACTCCAACTGCCACAACGTCAATCCCAACGCCACCGCGGTCGGCGGCATCTACGGCTACTCGCACACCTGCGGCGGCTATGACGGTGGCCAGGCGGAGTTCGTGCGCGTGCCCTTCGCCGACGTGGGTCCGGCGATCATTCCCGACTGGATGGACGACGAGGACGCCCTGTTGTGTACCGACGCATTGGCCACCGGGTACTTCGGCGCTCAGCTCGCCGACATCGCAGAAGGTGACACCGTGGCCGTGTTCGGCGCCGGCCCGATCGGCCTCTACGCCGCCAAGTCGGCGTGGCTGATGGGTGCCGGCAGGGTGCTCGTCATCGACTATCTCGAGAACCGACTGGAAAAGGCGCGGACCTTCGCGCACGCTGAGACGTACAACTTCGGCGAGTACGACGACATCGTCGTCCAGATGAAGAAGGCGACCGGCCACCTCGGTGCCGACTCGGTCATCGACTGCGTGGGCGCCGAAGCAGACGGAAACTTCCTACAGCATGTCGCGGCGGCGAAACTCAAGCTGCAGGGCGGCTCCCCGGTTGCGCTCAACTGGGCCATCGACTCGGTGCGCAAGGGCGGGACGGTGTCGGTCATGGGTGCCTACGGCCCGATGTTCAGCGCAGTGAAGTTCGGTGATGCGATGAACAAGGGTCTGACGTTGCGGATGAACCAGTGCCCTGTCAAACGGCAATGGCCCAGGCTCTTCTCTCACATTCAGAACGGCTACCTGAAACCGAACGACATTGTCACGCATCGAATTCCATTGGAGCACATCTCCGACGCGTACCACATCTTCTCGGCGAAGCTGGACGGTTGCATCAAGCCCATCGTCCTTCCGCAAGCAAGCTGACGGGAGCACAGAATGGTGTACACAGCAGACCACCCACCGGTTCCGGACCGCGACGAGTTGCGCAACCGTATCCCCGGTTGGGGCGTCGACCTCGACATCGCCGACCGACCGTCCGTTCCTCGGGTGAGATTTGATCCCGCGGCCACCGGAGCTCATTGGGAGTTTCCGGAGCGACAGCCCGAGAAATGGCCGCGGGAGCGATCGATCGAACACGCGATGCTGACCCCGGTCTTCGGCACGTCGACGCCGCCCCGCGGGGTATCAGGCGTCGTGCGGAAATATGCGTACCGCTACAGCGAGGGACGCGCCGCCCACTGGCTGATGCTGCTGGCCGCCGACCGTGTCGACGCCTTCGAAAGCCACGTGGCATCACTGCTGACTCTGCGGCCGGACAATCCGATCACGCAAACGGGTGTCTGGAGCGAGTTCACCCACAACGGATTCAAGGCTCGGACCGGCACCACGCGGGTCGACAACTCCCACACCTGGATGGACCCGTTCATTGTCGCCGGCCCGTGGGTCGTCGCCGGGGGCCTCGTCACAAAGCTCGGTGGCGCTGTGATGAAGCGTCGACGGCGCCGCACTACCCGCACCTGAGTCGTCAGTCCGTTTCTGCGTCCGGCAGGCCTTCCGGCGGCGGTGTCGAGTACGCAGGATTGGCAGGCGGAACCTTTTGTTCGTCTGCTCCAGCAGGATCGTTCGGTTCAGGGTTGGTCACCGGTACTCCTCGATGTCTTCGGTGCAGGGACGTGAGTGTCGATACCCACATCGGTGCCGCCTATTCGTCTGTGCGGGGTTTGGCCCGCACGTCACCGGCAATCTGGGCGTGGTGAGCAGCGTGTGGGAATGTGTCGTCGTCGGGGGTGGCGCGGCGGGGCTGAGTGCGGCTTTGGTGCTCGGGCGAGCACGCCGGCGGACTCTGGTGATCGACGCGGGCGCGCAGAGCAATCGCGCGGCCCCCGCTATCGGGGGGTTACTCGGCTACGATCAGCGGCCGCCGGCCGAGTTCTATGCCGCGGGTCGTCGTGAGCTGTCGGCTTATCCCAGTGTCGAGTATCTCCCCGGGGAAGTGTTGTCCGGCGCGCCCGTTGGAGAAGTCCTCGAACTGGATCTCGAAGACGGCCGACAGGTCCGCACCCGACGGGTGCTGCTTGCGACCGGTATGCAGTACTGCCCGCCGGACCTCCCGGGACTCGCCGCCCTGTGGGGAGAGTCGGTCTTCCAATGTCCGTTCTGCCACGGCTGGGAGATGCGTGACCGCCGCCTCGCGGCGGTGGCATCCGGGGCGGACGGGGTGCATGCGGCGCTGATGTTGCGGGGGTGGACCGATGACGTGGTGCTGCTGAGTGACGGACCCGATCGACTCGAAGCGTCGCAGCGTCGACTACTGAAGGCGGCCGGAGTGCCCGTCGATGAGCGGCGGATCACCGAGCTGGTCGGTTCCCAAGGCCAGCTCACCGACATCGTGTTCGCCGACGGAACGCGGCTTCGCAGGGATGGACTGTTGGTCGAGGCCCCGTTGCGGCAGCGCTCGTCGTTGGCGAAGAAGCTCGGCGTCAACTGTATGTCGGCCTCGTTGGCACCGGACGCCATCGCGGTGGACGCGCTTTTCCGGACTGACATGCCCACAGTGTTCGCGGCCGGCGATGTCTGCGCCGAGCAACCGCACGTGGCGGGCGCCGTTGCGGCGGGGTCGAACGCGGCGATGATCGTGGTTCAGAGCCTGCTCGCCGACCAATACGGATTGCCCTACCCTCCGGACTGATGTTCCGCGTCACGTCTGATCCGGGTGTTTGACCGGGACGCGCGCGGGTACGACCTGCGACGATAGAGCGCGCAGCCCATGCGCTCTGATTCGAGGTCCAGACCTGATTGCGGAGGTGCGTGCCGTGGTGGAGACATTCGTGCAGTCGACCGACGACGTGGTGGCGTTCTTGGTGGGACAGCACAATCTGATCAAGGACATGTTCGACGATGTTCTGTCTGCGTCGAAAACGGAGGCGCGAGAAGAGGCTTTCGTCGCGTTGAGGCAGCTGTTGGCCGTTCACGAAACGGCTGAGGAGATGGTGGTGCACCCCCGTGCGCGCCGAGAGATCGACGACGGGGACGCCGTCGTGGAGGCGCGGCTGGCGGAAGAGCGCGACGCCAAGGAACAGTTGGCGCAGCTCGAGGAGTTGGACATCGGGTCGCAGGAGTTCCTCGATGCCCTGACGCTCTTCCGCGACGCCGTGGTCTCGCATGCCGATCGTGAAGAGGCCGAGGAATTCAACCGACTTCAGCATGAGCTCGAGGCCGACGATCTCAAGCGGATGGCGGCTGCGGTACAGGCAGCCCAGGCGATCGCGCCGACCCGGCCACACCCCGGGGTCGAGTCGGCGAAACTGAACTTCGTCGTCGGCCCGTTCGCGTCGATGCTCGACCGGGCACGCGATGTCATCTCCTCAGCGCTGAGGTAAAGGAGTCGAATCTTGACACCCGCACCGCGCCCGGCAGTGGGCCGTGACCAACAGTTTTCGGGTCACGACTTCGCCGACTTGGCGGGCCGCTTCGCCGAGAAACTCGAACACGTCCGGCATCACACCGAGCCGAGGTATGTGCGCACTGACTGGACGAGGCGGAATGCAGAGCTCGAACGGGACCTGTTGCCGGTTCCCCCGCAGGACTTTCTGCGGCACCCGGCAATTCGGTTCCAGATGTTCGTCGACGAGTACGTGGTGCCCCATGAGCTTCCGTGGATCCGAACGTACGTGTCCGACATCGAAGTGCTCGCCGAATCCCCAGTGGGTGCCCCGCCGATGTTCGCGGTGCCCGACAGTTCCGTGCAAACGTCGTCGAATACGGTGCACCAGGCCTACCACCTGCTGCGGCATCAGGATGCCAGCGGACGGCAGCTGTCTGAAGCCGACACGATCGTGGAGTGGGTGGCGGATTTGGCAGCCTGATCAGGTTGCTCATTCGGCTGCACAGCGGCACACCGACCTGCGTCGTCATCGACACGCCGGTCTTCTCTGCGCTGCAATGGCTTTACCTGGCAGCGGTACTAGGGGAACGGCGCGTCCATCTCCACACGGTGGGCCCGTACATCCGGTCATGGGAGCGGTGAACATCGTTCCGATCGGCCTGGTCGATCACCTGGAGGTCGATGCGGACCTGTTCATCTCGAACTGGGCGCTCAACGAAAGCATGCCGGACGCTCAGCGGGATGTCTTGGCAAGCAGCTGGTTCGGCGCAGACTCACTGTTGCTGGCCATGCATGCCGGTGATCGGTTCGCCGAGACGGTGCAGCGCTGCGGCGCCCGCGCGGTTCCGATCGGTTCTTTCCTGCCCGGCCAGCAGTACCTGGTCAGATAGCGGCCAAGGGCGGCGCCTTCCGCTAGTCCATCCGGCCGGCGTCGACCACACGGAGCACCGCTGTTCCCTCCTCGTCGGAGGCTTCCAGGTCCACCTCGACGTCGAAGCCCCAGTCGTGGTCGCCTGCCGGGTCGTCGAGGATCTGCCGGACCCGCCAGACATCGCGCTGCCGGTCGATGATCAGCAGTGCCGGGCCCCGGGCGTCCGCGCCGGTGCCCACGTCGTCGTGCTCGTCGAAGTACGCGCGCACGACCTCCTCCCACCGCTCGGCCGTCCAACCCGAGCCGACGTCCAGCTCGCCGAGGTCATACCAGCGCTGCCGCGCGAACAACTCCACCCGCCGGAACAGCGCATTGCGCACCATCGCGGTGAACGCCCGCTCGTTGCCCGTCAGCGGCCGCGGACGGGCAGGCACCGTCACCGGCGTATCCAACGGCTGGTCGGGGCTGGTGAGCTGCTCCCACTCGTCGAGCAGGCTCGAATCCACCTGTCGTACAAGCTCACCGAGCCACTCCACGATGTCGGTGACTTCCTCCGTGCGTGCGGCGGTGGCCACCCCGGACCGCAGCGCCTTGAACGCGTCGGACAGGTAGCGCAGTACCGCACCCTCGGACCGGGTCAACCCATAGACGCTGACGAACTCCCGGAACGTGAAAGCCCGCTCCCACATCTCGCGCACGACGGACTTCGGCGACAGTCGCGCGTCGGCGGCCCACGGATTGGTCTGCAGATACACCCCATAGGTGTGCTGCAGCAGCTCGTCGAGGGGTTTGGGATAGCTGACCTCGTCGAGCATCTCGATGCGCTCGTCGTACTCGATCCCCTCGGCCTTCATCGCCGCGACGGCTTCGCCCCTGGCCTTGTTCAGCTGCGCCGCAAGGATCTGGCGCGGGTCTTCCAGCGTCGCCTCGATGACCGAAACGACGTCGAGGGCATAGGTTTCCGCCGCCGGGTCGAGCACCCCGACCGCACCGAGGGCGAACGTCGACAGGGGCTGGTTGAGTGCGAAGTCCGGCGGCAGGTCGACGGTCAGCCGGTAACGGCGACCGTCGGCATCCGGTTCGGCCAGCCGCTCCACGACACCGGCCTGCAGCAGGGAGCGTGCGATGCCGATCGCCTCCCGGACGTGCTGGAGCTGTCGCTTGCGTGGTTCGTGGTTCTCGGTGAGCAGGCGGCGCATCGCCGCGAACGGGTCCCCCGGCCGGTCGACGACATCGAGGAGCATCGCCGTGGACACCCGCATGTTGCTCGTCAACGGCTCGGGCGCGGCCTCGACCAGCCGGGTCATGGTCTTCTCGCTCCACGGCACCATGCCCTCGGGTACCTTGCGCCGCACCAGCTTGCGCCGCTTCTTCGGGTCATCGGCGACCTTGGCGAACTGTTTGAGGTTCTCCACCTCGTGCTCGGGAGCCTGGACGACGACGGTGCCGGCGGTGTCGTAGCCGGCCCGTCCGGCCCGCCCGGCGATCTGGTGGAACTCGCGGGCACTCAGCAGCCGGGTACGGGTGCCGTCGTACTTGGACAGCGCCGAGAAGACGACCGTCCGGATCGGGACGTTGATGCCGACGCCCAGGGTGTCGGTGCCGCAGATGACCTTGAGCAGCCCGGCCTGCGCCAGCTGCTCCACCAGCCGCCGGTACTTCGGCAGCATCCCGGCGTGGTGGACACCGATTCCGTGTCGAACCAGTCGAGACAAGGTCGATCCGAACGCGGTGGAGAACCGGAAGGCGCCGATGAGCTCGGCGATCGCGGCCTTCTCCTGCTTGGTGCTGACGTTGATGCTCATCAGTGCCTGCGCCCGCTCCAGCGCCGACGCCTGGGTGAAGTGCACGACGTAGATCGGCGCCTGTTTGGTGTCGAGGAGGTCGCCGATCGTCTCGTGCATCGGCGTCGTCGCGTAGCTGTAGAACAGTGGCACCGGACGCTCCGCGTTGGCGACCAGCGCCGTCGGCCGACCGGTGCGTCGCGCCAGATCCTCTCGCAGGAACGTGACGTCGCCGAGGGTGGCCGACATCAGCAGGAACTGAGCGCGCGGCAACTCCAACAGCGGCACCTGCCAGGCCCAGCCCCGGTCCGGGTCGCCGTAGAAGTGGAACTCGTCCATCACCACGAGCGCGATGTCGGCCCGCGCTCCCTCACGCAGCGCGATGTTGGCCAGCACCTCCGCGGTACAGGCGATGATTGGTGCGTCTGCGTTGACCGAGGCGTCCCCGGTGAGCATGCCCACGTTCACTGCGCCGAACACCTCGCACAACGCGAAGAACTTCTCGCTGACCAACGCCTTGATCGGCGCGGTGTAGTAGCTGCGCCGATCCGCCGCCAGAGTGGCGTACAGTGCGCCGGTCGCCACCAGTGACTTGCCCGAACCTGTGGGCGTCGCGAGGATGACATTCGAGCCGCTGACCAGCTCGATCAGCGCCTCCTCCTGCGCTGGGTACAGAGCAGTCCCGTTCGCCTCGGCCCAGGCGGCGAACGTTGTGAACAGCTCATCGGCGTCGGCGCCTGCCGCACGCAGCGCAGACAGGTCGCCGGGATCGTCAAGGAGGAGCTGGGGCGGGGTCATCGTGGGGACCAGAGTGCCTCATGTCCCGCGCCGGTGGCCTCGGGGCTCGGGGATCAGGGAGATTCCTGGGTGACCTTCTGGTGCCGGGCGATGACAAAACTCGAACCGTCGGGGGTCTCGTCGGGGTCGACCCGGATCTCGCGACCGCATACCGGGCACACTGTCGCCCGATCGGGAGGTGGGCCGTCGGGCAATTCTCGGCCGCTGCCCTCACACTCGTGATCCATCCTCAGTCGTCCTTGTCCTTGTCCTCGTCCTTGTGGTCGGTCTTCTCGGCTTTCTCGCCGTCGTCTTTCTCGGAATCTTCGTCATCGGTGCCGGTGTCGGCCTCGGCCCGCGCTGCCGCGCTGCCCACCTCGATGACGGCCCAGTGGCTCGGGGAGACCAGCACGGTCCAGTCCCCTTCCGTGCGGCCCATTTTCAGAACGCCGTCGTCCACCTCCCAGGCAGTGGCGTCGTCGTACTCGGCTTCTTCGCCGTCGGTGTATGTGAGTTTGAATGCCATGCTGCAGGATGCCCGAACCCTGAGCGCCGAAACGTTCGAGAAATTCGAGGTGATGAGGGTCGCCAGGCCGGTTTTCGGGTAGAGGACAGACGCCCAGCCGAGACAGGTTGCGCGTCAACAACTGCGATTGGGGGTTCATGATGACAAGCCAAGGACCGGACGAGCGTCAGGAACCGGCTGCCGACGAGGTACATGCACCGGCTACACCCGGGGCGCAGGCCTTACCGACCGACCACGACGAAGGCGACGAAGCGGAGTAGCGCCTCTCGACTCGCACGGTTATCCCCAATTCGCGATTCATCCACAAGTCGGAGCTCCCCGCCGCATTCCTCGAACAATTGTTCGATAGCGTCGAGGTGTGAATGGATACGTCACTGGCGAGGCAGCACGGACGCGGTTTCGTGTTCTGCTCGACCAGGTTGACGTCGCCCACGCTGAAATGCGGGCACTGTCCAGCGATGACGTCGGCACCCGTTTCAGGATCGAGCTGGCGGATCGGTTGGAGACCCAGGAGCGGGTCAACCGCGGGCTGATGTACCGGGTGTTCGGTCAGCTCGCCGACCCGCCCGATGAATCCGGAATGGCGCCGGTGCTGACCGACCGGCTGTGCTCCCGGCTGCGGATCCCGCTGCGGGAGTTCAGACGCCGCGTCAGGGTGGCGGCCCTGATCAGCCCCCGCCGGCAGGTGTGCGGCCCGCCGCTACCTGCGCAGCTGCCTCAGGTCGCCGACCACGTCTCGGCCGGCATGCTGGGTGAGGATCACCTCAAGGCGATCACCACAGTGCTCAACAAGTTGCCGTCGTGCACCTCGGTCACCGACCGGACCGACGTGGAGGCCACCTTGGTGCGCGAGGCCTCGCGTCATGACGCGGATTTTGTCACCGAGCTCGGCAAGGGCATCGATGCGCTGTTCAATCCCGATGGGCACTACGACGAGGCCGACCGGGCGCGCCGACGTGGACTGGTGCTGGGTCCGCAAGGCCCCGACGGGATGTCGAAGTTCACCGGTTGGGTGGACCCCGAGACCAGGAGCTACATAGAGGCGTGCACCGCAGCAGTTCGGCCTGGCAGGCACCTTCCCGACGGCGCCGTCGAGGAAGCCCGCGACGATCGCACGAATGCCCAACGCTGCCACGACGGAGTCAAACTCGGGTTGAAGCTGGGGATCGCCTCCGCGGGCATGGGATCGCATCGTGGGCATCCGGTGACGGTGATCGCGCGCACCACCCTCGCAGAGTTGAACCAGGCCGCGCACGCCGTCAACGACCCCGAGGTGTCGATGCCGTCCCCGGCGCGCACCGGCGGAGACACCGCTTTACCGATGCGGGATCTGATCCGGATGGCGGCTGACGCCATCCACTACCTGGCAGTGTTCGACGAACACACCGGCCGTCCGTTGTACCTGGGTCGCCAAACGCGCATCGCGACAGCCGATCAGCGCATCATCTGCTACGCACGCGACGGTGGTTGCACCCGGCCGGACTGCCTGGAACCCGGCTACCACAGCGAGGTCCACCACAGTCCCAACTGGCACCCCGACGGCCGCACCGACGCCGATCTGCTGTTCTTCGCGTGCGGGCCCGACCACAAACGCGTCAACGACGGTCACCTGAAAACCAGCACCACCACGAACGGGCGCCTGGCCTGGACCGATGGCACCAGCCCACCGAAGATCAACCGAGTCCACCACCCCGACGAACTGCTGCGCGGCGACCCCGATCCACCCTCGGCGTGACGGGTGGCGTCGGCGGACACCGATGCCCGGACTCAGCCGCGCACTGCTGCCCGCATTCGCCCTCTTATGCACTACCGTCACCCCTGGTCAGGATCAGGGGCACCACACACGAGGGGACGAGCTCATGGAAATGCAGACGACAAGACTGGCGCTCGGTACCGCGGCGATCGTACTCGGCCTGGGTGCGGCCGGGTGTGGTTCGGATAGCGCGACGGAGGCAACGACTTCGGGGCAGGCCGAGACATCGTCAGCCGCCGAGACGACCAGCACTCCATCGAGTACACCTGCGCCGGCACAGTCGTCCGCAGTCACGGTCGGTGACTACCTGAAGGAGAACGGCGTCACGCAGATCCCGGTGACTCGGGCCGACGCTACCGCGCCCCGGCTCGATCTGCCGTTGCCGCCCGGCTGGATGGATGTCGGTCCGAATACACCCGAAGACGCTTACGGGGCGATCATGCTCGAAAGCGCCGCCGGCGCACCGAACCCACCTGTGATCGTCGCAAGCATGGCGCGTCTCAGCGGTGGTGAGGTCGATCAGGCCAGGATCCTGGAGCTCGCGCCGAACGCCATCAGAACCCAGCCGGGATATGACGGACCCGAGGAAGGCAGTCCCGGAACACTTTCCGGGTTCGACTCGGCCCAGATCGCCGGAACCCTCGACCGAAACGGCCAGACGGTGTTCGTGGCGCGCAAGACCGTGGTGATACCGGGTTCAGACGGCATCTACCTGCTGGCGCTCGATGCGCAGGGGCCTGCGGACGCGCAGCAGGCGCTGCTGGAGGCGATGTCGGTCATCGACGTCGAGACAACGATCCAGCCCTGACCCAGCTCGAGGCAGTCTCAGAAGGGAAGATGATGGCGAGCGCCGATCAGTTCTGGCACGACGTCGACCGGCACATGGTGCGTTACGGGGGATCGTTCGTTCCACGGATCATCACCCGGGCGGAGGGAAGTCACGTCTACGACCAGACCGGATCCGCCATCCTCGACTTCACCTCCGGGCAGATGAGCTCCGTTCTCGGACATTCACATCCCGACATCGTGGCCACGGTCACGTCGGCGATCGGCGCCCTCGACCACCTGTACAGCGGGATGCTCAGCACCCCCGTGGTGGACCTCGCCCGAACGCTCTGCTCGACCCTGCCCCCAACGCTGACCAAGATGCTGCTGCTGAGCACCGGCGCGGAGTCCAACGAGGCCGCCATCAAAATGGCGAAGCTGTACACCGGAAAGTACGAGATCGTCTCGTTCGACAGGTCGTGGCACGGAATGACCTCGGGTGCGGCTTCGGCGACGTTCAGTGCCGGCCGTCGAGGCTATGGACCTCCGATGCCGGGCAACCTCACCCTGCCAACACCGAATGCCTACCGGTCTCCGTTTCGGCACTCCGACGGCACCTACGACTGGCGGACCGAACTCGACTACGGGTTCGACATCGTCGACAAGCAGTCCTCCGGCAGTCTGGCTGCGTGCCTGGTCGAACCAATCCTGTCGTCCGGCGGCATCATCGAGCCGCCACCGGGGTACCTCCGCAGACTCAAGGAACTCTGCACCGAACGCGGCATGCTCCTGATCGTCGACGAGGCACAGACCGGTATCGGCCGCACCGGCCTGATGTACGGGTTCGAACACGATGGGATCGTCCCGGACCTGTTGACGTTGTCGAAGACGCTGGGCGCGGGCCTGCCGGTGGCCGTTGTGGTGACCAGCGAGGAGATCGAAACCACATGTCACGAACGAGGTTTCCTGTTCTTCACCACGCACGTGTCGGACCCGCTCGCGGCAGCCGTCGCTCTGACCGTCCTGACCGTGGTCGACCGGGACGGCCTGGTAGACCGAGCAGCGTCGCTGGGCCGAACGCTGGCCGCCCGGTTGGCAGGGATGTGTGCGCGCTACGAACAGGTCGGAGATGTCCGCGGACACGGTCTGTTGCAGGGGATCGAACTGGTGTCGGACAAGACGAGCAAGGCGCCGGCGGATCAGTTGGGCGCCGAGGTCACCGCGGCCTGTCTGGAACGTGGGTTGCACATGAACATCGTCCAGCTGCCCGGCATGGGCGGGATCTTCCGCATCGCACCGCCGCTGACCGTCACCGAGACCGAACTCGACGAAGGTCTGGGCATCCTCGACGACGCCCTCGCAGCGGTCCTGCGGCGATGAACCGAACTGCGACTACAGCTGGGCGGGTAGCGGGCCCGTCAGATTGGACGGTCGGCACCACAGCGTCACCGCGAGGGTGAGCGCGGCAGCGACCGCGAACGCTGCCTGAACGCTGACCAGGTCGGCCGTACCGCCGAGCAGCGCGGCTGCGATCGGCCGCGAGCCGAGGAAGCCGACAAGCCACAGCGCCATGATGCGGCCTCGTAACTCTTCGGGCGCGCGCTCCTGCACCACGGTGCTCAGTCCGGTCATGGCCCAGCCGAAACCCAGCCCCGCCAACGCGAACCCGGCCATCGCGACAACCGGTCCCGCCGCGATGGCCAGCACCGCACCCCCGGCGGCCAGCCCCGCCAATCCGATGCTCGACACACGCGCCGAGGCCATCCGCCCCCGCATCAGGGCCAGCGCCACCATGCCGACCGCCGCGCCGATGCCGAACACCGCGGACAACGTTCCCACCAGGCGGGCGCCGCCGCCGAGCTCATCGGCCATCGAAGGCGTCAGCGTGATCGACGGGTCGGAGGCGAAACCGACCGTAGTCACCGCGATCAGTGCCAGCAACAGCGGGCGGTCAGCCCACACATACTTTAGTGCGGCGCGCACCCGGTAGTCCGCCCCGGAACGCCGTACCGGGGGCGCCGGAAACCGCACGGCGACCAGAAAGACGGCGAAAATCAGGTGCAGGCCGGCGCTGACGGCGAAGCCGGTGGCCGAGCCGAAGTGCGCGGCCAGGTAGGCACCGGTGGCAGGGCCGGCGATGCGGCCGATGGTCATCGGGATGCTGTTGAGCGCCATGGCCGTGGAGAGCTCACCGGGACGGATCAGGTTGGGCACGATCGACTGCATCGCCGGCCCGCCCACGACGAAGCCGAACCCGACCAGCCCGGTCCCGAGGAGTATCGGAATCGCGGTGGCGGTGCCCTGCAGCCCGGGTTCGAGGAACAGCCAGATCGCCACGAACCCGGACCCGGCGATGCACAACACCCGGCCCAGCAGAATCTGACGTTCCGGGTTCCCGGTGTCGGCCCACTTGCCGCTGGTGGGGCTCAGGATCAGCTGCGGTGCGAACTGTACGACGCCGACCAGGCCGACCATCAGCGCCGAGCGCGTCGCGTCGTACATCACGATCGCCGCGACGATGCCGTGGGTCCACACCGCGACGACCGAGAACATCTTTCCCCAGAACAGCGCACCGAAGACCGGGTCGAACATCAATCCGAGCGCACCCCGCGATTGCGGCGGGGCGGTGGTTTCTGTGGTTTCTGCGGTCACTCGATGCCCGCGCCTTCGAAGCGTTCGGTCAACCGGTCCAGCAGGCCGACCAGCGTGTCGACATCGGCGTCCGGCCAGTCGGCGATCGTCTCGGCGACCAGATCCCGGCGCCGATCCGTCACGGTCGCCAGCGCCTTGCGGCCGACGTCCGTCAGCACCAACGCACACCGCCGCTGATCGTCGGGGGCGGAGGTCTTGGTGAGCAGGCCGGCCGCGACGACGGCGGCGACGGTGCGGCTGGCGGTGGACTGCTCGACCGCCATGAACTCGGCGACGTCGCGGATCGAGGCGCCGGCCTCGGTGCGTTCGCATTCCTCCACCGCACGCAGCACTCGCAACATCGACACGTTCGTCACCGAGTCCGCTCCGTCGAGAAGCCGCCGCCGCCAGGCCGGGCGCTGCCGCGCGAGATGAATGCGCGTGAGCAGGTCGTCGAGTCGGTCGTAGCGGGCTTGCGTCACTATATATGCATAGCACATGCATATATCCGGGGCCGCGGCTGGGTGCAGTCAGATTTCTGTCACCGGTCGGTGCGGACCGGATGTGATAGACACTGCGCTATGTCCGCCGTGAGCAGCGAAGTCTCGTCGACGGCCTGCCATGAGTAGCGACCGCCTGTTGACACCGGGCGAGACGTGCTGGCGCGTGGAACGTGCCGATCAGCTGGCGTGCATCATCGATGGCGCCGACTACTTCTATCAGTGCAAGGCCGCGCTGCTGCAGGCCCAGCGCCGGATCCTGCTCATCGGGTGGGACTTCGACACCCGGATGACGTTCGAGCGCGGTGGCAAAACACTTCCCGGGCCGAACCAGCTGGGCACGTTCCTGCGTTGGCTGGTGCGGGTGCGGCCCAATCTCGACATCTACCTGCTGAGATCGAATCTGCGGCTGTTCCCGGCATTCGAAGGGATGTGGGGTGACTTCACGCCCGTGGCGTTGTTGAACTGGCTCACCCGCGACCGGCTGCAGTTCGCCATCGACGGTGCGCATCCGACCGGTGCGGTCCATCATCAGAAGATCGTGGTGATCGACGACGTGATGGCGTTCTGCGGCGGCATCGATCTCACCCACGGCCGCTGGGATACTCGCGAGCATCTGCAGAACAACGAGTTTCGCGTCGACAGCGGAAGTGCATACGGCCCCAGGCACGAAGCCGCCTTCGCGGTCAGCGGGGCCGCCGCGCGCGCTCTCGGCGACCAGGCGCGGGAGCGATGGCGGACGGCGACGGGCGAGTACGTGGCTCAGGTGGTCGTCGACCGCCGGGTCTGGCCGGACGGACTCGAGCCGATCATGCGCAACGTCGATGTCGGGATCATGCGCACCATGCCGGAGATGGACAACCACAGCGAAATCCGCGAGGTGGAGGCGCTCAACCTCGCGGCGATCGCGGCGGCGCGTCACACGATCTACCTCGAGAACCAGTACCTGGCCTCCCGCACGCTCGCCTTCGCGCTGGCCCGGCGGCTGCGCGAACCCGACGGCCCGGAAATCGTCGTCGTCATCCCTCGTAGCTCGGAAAGCCGTCTGGAAGAACAAGCGATGGACAGCGCGAGATACCGCCTCCTGCATGAACTCTGGCAATCAGATCAGCATCAGCGACTGGCTGTGTACTGGCCGGTGACCGACGAGGACATTCCGATCTACGTGCATTCCAAGATCATGGTGATCGACGATCGGCTGTTGCGCATCGGTTCCTCGAACCTGAACAACCGGTCGATGGGATTCGACAGCGAGTGCGACGTGGCCGTGGAGGCAGACCCCGCCGCCGCGGAGCACGACGAGCTCCGCCAGACGATCACATCGGTGCGTAACCACTTGGTGAGCGAGCACCTCGGTGTGTCCGCCGACGAGTTCGACGACGCCGTGCAGCGCCGGAATTCGTTCCTTCAGGCGGTGGAAACGCTACGCGGAGAAGGCCGGACGCTGCGGCGGTTCACCGAGGAGACCATCGCCGGTGAGGCCAGCCTGCTGGCCGAGAACGACCTGATGGATCCCGACCATGTGCCGAAGTCCGTCGGCCGCAGCGTCCAGCGCTGGGTCGAAGGGCTGACGAAGAAGCCGCCCCAGGTGTGAGGCTCGGCGGTCAGTGGACACGCAGAATCGTGGTCGCCGACCGCCGGACGGCAGCGGTCCTGAGCTCGGCCACAGGTGAGTAGTCGGCGTCGTTCACCAGCTCGAACACCGCTTCGGTGGAGGGATAGTTCCCCAGGAAGATCAGATCGGGCACGACGTCGTCGTCA
Organism: Mycolicibacterium hippocampi; assembly: GCF_010723735.1. Classification (GTDB taxonomy): domain Bacteria; phylum Actinomycetota; class Actinomycetes; order Mycobacteriales; family Mycobacteriaceae; genus Mycobacterium; species Mycobacterium hippocampi. The sequence goes on along the minus strand of NZ_BLLB01000002.1, from coordinate 521,403 downwards.
TAGGCCGATTCGGGGACGAAACGCGGGGCGACGTAGTGGCCGCCGACCTTCTCGACCAGCGGCTGCGCCGCCCTCAGATATTCGTCGTAGCGTTCGCGGCCATCGTCGTTGAACCACAGCATGTTCAGCACCGCGACGCCTGGGCTCAGCATGGCCGGTGTGGCGTCGGGTGGATCGATCGTGCAGCGGGTGAGCACCGCCCGCTCGACGGCATCGGTGCGGAGGTGGGCGACCTCCCGGTAGCGCTCGCTGCGCCACATCTGATCGAAGGCCTGTGCCGACGGGTAACGGACGAAGCCGACGAGAAACGGGTCGAAACCGCCCTCGAGGGCATCCTCGGCGACGAGGAACGGCGTGACGAGCTCGGCACCCACCTCGGCGAGGATCGGCATGACGCCGGCCGCGTACTTCGCGTACAGATCGAAGCCGTCCGGTTTGAACCACAGCGCGTTGAACATGGCGATCGGCGCCGTCGATGACTGCTCCAAGGGCGACATCGCTGCAGCCTATGCGTCTGCGAGCGCCTCGCCGATCTCCTGGGCGACGCGGTTGTGCTCGTCCTGGATCAGTAGGTGCCCGGTGGCCAACACCAGTGCGACGGGCCACTCGATGATCTCGACGGCGGCGAGCACACCGAGCGCCCCGTAGAAGGCCAGCTGCTCGGGCCTGGGCAGACGGACCCGCCCGAGCACCGGCAGATCCACCGCGAACGACTGGGCTTCGCGGACCGCCTGTACGGCTTCTCGTTGAGGCGTTGTCCGCCGCGAGGTTTCGGCCATTTGTCGCCTTTCGGTCATGGCGTGTTTGCTTTCTAGACGCCGGTCGTCTGGACCGTGGGAGACGTGTCCAACACTGGTGCCGGCGCTTCCTCGGACCCGATCTCTGTGGTGTCCCATTTCATCGCGATGCCGCTTCGTGAAATGTACGCCGTGTTGTGGCGGCTGGGAGTGCTCGACATCGAGGACTGAACGCGGCTCAGCACCCGCGGGGCGATTGCGGCCGCCGCGGTGGCCACCCCAGCTGTTCCGAGTGCCTGCGTCCAGCCGATGGGGCCCAGCGGCGTACACCCCAGCAGCTGGCTGACCCCAGGAGTGCTGATGAGCGCGCCGAGCGTGACCAGCGAACCGGCCGCCGTGGTGACCACCAGGGGGCTGTGCGAATCGATGAGCGTCTGACCCAACTGGGTGGAGACGAGCGCGACCAGCGCCACCGTCGACGCCCGTCGCGGCTGCAAGGTGAACCCGGCCATCAACCACGCCGTCGTCGCGGCGGCCGCAGTGGTGGTGCCGCGGATCGCGACAGTCCGCCACAGCGCTGCCTGGTCCGGTCCACGGCCTGCGCCGTCCTCGGTGCCCACTGCGGGGCTGACGGCCAGTGCCGCCGCCGGCAGGGCGTCGGTCATCATGTTGACCAGCAGCAACTGACGGGTGTTCAGCGGCGACCGACCTGTCAGCGCTGAGCCCACGATGGCGAACGCGACCTCACCGGCATTGCCGCCGAGCAGCACCGCCACCGCGGCCTGGACCCGACGCCACAACTGGCGGCCTTCGTCGATCGCGTCCAGGAGAGAGCCGATGCGACCGTCGAGCAGCATCACGTCGGCGGCCGTGCGCGCCGGGTCGGTGCCGTGGCCGGCCACCCCGATGCCCACCGTGGCCGAGCGGATCGCCGCTGCGTCGTTGGCGCCGTCACCGACCATCGCGCAGACCAGGCCGACGCGTTCCAGTGTCTGCACCAGCTGGACTTTGTGTTCCGGTGTCATCCGGGCGAACACCACTTTGTCGCGCACCGCGGCTTTCTGGCCCCGACGCGACAAGGCCTCCCATTCGGAGCCGCTGATCACCTGATCGAGCGTCACCGGCAGCCCCAGCTCGGCGGCGATCGCCGCCGCGGTGACCGGGTGGTCCCCGGTGGCCAGCCGAACGGCGATGTCCTGATCCTGGAGCGCCCTGAGCAGCCCGGCCGCCTCCTCGCGCGGGGTATCCGAGATACCGAGCAGCCCGGCCGCCTGCAGGTCGCTGCCACACAGTTCTGCGAAGGCCTCGTCGCTTTCGCGTGCGGCTTCGACCTGCGCCGCCGTCACCGTCCGGCGCGCCACCGCGATGACGCGCAATCCGGACTCCGCCATCTCGTGTATCGCCTCGGCGAGCGAACCGTTGTGGCCGAGGCCGGCCGCGAGCACCACTTCCGGCGCGCCCTTGAGGACGAGCTCAGTCCCGATGAGCGAGGCCGAGAACGGTCTGCCGGACCTGAACGGCAGGTGCACCGCGTCGCCGTTGTACTCCGGTTGCCCGGTGGGCGCAGCGGCGATCACCGCGGCATCGGTGGCGTGCTCGTGCCGGGCGCCGTTCTTGGGGGCGGTCGCCGCCGCGGCGAACGTCAGCACCTGTTCGTCGGTGAAATCCGCTGTGCTGTGCACACGGGACACCCGCAGCCGGTTCTCGCTGAGGGTGCCGGTCTTGTCGAAGCACACCACGTCGATGCGGCCGAGCGCCTCCACGGACTTCGGGCTGCGAACCAAGACGCCCGCCCGGGTGAGCCGGCGCGCCGAGGCCTGCTGCGCGAGGGTGGCGACCAGCGGCAGGCCCTCGGGCACGGCAGCGACGGCGACGGCCACGCCACTGGACACTGCCTGACGCAGCGGTGCCATGCGCAGCAGACCGAGACCGCTGACGAGCGCTCCGCCGGCCAGGCTGAACGGCAACGCCCGATTGGTCAATTCCCGAAGCTGAGACTGCAACCCGACCGCCGAACCCTGCGCCGGAGCCACCTCGGCCGCCCGTCGCACCTGCGTCTGCGCCCCGACAGTCGTCACCACCGCCACCGCACTACCGGCGACCACGGTTGTCGTCGCGAAAAGCATGCAGCTACGTTCGGCGACCGCGGCGCCCGGCGTGGACTCGGGTTGCTTCGGCACCGGCAGAGACTCACCCGTGAGCGAGGCCTCGTCGACCTCGAGGTCGGTGGCCTCGACGATCCGGCAGTCGGCCGGAATCACTTCACCGGAACGTACCTCGATGAGTTGGCCGGGAAGCAACCGTGCTGCGCTGACGCTGCTGTAGCCGTCGTCGAGTAGCAACCGGGCCGGCGGGTCCTGCACCGCCAGCAGGCGCCGCAACAGCCGCTCAGCGCGTACCTGCTGGGACGCGGCCAGCACTGCGTTGCCGGTGAGGACCGACCCGACCAGGATGGCGTCGACCGGTGACCCCAGAAGGGCACTGGCCGCCGAGCCGACGGCCAACACCGGCGTCAACGGGTCGGACAGTTCCTGGCGAACAGCCGAGCCCAACTCTGCCACCAGCCGAAGCGCCGGCCCCGTCACGTTGCCGACCAGCGCCGAGGAGGCGCTGGCCGACGCGGCCAGCCGCGATCGCGGTGGACTCGCCTGAATCGTCGGCTGCGGCAGCGCCTCTCGAACCTGGTCCACCGACATCGCGTGCCATTCGTCCATCGGAGCCGGTGTCGGCACCGGGGCGGTGAACACTCCCCGAGCCAGCCATACGCCGGTGGCCAGGCCGGCGGCGGCGCCGGCGGTTATGGGCCCGGGGCCGCGACCGCGAACCCCGGGGATCATCAGGATGGAACCCAGAATCGTTGCGCTGGTGGCGAGTTCGACACCACGGCGGCTCGCGCGCCGAGCCGCAGGGATGGCGTGCATGATCCGCCATGCCGAGCTGAGCTCGGAAATCAGCAAGTCGGCCTGCCACGGTGGCTGCCGCCCCGGGCAAGCAAGACCGATCGCCACGTCGGCAGCGGACAGCGCCCGCCCGGCATCGCCGGAGAGCACGGCCACGGTGCGTCCGTCAGCCTGCAGAGCCTGCACGGTGGCCAGCATGGCGGAATCCATGGATCCCGCCACCGGCCGCAACTCGTCGAAAGACGAACGCAGATCGCCGAGTTCCTCGCACGTCACCGACACCGCCTCGATGTCGGCACGCCGGATCGCCGCGACCACGTTCGCCGCCAAGGGGTGCGGGGTACGGCCGACAAAAATCTGCGGGACAACCTGCGGGATCTTCCCGGCTTTGCCGTTGCGCGCCACGCGGTCGCGCCGCGGGACGTCGTGCCACCCGGCGGCCAGCGCACCGTTGTGGACCTGTTCCTGCGCCCACTGCCAGATCGCGGCGCGGTCGTGCTCGGCAACTGCGCGCAGCCCGCCGACCCGTAACCGATCGGTGAGCAGGACCCGGGGATCGACCACCACGGCGTCGGCGCGGTCGAGGCGACGCAGCGCATCGGGGCGCAGCGTGAGCACGTCGTGGTGCTCGGCCAGCCCGCGCCCCAACGTCGCCGCGAACGCCTCACGCGCGTGGCGGGCGGCCTTGGGTGCGGCGACCACCGCGGCGGTGGCAGCGGCATTGAGGTCGCCGGTCAGCAGGCCGACCGATGGGGCGGCGACGCCCTGCGCCACCCCGCTGCGCTGGGCATGACGCTCGATCGGACCCAACGGCAACGGGCACGGCCGGACGACATCTCCGTCCTCGTCGGTGCCCGTCGAGTCCGCGTGATCGCCGAGTGTGGCCTCGTGGCGCTGCCAGACCTGGGCGGCCGCGGTGAGTTCGCCGAGTTGGCTGAGGTTCCTGAGGAACTCGACGGCCAGCGAGGACGGGGCCTGAGTGAGTGTGTAGACCGACGCGGCGGCAAGGGCGATCGCGGTGTCGGCCGCGGCGTCGCCGAGACGCTTCTCGACGACGGCACGCAACCGGGGTTGGTAGTCGACCGCGGTCACCGCGGCGACCAGGCCGGTGGGCAGCGCCGGCCAGAACAAGGTGCGCCCGGCGGCTGCTGCGCAGAACCCGAGGCCGTTGGCCGCCGCCGCGATCAGCAGCCCGCCCAGCACCACCCCGTCACCCGGCAGGTCGGTCGGACCGGTGATGCGGGCGTCGCTGCCGGCCTGCTCCTCGACGTCGGCGACGATCCGGCACAACTCGTCCAGGGTGGGCCCGTCCGGGTCGACGGACACGACCATCCGCGAGGTCGGTTGGTTGAGTACCGCGGACCGCACCCCGGGGACAGCCCGCACCGAATCGAGCAGCGCTGCAGCGAGGTCGGATCCGGTCCCGGCGGTCAGGCCGCGGACCTCGATCCAGCAGCGGTCCTCGTGGCGCCACCGCCGACGGACCGGTTCACTTCCGACCAGCTCGCGCGTGGCGCTCATCACCGCCGCACGCGCGTCGCCCGGCACGACATCTCCCAGGCCACGGGCCACGCTTGTCGTGACCCTGGTGCCCAATCGCAGCCCGGACGCGGCAAATCCGACGCTCAGCGTGACGGGGGCGAGCGCAATGCTGGTTGCGGTCCCCGCCAGGCGTCCGAGGAGAGAACTCACTTCCCGGCAGTGCGCCGCGGCGAACCCGCCTTGCGCGCCGGCCGGGCCGATGGGTTCTTAGAGGAGGCCTTCTTAGCGGAGGCCTTCTTCGCCGGGGCTTTCTTTGCCGGAGCCTTTTTAGCCGGGGCTTTTTTGGCTGGCGCCACCTTCTTCACCGGAGGGGCGACGCTCTGCCGCGTGGCCGTCGTGACCGCGGGGGCGGCATCCGCCTCGCCGGCGCGCTGACTGAGCCGGTGCACGACCAGTGCAGCCCCGCCAACGGTGACCAGCAGGGGCCACTCGACAAGACCGGCGGCGCCGATGGCCCCGATGGTGAGCGCGGCCGCCGCCGGGGATCGGCTACCGCTGGACAGTCCTGTGCGGACGCCGTTGGCCGCACCTCGCACACCGCCGGCCACTCCGTTGATCGCGGCGCCGCCAACGGCCCCCGCTGTGGCCGTCGTGGCATCGGCCACCTTCGTCAAGCCTCGAAAGGCCGTTGAAATGGCACTCATTGCGTCTCCTGGGCCGGTTTGTTCGCCTGGTCGTCATCTTCCGATAACCGTCGGTTATACACAGCGCAGGTGAACAACCCGCTCGATCGCGGTCTCACGTGTGCGCCGGGGTGTTCGCGAATTGGTCGGTGATCGCCTGGCAGAAGGCGGGCAGGTCGGCGGGCGACCGACTGGTGATCAGATTGCCGTCGATGCACACCTGCTGGTCGACGACGGTCGCTCCGGCGTTGCGAAGGTCGGTGCGCAGGCTCGGGTAGGACGTCAGCGTCCGGTCTCGGACCACCCCGGCTTCCACCAGCGCCCACGGTCCATGGCAGATGGCGGCGACGGGTTTACCGGAGCGGACGAAGTCACGGACGAACGCCACAGCCGACTCGTCGAGGCGCAGCTTGTCCCCGTTCACCGTGCCGCCTGGCAGCACCAGAGCGTCGAACTCGTCTACTCTGGCGTCGGCGACCACCCGGTCCACCGGGAACGTGCCGGCGGGCTCGAGATCGTGGTTGCGCGCGTCGATCTCACCGGACTTCACCGACAGCAGTTCGACCCGTCCACCGGCGTTGGTCACCGCATCCCGCGGCTGCTCGAGTTCGACCTTCTCGACACCGTCGGCGGCGAGGAACGCGATCGTTCGGCCATCGAGTTCATTGGGCATGTTGCGGCTCCTTTCATCAGGTGGTTATCCGGTTACCCCCTGGTCGGTGATCAAACCCACGCGACGGTTCGATCACGGCTGAGTCGGATGTGTCGGATCGGGGTACGTCACCCCTGACGAAGGGGCGCGTAATGGGTGCGAACACAGATCCAGCCGACGGCCGGGCAGAGAAGCCGAAGGGCGGCCGTCCCGGGCCGGCCGATCACGGCGGTGAAGGCGGCATGGCGACCCGGGAGAACGCCCCCGAGCTGACCGAACCCGAGCACGACGACAGCTGAAACAGGAGGAACGTGTGGCCGGCCAGACCGACAACAATCGACTCGAGAGAAGCGACCGACTCGAGAACGTCGCCCCCGGCGACATCATCTCGCTGCAGCTACCCGACCGGCCCGGCGACGGGCGTCCGTACAAGGTGGTGCACAGGGACGCGAGCGAAGTCAACGGCACTCCGGCCGTCCTCGTCACCTTCGAGGGTGACGACGGTGAGACGTTCGACGCCGAGCTGCCCTCCGACACCGCGGTGACGCGCGCACTGGAGTCCAAGTGGGAATCAGCGCAGAGTCCCACGCCGCACACCGACCGCTGACGTGCGGACGCACCTGCTGAAACAATGTCGCGATGGCGAAGTATGACGTCAACGAGGCGGCGGTCGAGCACGCTCGCGGCCTGATCAACTCGAGGCAGTACGTACTCGACAGCGACTGGGGTGAGGCGCAGCCGAAGGCCGCCGCAGAGAACGCCTACCTCGAGTCGCACGACTGGCAGGAGTACGCGCGATGGCATCTCGGCCTGACAGAAGGGGCCGAGGACGGCACCAAGGCCAGGTACGCCTTCGTCTTCGGCGACTTCCGCCGCGTCCACCGCACCGGGCTCATCGCCTGTGTGTACCGGGCTTCGCAGTGGCGGCACAAGGCCATCGAGTTGGCGGCGCATGACCTGCTGCAGCACCTCGACCAGGCCGCCGGGATCACGGCGTGATCGTTACCTACGACGAGGTGCTGCGGGAGCAGGTCCGGAGTCGTCTGGCGGGTCACGAGCGTCGCGCAGTGACGGACCCGACGAAGCGGCACGCGGCCGTCGCGGTGGTTCTCGTCGACTCCGAGCTGGGTGAGGACCGCGTCGACCCGGCACCGGTGGACGACTGGATCGCCGGGCGCCCGATGCCGGCAGACCTCGACGGCAGAATGGTCGACGTGTCCGGTGGTGCCGCATTCTTGTTGTGCCGCAGGGCTTCCCGACTCACCTCGCACGCCGCCCAATGGGCATTGCCGGGTGGTCGGCTGGACCCCGGCGAAACCGTGGTGCAGGCCGCGCTGCGTGAGCTCGACGAAGAGGTCGGCGTCCGAATGCCCGACGCGAGCGTGCTGGGCCTACTCGACGATTACCCGACGCGGTCGGGGTATGTCATCACGCCGGTGGTGATCTGGGGCGGTGGCCGACTGGACCCACGTCCGGCGCCCGACGAGGTGGTGGCGGTCTACCGGGTGGGGCTGCACCAACTGCTGCGAAACGACTCGCCGCGTTTCATCACGATCCCCGAAAGTCCCCGGCCGGTTGTGCAGATTCCGTTGGGCGGTGACCTCATCCATGCCCCGACGGGCGCGATCCTGTTGCAGTTGAGGTGGTTGGCGCTGGAGGGCCGCCACGACCCGGTCGATGGGCTGGAGCAGCCGGTGTTCGCCTGGCGGTGACAGCTGCCCAGCCGCCGACGACGGCCGTCCCTGACGGCGGAGCCGACCCGCTGGTCAGGACGGGGCTTCGTTGGTGACCGCCTTGTAGCCGCGGGCGCTCGCCCGGTTCACCGCGGCCCGCACCAGACCGAAGATCAGGCTCTGCAGCGCAGCGGCGAACAGCACCTTGGCCGTCGACTGGCTGAGATCGTCGGGATCCGGCGGCGGTTGGTCAGCCTCGCCTATCCGCTTCCAGACCTGGGTGAACACTGCGCTGGCCACCAGACCACCGGCCACACTGACCACCATCGACAGCGGCGTGTAGAGGACTTTCGAGGTACTGCTCATCGTGCCTGCTTCCTGACGGGTGCTGACTGCGTTGAGTACAAGTACCCGCGAACGCGAAGGTGTAACTCCGACGGACGCGGGTAACCCCGGCGCCACCAAACGGTGGTCGGAGGAACTTGGAGGCGGGGCGTGCGGTTGCGGCGCAGTGCACTGGACAAACCGGGAATCACCCGGAAACGCAGAGGCAAGGGCTTCGCGTACTACGGCACCGACGGCGAACTGCTGGACGACGAAGCCACATTGCAGCGCATCAAGGATCTGGTCATCCCGCCGGCGTGGAAGAAGGTGTGGATCAGCCCTCAACCCAACGGTCACATCCAGGCTGTCGGCACCGACGTCGCGGGTCGTCGTCAGTACCTATACCACCAGGCGTGGCAGGAAGAGCGCGCCGAGGAGAAGTTCGACCGGGTGCTGGAGATGTCGCTGGAACTGCCGCAGTGGCGCGCCCGAATCGCCGAGGATCTGGCTGGCCGCGGGCTGGGACGGGACCGGGTTCTGGCCCTGGCCTTGCACCTGTTGGACCGGGGCTACTTCCGTGCCGGCGGGGAACAGTACGCCGAGGAGAACGAGTCCTACGGGCTGGCCACCCTGCAGTGTGACCACTTGACGTTGCGCGGTGGCTCGGTGTCGTTCGACTACCCGGCCAAAAGCGGTGTGCGCCGGACACTGGAAATCGAGGACCCCGAGGTGGTTCGAGCCGTCCGGTCGTTGCTGCGGCGCACGGACCGGACAGAACGGTTGCTCGTCAGCCGTAGCGCCTCCGGGTGGGCCGATGTCCGTGCCGACGATCTCAACGCGCGATTCAAGGAACTGGTCGGCGACGAGTACAGCGTCAAGGACTTGCGTACCTGGCACGGCACCGTGCTGGCCGCCGAGGCCTTCGTCGACGCGGACCCGCCGGTGTCGGAGAAGGTGGTCAAGCGTGTCGAGTCGGCAGTGATGAAGGAAGTCGCCGAGGGGCTGGGGAACACGCCGGCGGTGGCCCGCGGCTCCTACGTCGACCCCCGAGTGGTGGCCGGGTACGAAAAGGGGCACACCATCGCCGCCGCGGTGCGGCGCGCGCAGCGCACCCGCAAGCCAGACGAAGCCCAGCAGATCCTGGAGAAAGCGACCCGGACGTTGATCCGCAAGGTGGCGAAGAGCTGAGCCGATGAGGTTTCACCCGGCCGACGGAGGGGCACTGCGGTGGAAGCAACGCAGCTAGGAAGGTCAGATCATGACTGCACAACCACACCACACCACCGAGGCCTCCACGCCTCAACTCCTGGGCCAGCTCTCCGAGCAGACCTCGCGGCTGGTGCGCGACGAGATGCGATTGGCTCAGAAGGAATTCCAGGAATCGGTCCGTCATGCCGGGATCGGTGCCGGCCTGTTCAGCGCCGCCGGTCTGCTCGCAGTACTGGGCCTGGCCACGCTGATCGCCGCCGGCGTCGCCGGGCTGGCGCTGGTGCTGCCGGTCTGGGCTGCAGCTCTGATCGTCGCCGCGGTGTTGTTCCTGTGCGCAGGGGTGGCTGCACTGGTGAGCCGCAAGCAGGTGCAGCAAGTGTCTCCACCGGCCAACGAGTCGGTGGACAGCGTCAAGCACGACCTCGAGGAGATCAAGGAGGCCCGACATGGCCAGCGCTGACAGGCTCCCACCGGAGCCCGGCCCGGACGCCGGGGTAGAGGAATTGCAGGCGGACATCGAACAGACCCGCAACCAGCTCGGAGAAACCGTGGGTGCGCTGTCGGACAAGCTGGACGTCAAGACCCGTGCTCAGGACAAAGCCACGGAAACCAAGGAAGCGGTCGTGGACCGGGCGCAGACGGCCACGGCCTCTGCGAAGGCGAACCCGGCGGTGCCGGCGGGCGTGATCCTGGCCGGGGTCGCCGTCATCGGTTTGCTGTGGTGGCGGCGCCGCCGGTAGCCGGCGCGCTGTCCTGGTCAGTTCAGGCAAGTCAGTTCAGGCAGTCCGCCGCGTCCACCAACTCGGCGCCCATGTTGCTCTCCATCATCCGCAGCGCCGCTTGCCCCAGGTCGGAATCGATGTGCGCGACCGCATCGCGGGGCACGATCACGTCGAAGTGGCGGATGTAGGCGTCCAGCGCGCTGTACAGGATGCACTGTTCGGTCACCTGTCCGGTGAGGATCACCCGTTTGGTGCTCAGCCGGCTCAGCAGGTAGGCCAGAGGTGAGGCGTAGAACGCGCTGTGCCGCACCTTCGAGACGAACCTGAAGTCCGACTGGGGCGCGACGGGTTTGACCAGATCGGGACGTTCGCCTTGCAGCGCGCTCTGTACGAGGTCACTCGGCTGAGCGGTGAAATCCCCGTAGTTGTCGTTGACGTAGATGAGGTCGACGTCATCGCGATCACGTGCCCGGGTGATGAGTGCGGCGAGCGGATCGATGATGTCGGCCACATTGGGGATCAACAGTTCCGCGTCCGGATGTCGGTAGGTGTTCATCATGTCGATCACAAGAACGGCGGTGTCGGGCATGGGCGGAAACCTCCTAGATTCGGGTACGCCGGTTGGCGAGTCTCTCGGCTGCCAGCCGGAGATCTGCGACCAGGTCGGCGAACGCCTGTTCTCGTTGTTCGGCGGGTCCGCGCAGGACCGCTGATGGGTGTGCGGTGGCGATGATGTCGGGCCTGGCCCGTAGTGATTCGAGGGCGCTGTCGTCAGGGAGCTGGAGTGCCTCGCCCCGATGTGCGGTCAACCGGAAGCTGTTGCCCATCAGTGCTTTCGATGCTGTCGCGCCGAGCAGTACGACGATCTCGGGGTCGATGGCATCGAGTTCGGCCAGCAGCCAGGGCCGGCAGGCGACGACCTCGGTTCGGCTGGGCGTCTTGTGAATTCGGCGCTTTCCGCCGGCCGCGCGGGTGAATTTGAAGTGCTTCACAGAGTTCGTCAGATAGATGGTGCCGCGATCAAGTCCGGCTGACACCAGCGCCTTGTCGAGCAGTCGTCCGGCTGGACCGACGAACGGCTGCCCGGCGAGATCCTCGCGGTCCCCGGGCTGTTCACCCACCAGCACCATCCTCGCCGTCTCGGCGCCTGCGCCGAACACCGTCTGGGTCGCCTCGCGAAACAGGTCACAACCCTCACAGGTCTGCGCGGCCTCCGCCAGAGTGCCGAGGTCGCCGGCACCGGGGAGGAAGTGCTCGGCTCCGGAAGTCACCATGTTGAGGCACTTACCCAGCATCCCAGAGAAGTAAGCCCAGCAACTCCGCGGTGTTTGACGGCCCTGACGACGGGTAGCCGAGTGCGCAATTGCCGCGCTGAAGGTCGGCGCGGAGCGTGATGGGAGTACCGATGAAGGCAGTGACTTGGCACGGTCGGCGCGATGTGCGCGTCGACACGGTGCCGGACCCGAGGATCGAACAACCCACCGACGCGGTCATCGAGGTCACGTCGACGAATATCTGCGGTTCTGACCTGCACCTCTACGAGGTGTTGGGTGCCTTCATGAACGAAGGTGACATCCTCGGTCACGAGCCCATGGGGATCGTGCGAGAGGTCGGTTCCGAGGTGGGCGACCTGGCGGTCGGGGACCGCGTGGTCATCCCGTTCCAGATCTCTTGCGGCAGTTGCTTCATGTGTGACAAGCAGCTCTACACCCAGTGTGAGACCACGCAGGTCCGCGAGCAGGGGATGGGGGCAGCGCTCTTCGGCTATTCCGAGTTGTACGGGTCGGTGCCCGGTGGACAGTCCGAACTGTTGCGGGTGCCGCAGGCACAGTTCACCCACATCAAGGTTCCCGACGGCCCGCCGGATTCGCGGTTCGTCTATCTCTCCGATGTGCTGCCGACCGCGTGGCAGTCGGTGGCCTATGCCGACATCCCCGATGGCGGGTCGGTGACGGTGCTCGGTCTGGGGCCGATCGGCGACATGGCGGCCCGGATCGCAGCGCACTTGGGCTATGAGGTGATCGCCGTCGATCTGGTGCCCGAGCGGCTGGCCCGCGCCGAGGCCCGCGGCATCCGCACCGTGGACCTGCGCGCGCTCGACACCGGCGTCGGCGACGCGATCCGGGAGCTCACCGCAGGGCGAGGCACCGACTCGGTGATCGACGCGGTGGGTATGGAGGCGCACGGATCACCCGTCGCGCAGGCCGCGCAGCGGCTCACCGGGCTGCTACCGGATGCGGTGGCCAAGAAGATTTTGCAGACCGCGGGGGTGGATCGTCTCGACGCGTTGCACTCGGCCATCGACATCGTTCGTCGCGGCGGGACCATCTCGCTGATCGGGGTCTACGGCGGAATGGCGGACCCGATGCCGATGCTGACGCTGTTCGACAAGCAGGTCCAACTGCGGATGGGACAGGCCAACGTCAAGAAATGGGTCGACGACATCATGCCGCTGCTGACCGATGAGGATCCGCTGGGTGTGGACACTTTCGCAAGCCACACGCTGCCGCTGCACGATGCGCCGCACGCCTACGACATCTTCCAGAAGAAGCAGGACGGTGCGGTGAAGATGGTGCTCAAGCCGTAGACCGGCCCGCCGGGGATCACTGCCCGAAATCACGCGTGGTGTCGCCGGTGCTGCGGAACAACACCCGGGCAGCGATCGCCACGGCGTGATCGGCGAACCGCTCGTAGAACCGGCCCAACAGCACGAGGTCGATGGCCGCGGGCACTCCGTGGCTCCACGCCGGCGACATCACGGTGGTGAACAGCCGGCGGTGCATGTCGTTCATGGCTTCGTCGTCATCGCGGATTCGGCTCGCCCGCACCGGATCTCCGTCGATGATGACGGAGGCGGCATCCTCGGCCAGGTCGACCGCGAGATTACCCATCTCGGTGAACTGACCCACCACGTCATTGGGAAGGACCGGGTCGGGGTGCCGCAGCCGGACGATACGGGCGACATGAGCGGCCAGGCCGCCCATCCGGTCGGCGTCGGAGGTGATGTGCACCGCCGCGACCACGACCCGCAGGTCGCTGGCCACAGGTGCCTGGCGCGCGAGGACCGCCAGCGCCGCCTGGTCCACCTCGCGGCGCATCCTGGACAGCACCTCGAGTTCGGTCAGCACCCGCTCGGCTGCCTCGAGGTCCACGGTGAGCAGCCCGACCGTCGCGAGCTGCATGGCCTCACCCGCCAGCTCACACATCCGGGCCAGGTCAGAGTTGATCGCATCCAGCTGCTGGTGGAATTCGGTACGCACCGGATCTCCTCTCCCCGCAGCCGAGCGTGTACCCATCGAGCCGTTTTGTATGCATCGCCGCGTTTCGGGCCGCTCCCGGTCGGGCACCCTGCGCGGATCAGGATATGAGGAACCGGAGGTGTGACAATGCCCAATTCGTCTATCAAGAACGAGAAGATGTATGAGGATCTGCGCGAGCAAGGCAACTCCAAGGAGAAAGCCGCCCGCATCTCCAACGCTGCGGCAGCCCGGGGCAAGTCAGCGGTGGGGAAGAAGGGCGGAGAGTCGGCAAGCTACGAGGACTGGACGGTTCCGGAGCTGAAGAACCGCGCCAAGGAACTGGGGATCTCCGGCTACTCGGACCTGACCAAGAGCAAGCTGATCGACACGCTGCGCAACCACTGACAGCCGGCTGGCTTCTAAGAGTGCGGAGCGGCTGCACCGCCCCGGATCAGGCCCTCACCGAGCTCGTAGTCATCGTCGGCGTGCCGAACCGAGCGTCATGCGGTGATCCGCAGCCGGTCGGCGAGTACCAGGAAGGCCACCGCGTAGTCGTTCTCGGCGGTAGCCGCCCGCACCTGCTGCCAGTCGAACCGCTCGCGCACCCCACGCACCGCCGGCAGCAGGGAGGTGAAGTCACAGAAGTGCTCTCCCAGCGCGAGCAACTTCTGGATCAGCACGGTTGTCGGGGTCAGCACCGGGATCCTGATCGCCATGACGTCGTGCTCCTCTGCCCGGTCGAGATGCTCGGCGCCCACGGCGACACCGTTGACCCGGTGCAGTACGTCGACGACCACGTCTTCGGCGTGCGCCTTGAACAACCAGTCCTCCGGGGTGCGCTCGATCACGAAACCCGCCTTCGCCAGCGTCGTCGCGGCGGCTTCGGTGTCGGCCTCGGCGACGACGAAGTCGACGTCGTGCACCGGCTCCGGCGCCCCGAAAACCCAGAGCGCATAGCTTCCCGCCAGAGCGAACCTCGGCCCGTGTTCCTTCAGTGCCGAGGCCGCGGATCTCAGCGCGCGGCGCAGCTGTTCGTCACGCGGACGCATCATCGGCGCTCCCTTGTATTCAGCGGCTTGTATCCAGCGGCATTGTTCGGCAGCGCCGTCGGTGGGTAACTGGTACCCGTGCGTATCGCGACTTTCAACATCCTCCACGGCCGGACGGTGCACGACGGCGTCGTGGACCCCGACCGACTGCGGGCGTGTATCCGCGAACTGGACCCCGACGTGCTGGCTCTGCAGGAGGTGGATCTCGAGCAGGACAGGTCGGGCCGCGCTGACCTGACCTCGGTGGCGGCCGAGGCAATGGGCGCCGTCGCACACCGCTTCGTCGCTGCCATCGCCGGCACGCCGGGCGCCACCTGGATGGCGGCGACCGGCGAGGAACAACCCGGCACTGCCGCCTACGGAATCGCGCTGCTGTCCCGGTTCCCCGCGACGAGCTGGCAGGTGGTGCGGCTGCCCAGGATCCCGACGCGGTTCCCGATGTATCTGCCGGGCCCCAACCGTGTCATCGTCGTCGACGAGGAGCCCAGAGCTGCGGTTGTCGCCCAACTGGACACTCCGCTGGGTCCGATGTCGGTCGCGAACACCCATCTGTCTTTTGTGCCCGGATGGAACCGCCACCAACTGCGACGACTGATCAGGGATCTGCGGGGCATGCCCGGGCCACGCCTGCTGATGGGTGACCTCAACCTGTCGCCGGCCGCGGCGGCGAGGTGGACGCGGATGCGTGCGCTGGCCGACGTGGCAACCTTTCCCGCCGAAGCTCCGGACCGCCAGCTCGATCACATCCTCACCGACCATCCGGGCCTCCGCGGGAGCGGGTGCCTGGCACCGGCTGCATCACTGTCCGACCATCGCCCGCTGCTCGTGGAGGTCGAGGCGAACCTCCCCGATTGACGCCGGCCGTTTGGCCAGCGAACGTGCGGGTATTGCTCGACTGCGCCGTCGATCGTGTGGGCGCCTGCGAATAAAGGAGTCCTTCATGACAGCTCGACGACTGGTCCGTGGCGCGATGGTGGCGGTGCTCGGTGCCTGGGCAACGCTGATCGGGGTGCTCGCCCCGTCCGCCGTGGCGCAACCGTGCCCCGATGTCGAGGTGGTGTTCGCCCGCGGCACCGGTGAAGCGCCCGGGGTCGGCGGAATCGGACAGGCCTTCGTCGACGCGGTGCGCGCCCAGGCCGGCGGCCGGACCGTCGGGGTGTACGCGGTGAACTATCCGGCAGGCAGCAACTTCGAGCAACGCGAGATCTTCGCCTCGACGGTGATCGACGGCGTGCGGGACGCGGCGAATCATGTCCAGGCCATCGCGGCCAACTGCCCGGACACCCGGCTGATCCTGGGCGGATACTCCCAGGGTGCGGTGGTGGCGGGGTTCGTGACCTCCGACGTCGTGCCCAGCAGTGTGCCCGCCGAGGTGGCACCCGAGCCGATGCCGGCGGAGGTGGCCGACCATGTCGCCGCGGTCGTGCTCTTCGGCACGCCGTCGGGTGAGTTCCTGCAGAGGTACGACGCGCCGGCCATCACCATCGGCCCGCTCTACGCCGACAAGACGCTGCGACTGTGCACCCCCGGGGACACCATCTGCTCGGGTGCCGCCGACGGCGGGCCGACGCTGGCGCACGCGCTGTATCCGTTCAACGGAAGCATCAACGAGGGCGCGGCATTTGCCGTGGGCCGGTTGTAGCGCGACGCTCAACCGCCCGCCGGCACCGGGTATCGGTCGTTGACGTCGGCGTCGGTGTCTTTTCGCGCGCAGTGCGCGCAACAGAAGATGCCTTCTTCGGTCTCGACTCCGTGGCCCAAGATGCGGCACCCGCAATGCCCGCACTCCGGTGCCAGCTGTACGGCCGCACATTCGACGCTGTCGAACGTGGCCGACCGGCCGTCCGGCCAGCTCACGGTGAACGCCTTGTCGTAGTCGTTTCCGCAGGTGTCGCAGATGGACATGGAACCTCCTGATGGACCTGATGGATTTATGACTTCGAGGTCATGTTCCCGCCGCTGCCGGCGGCAAACCTGGCCATCCGAGCTGAGCAATTGATTAGTGCACGATCTATTCGTGTGCGACCGGGTAGAATGGATCCGTGACCTCCGCAGTCGACCCCGACCTCGATCCGCTGGCCTTGGAGCGGCAGGTGTGCTTCGCGCTGGCGGTCACCAACAGGGCGGTGCTGGCGGTCTACCGGCCGCTGCTCGAGCCCCTGGGGCTGACCCATCCGCAGTACCTGGTGATGCTGACGATGTGGGACCACCACAGGTCGACTCCCGATGATCGGGCGCCGCTGTCGGTCAAGAAGATCGCCACCGCGCTGCAACTCGACTCGGCCACGCTGTCCCCGATGCTGAAGCGGCTCGAAACAGTGGGGCTGCTCACCCGCTCCCGGAGCGCGGCCGACGAGCGCGCGACCGATGTCGAGTTGACCGCCGCCGGCCTCGCGCTGCGCAGCCGAGCCCTCGGGATTCCTGCCGCCGTGGTCTCCCGCCTCGGCGTCGACCTGGCCGAACTCGAGGAGCTGCACCGGGTGCTGACCACCATCAACTCCGCCGCGCTTGCGGCGGGCACACTCCGATACCGATGACGAACAACAACAGGGAGGCCGACGTGGCCACTGACCGACCATCGCTTGCGCAGTACATCGGCTACTCGTACGGGCGCCGCCTGCCGTCGTCGATGAGTCGCTGGGTTGCCGAGGACCTCGCCGCTCAGGGAGCCGTGCGCAGGCACATGATCCGGATGGCGATTCCGCCGCTGTTCGTCCTGGCGCCGCTGTGGCTGCTTCCCGCGTCGCTGTACGTGCATCTGGAGATGACGGTGCCGATCTACATCTGGAGCCTGTTGATGGCGCTTGCGCTGAACAAGGTGTGGCGCAGGCACCGGCTGGCGCAGCACGGCCTCGATCCGAACCTGGTGGACGTGATCAACCGGAAGAAGAAGGCCCATATCGACGAGGCCTACGCGCGGCGCTTCGGCCCCCGTCCGGAATCAGCGCAGTGGCAGTCCAACAGCAACCCTTTTCACTGAAACCCGAGTTCCTGGGTGCTCAACCGCCGTCGTAGCGCACCCGGGCCAGTTCGCGGTCCGGATCGGCACCACGTCCTCGTTCTGATCGAACGCACGGCCGCGCAGGCCCACGTCTCGTCCGCTCTGGTGCTCCAGCCGGCGGCGCGGCAGCGCGCCCGGGTTGGCGTCTTGCAGCCACGCCACCATGCCCTCCCGGACGTCGCACCGCAGGTCGAACAGTGCGCCCGCGTTGGGTGCGCTGACCAGCATCCGTACCCGGACGTAACCCTCGACCGCATCCGTTGCCTGCAGCACACCGACACGCCCGTCCCACAGCGGGTTCGCGTGCAGCAACCGGTCCAGCTCGGCGCGCATCTCGTCGAACGGCACCGTGAAGTCGACGTCGAGTTCGGCGGTGCCGAGCAGTTCGGTGGCGTTGCGGGTCCAGTTCCGGAACGGCGTCGTGGTGAAGTAGGTGCAGGGCAGGCGCGGCCAGGCTGGCGATCAACCATGTGATGGTGGCGATCAGCACCAGCACGAGTGCATGGTCGAGCCAGCCGCGCCAGCTCGATTCGGGATCGGAGACCCGGTGCACCGCCGCCGACGCGGCGATCACCATCAACTTGGCGCGCACCGGGCGTCGGGTCAGCTGCGCGATGTCGTTCACCACGCTGCTGCGCCGGCCGAGGCGCTGGACGGCCCAGGAAAGCCCGAGCCCGATGCCGTAGGCGATCGCGACGGCACCGACGATCCATCCGGCTATGACAGCGAAGTCGCTCGCGGGCTGGAAGATTTCGGGCATGGGATGTCTGCTCCTGAATCGGTGTGAAAACCCGTTGGGCACCCATTTGGGCGTAGACGTAGAGGTCTTCCCGGTGCCGCGCGCGGGCCAAACGCGAGACCCCCCGATCAGGGTTTTGAGAGTGAACTCACAATGGGCAGCCCGTCGCGGGCATCGGTACTCTTGGCCGCATGACCACTGCCGGGACCCCCGACGGCGGGCTGCTGGCGCGTGCGGGTGGTGTCAGCGGGCTGATCTACACCGCGCTTCCCGTGACCACTTTCGCGGTGGTGTCCCCTGTCGCCGGACTCGTGCCGGCGATCATCGCCTCGTTGTCCGCCGCGGCCGTGGTCCTGGGCTGGCAGCTGTTCCGTCGGGGCTCCACCCGTCCGGCGGTGCTGGGATTCGCCGGCGTCGGTGTCTGTGCGGCATTCGCGTACGTCACCGGTCAGGCCAAGGACTTCTACCTGCCCGGCATCGGGATGTATCTGGTGCTGGCCATCGTGTTCACGGTGTCGGTCCTGATCCGGCGGCCGCTGGTCGGAGTGGTCTGGGCCAGGGTGACCGGGCGAGACGACACCTGGCGGCGGGTGCCCAGGGTGCGGCTGGCCTTCGACATCGTCACGGTCACGATGGCGGTCGTGTCCTGGTCGCGGTTCCTGGTCCAGTACTACCTGTACGACACCGACCAGGAGGCTCTGCTCGCCGCCGCCCGGATCGCGATGGGCTGGCCGGTGTTCGTGGTGACCTCGTCGGTGATCTATCTGGCCATCCGCACGGCGATGCGCGCTCTGCCCCACGCGGCCGCTGCCTGACCGGCACGCAACAGCCGGCCCGGTGGTTTGGGTCGCGGCGTAGGGGGCATTTAGAGAACGCAACGCTGAACCCCGATCGGGGATTCTCACCGAGGAGACCACGTGACCACCGCTTACACGGATTTTGATGAGCTCGCCGTGCCCGCGGGGATCTATCCCCCCCAACAGGATTCGCACCTGCTCATCGAAGCCATGACCGGGACCGGGCTGGTGTCCGGAGCCCGCGTCGCCGACCTGTGTACCGGCAGCGGCGTGGTCGCGATCGCGGCCGCGGCCGCCGGAGCGGCAGAGGTCACCGCGTTCGACATCTGTCCGCAAGCGGTGCGCCATGCCCGCCAGAGCGCACTGACCGAAGAGGTCGACGTCCGGGTCCATCGCGGTTCCTGGTCGCGCGCCGTGGAATTCGCGCCCTTCGACCTCGTCGTCGCGAACCCTCCCTACGTGCCGCACGGCCCTGCGGACGACACCGACTCCATCCCGGTGACGGCTGGTCCGGCCCAGGCGTGGAACGCCGGAGCCGACGGCCGGATGATCCTGGATCCGCTCTGTGCTGCAGCCCCGCTCCTGGTCGACGACGGCGGCACCATGATGGTGGTGCAGTCGGAGTGCTCGGACATCAAGAAGACGCTGACGGCGCTGCGCGCTCACGGCATGCATGTCGAGGTGGTGGCACAACAGTTCATCCCGTTCGGTCCGGTGATGTCGGCGCGTGCGCAGTGGCTGACCCGGGTGGGGCTGCTGCCCCCCGGACGTCGGGAGGAGAGGCTCGTGGTGATCCGGGCGGACGCGCCGTGAGCGGAGACCCGCGCCTGGTACGCGTCGTTCCCGCAGGTCCGGTGATGGTCGAGGGCCCGGTCCGCATCGAGATGCCCGACGGCAGCGTCGTGGAGTCCGACCGGTTCATGGTCGCCATCTGCGCGTGCCGGCGATCAAAGACCTATCCGCTGTGCGACACCAGCCACCGCCGCCGGTCAGGCCAGCGGACTCCGCAGTGACGGCCGCCCGTCCCGCCAGCAGTGCATGAGGTGGTCGGCCAATCGTCCCTCGACCACGTCGAAGGCCCGGATACCGAACACCACGTCACGTTCGAGTTGGGGTTCGCGGGCGATCAGGTCACCGACCACGTCCGTCCTGACCACCTGCTCGTGAACGGCGTCGGCCTCGACATGCTCGAGGTAGAAGGCCCGGCACGGCATCGGCGCCTCGAAGCGCTCCAGCGCCTGGACCATCCGGCGCGACCCGGGCGGTGAGGTGACCTCGGTGGCGGCGAAGTGTCCCACCGACGATCCCCGCAGCCGGCGGTGCAGACCGAACATCGACATCAGGTTCACCACCGCCAGGGTCGGGGCGGGTACGTCGGCCAGGTAGCCCAGATACGACGTGTCCAGATCCGCCGCGGCCATCAGGTCGGCGAACAGCTGCTGATGCAGCCGGGAGCCCTTGCCGCCCCCGAACTCGTCGAATTCCACTGCCACGAACGAAGCCTTGGCCTGGCCGGTGAGGCGCGGGATGGTCCACGCGTGGGGATCACCCTCTTTGAGGTGGTAGAGCGACCGGTGGGCGAAGTACTCCCGCATCTGCTCCCAGGTGCCTTCGTCGCGCAGGTAGTACGACGGGCCGCTGCCCTCGACAGGCTCCACGCACAGTGCGTCCAGCTCCGCCGCGGCCGAGGTGTCGGCGTCGATATGGCCCACCTCGTCACCGACCGCGGCCAGGAACAGTTCTTCGAGGCGGCCGCGCAGGTGCAGCAGGCTCGGGTTCCATTCCCAGCCGGCGTCCACGTCGGCGAACCCGCGGTAGTGCAGTTCGTAGCATATGTAGAGGGTGAGCTGGACGTCGATGCCGTATGGATCGGCATCGGCGAGCGAGGTGACCACCCGCATCAGGTGGTGGTGCGGAGCGCGTTCGGTCAGCAGGTCGATGACCGACATCGAGATCGGCCCACGAGGTTCGGGCAGCACCGGTTGCAGAAGGGTCGGCATCACGAACGGTCTAGTACCCGGCTGGATCACGACCAAACCGGGCCCACCAGCACCGCGGAAGTCACTACCCGAAGCCGACCTGCGATACACCTCACCCGAGGTTTCTCACATCTGCGAGATCGGTCTGTACAACTCGGCGTCGACGGGTAACCCACAAATCAGGCGCACTCATGCGCTGACCGAAACTCTCTAGATATCAAGGGGTGTACCAACTGATGGCATCACCGACTACGTCGACCACACTGACCACTTCGACCCTTGTTGCGCAGCTGCGCAGCCTGCTGGACCTGACTCACACCGAGATCCAGGTCGCCGAGACCCGCGTGGTTCAGGCCCGAACCGAGGCGGTGCGGACCGAGCTGCAGCAGAACGCCGACAACGCGCGCATTCGCGCAGAGGCGATCGAGAAGGCGATCCGCGACCTCGGTGGCTTCCCCGACGTCATCGGTCCGTTCCTGGGCCGCGCCGCCGCCGCCGTGAAGGCGCTGACCGAGCAGGCGGAGCCGTTCGACGAGGCGCTTCTCGGTGACCTCGCGCTGGAGGGCCAGCTCCTGGACCGTGCACGCTACGTCAAGGCGCTGGCGGTGGCCGCCAAGCACAAGGATGTCGAAGACCTGGCGACACGCCTGATCACCGCGCACTCCGCGACGGTGGAGTGGCTGACGACGGTGCTCGCAGAGGACGCCCTCGGTGGGCCCGCAGCGCTGCGGCGGACCCCGCTGCAGGCAGCCGCCGGAGTGGCGGTCAGGTTCGTCAACCTGCCGCTGACATGGTCGACACGCAGCGCCGAGCGAGCGGCGGAAGCCGTGCGATCGGTGCGGCCGGCGGTCTCCGAGTTGGTGAACCGCGGTTCACGGACCGGTGACATCGCCTCCAAGACCTTCGCGGGTGCGCGCAACTCGGCGCTGGAAGCCGCCGAGCGGGTCGCCCGTGAGCAGGGAGCCGACCAGGCCGCAGACGCAATCCATGCCGCCCGCGGCGCTACCGGCATCCTCGACGAGACCGAGTTGCCGATCGCCGATTACGACGACCTGAACGTCAACGAGGCCGCCAGCGCGGTGAAGGAGTTGACCGACCCGGCAGACATCCGGGTGATCGTGGCCTACGAGGAAGCGCACAAGGACCGCCAACGTGTGGTGTCCGCGGCGCAGACCCGCCTTGCCGCCATCGCGCAGGAAGTGGTGGGTATCAGCTGACCTGCTGAAATTCAGTTTGTGACCGGACCGGCGCGGGTGTCTCACCCGCGCCGGTCTCGGCGTTTGACCGAGCTGTTACCGGGTAACCGACGTGCCGATCGATGCGTTCTGAGGTGAGTTCAGTGTGGACCGCAGTGCTGTACGGGGTGGCGGCATCCAGCTCATTGGTCATCGGCGCTGGTATCGGGGCCCGGTGGACCCCTCCGGCGCAGCTCACACGCGTGCTGCTGGCCTTCGCCAGCGGAGCGCTGATCTCGGCTCTGGCATTCGAACTGTTCGAGGACTCGTTCCGACTGGGCGGCCCGTTGCGCTCCGGCCTCGGCCTGCTCGCCGGGGCGGCAGCATTCATCCTCATCGACTGGCTGTTGGAGCGGCGCAACCCGGGCAGTTCGGCGGCCAGAGGAGGTGTCGGGCTCGCCCTTCTCGCAGCGGTCACCCTCGACGGCGTGCCGGAGAACCTCGCGCTCGGAGTGACTCTGGTTGGCGGCGCATCCTTGTCATTGCTGGTCGCCATCTTCTTCTCGAATCTGCCAGAGGCGTTGGCGGGCAGCGTGTCCATGCGCGAAGGCGGAATGAGCCCGGGCGCTGTGATGGCGACCTGGACGATCTGCGCGGTGTTGCTCGCGGCGGCGGTGGTGGCGGGCCGGATGGCGGCAGGCGGACTGCGGCCCGAGGTGGTGGCGGTCGCGCTGGCGTTCGCCGGTGGTGCGGTGCTGGCCTCGGTCGCCGACACGTTGATGCCTGAAGCATTCGAACACGGTCGGCCGCTGAACGCGTTCGCGACGGCCGGCGGGTTCTTCCTGTCCTACGTGTTGTCCGTCTGAACGGGTGTTATCCGTCTGAGCGGCCGGCATCCTGCCCGATCAGGCCGCCCCAGTGCTGGTAGACGACGGTGCGGGCGACGGACTCCACGCCTTGGTTGGTGGCTCCGCTGACCAGGCTCACGAGTTCCCTTGCCACCGCGGATGTGGACAGACCCGCCGCGCGGGCCACCGAAACCAGTTCGGCGATGGCGCTTTCCGGTGCGCACCTGCGCAAGCCCACCAGGACACCTTCAGCCATGTGCAGGTTCCTCGCTCGGGCGACCGCATCTTCGAACACGGGATCGGACCATGCCGGATTCCAGTCGTTGATCACTGATGCTCCTGTCTACGTTCGCCACTTGCCGCCGTGCCTCGACTGCGGCTTTCGGTGTGCGCGACCCCCCGTGCCGCGCAGGCCACCCGGTCCAGGGCGACTGACCCTGACGGATGAATGCTCCCCGGCTGCATACCCAATCGCCGATACGTTATATCCGGCGGCTGGGCGAACCCTGTGCGTTGCGCCGGATCAGTCCCACTCAGGCGCCGTGGCGGCGGGCAACCTGCTGTTTGATCTTGTCCGGCAGGGCATCTGCCGCCACGAGGGTGGGCATCAAGGCCGGCTCGAGCATCAGCGCGCGGAACACCACGCCGACGGTCACCGGGTGGTCCGGACGCGCGATGATCTGTATACGGTCGCCGGCGCGCATGGTGCCGGGCTCGATGACCCGAAAATACGCACCGGGAATCGCTGCGGCGGTGAAAGTCTTGATCCAGCCCGGGATCCCCAGCCATGTGGAGAAGGTCTTGCAGGGCGTGCGCGGGCTGGTGACTTCCAGGACCAGTCCGTCGTCTCCGACTGCCCAACGTTCGCCGACAAGGCAGTCGGTGAGGTTCACGCCCGATGTGGTGATGTTCTCGCCGAACATGCCGTTGCTGATGTCACGGTCGAGGCGGGACTGCCAGTCGTCGAGATCCTCGCGGGCATAGGCGTACACGGCCTGGTCGTCACCGCCGTGGTGGCGCGAGTTACCGATCGAGTCACCCACGACACCGCTGCCCAGCCCGCCCTTCCTCGGCCCGGGAGCACGCACGGCGAGCGGCTCGGCGCTGGGACGCTTGTCGATGCCGGTGCGCAGCGCGCCGAGATCAACGGCCGCGGGTGCCGTGTTCACAGTCAGGACCGAGGCCATACGTAAGGTTAGATCAACCGAGGCAACGCCTCAGAGGTCGGCCAGATCGTCCGGAACGTCGACCGCGTATCGGCTGAGCACCTCTGCGGGCACCGATTCCAGCGCGCGTTCGTGCGTCGAGGCCAGGACCACCGGGCACGCGTGACCGTCCTCGTGCGCCCGCAGCCAGTTCAGGGCGGTGACGCACCAGCGGTCGCCCGGCACCAGGCCGGGGAATCGGTAGGCGGGCATGGCCGTCGCCAGGTCGTTGCCGATCGAGCGCTGGTGCTCGAGGAAGTCTGCGGTCACGACCGCACAGATGGTGTGGCGCCCCAGGTCCTCGTCGCCGGTGCTGCAGCAACCGTCGCGGTAGAAGCCGGTCATCGGCTCGGTACCGCACGGCTCCAGCGGCCCGCCCAGCACGTTGCGTTCAGCGATCGTGTCCTCAGCCATCACGTCAGTATCACCGGTCGAG
Source organism: Mycolicibacterium hippocampi (assembly GCF_010723735.1). Classification (GTDB taxonomy): domain Bacteria; phylum Actinomycetota; class Actinomycetes; order Mycobacteriales; family Mycobacteriaceae; genus Mycobacterium; species Mycobacterium hippocampi. Next base: position 496,553 of record NZ_BLLB01000002.1, on the reverse strand, counting down.
CGCCCGGAGGTGGGACGACGCCGCCCGCGCTCAGATGCTGAGCTTGCGGTAGCGCTGCAGGCGCCGGACGCTCTGGGCAGGCGGCGCCGCGGTGGCGGTGTGCAGCGCCGCGCTGAGCTGCCGCCGGACGTCGTCCACGTCCAGCCCCATCCCGATCGCCACCAGGCAGCTCGTGGTCGCGTGGGCGGGCGCGGGAGCGATGTGGATCGACGGCCCCACGACGTTGACGACGTAGACGCGGGTGGAGGTCCGGTAGCGCACCGCGATGGTGCCCTTCATGCGGTACACCCCGGTCGGTGGTTGCTCGAGTAGGTCGATGACCGCGCCGGGATCCACACACCCGTCACCGACCACCGTGACCGAATCCGCGTGGACGTGGTCATGGGCGGTGTCGCGGTCGTGGTCGTGGTCGTGGTCCGGGTCCGGTTCGCTGTCGAAGAGCAGTTCTCGGAACGTCAACTGCCCCGCCTCCTCGGCGGCAGAGACGTCGTAGAGCAGCGCCGGGTCGATGCGTCCCGCGGTTGCGCCCACGACCTGTGCGTGCGGGTTGCGGTCGCGGACCCGGCTCTCGATGCGCTGCAGCACGGTGGTTTGTTCACCGGCAGCGATCTGGTCGAGCTTGTTGACGACCACCAGCGTGGCGACGCCGTAACGTGCCGGCGGGCTGGCGTCCCGGTCGACGGTGTCGAAGTGGGTGGCTGCGTCGATGACGTCGACGATCCCGCCGGGGCGCACGTTGTCCACCCCGCTGAAGCGGATGATCCGCGAGATCGCCACCGGGTCGGCCAGGCCGCTGGCCTCGACGATGATGGCGTCCAGGCGCAGCTTGGGATCGGCGAGGCGGGCCAGGGCGAGGTCGAGTCCGCCCTCGTCGGGCAGGCAGCAGATGCAGCCGCCGGCGATCGAGGCGGGCTCGTCCACCTGCCCCGTGACCAATCCGGCGTCGACGTTGAGTTCGCCGAAATCGTTGATCACCACGCCGATCCGCGCGCCCGGGCTACGCAACACGTGGTTGAGCAGGGTGGTCTTGCCCGCGCCGAGATGACCGGTCAGCGCGATCACGGGAACCCTTTGCACACTTCTCCTTTCGGCGATATGCGAGCTGCGGTCAGATCAGCGGAAGCCGGCCGCCCCGCCGTCGACCATGATCGTCTGCGCCGTGACGAACGACGCTTCGTCGCTGAGCAGAAACCTCACCACCGGCCCGATGTCGGAACCGACGTCGCCCAGCCGGCCCAGCGGAACACCGCGCACCGTGCGCTCATAGGTCTCCGGAGCCATCTCCCGCCACATCCTGATGCTCTCCGTCTCGGCGAACGGGCACACCACGTTGACCCGGATGTTGTCTCGGCCCCATTCCAGCGCAGCGACTTTCGACATCCCGCGGATGGCCTCCTTGGCGCCCGCGTAGGCACCGAACTTCGGCTTGCCGAAGGTGCCCGAGCCCGATCCGAGGTTGACGATGCTGCCGCCGCCGCCGGCGACGAACACCGGGTACACCGCCTGCATCAACTCGAAGGTCGCCCGCGGACCCACGTCGAAGACCAGGTCGTAGTCCTCGCGGGTGATGGCCTGGAACGGCTTGGGCTCGTTGGTGGCGATCGCGTTGTTCACCAAACCGTGCAACCCGCCGAAGGTCTCGACCGCTGAGTCGACGATGCGGGCTGCGCAGCCGTCCTCACGCAGATCGGCGCCCAACCCGACCGCGCCGCGGCCGGGACCCCCGAGTTGCTCGACGGTCGCGCTGAGCAGCTCCGGGTCACGGTCCACCAGCAGCACCGAGGCGCCACGCTCGACAAGAGCGGACGCGATGCCCTTGCCGACACCACGGGCCGCCCCGGTCACGATCACGGTCTTGCCATCCATGCTCGCTACCGTAGCCACCGCTGTTCGTCGGGTGTGCGACGCACCAAAAGGCCGGGCCTGATCTCGGGGGGAATCAGACCCGGCCCTTCGGCCACGGTTGTGGAGTTATGCGTTCAGATCAGGGCGCGGGGATGGTTGCGCAGCCCACACCGGGGATGCAGCCGCTGGCCCCGCCCGGTCCGGCGGTGCCGCTCGGCCCACCTGGGATGGCGCCGGTGGCGCCTTCGGGTCCTGCGGCGCCGCTGACGCCACCGGGATTGGTGCTACCGCTGACGCCACCGGGTCCCGCCTCACCGGCAGGGCCGCCGGGAATCGCGCCTTCGGCGCCACCAGGTCCGGCTTCACCGACGGGTCCGCCGGGGACGCCTCCGGCAGCGCCGCCGGGTCCGGCCACGCCGCCCGGGCCGCCGGGAATGGCGCCCGCAGCGCCACCGGGTCCGGCGACGCCGCCGGGACCACCGGGGATGGCGCCCGCGGCACCGTCGGGACCGACGTAACACGGCGTTCCGTCAGCATTGACGCACGCCGGCGGCGGCGGCGGAGGCGGCGGCGGATTGGTGTTGAACGGGCTCTGCGCAAACGTCAGAGGAGCCGTCGCGATCGCAGTCGCCGCAGCGCCTGCGAAGAGCAGGGAACCGAGGGTTCGGGGAGAGGTCCGGGGAGAAGTGGTCTTGTTTCGCATGCCGAAGAAATTGCCCACCGATACCAAAACGAAACCAACAAACTGACGATTTTTCTAGGTTGCCTAGGCATGTGCCCGGCGCGGGTGGTGGCATCCTGGCCGAATGGGACTGCTCTTCCGCCTGGCCGAGTTGTTGCTCATCCTCGTGCCACTGGCCGGTGTGGGCTATGCCACCTTCAGGGCCATCACCTCTGCACGCGGTCGCCGTGCGGCCGAGCTTCCGCCGGAGGCCGAACCGCGCCCCGATGCCGCTGCCGCGCAGCGGCGGGCGATCACCCGGACCATCGAGGAACACGACCGGACCGACACGCGCTGGCTCGAATACGAGCTCGACGTCGCCAAGCTGCTCGACTATCCGTTGATGACCGACATGCGTGACCCGCTCACCGAGCGTTTCCACCGGGCCAAACTGCGGTCGGACTTCCTGCGCCCCGCGGATGTGGCCGACCTCGTGGACGACCGCGACGCCACCCGCGAATATCTGGACGCGGTGCAGGAGTACGTCACCGCCTTCGATGTCGCCGAAGCCGAGGCGATCCGGCGGCGCCGCACCGGCTTCTCCAGCGAGGACCAGGAGCGGCTCGGCCGTGCGCAACGCCTGCTGCGGGTTTCGGCCGACACGGCGGCGACGACCCAGGAACGCGAGCGGGCCTACCGGCTGGCGCGGCGGGAGCTCGACGGCCTGGTCGTGCTGCCCGAACGCGCCCGAGTCGCCCTCGAGCGCGGAATCTCCGGCGAGCTGGGCGCTTAGGAATTCAGCGCCGCGTCCGCGACATCCAGGGCGCGATCCAGGATCGCGACGCCCTCCCGGGCCAGCTCCTCGGTGACGATGCACGGCGGCACCACGTGGATGCGGTTGTAGTTGGCGAACGGCAGCAACCCGGACTTCTTACATTCTGCGATGACGGAATTCATCGCGGCACTGGAACTGCCGTACGGCGCCAGCGGCTCCCGGGTCTGCTGGTCGGCAACGAGTTCGACCGCCCAGAACACGCCGGCACCGCGCACCTCGCCGACGCAGCGGTGCCGCCCGGCCATCTCACGCAGCGCGGGTCCGAGGACCTCACTGCCGATCCTTGCGGCGTTCTCGACGATGCCCTCGTCGGCCATCGCGTTGATCGTCGCGACGGCGGCGGCTGTGGCAAGCGGATGCCCGGAGTACGTCAGCCCGCCCGGGTAGGCCCGATGAGCAAAGGTGTCGGCGATGGCGGGGCTGATCGCCACGCCGCCGAGGGGCACGTAACCCGAGTTGACGCCCTTGGCGAAGGTCAGCAGGTCCGGGACGACGTCGAAATGGTTGATGGAGAACCACTTTCCGCTGCGGCCGAAACCTGCCATCACCTCGTCGGCGATGAAGATGATGCCGTACTCGTCGCACAGCGCCCGCACTCCGGCGATGTAGCCGGGCGGCGGCACCATGATGCCGGCGGTGCCGGGTATGGGCTCGAGGATGATCGCCGCGATGGTCGACGGCCCCTCCATGCGGATGGTTTCGTGCAGATGATCGAGCGCGCGCTCGGTCTCTTCGGCCTCGGTGGTGGCGTGGAAGCGCGACCGGTAGAGGAACGGACCGAAGAAGTGCACGACGCCGGCATTGCCGTGATCGTTGGGCCAGCGCCGCGGATCACCGGTCAGGTTGATCGCGGTCTCGGTGCCGCCGTGATACGAGCGGTAGCGGGCCAGCACCTTGTACCGGCCGGTGTGCAGGCGGGCCATCCGCACCGCGTGCTCGACGGCGTCGGCGCCGCCGTTGGTGAAGAAGATCTTGTCGAGGTCACCGGGTGTCCGCTCGGCGATCAGCCGGGCGGCTTCGGAGCGGGCATCGTTGGCATGCTGGGGCGCCACCGTACAAAGCTTCGCCGCCTGATCGGCAATGGCGGCAACAACTTTGGGATGCTGGTGGCCGATGTTGGTGTTCACCAGCATCGAGGAGAAGTCGAGCAGCCGGTTGCCGTCACCGTCCCAGACGTGACAGCCCTCGGACGCCACGATCGTCATCGGTGAGATGTCGGCCTGGGCGGACCACGAATGGAACACATGGGCGCGATCGAGCTCGTAGGTGCGGGCGGCCTCGGCGCGGGCCGCCTCGACGCTCAGACCATTGGGCAGCTGGGTGGTTTCGTTCAGCACAGTCATGACCGTGAAGACCTATCTGGTTGATGTGTCCCAAACCGTACTCTTGCGTGGGTTGATCAGGCGTTTTGAGGGAAGCCGAGTTCGATGCCGCCGTGGCTGGGGTCGAGCCAGCGTTGGGTGATGGCTTTTTGGCGGGTGTAGAAGTTGACGCCGTCGGTGCCGTGGGCGTGGGCGTCGCCGAATAGCGAGTTTTTCCAGCCGCCGAAGCTGTAGTAGGCCATGGGGACGGGGATGGGGACGTTGATGCCGACCATGCCGACCTGGACTTCGTTTTGGAAGCGGCGGGCGGCGCCGCCGTCGTTGGTGAAGATGGCGGTGCCGTTGCCGTAGGGGTTGGTGTTGATCAGTTCCAGGGCTTGGTCGTAGGTGTCGACGCGGACGACGGACAGGACGGGGCCGAAGATTTCGTCGGTGTAGACGCTCATGTCGGGGGTGACGTGGTCGATGAGGGTGGGTCCGAGCCAGAAGCCGTCTGCACCACCGTTGGGGGTGACGGTGCGGCCGTCGACGACGATTTTGGCGCCGTCGGCTTCGCCGGCGTCGATGTAGCCGGCGACTTTGTCGCGGTGGGCTTGGGTGACCAGGGGGCCCATGTCGCAGTCTTGGGTGCCGTCGCCGATCTTGAGCGGTGTGGTGCGTTCGGTGATTTTGGCGACCAGGTCGTCGGCGATGGGTCCGACGGCCACACATGCGGAGATGGCCATGCAGCGTTCCCCGGCGGAGCCGAAGCCGGCGTTGACCATGGCGTCGGCGGCCAGGTCGAGGTCGGCGTCGGGCAGGATGACGGCGTGGTTCTTGGCGCCGCCGAGGGCTTGGACGCGTTTCCCGGCGGTGGTGGCGGTGGTGTAGACGTACTGGGCGATGGGGGTGGAGCCCACGAAGCTGACGGATTTGATCGTGGGGTTGGTGAGTAGTTCGTCGACGGCGGTCTTGTCGCCTTGTAGGACGTTGAACACCCCGGGTGGTAGGCCGGCTTCGGCCCACAGCGCCGCGATCCACAGTGAGGCCGACGGGTCTTTCTCGCTGGGTTTGAGGACCACGGTGTTGCCGCAGGCGATGGCGATGGGGAAGAACCACATCGGGACCATGGCGGGGAAGTTGAACGGGGAGATGACCGCGACCGGGCCCAGGGGTTGGCGGATGGAGTAGACGTCGACCTTGGTCGAGGCGTTCTCGGTGAATCCGCCTTTGAGCAGGTGCGGGATGCCGCAGGCGAACTCGACGACTTCCTGGCCGCGCGAGACTTCACCGAGGGCGTCGGAGACGACTTTGCCGTGTTCGGCGGTGATGATCTCGGCGAGTTCACCCTTGCGTTCGTTGAGCAGCTCCCGAAACCGGAACAGTACCTGAGTCCTCTTGGCCAGCGAGGTGTCCCGCCAGGCCGGGAACGCCGCCGCGGCAGCATCGATCACCACACGCGCATCCTCGACGGTGGCCAACGCCACCTGCCCGGTGACCGCACCCGTCGCCGGATTCGTCACCGGCGCCGAGGCGCTGCTCGCACCCGCGAACTCCTTGTTACCCACCCAATGAGAAATACGCTGCATGACCCCAGTCTGGTGCGGTGTGGCCGCCGAAACGGGCGACAGAGTGTCTCTGAATACTCCGATCCCTTTACATTGTGTTCATGACACTGACCGTAGGGGACGTCATCGGGTTGCCCGTGGTGCAGTCCGGTGCCCCGGAGGTGCTCTCAGCACGACGCTGGGACGAGCCGCTGCGGTGGGTGCACGGCAGCGACCTGGCCGATCTGTCCGCCCTGCTGCAGGGCGGCGAGCTGGTGCTGACTACCGGCGCGGCGCTGGCGCGGTCACCGCGAAAGTATCTGCAGCGCCTGGCGTCCGCCGGCGCGATCGGCGTGGTGGTGGAGCTGGGGGACCGGCTGCCGGTCCTTCCGGGCAATGCCGCGCCGATCGCGGAGGAACTCGGCCTGGCGCTGGTCGTGCTGCACCGTCCGATCCGGTTCGTCGAGGTGACCGAGGCGGTGCACCGCAGGATCGTCGCCGAACAGTACGAGGAGGTCGCCTTCGATCGCCGCGTTCACGAGACGTTCACCGAGCTGAGCATGCGCAGAGCCTCGGTCGCGGGGATCGTGGACGCCGCAGCCCGGATGCTCGACGAACCCGTTGTGCTGGAGGATCTTTCGCACCGTGCGCTCGCGGTGTCCGCAGGTGCCCACGCCTCTACGCTCCAGGACTGGGAGCGCCGCTCGCGACGGAGTCCGGGTGCCGGCGGCGAGTCATGGGCGACGACGGCGGTCGGACCCCGCACCGAGGAGTGGGGACGTCTGGTCGTGCCACGCTCTCCGGCGGACTCCGGTCGGGCGACGATGGTCCTCGAGCGCGCGGCCGCGGCACTGGCTTTGCACCGGATGATCGAACGCGACCGGTCCGGGCTGCAGCAGCAGGCCCAGAGCGGTCTGATCGACGACGTGCGCCAAGGCCGGATCACCGAGGAACGCGAGGCCGCCGCCCGGGCGCACGCACTCGGGCTCCGGGCCTCGACGCACTACCTCCCGGCCGTGGTCAGGGTCGAACGACACAAGCGGGCCGGCGATCCTGTTGCCCGCCATCGCCGCAATGTCGCCCTGCTCGACGCCGTCGCGCACACCGTCAACGCGGCCGGCCACACGGGGCTGTTCGCACTGCGCGGTGACGGCGAGGTCGGCGCCGTCCTCGCGCTGAAGGACTCCAAAACCTCCGCGGTGCCGAAATCCCTGACGGCGCTCGGCGAAGCGTTGCGCCGCGAGGTCACGCGCGTCGACGCCCCGCAGAATTCGGTACTGGCGTTGGCCGTTGAGGTGAACGCGGTGACGGACGCCATCGCCGGGCTCGCCGAAGCCGCTCACATCGCCGAAGTGGCGCTGTCGATGGGGGATCCGCGGCCCTACTTCCGTGCCGCGGACACCAGGCTGCGTGGTCTCGTCACGCTGCTCCGCGACGACAGACGGGTACAGCGGTTCGCCGAGACCGAGCTCAGACCACTGCTGGCAGAAGATGACCGGGTCGCCCCTTCCGACATCGCGGTGCTGCGCGAGTACCTGGCCGCCGCGGGAAACAAGGTGGCTGCCGCCGAGCGGCTGCACATCAGCCGGCCCGCGCTGTACAAGCGCCTGGCTCGCATCGGCGACCGTCTCGGGGTCGATCTCGACGACGGCGAGTCCAGGACGTCGCTGCACGTCGCGCTGCTGGTTCTCGATGCGCGTAGCCGGGCCGAGGCTACGCCCGGTTAGCGCCGGGTCAGCGCAGCGAGGCCTTTTCCAGATCGCCCAGCGCATCACCGGTGTACACCGCGAGTCGTTGCAGATGCGGCAGCGCGTCGCGGCAGCCGACAAAACCGAAGTTCATCGTCTCTGCGTAGCTCTGCAGCGTGATGTTCAGCGCCATCCCGTGAATCGGGATCGACACCGGGAACGTCGCCTCCAGCCGGGATCCGTTGAAGAACAACGGCTCCCGCGGTCCGGGAACGTTGGACACGCACAGGTTGAAGGTGTACGGCCACGGCGGCTGCACACCAGTCAGCGCGCTGGCGACCTGTCCGCCCGCCGGTGCCAGCAGTGCCGCGGTGTAGGCGATGATGGCCGTCGGTGACATCGTCTGCAGCTGCGCCTTGGAGGCGCGCGTCGCCGCGGTGATCGTCTCCAGCCGCTCGACCGGGTCCTCGATGTCGGTGCCCATCGGAGCCAGGATGGCCCCCACCGCGTTTCCACCGCCCTCGTCTCCCTTGGGCCGCACGTTGACCGGAAGGAAGGCGATCAGGGAGCGGTCCGGCAGCTTGTCGAAATCGGTGAGGAACTTGCGCAGACCACCCCCGATGATCGCCAGCGCCACGTCGTTGATCGTCGCGCCGTGCTGGGAACTCAGCGCCCGCAACCGGTCGAATTCGTACTGCTGGGTGGCGAACCTGCGGTTGCGGCTGATCCGCGCGTTGAGAATGCTGTGCGGTGCCGACGCCGAACCGGCGATCCGGGAGAACTCGCCGTCGCGCCGGATCTGGGTGTTGACGAGCGCATTGGTCAGATCGACCGCCGAGCTGACACCACCGGTGATCTGGGAGCCGAAACCGCCGAGCGTCCGCAGCGTGGAGGTCAGAAGATTCGTCGGTGACGGGGGCGTGCGACGCTCCCGTTTCGGTGTCGGCACGTTGAAGAACATCCGGGTGTCCCGCGACTGCGGGTCCGTCGACAGGCTGCGCGCCAGCATCCGCATCGCGCTGTAACCGTCGACGAGCGCATGGTGGATCTTCATGTACAACGCGAACCGGCCGCCCTCGAGCCCTTCGATGACGTGGATCTCCCACGGCGGACGGGTCAGATCGAGGTGGTTGCTGTGCAGCCGGGAGACCAGGATGCCCAGCTCCCGTTCATCACCCGGGCTGGCCAGCGCCGAGCGCCGGACGTGATAGTCGAAGTCGAAGTCCTCGTCGGTGACCCAGGTGTGCACCGGGCTGAACTGCAACCGCGGGTGGGCCAGTTTGCGATTCCACGGTGCCATCACCTCCTGGCGCCGTGCTTCGTCGATCATCTCCCGCAGGTAGTCCCGCGGTGCGTCGGCGGGTGGCGTGAACGGCAGCAGCCCGGCGACGTGCATCTTCGAACTCGATGTCTCGCCGTAGATGAAAATCAGGTCCTGGAGCCCAAGCCTGACGCTGTTGCCGCTCAAGGGCTCTCCTGTGGGTTAGCTGCTACGGTTCCCGCCACGGTACGCCCGTGCGGTCAGGTTCCACAGAAAGTTCGGAAGGAGCTGCTGAACTCCTTCTCGCCCGGCTCAGCGTAGCGCTCGAACCCCGGCCGTTCGTCGAACGGCGACCCGACCGCCTCGAGCAGCCCTCCCAGGGGTGCCAGGTCACCGGAGGTCGCCGCCGTCAGCGCCTCCTCCACCAGGTGGTTGCGCGGAATGTAGACGGGGTTGACCAGGTCCATCGCCTCCGGATCCGGGCCCAGGGCGCGCCAGCGGGCGGTCCAGCTGTCGAAGGCGGCGAGGTCGAGGAACTCTCCCCGGGCCGGCTCGGCGTCCCCGCGGGCCGCCCTGCTCAGCCGGCGATAGAACGAGGTGTGGTCGACCTGGCTCTGCTGCATCTGCGTGAGAAGATCCTCGACCAGCGGGGCCACCACGTCGGCGGGGGCGTCGGCGATTCCGAGTTTGGCCCGCATGCCCGCCGACCAACGTTCCTCGTAGCGGCCCGGGAACGCGCCCAGCGACGTCTCGGCGAGCGTGATCGCCTGGTCGGTGTCCTGCGCCAGCAGCGGAAGCAGTGTCTCGGCGAACCGGGCCAGGTTCCACAGCGCGATCCCGGGCTGGTTGCCGTAGGCGTAGCGGCCCCCGCTGTCGATCGAGCTGAACACCGTCGCCGGGTCGAAGCTCTCCATGAACGCACACGGTCCGTAGTCGATCGTCTCGCCCGAGATCGTCATGTTGTCGGTGTTCATCACCCCGTGCACAAAACCGGCCAGCATCCACCGGGCGATCAGTTCGGCCTGGACCGCGATCACGGCGTCGAGCAACGCGAGGTACCGGTTGTCGGACTCGGCGGCCGCGGGGTGGTGACGGGCGATGGCGTGGTCGGCCAGCCGGCGCAGCACGTCCACATCCCCGGTGGACCGCGACACCAGCGCGGCGTACTGGAACGAACCCACCCGCAGGTGGCTGTCGGCCACCCTCGCCAGCACAGCGCCGGGCAGTACCGTCTCCCGGTACACCGGGCGGCCGGTGGCCACCACTGCCAGCGCACGTGTCGTCGGGATACGCAGCGCGTGCATGGCTTCGCTGATGACGTACTCGCGCACCATCGGTCCGACCGCCGCCAACCCGTCGCCACCGCGGGCGAACGGGGTCCGTCCGGACCCCTTCAGGTGGAGGTCACGCACCCGGCCGGAGCCGTCGACCATCTCTCCGAGAAGCAGCGCCCGGCCGTCCCCGAGGCGCGGAACGAATCCGCCGAACTGGTGGCCGGCGTAGCCCTGGGCCACGGGGGTGGCGCCGGCGGGGACCGTGGTGCCCACCAACAGGCCCAGTCCCTCGGGGCTGCGAAGCCATTCCGGGTCGAGGCCCAGCTCGGCGGCCAGCGGCGCGTTGAGCGCCAGCAGCTGCGGCTCGGGTGCGGCCTCGGCCTTCCAGCTCACCGCCAACTCCGGCAGCTCCCGGGCGAACCGGCCCTGCAGTGCGATGCTCACCCCATCCAGACTACGGAGCCGGCCGGATCACGGCGATGGCGTCGACCCCGTCCTTGATCGAGATGCGGCGGTCACTCTCCTCCAGCACCAGGGTTCCCACCGGGTCGGTGTAGGAGCCGGTCCGCGGCAGGATCAGGGCACGCTGTCCCGGTGCGACGTCGCCCGTCTGCAGCGCGGACGTCGCCGGGACGATCTGTTCGATGCTCTCGGGGGTCACCTGCCACACCAGCGGCGGGTACGTCTCCGGCCGGTCGCACCGCCACATGCCCAGGCTCAGCTTCGGCAGGCCGGTGGTCGGCCACCACAGCTTCGGCACCTTCGACCCGGTGGCCGCGTCCGGTCCCGCCACGTCGAAGATCTGCTGGGACCCGGCCGCGTCGGACACCACCACGGCAGCGGTCCCGCACGTGCTGTCGGTGCTGCGGTACAGCGCATAGGCCAGCGAGGCCCCGTCGGCACTGAGCCGGGCGGTCGACACCGGGGTGTTCGCGTCAGCCTGCCCCAGCAGTGACGGCGCACCCGGACCGTGCACGGCGTAGAGCGTGTCCGGACCGCCGGACGGCGTCGGCGCACCCTCCACGCGCGCGAGCACCGCGGTACCGCCGCGGGCGACGATCAGCCGGGGCTCTGCCGGGGGGATGCCGGCGACCGGCGGGAAATCGACGGTCTGCTGCAACACGGGTTGCGAGTCCGGGTCCGCGAGATCGAGCTGCATGAGCCGGTTCGGCTGCTCCCACCACACGATGGAGCTAGGCCCGACCGTCCCCAGCACCGGACCCACCGGTACCGCGCGGGTGGCTGCGTCACCGGTGGCCACGTCGAGCGTGACGACCTGACCGTCGGTGGTCCGCGCGAACACGAACCCGCCGTCCTCGGTGGTGATCAGGTCGTTGGAGGCGTCGAAGGCGCCCGGCGCAGTGGCGACCACGCTGGTGCCGTCCACGAGCCCCAGCTCATCGGCCGCCCGGTAGGCCAGCAGCGGACCGGTGGGCGGCGGTGGTGGCGTCGTCGGGTCGAACGGCGAGCTCGGGCTCGGAGTGGTGACCGAGGTGGTGCCCGGCGCAGGCTCCAGGTCGGTGCAGGCGGTGACCAGGCAGACGATCAGCAGTATCGCCAGCGTGAGCAGTGTCTTGGGGTTCTGGGGAATCTTCATGGGACTCCCTTCAATGTAAAGAACGATCCCGGGTGTGGGGTGCGCTCGGGTCGTCCGCACCGAGCCCCGGAATCGGCGGGTCGGTATGGTGATTTTTCCCGGTGGCGGGGGACGAGGCCGAGGCAGTGACATCGGCCGGGCCGCCGGGACAAGCCGACGTCAGATGTGGAGCAACGCTGTGAGCCTGAACACCATCGCTCTGGAGCTGGTGCCGCCCAACGTCGATCGGGGCCGGGAGCGGGCCCTCGAGGACGCCGAGAAGGTGCTGCGCTGTTCGGCGGAAGCCGGCCTGGCCGGACGTGTCCGCCACGTGATGATCCCGGGGATGATCGACGAGGACGACGACCGTCCAATCGAGATGAAGCCGAAGCTCGACGTCCTGGACTTCTGGTCGATGATCAAGCCGGAACTGCCCGGCATCAACGGCCTGTGCACACAGGTCACCGCGTTCATGGACGAGCCGACGCTGCGCGCCAGGCTGACCCGGCTGGGCGACAGCGGGTTCGACGGGATCGCGTTCGTGGGAGTTCCGCGCACCCTCAACGACGGCGAGGGCTCCGGCGTCGCGCCGACCGACGCGTTGTCGCTGTTCGACAGCGTCGTCGCCAACCGTGGCGTGATCCTGATCCCGACCAGGGACGGGGAACACGGCCGCTTCGAGTTCAAATGCAACCGGGGCGCCACCTACGGCATGACGCAGCTGCTGTACTCGGACGCCATCGTCGCGATGCTCACCGAGTTCGCGCAGACGACTGAGCACCGGCCCGAGATCCTGCTCTCGTTCGGGTTCGTGCCCAAGATCGAGAGCAAGGTCGGCCTGATCAACTGGCTGATCCAGGATCCCGGGAACGCGGCGGTGGCCGCCGAGCAGGAATTCGTCAGGACGCTCGCCGGGTCCGAACCGGTGCAGCGGCGAAAGCTGATGCTCGACCTCTACAAGCGCGTCATCGACGGCGTCGGCGGGCTGGGTTTCCCGTTGAGCGTGCACTTCGAGGCGACCTACGGCGTCAACACGCCCGCGTTCGAGACCCTCGCCGAGATGCTGGAGTACTGGTCGCCCGACCAGCCGTAGCGGTCAGCTCCAGAACGCGACCAGCGGGACGGCGGCGTTCGGGATGAGTTCGCGGCCCCGGCGAGGTCTACTTCTTCTGTGAGGACACCGAGCGGGCTCGTCCGCCGGGCCGCGGCAGTACTGGCCGTGGGTTCGGCGGTGCTGCACGGCGCATCACTCGCCCCGGCGGCGGCCCCGTGGGTGACGGCGCTGACGGTGGTGATGCTCGTCGGCTGCCTGTACTGCGGGTACGAGCTGTGGACCCGGGACACGGTGCGGGCCTGGGTACTGGTGGCGGTGATGAACCTGGCGATGGTCGGTGTGCACCTGCCGATGGCCGGTACCCACCATCACGGCGCTGTCCCCGGCTCGCTGTCGGACGCGGCGACCTCGCCGATGCAACTGGCCTCCGCGGTGGCGCTTATCGAAGTGCTGCTGGCAGGTGCCGTGCTGTTCGTCCGCACCCGAGCGCTCTCGCCCGTGGTCACGGCGCCATGTCAGAGTGGAGAGCATGACGCACGCTGAGGCACCGGTCGGCCGGCTGGGCGCGACCTCGATCGACTGCCCGGATCCGGCTGAACTGGCTGACTTCTACGGCCGCCTGCTGGGGATGCGCCGTCTGGTCGAGTCACCCGACGGCGGCGTCGTCGCCATCACCGACGGCGCCCACATCCTGGCGATGATGCGCGTCGCCGACTACGTCCCGCCGACGTGGCCCGGCCCCGGCCAGCACAAGCAGATGCACCTCGACGTGTCGGTGACCGACCTCGACGACGCCGTCGCCCGAGCCGAGCGGCTGGGCGCCCGCCAGGCCGAAAACCAGGCGCAGCCGGCGATGTGGCGGGTCATGCTCGACCCGGTAGGGCACCCGTTCTGCCTGACGACGGTCGGAGCGGACTGACGGTCCGCCGCCTATCGTTGCCGGAGTGTCCGAACCGTCCACCGCCGACCTTCGCGCGCTGCGGGCGCGCCTGGACGGGCTGACGATCCGCGACGCCGCCCGGCTGGGGCGCAGGCTCAAGCAGCTGCGCAACCCGAATGCCGAGCAGCTCGACAAGCTCGCCGGGCAGTTCACCACCGCTGAGGCGCTGGTCGCGACGCGCGAAGCCGCTGTCCCGGTGATCGGCTACCCCGACCTGCCCGTCAGCGAGCGACGTGACGACCTCGCCAGAGCCATCAACGAAAACCAGGTGGTGGTGGTCGCCGGCGCGACGGGGTCGGGCAAGACCACGCAGCTGCCGAAGATCTGCCTGGAGCTGGGCCGCGGGATCCGCGGCACCATCGGCCACACCCAACCGCGGCGGCTGGCCGCGCGCACGGTCGCGCAGCGGATCGCCGAGGAACTCGCCACGCCGCTGGGTGAGGCCGTGGGGTACGCGGTGCGTTTCACCGACCAGGTGAGCGACCGCACGCTGGTGAAGCTGATGACCGACGGGATCCTGCTCGCCGAGATCCAACGGGACCGTCGGCTGCTGCGCTACGACACGCTGATCCTCGACGAGGCTCACGAACGCAGCCTCAACATCGACTTCCTGCTCGGCTATCTGCGGGAACTGCTACCGCGGCGTCCCGATCTGAAGGTGATCGTCACCTCGGCGACAATCGAGCCGGAGCGCTTTGCGGCCCACTTCGGTCGAGCGCCGATCGTGGAGGTGTCGGGACGCACGTACCCGGTCGAGATCCGGTACCGCCCCTTGGAAGTCGCGGCCGCCGGCGGGGACGGGGTCGAGGACCCTGACGACCCCGACCACGAGGTGGTGCGCACGGAGCTGCGCGATCCGACCGAGGCGATCGTCGACGCCGTGGCCGAGCTCGCGGCCGAGCCCCCCGGCGACGTGCTGGTGTTCCTGTCCGGTGAGCGCGAGATCCGCGACACCGCCGAAGCGCTCCGCGGCGCCTTCGACGACAACACCGAGGTGCTGCCGCTCTACGCCAGGCTCCCCACCGCCGATCAGCAGAAGGTGTTCCAGCCCAGCCGTGCCGCGCGGCGCATCGTGTTGGCCACCAACGTCGCCGAGACGTCGCTGACCGTCCCCGGCATCCGCTACGTCGTCGACCCCGGGACTGCCCGCATCTCGCGTTACAGCCGCCGCACCAAGGTGCAGCGGCTGCCGATCGAGCCGATCTCGCAGGCGTCGGCCCAGCAGCGCTCCGGGCGGTGCGGGCGAACGGCGCCGGGGGTGTGCATCCGGCTGTACTCGGAGGCCGACTTCGAGGCCCGTCCGCGCTACACCGACCCCGAACTGCTCCGCACCAATCTCGCCGCGGTGATCCTGCAGATGGCGGCACTGGATCTCGGTGCCGTCGAGGACTTTCCGTTTCTCGACCCACCGGATGCGCGCAGTATCCGCGACGGCGTAGGCCTGCTGCAGGAACTCGGCGCGTTCGACGCCTCGGGGAAGCTGACCACCGTGGGCCGCCGGTTGGCGCAGATCCCGGTGGACCCACGGCTGGGCAGGATGCTGCTGCAGGCCGACGCTGAAGGGTGCGTGCGCGAAGTCCTGGTGATCGCTGCGGCGCTGTCGATTCCCGATCCGCGAGAGCGGCCGGTGGACCGGGAGGAGGCCGCCCGCCAGAAGCACGCAAGATTCGCCGACGAGGCCTCGGACTTCGTGTCCTACCTCAACCTGTGGCGGTACCTGACCGAGCAGCGAAAAGAGCGTTCCGGAAGCTCTTTCCGCCGGATGTGCCGCGACGAGTTCCTGCACTACCTGCGGATCCGCGAATGGCAGGATCTCGTCGGACAGCTGCGCAGCATCTGCCGGGATCTGGGGATCCGGGAGCAGGACGAGCCGGCCGACACCGCAGCGGTGCACGCGGCTCTGACCTCAGGTCTGCTGTCCCACATCGGGTTACGCGACAGTGAGGGACGCGACTCCAGGCTGTACTCGGGGGCGCGCAACACCAAGTTCGTGCTGGCTCCCGGCTCGGTGCTGACCCGCCGGCCCCCGCGCTGGGTTGTGGTCGCCGACCTCGTCGAGACCAGCAGGCTCTACGGCCGCACCGCGGCGCGCATCGAGCCGGAGGCCGTCGAACGGGTCGCCGAGCATCTGGTGCAACGGACCTACAGCGAGCCGCACTGGGATTCGAAGCGCGGTGCGGTGATGGCCTATGAGCGGGTGACGCTCTACGGGCTGCCGATCGTCGCCCGCCGGCGTGTCGGCTACGGGCAGATCAACCCCGAGGTGGCACGGGACCTGTTCATCCGGCACGCGCTGGTCGAGGGCGATTGGGAGACGCGGCACCACTTCTTCCGCGACAACACCCGGTTGCGGGCCGAGCTAGCCGCTCTGGAAGAACGGGCCCGGCGGCGCGATCTGCTGGTCGGTGACGACGAGGTGCACGCCTTCTACGACGCGCGCATCCCCGCGGACGTCGTGTCGGCGCGTCATTTCGACGGGTGGTGGCGCAAACAACGTCACCGCAACCCCGACCTGCTCACGATGCGCCGGGAAGATCTGATGCGCGCCGAACAGGACGACGAGCATCCGGATGCCTGGCGCGCAGGCGACCTGACGCTGCCGTTGAGCTACCGGTTCGAACCCGGCGCCGCCGACGACGGCGTCACCGTGCATGTCCCGGTTGACGTGCTGGCCCGCCTCGGCGGCGACGAGTTCGCCTGGCAGGTGCCCGCATTGCGGGAGGAGTTGCTCACCGCGTTGATCCGGTCGCTTCCGAAGGATCTGCGGCGCAACTTCGTCCCAGCTCCCGATACTGCGCGGGCGTTGCTCGCGGCGATCACCCCCGACAGTGGGCCGCTGCTCGACGCGGTGCAGCGGGAGTTGCGGCGCCGGACGGGAATCCTGGTCCCCGTCGACGCCTTCGATCTGGACAAGCTTCCGCCGCACCTGCGGGTCACCTTCGCAGTGGAATCCGGTGACGGCACCGTGGTGGCCCGCGGCAAGAGCCTCGACGAACTGCAGCACCAGCTCGCCGCACCCGCCCGGCAGGCGGTGGCGGCCGCGGTGGCAGGTGGGCTCGAGCGTTCAGGCTTGCGCGACTGGCCCGATGATATCGACGAACTGCCGCGTGTCGTCGAGAGCAGCGGAACGACGGGGCACACCGTCCGCGGGTACCCGGCGATGGTCGACGGAGGTTCGTCGGTGTCCATCCGGGTGTTCGCGACCCAGCTCGAGCAGCAGGCCGCGGCGCCGTCCGGGAGCCGCCGGCTGCTGCGGCTGGCGGGGCCGTCGATCGCCAAACCCGTGGAGCGGGAACTGGATCTGCGGACCAAGCTGGTGCTCGGCAACAATCCGGATGGGACTCTGTCGGCACTGCTCGACGACTGCGCCGACGCCGCCGTCGCGCTGCACGTTCCCGGGCCGGTCTGGACCAGAGCCGAATTCGTCTCGGCCCGAACTCGATTGACCGGCACGCTGGTCGCCGGAACCCTGGATGTGGTGCGCCGGGTGGAGAAGGTGTTGGCCGCGCTGCACGACGTGCAACTCGCGCTGCCCGACGTGCCGAGCCCCGCCCAGGCCGACGCGGTTGCGGACATCCGCGCCCAGTTGGCGCGGCTGGTGCCGGTCGGCTTCGTCGCCGCCACGGGGATGAGCCGGCTGGGTGACCTCGCCCGCTACCTCACTGCAGTGAGCCGGCGTCTCGAGCGACTACCGCACGCGCTCAACGCCGACCGCGAGCGGATGACGCGGGTGGCCGCGGTGCAGGACGCCTACGATGAACTGCTCGCGGCGCTGTCCCCGGCGCGTGCCGCGGCTGCGGACGTACGCGACATCGGGTGGCTGATCGAGGAACTGCGGGTCAGCCTGTGGGCCCAGCAACTCGGCACCGCACGACCGGTCAGCGAACAGCGGATCTTCCGCGCGCTGGACGCGGTCCACGACTAGGCGATCGGGTTCACGTCGCAGCGACGATCGGGCGTTAGTGTTTGCTTCGTGCAGGACTGGAGCGGCTACCGGGCCGTGGTCGTCGGCGGTTCGATCGGTGGCCTGACCACCGCGTTGCTGCTGCGCAGGCTGGGTTTCGACGTCGAGGTCTTCGAGCGCACACCCACCGACCTCGACGGCCGGGGCGGCGGCATCGTCCTGCACCCCGAGACGTTGCGCTGGTTCGTCGAGTGCAGCGATCAACACCCCGAAACCGTCAGCACGTCAACCCGATTCATGCAATATCTGGGCGACGGCAACACGATCCTGTACCGGGAGCCCGCGCCATGGCGGTTCACGTCGTGGGGCACGTTCCACCGGGCATTGCTGGCGGATTTCGGGCGCGACCGATACCACCTCGGGGAGTACGCCGCAGGCTTCGACCAGGACGTCGACGGCGTCGACGTCCGATTCGCCTCCGGCCGGTCTGAGCGCGCCGACCTGGTGGTGTTCGCCGACGGCGTCGGCTCGGCCAACCGGCGCCACCTCTCGCCCGAGGCCCGACTCGAGTACGCGGGCTATGTGGGCTGGCGGGGGCTGGTGCCTGAAAGCCGGCTGTCCGCCGGGACGTTCGAACTACTCCACGACTCGGTCACCTATTGTGTCGCGCCCGGAACTCACGTCCCCATGTACCCGATCCCGTCACCCGAGGGCGGTCTCGCGGTGGGAGAGCGGTCCATGAACTACGTCTGGTACCGCAATGTCGCCGCGGGTCGCGAGCTCGGTGAGTTGATGACCGACAAGCGTGGTGTTCCGGCAGAGGTATCGCTGCATCCAGGTCAGGTGCAGGATCGGTTCGTCGAAGAAATGCGTTCGGCGGCAGTCGAACTGCTGGCACCTGCGGTCGCCGAGGTGGTGCTGCGCACCGAGCAACCCTTCCTCCAGGCGGTCTACGACGTCGGGGCACACCGGATGGCTACAGGCCGGGTGGCGCTGCTCGGGGATGCGGCGAGTGCCGCGCGACCCCATCCGGCGGCGGGCACGGCGAAGGCGGCGGCCAACGCCTGGGCGCTTCACGACGCGCTGGCCGAGAACGCAGACATCACCGAAGCGCTGGCCGCATGGGAGCCCGGTCAGCTCGAACTGGGGCAGCGGCTCCTGCAGCGGGCCAAGGCGATGGGCGCTCGCTTACAGGTCGACTGCACCTGGGTGCCCGGCGATCCCGACAACAAGTTGGGCCTCTACGGCGACGGGGCCTAGTTGTCTGTTGGTGGTGGTGGTTGGTAGGGGGTGTACCACTTCCATTGGGCGCGTTCGCCGGTCGGTCCGGGGTAGGGGGCGACGGCCGGGGGTGGTGTGGTGGGTGGTCGGGCCAGTGATCCCGCGCTGAGTTCCTGGCCTTCGTTGTCGGTGACTGTGAGGCGGTGCGCGGGCCCGGTGAGGGTGATCCCGCCGAGGTGGTGCATGCGGTGGTGGTAAGGGCAGAGCAGGACCAGGTTGTCGAGTTCGGTGGGGCCGCCGTCTTCCCAGTGCCGCAGATGATGAGCATGCAGCCCCCGGGTGGCCCCGCACCCAGGGACCACGCAGCAGCGGTCCCGATGCTCCAACGCCCGGCGCAGCCGCCGGTTGACCGTCCGGGTCGCCCGACCGGCGCCGATCACCCGGCCATGGCGTTCGAACCACACCTCACACGTCGCATCACAGAGCATCAAGCGACGCTCACTGTCGGACAACAAGGGACCGAGGTGCAGCGACGCGACCTGCTGGTCGACGTCGAGGTGGGCGATGACGGTGGTGCGTTGGCCGTGCGGCCGGCGCGCCACCTCGCTGTCCCAGCCGGCTTCAACCACACTCATGAACGCATCCACGGTGCTCGGAAACGGCGGCGCCTGATCCGACACCTGACCACCGGTGTCGTGGTCGTGTCGCCACGCGGTGACCAGCGCTTCGAGATGAGAGGCCAGCGCGGCGTCGACGACCGCCGCCTCAGCGTGCGGTAGCCGGATCCGGTAGGTGGCATGGGTGTCGTCACCGGTTTTGATGACCGACCGCTCCCACACCGGGTCGGGCTCGGGTTGCGGCTTGGGTTCTGGCTTGGGTCGGGGCGCCGCGTTGAGGGCGGTGTGCAGTTGGGTGACCGTCGCCGACTCGGCCAGCTGCGCGTAATGCTCATCGGAGCCGGTGGCGGCCCGCCCGGCGATCACCCCGACCTGATCCAACGACAACCGCCCCTCGCGCAACCCTCGGGTGCAGCGCGGAAACTCTGCGAGCCGCCCCGCGATGGTGGTGATGGTGTGCGCGTTGGACGGTGAGGTGCCCAGTTTCCAGGCCACCAACCCCGCCACCGAACGCGCCCCGGTCAACCCGCAGAGTTCGTCGCGGTCGATCTCGGCGACGATCTCCACGATCCGACCATCGATCGCATTACGCTGCCCAGCCAACTGGGCCAACTCGTCGAACAACACCTCAAGACGCTCCTTGGGAGCCAAAGAAGTTGCCGCCGAAGACATACCACCATCAAAACAGAAGCCACCGACAAATCCGGCGCTCGCGCCGTGACCTCGAGGCTAGGGCGTAGTCGCCTGACTGGCTGGGTCGATCATGATCTTGGCGTGCTTCTCCGGGTCGCCGAGCGCCTGGAATGCCGTCGCGACGCCGTCCAGCCCGACTGTGCCGGTCACCAGCGCCGACGCATCCACCTTGCCCTCGGCAAGCAGGTGCAGCGTGTCACGGAATTCCAAAGGCGTGTAACCGAAGACGAAGCGGATGTCGATCTCCTTGCCGATCGCCATCGCCGGGCGCAGCTTGTCGTCGCCCATGCACACCCCGACGACGACGATCCGTGAGGCCAACGGTGCCGCACCGATGACACCGTCGATCATCCCCGGCACGCCGACACACTCGAAGATCACCGGCCGCTTGGGTGCGGTGGCCCCGAGCCGGTCCACCGCCCGGTACACATGAGACCAACCCGGCAGCCGCCGCAGTTTCTCCATCGACCCGACGCCGAGCTCGTACAGGGCGGGCAGCGCGGTCAGGCCCTGCTGCTTGGCGGGCACGGCCTCGTACGGGGAGTCCACCGCGGGGTCGACGACGATGTCGGCACCGCACCTGGAGGCCAACGCCCGACGTCCGGGCGAGAAGTCGCTCGCGACGATGGTGCCCACGCCGCGGGCTTTCAGGTGGCAGATGACCGCCAGCCCGACGGGCCCACAGCCGAGCACGATCGCGACATCCTTGCGGCTGATCTCGCTGCGCCTGATGGCGTGGTAGGCCACCGCCATCGGCTCGGTGAGCGCGGCGGTCGCCGGATCCAGGCCGTTGGGGACGACGAAGGACAGTGCCGCCTCGGCCAACACCTGCTCGGCGTAACCACCGGGCGCCACCGGCGACAGTCCGGTCAGATGAACCCCGCCCTGCGCCCTCACCAGCGGGAAGGACACCACCGTCGTGCCCGGGGTGAACTCCTTGCCGACCTTGCGTCCCCGCTCTGCGACCGTCCCGCAGAATTCGTGACCCATCACCACCGGGGTGTCGCTGCGCATGAAGTCGGTGTAGCCACCTTCGGCCATCACCTCGGTGAGCTCGTCGGCGTGGTCCTTGGCGTGCAGGTCCGATCCGCAGATGCCGCAGCGCAACACCTCGAGCACGATCTGGCCCTCGGCGGGCTTCGGGGCCGGTAGGTCGACCACTTCCAGGGTGCTGCGCACACAACTGACCGCTTTCATTCCGCCATCGTTGCACGGTAGAACCACCGTATGAGGAAGCTTCGGATGTGGGCGGGGGCCGCCGTCGTCGTCGCGGTCGGGTGGACGGCCGTCACCGCCGCCAACGCCGGGCCGGGCGCCCCGACCGTCCCGGTGATCGAACCCGTCGTGCTGGAGGAGTTGGCGCACGACCCCGAAGCGTTCACTCAGGGACTGGAGATCGACGGATCGGTTCTCTACGAGGGCACCGGACTCGCCGGCGCCTCCCAGCTGCGTGAACTCGACCCGGCAACCGGTGAGGTGCGCCGGCAGGTTCCGGTCCCGAACGACTACTTCGGTGAGGGGATCACCGTGGCGGGGGACCGGATCTGGCAGCTCACCTACCAGGACGGGGTGGCGGTCGAATGGGACACCGCGACGCTGGCGCCCACCCGGGAAGTGCCGCTGGACGGCGAGGGCTGGGGCTTGTGCCACGACGGCGAACGGCTGATCCGCAGTGACGGGACCAGCAGGCTGCGGTTCCAGAACACAGACGACTTCGCCGAAACCGGCGGCGTCGAAGTCACCCGTGACGGTCAGGCCCTGGGCGGCCTCAACGAGTTGGAGTGTGTCGGCGGGCAGGTCTGGGCCAACGTCTGGCCGGGTGACGACATCGTGCGCATCGATCCGGGGACCGGGGTGGTCGATCTGGTCGTGAACGCCTCGGGATTGCGGACGCGCGGGATTCCGCCGTCGGCTCAGGTTCTCAACGGCATCGCACACGTCCAGGGCAGTGAGTTCCTGCTCACCGGCAAGTATTGGCCGAAGACGTTCCGCGTCCAGCTCGGCCGGTGACGTCATGCATGATCAGACCGTGAGCAAAGCCCGCTCGTTGACCCTCGTCACGACCGCGTACGTTCTGGCCATCGCAGTGGCGGCCGCCTGGCTGGTGTGGGGTCCCACCACCGGCATGCTGTGGCTGGATACGCTGATCGCCGACGTCCTCGCGACGCTGGTGGTGTTCGGCTTCAGCCGGCGGTACCGCAACTCCAGCTTCTACGACGCGTACTGGAGCGTCATTCCGCCGCTGCTGCTGTTCTTCTGGTGGGCCGACAGCGGTGCCGCAGAACCGTGGCGGATCTGGCTGGTAGCGACGCTCGTGGTGGTGTGGGCGGTGCGGCTCACCGGCAACTGGGTGTACAGCTTTCCCGGTCTGCACCACGAGGATTGGCGCTACCCGATGTTCCGGGAGCGGGCGGGCCGATGGGAGTTCGTCGCCGACCTGGTGGCGATCCACGTGATCCCCACCGTGCAGGTGTTCCTCGGGATGCTGCCGGTCTACGTTGCCGTCACCACCCCCGGCACTGGGTGGGCATGGCTGACCGTCGTCGCGTTCTTCGTGGGCACGGCTGCGGTCGCGCTCGAATTCGTCGCCGACGGGCAGATGCACCGCTTCGTCAAGGACCGGAAGCCCGGCGAGGTGATGGACCGCGGCCTGTGGAGCTGGTCGCGACACCCGAACTACTTCGGCGAGTTCGGATTCTGGTTCGCGCTGGCGCTGTTCGGCGTGGCGGCGTCGCCCGGCGACGCCTGGTGGCTGTTCGTCGGCGCGGCGGCGATGCTGGCGATGTTCCTGGGTGCCAGCATCCCGATGATGGAGACCCGCAGCCTGCAGCGGCGGCCCGGCTATCAGGCGGTCGTCGACCGGGTGTCACGGTTCGTGCCCCGCCCACCCGGCAAGGTCCGCGTGTGACGCGTCGGGTCCTCATCGCCGGGCTGGGCGATATCGGGGTGCTGACCGCGATCAAGCTGGCCAAGCATGCCGACGTCGTCGGGATCTCGGCCAAGCCCGGACTGGTCAGCGGCCAGGAGCTCGGCTGGCGGCTGGCGCGGCCCGACGAGTGGGCCCGGCACAACTGGGTCCCGTTCGGCCGGTTCCGCGGCCTGGACCGGGTCCGTGCGGTGCACGGCACCCTGACCGGTGTCGATCTCGATTCCCGTGCCGTCACCGTCACCGAAACCGACGGCGCCACCACCGCGTTCGGCTACGACGTGCTCGTCATCGCCACCGGCGTCACCAATGGCTTCTGGCGGCGGCCGACGCTGCAGACGACCGACGAGATCAACGCCGACCTGCGCGGCCCGCACGAGCGCCTGGCCGCCGCACGTTCGGTGATCGTCGTCGGAGGGGGCGCCGCGGCGGTGAGCAGCGCCGCCCAGATCGCGACCACCTGGCCGACCAAGCGTGTTGATCTCTACTACCCCGGCGACCGGGCGCTCGCCGGGCATCACCCCCGCACCTGGGCCACGGTGCAGCGCAGGCTCTCCGAGGCCGGGGTCGGGCTGCATCCCGGCCACCGCGCGGTTCTCGCGGACGGGTTCACCGGCGACGAGCTGACGACGGATCCGGTGCAGTGGAGCACCGGGCAGCCCCCCGCATCCGCCGACGCGGTGCTGTGGGCGATCGGGCGGGTCACCCCCAACACCGGGTGGCTGCCCGCCGACATCCTCGACGAGCACGGGTTCGTCACCGTCACCCCCGAACTCCAGGTGCCGGGGCACCCCGAGGTGTTCGCGGTGGGCGACGTCGCCGCCACCGACCCGTTGCGCAGCTCGGCGCGCAACCGCGCCGACGGACTGCTCGCCGGCAACGTGCGGGCCGTGCTGGCGGGCAAGGCGGCCGCGGACCTCAAGAGTTACCGGCCGCCGAAGCGGCGCTGGGGATCGGTGCTCGGCATCCAGCCCGACGGGCTCGAGGTGTTCGCCCCCAACGGCAGGGCTTTCCGGTTCCCGGCCTGGTCGTTCGAGCGGGTGCTGCTGCCGTGGATCGTGAACCGGGGCATCTACCGCGGCGTGCGCGGGGATTAGCCGACGCGGGGGATCTCGGCGTTGATCCGGTCCAGCAGCTGCGGGTAGCGCTTGGCCTCGCGGTGCCCACCAGGCTTGCCGCTGCTGACCACCGCCACCGAGAGCGCACGTGACGGGTCGGCCCACACCGCGATGTCGGTCAGCCCGGTGTGGCCGAACGCGGCGGAGGCATCGCGGCCGAACGGCCCGAAACGCCTGGAGCCCAGCATGTAGCCGGTGCCCCAGCGCATCGGCGCCAGACCGGTGGCGAGGTCGGGGCGCAGTCGCCGGGACTCGGCGGTCGCGGCCCGTAGCGTCTGTGCGGACATCACCCGAACACCGTCGAGTTCACCTCCACGACAGAGGATCTCGGCGAACCTGGAGAGCTCGTTGGCATTGGAGACCGTGTTCGACGACGGGATCACCCCGGTGAGGAACTCCGGCGTGTTCGAGAACGGGATGATCTGGGTCATGGTGCCGCCGACGGCAGCCTTGAATGCCTTCGCGATGGGTGCGGGCAACGGTTTGCCGGTGACGTGACTGGGTGCGACCAACGGAACGTCAACGGGGGCAACGCCGTAGTTCGTCCACCGGAACCCCAGGGGGGCCAGGATCTCCTCGTGCAGAATGTCGCGGATGCTGCGCCCTGTTGCGGCCGAGATGATTTCGCGCATCAGCGGTCCCCACGTCACGCCGTGGTAGATGTGCACCAAGCCGGGCCGGTATACCGGCTTCATCTTGCCCAGCATGTCGCGGGTGTAGTCGCTGTCGTCCATCCGCCTGAGGTCGGGCCTGGGCCCGGTGGCGAACGGTACGCCCGCGCTGTGGGTCAGCACGTGGCGGATCGTGGTGCGGTCCTTTCCGTGGCTGGTGTAACCCGGCAGGTGGTCACACACCCGGTCGTCGAGCGAGAACTGCCCCCGCTCGACGAGCATGTGGGTGACGGTCGTGGTGATCGCCTTGGCGGCGGAGTAGACGCAGAACGGCGTCGTCGTCGAGACCGCCACCTTCTCGGCGTCCGGCGGGTCGGTGGGACCGTTGCCCCAGCCGTGGCCGATGGCGCGGTCGAGGATCACCCGGCCGTCACGGCGCAGGCACAACTGGATCGCCGGCTGCATGCCCGCCGCGTACCAGTGCCTGGCCGCCTGCCAGATGCGCTCCACTGCCGCCGACTCCACTCGGGAGTGGTCCTCCTCGCCGACCGAGGTGACCGCCTCGAGGTCGGCGGGGACGGCGATCCTGCCTCCGTTGTCGGAGACGGTGGTTCTGCTGCCGGTCAGCGGGGTCCCCCGGAGAAGAAGCCGCTGCCGACCAAGCCGGTCAGCTGGCCCAGCAGGTCGCCGGGTCCGGGCTGCGGCGGCATGGGGGCGTTGGTGAGCTGCCAGGCCTGGCAGTCACTGGTGGAGAACGTGGTGTCCGTCGGCAGGATCTCGACGAACGCCGGCTTCTTGGTCAGCGCGTTGTCGACCAGCTCGTCGCCCGCGGTGCGCTTCCAGTAGCAGGCACCGTCGTCGATCGGGCCCGCTGACTGGTAGACCCCGGGGAGAATATCGGTGCCCACCGCATAGGACCCGTCGGCGTCGATGGTCGTCTTCGCCGCTTCGGCGGGAACGGGAGCGGGTGTGGGCGGCGAAGGCGGGGGAGCGGGCTGGGCCTGGACCGGCGCAGCGGCGATCCACCACCCTGTCAGCACCGCCGCGGCCACCGCGGCTGTTTTCGTCGGCCTCATAGGAAGTCAGTCTAAGTGCCGCGGCGGCGGGACAGAACCCGCCGCCGCGACCAATAGGGACAGTGGATCAGCCGGCCATGAACGTGTTGTAGGCCGACGCCAGCTCACCGGGGAGCACGGTGACGTTGCAGTTGCGCTGGACGTCGCCGATCGGTGCCAGGATGTCGCGCAGCTCGTAGTACTCCGTCGAGTTGGCGGTGAAGTAGCCACGCAGGTTGGCCTCGGCCTCCGGCCGCGGCTGGTTGAACGCGGCCGTGACAGCCTGGTTGGCGCCCGGGTGGGCGTCGAGGTACTGCCGCGCCTGACCCGTCACCGAGCTGACGGTGCCGGAGACCGCGCTGGCGCTGCACTGGCCGGCAGGCTGCGCGGCGGCGGTGGGGGCAGCGATGGTCGCTGCGGCCACGCCCCCGAGGAACGCTGCACCGAGACCGGCCAGACTTCGACGCACGGTGATGTCGTTGAAATTCATGATCAAATGGTCCTTCGAATTGTGGTTCTTGCCTGATGTCCCCGCCCGAATCCAAGATAACCGCGATCAGAAGTGCTCAAACTCGGTCACTGAACGCCGAATTGGCAACGCGCCCAGCGTTACAGCGTCAGCAGTGATGTTCACCTCAGATTGTGTTGAATTCGGTGTTGCGATCGCCGAATCGGACACGAAACCGTGAACGTTCTCATGATTCGGCAGGGACTCTTAGTTGATCGTGATCTGCGTCGTCATCGAATTGTTATCTGCGGAGCCGCTAAATTGACCGCATGCGTGCCGAAACCCGCGATGTGTGGGAGACGATGTCCACCGCCCGCACGATCAGGCGCTTCACCGACGAACCCGTGGACGACGCGTCGTTGCGCCGCTGCCTGGAGGCGGCCACCTGGGCGCCGTCGGGCGCCAATGCACAGTCCTGGCGCTTTGTCGTGCTGCGGTCGGCCGAACAACGTGCGGTCGTCGCCCGGGCCGCCGCGCACGCGTTGCAGGTCATCGAGCCCGTCTACGGGATGAGCCGGCCCGCCGCCGACGACCACAGCCCCCAGGCCCGCAACAACCGGGCCACCTACGAACTGCACGACCGTGCGGCGGAGTTCACCTCGGTGTTGTTCACCCAGAAGCGGTTCCCGACGGCCTCGGAGTTGCTGCTGGGCGGCTCGATCTTCCCGGCCATGCAGAACTTCCTCCTCGCGGCCCGGGCGCAGGGCCTCGGCGCGTGCCTGACCAGCTGGGCGTCGTATGACGGCGAGCGAGTGCTCCGCGAGGCCGTCGGAGTTCCCGACGACTGGATGCTCGCCGGGCACATCGTCGTCGGATGGCCGCGAGGCCACCACGGCCCGCTGCGACGCCGGCCGCTGGCCGCCGCCGTCAACCTGGACCGATGGGACGCTCCGGCGACCGAACTGGTGGCGCGATAGCGTGGTCTCCGTGAAGTTGGACCTGCTGAGCCCCGGCATCGAGGTGGGCCTCGTCACCACGAACCTCGAGGCGATGGTGGCCTTCTACGAGGGATTCCTGGAACTCGAACCACAGGGTGAGATCGAGTTCGAGGGCGGCTCCCAGCGGCGCTACTCGCTGGGCGGCAGCGTGCTCAAGCTCGTCACCTACACCGGCGAGGCGCCCGCACCCGCGGTGCCAGGGGGTGGCCGCGCACAGGCCGGCCTGAGGTACTTCACCATCGGGGTCAACAAGCTGCGGGCTGTCGCCGAGGCGTTCGAGGCCTCCGATTACGAGGTGGTTGAACCGCTGACCGAGTTCGCGCCGGTCCCGGGGATGGGCTGGATGTTCGTCGCCGACCCGGACGGAAACTGGATCGAACTGTTCGGGGTCCTGTGAAGTGAGCTTTCACCCGAATCCACCGGGCACGCCGCCGCAGACGCCGACCTGCTACCGCCACCCCGACCGGCCGACCTACGTCCGCTGCACCCGCTGCAACCGGTTCATCTGCCCGGAGTGCATGCACAGCGCGTCGGTCGGCCACCAGTGCGCGGACTGCGTCGGCGCCGCCGCGCAGACCGTGCGCCCGGTCACCACCACGTTCGGCGCCCGGCAGCAACGGTCCGGCACACCGGTGGTCACGTACACGCTGATCGCGATCAACCTGGCGATGTTCGTCCTGCAGACGGCGTCCACCGGCTTGGAACGCGCGCTGGCGCTGTGGCCGCCCGCCGTCGCCGACGGCGACCTGTACCGACTGCTCACCTCGGCGTTCCTGCACTTCGGAATGGCCCACATCGCCTTCAACATGCTGGCGCTGTACTTCGTCGGCCCGGCGCTGGAGCAGGCACTGGGCCGGCTGCGGTTCAGCGCGCTCTACCTGCTCAGCGCGCTGGGCGGGTCGGTGCTGGTGTACGTGCTCACGCTCAACGCACTGACCGCCGGGGCTTCCGGTGCGATCTTCGGGCTGTTCGGCGCGACGTTCGTGGTGGGGCGCAAGCTGAACATGGACGTGCGCGGGGTGGTCGCCATCATCGGGCTGAACCTGGTCTTCACGTTCATCTATCCGCTGTTCACCTCGCAGAACATCAGCTGGCAGGGGCACATCGGCGGGCTCGTCACCGGTGCGGCGGTGGCCGCGATCTACGCCTACGCACCACGCAACCAGCGCAACCTGGTGCAGGGCGGGGCGACGGCAGCGATCCTGGTGCTGTTCGTCGCGCTGATCTGGTGGCGCACCGCCGACCTGCGCGCGATGTTCGGGATGGGCTGACCGGCGGGGCTAAGCCCGCGCGACCGTTACGGCCTCGAGTACCGCCAGGTGGTCGTCGACGGTCCGCAGACCCGCTCCCATCGTGTTGACCGACAGATGGGTGGCACCGCGGTCGGCCCACGCACCGATCGCCGTGGCGACCTCGTCGAGGTCCCCCTGCCAGGTGACGCGACCCTCCATACCGACCTGCGACGGATCTCGGCCGGCGTCCCGGGCGGCTGCGTCGACGATCGCCTTGGCTTCGTCGAGGGCGGGCCCGGGCGCCATCATCGGGAACCATCCATCGGCCATCCGGCCGGCGCGGGCGAACCCCTTTGGCGCCGCAGCGCCGATCCACAGCGGAATCGGCCGTTGCACCGGTAGCGGCGCGATGCCGGCGCCGGTCACGCGGTGGTAGCGGCCCTCGAACGTCACCGACCGCTGCGTCCACAGCAACCGGAGTAGCTCGAGCTGCTCCTCGCAGCGTTTCCCGCGGTTGGTGAACTGCTCGCCGAGTGCCTCGTACTCCACGGCGTTCCAGCCCACGCCCACCCCGAACCGCAGCCGCCCGCCGCTGAGCAGATCCACCTCGGCGGCCTGCTTGGCCACCAGCGCCGTCTGCCGCTGCGGCAGGATGATCACGCCGGTGACCAACTCCACGGTGCTGGTCAGTGCCGCCAGATAACCGAGCATCACCAGCGGCTCGTGGAACGTGGTGTCGATGTCGTAGGGACCCGCCCAGCCCCGGTGCACAGCCGGGTCGGCCCCCACGACGTGGTCGTAGGCGAGCACGTGGGTGTAGCCGAGTTCCTCGACCCGCTGGCCGTAGGCGCGCACCGCCCCCGGGTCGCCGCCGAGTTCTGTCTGCGGGAACACCACACCGATGCGCATACCAGCAGCCAACCATCCCGGTGCGGAGAATCTTCCGCGACAGGGTATGAAAGGAAGGATGCTGGGCCTACCCGACCGGATACGCGCGTGCCTGTTCGACCTCGATGGTGTGCTCACCGACACCGCCAGCGTGCACCGGCGGGCCTGGAAGACGATGTTCGACGAGTATCTGCGCGCCCGCAGCACCCAGACCGGGGAGCTGTTCGTGGAGTTCGACGCCGGTGCGGACTACGAGACCTACGTCGACGGCAAGCCCCGCGAGGACGGTATCCGGTCGTTTCTGGGCAGCCGCGGCATCACCGCGGCGGAGGCCGACGAGGCCGCGGTGACCGAGTTGGGCAGCCGGAAGAACGAACTGTTCCTCGAGCACCTGCGCACCGACGGGGTCGAGGTGTTCGAGGGATCCCGGCGGTACCTGCAGGCCGCTGCCGAAGCAGGTCTGCGGCGCGCCGTGGTGTCCTCCAGCGCCAACACCCGCGAGGTCCTCGAGCTGACCGGTCTGGACCGCTTCGTCGAGCACCGCGTCGACGGGGTCACGCTGCGCACCGAGAACATGCCGGGAAAGCCTGCGCCGGACGCATTCCTGCGTGCCGCACAACTGCTCGACGTCAGCCCGGCGGAGGCAGCGGTGTTCGAGGATGCGCTGTCCGGGGTGGCTGCGGGACGAGCCGGGAGTTTCGGCCTGGTGGTCGGAGTCGACCGCACAGGACAGTCAGAAGCGTTACGGGACAACGGCGCCGACATCGTCGTCACCGACCTCGGGGAGCTGCTCTCGCCATGATGATCACCGACGAGGCGTTCCCCGTCGAACCGTGGCATGTCCGGGAGACCGAGCTTCGCCTGGAACTGCTGCCGCAGACCGAGTCGCTGTTCGCGCTGTCCAACGGTCACATCGGGATGCGCGGCAACCTCGACGAAGGTGAACCCCACGGTCTGCCCGGCACCTACCTCAACGGGTTCTACGAGATCCGCCCGCTGCCGTATGCCGAAGCGGGGTACGGCTATCCCGAAGACGGCCAATCGGTGGTGGACGTCACCAACGGAAAGCTGATCCGGCTGCTCGTAGAGGATGAGCCGTTCGA
This sequence comes from Mycolicibacterium hippocampi, assembly GCF_010723735.1. Lineage (GTDB taxonomy): Bacteria > Actinomycetota > Actinomycetes > Mycobacteriales > Mycobacteriaceae > Mycobacterium > Mycobacterium hippocampi. The sequence goes on along the minus strand of NZ_BLLB01000002.1, from coordinate 465,757 downwards.
CATCCGGTACGGCGAATTGCTCTCGCACGAAAGAACTCTCGACATGCGCGCGGGCACCCTGCTGCGCACTGCCGAATGGCGTTCGCCGGCGGGCAAGCAGATCCGGATGAAGTCGACGCGGCTGGTGTCGCTGTCGCAACGGGGACTGGCCGCCATCGAGTACGAGGTGGAGGCGGTCGACGACGTCCGCATCACGGTGCAGTCCGAGCTGATCGCCAACGAGGACCAGCCGGCGCCCTCCGACGACCCGCGGGTGGCGGCGGTGCTGGTGAATCCGCTCGAGCCGGTTGGGCACGAGGTCAGCGACCGCGGGGCAGCCCTGATCCACCGAACCCGCGGCACCGAGTTGATGGTCGCCGCCGCGATGGATCACGTCGTGGAGGCGCCCGGCCGGGTGGAGGTCAGCGGCGACGCCGGCGAGGACTGGGCCCGCACCACGGTGGTCTGTGGCCTGAAGGCCGGCGAACGACTGCGCATCGTCAAGTTCGTGGGATACGGGTGGTCGAGCCTGCGCTCCCGCCCGGCGCTCGGTGATCAGGTGGCGGCCGCGATCGCCAGCGCACGCTACACCGGGTGGCAGGGGCTGCTGGACGCCCAGCGCGGGTACCTCGACGAATTCTGGGACTGCGCCGACGTCGAGGTCGACGGTGACCCCGACTGCCAGCAGGCGGTGCGGTTCGGGCTGTTCCACGTCATGCAGGCCAGCGCCCGCGCGGAGCAGCGCGCCATCCCCGGCAAGGGGCTCACCGGGACCGGGTACGACGGTCATTCCTTCTGGGACACCGAGGGATACGTGCTGCCGGTGCTGACCTACACCGCACCCCATGCGGCCGCCGACGCGCTGCGGTGGCGGGCGTCGACGCTGGACCTGGCCCGCGACCGCGCCGCCGAACTGGATCTGAAGGGCGCCAGCTTCCCGTGGCGCACCATTCATGGCGAGGAGTGCTCGGCGTACTGGCCCGCCGGCACCGCCGCCTTCCACGTCAACGCCGCCATCGCGATGGCCTTCGAGCGGTACCGGGTGGTGACCGGTGACGACTCGCTGGAACAGGAATGCGGCCTGGCGGTGCTCGTCGAGACCGCCAGGATGTGGCGATCTCTCGGACACCACGACCGCCACGGGGTCTGGCGCATCGACGGGGTGACAGGGCCCGACGAGTACACCGCGGTGGTGCGGGACAACGTGTTCACCAACCTGATGGCCGCGGCGAACCTGCGGGTCGCCGCCGACGCGTGTACCCGCAACCCCGACGCAGCCGCCGAGTTGGGAGTGGACACCGAGGAGACCGCCGCCTGGCGGGACGCCGCCGACGCGGTACACATCCCGTTCGACGAGGAACTGGGCGTGCATCCGCAGTGCGAGGGCTTCACCACGTTGCGCGAATGGGACTTCACCGAGAACACCCGGTACCCGCTGCTGCTGCACGAACCTTACGTGCGGCTGTACCCCGCACAGGTGATCAAGCAGGCCGACCTGGTGTTGGCGATGCAGTGGCGCAGCCACGAGTTCAGCCCGGAACAGAAGGCCCGCAACGTCGACTACTACGAACGGCGGATGACTCGCGATTCGTCACTGTCGGCGTGCACACAGGCCGTCATGTGCGCCGAGGTCGGTCATCTGGAGCTCGCCCACGACTACACCTACGAGGCCGCGCTGATCGATCTGCGCGACCTGCACCGCAACACCGCCGACGGCCTGCACCTGGCTTCGCTGGCCGGGAGCTGGACCGCGCTGGTCGGTGGATTCGGTGGACTGCGTGACGACGAGGGCGTGCTTGCCCTGGACCCGCACCTTCCCACCGGCATCAACAAGCTGCGATTCCGATTGCGGTGGCGGGACTTCCGGGTGACAGTCGAGGTCGACCACACGGAGGTCACGTACAGTCTGCGCGACGGTCCGCACGGGTCCTTGACCATCCGCCATGCGGGTAAGCCCCTGGAGATCCGCACCGAGTCCCCGACGACGGTGGCGCTGCAACCAGTGGAGCCGCTGCTGGCGCCGCCGCAGCAGCCGCCCGGTCGGGAACCGATGCGCCGCCACGCGGTGCCCTCACGCCCGCTGGTGTGAACCATGGTCGAGGATGCGCTGGACCAGCTCTACTCGGCGAGACCCGACGAATTCACGGCGCTGCGTGCCGAACTGGCCGCCAGGGCCAAGGACGACGGTGACCCGGACGCGGCTCGCCGGATCGCCGCCAGCCGCAAACCCACGACCGCGGCGTGGGTCGTCAACGTCCTGGTGCTGAGGGGAACGGCCCGGACCAGGTTGACCGATCTGGGAACCAGGCTGCGTGAGGCGCACGCGGCGATGGATGGCGTCGCGATCCGGACGCTGACCGCCGAACAGCGCAGACTCGTCGACGAACTGGCGCGTGACGGGTTTCGCGCCGCGGGACTGACGAACCCTGCTGCAGCCGTGCGTGATTCGGTGACCACGACCTTGCAGGCGGCCATCGCCGACCCCGATGTCGCCGCTCGGCTGGGCCGTCTGAGCAAGGCCGAACAATGGTCCGGCTTCGGTGAATTCGGCTCCACCGCAGCTGTTTCGACGGTCGCGAAGGGCAAGGCGACCGAACGGGTCACCCGGCCGCGACCGGAACCGGCGAAGCGGCCGTCGGCCGGTGACCGGCGCAGGCAGCAGGCCCGCGCCGAGCTCGCCGCGGCCGAGCGTGCGAAGGCGGACGCCGACGAAGCGCTCACCGAGCTGCAGGCCGACCTCGCTGCCGCGCGGCTGCGTCACCAGGATGCGCAGCGCAGACTGGCCGACGCCGAGCAGGCGCTGACCGCCGCGCGGGACGCCTACGAGGCCGCCAAGCGGGCCGGCCGGGACGCGGCCGCCGCGGTGAAGGCGGCCAAGCTGACGCTGAAGAAAATCCCCGACTAGACATCACCCGTTCCCGGCGCCGCGCTATCTTTCTCAGGGCAGCTCGTCGCGACCGTGCGATAAGCGAAATACTCAGCGCCCCGCTTAATTTCGGGAGATTCGACATGCAGTCCGACATCCGCCGGGCGGTCACCGGAGCGTCCATAGGAAACGCGGTCGAGTGGTTCGACTTCGCGATCTACGGTTTCCTGGCGACCTTCATCGCCGCCCGGTTCTTCCCGGCCGGAAACGACACCGCGGCACTGCTGAACACGTTCGCGATCTTCGCCGCCGCGTTTTTCATGCGTCCGCTCGGCGGGTTGTTCTTCGGGCCGCTCGGCGACCGCATCGGCCGCCAGCGGGTACTGGCGCTGGTGATCCTGCTGATGTCGGGCGCCACGCTGTGCATCGGGCTGCTCCCGACCTACGACGCCATCGGCGTCGCCGCCCCATTGCTGTTGTTGGTACTGCGCTGCCTGCAGGGCTTCTCCGCCGGCGGAGAGTACGGCGGCGGCGCGGTCTATCTGGCCGAGTACGCCACCGATGCACGCCGCGGGGTGACCGTCACCTTCATGGTGTGGTCCGGAGTGCTCGGCTTCCTGATGGGTTCGGTGACGGTGACGCTGCTGCAGGCGCTGCTGCCCGCAGCGGCGATGGAGAGCTACGGCTGGCGGATCCCGTTCCTGATCGCCGGGCCCCTGGGCCTCGTCGGCCTCTACATCCGGCTACGCCTTGCCGACACCCCGCAGTTCGCCGAGCTGCGCAACACCGATCAGACCGCCGACTCCCCGCTGCGGGAGGCGCTCTCGACCGGGTGGCGGCAGATCCTGCAGGTGATCGGCATGATGATCGTGTTCAACATCGGCTACTACGTGGTCTTCACTTTCCTGCCCAACTACTTCATCAGCACGCTGAACTTCTCCAAGACCGACGCGTTCCTCTCGATCACTCTTGCCAGCATGGTGGCACTGGTCCTGATTCTGCCGCTGGCGATGCTCTCCGACCGGATCGGGCGCCGACCCCTGCTCATCGGCGGCGCCGTGGCGTTCGCCGTGCTCGGGTACCCGCTGTTCCTGCTGATGAACTCGGGCTCACTGACCGCCGCGGTCACTGCCCACTGTGCGCTGGCCGCCATCGAGGCGGTCTACGTCTCGGCCGCGGTGTCGGCCGGGGTGGAGTTGTTCGCCACCCGGGTCCGGTTCAGCGGCTTCTCGGTCGGCTACAACGTCTGCGTGGCGGTGTTCGGCGGCACCACGCCCTACATCGTCACCTGGCTCACCGCGGCGACCGGCAACGTCATCGCCCCCGCCTACTACCTGGTCATCGCCGCGGTCGTGTCGCTGGGGACCGTGCTGACGCTGCGGGAGTCGGCGGCCAGGCCGCTCACGCAGGTGGGAGCAGGGGTGGGGACACCGTTAGGCTGGGCTCCAGATGAACGATCGACGGAAGGCAGGGGAGCTCACCGATGAAGGTCCAAGTGTTGCCCTACGTCACCGTCGAGGTCGACGACCGGGTGCGGCGCAGGCTGCGCGTCGCAGGTGAGCGGCTCCGGATCAATCTGCGCGCCTACCTGCGCAGCGCGGCCGACGACGTCGACGCCGCCGGGGACCGGGTGCGCGGGATGTGCGAGCGCGCCGTCGACCGCGTCGACTCGGCGGTGGCCACCGTCAACGACAAGCTCGGGCCGCCGGAATCCCCGTCCCGCCCGCACCTGCGGATTGTCGACGAGGCGAGTTAGGTCTTCAGGCTCACACCCTCAGGTTGAGACCCGACCGCTTCGCCCACCGACGAAGAAGGATCCGGCCAGCACCACCAGGCCGACGACCGCGACCGGGATCGCCCAGGAACGACGCGAGGACAGCGCCGACTCGCACTCGGCGACGTAATCGGTGTGCGGCACGATCTCATTGAGCACAGGAAGGTTGGCCAGATTGCCGCTGTCAGCGTCGCGGGCCTCCGACATGTCGGCCGCGATCCCGTTGCCGCAGCCGATGCTGGCGTCGGGCCCGGAGACCGAGACGGGCATCAACAGCGCGATGACGCCTACCAACAGCAACGCCACTCCGGCGATCATGACCACTCGTCGCAAATTCATGCCCGGGGTAATGCCCAGTTCCCGGGCGCTGAAACAAGATCGATCGAATCGCGGCCCCGGCCGGGCTGGGCGGCGCGCGCCGAAGTGTGCTGTCCTTGTCCAGGGACCGTGAGCTGAAGGGAGCCTGACACCCGTGGGAGGCCCAGTCATCGGCCATGGTCTGACCGTGCTGCTCGCGCTGCTCGCCGCCGTGTTCCTGGCGATCGGCATCGTGGTGCGCCAGCGGGCCACCCTGGATGTGCCGGCCGAGCACGGGGTGAGCCCGGTGATGTTCCAGACGCTGCTGCGCCGGCCGCTGTGGTGGGCGGGTACCGGGGCGGCGATCACCGGGTTCGTGTTCCAGGCGCTCGCGCTGGCCAACGGGTCGCTGCTGCTGGTCCAGCCCATTCTCACGTCGGCGTTGTTGTTCGCGCTGCCGCTCAGCGCCCGGCTGGCGCACCGGCGGGTCACCCGCGCCGAGTGGGGATGGGCGACGCTGCTGACGATCGCGCTCGCGGTGTTCGTGGTGCTGGCCAAAGCCCGCCCCGGTGACTACGAAGCCTCGCTGACCACGTCCGCGGTGGTCGCCGTGGTGTGCACCGCGGCGGTTTCTGCGTGCGTGATCGTGGCAGTGCGAACCGCCGGCTGGCGACGGGCGGTGCTGCTCGCGGTCGCGGTCGGCGTGCTGTTCGGGGTCGTGGCGGTGCTCACCAAGCTGGTCATGCACGTGCTGACCCACCAAGGGCTGGCCGCGGTGCTGACGACGCCGGTCCCCTACCTGCTGGTGCTGCTGGGAGTGCTGGGCGTGCTGGTGCAGCAGTCGGCGTTCCACGCCGGGTCGCTACAGACCTCGGTGCCGACGATGCTGGTGCTCGAACCCGTGATCGCGGTGCTCCTCGGCGCGGTGGTCCTCGGGGAACACCTCGACGTCGGACGGTGGGACGCCGTCGCGATCGCGATCGCCACCGTGGCGATGGCCGCCGGCACCATCGCCCTGGGCAGGGACGAGGGCGCCTACGAGGAACAACTCGAGGCGGAGATCGCCGAGCGGCGCTGAGTCCCCGCCGAGCGGCGCTGAGTCCCCGCCGAGCGGCGCCGAGATTCAGACCTCCGGCAACGGTGAGGCCGGCGAGGCCCGCCAGGACGACCACCGGGTGATCTGCACGGCGACGACCGGGCCGTCGAGCTCGATCCTCTGGTACTGGTGGTACTTGGCCCGCAGCAACGCGTAGCCGGTCGCCATCTGTTCGCCGCGGTGATGGATGGTGGCGGTGCCGTCGGCGCGCACCCACCACAGCCGGGACCAGTCGTCGTCATAGTGATCGACCAGCAGACTCACCGTGGGGTTGGCCTCGATGTTGACCAGGCGGCGCAGCCGCTGGGTGGTCTTGGGTTTCGCGTCGATGGCCGTGTACAGCAGGTCGTGGCGACCTTCGGGCAGCGCGAAGACCACCGGCACCAGGTGCGGCGCGGCACCGGCGCCGGTGGTGCCCAGCACGGCGACGGGGGCGGCTGCGAATGCCGCGGCAGCATCAGAATCCGGCATCACTCCAGGGTAAGGTTCCCACGGCCCGGTGTATCCGTTCACTGTGCAGTCGCGCTGCGGTAACCACCGAGCCACTGTGCAGTCTCCTGCTCATCGGAAGGTTCGGCAATGAACTTCTCGCGGATCACCGCACAGTTGCTGTCCGGGGTCACCACCAGAGCTCTCGCCGTCGCGGCATCAGCGGTGCTGGTCTCCGGCGCGGTCGGCTGTGCACCTCCCGAGAGCGACAACTCGGGCGCCGAGACGGCGTCCGGGGTGAAGGCCGGCGAGGCCACCTCCGCGCAGGACTTCGGCGGCATGGAGGGCCTCGTCGAAGCGGCGCAGGCCGAGGGCGAGCTCAACGTGATCGCACTGCCCCCGGACTGGGCCAACTACGGCGCGATCATCGCGGCTTTCTCGGACAAGTACGGAATCAAGGTCAATTCCGCGCAGCCGGACGCGTCCAGCCAGGACGAGATCAACGCCGCCAACCAGCAGAAGGGCCGCAGCACCGCCCCCGACGTGTTCGATCTCGGTCAGGCGGTGGCGCTCGCGAACACCTCGATGTTCGCGCCGTACAAGGTCGCGACATTCGACGACATCCCGGCCGCGTTCAAGGATTCCGAGGGCGCCTGGGTCAACGACTACGGGGGCTACATCTCGATCGGGTTCGACTCCGCCAAGGTGCCTGCGGTGACCGGGGTGGACGACCTACTCGAGCCGGAGTACCGGGGCATGGTGGCGCTCAACGGCGACCCGACGCAGGCCGGTGCCGCGTTCTCCGGCGTTCTGATGGTCGCGCTGTCGCAGGGCGGCTCCGTCGAGGACATCGCCCCCGGCGTCGAGTTCTTCCGCAAGCTGAAGCAGGCAGGCAACTTCCTGCCGGTCGACCCGACGCCGGCCACCATCGAGTCCGGGCAGACCCCGGTGGTCATCGACTGGAACTACACCAATGCCGCCCAGACCAAGAGCCTGCCCTCCTGGCAGATCATCGTGCCTCCGGACAACCCGGTCGCCGGCTACTACTACCAGGCGATCAACAAGGACGCACCGCATCCCGCCGCGGCCAGGCTGTGGCAGGAATTCCTCTACAGCGACGAGGGCCAGAACCTGTTCGCCCAGGGCGGAGTGCGGCCGGTACGGGCCGACAACATGATCGCCGACGGCATCCTCGACGAGAAGCTCGCAGCCTCGATGCCCGTCGTCGACGGACCGGTGACCGTGCCGACGCCCGCGCAGACCGAGGCGGCCGCGAAGTATCTGGCGGACAACTGGGCCGCTGCAGTGGGCTGAGATGCCCACCGGCCGAGGCGTCGCACGCCGGATCCGGGAGCTGCTGCCGCTGCTGCCGTTCCTGACCGTCGTCGTCCTCTTCCTGGTCATCCCGACGGTCACCGTCGTCGTGGGCTCGGTGTACGACGACGGGGTGTTCTCGCTGGAGCGCATCGCGGCGCTGTTCAGTGGTACCGCGTTGGCGGCGCTGGCCGACAGCGTGCTGCTCTCCGGTGCGACCGCCCTGCTGGGCGCGGTGCTCGGGGCCGTGCTGGCGTGGCTGATCGTCAACAGCCCCGCCACGTCCATGGTGCGCCGCGCGGTGCTCTCGCTGTGCAGCGTGCTCGCCCAGTTCGGCGGTGTGGCACTGGCTTTCGCGTTCCTGGCGACGGTGGGCCTCAACGGTGTGCTGACGCTGTGGGTGCAGCAGGTCTTCGGGTGGAACCTGGCGGGCTCCGGTTGGCTGTACGGCCTGGGCGGGTTGATCCTGGTCTACACGTACTTCCAGATCCCGCTGATGGTCATCGTGTTCGTCCCGGCGCTGGAAGGGCTGCGCGACCAGTGGCGCGAGGCCGCGGTCAGCCTCGGAGCCTCGTCGTGGGCGTACTGGCGGGAGGTGGCTATTCCGCTGTTGACGCCGGCCTTCCTCGGGTCGGCGTTGTTGTTGTTCGCCAACGCATTCGCCGCCTACGCGACCGCCGCCGCCCTGGTGAGCCAGGGCAGCCCGATCGTGCCGCTGTTGATTCGCGCCTCGCTGGTCAGCGAAGTGGTGCTGGGGCAGGAGGGCTTCGCGTACGCGCTGGCGCTGGAGATGATCGTGGTGGTGGCGCTGGTGATGGGCGTCTACAACTTCCTGGTCCGCCGCAGCGCGCGGTGGCTGTCATGAGGACCGCGGTGCGGGGCGGGCTGTGGGTGGTCTTCGGACTGTTCTTCGGTTTCCCGCTGTACGCGATGGCTGACTTCTCCACCCGCAACCTTCTCGGGGACGGGCGGACCTGGCAGGCGTGGGCGAACCTGGTCACCGACGATGCTCTGTACCAGGCCATCGTGGTGTCGTTGCTGCTCGCGGTGTTCACCGTGGCGGCGATGCTGGCGTTGTTGGTGCCGACGATGATCTGGGTGCGGTTGCGGGCCCGGTGGATGAGTGGAGTGCTCGAGTTCTGCTGCCTGCTGCCGCTGACGATCCCGGCGCTGGTGATCGTCGTCGGATTGCGCAACGTCTACCTGTGGGTGACCTACCTCCTCGGCGAATCGGCGCTGACGTTGACGTTCGTCTATGTGATCGTGGTGCTGCCGTTCGCCTATCGCGCCCTCGACGCGGCACTGTCGGCGATCGACCTGCAGACTCTGGCCGAAGCCGCCAGATCCCTTGGCGCCAGCTGGATGTCGACAGTCTTGCGGGTGGTGGTACCCAACATCTGGCCGGGAATCCTGTCCGCTGCCTTCATCTCCATCGCGGTGGTCCTCGGCGAGTACACCATCGCGTCGCTGAGCGGATACGAGACATTGCAGGTCCAGATCGTGCTGATCGGGAAGAGCGACGGCCCGACGTCGGTCGCGGCATCCCTGGCCACCCTGCTGTTCGGGTTCGTGCTGCTGCTCATCCTGTCGCTGGTCACCCGTGGCCGACGCAGACGCCGCGAGGCGATCCCGGGAGCAACCGGATGAGCCGCCACAGTGGCGGGGTGGCCGTCGCGCTGACCGACCTCACCCGGGTGTACGGCAGCACCAGAGCCCTCGACGGCCTGACGCTGCACATCGAGCCAGGGGAACTGGTGGTGCTGCTGGGGCCCTCGGGCTGCGGCAAGACCACCGCGCTGAGAATCCTCGCCGGCCTGGACGACGCGACGTCGGGCACGGTGTCGGTCGGCGGGACCGACCTGGGCAGGGTGGCCGCCAACAAGCGGGACATGGGGATGGTGTTCCAGGCCTACAGCCTGTTCCCCCACCTGACTGTGCTCGACAACGTGGCCTTCGGTCTGAAGATGCGCGGAAAAGCCAAGCGGGACAGGCTCGCCCGGGCTTCCGACATGCTGGATCTGGTGGGCCTGACCGCCCATGCCGGCAAGTACGCCGCCGAACTCTCCGGCGGCCAGCAGCAGCGGGTCGCGCTGGCCCGGGCGCTGGCGATCCAGCCGCGGGTCCTGCTGCTCGACGAGCCGCTGTCGGCCTTGGACGCCAAGGTCCGGACGCAGCTGCGCGAGGAGATCCGCCGGATCCAGCTCGAGGTGGGCACGACAACGCTGTTCGTCACCCACGACCAGGAGGAGGCACTGGCCGTCGCCGACCGGGTCGGCGTGATGCGCCACGGCCGCCTCGAGCAGATCGCCCCACCGGCCGACCTTTACGCCAACCCCGCGACACCGTTCGTCGCGGACTTCGTGGGGCTGAACAACAAAGTGCCGGCGCGGGTTTCCGGCGGTCGCGCGCACCTGCTGGGCGTCTCGGTGCCCGCGCTGGCAGGTTCGGTCACCTCTGGGGCCGGGCTGGCAATGGTGCGCCCGGAGACGGTCACCGTCACCGCCGATCGTGCCGGCACGTCGACGGTCAGTGCGGTGTCCTTCCTGGGCGCCATTTCCCGGGTGAGCGTGCTGCTGGCCGACGGTTCGCTGATCGACGCCCAGATGGCCAGCCCCACGGCGCGCAGGTTCGCCGCGGGCGAGCCGGTGACCGTCGGCCTCGAGCCGGGCGGTGTCCTGGTGGTCGCCCGGTGAATTCACACGTCGGCGACGGGCTCGATCCCCAGGTCGCGGTAGCTGACCAGCGCGAAGAACGGCACACCGCGCCGAGCGAAGCGCCCGGCGGCGACGTCGCCCCGGTCGACCATCGGGATCACCCCGGTGGGTACCGCGCCCAGCGCCGTCACCCGCTCCAGCGCGATCTCGGTGGAGCCGCCGGTGCTGATGACATCGTCGACAAGCAGCACCCTGGTGCCGGGTTGTAGCCGGGTGCCCTCGATCCACTGCTCACGTCCGCGGCTCTTCTGTTCCTTGCGCACCGAGAACCACGCCTTGCCGGTCACCATGGCGACCCCGTGAGCCAGCGGGTCGGCGCCCATCGTCAGACCGCCGACCGCGTCGAACTCGATACCGTTGAGCGCGGCCAGATCCGCGACCGCCCTGGACACGATGGTGAGCCGCTCACCGGTGTCGACGGCGTACTTGCCGTCGATGTAGTCGTGGCTGAGCTGGCCGCTGACCAGCCGGAACGGCTCGTCGCGGCGTTCGTGGCCACGGGTGCGGATCAGGTCGAATGCCGCCTGCCAGGTCTCCGGGCGCTGCTGTTCAGCCATACCGGCGATCGTATTGCACGGTGGTGGGCCCCTCAGCCCTGGCGTGCCCGTCGTGTCAGTTCAACTGTTGCCGCACGTAATTCGTCAATGGAATCGATCGGTTCGGCGTATCCGATGCGGGTGTAGGCCAGTCCGCGGTCGGTGGTCAGCCGGAGATCCAGTCCGTAGCGGTCCAGCCCGGTGCACACTGCGGCGGTGGTGTCGGGATACCCGCCGAGCGTGCGGGCCATCTGGGCGAGCGCGGCGGCATGATCGTCGTTGAGGTGGGTCACCGCGCCGGCCGACAGCGGTGTCACCGGGTCGGGTCGAGCGTCGGCGTAATCCCGGCCGCTGGTCGAGTCCATGCGGCCGTAGCCGCCGACCCACCGCACCCGGGCCACCCGCAACACCCACAGCGAGAAGTCGGTGTAGTCGATGTAGTACCTGGCCGCGTCCACGGCAGCCAGGTGTGCCTCCCGCGCGGCGGCCCGTTCGTCGCCTTCGGGCTCGGTGACATGGCCGGCCAGCGTGATCCGGCCGGTGGCCAGCGGGTCGGACTGGGTGCCGGGAGCGACGATGGCGATGCTGGCCCGCGGGTCCCCGGCCAGGTTGCGGCCGTGCTCGGCGAGGTTGGACACACACAGCACCGGCGCGCCGCCGAGCAGGCCGTAGGTGACGAACGACGCCCACGGATCACCGTCCGCGGTCAATGACGCCAGCGTGCCGGTGTTCGTCGAGGCGGCGATGGTGCGGGCCTCCTCGGCTGCCGACGGTCGGATCGTGTTGACCGGATCGGTCAGCGGGGGAGGCACGGTCGGCGCATCTCCCGGGTCGCCATGATCGCGTGTCGCACCGCCGGAGGTCACGTCGGCACGATAGCGCGTGCGCTCGGGTGATTCATCCCCCGCCGTCCTGGGTAGGTTGGAGGACTGATGGACAACTAATCGAAGTGCCCCGCGCGCCCGCTCAGTACGCCCTGCCGACATGCAGGTAGGAGATCGGACAGGACCGGAGATGACACCGAGATGACACTGCCGTTCGGCGATTGGATGCGGCACCAGCGCTGGTATGCGGGCCGCAGCCGGAAACTGGCGTCGGCCCGTCCGGCGACGGTCGCCCCGCTGGGCGACGACCTCGAGCTCGTGCTCCTCGACGCCACCTACACCGACGGCTCCGCCGAGCGCTATCAGGTGCTGGTGCGGTGGGACAGTGCCCCTGACGACAGGTACCGGGAGATCGCCACCATCGGAACGGACTCGGGTCCGGACGGCGGCCGCACCGGCTACGACGCGCTCTACGACCCCGACGCCGCGCACCGACTGCTGGCGCTGATCGACTCGTCGGCCGCGGTGGCGGATCTGCGTTTCGGCAAGGAGCCTGATGTCAGCCTGCCGCTGGACGCGACACCGCGGGTGTCGGGGGCCGAGCAGAGCAACACCAGCGTCATCTTCGGAGACCGGGCGGTGCTCAAGCTGTTCCGCCGGATCACTCCCGGGATCAACCCCGACATCGAGCTGAACCGGGTGCTGGCGCGGGCGGGCAACCCGCATGTCGCGCGGTTGCTCGGATCATACGAGACATCCTGGGATGCAACCGGATCCGAGCCGTGTGCCCTCGGCATGGTGACCGAGTTCGCGGCGAACAGCACCGAGGGCTGGGACATGGCCACGGCCAACACCCGCAGCCTGTACGCAGACGGGGAGGCGGCCGACTTCACTGTCGAGTCCCGGGCGCTCGGCGAAGCCGTCGCGTCGGTGCACGCGACGCTCGCCGAGCAGCTGGGTGCGTCCTCGGCGCCTTTCCCCGTCGAGACGTCGCTGCAGCGGCTGCGCTCCGCGGCGCTGGCGGCGCCTGCCCTGCAGGACCATGTGCCGCAGATCGAAGCGCGCTATCGCGAGCTCGCCGACGAGACGATCCCGGTCCAGCGGGTGCACGGTGACCTGCACCTCGGCCAGGTGCTGCGCACGCCGCAGCGGTGGCTGTTGATCGACTTCGAAGGCGAACCGGGCCAGCCGCTCGATGAACGCCGACGGCCGGATTCAGCGTTGCGCGACGTCGCCGGGGTGCTGCGGTCCTTCGAGTACGCCGCCCACCAGAATCTGGCCGACATGGCTGTCGACCACCACCGGGCACAGGACTGGGTGGCGCGCAACAGTGCCGCGTTCTGTGACGGCTACGCCGCGGTGGCCGGGACGGATCCGCGGGATTCAGGCCGGGTGCTCGCCGCCTACGAACTGGACAAGGCCGTGTACGAGGCGGCCTACGAGGCGCGCTTCCGGCCGTCCTGGCTCCCCATCCCGATGCGGTCGATCGAACGCATTCTCAAGGCGTGACCGCGTCCGGCGACTCGGGCAGCACCTGCCCGCCGTCGACCGCGATCGACTGGCCGGTGAGGTAACCGGCCTCATCGCTGGCCAGGAACACCGCCGTGTAACCGATGTCGGCCGGAGTGCCCAGTGCCCCCGCAGGTATCGCCTTCGCCATCCCGGCCAGGTAGTCCTCGCCCATGTCCTGCAGGCCCTCGGTCAGGATGTTGCCGGGCAGCACGGCGTTGACTGTGATCTTGTGCGGCGCCAACTCGATCGCGGCGGTCCTCATGAACCCCAGTTGCGCCGCCTTGGAGGCGCCGTAATGCGTCCAGCCGGGGAATCCGGTGATCGGACCGGTGATCGACGAAGTCAGCACGATACGGCCGCGACCGGAGGCGATCAGCGCGTCCAGGCACGCCTGCACGCTGTACACGTTGCCCTTCACGTTGACGTCGAGAACCTCCGACAGCTGAGCGGGGGTCATCGTCTTCAGCGGCGCCTCGGGGAAGATGCCGGCGTTGGCGCACAGCACGTCGATCCCGCCGAAGGCGTCCACCACCGCCGCCGCCATCGCGGTGCAGGAGCCGGGGTCGGACACGTCGGTCTCGACACCGATCACCCGGCCGGTGCCGAGCTCGTCGAGTTCTGCGACAGCGGTATCGAGGTCGGCGCGTGAGCGCGCCGCGATGGCTACGTGCGCATCCGCCGAGGCGAACACCGATGCGATTCCCAGGCCGATTCCCTTGCTACCACCGGTGACGACGACTGATTTGTCAGCTACGGAGAACATGGCCTCCAGTGTGGGACACCACGGCGGGGCGTGCAGGCCGGAAACCACCGCGACCACCGCAGGCTGGCAACCACGGCGGGCCGTGAAAGCTGGCAACCGTGGCCGCCGGGTAGGACGCCGCCGCTCTTCGGCTCCTACACCCGGCCCGCCCGGCCGGTGGCACGTTCGAAACTACCGGTGCCAACTCGGCGGCCACGGTTGCAACAGCATCTTCAAGCTAACACACCACATCGGTGAAACCGCTGAACTCACCTGGTAAGCGGCATGGCGCGCAACAGGTTTCACAGGTCTTCGGGTCTGTCCGAAGAAGGCCCGGTCAGTCCTGGGCGGCGCGCAGCACCAACACCGCTCTGGCCTCGACCGACACCGTCTTGCCGACCGGTCCGGGTTCGGCGTCGGGAGCGGCCGCGGTGTCGACGACGACTTCCCACGCCTTCGCGAACTTCTTCGGTGGCAACTTGAACTCGATCGGCTCGTAGTGCGCGTTGAAACACAGCACGAACGAGTCGTCGATGATCCGCCGTCCGCGGGCGTCCGGGTCGGGTATGCCGTGACCGTTGAGGTAGACCGTCAACGACTTGGCGAATCCCGATCCCCAGTCCTCGCCGGTCATCTCCGTCCCGTCGGGGGTGAACCAGGCGATGTCAGGCAGGCCCGCCTGCCCGCGTCGGCCCACAGGCTTGCCGCTGAAGAAACGGCGCCGCCGGAAGACCGGGTGCGCGGCGCGCAGCGCCGACACCGACCGGGTGAACTCGAGCAGCTCGCTGTCCGCGTTGGCCCAGTCGATCCAGGTGATCTCGTTGTCCTGGCAGTAGCCGTTGTTGTTGCCGCCCTGGGTGCGGCCGAGTTCGTCGCCGTGACAGATCATCGGGACGCCTTGAGACAACAGCAGCGTGGTCAGGAAGTTGCGTTCCTGCCGCGACCGCAGCGCATTGATCTCGGGGTCATCGGTGGGGCCCTCGACACCGCAGTTCCACGACCGGTTGTGGCTCTCGCCGTCGTTGTTGTCCTCGCCGTTGGCCTCGTTGTGTTTCTCGTTGTAGGACACCAGGTCCCGCAGCGTGAACCCGTCATGGGCGATGACGAAGTTGATCGACGCCACCGGACGGCGCGCGGTGTTCTCGTAGAGATCCGCCGAACCCGTCAACCGGTACGCGAATTCGTCGAGAGTGGCGGGCTCACCGCGCCAGAAGTCCCGAACGGTGTCGCGGTACTTGCCGTTCCACTCCGTCCACTGCGGCGGGAAGTTGCCGACCTGGTAGCCGCCGGGGCCGACGTCCCACGGCTCGGCGATCAACTTGACCTGGCTGACCGTCGGATCCTGCTGCACGAGTTCGAAGAACGTCGACAGCTTGTCCACGTCGTAGAACTCCCTGGCCAGCGTCGAGGCCAGGTCGAAGCGGAAACCGTCGACGTGCATCTCGGTCACCCAGTACCGCAGCGAGTCCATGATCAGCTGCAGCGAGTGCGGATGGCCGACGTTGAGGCTGTTCCCGGTGCCGGTGTAGTCCATGTAATAGCGGTTGTCGTCTTCGACCAGCCGGTAGTAGGCGGCGTTGTCGATACCGCGCATCGACAGCGTCGGGCCCAGGTGGTTGCCCTCTGCGGTGTGGTTGTAGACCACGTCGAGGATCACCTCGATCCCCGCTTCATGCAGGCTGCGCACCATCGCCTTGAACTCCTGCACCTGGCCGCCGGGGGTGCCGCTGCTGCTGTACTTCGGGTCCGGGGCCAAGAACCCGATGGTGTTGTAGCCCCAGTAGTTCGACAGTCCCTTGTCGATCAGCGTGGAGTCGTTGGCGAAGTGGTGCACGGGCATCAGCTCGATGGCGGTGACGCCCAGTGACTGCAGGTGCTCGATGATCGCCGGGTGGGCGACGGCGGCGTACGTGCCGCGCATCTGCTCCGGAATGTCGGGATGGGTCTCGGTGAGCCCCTTGACGTGGGCCTCGTAGATGACGGTGTCGGCGTACTCGTGTTTAGGCGGGCGGTCCACCCCCCAGTCAAAGTACGGGTTGATCACCACCGACTTCGGCATGCTGGCCGCGGAGTCGTCGTCGTTGCGGCTGTCGGGATCGCCGAAGTTGTAGCCGAACAGCGACTGGTTCCAGTCGAAGTTGCCGTCGATCGCCTTCGCGTACGGGTCGAGCAGGAGCTTGTTCGGGTTGCACCGGTGGCCGGACTCGGGATCGTACGGACCGTGCACCCGGTACCCGTAGCGCTGGCCGGGTTCGATGTTGGGCAGGAAACCGTGCCAGACGAACGCGTCCACCTCGGGCAGGGTCATCCTGGTCTCCTCGAGCCGTCCCGCTTCATTGACACTGAAAAGGCACAGCTCGACGCGCTCGGCGACCTCGCTGAACAACGCGAAGTTGGTGCCGGAACCGTCGTAGGTCGCCCCGAGCGGGTAGGCCTTGCCGCGCCATATCTCCTGGGGGACGGCGTTGGGATTCGAGACTTGGGTCAAGGGAGACTCTTCTTCTGGCTGACGGGGGAACGATCAAGGCGACGATACGGTGTGCCGGACGTCCGGGATCGCCGGGCGAGCCGTGTGCACCGGGGGTGCAGCGTTTCTCTGCACCCGCTGAACTGCCCGTTTACCCTACTTCGCAAACTCGGGTCGACGGCGGTGTGGGCACTGTCACCCCGCTGGTCGGCCGACGATATCGACTCCTGCGGAGTCCAGGACATCGACGGCCTGCGCGGTGGTCGCCGGCGAAACCCCTGCGGTCAGGTCCAGCAGCACCCGGGTCGCGAACCCCGCGGCGACCGCGTCGGCGGCGGTGGCTTTGACGCAGTGGTCGGTGGCGATGCCGACCACGTCGACGGCGTCGACGTCACGGCGCCTCAGCCAGTCGGCCAGAGCCGTGTCGTCCTCGTCGGCACCCTCGAAACCGCTGTAGGCCGCCGAGTACCGGCCCTTCCGGAACACCGCCTCCACCGGGGCGACGTCGAGGTCGGGATGGAACTCCACCCCCGGGGTCCCGACCACGCAGTGCCGTGGCCAGGACGAGACAAAATCCGGGGTTTCGGAGAAGTGGTCCCCCGGGTCGATGTGGAAGTCCTTGGTGGCCACCACGTGGTCGTATCCGGGGTCGCCGGCCAGCAGCTCGTTGATGCCGCGTGCCACCGCGGCGCCGCCGCTGACCGCAAGGGAGCCGCCCTCGCAGAAGTCGTTCTGCACGTCGACGATGATCAGCGCTTTCCGTGACTTCGCCATGTCGTCCACGCTACGTCCGTCGCCTCCGGGCGTCACCCGCCGAACAACAGATACAGGCCGGTGAACGTGTATCCCACCATCACCAGCATCATCGCCAGCTGCCCGGTCAACCGGTGGCGCTCGGGGAGCAGCGCCAACGCCCTGTCGTGCGCGGCGATGACCCCCGCGATGTGGCCGGCCACCACGAACCCGACCTTGAGGGTGGCCAGCACCGCCGGATGCATCGACAACACGTAGCTGACCTCGGCCTGCGCCAGCCACAGCACGTTCCACCCCCGGTCCAGCGGGTCCGCGAGGCGGATGATCGTCTGCTGGCCGCGTTCCACCAGATAGGTCAGGTAGTGGGCGAACACGTAGCCGAGCACGATCGGGATGAGCGAATGCGCCATCAGGCCGGGAAGCTCGCGACGCCGCTGCGCGTCCACCCCGCCGGTGCAGCGCGCCGCGAGGCAGAACGTGGCGGCGACGACGCCGGCGAACAACAGCAGGCCACCGGTGCGCAACAGCGTCGCCGTCAGCGCCGACGAGGTGGCGGAGTCCACGAACGCGCGCCACTGGGGCATCGCCGAGAAGCTGTCGAACGCCGTCGAACCCAGCAGAATCGACAGCACGGCCACGGTCCCGGGCCGCACCGGCATCGTCAGCAGATGATCAAAAGGGTTGCCGACCACGATGCGGCCCGCGCCGTCGCGGCGCAGCGGCGACAGTCGCGACGCGGCCACGCTGTAGACCTCGAACGGATCGGCGCGGGCGCTCCATGGGGCTCCGCACCACAGGGTCCCGGCCAGCGTCACCCCGAGATAGATCAACAGCCAGGTGCGGATCGCGCCCACCGACCCGGGGTCGGGGCTGGCCAGCTCGAGCCAGACGAATGCGAACAGACCGACCGCCGCGGGCCAGTACCCCAGCGCCGGCGGGTAGGCGCCTCCCAGCGTGCGGCCACCGGTGAGCTTGACGACGGCACGCACCGGCGAGACCACCCGCCACACCGGGCCGATCAGCAGCGACAGCGCGGGCAGCCCCACCCAGAGGAGCACATAGAACACCCCCGGAAGCGGGTTCTCGGCGCCGCCCGGGCCGAAGAACGCCGCCATCGCCACCCAGCCGGTCAGCACCAGCGCCACCCCGGCGATCACCCAGCGGGTGGCCGGCGCGTCCACCGCGGTGGTGACCCAGCCCGGCAGTGTCCTGCCCGGCTTGCCGGGGTCGAAACGCGGTTTTTTCCACGCCACCGCAACCACGGCGAACGTGAAGGTCAACGCCCAGGCCGCACCGACGAGCGCATAGGTGTACGGGATCGGCAGGTCGGCGGAACCGCCGAGGCCGTGCGCGAGCACGGCGACTGACGACTCCGCGGTCATCGCACCTGGATGGTCGCGACCGTCTTGTGCAGCTCATGCAGTTCGACGTCGACCCGGCCGGGCATATCCACGGTGAACCGGTACGTCTGGCCGGGGCCGACGCCGACGTCGAAGGTGTGCTCCGGCGTCGAGTGCACGTGCAATTCGTCGGCGCTGTCGCTGTCGACCCGCAACTCGATCGGCTGTCCCACACCGGCGTCGCGCGCCACGTTCGTGGGGGTGACCTCGCCGCCCTCGATCGTGATGTCGATGACCAGCGGCGCCGGCTGGGCCTCCTGGGAGGTCTCGGCCGCGCTGGCGGCGGCGGCGGCCTCCGGATTGCCCGGCGTCGTACTCGGGGCCGCCGTGCCGCCCTCACCGCTGCCGCCACAGCCCGAGAGCACCACCACGGCCGCGGCCGTCACCACCAGGGCCCGATCACGCACTGTCACGGTCGGCCTTGTCCTTTTGGTTCGTCCTCTTGGTTCTTCACGGCCTTCTTCCGGTTCTTCACGGCGATGTAGACGACCACCCCGGCGACCACGATCGCGGGTGCGAACGCCGGCACCGCGATCCAGATCGGATGGTCGGCCAGGATCTCGATGTCGGGGCCGGCGGTCATGACTGCGCTGAGGGCTGTAGTTCCGCGTCACTGCCGCTGGGCTCGGTGTTGTTGATCCGGCCGCCGCCCCAGGTCACTCCCGCGACCATGGCCAGCGTGCAGACCAGCACGATCAGGCATCCGATCAGCCACAGCGACTCGGGGATGTCGGGGCTGCGTTCCCGCTGCAGGATGGTGATCTCCGAGACGAACGGCCGGGTGAACTGCGCTTCGGCGGGCACCTCCTCGGCGCCGATCCCGGGATCGCCGGCGAGGAAGATCGGCACCGCCGCCAGCGTCCGGCCGTCGTGCACCCGCAGCAGCGTCTTCCACGTTCCCGACACCGGCATCGGCTCGGTGGAGACGTAGTGCCCGGGGCCGACCTGCTCGAGGTTGTCGACGAACTGACCGCGCTGATTCTGCAGGCCGCCCTGCCAGCCCAGCACGGTCACCCAGTTGGGGGCCTCGCCTACGACATCAGGGGGCGTGAGCCGCACGTCGGCGGTCACGTAGCGCTGACCGTCGACGGCGGGCGCCTCGGTCAGCGTCACCTGGGCGGTCGCGTTCTGCGGCATGTCGTACCGCAGGCCGTTGGCGGTCGCCGCACCGATGGCGACGACGGTCAGGGCCACCAGACCCACACCGACCGCCCGGCGTGGCAGGCGCTGACCGCACAGCACCATGCCGACCATGGCGCCGCAGGCACCGACGAGGACAGCCACCGGCACCGACATCGCCAGCGCCTCCGGCCAGATGCTCGACGGCCACGGCAGCGGGTACACGGCGTTGACCCACAGCGATTCCAGCCACAGGCCCACCGTCGCGATGCCCAGACCGGCCACCAGGCCGAACACGACCGGACGTTTGAGAAGCGGGGTCAGCGCCAGGAGTTCGACGACGACGGCGCCGCCGAGGTAGAGCGGGAACCAGTTGACCGGCGCGTCCAGCACCGGGGCCACCGCCAGCGCGACCAGCCCCCGCAGCCCGATGGCCAGCAGCGCCGCGATCAGCGCTGCACCGCGGCCCATGAAGATCCGGGCGGCCACCAGCGCCAACGCCGCCGCCGCGGCGATCAGCATCGGCTGGAAGACCTGGCGGAACTGCGGCACGCCGAAGTCGAACTCGATCTGGTAGACCGACGCCCCGATCAGTACGCCGGCGAACGCGAGGTACTGGACGAATTTCAGCCCTACCCCGTCACGCGGGGCGTCCTCCGGCCTATCCCGCCGCCCTTCGTGTTCCAGGTACAGCGCGGCCAGCGTCGAGAACCCCGCCCCGCCGATCATCATCAGGTGGGTCGGTCCCCACAGCGTGACGTCCTGGCCGAAGATGCGGTGCCAGATGTCGTCGAGCGGGAAGCCCATCAGCGCGTACAGCCCGCACCCGGCCATCACGATGCCGCCGACCGGGGCGTGCCAGTCGTCGGTGATGCGCACCGCGGACGGACCGGGCTTGTCGTACGGCAGCACCATCGCGGTACAGCCCGCGACGAAGATCCCGAACAGGCCGATCAGGATGAAGTAGTGCGCCGGGTTTGCCAAGGCACCGTCGTCGCGGCCGTTGCCGATGTGCAGGCTGACGTCCCAGATGAACCCGAACAGCGCGCAGATGATCGACGAGATGAACATCGCGATCGGCAACGCCACCCAGGACGGGCGCTTGAAGCGGTGTCCCGACCAGTCGGCCAGCGACGTCAGCCAGGTGATCTTGTGATTGCGGTGCAGATAGCCGATCCACAGCAGCACGGCGGTGACCACAGCCCCGGCCACCGACAACCCGATGATCTCGTTGAGCGCGGTACCGCCGCCCTCGTCACCTTGCGCCAGCACCGTTGCCGCCCCTCGAGAGAACTCCATCGTCATCCCCACCTGCTGTCTCCGACACCTATATGACTCGCGAGTAATGTAGCCAGAACCGGCCAGGGTGAAACCAGGGGTACCGGGTATCTCCTATTTGCGCGGTGGACGCAACACCTTCATCGCCGCGTTCATGACGGGCGCCGGGATTCGGTCCTTCATCGACAGTGCGGAGTTGGCGACCTGGGTGCGCATCGGCGTCCCCCTGCCGAAGGCCCTGTTCAACGGACCGCCGGTCGGCTCCAGCTCGAAGTGCATCGGCGGCTTCCCATCAGCGGCCCCCAGCGCGTTGGAGATCACGATGCGCTGGATCTCGCTGGTGCCCTCGAAGATCGTGTAGAGCTTGGCGTCCCGATACCACTTCTCCACCGGGTGGTCCTTGATGTAGCCCCAGCCGCCCATGGTCTGGATGGCCCGCTCGGTGGTGCGGACCGCCACCTCGCTGGCGGCGAGCTTGGCCATCGAACCCTCACCCCGCTCGAACGGCACCCCGGTGGCGGCCATCCACGACGCCCGCCACGTCAGCAAGCGCGCCGCGTCGATGGTGGTCGCGAGATCGGCCAGCGGGAACGAGATCCCCTGGTTGTCGATGATCGGTGCGCCGAACGCCTCCCGCCGGTTGGCGTACTCGGTGGCGTACTCCAGCGCCGCCCGGGCGATGCCGAGAGCCTGCGCGGCGACCATCGGCCGGGTCTGCTCGAAGGTTCCCATCGTGGCCGAACCGGAGTGTTTGGCGCCCTCGACGGCTTCGCGGGCGCGGGCGAGTTTGCGGTCGAGCTTCTCCTGGCCGCCGAGCAGATGGTCCCCGGGCACCCGGACGCTGTTGAATCGCAACTCCGCGGTGTGCGAGGCGCGACAGCCCACTTTGTCCAGCTTGCGGACCATATCCAGGCCGGGGGTGCCGCCCGGGACGATGAACAACGCCTGGCCGCGGTGGCCCAGCTCCTGATCGACGACGGCGTTGACCACGTGGACGTCGGCGATGCCGCCGTTGCCGATCCACATCTTGTGCCCGTCGATGATCCAGTCCTCACCGTCGCGGCGGGCCGTCGTGCGCAGGTTGCGGACGTCGCTGCCCCCCTCGGGTTCTGAGATCGCCAGCGCCGCCAGCTTCAGGTCGCCGGGCGTGCCGAAGCATTCCGGTGCCCACTGCAGCATCTGCTCGGGCGAGGCGGCCTGGCCGATGGCGGAGAGGGCCAGGGCCGGCATCACAACGGCCAGCCCGATGCCGGCGCACCCCCAGAACAACTCCTCCATGAACATCGGCAGTGACAGCCCGGTCGGGTCGCCGATCAGATCGCGGTAGAACAGCGGGCTGTAGAAGCCCTGCGCCGCCGCTTCCTCCAGGACAGGCCAGGGGAACTCCTGGCGCTGGTCGTAATCGGCGGCCACCGGACGAACCACCTGCTCGGCGAACTCGTGCGTCCGTCGGGCCAGGTCGTGCTGCGCCGCCGTCGGCGTGAGATCAAAGCTCATGGACACCCCCGCGAAGTGAACAACACATTGTGACGAACCCCACTTTCATCCGGCCTACGCTGGGTCCAGTACCCAGCCCGGGTGAGAAATCCACGGTGGAGGGAAGCAGCCGATGTTGTCGCACTCGTCCGGAGTCGCCGAGCCACCCCTGTTGGACGACACGATCAGCGACAACTTGGCCCGGACCGCCGAGCGGTTCGGTGACCGCGATGCGCTGATCGAATGCGCCACCGGCCGCCGGTGGACCTACTCGCAGTTCCACGAGGCCACCCGGCGGATCGCGACCGGGTTGCTGGCGCGCGGCATCGGCCCGGGTGATCGCGTCGGCATCTGGTCGCCCAATACCGCGGAGTGGACGATGATCCAGTACGCCACCGCGCAACTCGGCGCCATTCTCGTCACCATCAATCCGGCCTACCGGACCGAGGAACTGGAGTACGTGCTCAACCAGTCGTCGGTCGTGATGGTGCTGTCGGCAACGTCGTTCAAGACGTCGGACTACGTCGCGATGCTCGACACGGTGCGCGGTCGGTGCCCGCACCTCGAAGACGTCATCACCGTCGGATCACCGGAGTGGTCCGCGATTGCCGGGACCGACGTCGACAGCGACGCGCTGGATCGCGTGCAGGCCGGCCTGCGGTCGTCGGATCCGATCAATATCCAGTACACCTCGGGCACCACCGGCTTTCCCAAGGGCGCGACGCTGACACACACGAACATCCTCAACAACGGCTACCTGGTCGGTGAGGGCCTCGGGTACACCGAGGCCGACCGGGTCGCCATCCCGGTGCCGTTCTACCACTGCTTCGGCATGGTGATGGGAAACCTGGCGTGTACCTCTCATGGCGCCGCTATGGTGATACCCGCCCCGGGATTCGATCCGCAGGCGAGCCTGGAAGCCGTTGCCGCGCACGGGTGTACGTCGCTGTACGGCGTTCCGACGATGTTCATCGCCGAGCTCTCGCTGCCGGAGTTCGACCAGTTCGACCTCTCCAGCCTGCGGACCGGGATCATGGCGGGTTCGCCGTGTCCGGAGCACGTGATGCGCAACGTCATCAACCGGATGCACATGAACGAGGTCGCGATCTGCTACGGCATGACCGAGACCTCGCCGGTGTCCACCCAGACGCTGCCGACCGACTCGCTGGAGCGCCGGGTCGGCACCGTCGGCCGGGTCGGCCCGCATCTGGAGATCCAGATCGTCGACGAAGCCGGCGCCCAGGTGCCCCGGGGCACCCCGGGCGAACTCTGCACCCGGGGCTACAGCGTGATGGCCGGGTACTGGAACGATCCCGCCAAGACCGCGGAGGTCATCGATTCCGACGGATGGATGCACACCGGTGACATCGCGGTGATGGACGACGACGGCTACCTCAGCGTGACCGGCCGGATCAAGGACATGGTCATCCGGGGCGGGGAGAACATCTACCCCCGCGAGGTCGAGGAGTTCCTCTACACCCATCCCGACATCGTCGACGCCCAGGTCGTGGGAGTGCCCGACGAGAAGTACGGCGAAGAACTGATGGCCTGGATCCGAGTGGTCGAGGGTGCGCAGCCGCCCAGTGCCGAGAGTCTGAGGGCCTTCTGCGCCGGACAGATCGCCCACCAGAAGATTCCGCGCTACGTACAGGTCGTCGACGAGTTCCCGATGACCGTGACGGGCAAGGTGCGCAAGGTCGATCTGCGGTCCCGCGGAGAGGAACTGCTCGGCGGTGCCGGGTGAGGATCGCCGCGTTGCGGTTGCGGCAGCGCGACGGCAGGACGTGTGGACCCACCGTGGCCGTCGTCGCCGGGGCGTTGCTGGACCCCGCGTACCGCTCACAGCTGTCGGGCGCCGGGGCCGACCGAGCGTGGTTCGCGCAGGAACAGCTGCGGGTACACGCCCTGGTCAACCGGGTGTGGCCGCGGGCGCTGGGGACCACCCCCATGGCGATGGCACGGGCACTGACGGGCTACTCCCGCGGTCGCGGGGTGCGATACGGATGGCGGCTGTGGTGGGGCAGGCGCGACGGGGTAAGCGACGTCCTCGACGCGGTCCGGTCCGACTTACCGGTGCCGATGCTGATCGGTCGATGGATCCCGCGGCACTGGGTGCTGGTCGTCGAGGCCACCGCCGGGGTGTTGCGCTGCTACGAACCGTCCTCGGGTGAGATGCGCCCGATCGGCCTCGACGCGCTGCGGCACGCGCACCTCGAGGGCCTGGGTTATCCGAGGCCGTTCGCCTTCGTGCTGCCCAAATCTGAGACTCGTTCTGCCACTTCGTGATCCGCAGAACTGGCGGAACTCTTCAGGCCGGCGACGACGCCTGCGCGGTTGCGTTCGGGTTGGTTCTGCGACATCTTGCGCTTGGCTTCCACCGACGTGATCGTCAACTCGACCCCGACGATGCCCCGGAGTTGACTGCGGAAGTAGGTCTCAGGGGCATCGGTGACCTGCCAGGGTTCGGCGCGGCCCTGTTCGTGGCGGTCGGTCAGCCGGGTCACCAGGTCGCGTAGCCACGCCGGGTCGTCATGCGCGACCAGCCGACCGTGGACTGTGAGGAGTTCGTAGTTCCACGTCGGCACCACCTTGCCGGTCTCCTGCTTGGTGGCGTAGAAGCTGGGCGAGACATAGGCCTGCGGACCCGAGAAGATGGCGACGGAGTCGGCTCCGACTGCCTGCCAGTGCGGGTTGGCGCGTGCGACGTGTCCGATCAACGAGTGCCGGCCGCGGTCGTAGAGCAGCGGCAACGGGGTGACCAGCATCCCGTCGCCTGTGTGGGTGACCAGATGGGCGAAGCCTGCCCGGGCCAGCGCTGCACGGGCGTCCGCCTCCGACAACGCGAACCTCGGCGGGATGTACATGGTCACCCGAGCGTAGAGCCATCCACGCTGCTCGATTTGTCGGTCCCGTCCGACGCCGACACGTTCACCGTCCAGGTGGGTGGCGCCTTGAGGCTGGCCAGCAGAAGGCTGCTCACCCCCATCAGGATCATGGTGAGGATCAGGAAGTTCGAATATCCGCCGAAATGATCTGAAGTCGCGCCGGACGCCAACGGGCCGAACGCGGTGCCCAATGACAGCGCCGCGACCAGACCGCCGAAGAGCCCGCCGAAGTTCTTGAGCCCGAAGTGCCGTGAGGCGAGATAGGCGATGACATCGACCTCGGCACCGAGGGTGAGACCGAACAGCGCCGCGGCGACGGTCTGACTCACCGGGTTGGCGCCGTCGAACAGCAGCAGGGCGGCGCCCACGATGGGCACCAGATAGGCGCACGCGCCGACGACTCGGCCCGAGAACCGGTCCAAGAGCACACCGATGCCCAACCGACCGACGATCGAGAAGACGCCCACCAGCGAGGCGGCGCCGGCGGCCCCCAGCGGGTCGGCGCCCGCATCCCGCAGGATCGGGACGAGGTGCACCACCACACCCAGGGTGGTGAAGGCGAACAGGCCGGCCGCTGTCAGCAGCTTGTAGAACGTTGCCGAGCGCAGGCCCTCGGCCAGCGTCAGCCCGGGCAGGTCGGCCGCCGCGGGTGCGGGGGGTCCCTCGCCGCGGGCGGACGCCCGGGTCTTGTCATCCTGCGCGCCGCGGAAGAACAGCCACACGACGGTGGCGACCAGCAACCCCCACAGCGCACCGAGGCCGAGGAACGCTCCGCGCCAACCCCATACGCCGATGAAAACGGTGGCCAACGGGGGGAACACCGCTGCTGCCAGCGATCCCCCGGAGAGCGTCACGGCCAGCGCCAAGCCGCGGGATGTCTCGAAACGACTGGCTACCGCAGAGGTCCAGACGGTGGTCTGCACCCAGAACGAGGCGAACGCCAGGACCCCCCACAGCAGCAGCCAGTTGGTCATCGACCCGGTCGCGCTGCCCAGGAGTGCGAACGCTGCGGCCATGAGCGTCACGCCGACCAGGCCGACCCGCCGAGGACCCAACCGATCGACGGTCAGGCCGATCGGCAAGGCGGCGACGGCGGCAGCGATGCCGACGATCGTCAGTCCCACCGAAGCCTCGGCGCGACTCCAGCCGAACTCGTTCTGCAGCGGCTCCATGAACACACCGAGGCAGTAGACGTGGATGACGCCCATCGAATAGCCCAGACCGGCGGCGAACGGCACCTTGCCGTAGCGCCGCCATTCGGCAACGCCTGCGCTGTCGAACCCGGCCATCTCGCTCCCTTGACAGTGGTGAGCAAGATTGTAAAGACAGTCCCCACCATTCGGCGGGGTTGTCAGGCCGACTTCGGTTCAGACGCGTCGTCGATACGCCGCTGCGCCTCCCCGACGGAGATCCGTAACCGGCGGGCCAGCACCTCGGCCCACGGCGCTCCGGCGAACTCGACCGGCGCCGGGCCGACCACCATCGCGCCGAGCAGTTTGCGCCGCAGGGCGGCCAGCTTCTTGTCCATCGCCTCCAGCCGGATCAGCACGGCGCGCTGATCGGCGGGACGCAGGGCGGTGATCGGCTCGGTGGACAGCGCCTGCCAGGCGTCATCCGCGGCGTCGAGGGCAGTCAGTATCTCGTTCTTCGAACTCATGTTCGCAACGATATCCAAGGGCTCCGACAGGATCGGACAGGCTGGGACACGTCGATACAGTTGGGACCATGGCCAGGAAGTTCGCCACCGCCGACGAGGTCACGCTGCCTGAACTGCTGGAGTTCATCAGGCCCAGGCACCGGATGGTGCTGACGACGTTCCGGGCCGGGGAATCGTTGCAGAGTTCGCCGGTGACCGGTGGTGTGGACGCCCAGGGGCGCATCGTCGTCGCGTCCTATCCGCAGCGCGCGAAGGCGGCCAACATCCGGCGCCGTCCCCGGGCCAGTGTGGTGGTGCTGTCCGACGAATTCGACGGGCCCTACGTCCAGGTCGACGGCCGCGCCGAGGTGATCGATGTCCCGGAGGCCGTGGAAGGGCTCGTGGAGTACTTCCGCTCGGTGGCCGGCGAGCACCCGGACTGGGAGGAGTATCGCCAGGCCATGATCGATCAACACAAGTGCCTGATCAGGGTCACCCCGCAGCGATGGGGACCGGTCGCGACGGGCGGGTTCCCGCCGGGGTGACGGAGGGACGGCGGGGAGGCGGGACAGGACGCCCGGCGGCGTCTGTGGTAGTCAGAGCTAGCGGTCGCGTTGCGTCAGCTAGCACGTCAAACTATAGTCTGGACACATGTCCAGGAGGGTTGGGGTTTCTTGCTGCATACGATTCGGCCAGCTCAGCGCGGCTATAGCACCTCGACCATCAGTGCGCGTGCGCGCCGTGCAGGGCATGTGAGCTGAGCATGCGCATTGCCTTACTGTCTTACCGGAGCAAGACCCACTGTGGCGGTCAGGGCGTCTACGTCCGGCATCTGAGCCGCGGTCTGGTCGAGCTCGGCCACGACGTCGAAGTCTTCTCCGGCCAGCCCTACCCCGAGATTCTCGATCCGCGGGTGCGTCTGACCAAGGTGCCCAGTCTCGACCTCTACCGGGAGCCGGACCCGTTCCGCGTGCCGATGCCCAATGAGATCAAGACCCGGATCGACCTGCAGGAGTTGCTCACAACCTGGACCGCCGGATTCCCGGAGCCCAAGACGTTCAGCCTGCGCGCCGCGAGACTGCTGGCCGAGCGTCTCGACGACTTCGACGTCGTGCACGACAACCAGTGCCTGGGCACCGGTCTGTTGCAGGTCGCGGCATCGGGGCTTCCCGTGGTCGCCACGGTTCACCACCCCATCACCCGGGACCGGGTGCTCGACGTCGCCGCGGCGAAATGGTGGCGCAAACCGCTGGTGCGCCGGTGGTACGGCTTCGCGGAGATGCAGAAGACCGTGGCCCGTCAGATCCCGGAACTGCTGACCGTGTCGACGACCTCGGCCGCCGACATCGCCGAGGACTTCGCGGTCGACGCCGACCAGCTGCACGTCGTGCCGCTGGGTGTGGACACCGAGTTGTTCAAGCCGGCGCAGGAGCGGGTCCGTAACCGCATCATCGCGATCGCCAGCGCCGATGTGCCGCTCAAGGGGGTCAGCCACCTGCTGCATGCCGTCGCGCGGCTGCGCATCGAGCGGGATCTCGAACTCCAGCTCGTGGCGAAGCTCGAGCCCAACGGCCCGACCGAGAAACTCATCGCCGAACTGGGCATCTCCGACATCGTGCACAGCTCCAGCGGCCTCAGCGATTCCGAGTTGGCGAGCCTGTTGGCCTCCGCCGAAGTCGCTTGCATCCCTTCGCTCTACGAAGGTTTTTCGCTTCCGGCGGTGGAGGCGATGGCCAGCGGCACGCCGATCGTCGCCAGCCGGGCTGGCGCCCTGCCCGAGGTGGTCGGCTCCGACGGCGAGTGCGCCCGGCTGGTCAGGCCGGCCGACGTCGACGAACTGACCAACGTGCTCGGCGAGCTGCTGGACTCGCCGTTGGAGCTACGCAGGCTCGGTGACAGCGGGCGACGCCGCGCGCTCGAGGTCTTCAGCTGGGAATCTGTTGCTGCGCAGACCGTCGCGGTCTACGAGCGGGCATGCGAAAGGGTGACGACGTGCTGACCGTGAACTTCGACCGTCTGGGGGTCGGCGCCGGAACCAAGGTGATCGATGTCGGTTGCGGCGCGGGCCGCCACACCTTCGAGGCATTCCGCCGCGGTGCGGATGTGATCGGATTCGACCAGAGCGCCTCCGATCTCAACGACGTCGACGAGATCCTGCAGGCGATGAAGGAACAGGGTGAGGCGCCGGCTTCGGCCAAGGGCGAGGCGGTCAAGGGTGACGCGCTCGAGCTTCCCTACGACGACGGTACTTTCGACTGCGTCATCGCCTCGGAGATACTCGAACACGTCCCCAACGATGATCAGGCGATCGCGCAACTCGTGCGCGTCCTTCGGCCCGGCGGCTCCTTGGCGATCACGGTGCCTCGTTATCTGCCCGAACGGATCTGCTGGGCGTTGTCGGATTCCTACCACGCCAACGAGGGCGGGCACATCCGCATCTACCGGGCCGATGAACTGCGCGACAAGGTCCTTGCGCACGGTCTGCGGCTGACCCACACCCATCACGCCCACGCTCTGCATGCGCCGTACTGGTGGCTCAAGTGTCTGGTGGGCACCGAGAAGACCGGCAATCCGGTCGTCGGCGCCTATCACAAGCTGCTGGTGTGGGACATGATGAGCCGGCCCTGGCTGACCCGCGCCGCCGAGTCGGCGCTGAACCCGCTGATCGGAAAGAGCGTCGCGCTGTATTTCCGTAAACCCGACGTAGTCGATGCTTGAGATACCGGGTGTAGCAGGCGTTCTCACGCCGGACCAGTGCCGGCAGACCGCCCAGTCGATAGCCGCGACGCAGGAGTCGAGCGGGGCCATCCCGTGGTCGGTGGGCGGCCACACCGACCCGTGGGACCACATCGAGAACGCGATGGCGCTGACGGTGGCCGGTCTGCTCGAACCCGCCCGCGCGGCCTTCGAATGGTCGCGCCGGACGCAGCGGCCCGACGGTAGCTGGCCCATCCAACTCCGCGATGGTGTCGTCGAGGATCCCAACAGCGACAGCAACTTCTGCGCCTACATCGCGACCGGGGTCTGGCACCACGTGCTGGTCACCGATGATCGGCGGTTCGCCGAGGCGATGTGGCCGGTGGTGGCCAAGGCCATCGACTTCGTCCTCGAACTTCAGTTCAGCACCGGTGAGATCGCCTGGGGCCGAGGCCCTTCCGGCGCCACCGAGGAGGCGCTGCTGACCGGTTGTGCCAGCATCCACCACAGCATCCGGTGTGCGTTGGCGCTCGCCGACTACCTGCGTGCTCCGCAGCCGGAGTGGGAGGTCGCGGTCGGCCGCCTCGGTCATGCGATCGCCGAGCATCCCGGAGGGTTCGTCGCCAAGGACCGCTGGTCGATGGAGTGGTACTACCCGGTACTCGGCGGGGCGTTGCGTGGGGCGCGGGCACTGGCCCGCATCAACGAGCGCTGGGACGATTTCGTCGTGCCGGGCCTGGGGATCCGCTGTGTCGACGACCGTCCGTGGGTCACCGGCGCCGAGACCTGTGAACTGGTGCTGGCTCTGGAGGCGATCGGCGAACACGCGCGGGCGCACGAACAGTTCGCGGCCATGCATCACCTGCGCGAGGGGGACGGGTCCTACTGGACCGGACTGGTCTATGCCGACGGCAAGCGCTGGCCGGTGGAGCGCACCACCTGGACGGGCGCAGCGGTCATCCTCGCCGCCGACGCCCTGTCGTCGGCCACACCCGGCAGCGGCATCTTCCGCGGCACGGATCTGCCGACCGGCCTCGAGGGCGAATACGACTGCGAGTGCGCGACCAGCGAGCGCTAACCCTCGCCGAAGGCCGGCGAGTTCTAGCCCTCTCCGAGGGCGCCAGCCGACCCGGACACCCGCTCGAGCACCCGCATCGAACCGATCGCCCGGACCTCCCTGAAATCTCCGGTGTCCAGGGCGCGGCGGTAGATGTGAAACGGCGCCTGACCCCCTTCCGCCGGATCGGGGAAGACGTCGTGGATGACCAGCGCGCCGCCCGCGTCGACCCAGTGGGCCCAGCCATCGAAGTCGCGACGCGCCGCCTCCTCGGTGTGGCCACCGTCGATGAACAACAGCCGCAACGGAGTTCGCCAGCCCCGGGCCACCACAGGCGACCGTCCGACGATCGCGACGATGTGCTCGTCGAGCTCGGCGGCGTCGAGGGTGTGGCGCAGTGTCGGCAGCGTGTCGAACAGCCCGGTGACCGGGTCGACCATCGTCGTGTCGTGGTACTCCCAACCGGGCTGGTGCTCTTCCGAGCCGTGGTGGTGGTCGACGGTGTACACCAGCCCGCCGGTCTGCTTGGCGGCAGCGCCGAGCAGTACCGTCGACCTGCCGCAGTAGGTACCGATCTCGACACCGATGCCGTCCCCGAGGTAGGCCACGGCGGTGTCGTAGAGCGCGCGGCCCTCGTCGGCGGGCATGAATCCGGTGACCCGGTCGGCCAGGTCGAACAGGGCGGCGGCGTCGGCTGGGAGCGCGGTGTCGGAGTGGTTCATCGGTGTTCAACCTACCGCTGCCGGCATCGGGAGCGGATCCGGCGCCTGGCAAGGCCAAGGTAGTTGTAGTAGCGTCCGGACATGTGTCCGATCCGGCTCTGGAGTCGACTCGGCGCCGACTGACGGCCAGGCAGGCCGACACCGTGGACCGGTTGGGCCGCGCCGCAGTCGAACTACTCAGTCGCGAGGGGTTCGCCGGGTTGACCGTGCGGCGGGTGGCCGCCGAGGCCGGTGTGGGGGCCGCCACCGCGTACACCTACTTCTCATCCAAAGAGCATCTGGTGGCCGAGGTCTTCTGGCGTCGGCTGGCGAGTTCACCGTGCACCGAACGCCAGGGCGGTGATCGCGCCGCCAAGGTGATCGACGTCCTCGGCCACATCTCGATGCTGGTGGCCGACGAGCCGGAGTTCGCCGGTGCGGTGACGACTGCACTGCTCGGCAAGGACCCCGACGTCGAGGTCCTGCGGCTGCGCATCGGGCGTGACATCCGCGACCGGCTGACCGCGGCGCTGGGTCCCGACACCGATCCCGACGTCATCGACTCCCTGGAGATGCTCTACTCCGGCGCCCTGGTGCGGGCGGGCATGGGTTACGCGTCCTATCAGGAGATCGCCCGCAGGTTGGAGAAGTCGGCGCGCCTGATGCTGGGCTGACGTCCGGCTCAGTGTGTTCCGAGCATCGCCGATGCGGCGGCAACGGCGGGTTCGGCGATGCTGCGCACATCGCCGCCGTCCTCGACGTGAAGCGCGGTGAGCTCCCGTAGTCCGCCGAGCAGGATCAGGGCCATCGGTCCGGAGACCGGGGACAGCCCGGCCCGGCGGAACCCCGGGCTGCCGGTGAGGGTGACCAGCATGTCGGTGAGGTTGTCCATCGCCTGCCGGTGCAGCGGGCGCGCCGCGGCGCCCAGCGCCGGGGCTTCCCGGATCCAGCTCAACGTGACCGCGGGCCGGGCTTCGATGTGTGAGACGTAGGCGCTCACCGCCTGTCGGATCTGCACCCGCCAGTGCTCCTCGGGGTCCACCGCGGCCTCGATGGTGGCGATCAGGTCCGCGTTGTTCCTGCGGAGCAACTCGATCAGGCACTCTTCCTTGCCGGCGAACTGCTCGTAGAACGTGCGCTTCGAGGTTCGGGCGTGGCGCACGATGTCGGCGACCGTGGTGTCGCGGTAGCCGCGCTCCCCGATCGAGGCGGCCAGCCCGTCGAGCAGCCGTTCGGCGGTGGAGGCGAGCACGGGAGAAGTCATCGCATCCGCCCTCCCGTCACCCTTGCGCCACCTTGGTACCAAGCGGTACCGTACCGGACATGACCGCGGTACACCGCAGTACCAAACCGATCGAGCGGGAGAACCCGATGAGCGAAGCGACCATCACCACGCCCCGCCCGCCTGCTTCGGAGGCTGCTTCACCGCTGCCCGTGCGCCTGCCGCCCACGCCGCCGATCCCCAAGTTCCTTCAGGGAGCCGGCTTCTCGGCCTCCCGCAAATGGACGGTCGCCCAGATCGTCCGCCGGTGCGGCGACGTCTTCACCCTCACGCTGCCCGTCTTCGGGCGGACCGTGATCGTCACCGATCCTGCGCTGGCCAAACAGTTGTTCATGGCCAACACCGACGACGTCGGCAACATCCAGCCCAACCTCTCCCGGGTGCTGGGGTCGGGTTCGGTGTTCGCCCTCGATGGGACGGATCATCGCCGCCGGCGCAAGCTGCTCACACCGCCGTTCCACGGCAAGAGCATCAAGAACTACGAGACGATCTTCGAAGAGGAGACGCTGCGCGAAGCCGCCGCCTGGCCCGAGGGGCAGGCGTTCGAGACCCTCGAGCCGATGATGCGCATCACGCTGAACGTCATCCTGCGTGCGGTTTTCGGCGCCGACGGCGCACACCTGGACGAACTGCGGCGCATCATCCCGCCGTGGGTCACCCTCGGTTCCCGCCTGGCCGTGCTGCCGACCCCGAGGCGCACCTACGGACGGTTCAGTCCGTGGGGCCGCCTGGCTGCTTACCGGCGGCGCTACGACGAGGTGATCGGCCGGCTCATCGACGCGGTTCAGGCCGACCCGAACCTCGAAGACCGCGACGACGTCCTTTCCCTACTTCTTCGCAGTACCTACGAGGACGGCTCAACGATGTCGCGTCAGGACATCGGGGACGAACTGCTGACGCTGCTGGCCGCCGGCCACGAAACCACCGCTGCCACACTGGGTTGGGCGTTCGAACGGATCAGCCGGCACCCGGCCGTGCTGGCCCGGCTGGCTGCCGAGGCCGACACCGACGGCAACGAGTACCGGCAGGCCACCATCCTGGAGATCCAGCGGTCGCGCACCGTCATCGACTTCGCCGGCAGACACGTCTACGCCCCTACCTTCCAGCTCGGGGAATGGGTGATCCCGCAGGGGTATTCGATCGTCGTCGCGATCGACCGGGTGCACCATCGCACGCAGGAGTTCACCGACCCCGAGCGGTTCGACCCGCAGCGCTTCGTCGGCCAGCGGCCGAACACGTTCTCCCACATTCCGTTCGGAGGGGGCACCCGCCGCTGCGTGGGCGCGGCGTTCGCCACCGTGGAGATGGACGTCGTGCTACGAACAGTGTTGCGGCACTTCACTATCGAGACCACCACCGCCCCGGGAGAGAAGCCGCACTCGCGTGGAGTGGCCTACACCCCCAAGGACGGTGGCCGCGTCGTGATGCACCGCCGCACGCGGCGCGACTAGTTTCAGACCTCCGCGCGTTTCGGCAGCTTCCAGCCCGGGCGCGGGAAGTGGCACGTGTAGCCGCTGGGGTAACGCTCCAGGTAGTCCTGGTGCTCTGGCTCGGCCTCCCAGAATTCCGGCGCCGGGCTCACCGCTGTGACCACCTTGCCGGGCCACAGGCCCGAGGCGTCCACATCGGCGATGGTGTCCTGCGCAACCTGCCGCTGTTCGTCATCGACATAGAAGATCTCGGAGCGGTAGCTGGTTCCGACGTCGTTGCCCTGGCGATCCCTGGTGGTCGGATCGTGGATCTGGAAGAAGAACTCCAGCAGCGCCCGGTAGTCCGTCTGCTCCGGGTCGTAGACGATCTCGATGGCCTCGGCATGACCGGGGTGATTGCGGTAGGTCGGGTTGTCGTTCTTGCCGCCCGTGTAACCCACCCGGGTCGACACCACACCGGGCTGCTTGCGGATCAGGTCCTGCATTCCCCAGAAACAGCCACCGGCCAGTACGGCCCGCTTGTGATCGCTCATCGAGCATCCTCCTTCGAAAAAAGTCCCTTGTACTCTGCATACCCCTGTGCGTCGAGGTCGTCGAGGTGGATGAAGCGCAGGGCCGCCGAGTTGATGCAGTAGCGCAGACCGCCCTCGGCGGGCGGACCGTCTTTGAAGACGTGTCCCAGGTGGCTGTCGCCGTGCGCCGAGCGCACCTCGGTGCGGGGCATCAGGAGCTTGAAGTCACGCTTCTCCACGACGTTGGCGCGCTGGATCGGCCGGGTGAAGCTCGGCCACCCCGACCCACTCTCGAACTTGTCCGTCGACGCGAACAGCGGTTCACCCGACACGACGTCGACATAAATTCCCGGCTCGTGGTTGTCCCAGTACTCGCCGGTGAAGGGCCGCTCGGTGCCGTTGCGCTGAGTGACGCGGTACTGCTCGGGTGACAGCGCCTCGACGGCGGCGGGGTTCTTGTTGTATTGCTGCGGCATAGTGCTCATATAACCCGCTGTGCTGCGGTTTTAATCCGCGGCAGCCCCGGACGTCGGTAGGCTGGGGGCATGCGCATGCTGGCAGCGGTCGTGGTGGCGTGCGCCGTGCTGGCAGGCACGGTCGGCGGCTTCGCGCCCCCGGCGGCCGCGCAGCCGCCCCCCGGTCCGCCGCCGGTACCGGTGCCCGAGACCTCGCCGGATACCCCCGCCCTGATGTTCGTCGACGAGCCGGCGATCCTCGACGTGCGCCCGATGTCACCGCAGGCATGGAGCCGTACCGCCGACGAGCACGCCGTCAGGCTGCACTTCACCAGCGGCATCCCGGAGTGCTACGGGGTGACCGCGGACGTCCGTGAGACGGACGACGACGTGGTGGTCGACCTGCGCACCGGGACGATGCCGCAGGCGGCCGGCCGGGCCTGCATCGCGATCGCGGTGTCCGGCGGTCTGGATGTGCCGCTGCAGCAGCCACTCGGTGACCGTCGGGTGCTGAGCGCGACCTGACCCCGCCTCGACAACCGACAGTAGAACGTGTTCTATTTCTGATGTGACGGGCAACACTTTCACCCGAGAAGAGCTCACCGAAGCGTTCGCGGGTTTCGAGCAGACGGTCGACCGAGCGGCGCGCACCCGGGACTGGGATCCATGGGTTGACCAGTACACCGACGACGTTCTCTACATCGAACACGCAGCTGGCACCATGCACGGCCGAGACGAGGTGCGGCCCTGGATCTGGAACACCATGGAGACCTTCCCGGGCAGCTACATGACGTCGTTCCCGTCGCGGTGGAAGGTCTACGACGAGACGACCGGGCGCGTCATCTGCGAACTCGACAACCCGATGCGTGACCCCGGCGACGGCACCATCGTCAGCGCCACCAACATCTCCATCGTCACCTACGCCGGCGACGGCAAATGGTGTCGCCAGGAGGACATCTACAACCCGTTGCGGTTCGTCAAAGCGACGGTGAAGTGGTGCAGGAAGGCCGAGGAACTCGGCACCCTGCCCGACGTCGCGGCCGAGTGGATGGCCCAGTACGGCCGGAGCGGCTCGTGACGTCACTCGTCATCGGCGCCAACGGGTATCTCGGCAGCCACGTCACCCGCCAGCTCGTCGCCGCAGGCGAGGACGTCCGGGTGATGGTGCGCGACGGCGCCAATACGATCGGCATCGACGACCTCGAGGTCACGCGTTTCGTCGGGGACATCTGGAACGACGACGTGCTGCGCGAGGCGATGACCGGCTGCGACGTCGTCTACTACTGCGTCGTCGACACCCGCGGCTGGTTGCGGGATCCTGCACCGCTGTTCCACACCAACGTCGAGGGCACTCGCAACGTTCTCGACATCGCCGTGGAACCCGGCGTCGCCGAAGGTCTCCGCAAGTTCGTGTTCACCAGCAGCTACGTCACTGTGGGCCGCGAGCGGGGGCGGGTCGCCACGGAGTCCTCCGTCATCGTCGACCGCGGCCTGACGCCCTACGTGCGATCGCGGGTGCAGGCCGAGAACCTGGTGCTGGACTACGCGCACCACCGCGGCCTGCCCGCCGTGGCGATGTGTGTGTCCACGACCTACGGCGGCGCGGACTGGGGCCGCACCCCGCACGGCGCGATCATCGCCGGCGCCGCTTTCGGGAAGTTGCCGTTCGTGATGAGCGGAATCGAACTGGAGGCCGTCGGTGTGGACGACGCCGCGCACGCGATGCTGCTCGCCGCGGTGAAGGGACGCGTCGGCGAACGCTATCTGATCTCGGAGAAGATGATCTCCAATGCCGAGGTGGTGCGGATCGCCGCCGACGCTGCCGGCGTCGCCGCGCCGACGAGGAAGATGCCGCTGGTGCTGTCCTACGCGATGGCGGCCGTTGGCAGCGCCAAAGCCCGGTTGACGGGTACCGACGAACGGCTGTCACTGGGCTCGCTGCGCTTGATGCGTGCCGAGGCGCCGGTGGACTGCGGCAAGGCCAAACGCGAATTGGGTTGGCAGCCAAGGCCTGTGGAGGAATCTATCAGAGAGGCCGCGAAGTTCTGGGTCGGTCTGCGCGAGGCCAAACGCGCCGGCAGGTCCGCACCCTGACGGTCAGGTGTCAGAATCTGTCGGTGTCCACCCATGCCCCGGTCAACGGCCACGTGTCGCACTGGTTCGACGGTCCGCCGCGGACCCGCGCGCCACTGCCCGGCAGCCGGGACGCCGATGTCTGCATAGTCGGCGCCGGGTACACCGGCCTGTGGACCGCCTATTACCTCAAACGCGCCGACCCCTCGCTGCGCATCGTGGTGCTCGAAGCCCGCTTCGCCGGATTCGGCGCGTCCGGTCGCAACGGGGGCTGGCTGTCCGGTCTGGTCCCCGGCGACCGCGAGCGGATGGCCCGGCAGTACGGACACGATCGCGTGGTGGCGTGGCAACGGGCGCTCAACGACACCGTCGACGAGGTCATCGACGTGGCCGCGCGCGAGAACATCGACGCGGGCATCGTCAAGGGCGGCACCCTCGAGGTCGCCCGCAATCCGGCCCAGGCGTCGCGCCTGGCCGCCGCCATCGACGCCGAACGACGTTGGCAGGTCGACGGAATCGAGCCGCTGACCGCAGAGGAGGCGCGCAGCCGCATCCGGATCGACCGTGTCGTCGCGGCTTATCTCAACCCGCACTGCGCGCGCATCCAGCCCGCCCGGCTGGTCCGCGGTCTGGCCGAGACCGTCGAACGACTCGGCGTGGACATCTACGAGCGCAGCCCAGTCACCGAGATCGCCACCGGCCGCGCCACCACCGGCCGCGGCGTCGTCACCGCCCCGGTGGTGTTGCGCGCCACCGAGGGCTTCACGGCGTCCCTGCCCGGTCTGAAACGGCGCTGGTTGCCGATGAACAGCTCGATGATCGCCACGGATCCGATCCCCGCGCGGCTCTGGGAGACGATCGGCTGGGAGGGCAGGCAGACCCTGGGCGACACCGCGCACGGCTTCTTCTACGCCCAACGCACCGTCGACGACCGGATCGCGATCGGCGGGCGCAGTGTTCCCTACCGGTTCGGATCCAGGATCGACCGCGACGGGCGAGTGCCCGAACGCACCGTCACGCACCTGCGGGCCACCCTGCACGCCCTGCTGCCGCAGGTTGCCGACGTGCCGATCGCCCACGGCTGGTGCGGCGTGCTCGCTGTGCCGCGCGACTGGGAGGCGACCGTCGACTTCGACCGGACGACCGGGCTGGGCTGGGCGGGCGGATACGTCGGCCACGGCGTCACCGCCACCAATCTCGCCGCACGCACGCTCACCGACCTGGTGCTCGACCGTGCGACGCCGTTGACCGCACTGCCGTGGGTTGGCCACCGCTCGCGCGGGTGGGAACCCGAGCCGTTGCGGTGGTTGGGCGTGCGCGGCATGTATCTGGCCTACAAGGCCGCTGACTGGCACGAGGCGCGGGGCGGGCCACGCACGTCCCCGATCGCGGTGGTGGCGGACAAGATCGCGGGTCGCCCGCACTGACCGGTGTCGTCTAGCCGGTTTCGGCGCGTTGCTTGAGACGTTGCAGCGTGAGCCGGATGTGCTCGAAGTTCGCAGCGGTGCGGTCGCTGATCCCGGTGGTCATCGCGGCCGGCTTGAGAATCCAGCGGGGGCGGCGGTCCCACGTCGATTCGGTGACCGTGCAGCCTTCCGCTGTCGGCTCGATGTCGTAGCGCCAGTGCGCGATCGGCACGATCCCGGCACTGTGGACATCGAAGGCGAAGGCCCTGCCCGGATCGGCGGCTGTCACCGTGCACTTCGTGGTCCAGGTGCGGGAACCGTTGCGGTTCTCACCCGAGAACACCGCGCCGGGGGCGGCGCCGGTTCCCTTACGCCACCGCATCGATTCGGCCTCCTCCGCCAGCGAAGCCAACGTGGGCAGGTCGGTGAGTAGCGCGTACACCGCTGCGGGATCGGCGGCGATCGCGACCGATCCGTGGGCGTCGGGCGTCGGGGTTGTCATAGCGGGGGATGGTATCGGCCCGAGTCCGGCGTTGAATCAGAACATGACCGACCGACCAGTACTGCAGCCGTCGAAGACCCACCCCATCACGATCGAACCGACCCGCGACCGCGTCACGGTGCGCGTCGACACAGACCTCGTCGCGGTCACCGGCGCCGCCCTGACACTGCAGGAGGGAAGCTATCCACCCGTGTACTACATCCCGCTCGAGGATGTGGTCGCCGAACTGCTCCCCAGCGACACCACAACGTACTGCCCGTTCAAGGGCGACGCCGGCTACTACCACCTGCGCACCGAAGGCGGCCAGACGGTCGAGGACGCGCTCTGGACCTACCGGGAACCCTTCGCCGCGGTGGCGCCGATCGCAGGCCACGTCGCGTTCTACCCGGACAAGGCGGACGTCACCGTCGGCGCCTAGGCTGGCGAGGTGCCCAGCTGCTCGGCCAGCGTGGTTTTTGCCGGTCCCGCAAGTCCGGGCCTGACGCTGGCCCCACTGCGCCGGGGCAGGGGAGATCCGTGCCACCACGACGCCCCCGACGGCGCCATCTGGCGGACCAGCCTGATGCGGACCGGGCCCGTCACCGCGCGCATCTGCCGGGGAGCGCCGGACACGGTCGACTGCGAGGCCTGGGGTCCGGGCGCCGGCGAGTTCATCGAGATGCTGCCCGCGCTGCTTGGCGCCGACGACGATACGACCGGGTTCCAGCCGGCCGAGCCGACGCTCGCCGCGGCGTGGCGCCGCGTACCGCACCTGCGGCTCGGCCGCACCGGCCGGGTCCTCGAGGCGCTGATGCCTGCGGTGCTCGAACAACGGGTCTACGGCACCGATGCCCGGCGGGCCTGGCGCAGGCTGGTGAACCGGTACGGCGCACCGGCTCCCGGTCCGGCGCCCGAGCATCTGCGGGTGCCGCCGTCGGCG
Source organism: Mycolicibacterium hippocampi (assembly GCF_010723735.1). Lineage (GTDB taxonomy): Bacteria > Actinomycetota > Actinomycetes > Mycobacteriales > Mycobacteriaceae > Mycobacterium > Mycobacterium hippocampi. The sequence continues at coordinate 425,626 of NZ_BLLB01000002.1, read as the reverse complement.
GACGCCTGGCGGCGCATCCCGTCGTGGGAGTTCCACCTCGCCAACGTCGATCCAGCGCGGGCCCGCACCATGGTGGGCTGCGCCCAACGCGCCGACGCGCTCGAGCGGCTGGTCAACCGCCCGCCCGACAGCGCGCGTGCCGCGATGATGTCGCTGCCGGGCGTCGGGGAGTGGACGGCTGCCGAGACGGCGCAGCGGGCGTTCGGCGACGCCGACGCGCTGTCGGTCGGGGACTACCATCTGGCGAAGATGGTGGGCTGGAGCCTGCTGGGACACCCGATCGACGACCCGGCGATGGTCGAGCTGCTCGAACCGGTGCGTCCGCACCGGCACCGGGCGGTGCGGCTGCTCGAAGCCAGCGGGCTCGCGGTGAACCCGCGGTTCGGACCGCGGGCGCCGATCCCGAATCTTGCCGAAATGTGACGTGATCTTGAAGTGGTTATCGCGCCGCGCGCCCGGGTACACCTGGGCGGAGACAAGCGAAGGAGCTATCAATGACGTCATTCACCGTGCCAGGAATGTCCGATAAAGACGGCGCCGAAGTCGCCGAGCTGCTGCAGAAGGCGCTCAGCCGCTACAACGACCTGCACCTGACGCTCAAGCATGTGCACTGGAACGTCGTGGGCCCGAACTTCATCGGCGTGCACGAGATGATCGACCCGCAGGTCGAGCTGGTCCGCGGATACGCCGACGAGGTCGCCGAGCGCATCGCTGCCCTCGGCAATTCGCCGTTGGGTACGCCTGGCGCCATCATCAACGACCGCACCTGGGACGACTACTCGGTCAATCGCGACACCGTGCAGGCGCATCTCGCGGCGGTGAACCTGGTGTACAACGGCGTGGTCGAGGACACCCGTAAGAGCATCGAACGGCTCGGCGACCTCGACCCGGTGTCCGAGGACATGCTGATCGGCCACGCCGGCGAGCTGGAGAAGTTCCAGTGGTTCGTCCGCGCCCATCTGGAGAACTCGGGCGGTCAGCTCGTGACCGAGGGTGCCACCACCGAGAAGTCGGCGGCCAGCAAGGCCAAGAAGTAGACACCGGCGGCGACGGCCGCCGTTCAGCGGTAAGCGGTCAGTCGGGCGAGGATGGCGATCCTGCCGTCCCGCCCGACTGCCTGTGTCTCCGCGACGCCGCTACTGCGACCGACGTGCAGCGGCTTGGCGACGTAGTGCGCCTCGCTGCCGCCGTGAAACGGCCGCAGGAAGTTCACCCGCAGCGAGGCGGTGCGGAAGCCGGCGGCGCTGCCGTCGTCGATGGCGGCCGAACCGACCAGTTCCAGTCCCATCGAGGCCACCCCGCCGTGCACGACGCCGACGCTGTTGTTCAGCACCGGGTCCGCACGCTGCATCAAGACCGTTGCCGCACCACCGGTTTCGCCGACATGCACCGCCATCAACTCGGCCAGCGTGGAGCCGGGAAGCGACCCTGAGGGTTCGTCCGGCCACGCGGCGAGGCCGTCGGGAGCGGTGATGTAGAACGAGCGCACCGTCGCGGTGGCGACCACGTCTGCATCGACGCTCAGCTCGCACAGCCCCAGGGCCGCGTTGTCCTTGCGGCCGAGCGGCCGCGACACGCCCACCACCGGGACGCCGGGGCGCGCCGCGAGCACCTCGGCGGCGTCCGGTGACAGCTCCAGGGACAGCTCACTGGACACCGTCCACTCTCGGTCACCCCGGCGGTGGTGGTTGATCACTCCTCCGACGTGGTCCACCAGCATCGCCAGCGGGGCGACCGTCGGTGCGCCGGTGAGAGGGTTGAGCATCCCACCGGCCGGAATGGACGCGGCGCAGCGCTGCGGGCTCTCCTCCAGTGATTCGATGCCGAAGCGGCCCAGCGGCGTGCTCAGCGGGTAAGGCATCTCCGCAGCCTGACTCAGCCGCCCGGCGAGGTATACCCCTGGTGGGTACCTACAGACCCTGCGGCCGGCCGGCCCCTCCGGCGAGCGCATCGCCGGGCCCGACCGCCTTCTGCAATACCCGGCAAACCCGCTGTCGGCCAGTGGATTACACGTGGTCGCCGGTGTGGTGGCGCGACCTTCCGGCTCCCCGGGGCGCAGAGGTCCGATCCATATCTATTCTAAGAATCCGACTAAGCTTTTGTGCAAATACGTTGGCGGATTGTCGCCGCACTACAGGATTGAAAAATTCTTCGGCAGCAAACAGAATTTGAACCGCTCCACAGGGTGTGATCTATCCCTCACCAGGGCTGCCGGATCGTGAGGACCGTGAAACGGCAACCGTAGCAACAGTATTCGGTAGCGATCAGCGCTGGGGCGGCATACGTGTCCCCGGTGCCCGGCGAATCTGGTTAGGCTGGACTAAGTTGGCATGTCAGGTGCCCTTTGTCATATCGTTTTCAACACTTGTGGCGAGTGGGAAAAGGGCCGTCGTTCAGTGCTGCACGAAGGCACCTCCACCGCCAGGCCGGCTAACGCTCTCGTCGACGGTTGCCGTTCCGTTCAGCTCCGCGGCGGCGTGTGCAAGGAAAAAGGTAGGTGGGAATGGCGCCCAATAGCAGGGGTGGGACTGGCTCCTCACATCCGCAAGGGCTCTACAACCCCGCGTTCGAGCACGACGCGTGCGGTGTGGCGATGGTGGCCGACATGCACGGTCGCCGCAGCCGCGACATCGTCGACAAGGCCATCACGGCCCTGTTGAACCTCGAACATCGCGGTGCCCAGGGTGCTGAGCCGAACACCGGCGACGGGGCGGGCATCCTGTTGCAGGTGCCCGACGAGTATTTTCGGGCCGTTTGCAAGAACGAGGGCTTCGAGCTGCCTGAGCCTGGCAGTTACGCCACCGGCATCGCGTTCCTGCCTCAGTCCTCCAAGGACGCCGCGATCGCGTGCGAGTCGGTCGGCAAGATCGCCGAGGCAGAGGGGCTGCAGGTGCTGGGGTGGCGCGATGTGCCCACCGACGATTCGTCGCTCGGCGCGCTCGCCCGTGACGCCATGCCGACCTTCCGCCAGCTGTTCATCGGCGGTGCGGAGGGGATGGAGCTCGAACGCCGCGCCTATGTGGTGCGCAAACGCGCCGAACACGAACTCGGCACCAAGGGGCCCGGTCAGGACGGGCCTGGCCGCGAAACGGTCTACTTCCCAAGTCTTTCCGGTCAGACGTTCGTCTACAAGGGGATGCTGACGACGCCGCAGCTGCGGGCGTTCTACCTCGACCTGCAGGACGAACGGCTCACCAGCGCGCTGGGGATCGTGCACTCGCGGTTCTCCACCAACACGTTCCCGTCCTGGCCGTTGGCGCACCCGTTCCGCCGGGTCGCCCACAACGGTGAGATCAACACCGTCACCGGCAACGAGAACTGGATGCGGGCCCGGGAAGCCCTGATCAGGACCGATGTCTTCGGCGAAGGCCAGAACCTCGAGCAGATCGTCCCGGTCTGCACGCCGGGCGCGTCGGACACCGCCCGCTTCGACGAGGTGCTCGAGTTGCTGCACCTCGGTGGCCGCAGCCTGCCCCACGCCGTGCTGATGATGATCCCGGAGGCCTGGGAGCGCCACGAATCGATGGACCCGGCCCGCCGGGCGTTCTACCAGTACCACGCCTCGCTGATGGAGCCCTGGGACGGACCGGCCTCGGTCTGCTTCACCGACGGCACTGTCATCGGCGCGGTGCTCGACCGTAACGGTCTGCGACCGTCGCGGATCTGGGTGACCAGCGACGGGCTGGTGGTGATGGCATCGGAGGCCGGTGTCCTCGACCTCGACCCCGCGACCGTCGTCAAGAAGATGCGTCTGCAGCCGGGCCGGATGTTCCTCGTCGACACCGCGCAGGGCCGCATCGTCGCCGACGAGGAGATCAAGGCCGAGCTGGCAGCCGAGCAGCCGTACCGCGAGTGGCTCGATGCCGGGCTGTTCCACGTCGACGAGCTGCCCGCAGGTGATTACGTGCGGATGCCGCATCACCGGGTGGTGCTGCGCCAGCAGGCGTTCGGCTACACCTACGAAGAACTGAACCTGCTGGTCGCGCCGATGGCGCGGACCGGCGCCGAAGCGCTGGGTTCGATGGGCACCGACACCCCGATCGCGGTGCTGTCGGCGCGCCCGCGGATGTTCTACGACTACTTCCAGCAGATGTTCGCCCAGGTCACCAACCCGCCGCTGGACGCGATCCGCGAAGAAGTGGTCACCAGCCTGTCGGGCGCTGTCGGTCCCGAGGGAGACCTGCTCAATCCGGGCGCCGATTCGTGCAGGCAGATCGTGTTGCCGCAGCCGATCCTGCGCAATGCCGAACTGTCGAAGCTGATCTGCGTCGACCCGGACCACGAGATCCGGGGTCACAAGCACGGGCTGCGTGCCGCGGTCATCCGCTGCCTGTACCCGGTGAACCGCGGCGGCCAGGGCCTCAAGGAGGCGCTGGACAACGTCCGCGCGAAGGTGTCTGCGGCGATCCGTGACGGTGCCCGGCTGATCGTGCTGTCCGACCGCGAGTCCAACGAACAGCTCGCCCCGATCCCTTCGCTGTTGAGCGTGTCGGCCGTGCACCACCACCTGGTGCGGGAACGCACCCGCACCCAGGTCGGCCTGCTCGTCGAGGCCGGCGACGCCCGCGAGGTGCACCACATGGCGTGCCTCGTCGGATTCGGTGCCGCGGCGATCAACCCGTACATGGCGTTCGAGTCCATCGAGGACATGGTCGACCGCGGTGTGATCACCGGGATCTCCAGCGACCAGGCCAAGGCGAACTACGTCAAGGCGGCGGGCAAGGGCGTGCTGAAGGTGATGTCCAAGATGGGTATCTCCACGCTGGCGTCCTACACCGGCGCCCAGTTGTTCCAGGCGGTCGGCATCAGCCAGCAGGTGCTCGACGAGTACTTCACCGGTCTGTCCTGCCCGGTCGGCGGCATCGAGCTGGAAGACATCGCCAACGACGTCGCCGCCCGGCACGCATTGGCCTACCTGGACCGGCCCGACGAGAGGGCGCACCGCGAGCTCGAGGTCGGCGGCGAGTACCAGTGGCGCCGTGAGGGCGAATACCACCTGTTCAACCCGGACACCGTGTTCAAGCTGCAGCATTCGACGCGCACCGGGCAGTACTCGATCTTCAAGGAGTACACCTCGCTGGTCGACGACCAGAGCGAGCGGATGGCGTCGCTGCGCGGACTGCTCAAGTTCCGCGAAGGAGAGCGCTCGGCGGTGCCGATCGAAGAGGTCGAGCCGGCCAGCGAGATCGTCAAGAGGTTCTCCACCGGGGCGATGAGCTACGGCTCGATCTCCGCCGAAGCCCACGAGACCCTCGCGATCGCGATGAACCGCCTCGGCGGCCGCTCCAATTCGGGTGAGGGTGGCGAGGCCGTCTCGCGGTTCGACCGCGACGAGAACGGCGACTGGCGCCGCAGCGCCATCAAGCAGGTGGCGTCGGGCCGGTTCGGCGTGACCAGCCACTACCTGTCCAACTGCACCGACATCCAGATCAAGATGGCCCAGGGCGCCAAACCCGGTGAGGGCGGCCAGCTCCCAGGCCACAAGGTGTACCCGTGGGTGGCCGAGGTGCGCCACTCGACGCCCGGTGTCGGTCTGATCTCGCCGCCACCGCACCATGACATCTACTCGATCGAGGATCTCGCCCAGCTGATCCACGATCTGAAGAACGCCAACCCGCAGGCGCGGGTGCATGTGAAGCTCGTCAGCGAGAACGGGGTCGGCACGGTGGCGGCCGGCGTGTCGAAGGCCCACGCCGACGTCGTGCTGATCTCCGGCCATGACGGCGGCACCGGGGCCACCCCGCTCACGTCGCAGAAGCATGCAGGTGCCCCCTGGGAGCTCGGCTTGGCCGAAACGCAGCAGACGTTGCTGCTCAACGGGTTACGTGACCGGATCGTGGTGCAGGTCGACGGCCAGCTCAAGACCGGCCGCGACGTCGTGGTCGCCGCGTTGCTGGGCGCCGAGGAGTTCGGCTTCGCCACCGCGCCGCTGGTGGTCGCCGGCTGCATCATGATGCGCGTCTGCCACCTCGACACCTGCCCTGTCGGTGTGGCCACGCAGAACCCGGTGCTGCGCAAGCGGTTCAACGCCAAGCCCGAGTTCGTGGAGAACTTCTTCATGTTCATCGCCGAGGAAGTCCGGGAGTTGATGGCGAAGCTGGGCTTCCGCACCGTCAACGAGATGGTCGGACAGGTCGGTGCGCTCGACACTGTGCAGGCCGCGGCCCACTGGAAGGCGCACAAGCTGGACCTCAGCTCGGTACTGCACGAGCCCGAGTCGGCGTTCATGAACCAGGACCTGTACTGCAGCTCACGCCAGGACCACGGCTTGGACAAGGCACTCGATCAACAGCTGATCGCCCAGTGCCGGGAAGCGCTGGATTCGGAGACCCCGGTCCGGTTCTCTACGACCATCACCAACGTCAACCGCACCGTCGGCACCATGCTCGGCCACGAGGTGACCAAAGCCTATGGTGGCCAGGGCCTTCCGGACGGCACCATCGACATCACCTTCGAGGGTTCGGCGGGCAACAGCTTCGGGGCCTTTGTGCCCCCGGGCATCACGCTGCGGGTCTACGGCGACGCCAACGACTATGTCGGCAAGGGACTGTCCGGCGGCCGGGTGGTGGTCCGACCGCCAGACGGTGCGCCCGAAGACTATGTCGCCGAGGACAACATCATCGCCGGCAACGTGATCCTGTTCGGTGCCACCAGCGGTCAGATGTTCCTGCGGGGCCAGGTGGGTGAACGGTTCGCGGTGCGCAACTCCGGTGCGCACGCCGTCGTCGAAGGTGTCGGTGACCACGGATGCGAGTACATGACCGGCGGCCGGGTCGTGATCCTCGGCCCGACCGGGCGTAACTTCGCGGCGGGCATGTCCGGCGGCATCAGCTTCGTCTACGACCCCGACGATGTGCTGGCAGACAACCTCAATGCCGAAATGGTGGAGCTCGAGTTGCTCGACGAGACGAACCCCGAAGACACCGAATGGCTGCAGGGCATTGTCCAGGCTCACGTTGACGCTACCGATTCGGCAGTGGGACAACGGATCCTGGCGGATTGGGACGGTGAACTGGTGAACTTCAAGAAGGTGATGCCGCGCGACTTCAAGCGCGTGCTGCAGGCGATCGCGGAGGCCGAGCGCACCGGCCAGGACGTAGACGAGGCGATCATGGCGGCCGCCAGTGCCTGATCCGCGCGGCTTCCTGAAGGTCACCCATCGCGAGACCCCGCCCCGGCGGCCGGTCGACCTGCGCCTGCGCGACTGGAAAGAGGTCTATCAGGACTTCTCCCACGACGTGCTCAAGGAACAGGCGAGCCGCTGCATGGACTGCGGTATCCCGTTCTGCCATGAGGGTTGCCCACTGGGGAACCTCATCCCGGAGTGGAACGACCTGGTGCGCACCGGACGCTGGCACGATGCCATCGAACGGCTGCACGCGACCAACAACTTCCCGGAGTTCACCGGGCGGCTTTGCCCGGCCCCCTGTGAGGGCTCGTGTGTGCTGGGCATCAACCAGGATCCGGTGACCATCAAGCAGGTCGAGGTCGAGATCATCGACAACGCCTTCGAACAGGGCTGGGTGGTGCCGCTGCCGCCGGACCGGCTGACCGGTAAGACCGTCGCCGTCGTCGGCTCCGGCCCCGCGGGTCTCGCGGCAGCCCAGCAGCTGACCCGGGCAGGCCACACGGTGACGCTTTTCGAGCGCGACGACCGCATCGGCGGGCTGCTGCGCTACGGCATCCCGGAGTTCAAGATGGAGAAGCGCCACATCGACCGGCGCCTCGACCAGATGCGTGCCGAGGGCACCGAGTTCCGTACCTCGGTCAACGTCGGTGTCGACATCACGGCGGCGCAACTGCGCAAGGACTTCGATGCCGTGGTTCTCGCCGGCGGGGCGACCGCGCGGCGCGACCTGCCGATCCCCGGGCGGGAGCTCGACGGCATCCACCAGGCCATGGAATACCTACCCTGGGCCAACCGCGTCCAGCTGGGTGACCCGGTCGTCGACGAGGACGAACAGCCGCCGATCACAGCCCACGGCAAGCACGTCATCATCATCGGCGGCGGCGACACCGGAGCGGACTGCCTGGGCACCGCTCACCGGCAGGGCGCAGCCAGTGTGCACCAGTTCGAGATCATGCCGCGGCCGCCGGAGACGCGTGCCGACTCGACGCCGTGGCCGACGTACCCGTTGATGTTCCGGGTGTCCTCCGCACACGAGGAGGGCGGTGAGCGCGTCTACTCGGTCAACACCGAGGAGTTCCTCGGCGAGAACGGGCACGTGACCGCGCTGCGCGGCCACGAGGTCGAGATGAAGGCCGGCAAGTTCGAGAAGATCGACGGCACCGACTTCGAGTTGCCCGCCGACCTGGTGCTGCTGGCCATGGGTTTCACCGGCCCTGAGCGCGAGGGCCTGCTCACCGACCTGAGCGTCGAGATGACCGAACGCGGCAACGTATCCCGCGACGACGACTTCGCGACGTCGGTGCCCGGCGTCTATGTCGCCGGTGACATGGGACGCGGTCAGTCGCTGATCGTGTGGGCGATCGCCGAAGGGCGGGCCGCCGCCTCGGCGGTGGACGAGTACCTGATGGGTCGGACTGCGTTGCCGATGCCGATCGAGCCCACCGCGGCACCGCAGCGGTAGTGCGCGGCGCGGGTGTAGCGACCGCGACTTAGTCACATCCGTCACTTCAGTCACTCCAAAAACATCCGATCTTTGATCGGCGTGCCTCCGGCAGTTTGCCAGAGGGTAGGTATCTAATGACTTGGTGAGGGCGCTGCGGTAAGGTGGCTCCCCGGTCCAGCTATTGGAACACCGCAGGAGAATCACCGTGTACATCAACCCGATTTCCCGGTACCGAGTGGGGCGAATTGCCTGGTCATTGTTCCGTCACCCGGTCAAGAGCCGCGGGTTCCCCGAAAAGGCCGAACGGTTGATCACCGCCGACGAGCTCGTTCGTTACGGCATCTAGCGAACAACGAGTCCGGCGGGACGTCGCATCTGCACGGATGTGACCTCAGGTTTGCTTGACCGTTATCGCTTCGTGACCGAAGCTATTCTTTGCTGAGCAAGCCGGACGCGGCGATCGTCTCTGCCAGCGGCTCGAGCACGCCGGGGTCGTATGGCGGCGGCAGGTAGATGATGGCCAGATCCAGGCCTTCCGCCCCGAGCGCGATGGAGTCCTCGACCACCTTGCGGAAATTGCGGTCCTCGCCCAATCGGATGTGCGCCGACAGCGTTATCTCTTTCGGGTCCCGGCCGACATCGGCGCAGTGCGCGGCGAGCACGTCGCGCTTGCGGGCGAACTCCTCGGGTGTGCCACCGACGAAGTTCCAATGATCGGCGTACTGCGCGGTGATCCGCAGGGTGCGCTTCTCGCCGCTGCCGCCGATGCAGATCGGCGGGTGTGGCTGTTGGGGGCCTTTGGGTTCGTTGCGGGCGTCGGTGAGTTGATAGAACTTTCCGTCGAAGGTGGTCGTCTCCTGCGACAGCAGTCCCTTCAGGATCTGACAGGCTTCCTCGAAGCGGTCGAACCGCTCGGTGATGCTGCCGAGTTCGATGCCGTAGGCCCCGGACTCTTCCTCGTTCCAGCCTGCGCCGATGCCGAGTTCCAGACGGCCACCGGACACGATGTCCAGGGTGGACGCCATGTTGGCCAGGACAGCGGGATGGCGGTAGTGAATGCCGGTGACGAGGACGCCGACCCGCAACCGCCTGGTGGCCTGGGCGAGCGCGGTCAGCGTCACCCAACCCTCCAGGCACGGGCCGGTCGGGTCGGAGAAGATCGGGTAGAAGTGGTCGAACGTCCACCCGGATTCGAAGACGTCGATGTCGTCGGCGGCCTTCCAGACTGCGAGCATGTCGGACCAGGTGGTGTTCTGTGGGGATGTCTTGAAAGCGAAGCGCACGCCTTCCGAGGCTAGTCCTGGTTCGACATGGGCCGGCGATGAGTTCTGCCTCGCCGGTGGGTCGTAATGCCGTGATCGATTTGAGCGAGGCATGCCGCCGCACGACCGCGGTGTTGAACAACGTCCGGGATGACCAACTCGATGCGGCGACCCCGTGTGCCGAGATGTCGTTGCGCGAGCTGGTGGCCCACGTCGGGGGACTGGCCGTCGCGTTCACCGCCGCCGCACGAAAAGATCTGGGCCCGTTGACCGACACTCCGCCGGAGGAAGGTGGCGACCTGGACCCGGAGTGGCGCTCCGCCTATCCCGCGAACCTCGCGGAGCTGGCGCAGGCGTGGCGGGAACCCGATGCCTGGACGGGGATGACCCGGGCGGGCGGCGTCGACCTGCCCGGTGACGTGGCGGGCTCGGTGGCGCTGGCCGAGGTGGTCATCCACGGCTGGGATCTGGCCAGGGCCACCGGCCAGCCCTACGACGTCGATGCGGCCACCGCCGAGGCCTGCCTGACCCATCTCACCCAGTTCCAGGCCTCGGGCACCGAGGGGCTGTTCGGTCCGGCGGTCGCCGTGCCGCAGGACGCACCCGCGATCGACCGCATCGCCGGGCGCAGTGGCCGGGACCCGGCCTGGAGCGTCAGCTGCTGACCAAGTAGACCCCGGAAGCCAGCACGAATGCCATGAAGCCGATGGCGGTGGCGACGACCGTCCACGTCTTCAAGGTGGTCACCGTGTCGAAACCGCAGAATCGCCCGATCAACCAGAAGCCGGAGTCGTTCACGTGCGAGAACGTGATCGAGCCGGCGCAGATGCCGACGACGACAGCCGCCAGGGGGATCGCACCGAGGTTCATCTCGGCCACGGCGGGGGCCATGATGGAGCCGGCGGTGGTCGCCGCGACGGTGGCCGAACCCTGCGCGACCCGGAAGATGATCGCGATCAGGAAGCCGGCGAGCATGACCGGCAGGCCTACGGCGTCCAGACCATCGGCCAGGGTCTGCCCGATTCCGGTCTCGGTGAGGATCCCGCCGAAAGCGCCACCGGCCCCGGTGATCAGGATGATCGAGCAGACCGGTGCCAGCGCGTCGTCGACGAGGTTCTCCAACACCGCACCGATGGGCTCGCGGCGCCGCCGTCGTGGCAGGACGTACAGCAGCACCATGGCCAGCAAGACGGTGATCAGCAGCGCCATCGAGGTGGTTCCGATCAAGCGGGAGAGCTGGTAGCCGATGCTGTCGTCGGCGACGACGCCGTCTGCCTCCAGCGTCGAGAAGATCGTGTTGAAGAAGATCAGCCCCAGCGGCAGTAGCAGCACGAAGATGATGGTCCAGAATCCGGGAAGCTCGTCTTCGGGATAGTCCTTCGGGTCGCCGAGCAGGTTCGGCACCGGCATGTTCGGGTAGCGCTTGGCGATGAGCAGAGCGAGGCGGTAGCCGGCGAGGTACCAGGTCGGCAGGCCGACGAGCAGGGCAACAACGACCACCATCCCGACGTCGGCACCCATCACCGTCGCTGCGGCCGTGGGGCCGGGGTGCGGTGGTGTCAGCGCATGCATCATCAGGAAGGCGCCGATGGACGGCAGCACGTAGAGCATGAACGAGCCGCCCAGGCGCCGGGCCACGGTGTAGATGATCGGCAGCATGACGATGAAGCCGGCGTCGAGGAAGATCGGGAAGGCGTAGAACAGCGAGGCCACGGCCAGTGCGAGCGGCGCTCTGTCCTCACCGAACCTGCGCAGCATCTTGTCGGCGAGAACCTGTGCGCCACCGGTCATTTCGACGAGGCGGCCGAGCACGGCACCGAAGCCGACGAGCAACGCCACCGCGCCGACGGTGGTACTGAACCCGTCGATGACCACGCTGACGACGTCGCCCATGCTGATGCCGGCGGCCAGGCCGGTCAGCACGCTGACCACGATCAGAGAGAAGAAGGCGTGCAGCCTGACCTTGATGATCAGGAACAGCAGTACCGCGATGGCGACGACGGCGATGGCGACGAGCAGGGCGGCGGGCCGCTCCGCGAGAACTACTTCGTCCATGGGGTTTCCTTAAGGGTTTGGCAGGCGCGGAAGGCGGTCAGGATCCCTTCGGTGCGGGCCCGAGTTCACGGAGCAGATCCCCCATGCGGGAGTACGCCTTGTTCCGGTAGGCGATCAGCTTCGCCTTGGTGTCGTCGTCGAAGTCTCCGGTGAGTCCCTTGCCGTTCTTGGTCCCTTCGCGCCCCGCAGCGACGGCGTCGGTGAGCAGCTTGGGGGTGGCCATCCGCTCACCGAACTCGTTCTCCAGGGTGGTGTAGCCCTTGGCGTACACCGGCAGGCCGGCCTGGTCGGCGATGGCGAACGGACCGAAGAAGCCGAGCCGGAAGCCGAAGGTGGTGCGGACGATGGTGTCGACGTCCTCCACCGACGCCACGCCCTGCTCGACGATCAGGGTCGCCTCCTTGAGCAGTGCATACTGCAGGCGGTTCAGTGCCATGCCGGGTGTGTCGGCGACCTGGGCGCCCTCGCGTCCGGCGCGCACCAGAAGATCCTTGACCGAGTCGATAACTTCCTGGGTGGTGGCCTCGCCGGCGACGAGTTCGACGCCGGGGATGAACGGTGCGGGGTTGGAGAAGTGCACCGTGAGGAACCGCTCGGGGTTGGTGACCGCCTCCACCAGCACCTTGACCGGGATGGTGGAGGTGTTGGTGCCGATGATCGCGTCGGGACGGGCGCTCTCGCAGATCCGGGCGAGGACTTCCTTTTTCACGTCGGGGTCCTCGAAAACGGCCTCCATCACGAAGTCGACATCGGAGACGGCGTCCTCGAGGCTGTCGCCGGCCCTGAGGTTGCTCATGATGGTCTTGGCGCTGCCCGATTCGAACAGCCCCTGTTCCTCGAACTCCCTGGCTTCCTTCTCCAGGCGGGTGAGGGCCTCGTGGGTGGCCTCGACGCTGACGTCGGCGATCTGGACCTCGAAGCCGTTGAGGGCGAGAACCTGAGCGATCCCGCCTCCCATGTAACCGGCGCCGACGACTGTGACGGTGTTGATCTTGCGCATGACGATGTGCCCTTCGGGTTGGAGGTCAGGCGAGTGCGGAGGAGAGAACCTGCTGGATGTACTCCCGGTTCTCGGCGCACACGCCCAGGGAATCGGAGCCGTAGTGCTCGCAGCAGAACGGCCCGGAGTAGCCGAGTTCGAGTGCGAGGCGGATCATCTGGCGGTAGTTGATGTATCCGTACTTCAGCGGCAGCGGTGCCGAGCTGTATGCGCCGGTTGCCGGGTCGTAGTCGCGCGAGTAGTTCTTGATGTGCCAGAAGTTCGCGTACGGAAGGACTTTGGCGAACATCTCGCTGAAATGCGGCATCGGCCGGTGCAGTCTGATCAGGTTGCCCAGATCCGGGTTGAGACCCACCGCGTCGTGGTCCACATCGCGGATGAAGCCGACGGCCTCGTCCGGTGTCCCGATGTAGGTGTCCTCGTACATCTCGAGGCTGAGTTGGATCCCGTTGGTCCGGGCGTGGTCGCCGAGCTCGCGGATGCGTTCCACCGCCAGGTCACGCAGCGCCGGGTCGTCGACGTGTCCCTCCACCAGCCAGAACCAGACCTGCTCGCTCTGTTCGGCGGTCACCGCTTGCATGAAGCCGGTGTTCACGATGGTGGCGCCGAAGGACGGAGCCAGGTCGATCAGCCGGTGTGCATCGGCGAGGTTCTGCGGTCCGTTCGCGGCGTCGACCACCGAGCTGCGTGTCATGGAGATCGACGAGATCGCCAGCCCCTCGTCGCGCAGCACGGTGCGGAACTCCTCGACACGACCGTCGGTCAGAGCAGCCAGCGGGACCCAGGCGTCGGTGGGGTCGATGTAGTCGAACCCCAGCTCGCGGACCTGGCGCAGCTGCGACGCCCACACCGCTGCCGGTGCGTCCTTGATGTGGCCACCGTCGGGTCCGCGGTTGCCGAACCCGAGCATGTTGGCCGAGATCGGCCAGGTGTGAGCTGAGTACATTCAGAGCTCCATCGTGGTTTGAGTCACAAAATGGTCGTCTAAATCAAATAGGATATAGGGCTATCGGTGTCCTATGTCAATGCCGGGTAAGCTCGCCTCGCTGGATCGGTGCGCCGTGTGCAGCGACGATGGACCACCAGCCCGACGTGTCCCCGTCGGGCGGTGATGCCGCCGGGATGCGGAAAGGCCTGGAGTGGGAGCCGACGACAACGCGATGCCTGTGCGCAGCACGCTCGTCGATCAGGTGTACGAGCGGCTGATGGAGCTGCTCCTCGACGGCACGCTGCGCTCCGGAGACCCGATAAGCATCGACGGCACGGCCAGGTACCTGGGTGTCTCGCCCACTCCGGTGCGCGAGGCGTTGGCCCGCCTGGAGTCCACGGGCAACGTCGTCCGGGTGGCCATGCGCGGCTACCGTGTGCCGGAGATGCCGGACGCCAAGGAGATGGCCGACATCATGGACGCCCGGCTGCTGATTGAGTCGCAGCTGGCCGAGCTGGCTTGTGCCCAGGTAGACGCCGGTTTTCTGGGCGCTCTGGAGGAGGCGGTCGACCAGCAGGAACAGGCGCCGCACACTCCCGATGCCGCGGCGATCCGGGCGTACCGCCGCGCGGACGAACGGTTTCACCGGCTGATCGCCGAACACGCCGACAACAACGCGCTGTTGCGGGCCTATGACGCACTCGGCGGCCACGGGCAGCGCTTCCGGCTCTTCATCGGGGTGGGCGTCACGGATTCCGCCTGCGCGATCGCCGAGCACCGCGAGATCCTGGCCGCGCTGCGGCGAGGTTACGGGCCCGAGGTCTACCGCATCATGCACTCGCACATCAGGAGCGTGAAGGAGCGGGCGCTGTCCGAACATGCCCGCATCACACGCACGGCAGGGATCACCGACGCAGACGTCCCCCGGGGGAACGGCGAAAACCCACTTCGCTGAGCTGGCGTCGATTATCCTATACGATTAGAATTCGGACACCGAGCCGCGGGACAGCGTCTCCGCGGTCTCGCCGGCGCATCCCAAGGACGGAACAATGACGTACCTCCTCAACTCCCCGGACGACTTCGCCGACGAGGCCGTTCGCGGCCTCGTCGCCTGCCACTCGGACCTCCTCGCCGAGGTCCCCGGCGGCGTGGCTCGCTCGACGCAGACTCCGCAGGGCCAGCCCGCACTCGTCATCGGCGGCGGCTCCGGCCATTACCCCGCCTTCGCCGGGTGGGTCGGGCCCGGCATGGGCCACGGTGCGCCGTGCGGCAACATCTTCTCCTCGCCGTCCGCCTCGGAGGTGTATTCGGTGGTGCGCAACGCCGAGAACGGTGGCGGCGTGATCCTCGGGTTCGGCAACTACGCCGGCGACGTCCTGCACTTCGGCCTGGCTGCGGAGAAGTTGCGACACGAGGGGATCGACGTGCGCATCGTCACCGTCAGCGACGACATCGCGTCCAACGGTCCGGACAACCACCGCGACCGCCGAGGCGTCGCAGGCGACCTGCCGGTCTTCAAGATCGCAGGCGCGGCCATCGAAGCCGGCGCGGATCTCGACGAGGCCGAGCGTGTGGCCTGGAAGGCCAACGATGCCACGCGCTCGTTCGGGTTGGCCTTCGACGGGTGCACCCTGCCCGGCGCCGGTGAGCCGCTCTTCCACATCGAGGACGGCCAGATGGGAGTGGGCCTGGGCATCCACGGCGAACCAGGTGTCCGCGACACCCCGATCGGCAGCGCCACCGAGATCGCCGACCTACTGCTCGACGAACTGCTGTCCGAAGAGCCCGCACGCGGCGAGCACGGTTACGACGGCCGGGTGGCGGTGATCCTCAACGGGCTCGGCACCGTGAAGTACGAGGAGCTCTTCGTCGTCTACGGCCGCATCGCCGAACGCCTGAAGGACAAGGGGCTCACCGCGGTTCGGCCGGAGGTCGGTGAGTTCGTCACCAGCCTCGACATGGCCGGCCTGTCGTTGACGTTGGTGTTCCTCGACGCCGAACTCGAAAAGCTGTGGCTGGCGCCAGTGGAGACGCCGGCGTTCCGTCGCGGCGCGATGCCGGCTGCGGACCGGGCCCCGCGCACCAGCATCTGGGACGCCGCCGAGGCGGAGATTCCGGAGGCGAGCGAGGAGTCCCGAGCCCGCGCGCAGAACATCGTCGCGGTACTCGAGACATGGCAGAAGGTGTGTGCAGAGAACGAGGCCGAGCTCGGTCGTCTCGACGCGGTCGCCGGCGACGGTGATCACGGCCAGGGCATGGCCTTCGGCTCCCGCGGCGCGGCACAGGCGGCCCGCACCGCCGCCGAACAGGGCGCCGGCGCACGGACCACCCTGCTGCTGGCTGGTCAGGCGTGGGCGGACTCGGCCGGGGGCACCTCGGGTGCGCTGTGGGGCGCTGCACTGACCAGCGCCGGGGGCGTCTTCTCCGACACCGGCGACGTCAGCGACCAGGACATCGTCGACGCGGTCAGCGCCGGGATCGACGCCGTCATCCGTCTCGGTGGTGCCGAGCCGGGTGACAAGACGATGGTCGACGCCGCTGCACCGTTCCGCGATGCGCTGGCGGAGGCCATCGACAAGGAGGCGGGTTCCGCAATCACAACCGCGGCCGGCGTGGCCCGCGAAGCGGCTGACAAGACAGCGGACATCCCGGCCCGGCTGGGCCGCGCGAGGGTGCTCGGCGAGAAGAGCGTCGGCACCCCGGACCCCGGCGCGCTGTCGTTCTCGATGTTGATGGCCGCCCTCGGCGAGCACCTGACCCGTTGAACCAAATCAATGAAAAGGATCGAATCATGGCTTTGAGGATTGTGGTCGGCGGCGACAACGCCGGATTCAGCTACAAGGAGGCACTGCGCAAGGACCTGGAGTCCGACGAGCGGGTGGCCACCGTCGAGGACGTCGGTGTCATGGGCTCCGAAGACGACACGGCCTACCCCAACGTCGCCGTCGCGGCCGCCGAGAAGATCGCCAGCGGTGAGGCGGACCGGGCTCTGCTGGTCTGCGGTACCGGCCTGGGCGTCGCCATCTCCGCGAACAAGGTCAAGGGGATCCGCGCGGTCACCGCGCACGATCTCTACTCGGTGCAACGCTCTGTGCTGTCGAACAACGCGCAGGTGCTGTGCATGGGTGAGCGAGTGGTGGGACTGGAGCTGGCGCGGGTGCTGGTCAAGGAATGGCTCGGCCTGGAATTCGACCCGCAGTCCTCGTCGGCAGCCAAGGTTGATGCCATCAGCTCGTACGAGAGTGACTGACCCGGCGGCAGTCGGCGTCGGCCCGTTGTGGGTCGGCACCAGCTGGAAGATGAACAAGGGGGTCACCGAGGCCCGGCTGTACGCGCGCGGCCTGTCCGAGTACACCAGCCGCACTGACCTGTCCGGGGTGCAGCCCTTCATCATCCCGTCGTTCACGGCGGTCGCCGCCGCCCGTGACGAGCTGGGAGCCGGTTCACCGGTGCTGCTCGGTGTGCAGAATGCGCACTGGGAGGACCACGGAGCATGGACGGGCGAGGTCTCCGTCATGCAGGCGAAGGACGCCGGAGCCCAGCTCGTCGAGATCGGCCACTCCGAGCGTCGCGAACACTTCGGCGAGACCGTGGCGACAACTCGGCTCAAGGTCGCCGCCGTGCTGGCACACGGTCTCGTGCCGTTGTTGTGCGTCGGCGAGAGCGCCGAGGTCAAACGTGCCGGCGATTCGTCGGGGTTCATCCTCGAGCAGGCCGCCGGCGCGCTCGACGGTCTTCCCGCGGACCAATTGGGCCGTGTTCTCATAGCCTACGAACCCATCTGGGCAATCGGTGAGAACGGTCGCCCTGCGACGGTCGAGGAACTGCGCGAGCCGTTCGCCGACCTCGGACGCGAATACGGCGGCCGGACAAGAGGATTGCTCTACGGTGGCTCGGTGAGCCTGGACAATGCCGAGGATCTGCTGGGCATCGACCATGTCACCGGGCTGTTCATCGGCCGGGCCGCGTGGCACCTACCCGGCTATCTGCGGCTTCTCGAAGTGGCAGCAGCTCACCGGAAGGCGACCGGCTCGGCCGGCGGCTGATCTCAGTGGGGCTGACGGCTCACATGGGCGCGGGCGTGCTCGATGGCATCGTCGAGGGTGTCGACGAGATGGCGTTCGTGCCGCAGCGATTCGAAGACGCCGACGTTGGCCAGCAGCGCGTTGTGCTCGGGGCGCACCCCCTTGATGATGACGGTGATGCCACGGCCTTCAAGTTCGGTGCAGATCTGCGCCAAGGTGTGCGCGCCGGTGGCATCGAGCATGCCCAGCTGTGACATCCGGATGATCACCACCGAAGTCCGGGGTCCCTCGGCATCCGTGATCGCCGTCGAGATCCGTTCGGCGACACCGAAGAACATCGCGCCGTCCAGGCGCAGCAGGGCGATCTCCTCGTCCCCGGGGCGGCGTGGCCCGGGGAGCTGCTCCCTGACCACGCTGCTGCGCCGGGCGACGCTGCGCAGCGCGAAGAACGCAGCGACGACCACGCCGATCTCCACGGCCTCTATCAGGTCGAAGCACACCGTGATCACGGCCGTCAGCACGAAGGTCAACGCATCAGAACGGGTGGAACGCAGGATCTTTCGCACTGTGGACGCCGAGATCATCCGGAACGAGGTCGCCATCAGCACACCTGCCAGGGCCGCGAGCGGGATCGCCGACACCGGCCCTGTCGCCAGGTAGACCACACCGAGCAGGACCAGCGAGTGCACGATCGCCGACACGCGGGTACGGGCCCCGGACCTGACGTTGACCGCGGTGCGGGCTATCGCGCCGGTGGCGGGCATGCCGCCGAAGACCCCGGAGGCCACCGAGGCGAGTCCCTGGCCCACGAGCTCGCGATCGGGGTCGTAGGGTCCGGTGGACGCCATCGTCGCGGCAACCCGTGCGGACAGGAGCGATTCGATCGCGGCCAGCGCCGCGATCGCCAGCGCGGCGCCCACCAGGTCGCGCAGTGCGCCGAGGTCGGCGTGCGGGAGCACCGGCGCGGGCAGATGGGAGGGCAGCTCGCCGATACGGGCGACCGGTATGCCCAGCACGACGACCAGCACGGTCGCGGCGACCACCGCGCTCAGCGATTCCGGGATGCTGCGGTGCAGACGAGGCAGCACGGTCATCAGCAGCGCGATGAATGCCACCACCCCGAGGCTTTTCCAGGCGTGGCCCCAGTCGGCCTGGCTGACAACGTGCCAGGCGGCCACCAGGGTGCGCTCGCCGGGTGTGCCTGTCGTCGCGAAGGCCGCGGGCAGCTGCTGCAGGAAGATGATGGCGGCGATCCCGAGGGTGAATCCCTCGATCACCGGCCACGGGATGAACGTCACCGCGCGACCCAATCCGGTGACACCGGCGGCCAGCACGATCAGCCCGCCCAGCACGGTGACCAGGGCGACACTGCCGACCCCGTGCAGGACGACGATCGGGGCGAGCACCACCGCCATCGCGCCCGTGGGTCCTGACACCTGAACGTGTGAGCCGCCGAACACCGCGGCCACCAGTCCGGCGATGACCGCGGTGATCAGCCCGGCGGCCGCACCGACTCCGGAGCTGATGCCGAACGCCAGAGCCAGGGGTAGCGCGACCACGCCGACGGTGACGCCGGCGAGGATGTCGCGGCGCCACGACCGGGGGAGCTCGGAGTAGTCGCGACGACTGGGCAGCAGGCGGGCCAGGTTGCTCGCCGCGGACACGATCATCGGGGCGGCTGCACCGGCGGCAGCGCCTTGATCGCCTCGAGCTGATCGCGCTGGGCGCCGAGGGTGTCGGCGAGAAATGTGCGGGCGATCACGAGCAGCTCGGAGACCTTGGGGTGGGCGAGTTGATAGAAGACCGCGTTGCCGACGCGGTGGCCGCTCACGACGTGGTGGCGCTTGAGCACCGCGAGGTGCTGGGAGAGCAGCGTCGCCTCGAGATCCGTGTCGGCCAGGATCTCGCTCACCGGAGTCGGCCCGCCGGCGGCGGACAGGATCTCCAGGACACGGATCCGCGCCGGGTGGGCGAGCGCCTTGAACAGGTTGGCCTTGATCTCATAGAGCGGCCGGTCGGCGGCGTCGGGGACACGATCAGGCACTAGGGCACCTTACGGATTGATGGATTGAACGAATACTCAATTCACTGTAGCTGCCACTGCGGGCGAATCCGTCAACTGTGGTGCGAGTAACCGGTCGCCGAAATTGGGCACACTGGATCCATGGACCCGGTGACCGCGCTGCGCCAGATCGCGTACTACAAGGACCGCGCGCGCGAGGATCCCCGACGGGTGATGGCCTACCGTAACGCCGCCGACGTCGTCGAGGCCCTCACCGACGAGCAGCGCGACAGGCACGGCGCGGCCAACAGCTGGCAGTCACTGCCCAAGATCGGACCGAAGACCGCCAAGGTCATCGCACAGGCGTGGGCCGGGCGGGAACCCGACGTGCTCACCGAGCTGCGCGACACCGCCGTCGATCTCGGGGGTGGTGGTATCCGCGCAGCATTGCGCGGTGACCTGCATGTGCACTCCAACTGGTCCGACGGATCAGCCCCGATCGAAGAGATGATGATGGCCGCCCGCGATCTCGGCCATGAGTACTGCGCGCTGACCGATCATTCGCCACGGCTGCGGATCGCCAACGGCTTGTCCCCGGAGCGGCTGCGCCACCAGCTCGACGTCATCGACGAGCTTCGCGAAAAGGTTTCTCCGATGCGGATTCTCACCGGTATCGAGGTCGACATCCTCGAGGACGGCTCTCTCGATCAGGAACCCGAGCTGCTCGAGCGGCTCGACGTCGTCGTCGCCAGTGTGCACTCGAAGCTGGCGATGGACGCCCCGTCGATGACCCGCCGGATGCTCAAGGCCGTGGCCAATCCGCACACCGACGTTCTCGGCCACTGCACCGGCCGGCTCGTGACCGGCGGTCGGGGCCAGCGTCCCGAATCGAAGTTCGACGCCGAGAAGGTGTTCACCGCCTGCCGGGACAGCGGCACTGCCGTCGAGATCAACTCCCGCCCGGAGCGGCGCGATCCACCGACACGGCTGCTCAAGCTGGCGATGGACATCGGCTGTGTGTTCTCCATCGACACCGACTCCCACGCTCCCGGCCAGTTGGAGTTTCTCGGCTACGGTGCCGCCCGCGCTGTGGACGCCGGACTGACCGCCGACCGGATCGTCAACAGCTGGCCCGCTGAGAAGCTGCTGGGTTGGACGTCGTCCTGAGTCGGTCCGGGTCTTGAGTCAGTCCGGCAGCAGCGGCATCTCCAGACCCGGGTCGCGGCCCACCAACACACCACGGGTCAGCGCGGCGTTGCCGTAGCGGCCCCGCACCCGGTCGATCGCGGCGTCGACGCTGGTCAGGTCGGCAACCATGGAGGGGCAACCGAACGGAAGTTCCAGCTGCTGGGCCCCGTCGCGGTCGATGTTGCACACCGCGAAGCCGACCAGCGTCAGCCCGCGCGCGGCGATCAGCGGGCCGGCGGCAGCGACCAGCGCGCGTGCGGCGCCCAGGACCACCTCGGTCGAAGCCGTGGCCCGCGGCATCGTGTGAGACCGGGTGGCCCGGCCGAAATCGTCGAACCGAAGCCGCAGCACCACGGTGCGCCCGCTGCGTTGCGCCTTGCGCATCCGCCGGGTGATCCGGTCGATCAGATTGACGACGACCGCGTCCACCTCGGCCGGCGTCATCGTGTTGCCCGCCCGGCCCAGCGCTCGTTGGGCCCCGACCGAGTGGCGCCGGTGTCCTGTCACCACCCGGCGGCGATCGACGTTGTGGGACAACGCGAACAGCTGACGGCCCATCGCCGGGCCGACCATCGAGCTCAACATCGACTCACCGAGTTCGGCCACGTCGGCGACGGTCTCGATGCCGTGGGCGTGGAGTTTGTCGGCGGTTTTTGCGCCGACTCCCCACAGTCGCCGCACTGGTAGCGGATGCAGGAACGCCAACTCGCGGTCCGGCGGCACCAGCAGCAACCCGTCGGGCTTGGCTTCCTGACTGGCGACCTTGGCCAGGAACTTGGTGCGGGCGATGCCGACGGTGATCGGCAGGCCGACACGTTCGCGCACCTGTTCGCGTAGCCGGGCGGCGATCTGCACCGGGGTGCCGGCCACCCGGCGCAACCCCGACACGTCGAGAAACGCCTCGTCCACGGACAGCGGCTCGACCACCGGGGAGGTGTCGTGGAAGACCTCGAACACCGCGGCGCTGGCCTGTGAGTACGCCGCCATCCGGGGCGGGACGACCAGGGCGTGCGGGCACAGCGCCCGGGCCTGGCGACCCCCCATCGCGGTACGCACCCCATAGGCCTTCGCCTCGTAGCTCGCGGCCAGGACCACGCCACCGCCGACGATCACCGGCCGCCCGCGCAGCGCCGGGTCGTCGCGCTGCTCGACCGAGGCATAGAACGAGTCGAGGTCGGCGTGCAGGATGCTCGCCACCGCTTCGGACACGAACACATGTTCGCATCCGGGACCGACAGGCTAGGTGGCATCTCCGTAGATGCTGGTGGTCCACATGTGCACGAGGTTGTCGAGCACGCGATGGTCGGGCAGTGCAGGCTGGTGGTCGGCGAACGACGCCGTCATCACCGCTTCGTTGAGCAGGTTGAGCGACGTCGACAACTCGAGGGCAGGCAGCGTCACGGGCGCGGCCCCTGCGGCCCGTTCGGCCTCGATCACCACTGCGATGTGATCGATCCAGCGCTGCATCGAGGTTGCCCACAGGGCGCGGGCCTCGGAGTTGGCGGACTTGACCGCGACCGTCGCGGCGCAGACCGCGCGATGGGCGCCGAAGGTCTGGAAGAACGCGTTGATGCCGTCGCGCCAGATGCCGCGGCGGTCGGCGGAACGATTCGCGATCAGCCCCTGCAGGGCGGTATCGGCCTCGTCGATCACCCGCTCGAGCAGCGTCAGCAGCACGGCGTCCTTGGAAGGGAAATAGAAGTAGAACGTCGGCCGGGAGAGCCCGGCACCCCTGGCGAGGTCGTCCACCGAGATCTCGGCCAACGACCGGTCCTCGAGCAGGCGCTCGGCGGTCTCCAGGATGGCCAGTTCCCGGTCGTCGCCGGAAGGGCGTGCGGCGCGTCTGCCCCGACCGGGGCGCGCCTGGCTGGCGGCCGTCACGGCAGTGACCATTCGACCGGGGTCACGGCGGTGACAATCTGGCCAGGGTCACGGTAGTGACAATTCGGCAGTGCTCACCACGCCGACTTTACAGCATGTCGAATTTCTCAACAGGATGTTGACTCATTCAACATGGCGTTGATAGCTTGACACCATGACCGAATTTGTCGACGTAGTGATCGTGGGCGCCGGTATCTCCGGCATCAGCGCCGCCTGGCATCTGCAAGACCGCTGTCCCGGCAAGAGCTATGTGATCCTGGAACGCCGTGCCAACCTCGGCGGTACCTGGGATCTGTTCAAGTACCCCGGCATCCGCTCGGACTCCGACATGTTCACGCTGGGCTTCCGGTTCAAACCGTGGACGTCCGAGAAGGCCATCGCCGACGGTCCGGACATCATGTCCTACCTCAAAGACACCGTCGCCGAATACGGCATCGACAAGCACATCCGCTACGGGCAGAACGTCAAGACCGCCGACTGGTCCGACGCCGACAACCGCTGGACGGTCACCGTCGACCGTGACGGTGAGCAGGTGGAGATCTCCGCGCGCTACCTGATGGCATGCAGCGGCTACTACAACTACGACCAGGGCTACTCGCCCGAGTTCGCGGGGTCGGAAGACTTCGAGGGCACCATCGTCCATCCGCAACACTGGCCCGAGGACCTCGACTACGCGGGCAAGCGGATCGTCGTGATCGGAAGTGGTGCCACCGCTGTCACTCTCATTCCGGCACTTGTCAATTCGGGTTCCGGACATGTGACGATGCTGCAGCGCTCGCCGACCTTCATCGCCGCACTGCCCGACGTCGACCCGTTCACGGTGCAGACCAACAAGCGTCTGCCGGAGAAGGTTGCCTACGTGCTGAACCGGTGGAAGAGCATCCTGGCGCAGTCGGGCCAGTACCAGATCGCGCGCCGGTTCCCGGACACGTTCCGCAAACAGTTGCTGACGATGGCCCGCCGCCGGCTGCCCGAGGGTTTCGACGTCGACAAGCACTTCAACCCGCGGTACAACCCGTGGGACGAGCGAGTGTGCCTGGCGCCCAACGGGGATCTGTTCAAGACCATCCGCGCCGGCAAGGCCGACGTCGTCACCGACACCATCGAGCGGTTCACCGAGACCGGGATCCAACTGTCCTCCGGGCAGCATCTCGATGTCGACATCATCGTCACGGCAACGGGTTTGAACTTGCAACTGTTCGGCGGGGCGACGATCTCCCGCAACGGCAAGGCGATCGAACTCAACGACACCATGGCCTACAAGGGCACGATGCTCACCGACATGCCGAACATGGCGTTCACGATCGGATACACCAACGCGTCGTGGACGCTGAAGGCCGACCTGGTGTCCGAGTTCTTCTGCCGGATCATCAACTACATGGACGACAACGGATACGACAAGGTCGAACCGAAGCATCCCGGCAGCGCCGTCGACGAACGGCCGCTGATGGACTTCACGCCGGGCTACGTCCTGCGCGCGCTGGACTATCTGCCCAAGGCCGGCTCTCGCGCACCCTGGCGCCTCAAGCAGAACTACCTGCTCGACCTGCAGTTGATCCGCAGGGGCAAGGTCGACGACGCGGCACTGGAGTTCTCCAGGCACCGGGTGCCCGCGGCCAGCACGGCGTAGCAGCGATTCAGCCTCCGGCGACGATCATCGTGCGTCGCCTCCGGCGACGATCACCGTGCGTCGCCTCCGGCGACGATCACCGTGCGTCGCCTCCGGCGACGATGACAATGCCGTCGTCGTCGCTGTAGGCGATCTCGCCGGGCACGAACAGCACGCCGCCGAACTCCACAGCCGCGTCGCGCACCCCGTCACCGGTCTTGGTGCTCTTGCGCGGATTGGTGCCCAGCGCCTTGATGCCGATGTCGAGGGTGCGCAGTGTCGCCGCATCCCGCACCGCGCCGTTGATGATCAGACCGGACCACCCGTTGGACCGGCCCAGCTCGGCGATCACGTCGCCGACCAGTGCGGTGTGCAGGGAGCCGTCGCCGTCGATCACCAGCACCCCACCGTCGCCCGGCTCGCCGAGCACCGACTTGAGCAGTGCGTTGTCCTCGAAGCATCGCACCGTGGTGATCGGCCCCGCGAATTGCGAACGGCCACCGTACTGGGTGAGCTGTAGATCGCAACTGCGGACATCGGGGCCGATCTCGTCGACGAGGTCGGCAGTGGGGCGCGGCGTAACGGTCACCGCGCCATTATGACGGCGTGCACGAACTGTGCGAGCCGCGGTTCGGCATCTGCCCGCAGGGTCGAGCTGTTGTCGGGTCAGTCGCCGTTACCGCGCCGGGCCACGTACACCACCGCGGCGATCGCCAGCAGCGCGGTGAGCAGCGCCGCCGCAATGGGCAGACGGGACGAGTCGTAGTCCTCACGCTGGGCCGGCGGGGGGCCGGAGACAGCGTTGCTTGCGGTGGCGACCGCCGACTTCGCTTGGGCTGCAGCCTCGTTGGCGGCCGAGCTCAGATCACCGTTGGTTTCAGCGAGTTGCGTGGCAGCCGGTTGGGCCTTCTTGGGGGGCGCCTTCTTGGCCGGTGTGGCCTTCTTCGCAGGCACCGACTTCTTGGCGGCTGCCGCTTTCTTCGCGGGCGCCTTCTTCACCGGCTTGGCCTTCTTGGCGGGCGCGGCCTTCTTCGCGGCGGGGGCCTTCTGCGCCGGCGGCGGCGGCGGCTCATTTGCAGGGGTTGCGGCATCGGGACTTTCGTCGGGCCGATCCGGCTGGTCTGCCATGTCGCTGCTCCTTTTGAGTGGTCTGCACCCGGCAGTGTTCCCCATCATGCCAGGTCGCATATCGGCCGCAGGCCGGTGTCATCCGGTGAGCGCCAGTGTCGCGGCCGCGGCCAGTGTCACGGCCATCAGCCCCAGTTCGGTGTACGCGCGGGTTCTCGAGACGACCGACGTGGTCCGGTGGGTGCGGGCGGCGGGAAGCCAGCTCGACCGGTTGCGCCATGCCAGCGCGACGAGCGCAACGGTGAGCGCGATCTTGGCGCTCAGCACCCTGCCGTACCCACTCGTGTACAGCTCGGCGGGCGAACGGAGCACCACCGCCGCGCCGAGGCCGCCCGCGGCGAGCAGCACCGCCACGCACCCCAGGGAGAGCTGGGAGAACCGAGGCAACACCCGCGCCCACTGCCCGCGGTGTTCGACGGTGAGCACCAGTGCGGCGAGCACCCCGCACCACAGTGCCGCGGCCAGTGCGTGCACCGCGATCGCGGCGCCGCCCCACGGGCTCAGCGACAAGTGCCCGGTCAGAGGATGACCGACGATGCCGATCCCCGCGAGGCCGGCAGCGACGACACACACCGGGCCCGACCGCGGCGCCAGTGCCGCGATCAGACACGCCGCCGCCGCGGTGACGACCGTGAGCAGGCCCGCCCGGCCCGGGGCGGTGTCCAGCGTGAACGCGACGGCGGTGCGCGCCCCGACGCGGGTGACGTCGGTCCCGGTCAACTCGGCGCTCGCGATCACCAGCCGGATCAGCTCGGTGACCAGCCAGACCGCCGAGGCGACGACCAGTGGCGCCCTCGCGGTCCGGATGAGCTCGTCACGGTGGCGGCCGGCGTCCAGGACGGGTGCCACGGCCAGGCCGAGCGTGAGGACCGCGGCACCGTCGGCCGCCGCCCGGGCCAGCGACGGGGCCAGCGCAGCGGCGGGATAGGCCAGCGCCCAGGCTGTCACGCACGCCGCAGCGGTGACGAGCACACCGCCGGCCACCGCCCGGCGACGGGTCACGAATTGCGCCGAACCGCCCATACCGCGCCGGCGGCCACAAGCACCGTCACCCCCGCGACGAACGGCCAGATCGGCAGCCCGTCGGCGTCGGTGTCCGATGCCGGTGGAGCGTCCGGACCCGGTGAGG
Organism: Mycolicibacterium hippocampi; assembly: GCF_010723735.1. Classification (GTDB taxonomy): domain Bacteria; phylum Actinomycetota; class Actinomycetes; order Mycobacteriales; family Mycobacteriaceae; genus Mycobacterium; species Mycobacterium hippocampi. The sequence continues at coordinate 398,846 of NZ_BLLB01000002.1, read as the reverse complement.
GCGACGTCGTCGGCTCCGGGGCCGTGCCGGCGGCCGGCAGCAGCCGGTACGACCACGAGCCCGACACGACGTGCCCGTCGGCCGAAGTGGCCCGGTAGTTCACGGTGTAGTCCCCGGCCGGCGCCCCGGGGCGCACTCCGACGCTGATCACCGCGCCGTCGACGGAGGGCTCTCCGTCGGACCAGCCGACACCGTCGGGACCGATCACGGTCATCGCCGCGAACTGGGCCTGCATGGCTTCGTTGAACGTCGCGCTGACCCGGGCAGGCGCCTCGGTCAGCTCGGAATTCTCGGCGGGATCCTCAGCGATCCTCGCGGCGTGGGCGGCCGCCACACCGGCGGCAGCCAGCGCACCGGTGACGAGCGCGACGGACAACGCGGCCACGGCGATGAGCCGGGTCACGACGGCGGGTAGCCCGCGCTGGGGTGCTCTCATCTGATCGAGGGTCAGGCCACGCCCAGGCGCGCCATCAGGTCGGCGTCGATTCCGTCGAGCTGTTCGGCGATCGCGGCATGGGCAGCGCGCCGACGTGCCGTCGGCATGTTCTCGGCCGCGGTGACCGCGGCCGCCAGATCACTGAGGCGCTCGGTGATGGCGCTGACGAACTGCTTGGTCTCCGCATCCTTGGGCTTCTTCGCCGACAACTGACGCAGCGAGTGCTCGGCGCCGGCGATTCGAGCCGAGAACTGCGCGCCATGCCCGGAGAACTGTCCGAGCTGGCTCAGCGGAACGCCCAGCTTGTCGGCGCGACGTTCGTCGATCAGCCCGCGAGCAGCGATCGAGGCGCGGTACACCAGCGGCACCACCACCGGCGCGAGCAAACGCGACACGGTCAGCGCCCTGCGAACCTTCGTGGGGGAGAACAACTTGCCCTCCCGGACTGCCTTCAGCTCGGTTTCAGCAACCTTGAGAGCGGTCCTGTCACTGTCACGCTGTGCTTTGAGCTGCGCCTTGAGGGCGCGGGCCTGTGCCTTCTGCTCCGCCTTGAACCTGCGGACATCGTTCTTGGCCGACAGCTTGGCTTCGAGCTTCGCCTTCGCCTTGATGGCGCGGGCTTCGGCCCTGCGGGTAGCACGGGATTTGCGTCGCTTGAACAGGCTCATCCCTGCGGCCTCCCAGATCTTGTCGTCGACACCTCCCGCCGGATGTCCGGCGGTCACGCTGACCAAACCCTAGCGTTCGGCACACTCCACGGTGGCCGCGGCCCGACGACCAAGGCGTTTGGGCTTCTCAGCAAACCGCGCATCACGATTGTGCGAGAATCGGACCCATCATCTGGTCAAACGGCGCCGGCGACGTCGACGGCCATGGACGTCGAGGGCCATGTACGTCGAGGGGGGGTGACGACGTGGGTTCGCGTGCGCGGATGGCTGCGGCGGCCTGCCTCTTGGCCTCCGGGCTGCTGACGGGCGGCGTCGGCGCGGCCAGTGCGTTCGCCGACCCGGGACAATCCACCGGCGACGGGACCTCGAGCCGCAAGTCCGACCCGGCCGGCCGCAGTACCGACACGTCGTCGGGCACCCGCCGGCACGACACCGCCACTCCGGGGAACGGCAGTGGCCCCGTCCGTGAGAAACGTGCCGATGGAGCCGACCGACCCGACCGACCCGACCGGGACCTGCCAGACCGCGAGGACCGCGAGGACCGCGAATCGCCGGTTGGCGAGGAAGGCCAGACTGACGAGCCGGCGAACGAGCTGGATCCCGAGGTGCCCGCTGACGACGCTCTCGACGTTGTCGCCCGTGACGGCCAGCAGGCAGCGGACAGGAAGCTGTGGCCGCCGTGTTGTGAGAACCCGGAGCAGGAGGGGGACTGCCCGCCCTGGTGGCCCCGGCCGGACCCAGACACCGACGAACCACCGACATCCGAGAGCGGTAGCGGTGGCCGCCCCGAGGTGGACCTGCCCGCCGGTCTCCCGTTCACCCCCCCGAGGGCAGTGACCCCGGAGTTCTCCCCGCCGGTCGGCGACCCGATAGACCCCGACGTCGTGGACGTGGTGCCGGTCGGCGGGCTGGCAGCGAGCGGGACGCCGGGGAGCCCGGTGAGCATGCCCGTTCTCGTACCGGCACCGAGCGGTGCCGGTCCGCGGTCGGGACCCGGGACGGGTGGGGCGGGCTCGCCGCTGTCGAACGGTCCGCGCCAGGGGACTGCCGAGCCGCTGCCCGCCCGGCAGCCGCCGCCCGCCACCGCCGGCAGCAACGTCGCCGTGGGAGCGTCGTCCTACCGGGTGGGCTACGGCGAGTATCTGCGTGCAGCCGGTCTCTCGCAGATCGCAGTGCTCGCAGTGCCGGGTCTGGCGGGAATCCTGGTGCTCACCGGCGCCGGTGGATTGCTCGGTTACCGCCAGGCCAAAGCCGGCCACGCGGTGCGCACCAGCGGCATCGCCCGGTACATGAACTAGCAAGAACGGTCGCTTCGCAGCACGCAGCAGCGGATAGTGAACGATACGGAGAGGGGGTCATATGTCTGCGAGCCGGCGCGTCACCCGCGCGGTCAATGAGGTTCTCGACCTCGCCCCGAAGGAGGGGGAGGTGTCGCTGACCCGGTTGGTCGACGCGGTCAGCACCGACCGCGGGCGGCCGATCGAGATCACGATGGCCGACCTACCGGCCGGTGTGTGCGGCCAGTGGCGGCAGTACACCGACCACGACGTGTTCCTGATCCAGAAGGGGCTGCCCGCGTGGGATCGCACGCTGGCGCACGAACTCGGCCACCTGGTGCTGGGACACGAGGGAATCCCGGTGGTCCAGGCGGCCAGGGACCAGACCGAGATGGCCAGCTCCGAGCTCATCGGTTACATGCTCAACCAACGCACCGGTTGCATGGGCCCGAGCGGGGAGGACGCGGAGCAGGAAGCCGAGGACTTCGCCGCGCTGCTGATCTACCGACTCGGCCGGCTTCCCTCCGACCGCGCCTCGATCGTCCAGGTTCGTCTCGGAGAGGCGTTTGGTTGATCATCTGGGTGATCGCCGGTCTTCTGGGACTGGCCACCGGCCTGCGCATCGGGTGGGCGCTGGTCAACAAGCAGTCGCTGGTGAGTACCGCGATGATCCTGGCACTGGGCAGCCTGGGCGTGGTGGCGGCCCTCAACTGGCAGCCGCTGACGCTGCTGATCGACACATTGCTGAAGTGGCCGAACATCTCGATCGGGCTCAGTCAGGTGGCGCTGATCGGCTGTGCCGCAGGCAGCTGCGTGATGATCACCACGGTGTCGTCGGTGCGGACTCCGGCGACGGCCAAGAAGATCGCCATCGCGCAGTACAGCGTGGCGGCCGTGATCGCGGGGGCGAGCCTGGCCCTCTTCTTCGCCGACGGACGACAACCGGAGATGTCGCCGGAGGAGTACCTCAGGCGCAATCTCGGCTCCGGTGGCACGTCGCTACCTTGGCTGCTGCCGATGCTGTACGTGCTCCTGGCGCTGAGCCTGGTGGCGTGGGCCGGGCTTCGGCACTCCAACCGGACCCGGCGTGGGCGTGCCCTGTTCGTGTTCACGGTCGGGATCGTGCTGATCGTTCTTGCGCTGGCGTTTGTCATGCTGCGCGCCGTCGGCACCAGCGGGCTCGTCGGGATCGGCGCGGCAGCGACGCTGCTGGGGTGCGCGATGCTCGTCGTCGCCGCCGGATCGCTGCTGCCCAGCCTGGAGGACTGGTTCGGGGCGCGGCGGGAGCTGCGGATGATCCAGCCGCTTCTCGACGAGCTCGGCCATCGCCACCCCGACGTCGGGATCGGGGTCCGGCCGCGGGGGCCGCTGGCCTTCCGGGTGGCCGAGCGGATGTCGCTGATCTCCGACGCGCTGTTCCTGGAGGCCACCGCGGCCGATGGTGCGCTACGCCGCGTCGACGCGGCCACGGCCGGGCACGGCGGTTCCGGCGGTCTCGCCGACCTGGACCCGCCGGAGGTCCCGCCGGTCGAGCAGGCGGAGGCCATCGCCAGATGGTTGCACGCAGGTAGCGGCGGGAAGACACGCACCGCTCAGGCGGCGTTCCCGGGTCTGGCCTGGCTCCGCCAACCGGCTACCTATTCCGACCGGGAGTGGATCCTCGAGATCGCTCGCCAGTTTCGCCGCCTTGCGCCTGAATCCGCTGGCATCACCGGGAGCGCTCGGGCCGAGGCCGATTCGCCGGCCGACGGGCCGAGCGCTGAGCCGGGCTAACTATCGAGATTCTCGCGACGACGCAGTTCGTCGACCTTCTGCGAGATATCCTGTTTGGCTTCGGCGGACAACCCGACCGTGCGCGCCGCAATCCGGCGAACACCCTCGTCGCGCATCCCGGCCAGCCAGGTCAGCTCCTTGTCGAGCTTCTCGTAGTACTCGTCGTCGGTGAAGTACGCGGGCTTGATCCGGAAGAAGTTGGCAAGCGCCGCCATCGTTGCCTGGGACGGGTTGGTTCGGTTGCCGGACCGCAGCTGCGACAGGTAGGGCGCGGACATGGTCACGCCCTCGGCCTTCAGGGCGGCGATCACCTCGGCCGAGGTGTGCGGGCCGCGTCCCGGCGGGTAGACGACGTCGAACAGCCGGTTCAGGCGAGCGGCAAACGTATTGCTCATCGGGTTGACCTCCACATGCAGACAAGCGGTGATTTCAGGGCGGCGTATTTGCTGCTCATCGTAGCGACAGTTAAGTCCACAACCAAGTGCAAACCGAGTAAAAGTTAACCCGGTTCCCGGATGAGGTCCGCCGCTGCTGCCGTCAACGGCGTCGCTGGTAGCGGCTGATACCGCCACAGTACGGTGCGGCTAAGCAAATAATAACGGCATCGTAGCCAGCATACTCCCGGCACCTGGATCGGCCCATCAGAAAAGTTTCCTCAATCTTTCACGGCAACCTTCACTTTTCTGGCACACACGGTTTCCGTCGTTTGCTGGCCGGTTTCCGGGATATCTCCGGCCGGCAGCCGGGGATGCCGCTCCACGCCATGTGGCGGCCCACAGTTGGGCTGCGAACGCGCAACGGGCGGCCGGGACAAGTGTCAGTAGCCAGTGGCAGTTCGGTGGGGGTCCGCCGACGTTTCCTGGGCATTGAGCTTCGCGGCCTGGCGGCGCTCGCGAACCCACGCTGCCACGGCGGCGCCGATGGCCACTGCCGCCACCACAGTGGTCACCGCGACCGCCATCCACGGCAGGCCCAGGCCGCCGTCGAAGAACAGGAAGAGTCCGAAGAGCAGGAACAGCACGCTGGCCAGCCCATGCAGGAAGCGTTCGGGCAGGCGCTTGTGCATGAGCGTGCCGACCGCGATGGCCACTCCGTCCGCCAGCACCATGCCGATCGTCGCGCCGATCCACACGCCGGCCCAGCTGTGCTCACTGGCCAGTGCGACGGTCGCCAGCATCGTCTTGTCGCCGAGTTCGGCGAGCACGAACGACGACACGATCGCGAACAGCACGAAGCGGGGCTCGGCGAGCCGGACGCCGTCCTCGCCGTCCTCGTCGCCCTCGCCGCGGGCCCGCCAGGTCCACACCGCGAACAGCAGGAAGGCGATGGACGCGGCGAACGCAATGGGACGTTCGGGCAGTGACATCCCGAGGAAATGGCCGATGGCCACCGACAGGCCGTGCACGAGAACGGCCGCGACCGCCACCCCGGACAGCACCACCCACCAGCGGTGACGCAGCGAATACGTCATGGTGATCAATTGGGACTTGTCGCCGAGTTCGGCGACGAACACCACTGCGAGGCTTACCAGGATGGCGGTGAGCATGGACACGACCTCTCGACGCTCCGCCGACAGGTCAGTGTTCTCGACCTGCCAGGCTTCGGTCGAAGGTCTCGCCCACCGCTACGGACGCGGTTCGGGTGCCGGGCTCACGCCAGTATGTCGACACCACGATTGGGGGCTACTCCCCTTCGCTGACTTCACCGACGTTAGTCGCCGATCGCCGAGAGCGCCACCGCGGGGCGGGATTTCGGGAAGCCGAATCCAGTGTTCCCCGCACACGAATGTCTGGGTTCGAAAGTCCTTACGCGGCAAGGAGCATGGCGAGGATGGCGGTGTCCGGGTGGCTGATCGGGTCGACGCCGACACGGCTGACCATCGACGTCACGGTGCCGTCCGACTCGGCTTCGACCCAGGCCGCACGGTGTTCCAGACCGAGATGCGGCAGGCCGGGCAGCAACACGCATCCTGACGCCGCACCGTTGCACTCGGGCAGCGACGGAGTGGTTTCCGAAGGAGGGTGCAGCATCAACAGCGCCGGCGGCTGGCGATGCGCGAAATGACCAGGGGCCATGGCGGATTCGCCGACAACAGTGCCCTCGGCGAGGACCAGGCCGACGGTGCCGGGTTCCGGTTCGTCCGGGAGTTCTTCTCTGGCCCCGAAAACGGTTGTGGTGGAGAGCAATCCCGGCAGCGATGCGACGCGGACCGCGACCATGAGAAGCTGCGCCCACTCCTTCGTCGAATCCGGCCAGCGACCGGAGACCACAAAACCTTTGAGTGACCCACGTGAATGAAACGGGGCGATCTCGATCGCCCGGCCGGACCCTAGATCCATTACGCCTCCTGGCACCCTCGCAGAAATGCCCGACACGACTGTGGGTCGATCCGCTCAGAATGCGGCAAACACCCACTGGCACGCAAGTGGACACGAGTGCCAACCGGCAAAACGAAACCCGGCTCGGTACGGGACCGAGCCGGGTTTGATGTCAGTGGTGGTGTGCCAGGGTGACGTCAGGCGGGCGGGTAGACCCCCATGCCCTTGGCCTTCTCGGTCTGCCAGAAGATGTCGGCGATCTCGTCGATGGTCTTCAGCAGCTTCTCGGCCACGGCGATGTCGAGCGACTTCTTCACATCGCCCGCGCCGTGCACGCCGTCCCAGAACAGCTGGTGCAGGTTGGGGAACTGCTCGAAGTGGTCCTTAGTGAAGAAATCGGCCCACAACACCATCAGGTGATGCTTGACCTCTTCGGCGCGCTGCTCCTTGATCAGGATCGCGCGGACCTTGAAGTGTTCGTCGTCCGAGTCGTGGTACTTCTGCAGCGTCTTGAGGCAGGACAGCGCTTCGATCTTTGCCTGCGCGGGGTCGTAGACGCCGCAGTACAGGTCGCAGTGGGCGTGGGCGGGGGTGGCGTTGGAGAAAAGTCGATGCAGCATGGTCCTAACTTACCCTTAGGCGATGCGCCGTAACCATGGGCCGCGACCTGATTCCCGACGCTGGCCGATCCGGCGTTTCGTGGTCGTCGAGGACTCGATGCGCCCGGCGCTGCGCCCCGGTGACGGACTGCTGGCGCTGCGCGACGGCGATCCGCGGCACGGCCAGTTGCGTGTCTTTCGCCATCCGGAGAAGTCGTCGCAGTGGCTCGTCAAACGTGTCGGCGAGGTGTATCGCGGGCAGAATAGCGTGACCTTCGAAGCCCGCTCGGACAACCCGGACGCCGCCGGCGCCGCTGATTCCCACGATTTCGGCTGGGTGCCGGCCGCTGGTTCCTACCGGGTGGTGTGGAAGATCAGAAGAGGACGATCAGGGCCAGGAAACCCAGCAGCACGAGAGCGATGAGCCCGGCCCGCAGGAATGCCATGAGCTGGCTGCGGTTGTAGACACGCGATGAGGCGTGCCACTCCGACGGTGGGAAGGCAGGCCCTGAGTCCATCGACGACGACGCCATCAGATGCTCCTCACCAACACGTGCAAGTACCTCCCCCAGTGAGATCAGTCACACAAAACGACTGTGTGACGTCGATCATAACCTCTCTTGTTCGCTGTTGAGAAATCGGGACCGGGCTGCCGCCCCACGACCCAATTACTTAGCAGTGCGAGCCATTTCGCTCGCGCGGTGCCGGGCCTGTTGATCGCTCGGGCGTGGCGGCGGTGGGTTGTCCACAGCAAGAGGGGTCGGTCGGCCCCGCCGGGGCGCTCAGGACGGTGAATGGTGTTTCTGGCCTGTGGATAGACCTGTGGAAACTGTGGATAGCTCTCAGATAGCTGCCGGGTGGAGCAGGTGGTGCCCGGCCCCGCAGTCGTGCCAGCATGTGGTCATGGATGACACGGCGGTGCCCCAGGCAGCAATCGGCGACGTGCCTGCGACCTTCGGCGACGGGGTGGTCCTGCTCGACGTACGCGAAGACGACGAGTGGCAGCAGGGCCACGCGCCGGGCGCGCAGCACATACCGATGGGGGACGTCCCCGCGCGGATGGCCGAGGTCGACCCCGCGGCCCGGCTGTACGTGATCTGCCACTCCGGCGGCCGGTCACAGCGGGTCGCACAGTATCTGGCACACCGCGGCTACCAGCCGGTCAACGTCAGCGGCGGGATGTCGGCCTGGGCGGGTGCCGGCCGTCCCGTGGTGCGCGACGGGGGCGGCGCGGGCACGGTGTGAGCGGGCCGCCCCATTAGGCTGATCAGATGATCCAGGTGTGTTCCCAGTGCGGGACGCGGTGGAACGTACGCGACCGGCAGCGGGTCTGGTGTCCACGCTGCAACGGCACGCTGCTTGCACCGTCGGGCCCCTCCGGTGCGCAGGAGTGGGGACCCGGCCAGGCGCCGGCCCGCAACGCCGCCCGACCTCCCGGACCGGCGCTCCCGTCGGGATACCGCTGGGTCGCGGTGCGCCCCGGCACGCCGCCCCCACCGCGTCGCGCGCGGCGCGAACTCGGGCCGACACCGCGTTACCCGGTCATTCCGCGCTGGGGTCTGGTGGAACACTTCGACGCTCCCGCCGAGCAGCAAGCCCAGCGCGGCGGCCCGTCGGTGACCGCGGTGCGGGTCACCCTGGTGGCGGCCATGGCGGTGCTCGGCGCCGCGGCGTTGGTCCACTTGGTCCGCTACGCCCTGCTGATCGTCAACCGCACCACGCTTCTCCACCCATGGGTTGCGGCCGCGGCCACCTGGGGTGGTGTCGCGGTCAGTGTGGTCGCGATGTTCATGGTCGTCGCGAGCGCGCTGCTGCTGACCAACTGGCTGATAGCAAGACGATCGGCTGCGTTCGCCCACCAGGGGCGCCAGGAGCCGCGATCGGTGTGGGCACTGCGGGCGGGCTGTCTGATCCCGGTGGTGAACCTGGCCTGGGCGCCCGTCTACGTCATCGAGTTGGCCGAGGTGGAGTCGCGCCAGAGGTGGCTGCGCCGGCCCATCGTGGCCTGGTGGGCCGTCTGGGGGCTCAGCACGGTGGTGTCGATCTTCTCCTTCGTCACGAGCTTCAGCACCGACCCGCAACGCATCGCCGACAACACCGTGACCACGATCGTCGCCTACCTGCTGGCACTTGCGGCGCTGCTGCTGGCGCTCCAGGTCCTCCTCGGTTTCGAGCGGCAGCCCGTGGAGCGGCCGTCGAGGCGTTGGGTGATGGTCGCGACCGACGAACCCGAGCCCGCCGCGGACCGGGACGCCGCGCCGGAGAAGGACAAAGGCGACCCAGCGGTTGAGCCCGAAGGGCAGAACCCGGCAGCATAGCGATATGAGCTCCGGCGAGACGTTCGGCAGTCACCCGTTCGTGGTGGCCCACCGCGGCGCCTCGGCGGACCGTCCCGAGCACACCCTCGCCGCCTATCAGCTGGCTCTCGAGGAGGGCGCCGACGGTGTCGAATGTGATGTGCGGCTGACCAGGGACGGCCACCTGGTCTGTGTGCACGACCGCAGCCTCGACCGGACTTCCACCGGAACGGGGCTGGTCAGCGAGATGACGCTGGCGGAACTACGCGAGCTGGACTACGGCGCGTGGCATCCGAGCAGGCGTGCCGACGGCAGCCGCGGCGACACCGGGCTGTTGACACTGGAGGATCTGGTCACCCTGGTGCTCGACTGGAACCGGCCGGTCAAGATGTTCATCGAGACGAAGCACCCGGTGCGCTACGGCGCGCTGGTCGAGAGCAAGGTGCTGGCGCTGCTGCATCGGTACGGGATCGCGTCTCCGGCGTCGGCGGCGCTGTCACGGGCCGTGGTGATGTCGTTCTCGGCCGCAGCCGTGTGGCGGGTCCGGCGTGCCGCGCCGATGCTGCCGACGGTCCTGCTCGGGGAGACGTCGCGCTACCTGGGGGGTGGCGCGGCCACCACGGTCGGGGCCACGGCGGTCGGGCCGTCGATCGCGACACTGCGCGACCATCCGGAGTTGGTGGACCGGGCGGCCGCCCAGGGACGCGCCCTCTACTGCTGGACCGTGGATCATTACGAGGACGTGCAGTACTGCCGCGACATCGGTGTGGCCTGGATCGCGACCAATCATCCGGGCCGCACGAAGGCGTGGCTGCAGGATGGCCTGACCGGTGCCGGTCGGGACTAGAGAGCGCCGCCCGCAGCCTTGGGGGCAGCGGGATCACCCGTGGACGTGGCGATCTCGCGGGCGACGAAGTCCTCGAGGTGAAACAGGTCGGCGCCGGCACGTTCGGCGATGCGCACGAGCGTCGTCATCAGCGCGACCTCCTCGACCTGTTCCTTGAGGAACCACTGGACGAACTGCTCGCCCAGATAGTCACCTTCGTCGCGGGCCGTGCCTGCCAACCGGCTGAACTGCTCGGTGACCGCCCGCTCCAGGTCGAGCGCCAGACCGAGCGCGTCGCGCGGTGTCTCGAACGCATTGCGGACGGGCTCGATCGCCGGGATCTCCACGGGCACGCCGCGATCGATGAAGTACTGCACCAGCATCATCGCGTGATTGCGCTCTTCGACCGACTGCCGGTAGAAGAGGTTGGCCAACTGCGGTAGGTCGGCACCGTCGAAGTACACCGCGATGGCCAGGTACTGCTGCGATGCGCCGAGTTCGCTGCGGACCTGTTCGTCGAGCAAGCCGTGGAACTTGGTTTCGGTCGCGTCAGAAGATTCCGTGTTGAGCATGGCCTCAAGATATAGCAGGTCAGACGCTATTGTCAGCGAAGGCGGACCTAACGCAGGCCAGCATATCCTTAGTCTGAACCGCCGTTGTGACGAAAGTTACAGCGCGTCGATAAGTTTGCCAGGCCTAATGGTTTGCCGGGCTCAAGGGTTTGCCGCGTCGAGCACGTCCTGCGGAATTGCCGCGTCCGACGCCAGGGCGGAGAACAGTCGCTGTGCGGCCTCGCTGTTCCACACCACGATCGAGCCGGAGCCGTTGTCGGCGAACTCGCCGATCGGCACGGTGATGGTGGTGATCGAGGACGGGTCCCCGTGCAACGCCCACGCCAGCCGGATCAGATCCCAGAGGTTGTCGCCGTCGTCGACGGTGACGGTGTCGACCGCCGCGCGTGCCATCGGGTACCAGCGCAGGGGGTTCAGCAGCACGGCTGGGCTGGTGGCGCGGTCGACGAGTGCGGACATGAACTGACGCTGATTGGCCATCCGGTCCAGGTCGGCGCGTGGTGTCGCGCGGGTGCGGACGAACCCGAGCGCCGAGCGGCCGTCGAGTTCCTGACATCCGGCGGGGAGCTCGATGCCGGCCAGCGGGTCGCTGATCGGCTCGGCCGGGCACATCGTGACGCCGCCGACGGCGTCGACCAGACCGGCGAACCCGCCGAAACCGATCTCGGCGTAGTGGTCGATGCGCAGTCCGGTGGCTTGCTCGACGGTCTGGGTCAGTAGCGCGGGTCCGCCCAGGGTGAACGCCGCATTGACCTTGTCGGAGCCGTAGCCCGGAATCGGCACGTACGAATCGCGGGGTATCGACACCATGGTCGCCGGGGTCGAGGAGCCGAGGCCGGGCAGATGCACCAACAGGATCGTGTCGGTACGCGCGGAGCCGGAGAAGTCCAGGTCCCCGCCGGTGGCCAGTTCGGCCTGCTGTTCGGGGGTCAGGCCGGCACGGCTGTCCGAGCCGACGAGTAGCCAGGTGGTGCCCGCGCCCTGGGCCGGCCGTTCCGGATAGTCGGTCAGGGCGGCGATGCGGGTCAGTGACGTCTGCACCCAGATCCCGGCCCCGACCGTCGCGGCGCCGAGTACCACGACGCAGGCCACCAAGACGCGCAGCCAGCGTCGCACCCGCCCGGGTTTTCTGCTGGGACGTGCAGGGGCGGCGGGTGGCGGCACCGCTCGCCCGGACGACCGAGGAGGCGGGAACTTGCTGGGTGGGGGAGGCGGGGACTGGCGGGTTGGGGGCGGCGGCGGTCTCCGTCCAGTCGGCGAGGGTGGGGGTCGGCGCGGTGGGGTCGCCGGATTGGGCGGCCAGGCAGGCCGGTAGTTGGGGTCGCGCCGCAGCGCCGGTGGTGGCTCACGGCGACCCGGCGCCCCTCGCGAGGGGGGAGGTGGCGGTGGCGTCGGCCCCGGGAAAGGCGGCCGCTTGTCGGTCACAGCAAGAAATGTACGTCCTACTGCAGCCAGCCGAGGTGACCGGCGAGCAGCGAATACCCGACGAAAGCCGCGACGTCGATCAGCGTGTGCGCGATGATCAGCGGCCACAGCCGGCCGGTGCGCTGCCAGACGTACCCGAACACCAGCCCCATCGCGAGGTTCCCCAAGCCCGCGCCGAACCCCTGGTACAGGTGGTATGCGCCGCGCAGCAGGCTCGAGATCACCAGGGCCACCCACGGGTTGACCCGCAGCTGCCGCAGCCGGGTGAGCAGGAAGCCGACGACGACCACTTCTTCGGCCCATCCGTTGCCGAAGGACAGCAACACCAGCATGGGGATGCGCCACCAGGTGTCGTTCAGCTCGGCAGGTTCCACCGACGCGTTGGCCCCGAGGATCCGGGCGATCTGATAGAGCGCCAGTCCCGGGACGCCGATGAGGGTGGCCAGTCCGATGCCGCCGAGGACGTCCGGTCGCCACCGGATGCGCCCCAACCCGAACCGTGCGGGACCGTAGCCGCTGCGCCACAGCAGGTATACCGCCAGCGCTCCCCACGCCAGCAGCTGGAACAGGCCGGCCAGGCTCAGCCCGAGGTCGATGAGGTCGAAGGAGGAGCGCCGCGGATTGAGGGCCACCGTCTGCCCCGACAGGCCGAGCAGCACGCCTTCGATCAGCCTCAGCAGCGCGGTATAGGCGCTGAGGGCGAACGTGACCGCCAGCACGATGGCGATCTCGATACGCAGCGCACGCCGCTGCACATCGGTCGGTTCGTCGTCGGGGTCGCTCACCGCAGCCACGGTAGCCGGGCGCGGCGGCCCGGGCCGCTCAGACGCCGCGCGCGCGTAGCCCGTTGAGGAAGGGGCAGCCCATCAGGACTCGAATCGCCTGGCTCAGCCCGGTGACGTCGTCCACGGGTTTGGCGAACGCCAGCCGTACATCGTGGTCGCCGTCGTCACCTTCGACCCGCAGCTGCACGCCGTAGCGGTCCAGGCCCAACGGACGGACCCGGCCCCGGCGCAGTGTGGGGGGCAGCCGGCTCGCGAGCCGTTCGACCACGTCGCGGTGTGCGGACTCCATGTGCTGCAGCCAGCAGGACTCCATGGCGCAGAACGGATCCGGGTCGGCACCGAGCAGTGCGCTGAGCGGGACGGACTCGGCGCCGGTGGAATCGGCCACCACGATCGATTCGATCTCCAGGCGCAGCAGCGCGTAGCGGATTTCTGGCTCTGCGGTGCAGTCGGAACTGTCGATCCCGGAATTGACCTGCAGCAGTGCAGGATTGGGTTCCGCGGCGGCGACAAGGTCGAGTAGTGCCGGTACGTCGCTCATCGGGACGTCGCGCAGTCTGCCCTGGATCCAGACAAGTGAACGCACCGGCTCCCGCAGCGGGAGCGGTGCGTAGTCGGTCAGCTCCAGCACCGCCTGCACTCCGGCGGTCCCCGCCGATCCCGCCGTCGCGGCGAGCGCCGAGTCGACCGGCACGGTCGTCGCGAACGAACCGTCACCGAGCAAGTGGTGCACGGGAGTGGGGGCCGGCTCAAGGCCCTCGACGGCCAGCATGGCGCCGCCGGCCCGTGCGCACGCGCTGCGGATCCGCTCAGCCGTCGTGGGGGCCGCGGTCGGTGCAGGAGAGGCCATTGCGCCACCTTTCTTGGTAAGGTGAGCCTAACTTAACTATTGATCGCGGATCGGCGCAAGGCTTTCGTGCAGCGGAATGGGGTTACCGTGGTGACCCGATACGCTGAAGCGGTGCCTGGCATCGCGTATCTCGGCCCCGAGGGGACATTCACCGAGGCCGCGCTGCGCGCCATCACGAAGAACGGGCTGATTCCACCCGCAGCTGCCGGTGCGCCCGGTGGCCCGGAGTCCGTCACCCCGATCACCACCGACAGCACCGCGGCGGCGCTGGCGGCCGTCCGTTCCGGCGAAGCCGAGTTCGCATGCGTCCCGATCGAGAACTCGATCGAGGGATCGGTGCTGCCGACCCTGGACAGCCTGGCCGAGGGAACGCCGCTGCAGATCTTCGCGGAACTGACGCTGGACGTGTCGTTCACCATCGCCGTGCGTCCCGGAACCGCGGATTCGCAGGTGCGGACCGTGGCGGCGTTCCCTATCGCCGCCGCACAGGTCAGGCATTGGCTCGCCGAGCACCTGCCGGAAGCCCAACTCGTACCGGCCAATTCGAACGCCGCCTCCGCCCAGGACGTCGCAGCCGGGCGGGCGGACGCTGCGGTGAGCACCGCACTGGCCACCCAGCGCTACGGGCTGCAGGCGTTGGCGGCGGGAGTGGTCGACGAACGCAACGCCCGCACAAGGTTCGTCCTCGTCGGTCAGCCAGGCCCGCCGCCGGCATGCACCGGCACCGACCGGACGTCGGTGGTGTTGCGGCTGGAGAACGTGCCCGGAGCACTGGTCTCGGCCCTCACCGAGCTGGCCATCCGCGACATCGACCTCACCCGGATCGAGTCCCGACCCACCCGTACCGAGCTCGGCACCTACATCTTCTTCCTCGACTTCGTAGGTCACCTGGACGACAGCTCCGTGGCCGAGGCGCTGCGCGCGTTGCACCGGCGCTGCGCCGATGTGCGTTACCTGGGGTCGTGGCCGACCGGGGAGCCGGTGGGCGCGGCCCCGCCGCAGATGGCCGAGGCGGTGGCCTGGCTGGACGGGCTGCGGGAGGGCAGACCATGAGTGGCCGGCTGGTGCTGGTGAGGCACGGGCAGACACACGGCAATGTGGACCGGCGCCTCGACACCCGGCCGCCGGGTGCCGAACTGACCGACCTCGGCCGCGAGCAGGCCCGATCCTTCGCCCGTGGGCTGCCCCGGCCGCCGGCGATGATCGCCCACTCGATCGCCACCCGCGCCGTGCAGACCGCCTCCGAGATATCCACAGTGATCTCCGAAGTGATCTCCACAGGGCTCAGCGCGGGAGGCGGAAGGGCGCTCGCAGCCGGCATGCACGAGTTCGAGGGCATCCACGAAGTCCAGGTCGGCGAACTGGAGAACCGCAGCGATGCCGACGCCCACGACGAGTTCAACGCCGTCTACCGCCGCTGGCACGCCGGAGAGCACGCGCTCGCCCTTCCTGGCGGCGAGACGGCGCAACAGGTACTCGACCGCTACCTGCCCGTCGTCGAACAACTCAGGAACAGCTATCTCGAGGACCACACGTTCCCGGGCGACATCGTGGTGGTCAGCCACGGCGCAGCGATCCGGTTCGTCGCGGCGGTGCTGGCGGGCATCGACAGTCAGTTCGCCCTCGATCACCATCTGGCCAACACCGAGTCGGTCGTGCTGGCCCCGGCCGCCGAGGGCCGCTGGAACTGCGTGCAGTGGGGTCTGCTGACCCCGCCGTTCGAGTCGGGTGCCGCCGCGGTGACGACCGTCGAGGACGCCTCGCGGTCAGCCGAACCGATGGGCTGACACCGCACCCGAGACGGCTTCGTCGCACGCGCAACCGACAGCGGCGCAGTCCAGGTGCATGACGTGTGCACCATCGGGCAGGTGACAGTCGACCTCGGTGCATTCCGCACGCAGGTAGGCGTGGTGGATCAGTGCCCCGTGGCAGTGCTCCAGGCCTGCCCGGCAGTCGCGGCATTCACTGGTCATGACCCGTTCATAGCACTGCGGGCCGACGAAGTCGGGTTGCCGCGCGCTGCGGATCAGCAGTGCTGATCACGCCCAGCCCAGCTCGTGCAGCCGGTCGTCGTCGATGCCGAAGTGATGCGCGATCTCGTGGATCACCGTGATCGCCACCTCGTCGACCACCTCGGCGTCGCTTCGGCAGATGTCCAGCAGTGCCTCGCGATAGATCGTGATGGTGTCGGGCAGCGAACCGCTGTACCACGAGTCACGTTCGGTGAGCGCGACGCCTTCGTAGAGGCCGAGCAGCTCTGGTTCCTCGGGGTTCCGGTCGGCGACCAGGATCACCACGTTGTCGATCGCCGAGGCGAGGTCGGGCGGAACGAGGTCGAGGGCGTCACCGACCAACTCGTCGAACCGTTGCGGGGTCATCCGCACGGTCACGGGCTAGATCCCCGGGGGTGGCGGCGCGGGCGGCAGCGGCGCGGCCGGCGCGCCCGGTGGGGGAGGTGGCGCGGGAGCGCCCGGCGGTGGTGGCGCGGGAGCACCCGGCGGTGGTGGCGCAGGTGCGCCGGGCGGGGCGGGTGGCGGTGGCGGTGGACCGTTGAGGAACGTGTTGCCCGTTCCCGGTGCGTCCGCCGGTGGGGCCGACTCGGCCGGCGCGGGTGCGGTTTCGGTCGCGATCTGCGGCATGTGCTGGGTCTGGTCGCTCTGGCTCTCTTCGTAAGTCGAGCTGCTGGACCCGCTGGACCCGGTCGCTCCCGCCGAACTGCCTGCGGGGATGTCGGGCATCGGGATCGGCGGCAGGTTCAGCCGCTCCTCGGGGATGTCCGGCGGCGGGACCGGGGGCTGGCCGTTGATCATCAACGGTCCCTTGGCGCTGTTCAGCAGCGTCGACCAGCCGCCATTGCCCAGGGTGGCGCCGATACTGCACGACACCTGATGGCTGCCCGCCGCCCAACTCGGCAGCGAAATGGTGCTGTAGATCAACGTCAGCGTGGTGTTCCGCAGCTCGATCGGCTCCAGGTAGGCATCCGTCAGCTTGGTGCAGGCGTCCTTGATGAACGCGTCCTGCTCCGGCTCGGGGGGAAGCCCGTCCGGGAACCGCTCGGCGAGGTTGACCGAACCGGTCACCTCCATCGCGTGCGGCGCAGCACAGTCGACGGGGATGTCGGTGGGCTGATTGGTGGTCGGGTCGATGCCCAGGCAGGTGCCTGCGGCCCAGACCTTCGACTGGTCGATCTCGGCGACCCTGCCGGTGAAAGTCAGCTGCTGGTTGTTGGGGCCGGGCAGCTGCAGACCACACAGCATCCTGCGCTCACCCGACTGCCGCCACGCCTTGTCTCCGGACCACAGCATGCTGATAGTGAAGCGGCTGTGCGGGTCGAAACGCGCGCCCAGATAACGCTTCACGGCGGCCGAGCACTGCTCCTGGCTGATCTGCTGGATCCGGGCGGCCGACGGAGGTGCGGCGTCGGGCCCGTACTCACTGCCCGGGAAGGTGCGCATGTCCACCGACTCGGCCACCTCGAACCGGTGCTCGGTGCTGCAGTCGACGATCTCGGCTGCATCGGGGGTGCGATCGGGCCAGTTCAGGCAGTCCCCGCTCTTGGCGTGGTCGAAGGTGTCGTTGCCGCGGGGACCCAGCGAGATCGAGTTCGCGGTCAGGTTGCCGCTCCGGTCCGACTGGGGCAGAGCAGTGATCACCCCGGCGATCAGCAGGCCGCCGAGCGCGGTGAGCAGCAGGGCGCGACGGGTCGACTCAGCCTGGAAGCTGCGCCACCAAGCCTGTTTGGTGGGCGTCGAGCTTCCCTCTGCGTGTTCGGGTGCCTGGGCCATCCGCTCCATTGTGACAGGCGTGTCAGGTGCGGGGGCAACTGATGCAGTTGTAACGTTATGTGGTTGTGCCGGTCGTTGCCGCGACCCCGTAGGGTTTTGCCCGTGATCGACCTGAAGGTGCTACGCGAAGATCCCGAGGCGGTCCGGGCATCACAACAGGCCCGGGGCGAGGACCCTGCGCTCGTCGACGCGCTCGCCGAGGCGGACGCCGCGAGGCGCGCGGCCATCTCGACCGCCGACAACCTGCGCGCCGAGCAGAAGGCCGCCAGCAAGCTGGTGGGCAAGGCCGCGCCCGACGAGCGTCCCGGACTGCTGGCCTCGGCCAAGGAGTTCGCGGAGAAGGTCAAGGCCGCCGAGGCCGCCCAGACCGAGGCGGAGAACCGCTTCACCGCCGCGCACATGGCGATCTCCAACGTCATCATCGACGGTGTCCCCGCCGGCGGCGAGGACGATTTCCGGGTGCTCGAGACCGTGGGCGTGCCACCGGCGATCGACGATCCGAAGGATCACCTCGAGTTGGGGGAGTCGCTGGGGCTGATCGACATGGAACGCGGCGCGAAGGTGGCCGGTTCCCGCTTCTACTTCCTCACCGGCGCCGGGGCGTTGCTCCAGCTCGGCCTGTTCCAGCTCGCGGTACGGGTGGCCGTCGACAACGGTTTCACGCTGATGATCCCGCCGGTGCTGGTACGGCCGGAGATCATGGCGGGCACCGGGTTCCTCGGCGCCCACGCAGAGGAGATCTACCACCTCGCCGAGGACGACATGTACCTCGTCGGCACCTCCGAGGTGCCGTTGGCCGGATTCCACGCCGACGAGATCATCGACCTGGCCGACGGGCCCAAGCGGTATGCCGGTTGGTCGTCCTGCTTCCGGCGGGAGGCGGGCAGTTACGGTAAGGACACCCGGGGCATCATCCGCGTGCACCAGTTCGACAAGGTCGAGGGCTTCGTCTACTGCCGACCCGAGGACGCCGAGGCCGAGCACGAGCGGTTGCTCGGGTGGCAGCGCCAGATGCTGGCCCACATCGAGGTTCCCTACCGGGTCATCGACATCGCCGCCGGTGACCTCGGCTCTTCGGCGGCGCGCAAGTTCGACTGTGAGGCGTGGGTGCCGACCCAGCAGACCTACCGGGAGCTGACCTCGACGTCGAACTGCACGACGTTCCAGGCTCGCCGGCTCTCGGTGCGCTACCGCGACGAGAACGGCCGACCGCAGACCGCCGCTACGCTCAACGGCACGCTGGCCACCACCCGCTGGCTGGTGGCGATCCTGGAGAACCATCAGCAGGCCGACGGCAGCGTGCGGGTTCCGGAGGCGCTGGTGCCCTACGTCGGAACGTCGGTCCTCGAACCCGGGAGGAAAAAATGATCGACCTCGAGCTCGACGAACTGAAGACGTGGTTCGGATTCGGTGTCGCGGGCAACTTCGCGGGGCACCTGGAACAGGCCGGCGAGGCCGACGACTTCGTCAACGTCACCTCTGAGGGAGGCGCACCCAAGGGCATCTTCCCCTGGTACGCACCGGGTCACGACACCTTCCTCGGTGAGTTCCCCCTGTCGCACGACGCCATCAAGTTGCCGCGAAGTGACACCCCGCTCAACCTGCAGATCGAGCCGGAGGTCGGGTTGGTGTGCGAGGTCGCGTGGGCCGGTGACACCGTGGCGTCGTTGCAACCGGTGGCGCTCGGGGCGTTCAACGACTGCTCGATCCGGCGGCCGAACGCGCCGAAGATCAGCCACAAGAAGAATTGGGGCCCGGCGTCGAAAGGCGTTGCACCGCAGTTCTTCGACATCAGCGATCTCACACCCGACGGCCCCACCGCCACGTTGCGGCTGTTGTGCCACCTGCGCACCGCCGACGGCCAGGAACACGAGTACGGGGTCGACAGCCCGCTGCTGGGCTACTCGTACTACGGCGAGGTGCTGCTGGACTGGGTGGTCGACCGGCTCGCCAACCAGAAGGGGGCGCCGGGGACACCGTTGGAGGACGTCGGCGCACTGATGGTCGCCAGCGGTCATCCGACGAAAGTGCTGATCGGGATCGGTGCCACCAGGTACACGCCGCTGGGGGAGTCGACCTACCTGCAGCCCGGCGATGAGGCGGTGGTGCGGGTCTACGACACCGCGAGCGAAGCGCAATCCGAACTGCGCCAGACGGTTTCGGGCTAGGCATCGACATGGGTGGCAGGGTGGAGCAACTGTGGCGCTTTCCCGTCAAGTCGATGGGCGGCACCGCCGTCGACGAAGTGCGCGTCGACCGTCACGGCGTGCACGCCGACCGGCTCTGGGCGGTCCGCGACCTCGAGCGTGACATGACCGCGTCGGCCCGGAAGGTGCCCGCGTTGTTGGGGTGTTCGGCGCGCTACGCCGTCGAGCCGGGTCCGGACGTCGGGCCGGGCAACGTACCCGAGGTGATCGTCACCATGCCCGACGGCGCCGAACTGTCCAGCGCCGACCCCGAACTCGACCGCACGCTGTCGGCATTCCTCGGCCGCGAGGTGCGGCTGACGGCGCTGCCCGCACGCGCAGACACCAGCCTGCACCGATTGTCGGTCCGGCAGACCCGCGCCAACTATTCGCCCACTGAGGTGCGGCGCGACTTCGGGCTGTCCGACTCCGAAGCGCTGCCCGACACATCGGTCTTCTCGACCAAACAGATGCTGACTCTGGCCCGCTACGCCACCCCCCCGGGAACGTTCGTGGATCTGAGTCCGGTTCATGTGCTCAGCACGACCAGCCTGGCGACGCTGTCTGCCGGAGCGGACTCCGGCGCGACCTACGATGTCCGCCGTTTCCGTCCCAACGTGCTGGTGGCTCTCGACGACGCGGGCGGCGGCTACCCCGAGGCCGGCTGGGTGGGCGGTGACGTCGAGTTCGGCTCGGTGTCGTTGCGGATCACCAACCCGACCATCCGGTGTGTGGTGCCGACACGTCCCCAACCCGGCCTCGAACTCGACCGCGCCCTGACCCGCCGGCTGGCCGAGTCCACCGACCGCTTCCTCGGCGTCTACGCCGATGTCGCCGCCCCGGGAGTGGTGCGCGTCGGGGACCCGGTGCGGGTCCGGATGCCCGCGCCTCCCGGCGCGGTCCAGCAAGCGGCCGCCGCGGCCGGCCGCACCGCGATGCGTCAGGTTCAGCGGATACTGGAGGCCACCGTCCTGCGCGAGCGGTGACGCCGTCTCAGCGGGCGCGTTGCAGTAGTTCCTCGAGCAGTGCGACGAACTGCCCCGGGCGCACCGGCGTGCACGCCGGATCCGGGTAGGTCCCGGGAACATCGAGGGTGATCAGCGTCGATTTCAGGGGTCTGCGGACATCGAGTGGCAGCCACCGCTTCAGGTCGGAACTGCCCCAGATCCGGAACCGTTGCATGAACAACCCCAGTGGGGTGCTGCGGTAACCGCGGATGTTGCGCAGCGGGATGATCTTCGAGGTGCCGGAGGGAAAGTGGTAGCGGCGCAACGTGAGCGCCTCCCGGTCCAGTTGGATCAGGCCGTCGTCGTAGTACTGCGGTGGTGCGCTCACAGCTTCGCCGATCGTAGCTCGTGGCCCTTCGAGGTCAGGCATCTGCCGTTGTCGAGATTCCATTGCCAGCCGTGCAGATTGCAGGTCAGCGTGGACCCTTCCACCACACCGAACTTGGATAGGTCGGCCTTCAGGTGCGGGCATCTACGCTGAATCTCCCACCCGTCCAACGTGATCGACGCCGTGTCGTCGTGTGCCTCGGCGAACCAGCCGTCGGCATAGGCGATCCGCTCGTCGGTGAGGCACTTGAAGAACGTGTACAGGTACTCGTTGTAACCTCCGACGCGCCAGGCCCGGAACCGGGTCGACAGGAAGATCGTGTTCACCCAGTCGGGCTCGCCGTCACGGATCACGGTGCGTACCAGCTCCGGCGCGATCTCGAAGCCGTAGCGGAACTTCTCGTCCGGGATCGCTTCCCGGACAGCTCGTTTCGGGAAGTCCAGCACGACGCTCTCGGGCCCCAGCCGCAGCTCCACGGGATAGCCGATGCCGTCGCAGATCTGGTCGCTGGCCAGCATGATCGGCTCGAACAGCGTACGTAGCGGCTCGAGCAGCGGTTCGCCTGTGGCAGGCGCCCAGGCGGCCTTCTCCGCGGCCAGCACCGGTGCCATCCTCTCGGCGTACGCGGAGATGTACTCGGCCTTGCCGGTGGTGAAGATGGCCGTCACGTCGTCTTCGGGGATCGGGTGCTGCAGCGAGTTCAGCTGTGTGCCGGTCAAATCGGCGGTGGATCCGGGGATCATGAGCAGTCCGCCGTCGTGGCCGTGGGAACGCATCTGCTCGAGGAAGACTACCTGGTCGGGAAAAATGTTCGCCGGGTCACCATGGTCGTCGTTGAGGTCGCGGAGGTCGGGGTCCAGGAAGCAGGGCGGGCCTGCGGACGGGATCACCCACGTGGCACCGACCTGGGCGATGTACTGCCGGCAGCGGTCCATCTGGCGTTGCCGCTTCTGGCTGCCGAAGGCCTCCTTGGCCCGCTCGGGCATGTCGTAGACCATCGGGTACCAGATCGCCCCCGAGTACTGGAGCATGTGCACGTCGATCTGGCCGAAATCGGCGTGCAGGACGTCGAGATCCACCGGGCGGGCGTCGTTCATGTTGAAAACGGTGGTGACGCCGTCGTCGACGACCAGTCCGGAGTCGCCGATGGGCCCGTCGGCGGGCGCCCGCAGGGCGATGACCATCACGTCCAGGTCGCCCTTGGGGCCGCTGACCCGGTGCTTGACGGAGTCGGTGGTCTCGAAGAAGCGGTGAAATCCCAACTTCTCCAGTTCCCGGCGCAGGTCGGGGACGGGAAAGTCCGGCAACAGGACGACGGCGTCCTTGTTGACGTGCTCGCTCAGATTGCGCGGGTCGAAATGATCCTTGTGCAGGTGGGACACGTACAGATAATCCACGTCGCCCAGTGCGGCCCAGTCCAGCCCGCTGTTGTCGGGGAAGGGGAACCAGGAGGCGAAGTACGCTGGGTTCACCCACGGGTCGCACAGGATGCTTCCGGCCGTGGTGTCGATGCGGAAGCCGGCGTGCCCGACGCTGGTGACCTGCACAAAGATCCTTTCCATGGCCGATTCCGGAGCTGTTCGTCTTGCCCTGCAGCTTAGCCGGGCGCCCTGTGTTCGCACCGGTCTGGGACTGTGTGCCCGAGCGCACTACGCTTGCCGCTGTGGAACCGGTATATGGCACTGTCATCCAGCTCGCCCGGCTGGCGTGGCGGGTGCAGGGCCTGAAGTTCACCGTCACCGGCGTGGAGAACCTGCCGCGCACCGGCGGCGCGGTGATCGCGATCAACCACACCAGCTACTTCGACTTCACGTTCGCCGGGCTTCCCGCCTACCAGCAGCGCCTCGGTCGCAAGGTGCGGTTCATGGCGAAGAAAGAGGTCTTCGACCACAAGGTCACCGGACCGATCATGCGCAGCCTGCGCCATATCGAGGTCGACCGGCACAGCGGTGCGGCCTCGTTCGAGGAGGCTTGCCGCAAGCTTCAGGAAGGTGAGTTCGTCGGCGTCTACCCGGAGGCCACGATCAGCCGCAGCTTCGAGATCAAACAGTTCAAGTCGGGTGCTGCCAGGATGGCCATCGCAGCCGGCGTGCCGATCGTGCCGCACATCGTGTGGGGCGCCCAGCGCATCTGGACCAAAGGGCACCCCAAGAAGCTGGGCCGGCCCAGGGTCCCGATCTCGATCGCGGTGGGCAAGCCGATCGAACCGACACTGCCCGCTGCCGAGCTGACCTCGCTGCTGCACTCCCGCATGCAGCACCTGCTCGAGCAGGTGCAGGACGCTTATGGGCCGCATCCACCCGGCGAGTTCTGGGTGCCGCATCGCCTCGGCGGAGGAGCGCCGACGCTGGCGGAGGCCAACCGGATGGACGCCGAAGAAGCGGCTCACAAGGCGGCCCGGCGGTCTGGCACGCCCGGACCCGACAACGGATCCACCGAGGCGCCGGGGTAGCCGGATGGAACCGGTTTTCCGCACGCTGGAAATCGCGGCGCAGCTGGCAGTCAGGGCTACCGGGACGCGGATCACCTTTCAGGGACTCGAACACATCCCCGCCACCGGCGGCGGCGTCGTCGCCATCAACCACACCGGCTACGTCGACTTCCTGCCCGCCGCACTGGCGGTGATGAACCGCAAGCGCCGGTTGCGGTTCATGATCAAGGCCGAGATGAGCGAGGTGACGGTGGTCGGGTGGTTGATCCGGCACACCGGCACGATCACGGTGGATCGCCAGGCCGGCGCGGGGGCGTACGCGGCGGCGGTCCAGGCGCTGCGCGGCGGTGAACTGGTCGGCGTCTATCCGGAGGCCACCATCAGCCGCAGCTTCGAGCTCAAGGATTTCAAGACCGGTGCAGTGCGGATGGCGCAGGAGGCGCGGGTGCCGATCGTGCCGCTGATCGTCTGGGGAGCGCACCGCATCTGGACCAAAGACCATCCGAAAGCGTTGGGGCGCAAACAGTTTCCGGTCAACGTGACGATCGGACGGCCCATTGCGCCCAAAGGCACCGCCCAGGAGCTCGCCACCACCATGCGTTCGGAGATGACCCAGTTGCTGCACACCTCACAATCGGCCTACCCGCAGCCGCCAGGTGCTTTCTGGCTGCCACGACGCCTCGGCGGTAGCGCCCCGACTCCGGCCGAGGCCGAAGGCCTCGATGTGGCGGAACTGGCGGAGCGGGCCCGCAGGCGGGCTCGGCGCTCATGACGTCCCCCGAGCGGGGACGTGCACAGAGACCGGAGGTGATCGCCACCGATGTGGACGGCACGCTCCTCGACGACGACGAAAACGTCAGCCCGAGAACCCGGGCCGCGGTCCGCGCCGTCGTCGACGGCGGCGCGACGTTCGTCCTCGCCACCGGCCGTCCCCCGCGCTGGGTCCGGCCCATCGTCGACCAACTCGGTTTCGCCCCGATGGCGGTGTGCGCCAACGGTGCGGTGATCTACGACCCCTCGACAGACCGCATCGTGTCGGCCCGCTCTCTGTCGGCCGACCTTCTCGGTGAACTCGCCGAGATCGCCACCCGGGTGATCCCGGGCGCAGGTCTGGCCGTCGAGCGGGTGGGCCGCAGCGCGCATGACGCCGCCACCCCGCAGTTCGTCAGCTCACCGGGTTACGAACACGCGTGGCTCAATCCCGACAACACCGAGGTGTCGATCCAGGACCTGCTCAGCGCCCCGGCGATCAAGTTGCTCATCCGCAAAGCGGGCGCCACCAGCGCTGACATGGCTGCCGAACTGGCCAAGCACATCGGGCTCCAGGGTGACATCACCTATTCCACCAACAACGGCCTGGTGGAGATCATGCCGCTGGGGGTGAGCAAGGCGACCGGGATCGAGGAGTTGACCCGCCCGCTGGAGATCACCGCCGCCGATGTGGTCACCTTCGGCGACATGCCCAACGACGTGCCGATGCTGAGCTGGGCGGGTCTGGGCGTGGCGATGGGCAATGCGCACCCCGACGCGCTCGCCGCCGCCGACGAGGTCACCACCACCAACGTCAAGGACGGCGTGGCCCGGGTGCTCGAGCGCTGGTGGCTGTGAAGCCGTCAGATGCCGAGCACCGCCTTGGCGATGAAGAAGTAGATGAGCAGACCGCTGGCATCGATAAATGTCGAGATGAACGGGTTGGCGAACACGGCGGGATCGGCGCGCACCGCGCGCGCCACCAACGGCATTACTCCCCCGACTGTGGCGGCTATCGTGCACAGGGCCACGAAGGTCAAGCCGATCACGGTGCCGATGGAGGTGCTGTAAATGGCTGAGGTCAGCAAAAACGCCAGAGCGCCGAGCGCCAGGCCCAGAGACAAGCCGACGCGGAACTCCCGGAACAGCACCTTGCCCACATCGCGGGGTTTGACATCGCCGAGTGCGAGCGCCCGGGTGACGGTGGTCGCTGCCTGATTGCCGGTGTTGCCGCCGGTTCCGATCAGCAGCGGGATGAACAGCGCCAGTGTGACCACCTCGGCGAGGGTCTCTTCGAATACTTCAAGGACCTGCACGGTCAGCGTCGCACCCACGGCGAGAACCAACAGCCACACGATGCGCGACCGCATCAGGTCCAACACCGGGGCGCTCAGGTAGGGCCTTCGCAGCGGTTCGACGCCGCTGATGCGAGCCTGGTCCTCTGAGTCGGCGGTTTCCAGGATCGACAGCGCGTCGTCCACCGTGAGGATCCCCACGATCCGTGTTTCATTGTCGACGACCGGTAGGGCAAGCAGTTTCAGATCGGCACAGCGCCGTGCGGCGGTCTCGGCGTCGTCGGTGGCGTGAACCCACTGCGCGGGTTGCTGCACCTCCGCGATCGTCGTCCCCGGGGGTGCCTTCAGCAGGTCGCGCAGGCTGACCACGCCGATGAGTGCCCGGTCGTCGTCGGTGACTGGCAGGGTGTAGATGGTCTCGGCGTCGTCGAGATGGTCGGCCAGGCGGGTCAGCGCCGTGGCGGTGGTCGTCTCGGGGAGAACCCTGACGAACTCTGGACTCATCCTGCGCCCGATCGAACCGTGTGGGTAGCCCAGGATCTCTGCAGTCATCTCCCGTTCACCGGCGGGCAGGCCCTGTAGCAGCCGGCGGGCCACGCTGGCCGGGAGTTCATCGAGCAGTTCGACGCGATCGTCGGGGTCCAGCGCGGCGAACAGCTCGGTGGTCTGCTCGTCCTGCAGGCCGCTTACGAGATCGCGTTGCAGGGTCGCGTCGAGGATCTCGAACGCCTCCAGTGCCCGGTGTTTGGGCAGTATTCGGTAGGCGATCGCTCGTCGGCTTCGGTCGAGCCGCTCGAGGATCTCGACGAGCTGCCCTGTGGGCAACCCGTCGAGGACGGCGGCGAGCTCGGGGAAGGAGCCCTGATCGACAGCTCGTTCGATGGCTTTGACGGTGGATTCGGGCACGGACTCGTCGATGTCGGTCACGTCGCGTCAGACTAGCTGCCGAAGGACTTCTTCTCGACCCGGAAGATGACCGGTGGGGACGCCACCCGCCTGCCGTTCCAGAACCAATTCGACTGCCGCAACCATGAATCCGGCTGAAGGGGATGGTCGCCGGGACGAGCAGGTCCTCGACAACACATGTACGACGCGTCCGTAGGAGTCACGGGTGTGGTCGCGAGTCCCGCACCGTCGATCCCGGCGCTCGGCTATCTTGTCTGGCGTGATGCGGATCGGATTGGTGAGAATGGTGCTCACGGTGGCGATGGCAACGGTTGGTGCTGTCGCGCTTGTCGTCGGGATTGCCCCGCCCGCGGTGGCCGCTGATCCCGACTGGTCGACCCTGGACGTCCGCTTCTATGAGGCGCCTGTCCCCCCTGAAGGTGGGGTGCTGATCGCCCAGGCCCCGTTGAATCCTGAACTGTCGGTGACCGGCGCGGGTGCGGCGTACCGAATCCTCTATTCCACGCGCAACCAGCATGACCAGCCCGCAGTCAGCACCGCTGTGGTGTTCACCCCGAAGAGTGCGCCCCCGCAGAGTGGTTGGCCCGTGATCGCCTGGGCGCACGGCACAGTCGGTCTCGGGAACGACTGCACACCTTCGGCGCGGCCGCGAAGCGCCCGCGACAACGAGTACCTCAGTCATTGGCTGGACCAGGGATATGCGGTCGTCGGTACCGACTATGTGGGGCTGGGCACTCCAGGGTTGATGAGCTATCTCAACAGCGTGTCCACCGCGCGTGCGGTAGTCGACTCGGTGATCGCCGCGCACCAGATGGGACTTCCGCTGTCCCCGCAGTGGGCCATTGTCGGGCAGTCTCAGGGAGGAGGCGCCGCTGTCAACAGCGCGCGCTGGGCCACAGAGTTCAGTGCAGGCAGTGGACTGGACTACCGCGGCGTGGTGGCTACCGGCACCCCGGCCAACATCGAAAGCGTCGTCAAGCTCGGTGGGCCCGACCTCCAACTGCCCGCAGAGCTCGGACCAGCTGCCAACAGCTACACCGCCTACATTCTGGCCGGTTTCCGTGAGGCGCGTCCCGACCTCGACGTCAACAGTGTGCTCACCTTGGAAGGTGTCGAAGCCGTCGACAAGGCCCAGACCATGTGCAAGCCCCAGTTGGATGAGGAGTTGTCCGGCATGACGCCGACGCGATTCTTCAGCGAGCCGCTGGCCTCTTTGCCCGGTGTGGCTGAAGCGCTCGACGACTACATGGGTACACCCGTGACCGGCTATGACCGACCGATATTCCTGGGCGCCGGCCTGTTGGACCGTGACGTGCCGGCCAAGTCGTCGCTGGTGCTCTATGACCAGTTGCAGGCCCACAACCAGGACGTGGTGCTCAAAATCTACCCCGACGAGGATCACAGTGGCACCGTGCTGGCGTCCCTGCCGGATACCACACCGTTTGTGGCTGCGCTGTTCACAAACGGCTAGGACACTCGACTTGGCATGTCGACCGCCAGGCGAGCCTTTCGTCACCACCGAAACGCAGAAGAAGGATGAATCATGTGTACGCGGGCGCTTTGGACCACGTCCGACGGACCGGTGCTTGTTGGCCGCAACATGGACTACCACCGAGACACCGCCACCAATCTGTGGGTTCTCCCGCGCGGAATCACCCGCCACGATGGGGTAGGCGGTTCGTTGAGCTGGACCGCCAGGTACGGCAGCCTCGTTGCCGGGGCTTACGATCTGATGTCGGTGGATGGCCTCAACGAGTCCGGGTTGGCCGGTCATGTTCTGTGGCTGACCGAATCTGACTACGGCACCTATGACCCGTCACGGCCAGCACTGAGTATGGCCGTGTGGTTGCAGTATTTCCTCGACAATTTCGCTACGGTCGCCGAAGCCGCCGCCTGGATCACCGAGACCAACGTTCAGGTCGTGCCGCTGGCTGATCCCGGTACCGGTGAGGTCCCGGCGGTGCACCTCGCGCTTGACGATTCGACCGGTGACTCCGCGATCATCGAGTACCTCAACGGCGTGCCAACTGTCTGGCACGACCGTAGCTACCGTGTCATGACCAATTCCCCTCCTTTTGGAGAGCAGCTCGATCTACTCGCGCGAATCGAAGGTTTCGGCGGCACAGGAGTATTGCCCGGTACGACGATGGCGCCCGACCGATTTGCCCGAGCCTGCTATTACGTGAGTCGACTCCCGCAGCCCAGCGATCAGACAGCCGCGATCGCTGGGATGCTCAGCGTGATCCGGAACGCAGCTCAACCATTTCGAATTCCTGACCCGGGTAAACCCGAAGCGTCACAGACAATTTGGCAAATCGTCGCAGATCTGACCAACCGCCGCTATGTGTTCGCGTCGACGACCAGGCCCAACATCGTGTGGGCCGACCTCGGCCAATTGGACTTCGACGTCAATGCGCCGGCGCGCAAACTCGAGTTGACCGCCGACACCGCGCTCGAAGGAGGTCTCGTCGGCAACGTGACCGCCAAGTTCGTCGCGAGCGATCCGTTGCCGTTCCTGACGCTTTCGCCGTAGACGGGTCTCGATCCCCGCGCACGCCCGGTAGGGTGCCAGAGCACATGAACAGACGCTAAGGATTGGGTGCTGGTGGGATTACGGTGCTATGCGCTGGCCGCGGTGATCGCTCTGCTCGTCCTGCTGGGCGCGTCACCGGCAGGCGTTCCCCAGGCGGCTGCTCAGCCGCAAACCGACACACAGTCGGTCACCGTGGCGGTGCACCCTCTCGAGCCGTTTGTGATGCAGACCAGCAGCGGTGAGCTGACGGGGTTCAGCATCGACCTGTGGGACGAAGTCGCTGACCGGCTCGGCTGGACCACCGAGTACATCGACACCGGGGACGTGCGAGGACAATTGGCGGCTGTCGCCGAGGGTCGGGCTGACGTGGCGGTCGGAGGAATCTCTCTGACCGCTGAGCGGGAGCAGTCCTTCGACTTCTCCCATCCCACAGCCGACGCCGGCCTCCAAATCATGGTTCCCGTGCAGCACACCCGGCCCTCGGTGCCCGGGCTCGGCGGCTACCTCGACCTACTTCTCTCCAGGACCATGCTGATCTGGCTCAGCGCCGCCGTGGTGGTCAGCGTATTTCCCGCGCACATCTTCTGGCTCATCGAGCGCCGCAGCACCAATCCCGTCGTGTCGCGGTCCTACATCCCGGGCATCGTCCAGTCGTTCGGCTGGGGTATCGGATCGCTGGTGGGCAAGAACAGCACCACGGCAACAAGAGCTTTCACCCAGGCGCTGGCGATCCTCTGGGGCTTCGCCGGCATCGTCTTCGTCGCGTTCTACTCTGCCAACCTCAGTGCCACCCTGACCGTGGCGAAGCTGGATGCCAAGATCAGCGGCCCGGCCGACCTGTACGAGAAGTCGATCGCCACCGTCGGCGACACCACGTCGGCCGCGTTCCTGCGCGGGATGGGTATCGATGCCACCGAGACCGAAACCATCGAGGAGTCCTATCAACTGCTGCGCGAAGAGGGCTACGACGCGGTGGTCTTCGATGCGCCTGTGCTGCGTTACTACGTCGCCCACCGCGGTGAAGGAGTCGCAGTCATGGCCGGGCCGGTGTTCCAAGAAGAAGATCAAGGCTTCGTGTTCGACGTCAACAGCCCACTTCGCAAGCCGACCAACCAGACACTGTTCCGAATGCGCGAAGACGGAACCTACAACCTCATCAAAGAGAAGTGGTTCGGCGACGACGTGGCCACCACTGCCGGTGACCTGAACTGACTCTGCGGGCCGGTGGCTGTGAAGCCGGGTCAGACGGGGTTGCTGGGCGGCGTGAACCGCTCCAGCTGTATCGGCGCCAGGTCGGCCGGGGGCGGCGGTAGCTCGACGGGGACGCCGTCGATGACGCGGATCACCCGGCCGTTCTCCCGGTCGAAGTTGAGCGTGCCGTGCTGGAAGTTCTGCACGATCCACAGCGGTGCGGCGATCTCGGCGCTGGTCGGCAGGCCCAACGCGCCCCGCTCGAACCCGAGCGCACCCCACGCCTTGTAGAGCTCGCCGGTGACGGGTTCGGCTCCACTCTCGGGAGACCAGTACATTGCCCCGCGTTCGAACCTCACGTACCGCGCCGAGCCCTCGCCGGCGGATTCGGGTGACGTCGGGCGACCCAGGTAGCTGTTCATGCCGCCCAGCGCTTCCCACTTGGCGTGGATCGCGCCGCCGCGCAGCATCTCGGCCAGCTGGTCGGGACCCGGCGGATCGTTGAACCGCGCCGCGCTGTCGCGGATCTGTCCCATCAGCGCGTAGGCCGCGTTGCCCGGGCACTCGGTGTTGCCGACGTCGCGGTGGGTGAAGATCGCCGGCAACGTCGGTGAGGCGCCGAAGGGGAACTTGGTGAACGCGCCGCCCTCGGACGGCAGCACCACGGCGCCCAGCGGGTCGACACCGGCCTGGCCGAGAACCCAACCCAGGAGCCGTGCGGTGGTGCGCAGCTGAATCGGTGTCGGCGGCACCACCTCGAAGTTGCCGAGCATCGCGACCCCCCACGTGTTGTGGTTGAAGCCGCCGGTGTGTGCGCCCTCGACGGGGCGGGTCATGCCGCCCGCGCGGCCTTCGAAGACCTGCCCGTACTTGTCCACCATCGCGTTGTAGGCGATGTCGCACCAGCCAAGGGTGCGGGTGTGGTACTCGTAGATCGACCGGACGATCCCGGCCGAATCTCCCGGCAGGTAGTCGTTGCTGCCCGCCGTGTGGTGCACGACCCCGGCCTGGAGCCTGCTGTCGTACCGCGGATCTCCGCAACGCATCGCTTCGTCGGCGCCCCACTGGGTGCGGTTGATGATGTTCGGCGGTTGGCCCGGCGGAGTGGCGGCGTTCGGCAGCGGCAGCAGGTCGGCCGGCGTCTCGGGAGGACTGATGAGGACCGCGTTGAGGTTCTGTCCGAACGGTTGTTCCACATTGGCCGGGACGTAGCCCAGGGGCGGCCGGTCGTCGTCGCCCGGCGGTGCGGGTGCGGTGGCCGGGGCGTCGGCCGGGCGGGTGACGGCGATCTGCACGGTGGTGGTTCGGCCGACGAACACGGCTTCGGTGCCGCGGGGGCCGGGCAGGTCGGCACCGACGCCGCCGAGTTGTTCGGCTTCGTACCACGGACCCCAGGTGCCGTCCGGCTTCTCGGCGCGCACCCGGGCGGTGGTGCCGGTCAGGTCCTCTGCGGTCAGCGCGACCATCGAGAACGGGGTCTCCTGGTGGATCTCGCGAATCGTCTCGCCGCCGCCGAGATCGGTCAGCGGTTGCTGCGCCACCTCGGGCGCGGCGACCTGCGGCGTCGGGTCGTCACCGGGCGCGCCGGAGATCGCCCAGGGCAGCAGCACCACTGTCGCCGCGAGCGCGGTGAACAGTATCGATGGCGCGGGACGACGACACGGCACGGGCTGATGTTACGTATGTGCCAGTTGTTACTTGTGTTGCGACACGGCCGTTCGGGGACTCAATCCGAAGAAAGTGTGCACGCACCTGCAACGGCACCGCAGAGCATGGGGTGCTTCTGCGGTGCCGTTCGGTGGCAGGACTACTGGACTGCCGCGATTCTCACGCGCCAGGCTCGAGCGGTGCTTCTGCTGCCAGTGCTTCCTCGGCGCCGACGGTGCCGGCCGCGGTCTCGATGGGCGCGGCGGCTGCCGCGGGAGCGCCTGGGGGTTTGGCCGCCGACATGATCGCGGGCATCAGGACGCCCTTGAGCAGGTCGATCGCCTCACCGGCGCCCAACTGGTTGGCGGCGCTGGTCAGATCGCCGAGCAGGCCCCCGCTGCTGGAGGCCGCCGGCATGGCGAGCGACGGATCCCCCATGACCGGGTAGCCGCCCAGCGCCGGATCCAGGCCGATCGGAGCCGAGATCGGGATCTCCCCGGTCGCGGGCAGGCCGGAGGTGGAGATCGGGGCCGCCCCCAGGGCGGGGTCGGTCAGGGCCGGCGGGGTGCTCAGGCCCGGTGTCGTCAGTGCGGGGTCGGTCAGCGAGGGTGTGGTCTGACCGTCGGGGGTGACACCGGGCACGGTGAGGCCGGGGGAGGCCAGTGCGGGGTCGGTCAGCGACGGTGTCGTCAGGCCCGGTGTCGTCGAATCCGGTGTCGTCAGGCCCGGAGTCGTCGAGCCCGGAGTCGTCAGGGTGGGGCTGGTGAGCGCCGGGTTGGCGAGGCCGGGGTCGGTCAGTGACGGAGCTCCGGTCAGGCCCGGCATCAGGCCGGTGGTCCCCAGCCCGGGACTCAGCGTGGTGGATGCCGTCGGCGCCGACCCGGTGAGCAGGCCCGTCGGCAACGGCGGCAGGTTGATGCCGAATTGTGAGAGGCCCTGTGAGAGCGCGGTCATCAGCTCGCCGGGTAGATCTGTGATGGTGGCGGCCTGGACGAACTCGCGGTGTTCCGGCGCCCGCTCGGGCGCTGCGGACATTTCGGTTACGGCAACAACTGCAACTGGACTTGCGACTGCCAGAGCGGCGACTGTGCTCAAGGCTGTCGAGAGCCGGCGTCGACGTCGGTTCGGCACGGAAGTCTCCTCAATACATGGACGTAGAAAATCGGCTGCCTGAATCGGCTACCTGTGCGTGATTCTTCGTACGCCGTCGATGTTACTGATGTGACTACTGGGACTAGAGTGACGATGCGGAATCGTGAGCTAATTGCGACCTGCCCGGCTCGGCCAAGTCGGGACTGCCGACGGTGGTCGGATACCCTTGCTGCCGATGATCTCTCCTGATCCCCGCGCCGTCGAGCTCCCGCCCAGCGAGGACTTCGATCTCTTTGTCGTCGGTTCCGGGTTCTTCGGTCTGACGATCGCCGAGCGCGCCGCGACGCAGCTGGGCAAGCGCGTCCTCGTCGTCGACAGGCGCCCCCACATCGGTGGCAACGCCTACTCCGAGCCCGAACCGGAGACCGGCATCGAGGTGCACCGCTACGGGGCGCACCTGTTCCACACGAGCAACCAGCGGGTGTGGGACTACGTCAGGCAGTTCACCGAGTTCACCGGCTATCAGCACCGGGTGTTCGCGCTGCACGACGGGCAGGCCTACCAGTTCCCGATGGGTCTGGGCCTTGTCAGCCAGTTCTTCGGCCGGTACTTCACCCCCGACCAGGCACGGGCGCTGATCAGGGAGCAGGCCAGCGAGATCGACTCCGCCGACGCGCAGAACCTCGAGGAGAAGGCGATCTCGCTGATCGGCCGGCCGCTGTACGAGGCGTTCGTCAAGGGCTACACCGCCAAACAATGGCAGACCGACCCCTCTGATCTGCCGGCGTCGGTCATCAACCGGTTGCCGGTGCGCTACACCTTCGACAACCGCTACTTCAACGACACCTACGAGGGCCTGCCCGTCGACGGCTACACGGCCTGGTTGCAGAACATGGCCGCCGACGACCGTATCGAAGTCCGGCTCGACACCGACTGGTTCGACGTCCGTGACACGTTGCGCAGTTCGAACCCGGGGGCTCCCGTTGTTTACACCGGTCCGCTGGACCGCTACTTCGACTACGTCGACGGCCGGCTGGGCTGGCGCACGCTGGATTTCGAGCTCGAAGTGCTGCGCGACTGCGGGGATTTCCAGGGCACGCCGGTGATGAACTACAACGACATCGACGTGCCCTACACCCGGATCCACGAGTTCCGTCATTTCCACCCCGAACGGTCGTACCCGGCCGACAAGACCGTCATCATGCGGGAGTTCTCCCGGTTCGCGGCCGACGACGACGAGCCGTACTACCCGATCAACACCGACGCGGACCGTGCGGTGCTGGGTGCCTACCGTGAGCGGGCACGGGCCGAGACCGCCTCATCGAAGGTGCTCTTCGGTGGCCGCCTCGGCACCTACCAATATCTGGACATGCACATGGCCATCGCCAGCGCGCTGAACATGTACGACAACACCCTCGCGCCCCACCTGCGCGACGGCGCGCCGTTGGTCGACTCCGAAACAGAAAGCAACACCCCATGAAAAGAGGCACCGTTGAGTGACATCCCGTCCGGCGCGCTCGAGGCCGGACAGTCAAGGGCTGTCAGCCTGCTGGCCCGCGTCATCCTGCCGCGACCCGGCGAGCCGCTCGACGTCCGAAAGCTCTACATCGAGGAGTCGGTCACCAACGCGCGGCGCGCTCATCCGCCGACGCGCACCGAACTGGAGATCGGTGCCGAGTCCGAGGTGTCCTTCGCGACGTACTTCAACGCGTTCCCGGCCAGCTACTGGCGCCGTTGGTCGACGCTGGACTCGGTCGTGCTGCGGGTCGAGCTGACCGGAAGCGGCCGCGTCGACGTCTACCGCACCAAGGCCACCGGCGCCCGCATCACCGTCAGCGGCGACTCGTTCGCCAGCGGTGACGCAGACACCGCGGTGGTGGAGTTCGAGATCGGGCTCGACCCGTTCGAGGACGGCGGGTGGATCTGGTTCGACATCACCACCAACTCCGCGGTCACGCTGCGCAGCGCCGGCTGGTACGCGCCGATGCCCGCACCGGGACGGGCCGATGTCACGGTCGGCATCCCGACATTCAACCGACCGTCCGACTGTGTCAACGCGCTGGCCGCACTGACGTCGGATCCGCTGGTGGACAAGGTGATCGGTGCGGTCATCGTCTCCGATCAGGGAACCGACAAAGCCCAGGACCACCCGGGCTTCGCCGCCGCGGCGGCGGGGCTGGGTTCCCGGCTGTCGGTGCACCACCAGCCCAACCTCGGCGGCTCGGGCGGCTACAGCCGGGTGATGTACGAGGCGTTGAAGAACACCGACTGCGAGCAGATCCTGTTCATGGACGACGACATCCGGATCGAGCCGGACTCGGTGTTGCGCGCGCTGGCGATGAACAGGTTCGCCAAGTCGCCCACGCTGGTCGGCGGGCACATGCTCAACCTGCAGGAGCCGTCGCACCTGCACGTCATGGGCGAGGTCGTCGACCGGGCGAACTTCATGTGGACCAACGCCCCCAACACCGAATACGACCACGACTTCGCCAAGTATCCGTTGGTCGACGAGGAGGACCGCAGCAAGCTGCTGCACCGCCGGATCGACGTGGACTACAACGGCTGGTGGATGTGCATGATCCCGCGGCAGGTGGCCGAGGAACTGGGCCAGCCGTTGCCGCTGTTCATCAAGTGGGACGACGCCGAGTACGGGCTGCGCGCAGCTGAGCACGGCTACGGCACGGTCACCCTCCCGGGGGCGGCAATCTGGCACATGGCGTGGAGCGACAAGGACGACGCGATCGACTGGCAGGCGTATTTCCACCTGCGCAACCGACTGGCCGTGGCCGCCCTGCACTGGGACGGCGGCGTCGGCGGCCTTCTCGCCTCGTCGATCAAGGCCACACTGAAACATCTTCTGTGCCTTGAGTATTCGACAGTCGCGATTCAGAACCGGGCGATGGCCGACTTCCTGGCCGGTCCCGAGCACATCTTCTCCATCCTGGAGTCCGCGCTGCCGGATGTACGGGCGATGCGCAGCGGGTACCCCGATGCCGTCGTGCTGCCGGGAGCCACCGCACTTCCGGCTCCGTCGGACAAGCGCCGCAAGAAGGTGAAGATCCCGACCTCGAAGCCGGCCATCGCACTTCGGCTGCTTCGCGGCGTGGCGCATCAGCTCACCGAGCACGATCCGGCCCATCACCAGCGGCCCCAGCTCAACGTCGCCACCCAGGACGCCCGCTGGTTTCTGCTCTGCAGGGTCGACGGTGTCACCGTGACGACCGCGGACGGCCGTGGGGTGGTCTTCCGGCAGCGAGACCGCGAGAAGATGATCGAGTTGCTGCGGACATCGTTGCGCCAGCACCTGCTGTTGGCGCGCAAGTTCAACCGGATGCGCAGGGTGTACCGCGACGCCCTGCCGATGTTGACGAGCAAACAACGCTGGGAGACCGTGCTGAACTCCGGACAGCAGGGGGTCGTGGCATCCCGTGATCGCTGATCCAGTCGTACCGCCCACGGGCGAGGACCTCGCACTGGTGGCCGTGCAGTCGGCGGTTGCAGGCCGGCCCGGCGTACTGGCCGCCGCCCGCGGTCTTTCGCACTTCGGGGAACACAGCCTGGGCTGGCTCGGCGTGGCCGCCCTCGGCGCGCTGGTGAGTCCGGGCCGCCGCCGGGAGTTCCTGGCCGCGGGTGCGGGCGCATTCCTGGCGCACGCCAGTGCCGTGGTCGTCAAACGGATCGTCCGCCGCGAACGTCCGCACCACCCGGCGATCGCGGTCAACGTCGGCACCCCGAGCAGACTGAGCTTTCCGTCCGCACATGCCACCTCGACAACCGCGGCATCGATGCTGCTGGCCCGTCCCACCCGGCTCCCATTGCCCGCCTTGCTGATCCCGCCGATGGCGCTGTCCCGCTTGGTCCTCGGTGTGCACTACCCCAGCGACGTCCTCGCCGGCGTCGCGGTAGGGGCGGCGGTGGCGAAGGTGGTGGGCACGGTGGAAGAAAGGGGTCGGCGACAATGAGCGCATCCCAGCTCGGCCAGGAGACAGGTTCGGCCGCAGGTCCCCCGAAGAGCCTGGCCGCGGGAATAGTCAAGGCGCTTCGGCCCCGTCAGTGGGTGAAGAACGTCCTTGTCTTCGCCGCCCCGGTGGCCGCGCTGGGTGACGACCGCTACGCGTACGACTACCGCGAAGTGCTGGTCAAGGTGCTGTTGGCGTTCGTCGTCTTCAGCTTGGCCGCGTCGTGTGTGTACCTGATCAACGACGCCCGTGATGTCGACGCAGACCGGGCACATCCGACCAAGAGGTTCCGGCCGATCGCCGCAGGGGTGGTGCCCGAGTGGCTGGCCTACACGCTGGCGGCGGTGCTGGGTGCTGCGTCGCTGGCGATCTCGTGGTTGGTGACACCGGATCTGGCGCTGGTGATGGCCATCTACATCGGCATCCAGCTGGCCTATTGCTTCGGCCTCAAGCACCAGCCCGTCATCGACATCTGCATCGTGTCCTCGGGCTTCCTCATCCGGGCGATCGCCGGCGGCGTCGCGGCGGATGTCCCCCTGTCGCAGTGGTTCCTGTTGATGATGGCGTTCGGCTCGCTGTTCATGGCGGCCGGGAAGCGCTACGCCGAACTGCAGTTGGCCGAGCGGACCGGCGCCAAGATCCGTAAATCGCTGGAGAGCTACACCAGTTCCTATCTGCGCTTCGTGTGGACGCTGTCGGCGACGTCTCTGGTGCTGTGTTACGGGCTGTGGGCGTTCGAGCGCGACGCGACGGGAGACACCTCCTGGTTCGTGGTCTCGATGGTCCCGTTCACGGTCGCGATCCTGCGGTACGCCGTCGACGTCGACGGCGGGATGGCAGGCGAGCCGGAGGAGATCGCGCTCAAGGACCGAGTGCTTCAGGTGTTGGCGCTGGCCTGGATCGGAACCATCGGTGGCGCAATCTTCCTCAGCTGATCCGCTGACCGCAGCGATGGCGGGCCGGTTGACCCGCTGGCCGGCCTATCCTTACGACGTCTCGGTCCGCATCAGTCTCTGGGTCAGCGTGACGGTGGTGGCCGCGCTGTTCGGCTGGGGCGCCTGGCAGCGCCGGTGGATCGCCGACGACGGGCTGATCGTGCTGCGCACCGTGCGAAACCTGTTGGCGGGCAACGGTCCCGTCTTCAACGCCGGGGAGCGGGTGGAGGCCAACACCTCGACGGTGTGGTCGTATCTGATGTACGCGGGTGGGCTGGTCTCCGGGCCGGCGCGGCTGGAGTACGTGGCGCTGACGCTGGCGCTGGTGTTCAGCGTGCTCGGGATGGTACTGGTCATGCTGGGCACCGCCAGGTTGTATGCGCCGAGCCTACGGGGGCGGCGCGCACTGCTGCTACCGGCGGGCGCACTGGTCTACATCGCGGTGCCGCCGGCCCGTGACTTCGCCACCTCCGGGCTCGAGAACGGTTTGGTGCTGGCCTATCTGGGGCTGCTGTGGTGGATGATGGTCTGCTGGTCGCAGGCACTGCGCGGGCTTCAGGCCTCACGGACCTCACAGACCTCACAGACCTCGCCCGTGTTCGACGGTTCGCTGGCGTTCGTGGCCGGGCTCAGCGTGCTGGTGCGTCCCGAACTCGCTCTCATCGGCGGCGTCGCACTGATCATGATGCTGATCGCGGCACCCGACTGGCGGCGACGCGCGCTGATCGTCGCCGCGGGCGGGCTGCTACCGGTGGCCTATCAGATCTTCCGGATGGGGTACTACGGGCTGCTGGTCCCCGGCACCGCGGTGGCCAAGGACGCCACCGGGGCGAAGTGGCAGCAGGGTTTCGTCTACCTCGCCAACTTCAACCAGCCCTACCTGTTGTGGGCGCCCGCGGTGCTGCTGGTGGGGCTGGCGTTGATGGTGATGCTGCTGCGCGGCCGGCCGTCGTGGGTGAACCGCCGGGCGCCTGCGGGCGCCCGCTGGCTGGCGCGCACGGTGCAGACCCCACAGGCGGTGGTGATCTTCATGGTGGTCAGCGGACTCCTGCAGGCGGTCTACTGGATCCGCCAAGGCGGCGACTTCATGCATGGCCGGGTGCTGCTGACACCGTTGTTCTGCCTGTTGGCGCCCGTCGCCGTGATTCCGTTGATGCTGCCCGACCGCTCGCGGATGGCCCGCGGGGCGGGCTATCTGTATGCCGGCGCCACCAGCGTGCTCTGGCTGGCGGTTGCGGGGTGGGCGCTGTGGGCGGCCAACTCGCCGGGCATGGGAGCCGACGCCACCCGGGTGACCTATACCGGAATCGTCGACGAGCGTCGCTTCTACGCGCAGGCGACCGGCAACCCGCACCCGTTGACCGCCGCGGACTACCTCGACTACCCACGGATGCGCGCCGTGCTGACCGCGATCGAGAACACCCCCGACGGCGCACTGCTGCTGCCCGCCGGCAGCTACGACACCTGGGATGTGGTGCCGGCGATACCGCCACCGCCGGACGCTCCACCGGAGTCGGCGGATCAAACCGGGCCCCACACCGTGTTCTTCACCAATCTCGGCATGCTGGGGATGAATGTCGGTCTCGACGTCCGGGTGATCGATCAGATCGGTCTGGCGAACCCGCTGGCGGCGCGCACCGCCCGTATCGAGGACGGCCGGATCGGTCACGACAAGAACCTGTTCCCCGATTGGGCTGTCGCCGAGGGTCCTTTCCTCAAGGAGCCGCCGTACATCCCGGTTTATCTCGACGAGGACTGGATCAGGCAGGCCGAAGCGGCGCTGAAGTGCCCCGACACCGAGGCCGCCCTGGCCGCGATCCGCGCCCCGATGGGGCCGAGGCGATTCCTGTCGAACCTGCTCAACGCCGCGGAGTTGACGTCGTACCGCATCGACAGGGTGCCGCGCTACGAGCTTGCGAGGTGCGGTATTCCGATACCGGAGCCGGTGAATCCGCCCTACACCGGGCTGCCCGCAACAGGTCCGTGAACGGAGGGCGATTTG
Organism: Mycolicibacterium hippocampi; assembly: GCF_010723735.1. Lineage (GTDB taxonomy): Bacteria > Actinomycetota > Actinomycetes > Mycobacteriales > Mycobacteriaceae > Mycobacterium > Mycobacterium hippocampi. Next base: position 358,973 of record NZ_BLLB01000002.1, on the reverse strand, counting down.
CTGGCAGAGCAGGTTTTCTGCTTTCGTAACGCGACAGCCATGTCGGTCGGATAAGGCATGTGAGGGCACCGTGAGCGGCTTCGCGGTGAGGAGAGAACGCCACAAAGGTGTGGTTGACTACACGGGCGACGTGGCCGGTGCGGGGACTTCGAGTCCAGCCCGCCAGCGCTGCTCACGACAGATTGGAAAAACACAAGGATGAAGCTCGTTTCGGGGCTGCGTGGCGCAGCGAAGACCCTCGGGCGCAGGCTCACGGTGGCGGCCCTTGCGGCAGCCGTGGTGCCAGGCCTGATCAGCGCTGTCGGCGGCACGGCGACGGCGGGAGCTTTTTCACGTCCCGGCCTGCCGGTGGAGTACCTGATGGTGCCCTCGGCCGGAATGGGCCGCGACATCAAGATCCAGTTCCAGAGCGGTGGCCCCAACGCCCCCGGCGTCTACCTGCTCGACGGTCTGCGTGCGCAGGACGACTTCAACGGGTGGGACATCAACACCGCGGCGTTCGAGTGGTACGTCGACTCCGGTCTGGCGGTCGTCATGCCGGTCGGTGGTCAGTCCAGCTTCTACAGCGACTGGTACGAGCCGGCGTGCGGCAACTCCGGCTGCAGCACCTACAAGTGGGAGACCTTCCTCACCAGCGAGCTGCCGGCCTACCTGGCCGCCAACAAGGGTGTCGATCCGGGCCGCAACGCGGCAGTGGGCCTCTCGATGGCCGGTTCTGCGGCGATGACGCTGGCGATCTACCACCCGAATCAGTTCCAGTACGCGGGCTCGCTGTCGGGCTTCCTGAACCTCTCCGAGGGCTGGTGGCCCATGCTGGTCGGCATCTCGATGGGTGACGCGGGCGGCTACGAAGCCGAGGACATGTGGGGGCCGTCCAGTGATCCGGCGTGGAAGCGCAACGATCCGATGGTCAACATCGACAGGCTCGTCGCCAACAACACCCGCCTCTGGGTGTTCTGCGGCAACGGCAAGCCGTCCGAACTCGACGCCGGCTCCAGCTCGGGCAACCTGTTCAACGCCAAGTTCCTCGAGGGCTTCACGCTGCGCACCAACAAGACCTTCCAGGAGGAGTACCTGGCCGCGGGCGGTCGCAACGGTGTGTTCAACTTCCCGTCCAACGGAACGCACAGCTGGGGCTACTGGGGCCAGCAGCTCCAGCAGATGAAGCCCGACATCCAGCGGGCACTCGGTGCGGTGCCGCAGCCGTCGGCACCCCCGGCGCCGGTCGAAGCGCCGGTAGACGCCCCGGCGATGGGCGGCTAGGCACTTCGACGCCAAGCACGTGAATGACGGCGGTGATCCTCTCCGAGGGTCACTGCCGTCAGTCGCTTTGGCCCCGCCCCGTCGCGGTGGTGTGATTCACTACCTTGCGGTAGGGCCGACTGGTGATGCGCCGGGTGTCGCCAGGTATGCGAGACATGAGGTGGGGCAGATGCGGGCGTTGACGCGAAGGATCACGGTCGCGGTGCTGGCCGTGGTGGCGATGTCGGTGAGCATGGTGCTGCCGACGCACTGGGGCACCGGGTCGCCCACCGCCCATGCCCAGGGTGTCGAGTTCCTGATGGTGCCCTCACCGGCGATGGGCCGCGACATCCCGGTCGCATTCCAGGGCGGCGGCCCGCACGCGGTCGTGCTCCTGGACGCGTTCAATGCCGCACCCGACGTCAGTAACTGGGTGACCGCAGGCAACGCCATGAACACCCTCGCCGGCCAGGGCATCTCCGTGGCCGCCCCCGCCGGTGGCGCATGGAGCATGTACACCAACTGGGAGCAGGACGGCAGCAAGCAGTGGGAGACGTTCCTCGCCGACGAGCTGCCCAACTGGCTGGCCGCCAACAAGGGACTTGCCCCCGGCGGGCACGGGATCGTCGGAGCCGCCCAAGGCGGTACCGGTGCGCTGACGATGGCGACCTTCCACCCGGACCGCTACCGGTTCGCGGGATCGATGTCGGGCTTTCTGAACCCGTCGAACACGTACACGAACGGTGCCATCACCGCAGGCATGGCACGGTTCGGCGGCGTGAACACCCAAGCGATGTGGGGTGCGGCACAGTTGGGCCGCTGGAAATGGCACGACCCCGATGTGCACGCGCAGTTGCTGGTGAACAACAACACCCGGCTGTGGGTGTTCAGCCCGGCCACCACCACCTGCAGTGACCCGGCCGCCATGATCGACTACTGCGCTATTGCGCAGGGCAGCAACCGCTCCTTCTACCAGCACTATCGCGCCATCGGTGGCAGCAACGCGCACTTCGACTTCCCAACGTCCGGCAACCACGACTGGGGTTCCTGGAGCGGGCAGCTGGCCGCCATGTCGGGCGAACTGGTCGCCTCCATCAAGTAGCCGCGCCGCCGTGTTGTGCTGGTCCGGTCGGTCGGTGGGCAGCCGGTACCTTGGAGTCGTGCAACACGCTGTGAGGTCGGTGAGGACAGGAATGGCAGGGTTGTCGTTGCTGCTCGCGTCCTCGACCTGCTGGTTGACGGGATGTTCGTTGAGCGAGGACATGATGGCGGGCCTCGGGTCGGAGATCCAGACCGCGCCTCCGCACGGTCAGTCCAGCGCCCAGCCCGGCCCCGGCCAGCCCGGCGCCCAATCGAACGCCCTGGTCGTCACCCCGAGGCAGCAGGCCTATCTCGACGCGCTGCAGGAGGCCGGCGTGAGCCCGTCCAGCGACCTGGCGGCGCTGAGCATCGGCTCCTACGTGTGCCAGGCGCACGCGGCAAACCACACAGACCAAGCGGTATGGGACTTCGTGGCGCCGCTGGTACGCAACGAGGTCGCCGATTCCAACGGTGACGGCGTCAGGGCGATGGCGCCCTCGGCGGGCGAGATCAACGCCGTGACCGCCGATTACATCCGGATCGCGACAGAACGACTCTGCTAGCAGGAGCTTAGAACTCAATGGCCAAGTCCAACCGGCGGAAACGCCACCGCCTTCTCGCGCTGTTCGCAGCCGGAGCGGTGGGCCTTGTCGTGGTGCTGATCGTCGCGATCGTGGTGGTCGTGCTGCGTCGGCCCGACGCCCCACCGACCGCCGTGCCGCCCAGCGCGGTGCCGCCCACGGCGGTGCCTCCGACCACGGCCCCGCGCCCCGAGTTCCAGGACGCCAGCTGCCCGGACGTCCAGCTGATCTCGATCCCCGGCACGTGGGAGTCATCGGTGCAGATGGACCCGTTCAATCCGGTGCAGTTCCCGGCCGCGCTGCTGCTCAACGTCACCAACCCGATCCGTGCCCAGTTCAGCTCGGACCGCCTCGAGGTGTTCACCGTTCCGTACACCGCCCAGTTCCACAATCCGTTGTCGGCCGACCGCCAGATGTCCTACAACGACAGCCGCGCCGAGGGCACTCGCGCCACGGTGAAGGCGATGACGGACATGAACAACCGCTGCCCGCTGACCAGCTACGTCCTCGTCGGCTTCTCCCAGGGCGCGGTGATCGCCGGCGATATCGCCAGCGATATCGGCAACGGCCGCGGACCCGTTGCCGAGGACCTGGTGCTGGGTGTGACGCTGATCGCCGACGGCCGCCGGCAGGCCGGCGTCGGGCAGGACGTCGGCCCCAACGCCCAGGGGCAGGGCGCGGAGATCACGCTGCACGAGGTGCCGACGCTCTCGGCGCTCGGGCTGACGATGTCGGGGCCCCGGCCGGGCGGCTTCGGGATGCTGGAGAACCGGACCAACGAGATCTGTGCGCGTGGTGACCTGATCTGTGCGGCACCGGAGTCGGCGTTCAACATCACCGCGCTGCCGAAGACCCTGGAGGTGCTCAGCGGCGGGGCGGGTCAGCCCGTGCACGCGATGTACGCCACGCCGGAGTTCTGGAACATCGACGGTCTGTCGGCGACGCAGTGGACACTGAACTGGGCACAGGGGCTGATCGATAACGCTCCGCAGCCAAAACATGGCTGACACGTGACCGCGTTGATTTGGCCTGATGGCGGGCGTAGACCTAACATGGCCTAACATTAAGGAAAATCTAAGAGCGTGACCGGCGGCTGAGGGTTGGGGGAGGCTTCTCCCCGGTACGATCTCCGGGCTGGTGCAATCCCGTTACAACTGTAGTGGGGTCACCGATCCCGTTCGATTGGAGTGTGAAATGGCCTTCCATAACCCGTTCATCAAGGACGGATTGATCAAGTTCCCCGACAACGGGAGCCTGGTCAAGCACGTCGAACGATGGGCGAAGGTTCGTGGCGACAAGATGGCCTACCGCTTCGTGGACTTCTCGACCGAACGTGACGGGGTCGAGCGTGATCTGAGCTGGGCGGTGTTCGGCAAGCGCAACCGCGCGGTCGGCGCCCGGCTGCAGCAGGTCACCCAGCCCGGCGACCGGGTGGCCATCCTCTGCCCCCAGAACCTCGAGTACCTGATCGCGTTCTTCGGCACTCTCTACTCGGGCCGCATCGCGGTGCCGCTGTTCGATCCCTCCGAGCCGGGCCATGTGGGCCGCCTGCACGCCGTGCTCGACGACTGCAGCCCGTCGGCGATCCTGACCACCACGGAAGCCGCCGAGGGGGTGCGCAAGTTCTTCCGCAGCCGTCCGGCCAAGGAGAGGCCACGGGTGATCGCCGTGGATGCGGTGCCCGACGAGGTCGGCGCCACCTGGGAACCGGTCGAGGTGAAGCACGACACCGTCGCCTACCTGCAGTACACCTCCGGCTCCACCCGGATCCCGACCGGTGTGCAGATCACCCACCTGAACCTCGCGACCAACGTCGTGCAGGTGATCGAGGCGCTGCAGGGGGAAGAAGGCGACCGCGGGGTGTCGTGGCTGCCGTTCTTCCACGACATGGGTCTGATCACCGTGCTGCTGTCGCCGATGATCGGCCACTACATCTCGTTCATGACCCCTGCGGCGTTCGTCCGCCGGCCGGGCCGCTGGATCCGCGAGATGGCGCGCAAGCCCGACGACACCGGCGGTGTCATCTCGGTGGCCCCCAACTTCGCGTTCGACCACGCCGCGGCGCGCGGTCTGCCCAAGGAGGGCGAGCCGCCGCTGGACCTGTCCAACGTCAAGGCGCTGCTCAACGGCAGCGAGCCGATCTCGGCGGCCACCGTGCGCAACTTCAACGAGGCGTTCGGTCCGTACGGTTTCCGCCCGCAGGCGATCAAGCCGTCCTACGGTCTGGCGGAGGCGACGCTGTTCGTGTCCTCGACGCACTTCAACGAGTCGCCGAAGATCATCACCGTCGATCGCGAGCAGCTCAACAACCACCGGTTCGTCGAGGTGGCGCCGGACTCACCGAGCGCAGTCTCGCAGGCCTCGGCCGGTCAGGTCGGGGTCGCCGAGTGGGCGGTCATCGTCGACGCCGAGTCGGCGTCTGAACTGCCCGACGGTCAGATCGGCGAGATCTGGATCAGCGGCCAGAACATGGGCACCGGCTACTGGAACAAGCCGGAGGAGACCCGCGAGACCTTCCAGAACATCCTCAAGTCGCGCACCGACCCGTCGCACGCCACCGGCGCCACCGACGACGCCACTTGGGTGCGCACCGGTGACTACGGCGCCTATCACGAAGGCCACCTCTACATCACCGGCCGGGTGAAGGATCTGGTCATCATCGACGGCCGCAACCACTACCCCCAGGACCTGGAGTACTCGGCGCAGGAGTCGACCAAGGCGCTGCGGACCGGATTCGTGGCAGCGTTCTCGGTGCCGGCCAACCAGCTTCCCGACGAGGTCTTCGACAATTCCCACGCCGGCCTCAAGCGCGACCCCGACGACACCTCCGAACAACTGGTCATCGTCGGGGAACGGGCACCGGGTGCACACAAACTGGACATGGCCCCGATCGCCGACGACATCCGCGCGGCGATCGCGGTGCGCCACGGGGTGACGGTGCGTGACGTGCTGCTGACCCCGGCCGGCGCGATCCCGAGGACATCGAGCGGCAAGATCGGCCGACGCGCCTGCCGCTCGGCCTACCTGGACGGCAGCCTGCGCAGCGGCAAGGTCGCCAATGCTTTCCCCGACGAGTCGGACTGAGGCTCAACTACAGCAACGGCAACGGCGGCCCACGGCCGCGTGTCGATCGTGAGGTTATGTGAACATGGCGCAACCACAAGATGATTCGGGCAACGTGCCGGCTACCGGCGACGGCGCCGACATGACCGTCAACGAGATGCGCGAGTGGCTGCGCAACTGGATCGGCAACGCCACCGGGCAGTCGCCCGACTCGATCAACGAGTCGACACCGATGGTCGAACTGGGCTTGTCGTCCCGCGACGCTGTCGCGATGGCCAGCGACATCGAGGATCTCACCGGGGTGACGCTGACCGCGACGGTCGCGTTCCGCCATCCCACCATCGAATCGCTGGCCACGGTGATCGTCGAGGGCGAACCCGAGATCGACATGTCCGCGCTCGACACCGAGGACTGGTCGCGCGAGGTCGACGAGGGCGTGGCCAACATCGCGATCGTCGGTGTGGCCACCCGTTTCCCGGGCGACATGAACACCCCCGACGAGATGTGGGCCGCGCTGCTGGAAGGCCGCGACGCGATCACCGACCTGCCGGAGGGGCGGTGGTCGGAGTTCCTCTCCGAGCCGCGGGTCGCCGAGCGGGTCGCCAAGGCGCACACCCGCGGCGGCTACCTGTCCGACATCAAGGGCTTCGACTCCGAGTTCTTCGCGCTGTCGAAGATGGAGGCCGACAACATCGATCCGCAACAGCGGATGGCACTGGAACTGACGTGGGAAGCGTTGGAGTACGCCAGGATTCCGGCGTCCAGCCTGCGTGGCGAGAACGTCGGCGTGTTCGTCGGCAGCTCGACCAACGACTACATGATCATGGCGCTGTCGGATCCGTCCGTCGCGCACCCGTACGCGATCACCGGTAACTCCAGTGCGATCATCGCCAACCGGGTGTCGTACTTCTTCGATTTCCGCGGGCCGTCGATGTCCATCGACACCGCCTGTTCATCGTCGCTGGTCGCCGTGCACGAGGGCATCAAGGCGCTGCGTTCCGGCGATGCCGACGTGGTGGTCGCCGGCGGCGTCAACGCTCTGGTCACCCCGATGGTGACCGTCGGTTTCGACGAGGTGGGCGGGGTGCTCGCGCCGGACGGCCGGATCAAGTCGTTCTCCGCCGACGCCGACGGTTACGCCCGCTCCGAGGGCGGCGGCATGCTGGTGTTCAAGCGTCTCGAAGACGCCCGCCGCGACGGTGACGACATCCTGGCGGTTGTCGCCGGCGGTGCGGTCAACCACGACGGACGCTCCAACGGTCTGCTCGCCCCCAATCCCGATGCGCAGGAGGCGGTGCTGCGCAAGGCGTACAAGGACGCAGGTATCGACCCGCGGACGGTCGACTACGTCGAGGCGCACGGCACGGGCACCATCCTCGGTGACCCGATCGAGGCCGACGCGCTCGGCCGGGTCATCGGCCGGGGTCGTGCCGCCGACCGTCCCGCACTGCTCGGTGCGGTGAAATCCAATGTGGGACATCTTGAGTCGGCTGCGGGTGCGGCGAGCCTGGCGAAGGTGGCGCTGGCGCTGCGCAACGACAAGATCCCGCCGTCGATCAACTACACCGGGCCCAACCCGTACATCGACTTCGACAAGGAACACCTCAAGGTCGCCGAGACCGTCACCGACTGGCCGCGCTACGGCGGCACGGCGATCGCCGGGGTGTCCGGCTTCGGCTTCGGCGGCGCCAACGCGCACCTGGTGTTGCGCGAGGTGCTGCCCAGCGACCTGGTCGAACCGATCCCCGAACCCGACGTCGCGGTCGTCACCCCGGCCAACGACGACGCGACGGCCGTGTACGTCGGCGGGGTCCGGATGGACGAGTACGGCGAGTTCGTCACTCAGGGCGGCGCCGACGATGATGACGACGATGCTCTGGACGCCCCCGCCGCGGTCATCGAGGACGAACCCGAGCTCCCCGGGCTGACCGACGAGGCGCTGCGGCTGCTGGAGATCGCCCGTGAGGAGCTCGAGGCCGCTGAGGCGGCAGAGCCCACAGCCAAGCTTGTTCCCCTTGCAGTTTCGGGATTCCTGACGTCGCGCAAGCGGGCCACCGCCGGTGAGCTCGCAGACTGGATGGACAGCCCGGCGGGCCGGGAATCTTCGCTGGAGTCGATCGGGCGCTCGCTGTCGAGGCGCAACCACGGCCGCTCACGCGCGGTGGTGCTCGCCCACGACCACGACGAGGCGATCAAGGGACTGCGTGCGCTCGCCGAGGGCAAGCCGAACCCGATCGTGCTCAGCGCCGACGGACCGGTCACCAACGGCCCCGTGTGGGTGCTCGCCGGCTTCGGCGCCCAGCACCGCAAGATGGGCAAGAGCCTGTATCTGCGCGACGAGACGTTCGCCGAGTGGATCAACAAGGTCGATGCGCTGGTCCAGGACGAACTCGGTTACTCCGTCGTCGAGTTGATCCTCGACGACTCGCAGGACTACGGCATCGAGACCACGCAGGTCACCATCTTCGCGATCCAGATCGCCCTCGGTGAGGTGCTCAAGGCCCACGGCGCGACCCCCGGTGCGCTGGTGGGCCAGTCGCTGGGGGAGGCGGCCGCGGCGTACTTCGCCGGCGGGCTGTCGCTGGCCGACGCCACCCGGACCATCTGCGCCCGTTCGCATCTGATGGGTGAGGGCGAGGCGATGCTGTTCGGCGAGTACATCAGGCTGATGGCGCTGGTGGAGTACTCCGCCGAGGAGATCGAGACGGTGTTTTCCGACTTCAAGGACCTCGAGGTGTGCGTGTACGCCGCGCCCACCCAGACCGTCATCGGTGGCCCGCCCGACCAGGTCGACGCCATCATCGCCCGGGCGGAGTCGGAGGGCAGGTTCGCCCGCAAGTTCCAGACCAAGGGGGCCAGCCACACCTCCCAGATGGACCCGCTGCTGGGTGAGCTCGCCGCCGAGTTGCAGGGCATCGAAGCGCATCCGCTGCAGATCCCTTACTACTCGACAGTGCACGAGGGCAACCTGATGCGCGCGGGTGCCGACCCGATCCACGACGTGGACTACTGGAAGAAGGGGCTGCGGCACAGCGTCTACTTCACCCACGGCGTCCGCAACGCGGTCGACAACGGGCACACCACCTTCCTCGAGCTGGCCCCGAACCCGGTGGCGCTCATGCAGGTCGGGCTGACGACGGCGTCGGCCGGGTTGCACGATGCCCAGCTGATCGCGACGCTGGCGCGCAAGCAGGACGAGGTGGACTCGATGACCACCGCGATGGCGCACCTGTTCGTGTACGGCCATGACCTCGACTTCCGCACGCTGTTCCCGCGGCGCTCGCGCGGGCTGGCCGGCGCGCTGGACTTCGCCGACATCCCGCCGACCAGGTTCCGGCGCAAGCCGCACTGGCTCGACGCGCACTTCACCGGCGACAGCTCGGCGGTCATCCCGGGCAACCACGTCGCGACGCCCGACGGCAGGCATGTCTTCGAGTACAGTTCGCGAGGCCAGACCGACCTGGCTGCGCTGGTGAAAGCCGCTGCGGCTGCGGTGCTTCCGGACGCCAAGCTGGTCGCCTCCGAGCAGCGCGCCGTTCCGGCCGACGGAGCGCGGCTGGTCACCACGCTGACCAGGCACCCCGGCGGGGCGAGTGTGCAGGTGCACGCCAGGATCGACGAATCGTTCACCCTGGTCTACGACGCGATCGTGGCTCGCGGCGATGCGCAGGTGGCGCTGCCCACCGCGGTCGGTGTGGGCACCGTTGCCGAAAACATCGCGACCCCGACAGAAGAGACACCCGAGGACGACGCCGAAATTCTCCACGACAACCTCACCGCCGGCGCAGGCATCGCGGCGGGCTTCGCGAAGTGGTCACCGGACTCCGGTGAGACCATCGGTGAGCGGCTGGGGACCATCGTCGGCGCCGCGATGGGTTACGAAACCGAGGACCTGCCGTGGGAGGTGCCGCTGATCGAACTGGGTCTGGATTCGCTGATGGCGGTGCGGATCAAGAACCGGGTCGAGTACGACTTCGATCTGCCGCCGATTCAGCTGACCGCGGTGCGCGATGCCAACCTCTACGCCGTGGAGAAGCTCATCGCCTACGCGATCGAGCACCGCGACGAGGTCGACGAGCTCGCCGAACAGCAGAAGGGCCAGACCGCCGAGGAGATCGCCGCGGCGCAGGCCGAGCTGATGGGCGGCGCCACCACGGTCGCCGAACTGGAGGCCAAGCTCGCCGAAGCCGGCCACCCGATCGCCGCGGAAACCGAAGCGTCGCCGGACATCCCGGCTCCCCCGACGGACCCGAGCGGACCGTCGATCCCGGCGCCGCCCACTAATCCCGAGGGACCGGCAGCCGAAAAGCCTTCGTCAGGGTCTGATGGTTCCTCGCGCGAGCGCTCGTCAGGATCTGATGTTTCCTCGCGCGAGCGCTCGTCAGCCGCAGGCATGGCCGCGAAGGTGCTCACCCAGGAGGCGGTCACCGAGGCGCTCGGTGCCGACGTCCCGCCGCGCGACGCGGCCGAACGCGTCACGTTCGCCACCTGGGCGATCGTCACCGGCAAGTCCCCAGGTGGCGTGTTCAACGAGCTGCCCTCCATCGGCGACGACGTCGCCGAGAAGATCGCCGTGCGGCTCTCCGAACGTGCCGAGGGCACCATCACCGCCGAGCAGGTCGCCGCGGCCCGCACCATCCAGGACCTGTCCACGGTGGTCCGTGACGAGATGGACGCGGGCGAGCTCGACGGGTTCGTGCGCACCATCCGGGCCAGGCCGGAGGGGTCGAACCGGGTGCCCGTGTTCGTGTTCCATCCGGCCGGCGGCAGCACCGTCGTCTACGAGCCGTTGCTCAAGCGACTGCCGGCGGGCACTCCGATGTACGGCATCGAGCGGGTCGAGGGATCCATCGAGGAGCGGGCGGCGGAGTACCTGCCGAAGCTGCGCGAGATCCAGGGCAACGGCCCGTACATCCTGGTCGGCTGGTCGCTGGGCGGCGCGCTGGCCTACGCCTGCGCGATCGGCCTCGAGCGCGAGGGCGCCGACGTCCGCTTCGTCGGCCTGATCGACATGGTGCGGCCCGGCGAGGAGGTGCCGCAGACCAAGGAGGAGACCCGGGCGCGCTGGGACCGCTACGCCCTGTTCGCCCAGCGCACCTTCAACGTCGAGGTCCCGCCGATCCCCTACGAGGAACTCGAGGGTCTCGACGACGCGGGCCAGGTGCAGTACATCCTGGACGCCGTCAAGGACAGCGGCGTGGACATCCCCGGCGGCATCATCGAGCACCAGCGGACGTCCTACCTGGACAACCGCCTGCTCGAAACGGCAGAGATCCAGCCCTACAACGGTCACGTCACGCTGTACATGGCCGACCGCTATCACGATGACGCGATCTTCTTCGAGCCCCGCTACGCGATCCGCCAGCCCGACGGTGGCTGGGGTGAATACGTCGCCGACCTCGAGGTGGTGCCCATCGGGGGCGAGCACATCCAGGCCATCGACGAGCCGTACATTGCAAAGGTCGGCGCCCACATGAGCGAAGCGATCACTGCGATCGAGGGCAGCGTCGAGGCCGGAACCGACGAGGAGGACACACCCAAGTGACGGCAGAACCTCTCCCCAAAGCCCCGACGACGACCGCGGAAAAGCTCGCCGAGCTGCGCGAGAAGCTCGAACTCGCCAAGGAGCCAGGCGGCGAGAAGGCGGTCGCCAAGCGGAACAAGAAGGGGATCCCGAGCGCGCGGGCGCGCGTCTACTCCCTTCTGGATCCCGGTAGCTTCCTGGAGATCGGTGCGCTGGCCAAGACGCCGGGGGATCCCGACGCGCTCTTCGGGGACGGCGTCGTCACCGGTCACGGCACCATCGACGGCCGCCCCGTCGGGGTCTTCAGCCATGACCAGACCGTCTTCCAGGGTTCGGTCGGGGAGATGTTCGGCCGCAAGGTCGCCCGCTTGATGGAGTGGGTGGCGATGGTCGGCTGCCCGATCATCGGGATCAACGACTCCGGCGGCGCCCGCATCCAGGACGCCGCGACGTCGCTGGCCTGGTACGCCGAACTCGGCCGCCGGCACGAGCTGCTGCGCGGGCTGGTGCCGGAGATCTCGCTGATCTTCGGCAAGTGCGCGGGCGGCGCGGTGTACTCGCCGATCCAGACCGACCTGGTGGTCGCGGTGCGCGACCAGGGCTACATGTTCGTCACCGGCCCCGACGTGATCAAGGACGTCACCGGAGAGGACGTCACGCTCGACGAACTGGGCGGCGCCGACGCCCAAGCCCGCTACGGCAACATCCACCAGGTCGTGGAGTCCGAGGCCGCGGCGTTCCAGTACGTGCGGGACTACCTGAGCTTCCTGCCCGCCAACACCTTCGACGACGCGCCGATCATCAACCCGGGCCTGGAACCGGAGATCACCCCGCACGACCTCGAACTGGACTCGATCGTGCCGGATGCGGACAACACCGCCTACGACATGCACGAGATCCTGCTGCGGATCTTCGACGACGGTGACGTGTTCTCGGTCGGGGAGCAGTCGGGCCCGGCGATCATCACCGCGTTCGCCCGAGTGGACGGGCGACCCGTCGGAGTGATCGCCAACCAGCCGATGTACATGTCGGGTGCGATCGACAACGAGGCGTCCGACAAGGCCACCCGGTTCGTCCGGTTCTGCGACTCGTTCAACACGCCCCTGGTGTTCGTCGTGGACACCCCCGGCTTCATGCCCGGCGTCGAACAGGAGAAGGGCGGCATCATCAAGCGCGGCGGCCGGTTCCTCAACGCCGTGGTGGAGGCCGACGTCCCGAAGGTCACCATCACCGTGCGCAAGTCCTATGGCGGCGCCTACGCGGTGATGGGTTCCAAGCAGCTGACCGCCGACCTGAACTTCGCCTGGCCGACGGCCCGCATCGCGGTGATCGGCGCCGAGGGCGCCGCGCAACTGCTGGTGAAGCGGTTCCCTGACCCGACCGCCCCTGAGGTGCAGAAGATCAAGGCCGACTTCATCGAGGGCTACAACGCCACCATGGCGGTGCCGTGGGTGGCTGCCGAGCGAGGCTTCATCGACGGTGTCATCGAGCCGCACCAGACCCGGCTGCTGCTCCGTAAATCCATGCACCTGCTTCGTGACAAGCAGATCAACCGGGTGCAGCGAAAGCACGGCCTGACCCCGATCTGAGGATCGGGTGCGGTTGGATGGAGCTGTGAATCACATACCGGGACTGAGCCCCGGCGCCCCGATGGACGACCCCCGGCTGGACCTGCTGGACCTGTACGTGTTCCAGTCGCCGGCCGACCCGTCCCGGACCGCGCTCATCCTGACAGCCAATCCCGAGGGCGAGGCGCTGCACCCGGGCGCGGTCTACCGGCTGGCCATCGACCACAACGGCGACCTGCGCAACGACATCGCGTTCAGCTTCGTGTTCTCCGCTCCGGTGGAGGGTCGCCAGACGGTGGACGTCTACCTCGCCGTCGGCAACCAGGCCTCGGCGATCGCCGCGGTCGGATCCAGGATCTTCGGCGACATCGAGGTGTCGTTCGACGCGACACCGCCCAAGACCGTCGGATCGGGCGGGTTCACCTTCTTCGCGGGCGCGCGCAGTGACCCGGCATTCGTCGACCTCGACGGCAGCGGCCGGGATTCCCGCGCGCAGGCCAACGTCATCGCGATGATGATCGAGCTGCCCAACAGCTACCTGAGCGCCGATCCCGACGTCCGGATCTGGGCGCGCTGCAGCCTGCTCTCCGACGACGAGTGGGTGCACGCGGACCGGATCGGCCATCCGTGGATAGGCAACCTGATCACCACCGCGGACACCAGAGACGACTACAACGCAGGTGAGCCCAACCGGGACAGGGAACGCTGGATCGGGCATCTCATCGAGTTGATGGCCCGCACCGGCGGTTACACCAGGGACGAGGCGATCTCGGCGATAAACGCCGAGGGCACGCTGCCCGACGTCCTCACCTACAACCCGAACCAGCCGGCGAAGTACCCGAACGGCAGAACCCTGACCGACGACGTCGCCGGGTACCGCATCGCGTTCCTCACCAAGAAGGCCAGGCCGTCGCCGGGGCTGAGCCCGCACACCGACATCCTGCCCGAGGTCCCGTACCTCGGGGCGCCGCACTGAGGATGCACCGTGACTGAGCCGCCGCCGTCGTCTGTGTTGCTGGAGGCCTACCGGACCTGTGAGGGGTTGCCGGTGGTGGGTGGGTTGTTCACGCGCGGCAGACACGAGGCGCAAGCCGTACTCTCGCTCATCGTGGCAGCCGCGATCGACGAACTCGACCTCACCGCCATCGTGCGTGACCGCCTGCACGCCGAGGCGATCGACGCGGTGATCGCCCGTATCGATCTCGTGGGCCTGGCCAACGAGGTGATCGACGGGGTGAATCTGCCAGCCATCATCCGCGAATCCACCAAGACGGTGACCGCGGAGGTCCCGGATCCAGGATTCGTCGGCCGGGTGCGGGGCCGCAGGCAGGGATTCCGTGACCGCCACCGGTGATCAGGCCGGCGTCCGCCCATGCTGACCGACGGCGACGTGATCGCGGGTTACACGATCCTGCGGATGCTGGGTTCCGGGGGCATGGGCGAGGTGTACCTGGCCGAGCACCCGAGGCTGCCGCGTCAGGATGCGCTGAAGGTGCTGTCGGCGACGGTCTGTGCCGACAGCGAGTACCGGGAGCGGTTCAACCGGGAGGCCGACATCGCGGCCACGCTGTGGCATCCGCACATCGTCGCGGTGCACGACTGCGGTGACCACGAGGGCCGGCTGTGGATCTCGATGGATCATGTCGAGGGCACCGACGCCGCGCGCCTGCTCACCGAGCGGTACCCGCGGGGCATGCCGCCGGATCTGGTGGTGCGCATCGTGACCGCGGTGGGGGAGGCGCTCGACTACGCCCACCAGCGCGGCCTGCTGCACCGCGATGTGAAACCGGCCAACATCCTGATCGCCGAGCCCGGGACCGCTGATGAGCGGATCATGTTGGCGGACTTCGGGATCGCCCGCAGGGTCGGTGAGATCAGCAACCTCACCGGCACGAACATGACCGTGGGGACGGTCGCGTACTCCGCGCCGGAGCAGCTCACCGCCGACAAGCGGATCGACGGTCGCGCCGACCAGTACGCGCTGGCGGCCACGGCGTACCAGCTGTTGACCGGATCGCCGCCGTTCCAACACTCGAACCCGGCGATCGTCATCAGCCAGCATCTGACCGCCAAGCCGCCGCAGATCGGGGTGTCCAGACCCGAACTGTCATTCATGGGAGGCGTTTTCGAGAAGGCGTTGGCGAAGTCGCCTGCCGACCGCTTCGAGCGCTGTGTGGACTTCGCCCGGGCGCTGGGCAACCGGACCGGGGTCGGCGCAACCGACGCCGACGCGACCTTGGCCGCCGTCGCTCCGACAGGCCCTCGCCATGCCAAGAGCGCGGCCGTGCCGCGGACCCGCCGCCGGACGCCGGTGGTGCTGGCCCTTGGGTTGTCGGCCCTCGCGGTGGCCGCAGCGGCGTTTCTGGCACTCTACGAGCGTCACGAGCGCCGCCCGGCGACCACCGCGGCGCCGCCCACCGCAACCCCGACCGGCGCCGGCAGCACGACGCTACCGGTGATCGTCGTCGGCGCCGACTGCGCGACCCTGGGCGCCGCCGGGGTCACCGAGGCCGGCGACCCGGCGTACTGCGCGCGCCTGTCGTCGTCGGGCGCCCCGCTCTGGTCGCTGTACCCCGGCGAGATCACCCACCCGACCGGTGCGCCCGGCACCGCCGCGCCGGTCCTGGTGTGCATGGAGCAGACGGGCAAGACCCAGGTGGACTGCCACGACGACATCCTGCAGGAGAACACCGACCCCGGCGCCAACGACGCCGCGTCCTGAACTCAGGGGCCGATCCGGATCGGCCCCGGAGACCACAGCCCCGAATGGGTGGTCGAACCCAATGCGATCTCGGCGGGTTCGGCGTCGACGATGGTGTCGAACCGGCGCAGCGACCCCCAGTCCTGACCCCAGTCCTGCGACAGGTAGGTCGACATCACCGAGGCTCGCAGCAGCAGGTCGGTGATCCCCAGCAGGCCACCGTTGACGCCGTCCTGCCAGGTGTCGGTGCTCTGCAGCTTGGCGAGGTAGTCGGGCGAGATGCGGAACTTCGGCACCTCGGTGACGCCGTTGGCGTGCAGCATCGGTTGCTGGCAGGGGAACGCGAGGCCGACCGCCCAGTCCAGCAGGACCGGCTGCTCGGAACCGATGAACTCCTGCACCGAGCGCACCTCTGGCACCCGTGGCGGCGTGACGGCCACCCAGTCGCCCTGGCTCAGCGAGAGATCCTCGGCGATAACCCGGACCGCGACGGCGTCGCCGGGGATCTGGTCGCGCGGGTAACGCAGATTGCGCCACGACGGCGTGGGGCCGATATCGAACGGGCTGACCCGGCCGGCCGGCTCGAGGGTTCCGTCGGGTCCGCGCCGGGCGTACTCGAGTTCCACCGTCTCACCGGAGCTGACACCCTCGGTGACGCTGCGCCCGGAGATGGTGCCGGCCGCGGTGATCACCACGAGTGGGTGCGCGTCGTCGGCGGCGGGCAGGTCGTACCACGCCGAAGCCAGCCGGCTCTCCTCTTGGGCGCCAGTGGAATACGTTCCCGCAACCGGGACCTGCTCGGGGTCGAGTCCGTAGGGCAGCGGCACGGTCGAGCCGTTGACCCCGGGCTCGGAGAGTTCCGACGGCTGGTTCCAGTCGTAATCGGTGCCGGGCTGCGGAGTGTTGAGCCGGATCGCTTCGGCGATGATCCGGTCGGGAACGCCGTTGGGCGAGAAGCCCTCCGGGTCGGTCCCGCCGAGTGGGCCCAGCGGGCCCCAGGAGAGCCGGCCTGCGTCGCCGGCGGCGGGCTGCAGGAACCCGTCGTTGGAGTCAGGTTCGACGAGCACGTCGTCGGCCATGCCGCAGCCCCCGACGAAGGCGCGCACATTGGCCCACCCGTTGGAGTAGGTCGGGTACTGGCGGACCACGCCGATGACCATCGAGGCCACGAACACGACCACCATCAAACCGGCGGCGATCGGTATCGGTGCGGCAGTGAGCTTGTCGACGACCCGCGACTCGTGCCGCGACGTCAGATGCAGCCAGAACGCCCACAGTGCGGCGATCACGAACAGCACCATGAACATGGTGCTGACCGTCACCCCGCCGAGTTGCGGCACCGAGTTGTTGAACGGGGCACCGAAGTTGGAGACATACCACCAGCCGTTCGTCGACGCGAAACACAACGCCAACACGAAGAACACCAGCGACAGGAACGCCATCCGGTTGCGCGCCGAGCGCAACACCACCGGCGACACCAGCACCGTCGCCAGCGCCGCCATCGCGCCACCGACGGCGGCGAACAGACCGAAGTGGTGGATCCACTTGGTGGGGGTGAACATCAGGAAGAAGATCGTGGCGAAGATGACGCCCATCAAGCGCCAGGCCGGACCGCGTGCCACCCCGGCAATGCGCTTGCGCCGCAACATCATGAACAGTGCGGGGAACAGACACAGCGCGGTGAACAGGAACGCGAACCGCCGGGAGATCGCGGCATCGGTCGTCGGCAGGATCAGGTAGTAATACCGCAGGATCTCGGTGAACCACTCCTGGCTGGGGCCGATCGCGGTGCGAATCCTGGTGGCTTCCAACACCGTCGCCAGCGTCTGGTCGGCGAACACCACGCTCAGCACGATCGTGCCGGCGGCCAGCAGCGGCGCCACCAGCGGCCAGGTGCCGACGGATCGGCGGCGTCGCACCAGGATCCGCAGGATCGGCCTGCCGCCGGCCACCAGCGCCGCCACCGCGATCAGACCGGTCGGCTGGATGCCGAGCGTGAACGCGGCGGTGGTGATCGCCAGCGCCGCGGGCGTCAGCCGGCCCGAGCTGATGGCCCGCTCGATCAGCACGTAGGTGACCAGTGCTCCGGTGGCGATCTGGCCCTCGGGCCGCAACCCGTTGTTGAACGGCATCCACGCCGCAAGCAGCACCAGCCCGGCGGCCCACATCGCCGCCTTGCTTCCCGAGACCGCGGGTCCCAGCCGGGGCAGCACCTCCCGCGACAGCAGCAACCAGCACACCAGCGCACAGATCAGATCCGGCAGCCGGATCCAGATGCTGGCATCGCTGACCCGGGTCATCAGCGCCAGCACGTTGTAGTACCAGCCGAACGGGTCCTCCGGGCTGCCGAACCAGCGGAAGTAGTTCGACATGTAGCCGGCGTGGTCGGCCACCCGGGCCATGCCGAGGATGTAACCGTCGTCCGACGAGTTGGCGCCGATGACGTACCAGAGCGCGAACCCGCCGACCACGACCCCGTCGACAGGTCCGGCGGTCCGCCACCGCGACGGGATGAGGCGGCGCATCCGCCGCCCGTCGAGCCGGTCCAGTCGCCACAGGGCCAGCAGCGCGACGACGGTCGAGACCACCGCCAGCAGCATCGCGATCAGCTTCAGCGCCGTCGGGTGCGTGGTGAAGCGGGTGTCGATGCTGGCCTCGAACTGCATACCGGCGGGCGCCGGACCGGTCAGGTCGGTGAACACACCGACGATGGCGGGCCGCAGGTTGGGGTCGGGGAAGCCGGTGCGTTGGGGTTCACCGGCATCCTCGCCGGAGAGCTGGGTCAGGCCGACGAACTCGGCGAAGGTGCCGTCCAGCGACGACGTGATCTCCAGCCGGGAGCAGCCCGGCGGCCCGGTGATGCGGTCGCGGTCCACGCTGGCCACGACGACGTTGCGGACGATCACGTCGACGCGGGTCTCGGTGACGTTGACCAGCATCGCGTTCAGCGCGGCGTCGCGTCCCTCGGCCGGCGCGGTGCCCAGGACCAGGCCGCCGTCGTCGGGCATCGTCGCGATGACCTCACAGGGCACCGTGGCGGTCAGGCTGACCGGCGCCTGGGAGATCAGTGGCGCGGTGACGTTGCTCAGCTGGCCCTGCTGAGGCCAGTTCAGCGTCGCCGTGGTCTGGGTGACCGGCAGCAGCGGCGTGGCCACGGCCAGCACGAAACCCAGCAGTCCTGCGACTGTGGCGACCCAGCGGGCGATCCTGACATCGTCGAAGGCCGGGCTCACGGGAGCGCCCTGATCGGTCCGCCGCGACTCCAGCCGAACACTCGTGTCGATCCTTCCTCGATCGCGGCCTCGGGCGCTTCATCGCGGGGCACCACCCGGGTGTAGCGCTCGATCGAGCCCCAGTCCCGATACCAGTCGTCGCGCAGGTACGTCGGGATCGTCGACGTCCTCAGCAGCGCCTGGATGAACAGGAAGGGACCGCCGTCATCGGCGGACTGCCACTGGTTCGACGAGGACACCAGCTGCTTGAAGTTCGGCAGGATCCGGTACTCCGGGAGCTCGGCCACCCCGAGGTGTTCGGCGAACGGCCGCTGGCACGGGAAGTTCGCTGCGGTGGCGATGTCCATCAGCACCGGGGTCTCGGTGCCGAGGAACTCACTCGCGGTCTGCAGCACCGGCACCCGCGGCGGGGTGAACCCGAACCACTGGTCGTCGGACAGGTTCGGGTCGTCGGCGACGATGCGCGCCACGTTCGCCTCCGGCGGTGCCGTGGACAACGGGAAGCGCAGGTTGCGCCAGGCCGTCTGCGGGAAGATGTCGATCGGCTGCACCTCGTTGAGCGCCTCGTAGGAGCCGTCGGGACGGAGCACCCCCCACTGCAGCTTCAGCGACTGCCCGTAGCTGAACTCGCCGTCCTCCTCGTAGTACCAGATGGCACCCGCGGCGGCGACGCTCACCAGCGGCCGGTCCGGGCTGCGCGGAGGCAGCTGATACCAGACCGACGTCGCCTCGGCGGCCAGGGTGTTCTCGTCGTAGCTGCCCATCACCGGCGTGCGGTCCGGGTCCAGGCCGAACGGCAGGAACACCCGGGATCCGTTGACACCCTCGGGCCCGTAACCACCCCCGGTCCCGGCCGCGTACGCGATCCCGATGTTCGGTTTGTCGACCGGTCCGTCGGAGTTCACCAACCCGGGGTTGGCGGCCACCGGTTCGGCAGGCTCCAGGGTGTCGCTGACGCCGTTGGGGGTGAATCCCACCGGGTCCTCGCCGCCCAGCGGCCCGTACTCACCGAACTGCTGGCCCGGAACCGGTTGCAGCATGCCGGCGTTCGTGTCGGGCTCGACGAGCACGGCGTCGGCCATCGCGCAGCTGCGGGACGAACCCCCGGGCAGGGCGGCCTTCAGCGCCGACAGGTTCGCCGCGCCGGTGGTGTACACCGGGTAGCGCCCGGCAGTGGCCTTGAGCATCGAACCGACCGACAGCAACACCATGATGGTGGCCACCACCAGCAGCGGGGTGGACGCCAGCGCCCGGTTGCGCCCGGTGTCGGCGACCTCGGTGTGCCCGGCGTAGTCCATCCGGAAGTGCAGCCAGCCGGCGAGCAGGCCGCAACCGATCGCCAGCAGCAGAAAGATCGTGGTGACGGGGAAACCGAAGATCACCGGTTGCCGGTCGAACCACGGCACCCCGTAGTTGCCGACGTAGAACCAGCCGTTGATTCCGGCGTTCGCCCATGCCAGCACGAACAGCAGCGCGGTCACGTACAGCGCCAGATTCCGGCGGCTGTGCAGGCCGACGCGGGCGAACGCGAAAGCGGTGACCGCGCCGAGGGCGCCCGCCACCCCGGCGAACACGCCGAACTGAACCCCCCATTTGGTGGGTGTGAAGAACAACAGCAGCAGGCCGATCGCGGTGGTGCCGGTCAGCCGCCACACGGGCCCGTTGACCGCACCGGGCACGGTGCCGCGGCGCAGCAGCACCACCAGCAATCCGAAGAGACACAACAGCAGCAGCAGTACGGAGAAGCGGCGGGTCAGCGACGCGTCCACGCTGTCCTCGACCATCACGAAGTAGTAGCGCAGGAACTCCTGGTACCACGGGATGGTCGGGCCGACGACGTACTTGATGCGGGCCGACTCGGCGACGGTTGCCAGCGTCTGGTCGCGGAACACCACGACGAAGATCAGCGACGCCGACGCCAGGAACGTGGCCAGCGGGGCCAGCGCGGCCGCCGTTCCACCGGCCGCGCGGCGCTCGGCGAGGATGCGGGTGATGGCGCGTGCGCCGACCAGCAGCGGTGCCAGCGCGACCAACCCCTGCGGAGCCAGGGTCACGCAGAACACCGCGACCACGATCGCCGCGGCGGCGGGAGCCAGCCGACGCGACCCCAGCGTGATCTCCACGAGCATCCACACGGCGATCACCCCGAACGCGATCAGCGGTTCGGGGCGCAGACCGTTGTTGAACGGCAGCCACGCGGCGAGGAACACCGCACCGGCGGTCCACACCGCCACCCGGTTGCGGGCCAGTCGGCCGCCGAGGCGCGGCAGCACCCAGCGGCTCAGGATCAGCCACGTCCCGATGGCGGCGGCGGTGGCCGGCAACCGCATCCAGATGCCTGCGGTGCTGACCTGCGCCAGCTGGGCCAGGACGCTCTGGTACCAGTCGAAGGGGGCCTCGGAGGTGCCGAAGAACCGGTAGTAGTTGGTGATGTAGCCGGCTTCACCGGACACCCGTGCGATGGTCAGGTTGTAGCCGTCGTCCGACGACTGCGGCCCGACGAAGTGCCACACCAGCAGCACCCCGATCACCCCGGTGTCGGCGAGCCACGTAGCCAGCCGGGCACGTCTGCGGCGGCCCTGCCTCGGCGGGCTGCGACCCGCGGCGCGGTCCAGCAGCGCCAGGGCCACGATCGACGCGACCACGCAGGCGACGCCGAGCACCATCACCGCCAGCTTGAGCGTGGTGGGCGAGGTGATGAACCGGGTGTCGACGTCGACGGTGGCGGACACGCCGGTATCGGCCGGCACCGCCAGCTCGGTGAAGAGACCCGCAACCTGCGGCTTCTTCTCCGCGGGGAGCGTGCCCGTAGCGCCGGGAATGCCGACGAAGTCGGCACCCACCTCGCCGACGTTCGCCCACATCCGGATCTCACTGCAGGCTCCGGACTCAACGGCCTCCCGCGGCGCCACGGCGGCGACGGAGTCACGGAACGCCACGACGACGGCATCGGCGTAGGCGCGCACGAACAAGCCGTTGCGGCCGGCCTCGATGCCGCCGGGCGGGATGGTGGAGAACACCAGTTCGCTGTCGTCGGGCAGCGTGGCCACTGCCTGGCAGGGGATGACGGCGTCGAGCGATCGGGGAGCGCCCGACACCAGCGGGGCGGTGACGCTCTCGATGTTGCCGTCGCTGTCGACGCTCTGCGGCCACGCAATGGTGGCGGTCGTCTGGTTGACCGGTAGCAGCGGCGCGAGTGCGCAAAGCAGCATTCCCAGCACACCCGCGACGATCGCGATGAGGCGGGCAGTCCGGTCAGGCACGAGGCTCGATGGTAGGCGAGCTAGCTGAGACGCAGCGGCGCTGGGCTCCACAAGCCGCTGCGCGTCGCCGAACCGAGATCCAATCGTGCCGGTTCGGCGTCAGGGTAGTAGGGGGTCAGCCGCTGCAGGGAGCCCCAGTCGCGGAACCAGTCGTACTTCAGATAGGTGGGGACGGTCCTGGAACGCAGCAGCAGTTCGGTGATGCCCAGCGGGCCGCCTCCCAGGTAGTCCATCACCGGCGAGTTCGCCTCGGCGCCGAACCGGTCGGGCAGGATGCGCCACTGCGGCACCTCGATGACGCCGTTGCGGTGGTCGAACGGACGCTGGCAGGGGAAAGCCAACCCCACCAGCCAGTCGAGGAGCACCGGGTCCGTCGACCCGACCACGTCCTGAAGGGTGCGCAGCACCGGGATCCGGGGCGGGGTCAGGGCGATCCAGTGCTGTGGGCTGAGGTCGTCATCGGAGGCGACCAACCGGATCCTGGTCGCGTCGGCGGGGATCGCCGCCAGCGGTGCGCGCAGATTGCGCCAGGCCGGAGCGGCACCGACGTCGATCAGGTCCATGCGGCCTGCCGGTTCGTCGTCCGCAGCGCCGGCCCATTCCACGGCCACCTCGGCATTGTCGAACCGCCCGGCCGCCGACACCACGAGCAGCGAGTCGGACCGGTCGCCCTGGCTCCACCCGTCGGGCAGCTGGTACCACGCCGACTGCAGTCTGGCCGGTTGCTGGGTGCCGCTGCGCCAGCTGCCCATCAGCGGCGTGCGGGCGGGGTCGAGACCGTACGGCAGCCGGGCACGGGAGCCGTTGACCCCCGCGGCGGCGGTGGTCCCCCCTTCGGTGCCCGCCTCGATCTCGGTGGGTTCGCCGCTCGGGGTGTCGGCGAAGTTGGCCGCGCCGGACTCCTCCATCACCGGATCGGCGGACACATCGGTGGGAATCCCGTTGGGGCCGAAGCCCACCACGGTGTCTGAGCCGACCGTTCCCAGCGCCTCGCCGACCGGCACCCCGATGGGCGTCAGCAGCCCGTCGTTGGGGTCCTGTTCCACCAGGACGTCCTCGGCCATGCCGCACGTCTTGCCGGTCAGCGCCTCCAGGTTGGACCGGCCCACTGTCCACGCCGGGTACTGGCCGGTCATGGCCAGCGTCAGAGACAACACCTGGAAGACCACCAGCGCCCACGTGGCCGTGGCCAGCGGTGCCTGGGCGATCGCCCGCCACCGGCGTTGGCCACCGTTGGGCGGTGCGCCGCCGCGGCCCGTGAAGTGGAACCAGGCTGCCACCACAAGGGTGAGCAGTGAGAGGCCGAGCAGCAGGGTGGTGAAGCCGATCTGCCACCGCGGGAAGTCGTTCGACCACGGCACACCGAAATTCGAGACGTACCACCAGCCGTTGACCGTCGCGAACGACAGCGCGGTGACGAACAGCACTGCGGCGGCGAACAACGTGCGGTTGCGGCGGGAGCGCATCGCCGCGGCGGAGACGGCGACCGCGGCCAGCGCACCCAGCGATCCGGCCAGCCCGGCGAACACGCCGAAGTGGTGGGTCCACTTGGTGGGGGTGAACATCATCGCCAGGAACGCGATGACGGTGATCCCGATGATGCGCCGGCTCGGGCCCAGCGCAGTGCCGGGGATCCTGCCCTTGCGCAGCGACATCGCCACCGCGACGGCCAGCGCGAGCAGCAACGTCAGCACCGCGAAGCGGCGGGCCACCGACCCGTCCGGGCTGGTGGTGAACAGGCGCGAGTAGCGGATGTGCTCGTCGAACCAGGCCAGGCTCGGGCCGACGGCCGACTTGAAACTGCTGGCCTGCAGTTCGGCCGCCAGGGTCTGGTCCCGGAAGATCAGGAAGATAGTGACGGTGCCCGCCGCGGCGATCGGTGCGAGCAGTGCCGCGTAGCCGAATCGCGAAGTATGCGCAGCCACAATCGTTTTCAACGGACCGATGGCAACGAGCAGCGCGCCGATGGCGGCGATACCGGTGGGGCCGGAGAACAACGTCAGCGCTCCGATGATCACCGCCACCGCCACCGGCAGCAGCCTGCTGGTGGCCACCCCCCGCTCGACCGAACACCACGTCAGCAGGATGCCCAGCGCGATGATCGGTTCCGGGCGCAGGCCGTTGTTCAGCGGAAGCCAGAACGCGAGGAACAACCCGGCGGCGGTCCAGGCCGCGGCGCGGCTGTGTTTGACGGCGGAGCCCAGCCGGGGGATGACCTCGCGGCTGATCACCCACCAGCAGGCGAGCCCCATCAGCAGCGTCGGCAGCCGCATCCAGACGCTGGTCGTGCTGACGTTGGCCCACAGCGCCAGCAGGTCGTAATACCAGCCGAACGGCGCCTCGGGCGTGCCGAACCAGCGGTAATAGTTCGCCATGTAGCCGGCGTTTTCCGACACCCGGGCCATCGTCAGGATGTAACCGTCATCGGCGGTGTTGGCGCCGACGAAGTGCCACCACACCAGCACGGCGGTGACGACCCCGTCCAGCGGCGACATCGACCACCATCGAGACGGCAGGAAGCGCCGGTGCCGCATGCCGTCGGCCTGGTCCAGCGCGTGCAGTGCACCCAGCGAGATGACGGTCATCGCAACCCCGATGATCATCGCGAGCAGCTTCAGCACGGTGGGGGAGCTGCTGTAGCGCGTATCGAGGGTGGCGGAGAACTGCAGGCCCGGCGGGGCGGGGCCGGACAGGTCAGTGAACACCCCGACGATCTGGGGGCGGAAGTCGTAGCCGCTGCGCTCGCCGCGCAGCGGTTCGCCGGCGGACTCGGAGTCGGGCCCGTGGGTGAGACCGACGAACTCGCCGGTCACCTTGTCGGCGTGTGCGGTGAACGTCAGTTCCTCACACTCCGGGCTGAGTACCTCGCTCAGCGGGGCGCTGACCACCGGCGTGTTGCGGACGATGACAAGAAGGTCGTTGTTCACCCGCTCGATGAGCAGGCCGCGGTCGATGGCGTTGGGGGCCTGCTTGGGAACGGTGGACAGCAGCACGGTACGGCCGGGCCGGTCCAGGCCGGCGGCGACGCTGCACGGGACGCTGATCTCCAGGTCGGTGGCGACGTACCCGATCAGCGGAGCGTCGACGCTGCTGAGCACGTCATTCTGCGGCCAGTTCAACTCGGCGGTGGTCTGGTTGACGGGCAGCAGCGGGGTGGCGATGGCCAGCATCGTCCCCAGCAGCCCGGCGACTATCGCGATGAGCCGCGCAGTGCGGTGGTTACTCGGCTCTCGGACCACGGGGCTAGATGCTAATTGGCTTGCGGATGGCCAGTACGAACGGCCCGATGGTTGTCACGTCGAACCGGGAATCCTCGAACAGTTCAGCCTCCAGTGCCACCTGGTAACGGCGCACGTTGGGCTGGTTGGGGTAGACGTCCTCGGCCAGCCGCAGCGTATAGGTGTCAGTGGAGTCCCCGGAGCCGCCTTGGCGCATCAGGAACACCGACGGCGGCTCCCAGGGCAGCGCGTCGAGTGCGGCGATGAACTCGTCGGAATCAGAGAGCACCGACCAGCTCTCGATGGCCTCGGCGCGCTTCTCGAACTGCGCGAGCGGGTTGGCGTAGTGCGAGGTCAGCCCCTGGAAGCCGTAGTAGGGGTAGTACGAGAGGAAGCTGTAGTCGGCGGTCAGGACCACTGTTTCGTCGCGCGGACGATCGGTGACCTGTTGGATCCGGTCGTCGATTTCGGCGTAGTACTGCGCCGCACCCGGCGGGCGACGGTCGGCACGCTGTCCATACCCGTCGGTGTCGGTGTAGGCGACGACGATGTCCGAGCGCAGCACGTCGGGGATGTCCTGGCTGAAGGTGACCGCGCCGAGCGCGCCCACCGTGGTGGCGACCGCGACGACCCTGCCCGCGTTCTCGGTGCGGACCCGCGAGGCAAGTGCCCGGGTCGCCTCGATGAAGCCGAAGGCGCCCGCCGCGGTCAGCAGGATCGTCAGCGTCGGCTGCAGCCGGAACGACAGCAGCGTGGTGCCGGCCAGCGTGGTGAGCATCGACAGCAGCGACCAGGCGTAGACCGCCAGCACCGCCACGGCCAGCGCTCCAGCCCGGGTCGAGGTGCGTGCACGGATCACCAGCCACAGCGTGCCGAGCATGCACAACGCCCCCAGCAGGGTGAACTGCAGCATCGGGAAAGCCAGCTGGGCGCCGTCGACGGGCAGGTAGTGCTGGGCGGTGCCACTCACGGCGCGTTCTCCGCGGACCGCGGCGAGCAGGTAGGGGCCCCAGCCGATGAGGGCCAGCAGGCCCGAGATGGTCGCGATCGTCAGCAGCCGCAGCAGCGGATCCCAATGGCGGCGTGACACGGCGAGCAGCACCGCCATGATCGCCAGCGTGAAAGCGGCATAGCCGAACAGCAGGGTGTAGGACAGCGCGGCGACGCCGAGGAACAGACCGGTGCCGACGACCGCTGCCCAGCCGCCGCTCGGCCGGACACCGGGCTCGCCGGGGGGCGTCCGGCCCCTCAGGCCTGACCAGGCGAGGACGAACACCGGCGGCAGCAACACGGCGATGACGGCGGCGTATGGTTCGGCGGGGGTGTACGCCAGTGCTGCGGCCGCGGTGGCCGTCGCCACCACCAACGCATACTCGAAGCGAATCATGTTGGCCCACAGAACGAACGCCAGCACGATCGCGATGGTGATCGAGATGATCGACCAGGGTTTGAACATCTCCCACGCCGGTATGCCGGTCAGGTCGGCGAGGCGGCCGCCGATCCAGAACCATCCCGGGGGATAGAACGGCGGCAGCCCCATGTAGGTCATGTCGTGGAGCCCCGGGGAGTCGGCGAAGCGGGTCACGTACTCGGTGCGGAACTGCTGGTCAACCGAGATGCCGAAAAGGTAGAGCTTGGTGGCGCCCAACGGCATCGCGAGGGTGACGACCGAGAACGCCGCCAGGAACACCGTCGAGGCGAGCCATGCGACATGAGCGCGGCCGCGCCGGTACAGCCAGCCGCCGGCCAGCAGGCCGACCAGGCACCCGACCTGCCCGACGGTGGTCAGGGCGTGCAGCTGGTTCGACGAGTTGTAGGCAGGCCAGTCCACCCGGGCGATGGCGGCCAGTGCCACCACGGCGAGCGCCGCGGCGACCAGCGCCGCCACCACCATCTGGCTCCCGGTGGCCAGCGCTCGTGTACCCACGGATCAGATGGGTAGCTTGCGGAAGATCGGCCGTGGGATGTGGCGCAGCACCATCATCACGTATCGGAATGCGCCTGGGGCCCACACCAGGTCCTTGCCCTTGGCCGAGGCCGTCACCGCGAGTTCGGCGACGTACTCCTTGTCGACGGTCAGCGGAGCTTCCTTGACGTGCGCGCTCATCCGGGTGCGCACCTGGCCGGGCCGGATGACCAGGACGCGGACGCCGTACTCCCGCAGGGCTTCTCCGAGGCCCAGGTAGAAGCCGTCGAGTCCGGCCTTGGTGGAGCCGTAGACGAAGTTGGACCGCCTGACCCGCTCGCCCGCCGCGGAGCTCATCGCGATGATCTGGCCGGACCCCTGGGCCCGCATCTTGTCGCCGAGCAGCACCCCCACCGAGATCGCCGCGGTGTAGTTGATGTCGGCTATCTGCACTGCCTTGCGCTGGTTCTGCCAGAGTTCCTCGGCGTCGCCGAGAAGTCCGAACGCCACGATGGCGACGTCGACATCCTGTGGGTGCTCCCCGCCCCAGGCCGCGTCGATCACCGCCGGATGGCTTTCGGTGTCGACCGCGTCGAAGTCGATCACCTCGACGGACTTGGCGCCGGCATCTTCCAGCTGCTTCTTGGCTGCCTCGCGCAGCGGATCGCCGGGCATGCAGGCCAGCACGATCCGGGCCTTGGCGTTGCGCAGGTAGCGCTCACAGATCGCCAGGCCGATCTCGGAGGTGCCGCCGAGAAGCAGGATCTTCTGCGGGTTGCCGGTCGCATCAAAAACCATCTAGAGAAGCTCCAGTCGTCGGGCCATGTCGGAGACGAACACCCCGTCGGGGTCCACCTTGCGGCGCAGGGCGATCCACTCGTCGATGCGGGGATACATGGCGTGGAAGGTTTCGGCGGTGGTGCGCGAGTCCTTGGCGGTGTAGAGCCGGCCACCGAACTCGAGCACCCTCTTGTCGAGGCCGTTGAGGAATTCGTTGAGACCGGGCTTGATCTGGAAATCGACGCAGACGTTCCAGCCTGGTATCGGAAAGCTCAGCGGTGCTTGGTTTCCCGGCCCGAATAGCTTGAAGACATTGAGGAACGAATAGTGTCCGGAGCGCTGGATGTCGTACATGATCCGCTTGAACTCATCCACGGCCTCGGTGGGCACCACGAACTGGTACTGGCCGAAACCTGCTGAGCCGTAGGCACGGTTCCATTCACCGACCATGTCGAGGGGGTGGTAGAACTGCGTCAGGTTCTGCGCCTTGCCGCGGTAGGTTTTGCCCATTCGGTACCACGCTGCGGTCATCGCGCCGAAGACCAGCTTGTTGCCCAGCCCGCTGGGAAACACGTCGGGCGTGGTGAAGTACTGCGGCGCATCGAATTTCAGCGGGTCGCGTTGCAACTTCTTCGGTAGCTGGTCGACGGTGGCCAGGGAGCCGCGAGAGATGACAGCCCGGCCCAGTGCCGGCGGCGGGCTGATCGCATCGAACCACGCGCTGGAGTAGGTGTAGTTGTCTTCGGTGCCGTCGCTGTGGAAGGCGATGGTCTCGTCGAGGCCGCTGGTGACGTCACCGTCGGCGATGAAATAGGCGGTCTCGGTGGGTGTCATCTTGATGGCGGCCCGCAGGATGACACCGGTGAGACCGTTGCCGCCGACCGTCGCCCAGAACAGGTCGCTGCCGGGTCCGCTGCCGGTCAGGTGGCGGACCTCGCCGTCGGCGGTGAGCAGGTCCAGTGAGTGCACGTGGTTGCCGAAGCTGCCCGCGCTGTGGTGGTTCTTGCCGTGGATGTCGCAGGCGATCGCGCCGCCGATGGTGACCTGCCGGGTGCCGGGCAGGACGGGTACCCAGAGGCCCAGCGGCAGCGCGGCGCGCATCAACTGGTCGAGGTTCACCCCGGCGTCGACATCCACCAACGCGTCGTCGGTGTTGATCGAGTGGATGCGGTTCACCACGCTCATGTCGATGACGAGACCGCCGCCGTTCTGCGCGTTGTCGCCGTAGGAGCGCCCGAGTCCTCGCGCCACCACACCTCTGCCGCCGCGGCGGTCGTCTCCGTCAGCGACCTGGGTCACCGCCTTGACGATGACGTCCGGATCCGGGGTCGACAGCACCTGCGCCACCGACGGGGCGGTGCGGCCCCAGCCGGTCAGCCGCTTCGCGGTGGTCGGGAAATCGGTGCTCAACATCGTCACAGAGGGTACCGCTTGGCTCCCGGTGGTCAGCGCAGGCGGAAGATGACGGTGCGCTGGACGATGAAGTTGATCACGGTCGCTGTGCCCTGGGCGATGACAAACGCGACCGGCACGCGCCAGGGCTTGTCGTCGAGTTCCATGTAGAAGATGTAGTTGATGCCGACCTGGACGGCGTACGTCACCGCGTAGAGCACGACCACGGCGATGAACCGGGCCGTGCTCGGCGGTGCCTGGAACGTCCACCGCCGGTTGATGAGGTACGCCGTGGTGGTGCCCGCGATGAAGCTGAGGGTCTTGGCGACGTTGACGTGCAGGCCCGCGGCCAGCAGTGCCACGTACAGCGTGAAGTCCACGATGGCGGCCAGCCCGCCCGTCGCGACGAACCGCCAGATCTGGGTCCCGAGGCTCAGCTGCGGTGATATCGGGGGCTCGGCCACCCGGGCAGCTTACGGGCTGGGGTGTGCCACACCGCTTCAGAAGGGTGGTGGTTTGTTGTGTTCGGCGACGAGGTCGTCGTTGAGGCGGCGTTCGGCGGTGATGGTGTGGGCGCGGTTCTGGGCGCGGGTGTGTCGGCGTCGGGGCATCATGGCGCCGCGTTGGTCGGTGGTGGTGTTGGTGTTTCGGGGTGGGTCGCCGTCCCACAGGGCCGCGGTGGGTGGGCTCAGCGCGGGGAACAGGGCCGCCCCTGCAGGGTGGGTGGTGTAGGTGTGGCCGGTGGGGCTGGTCCAGATGATGGTGCCGTCGGGTAGTTGTCGGTCGTGCCAGCCGTTCTCGCCGGTCCAGAAGGTTTTCAGGAGGTGATGGAAGCGGCATAGGCATTTGCAGTTGGAGGCGTGGGTGGGTCCGACCGGGTAGGGCACAGTGTGGTCGATGTCGGCTTCGGTGGCTGGGGCGTCGCAGCCGGGGAAGCGGCAGGTCAGGTCGCGGCAGCGGATGAAGTCGGCCAGTGCCCGGGAGGGGGTGTAACGCGGTTCGGGCGGGGCCAGGCCGGGGTGGGTGACGGTGCGCAGCCGGGCGCGGGCCAGCAGCGGGTCGAGCAGGACCGCGGGCAGGATCCCGGCTCCGAACACGAACGCCGGCGACGCTGGGGTGCAGGATTCGGGCTTGTTCTCGGGCTTGTCGTCGGGACCGCCGCTGTCGTCACGGTCGCCGTAACCGGGATCCCCGCCGCCGGACCCACCGTCGGGCCCGCTGGGTCCGGCGTCGCCGTCACCGGGATCCCCGCCGTCACTGGGATCCCCACCGTCACTGGGGCTGTCTTGGCTGGCGGCGGTGAGGGTCTCGTGGTCGGCGACGACGTAGACGACGGTGTTCTTGTCGTTGGGGTTGGCGCGGGTGGTCTCGCAGTCGGGATCTGCGCACTGGCAGCTCATGGTGGTCTGTTGGATCAGCGCGCTCAGGGCGTCGGCGCGACGCTCCTCGGCGCTGCGGGGATCACGGTCACAGACGCTGTAGGCCATCTCCTGCACACGTTTCTCGTCGAGGGCGGCGTCGGCGCTGAACAGTCGAGCCCACAGGCTGGTGTAGCCGGGTGGGTCGCCGGGGGAGCCGAATTGCACATCGCGGCGGCTGACTGATTCGCGGGCGCGGCGCAGCGCGCCGGGATCGTGGCGTTCGATCAGCGCGTCGATGGCCGGTTCGGTCTTCTTGATCGACAGCGCGCCCACGCACCGATCCGCTCGGCGAGTTCAGCATCCACGGCGGTCATCGCGGCGGGTCTTCGATCAGGTAGGTGCGCCACACGATCGCCCGGACCAGCATTTCGCTGATCAGCCCGGCGTCGAACAGTGCGGCGACCTTGGGCAGCCGATCACGCAGCGCGACCCCGCGGTGGGCCTGATGCGAGGCCAACGAGCGGGTGATGTTCTGGGCGGCGGCCAGTTCGGCGACCACGGCGGCTTCGGGGTCGAGCCACCACGATTCGCGATCCCCGGGGGGCAGGTCGGTGCGGCGGGTGAAGATCTCGGCCATCACCGACAACTTGCGCGCACACGCGGCGTTTTCGGTGCGCGCCCACCCTCGGGCGGCGTCGACCAACTCGGCATCGGTGAGCGAGGCCAGGTCCGCGGTTTCGGGGAGTCCTTCATCGAACATGCTTCGAACACTAGTTCGACCCACTGACAAGTTTCACCGATGTGTTTCTGCCAGCCGTCGTTCATATCCTGCCACCGGAATTAAACCCCTGACCTGCCGGTTTAGGCCATCAGAACCACAAGAAAGCACACAGAACGTCGAAACCGCGAGATTCGCTCCACGGCTCCGACCCAACACATAGGGAGCAGAGACCATGAAGAACTTCACCGCCGCCACCACCATCACCGCCATCGCCGCCGGATTCACCGCCGCCTTCATCGGGCTGGCCGGTCCCGCCGCTGCCGGGCCGTGGCCGCCGAAAGCGGCCCCCTCGGGAGCCGGCGCTGCCGACACCATCGCCTCACTCGAGGCCGACGGCAACCGCGTCATCGTCAACCGCCAGGGCTCCACCGCACTGGACAGCGCCGAGGTCGTCTCGGTCCGTCAGGGCCAGCCGATCCGTGAATACGTCTGGGACGCCCAGGGCGACCGCCGGGTTCTGCAGAACACCGGCAACGTGGTCTTCGTCGATGTCAGGTAACCCCACAGAGCCGAAAGGGGCACCTCCACCAGGAGGTGCCCCTTTCTCGTCAGCGGCCGCGGTCTCGGGGAGCCCTTCCACTGAGGTGTTCCTGCCAGCAGCCGTTCAATTACTGCCACCGGAATTAATCCCCTGACCTGCTGGTTTAAGCCATCAGAACCAACAAGATCAGCAAGATGTAGAACACATAGGGAGCAGAGACCATGAAGAACTTCACCGCCGCCACCGCCGCCACCGCCGCCACCGCCATCGCCGCCGGATTCACCGCCGCCTTCATCGGGCTGGCCGGCTCCGCCGCCGCCGCCCCGTCCGGCTCCGGCAGCGCCGCCGACACCATCGCCTCACTCGAGGCTGACGGTAACCGCGTCATCGTCAACCGCCAGGGCTCCACCGCACTGGACAGCGCCGAGGTCGTCTCGGTCCGTGAGGGCCAGCCGATCCGGGAATACGTCTGGGACGCCCAGGGCGACCGCCGGGTTCTGCAGAACACCGGCAGCGTGGTCTTCGTCGACGTCAAGTAACCCAGCAGACAGAGAAGGGGCACCTCCACCAGGAGGTGCCCCTTTTTGCTACCGGCGACGCAGTCGGATCAGCGGGATCGTCCTGCCGCCGGTCCGCGCCTCGTAGTCGCTGTAGCCCGCATACAGATCGAGAGCTTTCTGCCACGCCGCCGAGCGTTCCTCGGCGTCGGTGATCTCGGTCGCCGTATAGACCCCGCTGTGCGCGCCCGCGAGAACCTCGACTCGCGGGTTCGTCGTCAGGTTCCGGTACCACGCCGGGTGTCCCGGCCTGCCGTAGTTCGATGCGATCAGGATGAGCGAATCGCCCTCGGCGACATACAGAAGTGGCAGTGTCCGGGGCCGCCCACTCTTGGCCCCGATCGTCGTCAACAGCATGGTCGGCGCCGGGTAGACGCTGCTGAACCGGCCGCCGCTGATCCGTAGCAGCGGCGGGTCTACGCGCGGCGCAACATTTCTGACGAACCAGTACCCGGCCGGGGTTCTCGCGAACTTCTCGATGGCCCGTTCATAGACGCTCATGTGACGGCGCGGAGCTGTCATTGCTGCAAGCTACAGTCCGCTGGCCCGCAGCACATCGCATAACGCGGAGACCGCGGGAGCGAAGGCGTGCTCGGCCGGAGCGGCGAAGCCGACGATCAAGCCGTCGGGATCGGGATGGTCGGCACCTGCGGCGGGGTGGCGCATCATCGACAGCCCTTGGAGCACGATTCCGGCCTCGCCGGCCCGGTGCAGCACTTCGGCCTCCGCTCCGTCGGGAAGTGTCAGCAGGGCGCTCACCCCGGCGGCCAGCCCGCTGACGGCGATCCCGAACGGGGACAGCGCGGAGACCAGCGCGTCCCTGCGTCGCCGGTACCGGGTCCGCATCCGCCGGATGTGGCGGTCGTAGTACCCGCCGACGATGAACTCGGCCAACGTGAGCTGCGCGATGGCGTCGACGGAGAACTGCTGCCCGCCCGCCGCGTCGATCACCGGATCCACCAACGTGTCGGGCAGCACCATCCAGCCCAGCCGCAGTGACTGCGACAAGCTCTTGCTGGTGGAGCCGAGGTAGGCGACTTTCTCCGGCCGCAGGGCCTGCAGCGCACCGATGGGTTGACGGTCGTACCGGAACTCGCCGTCGTAATCGTCGTCTAGTACGAAACCGCCTGTGCGCTGCGCCCATTCGACGACGGCCGTGCGTCGTGAGGAGTGCAGCGACATCCCCAGCGGGTTGTGGTGTGCCGGGGTCAGCAGCACCGCAGGCACATCGAGCCGATCGAGTTCGTCGACCACGGCGCCGTCGCCGTCGACGCCGATCGGCACCGTCGGAACCCCCAGGGCCGCAATGGCATCACGGAACAGGAACAGCCCGTAGGCCTCTACCGCGATGGGTCCGCCCAGCACGCGCGCCAGAAGCTGTACGCCCTGTCGGACCCCCGAGCAGATCACGATGGATTCCGGTGACGTGCGGACTCCCCGGGCGCGGGCCAGATAGTCGGCCAGGGCGTTTCGCAGCTCAGGCCGGCCGCGAGGGTCGCCCATCCGCAGCGCGTCGTGGGGTGCGTGAGCCAGCGCCCGACGGGTGCACGCCACCCACTGGCTGCGGGGGAACTCCGAGACGTCGGGGGTGCCCGGCATCAGGTTGTGCACGGGCGTGACGCGGATGCCGTGGGGCCGGGGCGGCGCGACAGGACGGGCGGTGTTGACCACCCAGGTGCCCGCGCCTTGCCGCGACGCCAGCCAGCCCTCCGCGACGAGTTCGGCGTAGGCCTCGGCGACCGTGTTGCGGGCCAGGCCCAGGTCGGAGGCCAGGGTGCGGGACGGCGGCAGCATCGTCCCAGGGGTGAGTCGACCCGATCGGGCTGCGTCGCGCAGGGCCGCGCTCAGCGCGTCCCTGGTGCCACGAGCACCGGGAACGAGCGTCTGGCGTAGGTCGAGGTGCAGGTCGCGGCTCCCCGAATTGGCCCACGAAGTCACGGACAAATTGAACCATTGGCGCGGGATATTCGGTACTAGCGTCGGGGTCATGACTCAGACACTGACCACCGGGGACCGGCTCAAGATCTATAAGGCCTCCCCCGAGTTGTACGACGCGATGATGACGCTGTCCGCGGCGGCGGCCAAGGATCTCGACCCCGAGCTGGGTGAGCTGATCAAGATCCGTGCCTCGCAGCTCAACCACTGCGCGTTCTGCCTCGACATGCACACCCGTGATGCCCGCGAGCTGGGCGTGGCCGAGCAGAAGCTCGACCTCCTTGCCGCGTGGGCAGAGGCGGGAGAGCTCTTCAGCGAACGGGAGCGCGCGGCGCTGGCTCTGACCGAGGCCATCACCGAAGTCGGCCACGGCGGTGTCAACGACGACGTCTACGGCCAGGCTGCCGCGGTGTTCGCCGACCGGGAGCTCGGTCAGGTGATATCGATGGCTGTCACGATCAACGCGTGGAACCGCATCAACGCGGCGGTACGGACGCCACCGCCGCGGCGCTGAGGTCTACGGTCGCAACGTGCAGACCCGTTCCGGTGCGCAGCTCGTCGTCGACGGCGACGTCGTCCACAAGCTGCACCGGAACGGGACGGATCCGCGCGCGCTGGCACAGCGGCTACGGATCGCGTCCGGGTCGGTGTCGCTGCTGTCACCGATCTCGGTGGTCCCCGAACGTGTCGGGCTGCGCTGGCAGACGAGCTGGCCGAAGGTTCACACCGTCGCCGTCGAACCCGATCGGGCACCGTGGGACGAGGCGGGCAGGCTGCTCGCCTCGCTGCACGTGGAATCCGCGCCCGCCCGCGCCCCGGTGCACGGATGGCCGCAGCGGCTGCGGCGCGCCGTCACCGACCTGAAGGACGCGACCGGTTCGGTGCGTCGTGCTGCCGCCGCCCTGCCCGACGATGTGTGGCGCGCCGGGTCACCGGATCACCCACTGACACTGGTGCACGGCGACTGGCATCTCGGCCAGCTCGGACGACGCAGCGCATCGGCGCCGTGGCTGCTGATCGACGTCGACGACGTCGGTGTCGGTGACCCGGCCTGGGACCTGGCGCGGCCGGCGGGGTTCTGGGCCGCCGGGCTGATCCCCGACACCGACTGGGGGACGTTTCTCGACGCATACCGCGGGAGCGGGCCGGCGCTGCCCGGCGGTGACCCGTGGTCGGTACTGGAACCGTTCGCCCGGGCGGCGGTCGTCCACGCCGCCGCCTCGGGGCTCGCCCACGGAGACTGTGATGAGACCCAGCAGGCGCTGCTGGCGGCCTGTGAGCGGATGGTCTAGCTGGAGAAGAACAGCCGGCCGAAGCCCTGCTTGCGGTAGTGCTTGTTGCCGCGGTGCCCCCAACCGGGCCCGTACTCGCCGTAGCCGCCGCCGTAACCCTGCTGTTGCGGCGGCATCGGGGGAGGCGCGGCCTGCGTGAACCGGTTCTCCATCTGGGTCAGCGACTCCAGCTCGCCGAAATCGAGGAAGATGCCCCGGCAGGTGTCGCACTGCTCCAAGTGGACCCCGTTGCGTTCGTAGGTCTTCATGACGCCTGCGCATTTCGGACACAGCAGCGTGTTGGCGGCACCCGAGGTTGGCAGGGGCGGTGGCTCATATGGCGGAATGCTCATGAATGGTCAACGGACGACATCGCCGGGAAGTGCCATTGGACCCTAGGACGCCTGACCTGCGTCGACGACCATCGTGAGCATGGACGCGACTAGCGCACCCGACGCACCGGTCACCGAGCTCACCGCGGACGAAAGCTGGGCCCTGCTGTCCGGTGTCTCGCTGGGCAGACTCGTGACGACCGTGGGCGGGTGGACCGAGATCTTCCCCGTCAACTTCGTGGTCCAGCACAAGACGCTGCTGTTTCGCACCGCAGAAGGCACCAAGCTTCTGACCTCGGTGCTCAACGAACACGTGGTGTTCGAGGCCGACGACCACAACGTCGCCGAAGGCTGGAGCGTGGTGGTGCGCGGCACCGCCCATGCGCTGTCCGGCTCAGCCGAGATCGAAGAGGCCAGGCATGCCGGGCTCTATCCCTGGGTCGCCACCCAGAAGCTGCGCTTTGTCCGCATCACGCCCGAGACTTTGACCGGGCGGCGGTTCGTCTTCGGTCCGGAGCCCGACGAGTACTACACCCAGTAGGGCACCCGCGCGCGGTACTGGCGCATCGCCAGCGCGGCGAAGATCCACCCGATGATCGTCAGCGACACGACCACCACCCAGTGCCGCAGCTCCTGTTCGGCGCCCAGCAGTGGGGCGCGGACGATGTCGAGGTAGTGCAGCAGGGGGTTGAGCTCGACGATCCTGGCCCAGTCCCCGGCACCTTGGCTGCGCAGCGTCGACTCGTTCCAGATGATCGGTGTCATGAAGAACAACAGCTGCACCAGACTGGCCAGCAGCGGGCCGATGTCGCGGTAACGCGTCGCCAGAATCCCGAAGCACAGCGCCACCCACACACAGTTCAGCGCGATCAGGGCCAGCGCCGGGATGAACGTCAGATCCGTCCACTGCCACGGCTTCGGGTAGATGATCGCGATGATCACGAAGATGATGATGTTGTGCGCGAACAGGATCATCTGCCGCCACACCAGGCGATAGACATGCACCGACAGCGGGGTCGGGAGTTGTTTGATGAGGCCCTCGTTGGCGATGAACACGTCGGCGCCCTCGAGGATCGACGCGTTGATCAGATTCCAGATGATCAGGCCGAGCGTGACGTACGGAAGGTGTTCGGACAGTTCGAGTTTGAACAACACCGAGTACAGCGCGCCCATCGCCACCGCGGTGGTGCCGGTGGCGATGGTGATCCAGAACGGGCCGAGCACCGAGCGCCGGTAGCGCTGCTTGATGTCCTGCCAGCCCAGGTGCAGCCACAGTTCGCGCTTGCCGAAACCGGCGAGGAGATCGCCCCAGGCCCGCTTGAATGTTCGGGACTGCGCGGCGGCGTCCATGATCGTCATGTGTTGCCTTTCCCGTCGCCGTGGAAGAATCGCTCGCGTCGGCCCAAGCGCCGCAATCGAATCCACTCGCGCAGCCCGGCGGGGTCGCGTTTGGTGACCAGGAAATACCAGCCGTAACGCAGATACTCCTGTAGCACCAGCTTGCGCATCCCGGGCTGGGATTGCAGATACCCCCGGTTGCGGTACGTGAAATACCGTTTGGTCGGGTTGTCGGGGTACTGCGCATGCATGCGCCCGCCCAGGATCGGCCGGAACTCGTCGCCGCCCTGCGGGTGCAGGTAGACCGCGTGCAGGCAGGTGCCGAAGGGCAGGCCGGAGCGCAGCAGTCGGCGGTGCAGTTCGGTCTCGTCGCCGCGGAAGAACAATCGCAGGTCGGGCACCCCGACAGCGTCGATCGTGCCGGCACGGAACAGCGCGCCGTTGAACAGGTGTGCGATGCCCGGCATCAGGTCCGGAAGCGCTGACTCGGTGCGCAATTCGCTGACCAACCGGCGCCACTTGAGCCCGCGGCGCAACGGGAATGCGAGCCGGTCCGGATCGTCGAGGTCGCAGATCATCGGCGAAACCTCCGCCAGACCGTGCCGCTCGGCGCACGCCAGCAGCGTGGCCAGCACCTCGCTGTCCTGCGGGCGTCCGTCGTCGTCGGCCAGCCAGACCCACTGCGCCCCCAGGCTCAACGCGTGGAGCATGCCCAGCGCGAACCCGCCTGCGCCGCCGAGGTTGCGGTGCGATCCGAGGTAGGTCGTCGGGATCGGTTGACCGGAAACCAGGTCACGCACCCGTTCGGCCGGGTCGTTGGGAAAATCGTTGTCCACCACGATCAGGTGGTCGGGGCGCCTGCTCTGCGAGCAGACCGCGTCCAACGACTTGGCGAGTTCGTCCGGGCGGCGGTGGGTGACGACGACCGCGGTTATCTGCGGGGTGTCATCGGTGGCATGCTCTTCGCGCGAGCGCTCATCGGTGACATGCTCTTCGCGCGAGCGCTCATCGGTCATGGGTGTGCGCCGTCTCTTCCAGGACCTCCCGCACATGCCGTGCGGCGTCCTCGCCCTCGTAGGCCCGCACCACGTCCTCGATCTCACCCGACATCTTGATGGTGCCGTGGTCGATCCACATCGCGGTCTTGCACAGCCGTGCCAAAAAGTCGTTGGAGTGGCTGGCGAAGACCAGGATGCCGGAGCGTTCCACCAGTGCGGCCAGCCGCGTCTGGGCCTTCTTCAGGAAGTCCGCGTCGACGGCGCCGATGCCCTCGTCGAGCAGCAGGATCTCCGGGTCGATGCTGGTCACCACCCCCATCGCGAGGCGGACGCGCATGCCGGTCGAGTACGTGCGCAGCGGCATCGACAGGTAGTCGCCGAGTTCGGTGAACTCGGCGATCTCGTCGATCTTGGCCAGCATCTGCTTGCGGGTCTGTCCGAGGAACAGGCCGCGGATCAGGATGTTCTCGAACCCGGAGATCTCCGGGTCCATCCCGACGCCCAGATCGAACACCGGCGCGACGCGCCCGCGCACGGTCGCCATTCCCCGTGTCGGTTCGTAGATCCCCGACAGCAGCCGCAGCAGCGTCGACTTGCCCGCGCCGTTGTGCCCCACGAGACCGACCCGGTCGCCCATCTCAAGCGACATCGTGATGTCGCGCAATGCCTCGATGACGACGACGTTGGAGTCGTTGCGTCCGATGGCGCCGCCCGCCTTGCCGAGAAAGGCCTTCTTCAGCGAGCGTGCCTTGGCGTCGAAGATCGGGAACTCGACCCACGCGTTGCGCGTCTCGATACGCGGCGCGGAGGAAAGCTGCGGGTCGTGGGGGGTGGCCACCTCGAGCTCACAAATACTGACCGGTGCCGGGATGCCCCGGACCGCGTTGCCCCGGCACGCTCACACCGGGCGGCAGCGCGCCCCGCATCTGCTCGAGTTGCTGGCGCGCCGCCATCTGCTGGGCGAACAGTGCGGTCTGGATGCCGTGGAACAGTCCTTCGAGCCAGCCGACCAGCTGTGCCTGCGCGATCCGCAGCTCGGCGTCCGACGGGACGGTGTCCTCGGTGAACGGTAACGTCAGCCGTTCCAGCTCGTCGCGAAGCTCGGGGGCCAAACCCTCCTCGAGCTCCCGAATGCTGGTGTGGTGGATGTCGCGCAGTCGACCGCGGCTGGCCTCGTCCAGCGGCGCCGCTCGGACCTCTTCCAGAAGCTGCTTGATCATCGTGCCGATCCGCATCACCTTGGCGGGCTGTTCGACCAGGTCGGTCAGCGACTTCCCGTCGCTTTGCGCCATGTCCACCGCGCCCGCGTCGTCCGGGTCCCCGCCGATGATCTCGATGTTGTCGTCGTCGGTGTTGCTTGTCATGTCCCTTAGAGTGCCCCAACATCGCTTGTCGAATGCGGCTGGGTTCCCACACCCGGTTCGGTATGGGGCCCTACCGTCCTTGGATTTCACAGCGGTCTTTTCCAGAGTGATCTTCTCCCACCACCGCGATTTGTCCAGCGGCGCGCGGGCGCGCCGAGCCCCGCAAACCCGGACGGCATCGATTTCGGTGCCGAGAGCAATCCGCGGGCACGGCCACACACGTCGGCCGGACGGCGTCGAACGGTGCGATTCCCGCGGCCCAGACGCCCGGCAGCGGTCATCGGCTACATCGGACAGCGGTTGCCCCGACAGTCACCAGCAACAACGGCGCAACTAGCACTCCGAACCCGGAGCTCGCTGGACTAGTATGGCTGCGCAGATGACCCGTTCCGTCTCGGAGCGGGCAGCAGGATGCAAGGTCGGGCATTCGCCGAGCCGGCGCTATTCGTGCTGGTACGGCGGAATTCACTGACGCAATAAGGTGGCTGGCATGGCATACGACGTCGCCCGGGTGCGCGGATTGCACCCGTCGCTGGGCGATGGCTGGGTACATATGGACGCCCAGCACGGCATGTTGCTGCCGGATTCCGTCAGCCGCGCCGTGACGACCGCGTTCCGCGGTTCGATGCCGACACCGTCGGGCCCGCACCCCTCCGCCCGGCGCAGTGCGGCGGTGCTCGCCGCGGCCCGCCAGGCGGTGGCGGACCTGGTCAACGCCGACCCGGCAGGTGTGGTGCTCGGACCCGACCGGGCGGTGCTGCTGACGTCGCTGGCCGAGGCCGCGTCCGGACGTGTCGGGCTGGGATACGAGCTGGTGGTGACCCGCCTCGACGACGAGGCGAACATCGCGCCGTGGCTGCGTGCCGCGAACCGCTATGGCGCCAAGGTGAAGTGGGCCGAGGTCGACATCGAGACCGGTGAGCTTCCCCCCTGGCAGTGGGAAACGCTGGTGACCCGGCCCACCCGGTTGGTCGCAATCACCTCTGCATCTTCGACTTTGGGCACGGCGACCGAGCTCGGCGAGGTCACGAAACTGGTGCACGAGGTCGGTGGACTGGTGGTGGTCGACCATTCCGCCGCGGCGCCGTACCGATTGATCGACATCGACGAGATCGACGCCGATGTGGTCGCCGTGAACGCGGTCGCGTGGGGTGGTCCGCCGATCGGCGCGCTTGTCTTCCGGGACCCCTCGGTGATCGAGGCGTTCGGATCGGTGTCGCTGAACCCCTACGCCACCGGCCCTGCTCGGTTGGAGCTCGGAGCGCATCAGTTCGGGCTGCTCGGCGGCCTGGTGGCGAGCATCGAATACCTTGCCAACCTTGAAGATTCGGCGCAGGGGACCCGGCGGGAGCGGCTCTCGGTGTCGATGCGGTCCGCCCAGGGCTACCTGAGCGGGCTGTTCGACTACCTGCTGACGTCGCTGCGCTCACTACCGACGGCCATGGTGATCGGAAGCCCCGAGTTACGCATCCCGGTGCTCAGCTTCGCCATCGAGAACGTTCCTGCCGAGCGTGTGGTGCAGCGGTTGGCCGACAACGGCATCCTGGCAATAGCGAACGCGAGTTCGCGTGTGCTCGACGTGATCGGGGTCAACGACATCGGCGGCGCGGTGACCGTTGGTCTGGCCCACTACAGCACCACCGCCGAGGTCGACCAGTTGGTCCGGGCGTTGGCGTCGCTCGGGTGAAACCGCCCGTCACCGACTAGACATCAACGCGCAGAAGCACTTTGCCTGACACGTCTCCCGAGGAGAGCAGCTCGTGAGCGGCCTGGGCCTCGGCGATCGGGAACTCCGCGCCGATCACCGGCCGGACAAGTCCGTCGGCCACCATCGGCCACACGTCGTCGACCACCCGGGCGACGATGTCGCTCTTGCCTCCGGGGCCTTCGACCGGGCGTGCCCGCAACGCGGTCGCGAAGATTCCGCCGCGCTTTCCGAGCAGCTTGGCGATGTTCAACTCCGCCTTGGCGCCACCCTGCATGCCGATGATGACCATGCGGCCGTCGTCGGCAAGCGCGTCGACGTTGCGATCCAGGTAGAGCGCACCCATGATGTCGAGGATGACGTCGGCGCCACCGGCGCTGCGCACCACGTCGACGAAGTCCTCGTTGCGGTAGTCGATGGTGATCTCGGCGCCCAATTCGGCGCACAGGTCGAGCTTGTTGCGCGAGCCCGCGGTGACGGCGACCCGGCAGTTCAATGCGCGGGCCACCTGGATGGCATGGGTGCCGATGCCGCTGGCGCCACCGTGGACCAGCAACAGCTGTGATGCGCGCAGGCCGGCGGTCATCACCAGGTTCGACCAGACCGTGCAGGCCACCTCGGGCAATGCCGCCGCGTGCGCAAGCTCCACACCGTCGGGCACGGGCATCACCTGGCCTGCGGGAACGGCCACGTATTCGGCGTAGCCGCCACCTGCCAGCAAAGCGCAGACCTGTTGCCCCGGCGACCAGTGGGCGACGTGGTCGCCCACTGCCTCGATCGTCCCCGACACTTCGAGGCCGATGATGTCGCTGGCCCCGGGCGGTGGCGGGTACTTGCCCGCGGCTTGCAGCAGGTCGGCGCGGTTCACCCCGGCTGCGGCGACCTTGATGAGGATTTCGCCGGCTGCGGGCGCGACGTCGGGCACGGGTTGCCAGGAGAGTCGGTCAGAGGATTCGGCCACGATCGCAAACATCTCCACAACGCTACTACGCTGCAGAAACCCACAGTTTTTCCGATAGCAGCAATACCGTCGTCGCCCTACTATGTGCAAATGGAGGGGATCATCGGGGGGCGCACGGCGAGCGATACGCCGGGGCTTGACATTGCTGAACAACGCGCATGGCAGAACTTTCTCGACGCAGGGTTGAGGATGTACGCGACCATGAACAGGACGCTGGTGGACGAGCACCGGCTTTCATTGAACGACGTGCGGCTGCTCGATCTGCTTGCCAGGTCGTCGACGGGGTCGGCGCGGATGGGGGACCTGGCCGAGGGGTTGATGTCGTTGCCGAGCCGGGTGACGCGCCAGATCCACCGGCTGGAGAAACAGGGGCTGGTCCGTCGCGGCGCGAGCCCCGACGACGGCCGTGGCGTCGTCGCCCACATCACCGCCGAGGGCAGGGAGGCCTTGGGCGCGGCGATGCTGACCTACGGCGGCGCGGTCCGCGCCCACTTCCTCGACAGGCTGACCCGTCCGCAGATCTCGGCGATGGGCGAGAACTGCCGGCGGATCAGCGAGGCGCTGAAGTCCGGGGCGCCTTCGGCCAAGATCGGCCGCGTCTAGACTGTCCCGCGGTGGCGTGGCAGAGCGGCCTAATGCACTCGCCTTGAAAGCGAGAGTCGGCTAACACCGACCGGGGGTTCAAATCCCTCCGCCACCGCTGTCTGGAATCACTCGCCGGTGAAGTTCGCCTGCCGCTTCTCGAACATCGCGGTGATGCCTTCGGTGAGGTCCTTGGAGGGCAGGAACGCGGAGTTCCACGCCGCGACGTAGCGCAGGCTGGCCGACACGTCGGCGGTGCGCTGCTCGTCGAGCACGTCTTTGATGCCCTGCACCACGAGCGGCGGATTGGCCGCGATCTCGGCGGCGGTGGCGCGGGCGGCGGCCAGAGATGCCTCGGCGTCGGGATGGACGTCGTTGACCAGCCCGATCTTCTCGGCGCGTGCGGCGTCGATGTCCTTGCCCGTCAACGCCAGTTCACGCAGATGCCCGTCGGACAGGATCAACGGCAGCCGGGCCAGCGAGCCGACGTCGGCGACGATCGCGAGCTTGACCTCACGCACCGAGAACTTCGCGTCGGCACTGGCGTAGCGGATGTCGACCGCGGAGATCAGGTCGACGCCGCCGCCGATGCACCAGCCGTGTACCGAGGCGATGGTCGGGGTGCGGCAGTCCGCGACCGCCGTGATGGCCTGCTGCATCGTCTTCAGTCGCGTGTGGAATTCCGCGCGCGGCCGGGCCAGCGCTCCCTCGGCCAGCATCGGCGAGAGCGTGTCCCCCATCGCGGCCAGGTCGAGCCCGTAGCTGAAGTTCTTGCCGGACCCGGTGAGCACGATCACCCGCACGTCGGGGTCGGCGTCCAGTTCGGCGAACACCACCGGCAGTTCGGCCCAGAACGCCGGACCCATCGCATTGCCCTTGCCCGGCCCGATCAGCGTCACCTCGGCGATGCGATCGGCGATCTCGACGGTCAATGACTCGTGTGCGTTGCTCATGGAGCAAGAGGCTAGCCAGTGACGACGGCGAGCCGCCTGATGGGTACGGCGGTTAGCCGCCCATCAGTACCTCGCTGACCTTCGCGCTCGGCAGGAACTGACAGGCCGCGTCGGCCAGGATCTGGCCCACGAACTCACCGTCGGGCCCCAGCGGGTTGTTCTCCTGAGCGAGGATCTCCCGGATCACCGCCACCCTGGTGGCCTCGTCCAGCTCGCTGAACTCGTCGCATCTCATCTCCAGCGAGTTGGCTGGTGCCGGGACCTCGGGGACGTCGGTGTTGCGCGTGGGCAGCGGGATGTTCGGTATCTGGATGTCCGGAAGGCCGGGGATGCCCGGGGCGCGGCTGCCGGTCGTCGGCGACGACGTCAGCGGTGGTCCCGGCTCGGTGGTCTGCGCGACGGTGCCCTCGGTGGTCTGCTGGCACGCCGTGGTCAAGCCGACGATGATTCCCAGACCGACCACCGCCGCCGTCACCCGTGCATGCGTCTTCATTGCCGCCACGATATGCGGCTAGACCCTTTCGAGATAGAAGTAGAGGTGGCGAGGGGTGCCCGAGGTGGTGTCCAGCGCGCCCTTGCCGTTCATGATGCCGATGACGGCGTTGTCGTCCACCACTTTGAAGTGGTCGTGCACCGGCTTGCCGTCGTAGACCATCGAGGCGACCATCTCGCCGCGGAACTCCTCCATCCACAGGCTGGCTTCGCCGTTCATCGCCTCGGTGTTGGAGAACTTGTT
Organism: Mycolicibacterium hippocampi; assembly: GCF_010723735.1. Taxonomy (GTDB): domain Bacteria; phylum Actinomycetota; class Actinomycetes; order Mycobacteriales; family Mycobacteriaceae; genus Mycobacterium; species Mycobacterium hippocampi. Next base: position 314,067 of record NZ_BLLB01000002.1, on the reverse strand, counting down.
GCCGTCGGCGTCGAGGCAGACCAGCGGCTTGGCCTCGGCGGCGGAGTGGAACGTCTTGCCGAACCAGTTCAGCCGGTTCATGAACCCGTTGGCCTTGTGTCCGGTGTCGAACTCGCCGCCCTTCCACTCGCCGATCATGAACTCGATGTCGGCGGGGGCGAGCGTGGACCAGAAGTTGTCGAGTTCGGTGTCGTCGATCCGATCGGTGCGTTCTGTCAGGCGGTTGAACTTCTCACGTGCGGCGGTCATTTGTGTCCTATCCGGTCCAGCGTCGGGCGAATTCGAGAAAGGCGTCGTTCTCCTCGGCCGCGGCGACGGTCACCCGCACGCCGTCCTCACCGTAGGGGCGCACGATGATGCGGTTGTTGGCGGCGTCGGAGGCGAACTGCTGGGCGCGGCCGACCAACGGGAGCCAGACGAAGTTGGCCTGTGAGGGCGGCAGGTCGTATCCGGCGGCGTGCAGTGCCGCGGTGACCCTGGCGCGTTCTGCGACGACGGCGTCGGTACGGTGCAGCAGCTCGTCGGCGGCGTCCAGGCAGGCGATCGCGGCGGCCTGCGAGACGGTGGTGGCGGTGAACGGCACGTACACCTTGGACAGTGCGGTGATGATGTCAGGATCGCCGACCGCGTAGCCGATACGCAGCCCGGCCAGCCCGTAGGCCTTCGAGAACGTTCGCAGCACAACGACATTGCTGTGTTCCCGGACGAGTCCGAAGCTGTCTGGCACCAACCCGTCGCGGATGTACTCGATGTAGGCCTCGTCGAGCACCACCAGGATGTGGGACGGCACGGCGGCGACGAACCGGTTGAGCGCCTCGGGGTCGACGACGGTGCTGGTCGGGTTGTTCGGGTTGCACACGAAGATCAGCCGGGTGCGGTCGGTGATCGCGGCGAGCATCGCGTCGAGGTCGAAGGTGTGGTCGGTCAGCGGCACCTGCACCGGGGTGGCGCCGGCGGTGCGGACCTGCAGCGGGTAGATCTCGAAGCTGCGCCAGCCGAACAGCACCTCGTCGCCGACGGTGGACGTGATCTGGATCAACTGCTGGCACAGACTGACCGAACCGCATCCCACCGAGATGTGCTCCGGCGCGAAGTTGACATGCTTGGCCAGGCGCTCCTTGAGCTCGACGTACCCGTTGTCGGGGTAGCGGTTGATGCCGTCGATCGCCGTCGCGATCGCGGCCCGCACGCTGGGCAGCGGTCCGTGCACCGTCTCGTTGCTGGCGATCTTGATCGCGCCCGGCACCGTTCTGCCCGGGGTGTAGGCGGGGATGTCGGCGAGCTCGGGGCGTAAACGGACGGACACCCGATCAGTTTATGGCCGCCTCGGATCTGCTTTGCCTCCCGAGGTAGCCCCTGTGTACTCTCATCCAGCGGCGGTAAACGTCGGGAGGCGTGCCAGAGCGGCCGAATGGGACTCACTGCTAATGAGTTGTCCGTCTTAAAGCGGACCGGAGGTTCAAATCCTCTCGCCTCCGCGGTAACTAAATAGTTTCACCCAGCGCCCGTAGCTCAACGGATAGAGCATCTGACTACGGATCAGAAGGTTAGGGGTTCGAATCCCTTCGGGCGCACCATCTTCCAGCGGAAATGCCAGTCACGGCTCAGGCGACACGCCCAAAATCTCGTACTTTCCCCGTACTTTCAGCCCGTACTATCGCTGAACTGCGCGTATGCGTCCAGCACATCGCGCACGTCCGGCCCGGCGGTCTGGCGCTGGAGGTAGTGGGCCTCCGTCGTCGCCAGCTTCGCGTGGGAGAGCTGCTGCTGCGCCTTCTCCGGGCCGAGGGCGTCCCGCACCACCGTCGCCACCGTGCGCCGGAAGCTGTGCGGAGTCACCCAGGCGAGGTCCTCGGGTAGCGCAGCCCGCAGGGCGCGACGCATGTTCGCCAGGCTCATCCAGCCACCGTCCCGGTTGGCGAACACCGGCCCCTCCATGCCCGACTGGCCGACGAGCGCGGCCAGCGCCTCCACGCCGAACCGCGGCAACGACACCGTGTGCTCAGGTGCGCCGCCCTTGCGGGACTCCTGCCGGTGTAGCGGCTTGCCCGGGACGCGGCCGTGGTCGATCAGTGTGCCGGTGATCGTGGCCGTCGGCGGGTCGGCCAACAGGTCGACGTTGGCCCACCGCAGAGCGAGGACCTCGTTCGGCCGGGCGCCGGTCGCGGCCAGCAACTCGACGAACGCCAACAGCAGGCGACCCGGGCGCGGACCCGGTCCTTCTCGATCGGCGTAGGCGCGCACGGCGGCGCGGACCTGCTCGAACTCCTGGGCGGTGGCGGCCCGCGCGGCGGTGCGGGTGGTCTTAACAGTGCGCGCCTCACGGATCGGGTTCACCGGGAGGACGTCGCACCGCACCGCCAGCCCGAACATGCCGCGCAGCACCATCTGCAGCCGCTTGGCCTGCGTGGTCGCACCCATCTGCTGGAGGTGCGCGTTCGCCCGGCTCGTCGGCAGCTCGGTCACCCGCAGCGCGCCGAGCTGGTCGGCGCCGTGAGTGGCCCAGACCGCCCGGTACTGCCCGGCCGTCTGCGGGCTGACCCCGTCGGCGACGACCTTCGTCTCGACCCACAGCTCGAACAGCTCGGCCAGCGTCGTCGCCTCGGTGACGGCTTGCCCGGTGACCGGTGCCCGTCGCCCGGCCAGGTGCCGCTGCAACGACCGGCGCGCGTCCTCAGCTGACTTCACGCTGGAGCGCTCGGCCTCACGGCGGCGGCCGTCGGCGTCGCGGACGTAGCACTTCGCGGTCCACTTCCCGGCGCGGAGCTTCACCGTGATCTGGCCGTGCTCACCCGGCCGCATCCGTTCGCGGGGCATCAGCGGGCCGTCCCGGTCAAAAGGGCCTCGCGGATGCGGGCGTGGTCATCGACCGCCCCCTCGTACATCTGGCGGTACTGCGCGACGTCGGCGGCGTTGCCCTGACGTTCCGCGCGTAGCAGCAGATCCCGGGCGAAGTGGATGCGTCCGGCGGCGGTGTTGAGTGAGGCCGCCAGGGCGAGGCGTTCGCGGGCCGCGGGGTCGCGAGTCACGCCGTCCGGGGCGGCGTCGGTGTCGTCGGTGAACCAGCCCACGAACTCCGACACCGGCATGGCCTTGCCCGGCAGCGCCTCGACGTCCGCGGCCGGGTCGGTCGGCAGCAGCAGCGCCAGCGGTGGCGCGCCGAGAGCGGCCGCGAGTACCAACAGCTCGGGCACGCTCAGGACGGCGCCGCGGTGTCCGCTGTCCAGCTTCGCGATGACTGTTGGGGGGATGCGGTAGCCGAGTTCGGCGGTGCGGTCGCTGAGCCATTTCGCAGATCGTTTGCCGCGCAACGCTTTTGCGGTCGCGCCGACGTGCCGGACCAGGTTTTCGGCCCACTCCCGCTCGTTCTCTTCGCTCGCCGTGTTCTTCGCCATACGCAAACTATAGCTCGTATGTTGGCGTATAGCGGAAGCGGCTATAGCCTGTTGCTGTACACGCAAGTAACTAGCAGGATCTTTGCGCACAGCGAATAGGAGCGGGAAGTGAACGATTGGAAGGCTGTCAGCGACAAGCTGGGCGGGGTTTGCCGCACGGTGGTGTTCAACCTCTGGCAGAGCGGCGAGCTGCCGAGCGTCACCATCGGGCGGCGCCGCTTCAGCACCGACCGCCAGATCGACGAGTACATCGCCCGGCTCGAAGCCGCCGCGGAGGGTGTGGCGTGAGTCCCTTTGCAAGCTCCCCTGGGTGGTGCGCCGATGAACAGTGAGGCGGCTGCCGGGTAGTGATCCAATCCAAGTACCGGTTCCTGGAGACGCTGCGCGGCGCCGGGATAAGCGCGCGCGACTACCGGGTCCTGGTGACGCTGCTGACCTACGCCGACCGCGACGGCCGCAACGCCCGGCCCTCGGTGGCGAGGCTGGCGGCCGACTGCGAGATGCACCCCGACACGGTCTCCGCGGCGACTCGCAGGCTTGTAGAGCGCGGCTGGCTGCGCCTGTCACGTAAGGGCGGCGGTGGCGGGCGCGGGCACGGCGTAGCAAACACATGGGAGCTGTGCGAGCCGGTGCTCGACCGGTCTGATTCGAGTGATGCGGACCCACCTTTACCCCCCGACGGCACCGGGGGGTCAAATGACGCTTTACCCCCCGAAACGGGTCAGGGGTCAAGCAGTGCTTTACCCCCCGAAACGAGCGGTTTAACCCCCCGAAACGAGCCGGTTTGTCCCCCCGACGCGGTCGGGGGGTACCAGGGTAAGACCAGGGTTAGACCAGGTAAAGAGCTGCGTGGCGCGCCCACGCGCGGCGTGCCCGTGCCCGCGCGCACACGCGAGACGCAGGCACGCCAGGCCGCTGCCGCTGCCGTCGCCGACGTCCTGCAGGGGCACGCAAAGCAAACCCGCGACGAGATGGAGCGCGAACTCGTCAAGCTCCTCACCCAGGACGACATCGTCGTGCCCGCCGTCGGCAGCGCTCTCCAGGAATGGGCCGGACGCACGGATGCGCGGACCCCTCGTCTGCTGCCGCTCCTGTACGGCGACGCGGTGAAGCGTCTACGCGGCGGCCAACCTGGATCGCGCCGCCCGTCCCGGTTCGAGGAGAAGACGGCGGCGCACGCCGAGTTGTTTCACCGGCTGGGGGGCGGCGACGCCTTTTCGCAGTTCTTCCCCGGGCATGAGCCTTCCTCGCCGAACGGCGGCCCTGGCGCCGAGGTCGTCGATGCCGAGGTCATCGATGACGGCGGTGCCTCATGAGCCGCGCCGGGCGCCCGATCGCTGCGGCGTACCTGGGCGCGCTCGACGCTGCATGCCCGATGTGCGGCAGCTTGCCGGGTGGCTGGTGCCGGGACGGGCACTTCCGGCCGCGGCGGGTGCCGTGTGTTGCGCGGCCTCGTGTGCCCGTCCCTGTCGCCCACGACGGCGCGGACGACCTCTTCGACGAGGAACTACAGCCGAGACAGGGTGTGCAGCCCGCAGATTCGCGCACAGAGGCCAATACGGGCGTCCGCGCTGTTCAACGTCCACACGAACCAGCGGCGCGCAATCGTTGCGCGGCAAGGGAATTCATCGACTTTTCGGAACCACGACGAGGACAGGGGGACGACGATGACTGATATCGGCGAGGCTGCGCCCGAGCACCTGCGCGGGTTACCCCTGAGTCTCCGGCGGGAGACAAGAATCGTCGGGCATTTCACGTGCTCCGCGTGCCCTCGCGAGGAGAAATTCCGGTGGTTGTACGCCCGTTGCACCGCTGAGGGAGCCCTGCTGTGCAACCACTGCGCCCTGCAGTGGCACGTCGGGGGGCGGTATGTGGGATGGCGGTTATGCCGCCGGTGCAGAGAGCCTCGCTGGGTCGGCGATGAGCGTAGCCAGTTCACCCTCTCTCCCGTCGCCTACGCCATCAATCGAACGATTTGCGACAGGTGCGTCTCCGAAGATCGTCGCACAGTAGCCGTAACGACCGAGTGCGCGCAGTGTCGCAACCCGTTCACCGCCAAGCGATCCGATGCACGGTTTTGCTCTGGCCGTTGCCGTACCGCCGCTCACCGCGCCGTAACGGCTACTAGTGCACAATCCGGTACTAGTACTCGTGACAGCGGCGGCGCGGACGACCAATGAGCGCCGACTCGACCCAGGCCACGATCACGACGCACGGTCGCTCCGGCTACAAGCGGGGCTGCCGCTGCGAGGTGTGCGTCGCCGCGAACGCCGCCGCCCAGGTGAAGTACCGGGAGCGCCGGAAGCGCGGCGAGGCGCCGTCGCAGCGGACCCAACCCGCGCCGCCGCCGCGGCAGGACCCGGCGTTCGCTGAGCTGGCCGCCGCGATCGGTCCCCCCGCGCCGGAACCGGGCGCGCTGTGCGTCGGCGATCACGACCTCTTCGACCCTCCGCAGGACGGCGAGGCCGCCGCGGCCGCCGCCGCCCGTCATGAGCTGGCCGCCGACATCTGCCGAGCCTGCCCGGAAGTCACCGCTTGCCGCGCGTGGGTCGACAGCCTGCCGCCGAGGCGGCGACCCGGCGGCGTCGTCGCTGGGCAGACCCCCGAAGGAGGTCCACCGGTGACCGTGCCCACGCCCGCGAAGTTCGCCGACATCCTGTACCAGCGCGACCTGGCCCCGTGGGACATCGGCGGCCCCCAGTCGGTGATCCGACAGCTCGTCGCGCACGGCGCCGTCACCGGCCATGTCCTCGATCCGGGCTGCGGGACAGGCTGGCATGCGATCGAATACGCCCGCGCCGGGTGCGAGGTCGTGGGCATCGACGCCGCGCTGACCGCGGTCGCGCGTGCCCGCCGCAACGCCCGAAACGCCGGGGCCGCCGCGCAGTTCGTCCTGGGCGATGTCACCACCAAGCTCTGCGCCTACGAGGGCCGGTTCGACACCGTCGTCGACTCGAAGTTCTACGACAACCTTGAGGACACCGCGGCGCGGCGCCGGTACTCCGCAGCGCTGCACCGCGCCACCCGGCCCGGCGCGAAGCTCATCGTGTTCGGGTTCGGCCCTGGCCACGTCAACGGCGTCCACAACCACGCCCTAGAGGTGTTCGACCACGACGAGGTCCTCACCGGCACGGGCTGGGCCATCACCTATGTCGGGGCGACCACCTACCAGCTGCGGTCCGCGGGCTGGGAGCCGCAGTGCGCCGACTGCCCACGCCGCCTACCCGATGACCTGATGCACATCCCGATCACCGAAGTTCACGCCCGCCGCCGTCCGGTGGCTTGAGATGGAAAGACGGAGGCAGCCGATGGCTCAGGACGACGTTGCCGAGCTGCGGGGAGTGGCTTTGTCCTACAAGGCTGCTCAGGATGTTGTGGCCGCCCTGGACACACTGGAATCGCTCGCTGCCGACCGCGGCGCGCTGTTGCAGCTTCCGTTGCAGCAGTTGCGGCGGGATTTGCGGTGTCACAGTCAATCTCACGTAGATCCTCACGTCGACGCGAGAACGGAAGTGGTCGCGGGCGTGGCCGCGACACTGGACCTCGACCCCGGCGTGATCGACGTCAAGACCGCCGCCTCGGCGTTGGGCCTGACTGAAGCCGGGGTCCGGTACCTCTGTCGGAAAGGCCGGATACAGGCCAACAGTCGCGGCGGACGGTGGTGGATTCCTGCGGATGAGCTGCAGGCCCACGTCGAAGCGAGGAAGGAGCGCCGCCGATGCCCGAGATGAGCCTCGTCAAGGCGTTAAACATGCTCGCGGACCTCGACCGCACCGACCCGGAAGTGCTCGACGCGATCGTCGCTGTCCTGGACCCAGATGTCGTTCACCGAGCCGCGATCAATCTCGGGGCGGCCTGCGACGACGGCGGCGACCCGGATTTCTGGCAGACCCTGCGAAATGGCTTTAAGGAGCGCACATGACGATGGCGACCCGGTCCCGGCCGACGGCGATCACCGACGCCCCGGAGCACCGCAGCATCCCGATCGAGCAGGTCGAGCTGCGCGCCGCCGACGACGACACGATCACCCTGACCGGCTACGCCTCGACGTTCGAGCCATACGAGATGTACGGCGGCCCGGCCCAAGGCGGCTGGATCGAGCAGCTCGACAAGGGCGCGTTCACCAAGTCGTTGCGCGAGAAGCCCGACCTGCACCTGCTCATCAACCACGAGGGCATGCCTCTGGCGCGCACCAAGTCCGGCACCCTCACGCTGTCCGCCGACACCAAGGGCCTCAAGGTCTCGGCGAAGCTCGACCGCACCGACCCCGACGTGCAGCGCCTCGAAGTGAAGATGCGCCGCGGCGACCTCGACGAGATGAGCTTCGCGTTCCGCGTCCGGTCCCAGCAGTGGTCGAACACCGACGACTTCCCCGACGACCTGCACGCGCTGCGCACCATCACCGAGGTCAACCTGCACAAGGGCGACGTATCGGTGGTCAACTTCGGCGCCAACCCCACGACCTCTGCATCCGTGCGGAAGAAGGGCAACACGTTGACCCTCGATAGTGCGCTTCAAATGGCCGGCCGCCGCCCGGGCGACCGCCGCAAGCCGATGAGCTTGTCGGAGGCCAACGCTGCGAACGCCGCTGAGGCCGCGAAGGCGGCCGCGGCCCGGGCTCGGTCGATCCCACTAATCACCGTCCGCGAACCACGAACGTACGAAAAGCACTGTCGGCACAGTTATTTCGCCGACCTGATCACCTCGGTGCGCCGCACCGAGGGCTACCGCGACGCCGACGAGCGGCTGCGCCGTCACGCCACGGACGTGGAGACCAACCCCGAGTACCGCGACATGGACCGCACCGACGGTGCAGGCGGAGAATTCGTGCCGCCCACGTGGCTGGTTGACGAGTACGTCGACCTGGCCCGGGCGGGCCGCGCCTACGCGAACCTGGCGCAGAGCGCCGCGCTACCGCCGAAGACCGACAGCCTCAAGATCCCCAAGGTCACCTCGGGGACGGCGACCGCGTTCCAGAACGGCGACAACACCGCCGTCGAAGAACGTGACGCCGACACCGACACCGTCGAGGCCGGGGTTCACACCGTCACCGGGCAAGCCTCGGTCGCCCAGCAACTGCTCGACCAGTCGCCCATCAACTTCGATGAAGTCATCTTCGGCGACCTAATCGCCGACCACGGCGCCAAGCTCGATATCGCGTGCTTGGCCGGTAGCGGCTCCAACGGGCAGGTGCTGGGCGTGCACAACACCCCAGGCATCGTGACGCTGCCGGTCGGTGCGGTGACCGTGTCTGGGTTCTACAACGCGATCGCCGACGGCATCCAACGCGTCCACACCTCGCGGTTCCAGCCGCCGACACACATCGTGATGCACCCGCGCCGGTGGGGCTGGCTGACCGCCGCGGTCGACGACGATCAGCGGCCGCTTGTTCTACCGCCCGGTGTCGGCGTCGCCAACTCGCTGGCCACACTCGAAGCAGTGGGTTCGCAGCGGGTCGTCGGCGGCCTCCAGGGCCTGCCGGTCGTCACCGACCCGAACATCGGAACCTACTTCGGCGACGACGGTGAAGGCGGCGGCAACGGTGAGGACGTCGTGTACGTCCAGCGCAGCAACGACCTCATCCTCTACGAGGGCGGGATCAGGAGCCGCGTGCTGCCGGAGATCAAGTCCGGCACCCTCTCGGTCGTGCTGCAGGTCTACAGCTACGTGGCATTCACCGCGGAGCGGTACCCGCAGTCCATCGTCGAGATCACCGGCCTGACCGAGCCTCAGTTCTAAGGGTTCGCAGCCAGGGCGTGCGGCCGTGCCTTGGCCTGGGTGCCGAATCAGGGCAAAGCGGGCTGCTGCCGCGATTTCTGGTTCGGCCCGGGAGGCCGATGAATTCGCCTACGACTGCAGGTGTCGCGTCCTGATCGGCGTCACCGCATCCTCGGTGTCCGCCATTAGACCGACGCTTGACCGATGGACGCGGCTCTCTACGACGACCGTTTCTCGTGCCCTCATCCAGACCAGAGCTGCATCCAGCCGCTTCGATGAGACGTTGACGTTGACGTGGGCGACGCGCCCGCCGCGGGCCGCCTGGACAGTGACGACCCCCGTGTCTGTGTCCGTGTGACGTTCGACGCGGATGATCGGGCCGGTGAGTTCTTCCCTGGGCCTCGGTTGCTGCGGAGCCGTCAATCGAAGGGACACGGTCTTGATGCGTTCCCGCGCGGACGATGGCACTTGGACCTGCGGCGGGACACTGGGGGGCGGCCCGCCGCCGGGCGCCCATTCGAAGGAGGCGCTGAACTCGGCGACCGAATCCTCCTCCAACACCGTGTGCAGCGCCGCGGCGAACTGATGACTCACGCCAGCGCGTATCAGGTCGTGGACGTCGTCCGTGTTTGGCTCGCGCTCCGGTCGAACGGCGACGGCGTCGATCGCGGCCAGAGACTCGGCGAATGTCCGCATCACGCGTCGCTGCTCGGATTCGGGGGGCTCTACCTCCATGTCATCGAACTTTGGCTCGTCGGCGTCGTCTTCCTTCTCGGCAGGCTCAGGAATGGGCAGATGGATGGGAATGATGAAGGACCCACGCTTCGAGTGCGCCATACGCGCGGCTTTGATGAGCGCATCTCCCGCCGGTCGGTATTTACTAATGAAGGGTCGAGGTCCGAGCGAGGTAGTCGCCGACGAGCGCAACATCGTCCAGCCTTCGCGGACAAGAGTCACACCGGCACCGAAGGGAATCGTGTCCGCGATGACAATGTCGTTGGCCGCTCGCAAGTTCGCGATGTCGACCATTCGGCCGTCGAGCCGCGCTAGCACATCTGCGACCGCCGCGTCCTCTGTCGCGGCGAGGCGCTCGACGAGACGGCGCCAATCGATACCGCCTTCAACGAGGGTGTCGGGCACTGGGAGCAGCAACTCTGAACCGGGGTGTTTCCACAAGCCGCCCACCGGTCCGGGATTTCTAGGTGCAATCCATCCGGTGGCCGCGAGATAGCGAGTCAACCGTTCGTAGGGAGTGCTCACGCGCCTGCCACCTCCCCGAACAACCTATTGAGCTCCTCAGCCCATTCGTCGAAAGTCTCCGCGGTGAGACGATTCTGCGCGGGCAGTTTCGCACTGGCCACCGACAGGTCGTTGACCTTCAGCCAGTGGGCTCGCGCGTGTACAACCGTTTGCAATTGCTCGTGATCGACCCATTCGGAGGCGAGTGCCTTCTCGAGTCGAACGTAGACGAGGAATACCGGCGTCTTTGCCGCCGCCCACTTTTCGCGCCACTCCTTGGTCGTGGGAACGGAGATGCTGCCATCTCTGTTGGGCTTCTTCGTGCCAGCTTTTACTTGGACGGTGATTGGGCCCATCGGGAGTACGACGGCAATGTCGACCGCGAGGTGATCCTCGCCGCCTGGAACTTCACTATTCACAACTCCGGCTTGGGCGAGGATTGACCGGACGTACATGACGCCCAAGCGCCCGGTCTTGTCGGTGCCTTTGACCGCTGTCGCCCCCGCCACGGACGTGACCCTAGCCGCACAGCGCCCACCGGCACTTGCGAGTTCGCGGAACTCGGCAGGTGGCATCGGGTCATCCGGGGCCGCGGCGCGCCTCTTGCGTTCACGCAATGCTCACTGCAACACTCAGGGAAGGCGCGGGTGGCCGTCTGCTGGTGGCTCAAGCCAGCACCCTCTGCGAGGTTTAAGCCGGTCGACGCGCCCCGTCATAGAGCCGCCGCCCACGGGTAGGCGGCTCTAGTCGTTGGGTTCCACGGATGCATCTTCAACCCGTATGAGGTGATCGGGCTGGTCGGGTACGGCCGGTAAAGGACCGGCGCCAGCTCAGTGATGTACTGCCGGTTGGTGGTCCCGTCGCCCTGCCGCGGGTTGAAGGCGGCCGCTGTCGCCGAGGCTGACAGGTCGGCGAGCTGCAGAAATTCCGCCCGTGACGGCTGATCAATCTTCCCGCCAGAGGGATCGAACTGCTCCCAACTGATTTGCGTAGGTGTGAACCGCAGCCGCTTCTCGTACTCTCGGAGCTTCCACATCGGGAACCGCCGCACGTGGGCCAACGTGTAGGCGAGGCCGCCGTTGCGCGGGCTGTCGCGGGACAGCCACGACAGCCTCTCCAGCAAGAAACGCAAGGTGTAGAGATACGCCACGTCCTGGCCCCATCCAGCCGGCGGCGGTCCGAGATGGTCCTTGCACACAACGACGGAGCAGATGCGCAGGAGGTCTGCGCGGCGGGCCACTTCCCGGCACGCGAGCAACCGACGATCATGCTGGTTGTAGTTCTTCCAGTGCAGCTCGTCGCCCTCCTTGCGGCCGAGCGATCTACGCAGACCAGCGAGGAACTGCGTGGCGGCGGTGAATCGGTGAGTGGGGACCACGACCGCTGACATCACGAAGTGAGGGCTCGACTTGCCGCGCCGCGATCGTTGCCCGGACTCATCGATGAAGGCCACGTAGCTGTGATCATCCACGCCGAAAAACGCTAGACAGATCCGGGACAACTTGAAAGTCGATGCGACGGGCGCGCCAGGCAGACGCCAGGCCGTGCGACAGTTTTAGGCTTCGCCTGATGGATATCGCTCAGTTGATTGTCAACGGCCTGGCCGCACTCGGAGCTGTCGGAGCCGCCGTTGCGGCGCTCGCGATTGCCACCCGCGATCGCCGCGACCGACGCGACGAACGTCGCGCAGCCGCCCGCGCCCAAGCTCGACTCGTGTTAGTCGAGATCAACGACGGCGACAGCGACATGTACTACAACATCGAGGTTGCCAATCACGGCGCCCAGCCGATTCTCGACGTCGCAGTTGAGAGCGTGGCTAATCAAGGCCAGAGTGGCCCCATTCGATGGGCGCCGCGCCACGGAAGTGAGGCCATCCGCGCCGTCCAGCCTCTGAGAGACGGAGGGCCGCCAAGGATGCTCGTCGGTGAGATCGTGCGTGAAACCGACGGCGTATCAATCGCGTTGTCCGAGACCACCCCCGATGACCGCCGGATGTTCGTCGGCCTGCCGCCTGCCAGCTTCAGTAGCGCGACTGTCCGCTTCACTGACGCCAATGGCAACATCTGGACCACCGACACCGACGGCGAGCTCACTCACGTTGGCACCGCCGGGTAGGCCAGCGGTCGAAACCTCCTCAAGGTCCGGGTCGAAACTGCCGAGGGTGTGCTACATCTCGAAGTGTGAGTGAGGAGGCGACGATGGTCTGGGCTGTAATTGGGGGCCTCGGCGGCGCGGGCGGCGCCATCGCCGCGGCCATCGCCCTGATCTACGCACATAAGGCCAACACCAAGGCCGACACCTCGAACACCATCGCCACCGACAGCAAGGGCCTGGCCGTCGAGGCGAACAGCCTCGCCTGCGAATCGAACACCATCGCCAGTGAAGCACGGGAACTGGCCAGGGAAGCCAACGACTACAGCCACCGCGCCGAGGCCCGTGAGACCGAACCCCACGACGTCCGCTGGACCGGCGATTGGGTGGCCCGCGGCATCTACCGCGTGACGAAACACGGTGCGGACGAAGCGCGCCAGGTCGCGATCGACGTCAGCGTGGACGGCGAGCACGCCAGCGACACAGCAGACCGCCTCACCGACGGCTACGTCGACCTACGATTCCCAGCTGCCGCCCGCCAACAGCGCAGGCATGACTCCGAGTGGTCCGAGTACGAAATGCACCGCCGAGTAGCTGGCGACGCCGGGAGCCCGCCGAGCAAGCCACCACCCATCATGCGGCACCACGACATCACCGAGGACATCCGATGGACCACCAGATTGGGCACCCCCCAGGTTCACCACGATCAAGATCGCAAAGCCGTCCCGCGTAAGTGAAGACGGCGCGGGAGCGGGCGACCGACGCCAACGTCCAGTGCGCCCACCGCAGGTGCAACACCGCCAAGGGCAACCGAGGCGGCGGCGAGCAGCTAGCCCTCCTCGGCTAGCCCCCTCCGGCAGACCCCCTACCAGGGGATATAGGGGGGCGGGTCAAAAGTCGACTACCAGGGCTTACGCCACCGAGCGGCCCGGCACGGGGCATCTCCCCCCGTGTCCAGTAGGTGACAAGAGCCCTGTCGGCGGCGGCTGGTATCGGTGGAGTGTTCGCCGAGATCAGCGGCAGTTTCGGAGGATTGGGGCTGATGGTGCCGGACTGGCGCGTAGTGGTGTCATTTCGCCGGGTGTCCAGTTTTCTGTTGGGAGGTTGTGGTGGTGAGTGCTGAGGCGCGGCGGCGCCGGGACGAGACGGTGGTGCGGCTTCACGGCCTGGGGTGGTCGCTACGGCGGATTGCCCGTGATCCGAGGGTGAGGTTGGCGTCGCCGTCGGCGGTGCGCAACATCCTGCGGCAGGCCGGGGTGGCAGGTCCGGATGAGGCTCAAGGGCCGGGCGATGGCCTCGTCCTCGACTGGTACCGCGGCGCGTATGTCGACGGCGACCCGGTCGCCGCGGAGTTCTTCACCACGTACAAGGCGCGGATGCGGCAGTTGCAGCGGGCGTGGGCGGTCGAGCGGTTCGGTTGCACCTTCGACGAGTTGGACGTGGAGGCGGGGACGGCGCTGCGGCAGGAGGCCGGTGGGCAGGCCGCTGCTGAGCTGGCCAAGGTGGCGCGGTCGGCGGGGGAGTAACCTCGGCACCTGCTGCGGCCGAACGGCCGGTAAGCGTGAGGCGTACGCGGGGACTGGCAGTTGGCGCCTCACCGCCGCAGCCCCTGCCAGGCGCCATGCGCGCCTGCCGGGCGGTGTGGGTCGGCATCGTTAGTATCGCCGCATGGCGCCCAGGGGACGGTTACATCGCATGCTCACCGAAGGCGTGGTTCACGGGGATGCAGCCGATCTGATCCCTCGTCTCCCCGAGGGCAGCGTTGATCTGTTCTTCACCTCACCGCCCTACGCCGACGCTCGGGCTTACAGCCGCATTCACCCGGATCTCTACGTCGAGTGGTTCCTGCCCTACGCGGAGCAGATGTTCGCCGCGACCGCAGAGACGGGCAGCCTGGTGATCAACATCAAGAACCGAGTGGCCAATCGTGGCCCGCTCAAGGGCCAGCGGCACCCGTACGTCTATCAGCTCGTCCTCGCGCTGCAACAGATGGGCTGGCGCTGGGTGGAGACCTACATCTGGGCGAAACCGAACGCTGTACCCGGACGGTTCGGACCCCGCGCCAAGGACAGCTTCGAGTACGTCTACCACTTCGCCCGCGGCCCCCGCCCCTACTTCGACCTCGACGCGGTGCGGATTCCGTACAAGGCCGACGCCGCGGAGATTGCCCGCCGCAACCGCGACCTCAACGGGCGCCGCACCACTGAGGCTGGGTTCGGCCGCGACCGCACGAAGACCTACCTACGCGGCGGCGCCGACCCCGGCAACGTGGTGGCGGTGCCGCAGACGTACAACCAGTACCGCGGCGTCGCCCACACTGCGGCGATGCCGGAGGGCCTCGCCGAGTTCTTCATCCGGTGCGCCAGCCCTAAGGGTGGCCTCGTAGTCGACCCGTTTGCGGGTAGCGGCACCACCGTCGTGGTGGCCCGCCGATACGACCGCCAGGCAGTCGGCTTCGAGCTGCATGAGGAGTTCGTGACGGAGTCGCGCCGCCGCATCGCCGCCGATATCGCCGACGATCCGTCCGCCGAATTGCGCGTGGTAGGTCAGTGACTTCCATCGACGACACAGTCGCGGACATAGTGGCCGCCGACAGCTGGGACAGACGGGTCAACGAGGTCCGGCTAATCCCTCAGCGGCACGGCAAGACCGACCAACCCGCGGTGTACGCCGCGCTTGCGCGGGAGCTTTACGTGCCGTACCTGGCGCCCGACTTCGCGTTCATCCATGACGCCCCGTTCTACGACGAGGAGCACTTCGACAGCGTGTACGCCGCCGCCGAGGAGGCCACTAAAGGCTTCACCGACGTCGAAGTAGAGACGCTGGCGGCGCTGCTGGAGCGGAACTCACGCACCCTGTTGGTGTTCCGCACGATCACCGGACTACTCAAGAATGAGTTCGCGCTGACCACAACCGTGGTGGCTGAGCAGCTCGGCGGCGGCAGCCTCGCGGTCGCAGCCACTACCGTCGACGGCGCCGAAAAGCGCGGCGGCCGCCTATCCGCCGAGCAAGCCCGGGTGCTCGCCCACACCATCGACCAGTTGTTGCGCAAGGAGCTATTCACCGACGCCCCACCCGGCCTGCACAGCAAGCAGGACAAGTTCGATACCCGCGATGGGTGGCTGACTGTGCGGCAGCTCGCTACCGGCGGTGTCCCCTACCGCGCCTTCCTGCACCAGCGTCACTATGGCGGGTCGTTCGGCCAGGTCACGAACGCAACCTCCGGCAAGAAGGGCGACTTACTTGAGGACGAGGTGGAGGCGCTGTTCCAGGCCGCTGGTGTGCCTTACATCCGCACCGGCAGCCACAACCAGGGTGACATCGCCGCCAGATTTGGTGTGACGGTGACACCCGCCCCCGACTTCGTCGTCTTCGACAAATCCGACACGCTGCGCTCCATGCTGGAGTGCAAGGCCACCAATGACGGCGGCACCGCCCGTGACAAGGCAACGCGGTTCCGGCTCCTCCAGGCCGAGGGCGCCCGCCTCGGCGGCGTGCCCGTCATCGCCGTCCTAGGCGGAACCGGATGGGCGCGAGTTAACGACACCCTCGGCCCCGTTCTTCAGTACACCGACGGCCGCGTGTTCACCTTGGAGACGCTCGACGAAATGCTCGCCGTAACGCCGTTCCCCCAGCTGAAAGGGCTGGTGTCCGACTGACCGCCTACGGGGCTAGAGGTTGGCCAGCACGATGACAGCGACCTGCCGGGCGCACAGAACGGCCGCAGGATCGTCGGCTGGTACGGCATCGACGGCGATCGCGGCGACCGCCAGCCGGGCATCTCGCACGGACAGCCCGTCGAAGCATCCGGCCTCGGCGAGCCGCCCGGCGTAGTCGGTGAGGGCGTCGCGGACGGTGCCGGGCCGGTCGGAGCCGAGGTCGATGATGAGCTGCACGGGGTCTGTGGTGGTGTTCATGTCGTCGACGTTGACATGGGCGGCGCCGAATTGCCAAGGGCAACGGCAGAATTGGCGATCAGATGCGCAACAGCGGGCAAATGCGCAAAACGAAGCAGGGCTGGAGGGTGCCGTTTCTACCGGCACGGCGGTGCCGCTTGACACCTAAGTGTCCGCGCCCCAACTTGTTGAGCACCCGGTGAGGTCGACGACAGGCTCGGCGCCAGGATCACCAGGTGAGGTGAGGGAGTTTCCTGCACCTGAACGAGTGCCTCACCCCCTGCCCGTGCCGATCGACTCCGTACTTTGCCCGTATAAACGTCCCCAAATACCCCCGAACGTCGGCAAACGAACATGTACGACTGTGAACCGAATTATGCTGTGGCACAACGCAACTAACGCGCCACGGCGCAGGTCAGCTACCGTCTCAGATACGTCAGAAGGTTAGGGGTTCGAATCCCTTCGGGCGCACCATAACGTTGGTCACATGGACGGCAGCGACACTCCCTGGGAGCCACCGCTCGCGGGCAGCGAGCTCGAACACCTCCTCGGCGCTCTCGAGCGACTACGCACGACGTTCCTGTGGAAAGCCGACGGGCTGGACGCCGCCGGGTTGTCCGTTCGCATCGGCGCGTCTGCCCTCACGCTGGGCGGCCTGCTCAAGCACATGGCCATCAACGAGGACTTCATCACCACCCAGAAGCTGACTGGTGACCCGGTCGGTGAGCCGTGGGAATCAGTGTTCGACGGCACCGAGGACTGGGAGTTCACCTCGGCGGCCACCGACACGCCCGAGCAGCTCTACACCCTCTACGACGACGCGGTCGAGCGGTCCCGGGCACGGTTCAACGCCGCGCTGCAGCGGGGCGGCTTGGACCAGTTGGTCGCGGTGAGCAACGACGCCGGCGAGCACGCGAGTCTGCGCCGGCTGGTGTGCGATCTGATCGAGGAATACGGCCGCCACACCGGCCACGCCGACCTGTTGCGTGAGGCGGTCGACGGCCGGGTCGGGGAAGACCCGCCGCCGGGTTGGCGGCCTCGCCAGCACGGCACGCGTGCATAGCGACTTCGTGCGCCGAGGGCTGTCTCCGCGGCAGCTCGATAGAACTCAGGGAATTCGCTGGCGGGTCGGCCCTCGAAAGTCTCGAACCGCGCTAAGGTTCGGCTGGCTGGAGTTAGCCGGTATTCAATCGGGGGGTTGTTATGGCTGCAGGAGTCCGTCCCGTGCTTCACTCGACAGTGGCTGCATTGATCGTCGGCTGTGCGGGCGTCCATCCTGTGGCCACGGCCGCGGAAGTGGATCACCGCTCGACTCAGCAAGCGGTTCAGCTCGCCGCTGTTCCAAGTCCCTTCGAGGTCTATCCGCGCGTGTTCGGCGAAGCATCGCGAAACGCTGACAATCTGCGCGCACAGTTTCTTAAAGCCCCGTTCCCGATCTTGCGGGTTACCCGCAGCAATCAAGATGCTGCGGTTCGCGATGCAGTCGTGGCTTTGGCGGCTGGCGATCTCGCCGCTGCGGTAGTAGCTGCCATCGACGCGATCGTGCAGCCGTTCAAGACCATTGCGGCAGCGCTATCCTACTTAGGCGAGTCCATCCGCGATTCGCCGGATCGGTTCGTCTACGGTCTGGTGGCCGCGGCTTCACCGCTGATCAATGGCGTCGCTGCGACCGGCAAGGCGTTATGGGACATCGTGGAAGCAGCCTTCGAGCTTGACGTGGTCGGTGTCGTCAACGCAGTGCTGAACGTGCCCGCGACAATTCTCGACGGAGTCCTTAACGGGGAATACGCTCGGCTGGGCCCGCTAGTCCTTCCCGGCTTGTTGTCGATGGGCAACGAAGTGAATATGGGCCCGGGTCTACCTTCGTTCTTGATCGCCTTGGGTCAGGACATAGCAAAATCAATTCCCATCAGGTCTTCGACCATTAATGCACTCGCAACGGTTGACTCCGATGTCTCGTCGACGCAGGCACCGACTACAGACGAGCGGGCGATCCCCTCTCTCCCAACAGCGGAGGAAATCGACCAAGTCTCTACGGAACCTGCAGACGCGGACAGCACGTCTGTTACCGACTCGGACCCATCGGAGCTCGGCCAAGAATCGTCCGGGGTACTCGAGGGCGAAGAGGACGCATCCGAACCTGAAACGCCTGTGGGGGTGGACGACGCAGAGATCACCACCGACCCATTGGAGCTCGACCAAGAATCGTCCGGGGTGCTCGACGGTGAAGAGGACCCATCCGATTCTGAAATGACTGAGGGTGTGGACGAACCGGAGATCAACACCGAAAGCAACTCCGGAGACGAGTCGGAGACCGCCGGCGACACTGCCCCGGTTGACCGAGGAACAGGAGAAGCGAAAAGTTCCTCGGTGACCGACCGCGGCGCAAGAAGTGGCGAACGGGAAAGCGTAGGCGCGCCGTAGCCTGGAACGCGTGCGCCTCCTCCTGATCGCCGATACGCACCTGCCCAAGCGTGCCAAGGATCTGCCGGATCAGGTCTGGGAAGCCGTCGACGAGGCCGACGTGGTCATCCACGCCGGGGACTGGGTCGAACCGGATCTGCTCGACCGACTGGAATCCCGCTCTCGACGGTTGGTGGCGTGCTGGGGCAACAACGACGGTGACGAGCTGCGACGCCGGCTGCCCGAGCGTGCCGACGTGGTGCTGGGCGGGCTCCGCTTCACCGTGACCCATGAGACGGGCGCCTCCTCCGGTCGCGACGAACGGATGGCGAAGATGTACCCCGACACCGACGTTCTGGTCTTCGGGCACAGCCACATCCCCTGGGACGGATGCTCGAAATCCGGCCTGCGGCTGCTCAATCCGGGCTCACCCACGGATCGCCGGCGTCAGCCCCATTGCACGTACATGACCGCCTCCGTGGCGGACGGCGAGTTGACCGACGTCGAGTTGCACCGACTGGACCGCGATGCGTGACCGTCCCGCCACCGAGGCCGACGTCCACGAGATCGCGACGTCGATGCCGCACGTGACCCGGATCGAGGGCCCCAGGGCGGGCAACCCGATCTACCAGGTCGGCGGCAAGTCGTTCGTGTTCTTCCGCACGCCGCGTTCGGACGCCGTAGATCCGGACACCGGGGAGAAGTACCCGGATGTGATCGTGTTCTGGGTCGAATCCGAGGCCGACAAGCTCGCGCTGGTGCAGGACGCGGCGTCACCGTTCTTCACTACCGCGCACTTCGACGGGCACCCCTCGGTGCTGATCCGCGTCGCCAGGTTGGGCGAACTCGGGGTCACCGAGTTGCGGGAGGTCATTCAGGACGCGTGGCTCTCAAGGGCGTCGAAGCGCCGCGCGCAGCAGTGGCTCAACCGGGGCGCTTGACTTTCGCGTGGTTCGCCCCGCACACGAAGAGGGCCAGCCGAGCCGGAGTGTCGCCCGTGTTGCGCCACCGGTGCCGGGTGCCGTTCTGCACGACCGTGTCACCCGGGTTCAGCGTCACCTCGGCCCCGTCGTCGAGTTCGAGGACGACGGTGCCTTCCAGCACCACCTCGAAGTCGATGGTGTCGGTGGTGTGCATTCCCGGATCGTCGAGTTCCATGTAGCCGAGCAGGCCGGGTAGCTTCTGCTCCCCATCGGCCACTGCCTCTTCGGTGCTGAGGCTGTCCGTCCTGGCCTCGGCGGTGCCGGGCGGCAGCGTGAAGATCGAGAACCGGAACCCGCCTACTGGTGGAAAGTAGGTGTGCCAGTTGGGCATCGATCCGTCGTCGGGGAACTGCGGTGTGGAGTCACCGCCCCACAGCATGGTGAATTCCGATCCGGGCAACAACACCGGCTTACGAGGTGCGACGGCCTCGTCGCTGACAAAAACGGACTTGCCGGACGCGTCGTGCCCGGTGACCACTCGGCGGACATCCATTACGCCAGTCAACCACCGGGGACGCCACCGGCGTGGCAATCTCTGAAGACATGCAGAACAAGCCGCCGACTCCGACCATCGAAGCCGCCCACCGCGAGCATCTGGGCGCGCTACCGTTCGACGACACCAGAGACTTCACCGACGCCGACCGGGGATTCATCGCCTCCCAACAGCCGTGCGTGATCACCGCCGCCGATGGACGGGTGGTGTGGGACAACGACGTCTACGCCTTCCTGACCGGTGATGCGCCGACGAGCGTGCACCCCAGCCTGTGGCGGCAGTCGGCCCTGGTGGCCAAGCAGGGGCTCTACGAAGTCGTCGAAGGCATCTACCAGGTGCGCGGATTCGACCTGTCGAACATCACCTTCGTCGAGGGGGACACCGGCATCATCGTGATCGACCCGCTGGTGTCCACCGAGACCGCCGCGGCGGCGCTGGCGCTGTACCGCCAGCATCGTGGGGATCGTGCCGTCAGGGCGGTCATTTATACCCACAGCCACGTCGACCACTTCGGCGGGGTTCTCGGCGTTACGACGCAGGACGACGTCGACGCCGGAAAGGTCGCGGTGCTCGCCCCGGAGGGCTTCACCGAACACGCGGTGCAGGAGAACGTGTACGCCGGGACGGCGATGGCGCGCCGCGCCGGTTACATGTACGGCGCGGCGCTGGAACGCGGACCCCAGGGCCAGGTTGGGTGTGGGCTCGGGCAGACCCCGTCGACGGGTGAGGTGGCCATCATCGTGCCGACGATCGACATCCGGGAGACGGGGGAGACCCACACCGTCGACGGCGTCGAGATCGAGTTCCAGATGGCGCCGGGCACCGAGGCCCCGGCCGAGATGCACTTCTACTTCCCGCGCTACCGCGCGCTGTGCATGGCCGAGAACGCCACCCACAACCTGCACAACCTGCTGACGCTTCGCGGGGCCCTGGTGCGCGACCCGCACGGCTGGGCCGGGTACCTCACTGAGGCCATCGACACGTTCGCCGACCGCGCCGACGTGGTGTTCGCCTCGCACCATTGGCCCACCTGGGGCAAGGACCGCATCGTCGAATTCCTGTCCCTGCAGCGGGATCTGTACGCATACCTGCACGATCAGACGCTGCGGCAGCTCAACCAGGGATACACCGGGATCGAGATCGCCGAGACCTTCGTGATGCCGCCGGCGTTGGAGCAGGCGTGGCATGCGCGCGGGTACTACGGCTCGGTGAGCCACAACGTCAAGGCCGTCTACCAGCGCTATATGGGCTGGTTCGACGGAAACCCCGCCCGGTTGTGGCCGCACCCACCGGAGGCGATCGGGCCGCGGTACGTCGCGGCGATGGGCGGCCTCGACCGTGTCGTCGAGATCGCCCAGTTGGCATTTGACGAGGGTGATTTCCGTTGGGCGGCAACCTTGCTCGACCATGCGGTGTTCACCGACGAGAACCACGCCGGAGCGCGGCAGCTCTACGCCGACACACTCGAACAGCTGGCCTACGGCTCGGAGACGGCGACCTGGCGCAACTTCTTCCTCGCCGGGGCCACCGAGCTTCGCGACGGCAACTTCGGCACCCCGACTGCGACGTCGATGTCGATGGCGAGCCAGCTGTCGCCGGAGCAGATGTTCGACCTGCTGGCGATCAGTGTCGACGGGCCGCGCGCGTGGGATCTCGACCTCACCATCGACGTGACCTTCTCCGACATCGAGACCAATTACCGGCTGAGTCTTCGCAACGGCGTGCTGGTCTACCGCAAGACGCCCGCCGACGAGGCGACCGCGCAGGCGACGCTGCGGCTGGCGACCAAGCTGCGGTTGCTGACCCTGGTGGCAGGTGACAACACCTCGCCCGGGCTGGAGATCACCGGTGACGCTTCGGTTCTCGAGTCCCTGGTCAGCGTGCTCGACAAGCCCGACCCCGGGTTCAACATCGTCACTCCCTGATCCGCCGAACCAAGGTTCCCGGTCGTTGTCCGGCCTGTGATCACAGCCCGGAACCTCAGTTCGGCGAGACGGCCCCGTTGGCCGGTCACGCCCCGCCGTCTGCCCGCAGGATTGAACCGGTGGTGAAGCTCGACGCGTCTGACATCAGAAACAGCGCGGCACCGACGATTTCGCTGGGATCAGCCGCACGTTGCAACGCGCTGCTCGCAAAGGGAGTGGCAGTGTCATCGAAGTTCCAGGCCTTGCTGACGTCGGTGAGGAACGGTCCGGGCATCAACGTGTTGACTCGCACCGTCGGACCGAACGCCCTCGCCAGCCCCTCGGTCAGAGTGTTCAGCCCGGCCTTCGATGCGGCGTAGGGCAGGAAGAAAGGCTCCGGCCGCAGCGAACCGTGCGTGCTGACATTGATGATCGACCCACGGCCGGCAGCAACCATCCGTTCCCCGACCAGTGCCGACAACCGGAAGGGGCCCTTCAGGTTGAGGTTCATCACCGCGTCGAACAGCCTCTCGGTGACGTCGGTGAGCTTGTCGTAGAGCGGTGACATGCCGGCGTTGTTGACCAGCACGTCGATCCGTCCGAACCGGTCGTAGCAGGCGTCGACCAACCCGTCGAGTTCGTCCCAGTGCCCGACGTGCACCTGATACGGGAACGCCGCCCGGCCGGTCGCTGCGCTGATCTCCTCGGCGGTGGCCACGCACGCGTCGTACTTGCGGCTCGCGACGATGACGTCGGCACCGCACCGCGCGGCGGCGAACGCCATCTCGCGGCCGAGGCCGCGGCTGCCGCCGGTGATCAGCACCACCCGGTCGGTCAGGTCGAACAGCTGATCTGCATATCCGTCCACGGGCCATATGGTGTCACGGTGCAATTGCTTCTGGTCCGACATGCGCTACCGCTACGCAGCGAACCCGGGCAGGGTTCCGATCCACATCTGTCAGCCGAAGGCGCCGAGCAGGCGGGCAGGTTGCCCGGCGCCCTGGCCCGGTTCCCGATCCAGCGGGTGGTCAGCAGCCCGCAGGTACGCGCGATCGAGACTGCGCAGCCGCTGGCCGACGCGCTGGGGGTGCGGGTCGAGGTCGACGAACGTCTCGCCGAGTACGACCGCGACCTCGCCCACTACATCCCGGTGGAGCAGATCGCGAAGGAGAACCCGGCGGAGCTGGAGAGGCTGATCAATGGACAGCTGCCCAGCGGTGTCGACGAGACCGAGTTCCTCGGACGCGTCGACGCGGCCGTCGCGGACCTCGTCGCCGCCGCCGACCACGATGACACCGTCGCGGTGTTCAGCCACGGCGGCGTGATCAACGTGCTGCTGCACCAGATCCTGGGCACCGAGCGGCTGCTGTCGTTCCACGTCGACTACGCCTCGGTGACCCGGCTGCTGTCGTCGCGCACCGGCCGCCTCGCGGTGGCAGGGGTCAACGCCACCGAACACGTATGGGACTTACTCCCCAGAAATCAGCGATGAGCGCTCGCGCGAAGAGCAGACAGCTGCAGGTGGTAGACAAGTCCGGTGACTGATCTCGATGGCCTCGATCTGGCCGCCCTGGATCGACACCTGCGCGAGACCGGGATCCCGCGCACCGGAGAGTTGCGCGCGGAACTGGTCTCCGGCGGTCGGTCCAACCTGACCTTCCTGGTGTCCGACGACGCGTCGCGGTGGGTGCTGCGTCGACCTCCGCTGCACGGCCTCACACCGTCCGCGCACGACATGGCTCGCGAGTACAAGGTGGTTGCGGCACTGGCCGGGACGCCGGTGCCGGTCGCCCGCGCGGTGACGATGCGTAACGACGACTCCGTGCTCGGTGCACCGTTCCAGATGGTGGAGTACGTGCCGGGCCGGGTGGTGCGTCACACCGACCAGCTCGAGGCGCTCGGAGACAGGGCCACCATCGAATCCTGCGTCGACTCGCTGATCGCCGTGCTCGCCGACCTGCACGCGGTCGACCCCGACGCGGTCGGGCTGGGCGATTTCGGCAGGCCCAGCGGCTACCTCGAGCGCCAGGTGCGGCGCTGGGGGTCGCAGTGGGATCTGGTCAGGCGCGACGACGACCCGTGCGACGACGACGTTCGCAGGCTACACACCAGGCTCGGCGAGGCCCTGCCCGCGCAGAGCCGGTCGGCCATCGTGCACGGCGACTACCGCATCGACAACACCATCCTCGACGCCGAGGACCCCACCAGGGTGGTCGCCGTCCTGGACTGGGAGATGTCGACGCTCGGTGACCCGCTCAGCGACGCCGCGCTGATGTGCGTGTACCGGCACCCGACGTTCCACCTGGTGCACGCCGACGCCGCATGGGCCAGCGAGTTGATCCCACCGGCCGACGTGCTCGCCGAGAAGTACGCCAAAGCTGCCGGTCAGGAACTGGACCACTGGGACTTCTACATGGCGCTGGCCTACTTCAAGCTCGCCATCATCGGGGCGGGCATCGCCTACCGGGCCCGCGAGAGCGGGGTCACCGACGACACCGACAAGGTGGCCGAGGCGGTGGCGCCGCTGATCGCCGCGGGACTCACCGAGCTTTCCTGACGTTTCGCTCCTAGTCTGCGTGGGTAGAAGGTCGCGTGGCCCGAAGAAGCGCCGTGAGACTGTTCCCCCGAATCGGAAGAAGGCGTGCGGCCATGAAGCGTGATGTCGCTGCGGAGTTGGACGTGGAAATCACCGCGCCGACCACACTCGAGTTCCAGATCGCGGTGGCTCCGCAACCGGGCGCAGAGGTCACCGAGTCACTGACATTCGTGTTGGACGGCAAGGAGATTCCGTCCACCGGACCTACGGGGGTTCAGGAGATCTCGGGCGAACACGGCAACCGGATCCACAAGTTCGACGCCACGGTGGGCAATCTCGAGGTCCGGTACTCCGCCACCGTCCTCGGCCATGCCGATCCGGCGCCGCTGCGCGACATCGACCTGTCGACCTATCTGCGGCCCAGCCGCTACGCCGAGGCCGACAAGTTCTTCGGTTTCGCCGCAACCGAGTTCGGCGAGTTCGCCGACACCGCCACCCTGCTGGAGAAGGTGTCGTCCTGGGTGGGCACCCGGTTGAGCTACGTGCCCGGATCCAGCGACCCGATCGACGGTGCCGCCGACACGGTGCTGGCCGGAGCCGGGGTGTGCCGCGACTACGCCCATCTGGTGATCGCGCTGCTGCGCGCGGTGAACGTGCCCGCCCGGCTGGTCTCGGTGTACGCGCCGGGCTGTCAGCCGATGGATTTCCACGCGGTGGCAGAGGCGTTCGTCGACGGACAGTGGCGGGTGGTCGATGCCACCTGCCTGGCTCCGCGGCAGTCGCTGGTGCGGATCGCGACCGGCCGTGATGCGGCGGACACCGCGTTCCTGGACAACCACAAGGGCGCCATCACGCTGAACAACATGACGGTCACGGCGACGGTCGACGGCGACCTGCCGCGGGATTCGGTCGAACAACTGGTGTCGATCCGGTGACCGCTACAGACCGGCCTTGAGGTTCGTCTTCGCCGCGCGCCGCAACTGGTGGATCCGCACCGCGCCCACCGCCACGGTGAGCAACCCGCCGGCCACCGCCGCGAACAGGATCGCCACCCCCAGCGGCAGCGACCAATGCCAGCCGAGGAAGGCGAACTCCGCCGACTCGGTGTTCTGCGCGATGAAGATCAGCAGAACGATCAGAACCAGGAAGCCCAAGACCAGCGACCCCCACATGGCGGCGGCCTTGGTGAACTTCACCGCCGACTCGGGGGGAGGCGCTGCGCGCCCGGTTGCCGGCGGGACCGGATGAGATCCTTCAGGCGGCGTATCGGCCGACGCGAACGGTTCGCTGGACATGGCTCCATTTTTGCCCTTTTGCCCTTCGAATGAAACCTCCACGCTGATGGAGTTATGGTCACGAAAGGTCTGCCGAGGCGAAAGGACGCCGCAGTGAGATGTTCCCGACCGAGAATGCGGTACCGGATGCTTGCGGCGTCAGCAGGCCTGATGGCCCTGATGATCGCCCTCGCCGGCTGTGGTAGCTCGAACCCGCTGGGTGGTGGTGAGGTCTCCGGCGATCTGAAATCGATCGTGGTCGGATCGGCCGACTTCCCGGAATCGAAGATCATCGGCGAGATCTACGCACAGGCACTGGAGGCCAACGGCTTCACGGTGGGCAGGCAGTTCGGCATCGGCAGCCGGGAGACCTACATCCCGGCGGTGCAGGACAACTCGATCGACCTGATCCCCGAGTACACCGGGAACCTGTTGCAGTACTTCGACCCCGAGACCACGGTCACCACCCCGGATGACGTGCTGCTGGCGCTGTTCCGCACACTGCCCGGTGACCTGTCGATCCTCAACCCTTCGCCGGCCGAGGACAAGGACACCGTCGCGGTCAGCGAGGAGACCGCGCAGCGCTGGAACCTCACGACGATCGGCGATCTGGCGGCGCACTCCGCCGAGGTCAAGTTCGGTGGCCCGTCGGAGTTCCTCAACCGCGCCGAGGGAATCCCTGGGCTGCGGGAGAAGTACGGACTCGATGTGGCGCCGAGCAACTTCATCGCGATCAGCGACGGCGGCGGACCGGCGACAGTGCGGGCGCTGACCGACGGAACGGTGACCGCAGCCAACATCTTCAGCACGTCGCCGGCAATCCAGGAGAACAACCTGGTGGTTCTGGAGGATCCGGAGAACAATTTCCTGGCCGCCAACGTGGTGCCGCTGGTCAGTTCGCAGAAGAAGTCCGACGAACTCAAGACCGTGCTCGACGCGGTCTCGGCCGAGCTGACCACCGAGGACCTGATCGCGCTGAACACGGAGACATCCGGCAACGCCGGCATCAACCCGGACGAGGCCGCAGAGAACTGGGTACGGGACAAGGGCTTCGACACACCGCTCCAGCCGTGAGCAGCAGAGGATATCGATGATCGAATTCGCCGGTGTCACAAAGCAGTACCCTGACGGCACAGTAGCTGTCGACGACCTCGACCTGGTCGTGCCCGACGGGAACCTCGTGGTCTTCGTCGGTCCGTCGGGCTGCGGCAAGACGACCTCGATGCGGATGATCAACCGGATGATCGAGCCGACCTCGGGCACGCTGACGGTCAACGGCGAGGACGTCAGCAAGGTCGATCCGGTGAAGCTGCGCCTCGGCATCGGATACGTCATCCAGAGCGCCGGGCTGATGCCGCACCTGCGGGTCGTCGACAACGTCGCGACAGTGCCCGTGCTCAAGGGTGAGTCGCGACGCTCGGCGCGCAAGGCCGCCCTGGGGGTTCTCGAACGGGTCGGGCTGGACCTGAAGCTCGCCGACCGCTATCCGGCACAGCTGTCGGGCGGTCAGCAGCAGCGTGTCGGGGTGGCCCGCGCGCTGGCCGCTGACCCGCCGATCCTGCTGATGGACGAGCCGTTCAGTGCCGTCGACCCGGTGGTGCGCGAAGAGCTGCAGACCGAGATCCTGCGCCTGCAGAGCGAATTGCACAAGACGATCGTTTTCGTCACCCACGACATCGACGAAGCGATCAAGATCGGTGACACCGTCGCCGTGTTCGGACGTGGCGGCGTGCTGCAACAGTACGACGAACCGCAGCGCCTGCTGTCCAACCCGGCAAACGATTTCGTCGCCGGGTTCATCGGTGCCGACCGCGGATACCGGGGTCTGCAGTTTCGGCATGCCACCGGCCTTCGGATGCACGACATCCGGGCGACGGACGAGGCCGGAGTCGACGGCCTCGAGCTCCGCGACGGGGAGTGGGTGCTGGTGACCAGACCGGACGGCGCCCCGTATGCGTGGATAGACGGTGCCGGCGTGACATTGCACCGGTCCGGGAAGTCGTTGTACGACAGTACAACTGCCGGCGGCTCGCTGTTCCGCCCGGAAGATTCGCTGCGCCAGGCGCTCGACGCCGCGCTGTCCTCGCCGTCCGGACTCGGGGTGGCCGTGGACGCCGGCGGTATGCCGATCGGCGGTGTGCTCGCTGACGACGTGCTCGACGCTCTGAAACAGCAGCGGTCACCGTGAACTATCTGCTGCACAACCTCGACGACGGGTGGGAGCTGACGGTCATCCACCTGCGGCTCTCGCTTGTCCCGATCGTGCTCGGACTGCTGATCGCCGTGCCGTTGGGCGCGCTGGTGCAGCGCACCAGGACGCTGCGCAGACTGACCACCGTCACCGCGAGCATCATCTTCACGATCCCGTCGCTGGCGCTGTTCGTCGTGCTACCGCTGATCATCCCGACCCGGATCCTCGACGAGGCCAACGTCATCGTCGCGTTGACGCTCTACACGACAGCACTTCTGGTGCGCGCGGTGCCCGAGGCTCTGGACGCGGTTCCCGAACCGGTCCGCGACGCCGCCACCGCCGTCGGCTACCGGCCCTTGATCAGGATGCTGAAAGTCGAGCTGCCGCTGGCTGTTCCCGTGCTGATCGCCAGCCTTCGGGTGGTTGCGGTCACCAACATTTCGATGGTGGCAGTCGGTTCGGTCATCGGGATCGGCGGGCTGGGCACCTGGTTCACCGAGGGCTACCAGTCCAACAAGAGTGACCAGATCATCGCAGGGATCATCGCGATCTTCGTGCTGGCGATCGTCATCGACACGCTGATCATGTTGGCGGGCAAGGCCATGACGCCTTGGACCAGAGCGCAGAAGGCGGCCGCGGCGTGAACTTCCTCGAACAGGCGCTGTCGTTCATCTTCACCGCGTCCAACTGGGTCGGCCCGGCGGGGCTGGGCGCGCGGATCGGTGAGCACCTCGAGTACACGGTCATCGCGACGTTCTTCTCGGTGCTGGTCGCCGTCCCGATCGGCATGCTGATCGGGCACACCGGCCGGGGCACGTTCGTCGTCGTCACCGGCGTCAACGCGCTGAGGGCGCTGCCGACACTGGGCGTGCTGCTGCTCGGGGTCCTGCTGTGGGGCCTGGGCCTGGTGCCGCCCACCGTCGCGCTGATGCTGCTGGGCATCCCGCCGCTGCTCGCCGGCACCTACTCCGGCATCGCGAACGTCGACCGGGCAGTGGTGGATGCCGCCAGATCGATGGGGATGACGGAAACGCGGATCCTGCTGCGCGTCGAGACCCCGAACGCGCTGCCGCTGATCCTCGGCGGTCTGCGGACCGCGACGCTGCAGATCGTCGCCACCGCCACCATCGCGGCCTACGCCAGCCTCGGCGGTCTGGGCCGCTACCTGATCGACGGCATCAAGGTGCGGGAGTTCCACATCGCGTTGGTGGGGGCGTTGATGGTGACCGCGCTGGCACTGATCCTCGACGCCGTGCTGGCGTTCGCGGTGTGGGCCTCGATGCCCGGCACCGGACGACTGGGCCGGATGCGGCGCCTACCGCAGCCGTTCCTGGGCGACGAGGTCGCGCTGGAATCACGTCCACGCGTCGGTTCGCAGGCCAGTTCGCCCCCTGGTTCGCCAGCCCGCCACGAACGAGGGGATCCGTCGCATACGGTAGAGGGATGAGTGAAGAAGGTCGCTCTGATGCGAGCTCTGGGACCTATCCGGCCATCCTGACATGGCGGGCACAAGACGTGCCCCGGATGGAGTCGGTGCGCGTTCAGCTCTCGGGCAACCGCATCAAGGCCTACGGCAGGATGGTGGCGGCAGCCACCCCGTCGCACCCGGCGTTCAGCGCCTCCTACGACCTGGTCACCGACGAGGCCGGCGCGACGAAGAGGCTGTCCCTGACGGTCACCCTCGCCGAGCGGGAGCGCCAGCTGTCGATCGCGCGCGACGAGGAGAGCATGTGGCTGGTGCAGGACCACTCCGGTCAGACCAGCAGGTCCGCCTTCGACGGCGCGCTCGACGTCGACGTCATCTTCAGTCCGTTCTTCAACGCGCTGCCGATCCGGCGGACCGGGGTGTTCCGGGGCGACGGCGATTCGGTCACCATGCCGATCGTCTACGTCCGGGTGCCCGACCTCTCGGTCGACGTGGCGACGATCAGTTACAGCGGAGGCGCTGACGGCCTGAAAGTCCACTCACCGGTCGCCGAGACGCAGATCACAGTCGACGCCGACGGATTCATCCTCGACTATCCAGGTTTGGCAACGCGGATCTGACCACGCCACCGGCCCGTCCGGCGGCGGCGAGTTCGTCGCGCCACCCCGGCGCGCCGATCACCGTGCCGATGATCTGCGTGCGGCTGAAGCTGTCGTAGCGGATCCGGGCTGCGTGACCGGCTTCGACGAGTCCCGAGACCGGTTGGCCGGCCGCCAGCTTGTCGCGGGCATCACCGAGCAGGCGCAGCGTGTCGTCGAGCACCGGCACCAGCTGCGCGGAGTTGGCCTCACACATCGCCCGCACCAGGTCCGGTGCGGTCCCGGCGACCCGGGTGCCGTCGCGGAACGACCCGGCCGCCAACGCGAACGCCAGCGGCACCTCGCCTGCGGTGGCGGCGAGCGCTTCGGCGAGCAGGTGGGGCAGATGCGAGATCGTCGCGGCGGCGGTGTCGTGCTCGTCGGAGCGGGCGGGGACGACGACGGCACGGCAGTCCAGCGCCAGCGTCATCACTTCGGTCCACACGCCCGGATCGACGTGATCGTCGACGCTGATCACCCAGGGTGCGTCGACGAACAGCCCGGCGTCCCCGGCCGGCCACCCCGAGTGTGCGGTACCTGCCATCGGATGCCCGCCGACGTAGCGTTCGAGGAGGCCGGCGTCGGCGACGTCGCGCAGCACCGCCCCCTTGACGCTGGTCACGTCGGTCAGCGGGCACTGCGGTGCGGTGCCGCGGACGTGGCGCAGCATCGACGGCAGCGCGGGAACCGGGACCGCCAGCACGATCAGGGCGGTGGAGGCGGCGGCCCGTGACAGTGCCTCGTCGAGGTCAGCGGTGGCGTCGAAACCGTCGAATCGGGCCGCCTCGACCCCCTGCACCGACCGGTTGTAGCCGAACACCTCACGTCCGGCGGCTTTGGCTGCACGCATGACCGAGCCGCCGATCAGTCCCAGACCGACCACACACACCGGTGTCTTCGTCACGCTCCAAGGTTGGCACACCGGATTGCCGCGCCGACGTCGGCAGGGACGGACTCGCTGGTCAAGGCCATGACTGGGGACTACCGTGACTCCCATGGGAGCGCAGAGTGCACAGCCGCAGAAGAGGTCCGTGGATGTGCCCGACGGCTTCGGTGTCGCCGTCGTCTGGGAGGACGGCAAATGGCGATGCACAGCGATGCGGCGCGCGGCTCTGACCAGTTTGTCCGCCGCCGAGACGGAGCTGTGTGAGATGCGTAGCGCCGGAGCGGTTTTCGGGATTCTGGACATCGATGACGAGTTCTTCGTGATCGTGCGGCCGGCGCCGTCGGGGACCAGGCTGCTGCTGTCGGACGCCACCGCGGCGCTGGACTACGACATCGCCGCCGAGGTGCTGGAGAAGCTCGACGCCGACATCCAGGACGAAGATCTGGAAAGCGCCGACCCGTTCGAGGAGGGCGACCTGCGGGTGCTGTCCGACATCGGGCTGCCCGAGGCGGTGCTGGGAGTGATCTGCGACGAGAGCGACGACCTCTACGCCGACGAGCAGATCGGTCGGATCGCCAGGGAGATGGGTTTCGCCGACGAACTGGCCGCGGTGCTCGATCGCCTCGGCCGGTGACCCGCGGATAACCGGTGACCGACGACGACCTGATCCGCGCGGCCCTCGACGCCGCCGCTGCGGTGGGGCCTCGCGACGTGCCGATCGGCGCGGTCGTCTTCGCCGCCGACGGAACCTTGTTGGCCCGGGCGGCCAACGCCCGCGAGGAGCTCGGCGACCCCACCGCACACGCCGAGATCCTCGCACTTCGAGCGGCTGCCCAGGTGCTGGGCGACGGTTGGCGGCTCGAAGGGGCCACGCTGGCCGTCACCGTGGAGCCGTGCACGATGTGCGCGGGTGCGCTGGTGATGGCACGGGTCGCCCGCGTGGTCTTCGGGGCGTGGGAGCCGAAGACCGGCGCGGTGGGATCGCTGTGGGATGTGGTGCGTGACCGCCGGCTGACGCACCGGCCCCAGGTTCGCGGTGGAGTGCTGGCCGAGGAGTGCGCCGGCCTGCTGGAAGGGTTCTTCACCCGCCAGCGTTGACGCTCCCTTTCGCCGAGTGTGAACCCACGGCTGTGCTTTGGGCGGTTTCAACGACCCTCGGTTCACTTTGGACGCGGTTTGGGATGTGGGGCGGTGCATCGGTAAGCTGCCACGCGGTGGCGTGTCCGAGCGGCCTAAGGAGCACGCCTCGAAAGCGTGTGACGGGTAACCCCCGTCCGAGGGTTCAAATCCCTCCGCCACCGCCACGCAGAAAGCCCCGGCTCTCGGCCGGGGCTTTCCGCTATCCAGAGCCGGTTCCGGCAGCGATGGTGACCATGGCGCAGGGGGGGAGCTTGCCGAGGCGGCCGTCCTACTCGCTGCCGACGCCGTTGTGCACGCGGAATAAGTTGTCGGGATCCACATTCCGCTTGATCGACAACAACCGGTCGTAGTTGGTGCCCCAGAAGGCGTGCTGCCAGTCGGGTTCGAAGTAGTCGGCCTCGTTGAAATAGGTGCCGGCTCCCGGGGTCGCGTTGCGGATGATGTCGATCGCCGTGTTCGTTCGCTCCGCGGCTTTGCGCCCAACTGTGAGGTCGGGTTCGTGGCCTGCGATCCCGGGGTAGGCGGTGGCTTGTTGTGATCCGATCGTGGCGAACGCCGCCGCTTCCAGACAGGCGGGGTTGATGCACGTGGTCCGCTCCCGCGTCAGGACCTCTTCCGAGGCGCCCGCCAAGCCCTTGTTGATGTGGATGCTGACCCGTGCGAGCCGTGAAGCTTCGAAAAGGGCATCCACGAGATCGTCGGGAGTGTCGACGAACATCTTCAGCGGAAGCCAGCGGGAGAGGTAGCTGAAGATGAACTGCGATACCTCGCCCTGATTACTGGCCCACCAGAACTGACCACTCGGCTGATCAGCACGAGGATCCAAGGTGATCGTCTCGGGGGCCACCCGCTGCCAGTAGGCGGTGTTCCACAAATCACGGAACGCATGACTGTCGAAGTCGAGGTCGACGGTCGCGAGGCCGTCGGCCTGCAACGCGGACGTGAAGGGTTCCCATACCGCGCGCGCCTGTTCGGTGGTCAGGTCCAGCCACACCACGGAGAGCTCGAGGGTGTTGTCGGGCTTGACCGCAATCTGCTCACCCCACGACCCGTCGATGAGCGCGCCGGGGAAGAACCTGACGAAGCTACCGAGCACGTCCCGGAAGGCGTCGTCCCCGGACGCTTTGATGGTGCCGCTGAGGGAACCCACTGTCTGCGGAATCGGGTGCGCGAGGTAGGTGATTCGGCTGACGATGCCGAACGTGCCGCCGCCACCGCCCCGCAGCGCCCAGAACAGATCGGCGTCCTGGGCTTCGTTGACGACGCGCACCTGCCCGTCTGCCGTCACGACCTCCATCTCGAGCACACCCCCGGCGCCGCTGCCGAAGCGCTTCGAGAAGTTGCCGAACCCTCCGCCGAGTGTGAAGCCACCGCAGGCACCGACCGAGGTGCAGCCGCCGCCCTGTACGTAGACGCCGTTCGCAGTGGCCTCCTGGTAAGCCTCCAGCCATCGCGCCCCAGCGGCAACGCTCAGCGCCTGCACCGGCGGACGGTCGGTGGTCGCTCCGGCCCAGCGGAACTCGGGGTGGAAGGTGACCTCCCGCATATTGTGTGTCCAGACCAGCAGCGAATCGGGCGCGTTCGAACGGCCGAGGTAGTCATGCCCGGTGCCCTTCACCACGAGACGTACCCGGTTGTCGCGCGCGAAATTCACCGCAGCGGCGATATCGTCGGCGTTTTCGGCCGCGACCGCATACAGACTGACCTGGTTTTGCCACGCGCCGAGCCACCCGGTGGTCTGCAACGCCCCGGGCTGCTCCTCGATCCAGAAGGGGTTTTTGAGGTTCTCCAGCACTGCTGAACAGGTGTCGCCCGTGACGTCTGCCGTGCAGGAAGTCAGCGGCGATTCGACGTCGATCAGCCGGCCGCCGACTTGCTCGCGCAGCGCCGCCCACTCGGCTTCGGCCGGCAAGCCGTCGACCGGGGTCGGGCTCGTCGACGCTGTGCCGCCGCCATTCGACGGCGAACAGCCGGCGGTCAACAGCGCGAACGCCGATGCTCCTCCGAGGAAACCGCGCCGCGAGATACCCGAGGCCTCCCAGTGACTGGCCATGTCGAGGCAGCCTAGACCTCAGGGGTCTACGCGGTCCCTAGTTCACACAAGGAGAGGCCTGAAGGTGCGCAGAGCCAAAAGAGTCACTCGCCGTGGTGGTGATCCCCGTGATCCCCATGGTCACTGGTTTCACCACGTAGTGGCTCCGCTGGGGGAGGCCCGGGAGATGTCGGCCCGGCGGGCGTGCCGACCGATTCCGCAACCGGCGGTGACACCGCAGGCGGATGGTGGCCGTGCTGCAGACCCGAGGCCACTCCGACCGTCGACGCGAGCGCCATCACAACGCCGGCGCCGAGGAGGACGATCGTGTTCGCGAACGCCGGGATCGACTCCCCGTGGCGGCGTCGGTACCACACCCAGCCGGCCCCCATCACGACGTAGATCTCCAGCAGCAGAGCACAGAGGTCGGCGGCGTGCACCAGTTCGGGCTCCCCGGCACCGGGGCCGAAGGGCGCTCCCGCAGTTCGCGACAGCGCCCACAGCGCGATGGCGCCGACATTGACCATGACACCGGCCGCCAGCACCGCCGAACTCGTCCGGACAAGCACCAGCTGCGCCCAGATCAGTTGAAACGTGGCAAGGAAGACGAAGAACAGACCCGACGGTGGCCATTCCTGCCAGTGGGTGTGCGCGGCGGCGAAGTGGATCAGCGCAGCACCGAGCGAGGCGAGCGCCGCCATTCGGGCAGCCAGCCTGCTCTCGGTCTCGGTCGCTCTTCTTGATGGCACCCGACCGATGATGGCAGTGCGGCACCGGTCCGTCGCCGGGTGACATCGCATCGCCACCGGACCGAGATACACCCGTCACCGACAGCAGTCAGCCCGCCACCCAACTGGGGTGACGGGCTGACTCGAGTTGGTGGCGCGGTTACTTCTTGAACGCGTCCTTGACCTTCTCGCCGGCGTCTTTGATGCTGGACTTCGCCTGGTCGAACTTGCCTTCGTTCTCGGTGTCCTTGTCTCCGGTCACCTTGCCGAGGCCCTCTTTGGCCTTGCCGCCGAGGTCGTCGATCTTGTTGCTGGTCTTGTCGTCAGCGCTCACTTGTGCGCCTCCTTCGGTCGAAATGGGTTGCGGCTCGTAGTCGAACCATGCAGACCGGGTACCTCGGCGCCGCCCTACCGAAACTCATCGGGGCTGTGACGTCAGACTCCTGCCGCGAGCTCCGCGGGCACCGGCTCCACGGTCACCTTGATGGCCTCGCCGTTCTTGACGATCCGGAACGCCTCGAGCACGTCGTCCAGCGGGATGTGGCGGGTGATCAGGTCCTTGACCGGGACCTGGCCGGTGGAGATGTACTCCAGCGCGCGCTTGTTGTGTTCGGGCGCAGACCCGTTGGCCCCGTGGATGTGCAGCTGGCGGTAGTGCACGACGTTGGAGTCGCAGCTGATGGTGGGGTTGGTCTTCGGCAGCCCACCGAAGAACGAGATGCGGCCGTTTCGCGCCGCCATCGAGATGGCCTGTTCCTGGGCGACGTTGGCGGCGGTGGCGGTGATGACGACGTCGGCGCCGCGTCCCCCGGTCAGTTCCATGACCCGCTCGACCACGTCGACCTCGGCGCCGTTGATGATCTCCTCCGGCGCGACCGCGTCGGCCGACATCTGCAGCCGCGCCGCGTTGACGTCGACGAGGTAGACCGGCCCACAGTTGTGGACGCCGCGCGCGATGCGGATGTGCATGCAGCCGATCGGGCCCGCGCCGAACACCACCACGGTGTCCCCCTCTTCGATGCCGAGCAGTTCCTGAGCGTTGATGGCGCAGGCGAAGGGCTCGGCGGCCGAGGCCTCGTCGAAGCCGACGTTGTCCGGAATGCGGTTCAGGCCATCAACTTTGAGCACCTGCCGCGGCACGATCATGTACTCGGCGAAGCCGCCGTCGTACTGATAGCCCATCGAGGTCTGGTTCTGGCACACCGCCATCCAGCCCTTCCGACACTCATAACACTCACCGCAGGGGACCGCGGCGATCACCTGAACGCGGTCGCCCACCTCCCAGTTGCTTCCGTAGGTCGCGTTCACATCGGTGCCGACCTCGACGACCTCGCCGGCGATCTCATGCCCGATGGTGCGCGGTGGCGTGAGGTTCTGGTGGCCGTTGTAGAAGATCTTGACGTCGGTGCCGCACGTCGAGCAGTTGCGGACCCGCAGTTTGACCTCGTCGGGAGCGCAGGTCGGTTCGGGCACGTCTTCCAGTCGGACGTCCTCGGGTGCGTAGAACCGCAATGCCTTCATGGGGTGATCCTCTCGAGTCGTCGACGCTGGGACTGGTGCGCAGCTGGTGTGCTTTGAAGCACTCTAGCGCCGATTCGGGCATAAAACCACCCAACTGACTGACCGTTTATGACCGTTTGCTTGCAATCGTGCCCGTTATGCGCTTCACTGAATGTGATTGGCATCACCGGCCACCGTCAGAATCGAGGATCCAGATGTCAGCTCCAGCCATCTCGCAGGACGCGCCCCCGCGGACCGGGGCCCGGGTGCATGTGCAGAAGTTGGGCACTGCGCTGTCGAACATGGTCATGCCCAACATCGCCGCGTTCATCGCGTGGGGTCTGATCACCGCGCTCTTCATCGAGCAGGGCTGGTTACAGGGCATATTCGCCGCGCTGCGGGACCCTGACGGCTGGGTGGCCAAGATCGGCGGTTGGGGTGCCTACGACGGTGCCGGAATCGTCGGCCCGATGATCACCTACCTGCTGCCGATCCTGATCGGTTACACCGGCGGCCGGATGATTCACGGCAACCGCGGAGCGGTGGTGGGTGCGATCGCCACCATCGGCGTTGTCACCGGCGCCGATGTGCCGATGTTCCTGGGGGCGATGATCATGGGCCCGCTGGGCGGCTGGTGCATGAAGAAAGTCGACGCATTGTGGGAGGGCAAGATCCGCCCCGGCTTCGAGATGCTGGTGGACAATTTCTCGGCGGGCATCCTCGGGATGATCCTGGCGATCTTCGGCTTCTTCGGAATCGGACCCATCGTGTCGTCGTTCACCCGCTTGGCCGGCACCGCAGTGGACTTCCTGGTCGAGAACAACCTGTTGCCGTTGACGTCGATACTGATCGAGCCGGCCAAGGTGCTGTTCCTCAACAACGCGATCAACCACGGCGTGCTGACACCGCTGGGCACCACCCAGGCGCTGGAGGCGGGCAAGTCGGTCCTGTTCCTGCTGGAGGCCAACCCGGGTCCGGGCCTCGGACTCCTGTTGGCGTACACCTTTTTTGGCCGCGGCATCGCCCGTGCATCGGCCCCCGGCGCGGCGATCATCCAGTTCTTCGGCGGCATCCACGAGATCTACTTCCCCTACGTGCTGATGAAGCCCAAGCTCATCATCGCGACCATCCTCGGCGGCATGACCGGCGTCTTCATCAACGTGCTGTTCGGCTCGGGGTTGCGGGCGCCCGCCGCGCCCGGATCGATCATCGCTGTGTACGCACAGACCGCCAGCGACAGCTACCTGGGCGTGACGCTGTCCGTGTTCGGCGCGGCCGCAGTGTCCTTCGTCGTCGCCGCGCTGCTGTTGAAGACCGACAGGGCGACCGACGACCCGGACCTTGCCGCCGCGACCGCGGAGATGGAATCACGCAAGGGCAAGAAATCCAGCGTGTCCTCGGCTCTGCTGGGCGGGGGTGGCGTGGCCACCGTGACGCGTCCGATCTCCACGATCGTGTTCGCCTGCGACGCCGGCATGGGCTCGTCGGCGATGGGCGCCTCGGTGTTGCGCAGGAAGATCCAGAAAGCCGGCTTCGGTGACATCAAGGTCACCAACTCGGCGATCTCCAACCTGACCGACAACTACGACCTCGTGGTCTCACACCGGGATCTGACCGATCGGGCACGGCAGAAGACACCTTCGGCGGCGCACGTGTCCGTCGAGGACTTCATGAGCAGCCCGCGATACGACGAGATCGTCGATCAGTTGGAGCAGACGAACGGTGGCGGTACCGAACCCGCTGAAAACACCGAGGAGACCGCGGCCGAGGAGACCACCGGCGGTGCCGATGTGCTGGCGCTGGAATCCATCGTGCTGAACGGCACGGCGAAAAACGCCGCCGACGCGATCACCGAGGCCGGCCAACTGCTGGTGGCCGCCGGAGCCGTCGAGTCGGCCTACGTCGACGCCATGCACGAGCGCGA
Source organism: Mycolicibacterium hippocampi (assembly GCF_010723735.1). GTDB lineage: Bacteria > Actinomycetota > Actinomycetes > Mycobacteriales > Mycobacteriaceae > Mycobacterium > Mycobacterium hippocampi. The sequence continues at coordinate 275,670 of NZ_BLLB01000002.1, read as the reverse complement.
ACGGTCCATCTCCACCTACATGGGCAACGGCCTGGCGATTCCGCACGGCACCAACGAGGCCAAGGACACCATCCGACGCACCGGGTTGTCGTTCGTCCGTTACGCCGAGCCGATCGACTGGAACGGCAAACCAGCCGAGTTCGTCGTCGGAATCGCCGGTGCCGGCAAGGATCACATGGCGCTGCTCACCCAGATCGCGGGAGTGTTCCTGAAGGCCGAGGACGTGGCCCGGTTGCGCGAGGCCAAGTCGGTGGAGGAGGTCAAGACCATCCTCACCAGTGGTGACAAGTAGTCGCCGACTACCGTGACGTCGGTGGATTCGGACACCCGCCAGACTCGGATCGTCGAGTTCGCCCGCACTCGGGGGCGGGTGGAGGTGGCCTCGCTCGCGACGGAGTTGGACGTCGCGAGCGAGACCATCCGTCGGGATCTGAAGGTGCTGGCCGGCCGCCGTCTGCTCAAGCGGGTGCACGGTGGCGCGGTCCCACTGGAGACCGCGGCTTTCGAGTCAGGGGTCGAGTACCGCAGCCAGGTCGACCTCGCACAGAAGCACCGGATGGCGGCGCAGGCGGCGGGACTGTTGCACGGCGCTGAGACGGTGTATCTGGACGAGGGTTTCACGCCCCGGTTGATCGCCGAGCGACTGTCCGAGCAGGAACTGACGATCGTGACGTCGTCGTTGCTGGCCGCCGAGGCGCTCGCACACAGCCGTTCGGTGACCGTGCTGCTGCTGGGCGGCCGGTTGCGGGGCAGGACGCTGGCGACGGTGGATCACTGGGCGCTGGACATGCTGGGCAGCCTGGTGATCGACGTGGCTTTCCTCGGCACCAACGGTATTTCGCTCGAACACGGGCTGACGACGCCGGATCCCGCGGTGGCGGCGGTGAAGAGCACGGCGGTCCGGGTCGCGCGGCGGCCGATTTTGGTGGCGGCCAACTCGAAGTTCGGGGAGAGCAGTTTCTGCCGCTTCGCGAGGGTGGCCGACTTCGAGTCGATCGTGACCGGTTCCGAACTTCCCGCCGCCGAAGCGCGCCGCTACGAGGCGCTGGGGCCCGTCGTCATCCGGTCGTGACGGTCAGCGCCGGCCGCAGGCGGGATGCGGAGATGCCGATGCCGGCGGTCAGATCGTCCACCAGCGCAGCGGCCCATCCGAGGAGGCCGTCGACGTCCACGCTGTGGGGGCGTGGCTGATCCACCGCGCCCAAGCTCAGCGATCCGCGGCGCAGCAGGGTGATCGCACCGTCGACGTTGCCGCGCTGGATGTGGGTGATACCGACCGCGAGTTGGGCCAGGCCCTGCCACAACGGTCTCTCGTCGGCGGGCCCGCCCTTCCAGGCCGCCTCGAGCACTTCGTGGGCGTTGAACGCCAGCCCCTGGTTCAGCAGATCCTGCGCATAGCTGAGGGATCGAGCCGGCGGCAGGTCCAGATCGTCGGGGATCCGGGGCACGCCCGCCCTGCCGGGAGGCAGGGGCCGGCCCAGTGCGTCGCGGGGTCGGGTGTTGCGGGGCCGGCCGGATTCGTCGCGGTCGCGTTCGGCCATGTGGCAGACCGCTACCGCTCCAGAAGGCGGGCGACCTGCTCGCCGATCGCCTCGCCGAGAGCGCGGTTGTTCTGCTCGGTGAAGTGGAGACCGTCCACCCCGTCGGTCGAGATCACCGAACCGGCATCCAGGAACGGCACTTTGACGAACGACGCCATCGCGCCGTACACCTCGGCGAGGCGTGCCGACTTCTCCTGAGAGCCCTCGAAGATCAGCTGGAACCATGGATGCGGCATCGGCGGCAGCGGTGGCGGCGCGACCACCAGCACCTGCGGGGTGGGGTAGGCGGTGCCCACGCCGCCCGCGCTGGTGAGCACCTGGGTGACCAGAACGGACATACCCAACGCAATGTCGAGCGGGGTGCGGTCGAAGTACGCCTTGGTGTCGTTGGTGCCGAGCATCAGGACCACCACATCCAGCGGCAGATGGCTGGCCAGAGCCGACGGCAGGTATTTCGACCCGTTCAGCCGCGGGTCGGTCGGGTCGTCGATGTTGGTGGTGCGGGCGGACAGGCCCTCCTCGATGACCAGGCAGTCCGCGCCCAGCCGCTCGGCGAGCACCCCCGTCCAGCGCTGCGCGAACGGATATCTCTCGGTGGGCATCCCGTCGGTGACCGGGATCCAGCCCCAGGTCAGCGAATCGCCGAAGCAGAGAACCCTTTTGGCGCTCACCATCGCCGCCTAGTCCTCGATGATGTGATCGGCTTCTTCGTCCCCGGGGACGCGCTGCCTCTCGTCCTCGTCCACCACGGAGTAGAGCGACTCGCCGTCCTCGGGCGTGCCGTCTATCTGCCCGGATGTCCGGCTGGTGGGCCGCTCGTCCTCGATCCCGCCGCGAGGCGACACGTCGGGGACCTCGGCCGCCAGCCTCTCGTCGAGCGTCTCGTCCTCGTCGGCCTCGATCCACTCGTCGGGCGGATCGACGACGGTGTCCCCGTCGTTGTTGCGGACCTCGTCGGAGTCCAGCGACTCGCTGGGGCCGAGGGTGCCGTCGGGGCCTGCGTCGTCCCTGTCACCATCCATGTCAACGTCCATGCCCACGAGTGTGCCCCATCGCGCGACCACTCAATCGAGCCGCGACCGCGCACCGTTCAGGACGCCCTCGATGTCGCACCAGGTGCGCCGGACGATGTCGGCCACCGGGTGGAGTTCGGTGATCCGTGACGACACCTGGCCGGTGTTGGCCACGCTGGCTTCCAGGTCGCCCGCGAAATACAGCTCGGTGATCCGTCCGAGCAGCTGCGCATCGGAGGCGTGTGCGCTCAGCCGGGCGGCGAGCCCGGTGCGCAGCACCCGCATCGTCGGGTTGCCGGGGATGTCGAGCAGCACGGTTCCCGAGTCGTCGGCCGCGACGATCGCGTCCTTGAAGTTCGCGTGCACCAGCGCCTCGTCGCTGGCGAGCATGCGGGTGCCCATCTGCACGCCCTCGGCCCCGAGCACCACCGCGGCGGCGGCCGACCGGGCGTCACACACCCCGCCCGCGCAGATGAGGGGGAGCCCGACACGTTCCGCGACCAGCGGCAGCAGCACCATCGTCGAAGCACCCAGCGCCGACTTGAACCCGCCGCCCTCGACCCCCTCGACGACCAGTGCATCCACACCGGCGTCGGCGGCCTTCATCGCGCCCTTCAACGAGCCCACTACATGCACGACGGTCATGCCCGCGTCATGCAGCCGGGAGGTGAACAGCGCCGGATCCCCGGCGGAGGTGAACACGTGCCGGACCCCGGCCGAGGCCAGCACGTCGACGATCGACGGGTCCCGCTTCCAGCCCTGGATCATCAGGTTGGCGCCCACGGCCCGGTCGGTGAGGTCGCGCACCCGCAGCAGGTCGGCCCGGCCCTCGGGGGTCAGCGTCTCGATCATGCCGAGCCCGCCGCCCGCGGACACCGCCGCCGCGAGTTCAGCGCGGGCGATGTAGGTCATCGGGGCCTGCACGACGGGGAACTCGACACCGAGAAGCTCTTGAATTCGATTGGTCACCCCGCCCATCCTGCTACGGTCCGGGGCGTGTACCGGGTGATCCAGTGGGGGACAGGCGCCGTCGGAACAGAGATGATGACCGCCGTCCTCGACCACCGAGACGATCTGCAGCTCGTCGGCGCAAAGGTGTACTCCGAGGACAAGAACGGCGTCGACATCGGAACGCTCGCCGGTCGTGACCCGATCGGCGTTCCGGCGACCACCGATGCCGAGGCCGTTCTGGTTCTCGAGGCGGACTGTGTGCTCTACACGCCGCGCACCGCGAACGTCGACGATGTGTGCGCGGTGCTGGCGAGCGGCAAGAACGTTGCCACCACGGCGTTCATGTTCCATCCGCAGCGGATGCCGGCGGCCGATCGTGACCGGGTGCTCGCGGCGTGCGAGGCGGGCGCGAGCTCCGTGCACGGCAGCGGCATCAACCCCGGCAACCTCTCCGGGGTGCTACCGCTCGCGCTGTCCGGCATGAGCCGCACCGTCGAGAAGATCACCCTGCAGGAGCGGGCCGACTGGTCGGTGTACGAGAGCACCGGGATCACGTTCGACAACATGGCTTTCGGCCAGCCCGTCGAAGCGATCAGCCCGACCGCGACCGAGTTCCTGGCATTCAACAGCTCCATCTTCGCCGAGCAGGTCTGGTTCATCGGCGACTCACTCGGTGCGCGCCTCGACGAGGTCACTGCGACCGTCGAAGCCGTTGCCGCACAGGAGGATCACCAGATCTTCGATCATCTGCTGCGCGCCGGGACCACGGCCGGCCAGCGGTGGAACTGGACCGGGCGACGTGATGGGGTGCCGCTGGTGGAGATCGAAACCCTGTGGACGGTGGGCGGCGAGTACCCAGGCCACTGGCCGAGTCCGCAACACGGCTGGACGCTGACGATCGAGGGGGATCCGTCGATGCGCGCCCACTTCTTGTCGCTGGCCAGCTTCAGCCGCGCGGCGAGCATCGAAGAGCATGTCCGGTCGGCGAACGTGGCCACCGCGATGCAGGTGCTGAACGCGGTCCCGGCGGTCTGCGAGGCGCCCCCCGGTTTTGCGACGACGGCGACGCTACCTCTGATTCGCAGTCATGCCGGCTTTGCGGCTCAGCCGTAGAACATCACCCAGTAGTCGGCGTTCCACGCCCCGCCGTCGCACTTGAGCGGCACCCCGTCGGGACTCTGTGCGGCCCCCGACGTCTCCGCGCACGGCGACCTCAAGGTGCGCACCCCGACCAGCGGCGCGAAGGACACCCACTGGCTCTTCGAGTTGCAGGCCAGCGTGTTGCCGGAGGCGTCCATGCCGAAGTTGTAGCGGGTGGTCTGATTGCACTGCGCACCCAACTGCGCGCCGTGGTCCACGTACGGCACGCAGTCGGCGCCGTCACAGGTGGTCGGCGTCGCCGAGGCGGTACCCGCCCCGATGCCGAGCCCGCCCAGGGGCGCGGCGAGCAGACCGCCGACGATTGCAGCCGTAGCCATCAACTTCATGGCGCATAGCGTAGGTCGCAGGGGCACGGTCGTGAGCGTTGTTTGCCCGCATTGCCCGAGGAACGGCCACCTGCGGTCGTACTGAGGCGTAAGGTCATGTTCCATGAAATCGCTGGTAGGCGCGTTGTCAGTGGGATTGATGTCCGGGGTGGTTGCAGCGGGCGCTCTCGTCGCACCCCCGCCCGCCGGCGCGGACACCGTCGCCTACCTGGTGAATGTCCACGTCAGGCCCGGGTACAACTTCCCCAACGCCGAGGCCGCGATCGGCTACGGCCAGACGATCTGTGACCGGGTCTCGGCCAAGATGGGATACGCCGAGCTGGTCGACCAGGTGAAGGCCGACTTCCACACCAGCGACTACTACCAGGCGGGCTACCTGATCAATCAGGCCGTCAACGAACTGTGCCCTGCGCAGATCTGGCAGTTGCGGCAGTCGGCCGCCGGCTACACGCCTTTCTGACGCAAGCCGGCGGCCTGTGGCCGCTACGGGCAGGACACCTCGATTTCGAACGGCTTGTTCACCGGCTGCATCGGGTTGGCCATGTCGACACCCGTGGCGGTTCCGGAGATCTTGTAGGTGCTGCCGTCCTTCTCGGCCGTGGCTTCGCCCTGTCCGGTGCCGGCTTGGTAGCCGAGCGTGACACCGTTGACGTTGCCCAGACCCACGGACTGCACGGTGGGATCGTCACCGGTGGTCACCACGGCGCCGATACCTGTTGTCGCGTCGCCGATCGCGATGTTGGTGTTGCCGCCCATGTCCGAGCAGACGACCGTGCCGGCGACCTCCTGGTCCTGGCCGTCGATGGTGACCGTGCTGGTGCCCTCCGCCGCGGCGGCCGACGACGTTTCGCCCGATGTTCCGGACTCCTCCTCCGAGGAACAGCCCGACAGACCTGCGATGACGATCGCCGCACCGCCGACGGCGACTACGAATCCACGCTTCACCAGGGTTCTCCTTTTGTCGTGTGGTCCGTCACCAACGGCGGACCATCTCACGCAGTATGGTCGGAGGCCCTGGCGCGGACATGGCTATTCGAGAAATCCATCGGCCCAGGTCGGAGTGCTCAGCACGCCACTTTGATCTTGAATGTCCCTGACGTGCGGAAGCTCGGATCGGCGGTCTCGAATCCCTCGGCCGTTCCGTCGATGGTGTAGGTGCGCCCGTCCATCGTCACCGTCGCGTCGCCGCCCAGTCCTTCGTTGAAGCTGCCGGTGAACCCGCCGAGGTCGCGGACGCTGACGTTCTTGACGACGAGCTCCTCCTCGCTGGCCAGCAACGCCGAGACGCCCGAGGATTCGCCGCCTTCGCCGGTGGTGATCGTGGTGAGCGGCCCGGCCTCGCTGCACTGCACCGACTCGGTGGTGCCGATGTCCTCGCCGTTGACGGTCACCTGTGCCGTGCCCGCGATGAGTTCGCCCGGCGGCGGGTCGTACACCGGAGGCTGCGACGACGAGCACCCAGCGGCGGCCAGGGCAACCGCCGCGATCCCGGCCGTCACGGCCCATCGTGTGATCACAGTGCAGAATCTACGACGTGGCCGACCCGAATGTCAGTGTTCCGTTTTTTCGTGTGGAAGCGGAACTCCCGGGCCGTCTGGGCCGCGCCGGGGTGATCCACACCCCGCACGGGGAGATCCGCACCCCGGCGTTCATCGCCGTGGGCACCCAGGCCACCGTGAAAGCGGTGCTCCCCGAGACCATGAGAGAACTTGGTGCGCAAGCGGTTCTGGCAAATGCCTACCACCTCTACCTGCAGCCCGGTCCGGAGATCGTCGACGAAGCCGGCGGTCTGGGCGCGTTCATGAACTGGCCCGGGCCGACCTACACCGACAGCGGCGGGTTCCAGGTGATGTCGCTGGGTGTCGGGTTCAAGAAGGTGCTCTCGATGGATGTCACCCGCGTGCAGACCGACGACATCATCGCCGAGGGCAAGGAACGCCTCGCCCACGTCGACGACGACGGGGTGACGTTCCGATCACACCTGAACGGGTCCACCCACCGGTTCACCCCCGAGGTGTCCATCGGGATCCAGCACCAGCTCGGCGCCGACATCATCTTCGCGTTCGACGAACTGACAACGCTGGTCAACACCCGGGGCTACCAGGAACGCTCGGTGCAGCGCACCCACGAGTGGGCGGTGCGGTGTGTGGCCGAGCACCGCAGGCTGTCCGAGCTGCGCAGCCACAAGCCGCCACAGGCGCTGTTCGGGGTGGTGCAGGGCGCCCAGTACGAGGACCTGCGCAGGCAGGCGGCGCGCGGGCTCGCCGGCCTGGGCTTCGCCGGCTACGGCATCGGGGGAGCGCTGGAGAAGCAGAACCTGGCCACCATCGTCGGCTGGGTCAGCAGTGAGCTGCCCGACGACAAACCCCGTCACCTGCTCGGGATCAGCGAGCCCGACGACCTGTTCGCCGCCGTAGAGGCCGGCGCCGACACGTTCGACTGCGTATCCCCGTCGCGGGTGGCGCGCAACGCCGCGGTGTACTCGGCGACCGGCCGATACAACATCACCGGTTCGCGCTACCGCCGGGACTTCACCCCGATCGACGCGGAGTGCGACTGCTACACGTGCGCCAACTACACCCGTGCCTACCTCCATCACCTCTTCAAGTCCAAGGAGATGCTGGCTTCCACGCTGTGCACGATCCACAACGAGCGGTTCATCATCCGCCTCGTCGACGACATCCGGGAGTCGATCGGGACCGGCCGCTTCGACGACCTCCGTGAGCACGTGCTGGGTCGCTACTACGCGAAGCAATCCTGACCAGCACCGTCTTGGACATGTGCACAATAAGAAGATGACCGCCGCCGCAGAACCGCAGTCGCTGCTCCTGCAGCTGCTCGACCCGGCCCATCGCGCCGACCCGTACCCGCACTACCGCCGGATCCGCGAACAGGGCCCGCTGCTGTTGCCACAGAACAACCTGGCGGTGTTCTCGAGCTTCGCCGACTGCGACGAAGTGCTGCGCCACCCGGCCTCGGCGAGCGACCGGATGAAGTCGACAGTCGCACAACGGATGGTCGCCGAAGGCGCCTCGGCGCGCCCGTTCGGCCCGCCGGGGTTTCTGTTCCTGGACCCGCCCGACCACACCCGGCTGCGCCGGCTGGTGAGCAAGGCGTTTGTCCCGAAGGTGGTCAAAGCGCTGGAACCCGAGATCACCGGGCTGGTTGACTCGCTGCTGGACGAGGCGTCCGGCCTGTTCGACGCCATCACCGGCTTGGCGTACCCGCTTCCGGTCGCGGTGATCTGCCGCCTGCTGGGCGTGCCGCTGGCAGACGAACCGGAGTTCAGCGCGGCGTCGGCGCTGCTCGCGCAGTCTTTGGATCCGTTCGTCACCGTGACGGGTCAGGCCGACGGTGGGTTCGAGGAGCGCATGCAGGCCGGGTTGTGGCTGCGCGACTACCTGCGGCAGTTGATCGCGTCGCGACGCCGCGACCCAGGTGAGGACCTGATGTCGGGACTGATCGGGGTGGAGGAGTCCGGTGATCAACTCACCGAGGAGGAGATCGTCGCGACGTGCAATCTCCTGCTGATCGCCGGGCACGAGACAACGGTGAACCTGATCGCCAACGCGATCCTGGCGCTGCTGCGTGATCCGCCGCAGTGGGCGGCGCTGGCCGCCGACTCGTCCAGGGTCGGCGCGGTGATCGAGGAGACGTTGCGCTACGACCCCCCGGTGCAGTTGATCGGCCGAATCGCGGGAGAGGACATGACGATCGGGGAGTCGACAGTTCCCAAGGGCGACAACATGCTTCTGCTGTTGGCCGCTGCCCACCGCGACCCGGCGGCCTTCGAACAACCGGACCGATTCGATCCGGACCGTTCGACGATCCGCCACCTCGGGTTCGGCAAAGGGCCGCACTTCTGCCTCGGCGCGCCGCTGGCGCGGCTGGAGGCCACGGTCGCCCTCTCGGCGCTGACCCAACGCTTCCCGGACGCCGCCCTGGCCGCCGAGCCCGACTACAAGCAGAACGTCACGCTTCGGGGCATGTCGACGCTGCCGATCACCCTCGGTCGTGACCGGCGGTCTCGGTGACGGCCCACTGACGAGGCCCTATCTCAGTTCGTCGATGACGGCGTGCGCGGCCCGCTCGCCCGCCTCGACCGCGCCCTCCATGTAGGCACTCCAGAAGGTGGCGGTGTCGGTGGAGGCCCAGTGGATGGCGCCGATCGGCGCGGCGAGGGCGTGGCCGTAGGTGGTCCACACCAGCGGCCCCATGTTCGCGTTGTAACAACCACGCGTCCACTGCCGCTCGGACCACTCGCCGTCGACGTAGAACTCTGGCCGGGCGGCTTTGTCGCCGAAATGGCGCACCAACTCCTCGGTCATCGCCGCGCGACGGTCGTCCACCGGCAGCCGGCCGTACCTGCGGGCCTGCTCACCCTCGAGGAACAACAGGATCACCCCGTGGTCGTCGCCGGGCAGGCAGGTGTCGTTGGACATCCGCGCCGGACCCACATCCGAGATGAGCTGGCCGTTGAGTCCGTCTGCGCGCCAGAACGGTTCGTCGTAGACGAAGAACGCCTTCATCGCCGAGCCGTTGGGCATCCGTTGGGTGAGCTGGTCGCGAGACCCCGGCAGCGGGGGGTCGTACATGATCCGGCCGGCCAGCGTCGGTGAGATCGCCACGATCGCCCGACGGCCGGCGGCGACCAGTCCGCCGCGGCAGTGCACGGTGACGCTGTCGGCGCTGTGTTCGATCAGCTGGACCGGACTGTCGAGCACCAGGTGATCGGTGACCAGGGCGGCCAGTCGTTTCGGGATCTCGCCGGTGCCGCCGACGAACCGGGTGGTCTGCGCACCGCCCTCGGATTCGGCGAACAGTTCGGCGGTCACCCCGCAGGTCTGGATCGTGAACAGCAGGTGCAGAAACGACACCTCGACGGTCGGCACCGCGAGGATCCCGACGGTGCAGATCTCCAGTAGCGTGCGGGCGACCGGGGACAGGCCCTGGTTGTCGTACCATGCGCCGGCGGTCACCGAATCCCACTCAGCGGCAAGCGGTGCCAGCCACGGCGCGTCCGGCGGGACATCGGCTGCCAGCTCGTCGAGCAGTCGAAAGACCTTCTCCAGCTCGGCCAGCTCACCGCCGAATCTGTTGTGGAACTCGCTCTCGCGTAGCACCCCCGAACCCGCCAGCTCGTAGGACGTCTCACCCTCGTCGTACTGCGGGTAGGTCTCGACGCCGAGTTCGGATGCAAGGGCGAACATCCGGTGGTGGGTGTCGCCGATCCACTGCGCGCCGAGTTCGACGGGCAGACCGGGCAGTGCCTCCTCGGTGAGGATTCGCCCGCCGACCCGCTCGTCGGCTTCCAGGATCAGCGGCGTCAGCCCGGCATCGAGCAACGTGCGGGCTGCGATCAGCCCCGAGATCCCGGCGCCGACAACGATGACGTCCGCTTCATGACGTGCCATGGTGCACACCTTCTCACGGCGGTACTACAGCGGGTTGAGGATCCGCTGCAGGAACTGCCGGGTGCGATCGTGGCTGGGGTCTCCGATGACGGACGCGGGCGGGCCCTGCTCCAGTATCACTCCCTGGTCGGTGAACAGCACCTGGTCGGATACCCCTCTGGCGAACTGGATCTCATGGGTCACGATCACCAACGTCCAACCCTCGACGGCGAGGTCCTTGATCACCGCGAGCACCTCCCCGACGAGCTCGGGATCCAGTGCCGACGTCGGCTCGTCGAACAGCACCACCTTGGGCCGCAGCGCCAGCGCCCGGGCGATGCCGACCCGCTGCTGCTGACCGCCGGAGAGCTCGAACGGGTACTGGTCGCGTTTGTCCAACAGCCCCACCTTGCCCAACAACTCGGCGGCCTCGGCCTCCACCTGCTCGCGGGGACGCTTCTGCGCCACGATCGGCCCCTCGGTGACGTTCTGCAGCACCGTCTTGTGCGGGAACAGGTTGTGGGACTGGAACACGAAGCCGCTCTGCGACCGGTAACGCCGCAGTTCGTCCTTGGACACCGGTTCGGCGAAGTCGATCTGGACATCTCCGATCCGGATGACGCCGGAATCAGGGGTGTCCAGCGCGTTGAGCGCGCGCAACAGCGTCGTCTTGCCGGAGCCGGACGGTCCGATGATCGCCGTCACCGTCCCGCGCGGCACGGTGAAGGAGACGTCTTCGAGGACCTGGTTGTCCCCGAACGCCTTGCGCACGCCGTCGGCGACCAGGATGTCTTTGTCAGCGGTGTTCTCGGAAGTCATTTCGCCACATACCTTTCCAGCCGGGTTTCGATGCGACTCTGGCTGAACGACAGCACCAGGCAGATCACCCAGTAGTACACCGCGGCCGTGCCGTACAGCGCGAAGAACTCGAACGTGGGCGCGGCGATGATCTGCGCCTGCCGGAGCAGTTCGGTGACCAATATCGTCGACGCCAGCGAAGTGTCTTTGACCAGTGAGATGAGCGTGTTGGACAGTGGTGGCACCGCCACTCGGGAGGCCTGCGGCAGGATGATGCGGCGCAAGGACCCGGCGTAGTTCAGACCGATCGTCTCGGCGGCTTCCCACTGCCCCTTCGGAATGCTCTGGATGGCCGAGCGGATGATCTCGGCGGCGTATCCGCCGACGTTGAGCGAGAACGCGATCACCGCTGCCGGGAACGGGTCGATCCGGACGCCGAACTCAGGCAGCGCGAAGAACACGATGAACAACTGCACCAGCAGTGGGGTGCCGCGGATCACCGAGATGTAGAACCGCGCGAGGTTGGTCAGCACCACATTCGGCGACAGCCGCGCCAGCGCCACCGCCAACGCGATCACCAGGCCGATGATGAAGCTGATGATCGTCAGCGGGATCGTCATCGTCAGCGCGGCCTTGGCCAGCGGCCACAGGTTGTCGAGCACCAGTTGCCAAGTCGAACGGGGCTGCGCCTGTGGCGCTTCCTGGCCGCCGGAGGCGTTGGCTCGCAGGTACTTCTGCGAGATCTCCGCCAGTGTCCCGTCGGTCTTGAGTTCCTCGATCGCCCGATTCAGTTCGGGGAGCATGCCGCTGTTCTTGCGGGCTGCGAAACCCTGCTCGCTCTTCTCGCCGGTGTTGGCGGCGATCTTCACGGCGCTGTCGTTGGTCTCTGCGAGGTAGGCGTAGATCGACAGACTGTCGTTGACCACCACGTCGACCCGGCCCTGGCTCAGCAGCGCCATCGCCTGGGTGAGTCCTTCCACCGCTTCGACCCGGGCGCCGGCGTCGCGGGCCACCTGGGCCCAGTTGCTGGTGGTGCTCTGGGCTGCGGTCCGGCCCCGCAGGTCGTCGAGGGAGGTGATGGAGTCGTCGTCGGCGCGGGTGACGATGACCCCCTCGCCGATGGCGTAGGGATCGGAGAGGTCGTAGAGCTGTTGTCGTTCCGGGGTGATGGTGACCTGGTTGGCCACCACATCGAAGCGGTTGGCCTCCAGCGCGGCGAAGATCGAGTCCCAGGGTGTCTCGACGAACTCGACGGGCACGCCCAGCCGCTCACCGACCGCGCGTGCCACGTCGACGTCATAGCCGGTGAGCTGGCCGGTGACCGGGTCGTGATAGCTGAACGGTGCGTACACGCCTTCGGTACCGACCCGCAGCACACCCGCAGACCGCACCGGCTCGTCGCTGTTGTTCGCCGCCGGCCCGCAGGCCGTCAGGAGCACGGCGACCAGCGCCAGCACCGCGAGTAGGGCGCGTCGTGCAAGGATTCTGCTCATCCGGGACGGTATACCCACGGTGCGCGGGGTAACCGCTGCGGTTCGAACTCGGTCAGCATGCCCTCCACCGTCAGGGACGTGTAGCCCAGCGATTCGCCGATCCGGTGCAACGCCCGCTGCACGCCGATCTCGGCGAGGGTCACCGCACCGTCGCGTTTGGCGAGCCGCGCGCCGGCGGCGTTGAGCACCAGCGGCACATGGGCGTACGTCGGCGCGGGGTGGCCGAGCAGCCGGGCGAGGTGGGCCTGCCGCGGTGCGGACGCCAGCAGGTCGTCCGCGCGCACCACCTGGTCGACCCCGGAGGCGGCGTCGTCGACGACCACCGCCAGGTTGTAGGCGGGCACCCCGTCACCGCGCCGGATCACGAAGTCGTCGACCGCGCCGGTGTAGTCGCCGTGCAGCAGATCATGCACCGTGAACTCGCCCGTGTCGGTGCGCAGCCGCAGGGCCGGGGGACGTCCGGTCTGACGTCTTCGGGTGTGCCGCTCGGCGTCGGTGAGGTCGCGGCAGGTCCCCGGATACGCCCCCTCGGGAGCGTGTGGTGCTCGCGGCGCCTGAGCGATATCCTTTCGGGTGCAATAACATTCGAACAGCAGCCCGCGCCGGCGCAGCGTGTCGACGACGACGTCGTAGCGGTCCGGATGCTCGGTCTGCCGGGTGGCCGGTCCGTCCCAGGTGAGGCCGAGCGCGGCCAGGTCGGCCAGCTGCCGGTCGGCGATGTCGGTGTGGGTGCGGTCGTCGAGGTCCTCGACGCGCATCAGGAAGCGACGCCCGGTGGACCGCGCGAACAACCAGGCGAGCACGGCGGTGCGCAGGTTCCCGATGTGCAGATCGGCTGACGGGCTCGGCGCGAACCTGCCCGCGCCCGGTGGGCGCGTCACCGCGCCAGCGCGTCGGCGAATGCCGAGCAGAACCGGTCCACGTCGTTGCGCGAGAACACCAACGGCGGCCGGATCTTGAGGACGTGGCCCTGCGTGCCGCACACCGAGATCAGCACCCGCTGCTCGCGCAGCGCATTGACCAGACGGATCGCCTCGGCGCGGTCGGGGGTCTTGGCGTCCGGGTCGCTGACGATCTCCACACCGATGTAGAGCCCCGCCCCGCGGACATCCCCGAGGCGGGGGTCGCGGATGCCGGCCAGTTCGCCGCGCAGCCCCGCCCCGACCTCCCGGGCATGGTCGCGCAGCCCGTCGTCGTCGATGACGTCGAGCACCGCGGTGGCCGCGGCCATCGACACCGGGTTGCCGGCGAAGGTGTTGAAGTACGCCACCCCCGTCGCGAACGGCGCGATCACCTCGGAGCGGCCGGCCATCGCCGCAACGGGCATCCCGTTGCCCATCGGCTTGCCCATCGTCACGAGGTCGGGAACCACCCGGTGCCGCTCGAAGCCCCACATCGCCTCGCCGGTCCGGACGAAACCCGGCTGCACCTCGTCGGCGATGAACACGCCGCCGAACCGGCGCACCGCCTCGACCGCCGGACCCAGGACATCCGGGGTGGCGTACACGCCGTCGGAGGAGAAGATCGTGTCCAGGACCAGGCAGCTCACCCCGTGCCCCGCCGCCACCAGATCCTCGGCTGCCCGGGACACGTCGGCGGCGAAGCGCCCGGCGAGATCGCCGGCGGGCACCCGGTAGCTGTCCGGCGGCGGAACTGCCCGGACGTGGTCTCCGAGGGCTGCCGCACCCCCCAGTGACGGCGAGATCGCGGTGACCGCCGCGGTGTTCCCGTGGTAGGCGTCTGTGGTGACGATGACGCCGGTGGCGCCGGTGTACATCTGCGCGACCCGCAACGCCAGGTCATTGGCCTCGGAACCGGTGCAGGCGTACATCACCTGGTCGATTGCGTCGGGCATGCCGGCCAGCAGCCGCTCGGAATAGTCCAGGATCCCCTGGTGCAGGTAGCGGGTGTGGGTGTTCAGCGTGGACATCTGGCGGGTCACGGCGTCGACGACGCGAGGCTCACAGTGGCCGACGCTGACGACGTTGTTGTAGGCGTCGAGGTACTCGAGGCCGTCTGCGTCGTACAGATGCGCGCCCCGGCCACGCACGATGTGCACCGGCCGCTCGTAGAACAGCCGGTTCGCCGGGCCGAGCAGTCGTTCCCGCGCGGCGATCAGCGGCTCGGTGTCACCGGCGGACGGCTGTCCCCGGTAACTGTTCGAATCCATGATGTTCGAGAAACCCATCGCACCTCAGTCTGCTGCATCGGGGGTCCTCCGTCAGAATTGTGGGGATGTCCGGACTGCCGCCCGATCACGAGAGCTACGCGCGCGCTGCGCTGCCCGCCTACGGGCGGGATCCGGATTCGGCGTTGTGCCTGCTCAGCCTGTCGGAGAACGCCACCTACCTGGTGACCGACGACGAGCCGATGGTGCTGCGGGTGCACCGGCCCGGCTACCACTCGCTGGACGGCATCCGGTCCGAGCTCAGCTGGATGGCCGCGTTGCGCTCCGACACGCCGGTGGTCACGCCGGAGTTGATCCCGGCCCGCGACGGCCGCGACGTGGTGGCCGCGGTTGTCGCTGACCACATGCTGCACGTCGACGCGGTGACGTTCATCGAGGGCTGTACCGCCGAGGAGCGGCCGGAGGCCGTCGGCTTCGACGAGCTGGGTCGGTTGTGCGCGCACATGCACTCGCACGTCCAGAGCTGGACCGTGCCGGAGTACTTCAGCCGGTTCCGGTGGGATGTGGAGGCCACCCTGGGGCCGGCTGCCCGGTGGGGCAACTGGCGGGAGGCTCCCGGGCTGACCCCCGACGGGTCGGCGACCGTCGAGCGGGCGGCGGCGCAGGTCGCGACGTCGTTGACGGAGTTCGGGCACGAGCCCGGCCGGTTCGGGTTGATCCACGCCGATCTGCGGATGGCGAACCTGATGATCAACCCGGGTGGGCCGGCCGGCATCACCGTCATCGACTTCGACGACTGTGGCTGGTCGTGGTACCTCGCCGACCTGGGTGCGGTGGTGTCGTTCATCGAGCACACCCCGGAGGCCGAACACATGATCGCCGACTGGCTGCGCGGCTATCGCGAGGTGCGGGCCATCCCCGCGGACCATCTGGACATGATCGCGACGTTCGTCATGCTGCGGCGGCTGATGTTGACGGCGTGGGTGGCGTCGCACGCCGATGCCGACGCGGCGATCGCCTTCACCGACGGGTTCGCGCCCAAAACGGTGGAGCTCGCCGAGCGGTACCTCACCGACCGGTCGTGGATGCGGTACAGCTAGCCGAGTTCGGCCAGCTCGGGGACCGCCCGTGACATCGCATCGATCCAGGCTGCCGGAGCACCGATCGTCGGGGTTCACTTCGGAATCGGGGTTGTGGACCAATCACGGTCTTGCGGATGCCGTCGCAGTCGCGGCCGAGGTCGTCGCAGTGCCGGCGCAGCACATCGAGTTTGCGGGCGACTTCCTCAGGGTCAGCGGCGGCGGGAATTCGCCGAACGGGTCGGCAGTCCGTTCAGCGCATGTGCGACGTGATCCCGCCAAAGGCCCGGCTCGATCCGGTGGACCGCCGAATTACCCTGAAAGGCACTGGAAATCACCACATCGGGTTCCAGCTCGGCGAGCAGGTGCAGGCTGTCCGCCATCCGCTCCGCGTCGCTGATGCCCTCGATGTAACCGGCCCACCAACTGCCCTCCGGATTGCGGAGCAGGGTGTCGCCGGTGAACAGATACCGGCCATCTGCGCCGTTCACCAGGTAGCAGGTGCTGCCCGGCGAGTGTCCGGGCGTGGGGATGACCTCGACGCCGTTGTCATCGGTGTGCCGGCTACTCAGCGGGACGTCGACGTGCGAGTGCTCGGTGATGTCGGAAAGTTCTGCCTCGGGCGCGTGCAGTGCCGAACCGAAGTGTTGGGCAATGGCTTTCAGTATCGGACCGGCTTCGTCGCGGTGCGACAGATACTGATCGGTGACACCGCCGAGCTCGGCGAGTTCGTCGAACTCGGAGTCGGTGGCCACGGAGTAGAAGAGCACGTTGGGCCCGGTCCACAGGTAGGCGTGGGTGGTCAGGCCGGGGAACGGGGAATCTGTGCGGGTTTCGTGGAGATCGGTGAGTACGTGTTTCATGAACCCAGGCTGCAACCTCAACAATTGTTGAGGTCAAGGGCTTGTCGTGAGCAGACACAAACTCGCATGGATTCGGCTGAAACCGTGCGAGTTTGTGTCTGCTCGCGAGAGGGAGCCCTCAGCCGATCTCGGCGAGCTGCTTCACCGCCGGGGCGATGCTGTCGATCCACTTCGCCGGCGAGCCGGTGGGCGGAAAGACGATGACGTCATCGATGCCGAGCTTCGCGTATTCGCCCATGGTGCGGACGAAATCGTCGCGCGTCTCGGGTCCCGGGCTGAGGTCGTTGATCATGATGGTCTTGCGAATGGTGTCGTAGTCGCGTGCCACGTCATCGCAGTGCCCCCGCAGCACCCTCAACTTGTGGGCCACCTCGTCGGGAGAAGTGCCGAACAGGTTGCACGCGTCGCCGTACTGGGCGACCAGCCGCAGCGTCTTGCGCTCGCCACTGCCGCCGATCAGCACTTTCGGCCGGTTGATCGGCTGCGGATTACACAGCGTCTCCTGCAGGTGATAGTGCTTGCCTACGAACGCGCCGTTGTTGTCCGGATCCCACATCTGGGCGCAGATCTGCAGGGTCTCTTCGAGGCGTTCGAACCGTTCGGCGAGCGGCGGATACGACACGCCGAGGCCCAGATGCTCCCGCTCGAACCAAGCTGCGCCGATGCCGAGCACAGCCCGGCCGCCGGACAGCACGTCCACCGTCGTGACGATCTTGGCGAGCAGGCCGGGGTGGCGATAGGTGACCCCGGTGACGAGAAGCCCGAGGTCGATTGTCGACGTGTGCCCGGCCAGGTAACCCAGCAGCGTGTACCCGTCCAGCATGTTGGCCTCGGCGGGCAGCCCGGTCGGCTCGATCTGGAAAAAGTGGTCCATGAACCACAGGGAGGTGGCGCCCGCCTCCTCGGCGGCCCCGCCCACTCTGGCGAGTTCAGGTCCGATGGCAGTGGTGCCGCCGTCGATGTCGAGGATGGGCACGCTGATTCCGAGGTCCATGCTAGCTACAACCCGTAGGTCGTCGAGTCATTCCTCTTTGGCAGCAACTTAGGCACTGGCCCCAGGCCTGCCAAAGGTAGGCTGCACCCGCGACGATTGTCGACGTCAAGCGGTGCTTGGTCCCTACGTCACCAGGCCCTGCTCGAGCAGCCAGTCGCGGGCCACCAGCGCCGGGTCGTCACCGTCGTTGTCGACCTTTGCGTTCAGCTCGAGCATGGTCTCGTTGGTGAGTTTCGGGTTGAGTTTGCCGAAGATCTCGATCAGCTCGGGATGTGCGGCCAGCAGGTCGGAGTCGACGACCTCGGTGAGGTTGTACAGCGGGAAGAACGTCTTGTCGTCCTCGAGGACCCGCAGGTTCAACGCGGGGATGCGACCGTCGGTGGTGAACACCTCGCCGAAGTTGCAGACCCCGTCGGCAGTCGCGGTGTAGATGACGCCGGTGTCGAGGGTCGTGACGCCACCGAGGTCGTCCCGGGTGAGTCCGTAGGTCCGCAGCATCGGTACGAAACCGTCGTTACGGCTTGCGAATTCGCTCTCCACGCAGAACGTCAGCTCTGATCTGTCGAGATTTGTCAGATCGGAGAGCTTGGTGACCCCGAGTCGCTCGGCGGCGTCTTCGCGGATCGCGAACGCGTAGGTGTTGTTCATCGGCGCCGGCGGAAGCCAGGTCAGCCCGTTGGCCTGATCCGCCTCGTCGACCGCTTGCCACTGGGCGATCTCGTCCTTGATCGGCTCCTCGTTGCCCAGGTAGTTGATCCATCCGGTCCCGGTGTACTCCGGCGAGATGTCGGCGTCACCGTTGAGCATGGCCTGGCGCACCCCGAAGCTGCCGGGCGTGTTGGTCAGGTTGGTGACGTCGGCTCCGGCGGTGCTGAGAATGGTCGAGAGCATGTTGCCCAGGATCAATTGCTCGGTGAAGTCTTTCGCCGCGACGGTGATCGGCACACCTTCGAGTGACTCGTAGTGCTGGATGGTCCCCGGGTCCGCCGCCAGCACCGCGCCGCTGGCCGAACGCAGTCCGCATCCGGAAACCAGGACCAGACAGGCTACGGCGGCAACGATTCTGGTCCAGACGACGGCGGGGGCGGTGTTGCGCATCAGAGTCCCTTGGGAGCGGCGACGATCTCGACGACACGAGCCAACCAGTCGATGAACAGGGCCAGCGCCGCGACGAGGATGGCCCCGACCACCAGGGTCACGTTCTGCTGCAGCTTGATTCCCGTGGTGATCAGCTGCCCGAGCCCGCCGCCGCCGGTGAACGACGCCAGGGCGGCGGTGCCGACGATGAGCACCAGGGCGGTGCGCACCCCGGCCACGATCACGGCGAGGGCCAGAGGCAGTTCGACGCGGACCAGGGTGGCGAACGAGGACATCCCCATCCCGCGGGCGGCTTCGACCAGGCGCGGGTCGACACCGTCGAGGCCGGTCACGGTGTTGGCGATGATCGGCATCGCGCCGTACACCGTCAGCGCGACGATGGCGCCCATCTGTCCGATCCCGAACAGCACCGCGCCGAGGGCGATCAAGCCGATGGCGGGTGCGGCCTGGCCGAACCCGGCGACGGTGATGACCGGCTTGGAGTAGCGACGCATCGGGCCGCGGGTCAGCATGATGCCGATCGGTATGGCGATCAGGCACGTCAGCACGGTGGCCGCCAGGCTGATCGTCATGTGCTCGCGCAGCAGCGTCAGCAGGTTCGGGATCCCGAGAGAGCGCTGTTCGGAATCGGACACGTCGGCGACGTGGACGTAGACCAGCGAACCGACCACCGCGAGAACACACGCCAGCGGCTGGACAACCCAGCGGGCGACACCGCCTCGCCTGCCGCCCGATGCTTCCGGACCGCCTTCACCGCCGGCGGCCAGCGCCGGGACTGCTGCTGTCACGGCAGGGGCTCCGGGGATCGGGCGGAGCTCTGCAGACCGGCCATCGCTCCCATGAGGGTCTCGATCCGGATCACGCCCCGGTAGATGTTGCGACGTCCCGTCACGACGACGACGCCGTGGGAGGAAGTCAGCATCTCGTCGAGAGCGTCATTGAGAGTGGACGCGAGGCTGACGGACTCGAGGTTCTCGTCGAGGGTCACCTGCGAGAGCGAATTCGGTTCCTGCAGTTCGGGGATCGACAACCACCGCTGCGGCCGGTCATGGGCGTCGAGCACGATGACATGCTCTCGATCGAGGTCCCTGGCGGCCCTGACCGCAGCGGTGGGATCGTCACCGACGTGCGCGACCGCTGCTTCGTGGAGTTCCACGTCGCGGACCCTGGTGAGGGTGAGTTGCTTGAGCGCCGCGCCGTGGCCGACAAAATCGCTGACGAAGTCGTCGGCGGGGTGGGCGAGGATCTGTTCGGGGGTTTCGTACTGCACGATCTTCGATCCGACCTGCAGGATCGCGATGCGGTCGCCGAGCTTGACCGCCTCGTCGAAATCGTGGGTCACGAACACGATGGTCTTGCGTAGCTCGTCCTGCAGTCTCAGCAGCTCGTCCTGCAGGCGCTGCCGGGTGATCGGGTCGACCGCACCGAACGGTTCGTCCATGAGCAGCACCGGCGGGTCGGCGGCGAGCGCGCGGGCGACGCCGATCCGTTGCTGCTGGCCGCCGGACAGCTCCCGTGGATAGCGGTCCCGGTACTTGCCGGGCTCGAGGCTCACGAGGTCGAGCAGCTCGTCCACCCGCTCAGCGGTGCGCTTCTTGTCCCACTTGAGAAGGCGGGGGACGATCGCGATGTTGTCGCCGACCGTCAGGTGGGGGAACAGTCCGGCGCCCTGGATGACGTAGCCGATGTGGCGCCGCAACTCGTCGGGGTTGCGCTGGGTGACGTCGTCGTCGCCGATCAGGATGCGGCCGGACGTCGGTTCGATGAGCCGGTTGATCATCTTCATCGTGGTGGTCTTGCCGCAACCCGACGGCCCGACCAGCATCACGATCTCACCGGCCGGGATCTCCAGGGTGACGTTGTCCACGGCGGGAACCGATTGTCCCGGGTACAGCTTGGTCACGCCGTCGAGCAGGATTCGGGCGCCGCCGACCGAGCGGGGAGCGGTGGAGGACGACTCCTTTGTTGCCGAGTCAGACACGGATCCCCCTTGGGGTGGTGAGTCGGGTGAGGACGTTGAGCACGGTGTCGAGGAGTACCGCGAGGATCAGGATGCCGACGGTGCCGGCGACGATGGAGTTCGTGGCGTTGGCCCCGCCCGTCCTGGAGATGCCCGAGAAGATGTAGCCGCCGAGGCCGGGGCCCAGCGCGAACGCCGCGATCGCGGCGATGCCCATCAGCATCTGTGCCGACACCCGGACGCCGGTCATGATCACCGGCCAGGCCAGCGGCAGTTCCAGCCGGACGAGCGTGGTGAGCCGGTTCATGCCCATGCCGCGGGCGGATTCGACCAGCGTCTTGTCCACCCCGTTGAGGCCGACGACGACGTTGCGCAGGATCGGGAAGAAACCGAAGAACACCAGCATGATCACCGACGGCAGCACCCCGATGCCGACGATTCCGACAAGGACGCCGAGCAGGGCGTACGACGGGATCGTCAGCCCGACTGCGGTGATCGTGTTTCCTGCGGTCGAGCCCCACGGGGAGCGGTAGATCGCGACGCCGACGAGCAGGGCCAGCACGGTCGCGGCCAACAGCGTCTGCACGACGAGGCTCATGTGCTGATACGCCAGAAAGGACAACACCGCCCAGCGATCGAGAACGAAGTCGAAGAAGCCCATCAGTCTTCAGACGCTAACGGACAGCCACAACGGGGTGCAGCGAATTCGCCCTGTCGGTGAGGGCCGGTCGACTCCTGCTGCATCGACGCCGCGTACCCACTTCCGGCGAAAGCTATACATGGCGGCGCCGGTTGAACTTGGCGGCGTGCGGTCAGTTGTTGGACCAGTCGAAGTCGTACAGGATCCAGTTCGTGTCCGTGAAACCGAGCCGGAGACCCTCGGCCTCGACCTCGAAAGACCCGATCCCACACTCACCCTTGGTCCAGATGAAGCCGTCGGGCAGCACGATGTGAGCCTGGTGGGACTCGCCCGTCACCGGGTTCTTGAAGGTGTCACCGGTGGCGCGGCCGTAGCCCTCGGCCGTCATCGTGGTCTGAATTCCGGTGCCCTCGAAGCTGATCGGAGCTTTGGCCAGCCCGACGACCTCAAATGTCGTGCCGAGAATTCCCCACGGGTCCCCACCGAGCTGCCCGGTGTAGATCTGAGACAGACTCGCGACCTGCTCGTCGGTGGTATCCGGCTCGACGATGAACACTGCCTTGCCGTCTCCCTCGTGAATCGCTTTCGGCCAGTCGATCACTGCGATCGCTTTGACCCCGGAGAGATCGACGTCGCCGCATGACCCCTCCAGGATGTGGTTGCCGACCATCGCCCTGCAGCTGCCGTCCGGCGAAGTCGGAAACCCGTGGAAATTGCATCCGCAACCGGGTGCGCAGTTGCAGAATTCATATCCGCGCCCCTTCAGCTGCCACCGCGTGCGTTGTTCTGTTGTTGTCATTTCATTCTCCAGTCAGATGAGACGGGTCACGAACGCGGGTTGCGCCAGCAGTACCACCCCCAGAACGAGAAGGGCCGCCCCCGACGCTCGGGCGAGCTGCTCACCGAACGGCGCGATCTTCTCCAGCACGATGGCCACCGCGAGAACCAGCATCCACACCAATTGCATTGTGCCGAAGGCGATCAGCACAGCCATCAACATCCAGCAGCAACCGACGCAGAACAGGCCGTGGTGGGCGCCGGCCGCAAATGCCCGTCCCGGACGGTCGAGATGCTTGCCATGGCGCAGGAAGAACGACATGGGCGATCGACAGTGCCGCAGACACACCGACTTCAGCGGCGTGAGCTGGTACAGGCCTGCGACGATGGCCACCGTGCCGGCAACTCGCCCCACCCACGGGCTGCCCTGCATCAGCGGTGCTTCCAAGTCTCGCCACGCGAAGTACGCGGGAATGCCCACAAGGGCCCACAGCGCGATGTACCCCATGACGAAGACCCCTACGGGTGCCACTTGGTCGTTGGCGGCCGCGCGGGCATAGAGCCGGACAACGGGGACAACGGCGGGGAACATCATCGCCGCCATCATCGCCACCCAGGCGATCAGGAACGCCGTGAACGACATCGTCGGCATCGGCTGCATGGACATGCCGCCGGTGTCCATGTCGCCAGCGCTGACTACCGACCACCACCAGCCGACGGCGGCCAGGGTCAGCAGCGCCGCCGGCATCCAGAGTTCAGCCCGGCCCGCCTTGCGTTGTTCGCCCAGGTTCACGATGGTCCCTGCCGTTGATGCCTCAACCAGTATCACACCGGTGGCACTCGAAGGGAACAGGTTTGCCCGGGGTCAGCCGAGTCCCGGAACGATGTCACCGAGGCGGAACGTCACCGGTCGTTCGAGCTGCTCGTAAGTGCACGACCGCGGATCGCGGTCCGGGCGCCACCGGTTGAACTGGGCGGTGTGCCTGAACCTCTCGCCTTCCATGTGGTCGTAGCGCACCTCGACCACCCGCTCGGGTCGCAGCGGCACGAACGACAGGTCCTTGCCGGCATTCCACCGGGACCCACCCCCGTACCTGCGGGCGTCGGGGTTGGCAGCGATGTGCGCCGCCCAGTTCCACGGGTGGTCGTCGAAGGTCGTGACCAGCGGCTGCAGCTCGGAGAACAGGTCACGGCGCCTCGCCATCGGGAACGCACCGATGACTCCGACCGACGCCAGGGTGCCGCCGTCCTGGTACAGCCCCAACAGCAGCGAGCCGACCGCATCGTCACCCGACTTGTGCAGCCGGTATCCCGCCACCACGCAGTCGGCGGTGCGCGTGTGCTTGATCTTGAACATCACCCGCTTGTCCGGCAGGTACCGCCCGTCGAGCGGTTTGGCGATCACTCCGTCCAGTCCGGCACCCTCGAACTCGTCGAACCACCGTTGCGCGGTGGCGGCGTCGGTGGTCGCCGGTGTGATGTGGAATGTCGGGCCGGACCCGGCCATCGAGTCGACCAACGCCGCTCGCCGCTCGGTGAACGGCCGCTCGGTGTAGTCGTGCTCGCCCAGCGCCAGCAGGTCGAAGACGATGAACGCGGCCGGGGTCTGCTCGGCGAGCAGGTGCACCCGCGACGCGGCAGGATGCAACCGCAGCTGCAACGCTTCGAAGTCGAGCCCGGCGTCGGTGGCGATCACGATCTCGCCGTCGAGCACACACCGCTCGGGGAGCTCGGCTCTTGCCGCCGCGACGAGCTCCGGGAAGTACCGGGTCAGGGGCCGCTCGTTGCGGCTGCCCAGTTCGACCTCGTCGCCGTCACGGAACAGGATGGATCGGAACCCGTCCCACTTCGGCTCGTAGGAAGCGCCCGGCGGGATGGCCGGTACCGATTTCGAGAGCATCGGCGACACCGGAGGCATGACGGGTAGTTGCACATGTCGATTGTCACCATGTGAGCCCGGCGGTCACAGCTCGGCCACCGCGCCGTTCGTAGTGGCTGATGCACCGGGTGAGGCCCAATGCTCTAACGTGTCGCTCACCACGAACTTCGATGGCGAGGATTCTCGATGGCTCAGCACGCAATCCCGTTGAACCCGGCGGGCTTTGACACCGAAGTAGTGCAGGAGCTGATTCGGACGAAATATCCCGAGGCGACGGTCGATGCGGTTGATGTTGTCGACGCCGCGCTGTCCACCGACGGTGAACAGCGGGTTTCCACGGCGCGGCGGATCACCGTCGACGTCGATGTCGACTACGCGTGTCAGGGTTCGGAGAATCTGCCGCGACGTCTGACGATCAAGGTTGCCCGCCCGGGTTTCGGTGACATCCCGCTGTACGACAACGAGGTGAACGTCTACGCGCGGCTCGCCGACGAACTGCCGGTCGTGCTGCCACGATGCGTCGGGGTGATGCGCGACAAGGCGCTGAGCTCTTTCGGCCTCGCGATGGAGGACCTGCGGGTCCGAGAAGCGGAGTTCCCCAACGTGCTGACACCCGTTGACGCCTCCGGTGTGAAGGTCCTGCTCGACCAGCTCGCCGCTCTGCACGGGCGTTATTGGCAATCGCCACGATTCGACGCCGACCTCGCCTGGGTGCTGCCGCACACCAGCGGCCCGATCCACGACCTGTTCACCCACCAAGGTGGGGTTCCGGCGCTGATCGACTGGGAGGTGCAGACCCATCAGTTCAAACGTGAACTGGTCGAATCGGTCAGTGAGACGACCCGATCACTACTCCAGAAGGTCACCGCAGCCCAGCGGCACCAAGCGACGCTCCCCACCACGCTGGTCCATGGCGACTGCCACGTCGGAAATACGTTCTCCCTGCCCGACGGCCGGCGCGGTCTGCTGGACTGGCAACTCACCGCCCGCGGATACTGCATGCACGACGTCAGCTATCTCATCATCACCGCCTTGTCGGTGAGTGATCGTCGTCGCCATGAGGAGGATCTGATCGCGTACTACCGACAGCGCCTCGTCGAAGCCGGCGTCACCGAAGCACCTTCGGTCGAGCAGCTCCACCACGAGCATCGGCTTGCAGCAGCGTGGTGCTTCTACATCGGCTGGCTGACGACGCCGCTGGAGAACTACGGCTGGGAGATCAACGTCGCCAACCAGATCAGACTGGCCACCGCCTACCGCGACCTGGCCAGCAACAGCGCCTTGGATGCCTTGCTGTGAGGCCTCACGCTGGCCGGCGCAAGCCTGCCAGTAACGCGTCGAGTCCGTACTCGAAGACCGCGTCGTAGTCGGTGGGGGCCTGGAGGGCTTCGACGAGGGCCTGGTCGGGCCAGGCGTTCGCCCAGAGTGAGGGGTCTTCTTCGTCGTGCTTGGCTCCGCGCACTGCGGAGAACTGCATCACCGCCGACGAGATGACGTGCACCTGGATCGCACGCAGGATGAGCGCGGCGTCGGTTCCGGTCACTCCGAGTTCTGCCAGTTGCGCCGCCAGTGCCCGTTGGATGGGGAGGAACAGTTGCGGGGTGCGGTCGCGCTCGTGGGCGATGCCGAGGAGATGTTGCCGTTCGATGAGCACCCTGCGTTGCGAACGGGCAAGTGAGGCAATGCGTTCGACGGGATCGCCACCCTCGACCGGCAATGTCGCCAGTTCGCCGAGCAGGTGTTCGACGAGGTTGTCCAGGAGTTGGTCCCGGCCGCCGATGTGCCAGTAGATGGAGGTGACCGCGACGCCCAGCCGCTCGGCGAGGTTGCGCATGGTGAGCGCCTTGACGCCGTCGATCTCGATCAGCCGGGCTGCGGTCTGCAGGATGAGTTCCGCGGTGACGCCCGGATCGCCGGCGGGCTTGTTACGCGGGGGCACCCTCGGTCTCACCCCCGGTCATTCGCTCCGCTTCCGGCACATCCAGATAGCGTTCGAGGTTGCGGTGCATGTTGATGATGCGGCGCTCCTCGTTCGACAGCACGACGTGCGTCAACCCGGGCTGGTGCAATCCACGCTGAAGCCCGGGCAGCACTGCGATGTCCTGGCTCAGGACCAGACCGGGGTGTGCCTCGTCGGCGTTGAGTCGGACGTCTGCAGGCTTCGTCCGCGGTGCGCCGGGGGGCATCCTCATCCACAGAGTCATCACCAGTTCGCCCCGGTCGGGATCGCTTCCTGGACGGGAGGTCAGCACCGTGAGGTGGTCGGCGTTGGTCAGCACGGACAGGTTGGGGAACACGTTGTACTGGTGTAGCCGCATGATCTGATCGTCAGTGGCCCACGCCAGGTCGACGCCCCGTTCGGAGGCGAAGGTTCTCGTCCGGCCGGCGATCGCCTCGGAGGCTGATGCCGCAGGGGTGTGCTCCGGAAACGGCGCCCCCTCGGCGACGCCCATCAGCGCGCCCTGTGTGCACACGTAGGCGTCCCATACCGCGGCGTCGTCCACGCTCTCCTCGAGGTGTGGGCTGGGCACGCCGTAGAGCTGCTCGGATTTGCCTGTGTGTCCCCAAATGGTCTGCGGTGCAAAAACGTCGTCCATGCACCGGTGAAGTTCGGGATGCAACATCTGGATGTGGTACGTCTCGCTGAACCCGTCCGCGATCGTCTTCCAGTTCGCGTCGACATCGATGGTCATCGTGGCGTAGCAACGGAATTCGCTCAGCCGGTTCCACGCGATGTCGTCCGGCACCGTCTCGAGGTAGTCGCGCAGCGGCATCGCGGTGACGTCGAGGTTGACGAACACGAGCCGCTCCCACGTGTCGACCTGCACCGCGAGGAGTGGGAACTCGCTGAGGGCGAGCGCGCCGAAACCCTTGCGGTGCGGCACCCGCCGCAACGAGCCCTGCAGGTCCCATGTCCAGCCGTGATACCCGCACCGGAGTTCGCGCAGCTGTGACCCGGCGCCCGTGCACAGGCTGTTGCCGCGGTGACGGCAGACGTTCTGGAACGCGCGCAACTCACCGTCGTCCCCGCGGACGACCAACACGGAGTATGGCCCGCAACGGTATTCGAAGTAGTCACCCGGCTCGGCGACATGGTCGACAGTGCAGGCGAACTGCCAGACCCTGGGCCACACCCGTTCGGCTTCCAGCTTGGCGAACTCGGCGCAGTGGTAGCGCTCCGCCGGAACCAGGGTCGGACGCTGCGGCGGTATACCGATGGCATCCTCACGCTCAGAGCGAGGATGCAGGCTGGGTTGCGCGGTGTGCGTCATGACTCGTCCTTCGGAGAATTCGCTTCGCAAACGCTATTACATTCACCTCTGTAACGGTGTTACATTCACGAAAGAAGTCGGCTGGCGCTCGAGGAGGAAATCGTGTTTGACCTGAAGATCACCGGTGGGACCGTGGTGGACGGCACCGGCGCGGACCGATTCACCGCCGACGTGGCAGTGAAGGACGGCAAGATCGTCGAGGTCCGTCGACGTGGGCCGGGCGACGCGCCGCTTGAGGGCGACGCAGCCGAGACGATCGATGCGACCGGCAAGATCGTGGCGCCGGGCTTCGTGGACATCCATACCCACTATGACGGGCAGGTCAGTTGGGACAGCGTGCTGGAACCGTCCAGTAATCACGGGGTGACGACTGTCGTGGCCGGCAACTGCGGCGTCGGTTTCGCGCCGGTGCGGCCGGGCAGCGAGGAATGGCTGATCGCGCTGATGGAGGGCGTCGAGGACATCCCGGGGACGGCGCTGACCGAGGGCATCACGTGGGGCTGGGAGAGCTACGCGGAGTACCTCGACGTGATCGGCAAGCGGGAGCTGGCCGTCGACTTCGGCAGCCAGATCGCGCACGGCACGGTGCGCGCGTACGCGATGGGGGAGCGCGGCGCCCGCAATGAACCCGCGAACGCCGACGACATCGCGGCGATGAGCCGGTTGGTCCGCGAAGCCGCCGAGGCGGGCGCACTGGGCTTCTCGTCGTCGCGCACCATCGCGCACCGTGCCATGGACGGTGAACCCGTGCCCGGGACGTATGCCGCCGAAGACGAACTGTTCGCCCTCGGCCACGCGATGGCCGCCGGTGGCGCCGGCGTGTTCGAGCTCGCCCCGCAGGGGGCGGCGGGGGAGGACATCGTCGCCCCGAAGAAGGAACTGGAGTGGATGCAACGGCTCGGCGCCGAGATCGACTGCGCGTTGAGCTTCGCGCTGATCCAGGTCGACGCCGACCCGAATCTGTGGCGCGAACAACTCGACATCTCGGCGGCCGCACACGAGGCGGGTAGCCGGCTGCACCCGCAGATCGCTGCGCGCCCGTTCGGCATGCTGCTCGGCTTCCCCGGTCACCACGCCTTCACTCACCGCCCGACGTATCGGCGGCTGAAGGCCGAGTGCACCCGTGAAGAACTCGCCGCACGGTTGGCCGAACCCGCGGTCCGGGCCTCGATCCTGGCCGAGGATGATCTGCCCATCGATCCGACCAAGCTGTTCGACGGCATGTTCGCCCTGGCTCAGAACGTGACAGAGCGGTTGTACTACCTCGGCGAGCCGCCCAACTACGAGCCCACCGACGAGGACACCGTGGCCGCGATCGCGCGTGAGCGTGGCCAGGATCCGCTGGCGGCGATGTACGACCTGATGCTGGAGGCCGACGCCGGCAACATGCTGATGTTCCCGATGTTCAACTACTCCAACGGAAACCACGACGCAATCCGCGAGATGATCACCCACCCCGCCGGTGTGATGGGCCTGTCCGACGGGGGTGCGCACTGCAGCATGATCTGCGATGCGTCGTATCCGACATTCCTGCTGACCCACTGGGCGCGGGATCGTCATCGCGGTGCGACGCTGCCACTCGAGTACGTCATCCGCAAGCAGGCGCATGACACCGCGCAGCTGTTCGGACTGACCGACCGCGGTGTCATCAGCGTCGGCAAGAAGGCCGACGTGAACGTGATCGACATGGATGCGCTCACGCTGCACGCCCCGCGGATGGCCTACGACCTGCCCGCGGGCGGCCACCGGTTGGTTCAGGGGGCATCCGGCTATGACGCCACAGTCGTCAGCGGAGTGGTGACGCGTCGCCACGGTGCGGATACCGGAGCGCGTCCGGGTCGGCTGGTGCGCGGAGCGCGGTAGGCCGGGGCGAGCGTAGCGACGGGGAGAATGACAGCCTTCCGGTACGACCCACGGCATCGGCCCGCTCAGCCCGCACTGGCAGCGCCGGATGCCTTCAATACCGAAAAGGCCGTTGTCGCCGAAGGTGTCTCGCTGTCCTTCGTGCGTGAGGGCATCGGCGGGGTGCCGTTGCTGCTGATCCATGGTTACCCGGAGACCAAGCGGATCTGGTGGCGCAACATCGAGGCGCTGGCGGCGTCGGGCTTCGAGGTCATCGCACCTGACCTGCGGGGCTACGGGGACAGTGACCTCCCGCCCGACGATCAACACGATCTGGTGACCTATTCACGTGACCTGTACGCGTTGGTGAACGGGCACCTCGGCCACACCTCGTGCGTGGTCGCGGCGAGCGATGTCGGCGGAGTCGTGGCGACCGACCTGATCCACCGGTTTCCCGGTTTCGTGGAGGGGTTCTGCGTGTTCAACACCGTCGCTCCGATGGGCGTCGACTACACCGGAATCACCGTCAACGACATTGCCGATGGAACCGCGGTGTCGGATCCGACCGGAGACTACCGGTGGATGCAGGGCGCGTTCCCCGACGAACTGGCCGCGATGCTGGGCTCGGCGCAGGCGCGCAGGCAGTGGGTGGCATCGATGTACACCAACCGGCTCTGGGCGTCGAAGTACGCCTTCGAGCAGGCCGACGTCGACTTCATGACCGAACCGTTCGCCGACGAGGCACGGCTGCGGGCCGGGTGGGCGACCTACCAACTGGCCTACGACCGCGCGATGCCCGAGTTCCCGCTGATGGATGCGGTCGACGTCCGGACCCTGATCCTCTACGGACCGGACGACCACGCCATCGGCGAGGACTTCGTGCCTCGATGTGAGCGTGCTTTCCGGAATCGTGTTGGGCCGCTCGTGGTTCCGGGAGCAGGCCACTTCCTGCAGTGGGAACGCGCAGACATCTTCAATGAATTGCTGCCCGCCGTCTTCGGCGGCGGGAAGGACTCCCCCCGATGAAGCCCTTCGACATTGCCGTCGAACAATCACAGCTCGACGACCTGCAACGCCGGCTCGAATCCGCCCGGTGGCCGGCGGAGATCGACGGTGCAGGCGCGGACTACGGGACCGACCAGACCTTCCTGCGCTCGGTGATCGAGCGGTGGACGAGCGGCTACGACTGGCGGCGAACCGAAGCCGAACTGAACCGATGGGGATCGTTCACCACCACCGCTGCCGGACAGCACGTGCATCTGCTGCACGCGCGATCAGCTGACCCCGACGCCATCCCGCTGGTCCTCACCCATGGCTGGCCCGGCTCCATCGTCGAGTTCCTCGACGCGCTGCCCCTGCTGGTGGACCGCTTCCACGTCGTCGTCGTGTCGATGCCCGGCTACGGATTCTCCGGCCCCACCCGGCAACGCGGCATCGACGTCGCGAAGGTGGCAGCCGCCGTCGCCGACGTCATGGCACAGCTCGGCTACGACCGGTACGTGGCGCAAGGCGGTGACTGGGGCGCGCTCGTCACCCGATACCTCGGCGAGCACTTCACCTCCAATGTTGTTGCCATCCATACCAACATGTTGTTCGCGCTGCCACCGGAAGGCGCGTCGGATGCCATGGAGGGCGTCACCGAGGACGAGATCGCCGCGATCGTGAGGACGTCGGCCCAGGTGGCGGACGGCACCGCGTACATGGACGTGCAATCCACACGTCCGCATTCGGTCGGGTTCGGTCTGGACGACTCACCGATCGGGCTGGCCGGGTGGATCCTGGAGAAGTTCGCCGCGTGGTGCGATACCCGCGACGGCATGCCGGTGAGCACCGACCGGCTGATCGACAACCTGATGATGTACTGGCTCACCCGCACCGCCACGTCGGCCGCGCGGCTCTACTACGAATCGGCCCGCGCCGGGACCGGCGCGCTGAGCCCGTGGCAGGGCCGCGTGGACGTCCCGACCGGTTACGCCGTGTACCCGTGCGAGATCCTGCAGACGCCCCGCGTCTGGGCGGAGAAGCACTACAACCTGGTTCACTACACGCATCAGGACCGCGGCGGGCACTTCGCCGCATTCGAGCAACCGCAGCTTTTTGCTGCGGATCTCAACGCGTACAGAACGGGGCTGCGCGAGGCGGGGTTGTTCGGCTGAGTCGCCACCACGATGACTGCCCCGATGACATTGTCTGGGTACTCCGGTCTACGTGAGTATGGAAACGATGGACCTTCCGGTGATGCCTCCGCTGGAGCCGATGCTGGCCAAAGCGCAGACCAAGGTGCCCGACGAGGCCGGCGTCTGGTCCTATGAACCGAAGTGGGACGGCTTCAGGGCGCTGGTGTTCCGCGACGGCGAGGACGTCGTGTTGCTCTCCCGCAGCGGCAAGGACCTGGGCCGCTACTTTCCCGAGGTCCTCGACTCGGTGCGTGACGAACTCGCGCCGCGCTGCGTTCTCGACGGCGAGATCGTCGTCCCCCGCGAGATCGCCTCCCGAATGCGGCTGGACTGGGAATCGCTGAGCCAGCGCATCCATCCCGCCGAGTCGCGGGTGCGCAAACTCGCCGAGGAGACCCCGGCGCACTTCATCGGCTTCGACGCCCTCGCCGTCGGCGACAACTCACTGCTCAGGGAACCGTTCCGAATGCGCCGCGAGGCGCTCATCGACGCGGTCACCCCGAAGCAGTGGTGCCATGTCACCCGCACCACCGAGGATCCCGAGTTGGGTGCGCGGTGGCTCGAGGAGTTCGAGGGCGCGGGCCTGGACGGGGTGATCGCCAAGCGTCTCGACGGCCAGTACCTTCCGGGCAAGCGCGAGATGGTCAAGGTCAAGCACGCCCGCGACGCCGACTGTGTGGCGATCGGGTACCGGATCCACAAGAGCGGCGAGGGCGTCGGGTCGATCCTGCTCGGCCTCTACCACGACGACGGCGAGCTGCAGATGGTCGGCGGCGCCGCCTCCTTCACCGCCAAGGCGCGGCTCGCGCTACTGGCCGATCTCGAGCCGCTGCGCATCGGTGACGACGTCCGCGACGGTGAGCCCAGCCGGTGGAACTCCGCCGCGGACAAGCGCTGGATACCGGTGCGCCCGGAGAAGGTGTGTGAGGTCGCCTACGACCAGATGGAGGGAAACAGCGGTGCCCAGCGCTTCCGGCACGCAGTGAAGTTCGTGCGTTGGCGTCCTGACCGTGACCCCGCCAGTTGCACCTTCGATCAACTCGACGTTCCGCTGAACTACGACCTCTACGACGTGCTGGAGAAGAGCTGATGGCAACCGCTGCAACCGAAGTCGACGTCGCCGGCGTCAAGGTCCGGCTCACCAACCCCGACAAGCCGTACTTTCCGGAGCTGGGCGAGAACGGCACCAAAGGCAGGTTGTTCGACTACTTCGTCTCGATCGCCGACCGCATGGTGGCGCTGCTGCGGGACCGGCCGGTGCACCTGCAGCGTTTTCCCGACGGCATCGACGGCGAGGAGGTCTACCAGAAGCGGGTGCCGCACAAACACCCCGACTACCTCGAGACCTGCACGGTGACGTTCCCGTCCGGGCGTACCGCCGACGCACTGAAGATCACCCACCCGTCGGCGATCGCGTGGGCGGCGCAGATGGGAACGGTGACCCTGCACCCGTGGCAGGTACGGTGCCCGGACACCGAGCACCCGGACGAACTGCGCATCGACCTCGACCCGCAACCAGGCACCGGCTTCGCCGAAGCCGCTGACGTCGCTGTCCACGTGCTCCGGCCGCTCCTCGACGAACTCGGGCTCGTCGGCTACCCGAAGACCTCGGGTGGGCGCGGCGTGCACGTCTTCCTGCGGATCAGGTCCGACTGGGACTTCATCGCGGTCCGCCGCGCCGGGATCGCGCTGGGCCGGGAGGTCGAGCGGCGCGCCCCGGACGCGGTGACGACGTCATGGTGGAAGGAGGAGCGGGGCAGGCGGCTGTTCATCGACTACAACCAGAACGCCCGGGACCGGACGTTCGCGTCGGCGTACTCGGCGCGCAAGACCCCGATCGCCACCGTCTCGACGCCGCTGACCTGGGACGAGCTGCGCGACGCCGATCCTGACGACTACACGATCTTGACCGTGCCGGACTTCGTCGCGTCCCGGCCGGACCCGTGGGCGGACATCGACACGAAAGCGCAGTCGATCGAACCGCTGCTGGAGATGGTCGCGGCCGACGAGGACCGCGGACTCGGCGACCTGCCCTATCCGCCGAGTTACCCGAAGATGCCGGGTGAGCCGCCGCGGGTGCAGCCCAGCAAGAAGGTCGCCGCGCACTGGGACGAACACGGCAACCGAATCGGCGACTAGCCAAACGCTCACTCGGCCGATTCTGGAGTCTTGTCGGCATCGCGGGTAGCGCTCCTACCAGATTTGTGGGGGCCTGAGAACTCAGGGTGTCGCATGACGCGCGTCCTTGGAGCAAGATAGGGATCACCCTTGATGTCAGTCCAGCTGCGTCCTGGAAGGAGCCCTTTGAACAGCCCCGCCAGTGTCGACGAAACGATTCGTGCCGCGATGATTCAGCTGATCCAGGGTCATATGAAGGACACCGCCCTGGAGCACGCCTTGTCGAGCATCACAAGTAGCGCTGTGGAGCTGATAGAGGGGGTGGACTTCGCCGGCATGTTGGTCATGTATGAGGGCGAAGCGCGGTCGGTCGCGCCGACCGTGGCGCTTGCCGCCGAACTCGATACTGTGCAGCTGCGCCACCAGCAAGGCCCCTGCCTGGACGCGGCAATCACGGAGGCGGTCATCATCAGCTCCGACTTGCGCGAGGAACGTCGGTGGCCCTCATTCGCTCCGGCCGCAGTGGCGGTAGGGGTGTACAGCATCGTGTCGTACCGCCTCATTCCGCAGCACAAAGTTACAGGAGCATTGAACCTGTTCAGCCATGAGCCGCGCTCGTTCGACGAGGCAGGTAGGACGACAGGCGCGCTTCTGGCGACCATGGCTACGGTCGCCATGATGAGCGCCGTCCGCGAGGAGCAGTTCGAGACTGCGCTGGCAAGTAGGGATCTGATCGGGCAAGCCAAGGGAATACTCATGAATCACTACCAGATTGACGCCGAACGCGCCTTCGCGATGCTTCGTCACTTATCGCAGAACGACAACATTCCCGTGCGTACGATCGCGCAGCAGATTATCGATAACTTCTGATGGACGACCGCGAGGCGTTTACCGATCTCTAACCGGGGCACCCCTGTACCAGCGGGAAGACATTGGCGGGGGTTGCGCCGCCTTCTCGCGAGGTGACCCGCAGGCAGCCCACGTT
The DNA here is from genome assembly GCF_010723735.1 of Mycolicibacterium hippocampi. GTDB lineage: Bacteria > Actinomycetota > Actinomycetes > Mycobacteriales > Mycobacteriaceae > Mycobacterium > Mycobacterium hippocampi. The sequence continues at coordinate 241,182 of NZ_BLLB01000002.1, read as the reverse complement.
GAGCAAACAGCGGCCCGGGTATTGCCGTTCGCCGGCAACACTCGCATCTCCGGGTTGACGCACGTGCCGAGTCGGCGGCCATCGCGTCGGTAAGCGACACCGCCGGTTACCCTGCTCGGGTGGCCATCCGTAAAGTGCTCGCGACCATTGCGATCTTCGGGATGCTCGCCAGTGGTGTCGGGATCGCCTCGATCATGATCTTCAGCAATCCGACACAGCAGCAGTCCGAGCCCCCACGCCGCAATCCGCCCCAGCCGCCACCCCCCTCGGTCCCCACCGCCGACGAGTTCCTGATCGGGGTCGTCGTCACCGCGCAGAACTGCGACCCAGCCGGAGCGTGCGTGTACACCTACACCATCGACCCGAAATATGTAGGCCTGCATCCTTTTCCGGAAACCCCGTTCACGGTGGAGTACGAGGTCACCGGCGGCAATCAGCCGCAGCCGGGAAATTTCACCGTCCAGGGTCAGCAGGCGCAGATACTCAAGGACGTCATGGTCGAGGGCCCGCCCGGTGCCCAGTTGCAGGCCAACGTGCTGCGCGTCTTCGAGCCGCCGCCACCACCGCCCGGCGAACCGCCGCCGGGCCCTCCCGGGGAACCGCCGCCCCCTGCCGCCGAGCCGGGCCCATGACGACACCGCAGCCCAGCCGCTGGGTGCGCAACTTCCATCCCGCGCCCACCGCCCGCGCCCGGCTCGTCTGCCTGCCGCACGCCGGCGGCTCGGCCAGCTACTACTTCCCGATGTCGGCAGCGCTGGCTCCTGAAATCGAGGTGTACAGCGTCCAGTACCCGGGCCGCCAGGACCGCCACAAGGAGCCGTTCGTCGACTCCATCGAGGAGATGGCCGACCAGGTTCATGCCGCGGTCGCCGCGCTGCCCGAGGCGCCGACGGCGTTCTTCGGGCACAGCATGGGCGCAGTGCTGGCGTTCGAGGTCGCGCGCCGGTTCGAGGCGCTTGCCGGAAGGCAGGCGGTGACGGTGTTCGCCTCGGGATCGCGCGCCCCCAGCCGCTACGGCGACGAGCGGGAGTACAAGGACGACGCCGCGCTCGTCGACGTGATGCGCCAACTCGGCGGCACCGACCCGCGGGTGTTGAACAACCCGGAACTGCTGGACACGTTCCTGCCCGCGTTCCGCAACGACTACCGCGCGCTGCAGGCCTATCACCGTCCTCCGACGGTCGGCATTGCTGCCCCGGTCGTCGTGATGGCTGCGACCGACGATCCGAAGACCAGCCTGGCCGACGCGCGCGCCTGGCACGAGCACACCTCCGGCGGCGGCGACGTGCACACCTTCACCGGCGGTCACTTTTATCTGGAGACGCAGGGCCAGCGGGTCATCGACATCGTCGCCTCGACCTTGCGGGACGCGGGTCCTTAGCGCCGAGATCTGCCGCAGGGTCGCTGTTTGTGAGAACGCGCAACCCTGATGCAGTTCTCGGCGTAGAAGTCGTGGAGAGCGCGAAACTCGCCCGGCTACTTCCCGTCGGCGCCGTCAGCCCCTGCGCCTCCCTCGCTCCCGGCGTCGCCCCCGTCGCCGCCTTCTGAGGACCCGTAGCCGCCGTCGCCACCGCCACGACCTCCGTCGCCGCCGTGCCCACCGCGTCCCTCCGCGGCGGTAGCTGCGCCACCATCACCACCGTCTCCGTGGCGGCCGGCGCCACCGCCCTCGCCACCGTCGGCGAGACCGTTGTCGATGTCGGCGACGGCGTCTCCTGCGTCGCCACCGTCGCCGCGGCGGCTGCCTCCGTCACCACCGTTGCCGCCCGCCGCAGCGAGCGTGCCGGTAGCATTCCCGCCCTCGCCGCCGTTGCCTCGTTGCCCGCCATCGCCGCCGAAACCGCCCACGGCGACCCCCAATTCGGAATCGGTGGCGGTCGCCGAACCGCCGTCGCCGCCGTCACCGCTTCCGAGGCTGTCGCCGCCGTCGCCGCCGACAGCACTGCGTATGCCGATCGCGTTGCCGCCTCCACCGCCATCGCCGGCCAGCGTCCCGCCGCGGCCTCCGTCACCGGCGGAGCCGTACTGCACCACGGTCGATCCGCCGTCGCCGCCGTCGCCGCCATTGCCGATGGCGCCGGCGTCACCACCGTTACCTCCATCGGCGTTCTCCCCGATCGCGTCGCCGCCACGACCGCCATCGCCGGCCAGCGCCCCGCCCCGGCCGCCGGCTCCGCCGTCTTGGCCGTAGGCGCTGGCGTCGCCTCCACGACCGCCATGGCCGAACAGTCCGGCGTCGCCCCCAGTGCCTCCATTGGCGCCGTCACCACCGTTGCCCCAGATCAAGCCGCCTCGGCCGCCGTTGCAGGCATCGCCCGCACAATCGACGGCCGCGTCCGCGCCGCTGCCGAACAGCCCGAAAAGTGGTCCGGCAACACGACTCTGGGTCAGTACCGCGGTCCCCGACATCCGCGTGTCGTACGAGTAGTCGCCGCTCGGTGGAAGCCAAGAACCGTTCCAGGGGCAGGACGGACCGTAGCAAAAGGACTGACCGGCGAGCGGGTACGTGAAGGACTGGCCGTAATTGTCGGAAGTGACATACAGCCTGGTGAACTCGGCGTAGAAATCCCGAATGACGATTGACGAGCCGTTCAACAGAACGGTATTGCCGCCACCTAGGACTTGCGCGTCAATGTCTTTACCGTTCAGGACGATCCGGTTGTTGCCTGAAGTCAGCCCGGCTCGAGTGTTCCCGATGGAGCGGGTCCCCGTCACGACGACGTGATCACCCGCGAACGATGCACCGGCGTACGCGCCGTCACCGATGGCCTCGGCGTGCGAACCGTCGACGGACGCAGCCTCCGCGGTTCCGTTGCGAAGTACGGTCTCACCATTGTGCGAAATCATGATGTGCTCGGGCACGGCGTTCGCCACCGCGAGAGGGGCCGCGCAGCCGACAACTGCGGCCAATGCGAAAGCACGGAATCGTATGCGAGTGACGTTGTGCACGATGTCTTCCTCAGTAGCATCGACACCGTCGTCGGCATCTCCGACCCGTAGCTTGTCACGGACGCCGGCGTCTGTAAACGGGGCGTTTGGCGCAGCCAACCGTCAGCTCAAGTCCCGGAAACCCCAGACCACCCAAGCGCTGCCGAAACTTGTCGTACCCGTCTGTTCTTATGGTGTCATGTCTTCGGCGGCAACTTCTTTGGCTCCCAAGGAGCGTCTTGAGGTGTTGTTCGACGAGTTGGCGGAGCTGGCGGGGCAGCGTAACGCGATCGATGGGCGGATCGTGGAGATCGTCGCCGAGATCGACCGCGACGAACTCTGCGGTCTGACCGGGGCCCGATCGGTGGCCGGGTTGGTGGCCTGGAAACTGGGCACCTCACCGACCAACGCGCACACCATCACCACCATCGCCGGGCGGCTCGCAGAGTTTCCGCGCTGCACCCGAGGGTTACGCGACGGGCGGTTGTCGTTGGATCAGGTCGGGGTGATCGCCGGGCGGGCCGCCGAGGGTTCCGATGAGCATTACGCGCAATTGGCCGAATCGGCGACGGTCACCCAACTGCACACCGCCCTCAAAGCAGCCCCCCGACCCAAACCCGAACCCAAGCCGCAACCCCAACCGGAGCCCGACCCGGTGTGGGAGCGGTCGGTCATCAAGACCGGCGACGACACCCACGCCACCTACCGGATCCGGCTACCGCACGACGAAGCCGCGGTCGTCGACGCCGCCCTCGCCTCCCACCTCGACGCGCTGGTCACCGACTGGAAACACCACCACAACACCGGCGAGCGGGTGTCGGATCAGGCGCCACCGTTCCCGAGCACCGCGGATGCGTTCATGAGTGTCGTCGAAGCCGGCTGGGACACCGAGGTGGCGCGGCGCCCGCACGGCCAACGCACCACTGTCATCGCCCACCTCGACGTCGACCAACACGTCGCGTCGCTACACCTCGGTCCCTTGTTGTCCGACAGCGAGCGTCGCTTGATGCTCTGTGATGCCACCTGTGAGGTGTGGTTCGAACGCCACGGCCGGGTCATCGGCGCCGGGCGGGCCACCCGGACGGTCAACCGGCGGCTGCGCCGGGCGTTGGAGCATCGGGACCGCTGCTGCGTGGTCCCCGGCTGCGGCGCCACCCGCGGCCTGCACGCCCATCACCTGCGGCACTGGGAAGACGGCGGCCCCACCGAACCCGACAACCTGGTCTTGCTCTGCCCTTACCACCACCGCATGCACCACCTCGGCGGCATCACCCTCACCGGGCCCGCGCACCGCCTCAGGGTCACCGACAACGAAGGCCAGGAACTCAGTTCGGGATCCTTGGCACGACCACCCACCACACCACCCCCGGCCGTCGCCCCCTACCCCGGACCGACCGGCGAACGCGCCCAATGGAAGTGGTACATCCCCTACCAACCACCACCGGCCGTGGACCAGGCTGGCTAGAGCCCCAGGAATTCCCGGGCCGGCTCCAGTCCGCTGATCTCGATATCGTTGCGGTGCACTGTCTCCCACCGCGCGCGCGTCATCGAGAACGCCAGCATGGTGTCCACACGGTCACGCCGCGGTTCCTTTGTGGCGCCGTCCTCGATGTACGGCAACGACCGCGTGACCCGTAGCGATGCGATGTTGTCATGCCACGCCCGGGTGGTCGCCCGTTCGCCGTCCAGCCCGGCGAAGATCAGATGCAGCGCGGCCTGGCGCATTTCGCGCCCCAACCCGCGCCCCTGGTAGCGGCGGCCGAGCCACGACCCGGTTGTGGCGGTGCGCATCGACGGGAACTGCTTGCCGTCGATGGAGCAGACGCCCACGACATCGCCCTGCGCGTGCACCGCAAAATCGAGATGCCAATTGCTGACGGTGGTTTCGGCGCGACATCGCCAGAAGTAGCGCAACGCGTTCCATTGCAGTTGCGGAGGTGCGACATCCGTCCACGGCTCCGAAAACGGCATGGTCGCTGGATCGTGGATGCCCTCGGCGGCGAGCTCGGCGACGCGCTCGGCGACCGCATCGTCGAGGTAGCGTAACGACAGCCGCGGGGTCGACACGACAAGGCCGTTGAGCGGCCAGAGTGCAGCGGGCATGGGTCCCATGTCACCGCAGATCAACCGTCAGCTCAACGCATTTTTCGGTTCGAGGCGCCTGGTCGCCAGCACCGATCCGGTGAGGATCAGCGCCAGACCGGCGAGGCGCCAAGGCGTCAGCGGTTCGTTCAGCACGATGACACCCGCGGCGAGCGCCACCGCGGGGTTGACGTAGGTGAAGACGAGCGCCCGCGGCGCGCCGACCTCACGGATCAGCGCGAAGAACACGATGAACGCCAACGCAGTACAGACGACGGCCAGAAGCGCCACCGAGATCACCACCCGCGGCGCGGGGACCTCCTGCGGCCACGTCGCCGCGGCCGGACCGGCGTAGACGATCGCGGCTAGGCCGAGGCATGCGGCCGTCATCGGCATCGTCGGCACGTCACCGAGATAACGCGCGGCGACCAGCGGTGCGATCGCGTAGCAGACCGCGACCAGCAGCACCTCCGTGACCGGCCATGCGCTGCCGCCGGTCAGCTCGGGGCCGGCGAGTACGGCGACTCCCGACAACCCGACCGCTAGCCCGGCCAGCCGCTTCACTGTCAACGGTTGGTCACCGCCGGTGAGCCGGTCCAGCAGGGCCGCCACGATGGGCGACGCCGCGATCAGCAGACCCGTCAGCGAGCTGGAGATGTGCCGTTCGGCGTCAGACAGCAGCAGCCAGGCGGCGATGATCTCGAAGAACGCGAACACGGCGACCGGCTTCCAATGTGCCAGCACCGGAGCCCACGCGGAGCGGCGCATCGTCAGCGGGATCAGCACCAGCGCACCGACCGCAGTGCGTGCGAACACCAGGACCGGGGCCGAAAGTCCTTCCACCGCAATCTTGATGAGCAGATACGGGATGCCCCAGATGACGCTCATCGCGGCGAAGAGCAGCCATCCGCGTACGCTCACCAGGCAAGGTTAGCCAGTCGGCACAACACCTCGCGGCAGCGGCAGCGGCAGGTCGTTGTAGGTGGCGATGCCGGGCGCCGCGGCGACGACGGCCGGGATCGCGTGGATGGGCGGCAACGCGGTCATGATGTGACCGAGCACGAAGAAGTCCTCGAGCGTCTTGGCGTTCTCGATCATGTCCTGCGGCGGGAGGAAGCCGACGGTCATGTTGACCGACGGCCGGCCGTCGATGGTGATCTTCCAGCCGTCGCCGTCGAGCTGCCAGTCCGGCTCCAGGGTCTGGCCCTTCTTCCACCGGACGTTGATGTCGATGACGGTCTTGCCGTTGACGATCCCCTGCCAGCTGGCGAAGACCCCCGCCACATGTCCGGCTTTGATGGTCCACGACGCCATCGGAAGGTCCTCGGTCGTCTGGGCGTATTCGGATACGCAGATGATCTCGTCGAGCTCGATGCCGAGAGCGTCCGCGACCAGTCGCACTGCTTCGGCGAACACCGCGGTGCCCTTGGCGGCCATCGGCTGCAGGTCGGGATCGTCGATGGCCATGTCGAAGCCGACGGGACGCTCGGTGTCGGGGGAGTCGTAGAGGGTGGTGTCCGCGGACTCGGCGATGGTGACCTTGTCGATGCGGTCGCACGCGGTGCCCGCCACGATCGCGAGCATCTCGGCGAAGCCGGGGCTGACGCCGGAGCCGAAGAGCGTCGATCCGCCGCGCAGGCACGCGTCGGCGAGCCTGTCCCGGTCGTCCCCCAGGTTGTGTCCGGTGATGAACGAGGCCGACGCCACGACGTTCACACCGGCCTCCAGGACCCGCACCAGCTCATCGACGTTGATCCACATCGGGTTGTAGACGACCACGTCGGGTTTGAGAGCGAGCAGGGCGTCAACGTCGTTGGTGGCAGTGACCCCCAGCGGTTCGATGCCTGCCAGCTCACCGACATCGCGGCCGGCTTTGTCGTCCGACCAGGCGTAACAGCCGACCAATTCCAGGCCGGGGTGCTTCGCTATCGCGGCGACCGAGCTTTTTCCGACATTTCCCGTCGTCCACTGGACGACCCGGTACGAGGCATTGTTGGGCACTCGCTCAGCATAGGGTTCTGCGGTCGCCTGTCCGGCGGGTTTGGATCAATTGACGCCGGGGGTCAGCACCGCGACGCTGGTGCGGGTCTGTCCGGCGCCGTCGATCCACACCAGCTCCAGCGCATCTCCCGGGTAGTGCCGGTCCAGCACCGAGGTCAACGTGTTCGTCGAGTCCAGGGTGGTCCCGTCGAGAGCGATCAGGACGTCGCCGGCCAGTAGTCCGGCCTGGTCGGCGGGGCCGCCGACCATCACCTCCTGGACGAACACCCCGGGCTCGTCGCGGGGGGTGGTGCGGACCCCGACACCCAGCAGCACCGGCGGGCCGATGTGGACCGTGTCGGAGCGGATCCCGGCGCGGATCTGGTCGGCCACGCCCATCGCGTCGTTGATCGGGATCGCGAACCCCTTGCCACCCGGACCCATCCGAAAGTTCACCGAGGCTGCCGTCGTCAGGCCCACGACCTGACCGGACCCGTTGACCACTGGGCCGCCGGAGTCGCCGGCGCGAACCGGCGCGGCGATCTCGATGAGGCCGGTCAGCTCGTCGGAGGTACCCGTCAGCGTGTCCTCGGCGTTGACGGTGCGGCCGAATCCGGTGACGGTGCCGACCTCGCGGGTCAGCGGCCGGTCGGTACCCATGGAGTTGCCCAGCGCCACCACTGGCTCACCCGGCACCAACACGTTCGCGTCGCCGATGACCGCGGGAGGCAGTCCGTTGGCGCCGAGCAGCTGGATGACCGCGACGTCGCGTCCGCGGTCGTAACCGATCAGGGTCGCCGGGAATGATCTTCCCCCGACTGTGCCGGTGATCCGGTCGGCGCCCTGGACCACGTGGAAATTGGTGAGCACCTGCCCGCCGGGATCGAGCACGATCCCGGTCCCGAGCCCGATCACGCCCTGGTAGTCGACGGCTGTGTCGATACGCACCACCGACGCCTCCGCCTGGTCGGCCGCTGCCATCACGTCGCCGGGCGCGGCGCCGGCGGGTGCGGCCGGGGCGACGAGCGCCAGGATCGCGGCAAGCGCGATCAGCAGGCGTCTGAGAGAGGGATACAGGCCCATACCCATCAATAGTGGCTGCGCTGACGGCCGCTGTCGATGTCGTGCCGGTCCCTCAGTCCTCGACAGCAACGCCGCCACGGGTCCGTTTGCGTCTACCCGGGGCTTTTCCCTTGCCGGTCGGACGGCGGTTCTGGAGGGTGCCGCTGGCGCGTTCGGTGCCGGTCTCGTCGGTGTTCTCCGAGGTCTGCGGGGCATCTTCGGCGTCTGCGGCCGGCTCGTCGGATGCTTGACCAACCGTGACGGGCTCCTCCGCCGGGGCCGCCGGGACCTCAGGATCCTCAGCCGCCTCGGCCTCGCCGGTGGATTCGGAATCCTCTGACGATTCTGTGACCTCGGAGGATTCTTCGGCCGCCGCCGCATTCTTGCGGCGGCGCCGGCTTTTGCGTTCCTTGACCTTCAACGGCTTCGGCGGTGGCGGCGGCAACTCGGCGACGAACGCCAGATAGAAGGCGAGCATGCCCAGCAGCGCCATGGCGGCGGCCGCGCCGTAGATCCCGAACAACCATTGCCCGGCGTCGTCGAGGGACAGCCAGATCTCGCTGATCGCGGTGCCGATGATGAGCAGCCCTGCCGCGGCGTGCAGACCGATCGATGCCGTGCGCAGGTTCAGCGCGAGCGACGGGGTACCGAACTCCGGGCGCCGGGTGCGCAGCAGCGTGAACACCACGGGCAGCGCCGCCAGACCGATCAGCGCGCCGGTGACGATGCGCAGTGCCGTGCCCAGGGTGGGTGAGGTCTGCCCCAGCAGCTCGGGCGTGCGCGGAAGCACGAAGAAGAAATAGAGGACACCGGCGGCAATGGAGAACGACGCGTGCCAGATCACCGCGACGGTGCGACCCATACCCCTCCTCGATCTTTGTCGTCCGGGGTGCGACCGAGCTCTCGGTGATTGCCGGTCGCACCCCGGACTGAGTGCGGAGGATAGGGGATTTGAACCCCTGAGGGCTATTAACCCAACCCGCGTTCCAGGCGAGCGCCATAGGCCACTAGGCGAATCCTCCGTCGGCCATGGTAGCCGACCCGCATGGTGGGTCCGCAAAGCCGCTTGGCGGTTGCACCGCGGCAGGCGGCCGGGGCGGGGTACTACACTCTTCGTGGACCCCGCGCGGCGTCCATCCTGTGAACTCCCCCAGGGCCGGAAGGCAGCAAGGGTCAATGGGCTCTGGCGGGTGCGCGGGGTCCCCTTACGTCCGGAGAATCCACGCACGACGGTGAAAGGCGCGCGGTGTCGTTTCAGTCGCTGGGCCGTGACGAGCTGCTCGCACAGCATGACCAGCAGCAGCGCAACTACGCCGACCTGCAGGCCCGATCCCTGCAGCTGGATCTGACGCGCGGAAAGCCGTCGCCGGCGCAACTCGACCTGTCCAACGGATTGCTCGCGTTGCCGGGGGACGAACCCGACGCGTTCCGGGACGGGTCGGGCACCGACACCCGCAACTACGGCGGCCCGCACGGGCTGCCCGAACTGCGGGAGATCTTCGGCGAGCTGCTGGGCATCCCGGTACCCAATCTGATCGCCGGCAACAACGCCAGCCTCGAGTTGATGCACGACGTCGTCGTGTACTCGTTGCTCCACGGTGGTGTCGACTCGCCGCGCCCGTGGATCGACGAGCTGCGGGACGGGCCCGGCGTCAAGTTCCTGTGCCCCGCGCCCGGCTACGACCGCCATTTCGCGATCACCGAGAGCCTGGGCATCGAGATGATCACCGTGCCGATGCTCGAGGACGGCCCGGACGTCGATCTTATCGAGGAACTCGTCGCCGCCGACCCGGCGATCAAGGGCATGTGGTGTGTTCCGGTCTACTCGAACCCCACCGGCACCACCTATTCGTGGGAGACGGCTCGCCGGTTGGTTCAAATGGAAACGGCGGCAAGCGATTTTCGGCTCATGTGGGACAACGCCTACGCCGTGCACACTCTCACCCACGAAACCGTCCGCCAGATCGACATCCTGGGTCTGGCCGCGGCGGCCAACCACGCGAACCGGCCGCTGGTCTTCGCCTCCACGTCCAAGATCACCTTCGCCGGCTCCGGCGTGAGCTTCCTCGGCGGTTCTCTGGGCAACATCGCCTGGTACCTGCAGCACGCGGGTAAGAAGTCGATCGGCCCGGACAAGGTCAATCAGCTGCGTCATCTGCGCTTTTTCGGCGATGCCGACGGGGTGCGGCTGCACATGCAGCGCCACCAGGAGTTGCTGGCCCCGAAGTTCGCTCTGGTCCTGGAGATTCTCGAGGACCGGTTGGGTGACGCCAAGATCGCGTCCTGGACCGAACCCAAGGGCGGTTACTTCATCAGCCTCGACGTGATGCCCGGTACGGCCAAGCGGACCGTGGCGCTGGCCAAGGAGGCCGGGATCGCGGTGACCGAGGCGGGTGCGTCGTTCCCGAACCGAAATGACCCGGAGGACAAGAACATCCGCATCGCACCGACGTTCCCCGCGTCGTCTGATCTTCGGGTGGCCATCGACGGTCTGGCGACATGCGCGTTGCTGTCGGCCACCGAATCGTTGCTGGCCGACAAGTAGTCGGTCGGCCTGGGTAGCCTGCTTCCGTGGCTCTATATCGCAAGTACCGACCGGCGACTTTCGCGGAAGTCATCGGCCAGGAACATGTCACCGAGCCGTTGTCGACAGCGCTGAACTCCGGCCGAATCAACCACGCCTACCTGTTCTCCGGCCCTCGTGGCTGCGGGAAGACGTCGTCGGCGCGGATCCTCGCGCGGTCGCTGAACTGTGCGCAGGGCCCCACCGCAACCCCGTGCGGGGTGTGTGACTCCTGCGTGGCGCTGGCGCCGAACGGCCCCGGCAACGTCGACGTCGTCGAGCTCGACGCCGCAAGTCACGGCGGCGTCGACGACACCCGGGAGCTGCGCGATCGAGCGTTCTACGCTCCCGCCCAGTCCCGTTACCGCATCTTCATCGTCGACGAGGCCCACATGGTGACCACGGCGGGGTTCAACGCCCTGCTGAAGATCGTCGAGGAGCCGCCCGAACACCTGATCTTCGTGTTCGCCACCACCGAACCGGAGAAGGTGCTGCCCACCATCCGGTCGCGCACCCACCACTACCCGTTCCGGCTGCTGGCCCCCAAGGTCATGCGCACGCTGATCGAGAAGATCATCGCCTCGGAGAACGTCGACGTCGACGATGCGGTGTTCCCGCTGGTCATCCGCGCGGGCGGGGGCTCACCACGGGACACGCTCAGCGTGTTGGACCAGCTGCTGGCCGGCTCGGAATCCGGCCCGGCCGGTAACCACGTCGCCTACCAGCGCGCACTGGCCCTGTTGGGTGCCACCGACCTGGCCCTGATCGACGACGCGATCGATGCGCTGGCCGCCGGCGACGCCGCGGCGTTGTTCGGCGCGGTGGAAGGTGTCATCGACGCCGGGCACGACCCGCGCAGGTTCGCCACCGACCTGCTCGAGCGGTTCCGGGACCTGATCGTGCTCCAGGCGGTGCCCGATGCGGTCGCGCGGGGCGTCGTCGACGGACCCGAGGACGTGCTGGACCGGATGCGTGATCAGGCCGCCCGGGTGGGGATGGCGACCCTGACCCGCTACGCGGAGGTGGTGCACGCCGGACTGGGCGAGATGCGCGGGGCGACCGCGCCGCGGTTGCTGCTGGAGGTGGTGTGCGCCCGGTTGCTGCTGCCCTCGGCCTGCGACACCGAGGCGGCACTGCTGCAGCGGGTGGAGCGCATCGAGACCCGGCTCGACATGTCGATCCCGGCCGGAGAGCACGTCGCTCCCGCCCCGCCGAAACAGTTCGTCCGCAAGACTCAGGCTGCCCCGGAGCCTGAGCAACCGGCACCCGAGCCGGCACCGGAACCTGAACCGGAGTCCGCCCCCCCGCCCGCGCCCGCGCCGAAAGCCTTTGAGCCCGCGCCGAAAGCTGTTGAGGACGAACCGGAGCCGGAGCCGACACCTCCGCCGGTCCGGCCCCCGGCGGCCCCCGCGGTCGAGGCGCCGGTGGCGACGCCGGCGGCCGCCGTCGCAGCCGGTGAACCCACCGCCGCCGCGGTGCGCACGATGTGGACAACGGTGCGGGAGAAGGTCCGGGAGCGCAGCCGAACCACCGAGGTGATGCTGGCGGGTGCGATCGTGCGGGCCGTCGAGGGCGACACCCTGGTGCTCAGCCACGAATCCGCGCCGCTGGCCAAGCGCCTCACCGAGCAACGCAACGCCGACGTCATCCGGGAAGCGTTGCAGGATGCGCTCGGCGTGAACTGGAAGATCCGATGCGAGGTCGGAGCTTCGTCCCCGCCGCCCGCGGCGGCGCCGGCGGCTTCTGGGAATTCTGGGAATCTAGTGGCCACCCCGATCGATCGTGAGTCCCGCCGTGACGACGAGGAGAGCATGCTCGCCGAGGCAGGCAACGCCGACCCCGCCGCGCCGCGCCGCGACCCCGAGGAAGCCGCACTGGAGCTGCTGCAGAGTGAACTGGGGGCGCGCCGCATCGAAGGGTGAGCCGGGCGTTGGTGTCGCGCCTGTCAGGCGGCCTTCTTCTCCCGCAGCACCAGCATCGGCAGCACCACGGTCGCCACCGCGGTGACCAACCAGACCACCACCGTCGCCGCGATCCACGATCCGACGCCGCGAATGCTGAGCCCGTTGGACAGCAGTGACGCCAAGAGCAGCGCCACGAATGTCGACACCAGGCCGATGCCACCCAGGAAGGTCGAAGCGTAGCGGGTGGCCATCTTGAGGAAGAACGGCGCCAGGATCGCCTGGGCGACAGTGAAGATCACGACCGCGGTGACAAAACCCCACAGCGGTACCGAAACCCCGGGCACCAGGAAGTCGGCCGCGAGCAATCCCAGCGCGGAGGATCCCAGGAACACGGCTATGCGCAACAGCAGGCGCTTCACCGGAGTGAGCCTAGTCCCTATGCGTTCCACCAGGGCCGCAATGGCAGCCCGCCATCACTGCCTCGCCCGTCGAGTTTGGCCGCCAGCACCTGGTGCAGCTGAATCGCGTTCTGTTCGAAGCCGACCCGGGACCCGGCCATGTACAGACCCCACACCTTGGCGGTGGGCAGACCCACCTCCGCAACCGCCTCGTCCCAGTGTTCGACGAGGTTGCGGCACCAGTCGCGCAGGGTCATCGCGTAGTGGTGCCGCAGGTTCTCCTCGTGCAGCACCTCCAGGTCGACGTTCTGGATCTCGGTGATGATCCGCCCGGAACCGGTCAGCTCGCCGTCGGGGAACACGTAGCGGTCGATGAAATCACCAGCAGCCGGCCCCTTTCGGTTGTCGTGGCGGGTGATGCAGTGGTTGAGCAGCAGCCCGCCGGTGCGCAGCTTCGACTTGAGGAAACGGAAATACGCGGGGTAGTTGGCCACGCCGATGTGCTCGGTGAGCCCGATCGAGGACACCGCGTCGAACTGCGACTCCCGCACGTCGCGGTAATCGCTGTGGCGGACCTCCGCGAGGTCACCCAAACCGTCCTCGGCGATCGCCTTCTGCGCCCAGGTGGCCTGCTCCCGCGACAGCGTCACGCCGATCACGTTCACACCCTGACTCGCCGCATAGCGCACCATGCCGCCCCAGCCGCAGCCCACATCGAGCAGTCGGTCACCGGGCTGCAGGTGCAGCTTCTCGAAGACCAGCCGGTACTTGTTCTCCTGCGCCTCCTCCAGCGACGCGTCGGGATGCGGGTAACACGCGCAGGTGTAGGTCATCGACGGGCCCAGTACCAGTTCGTAGAACCTGTTCGACACGTCGTAGTGGTGGTGGATCGCGTCCGCGTCACGGGTCTTGCTGTGCCGCAACCCCTCCGCGAACCGCCGCCAGCGAGGCAGCGCCTCCTGGGGTGGCGGGGCGATGGGCCGCAGGTGCTCGATCCCGATGGACCGGATGACGTTGGCCAGCACCCTGGCCGACGGGCGCTTGAACTGCATCTTCTCGGCCAGCGCGCTGAGCAGGTCATAGGGATCGCCCGGGTGCACCCCGTGCGGCTCGAGGTCGCCCGAGACGTACGCCCGGGCAAGTCCCAGGTCTCCGGGAGCAGTGGCCAGGTAGGTGGTGCCGCGGGGGGTCCGCAGGTCGAGCCCGAGGACCGCGTCCTCGGGTCCGGCGGTGCTGCCGTCGTACGCCGTGAACTTCAACGGCAGCCGGCCGGCGGAGAAGATCTCCAGGATCTCTGCCAGCGTGAGCCTGCCCTCGGAGTTGTCAGCCGCGTCTGTGGCGCGTTCCCGAAATGTGGTCATTGTCTTCGCACCGCCTTCGCATACAGGTCGAGGAAACGTGAGTCGGGGTCGTAGGCCTTCTTCACCGTCTTGTAGAGCTCGCCGCCGTAGAGCTCGTCGAACTCCTCGGGGGAGTAGTACGCGTCGGAGTACAGCGACTTGTGCCCGTGCAGTTCGCTGACCCTGCGCTCGATCATCTTGTTGGTATACCCGTCTTCGGGGCCGATAGGCACCGAAGACCAGAAGCCGATGTTGACGTAGGTCTGATGGGGGTGCAGCGGGTACAGCGGCCAGTTGCCCTCATCGCGGAGCCGCAACGGGCACAACCAGATCGGCTCGATGGGGACGTTGTCCAGGAACCAGGCCAGGAACTCGGCGGTCTTCCCGATCGGCACCTCGACGTCCTGGACGACCCGTTCGCGTGGCGGACGGCCGTTGCGCTTCTCGATCCGGTCGGCGATGTCGAATCGCTGGTCGTAACCGATGAGTTTCCAGTAGAAGCTGCTGCGCCGGAGCCTGCGCGGCCACCAGCGGCGGATCCGCGGGTTCTGCGCGCCGAACGCTCGCGAGCACCAGAACCAGTCGGTGTCCCAGCGCCACAGGTAGTCGTGGATGGTGAGCCGGTCGTGCTTCTCACCACCCTCGTGTCGGATCGACTGGTAGTAGATGTCGTTTCCGGTGTAGTCGCTGACCGGTCCCGGAGTCGCCGATTGGACACCCAGGCACAGATAGCTCTCGTCGGCGCTGAACACTACACCGTCGAGGTAGTCCACCCGGTCGCCGTTGAAAGCTCCGTTTTCGATGATGCCGTCCATCACCTCGACCAGCTCGGTCAGTGAATCGAACCTGACATGGCGCAGCGCGACAAAGGGCTTCACCGGCTCCAACTCGATCTTCAGTCGAACCGAATAGCCAAGAGTCCCATAGGAGTTCGGGAACGACCGGAACAGGTCGGGGTGCTCGTCGGCCGAGGCCCGCACGATCTCGCCGGTGCCGGTGAGGATGTCCATGTCCAACACCGACTCGTGGGGCAGTCCGTTGCGGAACGACGTCGACTCGATGCCCAGCCCGGTGACCGCACCGCCGAGCGTGATGGTCTTGAGCTGCGGCACCACCAGGGGGGACAAGCCGTAGGGCAGGGTGGCCGCCACCAGGTCTTCGTAGGTGCACATACCGGCCACGTCGGCGGTGCGGGCGTCCGGGTCGACGGCGATGACCTGCGTCAATCCCGAGGTGTCCAGCCCGGGGGCGGTGTTCTTCGCCCGGGCGCGGAACAGATTGGACGTCGGCTTGGCCAGCCGGACCGTAGCGTCGGCGGGGATCGCCCGGTAACTGGATAGAAGCCGCTGCACGCCGTCACTGTGAGTGGCCCGTGCGTCGGTCGAGGCAACAGACACACATATACGCTAGTCCCCGGTGGCAGCCGATGCGACCCACCGAACCGCTAGTCACCCCCTGTTGACGAGGAGTTTGCACTGATGGGACAGGTCAGCGCGGCCAGCACGGTCCTGATCGACGCCGACCCGGCGACCGTGTTGGGCGCCGTTGCGGATTACCAGGCCATGCGCCCGAAGATCCTCTCCGAGCACTACAGCGGCTACCAGGTGCTCGAGGGGGGCCAGGGCGCAGGCACCGTCGCCGCCTGGAAACTCCAGGCCACCAAGTCGCGCTCACGCGACGTGAAAGCCAACGTCGACGTCGCCGGTCACACCGTCATCGAGAAGGACGCGAACTCGTCGATGGTGACCAACTGGACCGTCGCGCCGGCGGGGCCGGGGTCGTCGGTCACCGTCAAGACGTCCTGGCAGGGCGCCGGGGGTATCGGGGGCTTCTTCGAGAAGACGTTCGCCCCGATCGGGCTGCGCAAGATCCAGGCGCAGGTGCTCGGCAACCTCAAGCGCGAGGTGGAGGGCACCGTGGGCATCGAGGGTGCCGAGGCTTGACGCTGGCTCAACGCTGGGAGCCGAGGAAGGCGACGATGCCGCGGACGACGGCGTCGGCGTACTTCTGCCGCCCCTGCTCGGTGGTCATCAACGCCGAGTCGACCGGGTTCTTCATGTTCCCGAGCTCGACCAGGATCGACGGGTATTGCGCGAGGTTGAGCCCGGCGATGTCGGAGCGCGGATTGAGCCCGGATGACCCGATGTAGGTCGCGGGCGGAATGCCGGAACCGGCCAGCTGATCACGCATCACCCGGGCGAACTGCACCGACGGGCCGGCTTGGGCCGCGTTGAGCGGCGGGGCGGAGTACAGGATGTGGAAGCCGCGCCCGGTGGGCGGACCGCCGTCGCCGTGGATCGACACCACGGCGTTCGGTCGGACCGAGTTGGCCAGCGCCGCGCGCTCGTCGACGCACGGGCCCGGGCCGGTGTCGTCGCCCCGCGACATCGCGGTGCGCACCCCGAGCGCGGTCAGCGCCTGGCGGACCCGCAGCGTGGTGTCCCAGTTGAAGGTGTGCTCGGGGTATCCGTCGTTGGTGGAAGTGCCGCTGGCCTGGCAGTCCTTGGTGCCGCCCCGCCCGGTGGGGACCTGTCTGCTGATCGAGGCGTCGTTGGTGCCGTTGTGGCCGGGGTCCAGGAACACGATCTTTCCGGCGAGGGTGGCCGGAGCGGCCTGGGCGGGACCGGCGAACATCGACGCGGCGACGAGCGTGACGGTGGCGATCGCCGAAGCTGTTCGCACGCCGACACGGTGGCGGGCTGGCAGGTGCACGGCGACACGGTAGCCCGCTTGCGGACTACGCTTAAAGACCAAAGCAACGGATCTTGACGAGCGAAACCAAGTCGAGACCGATATGACATCTGTCCGCATACCAACACGCAAGAGGGATCAGCCATGCAGCCTGGGGACCAACCCGATATGTCAGCACTGCTCGCGCAGGCGCAGCAGGTCCAGCAGCAGCTGATGGAAGCCCAGGAAGCTCTGGCCAACGCCGAGGTGCACGGCCAGGCCGGCGGCGGGCTGGTGCAGGTCACCATGCGGGGCAGCGGCGAGGTGACGACGGTCTCGATCGACCCGAAGGTGGTGGATCCCTCCGATGTCGAGACGCTGCAGGACCTGATCGTCGGCGCCATCTCCGACGCCGCCAAGCAGGTCACCATCCTGGCGCACGACCGGTTGGGTCCGTTGGCGGGCGGGATGGGCGGCCTCGGGTTGCCGGGGCTCTGACTTGTTCGAGGGCCCGGTCCAGGATCTGATCGACGAGCTGGGCAAACTGCCCGGTATCGGGCCGAAGAGTGCACAGCGCATCGCGTTCCATCTGCTGTCGGTGGAGCCGACCGACATCGACCGCCTCACCGCGGTGCTGGGCAAGGTGCGCGACGGCGTGAAGTTCTGCGCGGTGTGCGGCAATGTCAGCGACGAGGACCGCTGCCGGATCTGCAGCGACTCGCGGCGCGACGCCTCGCTGGTGTGTGTCGTCGAAGAACCCAAGGATGTGCAAGCGGTCGAGCGCACCAGGGAGTTCCGCGGGCGCTACCACGTCCTCGGGGGTGCGCTCGATCCGCTGTCGGGCATCGGTCCGGACCAGCTGCGCATCCGCGAGCTGCTCAACCGGATCGGTGAGCGGGTCGACGGCGTGGACGTCTCCGAGGTGATCATCGCGACCGACCCCAACACCGAAGGTGAGGCCACGGCCACCTATCTGGTGCGGATGCTGCGCGACATCCCCGGCCTCACCGTGACGCGCATCGCCTCGGGCCTGCCGATGGGCGGTGACCTGGAGTTCGCCGACGAGTTGACGCTGGGCCGCGCGCTGGTCGGCCGCCGCGCGATGGCTTGATTCGCGGCTCGCCGCGATGGCTTGATTCGCGGCTCGCCGCGATGGCCTGACTCGCGGCTCGCCGGTTCCCGCCACGCCGAGATCCGAGTTTTGCAGCAGTCTTCTCGCACTTTCGTGACAAAACTCGGATCTCGAGAATTGTCGGTGGCCGGTGACACCATATGGCCATGGGCAGGGTCATTCTCGGCGGTGAGGCGGTGAGGGCGGGTGTGGTCACCCGGCACGAACTCCGGCGCGATTTCACAACGTTGTTCCGCGGCGTCTTCATCGGCAAGGGCGCCGAGATCACGCTGCGGGATCGGGCGATAGGTGCGTGGTTGGCGACGGGCCGCAAAGGCGTGATCGCCGGGGTGGCGGCGTCCGCGCTGCACGGAGCGCCCTGGGTGGATCCTGCTGAACCTGTCGAGGTGGCCGGAGTGAAGAGCCTCCCTCAGGAAGGCCTGATCCCGCGTGCCGAACTCATCTGCGACGACGAGGTCACGCGGATCGGCGGGTTACCGGTCACCACTCGACTGCGCACGGCGTTTGATCTCGGCCGCCACCTGGACCGCGGTTGCGCACTCGCGCGCCTGGACGCGCTGATGTGGAACCAGCGCTTCGACGTCGATGACGTCGCGCGGCTGGCCGATCGGCACCCCCGCGCTCGCGCCGTGACGCAGCTACGGGAACTTTTGCCGCTGGTCGACGGTGGCGCCGCCTCGCCGCGGGAAAGCGCGATGCGACTCCGGTTGCATGACCACGGTTTTCCCCGGCCCGAGACCCAGATACCCGTCGTCGTGGGTTCCCGGCCGGTCGCGTTTCTGGACATGGGGTGGCAGCGGTACGGCGTCGCCGTGGAATACGACGGGGATCACCACCGGAAGGACAGGCGCCAATACGTCAAGGACATCGCACGACTGAGGATGCTCGAGGAGATGGGCTGGATCGTGATCCGCGTGATCGCCGAGGACAGACCCGAGCAGTGGCTGGCCCGGGTGGAGGCGGCGCTGCGCAGCCGGGGCTGCGTGTTCACACCCGCCGCGGCGCGGCGAGGCGCTCCCGGCGCAGCAGCGTGACTTCGGGCAGCTCGAGCGGCGCCAGCGGACCGACCACTTCGGTGAGCAGGTGGTCGGCGAGCTCCGGGTTGCGGGCCAGGCAGCAGCCGTGCAGGTAGGTGGCGATGACGCTGCCCTGGACCGCGCCGTCGAATCCGTCACCGGCCCGGTTGCCTGCTCCCTTGGTCACGGCCGCCAACGGGCGCGCGTCGGTGCCCAGTACTGTTCCGCCGCGGTGGTTTTCGAATCCGGTCAACGGCTGGGTCAGCCCGTCGATCAACGGATTCGCCGCGACCTCACCGATGGTGCGTTCCGGCTGTGGCGACGTCGTCAGGTCCAGCACGCCCACCCCGTCGACACGTTCCCCGGCCGACGTCTCGTACCAGTGGCCCAAGACCTGGATCGCCGCACAGATCGCCAGAACCGGCGCGCCCCGCGAAATCGCCTGTTGCAGACCGGGGAATCGGATCAGATGCTTGGTCGCCAGCCGCTGCGCGAAATCCTCGGCGCCGCCGAGGGTGTAGAGGTCCAGTTCGGCGGGCACCGGGTCGTCGAGCGTGATGGGCACGATCTCGGCGTGGATTCCGCGCAGCCGCAACCGCTGTCGAAGCACCACCGAGTTCCCGCCGTCGCCGTAGGTGCCCATCACATCAGGCAGCACCAGCCCGATCCGCACCGCCGACTCGCTCATCTCGCCCGCTCCAGGACCCGGTTCAGTTGCAGGAAAGCGGTGTAATTGGCGATGACCTCGACGTGACCGGGCGGGCACGAGCCGATCGCGCGCACGGTGTCGTGCACCAGCGTGTGCTCGACGCCCGCGTAGCCGAGACGCACCGCGAGGTCTGTGCCGCGCTCACCTGCGGCGACCACCTGCACCGTCTCGAAGTGTTCGAAGCGGACGTCCCACAGCCAGGACAGATCCTCGCCGTCGGGCACCTGGCCGTTGACCGCGATCACCACTCCCGCGGCATCGCGGTCCACCATCGACAGCGCCTCCTGCCAGCCGGCCGGGTTCTTCGCCAGCAGCACCCGCGCGGTGTGGTCGCCGAGTTGCACGGTCCGGTACCGGCCCGCCACTTCGTCGACCAGCGACACCGCCGCCACCGCGGCCGCGGGATCGGCGCCCAGGGTCACCGCCGCAGCCACCGCCTGCGTCGCGTTGCCACGGTTGACGGCCCCTGGCAGTGCCAGGGTCATCGGCAGCGACAGGCCGTCGGGCCCGTGGATGTGGGTGTCGTCGAACCACCAATCCGGGTCCGGTCGCTTGAAATCCATGCCTGTCGAGTACCAGTGGGTTTGTTCCCGGACGATGATCTCGCCCGAGCGCGGGCAGCTCACCGAGTCCCCGGCCCAGCCGCCGCCTGCGGCCACCCACACGACGTTGGCGCTGTCGTAGGCCGCCGACGTCATCAGCACGTCGTCGCAGTTGGCCACGACCACCGCAGAGGGGTGGCGGGCGAGCCCGCTGCGCAAGGTTCGCTCGATGTGGTTGATCTCACCGACGCGATCGAGCTGGTCGCGCGACAGGTTCAGCAAGACCACCACTGCCGGCTCGGTGGCGTCGCATACGTGCGGGACGTGCATCTCGTCGACCTCGAGGGCGGCCAGGGTCGCGTCTGGCGCCGCGGCCAGCGCCGCAACCAGCCCGGCGTCCATGTTGGCGCCCTCGGCGTTGGTCGCTACCGGGCCGAGCGTGGCCAGCGCGGCGGCCGTCATCCGGGTGGTCGTCGACTTGCCGTTGGTACCCGTCACGACGACGGTGCGACGGTCGCGGGCCAGCTGGCCGAGGATCGAGCGGTCCAGCGTCATCGCGACCAGACCACCGATCATCGCGCCGGCCCCCCGGCCGGTGACCCGCGACGCCCACCGCGCGCCCGCCCCTGCGGCGAGTGCGACCCGTCCACGTCCGGTGACCATCCCGGCAGTCTAAAAGAGACCGAACCGCTGCCACCGACACGCGGCGTGTGGAGCGGGGCTTGTCGGCGGTGCGTGCCATTCTCGTGAGGTGAGCTCATCCGGCGGAAGTGTCTGGGGCAGGCCAGCTGAGGCGCCCGGTGCCGGATGGGCCGTCGTCGACGTCGAGACGTCGGGGTTCCATCCCGGGCAGTCGCGGATCGTGAGCGTCGCGGCGCTGGCGCTCAGCGATGACGGCAACGTCGAGAAGAGCCTTTACAGCCTGCTGGACCCCGGGGTCGACCCCGGTCCCACACACGTCCACGGGCTGACCGCGGAGATGCTCGACGGCCAGCCCACGTTCGGTGACATCGTCGACGATCTCCTCGAGCTGCTGCGGGGGCGCACTCTGGTGGCCCACAACGTCGGCTTCGACTACGGGTTCCTCGCCGCCGAGGCCGAGCTGGTCGAAGCCACCCTGCCGGTCGAGACCGTGATGTGCACCGTCGAGCTGGCCCGTCGCCTCGACCTGGGCACCGAGAACCTGAGGCTGGAGACGCTCGCCGGTCACTGGGGCATCACCCAGATGAAGCCCCACGACGCGCTCGACGACGCGATGGTGCTCGCCCAGATCCTCAAGCCCGTGCTGGCCCGGGCCCGGGAACGCAACGCATGGCTGCCGGTGCGCTCGGTGACCTGCCGGACCTGGCCGAACGGCCGGGTCACGCACGACCAGTTGCGCCCGCTGAAGGTGCTGGCGGCTCGGATGCCGTGCCCGTACGCCAACCCCGGACGGTTCGTGGCCGGGCGTCCTCTGGTGCAGGGGATGAGGGTGGCGCTGGCGGCCGAGGTGAGCCACACCCACGAGGAACTCATCGAGCGCATCCTGCACGCCGGGCTTGCCTACACCGACGCGGTGGACCCGCACACGTCGCTGGTGGTCTGTGACCACATCTCCACCGAACAGGGCAAGGGCTACCAGGCCAGCGAGCTCGGGGTGCCGGTGGTCTCCGGCGCCGACTTCATGGCGTCCCTGGAGTCGGTGATCGGCGGCACCGCCATCGACGAGTTCGTCGACACCTCCGCCGCCGAGGACCAGCTCGCGCTGTTCTGAGCGCCGGTCAGGCCAGCGCTCTGGCCTTCAACGCGTCGAACTCCGCCGGGGTGATCGTCCCCGCCTCCAGCAGCACCTTGGCGTCGGCGATCTCCTGCGCGGGGGAACGTCCGGCCGCCTGCTTGATGTAGTCGTCGGTCTGCGCCTTGGCCTGCAGAGCCTGCTCGCGGGCGCGTTCGGACATGCCCTTGCCGCGCGCGATCAGATACACCAGCGCCGTCAGATAAGGGATCGCGATCAGGAAGATCACCCAGATCGCCTTCACCAGCCCCGAGGTCTTGTGATCACGCCAGAACAGGTCGGCCAAGATGTTGAACAGGATCATCAGGTACGCGATGAACGCGAAGATGACGACCGCGGACCACAGATAATCCCAAAATGAATCCCACACGACGGCTGCTCCTTAACCGAGGTTCGCGCATTTCTTGCGCGAACGTCAGTTAACCACGCGCGGCGCGGTTCACGGCCGAGACGACAGCCCGCAGTGACGCGGTGGTGATGGAGGTTGCGATGCCGACGCCCCACACGGTTTTTCCGTCGATCGAGGCCTCGACGTAGGCCGCGGCCTTCGCCTCCTCGCCCGCCGACATCGCGTGCTCGGAGTAGTCCAGCACGTTGACGTCGTAGCCGACCGCCCCCAACGCATCACAGAACGCTGCCAGCGGACCGTTGCCGGCACCCACGATCTCGCGCTCGGTGCCGTCGATCTTGACGATCGCGGTGATGGTGTCGGTGCCCCCGTCGACCTCCGCGGCGTCGACCTTCTGGCGCATCCGCTCCAGCGGAGTGATCGGCGCCAGGTACTCGTCGTAGAACGCGTCCCACATCTCCTTGGGCGACACCTCGCCGCCCTCGCCGTCCGTGATCTGCTGAATGGCCTGAGAGAACTCGATCTGCAACCGCCGCGGCAGGGCCAGGCCGTGGTCGGCCTTCATGATGTAGGCGACGCCGCCCTTGCCGGACTGCGAGTTCACCCGGATGACGGCCTCGTAGGTGCGGCCGACGTCCTTGGGGTCGATGGGCAGGTAGGGGACCTGCCACAAGATGTCGTCGACATCGGAGTCCTGCTCGTCGGCCGAGACCTTCATCGCGTCCAGGCCCTTGTTGATGGCGTCCTGGTGGCTTCCGGAGAACGCGGTGTAGACCAGGTCGCCGCCGTAGGGATGGCGCTCGGCCACCGGCAGCTGGTTGCAGTACTCGACGGTGCGACGGATCTCGTCGATATTGGAGAAGTCGATCTGCGGGTCGACGCCGCGGGAGAACAGGTTCAGGCCCAGCGTCACCAGGCAGACATTGCCGGTGCGCTCGCCGTTGCCGAACAGGCAGCCCTCGATCCGGTCGGCGCCGGCTGCATAGCCCAGTTCTGCTGCGGCGACCGCGGTTCCGCGGTCGTTGTGCGGGTGCAGGCTCAAGATTATGGAGTCGCGTCGCGCCAGGTTGCGGCTCATCCACTCGATCGAGTCGGCGTAGACGTTGGGGGTGGCCATCTCCACGGTGGCGGGCAGGTTGACGATCAGCGGTACGTCCGGGGTCGGCTTGACGATGTCAGCGACGGCATTGCAGACCTCGACGGCGTACTCCAGCTCGGTACCGGTGTAGGACTCCGGGGAGTACTCGAAGCGCCACTTGGTGTCCGGGTACTTCGAGGCTTCCTCGACGCACAGCCGGGCGCCGTCGGTGGCGATCTTCTTGACGGCGTCACGGTCGGCGCGGAACACCACGCGGCGCTGCAGGATCGACGTCGAGTTGTAGAAGTGCACGATGGCCCGCGGTGCACCCTCACACGCCTGGAAGGTGCGCTCGATCAGCTCCGGGCGGCACTGGGTCAGCACCTGGATGGTGACGTCGTCGGGGATCGCGCCCTCGGTGATGATCTCGCGGACGAAGTCGAAGTCGGTCTGGCTGGCCGATGGGAAGCCGACCTCGATCTCCTTGTATCCCATCCGCACCAGCAGGTCGAACATCCGCCGCTTGCGGGCCGGGCTCATCGGGTCGATCAGCGCCTGGTTGCCGTCGCGCAGGTCCACCGCACACCACATCGGTGCGGTGCTGATCACCTTGTCGGGCCAGGTGCGGTCCGGCAGCCGGATGGCCTCCACTTCCTCGTCGAAGCTGCGGTAGCGGCTGACCGGCATCGACGATCCGCGCTGGGTGTTCCAGGCGGGCTGGCCGGGGTGGGGCGCACCCTCGGGGGTGCTGATGGTGCGAACCGAGGAATAGGCGTCGGCGGAGTTGAAGCTGGCGGACGAGAAGGTGGTCATGATCTGTGCTCCGGAGGGTGTCGAGGGATTTCAGACCGGCGCGTCGCCAAACACCCGCGACGGGAAGCCAGTCTGGATCAGACCCCGTCGCGGCGTCCGAGAAGGAGCACCCGCTGCACGCGAGCCACTCTACTCCGGTGAGCGTGGATGCCAAAACCCGTCAGACCTGGGAGTCGGGGAACGCGATGACCGACAGGAACCGGATCGGCAGCGACACCAGGTCGATCGGCCCGTGGGCGCCCTCACCGTCGATCTGCAACGAGTCACCCGGGTGCAGCCGGTACACCGAACGGCTGTGGCTGTAGTCCATGACGCCCTCGAGCATGTAGATGAACTCGGTGCCGGGGTGCTGGAACAGCGGGTAGGTCCGGCTCTTCTCCGACAGCGTGACGTGCAGGCACTCCAGGCGTTTGTGCTCGCCGCGCAGCGAGCCCAGCAGCTGGTACTCGTGGCCCTCCTTGGTGCCGTTGCGCACGATCGCAGCCCCGGTGCCGGCCTTGACGAACGCGGCGGGCCGCTCCATGTCGGCACCGCGGAACAGGCTGGTCACGGGCACGTCGAAGCCTTTGGCCAGCAGCGCCAGTGTGGACAGACTGCAGGAGGTCTGGGCGTTCTCGATCTTGCTCATCATCGCCTTGGAGATGCCGATGCGAGCGGCAGTCTCGGCGACCGTGAGCCCCTGCTGCAGGCGCAGTTGGCGCACGTTGTGCCCGATCGCGGCCTCGATCTCGAGTTCTTCGACCGGTTCGGCCGGATCCCGGTCGCGGGCGGTGCCGGATTTGTTGCGGAGCAGCGGCACGTGATCGTCGGCGTGAGAGTCAGGCGGGGCCACAAGTGTCCTGTCTAGCGCATCTGTCCCGCCCCGACGTAGGGGAAGGGGGTCTTGAGCGGCTCACCTTCGGCGAAACGCCCGAACCGGAAGTCCGAATCCGGGATGCGCGGATCGCTGCTGTGACCGTCGACCACGATGTCGGCGACGAGCCTGCCGACGGCCGGCGCGATCTTGAAGCCGTGGCCGCTGAACCCGGCGGCGATCACCAACCCGTCCAGCGGGGCCTTGGAGATGATCGGGTTCCAGTCCGGTGTGACGTCGTAGCACCCGGCGTAGCTGCTGGAGATGGCCGCGTCGGCGAAGCCGGGAAACCGGGTGCCGACCTTGTCGACGGTGACGTCGACGAACTCGTCGGTGGCGCGGTTGAGGTAGCCGTCGGGATCGGCCGGCACGATCGCGTCGTATCCGGGCAGGTCGCTGTTGCCGAACAGGATGTCGCCGCCGACCTCGGCGCGGACGTACTGCAGTGACACCAGGTCGGAGAAGACCGGTACCGGACCCGTCGTCACGCCGGGGTCGATCATCACGATCTGCTCGCGGATCACCCGAATCGGAACGTCGATGTCGTACCGCTCGAGCAGCGGCCGCGTCCAGACCCCGGTGGCGACGACGACGGTGCCCGCGCAGATCGACGAACCGTCGGCCAACTGCACGCCGGTGACCCGGTCACCGTCGACGAGCAGGCCGGTGACCGCGCAGCCCTGGTGGATCCGGACCCCGGCAGCGCGCGCCGACGCCGCGAACGCCTGCGCGGTCTGGTAGCCGTCGCCGTAACCGCCGCGCGGCTCCCAGCCGAACGCGGCGAACGGGGTCAGGTCCGCGAACGGCCACAGCCGCGCCACCTCGGCGTGGTCGATCTCCTCGGTCTGAACCCCGACGGAGCGCTGCGCCGCCAGGCTCTTGCGCAGCGAGTCGACGTTGGGCTCACCGACCCCGACGACGTAGCCGGTCTGGCGGAACCCGATGTCGGTGGCGTGCTCTCCCAGGAAGTCCGCGGGCCGCTCGAACACCTCGAGCCCGTCGGCGGCCATCGCGGCCAGCGAGCTGACGCCGTAGTGACACCGCACGATGCCGCTGGACTTGCCGGTCATCCCGGCCCCGACCGTGTTGCGTTCGGCGACAACAACATCGGTGACGCCGCGGGCGCCGAGAGCCCACGCCGCGGCGGCGCCTTCGATGCCGCCGCCGACGATGACCACGTCCGCGGTGCTGTTCATGTGCCCGGTATCCAGTCGGTGCCGGCAAGCGGAACCCGGGCCATCGCCGCAGCCTCGATGCTGACCGCGACGAGGTCGTCGGGCTCGAGGTGGCACACGTGCGACTTGCCGCACGCCCTGGCGATGGTCTGGGCCTCCATCGTCAGCACCCGCAGGTAGTTCGCCAGCCGGTGGCCCCCGGCGACCGGGTCGAACCGGGCCGAGAGTTCGGGATCCTGCGTGCTGATCCCCGCGGGGTCGTTGCCGTCCTGGTAGTCGTCGTAGAAGCCCGCTGCGCTGCCGATCTTCTGGTACTCGGCGGCGTAGCGGGGGTGGTTGTCACCGAGGGCGATCAGCGCCGCGGTGCCGATGGCGACGGCATCGGCGCCCAGGGCGAGCGCCTTGGCGACGTCGGCGCCGTTGCGGATGCCACCGGAGACGATGAGTTGGACTCTTCTGTGAACACCCAGTTCCTGCAGCGCCTGCACGGCCTGCGGGATCGCCGCGAGCGTCGGGATTCCGACGTGCTCGATGAAGACGTCCTGGGTCGCCGCCGTGCCGCCCTGCATCCCGTCGACCACCACCACGTCTGCGCCGGCGTGCACCGCGAGCTTGACGTCGTAGTACGTGCGGGTGGCGCCGACCTTGACGTAGACCGGCTTGCACCAGTCGGTGATCTCCCGCAGTTCGTTGATCTTGATGGTCAGGTCGTCGGGTCCGGTCCAGTCCGGGTGTCGGCACGCCGACCGCTGATCGATGCCCTGCGGCAGAGTGCGCATGCCCGCAACCCGTTCGGAGATCTTCTGGCCCAGCAACATCCCGCCACCTCCGGGCTTGGCGCCCTGGCCGAGGACGATCTCGATGGCGTCGGCCTTGCGCAGGTCGTCGGGGTTCATCCCGTAGCGCGACGGCAGGTACTGGTAGACGAGGTGCTTGCTCTGGCCTCGTTCCTCGGGGGTCATCCCGCCGTCGCCCGTCGTGGTAGAGGTGCCGACCTCGCTGGCTCCGCGGCCGAGCGCCTCCTTGGCGGGCCCGGACAGCGCGCCGAAGCTCATCCCGGCGATGGTGACCGGGATATCCAGGTGCAGCGGACTTTTGGCGAAGCGGTCGCCGAGAACGACGTCGGTGGCGCACCGTTCGCGGTAGCCCTCGAGCGGGTAACGGGACATGGAGGCGCCGAGGAACAACAGGTCGTCGAAATGAGGAAGGGGCCTCTTGGCGCCCCAGCCGCGGATGTCGTAGATGCCGGTCTCGGCCGCCCGCTGGATCGCCGCGATCGTGGCCCGGTCAAACGTCGCGGACTCGCGCAGGCCGAGGCGGGCGCGGTCGTCGCTGGTGTAGGTCATCGGATCCGTCCTAGTACGCGGCGGCGTTGTCGACGTGGAAGTGATACAACGACCGCGCCGACCCGTAGCGGGTGTAGGCGGCTGTGTCGTCGTCGTCGAAACCTGCTGCCTTCAAGAGTTGTTCGAGCTCGCGGTGGTGCTCGGGGCGCATCGGCTTGGGCACGCAGTCGGCGCCGAGGGAGGCGACGTCACCGCGGACGTAGAGCCGTGCCTCGTAGATCGAGTCACCCAGTGCCTCGCCCGCGTCACCTCGGATCACCAGGCGTCCGGCCTGTGCCATGAATGCGCTCATGTGGCCGACATCGCCGCCGACGACGATGTCGACGCCCTTCATCGAGATCCCGCACCGCGCAGCGGCACTGCCCTCGATGACGAGCAACCCGCCGTGTGCGGTCGCGCCTGCCGACTGCGAGGCGTTGCCTTTCACCCACACCGAGCCGCTCATCATGTTCTCGGCGACTCCGGTGCCGGCGTTGCCGTTGACGATCACCTCGGCACGCTTGTTCATCCCGGCCGCGTAGTAGCCGACGTGTCCGTCGATCGTCACCTTGATCGGCGCGTCCAGGCCGACGGCGACGTTGTGTGCCCCTGCCGGGTTCCCGATGACGAACTCCCCGGCCAGGTCGGGTGCATGCAGTGCCGCGTTGACGTCGCGCAGTCCGGTGACGCCCAGGTCGAAGGCCGTGATGCCGATCACCTGCTCCATGCGTAGACGACCTCTGGTTCGGGTTCCCAGATCCGGGCTCTGCCGACGCCGGGAAGTGCTGCCAGGGCGCGGTATTCGCTGCCCATCGCCACCCAGTCGTCGGTTTCGGCGATGACCGCCGGTTTGCAGGCGATGGCATCGCGCACCACGGCGAACGAGTCGCGGTTGGAGACCAGCAACGTGTAGAAGCCGTCAAAGGTGGCGCACAGGGTTTTCAGCGCCGTCTCGATGTCACGGCCCGCGGCGAGTTGTTCGGCGATGAACCGGGCGCCCACCTCGGTGTCGTTCTCGCTGTCGAAATGCACTCCTGTCGAGCGGAGTTCGCGACGGATCGTGGCGTGGTTGGCGAAGGAGCCGTTGTGCACCAGGCATTGCCCGGGTCCGACCGCGTAGGGGTGGCAGCCCGACGGGGTCACGGCCGACTCGGTGGCCATCCGGGTGTGGCCGACCCCTTGCCAGCCCTGCGCCTTCTCCAGTCCCCACCCCTCGGTGAGCGTCCGCGGATGTCCCACGCCCTTGAGAACGGCCATGTCCGAACCGAACCCGGCGATCAGCGCCCGCGGGTAGGCCGACCGGACCGCGGCGAGCAGCGCCCCGGAGTCGGTGTCGGCGGACAGCAGGTAGCTGCTCTGCACCGCGACACCGTCGACGTCGCTGCCGAGAGCGGCGCCGACCGAGGACCGCACCCGGGCGATGTCCTCGGTGTCACCGGTGCCGGTGTCGACCATCGAGACGCATCCCTCGCCGGGTGGCGACCAGGTCGGATCTCCGTAGACGGCGACCCCGGCGGAGTCGCTGCCGCGGTCCCCCATCTCGCACAGCATCCCGGTGAGCAGCTCCCCGAGCTGGGGGTAGAGCTCAGGGGTGCGCAGGTGCAAACCCACGATCCCGCACATTCGTGTCGTTCCCTTCGTTCCCGGCTCAGAATGCCGTCAGGTAGTTGTCGATCTCCCATGGGCTGACGGCGCTGTGGTAGGCGAAGAACTCTTCGCGCTTGACGGTGGCGAAGTAGCCGGAGACACCCTCCCCGGCGGCGTCGAGCACCCCGGTCACCACCGCGTCGCCTTCGAAGTCCTCCACGGCGTGCAGCAGCGTGGGCGGCAGCGCCCTGGTGCTGACACCGCCGCCGACCGCACCCGGATCGGTGCTGCGCTTGATGCCGTCCATCCCGGCGCCGAGGGCGGCCGCGATGGCCAGGTACGGGTTGGCGGCACCATCGCCGCCGCGCAGTTCGACCCGGTCGCCGTCGGGGACCCGGATGTAGTGCGTCCGGTCGTTGCCCCCGTAGGTGGGCAGCCGCGGCGCCCACGACGCCCCGGACGCGGTGGAGGTGGCGCCGGTCCGCTTGTAGGAGTTGACGGTCGGGGCGATGACCGCCTGCAGCGCGCAGGCGTGTTCGAGGATGCCGCCGATGAACCCGTAGGCGGTGTCGGACAGCCCGAGGCCACGGTCGTCCGGCTCGCCCGACCCGACCGGGAAGACCGGGGAACCCCCGCTGGTCAGCGACAGGTGCAGGTGCAGCCCGCTGCCGGTCTTGTCGGTGAACGGCTTCGGCATGAAGGTGGCGACCATCCCACGCTCGGCGGCGATCATCGACAACAGATAGCGCAACGTGACCACGCGGTCGGCGGTGGTCAGCGCCTCGGCGAACTTGAAGTTCTGCTCGAACTGGCCGTTGCCGTCCTCGTGGTCGTTGGCGTAGTTGGACCAGCCGAGCTGGTTCATCGCGGTCGACACCGCGGTGAGGTGGTCGTACATCCGGGTCACCCCGCGCGCGTCGTAACACGGTTGGGCGGCGGTGTCGGCCGAGTCGGCGACCGACACGGCGCCGTCGTCGCCGCGACGCAGCAGGAAGTACTCGACCTCCGCGCCGACCCACGGTTCGAACCCGGCGTCGGCGCACTGTTCGACCAGCGAGCGCAGGATGACCCGCGGCGCGTACGGCCACGGTTGGCCGTTGACATGCGGGTCACAGTGCACGATCGCGAGGCCGTCCTTGATGAACGGGATCGGCGTGAACGACGCCGGGTCGGGGATGGCCATCAGGTCGGGGTCCTTGGGCTCCTGGCCCATCGCGCCGACCGCATAACCGGCGAAGCCGACGCCCTCGGTGGACAGCATCTCGACGGCCTCGACCGGGACCAGCTTGGCGCAGGGTTTCCCGCGCAGGTCCACGAACAGCGCCAGGATGAACTTCGTTCCGGACTTCTCGGCCATGGTGGCCAGATCGGGCGTCGCGGGGTTCACGGGAATCACCTCTGTCTCTTATCGGGAATCAAAGTATCACGGAGTGAAACAGCGCGCAGCGCGGGCGGCCCCGCCTGTCCGGTCTCTGCACAGACAGTCAGTCGTCGGTGTTACGGGCGCGGTCGCGCGTCGTTTCGGGGCGGTAACCACCGGGGCGGATACGGTGCAACGCGTGTGTACACGCGTGGTCTACCTCGGGACAGGCGATCGGGTCGTCACCGGCCGCTCCATGGACTGGAGCGTCGAGATCGGCACGAACCTGTGGGCGTTCCCACGGGGCGTGCAGCGGACCGGCGAGGCCGGCCCGGACTCGGCGGAGTGGACGTCGAAGTACGGCAGCGTGGTGGCCAGCGGCTACGACATCTCCACGACCGACGGCGTCAACGAGGCGGGTCTGGTCACCAACCTGCTGTGGCTGGCGGAATCGCAGTACCCTACCAACACCGGCGACCGGCCCGCGGTGTCGCTGGCCCTGTGGGCGCAGTACCTGCTCGACAACTTCGCCACGGTGGGCGAGGCCGTCACGGCGCTCAACGCCACACCGCTGCGGGTGGTGACCGCGGAGGTGCCCGGCCAGGAGCGCCTGGCCACCGTGCACCTGGCGCTGTCGGATGCCGGTGGCGACAGCGCCATCATCGAGTACATCGACGGCGAGCAGGTGATCCACCACGGCCGCCAGTACCAGGTGATGACGAATTCACCGATCTTCGACAAGCAACTCGCGATCACCGAGTACTGGGACGAGATCGGCGGCACCGTGATGCTGCCCGGCACCAACCGGGCCGCCGACCGGTTCGTGCGGGCGTCGTTCTACGTCAACGCCGTGCCCAAGACGGCCGACCCGCTGCTGGCGGCGGCCGCGGTGTTCAGTGTGATGCGCAACGTGTCGGTGCCGTTCGGGATCACGACGCCCGACCAGCCCAACATCTCCTCGACCCGGTGGCGCACGGTCGTCGACCACGCGTCGCTGCGCTACTTCTTCGAGTCCGCGCTCTCACCCAACACTTTCTGGGTGGAGCTGAAGAACCTCGACTTCTCCGAGGGAGCGCCGACGCTGCGGTTGAGCCTGGGCGAGGGGGAGAAGACCATCTACGCCGGTGACGCCAGCGGGCAGTTCGAACCGGCCGAACCGTTCAGGTTCCTGGCCGCGCAGTAGTCAGAGCCGG
Source organism: Mycolicibacterium hippocampi (assembly GCF_010723735.1). Taxonomy (GTDB): domain Bacteria; phylum Actinomycetota; class Actinomycetes; order Mycobacteriales; family Mycobacteriaceae; genus Mycobacterium; species Mycobacterium hippocampi. Next base: position 209,349 of record NZ_BLLB01000002.1, on the reverse strand, counting down.
GTGGCGAGGATGGCGTGCCCGGCGCCGGTCAGCTCGCCCAGCACGGCGGGCCGTCCCGCCATCGCCATCAGCAGAGCCTCACCCGTCCCCACGACCTCGGGTCCTCGGCCGTGTGCCCAGTCCACGTCGTCGGCGCACAACCGCAGTCCTCTGATCCGCCACGGCACCCCCAGTCTCGGGTTGGCCGGCATGAACCCGAGCACCCGGCGCAGCCGATCGGGCGGGATCCAGCGCGGCAAGGCCAGGGGGCGGCGGATGTCCTGGTGGTGGATGGTCGCGTCGACCAGCGCGATCATCCCGCCGAAGCCGGCCGTCAAGCCGCGCGGGTGCAGGTGGTCTTCCAGGAAGGCGACGAGCTGCTGCGGCGTGAGTGCGGCGTATTCGTCGACACCGACCTGGTTGGCGTGAAGGATCCGGCCCTTCGCGAACCGCATCAGTAGACCCCTCGCACCGAGGTCTTCGTAGCTGATCATGTGCGCGACCACGTGCCGGACACTCCAGCCGGCGCACAGGCTGGCCGCTTCCCACTGTTGCGGACTCAGGGTCTGCAGGAACTCGGCGAGCTCGCGGCGCTCGGCACGGGCCATGTCCATCAGCGCGGCGCTCATCGGCCGGCCAGCAGCTCTTCGTACCGCCGCAGGTACAGCGGCCATCCGCCGTCGCCGGCCACCCCGTCGGCCACCGACTGCCAGCCCGGCCCGTGTCGGTCGAGGTGGCGGTGCTCGAGTTCGACGCGGGTGCGGGTCGCGGACTCGGCGATGAACCGCACTTCCACTTCGCTCGTCCTGGCCGGATCGGGTTCGACCTGCCAGGACGGACCGATGTCCCAGCTGAACACCACCCGCGACGGCGGCTCGAAGACCAGGATCCGAGACCATTCGCAGCGGCTGCCGTCGCTGCCGACGTCGTAGATGCGCCCGCCCACCTCCGGCTCGAAAACCGTCTCGACGATGGGGACGGCGAGCAGGTTGTGTTCGCGTGGCTTGAAGTCCCCGAACCGCGCGGTGAACACCGTGAACGCCCGCTCGACGGGCGCGTCGACGACGATCTGGTGCCGAATGCTCTCGGTCACAAGGCCTCCTCGGGGTGGTCTGCTGAGTCCTCGACTGCCTGCTTGAAGCCGGCGAGCGCCTGTGCCCAGTAGCGGTCGAGGTCGGCGCGCAGCGCCGCGATGCCGCCGGGGTCCAGTTGGTAGACGCGCCGTGTCCCGGTCGCGCGGTCGGTGACCAGGCCCGCACATTTGAGCACCTTGAGGTGCTGGGACACCGCGGGCCGGCTGACGGGCAGATCGCGGGCCAGCTCACCGACCGCGCAGGGGGCCTGTGCGAGCCGCTCGACGATGGCGCGCCGGGTGCCGTCGGCAAGCGCGTGCCACGGATCCCCCGGGGCTTGGTAAGTGTCCACTAACGGTAAGTTACCACTTACCAGTTGAGGACGACCTCGTTCAGCGGGAGACGTTCGCGCGGCCGCCGGTCGCGTTCGGCGATCTCCGGGTCCACCTCGGAGTAGTCGCCCAGCCTGCCGACCGCGATAACCACCAGTGGCGTGAGCCCGTCGGGCAGCCCGAACGCGTCGATCGCCTGCTCCGGGTAGAAGCCGGCCATGGGATGCACGATCAATCCCCGCGCAACCGCCTCGATCGACAGGTTGGCCATCGCGGCCCCGGCGTCGACCGCGGAGTACCGGGCGGTCTTGGAATCCTCGCCTTCGTCTGCGCACAGCAGGATCAACGCTGCGGCGACCTTGGCGTAGCTGTTCCCGCGCCTGAGGAACCCCGCGACGGTGGTGAACACCTCGTCGCCGCGACGTCCGACGACGAACCGCACGGGCTGACGTCCGCCCCAGGTGGGAGCCCAGCGGGCCGCCTCCAGCAGCGCTCTCAGATCGCCGTCGGACAGCTCGTCGTCAGGGTCGAACGCGCGCGGACTCCACCGCGCCGCGATGGGCGGATGGACCGGGACCGAGGTGTCGGCAGACCGGTCCGAAGGGGCGTCGGGCACGCTCGCGACGCTACCGGCGGGATAAACCGGATGCGCGCAACCTTTATCCTTTACGGGATCCCCTGGTTCCCCGAAGTGGGTCGAAACGGTTTTCGCAACGCTTGTTGAAAGGTTTGAGTAGTGGCGCTCGTCGTACAGAAGTACGGCGGATCCTCGGTGTCCGACGCCGAGCGCATCCGCCGTGTGGCCGAGCGCATCGTCGAGACCAAGAAGGCGGGCAACGACGTCGTCGTGGTCGTCTCGGCGATGGGCGACAGCACCGACGAACTCCTCGACCTCGCCAAACAGGTGTGCCCGGCGCCGCCGGCCCGCGAGCTCGACATGCTGCTGACAGCCGGTGAGCGGATCTCCAACGCGCTTGTGGCGATGGCGATCGAGTCGCTCGGTGCGCAGGCCCGCTCGTTCACCGGCTCGCAGGCCGGAGTGATCACCACCGGGACCCACGGCAACGCCAAGATCATCGACGTCACCCCGGGCCGGCTGCGGCAGGCACTCGACGACGGCCAGATCGTGCTGGTCGCCGGGTTCCAGGGCGTGAGCCAGGACACCAAGGACGTCACCACGCTGGGTCGCGGCGGGTCGGACACCACCGCGGTGGCCGTGGCGGCGGCGCTGAACGCCGACGTGTGCGAGATCTACACCGACGTCGACGGGATCTTCACCGCCGACCCGCGCATCGTCCCCGATGCCCGGCGCCTGGACACCGTCTCCTTCGAGGAGATGCTGGAGATGGCCGCCGCGGGCGCCAAGGTGCTGATGCTGCGCTGCGTGGAGTACGCCCGCCGATACAACCTGCCCATCCACGTGCGGTCGTCGTATACCGACAGGCCCGGCACGCTCGTCAAAGGATCGATGGAGGACATCCCCATGGAAGACGCCATCCTGACCGGAGTCGCGCACGACCGCGGCGAAGCCAAAGTGACGGTCGTCGGGCTGCCCGACGTGCCGGGCTACGCCGCCCAGGTGTTCCGCGCGGTCGCCGACACCGACGTGAACATCGACATGGTGCTGCAGAACATCTCGAAGGTCGAGGACGGCAAGACCGACATCACGTTCACGTGCTCGCGGGAGAGCGGGCCCGGCGCCGTCGAGAAGCTGGTCTCGCTGCAGAACGAGATCGGGTTCACCCGGGTGCTCTACGACGACCACATCGGCAAGGTCTCGCTGATCGGCGCGGGCATGCGGTCGCACCCCGGCGTGACGGCGACCTTCTGTGAGGCGCTCGCCGAGGCGGGCATCAACATCGACCTGATCTCCACCTCCGAGATCCGGATCTCGGTGCTGATCAAGGACACCGAACTCGACCGGGCCGTCGCCGCGCTGCACGAGGCATTCGGTCTCGGCGGTGACGAGGAAGCGGTCGTGTACGCGGGGACGGGGCGCTGAGATGGTGAGCATCGGAGTAGTCGGAGCCACCGGCCAGGTCGGTCAGGTGATGCGGAAGCTGTTGGTCGAGCGCGACTTCCCGGCCACCGAGGTGAGGTTCTTCGCGTCGGCGCGTTCGGCGGGAAAGAAGCTGGAGTTCCGCGGCCAGGAGATCGAGGTCGAGGACTCCGAGACCGCTGATCCTTCGGGCTTGGACATCGCGCTGTTCTCCGCCGGTGCGACGATGTCGCGGGTGCAGGCGCCGCGGTTCGCCGCCGCGGGTGCGGTGGTGGTCGACAACTCCTCGGCGTGGCGCAAGGATCCCGATGTCCCGCTGGTGGTCTCCGAGGTCAACTTTGCGCGCGATGCCCACAACCGCCCCAAGGGCATCATCGCCAACCCGAACTGCACCACCATGGCGGCGATGCCGGTCCTGATGCCGCTGCACTCCGAGGCCGGACTGGTACGGCTGATCGTGTCCAGCTATCAGGCGGTGTCGGGCAGCGGCCTGGCCGGCGTTGAAGAACTTGCCGGCCAGGCGCGGGCGGTCATCGACGGCGCCGAGGAACTCGTGCACGACGGCGGCGCGGTGGATTTCCCGGCGCCGAACAAGTACGTCGCGCCGATCGCGTTCAACGTCGTGCCGCTGGCCGGTGCACTGGTCGACGACGGGTCCGGCGAGACGGACGAGGATCAGAAATTGCGCAACGAGAGTCGCAAGATCCTCGGCATCCCGGAGCTGGCCGTTTCCGGAACCTGTGTGCGGGTGCCGGTCTTCACTGGGCACTCGCTGTCGATCAACGCCGAGTTCTCCGAACCGTTGTCGGTGGAGCGGGCCACCGAGATCCTGGCCGCAGCGCCGGGGGTGACGCTGGTGGACGTGCCGACGCCGCTGGCCGCCGCCGGAGCGGACGAGTCCCTGGTCGGCCGGATCCGGCAGGATCCCGGTGTGGCGGACGGCCGCGGGCTTGCGCTGTTCGTCTCGGGTGACAACCTGCGCAAGGGCGCGGCGCTGAACACCATCCAAATCGCAGAGTTGCTCGCGGCCCAGCTGTAACTCCATTGCGCCGGAACGGTATTCCAGCAGGGCTTTTGGCGGCTTTTCTCGCGTGGAATACAGTTCCGGCGGCGAGCGCGACGCCCATTGAGCTGCCTCCGTTGCTACCTGGACAGGTCACCCGCATCGGTCCGGCGGCGGGTACGGGCACGCCGACAGGGGAGTACGGCATCGGCGCGACCGACCTGTGCGAATTCATGCAGTTCCCGGAGCAGATCCTGCAGGTGTGCGGCGACAGCTTCCGCGGCCAGGGCGTGGGCTTCGGCGGTTGGTTCTCACCGATCGCCCTGCACGTGAAAGACGATTCCCTCGACGACCCGGGTGGGGTGCGCTACGACGGGGTGACCGGAATCGAACGCCCGTTGCTGGCCGACCCGACACCGCCGGGGGCCTCGCAGTTGCCTGCGGGAGTCGTCGAGATCAACCGGGAGAACTACCTGCTGGTCACCACCACCGAGAACCTCCGACCGCAGAGTTCGAAGCTGGTGAAAGCTGTTGCGGGGCAGGGAGAGTGGGCCACCATCCCGGGATCGATTCGCGACGCCGAGCACGCGGACGGGCGCCAGTCCCAGATCAGCGGCTATTACGACCCGATCCCCACCCCCGACTCCGAGCGCGGCTGGGTCTACATCGTGGCCAACAACTTCGACCGCAGCGGTCCGGTGGTGCTCTACCGGGTCACGCCGCAGTCCTTCACCGACCGCGCCTCGTGGCAGGGATGGTCGGATGCCCTGGGCTGGGGGTTCGAGCCGACGCCGCTGTGGCGGGATGCGGTGGGCGAGATGAGCGTGCGCCAGATCGACGGCAGAACCGTGCTCTCGTACTTCAACGCCAGCACCGGGAACATGGAGATGCGGGTGGCCAACGCTCCGACGGGGCTGGGCGCCGCACCCGTGACGACGGTGGTGTTCGCCGCGGAATGGCCCGACCCGGCCGAGGTTCTACCGCCGCCGGAGGTCAACCGGCTGGCGCAGCCGTACGGCGGCTACATCTCCCCGGGGTCGACGCTGGATGCGGTGCGGGTTTTTGTCAGCCAGTGGAACACCACCCCACGCGGCGGCACCCCGTACCGGGTCATCCAGTTCGCGGTGAACCCGGTCAAGCCCTAGTCGGGGCCCCCGGGCCACCTGCAGCCTCATAGCGGATTCACAGCTGGCACCTAACTGGTACCGGGCATCGCGGCGCACCATCGATGCATGAGCAATCCGACGCCACCCCCCGAGAACCCCGAGCCCGCCACCGGTCCGGTGCTGACCCCGTCGCAGACGGACGGGCCGCCACCCCCGGTGCCGCCGCAACCGGTCTACGCACAGGAATCCAATCGGCTCAACAAGGCTGCCGCGTGGGTCGGCGTCGTGGCCGGATCGGTGATCATCGTCGCGGTCATCTTCGGCACCGGCTTTTTTGTCGGCAAAGAGGTCGGCGAAGGGTCCCGCGGCCACGACCGGGGCCATCACATGATGGTCCGGCCGGCGATGCCGATGTCCCCGATGGGACCGAACGGCCAGTTCGAACGTGGCCCCGGCTCTGCAGGACCGTTCGGTCCCGGCGGCCCGATGACCCAGATGCCGCGGTCGCCGGGCGGCTCGGACGACACTCCTGGCCCCGCCCGACCCTGAGCAGAACTCCTCGGATGGATCGCGGGGCTTTCGGGTACACCGGCCAGAGGACGGCGGCTCAGCCCGGACGCCGCCGCGTCCCCGAGGAGAAAATGCATATGACTGACAAGTACACGACCAACGATGCCGGTGCGCCCATCCCCAGCGTCGAGCATTCGTTGACAGTCGGCCCGGACGGCCCGATCCTGCTCCAGGACCACTACCTGATCGAGCAGATGGCCAACTTCAACCGGGAACGTATTCCGGAGCGTCAACCCCACGCCAAGGGCGGTGGCGCGTTCGGCCAGTTCGAGGTGACCCAGGACGTCAGCGCCTACACGAAGGCCGCGTTCCTGCAGCCCGGCGTCAAGACCGAGATGGTCGCGCGGTTCTCCACCGTTGCCGGTGAGCGCGGCAGTCCAGACACCTGGCGTGACCCTCGCGGCTTCTCGCTGAAGTTCTACACCAGCGACGGCAACTTCGACATGGTCGGCAACAACACGCCGGTGTTCTTCGTCCGCGACCCGATGAAGTTCCAGAACTTCATCCGCAGCCAGAAGCGGATGGCGGCGAACAACCTACGCGACCACAACATGCAGTGGGACTTCTGGACGCTGTCGCCGGAATCGGCGCACCAGGTCACGTGGCTGATGGGTGACCGTGGCATCCCGAAGACGTGGCGCCACATGAACGGCTACTCCAGCCACACCTACAGCTGGCTCAACGACGCCGGGGAGATGTTCTGGGTCAAGTACCACTTCAAGACCGACCAGGGCATCGACTTCCTGACCCAGGAAGACGCGGATCGGCTGGCCGGCGAGGACGCCGATTACCACCAGCGCGATCTGTACGACTCGATCGAGGAGGGCAACTTCCCGAGTTGGACCCTGCACGTGCAGATCATGCCGTTCGAGGACGCCAAGACCTACCGGTTCAACCCCTTCGACCTGACCAAGGTGTGGCCGCACAGCGACTACCCGCTGCACGAGGTCGGCAAGATGACGCTGAACCGCAACGTCGTCGACTACCACGCCCAGATCGAGCAGGCCGCGTTCGAACCCAACAACATCGTCCCGGGCACCGGGTTGAGTCCGGACAAGATGCTGCTGGCCCGCGGGTTCTCCTACGCCGACGCCCACCGCGCCCGGCTCGGGGTGAACTACAAGCAGATCCCGGTCAACGAACCGCACACCGAGGTCCGCGCCTACAGCAAGGACGGTGCGATGCGGATCCGCAATGCGCCTGATCCGGTGTACACGCCGAACTCGATGGGCGGGCCGGAGGCCGACGCCAAGCGGGCCTCGGAAGTGCACTGGACTTCCGACGGCGACATGGTCCGCACTGCCTACGCGCTACGCGCCGAGGACGACGACTGGGGCCAGGCCGGCACCATGGTTCGCGAGGTCCTCGACGACGAAGCGCGGGAACGGTTGGCGCACAACATCATCGGACACGTATCCGACGGGGTCAAGGAACCGGTGCTGTCGCGGGTGTTCGAGTACTGGCGCAACGTCGACCCCGATCTCGGCAAGAAGGTCGAGGAAGGTGTGCGCAACGGCGGCTGACCAAGAGCGTGACGCAACCGAATCTCGTGGAAGGCCGACAATGACAAAGCTGTTCATCGCCGAGAGATCGGCGCGGGTGAGTTCTGCACTCGCGGGAGCGGCGATGATCGCCGGGGAGTCCATAAGGTTCTGTGCCGATCCGGCCTACGTGTGGAACGCCGAGCCCGATCCGAAGCGGCGTGTCGCACTGGTCAGCGGTGGCGGCGCGGGCCACGAACCGATGCACGCCGGCTTCGTCGGGACGGGCGGCCTCGACGCCGCCTGCCCCGGCGAGATCTTCACGTCGCCGTTCAACGGGCAGATCTACGCGGCCTGCGCGAAGGTCGCTCTCGCCGAAGGTGTTCTGCAGATCGTGAAGAACTACACGGGTGATGTGCTGAACTTCTCGATCGCCGCAGAGCGACTGCGGTCTGAGGGCATCCCCGTCGAGCAGGTACTCGTCGACGAGGACTGGGGTTCACGGGAAGCCGGCGACGTGGGCAGGCGGGGCACCGCGGCGACGGTGGTGGTCGAAAAGGTTCTCGGCGCGGCCGCGGATGCGGGACTGGGTCTCGAGGAACTCGCCGCTCTGGGGCGTTCCCTGGTCGCGGGATCCCGGACCATCGCGGTGGCTGCAGAGGCGCACCGCAACCCGGACGCCGGCGACCGTGCGTTCGACGTACCGGACGGTGAGCTGGAATACGGCGTGGGCATCCACGGCGAGCCTGCGCGCGAGCGGATTCCGGCCTCCGATCTACCCACGCTGGTGGACCGGATGCTCGACGAGCTCGTTGCAGACATGGCGGTGCCCGACGGCGTCGTGGTGCTGGTTAACGGACTCGGCGGTATCGGGCACCTGGAGCTTCTGCACGTCGCCGACGCGGTCGGTCAGTCCCTGGCGGGTCGTGAGATCCAGATCCAGAGCATGGTCGCCGGTGCCTACTGCACCGCGCTGGACATGCGGGGACTCAGCCTCACGTTGGTGGCGGCCGGCCCCAGCTGGTTGGACTACTGGCTCGCCGACCACGACACTGCCGCTCTCCCGACGCCGCGTGCGTTCTCTGTCGTCGCCGGTCAGTCCACCCCGGCTGCGAACCAGGAGACGAGCACCTCACCGTCGCCGTGGTTGGCGGGCCTGGCCGAGCGCGTCGAACAGCGCCGGTCTCGGTTCAACGCGCTCGACCAGGTAGCGGGTGACGGTGATTTCGGGGACAACCTCGCAGCGGGGGTGTCCAAGGCGGTTGCCCGCAGTGGGCCCGACGGCGACCTCGGCTCGGACACAGGACATCTGGCGTCGGCGTACCTCGATGACGTCGGAGGGTCCAGCGGGCCGCTGCTGGGTCTGGTGTTCGGCGCACTGGCGGCACGTATCGACGGTGCTGCTGCCGCCGACCTGCCCGCGGCGTTGCTCGCCGGGTTTTCCGATGCCCTCACCGCTGTGCAACGTGCCGGCGGTGCGCAGCGCGGTGATCGCACACTCGTCGACACTCTCGCGGGCATCATGGACGACACCGCCTCGCGGGACCAGGAGGTGCTCGACGAAGCGGCGCTCAGGTCGGCGATAGCTGCCGCGGAGCGCACTCGGGACATGACCGCTCGTCGAGGCCGCGCCGCGTATGTGGGTGACCGGGTCCTCGGATCGCCCGATCCCGGCGCCGTGGCGATCGCCTGGCTGGCGGCCGAGCTGTGGGACGCGGCGACGGGGTCACCGTCAGGGCTCGGCGAATCAGCAGATGCGTTGTTGCCGAACCCGTAGAGCCGTCGGCGGATCGGCTTCTCATCGGCTCGGCGGAATGAGCAGCGACTGCCACGTCTTGTGCTGCTCGGCGGCGGGCGCCAAATCCGACTGGGTGTACCGCTTGCCGTCGGGCCCGATGTATGAACCTGTGGCGGGGTCATAGGGGACGACCGACACCGGTGCTGTGGGTGTGGGGGGTAGCTGCGGGATGTCCTGGCCGGACAGAGTGGCGTTCGGATCACCCTTCCAGTTGAAGCCGTCGTTGAGCGGAACGTAGTCCTCCTCGCTGTCGCACATCGCCGCCGTGGGTGCGCGTTTGCCCGGCTTGGCGGCGCAGGGGATGTTCCGAACACCGCGCACATTGAACGGCGAGTCCTGGGGCACCCGGCAATACATGTTGCCTGCCGGCCGGTCCGGTGTGTCCACCGCGGCGGGCGGTCGCACCTGTTGGGGTGGCAGATAGCCGGTCAGGCACGGCGGCGGCAGGTTCAGATTCAACGCGAGGTTCATGTTCAGCCCCGCGAGCGGACTGCCGATGTCGGCCTCGGCCACCGCAGTGCCTTGCAGCACCTGCACAGCCATCGGGAGCAACACCAGCAGCTGCTCGAGACCGGCGTGGTACTTGATCAGGACAGGGGCAGTGGTCGCGAGGTTCGCCAGAACTACCGGCAGTGTCGGCTGCAGTCGGTTCAGCAGCGCGCGACTCTGGTCGAAGGCCGCTGGACCCTCCTCCAGAATGCCCGCGAAATCATCGTCGTTGCTTTGCAACTGGTTGGTGATCGTGGCCAGATTCGCGGCCCATTCGCGGACCGCGCCCGCGGTGTCGGTCTGGGTGTCGAGCACGGCGGCCGAGTTGTCGACCAGATTGGTCAAGTCGTCGAGGTGGCGGCGCGCGTCGGAGGCCAGCGCGGTCGATCCCTTGACGATCCGTGCGATCTCCGGTCCGAGTCCACCGAAGGCGACGTAGGACTCGTCGATCACTGTTCGCAGGTTGTCTTCGGGAACTGCCTGCAGGCCGCGGTTGGTCGCGTCCAGTAGCGAGTTGATGTCCGGAGGTACCGAGCCGTCGGCGATGACGTTGCCGTTTTCCAGCGGCGGCGAGGTGTTGTTGCGTGGCAACAGATCCACGTACTGCTCTCCGAGAGCGGTCTGGCTGTGGACCTCGGCGGTGAGATCTGACGGTATCGGGATGCTCGACTTGAGCGACAGTTCCGCCCGGACACCGCGGTCGTTGAGCCGGATGGCCGTCACCTGGCCGACTTTGGTGCCGCGATAGGTGACATTGGCCTGCGGGTACAGTCCGCCGGCGCTGGGAAGGTCGAGACCGACCTGGTATCTGCCGACGCCGAACAACAGCTCCGGCATCCGCATGTAGCCCACTGTCATCACGACAGTGGACACGGCCGTGATGGCGGACAGGATCACCAGACGGATCAGGGTTCGCCTGGTGACGTGCAGTGCCGGCATGTCAACGCCCCTGATCGAGTCGATAGGGCGCCACCAACGGGTTCCCCGCGGTGTACGGGCTGGGGATCTGGCCGATGGTGCGGCCCCATTGCAGCTCCAACTCGGTGAGGTCGCCTTCCCAGCGGGTGCCGGTGAACAGGGCATTGTCCAGTCGGCTCAGCGTGAGGTCGAAGATCAGCACGCTGTTCGCGTAGTCACCGCGCATCCACTTGTGCAGACCCTCCTTGTACCAGGGGTAGGTGGACAGAACGCTCAGCGAACGTGTCAGCGCCTGGCCCGAGTCGGCCAGCGACTGGGCGACGGGACCAAGCTGTTGCAGTTCCACGACTACGGCGTCTTCGGTCTTGCGCACCGAGTCCGCCGACAGGGCACTCAATTTGCCGAGGGTGTCGAACGCGTCGACAAGGTGCTGCCGCTGGTCCTTCAGAACTGCCAGCGCATCCGGGATGACCTCGATCGCCCTGTCGAGCACGGGTTTCTGGTCGGCGATCTGGGCTGCGAGTCCGTTCATGCTCTTGGTGGCGGCGATGATGTCATCGATCTGGTCGTTGAGGTGGCCGATGAACACGCCGAGCTGCTCGATCAGGCTGCGAAGGTCGTTCTCGCGCCCGTTGAACGCAGTGCTCAACGCCTGGGTGATCTCCTGCACCTGGCCGATCCCCCCGCCGTTGAACAGCATTGCGAGTGCGGCGAGAGTCCTCTCGATGGTCGGGTAGGAACCCGAGGATGACAGTGGGATCATCGAGCCGTCGCGCAGGCTTCCGTGCGGAGCGACCGCGTTGGGCGCTGACAGCTCGATGTGACGGGTGCCGAACACGCTGGTCTGGCCGACGGTGGCAGTGGCGTTGGCGGGCAATCGGACATCGCCCTCGACCGTCATCGTGACCAGTGCGTGCCAACTCTGCCGTTGGATGTCGGTGACCGTTCCGACGGTGACATCGCCGACCCGCACCCGCGAATTGCGCTCGACGTTGGCGACATCGGGCAGTTGCGCCTGGATCGTGTATGCCCCGGGACCCCGGCCTTCGGTACCCGGCAACGGCAAGGAGTTGACGCCCTGCCAGCCGCAGGAGGTCAACGCCATCGCGGTCGCGGCCCCGGCGACCGCGGTGCCGAGGGCGACCCGCCTGGTCACGAACCGGCCCCGGGCGGGATCATCATCGCCGGCAATCCTTGCGCCGGGTCAGGGTTGTGCGCGTCTGCTGCCCGTGGCGTCCCGGCCGGCGGCGTCGACGGGGGAGGTGGTGTGGCAGCCGGTTGCGGTTGCGGCGGAACGTAGTCGGGTCGCAGCCAGTCCTCGCTGTAGGTCAGCTCGTTGGGTCTGGCCATTGCACCGCGGAACGGGTTGATGCCCAGTGGCGGAAAATTGTATTGCCGGTTCTTGAAGATCGGCGCCAGATACTGGACACACAACTTCGCTGACTGCTCGGCACCGAGGCGGGAGGCGGCCTCGACGGCACCGCAGATGAACGCGACGGGGTTCTCGAAACCATTGACCTCGAGTGCGCCCACCAGGGCCGCCTTGGCCGGATGGTAGATATTGACGAAGTTCTGCAACGTGTTCGGCGCCATGTGCAACGTCTCTTCGAGGTCGCCGAGGCTCTGCAGGAGTGCAGTGCTGATCGAGGCCACCTTCTCCGAGGTCGTCCCGAGGGTCTCCTGGTTGGCGGCCACGAACGTCTGGACGTCGCCGACCACGGAGTTGACATCGCGCACGGCGTCGCCGATTTCGGTGGGGTCGTTGGCGAGCATGTCGGTCGCCGTGGCCAACTGCTGGTTCAGCAGTCGGATGGCTGTCGTACTGTCCTGCAGGGCGCTCACCAGGGTCGACAGGTTGTGGACAGTGCCGAAGATGTCGTTGCTGTGGTCGCCCAGCGCTGAAAACGCCTGTGACATCGAGGTGATGGACGCTCTGACGGCCTCACCTCGACCGCGCAGGTTGTCGGCGGCGGTGTTGATTAGCGCACCTGCCGTGCTCACCCCACCAGGTTCGGTCGGCTCCAGAGCGGTGGTGAGTTTCTGGAGTTGTTCTCGTAGGTCGTCGAACTCCACCGGGACAGCCGTACGCGTCTGCGGGATCACGGTGTTGTCCGGCATCGACGGACCGCCGGCATAGGCGGGAGTGAGTTGGATGGCCCGAACCGGGACCAGCGTCGGCGACAGAATGGCGGCATTGGCATCGGCCGGAACGGTGAAAGAGCTGTCGAACCAGAAACGGATCTTCACGCGCGCGCCGTCCGCCTCGATGCTTTCGATCCTGCCGACAGGCACCCCGAGGATCTGGACGTCGTCACCGACGAACACACCGTTGCTGTTGGCGAAGTAGCCGACCACATTGATGCGGTTGATGTGGTCGCTGACCCGCACAGCGGTCAGGATCCCCGCGATCAGGGTGACTGTCAGCGCCGCAGCCAGCAGAATCCTCAAACCGGGCCTGTTCACGGTGTGCCCTCCTCGATGGATTCAGCCGCGGCGACCGCAGGTGGCCCCGGCGGCGGTCCACCCGGTGCCGGCGCCGGTAGCGGGGGACGGTAGGGATACCGGGGATCTCCGGGGTTGCCGGTGATCGCCTCGGGCAGCGTCTGATTGGGGGGGCCGCCCTGCCCGGTGCGCGGATAGGGAACGGGTAGCGCCGGCGTACCCGGTTGCCCGACCTGAGGGTCGTTGAGCTGTGAAGGTAGCAGGGTGTTGGGATCCAACCCGAGGTCCGAGAATGCGGCGTCGATGAACGGCGTCATCAGCTGCCCCGGAGGAAGATTGGAAATATACGCCTTGAAGAACGGGGCAGCAGAAACACTTTCGCCGAGCGACATCAGGTATGCGTTGAGCATCTCGACGGTTCGCTGCACCACTTCCTTGCGGTTGTCGATGATGGTGAGGACGCCATTGAGCTTGTCCAGCGCGGGCTTGAAGGTGTCACGGTTGTCGGCGATGAATCCCTTGACCTGACCGGCGAGGGCCGAGATGTTCTGTGCGACTTCATCCAACGACGAGCTCTGCGTGAGCAACTGCGCGAGCAGTCCGTTGAGTTCGGCGATGATTCCGACCACCTGGTCGCTGCGTTCAGCCAGAACTGTTGTTGCCTTGTTGGCGCTTGCGAGCAGTTGCCGCAGGTGATCGTCGCGGGCGTTGAGGGTGTCCGAGTACCGGGTGACGCCCTCGAGGGCGATCTTCAGCGCCGGGGGGGTGTCTTTGAAGGTTTCCGAGAGCGTGGCCAGCGATGCTGAGAGCTGGTCGGTGTTGAGTCCGCTGATGGTCATCGTCAGTTCACCGAGCGCGTCGGGCAGCTGGTACGCCGAGTGTGTCCGGTCGAGCGGTATCGGATCGAGTTGGCGGCCGCTTCCGCGGGGCGTGAGTTCGAGGATCTTGGCACCGAGGATGGTCTTGGTCTTCACCGCAGCCTCGGTGCGCTCACCGAGTTGAACGTCGCCATCGACCTTGAACGTGACCAGAACTTGTTGCCCATCGAGGCCGAGACTCTGCACCTGGCCTACCTTGAGCCCCGACACCTCCACGGCGGCACCGGGAATCAGTCCCCCAGCCTCGGCGAAGTAAGCTGCGTACTGTGCGCTGTGGTCGAACATGGGCAGTTCGTCGTAGTTCAGCGCGGCCGCGGTGATCGCGGCGGTCAGGCCGATTCCGATGGCACCGATGAGGACTGGGTTGTGCTCGGCGAAGGACTTCACTTCGGCGCACACCGTCTGCTGGGCTGGCCTGTCATCTTGACGTACACCGGCTGGCCTCCCTTGCCGTTGACCTTGAGCAGCACCTGGCAGGCGTAGAAACTGAAGAAGTCACCGTAGATCCCCTGTCGGCTCAGGATTTGATAGGCCTCGGGCAGTGTGGCGATGAGGTTGTCGACATAGTCGTGGTCGGCCAGCACGATCGCCGAGGTCCGGTCGATTTCGTGCACGACCTTCTGCAGCGGCGGACGTGCCTGCGACAACAGGTCTGCGATCGAGCCCGCGGCGGCGTTGGAGTAGGCGACCGAGTTGGCGAGGTCTTCCCGGCGCCCGTCCAGGGTCGAGACCAGTTGTGCCAGGGAATCAACAGCCTTGGCGAACTGCGTGTTCTCGTCCGCGAGGGAGGTGAGCACCGTGTTGAGGTTGGCGATCACCTCGCCGATCAACTCGTCGCGGTCGGCGATCATGTTGGTCAGCGCAGCTGTCTGCTCGAAGAAGCCCGCGATGGTGCCGCCCTGGCCCTCGAAGGCTGAGATCAGTTGGCCGGACAGTGCGTTGACCTCATCGGGATCGAGTGCGCGGAACAGTGGACGAAAGCCACCGATCAGTGCGTCGAGGTCCAGGGCAGGTGAGGTTTTCGACGCCGGGATCGTCTGCCCCGGAGGCAGTGGCGCCGTCGCGCCCGCACCATCTTCGAGGGCCACGTATCGGCCGCCGACGAGATCGGAATAGCGGATGACCGCCCTGCTGCCTTCGGTCAACACCACCGACTTGTCGGCTGAGAACTGCACCTTGACTGACGTGTCACGCTGTAGGCGAATGTGCTGGACCTTGCCGACCTCGACTCCGGCGATCCGTACGAACTGCCCCTGCTCCAGTCCGGACACATTTGTGAAGACGGCGTTGTAGACGTTGGTCTGCTGCACCCGCAGCTGCGCGAAGATCGTGAACATCGCGCCGGTGAAGAACAGGCAAACCGCGACGAAAACCCCTAATCGCCAAAGGATGCCACCGAGTTTGCCCGTCACGGTTGCTGCTCGCTGCCTATGTGTCCGGGCTCCGCCCCTGGGGGTGGGTGCGCGGGATCGGGAGGTGGTGTGTCGGAAGGGACACCGGGGGGGAGACCCGTATACAAGGGAGTGCCGTCCGCTGCGTACCACGGCGCGCCGTAGGGCGGCCCGCCCGGATAGGCCGGGGCCGGGGCCGGTGCCGGGCCGGCAGGGGCGCCGTAGCGGATGCTGGGCGGCTCGGGTACCGCCCGGGTGACCGGGAAGAGATTCATCCAGCCGGGGAACCCGATGCCGAGGTTAGGTGTCCAGTCCATGCCGGTGCCCCATCCGGTGTTTGTGACGACCTGGCGGACCGGGAAGTTCTTCGAGACGTCCGGCAGCGAACCGCATCCTGGCTTGCCACCGGGACCGCCTTTGGCGCCGATGATCGGCAGGTCGTCCGGGTACCGGTAGGGGTCAACGCCCCAATCGAGAGCGGTCGACAGGATGCCCGAGAAGCCGTTGCCGCCGCCGATCTGATCCCACCGGTACTTGTCGATCAGTACCTGAGTGCCCACGATCGAACACGTCAGCGAGGGGTTGTAGGTCAGGAGGAGCTCCGTGGTCGGCTCGAGTTCGTTGACTGCGCGCACCAGGTTGTCCTTGCTCGGACCCAGAAGGTCGATGCCACTGCCGGCAAAGCCGATGGCGCTGAGCAGCAACGAATCCAGTGCTCCGGCGTGACCGGTGATGGTGGTGCTCGTGGTGCTGAAGGCGTCCAGAGTCTCGAGGATGTCCTCTGCCGCGTTGCCGTAGGTGTCAGCGAAGCCCTTCAACGACCGCCAGTCGCGCTGCATCGCCTCGGCGCGCGGGTTCAGCTGCAGCAGAACCTCGTTCGCGTCGGTGATGGCGCTACCAATCGCCTCTCCCCGGCCACCGAGACCTTGAGCGAAGGCGGCGAGGACACTGTTGAGCTTGTCCGGGTCGATCTGATCCAACAGGCTGACCAGGTTCTCGAACACAGTGTTGACCTCGGTGGCCACGTTCAGCGAGGTGATGACGGCGCCTGCGACGAGGCGCTGAGCGCTCGGTACGGCCGGGTAGATCAGATCGACGTACTTGGCGCCGAAGATCGTGCTGGCGCGGATCTGCGCAGTGATGTTGGCCGGAATGTGTTGGAGTTGGTCGGGGTCGATGGACAATCCCAGTTGCACGGAGTCACGCCCGGTTCGAATATCTGTGACCCGTCCGACGGGCACCCCCCTGAGCTTGACCTTCGCCCCCGGCTCCATCACCAGTCCGGAGCGTTCCGAGGTGAGCATCACCGGCGCCGACGGGGTGAATGTGCCCCGGAACTGACCGACGGTCGCCAGGACGAAGGCCAAGACGAGCACGACGAATGCCAGCGCCCACCACCCAGGGCGGAGCTTGGAGCGAGATCGTGGTTCCACGCTGCTATCCCGAGAAGTTGAAGTGACCGCCGGGACCGTAGATGGCCAGCGAGATGAGCAGGGTGAGGACAACCAAGGTCACCAAGGAGGTGCGCACGGCGCGTCCGACGGCTTCGCCGACGCCGGCCGGACCGCCGGTGGCGGTGAATCCGTAGTAGGTGTGCACAAGCATGACGACGGCGCCGATGACCAGCGCCTGCAGAAACGACCACAGCAGGTCTGTCGGGTTGAGGAACGTGTAGAAGTAGTGGTCGTACACCCCGGACGACTGACCATAGAGCGTGGTGGTTCCCACCCTGGTGGCGATGTATGCCATCAGAATCGCCACGGTGTAGAGCGGGATCACCACGATCACACCGGCGATCAACCGGGTCGAGCACAGGTAGGCCACGGCGCGGATGCTCATCGCCTCGAGGGCGTCGATCTCTTCGCTGATCCGCATGGCGCCCAGCTGAGCAGTTGACCCGGCGCCGATGGTCGACGCCAGCCCGATGCCGGCGATCAACGGGCCCAGGAACCGGGTGTTGAGGATGGCGCTGGTGAATCCGGCGAGAGCGTCGACGCCGACCTGCTGAAGTTGCGGGTACAGCTGGATGGCGATCACCGATCCGGCGGTCGCGGTGAGAAATCCGATGACACAGACAGCGCCGCCGATCAGCGCGAGGGCGCCGACGCCGAGGCTCATCTCGGCGATCAGTCGCAACAACTCGCTGGGGTAACGGGTGATCGCCTGTGCGCTACCCCGGATGGTCTCAGCGCAGAATTGGATCTGCCGGCCCAGTCGGTCCCAGCTGCCGGCCGTTCTGTCGGCTGCATGGCGCAGGCCGGGGTGAAGCCGGCTCGGCGCTGCGGCCGCGGGGTGGGTCGTCGTCGGGTGGGTCGTCGTCGGGTGGGTCGTCGTCGGGTGGGTCATAGCGTCGCCTTCACCCCGACAGCGGTGATGACGACGTTGAGGGCGAACAGCGCCAGGAACGTGTACACCACGGTCTCGTTGACGGCATTGCCCACGCCTGCCGGGCCGCCGCCCACCGACATGCCTTTGTAGCAGGCGATCAGGCTCCCGGCGAGGCCGAAGACGGCAGCTTTCGACAGACAGATGACCACCTCCGGTGTGCCGACCAACAGCGGTAGGCCGGCAACAAACGCACCGGGGGTGATGTGCTGGACGAACACCGAAAAGAAATAGGCAGCGATGATTCCGACCATCGTCACCACTGACGCCAACAGCGTTGCGACGAGGGTCAACGCCGCCACCCGCGGAACCACCAGCGCCTGAACGGGATTGATTCCGAGTACCCGCAGTGCGTCGAGTTCCTCGCGAATGGCGCGTGAGCCGAGGTCGGCGCACATCGCGGTGGCTGCCGCGCCGGAGATCACCAGCACGGTGACGATCGGGCCGCCCTGGGTCACCGCGCCCAGGGCGACACCCGTCCCCGACAGGTCGGCCGCCCCGAATTCGATGAGCAGGATGTTCAGCACGTATGCGGACAACACAACGAGCGGGATGGCCATCAGGACGGTGGGGAGGAACGACACTCGTGCGGCAAACCACATCTGGAACAGGAATTCGCGCCACGCCCACGGTGGCCGGAACATCAGGACGAAGGTGTCCAGGCACATGGCGAAGAAGCCGCCGATCGGCCGGATGACGGCTCCCGGCCGGTAGCCGCGGCCGAAGCCTGTCGCTGCCACTGGTATCGACCCTGTCATCGCCGTCACTTCCGTTCACTAATGTGTTGGCCACCATACGATGTGTCAAATGACATGTAAAGGACCTTCTGGCACACTATTGAGCGGTCGAGGAAGGCGGTGGTTTCAAGCGTGAGCGCTACACGACGCGCGCAGACGAGCAGCGAGAGTCGGCGACTTCTGATCGCTGCTGCCGCGGAGCTTTTTGCCGAACAGGGGTTCCGCAAGACCACCGTCGCCGATGTCGCGGACCGGGCAGGCATCAGCCGTGGTTCCATCCCGTGGCATTTCGGCAACAAGGACGGACTGCTGGAAGCGGTGATCGACGAGTTCTCGACGACCTGGCGAGACGTCGCGCCACCGCCGGGAGGCCCGTCCGCGGCGTTCGACGAACTCCTGGACTTCGTGCGCCAACCCACGACCAGGCTGCTCATCACCTTGCTCGCCGAAGCGGTGGAGCCCGGTTCCCCGGTACACGATTTTTATGCCGATCTGCATCGGGGGATGCGGAAGTGGCTGGCCGATTGGACCGAAGGTGTCCAATACCCGCCCGGGGTAAGCCCCGAGGATTTTGCGACGGCGCTGACGGGTGCGATCATCGGCGCTCATCAGCAATGGCGGGTGTCTCCCACCGACGTCGACATCGACCGTGTCTTCGGCACATTGAAGGTCATCTTTCTTCAGAGCTGATGTCCACCCGCGTCGAAGACATCGATCGCCGCCACCGGGCATGCGGTGGCCGCCGCCAGTACCTCGGGGGTCTGCCCGTGAGGGTCGGCGTCGAGCAGCTTGATCCAGCCCGCCTCGTCGGCGCCGAACACGCGAGGCGCCTGACGCATGCAGTAGCCGCTCGCCATGCACGTTTCGGCGCGCACCTCGACGTGGACCGTCTCGTTCACAGGATCACCGGCCGCGATTCCCATCCTCGGGACGCCACGTTCAACGTCCGCCTGACCGGCCGCGCGTTGCCCGCGCGGATATCGGGGAAGGCGTGTAGCAGCTTGTCGAGGATGACCGTGCCCTCGAGTCGTGCCAACGGTGCCCCGACGCAGTAGTGGATACCGTGGAAGAACGCGAGGTGCTTGTTGTCGGTGCGGTGGATGTCGAACTCCGAGGCGTTCGGAAAGGCCCGGGGATCCCGGTTTGCCGCCGGAATACAGGTCAGGACAACGGTTCCCAGCGGTAGGGTGTGGTCACCGAGAGTGACCTCGGTGGTCACTTTGCGTCCCGCGAGGTGCAGGGGTGGGTCGTATCTCAGCATCTCCTCGACAGCACCCGGCAGTAGCGCCGGTTCGGCGCGAAGATCGCTGTTGGCGTCGGGGTGGGCCATCAGCAACGTGACGCCGTTGCCGACCAGGTTGGTGGTGGTCTCGTTGCCGGCGACCAGCAGTAGGGCGACTTGAGCGATCAGGTCCGTCTTCTCGAGGGTGTCGCCGTCGAATGTCTCGGTGCTGAGCATGTGCGAGATCAGGTCGTCGCAGGGGTCCGCCCGCCGCTCGTCGATCAGCTCGCTGAGGTAGTCGAACAGAATCAGACTGGTCCGGATCGCTTGATCGCGACGTTCGCCTTGCACCATCGGATCGAACGTCGAGGCGTAGGCGAACGACCAGTCGCGGAAGTGCTGCCAGGTGTCTCTGGGCACTCCCAGGATCTGGGCTATCACGGCCACGGGGACCTCGGAAGCCAGTGCACCCATCAGATCGATCTCCTGGCCCGGCTCGAAGCGCGCCAGGACCTCGTCGGCGATGTCCTCCACGATGCCGCGCCAGCGGCGGACCGCGTCGGGCGTGAAGGCGTGCCGAAATGTCGAGCGGACCTGCGTGTGTCGGGGCGGATCGGCGAACATGAACAGTCGACTGGCGGTCTCGATGAACCGCCGGTGCTCGGGATCCTCGGGGTCATGGATGCCGGGACCGGTCAGCTCGAACAGCTCGCTGGAGAAGGTTCTCGGATCCGAACCGACCTTGCGGATGTCGTCGTACCGCGTCAGGAGGACGGCGCCCATCACGTCTACCCGGTGGATGCCGTCACCCAGCTCGCGCAGCGCGTCGTAATACGGGAACGGATCCTGCTCCACCCCGCCGAAGAGAGCGCCGAGAAGCCTCTCGGCTTCCACGTTGTCGACCGTCGTCTGCTCGTCTATCACGACCACGCTCCGTTCCTCGATCTCGGTTTCATGACATGAGCGAAATGGTCTTGACCAGTTCGCGTTTCAGGATCTTCCCGGCACCCGACAGCGGCAGGTCGTCGAAGAAGGTCACCGCCCGGGGCACCTTGTACCCGGCGATCAAGGCCCGGCAGTGCTCGCGTAGTTCGGTTTCGGACGCCTCGTGGCCCGGTCGCAGCACCACGGCCGCATGTACCGCTTCGCCCCACTGTTCATCAGGAACCCCCACCACGGCGCAGAATGCGATCGCGGGGTGCTGACAGAGCGCGCTTTCCACTTCGGTGGAGTACACGTTCTCACCGCCGGTGATGATCATGTCCTTGATGCGATCGACGAGGTACAGGTAGCCGTCACTGTCGAGATAACCGGCGTCACCCGTGTGCATCCAACCGCCGCGCAGGGTTTCGGCGGTGACGTCAGGCTGGTTGTAGTACCCCACCATGACATTGCCACCGCGAACCAGTACCTCACCCACGGTCCCGGTCTGGACGTCCCGGTCCTCGGGGTCGACGATCCGGATCTCGGTGTTCAGCACGCACCGGCCGTTCGACCGGCGCCGGACGGGATCTCGGTGGTCGCTCTTGGAGAGCACCGCTGCGAAGGGCGCACACTCGGTCATGCCGTAGCCCTGGACGAACCCTGCCGATCGAAACAACGCCGTCGCCCTGTCCAGCAACGTATTCGGCATCGGCGAGGCTCCGTAGACGACGGTCTGAACAGAGTCCAGCCCTGCCGGGTCCGGATCGCTGTCGACCAACATCTGCACCATCGTGGGGACCATGAGGATGTCGGTGACGCGGTGTTGTGCCGTGACGGCCACCAGGGCTTCGGGACTGAAGGCCGGGAGGGTGACGTGGGTGGCTCCCACTTGGTTGCCCAGCGTCCACACCCCGATCGCGGCGAGATGGAACATCGGCGCCACATGCAGACAGACACCGTCCGGCGTCGCGACCTGCTCGGTGGCCAGCGCGCCGAACGCCGAGACCAACAGGTTCGCATGCGTCAGCATCACCGCCTTGGCGCGGCCCGTGGTCCCGCCGGTGTAGAACAGTCCGTACAGGTCGTCCCCGCCGCGCATCCGGTCCTCAGGCGGGTCGGCCGCTGCGATGAGTCCCTCGTAGTCGAGCAGTCCGTCCGGAGTCGGTCCGTCCCCCATGTGAACCACCGACTTCAGCCCGCAGACCTGTTCGCGTAGCTCGGGAACCATCGCCACGAAGGCGTCGTCGACGAGCAGCACCTCGACGTCGGCCTCGCTGAGTGAGTAGATGATCTCGGGCAGCGCCCACCGGGTGTTGACCGGTGCCACGACCCCGCCGCACCAGGGAACCGCCAGCAGGAACTCGTGGTAGCGGTCGGAGTTCAGCGCGAGGATCCCGACACGGTCATCGTCGGTGACGCCGAGCGCGGTCAGCGCTCCTGCGAGGCGGGCCACCCGGTCGGCCGACTCCGCGACGGTGCGGACGCGGCCGTCGTGCACCGTCGCCACACGCTGCGGGGCCAGACGCAGCGACCGGTGGAACGCCTGTGTCATCCACATCAGTCAATGCCCCGTCTCTGAATGCACGGCGCTTGCGGTTCCACGCAGCGCCTGCTTGCGGATTTTGCCGACCGAGGTTCGCGGGAGGTCGGCGACGAACTCGATCACGTCGGGTACCTTTCCGCGGGGGAGAGCGCGGGCACAGAACGCGATCAGGTCGGACTCCGTGACCTCTCGCGAACTTTCCTGCAGCACAACGAAGGCCTTGATCGCCTCATCGCGAAGCGGATCCGGAACACCGATCACCGCAGACTCGAAGACCTCGGGGCAGGTGTTGATCACCCGCTCCACTTCCGCGGCCGCGACGTTCTCGCCGGAACGCTTGATCATGTCCTTGGCGCGGTCGGTGAAGACGACATAACCGTCGCTGCGACGCTCCGCGACATCACCGGTGCGTAGCCAACCGTCGACCATGGTTTCAGCGGTGGCCTGCTCGTCATCAAGATAGCCGGCCATCAGCGTCTCCCCGGCGACACCGCCGATCAGAAGCTCACCCGATTCGCCTGGTAGGACGTCGGACCCATCATCGGCCACGATTCGCGCCCGGTTGGCCGCGGTCGGCAATCCGATCGTCGCATTGTCGATCCGACCGTAGAGCGGATTCATGAACGGCGGCGCCATCGTCTCGGTCATCCCGTACAGCTGGAGCAGCGTTGCGCTGAAGCGGTTTTCGAACTGATCGAGTTGTCGGTGGGTGAGGGATTGAGCGAACACCACCGCGCGCAGCCAGTTGACGTGGTCTCCCGGCTGCACAGGCGCGGCGAGGATCATCCGGATGGGTGCGGCGAACAGGCTCGCCAACGTGACCCCATGGCTACGTACCTGGTCTCCCCACCTCGAGGCCGAGAACCGTGCCGCTATCACCAGCGAGGCACCGCTCACCAGCGCCGACATCGCGCAGTAGTACTGAGCATTGGCGTGGAACAGTGGCAACACCACGAGCCAGCGATCGTCGGGCCGGATGCGGAGTTGTTCGGCGACGGTTCGGCCGGACGACAGGTAGTTCGCATGAGTGACCACCACCCCCTTCGGGCGGCTGGTGGTGCCCGAGGTGTACATGATCGCCAGCGGATCGGTCGACGCTGAGTCTGCCTCCGGATTCCGCCAGGCGTTCGAAGTGTGGGGCGCGGGCGTCTGCCGGCCGGCAACGATGATCGCCGAGTGCGCTCCGCGCCAGGCATTTTCGACAGCCTTGTGGCTGTCCTCGGCACAAACCACCGCGAGACAATCCGCGTGGTCGAAGTAGTACTGCAGGTCGTCGGCCGTACTCGCCGGGTTCACCGGCACGAACACCGTCCCGGTCAGAGCCGCGCCGAACCAGTAGGCAAAGAATTCCGGACGATTGCCGAGCACGACGGCGAACCGGTCGCCACGCCGCAGCCCCAGTGATGACAGCACCTCGGCAGCCCGCACGGCAAGCACCCACACGTCGCGGAAGCTGAACTCTTGGGGATCGCCGTCCAGCGGGTCGAAGACGATGAACGGTGCGTCGGGCGTGGTGCGCGACCAGAAGCCCAGAAGGTCGGCGACCGTGCAAGACCCGGTGGCCGGCAGGGTCATGGCCGGGCCATCCTGGTGGCGAGCCACTCGGCTTTCCAGGTGAACAGCTCCACCACTCCCAGAGGTGTTGTGGTCTGGTCCAATTCGCGATAGCGCTGATAGATGTTGGCGACGATACGCTCGGAGTCCAGCCAGTCGGCGAAGTCGCCGAGGTCGACGCGGTCGGCGGCTTCGGCCATGCTGTGTCCGGCGCGGTGCGCCGAGTCGGCGTACTCGGTGACAAACCGGAGGTAGTCACGAACCCGCCGGATGCCGTCGGCGTCGCCCACCGGGCCGTGTCCCGGCACCACGATCTGCGGATCGAGGGCGAGCATCGTGTCGCAGGCCGCAACCCAGTTGCCGATCGGACCGGCCCAGGTGATGGGTGTGCATCCGAAGAACAACAGGTCACCGCCGAACAGCACGCCCGCGTCGGGGACGTGCACCACGCTGTCTGCTCCGGTGTGGGCGGGACCGAGGTTGTAGACGTCGACGTGCCTACCGCCGACGTCGACGCTCCACTCCTTGGCGAACGTGACATCGGGGTGGCGCGTGGTGATACCACCGAAGTCGAAGTGGCTGAACCGGTCCCGGGCGTACTGTGTCAGCACCGGGCCGAGGTCGGCCTTCTGGAAGAAGGCGAACATCTCGGGCGGAATGTCGTGTGCGATCTCGTCGGCCGTCGTTTCTGCCGACACCACTCGGACGTCGGGGTCCAGCAGCGTCGCGCCGTGAGTGTGGTCTCCGTTGGAATGGGTGATCAGTACGTCGCGGATGGGTGCCTTGTCGGTGATGGGGCCGACGGCGTCCAGCATCTCCCGGGTCAGGTGAGCGTCGAAGAGGGTGTCGACCATCAGTGATCGATCGTCGCCTGCGATCAGGCCGGCATTGCTCCAGCCGAAGCCCCCGTCGGGAAGAACCCAGGCCCAGACCCGATCACCGATCTGGTGCAGGCCCCGCGTGAACGGGACGAGCGCGGGCGCGCGGTTCACTCGCAGCGGTGGTTCGATCGAGCCGGGCCGGGGCCGTGGCGCCAACGAAACCGGCGCCCTGGAGGCGCGCACGGTCTGGCGGGTGCGGCCGAGCCCCTCGACCTCGAGGGTGACCACATCGCCGTCGTGCAGCCAGCCTCGGAACGACTCCAGTTCATTGATGCGCAGATGTTCGACAAGGGTGCACGTCGGCACCGTTCCCGACCCGAACACGTCGCCCGGGCGCAGCGGTACACCACGCGAGGCGTAGGAGATCACCTCGGCGAACGACCAATCCATGGACCCGGTCGAGCCGGTTCCGACGACCGTGTCGTTGACTGAGGCGGTGACCTTCAGATCCAGCGCGCCGTCCCGATGGTAGGGCGCCAGTTCGTCCGGGGTCACGAGGAACGGCCCCAGGGTGAGCGCGCTGTCCTTGCCTTTCGCCTGTCCGATGCCGAGCTGTCCGTCGATCATCTGGTGGTCGCGTGCGGTCCAGTCGTTGAAAATCGTATAGCCGATGATCTGTTGCTCGGCCTGCTCCACGGTCAGGTCGGCAGCACCGCCCACGACGATGGCCGCGATCTCGAGTTCGAAGTCCGGCCATGCGCTTCCCGGGGCGATCTCGACGTCGTCGTACGGGCCCACCACCGTCGACGGACATGCGAAGTAGAAGGCGGGTGCGCGGTACCACGCATCCTTGAGCTCACCCGGAGCACCCATTGCCACCTGGCAATTGCGCATGTGATCGAGGAAGCACAGGCAGTCGCGAATCGCGGGCGGAACCGGGACCGGCGCCATGAGTCGCACGTCCGCCAGGCGCACCACCGTGTCCGGGGACTGTAGGGCGCCGACTCCGGCGTCGCGCAGGGCGTCAACGCCGTCGCGGATCAGGTCGAGCAGGCTGACACCGCGCGGTATCGCGTGAATCGTGTCGTCCACGACAACTCCGACCCGTTGCCCTTCGGGCGCCTGATAGGTGGCCCAGCGCATCAGCACCTCTTCCGTGACCTACGTCTCTATGTTGAGCAACATACAATCTGTTACTCGGCATGTAAAGTCACCGGCGACCGTCGGAATCCCGGAAGTTCGAAGGAGAGTTCGGTGCGCGATGCAGCACGGGTGGTGGGAGTCGGAATGGTTCCATTCGCCACGCCGAGAACAAGCCACACCTACGAGAAGCTTGCCCGCGGAGCGGTTTCAGCGGCTCTCGCGGATGCGGGCATCGAATACGAGCAGCTTCAGCAGGCCTATGTCGGGTATGTCTACGGCGACTCGACCAGCGCCCAGTTCGCGCTCTACGGGATCGGCCGAAGCGGGATCCCGGTGGTCAATGTCAACAACAACTGCGCGACAGGTTCGACCGCGCTGTGGCTCGCTCGCCAAGCGGTCGAGAGTGGCGCCGTTGACTGTGTACTGGCGCTTGGCTTCGAGCAGATGCAGCGCGGCGCTCTTGCCGCGCAGTGGGCTGATCGTCCCGAGCCGCTGAGCGAATTCCTCGACATCGCAAAGGCTTTGCAGGGGGACGCGCCAGACGTGCCGATGGCTGCCCGGCTCTTCGGCGGGGCGGGCGCCGAGTACGCTGCGCGGCACGGTACCGCTCCCTCCACCTTCGCCCGGATCGCCGTGAAAGCCCGAAGTCACGCCGCCGGCAACCCCTATGCGGTGTTCCGGGAACCGGTCACCGTCGAGGAGGTCCTCGGCTCGTCCCCCGTTCATTCGGTGCTGACCCGCCTGCAGTGCTGCCCGCCAACATGCGGTGCTGCCGCGGCGGTGATCTGTAGTGCTCAGTACGCCCGCCGCCATGGCCTGCGAGGTGACATCGCCATCGCTGCACAGGAACTGGTCACCGACACCTCGGTCACATTCGACACTCGGTCGATGATCGAGGTCGTCGGCTACGGCATGTCCAAGACTGCCGCCGAGCGCGTGTACGAACGCGCCGGCGTCACACCGGATGACATCAAGGTCGTCGAACTCCACGATTGCTTCACGACCAACGAAATCCTCAGTTACGAGGCCCTGGGACTGACGCCGGAAGGATCCGCAGAGAAGTTTGTTCTCGACGGGGACAACACCTACGGCGGACGCGTCGTCACCAATCCGTCGGGGGGCCTGCTCTCGAAAGGCCACCCACTGGGCGCAACCGGTCTGGCGCAATGCGCGGAGTTGGTCTGGCAGTTGCGCGGCCAGGCCGGGCGGCGCCAGGTCGACGATGCCTCGGTCGCGTTGCAGCACAACATCGGATTGGGCGGCGCCGCCGTCGTCACCCTGTACCAGAAGGTCGACGCCGCATGACGCCGCAACCGGCTCCGGCTAGCGCTGGCCCTGGCCCTGGCCCTGACCGGGGTACGGCAGCAGCGCCATCTCCCGGGCATTCTTGATCGCCGTGGTGACCTGGCGCTGCTGCTGCACGGTCAGCCCGGTCACGGAGCGGGACCGGATCTTGCCGCGTTCGGAGATGAACTGCCGCAGGGTCGGGGTGTCCTTGTAGTCGACGTGTTCGATGTCGAGCTGCCTCAACAGGTTGCGCCTCTTCTTGGGGGCGGCGAGCTCCCGCTTCTTGGCCCTCACCAGCTGGCCTTCCGCACGCCGGGCAGCTGCCCCTCGTGGGCGAGCTCCCGAACCCGCACCCGGGACAGTCCGAACTTGCGCAGGTAGCCGCGGGGCCGCCCGTCAGCCGCATCGCGGTTGCGCACCCGCACCGCGCTCGCGTCGCGTGGCTGGCGTGCCAGTTCGGCCTGCGCCGCAACGCGTGCCTCGGGCGTGGTCGACGGTGACTTGACGATCCGTTTGAGTTCGGCTCGCCGCTCGGCGTAGCGGGCCACGATGACGCGCCGCTGCTCGTTCTTGGCGATCTTGGATGCCTTGGCCATCGTTCAGCGCTCCTCTCGGAAGTCGACGTGCTTGCGGACGACCGGGTCGTACTTGCGCAGCGCCAGCCGGTCAGGGTCGTTGCGGCGGTTCTTCCGGGTGATGTAGGTGTAACCGGTTCCTGCCGTGGAACGCAGCTTGACCAGCGGGCGGATCTCGTTGCGGGCCATCAGATCTTCTGCCCGTCACGGCGCAGCCGGGCAACCACCGACTCGATTCCGTCGCGGTCGATGATCTTGATGCCCTTGGTGCTCACCCGCAGCGTGACCCTGCGGCCCTCCGACGGCAGGAAGTAGGTCTTGCGCTGAATGTTGGGGTTCCAGCGACGGCGGGTGCGGCGGTGTGAATGTGACACCGAGTTGCCGAAACCGGGCGAGCGACCGGTGACCTGGCAATGGGCGGACACGGCTCTCCTTGAGGTCGTTACTGACAATGATTTTCGACAAGTTCGAATCAGGACTGTAACGTCAACGCGCAGTAAATGAAAATCATTTCCGTCTAGAGGAGAAGTGGATGCGCACCCCAGTCGTCGTCGTGACCGGCCAGAGCGATAGCGAGGACATCGCCGGCGTGCTGCTCTGCGGTCCGGGCACGGCGTTGGTGGAACACCGGTTCGACGGGCACGTCGTGCATCGCACAACGACCCTCGTGCAGCGCGGAGTGAAGCTGACCGCCGACTCCGTGCTCGAACTGGCTCACGGCTGCGTGTCCTGCACCGTGCGCAACGATCTGCTGGAGCACCTGCGGCACCTGCACCGCAGATCTGACGTCACGCGCATCGCCGTCCGGTTGGGCCCGTGGATGGAGCCGGAACCGGTCTGCTTCGCGATCACCCATTCGCCGACGGCCCGCGACGTCTCGGTGGCCGCGGTCGTCACCTCTGTGGACACCTCGACGTGGCTCGCGTCGGCGCTGGGGGAGGACGAACTCGACGACGGCCGCACGGTGGCGCAGGTCGTCGTCTCCCAGGCGGAGTTCGCCGACGTCCTCGTCCTGACCCAGCCGCATCCGGAGACGCTGGCGGTGTGCCGCAGGCTGGCCCCGAAGGCGCGGATCACCGTCGGCACCGGCCGACTGGACATGGCCATGGGGTACCTCGAACCGGACGCGCGCCGCGGCCGCGGCGACAGTCCGCACGGGCCACTGCTCGCCGGGCAGCCACCGCTGGACGTCGCCGGACCGGTCCGGATCCTCGAGTTCGGATCCCGCCGCCCGTTTCATCCGGATCGTCTGCACTCGGCTGTGGACCTGTTGTTGGACGGGGTGGTCCGCAGCCGTGGCCGGTTGTGGCTGGCCAGTCAGCCCGACCGGGTGATGTGGCTGGAGTCGGCCGGCGGTGGACTGCGGGTCTCCCAGGCAGGAAAGTGGTTGGCGGCCATGACTTCTCGGGAAGTCGCCTATGTCGACCCGGAACGCCGGGCGATCGCGGACCTGCTTTGGGAGTACCGGTACGGGGATCGCCACACGTCGCTGACGGTGCTGGTCTGCGGGGCGGACCCGGAGGAGATCCGCGAGGGGCTGCAGGGCGCGCTGCTCACCGACGACGAAATGGACCGTCCGGGGGAGTGGCGGAGCTTCCGGGATCCCTTCGGCGAATGGCATGCCGACCCGTGCGACGACGGAGTCCGCACCGGGCAGTCGGATGTCGAGAATCTCGGCCGCGAGGGCTGACCTGGCCGTTGGTGTCGGCTGGCATGATCGGACCCATGAGTATCGACGCCGTGTACACCGCAGAGTCCACTGCCACCGGAGGCGGCCGCGACGGCCACGTCAGGTCCACCGACGGCAAGATCGACCTCGACACCCGGCCACCCAAAGAGATGGGGGGCAGCGGCGACGGCGTGAACCCCGAACTGCTGTTCTCGGCCGGCTACGCGGCGTGTTTTTTGGGTGCGCTGCGGTTGGTCGCCAAGAACGAGAAGGTCACGCTCGACGACGCCAGCGGCATCACCGCCCAGGTCGGTATAGGAAAGGACGACGACGGTGGCTTCGGCCTGACCGTCGAGCTGATCGGCTACCTTCCCGGCCTCGATCAGGGCGTTGCCGACGGTCTGATGCAGAAGGCGCACGGGGTGTGCCCGTACTCCAAGGCCACCCGAGGCAACATCGACGTCAAGCTCGCCGCGAAGGTCTGACATGAGAATCCCCGCACTCGGGCTCGCAGCGGGTATGGGCCTGGCGTTGGCATTGGCCGCTCCGGCAGCAGCGCGACCGTCCGACCCCGGCGTGGTGAACTACGCCGTGCTCCCCAAGGGTTCGGTCAGCAACATCGTCGGGGCGCGGATGGGATTCGAGCAGACGTTCACCGACCCGTTCCAGGCCTTCCACGTCGACAACCCGGTGTGCAACAACTGGGCCGACATCGGCCTGCCCGAGGTGTACAACGACCCCGACCTGGCCGCGTTCAACAGTGCGGTGGCCCAGGAGTCGCCCACCGACTCGACCCACCTCGTCAAGCAGGCGGTCGGGGTGTTCGCCACGCCGGAAGCCGCCGACCGGGCCTTCGCGCGCGTCGTCGACCGGACCGTGGGCTGCAGCGGCCAGACCACGGCGATGCACCTGGACAACTTCACCACCCAGGTGTGGACGTTCACCGGCGGGCCGGCGAGCGCAACCGACGCCAACTGGGTGAAGCAGGAAGCCGGCACCGATAGACGCTGCTTCGTGACGACGCGCAAACGCGAGAACGTCCTGCTGCAGGCCAAGGTCTGCCAGTCGGGAAACGGCGGGCCCGCCGTCAACGTCCTCGCCGGTGCCATGCAGAACACCCTCGGTCAGTAGCGCGGGGATCCCCGAAAAGCGTAGTGCGGGTCGAATTCGGGCACACGTCATCCACGCGTCACCCGCCGAACGCGAGATTTTGTCGGTGCCCTCTGGAAAATAGAGGGGCAGCGATCATCCAGACCGGAGGGAGCGGCTGACATGGCCCGCACCATCGCTACCGACTGCGCCGCCGACTGTGAAGTCGGCGAGCTCGCCAGCGCCACCGAAGCCGCCGAGCACCTCGTCGCCGGCTGCCTGACGGACGGTCCGGTCGGCCGGGTCGGACTCGAGGTCGAGGCGCACTGCTACGACGTGGCAGATCCGTTTCGGCGGCCGGGGTGGGAGGAGTTGGCGTCGACGATCGCGGCGCTGCCCCCGCTGCCGGGAGGCAGCGTGGTCACGGTCGAACCGGGCGGCGCGGTCGAACTCTCCGGTCCGCCGACGGCCGATCCGGTGGCCGCGATCTCGGCGATGGCCTCGGACCGGGCGGCGCTGCGCGCGTCCTTCGCCCACGCCGGGTTGGGCCTGGTGCTGCTCGGTGCGGACCCGGTGCGGCCGGCGGCACGAGTGAACCCCGGCGCGCGGTATCACGCGATGGAGCACTTCTTCCGCGCGAGCCAGACCGGCGCCGCCGGCGCCGCGATGATGACCTCGACGGCGTCGGTGCAGGTCAACGTCGAGGCAGGCCCGAGAGCGGCGTGGGCTGATCGGGTGCGGTTGGCGCATGCGCTGGGTCCGACGATGATCGCGATCGCGGCGAACTCCCCGGTGCTCGGCGGCAGCTTCACCGGCTGGCGGTCCACCCGGCAACGGGTGTGGAGTCAGCTGGATTCAGCCCGATGCGGGCCCATCCTGGGCGAGAGCGGCGACGACCCGGCCTCGGACTGGGCGCGTTACGCGTTGCGCGCACCGGTGATGCTGGTGCACAACCCCGACCCGACACCCGTCACCCAGTGGGTGCCGTTCGCGGACTGGGCCGACGGGCGGGTGCTGCTCGATGGCCGCAGACCGACCACAGCGGACCTGGACTACCACCTGACCACGCTGTTCCCGCCGGTACGGACGCGCGGATTCCTGGAGGTTCGGTACCTGGACAGCGTGCCCGACCAGATCTGGCCGGCCGTGGTGTTCACCCTGGCCACCCTGCTCGACGACCCCGCGGCGTCGGACATCGCTGCCGAGGCGACCGAATCGGTCGCCACCGCCTGGGACCGGGCCGCTCAGGTCGGGCTGCGTGACCGGCGACTGCACAGCGCCGCCTACCGGTGTGTACAGGCCGCCGCCGAGCGCGCCCCGGCCGAACTCGAGGAATCCATGGGCACGCTGGCGCGTTCGGTCGAACAGGGACGCAGCCCGGGTGACGACTTCGCCGACCGGGCCGTCCGGTACGGGATCGCCGGCGCGGTCACCCAACTGGCACGAGGAGAGATTTGACCCAGCGCGACCAGCTTGCGGACGATCTGACCAGGGCGAGGGACCGCACGCTGCGGCTCGTCGACTTCGACGACGCCGAGGTGCGACGCCAGTACGACCCACTGATGAGTCCGCTGGTCTGGGATCTGGCCCATATCGGCCAGCAGGAGGAGCTGTGGCTGCTCCGTGGTGGCGACCCGGACCGGCCGGGGCTGCTGTCCCCGAAGGTGGACCGGCTCTACGACGCGTTCGTGCACTCCCGGGCGAGTCGGGTCGACCTCCCGCTGCTGCCGCCCGCCGACGCCCGCCGGTACTGCGCGACGGTGCGTGGCCGGGCGCTCGACGCGCTGGAGGCGTTGCCCGACGGACACCCCGACGCGTTCACGTTCGGGATGGTGGTCAGCCACGAGAACCAGCACGACGAGACGATGCTTCAGGCGCTGAACCTGCGCACCGGTGCGCCGCTGCTGGAGCGGGGCAGTGTGTTGCCCGCGGGTCGCAACGGGTTGGCTGGGACGTCGGTGCCGGTGCCCGCGGGGGAGTTCGTCCTCGGCGTTGACGCCGCGACGGAACCGTACTCACTGGACAACGAGCGTCCCGCGCACATCGTCGACGTTCCGGCGTTCCGGATCGGCCGGGTGCCGGTGACCAACGGCGAGTGGCGAGCGTTCATCGACGACGGCGGCTATCAGCAGCGACGTTGGTGGTCGGAGGCGGGCTGGGCGCACCGCAGCCAGGCGGGGCTGACGGCACCGCTATTCTGGGACGGCCACGGCACCCGGACCCGGTTCGGTCACCGCGAGGACATCCCCGCCGACGAACCCGTGCAGCACGTCACCTACTTCGAGGCCGAGGCCTACGCCGCCTGGGCGGGTGCTCGCCTGCCCACCGAGGTGGAGTGGGAGAAGGCCTGCGCCTGGGACCCGCAGACCCGCTCCCGGCGGCGATACCCCTGGGGCGCCGCCCGACCCACCACCGAGACGGCCAACCTCGGCGGTGACGCGCTGCGACCGGCGCCGGTTGGGGCGTACCCGGCGGGCGCGTCGGCCTACGGGGCCGAGCAGATGCTGGGCGACGTGTGGGAGTGGACGACGTCGCCGCTGCGGCCGTGGCCGGGCTTCACCCCGATGGTCTACGACAAGTACTCCGAACCGTTCTTCGCGGGTGTGGCAACCGGTGACTACCGGGTGCTGCGCGGCGGGTCGTGGGCCGTCTCGCCCGACATCCTGCGCCCCAGCTTCCGTAACTGGGACCACCCGATCCGCAGGCAGATCTTCTCCGGCGTGCGGCTGGCCTGGGACTGCGGCGATGAGCCGCTTGCGCGAAGAGCAGACTGCCATGTGTAGGCATCTGGCATGGCTCGGTAGCCCGGTGTCGGTGGCCTCGCTGGTGCTCGACCCGCCGTCGGGGCTGCTGGTGCAGTCCTACGCGCCACGCCGGCAGAAGCACGGGCTGATGAACGCCGACGGGTGGGGCGTCGGGTTCTTCGACCACTCGGTGCCGCGTCGGTGGCGCAGTGCCACGCCGCTGTGGGGCGACGCGTCGTTCGCGTCGGTGGCGCCCGCTCTGGTCAGCCACTGCGTGGTGGCGGCGGTCCGCTCGGCGAGCGTGGGCATGTCGATCGAACCGTCGGCCTCGGCGCCGTTCACCGACGGGACCTGGCTGCTGTCGCACAACGGGATCGTCGACCGGGCGGCACTTCCTGCGTCCACGCGTGCGGAGTCGACCAACGACAGCGCCCTGCTGGCGGCGCTGATCTTCGACCGGGGAATGGATCGGCTGGCCGAGACCGTCGTCGAGGTGGCGGCCGACGATCCGAACGCCCGGCTGAACATTCTGGCCGCCGACGGCGCCCGCTTGATCGCCACCACTTGGGGAGACACGTTGTCGGTGCTGCGCCGAGACGACGGCGTGGTGCTGGCCAGCGAGCCCTACGACGACGATCCTGCCTGGCAGGAGATCCCGGACCGCCACCTGGTTCAGGCCACCGCCACGTGTGTGCAGCTCACCCCGCTGAAAGGACCGTGATGACTTCTCAACTGTCGATCTCCAACTACCTGGCCGCCGACGCCGCCGAGGAGGCGTTGCGCCGCGACGTCCGCCACGGTCTGACGCAACATCCGAAATCGTTGCCTCCCAAGTGGTTCTACGATTCCGTTGGCAGTGACCTGTTCGACCAGATCACCCGTCTGCCGGAGTACTATCCGACCCGCGCGGAGGCGCAGATCCTCCGGACGTACGCCGGCGAGATCGCTGCCGCCTCCGGTGCCGACACGCTGGTGGAGCTCGGCAGTGGCACCTCGGAGAAGACCAGGTTGCTGCTCGACGCTCTGCGAGACCAGGGGGCGCTGCGTCGCTTCGTCCCGTTCGACGTCGATGTCAGCGTCCTGAAGACTGCAGGGTCGGCCATCGAGCGGGAGTATCCCGGTGTCGAGATCGAGGCTGTCTGTGGGGATTTCGAAGAGCATCTGGGCAAGATCCCGAGCACCGGCCGTCGGCTGGTGGCGTTCTTGGGGTCCACCATCGGCAACCTGACCCCCGGCCCGCGGGCGGACTTCCTGTCCTCGGTGGCCGATCTGCTCCAACCTGGCGACTCGCTGTTGCTGGGCACCGATCTGGTCAAGGACACCGACCGGCTGATCCGCGCCTACGACGACAGCGCAGGCGTGACAGCCCGGTTCAATCAGAATGTACTCGCCGTGGTGAACCGGGAACTGGGCGCGGACTTCGACATCGACGCGTTCGAACACGTCGCGCGGTGGAATGCCGCCGAGGAACGCATCGAGATGTGGCTGCGGTCCACCCGGGCTCAGCGGGTCCGGATCGCCGCACTGGAGCTGGACGTCGACTTCGCCGAGGGGGAGGAGATGCTCACTGAGGTGTCGAGTAAGTTCCGGCGATCCCGGGTGGACGCCGAGCTCTCGGCTGCCGGGCTACGCCGAACCCATTGGTGGACCGATGAGTCCGGTGATTTCGGCCTGTCACTCTCGGTGCTGAGGTGACCCAGGCTCAGGGGACGCTCGGGCAGAACTGGCGCGCAGCGCGCCCGCCCGTCGCGGGTGTGCACGTCGACAGTGCGGCCTGCTCCCGGCAGAGCGTCGCCGTCATCAACGCCTCGGCCGAGCATGCGCGCCACGAGGCGGAGGTGGGCGGCTATGTCGCAGCGGAAGCCGCGTCACCGGTGCTGGAAGCGGGCCGCGCCGCGGTGCGGGCGCTTGCCGGGATGAGCGACGCCGACGTCGTCTTCACCACCGGATCCAACAACGCGCTCGACATCCTGCTCGACGACTGGGCCGGCGAGCGGAGTCTGGCCTGTCTGCCCGGCGAGTTCGGTCCCAACTTGATGATCATGGCCCGCCACGGTTTCGAGATCCGCGAGTTGCCGGTCGACGGGTTCGGTCGGCTGGATCTCGACGCACTGGGAGCGTTCCTGGCGTCGAACCCGCCGGCGCTGGTGCATTTCACCATGCTGGGCAGTCACAGCGGCGTCGTGCAGCCGGTGCACGACATGGTCGCCGCGTGCCGGGGACACGGAATCCCGCTGATCGTCGACGCCGCACAGGGTTTCGGACATCTCGACTGCGCCGGAATCGGCGCCGACGCGTTCTACTCTTCGTCTCGGAAGTGGACGGCAGGTCCGCGCGGTGTGGGGATGCTGGCGACCAGGCCGGGACTGCTGTCAGAGCCCACACAACAACGCATCGGCCACACCGAAGCGAATGTCGGTCTGCACGTCGGCCTTTCGGTCGCCCTGGGGGAGTACATGGCAGCAGGTCCGGAGCATGTGCAGGCTCGGCTGCGTGAGGTCGGCGCGGCCACCCGCACGGCGCTGGCAGGTGCCCGGGGGTGGACGGTTCTCGAGCGGGTCGAGGAACCCAGCGCCATCACCACCCTTCGGCCGCCCGACGGGGCCGATCCGATGGCGGTGCGGGCCAGGTTGATCGCCGAGCACTCCGTCGTGACGACCTATCTGGGCCCTGAACGAGCCCCGCGGGAGATGACACATCCGGCGCTTCGGGTCTCGCCGCACGTCGACGTCACCGACGCTGACCTCGAGTCACTCGTCGAGGCGCTGGCCGCGGCTACGCGCTGACCGTCGTCGTCACCAGCCGTACCGGCATCTGTTTGACACCGGGCACCATCGTCGCCTTCATGCGCACCACCGCACCGTCGAGGTCGATGTGCTCGAAACGCATCAGCAGCTCCTCGAACAACACCCGGGCCTCCAGACGGGCCAGCTGTGCCCCCAGGCAGGAGTGCTCGCCGCACCCGAACGCCAAGTGCGGATTCGGGTTCCGGGTGATGTCCAGCTGCTCGGAGGTCGGGCCGAACACCTCTTCATCGCGGTTGGCCGAGCCGTAGAGCATGGTGACGTACTGTCCCTCGCGGATCAGCTGTCCGCGGATCTCGACGTCGCGGGTGGCGCATCGAGACATGTTGGCCACCGGCGAGGTGTAGCGCAGTAGCTCCTCGACGGCCGAGGTCATCAACTCTGGATGGGCGCGCAGCAACTGGAACTGCTCGGGGTTCTCGATCAGTGCCAGAGTGCCCAGCGCGATCAAATTGCGCGTCGTCTCGTTGCCCGCGACGAGCAACAGCAGGCAGAACTGGAGCAGATCCTGATCGGTCAGCCGGACGCCGTCGACCTCGGCTGCCATCAGGACCGACAGCAGGTCGTCGGTGTCGGAGAGGGCACCCGTCCGGCGCTGCGAGA
The DNA here is from genome assembly GCF_010723735.1 of Mycolicibacterium hippocampi. Taxonomy (GTDB): domain Bacteria; phylum Actinomycetota; class Actinomycetes; order Mycobacteriales; family Mycobacteriaceae; genus Mycobacterium; species Mycobacterium hippocampi. Next base: position 172,790 of record NZ_BLLB01000002.1, on the reverse strand, counting down.
TCAGCTCCTGGAAGTACTCGTAGAGCTGGCCCAATGCAGCGAAGGTGTCCAATTCCACGTCCGGGTCGTCCATGCCCACCGTGGCGTCCGACCACGTGCGGAACTGTTCCCAATCCTTGTCGGGAGCGCCGAGTAGTTCGGCGATCATCCGGGTCGGGAGCGGGGCGGCGATCTGCTCGCCGAACTCGGTGCTCGCGTCGGGGTCGATGCTGTCGAGCGCCGCGCGGGCGAAGGCCCGCAGCTTGGGTTCCAGAATGGCCACCTGGCGGCGGGTGAAGCCGGTGTTGATCAATTTGCGCAGCTGTCGGTGCCGCGGCGGATCGGTGAAGATCAGGCTGCCGTCGAGCACCGGGTTCTCGACCGCCGGGTCCGGAATGGTGATGCCCCTGGCCGAGGAGAACAACGCGGGGTTGGTCGACACGTACCGGACGTCCTCGTACTTCAGCAGCCCCCAGAACCCGGCCTCGGCGTTCCAGCACACCGGCTCGGTGGCCCGCAGCTCCCGGTAGGCGGGGTAGGGGTCGCCCGCGTAGAACGTCGGTGAATGCAGGGGGTGTGCCATGAAGGTCTCCTGGTCACTGAGGACGGTGGGTGTGCCGCAGGCCGGTCAGGATCACCTGCAGGCCGTGTTGGAAGAGCAGCTGTGAATCGCCGGCGCCGGCGCGGCTCAAATGGTGCTCCAACTGCACCGAGCCGAGCAGATGGATGTAGAGCACGGCGTGCGCCGCATCCAGTTCCGCAGGTGCCCAACCCGATTCGGCGAGAATCTGCTTGGCCGTGTGGTCCATGGCATGGGCGGTGCCGACCAGCGGGCGTTGTTGAACCAGCGCGGCGATGCCCGGGATGGCGACCAGGGCACGCCAGGCGTTGTCGTAGAGCTCGCTGATGCGGTGCTCCCAATCACCGTCGGCAGGGACCTCGATGCTCTCCAGCACCGAGTCGACCAACAGGTCGAGGAGCGCGGCCTTGTCCTTGACGTGGTAGTAGACCGAGGACGCCGACGTTCCGGCCTCCTCGGCGAGGTTTCGCATCGTGACGTTGTCGACTCCCACTCGCCGGGCGAGCTCGAGCAGGTGCTTGACCAGGTGTTCCCGGTGGAGCGCACCGTAAGGCAGCACCGAGGCCGAACGACGGGACCGGACCAAAGCACACCCCCTTTAGAACAATGTTCGGATTCGAACGTTGTTCAGATATAACCAGCCTCGCCTCCTCCGGTCAAGAGGGCGGCGGGAAGGGGCTCGGTTCGGCTGGCGGCCTCTCCGCCCGGGTAGGTCAGGCACTGCCCGGTCGTTCGCAATCGCGCTGCCCGAGGATTCGGACTTGGCCCAACGCTGTTCTCCCGGTCACACCGGCATGCCTACCTTGATGTCCGACACCCCCGTGCTGCATCGCAGAGAGGACCGCCCATGAAGGTCGAGGATCTACTCAAGCCCTTTCCCATCAAGGAGTTCCACCCGTTCCCCCGCGCCATGATGGGCCCGGGTGCACACGAAATGGTCGGCCCCGAGGCGCTGAAGATGGGCTTCAAGCGCACGCTGCTGATGTCCTCCGGTCTGCGCGGCACCGACATCGTGCACAACATGGCCGAGTCGCTGAAATGGCACGGCCTCGAAGTGGTGGTTTACGACCAGGTGGAGTCCAACCCGAAGGACTACAACGTGATGGACTCGGTGAAGCTGTACCAGGAGAACGACTGCGACAGCTTCATCTCCATCGGTGGGGGCTCCACCCACGACGCCTGCAAGGGCGCGCGAATCTCGGTGGCTCACGACGGTCGTAACGTCAACGACTTCGAGGGTTTCAACATGTCCGAGAACCCGAAGAACCCGCCACACATCGCCATCTCCACGACCGCAGGAACCGGTTCGGAGACCTCGTGGGCCTATGTCATCACCGATACCACCACCGATCCGGACAATCCGCACAAGTACGTTGCCTTCGATGACGCCTCGGTGGCGACGCTGGCCGTCGACGACCCGGTGCTGTACTTCGAGTGCCCCGTCGACTACACCGCGCAGTGCGGTTTCGACGTACTCGCACATGCCTCGGAGCCCTATGTCTCCCGGCTGAACTTCGAACCATCGCTGGGCAACGCGATCCGCGCCATCAAGCTCACAGCCGAGAACCTTCGCGAAGCCACCTGGAACGGAACCGATCTCAAGGGTCGTGAAGGCATGATGTACGCGCAGTACATCGCCGCTCAGGCGTTCAACTCCGGTGGGCTGGGCATCATTCACTCGATCTCGCATGCGATCTCGGCGTTCTATGACACCCATCACGGACTCAACAACGCAATCGCGCTGCCGCGGGTTTGGGCGTTCAACATGCCGGTTGCCTACAAGCGGTTCGCGGACATCGCCCAGGCGATGGGGGTGGACACCTACGGAATGACCGATGTGCAGGCCGCCGATGCCGCACTGGCGGCCGCGATCCGGTTGTTGCGCGACGTCAACATCATCGAGAAGTTCACCGACATCAAGCAGGACAGCTACTCGAAGAACCGGTTGGGCCAGGGGCCCACCAAGTTCTACGAGAACGCGCCGGTGATCAAGGGCGACAAGGCCGACGTCGACCGCATCACCAACCACGTGCTCGGCGACGCCTGCACACCGGGCAACGCCAAGGAATGCACGTTCGCGACGGTGCGCCCCGTCGTGGAGCACTGCATGAACGGTGACCTCGACGAACTGCTGCCCTGAGCTGATGTTCGATTCCATCGAAGGTGTGCGTTCGGCGCTCGCCGGTGAGGGTTATATCGCCGACGAGCGGCTGGCCACCACGGTTTTCCTGCAGACCCGGCTGGACAAGCCCCTGTTGATCGAGGGGCCGGCCGGCGTCGGAAAGACGGAGCTGGCCAAGGTATTGGCGGCCGCCACCGGACGCCGGCTGCTACGGCTGCAGTGCTACGAAGGGCAGGACGAGACCAAAGCGCTCTACGAGTGGGACTACGGAAAACAGCTGCTGTACACCCAGATCCTACGAGAGAAGATCGGGCAGTTGGTTGCCGACGCGTCCGACCTGAGCGATGCCGTCGACCGAATCGGTGCGCAGGAGAGCGTCTTCTTCTCCGACCGTTTTCTGGCGTCACGGCCGCTGCTGGAGACGGTGCGTTCCGAGGAACCGGTGGTGCTGTTGATCGACGAGATCGACAGGGCCGACGAGGCCCTGGAAGCCGTGCTGTTGGAACTTCTCGGTGAGTACCAGGTCTCGGTCCCCGAAATCGGAACGTTCAAGGCCAAGCACTCCCCGTATGTGGTACTGACCTCCAACAACACCCGTGATCTGGCGGCGGCATTGAAGCGCCGGTGTCTGCATCTGTTCCTGGACTATCCGGCCGCCGAGCGTGAGCTCGAGATCGTCCGGTCCAAGAACACCGGCCTTGCCGATGCGCTGGCGGCGCAACTCGTCGAGGTGGTACGTGGATTGCGAGAGCTGGAACTGCGAAAGGCGCCGAGCATTTCGGAGACCATCGACTGGGCTCGCACGCTTGCCGTGCTCGGGGTCGAAGAACTCTCCGCCAAGATCCTGTCGGACACCGTATCGGTGGTGGTCAAGTACGACAAGGACATTCGCAAAGCGCTCGATGCGCTTCCGCGGCTGGTGGATCCGAATGCGAAGGTCCCCGAACGGTCTCACCCGGAGCATTCCCACGATCACGGTCCGGAGCACCCCCACACCCACGGCCACGACCACGACCATGACCACGGAGCCGACGGGCGGGCCGTGCGCATGGCCAAAGATCAACCGGGGCGGTTCACCGACGGGTACTACGGCACCCCGAAGAAGACGCCGACCTCGACCCTCGGCCGGCGACGGGCGTTGTAGGACCACCCGTGGAGGCGACCCTGCACCGCTTCGTCAGACTGCTGCGCCTGGGCGGGGTGCGCGTTTCGATCCCCGAGGTGCTGGACGCGATGCGGTGCGCCGGACAGCCCGGCGTGTTGACGTCGCGGACGGTGCTGCGGAACGCATTACGGGTCGCTTTGGTCAAGGACAAGCGCGACGAACCGGTTTTCGACGAGATCTTCGAGGCCTTCTTCTCACTGGTCCGCATCGGGGGAGTCGACAACGGGCACGGGCACTCACACGCCCACGACGATCTGGTCGATTCCGGTGAGCTCGAATCGTTCACCCTCTCCGAGGAACCCAGCGATACCCCTGAGGAAGGCCACGACCACGGCAAGCCCAGCAGTATCCGGGACTACTTCAAGCAGGAGGACCTGGCTCAGCGCTACAACCTGCATCAGGAGGCGAACAAGATCGATCTCGCCGCGCTGACCGACGAGATCGTGTTCTCCAAGGAGGCGCTGCGCGGGGCCGACAGTTCCTACCGCGTGCAGCTGTCCGCCGACCGTCTCAGCGGCGCGGGCCCTCCAGGTGACCTGGCCAGCTCGCGCGGCACGCCCGTCGACGCCGAACTCACCATCACCGAACAGGATGTGCTGCTCGGCTGGCTGGCCGATGAGCTCGGCACCGACGGTGACGAAAGTGACGCGGCGGCGCTGCGTCAGCGGCTGGCCGGCCTGCTGGAGAATCTGCCCCAGGCACTCAAACGGCATCTCGAGGCGCTGATGGCCCTGGAGACCAAGATCATCGAGTCCCGCGAACAGCGTGAAGCCGTGCTCTCGGGTGCGGACCGGCTCGGTGAGGCGGAGCGTGCCGAGATCGAGGATTCGCTGCGCCGGCTCGCCCGCACACTGCACGGAGCGCTGACGCACCGCCGGTCGGCGGCCGCGGCCGGGCGGGTCGATTCGGGTCGGACGATGCGTCGCAACATGCGTTTCGACGGGGTGCCGTTCATGCCGGTGACCGTACGCCGCACGGAGGACCGGCCGCGGCTGGTGGTGCTCGCCGACGTCAGTCTGTCAGTACGGGCCACCTCACGGTTCACCCTCAATCTCGTGCACGGACTACAGGATCTGTTCACCCAGGTGCGATCGTTCGTCTTCGTCGCCGATGTCGCCGAGACGACCGAGTTGTTCCGCGACCATCCCAGCGATCGCGCGCTGCGGCTGATCTTCGGTGGCGACGTGGTCGACACGGCTGCCGACTCCGACTACGGCAGCGTGTTCGGTGACTTCCTGGCCGAGCATTCCTCCGCGGTCACCCGTCGCACCACGGTGCTGGTGCTGGGTGACGGCCGCAACAACGCGAGAGATCCGAACCTGTCTGCGTTCGAGGAGATCACCCGGCGGGCACGGGAGACGGTGTGGCTGACTCCGGAGCCGCGGTACTCGTGGGGGCTGGGCAGTTGCGACCTGCCGGCATATGCGGAGTTCTGCGACAGGGTCCGGGTCGTGCGTGATCTGACGGGGTTGGAGCACGCAGCCCACGAGTTCGCCGCCGAGGCCGTGGGCAGATGATCCCCGAACCGGGGACTGGGCCTCGGCGGTCGGGTGGCGGGTTGGACCAGCGATGCCGGAGTCGTACGCTGGACCGCGGAGTGTTATCCGGGTCACATTCGGTGGACCCGACCGGCGTTGGGCGAGGCGAAACTGTGGTGTATCTGGACAGCCCGAGTCCGGGTGAATCGCGACGTCCCGCGCTGACGCCCGAACATGATTCCGGGTGCGTCGGATCGGCGCCCCGGCTGCTGAAGTTCCACGCCCCGGAGATCGTGTTCGGCATCAACTCGATGGCGGAAGCGGTACATGCTGCCCTGCGGTTGGGCGCCATGCGGCCGATGCTGGTCACCGATCCCGGCCTCATCGAGGCGGGGTGGGCCGGCGAGATGATCGCGCACCTCGCCGAACAAGGGGTGACGGGCTGTGTGTGGAATGACCTGACCCCCAACCCCAAGGACCACGAGATCGCGGCCGGATACCAGAAATACGCGGAGCACGGCTGCGACGTGATCGTCGCGGTGGGCGGCGGCTCGGTGATCGACGCGGCCAAGGGCGTCGCGATACTGGCGGCCAACGGTGGTGACATTCTCGACTACGAAGGCGTGGACAAGGCGCAGCTGCCGATTCCACCGCTCGTGGTGGTGCCCTCGACATCGGGCACCGGCGCCGACGTATCCCAGTTCTGCATCGTCACCGACACCACCCGCAACACCAAGATCACCATCCTGGGACGGGCCCTGGTACCGGACGTGACGGTGATCGACCCGCGGCTTCTGACCACGATGCCGGAATGGCTCAACGCCGCGACGGGGCTGGACGCGCTGACCCACGGCATCGAGGCGTTCGTGTCGCTGGGACACAACCAGCTCACCGACCACCATGCGCTGCGCGCTGTGCAGATGGTGACCGACAACCTCCTGCACACCATCGAACGGCCGACCGAGATGGCTCCCCGCGTGCTGATGGCGCAGGCCGCACTCGAGGCAGGCCTGGCGTTCACCAACGCGATCCTCGGCGCTGCCCACGCCATGAGCCATCAGGTGGGCGGGCTGCTGGACCTGCCGCACGGTGTCATCAACGGTGTGCTGCTGCCGCACGTCATCCGGTTCAACGCGGAGGCCGATCCAGAGCCCTACGCGATGGTTGCGGCATGCCTGGGTGTCGCGCAGTCGGGTGCGCCGGCGGGCGAAGCCGCGCTGGCGCTCGCCGAGCGTATCGACCAGCTGGCCCGAGACGTCGGCGTCCCGCGTGGTCTAGGACAACTCGGGGTCACCGACGCGGATCTGCCGCGGCTGGCCAGGACCGCCCTGCTGGACGCCTGTATGAGCACCAACCCGCGTCCGGCTGACGAGAACCAGATGCTGGCGCTGTTCCGGGCGGCGATGTGACGGCCGCCAGTACCCCCGATCTGGCGCAGCTGACGGGTCTGCGCTCGGGGAAGAGTCGCTTCTACTCCGAACTGCGAGTCACTGCCGAGCGGCTGGATCGTGTCGTCGCCGCACTCGACACGATCTCCCGGGCGCTGGTGCAGACCATCGAAGGACCGGAGAAACTGGTCCGCGCTGTCGCCGAGGCCGCACGAACGAACCTGCACGCGGACTGGGTCTTGTTGGCGCTTGCCGATGGCGCGCTCCCCGAAGCCACTGTGCGTCACCTGATCCTGGACGCCGACGGGGTGGCGTATGCCTTCGAAGGTTTCTCCGGTGCCGAGGATCCCGGCCCGGCGCTCCCCGACGTCGTGCTCAACCGGCTCAACGACATCCTGCGCGGTCAACTTGCGCATTTTCGGGTTCCGGTGGTCGAGGACCAGCACGCCCACGTACCGATCGAGCTCGACGGCGAGGTGATCGGCGCATTCGCGGCGTGGACCCCACCTCACCGCAACCTCGACCACACCGATGCCGTGGTGTTGCGGATACTGGCCAGCCAAACCGCTGTCGCCCTGCAGAATTCCGCGTTGTTCACCAAATCGGTGACGCTGCTCGCCCAGTCCGAGGCGCACAATGCAGACCTCCTGGCCACGCAGCGTGAACTTGTGGCGGCGCAACGTCATCAGGTCCTGGACTCGGAGCGTCACCGGATCGCGCGCGAACTGCACGACAGCGTTGCCCAGACCGTGCTGTCGGCCGGCATGCAGATCGAGGTGTGCCGCAGCGAGGTCGAGGGCTTGGGTGCCGGCGAGGACGTGGTCGAACGGTTGGATCTGGCACGAGATCTGACAAGGTCTGCATCCGAGCAGCTACGTTCGGCGATCTACGCCTTCAACCAACCCGACGACGCACACCGGTTCAGTCTGATCGAGATGCTCCAACAGTTGGCGACCGTGCACATGCCCGAGGATCTACGGGTCACGCTGCGGGTCGTCGGTGCGCCGGCGGAGCTGCCGAGCGATGTCGAGCATGCGCTGCTGAGGATCGCCGGTGAGGCACTGTTCAACACCGCCATGCACGGCAACGCGACTCGCGCGATAGTGCGCCTGTCCCACAGCGACGATGCGGTCAGCCTGTCGATCGCCGACGACGGTACCGGCGACCCCGCCAAGCTGCGGCTGATGCTACAACTCGCCGAAGCCGCCGATGTGGATGGACGCCACCGCGGCCTGGTCAACATGCGGGCGCGGGCTCGTGAACACGGCGGCACATTCGACGTCTACCGATCCCGGATCGGCGGTGTTCGGGTGGTGGCTCGGATTCCCGGATCCCCCGAGCCCCGAGCCGAAAGTCGCAACTCATGACCCCCATCAAACTCGTGATCGTCGATGATCATGCGATTCTGCGCCAAGGGCTGCGCTCGCTACTCGAACGGGCCGACGATCTGGTGGTCGTCGGCGAGGCCGCTTCGGAGGGCGAGGCCGAGGCAGTGGTAAGGGCGACCGGACCCGATGTGGTACTGCTCGACCTCAAACTCTCCGCCGGGTCCGAATTCGAGGGACTCACGTTGTGCGGGAAGCTGTCCGCTGCCTACCCGGACCTCGGACTGCTGGTGCTGACGACATTCCTCGACGAGGACCTCGTGGTGCGAGCGGTACACGCGGGCGCCCGCGGCTACGTGGTCAAGGATGTCGACACCACGGAGTTGGTGCGTGCCATCCGCGCGATATCCGCCGGGGACAGTGCGTTCGACTCGCGCAGTGCCGCAGCCGTGGTGCGGTCGCTGTCCGGCCGGACCGAGACCCGTCAACAGCTCACCGACCGCGAGCTCGAAGTACTAAGACTGCTCGCGACGGGTCTGTCCAACAACAAGATCGGCGAGAAACTCTATATCTCGGCCACGACCGCCAAGTTTCATGTCAGCAACATCATGCGCAAGCTCGAGGTGAGCAGGCGCGCCGAGGCGGTCTACGCGGCGAGTAAGCGCGGCTTGATATAGAGCTCCGTCACTGAGAAGGGACGAACGCTACCGGTCCAGGATCAGCCAGCCGCCATGGAAAGTGTGGATACGGGCGGTGATTCCGCGATGACGCCCACACGCCCGCTGGGCCATCAGCTCCAGGGACGGACGATCGAACTGCTGGACGTGACCGTAGCAGTCACCTAGCTCGTCCTCGAACGGCACCGCGATCACCACCCTGCGCCGTGCGAGTCGAACCGCCTCGTCGAGTGCAGCTTCCGCAGCATCCACCGGTAGGTGCTCGATCAGATGCAACGCCGTCACAGTGTCTGCGGTGCGATCAGGCAGCGGTACCGCGGTGGCGTCGCAGGCCAAGGTGGACAGGGGCCGCTGCAGCCGGGTGCTGACCCGGTCGAGCAACTGCATGGTTTGCAGGCTGAGATCGGTTGCCAGCACCTCGATCCGCTGTTGTGCCAACCGTAGTGGAAAGAACCCGAAGCAGGAGCCGAGGTCGATCACGTGATGTCCGCGGACCTGGGACGCCGCCCGGGCATGGATCGGCGCAAATGGCGCCCTGTCACTTTCGAGCTGGTCCAGTGAGTTGCGGTAGAAACGCAGCCAGGCCGGCAGCGCACCGTCGATGGTGGAACGGACGATGCCGGTGAAAACCATCTCGAACTCCGCTCGCCCCCGGAGGGTGCCGGATTCGGCCAGCATCACGGTGAGCTCGTCGCAGATCTCCTCGGGGGTGAGGTCGTGCTCGACAATGACTGTGCGGCCGTGCCGTTGAACGCAGAACCGTGGTGCGCACATCGTGGCGGCATCGGTGTGCGGTCGATGCGGCCCATGCCGGCGGGTGACGCGGACACCGCGGCCGCTCCACGTGCCTCTCGGGGTGGGAGCGAGCGGATCCAATACGGCTGCCTGCATGCACGGCAACGCTATTGGAGTGATCAGGGGTAGCGCGCGCACCGAACGGCCGCAATGTGAGGCCTGTCCGGCCGGGTAGGTGACTGCCCGATAGGCGAGTTCCCGCCGGGCGCAGGGTGGCATAACTTCGGAGCATCCGTGAGAGCCGTTGTTGAGGGGACCGCCGTGGACTGGTTCGAAACCACCGCAGAGGCACAGCGCCGCGCGCAGAAGCGGCTGCCACCAAGCGTTTACAGCGCGCTGGTCGCCGGGTCGGAACAGGGGATCACCGTCGCCGACAACCTGTCGGCCTTCGGCGAGCTGGGCTTCGCGCCGCACATCGCCGGACTCTCCGGCAAGCGTGACATGGCGACCACCGTGATGGGACAGTCGCTGTCGCTTCCAGTGATCATCTCACCGACCGGAGTGCAGGCGGTGAATCCCGACGGGGAGGTGGCGGTGGCACGTGCGGCCGCCGCCCGCGGCACCGCCATGGGTCTGTCGTCGTTCGCCAGCAAGCCCATCGAGGAGGTCGCGGCGGTCAACCCGCAGACCTTCTTCCAGATGTACTGGACGGGCGGCCGGGACAAGCTCGTCGGTCGGATGGAACGCGCCCGTGCAGCCGGCGCGGTCGGCCTCATCATCACCACGGACTGGTCGTTCTCCAGCGGCCGTGACTGGGGGAGTCCCGCGATCCCGGAGAAGATGGACTTGCGCGCGATGCTGCGCTTCGCACCGGAGGCCGTCCGCAGGCCACGCTGGCTGTTCGACTTCGCCAGGGCCGGCCGCGTGCCCGACCTGAGCGCACCGAATCTGGCCGACGGTGGGGCCGCGCCGACGTTCTTCGGCGCCTACGGGGAGTGGATGCAGACCCCGCTGCCGACCTGGGAGGACATCTCCTGGCTGCGTGAACAGTGGGGCGGGCCGTTCATGCTCAAGGGCGTGATGCGCGTCGACGACGCCAAACGCGCGGTGGACGCCGGCGTCACCGCGATCTCGGTCTCCAACCACGGTGGCAACAATCTCGACGGCACCCCGGCCCCGATCCGGGCGTTGCCGGCGATCGCCGAGGCGGTCGGCCAGCAGGTCGAGATCGTGCTCGACGGGGGTGTCCGTCGCGGCAGTGACGTTGTCAAGGCCGTCGCGCTCGGGGCCAGGGCGGTGATGATCGGTCGTGCCTATCTGTGGGGCCTTGCCGCCGGCGGGCAGGCCGGCGTGGAGAACGTGCTGGACATCCTGCGCGGTGGAATCGACTCCGCTTTGCTCGGGTTGGGGTTGTCGTCGGTGCACGACCTCAGCGCCGCGGACCTGGTGGTGCCCGCCGGTTTCAGGCGCGATCTCGGGCTGTAGTCCGCCGCCGGTCAGCCTGGCAGGTCCCAGGTGTGCACCGGGTCGTTGGAATGCATCTGCTCGCAGTACAACCGCAGCATCTCGGCGAGCGCCGCGGGCCGGCTCATGCCGCGATCCTGGAATGCGCCGACCGCGGCGGCCTGCCATGCCGCACCGTTGCGTCCGGTCTTGGCGCGCCCCTCGATCACCCCGAGGTAGCGGTCGCGCACGTCGGCGGCGACCTCCCAGCGCCGCAGCCCCTCCTCGGCCATCGGCAGCAGCTGCCGCAACACCAACTCGTCGGGGGTCACCTCACCCAGACCGGGCCAGTACATCCGCGCGTCCATGCCGTGCTGTGCCGCAGCCATGAAGTTCGATTGCGCCGCAGCAAAACTCATCTTCGTCCACAGCGGCCGGTCTTCCTCCGAGAGCGCTCGAAGCATCCCGTAGTAGAAGGCCGAGTTGGCCATCATGTCCAGCACGGTCGGACCCGCGGGCAGCACCCGGTTCTCGACGCGCAGGTGCGGCCGCCCGTTCACCACGTCGTAGACCGGCCGGTTCCACCGGTAGATGGTGCCGTTGTGCAGCCGCAGTTCCGACAGGTGCGGGGTGCGGCCCTGCGCCAGTTCGGCCACCGGGTCCTCGTCGGACAGCTCGGGCAGCAGCGACGGGAAGTAGCGCACGTTCTCCTCGAACAGGTCGAAGATCGAGGTGATCCACCGCTCGCCGAACCACACCCGGGGGCGCACCCCTTGCGTCTTGAGCTCGTCGGGGCGGGTGTCGGTGGCCTGGGCGAACAACTCGATGCGGGTCTCCGACCACAGGTGGTGGCCGAAGAAATACGGCGAGTTGGCGCCGAGCGCCAACTGCGGGCCCGCCAGTACCTGCGCGGCGTTCCAGTTGTCGGCGAAGTCCGCGGGGGAGACCTGCAGGTGAAGCTGCATGCTGGTGCAGGCGGATTCGGGCGCGATCGAGGCGGTCTGCAGGGACAGACGTTCGGGCCCGGCGATGTCGATCATGATGTCCTCGCCGCGGGCGGTGAAGATCGAGTCGTTGAGCGCCTGGTAGCGGTTCGACTCGCTCATCCAGTGTCCGGAGAGGTGTTCGGGCATCAGCGTCGGCAGGATGCCGATCATCACGATGTGAGCGCCGTGGTTGTTGGCCTTGACTTCAGCGGCGTTGAGGCTGGCGCGGACCTCGTCCTCGAGCTCGAGCGCGGCCCGTCCGGGGAGCCGGCGCGGGGGCACGTTGAATTCGATGTTGTAGGCGCCCAATTCGGTCTGGTAGGCAGGGTCGGCGATCGAGGCGAGGACCTCGGCGTTGCTCATCGCGGGCTGGTAGTCCGAGTCCACCAGGTTGCATTCGATCTCCATGCCGGTCAGCGGCTTCTCGAAGTCGAAGCTGGACTGGGCGAGCATGGTCTCGAACACGTCAAGGGACAGCTGCACCTTGCGCCGGTAGTCGCGGCGGTGCTCGCGACTGAAGTCGCTGTGCGTCAGTTCCTCACCCACACCGCCCATTGTCGGCGAGCGCGCGGGTTTGCGCGCCGACACGCCGCGATTGCCGTCATTCTGTGCGCACTCGCGGCGGGTCAGCGAGCGCGCGAAGCCACCACCACCTGGGGGCTGAGCAGCCCGCCGCGTAGCTGGACGTCGATGTCGGGGTCGGCATGGCGGGCCAGGGCCCGCAGCGCCGAGGGGCTGTAGGCGCGCAGCGAACTGATCACGCCGTCGTGGACAAACGGGGCGAACGGCGCCCACGGCAGCATCGTCGCGAGCGTCAGCAGGTGCAGCGGCGCCGGCGGCCGCGGCAGGTCGATGATCAACAGCTTGGACGCCACCCGGGTGCCTTCGGCGAATACCCGCGCGGCCGCCGTGGGGGGCAGGTGGTGGAACGACAACACGAAAACCGCCAGGTCGAACTGGCCGTCGGTGGCGTCCAGCGCGGTCGCGTCCATCTCGCGGACCGTCGCCCGCGGATGCGTCCCGAGATCCCCGGCCGCAATGGCGGCCACCGACGCGGGTTCGACGTCCGTCACCGTCAACCTGGCGGTCGGGTGCCACTCCAGCAGCTTGCGCGACAGCCCGCCATGCCCGGCGCCCAGTTCCAGGATCGCCGGATCGGCGACCTCGGCCACCTCGTCGAGGGCGATTGCGGCGAATCTCGCGTGGTTGCCGAAGACCTGGCCGGTACAGTCCAGCGCGCGGACCACGCTGCGTTTCACCCGTGGGTCGACGTCGTCACGGTCGAGGTACTCCTGCCGCTCTGTCTGCAACAACCGATCCAGACATGACGCGTCCGGACCACCCCGCGGCATCCGGGCGATCTCATCGACTTCCGCCATCGTCATGGGCTCCATCATGGACGAACCACCGTCCCGGCTGCAGCCCCGGACCCGAGGTGCGGTCATCCAGCGGAAACACGCGGCTCACATGCCCGAAATCGCCGGGTCATAGCGTCACGTCATCTTCGTGCATCGGCCTGGTGCGTCAGCGCCTAGGGGAAGGAGCCTGATGGCCATCGACAAGAGCGACATCCCGAGCCAGGATCCCATCGTCGTCGCGTCTTCACCGTCCGCAGCGGTCGTGGCCGACGGTTTCGTCGCCGCAGACGCGCACAGTTCCCTACACAACGACGAGCTGGCCCCCAGTTCACCGGCCCAGCGAAAATGGGGCTGGTTCGAGATCTTCAACGTCTGGACCAACGACGTGCAGAGCCTCGCGGGCTACACGCTCGCCGCCAGCCTCTTCGTCACCGCCGGGATCAACGGCTGGTTCGTGCTGGCGGCGATCGTCCTGTCCGGCGCCCTGGTGATGTTCTTCGTGAACTGGTCGGGGAGGCCGAGCGTGAAGTACGGCGTGCCCTACCCCGTCGTGGCGCGGGCGTCGATGGGGGTACGAGGCGGCATGTTCCCGGCGACCATCCGGGGCATAGTGGCCATCTTCTGGTACGGCGCCCAGACGTACTTCGCCTCCACCGCAGTGGCATTGGCGATCAACGCCGTGCTCGGTGCCACGCCGACGGCGACATGGCTCGGGATGACCTGGGTGGACTGGGTCTCCTACACCGTGGTGGCCGGCTTCCAGATCTGGCTTTTCGTGCGGGGTCTGGACGGGATCGTGAAGTTCCTCAACTTCGCAGGACCCGCGGTCTACGCGGTGATGATCCTGTTGTTGGTCGCGATCTGGTGGCAGGCCGGATCGGGTCTGCTGAGTTCGGTCGGGGATCTGTTCGCCGGGGAGAAGCAGGGCACCGCCGCGGTCGCCGCGTTCGTCGGGGTGGTGGGGACGATGATCGCCTACTTCTCGGCGGTGATCATCAACTTCGGTGACTTCGCCCGGTTCACCCGCAGCGATCAGGAGATGAAGCGGGGCAACCTGCTCGGACTGCCGGTGAGCCTGACGGTGTTCACGCTGCTGTCGCTGTTCATCACCGCCGGCGCCTACATCGTGTTCCAGGACGGGCAGGGTGATCCCATGACCAACCCGGCCGACATCGTCGGCGCGGTCGGCAACGTGTGGCTCTCCATCCTGGCCGCGGTCACCTTCTTCGTCGCGACCGTCGGTATCAACCTGGTGGCCAACTTCATTCCGCCTGTCTACGACATCGTCAACCTCAAGCCGGAGAAGCTCAACTTCCGGGTCGCCGGATTCATCACCGCGGCGCTGGGATTCGTCATCGGGGCACTGTGGGTGTCGGTCATCGGAAACGCCGGTCTGCCCAAGTTCGTCGACACTCTCGGCGCCGTGCTGGCGCCGCTGTACGGCATCATGATCGCCGACTACTTCCTGCTGCGGCGTCAACACCTCAAGCTGCAGGACCTCTACTCGGTGGACCCCGCCGGGACCTACTACTTCACCAGGGGCTGGAACGTCCGGGCGCTGTGGGCTTTTGCGGTGTCGGGCGTGTTCGCGATCTCCGCGGTGTGGGTGCCTGCGCTGCACGCACTGTCAGGCTTCGCATGGGTGTTCGGTGCCGCCCTGGGTGCCGCGCTGCACATGCTGGTGATGCGGGGTCAGCCGCTGGAGGCGCCGAAGCAGTCCGTGACCGCCTGAGAAGTCAGGTCAGTCCTCTCCGAGGCTTCGGCAGGTCAGTCCTCTCCGAGGACGTGATAGATCTCGCGGCGGGCATTGTTGACGATGTCGACGATGCGCTGTTGCTGCTCGGGAGTCGCCGCGTGGGCGGACTGGCCCACCGCGCCCATCAGCTGGCCGACGGCGGTACGCAGGCCCATCGCGGCGGGGTCGGCTCCCTGGGTGATCTCATCCCAGGGCGCCGTCTCGATCTTCTCGGCGGCAGCGCGTCCGTCCTCGGTGAGCTCGAAGAGCTTCTTGCTGCCCTCGGACTCGGTCGCCACCAGCAGGCCCTCATCGACCAGCAACTGCAGGGTGGGGTACACCGAGCCCGGGCTGGGCTTCCACAACTGCTGACTGCGCTCGTTGATCTCCTGGATCATCTCGTAGCCGTGCATCGGTCCGTCGGTGAGCAGCTTGAGGATCGCGGCGCGCACGTCACCACGCCTGCCCCGGCCGCCGCCCCGGGGCCCACCGCGCCTGCCGGGGCCGAAGCCGAACCCGAAACCCGGGCCGAATCCGCCGCCGGGGCCGCCGAAGCCCGGGCCGAAACCGGCGTCGCCGCGGTGCTCACGGACGTGATCGCGAAACTCGCGGCGGGCCTGCCTGCGCCGTTCATGGAGCACACGACGGTCCTGGGGGTTGAAGCCGGCTCCGAAGCCTGGTCCGAAACCGATGCCGTGACCGCGCTCGGCGAACGGGTTCTCCGGGGGAGTGAAAGGGGTGTTCATGTCTGTTGTCCTTCGTTCGACAGGAAGCACACTGCGCGCTTCCGATACGTTGACGATATATCGGAAGCTATCGTGATGCAACAACTACAGCGCGGTCACGTCCGGGTGCGGTCGTCGATGGATGCGACCAGCCAACGGGCCCACTGCTCCTCCATGGCCACGTCCCGCAGCCCGAACTCCAGTGCCGCGCGGCCGTAGAAACCGGCGTCGGAATCCACCCAGTTGATCGAATCACGCAGTTGCTCAAGTCGTTTGAGTTCAGATGCGGCGCGTTCGGCGAACTCGACGGCGTACCTGCGGGCGTCTTCGGGTGGCAATTCGCCGAGCAGGAAGACCCGTAGTACGTCCGGCCGGCGCATCGGCGGGTCGTCGTGGAAATCGCCGATCCACCGGAGGAGTTCGCTGCGGCCGGCATCGGTGACGCGGTATTCCTTGCGGCCGCGGGGGCCGATGTCCGCCACTTCGATCAGTCCGGCGTCGGCCAGCTTGTTCAGCTCGCCGTAGAGCTGGCTCTGGGTGGCGGGCCACACATTGGCCATCGACTTCTCGAAGCGCTTGAGCAGGTCGTATCCGCTGCCCGGATGCTGGGCGAGCAGGCCGAGGGCAGCGAAGCGAAGACTCATGGCGGCATCGTACGGCCCGACATTCCTGGACTGGAGCATTGAAGACCAGACGACATTCCACCGTTGACATGTCAGTAATGAAGTGTCATCGTTGTCCGATACCCGACAGGAGGTCCAGCCCATGACCGACACCGCTTCAGACCACACGGAGGCCAACACGCTGTTCGGCGCCGGGGAGTTCTTCCAGCGCGGGAACTATGCCCCCGTCCCCGAGGAGCTGACGACGTTCGACCTCGAGGTCGAAGGTGCGGTCCCCGCCGAGGTGACGGGCTGGTACCTGCGCAACGGGCCGAACCCCCGTGAGACGACGGGCCACTGGTTCACCGGCGACGGCATGATCCACGGCGTTCGGATCGAGGGCGGCCGCGCGGCCTGGTATCGCAACCGGTGGGTCCGCACCGAGAGCTTCGAGCATGACTTCCCGCTCTACGAGGAAGACGGCGCCCGCAACCTGCGGGCCAGTGTGGCCAACACCCACGTCGTCAACCATGCAGGCAAGACGCTCGCCCTGGTCGAGTCCTCGCTGCCGTATGAGATCACCAACGACCTCGACACGGTGGGCGCCTACGACTTCGACGGCAAGCTGACGAACTCGATGACCGCGCACCCGAAGATCTGCCCGACGACCGGAGAGATGCACTTCTTCGGGTACGGCAGCCTCGTCGCACCGCATGTCGTCTACCACCGCGCGGATGCCGACGGGCAGTTGGTGATCAACCGCCCGCTCGAGGTCAAGGCGCTGACGATGATGCACGACTTCGCGTTGACGGCCAACCACGTCGTGTTCATGGACCTGCCCATCGTCTTCGATTTCGACATCGCGGCGAGCGGTTCCGGCGACATGCCCTACCGCTGGGACGACGACTACGGCGCCCGGCTGGGACTGCTGCGCCGCGACGACCCGTACGGTGAGGTGCGCTGGTTCGAGATCGACCCCTGTTACGTCTTCCACGTCGCCAACGCCTACGAACGCGGTGACACCGTGGTCGTGCAGGGGGTTCGCTACCCCGAATTATGGCGCCAGAACGGTGGATTCGACACCGACGGGATGATGTGGACGTGGACGGTGGACCTGCGGCGGGGCACGGTCACCGAAAGCCAGCTCGACGAGCGTGCCGTGGAGTTCCCGCGGATCGACGACCGGCTCGCGACGCTGCAGGCGCGCTACGCGGTGTCCGTCGGCGACGCCAGCCTGGTACGCCACGATCTCGTCACCGGCGATGCCGTCGAGCACCGGTTCGGCACTCCGGAAGCGCCCGGCGGACCGGGAGAAGCGGTGTTCGTGCCCGCGGCCGGCGCCGCCGACGAGAGCAGCGGCTGGTACCTGGGTTACGTCTACGACCCCACGCGCGACGGCAGCGATCTGGTGATCATCGACGCGTCCGATTTCACCGGTCCGCCCGTCGCCAGAATCAAGCTACCGCAACGAGTTCCGTATGGTTTCCACGGGAACTGGATCGCCGACTGATTCCGGCGCGAGCGTCAGGACGGCGGGGTGAACGGACCTGAGTCCTGGGGCGGAGACGGTGTCGGAGAGAGGTACCGAGGATGGGTGGGTCCCTGCGTCGGCCAGGCCGACGGCCGGCGCGAGGACTGCAGCCGGCCCAGCTCCCGGCGGTGGCGCTCTGCGAGGACGGCCGCCAGTATCAACGGCGCCGGCGTGCCCGGTGGTGGCGGTGGTGAGATGCGGGCGACCACCTCGACGGTGATCCGATGCGCCATCTGCTCTCGCATCTGGGGGTTGAGTTGCGCAGCACGGGAGAGGAACTGGCGGGCGAGCTCGGCTTGTTCGGCATCGAGCCCGGACAGCTCGAGCGACGCCGCCCACCACGCGAGTTGCGGCGGCATCGGCGGTGGTGGCGAAAGTTTCGCTGCACGTTCGCTGATGACGAGGGTGCCCGCGAAGACATCGCCGATGCGCTTGCCTTTCGGGGAGAGCAGGCTGCAGATCACCGCGGGGCCGCCGGTGAGCATCCAGATCTCGATGACGCCGGACAGCGCCCGAAAGAGCGCCTGGCGGAACCGTTCCGGTCCGCCGTCTTCGGACACCACCCGCAAGCCCATCGCCATCTTGCCCAAGGACCGGCCGCGGGTGGCGGTCTCGAAGATGACCGGGTAGCCCACCAGCGCCAGGACGGTGAAGATGATCAGCACTGCGCCGGAGAACGCCGCATCGGCCTCCGACAAGGTCACCGCCCACAGCACGACACCGATGATGTAGCACACGAACACCACGGTGATGTCGATCAGCGCTGACAGCGCGCGCACCGGGACCTGGGCGATCTGGACATCGAGGACCACCGCGTCTCCGGTCACCACGGGCTCTTGCTGACCGACCATGCCAGCCACGCTACTAGGATCGGCGAGGTGGATGTCGACGCGTTCGTCGTGGCGAATCGCCCGACCTGGGACCGGCTGGACAGGCTGGTGAAGAAGCGCAGGCAGCTCACCGGCGCCGAGATCGACGAACTCGTCGACCTCTACCAGCGGGTGTCCACCCACCTGTCGATGGTGCGGTCCGTGTCCTCCGACGGGGTACTGGTCGGCAAGCTGTCGGGGCTGGTGGCCCGCGCCCGGTCGGTGGTCACCGGCGCGCACGCCCCGCTGCGGAGCGAGTTCGTCCGGTTCTGGACGGTGTCCTTCCCGGTGGTCGCCTACCGCGCGTGGCGATGGTGGCTGGGATCGGCGATCGGCTTCTTCGTCGTCGCCGTCCTGATCGCCGGATGGGTCGCCGGTAACCCCGAAGTCCAGGCCGCCTTCGGCACGCCGAGCGAGATCGACCAACTGGTCAACAACGACTTCGCCTCGTACTACAGCGAGAATCCGGCGGGCTCGTTCGCGCTGCAGGTGTGGGTCAACAACGCGTGGGTCGCCGCGCAGTGCATCGGCTTCTCGATCCTGCTCGGAATCCCGATTCCCTACGTGCTGTTCCAGAACGCGGCCAACTTCGGGGTGAATGCGGGCTTGATGTTCGACGCCGGCAAGGGCGATATCTTTCTCGGGCTGATCACTCCGCACGGTCTGATCGAGCTGACCGCGGTGTTCCTGGCGGCCGGCGCCGGGATGCGGCTCGGCTGGTCGGTGGTCTCACCCGGGAACCGACCGCGTGGTCAGGTGCTGGCTGAGCAGGGCCGGGCGGTGATCTCGGTCGCCATCGGTCTGGTGGTGGTGCTGCTGGCGGCCGGAGTGATCGAGGCGTTCGTGACGCCGTCGCCGTTGCCGACGTTCGCGCGCATCGCGATCGGCGTCGCGGCAGAGGTGGTGTTCTTGGGTTACGTGTTCCATTTCGGCCGCAGGGCGTCGCGGGCCGGAGAGACGGGTGACATCGACAACGCGCCCGACCTGGTGCCCACGGGCTAGTTACTCCGCGAGCAGACACAAACTCGTGCGACTCTCGGCCAAAGTGTGCGAGTTCGCGTCTGCTCGCGGGTCAGCTGGCGATCGACGCGCGCACCAGATGGTCGGCAATCCGGTCGGCGAGCTGCTCAGGATGCTGACGAACGTCGGTCACGACGATCGGGACCATCGTCCAGCCGAGCTGCTGGACCGCGGCGAACCGGCGCTTGTCGCGCAGCATCTCGGCCCTACCGGCGTGCCACTCGATGCTCTCGTACTCTGCGGCGACCCGCTGTTCCGGCCAGGCGAAGTCGACCCGCCACCTCTCCCCGGCACGGCCACGGATCACGTACTGAAGCTCCGGACGCGGCAATCCGTGGTCGATCATCACCAGCCGGGCTTCGCTTTCCATCGCAGATTCGGCGCGTCCGTCCGCCAGCTGTACGAGTGCGCGGACGGCGACGATGCCGCGGCGACCGCGCTGCTGCGACACCGCGGAAGCCAGGTCGGCCGGAGTGCATCTGCCCGAGTGCAGCGCTGCATCCAGCGTCGCCAACGCCCGTGGGCGCCGTAGTTCACGGGCCACCTCGACAGCTGTCCACGCAGGAGCAGTAGCGAGACGGCCCCGAATGCGCTCCAGCGGTGCGCCACCACGTTGATGCACCATCAGCCCTACCGTCGGACGAAGCCTCACACCTGGGTCCAGCACATGGACGCACTCTGTTGCCTCGGTGTCGAATCCGTATAAAGCCGCGGCCGTCCCGAGGCACGCGACCGAGCGTTGGCCGAGGTGTGAATCCAACGCCGTCAACCGGCCGATGAGATCGGGCGTTTTCCGGCCGTAAACGCCGTGCCACACGCGTACCAGCCGGCCCTTCTTCACCTGTCGATCAAGCTGTTGACGGGACATCACCTGTAGTAGCTCAGCGGTGGTGACGTATCCGCCGCCGTGTCGAAACAGGTCGTCCAGCTCTGTCCGCATCTTCGAATCGTCAGCCCGCACAGGACCGGCGCTGGTCGGTGAGACGGCCATCGCTGGATGGAATCCGTTGTGGGGATTTGCGCGCCCGGCTTGCTCCGCCGAGCAGAC
This sequence comes from Mycolicibacterium hippocampi, assembly GCF_010723735.1. Taxonomy (GTDB): domain Bacteria; phylum Actinomycetota; class Actinomycetes; order Mycobacteriales; family Mycobacteriaceae; genus Mycobacterium; species Mycobacterium hippocampi. Next base: position 152,024 of record NZ_BLLB01000002.1, on the reverse strand, counting down.
ACAACCTCGCGGGTTTTCGGCGAAAAATGTGCGAGTTCGCGTCTGCTCGCGCCGGAGAAAGCCCTACAGCCGGCCGGTGGCTTTCATCGCCAGGTAGTGGTCGGCCAGGGCCGGTGCGATCTCCTCCGGCGGTGCATCCACGACGTCGACGCCGCAACGCCGCAGCCGGGATGCGACGTCGCGCCGCTCGTTGCGGGCGCGCTCGGCGGCGGCGGCGTCGTAAACCGCCACGGCATCGGCGCGGCCTGCGGCGAGTGTGTCCACCCGGGGATCGCCGACCGCGGCCAGCAGCACCTGGTGTTTGGCGGTCAGCTGTGGCAGCACGGTGATCAGCCCCTCGTCGATCGCGGAGGCGTTGAGGTCGGTCAACAACACCACCAGTGCGCGCCGACGCACCCGCCGCTGGATCGCCGTCACCAGCGCGCGTGGATCCGACTCGATCAACGCGGGCTCCAGTGGCGCCATCGCCTCGACGAGCTTGGCCAGCAACCCGGTGCGCGAGGCGTTGAAGACGCCGGCCCTGGTGACGCGGTCGTGTGCCAGGAAGTCGACGTGGTCGCCTGCTCGTGCGGCCAGCGCCGCCAGCAACAGGGCGGCGTCCATCGACCAGTCCAGCCGCGGCCAGCCGCCGGGGTCTAGTGCTGTTGGATCCACGCCCACGCGCCCGGCCGAGGTGCGGCCGGTGTCGAGCACGATCACCACGCGCCGGTCACGCTCGGGCCGCCAGGTGCGCACCACCACGTCGGCCCGCCTTGCGGTCGCACGCCAGTCGATCGAGCGGACGTCGTCACCCACGACGTACTCACGCAGCGAATCGAACTCGGTCCCCTGGCCGCGGATCAGCACAGGTGTCATGCCGTCGAGCTCGCGTAGCCTGGCCAGCCGTGTCGGCAGATGCTTGCGCGACAGGAACGGCGGCAGGATCCGGATCTGCCAGGGCACCCGGTGTGAGCGCTGCCGGCCGGCAAGGCCCAGCGGGCCGACGGATCTGGCCGTCACCAGTGCCGAGACCTGATCACCGCGACGGACCGGCCGCAACTGGGTTTGCAGCCCAACACGCTGTCCTGCAGCAAGGTTCACCGGATGGGTCCGGGGTTCGGCGCGCGCGCTGGGAGCCCACGCGTCCCGGATAACCCCGCGGAACCTGGTCCGGCCACCGTTGCCGACGCTCAGTTCCGCCGCCACCGGCTGACCCAGGCGCGCGGAGGTCTGGCCGTTGCGCGTCAACGTGAGGGCGCGCGGACTGCCTGCCAGGGCGACATCGACCGCGACGGCCACCACGAGTGCGGCGGCCAGGACAGCGAAAGCCAGTGCCGGACGGGCGGAGAACGCGATGGGAAACGCGCACAGCAGCGCGATCAACCCGGTGCGTCCGGTGAGTATCACTGCCCGGCAACTATCTCGGCACCGGCACGGAGGCCAGGATGCCCTCGATCACCCCGTCTGCGGTGGCCCCTTCCAGCTCGGCCTCGGGGCGCAGCGCGACACGATGCCGCAGTGTGGGTCTGGCCATCGCCTTGACGTCGTCGGGGGTGACGTAGCCGCGGCCCGACAGCCACGCCCACGACCGCGCCGTGGACAGCAGAGCCGTCGCCCCTCGCGGCGATACCCCGAGCTGCAGTGATGGTGAATGTCTTGTCGCGCCGACGATGTCGACGATGTAGCCGAGAACCTCGTCGCCGACGAGCACCTGCCGGACCGCCTCTCGCGCGGCCGCCAGGTCGGCCGGGCCGGCGACCGGCTTCACCGCGGACAGGTCACGCGGGTCGAACCCGCGGGCGTGCCGGTCGAGGATCGCGATCTCCTGGTCTCGCGGCGGCAGCGGGACATTGAGCTTGACCAGGAACCGATCCAGCTGGGCCTCGGGCAGTTGGTAGGTGCCCTCGTACTCGATCGGGTTCTGGGTGGCCGCGACGATGAACGGGTCAGGCAGGGCCCGGGGCTCGCCGTCGACGCTGACCTGACGTTCCTCCATCGCCTCCAGCAGCGCTGCCTGCGTCTTGGGCGGGGTGCGGTTGATCTCGTCGGCCAGCAGCAGGTTGGTGAACACCGGGCCGGCTCGGAACTCGAACTCCGCGGTGCGCGCGTCGTAGACCAACGACCCGGTGACGTCGCCGGGCATCAGGTCCGGGGTGAACTGCACCCGCTTGAAGTCCAGCTGCAACGCTGCCGCCAGCGTGCGCACCAGCAGGGTCTTCGCGACGCCGGGCACACCCTCCAGCAGCACGTGACCGCGGCACAACAGGGCGATCACCAGGCCGCTCACCACGGCATCCTGGCCGACGACGACCTTGCCGATCTCGGCGCGCAGGTTCATCAACGCGCTGCGGGCGCTGTCATGCTCGGTGGGTGGTGTCACGACTGTGCGACCAGCCTTTCCATGTTGTCGAGTTCGCGTGCGAGGGTGACTAGTTCGGTGTCGGTGGCGGGCGGCGCGCCGTACAGCGTATGGCCGACCGCGCGGGGGTCCAGACCGGAACGTGCCGTGACCGCCTGAGCGACGGTCGACTGGTCGGCCGTGAAGCCCAGACCCAGGCGGGGCAGCATCCGCTGCAGTGTCGATGTCCGAAGGGCCTCGGCGGCGCGGTCCCTGGCGCGACGCGAACGGTACAACCGGCCCCGCCCCTCCACGGTCTCCGACGCACGCACCACGACGGGCAGCCGTTCGGCCACCAGCGGGCCGATCCGGCGGCCCTTCCACAGGGCCAGCAACACCACGGCGAGCGCCAGCTGCAGGGCCACCCAGGTGACCTGAGCCGGGATGAGGTCGGAAATCGTTGCCCCGCCGTCGGAGTCAGCGGTCTCGCTGCTCTGAGGCGCATACCACACCACCCGGGGGTGCTGGCCGGCCAGATTCATCGCCAGCGCGGCGTTGCCCTCCTCGAGCAGCCCTTCGTTCATCATGAACAGCGCACTGCCCACGACCGTCGTCGTCCGGCCGTCGTCGGTGTAACGCGCCAGCACGCCGTCGTAGCACCGGGTCACCGGTGTTGCGGCGGACGCCTCGTAGGTGTCGGCCGCGCCGAAGTGCACGGTCCCGGCCTGTCTGGCCTCCCGCAGGTCACAATCCGCGGTCAGGCCACCGAAACTGGTCGAGTCCGCTCGGCGGAGCGCCGGGGCGAGCTGCTCGCGAGTCTGACCGACCGGCTCGACCAGGAGGAGATCGGACGGCACCTCCGCCAGCCGGGCGAGCAACTCGTCGCCGAACAGATGGGCGGTCTGCGCGACCACCAGCAGGGTCCCGGGCTGTGCTTCGCGTTCGACGGCCGCGACGGTGTCGGCCTCGACGACCGTCACCCCGTTGTCGCGCAGCAGCGTGACCAGGGCGCGGGCCCCTTCCGGGGACGTCGAGTTCGCTTCCATCCGGCCACCGGTTCCCGGCGAGGTCAGGTAGGCCGTCGCCGCGGCGACGCCGACGATGACGACGAGGGCGAGCAGCACCCAACGCCCGGTGCGCCACCGCTGGCCCATGGTCGCGCCGACGACGGTCGACGAGGAATCCGTCATCGCACCTCGGCCCATGTCTGCGGCGACGACGTGGGGGGCGACTCGGCGGAATCCTTCGCCGTTCGGGTGCCGAGTTTGCGGTCCAGCGAAGCGATCATCCGGTACTGCTCTTCGAGCCCGGGCCGCTCACCGTAGGTCACATCGTTGAAAATCTCTGCTGCGGAGAACAGTTCGTCGGCCAGAGGCGGCAGCGCCCGGCCGGCGGTGCGGGCCAGTTCGGTCGCCGTCCGGCCGGGAACGGGTTCCAGGACACCGTTCTCCTCGAGTTGTCGCGCTACGGCGCGAAGCCGATGCCGAATGGCGGGCGCCCAATCCCCGGCCGCGGCATGCGTTTCGGCGGTCGCGCGGTGTTCGGCGGCGCTGAGCTCGTGGCCACCGAACAGGCCGGCGGATTCGCTGCGGTCGGTGCGCATCGCGCGGCGAGCGATGCGCACCGCGACGAACACGGCGACGCCGAGCAGGATCAGCAGTACCGACACCGTGAACCAGCCACCCGGGACGTCCGCGCTGCCGGCGACCAGCCGGTAGAGCAGTTCGTCGATCCAGTCGAGGATCTGGTCGGTCAGCGACGGCCGGGGGTAGATCGGTTTGCCGAGCTCGCGTTGGGCCGCCTCGTGGGCCGCGTCGCGGTCGATGTCGATCGTCGGCATGTCAGCTCTGGCGGGTCAGCCAGAGGTCGTCGGTGGAATCCGGCGAGGCTGCCGGTCCGCCCGCTGCGCCTGTCTGCAGAACGAGGTCGAAGGCTTCCGACCGGATGCGGCGGTCGGTGTACTGCAACACCACCACACCGGCGGTGAACGGCGCGGTGATGATTTGACCGATGGCACCGCCGACGGCGAACGCGACCAGGGCGAGCATCGCCGCCGTGGCCGACGCCGACGTGGACAGCATGATCTGACCGCCGAAACTGAACGGGATCGCGACCGCCCCGGCGATCAGGTTGGCCACCAGCGTGGCGAGCAGCCGGATGCCCAGGACCCGCCAGAAATCGCCCTTGATCAGCGCAAACGACCGCTTGATCGACGAGATGATGTCGCGGCGCTCCAGCACGATGGCCGCCGGGGTGAACGTCAGCATCGTGCCCAGGTAGACCAGCACCGCGATCAGCGCCAGCACCAGCGGAACGCCGAAGAGAAAGGCGATCATCACATCCGTCGCGACCGCCACGGCCACGACCGGCAGGAACACCAGAGCGATCAACACGACGGCACCGAGGGTCTGCAGCACGGTGAACCCGATCAGCGCCCAGAGCCTCGGACGTAGGCGCCGCCAGGCCTCGCCGATCGTGATCCCGGCGCCGAACACCGCCCGCCCGACCACGACCGTCAGCAGGCCGCTGAGCAGGATCGCCGACAGGACGGTGGAGACGGACGCTGTGAGGCTGGACGTCGCCCAGCTCACCAGCATCTCGGCGCTGGGTTCGTCGCTGCCCATCGCTTGCGCGAGTTGCCCGGTGAACGCGAACGGCAGCAGCGACAGCACCAGCGTCAACAGCTGCGCAGCGACCACGACGATGGTGGTGAGGCCCAGCGTGGCTTTGGGATTCGCCCGGACATAGGCCACTGCCCCGTTGAACATGTCGGACAGGCTGAGCGGACGCAGCGGGACGACGCCCGGTTTGAACGCCGGCCGCGGACCGTAGCCGGGTGGCGGGCCACCGTAGGGAGGTGGATAGCCGGGGGGCGGTCTGTAACCGCCGTATCCCGGCGGCGGGTAACCCGGGTATCCGGGCGGGGGATAACCGATGGGCGGACCGCCGGGGGCGGGTGTCCCCGCCGGACCGTAGCCACCGGTGTCGTACGTCATGCCGACCATCCTGTCGATCGTCGCTGGAATTGACAACGTCAGTCACTCCAGCCGCACGCGGCGGTGCGTCTGGGCCGGTGCCGTTTCGTACCTGCAAGCCCGGGTATCCGAAGCCCATGACGCGTTTCGGCTATACCCTGATGACCGAGCAGAGCGGTCCCAAAGATCTTGTCCGCTATGCAGTTTCGGCAGAAGATGTCGGTTTCGACTTCGAAGTGTCCAGCGACCACTACTTCCCGTGGTTGTCGTCGCAGGGCCACGCTCCGTACGCCTGGTCGATGCTCGGAGCAGTCGCCCACGCCACCGAGCGGGTCGAGTTGATGACCTATGTCACCTGCCCGACGATCCGTTACCATCCCGCGATCGTCGCGCAGAAGGCGGCGACGCTGCAGATCCTCGCCGACGGCCGGTTCACCCTGGGGCTGGGTAGCGGGGAGAACCTCAACGAGCACGTGGTCGGCAAGGGCTGGCCGACGGTCGCTCGCCGCCACGACATGTTGCGCGAGGCCATTCACATCATCCGCGAGTTGATGAGCGGCGAGATGGTGGACTGGAAGGGCGAGTACTTCGAGGTGGACTCCGCGCGGTTGTGGGACGTTCCCGAGATCCCGGTGGCGATCGCGGCGGCGGTGTCCGGTGATCGCTCCATCGAGGAGTTCGCCCCGCTGGCCGACCACCTGATCGCGGTCCAGCCCGACAAATCCCTCGTCGACTCCTGGCATGACACCCGACGGGCCACCGGCCTCCCGGGCGATGTCCGGGTCATCGGCCAGATCCCGATCTGCTGGGACCCCGACCGTGACGTCGCCGTGGCCCGCGCACACGACCAGTTCCGGTGGTTCGCCGGCGGCTGGGCCGTGAACTCGGATCTGCCGACCACGGCCGGGTTCGACGGTGCCACGCAGTTCGTCCGCCATGAAGACGTCGCCGAGTCCATCCCGTGCGGTCCCGACCTGGACGCGATCGTCGAATCAGTGCGAAAGTACTGGGAGGCGGGTTTCACCGACATCGCGATGGTGCAGGTCGGCGGCGAGAGTCAAGATCTGTTCCTCGAGGAGGCGGCGGGCCCGCTACTGGACAAGCTCCGAAGCGCTTCGCAGTGAGAGGAACTCGATGACCCGCGGTAGAGGAATCTACGACGACGAAGAAGGTTCGGCCTCCTCCAAGAACGCCAAGGCCAAGCAGGCCGACGGCGACGACCGCAAGGACACCCCCGACGTCGACGAGGATGCCGGCGAGCCGACCGACTGAGTCGGTCTCGCATACCCTCGTCTGGGCGCGCTGAGTCGAAGGTCGCGCACGTCTGAAAGGGCACCCCATGACCTGGCTCTATCTGGGCTGCGCGATCCTGTGCGAGGTGGCGGCGACGCTGGCGCTCAAGGGCTCGGCCACCGTCGCACCGCTCTATGTCGTGGTCGTGGTGGGATACCTGGCGTCTTTTGTCTTCCTGACGGCCGTGCTCAAGCGCGGTATGGGTGTCGGCGTTGCGTACGGCATCTGGGCGGCGACGGGCGTCGCGCTCGTGGCGTGCCTGTCGGCGCTGTTCTTCGGCGAGGCCTTCACCGTGGCGATGGGCCTGGGCCTGGTGTGCATCATCGCCGGCGTGCTGCTGGTCGAGACCGGGACACATGTGCAGCGGTCCAACGCTGATGCCTCCGCAGCGGGTAGCTGACCGGATGCAGTACCTGCTGTTGCTGGGTGCGATCGCCTCGGAGGTCGCCGCCACGCTGACGCTGCGGACCGCGGCCAACGGCCGGCCCCGGCTCTACGCCGCGGTCGCGGTCGGCTACGTGCTCGCCTTCACGATGCTGCTCGGTTCTCTGCGGCACGGCATGCCGCTGGGGATCGCCTACGGCATCTGGGCTGCCGCGGGGGTGGCGATCACGGCCGTCGCCTCCCGGTTCCTGTTCGACGAGCCGCTGACCCGCCGGATGCTCGGCGGCATCGGTTTCATCGTGGTCGGCGTCCTGCTCATCGAGATCGGTGCCGGACATTGACATCGCACTCCGCCAAGGTCATCCGGCGGCGACGGGCAGATCTGCCAGCCGCCATTCGAGCATTCCGTCGTTGAGCCGAATCGCGCGGCGACCGTGATCGGTGAGTAACCGGACCGCGTCATAGGCGAAGACGCAGTATTCGCCCCGGCAGTACACGACGATCTCCCTGTCGCCGGGCAGCTCGTCGATCCTCCGGGCGAGTTCGTCGACGGGGATCGACACGGCGCCGGGGATGTGTCCGGACTCGTACTCCTCGCGTGGCCGCACATCCAGAACCACCGTGCTGTCCTCGCTCAACCGGCCGACCAACTCGTCGCGGTGCAGCGCTCCCAGGTCGGCGCCCCCCGCCAGCAGATAGTCGTCACGGGCGGCGGGGACCTCTGCCTGGTGCGCTTCGGCGACCTTGCGCAGCAGCACGAACAATTGGGCGACGTCCTCACCGGCGAGGCGATAGTAGATCCGCACGCCGTCGCGACGGGTCGTGACGAAGCCGGCCGCTTTCAGGATTTGCAGATGCGCTGACGCGGTGGTCAGGTTCAGCCTGGCCGCCCTGGCGAGCGCGTCGACGGTGCGTTCACCCTGGCCGAGCAGGTCCAACAACTCGAGTCGACTGGCGTTGGCCAGTGCTTTGCCGCTCGCGGCGAACGCGTCGTAGAGCCTCGTCTTCGCCGGTGACCTGTCCATCGAACCCATCCGCGCCATATTCCACCTTTCCATGGATTAATGTACCTTAGGAGCCTGAGCGTGGCCGCGCACCGGTCCGACACAGCGTGAGGAGGACGCGATGGCCTTCACCGATGAGCACCTGATCCCGCTGGTCGACGAGGGGCTGGGCAACAGCGCCTACCTGGTCGACCTCGGTGGTGGTCGTGCGCTGGCGGTGGATGCCAGCCGCGATCTCCGCACCATGTGCAGAGCAGCCGACCAACGCGGGCTCACGGTGGCCTATGCCGCCGACACCCATCTGCACGCCGATTTCCTGTCGGGAGCGGTGCAGCTGCACCACGATTCGGGCGCGCAGATCCTCGCCTCCGCCGGCGGTCACCGATCCTTCGAGCACACCGGTATGGACGACGGCGACGAGATCGACCTGGGCGGGTTGGTGCTGCGGGCATGGGCCACCCCCGGTCACACCGACGAACACGTGGCGTTCGTGTTGGCAGATGGAGACCGCGAACTGGGGGTGTTCACCGGAGGATCGCTGATCGTGGGATCGGCGGCGCGCACCGATCTGCTCGGGGCGCACCGCACCGACGAACTCACGCGGGCGCAGTACCGATCACTGCGTCGGTTGGCGACGCTGCCCGCCGAGGTGGCGGTCTGGCCGACGCACGGCGCCGGCTCGTTCTGCTCAGCGCCCCCAGGGGCCGAACGGGTTTCCACGATCGGCGACCAGATTCAGAGCAACCCGCTGATGACGACGCCCGATGAAGACACCTTTGTCGCAGAGCTGGTGGGCAGTCTGGGGAGCTACCCCGACTACTTCCGGCGTCTGGGCGAAATCAATCGCAGAGGTCCTTCCGTCCTGCTCGACAGCCCCCATCTGGCCGACCTGAGCCTCGGACACCTCGATCGGTTATGTGTCGAGGGCGGCGTGGTCGTCGATGTCCGACCGGCGGCTGCGTTCGCCGGTGGGCATATCCCGGGATCGCTTTCGATCCCGCTGCGCGACCAGTTCGCCACCTGGTTGGGCTGGCTGGTCGATGCGGACACACCGTTGGCGTTCGTCGCCGAAGAAAGCCAGGACCTCTCCGAAATCGGTTGGCAGGCCTACAAGATCGGCTACGAGCGACTGGTCGGTCGGCTGTCCGGCGGAATGGCTTCCTGGCAGGCGGCTGGGCGGACTACGAATCGGCTGACGTTCGCCACCGCGGATCGCCTCGCCGGCCGCCCGTACCTGGACGTCCGTCAGGACGCTGAATACGAGTCGGGCCACGTTCCCGGGGCGCTGCATGTCGAGTTGGGCTCGATCGCCGAGCGTGTCGACGAGGTTCCAGATGGTGTGGTCGTGGCCTGTGGGCACGGGGAGCGGGCGATGACCGCGGCAAGCGTGCTGCAACGCCACGGACGCTCCGACCTCGCCGTGCTGGACGGCGGACCCGACGACTTCGTCGCAGCGCCGCGGTGACCACCGTTCCCGACCGCCGGGGACGCCCGGTTCGCCTCGGGCTCCGCGAAAACTGGCTGCAGTTCACGCTTCTGGTGATCGTGAACGTCTGTGTCGGCGGTCTGGTCGGTTTGGAACGCACGACCGTGCCACTGATCGGCACCGAGGTGTTCGGTCTGACCAATGACCTGGCCGTGTTCTCGTTCATCATCGCCTTCGGAATCAGCAAGGCATTGACCAACCTTGCCGCCGGAGCTCTGACCATGCGGTTCTCCCGCAAACAACTGTTGCTGGCGGGGTGGGCACTTGGGGTGCCGGTGCCCTTCATGCTGGCGTGGGCGCCATCATGGTGGTGGATCATCGCCGCAAACGTGTTGCTCGGGCTCAACCAGGGCCTGGCCTGGTCGATGACGGTCAACATGAAGATCGATCTGGTAGGGCCCTCCCGCCGGGGCCTGGCCACCGGACTCAATGAGGCAGCAGGCTACGTCGCCGTCGGTGCCACCGCCCTGCTCACCGGATACCTCGCCACTTCCTACGGATTGCGACCCGTGCCCGAGTTGATCGGCGTGGTGTTCGTCGCCGCAGGCCTCGGACTGTCCCTGGTGGTTCGCGATACCGCCTCCCATCTCGAGCTGGAGCTGGCCCAGCACGCGGCTACGGAACCCGGTGAAAAGAACGGCTTTTGGGCGATATTCCGCCGCACCACGTGGAAGGATCGCAGCCTGCGCGGGGCCAGCCAGGCTGGGCTGGTCAACAATCTCAACGACGGCCTCACCTGGGGCGTGTTCCCGCTGCTGTTCACCGAATACGGGCTGGGACTTGCCGCTGTCGGACTGATCAAGGGCATCTACCCACTGCTGTGGGGGTTGGGGCAGATTCCGACCGGCCATCTGGCGGACCGCATCGGCCGCAAGCCTCTCATCGTCACCGGTATGTTGGTCCAGGCGTCCGGATTTGTGCTCGCCCTGACGCTTCTGGCCTGGCCCCTGCTGGCGGGTGTCACCTCCGCTGTCGCTCTGGGCATCGGCACCGCCATGGTCTATCCTGCGCTGATCGCCTCGATCTCAGATCACGCCCATCCCGCCTGGCGGGCGAACGCCATGGGCACATACCGATTCTGGCGCGATATCGGCTACGCCGCAGGGGCCCTCATCGCCGGGGTGGTCGCCGACGCGTTCGATCTCAACGCCACTGTGATCGTCGCCGCCGTCCTGACGGCACTGTCGGGGTTGTTGGCCGCCTACTGGATCACCGAGCGCGAAGACCTCACCGCCCCATGATGGACCCGCAGCAACCCACATCGACCCAGCTCGCCGCCAAGAGCGCGCAGCTCGACGCGGTCCAGAAGCGCACTCTGCGCGTGCTGGTGGCCGCTCAGATCTTCAGCGGCGCGGGACTGGCCGCCGGCGTCACCGTGGGAGCGCTGCTGGCCCAGGAGATGTTTGGCTCCACCGGCATGGCCGGGGTCCCGAGCGCGCTGTTCACCATCGGGTCGGCCGCCGCGGCGGCGGGCGTCGGGCAACTGTCTCAACGTTTCGGCCGTCGTATCGGTCTGGCGACCGGCTACCTCACCGGAGCGCTCGGCAGCGTCGGTATCGTCGTCGCCGCCGTCATCGACAACATCTCGTTGTTGTTCGCCGCGCTGTTCGTCTACGGCGCCGGCACCGCCACCAATCTGCAGGCCCGCTACGCCGGTGCGGATCTCGCCCACCACGACCGCCGCGCCCGTGCGATCAGCACCGTGCTCGTCGCGACCACGGTGGGTGCGGTCATCGGCCCCAACCTCGTCGGCGTTCTCGGCGACCTCGCGGACGCGATCGGGGTTCCGCGGCTGGCCGGCCCGTTCCTGCTCGCCGCCGTCGCCTACGGGGCCGCAGGCGTCATCATCTGGATCCTGTTGCGGCCCGACCCTTTACAACTGGCTGCCGAGCTCTCGTCGGCCCCCGCAACCACGGTGGTCGACGAGCCCGCCGAGAGAACTTCGTCGTGGAACCCGGTAGTGCTCGCCGGGGCGGCGGTGATGATGATCACCCAGCTCGTCATGGTCGCCGTCATGACCATGACGCCGGTCTACATGCAGCACCACAACCACGATCTCGCCGCCGCCGGGCTGGTGATCTCGATCCACGTCGCTGCGATGTACCTGCCCTCGCCGATCTCCGGCTACCTCGTCGACCGGTACGGCGCGGCCCTCACCGCTGGGCTCGCCGCCGTCACGCTGATCGCCGCAGGCGCGCTGGCCGGCTTCGCCCCGCCGGATTCGATCGCCGCGCTCGCGGTGGCGCTGGCGCTGCTCGGGTTCGGCTGGAGCCTGGGGCTGATCGCGGGCACCACCGCGATCACCAACGCCACCGCAGTGGCCGGTCGCGCGAAAACCCAGGGCACCGTCGACCTGTTCATCGCCGTCGCCGGTGCGGCGGGCGGCTTGGGCTCCGGCTTCGTCGTCGCTCAGACGAGCTTTCCCACGCTCGCGGTGATCGGCGCTGTGGCCGCCGCGACGATCGTCCCCATCCTGCTGTTGCACCGCCGCGGGAACTAGGCGATACCGAAGTCCTTGATCTTGCGGTAGATGGTGGCGCGGGACATTCCCAGGGCCTCGGCAGCGTCGGCCTTGTTGCCGTAGTTCTCCGAGAGGCTACGCACGATGGCATCGCGTTCCATGGCCTCCAATCGGGTGAGCTTGCGACGGCTTACCGAATGGCACTCAGCGGGCAGCTTGTCGATGCCGATGGTCCCCGAACGCTGCTGGGCAACGGTTTCGGTCAGCACGCTGCGCAATTGAGCAATGTTGCCGGGCCACGGCAGCTTGCTCAGCTGTCGCATCGCGTCGGCGTCCATCTTGGCCTCGCCACGCGTCAACTCTTTGAGCATCATCGGAACAAGCTCCTCGAGGTCCTCGATTCGGTGACGCAACGCAGGGACCGTCACGGTGTGGGTGAAGAATGGCAGGACGAGCATGTCCACCAAGGGTGAGTTCCGTTCTGCGCCGGTTGTGGCAGCGATCCAGCCGCGTCCGGCCCGGGCCTGCATGACGGCCGCCAGCGGCTCGAGCACGTCGTCGGCGAGCTCGTCGACGTTGGCGATGATGACCGCAAAGTCGGTGCAGTCCGTCTCGGCTTCGAGTTCGGCAACAAAATCGTCTGCGGAACAGAAGGATTCTGCGCGCAGGATCCGAACGGGACGTTCCGGTGTGACGAACTGTGCGACAGATTGGCCAATCCGCGTTCTGCCAGAACCACGTTCGCCTTCGATCACCACCCATTCGCGGTCACGGTAACAGCGTTCGACCTGCTGGCAGCTGCGGCGAAACGAACTGCTGCGCCCTGCGAGCCGCGGGATGGGTTGGCCTCCGCGCGCCGGGGCTCTCTCGGTGACATGCAGCGATACGTGAAAAACCATGCTGTCACTGCGTACGCCGACCGCGATGCGCTCGGCGGTCGATATCTTCACCGACGCGCTGCTGGGCAAGGTGGCTACGGTAGTCACCGTCAACGACGTCCGCGTCATCTCGGCGGCATGATCCAGCAGGGCGGTCTGGTCCCCGGCGTCCAGTGCCTGGCGGAGGTAGGGGTTCATCAAGACGACATCACCACCGATCGCGAGCACGCCTGCGGGGTAGCGGCGGCTCTGCTTGAGGTAGGCGTCGAGTAGCGCGGTCTCGGTCGCGTTGTTCATCGCGCGGATGCGGTCCTCGATCTGGCTGCCCGCACTCTTGGCGAGCACGAAGAGCAGCGGATCGGCCTGCCGTGCCCAACAGGTCAAGTCGATCACGCCCAGGATGCGCCGGGTGACGGGTTCGCGAATGGGCGAACCTGCGCACGCCAGGCGTCCAAGCGCCCCTATGTAGTGCTCGCTGCCTTGGATGAACGTTGGTTGGCCGGTCTCCAGGGCGGTACCGATGCCGTTTGTGCCCGCGAACTCCTCTGCGTAGCTGTACCCCTTGGCGAGCCGGACGTCGTCGAGAATGCGCTCGATCTTGGCGTCTGGAGCGATGCGGTCGAGTACCAAGCCGTCAGCCGAGGTGAGGACGACGCTCACGGCCTGTTCAGAGAGATCCTCCGCAATCCGGCGAAGCACCGGCGCGGCAGCGTGGGTGAGGGGAGTGTCTGTGTCCGGGTCGCGCAGGTAGGGCAAATCGACGCGATCGGGGTGTATGTGCAGGTCGCGTGACCGAAGCCACGAATTGAGCACGCTGGGTGCGACGGCATCGGTGCTCAGCGCACCCGCGGCGAGGAACTGCTCTCTCGCGCGCTTGGTTCCGACGGCTGTGTCGGCATCTTTGACCATGGTGGCGCTACCTCGGTCCTCAACGGCTGCAACTGGCAGCCTAGGCACCCGCGCCGACCGCGGCGTCTCAATTTGAGAATCCCCGTCCCCCGCGCCAGGCGAGTTCCGGCTGCTACCAACTGTGACCCTCGTCTCAGACTGAGACGCATATGAGCCGTGTCACAGAGTTACATCGGTAGCGCATCGCCCCTCAAACCTCGTCCGCCGGCCCGGTCGGATGAATGGCCCATCTATCAGGAGGCTCGAGTTGAGTAGACAAAGCCTGACCAAGGCGCACGCGAAGATCAGTGAACTGACCTGGGAACCGACGTTCGCGACTCCCGCAACCCGGTTCGGGACCGACTACACGTTCGAGAAGGCACCCAAAAAGGACCCGCTGAAGCAGATCATGCGGTCCTACTTTCCGATGGAGGAGGAGAAGGACAACCGCGTCTACGGCGCAATGGACGGTGCCATCCGCGGCAACATGTTCCGGCAAGTGCAGCAGCGCTGGTTGGAATGGCAGAAGCTTTTCCTGTCGATCATTCCCTTTCCCGAGATCTCGGCAGCCAGGGCGATGCCGATGGCCATCGACGCCGTGCCCAACCCGGAGATCCACAACGGGCTGGCGGTGCAGATGATCGACGAGGTCCGTCATTCGACGATCCAGATGAACCTCAAGAAGCTGTACATGAACAACTACATCGACCCCGCCGGCTTCGACATGACCGAGAAGGCGTTCGCGAACAACTACGCGGGCACCATCGGCCGGCAGTTCGGTGAGGGCTTCATCACCGGTGACGCCATCACCGCCGCCAACATCTACCTGACGGTGGTCGCCGAAACAGCGTTCACCAACACACTGTTTGTCGCAATGCCCGACGAGGCGGCGGCCAATGGCGATTACCTGCTGCCGACAGTGTTCCACTCGGTGCAGTCCGACGAGTCCCGGCACATCTCCAACGGCTACTCGATCCTGCTGATGGCATTGGCCGACGAACGCAACCGGCCGCTGCTGGAGCGGGACCTGCGCTACGCCTGGTGGAACAACCACTGCGTGGTGGACGCAGCGATCGGCACCTTCATCGAGTACGGCACCAAAGACCGCCGTAAGGACCGGGAAAGCTACGCCGAGATGTGGCGGCGCTGGATCTACGACGACTACTACCGCAGCTACCTGCTGCCACTGGAGAAGTACGGCCTGACCATCCCGCATGACCTCGTCGAAGAGGCGTGGAAGCGCATCACCGAGAAGGGCTACGTGCACGAGGTCGCGCGGTTCTTCGCCACCGGCTGGCCGGTCAACTACTGGCGTATCGACACCATGACCGACACCGACTTCGAGTGGTTCGAGAGCAAGTACCCGGGTTGGTACTCGAAGTACGGCAAGTGGTGGGAGGCCTACAACCGGCTCGCGTACCCGGGCCGCAACAAGCCCATCGCGTTCGAGGAGGTCGGGTACCAGTACCCGCATCGTTGCTGGACGTGCATGGTGCCGGCGCTCATCCGCGAGGACATGGTCGTCGACAAGGTCGACGGCCAGTGGCGGACCTACTGCTCGGAGACCTGCCACTGGACCGACTCAGTCGCCTTCCGCGATGAATACGAGGGCAGGCCGACGCCGAACATGGGCAGGCTCACCGGCTTCCGTGAGTGGGAGACATTGCACCACGGCAAGGATCTCGCCGACATCGTCAGCGACCTCGGTTATGTCCGCGACGACGGCAAGACGCTTGTCGGTCAGCCGCACCTGAATCTGGATCCGTCGAAGATGTGGACCCTCGACGACGTCCGCGGCAACACGTTCAACAGCCCGAACGTGCTGCTGAACCAGATGTCCGACGCCGAGCGCGACGCCCATGTCGCGGCCTACCGGGCCGGCGGCGTCCCCGTCTAGTAGCGATTTCGGCGTGATTTCGGCCGCTCACCGGTCGAAATCACGCCGAAATCACCAAACTCAGGAGCTCACAGTGGCTGACATCCACCGCATCAATTTCGAGCCCGTCGACATCGAGATCGAGGTCGGCGAGGACGAGAACATCCTCGATGCCGCGTTCCGCCAGGGCATCCACCTCATGCACGGCTGCCGCGAAGGCCGCTGCTCCGCGTGCAAGTCCTATGTCCTCGACGGCGAGATCCAGATGGAGAACTACTCCACCTTCGCGTGCAACGACGCCGAGGTCGACGACGGCTTCGTTCTGCTGTGCCGATCGCATGCGTTCAGCGACTGCACCATCGAACTGCTGAACTTCGACGAGGACGAACTTCTCGGCGGTATCCCGATCCAGGATGTCCGCACCGAGGTGCTGGCGGTCGAACCCAAGACCCGCGACATCGTGTCCCTGCGGCTGAAGCCGATCGACCCCGGCAAGTTCGATTTCAAACCCGGTCAGTATGCCGACCTGCACATCCCGGGCACCGAGGAGCACCGGTCGTTCTCGATGGCGACCACCCAGTCGTCCACCGACCAAGTCGAATTCCTGATCAAGAAGTACCCAGGCGGCAAGTTCTCCGCACTGCTCGACGGTCAGATCAAAGTCGGCGACGAGATCGCGCTGACCGGTCCCTACGGATCTTTCACCTTGAAGAAAGGTCACGTCCTTCCCGTCGTGTGCATCGGCGGCGGCGCAGGGATGGCACCCATCCTGTCGCTTCTTCGGCACATGAACGAGACCGAGAACACCCGGCCCGCGAGGTTCTACTACGGCGCCCGCACCGCGGCCGATCTGTTCTATCTCGACGAAATCCTGGAGTTGGGAGAGGGATTGACCGACTTCCAGTTCATCGCCTGCCTGTCGGAGTCCGACGGCGGGACCGTGCCCGACGCGGTCACCGTGGTGGACGGCATGGTCACCGACGTCGTCGCGCGTCACGAGGCCGCGATCGCGAAGACCGAGGTGTACCTGTGCGGTCCGCCGCCGATGGTCGACGCCGCGCTGGCTTTGCTCGATGCCAACTCCGTGCCCAAGGACCAGGTTTTCTACGACAGCTTCACCAGCCCCCTGTTCGATTAGCCCGCCCGAAAGGAATCACATGTCCGCCCCTGAGAAGCCCAAGGAACGCAGCTTCCCGAAGATCGAGTTCACCGACTCCGAAGCCGGTGCGCTCGTGTTCCCGAGTTCCAAGAGCCGCAGCTACTCCTACTTCAAGCCGGCGAAGCTGCGCGCGACGATGTACGAAGACGTCACCGTCGACGTGCAACCCGATCCGGATCGGCACCTCACCCAGGGCTGGATCTACGGCTTCGGTGACGGTCCCGGTGGCTACCCGAAGGATTGGACGGCGGCTGAGTCATCCAACTGGCACGCCTTCCTCGATCCCAACGAGGAGTGGAACCAGACGATCTTCCGCAACAACTCCGCCGTCGTGCGGCAGGTCGAACTGTGCCTGAAGAACGCCAAGCGGGCCCGGGTTTACGACGGGTGGAACTCGGCCTGGTTGACGTTCATCGAACGCAACGTCGGCGCGTGGATGCACGCCGAGAACGGGTTGGCGCTGCACGTCTTCACGTCGATCCAGCGGTCCGGGCCGACCAACATGATCAACACCGCAGTCGCGGTCAATGCCGCCCACAAGATGCGCTTCGCCCAGGACCTCGCGTTGTTCAACCTGGACCTGTCCGAGGCCACCGAGGCGTTCGACGGCACCGCCCACAAGGCGGTGTGGCAGGAAGCGCCGGAATGGCAGCCGACTCGCAAGGTCGTCGAAGAACTGACCGCCGTGGGGGATTGGTGCCAGCTGCTGTTCGCCACGAACATCGTGTTCGAGCAATTGGTGGGGGCGCTGTTCCGCAGCGAATTGGTCATGCAGATCGCCGCCCGCAACGGCGACTACATCACCCCGACGATCGTCGGGACCGGCGAACACGACTACGACCGCGACCTCAACTACACCCGTAACCTCTTCCGGTTGCTGGCGCGCGATCCCGAGCACGGCGAGGCCAACAAGGCTCTGTTCGGGGAGTGGATGAGCGTGTGGGTGCCACGTTGCCTGGACGCCGCCCGTGCCCTGCAACCGATCTGGTCGGCTCCGGCCGACAAAGCCGTCACGTTCGCGTCCAGCCTGGACGCGGCGGTCGCGAAGTTGTCAGCTCTGCTTGAAGAAATCGATCTCGACGTCCCCGAGGAGTTGAACAAATGACGATGCAATTCGGATCAGCCACCGAGTTCTCCAACATGTGCGGTGTCACACTGATGAACACACCGATCGGTCGGGTCGTCGCCGAGGTGATGGGGGCCAAGGAGGGCGTCGAACTCACCGAATACCCGTCGATGATCCGCGTCGACGGCGTGCGCCTGCTGAGCTTCGACTACGACGAACTCTCGCAAGCCCTCGGTGAGGAGTTCGACGGCTCCATCTTCGAAGAGATCAGCTCGACGCACTACGGCCGCATGGTGCATCTCGACGACAAGACGATGCTGTTCGCCAGCCCCGAGGACGCCGCCGAGTACATCGGCTTCGACCTCACTGCGCAGTAGCAATTCCACACAGCCCATAGAGCAAGGACTTCGCCATGTATGAAAAAGACGGCCAGCAGTACTTCATCGTCGACGGACACGTTCACCTGTGGGACGGGCGCGCCTCGAACCAGAAGAACGTGCACGGCAGGCAGTTCATCGACTGCTTCTACGACTATCACAAGAATCTCAGCCCCGAAGACGAGGTGTGGGATTACGACACCTATACCTACTACGGCGGCGACCGGCTGATGAAGGACCTGTTCGTCGACGGCTACGTCGATCACGCGATCTTCCAGGCCACGCTGCTCAGCGACTTCTACGTCAACGGCTTCGGTCAAACCGAGGAAGCGTTCGCACTGACTCAGCGCCACCCCGGAAAGCTGACCTACAACCACGCCTACGATCCCCGCTACGGGGAAGCCGGCCTGGAGCAATTGCGTCGCGACGCCGACCGGATGAAGCTGCAAGGTGTCAAGCTCTACACCGCCGAGTGGCACGGTGACTCGCGCGGTTACAAGCTCGACGAACATTGGTCGAGGCGCTACCTCGAAGAGTGCGTCAAGCTGGGCATCAAGAACATTCACGTGCACAAGGGCCCCACGATCCGGCCGCTGGATCGGGATGCCTTCGACGTCGCCGACATCGACAAGGTTGCCACCGACTACCTGGAGTTGAACTTCGTCGTCGAGCACGTCGGGTTACCCCGCTTGGAGGACTTCTGCTGGATCGCTACCCAGGAGTCCAACGTCTACGGCGGTCTGGCCGTGGCTATTCCCTTCATCCACACCCGCCCCCGCTATTTCGCGCAGATCATCGGTGAACTGCTGTACTGGATCGGTGAGGACAAGATTTTGTTCTCCAGCGACTACGCATTGTGGACTCCGAAGTGGTTGATCGAGAGATTCGTTGATTTCCAGATCCCTGATGACATGCAGGGTGAGTACGCACCAATCACGGTAGAGCAGAAACGAAAGGTCCTCGGCCTCAACGCCGCGTCGTTGTACGACATCGATGTGCCCGCCGAGCTGCGGTTGCCGACACCCGGGCAGGACACGGTGGAGGTCGCCGCCGGCGCCAAGGAGAGCGTGTCGTTATGAGCACTGCAGTACTTTCCGTCGAAACGGAGATCCTCGACGCGCTAGCGACGGTGACTGATCCCGAACTCGACGAGCCGATCACCGATCTGGGCTTCGTGCGATCGGTGTTCATCGACGATGAGGGAGTCACCGTCCACCTGCGGCTTCCCACAGCATTCTGCTCACCGAACTTCGCCTACCTGATGGCCTCCGACGCGCTGGACGCACTGCGGGCGTTGGCTGAGGTGGGGCAGGTCCGGGTACTGCTCGACGATCATCACGACAGCGACAAGATCAACTCCGGGCTCGCTGCTGACGCCGGATACCTGGGCACCTTCGGTGTGGAGGCGGAAGAGAGTCTTGATGGTCTGCGAGATATGTTCTGGCGCAAGGCGCATGCCGCGGCGATGGAGCGGGCGATCGGGTCGCTGTTGCGACAGACGCCGATGGACGTCGACCAGATCGGGCGCCTCCTGCTGCGCGATCTGCCCGAGGGTAAGCCGAAGGTTGCGCTGTTGCGCCGCCGGTTCGCCATTGGGTTGAGCAACTGTCCGAACAGCCGGGTCCTCGTCGACGACGACGGCAAGGCGATTCCGCCCGGGTCGGTTCCGCTGCGTTTGCGGTTCGCCAAGTCGGTACGCATCTCGATGGAGGGTAATTCGCACTTCTGTCGGGGATTGCTGGCCACCCGTTACGCCGATGACGAACCCGCGGGTGCCGTCCCTGTCGTTACGAACATCAGAACCCGAAGGAGTGTGTGATGAAAGCTGTGCAGGTGGTGGGCTACCACCAGAATCTTGAGATGGCGGAGGTTCCCGTTCCGACGCCGACAGGGCCCTTCGACGTCGTGGTCAAGATCGGCGGGGCCGGGGTATGCCGGACCGATCTGCACATCCTCGAAGGGCAGTGGGCGGAGAAATCCCAAGTTCAGCTGCCGTACACGATCGGACACGAGAACGCGGGCTGGGTACAGGCGGTCGGTTCAGCGGTGACCAATGTCGCCGAGGGCGACAAGGTGATCGTCCATCCGCTGATCACCTGCGGACTGTGCCGGGCCTGCCGCTCGGGTGACGACGTGCACTGCGAGGCCAACGCCTTTCCGGGTATCGACACCAATGGCGGATATGCGGAGTATCTGAAGACCTCCGCGCGCAGCGTGGTGAAGATCGACGATTCCCTGGAGCCGTCCGACGTCGCCGCCCTGGCCGATGCGGGCCTGACCGCCTATCACGCCGCCGCCAAGGCAGCCCGTAGGCTGACCCCCCGCGACCGCGTGGTCGTCATCGGCGCGGGAGGGCTGGGCCACATCGGCATTCAGGTGCTCAAGGCGCTGTCACCGGCCGAAATCATCGTCGTCGACCGCAACCCCGAAGCGCTCAAGCTCGCCGAAGCGATCGGTGCCGACCGCGGTGTCATCGCCGACGGAAACCAGGTCGAGCAGGTGCTCGACCTCACCGGTGGTCACGGCGCGGAGACCGTGGTCGACTTCGTCGGCGAAGGTGGCGCCACCCGCGAAGGGATCGCCATGCTGCGCAGGGCTGGTGACTATCAGGTGGTCGGCTACGGCGAAAACATCAACGTGCCGACGATCGACGTCATCTCCACCGAGATCAACTTCATCGGGAACCTGGTGGGGTCCTACAACGACCTGTGTGACCTGATGGCGCTCGCCGCCCGCGGCGCGGTCAACCTGCACACCCAGAAGTACGCCCTGGACGACTTCCAGTCCGCTATCACCGATCTGGACAACGGCAACGTCCGCGGACGCGCGATTCTCGTCCCCTGACACCCTTCGTTACCAGCACGCCCCGAAAGGATATACGGCCATGGCCAAAGAACTGCGGTTCAACTCCGATGCCCGCGCACGTCTCGAACAGGGTGTGAACGCACTCGCCGATGCGGTGAAGGTCACTCTCGGCCCGAAGGGGCGCAACGCCATCTTGGAGAAGCTGACGGGCCCCCCGACCATCACCAACGACGGCGTCACGATCGCGAGGGAGATCCAACTGCGGGATCCGTTCGCCAACATGGGCGCCCAGCTGGTGAAGGAAGTGGCGATGAAGACCAACGGGGTGGTCGGCGACGGCACCACGACCGCGACCGTGCTGGCACAGGCGATGGTCCGCGAGGGTCTGCGCGCCGTCGATGCGGGCGCCAACCCGATGCGCGTGCGGCGCGGTATCGAGCGCACCATTCCCGTCGTGGTCGAGTCGGTGCGCAACCACAGTGTGAATGTCAGCGGCAGTGACGACCTTCGCCGTATCGCCGCCCTGGCGGCCAGCGACGACGACTCGATCGGCGACGTCATCGCCCGCGCTGTCGATCACGTCGGGAAGTCGGGTGTCGTCACCACCGAGGAGAGCGACACCCTCGGAATGGCGGTCGACGTCGTCGACGGGATCGAGTTCGACCACGGGTACATCTCCGGCTACATGGTCACCGATCCCGAACGCATGGAAGCCGTGCTCGACACCCCGCTGATCCTGCTGACCAACAAGAAGATCACCCAGGTTCAGGAGATCATGCCCACCATCGAGGTGGCCAAGCGTGCGGACCGTCCGCTGCTGGTGGTAGCTGAGGACGTCGACGGCCCGGCGCTGCAACTGCTCGTCGGCGGGAACATGCACAAGACCATGCAGTCGGTGGTGGTGCGCGCCCCCGGCTTCGGTCATCGACGCGTGGCCGAACTCGAAGATCTCGCCGTCGCACTGGGCGGGCACGTCATCGCCAAGGACACCGGCATCGAGTTGACCGAGATCGAGCTGGCGCACCTGGGTTCTTGCGACCGTCTCACCGCGACGGAGAACGCCACCACCATCGTCGGGCCGCACGGTCAGCAGAACTTCGTCGACGCCCGCGTCGCCCAATTGGAGGCGCAGCGTGAGCGGGCGAAGCTCGACGCCGATCAGGACAGCCTCGATCTGCGCATTGCCCGGCTCACCGGACGCGTCGCGGTCATCCGCGTCGGAGGAGCGACCAGTGTGGAACTCAAGGAGCGGATGCTTCGTGTCGAAGACGCACTCGCCGCGACCAGGGCCGCACTCGAAGCGGGGATCGTCTCCGGCGGTGGCACCGCACTGGCGCAGGCGCACCGGGCGCTGGACACCTTGGAGCTAGTCGGTGACGAGGCGACCGGTCGTGACGTCGTGCGCCGGGCGCTGGCCGAGCCGCTGCGGTGGATCGCGATCAACGCGGGTTTCGAGGGCGACGACGTCGTCGACATCGTCGCCGACCTTCCCTTGGGACACGGATTCAATGCGCTCACAGGCGAATACGGTGACATGTTCGACGAAGGCATCATCGACCCCTTCAAGGTGACGCGCGCCGCGTTGGAGAGCGCGGCATCCATCGCCGCCCTGCTCATCACCACCGAGACTGCGGTAGTGGAGGAGGTCTACGGACAACCCGGCGCGATCATGGCGCCTGGTTTCGGTGATCTCGCCGAGGGCATGGTCCGGCCGTCGAACATCTACTGAACCCGCTACAGCAGTCTGATTGGAGCAGTCGTGATATTCATCGTGGTGAAGTTCCAGGTCGACCCCGCGCACCGGGACCGGTGGCCGTCACTGACAAAGGCTTTCACCGCCGCAACGCGAGCGGAGCCGGGAAACCTCTGGTTCGAATGGGCGCACAGCCTCGATGACCCGAACGAGTATGTTCTCGTCGAGGCGTTCAGAGACCAGGAGGCCGGCGTCGAGCATGTCAAGTCCGAGCACTTTCGCCAAGGTCTCGAAGCCATGCGACCTGCCCTCACCCGAACGCCCAAGATCATCCATACCGAGATCAACGGTGACGACTGGTCCCTGATGGGGGAGCTCGAGATTGCCCCCGGATAGCAGCACGGACACGCGACGTCGCGGCGGCCCTTCGCTGCCCGGTATCGACAGGGAGGTGTTGGACCTCGGCGTTCGCTGGGCCGCTTTTGGCGGTGCCAGCGCAGAAGACATCTTCGTCCTGTTCGGCTGGAGCGAGAATCAGTACTTCGAACGTCTGCAAGCCCTTACGGACCGCTACGTGACAGCAAACGAATCGCTGCGGCAATGCCTGACGGATGTGTGCGGTCGGCGCCTGATGGAGGCCGCCAGTCGGATGCCGTGATCGATCCGCCGAGGCGACCACCCCGACTCTTGCCGTCCCCATCCTGCTGTTGCACCGCCGCGGGAACTGAGCACACCGAACATCGGGAAGTGCGGTACATTCATTTCACCGACCGACCGACCGGTATGTGAAAGGTGTGTGGTGATGGTGAGGCGACGAGTGTCCGTGGTGGCGGCGGTGGTGGCGGTGCTCTTCGGCGCCGGGGTCGTCGTCGGGGGAGCGGGACCTGCCGACGCGTTCTCGCGACCGGGCCTGCCGGTCGAGTATCTCGATGTGCCGTCGTCGGCGATGGGACGCGATATCCGCGTCCAGTTCCAGTACGGCGGGCCGCGGGCGGTCTATCTGCTCGACGGGATGCGCGCCCAGGACGACTTCAGCGGATGGGACATCAACACCCCCGCGTTCGAGTGGTACGAGGGCTCGGGTCTGTCGTTGGTGATGCCGGTCGGTGGCCAGTCCAGCTTCTACACCGACTGGTATGAGCCCTCCGACGGGAACGGGCAGGCCTACACCTACAAGTGGGAGACGTTCCTGACGCGCGAGCTGCCGGCGTGGTTGTCCGTGAACAGATCCGTATCCGCCACCGGGAGCGCCGTTGTCGGATTGTCGATGGCCGGATCCTCCGCGCTCTCCCTGGCGATCTGGCACCCGACGCAGTTCGTCTACGCCGGAGCGCTTTCGGCGGCGCTGAACCCGTCAGAAGGGTGGTGGCCGACGCTGATCGGCATCGCGATGAAGGATGCCGGTGGCTTCAACGCCGAAAGCATGTGGGGTCCGTCCAGCGACCCGGCGTGGCAGCACAACGACCCGACCGTCAACGTCGCGAAGCTCGTCGCCAACCACACCCGGATCTGGATCTACTCCGGCACCGGAGCGGCGTCGGACTTCGACGCCGACGCCAGCGTCGGGAACCTGGCCGCCGCGCAGTTCCTGGAGAAGTTCCTGGGCCGAACCAGCCGCACGTTCCAGGAGCGCTATCTGGCCGCCGGCGGGCGCAACGGCGTGTTCAACTTTCCCCATGACGGCACCCACAGCTGGGGATACTGGGGCCAGCAATTGCTGCAGATGAAGCCGGACCTGCAACGGGTCCTCGGAGCTGTGATCTAGCGAATGGGTTCTCGGGCAACCGATTACACCCGACCGCACGGTGGTCGTCGCGCGCTGGTCGTCGCGGTACCATGTGGCATGACCAGGCAGGAATCGGCGGCGCGGACCCGGCTGTCACTACTGGACGCCGGTGTTCGGGTGTCGAAGGACACCGGCCTGTCCGGTCTGAGCATCAATCGCATCGTCGAGGAGGCGGGCGTCTCCAAAGGCGCGTTCTTCCATCACTTTCCGGACCGCGCAGCATATCTGCTGGCGTTGCACCGCGATTTCCACGATCGCATCCTCGACGAGACCCGCGGCGTGATGGACACCTATCCACCGGGGGCCGAGCGGCTGCTGAGAGCGAGCCGCACCTACCTGGACGCCTGTCTTCGCGAGTACGGCGTGCGCGCGCTGCTGCTGGAGGCCCGCGCCGAGCCCGTCACCGCCGCCGAGGTCCGCCGGCGCAACCGGGACACCGCACACCTGTGTGAGCCGGACTTCGCCGCGATGGACTGGCCCGACCCCTACCCGGCAGCACAGCTGTGGGTCGGCATGACTGCCGAGGCCGCATTGCTGGAGTTCGACGCAGGCCACCGGGTTCGGGCGCTGCGGCTGTCACTGGCCCGGTATCTGGACGGCGCACCCGAATTGATCGGTGCCTGATGGCTGCGCGGACAGACGAACTCACCCGCTTCGTTCGCGAGGCCCTCCAGCGCGGCATACCCCGCCCGGACGTTGAGCAGGCGCTTCACGAAGCCGGCTGGCAGCCCGAGCAGGTGAACAAGGCCATGGCGAGCTTCGCCGAGGTTGAGTTCCCGGTTCCCGTTCCCCGGCCCGTACCGCACGTCTCGGCGGTGGAGGCGTTCCGCTACCTCGTGCTCTTCACCGCGCTCGGCATCACCGCGTTCTCGGTGGTGGGACTCTTCTTCACGCTGGTCGACTACCTGTTCTACGATCCGGCAGCGGTGCCGGTCAGTCCCGACACCTGGGTGCCCGGTGTGCTGTGGGCGGTGGCGCGCGTCATCATCGCCTTCCCGGTGTTCCTCATCGCCTCGTGGCTCGTCGCCCGGTCTCTCGATCAAGATCCGGCCGGGCGCGGGTCGGCGATCCGCCGCTGGTTCACCTATCTCGCGATGTTCGTGGCGGTAGCCGTCATCATCGGCGACTTCGTGACACTCGTGGCGTATGTGCTTGCCGGCGGTACCACGGCACGGTTCCTGCTCAAGGTGCTGGTGGTGGCGGTCGTCGCCGGGTTGATCCTCGGCTACTACCTGTGGGACATCCGGGACACCGAACGCGGACGGCGGCCCGTCCCGGCCCTGTTCCTCGGCGTCGCGGCGCTGGCGAGTGTGGCGGCGGTGGGGGCGGGGCTGTGGCTGATGGGTCCGCCGTCCGAGCAGGCGTCCCGCCGTATCGACGACCGGCGGGTGGAGGACCTGCGTTCGCTCGCCGCCGGCGTCGACCGCTTTTACGAGCAGAACGCCGAGTTGCCGGAGAGCCTCGGCGAGTTGAGTGCGGCGCTGCCGACGCCAGTTCCGCTCGACGACCCGTCGACCCGCGCGCCCTACCGCTACTCGCCGGGCACCGACAGGACGTTCGAACTCTGCGCCGATTTTGCGCAACCTTCGGGTGAGGGCCTGCCGCCCGACTCGATCTGGACGCATGCCGCGGGCACGCAGTGCTTCACGCTGACAGCCGGCGACAAGGAGAGACGATGAGGCCGACGGCCTGACCGGCCGCGCTCACCCACCCCGCAGTCGCCGCGGACCAGGGTCATCCGATCCCGACATCAGAGGGGTTGACCGTAGACGGCGACCACCACAGTTCTGTCAAGCCGATTCTCCGACCACACACCTATCTCCGTGTTCGCACAGTTGCGCATGGTGGCGAGGTATCTGGGGTTCGCGTACCACTGGTTGATGAGCTCCACCCCGCTGATTGCGAGCGCGGGATTGATCGCGACGGTCTGCTCGACGTCGCCGGTGTACCCCGCTGCGGTGGCGCGGTCTTGTGGCGATGACCCGTCTGAACCCGCGTCTCCGTCGAGCCAGCGTTGGTTCAGCACGTCGATGGTGTGCCACTGCGCTGCCAGTTGCAGCTGGGGGTTGATCTTGATCGCGGTGGGACAGCTTTCGCGATACTGGACGATGGTGACCATCTGAACGACGGCCTTGTTGAGCCTGCTGTTGTCGGCATGGCTGTGCGGTGGGCCGGTCACTGCGGCCACCAGTGCCAGCGCGACGAGCAGCGCCACTGGCCCACTCGATCGGGCAAGGACAGGTGCGGGGAAACTATACGGTCGCATAGACATTGACCTCTCGGTGCGATCAGAGGGGGGCGAAATCTGAGATGAGCCAGCGCCCGTCGACGTTGTCCAGCGTGACCTTGACACTGGATGCGGTCTCTGTGGGTGGGTCATCTGCGACCGTCGTGGTCTGATTGACGAAGACGATGACGACGGCGTGGTGAGCGGTCGCTGAAATCGGAGCCGCTGCCGAAACAGCGGCAGTTGAGAAGATGCGTTGCTGTTTTGCTCCCGGTATCACGACATCGTCGGTCAGCGTGGTGAATGCGTCGAGAAAGCTCCCGGTGAGATTCTCGCGTGCCGCTACCAGATCGGTGTCGACGGAGGCAGGTTCATAGGTGAGCAGTGCGACGGTCCCTGCGCTGGCTGCGCGCACCGACTCGTTGCTTGCCTTGAGTTCCGCCTGTGTCGAAACCACCTGCCATTTCAGGAATCCGGCCGCGGTCGCCAGTAGAAGGAGCGCGACTGGCAGGACACCGAAAGTCAGCACGCGGGCCACAGATTTGCGGCGTCGGCCCGCGCCGACGTCTGCGATGGCTTCGGTACCATCGTCAGTCGGCGGTGCTGTGTCCTCGGACTCTTCGTCTGTCTCGAAGCCGCCCCCTTCGGACAGACGAGCCTCCCGGCTACGGAACGTACTGAACATTGGACACCTTCTCCGTTGACCCCACGCGCTGAACGCTGATCCGCATCCGCCACAGCCTTGCCGGCGCCTCGGTCCCCGCAAGCCACGTCTTCACCGATATCGCGACCAGCACATCGGCGTGGTCGCCGTCGACGGATTCCAATCCCGCTTCGACGACCGTCCCTTCTGTCCTGGATTGGGCACGTTTGACGGTCTCGACGAAGCCGGCCGAGCGCTGCTCGAAATCCTCGCGGAATGGGCCGATCGACGATTCGAGGATCTTCGTCACCTCGGCGTCGGCATTGTCCGGGTTGATAGTCGTCAGACTCACCGCACCGTCACGTCCAGCCGCCAGAAACTGATCTCGTTGATTCTGATCGCGCACTGCGGCATGGGTCTGCACACCCAACCAGCCGACCAACAACGACAACGCCAGCAGGGCGGCCAGGCCGAACGTCACTGCCACTCGCGTGGTGTCACGGGGCGAACCGGCGCTCGGAGCACCAGCCGATTCGTGTACATGAGTGGCAATTTCGGTATCGGAGACGCTTTCCCGCTCGGCTTCTCCGGAGCGGGTATGGACCTGGTTCATCGGCCCCTGGGTGCTGGCCGCGGCGTTACCCGCGGTGATGTCGCGGTCGCCCGTGTCCACATGGTCTTTGGTCACGCTCTCCGCGGCCATACCGATTCCCTTCTGGTGCAGCATCCTCAAGAACCCGAAGTGAGAGAAACCGGATTCTGGCCGGCGACCTCATTCGGGGGATCTTCGTTTTCTGGCTACGCGAGGCTTTGCTGCAACTACCCGACGACACTTCGTGAGGTGTTGCGTCACGTCAAGGTAGGTGTCTTCAAATGATGGAACCAGCGCGCCGGGCAGTACGGGTAGGCAACCCAATACGTGTCAGCAGCATGTGCTCACCATATGAAATGACGGCGATTGTTGCTCATCTCCGGCGGTGTTGGACTCTGCCCTAATGGTCACCGTAGTCCAACACGGCAACAAACCACCGTTGTTCGAACTCGAGAGGAGCGGTCGGTAGTAGTCATGGAAGCGTTTGCCAAACAGATGCGGGCCGTCGGCGGGTTCTTTGCCACCGCGATCGACACGGCGGTAGTCGCACCGCAGCCGCCGTTCGCATGGCGCGAGCTGATCTTCCAGATGTGGTTTGTCGCGAGAGTATCCATTGCGCCGACGATCATGCTGGCACTGCCGTTCACTGTCCTGTCGGTGTTCATCTTCAATATCCTGCTCGTGGAGTTCGGTGCCGCGGACTATTCCGGGGCGGGCGCTGCGTTCGGCGCCGTCACGCAGATCGGTCCCATGGTCACCGTCCTCGTGGTCGCCGGCGCCGCAGCTACCGCAATGTGCGCCGACCTGGGGGCGCGCACCATCCGGGAAGAACTCGACGCGATGCGGGTGATGGGAATCAACCCGTTGCAGGCTCTAGTAGTACCGAGAGTCCTCGCCACGGTGGTCATTGCCCTGCTGTTGAACTCAGTTGTCGCCGTGGTGGGTGTCGTCGGTGGCTTCTTCTTCTCGGTCTTCGTTCAGAATGTGACGCCCGGGGCGTTCGTCGCGAGCATGACGCTTTTCACCGGACTTCCCGAGATCATCATCTCGCTGGCCAAAGCGGCCTTGTTCGGTCTGGTCGCCGCGCTGATCGGTTGCTACAAGGGTATTTCCGTCGGCGGCGGACCCGCCGGTGTGGGAACCGCGGTGAACGAGACCGTGGTGCTCTCATTCATGGCGCTGTTCGTCATCAACGTCATCGTGACCGCAGTCGGCGTGAAGGCGACGATGTGACCGGCAATGCTCCGAGCACCCTGATGCCCAGGTTGCATCGGGCCGTCAAAGACTTCACCACGGGCTGGAACCGCATCGGGGTCCAAACCCAGTTCTACGGAACGGCGATCAAGTCGATCGGTGACGCCGTCCTGCACTATCGCGGTGAGATTGCCCGCCAGATAGCCCAGATGAGCCTGGGCACCGGCGCACTGGCTGTGGTCGGGGGCACCATCGTGATCGTCGGCTTCCTCACCCTGTCCACCGGTGCACTCATCGCGGTCCAGGGCTACAACACGCTGGCAGGGGTGGGTGTGGAGGCGCTCACCGGCTTCACATCCGCGTATCTCAACGTTCGAATCATCGGTCCACTGACCACGGGTATCGGCCTGGCGGCGACCATCGGAGCGGGTGCCACCGCACAGCTGGGCGCCATGCGTATCGCCGAGGAGATCGACGCACTCGAGGTGATGGGAGTTCGTTCCATCGCGTACCTGGCATCGACCAGACTGCTCGCAGGAATGATCGTCGTCATCCCGCTCTACTGCGTCGCCGTACTGATGTCGTTCATCGCCGCCCGTGTCGGCACCACATTCATCTACGGCCAATCGACAGGTGTATACGACCACTACTTCAAGACATTCCTGAACCCGATGGACCTCGTGTGGTCTTTTGTGCAGGCCCTCGCCATGGCTGTCGCCGTGATGGTCATCCACACCTATTACGGGTTCACCGCGGCGGGCGGGCCCGCAGGGGTCGGAGAAGCCGTCGGGCGGGCAGTCCGCGCCTCGCTGATCGTCGTCGTGTTTGTCACCCTCGTCATCTCTCTGTCCGTCTACGGGCAGTCGGGCAACTTCAATCTTTCCGGATAAGTGACCGTGAAACATCGCAATGAATCAAGCATCCACCCGGCTTGGTGGACCGCCATCCTCATCCTCGTCCTCTTCATGGTCGTGGTGATGACCGCCGCGTCGTTCAGCGGCTGGTTCCGCTCCCGGGTCCCGGTGACCCTGACCTCTGACCGCGCAGGGCTGGTCATGGATCCCGGCGGGAAGGTCAAGATGCGCGGACTGCTCGTGGGCCGCGTCGGAGAGGTCAGCCTCGATCAAGGTGAAGCGGTCCTGCATCTGGAAATCGATCCGGAGTATCTCGACTACATCCCGGCGAACGTTGTCGCCGAGATCGACGCAGCGACAGCGTTCGGCGCCAAGTACGTAGAACTCATCTACCCCGACGACCCATCCGCCGAGCGGCTCCGCGCCGGTCAGTCACTGCAGTCGCGCAACGTCACCACCGAGGTCAACACGGTGTTCCAGAGTCTGGTCGGTCTCCTCGACAAGGTCGATCCGGCGAAGCTCAATTCGATTGTCTCTGCGATCGCCCAGGGCCTGCGCGGACAGGGGACCGCCATCGGTGAGGCCACCACGGCGACCAACGAAGTGCTGCTCGCACTCAATCCGCGTGCCGACACCATACGGGCGGATTTCCAATCCCTGAAGGAATTCAGCGACGCCTATGGAGTCGCCGCTGAGGACATCCTCCACACCCTTGATTCGCTCAGCACGACCGCGACGACGATCAGCGACCGGGAATCCTCACTGGACGCATTGCTGGTCAACGTGATCGGCCTGGGAGACAGCGGCATCAACCTCTTCGCGGCAAGTAAGGACGACTTCGTCCACACCGTCAACGCGCTGGAACCGACGACAGCGGTGGTCAACAAATACAACCCGATGCTGACCTGCCTGCTGGTCGGTGCCAAATGGTTCATCGACAACGGCGGTGCCGAGTCCATGGGCGGCAACGGCTATTCGATCGAACTCGACGCTGCACTGGCGTGGGGACAGGACCCCTATCGCTATCCGGACCACGTACCCATCGTCGGTGCAAAGGGAGGGCCCGGCGGAAGACCCGGATGCGGATCGTTGCCGGATGTCACCCAACAGTTCCCGGTGCGACAGCTGATCACGAATACCGGTTGGGGCACCGGTAACGACATCCGCGTGAACCCGGGGGTCGGCTTCCCGGGGTGGGCAAACTACTTCCCGGTGACGCGCGCCGTTCCTGAGCCACCGAGCATCCGCAACTTCAACGGCCCGGCACCCGGTCCGATCCCCTACCCGGGTGCACCGCCGTACGGAGCTCCGTTGTATGCACCGGACGGCACGCCCTTGTATCCGGGACTCCCGCCCGCCCCGCCGCCCGGGGCTCCGCGCGAACCCGGGCCGTCGCCGGGATCTGAGCCCTTCGTGCCCCCGATCCCGGCCCAGACGCAACCGACACCGCTGCCGCATGCGCCACCGCCATCCCCTCAGCCATGACGTGCTCACCGCCAAATCGACCCATTACTAGGAGGTCCTGATGAGAAGCAACCTCAGCGCAGTGGTCTGGCGGCTCATGATCTTCGCAGCAGTCTGCCTACTCGGGCTGTTCGTACTGGTGGCGGTTTTCGCCCAGCTGCGGTTCGGTCCCAAACACGAATATGTCGCGGAGTTCACCAACATCGGCGGACTCAAGAACGGCGACATCGTCCGAATCGCAGGCGTGGAAGTGGGCAAGGTAGCCGACATCGCAATCCGGTCCGATGCATCGGTGGCAGTCGATTTCAACGTGGACGAGACCGTGCAGCTCACCGAGACGAGTCGGGCCGTCATCCGGTTCGACAATCTCTACGGGGATCGGTACCTGACGCTGGAAGCTGGTGACGGCGGTGGTAAGCCACTACCACCGGGGTCGACCATTCCCGCATCGCGCACCGCCCCGGCGCTGGATCTCGACACGTTGATCGGCGGCTTCCGCCCGCTCTTTCGTGCGCTTGATCCCGAACAGGTCAATGCGTTGTCTTCGCAGCTGATACAAGCATTCCAGGGGCAGGGCGACGCGATCGGATCAGTACTGACGCAGTCGGCAGCACTGACCAACACCCTGGCCGACCGCGATGACCTTATCGGACAGCTCATCACCAACCTCAACACAGTGCTCGGCACGCTCAGTGACAGCAATGAGGAGTTCGGACAGGCCATCACCGAGATCGCCTCGACCACAGAGGTATTAGCAGAAAGACGAGTCGATATCAGTAATTCCGTCGCCTACGCGGACAACGCCGCGGCCAACGTTGCCGACCTGCTGGCCCGCTCGCGTCCGGCGTTGCAGAAGATCACGAACGAAACCGATCGCGTGGGAACCATCGTGCTCAACGAGCACGAATACTTCGACGACCTGCTCAATACTTTGCCGGACGCGTACAAGATGCTCGGTCGCCAAGGGCTTTACGGAGACTGGTTCGCGTTCTACATCTGTGAGGCGATCATCAAAGTGAATGGCAAGGGTGGTCAACCGGTCTACATCAAGGCTGCGGGGCAGACTTCGGGTAGGTGTACGCCGAAATGAAACCCATGAGCGAACGAAACTTGATCGTAGTCGGCACGATCGGTTGTTCTCTGGTCGCCGCAACGCTGTTCGGTGCCCTCAACTACGACAAGCTCCCCTTCATCGATGGAAATCGCGACTATTCGGCGTATTTCGAGGATGCGGCCGGTCTGCGGCCGGATTCACCGGTGGAAGTATCCGGATTCCGAGTGGGGCAGGTCTCCGGAATCACACTCGACGGCAACCGGGTCTTGGTGAACTTCAATCTCGACGACGGTATCCATGTCGGCGACCGCAGTGAAGCGGCGATCAAGACCAAAACCCTCCTCGGTGCGAAGTTCATCGAGATCACCCCGCGAGGAGAGGGCCAACAATCGGCACCGATACCCATGGAGCGCACGACTTCCCCGTACCAGCTTGCCGACACGTTGGGTGACCTGTCGATGACCATCAACGACCTCAACACAGACGAACTCTCGCAATCACTGTCCACCTTGGCGGAGACCTTCTCGAACACGCCGCCGGATCTGAAGGTGGCGGTGCAGGGTGTTTCACGCTTCGCCGACACCCTCGCGCGGCGTGACCAACAGTTGCGTTCGCTGCTGGTGAGTGTCAACGAGGTTTCGGGGGTGCTGTCTGAGCGCAGCGAACAGATTGTCAGGATCATCAACAACGCCAACGCCTTTCTGGCGCAGCTACGTAACGAAAGCCGGGCGCTCGATCAGATATCGGGCAACATATCTGCGATCAGCCAGCAGTTGCGTGGCTTCATCGACGACAACAGACAAACGTTCAAACCCGCTTTGGACAAACTCAACGGCGTGCTGACGATTCTCGACAACCGCAAGGCCAGAATTCAGGAGGCGGTGGTACGCCTCAACGCCTACTCGATGTCGCTTGGCGAGTCGGTCTCATCCGGTCCTTTCTTCAAGGGCTACGTCGTGAACCTACCGCCAGGACAGTACATTCAGCCGTTCGTCGACGCCGCCTTCTCCGATCTGGGGCTTGACCCGAATGTACTCATGCCATCGCAGATCAACGATCCGCCGACCGGTCAGCCCGCGACGCCGGCTCTGCCGACCCCATTTCCCCGGACCGGGCAGGGGGGCGAACCGCGGATGACGCTGCCCGATGCCATCACCGGCAAACCGGGAGATCCGCGCTATCCCTATCGGGAGCCGCTGCCCGCACCTCCGCCGGGGGGACCGCCCCCCGGCCCGCCCGACGGCATGCAGGCGCCGCCCAGACACGACCCGGTGTCCGTCCCGGCACCGGGCGAATCGCCCGCTGAGCCGCATCTGGCAGGACAACAGTGATGACCAAACGCAAGTGGATGACCGGTCTCGCTGTGGCATTCGTGTTGATCCTTGTCGCTGGCGGGGTCTTGCTGTTCAGGACCTTTGAAAGGGCGGATCGCACCTATGTCACCGCCTACTTCGCGAACAGCACCGGCCTGTATCCCGGGGACGACATCCGCATACTGGGTGTGCGGGTCGGCGGAGTCGAAACCATCGAGGCCCAGCCTCAACAGGTCAAGATCACGTTCTGGGTCGACGACCAATACAAGGTGCCGGCTGACGCCAAAGCGGTGATTCTGTCTCCGTCGCTGGTGTCGGCGCGTGCGATCCAGCTCGTGCCCGCCTACACGGAGGGGCCGCGGATGAAGAGCGACGCAGTGATCCCGCAGACTCGGACGGCGGTGCCCGTTGAATGGGACGACCTGCGCGAACAACTCACGAAACTCGTCGAGGCGCTGCAACCTGTCGAGCCCGGTGAGGTAAGCACATTGGGCGCGTTCGTCAATACCGCGGCGGACAACCTCCGCGGCGAAGGTACCAATATCCACAACACCTTGGTCAAGCTGTCACAGGCCTTTTCGGCGCTGGGCGACCATAGCGGTGACATGTTCGGCGCGATCAGGAACATCTCGCTTGTGGTATCGGCGTTGGAGGACAGTACCGACGTGATGCGCAGTCTCAATCGCAACCTGGCCGGCACCACAGCGTTGCTCACAGATCAGCCCAACGAAGTGCGTCAGGCGCTTGCCGATATGAACGCTGTCGCCGAAGAAGTAACCGGTTTCGTCGCCGAGAATCGGGAGCCGGTCGGTATCACCGCCGACAAGCTCGCCTCTATCAGTGGTGCCCTTGATGAGAGCCTTGGCGACTTGGAGCAAACACTGCACCTCGCACCGTCCCAGTTGTCAAACTTCGTCAACATCTATCCGCCGGCCATCGGCGGGTTTGCCGGTGCGTTCAGCCTCAACAATTTCGCCAATCCGATCCAATTCCTCTGTGGAGCAATCGAAGCTGCGTCTCGTCTCGGTTCCGAGCAGGCAGCGAAGCTGTGTGTCCAGTACCTCGCACCGATTGTGAAGAATCGGCAGTACAACTTTCCCCCGCTGGGTGTGAACCCCGTGGTCGGCGCCTACGCCCGGCCGAACGAGATCACCTACAGCGAGGATTGGATGCGGCCCGACTACGTCCCGCCCGGTCCGCCGCCGCCGGACACCGGTCCGGTGCCCGCGGGCATGCCATCGCCGACCCCACCATTGCCTGACGGTGGACCTGCGCTGGCAGCCGAGGCGCCGGAAGTCGGGTCCACAGACCTTCAAGACATGATGGTGCCTGCTGGAGCCGGTTCATGAGGACGTCCCGAGCCGGCGCGTGCGCGGCAGTGCTCATCGCCACGGTGGTCTCCGCATCCGGCTGCGACTGGAGAGGCGCCAACTCCCTTCCGCTGCCAGGTACCAGGGGCGGAGATCCCGATTCGTACACGATCCAGGCACAACTCCCCGATATCGGTAATATCCAGCGGAATTCGAGGGTCCAGGTCGGTGATGTCAACGTGGGCACGGTCACCAAGATCGAGCGCGAAGGCTGGCATGCCCTGTTGACCATGACGATTGACGGCGACGTCGACCTGCCGGAGAACGCCACCGCCACCATCGGTCAGACCAGCCTGCTCGGCACCCTCCACGTCGAGCTGGAAGGCCCGAAGGTGGACCCGCCCAAGGGCAGGTTGCGCGACGGATCTGTGATCCCGCTGTCGTCCGGCCGTTCGTACCCGACCACCGAGCAGACGCTGGCGAGCGTCTCCATGCTTCTCAACGGCGGGGGGATCGGTCAGATTCAAGACATCACACAGTCGCTGAGTACGGCATTCGCGGGACGCGAGGACGATATTCGAAGCCTGATACAGCAACTGGATGTCTTCATCGGCAACGTCAACGAGCAGACCGAAGACATCATCGGCGCCACCGACAGCGTGAACAACCTGATGGGCCAGATCGCAAATCAGAAGCCGGTCGTGGACCAGGCGTTGGACACCATCCCGCAGGCGCTGACCGTGCTGTCCGAGCAACGCCACAACCTCGCCGAAGCGCTGGACAAGGTCGGCAAACTGAGCGCACTGGCGACGGATTCCGTGACACAGACAAAAGAGAATCTGATCAAGGAGTTCGAGGATCTCGCGCCGGTTCTGGAATCGCTGGCCAATGCCGGACCGGCCATGGTCCGGTCCCTGAGCTTCCTGTCGACATTCCCCTTCGTCAAGGAGAACATCGGCAAATTCTTCCGCGGGGACTTCGTCAACCTCACCGGCATCTTTGATCTGACACTCAGTCGGATCGACGCGGGCTTCTTCACCGGGACGAGGTGGGAAGGCCACCTGACCGAACTGGAGATGCAATGGGGTCGTACGTTCGGCCAGATGCCCAGCCCCTATACCGGCGGCAACCCACTCATGGTGCCGTACAAGGTGGACCAGGGCCGCTGAGATGAGATTGTCGAGACGGGTAAAGCTCCAACTCCTGGTTTTCACAGTGGTGTCGGTGATAGCGGGCATGGTGATGGCGGTCGGCTACATGGGTCTGCCGAGCCTGTTGTTCGGCGTCGGACGCTACTCAGTGGCGATGGAGCTTCCGGCCACGGGGGGTCTCTACAAATCAGGAAATGTGTCTTACCGCGGTCAGGAAGTGGGCCGGGTCGTCGATGTGCGCATGACGGACACGGGTATCGAGGCCGAGCTGTCCCTGGACTCCGAGGTGGGCATTCCGGCCGATCTCGATGCCCAAGTACACAGTCGTTCGGCCATCGGGGAGCAGTATGTCGATCTGATCCCGCGGCCCGATGCCGGTGCGACCCTTCTGAAGGACGGTGACGTCATACCGCTGGATCGGACATCCGTACCTCCGGATATCGCCACGATTCTCGATGACACCAACCGCGGACTGAATGCCATACCGCAAGACAACCTCAAAATCGTGCTCGACGAGGGCGCAGCCGCAGTCGGCGGACTGGGCCCCGATCTCGCCCGCCTGGTCACCGGGTCCACCACGCTGGCCATCGACGCGAGAGCCAACCTGGATCCGCTGACGGACCTCATCGATCAGTCAGGGCCGATACTCGATACGCAGAGTGAGACGTCGGATTCGATCGCCTCCTGGGCGGCGAACATGGCGAATCTCACTGAGCAGATCAAACAAGGCGACGCGGATGTCCGAGGCCTTCTCACGGACGCCCCAGCGGCGGCAGCAGAAGCCAGACAGCTCTTCGACCGGTTGCAGCCCTCGCTGCCCATCATGCTGGCCAATCTGACAGGCGTGGCGGACGTCGCGCTGACGTACCACGCCGGAATCGAACAGGTTCTCGTCCTGTTGCCACAGGCCATCGCGATTTTGGACAGCTCGCTGGTGCCCGACCTCGGCCTCAAGACGGCCTACAAGGGACCCTTCGTGACATTCGACCTCAACCTCAACATCCCGCCGCCATGCATGACCGGGTATCTGCCGCCGAGCCAGCAGCGTTCTCCAGCTTACGAAGACTACCCGGATCGTCCGGCCGGCGATCTGTACTGTCGTGTGCCTCAAGACTCGCCGTTCAATGTCCGCGGAGCACGAAATCTGCCCTGCGCTACCAAGCCGGGCAAGCGTGCGCCTACCGCAGAGATGTGCAAGAGCGATGAGGTCTATGTGCCGCTCAACGATGGCTACAACTGGAAGGGCGACCCCAACGCGACGTTGTCGGGGCAGGACGTCCCCCAGGAGCGTCCAGGGTCGCCACCGCCGGCATCCGCGGCTCAACCCGCACCGGCGCAGCCGCCCGCTACGGCGGTGCCGAATGCCGAACCAGCCGCACCGCCAATAGCATTCGCCGAATACGACCCCGCGACCGGCAGTTACGTCGGCCCGGACGGTCAGCTATACACACAATCGAACCTGGCCGATGACGGCAAGGATCAGACGTGGCAGTCCATGCTCGTGCCCCCGGGCGCCGGCTGAGGGGTGCTCATGTGCCGGAGGAGGAGATGCAAGCGTGAACAGTGAGGCAACATCCAACAAGGCCAAGCGGACTACAGATGTCCTGGACTCCTTCATGGCATATCAGGAGGTTGGTGAGGGAGACCCGATCCTCTTCCTGCATGGCAATCCGATGAGCTCATTCCTGTGGCGCAATATCATCCCGCATGTCCAAGACCTAGGGCGTTGTATTGCACCCGATCTGATCGGCATGGGCGATTCCGGGCGTCTGGAGTCAGGAGACTATCGCTACGCGACCCACCGAGCATATCTGGAGTCGTTCTGCGAGGTGCTGGACATCCGCGAGCGGGTAGTGCTCGTTGGCCACGACTGGGGTGGAGCACTCGGGTTTGACTGGGCACAAGCCCATCCCGGAGCGATGCGTGGCATAGCCTACGGAGAAACCCTGGTGCACCCGACAGTCGGCGATGAGCCGGCGGAGCGCACGGAACTCGTGAAGTTCTGCCGATCAGATGAGGGTGAGGAAGCAATCCTGTTCGGAGATTTCCTGCTCGATATCTTCCTCCGGCAAAGCACGCTCCTCCCGGTAGCCGCCGACGTGGAGCAGGAATACCGAAGGCCATGGCTGGAAGTCGGGGAAGGGCGTCGTCCGATACTGACCTGGGTACAGGAGGTGCCCACCTTCGGCGACCCTGATGACGTCTATCGAATTATCGATCGGTATGCGGCATGGATGGCATCCTCATCCGTGCCTAAACTGCTCATCGTCTCGACCGAGGGCCAGCTTGCAGGCCCTCATCTCGAATTGTGCAGAACCTGGCCCAACCAGTCAGAGATCACCGTCGTGGCGAAGCACTTCTTTCAGGAAGATGCTGCCCAGATGGTTGGTCCCGCATTGCGTCGGTGGATAAAGGGATTGGGTTGATCGGCCGCCCTTGCTGCGCAGGCGACGCTGAAACCATCTGCTGGAGGCTAGTTTTCAGATAGCGACTCTGGCATGCGCTCAGCTTGACATGCCTGCCGGCGGCTGGCGATCCTGAACGCATCGAGGTACCGGGCAGCTCTGTGCGCAGCCCGATGGGGTCCGTGGCTCTCATTACCCTTGGAATGAAAGGCAATGTCATGCCGAACGACGTTTTTGTGTACGACGCGCTGCGCACTCCACGCGGTAAGAACCGCGGTGGCGCGTTGCACGGAGTCAAGCCCGTCAATCTCGTCACGGGACTGCTGCACGCACTGACGCGACGCAACCCCGCCCTCGATCCTAGCCGTATCGACGACATCGTATTGGGATGTGTCACACCGCTGGGTGATCAAGGCGCGGATATCGCGAGGATCGCGGCGATCGCCGCCGGGTATCCCGACACGGTTGCCGGTGCGCAACTCAACCGATTCTGCGCATCGGGACTGGAGGCGGTGAACGTCGCTGCCCAGAAGATCGCCTCCGGTTGGGAATCGTTGGTGCTCGCTGGTGGCGTGGAGAGCATGTCCCGGGTTCCGATGGGTACCGACGGGGGTGCGTGGGCGAATGACCCCGAGACCAACCTGAGCACCGGATTCGTCCCCCAGGGCATCGGTGCGGACCTCATTGCCACACTGGAGGGCTTCAGCCGGCACGATGTCGACTCCTACGCTGTCGAATCGCAGGCCAGAGCCGCAAAGGCCTGGGCCAACGGATCCTTCGAACGGTCAGTGGTGCCGGTGCTCGACCGCAACGGTCTGACTATCCTGGAGCGTGACGAGCACCTGCGCCCCGGCACCACGGTGGAGATGTTGGGCAAGCTCAAGCCGGCATTCGCCACCCTGGGCAGCCAGGCAGGTTTTGATGCGGTGGCGCTGCAGAAGTATCACTGGATCGAGAAGATCGACCACGTCCACACCGGGGGAAACAGCTCCGGAATCGTCGACGGCGCCGCACTTGTCCTTGTTGGCAGCGAGCGGATCGGTAGCGACCTGGGACTGCAGCCCCGCGCGCGTATCGTGGCCACGGCCGTGAGTGGTTCCGATCCCACCATCATGCTGACCGGTCCTACCCCCGCAACACAGAAGGCGCTTCACCTTGCCGGGCTGGGTATCTCGGATATCGATCTGGTGGAGATCAACGAAGCGTTCGCCTCGGTGGTGTTGCGCTTCATGAAGGACCTCGGTGTCCCGCACGAAATCGTCAACGTCAACGGTGGCGCGATCGCACTCGGACACCCCCTGGGCGCGACGGGTGCCATGCTCGTCTCGACGCTCGTCGATGAGCTGGAGCGGCGCGACCAACGGCGTGGGCTCATCACACTCTGCGTTGGCGGCGGTATGGGTATCGCCACGATCGTTGAACGGGTCTGAAAGGAAAATCCGTGACCGGCAATACTATTGAATGGGCCGAGGACTCCGGCATCGTCACCTTGACGTTCAACGATCCCGCACAGTCCGTCAACACCATGAATCTCGCATACGTCACTTCGTTCGGCGAGGCGCTCGGCCGACTCGCGGCGATGGGCGACACGCTGTCCGGTGTGGTCATCAGTTCGGGGAAGAAGACGTTCTTTGCCGGTGGTGATCTCCGCGACCTGCTAGCAGCGACCCCGGCCGACAGTGCCGAGTTCAGCGCCTTCACCACGACCATCAAGGGCCAGCTGCGCTCACTCGAAAGTCTTGGCGTGCCGGTGGTCGCCGCCATCAACGGTACCGCTCTGGGTGGGGGTCTGGAGCTGGCGCTGGCCTGTCATCATCGGATCGCACTGGACAATCCCCGGATCCGGATCGGGTTGCCCGAGGTCACACTCGGTCTGCTGCCCGGTGCCGGCGGCATCGTGCGTACCGTCCGGATGCTCGGCCTCGACACCGCGCTGACGAAGGTGCTCCTATCGGGCACCACCTACCGTCCGACAGACGCCGTCGAGCTCGGACTCATCGACGAACTCGCCTCCAGTGCAGAAGAACTGCACGCCAAGGCGCGTGTCTGGATTGCCGCCAACCCGCAGGCACGTCAAACCTGGGACGA
This sequence comes from Mycolicibacterium hippocampi, assembly GCF_010723735.1. Classification (GTDB taxonomy): domain Bacteria; phylum Actinomycetota; class Actinomycetes; order Mycobacteriales; family Mycobacteriaceae; genus Mycobacterium; species Mycobacterium hippocampi. The sequence goes on along the minus strand of NZ_BLLB01000002.1, from coordinate 111,281 downwards.
TGCCGATGCCATCCCCGGCGGCCGCGCGGATGACCCGGCCGTCCAGGCCACCCTGCCCGCGAGGGCGGCCGCCCTGCGCGCCCACCACAAGGGCGCGCCGATGCCGGCGCCGGCAGCCATTCTGTCGGCGGCAGTCGAGAGCACCCAGGTCGATATCGACACCGCGCTGGCTGTGGAGACGCGGTACTTCGTCGAGCTGGCCACCGGGCAGATCGCCACCAACATCATCCAGGGGACCTTCTTCGACCGGCAGACCGTGCTTCAGGGCGCCAGCCGTCCCGACGGTTTTCCGCAACACCGGGCCGAATCGGTGGCGGTCCTGGGTGCAGGGATGATGGGAGCCGGTATCGCTTTGTCGAGCGCGCTCTCGGGTCTGCGGGTGGCGCTGAAGGATGTCGACCTGGCACGCGCCGAGAACGGAAAGGCGTACGCGCAGAGGGCACTCCGCAAGGAGTCTGACAAAGGTAGGCGCACCCAGGCGGAGGTCGACGAGATCCTCGAACGCATCACGCCAACCACTGAAGTCGCCGACCTGGCAGGCTGCGATCTGGTGATCGAGGCCGTCTTCGAAGACCCGGACCTGAAGGCCGAGGTCTTCGGCGAGGTCCTCGACGCGCTGGCACCGCATGCGGTGTTGGCGTCGAACACCTCGACACTGCCGATCACCGGTCTAGCCCGGGATGTCGGCCGGCCAACCGATTTCATCGGTATGCACTTCTTCTCACCGGTCGAGCGCATGGATCTTGTCGAGATCATCGTCGGTGAGCAGACCAGTGAGCAGACGCTGGCCAAGGCATTCGACATCGCTGTGCAACTGGGTAAGACACCGATCGTCGTCGGCGACGGTCGGGGGTTCTTCACCAGCCGAGTCATCCTGTCCCGATTGCTGGAGGCGGCAGCCATGCTCGGCGAGGGCATTGCGCCGGCATCGATCGAGCAGGCATCACTGCAGGCAGGATACCCGGTGGGCACCCTTGCGTTGATCGATGAGCTCACAGTGACGTTGCCCCACAAGATTTTCGGCCAGTTCCGTGCGGAGGCCCAGGTGAGCGGCACCTCGTTCACCGATCACCCAGGCGATGCGGTGCTGGCGACGTTGATCGACGCGCAGCGCACCGGCCGGGCTGCCGGTGCCGGGTTCTACGAATACGAGGATGCGCGCAGGGCGGGACTGTGGAAGGGGCTGGAGGCACACTTCGGGCCCGGTCAGCCCGCAGATGATCTGCAGGAACTCATTGACCGGTTGCTGTTTGCCGAGGCACTGGACACCGCGCGCTGCTTGGACAGCGGACTGTTGCGATCCACCGCCGACGCCAATGTCGGGTCCATGCTGGGCATCGGCTTCCCGGTGTGGACGGGGGGCGCGGCACAGTTCGTCGCCGGCTACCCCGGTGGCCGCGCTGCGTTCGTCGCCCGCGCGACCGAGTTGCAGGACAAGTTCGGCCCGCGCTTCACACCGCCGGTATCGCTGTGCTCCGGTGAATTGCTGCGCACTGGAGCATGACCGACATCACGCGAGGAGTGCACATGGCGGGACCCTTGCAGGGCTTGCGTGTCGTGGAACTTGCCGGGATCGGTCCCGGACCGCATGCCGGGATGGTGCTCGGTGATCTGGGCGCGGATGTAGCGCGCATCGAACGCCCCGAGGTCAACGTCGGCATCCCGGTCAACAAGCGTGATGCCACGCTGCGGAACCGGCGGTCGGTGGTCGCGGATCTGAAATCCGAGGAGGGACGCGAGTTCGTACTCGACTTGATCGCCCACGCCGACGTTCTCATCGAGGGATTCCGCCCCGGCGTCACCGAACGTCTCGGCCTGGGGCCTGGGGACTGCGCGAAGGTCAACAAGAAGTTGATCTATGCCCGGATGACCGGGTGGGGTCAGGACGGTCCCCGTGCAATGCAGGCCGGACACGACATCAACTACATCTCGCTCAACGGTGTTCTACACGCGATCGGCCGACGTGGTGAGCGACCGGTGCCGCCGCTCAACCTGGCCGGGGATTTCGGCGGTGGGTCGATGTTCCTGCTCGTGGGAATCCTGGCCGCGCTCTACGAACGTCACATCTCGGGTAAGGGACAGGTGGTCGACGCAGCCATGGTGGACGGATCGAGCGTTCTGATCCAGGCGATGTGGAGTTTCCGGGCCAACGGCTTGTGGTCGGATGAACGCGGCACCAACCTGCTGGACACCGGCGCCCCCTACTACGACACCTATGAGTGTGCCGATGGCCGATATGTTGCGGTGGGGGCGATCGAGCCGAAGTTCTACGGGGTGCTGTTGCAGGGCCTGGATCTGGCCGATGCGGATCTGCCGGGCCAGAACGATATCGAGCGGTGGCCGGAGTTGCGCGCACGATTCACGGAGACGTTCGCCACCCGAGATCGTGACCATTGGGCCGGCGTGTTCGCCGCTGCTGATGCGTGTGTGACCCCGGTGCTGTCCTTCGGAGAGGTTCTCACCGAACCGCACATCGTGGAGCGCAACACCTTCTATGACGACGAAGGTCAGCTGCAGCCCGCGCCCGCACCCCGGTTCTCCCGCAGTGCGACCGGCGCACCGCGGCCGCCACGTCGACGCGGCGCAGACACCGATTCCGTCCTGCACGACTGGACGTAGACCCGTCATCAGGTCGGCCGGGCGGCCACCTGGAAAGGAATACGGTAAGTGGAGATCAAAGACGCGGTAGCAGTCGTCACCGGGGGCGCATCCGGGCTTGGACTGGCCACCACGAAGCGACTACTCGCAGCGGGCGCTCATGTGGTGGTGATCGACCTCAAGGGTGACGCGGTGGTCACCGGATTGGGCGAACGCGCCCGCTTCGTCGCCGCCAACGTGACCGACGAGCGCGGTGTGTGTGACGCGCTCGACCTCGCGGAGTCACTTGGTCCGGTGCGCATCAACGTCAACTGTGCTGGTATCGGCAATGCAATCAAGACGCTGAGCAAGAACGGGCCGTTCCCGCTGGACGGCTTTCGCAAGGTGGTCGAGGTCAACCTGATCGGCACCTTCAATGTGCTGCGGCTGGCGGCTGAGCGGATCGCGCGCACTACGCCCCTCGAAGGTGGGAATTCAGCGGAGCGCGGCGTCATCATCAACACCGCCTCGGCGGCCGCGTTCGACGGCCAAGTCGGCCAGGCCGCCTACTCGGCGTCCAAAAGCGGCATCGTCGGTATGACTCTGCCGATCGCGCGAGACCTGTCGCGAGAGCTGATCCGCGTCGTGACCATCGCGCCGGGGTTGTTCAGAACCCCGCTGTTGGGTTCGCTTCCCGAGGAAGCGCAGCAGTCACTCGGCGCGCAGGTTCCGCATCCCGCCAGGCTGGGTGACCCCGACGAATTCGGCGCTCTGGTAACCCATATCGTTGAGAACCCGATGCTCAACGGCGAGGTGATCCGCCTCGACGGCGCCATCCGCATGGCTCCCCGCTGAGGACCGACGATGACTTCGTAATGCGTCCTGGTGTGTTTCAGTGCGCGTCGCCGCAGCGGCTGAGATCGCCGCGGGCATCGCGTTGGCAGTCGGGCTGTTGACCCCTGTTGCCGCTGTTGCAGTGGCCTCGGCGCGGGTCGTATCAGTCTCGACCACCTCTTCTTCCACAGTACGAAGACAGCCGGTTCCTGCAGGGGTGGTGGGGCTTGGGCGTCGCCGTGATGCTGGGCCTCGCCGGCGGTATCGGACAATTGGTGGTCTTCTACCGTCCAGGCGCGAAGACCTGAGGCGTGTTCCCTGCAAACCTGCGTGCGGCCGGGGTCAGACCGGCCTCTCGGGGTGGGGGAGAAAAACGAGTGGAACGTTTCCTTCGGCCACCGCCGCAAGACGGTCGACGCCGGCGGTGTCGCGTGCCAGCACGATATCCCCGGTTTTGAGATGTATTGTCGCGCCGTTGCTTGCGTGGATCTCGATGTGTCCGCTGAATCGCCAGAGGGTCTTGGTGGCAGCGGGCTCTGGGTCCGCTGCCGACGGCGGGGCGATGCGCACATCAACCTCTGGTTGAGGGCGTTTGTCGTCATCGCACCTGCCGCCCGACTTCACCAGCTGGTGCACACCGGTTTCCGTGCGGCGAGCATACGCTGCACCGTGACGAGCAACTCTTTGTCCTCTTCAGTCAGGACAGACGTCCGAAGCTGCAGTGACGCGATGATGTCCCTGAAGCGTTGGTCGAACTGGGGGAAGGTCAACCCGAAGAGGGGAAGTATCTCGTCCTGCGGTGGACCACCGAACGGAGCCCACGACCGGACGTATTGAACGATCTGGCGATCGAATGAATCCATGGCTAGTTCCCGGTTATTTGTCGTGGTCAGTGGCCGGACCGTGAGCCGGTCCCGTTGTAGAGGGGACTGCTCGTGAGGCGGGAGTGCAGATCGCTGGCAGTGACGATCTCGGCTTGACTCGGCAGGATACGGTCGAGGATGAGGTGGTGTAGGTCCCGGTCATGGTCGAGGACGCCATCGGACAGCACCAGCACCCGGTAGTCGCGGTCAGCGGCCTCTCGAACGGTCGAGAGGATCGCACCGCTGGTGTGGGCACCGGCCAGAATAAGCGTGGTGATACCGAGGTTCGTCAACCGCTCATCGAGATCCGTCGTGGAGAACGCGCTCAGGCGGGTCTTCCGTACGACGGTGTCCTCGGGATCGGTTGCCAGACCAGGGTGCAGTCCCGTTGCCAGAGCGCCGTTCTGAAAACGGCGTTCACGAGCTACTTCGGAGAATTCCCGGCTTGTCGACGGGACGAAGCGATAATCCAGATCGTCGAATGCGGTGCGGACGAAGCAGATGTGGCCGCCATGACGGCGGACCGCACCGATCGCGGAGTTCACACTGAAGATCAGTGAATCTGAATGAGCAAGGGTGCCTGTGACTTCTGGCTCGAGATCAATGGCGACGAGTGCGCATTGCTTCGGTTCGATCGCGCCATTCTCCTCTGCAGACCCGACCCGGAACTCCTTGGGCACTCGTTGATGCCCGCGGATCCAGGCCAGCCGGTTCTGCGCGAGCGGCCACGGCGGGAAATGCATCCGTCGCGGCCAGTTCCGCCACACGGGACTATTGTGCATGTGACTCTCCTAGTGCATCGGTATTGTGATTTCGCCGCTGCTCTCATTTCACTGGGTATTGCCGCTGTCGTTCAAGTGGCCATACTTCATATGGCGAGCTGCGTTGTCGCGAGAGGTTCCGGTATCAATGGCGAATTGTGTTCAGCCGCTGCATTGTCCGGTGACTGAACCGAAACCGGCACGAAGCACTACTAGCGTGCAGTCCAACCGCCGTCGACAGCCAAGACCTGACCGGTGATGAAGGACCCGGCATCACTAGCGAGCAGGAGCAGCGCTCCGGAGAGTTCGCCGTCGCGTCCGGCCCGTGCCATCGGTGTATTGCGGCGAATGTAAGAGCTACCGGCGTCGTCATCCAGCAGTTCGGCGGTAGCTTCACTGGGGAAGAAGCCGGGCGCCAACGCGTTGACACGGATCCCGTGCCGGGCCCATTGGACCGCCAATTCCCGGGTCAGGTTGATCAGCCCGCCTTTGGAGGCGCAATATGCGGCCTGCCGATTCGGTGCTGCGGCAACCAGTCCGAGGATGGAGGCCACATTGATGATGTTGCCGCCGCCCCGCTCGATCATCCGTCGGCCTACGAGCTGCGTCAGCCGGAACGCTCCGACGAGGTTGACATCCATGACGTATCGGAAGTCCGACAGGTCCTCGTCCTCGGCCCTTGCGGGGATACTGGTACCGGCGTTGTTCACCAGGACGTCGATCGGACCCACTCGCTCCTCGATCGCCCGGTGTACGGCTTCTGCTGAATCGAGATCGGCGATATCGCAAGGCATGGCCACCAATTCGGGATGGGTGGCACACAGCGACTCGAGCCGATCCATCCGGCGCGCAGCGACGACTACTTTTGCGCCGGCTGCTTGCAAAGTGAGGGCGAACTGGACGCCCAGGCCGCTGGACGCGCCTGTCACCAGCGCGGTACGTCCGCTGAGGTCGAAAATCTGATCGGGTGCCAGCCCGACGGCCGACTCGGCATCCAAGGTGTCAGACGTCATCGTGAGGATGCTCACCTTCCGGTTTCTGAGACGATGTCGATCCACGTCTGCACCGGCAGACCGGCGAGCGCGACCGCGGATTCGCCGGGTACGCCAGTGAGGGCGGCCCGACCCAATATGAGTGCACGGGTGGCGCACGCCGCATCGTCTGCGGCGATGGCGAGCGCATCGGGAGAGTCGCTGAATGTGCCACCCGGCAGGAATGCCGCGTAGCCATGTGCGACGGCAGCGGCGGCGACCGCGAGATTACTTGCGTGTGTGCCGGTTACGCCGGGGATCTCGGATGCGGGAATGAGAAATGCCTCGACGAGGGGACGTACCGGTTCGGTCAACTTGGCATTGCCACCGACGAACACGTCCTTGGTGTAGAGAACTTCGAACAGTGCGGGGTGCATCGCCGCGAACTCGACGTAGGCCCGGGCCGCGCGGACAAGGCGTTCGGTGGGATCGGTTTCACCGTCGACGACCCGGGCGATGTGCGCCCCGAGAACCTCGCAGGATCTGATCGCGACCGCAGTCAGTAGATCCTCACGATCGGCAAAGTGGCGATAGGGGGCGCCGGGACTGACTTCGAGTCGCCGGCATGCCTCGGCGATCGAGAACGTCGCGACGCCATCTCTTGCGATGAGCTCGACCGACACCTCGATCAGGGCATCGCGCAGGTTGCCGTGGTGGTACGAGCGCCGCTTGAGTGCTCCCGAACTCACCGGTTCCTGACTGGCCATCCTTCAGATGTTAAGGGTTTTAACATTGCTGCTGCAACCCGCGGCATCCCGACCCTTGAAGTGTCTTGCATCACATGTAAATGTCACTTACTATCCGTATGTAAGTACCTGTTACATATAGCCCGGTAGGAGTTTCATCGATGGTTTCCTCTGAGAAGACACTGGTCAGGTCGTTGCAGCGCGGCCTGCAGATCATCAATGTTGTCGCTGCCGAGGGCCCCATTCATGCAAAGCTCGTCGCCCGGACGGTGAAGTTGCCGTTGCCTACCGCCTATCACCTGCTGCGCACCCTCGTCCATGACGACTACCTGGTCCGGCTGGATGACGGTTCATACGTTCTCGGTGAGAGCTGCCGTGCAGATGCCGCCCTCGTGCCCGGCACGCGGGAGCTGCAATGTGTCGCAGGACTGAACTAGCGGTATGCACACCGAATCGGTCGCCTCGCCGACTCTGATTCAGAGTCTTCAGCGGGGGATGAGGCTGGTGGAGGCGGTCACCCAGTGGGGGCCATTAACCGCACGTGAACTGAGCAACCGAACCGGCATCGTGCTGCCCACGACGTACCACCTGGTACGCACACTGGTCCATGAGGGTTATCTGCGTCGACTGGCCGACGGACGCTACTCGCTGGGCTACCAGATGACCTCCGTCAATCAACTGGAGTTCCGGGCAAGGAGTCTGCGATTGATCCGGGAGGGGATCGCCGCCCTCGCCGCCGAGGTACGCGTCAGTGTCAGCATCGGTGAACTGTGCGCCGGAGACATCGTGGTGACTCAATTCGTCGCGCACCACTCCACACCGAGATTCGAATGTTGGCGAGGCATGACGATCCCCGGACATGCCACCGCCCTCGGCAAGGACATCCTGCGCCGGATGTCGACACCGCAACGAGCCACCTATGTGGAGAAGCACCCATTCGAAGCCCACACCACCCACACGATCACGACAGCCGCGAGGCTGGAACATGACATGGCTGACAATGAGGTCGCGCGCAGCGACCAAGAGTTCGCGTACGGGATATCCTGTATCGCAGTGCCTTTAACCGGGGGCCAACGGCTGATGGCGTTAGGGGCAGCCTTCCCGTCGAGCCGAACTCAACGAGTCAGGGAGCAGACGGAATCCACCGCCACCCAGATAGCGGCGCGGATATCGGACGCGATCAGTATCGCGTCGACCAGCGCGGCAGACACAGATACACAGGGTTAGCGGTCCGCGCGGCGTATCACCGAGTCGGTCAGCGCCGCATCATCGCGCGCATCGGCCGGTGGCTATCTGAAATGCGCTCGCTTGTTGTTGCCGTCGGCGCTGTATTCACTTGATACAGAGCGGCGGTGGTGCCGGTTGCGCCGGAACAGGACAACGAGTAGAGGGCGGAAGCACATACCGATGTGGGACAAGATGGCCGGGACTCACTCCGGCGTCGTGCAGCTGCTTGCCAGCTGTGTGGAAAGGCATCCGGATGCCACGTTCCTGGATTTCGCCGGGGCGGTGCACAGCTATGCTGATGTCTGGGAGCATGCGCGTGACCTTGCGGGAGCGTTACACGCCCTCGGTGTGTGCAAGGGGCAGACCGTTGTCAGCTTGCAGGACACCCACGTCGACGCGGTTGCGTCGTGGATTGGCGCCAATATGCTCGGCGCGGTATGGGTGGGCACCAACACAGCCCTGCGTGGTGAGTTTCTCCGTCACGTTGTCACCGATACCGGGGCGGCCGTGGTGATAGCCGAACCCGATCTGGTGGAACGGCTGGCATCGATCGATGACCGGCTGCCTCATGTCGACATCGTCCTGCACAGGGGGACAGAGCGATTCGATGGCGCGAGCCGACTCCGGATCGAGCCGCTCGACGACTACCGGAACAGGACGGCACCCGCTCCGGTTGCCGCCGAAGCGGACGACCTCATGTGCCTGACGTACACGGGCGGGACGACGGGACCGTCCAAGGGCTGCATGATCAGCCATGGCTACGCGATGAACATCGCCCGGCGCGGACTCGTGCAGACGCAACGGCAGCCGGACGAACTCAACTGGAGCCCATTGCCGATGTTCCACCTCAACGTGCTGTCCATGACGCTGATCGGAACAATGATGCTCGGGGGCACCGCTGCGCTCGCACAGCGTTTCTCGGCATCCGGTTTCTGGCCGGAGATCGAGCGAACCGGAGCACGCGTCGTCAACCTGATCGGCGGACTACCGGCGATCGTCGCCCAGGGACCGGACACACCCGAGATGAAGCGTTGTTACGGACAGATCAGGATGGTGCACGCCGTGCCATTCCCAGAGCCGCTGCAACAGGTGTGGCGCCAACGATTCGGAGTGAAGACACCCGGAGCCAAGGGGTACGGGATGACGGAAGTATTTCCGATCACCCTTCAGGCACCCGATGAATCGGCACCAGCGGAATCTGCCGGCAAGTTCAACTCCGACGATCTCGAAGTTCGTATCGTCGATGACCACGACAACGATGTTCCCGCCGGCGATGTGGGCGAGGTCATCTGCCGACCGCGCCGGAACAACGTGATGTTCCAAGGCTATTGGCGTCGACCGGAAGCAACGGTGGAGGCGACGCGGAATCTGTGGTTCCATACCGGAGACCTCGGCAGGGTCGATGCCGCGGGGCATTTCTACTTCGCCGACCGCAAGAACGACTACATGAGGCGCCGCGGTGAGAACATCTCCAGCCAGGAGCTGGAGATCACGTATATGGGGCACCCGGATATCGCTCAGGTCGCGGTGCATGCGGTCGCGTCCGAAGTCACCGAGGACGATGTGAAGGTGACGGCGGTGCTGCACCCGCAATCCGCGCTGACAGCAACCGAGCTGTTCGATTGGTCGAAGGACCGGATGCCTTATTTCGCGCTGCCGCGCTACATCGAGTTCCGGACGGAGCTACCGGTGAGCCCGCTGGGGCGGGTCCACAAGTACCTGCTCCGCGAGCAGGGCTGTACGCCGACCACCTGGGACCGCGAACAGAGCGCCGTGTCATGGGAACGTCGATGAGCACGAATCAAGTCACGGTACTGACCTCGTCACGAGATTTGAACCGAGATCGTTGCGCGATCATCGGCGTCGGGACAACCGATTTCAGCTTCAACTCCGGACGTTCCACGCTGACCCTCGCCGCGCAGGCCGGCAGTCAGGCAATCACCGATGCAGGCCTGCAACCGGCCGAGGTCGACGGCATCGTGCGCTGCGAGATGGACGAGGTCCTGCACGCCGACCTCGCCGCGACGCTCGGGTTGTCGAACGTCAACTTCTGGGCGGCAGGAAGCTGGGCGGGGGCGGCACCGTGCGGTATGGTCGGCCTCGCCGTCAGCGCCGTCCTGTCGGGCCAGGCGAAGAACGTCCTGGTCTTCCGGGCACTCAACGGCAGATCCGGCCGGAGATTCGGGCGGGACTGGACCAGCGGGCGGACGGTCGGCGGCGCCGGCAGCTACCTCGAGTTCCTCTCGCCCTATGGCCTGCAATCTCCGGGTATGGCATATGCACTTTTTGCGCGCAAGCATATGGCTGATTACCACACCACAAGCGAGCAACTCGGTCATATCGCCGTGACCTGCCACAGCCGAGCCAACGAGAATCCGAGAGCGCAACGGTACGGCAACCCGCTGACGATGGAGAAGTACCTCGACTCCCGAATGATTGCAGATCCGTTGCGGCGTTACGACTTCTGTCTGGAAACAGATGGGGCGGCAGCGGTGGTCGTGTCGTCAGTCGAGCGAGCTCGCGACACCGACAAGCCAGCCATCCTGATTCGCGCTGTGGCACAGGGTGACGAAGCCATTCCCCGCCAAGGCGGACTATGGGGCAACCTGCTGACAGGGCCGCTCACCAACAGCAGTGGCGCATTGGCCCGACGGCTCTACCGCCTCGCCGGGCTGGGGCCGGAGGATATCGACGTCGCGCAGATCTACGACTGCTTCACCATCACCGTTCTGATGCAGCTCGAAGACTATGGATTCTGCAAGCGTGGCGAAGGCGGGCCCTTTGCGGCCAGCGGCGCACTGGATCTCGACGGGTCGCTACCGATCAACACGTCGGGAGGCAACTTGGCGGACGGGTACATCCACGGGCTCAGTCACATCGTCGAGGGTGTACGCCAGCTGCGCGGAGAATCGACGGCGACAGTCGTCGGCGCGCAAACCTGCCTTGTCACCTCCGGTATGCCGGGCCCCGGAAGCAGCGCTCTCATCCTTCGCCGTGAGTGACGCACGACGCTACCCCAACAATTTCGGATGACACCGCTGAGGAGAAGACCATGACGGAGGCGACCTACATACTGGGCGGCTGGCAATCCGATTTTGCAGAGAAGGCGCCCGCCGGCGACGTTTTCCCGCTCATCGAATCCGCAGTGGCCGGGGCGCTCGACGATGCCCGGATGGACGCAGACGGCGTCGATGTGATTCACGTCGGCAACTTCGCCGGAGAGATCTTCAACGGGCAGGGCCAACTCGGCGGCCTCGTCGCCGCGGTCGACCCGCGCCTTGCCGGCAAGCCCGCGTCGCGTCACGAAGCCGCCTGCGCATCGGGCAGCATGGCCGCCTTGGCCGCGATGGCCGATATCGAGAGCGGACGATACGACGCCGCTTTGGTTGTCGGCGTGGAAGTGCTTCGCAACATCGGTGGACAGGAGGCCGGGCGCAGGCTGGGCTGTGCAGCGTGGGCGGGCCGAGAGGTAATTGACGAACCGTTCCCATGGCCGGTGATGTTCGGACGTATCGCGGACGAGTATGACCGCCGCTACGGCATCGACCACCGGCACCTGGGCCGCATCGCTGAGATCAACATCTCCAATGCGCGTCGGAATCCGCGCGCTCAGACCAGGGACTGGCAGCTGACCAGTGAGTCGTTCTATGAAGACGATATCCAGAACCCGGTTGTGGCCGGGTGGTTACGGCGTCAGGACTGCAGTCGTATCACCGACGGTTCGGCGGCGGTCATCCTGGCGTCGCAGCGTTACGCCGAGAGCTGGGCACGACACCACAAGGTTCCGCTGGCCAGCGTGCCACGCATACTGGGGTGGGGGCACCGCACGGGGACCATGCTTCTGGATGACAAGTTCGCCGCGAGCGCGGAGGACGAGTATGTGTTCCCACACCTACGTCGGGCGATCCTGGACGCCTACGACCGAGCCGGCTGCAGCGGCCCGACAGAGCTGGACCTGGTGGAGACGCACGACTGCTTCTCGGTGTCGGAGTATGCCGCGATCGACCACTTCGGTATCACGCCCCCGGGCAAGTCATGGCAGGCCATCGAGGACGGGGTCATTGATCATGACGGAAGTCTGCCGATAAACCCCAGCGGAGGTCTGCTCGGACTCGGCCATCCAGTCGGCGCCACCGGAGTACGAATGTTGCTCGACGGTGCCCGACAGGTCACCGGCAAGGCGGGGGAATATCAGGTACCCAATGCCCGAAAGGCAGCGCTGCTCAACATTGGTGGCTCCGTGACCACCGTGGCGGCCTTTGTCGTCGGCACGTGACCTCACACCCCCGCGGAGAAGCTCACCATCTGAAGACGAACCCATTGCCGAGATGTGCTTCCAGGGGGAATCCTTCGACTATCGAATACATCTCGCCGACCACACGGTTCAACTGGAGGAAACATGGCTGCTTCGACGTTGATTATCGACACTGATACCCACATCACCGAACCACCCGATCTGTGGACCAGCAGGATGTCCAAGAAACGTTGGGGCAACCTTGTGCCACAGGTCAAGTGGATCGAAGAGCGCAAGGGCGAGTTCTGGTGCATGAACGATCAGCCCGTGTTCACAGTGGGTACCTGCATCATGGTGCCGGGTGAGGACGGCAAGCCGATGCGGTCGCCGCGGTTCCCCGATTACGCCGATCGGTTCTCCTCGATGCACCCCTCGGCATTCGATGCCAAGGCGCGGTTGCAGGTCATGGACGACTACGGAATCCAAGCCGCCGCACTGTTCCCCAACCTCGGGTTCGTCGGGCCGAACATCTTCGCGGCGGCCGGTCCGGACGCCCTCGATTTCCAAACAGCCGCCTTGCAGGCATATAACGACTTCCTGCTGGACTGGAGCTCCGTTGCCCCGGATCGCCTTCTTCCCCTGGCGTTGATTCCCTACTGGGATGTGAACGCCGCAGTCGCCGAGATCGAACGTTGCGCCGCTGCCGGCCACAAGGGACTCGTGTCGACGGGTAAGCCGCACCAGCACGGGCAACCCCTGCTGGCCGACCGTCACTGGGATCCGATGTGGGCTGCCGCGGAGGCCTCCGGACTGTCGATCAGCTTCCATGTCGGTGGTGGGGATCTGGGCACGCATATGAACGACGAGCGCACCAGAGTCGAGGGGTGGCGCGCCACGCTTGCCCGCCTCACGACGTCCTTCTTCCTGGAGAGCGGTATCACGTTGGCGGATCTGCTGATGTCGGGTGTACCGGCTCGGTACCCGAAGCTGCGGTTCGTCTCGGTGGAAAGTGCGATCGGTTGGATTCCATTTCTGCTGGAGTCCCTGGACTTCCACTTCAAGAAGTACGAACCGTGGCTCGAGCGCCCGGAGTTCGACAAGGACGGCATGCTGCCCAGCGACTACTTCCGCCGCCAGATCTATGCGAACTACTGGTACGAGGATCTCCAGTCGTGGCATATCGATGCCATCGGCGAGGACAACCTGATGTTCGAGACCGACTATCCGCACCAAACATGCTTGGACAAGGCTGAGATCGAGCACTCCATCGAGGTGGGATTGAAGAGCGTCAGCGACGTGACGAAGGAGAAGATCCTGTGGCGGAACGCCGCCTCACTGTTCAACATGGACATCTCCAAGCTCGAACAGCTCACCTGATCCCGTGAGCAGCATGGCACCGTTGCCGGTGACCAATGACCCGGACACGGCAGGATTCTGGCTCGCCGCACAACGAGGTGAGGTGGCCGTCTGCGTCTGCGCCAATTGTGGTGCGGTACTGCACCTGCCGCGGTCGTACTGCCATTCTTGTCGGTCGTGGACGACCGAATGGAAGGTCGTGGCACCGTGGGCTCGGTTGGTGTCCTGGACCGTGGCCGAACACCAGGTGCACGCCGCATTCCCGGTCCCGTACACCTTCGTCCTCGTCGAGCTTGACGGCGCCCCGGGAGTCCGCCTCGGAGGCTATATCGCAGGACGTCCGGACCTGAGAGTGGATAGTCGCATGCGGGCGCATTTCGTCACGACGTCAGACGACGTCACACTTGTGAACTGGATACCCAACGACGGATCCGTACTCGGCGAAGCAGTGATGCAGCGCACTATTTGAACTAACGCCCCTTACGCCGGCGCTCCGGCAGACACAAACTGATGGCGGCCAGGTTGATGTTGAAATACCATACAGCTCTGCGTATCTCATCTCAGTCAGCAGTAAAACCCGCAGAGTCGCAACTTCCAGCGTGGTCGAATCCGTCCGCAACAAACACCCTGATTAATGGAGTAGATGACATGAGCAATGAGGCCGTCGTCCGGGCTTTCCTCAAAGGCATGGAACAGCCGCTGTCCAAGGTGCCCGCACACCTGAGGGCGTCGATGACCGATGATGCGGTGTGGGGTAACTCGGGCTTTCCGCCCTGTGTGGGGATCGAGGACATCGTGTCCAAACACGAGATGAGTGGCGAGGTGTTCGGCGACTACGTACTTACCGCTGAGGTATTCCACCTTGCCGAGGGACCTGACGACGTGGTGTTCACCGAGCGCGTCGACGTCGGACGTACTCAAGAGGGTGAGGAGATCCTGACAGTACAGGTGGTCGGGGTGTTCGAGGTGCGCGACGGCAAGATCGCCAGGTGGACCGACTACTTCGACCCGCGCGGTCTTCTGGCGGGACTTTCGCAGCTGCCCGACGTGGAGGCCTACTTCACCGGCAAAAAATAGTCACGAGCGAGCCCCTATGTGGCCACACACGGTGATGTCGTCGGCTGCATGACGACATCACCGTGTCCGATCGGACTCGGCGCATGAATCGAAACAACCGTGCTTGCAAGGAGAATAGAGGATGGCGATGGCGCATCTGTTGATCAACGGTGTACTGCGTGAGGCAGCCGACGGCCGAACCTTCCCGAATGTCAATCCCGCGACCGAAGAGAGCATCGGGGTCGCACCGGACGCCGGTCGCGAGGACGCAGACGCTGCGATCGCGGCAGCGCGACACGCCTTTGACAACACCACCTGGTCACAGGATCACCAGTTCCGCGCCCACTGTCTCCGGCAGCTCAGGGACGGGTTGTATGCCGAACAGGAGAACTTGCGACAGATCCTGGTGCAGGAAGCCGGCGTTCCGGTCGCGCTGACCCATTCGATCTGGCTGGACACCATCCTCGATGCGGTCTCCTACTGGGCGGACC
Organism: Mycolicibacterium hippocampi; assembly: GCF_010723735.1. Classification (GTDB taxonomy): domain Bacteria; phylum Actinomycetota; class Actinomycetes; order Mycobacteriales; family Mycobacteriaceae; genus Mycobacterium; species Mycobacterium hippocampi. The sequence continues at coordinate 96,165 of NZ_BLLB01000002.1, read as the reverse complement.
TGGCGACCAGCTATCCCTATGAAGTACAGATGTCGTCGCGCGCCACCCTGGCTGGCGTGACATCTCAACGCACGGTCCTTCGGGAGCCCATCGGCGTCGTCGCGGCGATCACGCCGTGGAACTACCCGCTGCCGTTGAATGTGTTCAAACTCGCGGCGGCGCTGGCGGCCGGATGCACGGCCATCCTCAAACCGGCCCCCGACACGCCCTGGAGCGGTACGGCACTGGGGCGCATCATCGCTGAGCGAACCGATATACCGGCCGGTGTCGTCAACGTCGTGACGGGTGCTGCTCCGCTGCTCGGGGAAGTCCTGGTGCAGGACCCGAGGGTCGACATGATCACTTTCACCGGGTCGACCGGTGTCGGAAAGCGGATCATGGCCGCCGCGGCCGACAATGTCACCCGGGTATGCCTCGAACTGGGAGGCAAATCGGCGAACATCATCCTGGACGACGCCGACCTGCCGTCGTTGGCCGCGCAGATCGCCGGGGTCTGCGCACATGCAGGTCAGGGGTGTGCTTTGACCACGCGGCTTCTGTTGCCGCGCAGCAGGTACGACGAGGGTCTGGCCATCACCCAAGCCGCTTTCGAGTCGCTGCGCTGCGGCGATCCTTCCGACCCCGACGTGATCGTAGGACCGGTGATGAACGCTACCCAACGCGACAAGATCCTGAGTCTCATCGACAAGGGCAAGCAGGAAGCTCGTCTGGTCGTCGGGGGTGGCAGGCCCAGTTACATGCCGGTGGGATACTACGTCGAGCCGACACTCTTCGCCGACGTCAACCCCGACGCTGTCATCGCCCAGGAAGAGATCTTCGGTCCCGTTCTTGTGGTGATCCCCTACGAGAACGACGACGATGCAGTGCGGATCGCCAACAACAGTGTGTTCGGACTGTCGGCAGCCGTGCACAGCCCGGATACCGGTCGAGCCCTGTCCGTCGCACGGAGACTGCGCACCGGCACGGTGGGCATCAACGGTGCCGCCTGGCTGGCCGCCGACACACCCTTCGGTGGTTACAAGCAGAGCGGACTCGGTCGAGAGCTCGGTGCAGACGGGTTCTCCGAGTTCCTCGAGACGAAATCCATTGCGATACCCGGCTGATACCCGAAGGTCCCGTCCCGTCGGAGAGTGGAAGGACACGCCGTGCTTGGACTGATGCAGAATCGTTCGCTGGTGTTACCAAACATATTTCATCGGGCCGAGCGATACTTCGGGCACAAACCCGTCATCACGGCCACGGCCGGAGACACGGTGTCGACATCCACCATCTCCGATGTGTGTGAACAGGTCCGGCGGCTCGCGACCGCCTTCGACACGCTGGGTGTCGGTGATGACGCACGGGTGGGAACCTTCTGCTGGAACACTGAACAGCATCTGGCCCTGTACTTCGCGGCCCCGTGCACCGGCCGGGTTCTGCACACGGTAAACATCCGCCTGTTCACCGAACAGATCATGTTCGTCGTGAACCATGCCCGAGACGAGATCATGTTCGTCGATCGTTCTCTGCTCGCGGTGTTATGGCCGCTGGCAGAGAAGCTGTCCACGGTGAAGTACTTCGTGGTCATCGACGACGGGTCCGCTGACAGTGTCCCCGAGGATTCCCGGGTACTACTATACGAACAGCTGCTGTCGGACAACGAACCCTATGAAGGCGATTTCGACGTCCGCGACGAAAACACCGCAGCAGCAATGTGCTACACCTCCGGGACGACAGGTAATCCGAAGGGGGTCGTCTACTCGCACCGGTCCACCGTGCTGCAGGCACTGGCCACTCTCGCCGCTGATGTGCTTGGGCTGTCCGAACGCGATGTAGTGATGCCAATCGTTCCGATGTTCCACGTGAATTCGTGGGGCCTGCCCTACGCGGCGCTGCTCACCGGGTCCAGCGTCGTACTGCCCGGGCCGAATATGACGCCCAAAGCGCTCGTGACACTGCTGGCCGACCACAAAGTCACCGTAACCGCCGGCGTGCCGACGATATGGATGGGCGTCGCACCACTGCTGGGTGACTACGATCTGTCTGCTCTGCGTATCGTTCTCAGCGGCGGTTCCGCCGTTCCGACGGCGCTGTCACAGCGGTATCTCCGTGGGATCGGGGTGCCGATCACCCAGATCTGGGGGATGACCGAAACCAGCCCGGTGGCCACGCTGTGTACACGGCGAACCCACCATGAAGACCTGGTTGAGGATGAGTTGCTGCGCGTCCAGGCGCGTCAGGGGCCGCCGGTACCTCTCGTCCAACTGCGGGTCTGCGATCCTGCAACCGGCGCGGAGGTTCCGTGGGACAACAGCAGCACCGGCGAAGTACAGGCTGCAGGACCGTGGATCGCGAGCGCGTACTACGAGTCGACCGACCATGAGTCGTCCTTCACCGACGACGGCTGGCTTCGTACTGGAGATGTCGCGGTGTGCGACGAGTACGGGTCCCTGCTGCTGGTCGACCGGACGAAAGATCTTGTGAAGTCCGGCGGTGAGTGGATCAGCTCAGTACAACTCGAGAACGAGATCATGGCGCACCCCAAAGTTTCTGAAGCCGCGGTCATTGCCATCCCTCATGAGCGCTGGGTCGAACGCCCCCTGGCGTGCGTCGTGGTGAAAGCAGGCGAATCGTTGACGGCAGAAGAAGTCATCGAGCATCTGGAACCGCGGGTGGCCAAGTGGTGGTTGCCCGAGGCCGTTGAATTCATCGACGCCGTACCCAAGACAAGTGTCGGAAAGTTCAGCAAGAAGACTCTTCGGGCCCAGTTCGAGAACTACCGACTCGCTGATGGCGGTTCGTCGGGCATGCAGTGATGTCGAGCCCGGCAGACGCCGCTCATCACCGGTATGTCGTCTCGGCCCGCAACCAGATGTTGAACAGCTCATGGAGAGTCCGTCGTCTCCGTGGCGTACCGGAGAGAGAGCTAGAACGATGAAGCGGTTGATCTTCGACTTCGAGCATGAGCAGTTGCGGCAAACCGCCGCTCAGTTCATCGTGCGGGAGGTCGCTCCGAATGCCGAGAAGTGGGAGCGAAACAAGATCGTCGACCGGGCTGCTTACGTCGCCGCCGCGAACTACGGCCTGATCGGATTCAACATGCCCGAGGAGTACGGGGGAGGCGGATCCGATGACTTCCGGTTCAATGCTGTCGTGGTCGAGGAACTTGCCAAGTTCGGCTTCCTCACGCCCGCGTTGAGTGTCCACAACGACATAGTCGGACCGTACTTCAAGGATCTGGCTACCGCCGAACAGAAGCAACGCTGGCTGCCCGGTTTCGTCTCCGGTGAACTGATCGGTGCTATCGCAATGAGTGAGCCGGGCGCCGGCAGTGACCTGGCGGGCATTCGCACCACCGCCGTGCGCTCAGGTGACGACTGGATCCTCAATGGATCGAAGACATTCATCTCGGCCGGTATCAACAGCGACCTCATCATCGTCGTTGCCCGTACCGACCCTTCTGCCGGCCACAAAGGCCTGTCATTGCTGGTGGTGGAGCGTGGGATGGAGGGCTTCGAGCGGGGCCGCAAGCTCGACAAGGTAGGCCAGCCCGCGCAGGACACTGCGGAGCTGAACTTCACCGACGTTCACGTCCCCGGCAACAATCTCCTCGGCGAACAGAACCGCGGCTTCTATCACCTCATGGCGAACCTGCCGTCCGAACGGCTGTCGATCGCGATCGCCGCGATCGCGGGGGCACGAGAGACCTTCCGCCAAACACTCCAGTATGTGAAGGATCGCACCGCATTCGGGCAGAGCATCGGCAGTTTCCAGCACAACAGGTTTGTCCTCGCGGAGCTGGACACCGAGCTCGATATCGCAGAACAGTACGTCGACCGTTGCCTGCGCGGTGTACTGGACAACGAGTGCACAGCAGTCGATGCAGCCAAAGCCAAGTGGTGGTGCACGGAGCTGGCGAACCGCGTGGTCGATGCCTGCCTGCAGCTTCATGGCGGATACGGATACATGAACGAATACAAGGTCGCCAAGGACTTCGTAGATACCCGTGTTCAGACGATATACGGGGGCACCACCGAGATCATGAAGGACCTCATCGGGCGCAGCATGGGATTCTGAATCGTCCCCCGCGGTGGAGATTCGCGCCATCTGAATTTCAGGCCGTGTTGCACCTGAAAAGGTCGAACTACCTTGGGATCAACACATCAGCCCCATACACAGTGCGGCACATACAAATGGAGGGCCACCGTGATCTTTGACTTCGATCAGCATCTGTTCGAGTACCCGGAGATGTGGATGGATCATTGTGATCCCGACAAACGGCATCTCGCGCTGGAGCTCACGCGCGATGAGCTGGGTTATCCGTGGCTGTACTCGAGGACGACCAACCAGCTGATGTGGATCTACGGTAAGACAGTTCCGGAAGATGGCTTTGTCTCATTCTTCGGACCGTGGCAGAACTGGAAAGACCGCAAACCCGCCGAGATCGACTACGTGGCAGACACGCCCGCCTCCTGCACCAACCCGAAGGCGCGGGTGGAGCAGCTCGACGAGCTCGGTGTCGACAAGACGATTCTGTATCCGCACTTCGGCGCCGTATGGGGACGTTACGTGTACAACCGGCTGGACATCATCCGTGCGAACTTCACTGCCTGGAACCGCTGGGCGGTAGCCGTACGGCAGGAGGGCGCCGGGCGTCTGGAGCCGACGGGGCACGTCACCCTCAGGGGCGGCGATCTTGGCTGGCTCGAGCAGGAACTCGCGTACCTTGGCAGCAACGGAATCAAGGCGGCGTTGGTCTCGTACGGTCTGGTCGACGGCCGGCGGATGTCTCACCCTGACCATGACCGGGCATGGAAGGCTTTCGTAGACAACGGAATCGTACCGATTTTCCATATTCAGGATGCCGATGTGCGTGCGAGCTGCCTCGACGAAGGCTGGTTCGTGGACGCCGGTGATCCGTTGTTTACAGCCCTTGATATGACCTTCTCGCATCTCGGGGTCCAGGTCGCTGCCGCAGATCTCATTCTCAACGGTGTGTTCGACAGGTTCCCGGATCTGAGGTTCGCGACAGTTGAACTCACCGCAGGCTGGATCAACGGGCTGATCGGGATGAGCGCCGAAGGTATCCCGGGCAGTACCGGCAACGTCATCAACGGTCCCGGCCTGGACATCTCGTATCGCTACGAGGCGGTGGCCCGGCGCCATACCGTCGACCTCAAACGACAGCCCAGCGAGTACCTGCTCGACCACTTCCGCAGCACCGTCAACCCGATGGAGCCCATCGCCAGTTACATCACCGAGACGGGGCTCGAGAACAACGTCATGTTCGGCAGCGACTGGCCGCACAGCGAGGGCTTCGCCCACCCGCTGACGACGTTCGGGGCAGTACTCGACGACATCACGCCAGAACAGAAAGCGAAGTTCTACGGTGGCACGGCAGCTGAGCTCTTGGGCGTCTCCTGAGAGCCTGCGCGTCGCGGACGGGGACGTACGACGGCGCGTCCGGAGTGGACTGTCGATCTACATCTATGGACCGTGCAGTCGAAGCTGGCTCGTGTGCGTTGTCCCGACGGCGACCGGACGGTGGCGCCTCTGTTACGAAAAGGAACCGAAGTTGACTGATCCAATGCAGGGCCGTTATTCCCACGATTGACCGTACGTTGGCAGCCATCTGAGAACTGGGCGTGGTGAGATGGCCGCCGATCCGACTGAACAAGTTAGCCAAAAGGATTGCTGATCGAAGTGCCTCGGTGAGACACGGGAACCGGCGATCGATCCAGAAGGGTGGTTTCGATGACTTCGACTGCAGAGTCCAGGACCAGTACCGGCTACCGTAGCTCCGGCCCGGAGTTCGGGATACGAGACCGTTACATCTCGCCGGAGTTCGCCCGGATGGAGAACGAGAAACTCTGGCCGCATGTCTGGCAGGTCGCCTGCCGGGTCGAGGAGGTTCAGAATCCCGGCGACTACTGTGAGTACACGATTGCCGACCAGTCAATTCTTCTGGTGCGCAGCGAAGATGGTGAGATCAAGGCCTTTCACAACGCGTGCCAGCACCGGGGTATGCGGCTGAAGGAAGGCCGGGGATCTTGTGCAGAGTTGCGCTGTCGTTCCCACGCCTGGTGCTGGAATCTCGACGGGTCATTGAATGAGGTCATCGATCCGCAAGATTTCGACCCCGACGCCATCTCACCAGAAGCGCTGCGACTCCCTGAGTGCCAGGCTGCGGTGTGGGCAGGGTTCGTATTCATCAACATGGACCTCGAGGCCCCCTCGCTCGAAGAATTCCTCGGGCCGGTGCGAAGCAATGTCGAACACTACGGAATCGACAAGATGACGTGTACCCGGATACGTACCACGGTGATCGACGCAAACTGGAAGCTGTGCCATGAGGCGTTCGTCGAGACTTACCACGCGGTGGGTACCCACCCGCAGGCCCTGAGATATCTCGACGACACGGGCATGATCTATTCGCAGCACGGTGACCACGGGATGCACCGCATCCGGCCGGGAAACATGGGCAAACCGAGCACCCGCCTCGAAGACGACGGCAGCGACCGCACTGACGTGCTGATGGCGTTGCTCGCGGACCTGGGGGAATTTGATTACTACAACGAACAAGACGTCGAAATGGCGAGCTCGCTGATGGAGACCGTCAAGGCGTTGCCCGACGACGTGTCGCTGGGCTCTTTTTTTGCCGGCATCCGACGCCAGCAATCGGCGGCCGAGGGGGTGGACCTCAGCCACTACGAGGACTCCGACCTACTGGCCGGCGAACTGTGGAATGTCTTCCCGAACTTTTCTATTCCCTGTAACGCCGGCAACGCACTGATCCTGAGATTTCGGCCCAACGGGCTCAACCACGAGCAGTCTCTTTTGGATGTCTACTACCTCAAGTTGGTACCGGAGGGCGCGGAGAGGCCGCCGCTGGAAAGCGAGTACTACCAGGACTGGCGCGATACCAAATTGTGGGGCACGGTCATGATGCAAGACTTCACCAACTTGCCGATATGGCAGCGCGGCGTGCACTCGATCGGTTACCGCGGCCCCGTGTGGGGACGTCCTGACGGGAACGTCGCCAATCTGCACCGCGCGTTGGCCGAGTATCTTTCGAAGTAGGAGATGCTCGCCGACAAGCATTCGATCATCGTCGAACCGAGCGGTATCGAGCTTGAGGCCCATGACGGTGAAACGATCATGGGGGCTGCCCTGCGTGCCGGCTACCGGTGGCCGTCGCTGTGCGGTGGTGACGGCACGTGCTCCATCTGTTGGGTCGATGTGCTTTCCGGTGGCGAACGGCTCTCGGAAACCGACCCGCCTGAACGGGACACCCTGGACCTCGTCCCCGCGCTGGTGCGCCGAACACGCGTAGTCCGGCTGGCCTGCCAGGCCCGTGTGCAGGGTGACGTCAGGGTGCGAAAACCCGGCGTGAAACCGAGAACGAGCGATGTCAGCGAAGCGCCGGACTGATACCTGAGTGGCTGACTCAGCTGGTGACGTCACCTTCGTGACAGCCGCAGTCGGATAGTGCGTGCCCACAGCGTGGGCAGTACTCGAGTATTTGAAATATCGGTCGTTGCAGTGGGTCCCGCACATCACAAGGGTGTACTGAGGTGACAACGCTGAGGAGAGTGGCTAATGGACAGTGCGGCGAAGATCGAGCTTTTTCGGATGATGTACGTGATCCGGGTCTACGAGGAGGCCATCCTCCGCGAATACCATGCGGATAAGAAGCCCAGCTTCGATATCGCCAAGGGGCAGATTCCGGGTGAGATGCACCTTTCGACCGGCCAGGAACCAGTCCCTGCCGGCTTCTTCCCGCATTTACGGCGGGACGACGCCGTGACCGGTCCACACCGTCCGCACGGCTGGGCACTGGCCAAAGACGTGGACCTGGAGAGGATGACCGCCGAAATCTTCGGCCGCATCGACGGTCTCGGCAGGGGCCGGGGCGGCCATATGCACCTATTCGATCAGGATGCGCACTTTTCGTGTTCCGGAATCATCGCCGAAGGCCTGCCGACTGCGGTGGGAATGGGAATGGTGTTCAAACGCCAGGGAACTGGTCGAGTGGCCGTTGCGGTGTGCGGCGAAGGTGCGGCAAACCAAGGCGCCTTCCATGAGTCGCTGAACCTCGCGGCGCTCTGGAACCTCCCGGTGATTTTTGTGGTGGAGGACAACGGTTGGGGCGTGTCGGTCGCGAAGGCTCAATCGACGTGTGTGGCATCCAACGCCGAACGCGCGGTCGCCTACGGGATCCCGGGTGTTCTGGTCAAAGACAATGACGTGGAGACAGTCTACGAGGTCGCCGGCGAAGCCATCGACCGTGCACGAACAGGCGGTGGCCCAACCCTCATCGAAGTGGAGACACTCCGTCTGTGGGGACATTTCGAGGGTGATCCGCAACTCTACCGGCCGGATCTCGACGGGCTTGCTGCGCTGGATCCGGTACCGAACTACGAGCGGCGTTTGCGTGATGCGGGGGTACTCGACGACGAAATGGTGGCAGCGACCAGGTCCTGGGCGGTCGATCGGGTCGAGAGTGCGATCGCGTATGCAAAACAATCTCCGGAGCCCGATCCCACGACGGCGCGCGATTACCAGTTCGTATAGACCACAGGCCAATTCCACAGAAAGTCCATCATGACCACCAGTACAGAAACAACAGCGCGTGCCACTCGGAAGCTGACCGTGTCCAAGGCCATCGTCGAAGCGATCTCAGCAGAAATGGACGACGATCCGGCAGTTTTCGTGATGGGTGAGGACATCGGAAAGTTCGGCGGGGTGTGGGACGAGACCACCGGACTGCTCGAGAAGTACGGCGCGGACCGCGTCATTGACACCCCGATTTCAGAGACCGCCTTCATCGGCGCCGCAGTCGGAGCCGCGGTAGAAGGGATGCGTCCCATTGTCGACCTCATGTTCGTCGACTTCTTCGGTGTGTGCATGGACCAGATCTACAACCACATGGCCAAGATCCCGTTCCTGTCGGGTGGGAATGTCAAGGTGCCAGTCGTTCTGATGGCCGGGGTGGGTGGAGGTTACTCCGACGGCGCACAGCATTCACAGTGTCTGTGGGGCACCTTCGCGCATCTGCCCGGAATGAAAGTCGTCGTCCCCAGCTCGCCGGAAGACGCCAAGGGCATGATGACCGCCGCGATCAGGGACGACAACCCGGTGGTCTACCTGTTCCACAAGGGCATCATGGGCTTGTCGTGGATGTCCAAGTCGCGTCGGTCGATCGGGCCGGTCCCGCGCGAGCCCTATGAGATCGAGCTGGGCAAGGCCAATGTCGTTCGTTCCGGCGCCGACGTCTCCATTGTGACGCTCTCGCTGTCGGTGCATCACGCGCTGGATGTCGCCGATGAACTCGCCGATCAAGGGATCGACTGCGAAGTTGTTGACCTCCGCAGTGTGGTTCCCCTGGATACCGAGACCATCATTGAGTCGGTCACGAAAACGGGTCGGCTCATCGTCGTCGACGAAGACTATGAATCCTTCGGCCTATCAGGCGAGATCATTGCCCGGGTCACTGAGCGCGGCCCATCGTTGTTCCGAGTCCCACCCGTGCGGGTCGCTGTTCCAGATGTTTCGCTGCCCTATGCACGTCCGTTGGAAACGGCAGTCCTGCCCACCCCCGAGCGCATTCGCGCGGCCATCACAGAAATGCTGAGGAAGTAATAGACCCATGGCAGAAATCCTGTTCCCCGCGATGTCTGAGAACGATCCTGACGCCGAGGGGGTGGTATCCACGTGGTTCGTCGCCGAAGGTGACGTCGTTGAGGAAGGCGATCTCATCGCCGAGGTCGCGGTCGACAAGGCAGACATGGAGATCGTTGCGTCGCAGGCGGGAACCATCTCCCTGTTGGTCGCGGAAGACGAAGGTGTCAAACAAAATGCGCCCATCGCTACGATCAACTGACCGTTGATGGTCGACCCCGGCGGCCGAAAGTTACTTCGCCTGGAGGTTCGCAACGCCCAGAAGCCCATCGAGTCGAAACCATCGTGGATCAAGATTCGCGCTCGAACGGGCCCGGAGTACACAGAGCTGAAAGCCCTGGTGCAACGTGAAGGTCTGCACACTGTGTGCGAGGAGGCCGGATGTCCGAACATCTATGAATGCTGGGAGGACCGGGAGGCGACATTTCTGATCGGCGGGGAACAGTGCACCCGCCGCTGCGACTTCTGCCAGATCGACACCGGTAAGCCCGCTGAGTTGGATCGTGACGAGCCGCGTCGTGTCGCCGAAAGTGTTGCAGCAATGGGGCTGCGGTACTCGACCGTTACCGGCGTGGCCCGTGACGACCTACCCGACGGCGGGGCCTGGCTGTACGCAGAGACCGTGCGCGCGATCAGGGGTCTGAACCCGAACACCGGCGTCGAGCTGTTGACGCCGGACTTCAATGCGATCCCCGAGCAGCTCGACGAGGTCTTCGAGTCGCGTCCAGAAGTGTTTGCGCACAACCTTGAAACGGTTCCGCGGATCTTCAGGCGTATCCGCCCGGCGTTCAGCTATGAGCGCAGCTTGGGCGTATTGACGGCTGCGCGGGACTTCGGGTTGACCACGAAGTCGAATCTGATCCTCGGGATGGGGGAGACGCCGGCTGAAGTCAGGATGGCATTGCGAGATCTGTCCGCGGCCGGCTGTGAGATCATCACCATCACCCAGTACCTGCGCCCATCGGTTCGGCATCATCCCGTGGAGCGCTGGGTAGACCCTGAAGAGTTCAAAGAGCATGCGGCTTTTGCTGAAGAACTGGGCTTTCCCGGCGTGCTGGCAGGTCCACTGGTGCGTTCGTCGTACCGAGCGGGACGGTTGTACGCGCAGGCGCTCGCGCGGCGATCGGGGACTCACGTCTGACGCCGGGTTCGGTGGCCTGCCCAGGGGGTGCCTACGTGGCCGCGCCTTCGACATCTCGACGTTGGTGGGGGCCCGGGCGGATCTCGCTCTGGTGGCGGGGAGCCGAGCCGGTGATGGCCTGGTACCGCATCGCTTCGAACGCTTCATCCGCGACCGCGGCGGCCCGGCCCGTCGGCCTGGTCAACCGCGACACAACGATGACTGCCGCGACGGCCAGGGGCAGAGCCACGATCGCGGGATTGACCAACGGTATCGGTGCGCCGGCTCCGTGCACCGTGGGACTCAACCCGATCATCACGACTGCGGAAAACAGGCCGGCCAGTAGTCCACTGGTCAGTCCGGCGGCAGTGACGCGCCGCGCGTAGATCGTGAACATGAGCGCCGGGAAATTGCTGCATGCGGCGAGAGCAATCGCCAAAGATGCAAGGACAGCAATGTTTTGATCCCGCGCAGTGAGCGCGATGGCTGTAGCGATGGCGCCGGTCGCCAGCACGGTGAGCCGGGCGACCACTAGCTCGGTATGTGGCGAGGCGGTGCCTGACTTGATGACTTGACCGTAGATGTCGTGTGCGACCGCTCCGGTAGTGGCGATCACCATCCCGGCCAGTGAGGCCAGGATCGTCGATACGGCTACCGCGGAGACGAAGGCGAGTAGGGCATCGCCACCGAGGAGCTTGGCCAGCAGCGGAACTGCCAGATTCCCGGCGGTCGAGGCCTCCTGAATCGACTCGGCGCCGAGAAGTGCGGCGGCTGCATAGGCGATTACGGGGAAGGTCATCAGCAGAGCGCTGACGACCCACACGCAGGTGATGGCGGAAGTGCGTGCCGTCTGTGCGTCCTTGACGGTGAGGTAGCGGATCAGGACATGCGGAAGGCCGATGACGCCGAAGATCAGGCCGATCGAGAGTGAGATCTGGTCGATGCTTTCCACGACGCCGCTGCGGATCGGCTCGACCAGTGCTCCTTCATCGATCTCGGACGCCGACGAGAACACCTGCAGCAGACTCCAGCCAAACTTGGGCAGCAGCAACAGAATAAGCAGACTGACGCATGTCAGCAGCATGATCGCCTTCACGATCTGGATCCAGGTTGCTGCCAGCATGCCGCCGACGAGTGCATACAGCGAGGTCAAGACGGTGATGATCAGGATGGAGGCCCAGTAGTCGACCCCGAACAACAACTTGACCAGCAAGCCCCCTGCGACATACTGCGCCACTATGTAGAGCACGCTGATCGAAGCGGTGCCGGTGGCCAGTGCCGTGCGGATCGGTCGACCCGCGAACCGGACGGCAGCAACATCGGCGAGTGTGAAACGGCCGAGGTTTCGCAACGGCTCTGCCACGAGCAGCATGGCCAACACAAAGGCGATCGGTGCAAACGCGGCGAGGAATACGTAGTTGAACCCGGACAGCGCGATGGCGCCGATCGTGCCCAGGAACGTCGACGCCGATACAGCGTCACCGACTATCGCCAGACCGTTTTGGCGCCCGCCGATGCGACCGCCGGCCACTAGGTGGTCGTCGACCGACTTGTTGCGTCGGCCTGCCCAGAACGTGATACCGAGGGTGATCCCGATCAGGCTCAGGAACAACACGATTCCGGTCGAGCTCATCTGTCCAGCCCGTGTGGTGCGGAGCTGCTATGTGCGAACTTGCGCTCGATTGCACCGATCCGGTTCCGGTAGACGATGGTGACGATGACCGCGACGACAAATTGTGAGTACGTCGCCACGTACGCCCAGGTGATTGCCCCGACAGCCGCCCCATCGAGAATCGATGTGAAGTTCACACACGTGACTGTGGCGAAGTAGTAGCCGAGCACCAGCGTTACCAGGCTGACCTGTAGGCGTTGTCGCCTTCTGGCTGTCTCTCGGTACGCCGACTCCGGCGAGGTCGCATCAGGCATATCGGATCGTCCGTTCTCGAATGTCGCCGGCCACCAGCGGTTGAACTCGCCTACACCGGTGGATAGGCCGGAGGAGGCTAGGCGCCCCCGGGGGCAAGCGACGTCGTCGTGGCGGCGGCGGACTCCGAACTGAAACCGCGGGCAGAGGGACATTAACGACAATGGTGCTCCGGCTCGCACTGCGCCAGCGGGCGGATTTCAGATGGCGAGTGCGACATCGATCCAGAGCACTCAATCATCTGAAATTCACCAGCTTGAAGACTCGGTGCCCTTGATGCTCAATCGATCTTGTCGAGGGTCGTCCATGATCCCATGGCTCCGGTGAGTGGACTGATGCGTAGCGGCCGAGGCCTCCTCGCCGCGCGACGACCACGATGCCAACACAATGAGCGGCGAGACTCGGAGGCACCACGTGGCGCGATCCATCGAGACGGTATTCATGGTCAACCCCCTTCGATCCTCACCGGTGGGCATCGATGAGGGGATCGGACGAATTCTGGAAGAATCGGGCGTTGTCGACTATGTCGCGATGACCGACGTACTGGGCGCCGCGAGTTTTGTCCCCGCGCAGTTCGGCCCGGAGAATCCGGGCGACGCTCCAGACGCCGGTTCATGGTTTGATCCCGGGATCGCGTTGGGCGTGATGGCCACGCGCCATCCGAATCTCGGGGTCCTGTACGGGGGTATCCCCGCATTGCGACGCGGACCGGCTGAACTGTTTCGGGCGGGTCTGACCCTGGCGAGCCTGACGGAAGGAAGGGCACTCTGCTGGATCGGTGTCGGTGAGCGTTACAACACGGTTCCCTTCGGTTATGACCGTGCAGAAGGTCTGGGCCGCATCGAAGATCATTTCCGGCTCTACAAGCTGCTGTGGGAAGCTGATGCCCCGTTCGACTTCGAAGGGAACTTCTGGAAGTACGAGCGTGCTTTCCTCGGCCACGAGCGCACCCATAGGCCCGAGTTCTGGGCACTTGGCGGCGGTCCGAAGCTGATCGAACTCGCGGCCAGCCATGCGGACGGTTGGATGACGGTGATTCCGGCGGCGGCACCGAGTCCGGAGGCGTACGCCAAGCGTGTCACCACGGTGCGGGAGGACGTCGAGCGCGCAGGTCGAGACCCTGACGCCTTCGGTTTCGGGATCCAGCCGTTGCTGATGATGCATGAGGACCCGGATGTCATCGAGGCAGGCCTGCAAAGCCCGGTCGTGCGGCTGTTGGCCAGCATGTGGGGTCGCTTTCCGCATGCGTCCTGGCGTGACGAAGGCGTCGATACCGTCTTCCCGGACGGTTGGGATTATTCGCTGCACTGGGACGCCCTGAGCCTCTCACATGCTGAGATCGACTCCTTGCTGCAACGCATTCCAGATGAAATGGTGCGGCGGTCGTTTCTGATCGGGACCCCGAGCGAGGTCACAGAAGTCGTTCAAGCCTATGTGGACGCGGGCGCGACGCAGGTCGCGCCCTTCGACCTGCTCGGTTCCTGGGGCGGCTCGGAGGTGACTCTTGACGCGTGGACGCCCGACACGGTGAGGTGGCAGCTCGAGATGTTCCGCGAACTCAAGGGCTAGGTGCCCGACAAGGGTGCCGTCGCGACGTCCGGGTGGTCAGGGGCCCGACACCGAATCGATTGCGCCACAACCAGATGATCCGCGCAACTCAACGAGAAAGGAGCTGATTGGCGCGTGCCCTCGACTCATCGTCGTCGAGCATATGGACCAGCAACATCAGGTGAGGATGCTCGAGCGGTCGCAGCTTGACGACGCTGACCCGGATTGCGCCGACCTCGGGGTGTTCGATCGTCTTCAGACGATCTTCGAAGCCCTGTACCTCATGGCGCCCCCAGATGTCCCGGAAGAAGGCACTCTCGTTTGTGAGCCTGCCGATGATGCGGCCGAAGTGCGGATCACCCGGATACTTGGCAGCTTCGGCTCGAAACCGCCCGACGGCGATCTGGGTTTCACTTTCCCAGTTGGCCAGGTGGTGCCGTACCTCAGGACACATGGCCTGGATCCACAACGCATTACGATCCTCTTGCGGCAATGCCGACGGATCGACGAAGATGCGGGCGTAGGCACGGTTCCAGGTGATCAAGTCGGTAGCGGGGAGCATGAGTTGAGCAGGGTTCGGCAGCAAGCTGTCGACGAGGTTGACGAGGCTGTCGCCGACCTGCGGCCGCTCGGGCTGCACTGCTTTCGGGGTGACGCCGGCGAGTCGGCGAAGATAGCTGTGCTCGCTGTCGTCCAGCTGAAGTGCGCGAGCCAGGGCCTCGATGACTTGGGGGGTGGCGTGGATGTCACGGCCCTGCTCCAGCCACGTGTACCAGGTGACGCTCATCGCCGCAGCATCGGCAACCTCATGTCGGCGTAGCCCTCTGACTCGGCGTCGGCCACGTCTGGGGATACCGATGTCCTCTGGTTGCAAGGACTCTCGACGTACCCGAAGGAACTCCGCGAGCGCCCCGCGTCGGGCTTCATCCCCAGATGAGGTCGACCGGCTGTCGTTGGGGGTGAGCGTAGCGCCCAGCGTGGGCGTAGGTGTGTGTCGCAGGTGATCGCGGCGCGATGCCGCGACGTCGGAGGACAGGGGCTGCTGCCGTGGGACCCGACGCGCCGTGTCCCCGGTGGGAGCGTCTATGCCCATGGTGAGCAAACTACACTGCACCGACTAGTTTGGTTTCACTTTTGGTTGAGGAGCCGTAAGGATGCGGGGATGACGACCGCCACCGGGATACGCCGACGTGGACGCTCGCTGCAGAAGCGCCTGGCGATTCTCGAGGCTGCCCGGGCACTGTTCATCAGCGACGGTTATGAGCTCACGAGCGTTGATGCCATCGCGGCAAGGGCGGGAGTGTCCAAGCGGACGGTGTATGACCATTTCGGTGACAAGGAAGGGATTCATGCCGCGGTGTTGGATGGTGTCACCGCGAAGCTCACGGTGACCGTCCAAGCTGCATTGGAAGAGGAGTTGGCGGCGGGCTGTGATCTGCGTGCAGGGCTGCTGGCGTTCGCTCGCCGCGTCGCTACGGAGGCGCTTCCTTCCTCGGATTACGCCGACTATCGGAATCTGACCACCCGTCGTCCACCCTCTCAACGGAATCCACGGTCCGTCGGGAACGCGCCCGGCGAGCTCTTCGTACAGCGCATGCAGGTGTTCGCCGATGAGGGGGTCATCAGAACCGAGAACCCGCGTCGCGCGGCCCAGCACTTCGTAGCGCTGACATTCCAGCTGGCACTCGACACCCTGGATCCCACACAGACCGGCGCGTGGGACGCAGTCGACGAAGTCCTCGTCGATGGCGTCGATGTGTTCGTTCGCAGCTACACCTGACAGCACAGAGGTGCCCCCGCTCCTCGTCTGATGGAGCGGGGGCACCTACTGGTGGTGGTGCTTATCAGCTGTTGCCGTTGGTTGTCGTCGCGTCGGGCGGAACGGGAATCTCGAATGCGTTCAGTACCAGAGACGCACCCAGGTACGTTCCCGCGAGGTTGATGATGTCGACGAGCCCCTGGTGCCCGAACGCCGCCTCGGCGGCGTGGTACAGCTCATCGTTGACCCGATAGGTCGAGACGAGCTCTTGCACGAATTGGGCGGCGATCAGCTCGTTGTCGGTCAGACCCGCGCCGATCGGGGCTTGTCCACTTGCCAGCAGCGCAATCGCGTCCTGGGGGACGTTGTAGAGGCCGGCCACCAACTCATGCGCATAGACCTCGTACGCCGAGCCCCACAGCCCGCCCACCGAAAGGATCACGATCTCCTTGACCTGGGGGGTGAGGGAGGCCGATGCGAAGGAGTTACCGACGCCGAAGAGCGCCTCGCCGATTGTCGGGTTGTAGAGGTACGCATTCAGCGGGCCGATGAGCTGTCCCTCCGGGCTCACGAGCTGGATGCCGGTGGCCGCCTGTGTCGGAACGGCGATTGCCAACATCGCTTCGGCCAGCGCCACCTGTTGAGGGGTTGCGCTTGTCAGATCGAGCAACGGCAACCGACCGCCCAGGCCGTTGGGACCGTCCGCCGGGAACGGCGGGGGGTTGGGCGTTGGCAGCACACCGGGCCCCGCCGACTCTGGGCCCTGTAGCTCAAGTGCGTTCAGCAGCAACGACACTCCAAGGTAGGTGCCCGTGACGTTGACCAGGTCGACGACACCCGTCAGCCCGAACGCATCTACTGCGGCCTCGTAGAGCGCATCACTGACCCGGTAGGTCGAGGTGAGTTCTTGTACGAACTGAGCGGCAAGCAGATCATCTCCGGTAAGGCCCACCGGGGCCTGTCCGTTCGCCAACGACTCAATCGCGTCCTGCGGAACTCCGTAGAGGGTCGCCACGAGCTTGTGTGCATAGAGCTCGTATGCAGAACCCCACAGCCCGCCTGACGCCAGGATCGCGATCTCCCGGATGGAGGGGGAAAGGGATGCCGATGCGAGGGTATTGCCGACCCCGAACAGTGCCTTCCCGATTGTCGAGTTGTAGATGTAGGCATTGAGCGGACCGATGAGCCGTCCGTCTGCATCCAGGAGCTGGATGCCTGTGGCTGCCTGAGTCGGGATGGCGATTGCCAGGATCTCGTTGTACAGCGCCAGCTGTTCCGGGGTGGCGTTGTCCAGATCAAAATATGGGAGCCGGCCGCCCAAGCCACCGGCGCCGCCGTCATCGCCATCGCTGCCCGTACTGCCGGTCGCGCCGCTGACTCCGGCCGCCCCGGGTCGGCCGAGCACACCACCGGAACCGCCTCTGCCTCCGGCGCCCGCCAGGCCGGCGGCGCCACCGAGACCGGCCGCGCCACCGACGGCACCGCTGTCGACGATAGAGCCGTCGGGCAAGGTGATGACGGTTGCACCCCCGGTGCCCCCGTAGCCGCCGGCACCACCGAGACCTGCCGCGCCGCCGCTGCCGCCGGCACCACCGCGGCCAAGCAACAGCGAACCGTGACCGCCAGCACCACCGATACCGCCGGCACCACCGGCACCGCCCTCACCGCCGGGACCGCCGTTGTCTTCACTGTTCAGAGCCGCATCCACACCGTGAGCTCCGGCACCACCGATACCGCCGGCACCGCCGGCACCGCCGGCACCGCCGACACCGAACAGCAGCGCACCGTGACCGCCGGCACCACCGTTGCCGCCCGCGGTTCCATCACCGCCCCGACCACCGTTGACTCCGGTCGTGCCCACTTGGCCATTCACTCCGGCGCCGCCTGCGCCACCATTTCCACCCCGCCCGGCCAGCAGACCGGCGTTGCCACCCCTGCCGCCGGCAGCGCCCAGGCCGCCGGCGCCACCGATGCCGCCGTTGCCCGACACCAGTCCGCCGTGGCCGCCGTTGCCGCCGGCGACCCCTGCCAGGGTGCTCGACCAGCCGGCGCCACCGTTGCCCACCAACCAGCCACCACTGACGCCATTGACGTGGGCCGCAGTACCGTCGGCCCCGTCGCAGATCAGGCCGCAGCGACCGCCGAAGGCGAACAGCGAGTTGATCGGCACGAACAGTCCGGTACCGACTGTCGGCGAGGCGGGATTGGCAGGCGGGATGTTGTCGATTTCCCGCACTGCTAGTGAGAGAGCGCCGGCCAGCTGTCCGACCGGTGCGACTGGCGTTGGGTTGTTGGCCGGGCGTGATTCCGCTTCGGTGGGGTTGGTGCGAGGCGCCTGAACTGGGCGTACGTTCCGCTCCGGGGTGTTATTCGTCGGATCCGACGAGTCGCTTGCCTCCGGTGCCTCCGGTGCCTCCGGTGCCTCCGGTGCGACGGGGGCGGGGGCATCTGTGTTGTCGGCGCCGCTCGATGCGTCGACCTGTTCGTCGTCGGAGTCACCAGCGGCGGTGTCAGAGTCGCCTACGGAGCCATCGGGTCTGCCGGCGCGCTCTTCGGCGTTGCCGTCCTTCCGGCCCGGAATCGCGGAGTCTTTGTCCTGCGTGGGTGTTCGGGACGACCTGGTGCCGGATTTGGTGCTGCTCGAGGATTTGGTGCTGTCCGGATCAGTATCGCCACCTCCGTCTTGTCGGTCGGACACCCGGGAGTGGCGCTTCTGCGATGGAGACGTCGACTCAGCGGACCGGGAATTCGACCCTTCCGACGACGATGCCGAACTGCCTGATGATTCGGACCCGGTGTCCGAGGAGTCGGCGGAAGCGACACCGTGGCCCGTCGTGATGGCGACGCCCAACCCGAAGGCCACCGCACCCGCCCGGAGCCACTGAGTACGCGCGTCACCGTGGGGTTGAAGACGCCTTGCGGTAGTCGAAGACGTGTTGGTGCGACGCGCATCCCCGACCTTGTTCGTCGCTTCAGATGCGGTTTGTCCCCGTGCTTCGCCACGGGTGCGTCGGTCGGTGTGGCTCAGTGGCCCGGGCGTCGTAGAAATGTCACTCAACTCCTCGCTGATTCGCCTAGTCATCGAATTGTTGCGTCGGTCACAAACTGACAGGCCCGCTGTTTATAAGCGGGAGATCCGCGGAGGGTCAATGAATGCGAGGGGGTGCAGAGGGGTGCTAGTTATACCCGTATACCGACTGGCTCCCGAGGAGCTCCGGACGCTGGCGAATCGCTGCTGGCGCCCTCACTTATGATGGTATTGCGAGCGCTCCCATAATCACTCCCCGCGTAGGGGACGTACCCATACCGCCCTTCATCGCCGCGAATATCCCGCCTGCTCAATGGGTTTGACGAGCGATGGCTTGATGCTCCAGGCGACGCCGATGAGGCCGACGGCCTGACCGGCGCTAGCGGGTGCTGACCGGGTCGCCGCGACGTTTGGTCTCCAGCCGGTGCCAGGTCCACCAGAACAGCAGCGCGGCGGCCACCGAACCGGCAGCGGCCAGCCACTGCGAACCCAGGAACAGGTGCCACTCGGCGGGTTCGTCGTTGAGATGGGCCGACGCCCCGCGCAATACCTGCACCACGCCCAGTGCCAGGCTCGCCGACCCGGCGGCGCCGACCAGCACGACGAACACCGTACGGAGTGTGTAGCGCGTCGCCGCCGGGGAGATCACCGCCCGGATCCGGTCGGTGCGGGCCAGGAAGTGCGACGCGGCGCAGGCCACGATGAGCGCCACCGCGTCGGCAGCCAGGGTGTCCGAGAGCCGGTGGGCCTTGATTATGACCGTGTAGGCACCGATTCCCACCGCCCAGGTGAGCGTGAAGAACATGGCCACACCGCGGAACCGGTACGGCATCACGATCAGCGTTGCGAACAGCAGCGACATCGCCGCGGTGGTGTGCCCGCTGGGCAACGTGTTGTCGGCGAACGTGCCGTTGATGGCGACCAGCTCGGGGCGGGAAAGCACGTGGTACTTCAGCACTTGGGTGACAGCCTGCCCACCGAGGATCACCCCCACCCCGGCTACGGCCAGCCAGACCTGGCGACGCAGTAACCCGATCACTCCGACGATCACCGCCGCTGCCAACTGCGACGTCACCGTGATGGTGTGGAACTGGTCCAGCGCGGCCCGACGCACCGCGGCGTCGACCTGGGTGGCGCCGCGCAGCGCCGCGTCCTCGAACCGCTGGCCCGTCGTCGTGTACACGGCCAGCAGGTAGACCACGGTGCCGAACAGCAATGCGGCGATCAGCACTGCCGTCCACCGGTGCCGGGCCCGACGCAGCCGGTCGTTCCCGTCGAGCGCCACCCGCCTTTCGGTTCTCGTCACCGCCCCAAAGCTCCTATCCGTGCGTTCGGCTCGAACCGAACCTCAGCGTTCGACCGAGCGTATCGGCCGCCTGTGTCCCTCACCGTTTGTACGCACAGGGCGTGGCCGCCCGCAGAATGGGTCTATGACGTATGGGCTGAGCTTCGCTCTGACGCCGGTGGACACCGTGGCCGTGGTCGACCTGGAATCGGCGTGCGCACTGTTCGGCCGGGAAACGTTGCCGTACCCGCTGGGGCGGAGCCGGCCCGTCGGGTCGGTGTGGCTTGCCACCAGAGCTGGCGCGCCGATTGCTGAGCTTCTCGCCGGTGGGGACCTTCCGGGAGTCCGATCGTGGGTGGAATCCCTTGTGCGAAA
This sequence comes from Mycolicibacterium hippocampi, assembly GCF_010723735.1. Classification (GTDB taxonomy): domain Bacteria; phylum Actinomycetota; class Actinomycetes; order Mycobacteriales; family Mycobacteriaceae; genus Mycobacterium; species Mycobacterium hippocampi. The sequence goes on along the minus strand of NZ_BLLB01000002.1, from coordinate 75,466 downwards.
CGATGTCTGCGTGGAATGCCGGGTGCTCCCCTTCGACGCGCAGACGCCGGAGTTGCGGCTGCACGCGTTGCGTGCGGGCGAGTCCGGGTTCGTTGCGGTGCAGACACGCGATCAGGACGGTGTGGACGTCGTCGACATCTACTCGGTGGCGCCGGACGCGTTGGCGGCCACGATCGCAGAATCGGTGGGACTGGTCGGCGCAGGTGCGCACCCACGTATCGCGGTGGCAGGAGGCGGCAATCACTTGCCAGAGATGCCGGATACGGCTGAGCAATACGATGACCTCGGTTTTCCTGTACAGCATGCCGAGTCGGACGAACCGCCTGCGCGTGTCTGCGACGTCAGCGAGGTCGTGGCGACCGGGACGGTGCAGACGCGTTGGGCGGGGGACCGGCAGCGGGGGACGGACCCGCAGAGTCGAACCCTGCAGTGGGTGCAGGTCAGCGACGACGGGGACTACATTTACGAATTCGACGGCCACGCCGAACCGCTGACCAAAGACATGCTGCGCAGCTTCATCGAGGGTTTCATCGCAGAGGGCATCGAGAGCACACGTGCGCGCCTGATGTGAAGGCAGGGGAATGCTCTGTCAACATCATTCGGCGGTGAACTTCTCGTCGTCGAGCCGCTGCAGGCCGCGGCCGTCGACGAGCTCGTCGCGGAATTCGGGGTGCTGCCAATAGAACCGCACCCAGTCCCGGAGTGCTGCGGTGTTCCCGGTGATGGCATCGGCCATCAGCATGGCGCTGCGGCCTTTGGGTAGTACGAACACGATGACCTCGTTGAACGGAGTGCGGCCTCGCGGTGAGTGATCCAAAATCTGCTCAATCTCATCCCAGGTGCCGCGGCGAAACGTGCCCCATTGACCATTCCAAACTGCGAAACCGCTTGAATTCACACGCAGATGGCCCCCACCCTGGTGCTTGAACATCCGGTATAGGGTCGGCGCGCCGAATGCGACGAGAAATCCGCAGCCGACGGGGACGGCCGTTCGCATCACTCCCGTTGGAACGTAGTCGATCATGCTGAATGGCGCGAAGACCAGATAAAGCAGTGCGGCGACGAAGACCGCGGTGGTGGCCGCAATGAATGAGACGTCAGCAATTTTGTCCGCCCGAATCACGGTGCCCGCTGCACCGTGCTCTGCGCGTGGTTTAGCAGCGTGCAGCGTTGTGTAGAGAAAATAGACGGCGAATCCAAACGACCAGACCGTCAGTCCCAGAACGATTGCGGCAGTCAAGTAGCTCCCGCGGGACAGCCATAGTGCTGTCCACATGGTCGCGAAAACTCCAAAACCGATTAGGACAATCGAGAGCGCTAATGCGCGCGCAGGACTCTTCATCGCGGACAGAACGTGTTGCCGATCCAATTGCCTAGAGCTTGACCGCCCCCAGAGGCAACAAGGACTGCCGGTACGACCAGCCAAGGTGCCGATCCAGCTGTAGCCACTCCGGCGAGGGTCCCCGATGCGACCGAGGTAGCTCCCTCCGCCGCCGCGACGCACCTTTCGAACGTTGAATCCGCGACCGCCACGTCCCATAGGGCAGTCGCGATACCGATGGCGGGTCCGCCGTATTTGGCACCCACACGGATGTGTTCAGTTGCCTCTTCGGTGAGCATCGGGATGCCATGTCCTGCTTGGGCCTCCAAACCGCTGAAACCGGCACTGGCTGTACCCATGATGGGGTGATTGAGGAGGTTCAATGGAACATCTGCGTGACGACCATCTGGTGTTGTCACGGTGGCGGTTCGGCGGCCGTCGGGGCGTTCGATCAGGGTCGTGACTGTGCCGTCGGCCAGCTTCATCGTGGTCACCTTCGAGTTCGTCAAGCTGTGATGACCGAACTCATTGAAGGTGACAGAACTCGTGTCTGCAATCAGGTTTCCGTCCTTGTCGAAGTGTTGCTCGGTGATCGCTGGACTGCGATCTGTGAACGCCGAAGTCGCATTCGCCGTCCTGACACGTTTACTGCCGTCCTGCATTACGTAGGTCGTCGTTGTCGACATTTCCTCTCCCGTGACGGGGTCGTACCGGGACTCCACCTTGATGTCGCGAATCGTCTGCGCCATATCCGTGTCCCGGAGCATGGCCTGTTGCAAGAAGCCGACAGGGTTCGACGGATCGGGCACATCGTCACCCGGCTGTTGCGTGCCTGGCGTCAGCATGCTGCCCGGGTCGTTCAATCTGGGCGGTTGGAATCCGTGCGGCTTGGCAGCGGCGGTCACCGCGGCGGCGGTGGCGTCGTCGGCAGCACCCACCGCCAGCAGCAGGCCGTTGACGGTGATCTGTTCGGCCTGCGCGCGCCGCTCCAGCTCCGCCGCCTCCTCGGCGGTCATCGCGGCGCCGGTGATCAGGACCACCCACTGATCGCTGACGTGTAATTGACCGGTCATGTCGATCTCGTCGGCTTTGTTCAACAATGCGGTTCGTGTTTCGCCGATGGTGCCGGCGCCGTCCCGAAACGCCGCGCCGACGTCCGTGGTGTACGCCGCCAAGGCGCCCGCCGCATCCGCGGCGCGTCCGAACATCTTGGCCGCCGCGGTGTGGGCGTGCCCGGACCACGCTCTGGTCTCGGGCATGGTGTCAATGTTGCTACTCATCGTGGCGACCGCATCGGCGACAGCTCGGCCGCTGTCCTCGACCGCTTGTCCGGTGAAGGCAAGGGAATCGGGATTCCAGCGCTCCAGCCGGGAACGAGATGGGAGCACGGGTCAGAAGATCCCCTCGAAGCTGTCGGCCAGGTCGGTGTCGGTCACCTCGTAGCTGTTTGCCGCGCCGCGCACTGCGGTGCCCATGTCGGCGACGTTGGTGGTGATCTGGTCGACGATCTCGGTGACGTGGGCGCCGACGAGCCGCGCGGCCCACTGGGTGGTCGATCCGTCCAGGCCGTCGGCCGCGGTGGCCACCTTGGTCCCGACGTCGGCCTCGCGGATTCGTACCGCGGCGGTGTCGACCTGCCCGGCGAAGGCGCGCAGAACCTCGGGGTCGACTTCCATGGCGGCCAGATTAATGCCCCCAGAGGGGCCGGCAGTGCACCAATTTCAATCCCCTCGGGCGGACTGAACAGCAAGAAAGCCCTGGCCGGACAATCCGGATCAGGGCCTTTTGGCCGCACCAACACGAGGCGCGGAGCGCGGGTGGCTCGAAATTTCCGCTCTCAATTTCAAGGTTGAACAGGCAAACTTGAAATTGCAGCTCTGAAATTCAAGGTTTGACAGTCAAGCACTGATGGCCTCGTGGACGATGCCAGATACTGGGCGGTTCACCGCGAAATGGGCGACCGTCAGCGCCGTCCCAGTGTGCGCGCGTCACCGGACTGCGCTCTGGTCTCGGCATCGTGTGGATGTTGGTGCCCATCATGGGCACCGCATCGGCGACAGCTCGGCCGCTGTCCTGAACAGCAAGAAAGCCCTGAACCGGCTAGGGATCAGGGCCTCTGCGATCACACGAGTCGGGTTGGCGGGATTCGAACCCACGACCTCTTCGTCCCGAAGGGCCCTGACCAATCTGAGACGGGTGTCTTGACGCAACTTCTGAGACAACGGTACCTGGCACTATCTGTCGGACAATCAGTCTCGATGGCCGTGAACGCCGAGTTGCATCATCAGCCTTCGCGTCGCGTATGGGCTTCCGTCAACTCTGCGCTCAGTCGCCATCGGGCGGGGTGCTCATCAGCGACTGGCTTACCTGTCTTAAGAGTGATGTGGGCAGATACGCAGAACTCGTCGGCGGGGTTCCACTGGACTCCCGCTGCACCGAAAGGCTTCACGAGCCTTCTCGCACCTAATGCAGCCCATCGTCGATCAAGAAGATGCTCCTGCAGTCTCGCTGCTGTTCCGATCCCTAGCGCTTCAAGCCGTAGCGCTTCGGCACCTCCATCGGAGCCCTCATGGCTCTGATAGGCGCTGATGATGCCGTCTAGATGTACCGGGACATGACGTTGGTAACGGGCGTGTTGGCTTGATGTGAGGAGAACCTCCGGGTGGGGTGTGGCTTGTCTAGGTCCACCACCGTCCGGAGGTTCTCGTGTCCCACCGTAATGCTCGTACGACGTTTCATGGCCGGCTGCTGATGGTGCGCCGGTATCAGGCTGGCTGGTCCAAAGCCCATATCGCCAGCGCAATGGGAGTGTCACGCAAGTGCGTGCACACCTGGGTCAGCCGGTTCGAGTCCGAGGGCGAGGCCGGACTGCTCGACCGATCCTCACGTCCGCACACCATGCCCACTCGCATTCCGCGCGGCCTGGAGAACCAGATCGTGGCTTGGCGGCGACGTCATCGCTGCGGCCCGGACGAGATCAGCGCCAAGCTGGGAATATGTGCCCGCACGGTGTCGCGGGTGCTCAACCGGCGCCAAGTGCCGCACCTTCGTGATTGCGATCCGATGACCGGTCAGGTGATCCGAGCCTCGAAGTCCACCACCGTGCGCTACGAGCGGGACCGACCGGGCGAACTGGTGCACATGGACGTCAAAAAGCTGGGCCGCATCCCTGACGGAGGTGGCTGGCGGGCGCACGGGCGGGAACGTGCGCCGGACCGAGACCGCAAGCATGGCAACGGGTTCGACTTCATCCACTCACTCGTCGATGACCATTCGCGGCTGGCCTACTCCGAAATCCTGACCGACGAAAAAGGCGCCACCTGCGCGGCCTTCCTGCACCGAGCGGCAGCCAACTTCCGCGCCCACGGCATCGCCACCATCGAATGCGTGATGACCGACAACGCTTGGGCCTATCGCTACTCGATCGGCCACATCTGCGCCGATCTGGGCGCCCGCCAAGTGTTCATCAAACCGCACTGCCCTTGGCAGAACGGCAAGGTGGAACGGCTTAACCGCACCCTGCAGACCGAATGGGCCTACAAGCGTGTCTTCACTTCCAATGCCCACCGCGCCGCAGCCCTTGCACCCTGGCTCGAGTACTACAACACTCAACGGCGTCACAGCGCACTCGGCGGCCTCCCACCGATCAGCCGGCTGACACCAACGTCATGACTCAGTACATCTAGAGCTGGTTTCACGATGCTCACTACCGAACTAACAGGTCCGAATTGCCGGGTATCCGTGATTTGCAGTCGGATCAGGAATCGTGTTGGCGCAGATGCGGTCTCGGTTGGAGATTTGGCGTGCTCCCGAATGGCGTTCCACACTGGCGCTGGCTTATCCAGCGAGTCCACCGGAACTTCGAATAACGCGCCAATCTGCCTTCCCGGTCTCCAATGCTCCGGCGGAGTACCGCTGGCATCGCTGTATCGGTGATAGTGCAGAGCTGCGCTGTCAGGGAGTCCGGCTTCGGGCGGCGGTGATGGCACCTGGTACCTGCGCTCAAAAGTCACTTCGCTCGCCATCAGAGGTCGAAGTGCCGTGCCGCCGACGTTGTAGAGCAAGACATTCTCAGTATCGACAAGCGCGCCGTCATCGGCTGCGCAGTACAGGGCATGCAACCTGCCCGACGATGCATAAGCGAGTCCCTGCAGATTTCGACGCAGTTCGTCGCGCATGTCAATCAGCCAGCCTCGCGGCTCGAACGGCAAACGAACTGTGGACCACAGCTCGACTGCACCAGCGACGGATTGCACTTTGTACTGGTTCGGCACTACGGCAGCCTATGAGAAACCAGCAACCGTAGTTCTGAGACTCGGAATAGTCGGTGTGCACGTCAAGGTGTCCCGGCCCGAGGCGGCGAAGAAAACGTATCAAGTACGCAGAAAGCCCTGAACCGAACTACGGATCAGGGCCTCTGCGATCACACGAGTCGGGGTGGCGGGATTCGAACCCACGACCTCTTCGTCCCGAACCACGCCACCTGGGGTTTTGATGACGTTGGGTACGTTGGCCTGCGTAAGTTTTCCCTGCTCAGCTGCATTGGGTGGGTTGGCGCGCGCAGGAGTCGCGAAAATCTACTGCGGACTGCCTGCGGACTGAGGCACCTTGGTGGTCAAGGCCGCCTTTGATTTACCGAGAGCGGGAACCTTGAAATCAGGATGTCAGTTTGGACGCTTACTCGACGGGCTTGCAACGTCAGATCACGACGGATCCGCAACCGAAGATCACGGCTGCGAATGGCCCTCGCGTTCCTCGCATTCCTCGCTTCCACTGGTAGTGCGTTGCTCATTATTTCTGCGTGGCGGTGTCAGCTACTGGGGTCCGCGTTGCATTGGTAGGCCACCAGCTGGCTTCGCGTAGGAGTGTGGCGATGGCGGGCACGGTGAGGGTGCGCACGAGGAAGGTGTCGAGCAGCAGTCCGAAGCCGATGATGAGGCCGGCTTGGATCATGATGGCGACTGAGCCGACCATGAGGCCGAACATGCTGGCGGCGAATATAACCCCGGCGGAGGTGATTACGGCTCCGGTGTTTGCCACGGTGCGCAGGACGCCGACCCGGATGTTGGTCCCGGATTCTTCGCGGAGCCGTGAGACGAGCAGCATGTTGTAGTCGGCGCCGACGGCGACGAGGATGATGAACGCCAGCAGCGGTACGGGCCAGGCGATCTCTTGGCCCAGTACCCATTGGAAGACCACCACGCCGATGCCGAGCGAGGCGAGGTAGTTGAGCAAAACCGTGCCTAACAGGTAGATCGGTGCCAGGAGAGCGCGCAGTAGCAGGACCAGGATGACGCCGACGATGATCGTGGTGGCGATGGCCAATTGTGCGAAATCCGCCCACAGGAATCGTTGGATATCGGAGTTCACAGCGGGGAAGCCGGCGACGGACACGGTCGCGTCGGCGAGTGACGTGTTGGGTCGTGCGGTGTTGGCAATGTCGGTGATGTGGTTGGCGAGGTCCATGGCTTCGACGCTGTAGGGGTCGTTGCTGGTTTCGATCATGAAGCGCGCGGTCTTGCCGTCAGATGAGAGGAACTGTTTGGCGACGTCGGTGAACTGTCGATTTTCGAATGCGTTGGCGGGCAGGTAGAACCCGCTTGAGGAGTCGGAGTCAGCCGCTGCGCGCGAAGAGTTCTGTAGTTGGTTGGCGATCTGGCTCATGCCGGACAGCATTTCGATGTTGCTGTCGGCGAGGGTGCGGACGCCGGTGGCGAGTGATTGGGCGCCGGAGGCGAGCTGCCCGATTCCGTCCTGCAGTCGGCGGAGGTTGGTGGCCAGGTCGGCGGGGTTGCCGAGGGCTCCGAATGCCTTGTCCAGTGAGGCGACCGCGTTTTGGACATTCGCGAGGGTGCCACCGACGGTGGCGTTGGTGGCGGGATCGTAGCGGTCGCCGAGGTCGGCGATCTGGTTGAAGAATCCGCTGTCGCGCAGGGTGACCAGGATCTGCACCTGGTCGCGGATTTGGGCGCATTGTGGGGTGGTGGCACACCACGGTGAGGTGTTGAGGGCGCCGACGAGCGGGTCGAGCTGTGTGATCGCGTTTTGCGCTTGGTCGGCCAGTGGTCGTAGTCCTGGGCCGGATTGGATGGCTTGGTCGACGGCGGGGGCTGTGGCGGAAAGTTGCTGCAGTAGAGGGCGGAACTGGTTGACTTGGCTTCCCGCGGATTGGGCTTGGGTGAGGATGCCGGCCAGTGGCGTGAGGGCGGTGCGCACGGTGCTGTCGAGTTGGGCAAGGCCGTCGGCGAGTTGATCGGCGCCATTGGTGAGTTTGGTGAGGTCGTCTCTGCGTGAGTTGCCCTCGGCGACCGCGCCGGCCATTTTGTCGCCGATCTGGCCGTTCTGCCAGGCCAGTTGTGCTTGGTCGAGGCGCTCTCCGGTGGGGCGGGTGACTCCGGAAACTTTGGTGACGCCGGGGATCTGGGAGACGCGGGAGGCCATTTCGTCGAGATCGGCCAGTCCTTTACCGGTTCGCATGTCGGTGGGGTTTTCCACGACGAGGAACTCGGTGATGACGACGTCTTTGCGGAAGTGGCGGTCGAGAAGTTGGTAGCCCTGGTTGCTGGCTGTGGTGTCTGGTTGTCCCTTGCGGTCGTCGTAGCTGATTTTGATGGTTGTGGCGGCTGCCGATAGGGCGAGCAGGATGACCAGGCTGACGATGAGTAGTGGCACGGGGCGGCGGACCACGGCGACGGCGACGCTGTTCCAGTAGCGGCGGGTGCGATCGGGTTTGGGTTCACCGATGCCGCGTTTGGCGGCTAGCGACAGCACGGGTGGCAGCAGGGTGACGGTGGCCAGAAATCCGAACAGCACGGCGATGGCACATGCGGGGCCCAGGGCGGCGAAGACGCTGAGCCGCGCGAAGACCATGGCCAGGAAGGCAAGTGCGACGGTGGCGGCGGAGGCGAGGATGACGCGCCCGATGCTGGCGGTGGCGTGGATGATGGCCTGATCGGCGGGTACTTCGGCGCGCCGCTGTTCGTGGTATCGGCTGATCAGGAACACGGTGTAGTCGGTTCCGGCGCCGAGCAGGATCGCCGTCATGAAGGCGACGGTGAACTGGGAGACCGGCATGCCCAACTCGCCGAGGACAGACAGCACACCGCGCCCGACTGCCAGGCTCAACCCGATTACCAGGAGCGGTAACAGCGCGGTGAAAACCGACCGGTAGACGATTAGCAGGATCAGGGCGATCATGCCTGCGGTAGCGATTGAGATCAGCAGCAGGTCGTGCTCGACGGAGGCGATCATGTCGCTGAAGGTCGCCGGTGGTCCCGTCACTTGGACGGTCGTGGTCGAGCCGGTGAACACCTCCGCTGCGATGTCGCGCACCGCATTGATGGATTCTGAGGCCGTGGGGTCTCCGAGGGTGCCGGTGACACCGACGGGCAGGTACCAGGCTTTGCGGTCGGCGCTGACCGCCTGGGCTTCGGTGATCGGATCGGCCAGTAGGTCTTGGACCAGAAGGACGTGGTCACTTTCGGCTTCCAGCCGGTCCACGAGTTCGCCGTAGCCCTGCCGGGCAGTCGGAGTCAAGCCATTGGGGTCTTCCATGGCGACGAACACCATGGTTTTCGAGCCTTCTTCGCCGAAAGCGGCGCTCATGCGGTCAACCGTCTGCAAGGACGGCGCATCGCGAGGTATCAGGTCCACCGACTGTTGGCGCACCACGGTTTCCAGCTGAGGAAACAGCAGTGCGAGCACCACCGCGGCACCCAGCCATACCCCGATGACCACAGCCTTATGTCGGAGGGTGAACCGACCTAGCGCGGCCAGTCGGACGCTGTACTCGCGACTGTCTGCCGGGGTCGACGAGCCGTTGGCGCGCCGGCGAGAGCGCTTGGCCTGGCTTGGGGCATCTGCACTGCCGTCGGTCACTTGGCCTCCACTGGTAGCGATACTGCCGGTATCGGTACGCTACCGCACGTAGTGCAAGTGGTGACGGCGACCGGTGGTGGCCTCGCTCAAGAGCGTCATGAGTCGACTCCCCACGGGATTGCAGCGGGCCGGTCGGCCACGAATACCTGCACGGCGTGCAGGGCGCCTCCTACCGCCACCCTCGCCAGTGGCGCACGGTCACTGCTGGGGGCGGGAGTGACGACAGCCGCTGCCACGTCTCTGAGAACTCGAAGTCCGAGCGTTCAGATCGTCAATCGCTGCAGTCCGCGGAGTCCTATGGTGGCATGCGCCCCCACTGGGGGCGGCTGCGACCAGATCGTTGCGACCTACTGTGGTTTGCCAAGATGGACATGTGCGGACGCGGTCGAAGAGATGGGGCGGGCGTACCGGTGCTGAACGCCGGGCGGAGCGCCGTCGGCGCCTCATTGATGCCGCGACGGAAATCTGGAGTGAAAGCGGTTGGGCAGCAGTCACGATGAGAGGAGTGTGCGCCAAAACCGGCCTGAACGACCGTTACTTCTACGAAGACTTCAAGACCCGCGACGAGTTACTTGTCGCTGCATGGGACGGCGTGCGCAACGAGATGCTCGGTGAGGTTTCTGCGACCCTCGCAGAACACATCGGGCAGCCGCCGATGGAGACCATCCGCGTGACCATCGCCGCGGTAGTCACGCGGATTGCAGAGGATCCGGGCAGGGCGAAGATTCTACTGGCTCAACATGTGGGCAGTTCCCCGCTTCAGGATCGGCGCGCTGTCGCACTGCAGGAGGCGACACACCTGGTGATCGCAGCCAGTGAGCCACACCTGAGGCCGGAAGCCGATGAAACCGCCCTTCGGATGGACACACTGGTGGCCGTCGGTGGCTTCGTCGAATTGATCACCGCATGGCATGCAGGTTTGCTTGACGTCATCCAGGGGGAGATCGTGGAGCACACGAGTCGGCTTGCCGAGACGCTCGCCGAACGTTATTTGGTCGACGACGCTGGCCTCTAATGTTGTACAGCGGCGTTCATGTGTTCAGTCCGGAATCAAGCAAGCGGAGGCACCTCGACATTCGCGAAGCGCGGCCGGGAGGCGCCAGAAGCTAACTCTGAGGTTTGGCTTTGGTCGTGGCCGACTCGACTGCGTTCTGCAGCAGCACATAGCTGCCGAGGCTGCCCAGGAAACCTGCGCAGTGCTGAACGAGTTCATCGGTGGTGAACTCGAGTTCTCCGTCGAGCCAGCGGCGCAAGACTTCGAATAACCCACCCACGCCCAATGTCGAGGCCAAATGGGCAACGCCCACTGCGGAGTCGGCGATGTCAAGGTGAAGTCTGGCCTCACGCAATACGAGGTCGGTGAAACCGGTCATCATGTCGCTGCGTAACTCCCGAAGCAGCGGCTCCGTTGCAGATTCCACGAACAAGATCCGACCCAGTCGAGGATCGTTGTTGATCATGCTGACCAGCCCGCGGATCGGCGCGTACGCGAGCACCTCGGGTGGGGCGCCGGCATCGGGGATCGCGTCGACTATCACCTCCTGGAAGGTTGCGTAGAGCTGCTGGTAGACAGCTCGCAAGAGGGCGTCTCTGTCAGGGAAATGCTGATAGAAGTAGCGTGACGTCACGCCGGACTCAGCGCATACGGCAGTCACCGTGGCGGCGGCAACGCCGTGCGTGCCGATTAACCCCATCGCGGCCTCGATGAGACGCGTGCGCCTGTTCCGGTGACGCTCCTCGGCGGACATCCCGCTGTACACCCGCACCGATCGCACAACGCATAGCTTGCCATCTAATTCTGACTAGGCGTAAAGTCAGATCATCAGTGCCCATGACAACAGGAGAACAACATGAGCGACGATTCGTGCACGCGGCCCACCACGCGGGTCGTCCCGAAGCCCCGCCGTGTCCGATTCGACATGCCTGCCGGGACCAGTCGGCAGCACTTCGTCGATGGCGACTTGGTGATGAGCCACTTTGTGTCCACCTTGTCGGCCACGTTCCCCGAGGGCGAAGACTTCTTCATCCGGTCAGTCCGCGAGTACCGGGACCACATCAGCGACGCTGACCTGAAGGAGGCGGTCAAGGGATTCATCGCTCAAGAGGCCACCCATCGGCACCAGCATCGGCTGCTCAACGATCGCCTTCAAGCGATGGGCTATCCCACCGAGGGGATCGATCGGCATATCAAGAAGTTGGTTGGCCGACTCGAGAAGCGTTTTTCTCCCAAGATGCGCCTGGCTGTGACGGCAGCCCTCGAGCACTACACGGCGACATTCGCCGAGATCATTCTCACCAGCGACGAAGCTCAAGAACTGATCGGCTACACCGAGGTGCGGCCGATTCTGCTTTGGCACGCACTGGAGGAATGCGAGCACAAGGCCGTCGCTTTCGATGTCTACGAGACGGTCGGTGGAAGCGAACGAACCAAGGTCTGGGGAATGCGGATCGCCAGTCTCCTATTGTTCACCGAGTTGGTCATCCAGACCACCCGCTCTCTGGCCGGCGATCGTGCCGCCTACAACCCGGTGCGGTTGCTGCGCAGCCTTCGAGCCTTCCGTCATAACCCGCTGTTCAGCCGAGCAGCGATTGAGCGCTTCCGTTCCTACACCCACGCCGGGTTCCATCCCGACGACTGGGATAGCGCAGAAATCCTCGAACGTTGGACCAAGGAACTCTTCGACGCCGATGGCGGCCAACAGCTACGGAGTAATGTGTAGGTCGACAAGTACTTTTGTGGTGAAAGCCGCCATATGGAACGACCTCTTCACGACGAAGTGCGTTGCGCCGTGGCCGCATCACGCGTTCAGGCATTCCGCTGATGCGGGCGGAAGGGCCATTACCGCCGTCCCGTCAGCGTCCGAAGGCGTCTCGGCAAATCTGGACACAAGTTGGCGCCGTGTCAGCGGGCGCGCATGTCTTCTACGAATTGCTGTGCGGAGTTGCGATGCCGTTCGCGTCGGTGATTGGACCGGTGCCGGCAGCGACGGGTTGGGGCATGAGCACCGCAGTAGTACTTCGCATGGCGGAACGTGCCGATAAGCGTCACGAGGCTGTCCTCGGTGTTGTGAACGGCCTGTTCCTGACGACCGTGTTGGCTCACTTCATACACTGGCCGAAGCGCTGGAGATTTGGTGTGCCAAGCCTGTCCGAGTGCGAAGGACTATGCGGCCCACTCCTGGTGCCTTACAACGGTATTCTCTACATTTCGGGAATCAGTACTGTAGCCGGATTGCTGGAGAATGGTCGCCGAGGTGCGGTCCGTGGCGCGATCGTCCCGCTGGTGGGTGTTCCAGTTCTCCTTCGACTGCAGCGGATGGAATTCCGTCGGCTCAGTCTTCAGGCCCGGCGCAATCCTCGGTGGTGGAATCGCCGTCTGCAGATGCAACCGCCCGACCGTTCGACATCGTCAGATCCTGACCAACAGGTGCTAGGGGCAGAGTCATAGCACGGAGTCGACATGGCGAGCCGATCACCCTTCAGTCAACGGAGGGTCGAACTCCGTCAGGGGGCCATGCTTCGAGGCCGTCTTCTAGCGGCACGTGCAAGGACCGCAGCAGCGCTGAGAACAATCTCCAATTCCCGATCGCGGCGACGAGTTCGACGAGGACGGCCGGGTCCCCGTGCAACGCGCGGTGACACTCAGCCCAGGTTTCATCCGAGATGGTGCCGTCACGCAACGTCTCGTCTGTCGCCGCCATTACCGCCCGCTCGGCTTCGCCGAAGTGGCCGGCGTTCTGCCAGTCGCGCACCGCGAGCAGGTCGCGTTCGGGCACTTCGAGCAAGCGGGCAACCCTCCAGTGTTGCGTCCATTCATAGACCGAACCAGTGACCCAGCCGATTCGCATGATGATCAGCTCCCGCAGACGCGCATCCAGCGCGCCTTTCCACAGCAACGCCTCCAGCATTCCATGCAATGCAATGGCCACAGGGGGCTGATGAAGCGCGATCCTGAAAACAGACAGTTCAGCCATGGCGTCCGGAATCCCGCATTGAGCGGCGCGCTCGCGGGCATCTGTCAGGGCAAGCATGTCAACCCGGCTTTGGCTGCTCACGGTGCTTCCTTTCGGTAGGGCGCCACTTGGCGCTGTCAGGCGATCGGCACAAAGACGTTGTGCAGAGCGGGAATCCGCTCCGACTCGGCGCCGGCCAGGACGTCGAGCAACTGCGGCAGGCCCGCGAAACCCGCGACGTCGCGGGACAACTCACTAAAGGGCCACCGCCCCGAGACCAAAAGCTCGATGGCGCTGCGGTAGGCGGGGTGGTCGACGCCCAACGAACCGAAGATGCGTAGTTCCTTGAATACGAGTAGGTCTGGCTCGAAGCCCGGCGCTCCTCCGCCGCCGCGTGTGCCGGCGACCACCACGCGTCCGCCGGGCTGCGCGAGTGCGACGGCGTCCGCGAATGCGGCTGGCGCCTTCGCGGTGACGTCGACGACGACGTCTGCGAGCCGGGCCGGTCGCCATTTGCAGGGCCTGCGCCGGGTCGTCTTCGGTGACGTCGATGGTCAGGTCCGCGCCGAACTTGCGGCTCACACACCATCCGGTTGTCCGGGGAGACCGTGCTGAGCTCATCGGCGCTACGGGCACGGGGAAACCAGGCCTGCTCGGGATGTCGGGACGCCTCAACTGTGAACGGAGCCATCAGGTCTCCCAGCCAGCGGCGCTGTTCGTCGAATGTGCGGCCTGATCGGGCCGCGATCGCGGATTCGAAGATCGGGTACACCTCGTGCGGCCAATGTAGTCCGGCTTGCATCTCGGCTTCGCTCAGTCCCGGGCGTGTGTCACCAAGCGACTCGTCTCGTACCGCAATGGGTCTCGGCTCCGACAGCGCGCGACCGGATGCTACTTTTCGCCCTGATGCACCGCTTTCCGCTCCGACGATCAGTGCCGCGTCGCTGACTCCGCGCCGAATACGGCGGCCAAGGACCTCGACCAGGTATTGGGGGGTATTGCCGCCGACCGGACAGCTGATGCGATGGTTCGGCGTGAGCCCAGTCGCTTCGGCGATCCTCGACGCGGGATTGTCGCGCGGAATCATCAAGATTCCCGGCGTCGCCACGATGTCGATGCGGTGCGCGACCGCGGCCGAAGCATCCTGCAGTGCTCGGCGCGCGGCCTCGGAGGCCAGATCGATGGGATCGACGGTGTCTTCACCGCGGTGTGTGAGTTCACCGACGCCGACGACAACAGGAGTGCGTGGTTGGATGGCCACTGGTCAGTTCACGCTCATCGTCGACGCCTTCTATGCGACATGGCTGCGATATTGTCACATCCGGTTCCATGCGACAACCGCCGGTATCCGGCACAGCGAATCGGTTTGGCAGGGCATACTCGTACTCGTGACGAGAAGACCGTTGCGACGGGGCGACGCGGCACCTGCACGGAGCCGCGACATGGCGCGTGACCGCTTGCTCGACGCCGCCGAAACATGCCAACAACGCAAAGGTCTGCCGGGCACCACGATGGAGGACATCGCCAGGCAAGCGGGCGTATCGCGCGCCACCGTCTATCGCTACTTCCCGAGTCGCGAATCCGTCGTATCCGGTGTCATCGTGCGCGCAGCGGAACGTTACCTGAACCGTATCAGCGGACGGATCTTGGCGCATACAGACTTAGGCTCTGCCATATTGGAGTTCGTTGCAGTCACGGTGCGCGCGGCCCGTCGCGAACCGATAATCGGCATGCTCTTCGCCAGCGACGATGAACTCGCCGGCGTGGGACTGGCCGAGGGAACGTCGGTGGCGCTGTTCGAACTCGTCGCCGAGTTCCTGCGACCCGTGTTCGCCGCACACTGGCATCAACTCGAAGCCGGCGTCTCGGTCGATGACGCGGCCGAATGGATTCTGCGCATCATCCTCAGCTTGCTCTCGGTTCGCGGCCCGCGGCACCGCAGCCCCGAAGGCATCGACGCGTTCTTGCGTCGATTCCTGCTTCCCGCTCTACTGGCCGACACTCACAGTTGCATTGCTGCGACAACTGCGGAGTAGTGTCTCAGCCATGGCATCGGTATCGCAGCACGAAACGAGGCGCTGACCATGGACTTCCCGCAGTTCAACAAGCAAATAGCCGAGGAGTTCCAGCATGCGGCGGGAACCCCGGGAGGGCTCTCCAAGTACTTGGACTTCCGCCACATCGAGTTCTCCGCCGGGCGGCTGGTCGTGGAAATGGACGCCCGGGCCGATCTGTTGACTCCGTTCGGCACTCTGCATGGCGGTTGCCTGTCGGCGATGGTCGACCACTGCTTGGGCGTGGTGTTCTATCCGGTGATCGCTCCTGGGTCATGGGTCGCCACAACCGAATTCAAACTGAACCTGCTGCGTCCGGTGTCCAGTGGAGTCTGCGTTGCGGTCACCGACATCATCGCGCTGGGTAAGCGTAGCGGCGTCGCCAGGATCGACATCACCAATACGGGGCGCCCGGTATGCGCCGCGCAGGGAACAGTGACCGTCGTCGGCCAGAGCGCCTCGTGATCCGGTCGTGGAACGAGGACGCCGTCCGAGGTGACCGTCGAGGGCACACCAAATGAGCTCTACGTTCGAGTGCGTCCGCACCGAAGACGGAACCGCTCTCGCAGCCGATATCTACCGACACGAATCCGCCCGCGCAGTCGTCATACTGCTGCACGGCGGTGGGCAGAACCGCCACGCCTGGGCGGCCACTGCGCGCCGCTTACACGCGCGCGGTTATACCGTCGTCGCTTATGACGCCCGCGGTCACGGCGACAGCGAGTGGGACCCCAATGGTCGATACGATCTCGACCGGCTCGCATCCGACCTGCTGTCCATTCGCCGATATGCCAGCGATGGTCGTCCGCCGGCTGTCGTTGGCGCTTCCTTGGGCGGCATGACTGTGTTGGGAACGCACTTGGTGGCGCCCGCGGACCTGTGGGGAGCCGTCGTCCTGGTCGACATCACTCCCCGAATGGAGTTTCACGGAGCACGCCGCGTCGTGTCATTCATGGCCGCCCACCCCGACGGATTCGAAACGCTCGATGACGCTGCGGACGTCATTGCCGAGTACAATAGCCATCGCGCTCGTCCTAAGAACCTGGACGGACTCCGCAAAGTGCTGCGGCAACGCGATGACGGTCGGTGGATCTGGCGATGGGATCCAGCGTTCGTAGCCTCCAACTTCGATTTCTTGCAGGGCGATCCCGCAACCGGCGCGGAAAGATTCGGCGCCATAAGTGAACTGCTCGTCGAAGGGGCGCGCCGCGTGCGAGCACCAACGCTACTTGTCCGCGGCGTCCACTCTGATGTGACATCGCAGCAGTCGGTCGAGGAGTTCCTCGAAGTCGTACCGCACGCCGAGGCTGTCGACGTTTCGGGTACGGGTCATATGGTTGCGGGCGACGACAACGACGCCTTCACCTCGGCAGTCGCAGATTTTCTCGACCGCACGCTGAACGACTCGTCGGACTGAGTGTCTTTCAGGGCCCTGCGATGGCCGCGGCCCGGACGGCAGGTTGTCATGGCCTCACGAACCACTTCCGTGAACGCATTCCTCGGGCGGGTGGCACATCCGCGGGTACGAAGGCCTCGATGCCAATCGAAAAATACCGACAACGCCAGACCGGCAATGGCCAGACCGACGAAGATGAGGTTCCACGTCCACACCTCCAGCAGGGCCCGCTGTCATTTCCGGTCAAAAGGTGAGGAGGTAGTTCCGGGATGAGTTCTATCAACGTCGCAACTGGCCGGGTTTTCAACCGTCGTCAACATCGACAATGAGATCGGCTTGGGGAGACGAAGGCGAAGGCCTTGCTGGGCTCAGTGGCACGCTCTTTACGCGCTCAAAGCTGGCCCGAGGAACCGCTCAATGATCTCACGTTCTGTGCCAGGAACGCTTGCCGGCCAGTGCCACAGCGCAAGCACTGCGCGTACGAACCACTGGGCGGCGGCCTCGTCGTGACGATCTGAGCCGATCATGCTTGTCGCGATGCCGGTGACGATCGGCGAGGTCTCGATCCATCGCCGGGTCTTCGGATTGGATGACCGAAGCAGTTGTTGGACAATGTGTTCCGTGCGGAGGTGGTGTAGGGCCACGCTGACGGCGACGACGATCCGCTCATGCCCTGTCAAATCGCAGATTGCGTCGTCCACGGCGTTGACGATGCGCGACGACAGCCTCACCACGACCGCTTCGCAAATCGCGGCTTTCCCACCCGCGTGACGGTAGATCGTTGCCGGCGAACAGTGGACCGACGCGGCGAGTTCGTGGATGGAGAAATCATCGAAGCCTCGGCGTCCGATCAAACTCGCGGCCGCCTGGAGAATCCTTTCAGTCGCGGCGGCCGCTCTGGGCTGCTCGAGTAGCCAGTCGTTGCCTGTCACTTCCAAGGCCTTCCGATGTTCGACACCCCTGGTCCGCTTTTCTGGGAGAATTCTCAGAATGAGAATTAATAGACTCTCCCAATCGCAGTATTAGCATTTCACAGCTCTATAGTGATAATCCAGGCCCGCCGAGGGCAGACGATTTCCCATCAACTGTTGCCGCACCATTGACGCGGTGGATCGCCGTTGGCCAGCCTTGATTCCATGACATACTGCGCAGCGCGCTCAGGCACCAACCGTCCGGCGACCGTAGCGGGGACTACCGATGAGTAGATTGCGCTCGGATAGCGCGGTGCGGCAAATCGGGGCACCGGTGGTGGGGGCTATCGGAATGAACATTGCTGCGGCCGTACGGGTCCGGCGCCGTGGCTATGCAGGATGGACCGGCGCGGTAAACACCGATTACGATCCACTCGATCCAGCGACCGCGGCGCAGCCATTCGATGCCTATCGCGCGCTGCACGCCGGAGGGCGGGTGCACTACAACCCCAAACGTGCGACCTTCATTCTGAGCCGGCACGAAGACATCCGAGCAGCCCTACGCGACACCGAGGCCGTCACAAGTAGCCAGGGCGTCACCCGAATGAAGATCTCGGCACCGATCTTGGTGCTCACCGACGGCGATGACCACACCCGGCTTCGCAAACAGGTTCAACCCGGATTCACCAAGGGAGCGATGAGCGACTGGCAGGGGATGGCAGACCAACTCGCCAAAGAACTCGTCGCCGACGTCGTCGCCAACCCCGGTTGCGACGTGATGGAGCGCCTCGCCGTGCCTTTGCCCATCCGAATGATCGCGCACATCATCGGGATTCCGCCCGAAGATGTCCAGAACTTTCGATCATGGTCCGAAGACGGTGTCGGCGTCATCAATGCCGGCGTGAGCCCCGCCGGGCTGCGGCAGGGGTTCAAGGGGGTTCGGGCGATTGCGGCACTGCGCCGGTACTTCAAGGATCAGTTGGCCTCGGGCAAGCTCAAGGGGTCAGATACCGTACTGGGTCGGCTCGTCGATAACAACGAGGACGGCGAGCTCTCCGACGACGAGCTCTTCTTCATCGCGATGCTCCTGTTATTCGCTGGGAATGAAACCACCACCAACCTCATCGGCGGGATGTTCGACACTCTTGCCCACGCCCCCGATCAGTTCGCCATGATCCGAGACGATCCCGACCTGATCCCCAGCGCTGTCGAGGAACAGCTGCGGTACTCGGCGCCGATCCAAAACCTGTACCGCTACACTCGCACCGACTACAGGGTCGGTGAGGTGACTATCCCGAGCGGGTCGCGGCTCTTGTTGGCATTCGGCGCGGCCAATCGCGACCCTGAGGTCTTCGAGGATCCCGATACCTACCGCGCTGACCGAAATCCACGCAACCACATCGCATTCGGCTACGGCGTTCACATGTGCATCGGAGCAACCCTCAGTCGCATGGAGGGCCAGGCGGTGCTCCGCGAACTCACTTCCCAAGCCTCGGCCATCGCAGCGGCCGGTTCGGCCACCTGGTCAACCAACAGCTCACTTCGGGGCACCACCTACCTGCCGATCCGGCTGACACCCGCGCGGTGATGAACGAGGACTGTCCGAGAAACCGATGCGCGAACCAACGCGTAATCGGTGACGGTGGATCTCAGCTGGGTGCGCCACGCCAGAGCGTGGGCTTGGCCGCAGTCGACCGCGGTACTCCTCGCAGCGTAGTAACACCGATAATCTCGGACGGATGGGTGTGGTGACCGACGGCGATCCAGATGTCTCGGGCCTCGTGGTCCGAGTCCGATTCATGTTTCGACGCTGCCACGGGGCTCTACTGCGGGAAGGCTGATCGGGTGGAGTCGTCGGCCGCCGCGTACGACACTGAAGCACCCCTTTCGCCGAAGCTCATCGGCGTCAGGTCAGGGACGCTCAAGCACCTATCGCGCAAGGTGACAGGCGAGCGCATGGCAAGACCCACCCGCAACACTTGCCGGATGTCGTATACCTCCCGGTTGTCTCAGCCGACAAGTCCCAACCTGCGCCTCTAAACGTTAGCGACAAATAACATCTTCAGCTATTTGCAGCGGTGACCGTGGCTACTCGTCGCGACAACACTTCCCAAACCCGCGCTCCGCCTCCGGTGTCGTGCCTCAGCGCTGGACGACACCGCCCTCGACGCCGGTGAATCGCTTGCGCAGCTCGGTCTTGAGGAGCTTGCCGGTGGCGTTGCGGGGCAGCTCGGCAATGAGGTGCACTTCGCGCGGACACTTGAAATGCGCCAGCCGTTCGCGGCACCAGGCGATCAGTTCGTCGGCGCCGGGTTCCTGTTCGGCGGCGGGGTCGGCCACCACCACGGCGACGACGCGTTCACCCCACTTGTCGTCGGGACCGCCGACGACCGCGGCGTCGAGCACACCGGGGTGGCGGAACAGGACCTGCTCGACCTCGATGGGGTAGACATTTTCCCCGCCCGAGATGATCATGTCCTTCTTGCGGTCGACCAGCGTCGACGCCGGCGCAATTCTTCAGTCGTATTTGGTGAATCACGCGCTACGTGGGTCTATTTAGGAGGGTTTCGTCATCGAAGAGCAAGCGGAAGAAGATTCGGCCATCGCATGGTGGCATAGCTTTCAGAATCGTGCTGTCGCCGCCGACGGCGACTACCTTGATGCGCACCACCCGTGGTGCCTTGGTTGCGGCACAGACAATCCGCACGGTCATCGCCTGCGAGCGCGTCGGCATGGCGACGGGGTGGGTGCCAGGCATATCTTCGACGGCAGACATCGCGGCGCACCCGGTATCGCACATGGCGGCGCAGTCATGACCGTACTCGACGACATGGTGGGCATGTTGCTGTACGTCGTCGGTGAGATGGCCGTCACCCGCAAGTTCGATACCGAGTTCTACGCGCCGGTATTGCTGGGGGTCCCCTACGAGGTCAGCGCCGAGCTGGTGTCCAAGACCGGCCGGAAACTCGAAGTCCGGACAGAATTACGCGACGAAACCACTAGTCAGTTGGTCGCGTCCGCGTCCGGGCTGTTCGTCGTCGTCACACTGGCGCACTTCACCAACTCCGTACAGCAGGCGGCTTCGACACCCTCCATTGTGCAATCACCAGGGATGGAAGATGCTGAGCACCAGCCTTGGAGGTGGCGCACGGCTGGCCGCGCGCGTTCCACGTCTCTTACCCCGCTCGACGCAAACACCATCAACGCACTCATGTACCTGGTCGCCGAGGATCACCTCCACCAGACGGCGGCCACGGGTCAGCACCGTCATATTCGACGGGCCGCGCCCGCGCACAGGAGACCGGTCATGAGCACCTACGGCCTGTCGGTTCTCGGCGCGGATTTGAAGTCACTGGCCCAGACCGCCCAGGCCGCTGATGCGGCCGGGTTCGACGCCGTATGGGCCTCGGAGTTCTACTCTCGGTCGGGATCGATCTCCATGGCCGCGATGGCCAACCGCACACAGAACTGCCGGATCGGTTCCTCCATTCTCTACGGCGTCGGCCGAAGCCCCCTGGTGCTGGCCACCGAGGCGCGCGACCTCGACGAACTCTCCAACGGACGACTGGTGCTGGGCATCGGCAACGGCACCAAACGGATGATGAGCGACTGGCACGGCGTGCCCGACACCTCCGCACCCGCACTGCGGATGGAAGAACTCGTGATGCTGCTGCGCCGGATATGGAACCTGCATCAAGGCCCGATCCATCACGAGGGCCGTTTCTACAGAATGAATCTCACCCCGACCGGCGACGTGGGACCCTCCAGCCGGGCGATCCCGATCGTCACTGCCGGTGTTCGGCCCCGGATGTGCGAGGCGGCCGGGCGGGTGGCCGACGGCCTGGCCGGACATCCCCTGTTCACGACCACCTACGTCGAGGAGATCGTCCGGCCCGCTATCGCCGGGGTGCCGCGCACACGGGCCGCGACCCCAATGACGTGGAAATCATTTCCATGGTGATGTGCGCCATTCACGACGACGCCGAGGTTGCGAGGCGCGAACTGGCGCAGCAGATTGCGTTCTACTCCTCGGTCAAATCGTACGAGACGGTACTCGATGTAAACGGCTTCGCCAGCGAAGGCCGAACCATCCGGGAAGCATTCGCCCAGCGCGATTTCCCGGCGATGTTCGCCGCGGTGTCGGAGGAGATGATCGACACCATGGGTGTCGCCGGGACGGCAGACGAGGTCCGTGAACAACTGAGCCGCTACGACGGCGTCCTGGACCACATCATGCTGTATTCACCATCGGTTGGCATCGCTCCCGAGCGCGTGCAGCAAAACCTCGACAGCATCATTCGGGAATGCTCGCCCGCCTCGATGTCGCCAGGGCAGTCCGGTCCACGTCCAATCTGATCCACGCATTGCCGCCCACGTCGACCCGTCGCCGCCTCCGCATTAGTCGGTCTGCCGCGCCGACCCCGCCGATGATTGCGTGGCGCTGTTGACGATGTTGGCGTCGTCGGTGTCGGGGAGGTCATGGCGGACCACGCGTACCCGTCCTTGAGGCAGGCAGGCCATGTAGCCGTGGCGCATGCCATAGAGCTCCCATGCTGTCTGTTCAGCGTCGGGATCGACATCGATGCGGTGTCCGCGCGAGAACCCCAGGTGTAGCCCTCCATCGTCGCCGGACCAGGCCTGGGTGCACACCGCGCCGGCGAGGTTCAACAACGGGCGTTCGTGGGTCGCGATCCGGAGGGGGTCAATACGCACCGCCTCGATGGGATAGGTGCTGACGGCAGGAAGGGTCAATAGCAGGGGGCAGGAGATGACGATTTCGTTGTAGTCATCGAAATCCAGAACGAGGCCGCCATGCAGCGAGAGGCGTTGTACGACAAGGTTTTCGATCCATTGGGTGTACATGGCAGTCTCTTTTCGACGCATCGTTGAGCCGTATCCCCAAAGAGTACGCTAAGTAGCGCTGCGATACCAGTAGTATCGTTACCGGTTGGCGGTGGGCCTAGCAGCACTGGTCACGACGCGCCTGGTGGCTCGGTCAATGCGGTTGCGGGTGTCGGCGGCTGTCGCGCGGTGGCCGCTGAAGGCCACGAGGTTGGCCAACCAGATGTCGGAGATGACCCCAGCGACGTGCAGATCGGTAGGGGTGGGCTCGCCGCCCCTGAGCGTGCGGGCCAGCAGGATCTGGATCTCATCGGCCGCGCGGTCTAGTTCCGCGGCGGCGCGGGTGTCTGCAACGGCGAAGGCCCGTGTCATGGCTGATGTCAGCCAGGGGTCGCGCTGCCAGCGGTCATGCAGATGTGCGGTGAGACGTTCGAGCCGTTCCAGCGGCGTGCCCTCCCCGCTAGCCCAGTCGTCAGCCGAGTTGAGTCGGCGAAACTCGCGCGTCAGCGCCGCCACCAACAAGTTGGTTTTCGCCGGGAAATAGCGGTAAAGCGTGCCGACGGCGATGCCGGCCCGCTCGGCGACCGACCGCATCTGAACCGCCTCGTAACCACCCGCCGCGGCCACGGCCAAAGCTGCATCCAGAATCGCTTCCCGGCGCCGTGCGGAGGCGCGCGAACGCGACGCGTTAGCGGCCCGCTTCTCTGCAGCGACCGAGTTCGCTTCCGAAGGCAGGGTTGTCCCGTGGCTGCGAGCCTGGGGGAAAGTCATGACGGCTCCGGGTCGAGACCGCCGCGGCGCGCGAACTGCTCCAGGAGATCGCCGAAAGCGCTGACATCGCCGTGTGCGGCGAAGTGTTCGGGGCTGACGGCGACGAACACTGCATTGGCGGTGAAGCGGGTGATCCCACGCTCACCAGTGCCTGTCGCCGTGACGTGCAGCGCCCGTCCTTCGCGGGACCGGATGTGGGCGGTGATCCTGTGGGGTTGATGCAGCGGCACCGGCCGCAGATACTCCACCGTCAGGCTGCGAGTCACCGCCGGGGTGCCGGCGATCCACAATGTGAATCCCAAGACGTCATCGCACGCCGCCGCAACTGCTCCGCCATGGGCCAGCCCAGGAGCCCCGATGTGGCGCTCGTCGAAAGTCACATCGGAGTACACCGCGTCGCCGCTGCGGTGCACCACCAACTGCAGTCCGTGGGGATTGTCGGGGCCGCAACCCATGCACGTTGTCGTGTGCGAAGGTAACCGCTCCGGCAGCGACGCGCTTCCGGGCACCATCACGCTCCAATACTATCGGTTTCGCTTCGATACCGTTAGTACCACAATGCTAGACTGACAGGACAGCATCGCGTGAAATCGACCGCCGAGGTGAATTGAGTGAGCGACAGTCAGCCAGCGCCGGTCCCTGACGATGACGTGGACCCGCGGCGAATCCGGTCCCGAAATCGACTGCTGGATGCAGCCGCGACCCTTCTGAGCACTGGCGGCGTGGAAGCCGTCACGATCGATGCCGTCACCAAAGCGTCCAAAGTGGCCAGAACCACGCTTTACCGCCATTTCCAAAGTTCGTCGCACCTGCTCGCAGCCACGTTCGAGCGACTGCTTCCACAGGTGGCAACTCCAACACCGACCAGCGGCCCTCTGCGTGACCAGTTGATCGAATTGCTAAGCCGCCAAGCCGCTCTTTTCAACGACGCGCCACTGCATGTCACGACGCTGGCATGGCTGTCCCTTGGTCCCACCGGCCCGACGAACGAAGCCGATGATCGACACACATCCGGAGCGTTGCGGGCCCGAGTCGTCGACCAGTACCGGCAACCGTTCGACGCCATACTCTCTAGCCCGAGAGCACAAGCCCAACTCGACGACTTCGACCGGGAACTGGCGCTGTGCCAACTGGTCGGCCCACTGGCGTTTGCCCGGATGACCGGCATTCGCGCCATCACTCACGACGACTGCGTGAACCTCGTCGATGGCTTTCTCACCGCCCACTGCAAGAGCGACGATGGCGAGACCAAGCGCGTGAAGGCCGCCAGTCTGCATGCAGGGCGACCGCTCGCATAGCCCTCTAGCACAACGAGTTTCACTGCGCCCAGTCTGGCTGGTCTTCGAACTTTCCTCTGCACTCCAGTCACGTCGGCGATGGCACCGGCGAAATGTTCGCCGTCACTCGCTAGGGGCCGTGCACGCAGATCGCAGGCATGCCCACGACGACTATGTCGGGCCAGGCGACGTGAACCGCCTCAGCGTTCGCAGTGCGGTTGCTCGCGTTGAGACCCCGTAGCACTTTCGTCAATGGCATTGCGGATCGATGCGTGTTTATCGTCCGACGAAAAGTGATCGTGCTGGCCCCAGAGTGCAAGAGGTGTGTCGGAATTGGAGGAACTGGCTGGCAGGGATGGCTTGGTGGCAAGCGGGGCGGGTTACTCGGCAGTGACGACAGCGGCCGGGGCGCGCCATCGGAAGTGACGCTGAGCGACGCGCGGAACTGAGACGAATGTGGCTGTGGTCGTGGACCAAACCTCGCGTTGCTTCGTAGGTTGTCGACATGACTGCTGTGTCGAAACTGGAGGCGCGTCGTCGCGCCGTCGAGGCGCAACGCCGAGCGAACGAAGTGCGAGCGCAGCAGGACCGTGCCAACGCCGATGACGCGACCGCCGTTCGGGCGTTGATCGGACGCCTGCAGGATGTGGACGAATGGCAGGCCCGTCGCGTCGCGCAGTCTCGCCAGCAAGCGGAGGCGGAGGCGCAGCGCAGGCGCAGCCGCTATTACGCGGAAGCCTGTGCATCGATCAAGGACATGCGGGAACGTGGCGCGACGTTGGCGGCTATCGCCGAGCTGGTCGGTGTTGATGTCAGAGAGATACGCGCGCTGCTGCGCAGCAAGGCGGCGAAAACCGTTAAGAAGCAACCGGCTGCGCGCGCTGATGCATGGCGCGACGCTCGTGTGGACACGGAGTGGCCGCGGTGCGTGCGATGCGATGTGTTGATGATGGATCCTGAAGACAGGCCACGTCGCGGACGCCGCCGGCTCTACTGCTCGGACACGTGTCGGCGCGACTCATCTGCTGCACGCATGGCTGCCGAGCGCCATGGAACGCCGATCCGCGTCGTCGAGGTGCCGAGGGCCGGTTCCGCGACCGACCTCGCCCTGACGCCTGAAGATTCACCGGCTCCTGTCCCTGTCAGCGCGCTCGACGCCGCAGACATTGCCTCCCGGGACGAGCGGGCGCTGTGCACGCTGCTAGCGAGGCTCACGGAACGGGCACGGCACAAGGACCTCGACCGAGCGACTCTGACGGCGGCGCGTGATCTCGCCAAAGCTGTTTATCCGTATCGCGCCTGAACGGCTCAGCAACCGTATCGATCATCTGGTCGTCAACGCCCGTTGTGCCCGCGTGATGCGCGCTGCGTAACCTGGGTCACGTGGCAGATAACCCGCCAGGCAATCGATGTGCGTCCTGCGCAACATCGGCATCGGCGTTGCCGAGCGCCCTAGGGCGGATCCGTCGCCAGTGAGCGCAGTCGCTCGTAACCTGCCTTCTGACTCCGCGATCCGGCCGGGAGCGGACCGCGGCGTGCTTCGATAGGTACGTGGGGCCACCCTGTCCGAAATCAGCTGTGCGATTGGTGAGGCGGACACCCCGAGTGGGTCTATGCAAACCGTCCGCGCTCGAGAGTCGGCGCTTCGATGGGTACCGACGCGCGATAGAGTCGCACGGGGCCATTTGTCGACCGTGAGGAAATGGATTGGTTCCCAAGTAATCCCGGCGGCGTTCAATGACTTCCGATGGGACTTCCATTCGTCGCGAAGCGGTTTCTTCTCCGACGGTCCGAAGCGGACGTCTGTCAGCACGAGTAGTCGCACACGCTTCGGATACAGTGTGGTCCCCTCGACGATCTCCAAACGAAGCTGTTCGACGTCATCGCACCAGTCCTGCGACTTCTTCGCCTTCGAAATGAGTTTGCGCAGAGCTTCGAATACCGGACCGGCAAGCGCATCGTGCACAGCAGGCCGGCCAAGTTTGCTGGCAAGGCGCTGTCCGAGAATGAGCTCGTCCTCAATCGAGGCGAGCCCCACGACCGGTTCCTGCGCAGCGAGCAAACCCTTGCTGACCGGAACGATCGCGCGCAGGTCCACGGCCCAAACCGCTCCAGGAACTGGAGGCTCACTTAGCCAGACGTAGTCGGAGAGCTGATGGTCTTTGATCTGCTGGACCTTCTCCGTCGAAAAGACTGAGATGTCGCGTACCGGGCATGCCTGCACCAGCGGATGCCGCATCCCGGGACCGCCCGCAATGTCGCAGGTCTGTGACACCACCGCGGCATACCCGCTGTCGCTCAATGGTGCTGACCGAGCACGCACCTCACCCAACGCTCCATCGGCAGCGGGTTCTCCGGTTACAGGGTCATCTACCCACGCTGGGACGATCCATGCGCCGCGATCCATCGGGAGAAGATGCCCTTGCCGCCACCGCTCCAGAGCGAGAAGCGTGTGCGGGGGCCATCGCTCCGGCAGGAGTCGATCAATAGTCACCGGGCGAATCCGTCCTCGACGTTCTCGGTCACCACCGGACCACCGGTTCGAATGATCGGTGTCTCGACGTGTTCGGCGATCCCCTCGTATACCGAAGTGCCGATCTCTCGCCGAGGGAACGGCGTCCGATCCACAGCCAGGTCAACGAGGTCGTCGAACCGGCCGTCGAGTAGTGCGGAGGCTCGCTTCTTGTCGGCACGCAGCCACCTGTTCATCGGCTGGTCCAGTGTGCTGCGGAGGTCGTCGACGGCGTCCGCCAACTCCCACAGTCCACCCAAGCTGGCTACACGGGGCCGGCTGGCGGGGGGCTTTGCCGCCCACGAGTGGAACGTGCGCTTGTTGATGCCGGTGGCCTTGAACATCTCCTTCTGCGTTAGGCCCAGTTCGGCTCGGATTCGTTCGAAGGCATCAAGAACGTCGACCGTCTCGTCGATCTGTTGCTCGTCGGACAGCACCGTATCGATGAATGTATACGGCATCGTCAACCACAGCGCCGAGCCCGGAAGGTTCATCTGCCCGTCGAGACTCTTGAAAACTTCGACGCGAACCTGATCCCATCCGCACGGGTCGAGGGCTCCAGAGAAATGCGCGACGACATCCCGCAACCCCGGCGATGAACTCATCTCCACGAACGTGCTGGACCAGAGTCCGTCCTCGCAAGGGGCCGGGTACAGGCCCTTTTGTGCTCGGGCCCAGGAAGGTGACCGGAGCACGCGGGAGCCGGTCGGCTGCTGCTCCATGATCGTCATTTCGCGCTCCCTTCTCGAAGCTCTTTCAGGTAGGTATCGGTAACCGACGCCTGAAAAAGTGACAACGAAGTGCGGTTCAGCCGCTCCGCTGAGATGACGACCTCTCGCACGTCGAACGTGAATGAGGAGTGGCGGAACACGTCCGTATCGAGTAGATACTGCACGCACTTGCCCGAATCATCGCGAACTGGTCCATGCCGCAGCAACGCGCCGTGATGATCATCAAGCCGGATCTCCACCTGCTGTTGAGCACCTCGAACACTGCCGCCGAACACTGGGTTAAGCACAGGGCCCAGAAGGGTGTCGTCGATCCGGCCACGCCAAGCCTCTGCAGAGTTGAACCCACTGTCATGGAAGCGGTCGACGTACCGCAGACCGATGCGGTGCACCAACGATGGCTTGACTAACCGTCCGAGAGATTCGACCAGAACGGTTAGCGGAGCCTTCATGCTGGTACGCCATCGCTCGTAGCGGTTGACCTGCATGATCAGGATGTCGGGCATGAGCGTGACGTGTGCTCCGTCCGCGGAAGCAATTTGCCACCCACTGGACTCCGCTGCCACCTGGGAAACGCCGTTGGCCCCGAAGTCGATCCTCATCTGCTGTTGGACGGTGGGTTGAATGCTCGGGAAGTCCACCCCCGTGTTCTCCACAAGGTCGTCCCGGAAAGCAGCGGCGACCTCCGGTGTGATCTCGTCGGTACGGGCGGTATACCGGATCTCGATCACTGCGACTTCGAGGGGAGCGTTTCCGAGCAGGGTCGGATCGGCCGAGGGCAGCCCCCCCAATGGAACGTCCTCAGCTGGGCGAAGTGTGTGTGGATCGATGGTCATACTGTCCTGTCCATAGAGATGCACCTTAGATGCACCTACCGACAAGTGTAGGCGCTATCGTCAGAGATGAGGAGCAGGAGAGGCAGCGCCCCCGGTCCGGAAATAGCGAACGCGGCTTCAAGGGATCTATGCGCCGCTCGATCGCATCTCGTCTGTCGACACGGGAGTGGAAAAGGCCATTTCGAAGCGGATGGTGCCGCCGCAAAACGGAACCTACCTAAGGACGGCTTAGGCGCAGTGTGCTGCTCTGCCGCCGTTGGGCCGGCCCGCACGCCGTCAGAGAGCCATTTGCCCTTCCAACACCGTGGGCTGTCAACGCGGCGATCTCGGCAGGTAGGTCAGCCGCGAACCGGAGCTCCAGCTCGTCGAGCACGTCCCGACGCGCCGCTGTAAGTAACAGAGCTGAATCGTCACGATGGGGGAGAACTCCGTGATCGCGCACATAGCAATCTGTGACGGTATCGATGAGGTCGTCCAGTGAGCTGGTGAGAAGGAGCGCGTCGTCGCCGGCGTGGCTCTCTGCGAACTCCTCGCAACGGTCGCTGGACCATGTTGCCGGATAAGTAAGTTCTGACAGATACAGCTGCTTGATGGCCGCCTCCAATCGGCCGGACCACCCGTAGTCAGGCCAGTCGTGGATGACCGCCTGGGCGATCGCCTCGAATTGCGCGCTCACGGACACCAACTCCTCACGTAGAGGGACGTGGTGCTGATTGTGCCCGAAAGGTCCGGCGCAGCCGTGACGACGAGCGCGGTCATGAGGCCTCGACGTCGAGATTGTCGCCCGAATGCTTGTTCGGGATGGTCTGGCGGGGCGCCGGCAGATCTTGAACAAAGGACGACAGCTCACGCGGAGCCGAAATGCGTGAGGGACGCGAGGATTGCGAGGGTTGTTTGGCCGACACATCTTTGTAGGGCGGATAGATGGTCCACAGCAGCACGTTCCGATGATTTCGAGCGCCATCGTCTTCGATCGCCCAACCCAGACTCCGGAGCGCAGGTGCGTGCCGTCGCAGGACGGCTGTGACATCCCGGCCGTTCCGAGGCCACTCCTTTGGTCTGCGCCAGGTGTCGCCGGTCGGCGTGACTGTCGCCAGCAGGTCGCCGCCGGACTTTCCGATGAGCGGTTCCCGGATGTGCAGCCTTAGCTGTTCGATGAACGGGTCGGCGGACAGGCTGTCCTCGGAGAGTTGACTGGCGCGTGACAAGTAACGCCGGAAGCCATGGGTCGACAGAATCTCGTCAACGGCCGCCAGCGTGCGACTGAAGTCCGCCATCCGTGGCGACACGTCGACCGAAATGGTTTCCAGCCGTTGATGAACCACGGCGGCCAGATCAAGAAGCCCGCCCAAAATGCCTGGTAGAGCCGTGCGCCACTGTTGTCGCATCGTGGCTTCCGGTTGTCGCATGTGGCGATCAATGCGTCGCAGGTCGACTGTCGCCAGTCGCTCCGCGAGGTCGGGTCGCACTGCGCCGACGTCGATGCCGTTGATGATGACGCACCGCCGAAATTTGATCACCGCGAGATCGGAGTCCGTGTACAACGCCCGTTTGACGTTGCCGTCGCCTGTGGCGGCACGGCACAGGGAATCCGACAACCAGGGCGGAATCGTCGACAGATTGTCCAAGGCAACAACCCACGACCCGGACGCCGCAGTGACCCACGAATCGGAATCACGCGGTGCCTGCCGTAGGGGAACCGGTGACGGGTCGATGAGATCGACCAGCATGCGGGTGGTTGTGCTCTTGGCGCTGCCCTGCTCGGCGAACAGCGCCAAGATCGGGTGTGGGACGTCGGTCTGGACAAGAGCGGCAATGAGGGCAGCGAGGAGGACCGGTCGGTCTTCGAAGTCGACGTTGACGAAATCCCAGAGCTTCTCGATATCCCCGCCCTGAGCCGGCAGCGGCATCGCTCCGGTCAACTTGGTGCGTAGAAAGCGCACAGGTGCCCGCTCGGTCAGCGTCCACCGGCCCTGTCGGATACGAATCACCTGGCCGTTGGGTAGTCCGGTATCGATGTAGATCGTGCCGTCATCGTCAGCGACGCGGAGGTTCAGGCGTTCGGGCGGCTTCGTGGCAGCCAATCCTTCAAGGATCAGCGTGGCGTCAGTCAGGGCCTGGCCGCCGGCGACCGCGCCGGTCTCGGCGAAGTACCGTGCGGCTAGGTCGGCGCGTAGACCGGCCTTGCCGGCGCGGAGGAGCATGACCAAGTGCGGGCGATCGCGGTCAGCTCCGAACGGCTCACCCTCATCGGAGAGTCCGAGCAGGTAGCGTTCCTGTGCCATGCCGACCAAGCGCGCGGCCACCGACTTCTTGTCCGTCTCGGTGTTGTCGCTCATAGGATTTCCTGCACACCGTGCTTATGCAGGCTGCGTTGACGAGCTATTCTCATGTGGAACTTCCGTGTCGGATGATCAGGTGGTTCGAACAAAGACCTCGGCTAGGCCCCGGGGTCTCTTTCGTGGGCGCGGTTCACGCGGCGTCTCCGCCTCCCCGCCGGGTCGCGGTTTCTTGTTCCGCGATCCATCGCAGTACCTCGTCGCGCCGGTACACGACCCGGCGGCCCAAGGTGAAACTGGCCGGCCCGATATCGCAGTGGCGCCAGTAGCGGAGAGTTCCAACGGGGACGCCGATGATGTCCGAAACCTGTTTGGCGCTCAGTAGATCCATGTAGCTGCTCCTCAATGGTGGGTTCTGTCAACGAATCCAACGGTGGTGGTGGCGCCCTGCATTTGTCCACCAGTACCCTCAACTTCGCCTACAAATTGACTCCAGCCGAACGCTTTCGTCGGCTGTCGGTGGTCGGTGTGAAACTGGCGGTAGAGGAGGTGGTCGACTTGCAGCGACGAAACCGTCGGGCTGGTGTCGAGGACCGGTGGCGTCGATCAGACGGGAGCCCCACCGCACGTAGCGGTATGGGCCGCCGCTGGTTGGCCCGTTACGTCGACGATCAAGGCGGGGAGAACACGCGTTCGTTCGACCGCAAGGTGGACGCTCAGGCCTTTCTCAATGAGATCACGGCCGCTCAGACGATCGGCACCTATGTCGCGCCGAAAGCCGGGCGCATCACCGTCCGTGAGCTGCATGGGAAATGGCTTGGCACACAGGGTCATTTGAAGGAGACGACGGTTGCGACACGCGCATTCGCCTGGTCGGGCTACGTCGAAGGCCGGTGGGCCGCGGTCGCTGTAGCCGACGTGCAATCGTCGGATATCAGGGCGTGGGTGCAGCAATTGGCGGCGGGCGGAGCCAAACCGGCCACCATCGAGAACGCGCTCAGCGTCCTGAGGCAGATCTTGGAGATGGCCGTCGACGATCGACGGATCCCCCGCAATCCGTGCACAGGAGTGAAGTCGCCGCGACGACAGCACCGAGCGCGGGGCTACCTGACACACCAGCAGGTGGAGCTTCTGGCCCGCGAGGTCGGCGAGTACGCCGTTGTTGTTCGATTCCTGGCCTACACCGGGCTGCGCTGGGGCGAGATGGCAGCGCTACGGGTGGAGTCCTTCGACATGCTCCGCCGGAGGGTAAATATCCGTGAGGCGGTCGCCGAGGTCAAGGGACGTGTGGTGTGGTCGTCACCCAAATCCCACGAGCGTCGCTCGGTGCCCTTCCCTGCGTTCCTTGCTGATCCGCTGGCCGCGATCATGATCGGCAAGCGACGAGACGATTTGGTGTTCACGTCACCCGGCGGAGCATTGTTGCGAGTGTCGACGTGGCGGCCGCGGGTGTTCAACATGGCTGTCCAACGGCTTCAGGAAGCAGACCCGGCGTATCCCACCGTCACGCCTCACGACCTTCGTCATACGGCAGCGTCCTTGTCGATCAGCGCCGGGGCCAACGTCAAGGCTGTTCAGACGATGCTGGGACACGCTTCTGCGGTCTTGACCCTGGATACGTATGCCGACCTGTTCCCCGACGACCTGGAGCAAGTTTCAGTTGCACTAGATGCCGCGCGAATGCGGTCTCTGGCAGCCACTGCGGACCAGCTGCGGACTGGGAAGTAAGAAGGCCCCGACCGGAATTCCCGGTCAGGGCCTCTACCTGCGATCACACGAGTCGGGGTGGCGGGATTCGAACCCACGACCTCTTCGTCCCGAACGAAGCACGCTACCAAGCTGCGCCACACCCCGCGTGAAGCCACGACAGCGTATCGCACTGGCCAGGGTTCAAGCCAAACGCCTATCGCCGGTGCGACACGCCGAGGGATGGATTCGGGTTGTCGGTGGCGTTATGCACACTGACAGACAGAACCGAACGAAACGAGGCGTGCGATGACGGGGTTAGGCGCATCGATCTACCTGGGCTTCTTCGCGTTCGCGGCGCTGTGGCTGTTCCTGACGTCGGACGGACCACTGTCGCGCGGCGCCGACGACCGCGGCCACCGTCCCGATCGTTCGAACTCGGCCAGCACATCGGCCGAGGCGGACGGGTCGAGCCCGTGGCTGGTCAGCCATTCGTCACAGAAGTAGGTGTCGGCGTACCGGTCGCCGCTGTCGGCCAGAAGCGTGACCACCGAGCCGTTGCGGCCCTCGGCCGCCATCTCGGCCAGCAGTTCGAAAGCACCCCAGATGTTGGTTCCCGTGGACGGCCCGACCCGGCGGCCGAGCACCCGACTGACGTGATGGGCGGCGGCCACCGACGCAGCGTCGGGCACCGCCAACATCCGGTCCACGACATGCGGTAGGAACGACGGCTCCACGCGCGGTCGCCCGATGCCTTCGATGCGGGACGACACCCCGGTGACGACGTCGGCGTCGCCGCTCTCGTAGGAGGGGAAGAACGCGGAGTTCTCCGGATCCACGACACACAGCCGGGTGGGATGGCAGCGGTACCGGATGTAGCGACCGATCGTGGCGCTCGTCCCGCCGGTGCCCGCACCCACCACGATCCACTCCGGTACCGGATGTGTCTCCTCGCCCAACTGCTCGAAGATCGACTCGGCGATGTTGTTGTTGCCACGCCAGTCGGTGGCACGTTCGGCGTTGGTGAACTGGTCGAGGTAGTGCCCGCCGGTCTCGGCGGCCAGCCGCTGTGCCTCGGCATACATCTGTGTCGACTCGGCGACGAAATGGCAACGGCCGCCTTGAGACTCGATCAGGGCAATTTTCGTCGCACTCGTCGACGCCGGCATCACCGCGATAAATGGCAACCCCAGCAGCGCCGCAAAGTACGCCTCTGAGACCGCCGTGGAGCCCGACGAGGCCTCGATGACGGTGGTGTTCTGGTCGATCCAGCCGTTGCACAGCCCGTAGAGGAACAGTGACCGGGCCAGCCGGTGCTTGAGGCTGCCGGTGATGTGGGTGGTCTCGTCCTTGAGATAGAGCGAGACGTCGACGTCCTTGGTCCAGCTCGACGGCAGCGGGTAGCGCAGTAGGTGGGTGTCAGCACTGCGCCTGGTGTCGGCCCCGATGAGCCGCACTGCGCTGTCCACCCAGGAACGTGAGCGGCTGCAGCGGGCGGACAGGGCCGACGCGCTCACCGTGCCGCGACGGTCGGATACGACTGTCCTGCCCGTGACCGGGCGTCCGAGCCTCCGGTGGGGGCCGCGATCAGCGTCAGCAGCGTCGCCTCCGGGCGGCAGCAGAACCGCAGCGGCGCGAACGGTGACGTGCCGATTCCCGCCGAGACGTGCAACTGGGTGTGTGCGCCCCACCGGGACGGACCCTTGGCCCGTGACCGGTCGAGTTCACAGTTGGTGACGATCGCGCCGTAGAACGGCACACACAGCTGGCCGCCGTGGGTGTGGCCCGCCATCACCAGCTGGTAGCCGTCGGCGGCGAAGCGGTCCAGCACCCGCGGCTCGGGGGAGTGGGTCAGGCCCAACGTCAGGTTCGCGGTGGCGTTCGCCGGCCCGGCGATGGTGGCGTAACGATCCCGGGACAGGTGCGGGTCGTCGACCCCGGCGGCGGCGATGTACAGGCCGGCCACCTCGAACTCGCGGCGGGTGTGCGTCATGTCCAGCCAGCCGCGCTCGGTGAACGCGGCGCGCAGGTCCTGCCACGGCAGCGGTTCCCCGTGGATCCGGTGGCTCGGATTGGTCAGGTAGTTCGCCGGGTTCTTCATTTTCGGCGCGAAGTAGTCGTTGCTGCCGAAGACGAACACGCCGGGCACCGACAGCAGATCACCGAGGGCCTGCACCACCGCGGGCACGGCCTTGGGGTGGGAGAGATTGTCGCCGGTGTTGACGACGAAGTCCGGATTCCAGCCGGCGAGCTCGCG
The DNA here is from genome assembly GCF_010723735.1 of Mycolicibacterium hippocampi. Taxonomy (GTDB): domain Bacteria; phylum Actinomycetota; class Actinomycetes; order Mycobacteriales; family Mycobacteriaceae; genus Mycobacterium; species Mycobacterium hippocampi. The sequence goes on along the minus strand of NZ_BLLB01000002.1, from coordinate 40,765 downwards.
CAGCCACGCCTGCTTGCGCCGCTGACTCGGCCGCATGTGGATGTCACTGATGTGCAGGACCTTCAGCGGCGACGATCCCGGTGAGAGCACCGGCATCGTCGCCTCACGCACGACGAACGCGTTGCGCTCGATCAACGAGGCGTAACCGATACCTGCCGCGAGGGTGCCGATGGAGGCGGCGGCGGTGGTCTTGAGGATGGACCCGGGTGAACCAGAGGGCACAGCAGCCATACCCGCAGCCTACTGCCACCGGCCGGACGCCACCCACCGTCGCCCGGCCGTCAGCATCGTCGGTGCTACCCCGGTGGGGGCGGCGGAGGCGGCGGCGGACCCAGTACCGGCACCGTGATGGGCGGCAAGCCCGGTATCTCGATGACCGTCTGCCCCACTGGAGGTGGTGGACCCCCGGGTGGCGGTGCGCCCGGCGGCGGCGGCGGTGGTGCCGGCGCGACGCCATTGGAAGTCTGGATCGTCACGATCGACCCCGGAACCGTCTGCCCGCTCGGGGACGTCCCGACGACCGAGCCGTACGGCGCGGTGCTGTTGACCGGCGTCGATTGATCGGCGACCTGGAACCCGGCGTCACGCAGCCGCTGCCGTGCGGTGCTCTGGTTCATCCCGGCGACGCTGGGCACCCGCGAGCCGGGTGCGCCGTCGACGTAGCGGGGGTCGGTCGGGGGCAGCGTGACCTCGCCGAAGTTGGTCGCGATCGGCAACATCGCGGTGAACCACGTGCGGGCCGGCTCATTGCCGCCGAACAGGTTGCCGCTGCCGCACTGCCGCAACGGGAACGAGCACAACTCGCTGGGATTGGTGGAATCGTCGTAGATGTAGCTGGCCGCGGCGAGCTGGTTGGTGAACCCGAGGAATGCCGACGACCTGTTGGCTTCGGTGGTACCGGTCTTGCCGGACACCGGCAGGGTCCAGCCGGCCGAACCCGCGGCGCCGGCCGCGGTGCCCGCACCGGTGTCGTCCTTGCTCATCGCGACCGCCAGGGTGTTGGCGAGGCCTTCCGGAACTGCCTGCTCGCAGGTCTCGGTGGTCACCGAGACCTCTTCGCCGTTGCGGTCGACGACCTGCTCGATCGGGTTCGGTGGGCACCACGTGCCACCGGAGGCGATCGTCGCCGCCACGTTGGACAGCTCCAACGCGTCCACCTCGATCGGCCCCAGCGTGAACGATCCCAGATTCTGGCGCTTGACGAAGTCGGCGAGGCTTTCGTTGCTGTCCGGGTCGTAATCCCGGGCGGTGCCCGGCAGCGCGTAGGACCGCAGCCCCAGCCGCACCGCCATGTCCACGGCGCGCTGCACCCCGACCTGCGCGATCAGCTTGGCGAAGGCGGTGTTCGGCGACGTCGCGAGCGCGTCGGTGACGTTCATCGACCCTCGGTAGTTGCCGGCGTTCTGCACGCACCACGTCGCCGGCGGGCAGCCGCGCGCGCCACCGCTGCCCAGACCCTTGGCTTCGAACCGGGACGGGGCGTCCAGCTGGGCGTTGATGCCCATGCCCATCTCCATGGCGGCCGCCGTGGTGAAGACTTTGAACACCGATCCCGCGCCGTTACCGGCCAGCGAGAACGGCTGCGGCTGCATCGTCTCGCCGGCGTCGAGGTTCAGGCCGTAGGTGCGGTTGCTCGCCATCGCGAGCACCGGGTGGGACTCCTTGCCCGGGCGGACCACGCTCATCACGCTGGCGACACCGTCGAGATCGGGGCTGGCGAACTCGTTGATCGCCGACTTCACCGAGGCCTGCACGTCGGGGTCCAGCGTTGTCCTGATCAGATAGCCGCCCTTGGCGACCTGATCCTTGCTGATGCCGGCGCGCGCCAGGTACTCCAGCGCGTAGTCACAGAAGAACGCGCGGTCTCCGGCCGCGATGCAGCCCCGGGGCAGTTCCTGGGGCTGCGGCAGGATCCCCAGCGGCTGCTGGCTGGCTTCCCGCAGCTCATCGGCGTATTCGGGCAGGTTCTCGATCATGGTGTCCAGCACCACGTTGCGGCGCGCCAGCGCGCCGTCGGGGTTGGTGTAGGGATTCAGGGTGCTGGTCGACTGGACCATGCCGGCCAGCAGCGCGGCCTGCTGCCAGTTCAGTTCCGAGGCGTTGATGCCGAAGTAGGTCTGGGCGGCGTCCTGCACCCCGAACGCGCCGTTGCCGAAGGACACCAGGTTCAGATAGCGGGTCAGGATCTCCGGTTTGGTGAACGTCTTGTCCAGAGTGAGCGCCATCCGGATCTCGCGCAGCTTGCGCGCCGGGGTGGTCTCGATCGCCGCGCGCCTCTCGGCGTCGGTCTGGGCGACCACCAACAGCTGGTAGTTCTTCACGTACTGCTGCTCGATCGTCGAACCGCCGCGGGTGTCGAGATTGCCCGACAGATATCCGGAAAGCCCCGTCAGGGTGCCCTGCCAGTCCACGCCGTTGTGATCGGCGAACCGCTTGTCCTCGATCGACACGATCGCCAGCTTCATCGCGTTGGCGATCTCATCGCTGGACACCTCGAAACGTCGCTGGGTGTACAGCCACGCGATGACATTTCCCCTGGCGTCGACCATCGTCGACACCTGAGGCACTTCACCCTCGACGAGCTGGGCCGATCCGTTTGCCACGACGTCGGAGGCGCGGTTGGACATCAGCCCGAACCCGCCGACGGCCGGGAACATCAGCGCGGCGGCTACCACGCTGGCCAGGAGGCAACACCAGGCGAGCTTGATGATCGTGACCGCAACCGGCGGTCGAGTCGGGTGGTCCTCCGGCATGGGTTACAGAGTAGCGACGAATCCGGGCCCGGAATCCATCGAGCGACCGAGACGAATGCAGCGCCGCCGGTGTCGAAAGCCGAGGTCCGGCACTGTACCGGCCTGACGGCACGGTCGTCCCAAAAAAGTGGTCACGAACGTATTGCGCAGAACGCCCCTGACCACCTAAGTTGAGCAGACAGTGCGATGCAGGTCACACCTGCCACTCGCGGTGTGGCGCAGATCGCACTAGCGATCGACGCCGGTTTAGGAAGTCGTCTGCGTTGTCGGGGCGCGGCCAGAACGAAGGGGATCGCAGGTGTTAGGTACCAAGCCCGCCGCTCGCAAGACCACCGTGAATCCGACCGGCCAGTCCATTGTGCATGGCGCAGAGGCTGAGGCGCGTATTGCGTGGGTTTCGCAAGCCCGGTGTCGCCAGGCCGACCCGGACGAACTTTTCGTCCGCGGCGCTGCCCAGCGAAAAGCCGCCGTGATCTGCCGGCATTGCCCCGTCATCGCCGAATGCGGTGCCGACGCCCTGGACAACCGGGTGGAGTTCGGGGTGTGGGGCGGCATGACCGAGCGCCAGCGCCGCGCCCTGCTCAAGCAGCACCCCGAAGTGGTGTCCTGGGCCGAGTTCTTTGCTGCGCAGCGCAAGCACCGCAGCGCGGGCTGATCCGGCCCGCACCTCCTCAGGCGGCGGGGAGCTCGCCGGTGATCTGATCGGCGATGGCCCGCAGGGCCTCCAGATCGGATACGTCGAACGGCAGTGACGGCACTCCTACGATCGCCACGTGCGGGTTCGCGCCGGTGAATCTGGACAGCAGCCGGATTTCCCGCTTGGCCGTGGACGCTCGGGCTGCATGGATACGCAAGGCCGCCACGGTCAACGCGTCAGAACCTGCCTTCTCCAACTCGTCTGCCGCCTCGGCGGCTTTGTCGGCGTGCAGGTTGCACAGCGTGGGATGCGTGCGGTTGAGGACCAACCCCGCCAGCGGCATGTGCTCGGTGGAGAGCCGGTCGACAAAAAACGACGCCTCGCGCAATGCGTCGGGCTCGGCGGCCGAAACCACGACGAACTGGGTGCCGCGCCGCTTGAGCAGTTCATAGGTGCGGTCCGCCTTCTCCCGGAAGCCGCCGAACGTCGCGTCCAGTGACTGCACGAAGCCCGCCGCGTCGGAGAGCATCTGCGATCCCAGGATCGTCGACATCCCCTTCATCGCCAGACCGACCGCGCCGGTCACCAGACGGCCGATGCCGCGGCCGGGCGCCAGGAGCAGACGCCACAACCTGCTGTCCATGAAGCTGCCCAACCGCTTCGGTGCGTCCAGGAAATCGAGCGCGTTGCGCGACGGCGGGGTGTCGACCACGATCAGGTCCCATTTGTCTTCTGCCAGAAGCTGACCCAGCTTCTCCATGGCCATGTATTCCTGTGTGCCGGCAAGCGACGTCGCGACCGTCTGATAGAACTGGTTGTCCAGAATGGCGTCCGCAGCCCCGGATCCGGAGTACTGGACCACCATCTCGTCGAAGGTGCGGCGCATGTCGAGCATCATCGCGTGCAGCTCACCGGGCACCTCGGGCGCCAGCGGCACCCGTTGCGGGTTGTTCCCCAGATCCTTGATCCCCAGCGCCTGGGCGAGCCGTTTGGCGGGGTCGATGGTCAGCACGACGACGGTGCGGCCGTACTCGGCCGCGCGCAACGCCATCGCGGCGGCGGTCGTGGTCTTGCCGACGCCACCCGCGCCGCAGCACACGACCACCCGGTTGGACCTGTCGAGCAGGATCGAGGCCATGTCCAGGGTCGGCGGGGTGGTGCTCATGGGTTTCCTCCGCTCACCGGACGCCCTGCTGGGCGAGTGCTTCTGCCAGTTCGTACAGACTTCCCAGGTCGACACCGTCGGGTAGCGAGGGAAGTTCCAGCCGCGCCACGTCGATCTCGACGAGCTCTTCGGAACTCTCGGTGCGCGCCGCGATCCGGGTCGCGTGCTGGATGGTCTCGGTGAGCAGCCCGGCGAAGTCCTGGTCGGACAGCGTGATCCCGGCCTTCTGCAGCCCGGCCCGCACCGCGTCGGCGTCGATGTCGCCCTCGGCGGCCTTGGCCAGGTCGTCGGGCGGCAGATACGCCGGGATGTTGCGGTTGACGATCACGCTGCCGATGGGCAGCTGCATCTGCCGCAGTTCCTCGATCGCCTCGATCGTCTCCTGGATCGGCAGTGCCTCCAGCAGGGTCACCAGATGGATGGCCGTCAGGTCGGAATGCAGGAGCTTGACCACGCCCTCGGCCTGCGAATGCACCGGGCCGCCCTTGGCCAGATCCGACACCGCCTTGGTGACATCGAGGAACCGGGCGATGCGCCCCGTCGGTGGGGCGTCGACGACGACGGCGTCGTAGACGCTCTGCTTGGCCTTCGCGTCGCCCTTGGTGCGGGTCACGATCTCCTTGACCTTGCCGGTGAGCAGCACATCGCGCAGACCCGGCGCGATCGTCGTCGCGAACTCCACGGCGCCGATCCGGCGCATCGCCCGCCCGGCCAGACCCAGGTTGTAGAACATGTCGAGGTACTCCAGAAACGCCGCCTCGGTGTCGATCGCCAGCGCGTTGACCTGGCCGCCACCCTCAGCCGTGGCGATCTTGACCTCTTCGTAGGGCAGCGGCGGTACGTCGAAGAGCTGCGCGATGCCCTGGCGTCCTTCGACTTCCACCAGAAGAACCCGGCGGCCACCGGACGCCAGCGCCAGTGCCAGCGAGGCGGCGATCGTCGACTTGCCGGTGCCGCCTTTGCCCGTGACGAAGTGCAGGCGTGCCTCGGTCAGGCGAGCCGGCCAGCCGACGGGCTTGGGACCAGCCGTTGTCCCGGTTGTTGTGGTAGCCACCACTGCATGCTAGCCACAGGGGGTGCGGCGCCGGATAAGCTCGGGCGCATGAGCGAACCGACCCGCTGGGAGTACTCGACCGTGCCCCTGCTGACACACGCCACCAAACAGATCCTCGACCAGTGGGGCGAGGACGGCTGGGAGTTGGTGTCGGTGCTGCCCGGCCCCACCGGCGAGCAGCACGTCGCCTACCTCAAGCGGCCCAAGTGACCTCCTGGTCGGCCCGGATGGCAGATCAGGGCATCGAGCTCCCACAGGTCGTCGCACCGGTGGCGGCCTACGTGCCCGCGGTCCGCACCGGGAACCTCGTCTACACCTCGGGGCAGCTGCCAATGACGTCCGGGCAGCTGCCGATGACCGGCAAGGTCGGGGCCGAGGTGTCCGCAGAGCAGGCAAAAAGCCTGGCCCGCCAGTGCGCACTGAACGCGTTGGCCGCCGTCGACTCGCTGGTCGGCGTCGACGCGGTGGTGCGGGTCGTGAAGGTCGTCGGGTTCGTCGCCTCGGCTCCCGGTTTCGGCGGGCAGCCCGGCGTCATCAACGGCGCCTCGGAGCTGTTCGGTGAGGTTTTCGGGGACGCGGGCGCGCACGCCCGGTCCGCGGTGGGGGTTTCTGAGTTGCCGCTCGATTCCCCCGTCGAGGTCGAGGTCGTCGTAGAGGTGGCGTGAGCTCGTCGGAGCATCCCGCCTACGGCCTGCTACGGCCGGTGACCGACAACGCGTCGGTGCTGCTGTGCGACAACCCGGGGTTGATGACGCTCGAGGGCACCAACACCTGGGTGCTGCGCGGGTCGGGCAGCGACGAGATGGTGGTGGTGGATCCCGGACCCGATGGCTCCGGCGCTGCTGATGAGCACATCGAGCGGCTCGCCGCCCTCGGACCGATTCCGCTGGTGCTGATCAGTCACCGTCACACCGACCACACCGGCGGAATCGACCGGATCGTCGATCTCACCGGCGCCGTCGTGCGGTCGGTGGGCAGCGGTTTCCTGCGAGGCCTGGGCGGTCCGCTCACCGACGGTGAGGTGATCGACGCAGCGGGCCTGCGGATCACCGTGATGGCCACACCCGGCCACACCGCCGACTCGGTGTGCTTCCTCGTCGACGACGCTGCAGTGTTGACCGCGGACACCATCCTGGGCCGCGGCACCTCGGTGATCGATCACGAGGACGGTGACCTGGGCGACTATCTGGAGTCGCTGCACCGGCTGCGCGGGCTGGGACACCGCACCGTGTTGCCCGGGCACGGCCCTGAACTCGACGACATGGTCGCCGTCAGCGACAGCTACCTCGCGCACCGTGAGGAGCGACTCGATCAGGTCCGAGCTGCGCTGCGGACTCTCGGCGAGGACGCCGGCAGCCGTGCCGTGGTGGAGCACGTGTACACCGACGTCGACGAAAAGCTCTGGGACGCAGCCCAATGGAGCGTTCAAGCACAGCTGAACTACCTGCGCCGCTGAACCCGCCGGAACTGTATTCCAGCAGGGGTGCTCTCGCACTTTTGCTGCCGGAATACCGTTCCGGCGGAAAAGTTACCTCGCTCGGCGCTGGATTCTCGCTCGGTGCTGGATTCTCGCTCGTTACCTCGCTCGGCGAGCCAGCCGCTCGGAGTCGGAGATCAGCACGCTCTTACCCTCCAGGCGGATCCAGCCGCGGTGGGCGAAATCAGCGAGCGCCTTGTTGACCGTCTCGCGGGACGCCCCGACCAGCTGGGCGATCTCTTCCTGGGTCAGGTCGTGGGTCACCCGCAGCGCCCCGCCCTCCTGCGTGCCGAACCGCTGAGCGAGCTGCAGCAGCTGCTTGGCCACCCGGCCGGGCACGTCGGTGAAGATCAGGTCGGCGAGGTTGTTGTTGGTGCGGCGCAGGCGACGTGCCAGCACCCGCAGCAGCTGCTCGGCGATCTCGGGCCGGTCGGCGATCCACGCGCGCAAGGCCTCGCGGTCCATCGACACGGCGCGCACCTCGGTGATCGTGGTGGCGCTCGATGTGCGGGGCCCCGGATCGAAGATCGACAGCTCGCCGAACATGTCGGACGGGCCCATGATCGTCAGCAGGTTCTCCCGGCCGTCCGGTGAGCGACGGCCGATCTTCACCTTCCCGGAGATGATGATGTACAGCCGGTCCCCGGGCTCACCCTCGGCGAACACCGTGTGTCCGCGCGGGAAGTCGACTGGCTGTAGCTGCTTGGTCAGCGCGGAAACGGCGCTGGGTTCCACCCCCTGGAAGATTCCGGCCCTGGCCAGGATCTCGTCCACGTTGCCCCTCTTAAGCTGTTCGGTGATCAGAAATACGCATGCCGACCTCGAGTGCGGATCGTGGGATCAGTCTAGAGGTAGGCCCTGCCGACGGTGTCGGCAATTGAGCCTTCAGCGTGACCAGCCCACGCTACACAGGATTGGCATGTCGGGTCTGCTGAAACTCAGGATTGGCGGCGTGCTCGAAGTACTGACGCGTCGGCAAACCCGGGGCCTGGTTGTGGACGGCGAGTCCGCCCGTCGCCGAATCCCGCTCGTCGAGGTGGCGGTGCAGGCCGTGCAGGGCGCGGTCCATGCCGTCGCGTGCGAGCGTGTCCACATCGCTGGCCTCGGCTTGGTCGAGAAACGCGGCCACGTCTGACGGCGAGAGGACGTCGCGGTGCAGGCTCGACTCGAGACGCTCGAGACCAAGGGTTGCCAGCATCAGCAACCCTGGAATCAGCGCAACGAGCAACCAGGACACAAGGGTGAAGTAAACACGGCCAATGTCTCGGCAGGATCACGAACAGTCGTCGGTAAAGACTGATCCGATCCTCGGCGCGTCGCACCGTCTCAGTAGGCTGGTCAGGTGACTGTGGGTGAGACGCCGGCGCGCGGAGCGGACGGTGAAGCGCCGGTGCGGCGCGCGGCGGCCCGCAAGTCGGCCGGCAAGTGGGACGAGGAGACCCGGCTGGGTCTGGTTCGGCGTGCCCGCCGGATGAACCGCACTCTGGCCCAGGCCTTTCCGCACGTGTACTGCGAGCTGGACTTCACCAACCCGCTCGAGCTCACGGTGGCCACCATCCTGTCTGCGCAGAGCACCGACAAGCGGGTCAACCTGACCACGCCGGCGTTGTTCGCGAAGTACCGGACCGCCCTCGACTACGCGCGCGCCGACCGGACCGAGCTCGAGGAGTTGGTCCGGCCCACCGGGTTCTTCCGGAACAAGGCCAACGCGCTCATCAGGCTGGGCCAGGAGCTGACGGAGCGCTTCGACGGTGAGGTACCTGCGACCCTCGAGGAACTGGTCACCCTTCCCGGCGTGGGCCGCAAGACCGCCAACGTCATCCTCGGCAATGCGTTCGGGGTTCCGGGCATCACCGTCGACACCCACTTCGGCAGGCTGGTGCGCCGGTGGCGGTGGACGGCCCTGGAGGATCCGGTCAAGGTCGAGCACGCTGTCGGCGAGCTCATCGAGCGCAGTGAGTGGACCCTCCTCAGCCACCGGGTGATCTTCCACGGCCGCCGTGTCTGCCATGCCCGCAAGCCGGCCTGCGGGGTCTGCGTGCTAGCCAAGGACTGTCCGTCGTTCGGCATCGGTCCCACCGATCCGCTGACGGCCGCGGCCCTGGTCAAAGGTCCCGAGACCGAGCACCTCCTCGCGCTGGCCGGGCTCTAGGCACCCCGTTGTACCGATGAGTTTGTACCGATGAGCACCTCTGTCCGGTGGAGCATCGTCGCGCTGGTGGTGGTCATCGCGCTCAGCGTGGCGCTGTGGTCGGAGCTCGACGCCGGAAACGACGGTGGCGAGCAGGCCTCTTCGTCGCAGGACACCGTCTCTGCCCGGGACCGCCGCGACGCCGACACCCCCGAGGCGCTCGCGGGTCCGCGCGCCCGGGCCGATCTCGAACCCTGCCCCGCACCCGGACCGACCCAGGGGCCAGAGGCGCTTCGCGGCCTCGTGCTCGAGTGCGCGGGCGACGGCTCGCGGGTCGACGTCGCCGCCGCCGTCGCCGGCCGCCCCACCGTCCTCAATCTCTGGGCGTACTGGTGCGGTCCGTGCGCCGACGAGTTGCCCGCGATGGCCGAGTACGCCCGGCGCGTGGGGCCCGACGTGCTGGTCCTGACCGTGCACCAGGACGAAAACGAGAGTGCGGCGTTGCTGCGGCTCGCCGAACTGGGTGTGCACCTGCCGACCCTTCAGGACGGACGCCGCAGCGTCGCCGCGGCGCTGCAGGTGCCCAACGTCATGCCGGCAACGGTGATCCTGCGGCCTGACGGTAGCGTTGCCGAGATTCTGCCTCGGTCGTTCGCGACTGTCGACGAAATCGCCGAAGCGGTCGATCCGAAGCTGGGAGTGGCAGAGATGGCGGGAACGGGGCGGTGAGCTGGGAAAACCGGGCCGGCGAGCTGAATCCCGACGCGGCCCCGCAGTGGTTGACACCGCTGGTGACGCGGCCTGACGCGGTGAAGGACGCCTACCGCCGCCGCGTGCCCGCCGAGGTGCTGGCGGCGATCACTGCAGCCAACACCACCGCCGCCAGGACCCGCTCCCGCCGCGACGCCGCGGTGTTGGTGTTGTTCTCCGGCCCGGTCGACGGCGAACCCGGGCTCCTTCCCGACGACGCCGACCTGCTCGTCACGGTGCGTGCCTCGACGCTGCGCCATCACGCCGGACAGGCCGCGTTCCCCGGCGGTGCGGCTGATCCGGAGGACGACGGCCCGGTCCACACCGCCCTCCGCGAGGCCACCGAGGAGACCGGCATCGACGCCGGCCGGCTGCGTCCGCTGGCTACCCTCGAGCGGATGTTCATCCCGCCGTCGGGTTTCCACGTGGTGCCGGTGCTCGCGTACTCGCCCGACCCCGGACCGGTCGCGGTTGTCGACCGCGCCGAGACCGCCGTGGTCGCGCGGGTCCCGGTCCGGGCGTTCGTCAACCCGGAGAACCGGATCATGGTGTACCGCAGCGAGAACACCCGCCGCACGGCCGGTCCGGCGTTCCTGCTCAACGAGATGCTGGTGTGGGGGTTCACCGGGCAGGTGATCTCCGCGCTGCTCGACGTCGCGGGCTGGGCGGCGCCGTGGGACACCGACAACGTGCGCGAACTCGACGAGGCAATGGCGCTTCTGGGCGTCGCGGGCAGCTACGGTGAAGCCTGACCATGACATCGTCACAGTGGCTGGACATCGCCATCCTCGCCGTCGCGCTCGTCGCTGCCATCTCCGGCTGGCGTTCCGGGGCGCCGGGTTCCCTGCTGGCCCTGGTCGGCGTCGTGCTCGGCGCGGTGGCGGGGGTGCTGCTCGCGCCACACGTCGTCAGCCACATCACCGGCCCGCGCACCCAGTTGTTCGTGACCCTGTTCCTGATCCTGGCGCTGGTGGTGATCGGGGAGATCGCCGGCGTGGTGCTCGGCCGGGCGGTGCGCGGCGCGATCCGCAGCCCCACCCTACGCATCTTCGACTCCGTCGTCGGGGTCGCCGTGCAGCTGGTTCTGGTCCTGACCGCCGCATGGCTGCTCGGCACCGCGCTGACGTCGTCGCCGCAGCCCAATCTGGCCGCGGCCGTCCGTGATTCGAGGGTGATCGCCGAGGTCGACGCCGTCGCGCCGAACTGGCTCAGGTCGGTGCCCAACCGGCTCTCGGCGCTGTGGGACAACGCCGGACTCCACGATGTGCTCAAACCGTTCGGGCCGACAGACGTCGCTGCCGTCGACGCGCCCGACGCGTCGCTGGCCGAGTCCGCTGTGGTCGGTGCGACGCGGCCGAGCGTGGTCAAGGTGCAGGGAGTGGCACAGAGTTGCCAGAAGGTGCTCGAGGGTAGCGGCTTCGTGGTCGCTCCGAACCGGGTGATGTCCAACGCCCACGTGGTCGCGGGATCGGAGAGCGTCACCGTCGAGATCGACGGGCAGACCTACGAGGCTGGCGTGGTCTCCTACGATCCCGACGCCGACATCTCGATCCTCGACGTGCCGGACCTGCCGTCCGCGCCGCTGCAGTTCGCGGAGGGCGAGGCTCCTCCGGGCACCGACGGCATCGTGATGGGGTATCCCGGTGGCGGGGATTTCCTCGCGACGCCGTCGCGCGTCCGGGAGGTCATCGAGCTCAACGGCCCCGACATCTATCGCACCACAACCGTCAACCGCGAGGTGTACACCATCAGGGGAACTGTGCGCCAAGGTAATTCGGGCGGCCCCATGATCAACCGCAGCGGCAAGGTCCTCGGCGTGGTGTTCGGCGCGGCGGTCGACGACGTCGACACCGGGTTCGTGCTCACCGCCGACGAAGTGGCGCGGCAGATGGCCAGGGTGGGCAATGTCGACCGGGTGCCCACCGGAACCTGCATCAGTTAGCGGAGTACACCTGCGCCAGAAAGCGCGACAGGTGTTCGTTGACCGTCTCGGGCGCCTCTTCGTGCCCGAAATGCCCGGCGCCGTCCAGTGTTACGTACCGTCCGTGTGGAGCGTACCGCTGTGTCCGGTGTACCGGATCGGCCAGCACGTACGGGTCGGCATCGCCGCGCAGATGCAGCACCGGAACCGGTAGCGGACGCTTCATCGTCCGGAGGAACCGGCGTCCCTCGCTGCGCAGTTGGCTTCGCACCGCCCAGCGTTGGTACTCCAGCGCCGAGTGCGCTGCCGACGGGATCCCGATGGCGCGCCGCAGGTGGCCGATGGTCTCCGAGAAGTCTTCGCTTGCTTGCCATTTTGCGCTGGACCGGCTGCGCACCAGCCGCTCCAGTTCGGCGCCGTCGTGGCGTGTCAGCGCGCGTTCGGGCCACACCGGCACCTGGTAGCGCAGCATCCACGGCAGCAGCGCGGCGCCCTGATCGCGACGGGTCAGCGCCGAGGTCCGCAACGCGGCCGGGTGAGGGGAGCTCACCACCGCGATGGCGTGCACCGCCCTGGGATGTAGAACGGCGGTGGCCCAGCAGACCAGTCCGCCGTCGGCATGCCCGACGAGCGTGGCGGACTTGTGCCCCAGTGCGCGCACCAGACCTGCGGTGTCTCCGGCCAGGGTCCAGCCGTCGTAGCCCCGCGGTGGTTTGTCGCTGCCTCCGTAACCGCGCAGGTCGACGGCCACTACCCGGGCCCCGGTCAGGCCTTTGAGTTGGTGCCGCCAGGACCACCAGAACGACCCGAAACCGTGCAACAGGATGACCAGCGGCCGATCGGTGAGGGCCGTCGACCCGTCCTCGGTGTCCGGCCGCCGTTCTGCCTCGACGACGTGGAACCGAATCCCGTTGGCGTGCACGTCCAGATGACGCCACGGCCCGGCGATGCGCACCACCGACGGACCGGGTCGGACCATTACCAGCCCGACGGGTCGGCGGTCGACGCCTGCTTGCCGTCTCGAGACGCGACCGCTTTCGCGGCCTTGTCAGGGCCCGGGTTCAGTGCCTCGGGGATCTCCTTGACCGACTCGATCGTCTGCTGCGGTCCACGGATCCGGCGCACCTTCAGATAGCCGACCAGGGCCAGCACCGCGGTCACCACCACCATGATGCCGAACACGATCAGGAAGGCGGCCCAGCGCCACAGCCAGCTGTCCAGCAACTCGGCGACAAAAAAGAAGAAGAAGAACGTCGAGTAGAACAGCACCACCAGCGCCAGGATGAAGAAGACGCTGCCGGTCAACCCCTTCTTGACGTCGCGGGTGATCTCGGCCTTGGCCAACTCCACCTCGGCACGCACCAGGGTCGACACCTGGGAGGTGGCGTCCTTGACCAGATCACCGATCGACGGGTCGGGCTTGGCCGCGTGCGGGTCCACCAGAGGTATCGAGGTCACGGTGGTCGGCACGCCGTTCTTGCGGTCGCTCACGGAAGCTTCCTTCCCGCATCTGCTGTCAGGTCGCGGTTCAAGTATCGGGATCAATGGCGGGACCAATATTGCCACGTGGCGTGGCGCTAAACGATTCCGACCGGAGATAGACTGCCTGGGTTCCTTCAGGGACGGGGTCGGGCACGTCGATTGGGGAGTGATTCTTGAGGACCAGCGGCCTGACGCTGACAGTCTCTGCTGTGATCGTGGCGCTGGGCGCCATGCTCACGGCCGGGATCGTCGCCCCCGCCCATGCCGACTCGCCGGTGACGCTCGGGGGCGGCTCCGGGCTCGTCGTCAACGGCGAGACGTTGTGCACCCTGACCACGATCGGAACCGACAATCGCGGCAGCCTGATCGGGTTCACCTCGGCGCACTGCGGCGGACCGGGCGCGGTGGTGGCCGCCGAAGGGGACGAGAGCGCGGGCGTCGTCGGCACGATGGTCGCAGGCAACGACGGCCTGGACTACGCGGTGATCGAGTTCGACCGGGCCAAGGTCATCCCGACCAGTTCGGTCAACGGGTTCCGCATCGACGGGCTCGGGCCGGATCCCGCGTTCGGCGACGTGGCCTGCAAGCTCGGCCGCACCACCGGCTATTCGTGTGGGGTCACCTGGGGGCCGGGTGAGGAGCCCGGCACGATCGTCAACCAGGTCTGCGGGCAGCCCGGCGACTCCGGGGCGCCGGTCACAGTCGACAACAGGCTCGTCGGCATGATTCACGGGGCGTTCTCCGAGGAGCTGCCGACCTGCGTGATCAAGTTCATCCCGCTGCACACCCCGGCGGTCACGATGTCGTTCAACACCCAACTCGCCGACATCACCGCCAAAGGACGGCCGGGCAGCGGTTTTGTGCCGGTGGGGGCGGCCTGAGGCTACTTGCTCTCCCTGATCGCCTCGAACACGCTGGGATCGACCAGTGTCGAGGTGTCGCCGAGCTCGCGGCCTTCGGCCACGTCACGCAACAACCGGCGCATGATCTTGCCGCTTCGGGTCTTGGGCAACTCCGGCACCACGTGGATCTCGCGGGGCTTGGCGATCGGAGAGATCTCCTTGGCCACCTCGGAACGCAGTTCGTCCACCATCTGTTCGTGTGACATCTCGGCGTGGTGGGACTTGAGGATGACGAAGGCGCAGATCGCCTGACCGGTGTGCTCGTCGGTGGCGCCGACGACGGCCGCCTCGGCCACCCCGGAGTGTCCGACGAGCGCAGACTCCACCTCGGCAGTGGAGATCCGGTGGCCGGAGATGTTCATCACGTCGTCGATGCGGCCCAGCACCCAGATCTCGCCGTCGCTGCCGTACCGGGCGCCGTCACCCGCGAAGTACCAGCCCTGCTCGGCGAACCGCGACCAGTAGGTCTCCTTGAACCGCTCCGGATCGCCCCAGATGCCGCGCAGCATCGCCGGCCACGGCTTGTCGAGCACCAGGTAGCCGGTGACGTGTTCGCCGTGGTCGGGGCTGGGCTCGAGATCCTTGCCGTCGTCGTCGACGATCTTGGCGGAGATCCCGGGCAGCGGGCGCATCGCCGATCCCGGCTTGCAGTCGGTCACCCCGGGCAGCGGTGAGATCATCGCCGCCCCGGTCTCGGTCTGCCACCAGGTGTCCACGACCGGCGTCTTGTCGCTGCCGAACACCAGGCGGTACCACCGCCATGCCTCGGGGTTGATCGGCTCACCCACCGAGCCCAGCAACCGGACGCTTGACAGATCGTGTTCGAAGGCGAGCTCGCGGCCCCACTTCATGAACGTGCGCACCACCGTGGGAGCGGTGTAATAGATTGTCACACCGTACTTTTCGATGACCTGGAAGTGGCGGTGCTCGTCGGGTGAGGCCGGTGTGCCCTCGTAGACGACCTGCGTGACACCGTTGGCCAGCGGTCCGTACACGATGTAGGTGTGTCCGGTGACCCAGCCGATGTCGGCGGTGCACCAGTACACGTCGGAGTCCGGTTTGACGTCGAAGACGTTGTAGACGGTGTACGCCGCCTGCGTCAGATACCCGCCCGAGGTGTGCATGATGCCCTTGGGCTTGCCGGTGGTTCCCGAGGTGTACAGCAGGAACAGCGGATGCTCGGAGTCGAACGCCTCCGGCTCGTGGTCGGTGGAGGCCTTCGGGACGGTCTCGTCCCACCACAGGTCGCGGCCCTCGGTCCACGGCACGTCGATTCCGGTGCGGCGCACCACCAGTACGTGCTCGACGGGACTGTTGTCACCGAGGCCCTCGATCGCCTCGTCGACCCCGGCCTTCAGCGAAGCCGCCTTGCCGCGGCGGAACTGACCGTCGCTGGTGATCACCAGCTTGGCCTCGGCGTCCTCGATCCGGGCCTTCAGCGCCGAGGCGGAGAATCCGGCGAACACCACCGAATGCATCGCGCCCAGGCGCGCGCAGGCCAGCATCGCGATGATGGCCTCGGGCACCATCGGCATGTAGATGGCGACCCGGTCACCGGATCGCAAGCCGAGTTCGGCGAGCGTGTTGGCCGCTTGGCACACTTCGTCTTTGAGCTGGGAGTAGGTGATGTCGCGAGCGTCGCCGACCGGTTCACCCTCCCAGTGGATCGCGACTCGGTCACCGTTGCCGGCCTCGACATGACGGTCGACGCAGTTGTAGGCGACGTTGAGCTTGCCGCCGACGAACCATTTCGCGAAGGGCGCCTCGGACCAGTCGAGCACTTCGTCGAACGGGGTGTCCCAGCTCAGCTTGTTGGCCTGGTCGGCCCAGAATGCCAACCGGTCGGCCTCCGCCGCGTCGTACAACGCCGCTGTCGCGTTGGCGTTCTCGGCGAACTCGGGGGCCGGGGGGTACGAAGACTGGACTTCGGCGTGCGTCTCGGTCATGACTGTGAGGGTAGTCACCGAAGGTTGCATCAGCGTTGGCAACTCACAAGTACGGCTGTAGACGGCGCCTGCCGTGCGATGAACGTGATGGCTGGCGGGTCCAGTGGTCGACTAGCGTGTGCGGGCGTGACCGGTGGTGAGCACAGATGACGGCCGACGGCGGGGCGGCCGGCGACCTCCTGGCGCCGTTGTCCCGGCTCCCCGGCGTCGTCCAGGCCGGCGACGAGGCGCGCGAGGCGCTCGGTCGGGCTCACCGGCATCGGACCAATCTACGCGGCTGGCCGAAATCGGCAGCCGAGGCGTCGTTGCGGGCGGCCAGGGCGTCGTCGGTGCTCGACGGCGGACCGCTCCAATTCGCCACCGCAGCGGCGGACGATGCCGGCAGTGACCCGGTGCTCGCCGGCGCATTGCGGGTGGCCGAGGCGCTCGAAGGCGGTGAAGGAGCGCTGGTGGGGGTGTGGCGGCGGGCGCCGCTGCAGGCCATCGCCAAGCTGCATGCGCTCGCGGCGACGGATCTGGTCGAGGCGGACCGCCTCGGACGGCCGCGCGCCGACGCCGACATCGGCCGGCGACTCGAGTTGCTCGCCGACGTCATGACCAGCGCCACCCGGGTACCCGCCACGGTGCTGGCGGCCGTCGGGCACGGGGAACTGCTCACCCTGCGCCCGTTCGGCACCGCCGACGGCGTGGTGGCCCGCGCGGTGTCGAGGCTGGTGACGATCGCCAGCGGGCTCGACCCGCACGGCCTCGGGGTACCCGAGGTGCACTGGATGCGCCGCTCGGGCGACTACCAGGCAGCTGCCCGAGGTTTCGCGTCGGGAACCGCGGAGGGGCTGACGGCGTGGCTGGTGCTCAGCAGCGAGGCACTGCATGCCGGCGCCCGCGAGGCGTTGTCCATCGCGCAGTCGGCCTCGGGCTGATACCGCGGTTGCAGGCGGGCCAGCAAAACGAGGCGGGCGGCGCCCGAAGTAATTCGAAAATACTTCGGATCGCCGCCCGCGAGCACGAATTCCGGTTACCAAGCGTGCTTGTCTGGGTTGCGTGGGTTGGCCTCGGCGTTCTCACGAAGCGCTACGACTGCAACCCCACCCAAAGGGCTGTCGTGGTCGTCCGTTCTTCGTAATTCCGCAGGCCCGCAACACTTTTACCTATTTCGCGGTATGTGCTCCGCGTGGGTTCCGGGACCCGTGCTGGGGAGCTGGGATCGGGAGATACGAGCCTTCTCTTCCGGCTCGACCTTGGCCTCACCCGGCTTCCGTGCTTCCTTTGTACTACGTGACCCCAGTCACAGCAAGGGCAAAACCGGTCGGAATCCGGATCGTTACGACAGCAACGCCGGCTACTGCGCGGCAGGGTTGGGTCAGAACGCGAAGTCAGAACGCGAAGTCAGAACGCGAATCTGCGCAGCAGCGTGTACGTCAGCGCGCCGGCGGCCAGTGCGCTGACCCCGACGGCAGCCGTCGTGGCCACCGCCGCTCCGGACGGGGCGGGAATGCGGTCGCGCAGCGACACCGGCTTGGTGAAGGTCTGCACGGGCCACTCGCGCGCAGTCGCTTCCTTGCGCAGCGCCCGGTCCGGATTGACCACCGTCGGATGACCGACGGCTTCGAGCATCGGCAGGTCGGTGATCGAGTCCGAGTAGGCGTAGCAATGTTCGAGCGCGTAACCCTCGCGGGCGGCGAGGGCGCGAATGGCCTCCACCTTGCCCTCGCCGTAGCAGTAGAACGCGATCTCGCCGGTGTACTTGCCGTCCTCGACGACCATCCGGGTCGCCATCGCGTGGGTGGCGCCCAGGGCGCGGGCGATCGGTGCCACGATCTCCTCGCCGGATGCCGAGACGACGACCACGTCGCGACCGCAGAGTTTGTGGTCGGCGATGAGTTCGGCCGCTTCGGCGAAGACCAGCGGATCCACGATGTCGTGCAGGGTCTCGCCGACGATCGACTTGATCTGTTCGACGTCCCATCCGGTGCACATGTTCGTGATGTAGGAGCGCATCCGGTCCATCTGGTCATGATCGGCACCGGACATCAGGAAAAGGAATTGCGCGTACGACGACTTCAGCACGGCCCGTCGATTAATTAGCCCCTGGCTGAAGAAGGGTTTGCTGAAAGCCAAAGTGCTGGATTTTGCGATCACGGTTTTGTCCAGATCGAAGAACGCCGCGGTGCGAATGGGGCGCTCCGATGAGGCCGGCTTCCCGGGGGGTGGGCCCACCCCTGCCGCCGGGTCGGATGAGGTCACAACGCCAGCATAGAGGGGCCGCGCGTGACAGATCGTGACAGATCGTACAAACTGGCAGTTCACGACACGTGTCTGGGACTGTTATTTTTCCTGGTCTCGGCCGACATCGCCGGGTTTCGGTACTTGCGCTGGTGCACTCTCGCGTGTGTATAGTGGGCATCACTCGGCTTATGCCGGGTGTGCATCAGCCCGACCCCCCGGGGCTGATACACGACGACCTCCGCCTCCTCCCCCCCTGGCGGGGGTCGTCCCTTTTGTGGGGTGTTTTCGCAAAGCGGACAGGTCCCCGAATCTGAAAAGGTTGCGGAATACCGTTTTCGGTGTGTTGTCGGCCGGTCCGCTGTCCAAATAACGGCGTTGATCCACAGATCTTGGCCACGCTCTTTCCGAGAACTCGACCGCATCCGACGCTGGGTTCATGACGACAGCAGCGGGAATTCTGGCCGTGCTCGACGACCGGTCGCTCGACGCCGACATCGACCGCATCGTCGCAGCTGCGGGCCTGCGTGTGGTGCGTGCCGACGATCCCTCGAGTCTGCGCGTGTGGACGGGTGCCGCGGCGATCCTTCTGGATGTCGGTGCCGCCCGGCGCTGCGTGCAACGGGGCCTGCCGCGGCGCGCGCGGGTGCTGCTGATCAGTTGCTCAGAACCAGGTCAGGCCGAATGGGAGGCGGCCGTTGCTGTTGGTGCGCAACAAGTTGTGATGTTGCCCACACAGGAACGGGCTCTGATGGCATCGCTGTCCGACGCCGCAGAAGCCTCGGGGCAGAGCGGGATCCGCGGGCCGGTGATAGCCGTTCTGGCAGGTCGCGGGGGTGCTGGGGCGTCGGTTTTCGCCACCGCGCTGGCGCAGGCGGCGGCCGAATCGCTGCTCGTGGACGGCGATCCGTGGGGCGGCGGACTGGATCTGGTGCTCGGTAACGAGGCGGAACCCGGCTTGCGATGGCCCGATCTGTCACTGGCGGGCGGACGCCTGAGCTATCCGGCCCTGCGTGACGCGCTGCCGAGGTGCCGCGGAGTCGGTGTGTTGTCGGGAAGTCGGGTGTTGTCTGAGGACGCTGCCAGCAACCACATCGGCTCTTCGGCCCTGGCCGCGGTGATCGACGCCGGCAGCAGGGCCGGGGTACCGGTCGTCTGCGATGTCGCCCGCCA
The DNA here is from genome assembly GCF_010723735.1 of Mycolicibacterium hippocampi. Taxonomy (GTDB): domain Bacteria; phylum Actinomycetota; class Actinomycetes; order Mycobacteriales; family Mycobacteriaceae; genus Mycobacterium; species Mycobacterium hippocampi. Next base: position 21,151 of record NZ_BLLB01000002.1, on the reverse strand, counting down.
ACCGACGGCCACTGCGGAGACGGCGCTGGCCGCTGCGGACCTCGTGGTGGTGGTCACCACGGCGGATGTGCGCTCGTGTGCCGCCGCCGCTGCCACCGCCCGATGGGCATCGGCAGGCAACCCGAACACCGGCGTGGTGGTGCGCGGGCCGTCGCCCGGCGGCCTCCGGTCGGTCGACGTCGCGCGGATCGTGGGGTTCCCCGTGCTGGCCTCGATGCGACCGGAGCCGGGTCTGGCACCTCGACTGGAACGCGGTGGCCTGGTGCTTCGCCGCCGATCACCACTTGCCGCGGCGGTCCGCGCGGTTCTCGGAATCCTCAGCCAGAACCCGCATCTGGGGCATCTGACGGAATCCGCGGCATGAACACGCCGCTGGTCGATCGGGTCCGCGAGCGACTCGCCGCCGAGCGGGCACCACTGCGGCCCAGCGTCGTGGCCGCCGCCATCCGGGCCGAGTCCGGTGGTGTGCTGGGCGACACCGAGGTGCTCAGCAGCCTGCGTGAGTTGCAGACCGAGCTGGTCGGTGCGGGGATCCTGGAACCGCTGTTGTGTGCCCCCGGGACCACCGACGTACTCGTGACATCTCCCGATGCTGTCTGGGTCGACGACGGCGGGGGTTTGCGACAGACCTCGGTGCGATTCGCTGACGAGACCGCCGTGCGCCGGTTGGCGCAGCGGCTGGCGCTGACCGCCGGGCGCCGCCTCGACGACGCCCAACCCTGGGTGGACGGTCAGATCGATCATCTGGACCCCGCCCACCCCGGCCAGCTGCTCAGGATCCGGTTGCACGCGGTGCTGCCACCGGTCGCCGCCGCGGGTACGTGCCTGTCGCTGCGGGTGCTGCGGCCCGCCAGTCAGGATCTCGATGCGCTCGCCGGGGTGGGAGCCGTCGCCGCCGAGGCAGCCGAACTACTGCGGGGCATCATCGACGCCCGGCTGGCGTTCGTGGTCTCCGGGGGAACCGGCGCGGGCAAGACCACGCTGTTGGCTGCGATGCTGGGCGCCGTCGCCACCGACGAGCGAATCGTGTGCGTGGAAGACGCCTCCGAGCTCGCGCCCCGGCACCCTCATCTGGTGAAGCTCGTCGCCCGCTGCGCCAACGTCGAGGGCGTCGGCGAGGTGACGGTCCGTGACCTGGTCAAACAGGCGCTGAGGATGCGTCCCGACCGCATCGTCGTCGGTGAGGTGCGCGGCGCCGAGGTCGTCGACCTGCTCGCAGCGCTGAACACCGGCCACGACGGCGGTGCCGGCACGGTGCACGCGAACAGCCCGGCCGAGGTACCCGCCCGCTTCGAGGCGCTTGCCGCACTCGGCGGTCTCGACCGAGCCGCGCTGCACAGCCAGCTCGCGGCGGCGATCCAGGTCGTTCTGCATGTGGCGCGCGATCAGGCGGGACGCCGCCACCTCAGCGAGGTGGGGATGTTGCAGCGCGCCGACGACGGCCGGGTGACGGTACTTCCCTGCTGGAGCGCTGAGACCGGCTTCGGTTGCGGCGCGCAGGCACTGGACCATCTGATCCGCGTGCGGGCCCGGATGTGACCGGCGCGGCCCTGGCCCTGGCGCTGGCCGTGATGATCGCCCCGGTCTCGTCGCGGCGGCGTGCCCGAGCGCTGACGCCGACGGTATCGAGCCGCCGGCGCCTTCCCGTGGTGCCGTGCGCGGTGGCCGGGTGGGCGGCGTTGCTGCTGCTGATCCCGTGGACTGCCGTCCTGGCGGCCGGTCTGCTGGGCGCCACCCTGCTCGCCCGCGCACGCGCCACCCGCCGCAGGCGGGCACGCACACAGGAAGAGTCCGCGCTGCAGGCCGCCCTCGACGTCCTGGTGGGGGAGTTGCGTGTCGGTGCGCATCCGGTCGCCGCGATGGGTGTCGCGGCCAGGGAGTCGCACGGCCGCGTCGCCCGGTCGTTGGGCTCGGTTGCCGCGCGGGCCGCGCTGGGAGCCGATGTGGCCGCGGGCCTGAGGGCCGAGGCGTTCCGCTCGGCATCACCCGGCCACTGGGAACGGTTGGCGGTGTGCTGGGAGCTCGCCCAGTCCCATGGGTTAGCGATCGCCAGCCTGATGCAGACCGCGCAGCGTGACATCACCGAACGCGCACGCTTCGTGGGGCGCGTGGAAGCCGGCATGGCCGGTGCCCGCGCCACCGCCGCGATCCTCGCGGGGCTGCCGGTCCTCGGCGTGCTGTTGGGGCAGTCGATCGGGGCCGAGCCGTTGCGGTTCCTGCTCTCCGGAGGGGCGGGCGGCTGGTTGCTGATCATCGGTAGTGGATTGGTGTGCTGTGGTCTGCTCTGGTCGGACCGAATAACCGCGAGCGTGAGCAGATGACCTGGGCTGCAGCCCTTCTCGCGACGGCGCTGTTGTTGTCTCCCCGGGCTCCCGGCGCTCGGCTGCGGATCGGTCTGCAACACGACGGGATTCGTCGCAATGAGGCGTCCGGTGACGACGCGCTCGCAACCGCGTCCAGCCTGGATGTCCTTGCGGCGTGTTTGCGCTCCGGGATGGCGGTGTCGAGTGCGGCGGCGGGCGTCGCCGAGTCCGCTCCCGCGGCCCTCGCGGTGCTGCTGAGGCGGGCCGCCGATCTGCTGGCCCTGGGAGCAGACCCTGCCGTGGCGTGGGCGAATCCGTCAGGGCCGGTGGACAAACACGCCGAGGCGTTCCTGAGGATGGCGCGTAGGTCCGCGGCATCGGGTGTCGCGCTGGCACAGGGTACCGAGGACCTTGCTGCCGCATTGCGCGGTGACGCCGCTGACAGCGCCGGGGCGAACGCCGAGCGCGCCTCGGTGATGATCGCGGCGCCGCTGGGGCTGTGCTATCTGCCGGCCTTCCTGTGTCTGGGCATTGTGCCCGTCATCGCCGGATTGGCCGGCGAAATCCTGCAATCAGGAGTGTTGTGACCAGAGATGAAGGAGACATCCATGACCAGAGAACGCTTTCGGGACCTGCGTGCCCGCCTGATCGTGCTGGCCGTCGACGACGACGGCATGTCCACCGTCGAGTACGCCATCGGTACGATCGCCGCGGCCGCGTTCGGGGCCATTCTCTATACCGTCGTCACCGGGGACTCGATCGTCGGTGCCCTGACCAACATCATCAGCCGGGCGTTGAACACCAGCGTCTAGGTGGCGAATCCGGAACCGCCACTGCCGAGGCCGCTTTCGCGATACTCGCGCTGGTGGCGATCCTGGTCGTCTGCCTGGCCGGCCTCACTGCGGTGTCCATGCAGGTGCGTTGCGTTGATGCTGCCCGGGAGGCGGCACGGCTGGCCGCGCGCGGCGACGACGCAGCCGCTGACCGGGCAGCACGCCAGGTCGCGCCACCGGGAGCGGCGCTGCACCTGCGCCGCGACGGCCACTACGTGGTGGCGACTGTCACCGCGAGATCGACTCTGCTACCCGGGGTTTCGATCAGCGCCGGTGCGGTCGCCGCAACTGAACCCATCGGCCGGTGAGCGTGGGTCGGCCTCGATCGTGGCCGCCGCGATGATCGCGGCACTGGTGGTGATCACCGCGGGCGGCGCCCACATCGGCGGGGCCGTCATCGCCAGACACCGTGCGCAGGCGGCCGCGGACCTCGCCGCGTTGGCGGCGGCGGCCTACCTGCCCACCGGTGTGCAGCGGGCCTGCGCGCAGGCCTCGGCGTTGGCGGCCATGATGGGTACGACGGCGGTGGAGTGCTCGGTGCACGATCTCGATGTCGTCGTCGTGGTCGAGGCGCCGGTCAGGGGCGAGGCGCCGGTCAGGGTCGCGGCATCGGGCCCGGCTCGGGCAGTCGCCAGGGCGGGGCCGGCAGGCTAGGCCTTGGTGGCTTTCTGCCTGCGGGAGCGCGACTTCCGGGTACCGGCTGCCGGCTCATCGCTTTCGGGGAATCCGGCTGCTGCCCGTTCGGCGTCTGTGGGCAGGCGCAGCGCCGCCAGGCCGGCGTAGACGCCCTTGTCGAGTTCGACCCGGTGCACCGCGATGTGCACCGCAATCCAGCCGCCGTGGTGGGCGGCCATCCGCAGCACACCCGAGGTGCCGCCGGTCTCGAATTCCACGGCCATCGCCGCCAGCGTCTCCTCGTCGTCCGGATGGAAGGCCTGCCCCTCGACGATCCCGGCTCGCCAGTCGAAGAACGGTGCCGGGTCGTCGAGCCACTTCAACAGAGACCAGTGCCGTGGATCGACCAGTGCGCGGTGCACGCCCGGTTCGGCGAGGCTGTCGAGAATCCGTTGGCCCAGGATGTCCTCCTGGATGCTCGGCCGCTCCCGCAGACTGCGCCAGTTCATCGCCCGGCAGATCAGCCGCTCTTTGCCGTCGTCCTGCACTTCCGGCAACGACCTGGCGACGAATCCGACGGTGATTCGTTCACCCCGGTAGTCGGTGACATCCCAGGTGTTGCACATCGTCAGGCCGACCTCCGGCCTGATCACCATGCTGAGGATCTCGGCTTCGTTGGGGTTGAGGTCGCGGCGCGGCAGGTCGTCGGCGAACGCCCGCCCGTGAGTGAACTCCTTGGCGGGATCCCAACCGCCTATCCGCAGCGACTCCGGGGTGTCGGTGGCAGTTCCGCGGCTCAGGTCCCAGATCAGCGGTCCGACCGCCGGACGCGGTGGTGGTTCCTCGTCGGGCGGTCCCAGCCATATCTGGACCCCGTGGATCCGACCGTCGGACATCTGCACGACCTCGGTGCAGATCACCCGATCGTTCTTCGGCGTGATGCTCCTCAGGGCTTTGCCGGCACGCACCGTCTCCCCGATGGCGGACTGGATCGCCATCAGGTGGGGACTTCGTCTCAGGAACGTGCTGATCGGCACCATGTCCTTGGTGTGGGCGCCTTCTGCGACGACGGCAGGCTCGCTGCCCAGTGTTTCCACGAGCAACCAGTCGTGGGTCATGCCGACAGCTTACCGAGGGGTAGAACGGCGCTTTCGACGATGACGCGACGAATTTCGTGTAGCCGGCCGTGCGGAGTACCTCCGAGTACCACCGGCTGATCCCGGCCGGTGTTGCAATCAACCCCCTGACGAGGTAGTTTCGCACCAACCTGAGAGTCGGGATCGGAAATCGAAACCCGTTGTCCGGACTGTTCGTCGCCGTAAACGTTGTTGTTGCCGCGCCGTTTCAGCGGGCTTGTCGGATGTCCTGCACCACAGGCGGCCGTCGAGGGGTCGATCGCCACCGGATTCACCCGACTTCAACGCCCAGTGAGCCGATCACCAGGCGCAACACGTTGATTGCGCCGGCCTTGTCCAGCGGGTCGTTGCCGTTTCCGCACTTCGGTGATTGCACGCAGGACGGACAGCCCGTGGGGCACTCGCAGGCCGCGATCGCCGCCGCGGTGGCGGACCACCAGATGGCGATGGTGCGGAATCCGCGCGCGGCGAATCCCGCTCCGCCGGGATGTCCGTCGTAGACGAAGATCGACGGCAGCCCGTCCACCGGTCCGACGGCTGTGGAGACCCCACCGATGTCGCCACGATCACAGCTGGCGACCAACGGCAGCAATCCGATTGCGGCGTGTTCGGCCGCGTGCAGTGATCCCGGTACGCGCAGCAGATCGATTCCACTGCGCTGCAGAGCTTCTGGGGTGACGGTGCACATCACGGCCATCGTCTCCAAGGTGCGGGTGGGCATGTCGAGATCGACGAAATCGATGACCTCGCCGTCGCGACGGCGACGCAGATAGCCGGTGACGGTGTTGCTGACCGAGACAGGCACCAGGCCGACGGTCACCGGTCCGTGGTCACGGCGCTCACCCTGCCCGGTGACACCGATGTCGGTCAGCTCCCGGGCGAACGTCGTGTAACCGGGATCCTCAGCGTGCACGAACGCGACGCCGTCTTCGAAGTCGAGGGAATCGACGACGTAGCTCTCGCCCTGATGCAGGTACACCGCACCGGGATGGACCGACGACGCCGCCTGCCCGGCCCCGGTGCTGCCCAGCATCCGGCCGGTACCGGCCTCCAGGATCGCGATCTGTCCACCTATGGACCCTCGGATGTCCACGGCCGGATGCGGATCAACCCCGGGGGTGGGGAAGTAGCCGCTGGGCCGGCGGCGCAGCAGGCCGTCGTCGACGAGGTCGCCGGCCACCGCCTCTGCGTTCCACATCCGCACCTCCGAATCCGTCAGCGGCTGCTCGGTGGCAGCGCAGAGGAGCTGGGGCCCAAGGACATAGGGGTTCTCCGGGTCGATCACGACGCGTTCGATGGGCTTGTCGAGCAGGGCCGCGGGGTGGTGTACCAGGTAGGTGTCGAGCGGGTCGTCGCGGGCGATCATCACCACCAGTGCCCCCTGGCCGCGCCGTCCTGCCCTACCGGCCTGCTGCCAGAACGACGCGACAGTGCCGGGGAAACCGGCGAGCACCACTGCATCGAGGCCCGCGATGTCCACCCCCAGCTCCAGCGCGTTCGTCGTCGCCACACCGCGCAGTTCGCCGTCGGCCAGCGCGCGCTCCAGCCCGCGCCGGTCCTCGGCGAGGTATCCGGCCCGGTAGGAGGCCACTTGATCGGCCACATCCGGGGCCGTCTCGGCGAGCCGCGCCCGGGCCCCGAGCGCGGTGAGTTCGGCGCCCCGGCGGGAGCGCACGAACGTCAGCATGCGCGCGCCCTCGGCGACCAGGTCCGCCATCACGCGTGCCGCCTCGGCACCGGCCGACCGACGCACCGGAGCGCCGTTCTCCCCCAACAGATCGTCCATCAGCGCCGGTTCCCACAGCGCGACCGTGCGCGCCCCCTGGGGCGACCCGTCGTCGGTCACCTCCACCACCGTCTGCCCGATCAACTCCGAGGCGGTGATCGCGGGCTGCGCGGTCGTCGCACTGGCGAAGATCACCGTTGGCCCGGAAGAGTCAGTGCCTGTTGCCGAGTAGCGGGCGCACAGCCGCAACAGCCGACGCAGCACCATCGCCACGTTGGATCCGAAAACGCCCCGGTAGTAATGACATTCGTCCACCACGAGGTAGTCGAGATTTCGCAGGAACACCGCCCAGCGGGCGTGGTTGCGCAGCATCGACAGGTGGATCATGTCGGGGTTGGAGAAGATCCACCGGGACCGTTCCCTGGCGAAGCGCCGCACCTCGGCGGGACTGTCACCGTCATAGGGGGTCGGGGCGACATCGATGAGTCCGGGCACCGCGGAGGTGAGCGCGGCCACCGACCGCAACTGATCGTGCCCTAGCGCCTTGGTCGGCGACAGATACAGCGCCCGGGACCGCGGATTGTCGGTCAGCCGCGTCAGGATGGGCAGCTGGTAGGCCAGCGACTTGCCCGACGCGGTGCCCGTGCTCAGCACGACATGGCGGCCGTCGCGCGCGAGTTCGGCCGCCGCCACCTGATGCGACCACGGGGTCACCACACCCCGATCGCGGAAAGCCTGCACCAGGTCCGGATCCGCCCAGTGCGGCCACGGTCGGGTCCGTGCCCGGCGCGGCGGCAGGTCGGCGACGTGGCGCAGCGGGTGCTCGTCGGCCGCCGTGCCGTCGACCGCGCAAGCCAGCAGCTCGCGGCCGAAATCCGACCCCGGATCCGTCACCTCGGCCCCTCCCGGATGTCGCCGAAATCCCCCCGCATGTGAATTGTTCACTACGTGATTCCTCCGTGACTGTCGCAGCAGCCCCGAACGTGATTGACTACTTGCGGTCGCAGCTTCTGTGTTCGTGTATTCGCACTCGCAGGATCGTCGTTGCGGCCGCGGTTCCTGCGAGGGTTGTAGGTCGGGTCGAGTTCCGAGCACTCCACGAAGGTATGGCGGTCGGAACGGGCCCGGTACACCGGAAGTCGGTGGACCGCTCCCGGTAAGAAGAGAAGGAAAGTACGAGAGATGCCACAGGGAACTGTGAAGTGGTTCAACGCGGAGAAGGGCTTCGGCTTCATTGCTCCCGAAGACGGCTCTGCCGATGTGTTCGTCCACTACACGGAGATCCAGGGTAGCGGCTTCCGCACCCTGGAAGAGAATCAGAAGGTCGAGTTCGAGGTCGGTCAGAGCCCCAAGGGGCCGCAGGCCACCGGCGTTCGGGCCGTCTGAGCGAAGCGGACCAACCAAAACCTCCAATCACCCCCGCGTCCTCCGTCACGGAAGACGCGGGGGTGCTTCTGTCAGTGAGCCTGCGACCGGGCCCCGGCCCGGCAACACCTCCGGACGCTCGGGCTGCCCTAGTGTCACTTCTGTGAGCCAGCTGTCCTTCTTCTCGGCGGAGTCGGTGCCACCGGCCATCGCCGACCTGACGGGGATCCTGGCTGCGCCCGGGCAGGTGGTGCTGGTCGGAGGCGGCCCGCAGCGGGGTGCCCGGTTGTCGGTGGTGGTGGACGAGTTGTGGCGGGCGCAAGCGCTGGCCGAGATGATCGTCGAGGCCGGATTGGAGGCGGAGATCGCCCGCACCGATGAGGACACCCCGCTGGTTCGGACGGCGGTGGACAACCGCTTGGTCGAGATCGCCGTGGACTGGACGAGGGGGGCGGTGAAGACGGTGCCACCGCAGTGGCTACCGGGGCCACGGGAGCTGCGGGCGTGGACGCTGGCGGCGGGGACCCCCGATTCGGATCGATATCTGCTCGGTTTGGACCCGCACGCGCCGGAAACGCATTCGCCGCTCGCGTCGGCGATGATGAGGGTGGGGATTGCGCCGACGCTGATCGGCACCCGCGGGACGCATCCGGCATTGCGGATCAGCGGGCGCCGTCGGCTATCGCGCCTGGTAGAGAATGTAGGGGAACCACCCGACAACGCCGAGGCGTTGTCGCAGTGGCCGCGGACGTAGCCGCCTTCGGGCACGCGGGGGGACAGGGGCCAGTTTGCGTCGGCAGGCCGAGGGTGCGAAATTGTCACTTGCCGCGGCGGTCGCACATGTATGCGATGCTCGCGTGCAAACGGAGAAGTGGAGCTAGTCAAAGGTGGCTGACGAGGACCGCAGCAGCGGGCGCAATGGTGCTGTTCGACGACTTGTCATTGTCGAGTCGCCTACAAAGGCGCGCAAAATAGCCGGCTACCTGGGGTCCAACTACGTCGTCGAGTCGTCCCGCGGGCACATCCGCGACCTGCCCCGGGCCGCCGCCGACGTCCCTGCCAAGTACAAGTCCGAGCCGTGGGCGCGCCTCGGGGTCAACGTCGACGCCGACTTCGAGCCGCTCTACATCGTCAGCCCGGACAAGAAGAGCACCGTCGCCGAGCTGAAGGATCTGCTCAAGAACGTCGACGAGCTCTACCTCGCCACCGACGGTGACCGGGAGGGCGAGGCCATCGCCTGGCACCTCCTGGAAACGCTGAAACCGCGCATCCCGGTCAAGAGGATGGTGTTCCACGAGATCACCGAGCCGGCGATCCGCGCCGCGGCCGAGGATCCCCGGGACCTGGACAACGACCTGGTGGACGCGCAGGAGACCCGGCGCATCCTCGACCGGCTGTACGGCTACGAGGTCAGCCCGGTGCTGTGGAAGAAGGTGGCGCCGAAGCTGTCGGCCGGGCGGGTCCAGTCCGTCGCGACCCGCATCATCGTGCAGCGCGAACGCGAACGGATGGCGTTCCGCAGCGCCGGCTACTGGGACGTCACCGCCGAACTGGACGCCAGCGTTTCCGATGCCGCCGCATCTCCTCCCAGGTTCACCGCCAAGCTCAACACAGTCGACGGCCGGCGGGTGGCCAGTGGCCGCGACTTCCCTCGGGGCGGTCAAGAAGCCCGACGAGGTGCTCGTTCTCGACGAGGCGGGTGCCGGCGCGCTGGCCCAGGGGCTGCGCGGCGCGCAGCTGGCCGTGTCGTCGGTCGAACAGAAGCCCTACACCCGGCGCGGCCTACGCGCCGTTCATGACCTCGACGCTGCAGCAGGAGGCCGGCCGCAAGCTGCGCTTCTCCTCGGAACGCACCATGAGCATCGCGCAGCGGCTCTACGAAAACGGCTACATCACCTACATGCGTACCGACTCGACGACGCTGTCGCAGTCGGCCATTGATGCCGCCCGCAACCAGGCCAGGCAGCTCTACGGCGAGGAGTACGTGCACCGTCGCCGCGGCAGTACACCCGCAAGGTCAAGAACGCCCAGGAGGCCCACGAGGCCATCCGCCCTGCCGGCGATGTGTTCCAGACGCCGGGCCAGTTGCACGCTTCGCTCGACACCGACGAGTTCCGGCTCTACGAGCTCATCTGGCAGCGCACCGTCGCCTCGCAGATGGCCGACGCCCGCGGCACCACGCTGTCGCTGCGCATCGCCGGCGCCGCCAGCTCGGGCGAGCAGGTCGTGTTCAATGCCAGCGGCCGCACCATCACGTTCGCGGGCTTCCTGAAGGCCTATGTGGAGAGCCTCGACGATCAGGCCGGCGGTGAGGCCGACGATGCCGAGAGCAGGCTGCCCAACCTCACCCAGGGCCAGCGGGTCGACGCCAAGGACCTGACCGCCGACGGGCACACCACCAGTCCGCCGGCCCGCTACACCGAGGCCTCGCTGATCAAGACGCTGGAAGACTTCGGCATCGGTCGCCCGTCGACCTACTCGTCGATCATCAAAACCATCCAGGACCGCGGCTACGTGCACAAGAAGGGCAGTGCGCTGGTCCCGTCGTGGGTGGCGTTCGCGGTCATCGGACTGCTCGAGCAGCACTTCGCTCGCCTGGTGGACTACGACTTCACCGCCGCGATGGAAGATGAGCTCGACGAGATCGCATCCGGAAACGAGCGAAGGTCCAACTGGCTCAACAACTTCTACTTCGGTGGTGACCACGGCGTCGAGGGCTCGATCGCCCGCGCGGGTGGTCTCAAGAAGCTCGTCGGTGGCAATCTCGAAGAGATCGACGCCCGGCTGGTCAACTCCATCAAGCTCTTCGACGACGCCGAGGACGCGCGGTCAACGTCCGAGTCGGGCGCAACGGGCCGTATCTCGAGCGGATGATCGCCGATCCGGACAACCCCGGCGAGCTCAAGCCGCAGCGGGCCAACCTCAGGACGAGCTGACGCCCGACGAGCTGACCCTGGAGCTGGCCGAAAGGCTTTCGCCACACCGCAAGAGGGCCGATCGCTGGGCGTCGATCCGGAGACCGGTCACGAGATCGTCGCCAAGGACGGGCGCTACGGCCCGTACGTCACCGAGGTATTGCCCGAACCGCCGGAGGACGACGACGGCTCCGCCGGAACCCCGGCGAAGAAGGGCAAGAAGCCGACCGGACCGAAGCCGCGTACCGGCTCGCTGCTGCGCACGATGGATCTGGAAACAGTGACCCTCGAGGACGCGCTGAAACTGCTGTCGTTGCCGCGGGTGGTCGGTGTCGACCCGGCCACCAACGAGGAGATCACCGCGCAGAACGGCCGATATGGGCCATACCTCAAGCGCGGCACCGACTCTCGTTCGCTGGCGACCGAAGAGCAGATGTTCACCATCACCCTCGACGAGGCGCTCAAGATCTATTCCGAGCCCAAGCGGCGCGGCAGGCAGGGCGTGGCCGCTCCGCCGCTGCGTGAGCTGGGCAACGACTCGGCCAGCGGCAACCCGATGGTGATCAAGGACGGCCGGTTCGGCCCGTATGTGACCGACGGGGAGACCAACGCGAGCCTGCGCAAGGGTGACGACGTGCTGTCGATCACCGACGAACGGGCCTCGGAGCTGCTCGCCGACCGCCGGGCCCGCGGCCCGGTGAAGAAGGCCGCGAAGAAGACCCCAAGGGCGGCCAAGAAAGCGCCCGCCAAAAAAGCGGCCAAAAAAGCCGCGAAGAAGAGCTAGCCGGACTCGTAGTACTAGCGGGAGGCGCTGGCGCCGTCGACCGACACCAGGTGTGCCGGCCGGGCGAGTTGGGTCGGCGCGGTGCGGCCGCGCAACTCGACGATCTCGCCGACGTCCCAGCACAGCGCCTCGGAGTCCAGAGCGTCGCTGACCGCGATCGCCGATGCCAGCACGTGGCCCTTCTCGTGTTTCGCCAGCTCGGTCAGCCTCGCGGCTTCGTTGACCGGGTCGCCGATGACGGTGTACTCGAACCGGGCCTGGGCGCCGATGTGGCCGGCGATCGCCCGCCCCGCCGACACCCCGATGCCGAAGTCCGTTTCGCCGAGGACGTCGATGAGCTCGTCGTGCAGCTCGCGGGAGGCGGCCAGCGCCGCGCCTGAGGCGTCGGGATGCTCGATCGGGGCGCCGAAGATGGCCAGCGCCGCGTCGCCCTGGAACTTGTTGACGAAACCACCGTGGCGGTTGACGGTGTCGACGACCACCCGGAAGAAGTCGTTGAGCAGGCTGACGACGTCGGCGGCCGGGCGGGTGGCCGCCAGCTGGGTGGACCCGACCAGGTCGACGAAGAGCACGGCCACGTCGCGTTCCTGGCCGCCGAGTTCGGTGCCCCGTTCCAGCGCGCGGCGCGCGACGTCCTCGCCGACGTACCGGCCGAACAGATCCCGCAGCCGTTGCCGTTCGGCCAGGTCACGCACCATGTCATTGAACCCGGCCTGCAGCAGCCCGAGCTCGCTGGCGTCGTAGATCTGCATGTGGGCGTTGTAGTTGCCGCGTTGTACCTCACCCAGCGCCCAGCGCAGCTGACGCAGCGGGTCGGCGATCGACATCGCCACCAGCACGGTGCTCGACAGCCCGATCACCAGCGCCGCGATCGCCAGCAGAAGGATCGTCGTGGTCAGGCGTTCGGCGGGGCGGTGAGGATGGCGAACTTGCTGGCCACCAGCGCGAGGACGATCGCCAGCACGGGCACCCCGGTGGACAGCACCCAGGTCAGCACCTGGCGCAGGATGACGCCCGGGGCGTGGAAACTCTCTGGAACCCCACCGCGCAGCGCTGCGACCGCCACCGGCCGCAGGACACGTTCGGACTGCAGGTACCCGATGATCGCGGTCGCCGTGGCGCCCAGGCCGGTGGCGACGGCCACCACAGGCGCGGATTTGCTGGCCACCGGCCAGCTGGCGACGATGAACACCACCGAGCCCAGCAGCCAGTTGGTGGCGCTGATCAGCGAGCGGTAGAACGGCATCTTCAGCGCCCGGATCCGGGCCACCGCGGTGTCAGCCGGGTCGCGGTCACCGAGCAGCATGTCGCGCCGCTGCCAGCGCATCACGGGGATGAGCATCCGCAGCGTCAGGTACGACGCGACGGTGAACGAGACGAACAGGTAGCCGAGGAAGATCGCCAGGTTGTAGGCGGGCAGATCCTGCAGTTGGATGCGGTCCTCGGGCGGCAGACCGAACCGCAGGAACCCGAGGACCAGCAGGGCGCCGATGATGTCGGCCTGCAGCATGCCCAGCGTGAACACCGGCCACGGGGTACGCGCGACCCAACGGACGAATGCGCTGATTCGTCCGATCTCGATCGGTTCGGCGGCCACCCGCTTACCGTATCGGGCGCAGCTGACCGTGACGGGGCGTCTGGGACGGACGTGTCGGTTCGCAGCATTACTGTTATCGGCGATGACAGGTGTTTTCGCGTCTTGTGGGCCAAGACGCAGTGGAGTCGGAGCTGATCGCGGCGGCGCGCCGCACGCGGTGATTCGGCTCACAGTGCCCCGATGACGCCCCGCTGATGCCCCCGGTGACGAGACGGACGCCGCAGCCGGCTCGATGACCCACGCGTGGCTGATCACCGGTCCACCCGGCTCGGGCCGCTCGGTGGCGGCGCTGTGTTTCGCCGCCGCGCTGCAGTGCACCTCCGGTGGCCCGGGGGCGGCGGAGTGCCGGGCGTGCACGACCACGATGGCGGGCACCCACGCCGACGTGCGCCGGATCATCCCGGAAGGGCTGTCCATCGGTGTCGACGCGATGCGCAACATCGTGCAGATCGCCTCGCGGCGCCCGGGCACCGGCCGCTGGCAGATCGTGGTGGTCGAAGACGCCGACCGGCTCACCGAGGGCGCGGCCAACGCACTGCTGAAGGTCGTGGAGGAGCCGCCGCCGTCGACGGTGTTCCTGTTGTGCGCGCCGTCGGTGGACCCCGAGGACATCGCGATCACGCTGCGGTCGCGGTGCCGGCACATCGCCTTGGTCACCCGCCGGTGGATGCGATCGCCCGGGTGCTGGTGGAGTCCGACGGGCTACCGGAGGCAGACGCCGCGTGGGCCGCATCGGTCAGCGGCGGCCATGTCGGGGCCCGCCGGCTGGCCACCGACGGCCAGGGAGCGCCGGCTGCGGGCGCTGAGCCTGGCCCGGGACGCGGCCACCCCGTCACGGGCGTACGCGGCCGCCGAGGAGCTGGTGGCCACCGCGGAGGCCGAGGCCAAGGCGCTGACCGGGGACCGCAACGAGTCCGAGGCGGAAGAGCTGCGCACGGCGCTGGGCGCCGGAGGCACCGGAAAGGGCACGGCCGGGACCATGCGCGGCGCCACCGGCGCGATCAAGGACCTCGAGCGGCGCCAGAAGTCACGTCAGACCCGCGCATCGCGCGATGCGCTCGACCGGGCGCTGATCGACCTCGCCACGTACTTCCGCGACGCCCTGCTGGTGTCGTCGGGGGTGGCGACGGTGGCGCCCTACCATCCCGACATGGCCGAGAAGGTCGCCGCGATGGCCGCCCACGCGCCCCCGGACAAGCTGCTGCGCTGCATCGAGGCGGTGCTGGAATGCCGCGAGGCGCTGGCGGTGAACGTCAAACCGAAGTTCGCGGTCGACGCCATGGTCGGCACCGTCGGGCAGGCGCTGCGCGGCTGACTTGGGAGGCCGGCGGACCCTGCCGTAGACTCAGGCCGCCCGACGGCACGCCGCCTTAGCTCAGTCGGTAGAGCGTCTCACTCGTAATGAGAAGGTCGGGGGTTCGATTCCCCCAGGCGGCTCCACAGGCGCAGGGAGCTCATTCCCCTGCAGCACTTCCGGGCCACCTTGCACGCGGAGTTGGCTGCCGGGAACCCGGCGTAACCGCTGGAGTGGTAGATCACTTCGGCGATCTCGTCTTCGGTCAGCCCGTTGTTGCGGGCGATCTGGACGTGGAACTGCAGTTCATCGGTGGCGCGCAACGCGATCAGGATCCCCAGTGTCACCAGGCTGCGGTCGCGGCGGCTCAGGCCGTCACGGCCCCACAGCCGGCCGAACACGCTCTCGACGCCGATCTCGAGCAACTCGTCGCCGAACCCGCCGTCTCCGATGCTGTCGGCACCGTCGGGCAGGACGCCCGGCAACAACTCACGGAAAACGTGGTAACCCGTCGCACGCATATCGGTCATCGGGACAGCGTCGCATCGCTATCGGGGTGTCACAAAGCCGACCGGCCCCGAGGCCACACACACCGACAGCGCCGCGGTGACCGCCCGCACGGTGATGGCATCACCGGCGCCGGGCATCGCACACCCGGTTGAGGCCGGGGCGGACCGGCACCTTGACCTCGTCGCCCTGCGACAGCGACAGCATCATCGATCCGTTGCTGTTGGCCAGATAGTTGATCTCGACGGTCCAGTCGGCCGGCAGCAGCGGCCCGTCCAGCGGCAGCTGCGCCGGGAAGTCGGGTTGCACCAGATACCCGCACTGCGGCGCCGGGCCGGGTCGAATGGAGCGCACCCAACTCACGTTCGCCTCGACGAGGCGGCCTTCGGCATCGAGCATGCGTAACTCGGTTGTGGCAGGCGAGAATTCGGGCCGGTCGTCGAGGAGTGCGAACATGTGGCTGGCCAAGTTCTCCGGCCACGCCACCCGTTGCAGCACCAGCGGGTCGACCTCCTGGTCGAGCATCGGCGCGTCCGAGGACGCGTGCGCCTGCGCCAGCGCGGTCCGGGCGTTCTGCAGATAAGACTGTGCGGGGTTGTTGCGCCAACTGGTCAGAAACGTCGCCGTCGAGTACAGCGAGCTGGCCGCGAAGGCCACCGCGAGCACGACCGCCGCGGCTGATCTGACAGCCGAGGCATCAAGCCATCCCGAGCGGGGCCGGTTGGGTGCGCACAGCCCGACGGCGGCCAGCAGCGCAAGCACGACGACGAGGTCGGGCAGGTAACGCAACGTCTGGGCCAACTCCAGCGCGGTGAAACGCGACGACCTCATCAGATAGATCGGCACCTGGCAGGCCACCGCGTACCCGAGGGCCGCCAGCCACACCGGTCCGAGCCGCTGCTTCCGGACCATCGTCACCGCGACCACACCGGCCAGCACCGCCCAGCCCAGGATCATCACCGTCGTCGCCGGGGTGGCCCACGGCGACGCCGGCGCCCACCGCTGCCAGTCCCACGGCCCACCGACCAGACCCGGCACGATGCCGTGGGTGACCGAGCGCCACAACAGATCCCACGTCATCGCCAGATCGAAACTCCAGCGTTGCTGGTCGACCACCAGCAGATAGACCCCGACCCAGGCGGCCGTCAGCGCCAGACACACCGTCCACAGCCGCACCCCGGTGCCAGACCTCCCGCACGGTGCCGGTGCCGGTGACGTAGCAGAGCGCGGCCACGGTGAACGCGACGAACGGGATGATCGCCGACTTCTCGAAGAACAGCAGCCCGCCGAAGTACGCCAGCGCGCCGGTGAGCGCATAGCGCCGGCCACCGGTGCGCACCAGCAGGATCGCGTCCGCGCACACCCAGGCCAGCGCGGCCAGCATCGGCAGCGAGTTCAACGCCGCCGCCCACCACGCGAAGCCGGGCACGGCCAGCGGCGTGAACAACGCGAACATCAAGGGCGCCAACAACACCGGGCGCCAGCCCAGGATCACGTGCAATGCCCAGCAGCGCCAACGACGCGAGCGCCGCCAGGATCAGCAGGCTGATCGCGGGACCCACCAGTCCAGGGGGACAGCCGGGTGATGGCACCGGCGACCAGGAAGGCCCCGGCATGACGTGGCCGTCGTGGTCGTCGAAGAGATACTCCGGAGACAGCAGGCTCTGGGTGCCTGCGCGTCCGACCAGGATCAGGTCGTCCCAGTAGAAGTACCCGCCGAACGCCAGCACGGCCCGAACGACC
This sequence comes from Mycolicibacterium hippocampi, assembly GCF_010723735.1. Lineage (GTDB taxonomy): Bacteria > Actinomycetota > Actinomycetes > Mycobacteriales > Mycobacteriaceae > Mycobacterium > Mycobacterium hippocampi. The sequence goes on along the minus strand of NZ_BLLB01000002.1, from coordinate 4,333 downwards.
AGGTGCAGTGCGATCAGCGCGAGCGCGGAGCGGGCGACCAGGACCTCACGAGCGCGGGTAGGCGTCTCCGGCGCTCTGGCGGGCCTTCCACGCCGAGGCGACCATCTGCTCGAGCGAATGCCGCATCTGCCAACCGAGGTCCCGCGCGGCGAGATCACCGGCCGCCACGATCCGGGCCGGGTCACCCGGCCGACGGGGCAGGATCTGCGGTTCGAAGTCGACGCCGGTGACGGTCCGCACCGCGGTCATGATCTCTCACCGACGTGCCCGCGCCGCTGCCAGGTTGTACACCGGCTCGACCGTCAGCCCGTCGTCGAGTCGTCGGGCCGCCGCCACATGAGCCGCGGCCAGGTCGCAGACGTGGATGTAGTCGCGCACGCAGGTGCCGTCGGGGTCGGATAGTCGTCGCCGTTGATGCTCGGTGTCGCCCCGCGGTAGAGCATGTCGAACACTTTCGGGAACAGGTTGTGCGGGCTGGCGTCGAACAGCTGCTGCGAACCCGATCCGACGACGTTGAAGTACCGCAGGCTGGTGTGCCGCAGCCCGGTGGCGAGGCGTCGCGCAGCAGCCACTCACCGATCAGCTTTGTTTCCCCGTAGGGCGATTCGGGGGTTGTCGGGGTGGTCTCGTCGACGATCTCGACATCGGGCGTGCCGAAGGTCGCGGCGCTCGACGAGAACACGATCCGGTCCACCCCTGCGGCTTCCATCGCCTGCAGCAGGTTGACCGTGGTCGTCACGTTCTGCTCGTAGGTGTGTAGTGGACGCTTGACCGACTCGCCCGCGTACTTGTAGCCCGCGATGTGGATGACACCGCGGACCGCGAAGCGCTGCAGGGTGTCCTGGATCAGGTCCCGGTCGAGCAGGGTGCCGCGGACGAAGGTGGCCGACTCGGGACGAACTGCTCGAATCCGGTGGACAGGTCGTCGATCACCACCACCGGGAGGACTGCCTCGAGCAGGGCGCGGACCACGTGGGAACCGATGTACCCAGCGCCGCCGGTCACCAGCCAGCCCATGTCGTCTCCTCTGCTCTCGGTCGCCGTCCTGCGGGCAGCGTATTCGTCGGCTACCCGGCGGTGTGCAGGCGGGCGAGGCCAGGTGCACCGCCATCCCCAGCAGCGGCCCGCACAGCAGCGCGATGACGGTGCGCAGTTCGAGTTCCAACGGCAGCAGCAACAGCAGCGTGGAGGCCACCGTGGCACTCAGCCAGCCGACCGCGTATGCCCGGTGCAGCGCGGCGGCCACCGTCGCCGCGCCGGTCAGTGTCAACAGTGCGATCGCTACGGCCGCGGCCGTGAACCAGGCCAGCAGCGCACCGTCGGCGAGGTACTCGTCACCGAAGCCCTCCCGCAGCAGCCACGGCCCGAACGCCGCCGCGAGGGCGATCCCCGCCGCGCCCACCGCACCGACCAGCGCCGCGGGCGCCACCAGCGCTTTGAGCCGGTGGGTGCGCTGGTCGACGAAGTGCGCGATCAGGTTGCCCTGCATCGCGGTCAGCGGCACCAGCAGGGGCCCGCGTCAACGTCACCGCGAGGACCACGCCGCCCGTGGCACCGAGATCGTCACCCGAGGTGGCCTTCAACAGCACCGGAAAACCCATCACCAGGACCGCGCTGGCACCGGCCGCGGCGATCGAGTGCCCGGTGCCGCGCAGGAAAGTGGCGGTGTCGACCGCAGTGAGCCGGGCGGCCGCCCTGGTCGTCGGCGAGGTGACAAGCAGCAACAGCCACGCGATCGCGCCGGCGACCGTCGCCCACAGATAGCCGCCGAGCCCCAGCCCACCGCGAAGGTGGCCACCGCCACCGCGACCCGCAGCACGGCGTCGGTGACCATCAGCGCGCCGTACTGCGACCACCGGTTCACCCCGGCGAGCGCGCCGAGCAGCGTGGTGTGCAGACAGAACCCGGCCAGCCCGCCGCACAGCAGCGCGACGCTGAGCGCCCTGTCCTCGACGAAGACGTGCTGTGACCACAGCGGCGAGGTCGCGGCGATCAACAGCGCGGCGGTCACCCCGACACCCGCCCCGACCCGCAACGGGTGGGTGCGCGCGGCCGGTGGATCGGCGGCGGCGGACCGGATCTCCCGGGTGGTCTCCTGAAGCAGGCCGAAGGCCGCCCCGCTGACCAGACCGAACGCCCCCCAGAACACCCCGAAGACGGAGAAGCCTGCGGGCTCGAGATCCCGCGCGGCCAGGTAGAGCACCGCGTACCCGCAACGCGCGCGGTCAGCGCTGTCGCCGCGCCGACGCGGACCACGCTGCTGCGGGTCACCGCGCCTGAGGGCGCCGCCGCCGCGTCTGTCACACCCACACGTCCAGCGATGGCACCTTCGGTGTAGAGCCACGCGGCCCACAGCTCCCGCAGCGAATCCTCGCTGTGGTGGGCCGCCAGGTCGGTGAAATCGTCGGTCACCGCGCTGCTGTGCCGGTAGCGGTCCGTCCAATCCTTGAGCAGCGCAAAGAAGTTGTGTCGATCTGGCTGCGCAGGGCGTGCAGCGTGAGCGCCTGCGCTTGTACACCCGGTCGTCGAACATGTCGCGCGGGCCGGGGTCGGCGAGGACCAGGTCCTGCGCCGAGTTGAGCAGTTTCTGGTGGGTGGCGGGCGTGCTCGTCTGCGGTGCGCTCTCCGCAGTGCTCGGACCACAGCCACTCCGCGTAGCAGGCGAAACCTTCGTGCAGCCAGATGTGGCGCCAGCGCTGGACGGTGACGGAGTTGCCGAACCACTGGTGCGCCAGCTCGTGTGCGATCAGCCGTTCCGAATTCCGCTGCCCGTCACAGTGGTTGGCGCCGAAGATGGAGATTCCCTGCGCCTCGAGGGGGATCTCGAGGTCGTCGTCGGTCACCACCACGGTGTATCCGCCGGCCAGAGGATAGGGACCGAACAGCTTCACGAACAGCTTCATCATCTGCGACTGACGGCCGAAGTCGGTTTCGAAGTTCGTGCGTAGCCGGTCGGGCAGGACCGAGAAGATCTCGACGCCGTTCTTCGACATCCGCTGCCTGCTGTAGACGCCGATCTGCAGCGTGACCAGATAGGTCGAGGTGGGCTCGGCCTGCTCGTAGACCCAGGTGGTCATGCCGGCACGGGCGCGCCGGGACAGCAGCCGTTGGAGAGCGCGAAATACGGGCTCTCCGTGCTGATCTGGACCCGGAAGCTGGCCTTGGCGCTGGGGTGGTCGTCACACGGGAACCACGACGGCACCGTTGGGCTGGCCCGCGACCAGCACGCCTTCGGTCAGTTCCTCGAAACCGACTTCGCCCCAATGGGACCGGATCGGACGCGGGGTGCCGCCGTAACGCACCGACGACCACCATCGCCGCGCCGGCGGGTAGCCGCTCCGCCAGGGTGACGTGCAATTTGCCTGCCTGGGTGCGGAACTGCGAGGGCCGCCTGCCGTTCACCGTCACCTTGGACACCGCGAGCGCATCCGACAGGTCCAGGGTGAACGTGGCGAGTTCGGCCAGTGTGACGGCGGTGATGGTGGCCGCCCCCGCGAGCCGGTTGATCGCCACCTTGTATTCGAGTTCGAGTTCGTAGCGCGACACCCGGTAGCCGAAGTTGCCGGAGCCGGGAAGGTACGGGTCGATGACCGGTGACCCGTTCTTCTTGGCCACTTCGTTTGCGCTCACGGCCGCCGGCTTCTTGGGCTTGGGACTCGACGAGTCACGCTTCTTGCGTGGCGGGTTCCACGAGGCGATCGGGTTGCCCTGCCATCGAGTCGACGGTGGAACCACGTCGCCGCGCATCACCAGCGATGCCGGTCCGACCGTGGCTCCTGACCCGATGCGCGCCGCGGGCAACGCCACGCAGTGGTCCCAGCGTCGCGCCCTGCTCGAGCACGACGGTGTCCATCCGCATGATGCGATCGTGGAACAGATGGGTCTGCACCACGCACCCACGGTTGACAGTGCAGCCGTCCTCGAGCGTCACCAGGTCGGCCTGGGAGCCAGTAGCTCTCACACCACCGTCCGATCTTCGCGCCCAGCGCCCGCAGCCACAGATTCATCACCGGTGTACCCGCTGCCCCACGGGCGAACCACGGCGCCGCCACGGTCTCGACGAATGTGTCCGACACCTCGTTGCGCCACACGAACGACGACCACAGCGGATGTTCGATGGCGGTGATCCGGCCCACCACAATCCATTTGGCAGCCACCGCGATGCCGCCGGCCACCGCCCCGGCGGCCAGCAGGATAACCCCGGTGGCCAGCGCGGCCCAGATCCAGCCGGCGGTCAGCACCACGGCTTGGACGGACAGCAGAACGGCCACCCCGATGGCGAACGTGACCACGACGGGGACGAGCCGGAACGTCTCGACGGTGGCGCGCAGCA